>JBGSJE010000025.1:0-46340 GCA_041742155.1 Chryseolinea sp. | reverse complement strand
AATTACTGTATCGTCGAGGTAATAAACAAGAGCCATCAGCGTAACCGTCAGCTTCAGCTGACGGTTACCATGACGGGATCCGTAGTCGGCTTTAGCCGAATCGAAGGTTCACCGCATAGGAGCCGTGATCGGTTCTAAGGGGAACGCGTGTGGAATTACTGTATCGTCGAGGTAATAAGCAAGAGCCATCAGAGTAACCGTCAGCTTCAGCTGACGGTTACCACGACGGGATCCGTAGTCGGCTTTAGCCGGATGTTGTGTGAATTCATAGCGGTGAGATAACCAGCCATGGAGTTCGGGGAATCAACCCCTGATCTCGTCGATGGACTTCGCCGTACGGATGGAAAAACCGGTTAACAGTCCCATCGTCTTTGCGGCCGCCAGGATAAACCGGTTCGTGCTGATCATCCAGATGTTGCCAATCCTCGGTTTGAACTCCTTCATCGTTGCCTGCCACATCTGGCGCGATGTGGTATCGAAGCCCGTCATATCGGTACAATTGTAGATCAGATCTTTTTTGGATTGACCTGTCATCAGGTTCTTCCAGACTTCAATTCCTTTGACTGCCGCCGGATGATCCAGGTATCCTTTAAAATCGAACCGGATAAAAGTGTTGTTACCCCTGGTGATTTCAGTGATCACAACTTCGTTTATACCTTCTGCAACGTTACTCATCATGCGGATAAAATAAATGGCGAAAAACTAACAGTACTAATCTACACCTTTCCTCTGGAAAAATTACAAACGCCCGCGTTCAGGAAGGCAATGTGATTCATGCGGCCCTTACAACCCCGAAACTTCCGGCTATTTTTTTATCCTCTCTTTACGGCCATGCCGTGGCGGCATATTTCCCGAACGGTCTGTAACGACAGCACTATAGGCCCACTTCGCCCAGTTGGATACCGACACAACTCCATTCATCTCCGCTCACTGCAACGTATCCGCGGCATGCGATACATAACCAGGCGCGTTGTTTGTGGTTTCGCGCAAGAGCATGTTCATTTGCGCGACATGATGCTGAACGTGTTTCATGTTGTAGAGCAGGATCTCCAGTACGGAATAATTCAGCGCATCCCGCCCCGCCAGGGAGAGGTCCATCGGCCCGGGTCCTTCGATCCAAGGTCTCTTTAATTTCTCTTCCGTCAGTCCGGCGATCAGCGTACGACATTTTTCACGGGTGAAACGGACATAACCGAGCATCTCGCTTTTGCTGTACACCGCATCCGGCAAGACATCATCTATAGCGTCCGTCGGAATGTCGTCCGGTTTAACCAGCGTGAAGGGCAACGGTGAAGAAAAGTTTGAAGGCGGAATGGTCAGGTAGTAATCGAGGAATACGAGGGTATGGTAGGCCATGTAAAAAAATTTCCTGTTGTCGTTCCAATACCCGTCGGGCCACTGTTCGATCGCATTGCCAAGCATATCGATGCTGGCAGCAAATTGTTTCCATAGGCTCTCCTTCAGAAATTCGGTCATATCAAATAAGGTTGAACGGCTATTAATGCTGTCTCTTCTCCCGCAAATGTAAAACGAATAAGTTTTACGGTGCACTCAGGGTGATGATGACAGGTGTTGATATTATACACAGGCTGTAAACGTTTTCCCTTACCCCCGGTATGACTCATTGACCACTTAAAAAACATAATACAAAAATACGGCGTCCTACGGGATTACATTATTTAATTCGATATCTTAGATCAGGAAGTTGATCAGAGCGTTGTTTTAATGTTAACACCCCCTACTATGATCGATCAGGAAGTAGAAATCCTTATTGTCGAAGATAGCCTCGAAGATGCCGAACTCGCCATCCGGGCTTTAAAAAAGAATAAACTCGCAAACAACATCGTGCATCTCATTGACGGAGTGCAGGCGCTTGACTTCATTTTCGGGACGGGCGAGTTTGCTGGGCGTAATATCCAACGCGTGCCCAAAGTTGTGTTGCTGGACCTGAAGATGCCGAAGGTAAGCGGTATGGAAGTTCTTCAGCGTATCAAGATGGACCCTGTGATGAAAATAATTCCTGTTGTCGTGCTTACTTCATCAGCGGAGGATCCCGATATTAAGCGGTGCTATGAACTCGGCGCGAACAGCTACATCGTTAAGCCGGTGGAGTTTGTCAACTTTTCCAAAATCGTCTCAGACCTCGGCTTGTATTGGATGGTTATCAACAAAGTATAACATAGTAAGTTTTTCAGCTATCAACCGTTACTGTTATGATCCGTTCATGCCACTTTTATTCAGGCATTTTTTGTCGTGCCACCGATGTAAGGGTTGTCCTCGCTGTCGTGTTGGTCACGTTGTTTTTACCGGGTTGCGTCATTGGACAGGCTATCATTCCTGCCGATACGCTGAAAAAACTGAGTATGGAAGAACTGATGAACATGGAAGTAACATCCGTTTCAAAGCGTCCGGAAAAGCTGGTGGAAGCAGCGTCTGCCATCCAGGTCATCACGAATGAAGATATCCGGCGGTCAGGCGCAACCAGTATTCCGGAAGCGTTACGGCTGGCTACCAACCTGCATGTGGCACAGAAGAATGCCCATGACTGGGCGATCAGCGCACGCGGGTTTAACACTGACCTGGCGAATAAACTCCTGGTATTGATCGACGGACGCACGGTCTATACGCCGCTTTTTTCAGGTGTGTTCTGGGACCGGCAGGATTATCTACTGGAGGATATTGAACGCATCGAAGTCATCAGTGGCCCGGGAAGCACACTATGGGGTGCGAACGCCGTGAACGGAGTGATCAACATCATCACCAAAAAAGCTCACGACACCCATGGCTTATACGTCGAAGGAGGAGCAGGAACGGAACTGAGGGGATTTGCCGGACTGCGTTACGGCGCCCGGTTAAACGCCAACACCTCCCTTCGCGTGTACGGTAAATACTTCGGCCGCGATGACGCCGTCACCCCGGAAGGATCTGAGGCATCCGATGAATGGCACATGGGACAGGGCGGTTTTAAGATGGATGTCAATGCTTCCGCAAAAAATACTTTCGTGTTCCAGGGCGACTACTATTCGGGAAACGTAGACCTGTCGACCGGGGGAACCGCCCGCGTAAAAGGCGGCAATCTGCTGAGCCGGTGGACTCACACGATTTCAGACCACTCCGAGATGAATGTACAGGTCTATTACGACCGTACATCTTTTTCTCAGCCGGTCCCGGAGTCCAGGACGGAAGATAACCTTACCGTGTTAGCCCCCGCCGGAACATTAAAGGATGATCTCGACACCTACAACGTGGACTTCCAGCATAACTTCACCCTGGGTAGCCGCAACGAAGTAGTATGGGGCGCAGGGTATCGCTTTACCCACGACGTCGTAGCGAATGCGCCGGCGCTCGCATTCAGCCCGGATATATTGGACCGAAACCTGTTCAGTGTTTTTGTGCAGGACAAAATCAGGCTGCTGGATGATCTCTTCTTCACACTTGGCACGAAGGTGGAGCATAATGATTATACGGGATTTGAATTCGAACCGGGCACAAGACTGCAATGGAACGTCAACGGAACCCATACTGTCTGGGCCGCCGTTTCCCGCGCGGTAAGGATGCCTTCGCGCGTCGACCGTCATATCCGGCTTCCAACTCCCGGTTTTGCCCCGATCGTGGAAAACCTGCTCATCGGCGGAAAGGGATTCGAGTCTGAGACTGTTATCGCTTATGAGCTGGGATACCGTGCGCAGTTCGGTTCCAGGGTCTCCAGCTCCCTTAGCACGTTTTATAATGTATACCATGATCTCCGGAGCACGAGCTTAAGTCCCCCGGATCCCATATTCGGTCTGCAATTCCCGCTCTTCTATGAAAACAACCTCGAAGGCGAGACCTGGGGATTTGAAGTAAATATCCTTTACCAGGTATTTGACCAGTGGCGCCTCCGTGGTGGCTATACTCTGCTCAGGGAAGACATCCGTGTCAGGGACGGACGTTTTGATTTCAACAATGCCCTGAATGAAACGGCCGACCCTCAGCAACAGTTTTCATTGCAGTCGTCTCTGAATATATTCGACTTTGAATTAAATGCCGGATTGCGTTTTGTCGATTCCTTCGTTTACAACAACACCGGTGTTCCCGCCACCGTGCCGGACTACACGGAATTGAATCTGAGACTGGCCTGGATATTAAAAGACAACTTCATCTTCTCGCTCAACGGTCAGAACCTCCTGCATAACCGGCACGCGGAATATGTTATCTCCAGGCCCAATCCCAGCGCGGAAATAGAAAGAAGTGTGTACCTGAAAGTCTCCTGCCGTCTATGAAGTGCCGGGTGTCCCTGCTATGGCTCGCGCTCTCATTCACATTGGTCTCTAGCCGGGAGATAGCACAACGGGATATCTCCCGGGAATACCAGATCAAGGCTGTATTCCTTTTTAATTTCACTCAATTTGTGCAGTGGCCAGAAGCCGCGTTTCCAACACCGGATGGGCCGTTCCTCATCGGCATCATCGGGCGGGATCCGTTTGGAACTTACCTGGATGAGACAGTGCAGGGTGAAAAGCTGGGGGATCATCCATTAGTGGTAAAGCGTATTCAATCACCCGATGACGTCGTGAACTGCCATATCCTTTTCGTGAATGCATCCGACAAAGCAGACGTCAAACTGATATTGGAAAAAGTAAAAGACAAACCGGTACTGACGGTAGGCGATGCTCCAAATTTTGCAACGCTGGGGGGTATGATCAGGTTCCTGAAGGAAGACAACAAAATACGTATCCGGATTAACCTCGAAGCGACGAAAAAGGCAAATGTAACCATCAGTTCCAAGCTGCTGAACCTGGCCGATATTGTCGAAACGCAACCACACTGAAGATGCACATCGGAAAAACATCCATTCAGGGCAAACTTCTGCGGGTTATACTGCTGATAAACGTAGCGGTTCTTTTGTTTACGTGTACGGTATTCTTTGCGTACGAGTACGTAACCTTCCGTCAGGGCCGGCTGCGCGAACTGAACGCCCTTGGAAAAATAATCGCATCGAATTCCACTGCCGCGCTGGCCTTTGACGACCGTACCACCGCGCGGGAGATACTGAATGCCCTGCAGGCGGAAACGCGAATTACCGCCGCCAGCCTGTATGATAAGAATGGAAAATTGTTTTCCCATTTTCCGGATGACCTCGCTGTTACTTCCCTTCCCTCCCCGCCGCCGGCGGATGGCTTCGTGTTTTCCAGCGATTGCCTTGAAGGTGTTCTCGATGTAACCCAGGGCACTAAGCGACTTGGTACCCTTTATCTCCGCTATAGTATTCAGGCGTTATATGAGCGGATGACGGTGTACCTGGGACTGGTTGTTATTATGATCATGATGTCTTCCCTTCTCGCCTACCTGCTTTTCCGCCGGTTACAAAAGAGGATTTCAAAACCGATCATTGCACTGGCAGAGACCGCCCACGCTATCGCCGACCGTCAGGATTTTTCTGTCCGGGCGGTGAAGGAAAGTGAAGACGAAGTAGGTCTTTTTACGGACGCCTTCAACGAAATGCTGAACCAGATCCAGCGGCAAAATACGGCCCTGACGGAAAGCAGCGATCGCCTGAGAGCTGTTCTCAACTCCGCCCTCAGCGGTGTGATCGTGATCGATGCGCAAGGAATGATCATCGACTGGAATGAGCGTGCCGAAAAAATTTTCGGGTGGAGTCGTGATGAAGCTCTCGGACAGGACCTTGCTGCGACCATCATTCCGGAAAATCATCGTGACGCTCACCGGAAGGGTATCCTTCACTTTATCAATACCGGTGAAGGACCGGTGCTCAACAAGCTCATGGAACTTACGGCTGTACGCCGGAATGGCAATGAATTTCCCGTAGAACTATCCGTCAGTGCGCTAAAGGCGAATAGCACATTAACATTCTGCGGGTTTATCACCGACATCA
This sequence comes from Chryseolinea sp., assembly GCA_041742155.1. GTDB lineage: Bacteria > Bacteroidota > Bacteroidia > Cytophagales > Cyclobacteriaceae > Chryseolinea. Next base: position 40,465 of record JBGSJE010000025.1, on the reverse strand, counting down.
CGGAACGGAAAAAAACGGAAGAGGCGATCCATACCTTCAACCAAAAGCTCGAGCAAATGGTAGTCGACCGAACTTCCGAACTTCAGTTTGCCAACCATGAACTGGAAGCATTCTCCTATTCCGTCTCACACGACCTGAGAGCGCCGCTCCGTTCCATCCACGGTTATGTGAGCATCTTACTGGAAAGCTACGGTCCTATGCTCGACGACGAAGCCCATCGTATCATCAACGTCATTATGCGAAACAGCCAACGTATGGGTCAGCTGATCGACGACCTTCTGGCATTTTCCAGGCTCGGCCGGAAGGAACTATCCAGGAGCAACATCCCCATGGACGAAATGATTGAAAACGTTATCGACGAGTTCAGACGAAGCGGTGCATGTGAGAACACTGCCATTAATATTCATCGCATTCCGCCCGCACTCGGTGACCACACCACGGTCCGCCAGGTTTGGGTGAACCTGATTTCCAATGCCCTGAAATATTCACGGGGAAAAGAAAAACCAACCCTTGAGATAGGGTCCTTCGAGGAGAACGATGTCGTGACCTATTATGTAAAAGATAACGGCGCCGGTTTTGACATGGCGTATTACGATAAACTATTCGGCGTTTTCCAGCGGCTTCATTCCACGAAGGAGTTCGAAGGTACGGGAGTGGGGCTGGCGATGGTCCAGCGTATCATCTTCAAACACGGCGGCAAGATCTGGGCAGAAGCAAAAGTTAACGCCGGCGCGACTTTTTATTTTACCTTGACAGCCGACGGCCAGGCATGAACTAAAAAAGTGTGGCGGGTGGGTAGAATTTTACCCAACTTCTACCTTACGGGAAGCCTATACGACAAACACCTACCGTTTATTTCAACTATACCGGTTTCGTGTCGTTTATGATCCGTTGGTATTAAATCCGTTCAATAATTCTAGGAATTTAATTATTTTTATTCTACCCCTGTACAACTAGTGAACCCGGGTCACAATTGGCGGTTATGGTGGAGGGCGTGGGTCGATTTTTGAATTAATGAGTTTTATTGTTCAGGAAACCGGGCTGTTCTTCAGGAAAGAACCAGCGGTATCGTCGACATCAGGTTATTTGTTACAAACATAAGTCGGTTATGCAGGAGAAGCTTAAAATAATAATGCTCGAAGACCTCGAAGAGGACGCATGGTTGATTGGGAAAGCACTGCAAAAAGACAAAATCGACTTTACCAGCGTTCGCGTTGATAGCCGTGATGAATTCGTGGATGCGCTGGACAATTTCGGCGCCGATGTAATCCTGTCCGATCATTCCCTGCCGCAGTTCAATTCCATCGAAGCCCTGAAGATATGCCAGGCGAAAGGAATGAACGTTCCATTCATCCTCGTAACGGGAGCGGTATCCGAAGAATTTGCCGTTACATGCCTGAAAAAAGGCGCCGACGACTACATTCTGAAATCGAACCTATCCCGTTTACCACTCTCGATCCGTTACGCATTACGCCAACGCGAGGATGAACGGTTGCGCAAGGAACAAAATGTGAAACTACGGCTTCAGAACATCAAGCTGAAGAAGCTTAATAGCGAACTCGACCTGTTCGTCTACAGTACATCGCACAACCTTCGATCGCCGCTGCGATCCGTCACCGGACTCATAAACCTTTCCAAGCACGAGCTGGCTCAGAAAAACATTGAAGTACTTTCCGAATATCTCGACATGATGGAAAAAAGTGTTTCGAAACTGGATGAGACACTCGGCTACATCCTGCAGTACTCGCAAAGTTCCCGGCTCAGAGGCGATACCGAAGTGATTCAATTCGAAAAACTGCTGCAAAACATCTTTGATGAAGTCCGTTACATCGATGGGTACCAAACGGTTTCAAAAAATGTGAACGTACATCCCGGTCCGCCCTTCTCCTGCAATAAAATGCGGCTGAACATGATCCTCCTGAACCTCGTGTCGAACGCCGTTCGCTACTGCGATGCGCAAAAAGCCGGACCTTATCTGAAAATCGAAGTGTTCCCCGAGGATACCAAAGCCGTTATTGTTGTTGAAGACAATGGAATCGAAATCGCTGATGAACTTCAGGCGCGGGTCTTTGATATGTTTTACCGGGCCACTGAAAAATCCGATGGATCCGGCCTTGGTCTCTACATCGTAAAAGAAACGGTGGAACGGATGAACGGCTCGATCGTCCTGGAGTCCGGAAAAGGTAACGGCACAAGATTCACTATTTCCATTCCGAACAGCGGTATTGGAAGCTGAGGACAATCGGTTCCAGATCACTTCACCGCAAAAATATAAAAGGCTTGTATACATCCGCACCGGCCGCAGCCTTCACCCTACGTCTACAAAATTCCCCCGTTAACCTATTAATTCGATCGGATACTCCCGAACCGATCGCTTTTCAGGTAAAAGCGCTATCTTTTGATTGCATTGGTCCCTGCTATGACTTTTCCGCTTTTGATACCGGTTAATGTGATGTTATGAAAAGGAGCTTCAACTGGTTCCCGGGAGCGGCGGCGTGTGTATTCATACTCCTGCTCGCGACTGGCGAGGTGTTTGCTACCCACCTCCGGGCTGCCGACGTCCAGGTGGAAAGGATCTGCGGTACCCTTACTTTCAAGATCACCGTTGTGGCGTACATGAACACAAATTCCAGCACCCGCTTCGGAACCAACAGCCAGGTGTACTTCGGCGACGGATCCAGTATTAACATTCCCACTACTCTTGCAACGCTTCGGCCTGACCTCGGAACGGACATCAGTGTAGCGACTTTTACAACAACCCATACATACGGAGCGAACGGCACCTATACCATCAGTTATATCGAACGTGACAGGAGCGCCGGCGTTCTGAATATCGACGACTCCGAAGATACACCATATGTAACATTCGTCACCATTAATACAGACCCGTCCTTCGGATGCAATCGGTTCCCGGTATTAAGCGTCATTCCCCTGGACCGCGCCTGCTCCGGCGTCGCCTTCTTTCATAGTTCCGGCGCCTACGATACCGACGGCGACAGCCTGTCTTATGAGATGTCCATACCCGCCAGCAGCATCACAACCCGCGCCGTGTATACCGCTCCCAACGACAGGAAGTTTTATACAAACTATGCTCAGGGTAATGAAGAGAACAACGCTCCGCCTTCATTTTTTATAAATGCGCTGACTGGTCTTGTTACCTGGGACGCACCCGGTTTACTGGGAGAGTATAATATCGCCTTCAAAATAATCGAATGGAGGAAGCTCGATGACGGAAGCTATAGGCAGATCAGTTCCACTACGCGCGATATGCAGATCGTGGTTGAAGAATGTGAAAACACCAGACCGGAGCTCATCGTTCCGAATGATACCTGTGTCGTTGCGGGAACGGAGATCAACGCGCTCATCAAGGGACTGGATGTGGAGAATCACCCGGTAAAGATCGAGGTCTTTTCGGAATTGTTGTTGTTAGCTTCCAACCCGGCAACGTACACACCGGAGCATACCGACTTCGTACCGTCACTGCCGCCTGCGGAAATTGCTTTCAACTGGCAAACAGGATGCGAACACATCCGTCAGCAGCCATACCAGATCGTCTTTAAAATAACCGACGACCCACCCGACGGACCTAAGCTCGTAACCTTCAAGACATGGTCTATCAGGGTTGTTGCCCCCGCGCCGGAATGGGACACGGTGTCGCTGGATGTCGTTAATCACTATGGGATCCTTAGTATGGAATCCTTCGCCTGCGATAATATTCATTCATTCCAGATCTGGCGCAAGGTGGATTCCAATCCTTACGTTCCGGGATATTGCGAAACCGGTATCCGGTCAGGGTCAGGGTATCAGCTGATCGACGTTATACCGGGAACGACATTGTCGTACACCGATACAAATTTCGGAAATGGCTTAAGCCCGGGCGCCCGGTACTGCTACCGGATCGTGGGCCTGGTGAAAGACACGAAAAGTTACGTCTCTGAAGAAATGTGTATCGGTCCCGTTAAAGCCGACGCCCCTGTGATCACTCATGTGTCGGTGGAGAAAACAGCGGCGGAAGACGGCCGCATCCGGGTAAGCTGGAGAAGTCCTTTCGACATCGACAAAAGCCAGTTCCCCGAACCTTACGAATATGAAATTTACAGGGCCACAGGATTTATCGGCGACACCAGCATTGTAAAAGCCGGGTATGTGAACGACACCACTTTCCTGGATACATCCGTCAATACACTCGACAAGGTTTTTAACTACCGGATTGTGATTTATTCAAAACCGGTAACCACCGATATATTTATTCCGGTGGACACATCGGCAGCCGCTTCATCCGTCCGTTTGGCCGGGATTGCCGGTGCCGGCGGCGTCACGTTGCAGTGGCGCGACAGTGTTCCGTGGTCCAACGTGGTGACGGAAAGACCTTACCACCTTATCATGCGTGGTGAGGAAGCGGACAGCGACGAAAGCACAATGGAAGTCGTCGACAGCGTAAACGTATTGCTGGACCGGTTTACCTATGATGACCCTTCCGCAAACGAAAACAAAATTTACACCTATAAGATCGTGACACGCGGTACCTACGGCAATCCGGAGATCGCGCTGCAGGAAAACCTCTCGCAACGGGTATCGGTTTATCCCCTTAACAATTTTCAGCCGTGCGCTCCCGTTGTTACCATCCAGGAAACGGATTGCGGCCAGTACCTGGGCAGTTACACCTGTAATGACAACATTTTCAGCAACGTCATACAATGGAACGAGCCGTCATCGGATTCGGAATGCCGCATCGATATCGTAGCGTACAATATCTACACATCCACCGACCCCACAGGCGAATTTCAGCTCCTGACAACCTTGGATGCCACGGTATTCACGGACGGCAACCTGACATCCATGGCGAAGTGTTACAAGGTTTCCGCCGTAGACAGCAGGGGAATTGAAAGTCCGCTGAGTGAAATGGTGTGCAATGATAATTGTCCCTATTTCGAATTGCCGAATGTTTTTACGCCCAACGGAGACTCCTGCAATGATCTTTTCTCTACCGCTTATGATCGCGACGACCAGCCCCAAAATACCTGTCAGCCCGTGGACCCGAACAAGTGCCCCCGTTTTGTGCTGGAAGTGGATGCAACGATCTTCAATCGCTGGGGCCAGGAAGTGTATCACACGAACTCCGCCGAAGGTGGCTCCTTATATATAGAGTGGGACGGCCACGACAACAACGGCACCGAATGCAGCATGGGTATCTATTACTTTACAGTAAATGTAACCTTCGATGTACTTCAGCCTGCCGAGAGAAAGCAGACATTCAAGGGATGGGTCTCCCTCGTCCGCTAAGGGACCAAATGACAATCGCCGCTTTTGGTGCGGGCTGCCAAAGTCATTATCTTGTTAGCTGTAAATTTTAAATCATAGTCGTTTGTTAACCATTACTCCAGCGTTTGCAGCCCTCCTGAAAAAGGAAGGAGAGAAGGCGGGCACGATCTGTACGTCACTCAACGCGGACCCGGCATTTTTATCAGCCCTGACCGCATCCACACACGGAAATTATAAGAACATCGTTTACAAGGCGGAGCATATCCTTTTGCGCGACCTGGTCAGGATCTACGACCTGTTCGCGGCAACCTTTGCCAACCCATCGCAAATTCCCGCTTACAGCAAGTTCATTCTGATCTACTTTTATGAGAAACTGCAAGGCAGAGATCTTTTTGCCCTGTACGACCTGTCAAAGCTTAACCTGCTGCCCGCGTCGAACCAGTTCGATAAAAACATAACGACTATCCGTTCTACCTCATTTTTTCAGTCCATTGAAGGGATGGAAGAGGAGTTCGTGATGCCAGCGCTGCTGACCAAAATAAAAAGCGACCAGTTCCTCGCTATGACAGCGCTGATAAACCGGATCGCGTCCTTCCTGATCAAGGTGGATGACCCGGTTAACGCCGGGGCTGCGGATCTTCTGAAGCAAATCGCGCAAAAGGTCAACAACCCGAAAATTGCCCTGGTCCATGCCGCCTACAACGATATCCCGGAAGATGATACCCTGGAAAAAGTGATGTCGGAATTACACGGGCTCACGGGTATGGAAGAAATCAAACAGCATATCGAAGACATCACCAATTTTCTGAAAGTAGGGAAAATACGGGAGGAGAAAGGACTTAAGACGGCGCAGACTTCTCTGCATACGGTGTTTATGGGACCACCCGGAACGGGTAAAACTACAGTCGCCAGGTTGCTGGGGCGAATATTCAAACATCTCGGGTACCTTCAGCGAGGGCATCTGGTTGAAACGGATCGTGCCGGTATGGTAGCGGGCTACGTCGGTCAGACGGCGATCAAGTCCGACGAAATAATCCGGACAGCAATTGGCGGTGTGTTGTTTATCGATGAAGCCTACTCGCTGACGTCGGGAAATTTCAACGACTTTGGAAGAGAAGCGGTGGAGATATTACTGAAACGAATGGAAGACCATCGCGACAACCTCGTGGTGATCGTTGCCGGTTACCCGGAAGAGATCGAGATGTTCATTCAATCCAACCCAGGCCTCCAATCGCGCTTCAACCGCTACCTGAAGTTCGATCATTTCAAGCCCGAAGAGCTCCTGAAGATATTCAAGACAATGGCCGTCAAAGCCGATTTCAGGCTTGCGGAAGACGCGGAAGAAAAATTAAAAGAGATCCTCGACCGCGTCTATGAAAAGCGGGGAAGGAGTTTCGGTAACGCCCGGGCCATGCGCAACCTGTTTGAAAAGATCATCGAGAAGCAGGCGAACCGGATCGTTAAGATTACTCCCATTACCGAAGAAATCCTGATGGTCCTGACGGAAGAAGATATCCCGGATGTGTTAAAAGCCGTCAGGGACCTCGTTGTTTTTGAGGAGGAAGGAGAGGAAGAAACAAAATAAAACCGTACCCGGGACAGTGGTAAATCTGTCCTGTCCGGCTATCGCGTCAAAGGGTCACAGACGTGACCTTACTGTTTACGGTAAAGCTACCCTTTTGAGACCCACCGCTGTAGGTACCGCCCACAGTCATTCCGTTGGTTTTTGTTCCTCCGCTTACACTTCCGTCCGTAAATACCTTGTATGTCGCCCCGCTTTCCAGGTCGGGAGAAGAAAACACAAAATAGTAGGCGCTGCGGACGGGGGCGTAGGTTACAAGACTGTTGCCGGAAGCGTCCTGTACGTTGAACAGTGTATTCGCCGAAACATTTCCGTTTATCCGGATCAGCGCGGTGTACTGTTCCGACGATGTGCTGGTAGCCTCGATCATTTGGCCGGCATTCGGTCCGGAAGCAATCAGTACACCACCCGAGATGCGGAATGTGCCGTTGCAGTCCAGGGCAACCTCGGGTGAAGAAGGCGGTCCCTGAACAATCACGGTTCCTCCCGTCATCACAATATTGCCATTGCTGTCAACCGCATCACCACCCGAAGAATTGAGGGAAATTACACCGCCGGCAAATGTAAGCAGGCTTCCGTCCGCCGACTCTCCTCCCGTACCTTTCGTCGCATTTACCGCGTCGTCGGAGGAAGCCACACTTACATTTCCATTATTAAAGATGATCTCCGGCCCCTCTATCCCTTCGGTGGATTTGCTCACCACCACATTACCTCCGTTTACGCGGATCGATGTTTCCGATTTAATCCCGTCATCGGTCGCCGCGATAGTGATGGTTCCTCCGTTGATAATGACAGCGCCGTCGCTTTTGATACCTTTCGCTTCGCTCGATTCCCTGTTATAGGTAAAGGCGGTACCCGATGCAGTAATACCGATCGATCCGTCATTGACGGTGAGTACACCATCCGTTGTAATACCCTTTCCACCGGCGCCGGAACTGGCGATTTCCAGCGTTCCGTTTTCCATCGTAAAATTCCCATCGCAGTTAATGCCCGCGGGCGCCGCAATATCGGCGTCGCCGGTATCATAAAAAGCCGCACCTGTTGTCGTGATTTTAACGATCCCTTTTGTCAACGTGAAATCACCCGCTGTTTTGATTCCTTTCGACCCGTTGCCGGAAACGCTAAGGGTAATGTTGCCATCCGTGTCCAGGATCACATCACCTTCGCTGCTGATGGCGTCACCTTTTTCCCCGGATGTATTCACCGCGACTGTACCACCGGACACCGTGACGTATGGGAGTATCGTTACATCGGTGCCGTCGTATGAAGCCGTAATACCATCTTCCGCACTTGTTACCGCGATGGTCCCGCCCGCGATCTCCACATAACCCTCTTCGGCTTCGATACCGTCTCCCGAGGATGTTACAGTCAGCACACCACCTTCCATCTTAAAATAATCATTGGCATGAATGCCATCCGACGCGGCTGACGCGATGGTTATATTGCCATTTGTGACTGCGATGTAATCATCGCTGCAGATCGCGTGTTTATTCTTCCCGGTAACGAACAATTCGCCGGTTCCCCCGAACACCAATTGCCCTTCGCTGAAGAATGTGCCCTTCTGATCTTCGTCCCCGGCCGCATAGGTTGTGCCGTCCACAAGCTTATTGGTTGTACCACCGACCACGGTCACTGTTGCTTTTTTTCCCGACTGAATATTGATCGCGGGACCATCGTCATTCAAAATTCCGGTACCATTGAGGATAAGCGCAAACTTGTTGTCGCTGTAAAGTTTAAAAGAACCCTCGGTGGTAATTCCGGACAGGACATAACTGATCTCCGGGTCGGCGATCGTCGATGTAACAACGACGTTCCCCCCCGAGACAGCGGTGCTCACACCTGAACTTTCAAACGGGTTGGTTATTGTCGCGGTAGTTCCGGAGAATGTAATTAGAACCGCGTTGGAAACGGTTGTGTCCTTCGGGTTCGTTTCGAACTCAAAGTTCTCCGCGGTCTGTTCCGTTTCTTCTTCCCCGGCCTGTACAACTTCATCGTCCTCGCACGACTGCAACGGGGTAATCAAACTCAGCAGGGTTATCATCGGGGCCAGGGTGTATGGATACCACTTCATTTTCATTTTCTCACTCTGATTTTTAGGGGATACACGGCAATAACGCCATGTCGCGGCGGAGAATTTCGCATGAAACGGGTTTTGCGATAAACCCGGCGATTGTGTAGGCGAAAGGCAGTGACATTCCATTCCCCGGTCAATCCATAACCCATTTTGCCAGGTTGCTAAACGCCGGCCAGAATACTTTTCAATGTCGCTAGGTCGAGGTGATCACCGACGAACCGTCCGTAATGCAGATGACTGATCCGTCCGGACTTATCGATTATGAATTCGGCGGAGATCCGGTCGAGGTGACCATCCTGCTTCATCGGTTGGTTGAAAAGTTTCTTTCCCTTTGCCACTTTTTCCATAATACCATTCCACAGCGCTCTTATTACTTTGGTAAAGGAGCGTTCCACACCATAGCTCCCGTACAACCGGTTCTCCGGGTCTGCGACAAAATGAAACGGATATGTATTTTCTCCCAGGTACGCTTTCATGGTTTCCACGGGCGACTCGTAGACCATGATCACGGTGATGTTATGGGCTCTGAAAAATTCGCTGTGTTTTAAAAGCTCGTGCGTCCGCAGGTTACAGACGGGGCAGCCTGCATTTCGTTCAAAGGAAAGGTAAAGGGTTTGGCCTTGTAATTTTTTCAGATCGAGTTCCTTTCCGTAGACGTCGCGGGTGGAAAATTCTGGGGCGTGTTGATTTTGCTGAAGCTTCATACGTGATTTGTTTTTCACGTATTATTCCGGCGCCGGCCCCATGATCACCCCGTTGCGGAAGAATTATTTCGTCTCGCCTGCTCAAGGCACTTGTATTTCTGGTTGTCAAACGTGTGCGGGTTCTTATAGCCCATTTCTTCGATAAGCTTTTCTCTCGATGCTCCCGTCAGAAAGGTTTTTGTAAGGAAGACGACACAATGCCTCGTCATTCTTTCGAAAATACGTTGCAGAAAGTTTCTCCGGATACGGCTCTCCTCTTTGTACTCCCACTCGCTGAGGGTCATGTGCTCCAGCTCATAGTCCGGGTCCAGCCGGGTAATACGTTTTGCATCGCGCAGCCGCTTCAGCCAGATATTGGATGCGATAGCGGTGATATATGTCTTAATGGAGGAGGTCAGGATAAAATCCTCCTTGGGAACTTTGTCGAGCAGGACTATGATGGTTTCCTGGAACACGTCCTGCGCATCGGCCGGGGTTCCGCTGTTCATTTTTACAAACCTCTCGATACCGGGATAATAAAACGTATACAAAAGACTGTAGGCCGCGTTATCCCGGTTTCGTAAATGTGTTATCGTCTGTTCTTCTTTCATTTGTTCCCTTAATACCATTTCCCGGGTTCAATCACCCATACTGAAAAGATTTTTTTTAACATTCACTTCTTCCCGCCTCGGCTGTAAACGCAGCCCGCCCCGGTACATGACATAAGCGGCGATCGCCAGAAGCGTATGACTGATATCCAGGTAGTTGTACCAGGTGTGAATGGAGAGTTTGTTGACAAATACAAAGGAGGCGATGGCGGTTATCGCCACACCTGCAATGATGACCAGACTTCCCTTATCGCCGGTACGGTAATACGTGTATCCGTGGAAAGTAGCCACGATAGCAAGCAGGCCATAGCCCGAATGAAGCTGCACCCAGGTAAAGTCCAGGGTGGTCATGGTAACGGAGATGATTGCCAGCAGTTCGATCAGGTTGACGACGAAGAAGAATTTTCCGATACGGTTCCTGATGAGGGGACTCGCGTGAGCGATAGCGGAACGTTCGACGAGTGCCACCGAGATCATACCAATAACCCAGCCGGGAAGTTTCCAGCCGAAATGCAGGGCATATAAAAATCCGTGACCGATCAATCCGCCCGAAAGGGTAGCGATACCCATCAGCAGGAAGTAGTACCTGAAATAGAGTTGTGATCTTCCAGGTAAGTTCCTTTTATTCAGCTGATAAAATGCAAAGAAGCAAACGAGCGCGACAATTACATCCGTGAGGGTTCCCATCGGTTCGTCGATGCGAATTCCAAATGGGTAAACGGACGGCTGCGGTTCTATCATAATTTTAAACTAAACCACGATAGCTGAAAAATCGTGCCCGAACGGGAGGGATTATCGACATGAACGGTTAGTCGGATACTATCCGGGTTCAACCCGCAGTTCTGTTCCATGAATTGATCAAAATGACATTTGCCGGTTTTACCGGATGCCTATCGATAAAACAGGCACACTTGTTCCGTTAAATCCCATTAACGTCTCCCCGTGACAAGGCCTTCCAGGTAATCCGTTGTGATTTCATTGGAAACGATTTCCTTCAATCCGTCGAAGTCCTTCAGTTTTAATGCAAGGCCTTTCATGGCCTGGACAGCTATCTTCAAAAATGAAGGTCCGAGGCTGACCCGGGCCACACCCATTTCGTTAAGAGTATGCAGGTCCGGAAGGCCGGCGATAGTCAGCAGGTTGACAGGCATATCCACTGCTTTCAGCAAGCGCTGGATGTGTGTGATGTCGCGCATAACGATAGGGTAGAAACAATCCGCGCCGGCTTCCTTGTAGGCAAGTCCACGCCTGAGGGCTTCCTGGTAACGCAGTTCATCGGTTTCGAATTTTTTTGCATGGATGAACACATCGGTTCTCGCGTTGATGAAGAGTGGTATGCCGGTGGCGTCTGCGGTTTTTCTGATCTGCCGGATACGCCTGCATTGTTCATCAACGGCACGCATCGTGTTGGTTGCCGTGTCGGTGTCTTCAATGTTAATACCTATGATTCCCGTACCAATGAGCATACGGATATTTTCGTCCAGGTCCTCGTCGCTGGCTGCATAGCCGCCTTCGATATCGGCGCTTACCGGGATCGTTACATGACCGGCGATGGTTTTCAGAATATCCAGCAGGGATGTGAAGCGCATCTTTTCGCCGTCGTTCACCCCATTGGTAAAAGCGATGGCAGCGCTGGCGGTAGCTATGGCGGGATATTGGAGGTTTTGGAGTAACAGGGCGCCCAGTGAATCCCAGACATTGGGAAGTACCAACATTTTTCCAGCGCGGTGAAGGGCGTGAAACTGCCGGGCTTTTTCGACTTGTACAGGGTTCGTCATTTTACTTTTTTTAGACAACGCTATAAACGGATGCCTTGCCGTCCGGTTTAATTTTTTGATGTCAATATCCGTACAAATACGGATATACCGGTCATTGTTTTTCCCATTACCTTCGCGGCTTTGTCACCGATGTAGTTACCAGAAAACGTGAAAAAAAGAATCAAGCGGGGATTAAGGATCTCGAGATACGTTATTTACAGGGAAACACTGATCGACTACCACGAACACCTCTGGTCCTTCGCCGGAGCATTTACCGGCATCGGCATTATAGCCATCCTTCAAAGCCAGATCCTTACACGCCTTGAAAATATATTTCTGATCGGTTCATTCGGTGCCTCCTCCGTTCTGGTGTTCGGTTCGATTCAAAGTCCGTTGGCGCAACCGCGCAATTTAATCGGCGGTCACGTCATTTCCGCGCTGGCGGGTGTTACAGTCTTCCGGGTACTGCCCGACATCATCTGGCTAACTGCATCGCTGGCTGTCGCACTTTCCATTGTATTGATGCAGGTAAGTAAAACCCTTCATCCTCCCGGGGGCGCGACGGCATTGATCGCCGTTACCGGATCCGAAAAAATCAAAAGCCTTGGTTACATGTACGTGATCTCGCCTGTGCTGACAGGTGCCGTAATCCTGCTGGCCGTTGCTCTCATCTTTAACAACATGACGGCTAACAGGAAGTACCCCACCAACAGGAAGTTTACAACCACGCTCCGTAAAATTTTCAGGAAACAAAAAATATAGACAAACCGGGAATCAATGTTTAGACGGCTCATATATACCCATCAGGTTTCCTGCCGGGTCTCTGAAGTGCATGATCACTTCACCTGAGCTCATTTTTTCGGAATGAATAATCTTACCTCCGTTTGCCTTTATACGTTCCGAAGTGGCCGCTGCATCGTCTACCATAATGGATATTATGATGCCCGCTTCGGCCATGGGCTTACGGTTCAATACCCACATGCCACTCACTTCTCCTACACCGTCATCGAATGCCCATGCACCCTCGTTGTTTTGCCTGATCTGCCATCCGAAGCTGTTCCCATAAAAAGACGCGGATACGCCGGCATCTGTCGCCGGAATTTCCAGGTAGCAGATCTTTCCGTTCCCATAGGTTGGCGCTTTTTTTTCCATAGCGGTTGTGTTGATGCATTAAAAATACCGAAATAACCCGGGCAGGCGTCCACGTATATCCAGATGGACATCCAATATTTACGTATCGCGGGGTTTTGACCTAAATTTCGGCCCTTAACATCTGATTATCGTGGGCAAATTTTTTGAGCAGCTTTTCCTTGTTCTGAGCCTTGCCGGTATTGTGCAGGGACCGTTTGTGGCCCTCGTCCTGAATAACAAATATGTCCGGAGAAGCCGCGCAAACATATTTCTCTCGGTTCTACTCCTGGCGTTATCCTTCAGCATCGCCCATATCTTCTTTGCCGGCGCGGTCATCGACCATTTGTCGGCAAAAGTTTATTCGCTGGGAGATCCGACCTTCTTCGTTATCGCCCCGCTGCTTTGGTTTTATGCAAGGGAGATCACAGGCGACTCCATGAAGTGGTCGTGGAACGTGATTCTGCATTTTCTGCCGTTTTTGGTGATCATCGCCTTTTCCCTTACGATCCGTTCTTACGGTTTTCCCGGACTCATCGACCTTCTTGATCAGCATCGGGGAATGGTCAGAACTATCTTCTGGCTTGCGCTGGTGATCCAGTTTTCGTTGTACCAGGTTTTTACCCGTAAAAAGTGGAGCACGTATAAAGATATGATCCAGCAGGAGGTCTCGAATACGGAGAATTTCGACATCACCTGGGTGCGTTTCTTCCTTTTTGTGTTTTTAGGTATCAACCTCCTTTTTTTTGTCGGCCTCTTTGCCGCGATTCATCTTCACAATGAAGGATGGGTGTTCAGGGCAACGGCGCTGATCTTCTCCCTGTCCGTATTTGCGCTTGGTTACAAGGGGGTTTTGCAGAAAGAGATCTTTCAGCGCGGTGGACCTGAATTACCGGCCGCCACGCAACCTCCACCCGCCCAGCCCGACCAGGTACTGATTGACAAACTGCTCGGCTACATGGAAACAAAAAAACCATACCTGGATCCGGATCTGACGCTTAGCCATCTTGCGAAAGAGCTTGGTGTAAGCCGCAGCAATCTAAGTTTCCTGATCAATACCGGTATCGGTGAGAATTTTTACGACTTCATCAATAAATACAGAGTGGAGCAGGTAAAGAAACTGATGACGGATCCGCACATGAAAAATTTCAACATGCTGGGGCTTGCGCTGGAAGCGGGATTCAAGTCCAAGTCAACTTTTAATCTCATTTTCAAGCGCTTTACCGGACTGACACCAACCGAGTACCGGAAAAATATTATATCCTGAAAAAGGCGTCCGGCTGGATTTCACGGGACGACCAGACTTTTATGTTCTTGTATCGTTGCGTTAAAATAATGCAACATGAACCACGAACAGACCGAAGCACTCGTTTCACTGACATCTGTCAGCAAATCCTTTCCACTGGCGTCAGGAAATTTTCAGGCGTTGAAAAATGTAACTGTTCATATTCCAAAAGGACAGCTGATAGCCGTGACCGGGAAATCCGGAAGCGGAAAATCAACACTCCTGAATATCATTGCGGGTATCGACAGGCCTACGGAGGGAACCGTGACAGTAAACGGCATTCGGGTGGATAAACTATCCGAAAGCGAACTTGCATCGTGGCGCGGTAAAAACATCGGTGTAGTGTTTCAATTCTTTCAACTGTTACCTACACTTACAGTACTTGAAAATGTCATGCTTCCCATGGATTTCTGTAACCGTTATCCGAAAAATGAAAGGAAGGATCGGGCGCTGGCCCTGCTTGACCTCGTAGGGATCAGGGAACAGGCGGATAAATTACCGGCTGCGCTGTCGGGAGGGCAACAGCAACGGGCGGCGATTTCACGCGCGCTTGCGAACGATCCACCCATCATCATTGCGGACGAACCAACCGGTAACCTCGACTCACAAACAGCTACGGCAATCTTCGATCTGTTCACAACGCTTACCCGCGCAGGAAAGACGGTGATCATTGTCACGCATGAAAAAGAATTCGCCACCTCTTTCGAAAAGGTGATCGCCATCGCCGATGGCGCTATTATAAACCAGATGATCCCAGCCTGACACTATGCGAACACGATACATCAAGGTCATACGTGATCTTACATCCGAGTACCCAAAGAATTTTATGCTCGTACTGGCAATTGCGCTCGGCGTTTTTGGGATTGGTGCTATCCTTGGAGGCTATAGTGTCACCAAACGCGAAATGGGCGCTAACTATATGAGTACCGTTCCCGCATCCGCGACCATCGAAGTAGAGGGCAATATTCTTCCTGGCCTGACCGATAGCATAGAAAAAATTCCAGGCATTGCCGTAGCAGAGAGGCATGCTACGCTGGTTGCACGCATGAAAATCGGTGACAGATGGTACCCGCTGCTGCTCTTTGTGATCGATGACTTCGGCGATAAAAAAACGAACAAACCCTTTTACATCTCCGGAGCGCTGGAGCCTTCGGCGGGATCCATGCTGGTGGAAAGAACCGCATGGGTAATGATGCAGGCAAAAGAAGGAGAAGACATTCTGGTCAAAACACCGAATGGCCAACCCCGGCGGGTTGTATTGTCCGGGACGGTTCACGACCCCAGCCTCGCACCGGCATGGCAGGAGCAGGCGGGATACGGGTATATCACCCTTTCAACGCTTCATGAGCTGGGAGAAACGCAGGGGTTCAATCAACTTCGCCTCCTTGTAAGTGAAAATCAGGAATCGCGCGACCACATTACAGCCGAGGCTCTGAAAGTGGGCGAATATCTTAAACGGAACGGATACGATGTTCATGAGATCCAGGTGCCGCCGCCCGGCAAACATCCACACCAGGGTCAAATGAACGCGGTCATGACAATTTTTGTTGTCTTCAGTTTTCTCATCCTGGTCCTGGGTTCCATTCTTATCGGTACGTCAACGGCTACGCTGATGGTTAAACAGGTACGGCAGATCGGCGTTATGAAAACCATCGGCGCCGACTCCATGCAGGTTACCGTGCTTTACCTGGTGATGATCGTAATGCTGTGTATTGTAGCTCTGATTATTTCTATACCGCTAAGCCGTCTCGTCGCTTCAATATTTTATCAGCAGATCGCCGTGCTTCTTAATCTCGAGATACGGGATGAATCCATACCCGTGTGGGTACCGCTGCTGCAAATCGGATCGGGTATTGTTATTCCCGTGATCGCCGCGGCGTTCCCTGTTATCCGGGGAAGCCGCGTACCAGTAAGGGTTGCGTTGGGTAATTTCGGTGTCGCCGGTGGTATCGCAACGCAGCGGTCATGGACAATCCGGTTGACGCGTCCGGCTATTTTCGGGGAGATCTTCAGACTTTCCCTGCGAAATGTCTTCAGGCAGCGTTCACGCCTTCTGATGACCCTCAGCCTTCTCGCCGCAGGAGGCGCGATGTTCATGACGGCGATGAATGTGTCAACGGCGTGGGGAGACAACCTGAAAAGAATTTATATCCAGCGGCTCTACGACCTTGAAGTACGGTTAAATGGCGGCATGCCTGCCGACAGCGTGCTTGCCTCGGTCGCCTCTGTCCCGGGAGTGAAAGCCGTGGAAAAATGGAACAGTTCATCCACTTCGATCGCCGGCAACTCATCCATTGAGGTAACGCAAACATATCCCGACAAAGGTCATGGAAGCTTTGTGCTGATGGCGGGGCCGGTACCCACGATGTTGCTTAACCCGACCGTAGTAGAAGGTCGCTGGCTTCATAACGCCGCCGCCAACGACGTAGTCTTGAATCAGATCGCCAGGAAAGACTACAACATCGGCGACCAGGTTGTATTGAATGTGGACGGCCAGCCGATAACGTGGAATATCATCGGCTTTACGGAGGATGTCGGCTCGCCGGCAACCGCATATGTATCGGCGGAAGCACTTGCCGCGTTGACGGAATCACCGGTTGGGGTTAACCTGATCAGAATATCGTACCACGACCGGGCCCGTGAAAACGCCCGTTTAAAAAATCGCGATGTGGAGCTGTTTTTCGAAAACGCCGGCATATCCGTAGGGTCTGTCGTTCCCGTCTGGTTGCTGCACAATGCGATTGCGGCGCATATGAAAGTGCTGGTAAATTCCCTGATGGCAATGGCGATCCTGATGGCCCTCGTCGGTTCAATCGGTCTGATGTCGACCATGAGTATGAATGTGCTGGAAAGAACGCGTGAGATCGGGGTGATGCGCGCAATCGGTGCGACTCAGGAAAAGATCAAAAAGCTGATTGTGTGGGAAGGGTTGCTGATCGGCGGTTTGAGTATTTTTGCGGCATTCGGTTTATCATTAATCCTTTCGATGTTCATGGGCAGGTTTATCGGAAACCTCGCTTTCCGCACGCCGCTTTCGCTGACCATTTCGCCGTTAGCGCTGGCTGCCTGGGTGCTGATCATCATTGTCGGATCTTACCTGGCGACACTATTCCCTTCGAGGCGCGCGAATCGTATCACCACGCGCGAGGCGCTGGCTTACGAATAATTGATCGAAAGAAAACGATTCGACCCTGATAGTTACCCAGTCTTTCAGGGCCGTTCGTTTTTGGTTAACCAAAATTGTATAGCCACTCCGTAGTCCAATAATGTGACCTGGTTTGTGTTGGACAGGCGCGAACGCCGGAATATGAAGAAACGAACCTGCTAATCCTTACACCGGTGTATGATCTCCGCATGCGAGATCAGTTCGGTCAATTCACCCTGGTCTGATTCCGAAGTTGTTATGGACCTAACCACATTCCCGTCGCAGTCGTACAGGTCGGGTGTACTGATGCCGTCGCATGCAGGGTCGGTAAGGCTGGCGAAGAAGACGGTCTGACCTTCATATTTTCCCCTGAAAATTGAGATCTCGCACGTGCAGTTCAGTGTACCGGTAATTTCCGAGATCCATGGAATGGTCTCGATGGACGTGACAGAGTCGCACGATTTTTTGATCGTATCGTCGGAGCAGCAACCGAATAGCATACCCGAAGCGACGAGCAATAGTAAGAGTTTTTTCATTTTAACAGGTTTACAATAACCTTTAGACATCACGTTGCCGGAAATAGTTGGAAATCCTTTGAAATCTTAATTCCGGAAATATACCCTGAAAGTGCTGCCTTCGTCAACGCGGCTCTCCACTTCGATCCTGCCACCCAGGGAATCGATTTGATTTTTAACCAGGTACAGCCCCAACCCTTTGCCTTCGGTATGAAAGTGAAAACGCTTATATAGTGAAAAAATTTTCTCCTTGTACTGTTCCAGGTCTATACCCATTCCATTGTCGGAAACCGTGATACATATAAAGTTACCTGCCACATCCGAAGAGATCGTCAATTGCGGATCGCGCCTGGGATGGCGGTATTTAATTGCATTACTGACCAGGTTGTAAATAATACTCTGAAGATAAGGCCTGACGGTGCGCACAATTTCCGCTCTGGAGAAATCGCTGGAAATCCTCGCATGAGATTCCTCGATCTCATGCTGAAGAGTCGCTTGCGTGAGCTTCAGCATTTCGTAGATACTCACGTCGGTAAGCGGCTGCTGGCTGTCTTTCCTGATCTCGAGTATCTTGTTTAAGTCTTTGACCACCGTATCAAGTTCTATGGTGGTCCCGACCAGCCTGTCAATTATATTCTGCTTCTCCGACACGTGCAGGCTGGGTAATTCCAGGATCTGACCCAGGCCCAGGATCCTTGCAACAGGTGCGCGGAGGTTGTGAGCTGAAATAAAGGCAAACTGTTCCAGCTGATGGTTGTAGTCCAGGATCTCCTTCGTGCGCCTGGCTACTTCCGCTTCAAGGTTTTCGTTTCGCGATCGTATCTCCCTGTTTTGATCCTCGATGGTTGTCTGGGCTTCCTGCAATCGGCTGAACTGCGCGGACAACAGGTCACGCTGCGAGGCGATCTCTTCCCCGTTTTGAACCAGTTCCTCGTTTTGCGCCGCCAGTTCGTCGCTCTGCTCACGCAGCCTGTTATTCTGGATTTTAATTTCGTCGCGGCTCAGTACCAGTTCCAGGTTCTTTCGCTCGAGATCCTTTTCAACCTGCTTCTTTTCCGTAATGTCCCGGCAGATTCCCGAGTTCCGGGTATAGTTGCCCCGCTCATCGCGAATAGCGAATGACCTTTCATGCATCCACTTTATCCCGCCTTCATTCGTTATTATTCTGTACTCGATGTCGTATGAAAGGGATTTTATTAATATGTCAATAGCAGCCGATACATGTAGCCTGTCGTCTTCATGAACGCACCCTATAAAAGGAACGTCGTCATAAAGCGACCGCTGATTCAGTCCCCATACCTTTTCGCAGGAAGGGCTTACGTAAATATATTTTTGATTCACACAATCGTATAGCCAGAATACGTCCTCGATCGTTTCGTTGATCTGTCTGAAGTTGTTTTCGCTTTCAGCGAGCGCCAGGCCGGCTTTCACCTGGTTGTCGATGTCCTGTACCGCGCCATAAAGACGTATACATTTTCCTTTCCTGAATTCCGCCTGCCCGAGGGTACGGATCCAGCGTTCGTTGCCGCGGGCCGTAATGACCTGCGATGTTACGTCGAATGGTTTTCCATCCGTTTTTATGCGGTGAATCGCTTTCGAAATGTTTTCCCTGCTTTCGCCTTCTTTATAAAATGCGATTCCCGACATCAAATCCGGTTCGAAGTCCGGCGACACTTCACTGATCTCCCGGGTAATTTCCGACCAGGTCACTTTTTGGGTGGTCATGTCGAACTCCCATCCCCCGACACGGGCAAGCTGGTTCGTCTGTTCCAGCATCTCGCGCGTACGGTTAAGTTCGTTCTCCGCCGTCTTTCTTTCCGTGATATCCAGTATGATCCCGGACCACAGCGTACTCTGGTCCTCGAGTTTTTCGGGGATCGTTGAGATCTTGATCCATCTGATCCTGTCATCCACAAACACACGCAACTCAACATGGACTTCCTTATTTGGATTTCCGATCGATTCCTCGAAGGTTGGCATGTAGGTAACCAGGTCGTCCGGGTGAATTTTCCGGAGTACCACCATAGCGCTACGGGTCAGTACCTCGGGGCTCAGACCAAAGATGGCTGTTGAACCGTGCGATACCGCCGGGAAGGAAAACCATCCTTCGGTTGTCCGCTTAAACTGGAAGATCATGGCGGGTACGGCGTTGAATATCTGCCGCAGTTGCCTCTCCTTCGCCTCAATGATGCCGTTCCGTTCTTCGAGCACATCCTGAATCGCTTTAAGCTGTTCGAGGTTTTGAGTCAGCTCTTCCTCCGAGGCCTGCAGTCTGATGTTCTGGTTTGCGAGTTCCACCTGGCTTCGGCTCAGTTGTTCGTGTTGCGCCAGTACTTCCTTTGTCTTGTTGTGGACCAGTAAACCCAATTTCCTGTTCGTGGCCCGGATGCGTTGAGTCCGTAATCTGAACAGCATAACAGCCGCTGTTATTCCGGAGGCGGCAGCCGTAAAACGGAACCACCATGTTTCCCACCAGGGAGGACGAACGTGGATGATCAGCGATGCCCCTGAATTATTCCACACGCCGTCGTTGTTTGAGGCCTTCACGACGAAGGTGTATGTACCGGGGTCGATGTTTGTATACGTAGCCGACCGGTTGCCACCGGAGTCGTTCCAGTCCTTATCAAAACCTTTAAGGATATAGGCAAAACGGTTCTTGTTGCTCGCAGTAAAATTGAGCGCCACAAAATCCAGTGTGATCACCGTATTGTCGTGGTCCAGAAATATTTCACGCGTACCGCTGATATGTTCGGATAGAATGTCGGGCGTACCGCCGATAGGTACGGATTTGTTGAATAACTTCAGGTCTGTAATAAAAACGGATGGTACATGTTTGTTGACCCTGACACTATCGGGGTAAAAGACATTCACGCCTTTTCCGCCGAAAAACACCCGCCCGTCGCTTGCCTGGAACACGGAGTTCTTTTTGAAGTCATTGCTGAGAAGGCCGTCATTGACACTGTAGTTGGTAAATTCATGCGACCCGGGATCAAACATGGATATTCCCTGGCTTGTTCCCAGCCAAAGGTTACCTCGTTTATCTTCGGTTATACTCCTGATCACATCGGAGGGTAGCCCGTCTGCCATAGTATAGGCCACGCGTGGTTTTCCATCAACCAGCAGTTTGAGACCCTGATTACTTCCCACCCAGAGGCGATCTTTAGAATCTTCAAGGATGCAGTTCACAAAGATACCTGCGCCGGTCGATGGCTCGAAGTAAAACCGTGACCTTTCCCCCGTCAGGTGGTCCAGTTTGTTCAGTTGCAAATGCGAGCCCAGCCATATATTTCCCTCGTGATCCTCGCAGACGGCGGTGAGGTAGTTGTTATCAAGGTAAGCTGCATCGACATACTTGGTGAACCGTTCATCCTCCAGTACACGTAGTCCCTGGTACCCGGCTACAAGAAGGTTTTTCGTAGCGGATTGTTCCCTGATGGAAAATACATTGGTATTGTAATAACTGAAATCTTCATCCGCAAGCGTTTCGAACCGGGTGAAGTCGCCAGAGCCTTCGTTGTAACGACTAAGTCCGCCGTCCCAGGTACCAACCCAGATGTTTTTCCTGCTGTCCTGGAAAAGGGAAAGCACCGCATTGTTTTGGATCGAGGCCGGTCTGTGCGGGTTGTGTTTGAATATCCTGGTAGTCCGGCCGTCTTTCATAACGAGACCGCCCTCGGTACCGATCCACAACCGGTTCCTGTGGTCCTTCAGTATGGCGTTGACAATATCGTTCTCCAGCTCAACATCAAGCTCGTGGAATTTGTATTTTAATTCGTCGTATACACACAGGCCTTTTGAGAACGTGCCGGCCCAGACCCGGTCCTGGTGATCCTTATAGACCACCCAGACGGAGTTGTCGCGGATGGAGAAAGGATTGTTCTTGTCTGTTGCAAAGGTGGAAATCTCGTTTGTGAGGATATTCAGACGACAGACGCCGCCGTTTTCAGTACCGATCCACAGGTATTTCCCGTCGGGCATGATATCCAGAATGGCGTTAACGGGAAGGCTACCACCCGGAGATTTCGACCCCGCTTTAAAAGCGACAAAATCCTGTTGCCCCGGCGGCAGTTTATAAAGACCGTTAGCCGTTGCAAACCACGTGTTACCATATACATCGCTTTTGATCTTGTCCACACGGGTATCCATTTTTTCCCGTCTGGAAATATTATCACCGAGTGTATTGGTAAACCGGTTCCATTTGAACAGGCCCAGGTTTTTGATGGAAACCCAATGCAGGCTATCGGAGATCTGTTGAATATCGGAGACCGGCAACGTAGAACGCAAAATGTAGAAGATCTCCCACCCGGATGTTTTTCGGTTTAACCTTGCCGTTGCCGCATTACCGTCAAAATTTCCAGACACCCACAATTCGCCGTCCTGACTTTCTCTTATCGTCTCAATAATACACCGCCTGGAAAATTCTTTAACGGACCTGAACCGATCATATTTGCTGTCGTAAGTGTACAGGCCCCTCCCGTCCGTACTTGTCCAAAGGGTACCGCTGCTGTCCTCATAGACGCTCTTGATCGTGTTATTAAAGAAGCTGGTGGTATCCCCCGGTGTTCCGCGATAATTTCTGAATGTATAACCGTCAAATTTGTTCAGACCATCGTCTGTACCTGCCCACAGATAGCCCTTCCGGTCCTGGACGATACAGGTGACACGGCTATTGGAGAGACCTTCGTTGACCCCAAGGTTCTCGAACTTGATTTTTAGAAACGATTGTTGAGCGGAGGTGCTCAATGCTACGCCCAGCTGCAGGAAAAACAGGATAAAAAAAACAGGGCGGGAAACAGTGTTAAATGCCTTACATACCATATTTACACTTGCTCCGCTGTTGCGTTCAGATGAACAAAACAATTTGTCATCGTATAAGTTATGAAGATACATGTTTGCACAATAATAAAAGGTCAATTTCCGGGAATTGTATCCCGATGTGGCAGCGCCAACGTTTGAAATAAACGCACTCGTCTAACGTGTGGCCTGCACTCATCCCCATGCCCGCTAATTTTTTTTCGCTTTCTTCTCAATGATTCCTTATGAAAGCCTGGTGTCGTAAATTTTATTATGTGCTTCTCCTTTCCCGCGCTCGCTTCTCTCTTTCCGGCCAACGGTCACAAAGTGATTCTGTATTCCCACGGCGGCCAGGATAAAGAGTGAAAGAAAACCAAGGTTGAAGATCAGTTCATTGAAACCGAGGATATTTTCGTACGACAGGATGACATAGCCGAACAATACCACACCCAGTAACATGGCGGTAATTAACAGCCCGGAACCCTGACGATCGTATATGAATGCCTTAATCGCTACGGAAAGCGTCGCAAGCACAACGGAAGCGCTGAATGCCAGGTACACATTCACGTACCGTGTAAAAAAAAGAGGTTCGGTCAAAGTTGTCACAAGCGCAAAAAACAGCCCTGCGACTACATAAAACCACCTGAACGTGATACTGAAATCCAGGGGAAACAAGGTCGTGATAAGCATTAGTCCGATCAATGTGGTGAGATAGATCGAGAGATACTCCAATCGAACTACCCAGACCCATGGTATTTCCGGAAAGTAATAAACGCCTGGGTAGTCGTTTGAAAAAACAGACCGTAAAGCCCAAAACAGCGTGAGGAGGGAGAACAGAAAAAAAGCTTTATGCCAGTATCCCAGGTAAAGTAGCATATTAATCAGCGCGATAAGCAATAAGCCGGCTAAAAGCAGTTCCGAGAGTTTACGGCTGTTGGCTGTCGTGTGCAGGATATCCGACTCCTTTCCCAATACAACAGGTTTCCCTATCCCTCCGAGATGATGGTGGAAGTTTGAAACCTGGATGATAATCTCAATTGTATCGCTCACCGGTATAAAAGTCACGGTCTGCGGCTTCCACTGCGGTAGCTCCCGGGAAGGCTCCGTTGCAACGGTACCATTGGTCGCACGGCTCACCCCATCTATCCAAAGATGGTAGCTGGAATAAACATCGGGCATAGTCAGGGCCATTTTCTGAAATTCCTTTCCCGGCGGTATAACTACATGAGTCCGATAGGTTGCGAAACCCCTCGCTTGCCCGGATGATACCCAGAGGTGTGGCAGGAATACGTTCTCTGCCCTCGGGAACCGGTCGCCATGTTTTAACAGCGCAAACGGATAATACTGCCACGGTCCTGATAGTGCAATATTATCGTCTTTCCAGGTCATTACCCCGGGAGGCCGCACATCCTGGGCGCGCAGGGATAAGGTACCGATCGCCATCATGACCAGGATTTGAAATACGGCGAAGAATGTATTCGCCCCTGATTTGTGATGACCGGAAACATGTCCGTCATCACAATACATCTTCCGCTCCGAACGACAGTCGCAGGGTGGGTGAGACGCCGCGTGGAAAGGGCCGGATAACTGCAGGATGTTGAAAGGTAAATCATTCATGGTCATGATCCGGTCAAGACCGGTATTTTTAAGTTCGTTTCACTCCTGAACACCATACCTGCACCAGGAGGTGATAACATGTTCGGTTCGTCAGTCCACCGTTACCGCTGTCCTTTTTTCCAGTTCATTAATTCGCTTCAGGTATTCCATTTCCTTGCGGCTCATCTCTTCCTGCGTGGCGCTCAACTCTTCCATGTTCTGTCGCATTTCCTCTTCCTGCGCGCGCAATTCCTCGGCTTGCTGCTGTGCCTGTGTCAGCAGCACCCTGGTCCTTTCGTTAATTCGTACACTTGAGATGGTGGCAGCGATGCTCTCCGCCAGCTTGACAAGAAAATCCAGTTGATAGGGTTCGAACTCTTCGAAGGAAGCAAGCTCGATTACTCCGTGGATCTCCTCTGCGGATTTTAACGGAAGGTATACTACGTTCCTTGGCAGGGCTTCCCCTATACCGGACGTGATCTTAATAAATTCCTCCGGTACGGCGCGTATCACGATTAGCTCCTGTTCCTGCCAGCATTGTCCTGTCAGTCCTTCGCCTTTGCTTATACGTGCCTGAAGATACTTCTTCCTGTTCCACGCATAGGCGGCTGTAAGTTCCAGGAAAGGGTTTGCAGTATCACTGCTGTTCAGGATGTAAAACATACCCTGGTTGGACCGGAGATATTTCGACAGGTTTACAATCAGCGTTTCCGACAGGTCCTTTAAGTCCGATTGATGTACGCGAAGTATTTCACCGAACAAGGCGAATCCTTCGTTAGCCCATTTTCGCTTTTGGTCTTCGGATTCCAGAACGGTGAGGTTGTCGCGCATCGCCAAAAGAGAACGGCCCAGCACATCGCTACCGCTAAGCGCCTTATATTCACTCTTGAAATTTCCCTTCCCGATCTGTTCGGCAAACTGCGCTGTTCCCCGCATACCCTGGACCAGTACCTTAATAGCCCTGGTCATGTCGCCAATCTCGTTCTGCATTCCGGCTTCCCTGATATCCGGCAACTCGCCCTTCGACAAGTCCTCGACGTTGATCTTTAATATGTTGATACTTTTTGAAATTGCTTTTGAAAGAGTGTGAATGACCAGCGCGGATAAGATCAGTACGACGAGAATACCGATGAGAAAACCGGACATGTTGTCGATCATGTAAGAAAGGTTGAAGGAAGCCTTCGGAACAAAAGTTATCGCATTCCAGCCGTTGCCTTTGTAGGTATAGGCTCCTGCTCCCCTCCTGTCCGCCGAAATGTAGTTTTGTCTGCTGACGTTTTTTCCCTCGTAATAAAAAGCGGTGCCGCTTTCAAACCCGGTCTCCGAGACTTTTGTTTTCAGGAGTGCGTCTTCTTCATTCGTGTCAATGACCCGGTCTTTGTTATCGGTCACCAGGATAAAGGCACCGGGGTTTAACGCTTTGAGCATATCTTCCGATTCTTTCCTGATACCGCCGGTCACTTCCTGCCAGTTTGCAAAATTATACCATACTCCACGTGTTTCCCCGCTGTCGTCTTTAATCGGCGCGGCAAAAGCCATACCCCAGCCACTGCGTCCATAGATCGACGTAACGTCGCTGTTCAGGGTAAAGTCGGAGTACCACGCACCGCCCGCAGGACCGTCTCCGGAAATACAAGCCCTGAACCAATCCTGGTCCGACACATTCTTCCCTACCAGGAAGTCTGTCATGATCTTTTTTCCGTTTTTATCCACGTCGTTGACGGCCATGATCCTGCCGTATTCATTGCACACGATCATAAGGTCATATAAAACGTAATAACCCACCATGGTATTCATGAAAGTTTTGATACCCGCAGTAGCGGTGTCTTTCTGAACACACTCCCGCGCCAGTGAATTGAATGCGAATGCCTGAACGTCGCCGAATCGTTCGTAAAAATTCCGGTCCACTTTTTCTATGACGCCACCTGCGTAACCCGCAGCCAATACTTCGCTTTGTACGTCTTTCGAAGCCAGCGAGTCCCGTATCATATAAACCATGACACCGGCCAGTATTATTGTTATAATGCTCATGGACACAACAACAAACTGTCGGGCTATGGGCATTCTTACAAATGAGATTGTTTTCATTTCAGGGATAGGAGTTATGCATGTATATTCATTGCAGGGAACACTTTGAGTCCGGTAGCGTTAGCCTTTCGATTGGTAATTCTTCAGGATGGCAAAAGATGCGGCGGTGATCTTAAAATCGTCGAGATATTTTTTTTGGAAAGCCGTTGTCCACGAATAGATCTTGATCAGACAATCCCGGGTCTCCACAAACGTGATCAGGTAAGCGAATGAGTCGGTACCTTCCGGCGCCCAGACCACTTCATTCTGACAGGCGTATAACCTGTCAATTTGTGTTGGCTCTTTCCGGAGCAGCTGACCGCCCTTGTTGAGCAAGTTGGATTCAAAATTTTCTTCCAGCTGCTGCAGGTCAATGTTACCTTCAATAGACCGTTGTTCTATAACTACCATCAGGTAGGTCTGATTGTAAATATTTTTGAACTGAACGGAAGCGTCCGCACTTAAGTCGTCTACTTCCACCAGATAATCGGGGATCTCCAGGGAAAAGGAACCGGCCTTTTCATACGTATAAAATTCCGTTTTCCCGAAGGTGAGCTCCTGTGCATGAGTATTGGCAGCAACGAGGATAACGATGACTGTGATCAGGCTTCCCAATACCGTATGCCAGACGGCACATCTCCTTTTCAACTTGCGTATCGGACTCAGGACAGATCTTCTTAACCGGGTATTCATAGTTTCTAATTTTTCTCAAAACTAGATTCCCGGTCGCTGCTATTGCGAAATTTTAGCCCATTGATAAATACGTCGCGGTGGAAGCTCGATTTGGCACGGTAAGAAATTTCAGGCCCTTGCGCCTAAGGAATTTGCACTTTTGCACGCCATTACGGCCTGACTGCTGTCGTTCAGACTTTACCGTTTCAAAGTATTCTTTTACCGTCCGGGAGGCGGGTTCAGGCTAATAATCAAAAATATAATGTCGCACGACCCGTTACTTGCGGCTCAAATCAAGAACTAATAATGGTAGTAACGAAAGAATGTGTCGATATTAAATGGGTGACGATACGCAAAAAGGAGTTTTTAAAATTTACGTTCACGGGGACACTGTCCCACCACGATGCCGCGAAAGCATCCGGAACGTGGGCGGAAATTTTCAGAGACAGGTCAACGCAAAAAATGAATGTTATCTTTAATTGCACCGACATGAAGGACTATGATCCGTTCGCCAGGATCGCATGGCAAAAAACCATAAGCGACCTGAAAGGTCAGATTAATGAGATCTGGGTGATCAGTGACTCGAAAATAATCAGAGCGGGAGCCGCTATAATGGGGATGTTCACATCATTCAACCTTCAAACCGTAAATTCCGAAGACAAGATATCGGTAGACTTAAATATTTCTTTAAATATATAAATTTGTTCCTGTGAGTATAGACAGAAGTTTGAAGTTGGCCGTACAACTGACAGTCGGGATAGAGCAATTGCTTTTAACGCTGGACGGAAACGAGGAAAAATTAAGAGAGGTAATTGCTACCTTTATCAGCAATACACCCGGAATTCTGGATCAGATCGACACGTACATCAGGGATAACAAAGCGACTTGGGCGGCAGCACTGGTTCATAAAGTAAAGACCCGTTACGGGTATTTCGGCCTGGATGACGTTGTTGCCGACCTGACGATCTGGGAAAGAGAATTATTGATGAACGTCGACCGGCGTGATAACGCGGAAATGATCAAAAACCTTAAAAAGCTCAACGAGGCGGTAGTAGATGAACTGAGTTCAACACCATTTTATGACGAAGATGAACCGGAGGATCTGTCTTCTATTAAACTACATGGCAAATGTGTGATGATCGCAGAGGATGATGAAGTAAATGCGATGGTTTTCGAACTGTTTGTGAAAGAAACCGGAGCAACGGCGATTATCGCCAGAGACGGCGTTCAGGCGCTGGAGCTGGCGTTGGCACAAAAGCCCGACCTGATCTTCATGGATGTACACATGCCTTTTTTCAGCGGACTGGAAGCGATAAGGGAGTTGAGAAGTCAGAACATTACGTGCCCGATCATTTCACTCTCCGCTTCGTCGCGCCTGAATGAACGTCAAAATTCGCTGGATGCCGGAGCCGATGAATTTTTAATCAAACCAGCAAACCGGGAGTCCATTACCAAGGCACTCTTCAGGTACCTTCGGTGAATAAAATGATCCGATCAGTCCACCTCTTCCTTCTGTGCCTGTCCATCTTTTCATTCTCGGCAGCCAAGGTTCCGCCAATAAAAATGAAAGGACTGTCGGAAGCGGCAGTTCTCCTGGTTTCCGATCCGGTGAAAGCGGAGAGTATTCTCCTGGAAATTATCCAGGCATCGCCGGGTAACCCGACCGTGAAAGGGAAAGCCCATCAGCTGATGGCAACGATATGCGTCAATCATTCCCGCAAAGGTGAAGAGATCGAACACCTGTTCAAATCCTACTGGTTTTACAAGGAGGCTAAGGACATAAAACTTCAGAGCGAAGCGCTCCGGTTGATCGGCAATTATTACATTCAGATGAACCTCGCCGAGAAAGCGGAAGCTTACTTGTCGAATGCATTTGACCTCGCTACAGAAGCAAAGGATACTCTCTCCCTTGTGCGGATACTGAGTAACAATGCCCAGCTGGCCGGCATGACGAACGATCCCGCTAAACGATTGAAGTATTATGAACAGGCAATAGAACTTTCGCAGAAGATAAACTATCGCGAAGGTCTCCTGTTGAACTGGAACAAGCTTTCATATGCATACTGGTTTACAGGTCAGCCTGAAAAAATGCTTTCCTGTATGAAGGAGGCCATGAAATACAAGCCGGATAACGGCGATACGCTTGGTATTCTATACGGCGACCTGGGCCTGGCATACATGGAGGTTGGAGCTCTTGACTCAGCCGAATTCTATTTGGATAAGGGAATGGAGCTGATCCGCGCCGGAAGAAATATCCAGCAGGAAATCATTCTTACAAAATATGTTTCCAATCTCAGGGCTAAGCAAAACAGAACTTCCGAAGCCCTTCGGCTGATGCATGTGACAGACTCCCTTCGTAAGAAATTATTCAGCGACCAGCTTCGCAGCGAAGTCAGCTATGCGGAAACAAAAAACAAACAGCTGGAGCTTGACGGAAGAATACGGGAAACAATGGATCGCGACCAGAAGCTCATCGGCGCGCTGGCAGGCGGATTGGTCTTATTGGGGCTGATGACTTTTTTTGTGATCCGTCTCCGGAATAACAACAGGGTTATCCATAAACAAAAAGTTGAACTCGATAAAACCCTCAATGACCTGACAGAACGGGAATCGCTTCTCCGGCAACTGTTTGACAGTAGTCCCAGTCTTATTCTCACACACACGATGGAAGGAAAGATCCTATCCTGCAATGAAGCTGTTCTTACATCCCTTCAGCCTGATCGAGGCGAAATCATGGGAAAGTCAATTCTCGATTTTATCTCCTCCACATTCGCAGACCAGTTCAACGTTTTTATTAACGACCTGGTTGGTAACGGTACCAGCAACGGGTGGCTGCGGGTCGTTTCCAGGACAGGTATAACACGTATCCTGCGATATCAGAGCAAAGTCATCCAAAACACGAATCAGGAACGCTACGTGATCAGCTTCGCCCTCGACGACACAGATGCGTTCGACGCCAGGATGGAAGCCGACCACGAAAGAAACAGGATGAGGTCCGTGATGGAGAACTCACCGGACATTTATTCAATCCTGAAAGCCGACGGAACCATCCAGTATATGAACCGTTCCAATTTTTTCAACATCAATGACATTGTGGGGAAAAACATAAGGGAATTTTTGCCGGAAGAACAGGGCGATCAACTTTTGAACAACCTGCGTCATGTACACCGTAACAACGTGATATTCCAATCGGAAGAAACACTCCGTGATAAAGTATATCTCACAAAACTTATTCCCATCCTTTCCGACGGTGAAGTGCATGAGGTATTGACGATCAATATCGATGTCACCGAGATCCGGAAAAGGGAAGAACGGGAACGCGAGCTCAACCGCAAAATTGAAATCAGTGAAAAAAGATACCGGCATTTGGTCGAGGAAAGCAAAGTATTGATCTGCACCCATACACCGGTAGGAGACCTGCTCATGATCAATAAACCGGGAGCGCAAATCATCGGCTTCGAACCGGATGAGATCACGGGTAAGAACCTGCGGGAATTTCTACCCGAAGAATTCCACCCGGACTTTGAGCACTACCTTCGTCATATTTCCGTCAACCGGACATTTGAAGGGTTTATGACGGTCCTTGCGAAAGACGGTTCAAAAAGAATTTTCCTGTTCAAGAACGCAATGATCGACGACGGCCCCGAGCCATACATACTGGGATCGGCGCAGGATGTAACGGAATGGCGGAAGGCTGAATACCGCGAACAACGGATCAAACAGGAACTCCAGTCGGCCAAAGAGGTTGCCGAAGAATCAAACCGCCTGAAGACTATTTTTCTTGGCAATCTTTCGCATGAAGTCCGGACACCGCTCCAGGCGATATTGGGATTTTCGGAGATCCTTGAGAATGTGGATCTGCCGGTAGCGAAGCGCAGGGAGTACATTAACATCATCAAGCGGCGGACAGCAGATATGCAGAATGTGATCGAGTCGTTGCTCGACCTGGCAAGCCTGGAAACAGGCGAAATAAAAGCATATAGTGTTGAAGTGAACCTCAGCGAATTTATCGAGGCCGAATTCGTCAAAGCAATGCAGGATCACGACCTCTCCGCGGCACCCGTTCAGTTTTTGCTTGAAAATAACTTTAGGCCAGGTGCCGTGTGCAAAGTCGACCCGCAACACCTTCACCAGGTTCTCACAAACCTGTTGAGTAATGCGTTCAAGTTTATCCAGGAAGGAACGATCACGCTGGCGGGAGAGGAGATGCCCGGATACTTTCGTTTCAGTATAACGGATACCGGCATTGGTATCGAAGCGCGTAAGCTGGACGATATCTTTAAACCGTTCAGGCAGGCGCATGAAGGACTAAGCCGTTCAAAGGGAGGGATCGGGCTGGGTCTTTCAATCTGCAAAAAAATGATCGACCTGTGGGATGGTGAGCTCACCGTGCTTTCCGAACCGGGAAAAGGCAGTACATTCACCTTTACCATTCCAAAGAAATAATCGCTTATATTTGGTATGGCCTTGCCAGATCGTTAACATAACTTCAACAGTCTGTCTTTAATACGATGTATGGATAAAATCTCCTGTGCGATTGTCGAAGATGATGCCATTTCCATGACACTTGCCGAAAGCCTGGCCCAACGGACGGGGCTTCTGGAAGTAAAGGCAACATTCAACACCCCCGACCTAGCTGTTCCCTGGCTCGCTTCAAACGAGGTGGACCTGCTTTTTCTCGACGTGGAAATGCCGGGTATGACGGGTCTCGACCTGTTCCGTTCGCTGTCTTACAAGCCAGAAGTTATTGTGATCAGCGCTAAACCGCACTATGCCATCGAAGCTTTTGATCTTTCCATTACAGATTACCTGTTAAAGCCTATTAAGGACTATCCCAGATTCCTGGCTGCCGTTAACAAAGTCATCGCGAAAATAAAAAGCCACGGCAGGGCAGACAACCCGGACGAAGCGCTCTTCATCAAAGTCGATTCTTTACTGCTGAAGCTGAACCTCGAAAGTGTTCTTTGGGTCGAAGCATTTGGAGATTATATCAAAATCCAGACCGCTGAAAAAGTACATACTGTTTATTCCACATTGAAAAAACTGGAAGAGAAACTCGACTCTAAAAAATTTGTTCGGGTACATCGGTCTTTCATTGTGAATATTTCAAAAATCACGAATATCAATCCCAACAACCTGGAGATCCATAAGAAGATCATCCCAATCAGCGGAACCTACCGCGACGATTTACTGAACAGCATTAACATTCTATAGATCCCCGCAGCCAGCCGGGTCTTAAAAAAATTACCCACAAGATCACACTAAAATGATATCGCGTTCGCGGATTCAGAATGCATACAGATTTCATTTTTACTTTTGGCCAGTAAACCCGGAATGAGTCCTCCGACCACGGTGCGGTAAATTTTCTTCCGGCTTCAATTTGAATTTATCTGAATATGAAATTCCCGACCGGCATCATGATGATGTTCCTGGTGATCGCAACCGCCACACAGGGGGTAGCTCAGTTTAACCTCAGGACGAAAAAAAAAGCTACACTCTCTATTCAAACGGACATCGATGGCAAGGTGCCGTTGCGGAAGTCGAGGGAATTACAAAAAGCCATCAGCGTACCACTGATGTTTGCGTTTGCCGGATTATACTCCGTTACAGACGATGCCTTGTGGAATAAATTAGAGGTGCAGGAAGAAAGGAACGAGTGGGTACCTGCTTTCCGGCACCGGGCTGATGATTACCTTCAATATGCGCCTATCGCAATGGTCTATGGGTTGAATGCGTTAGGTGTAAAAGGGGAAAATGACCTGGCTAACAGGACAGCTCTTCTCATTAAATCGGAATTACTCGTCGGAATATTAACCTACTCGCTGAAAAAAATGACAGCGATACCACGTCCCGACACCGGGCAGCCGAACTCGTTTCCTTCCGGCCATACAGCCCAGGCTTTTGCTGCTGCCACCTTCATGGCAAAAGAATACGGACACAAGAGCATATGGTATAGCATAGGTGCCTATACGCTGGCAACCGGCATCGGGACGATGCGTGTACTGAACAACCGTCATTGGATCTCCGATGTGCTGGTTGGAGCCGGCATCGGAATATTCTCGACCAATTTCGTTTACCTCACACACCAATATAAATGGGGTAAAAAGAAGAACAGCAGTCGCACACTGGTGATGCCTTCATACGACGGACAAGCCGCCATGATCAGCCTGGTACACACCTTTCATTAACATCTAATTTCCGAAGCATTGGCCCGGCTCCTCATCGAAGTTGAAAAATACGCACGGTCTCTTCTGGATGAAGAAGTGATCCGTACCCGGCCTTTTCATAATCTGAAGCACACCTTGCACGTTGTTTCAATATGTGATAAAGTAGCATCCTTCTATAATTTGCCGCCGGAAGAACGTAACGCATTGTTGACAGCCGCATGGTTCCATGACCTTGGTTACCATAACGGCAATGCAGAGCACGAACAGGAAAGTGGAAGGATGGCCAGGGCCTTTTTACTTGCCTTTGGATTACCTGCCGAATTTTGTCACACGGTAGAGCAGATCATTCTCGCCACCCGGCTACCTTCAAACCCGACGTCATTGTTGCAGGAAATACTTTGCGATGCCGACCTGCATCACCTCGCTGCGGCCGATTACCCTGTTTGGTCCGCATTGTTACACCGGGAGATCCTACTGCTGTCGGGTGAACCGATCTCCCGGGAAATATGGACCGCTAAAAATATTTCGTTTTTCAAAACCCACCGTTATTTTACCGGCTATGCAAAGACTCACTGGGAAAATCCGAAACAAATGAACTTGCTCGCATTGGTCCGGCAGGGTCACCGTTAGTTGAGCTATCTCCTGAATCGAAATGATCCGTAGGGAACACCACCGCTTAGTTGTTGTACCTCAACGATTCGGTCGGATTTGTAAACACGGTCTTTAGTGCCTGGGCTGCCACGAGCAAAGACGTAACAACGGCCATTACCAAAACCGGGAGGACAAATATCAACCACCCTAATGAAGCATGGTAAGCAAAACCGCTCAACCATATATTCATGAACGTATACGTCACTGGAACAGCCACCAGGGCAGCCAGCGCAATAAAACCAAGGTACGGTGTTGAAAGCATGAAAAGAATATCGGAGGCAGAAGCTCCCAATACCTTTCTTACGCCGATCTCTTTCGTCCGCTGCAAGGTTGAAAACACAGACAAACCCAATACTCCGATACCGCAGATGATGACAGACACGACGGTAAAGACAGTCATCATTTTTTTTGTTACCTGTTCCGCGCGGTACATCCTTGCAATGGATTCGTCAAGAAAGCTGAAATCGAGAACATCGTCGGGGAAATTATTCTTCCAGATGGCTTCGATCTCCGCCAGCGGAGGACGACCGTTGCCAGCGCGGATCTTTACACCGGCCTGGTTAAAGGTTCCGGGAAAAGGATATATAGCCAGTGGCTCAATTTCGTTTTGAAGCGACCGGTGGTGGAAGTCACGGACCACTCCCACGATTTGCCCTCTTACGGCTGAGTTGTCGAAAAGGATCGATTTGCCCAACACATCCTCCGGATCCTCGATATTCATTCTCCTCACGAATGCTTCGTTCACCATGACTTCAGTCAGGGAGTCATGTATAATAATATTACGCCCGGCAACGAGCTCAAGTGAATAGGTACGTACAAATTGTTCGTCCGCCCAGCGATCTCTTACAATAAAGTCTTCCCATGTTCTCCGGTCTTCATATTTGATGAACCCTCCATCAGAAGATGTGGAAATCGGCGCGCGGTGGTGGATACTTGCCGATACGACGCCTTCTATACTTTCAAGCTGATCCCGGAAAGTCTCGAGCTTTTTAATCCCCGCCTTCGGTACCTGAATGGTAAGTATTTCCTCACTTGAGAACCCCAGGTTGTTTTCCAGCAAAAATTTTACCTGCCGGGAAATAACCAGGGTACTGATCAGAAATAAAAGCGCTATAAAATACTGAAAGGAAATGAGTCCCTTGCGCAACAGCGGACTGATCCCGGCCACCGACTTCTCTCCCTTAATCGTCTTAACGGGATCAATACCCGACAGGATCACAGCCGGATAATAACCTGCCAGAAGTATCAGGCTCAGTACAAAAAGAAAAAGGTAAGCGATGTGGACAGGGACAACCAGTTGCCTGAACGTAAGATCCACCTCCATCCAGGTATTGATCAACGGTAATACCAGGTAAGTGGCCGCCAGTCCGGCCGCGACAGACAACACGACTACGACAGCCGTCTCAAGTATAAACTGAAAAAACAATTGCCATCTCCGGCCACCGAGACACTTGCGAATACCTATTGCCTTCGACCGGTTAATGGATTGCGCAATGGAAAGGTTGACATAGTTGACGCAGACAATGCAGATCAATGCCAGCGCGACGCCCGTCAGTACCCAAATGATCTCCTTCTTTATGGTACCGCCATACCGGACATCAAAATGCATTTCGGAAAGCGGCTGAAGGTGAAAATTCCAGTGCCTGAAGTCCGGTCCCAGGTATTTCTGCACAAAGGCCGGGAGCTGTTCGTTCATGTTGCCCGCATCCACCTGGTCTTTCAGAACAACAAACACCCAGTTATTACTACCTATCCATGTAAAATTCCGGTCCTGGTAATTCGGGTTGATCACCTTGAGAGTAGCCAATGAAATCAATACCCCGAACCGCAGATCGGAATGTGCGGGTGAATCGGATATCACGCCGGTTACGGTCAGATCCGTTTTGTTATTGATATTGACGGTCTCCCCGATCACGTTCGTGGTTCCAAAATACTTTAGCGCCTGTTGTTCCGACAATACGACGCTCTTCGGGTTGATCAATGCTGTCCGGCGATCGCCTTGTATAAACTCATGATGGAATACATTGATGAACTCGTTGTCGGCGTATGCAACGGTATTTTCCTCTTTGAACTGGTTCTTCCCACCAGGGTTATAAACTGTTATTGTCGGTGTACTGTAAAACTTCATACAGAAGGCGGTCGCTTCGATCTGACTGAAGTCGTCGCGAAGGGCTTCGCGCATCGGAACAGAGGAGCCGCTTTCATGTTCGATGGTGCCGGCCGGGGTATGAATATCCAGCACAAGGCGAAAGGTCCTTTCTGCGGCGGGGTGATGGGAATCGGCGCTGAGATGAAAATCCACATACAGCAGAATGATCAGACTGCACATCACGCCCAGCGACAGCCCAACAATATGGATTCCGGTAAACCATTTTTGACGGGACAGTACCCGTAACGCAATCTTTATCGCATTCATTCCATTCTGATGTTATGTGTCCGAACCAGCGCGAAACTAAAAAAATATTTCACGGAATAAAGTTACAAAACGCTCAATGGCTTTATGAAATCTTTAGTCGAAGAAATTGCTTTTTAAGAAGCAAAGCAGACCAGCTCCGAAAATTTCAGTACTTTCGACGCGATTAAACCAGCAGGTGGAAAATCTCTTGAGCATGTCGTGTCGCGGGTCCGGCATTAATACAACATTGGAAGTTTTGAGCGATGTAAACGATATCGCTTTAAAAAGTGTCAGCCAGCCTGACTCCAGGCTTCGTCAATACGTGCATTCCATTTCCATTCCGGGCCAATTATTTGATAAATGTTACCGTCCGGAAAGGCTCAGGAACAGGGATGTACGCGGGTTAGCGCAGATCTCTAACGCCTGGGTCCCTTTGCCTGATGATATTTGTGGCGCTAACGCTGAAAATATTGCATTCCTCTCCGGATATTACGGAACCCATAACTACTACATCGGTCCCGGGCGATCGGCTTACGGAAGGGCAACCCTTCGTTAATCTCACGACAAATGGAAATATCAGCCAGCAAGCACCATAAATTATCGTTACCGGGAATCCTTGTCGCGCTTGGAATTATTTATGGCGACATCGGGACGTCCCCGATCTATACGATGAAATTCATCGTTGGAGACCGGCCGATCTCCGAAGAACTGATCCTTGGCGGTCTTTCATGTATATTCTGGACACTGACACTTATCACGACCATCAAATACATTTACCTGGCGCTGAATGCCGACAACAAGGGTGAAGGTGGGATATTCGCGCTTTACGCCCTGGTGAGAAGATACAAGGCGGCATGGGTTATTTATCCTGCCATTGTCGGCTGCTGTACACTGGTCGCGGACGGATTCATCACTCCTGCAATCAGCGTCTCGTCTGCCATCGAAGGCCTGAGACTGATCTACCCGGATATTCCGACCACCAGTATCGTCATCGTTATTTTGTTCGTGCTTTTTGTGTTTCAGCAATTCGGGTCTGCTATTGTCGGCCGTACCTTCGGCCCCATCATGTCCGTATGGTTCATCATGCTGGCGACGCTCGGATCGTATCAGCTGGTCCAAAACCCGATCATACTAAAAGCCCTGAATCCACTCTACGCATTCAACCTCATCATAAATTATCCCAGCGGATTCCTGTTACTAAGCGCAGTATTTCTTTGTACCACGGGAGCGGAAGCACTGTATTCGGACCTTGGCCATTGCGGCAAGGAGAACATCAGGATCAGCTGGGCATTTGTAAAAACATGTTTGCTGTTAAACTATTTTGGTCAGGGAGCCTGGCTCCTTACGCACACCGGCGAACACCTGGGTGACAAAATCCCGTTCTATGCTATCATGCCCGAATGGTTCCTTATACTCGGGATCATTATCGCTACTATGGCGACTATCATCGCCAGCCAGGCCTTGATATCGGGAACCTTTTCACTGATCAACGAGGCTATAAAACTCAAACTGTGGCCGGCATCACGGGTACGCTACCCGAGTGAATCCATGGGACAAATGTATATTCCGGCTATGAACTGGATCCTGATGTCCGGAAGTATCCTGGTTGTCATGATCTTCCGGGAATCATCTGCTATGGAAGGAGCATACGGCCTCGCCATCACCGTAAACATGCTCATGACCACATCGTTGCTTGTCTATTATTTTACTACCGTAAAAAAATCCACGTACCGGGCTATGTTGCTCGCCCTGGTTTTCTTCACCCTGGAAGGAGTATTTCTGGCTTCCAACCTGCATAAATTCGAACACGGCGGATGGTTTACATTCCTTATCGCTTTTGTCTTTTTCTTTCTGATGTTCATTTTGTTACAGGCAAGAAGGCTGCGACAGCGTCACACGGAATTTGTCGACCTCAGGCACTATGAAGCGATGCTCAAGGATCTTCAGGAAGATCTGACCATTCCTAAAGAAGCGACAAACCTCGTTTACCTTTCGGTAGCCGACAGCCGCCGGTATATTGACTCGAACATCATCTACTCGATTTTCAAAAAACGGCCGAAGCGGGCGGATGTCTACTGGTTTGTACATGTGGAGACGGTAGACAACCCATTCACAAGCAAATACAAGGTGGATACGATTATTCCCAAAAAAGCATTTTTTATTAACATCCGGCTGGGATTCAAGACTCCTCACCGTGTCAATATATTATTTAACAAGATCATACACGAAATGGCGGACAGCGGCGAGATCGACCTGACAAGTCCGTATCCTGCACTTCACAAATACAGTATGATGTCGGACTTCAAGTTCATTCTCCTCCACTCATGGGCCTCAGCCGACAGTGAAGTTTCCACGTTCGAACAATTCATTATCACTGGGT
Source organism: Chryseolinea sp. (assembly GCA_041742155.1). Taxonomy (GTDB): domain Bacteria; phylum Bacteroidota; class Bacteroidia; order Cytophagales; family Cyclobacteriaceae; genus Chryseolinea. Next base: position 1,704 of record JBGSJE010000025.1, on the reverse strand, counting down.
ACCGGCTCATCAAACATATCAGTTTGTCAACGGAAGAGATGTACGGCCTGGAAGCGGCAAACATAGAGATTGAAAAAGTACCGATTCAAGTAGGGCCTCTGGCGAAAGTAAGGATCAAGCGAGAGCGGGAAGAAGCCGCCTGAAGAAAGCCGTCGGCAATACCTCACATACCATAATCCTTGATCTTTTGATACAACGTTGTTAACCCGATATCCAGCAACTTTGCTGCTTGCGTCTTATTGCCGTTCGTATGAGCGAGAACTTTCCTGATGTGTTTTTTTCCGGCAGCCGCAAGGGTAAATTGATCGGCCTCTTCCTCTACAAAATCGGACGGAAGGGTGGAGACATCCAGCGCCGCATCCGCCAGTATGATGCTTCTTTCGATTACGTTCTTGAGCTCGCGGATATTCCCTTTCCAGGGATTTAGTTTAAGGGCAGTCAAAAACTCATTTGTCACCGGGGGTACCGGCTTGTTAGTTTTAAAAGAAAACTGTTTGATAAAATAGCGGGCCAGTATCTCGATATCATCCTTGCGATCGCGCAACGGTGGTAGCGTAATGACAAATACCGAAAGCCGATAGTAGAGATCCTTTCTGAAATACCCCCGTTCGGATTCCTGCTCAAGATCTTTATTCGTCGCGGCGATAAACCGGGTATCGGCTTTCCGTGGTTTACTTTCACCTACACGGTAAAATTCACCCGTTTCAATTACCCGGAGAAGTTTTGCCTGGAGATCGATATTCATTTCACCCACTTCATCCAGGAACAGCGTCCCTTCGTGTGCTTCTTCGATGTATCCTTTTTTAGCTTTACCCGCGCCGGTGAACGCACCCTCGGCATGACCAAACAATTCGCTTTCCAACAGGTCCTTCGGAAAGGCGCTGCAGTTCAGGGCAACGAAAGATTTCGATTTCCGGGAACTCTCGTAATGAATTGCCTGCGCGAACACCTCTTTACCCGTACCGGTCTCACCGAGGAGCAGAACGCTGGTATTTGTCGCGGATACTTTCTGCGCAAGCTGAATACATTGCTGGAACGTTTTATTCTCGCCGAGAATTTTAGAAAATCCGAATTTTTCCTCAAGCCTGGCTTCCAGGGTGAAGATCTTCTGTTGAAGCTGCGCTTTTTCGGAGGCCTTGCTCAGCAGCGGGATTATTTTTTCCTGATGATCGCCCTTGGTGAGGTAGTCGAATGCACCATTTTTCATGGCTTTCACACCGTCTTCTATGGTTCCAAAAGCCGTAAGGACGATGACTTCGATCCAGGGATATTCTTTTTTGATCCTGACCGTGAGATCCAGGCCATTACCGTCGGGGAGTTTGACGTCGGAGATTACTACCTGCACGGAAGTATCACGTTGAAGTAATTTTAAGCCCTCTTTAGCGCTGGCTGCCTGTGATACGGTATATCCTTCAAGTTCAACAACCCTCGAAAGGAGTTTTCGGAGGGTTTCCTCATCATCGATGATTAATACGTGTATCACGGGGGACAAATCTACAAACTGGAAGACAAAGATCTGATAAAATTAACCGTCGGCTTCCGATGTTTATCAAACCCGTTACGTCTCCTATGTTTGAATCTTCAAAATATCCAATGGATATTTAATGTTAAAGTGAAAACGGGTGAGAGCACATTTGCGCCTAAACAGCTTTAAAAGCATGTTCTCGCGGAGAAAACTGCCTCATCCGTTTTTATCTCTTCGAG
>JBGSJE010000024.1:0-23423 GCA_041742155.1 Chryseolinea sp. | reverse complement strand
GGGCGCAGTCCTGCGGACATGCTGGCCGTGGATTCATGGAAAACTCGAAGCGAGTTTCCCACAAATCCACAACCGGATACAACAACGATAATTAATGAAATTGTCTAATTTGCGATTGCCCTAAAAAGGGGGAGCTTACATTTAAACCAATCCCCCGTTAGATTTTCAAAAGGTATGTCTTCATCAAAAGTAAATTTCTCTAAGTGCTTTAACGCAATATCATAGTTGAAACAGCTAAGCTGATTGGAAGCACGTGATTCGATCAACTTCCGGAAAAAAGTAATAAACCCGGTGTTAGATTTTTGTCTTGGATTGGATGCCATAGCTATGATTGGTTAACACTTTCGGCAATGTTGAGTTGAGGAAGTTTATTGATCGCCTCGATCTTTTTGTTCTGCGACACCTTTGCATATATCTCTGTAGTCTTGATGTTTTTGTGACCTAATAGTTTTGATACAACATAGATGTCCACTCCTTGATTGAGTAGAAGTGTTGCATGAGTATGTCGGCCACAATGAAAGGTAATCTCCCGATCAACACCTGAGACCTTCATCCATCTTGTTAATGCTATGTTCGTGTAATTGCTATATCTTAGTCCGATAAATACCCGCTGATCAGGCTCACCTTTCACTCCAAGAAGTTCACGAGCCGGTTTCGTTATAGGAAGAACTTCATAGTCCTTTGTTTTCTGTTGTTGGAACCGTACGTACCAGCCTTCTGAATCGCTTCCTCTTACTTCTGACCATGTCATTTTAATGATATCAGACCAGCGTAATCCAGTCATGATACTGAATAGAAAAGCCTCTTTCAATTTCTTGACATCGCATTTTGTCTTAGAGATTTTCTCCACTTCTTCCCAGGTAAGGAACTCCCTTTTTGTTTCAACTTCTTTAATGCCTCTTACGCGCAGTGCCGGATTTTCTCTGATTAATTTTTCTTCGAACGCTTGTCGAAGGGTTGCCTTAACCTTGTTGAAATAGGAGAGAGCAGAGTTTTGGCTGAGTTTCGTTTTGCCAGGTGTCTTTGCATCATTTAGCAGATATTGTTTCAAGGTCAGTAACCAGCTTTCATCCACGTCACCTAATGTTGGTTGTTGCCCTTTCGTGAAGGTCAGCAAGTGTTTGTAGGCGCTATCCCAATTCCCGAAGTTCCCTTTGCTGTTAAGTCGGTCTGTTTTCAACTTGGCGAAGTATTCTAAAAAACTTATATCGGTCTTAGGCTGCTTTAGTTTGTATTTCCCTGAATGCAAATCAATAATGCGTTGCGCTCTGATTTGATCGGCCAATAGCAATGCCTGCTTATTTTGTTCGTTGTCCGCAGCTTTGTTTGACTTCTTAACATAGAGATTCAAGTAGTCGTATTCACGCTGCCCTTTCCAATAGATATCGAGATATAAGGTATAGTTTCCATTCGTCAACTCACGTTGTCTTAACTTCACCGGCTCCTTTTTCTTCACTTCTTTCTTTTTCATAACGTTTAAGTTTATTGTATAGCAAAAAATAATTTGATGTCTTCTTTAAGGATCACCGTCCTTGAAAGCATTTTTTTCTTTTTGATTTTCTTGAGAGAGATCAGACGGTATAAGGTCCGCCTGCTAATTCGCATGATGATAGCAGCCTCGTTTATTTCGAAGTACTCCTGCGAGGCATTTCTGAGAATCTCTATTGGTGAGATCTTGATGCTCTCCTGACTCTGCTTGGTATCGAGATTTTTTCCAAGCAACAACTGCTTGTAATGCTTTTTGTTGCAGGACTTGGAACAGTACCTGGTGTACAAGGTCCTCGCGGTAAATTCGTTCCCGCAGAACTCGCAGTTCTTTTGAATTTTGATGTTTGAGCTCATGTGTCAATACGTGTCTATGTGTGTCTACCTGTGTCAGGGAGTGTCAGCATGTGCCATCAGCTCCCCGGTGACCCTTGATTTTTGTTGCGCGTATAGAGCTCAGTACCTCGAGCAACAAACTAGCAACAAAAAACATCGAAATAACCCGAAGCATCGCCAAGGCAATCCTTCTTGTTATTTCCTAACGTATTGATTTTTAAACTGTTATAGCGATTTTGTTCGGGATGTTTAGGGACATCATTTTCCGATACAAAACTTCGAAAAAATATTATCCAGCAGATCATCCGTGGTGATCGTGCCGGTTATTTCACCCAGGTAGTGAAGCGATTGCCGGATGTCCATGGCCAGGAAATCTCCGGTTACACCGCTGTCCATACCTTCGAGAACACGCTGAAGAGATCCGTTGGTCTGTAAAAGGTTCTGGTAGTGCCGGATGTTGGTGACCATCACGTCACCGGTCTTTACCGGTTTCACCTGGAAGGTGGAAAGGATACGGTCTTTTAATTCCGTGATATTGGTCTTGTTGGATGCGCTGATAAAAATGAAGTCATGTCCCTGAAGGACAGACACGAGCTTCGGGTCGGCTTTGTCCACTTTATTGCCTGCTTTGATGTAGGGGATACCCAGTTGGATCAGCGCCTGTTCTTCCGTGGCAATTTCGTCCAGTGTGGTTTGGGTGAGGTCGAACAGGTAAATGATCAGCGATGCTTTTTTCATGCGGTCGCGTGTTCTTTCCACGCCCATCGCTTCGATGACGTCCTGTGTCTCCCGGAGGCCGGCGGTGTCGGTAAAGCGAAAGTTGATGCCACCGAGTACCATTTCATCCTCGATCACATCGCGTGTGGTTCCGGGTATGTCGGAGACGATGGCCCGCTCTTCGTTTAGAAGGGTGTTCAGCAAGGTTGACTTCCCGGCATTGGGTTTTCCGGCGATAACGGTAGGTATACCATTTTTGATCACATTCCCCTGGTCGAATGAAACGATCAGTGATTGCAGGTATGACTGGATCCGGAGGATCAGTTTTTTGAGGTCGTCGCGTTTGGCGAACTCCACATCTTCTTCCCCGAAGTCGAGTTCCAGTTCGATCAGCGACGCGAAGTGTATCAGTTCTTCGCGAAGGTGTCTGATCTCCTTCGAGAATCCGCCGCGCATCTGGTTGAGGGCGGCTTGTCGGGCGTTGTCCGTTTCGGCGGTGATCAGGTCGGCTACCGCTTCCGCCTGCGCGAGATCAAACCGTCCGCTGAGAAAAGCGCGCTTCGTAAATTCTCCCGGTCCCGCCAGGCGCGCGCCGTTTTTCAGGAGGACGTGGAGAATTTCTTTGATGATGACGGGCGAACCGTGACAGGATATTTCGATACTGTTTTCCCGGGTGAATGAGTTCGGTTCCTTAAAAATGGAAACGAGTACTTCGTCGATTATTTTTTCCCCGTCGCCGATGGTGCCGAAGTGAATGGTATGTGAAGGCTGCTCGTTCAGGTTCTTGCCGTTAAAACATTTTTGCGTGATATCGATCGCATGCTTTCCGGAAAGCCTGATGACGGCGATGGCCCCTATTCCCTGCGCGGTGGCGAGCGCTACGATCGTTTCTTCGTGTGTGGCGGACATGGGCGCAAGATAGGGGATAGTACAGGGTACACGATCCCCGTCGCATGGTTTTTTACGAGATCGCTATTTCTCCCGGACAATCAGGACCGGGATGCTGACCCGGTGTCTCACGGTATCGACGGTGGTACCGAAGATCAGGTCCTTAAAGAATTTGTGCCCGTGAGCGCCCATCACGAGGAGATCGGCTTTGAATTCCGTTACCATCTTCGGGATCCGTCGCTGTGGATTACCATAACCGATCTTGATGACCACATCGTATCCCTGCTCGGCCAGTTGTTTCTTATAGTTTTCCAGCGACACGGTATCTTTCCTGGACTCGTGGTCCGCGATATCGCTTCCATAGATCATCGCGCCGGCTGTCTCCACGACGTGCAACAGGATGTATTGCGCCTGCTTTCCACCCTGGGCCAGCGCACTCTGGATGGTGAGGGTATCGATGGTACTGAAGTCAAGGGTGATGGCGATCCGGGTGTAGACCGGACTGCTTGAGATATCCAGCGTGACGGCTGTTCCATGCGGTATTTTGGCATCCCGTTCAACGGTCCGTCTGTCGAGCAGTGGTTTGAAGGTTATGTAGAGCAACAGGATCGCTGCCGCCACACATACCGGCACGACGGTGATCCAGATGATCCACGCGTTGTCACCGGAGTCGGTGAGCCATCCGGTGATTTCCTGGACTACCAGCTTGACATTCAGGGTCACGATGATAGCCGCGATGACCCATGCCGCGATCTTTACCCATGGTTTGATGGCAAAGACACCCATGGTTGATTTGTCGCTCGTAAAATGGATCAGGGGAATAATGGCAAAGCCCAATTGCAGGCTGAGTACCACCTGGCTGAAGATCAGCATGGCTCCGGTTTCCGATTCGCCGTAGATGAGGATTACAATGATAGCGGGGATGATGGCAATCAACCTGGTGATGATGCGCCGTAACCAGGGGGCAATACGCAGGTTCAGGTATCCTTCCATGACGATCTGGCCGGCGAGTGTTCCGGTAATGGTCGAGCTTTGTCCGGCCGCTACCAGTGCCACGCCAAAAAGGATGGGCGCCAGTTCCGTACCCAGGAGATCCGCGAGGAACCGGTGAGCGTCCTGGATATCCTCTACCTCATGAAGTCCCGCCTTAAAAAAGGTTGATGCCGCCAGCACGAGTATCGCGGCGTTTACAAAGAACGCTGCGTTGAGCGCGATAGTCGAATCGATAAAGTTGTATTTGATGGCGGACCAGATACCCCGTTCCGACGTATTGATCCTTCGGGTTTGAACCAGGGAGGAGTGGAGGTACAGGTTGTGAGGCATGACGGTGGCGCCGATGATACCAATGGCAATATAGAGGGCTGTGTCATCCGGAAGCGAGGGTACAAATCCGCGGGCAAGGGCGCCCAGGTCCGGTTTGGCCAGGATCATTTCGATGACAAACGCGCCGCCGATAATCGCGACGAGCGCGATGATGAAGGCCTCGATCTTGCGCATCCCGTAGCTCTGGAGGAGGAGCAGGAGCAGGGTATCCAGTACCGTGAGGGATACACCCCAGATCAATGGCAGGCCGAACAAAAGCTGGAGGCCAATAGCCATACCGAGTACTTCGGCGAGATCGCAGGCGGCAATCGCGATCTCCGCCAGTATCCAGAGAAAGAAGTTCACGGGACGGCTATAGGTACTGCGGGAAGCCTGTGCAAGGTCCAGTTGCCTCACGAGGCCCAGGCGGGCACTGAGGCTTTGAAGCAACAGGGCCATCATGTTCGACATCAAGAGTACCCAGATCAGGGCATATCCGAACTTACTTCCGCCGGCAATATCCGTTGCCCAGTTACCGGGATCCATATATCCGACGCTGACCAGGTAAGCGGGACCCATGAACGCCAGCGCCTTTCGCCATCCCTTCCGGTTTGTCGCATCGATACTGGCGTTGACTTCACTTAATGACTTCCGGTGGACTGAATTTTCAACTTCCATATGCCTTTCTCCTTTTACACGCCTACTAAGATATTTTGTGAAACAACCTTTGAGATCGTGACCTTTTCACCGCCGATTTCAACCTCAAGGCTTTCGTCGTATTCTTCTTTATTGATTACCGTTATCCGTTGACCGGGAAGCGCCCCGATCTTGTTGAGGTATTTCAACAGGTTCGAATCCGAGTCCTTTACAGCCAGGATAACACCGATATACCCGGGTAACAATACACTGAGCGGGGTTTGAGCAGGGATATTCACCTTACCATCCTTATCCGGTATAGGCTCACCGTGGGGATCCGTTTTTGGGAACCCCAGGTATTCATCCAGTTTATGAATCAGCCGCGGGGATTGAATGTGTTCCAGCTGTTCGGCAACCTCATGTACTTCGTCCCAGTGGAAGTTCAGTTTTTGTACGAGGAATGTCTCCCACAACCGGTGTTTACGGATGACCATCAGCGCTTCACCATTTCCCTGCCGGGTGATCTTTACACCGTAATACCGTTCATAGGAAATAAAATTTTTGGCGGAGAGTTTTTTGATCATATCCGTCACCGAAGCGGCTTTGGTTTTCATAACCTCCGCGATCTCATTGGTGAGAACAGCCCTCGAACCGCCCGACGACAGGTGGTAAATGGCTTTTAGATAATTTTCCTCCGTGTAGCTCAGCATACGCCTGGTTAACGCAAAGGCAAAAATAAAAGTTTAGGCTAGTCTAAAAAAATATTTAGAATAATTATTTAACGGGCATGAGACGATCCACCGTTTCCAGGAGCGCGCTGTCCTGTGAATCCCAGTAGAAACTGCCCGGGAGGTCCTTAAAAGGCTCTTTTTTTGCGATCTGGTCCAGTATTTCCGCCGGCCGGATGTGGCGGGGATCAAAGGGTATGGTTCGGCCATAGGCCCTGCCGACCGCCAGCCACGGTTCGTGATTGACGATCATCACGGGCAACCGGAAGCCTATGTATTCATACAGTTTTGTGGGGATAGCGTTGGCGGTGGAAGGATTAGGCGGGTAAGCGATAATGCCGGCGTCGGAGCGGCGGATAGCGGATACGATCCGTTCATGAGCGACGAAACGATCTCCGCCAGCCAGCTCGATGAATGGTTTGTCCGCGATTTCCTTTCTTACCTTTTCAAGTGTCCCGGAGGAGGCGCAGTAACCGATAATCAGTAACCTGATCCTGTCTTCTTCGCGGTGAAGGGCGGACGCTACTTCAATCGCCGTAAAGACTCCCGTTGTCGTGGCAATGGTTCCCGAAAAAAGCAGGTGAATGCAGCCATCGTTGTATCCGCCGGGCTCCGGGTCCGTTGTGCCGGATCTTTTGATCTTATTCTCCAGTATGATTTTTCGCGTTCCGGGAAAACTGAACTCCCTGGCATAGGCGGCCTCGGCCAGGAAAAAGAAATTTATAAAGGGAGCACACAGCCACTCCGTAAGGCGTACATAGGCTGCGAGAGGACTGCGGAGTAAAAAAGGAAATGTATCGGTATGGAAAATATTCCGCCAATAGTTTTCCTGCACATCGTATATCGTCTTGCACCCCGTGAAGAGCTTTGCCACCAAAGAGATAAAGAGCAATTCGTGTGTGCACACGATCAGCAGCGATGGTTTGAGGGAGAGGACTTTACGCAGGACAACGAATGGGGCCCACAACCTGTACAGGCTGAGCCTGTTAAAATCCCGTAACGGATGGATGGTGAGCCGTGGATCCCGTTGTATCGGTTCACCGGGCGAACCGATGATGTGAACGTCGTACCGGTCGGCCAGGGTTGGTCCCAGCTTTTCGTACATTCTGGGATCATTTACGGGTTTAAGTACGGATGCGAGGACTATTCTCCTTTTTTTTATTTCTTGCATGCTGATTTAAATCTAACATAATGGAATTGAAAGAACGCATCGAAAAAGTATGGGAAGATCGGGCATTACTGCAACAAGCTGAAAGTCAGGCGGCCATTCGCGAAGTGGTCGAAAAACTGGACAAGGGCGAACTGCGTGTGGCCGAACCTGCCGGCAGTGGATGGCAAGTGAATGAGTGGATCAAAAAAGCCGTCATCCTTTACTTCCCCATTCAGCAAATGGAGACCATCGAAGTGGGACCGTTCGAATTTCACGACAAGATCAAATTGAAGCATAACTATAAAGCCCTTGGAGTACGGGTGGTGCCGCATGCTGTAGCGCGCTACGGATCGTATCTAAGCAAAGGTGTTATCATGATGCCTTCCTATGTAAACATCGGAGCGTACGTGGATGAAGGTACGATGGTGGATACATGGGCCACGGTAGGTTCCTGCGCCCAGATCGGCAAAAATGTACATTTGAGCGGCGGGGTAGGTGTAGGGGGTGTGCTCGAACCGGTTCAGGCTTCGCCGGTTATTGTAGAGGACGGAGCTTTTATCGGGTCGCGTTGTATCATTGTGGAAGGGGTAAGGATCGGAAAGGAGGCCGTTCTGGGTGCCAATGTTGTGCTGACCGGCAGCTCTAAAATAATTGATGTAACCGGACCGCAGGCCGTGGAGTATAAAGGTTACGTACCCGAGCGATCGGTCGTGATTCCCGGATCCTACGCCAAGAAGTTTCCGGCCGGCGATTTTCATGTTCCCTGTGCGCTGATCATCGGGCAGCGAAAAGAAAGTACGGACAAAAAAACATCTCTGAATGACGCCTTGCGCGAGAATAATGTGTCGGTTTAATCGTCCCTGGAGTCAGGGCTGGTATCTTTGAATTTCATAAATGAATGATGTATCGGTAACATGGTTTATGTAAATTTGGATGTCAACGATGCATAGATTACCATTTTATTTATTTCTGTTCGCGCTTTTGTCCGGGTTTGTGACGGAGAATAATGAAATCTATCCGCCGGTAAAAAACGAAAGCTTTACTCGGGGTGAAGTCATTAATTTTAAAATGACGTACGGGATATTCACAGTGGGTAAGGGCAGTGTAACCATCCATCCCAAGTACCACAAGGTGAACGACCGCGATTGTTTCAAGATCGATGTATACGGAAAAACCGTCGGCATGGTCGACTGGGTCGCGGACGTGGATGACCGGTGGGGTGCGTATATCGACACGGTAGCGCTGTTGCCCCATCAATTTTACCGGATCATCCGGGAAGGAAGGTATAAAAAGGATGAGTGGACCAACTTTGACCACGCGAACAGGAAGATCGAGGTAAAGACCCTGGACAATAAAACAGGCAAACTGAAAGAACCGAAGTACTACGAAGCACCCGCCCATGTCCGCGATATGGTTGCCGGTTTCCTGTACTTGAGGAACATGAATCTGTCGAAAACGAAAGTTGGAGACACCATTTCGATTAAAGGTTTTTTTGAGGACGAATTCTACAACTTCAGGATCATATATTCAGGAAAGCAGACCATCCGTGTTAAGGCGGGAAAGATCAGGACCCTGGTTTTTACGCCCGTGATGCCCAAGAACAAGGTTTTCGACGGTGAAAACTCCGTGACGGCGTGGTTCTCGGATGATAAAAACCGTATACCGGTGAAGATCAACGCCGAAATGTTCATCGGCAGCGCAGGCGTCGAATTGACGGAATACTCGGGGTTAAAAAGCCCGCTCAATGTAGTTCAGTAACCCGTTGATGTTGCCCCGAACGCCGGATTCCTCCCAAATCAAATCGCGTTGCAGAGATTGGCACATCCTTTGAATTTAGTGTGAAGCAATGGTGTTGTACAACGCATCACCCAACCCGTACAGGAATGAAAAGGACCGGACTCGTTATAACCCTGCTGATCGTATTGTCAGGCTTTACCGTTGACAGGCAGGAAATATATCCCGTACTGAAAAACGAGAGCTTTAGCCGTGGTGAAGTGATTCGTTTTAAAATGACGTTCGGTTTTATAACGGTGGGAAAAGGAAGTGTCAGCATTCAGCCCGAATATTATCGCGTAAACGACCGGGATTGTTTTAAGGTCGATGTCCGAGGCAGGACTGTGGGGGTAGCGGACTGGTTTGCCAATGTGGATGATCTTTACGGCGCCTTTGTCGACACGGCTGCCCTTGTTCCCCACCAGTTTTACAGGTCTGTGAGGCAGGGGAATTACAAAAAAGACGAGTGGACAAACTTCGACCAGGTGAACAGGAAAATTGAAGTGAAGACGCTTGATAACAAGACAGGAAAATTAAAGGAGCCCCGGTATTACGACGCGCCCGGCCAGGTGCGGGATATGATCGCGGGATTTTTGTTCCTGAGGAATATGGATATATCGCGGCTGGCGAAAGGCGATACGTTGTCGGTCAAAGGATTTTATGAAGATGAATTTTATGACCTTAAGATCATCTATCACGGCAAGGAAACGATTCGTGTCAAGGCAGGAAAGATCCGGACCGTTGTTTTTAAACCGGTGATGCCAAAGAACAAAGTATTTGAGGACGGTAATTCCGTAACTGTATGGTTCTCCGACGACAAAAACAGGATCCCTGTAAAGATCAATACGGCGATGTTTATCGGGAATGCGGGCGTTGAACTGACGGATTATTCAGGATTGAAAAACCCGTTGAATATCGCCAGGTAACGAGAGGGTTATGCGGCGGTTTTTTTCAGGACTTCGATCAGTTTTTCGCGGCTAACGGGTTTGATAATATATTCAAGGACATTGGCGTTTCCTTTCGCACGGTTTACATCCTTGGGATCGATGGAAGAGCTCACCATAAATATGGAAATCTCTTTCTTAAGTTCGAATTTAAGCGTGGCGAAATCCTCAAGGAACATCCACCCGTCTACGTAAGGCATATTGATATCGAGAAATATAAAATCCGGAAGGCTTTCCGTTTCTTCCGCGTGTTCTTTTAAAAAACTAAGCGCCTCTTCTCCATTTTCAAATTGCAGGATCTTGTCCGTCAGTTTTGCGGCCTGAATGGTGCGCAACGTTGTTAACTGAAAGATCTTATCATCATCGACCAATGCTATTATCGGCGGCTTGTGTTGCATCTAAACTATGCTTATTGAAGTTGACAAATAGTGTTGTTCCTTTGTTCACATGGCTGGTCATGTTGATCTCACCACCCATGGCCTCAATTTGATTTTTTATCATGAATAATCCTATACCCCTGCTTTCCGGGTGGTGGTGGAAGGTCTTGTGAAGCTTAAATACCTGATGACCATATCGTTGCATGTTTATTCCCATACCATTGTCGCTGACCTCCAGGATGATGTTCGACCCCGAATAACAGGTCCTGAAGCGGATAACTGGCTGAATGCCGGGTCGCCTGTACTTCAGGGAATTGCTTAGCAGGTTGAGGAAAATACTCTCCAGGTAGATGTTCGGATAAACAATAACAGGCGCTAAAGTGAAATCACTTTCGACCCGCGCGGAGGCTTCCGTTATCTTTGCACTGAGCATACTCTCCACGTGCCGGAAAACTTTTTCAAACTCAAGTTTTTGACGGCTGATGGTTTTATTCTGCTTGATCTTCAGAACGTCATGCAGTTCATTGAGCGTCTTTTGCGCCGTTAAGCCGGACTCTTTAAGCAGGTTCAGGTATTCGTGTTTCTCGTCTTCGGAAGACGTGTTTTCGAAAAAGCTCAACAGCGTTAGTATGTTACCTACAGGTGACCGGAGATTGTGCGACACGATCTGCGTGAACTCCTCAAGCTGTTCGTTCTTGCGCTTCAGATCCGCGGTAATCGCCAGTAACCTGGCGTTCTGTTCCTTTATCTTTTCTTCCGCGAGTTTGCGGTCTGTGATGTTCCGGAACTCTGTAACCCGTATCATCTTTCCCTGGTAGGGAATATTTTTCGCCTGGATCTCCAGGAAATACCTGCTGCCGTTCTTATGAACACCTTCCGCGTCATAAGGCTTTTCAGATCCCGATGTTATCTTCTCCATCACCAGGCTCCGCCATTCCGGTGCGATGAGTTCAAGCCCATTGTGCCCGATCAGTTCCTCGCGGGAATAACCGGTAATGTCGCATAGCCCCTGGTTGCAATCGATGATAACACCTTTGTCGTGCAGACCGATCCCGCCAAACGACGCCTGTTGCAATGTTCTGAAGCGTTCTTCACTTTCTTTCAGTTCTTCCTCTATACGTTTCCTTTCCGTGATGTCAAGTCCCGCCGCGATAAGGACCTCTTTACCGAAGTAATATCCTTTAACGACCCTCACTTCTTTCAGGAACTCTTCGCCGTTCTTTTTCTTAGCCCAGAACTCAAGTGTCTGCGGCGTTCCGGCAAATGCCGTCTTCAGTTTGGATCGGATAAGATCAAGATCATTTTTACCCGGTGCCGACAGGAAAGCAGGTGACTGCCCGATAAATTCAGATCTGTTGTAACCGTACATTTTGCAAGCGCTGTCATTCACATCCAGGAACGTTCCATCCGGATTTTGAATGTAAATGAACTCATCGATGGAATTAAAAAGTGCCCGGTAACTTCTTTCGCTCTCCAGCACCTGCTCTTCTGTTTCCTTACGTTGACTGATATCCTGACCGATACCGATTATTTGTGTGACCCTTCCGTCGTTGTCGCGTTGAAAAACTGTTTCACGTCCCATAAACCACCGGTATTCTCCGCCTTTGGTGCGGATCCGGTATTCGGTCTCTTTCACCGCGCCGTATTCTTCCCGGTCCCAGCGAGGTAGTTTTGTTACGTCATCGGGATGAATAGCCATCCTGAAAAAGCCCGATGTCATCTTCTGAATTTCCTTCGTGGAGTATCCAAGTGCGGAGAGCATATTCAGGTTGGAATATACGTTCGCCTTTTTTTTGATATCATAAACGTAAAGCACGCCGGGCATGGCGCTTTCGATACTTTCCTTGAACCGGTTGCTGTGTACCAGGTTTTCCTCGGCTTTTACGCTTTCCGTAATGTCGCGCATCGATCCCAGCATCCTGTACGCCGTGCCTTCGCTGTCAGCGAGAAACATACCCCGGTCGTGAAGTATACAGTACCCGCCTTTCTTCGTCTTGAAACGGTAATTCAGATCGTACGTCCGCAGATGTTTCTGGCAGACCTCCATTTCCATCACGGCTGCCTGACGATCCGCCGGATGTATAAATTTGATCCATTCTTTTATACCCCGGAGTTCCCTGGAACTGTACCCAAGCGTTTCTTTCAGGTTACCACTCCACACCGTTTTCCCGGATGAAACGTTGTAATCGTAAATGACCTGGCCTGAGGAAAACGCAAGCATTTCGTAGCGGATCTTCCAGTCTTCTTTTTCCAGTTCGTTTTGTTTTTTCTCCGTGATATCCTGTACGGTCCCCGTTAGTTTAACAGGCTTGTTGTTTTTGTTAACGATCACATTGCCGACGCCTTCTATCCAGCGAACACGGTTGTTTGCCTGAATGATCCGGTGATGCGTAAAATAAGGTACCCGTTTCAGCAACGTTGTCTCTACTACTTGAATGAATGCAGATCTGTCTTCCGGATGAATAAGACTTATATAACCTTCATAGGTTCCGTTGAATTGTTTTTTCGTTAACCCCAGTATGGCATGTACGTGTTCAGACCATCGTACGCTGTTTGTACGAAGATCTAATTCCCAGATACCCATTTTCGCCGCCTGCAGGGCAAGCTTTAACTGATATTGGTTTTTGTTAAAAGATATATGGATTTCTCTTTGGGAAGCTTTTGGTGCCGGCTTTTTCTTCACCTTCTTTTTTTTCGCCGCAGCTGCCTTTTTTCTCGGTGTCATCTTGATTCTTTCCTTTCAAAATATACGACAATCGGATCATCCAAAAAAGAAAACCTGAACGTGCGCGTTTAAAGTTGTTTGCGACAAATGAAGTCAGTAAATTTCAAAAAAACCTAACCTATTTTTGATATGCTTAAAGAATTTAAAGCGTTTGCCATGCGGGGTAATGTTGTAGACCTCGCCGTCGGTGTGATTATTGGAGCTGCCTTCAGTAAAATAGTCACTTCGTTTATCGATGATGTAATTACACCGCTTTTACTCAAACCGGCGCTCGAAGCAGCACACCTGACCAAGCTGGAAGAACTTATGTTATTCGGCACTGTAAAGTACGGTAACTTCGTGTCCGCTGTGATCAATTTTATTATCGTTGCCTTTGTCTTGTTTCTCGTTATAAAAGGAGTGAACTCCACCAAGAAAAAAGAAGCTGCCGCGGCACCTCCGGCACCACCGGCGGACGTCGTCCTGTTAACGGAGATCAGGGATCTCCTGAAGAAGTAAAATACAAAGAGCCACGAAAGTGGCTCTTCTTTTTTTCAGGAACTCCGGCTTGTCAGGCGAACCGGGAGCTTAAAACCAATTCTTTACTTCCCGCGGTATACTGATAAAATCCGGCACCCGTCTTGATACCCTTGTGACCTGCCTGTACCATATTGACAAGTAACGGACACGGCGCGTATTTAGGATTACCGAAGCCGTCGGATAATACCTGCAGAATGGAAAGACAAACATCCAGGCCGATAAAATCGGCGAGCTGCAACGGACCCATGGGATGGGCCATTCCAAGCTTCATGACCGTATCGATCTCACGCACACCGGCTACTCCTTCATATAAAGCGTAGATCGCCTCGTTAATCATCGGCATGAGAATACGGTTCGCGATAAAACCGGGATAGTCGTTTACTTCGACCGGAGTTTTGTCCAGCTTCGCCGACAGTTCCATAATGGCGCGTGTAACGGTATCACTGGTGTTATATCCGCGGATCACCTCAACCAGTTTCATTAATGGAACAGGGTTCATAAAATGCATGCCGATGACCTTGTCCGCCCGTTTTGTGACGGCGGCGATCCTGGTAATGGATATGGACGACGTATTGGTGGCAAGGATCGTTTCAGGCCGGCAATGAAGATCCAGCTCCCGGAATATTCCGAGTTTTACATCGATGTTTTCGGATGCGGCCTCAATGACCAGGTCAGCCTGTTCAACACCGGATTTTACAACGGTATGTGTAGTGATGTTCTGAATGGCGCGGTCCTTCACATCAGCGGTTATCGCGCCTTTTTCAACCTGGCGGCTGAGATTTTTTTCGATGGTACCCATTGCCTTCCGGAGAGCGTCGTCCGAAATATCAATAAGGGCAACGCGATAGTCGTGCTGTGCAAAGACGTGAGCGATACCATTTCCCATTGTTCCCGATCCGATAACGGCGATATTTTTCATCGTTTCTCAATTATATGAATGTATGTTGATGCATTTTGTCACAGGCGTTCGACGCCGATTTCCTTGGCAAGCCCCATGGCGTTAAAGCGAATCACCAGCCGTTCGGAATGTTCCGCGTGTGGCTTTCCGTGGCATTCGGCGGACGGTTGTATAAAATAATAATAGAACTTCTGATTCCGTTTATACAGTTCATTCTGGTCGGGTTTCCCCAGCAGCTCAACCAACCCGGTCTCACTCAGCCCCAATAGCTCGTCCTTTTGCCGGGTGATCGCGTCGATCATTTCCGCCCGTTTTCCAATACAACCGTTTTTGTCGTCCTTCCAGACTTGCCGATCAATTCCCTCCAGTTCGGGAAGGCTTTGGGTACATGATACAACTGTAAATAGTAAAGTGATCAGGCTAAGCCATCCGTACCTTGACATGCATTTTTTGAATTAGGTAAAACCAACTGAAAGAGACGACAAGGTATAAAAGGCTGAGCACATAGAGCCAGGGTGACCAATCGTTTACAAAACATAAAATCGCCAGGCCAAGCGGATAAACAATTATACGAGCCCATTCGGCATAGGTAGCCCACAACCGTTGCTCGAACAATACACCGCTATTGACAACCACGATGGATATCAGTACGGTAATGATACTTTTTTCCCCGAGTGAAAACTGACCGGCGTTAAACAGGAAAAGAGCGGTACCCACCAGGCAGAGGATGTACTGAAACAGCACATACAGGTTCAGCATCATCGGAGCCGGCGTGTCGTATTTCCGGTATGTCGCCCGGTCTACTTCTTCCGCGGGCCGGTATCCACCCAGGGAAGGAGGGAGCCATCCCGGCTTTTTAAAAAGGTACTTGATCCGGTCAGTCCACGATGGAATGCGGCGGAGATCTTTCCCCATTTCCACATAGTGGCTGACATTGGCGTAAACGGCATTCCAGCTGTTGATGGGTTTGGTGATCCCGTACGTGGGTTTTTCTTCTTCGGCCTGAAAGGTCCCGAACATCCGGTCCCAGATGATCAGCGATCCGGCGTGGTTCTTATCGATGTATTTTGGATTGCGGCCATGGTGCACCCGGTGATGGGAGGGTGTGTTGAAAATGTATTCGAACCATCCCATTTTGCCGATGGTTTCGGTGTGTATCCAGAACTGGTAGAGGGTATTGAAGGCAGATACAAGGGCGAAGTCAATTGTTCGAAATCCGAAGAATGCGATCGGAAGACTGAAAGCGAATGTCCAGATCACCTGAAGAGAACTCTGCCGGAGGGCTACAGACAGGTTATAGTCTTCACTCTGATGATGGACAACATGGCCGCCCCAGAACAGGTTGATCTCATGGCTCATCCGGTGCGCCCAGTAATAGGCGAAATCGACGAGAAGAAAGAGACCGAGCCAGTAAAGCCAGGTTTTCTCCAGGACGAAGAATGAGAGTTTTTCATAGATCAGCTGATAAACGCCGATTCCAAAGATCGCCAGGAATAATCCGGATAGTTGCGACGTAATTCCGCAGCTGATGTTGGCGATCGCATCGGGAAGGCGGTAAAGCTCCTTATGCGTAAATCTTTCAATCAACAGCTCTACCCCGATGAGAATAAAAAAAATGGGGATGGACAGAACGATCGGGTTGATGTTCAAAACTATTTATCGTTTAATTTGCAGCCAAATTTACAAACATGGGGTTAAAGATCTTTAAGGCATTCTGGTTTCTTTCGATGTTGGTGCTGTTTGCCAATTTACTCTACGTTTATGCCAGCTTGCCTGAAAAAGTGGCTATTCAGGACGACGAGGCCTTTACATCCGTCGGCCGGGAGCCGTTCTTTTATGCCGCTACGTTCATCGTGGCTTTTGTAAACGTTATGGTCTACATCATCTCCTACCTGTTCAGGAAAGATACTGACTTCAGGGCCTGGTTTCACGGCCTGATCATTTCCGTTAATGTTTTCTTCATCATCTCACTGAACTTTATCGCGCTGTTTAATAGCGGGGAGCGATTCGACTACGGCAGTATTGACTTTGTTATTTACGGAAGCCTGGGGCTTTTTGTACTTTGGGCCCTTAGCTGGCCTGTCTATAGCCTTTACCGGAAATTTTCGACTAAAGAATCTATTTAGATAAACTTAATCAATCTACTGTAATTCAATTATTTATAATGAATCAGTTAATAAAATTTTGTAATTGACGGATCCGGGGACTTGCTGTAAGTGACTTCAAAAATCGTTTTATTAGCCTTGAAATCATTTTTTCAAAGTCCTGGAGGGGTTGTCAGAAGTCCTCCAGGACTTGTCTACAACAATTTTTTGAACTTTTGAATTGATTTTTTTAGCCAGCTCATTCTTTTAAACTATTCCAGATATCTATATGGGGAAAGCAGAAAAACCTGCAGGTGTGTTTCAGTATGACGAATCGAGTATCAGGTCGCTCGACTGGAGGGAGCACATCCGCTTAAGGCCGGGTATGTACATCGGAAAACTTGGGGACGGTTCCTCCAAGGACGATGGTATTTATGTGCTCGTCAAGGAAGTTGTCGATAACTGTATTGATGAGCATATGATGGGTTACGGCAAGACGATCGATGTGAAGATCACCGACCAGCGTGTGGTCGTCAGGGATTACGGGCGCGGAATTCCGCTTGGCAAGGTCGTGGATGTTGTTTCCAAGATCAATACCGGCGCGAAGTATGATTCCGGCGCATTTCAAAAATCGGTAGGTCTTAACGGTGTGGGTACCAAGGCGGTTAACGCGCTTTCAAACTACTTCAAGGTTCAGGCATTCCGTGAGGGACAGGCTAAGCTGGCGGAATTCAAGAAGGGCGTGCTGGTGAACGATGCCAGGCTCGCGAAGTCCGATGAAAAAAACGGCACCCTGGTGGAGTTTGAGCCCGACAACACGATGTTCAAACATTACCACTTCATTCCGGAGTACCTGGAAGATCTGATGTGGAACTATGCATTTTTGAATGCGGGGCTCACCATCAACTACAACGGCAAAAAATATTATTCCAAAGACGGGTTGCTGGATCTGCTGAAGCAGAAAGCCGACGCCGAAGAACTGCGATACCCGATCATCCATTTTAAAGGTGATGATATTGAAGTAGCGTTAACGCACGGTAATCAGTACGGCGAAGAATACTATTCGTTTGTTAACGGGCAGAACACCACGCAGGGCGGTACTCACCTGGCGGCCTTCCGCGAAGGTATTGTCAAAGGTGTGCGTGATTTTTACAAGAAGGATTTCGACGCGGCGGATATTCGCGCCAGTATCGTCGCGGCAATAGCGGTACGCGTTCAGGAACCCGTGTTCGAGTCACAGACGAAGACCAAGCTGGGATCGACCAACATGGCGCCCGAGGGTGTTTCCGTCCGGAGCTTTGTAGGCGATTTCGTCGCGAAAGAACTGGAGATCTACCTGCACAAAAACCCGACGGCCGCGGATGCCATGCAAAAGCGGATACTCCAGTCGGAACGGGAGCGGAAGGAGATTGCCGGTATCAAAAAGCTGGCCAACGACCGGGCTAAAAAAGCCAACCTTCACAATAAAAAACTCCGCGATTGCCGTTACCATTTTGACGAGAAGAACGAAAAAGGAGTGGACTCGGTGATCTTCATCACGGAAGGTGATTCGGCCAGCGGTTCGATCACGAAATCACGCGACGTCGAGACCCAGGCTGTTTTCAGTCTCCGGGGAAAACCCCTGAATTGTTACTCACTGACTAAAAAAGTGGTGTATGAAAATGAAGAGTTCAACCTGCTTCAGCACGCCCTGAATATCGAGGATGGTATCGAAACCCTTCGCTACAACAAAGTGATCATCGCCACCGATGCGGACGTCGATGGCATGCACATTCGCCTGCTGCTCATGACATTTTTCCTCCAGTTCTTTCCCGAGCTGGTAAAGGCCGGTCACGTGTTTATTCTCGAGACACCTCTTTTCAGGGTCAGGAACAAGAAGGAAACCATCTATTGCTATAGCGACGAAGAGCGGCAAAACGCGATCGCGAAGCTGGGCACAAAGCCGGAGATCACCCGCTTCAAGGGTCTCGGCGAGATTTCACCGGAAGAGTTCGGCGGATTTATCGGGGAAAACATACGCCTTCAGCCGGTACTTCTCGGCGACGGTCACCTGGCCAAACTGCTCGAATTTTACATGGGTAAGAATACACCCGACCGGCAGGACTTCATCATCGATAACCTGCGGATCGAGCTTGATAAAGTTGAGGCAAAGGCAGAGGAAGTTGCTGTTGAGGCGGGTGATGAAGCCTGAGCGTTTGTTTACGGGTATAGTTTGTAAAAAATCAAAAGAGCATATATAGAATCGATCGACGATGAGCAAAAAGGAAAAATCAAAACCGGGTGTTCCAAAAATAAATAAGGTTGTTAAGAGTGATGCCGGCGGCGAGGATGTGATTCATTCCATCGCCATCGACGGAATGTATCAGAACTGGTTCCTCGACTACGCATCTTATGTAATTCTGGAGCGGGCGGTTCCGCGAATAGAAGACGGATTCAAGCCTGTACAGCGCAGGATCATGCATTCCCTTAAGGAAATGGATGACGGCCGTTTTAACAAAGTGGCAAACGTGATCGGGAATACGATGCAGTTTCACCCGCACGGCGATGCGTCGATCGGTGAAGCTATTGTGAATATCGGTCAGAAGGATATACTTATTGAAACACAGGGAAACTGGGGTGATGTGCGCACCGGAGACAGTGCGGCGGCTCCCCGGTACATTGAGGCAAGGCTTTCCAAATTCGCCCTCGATGTCGCGTACAACGCCCAGACTACAGAATGGCAGCTCTCCTATGACGGACGGAAAAAGGAACCCGTTACCTTACCGGTAAAATTCCCCCTGCTGCTGGCACAGGGTGTGGAGGGTATTGCCGTGGGCCTTTCGACAAAGATCCTTCCGCACAACTTCTGCGAGCTTATAAAGGCTTCGATCGATATCCTGAAGGGAAAGAATCCCAAGATCTATCCCGACTTTTTCACGGGCGGAATAGCCGACTTCTCCGAGTACAACCAGGGACTGCGCGGTGGTAAGATCAAGGTCCGCGCGAAGGTCGAGATCGTCGATAAGAAAACCCTGATCATCAGAGAGATTCCCTTCTCGACCACAACAACTTCTTTGATGGAGTCAATTGTCAAGGCAAGCGAAAAAGGGCAGATCAAGGTGAAACAGGTTATTGATAATACTGCCAGGGATATCGAGATCCAGATCCTGCTTCAGCCCGGTCAGTCGCCCGAGATCGCCCTCGATGCCCTGTACGCATTTACCGATTGCGAGATCAGTATCTCGCCAAACGCCTGCGTGATTGTTGAGGATAAGCCGAAGTTTCTACCCGTTGGTGAAATATTAAAATACAACACGAACCAAACCGTTCAGTTACTCAAGCAGGAGCTTCAGATCCGGAAAGCTGAATTGATGGAGAAGATCTTATTCTCCTCACTGGAAAAAATATTCATCGAGAAACGGATTTACCGCGACATTGAGGAAGCGGAGAGCTGGGAAGAAGTGATCGAAACGATCGACAAGGGTCTGAAGCCTTATAAGAAGAAATTTTACCGTGAAATCACACGCGATGATATCGTCCGTCTGACGGAGATCAGGATCAAACGGATTTCGAAATTCGATTCCTTTAAGGCCGATGAACTGATGCGCGACCTTGAAAAGGAACTGAAAGAAACAGAACATCACCTGAAGCATCTTACCGACTTCGCGATCAGCTACTTCCAGAACCTGCTGGACAAATACGGAAAAGGGCGCGAACGCAGGACCGAGATCAGAAGCTTCCAGTCTGTAACCGCAGTAGAAGTTATCGCCAATAACCAGAAATTATACGTGAACCGCGTTGATGGTTTTATCGGCTTTGGACTTAAGCGGGACGAGAATACGCAGTACATCTGCGATTGCTCCGAACTCGACGACGTGATTGTGATCCGGAAGGACGGGAAAGCACGTGTATCCCGTATCGCCGATAAGGTGTTTATGGGTAAGGACATTCTCT
Source organism: Chryseolinea sp. (assembly GCA_041742155.1). Lineage (GTDB taxonomy): Bacteria > Bacteroidota > Bacteroidia > Cytophagales > Cyclobacteriaceae > Chryseolinea. The sequence goes on along the minus strand of JBGSJE010000024.1, from coordinate 2,928 downwards.
TTGTCGGAATATGGAAAAAGGGAGATGACCGGATGGTCTATAACGTGATTTATTCAGACGGCAAAAGTGGTAAAGGTTTTGCGAAACGATTCACGATGCCGGGAATCACCCGCGACAAGGAGTATCCCGTTGCTACGGATGACAAAAATTCGAGAATCCATTACGTCACCGGTAATCCGAACGGAGAAGCGGAGACCGTGGAAGTCAAACTTTCGCAATCCAGTACCGCCCGCAAAAAGATCTTTGAGTACGATTTTGCCGAACTGGAGGTCAAGGGTCGCGGAGCCCGCGGAAACACGATCACGAAGTACCCGATCAGAAAGGTTGACTTCCTGAAGGCTGGAACTTCAACGCTGAGCAAACTTAATTTGTGGTATGACGAAGACGCAGGCCGGCTGAACAAGGATAGCAGGGGCAGATACCTCGGCAAGTTCGACGGCGACGACCAGATCATTACGTTTACGCGAAACGGTTCCTATAAGATCACAAACTATGAGCTGACGAATCGTTTCGAGCCGGAGAAGACGCTGCTGGTTGAAAAGTTCAACCCCAAGAAGGCGGTTTCCGCGATCTACGTGGATGGAGACAGCAAGCAGTATATGGTGAAACGATTTATGATCGAAACGACGACCCAGGATAAGGAGTTTGGATTTATTACGGAATCCATCGGGTCACGCCTTGTGCTGGTTACAACATCGGATACCCCGGAGGTTGAGCTTGAGCTGATCAAAGGAAAGGAAAAAGAGAAGTCAACCGAAACGGCAAACCTGGAAGACCTGATCGATGTGAAAGGCTGGAAAGCGCTGGGTAACAGGCTGACCCAGTTCAAGGTTTCAAAGGTGAAGCTCGTTCAGGAACAGGAAGAGACCGGCCTTGAACAGGGAGATGAAGAGAATGAAGTCCTGGAAACCGATGATACCGACGGCAGTCGGGAAAAAAAAAAGAAGAGTGGAGCCCAGCCCCAGCGGAAGATGACGTCAACCGCTGGATCGAAGAAGGGGAGCAAGCCAGTCTCTTCGCCCCGCCCGAAAAGCCAAAGCACCAGGTCCAGCAAAAAAGTGAGCCCAGGCCAAAAATCAAAGTCGAGCAGCAAGACCTCTTCGCGGAAAGCCAGTCCCAAAAAGACGGTGAAGAAAGTAGCGAAAAAGAAGAAGAAATAATTGACGAACGGAATGACAATAACCGGGAAGAGGAGGGTATGGGACAAGATGAAATGCCCCCCGGTGGAGCTGAAGATGCCGAAAAGAAAGATGGAAAGGATGACAAGTCGTTTGGGGTAGGTGAAACCATTGAACTTGATATTTAAAGGTGTTATCCCTAAATATCAGGTCAGGCATGATTTTTATGCTTTATCTCACGTGAGAACAACCGGACGAACAATGAAGTCATACACAGGTTTGGTTTTGGATCCGCGCTCAGGCGTCATTAACTTTCATACTATGATAAGATTATTCAGCACCGTATTTTTTGTTTCAGTTGCTTTGATTTCAAGTGCCCAGGCGGATGAAATATTAGCCGAAGGCAAAGTAAGCGACTCCAGGACCGGGAGAGGGATAATGGCGAACATCCGGTACAGCAGTATTCCCACGGGTGGTATCTTCGGAAGATTTAATGACAGCACGTTCTCTTTCCCCATCTTTGGAACGGCAAAGTACCAGATCACAGCTGAAGCGAAAGGATACAATCCGCGTACCGTCATCGTAGATCCCAAGGACATCGATGCCAATAAAAAGGTAATGCGCGACATTTCGTTGACACCTTCCGGGCAGACCATGCGCCTGACCCACCTTATTTTTGCCCAGGGAAAATCAGCCATCGATCCCAAGTCGTTCGCGGAGCTCGATGAGGTAGGGCAGATGATGAAAGAGAATTCAAAAATTGTTATTCAGCTGGAAGGACATACCGACAATCAGGGGAGTTCAAAAGCCAATCTTGCCCTTTCGGAGGATCGTGTGGAAGCTGTCAAACGTTACCTGGTATCGAAGGGTATAGGAAAGGACCGGATCAAGACAAAAGCGTTCGGGGGAAGTCAACCGCTGTCGAATGAAATGACACAGGAGGCCAGGGCTATGAACCGCCGTGTGGAGATGCGTATCCTCAAGGACTAGTGTTAAGTCACCGTTATAATGTCGCCTCCTTTAGCGTTTGTATGTAACCCTGACCGGGCGTTATATATCCTTTAGCTTTTGTATTTAGCCCTGAAAGGGCGTAACGTATTAGCCCAGGGTGGAGCCCTGGGCTTTAAAAGGCAATTTAATTCTAGCCCTGAAGGGGCGTACTAACAAAACCGCCTACGACAATCAATGCTCGCCTCGACGGAAGTGTTGAGTCAACATTATAATGTCGCCTCCTTTAGCGTTTGTATGTAACCCTGACCGGGCGCTATATATCCTTTAGCTTTTGTATTTAGCCCTGAAAGGGCGTAACATATTAGCCCAGGGTGGAGCCCTGGGCTTTAAAAGGTAATTTAATTTTAGCCCTGAAGGGGCGTAATAACAAACCGCTTACGACAATCGATGCTTGCCTCGATGGAAGTGTTAAGTCAACATTATAATGTCGCCTCCTTTAGTTTTTGTATGTAACCCTGACCAGCCGTTATGTATCCTTTAGCTTTTGTATTTAGCCCTGAAAGGGCGTAACGTATTAGCCCAGGGTGGAGCCCTGGGCTTTAAAAGGTAATTTAATTTTAGCCCTGAAGGGGCGTAATAACAAAACCGCTTACGACAATCGATGCTTGCCTCGACGGAAGTGTTAAGTCAACATTATAATGTCGCCTCCTTTAGTTTTTGTATGTAACCCTGACCGGGCGCTATATATCCTTTAGCTTTTGTATTTAGCCCTGAAAGGGCGTAACATATTAGCCCAGGGTGGAGCCCTGGGCTTTAAAAGGTAATTTAATTTGAGCCCTGCAGGGGCGTAATAACAAAA
>JBGSJE010000023.1:0-22585 GCA_041742155.1 Chryseolinea sp. | reverse complement strand
TTGGCGACCTCAACAGCGACGGCTGGCCGGACCTGTACATTTCCAACGACTTTTTCGAAAAAGACTACCTCTACCTCAATAACCAGGACGGTACGTTTCGCGAAAGCCTGGAAGATAAATTCCGTTCCATCAGCGCGGCTTCCATGGGCGCAGACCTCGCCGACCTGACCAACGACGGCCACCCTGAGATTTTTGTGACCGACATGCTGCCGGAGTCTGACGCCCGCATCAAGCAGGTAACGACTTTCGAAAGCTGGGACAAGCAGCAGTACAGCCTCAACAGCGGCTACTACTACCAGTATTCGCGCAACATGCTGCAACTCAACCGGGGCATCGATCCGGAGACAGGACTGCCGGTATACAGCGACGTGGCTTTTTTCACCGGCACACAAGAAACCGAATGGAGTTGGGCACCGCTTCTGGCCGACTTCGACAACGACGGCAACCGCGACATTTTTGTGGCCAACGGATATAAACGCGATGTGTTCGACGGGGATGTAAAAGACAAGATGGCCATCTTCGTTCAAAACAACAGGCACAAGTACCAGTCGCCGCAGGATATGCTTCAGCGGGGATTCAAGGAGTTCATTAACGTGTACGATCCCATCAAAGTGAGAAATTACCTCTTCCGGAACAAAGGTGACCTGCAGTTTGAAAATGTCAGCGGCGCATGGGGATTTGAACACACCAGTTTCTCCAACGGCGCCGGTGTAGGCGACCTGGACAATGACGGCGACCTGGAACTGGTAATCAACAACCTCGACGACGAAGCGTTTATTTATGAAAACACATCATCAGAACGCAACCACTACCTGAAAGTAAAGCTGAACGGTCCGAAGGGCAACGCAGACGGTATCGGCGCAAAGGTCACCCTGTATACCAACGGGCAGATACAATACTTCGAGAACAAGACAGTCCGCGGATACCTGTCCTCCAATGATCCGGTCGTTCACTTTGGACTGGGCAAAACCGACAAAGTTGACAGTGTCAGTGTACGCTGGAGCGATGGGAAAGAGAACCTGTTGTCCGACGTCAAGATAAACCAGATGCTCGCCGTGAAGTACGATCAGGCTGTGAAGCCTTCCGTAAAACGCGCAGGCGATCCTGTTCTTTTTGCCGAGTCTACTTCCGACGTGTTGGCGGTTCCTTTTATCCATAAAGAGAACAACGTTAACGAATACAAGGACCAGGTTTTGTTACCCCATATGTTTTCGCGCAGCGGTCCGTTCATCTCCACGGGAGATGCAGACAACGACGGGACGACGGATATGTATGTCGGCGGAGCGGCAGGGCAGGAGGGAGCGCTGTATCTTCAGAAGAACGGCAAGTTCATCCGGAAGCAAAATGTTTCTTTCGAGCAGGACAAACAATACGAAGACATGGGCTCCGCGATGTTTGACGCGGACAAAGACGGGGACGTAGACCTGTACGTGGTAAGCGGCGGCAGTGAGTTTGCGGCAGGATCAAAATTGTACCAGGATCGTTTATACCTCAACGACGGAAAAGGTTCTTTCCGGCGCGGAACATTGCCGGCTACGGCGAGCAGCGGTTCATGCGTGGTTCCTTACGATGTTGACGGAGACGGCGATCTCGATTTGTTCCGCGGCGGGCAGGTTGTTGCCGGAGGTTATCCGCAGTCACCCGCGAGTTATTTCTTCATAAACGAAAATGGAAAATTCACAGACCAGACCACCGTTGTGTCAACTGCCTTGCACGACATCGGAATGGTGAATTCCGCGGCGTGGGTGGATTTGAATGGTGATAAGGCGGCGGAACTGATCGTCGTCGGCGAATGGATGCCGGTACGGATCTTTGAGTATGAGGACGGAAAATTCGGGGATGTCAGCGCAGTGTATGGAATGGAGTCAACGGAAGGATGGTGGAACAAAGTGATCGGCGATGACATCGACGGCGACGGCGACCAGGATCTCATCCTCGGTAACATCGGCGAAAATTATAAATTCAGGGCAACGGCGGAAAAACCTTTCCAGGTCTTCGCCCGGGACTTTGACGGCAACGGAACAAACGACATTTTTTTAGCACGTTATATCGCGGATTCCGTTCTTGTCCCCATCCGCGGAAAGGAATGTACATCACAACAGATGCCGGTCATCTCCGAGAAGTTTCCCACCTATTCATCATTTGCCCAGTCTGACCTGCCGACAATAATCGGCAAGGATATTGAGAACGCCGTGCACCGGAAAGCTCACCTGTTTTCAAGCGTTATGCTGGTCAACGACAACGGGCGGCTTACCGTCAAACGACTACCGACTGATGCGCAATTATCCGCTGTCATGGGCATCATTGTGGAGGACTTTGACAACGATGGAAAGAAAGACATTTTGCTGGCCGGTAACAAGTTCGACACGGAAGTGGAAACAACACCTGCGGACGCATCGCCGGGACTGTTCCTGAAAGGCAGCGGCAACCTGGAGTTCAGGTCCATGAAGTCTTTTGAGAGTGGCTTTTTTGTACCCTATAATGTGAAAGATATTCAGCTCATTAAAGTCGGCAGCGGATATGCCGTCGCCGTGGGAATTAACAACGAAGGGTTACGGATCTATAGTGCCGGTGTACGCCGCGGGAACAAAGCCATTGCCCTTGCTGAATGAGCCTAAAAAAACTGAACGCTTGACCTTTCCATTCATTATCCGGTTGACGTTGTGCCTGCTGGTATGCCTACCGTTAGGCTGTACGCGCCGTGAAAAAAGCAGTTCCGGTTCAAACAGACTTAGTGAAGCCAGCAGTCCGTACCTGCAGGAGCACGCCGATAATCCCGTCGACTGGTACGAATGGGGAGCGGAAGCCCTGGAAAAAGCGAAGAGGGAAAACAAGCCATTGATCATCAGTATCGGGTATGCGTCCTGTCACTGGTGTCATGTAATGGAGAGAGAGTCGTTTATGGATACAGCCGTCGCCAGGATCATGAACGACAATTTTGTCGCCATCAAGATCGATCGTGAAGAACGCCCCGATATCGATCAGATCTACCTTCAGGCCGCGCAGCTGATATCCGGTAACGCAGGGTGGCCCCTGAACGCATTCGCACTACCCGACGGCAAACCGTTTTTCGCCGCGACATACTTCCCGAAACAACAGTGGATCACGTTGCTCAATCAGGTGTCGAAAGCCTATAAGACGGACTATGAAAGTATCGTCAGGCAGGCGGAAGACCTGACGAACGGAGTACAATCCTACGACGCGATCCGTATGCCGGCCGACAGTACACGGGGTTTTGGTGAGGATACCTATCGTCAGATTCTCACTAACGCCCAGCCTATGCTGGATTATAAGGATGGCGGACTCAGTGGCGCTCCGAAATTTCCGATGCCGGCAGTGTGGGAATTCTTATTGCAGCATCATCATCTCACCGGCGACAAAAAAGCGCTGCAGCTGGTCACGCTTACCCTGGACAATATTTCGAAAGGCGGGATCACGGATCACCTGGGCGGCGGTTTCGCCCGTTACTCGACGGATGACAAATGGTTGGCTCCGCACTTTGAAAAGATGCTTTATGACAATGGCCAGTTAATGAGCCTCTATGCGCACGCCTTCCAGGTGACAAAGGATTCGGCCTATGCGGACGTGATCTCGGAAACCCATCGCTTCATCAAAAGAGAACTCACTTCCCCGGAAGGGGGATTTTACTCATCGGTAAACGCTGACAGCGAAGGTGAAGAAGGTAAATTTTATGTCTGGACCGCGACTGAGATCGACGGGGCTCTGGACAGTGTTACCACTGAAGTTTTCAGGGAATACTACCACGTGACGGATACCGGTAACTGGGAGCAGGGAAAAAATATCCTGCACCGCACCATATCGGTTGGCGAACTGGCTAAAAAAATAAAAATGACACCCGGCGAATGCACGAGGATATTAAATGCGGCCGGGGCAAAACTGTTTGCGATCCGTGATAAGCGGATCAGGCCGGCGGTTGACGACAAGATACTGTTGTCCTGGAATGCACTCATGATGAAAGGCTACCTCGACGCCTATGCTGCGCGGGGAGACGTAAATTACCTGCAGACCGCTTTGTCCAACGCGCAATTCATATCGAAACATATGATGCGGGACAACGGCGCATTGTGGCATAGTTACAAGGATGGTAAAGCCACAATCGACGCTTTCCTGGATGACTATGCCCTGCTGGCACGGTCATTCATCGAACTCTACCAAGCTACCTTCGAGATCGCCTGGCTGGATAAGGCAAAGGCGCTGGCGGATTATGCCGTCGTACATTTCCGCGATAAACGCACCGCGATGTTCTATTACACTGCCGACGGAGCAGAAGGTCTCGTGGCGCGGAAGATGGAGATCGCGGACAATGTAATACCGTCGTCCAATTCCGTAATGGCTGAGGTACTGTTCCTGCTGGGCGAATATTACGGCGACGAATCGTACAACACGATGAGTGTATCCATGCTGAACCAGGTGCTGAAGGAGGTTACAACGTCAGGACCATACTATGCGAACTGGGCCGCGCTTATGGGAACGATGGTATTTCAACCCTTCGAAGTAGCCGTCGTCGGTCCCGATGCCCTTGTAAAAAGCCGGCAAATAAAACAAGAATATCATCCCACAGCGATCTTCATGGGAGGGACCGCGGAGAACCTCCCGTTGCTGGAAAACAAACTGATCCCCGGGCGTACCATCATCTACGTTTGCCGGAATAAAGTATGCAAGCTCCCGGTAGAAGATGCAGGCGGGGCGTCAAAGCAACTAACCATCAGCCATTGAGTTGTTCGCCCAAACGTCTATAAGTAAAACTTGCGTTTTACCCGTCAGCGCGCGGATGTAGGGTCATACAACAATGGAAAGAACTGCCCCTCCATTTTTTTACCCTTAGGTATCGGCGGTACACCCTGCAACAGTTCGCCGTCCGTGTCCGACGTTGTACCATCGGCGAATACGTTGAGTACAAAAGCTCTCCGCGATCGCGGCGATTTGTTCTCGTACGATCCATGAACCAGCAACGGGTGATGGAATGCACCGTACCCTTTTTTCATCTCGATGAATACCTTATTCCCGAACTCGCTTTTTTGTTCTTCGGTAAGAAATTTTTCCAATCCGTTCATGTCTCCCGCGAGGTCGGGTTTGTCCAGTAGTCCCCATTGATGGCTTTTTGGAATGTAGCACAAACAGCCGTTCTCGCGTGTAGCGTCGTCGAGACCGATCCAGCAGGTAAGGTGTTGCATCGGAACGGACCTCGTCCAGTAGCTGTAGTCCTGGTGCCACGCAACTACACCGCCGTGATGAGCCGGTTTGCAGAACAACTGATCATGCCAGAACCGTACGGCACGGTTACCCAGCAGCTGACTCGCCGCAACCACAAACGCCGGATTCCATAACACATCGTGGAAGCCGCCCGTAATACGCCAGTGGCCCAGGGAGTGAAACAGCACAGCATTCGGATCCTTCGACTCATTCGAATGGAATTCATAAAATAAATGGTGGGCCGGATGCTTGGGATCCATAATCTCGTCCAGTTCACGGCGGAGTTGATCAACCTGTGTGTCGTCCAGCAGTTTTACGTTGGCGAGGTATCCGTTCTCTTTAAAAAAGTCCACCTGGTCTTTCGAAAGTTTATATTTTTCCCATGCATCCTTTGCAGACATTTTCGGGAAGATCGATGTTACGGTTTCGTGGTAATTTGACAAGTCGCTTTTCATCTCGAGCTATAGTTGGTTATTTATTTATAATCGTAATCGTGTTACTACCCCGGCCGCGGCTATCGAAGGCACGCAGTTTTACCATTGTTTTTCCGGACAACGGGCCGGCATACAGGTTACTCTCCGGACCCGGGTCCGTACCGTCCGTCGTATAACGGATGGCGAGGCCTGGTAATTGTATGTTAGCGGTCACGTTACCGTCCCGCACGATAGCTCCAGGCGACGGTATCCTGTAGCTGACACCCCCCTGGTAGTAGTCCAGGCGTGGCAGTTCCCGTTTCCCCAGCACATTGACGAACTGCGACCATGCATCGCGGAACATTTTTTCCGCCACGGCGTCGTTTTGTTCCCGGGCCCACGCCGGGTCCGGAGCCCAGGCACGTTCCGAAAGCGCCAGCAGCCGCGGGATCAGCAGGTATTCCATGAGTTCCGACGAGACCAGGTTTTCACCCCACAACGCACCCTGTATCCCGACGATATTGGATCTTCCTTTCTCCGTTAATTTCTCCTTGCCGTCAAAATAGTTTTCCGGAACAGCTTTCCCTTTTACATCGGTTTTGAAGTTGCGGTAGTAGTCAAAAGGAATAAATGCAAAAATCTTATCGATATCTAGGTAACCGACCCAGGCGTCGCCGGGCTCATCGAAAGATTCCCGGTAGGCCAGGTCGAAATACAGATGATCGAAACACGTCATCACGGTCTTGTAACCTGTGTTGGCCAGCTTATAGGGTACGTCTTCATTTCCATACATATTCCACCAGGCATCCACCTGCAGGTCGTCGCTTACGAATGACGGGTTGATCACGTGAGCACCGTCGCCTTCCGTCTGCGTACCGACAACAAGTTCCTGCCAGCCGTAAATGGAAAGTCCTTTCTTCCGGAGCAGCGCCTTCATTTCTTCAAAATAGTATCCCCAAAGTCCCCGCGTCGACTTTATCTCCGGGTGATCCTGGAGGAATGCCAGTACCTTCGGTGACTTCTCCCACGAACCGAACGGTACTTCGTCGCCTGCCATATGGATGGCTGTCAACGGTGCGCCTGCTTCTTTGTGCATCTGTATGATCTCGTCGATTACTTTTTCGATAAAGGCGTACGTCGACGGCATAGCTACATTCATCACGTTATCCCGGAAGTACTGGTTGCTCAGGTACACCGATTGATCGCCGGCATCGTGCAGCAGGTACCGCGTTGCGTCGCCTTCAAATCCCTGCTGCGCATACTTGGTATACCGCGCTTCCATGGCTTTGATCGCAGCCCGAGCATGCCCCGGCGATTCGATCTCCGGGATCACTCTGATGTGCCGCGTCGCCGCATACCTGACGATCTCGATATAATCGGCGCGTGTATAATATCCCGTGCCCGGCGACTCCGACGCCACTCCGGACTTATAAGAAGGATGCAACTGCTGGTTTTTGTCGAACGGGAACCCACGCTTCGCGCCAACTTCCGTCAGCTCCGGAAGTCCGGGGATCTCCAGTCTCCATCCCTCATCGTCGCTGAGGTGAAAATGAAATACGTTGAGCTTGTACAGCGACATCAGTTCCAGCACCTTCAATATCTCTTCCTTCGAATGAAAGTTCCTGGCAACGTCTAACATAAAAGCCCTGAACGCAAAGCGTGGTCCGTCGTTTATATCGGCACCGCTAAGCGCAATGGTCGGTTGCGGGGACTTCCACGCCGCGGGCGGAAGCATCGTCTTAAGGGACTGGATACCGTAGAAAATTCCCCTGCCGTCGTTTGCTTCGATGAGGATTTGCTCCGCGCTTACTTTTAAATGATACGCTTCCGGGCCAAGTTTCTTTTTCCGGAGGACAATCGCAGGTTTTCCACCATCATCGTTTTGGATGGCCAGCTTCGAGCCGATAACTTTTTCCAGTTCACCGGAGAGGTAACGTCCTTCTGTTTCGAATTCACGGTCGCCGGTGATAACAACGGATGGATCCAGTGAAAACGATTCATCGGCAGGTGTGTACTGAGCGGGTGTAGGGAAGACCAGGGGTAATTTCCCAGCCGGGATGTCTTCGATGTTGCTGTTGGATGTATAGATCGCCCCGGCGTCGGTGGCCGGCAGTTTTTCCGATCCGGCGTCTGTGTATACCGTTGGCGCCAAAAGCGACACCGCGGACTGAGCCGCATCGTCACTCACCCAGAAGAAACCGCCCGGTACATCCTGAAAATTGGCGACCCGTTTTTTCCCCGTATAATCCAGCGCAACACTGTCACCGGCACCCAGGCCCTTAAAGTGTCCGGAAGGCTGAACGGAAAAAAGATCTCCGCTGACATGTTCGATCGTGAAGTCCGGGGATACAGACGTAAGGTCGTGACCGTGATACCGCAGGCTGAAGTAAAGTTTCCATCCTTTTTCGGGTAACTTCTGGTCCGAGGTATTCCGGACCGTCAGTGATGCCAGGAACTGACCGGGGTCTTTGTAATCGTTCCGGACGAGCTTCCATCGAAGCGCGACGGCCGAGGGGTCGAAATTTTTATTTTCCCGGGAGCAACTGAAAACGAGGAAGCACAACGGGAAACAGAGTAAGCAGGTAACGAGTTTATTCATTTCCAATGACGTTTGACATAATAGGATATCAAAGTAACACTTCAGAAACGTTACCGTTCTTGCTGATTTTGATCAAAAAGTACCTTATTTTGTAATGTGTTCACCGGCACATTCGTTTAAACATGCAAAATAAGGTATAATGAAAGCGCAATACGAGAAGATACATCCGCAGGAGTCAAGCTCGTTCAAGGCGTTTTCGTATACGATCGACGAGTTCGACAACCCCTGGCATTACCACCCCGAATATGAACTGACCTACATCCTGTCGAGCCGCGGCGTAAGGTATACCGGCAACAGCTTTGAAAATTTTCAGGAGAACGACTTCGTGTTGTTAGGACCGAACCTGCCCCACTGCTGGAAGAATACCGGATTGCAGATTGGCACTTCCAGCGCGATCGTTGTACACTGGAACGGCGACCTGCTGGGTCCGGACTGGATCGAATTCCAGGATATCCAGAAGTTGCTTCAGCTTTCCGTAAGAGGTGTTCAGTTCGGCGAAGCCGTAGCCCTGAGGCTCCGCGACAAGTTGGCGCACATGCTTACATTACGACCCTTTGAAAAACTTTTATTCTTCCTCCAGATCCTGCAGGAGCTTTCGCTTTCCCGTGACTATAAGATCCTGTGCGACCGGAGTTTTGAAGATGAGATCAACCACGAAGATCATGAGCGGATCAACCGGATCCACCAGTACGTACGGAAGAAGTACAGGGAGAAGATTACCCTTCGCAGTATCTCGGGAGAGATTCACATGACGGAAGAATCGTTTTCGCGGTTTTTCAGCAAGATGATGAGCAAGCCTTTCTTTTCTTTTCTGAACGAATACCGGATCAATGCCGCCTGCAAGATGCTGATTGAATCGGACCTGTCCGTCACGCAGATCTCGTACGAATGTGGTTTCGAAAGTCTGCCGTTTTTTTACCGGCAGTTCAAACGCTTCAAGGGCAATTCACCGAAGCAGTTCCGAGCCGCTTATGAGAAGATAAATGGGTGATGTAAGGAACAAGGGGCAGCCTGTTCTAAGAATGATAGTATAGATCTAAATGAATTTCCGTTTTCATACCTTTATAACCAAAAGAATTGTCACGCCGACATATGACCATACAAATCGATCAGATGAAATGTATGACATCTTTTTGATGTACTAGATTGAACTTTGAATTGTGACAAAAGACAAACTAAAGAAATTAATAGGCAAACGGATCGTAGAACTCCGCACCAACAAAGGCTGGACTCAGGCAGACCTGGCCAGAGCCGCCGGAAAAGACAGGCAAGCTATCGAAAAGCTTGAAAATGGCCGGGTAAATCCTACCTTATACAGCCTTTTGGAAATCGCTGCCGCCCTGGAGGTCCCCCTTTCGGAAATGGTGGAGTTTTGAAATGCTTTTGTGTTTATTGCAACCGGGTGTTTGTTCCTGAATATACATCATAAATCTGTTTTGAGTCAAATATTTATGATCAGGATCAATCGTTTGAAACAGGGTGGAATCATTCACGGAAAATTCACCAACCAGTGCATGAAGGTAGTGGCCACAAATCCTGCGTACGGTGCAATTTCAATTATAGAAAAGTCAGGAGTTTTCTCTACATTAGTTCGGACTTGTTTTTTATTTACCAAATGACATCGGTTGTTCATTACAGCTTTCGGGTCATTTTTTAATCTGGACAGTCACAGGAGACAGTGTATTGTGCGTGATGAAATCAGCTCCTGAAAAACGATTCCACCTTTCCCATTGAACTGGAAGCTGTATTTCTTCCTGGACAATTAATTGGAGGATCTTGCAAACCATTGGTCTTGAACCTGTAAGCCATGAAGCATTATTGTTTATTTACATTGATTTTGTTCGGGTGTATTACTCCATATGATCCCGGAATAAGTCAGAATACTCCAAAATTGGTGGTGGACGGAATGATAACAGATGAGGAGGGACCTTATAAGGTGGTACTTTATTACAGCACTCCCTATAACAACGCGCCGGGTTCATCTGCGAATTTTATAAATAATGCCGTTGTGACGATAGAAGACGAAGAAGGTATAAGTACTCCGCTACGGTATAACCGTTCAGGTATTTACGAAACACCCAGCGGAATGCGTGGCATGATCGGAAAAAGCTATTCATTAAAGATCGTCTTAGACGATGGATCCGAATACAGGTCGACCGCGGAGCGAATGATCCCGATTCCTTCAATTGATACGATCTACGGAGAATATCAGCGGTTTTCCAGGGGATTCCTGCGGGGTGAGTTTTCGCTCTTCCTGGATTTGACGGATGTCAGCGAAGATGAAAGCTACTTTTCGTGGAACTGGACTCACTATACATTCGAGAAGTATTGTGGTCTAAGTCTGAATTCCATAGATGGTTCTTTGTCTGCCACGAACTGCTGTGAACCCTGCTGGTCGTACGAAAGGTGCAATGGCTGTATCAATATATTTTCCGACGAACTGGTTAAAGGAAGTAAAATCCCCAGGATTCCAATAACCAAAATTCCATACGACTCCCAGGACCCGTATTTCCTCATCGTCACTCAACGTTCATTGACAAAGAACGCATACTACTTCTGGAAGGATGCCTCTGATCTGGTTAGTAACGCGGGAGGAGTATTTGACAAACCGCCTGTCGCGATCAAAGGAAACCTGGTTAATAGTAACGACCCGGAAGAACAGGTATTGGGCTTTTTCGAAGTTTCCTCCGTACAACATAAATCAGTTTATTTTGAACGTGACAACGTAGATGAAATACCGTTTGGAACCCCACCGACATATAGAGTGGTGGGTAGCTCTTGTATCCCCTGCGATGAAGGAGCATATCGTACAACCGTTATGCCACAGGGATGGTGAGAAAATACCTGACATTGGCGTGCGCCTTTTGGGCGTTGAATACGCAAGCCCAGAACGCACGGGTCTATGGAACCGTTTATGATAATGCCACCAGGCAACCGCTGGCCGATGCAAACATTTACGTTTTAGGTCAGTCAAGTGGAGATAATTCTGACTCCACCGGCCAGTACACCTTATCGGTAACATCCGGATGGCATACCCTCGCGGCGAGTCACATAGGATATAGAACCAAAAAGATACGCGTACAGATCTCGGGATCGAATGTAATTGACTTCTTTCTGGATGAGGATGACAAAACCCTTGAAGAAGTGGTCGTATCATCGAGGCCTGTGGAACATAATATCAAGAGCACCGATCTTGGAGTGAACGCGGTCGGGATGGATGCGATAAAAAAAATGCCGGCATTTTTGGGAGAAAGTGACCTGTTGAAAAGCGTATTGCTGCTGCCCGGGGTTACTTCTGTTGGCGAGGGCACGGGTGGAGTGAATGTACGGGGAGGAAATGCCGATCAAAACCTGATCCTCATGGACGACGCGCCGATATTCAATTCCTCGCACCTGATGGGCTTCTTATCCGTCTTCAACGGTGACGTGGTCGACCAGTTGAATTTTTACAAAGGCGGGATTCCTGCGCAGTATGGCGGAAGGATATCATCCATCCTGGAAACGAAACTGAAAGTTCCGGCTGCCACATCCTGGAAGTTGGAAGGCGGTGTCGGATTGATTGCCAATCGCCTATTGGTAGAAGGCCCGGTGACAAAAAAGATTTCGTTGTACGTAGCCGGCCGTATTTCATATCCTGACTACCTGTTCCGGATGTCGTCGAATCCCGATGTTAAGAATACGAGCGCAAACTTTTACGACCTTACGACCAAAGTCGAATATAAACTGAACAACAGGAACAGGCTGACTTTCACCGGTTACAGGTCTGACGATCATTTCAGGTTAGCGGGTGATTCCCTGTCTTCCCTTGAAATCAACGCTTCATCCTCGAGGTTCAGCTGGTCTACGACAAATGGAACGCTCGTCTGGAACAGTCAGCTGAATAAAAAATTAAACCTGAAAATCACAGGCGTTCAAGGCTTATACCATTCAATGATGTCGAGCAGAGACTCATTGACAGCCTATGAACTGAACGCTAAGATTAATTATCAGAACCTCAGTACGGAGTTAGGTTTTTCACCGGATGAGCGCCGCGATTTTATTGCTGGTTTTTCCGGAATATTTTACCGGATAGATCCTGGGACACTTTCGCCCGGGTCCGGTACATCGACGGTGAATTACCTGAAAATCCCAAACCAACAGGGAATAGAAGCCGCTGCCTATTTACAGCATGACTGGCAGATGACCGATAAATTTTCTTTCTCGCTTGGTCTGCGTTATTCCATGTTTATTAATATGGGTGAACAAACCGTCTATTCGTATGCTGATGACAGCCCCCGGAATGAAGACTCAATCATCGATTCCGTATATTATAAAAAAGGTGAAATTGTGAATCAATTCACGGGCATTGAGCCACGTATTACTGTCCGAATCAATATAACTGAAAGTAGTTCCATCAAGGTTGGTTACAACAGGATGTATCAGTACATACAGCAGGTGTCGAATACAACGGCTGCTTTGCCCACCGACCGGTGGCAGCTTTCCAGTCCCTATATCAGGCCGCAATACGCCGATCAATTTTCGGCCGGCTATTTTTTGAACCTCTCTAACGACGCGATTGAAACGTCTGCCGAAGTCTATTATAAAGACGTACGTAATGCCACCGACTACAAGAGTGGCGTAAACCTTCTGCTCAGCGCAGCACCTGAAAGCGCTATGCTTCAGGGAAAGGGTAGAGCATACGGAATGGAGCTCATGGCGAAAAAGAATAAGGGCAAGCTGACAGGCTGGGTTAGCTATACATTCTCGCAGACTCATTTAAAAATCAACGGCAACTTCCCGGAAGAATCTATTAACCACGGTAATTGGTACGCGGCTAACTATAATAAGCCACACACCTTGAATCTGGTGGCAAGCTATCAGACAAGACCAAGGACTTCCTTTTCCGCCAATTTCACCTATAGCACCGGGAGGCCCGTTACGTATCCTCAGGATAAGTACCTTGTTCAGGGTGTTTTTATCCCCAACTATACCGGCAGAAATGATGAAAGGATTCCCGACTATCACCGCCTCGATGTTTCGTTGACCATAAAAGAAAACCCTGCACAAAAGTCACGCTGGAAATCGAGCTGGGTGTTTTCAATTTATAATTTGTATGGAAGGAAGAACGCCTACTCCATCTTTTTCAAGCCCAGGAGCAATGCGATCTACAATAAAAAAGCGGATGCCTATAAACTATCCGTTTTTGGAACAATATTCCCGTCTATTACCTACAATTTTAAGTTTTGATGGGTCGAAAGACAGATGTTGAAAAAGGCAGTACCTAGTTAATGTCATGTGTCTATCCGTGTGATAGTGAAGTGGCGTGTAAGGGTAATTATGCTGTTCTATAGTAGAATTGTACTATTTCATGGGATATTTTTTCTAATGAAAATTAGCCATCTCCTTAAGCCATAAGCCTGATTGCGATTGAATCGAGTGGACCTGTTCCGGTTTGCCGAAATGTTAGTCAGCATTGACGTTATTTGTCTAACATAAAACCCTCTAAAGGTATGAAAAAAATACAGGTGATGATGCTTCTATTTGTATCAGCAATCTTTCCCCAGAACTTGAAATCGCAACCACTACAGACGGGCTTTCACTATAGGATTAATAATAGCAGAATTATTTATTACCATATTGATAAGGCCACCTTCGAGCAAAAGAAAATATGCGGAAAATATTTAAAAGCCAATGTCAAGCAGTTGGGCGACACACTAAAATTGGATTTCTGGAGGATCATTCCGGAAACGGACGGTTGTAAAACGCAACCTGATAAGGTTAATTCATCTCATCTGCTAGGTAAAAGATTTTTTTATCATTTGATAGTGAAAAGAGATTTTGTGAGTGACCCAACTGATTTTGTATCACTTCAATATGTAACCTGGGAGACCGGACTAACCACGATACCATTTAAATATCGGTTTGGAAAAAAGGGAGATGCGGAAATTCCAAATGATGCATCAACAAGTGTAAATGCTGGAATCTATATTGGAAAAAAATGGGGAAGGACTAGGTTCTATGAGGACAAAGACAGGTCAACGAATAGCCTCTCATTTACCGCCGCAATTTTCGTTTCCCCAACGGTTATTTCGCTGTCACCGGAAACAACACAAAATGAAGTTGCGACAAAATCTAACGAATTCGGTATTGGATATGGATTCGCGGGAATGTTATCGTATAGAGATATAAATTTTGGACTGTTGTTTGGGATCGATTCACCAATATCGGGTGAATCGGATTTGTGGATTTATGCCAATCGGCCATGGTTCGGATTCGGTATTGGTTATAAGCTGGGGATATTGGGAGGGAAATAAGACTTTTAAAGTATGGACCTTTTTTTTAGTAGCATCGCTTCAGGTTAAGCATTACTTAAATACCAAACGACTGTAATTGCTTGCTCATAATGCCGATGCGCATACACTAATCATTCATTTCTGAAAGCTTTTCCCGACCCACCTTTAAGGTGTTTTCAAAACTGGGAGTCAGGTGTTTATTTGTGAAGGCTCTTTCGGAACCTGATTTGAGATATTTCTCGAATGCAAAGGCCTTGTACTTATCGGTAAATGCAATGTAAGTAATCAGCGTAATGGGTAACCTTAGCTTAGTAGCAGTTACCTGTCCTTCGCGATGGCGTTGGAGACGTTCATCCAGATTTTCCGTACAACCGGTGTATAAGTTCCCATCAGAACACCTGAGGATGTAAACAAACCACATAAAGACTGCCTTAATATAACACACAACAGCATTAAGAATAAGGACGAAACTGAAGCAACACAGTTTCACGTTACGCTGTATGGTTTTCCGGATTATTCCCCCCCCCGCCGTCGCTAAAGCTATGGCGGGCGAAGCCCGTCACCGTTTATGCCACCAAACCGAATGGTTTGGTAAAGGTAAGAGAGGTCGGGCTTCGCCCGACGTGGCACGGCATCGAACTTTACTGACAGCAAAAAATATCCATGAAAATAGTAAAAGCTCGCCGTCGCTGAAGCTATGGCGAGCGAAGCTCGTCACCGTTTATGCCACCAAACCGTAAGGTTTGGTAATGGTAAGAGAGGTCGGGCTTCGCCCCGACGTAGCCCGTCATCGAACTTTCCCACCCACAAAAACATCTATGAAATAAAAAAACCCGCCATCGCAAAGCTCTGGCGGGCGAAGTCGGGGCGAGATGATTCGAACATCCGACCCCCACGTCCCTAACGTGGTGCGCTAACCGGGCTGCGCTACGCCCCGAATCCTTTGATTACCTCCCAAATAACCCAGAAAAACCCGGTATTATCCCCGGCAGGGGTGCAATATTAAGAATAAGATTTTAACCTCCAAAAGCCGGACCTGCTATTCGGCCAAGGTTTCTCCCTCGCCACCCTCGCTCGCTGTTTCCCCAAATTTCAGTATCACTTTAGCCGTCCCTCGTCTACACAAACGTGGCTTTGATCTATTCTTTTTATCGCTCTGTCAGGAAAACACCAAGTTCGTGTCCTAAAGTCAGTTATGCCGTTGAAATATTGGTTTTTGGGAATTGCGTTGACTCTTTGTTGTGCGGCATGTGAAAACGAACCCAGTGGTCTGGGTGTCGCTTACAGTGTCTTTGATCAGACTTACGGCGTGGTGCTGGTTGATACGATCACCGTAAATGTGTCGACAGTCCTGCTGGATTCTATCCCCACTTCGGGAAAAGGCACGATGCTGGTAGGGGGATACCGCGACGATAAACTGGGTACCATCCGCTCGGAGGGTTATGTACAGGTGGGGATCGGCGATTCCTGGACACCGGTATCGACTGCGTTATTCGATTCCCTGGTCCTCGTTGCCCGGTATTCGGGTTATTATTACGGCGATACTTCCGTGGCCCAGACGTTCGAGGCGCGGCGTATCACGCAGACGTTTAAAACGTATGACCTGCCCAAATTCTGGGTGGATGAACGTCAGTATTCCGCGTTGTACTCGGCCTACAGCCTGTATAACTCAAGCACCATACGGTATGAAAACGCTCCGCTGGGAACAAAGACCGTCAGGCTGCGTCCCAACAGTACGGATTCGCTGGTGATCCGTCTCGATGATAACCTCGGGCGCGAGTGGTTGCAGTTGGCGAAGGACAAATCCCTGAGCATCACTACACAGGAAAAGTTTCTGGAGTATTTCAAAGGTATCGCGTTGTCGAATACGTCGGCGGAGCAACGGTCGGTGATTGGTCTTAGTACCGCGGATATTAAGATCCGCCTGTACTACAAACAATATTCCAGCGAGGAATTAAAACAATATTACCAGGAGTTTCCTTTTAGCAGCACCTTATACGACTATACGAAGATCACGGCTGACCGGGCGGGTACGGTGCTTGAAGGTCTTACGGCCGGTAACAAAGAACTTTCGACCGCGGAGACCGGTGATGAGGCGTTTATCCAGTCCGGTGTCGGTATCGTGACAAAGGTGACGTTTCCCCACATCAAAAAGATGATCGACCTGGAGGACCTGCTCATCGTCAACCTGGCGCAGCTCGTCATTGAGCCGGTGAAGAACTCGTTCAGCAAGGACTATCCGCTTCCATCAGACCTGACGTTGTATGAGACCGATAAAAGCAACCTGCCGCTCTCGCGGGCATACGCCGACTTCAGCTCGGAAACATACCAGTCGCCGGAAATCAGTTTTGACAAGGAATTTGATACGTCTTCAGGCTATGTTTTCAGTATCACACAATATCTCCAAACCCTGCTGAGCACAGAGGGTAATCTCGACAAAGGATTTCTCATTATGCCGCCGCCGGCTGAGATCACAACGTCCGTCAACAAAGCATATCTCGGGGCAGGCACGGGATCGCTGTATAAGGTAAAACTCAAAGTCTGGTATACACAAAAGAATTAAACGGTAAATCATATCACTCATGGCAGTAACACAATTCAATTTTTCACACGTATGGAAGTCGGGGACAAAAGCGATGATGGGCGCCTTTTTTCTTTTTGTCGTGGCTTCCTGTTCGGATAGTACGGAAGACGATACAACCCTCCTGGGCGAATGGTATAAAAGATCGTCGTACGAAGGCGTTGCCCGCAGTGGTGCCGTTGGATTTGTCATTGACGGAAAAGCCTATGTGGGTACCGGTTACGACGGAGACAAATGGCTGACGGATTTTTATCAGTACGATGCCGATAAGAACAACTGGTATAAAAAGGCCGACTTTCCCGGTGTCGGCAGGAGCGCTGCCGTCGCGTTCGCGCTCAACGGTAAAGGATATGTCGGTACCGGCTACGACGGCACTAATTACCTGAAGGATTTTTACGAATACGATCCTTCGTCCGATACATGGACGCAGATCGCCGACTTTACCGGCACCGCCCGTTTCCAGGCGACCGCTTTTTCTATCGACAACCTGGGATATGTGGGCACGGGATATGACGGAAATTATTTAAAGGATTTCTATGCGTACGATCCCGACTCCGACTCGTGGAGTCAGAAGGCCAGCTACAGCGGCGATAAGCTGGTAAACGCATTCGCATTTTCTATCGACGGCAGAGGTTATGTGGGCGGCGGTATGAACAACGGCGTGCTGAACGTGGAGTTCTGGGAATACGATCCGCTGAACGACCTGTGGCAGGAAAAGAACGACCTGCAGGATGACGATGTCGACGAAGACGAAGAGGATGACGATTACACGATCGCCCGGACATTGGGTGTAACGTTCGTCATCAACGGCAAGGGTTATGTATGCCTGGGAACCCGCTCGAGCCTGGATTATGATGTGTGGGCCTATAATCCGTCACTGGATACGTGGGAGGAGAAGAACGGGTTTGAGGGATCGGGCCGTGAAGCGGCTGTGGGATTTGTGATCGGCGATAAGGGATATGTTTGTACCGGAAGAAGTTCCTCAAGCCGCTACGACGATCTGTGGATGTTCGACCCGGAAGCGGAAGATGAGGATTAAGGTGCTATTGAAATAATTGGTATTTTGGATGAATGAAGGAAAAGGTGATAAACTTCAAAAATCAAACCCTGAATCGATTGCTGATCGTATTCCTGCACATCGTGGGATGGGTGACGTTTATTTCCCTGCCTTTTATGTTTTTCGGACCGACGCGAAACCGGGTTCCTGGAGGCGCGCCTCCTCAAAATTTCAGGCCTCCGCCGGACGGTGGCGGCAACATGGCTCAACCCGGGGACTTTGATCTGAACGCCATGCGGATTCATTCCATCCTTTTCAACCTGCTGCTGATCGCCTTCTTTTACATCAACATGTACGTCCTTATCCCCCGGGTGCTGACGAAAAAGAACTGGGTGCACTACGCAGGATATGTGATCCTTTGTTTTGTCGTGATCGTGGCTGCCAGTGAACTGATCAATATCCTGCTGTCGTCCATGACCATGCGTCCGGCCCGGCCGTTCTATTTCGCCATCCTTAATTTCCTCCTGGTTTTTGGTCTCAGTACGGCACTGCGGCTTACCAGCGACCGGGTTCAGTATGAACGTGAACGCAAAGAAAGGGAAAATGAAAACCTGAAATCGGAATTGTCCCTTCTGCGGTCACAGGTGAGTCCGCACTTTATGTTCAATGTATTGAACAACCTCGCTTCCCTGGCCCGTAAAAAGTCGGACCAGCTGGAATCCGTCATCATCCAGCTCTCGCACCTCATGCGCTACATGCTGTATGATTCGGGAGAAAAGCGGGTAACGCTGGATAAAGAGATCGAGTACCTGAAGAGCTACATCGACCTTCAGAAACTCCGCTTCGGGAATGACATATCCATCAGCTTTGAAACGGATGTCAAACAAGGAGATCAGCCCATTGAGCCGATGTTGCTTATTCCCTTTGTCGAAAATGCATTCAAGCACGGTATTGGAATTATTGCCGACCCGCAGATCATGATCAGCCTTTCGATCGAAGATCATACGCTGAGTTTTGCCGTCAAGAACAAGTTCAACCGGATCCTGACGGAGACCAAGGACCCCCGTTCGGGGATTGGTATTCAGAACGTCCGGCGGCGGCTTGACTTGTTGTATAAGGATTTGCACGAGCTGAACATCCGAGAAGCCGGCCCCTGGTTTATTGTTGAACTGAAATTGATCCTGCGATGATGCGATGTATAGCTGTTGACGACGAATCCCTTGCGCTCGATCTGCTGGAGGATAACATCCGGAAAATTCCATACCTCACACTGGTGAAACGGTGTAAGAATGCATTTGAAGCGCACGAAGCGGTGATGAAAGAGAATGTGGACCTGATCTTCCTCGATATCCAGATGCCGGGGATAAGCGGTGTGCAGTTCCTTCAAAGTGTCACGGCGCCGCCGCTGGTGATCTTTATTACTGCCTATGAGCAGTTTGCCCTCGAGGGATTCAATCTCGATGTGGTCGACTACCTTCTGAAACCGGTATCTTTCGAGCGTTTCTTCAAGGCTGCGAATAAAGCCCATGAGTTGTTCAACCTGAAAAACAGCGCCCCGCCGCCGCAGACGCCGAACGATCTGCCGGAATACCTGTTCGTGAACTCAGAGTACAACCTGGTAAAGATCAACGTCAGGGATATTGTTTACGTGGAGGGGCTGAAAGACTACATCAAAATATTTATAGCCAACACACAACGGCCGGTTATTACCCGGATGAGCCTCAAGTCGATCGAAGAGAAACTGCCCGCCGACAAGTTTATCCGGGTGCATAAATCCTATATTGTTTCCGTGGATAAGATCATCTCCATCCGCAAAGGCAAGATCAGCATCGGCGCAGTTCAGGTACCGATCAGCGAACACTACAAAGAAAACCTCTACCGTTTCATCGACCCCGGCAGTCTGCAATAGGCCAGCCATTCTCTATGTGATGGAGGTGTTGGTCTATAGATCACCGGCATTCGTCTCATATTTGGGCACAGATGATCCCCTCGTATTACATTTGACCAAGGAGCAAGTCTCTTGCTATTTAAGTTTGGTATTTTGGTTTAACGGACACATCCGGCAGTTCGACCTTTTTGAGGAGCCATCACCCGCAAAAAGAAGGCTCCGGCTGTGTCCGGCCAAAATTATTGGTAACTGTTCTTTTTCCGGCTCGTCCGCCTTTGACTATTTTTTCTTCTTGTCCTTCTTCAACTGACTGAAGAATTTGGCCCAGTTAAAGGGATTGAGGAAAGGATTGGTAACGGGTTGGAATTTGTTGTTCACAGATCCTGCCCACTGGTCGAGGTAATAGCGCTGGTTGGAGTAACCGTCCATCGGTGTTGTTTTCAGCATCAGGGCCATCAGTTCATCATTAAAATTCCTTTTCACCACGCCGTTGTCCGCCGGCATATTCAGCGCGAGAACAGCTTGCTTGAATACTTCTTCCGTTGGAAAGGACATGATGACCACTTCCTGCAGGAATGTCGTATCCTGAACCATGGTCACGACAATCGTCTCATATTCCTTCGAATTGGGGGGAACAGTAAAATATTGCCGGTCATAACCGACGGCGCTGATAATAATCTCATCGTTTTCCAGGACGGGCATCGAAAAGAATCCCATTCCGTTGGTAGTCACCCCGCGTCCGGCCTTTGGTACATAGACGTGAACACCGGGGATCGGGCGACCTGAAAGTGAATCCTCCTCCAGCACAACACCCGACAACTGGATAACACGCTTCTTTTGCTGCGCGGACACGGATGTAACGGTTCCGGTCACCAGCAGCGCCAGGACAAAAACCACAAGAATATTTTTGATGTTCAACTTCACCGGATATTTTTTAGCCTCGAATTTCAAATATAATTATAAGGCATTTAACTGCCTAATTTCCATACCTTTGAGATGACATAAATAGTGCCAGATGCGGCTCAAAAACTTTAATTTAACGCTGGGATCGCAGATTTTCAAGGCTTGCGCCGATGAATCCCGGCTTCGTATCCTCGGCTTAATTGTGTCGAACGGTGAAATGTGTATTTCAGACCTGGAAAAGATCCTGGACTTTACACAGGCGAAGACCTCCCGCCATCTCATCTACCTGAAAAACTCCGGCATCCTCAACTCGCGCCGCTATAATAACTGGGTCTTTTACCAGATCAAGGATGGTGTCGAGGATATTATAAAACAGGTGTTTCAATTCCTGCGAAAGGATCAGCAACTGCAGCAGGACCAGCAAACCTATCAGACGCTGTTCACAAACCGTGAACTGGCATTAAACAAATTACAAATTCAGGAATGGCAGAAGGGGAAGTAAAACCGAAAGAGGAGGGAGAACGTCAACACGAGATGAAGCCGCCGGCTGCATCCAAAGAATACAAGTGTGTTTTTTTCGATCTGGACCATACGTTATGGGACTATGAGACGAACTCGCGCGAAACGCTGCTTGAACTTTATCACGGCTACAGCCTCCAGTCGAAAGGGGTGCATACCTTTGAAGACTTTCATGGTGAATTCAGGAAAGTCAACACGGACTTATGGTATCTCTACGACCGTGGTATGATCGACAGCGAGGTGATCCGTAAGGAACGGTTCAAGAGGATACTCGAACCTTTTCAGGCATACGAGGAAAAACTAAGCGCAAGTATCTCGGGTGATTACCTCGAGATCTGTCCAAAAAAAGGTTACCTGATGCCCTATGCGCTGGAGGTGTTAACTTACCTGGCGGAGCGTTACCGGTTAACGATCATCACGAACGGATTTGAAGAGATACAGCACCGGAAGTTATTGTCCGGTAACCTGCATTCCTATTTCGATCACATCATCACCTCTCAGAAGGCGGGTTATAAAAAACCTTCGCGTGAGATCTTCGATTGTGCACTGAATCTGAACGGGATCAGATGTAACGAGGCGATGATGATCGGTGATAACCTGATCACCGATATTGGAGGCGCGAAAAACGCGTCGATCGATGCTGTATTTTACAATGCGGAAGAAGTGGACCATGAGCACACCCTGGATTTCGAGATCAGGAGTTTGCTGGAGCTGCGGGGTATTTTATAGCATTGGATAATCTTCGCGCTGCGCGCCTCTCCGCCTTTGCGGTGAAAAAGAACAGATCAGGAAATGCACGATAAAGGTTGTGCGGAAATACATTGAGTAGTTTTTAACAGAGGGCATCAAAGGTTAACCGCGAAGCCGCAACGACGCAAAGGAACCGCTAAGCAACGCTGCGGGTTATCAAAGCAAGATGCATGTAAATTCTTCGCGCTACGCGCCTCTCCGCCTCCTATGTTTGAATCTTCAAAATATCCAATGGATATTTAATGTTAAAGTGAAAACGGGTGAGAGCACATTTGCGCCTAAACAGCTTTAAAAGCATGTTCTCGCGGAGAAAACTGCCTCATCCGTTTTTATCTCTTCGAGTTTGAACAGAATGTAAGGAATGCTGCATGTCGGCATATTCAGAATATCCAACCAGGAGACAAAACGAAGGGAGATTTTCACTTTAATTTATTAAACCTAATAATGTT
>JBGSJE010000022.1:0-296829 GCA_041742155.1 Chryseolinea sp. | reverse complement strand
GAACAACTGGATCGTTTATGATTTTGCAGGTACTCCCTTGAACCAAACCTCCGTCGTCCAGGGCGCGGGACTCTCGGGTAACAATTCCATGTTTACCGATATTGCCAATGGTACCAGCAACGGCTGGGGCTACCAGATCAGGAACATACTCCCGTTCAGGCTGGAGGTTGGCAGAACGTATCGCATCAGCTACATGGCCAAGGCGCAGTCCGCCCGGACCATGACAGCGCTGCTGAGCGGACTGAGTACCACGTACTGGTCGACAAGTTCAAGCGTGACCACATCGGTTCAGAAGTTCACCTATCAGTACACGTGTACCCAGTCCGGTGTAGCCAATGAACCCAATTTTTTCTTTCAGTTCCACCTAGCCAACGGCACGGTCAGCGATATCTGGCTGGATAACGTGAGGGTGGAGGACATCACGGGCATTACAGCCGTGACCGGTCTGGCCCTGTCGCCATCACCGCTTGCCCTGGTGGTCGGACAAACGGGTCAGGTCACTAAAACCTTCACACCTTCCAATGCCACAAACCAGGAAGTGACCTGGTCCTCCGCAAACACGGGTATCGCCACCGTTGATAATACAGGTCTTGTTACGGCGGTATCGGTAGGATCAACGGTAGTCTCCGCTTACACGACGAGCGGCGGCTATATAGCCACGACGACAGTGAATGTTACCAGTATTCCGGTAACGGGTATAACGGTAGCACCGACGTCCCTGACGCTGACAACGGGCCAGACCGCCCAGGTGACCCCAACCATCACGCCATCCAATGCCACGAATCAGACAGTAGGCTGGACCTCCGGCAATACGGCAGTGGCGACGGTAAACAGTTCCGGACTGGTGACGGCGGTGGCACCAGGTGAAGCCACCATCACAGTGACAACTGTAAGCGGAGGTCTTTCAGCTCAAGCCTTAGTGACAGTTAATTCACCAGGCCAGGTTTCTGATGCGCTTGAAATATCAGCCCTTAAGGATTTTTATAATAGTCTCAATGGGCCTAACTGGATCAATAAGACGAATTGGCCAACGACGGAGCAAGCCTGGAGTGCTATTCAAAGTGTTTCGGAGCTACAGGATTTATGGGGAGTTTATGTAAGCGATGGCGACGTACTCCAATTGAATTTCCAAGAAAATGGTTTAACAGGAAATATTCCGCCCTCAATTTCAAATTTTCAAGAGTTAGAGTATTTGCAATTATCTACTAATTCCATTACCGGCACCTTTTCCCAGTCTATGGGAAGCCTGGTAAATCTTGTCTATTTGGACATATCGAATAATCACTTTGTTGGAGAAATTCCTCCTCAAATTGGGAACTTGAATTTACTAAGCCAGCTAAACCTATCCGGCAATGGGTTCAGTGGAAGTCTTCCCAACGAAATAAGCAATTTGCAGAATCTGGATTTTCTTGACATCAGTAATAATGCTTTTTCTTCATTGATCCATATTGATCAGTTAACGAATTTAGCTGGCTTGTCGGCGCGCAACCTTCAGCTTACAGGCAGCTTCCCGGATTTTAGCAACTTACAAAATCTTGAGGGTCTGGACCTTGGTTTAAATTCGGGTATTTCGCCCGCGCCAATTCCAGGATGGATACAAAACCTCCCCAATCTTCAAGGCTTGTTATTGGATAGTGTGAACCTTACTGGGCAAATTCCCAGTTGGATTGGAAACTCGACATCACTTGCTCAAATTTCTTTGGCAAGGAATAACCTTACAGGCCAAGTTCCTGGATCTTTTGAGAATTACACTTGGATAGATTTAAGTCATAATAATTTAAATGGGAATTTACCATCTTGGATTTTTTCGAATTCCTTTCTGGAAGTATACCTTGATTACAATCAATTTGCCGGACCCATACCAGTAATTCCTTTGACTAATACCCTGCGGCATTTATCGGTAAGTCATAACCTAATTACTGGTGAAGTTCCGTCTTCAATTGGTAACCTACCTGATATTTCATACCTGGATTTCAGTTATAACATGCTTACTTCGATTTCATCGGGACTGTGGGTCGAAGATCACGATTTTACGATTGTTCTTGATTACAACGAAATAACGGATATTGGTGTGCCTGGTAGCCTTGACGATTATGAAGATGTGAATGCATCCCTAGTCAACAATTACCTTACGTATCACGACCTTTTGCAATTTCCGGATTTTAATCAATCGACAAATATTCAATACTCTCCACAAAGAGTGTCTCCCGATTTTATAAATGTCACCATTGGGCAAACCATTACGATAACGCCCGAGTCTACAGGTTCCGGCCTCATATTTCTTTGGGAGAAACAAGAATCTTCTGGTAGCTGGATAGATGTTTCAGGTATCAACGAAGATGCATCAGGGAATTTATTTGTAAAGAGCAATGTAACAACAGACAACGCTGGCGTGTATCGTTATACTATAACTGATTCACAGTCCCCGGCGATCACGATTGAGGCGGGCCCAATTACCGTTAACATTATCGAAACACCAACCCAACAAGCATTGAATTTGTTCGCCTTCCAATACAAATACGACGGCCGCAAGCGCATGACCCAAAAGAAAGTACCGGGTGCCGATTGGGTATATATGGTGTACGATGATCGCGACAGACTGGTCATGACGCAGGATGGTAATCAGCGGGTGAAATCGACCCCCGAATGGACCTTTACAAAATACGATGTCCTGAACAGACCCATCCTGACCGGTATATACCTGGATGCCGAAAACAAAGACCAGGACGGTATGCAGACGAAGGTAAACGACTTTTACATCGCGGCGGAAAATAATAGCGACGAATGGTTCGAGGTAACCGGCGGAACGGTTCATGGGTATTCAAACCAATCGTTTCCTAACGTGAGTTCCGAAGGTCAATACCTGACGGTGAGCTATTATGATGACTATTCATTTATTTCTTTGATAGGAGCAGGCGGATCCGATTACCAGTACGACAACAGCCGGCTGACAGCGTCTGAAAATGATGAAGGCCAGGAGGAGGAAGCCTTCAACCGGGTAAAAGGCCAGATGACCGGATCACGAATTAAAAACCTGGGAACAAGCGAGTGGATGTGGGGTGTAAATTACTACGATGACCGTTACAGGGCCATCCAGGTAATCGCACAAAACAGCAAAGGTGGCCTGGATAAGATCACCAGCGTATATAACTTCGCTGGAAAGATACTGCGTACGAAAACTGATCACACGGTTAGCGGGGCGGCAATAGCCACCACGAGGAAGCTTACCTACGATCATGCCGGCAGGTTACTGCAGACGGAGCATTACACGAATAATAAAGAGGTAGTCCTTACAAAGAACGAGTACAATGAATTAGGCCAGCTGGTTACGAAAAAGTTGCATTCCGAGGATAATGCCCAGAGCTTTAAGCAGCATGTGGATTACAGGTATAATATCCGGGGCTGGCTGAGCCGGATCAATAATTCAGATCTGGGCGAAGTGGATGGCGGTCCTAAAGACTACTTCGGAATGGAGCTGGGATACAATACTGAAATCGGGGTGGGAGCATCGTCGCTTCAATACAACGGAAACATCAGCGCCATAAAATATTCGACGAACCAGGGTTTAGGTATTAATATTGACAGTGAAGATCCGATCCTGGAAGCCACGGAGCGCGGATATGCCTTTGAGTACGATCCGATGAACAGGCTCACCGAGGCTGCACACCGGGAAAGAACACTGGCATGGAGTCCAACCACCGCCTATCGCGAGGGTGCGTTGCAGTACGACCTGAACGGCAATATCCTGCATCTGGACCGCAAAGGAAAAGTCGGTTCTGATATGGACGACCTGGCTTACACCTACAACGGAAACCGCCTCATGCAGGTGACCGATGCGGAGAACGCACTGGAAGGTTTTAAAGATGGCAATGTCAGCGGCGATGATTATCTTTATGATGCCAACGGCAACATGATTACCGACAGGAATAAAAATATAGCCAGCATCACCTACAACCACCTGAACCTTCCGGCTATCGTGACAAAAACGACAGGCGAACATGTGAACTATATCTACAATGCCGTCGGCGTAAAGCTGAGCCAGGAAGTGTACGATGCCGCCAATTCGCTAGCGAAAAAGACGGACTACCTGGGCGAGTTCTTCTATGAGAACGATACCCTGAAGTTCATCAATCACGAAGAAGGCAGGGTGGTGATGACCGGCGCGGAACCGGAATATCAGTACACCCTTAAGGATCATTTGGGCAATTCACGGATTACGTTTACTTCGAAGGAAGAAACCGAGGCGCCAGTTGCGACCCTGGAAACGGAAAATGAAAACGAAGAGCGGGCCAACTTCCTGAAGTATGATGACGTTCGCCTGGTTAACTCCACTATTTTTGACCATACGGACACTGAGTCAACACAATATGCGATACGTTTAACCGGGACACCCGCGGAAACGTATGGGTTAGCACGCTCCATATCGGTCATGCCCGGCGACAAAATCACAGCAGAGGTCTTTGCCAAGTATGTTGATTTGAGTCAAACGGATGTAACAACCGCCCTTCGTGATTTTATTACATTGGTTGCCACCGGGGCAGCATCTTCGGGGACGGTAATTGACGGCGGTGCCTACGGAAGTCCGGGTGCTTCGACTCTACCGTTTGGCGCCTTACTGGATAAATCCGACGAAACGGGGGATGCGCCTAAAGCATACCTGAACTATCTGGTATTTGACAAGGACTATGAATTGATCATTTCAAA
The DNA here is from genome assembly GCA_041742155.1 of Chryseolinea sp. Taxonomy (GTDB): domain Bacteria; phylum Bacteroidota; class Bacteroidia; order Cytophagales; family Cyclobacteriaceae; genus Chryseolinea. The sequence goes on along the minus strand of JBGSJE010000022.1, from coordinate 292,125 downwards.
AAGCGGATATCAAAGGGTTTCCGTAGCCGCCAGCGAAAACGGTCAGTTATTAACACCCGATGGAAAGTTGCATGAGCGCCTACAATCTCCTGAAATTGAGATCTCGCAACCGGGTTATGTCTACATATACCTCTCCAATGAAGAAGGGGGAAAAGAAGTGTATTTTGATGATTTTAAGGTGGAGCATGTGAAGTCGCCGGTTATTCAGCAGGATGATTATTATCCGTTCGGGCTTACCTTTAGCTCTTACCAACGAGAAAATTCTGTTCCCAACATGTATCAATACAATGGGAAGGAGAAGCAGGATGAATTGGATTTAGCATGGTTGGATTATGGGGCACGCATGTACATGGCTGACTTTGGGAGATGGATGACAATTGATCCGATGGCAGAGAAATACTACTCTATATCACCTTACACCTATTGTGCCAATAATCCGATCAGATATATTGATCCTACGGGTATGACAATCGAGGATCCTGATGGATTAGTTAAAAAGCAAAAGGATCAATTAAATCAGAATCTTTCATACATTCAAAATGCATTAAAAGGAGAAGGCTTATCAGAGGGAATGACAGCTGCACTTAATAAATTTGCAGGAGCTCTCCAGTCATCATTAAATGAAATATCAACCCTTGAAAAGTCTGACCAAGTTTATTCAGTCCATTATGGTGAAGGACAAGAAGGTGGTGTACAATATAATAACAAGACAGGGGCAATTGATGTTGGCATTGGAAAAAGTGATGCTTCTATAGGACTAATAGGTCATGAATTAAAACACGCTTATCAATATGAGAAAGGGCAAATTTCTATAGTTACAGATAACTCTGGATATGGGAAACTCTATGACATTACAGATGAAACAGCTTCGTATAATAGAGAGCGTACATTTGGAACAGGCATTCAGTTTTTCCAAACGCCAAATGCAGTTGTAAATGGTTACCCATTACAAATGAGCGATGATGATGTTAGAAGTTTTGGTAGTTCAATGACACCTCCCGCGTATCAGACTTTGCCTAATGGTCCAATCGACATTAATTCAAAAGAAGGTAAAGCATTAAGACAACAAACCGTAGAAGCAGGCAGGACAGGTGCACCGGTTACAGAAGTATACAAAGGCTGGCAAAAGGATTATCTTAAAGGTCAAAAAAAGTAGTTCTATGAAAATACTTGAAGTCTTTTATTGTTTATTATTATTGCCGATAACATTGTATTCACAAGATTTTTCAATAAAAGGTAATTACTCCTATAAATCTCTTCATCATAATGAGAGTATTGACTTGTTTGAAAATGGAACTTTTAGTTACTTTCAAAAATCGGAATTTTTGAAGATTGAAATAACTGGCAATTGGCAAATAAGAAATGATAGCCTTCTAGTGCTAGACAGTAAACCTCAAAGGGCGAAATTAATAGTTTGGGAGTCTAAGAAAAAAGGAAAGAAAACCGTAGTACAAGTTCGTGATATGGAAAATAACACGATGAATTACCGTTTATATTTAATCTCAAACAAGGGCGATACCCTTGAGTACAAAGATCAGTTTGATAAAACAGCCACTTTAGGAAAAATTGCTTCATTCTATATCGTGGACACTAAGGGTTTACATTCTCCGCTGTATAAAATCCAAGGTACACGGTCTAATTTTTTTGATGTTCATTTTGAAACTCATCGAGTTTTTGAAAATGAATATTGGCGTTTTAAAAAGCAAAGCATAATTCCCCTGGGAATCGATAATGGACATTCAAACTATCAACTATCGAAAACAAGAGTAAATTGATTGCTTAATCTGAAATCTGAAATATTAAACTTGTACAGACTTTCTATTGCTTGTTTAATTTGTTTGGGATCTGCAGCTCAAGCGCAATTCGCCGGTAAAATTACCTACCTGGAAAAAATTAATGCCAAAGTGCCTGGTGTGAGTGATTCGCTGTTGCAGAAAAATTACGGCAATATTCGCACATTCATAATTCAGGGTGGTGAATTCAAAAACAGCTACAGCGGAGTGAGGAGGTCTGTGGTAATATATAAAAGCGTCGATCACACGATTTATCGCTTTAGTTCGGTTGCTGATACAGTCGGATATCTCGATGCGAATTTGAATCCACTAGAAATTATCAATCTTCCGATAATTGAAGAAAGTAATGAGTTTATTCTTGGACTTAAATGTAAGACCATAAAAATTGAGTCTGCCTTTGAGACATTTATTTATTTTTTCAATGAGAAATATCGAATTGACCCTTCGGAATTTCAATTCCATAGATTCGATGGCTGGGATGTCTACGTTCGTCTCGCTCATTCGATTCCACTAAAAATTATTTACGAAAATAAGAAATTGAGGCTCATTTCGACTGCTATTGAGATTCAGGATGCCGTTTTTTCGGAGGAAGAATTTTCTATTCCGAAAAGGCCGCTTAAGCCAATATTTGATTGATTGCCGACTGTGTTGTTGGCTAGCGAATACTCAAGAGCCTATAAATTAATTTAAATGATTGAAAAATATTGTTACGATCCAACCGCTTTAATAGACGTGTTCAATCACCCTATGACTTGAGCGCCAATTAATTGATGGAATTTGGAATCTAGGATGCAAGGTGTTTGGTAAATTCTAGGTTTGCTGGCGCGGGACTCGTCCCACGGAACACAAGGCTGGTCATCTGCGCCTTAAAAATATTTCTTTCATTCCCTGATTACTTTTTCAAAAATCCGGAACTAACCGATACCAGCACTATATCTGGTATACAATGAGGTTATTTTTCAGTGTAATCGCCTACCTGTTCGCAACCGTGGTCTCCTTTGGCCAGGTTGATTCATTGAATATGCCCGCCACCACGAAAGCAGATCTGCTCCGTCAGGAAGCTGTCCGTAAAATGGATTCGCTGTCCGCCCCGGTAACGTCCGCCCTTCGGGATAACGTTGTCACGGATACCCTTAAGCAAATTAACAACAGGCTCGATTCGATCCGGCTCAGTGTCGATACCCGGGTGGATAGCCTGACCAGTTCATATACCTCGGTCCTCACGGACATCCGGAAGACCGCGGAGGGTTACCAATCGAAGATCGATAGCCTCCAGTCGCTGAAACTGCCTACGGATAAATACAAATCCAAAATGGATAGCCTTTCTCAGAAGCTGACTAATGTCCAACGTGATCTGGCGGACAAGGTCGAGGGTATAAAGAACCGGGCGATGGAGAAGATCAAATCGATCAAGTATCCCCTGGAGCTGGAAGACAAGGTGTCCGGCCTTACAAGTTCTGTCGGAAAGCTCGGTCCCCAAACGATCGAAGCCAAACTACCGCCGGAACTGAACCTGGACAAATTGAATGGGTTAAAAAGTCAGCTCTCCCTCGGGGGCTTGGAAAAGGTGACAAATGTCGATGTCCCGGGTATTCCGCAGGTAAACGGGCTCGATAAACAACCTGTTATTCCCGGCCTGACGGACAAAGTACCGGACATCAAAGGAATGGATAAGGTAGGGGATGTATCGGGTCAGGCGCAGGCTGTCCAGGGTAAGATAGACCAAACGGCGAAAGAACTGAATCCAAACTCCATCGACAAACTTGCCGAGTCGAAAGCATCACAGCTGAAAGAGGTAAAGGTTTTGCAGGAACAAACAACGGAACTGCCAATGAACGGGGCGGCGTCGGAAGAGGAGCTGAAGGCGAAACTGAAGGAAGAGGCGCAAAAGGTGGCGGTCGACCATTTTGCGGGCAAAGAACAACAGCTGAAAGCGGCGATGGCCAGGATATCGAAGTACAAGGCGAAATATCCAAGTGTCAGCAGTATTGCGGACATCGCAAAGCGTCCGCAGAATCCCATGCGAAACAAACCCTTCATTGAGCGGATCGTTCCCGGCATAGGTATGCAGATCCGGAAGAAGGGGGAGGAGGTAATGGTTGATTTTAATCCCTATGTCGGCTATCGCTTTACCGGCAGGATCACCGCTGGTCCGGGCTGGAACCAGCGTGTGGCCTACAATTTCGATGACTACTATTTCAACCCAGAGGCGAGGATCTTTGGTCCCCGCATATTTGGTGAATTTAAACTTGGAAAAGGCTTTTCTCCCCGTGCGGAAGTGGAAGTGATGAACACAAAAATTCCGCCTTCAACCATCACAACCGCTCCAGACCCACAGGTACGGCAATGGGTGTGGGGTGCATTTGCCGGCATAAAGAAAGAATATAAGTTCTTCAGACACGTCAGGGGCACCGCCTCAGTGATGACGAGGTTGTTCAATCCAAAGCACAAGAGTCCCTATGCCGATGTATTGAATGTCAGGTTCGGCTTTGAGTTTCCAGTGAAGAAAAACACAAAACGTAAATAGCAATGATGCGGACGGGATCGTCGGTATGTTTCTTTATACCGAGTTAGTACGAATGTGTGTTTATGAATTACATAGGTTTTGGTGTCCTGACTTGGAGGTTCAAAGGCTGTTTTGATCATTTGTTCATCAGCAGAGTTTTCTGTTATTTTATTTTCGTTGCTGGATGTTCATTTTTATCGGGCATTGAAATATCTTATGATCAGCTTGAAGATTTACAAAATCAACCAAAGCGTTTCAAAAGGGAATGAGACCTATCAGGTGACCTGAATTTGCGTTGTATTCTTTTGAAAATTTTTTCAATTAGATCATGCATACCTCCGAAGCGGCCGAGTCTTCCGGTCGCGGATTGACCCGCGCGAAACTGGTGCCATTCAGCCGCACTACCTAACCTCAAAGTAGCTTTTAGAAAACAAAGGGCCACGATAAGTCTCGCCTAGCCCTACATTTCGTTTAATGTAGCTCAGGAACTTATAACGGTCGACAATATCCCCTTCTCCGTCTTCATCAAGCGATACTACCGCGACGAGCTTCGTGCAGGATGCAACACCTGATAATCCCTATACGATTGCTACTCGCACTGATGGCGCAAACGAAATAAACTTCCGCAACAATCGATTACGGCAGAAGATTCGGGATCGATTTGGCTCTGATGAGAACAGATTACACAGGTCAATGCCCCTTTTTGGGGGATAATATTTTCGGATACATTCGCCCTTGTAACATTAACCTAACCCTACACCTATGCGGAAGATGCGAAAAATTTTGCTCCTGTTTTTTATGGTGAGTCTCGGCTATTATGCCTGGGCTCAGGATCGAACTGTTTCAGGTAAAGTGTCCAGCTCGGAAGACGGCAGCACGTTACCTGGTGTGAACGTGGTGCTGAAGGGCACAACAACCGGAACCGTTACCGATTCGAATGGTAACTATGAACTAATCATACCTGCTTCGGGAGGAAGTTTGGTTTTCTCTTTTATTGGTCTCCTGACCCAGGAAGTTGCTATCGGCGAAAAGAGCGTGATCGATATAGCGCTTTCATTCGATGTGCGACAGTTAACAGAGGTTGTTGTTACCGGGGCTGGCGTTGCCACTGAAAAGCGTAAACTTGGAATTGCCGTTGAGTCAATCACTTCGGCGAATCTGCCGGCTGCGCCTACCGCCTCTATTGACCAGGCGTTGATTGGAAAAATCCCCGGAGCGCAAATATCCTCAACAAGCGGGAACCCCGGTGATCCTGTAAACATCGTATTGAGAGGTGTTAATACCGTACAAGGTGGCACCAAGCCATTGATCATGATGGATGGTATTCAGATGGGTGCAACTGACCTTGGCTCATTGGACTTAAGCAACGTCGAGCGGGTGGAAGTAACACAGGGCGCTGCCGCTTCCGCGCTTTATGGTGCACAAGGGGCCAATGGTGTAATTCAAATCTTTACCAACCGAGGTAAGGAAGGGCCTGTGTCAATCAACTACTCTGTCAGCTATGCGCAAAATGAATTTATCAACAGTGGCAATGTGAACAAAGCTAACAAACACTCCTGGCTGACCGATGCCGACAACAACATTGTTGATGTTAACGGGAATATACTTACTTATAATTCGCAGGGTAGTCTCCGGGGTATAGCTTATGAGAATCCCTGGCTTTCCTCTACCGGGACTGTTTTGGCCGCCCAGAATTCAAGATGGGCTGTGCTCTCCCCAGACAATGTCTCCGACAAGCCTTATAATGCCAACCTGAAGTTCTATGATCATTTCAAGCAGATGTTTAAAAAAGGCAGCACCTGGAACCATAGCTTAAATATTTCAGGGGCCAGTGGCAAGATGGATTATTCCCTTGCGCTTTCGCACAACAATACGCTGACTCCTATTTTGAAGAACGGGAACTATGAACGGACCAACCTTAGTGCAAATTTAGGAACTGAGGTGTTTAAGAATTTTAAGATCCGGTCTACCACACAGCTGGTATATACTTATAATGATATAGACAAAGGATTCGGCGGTGGCGGTGGATATAAGTATGGATTAGGTGACCGCTCCGGAGATGTCGGGTCGGTCTGGAGTTTTTTGAATACGTCGCAGTTCTTTGACCTCGACTATAAGTTTGCCGATGGTACGCCCCCGGCTTATCAAAATGCGGAGATTGTTTCCGTCAATGCATGGAATCCTAACTATGACGCTTACTACAATACGAGTGCCGACAAAAAGGTCGATTTAATACAAAATTTTAATGCGACCTACATGGTCAATAAATATTTGACCCTGGATGCGACGTACGGGCTAAACTACCGAAACCAAAACGTTCGCTGGACTTATTTAAATCAATCGGAACACATTAATGGAACCTGGACCGGAGTTTATGCTTCGGATAATACAGGTGAAATAGTCAATTGGCAGTACAATAACACGTTCCAGAATTTTATCGGCAATGCCTTCATCTACACCGATTTCAGGGAAGACTTCGGTTGGAATATTCCCCTTGAAACATCAACTCAGCTTTCGTTTGACTACAGAAAGAAGTTTTATAAGGAATACGATTCGTATGGCGTAGGGCTCCCTCTGGTACCGCCCATTAATATGTCGTCCACTGGCGATCAGGCTGTTTTGTATGATTATGAAGAAACATTTATCACCTATGGCTATCTGCTTAATCAAAAAATCAATTTTGGTGAGTTTGGTGGTGTGACGGCCGGTTTCAGAAGCGATTACTCCTCTGCTTTCGGTGAGGGTTCCAAACCATTTACTTTCCCGCACTATGATGGTTTCATTGCCCTTTCTTCTTTCAGTTTTTGGGACGGTGTAAAATCGGTCGCTCCTTATTTTAAGTTAAGAGCAGCTTACGGAAAAGCAGGTATTCAACCGGGTGTATTTGACCGCTACGTAGTACTGGATCAGGGCAACCTGGGCGACGATTTGTATTATTCAAATCCGACAACCCCGAATAATCCCAATCTGCAAGTGGAAGTTTCAACAGAACTGGAAGTTGGAACCGACTTCACTGTTTCCCTTAACAGTACGGGAAGCTGGCTAAGTGAATTGAATTTTGCATTTACGTACTGGGACAGATCCAGTGAAAATGTGATCTATTCCGTTAGCAATGCCCCCTCCGTTGGTTATCCATCCAATAAAACCAACGCAATAGACATGTCTTCAAACGGGATACAGTTTTCATTGAATATACCTGTGATTGAATCACCCGAACTTAAGTGGGACTTCACGGCCAACTTCGGTAAGCAAACCTCTAAAATCGATGCCATAGCAGGCGGAGCTGACATCATTTTAACGTCGTCTGCCGGAAGTTCAGCCATGACATTATCCGCAGGTCAAAAAATAGGTCAGATCTACGGATATAAAGCCTTAACCAGTTTTGACCAATTGAAATCGGATGGAACACGTTATATTCCCGAAGGCAGCGAGGGAGAATACGATATTGTGGATGGACGGGTGGTGAACATAGCCACAAAAGCGATACAATGGACGGAAAATGCTACGTCTCTGGGTGATCCCAATCCTAAATTTAACGCCTCGTTCATTAATAATCTGAAGTATAAGAATTTCTTAACCTTTGGTTTCCAGTTTGACTGGGTTTATAAGAGCCATATCTACAACCAGGTGAGAGAGTGGATGTACAGGGACGCTATCCATAAAGATTTTGCTACTCCGGTTACTATTGGTGGTGAGACCGGGGCATATACAGCGTATTACATGAGTGCATACGCCGGATCTTCAGCCAGTCTTAACGGGGGTGGTAATGCCACTAAGGATTATTACTATGAAGATGCTACTTTCCTGAGACTCCGAAACGTGTCTGTTGGATTTGATATAGCTAAGGTTGCTAAGTTGAAATATTTCCGGAAGCTCGAACTGGTTTTGACAGGACGTAACATACTCACAATTACAAAGTACAGAGGATTTGATCCTGAGATCAGTTCTGCAACAACCGCAAACTCTGCATTTGACCGCGGAGTTGACAATGGTACTATGCCCAACACCAAATCGTACCAGGTGGGCTTAAATGTTTCATTCTAAATGCTTCTAACGAATCGCGAGTTATGACAAAATATAGATTTATTTCGACGCTTGTAATAGCGTCATTAATGACAGGAAATTTTGCGTGCAACGATCAGCTTGAAGTGGGGAACCCCAATAACCCACAGACGGCCACCAGTGTTGTTTCGGTGGCCGGTCTTACCTCGCTGGCACAGGGAGTAGTTTACATCGACGGTTTTTATGATGGAGACTCTTGGCTAGGTAATAGCTATTTTTCGCTTCCGTATGGCTATCAGGAGCTTCTGGGCGATATGGTAGGTGCGCCAACAGCCCTCAATCAAAATATCAACCGGATTAGTCAACCGAATTATTTTACACTGGCGGATGGCTCTACGATTGTGACCGGTGTTGCCAACATTGACGAAATGAGAGACAATAATACCCGTGCGCGTACAGGCTCAGGCTATAATGCCACGTATTACCAATGGTTGAATATGTATGCACTGAATGCAGGTTGTAATCAGGTGTTGGACCTGATAGAAACAATTACCGATGATCCATCCACAATTGCTACTTTCCAGGCCTGGGCCTACTGGTGGAAGGGTTATGCATATGCATCCATCGGTTCTATGTACTATTCGGGCTTGATCATCGATGAGTATGGCGGAACCAGCAGTGATTATGTAACTAACGATGTAGTGATCGAGAGATCGAATTACTATTTTAATCTGGCGTATACCACCCTGGATGGTGTCAGCGACGAAGGTACTTATTCTTCGGTTCTGGGCGGTCTCATCCCCGATTTTACACAAGTGGGAAATGGAGGTGTGCCTACCGTTGCAGAATGGAAACGTAATATTAACACGATGCTGGCGCGTAATATTGTATTCAATCACCTGTCTCCCGTTATCAATGGCAATCCTGCGGCAACCATTACGGGTGCCACTATATCGCCAATGACTGAAGCTGATTGGCAAAAGGTACTGGAACTGGCATCAGATGGCATACAGGAAGGAGATGTGGTTTTTACAGGCAGATCAGTATCCACCAATTACTTTTTTACAGCTACCGGAGGAACAGCAGCTTCGCTGACTATCAGGTCAAGCGCCAGCGCTACCTCGACGTTCACAATCAGTGAACGGTTTATCCAGAATTTTAAGGACGGTGATGCCCGCCTGGCAAACTTTAGTACCGACACAAAAACAGAGCATACAACTTTTGGCACCCGGTACAGGAATACGACTGGCCTTGTCGGCAGCGACATCTATGACTATGGAAGTCGTAATGTAGGTGAGTATGAACTTTTTATTGCCGGAAGCTATGAAGAGAACACGTTACTTCTCGCGGAAGCCAATATCAGGCTTGGCAACATTGACACCGGCCTGGGCTACATCGATGCTGTTCGCGATCATATGGGTGCTGGCATTGACGCTGTGGCAGGCACCTTAACGACCGAAGCAGATGCAATGGAGGAACTTATCATGGAAAGAAGGGTGGCACTTGCATTTAGGGGTGTGTCTTTTTACGACTTCAGAAGGTGGGGCATGATATACGATATCTCCATGGGCGGAGGTAGTTATGGAAATACCTATTACTACAATGGAGCCGTATATAACGATGTTATCATTAACTACAACTTCATGGATTATTGGGATGTTCCTGCGGATGAAGCTGAATTGAATCCAAGCACCAGTGATGTGTCAACGGTAAATCCCAATTTTTAAGTCTCCGGATTTATTTTTGCTGAAAAGGCTAAGAAGGCTGTCTCAAAAGGCAGCTTTCTTGCTGTTATAGGTACCGATCAGCAGATTGTATTCACTACAGCCGGCGGATTGTCCTTGAACTATGGAGTAACAACATAGTGTTAGCAATAAAGCAAATGTCACTATTCTCGGACTGTATTTACAAGTGGATTTGGCCATTGGATTTTACTCGAATATTATGGCTCGGAATTTATCGAGCTCATGAAGAGAATCTTCTATGGTCGGGGTCCATGACCACTTCACCATCTCGCCGGTGTCATGGTCAAGCCTGCAAAAATTGGCGTTCCATATGGTGCCGCTTTTCGGTGGGACCAAGGATAGAAGCCCTAACGACTTATAAGATATAAAAACTTCCGCGCTCCAGGAGGCGATCTTTCCGCGCAATTTTCGGGGTCCGCCAAGTATATCAACTTTATTGATCGTTCCATACGTATTGGCATCGTACTCGTTAAAGGGTATCCAGCTTACTCCGTCGCTCGAGTTGGAGATGGTCAAAAGAAGCTGTTTTTCGAACTGGTTTACTTCGTACTCAAAGTATTTGTCCTCATGTGTATCCGTTTGGAAAAAAACCTCAAATACGTCACCGTTCCAGATTTTATCCATATCCTTATAATCCGACGTGGTAATTTTATCGTCCTCGCCCTGGAAGAGTATATATATACCTTTCTCCGATGACAGGACTTTAAATCTACTTTTATAGTCAGCCCCACCCGGATCCAATTTGGTAAGCGTCGACCATTCCGTTTTATTCCATTCAGGGTTGTCTCCTTTGCCTGTGATCTTGAATTCACGACACCTTTTGACCAGGAGCGAGTCGTCGGATCGTGCTATTCCCGAATAGTTTTGTTGATTGCCCGGGACTGGGGTAGCGGCGGATTGAAAAAAGGAAGTAATGTGAACTAGAACGATCAGTATAAACCCAATCCATTTCCCCGAGCCACTTTTGCAATGATGCGCACCACGGATTCTCATAATATTAAGGCGTTCATTTCTTTGAGGACAAACTTCTGATTTCCGATACCTTTACAGCAGTAACGGGCTTTGACTCATGACCAAACCTCTTTCTGACATAGGTCAGAATCGAAGCGATGGCGTGATCGTCCAAATGACTGTGTCCTGGCATTAATCCATTATAAGTCTTTCCGTTGACGACCATGTCACCTTGCATTCCGTTCAGTACGATCGTAATCAGTTTTTCCTCGGGTCCGGTGACCCACTCTGAATCGGCCAATGGAGGGAAACGGTTGTTATCTCCTTTTCCATCTCGCTGATGGCATGCTGTACAATAAGTATCGTATAGTATTCTGCCACTGTAGGTGTCGCCTTCCTGTATCAAATCCTTAACAGGGTCGGGGTCTCTGATATAGCTTTGAGTCTTCTTTCGACCTTCCATAGAGGCCAATTCCGATTGCCCGAATTTGTCCTTATCCCCTTTGTAAATTACTCTCCATATCTTTCCCTGATTGGATTCGCTGATATAGATGGACCCATCCGGGCCTGTTGAAAGACCCATCGGCCGATAAACGGCATCACTGGTATTTTTAACGATATCTACCCGTGCAAAACCATCGGCAAAAACCTCCCATTCTCCAGTGGGATTACCGTTCTTGTCAAAGGGGGCGAAACACACTATGAAACCGGCCATGGGGTAGGGTGCCCGGTCCGTTGATCCATGAAAGGCAACAAATGCGCCGTTGTTATAGCGCTTTGGGAATTGGTTGCCATAGTAGAACATAACATCCATGGGAGCCCAATGTCCCGGGAACGCGACAGCAGGCACATCATATTCACCAGCCTTACCCACGATTTTACCATCACCGCCGTATCCGGGTTGCAAAACATTTTTCTTCTGTATTTGATCATAGTAGGCATAGGGCCAGCCGTAATCGGACCCTTCGGTCACTTTCATAAGTGTTTCAGATGGAAAAACAGCGGCCTGCCAATCAGAGAAGATGTCGGGAAAAATGGTATGGAAATTATCGATACCGTTCCCTACTGCATACAAACTTTCATCCCTGGGGTTCCATTCCATCCCCACGATACTTCTGATGCCGGTCGCGAATTTGGTTCCATCTTCCTGGGTCAGACCGATCTTATCGGCATCGAACCGCCATACCCCGGCGTGGTTCTCCAACTCCGGACATGGATCCAACCCTTTGCCATACGGTATCCCTACAGGTCCATACTTTTCGATGTCCTGGCATGCGTCGGAGGGAGACCCAAAAGGCACGTACATGTTTCCCTTGTCATCAAAAGCGACGGGCTTAGTCGTATGCCAGTTCCTGTCCACATTGGGATCCATATCCGTCAGTACCACTTCGGTTTTACTCGTGGGAACCAACTCACCAGGGATCATTTTGGTCCGGAATATATGTTTCCTGGTGCTGGTATAGAGGTAACCATTGTGTATTGTAATACCTGTTGCACCCCTTCCCTTATCTGAATAATCCCCGAAACGGATCACACTATCGGCCTTGCCGTCATGGTCAACGTCCCGCATTCCGATGGTACCTTTGCCATCGTCGGAACTCTGAAGCTGAGCATAGATATCACCATTGTCGTTCACGGTAATATGCCTGGTCTCACCGATACTGTCAACTACCACAAGTGCTTCGAAACCTCCGGGAAGAAACAGGCCACCGTTGTCCTTGTCGGCCATTGGCAAAGTTGTTCCCGATGGATCGGAACACTGTGAGAACACAAGTACTAAAAGCATGGCCAATGGTTCTTTAAAAAAATTCCTCATCTGTTTCCTGAAATCTAAGTTCATATTCAAATCCTGATATTTCATATTCTGTTTGTTCATTCCTTCCGAAAAGTTTTCCGCAACGTCTCTCAGATCCTGCACTAGTGCGTCATAGCAAAAATATCAGTACGGCAGTATAGGACACAACGCTTTGATTTTAGAACTGTATATTCTGGATGCATGTACACTTATTTCGCGACGATGTACTATCTTAACGGCACTTAAAGTCATTTCAGCCTCCGGTTTTTATCTCCCTGATGAGGTTGTCTATTTTTGATCGTCATGATTCGAATTGAATCGGTGAAGACCGCTAAATCATAAAAATCAGGTTGCCAATGGGGGACCTCCGGGGATCACTATTCGTTTATGTTCCTTCTTATATTCCACGCGCCTGGCCGAGAATTTAGCGGTAAGGTATTCACCCAGAAAAACCGATCCAGCAAGTTTTTCGCCTTCCATTTTAGCCGAAAACCAGTAACTGATTCCGTCACCAGTCGATCGGTGGTCGCTTCGGAGCTTTACTTCAGGACCCTCTATCATACCGGCGATCTGTTGCGTTGAAAAATCGCTCTGGTGTGATCCGCTCACCCAGTTACCGTCTTGTTGCAGAAAGAAATAATGTGTGCTCTTGCTGGTGAAGAATTCCATTTCCACTTCCCAGTGCCCCGTGATATTGGCCTTTGGAGCGGCCATTTCGTCCGAAACCGGTTTGCGCTTCTGTGAAAGGATCTCATGCAGCCTGTCCGCGACCACCTTGGCGTTGCCGGGACGCATTTGGCTCGGCGTAATATTGATGGACGTCTTGCCCTCGCCCGACCGGGCCCCGATCGCAATCCTTGGCTTGCTCCTGGCTACTATTTCGGCAACCTCTTCGCCCGTGATATGCAGTTTGTCCGCGTCCCAGCTGATGTTTAGTCTAGGGCTCCGGTTGGAAAGACCCGTAGGCTCCGACACTGTAGCAGTCACACCGGCGACCTTGGTCAGCTTGTTGGAAATCTCGTCGATCCAGGTAAGCCAGGTGGCCCATTCCCCTTTATGATCTCTGGTCGTCCATGCCTCTACTGCCGCCAGCATGCCCAGCATCTCTTCCTTTCCCACTTTATTATCCCTGCCCGGGCCGTGATGTGGTGAACTCGCCTGCCATGCGGACATGAGCAAATTTTTATCACCAATTAAAAGTCCGGCACATTGAGGGCCGCAAATGGCTTTGCCTCCGCTATAGGCTACCACTGTTGCGCCTCGCTCCAAATGCACACATGGAATAGTGAGATCCTCAGCGGCAGCATCGACAAGTACAGGGATATTTTTTTCCCTGGCAATCCTGGTTATGACCTCAAGTGACATTGGCTGACCCGTAGCAGAATCCTCGTCGGAGTTGACATAAATCATGGCGGTTTTTTCATTTATGGCCGATCGTAATTCGTCGACGGAGTCGACCGTAATCATGGTAACTCCGACATTCCTGATCGCATGGTCATATACGTTCCGTGAGTACCGCGGTGAGATGACTTCGGTCTTTTCCAGACCCGTAAGGTCGGGTATCCGGATGAGTTTTTCCGGATTCCCGCCGGTCACGCAGGCGGCAGTGACGTGTTTCAACCCGGCAGCACACCCGGCCGAAACCATGCCCCATTCCGCCTTGGTGAGTTCCGATAGCCGTTGGCCGATACCAAGAGCAAGTTCATCGTACTGGACGAAATACCCCGAAGCAGACTCAATCGCCTTCAACACTTCCGGGCGCTCCGTAGACCCGCCAAGGATCGTAAAGGTTCCCCGGCAGTTAATTATCGGAACTACTCCGATGGAATCATAAATGCGGGTATCGCCCGATATACCACTGGCCGCTAAAGGCGAAGCTTCATCAAACGGATTACCTAAAGCAGACTCGCTGGTAAATAAACTTCCTGCTATTGGGACTATGCCCAGTCGCTTCATAATGTCTCTGCGTTTCATACTAATAGTTGGTCCTCGTTTTTTTGTTTATCCACACTTATTGTACTGCTTAATCTAGTTCTTCTTATCCCACCAGACTTTTGTGCTGTTTTTATTTCCACCCTGCATTTCAGGAAATTGAAGAGCTTCTTCCAATCCTTCCGGGTTGGTATCAGCCTCCAGGTCGGGATATTTTATTCTCCTCATAATCTCAGCGGGTCCGACATCCGGATTATCAGAAAAGAGGCGTTCATACATTTTGGGATAGCCTGTTCTCCTTAAATCCACCCAGGCTTCCCAACCGTTGGGATAGATAGCGATCCACTTCTGAGTCATGATTTGTTCAAGCTGAGTTTCAGGGTCTGCAGAGAATGCTACGGGAATATTTGTGAGTGCTGAAGCGCCGGGCTCATACGGTACGGGAGTATCGGAACTATTAATATAACCGTCGATAAATGCATCACTAGCGTCCGATTTTGCGGCAAGCGAAGCGCGTATGCCGTTTTCATACATTTCTTTGGCTGTACCGTCCATATTCCAACCTTGAAGAGCCCCTTCCGCTCTTAAAAAATAAACCTCGGCAGCTGTCATAATTTCATAATTGCCATTGGTGCCACCGTCTTCAATCGGTAAATATGGTAATGACATATTGGAGTAGTCATCATTTGGAGGCGAGGTCAATGCCGATTGGCTCTGGCCATTTAATAAGCCTTCAAAAGAGAGTCCGTCACCATCGGAATCTCCAAGAACCGCCTCTGCGTAATACGTTGGTGTGCGGGGGTCGTTGTAGCCTTTTAATACGCTTTCCATCGCGGCACTCATCCTGAATTCGCCCCATGCTGTAATGGTTGGATAAGGTGATCTGTTGATATTATCGACGGCAATGAATACATCTTCCGATCCGTCGGTTATAACACCATCAACAATTGCTTTTTCCGCTTCCGTTTTGGCTTTGGCAAAATCGGCGTAGTGGATATGGATTGCCAAACGCAAACGCAGACTATTTGCGAATTGCAACCATTTGTCAGCGCTACCGCCAAACATCCTGTCATCAGTTGAAAACATTTGAGCCCCGGGGTTGGCCTTTAACACGGTTACTGCTTCATCGAGTTGGATAAAAAAATCAGAATAGATGGCCTCCTGAGTATCAAAGGGAACTACCAGTTCTCCATTACCAAACTGCGAATATATTATCGGGCCGTAATGGTCAGTCATCCTGGAATACGCAAGAACCTTCAGGATTTTGGCCATTGCATTGCCGACTTCGTTATTGTTCTCAGCTGTGATATCTTCAACGGCCTTTATGTGCGGCGCGCAATCGGAATAAAAAGACAACCATGTTTCTCCTGACCACGAATCCGTAAAATCATATCTGTCCGCTTCCGCATCGGGAGTAGTAAGCGCAAAATACTGAACGTATAAATCTGCACACCAATTTTGAGCATATTGAAAATAGTAAGGATCGGCAAACATACTCGCGTATTGTGCCTGAGCGAAGACCTGACCTTGTAAAAGGAGGTCCTTTGCAATAGCGTCAGTTGTGATTTGTTTTTCGTTTGTATTGACCTTGGTAAATTCATCTGTACAGCTCAAAATGGCAGTCGCAAATACAAGGTAGAAAACAGGTTTTAGTATTGTTGATTTGATGCTTTTCATAACCATTTGTTTTAAAATCCGAATTTTAGATTTACCCCTATGCTTCTTGTTAGAGGCGGCGCGAAGAACTCATACCCTTCTTCGTTTGATCCTGTGCCGGTAGTAATCTCAGGGTCAAAGGATGCTTTCAGGGAGAAAAAGAACAGGTTGCTGCCAACCACACTGATTTTACCATGTTTAAGTCCAATGGCATTCAGCAGTTTTTTGGGTATGGAATATGCCAACGCGAGCTCTCTCATTCGGATATTGGAAGCATCTTCAACAAAAGCCTCTCCGACAGGTTGTTCGGATTTTCCCAACGACTTCCACAAATCTTCTGACGATATCTGAATGTCATTTGGAGACCCGTCAGCCTTTACAGCACCTTCGGTACCGAATATATTACGGCCAACCACCAATGTGCCATCTCTTCCGGCGACCGTACTTTCCAGGAACCCGCCGGAAGCCAAAGAGGCGAGAGATGCTGAAATTACCGAGCCACCTTGTCTGATATCCACCAGGAAGGTCAATTGCAGATCTTTGTATTGAAGAGTATTACGAATTCCACCTAACCAGTCAGGGTTAAAGTTCGATACTTTTACACTTTTGCCCGCTGTTGTTTCGGGTAATCCATTATCGGCTACTATTATTCGTCCCTGCTCATCTCTTTCAAAACCTCTTGAATAGTAATCTCCCCATTTAGAGCCAACGGTAAGTTGCATGTTTCTGATTCCGAACGAACCGTTTCCAATTGATAAGCGATCAAGGCCTTCAGCTAATTTTATTACCTCACTTTGATTTTTCGCAAAGTTGAAAGTCAAATTCCAGCTAAAATCGTCTGTAGTAACAGGATTTGCAGTGAGTACCACTTCAATACCTCTGTTCTCGATATCCGCCCCATTTAAAAACTTAGATCGCACTCCTGATCCGAGTGGCACATCCTGCGCAAATAGCTGATCTGTTGTGTTTGTCTTATATAATGAAACGTCGAGCCCTAACCTGCCTTCAAAAAATCTTGCATCGACACCTACTTCACTTGAGATAGTTTTCTCCGCTTTCAGGTCTTCATTGGGAAGGACCGGGGAAAGATAAATGAGACCTCCTGGCCGTAATTCACCAACCCGATCCAATTTAAATGGCCCGGTATCGTTCCCTACTTCTGCAATAGAACCCCTTAGTTTTAGATAACTGAAGTCTTTTCCAAATTCAAACATATCGGAGATTACCGCGCTCATACCGGCCGAATAATATCCAAAACTCCGGTTTGCTTCGGGTAGGGTAGAACTCCAGTCATTACGATATGTAAGGTCCAGGAACACCATATCCTTAAATGAGGTTTGTCCAAAAAGATATAAAGATTGTACCTCCTTGCGGGAAAGGCCCTCTGAAAAAGCCGGCTGTAAAGCGTTGGACAATGCGAATATGTTGGGAACGCTTAATCCATTGTTAACCGTGCTCACAGAATGACCACTCACCTTTCGATTGTTACCACCGGCGTTGATACTATATTTCCAATCCTCTGAAATCTGATCGTTATAGGATATCAAAAAGTCGGTGTTCCAGTCGTAGTCTTGTAAATTCTGCGTTCTGTACTCCCCGTTCTGCGCGATAATATAGGTGTCATTATAGAAACGGGTCTCATGATAGCTGGACGAAGTTTCAAACGCGCTACGTGCCATTAAACTAAGTTTCTCCGTGAAATTATAAGTCAGGGAAGCATAGCTCAGGATTCTATTGGTAAACTGCTCGGTTAGATTTCTACGGGCAACCCAATATGGATTAGACCCTCCGTTGGATCCAGGGAGCCAATAATTCTGGCGTACACTGCCATCAGCGGCCGTGTATTCAAATTCTTTCAGGTCCTGAACACTAATGTTGTTAGGAATTCTGTATACATGTCTCCACGGATTTTCAAAATTACCTCCGGTGGCCAGTTCATTATCCAGATCTGTTCTTATGTAATTGATCTTTGAATCCAGCACCAGTTTATTTTTGAAAAATTTTTGAGTAATTTTCAGACTTACGTTATTCCTTTTCATTTCATTTCCGGGCATAATTCCCTTTCTGCTATCGTTGGTAAACCCAAAATAGAGTTGCGATTTTTCAGACCCCGCCCTCGCTGATAATGTATAGACTGCGGTTGAGCCCGTTTGCATGAAATCGTTATGTCTGTTTGGGTGGGAACTATAGGGCAACATTACTCCGCTTTTGTTTGGATCAGGAGACCAGTGCGGCACAAGAGTTCCATCCAAACGTTGACCCCAGGATTCAAGGGAGCCGCTTAATGGTGTGCCGTCGTCCAATGAATAATAGGATCCGCCGACACCCTGTCCAAATACATCCTGGAAATCAAACAATATTTTCCCGGTCTCCACACTAGCCGTTGCATTAAAATCGATACTCAGCCGGTCTGAGCTTCCGGACTTTGTGGTTATGATAATCGCCCCATTGTTCGCGCGGGACCCATAGAGCGCTGCCGCATTACCACCCTTCAATACATTTATAGTTGCAACATCATCCGGGCTGATATCCGAAATATCACCTCCTATCGGAACACCATCAACAACATACAACGGTTGACTGCTACCATCAATCGACCGGTTACCTCTTAAGTTTACGCGTGAGCTTCCCGAGACACCGTTTCCGGTCCTGACAATGGATAACCCGGCAACTTTTCCCTGTAAACCATTAACGAGATTCTGCGCGGGTCTCACTTCATCGAGCGTTTCCAAATCCACATTTTGGGAAGAATAGGTCAGAGACTTGCTTGCCCTCTTTATACCCAGGGCAGTCACTACAACTTCACTCAGCGACTGAATATCCTCCTCCATCGTTACATCAATTGTACTCTGACCATTCACCGCGATTTCCTGCGTGGCGAATCCGATAAATGAAAAAACCAACGTTACATCGCCGGTGGAGGTCTCTATAGTATAGAGGCCGCCGGAATCCGTTGTGGTACCCATCGTCGTTTCCTTTACGATAACATTCACTCCCGGAAGGGGACTACCGTTAACATCCGAAATTTTTCCGGTTACGGTGAACGCTACATAAGGTGCCGTTTCGGGCACTTTTCCTTCCGTGGTCTCGATGAGTTGATTTTGGGGAGTTAATACGATCTGGTTCCCCACAATTCTGTAAGAATAAGCGGAGCCGAGCAGCGTGGAGAGCACATCGGCCAGCTTTTCATCCTGCAGATTAAGAGTAACCTTTTTTTCGTTTTTTATTACCTGGGGGCTGTAGGCAAATTTGACTTTTGCCTGCTTACCGATCATTAGAAGCACATTTTGGAAATCTGCGCCGTCAACTTCAATGCTAACTTTGCGATCCAGCACCCCTTGTCCGGCGCTATCAATGGCATAGACCATAGCGATGGAAAAAAATGAGAATACCAGGTGAATCAAAGTTACTTTCATAAGAAACAGTAATCCATGTTGAATGGGTTTAGGTTTATTCATAAATTTGAATGTTTTTGTTTGTAAAGGGCAAAGACCGATGCGGCCATGATTCAATCATGGCGCAGGAAAAGGCCGGTGATGCTCGTAACACCATCGGCCTCATTTTTTTGTATTCATTTCAATTCATAGGCATTGGGTTTGAGTTAATTACATTATTTGCAGCCCTCGGCTTCAATGAGAATGGAAAATTCAGACCGTTTGTATCGGGCGCCAAGTGCGTTGCAAATAATTTCAATCTGTTCATATAGCCCTTCCTCTGTTATGTCGGCGTAGGTAAGGGTACACCCCGACAGCGCATCTGCATCATATTGAATGCGGATACCATAACTTTTTTCGAGAGCCTGAAAAATTTCTACTACCGGAGCATTCTTAAAACTGGCTTTTATCGGTGGTGGTTGTACGATCACCTGAGGGTCATCGACAAGCATCTTAACCGTAAGATTTTCTTTCCGGTTATAATTGACCTGCTGGTTGGGTGTGATAATGATCTCCTCCGGTGTCTCCTGCTTGTTGCCGGCAGGTTTGGTAAAGACGGAAACTTTACCCGTTTTGACGGCCACAATAACTTCCTTTTCCTGTTTGTAGGCTTTTATCAGGAAGCTCGTTCCGAGAACTTTTGTGGTCACCTCATTAGCATAGACCAAAAAAGGTTGGTTTATATTTTTTGTCACTTCAAAGAAGGCTTCTCCTGAAAGGTGCACCTCCCGCTTATCACGGAAAACTTCCGGAAAACTTACCTCGCTGCCAGGCTCAAGCAATATGACGGTACCGTCCTTCATTTCAATCCTTTTCGGGCTGGGGTCCGCGTTAGTGAATTGCAGCATACCTACGGAACCTTCGAAAGCGCGATCCTTATTCTCTTCGGAACGAAAATAGTTGACGAGCAAAAAAGCACTAACCACCAGAACCAAAAGGGCTGCAGCGATCCGGCTGAACTTCCAATAGCTGGAATTTTTATGTTCCCCGCTATCGAGTTTAGCCCACAACCGTTTTCGAACTGCCACTTGCGTGGGGATATCCAGCTCTCCGCCGTCTTTTCCGATGGCATCAAACCATTCTTCAACCAGCTGCTTCTCTGCTCCGGTACACTCATTCTTCAAATACCGTTCTAAAATTTCGTCAATTTCCTGAGGTGACATTCTTTTGTATTCTTGGCCTGAATACAAAGACGCGCAACCCAACTATTTCCGCAATGGTTTGGAAAATTTTCTGAAGGGAGGATTTTAAAGCCAGACCCTGATTAAAATCAGGAGGAAGAGTATGTGGTCTTTTAAATGTACACGAAGCTCCCGTAAAGATTTAGTAAGATGGTGTTCGATGGTTCTCCGGGGCATTTTGAGCATCTCTGAGATTTCAGAAATTGAGAGTCCCTGAAGGCGATTAAGGCGGAAAACCTGCTGAGATTTTACCGGAAGCTGGAGAAGGGCGTTTTCGATAGCGGTGCTCAACTCCTCAAACTCAACCGCCTCATCCGTAGCCAATGAATACCCTGGAAAGAACTGGAGGTAATAATTCCGGTATTTTTCGTGTACGAGTTTTGAGCGGATTTTGCTGATAACACCCTTTCTAACGGCCGAAAAAAGGTAATTCGGCAGGTTGGAAATGAGCAATATGTTATGATTTTTCCACAACGATGCAAAAATATCCTGGACAATCTCCTCAGCCTCCTCCCGTGATCTGATCCTGGCGTTCGCCACTTTAAATAACGCGTACCAATAGCGAATGAAAATTTCCTCAAAAGCACCCCTGTCGCTAATAAGCAATCGTTTTAGAAGTTCTTCGTCGGTACGCTGGATAGGTGTCACGTTACGGTGCTTTCATAACAAGTTTAAGTTAAATTAACATTAATTTCAACAGTTATAATTATTCCTGCGGTTAAGCTTTCTGCTCACAGCTCTCCGGCTAAAATTTTGTGTTCAACCCTTATCATCAATGAACGCCTGGTGGGAAATATTTTATCCGGGAAGTGCTGCATTACAAAAGTAATTCAGGGAGGAGGACACGCTAAGAAGGGACTAAGAGGTACAATGGCATCAATAAAATTTGTCATTTCCTCATTTTGGCTAATCAATCCTTCAATCAGACTAATTCCAATAAGATGCTTCCGGTGACCTTTGTTCCATTACTTAAAAACAAAAGTCATGGACAGAAAACTAGGAAAAAACGGCCCTTCAGTCTCAGCGATAGGTTTAGGATGTATGGGAATGTCAGGGGCATACGGAAAAAGCGATGACAAAGAATCTATCGCCACAATTGAAAGAGCTCTCGAACTCGGCCACAATTTTCTGGACACGGCCGATTTTTACCTTGCCGGGCACAACGAACAGCTTATCGGGCAAGCTTTAAAAGGCAAAAGAGACAAAGCGTTTCTCTCTGTAAAAACCGGAATGATGGCTTCTCCAACGGGCTATGGGCCCGTAAATGGTCACCCTGATTATATTCGTCACGCTGTTATGCACAGCTTACAGCGCCTCAAAACCGGGTATATCGATTTATATACGCTGGCACGGGTTGATCCCCATATTCCTGTTGAAGAAACGGTCGGTGCGTTGTCGGAGCTGGTTGAAAAGGGGGTGGTTAAATACATCGGCCTTTCTGAAGCATCGGCTGATAGCATCCGTAAGGCTGCTGCTGTTCATACCATTACTGCCCTTCAGATAGAATATTCTCTCTGGACTCGCGATGTCGAAGCCGAAGTCCTTCCTGCCATTCGCGAATTGGGCGTCGGACTGGTTGCTTATTCGCCACTGAGTCGCGGATTTTTAAGCGGTGACCTTAATAAACCGGAAGACATCAAAGACAACCGCGCACACATGCCACGCTTTCAGGGTGAGAACTTCTATAAAAACCTAGAGCTGGTGAAAAAGATAAAAGCATTGGCCGATAAAAAAGGCTGCACCCCGTCTCAGTTAGCAATTGCCTGGGTATTGGCTCAGGGCGAAGATATCATTACGATACCGGGAACCAAGCGCATTAAATATCTTGAAGAAAATATTGCATCTGAAAATATAAAACTCTCCGACGAGGATTTACGGAGTATAGGGACGATTATGCCCGCCGGAATAGCATCCGGTGCCCGTTATCCTGAAAGGTTCATGAATACCCTCAACAAATAACCGGCTTCCCGTTCAGGGGAAATTTATAAATTTAGAGGATGAAAAAGGAAGAAGGCGTTCCGCATAGATTTGATTCTTTGTCCGGCCTGCACAGGGTGCTAGGGCTGCCGAAACCTTTGCACCCATTGATAAGTCTGGTGGAGAACAAAGACAATGAAATAGATGTGACGAGGTTACCCAGGTCTTTCGTACACGGTTTTTATAAGATTTCGCTCAAAAATAGTCTTACCGGAAAAATAAAATATGGACAGGGCTACTATGATTTTGATGAAGGCGGCTTGTTGTTTAAGGCGCCAAATCAGGTAAGCGCAAACGGGGAGATCAATCAGGATCATTCCGGATTTACAGTACTGTTTCATCCTGATTTTTTAAATGGCTATCCGTTAGCGAAAAAAATAAAACAATTTGGTTTCTTTTCGTACTCCGTAAACGAAGCATTACACCTTTCGGATAAAGAAAGGGCAACCATCATTTCTGTTTTTAAAAACATTGAAGAGGAACTGACCAGCGGGATCGACGATTTTAGCCAGGATGTGATTGTTTCACAAATTGAAACGCTGCTGAATTACAGCAATCGTTTTTACAAACGACAGTTTATTACCAGGAGATCCACACACAATGATCTGTTGCAAAAACTGGAGGAAATTCTGGACGACTATTTTAACGACGATAGCTCCCTGAAGCAGGGTATTCCGACAGTCCACTTTCTTGCGGAAGCTTTAGATATCTCACCCGGTTATTTGAGCGATATGTTGCGCAGCCTTACCGGACAAAATGCTCAACAACACATACACAACAAACTGATTGAAAAAGCAAAGATAAAAATATCAACCACCAATTTAACAATTAGCGAAATTGCCTATGCGTTAGGGTTTGAGCATCCATCGTCCTTTAATAAACTATTCAGGTCTAGAACAAAACTTTCGCCTTTGGAGTTTAGGCAGTCGTTTAATTGAGAATGAAAGTTTGTTTTATTTTGATACCTTCTTCAGATTAAGATATTACAAAATTGGTAGTATCGTTCATCTGCAAAGTTTGGTTGATACCGTTAAAACGTCAAGTGTGATCAAAAGCTTCATAAGACAACTACTCACTCCTTAAAGATTTCACCGGGTTCATCAGCGCTACTCCGATAGTTTTATATCCAACGGCAATCACTGCTACAATGAAGGTTATTACAATGGCCAGTGCAAAAATACCCGCCCCGATTTGAATCCGGTATGCGAACGTGTCCAGCCAGTTGTTCATTGCCCACCAGCCAATCGGTGCCGCGATGACAAAGGCAATGACCAGTAAGCGAATGAATTCTTTTCCGAAAAGCCATGCTATGTTTGGTACGGTCGCACCCAATACTTTGCGTACACCTACTTCTTTCGTTTTCTGAACAACCATGAAAGACACCAGTCCATATAAACCCAGACTGCAGATGATGATAGCGATACCGGCAAAGGCCTGGATAAGCCCAAGGATCATGTTGTCCAGTTCATAAAACAGACCGATCTGTTTGTCGAGGAATTCATATTCATAGAGATGGTCAGGAAAAGTTTCCTTCCACGCCATTTCGATAGCCCCAAGTGTGCGTGAGAGGTCGGCGGGATTTATTTTTACGGCGCAATAGGAGTACCAATCGTTTGATGTTGTAATACAAACCGGATCAATGGTCTCATGGAAAGACTTATTATGAAAATCCTTTACCACACCAACAATTTCTCCCATCTTATTGTTAAGACCTATCTGTATCCTTTTTCCGATCACTTCCTGCGGGGAACGTGCCCCGAGTTTGTTCACCGCTGTCTCGTTGAGCAGAAATTCACGGACCGTATCGGAAGGCTGCAAATTGCGGCCGGCAATCACGTGTAAGCCGAAGGTGGAAACATATTGATCGTTACCTGCTTTGACGGAAATATCAAAAGGCTCGTTTTCGGTATGTGAATCGAATCGCATGTTCACACTTGCCCAACCCGAGGATGCCGGTGCGTCGCTGCAAAACGTTATCTTCTCTGCTCCCGCAATGCGTAAGATCTCCGAGTTAAGCGTATTTAGTTTTGATTTTTCACTTTCAGGCAACGGCAGCATCACGATAGCATCTTTCCGGAAACCGATGTCCGCCTGGCTGGAGTAACGCATCTGGTTCGCGATCACGAGAGTGCTGACAATAAGCAACTGCGCAATAGCGAACTGTGTGATCACCAATCCCCTCCTCAATGTGAAGCCGCCTGCGCTTTGCTTCGATACTTTACCCTTCAACGCCAGCTCAGGCTGAAAGCCGGCCAGGACTAAACCGGGATAGGAACCGGAAAGTAGGGTCACGACTACGGGCAAGGCGGTTAGAAATGTAAGCAGATAGACATCGTGGAAGATATCGATCTGAAGCTGCATATTGAGGAGCTGGTTCACAGCGGGCAGAACCAGCTGAGCCAATGTAACAGCCAATACCAGCGACAACGTCGTGATCAACGCAGTCTCGGTGATAAACTGCCAGAAGAGTTGCATGCGCTGACTTCCTAATACTTTCCGGACACCAATCTCTTTACACCTTCGAAGCGCCTGGGCTGTGGCCAGATTGATAAAATTCACACATGCTGTAACAATAAGAAAAACTCCGATCAGCGAGAGAGCCCACAAGTTCTTCTTCGCCAGATAGCCTCCCAGCTCAGGGTTAAAATGTATATCCGAGATATGTTGCAGTTTAAACCGATATATTCCTGCATCCCGTTCGTTGTAATATTTTTTTGAAAGTTCGGAGAAGGAGTCGTCCACATCGGAAGGCAATACGCCAGGTTTCAACAGTACGAAACAATTCATACCTCCTGCCAGCCCTCTCCAGCTGTCACCGGCTAACCATGGATTGTGATCCTTCAGGTTACTGTACGATAAATAAATTTCGTCTCGACGGTCTGTATTGAGGGGCAAATCCTGCAGTATCCCGGTAATTCTGAAATCCCACTTGTTTTCCACCCGGATAATTTGATTGATTGGGTTATTATTGCCAAAAAATTTCTCTGCGATGCGGTGGGTGATGATCGCGGTATTGGGTTCGGTTAAAATATTATTTTTGTCACCTTCTATCAATGGAAAATTCAGTATGTCGAAGAACTCCCGTTCCGCAAAAGCGATATTTTCTTTAAATCGTTTATTACCATCCGATGAAGGAATAGCGATAAGCCAGTTCGAATTGCTGTATACCATAGCGGTTTTTTCGGCGAATATATAGTCACCGCTAAAAGCTTTTCCCATGGGTTGGGGAACACTGTGGTCCCGGCTTATTCCATCCTGGTGCAGTTCGGTGGTAATACGATAGATCCGGTCTTTTTTGGCGTGAAAAGTATCAAAGCTCAAATGGAATTGAACCAGGATGAAGATCAGGATAGCACAGGTAATTCCCAACGCCAGGCACATGACATTGGTAACGGTATAGGCCTGGTTGCGCGCTAAATTTCTTAGCCCGATCTTAAAGTAGTTTCTTAGCATTGGTTTAGCGTTTCCGTTTGAATTACAAGAACTCTGCCAAGAGATTCAAACAGCTTATATTCACAGCATGCCTGCTTCCTTTTGCAGAAGTATGTCCGGATACGAGCCGTCATTGTCTGATTATGGACGGTGTTTTAATTTATACAAAGTACTTGGCTGTCCGATTTTTCTCTTGTAAATCTTTTTTATTTCTCCGATGGACTTGCTTTCGCTCTCAAAACAGGATGCCGGACATCTGTTCCTTTCACCGCAATGGCGCGAAGCCGCGGAGTGTTCGCAAAGAGAGGCTAACGCAGGTGAATAATCTTGGCGGCCGCTTCGCGACATGGCGTCATTGCGGTTAACCATTGATGCACTTCGTTACAACGTCCGCGTCATACTGTACCCCACATGAGTTTCGGTCCGGAACAAGATGCCGGACATCTCTTCTTTTCACCGCAATGGCGCGAAGCCGCGGAGTGTTCGCAAAGAGAGGCTGATGCAGGTGAATAATCTTGGCGGCCGCATCGCGACAGGGCGTCATTGCGGTTAACCATTGATGCACTTCGTTGCAACGTCCGCGTCATACTGTACCCCACATGAGTTTCGCTCCGGAACAAGATGCCGGACATCTGTTCTTTTCACCGTAATGGCGCGAAGCCGCAGAGTGTTCGCTAAGAGGCTAACGCAGGTGAATAATCTTGGCGGCCCCTTCGCGACATAGCGTCATTGCGGTTAACCATTGATGCACTTCGTTGCAACGTCCGCGTCATACTGTACCCCGCATGAGTTTCGCTCCGGAACAAGAAGCCAGACATTTGTTCTTTTCACCAAAGAGTTTCGCTCCTGGATAGTTAATATTTCAAAGCTCTACCATCACCTACGATTCACCCCTGCGTCGGGAAGCAGGGGAATAGTCTCCGTCAGTTCAAGCGATTTAACCATCTGAAGCGTCCCATTCTTATACTTGATAAAATGTGGTGTTTGAATATGCGCTTTATATGCGTCAATGTCTTTGTATATTTCCAGAATAGTAATGTGAGTGGGTTTTTCCTTTTCAGAAACCGCGTACAAAGTTAGTACGCCGGGCTCTATACGCAGAGAAGTTTCGATCTCCTCCCGAAGGAACGTTTTATAATTTTCCAATTGATCCGGATCTATTACCAGCTTCGCCAGTCTTACCAGTTGGTCTTTTTCCTGTGCGGCGACCTTTTGAACTGCGGGTATCATAAGCGCGAGGATAAGAATAATTTGTATTGATTTCATGGGTGGAAAATTAGTCGGACAATATCAGTAGATCAATTCATCGAACTTCGGTATTCCTGCGGAGAGACTCCAACGTGTTGCTTGAATACCCGTGTGAAATGCTGCGGATATTTAAAACCCAGCGCATAGGCGATCTCGCTCACGGATTTGTTGGCATCGAATATTCTCTCTTTCGCTACATCGATCAGTCTAAGCTGGATGAGCTCGTGGGCGGATTTGCCAGTCTCCTTCCGGATCAGGTCTCCGAAATAATTCGCCGACAGGTTAAGCTCCGCGGCACACCAGGAAACCGACGGCAAGCCAACGGTATGCGGTTTATCCGACGAGAAGAAATCATTCATAAGTGCTTCGAACTTTTCGAGGATCCCTTTCACGGAGTTCTCACGCGTGATGAACTGACGGTCGTAAAACCGGATACAATAATTGAGAAACAATTCGATGTTGGACACGATCAGCTTCTTGCTGTGTTTGTCGACACCATGCTCCAGTTCAAATTTGATTTTGGAAATACAGTCGAGGATAATCTGACGTTCGCGTTCAGACAGGTGAAGGGCTTCATTCACGGCGTAAGAAAAAAAGGTGTAGTCGTTCATGTGCCGGCCCAGTGAAGTTCCGTGAATAAAGTCGGGATGAAAGACCAGCACTGTCCCCCGAGGCTGGTAGTATTCCTCACCGCTGGAACCAATTACCTGTCCGGGTGCCAGAAAGACAAGCGTGCCTTCTTCATAGTCATAGGTGCTGCATCCATAGCGGAGATCTCCACATTTGATCTCTTTAAAAAATACGGTGTAAAAGCCATAGCTCATCCGCCTGAGTCGCCGGGGCTCGGCCTTCGACAGATCAACTACACTCACCAGCGGGTGCAGGGTTACATTTTTATTAAAAGCATTGTATTGGCTGATCGTTTCAAACTTTAATATGTCTTCCATTTGCGATCCTGTTTGTCTCAAAATTAAGGTCTTTTAGGCTGGATTTCCCATTCACGATGCTCAATCAGTGATTTTGGTAGGTAAACCAGTAATCCGTATAAGTCTCCAGATCCGAAATGAGGGCACCTTTGTATTATAATAGATCGGGGTGCGGCCATGAAAAAAAGGAAATTAGGGAAAAGCGGTCCGGAGATTTCGGCTATTGGCCTTGGGTGTATGGGCTTAAGCTTTGGTTATGGTCCTGAAACCGGTAAAGAAGACGGGATCAGGCTGATCCGAAGAGCGTTTGAGTTAGGTGTTACTTTTTTCGACAGCGCCGAAGCTTATGGACCAAATAAAAACGAAGAGCTTCTTGGTGAGGCGCTCGCTCCATTTCGTGACCAGGTGACTATTGCGACAAAATTCGGATTCGAACAGGGACAACCTGCGTTGGGAATGAACAGTAAACCGGAAAACATCCGACGGGTAACCGAAGCTTCGTTGAAGCGGTTAAGAACCGATCGTATCGATTTGTTATATCAGCATCGTGTCGATCCCGGTGTTCCCATGGAAGATGTGGCCGGAACCGTGAGGGAGTTGATCCACGAGGGAAAAGTGAAGTATTTTGGTCTGTCGGAAGCGGGTGTTGAAAGTATAAGACGCGCGCACGCGGTTCAGCCGGTAGCTGCTCTTCAAAGTGAATACTCGCTGTGGTGGAGAGATCCGGAAAAGGAAATACTACCTCTTTTGGAGGAACTGGGAATAGGCTTCGTTCCGTTTAGTCCCCTCGGCAAAGGGTTTCTTACGGGCGCGATCAATACAAGAACAAAATTCGACAAGACGGATTTTCGCAACGTAGTTCCACGCTTCGACGAAGAGAACAGAAAAGCAAACCAGGTAGTAGTTGATAAGATCAGCGGGTTCGCGGAACGAAAGGGCGCAACACCGGCACAAGTGGCGCTGGCATGGGTACTGGCCCAAAAGCCATGGATCGTTCCCATCCCGGGTACGACGAAGATACAGCGGTTGGAAGAAAATCTGCAGGCGGAACGCCTTATCCTTACCGGCGATGAACTGGCGGAAATGGAAACCGCATTTTCTCAAATTCAGATTCAGGGAGCACGTTATCCGCAGCACCTTCAGGCGCGCGTGGGGCGGTAATTTGTAATAGCGATGAACTCCTGAAAAATGAAACGTTAATACGACAATAAATCCATTGGAAATTTTAAAAAAACAAGTACATGAAAGCATCAATTCTCGGCCTGGTTACGCTCATGATAAGCATGCAGTATTCCTTTGCCCAAACTTCCACGGCTGAACAGGACATCATCAAACTCTCCAGAGAGAAGTGGCAATGGATGGCGGACAAGAATGTAGACAAGCTTGCCACGCTCTTTCACGACAAAGCAAAATTCGTACACATGAGTGGGACATGGAAAAAGGATGAGGAACTTGAGATCATTAAAACCGGAAGCATTTGGTATAAAAAAGCCGATGTGCACGATGTAGCGGTAGAAATTATTGACGGCGTCGCCATTGCCTGGAATCGTATTACTCTTTCCGCGATGGTACGGGGAAACGAGGCCGTCACAGAATTTACGGTTACAGAAGTTTATAAAAAGGAAAAAAAGGAATGGAAGTTATTGGCCCTGACATTCAGCAGCGTACGGGACACCCATGTTATTAAACATTAACAAAATTTAAATCGTGAATGAATATGAGATCGACAATTCTGGGATTTTTAATGGTGTTTGCGGGCATCCGGACTTTTGCACAAACTACCGATATTGAACAGGAAGTTATTAAACTCTCCAAAGAAAAGTGGCAGTGGATGGCTGATAAGAATGTGGATAAGCTGAACGATCTGTTCGATGACAAATCTGTTTTTGTTCACATGGGCGGTTCCTGGGGCAAAGAACGCGAACTGGATGTAATTGGGAGCGGAGGAATTCACTATAAAAAGGCGGATATCCACGACGTATCGGTTCAACTGATCGGTAATACCGCTATCCTGTTGAACAGGATCACGTTGTTAGCAGTTGTCGGAGGCAACGAGGTAACAAACCCCTTCATGGTGACGGAAGTTTATGTGAAGCAAAATGACAGGTGGAGACTCGGTTCGCTTTCGTTCACGAGATTATTGACGCCTTAGGATTGTTTTAGTTGAAATACTTTTCTGTCCATTTGTCATTTTTCCAGTGACTTTATCTGAAGGAACTGGTAACTTAAACCAAAGAACGAAGAGCAATAAAACGTAGCATCATGGCCTCCATCAACCTTATTGTAAACGGAAAACAGCGCGTGGTAGACGTCGATCCGAAAACACCCGTACTCTGGGTGCTGCGTGACCATTTGGATCTTGTCGGAACAAAATATGGATGTGGTATTGCGCAGTGTGGTGCATGTACCATTCTTCTTGGCGATGCGGCGGTTCGTTCGTGTCAATTACCGGTTTCGGCTATACAAAACAAACCAATTACTACTATCGAAGGATTGTCGGTGAACGGTGATCACGCTTTACAAAAGGCATGGCTGGAATATGATGTGCCTCAGTGCGGGTATTGCCAGGCGGGACAGATCATGACTGCTGCTGCATTGTTGAGAAAAACACCACAACCAACAGACGCAGAGATTGAAACAGTCATGAACGGCAACCTATGCCGGTGTGGTACTTATCTGAGAATTAAAGAGGCCATCAAAACAGCTTCAAACGTACAAAGGTGAACACCATGAAGAATCCAAAAACTTCCCTAAGCAGGCGATCCTTTCTGAAAACCTCAGCCCTGGTTGGCGGCGGGTTGATGATCAGCTTCGGTTGGTCTTCGTTCCCGGCCAGGGCAAATGAAATATTATCGAATGAAGAGGCGTTAACGGAATTGAATGGTTATATAAAAATTGCGACTGATGGCACGATCACCATCATGTCTCCCAATCCTGAGGGAGGACAGAATGTAAAAACGTCGATGCCCATGATTATTGCGGATGAGCTGGATGCGGATTGGAAAAGTGTAATTGTAGAACAGGCTGACCTGAACACGAAATATTATACCCGCCAGTTTATCGGCGGCAGTCAGGCGATTCGTCAGGGCTGGAAGACGCTTCGTACTGCCGGAGCAACCGCCCGGCAAATGCTTCGTGAAGCGGCAGCGCAAACCTGGCAGGTATCGGTTGATGAGATTACAACAGATTTGGGGATGCTATATCACAAAGCAAGTGGTAAGGCTTCAAATTACGGCGCCATGGCGTCGGCAGCCGCCCGCATTGAAATTCCGAAAGATGTTAAACTGAAGGATGTGAAGGATTTCAGGATCATAGGCACCTCGCAGAAGAACATCGACGGACAAAAAATTGTAATGGGGAAGCCGCTTTTTGGAATAGATACCAAACGCGAAGGTATGCTCATCGCGATGATCGTTCATCCGCCGGCTTTTGGTATGAAAATAAAATCGGTGAACGACTCTGCCGCGAGGAAAATGCCCGGCATCAGGGATGTCTTCACAGTAAAATCAATGAGTGACGATTATGAAAGGACGTTTTTTGACACCTGTACTTTCCCCGAGGTAGTAGCGCTGGTAGGAAATACTACATGGGAAGTAATGAATGCGAAAAAGGCGCTTAAAATAGAATGGGAACCTTTCAAAAGTCATACGATAGAGAGAAGTATGTTTGGTCGCAAACAGACAGTGACTATTCCTTCCGGATTGGAGAGCACAACCGGTCATATCAAGATGATGGCCGACTTGATGGCCAGGCCGGCAACCGTTGCGCGTAAGGATGGTGATCCTGAGGGGGCGTTTAAAACAGCATCCAAAATTATCGAGCGGACTTATTCAGCGCCATTTTTGGCTCACAACTGCATGGAACCTATGAACTTCTTCGCGGATGTTACCGGTGAGAGGGCTGTACTGATTGGTCCACTTCAGAAACCGGAGTTGACGGAACAGACGTTATCTGCCCGGCTCGGTCTGCCCCTCGATAAGATCGAAATTAAGATGACGCGACTGGGCGGAGGATTCGGCCGGAGGTCTTATGCACACTGGCTTTTGGAGGCCGCTCTCATTTCTCAAAAAATGAAAGCGCCGGTTAAACTTATCTACAGCAGGGAAGATGATATGACGTCGGGCATTTATCGTCCGATGTACATGGCCACCTATCGCGCGGCGCTGGACGAGAATAATAACCTGACCGCGCTCCATGTGAAGACCGGCGGAATTCCGGAGAGCCCGCTGGAAGCCAATCGTTTCCCGGCAGGTGCCGTAGAGAACTATCTCGCGGAAGAATTTACGGTCAACTCCAACCTCACAACGGGATCATACCGGGCACCACGATCTAATTTTATGGGTGCCGTGGAACAGTGTTTTCTCGATGAAGTGGCGGAAGCCGCAGGAAAAGACCCAATAGATTTTCGCCTTGAACTGCTGGACCGCGCGATCAAAAACCCCGTGGGAAAAAACAATGACTACGATGCAATTCGTTATGCGGGTGTTTTGAAATTGGTACGTGAGAAATCTGATTGGGGTTCGGTACAACCCAATGTTCATCGCGGTGTTTCCGCGTACTTCTGCCACAATAGTTATGTTGCACAGGTACTCGACCTGACCATCGAAAAAGGCGTCCCCAACATACAAAGAGTATGCTGTGCCGTCGACTGTGGTATTGTCGTGAATCCCGACGCAGCAACCAACCTGGCTCAGGGTGCGATCGTAGACGGTATCGGTGTTGCCCTCTATGGAGAATTAACATTGAAGGATGGTGTGCCTGAACAGAACAACTTCAACAAGTATCGTATGATCAGACACAGCGAAGCGCCGAAGGCGGTTGATGTCCATTTTGTAAAGAACGATATTGATCCAACCGGTATGGGAGAGCCGACGTTTCCTCCGGTTTTCGGAGCGCTTGCCAATGCACTGTATAAAGGAACGGGAAAGCGTATTTATGATCAGCCCTTTGGTAAGAACATCCAGGCATCGGAAAAGACAGGTTGAAGTAATGGCTCCGGTTCTCCGGTATGCTGGCTGAACAAACGAACAAGTAACGGCAACGCTGCCGTTGCTTCCGGTAATCAGACAATACAATTGTTTGAAAATCGTAAGCAGGGTGCGTGATAATTTTAGTAACTTTTGTTTTTAAACCTGAAAAGAATGGCAACAATCAATCTGAATGTCAACGGAAAAGAGGAAACGGTGGATGTAGACCCAAAAACACCTGTACTCTGGGTACTGCGCGATCACCTGGACCTGGTGGGAACAAAGTACGGATGCGGCATGGCGCAATGCGGTGCCTGCACCATCATCCTGGAGGGCAATGCCGTCCGCTCGTGCACATTACCGGTATCCAGCGTCGCCAGCAAGAAGATCATTACTATTGAAGGTGTTTCAGAGAATGGAGATCACCCCGTACAAAAAGCATGGCTTGAGCACGATGTTCCGCAGTGCGGTTATTGTCAGGCCGGTCAGATCATGACGGCTGTCGCCCTGCTCAAAAAGAATCCAAACCCGGGTGATGAAGAAATTGAGACCGCCATGAACGGAAATATTTGCCGGTGCGGAACCTACCTGCGTATCAAGGCAGCTATAAAGACAGTAGCAAAATCCTAGCCTCACCCTTAAGCAGTCAACACTATGAATACAATAACAAGTCGCCGTTCATTTTTGAAAGTCTCCGTTCTGGCAGGTGGAGGAATGCTGCTGAGTTTTAACTCGCTGCTATTGGGTAAGCCGTTGACCGACGAAGCGATAGCCCTGACGGCCGAATCGTTCGAGCTCAACAGCTTTATTAAAATTGCCGGTGATGGTGCCGTTACGCTGATGTCCGCGAACCCGGAGTTCGGCTCAAACGTGAAGACGTCGATGCCGATGATCCTCGCTGACGAACTGGATGTCGACTGGAATAACGTGACCGTAGAGCAGGCCGACTTTTATCCGGAACGTTTTCAACGTCAGTTCACGGGAGGCAGTCAGGGTATTCGCCAGGGGTGGAAGCCTCTTCGTACCGCGGGAGCAACGGCCAGGAGAATGCTCGTCAACGCCGCTGCCAAAACATGGAATGTGCCGGAGGAAGAGATCACCACGGAGTTAGGAGTA
Source organism: Chryseolinea sp. (assembly GCA_041742155.1). GTDB lineage: Bacteria > Bacteroidota > Bacteroidia > Cytophagales > Cyclobacteriaceae > Chryseolinea. The sequence continues at coordinate 257,464 of JBGSJE010000022.1, read as the reverse complement.
TTATATCATCGCGCCGGCAATAAGAAGGCGGGCTATGGCGAAATGGCATCCCTTGCGGCTACGCTGCCTGTTCCGAAAGACGTGCCGCTTAAAAAGCTTGATGCGTTGAATATCGTGGGAACCTCACGCAAGAATGTAGATGGAAAAAGTATCGTGACCGGCAAACCGTTGTTTGGGATGGACTACAAGCAGGACGGTATGTTGATCGCAATGGTTACGCACGCTCCAGCCATCGGGTTAACCGTAAAATCGGTTGACGACAAGGCTGCCAGGTCCATGCCCGGTATCAGAGATGTATTTACGATCAGCACCTTACAGGACAATTACGAACGGAACGCTTTTGACACGACCACTTTTACTGAATTGGTCGTCGTCGTTGGCGCTTCGACGTGGGAAGTGATGAACGCAAAAAAAGCGTTGAAAATAGAATGGCAACCGGCCGCGGAGAAAAAGGTCACGGTCAAAGGGTGGGGTGGACAGGCGCAAACCGTTACGATCCCCGCCGGGTTGGAGAGTACGGAGACACACAAAGCGAAAATGAAGGAGATGTCCGCCAAGCCGGGAAATATCCTGAGAAAAGACGGCGATCCGGAGGGAGCATTTAAAAAAGCAGCTAAGGTAATCGAGCGAACCTATACGGCGCCCTACCTGGCACACAATACTATGGAGCCGGTGAATTGCTTTGCGCACGTGACGGCCGACAAGGCGGAGATCTACGGTCCGACACAAGCACCGGAATTTATCATGCAAACGCTGGTTGCGCGACTGGGATTGCCGAAGGAGAAGATACACATCCGCCTAGCCAGGATGGGCGGCGGATTTGGTCTGCGCGCTTATTGCCACCAGATGGTGGAGGCTGCCGTGATCTCCCAGAAAGTCAACGCGCCGGTAAAGATGGTCTATACGCGCGAAGACGACATGACGTACGGAATTTACAGGCCGTCATACATAGCCACGTATAAGGCGGGTCTTGATGAAAACAATAACCTTATCGCTTTCCAGGTTCGCGGCGGCGGGATTCCCGAACACGCCGTACATGCCAACCGGTTCCCTGCCGGTGCTGTCGATAATTACCTGGCGGAAGGATGGGAGATCAGTTCCAATATTACCATCGGCGCTTTCCGTGCGCCACGTTCGAATTTTATCGCCGGAGCGGAACAGTCTTTCCTCGATGAAGTGGCGGAACTTGCCGGCAAAGATCCTATTGCATTCAGACTCGAATTGCTGGAACGGGCGAAAAACAACCCGGTTGGAAAAAACAATGATTACGACGCGGATCGCTACGCGGGTGTTCTCAAACTGGTCCGCGAAAAATCGGACTGGCCTGCGTCGAAACCAAATGTGCACCGTGGTGTAGCTGCGTATTTCTGTCATAATACATACGTTGCCGAAATCATCGACCTCAGGATTCAAGGTAACATGCCTGTTTTTGAAAAGGTGCATGCAGCTGTCGACTGCGGTATCGTCGTGAATCCCGATGCGGCCATCAACATGGCTGAAGGTGGAATTGTCGATGGCATTGGAAATGCTTTGTTCGGTGAACTGACGTTTAAAAACGGTGTGCCTGAAAAAAATAATTTCCATCAATATCGAATGATCCGTCAGAAGGAAGCACCAAAAGCGATAGAGGTTCACTTCGTTAAAAATGAACACGAACCTACGGGACTTGGTGAGCCGCTGTTCCCGCCAGTATTCGCAGCCATGGCTAACGCTTTGTACAAAGCAACGGGTAAACGCTTCTATTATCAGCCGTTCTCGAAGGATATCAAAGTGCCGGGATCACGGATGTAAAGTAAACGCTAACGGTGTAGTTAAAGCCGGTTTCGGAAGGGACCGGAAAGAAATACCCGCCCGCTTGTTGAACGTGCAGTCATGTTAAGATCGCACTAGACATCATGCGTTCGTCTGTCTGTATTTGCCATTACGCATGATGGGTTTAACGACCATTATTCCATTGAACAAGTATTTTAGCGAATGGCTCTCAACGTATTGGGTATGTAGAGGAACGGTCAGAACGGGCATCCTTTGGATCAGGTCGGAAAAATCATCGGGCGATCATGATCAGTGATTGTCGTGATTGCAGGCTGCACAACAGGGTTCTGGAAGTGTAGACAATTCGTCAAAAAATTGTTATTTTACTGGAACAATCCAACCTGAACCCGACACTATGATACCTAGGGGAGCCCTGGTTACCTGCCAACCCCGGCAATTTAAGATTGGGTGGATCAAATTATACTGTTCATTCATTTTTGCTTTATTCCTTTCAATTGTTTCTATACCCCTGCTGGCCCAGACTGTTATTCGTTTCGAACGAATAACAGTGGAAGACGGACTCTCTCAATCGGCGATAACGTCGATGGTACAGGATAAATATGGCTACCTGTGGATAGGAACCCTGGATGGCTTAAACCGCTATGACGGGAACTCATTCGCCGTTTACCGGGATAGTAAAAAAGATGAAGGCTCTCTCCACGCCCATAGTATAAATAACCTGTTCCTTGATGCCAATGAAAACCTTTGGGTGAGTTATCGAAACGGCCTGAGCCTTTACGAATCCGATTTCGATAAATTCAGGAATTACAAAATTCAAATCGATGAGGGGAACCTGTTCGTCAGGGATCTGGATTATGTGTCTGACTCACTGGTGCTGCTCAGCACAAATGCAGGTGTGATTGACTTCAACCCTCAATCGGGAAAGATAAGCGAGAGTAAAACTTATTCAGGATTTAAGAATGAGAACGTCCGGCAACTGGTTTTTACAAAAGACAAAACCACGTGGGTATTCACGGAAAGATGTATAAGTAAAAAAGTCAGGGGAAGCGATCAATGGACAGAATTTTTCAAGGATGAAAAACAACTGAAGGCGAGCTATTTTGAAAAATTTGACGAGATATATGTTCGGGCCGGGAATCAGCTTTTAAAACACGATCCCGCAGATAATAAGTTTGTGCCGGTTGCGATCCTTCCACAAGACCAATGGTCGAATTCTTCGGGCATGCTAAAGACAAGTAATGGTACACTCTGGGTTGCACACGGAGGTATATCGGTATTTGACAGCAACGATAAGCTGACAAATACCTTATTTCATATCCCCCAGGATCCCAACAGCCTCTCTGGGCCTTTTGTATCCTCAATTTACGAGACGAGAGATGGTGTGGTGTGGGTAGGAACCAACGGGTTGGGCTTGAACAAATACAACCCATCGCGTTCAATTTTCGGTTATCTCGGTACGTTCCCGGGTGCGCCCCTTACGTTGTCCAACAACTATATCAATTCCCTCTACACAGAAGATGACACATCGATTCTCGTCAGTACGTTAGGAGGCCTGAGTATAATCGACCTGAAGAATTCAAGCAGCAGGCATTTTTTAGTCAAAGGCAAAGACGCGACGGAGGGCAGGATATTTAAGATCTTTGATGATACACGAGGAAATAAATGGCTGGCCACTAACCGGGGACTGATGAAGTTCCGGGAGAATAAAATCCGGGGCACGGGTAACGCGCAATTGGATAGCCCTGATCTGAATGTTTATGATGCTGTTACCATCAGCGGGAGGGAGATCCTGCTGGCGACTGACAAAGGGATACTGGACTGGGATCAGACTAAAAACGAGGTCTCGGCAATACACAGTGACGGAAGCCTGGTGATCAGTAAAATTGGTAACACCATCTGGTTTGAAAGCGGGGAACAACTAAGGATAATGAGATGGAGTGATAAGAAGATAATAAAGTCGTTTCCGAAGAATGGATCTGATTCTCTGAAAGCACCGTTAGCCTCCGTCAAGTGTATTTTCCGTGACAGCGACCACAACGTCTGGATAGGTACGGACGGTGGTGGTCTGAGTTACTACGATTCCCTGACAGAGACTTTTCGACACTTCGGAGAATTTGATGGTCTGGTCAACAATGTGGTGTATGGAATTCTGGAAGACGAAGCCGGTAATTTATGGATGAGCACAAACGAGGGGCTTAGTGTCTTCGATAGAAAAAAGCGAAAATTCATCCGCACCTTTAATAAGAGGGATGGATTGCAGGGGAACGAGTTCAACACCCGGGCGTACTTCAGGTCAGCGTCCGGCACCATGTATTTTGGAGGCGTTAACGGCCTTTCTTTTTTCGACCCGGACCAGGCACTGAAAATACCTTCCTTCACGCCAACGACGGTGCTTACCGGATTCTATATTAATAACATTAAGCAAATTGACCTGGAGGATGCGCAGATTGGTAAGCTTTACAAAGAGCGTGAGATTCAACTGGACTGGACACAGCGAAATGTCGGCTTTGAGATTGCCGGATTGGGCTTCACCTTCCCCAGCGGCGTTCAATACCAATACAAACTGGAAGGTTTCGACACGGATTGGAATCTGATCGGAAACCAAAGCAGGATTACATTTACAAACCTGCCTGCCGGTGATTTTACATTACACGTTAAATCGGGTAACTCATTTGGAGACTGGGAGAATGACGGTCTTACGATCGGTATCGCCGTTATCTCGCCTGTCTGGATGTCGCCGTGGTTCATCGCGGGCGTCGTCTCGTTCCTAGTATTGTCGATCATTTTTTTTAATTCCCAACGGACGCTCTTTCTGAAACGGCGGGCCGCACTCCTGCAGTCACTCGTGGAAGACCGAACGCGGGAGATACAAACCCAGAAAGAAGAGATTGCTGCGCAAAACGAAGAACTTACGGCACAAGCGGAAGCTCTCGAAAATAGTAACACTGAGCTGGAGAACAGGGTGGCGGGAAGAACGCAAACACTTCAGCGGCTGAACAAAGAACTGGTAGACCAGAATACCCAGCTTGAGCAGTTCACGTTTATCACAGCCCACAACATCAGAGGGCCGATTGCCAGGATCCGGGGATTGGTTAATTTATTGACTCCCGAACGCGACCAGGAGGTGGTCCACCACCTTGAAACGAGTATCAACGCACTCGATGAGGTAATTTCCGATCTGAATTCAGTCCTGAGCATCGCCAACAGTACCAACAAGAATTTTGAGATCGTGTCATTACGGCCCCAGTTGCTGCTTGTCCTGGAGACACTCAACCAGGAAATAACCGCCACCGGCGCCCTGATCGATATTTCGGAATTCGGCGATGTAAAAGTGCTGGGTTTGAAAGCGTATTTTCAGAGTATCTTTTATAATCTTATCCACAATGCGCTGAAGTACTCCGACCGGCAAAGGAAGACCACTATCAGGTGTTTTGCCCGAACGACGGAGAGTAACGTCGAGATTAAAATTGAGGACAACGGTATCGGGATCGACATGAGGTACGCCCGGGATAAGATATTCAAACTGCATCAGCGTTTTCATCCGAACATAGCCGGCAAGGGTTATGGGTTGTTCCTTGTCAAGACTCAGGTGAAGGTGATGGGCGGAAAGATCTTAGTAGAAAGTGAACGTGACCAGGGCACAACATTTACGGTGGAATTTCCAATGCCCTCGGACGCAGTTTGATGACCGTGTTCGCCGGAAGGCGATGTGAAAACTTCAAATCTATTTTTTCCATTCTTGTCATAGCGAACCCGTTGCTCCATCACAATATCCCAGCACAACAGCGGATGATGCCTTATTTTCCGCAAACGCTTCTTCATTTGACCGGGTATCTGTCCATCCTTAAAACCGATTTTATCCGCGCGTTGAACTTGTCCAGTGCATAGTTATGTCGCTCTTCTTTCAGACATGAACAACAGAGGCAATCGCCGTATTTTTCAGCAACATGGTTTTGTTCATCTGCGGACATTTTTATTCCGCTGCACTGGCAGTTGCTCACATCGCCCAGCTTGCAGATGAAACTGTTCTTACACCGGGGACAAATCCTGGATTCGTGCTTGTGTTCTCTCGTAGCGTCCATCTTTATAAGGGACATGGATTTAATTCAATCCATGTCCGTAAATTTTAATGTGAAGAATTGACACCGGCGTTCTCCCGCAATTGTCTGGCGGCTTGTACCATGTGGCGCATCGCGGCATCGGTCTCCGGCCACTTCCTGGTCTTTAATCCGCAATCCGGATTTACCCAGAGATTCCTCGCAGGCAGAACGCTGAGCGCTTTCTCCAGCAGTTCCAGCATTTCAGGAGCACCGGGAACCCTTGGACTATGGATATCGTAAACACCCGGCCCGATTTCATTGGGATAGAGAAAGTCGACAAACGCGTCCAGTAATTCCATCTGCGACCGCGATGTTTCGATCGTGATCACATCGGCATCCATGCCCGCGATATTTTCAATGATATCGTTAAATTCCGAATAACACATGTGGGTGTGAATCTGCGTTTCATCTTTTACGCCGCTGGATGCAATGCGGAATGCCCGGACCGCCCAATGAAGGTATTCGTTCCAGTCCGCCCTGCGCAAGGGTAATCCTTCCCGGATAGCAGGTTCATCGATTTGAATAATACCGATACCGGCTTTCTCCAGGTCGGACACTTCATCGCGTATAGCCAGGGCGATTTGTGTGCATGTTTCTTTACGGGGCTGATCGTCCCGTACGAACGACCATTGAAGAATTGTTACCGGACCGGTGAGCATGCCTTTCACAGGTTTTAATGTCAACGATTGCGCGAAGGTCGTCCAGTACACAGTCATTGGATTGGGCCTGGAAACATCGCCGTAAATGATGGGCGGTTTCACGCAACGCGATCCGTAGCTTTGTACCCAACCGTTTTTTGAAAATACATATCCCTCGAGCTGCTCACCGAAGTACTCCACCATATCGTTGCGCTCAAATTCGCCGTGTACCAGTACGTCGATACCGATCTCTTCCTGCCAGCGTATCGACCTTTCCGTTTCGGCTTTGATCAGGGTGTCGTATTGTTCGTTGGTGAGATCGCCCTTCTTCCATTTCGCCCGCCAGCTTCTTACCTCATCGGTCTGCGGAAATGATCCGATCGAAGTGGTGGGAAATAACGGAAGTTTGTGTGTCTCGAGTTGTTTTTTCTGCCGTACGGCAAAGGCATTAATCCGGCGCTCATCCTCATACGTGACCGAAGCGGCACGTTTTTTTACTTCGGGTTTATGAATGAGGGCGGAAGCTTTCCTGCTGGCGATAGCTTCCTGATTTTCGAGCAGGTGATGTTCAACATCGGCTTTACTCTCGGGGGAAGACAATTTTTTGAGCGTACTTACCTCCCAAAGCTTTTGTTTGGCAAAACTCATCCAGTTTTTTATTTCCGGACGCAAGACGTCCTCGTGGGTTTCGAGATCAAGATCGCAAGGTGTATGGAGTAATGAACAGGATGGCGCGATCATAACCCGTTCGTGACCAAGACTGCTTACCGCCTTTTCGATACAGGATAATGAAAGGGAAAAATTGTTCTTCCAGATATTACGGCCGTCCACGACGCCCAATGAAAGACTCATCTTGGGCGGAATCGCCGCTAATACTTCATCTAGTTGGTGGGGGTAGCGTACCAGGTCGACATGCAGCGCACATAGGGGAAGCGATGCAGCGAGCTGCAGGTTATCGCGAAGGCCGTCGAAGTATGTGGCAAGAATGGTTTTCAACGAAGGAAACGCACGCCGTATTTCCCGGTATACGAAGGTCAGCGCTTTCTTCTCTTTCTCTGAAAGGTCTAGAGCGAGGAATGGTTCATCGAACTGTATCCATTGCACATCCAGCTTGTCAAGCCGTTTCAACAACTCCAGGTAGACCGGCAACAGGTTCCCGATCAGGTCAATCCGGTCAAAACCTTCTTCTTTTTCCTTGCCCAGCAGCAGGTAGGAAACAGGGCCCAGCAATACAGGTTTGGTGACGATACCCAGTTGCTTTGCTTCGTAGAAATCATCGATCACCTTGGTGGAAAACAGTTTGAATTCCTGGCCTTTGTGGAATTCCGGTACGATGTAATGGTAGTTCGTATCGAACCACTTGGTCATCTCCATAGCGGTGATGTCCAGTCCGTCTTTTTGGTAGCCACGTGCCATGGCAAAGTAAAGATCAATCTCGGACCTGTTGGTACTGAGAACCACATCGTGGTAGCGTTGGGGAATGGCATTCACCGTGAGCGACATATCGAGCACCTGATCGTAAAATGAAAAATCATTGGAAGGGATCAGGTCGATACCCGCCTGTTTTTGCAGCAGCCAGTTTTCCTGGCGGATGTTTCTGCCTACGGTGAGCAGGTTTTTGAGTGATGATTTTCCGGACCAGTAGTTTTCGCTGGCCTTCTTGAGTTCGCGTTGGCTGCCAATGCGCGGGTAGCCAAGATTGTGCGTAAGCATGTTGCTTGTTGGTTAAGTGAAACATAGTTGTACCGTGCAACTTGTCAGTCACCGATGCTTACGCGATAAGAGATAGTTATAGAAAGGAAATAGTATGCCCGCGCACGGGAGTGTGCTGCTGGAACATATCTATGCCTGACTTGTGCTTCATTTCGCGAAAGCATTTGTCAATTCGTTGAAGGCAAGTCTCCTGGCTTTTCCTGCCTTGTTCGCCTTCTCATGGCGCGTTTCACGCCACAATGGCTTCTTGTGAACAAGGTTTCCAGCTATGCAAGTATGTATACTCAGATAACCGGCATGGAATTACAGTTGCGCGACAGCCCGTGATTTACACACGGTTCCTTATTAATTCTCCGTTAAGAGAAACCTGCAACGGCTTGATGGTGCATCAAACAAAGAACGGAAGCTCAAAGATATGGTATTTTCGGATCAATCGACAATCTTCAAAGGTAGGGATGACGTAATAGTGCCGGTACAACGGATACCTGCTTGCGAAATGGGGTGGTCGGTCAATGGCGGATTCACCGGGATGTTGTCGTATTTAAAAACCTGCACCATTGATGTCTTCAGGAAGAGAACAGTCAGTTCGCTAGTATCCGGCTGGCTTCTTCAATACTTTTTTCCATGGCTGCCTTTACTTCTTCTATGCGGCGCTTCTGTTCTTGCTGGACCTTGAGCATGTTTTCCGGGCTTACTTCGTTCTCATTGTTTCCGCTTTTATGCCCGGCATGATGTTCCTGTCCGGCAGGTGCGGCGCCGGGGACATCCTGTACATGGTGCATCCAGTCCATCATATCTTTATTGGCGGCCTCCAGCGCAGAAAGCTTCTCGTTGATACCAGCGATCTTTCCGCTGTTGTTCAGGGAGTCAGCGCCCAGGGAATCCCGCAATGTTTTCAGCTTCCTCTCCAGGTTAAGAATTTCATCCATGCGTGGCATTAGCTCGTCATGGATCTTCATCGCTTCCTGGTATACCGTTAATGCTGTGACATCCGTATTTTCCTTTTTACGATCACAGGCTGCCAGTACGACGACGAGAGAGAATATTACGATCAGATTTTTCATGGTTCGGTTAAAAGTTGAATGTGAGTGACAGAGTCCAGCGGGCTTTGCTGGTAATGTCGGCTGTATCATCGCTGTTATACTTTTGTGACACAGGTTTTTGGTAATTGACTCCGACGGTAAAGCGATTGATGTAGACATCCAGACCACCCGAACCAAGCCAGGCGGATCCACCCGTATTTACCTGGATGATATCCCCGTCTTTGTGCGTTGCACCTTGCTCATAGTTCATACCGGCGTGAGGTAAAAAAGAGAACGGCCCCAGCGTCTGCCAGAAGAAAAATTGTGCGGATGCGCGGTATTGATTGCCGAACAGATAATCGTGGCGATTACGGGTGTTGATTTTATAACCCGTCTCCACATTAATACCCGTTTTTTTATAACGGACAGTATATACTGCATTCAGGTTGAAGTCCACGCTTCCCGTACCCAGCTGAAAATTACGATTGATAATCTTGCCCTTGTCGGTGAGGTCGAATTCGCCCGTGGGAAGTTTCACTCCGCCTCCGGCAATCAATGTTTGTTTGAAATCGGATTTACCTTCACCTGTGTTAAAGAGCACGTAGTTACCCATGACACTGATGTCGCCGAGGCCGTTCGCCGAGACAACCTGGTCGGTTCCTTTCATGTCGTTGTAGGCATAGGGTATGAAGGCAAACAGCTGAACCCGTTTTCCCAGGTAATACCGCCCCCAGAGTTCAACTTTCGCGTAGATATCGTTGGATTGTTCCGCGGGCAGGTATTGTGTGGGCGCGATATAAGAATGAAATTTGGCCTGCGACCAACGCAACCCCACGAAATTCTTGTTATACAATGGCAGGATACCGAAGTAATTTCCTCCCAGCGAACATCCGCATACATCGCATGCATGCACCTGGTGTCCAACGACAAGGCTGATGATGATCAAGGCTACGATTCGTTTCATAATGAAATTATTTTAGAAAAGGATTTGAAAACCGCTTGTCGCTCGTAAAGTTCCGGTCTGTAAGCGTTTTGATAAAAGCGACGATTTTGGCTTTTTCTTCCCCGGACATCGGAATTCCCAGAGTACCCTCTTGTCTCAGAACCGGGTCAAGTGTTTCAGACTCTTTTACAGACTGTGCATAGTGATCGAGTACTTCTTCCAGTGTTTTGAACCGGCCATCGTGCATGTAAGGGGATGTGAGTTCCGCGTTGCGTAAGCTGGGAACTTTAAACTTGCCACGATCCGGCGCAAATTCCGTGATGCGTTCGCGGCCCGAGTCCAGTTCGAATGTTTCGTTCAATCCATTGTTCCGGAACGACCCGTCGGTAAACAGGTCTGTTGCATGGCAGGGGCTGCATTTGGCCGTGAACAGGTTTAACCCTTCCAGTTCATCGCCGGTCAGTGTTTCACCCTCCTTACGAACATGATGATCGTACCTGGAATCCCCGGAGATCATCATGTTCATAAATTGGGAAAGGGCATATAGCATCTTCTGGCTATCTACCGATGGAGAACCGAATGCGCTGTTGAATTTTTCCTGGTACAGCGTACGCCGGCCGAGTTTGGTCACCACATGACCGAGTTCTTCCGCCATCTCAACTTCACTGATAATGGCATTGATAGGCACAAAGTCCAGGTGGTTCACGCCTCCATCCCAGAAGAAATGGGACTGGAACGCCACGTTTTGTATAGCCGGAGCATTCCGGAAGCCCGAAGCGTCATTGACACCTCTGCTGAACTTGTGCAAGGGATCCGAAAAACCCTTGTGTTGCTGATGGCAGTTGGCACAGGCGATCGAACTATCCCGGGATAGTATGGGATCGTAAAACAACGCGCGGCCTAGCTCAAAGCCCTGCTTCGTAACCGGATTGTTCCCGAAGGTGTACGCCGCATCCGGGAAATTTTCAGGTTTTTGAAAAGCATACGGATCCTCCGCGGGCGAAAGACTGTCGCCGCTGCAACCGAAGAGCAGTGCGCCACAAATAAAGATCAGGACATTTCTCATCGCTAAGGTGCCAACTGCACAGTGTTTGAAAGGTCCTTAGTTTGCGTGAACGTGGTCAACTACAAATGCCGCCGAGATGTTCCCCGACAGGTTTTCACAGGCTTTAGGCGAGTGACGGGCTGCGCTGGCGGAGAATGTCACTTCTTCGCCGGGTCCGTTGAAGAACTTGTTGACGTCAAACAGCAAATGTACTTCCGGTTCGTGTGCTGCTCTCACCGGTGCGGAATCACCATTAAAGCTGAGCGTAATGGTCTTTATGTTATTGACCTGGTTGGACGCGGCATCTTCCTTATAGCCGCCAACATGGTACTGAAATGCGTTATCGGTCTCCGTAGATACCGGCGACACACCTTCAACCATTACAAAGATATACCCTGAGTTCCAGCTCCAGAAAAGGTTGTTAGCCGGATCAAGCGCTCCTGTCTGCGCACCCTGATCGACCTGCGTTGCATCCACGCCAACGGTAAAGGTTATCTCTGTGTATTCACCGGCCGGCACATTTTCGAGTGTCACCCCTTGCGACTCGGCGTCACTTTCATCCACGAGGTAATATCCTTCCGACCCATCGGGTTTAACGGGATCAGTATACGTCGTACCATCAGATTTTTTAAGCTTGATATTGCTGATATAGTACTTGACCGTAGTGAGTTTGTAGACTTCACCCTTGGAATTGGTATACGGGTTATCGGCGGTATTGAGTTGAAGGTCTGCCGTACCGACAATATTATCGAACTCGAATGTAATGGGACCACTTTCCGCATTGTTGTTGTCATCGTCTGAACATGAGACTGTGGACAATAGAACAGTGGCAAAGAATATAAGGGAATATATTTTTTTCATATAGAAAGTCTTAAATAGAAATTAAATGAGATTACTACTGCAAAATGAGCGTACAGCTGTTGCTCTGCCGGAGCAGATCAATCAGTGAAAAAAGTGTTTGCGTAGTTATGCGGGCGGGTGAAAAATAGAAAATCCCGGAGGTGTGTATTTCTTCTGTGGAAGTATGGTCACGTGATCGGCCATGGATATCTCGGGCCGCGGGTTGATATCGATCAGGGAGAAGTGAATGAACAGGATAATCTCACGTGCCTGGAAAAGAGTAGCCGGAAGCCCCGACTTTTCCGTTTCATGGGTTTCAATCTTGAGACCTCTGTCGAAATCGTAGTCGTGATGACAGATCGCGATGGGAATTTCATCGATCAATCCTAAACTGAAAGCTATTTCCTGGCGATGTTCGAACAGGTAGGAAAGGAAATTCATCCGGGCAGCACAATGCAACATCATGCTGATCAAAATGAGAAAAATCGTCCCTTTCCGAATCATGCCGCAAAGATAGTCCCGGAAAAGTCACATTCAAATTATTCCACTCAACAATCTAAAAACGGGGAATTGAGGTCCGTCAGGTTACATGACCCATACACCTCTATCCTGAATTCCCCATTTTTCCAGCCCGGTTTCTTTAGCCGGTAGCGGCGAATGCGTTACCCGTTCGAATTTTCATCGCGGTTAACTGCTCCAGGGTTAGCAGTAGGTTTTTTCTTTAAGACCAGGGAACTAACGAAGGCTACTGCAAGGCCGATGGGAAGAACTTCAGCATAGGAGATCAGGATGACAAAAAGCGGGCTTTTATACATTTCCTTAAAGTTCTCCATCTCCGCAGTCTTCGCTGCCAGTTCGGACGCTGTAGCGCCGTTCCGCGTTGCCTGGCTCAGGACATGAAGCGTGTATTTATCGATAAAGTCCGGTACAAACAGGTAATAGTAGAACAGCCAGACGCCCACGTACATGGTCGACCCCAGGAAAGCAATAGCCGCACCGGTTTTGAAAGCATTTCCCAGCGAGATCACCCCGCCGAGTTCCTTGTTGCGGTAGTTCCGGATACCGAAGAACGTAAGGGAAAAGACAACGATCATAGCGGCATACCCTACTATATCATTGCCTTCAAAACCCGGGTTATTGCAGATGACGTTGATCATGTAAATCATATGACCGGTCATGATGGAACCCAGGATCAATCCAAAGATCAATACGTTTCGTTTCATAGTTTTTTTAAGACAAACCTAAAGCTGACCCGCAAAAGGCGATTCATACTTTCGTACCAAAATTCGCCTGCCGTGCTAAAGTATGAGAACGTTTACCTTATGATTTTCAATCGGTTAGCTTTTTCGACTGCCTGCGTCCGGTTTTTTACATCAAGCTTCACAAACATATTCGATACGTGTGTCTTAATCGTACTGACGGAAAGGAACAATCGCTCGCCAATTTCCGCGTTGCTGTATCCCTGTTTCAGCAGCTGGAGGACTTCGTATTCCCGGGTGGTAAGATTCAGTCTTTTAAGTTCGGCCTCGTTAATTCCGGCGTCGGCTGGTTCTGATAAATAAACTTCTTTCTCGACGATGATGGTCCGGTTTTTCGTTTCCGTCAGTTGCCTGGCAACCCACACGCCCAGGGTTGTGAAGAGGATGGCGATGAGTCCGGTGTAGATGTCCGACGAGTGGTCCGTGATGAGGTATTTCCACTGCAGCCATTTCAGCAAAAAAACCAACACAGCCATCGCCACTCCATATAAAAAGATGTGACGGGTTTTGTGTACAATATCTTTAAGAAACGAAAAGATCATGGAATACGGGAAAGTCGATAATCTACGGAATAACCGGCTATCAGAAAACAAATGGAAAGGTTTCCTGTCCCTTCATCCGGCAAACAAACGGATGGGATGGAAAGAGTAGCTTGTAGTCCACTTTCAACTCCAGTCCGCTTCCTCCAGCGTGAAGATCTCGTCAACCCGCACATGAAAGATAGCCGCAATTTTTAGAGCGAGCAACGTAGAAGGCACATACTTGCCGATTTCGATGGAGTTAATGGTTTGCCTGGACACGCTGACTTTTTCGGCCACATCGGCCTGCGTCAGATTATGCCTGGCTCGTTCTACTTTCAGTGTGTTCTTCATCAGACCTTCGGGATATATAGCCGCCCATAGAAGAGAACGTTAGCAAGCACAAGGGTCAGAATCAAGAAGTGATTGATGTCGGTCAGTTCAAAGAAGACCAGGGCATGTTGATGCAAATTTGAAAGAAGTAATTTACCAGCATAGCCGACGATGAAAGCAATGTACAACGACGATGTTTTCAAGTGGGCCGACCTTTCATCGTCACTTTTATTGGATGTCACGAAAAGTATAAACAAGCCCGCCAGCAGCGGCAGTTCTGACCCCGGAGAGGGATCGAATATCATTGCAGGAATGCCCGCGACAACCAGGACAAGTCCAAGATACTTTGCATAATGGAGAATTTTCGGGATGGTTTTTACAGCGGATGGCATAGTTCATCTTTTGGTGATTACGACCTGAAAGTAAAGTTTATTAATCAAAAAGACAAGTAAACTTTACATTTTTTCGCCCAATGCCATACTTAACCCACATTTAATTTACAGGACGCCGGTACTGCAATGAATTTGGGTATTATTCGGGCAAGGCCGGACTCTGCGGTAAAAGGCGACAGATTTGTAGTTTGTTGTCGTTTCCGTCCTACCGGATCTGGAGTTTGATTTTGCGAATAGCAAAGGTTTATAAAATATCCTTGTTTCATGTATTTGAAAAAAATCATCGTAAGCTATAGCGATTATAACCACTGGGCCAACGGGCGGATAAGCCGCTGGCTTGCGTTGACAGGTCGGAACATATTTCATACGGAGACGACCGCCAGCTTCAGGAGTATCGCAGGAACGCTTCAGCACATGGCTGACGCTCAGCGGCACTGGCTCCGTATTATTGCCGGCTTAGAGATGGAGCCGCCCCGCGATGTCCCCCCACCGGATGTCGACACCATAACGGCTGATCTTTTGTCAGGCTCCGCCTGCGTGTTGGACTGGGTACAAGGTATAAGCGAAGCAACCGCGGTCGAAACGATCGACCATGACGGCATCCAGGCATCCCGTTATGACTTCCTGATGCATATGATAAATCACAACACTTATCACCGCGGACAGATTATCAGCTTGTATCGCCAGCTTACAAGACCGCGGGATATACCGTCGACGGACTATGACACCTATCTTTGGGAAAAACAAAATGCCGGTGGCGGGGCCGTACTATAATTGAAGACTACACCGATTTGAACCTTGATGATCAATGCAAAAACAAGTTCGTAATATGAAATGGATACTCCTTACCCTGTTGGGTCACATGTTCGTCAGCCACACACTCTTCGCTCAGGAAACCGCGGCGCAGGACATCCGGACGCTGATTGTATTCTTCGATGGTCTCCGCCCCGACTACATTACGCCGGAAGCAATGCCCCATGTATATGCTTTTTCCAAAACGGCATCCTTCGGAAAGAATCATCACAGCGTGTTTCCCACGGTCACCCGCGTCAATGCCACGTCATATTCCACCGGCAGTTATCCGAAGACGCACGGCATAATGGGAAATACGGTCTACTTCCCGGAGGTGAAAGAAAAAAAAATACTGGACACGGGCGATTTCGGGGATCTGCGCAAGATCGAGGAAGCAACGAATGGTCACCTCACAACGGCTGTTACACTAGGCGAAACGTTACACCGTGCTGGCACGAAAATGATGGTATTCAGTTCGGGATCCACCGGTCAGGCGATGATGCAAAATCACACCGTCAGCGGTGGAGCGATCGTCAACCCGTCGCTGATCCTTCCGGAGCCTTTTAAAGACTCGGTTGTCAATGCTATCGGGCCCATCCCCCCGAAGGGAACACCGAATACGGCGCAACATAAATGGATAACCGATGCCCTTATCCGGTACGGACTCCGGATGGATGGTCCGCTTGTCAGCGCGATCTGGTTTTCGGATCCGGATGGAACAGCGCACGACGATGGTATCGGTGTTGCGAGCTCCATGGAATCGATCCGTGTCGTTGACGCCGAATTTGGACGCATAGTACGCGCGTTGAAGGACAAGAACCTGGCACTGAATTTTAATATCGTGATCTCCACCGATCATGGCTTCATCACCAATGCCGGTAAAACAGGTGTTACGGAATTCCTGATCAGCAAAGGACTCAAGCGCGATCGGGAAAGTGACGACGTCGTAGTGGCTGGTGCAGCCCTTTATGTAAAAGGTCATGACGAAGCTGTCATTCAAAAAATAGTTTCGGCGCTTCAGGACCAGGAATGGGTGGGAGCGATTTTTACAAAATCAAAGAACGCCGGTGATCTGAAAGGACATGTGGCAGGTACACTTTCCTTTGAATCGATTCACTGGAATCATCCCGTCAGATCCGCCGATATTCTCGTAGATGAAAACTGGGATGACCGTAAAAACAAGATGGGTTACCCGGGTACCAGTTACTCCGGTGGCGTTGCCGGGCATGGAGGATTAAGTCCCTACGAGGTGAAGATTGCGCTGATCGCGGGCGGACCTTCTTTTAAAAGAGGTTATGAAAGCGACTGGCCAACCTGCAATGTCGACCTTGTTCCCACTATATTAAAGATACACGGCATTGTAGTTCCTTCCGGAATGGATGGAAGGATCATGCATGAACTGCTGGCCGGTACCGAGACGCCGAAAATTCTGAAACCGAAAAAGGAAACGATTAAGACATCGGCGCGTAACGGATCCCGCGAATATCAGCTTACATTGGAACGCACCATTTTAGGCAACCATACCTACGTGGACTTTGCAAAAGTCTCCCGCCAATAAACTTAAAACTTGAAGCTTGAAGCTTGAAGCTTGACCCTCGAAGCTTGTAGCTTAAACCGCACCACACACCAACAGCACCACGCAAAACAACTTCACAAAACCCTAGTTGACATTATACTTGTTCTTATAATTGAGCGGACTGTAATGCGTGACGGCTTTGAATTGACGGTTGAAATTCGAAAGGGTGTTGAAGCCGCTTTCATAACACGCCTGGGAAATGTTCATTTTTTTCTCGATCAGCAGTTTGCAGGAATAACCGATGCGGATCTCCATTAAGAATTCCGAGAACGTTTTGTTGGCATGCGTCTTAAAGTAGCGGCTAAAGGAAGTAGGTGTCATGTTGGCGATCGTGGCTACTTCCTCCAGGGTGATCCTGTTCCGGAAGTTTTTCATCACATAAGCGTGGACCCTGTTCATCCTTTCGGTGTCGGATTCTTTCAGGGAGTTGGTATATCCTTCGCTGGACAACAGGCGGCATTCCACAGTGTGGGCAAGGATGTTTAGAATGTTCAGCAACAGGATAACACTTTCGAAGTCGGTTGCGGTGAGCAGCGTTTGCATGAGACCGGTCACATGATCGCGTGTAGCCCCCGTTATTTCCAGGCCATGCCTGCCTTTTGAAAAAAGCTGACGAACCCGGTACAGCTCATTTTTTTCCAGGAGCTGCTTTCCGAGAAAATCCTCGTGAAAATACACCACGATTCCTTCCGTCCAGCAAAGCGGATTCCCTTCAAAATATTCCGGGTCGCTGCGCCATACGTGGGGGAGGTCCGGCCCTGTAAATACCAGGTCCCCTTCGCGGAATGCCGCCACATGGTCGCCGATAAAACGTGTTCCCGATCCTTTTAATACCACAAACAGCTGGTACTCCGGATGAAAGTGCCAGTTCGCGTCAAAGTGAGGCTCTTTCAGATGCCGGATCTTGAATGCCTGCGACGGTGAGATGGGAGATTTCTGAATGGCAGGCTGCATGGACGTAGGGTTGAATGCTGCGGGAAAGATACTCAATTATCATAAAAATGTCCTTAGATCATAATAGCATGATAAAATACAGTCAAAACAGGACAAAATACAGGAATCGATTGCGGCTTTTTTTGGCCACATTTGATTCAACTAACACCCTGACTGGTTATGAGAGCATGTTATACCGTCGCTATATTAATAATATTGAGTACGTTGTTTTATGCCTGTCAGACAGGTAAACCACGGCTGGCCGATGGACCAAGGAAAATTGAGATCCTGTTCCTGGGGCACGACAGCGAGCACCATAATTCGGCGCGGTACATGCCGCTGCTCAGTCCGTCACTTGCCTCGGAGGGAATTAACCTTACCTATACGGATGATCCGGACGATCTCAACCCCGAGACCCTTTCATACTATGACGGTTTGATCCTCTATGCGAATCATGATTCGATCAGCGCCAGCCAGGAGAAAGCGTTGTTGAACTTTGTGGAGGATGGAAAAGGGTTTATTCCCATCCATTGCGCGAGTTATTGCTTCCGTAATTCTGAAAAATTTGTGAACCTCGTGGGTGGCCAGTTCCACAAACACGATACTGCTGTGTTTACCGCATCGATCATCAATAAAGAGCACCCGTCGATGCAGTCGTTGGCTGAGTTCGCTACCTGGGATGAAACCTACGTTCATCACCTGCTTACGGACGATCGCACTACTTTAATGGAAAGGGTGGAAGGCGACCACCGTGAGCCGTGGACCTGGGTAAGGTCGCAAGGGAAGGGAAGAGTTTTTTACACAGCTTACGGGCATGATGAGCGCACATGGAACAATCCGGGATTTCACCAGCTCATGAAACAAGGCATCGTATGGGCTGTGGGTGATGCCGTAAAAAAACAGTGGGAAGAATTCAGGACTACCATACCGAAGCTCACTTATCGTGATGAAGCCGGTATTCCCAACTACGAAAAAAGGAACCCTGCTCCGCGGTTCCAGGAACCGTTGTCACCCGAAGCTTCGGCGAAGCTGATACAGGTACCGTCGGGTTTTGACTTCGAGCTGTTCGCTTCGGAACCGGATATCATCAATCCCATTGCTATGGACTGGGATGAGAAAGGCCGGCTTTGGGTTATCGAAACCGTTGACTACCCCAATACAGTTCGCGATGAAGAAGGTGTCGGCGACGACAGGATAAAAATATGTGAAGACACCAATGGTGACGGGAAGGCTGATAAGTTTACGGTCTTTGCCGATAAACTTAATATCCCCACCAGCCTTGTATTTGCAAACGGCGGTATCATCGTTTCGCAGGCTCCGTACTTTTTATTCCTGAAGGATACCAACGGCGACGATAAAGCGGATGTTCGTGAAATCATCATCGAAGGATGGGGCACGTTCGATACGCACGCGGGTCCTTCCAATCTGAAGTACGGATTCGACAACCAGATATGGGGTACCGTAGGTTATTCCGGGTTTAAGGGAACGGTTGCGGGGCAAACGTACGACTTCGCGCAAGGCTTCTACCGTTTTGCCCGCGATGTTTCAAGTTTTGAATTCCTGACACGCACCAGCAACAATACATGGGGGCTTGGCTTTACGGAAAACAACGATGTATTCGGTTCCACCGCGAACAATACGCACAGTGTGTTTATGGGTATTACAAAGGAACAGTCGCAAGGGGTGCAGGGTATCGTGATCGGAAGTCAGAAGATCGATGGACATTACGCCATGCATCCCATCACCGACAAAGTAAGGCAGGTGGATGTATTCGGCGGATTTACGGCGGCATCCGGCCATAGCTTTTATACGGCAAGGGCGTATCCTGAAAAATTCAGGAACGTGGCCTTTGTATGTGAACCTACAGGCCACCTTGTGCACATGGCCCGTATCGAGAAGGATGGCGCCGGTTTTGTGGAGAAAGACGCCTGGAATATTTTTGCCGGCGCGGATGAATGGGTATCCCCCGTCGAGGCCAAGGTCGGACCCGATGGAACGGTGTGGGTACTGGATTGGTACAATTTCATCATACAGCATAACCCTACCCCTACACCCGACCGTGGAGGGTTCCAGGCCGTGAACGGTGGCGGCAACGCTTATGAAAACCCCCTTCGCGACAGATCCCACGGCCGTGTTTGGCGTATTGTCCACCGGGACATGAAACCTTTCAGTCCCATGCAGCTGAGCACACAAAATCCGGGAGATCTGGTTGATGCCCTTGAAAACGATAACCTCTTTTGGAGAATGACAGCCCAGCGGTTGATCGTTGAACGTGCCGATAAAGACCTGCAGGATCCCCTTCTGGATCTCGTGAAGAATAAAAAAACTGACGCGGAAGGAAATAACTTTGCCGCCTTGCACGCACTGTGGGCACTGGATGGTCTTGGTTTGATCACGGAAAACAGTGTGGCGTATATGGAAGTCGTTAATGCGCTGAAGCATCCGGCACCGGGTGTGAGGAAGGCCGCCGTTCAGATCCTGTCGAAAACAGGAATGAATGAAGAGACCGTGACAAAGTCGGGAATCCTTGACGACAAGGATCCGGGCGTACGGCTCGCTGCCATTATCTCCCTGGTGAAACTGACACCTTCGGTTGAACTTGGAAAGAAATTGTATGCACTAAGTGAAGACAAAACGATCGTCGACGATGACTGGCTGTCAAAGGCTACCTATGTGGCGGCGGCGCACCATCAGGAAGGATTCAAGGATATGTACATCAAGGCGCATCCCGGTTATGAAGCGCCGAAACCGGCCGGACCGGTAACACGAGAAGCTGCGGAACTGGATGTTACGGCATGGAAAACCATGACCCTTCCCCAGACGATCGAAAAAGCGGGATTGGAAATCGACGGACTTATCTGGTTCCGCCGGGATATGGACGTTCCCAAAAACATGGCCGGCAGAAAAGCTACGTTGTCACTTGGACCGATCGATGAATCCGATATTACCTGGATAAACGGCGTTCAGGTTGGTGTGAGTGAAGTAAAATATAATGTGAGCCGGGTTTATGAGATTCCCGCCGGCACATTAAAAGCAGGCAGAAATTCGATCGCAATCAGGGTGGAGGATAAAGGAGGCAGAGGTGGAATACACGGCAAACCCGAAGAAATGTTCCTCCAGGCAGGAGCACAAAAAATTGCGCTGGATGGCGAATGGCGTTACGATGTTGAAAAAGAATACAGCGCGACACGTAAGAATATTTTCAGGGAAATACCGCTCGCCGAAGTTTTTATGAAACACTACGGAGTGGATGCAGCTCCCGGCCAAACGGAAACTGTAGCAACCGCGAAAGATGCTACCGTCATCAGGATCAAAGTAATCAAGAACGAGATGAAGTACGACCTGAAAACATTCGTGGTGGAAGCCGGCAAACCCGTGGAGATCGTTTTTGAAAACCCCGACTTCATGCAGCACAACCTGGTGATCGCACGTCAGGGTACCTTGAAGGTGGTGGGAGCCGCCGCCGATAAACTTGCCACAGATCCGAAGGGCGCGGAAATGAATTATGTTCCCGCTATCCCTGAAGTCCTTTTTTCAACGAAGCTCGTCAACCCGGAACAAACCGAGATCCTCCGGTTTGTCGCGCCAAATGATCCAGGTGACTATCCCTATGTATGTACTTTTCCGGGGCATTGGTCGCTGATGAATGGATTGATGAAAGTAAAGTCAAAATAACTGTTAATTAAAAACACTATCGTGAGTCAGCCCATCAAATTTGCCGTGAGTACCTGGCTATGGACGTCACCTTTTACGACGGATACGATCGCCTTGTTCCCCAAGATCAGATCAATGGGGTATGACGCGGTCGAGATACCCATAGAATATCCGGAAAGGATCGATGGTAAAAAAGTAAAAGAAGCATTGGATCACAACGGACTTAAAGGTATCGCCTGTGCCGCGTTTGGTCCGACTCGGGACCTGACACACGACGACCCGGCCGTTCATGAAAACTGTTTCGAATACATCTGGCAGTGTTTCGACCTCTGTAACCAGCTGGATGCAAAATTCCTTGCCGGCCCGATGTACTCGGCCGTGGGAAAAGCCCGTATGGTTTCACCGGAGCAACGCCTGGTCGAATGGAACCGTGCTGTTAAAAATTTGCGCCGGGTATGCGAGCAGGCTCAACAGCATGGCCTGATGATCGCCCTCGAGCCGTTGAACAGATTTGAATCGGACCTGGTGAACACGGCAGCCGACGTCGTGAGGTTGGTTAATGATATCGGTCATCCGTCGGCGAAAATATTGCTGGACGGTTTTCACATGGCCATCGAGGAGCGTGACATCGAGCAGGCCATACTGACTGCGGGGAATAATCTCATCCACGTTCAGGTATCTGAAAATTATCGCGGCACACCGGGCACCGGACTAACACCCTGGCAATCCTTCCGTTCGGGCCTTGAGAAAATAAAATATACGGGTGCCGTTTCAATTGAAAGTTTTACACCTGAAATTAAGGAGCTTGCGGGCGCCGTATGCATCTGGAAAAACCTGGCGGCAAGCCAGGACGGATTTGCGTCCGAAGGAATTGCGTTTTTAAAAGAATTGTTTACCAACGAAAATTATGAGCAATAAAAAGATCAATGTCGCCATTATAGGCCTTGGGTTCGGCGCTGAATTTATTCCTATTTATAAAAAACACCCGGATGCCAACCTCATGGCAATTTGCCAGCGGAATGAAAAAAAACTTCATGAGATCGGGGATGCATTCGGGATCGAAAAAAGGTATACCTCTTACGATGAACTATTACTCGACAAATCAATAGACGCCGTACATATCAACACACCTATCCCCGACCATGCCATCCAGTCGATAAAGGCGCTCAAGGCGGGCAAACACGTGGCCTGCACCGTTCCGATGGCCACAACAGTGGAAGAGTGCGAGGAGATCGTCCGCCTTACGAAAGAAACGGGACTCACGTACATGATGATGGAAACGGTGGTCTATGCGCGGGAATTTCTTTTTATGAAGGAATTGTACGATAAAGGAGAACTGGGCAAGGTTCAGTTTATAAAAGCCAGTCACCAGCAGGACATGGATGGATGGCCCAACTACTGGCCTGGGTTACCACCGATGTATTACGCGACACATTGCGTTGGTCCGGTGTTAGGATTGGTCAGAGGCGAAGCGGAGTACGTATCCTGTTTTGGATCTGGAACCATCCGGGAAGAGCTTCATCACCATTACAACTCGCCTTATGCTGTAGAGACGGCTCATATCAAATTCAGGAATTCCGACCTGAGCGCGCATGTATACCGCTCGTTGTTCGATGTGGCGCGCCAGTACCGGGAAAGTTTCGAAGTTTACGGCTCGAAAAAGTCCGTGGAGTGGCCCCTGATCGAAGGACAGCCGTTGGTGCTTCACACGGCTAAACGACCCGAACCGGAAATCCCGGAAGAAGTCCACAGTCCGGATTACGCCGAACGCCTGCCGCAGCCCATTCAGCGTTTTACCACAAAAGGTGTATACGATGCGGATGATCATCAGCACCTCTCGTTTACGCAGGGAGCGGGACATGGCGGTTCACATCCGCACCTCGTTCATGTTTTCGTAGATGCATTGGTTAATAAATCCGTACTTTATCCCAACGCCGTACAATCGGCGAATATCACCTGCGTTGGAATACTGGCTCACGAATCGGCAAAACAAGGCGGCAAGATCATGTACCTTCCGGCGTTTACACTGTCGTGATTTTTCAGATATCGGCATCGACCGCCGGACTATGTCCGCGGATGATGAACGTATAACGGTCAGCTAGGCTTTACCGGTGGTCTTATACAGGTACAGCACAACTATTCCGACAACCAGCAGAGTGGACAATAAGGAACAGAGAAAGCTTCTGAGAACAAGGAGTATCTTGTTCCGGTAAAAAACGGAAAAGTACTGATAGTAGAAAAATGTGGCGTATCCCAATACGATTACACTAAGGGCCTGATTGATTCCGCCAACAACGGCGGCACTCTTGACAAAAGAGACAATCGCGATGAAAATAATGTTTAGCACGAGGTTAGCCGATGCCTTGAATGTATTCAGGACGAAGTGTTCGGCATAGTTCTGTTTTGCTCTCCTGAAAAAAAGAAAACTGAACAATGCGTAAATCGGGATGACGCCGATGAAAAGAATTTTGGGATGGTCTTTTAACAATAACTCCATCGAATTCATCACCTCCTTGTCCGTATCGCTCAGATCTGCATAGTGAAAGGGAGTAGCATGTTCGACGAGAGAATACGCGAGGATGATGATCACCAGCAGTGAAAGGTAATTGAGGTGATTGACCCGTTTTCCTTCCACATATTCCCTCGTGGACGTACCTGGCCGGGTAAAAAGCTCCTTGACGGAAAAAAAGAAACCTTTGTTGATGTGTATGAGCCCGTGAATCATATCATGCAGCATGATGTGCCTGAGCGTGAAACGATGGGTGTTCGCCGCTTGCCCGCATTCGACGCAAAAGTTTCCGGTCAAAGGCGTGCTGCAGTTCAGGCACACGGGGTTGGGAGAGTGGGTGGTCATATTTGGTCCGGCGGGCCTGGGTTTCTGTTTTTATGAAAATATAAAAAACGCCCGGTTTTACCTCACGATCCCTTCTTGTATTTTCTCCGCTGAATGAGCTTTCACTGCACGGGTGTGTCCATCGTTGTTAACATCCGGTGCACGACGCGAAAATCGAACAACGGCGTGGGGAAATATTTCGAATGATCTTTCGTAAGAAAAGAATGTTTCCTGAAAAAAATAGAATCCTTTCCAACCTTTTTCCCGTTACTCTTGTCTGACAGAAAAAAAACCATGAGACCCTCATCCTCATCTTATTTGCTTCCCCTGTTATGGGTTATTTTATTGTCGGCTTGCGAAGACCATACCGTTCAGCCATCGGAGCCGGACATACGGGCTGCAAAATTAACACATCACTTCGCCGGAGGCTTAAGTTACCGGATCTTGCAATATGACGACCAGGGAAAAGTGACAACCCTTGTTTCCGGGGTTACCTACCCCGAAGAAGGCACCTTCGAAAATGTTCACGACCTTATCTATGAAGGCAACCGGCTGAAAGAGATTCAGTCCCGGGATAACACCATCTGGTCGTTTCAATACACCTATGGGAAAAAGGGAGAACTGACCGAGACCAGCATGTTCGTTGGCGATTCGTTGAAAGAGTTCCATGCATACTCTTATGATACCGAGGCGCAGCTGATAAGCGATATTACCTGGCGGGACAGCGGAGAAAAAAAACAATTGATACCGGTTACCCAATACCGGTATGCTTACAACGCTAACCACAACCTCATTGAAACCCGGCAGTTCATTTACGAGGAAGATGCATTTCAGCTCAGGACAACTATCACTTACCACGACTTTGATGCTAAGTTTAACCCCGAATACCTGTTCCTGAATAATTTACAGCATCCAACGGTTCGTTTCTTCCGGAACAATCCCCGCCTCGTCCGCCTGACGCATGAGAATGGCACAGGTGCGGAGCAAAAATTTTCATATGAATACAATTCGCACGGTCATGTTACGAAACGCCGTATCGAGAATGACCCGTCAAGTATCGACTTTGAGTATGTTGATGTAAAATAGCGGCCGGTGAGATAGAACACGGTGTCACTGGCTGGCAATTCGCCGTGGTTTTATTATCTTCGGTCGTTCATACATCAACAGACTTAACCATGACCACCGTTCGAATCCCGGCTATTTTTCTTCCGATCCTCGCGATTTTTTTTGCCTTGCCATCGCTTGCGCAGAATGACCTTAAATTATGGTACGATACTCCCGCCCGTAACTGGAACGAGGCCCTGCCGGTAGGTAATGGAAGACTCGGCGCCATGGTATTTGGAAAAGTGGACGAGGAACTCATTCAATTGAATGAAGAAACCTTGTGGTCGGGCGGGCCGGTAAATACAAACCCTAATCCCGGAGCTGTCCGCAACCTGCCGGCTATAAGAGAAGCGCTATTGCGGGAAGACTACGAAGCTGCGGAGAAACTGGCGACGAAACTGCAAGGGCCATTCACCGAATCCTATGAACCGCTTGGTGATATCGTCATCCGGCAGAACCTTGACGGCACTCCGGAGAACTATTACCGGGACCTGGATATTTCCAATGCGATCGCGACCACCCGCTTTTCCGTGGGGGGTGTGGAATACACACGCGAGGTATTTGTTTCCGCTCCCGACCAGGTAATCGTCATTCGCCTCCGTTCGGGTAAAAAGAACGGACTGACATTCACAGCCCGTACGCAAAGTCCTCTCGAAGTGAAAAATGATGTGATCAGTTCCAGCGAACTGGTTATGAAAGGACGTGCCCCGTCGCACACGGATCCAAGTTATATGCAGACGATGCAGATCCCTGTCGTTTACAACGATGCGGCAAATTGTAAAGGTATGCGGTTTGAACTCCGTGTAAAGGCACGGAGCGAGGATGGTACGATCACGACGGATGAGACAGGCCTCCACGTTTCCGGCGCAACGGAGGTGTTGTTGCTTCTGTCCGCCGCGACCAGCTACAACGGTTATGATAAATGCCCGGACAAAGACGGAAAAGACGAAAGTAAACTGGCAGCGGATTACCTCGCCAAAGCACTCGCCCGGAGTTTTGACGAATTAAAGAGGGATCACATCGCGGATTACACGAAATATTTCAACCGGGTAACGCTAAAACTGGATGGACCTTCTTTGTCGACAGTTCCCCTGGTGGAAAGATTGACTCGGTATGCAGAGGGTACAAAAGATCCCGGCCTCGAGGCGTTGTACTTTCAATACGGTCGTTACCTGCTCATATCTTCGTCGCGCCCCGGTGGGATTCCGGCCAATCTTCAGGGAATATGGAACAACCATGTCCGTCCTCCGTGGAGCAGTAATTTTACAACCAATATCAACGCTGAGATGAATTACTGGATGGCGGAGTCCGGCAATTTATCGGAACTGCATACCCCGTTGCTGGACCTCGTTCAACATCTTGCAGTGACGGGACGGGAAACGGCAAAAAACTTTTATCATGCGCCGGGCTGGACCGTACATCACAATACCGATATCTGGGCGACAACCAACCCGATGAGCGGAAGTCCTTCCTGGGCTAACTGGCCAGTAGGCGGTGCGTGGCTGTGCCAGCATTTATGGGAACACTACCAGTTTACGGGCGATAAAAAATACTTGATGGATGTTTACCCGGTCATGAAAGAAGCAGCACTGTTTTGCTCGGCATGGCTGATCGAAGACGGGAATGGAAAGCTGGTGACGGCGCCGTCATCATCGCCCGAGAATTTTTTTATCACCGACAAAGGATTTAAGGGTTCAATATCCGTCGCGACCACAATGGATATGTCCCTCATCTGGGATTTGTTCACCAACGTGATACAGGCCTCCGAACATCTGGCAACGGACGCGGAGTTCAGGAATTTACTCATCGAAAAGCGGAGTAAACTGTTTCCCCTGCAGATAGGCCGGAAGGGTAACCTTCAGGAATGGTATAAAGACTGGGAGGATGAGGATCCGCAGCACCGCCATATTTCTCACTTGTTCGGATTATTTCCGGGGCGACAGATTTCTGCTCTTCACACACCTCAGTTTGCGGCTGCCGTGCGAAAATCAATGGAGTTACGCGGCGATGGAGGAACAGGCTGGAGCAAAGGATGGAAGATAAATATATGGGCGAGACTACATGACGGAAACCATGCGCATAAACTTATCCGCGAGCAACTTAAACTGACGGGTGTAGAGGGCACCAACTACGCGAACGGCGGTGGTACCTACCCGAACCTGCTCGATGCACATCCGCCCTTTCAGATCGATGGAAATTTCGGTGGTACATCGGGAATTGTTGAGATGCTGATCCAGAGCCATGACGGCGTTCTCCATATTCTTCCGGCATTGCCAGACGAATGGAGCAATGGCCGTGTAACGGGTTTGAAAGCCCGCGGTGGCTTTACGGTGGATATACAATGGATGAATGGGAAAGTGAAGGAAGTAAAGATCCATTCGGCACTGGGCGGAAATACCCGTGTGCTGGTTCATCAACCATTGCGATCAGCGCCATCGTTGAAGAAAGCAAAAGGCGAGAATAAAAACCCGTTTTATAAACCCGTTTTACCGGAGTCATCCGGTACTCCTTCGCCAGGTACCAGCATGTCTTATCAGTACGATCTGACAACCAGTGCGGGAAACACATACGTCCTGAAAGGAAACTGAGCGGCGGATACCGTGGCTTGGTCCTGAAAAAATAGGCCGTGGGTCTCATACGGATGGGCTGGACGATCCAGATTGAATAGTGTGCTGGCGGACGTAACGGTCTTACCTTACCCGGTAAGAACATTAAGCGGCTGGATCATGGCTGGCAGCAAAACGTTGCATTTTATGGTTCTATTCATCAGTACAATCTGCAAGGTCCGTTATGAAAACGCAGTTTAGTATTCCTCTCGTTTTTTTCCTGGTCGCATCCTGTATCGGCTTGTTACTTCGCTGGCATTTCGTTTCACCTCTCGAGTGGCTTGAATTTCCTTATTGGCTGCATGCCCACTCCCACATAATGTTTCTGGGCTGGATTTTTAATGTATTGCTACTGGCATACATCTGGCATTTTAACCTTTATCAGGCCAAACGCTACAGATATTTATTTTTCTTTATTCAGGTACTCCTTGCGGGTATGCTTGTCTCTTTTCCTCTCCAGGGATACGGCCCGGTTTCGATCTCACTGTCTGCGTTGCATACCCTGGCGATCTGGATTTGCACGTATTGGTTTTTCAGGGACACGGGAATGCTACCCGAAACAGCATCACATTGGTTTGCAAAAAAATCGTTGATCCTTTTTGCTATTTCCTCCGCCGGTGTTCTCGCCGTTGGGCCCATCGCTGCAAACGGTCTGGCGCAGACAAAATGGTATTACTTCGCTGTCTACTATTATTTGCATTTTCAGTATAACGGGGTCTTTGTTTTCGGCGTGCTGAGCCTTTTCCTGAAACTCCTGGAAGACCGTGATTATTTGCAGGACCATACGAAAGTAAAAAGAGCCGGACGGATCTTATTCATCTCGCTTTTTCCGGGTTACTTTTTGTCCGTGCTCTGGGCGGATCCGGGCTGGTTCTTTAATGTGCTGGGACTAACAGGTGCCCTGCTTCAATTGTTGTTTGTTTTCTATTTTATAGTTCTCATACGGAGAATCAAGCTGAGAATCGATAGGGTGGCGAAAGTATTGATGATGATTTCGCTGGCATCATTCGGTTTGAAAGCTCTGCTACAACTCCTTTCCGTCCATCCGTCAATTGCCAGACTGGCTTATGAAACCCGACCGTTTATTATCGCATACCTTCACCTTGTGCTGATAGGAACGATTACATTTTTTCTGATGGCCTGGTATATTGAACAGGGGTGGGTGAAGTTACGATCAGGCGTATGCCTGACACTTGTACTTTCAGGCTTTGGAGGCATGGAACTTGCGATGCTTGGCGGTAGCTTATCGTTTCTAAAAAAGCTCTTATTTATCGATGCAACCCTGTTAACGGGCTTCTTTTCGTTGTTACTGGTGATTGGTATGGTATTTTTTGTATGGGGATTTTTCGCCCCGAAATCCAGGTAAATATACATTTCCGGATATATGCCGGAATCCCTCCGAAAATGCCGTAACTTACTCGTCTACCCCGGGATAGCTGCAATCATAGAATAGAACCGAGCGGGTGCATAAGATCACATTTTTCTTGTGATCTCGATCATACGAATGGCCTTTACGACCGTACTACTTTAGCATTCGAAAAAGCACTTGTAGACTATAACCAAAACTTAACAACACGCTATGAAAAAGTTAATAATTCCTTTTCTCATTGTGGTTTTGTCGGGGGCATGCGCGCCAGATAAACCTGTGGAATCGAACGCCGGCACCGAGGCGCCCAAAGAAAATGCGGTAGCGGAGAATACCGATATAACCAAGGGCATTGGCCAGGTAACAACGGTAACCTTGAACAGCCCGCTGGAACAGGAACGGATCGGAAGAGGAAAAGCGATCTATGAAATGAAGTGCCAGGCATGTCATAAACTCAACGATCAGCGTGTAGTCGGGCCGGGATGGAAGGATGTAACGAAGAGAAGAAAGCCTGAGTGGATCATGAATATGGTCACCAATGTGGATATCATGCTCGATAAGGACCCTGAAGCGCAAAAGCTGCTCGAGCTTTGTCTCATGCGTATGCCGAACCAGAACGTTTCCATTGGTGATGCGCGTGATATTCTGGAATTCATGCGACAAAATGACGGCGAGAAATAATAAATAAACCCCGAAAAATGAAAAATATAAAAAACCTGTTCGTCGCGCTGTTGATCGGTACGACGTCTGTATCCCTGTATAATTGCAAGCCGCAGGCACCGGCTGATGTTGCCATAGGCGACGCCGCATCGAAAGTATACGTCGCCCCCGGCAAGTATGACGAATTCTACAATATCGTGTCGGGTGGCTTTAACGGTCAGATTGGAGTGTACGGTATTCCGTCCGGAAGGCTGTTCAGAATTTTACCCGTGTTCTCCGTGTCACCCGAAAGCGGATACGGGTTCAGTGAAGAGACAAAACCGATGCTGAATACCTCGAATGGGTTCGTGCCCTGGGATGACCTTCATCATATTGCTTTGTCGACAACAAAAGGAGAACACGATGGCCGGTGGATTTTTGCAAACGGCAATAATACACCCCGCGTAGCACGCGTGAGCTTCAAGTCTTTCAGAACAGAAGAAATCCTTGAAATCCCCAATAGCGGAGGAAATCACTCCTCGCCCTTTATTACTGAAAACACGGAGTATCTGGTTGCCGGAACGCGTTTTAGTATTCCCATGGGTGGAAAAGATGTTCCGATCGATTCATACAAGGAAAATTTCAAAGGCTCGATTAGTTTTATCAAGGTTGATCCGCAGACAGGACGTATGAATATCGCGTTTCAGCTGCGTACACCGGGCTTTAATTTCGATTTGAGCCGCGCTGGAAAAGGCCCGTCGCACGGATGGTTTTTCTTTTCCTGTTACAATACGGAACAGGCTTATACACTGCTGGAAGTAAATGCTTCCCAGAAAGATAAAGACTTTATTATGGCTGTGAACTGGAAAAAAGCCGAGGAGTACCTGGCTCAGGGCAAAGGAAAAATTGAAAAAGTCAAATATGCACACAATGTGTACAGTGAAAAGACGCATTCGGCAACTTCCACGATAGAAGAAGAGGTAACGGTACTGGACGTTCAGGAACTGGCGGATATCGTCTATTTTATTCCCTGTCCGAAATCGCCGCACGGTTGTGACGTCGATCCTTCCGGAGAGTATATCGTAGGTAGCGGAAAACTGGCCGCGATGATGCCCGTCTTTTCTTTTTCAAAAATCCAGAATGCCATCGCTCAAAAGACATTCGAAGGTGATTTTAACGGGATACCGGTAATAAAGTACGAAGCGGCGTTGCACGGTGAAGTAAAGAAACCGGGCCTTGGTCCTCTTCATACCGAATTCGATGAGAAAGGAAATGCCTATACATCCTTCTTCGTGTCATCTGAAATTGTGAAGTGGAATGTAAAAACACTGGAGATCCTGGACAGGGTCCCTACTTACTACTCCATCGGACACCTCAGTGTTCCCGGCGGCCCCACATCAAAGCCACATGGCAAATACGTTATCGCCTACAATAAGATCACTAAAGACCGTTACCTGCCGACAGGTCCGGAGCTCACGCAATCCGCACAGTTATACGATATTTCCGGAGATAAAATGAGATTACTCCTCGACTTCCCCACAACGGGTGAACCACACTATGCGGAAGCTATTCCGGCAAGTATGATTTCGGCGGGTTCAACGAAGATCTACAAGATCGAGGAAAATGAAAATCCATACGCCGCAAAGGGCGAAGGTCAGGCGCGTGTTGAACGGAAAGGAAACCAGGTACATGTGTACATGACGGCTATCCGTTCACATTTAACCCCGGACAATATCGAAGGTGTGCAGGTCGGCGATGATGTATTCTTTCATGTTACAAACCTCGAACAGGACTGGGATGTGCCTCATGGCTTCGCAGTCAAAGGTGCTGCCAACGCAGAGATACTGATCATGCCCGGAGAAACACAAACGCTGAAGTGGAAGCCGCTGGCGGCGGGTGTATCTCCTTTCTATTGCACGGATTTCTGCTCCGCCCTTCACCAGGAGATGTCAGGTTATATCCGCGTTTCACCGGCAGGTAGTAAAACACCTTTGAAATTTTCAACCGGTGTGGTTGAAGAACCGGCAGCGGGCACAGGTAAGTAAACTGCAATAGTTTACAGGTTGAAGGCTCCGTTCCCTTTGCGGGGAGCGGGGCTGACTTAAAAACAAACAACGAATGAACAACTTGCAACCAGTCTCACGCGGTATCATTGCGCTGTCCGCATTGCTGATGGTATCTGCCTATTTTGTTCCGCTCTGGCAGATCCTCATGTGGGCGCCACAATATCCGGAAGGCCTTGAAATGAAGATATGGATCAATACCCTTTCGGGGGATGTGAAGATTATCAGTGCATTGAATCACTACATCGGGATGAAACATATCGAAGTTGATATGTTCCCGGAGTTTCAGTACATGATCTATATCGTCGCGTTCATTATCGGGGCGGGTATAGTCACCGCCATTGCCGGCAAACGTACGATCCTCTGGATTTACATGCTTCTTATCGCCGCGGCAGGAGCGGGAGCATTAACCGATTTTTATCTGTGGGGATACGATTACGGCCATAATCTCGATCCGAAGGCGCCTATTGTCGTTCCGGGAATGGCATATCAGCCACCCCTCATCGGAACGAAACAACTGCTGAATTTCACCGCGTTCTCGGGACCCGATGTCGGCGGATGGATGTTCCTGGCCGCCGGACTTCTAACGGCAGCCGTACTTGTTTATGAATTGTTCTTTGTGAAAAAAAAATTATGAAACAGATACTTTCACTTCTTTCGTTATCACTTTTTCTTCTCGCCTGCAGCCAGAGCCCTGAACCCCTCGTCTATGGAAAGGACGGATGTTATACATGCAAGATGACCCTGATGGACAAGAAGTTCGGCGCGGAGATCGTCACACGAAAGGGCAAGGTTTATAAATTTGACGACCTGAATTGCATGATAAGTTTTTATAACTCCGACTATGAACCGCAGGAAAATATCGCCGGGAGCCTGGTGATCGATTTTGCGCAGCCGGAAGTATTGATCGACGCGCAGAGCGCGGTCTATGTCTACGCTGCCAAGATCAGAAGTCCGATGGCAAGCCAGGTCGCCGCATTTTCCAGCCGCGACGAAGTTGAGATCCCCAACAAGGAATGGCAAGGCAAAGTCATGGATTGGAACGGTGTTCTCAGCCTGCTTAACCAAAACTGATTTCAGATGAGAATGTACGATCTCATGTTTTGCATTTCATTTTTCCTGTTCACCCTGAACACTCATGCAACCGTTATCCGGGTGGGGCCAAAAGAAAAAATTCATTCCATTGCGAAGGGTATTAGCCTCTGTCTTCCGCACGATACAATCCTAATTCAACCGGGTGTTTACCGCGAGGGAAATATCATTCTTCGTCGACCTGTTTCGCTGATCGGAGAGGGCTTTCCGATATTGGACGGAGAGAACAAATATGAGATCTTTACGGTCGTTTCCGATAGTGTTGTGATCACCGGCTTAAAGTTTATCGACACAGGTGTGGCCAGTATCAACGACCTTGCGGCGATCAAAGTCTTGGATGCTTCGGATATCCGTATCGTGGATAACCGCTTTGAAAACACATTCTTTGGAATATATTTTGCGAATTCTTCCCGGTCGCGGATAGAAGGCAACCAACTGCAGGCCAGCGCACAGGCGGAGCACCAGATCGGAAATGGAATCCACCTTTGGAAATGTGAGATGATAACCGTTCACAATAACACCATAAGGGGCCATCGCGATGGCATATATTTCGAGTTTGTAACCCATTCACTTATTACAAACAACCACAGCGAAGGTAACCTGAGGTACGGCCTTCACTTTATGTTTTCACACAACGACGAATACAGGAATAATTCTTTCATCAACAACGGTGCAGGCGTGGCGGTTATGTATACGAAGGGCGTAAAGATGATCGGCAATACTTTCGAACATAACTGGGGATCGTCATCGTATGGGCTGTTGCTGAAAGATATCCGCGACAGTTTTGTGATTGGCAACCGGTTCACGACGAACTCTGTCGGAATTTATATGGAAGGCAGCAGCAGGATCGAGTTCATTGAAAATACATTCGCAAAAAACGGTTACGCCGTCAGGCTCCAGGCAAGTTGTGATGATAACGTCTTTCACCGGAATAATTTCAAGGCTAATACGTTTGACCTTGTCACCAATGGAACACTGGTACTGAATAACATCAATAGCAACTACTGGGATAAGTATGAAGGATACGATCTCAATAAGGATTCCGTTGGAGATGTTCCGTTCAGGCCGGTGAGCATGTACGGAATGATCGTCGAGCGTATTCCGACTGCCGTATTGTTATGGCGAAGTTTCCTTGTGTTTCTGATGGATCGCGCTGAAAAAGCGATACCGGCGATGACACCCGAGAACCTGAAAGATGATTCACCGTCAATGAAACCTTATGATCTCGTTCAACAACATATGTAAAAAATTCGGGAAGCTGACTGCCCTGGATCAGGTGAACCTGGAAGTGAAACCTTCGAGAAGTTATGCCCTGATCGGACCAAACGGTTCCGGCAAGACAACGCTGATAAAATGCCTGCTGGGATTGGTTGTACCGACGTCGGGTGAGATCATCTTTGATGGAAAAAGTATTTCCAACGAATGGAAGTACCGCGAAAAGATTGGCTATATGCCCCAGATCGGAAGGTATCCCGATAATATCAGTATCGGTCAGCTCATCGATATGATGAAAAACATCCGGCCATCTGGCGAAAAAACGGATGATGAGCTGATCGATGCATTCAGACTCTATAAGATGTACGACAAAAAGATGCATTCCTTATCGGGCGGGACACGGCAAAAAGTGAGTGCTGCCCTCGCATTTCTTTTTAATCCACCTGTTCTCGTGCTGGATGAACCCACCGCAGGCCTGGACCCCGTCTCAGCGGAAATACTGAAGGAAAAAATCCACGGTGAGAAAGTTAAGGGGAAGTTGATCCTGATCACATCCCATATCCTGAATGACCTCGATGAACTGGCTACCGATATCCTCTACATCTTTGAGGGAAAGCTGCAGTATAACAATACGATCGATGCGTTGAAGGAGGAAACCAATGAAAAACGACTGGGCAAGGCTATCGCTACATTGATCCGTCAGAAAGAATTATTAGACTCAATCGCAGATTAACATGACACAGGTAATCAAGTATATATTTTATGATCTCCTCCGTACGAGGTTTATCCTCCTGTATACCCTGTTCCTGATGATTAGCACCTTCGCCATGTTTCAGATCGACAGCGACTCAGCTAAAGTTGTTCTGAGTTTACTGAACGTGGTGTTGATGGTGGTGCCCTTGATAAGTGTCGTTTTCACCACGATTCATTTTTTCAATTCGTACGAATTTATCGAATTGATGCTGGCTCAGCCGATAAACCGTAAGGTGATATTCTTTGGCGAGTACCTGTCCGTTTCCATAGCGTTGTGTATGGCCTACGTTACGGGAGTTGGTTTCCCGGCGTTGTTGTTCGGCGCCGATCCCAGTATCATCACCTTGTTGCTTACGGGTGTGATCCTCACACTGGTTTTTGTATCCCTTGCTTTCCTCTCCTCCGTACTGACCCGTGATAAAGCCAAGGCTATCGGGATAGCGCTTCTTTTTTGGTTCTATTTTTCCCTGCTGTATGACGGCCTTCTGCTATGGGTGATCTACAGTTTTAATGATTACCCGCTGGAGAAGGTGACGCTGGTTCTGATTGCTTTTAATCCCGTCGACCTGGCGCGGATCGTCATGTTGCTGCAACTCGATATTTCCGCACTCATGGGCTATACGGGAGCATTTTATAAGGAATTTTTCGGAAACAATACGGGTATCGCGTTCTCTCTCTCTATTCTGATCGTGTGGGTGGCGCTTCCTTTCCGGATAGCTGCTTCGATATTCTCGCGTAAGGACCTGTAAGCATGGTGTTTGCGTTATGATCGTGATCATATGTTTCTTTGAATCGTGATTGTGATCTTTCGGTATCAAACCCCAGAAATATGAAAACAAATAGTATGATCGGTTTAGCGCTTGCCATCTGTGCGGCGTGCAACCCTGAGTCAAAACCGACAACCCCGCAAGCGGAAACGGTCGTAGAGGGACAGGGACAATCCGGCGTTCGCGATGATGAGTCGCAGCAGAATATTGTTCAGATCGCGGTATCATCACCGGATCATAAAACGCTGGTCGCTGCATTGAAAGCCGCCGAATATGTGGATGCTCTTTCGAATGCCGGGCCCTTTACGGTCTTCGCCCCGACAGACGCAGCATTTGCCAAACTCCCGGCCGGCACGGTGGAAGACCTGGTGAAGCCCGGGAACAGGGACAAGTTGAGAGAGATCCTGGAATACCATGTGTACGTCGGTGTGATCCGTGAAAATATGATCCGGAGCGGAATGACGCTCAACCAGGTAAACGGCCGGAATGTCACCGTCGGAAAAGACCAGCAAAAAGTCTCAGTCAATGGTTCAGCCGTAGTCGGCATCGTCCCCGCGTCCAACGGCATCATCTACATCATCGACCAGGTCCTCCTACCACCCCCGCAATAAATCGTAAATCGTAAATATAAAATCGTACATCCAAAATCGTAAATCTAAAAATCGTAAACTCCACTTCATGCCAGAACCCAACGACATACATACCCGGCAAGACATAGAAATTCTGGTTGACCGGTTTTATCAGCGTGTTAATGAAGACCCGTTGCTTGCGCCGCATTTTAAACACGTCGACTGGCAAAAACACCTGCCTGTAATGTATGACTTCTGGGCATCCATGATGCTTGGCGATCAAAGTTACCGGGGCAACCCGTTTGGGAAACACATGAACCTGAAAATAACAGAAGAACACTTTGCCGCCTGGTTAAGAATTTTTGAAGATACCGTAAACGGGAATTTCCGGGGTAGAATGGCCGAGGAAATCAAGGAAAGGGCAAAGAACATCGCCGGGGTATTTCAGCACAAAATGAACCTTACGGTATAAAACCAACGGCTGCCTGTAGACCATACCGTTCCTCACCTGTTTTTTTGTGAAGATGATTTTAATCATACTTTTAGCGCTATGTTAACGGGAACTTTCCGGAAAAAAATTATGAACGCTGTTCATCAGTTTCACATTCCGGTCATGGGATTAGCCTTTACGATCGATTCTCCCGTCAAGGTAGCGCGCTATGGGATCGACTCCACCATCTCGATCATCGAGGACAAATTGGTTGAACTGATGCGTTTGCATTATTACAAAGAGCGCAAGGAACCGTATGTACCTATTACTCCGAAACAGGAAGACTACCGCGCTAAAAGGATAACCGACTACCTTAACCTCGTTCACAAAATTGTTCAGGAACAAATAGAAAAAGTCAGGACATCGGCTTTTGAAGCCGGTTCGGAAATTTCGAAGTACATGGAAATGCTTCCGGATTCAAGCGCGTTACGGCAGATTTATGAAAGGATGACCGGGTCCGAGGAAACAACGAGAGCCGCTCTTGAAAAATACCTTAGGACCAGGGTGGTCGCCGGATCCATCGACGTGAACATCATGACCAAGGTTGATAAGGATAATCATGGTAAAGACGGTGCGATTGCTCCGGATTCCTCCGACGCCGTAGCGGCGCTGCGCGGATACGCACAAAGCGACCTTACAAACTCCTCGATTATTTTTTCGGCCGGCATGAATCCGCGTTTGTTCAGTTACCTGGAACAACTGGATAGTTTCGATGCGAAGGGGCCGGGAGTATTTGATAAAAAGATCGTGATCAAGGTCAGCGATTACCGTTCCGCTCTCATCCAGGGGAAGTTCCTGGCGAAAAAAGGTTTATGGGTAAGCGAATTCAGAATCGAATCGGGACTGAATTGCGGCGGGCATGCGTTTGCCAGCGATGGAAGTCTGCTTGGGCCGATCCTGGAGGAATTCAAAAATAAAAGAGAAGAACTTATACAAAACCTGTTTCAGCTTTATAAACCGGCGGCGGAACTGAAAACGGGGATATCATTCGATGCGCCACATCCCGTGAAAATTACCGTGCAGGGTGGGATTGGAACACATGAGGAAGCTGAGTACCTGATGCGTCAGTACAACGTGGAGAGTACAGGCTGGGGTACACCATTTCTTCTGTGCCCCGAAGCAACTACGGTTGACGACGAAACGCTTCAGCTGCTGTGTTCGGCCCGGGAAGATGATGTCGTCCTGAGTAAAAATTCGCCGTTGGGTGTGCGCTTTAATTACCTGAAAGGCACAAGTGGCGAAAAGGAAAAGAACGAAAGGATAAAGGCAGGCAAGCCAGGCAGTCCGTGCACCGAGAAACACCTGGTTTCCAACACGGAGTTTACCGCAGAACCTGTTTGCACGGCTTCCCATAAATATCAAAGTAAAAAAATCGAGCAGCTCAATTCGCTGAACCTCACCGGAGAAGAATACAGGAAACGTTATGACGATGTAGTCAATAAAGAGTGTTTGTGCGTCGGACTCAGTAACTCGGCTGTAAGCGTTTACGGGTTACCTCCGATCCGGAAACTTACCGCTGTGACAGTATGTCCCGGACCCAATATTGTTTATTTTGATAAAGTAGTCACGCTTAAGCAAATGGCGGATCATATTTACGGCCGATCGACCGTTTTGCAACGGACGGACAGACCGCATATGTTTATCAAGGAACTCGAACTGAATGTTGATTATCTCACGGAACTGTGTGAAGCAAGCGATGCGAAGGCCCTAAAGGATGCCGGAAAATACTGCAGCACCCTGCTCCAGGGAATTGCCTACTATAAAAATATGGCCGAAGAAATCGAACCCGACTGCGAACGACGAGCCCTCTTCCTTTCAAAACTGGATGAGAACGAGATAAAGTTAAAGGAACTATTCAGGACCACATAACGTCGCGCATACTCAGAACAGTATCTTATGGCCCTGTAGCTTCAGCTTGTTTTCTTTTTCCATCTTTTTTATCGTTCTGATTACCGTCTCAACCCGCAGACCGGTCATATCAGCCATTTGTTGCCTCGTGAATGGAATCATCACTTTTTCCTCGCCGGTCTTCTTTGGCAGTTTCGCTTTGAGATATTTCAGTAACGTGTTGAGGCGGTGACCGGGATCGTATGACGATACTTCCGTAAGGATCATTGATTTATACTGAAGTCGTTTGCAAAGGACTTCGTTGAGTTTTATGTGGATATCGAAGTTTTCTTTTAGTAATTGAAGGAACTCGGGTTTTGGCAATCGCCATACTTTGCCCTTCTGCACAGCCATGGCGTTGCTGGGGTAGTTGAATCCTCCAAGCAAGGCGGGCTCGCCGAAACTTTCACCGGGATTAAAAAAACCCTGTGTGAACTCCTGGCCTTCCGGGTTCAGGATATACATTTTCACCTGGCCTTCTTCAACCTGGTAGAAATCACGGGCAGGATCACCTTCTTCAAAAAGGATCTGACCTTTCCTGACATTCACCAGCCTGGCCTTAAATTGCTCAAACAGCTGTATCGGGATCAATTTTTTATTTCTTTTTACAAGAAAATTAGACAAATCGATGGGATATGCCATAGAAGCGCCGGTTGTTTATTTGTCAGCCGTGAACAGCTAAGTCGGCTGTTGCCGAAGAACCCTGGGGAAAAGTATGTTGTTTTCGAGGTGTATGTGCCGCATCAGGTCCTTGTCAAACTCGCGAAGCATAATGTAGGCTACCCTGAGGGTAGCACAAGCACTGTCGGGAGGTGTGTAGTCCGTCGTTAATGCACGAAGGGATTTGATGAGGTCGCCGGCCGTTTCATGGTCATTCTGCAACTGTGCGATAACCGAACCGGGAAGCGTTGAAGCATCGTCCCGTTGAGCGGCTGCCCTGAGAATAGCCGGAAAGACCACCTCTTCCTCTTCGGTCAGATGATTTAGCAGATCGGCAGACAGCGTGTGAAAGTTTTTTTTCACTTCGATCAGGTAAGGGCTTTCCTCCCGGTGCGCGTAGCAGACCTTGTTCAGCAGTTCCAGCAGTTGGGGAATAGTAACGCGGGTATAGCGATGATGATGTTGAATAATAAAATCGACCAGCAACGGCGTACCCCATGTATCGAACTTGATGGTTTCATCGGACGATGATGTAACCGTAGCGTGGTGAATTTCCGCCCACACCGAGGTGGCATCCAGGCCGGCTGTTTCGCATGCTGTTGCAAACGGTTTTTTTCCGTTACAGCAGTAGTCAAGTTTGTAACGGTTAAATATCTCGATCGAGGGTGGAAAAGAGACGGCCACATGTGCGATCGTGATGGAGGTGAGGTCCTGAGCAGGATATGTTTGAGTCATGTTTTGTTTTGGTACTTACCTTTTGAATGATATACCAAAGTTGACACTCCGGAGACTATACACCTATGACCCGGATCATAAGAAAGGGCTGACTTAACGATTGCAGCGGAGAGATGACTCAAGGCCTAGGAGTCAAAATTTCCTTCCCTGAGATTATTGATCCGCATGGAGGCTTCTTCTTCTTTCATGGTTGACATGACAATCCACCGGACATCGGGAATATCCAGCGGAGCAAATGCACAGAGCATGTCGAAGCCGAAGCGACTCGTTTCCAGCTGTGTACCGGTTATACCATTGAACGCTTTTGTAACGGAATCCTGTCGTACTTCTTCCAGCAGTATATTCGTCTCCATTTTTTTGATCTGCTGTATTACACTTTCGTCGTACTTCAGCTTTTTGAGGGCGAGCAGATGAGCATCCGCGTCTTCAATAAGCTCGCGTGAAATAGACCGGAGCTTGTAGTCCTGGCCGACGATAAAGGTCTCACCGCTTTCTCCAAGACCGTCTTCCCGCCATTTATTGTTCCCGGTAAGGATCTGGTTGATCTTGTTGATCGGCATCTGAAACACGAGAATTCCCTTTTTCTCATTGCCGTCGTATACAGGGCAGGCTATAAAGGACGCGGGGGCGTGATAGGAAGGATCGTACGGTTCAAAGTCGATCAACTTAACAAACTCCTTACCGGTACTCTTCATAGCTTGTTGAACCACCCTTCCGAAATTTGTCGTTCCATAGGGTCCGTTGACAAGGCTGGTCGCGAAATCAACTTCCTTAAAAACACTGTAGACCATATCTCCGGTCGCAGCATCGATCAGGAAAATATCGTAGTACCCGAATTTTTCCAGAAAATTCCGGAGCACGGGATGGTAGAGGGCGTGAACACTGCTGTATTCACTTCCGTCACCAGCATCGTCGAGATTGGACTTCTTTCCAGTAGGGTGTGGGTTACCGGAAATGTACAGGTACTGAAGCGCTACGGCTCGCGGATCGGTGGGTACGTATCCGTTCAGGTCCGAACCCCGGTTGATGTTGTCATTCAATCTGGGTATAAACTCCGATGAATAGTAACCGGTCACACTTTCCTGCATCTGTACGAGCTGTTCCTCCGGAATGCCGGTACCTATTTTATAAAAAGCCGATGTGAACGCTCTTGTCGCTTCAATGATCATCCTGTCTTCAGAGAAGGTCAGGATCTGACTCCGGATGATGTCGAAATAATATTCGATATTCCTCTTTTTCGTCGAGGTGATGGATTTAAGCTGATCAAACCGCGACTGGTGATTCAACTCACCCAGCTTTTTGAACAACGCGTCGTACTTCCGGCTGATCGTTTCCTGTGTCGCCTGAAGTTCTTCC
Organism: Chryseolinea sp.; assembly: GCA_041742155.1. GTDB lineage: Bacteria > Bacteroidota > Bacteroidia > Cytophagales > Cyclobacteriaceae > Chryseolinea. Next base: position 215,798 of record JBGSJE010000022.1, on the reverse strand, counting down.
TGGTTTTGACGCAGCTCTTCCTCCTGCGCGCGCATTTGCTCGGCTTGCTCATTCAGTTCGTCTACCATTTTCCGGGTATGATCGGCAACACGCATAGACGATACCGTATAGGCTATGCTCTCGCCGATCTTTTCCACGAATGCTACTTCGTGTTTACCGAATTCCCGGAAGGAAGCGAGTTCCACAATACCGACAGTCGTCTCATTCATCTTCAACGGTACGATCAGAATAAAACGCGGATTAGCCTCTCCCAAACCGGACGTGATCCGTACAAAACGATCCGGGACCTCCTTCAGGTAGATGGTCTCGTTTTCCAGGAATGCCTGCCCGATCAAACCTTCTCCCAATGCTATTTTTTGAGAAAAATGTTTTGTCCTGTTGTAAGCGTAACAAGCCTGCATCTCCAGGAATTCTTCTCCGGCGTCGTCTTTGGCGAGAATAAAAATCGTTCCCTGATTAGCCTGGATAACTTTTACCAGGTTGACGATAATATCGTTTGACAGCGCCTTCAGATCCTTGGCCGACTGGAGCACTTCCACAAATTTGGCCAGACCTCCCGAGGCCCAGTTTCGTTGCTCGTCTTCTTTTTTGATTTCGACGAGGTTGTCGCGGATTTGCAGGAGGGCATTTCCGAGAATGTCTCGTTCATGCCTCGGTACATATGTCGCATCCAGGTTACCACCTTTCAGCTCGCCGGCGAATTTTGCCTGCTGATTGGTGTCACCCTTTAACAAATTCACGGCAAGCTTTATTGCCGTTGTTTCCGGCAGCGTGGCAGTGTCGGTCCAGACGTCGAAATTCCCATCAGCCAGCCCCTGACTTTCCCGGACTACCAGAGCGATCTCACGCGACAGTTTTTTTGCGAAAAAAACAGAGACCAGCACATGGCCGAGCGACAGGAAAAACAAGGAGGCGATGAGAACCAGGTGATGACGCACCACTTCGAATTCCGTCCACAAAAAAGCACCTGTGAATATGATCGTTAACAGGAAAGGGAAGGAGACGAGAAGGACTAAGGTATCAGAGAGCTTCAGCAGGCGGGAACCAAAATTCATGAATTTGCTATATGCTACTCAAAGTAATAATTTTTTTTAAAAGCTGCATTCCGAAAGAGCGCATTATTGGGAAAAATTCAAGTATTCCGTTCAATGAGGGTCCGGTTGAGCCTCGTGTGTCTATGTGCGGGAATTATCGGGCACTTTCGGGGCCTTGCGTGACCCTGGCGAAACGAAAACGGAAAATGAGTTTAAACGGCTATTCCCTTTAACAGGGGATTAATAAATCACTTTTTTATGGGATTGACCGCGACCGGATTGGGATGCACCTTTGATCAACGGAGGGCAAAAAAATCCGGGACAAATACCAATCACCAATAAATAGTAATGATATGAAAAAAAATTTAAGACCCCTGTTTATCATTGGTTGCCTGATGGCGTCGCTGAATTTCAGCTGTGGCAGCGATGACAAAGTCACACCGGCCTCATGCGATAATTCGATCGACGATTATACCGCGGCGCTGAATGCATACATCGCCGACATTGAAAACGTCGCCAAATGCGAGGCGCTGAAAGCTACATTAAATGACCTGGTGGATTGCCCGGGTCTGACAGCCGGTCAAAAAGCAGATTATAAAGCCGAGGTAGACGCTATCGATTGCAATTGAAATGCCGCTGCAACACAGTTATTAATTTGTTTGTTTATAGTTTAGGGTTTGGTCTAACCGGTGATTTTATCACCGGTTAGTCTTTAAAGGGTCCAGAAGATACTCAAGCCCGTTCAATTTGATCTCGTAGAGCGTTGCGAGCAACATACCCAGCTTCCCAGGTGGGAATCCCTTACGGGCAAACCACTCCAGGTATGTAACGGGTAACTTAAAAAGTACAAGTCCTTTGTATTTGCCGAATGGCATCTTCATAGTTACGAGCGAGGTTAGCAGGTTTCCGTCGGGTAACTGCGCGGCGTGATCTTCCATTTTTGTTTTAATGTCGTGCAAAATACACAATCCGGCCCGTTCACCTATTCGTAACGGAGAGCCTCCACCGGGTTACGCGTCGATGCCCGGTAAATGTGCCAGCTTACCGTAAGCAGCGCAACGCCTAACGTCGATACACCGGCGAGCGCAAATATCCACCAGTTGATCTCCGTCCGGTACACAAAGTTTTGAAGCCAGCGGTACATCAGGTATCCGGAAAGCAGGGAGCCAACGGCGATAGAGAAGATCAGGAGTTGTATAAAATCCCTGCATAGCAACACGCCGATATTCGTAACCGATGCGCCCACGATTTTTCGGATGCCGATCTCTTTCGTCCTTTTGGTGACAAAGAATGAAGCCAGCCCCAGCAGTCCCAGGCAGGCGATGCTGATGGAGATGAAAGAAAAAATTGTATATACCGTCGCGGTCGTGCGTTCCCGTTCAAACATCTTGTTGAAATCCTCATCCATAAAAGAATATTCGAATGGATAATGATCGGTGAGACCTTTCCATTTTTCCTCGACATACCGTACCACCGCCGGGATATCCGCGCCGTCTACTTTTATAAGGACAAAACTGGCCCGGTGCTGCGGGTCGTTTTCCACATCCATGGAATAGATCACCAGAGGTTCGATCGCATAATGAAATGACTTGAAATTAAAGTCTTTCACCACACCAATGATATCGATGGTGTCGTTCCCCAGGGTACCCCGGTCGATCGTTTGTTCCATCGGGTTTTCCAGGTTGAGGTTTCTGACAGCCGTCTCGTTCAGAAGTGCATAGGGTTTACCTCCTTTCAGGTCCTTAAAACTTTTACCCCGCTCCAGTTTCACGTCGAGCGTCTGCAGAATATCCTCGTCGGCAACCAGAGGATAGATCGTGTGCACCTCATGCTCCGGCGTTCCCGTGAAGTGTTGGCCGTGGCCGTCGAACGAACGTCCCGGGGTTGTCTGCGTATAGCTCACACTCTGTATATGCCCGTTTTTCAACAGCTCGTTCTTGAAGGCGGTCTTGTTCTTGCCCAGCCCGTCGGGCCGTTTCACGACCAATACCTGGTCTTTCGAAAATCCGACGGTCTTGTTGGTCATGTACGACAGCTGCTTATAGACGACCACCGTACTCACGATCATGATGATGCAGGTAGAAAATTGAAAAACAACAAGGCTGTTTCGCAGCCACTGACGATTTCCATTAGCGTATGTATTTCCCTTCAACGCTTTTACAGGACTGAAAGAGGCAAAGGTAACTGCCGGGTAAAAACCCGATAGCAATCCGATGGCAACCGTAAACGCAAGCAGTGTGATGATCAGCGACGGGTCGCTGTAATTCAGGCGAAGGGACTGATTCGCCAGGTTATTAAAAAAAGGCAGGCCGATTTCAACGATAACGAGACCGATGAGCAGACCGGAGAACGCCAGCAGTATGGATTCTACGATGAACTGCCAGAACAATGTAGTACTCCGGCTTCCGGTAGCCTTCCGGATGCCCACTTCACGCGCGCGCGAAAGGGAGAGCACCGTTGCCAGGTTCGTATAGTTTATACATACCAGAATAATAATGATCAACCCGATGACTGCCAGGGCATACGTGAGCATACGTTTACCCTCGCGGTTTTCGAAGATCATCGTGCTCAAATGCACCTCTTCAAGAGGCATCAGGAACAGTTTATAATAATCCCCGGCCTTATAAACTTCATCGAAAGACTTCTGGTATCGTTTCACCAGGTAAGGTCCGAGATTCGATTTTACAAAATCGGGCATTTTCCTTTCCACATCCTCGGGACGGCTACCGGGGTGCAGCAGGGCATAGGTGCTGAACGTGTGATTTTGCCAGCCGTTGAAATCGAAATGAATGTTCTTCAGAGAACTAAGCGAAAAAAGAATTTCGACGTCGAAATGACTGTTGTCCGGATAGTCCTTCATGATCCCCGTGATGGTGCATACGGAAAAGAATGATTCGAATTGGAGGGTCTGGCCCAGGGGGTTTGTATCTCCGAAATATTTTTTGGCGATTTTTTCGGTGATGACAATGGAGTTGGGTTGTGTCAACGCGGTGTTTCGATCACCGGCGATCAGGGGAATGGTAAATACATCGAAGATGGTCGAATCCGCGCCGATGATGTTTATTTCGCTGTGCTGCTTTTCACCCCTGGACACAACGACATCATCAAACCAGAAACACAACCGTGTGGTAGTTTCCACTTCAGGAAAAAATTCCTGCATAGCCGGCGCGGTAGGAGGGGTTGTCCAGCCTGACCGATCCTGCTCGTCTCCTTCTTTACTGTCGACACCCACGAGAAAAATCCTCTCCTTTTTTGTATGAAAATTATCGAAGGACAGTTCGTTCAGGACATAAAGGCCCAGCAGCAGGGTTGACGCCACGCCCACCGCCAGTCCCATGACAAGAATAATGGAATAAAAACTGTTCCGGAGGATATTTCGGACGGAGACAACCAGGTAATGTTTTAACATAGAGAAGCTTTTGACGGGTTTTCCGGTTAGGGCTTAAAAATAATGCCAGAGTAAAATCCACATTTCATTTGTGAAATCAAACCTTTGCCGCTCCTGTCTGCCCGGTGCTGACCGTTTGACGTCCGTATCCGACCGGAATTTTTTGTGCCATCCGATAAATATGATCAATATGTGCAGGCATTATATTAGTTTTGTCTATCGCATTATCATCCTGTTTTAGTTTATGAACTTACAACAACTGGAATATATTGTCGCTCTGGATATTCACCGTAACCATGTGAAAGCCGCCGAGCATTGCCACGTAACGCAGCCAACCCTTAGCATGATGGTCAAGAAACTGGAAGGCGAGCTGGGTGTGAAAATATTCGACAAAAGCCAGCCGTTAAAACCAACGGGATCGGGAGAGCTGATCATTTCGAGAGCCCGGCAGATCCTACAGGAAATAAAAAACCTGAAAGAGTTTATACGCAATGAGAAGGATTCGATCGAAGGTGAATTCCGGTTAGGCGTTATTCCCACACTGGCACCTTACCTGCTTCCCCGATTCCTGAATGAGTTCCTTGAAAAGCACCCGGGTACTTCCTTTACGGTCATGGAACTTCAGACAAACGATATCATCCGTTACCTCAAAACGAACCGGCTCGACCTGGCGATCCTGGTGACCCCGATCGACGATAAGGAGATCCGGGAAATCCCGGTTTTTTATGAGCCGATTCTTTTATACACCTCCGAAAACCTGAAATATTATCAGCAGGACAGGATCAGCCTGAAGTCCCTTACCTACGACAACCTGCTGATGCTGGAGGAAGGGCATTGTTTCCGTGGCCAGGTGGAAAACCTGTGTTCTACGAAAGGCAAAAAAGTACATCATCAGCTGAACTACCAGAGCGGTTCCTTTGAAACGCTGAAGGCTATGGTTGATAATAATTACGGCTATACATTGATACCGGAGCTGTCGGTGAATGTTAAAAGCAAACACGTTAAACATTTCAACTCACCGGAGCCGGTACGGGAGGTTAGTCTAGCCGTACACAACGGTTTCGTAAAAGAAATGCTCCTGATCAAGCTGCGGGATGCTATTCTGAAAGCTATTCCACCGCACTTCAAGAAGAATGAAAAATATATCCGTGTGCGCTGGAATTAGGTCGTTGAAAACGTCAGAACTACGACCATAAAAAAAGCCCGGACTACCCGGGCTTTTCCTGATCAGGCAAATGGTTGTTAAGAAATAACTTTTGTAAGACTGGTGATAACGGCTGCCAGGCGAACGGATTCAAAGATCCTTTCCTCTTTGGTTGCCAGTTCGCGAAGGGATGCTTCGTGTGATTTTACGCACATTTCGCAAGCGTTCACGGCGCTTACAGCCAGGCTGATGAGCTCAAAGAATTCTTTTCCATTCACCGGCCGGCCCATGATATTCATTTTGATCCGTGCCGGTATCTCATTGTACTTTTCCTTGTTCATAAAATGACGGAAGCGGTAAAATACATTGTTCGCACTGAGCAACGATGCACACGCCACGGCTTCAGCTATTTGTTCCGGGGTCGCTCCTTCCTCCGAGGCGTTCCGGGTGAAGAATTCCAGGAGGATGCGGTGGTTAGCGTTTACGGCAAGGGCAACCCCGAGTAACGCGATCTCCTTTTTCGACAGGAATTCGCTTTCAAAAGAATTTTTGAAATTGATCTTCAGATCGGCGAGGTAACGGGACTTACCCTCTTCCAGCAGGTCGAGGGCCGGGCTGCTATAGTCTTTGTCAAGGTTCAGGAAGTCCAGGAATTCCTGTGTACTTTCCGAATACGTCGTGCTTGTCTGCTCCATGGTATCGTTTTTTCAATGAACGCTCGTCGCGCGCTATACGTGAAGGGTCTCTTTTCCCTTTTCCCAGTTGCAGGGACATAGTTCATCTGTCTGAAGGGCATCCAATACACGGATTACCTCTTTCACATTTCTGCCGACGTTCAGATCGTATACGCTTACCCACCTGATAATTCCCTGGGGATCGATGATGAAGGTTGCGCGGTAAGCGATTTTTTCCGTAGGTTCGAGTATACCGAGTTCTTCGGCTAGCGATTTGGATGTATCGGCGAGCATGGGGAACTTCAGATCTTTCAGGTCGTCGTGATTTTTTCTCCACGCGAGATGCACAAACTCGGAATCGGTGGACGCGCCGATCAGGTTGGCTGTACGGTCGCGGAACTCACCAAAGTTCTTATTGAACTCGGCGATTTCGGTGGGACATACGAATGTAAAATCTTTGGGCCACCAGAACATGACGGTCCACCGGCTTTCGTCGTTGATGAAATCATCCGAAGAAATGTCGAAAAACTCTTTCCCTTTTTCCAGAGAGACGACGGCTGCTTTCTTAAATGCCGGGAAGGGCTGGCCGACCGATAAAATACCTTTTGTCATATGTAATAAGTTTTTAGAATGGTTCGATTCTGGCAATTATAATACACAGATCGCATAAATGTTATTGATAATAACTATTGCGCTATTGGTATTTTTTATGACAACGATATCGTAACGGGTTGCAATCGAATGAATCGCAACGTGTGGAGTATTTGCCGGAACGGTATCCCGGTGACCGGCTTCCGCGGAGAAACGGGTACGTCGTCGTCTATGATAGGCCGGACTGAAATTTTTAAATTAAACTTTCAATAACTATTGAAAGTTTAGTAACTTTTGCTATATTTAACCGTATGAAATACAAGGAGGCAAAGGAAGAACTGATCCAGGCCTGGGGTAACCTGGGATATAGCTGGGGCCTGAACAAGACCATGGCCCAGATCCATGCCCTGCTGATGATCTCCACCAAACCCCTTAGCACCGAGGATATTATGGAGGACCTGAACATATCCAGAGGAAATGCCAATATGAATATCCGGGCCCTGCTCGACTGGCATATCATTTACCGGATCTCCGTCCCCGGCGAACGAAAGGAATATTTTAAATCGGAAAAAGATACCTGGACCCTCGCCCGCCAGGTGGCTAAGGAACGACGAAAAAGAGAACTTGAACCTATCCTCAAAGTACTCCGCTCCGTCAACGAAGTACAAACCGACGGGTCGGAAGAAACCAAAGAATTCAAAAAAGTGGTCAGGGACCTGAAAAACTTCGCCGAAAAATCCGATAACCTCCTGGAAGCTTTTGAAAAATCGGAGGAAAACTGGTTCTGGAATACCGTTTTGAAGATGTTCAAATAGTGATATTTTTTTAAAATAAACTTTCATAAAATATTGAAAATACGAAAACATTGGAAATTATGAAATACATCGACTTTTCAGCCCAGACCATACTGTTCATCCTCACCGCGGCCACCCTGGTTTTCAACATCGGCAAACCCGGCATCACAATCGCCGTATTAACCATGCAGGCCGCCACCGGAGCCTGGCAACTCATCAGCGCGCTCTGGTATGTCCGGGTTAAAACACGCTACAGTCACCAGCGGAAAATACACCTGCTCGCTACGTTGACCTATGTCACAACCCTGCTTGTCCTGCCCGCAACCTTTCCCGTCCGTGGACTTATGTTGGCCTGGTTCATAGTCCCGGCGTGGTCCCTCGCGATATTCTACTTCACCATTACGACGCTTACCACATTTTGCCGCCATGGTGGTAACGGACGCTTTCTTCCACACCTGAGCTTTTAACCTTACACGATATGAAAACCCTAAAGAACCATACCATTATCTACGACGATGAGTGCCCCATGTGCGACGTCTACACCAACGCGTTTGTCCGCACCGGAATGCTGGAACCGGGAGGCCGTGTACCCTTCGGTAAACTGGATCAGGAACTGCTGTCACTGATCGACCGCGACCGGTCTTGCAACGAGATCGCCCTTGTTGATATGGCACAACGTCGCGTTACCTATGGCGTGGAAAGCATCTTTGCTATCATCGGCAACCGGTTCCCGTGGATGGAACGGCTGTTCCGGTTTGCAGCTTTTCGATGGGCGATGAAAAAACTGTACTCCTTTATCTCTTACAACCGGAAAGTTATTGTTCCCGGAAAAGTATTTGAGAAACCGGATAGCTGCATACCGTCTTTTCATTTAAAGTACCGGTGGGCCTATATTATTTTTGCGTGGCTGATCACAGCACCCATCCTGGCAGCCTATTCAACGCACCTGTATCCGCTGATCCCGTCCAGTACCATGTTACGCGAATTTTTAATATGCGGTGGTCAGATCGTTTTTCAATTCATGACCGTAAGCCTCGTCAGAAAAGAAAGGGTTATTCACTACCTGGGAAATATGATGACCGTTTCGCTGCTGGGCGCCATGCTTTTGCTGCCCGCATTACTGCTTCCTCTGGCAGGTATCGATTCAGCGTTCGTGTACGCCGCCTGGTTTCTGGCAGTGGTCGGTATCATGCTGCTCGAACACCTGAGAAGAGTCAGGATACTGGGAATGTCAATGGTTGTTTCCGTCAGCTGGGTTTTTTACCGCATGGCGATTCTCCTGTTAATAATTTAAAGACCACGATTTTATGAAAAAGGTAATACTGGCGGGAGGAAGCGGATACATCGGCACGGTACTCGCCGATTTTTACAGGGACAAAGCCCGCGAAATAATAATCCTGAGTCGGCGGGAGGAAGCCACCAATGGCAACGTGCGTACGATCGTCTGGGACGCCGAACATAGCGGGAGCTGGATAAATGAACTGGAAGGCGCAGACCTTCTCATCAATCTTACGGGAAAGAACGTCAACTGTCGCTATAACGCGAAGAACTGCCGTGAGATACTTGATTCCAGGATACAAGCAACTAATGCCCTGGGTAACGCGATAAGGCAGCTGGCTGATCCACCGAAAACCTGGATCCAATGTGCCTCTGCGACGATCTACCGGCATGCGGAAGACCGGTACATGGATGAAACAGGAGGTGAAACCGGATCAGGTTTTTCCGTGGAGGTATGTAAGGCATGGGAGAAAGCTTTTTGGGACCAGGAAACACCTGGGCTTCGAAAGATCTTATTGAGGACCGGTATCGTGCTGGGAAAAAGCGATGGAGTATTTCCCAGGTTGAAGAATCTCGTACGCTTCGGACTCGGAGGTAGGCAGGGAAACGGCCGCCAGTACGTGAGCTGGATCCATGAACGCGATGTTTCCGGGATCATCCATTGGCTATACGCCCATAAAGACCTCAGCGGGACCTTTAATTGCACGTCGCCGGGACCTGTTGCTAACTCCACGTTTATGCGCAGCATGAGAAAGGCGTGTGTGGTTCCCGTTGGGCTGCCGGCGCCGGCATGGCTGCTGACGCTTGGCGCGTGGATGATCGGCACCGAAACCGAACTCATCTTAAAGAGCAGGTGGGTGATGCCCGGTAAATTGCTCGCGGCAGGTTACACTTTTCAGTTTCCGGACCTGGATGCCGCACTTCGCGATATTATTGATGGACATGAAAACCCATATTAAACTGGAAACGAAAATTAACGCGCCTATGGAGCGTTGTTTTGATCTCTCCCGGAGTATTGAGCTCCATATCATATCCACAAAAGGAAGCGGTGAGCACGCCGTCGGTGGCCAGGCGGGACTTCTGTCACAGGGAGAGACCGTAACCTGGGAAGCCCGGCACTTTTTTGTGCGTCAAAGACTGACCACGAAGATTACCAGGTTCGAGCGCCCTTTCCATTTTAAGGACGTTATGATCAGGGGGATTTTCAGAAGTATGGAACACGACCATTTTTTTGAATGGCGTAACGGATCAACGATAATGTCTGACATTTTTAGTTATGAGGTGCCCTTCGGCGTATGTGGCCAGATCTTCAATTATTGTCTCCTCGAACGATATATGACGCGACTCTTGGTGCGCCGAAATGCCGTCATCCGGCAGGTGGCGGAGGCAAACGGCTGGACCAGCTATTTGCCGTCTGCACCGTCCGAATCGCGACCCGTATGACAGGTGAGCAAAGGTTGTTTTGAAGCGACTACGCTTTGCTTCAAAATCAGGTGTAAAACCCGCAAATAGCGTTTTTTCAGCATAAACGGGACAAAAATCAGCCCCGTCCGCTCCATTATTATAGAGTGGCCATTATAGAGGTTAATGTCCCCGTTTTTTTATTCTCCCTAAATCTGCAAATCTTGTTGTAACCTTTGATGTGCCTCCCGGTAACTAACTCGAAAATTGAAACAAAGCACTGACCTGATGACAGACGAAATGATCATGGAGGCCGTCAAACGCGGTGAACTTCAGCAGGCGTCTGTGCTTTTCGAGCGGTATAACCGCCGCATTTTCAATTTTCTGGCGCGCATGACGATGGACCGCGAGTCGGCGGAAGATCTGACCCAAAACGTGTTCCTGCGGATCATCAAATACAGGAACAGTTATAAGGAAGGAGCGAGGTTCCAGTCATGGATTTACCAGGTAGCCCGGAACATTTTTTCGGACCACTACCAGGCTCACAAGAACAGGTTTGCCGATTTTGTGGGCGTCGAAAAAGTAAGTGACAATATGCCTGAGGAGGAATCTGAAATGTGGGACGAACGCGAAATACTGCTGCACAGATCGATGGCAAAGCTGGGAGAAGAACAGCGTGAGATACTCATCCTGACACGCTTTCAGCAGTTGAAGTACGAAGAAGTCGCGGTGATCATGGACACCACGGTGGCAAACATCAAGGTAAAAGTGCACCGTGCGATCGCCAAACTGAGAGAACACTATTTTGAACTGGAGAAAACGTAAATGGCAACAAGAACACACGCCACTTGGATAACGGAACAGGATTGATTGCACCATGGAAAAACAAAAACTCGAAGCTTTACTGATAGATTATATCGACGGAACGCTTGGCGCCGCAGATCGGCTGGCAGTGGAGGAGGAAATCAGGACCAGCGACGAGGCCCGTACGTTGTACGATCAGCTTCGCCTGGTAATGAACGCCATGCATGAATCTTCACCCCTTGAACCCTCAGGGGATTTAAGAAAGGGTTTTGAAAGCATGCTGAAGCAGGAAATCTCCGGAACAGGGAAAGGTAAGAGTGTCTTCTTTCAACCTTCATTCTACCGTGTAGCCGCGGCCGTTGCACTATTGATCGTCGGCGGGGGTATCGGTTTCTGGATCAGTAAAGAACAGCGGCAGGCGGACGAACTTGCGGCCGTGCGCAAGGAGATGGAACGAACCAAACAGATGATGATGGCGATGCTGGAGAACCAGCAGTCGGCAAGTCAACGGGTCCTCGGCGCAACTGTTGCCTTCAACGACATCGAAAAAGCGGATGATGAAATTGTGAACGCGTTGATACAGGCGATGAATGAAGATCCGAACACGAATGTACGGATTGCCGCGCTGGAAGCACTGGGAAAATTTCATCGTCAGCCACATGTACGCAAGGCGCTGATCGCGTCCCTGAGCACACAAAAAGACCCACTTGTCCAGATTGCCCTGATCCGGCTGATGGTCGAAATGAAAGAGAAAAACATAACCCGGGAGCTTGAACGGATATCGAACGACGAAGAGGCCCTGCCCGCTGTAAAAGATGAAGCGCAGGCCGGTATCCTGAAACTTTCCTGAAAAATTTCACACGATCTGCAGATCGGCACACCCACACTGGTAAATGGAACGAAGAAAAAATATTGATTAATAACTCATAACTAACGAAAAAAATGAAAAGGATATTCGCAATTATAGCGCTGGCATGTTTTACGGTTGGCTTTGTCAACGCTCAGGAATACAAAGTTGCCAAAAGTACGGGACGGCTGGAGATCAAGGAAGTAAATAATGTCATCATAGAAGGCTACGCTGGCAATGAAATTGTCTTCACTTCCCGTGATGGTAAACGGGATGAAGATAAAAGGGCACAAGGCCTGCGTTCGATAAGCAATAATGGGTTGGAAGACAACACCGGATTCGGACTTTCCGTCGTCGACAAGGGCGGCGCGGTCGAAGTCCATCAGTTCAAAAGAGCCGACGGACCGAATGTAACGATCAAAGTGCCCAAAGGCGTGGTGGTTTCATACTCCCATTCCTCACCCTACGGCGATGAGGTGAAGTTCAGGAATGTGGAGAGCGAGATTGAAGTCTCCACCCTTCACAACAGCGTCGAACTGGAAAACGTGACAGGCCCCCTGACCATTAAAACCGTGCACGGCGATATAGACGCATCCTTCGGACCAAACATCAAAAACCCACTGTCTATTGTGTCGGTCCATGGTCACGTGGATGTAGCGCTCCCGGTGGGAACAAAAGCCAATCTTAAGCTGGGAACGGTTTACGGTGAAATATTTGTCGATCCCGACTTCAAAATCGAAGTGGAGAAATCCGGCGGTATGGTGAAGTACAGCGACAACGTGACCGGTAAGATCAATGGAGGTGGCCTGGACATCACCCTTTCTTCCACTCACAATAACGTGTACCTCAGAAAGAAATAAACGATCGTACTCCTTCCTCGCGGTCCGTAAATCCCGGTGGGAGGAGTATGGTCAACTAAAAGGTAATAGCTATGAATACAAAAATATTTATTTCCTGTGTGATATTGGCTCTCGCCATGGTAGTTGAGGTGTATCCGCAAACAGTCATAAACAAAACCATTCCTGTTTCACCCGGGCAAAAGATCGTGATGCATTTCGACTTTCCCGAACTGATCCGGGTCACTACGTGGGACAAAAATGAAATCAGCATCGGGGGTTCCGTCAGTATCAATGGTGGAGAAAATGACGATGCGTTCGAATTGTCACATTCAACATCCGGAAGTATGATCACCGTTCGGAACGAGATAAAGAACATGAAAAGCCTTCCCCAGCGGATCACGATCGTGGAAGGCGCTCAGAAAATTGTTTTCCGGAACAAAGAAGAGTTCAGGAAATACCAGGCTGAAAACGGAAAAAGTAATTTTAACAGGATGTCTCATGGAGTGGACATGGATATTTTGCTGGAAATTAAGGTCCCGCGCAATGTAGACACCAGGGTCGAATCAGTTTATGGGATGGTAGAGATCAACAATTTTCAGGGACCGTTGGTGGTTGCTTCCACCTATGGTGGTGTAGATGCGGCGTTAACTGAAACTGCTACGGGAGAAATTATCGCGGAGACGAACTTTGGCGAGATCTACACGAACCTGGATACGAAATTCGGAAGCAATAATTTGCAGGAGAAGGACTTTCACACATTTGTGTCCGCAAAACCCGGAAAAGGGCCCACGTATAATTTTGAGTCGAAGTATGGAAATGTGTATATAAGAAAATCCAATTGATGGGTGCAGCCCGTTAATCACCTTCAGCTCCGAATAGAAAAGATCTGCCGAAGCAGGTCTTTTTTTTGTTCACATCAGCTGCGTTTTGGAGTTGCGGCCCGCCCACCCGGTTTATTGGTGTTGGCGAGGTCGGCCACGGAGTTCGTTGTAAGGATTTTTAGTGTAGCATCGCGAACCTGGCCGAAGAGGTGATTGATCCGGCAGGTTTTTTCGTCTTCACACATGCCGCAGCTGTCGTAAAAGTTAAGGGATACACAGGGCAGCATGGCGACGGCGCCGTCGATGTGGCGTATCACTTCGATGATTGGGATCTGCTCCGGATCTTTGATGAGGTAATAGCCGCCGCTTTTTCCCTTTTTGCTTCCCAGTATGCCGGCGTTTTTCAGGTCCAGTAAAATTGCTTCCAGGAATTTTTTGGGGATAGCTTTTTCCCTGGCGATCTCGCCGATGGTTACAGAGGTTTCTTTGTCAATGTCGGCCAGGTAGATCAGCGCATGGAGTGCGTACTGGCATTTTTTGGAGAGCATAGCGTTCCGGTTAAGTGATTGATTATTCGGAGAACAATCGAACGAAATTAGTTAATTCTTCAGACAAAGGCATGAGGGAGTTCCCCGGGAACAGCGACGCGTGTTCGGTGAAGATCATCGGGGTGACTGTCACCGCTCCATGCAAAATCAGGATGAACGGTTCCGCCGCCGCTAAAGGCGCTCCTGTTCGGTGCTTTTGAGGCGCCTGGCGTTGCGACGGTGTAAGGTATTCTGCAGTGCTGGGGAAACTAATAATCCGCCAGAGAAAGCGCCCGGTAAGCCGTTAATAATTCTTTGTAGCTTGTGTAGGCATTTCCTATGTAAATTTAACGGCTGAAACGAAGGAATATGCGCAGGCGCCTCCCATCATGAACATATCGGAACTGAGTTTGAACAGGCCTGTGCTGGCTATCGTGATGAATATCATCATTGTGATATTCGGCGCGATCGGCTTCTCCTTCCTGGGTATTCGCGACTATCCGGCCATCGATCCGCCCAACATCAGCGTCCGTACTTCGTATGCCGGCGCAAACGCGGAAATCATTGAATCGCAGATCACGGAACCCCTGGAAAAATCCATTAACGGTATAGCCGGGATTAAAAACATCTCGTCCAGTTCCAGCCAGGGTACGAGCAGTATTAATATTGAGTTTGAGTTGGGTGTCGACCTGGAAGCGGCTGCGAACGATGTCAGGGACAAAGTATCACAGGCTACACGTCAGCTCCCCCAGGACCTGGATTCGACTCCGGAGGTTTCCAAAGCGGATGCAAGTTCCGATTACATTATTTCCCTTTCGGTCCAAAGTTCGACGCGTAACCAGCTGGAGATCACAGAATATGCAAACAACGTACTGGCCGAGCGGTTTCAGACCATACCCGGTGTAAGCAGCATCCGGATCCTGGGTGAGAAAAAATATGCCATGCGCATCTGGCTCGATCCGAATAAGCTGACGGCATACGGATTAACACCGCTGGATGTATTACAGGCATTGAACAAGGAGAACGTGGAGTTGCCTTCCGGAAAAATTGCGGGAAATTCCACCGAGTTAACCGTGCGTACCTTTGGTAAACTGTTTACAGAGGAAGACTTTAATAATGTCCGGATAAAAACACCGTCTGACGTTACGCTGCGCCTCAAAGATGTAGGAGAAGCTGTGCTCGGTGCGGAAAATGAGGAGACCATCCTGAAAGGAATGCTCAACCCGATGGTCAACGTGAGCCTTATTCCGCTTCCCGGCGCAAATTATGTGGAGATCGCGGATGAATTTTACCGCAGACTTGAGAAAATAAAAAATGAAGTTCCTTCGGATATCACACTAAGTATCGCCACGGACCAGACGGTTTTTATCAAACGGGCCATCTTTGAAGTGCAGGAAACCCTGATGATCTCGTTCCTGCTGGTCGTGCTGATCGTGTATCTTTTCTTTCGAGATTTTATTATTGCTATCCGACCGTTGATCGACATACCGGTTTCCCTGATCGCTACTTTTTTTATTATGTACCTGTGCGGTTTTTCCATCAATGTGCTCACGATGCTCGGTATTGTGCTCGCCACAGGCCTTGTGGTCGACGATGGAATTGTTGTCACGGAAAACATATATAAAAAGCTGGAGGGTGGGATGAATAAATTTCAGGCCGCCCTCGAAGGCTCCAAAGAGATTTATTTTGCCGTCATTTCGACATCCATTACCCTGGCCGTTGTATTTCTTCCCATCATCTTTTTACAGGGTTTTGTGGGAAGGTTGTTCCGGGAGTTCGGTTTTGTAGTTGCCGGCGCCGTTCTGATCTCCTGTTTTGTTTCATTGACACTCACGCCTGTGCTCAGCGTAAAACTTACGCGTGATCACAAAAAGAAATCCAGGTTCTACACGTTTACGGAACCATTTTTTACGGGAATGGAAGACCTTTATAAAAGAGTGCTTTCCGGATTTATGAAAGTGCGCTGGGCCGCGTTCGTCATCCTGGCGCTGTGTATCGCTTCCAGTTATTTAATCGCTACCAATCTCCAGTCTGAACTGGCACCTCTTGAAGACAGGAATCAGTTCCGGTTGCAGGTCACGGCTCCCGAGGGAACCTCTTTCGACTACATGGAAAATTACATCGATGGAATAAGCCAGTTCCTCATGGATTCTGTTCCGGAAGCCCGGATCATATATTCGCTTGCGGGCATATCGAATTCCGGAGGGGGAGGAGTGAACGGCGGCTTTGTCCGGATTTTCCTCGACGATCCTTCCGAGCGCGAAAGGTCGCAGCAGGAGATTGTATTGATGGCAAACCGAAATCTGTCCAGGTTTTCTGCCGGACGTGCGTTTGCACTTCAGGAGCAGACGATTTCTACGAACAGGAGATCCAGCCAGCCCGTTCAATTTGTCATCCAGAATAACAATTTTGAAAAGCTGAAGAGTGTGCTGCCGAAATTTCTGGAAGCGGCAAACAACAATCCGGCGCTCCAGGGAGCCGACGCCGATCTGAAGTTTAACAAGCCTGAACTAAGGATCGTCATCAACAGGTTAAAGGCAACGGAACTGGGTATCAGTGTCGGAGATATATCCGAGACACTTCGCCTCGCCTACAGCAATCTCCGGTTCGGGTATTTTATGAAGGAAGGAAAACAATACCAGGTGATCGGGCAGGTTGACCGCCTGAACCGGGATGATCCCAGCGACCTGAGAAATCTTTTCGTTCGCACCAGCTCGGGGCAGTTGATTTCCATAGAGAACGTGATCAGTATAGAAGAGTCAACGACACCACCCTCCCTCTACCATTTTAACCGTTACCGGTCCGCGACGATCTCCGCCGGGCTGGCACCGGGCAAAACGATCGGCGACGGCGTAAAAGCGATGGAGGAAATAGCCGCCGAGTTGTTGGACAACACGTTCACCACGTCTCTGAGCGGGTCATCACGGGATTTCGCTGAAAGTGCCAGCAATACTTCCTTTGCGTTTATATTGGCCCTTGGTCTTATCTATCTTGTGCTGGCCGCACAGTTTGAAAGTTTTATCGATCCGTTGGTTATTATGATCACGGTTCCGTTGGCCGTGACCGGCGCGTTCCTGGCCTTATGGTTGTTCGGTCAGACAATCAACATTTTTTCTCAGATAGGAATCATCATGCTTATCGGCCTCGTGACGAAAAACGGAATTCTTATTGTCGAGTTTGCAAATCAAAAACAGGCAGAGGGCTTGTCTAAAATTGATGCTGTTGTGGAAGCCTCGAAACTTCGCCTGCGCCCGATCCTCATGACGAGCCTGGCTATGGCTCTTGGTTCGTTGCCGCTTGCCCTTTCCATCGGAGCAGCTTCCAGCAGCCGTGTTCCGTTAGGGCTGGTGATTGTAGGGGGTGTAATCTTTTCCCTGATCCTTACGCTCCTGGTGATCCCGGCGATGTACTCCTATCTTTCGAGGAAAAGAAACACGATTCCCCTTCAGGTACCGGCGCAAACAACGGAAAGAGTAGCCATCGGTGTTTGACCGTCGTTTGTTTTCACATAAAGGCATTTTAACTATCTTTATTTCAAACGGAATTTAATTATGACAGACGAACCAGCAGCGCTCCCGGTTAAAAAAAGTTTACTTCATGAAGATTGGGCCGTCGTTGTACTGGGCTTCCTGATTATTGTGATCTCCATTATGGGCCTCCTCATCCCCGTACCGTCATTTGGATGGAAGAACGCGGATGACCTTTTTGCAAAGGTGCTGACATCCGGTAACCTGCTGAACATGGTTGCCCAGTTTCTGCTTGTGTTTATTGTGTCCATACTGGGTTCGCTGCTTACGAATAAGGCGCTGGGCAAATCGTTGCTGGTATTCCCCGCGGTCTATGCGTTAACAATTATAGCCCTTATACTGGCTGGTAACAGTTCGGTGAAAGCACTGAACCTCGAGGCCGTCATTTTCAGCCTCGGGATCGGCTTGCTGATCGGTAACTTGTTTCAGTTGCCCCAATGGTTTCGGGATGCATTGTCGACGGAGTTGTTTGTTAAGATCGGTCTGGTATTGCTGGGAACAGGCATCATTTTCGGAGATATTCTGAAGGCCGGTTCGCTGGGTTTGATCCAGGCGCTGATCGTGGTCGTGAGTGTTTGGTACTTCGCCTATTGGTTATGTAAAAAGCTGAAGATCGACGATGAACTCACTATGATGATCTCCAGTGCGGTTTCGATATGCGGTGTCTCGGCGGCGATTGCGACAGCCGGGGCCATTAAAGGCGATCCGAAAAAACTCTCCTATGTCATTTCTCTGGTGCTGATCACAGCGATCCCCATGATGATCGTGATGCCGCTGGTGGCGAAATATTTTGGTTTCCCCGAAGCCGTGACCGGCGCGTGGCTGGGAGGAAGTATCGACACAACGGGTGCCGTAGTGGCGTCCGGAACCCTGGTGGGTGACACGGCGCTGAAAGTAAGCACGATCGTCAAGTTTTCACAGAATGTACTGCTGGGACTGGCTGCATTCGCGATCAGCATTTACTGGACATATACCAGTAAGGGAAACAACAATCAGGAAGTGGCCAAACCAACCCTCGGATTGATCTGGGAACGGTTCCCCAAGTTTGTGATCGGCTTTGTTCTGGCTTCGGTGGTTTTTTCATTTCTTTTAAGTGCGGATACGATCAGCAGTGTAAAAGACAGCCTGAAAAGTATTCAGTCGTTGTGGTTTGTACTGGCATTCACCAGTATCGGACTGGAAACAAAATTCTCCGACCTTTTTAATGAAAACAGCAAACGTCCGCTTTATGCTTTTTTGATCGCCCAGCTGTTTAATGTTATTGTCACGCTGATCATAGCAAGTCTTTTATTTGGGTAAGCCCTTCTGTCGCATGCCAGCAGGTGTACGTCAGGAGCGGATTCTGGTGGCCTGGGAGCGTTTTTGCAAGTATTTTTTATCTGATTATTACGTAATCGAAAACGTTTCCGGTGGCCATTTTAAGGCCGGAAAGGACCGGTGAACAAAAATACCAGGCTGAAATCCTTAAACCCTATTGATTTTATAGATAATACGAATATATTTGCCCGATAATTAAATATCTATTAAAACTATAGACATTAAGAAAATGAAGACTGTCCACCAAAGCCTTCTGATCCTCATCTTTGCATCAGGTTCCTTTTTAGCAACCTCGCAGAACACGATCTCTGCCACCGATAAAGAGTCCGTTCATGAATTACCGGTTGAGGAAGATCATGTTCCGAAAAAACAAAGTCAGAAAATTGTCCTCGTTACGGGCGTACGGTTTACATATCCGCTTGTCCAGAAATGGATTGATGACTACAACAGGGAATTTCCGGATGTTCAGATCGTCATTGAATCAAGGGGTAGTGCGGACCCGGCGAAATACGACCTGCTTGTTGAAGCCTACGATCCGGAGGGTGACCTGGCAAAGGACCGCGAATATGTTTACGTAGCGCGTTATGCCGTGCTGCCTGTTGCAAACAGCAACTCCGCCTTTTCGAAAAAATATTCCGCCAAGGGACTTGACAAGGATCTGATCACACAGTTGTATTTTAATAACATCTATTCCGACAAGGAAGACGAGGAGGAAGTGAAAGCGCCTTACACGATCTATACCAGGTTGCAAAAGGCCGGATCTCCCATTGTCTTTACAAAATACTTCGGCCACGACTATAAAGATATTAAAGGTACCGCAATCGCAGGCTCCGACGAACACCTGCTGAAAGCCATCATTCGCGACTCCACGGCAGTATCCTATTTGCCACTCACACTTATTTACGATCATGCTTCCGGTAACCCGGTCGCCGGACTTTCTGTCCTGCCGGTTGACCTGAATGGAAACGGAAAGGTGAGTGAGGACGAAAAATTCTACGGTGACCTTCCCGGTGTTATTCAGCGACTGGAACAAACTACACCCAGGGACATCAACAACATTCCCCTTCAACACATTAATCTTTCGGTGAGTAAGACTAGCGCCAGCCAGGAGGTGATCGCGTTTCTTCGCTGGATAATCCGGAATGGTCAGGATCACCTCCACGATTTCGGATATCTGAAACCCGAGCCTGCACGCTTTGATTCTGTGAGGTTCGAAAAATTTGCGTCAAAACGTTTTTAACGTACCCGTTCTTAACCACCCTAAAAGCAGAAAGATGGATATTCATGCATATCGATGTTGTCAAATACTATATAAAATCTATAGACTTAAATTTAACTACTATCAAACCCGGGCATCGGAACACGCCACCGCCTGCGCAGGAACTTAGAAAACAGTTCTGCAGGGAAGTAAAAATGGCCGGTGTGCCAAACCCTAAATACAATTATTTCATTAAAACTAACACTACAATGAGACGAACGTTACAATTACTATTTATTCTACCGGTCATGTTGTTCAGCAACGTGGCGTTTGCCCAGGATACCGTGGTGGGTGTCGTAAAGAACGCCGATGGCGAACCGCTGGTCGGCGCCACTGTTCAAATAAAAGGAACGACTACCTCTGCTGTTGCAGATGTTAATGGACAGTTCAGCATCAAGGCGCCGGAAAAGCTTCCGTTTGCGCTGCTGATCCGCTCCGTAGGATACAAGTCACAGGAAATACAGATCTATGAACTAGGCGAGTCGTTGGAAGTAAATCTTACCGACGACAGCCTGCTCGACGAAATCGTCGTGACCTCCAGACGCCGGGAAGAAACATCTCAGAATGTTCCTATTCCGATCTCGGTGGTCAGCGGTGCCCTTATCGAGCAAGCCGGTGCCTTCAACGTTAACCGCGTAAAGGAACTCATTCCATCCGTTCAGCTCTATTCATCCAACCCGCGTAACACCGGTATCAACATCCGCGGTATAGGTTCGCCGTTCGGACTTACCAACGACGGACTTGACCCTGGTGTGGGCTTCTATGTCGACGGTGTATACTTCGCCCGGCCCGCCGCAGCAACGCTCGACTTCATCGATATCGAACAGATCGAAGTGCTGCGTGGTCCGCAGGGCACTCTGTTTGGCAAAAACACCACGGCTGGCGCAATCAACATATCGACACGCAAGGCCAGCTTTGTGCCCGGTGCCGACTTCGAGGTGAGCTATGGAAACTACGGATATATACAGGCCAGGAGTTCTGTCACGGGGCCACTGGGTAAAAAACTTGCCGCGCGGGTGTCTTTCTCCGGTACACAGCGCGACGGACTGGTTGAGAATATCGTTACGAGGAAATACACGAACGACATCAACAACCTCGGCGGCCGCGCGCAGTTGTTGTTCGAGCCGACAGACAATATTTCCATCACCCTGGCAGGCGACGCTTCCAGCCAGCACCCCGATGGTTATGCCCAGGTTGTGGCAGGTGTCGTAGAGACCAAACGTGCACCCTATCGTCAGTTCAATGCCATCATTTCCGATCTGAATTATTCGCTTCCAACACTGAATGCCTTCGACCGCAAGATCGACCACGACACTCCGTGGCAGTCAGGCAATGAACTGGGTGGTGTCTCGCTGAATGCGGATATAAAAGTCGGACCTGGTACCCTGACTTCAACCACAGCGTGGCGGTACTGGAACTGGGACCCCTCGAACGACAGGGATTTCACAGGCCTGCAGGCCCTGGCCAAATCACAAAACCCTGCCGAGCACCGGAACTGGTCGCAGGAGATCCGTTATGCCGGAGAATTCTCCTCCCGCCTAAGTGGTGTTATCGGTCTGTTCTACATCGATCAGGAAGTTAAGATCAATGGCACGGAAGAATCAGGCACGGCGCAATGGCGTTTTTCACAGAATTCAACGAGTCCGCTATGGGCGACACCGGGCCTTTTTGAGGGATTCGGTATCAATACCCGGGCATCCATAAAATCAAAAAGCGCTGCTGTATTCGCGAACGCCGATTGGGAGATTGCCAAAGGTCTGCACGTATTGCCGGGAATCCGTTTCAACTACGACGAAAAAGATGTAGCCTACAACCGAACAACATACGGGGGACTGGACACCGCGACCTATAACGGCACCAAGGCTGAAAAGGTAGCCCTCCAAGGTTTTAAAAATGGGGTTTACAGCAACCAGTCATATGTTGCCGATGCGGACGAAAATAACCTGACGTATAACATTACGTTAGCGTACCGGGCCGGCAAACGCATTAACGCTTATGCTACTTACTCAACCAGCTTCAAGCCAGTCGGTGTTAACGTCGCAGGCCTTCCAACCATCAACGGACAACCTGCAGCTGACCTGGCGGTTATAAAACCCGAAGATGTGAAGCACATCGAGGTGGGTGTGAAGACCACGCCTGCCGATAATGTTACCGTGAACCTGACGATCTACAAAACGGACATCAGCGATTACCAGACGAATGTTCAGTCACCCGAACTTGGCGTCAACCGGGGTTATATCGCCAACGCGGAGAAGGTGAGCGTTCAGGGTGTAGAACTGGATGCAAACATTAAGGTTAACAGTCATTTCAGTTTCTACGGAGCTGTAGCTTATACGGAAGGCAAATACGATAAGTTTACGAATGCACCGCTGCCATTGGAAGAGACAGGCGCGACAGTTGAAGGTGTACAGGTAGCATTCAAGGATATTTCCGGCGGTGAACTTCCGGGTATCTCAAAATGGGCATCGTCGGTTGGTGGTGAGTTTGTTGCTCCCGTGACCTTCTTCCAGCAGGGAGGTAATTTCTTTGTCGCATTTGACACCTATTATCGCTCTGATTTCTCTTCAAGCCCTTCTCCTTCGGCATTCCTGAATATCGATGGCTATGCGCTCCTGAATGCAAGAGCCGGCTTCCGCGCTCCCAAGGGAATTTCTGTATCCGTATGGGGACGCAACCTGTTGAATAAGGATTACTACGAGCAGCTATTACCGGCAGGTGGCAATGCAGGTCACTATGCAGGTGTGCTGGGAGATCCCGTGACGTATGGTGCGACGCTCCGCTATTCATTCTGATGCGGATGCACAGTCCTTTGTATTTTGCCAGCATCCGGCTCACTGTAAAATCCTTTCTTTAGAAACATTATCTTGGACGTATAATGACCTCCGACCCTAATCCGTATTCTCCGCCCGGTCCCACGTTTAAGGAAGCTCTTGCCTTCTGGTTGAAACTTGGCTTTATAAGCTTTGGCGGTCCCGCGGGACAAATAGCCATCATGCATGAATACCTTGTTGCGAAAAAGAAATGGATCTCGGATAGCCGGTTCCTTCATGCGCTGAATTACTGTATGATCCTCCCGGGGCCTGAAGCCCAGCAACTGGCCACTTATATAGGGTGGCTGTTTCACGGTACGTTGGGAGGTCTGGTCGCCGGAATCTTGTTCGTGTTGCCCTCTCTTTTTATTTTGCTGGCGTTAAGTCTCACCTATGTTACTTTTGGTAAACTCGTATGGGTTGCGGCGATTTTTTACGGGTTGAAGCCGGCTGTCGTCGTAATCGTAATACTGGCATTGATCAAGATCGCGAAGAAATCCCTGCTGAGTCCTTTTCACTATGGCGTGGCCATCGTTTCATTTTGCTGCATTTTCATTTTCAATATCCCGTTTCCCCTTATTATAATCGGATCGATCCTCGTTGGTGTTGGAATAAAAAAACTCTTTCCCTCCGTATTTGTCCATTATAACACTGCAGTAGAGGCAGATGAATCGGAAAGGACGTATGCCCTTAACAGATTCTCGCCGCCATTGCCAAACACCCTGAATGTGAAGAATATTTCCGTTAAGATGTTGTCAGGCATTGCACTGTGGTTTTTGCCGCTGTCATTTTTTTATTTTTTCAGGAATGATTTTCCGTTCTGGAGTCACCTGACCGGTTTCTTTACGAAAGCCGCATTTGTAACGTTTGGCGGTGCTTATGCCGTGCTTCCCTACGTGGCACAGGAGAGCGTGGAAAAATTTCATTGGCTCACGCAGTATGAAATGATCGACGGGCTGGCCCTGGGAGAAACGACACCGGGTCCGCTCATCATGGTACTTGTGTTCGTCGGATTTATGGCCGGGTATAATCATGGTGGCGGCTCCCTGATCGACGGAACACTCGGCCTTTTAACAACCACTTATTATACGTTCCTCCCGTGCTTCCTTTTTATTCTCATCGGCGCACCACTCGTGGAAATGACAAAGGAACATGAAAAGATCAAGGGCTTGTTATCCATCGTCACCGCGGCCGTGGTAGGGGTGGTCCTCAATCTCACAATATACTTTGGCAAGGCGGTATTGTTTCCCGGGAACACGTTAAATCCCGACTGGCCTTCTGTGATCTGGCTGGCGGTATCTTTTGTTGCCTTGTATTATTACAAGCTCAACATGATCCTTTGGATCGGCATCAGCGCGGCTGCCGGATTTTTGTATTGGGCGGTCGTTAGTTGACCGTCCGATGCCTGTAGTCTCAGGGAACTCCAGCGTTTCATTTTTGATGCCGTTTAAATTCTTCTATCTTGCGCCGCATTTACAAACGTGATGCTTAACTGATTTTTGGATTCGTAATGGCACTACTTGAAAAACAACTCTACGTAAAGAAGTCTTCAATTCCCGGAGCGGGAAAAGGTTTGTTCACCAAAAAGACAATTCCAAAAGGGACATGGATCGTGGAATATAAGGGCAAACGCAGCGCATGGAAAGACGTAAAAGATGAGGATGGAAAAAACGGATACATTTTTTATATCAACCGAAACCATGTGATCAACGCCCTTCCTGACAAAAAAGCGCTGGCCAGGTATGCGAACGATGCGCGCGGTCTGGTGCGTATAAAAGGGCTGTTGAACAACGCCGAATACGTTGTAGACGGACTGAAAGCCTATATCGAATCAAAAAAAGAAATCCCTGCAGGTTCGGAGATCTTTGTAGACTATGGCGCCGACTACTGGAAGGTGATCCGGGAGAACATGAAACTCTGGGCGAAGGAGGCGAAGGAAGAACAAAAAAAGAACGGCAAATCCGTCAAGCGCAACGTCACTGCCAAGCGGATGCCGCATAAGCGTTAACGAATCGCTGCCTCCAGTTCTCTGATCCGGAGGGTCGCATTGTAGGCGTACTCATCGAATCCCATCCGTTCAGCTTCTGCGGCATATGCCTTCAAAAGGCGCATGGAGTTGCCGTTGATCTGGATAGCCTCCGACAGTATCGTGTATGGCTTTAAGCCTTTTCCGTTTCTCCGGAAAAACGAAGCAGCGGAAATTACGCCCTCCTCAAAATACGGATTGTATCTTCCCAGGATCTCGTAGTTCTTTTTCGCCGCTATCGTATCTCCGCTGGATTCTGCTATCAATGCTGTAAACAGCAACTTATCGAGGGTGTGCGTCCGGTCGAACGTAATACCCTTGTTTATCTGGCGGGCAAGGGATACCATATCCCCGCGGTCCGCCAGCATCAGCAGTTCGAAATGCCGGACATCGTCGTATAATCTTTTGTCGGTAAGCTCCAGCCCCGCGATACGGTTAAAATACCGGATGGCAGGCACCAGGTCGCCCGCATCGTAATACCGGCGGCTGAAGTCGAGGATCGCCTGCGCTTTATAGTTGACATTATCAAAGGTATTGACGATCCGGTTGTACTGTAATGAATCCCGAAGGCCCATCTTATACCTGCAAAATTGATATTTCTCTTTGTCGGTGAGGGTTAAGACGTCCTGGAACTGAAGCTCCAGGATTTTTTTCATCTGAAGGGCTATCGATCGTTGTTCAATGTCGGTCTGGGTTGAAACGGAATCCCAGGCTGCAGAGGCATCGGCGATCCTGCCCGCTTCGGATAACGCAATGGCATTGTAAAACCGCGCATCTTTATAATCGTACGTGTCCGCATACGTAAAGTAACTGGAGGCCAGTTCGGGATTGCCCTGTTCCAATGCCCAGAGTCCCATAATGTAATTGAATTTTCCCTGGTAACTCTGGGTGACAAATGTGAGTTCAGCAAGCAGTTCCAGCGCCTTTGCAACATTCCCCTGGAAGTAATAACCAAAGGCAAGAGCGGACTTGATGGTTTCGTTATAATCGCCATTCAGGGAATCCGAAGCGATCGCATAAGCGCTGTTGAGGAATGTGGTATCCAGCGACGTTGCATACTTTATCAGGTAATTGTTCAGGACAGTTGCCGAATAAAGGTTGAGTTTTTTTTCCCGGAGTGGAAGAACGTTCGTCTTAAAATCCTGTTGCTGAAGTGTGGAGAGTGCGATGGCATTCCCGACAACCCCATTATACGAAGCATCGAAAAGGTTGAGGGTGGAATCGACCTTTAGCGGGACGAGTTCGAGTGCCGCGAGGGCGAGGAAATTCGTTTCCGCGGACGCTTTGGTAAACGTATGTTCGCGCGCCCGAGCCAGGTAGTGCACGGCGGAATCGAGGTTGTGTACTTTGGCGTATGCGAAGCCCAGGTTGTTTTCAAGAATGGTTGAACCGCGAAGGATGTTAATTCCCCGCTGATACATCCGGATCGCGTCGGGCATATCGTTTTCCCAGACGTAAATATTTCCGGCGTTGGCCAGTGAATACGGCGTAGGTCGTCTTCCGTTCGCCAGTTCATAGTCGTAGTGCGCTTCATCCAGGTTAAAGCGCGACGACCGGAGCGTTGCCAGCGCATAGTTGGAACGGTTGTTCTCGAATCCCTGTGCCTGGCCCTGTTCGTAAAACGATTGGGCATAGGCATCATTACCCAGCAAGGTGTACAGATCTCCGGCCGTGTTATAAAATCCAGCCAGTCCGTGAAAGACATACTCCCGCCAGTTGGAATAAAAGACAAATGCCAGCATCGTGATCATTCCCGCGAAACGGTAAGTGAAGTAAGGCATACGGGTAGGGTTGTACAGGACCTTGTAAACGGGCAGGTTGCGCGCCAGCAGGAGAACAAAATTGGAAAAGATATAAGCCAGGAAGATCAGACCGTAACCGGTATGACTGAAAATAATAGCATCGCGAATGATCTTCAGCGCAGGGTCATTGCTGTTGCCAAGCAACTGTCCCGTGGTAGCAAAGCATACGGTACCAAGAGCCATGAAAAAATAGGCGCCAAACGGGGCGAACGGAAGTATGTTCTCATACAAAGCTTCCCGCTGACGGAATCCCCAGATACCGATCACGGCGGAAAGCGTCAGCAACATGTACAGGTTGATGTACGGAAAATTCCACTGGATAATTCCAAGCTCGTGAAAACAAGTGATAACCAAGTTGCTGAAGTAGATCACACTGATAATCGACAGGTGCCGGAGACTTTTGGCAGACCCCTGACTCACCATATTGACGAACAATGCCAGCACTTCGTGGGCGATCATGATGATGAACAGGACGCTGATGATAAGTCCGGGAGTGTACCCGGTTAGTGTCAGGTGATAAAAAGGATAGTCCACGATGGAAAAAAAACGGATCATGACCGTTAGAAACAGTGTGACTCCGGTATACCAGGAAAGGCGAATGACGAACGAGACGGTTGTTTTTATCCGGTTGAAGTAATAGGCGGGCAAGACGTAAAGAATGAGCGCAGCGATGGCCGGCGCCTGGTTGTGCCATCCGAAAATGCCCAGTACTTCCAGGCGCAGACTGACCATAAAAAGAATGAACAGCCCCATCCCGGCAAAGAACCAGAAACGCTCCATGGTGGTAATGACCGTTATCATAACGACCGCACTAAACGCCAGGGCGAGAAGAAAAAGATAGGAGGCGGTCGTATTCGGACTGATATCGCTGCCGTGAAAATATTCCAGGATTACATAGCTGTCGCCGGGAATACTTAATTCAAAAGGACCAAGCCTGAATTGGTGAACGGAAGTCTCTATCACTTTTTGTTCCTGCAGCTTTACCCAGTCGATAACTCCGCCGGCACCCTGGAAATAGGAAAGCCAAAGGAAAAACAAGGTAAGTATAAAAGCGCTGGCCGAAAGGTACCAGGCCCACCGGTAATCCTTAACCCATGTTTTCCAGAAAAAAAGTGACTGCATATTCGATCAGACTGTCATGCAAGCTAAAAGACGGATTGATAATTTGGAAACATTATCTTTATTCCCGGATGTTATACCCTTTTTCGCGTCTGTAAGAATTGTTATTTTCTGTTGTGGACTGACCGGGATACTATTATGGGAGAAAATGGAATGAATCGGGTTTTAAATGGTATGGATGGGATGGTGAAATCGGAAAAGGCTCCGGGAATCATCCTGATCATCAGCGCCGTTCTGGCAATTGTATGGGCAAATACTCCCTGGAGCGAGACGTATTTTCACCTTTGGGAGTATGACCTAAGCATCGAACTGGGAGGATATGCTATTAAGAAGTCATTGCATCACTGGATTAATGACGGACTGATGGCTATGTTTTTTTTCGTCATCGGGCTCGAGTTAAAAAGGGAGATCATTGGTGGCGAACTTTCAGACTTCAGAAAGTCGGTCTTACCACTGACCGCAGCCATGGGTGGTATGCTTTTTCCTGCTGTCATTTTTTTACTCTTTAATTCAACCGGGCCTGAACGCAACGGTTGGGGAATTCCAATGGCAACGGATATTGCATTTGCACTGGGTGTAATCTCCCTCCTGGGTGATCGTATCCCTTTTTCAGTGAAGGTATTTCTTACGGCATTGGCTATCGCGGATGACCTGGGGGCCGTTCTCGTAATAGCATTCTTCTACAGTTCCGACATATCCACGGTAAGCCTTGGCGCCGGAGCGATCTTCCTGGCTCTTCTTCTCGCGGGGAATTATCTGGGTGTCAGAAGCACCTACTTTTACGGGATCATTGGTATCGGCGGCTTGTGGCTGGCGTTTCTAATGTCAGGCGTTCATGCTACAATTGCCGGTGTATTGGCGGCCATTGCCATACCGGCCCGCACGAAGATCGATGAGATAAAATTTGTTGCCCGGATTGAAAAGGAGATCCAAACGTTTCACAAAATACCTCCCAATGATGTAACCTTGCTGGAGCCTGAGCAGTACAAGGTTATCGCGAAAATCATTCACCTTGCCGATCAGGCGGCTACTCCGTTACAGAATCTGGAGCACAAGTTGCAACCCTGGGTCACTTTCCTGATCATGCCACTTTTCGCGTTTGCCAACGCCGGTATGACTTTTCGCGCAGGTGTATTTGACGCCGCTTTTTTTCAGGGCGTGAGCATGGGGGTGTTGACCGGTTTGGTGATCGGTAAGTTCGCAGGCATCGTAACCGTCTGTTGGATTATGATCAAACTTAAACTGGCTTCGCTTCCGGGAGGCTGGCAGTGGGGACACGTTTTTGGCGTCGCGCTCCTCGCTGGAATTGGTTTTACGATGTCACTGTTTATCAGCCTGCTTGCCTTCACGGACGTGAATCTGATCGAGGAAGCAAAGGCGGGAATATTTATTGCTTCCGTCATTTCGGGTACGGCAGGTTACATCGTACTCAAAAGAACTTCTACTCCAGCACCTTCGGTACCCTGAAATAGTCGGAGTCTTTTTTCGGCGCGTTTTTCAACGCACGCTCATGACTGAGATGTTCCTTCACTTCATCTTCCCGGAGCACGTTGACCTCGTAGCTCATGGTAGTAAGAGGCTCGACACCGGCGGTGTCCACTTCTTTCAATTTTTCAACCCAGTCCACAATAGCGGTCATATCCTTCATCATTTTCTCGGCATCTTTTTCGTCAAACTCCAGCCGTGAAAGGTGAGCTATTTTATCCAGCAATGCGCGATCAATCTTCATTTTTTCAGGTGTCTGTTCAGTTCATTGTCGATTATCGTAAACAATTTCGCCTTCAGGGCATCCGTGTCTTTCAGTGTCAGGCCCGTCGTGTCGATGGGCTCGTGAAATACAACCTTTAGCGGATGCCAGCGCAGCAGAAACTGGTCGGGAGGCAAAATTATCCAATTATACGGAATGGTGACAGGCACGATGGCGATTTGTTTTTCAATGGCTACCCGGAACGCCCCGTCCTTGAATTTTGCCATCACCGGGTCTTTTAGCGTAATAATTCCGCCCTCTGGAAAGATCACCAGGCTCTTACCTTCGTCAATAGCTTCAAGCGACCGCTTCAGGGAAGCATAACGGCTTTTCAGTTTCGACCGGTCCACGGTGATGTGAAGTTTTCCGTACATGTACCCGAACAGGGGGATGTTTTCGATACCGGTCTTACCGACGAACACTGCGTTGTTCGGCGCGAGACCAAGGGTGGGAATGTCGAGGTATGAAAAATGATTGGAGCAGAAAATATATTGTTTTCGCGGATCCGGTTTTTCCCTGTACTCCACCCGGAACGGTATGCCGATGAATGTAAACAGTAACCTCGCCCACCATCTGTTCAGGATGCCGATCAACCTGAATTGACTGGGAAAGAACATCGGGATCAGGAAAGCGGGAAAAAGGAGAAAGAAGAGAGTAGCAAATACAACAACGCCATAGCCGGTGTATATTGCTCTGAGAATTTTCATTGCGTCAAATGTAATAAAGAATACAATCCTGATTCAAATTTAAAATGGCGTGTCTTATCCTCCACCCTGCTTTTGGTTCAACACCGATACCGTTTCCTTTATGATCCCGGGCTTGAACACCTGATGAGACAGGATAAGTATCCTGCGGCTTGCGACCGGAATCGCGAGTCACATTCCCGTTATCCCCGTCAGCAATCGATGGATGTTAAAGCGGGAGTCCTGTTACGTGCTAAATCGCTCACGACCGGCCTTATTTCAACGCTGGAGGGCTATTTCAACGAAAATCAAAATCCGGAAAAGAACGGCTTAAATTCCCTTGATTTCGATTACCTTTGAGGCTTGTTCCGGATCAAGTGAAGTGTGTTTTTAAAAGTCCCATGCGAACGCTGTCGGTAATTGTATTTTCCCTGTTCATACACACGGTTTTATTCGCACAAACAGGCCATGAATGGATCAATTTTGGCCAGTCTTATTTTAAGATTCCGGTTGGAAAAGATGGCCTTTACAAACTGTCGTATACCGACCTCCAGAGCGCGGGGTTTTCACCGGAATCGGTGGACCCGAAAACCATACAACTTTATCATCGCGGACAGGAACACGCCATTTTTGTAAACGGCGAGCAGGACAATCAGTTTGACCCGGGCGATTACATTCTTTTTTACGGACAAAAAAATGACGGCACGCTGGATGCCGAACTGTACAAGCCCGCCTCCTCACAACCCCATACCTATCATAACCTGTATAGCGATACGACCAGCTATTTCTTAACAACAGGAACTGCATCTGGAAAAAGAATGACGTCTTTTTCGGAGCTGAACAGCGGGCTCCCGAAAGAAGAGTTTCACCTGGATGAAAAGTTGCTGCTTCTGACGAGCGACTACTCGCTGGGAATCGACTATGGAGAAGTGCATAATACATTTTTCGACCTGGGTGAGGGATGGATGGCCCCGCAAATTACGCAGGGCGGTACCATTGTTCCTTATGTAATGAACAACATTACTCAAACGGTTACCACATCGTCGCCGCCGCAACTGGAGGTACTGCTGGTCGGCAGGGGACCGATGGAGCACCAGGTCGAGATCTATGCCGGTGCCCGGTTGCTGGAGACAGTAAACTTTTCAGGATTTAACGCCTACAAGTACACAACGCAACTAGCGTGGTCGGATATCACGGCCGGGTCGCTAACGGTAGGGGTGAAGGTTACCGGGATCGGTGGACAACCCGACCGGATCAGCGTAGGGTATTGCAGGATTCAATACGCACAGGGATTTAACGCCCCGGTTGCGACGGAAAAGATCTTTTATGTTCCGGAGAACCCGTCGGGAAAGGCGTATGTGGAAATACAGTCTCCTCCGTCGGGGGTGACCCTTTGGGATATTACTGATCCAGGAGAAGTTGAGCAAATTGGAACAACTCTTACAAGTACGCTGAACGCTATCATACCGGCGACCGGACCAAGAAAAATTCTGGCTACCACCACAACGATCACCCCGGAGATCTCACCCGTTACATTCCGCCAGATCAACCCGGGTCAGCATGACTATATCGTAATTACGCATCCTCTTCTTCGCCGTCCCGCCGGCGGTTATTCCGACCCGGTGGAAGCATATGCAGCGTACAGGGCTTCCGATGCGGGTGGCGGCTTCGATACGCTTGTGTTAAACATCCAACAGGTATACGACCAGTTCAATTATGGTGAAAAATCACCCCTGGGCATCTTTCACTTCATGAAATTTCTTGCCGGAATCAAACTTCCGAAGTATTTATTCCTCGTCGGGAAAGGGCTGGAGGTATACTATGGATATTACCGGAATCCCGCGGCGTTCACCAGCTTCCAGGATCTTGTGCCGTCTGCGGGTTATCCAGCGTCGGATATGGCGTTTACGACAGGTTTGTCCGGAACCACATTCGAACCTGCCGTACCAACGGGAAGGATAACAGCCTCTACGTCACAACAGGTGGCGGACTACCTGAACAAGGTTATTGAAATGGAGGCATTGCCGTTCGATGCATTATGGCGCAAGAATATATTGCACCTCAGCGGCGGTATCAAACCAGGCGAACCGCAGTTGTTCAAATCGTACATGCAGGATTTTCAGGCCACTGCAGAAGATTATTACTTCGGCGCGAAAGTGACAGCCGCCGCCAAGAACACCCTTGAAATTCAGCCGATCAACATCTCCGATCAGGTGAACAAGGGCTTGCATATGATTTCTTTTTTTGGTCACTCCGCGCCGACCGCCATGGACTATGAAATCGGTTATGTCAGCCACCCGGCAAATGGTTTCAGCAACAAGGGGAAATATCCGTTGATACTTGTCAACGGGTGCGAAGCGGGCGCGGCATTTTTATACGGAACCGTTTTTGGCGAAGACTGGGTACTTACGCCGGACAAAGGATCGATTGGTTTTATTTCCCATAGCGCTTATGGGTTTATATCCGAATTGAGAAAATACACGGAGAACTTTTATAACGTCGGCTTCGCAGATTCGGCAAACCTTTCTAAAGGTATCGGGGATATCCAGAAAGAAACGGCCCGCCGTTTTATGGAAATGTCCAGTATCGAGCCGATGACCACTTCGCAGGTACAACAAATGATCTTGCTGGGCGACCCGGCTTATTCGTTGTTTGGCGCGAAAAAACCAGACCTTGAGATCAATGATAATAATGTTTATCTGGAGTCGCTGGATGGCAAACCCATTACAACGTTCTCCGATTCTTTCGCCATTAAAATGATCGTCCGTAATTTCGGACAGGCCAGGGAATCCGCCGTCAAAATAGAGGTAACACGCACCTTTGGTGATAACAGCAGCCTGACTTACGACTCCCTGTTCGACGTACCGAAGTACATGGATACCCTTACATTCATCATCAGGAATGACAGGGAACAAACCGCCGGGAGCAACTCATTCCGGATCACTATCGATCCTGAAGGCAGCCTATCCGAATTAACAAAATCAAACAACGAAGCCACGCTGGGTGCCAGCTTTATCCTGAACGGAACGAAGAACCTGTTTCCGTCGGCGTTTGCTATTGTGAAGGACAAGGAGATAAGCCTTTCTTTTCAGACCAATGACTTGCTGTCGGACGAACGTGAATTCCTCGTTGAACTGGATACCACCAATACATTTGACAGTCCGTACAAGCAGGCTTTCGTCATCCGTGGAACCATACTGGTAAGACAGGCTATTTCGCTTCTGGATAATGTCGATACGCTGGCATACTACTGGCGTACAAAACTTTCCGATCCGCTGCCGGATGAAAATCAGGAATGGGCCACAAGTTCGTTCAGCTACATTCATGAGGGCCCGGAAGGATGGGCACAGGTACACTTCCCGCAATACCTGGGTAACTCCACGGATGGAATTTTAGCGGACTCCACCCTGAAAAAGTTCGTATTCGAGAAAAACATCACCACCGTGTCGGTGAGGACGTACGGGTCCCAGTTTTTTCCAACTCCCGAGACGGACCTGAGTGTAAAAATCGATGGCTTCGAATATAACTACTCCAACCAGGGTTTTGGCTGTCGCTCCAATACCATTAATCTGGTTGCCTTCGACCGGAAATCGGGAACACCCTATATCGGTCTTCCGTTTGAATGGTTTGAAAATTTTGGCCGCGACTGCGGAAGACAACCCTTTATTATAAATAATTTCGCGGCAAACCAGCTGATCACCGGAAACGGTGATGATATCGTTGCCTATATCGATGAGGTTGCGGAAGGTGATTCGGTGTTAATGTTTACAATCGGGGACCCGGGATTCAGTACATGGCCGGCTGCCGCAAAGCTGAAGTTCAACGAGCTCGGCGTCTCAATCGAGGAACTCGAATCGTATCCGCAGGGAACACCTCTTGTGTTCTTCGGACGCAAAGGTTCTCCCGCCGGAACAGCGCAGATCTTTGCACCCACCGCATCACCGTCGAACCAGCAAAAGCTTGAAGTTACGCGGACCATTACCAGCAGAAGTTCTTCAGGTAAAATGGAATCCACCGTTGTCGGCCCGGCACAACACTGGCAATCATTCAAAGCTATCCTTTCTGACGTGGAGGCGAGCGATGTGATCGAATTCGATATTACCGGTATTGATAACACCGGCGACGAGGTAGTCCTCTTTCCGTCTGTAACGGGATCGCAGGATCTCAATTCGGTGTCGGCGCTTGATTTTCCATACCTTAAGATAAGCTACCGGGCCAGCGATGA
Organism: Chryseolinea sp.; assembly: GCA_041742155.1. Classification (GTDB taxonomy): domain Bacteria; phylum Bacteroidota; class Bacteroidia; order Cytophagales; family Cyclobacteriaceae; genus Chryseolinea. The sequence goes on along the minus strand of JBGSJE010000022.1, from coordinate 181,142 downwards.
CATTAATGTCACTGCCGCACAACTCGACAAGTGGCTGGTACTTTATACCCCGGTTCCCGAAGGCCTCCTGACCTATAAAGGCCCGCTGGAACAGTCGACCTTGCGGGAGGGGCAGGACTGGTTTGGAAATTATAGCTTTACAAACATCAGTGACAAACTTTTCACGGACTCGCTCACGGTGAGAGTTGAAACATTCACCACAAACAGCAGAACATCCGAAGTACAACAATTTAAAATAATTGCGCCGGCGCCAGGCGACACCACTAATTTTCAGGTCAGGGTAAATACACTGGACAAGGTGGGGTTGAATGATGTAAAAGCAGCTGTCAATCCGGAAATACTGCCGGAACAATATTACGACAACAACGTGCTGGAGCTGCCGGGTCATCTGGATGTGCTTGGCGAATCGAACCGGCCGGTACTACAGGTATCGATCGACGGACGGCAACTTGAAAATGGTGATGTCGTCTCACCCAACCCATCTATTAAAATTATACTTTGGGATGGGAACGATGATATACTGAAAACCGATACGCTCGGGATCACCATTCTTCTTACCGCGCCCTGCGAGACCGATTGTATCGCGGAACGGATTTCATTGTCGGGTGACGATATCGTTGTTTACCCTGCAACCGCGAATTCGGATTTCCGGATAGACTTCACCCCGTTGAATCTTGCGGCAGGTGTGTATACGTTGCGGGTAGAAGCAACGGACGCGAAAGGAAATGAAAGCGGCGCCGAGCCGTATAACATTACGTTCGAGGTAAAACACGAAAGAACCGTCGAGATACATCCCCCTTACCCGAACCCGTCGAAACACGAAGTTTACTTTCCCATAGAGATCACGGGAGATGTTCTTCCCGAAGAGGTTGATATCAGCATCACCCATGTTAACGGGCAGGCCATTGCCCGTTTCACGAGAGAATCTTTTCAGGACATGCACAGTGGAAAAAACACCCTGACATGGAATGCGGCGGACGTAAACGGGAATCCATTGCCGAATGGCATTTACATTTACAAGGAAGTCATCACGCTCAACCAGGTGCAAACAATCCGGCACGGTAAAGTAGTATTGCTCCGCTAGCCGGCGGCAGCTGCTTTCAGGGAATGATAATCAATTCCGTTTGCCTGCCATCGATGTAGCGGAAATTGCCGGACACGTCATAGAATCCATCCTCTTCCAGTTTCACCTGAATTTCCTTTCTCCATTCCGGAATATGTGTTGTGATATTCAGCTCGATGGAATAAGCTGTGTTGCCGTGCATGGGATAATCTCCGGTAAAGGGAACGCCGTTTTGCATATCCCATTGTCCTACGGTTGTTCCCGCCGCATGGCCGTGGTATCCGATCGGATGGGTGTAGATGGATGGAGTAAGCCCTTCGGCAGCGGCTTGTTTGCGTGAGTCGGCCAGGATCTGATTCCCCGTTTTCCCGATCTTAAAATTTCCGGTTAATATATCCTGAAGCCTGTTGCCGCCGGCGAGCGCCTTCTTCAGGTATGGTGGCGCATCCGTTTCTCCGGCTCTTAAAACGTATGCGTGCTGTTGTGTGTCCGTATTCAGGCGGAGGTAGGTGATCCCGAAGTCGACATGCAGAAGGTCACCGGGCATGATCACGACCGGTTGGGGTCTTTTTGTGAATATCACATCCGATTCATTTCGCTGGATGGATACGGATGTGTGGAACCAGGTATCGAGCCGGAGTTCTTTTATTCGTTCACGGTACCACCACACGACGTCTTCGGTTGTGGTTACTCCCGGTTGAATGACCTTGTCTGAAAAACCTTCGCGAATGATATCGTGCGCGATCCGGCAGATCTGCGGATACAAAACCATTTCTTTTTCACTTCTCGTCTCGAGCCAGCTCACAGCCAGCTTTTCCGCGGAAACTACTCTCGGGTGAAGCTTTGTATCGAGTGATTTTAAGAGCTTTTCGTAGTCGTTTGCCGTGAGACCATCGGCATGACCATAGTGTTCCGCTTTGTTCACGCCGATCTTCCGGGGATTTTTTTCCTGGATTATTTTTCCGAGCTGCGCCCATTGGTCGGGCTGATGTTCGGGGTCCCATGCCCGTTTGAAAACCTTGCCGACATCGTACCGCGCTACAGCCAGGTATTCCAGATCCTTTTCTCCTCCCGGGTCGAACATAACCAGCATCGTCGTTCGTCGGGCGGCCATCCAGGTTGCCGGGAGTAATGTTTTAATGACCGGATCTTCATTGTATTCACGCGACATGACAACCCACATATCAAAACCTTCGCGCCGCATCAATGCGGGAAGCGTATTCTTAAGCCGGTCATCGAGGATGTCGTCGATTACTTTGGCTTGTTCCCGCTGTGTGAGGATCAATGGCGATTGCGCGAAGCCGCACCGGAGAGCAAGGAAAAAAAGCAGGGTGATGTAAAACTTCATGTTGATATGGCGGATTTAGTATCAGGTATTTATTTCTTATGAATGATACAACGTTCCCGGCTGAGCAGTTCCGTTGCATTGTCGATGTGAATAGCCGATTTCGCGTCGTTTAGTTCTTCGCCGAGTTTGACCTTGATCTCTTTCATGCGCATAGCTTCAATGAACCGCCTGATGTCGTCGTCGTTTTCCAGAATAAGTTTTGGGACTTCGGCAGGTTTGTCGTTGTCATCCTTTGCCACCATGGTGAAATAGCAGGAGTTCGTGTGACGGATGGTACTGCTCTTCACATGTTGCGCCTCCACCCGTATGCCCACGATCATGGAGGAACGCCCGACATAGTTCACGGAAGCGTGGAGGGATACCAGTTCGCCGACCTCGACCGGTTTAAGGAACTCAACCTTGTCGACGGAAACGGTAACGCAATAGGTACCGGCATGCCTGCTGGAACAGGCGTAAGCAACCTTGTCCATGAGGGAAAGCAGGATACCGCCGTGAATCTTTCCTCCGAAGTTTGCATAGGCCGGAATCATCAATTCTGTTATCGTCGTTTGAGACGACCGGACTGGCTTGGCGTTTTCCATGAAGCGAATACTGGGTTTTGACAGGATAAATCTAAAAACTAAAACCGATTAACCTGCAGGAAATGCCGGATACCGGTTTACCAACATCCGGAAACGAATGAACATGGCTGTTGCAGTGAGGGTGAGACCCAGGAATAATCCGAGCCAGATACCCAAGGGGCCATAGTCCATGGTGAAAGCCAGCCAGTAGCCCAGCGGAAGGCCGATGATCCAATAGGAAGCGAAGATCAGCAGGGAGGGGATTTTCACATCCTGGAGTCCCCGCAAAGCCGAGATACACACCACCTGCATACCGTCCGACAGCTGGAACAACCCGGCAATGATCAGCAGCGAGGATGCGATGGCTATCACTTCGGTGTCGTTTACGTAAAGCGTGGGAAGCCAGTGCCTGCCAAAAATGAATACAAGCGCGCAGAGAGTCATGAATGTAAGCGCCATAGCCATCAGCGTATAGGACGCCAGTTTTAAATTCTTCAGGTCTTTCCTGCCCAGAAAATAACTGACACGGATTGTGGCAGCTGCCGCAAGCCCCGACGTGGTCATATAGCTGATCGTCGCCAGGTTGATCCCGATCTGGTGTGCGGCCTGTGTGCTGGCACCCATCCACCCCATCATCACCAATGAAAAGTCGAACGCCGCCGCTTCAAAAATAAACTGAACACCGGCTGGCACACCGAGATGAAGCATCTTGTTAAATAACTTCCCCGAGTATTTACCGATTGAAAAACCTGCGCGGAACCTCCTGAATGCAGGCATATAATAAATGCAGGCGGCAAACAACAACGCCATAAAGGTACGTGATGTGAACGTGGCCCACCCGGCACCATTCAGGCCCATGGCGGGAAACCCGGCATGACCGTAGATGAGGACGTAATTAAGGCCAATGTTGACCACGTTGCTGACAACGATGATGATCATCGCGATCCGTGTATTCGATAATCCTTCGGCAAACTGTTTAAAGGTCTGGAAGATCAGCATGGGTATAAGGGAAAATGTAATGATACTGAGATAAGGAATCGCTTCGACGACAACTTCCGGAGGCTGGTCGATGTGAAACAAGACACCCTTGCAGAAGTAAACGACCCCGGCAAGCAAAATACCATTTGTTACATTGATGATGAATCCATGGCGGAATGTTTCGATGATGCTGTGATCGTTGCGCTCTCCGTCGGCCGTGGCGACCAGCGGTGTGATGGCATACGATACACCGATACCAAAAAGCATGAGTACATTAAAGGCAACGTTCGCCAGGCCCGCCGCCGCAAGTGAAACGGAGCTGACATGCCCGACCATGATGTTGTCGGAGACACCCATCATGACGTGACCCAGGTTACTGAGCATGACCGGATAGGCCAGGTGAAAATTTTCCTTGATATGCCTGCTGAGCGTCATTTAGTTCTGATGATTTGTCATACCTGCCGGGTAGCAGGTATTTGTACTTCTTTCCTTAAAGGCCTTTGAGCCTCGCGACCATCAGTAATCCCATCACACTCATACTGTCTGCGATCTCGCCCCTGACTACCATATCGACAGCTTCCCGCAGCGGAATTTTGCGCACTTTTAAATCGGCTTCCGTTTCTTCCAGTTCACTGTCACCATGCGACAGGTCTTCCGCGACGTAGATAACACTTTCTTCATCCGTCACCGAATTTGAAGGGTTCATCCGCATAAGGAATGTCCATTTTTCCGCCGTCAGGCCCGTCTCTTCCTTTAATTCCCGTTTGGCAGCTGCGAGTGGATCTTCATGAAGCGGACCGCCGCCCTCCGGGATCTCCCAATGAAACTCATTCAGCGTATACCGGTATTGCCCGACAAGCCAGGTGTTGCCTTCTCCGTCGATGGGAATAATTCCGATACCTTTGTTCTTGAAGTGAACCTTCCCATAAATTCCCCTGCCGCCCGCGGGATTGATGACCTGGTATTCGGTTACCCGGATCCAGCCGTTCTCGTATTTGTCCTCGCCCGATAGTGTTGTCCATGGGTTGTTAATCTCTTCTTTCGCCATAGTCGTATCAAGTTACTGGCCTTTAACCCGTTGAAGGCTTCAATAGCCCAAAACAGTGTAAAAAGGTCTTTTCCTTCAACCTCAAAGCTATTGAATTCTTTTTGCGGGGAATCATTTCGGCGTTAAGTTTGTGTTCATGCTGCGATCTTCTTTTACCAAAGATCTTATTGAGGCCGGATGTGATGAGGCGGGACGCGGATGCCTTGCCGGCCCTGTTGTGGCCGCGGCCGTAATCCTTCCGAAGCGGTACAGGCATAAGTTATTGAATGACTCCAAGCAGCTTACAAAAGAAGAGCGGGAAGCTCTGCGCCTGGACATTGAACGCGATGCCTTATCGTGGGCTGTGGCGGAAGTGGACCATGAAGAGATCGACAGGATTAATATTCTCAACGCTTCTTTTAAGGCGATGCACCTCGCTGTCGACAAGCTCGAGACCCGGCCTGAGCTACTGCTGATCGATGGTAACCGGTTTAAGGCTTACGGAACTATCCGGCACGAATGTGTTATCAAGGGTGACGCGACTTACCTTTCGATCGCCGCCGCTTCCATTTTGGCTAAAACATACCGGGATGATCTGATGACCAGACTTGCTTTGCAGTTTCCCGGTTACAGCTGGGAAACAAATGTCGGGTACCCGACGATCGCCCACCGCGACGGTATCCGTCAGTGCGGAATAACACCTTTTCACCGGCGATCATTTACGTTGTTACCTGCACAACTCGAATTGTTTTCGGACGAAGAAGAAACCGGATAACCGGACCGTTGACTTTATACCGCTTTCTATCACGTACTTTATTTTTGTTCTTAAAAAAAATATGTGCCTCATCTTCCTTTCATTCCGGAATCACCCGGTGTACGACCTGATTATCGCCGGCAACCGCGATGAATTTTACGATCGTAAGACCGCCGTGGCAAACTACTGGCCCGATCAGCCCAACATCCTGGCCGGTCGGGATCTTGAAGCCTGCGGTACCTGGATGGGCGTCAATACTTCCGGCAAAGTGAGTATGCTGACCAATTACCGCGATCCCCGCAACATCGACCCACAGGCACCTTCGCGTGGCCAACTCGTATCCGACTTTCTGACGAACGATCAAAGCCCCGAAAATTACCTTCATGAACTTCAGGGTAACGGCAAACGGTACAACGGATTTAACCTGATCGTCGGAGATATGCATGAGCTCTGGTACTATTCCAACTACCGGGAAGGACTCTCGAACCTTTCACCCGGTTTTTATGGGATCAGCAATCACCTCCTGGAGACGCCCTGGCCAAAGGTCGTCAGGGGAAAACAAAAAATGGAAACGGCATTGAAGTCCGCGGTGATCGATCCGGAAGATCTTTTTACGATACTCTACGACGACGAGCGAGCTCCCGACAACGAATTACCCGACACCGGATTACCCCTTGAACGGGAAAAAGCTCTTTCCTCCATGTTTATAAAGACACATAATTACGGTTCCCGATGTTCGACCGTAATCCTCATCGATAAATCAAAACAGGTGCTGTTCGCCGAAAGAGCATATGACCTTCGTACGTTCGAACACACCACCCAAACCTATCGCTTTACATTGTAAAATTGTATAAAATAAGAAAAGACACGGTGTCGACGATCGTTAACTTTCGAACGTGAAAAAAAAGGACAAAACCCCATTTGCTTTAAAGGTCATCCGGTGGGTATACCCGAAGGCTGAACGGATCGCGCCGCTGGCTACTCACCGCTATTTCACAAAACTTTTTTTTACACCTTTCCGGTACGAGGCCCCCGAAAAGGAAAAGAAGGCAGAGACGTTTGCTGTTAAGTTTTCCCTGGAAGCTGCGGGTAAACGGATTCAATGTTATTCGTGGGGAGAGGGTAAACCGGTATTGGTTGTCCACGGATGGGCCGGGCGTGCGACTCAGTTCCGGAGGTTTGTCAAACCACTGAATGCCGCCGGTTTTAAGGTCGTTGGCTTCGATGGTCCCGCGCACGGAAATTCCGAAGGCAAAACAACGACGATCACCGAGTTTGAAGAAGTCATGCACAAGATGTTTACGGCGATCGGAAAACCGGTGGCCGTAATTGCTCACTCTTTCGGCGGCGGGGCTGTGCTGTATTCCGCGATGAACGGCCTTCCAGTAACCCGTCTTATAAACATCGCCAGCCCTTCTATCGGGGACGAGATCATCAATACTTATATCAGCGCCCTGCGGGGTTCGCCGGCCACCGGGACGTTTTTCAAAGAGTATATCAAAAAAACGTATGGAAAAAGTTTTGATGAATTCACATCGTCATACTTCATCCGCCATTTGCCCGCGCCCGTCGATTTGCTTCTCGTTCACGACGAAGGCGATAAGGAAGTTTCCATCCGCCAGGCCGAACAAATCGTAACGCTGTACCCGTCTGCCCGGCTCCTGAAGACGAAAGGACTGGGGCATACCCGGATACTGAAGGACGATCACGTTATACGCTCCTGTGTAACATTTATCAAAAACGGGACGTCTACGGAATGACCTCATGAAGCCGATCTTTGACCCGGTGCGTAAAAATGGTGACCGGGGGCGGTGTACCGTTGATCAAAAGTACCCGGTATGGCCAGGAAAAGGATCTTAATCCGCGTAATTTAGCCCCGGAAAGGTCGGTTTTGAAACCAAATTCAAAGAGAACAGTATAAGTAATAGGTAAACTTTTTAACTTTTCCCTTCATCCTTGTAATTAGACGTTTCATTTGTAAACTAATTGAACATGAAAATCATCGAGACACACCACATAGCCAAGATCTATAAAATGGGGGATAACATCGTAAACGCCCTCCAGGACGTCTCGATTTCTATCGACAGGGGTGAATACGTGGCTTTTATGGGACCGTCGGGATCGGGAAAATCGACCCTGATGAACATTGTGGGATGCCTGGATTCGCCGACAACAGGTACGTATAGCCTGAATAACCAGTTGGTTAGCGAGATGACGGAAAACGAACTGGCCGAAGTCCGGAACAAGGAAATCGGATTTGTATTCCAGACGTTTAACCTCTTACCACGGGCAACCGCCCTGGATAATGTGGCTCTTCCCCTTATTTATGCGGGATACAGCAAATCCGACCGGGACGATATGGCTATGGCGGCGCTCGAAAGTGTAAGCCTCGCCGATCGTCATCATCATAAACCGAATGAACTTTCCGGGGGACAACGCCAGCGTGTTGCCATCGCCCGGGCGCTGGTAAATAATCCTTCCATCATTTTGGCTGACGAACCTACCGGTAACCTCGATACAAAAACGTCATACGACATCATGAATCTCTTTCAGGAACTCCATGATAAAGGTAATACCATTATTATGGTGACCCACGAAGATGATATCGCTCACTACGCTCACCGGATTATCCGTTTACGCGACGGTCTTATCGAATGGGACCGCAAGAATGAAAACATTAACCGGAGCGAACCGGTAGCAGCCCCGTAATTTTTACAGCCTTTTCACAAACCGGCCTCGGATGCATTTGTTACATTCGCATAGGTCTGGGGTGATTTTCACGGCAAATCTTTTTTCATTTGCGTCCGATCGTCCTAACTTGAACGGACCATTCACAGAAATATGAAGATCTACACGAAAACCGGCGACACGGGAACCACTGCACTTTTCGGAGGCAAACGCGTTTCCAAGGCTGACCTTCGTATTGATACCTATGGGACCGTGGATGAATTGAATGCCCATATCGGATTGGTGCGCGACCAGGAAGTGAATCGGAAGAGAACGGCTCTCCTCGTCGGGATCCAGGACCGCCTTTTTACTATCGGGTCAATACTGGCCACAGAACCCGGAAACGACAAGGTTAAAGTTCCGCCGTTGTTAATGTCCGATGTGGAGGTACTGGAGAAGGAGATCGATGCGATGGATTCGGAACTTCCGGCCATGCGTTTTTTTGTCCTTCCGGGCGGTCATCCGTCCGTTTCCATTTGCCATATTGCCCGTACGGTTTGCCGCCGTTCAGAACGGTTAGTCATCGCGTTGTCGATCCAGGAGGAAGTCCGGCCCGAAGTGATCAAATACCTGAACAGGCTTTCCGATTACCTTTTTGTGCTGAGCCGGAAGATGTCGCATGAGCTGGGGGCGGAGGAGACACCCTGGAAACCGAGAATGTAATTTGTTCGCTTCACGGAATCCGGCAGATGTGTTCGGATATATTTTTTACATTTATCGGAAATCTGAGAGTGTGAAATTCATTGCGCCAATCTTTGTTTTTATTGTGATGCTGGTTGGCCAGGTTTTTATTGCCTCGGGTCAGAAACAACTTGTGTTACTCAAGAAGCAGAAAATATTGCTGAGACTGACGTTCGGAGACGAGATCATCCTGAAGACCAAGGGAAGCGACACAAAGCTGGTCAGCTACGTGAATAACCTCTTCGATACGGCAGTCATGGTACACAAGACCGTTATACCGTTCCATAAGATCGACCGCGTCTATTTCAAACGCTCGAATTTTGCCAATGTCGTGGGAACGATCCTGGTTGTTGGCGGTATCGGTTACTTTGTCATCGATCAGTTCAATGTGATCGTCGTGAACGGTGATAAACCTACCCTGAACGACAATGTAACCGCGACTTCCCTGGGTATGGCGGCCGTTGGTTTGCCGATGATGCTCATCAAGAAAAAATCGCAACGTATCAGGGGCAAATACAGGCTGATGACGGTGGATGAAGGATCCCCGTTTTATCAGCGGGAATTGCAGCACGTGCAGTTCTGATCTTACAGCTGGTAACTGACGCCGACCAGGAAGTTGTTGCACCGGGTGGCGGAACCGGACTGGCCGTCATTGGAATAAACAGGCGTAAAAAAATGCTGGGCGGAAAAATCTATTCCCAACCGGCTGGTAGCCCGAAAGGTAGTTTCCAGCATTCCGCTGGCGAGGATATCGTTGAACCCCTGTTTACTCACATCCTTATAGACGGACATCGAGGTTGACTGCATGCTGTATTGCTGCTTTATTTCCGAGGCATATACCAGGTAGGAAAAAGCCGGCCCTGCCTTTATCAGAACTTTCTCTTTAAAAAGCGACGTGCCCGCCATCAAAGGCACCTGGATATTCCACGTGGTCGTATTTCCCAGATCCGGTGATGCTGATTTTAACTCAGTGTAATTGATAACCTCGCCGTTGGCATCCAGCGGAATGATAGTCCCGAAGGGTGTGCCGGCGGAACCTCCCGGTACTGTCGGAAACAAGGGTATGGTAGGCTGGCTTATTTCATTCAGGCTTTCCACCTCGACGGTTCTCCGGAACCGGATACAAGTCGCGGAGAGCCCGCTGCTGAGAAAAAAACGTTTCGTGACGCCGTAATTGAACCGTCCGCTGAGGTCGAATCCAACCTTTCCCTGAAACGATTGCCTTACGGTACCCGTTCGCACTACGACGGCGTTGTAACCCGCAGCAGCCGATATCGGGACCATGTTCAACTCCACACTTTCATTGGTATTGGCGATGAGGGGGAAAGTCGCTGCGGCGCGGAAGGAAAAGTCCTTAAATTGCGCCTGGCAATGAAGAGAAACCAAAATAAGGGGTAACAGTACAGATTTCTTCATATTCGAATATATTTGCACCTCTAAATATAATGAATCGCTACGATCATGACTACAGATCAATTGAAAGACTTAAAGGCCCGCGTCAGTGCTCTGCGGGGATATCTTTGACTACGATCGCAAGATCATTGAAGTAAAAGACGAAGAACTGATTACCCACCAGGCAGATTTTTGGAACAATCCCAAGGAAGCTGAAGCTATTCTGAAAAATATCCGTACCAAAAAAGTTTGGACAGACGCGTTTGACAACGTCACCAAACTCATCGACGACCTGGATGTCTTGTACGAGTTTCACGCTGCAGGCGATGTGGGAGAAGAAGAACTTCACACGGAATACGAACGGACGGCGAAAGCCATCGAGGAGCTGGAGTTCAAAAAAATGCTGAGCAAGGAAGAAGACCAGCTCGGCGCCGTAATAGAAATTAATCCCGGAGCGGGAGGTACGGAAAGCCAGGATTGGGCCGACATGCTAAACCGCATGTATATCATGTGGGGTGAAAAAAGCGGATATAAGGTTACCCAGATCGATTACCAGTCAGGTGACGTAGCCGGAATCAAGTCGGCTACCCTGGAAGTGGAAGGTGCGTTTGCCTATGGTAAACTCAAGTCCGAAATAGGCGTGCACCGGCTGGTCCGGATTTCCCCATTCGATTCCAACCAGAGGAGGCATACTTCCTTTGCTTCGATATTCGTTTATCCGAAGGTCGATGACTCGATCGAGATTGAGATCAACCCGGCGGACATTGAGATTCAGACCTCGCGGTCTGGCGGAGCCGGCGGACAGAACGTAAACAAGGTGGAGACGAAAGTGCAGCTTACGCATAAACCTACCGGAATTGTGATCGTATGCCAGGTGGAACGCTCGCAGCATGCGAACCGTGAGCGGGCCATGCAAATGCTTAAATCGAAATTATACCAGCGCGAAATGGAAAAACGCAATGCTGCGCGCGATAAGATCGAAGCCGGTAAGATGAAAATAGATTTCGGCTCGCAAATCAGAAATTATGTACTTCATCCCTATAAGCTGGTGAAGGATGCACGGACAGGAGTGGAACGCTTCGATGCGCAAAACGTTCTGGACGGCGATCTCGACGACTACATCAAGGCATTTTTGTTGGGAGCGCAGGAAAAGCCGCAGCAGGCATAGAGGTAAAGACGCCGGTTGGTGTCGGATACAAATAACGGATTTGACCTTTCAGAAAATATATACCCGTCAGTTCTGGCTGCTTTGTACGAGCTCGCTGCTGTTCTTTGCAAGCTTCAATATGCTGATCCCGGAGTTGCCAGAATATCTCACCAGCCTGGGAGGCGCGGAGTATAAGGGTCTAATCATTTCCTTGTTTACCGTTACGGCCATGTTGTCGCGTCCGTTCAGCGGTAAGCTCGCGGACAAAATCGGCCGTGTTCCGGTGATCATGGTCGGATCCGTGGTGTGTTTTATATGCAGCCTGTTCTACCCGATCCTTACATCCGTGTCCGGCTTCCTGTTGCTCCGGCTGCTCCACGGTTTCTCCACAGGCTTTACACCGACGGGTACAGCCGCCTATTTGTCCGATGTAATACCGGCGGAACGAAGAGGAGAAGCAATGGGACTGTTAGGTACGGCAGGTTCACTGGGGATGGCTGGTGGGCCGGCAATCGGCGGAACCATTGCCAACCACCTGGGCCTCCACGCCGTGTTCTATTTCGCGTCGGCGTTCGGATTATTATCGGTAATCATACTGTCCGGAATAAAGGAGACGCTCGCCGAGAAGCATCCGTTCGGAGTCGGTCTGTTGAAAGTAAAAAGGGCCGACCTGTTTGAACCCAGGGTACTGGCGCCCTGCATCGTGATGGTCCTGCTGGGATTTTCCTACGGTGCTTCATTCACGCTGATCCCCGATTTTGGACAATTCGTGGAAATAAAAAACAAAGGTCTCCTCTTCACCTATATGACCATGGCAGCCCTGGCCGTGCGCCTGATCGGAGGACGAGCATCGGACCGTTGGGGGCGACGGCCCGTACTGCAGGTTTGCACTGTGCTGGTTGCCACGGCTATGCTGATCATCGGATTTGCAGAAACATCCCTTCAGCTTATCTTAGGGGTTACGTTGTACGGTCTCGCGCATGGAACTACATCGCCGACACTGATCGCATGGGCAACGGACCTGAGTGACGCGCATTTCAAGGGACGTGGAGTCGCATCTGTTTATATTTTTATGGAATTCGGTATTGGCTTTGGCGCTTTCGCGTCGGGGCTCGTCTATGCGAACGATCCGTCCCGGTTTGTTTTTGCATTCGGGATATGCAGCGCACTGGCGACGATCGCTTTTATCTACCTGATGGCTACACGCACCGTGTCGAACGCTGTATCATGAAAAAAACGGTATTAATATTATTTGTCGCTGTATCCCTGGGCGAATTATTGTCCGGTATACTTGGATCGCGCGAGTTGCACCTTGTCTGCAAACCACTGATCATGATCGTGCTGGGGATGTACTACTGGATCGCTTCCGGCGGGAACAGGTCAACGGTTGTTGTAGGCGCCCTGTTCTTTTCGTTCGCCGGCGATACCGCCCTGATGTTTGAATCGTCGCATAGCTTATTCTTCATCGCGGGATTGATCGCATTTCTGATATCACACGTCTTTTATATCCTCGCTTACCGCCAGCATCAACGCGACGATGCGGCAGGTGATGCGCTGCAGGGAATTCAGAAATTACGATTCGCCTTTCCCGTAGTGCTGGCGGGAACGGGCCTGGTAGTCGTTCTTTACCCGGTGCTGGGCGATCTTAAATTCCCGGTTATGATCTACGCCCTGGTGATGGTGATCATGGTATTGAATGCGCTGTTCCGTCTTGGTCGCACATCGGCGAAAAGTTTTCAATTGGTCGTCGCGGGCGCCGTCGCTTTTATGGTATCCGATTCACTGCTGGCGATCAACAAATTTCTGACACCTGTCGATCATGCGGACCTGCTCATCATGGGAACCTACATCCTCGCTCAATTCTTAATAGTCGAAGGATTGTGCGCTCATCTGATTATACAAAAAAAGCAGCGCCCCTGATTGCCAGGAACGCCGCTCATCTGTAGTTGCGAGTATTTTTTTTTACCTCACAAAACCCGCAGCAACACCACCATCCACGTTGATGACGTTGCCCGTGGATTTTTTAAGCAAGCCTCCGACAAGCGCAAAGCATGCGTTCGCTATGTCGGCCGGAAGGATCACTTCATTGAGTAACGTACGCTTGGCATAGAATGCCGGCAGTTCTTCAACCTTAACCCCATACGCCTTTGCCCTGCCTTCCGCCCAGGCGCCGGCCCAGATCTTGCTGTCGGCGATTACGGCGTCCGGGTTGATCACATTTACCCTGATCTTGTCCGCGCCTAACTCCGCGGCGTTTAACCGGCTCAGGTGTAACTGTGCCGCTTTTGCGGAACCGTAACCCGCATTGTTCGGTCCGGATACCAACGCATTTTTGCTCACGATATTGATCACATCGCCGCCCAATGCCTGCTTCCGCATGGTATTGACGCTGGCTTGGGTGGTCAGGAATTGACCTTTCACCAACACGTCGTAGAGCAGGTCCCAGTCTTTTTCCGTGTGCTCTTCCAGTGGTTTGGATATCGAAAGGCCCGCGTTGTTCACGACAATATCGATACCTCCGAAGGCAAGGGCCGCCACTTTCATGGATTGTTCTATTTGCGCTCCGCTCGTAACATCCATCAGTGTGGATGCAAAAACGTCGCGGCCATATTGTGTTGTGAATTCTTCTTCTGCTTCTTTCAGACGACCCGGATCATTGTCGCTCAGGATAATACAGGCCCCTTCGTCCGCAAATCTTTTAGCGATCGCTTTTCCGATTCCGCCGGCGCTGCCCGTAACCATCGCGATCTTCCCCGACAATGCCTTGGGTTTTGGCATGCGTTGAAGTTTTGCCTCTTCCAGTAACCAATACTCGATGTTGAAAGCTTCCTGTCTCGGTAACGAGGTGTATTCCGAGACTGCCTCGGATCCTTTCATGACGTTGATCGCGTTGATATAAAACTCGGCCGCTACACGCGCGGTTTGTTTGTCTTTTGCGAAGGTAAACATACCTACGCCGGGATACAGGATCACAACCGGATTAGGATCGCGCAACGCCGGACTGTTGGGATGTTTGCACGTGTCGTAATATTTTTTGTACATCTCCCGGTAACTTTCAAACGCCGGCGATAATTTCGCCTTGATCGCTGCTACGTCCGAGAGGTTTTCACTTGTGCCCAACGTCAGCACTAGTGGACTGATTTTTGTCCGCAAAAAATGGTCGGGGCAACTGGTACCCATCGGCGCTAGGCGATCAAGATCGTTGGAGTTAATGAATTCAAGTACACGGTCGTCATCCGTAAAGTGCCCGATCATCCGGGAATAGCTCGAACAAAATCCGCGAAGTACAGGCGCGAGCAATGAAGCCTTCTCCAAACGCTGCTCTTTCGGAAGACTGGTTAACCGGGAGCCGCCGAATACCGGCCTTTTCTTTCCGTAGTTATCCTCCAGGTATTGTGCACAGCGCTCTACTACTTCCAGTGTATTTACATAACTCTCATAGGCGGTATCACCCCAGGTGAACAACCCGTGAGATCCAAGCATGATACCACGGATACCGGGATTTTCATCCAGGCATTGTTTGAGTTTTAATCCCAGGTCGAAGCCAGGCCGCTGCCATTCCACCCAGCCGATGGTTCCGTTAAAAAGGTCTTTCGTGATTTTTTTTCCATCCTTCGCCGCTGCAATTGCGATGGCCGCATCGGGATGTAAATGATCTATGTGTTTAAACGGAAGGAATCCGTGGAGCGGTGTGTCGATCGAAGGAGCCTTGGATGCCAGGTCGTAGATGCAATGGTTAAACAACTCCACCATCTCGTCTTCAAATTGCAATCCGCGATAGACGTTCTTCAGATCCAGGAGCCGGTCCATATACAACGCGGCGAGGCCGCTTTTTTTCAGCGTCCCGATATCGCCGCCGGATCCTTTTACCCACATCACCTCCGTTTCTTTTCCCGTAAGCGGATTTTTTGCCATTGCTTTGCAGGATGTGTTTCCGCCTCCGTAGTTCGTGAGCCGGAGATCTGCCCCCAGTAAATTAGAGCGGTATATCAGGAGTCCAACTTCATCTCCTGCTAAAGCCTCGGCTTTTTTCTCGTCCCACAGGTAGCTGACGTGTTTGAATTGCGTTTTTACATTTGCTGACATATGATGAAATGTTTATTCATGTTTATTTAATCGCGTTCCCATAACCGACAACCAAGACGGAAATAATGATGGTCGTAATGCCCAGGATGATCGTAGTCCTCGTTTTTTTACTTACGCCATGCCACTCTTTCAGGAAGATACCCCACAGGTTGGCGACAAGGATAATAAAAGCCATATGGAGGATCCAGGAACTCGCCCCGTTTCCAAGCTTGCTTTCTCCCATCCCGTAAAAGAAGAACTGAAGAAACCACGTTGTACCGGCAAGCGCCGAGAAAAGATAGTTTTTAAACAACGGTGTATTCTGATTTCCATAATCACCGAACGTTTTATTTCGCGTATTCAGAATCATACACCATATAAAATTCGTGGTCAGTCCGCCCCAGAGCAGGACGACGTACGTAACATTGTTTTGGTAAAGGGGATTTAAGCCCATAGTCACGGCGGTTTCAGCCATCGGTTTGCCCGCTTCAATACCGAAATTAAAACAGGAACTGAGAATGCCGGACGTAACAGCGACAGCAAGACCTTTAACCAGGTTGAACTCGGCGACACTTTTTTTCTTTTCAGCTTCACCCATCTCACGTTCTTTCAGGACGCCGGCTCTTCCGCAGATGTAAATACCGGTCAGACACATGATAACGCCCAGTAAGACCACCTGGCCCCAGGTTGTCGTGAGTAATTCGACGAATGTTGTTTTTCCGGGAGCGGGAAAAAAATTGTAGTAGACCGAGGGTACCAGCGCACCAAAAGCGGAACAGAATCCCAGTACGACAGAATTGCCAAGGGACATACCGAGGTACCGGACGCCGAGTCCGTAGGTGAGGCCACCGACTCCCCAAAGCACACCGAAAAGGATGGTATAAAAAATGGCGTCGGAGGAAGCATTCTTAATAATGTCCGAAAATCCCGGCAGGGTTAGCCAGGCTGCCAAAGGGGGAACGATAAGCCAGGAAAACAAACCGCCGATGATCCAATAACTTTCCCATGCCCATCCTTTCACTTTTTTGAAGGGCATGTAGAAACTCCCGGAAGCGAAGCCACCGATAAAATGAAAGATCACTCCGAGGATTACACCCATGCAGCAGGATTTGTATGCTGGAAATTGCAAATAAAAAGGCAATTTTAGCAATCGTACATTTCCAGGCATCATGTACTGTCATGGTAATCCATGGTTATTACGTCTTAATTAAAACCGGATGTGTGTGTGACGATGTTCATCCTATCTTTGCCGGTGTCTGGAATACTCCATCGGGTGAATTTCCCCTTGAAGTATTTGCCGGCCGCGCGCGGCAATTCCAATTGCTTCGATCCGTAGTAATCTAAAATTAACAATCTTTGGAAGCATCATTACAAGAAAGCCGGTTTGCGTTTAAGATGAAACTGAAACCTGGTTATGAAGCCGAGTACAAAAAGCGACACAGCGAAATCTGGCCTGAGTTAAAGGCCCTTTTGAAATCAAACGGTATCAGCGACTATTCCATTTTCCTGGATAGCGAAACGAATACGCTCTTCGCCGTACAGAAGGTGTCGGGATCAGGCGGTTCACAGGATCTTGGCCAAAACCCCGTGGTTAAAAAATGGTGGGCCTACATGGCTGATATTATGGATACAAACGAGGACCAGTCACCTGTTTCGGTTCCCCTGCAGGAAGTTTTTTACCTCCCTTAGATTAACATTTGAAAATTTGAATCCACCGGTATGAAGCGAGATCTTCTCAGGATAGTGTTGCTACTTTTGAGCCCGGCGTTGTTTCAGCAATGCCAAGTGTCGCGCGACACACCAAAACCAGGGTGGCCGGAGATCACCCGTGAGACGAAGCCATGGACACGGTGGTGGTGGCATGGCAGCGCCGTGACCAGGGAAGGAATTACGGCGGAAATGGAAGCCTGCCGGAAAGCCGGGATCGGAGGGCTTGAGATCACGCCGATATACGGCGTAACGGGTGAGGAGGAAAGTTTTGTCAACTACCTGTCGCCGGAGTGGATGGAGCTGTTTATCCACACATTAAAGGAGGCGGAGCGCCTTGATATGGGTATCGATATGGCTACTGGTACCGGATGGCCATTCGGTGGTCCGTGGGTTGGCGACCAGGACGCGTGCCGGAACTTACAGCACAGGATCTACGAGCTGAAAGGCGGTACGCGCCTCGGTGAAAAGATTGAATTTGTTCAACAGCCCTACCTGCGCGCCGTAGGCAACCAGGTCTACGAAGTGCACGAGAGCTTCTCGTCGAAAAAAACAATCGCCGGGGGGTCGCGAAAGGAACCGTTGGCCCGGCTTGACCCGAAGGCGATCGATATAAAGACATTAAAACAACCCATTGGTGAAAACACAAACCTGCAGTTACTGGCGCTCGACCAGGTGATATTCGAAAGACCATTACCCCTTCAGGTGCTGATGGCCTTCGGTGACAACGGACAGGCTATCAACCTGACAGCGTTCGTGGCGGCCGACGGTACGCTTGACTGGACGGCCCCACCAGGGAACTGGAAACTTTATGCCCTGTTCGAAGGCTGGCACGGAAAGATGGTGGAACGGGCAGGACCTGGAGGCGAGGGAAATGTAATCGATCATTTTTCAAGTCAGGCTCTTCAGCATTACCTCTCCCGGTTTGACAGCGCTCTCCGTGGCCGGGACATTAAAACACTGCGCGCGTTTTTTAACGACTCCTACGAAGTGGATGACGCACGCGGCGCCGCTGACTGGACACCTGCTTTGCTCAGCGAGTTTAAGAAACGGAGAGGCTATGCATTAGAGGAACATCTTCCCGCATTGTTTGGAAACGACCGCGACGAGATGAACGAGCGAATCCTGTGCGACTACAGGGAAACGATAAGCGATCTGCTTCTCGATAATTTTACAAGACCCTGGGGGGAGTGGGCGCATAGTAAGTCGGCCGTGATCCGGAACCAGGCACACGGCGCGCCGTCTAATATACTTGACCTGTACGGTGCGGTGGATATTCCGGAAATCGAAGGCGTGGAACCGTTGCGCACCAAAATGGCCTCCAGTGCCGGAAATGTGACGGGAAAGAAACTGATCTCATCGGAGTCGGCTACCTGGCTGAATGAACACTTTGAATCCAATCTGGCGGACGTCAAGACCGCGCTGGACAGGTTTATGCTGAATGGTGTGAATCATTTGTTCTATCACGGCACCAGCTATTCACCTCCCGGTGAAGCGTGGCCGGGGTGGTTGTTTTATGCCGCAGTGCATCTGAACCCGCGAAACCCGCTCTGGAATGACCTCGATGCATTAAACAACTATGTCGCGCGCTGCCAGTCCTTTTTGCAAAAAACCTCGCCGGATAACGATGTCTTGTTGTACTATCCTGTCTACGACCGGTTCTCCACGCCGGGTCCCGAATTGATTGAACACTTTGACGGAATCGGAAAACAATTCGAACATACAGCATTCAGGCGCGGGGCTGAGGAGATGCTGCAGAAGGGTTTTTCCTTCGACTACATTTCCGACAAACAACTCCAGGACTGCAGGGAGAAAAACGGCACGATTGAAACAGGCGGCAAAGCATCTTATAAGGTCCTCGTGATCCCGCACGGCAAGTACATCCCGCTGCAAACATTTCGTAAAATAACGGCGCTGGCAGGCACGGGTATCGCGGTCATTTTTCTTGAAGGACTTCCCGAATCTCCCGCCGGTTTTGGGAACTATACGGAAAACAGGCAGGTGTTCGACAAGATGATGAAGGAACTGGCTCACCGAAGTGAGGCAGCGGAAGGGGTGACGGAAAAAAAGGTAGGGCAGGGGCGAATACTGCTGGGCGACCGCATTGAGCCCCTTCTTTCATACGCAGGAATCCGCAGGGAATCATTGCCCGAAAGAGGTATTCAGTTTATCCGCAAAAAGAATGGCGCGAACAAAACCATCTATTTTATTTCGAACGAAAGCGGTGAAAGCGTAGATGGATTTTTACTGATCAGTGAAAAAGCGTCTGCTGTTGTTTTATACGATCCTATGAGCGGCGAATTCGGATCAGCATCGATAAAGCAGGAAGATAATGGTACCCAGGTCTACGTTCAGCTGAATCCTTCGCAAACGCTAATTATAGAGACGCAGGAAACAAGCGTTGACGTGGCGCCCTTCCGGTACTATATGACGGCGGGAACGCCAGTTGTGCTTCGGGGGGAGTGGAGTGTCAGCTTTGATGCGGGCGGCCCGGTCATCCCGCCTCCCGTAAAAAGGGATAGCCTGACCAGTTGGACTACCCTTGGATCCGGAGACTACCAGGCTTTTTCGGGAACTGGAAATTATCGCATATCCTTTGCGAAACCGGCGGGAGAACCGGAAGGCTGGTTGCTGGACCTGGGCACGGTGAAGGAAAGTGCCGACGTAATGGTGAATGGCAAACAACTTGGAACGCTGATCGGCCCGGTGTACCGGATTTTTATCGATGGGTCGATGTTGACGCAAAACAACACACTGGAGGTGCGTGTTACCAACCTGATGGCTAACCGTATATCGGATATGGACAGGAAGAAAATCTTCTGGCGGAAATTTTATAATGTAAATTTTCCTTCCCGGAAAGCGGAGAACCGAAAGAACGGTTTGTTCGATGCGTCTCACTGGGAACCGAAGGAATCGGGATTACTCGGTCCGGTCCGGTTAATACCGGTGACAATCCGAAAAGAATAAGGATCGCATCAGCAGTATGCTAACTTTTTAATGCTCCTGACAGATCTTTCCGATTCAAACCTGATGCCTGGCCAAGGCAGAGTAGGATGATAACTGCGCAGCAATAGCCCAATGGGAGTATCGGATCCGTCCAGCTTAAATGAGTGGAATAAACAAAACTCCGGAGTAACTCATTGATGAAGATATAGGTGACCGGTGTAAAAATGATGAGCGCGATGAAAAGCTGGCCAGTGAATTCGCGTACAAGCAACCGCGTGATTTGTAAGGTGCCGGCGCCACATAATTTGTGAATGGCCAGTTGCTTTAATTTTTCGCGGACGATACTGACGCTCAACCCGTATATCGCGCAACAAGCCAGCAGCCCTGAAATAATCGCCAATACCTCCGATAATGCGTTGAGCCGGTCCTGATACGTAAGCCACTCCTCGAATCTTTTATTTACATACGACACGGTGGTTCCTTTTTCGAAGTAATCCGACAGGAAACTGACGGTTTCCCTGATATCCACTTCGAGTACCCGGATACAGAGATAGTTGTATCGGAAGGAGGACGCGGTATTGATCTTTACCGGTTTTTCAGCCACATTAAACTGCGCACTTATATCCTCGAAAACACCGATTACATTTTTTGTATTGTTGCCAAGTGATCGTTTACCTTTTTCGTTGACAACAACAATCGAGTCGCCGTCGTTGGCCTTGAACCAATTCCCCTCTACCATCGTCAGATTGAAAAAATCCTTAAAGCCCGGATCTACGGTCATGAAGTAAAATTCCGAATCCAGTTCCTTGCTGGTAAGGTTCCCCGGAAGATGGGATGTAGCCATAATATCGACTATGTTCGCGTTTGTGTTTTTCCAATCGTTACGGAGTCTTCTCAGCCCGTCGGGTGTCAGTTCCTGCGGATAGCGCATATACACTACCTGGTCATGATTTCTGCCGGGTTCTTTTACAAGGGAATAATTGACCTGACGCTTTACGACCATGGAAGAGACGATAAGGAACATACTGATCCCCAGTTGCAGAAAACCTATCGTTCGCTTAAACGCAGGAAAGGTGATCGCTTCACTGCTTAACAAACGGATAGGTGATGCGGTGACAAATTTCATCACGAGGAAGAGGGGCCCGACGGCCACGAACAAGGAAGTCAGAATTACCGCGGCCGGTAAAAAGACGTACCGTCCGGAGAAGATCGGAACAATGTCTATCGCTAGAGTTTCCTGGATATAACCCCGGAGAGAGAATATGAGCAGGATCCCGGCTGCCAGCGAAATTCCGACAATGGAGCACGATTCCCTGGCGAAAGAACCAAGTAAACTCAGCTGCGTTGTCCCGGCGAGTTTTTTGACAGCCAGTTCTTTCGAGCGATGTGGCAGTGTGAGGGTTGTAAGATTGACAAAACTGGTGAGCGCAAGAAAAATGATCAGCGATGTGATACTGATGAGAATAAACAGGCTGTAGCGGTCCCCATGACGAGCATCTTCTCCCTGCACGCGAGGGCCGAAATAAATATCCGAAAGAGGCTGAAGGCTGTAAGCAAGAGGACCTCGGGCCTGACTTCTCATAAGCGACGAAAAGTCATCCGGCCCTCCACGTAAAATCCTGCCATACAGGCCCGAGTCATGGGCATCAAAGCCGAGCAATTTCAAGCGTGCCGGATCGAAGCGTATGATAGTCCTGAATTCTTCATGCGAATTTTCGGGAAAGTCTTCAAAAACGGCGGCAACGGTCAGAATCACGGTATCGTTAAGCGACATGATCCTGAGTTCCTTGCCAGCGGCGTAAATGGTTCCGAAAAACTGAATAGCGGCAGAAGTGGATAGCAGCGCGGACTGGTCATGCGACCGGAACGTCGACAGGGATCCGTCTACTACAGCGAATGAAAGAATGTGATCGATATTAGTATCGGTAGCGTGAATTTTTTGATTCTCGAATTTCTGAACCCTGCCGGCGATGGTCAGGTCATTCAGCACCTTCACGCGTGTCACGACCAGGGAGTCGTCAGAATATGCACGCATGGATTGTGCAACTGCTTCGGGTATCCTGTTTGAAAGACGGTTTCCATCGAACGTATTCGAGGTATTCCGTTCCAGTACGCGGAAGACCGAGTTATACTGATCGTGAAACCTGTCAAAGGTGAATTCATGAAATGAAAAAATGATGATCAGCGTTGAGCACGCAAAGGCGATCGCCAACGTAATAATTTTTAGCAGGTAAACTTCCGGATTCCTGAAAATGATGCGAATGAAAAGTCTCGTTCCGGACGTCCCCATCTTTAGGTGTTTCATCCTGGCTATCCAATATCCGGCCAGAATTATATGCGTTGTCCAGCTGTCGGTGACGTCTTATCCGGATTGAACGATTCGATTCCGGACATTTATATTCGTTTCCGGCCAAATTGTCCGGCCAAATTGAATTCCGGTTCACCGGTATTTCGTTAGGACTTTTTATCCAAACAAGAACTCGACGTCGTCCCTCGAGAGGGTCTTTACAAAGTTCGCATCTTCCTGGATGAGATCGTCGGCAAGATCCTTTTTACGTTGCTGCAATTTTAGAATCCGTTCTTCGACGCTGTCTTTGCAGATCATCTTGTATGCGAATACCTTGCGTTGTTGTCCGATACGGTGAGCACGGTCGATCGCCTGTTGCTCCGCGGCTGGATTCCACCACGGATCGACGATGTATACGTAGTCGGCGGTGGTCAGATTGAGTCCGACACCACCCGCTTTCAGCGAGATCAGAAATGCTTTAATGGAATCAGTCTGCTGGAACCGCTCGACCTCCTCTTGTCGCTTTTTGAGTGTTGTACTTCCGTCGAGGTAACAGTGTTCGATGTTTTCGTTTTCAAACTGCTCTTTAATGAGATGAAGCATCTGTGTAAACTGGGAAAAGATCAACAGTTTGTGATTACCCGCATTTTCTTTCACTTCACGGATAAGTTCGTTGATCTTTACGGAGCTGTCTCCTATGTCTTCCGTGCTGGTACCGGTAGTATTAACCAACGCAGGATGATCACAGATCTGTCTGAGTCGCAGTAATCCTTCCAGCACATCCAGACCCGATTTTGAAATTCCCTCTTCATCGATCTTTTTCAGCAACCGGCTCCTGTAGCCATCGCGGTATTCATTGTATAGTTTCCGCTGCGACGGTTCCATCGTACACCATAATACGCTGATTGTTTTGTCGGGCAGGTCCTTGGCTACCTGTTCTTTCGTACGTCTCAGCGTGAAGGGGTTGATCAGCTTCTTTAGATACTGTGCCTTCTCTTTACTGCCAAGCTTATCGATGGGTATGGCAAATTCGCGGTTGAAATATTCGCGGTTGCCCAGTTGCCCTGGATTCAGAAAATTAAACTGCGAGTAAAGATCAAAGGTGTTGTTCTGGACCGGTGTACCACTCAGGATGATCCGGTTTACCGACCGAAGCTGCAGGATCGCCCGGGTAGCACGTGCATCCGGATTCTTGATCGATTGACTTTCGTCCAGAATCACATATTGCCACAACACTTCCGATAACTGTTCGATGTCGTTCCGCACCACACCGTATGAGGTGAGGATCACATCGAAGTCTTCAATATGCGCTTCCTTGAGTTCTCGCTGTGTGCCGTAGTGCCGGTAGAACTTCAGTGATGGTGCAAACTTCTGTAATTCACTTTCCCAGTTGAAGATCAACGATGTCGGGCAGATCACCAATTGAGTGCTGCCGGGATATTTTTCCTTCACAAACTGCAGAAACGAAATAGTTTGCAGCGTTTTACCCAGGCCCATGTCATCGGCCAGGCATCCTCCCCAGCCGAGTTCGTCAAGTGCCTGCATCCAGTGGAAGCCCGACAATTGGTAAGGGCGAAGCGAAGCCTTGATCTCGGGCGAAAGAGCAACTTTTTCCAGGGTGTCATAGCCGAGAAGTTTCTGTTTACGCTCCTCGATCTCCTGCCTGACAGGCGTATCGACGTGTTCCAGGATTTCTTCCAGCAGGGTGAAGTGCATTTTGCTCAACTTGAGAATGCCGTTGTTCTCTTTTCCCGTACGGAACAGGAGGCTGTATTTTTTGATCCACTCTTCGGGTAGGTGTCCCAGCATACCGTTGTCGAGCATGATCGTATCCTGCCAGCTCAGGATAGCCAGGCGTAGTTCTTTCAATGCGACCTGCTGATCTCCCCATTGAACGTGGACTTTTAAATCGAAGGAATCGCCACCTGACACCACTTCGGCTGTCAGTTTGGGGATGTCGGTGGTGTACCGGAATTTTTTAAGCGAGGAAAGTCCATGTATGGGATAACCCTGGTCATGCACTTTATGCATCATGCTGATGAACCACCCTTTCCGCATCACTTCATCGAAGGGCAGATAATAGTACGAATTGTTGCGCTGCGTTGAGAACGACGAATGAAGGGTACGCAGGTATTCATGCGTTTTCTTTTCTTCTTCTTTATCGCGTCTGACAATTCTGATCTGATTCTCCTCTTCAATCAGCAGGTTGTCGTCAGCGGTATATTCAACAATGGTTCCCTCATATGCGAACTCACTCCTGATCATCAGGTTGGATTCATTCAATTCACTTAAGGCAACTGCCGGCCGCATGGGCAGCGTCGACAGCACGACATTGAGTTTGTCGCTGATATCGACCTGGTATTTTTTGAGCCATGGCAACAGATATTTTTTAACAACCTCTAGCTTCATCGTTTGGGGAAACTTCAGATCGCCGCCGGCAAAGAGTTCAAAAAGCTGGAGGTCTTCAGCATCCTGAGGCAGATAGAGTGTGCCATCCTTTTGTAACAGAAGATTTCGATACAGGATCAGCTTCGATGGTTCGCCGTCCAGCAGCACGGTTAGTTTCAGCACGATCGTATCCTTTTCCAGCCCGGCGGAAATCCGGACCTGCGGCGGCTGATTGCTTACAGTAACCTTTTCCTGTGCGAAGTTATTGTACCGACCGGTTTTCAGGATGAAAAGATGCGGCCAGGTTGCCAGCCTCGGCCAAAGTGTATGGAGCAAGTCGCGATAGTGTTTCCTGAGATTTTTTAATTCGCGAGCTGTCGCGTGAGACCATGCGCCATTGGTGGCGTTCCGGATGTACTTGTTACCTGTGGCGGCCATCCATTTAAGTATCCTCTGGTCGGAAAATTCAAGGAAATTGTTGTAAAAAATATCGTCAAGCGGCTGCAGATAAGGTAGCGCGACTTCAGCCTGCAAGGAAATCCTTTTATATTCAAAATGACTGCCGCGTTTAAATATCAGTACAGGTTCCAGGTCGAAATTAACGGATCTCGATGTTGCGAAATTAAAAAGAAATCCAATCTCATAGTCTATGGGAACTCCTTTGGGAAGCTTGGGTCGCGGGTGGTCTTTTGGCGTTGAACTTTGCTGATCGAATAGGGACATTAAGTGCGTTTCTTGGTTCCGGGCGTGCAAGATAGGAAATTTTAAAAAAGGGGATGCCGGACAGGGGTAGACCATGTCTCCTGACGTATGACCCAATTAACAACTACAGTTCAGGAGTCAGCAGCGGATTGTGCTGAAAGCGGACGGGTGGCGATTCATGATTTATTCTCCTGACCATCGACGAGTGGCATGAACAAATCGATTCCGATATTCATTCGTTCCGGCGAAACCGGTTAAATGGAATTCCGGTTGATGAAACTGAACACGTTCTTCACCGTTTCGTTCTTCTTTTTAAGTATCATATACGCTGCAGTCTCACCCATTACCTGGAAGTCGGTGGAGATGACTGTAATACCCAACAGGTCTTTTAGCGGCGTATCGTTGTAGGAAATGATCCCAATATCGCGTCCCAACACGAAGTTTTTGTCCCGTACCTGTTTGACGAGATTTACCAGGTCCATTTCTTCTATAATAATGTAGGCATCGCGGGGACGTAATTCCATATCCGGGTAAATCTCTTCCAGAACTTCGAAACTGAAATCGTAATCCGAACAGAATTTTTGAAACCCGTGCAGGATGTCGATCGGGTAAGGATAAACGGTTTTCCTGGGATAGACCAGGATGAGTTTTGAATATCGTTGCAAGCGCTCGTGTCCTTCGCGAAGGGCTTCGTAGATATCCATTTTAAAATCCTGGTAGACCGATGCTACGTTCCTGTTTAAACCGGGAAGCCGGTTGTCGAGGATGAGTAATTTGTCCTCCGGGATTTTCCGGAGGGCATCGATGATTTGCGTATTCGTATTTTGATGCGCGAGGAGATCGTCCTTAAAGTGAGGCATCACGACATAGTGATCGTATCGGCCCATCGTGTCGTGTATGGCGTGCAGGAAAACCTTAGGATCGCAATGATAGATGGTGAGGTCCACCTGAGCGGTATGGCCGAGGCTGTTGACGAAAGAGTTAAAGATCCTTAGCTTGTAAGAACTTAGTTTGTTAAGCAAAAAAAGAATATTGACTTTGGAAGGAAAGACATTTCGGGCAACATAATAACCTTTCCCTTTGGCTGAAATGATGATCTGCTTTTCCTTTAGTACGTTATAGGCTTTTTCGACGGTATCACGGGACAAATAGTACTCTTCGCTTATTTCGTTGATCGAAGGCACGCGCTGACCAACTGTTAATATTCCCCTTTCGATGTCCGATATAATGGAATTAACGATTTGACGGTACTTCGGTATCCTCGATTCCTGGTCTATCCGTATTTCAATCAGCGCGTCCGTTACTTTCATGGTTGAATCGATTAGTCTCTTAAGCACATTCCTTTGCGGGCAATCTAGCAATTCCGTGACTTTTCCGGAAACGATTTCTGAAATCTGTGTTAAGCGGGGTAAACATGCGCGAATCCTTTAACGCAGGGTGTGTAATTGCGCAATTCCCTGCCCGGTCTGCGTTATTTTATTGCTTGGTAACGCAGTATGACACCATCCTTAGTATTCAAATGCATCGACCTGTGGTGAAGTTTTCAGAAATGCATTGAGCGCATCAAGTTTTTTTTCACTTCCGTAGAAGGCATAAAGTAAGACGTATTTTTCGTTTTCCTTGATATCGCGCTCGCGCCGGCAATGCAGATTTAGTTTTTTGATCTCGGCATGAAAGGAGGTAAGAAAAGTTTCTTCTTCCCGGAAAGTAATTTTATAGATCCTCTCCTGGTGGATTCGCGCAATGTGCACCTGGATCTTTTCAAATAACAACAAAACGACGAGGATAACGGTCGATCCTACCAGCGCAATAAAATATTCGCCGGCACCCACCGCCATTCCCAGGGCTGCCGTGATCCAGATCGTCGTGGCTGTTGTAATACCGGTGATCGTCAGACCATCCTTAAAGATGACACCCGCGCCGAGGAAGCCGATACCCGTGATGATGTTTGATGCGATCCGGTCGGGAGAAGTACCGCCGACCGCCAGGGAGATCTCCATAAAAATGGTTGAACCCAGGCAGATCATGATCATTGTACGCAGGCCTGCGGCTTTGCTCCTGTACTCCCGTTCCATGCCGATCGCAGTTCCGATCAAAAAGGAGATCAGCAATTGCAGGGCGGTTTCCGAACTGAATTCTATATCCATAGGTACAATGTAAAAATCTGAATGTCAATTTAGTAAAATTCGCTTCGAATTGACCATAACATGTGTCGCCATGGCAAGAACTATGCCCGCTGAAATTTTGTTGACCCCGGGTACAGACAAAACTGTAAACGATAAACAAGTATTATGGAGGACTCAACCCATCAAACATTAAATCAAACGTCGTTATTCGCATCGACCTTTACCAAGGCCTGGTCACTCCAGGTGAAAAGAGTAAACGAATTGTTGGAAAGCATCAGCAATGAAGATCTGCTGAATGAGATCGCCCCGGGGAGGAACACGGGAATCTATCTGCTGGGTCATCTTACAGCCGTGAATGACGGCATACTCCCGCTGCTGGGACTTGGAAGAAAGCGTTATCCGGAACTGGAAAAGATCTTCATTTCCACGCCGGATAAATCCGGTCTTGAATATCCTTCCGTGGACGAACTGAAGGATTACTGGAACGATGTCAGCGAAACACTCGCCGGCCAGTTTCAGGCGCTGGCGCCCGAGGAATGGCTCACCAGGCACGAGGCTGTATCCGCGGAAGATTTTTCCAGGGAACCACACCGGAACAAGTTAAATGTGCTGATCAGCCGTACGACACACATGAGCTATCATCTCGGACAGCTGATCTTCCTCCGGGAAAAATCGGGTAATTAGAAAAACACCCGGCGGATGGATCGCCGGGTGCTTTTTTTTGCGCGACTGGGAATGCCTCACATCTTGCGCAGGCTGCCGCTTCCGGATGAGTGGCTGTTAACCTTGTTGGGATTCCCTCTATATCTCACGGTTCCGCTACCGGAAATTGTGGCATCGATCTCATTTTTGACGTTGATCTCCACATCGCCCGATCCGGAGATCTTAACGTTGCAGCGGTTTGTTTCCAGGTCTGCAGCCAGCACCTTACCCGAACCGCTGATGGAGGTCCTGACAGCGTTCGCCGTTCCGCTTGCTTCGATCTTCCCGGAACCGGATATTCCAAAATCGGCCTCGCCCGAAACATTCATCGTCATGATCACTTTACCCGATCCGCTGACATCGCTATTAAAACTGTTGCATTTTCCTTTGACCATCAGGTTACCGGACCCGGACACATCCGCTTCCATATCGCCCGACGCGTCGGCTTCAATTTTAAGGTTACCCGAACCGCTCACATTCAGATCAAGATCCGTTGCCGTTATCCTCGTTTCCCCGATAAGATCTCCCGAACCACTCACGCTGAGCCCCCTGATATCCTTGACCGTGATATATACCGTTACTTCATCTCCGTCTCTCCACTGCCAGTTCAGCCAGTTTCCTTCCTTGCCGATCAAGAGTTTATCGCCGTCAATGTTCGTCTCCACTTCCTTCAGTACATCTTTTTTCCCTTCGATCTCCACTTTCTGAGGACTGCCCTGCCGCAGGTATAGCTTCCCCGGAACCCTGAATGATATTCTGGTGAAGGTTCCAACGTTACGCGTCTCCTTGACCTGCGCAAAGGTGGCCGAGACAAACAGGAAAAGGATAACGGACAGGATTATTGATAGTTTTTTCATGTTTTTTTGAATTGATTATGGTATAGACCAGATAGATCAAACGAAGGTTGCACCTTTTGGTCTAAATTTCGGTTCCTGTTTATTTGACGTTCAAACAAGCTTCACGGTTACATGCCTCCTTTTCAGTATCGTACGATCACCTCCGTTTCCGAAGGTATTTATAAAGAAAAAGGCAGCCGTTTTTTAAGTTTTGCCTGTCCCGTTGAATCGGAATCCGCGATAAAAGAACGGATCGAAGCCATAAAAAAAGAATATTACGACGCCAGGCATCATTGCTACGCGTGGATCCTGGGCCCTGAAAAAAAACAGTTCCGCGCTTTCGATGACGGCGAACCCAATCATTCGGCGGGAGATCCGGTACTGGGCCAGATCCGATCGAAGGACCTTACCAACATTCTCGTGGTCGTCGTACGTTATTTCGGCGGTGTAAAGCTTGGCGTCGGTGGTCTCGGCAACGCCTATAAAGCTGCGGCGGAAGCTGCCCTTGACAAAGCTGAGATAATTGAGCGCGAAGTGTTTGAAAAGGTTTGTATCCGCTTCGACTATGCATCAACGCCTGAGACCATGCGGCTGGTGAAAGACCTTGACCTGAAGATTATTCGCCAGGAATATAACGACGGCTGCCTTCTCGAAGCTGAACTGGCAATTAAGAACAAGGAAAAATTTCAGAGCAGGGTCAGCCTGCTGATCGCACTCGGTGTTTCCCTGGAACTGGTTCCGTAATCATCCGATCTACAACACGATCTGGTCGCCGTCTTCGGGAATGATATACCGTCCCCCAAAATCCTTTTCCTCCAGGGCTTTTCGCAGATCAGGTCGCTTCAGCCGGCAATGATTCACGGTTTCCATATGAACGGCAATGATCTTTGCGGAAGGGGAAGCCTCTATGGTTTTGATCACATCCGCGGCGGTCATCGTGATCGGGTCACCCTGATCGAACTGCGCCGCGCCCGCGTTGAGCACAATAACATCCGGAACATGCTTGCCGACGGCCTGCTCAACTTCAGGACACCAGATCGTGTCGCCGGCGATATAGATCTTTTTATTCCCATCACCGATGACAAAGCCCGAGACCGTTCCCATACGCAAGCCGATCTCTCCCCGACCATGCTGTCCGCCTGTCCTCGAAATTTTCAGACCCCGGAAGTCAACCGAATTCTCAATCGAGATTAAATTCGTGAACCCCTGACCGGCTAACTTTTCCTTGTCGGAAGGCTGACAAATAAGCGGTATTTTTTTGTCCAGTAATTCCTGTGCCGCTACATCCCAGTGATCGCGATGGGTATGCGTCACGATGACTGCATCGATCCGGGTAAGCATCCGGCGTAAGGAGTTTTCGGGAAATGGTAGCTCCACCATGGGAATCCGGGCAACATGGCTGCAGTTCGGAACCGGGTCCATGGAATCCTTTACGCCAAGCATCGGATCGATTAAAAATGTCTGGCCGCCTGCTTTTAACAAAAAGGTTGCGTGCCGGATAAAATTCATCTCCATCTTATACTTACCGGACCTATAACTACCGGAAAATGATTTAGACGATAAAAGGGAAATCCCCGAAACGAAAGCCAGGAACTTTTTGCGATTCATGACGAAAAAATAGCCAATTCTTTCCTGTACCGGCAATTCAGATCCTGAATTTTTTCTGAAGCGGATTCCAGCCAACCGCATGACATAACGATCCCGAAGAATCCTCTGTTCTTATTCTGAACAGTATTCCAGTGTCATACCAGGGCATGAGGCTATTTCCGTCAGCTCATGGTGATTGCGTCGAGGCGGTTTAACAGGATCAGTATCTTGCTGCTCGTTTGATTCCGTACTTCAACGGCGGAATCGTCGATAATACGGACAACATATCCGTTGACGGTGTTCCCGTTGACGTAAAACGTAAGACCCTTCTTGTTTTGTAAACTTTCTTCCAGGTATTTTTTGACTTCTGAATGCATAAGGATCGATTGTCTGTATTGTATTACTAAAGGTAGGGCACTGTTCAGAAAAATGCGTTTAATTTGAGTAAAATTCTCCGTATGTCTCAAAAGAACCCAGCCCTTGGTTTCATATTTATCACACTCTTAATTGATATCACCGGTCTTGGCATCATTATTCCAGTGCTTCCCAACCTGATCCGGGACCTGACAGGCGGTACACTCAGCGAGGCGTCGATGTACGGAGGCTGGTTGCTGTTTGCGTATTCACTCATGCAGTTCGTTTGTGCGCCCATTATGGGTGGTCTGAGCGACCGCTACGGCAGGCGACCGGTACTACTGGCTTCGTTATTCGGTTTCGGTATGGATTATATCTTCCTGGCGTTTGCTCCATCCCTGGCGTGGTTGTTTGTCGGGCGGATCATTGCCGGAATTATGGGTGCAAGCTTTACGACAGCATCGGCCTATATCGCGGATGTAAGCACTCCCGAAACACGCGCGCAGAATTTTGGAATAATCGGCGCGGCATTTGGACTTGGCTTTATCATCGGTCCGATGGTCGGTGGATTTCTCGGTACGTATGGTCCGCGGTTTCCGTTCATAGTGGCGGCCGGGCTTTCATTGCTGAACTGGCTTTATGGATTTTTTATCCTGCCGGAATCACTGAAGCCGGAAAACAGGAGGAAGTTCGAATGGTCGCGTGCGAATGCCATCAGCTCGTTATTAAACCTCAAACGTTACCCGGTAATACTTGGACTGGTCGCCTCGCTGGTGATGGTCTATATAGCCGCCCATGCCGTTCAAAGCAACTGGGCTTACTATACGATGGAGAAACTTCACTGGGATTCGAAGATGGTCGGAATCTCGCTGGCTGTGGTGGGTCTGGCGTTTGCCATAGTTCAGGGTGGACTGATCAGGATAATCATACCAAAACTCGGTCAACAACGGAGTGTATACCTGGGTCTCGGTTTCAGTGCGCTGGGATTCCTGCTTTTTGCCCTCGCCACCCAGAGCTGGATGATGTTCGCTTTCACGGTTATTTATTGCCTCGGAGGTATAGCAGGACCGGCGCTGCAGGGAATAATTTCCACGCAGGTCCCCGCCAACGAACAAGGCGAACTCCAGGGTGCCTTAACAAGTCTGATGAGTGTTACATCGATCATCGGACCTATCCTGATGACGGGTACATTTGCCTATTTTACAAATGGAACGGCAGGGTTCTACCTGCCCGGAGCTCCCATGATCCTGGGCGCCGTTCTTACGATAACGTCTGCGCTGCTCGCCCGCGCGAGCCTGAAGCGAACAATGGGCAAACCCGCGGCAATCGGATCGTAACAATATGAAATCACCGGCTATATACAAAAACGGTTACCGCCTGGTGAGGAATACATTTCTGGTGATCATCTTCGTTACCGTCTACCGTGCCGGTAGCGGTCAGGTTGCAACCCGGGAGACCGGAACAGCGATGATCAGGGATCAGACCCGCGTCGATGAATTTGTGGTTGAACCGCCTACGTTAAGATGCGCTGGATTCGAATGGCGGATTTCCGGCGACGAGAACAGGAATGCCACCGTGTCGGTCAGTTATAAAAAGAAGGGAACGGCCGCCTGGCTGAACGCCTTACCATTATTGCGCATCGGTGGAGAAAAAATTTATGGACACGATCAGCGATGGGTGTATGTAACACCTCATATGTTCGCCGGCAGTTTATTCAACCTGGAAGAAAATACCTACTACGAATGCCGGTTTGAATTGTCGGACCCGGATGGAGTGAAAGGTCAGCACGTACAGACCGTCACGATCCGGACAAAAGGTGAGCCGGTGCCTTACGCGCACGGACAGGTCTACCACGTATATCCGCCGGGTTATAAAGGGCCCAGGGAGAGCCCCGCATTCACAGGGCTGAATGAAGCTTACTATGGTGAAGGTAATACAGGCGATTGGTGGAATGTGCCGGAGCCGCGTGTCAAAGCGGGAGATGTTATTCTCGTACACAAGGGATTGTATAAGGGAGACAGGATGCGGTATGCCGATACCCTGGCCCTGGATTTTCACGGGGCGTACGTATTGACCCAAAAAGGAACGGCTGAAAAACCGATCACGATAAAAGCAGCCGGCGACGGTGAAGTGATTTTTGACGGCGACGGTGCCTACCGCCTGTTTGACGTGATGGCCGGGGACTACCATTATTTTCAAGGACTGACTATCCGGAACACGGACGTCGCTTTCTATGCCGGACTCAAAAGAGTCATGGGGAGCAGCGGCCTCACGGTAAAAAACTGCAGGATCGAAGATGTCGGGATCGCGGTGATGACGTACAGCGCCGATTCAAAGGATTTTTACATCGCCGACAACGTCATCATCGGCCGCCACGATCCGGATACACTCGTGGGATGGTACGGGTTTGAGAAGCCTGCTCCGTTAACGTCGTACTACGCGATTAAAGTTTATGGACAGGGGCATGTGGTATGCCACAACTACATCGCCTATTTTCACGACGGTATCTGTATTGATACCCATGGTCTCCCTGAAATCGGAAAGGAATGTGTATCGATCGATTTTTATGGTAACGACATCTTTAATGTAGCCGATGATTTTATCGAAGCGGATGGCGGTGTACACAACATCAGGGTATTCGAGAACAGGGGAGCAAATGCGTATCATGCTGGACTGAGTGCCCAACCTGTATTTGGCGGCCCGGTCTATTTTATAAGAAACATCTGTTACAACGTTCCGGGTACAGCCTTGAAGTACATGATCCGGCCGGCCGGGATCTTTACGTACCAGAACACGTTCATCGCGGAAGCGGCTATAAGTCCTTTTTCAAACGGTCACTTCCGGAATAACCTGTTCCTGGGACCGGACGACGAGAGACCTGCATTGAATGCCGCAACACTAACAAATTACTCCACTCTGGACTATAATGGGTACAGAAGAAAAAACAACAGCCGTAAGAACTTCAGGATAAAATACCCGCCCACCGGTCTGATGAATGGTGCGAATGAGACTGAGCTTCCCCTCGTGGAGGAAGTTACGCTGACAGAATTCCGGAAAAAAACGGGCTTTGAAGTGCATGGAGTGGAGCTGGAGTACGAGGGTATCTTCGAACATGTACCTCTTCCGGACCGGCAAAAAAAGGGACATGTATATGCTGTAAAAAATCTCGATTTCAGGCTGACCAAATCCTCGAAGGCGATCGACGCGGGATGTATTCTTCCGACGATCACGGATGGGTTTTCGGGTAAAGCGCCGGACCTGGGAGCGATAGAATACGGTCGCGAACCCCTCCGCTATGGGCCGCGAAACTGACACCTATTCCCTCTAAAACCACGGAGGACGGACATGACTGGCATTTCTCACGGAAAGACAATCCGAACACCTCCTTGGCGGAACACCCGTTGAACTGTTGCAGCTGCTGAAGTTCAGGGGAAACGGGAAGTCATCCCTGGTGAGCAGCACACGATGTAACGTTTGGTGTGCCGCCTCAAAGTAGCCGAAAACCCTTTCCGATTCGTCGGTGGTATTACTGATGTTGCCATTTATCACCGCGGGAGGAGTATCAAAGATGGATCCGCTTTGACTGACAAGAATATCAACATTTCTCCAGTATTCGAATGCTTCGCGTGT
This sequence comes from Chryseolinea sp., assembly GCA_041742155.1. Lineage (GTDB taxonomy): Bacteria > Bacteroidota > Bacteroidia > Cytophagales > Cyclobacteriaceae > Chryseolinea. The sequence goes on along the minus strand of JBGSJE010000022.1, from coordinate 146,135 downwards.
CAGTGCAGACTGATACGTTACAAAATAGTGCCTGAACTCGAAGGTGTAATCCACCACGCGAATAGCCACAAGCTGATGAGGGTATTGCGTTGCCGTAAGGAACTGCCGGTCCAGCAGGACGATGGATTGCGGGTCTGCCAGTTGAGTCACAAAACAGGGGGGAGGAGTGACCGGCCCGCTCGGTCCGCCAAAAAGGATAAATACTTCTTCAACTGTCCAGCGGATAAAACGATTCTTTGGAGCTGGCAATACACCATTTGCATAGATTTTAACGACGGGCTGCCTGACCAGGATACCCTCGTAATCTATAAACTCTTCGTCTTTTACGATTTCATAGTAACTGTCGACTTCACCCGAGTCTTCAGGCATTTTTTCGGGGAGCGATTCGTAAGTTCTTCCGTCCGGCAGCGTAACGTGAATACGATACGTTTTCCCGGGTACACCCTCATAATCCTGAAGGATGTACTTGCCGGTGTTCGATTGATCTTCCACATAGCTGCCGGCCAGGAGATCGTCCGCATAGAGATCTATCACGGCATTTGATACCGGGTAGGGCAACCGTTCGATGTCCGCGGTGATACCGACGAATACAACAGATTGCCCGGCGAGGTTACTAAGCTGTCCCGAAATAATTACACTGTCGCCCCTTCGCTCCGTGTCGATCTCGACCGGGAGAACACAAGCTGTTAGCAGCAGGATAAACCCCAAACTTCCGGGTACCTTCAAGATCATGGACTCGTTTTTTTAGCGTAACGGGATACCTAAAATACCACTTTTCATGCGACTGCCGGCAGATGTATCGATGCTTGTTATCGGGTCCGTCCAGCTTGTACCGAACGGTGGACTCTAAAACCAGGGTGGTCTTTCCAGGCTGCTGTTCCGGATGGAGAGACACCTGATACATCGCTGCGGCAACGGAAAGCTCATCACACCACCTCCGACACAGTCATTGAAATTTAAAATGTAGGGAAATACATCCTTTGTGAGAAGGACCCGGCCGAATGATTGGTGAGAGGCCTGGAAATAGCCGAAGACCTCCTCGGATTCGTCAGATGTATTTTTCACGTTGCCAAATACTTTGGCCGGCGGAATTTCAAATACAGACCCGTTTTGGCCGACAAGTATTTCAACTTTTCTCCAGTAATCATAAGCTTTTGCCGTAAGGGAAGTCTGATAGGTGATGAAATAATGACGGAGCATAAAGGACACATCCACCTCACGCCTCGCTAAATACAGATCCGGATAATCGTTGGACCCGAGATACTGGCGGTCCAGCAGAACGATAACCTGTGGTTCGGCATCTTGTGTGACAAAGCAGGGTGGAGGAGTAACCGGCGCGTTAGGGTCGGGTGTCTCCAGGGCCATATACACTTCTTCCACCGACCACCTGATGTAACGATTCGATGGAAGGACAGCATTCGCGTATATTTTTACAAAGTCCTGTACCGCCAGGTTTCCTTCCCCGTTCACCACTTCCTCGGCGACAATTTCATAGTATGGTGTTATGGAACCGGCGTCGGGCGGCATCGTCTCGGGAACAGAAGCATATGTTTTATCATCTGGCATAATCACCTGGACATGATACGAGTTCCCGGCAATACCAGCGAAGCCGGGTAGCTTGTACTTACCGGGGATAAAGGGATCCTCGGTATAAGACCCGGCCAGCTCATCGCCTTCGAACAGATTCACAATCGCTCCGGAAACCGGGTAGGGCAGTCGGTCGCTTTCCGCTGTCAGGCCAATGGTCACCACGGATTCACCTTCCAGGTTACTGACCTGACCGGAGATGATGACTTTCCCGCCAAGCGCATCGGTGTTGATGTCAACAGGTTGAAGGCAACCGGACAAAATGATGATGGCTATTAGGTTTGCTAAACGGCGATTCATGTTTGCGTATCGGTGAGGCACCATCGGATGCGGTGCTGAAGCAAGGCATACTAATGTATGCTTTACTTTTCTAATACCCAAGCACCCGGAAACGACAATATCATCCGGGATGGGGTATTCCACCACAAAAGAATTCCGGAATAATTTGTAATCTCATGATATTAAACTGGTATTCCGATAAGACTCGTATTTTAGGTATACGCCAACCCTTTCCCTTATGATAAAAAGTTATCTCAAAACCACCTGGAGAAACCTTGTTAAAAACCGGACCTTCTCCCTCATTAACATCTTCGGACTTGCACTGGGAATGACCAGCAGTTTACTGATCCTGCTATGGGTCAACGACGAACGCAATGCGGATGGTTTTCATGTCTATGGAGACAGACTTTATACGATCTACGAAAGACAGTATCACGATGGTCAGATCGATGCGGGATATTACACACCGGGATTGCTGGCTGACGAGATGAAAATTGTATTTCCGGAAGTGCAATTTGCAACCGGAATGGCGTGGAATGAACTCAATACATTTGAAGCTAACGGCAAGATCCTGAAGCAAAGCGGAAATTTCGGCGGGAAGGATTTTTTTAAAATATTCAGCTATGCACTGGTCGAGGGAGACACGGCGAATGCGTTGAAATCTTCCGTCGATATTGCCATATCCAGAAAGATGGCCGAGGAATTTTTTGGTTCTGCCCATGACGCAATAGGCAAAGCGATACGATATCAAAACAGGAAGGACCTTAATGTCGCCGCTGTTTTTGAAAACGCCGGTCCGAGCAGTTCGATGAAATTTGACTACATCCTGAACTGGGAGACCTTCCTTGAAAACAACGGTTGGGCCAAGGAGTGGGGGAACAACGGCCCGTCTACATATGTAGTGCTGAACGCTGGAGCCGACGCCGACGCTTTCCGGCAGAAGATCAAGAAGTTTATCGAGTTATATAATAAGGAGGAAAACTTCCGGATTGAACTGGATATTCAACTTTTTCGCGACAAGTACCTTCATTCCAATTTTAAGAACGGGGAAATTATCGGTGGAAGAATTCAGTACGTTACATTGTTTAGTATCGTTGCCGTATTTATCCTTTTGATAGCCTGCATTAACTTTATGAACCTGACCACAGCCCGTTCCGTTAAGCGGGCGAAAGAGATCGGTGTCAGGAAAGTGGTGGGTGCACTTCGGAGCACGCTGATCCGGCAATTCATGGGGGAAGCCATCTGGATCGTGATACTTTCCTTTGCGCTGGCGTTGCTCTGTGTGGCGTTGTTGCTCCCCGTATTCAACACTATCGTCCAGAAACAGATATCCCTGCCATTATCAAGTCCTTTTTTCTGGATTAGTCTCGGCTCCCTGACCTTGGTGACGGGTTTGATCTCGGGCAGTTATCCTGCTCTTTATCTTTCTTCGTTCAGTCCGGTAAGGGTGTTTAAAGGTTCACTAAAGTTCACCAGCAGTGCGCTTTGGTTCCGGAAAGGGCTCGTCGTGTTTCAGTTCGTTCTCTCGATATTGTTGATCATCGGTACCATCGTCGTGACCAGGCAGGTCGACTATATCCAGTCCGTTAACCTTGGATATGACCGGGAAAATCTGATATATATTCCGCTGGAGGGCGAATTGTCGGGGAAGTACCAACTCTTCAAGGAGCGATCGCTGGCAATGCCGGGTATTCAATCCGTTTCCTCTATAACCCAGTCGCCAACGTCTATCAGCAACGGAACCGGCGGGGTGGTGTGGGAAGGAAAGGATCCGGCTTCCATGCTGCAGTTCACGCAAGCCGCGATCGGATATGATTTTATCAAGACCATGGGCCTTGAGATGCTTGAGGGACGGGATTTTTCACGCGAATATGCAACGGATTCCGCCGGTTATATTGTGAACGAAACGGCACTGAAGATCTTCAACTATAAGGATCCGATAGGTATGCCGTTAACCTTCTGGCAAAAGAAAGGTACGATCGTGGGAATTGTCAAAGACTTTCACTTTAACTCGCTGCACGTAGCGATCACACCACTGGTACTGCGCTTAGGGGAACATCTCGGTTACGGATGGGCACTGGTGAAGACGGAGCCCGGGAAGACCAAGGAGGCGCTGGCCAGCATGGGCAGCCTGTGGAAAGAATTGAATCCCCAGTTTCCCTTCACTTATCAGTTCTCCGACGAAGAATACCAGAAGATGTATCAGAGTGAGGAAATAGTCAGCAAGCTTTCGAACGGGTTTGCATTCCTGGCCATCTTTATTTCCTGCCTGGGCCTTCTTGGTCTGGCCATGTTCACGGCGGAGCAACGCACCAAGGAAATTGGTATCCGTAAAGTCCTTGGGGCGAGTATGGCCTCCCTTTTTAACCTGCTGTCCAAAGAGATCATTGCTATGGTTTTTGTGGCTATTATCATTGCATCTCCGCTGGCCTGGATTGTCATGAATGACTGGCTTAAGGAATACGCCTATCATATTGATATCACGTTGTGGGTTTTCCTGGTTGCAGGTTCGATCGCCGTTCTGATCGCGCTGGCTACGGTGAGTTTGCAAACGATACGGGCATTGCTGGCCAATCCCGCCAAGAGCCTGAGAACGGAATGATTCGTTTACATCGGCCTTGATATCCCGGGCTTACCGTTTGGTGAGCCCTTTTTTTTACTCACTTCTATCTTCCTTTATCCGGAATGGACGGATTATTGCTGGTCATTATGGCCTGGAGCAGACCGGGACGAACGGGGTTTGATTTATCGCCCCGATTGAACTCAAACCGCGACTGGTTCGCCTTGGGTATTCGAAACTTTACCTGACCCGGCTCCTGCCCGAATAAAATTAGTTGCAGATTTAAGAAACATTGTGGAATTTTCTCCGCAAGAATAGTATACGAACATGCTGACTATAGACGTTTACCTGAACCGGAATGGAGATAGCAGCCGACGACGGATTCTCATGTAAAACTAAAATAAAGAAGATGACACGTACTGTAATGAGCCTTATTCGAACTTCACCCCGATTGTTCCTTTATTCCGCTTTTGTTGTTCTTATTGCCGTTGGAGGAGGTTGTAAGAGCAAGAAAAAGGCGATGGAAGTTTCCGATAGTGCCGCCGACAAAGCAAGAATGGAACAGGAAGCAGCGCTAAAGAAACAGCGGGAAGAGGAACTCAGGAAAAAGGAGGCCGAAGAACAGGCGCGCAGAGACGAAGAAGCTAAAAAACGTGCGCCCTATGCTAAACTGGAACAGTATTTTTCGGCTATTGGCAGTGCGAGCAGCGTAACATCCGCAAATAACAGTATTACGGAAGCATTGGCATTATTCTCATCCGCTGAAACACCCGTGCTTATTGTGATCAGCGAGTCCGGTGGTCAAAAAGATTATGATCGGCCAACCACTATCAAAGATTACCTGAACTATCTGAAAGATCAGAAAAAGAAGGCTGACAAAATCGGGAACCTTCAATTCGACAGTTCCGGTAAAATCACGGAAGTGGAGTTGGTAAAACAGAAATAATTTCAATTTTAAAATCAAACGATCATGCAGACTTTTAAATATTTAACCGGACTATTTTTTTCATTTCTTTTCATTGTTAGTGCGTCGGCCCAGACTGCGGAGATCAGCCCGGAACGAAAGCAGGCAATTGACTCGCTGGCGCTTGAAAAGGTAAGGGATCTCAGTAAATACATAGCGATCATCGGTAATAAGAAAACACCATTCTCCGAAGCGCAACGTGTTATGGATAGAGCGGAAGAACTCTTTGCGCCGGATAGCGAGATGGGTGTTTCATCCCTTAACCGCAAAGAGATCAGTTATTATAAAGTACGGAAGTATTTCGAACGGCTGATGGCCCTCAACTACGACCGGGTTACTATTTCATGGTACGATATCCATTATATCAGCGATCTTGAACGGCAGCCTGATGGAAGGTATGTCGGTGTCGTGACGATTTACCAGAAATTCGAAGGAATATCGGATGACGGAATGAAATACAAGGATACGACGAAGAAGGACATTACGATCTACGTGGAAAGAAAAAAGACTCAGATACAGGGTCGCACAATCGAGTTCTGGGATGTGATGCTGGGTGATATCAGGGTGAGCGAAACAAGTGCATGAGATTTTCCGCAATACTATTCTTTTCTCTAACAACCCTGTTAACCCATTCGTTATGTGCGCAACTCCTGGATAAGGAGGATGAAAGCAAGCTTTATGCGGAGACCAAACAGGTAAACCAGTTCTTCCGTCGCTTTAACGGCGAGGAAGATGAAAAAGGGGAACGTTACTACCCCAAAGACAAACAGTACAGGAACGAAAAACTGCGCCGGAAATACATCGGCATATTGTTCGACGCCGGCAATACAGGGATCAGCGCCGATCTGAAGAACCAGTTTGTGAAAGACGTACTGGTGAAAACCAGCCCCGTGTTACTGAATTTTCACGGTGGTAGCTGGTTTTCGGAAGTGCACACGACCTTCACCATGAATGGAAAGGATGAGCCGGTGACGTTGTTCATGGAACTGGAAAAGGACCACGAAGGTACAAAGTGGGTAATCAGCAAAGTGTACGCTGAAATGTTCGTTCCCTATTTCAGGCGGGATACCACGCAAGTGGGAAAATTCCTTCATCCCCTCAGCCATGAACTGGATTTTATGAATCTCCGGAAAGCCTTCCTGCTTAAAGACAGTTTAAGCCAGTTCACCGTAAAACGTTTTGTTCCCGATCATCTCTCTGTTTTCTTGTACGAATTAAAAAAGGGCAACCTGAAGTTTAAAACCGTGGATGATGTGAAATTCCACTTTTTTCAGGTGAGTGGCTGGTATTTTGAACTCTCTGAATTTAACAGACCGGGTTACAATACAGGCTGGCTGATTTCAAACCTTGTCAAAATAAATAATGATACCGAAAAGAACCTTTTGCGGAAGTATTTATATTATGAAGGCAGGTAACCTGGTTGTCGTTTCACTTATTTTTCTCCTTCTGACGGCTATCCCTCTTCGTGCGCAACAAACCAAGGCTAAACTTGCCAAGGTGGATACAAAAGTGCACGAACAGAAAGTAAAGGATATCGTGGCATTCCTGGAGTATGTGCTAAACACCCTTGGCAGCAAAGAGACTTCGGCACGTGACAAGGACGTGCTTATAACCGAAAGTTACATCAAGATATTCCGCGACTCCAAAGTTCAGGTTGAAGATGATCTTGTCGAAAAACGCAACGTCATCACAAACAAGGATGTTCAGGCTTATCTGAAAGATGTCGATTTCTTTTACGATGATATTAAGTTTGAATTTAACATCAAGGACATTCAGGGAAAGGTAAACGCCAACGATAAACTTTTTTACAAGGTATCCCTGGTGCGGAACATCAAGGGAATTACTGCCGAAGGAACAGCTGTAAACAACAGTGCTCCCCGCTTTATCGAGATCAACTACGACCCTAATACGGACGACCTCAAGATTGTTTCCATCTACACAAAGGAATTCAATGAGAAAGCGGCACTGCAAAACTGGTGGAAGGAACTGTCGCTCGAGTGGCAGGCTGTCTTTAAAAGAAAGCTCAACATCGTATCGGACAGTATCCAGCTTTCCGATATTAAGAATATCGTATCCATCGATGCCATGGATCTCAGCCGGAACAAATATATCCAGAACCTGGAGCCACTGGCCCAGCTGCCGGACCTTCAGATATTGGATCTGTCCGGAACAGCTATAACCGATCTCAGCCCGCTGCGGAACCTGACCGGGCTTGTCGACCTCAATATATCCGGCACACACGTGGAAGACCTTACCCCGTTAAAATATTCCGATAAGCTCCGAAAGTTCAACATCCATAACACGACCGTATCGGATATTACTGGATTGGAAAAGATGAGTATGATGGAAAGCATTGATCTCAGCAACACAGAAGTTACCGATCTGACTCCGCTCAGTAACCTCTCTGAGATCCGGTACCTCAACCTTAAATCCACGAAGGTATTGAGCCTTGCTCCCCTGGAAGGACTTAAGAATCTGACTGAACTGAATGCCGCGCAAACGACTATCGACAACCTGATCCCTCTGGCGACCCTGAGCAAACTGAGTATCCTGAATCTCGACAGCACACGGTTTACCGACATCAGTATACTAAAGAGTCTTGAGAACCTCAAAGTATTGCATGTTAACTATACCGTAATATCCAATTTGCGTCCACTCGATGATCTCAAGCACCTGGAAAAGATCTATTGCGATCATTCCTCCATCACCCGGACTGTAGCCGATGCGTTTATGGCTGCCAACCCGGATGTACTGATCATCTTTGATTCCGAGGATTTGCGTGGCTGGTGGAATTCTTTGTCCCCGGTATGGAAGGATGTATTGAGCAAAGCTGCCCGCATCGAACTGAATCCCACGAAGGAGGAACTGGCCAGAGTTACAAACCTGGACTCGGTCAGTATCACGGAGAATATTTCAATCACAGATATTGAGCCCCTGAGAAATCTGCAGAAACTTCAGGTTGTGTATGTGAATAAAACAGCGGTCAAAGACCTCTTACCGTTGAAGGACCACCGCGATATCCGCGTACTCGATATCGGCGAAACCAGGATCAGCGATATTTCCCTGCTCACATCGTTCACCAAACTTAAGCTCTTCCGCGCCGACAATAGCGACATTCACGATATCGATGCACTGAGCGCACTGCCGAACATTCAAAAAATTTATGCCGACCAGACGGCAATTGACAATGCGCTGGCGTCGGAGTTTTTGCGAAAACGCCCGACGTGTCTCGTTGTTTACAAGACCGGCAACCTGGAGTCATGGTGGACCGAACTTCCCGATGCGTGGAAGGAAGTTTTTCAGACACAGATCGCGATCAGTCCGAAATCGCGGCGAGAGGACCTTCACCGGTTGATCGAACTGGAAGCGTTGCACTTCAAGGATGCGTCCGTGAGCGACCTTTCGGTTCTCAGTGCCTTTGTGAGGCTGAAGGAACTCGATTTTTCCGGAACCGGTATCAGCGATCTTACGCCCCTGGCGGCGATAAAGTCGCTGACCTCGTTGCATGCCAAGAATAGTCCGGTCCGCGCACTGGACCCGCTGGCGGGATTGACTACACTGGAAGAACTGGATATTTCCAATACACCTGTAGAGGAACTAAAACCTCTGCGAACGCTTGAAAATCTCAAATCGTTAAACTGTGCCGGTACCCAGATCGGAAGCCTCAGTTACCTGGAAGGATTACAATATCTGGAGTCCATTGACTTTTCAAACACGGGAGTAAAAAGTATTGATGCGATCGAAGGTATGTCCCTCCGTGTTTTGAAATGTTACAATACCCGTGTTGCGGAAAAGAAAATACAGAAGTTCAAAGAGAGCCACCCAGACTGTAATGTCGTATACTACCGCTAGAAAAAAAACAGTCCTCAGTTTGAATGTTTTTTCGTTCCGATCTTCAGCAAAATGAATGCGGCCAGGGAAATTATAAAAATGATTGAGCCGTAGATCACCGTGATCAGGGCTACTTTCAGACCACCCATGATCATATTAAAAGGTGCGGGTTCCGTCATTTGAGACAGGTCCCGGAAGGCGGCATAAAAACCGACCAAGGTTGAAAAAGTACCCCAGATAAATGCAAGGCCGCCGATCTGCCTGATCAGTTCCAGCCAGTTGGGATTCACCTGCGTTTTACGGGCAGCCGAAACAGCGACAAAAATAATGATACTCAGGTTTGCCAATAGTAATAATGTCAGCGGCATCATGAAGTTGATACCTCCTTCCACGTGAATGTTGTACATAGTGTTAAAGTTTGGATATTAATTTTATTTCAGCAAGTTTATATGAATCTGCGGGAAGAAATTGCCCTTTCTGACAAACTGCAACGATGCGGCAGGTTATAGTGATTGGAGGGATGCAAACGGCGAAAAGGTCCTGAATACCGTCGAAAGGTTCATCCCGGCTATCATTTGCTGCGATTTTCTTTCATCAGGATATTTTTTTTATAACTATGCAACGGCATGACGAGGCTGGAGAAAACCATAGACAACCTTTTTATTCACCAACGATGGGTAATACACTGCGTGTTCTGGATAATCATCCTTGTCCTTTACGTTATTTTATTCGGTCGCCAGAACAGTAATTATATCCAGACGTTTTTTTTTGTCGGACTGCTCATGCCTGTCACGATCGGTACAACGTATTTCTTCAACTATTTTCTCGTTCCGCGCTACTTAATGAAAGAGCGTTATGGTTTCTTCCTTCTGTATTTTTTCTATACGCTTATTGTTTCGGTTTTTCTTGAGGTTGTCATCATGATAATCACCTTTATTCTTATTGCGGAGTTCCAGATAAAGAACATGAGCCCCGCATCGATCGATTTTTTCTTTCTTTTCAGCTCTTTGTTAATGGTGGTGTTTCTGGGAATTTCGATAAAGATGCTGCTGCACTGGAGGGAATCGAAAGAAGATTACCAGAAATTAATGCGGGAAAAGGTCGAGTCCGAACTGAATTTTTTAAAAGTGCAGCTTAATCCTCATTTCCTCTTTAACACATTGAATAACCTCTACTACCTGTCAACGGAAAAATCCGATAAAACACCGCAGGCGATTCTTCAGCTAAGCGAAATGCTCGACTATGTTATGAGCAGCAGCAAAGTCGGCGCTGTTCCGCTGATGGAGGAGCTGAAACAAGTGGATAACTACATTGGACTCGAGTTGCTGAGGTACGAGGATCGCGTCCGGATCGAAAGAACCATAACCGGGCATGTCGATGGATGCTGGATCGGACCGATGCTGTTGATTACACTGATCGAAAATGCATTTAAACACGGCGTCATGAAGGTTTCGGGAAAATCCTGGATAAAGTTCGCTGTTGACGCACAGGTTCGCCAACTCACGATATCCATCAGTAACAGCCGGGGAAAGACTTCCGGTAACGGGATCGGCCTGGACAACCTTCGCAGTCAGCTTGATTTGCTCTATGGCAGAGAGTATTCAATGCGTATTGATACGATTAAGCCGGACGAATTTTCTGTAAATTTAAACATCACGAAAACCACATGAAATACAAGTGCCTGATTGTCGATGATGAACCGCTTGCCCGGAAATTAATGGTATCTCATATCGAAAAGATAGAGGGACTTGAATGCGCCGGCGAATGCGGTGATGCGATTGAGGCAAGCAACTTTTTACGCGGCCAACAGGTCGATCTTATTTTTCTGGATATCCAGATGCCGGAGATCGACGGACTTCGGTTCATCGGCACGCTGAAAAACCAGCCCTCGGTTATTTTTACAACTGCTTTCCGGGATTTTGCGCCCGAAGCATTTGAGCTCGACGCGATCGACTACCTGCTGAAGCCCATATCCTTTGAACGCCTGCTTCGTGGTGTTAACAAGTTTTTTGAACGTCGCGCCGGTATGGAAAAAAATGGAGTAAAAGGAACAGATGGCGCCGGATTTATATATGTGAAGTCGAAGGGAAAAATACATAAAGTACTGTTGCAGGATATCCTTTATGCGGAGAGTATGGATGAATATGTGAAGGTTCATTTAAAGGACAGGACTTTGATTACACGGGAGAATATCAGCACGTTGGAAAGTAAGCTACAGGGATACGCATTTGTGCGGATACACCGGTCGTTTATTATTTCGGCAGGATCTGTTACCGCTATTTCGCCGGATGGCGTTGATGTCGCGGGAAAGATCCTTCCTTTCGGCCGGGCTTTTAAGATGAGCGCGTTGGCAAACCTTGGTGTCCGTCCGGGATCTATTTAACCAGATATTTTCCCAGGAATGCAAAAAGCCTGGACCGGATATCGTCATTATCAAACATCACACCGTAATGCGGCGCATCCTTCACGATCGTCAATTCATTGGGTACGCCGGACACGGAAAGATAAGACTGCAGCAAAAGAGACTGCTGAAAAGGAACGGATTCATCCTTTTCGCCATGTACGATAAAGAACGGAGGGTCGTTCCTGTCGACATAGGTAACGGGGCTGGCAAGCCTGCTGATATCGGGTCTTTTTATAGGGGGAGCGCCCAGTAACGTTGAGATCGGGTCGCCGGTCATATCCGGGTCGCCGGGTGCTGTCATAACCATAAAGTCGGCGGGGCCGTAAAAATCAATCACAGCCTTTATCCGGAAGGTTGGTTTTTTATTACCGGCGTAAAATTCGGTTACCTGGTTATTGTTCGAGAGGGCCAGGAGGGAGGCGAGGTGGCCACCGGCAGAAAATCCGATCAGCGCAATCTTGTTTTTATCCAGTTTATATTTCGCGGCGTTGTTATAGAGAAATTCCAGCGCTTCATTGCAATCGCGGATCTGAGCGGGAAACCTGGCCGTTGTGCTGTGCCGGTAATCTATCGAAGCCAGGGCATAACCGTTTTCGAGGAAGGCGCTGACAGTTTTTTTCATGTATCCCATGTCGGCATACTTGTCGTTCATCATCCAGGCGCCACCATGCACCCATACAACGACTGGAGTATTGGCCTTTGCGTTCGGAGGCAGGTAAATGTCGAGCAAATGTTTTTTCAGCGTATCGTATGCGTAGGGAATATTATGGTGGAATATGGTCTCTTTGGGAAACCATTCTTTTACCCGCTCGGGTACCTGCGCGAACGTCGGAACGGTGAGAACGATCAGCAGCCAGGCCACCAGCGATACGGGGATCATACGACTGTGACGGCGAACGGATGACAACGTTAAATGTGGTTTCATGTTTTGGTATGTTAGTATCTTAGAATATGACCCGATGCTTTCAGAATCAGGTGAACTATTTCTTTTGTTGTTCGATGTAACTGGTTACCGTGCCCACAGGAGCTATCCAAACTCCGTTTGCGGGATTATTGGCGTATTCCATCAGCTTAGCCAGCATCGACAGACGGGTAGTCTGCTGACCTGAATCATTCATCTCATGACCTGCCAGCACAACCCACAAGTGGTTTTTACCCGCACTTTCCAGTAGCGGCAGAAGATCCTCAAAATTTTTACCGTCCATCTCCATTCCGGTAAGTTGGGCGAAGTCGCAAAATGCAGGATCGTTAGGGCCTTCGTCAAGCCAGCCTCTGCCGGATTTATAGAGATCAGCAATTACGGGAATATAGCTCTTCGTGTTCACTCCCCGGCCGACGAAAGTTTGCCCGCATGGATAGGCAAAAACTTCAGGTTTCACGCCGAGAAGCGCCTCGATCTCTTTATTGGAGGTAATCAGCTCGGTCCGCATTTTCTCGACTGTATAATTTTCCAATGCCTTATCCCGCGACCAGGCGAAATTTCCCGAGCAAGGATGATTCAATGAATGACTTCCGATCTCATGTCCGCTGGCCACGGCTTTTTTCCAGCCGTCCAGTCTTTCTTTTACCTGGCCTGGCAAAACATAAAAGGTCGCCTTTATACCGTATTTATCAAGGAGAGCCGTGCCTTTATCGACCTGGCTTAACCGCGCATCATCAAATGTAAGGCTCACGGCCACCCGTTTTCCCTCCGGCCATTTGAATGCCGCGCCGGATGGCTGGCCGGCAGCAGTACTGTAAATAAGCACGCCGGCCAACGCAAAAGCCAGGATGTGTCTCTTTGAATTTTTCATTGCCTTCTTCATGTTTTACGGACCTTTTTAAAAAGACTTATTTGACAATATTAAAAATATTAATTCTGTATGTATAGTGTTACGGTGCACACTTCAAACGCCTTGCACATCTTATAGCTGTTCCCACAATCCTTATCAACGGAAGTCATCGGGATCGCTTATTTGTTCTCCTTCAAAAAAGCTAACAGGTCCGCCATCTGTTGTAAGCTGAGTTGTTTCTCCAACCCCGTTGGCATCGCCGACATTCCCAGCGCCTTGAGTTGTTTAATGTCCTGTCGCTTGACCATTCGTTCGGTCATTCCCGAATTTTTAAAGCTAATTGCACCGGGGGTTTCGGTGGCGATCAGCCCCTGAAAGGATTCCCCGTTTTTCAAGTCTACGTTCCAGAGATCGTAACCGCTGGAAATGGATTGACCCGGCGCCAGGATATTGGCCATGATCGCTTCCTTCGACCAGCTGTGTATAGTCCCGAGATCCGGCCCGAGGGTTATTCCCAATTTTCCCCTGATCTGGTGACAAAGTGCACATTGTGCCTGGTAGATATTTTTTCCCTCGATGGCATCACCGTTCCGTGTGAGTGCCTCGCTGTAAGCTTCGTTTATTTCACGGTCACTGTTTTTTGTAAAGAGTGTCCGCGCCTGATCGCGGAGTTTGTCATTGGACTGCGCCATCAACCTGACTTTCTGAGGCCAGGTCAGGTCCGTTGTATTGACAGTGCCTGTGCCAATGGAACGCAGGAGGATGGCAACCCTTTCGTCGTTTGTTAAGAAGGTGCGGACGGCGGCTTCCCGTATTTCCGGGGTAAACGTTGTCCATTGTTTCAAGAGGTAATGGCAGAGGGTCGTATCCGGTATGACACTCATTGTTCGAAGCGCGGCGAGTTGAACGGAAAGATCTTCCGTTGGAATGAACATCTCCCGGAGGAATGCCGTATAGGGAGCCGGATTCCGGATGGACAAGAAGTCTATCGCGTCGGCCCGTTTATCTTCCGATACGCTGGTGTCGCGCGCAACCGATAGCGCTTTGGTTAGCGCACTTTCCAGCACGGCGTCATTTTTCCCTTTGCCGGCCTTTAATATGTTCAGTGAAGATCTCCTGAGCTGAGGTGAAGGATGTTCGAAAAAAGTCCCGGCCAGCAATTGTTGATCGGCAATGGCAAGCGATGTTCCGTTCGTCCTGAGACCTTCGGCGAGTCCATCCAGTACCGCAGCCTGCCAGTTCTGCTGAACACCTGGCCTTGGCGTCGCCGCTTTTTGAATAAGGTCGTGCGACACAGTGGCGTCGGCCTTCGCCCCGGCCATCATGGCGAGCTTTTTGATCAGGGATGTATAGGCGGGATCATCTTTCGGGAAATTATCGATAACACTTTTAAGAAGAGCAACGGTGTGGGTGGATGCTGCTGATAGCGCGGCGACCTGAACCCAGTTGTCGCCTATATCCCTGAAAAGCAAACGCCGGCGGGTGGCGACTGCTTCCGGTGTATCCAGGTCTCCGAGGGTACACAACAATTGAAAACGGACTCTCACGTCGGGGTCATTCTCCAGCTGGAGTAGGTTTTTCTTCAGCAGGGGCATATCCGCCATGTGGATTTCAGCCAGCTTGACGGCGTTTTCACGGATTCCGGCTACCGGATCGTGGAGCGCTTTTTCCAGTTGATCATATTCGAGTTTATTCAATCCTTCCAATGTCCACAACGCATGAAGCCGGCCCATGGGGGATGAGTTGTTCCGGGACATCTCCACCAGGAACGGAACTGTACCGGGGGCTGCGCGGTCGATCAACAGGCGTTGGGCATTCAGACGCCACCAGATATTCGCGTTCCCCAGCAATTCCACCAGCGCCTCGTCCGTGGCGTCACCTAAGCTGAGGCCTTTGATCCAGTCTGCCGCGGTTGAATTTTCCGGACTGATGCGATAGATCCGTCCCTTATCCGTATCGTTATAAAGCGCTCCCGATTTCACCACTTCGTCGCCCATCCATTCGGGGTGCTCAATGATCTGGCGGTAATAATCCACGATGTAAAGAGCTCCGTCGGGGCCGACGTACATATTCACGGGACGGAACCTGGCATCGAGAGACGCCAGGAATTCCTTGTGTTCACGGATGCGCCTCGCCGTAAACGTCGTGCCGTTATTTTTCAGCCGGTCCACATGGACGAGGTTGCTGACGGGCTCGGCGACGAACGTGACGGAATCGTATGGTGGAGGGAACGCTGCCCCGAGGTAAGCGGTGAGTCCGCAGGCGGAAGTTATCACACCAATGTCGGTGAGCAGTTGGTGTTCGGGTTTTAACGTAATGGGAAAAACTTCCGCGGCATCGCCATGGTCAGACAGGGATTCCGTTGCATCCGAAATTGCCAGGTCGGGATTCCGGCTCAGGTATTTTTCCGCGATGACCTCATGGAAAATGTGATTCGCATTTCCGACCTGCAGGTGATGCCCCCAGGCATCGAAGGTGTGGCCGAATTGTGAATAGCTCGACGTCTCTTCGAGGGCATGTGTACCGGGTTTAAACCGGACAGCACGGCCGCCGGCATTTGTACGCAACCGGGGTGACTGCGGATGATCCGGAAAAAAAATTTCCTGTCCACGGTCACCAAACTCTTCCTTATAGGTTTCCGTGCCTACGGCGCTTTCATGAGCAAGGTAGATCCAGTTGTCCAGGGCGAGAATGGGACTGTTCAGGTTGTGCTGCGGGTTCGATAGTGCAAATCCCGTGAGGAGTGTATCCATGATCTCCGCGCGGTTATCACCGTCGGCATCTTCAAAATACAATACATGAGGAGCGTCGGTTACGATAACGCCTTTTTTCCATCGCATGATACTGTTTGGAAGTACCAGGCCTTCCGCGAAAACGGTGCTTTTGTCGAATGTACCGTCTTTATCCGTATCGGTAAGAACCTTGATTTTTCCGGAACCGCTTTTGTCGAGGGGATATCCGTGCATCTCTACAACGTATAGCCTGCCGTATTCGTCAATTTCCATATCTACCGGATCACTGATCAGCGGCTCGGCGGCGATCAGTTCTATTTTAAATCCATCCTCCAGTTCAAAGGTCGAAAGCGCCTGGCTGGCGTCGCCTTCATTCCTTTTTTTTTCACAGCCGGTACCTATGGCTGCAACGATCAGGAGAGCAAGCCAGATCGCGGGACGGAGCGCAAATTGTGTTGATGCTTTTTTCATTTTACGATGGCCTGTAGTCAGGTCGGGATTACAAATATTCACGAAGCGATGTTCATTGGTCCTTAGCCGGTTTAGTGGAATAGATCCAGGCGCCGTTCAGCATTACGTCCGTAACGTTGCGCATATCCCGGATATCGTGAACCGGATCACCTTCAACCACAATAAGGTCGGCTATTTTCCCCGCTTCAATACTTCCAAGCCTTTCACTGACTCCCAGGAAGCGGGCATTCTCAATGGTTGCCGCCCGGATGATCGCCAAATTGTCAAGCCCCGCTTCATGCAGCAATTCCATTTCCCGGAAGTAGGCAAAACCAGGTTCGGCATAGGGCACCCACGTGTGTGATCCCACTACGATACGGCCACCACCTTTCTGTATCAGCCCTGCAAATTTTACCATGTTTTGGAATCCCCTCACCTCCACGCTGTCTCCACTGTCTGGTCTTTTTTCGAAGATAGCAAGTGTCGGGCTGATAAACGTTTTTTTTGCCGCGAGAAACGCCACCAGTGAATCCACCCTTGGGTTACCGGTCAGCGTTAGCGTACTCCAGACTTCATATCTTCCGCGTTTTCGGGCATCATTGTCCGCCATAACGGTTTGTTTATATTTTTCCGCTTGGCGTGGCGGTAACAAAGCCGTCCCGAACGACGTGATGTGCTCGATACCGTCCAGCCCGGCGTTGATAGCATCCACCGCATGCGTGATTTCCAGATGGGCGGTTACCGGCAACCCGTGGATATGTGCCGTCCGGCATACTTCCCGTATGATTCCGATAGGCAAACCGTAATAAACCTTGATGGCTGTCGCACCCTGTTTCACCAGGTTCCCGACAGCCAGACGACCTTCTTCTTCATCCTGGACAATGTATGAGTCCGCCGGGTAGGCCGGCGGAAATGTGTTGATATGCGGACCGGTCAGGAACAGCCGGGGCAGTGATTTTCCTCCCGCCCTCACGGAATCATAGGCTTCGATCCATGCGCCCGGATCGCGAACGGATGTCACACCATGCGTTAAGAACATGAATGCCATATCCATGCTTTCCTCATTGTGGTAGTGTGCATCGATCAGTCCCGGTAAAATGGTCTTGCCCGTTACATCCATCCGGGTGGCGTTTTCCGGTATGTCGATCTCATCCTTCTTTCCGGCACGTTCAATCCGGTTGTTCCGGATCAAAACACAGGAGTTGGGCACAGGAGATCCTCCGTTACCATCCACCAGCGTTGCTCCGACCAGGGCGAGAACGCTGCTTCCTTTTATTATTTCACCTTCATTGATTTCGTGAATAGGAATTTTCTTACCTTCAATGATCTGGTCATTCCGCGTATTGCAGGATGACAGCAGCAGCAGAAAACCGGCACAAAAATACTTCATCTTCAAAAAATGTTATCGGACTGAATTCATTCGGTAAACAGCAAACGACGGGAAGCGGGCAGACAACGATGCTGAAGAACTAAAGATAAGCTAACTTTCGACGAACAGGTATGGGCCCCAGATATTTGATTCACCTTTCATCAATTTTGTTTTTAGCCGCTTGTGCGCGGGAGACACCATACCAGGTTACGGCAACGAACAATCCGGAGTATGTTGAAAATTCAGTGTTTATCTCATCCGAAGACCTGTCATTGCCGAAGTTCGCGTCTTTAAGGGAAAAATACCGGCTGGATACGGTCTTCCACGGTGAGGAGGATGAGTTCAGAAGGATTTTAATGTTGCGTGACTGGATCAGGGGGACCGTTGCAATAAGTGATTTTGAAGAGTCATATCCCGGCGGCGATTTCGCCGAAAATATCCTCGACGCCGCTCTGAAGGGACATGGATTCCATTGCGGACACTACATGGTCGTTCAGAATGCGGTGATGAATTCCTACGGTTATGTTACCAGATGCCTGGGCGCCGGACCGGGTGTCAAAGGTGGTCCGGATGGCCATCACGGGATCAATGAGATCTGGAGCAACACATTTCAAAAATGGTTTTTGTCCGATGCGAAGTATAACCATCATTTTGAAAAAAACGGAATTCCATTGTCTGCCCTGGAGATCCGCGATGAATATTTGAAGAACAAAGCCTCCGGTATCGAACTGGTAAAAGGTCCGGAAAGGAAAAAGATAGAGTCCGACGGAGTATTGAACGCGCGGGGAGAGATGGTTCAAATCACAAAGGAAAGATTTGCACAGACCTATACTTGGATCGAATGGGAAGCCGTTAACAACCGCTTCAGCGGATGGCCGGAGAACAGCGATACATTAAGTTACCTGAATATGTTCGCGGATGAGTACTTCCGGAATAACACGTGGATCTGGGATGGAAAGCCTCATTGGTCGTACAACACGCCATCCATGATTCAGGTGAAAGACCGGAAGGCTATCGAATGGACTCCAAACACCATACGGACAGACGTGAAGACAGATGGAAACGAGGTTGTCATTCAACTTCATTCGGACACGCCGAACCTGCTGACGTACCAGGTGAAAAAATATCCGGAAAAAGAATGGAATGACATCCCCGATTCTTTCAGGGCGGAACTCACGGAAAATAAACATGAATTCGGGTTCAGGGCGATTAACCTCGCTGGTGTAACAGGTCCGGTTCACACAGTCATCGTGGAGCGGAAATAGTTATTTTGTTCTATTTGGAATCCTTGAACCACAGTGTGAAAAGAAGTGTAACGAAGACGGAGAAAGCGAGTGGTATGATCCAGAATAGTTGCCATTGGCCCAGAGAGGAATCCCCGGAGCTCCCCATGATCGTATTGTAGATGTACCCGGAAGTCAATGTGCCCAACCCCTGCCCGACGCCATAAGAGATGAGTACAAAAAATCCCTGGGCCTGAGCTCGTATTTCAGGTGTTGCTTTTTTATCGATATATACCTGGCTGGCTACATAAACGAAGTCGTAACAGGCGCCGTGCAACAGTATACCACTGATAAGCATCCATACGACAGCGTCGGGTGCACCAAGGGCAAACAGTGCATAACGGAGTGACCAGGCAATAAGTCCCATTACCATCACCCATTTGATTCCGAGTTTCCGGAAGAACCAGGGCATCAGCAGCAGGAACACTACTTCCGACATCTGTCCGAATGTCATCTTAAAGGCCGGATCGGCAATGTCCGCTGCTTTCAGGAAAACGGGTACGTAGGGAAAGTAGATCGCGAAGGGAATGCTGATAAGCAGCAGGCCTATAATAAAGACGACGAATGGTCTGGAATTCAATTGCCGGAGGGCATCCAGTCCGAGTACATCGCGAAAGGTGATTTTTTTTCCCGCGCCCGGGGGCGGTACATCGGGTAATGTGAAACTGTACAGGCCCATGAGGATTCCGCCGATGCCGGCAACGTACATAGGCAGGGCGGTATCGTCGCCATGTAAAAAAAGACTGACTAGAATACCGGCGCCAATCCATCCGAATGTGCCGAAGAGGCGGATGACCGGAAATTCCCTTTCCTTA
This sequence comes from Chryseolinea sp., assembly GCA_041742155.1. Lineage (GTDB taxonomy): Bacteria > Bacteroidota > Bacteroidia > Cytophagales > Cyclobacteriaceae > Chryseolinea. Next base: position 126,089 of record JBGSJE010000022.1, on the reverse strand, counting down.
TCCTTCACGAGGTGAAAGGCCGTCGCCGAAGCCAACCCAACGGTAGGCATATAACACAGCATATGGAATAACAGGAACATCAGGAACAGGGGAGGTGACATCGTTCCCAGCGCGGGCGCACAGATAACAAAGATTCCACTGAGGATATGCATGACGCCCATCACCCGTTGCACCGAAAAATAACGGTCGGCAATCATCCCCATGAAAAACGGCGACACGATCGAACCGATCGGACTAACGAGGTATGCCAGGTAAATGATATTACCCATACCGTGACTCTGCATGTAGTTGCCCCCGGTAGCGTACCATGCTCCCCAGATAAAGAACTGGAGGAACATCATGCCCATCAGGCGGACCTTTATAAATCTATGCATGAAGGAGATATCGTGTGGAAGGTATAAATGGACACATCTATACAAGGGCCGGTTTGGAAGCGGTGGTGTTTCTTGCCGACAGTTTAGCCAGGAGGTTCTTCATGTAACGCATACCCCGCACGGTAGCCCTGTCGATCTCCTCCACACCGCAGATCTTGTGATCGCGTATCATGGGCAGGCAGTATTCGGAAACAAGATAGCCGTTGTAACCGTGCTGATAGAGTCCTTCGATAAACGCTTCGTAGTTTATCTTTCCCCCGTGAAACGGTGCCGGTTCCTGGAAGATGTCGCCATCCGGAGTTTCACTGAAGTTCCAGGCTCCATAGTGTGTGTATAGGATATGATCGCCACATTTATCAATAGCCTCACGTATGTATTCCGTTTTTTGCCTGTCTGAAAAAAGAGGCACATCCATGCACAGTTTTACATTTTGACGACCGATCTCGTTCATCATGGCCAGCGTATCTTCATAGCCCGGGTTGAGAACCGGGGCATGGTTTTGCAGCAGTATCGTGATGCCGCGATCTGCAGCCTGGTCGGCAACCTCACGGATACCGATCACGGCACGGTTCCAGACCTTCAGATCAACGGCATTGACGGGTTTGAAATAATTTCCGCGTTCGTAAGGTGCATAGCTGGCGAGCGCTTCTTCATCATTAATAATTCCGGGCCATGCGGCAAATACTTTTACCATACTTACCCCCAGGTCGGCGGCGAGTTCAAGCACCATTCGCATCATAGCCAGGTTATTTTCCCTTTCTTCCATATGGCGGCTGCAAAAATTGCTCATGCTTTCTACCGCACACAGTGCAATACCTTCGTCGGCTGAAACGGCCCTGATACGAGCGCGGTCGGCTTTAGTCAGATCGAGCGGTGATCCGACGGGCCGTTTCGTTTCAATAGCGAGCGCCTCGAACCCCAATGATTTCGCTTTGTGAATCTGTTCTTCAACAGTCAGCGCTTTCCCGGCATAAAACAACCCTGAATAGGTTACGGTAAGAAGGGCAAATTTCATAACATCAGATTAGTGATTTGCAGATCGACAACTAGCAGCGATCAACTTAGCGAATAATCTTCTCAAGTTTAACGGATACGTTATTATTTCCCCGTTTTAAAGGACCAGTGGCGTAAAGAGCGGTCTGTTTTTAACTTCCGACGTAGTAACCAATGGACTTTTCTGAAGTATCACTCAGAAGCTCCTCACCCCGTGAGGTTGATAGAAGTAAAAAAAAACCCAAATATTTCCCCATTTCATACTAAATGGTAGAACAAATCCGACTCGCTTTCGTATATTTCCTCTACAATCTAGTAACATAATGATCGAAACACGATTAGGAGAGTTTGAAGAGGTGATCCTGCTCCTGGTAGGAATTCTGGGAAAGGAAGCCTATGCATTTAAGGTAGCCGAAGAATTCGAATCGCAGACGTCGCGGAATGTATCTATCGGTGCGGTCCATTCCACCCTTACCCGCCTGGAAGAAAAAGGATTTTTAACCTCGGAGATGGGGGCGTCCACGGCGGAGCGTGGTGGCAGGAGGAAGCGTATTTATACGATAACGGCGTATGGAAGAAAAACACTGGCTGCGGCCAGGGACTTCAAGATGGGTCTCTGGAATCAATATCCCGACTTTGCAACGGGAAAGCTGAGCTTTGACCGGTGATGCCATGCGTGAGCTTTTGAAAAAAGGTAAAAAATCACCGCCGCGATTGGCGAGGTCGATGCTGCTCCGGTTTTTGAGAACTGACCTTATGGAAGAGGTGTGTGGAGATCTCGAAGAGAATTTTCACGTCATCCGCGAAAGGACTTCACTATTTGCAGCTAACTGTAATTACTGGTACCAGGTACTGAATTATCTGAGACCCTTTGCCATGCGAAGATCAAAATCATTTCGGTTAAATAGCTACGGGATGTATCGGAACTATTTTAGAATATCCTTTCGGAACCTGTTAAGGCAGAAGCTCTACTCCGCTATTAATATAGGTGGTCTTTCTCTTGGACTCACCTGCTTCATTATTGCGATGCTTTACGTGCAGCATGAATTGTCATATGATCTGTTCTACAAGAATGCGGACAGGATTTACCGTATTTACCAGCGGCAGATTGGTAATGTTCATTTAGGAACAGACCAATTTGCGGTGACACCAGCACTATTGCCATCCGTCCTGCACGAAGAATGTCCCGATGTCGAATATGCGACGTCGATAACGAATGATTTCGCTTTATTAACTTTTGATGATCACCATTTTTACGAACGTGGTCTCGCCGCCGATCCCAATTTTTTTAATGTATTTGCCACACCGTTTTTACAGGGTAACCCTACACGGGCTTTCGATGATCCCGCCAATATTGTCCTTACCGCGTCACTTGCCGAAAAGATTTTTGGAACAAAGGATCCGATCGGTCAATTCGTCAATTATCAAAACGGTGAACCCTTTACAGTAACAGGCATAATAGCTGATCCGCCGTCGAATTCCTCCCTGCAGTATTCATTCATCGTCAACTTGCTTTCCAATACATATTATAGCGAAGAAATCAAAAAAACGACGTGGAACAACAATGCATTTTATACGTTCTTCCTGTTAGCAGAAGGTGCGGACCCGGCGCAATTGCAAAGCAAGTTCCCGGCGCTCATCAAAAAATACAGGGATTCCGAAAGTTATGCGAGCTATCCCTTCAAAGATCACTATCGTATTCAGAACATTGCCGGTATCCACCTGGAGACAGGAGTAAACGATGATATCGGATTAAAGGGGAACAAGCAGTACGTGTATTTGTTCTCCGCCGTCGCGTTGATCGTCTTGTTGCTGGCATGTGTCAACTATATGAACCTGGCTATTGCGCGATCGATCAAGCGGGCAAGGGAAGTAGGATTAAGAAAAGTGGTGGGGGCTTTGCGAAGCCAGATCATCTTTCAGTTTTTAGGTGAATCCATCCTTATTGCATTTCTCTCGCTGCTATTAGCCGTGGGGCTAACCCATCTGCTCCTTCCTGTTTTTGGGAGGTTGATGGAGCGACCTATTGAGATTGATTACCTGGCTAACCGTCTCTTGCTGCCGGCACTCTTGCTGCTGGTTACTTTGGTGGGGCTATTGTCTGGAAGTTACCCTGCTTTTGTTATGTCGTCATTGCGGCCTGTGGAGATTTTGAAAGGAAAAAATTCGGGTTTAACCGGGTCGAAGGTTCAACGGGTATTGCTTGTCGCCCAATACGCCGTTGCCATAACCCTTGTGATCAGCAGCATTGTCATCTATACGCAACTGCGTTTTGTACAAGAGAAGGAACTCGGATACGACCGGAGAAACGTGATTACCATTCCTGTCCGGGACTACTCCCTGGTTGAAGGGTTTGAAACACTTCGGATTGAGTGGCTGAAAAATCCAGCTATACTCGAATCTTCTTACTGCACGAGCCTGCCCATCAACGTAACCTCCAGTCATATAATTAATGATGAAGTCGGTGCCGGTACGGAAGATGATATCGCCATCTACGAAAGCCGGGTTGATTACGGCTTTCTCGATGTTTTTGGAATAACACTTTTAACCGGCCGTAATTTTTCCCGAGATGTCAAAAGCGACGTAAACTCCGCTTACCTGATCAATGAAACGGCGGCAAAGGCGCTTGGCTGGACGCCGGAAGGAGCAGTAGGTAAACAAATCGTCGATGACGGACTGAAGACAATTATCGGTGTGATCAAAGATTTTCACATGCACTCGATGCACCTGCAGATTCAGCCGTTGATCCTTAAGGTCAACCGGGCATATGTGAACTATATAGCCGTAAAGGTGACCGGTGAGGATTTACCCGAAACCATCTCGTTTTTGAAAAAAACGATTGCAGAACGGTCCCCTTATCCATTCGAATATCAATTTCTGGATGAACGCTTCGACCAGCTTTACAAGAGCGAAATGAAGCTAGGCGAAATTTTCGGAGTGTTTACAGTCCTTTCCATTCTTATCGCCAGCCTTGGCTTGTTTGGCCTGGCAGCTTTTATGAGCGGACAACGCACGAAGGAGATCGGGATCCGAAAGGTACTGGGCGCGTCGATACAAAACATAATGGCACTCCTTACGAAGGACTTTTTGGGAATGGTTAGTCTGGCGTTCCTCATTTCTGTTCCCATTGCATGGTTTGCCATGAGGGTGTGGTTACAGGAGTTTGCATACAGGATAAACATGGAATGGTGGATGTTTGGAGTAGCCGGCATACTTGCCGTGATAATAGCCGGCATTACGATCAGCCACCAATCCCTGCGAGCGTCGATGATGGACCCCGTTGAAAGCTTACGTTCGGAATAGATTGAAACAGATAAAGAACATACCGCCCAGGCTAGCTACAAAATGGCTGCTATATTTTCTGCGTGACGACCTTGCCGAAGAGGTATTGGGCGACTTGCAGGAAAAATTTTACCTCGCCTGTAAAAAAGGGCCGGCTTTCCGGGCCAGGCTTAACTACTGGTACCAGGCGCTGAATTACATGCGCCCGTTTGCCATTCGAAAACTCAGATCATCACCATCAAATCACTACGCTATGTATCAAAGCTATTTTAAGATCGGCTGGAGAAACCTCCTTCGCAATAAAGGGTATTCAATGATCAACATCGGAGGTCTGGCGCTGGGGATGTCCGTGGCGATGATGATCGGTATGTGGATCCACGATGAACTTTCCTATGATACCTACCATCAGAATTATGAACGTATTGCCCGTGTCATACGCAACGGCACGCTGAACGGCGAAACATTCTCGTCCACCTACATGCCTTTTCCCCTGGCCGATGAGTTACGCACCAAGTATGGCAGTAACTTCAAACATGTGGCGATGGCCATGCAGGGGGATCATATATTGGATACGGGGGAAAAGAAACTTACGCAGAAGGGTTTGTTTATCGAAGCCGGCGCGCCTGAGATGTTTACCCTGAAAATGCTGAAGGGATCCTGGTCCGGTTTGAAGGAACCACAATCCATTTTTCTGTCGGAGTCTCTTGCAAAAAACCTTTTTGGCGATGAAGACCCCATGGAAAAGCAGCTGAAGATCAACAGTTCGATGGATGTTAAAGTTACAGGTGTGTACGAAGACCTGCCGCGTAATTCACATTTCAATGGTGTCAGTTTCATGGCGCCGTGGCAACTGTTCGCGTCCGTCAATGCGTGGATGCAGTATCAGGGATTTGCCAACAATTTTCTCGATATCTACGTGGAGCTGCAGCCCGCGGCAGAACCTGACAAGGTATCCGAAAATATCAAGGATGCGATATTGGTCAATATCCAGGAACACAAAGAATATGTTGCTGCAAACCCCCAGTTGTTCCTGCACCCGATGAGCAAATGGCACTTAAGGTCGGAATGGAAGAATGGTGTGAATACGGGAGGCCTTATTGAATTCGTCTGGCTGTTTGGTGTTATCGGAACGTTTGTACTCATCCTGGCGTGTATCAATTTTATGAACCTCAGTACGGCCCGGTCGGAAAAAAGAGCCAAGGAAGTGGGTATTCGTAAAGTTATGGGATCCGTCAAGACGCAGTTGGTGAACCAGTTTTTCAGCGAGTCGTTTTTAGTTGTCACGCTGGCTTTCCTTTGCTCGTTGTTTCTGGTAGCCCTTTCGTTACCCTGGTTCAATCAACTGGCGGCCAAGGAAATGATCATGCCCTGGAAATATCTGAACTTCTGGCTAGCCAGCGCGGTCTTTATTTTCTTTACAGGCCTTGTCGCGGGAAGTTACCCTGCTTTCTATTTATCATCTTTTCAGCCCGTACGGGTATTAAAAGGTTTATTCCGTGTCGGCAGGTTTGCCGCTGTTCCAAGGAAAGTATTGGTTGTCGTTCAGTTTACCGTATCCGTTACGCTGGTGGTCGGTACCATTATCGTTTATCAGCAGATTCAATTTGCGAAAAACCGTCCCGTCGGTTATAACCGTGACGGTTTGCTGATGATGCCGATAACAACTCCCGAGTTTTACAGCAATATCCGCGTACTGATAAATGAACTGAAGAGTTCGGGTGTCGTTGAGGAGGTGGCTTTATCCGGAGGACCAACGACTCGATATTGGTCCACACAGGGCGGGTTTACCTGGAAAGGTAAAGATCCTGCGCAACAGGCGGAGTTTGCCGCGCTCTCAGTTTCACCGGAGTATGGTAATACCGTAGGCTGGCAGTTTCTTTCCGGTCGCGATTTTTCAATAGAATTCGCCAGCGACTCGGCCGGGTTTGTGATAACAGAGAGTGCTGCGAAACTTTTTAATTTTGATGACCCGGTTGGCGAAACGGTACACTGGGAACCCGGATGGCGTAAAGCGGGTGACTTCAGGATTATTGGTGTGATCAGGGACCTGGTGATGGAATCGCCGTTCGGAACACCGATGCCTACGGTCTTTTTTATCAGTGGTTATACGAACTGGATCAACATTAAGATCAAACCTCAGGTTAGTACCGCCGAATCATTGCCCGTCATTGAATCCGTCTTCAGGAAGATAGTCCCGTCCGTGCCGTTCGACTATAAATTTGCAGATGAAGAATACCGTGCGAAGTTCGCCGCGGAAGAACGCGTCGGCCGGTTAACGTCGGTATTCGCAAGCCTGGCAATCCTGATCAGTTGCCTGGGATTGTTCGGACTGGCGTCGTTCGTGGCGGAACAACGGACCAAGGAGATCGGTATCCGGAAAGTAGTAGGCGCCTCTGTGTTTAGCCTGTGGAAAATGTTATCAAAGGATTTTGTGGTCCTGGTGGTTATTTCCTGCATCATATCCATCCCCATCGCATATTATTTTCTGTCCGACTGGCTTCAGAAGTACGACTACAAAACGGAGATCTCGTTATGGGTGTTCTCCATTTCCGGCCTGGGTGCAATAACCATTACGTTGCTTACGGTAAGTTACCAGGCGATCAAAGCGGCGTTGATGAGTCCGGTGAACAGCCTTCGCTCGGAATGAGCATCGAGCGTCGAACGGCGGTGAAATACTGACGGGTCAGGATTTCTATACATAATAACGGACCTGAGATTTTCATCTAAGTGAAGTAACGTGAACATACCTGAAAAAAACACGAACAAACCACCACGGATCGCGCAGCGGTTTCTGCTGAAATTTTTGCGCAGGGATCTTGTGGAAGAGGTGCTGGGTGACCTGGAAGAAAAATTCTACTCCGTCCGGAAAAACAGGTCCCATGTTGTCGCGAAGATCGTGTACTGGTATGAGGTCTTTCATTACCTGCGCCCGTTTGCCATCCGGAAATCAAAACATTTATACTTAAACAGCTACGATATGTTTCAAAGTTATTTTACGATCGGCTGGAGAAATCTGGCCAGACAAAAAATGTATTCGTCCGTAAAGATCGGAGGATTAGCCATTGGAATAGCCGCCTGTATATTGATAACACTTTTTATCAAACAGGAACTGACATACGACCTGCATTATAAGGATGGTAGCCGTATTTACAGGATCCTGAGGCAAAGCGCTTTCCGGGGTGAGTTCAGCACAGGCGTTCATTTTCCGGCGCCATTTTCCTCCACGCTGCTGCAGGAATATCCGGAATTTGAATTGACGGGTCATTATAATGCGGGCGAATTTTTCGGAGCCGGGAGTAATGAAGTCAGAAGGACCGATCAGCTGGAAAGTATGCACGAGGAGAACTTCGTGTATATCGACCAGGGCCTCCTTGAGATTCTTGAAGCCCCGTTTATCGTGGGTAGTGTCCGGAATGCCCTTACCGAACCGGGTACCATCGTTATTACAAAACGAATTGCCGATAAATATTTTCCCAATGAAGAAGCCGTTGGTAAAACGCTTATCCTGAATAATGACGAGGAACGCCAATATACCATTACCGGCGTAGTTGCCGACTTCCCACTGACTTCTCATTTTCAATACGATTTTCTCCTTACGCTGGCAGGTCGTGAGTTCTGGCCGGGTGAACAAACAAACTGGAGCGCAAGCAACTACCTGAACTACGTCCGTATTCGACCCGGAACAGATGTTACTGCCCTTGAGAAAAAATTGACAGCAGTGCTTAAAAATCACTTTATGCCTTACGTTGTGAAAAACGGAGGTAACAAGGAGGAAATGGACTGGCTGAAGAATATGTCTTTTGTGCTGCAGCCCGTTCATAACATTTACCTGAATGAGATGGATGTGAACGACGGCTTGAGTCACGGCGATCTTCGCTACATCTGGCTGTTCGGCGCGATCGCCCTGTTTATACTGATCATTGCCTGCATTAATTTCATCAACCTGTCCACGGCAAAATCCGCCGGGAGAGCCAGGGAGGTTGGTCTCCGGAAGGTTGTAGGATCTTATAGAAGCAGCCTGATCCGTCAATTTCTCACGGAGTCAGTACTGTTTAGTCTTTGTTCTTTTTTCATTGGCGCCATATTAGCCTGGGTGTTGTTGCCGTATTTCGGTATGCTGCTGATGAAGTCGCTTGTGTTTCCCTGGAACGAATGGTGGTTCCTTCCCCTGTTTATCGCGGGGGCTATACTGGTTGGTATAATTGCCGGAATTTATCCGGCATTTTACCTGTCGTCTTTCCGGCCGGCCCAGGTACTGAAAGGCAAAGTGACCATGGGGAGAACCAATTCAACCGTCCGGAGCTCGCTGGTGGTATTTCAGTTTGCCATTTCCATCCTGCTGATCATCAGTACGGTGGTGATCTACCGGCAAATGGACTACCTCCTGACGAAAAAATTGGGTTTTGACAAGGAGCAGGTACTCCTGCTACAGGGTACCCACACGCTCGGGGACGAGATCACAACGTTTAAAAATGAATTGCTGCAATTGTCGGATGTTAAATCAGCGACAATCAGCGGTTTTATTCCCCTTGCCGGTGGAAAGCGTGATGGAGGAGAGGTCAGGAAAATAGGGATGATGAAAGAGGAGTCTGTACCCAGCCAGCATTGGAAAGTCGACGAGGACTATATAAAGACATTCGGACTGACGATCTTAAAGGGACGAAACTTTAGTTCGGATAAACCTTCGGAGCCGCGGGAAGTGATCATTAACGAGTCCCTGGCGAAGTCGCTGAACATGAGCGACCCCATAGGCCAGACCATATTAGGCCGTGGAGAATACACGGTCATCGGAGTAGTGAACGACTTTCATTTTGAATCGATGAGAGAAAAGATCAGCGGCATGATCTTGTACATTGAAAGAAATCCGTTTACCGTAGCGGTTAAGATCAATGGAGCAGATATGCAAAGAACTCTCGAATCGATTACCAACACGTGGAAAAAGTTCTCGCCGCACCAGGCCATCCGTTTTACATTCCTCGACCAGGGTTACGCACGGATGTATGACGACGTGCAACGCACCGGACAGATCTTTACCGGTTTCGCCATACTGGCAATCGTGGTGGCGTGCCTTGGGTTATTTGCGCTCTCCGCATTTACCGTCGAACAACGAGGCAAAGAGATCAGCATCCGGTTAGTTTTAGGTGCTTCTCTTAAGAATATTTTTAACCTGCTCACCCTGAATTTTATCAGGCTGGTCGTGCTGGCAATATTCATCGCTGTGCCCGTAGCATGGTACCTTATGAACAAATGGTTGCAGGACTTCTCCTATAAGACCGAAATCACCTGGGACATCTTCGCCGTCGCGGGGCTGATCGCCCTGGTAATAGCGATATCCACGATCAGCTATCAATCGATACGCGCGGCATTTATCAATCCGGCGGAACGGCTAAAATCGGAATAAGCGGTTGCAGCCCTGGAGGGGATAAGGGTACTATTCATACTTCAGCTTGTCAACGGGATTGGCGTTAGCCGTACGAATTGATTTAGCGGTAACCACCAGGAGAGCGATAACCAGCACGAGCAACCCGGGGACAGCAAATAACCACCACTGAAGCTCGATATGATGCGCAAAATTGCTGAGCCAGCTGTCGACAGCATAGTAGGTTACCGGCGCGGCAATCAGAAACGATAATAGTATCAGCTGTACGTACTCTTTTGAAAACATCACCAGGATATTACGGATAGATGCGCCAAGTACTTTACGGATCGCTACTTCTTTGCTCTTTCGGTTGACAACAAACGTGATCAGTCCGTACAGGCCGAGGCATCCGATCAGCAGGAAGACCAGGGAGAACAACTGGAAAAGGCGGGCATATTTTTCTTCCTGTTCATAAAATGCGTTGATGTTGTCGTCGAAGAACCTGTAATTGAAAATGAAATCCGGAAAATTTGACGTCCAGATTTTTTCGATATCCCGTACGGCATCCGGTAATGAAGAGGCATGATCGGTTACGTTTAACTTTACACTCAATGTGGAATAGGCTTTGGGTTCAACAGTCATAACCATATTGTCTACCGTCTCCTTCAGGGAGTTGGAGAAAAAGTCGTCTACAACCCCGACCACTTTTACATTCGTTCCGCCAATTTTCAGTTCCGTTCCGATCGCATCCGCTGGAAGTCCCAGTGAAAGATTCTTTACCAGCGTTTTGTTGATGAGAATATTTCCTATCGAGTCCTGCATGTTCAGGTTCCTTCCGGCGATAAGCCTGATCTTGTACAGGTCCAGGTAGGAGGAATCTATTGATTGGAATTCGAACACCTGGTAATCGCCCATGGATGCTGCGTCGGCGGGGCCAATGTCGCGGTACGAACGGTTGCGCGACACGCCGGAGGGCAGGGTGAAGCTGACGCTGACGCCGGCGACGCAAGGAAGCGAGCGCAGCTGGTTTTCCAGTACCTGGAGTTTATTGGGGTCACGATCCGGAATCCGTGCCGTAATAATGGCGTCGCGGGTGAATCCCATATCAACCTGCTGGAAAAACTTCATCTGACTCACGACGATAAACGTTCCGACCACCAGTATTTGCGTGATGGTGAACTGAACAACGACAAGGACCTTTCGCAGACTGAATCCGCCGACATTCTCAGTGGAAAATCTGTTTTTCATCGCCGTCACCGGATTGAACCGGGAGATGTTCAGGGATGGATACAATCCGGAGAAGAGCGTCACAAAAAGAACAATGGCGGACGTACTGATCAGGATGAACGGGTCGGTAAAATTCAAATGAACCAGTTTGATATTGACGAGTGACTGAAGGTTGATGATGAGAATTTCACTCAACCCAAGGCCGATAATCCCGGCAATCAGCACGACGAGGAATGTCTCCATCAGGAACTGGATGACCAGGTTCTTTTGGTTACTACCCATCACTTTTCGCAGTCCGATCTCTTTTGCCCGAAGTGTTGACTGCGCAGTTGCCAGGTTGATGTAGTTGATACCGGCAGTCAGGAGCAGGAAGACTGCAATAAGAGCCAGCGAAAGGATCGTTTGCCTGCTAATGGTGCGGCCGTTGTAATTTCCAAACTTCGCATCGTAGTGCATGTCACCCAATTCCTGGAGTAAATAGTGCCTTGATTCATGAAGTTCTTTCGGTGTGTGGGCGGCATGAACGGCTGCGATTTGACGCTCGGCCTCCGCTTTGGTAGTACCTTCTTTTAATACAACGAACGCATTGTGACTGTCATTTACGCCATACCAATTGGCCATTCCTTCTTTTCCCGCCAGTGTGTTCAGCGTGGAGTATGAAATGAATGTTGTAATGGGGAAGTCGGTATTGGGAGGAAGGTCTTCTACAACGCCCGTTACCTTGCAATCCCATTGTTTCTGAAACCGAAGGGTTTGGCCGATGGGCTCTACGTCACCAAAATATTTTTTCGCGATGGTTTTTGTAATGACAACATTGAAGGGTTCGTCCAGGGCTTTGTCGGGATTACCGGCAATCCATTTGAAGTTTGTATCCCGGAAGTCGAAGATTTGAAAAAACTCCGGCTCGACCAAAGCGCATCCTGATTCCTCCCTGAATTTTCTAACCGTGGTTCCTGTGGCATCGACAATATCGATGTTGGCACCTCCGAAGTATTCCATAGCGGTAAGGTTGTCAATGGACGTTAGCCCCTCTCTTACGGCGCCTGGCACGGGATAAGAAACCCCGGTTCGGAATTCCGACATATCGCTTCCACTCACTCTGACTATCCGGTAGATCCGGTCGCGCTGGGTGTGAAAGGAATCAAAGCTACGTTCGAACCGGATGACGGTAAGGAGAACCAATGCGGATGCGATACCGATGACCAGGCCCAGGATGTTGATGATGGATGTGCCGCGGTATGCGACCAGGCTTCGTTTGGCCATCTTGAAATAACTGCTGAGCATAATGGTAGTGTTTGGGTTGTATTGTGGAGATCTTTTCCAGAAAAATTCCTTGGCCAGGAATCCCAGGCCATTGACGATGTATCTTCGTTTTGCTGCGTGAAGTCCGGCGGTGGCGATATCCTTGATGAGGAGTTCATACAAATCTCCCCTGATTTCTTCCGCTACCTCGTGGGGAGCCAGGTTGTCGACCAGGAAGTCGATCCATGCCGGCGTTTTTAATTCATTCTTCATAATGCTGAAGATTTGGCGATCAGTTTCCAGATCACATCGCGTGTATCGCGAAGTTCTTCGAGCGTGCTGCGCCCGTAGGCTGTAACGCTGAACAGCCTTTTTTTCCGGCCTCCGCGTTCGGCAGTTGCGCCTCCCATGGTTGATTTGACAAATCCTTTTTCCTCCAACCGGTGCAGTACAGCGTGAACGGCGCTGATGCTGATTGTTCTGCCCGCTTGTTTTTGCAGTTCCTCGGCGATGGCGACGCCATAAGCCTCTTTGTTTAGTAAAGCGACCAATAGAAGAACGAGCTCTTCGAGTTCACCCAGGTATATACGAATGGACATAATATTATTTCAACTTTTGTAGATCAAATATAAAGCCAATTGGCGTCTTCTGCGAAATTCTGTATTTTATTCGGCAGCAGTGTTCATTTCGGAAAATCATATGACCGGTTCCGGGCACTTGAAAAGTGGTTCAAGTGGTTTGGAACGTTTCAAAATCAGGCCTGTATTAAAAGATCTGGCAAAGCAATTGGTGCAATAATGGGATATATACCGGTGCCGCAGCGGATCGACTATTTGAAAAATGTCTTGGAAAAACTGGCGCAAATACCTCTAGGTTGATAAGAATGCCTGGCGCTGAACGGCTGGCTATTAATCACCTCGTCAATAAACTGAAACACGATATATAACACCCCTTTCCCGTAAGTAGTCCAGGATGAACGAATAATTGTCTTCCGCTTCTCCCAGGTATTCCGGCGGACAAATCCCTTTGCGGGTGAATTTTCCCTGCAGCACAAGGTTCACGGCTGCGGTACACGTATAGCCCGTAGTTCGTGCCATCGAAAGCGTATCCGTCTCCCTGTTTGTGCGGTCGAGCAGGTCGTACTGATACGTCTTTGACGAACCATTTTCCACCCCCTTCATTCGTATCCGCATCACGGTAAACTCATCCTCCCCGGGTTTCAGTTTCCACTTCGAAAAAAGCAACTTTGCTGTTACATCGATCGGCCGGATCCTGACGCCCTTTACATCGAGTTCCTCGTAGGAGAAAAAACCGGATTCACGCAGTACTCTCAGGTATTCGATACATCCCGGATAGCGCAGCGTTTTTTCGATCATGTTCGGAATACCCGGCATGGTCTTAATCAGCGAACGAAGCCCATCGGAGTTCCACGATTCAAGGGTACCCACCCCATCGAAGTGAATGAGTTCCGGATCGGACAATGCCTCTTTCACTACCACTTCACGGTTTTGAACGTAACGGGCGGGCCGGATGTACTCCTCAATTACATCGATGGGGGAGAAGACTGCTTTATATTCATAAGGCCATTCACGCACCAGCGGCAGACCCCCGACCAGGCACTCGTATGTGTCAACGTTCATTCGCTTGTTGTGATAGCCCAGGATAATATTACCCATACCCGGCGCTACACCGCAGTCAGTAACAATGGTGACATTTTTTTTCCGGGCGAGATCGTCGAGTTGAAATGGATCTTCCGGAAAGAAAGATATATCCACCATGTTTTTTCCTCCTTCAATTACCGTCCTGGCCGTTTGTAAACCCATGAACCCGGGCACGGCGCCCACCACAATATCAAATGGCTGAATAAACTCGGCCAACTGTTTAAGGTTCCCCAGATCCATTTTCACGGTCTTGATGCCGCGTGTACCAAGCGATTGGAGGGCTCCTTCGTTGACATCGACCGAGGTGACGTCAAACTTTCCGGCAAGGTCGATGGCCATCGCTTTTCCCACGAGACCGGCGCCGAGAACGACTACTTTTTGCATACGTTAAATTGAAACTATGCCGTAAATTAATGCGATTACGGCAGGAACCATCAGGAGGAGGTCGATGTAGTCAAATTTCTTTTTCATTCGTGTTTCCGTTGCAGCCCGTATCCGAAAAAAGGCGCCTTTGCCGTTCGCGATACGGGGCTTTTTTTGGATCTGTTAACTCTGAACAAGATGAAAAGGATGCAAGAATGCGTCAACAATACGTTGACAGGAGAGAATTCCGCCATTAAACCGGCCGCGGAGACCCGATGCCGCGAAATGCGGCTACGAAGTCGGAGAGGTTTTCTTCTGTCGCAAGGTTCAGTTTTTTTCGCAACCTGTGCCGGGCCATTTTAACACTTTCCGGAGAGATACCCATGAGTTCGGCCATTTCCTTCATACTCAGGTTCAGGCTTATCAGCGCGCATAGTTTCAGGTCACCCTGGCTCAGTTCCGGATGCCGGGCTTTAAGATTTTCAAAAAAAGAGGTGTGTACTTTTTCAAAATACATTCTGAATTCATCCCAATCCTTCTCGGACTCGAGACTGTTATCGATCACCTTCACCAGCCTGGAGATCCTTGATTTTAGATCCTTGTCGGGAACGGACGAAAGGTCCAGGACAGCTTCGCGCACGTTCATCATGATCGTATTTTTCTGGACGAGGTTCAGGGTGTAGGTGAGTAACTCCTTGTGCCGGAACTCCAGGTCATCCTGCAGTTGTTTTTCCGCCAGCTGTTTGTTCTCCAGTTCCATTTTCAGCAACGCCTGCTGCCCTTCGTTTATCTCATTGGTTTTTTCCAGCAGCGCCTTCTTGTCGCTGATTATTTTTCGTTGGTAGTAAATAATTATGCCGCCTATGAACAACGCAAGCGCCAATCCCGTGTATGTTATTTTTTGGCGGAACAGGTTCCATTCCTTTTCTTTTTTCAGGAACTCGATTTCCTGTTGTTTGCTGTCCGTTTCGATCAATGCTTTCAGTTGTGCATACTGAACGTTGTTCCGCTTGTTAACAACCGAATCTTCGATTGCTTTAGCCTCCCTCAGGTAATCGTAAGCCGTTTTATAATCTTTTTTTGCCAGGAAAATATCCGTCAATAACTGCATCGACTCGAGCAGGGCCAGGCGATTCCCTGTTTCACGGGCAATGGGCTCCCCAACCCGTGCGTGGTACAAGGCGCTATCGATTTTACCCTGGGCGAGGTAAACCCGTGCGACGTTATGGTAGGCGGCAGGAAGTCTGTTCAGGTTGTTGGTCTCGCGAAAAAGGGGGAGTGATTGCTCGTAGTACCCGAGTGCATCTTCATACTGGCCCTTTTCATAAAATATTACACCAAGGTTATTGATGAGGTTAGCAATACCCTCTACGTTGTTGTTCTCCCGTTCGATCTGAAGGGCTACCTGAAACGTATTGAATGCGCGGTCGTACTCCTTCAGTTCCGATTCGATGATCCCGATCTTTCTGAGGGTCATGGCCACGCCGCTTTGACTCCCAAACGTCTTATGAAGTTCAAGCGCCTTGATATAGTTGGCCCGTGCGGCTTCAAAATCCCCCAGTTGATGGTGTGATATTCCAAGTTCCGTGAAGGTATGGGCAATATGTGCAGAGTCCTTCTCCGCTTCGAATAAGTGAAGGGCTTTCAGCAGGTATTCCAGGTCTTTTGTGCTTTCACCTTTCAGGCGATAAATCAGGCTTTCATTCAGGTACGCCTCCCCAAGGCCGCGGTTATAATGAAGCGAATCAGCAAGTGTCCGCGCTGCCCGGGCGCAGGTATTACTTTTTTCAGGAGCCGCGTTAAAGTGCAGCTTTGCCAGCTTGTTCAGGATATTCACACGGACGGTATCACGCCCTGAGCGGCTGAGCTCTTGTTCCAACGAAAGTATCTGCCCCAGTATGCATGCCGGAACGAAGACAAACAGGGACAACAAGATGAGTCTGGTCATAAATCGGGGTAAGCACTAATGGAGAATATTTTTCTGTTAACTTCCGACATCAAATCCGCATTTTATGAACCCGACAAAATACATCGAGCGTGCTAAACACTCCCGCTTTCACCTTTGGCTACTTAATGTTGGCCTGCAACGTATGGTACCTTTTAACAAACCGCACGGGTTCCGGGTAGAAGAAATTGGTGACCACAACATTAAAATATCGATTCCCTACAAGAAAAAAAACTTCAATCACATCCGCGGGTTGCACGCCTGCGCCCTGGCTACAATATCCGAGTACGCGACGGGGCTTATGCTCATTTATAAACTGGGTTTTGATACCTACCGGATCATCATGCAGCGTCTTGAAATGAACTATCATTACCAGGGAAAAACAGACGCTGTTGCCGACTTTTCCATTTCACCCGAGTGGTTAAACGATAGTATTGTCAAACCGTTACATTCGGCCGAATCGGTGGTTGTTCAATGTGAAATTAAAATACACGATAGGCAGGGAAAACACCTGACGACCGGTATCATTCACTGGCAGATCAAGAAGTGGTCAAGCGTAAAAACGAAGGTCGCATCGTAACAGTCTTTTGTTTGAAGATTGCGGTTTATTCCTGTAACTTCGGCTATTAATAAGCAGTGTTATGCGCAAAATTGATCAGCTCTTTGCCGAATACGGGGACAGCCATCAAAATCCAACGAACAAGGCTATTCACTGGATTTGCGTTCCGCTCATTTTCTTCAGTGTAGTGGGTCTTATTGCATCTATCCCGTCAACCATGGTTCAATCGGTCCTGGGCAATGGTAATCCTTATGCCAATTGGGCTGCACCCGGATTGGTCCTGGTGCTTATTTATTATGTCACATTATCGATTCCAATCAGTATTGGTATGATGTTGTTTTGCGCGTTATGCCTTGTTATGGTGAACTTCATTGTTCGGATGGACATAGCCCCGTTGTGGATGATCAGTCTGGCGATCTTTTTTGTCGCCTGGGTCGGTCAGTTTTACGGCCATAAGGTGGAAGGAAAAAAACCTTCGTTTTTCAAAGATGTACAGTTCTTGTTGATCGGGCCTGCGTGGTTAATGCATTTTTTATACAAACGTGTCGGAATACCTTACTAATTGGAAGATCTAATTTTCATTGAAGCTGAGCCTGCAGATATCGGCTCGTTTGATTTCGAGCCTTCTCTCTTCCATTATCCCCAACACCTTAAACTGCAGCAGGAAGCGGGATGGAAATGGTATCATGCCCTTCACCCGAAAAACAAAAGGATCCTTGCTTCCATCTACATTCATATAGACGGGATCACCGCTTCGACCGCCCGCCGCAGTCCATTTGGTACCGTTGAATATTCCAGCCACATCGTACCGGAAACCCTGTTTCGCTTTATGCTGTTCGTGGAAGATTGCCTCCGCCGAGAAGGAGTACGAAGTCTTGTCATTAAAACACCGCCCATTCACTACGCCGCCGGGAAGGCCTCCCTGTTGCAAACGTTTATGTTTAACCAGGGATACCGTGTCATCAACGCCGAAGCCGGTGCAGTCCGGTTTACAAACGAACCGTTCGTGAATGGTCTTAACCGACTTGAAAGACGGAAACTGAAAAAATCCGAACAGGCCGGTCTTGCTTTCCGTTTTATTGCCGCCGACCAGTTTGATAAGGTATATTCCTTTATTCATAATTGCCGGCAGCAAAAGGGCTTTCACCTGAGCATGTCGCGGAACGAACTGGAAGCAGCCATAACACAATTCCCTTCCCGTTTTCTGTTTTCTGCCGTCTTCTGCAAAGACGAAATGATCTGCGCTTCGGTAGCCGTGCGTGTCTCATCCGATGTATTATACCTTTTTTACGCCGATCATGCCAGAACGTATAATCACCTTAGTCCCGTGGTTTACCTCGCACAATACCTTTTTGAGTATTGCACTGACCAGGGTATATCGATCCTTGATTTTGGTACATCGGCCACGGACGGACGACCGAATTTCGGTTTACTTCTTTTCAAGATGCGGATGGGCGCCATACCTTCTTCCAAACTGACATTCGAAAAAACCATCGATCCATGAACCCCCTGGTTTCTATTGTTTGCCTGTGTTACAATCATGGGAGATTTATCAGGCAGGCCGTGACGTCCGTCATCCGGCAAACGTATAGCCCGTTGCAGATCATTATCGTGGACGACGCCAGCCAGGATGAAAGTATTTCGGAAATCAACGTACTGAAGCAGGAGTTTCCCTTTCTCGAAATTCTGCTGTTACCGGTCAACACTGGTAATTGCAGGGCGTTTAACTCCGGCTACAAACTGGTCAGGGGCGAGTTTGTCGTCGATTTTGCCACAGACGATGTGATGGTACCGGAGAGGATTGAAAAACAGGTACGGTACTTTCAGCGTCTCGACGATTCATACGGCGTTGTATTTACGGATGCATTATATATCGATTCTGATAATGCCGTCTTCCGAAGGCACTTCGATTACCTGGCTGCCAAAAAACTTGTGACCAGGGTTCCATCGGGTGATGTCTACCGGGATGTTATCAGCCGTTACTTCATTCCGTCGCCAACCATGTTATCCAGGAGAAAAGTTTTCGACGATCTGAAAGGTTATGACGAAGATCTCGCGTACGAGGATTTTGATTTCTGGGTCCGTTCTGCCCGGAATTTCAAGTACGCATTTCTGAACGAGGCGCTGACGTTGATCAGACGTAAGCACACTTCCTTATCATCCGGCTGGTACCGCAGGGGTGATGCGCAGTTACATTCAACGTACCTTGTTTGCCGGAAAGCCATTCGGCTGAACCGTTCCCCCGAAGATGATCAAGCCTTACTCAAAAGGATCCGTTACGAGCTGCGACAGTCTGTGTTCTCGGAGAACCTTCAGGAGGCCAGGCTGTTTTTTGAACTTCTGAAAGAGATCGTGAAGCCGGGGTTGACAGACAGATTCATCTTTACCTTATCCACCCTGCGTTTGCCGCTTTCGCCGTTGCGGCAACTTTATCACAAAATACGGTTTGGAGCCTGACGCTTCCATAACCTCATTTCAATGGAGATCCGGGTCATCCCGGGATTCAGATTAACCGAGCCGCCATGGATAAGGTAAGGTGAAAAAACAAGTACCTGGTTTTCCGCCGGACTGGGTCTCTCAACACTGTAATCTCCCGCAATGGCTGTAACCGCGGGAACGTTAAACTTAACCCCGTTGATCAACGCACCCGCATCGGTCTTTTCAATCCGTGATTCCGGCCAGTAATGACTTCCCGGAAAGAGAATCAGCGATGACTGTTCATTGCTGCCGGCAACGGGAATATAAAGATTGATACAGTCGTCGTAGTCTTCCAGCCAGACATCCCGGTGAAGGGGATTGTTGTCGGACTGATTTGGCCGGATGACACGAAAGTGAAATATTTTCTGACCGTCGAACGGGTTCTGAGCAACAAGCGGTACGTTGCAGATTTCCGAAATACGCGCTTCCACCAGGGATACCGGTATGGGAAACTCATCCACATGAAGTAACCTTGTTCTTTCGATAGCCTTGAGATGCACTTCAAAGTCGACGGCTAACGAGTGGTACTGGTCTAACGGAAAATCTGCGCCGAAGACCATACCGGCATCATGCCAGCATTTCATGAGCAGGGCGCGGGTATTTTTCCTGAAAGTATGATAGATTCCCTCTTCAAAAAGCGTTTCGATACCAAACCCCTTTTCGCGCCACGGTGTGTGACGGGTGAGGTCCGTGGCTTTCTCAAGTAACGTCACATTGTTTCCCCAGGTCCGGGTTCCCGCTGCCTCGTACTTTAGTGTTGTATTATTTACCGTGTATTCCATCGGATCAGCAAAGAGTCTCTTTCACTTTCTGTTATCTTCATTGGTTACCATACTGACATAACTTTCATATCGGCTCAGCGCGATAGAGCCGGATTTGACGGCTTCCAGTACGGCACATTTTGGTTCATTGATATGAATACAGCGCGACTGAAATTTACATCCCAGGCGGACATCGCGCATCTCGGGAAAATAGTCGGAGATTTCCTGCTGGTTCATATCTACCAGTCCCCATTCTTTCACTCCGGGTGTGTCGATCACAAAGGTTCGGGTATCAAGCTGGAACATTTCCGCAAATGTCGTGGTGTGCGTTCCTTTTTGTGAAAAGTCGGAGATATCGCCAACGGATTGAGTGATGGACGGCGAGATCTTATTCAGCAGCGTAGACTTGCCGACCCCGGAGTGCCCTGCGACGAGTGTGGTCTTATTTTGAAGGATATCCCGTATCCCGGCCAGGTCGTCGAGTAGAGCGGACACGACCAGGCACGTGACGCCTATCCGCGTGTATAAAGCCTGAAGAGAAAGCAATGACTCCAGATCCTGCCCGGCCAGTAAATCCCTTTTGTTGAAGACGATCACCTGGGGTATCCGGTACGCTTCTGCGCTTACCAGAAAGCGGTCGATAAACCCAAGCGACGTTCGCGGATGGGAACTGGTTGCTACGAGTAATGCCTGATCGATATTCGCAGCCAGGACGTGAGAATGCCCGGTCTTTTTTACGGACTGACGGAGGATTTGATTCCTGCGGGGGAGGATCTCCAGGATGGAACCGATCTCATGTTCCGGATCGAAAGAAACAGTATCTCCAACAGCCACAGGGTTGGTTTCGCGGATACCTTCAAGCCGTATCTTTCCCCGCACCTTGCAGTTGTACTTCTTTCCGTCCGACGCTAACACATCGTAGAAAGAACCGGTTGAGCGCATGACAAGTCCTGTTATCACTTCAATAGAGATCTGGAGTAGGCCATGATTTTTTCTGTAGCTCCCAGATTTTCAGTTACGTAATCTTTTGTGACTTCGCATGCCAGGAGAAAGTTTTCGGGTGCATTAAGGGATTCGTATTTTGATTTCAGGTCATCGTAATCCGTAACCGCAAAGGCTCCTCCGAGGTTGATCAGGTCAACAGCCTCCTGAAACCTTTCGTAACTTCTGTTTCCAAAAAAAATGGGTACGCCATAACACGCGGCCTCCAGGATATTATGCAGGCCCTTGCCAAAGGCTCCTCCCACATACGCGAATTCACCATAACGGTAAAGCCGCGAGAGCATCCCGATATTATCGATGATCAGTACCTGGATGTCTTCCAGATCGGCGCCGGCAGCTTTCGAATACCGGATCGATTTCACACGCAGGACTTTTTCCAGTCCGGCAATAAAATCTTCCGAAATCTCATGCGGCGCGAGAATAAATTTTATTTCGTGATTATTGATAAATGGCGTCAATACGTCCAGATCCTGTGGCCAGCAGCTGCCGATAACAAAAGTTTTCTGGTCGTTTTTGAATTTTTTTGCGATGGAAAGTTCCTCTCCCTGGTGTACGATCTGGTAAACGCGATCGAACCGTGTATCTCCGGCCAGTGTACACTGTTTGATCCCGATCGAACGAAGAAGGGATAGCGACAAATCGTTCTGAACAAAAAAATGGGAAAAATGCCGGAGGATATTCCGGTAAAATCCTCCGTATGACCTGA
This sequence comes from Chryseolinea sp., assembly GCA_041742155.1. Classification (GTDB taxonomy): domain Bacteria; phylum Bacteroidota; class Bacteroidia; order Cytophagales; family Cyclobacteriaceae; genus Chryseolinea. The sequence continues at coordinate 104,137 of JBGSJE010000022.1, read as the reverse complement.
AGAACAATTGACCGGGCCTGAAAATAGACGACACGGAAAGTATGGGGACACGGTTGTTTTTCAGTGTTACGGTATAATGATACCAGTATTCATATTTGACAAAGACGGCAAGCGACGGCTTCACGATCTCGATCAGCTTCCGGGCATTTGAAGCCGTATCCCACGGAAGGTAACAGACCGCGTGAGCCTGGTCATAGTTTCTGCGCACATTGTACCCGGAAGGCGAAAAAAATGTGAGGAGTATTTTTACATCAGGGTACTCTTTCCGGAAGGATTCAATGAGCGGACGGCCCTGTTCAAATTCTCCCAGTGACGCGCAATGCATCCAGATGACTTTCGACCGGTTATTACCGAACAAGGACTCCAGGGTTTCAAAGACATTCTTCCGTCCCGTCACAAAATCCCGCGCCTTGGAATGGAAGAGGCTTGCGATGCCAAAACCAATCCGCATGAACAGGATCAGGAAATTATACAGTACTACCATTCGGCCGTAAAAATACAACTTGCCGATTTATTCACACCTATAATATCGAAAGACCTGTAAAAGCCTTATTTTTGCTCATTGAACGTAACCCAATGAACACGAAACCAACCCGGATGATGTCTGCCTTAAAGAGCATGTTAATCATTAGTATGATCGGACTGCCTTTATTTACCCATGCACAGGATGAAACCGACCTTGTTAATTTTCTTGAAGCGGGTCCCCAGGATGCGTCGAAGCTTATGAATGCTTATTTAAACCCGATGATCGAGGGACTTTCCTACGGATTTAACGGGGGATGGTACACTACGGCAAAAGCGCATAAAACGCTGGGGTTCGATATCGGTGTTTCCCTTAACGCGGTTTTTATACCGTCTTCCAAGAATTATTTTAATCCCGCAGACCTGAACCTTTCCGTTACCGACCTTGTCAGTCCGGCATCCGGAAAAGCGCCAACCATTGTCGGCCCGGAGGATGCAACTATCTACGCCATTGATGCCAACGGAGACAACCAACCCGATGGCTCATTCGACGGACCAAAAGGACTGGATTTTAAGAAAAATATCAAGATAAGGGGAGTCGTTGCGCCCACAGCCCAGATCGGTATCGGTATCTACAAAAATACCGACCTGAAAATCCGGTGGATTCCGGAGGTGGAAACCGGGTCATCCAAAGTGAAGCTGATCGGTTTTGGTGTGATGCACGATATCAAGCAGCATATACCCGGGATCAAGGTATTGCCATTTGACCTTTCCGTTCTGGTTGCCTTTACAAATATCCAGGGCTCTACCGGTATGACTGGAACGTTCGAGCCGTCGCCGACGGATAACAGACCTCAGATGATGGACTATGACATGAACGCGTGGTTGTTTCAGGCGTTGATCTCGAAGAAGCTTGCCATCTTTACGTTCCACGGTGGTATTGGATTTAATACGATAAAAACCACCTCGGATGTAACCGGATCCTATGTAGTCCCAGGCTATCCGGTAGCCTTTAAAGACCCTGTTTCGCTGACATTCAAAAATAAAAGTCCCCGTATCTCCGCGGGAATAAGAATGAACCTCGGACCGGTTTATCTGAATGGAGAATATACCCTCCAGGAATACAGCACGGTAAGCGTTGGTTTTGGTGTCACAGTACGGTAGGGAATGACCAGGTGTTTGCGGAAGGAGCCTTAAAAAGAGAAAAGCCTCCCCTGAGCAAAGAGGTAGGCTTTTCAAATCAAAAGGCAGTACTTAATAAAAAGTAATGCGGCGTTTGTTAATCAGTTGAACGCTTCGTTTGTAACCTGTGAACCTGTTATTTTTGCAGGGGAAATATGGACGTTAAAAGTCGTATTCCGCATTCTATCGGCTTTTTGAAATTATGACTAAAATCAAGGTGCTTTTTGTCTGTCTGGGGAATATCTGCCGGTCGCCTATGGCGGAAGCCATTTTTAAAGATAAGGTGACACGGAAAGAACTGCAGGATCGTTTTGTTATCGATTCCTGCGGAACGTCCGATTATCACATCGGGGATATCCCGGATCACCGTACCATTGCGACAGCCCGGAAAAACGGGATTGGAATCAATCATTATGTCAGGCAGTTTATTCCGGAAGACCTGGATGATTTCGACTATATCATGGCCATGGACCGCAGCAATCACATGAATATTTTACGGTTGTCAACGGGTGGAATACATGCGCAAAAGGTTTTTCTCATGAGAGACTTCGACCTGTTGGGAAAAGGAGAAGAGGTTCCGGATCCGTACTACGGCGGTGAGCGGCATTTTCAGGAAGTATATGAAATCCTGGACAGGTCTATTGAGAACTTTATAGGGCACCTGGAAAAGACGGTCCTGAATAATGCGACGGGGTCTCAGCTACCGGCGGCGCGATGAATCAATGCAGCAGTCCTTTCGGGTACTGGAATTTTTACTGCCTCCGAAATACCACGTGCCGACATCTTCTTTAATGTCTTCCGGAGTATTTCTACAACTTTGTCGTCCTCATGCCGTCCGGCAAACTCATCGAGGTAAAATTGAATGAACACGAGGCAGATCACATCCTCCAGAACCTGCGTGTCGGGATCCCTGTTCAGCTCTTTCTTCAGCAGCAGGAATTTCACTTTATCAATAGTGCCGGGATCATAGCCGCAGTCGCCGAGGATCTGTTCCGCAATTTTAGCATGGTGTGTTTTTAATACATTCCTCCATTGAAGGTATCCCTTCCGGTCGATAGGGTAGGACTCACGGGGAATCTCCCACCGCCCTATGTGCTGACAACGTGCAGCCAGGCGCAAATACTCCGGAGATCCGGGTGCGAAAGTATCCAGCCGCTCGCTCATCCTCTTACCGTAAAGCAGTTCTTTCGGGTACGTATGCCCATCGAAGGTTTCCGTGTGTGGATCTTTTGAATTGTACGCATCAAACTGAGCAATTGCCGGCTCAAACCCCTTGTTTACCATGTCAGGAAGATTGGAAGATTTTCCGTGCGATACAAATGGTATACCCGTTTCCGTGCCGCGATCACCTTCATGAAGGAAACAGGTCCGGGATTCCGCGTTCACCGCCTGTGTTCCGCTATTCACCTACTGTGCGCCATCGGCGGCCTTTTTACGCTGGCCTGGGGAGCCGAACATGCCGTTATTTGAATCATAATATAAATAACAATGGAAACGCAGTACAGCAAAAATCCTCATACACCGGTTGAAAACAGCGGTCCGAATTTCGGCGGAGGCCGGGCTATGGGCGGAGTTATCGTCGTGATCGTCGGTACACTCTTACTGGCCAGGCAGGCCGGCGCGGACCTTCCGTACTGGCTTTTCTCATGGCCGATGATCCTGATTGCAGTAGGCTTTTACGTGGGTGCGCGGCATTCGTTCCGGCAGTGGGGATGGTTGATCCCGGTTGCCATCGGAACAGCATTTCTCCTGGAAGAATTTGTACCCGAAATACGGATCCGGGAATATATGTGGCCGATCATCATTATCGGTATCGGTCTCGCCATGATCCTGCGGCCCCGGGGCCGCCGACGGAACAGGGGAGAGCTTTTTAAACGGTGGGAACGGCAAGCTGCGTCTATGAGCGAGTCAACAGCCGGTACTTTCGAATCGGTGACCATCTTCGGCGAAAACAAAAAACAGATCCTTTCAAAGGATTTTAAGGGCGGGGAAAGTGTATGTGTCTTCGGCGGCTTCGAACTAAACCTGACCCAGGCTGATATCGATGGCAGAATACCGCTGGAACTTGTTCAGGTATTCGGCGGCACAACCCTCATCGTACCGGCACATTGGAAAATTGAAACAGAAGAAATGGTTTCCATTTTCGGTGGTATCAACGATAAACGACACCTTCAAAACAGTATCACCGACCAATCGAAAATATTGGTGCTGAAAGGGACAACAATTTTTGGAGGAATCGATATTAAAAGTTTCTGAAGTATGCACCTTATTTTATTCATTCTTCAAGTATTTCTTATGAACTGGTATATCACAAAAATAGTCTTCAATATTTCTACGGATAATAAAAATGCCAAAACTCAGTTCGATGAACAACTCCGGTTGATCACCGCGGACAGCAAGGAAGAGGCATTTCTGAAAGCTCGCGCAATCGGCCTCAGTGAGGAGGATACATTCTACAATGATAAAATGAAACAGGTAAAATGGGAATTTGTCAACGTCTCCGAAGTTCTCCCGCTTCAGAACCTCGAAGATGGGATAGAGTTATATTCGCGGATTCACGAAACGGATGAAGGTCCTTCTTATATTAACTTTATTCACCGGAAAGCAATTGCAATCCGCCTGAATGCACAACCTGTATATTAGGCGTAAAAAAAATATTCCACCAGTGAGCAACCTCAGTGCAAAAATGAAAGTCGTCCTGTTCTACCTGGCCATGGCGCTGTTATTGGTACTGATCGAAGCCTATGCACTGATCGATACGTTCCATTTCCGCTGGCAAATAGCGTTGGCGGACGCAGTCAACATGAATCTGCTGATTGCAACAGCCGGTTATGTTATGTTTACTTCCCTGCGGTATTATCAGCCCAATCTGAAGAACGCATTTTTTCTGTTTGTAAAAACGGTGGCCCTGGCTTCCATTTGTACGGTGGCCCATCGGTACATGATGATGTGGAATATTTTTCCTCAGGAGGATTATTACCATACGTATCTATATGGTTCGCAATTCATACGCGGGCTTCTGATATGGTTCATGATTACACTGATAGGCGTAGTTTGCTGGATCTGGTTTTACCTGCAGGATCAGCGTGAAGTAGAGAAACGACAGCACGATACCATCAAACTGGCGCGCGAAGCGGAGCTGGCGTCGTTACGGCAGCAGCTACAACCGCACTTTTTGTTCAACAGCCTGAATTCCATCAGTGCCCTGGCCGGATCAAAACCGGATCAGGCGCGTAAAATGATTCAGCAACTTTCGGATTTTCTCCGGGGTACTATTAAAAAGGACGACCAGCAACTGGTAAGCTTGCATGAAGAGCTTAAACATCTTCAGCTTTACCTGGAGATCGAGAAGGTGAGGTTCGGACATCGCTTGCGTACGGAAATAGCGGAATCCGAAAAGACGAACCCATTGCTCCTGCCGTCGCTGCTCCTTCAGCCATTGGTGGAGAACGCCATAAAATTCGGACTTTACGATACGATCGGGGAAACGGTGATCAGGATCAGCACGCTTCTAAAAGATCAGCAACTTATCATCCGTATCGAAAATCCCTTTGATCCCGTTACGTCGCAACCCAAGCAGGGTACCGGCTTTGGGCTCAACTCGGTACAACGCAGGTTATACCTTCTTTATGCGCGCAACGATTTATTGAGCACCAGTCAGGCTGAAAATATTTTCATTACAGAAGTTAAAATTCCACAACCCGTATGATCAAAGCAGTACTCATCGATGACGAACCTCTTGCAAGAAGTATAGTAACGGAATACCTGGGCGACTTCCCGGGTATCGACATTGTACAGGAATGCAACGACGGTTTTGAGGGTGTTAAGGCTATCACACAGCACAAACCGGACCTGATCTTTCTGGATATTCAAATGCCGAAGATAAACGGATTTGAGATGCTGGAGCTCATTGATCAGCCTCCTGCGGTTATTTTTACCACCGCGTTTGACGAATACGCGATAAAGGCGTTCGAATCCCGCGCTATAGATTACTTGTTGAAACCTTTCAGCAAGGAACGGTTTACCAAAGCTGTGGAAAAATGGCTCGCGCAACGGAATCACACGGATTCAAAGATCCAGACGCAGACGCTGCTGACGGAGGAAGTGCGTCAGCCGGAAGAAAGAAACCGCATCGTTGTGAAAGAAGGGAGCAACATCAGGATCATTCCCGTTCACGAAATTCAATACATTGAAGCGTACGACGACTATGTGAAGATCTTCACACAAAAGGAAATGTTCCTGAAAAAGAAAACGATGAGTTTTTACGAACAAAGCCTCGACCCCTCGCAATTTGTGCGGGTTCACCGTTCGTACATTATTCATCTTCAGCAGCTGACCAAGATTGAGCCTCTGGAAAAAGAGACATACCTCGCGTTGTTAAAAAGCGGTGTGAAGGTGCCGCTGAGCAAAAGCGGTTATGCTAAATTGAAGGTAGTGCTGGGGTTGTAATAATAATGGATCGCAACACTGAATTCCCGGGCTTCTGAAATAGCTCCGACCCGCAGGACGGATATTGATGATCCGTACTCTGCTATTACCGTTCGAACAGATCCAGGAATTCCTTTTTCTTGTTGGCCGAGATCTCCAGCTCCTGACTGTTCTTCATGGTAACAGAGCCTCCCTTGCCTTTTGAATAACGGATCACATATTCAGGGTTGATCAGGTAAGACCGGTGGATACGGACGAAACGATGATCCTTTAAAATGTCCTCAAAGTATTTCAGTGTACGGCAGATCAGCAATGGCGCGCTGTTCTCAAAATAAAAACGGGTGAAATTGTCGACAGCCTCACAGTAAAGAATGGTGTTGATCGCGACAATTTCGAATCCTTCCAATGTGGGAAGCATGATCTTTTGCTGCGATCCCGTCCGGATGTTCTCGAGCAGAATACGCGCATGTTGGGTGTAGTTGCCCGCGTCCTTTTCCTTCCTGATCTTTTCCACCGCTTTCACCAGTTCATCTATGTCGATCGGTTTGAGAAGGTAGTATGCGGCGCTCTGATTAAGGGCCTGAATCGCATAGTTGTCGAATGCCGTCACAAATACAGTCTCGAACGATACGTTATTCACCTGTTCAAGCAGGTCGAACCCGTTGCCATAGGGCATCTCGATATCCAGGAAGACAATGTCCGGCTTATGCCTGTGAATCGCTTCCAGTCCCGTGGATACGGATTCACCAAATCCCGACACCACGACGTCCGGACAATATTTTGAGAGGTAACCCGCCAGTATTTCGCGACTGTCTTTTTCGTCGTCAATGACTACCGCCTTTATCATAGATTATGCTTTTGCGTGTGGACAGGTAAATAAATACTTACCCGCGTTCCGGCGTCGCCTTCCAGGTCTTCAATGACAACGCGGTAATTCGCTTTATAGACTTTGTTAATGATTAATAATCGTTCGTCGATGTTCCTCAGGCCCGTCGAGTTGTGCTTGCGCTGATTTTCTGTTTTTAAGTCCGCCGATCTTTTTCTGCCGATACCGTTATCTTCAATTGCAATAATGATGCTGTCCGCCTGCTTTTTGAAATGCAAGGTCAACTTTCCTTTCGTCTCCTTATAACGTAATCCGTGCCAAACGGCATTTTCAATATAGGGTTGAATCAGCATGGGAGGGATATCAACGGCATCGGTATTGATATCGTCGCCGGTCACGATCTCGTATTCAAATTTATCCCGAAACCGGTAGTGTTCCAGTTTGAGGTAAAGGGAGAGGATCTCCTGTTCTTTTTGCAAGGGAATAAAATCTTCCTGGGAGTTCTCCAGGACCAGCCGCATCAGCTGTGAAAACTCCGACAGGAACTTGTTGGCGGTACGTTCATCTTTTTGGGCGATGAAATGGTTCACTGAATTCAAGGCATTAAAAATAAAATGAGGGTTCATCTGGCCCCGCAGGGATTTCAGCGTCAATAACTGATTCGCGACCTTGCTCGCGGCGGCGTTCTTGTAGGCTACATACGATGTAACGCCGCTGATCAGCACAATAAACAGCAGACCGTATATGACCAGACGCTGACGGAAAACCGTAGCCTGCTCGATCGTTTCCTCGCGCTGCCCGATCGAGACATTTTTGGTCAGCTCTTCGATGTCCCGTTGTTGCCGGATCAATCCCGACCTTTCCGATAGTTCTCTTTTTAATACCTTTTCGGATGCCCTCACCGCTTCGCTGTACCGTCTGTAGGCCGACAAGGCTTGCGAATTCCGCCCGTTTTTTTCGTACAGATCGGCTAACGCGAGAAAAGCATTCGCCTGGTCCGTCGGGTTTTCCAATGTATCGGCCATACGGGCAGCTTCCTCCATTTCTTTTATTGCCGCCGTGTTTTCACCCTTCGCCGCAAGGGTTTTGCCAATCTCAACTTTGTCTTTCGTTACTTCAGCCAGGTTGTTTGAGGCGATATTCAGTTGTATGGATTGTTTCCGCAGATCGATTTCGTCGTCGTAACGTTTTTGCTCGCGAAGAACATCCACGATTTCTTCTTTCGCGTTCTGGAGCGATTGTTCTCCTTTTACATCGGTTTCCCTGTTCGACCGGAGTGTGTTGACCGAGTTTTCATAAATGTTTTTCGTTTTGTCCAGTTCATTCGTACGGGCGTAGATTTTCGCCTTCTGGTTTTGGATACGCGCCTCGAATGACGGGTCCGGTACTTTTGTCGCCGCTATGTTGTCAAGTGTACGCAAAGCTTCGTCGTAGGTGCCCATTTGATAGTACACTTCGGAAATATCGAGCTGCCTTTCTTTTCTTTCAGTGGCATCCAGTTTTTGCGATAGGAGTTCCTGGTAATATTCCAGCGACTCCTGAAAATTCCCGAGTTGAAGATTCGAATATCCCAGACCCTGCAATGTTTTCCTGTAGTCGCTGGTTAATGTAAAAGAACCCTTCAACTTCTCGTACGCACGGGCATAGTTCTCAAGCGCCAGTTTCCATTCCGTGATATTTTCGTTGATCCCGGCGATTAGCAAATAACAACGCGCTTCGTTGCGGGCATCTCCCTGCGCGATACTGAGGCCCAGCGCTTCTTTTACTTTATTCAGGGCCTCGTCCGGGTTACTGGTCATTAACGAAGTAGCTTCCTGTAATAACTTTCCCGCTTCGTCGTCGGCGGACCTCAGTTTATAGCTTTTATAAGAGTCCGACTTTTTAGACTCCTTCTGATCTTTCTGGGCAAAACCGTTTTCCCCCGTCAAAAGGGCTATGAGAAAGCAACCAACAGCGAACGGTTTAATCATATGGATCTCAAAATATCCGAAAGTTAGCACTTTATTAAATACGCATTTTCTGGAAATCCGACGCTGTTCGGGCATTCACTAAGTCAAAAGCAGCATTCACCCACCCGCCGGCAGCCCCCACGAAGTTGACGTACCCGATGAAAAATTTTCACGTAAAATTTACCGACACATTATACAAAAACATCTATGAAAACGATCCGAATCCTAAGCAGACGCTTCTTCAACGTTATTGTTTCTTTTCTGGTACTGGCAACCAGCCTCCAATGCCAGGGTGCTTCCGCCAGTGAGACACCGGTCAAACAAACCGCCGTTTCGAAAGACCAGACCATCATGCTTGCGTTGCTGCTGGATACCAGCAACAGTATGGACGGGCTGATCGACCAGGCAAAATCCCAACTATGGAAGATCGTCAACGAGCTGGCAGGAGCAACGTGCGGTGACGGATCGCGTCCAAGCATAAAAATTGCCCTGTATGAATATGGAAACGATAACCTGTCAGCATACTCGGGATATATCCGCCAGGTGAGCGGAATGACCGACGACCTCGATGTGATCTCCGAAAAGCTCTTTGCTCTCCGGACGAATGGAGGAAGTGAATTTTGCGGTCACGTGATCAACACATCCTTGTCGCAGCTTCCCTGGTCGTCATCGGGATCGGACCTGAAAATGATCTTCATCGCGGGTAACGAGCCCTTCACACAAGGTGGAATTCCCTACCGGGAAGCGTGTTCCCTCGCCAAAGAAAAAGGGGTGGTCGTAAATACTATTTTCTGCGGCGACTACAACGAAGGCGTGCGGACGGACTGGAAAAACGGTGCCACGATCACGGATGGGACATATATGAGCATTCAGCAGGATCGCAAAACTGTCTACATCGCCACACCCTACGACGAGAAGATTGACGCGATGAACGACCGGCTGAATGATACTTATGTGTACTATGGCAAATCGGGCTCGTCGAAAAAAGAACTGCAACTAGCCCAGGACAAGAACGCAGAACAGTACAGCCGGTCGAACAAGGTTGAACGCGCCGTTTCAAAAAGTTCTCATGCCTACAAAAACTCGACATGGGATCTTGTGGATGCTTCCAAAGACAATGAGAAGGTTCTGGAGGAAACCAAAGCAGACGATTTACCCGAAGAGATGAAAACGATGACCGTCGATCAGCGTAAGGTATACATCAGTAAGAAGTCTGAGGAACGCAAAAAGATCCAATCGGAAATCCAGTCCCTGAACACGAAGCGCCAGGAGTACATCGAATCTCAGACACCTCAAACCGGTAAGGAGGCTATGTTGGATGAGGCCATGATCAAAGCGATCAAACAACAGGCGATGTCGAAACAGCTGGTTTGGAAATAAACATAACGGAATATACGACCATGAAAACGAATATTTATTTACCGGGTTTTTTTCTTCTTCTTTCAATGTCCCTGCAGGCGCAATACAATGAAAAAAACCTGTCGCTCGGATCACCGGCGGCATCGTCGGAATACCGGTTCGGCAATTTGCAGCTCTATCCGGTACATGCCAGCCGTGACTTTCATTCCTATCACAGGGATGTCGCTCGTTTCGTTACGCTCAAGGAAGCATTGACCAATAATAAAGTTAAGATAACGGAGCACCCGAAGGGGGATGTGAATACGCTGTTCATTGAAAACACGTCCGCCGATACCGTTGTTATCCTGGCCGGGGAGGTAGTACAGGGAGGAAAGCAGGACAGGATGATCGCGACCGATTTTATACTTTATCCGCAAAGCGGAAAGAAGGATATATCGGTATTTTGTGTAGAACACGGCAGGTGGCAGGAAAAAGGAACGGGAAAATCGTTTCAGGAATATTACACCATTTCTTCCAACGAAGTAAGAAAAGCCGGCGCAGTACAAAAGGATCAGCAGGAGGTGTGGAAAAAGGTTTCGGAGAACACCACAAAGAACAACGCAGGGTCATCTTCGGGCACGCTGGCAGCACTGAAGCATTCGGAATCGTTTAATGCATCGTTAAAGGAATACGTGGATCATTTTGAAAAAATGATGAGAGAGGATGCCGATGTTGTCGGATTGGTAGCGGTGTCGGGCGACCGGGTTCTTGGCTGTGATATGTTTGCCACGCACGGACTGTTCCGGCAACATTATCCGAATTTGATCAATTCGTACGCCACCGAAGCGATTACGTCCGGGAAACCGGTCTCCATTTCATACGACGAGGTCGGGCGATACCTGCTATCCATTATAGCAGATGAGAAGGAGCAGGACGAGAAGATAAAGCGGAACGGTACTTTGTTAAAGGAGGGTAAGAACAAGCTCCATATTTCGACATTCTGACTTGGTTTCAGGGAACAGTCTTTCAGGAAATCCTGCCCTTACATCGGCGGGATTTCCGCTGTTGGATAAACAGGGTGAAAATTTTTATAAACGGCAAGGCTTCAGTTCCGGGAAGTTCCTAATATTAATGGTGCTTCTCTTCGGAGGAGCCGGTTTCGTCGTTCAAGAAAAATTCAAGCCCGTCATCCTTATGCGTACCACCCGATCCCTACTTGTTTTATTAGTTGGTTTTTCACTTTTCGCATGCAAAAGAGGCCAGGAACAGGTCCGGCAAAAGGACAACAAGCTCGTTGTTATCGGCTACGTACCTGGTTTTCGCGGGATCCTGGATGAGAAGACGATCGATGCCAGGAAACTCACCCATATCAACTATGCGTTTGTGGATGTAAAGGACAGTATGGCGTGGCTCACAAATATGGAAACGGATACCAGTAATTTTCGCCGGCTGAACTACCTGAAAAAAGATAACCCGGCTCTGAAGATCATGATTTCCATTGGCGGCTGGTCATGGAGCGAAAACTTTTCGGATGCCGTACTCACGGAAAGCTCACGTCGGAAATTCGCCGTTACAAGCGCCGCCATCCTTGAAAAGCACGATCTCGACGGCGTGGATATCGATTGGGAATATCCGGGTATGAAAGGGGAGGATAATGTATTCCGTACGGAGGATAAGGAAAATTTTACTCTCATGTTCAAAGCGCTTCGGGAAGAACTGGATGAACTTTCGGCGAGAACGGGAAAGGCATATCAGCTGTCGACGGCATTGCCCTGTTTTCCTAAACTGTTCCAGGTGACTGAAATGGGAAAAGTGGCGGAGTACCTGGACTTTGTGAACATCATGGCGTACGATTTTTATGTGTCCGGTGATACGGCAGGTCATCATTCCAACCTTTTTCCTTCCGAAAATTATGATCGCGAAGACTCCGGCGACAAGGCATACAAGGAATTTACGAAGGCCGGAGTACCGCCGGGGAAACTTGTGCTCGGCATTCCGTTCTATGGCAGGAGTTGGATCATGAAGACAACCGACAACCGCGGCATAAACAGGCAGGTGGATTCGACCATACGGGGAGGCGGCTATACATTTATCAAAGACAGCCTGATGGTCAGGCCCGGCCTGGTGAGGTATTGGGATGATAAGGCGAAAGCACCTTACCTGTGGAACGATGAAACCAGGCAACTGATCGTATATGATGATGAAGAATCAGTCCGACACAAATGCGATTATGTGAAAGAAAAGAAGATGGGGGGTATTATGTTCTGGCAATACGCGAGCGACCCGAAAGAGTATTTGTTAACGGCTGTTAACGAATACTTGTATCAAGACAAACCCGGAAAAGAATAATCCGAATCCACGCCTCAGACACTGGTCACCAGGCCGGAAACGCGTTTTTGCATTTCCCGTTCTTTTCTAACCAGTTCTTCCTGGGTGGCCTGCAGTTCTTCCATGTTCTGGCGCATCTCTTCTTCGCGTTGCTTCATGTTCTCTTCGTTTACCCTCGCCTGGTCCAGCAGGGTCTTCATCTTGTGAGTTGTCTGGGCATTCAGGATCGCGGACGCCAGGAATTCTCCGGCCTTTTTGAGAAAGGCTACCTGGAACTCCTCGAAAAACGAGAAAGAGGCAATTTCGACTACAGCCACGGTATGGATATCGTATTTCAGGGGAACGATGATCAGGTGCTTTGGTGTAGAATCACCAAGACCCGACGTGATCTTTGTGTAACCCTGAGGTATATCCTTTAACTGGATTGTATCTCCTTCCAGGTAAGCCTGACCTACCAGGCCTGTGCCGATATCGACGCGTTGATCCAGCCATTTTTTCTTGTCGAACGCATAGCATGCGGCAAGCCTGAGGTATTGATCCGGATGTTCACCTTCCAGCACGAACAAGCTGCATTGTTGAGCGCGAATGTACTTTGTGAGGAAGGAGACGCACCGGTCGGCAAGCTCCCCGGAGTTTCCCTGATAGTTTCGAACGATTTCGGAAAAGTGGGCAAGCCCTTCATTTGTCCAGTTCCGTTGTTCGTCTTCCCGCTTTACGGACTTTAGTTTTTCGCGCATATCCAGCAGGTTACCGGCAAGGGTCTCTTTATTGAGATCCAGGTTCTGTTCTGTCAGACCAGGCCAGGTAATGTCGTAATTGCCACGGGACATTCCTTTTATAAAGTCGGAAGCGTTTCGAACATTGTTGATCGAGGAGTTGATCACGGCCCGGGCGTCCGTACCCGGCGGTGTCCCCGGGTCAAAAACATACATTCTGTCGTTTTTTTCCACCTCCAGCAGCAGCCCGTTCCTTGCTTCGCGTTCCTTCCGGATACGGCTCGTAAAAAGGATCAGCGCCGGTAAGGCCAGCAGGACCATGCATACCTGCAGGATAAGATTGTTTCGGATAGCTGCATTGTAATTTGCCAGGGCCTTTTGATTGATATCATCCTCAAAGAGGAAAAGCGGCTTTGAAAAGTCGTCATATTTTTTCCAAACGCCGTAACCCCGATCTTCGCGGAGCATCGAAATGAATGTCCGTAAGCTATCCTTGCGGGCGACTTCAATCATCTCGTTGCAGAATGCGATGTAGGCATCGACCTCGGTCTTGACGACCTGAAGCTGCGCGATGTCCGGATACTTCTGCTGAGCAAGCTGACTCTCCAGTTCCTTAAAGATCGGCCCGTTTTTGTCGATCGCCTTCCGGTAAGGGACGAGCATGCTCTCCTCTTTCACAAGGGAAAATCCCCGAAGCCCGATATCGAGACCGTGCATGGTCTCGCTGAGGATTTCCTTCGTAAGCTCTTTGATCAGGTCAGATTGTTGTTGCAACGCACTGTTCCGTTCGATCGTTGCCTTGTTACGGATAGCCATCAGCATACTGGCTATAAGAATTGCCCCGATCGCCAGGACAATCCAGTTATTCCGGAGGAAATTACTCATAACGCCTTTAGTAAATTAAAATTTACGATTGCGATAATAAATAAAAACGTGAAAGTTACCTAGGGACGGCGTTGACATTTTTTCATTTCACCAGACCGGTCAAAGGTTGGTCAAACAACTAACCTGCTACATGCCCCGGCAGGGGTCTCAGATAAGGCGGAACTGCGCTGCCAGCCTGATCAGGGTCGCCGTATTTTTCACCCCGAATTTAGCCAGCAGGTTCTTACGGTGTGTATCAACGGTGGTGGTACTGATGAAGAGCTTTTCACCTATCTCGTGGTTCGTTAGTCCTTCCGCAATTAATGCCAGGACTTCCTTTTCTCTTCGTGTTAACAACGGGATCTTGGAGTCCTCATTTTTTAAGATCGTCGACACGGCATCCTGGCTCAGGTACTTGTTCCCGGACATTACCGCCCCGATAGCCTCCACCAGTTCGTCGCGTGTCGCATTTTTCAACACATATCCCGAAGCGCCGTTATCCATTAATTTCTGAATGAAGCTTTGCTGGTTAAACGAACTTAAGCCGATGATCCGGACGGACGGATATTTTTCTTTTATGACCTTGCACAAATCAATTCCACTCTGGTCGGGAAGGTTTATGTCCAGGAACATGACGTCTGGCTGCTGTTGCTGCAGAAAAGCCAGGCATGACGCCGCATTCATCGCATGGCCCAGCCATTCCATGTCCTTTTCCTGTTGAAGTAGGGAGCGAATTCCTTCTACGATCATGTAGTGATCGTCTGTAATAAAGATCTTTGTTGCCATTTATACCTCAAGTTCAATGTGAACGGATGTACCCTTTCCGGCCTGCGACTTCACATCCAGTGTGCCTTTTAAAAAATCGACACGGTGCTGGATATTCGTCCAGCCGATACCTTTCGACTGTTTCAGGATAACCGTATCAAACCCTTTCCCGTCATCTTCGACAGTAACAGCCAACTGGCTATCCGCCTTTGTAACCTGGACGATAGCTGTTTTCGCGGCCGCGTGTTTTATGGTGTTAGTGATCAATTCCTGAACGATCCGGTAAATTGTGATTGCCGCGGTCTGATCAGGCACACCGTTTTCGAGCCCGATAGACTGGTAACTGATCTGCAACGCCCCGCTCTTCTGAATGTCGTTACAAAAATCCCTCAACGCCGCGTCAAGTCCGAACCGGACCAGCGCTTCAGGCATCATGTTGTGTGCAACCCTTCTCATTTCTTTTATCGAACTGTCCAGCATATCCATGCTGCGTTCAAATGCCTGCTGGTTGTCAGGCGTCATGATCAAATTTCCTTTCATGGTATTAAACGAGTATTTTATTCCCGAAAGCATGCCACCTAAACCGTCGTGCAGGTCTTTCGCAAGACGGGATCGTTCCTGTTCTTCTCCCCGGAGAACCGCTTCCGTCGCCGCAAGCTGCTTCTCTTTCTCCAGCTCACTGATCCGCTGGAGCTGTAGTCTCTGCCGTTGATGATAGGTTCGGTACGATAGCAGAACGATAATAAGCAGAGTGACGGCGCTGCCAATCAGGATATAATTGAGCGTGTTCTTCTGCCGGAGGGAGAGCTCCTGGAGTTTTTTATCCGCTTCCAGTTCGCGGATCATCGATTCCTTTTTTTCGGACTCAAATCGCGCCTCCAGTAAATTGATATGGGATTTGCTTTTTTCACCAACGATAGAATCATTCAGGATCTCGTACTTCTTACGGAAATCCAACGCCCGGGTTAAATTGCCGCCGTTCTCTTCCAGTGCCGATGCTTTCAGATACAGGTCCTTTAATTCATAATTTGAACCCAGCTGACTCCCCAACTCAATTCCACCCGCGATCGCCGAGCGTGCGTCATCTTTCCGGTTGGTCGAGATGTAAACATCCGCTATGCCCATGTAGGCATACATTTCGTATTCCGGAAGGCTTTTTTCCCGCGAGAATGCGATCACCTTCTTATAGTATTGCTCGGCGCGGTTGTTGTCCGCCAAAAATTTGTACGCATCTGCTGTTCCCAGCCATCCGTCAAGGGTCACGATGTCGTCTTCCATACGTACACCGATAGCCTCGATCTCCTGGTAATGTTTCAATGCCTGGTCGTATTGTTTCAGGTATAGCTCCGCCGTAGCGATATTAAACATGGATGAAGAGATGGCGTAGTCGTTCTTCATTTCCGTAGCAATAGCCAACGACTTCTCCGCATACTGTTTTCCTTTCTCATAGTCCATGAGGTTTATAAAAATGGAGGCGAGGTTGTTGTTCGTAATGCGCTGCAGCCGTTTGTCATTGATTTCATCAGCCAGTTTCTTCGCCTCCAGGTAGTTTTCAGTAGCAAGCTCAAAGTCCGACAAGTACTGCCACTCGCTTCCGACATTCAGGTAGGCCACGGACAGATCTTTTTTTGTTCCAACCTTCAGGTAAAGATTCAGCGCGTCCTTTGAGAGCTCCAGCGCCTCCCGGAATTTTCCCTGGTTATTGAGGATCACGATGGCGTGACTGGCATATGCGGCCTGACCTTTCAGGAAATCCGCCTCAACGGCTTTTTGACGGGCAAGTGAATAATACCAAAGAGCCGAGTCCGGGTTTGTGCTTTCGAATTGCTGACCGTATTCGTAATACAACTGCACCTTGCCGGTATCGTCCGCCATACGGATAACGGCTTTCAGACTATCCGCCGTAAAGTCGCGGGTCTGAGCCAGGGAATTGCCAGCCAGGAAAAAAAGAAGCCCAAGCACATGGCATCGTGTAGATCTGGATAGTTTGACCATAGAATATTGACGCGGTACCGTTCACGCAAATTAACTAAACTCCTGTCTGGTTACTGCTCCCCTTTTTCCATGATTTCTCGGGTATGCCGGAATCCGCTGTTTCAGCATTCGGAGGAACATGTTACATTAGGAGAACGGGCGAAGATACTCAGGAATTTAACAGGCAGACGGTTGCGTTGGCGTAACTAAGCTTCGTGAAAACCAACAGCTGTCCCGAACCAAACCATTCCCATATGATTCGTTGCTTTTTAGCCTGCCTTTTACTGATTGTTTACAGTACGTTGGCGGCACAGTGGACCACGGAATCAATTCCAAACCAGAAGCTGATCAATAACAGTTATGTTTCAAACCCAGACAAGATCCTGGATGAAGCGACTGTAAGTCAAATTGACACGGTACTTGCTTCCCTGGAAAAAAATACTTCCGCTCAGGTTGCCGTCGTTGTGGTTTCCTCGATCGGTGAAGAAGACATTTTTGAGTTTGCTCAAAAGCTGTTCACCACCTGGGCGATCGGTAATCGCGAAAAAGACAATGGACTGCTGGTATTGCTGGTAGAGGATAAACATACCGTCCGTTTCCACACGGGTTATGGTCTGGAGGGTGTACTCCCGGATATCACCTGCAAACGCATTCAACGCGATCATATGGTCCCGGAATTTAAAAAAGGAAACTATAACGCGGGAATGCTCGCCGGTATACAGGAAGTGAGCAAGATTATCTCCGATCCCGCCTATGCTTCGGAAATCAAAGAGGACAAAGACAATGACGTAAGTGATTTTACAGGATTTGTGATCTTTTTATCCATTTTCGTTGCGCCGGCGATACTGATCGTTTTTGTCGTTAAGGCAACACAGGGAAAATTTACAGATTCGAAAAAAACCGCCGCTACACCGTATCCGGAGATGCGTTTGTCCCGGCAGACCTGGCTGATCGAATTTGCCGGAATACCGGTGCTTATTGTCGCCGCGTTCGGAATCAGTGGCGTTGAAGGTGCATCCTGGTTGTGCTTCGTTTCACTTTACCTCTATTTTCTCTCCACGTTGTTTCACCGGCTATGGCGGATGAAAAAAGTGATCAACCGTTTTCTGGAGAAAGATGATTACTACGAAATCGTGGAGTTCATACGAAAGCAGCAGTGGTATTGGTTCTTGATGGGACTGGCATTCCCTTTCCCTTTTTTATTTTATTTTTTCTACCACCTTTTTCGTAAACGCTTATACCGGAATCACCCGCGTGACTGCAAGAAATGCCAGGGTGCCATGCATAAACTCAGTGAAAAAACGGAGGACGAATACCTTTCGGAAGGTATGCAGATGGAGGAGACGTTGCGTTCGGTGGATTACGATGTATGGAAGTGTAGTGCCTGTCAGGCTGTTGAACTATGTTTTTACCTGAACCGGCACAGCAAATATCAGCCGTGCCCCAAGTGCCAGACGATTGCTTATTATACTGCGAGCAAGCGAACCGTTGAGCCTGCGACGTATTCTTCCGCGGGATCGGGGGAAGAAGTGCATAACTGTAAATTTTGCGGCTACAGCAAAAAGTCATCCTACTCGATTGCCAAACTTGTGGCGAGTTCCGGATCTTCCGGTGGCAGTTCTTTTAGTAGCGGTAGTTCCGGTGGTGGAAGCTGGGGTGGTGGCAGTTCCGGCGGTGGCGGCGCCAGCAGCAGCTGGTGAGCAAGGCTAAAAGAGGATTACGTTTCTACAACAAGCCATTTTCCTCCAGGTTGTCTTTGATGCGCTTGTGATTACTCCAGAACCTGGTGTTCAGATCGCGCATCGAGTCTTTAAATTCCGGGAGGTCTTTGACCTGGTCCACAGCCGGATCGTCTTCCAGCAGCAGCACCCAGTAGATGTAGTTATCCTCTTTTGAAAACAGGCGGAGGTGTTCGACGGCTTTCCTTTTATCGCCGCGGTAAGCGTAATACGTAGTCAGGTAAAAATGTTTATAGATCGACGAATCGTTATCCGCAAAAGACTTGAAACTTTTGATGTACTCCTCGGATTTTTCCTTTAGCCCGTTTTTTGCAAAAACTATCCCAATAGCCAGGTGCTCTTCTTTATATATTTCGAAACCCTGTGTTTCCCGGAGGGTAAGAAATTTTTTATAGTAGTGAAATGCGCTTTTATAATCCCTCAGGGTGTAACACACTTTCCCGAGTTCCTTTGCCACATCCATCCGGGTCGTGTCTTTTTCGAATTCCCTGATCAGAAGTTGTTTCGTCAGCTTAAGGTCCTTGTTCTTCGCATACTGAAAAAGAACGATGATGTATCTTGAAAAAGGATTTTGCGGATTATAATCCAACGATTTTTGCATGTACGCGATTCCTTCATCGACAAAGCCGGCCTGCATGTACGCATTACCCAGGTGGAAATATTTGAAGCTCAAGGTGGTTGAATCGGTTGCCACGATGTCCAGCTTCACTCCCCGGTGCGCATACTCCAGGTACCGGCCCGGATTAGGAACGTACATGCTGTAAAATTCGGTAAGAAAGTGAACCACAATACCTGAGTTGGAATTGTATGAGTATGCTTTTTCCAGGTAGGGTACAGCCTGTTTATATTCGCGCCGGTGCGCATACGAAAGCGCTTTAGCAATAAAGCTCTCGGGCAACGTCGGATCTGTTAACATGGCCTTTTCAGCATAGCTGTTGATCTCCGTTGTATATTTTTTTTCAAGGTGAAAAATATCGAGGTAATAATACACCATCACGGCATTGGCATACGCCAGCGCAAACTCGTTGTCCTCTTCGATCGCTCTTTTGAAATAGGGGATGGATTCCTCCAGGCTCGATGCTGTACTTTCGTAAAAAAGCTCCCTTCCTTTTAAAAAAAGATCATAAGCCACGACATTTTGGGTGGGATTCTTGGCTATCCGCTTCGCTTCTTCAGGGGTGATAATTACCTGAATTTCTGCCGCTATGTTTTTAGCTATTTCCTGCTGTAATGCAAAAATGTCTTTTGTTTCCCGGCGGTATTGTTTGCTCCAGAGATGCCGGTCGCTGGACCCTTCGACCAGCTGGATATTCAGCAAGATCTGGTCGCCGATTTTCTGGCCACTGCCCTCCACAAAATAATTTACATCCAGTTCCTTTGACATTTCGGGAATGGACTTAGTCGTGTTACGGTACTTCTCCGCCGATGTCCGGCTCATCACCTTCAGATCTTTTATTTTCTGAAGGTTGTTGAGCGTCGATTCCATCAGGCCATTGATCAGGTAGATGTTCGAAGAATCATTGCTGTCGTTTTTAAAGGGTAATACGGCGATTGATTTTTCAACCGGGGACAACGGCCGGTGAAACACGGCATAGTAAACGATGAGACCCGCCGCTACCAGAATACCCAACCCGGCTACTGCCCGCACCGGGAACCTGGTTGTCCTGGTGCCGGTTTCCGGTAGAACACCCGGTATCGCGGGACTGCTGCCGGCTTGCCTGTCTTCCGCCATTTCCCTCTTGCCAACCTCACCTGGCGGGTAGCCATAGTATTCCCGGAAACATTTAATAAAATAAGAGGTACTGCTGAAACCCACTTCATGAGCTGCTTCCGAGACATTAAGTGAACCCTTCCGCAAGAGGGTCATCGCCTGGCTCAGCCGTACCTGGCTGATCAATTGACTTACAGACAGATTCGTGCTCTTTTTAACCTTCCTCAGCAGGTTGGACCGGCTCATGTTCATTTCGTCCGCGAGTTCGGACACGCCGAACTGAGCATTGGAAATGTTCTTTCTCACCACGGCGGTGAGCTGGTTTAAGAAATCATTTTCAAAAGAACCTGGGTCTGCCATGCTTTTCGTGGGGGAATCCGCGCGGGATAATTTTAAAGAGTAAAGAAATCACTAAAAAACCATACTGTCTTGCGCTTCTGAAAAGAGTAATTGTGATTGGGTCAATCCAGGGCAATTTACCCTTAAAACGGCCTATTTGCATCATAATTTATATCGATGCGTCATAATTTATACCCGTTAGCGGATAGTTGATGGTTTTATCCGCAAAGGTGATTAACCCCGCCAATTGTTCCCCTCGTTCTTTACGGCATCAAAAAATCAAATTTCCATTTAACCTTAAAAGAACATGAGAACACAAAAATTCAATTCGTTAAAAGTGTCCGGCCTGGTGGTCCTGGCTTGTATTCTGGCCCTGTTTTCCTGCAACACCAGCGAGAAACAGGCAAACCAAACCGGTGGTACCGGCGCGCCGGAGATTGATATACACACGGCGGTGGTGACTGATAATATGGAGGCGCTGAAGCAACATATTGCCGCGGGTACCAATGTTAATGAAAAGGACCCGTTTGGCGGATCAAGCCCCCTGATCAGCGCAGCAGTCTTTGGCAAACCCGATATGGCAAAAGTCCTTCTTGAGTCCGGAGCGGACATTAACTTTCAGAATAACGACGGGTCTACCGCCCTTCATACAGCAGCGTTCTTCTGCAGACCGGAAATTGTCACCATGCTGTTGGATAAAGGAGCGGACAAAACGATCCGCAACAAGTACGGCGCGACCGCTTATGAAATGGTCGCCGGTCCGTTCGGCGATGCGAAGAATGGTTACGATATGATGGGCAAAATGCTCGGACCCATGGGCCTGGAGCTTGACTACCCATATATTGAAAAGACACGCCCTGAGATTGCTGCTGTTTTGAAATAATCATCAAACGAAACCCAAAATCAATATGCCTGCATCAAACCGCCGATACGATATCGATTGGATAAGAGTGATCGCCATCGGACTACTCTTATTGTACCACGTTGCTATTGCGTTCCAGCCCTGGGGTATCATGATCGGATTTATAACCAATGAAGAATCATGGGGGTCCTTGTGGATTCCCATGACCATGCTTAACGTCTGGAGAATACCTCTTTTGTTTTTTGTCTCTGGGATGGGTGTATATTTTGCCATGGGAAGCAGAAACTACAAACAATTGTTGCTGGAACGAAGCCAGCGGATATTGATCCCTTTCCTGATAGGTACGGTACTTATCGTTCCTGTGCATACGTTCCTGTGGCAACGCTATAATGGGTTCACGGTGGGTTACACGCCAAACCCCGGACACCTTTGGTTTCTCGGTAATATCCTCGCTTATGTAGTCGTTCTGTCCCCGGTATTTTATTTCCTTAAAAAGAACCAGGACGGGAAGATCGTGAATGGGATAAAAATCATATTGTGCCACCCGTTGGGATTGCTTCTGGTGGCTGGTGGTTTTGTTGCCGAGGCACTAATCATAGATCCTAACCCATATGAGATGTATGCCATGACCTGGCATGGATTTTTTCTGGGGCTGCTCGCGTTCGTCTGCGGATTTTTCTTTGTTCTGAGCGGCGACGCGTTTTGGAAAATGATCGTGAAGTGGAGGTTTGTTTTACTGTGCCTCGCTATGGGGCTTTTTACCTTCCGCCTCCTGCAATTCCAGATGCGGGTACCGGATTATCAACTAGCCATTGAGTCTGTGGCATGGGTTAGTACGGTCCTGGCATTCGGTCACAAACATCTTGATCGCAGCGGCAAAACGCTGGCATATTTAAGTGAAGCAGCTTATCCGGTCTACATTATGCATATGATCTTTTTGTCGGCCGGCTCCTGGCTTATATTCCCTCTTGCCTTGGCTGTTCAGCTGAAGTTCATATTGGTTTTGTTGTTTACGTTCGCCGGTTGCTTTGCGTTCTACGAGTTTATCGTCAGGCGCATGAATTTAATGCGGGTGTTATTCGGACTGAAACCAAAACGACGAGATATTCCGGAACATGGTCCTTCGGAAGAGATTGCGGAGACGGGAACCGGTAGCCGGAACGGTAACGCCGAATCAGCTTACTAGCCGGTGTCCCTGCCGTTTCGTGCCACCGCGCAGGCCATTGGCTTCCAGCAGTTCACGAACAGTGTTTAACAAGTAGAGTGAACCATCAACTTCTTCTTTCCGGGTGGCAACGCTTTCGATGTTAAACCCGAATGGAATGGACCTCTCCAGGCAGTACTGAATAAGATCGTCGGCAATGCCAATGGCGATATCAACCGAGCGGTTAACAGGGCTTGCACTTGCTTTAAGCTCTTCTTTGATGTCGTCGGGAACGTGAATACCTAACCAGTCCATAAACTGCAGTGTTTTCAGCGAGCCGCATATGGTCAGCGTAAAAATAACAGTGGGTATTTCACATTCCTTTTTCCGGCAGGCGATGACGAGGTCCTCCAGGGTTTGTTTGGTGTATCCGACGTTGAAGATACATTGCGAAATAAAATAGGATACGCCGCACGTTACCTTGTCCAGTATCCGGACATCCTCGTCCTTCAAGGCAGCATGTCTTTCGGGAATGGTAACAGCGCCGATTACAGAATGGCCGGCATGCTGATCCCGCCAGATCTGATAAGCGTCGGCAAGACTTGTTTTCGGAATGTAATCCGGCGCCGGCAAGCCTACAAATACGGGATACATTCCATGGTCTTTCAGGCCCTGAAGCCACTGCGTCAGTTCATCTTTCGTAAACATTCCGGCGGGCCGGTAGATGATTTTCGGGATCGTAAGACGTTGCAGATAACGACTGGTATATTCAAAAGGATCAAGGGCACTGGTGAATGGGAATGGTCTTTCTTCCGACGTCCTGGCTGACTCGTCCTGTACATCGTAAACAACCAGCGCATCGATATCCAGCGTGGAAAGAATATTCAGGCTTTTTTCAGCGATCTCGCCCACTTTTTCAAGTGTGGTGTGAGCTTTCGGTGGAGTAATGCCGTAGAGTAGAATGCCTGATTCTCTTTCCCTGACCTTCGTTAAGAACATTTATTAGTTGTTATAAAACGTCAAAAGTAATAAATAATGGTATAAGTCAAACAGGTGTGACAGCGGCCAGACTCAAGTCAACCGCTATGGTCAATGCCATGGATTCTCCTATTCTTTCCGGAGACTCTGATCGTGTTCTTCCCCTTGCAGGTTGTAAGAGAAGTGAATCACGTTTTCGGGGAGTCCACCGGTAGCGTGGTAAAAGTCGATCGCATGTGCGTCTTCCGTGTCAGCCTGCACAAAGACTTCCCGGTATCCGAGTTGTGCGCAACCGGCGTTCAACCGGCTTAGTAATTCCCTCCCTATCCCTTTCCGCTGATGGTCTGGCTTTACGGCAAGGTCGTATAAATAGACCTCGCTTGATGCGAAGTAGACGGAGGGAAGAACGTACGCAGTCAATCCTCCTATCACCTGCCCCTCAAGTACGGCTGTATAAAACAGGATGTGGTCGTTTTCGAGGAGTGACTGTAAGTGACTCGTATGGGGAAACGTAACCTGTTTTACCCCGAATACCTCTTCATAAAGTGCGACGAGTTGAATCAGCTTGTGAAGATCCCTGTTTGTCAGTTTTTCATATTGTAGTGTCGGCATTTCCGGAATGTATTTCCACTAAGCTATGAGAATAGTCATGTGCACTTATTCTGCGACGCGCTAGATCCGTGTTGAGACGACCTTACCTACGGGGGTATCGGTTTCCACGGTCATCAGCTTTCCGTTTTGGTAAGTATAATATGAATTCTTGTTGTCCGGCGTCACCAGCATGTACTTACCGGCGCCAACGTTTTTGATGGTTAGCATTTGGGCATACATGTTCGAAAAGATCGTTTTCATTCCCCTGGGTTCTCGGAAGAAAAGGTCGATCACGCAGAAATCGATTTTAACGTTTTCCATCTTTTCTTTCCGGCCGTTTCGTTCAACCTCGTAGGAGGTATCGTCAATCCGTGTTACATGTGCGTGTACGTCTTCGGCGCCGCGGTTGGCATGACGATAAGCCGTACCCTTGATCAGCGCGCCGTCTATATGCGTTATGCTTACTTCTGACTCGACGTGTATGGACATCATGATTACCTTCGTATCGGTTACGGTCCGCAAGTCCTTGACCAATTGCGACCCGGATCGGTCTTCCAGCGCATGGAGGGTACCGATCTTGTCGCCTTTAAAAGTTACTTCAAAGGTAGCCTCGGTTTTTTGTGCCAATGAGAGCTGAAGGGCTGCCAGGTAAAATGACAATAAAAGACTGAACTTCATTTGGTCCGGGTTATTCCAATCTAAATTTAATGATAAAACAGTCGCCGGAGGGCATTGTCATGGTCGCTGCAGCCCGGTCACTGCGATGTTGTCATTAATTAAAGAGTGCCTGCCGATGGTCCCGGCGTCCTGGCCGCCGATACCTGGATCAGCACAGAAATACCTCAAATTCGAAGCCGAGGAGCCATTTTCCGGCAAATAACTTAGTTTTAAATAAAATAACTTAATAATAAGTTTGTAAACTTAAAATTAAGTTGTAACCTTATATCGCTGATCAAAAACAACAAAAGCAATGATAACTCTAACCAAGGCGGAGGAGAAGATTATGAAAATTCTCTGGGGTATAGGAGAAGGTTTTATCAAGGATATAATCGAACAATACCCCGACCCAAAACCACCTTACAATTCCGTTTCGACGATCGTGAGGGTGCTGGTCCAAAAGGAGATCATCGGTTTCAGGGCCTATGGTAACACCTACCAGTACTTTCCCAGGATCGCGAAAGAAGAATACAGCAAGGGGCAGTTGTCGCGGCTCGTGAAGGATTATTACAACAATTCATTAACGGAGGTCGTCAGCTTCTTTTCGGAAAGCAAGAAGCTTGATGAAAAAGAACTGGATGAGGTCATGAAGATGCTGGAAGAACTGAAATCGCGGAAAAATGGCTAGGCTCATCCTGTATCTATTGGAGTCGAGCGCGATGTTGTCGCTCTTCTACCTTTTATACATGCTGATGTTGAGAAAGGAAACTTTTTTTAACCTCAATCGCTTTTTTCTGCTCGGTATCGTCGTCGTTTCATTGCTATTTCCGCTGGTGAGTTTTGAGTTCAGTCCGGTAAAGGTCGCTGCCGTCGAGCGTCCTCTTCAGGAGATCAGCAAATTCCGGTTGTCTTATTATGAAGCCATGGCGTCGTGGGAGTTTGACAGGTTAAACAGCGGCAGGTTATCGGGCGGCAGGGATGTTGAAAGTAACACGAGTGGCGCAACCGTTGACCACACCCGTCTCATACTCTTTGTTGTTTTGATCCTGTATACCAGCGGAGTTGTAGTGTGTTTGTCGAGGACTGTCTGGGCTTTCAGGCGGATCCGGAAAATGATTGCCACCTATCCGCAACGGCGGGCGGACGGTATAAAGATCATCAAAGTTCCTTATCCCACGGCGTCGTTTTCTTTTTTGAATTATGTCTTCGTTCATGAAGCTATGGTTGATACACCTGACTTCGAACAGATTTTGGTGCATGAACGAACGCATATTCAGCAGAAGCATTCCATTGATTTGATTATTGTTCAACTCTTGGCAGCCTTTTTATGGTTCAACCCTGTGATCTGGCAGCTGATTAAATCCCTAAGAACAACGCATGAATACATAGCCGACAAAAAAATCATTAACGCGGGTTATTCCATGGTTGAGTATCAAACCTTGCTTTTGAAACAGTTGATCAGCAACAACTCTTTCGGGTTGGTACACAATTTCAATCTATCATTTATCAAAAAAAGAATAACCATGATGACAAATAAAAAATCAGGATGGCCCGGTAAAGTAAAAGTAGCCGTGGTCATCGCAGGTACAGTCGTTTGCAGCGCGATCATTATCCAGTGCAATTCGCGGATCGACGAACAGGTCATTGCCTCGAAAATTGTTTCCGCGGATACCTTTTCCGGGGGAATCAACCTTCCGGTACTACCGGAATCGGGTTACACCTTTCACGGTGATTCTGCGGATGCCCTTAACGTTACTATTACAGGAAATAAGCTTACAATCAACGGGGAACCGTATGAAACCGCCGATATCGCCGGTGTGATTTCGAAGGGTATTCCCACCGTTGCCGGTCATATTGTAATGCGAATCGATAAGGACCAGAAAATGAAGTTTGTCAGGGAAGTACAAACAGAGCTGAGGAAGGCTGACCGCAGAAAGATCCTTTACATCGCGCAGACCGAGAACGGGAAAAAAGTGGAGTCCGTGATCTTATTGCCACCTACTCCGGAACACGCCGCGCGTAACGGCATGCCGCCGCAACCGGATATCGCAACGATCGAATCGGAAGGGAAAATGGAGATCCTGAAAATTGACATGGGCGAAAACGCCGGTCCGGCAGTCCAGCGAAAGGTTTATGATTTTGTAAACGCGCATCTTCAGGGGAAGTCAACCGACTATGTGGTGGCGGCAAAGTTCGGCGACGAGGACTCCTACGAGGACTATTTATTGAACCTTGCCTACGTAAAGGAGGGATTTCATCAACTCTACCAGGAACGGTCGCACAGTATGTTCGGAGAAGATTACTTCTCACTTGAGAAAGAAAAATTTAACGCCGTTCGTCAGGGGGGTCCCCATGGCGATCTCTATTTCCGAGCGATAAGGAATAGCACGGCCTGAATGTTTTACGAAACGCAGAGAGCTCTTGACGGGCTCTCTTTTTTTATTGACCGAAAGGCATGCGAAGTTCAGCAGGTGTCGGAGCCTCACCGTTGGCAATAAAGCGGCGATACAGGGCCGGCGACAATAAATTCGCCATTTATCTGTCATTTGCCACGACCCGGATGTCGCCAGGTGTCAGGAAATTCCGAAAGCGCCCAAATACCGTAAACATAAAATTGGGGACGCCTTCGTTTGAATGGTGTAAGAATCAATGTGTTTTATGTAAGTTAGCTTGTGAATAAAACTGCTTTCAGTTTTATATGGTTAACGATTGTTCCGGATGGATTGCTTGAGAGGTTGCTTGTGGATTTTATTGCTTGCCGCGGGAGCGGTTCTGGCTTCCTGTTCGCCGGACCTTCCGCCGGATGTTTCCGAAGCGTATGATCACCTGCCGGAGGAACTCGATTACAACCTTCATGTAAAACCGGTCCTTTCCGATAAGTGTTTCTCCTGCCACGGTCCGGATAAAGCAAAACAGAAAGCGGGGTTACGTCTCGATAATCCTGA
Organism: Chryseolinea sp.; assembly: GCA_041742155.1. GTDB lineage: Bacteria > Bacteroidota > Bacteroidia > Cytophagales > Cyclobacteriaceae > Chryseolinea. The sequence continues at coordinate 76,339 of JBGSJE010000022.1, read as the reverse complement.
AGGCGCATTCTGCGATCTCCCCGAAAGTCCCGGTAAAGTTGCAATCGATCCTCACAACCTTAAGGGCAGTGAACTGTTTTACCGTATCCTCTCCGATGATCCGGAGTACAGGATGCCATCACAGAAGTCTCACCTTACTCTTTCAGCCAAAGAAAAAGCGATCCTCATCCGGTGGATCGAGCAGGGAGCTACTTACAAGCCCCACTGGGCATTTGTAAAACCGGAAACATCCGGCTTGCCGTCCGTGAAGGACAACGCATGGGTGGTCAACCCTGTTGATAATTTCATTTTACACCGCCTGGAACAGGAGGGTATAACACCTTCCCGTCCGGCTGGAAAAGAACTGTTACTGAGAAGACTGGCGCTGGACCTCACGGGGTTGCCTCCGACACCTGAAGAAATCGACGCTTTCATCGCCGATACCTCACCGGCCGCTTATGAGAAGCAGGTAGACCGCCTGCTGAACTCACCGCATTACGGAGAAAAAATGGCTGTGGACTGGCTGGACCTGGCGCGATTTGCCGATTCGCATGGCTACACCGTTGACCGGATCATCGATATGTCGCCTTACCGCGATTGGGTGATCAGCGCATTCAATTCCAATGTTCCATACGATAAATTCCTTCACTGGCAGCTGGCGGGCGACCTGATGACTAATCCCACAAAGGAGATGCTCATCGCCACCGCCTTCAACCGCATCCATCCTCAAAATATGGAAGGTGGTATTATCGATGAAGAATTCCGTACGGAGTACGTGGTGGACAGGACAAATACCACCGGCGTTGCTTTTATGGGACTTACCGTCGGGTGCGCGCGGTGCCACGACCACAAGTTTGATCCCATTTCGCATAAGAATTATTATGAATTGTTCAGTTTCTTCAACAATGTAAAAGAAGCCGGCCAGATCTCGTGGGACGATGCAATGCCGTCACCGAATATCCTGCTTCCCACTGCGGAAGAAGATAAAATCGTCCGTTTTATCAAAGACAAGATCACCAGCCAGGAGAAAAAGATCGGGGAGATGACGACATCCGTGGATGAGGATTTTAACAAATGGATACAGTCGAAAGCATACGTCAGGCTTACGAAGGAAAAGATCCCACAGTCCGGACTTCGGGCTTATTATAATTTCGACAATGGAACATTAAAAAGCGCTGCTCGTCCCTACCATGCAGGCAGTATGAAACGCGAGCTCAGCAATGTCGCGGGCGATAAACCCGTCTTTGAAAACCGTTCGGACGGGAAAGCGCTGGTGTTAGCAGGCGATGAATGGCTGGACCTTCATCCGGTGGGTGTGTTTCGCAAATCCGAACCCTTCAGCATCAGCATCCGCGTATTTATTCCAAAGGAGCTCAAGGAAGGCGTGATCTTCCACAAAAGTGTAGCCGAGCGGTTGTACAACTTCCGCGGCTACAACCTGTACCTGAAAGACGACAGATTCCAACTGAGTCTTGCCCATGCGGCGCCGTCGAATGCCATCACAAAAATAACCACGCAACCCGTGCCCCGCGATCAGTGGCTGCAGTTAACCATGACCTACGATGGTTCATCGAAAGCTGGCGGATTGCGCCTGTTCCAGGAAGGGACCGAACTCCCGATGGAAACCGCCATGGACGAACTGACGAAAGATATTATGCTCTATTCGAAGGACCAGCCCGGACTTCAGGTCGGCGCCTGGAACAGGGGTTGGGGATTAAAGAACGGAAAGGTCGACGACATCCTCGTATACAACCGCGAGCTTACGGCAACAGAGGTGAGTATCATCGCCGGCAAACAAGAATGGTCGTCGGTTGCAGGCAAGGCACCTGAAATGCTTTCCGAAAAGGACCTGGCTGCCCTGAGACAATATTACGTTTCCGCGGTACATCCCGGTTTACAGGCTGCCGCACGGCAATTGAAAGAAATGCGTTCCGCGCTGTCGGATTCCACAGAAAGGATCCGCGAGTTTATGGTGATGCGGGAGATGCCCGAACGCAGGAAAGCCTATATTCTGGAGCGAGGCAATTATGATCAGTTTGGAGAGGAAGTTTTTCCCAATGTCCCTGAATCCATTCTTCCTTTCCCGAAAGAACTGCCAAAGAACCGCCTAGGCCTGGCGATGTGGCTTACCGATGCTGAACATCCCCTTACGCCGCGTGTGGCGGTGAACCGTTACTGGCAGAATTTCTTCGGAACCGGTTTGGTAAAAACCGCTGAAGACTTCGGCAACCAGGGTGAACTCCCGAGCCATCTTGATTTACTGGATTGGCTGGCGGTATCTTTTATAGAGTCCGGGTGGGATGTGAAAAAGATCTGTAAACTGATGGTGATGTCGGCCACGTACCGGCAGGATTCACGGGTAACTCCATCGGCCAGGGAAAATGATCCGGAGAACCGGCTGCTTTCGCGCGGCCCTTCGACCCGGATGTCGGCGGAGATGCTTCGTGACAATGTCCTTCAGGCCAGCGGACTGTTGAATACCAAGATCGGCGGGCTCAGTGTGAAACCGTACCAACCGGAGGGCCTATGGGAGATCAATAACACTAGTTACACCGCCGACAAAGGCGACGATGTATACCGCCGGAGCCTTTATGTACTGGTCAAACGAACAGTTCCCAATCCAACGCTCGCCACGTTCGATGCGACATCCCGCAGCTATTGCGTCGTACGGCGACAACGCACGAACACACCGCTGCAGGCATTGGTCACCCTCAACGACCCGACATTTGTGGAAGCGGCAAAAGTGATGGGCGAGAAGATTTCGATGGCGAAGGATCCCCGGACCGCGATCATCGACACCTATCGCCGGCTGACGGGAATCAAACCATCGGCGCGGGAACTTGAGTTGCTGGAAGACCTCCGGAAAAAAGAACTCACGAGATTCAGGTCGGACAAAAAAAAGACCAAAGGCTGGCTGGCGGCAGGCCAGTATATCGTTGCCAAAGATATTGAACCGGCGATAGTCGCGGCGAACGCGGTGGTAGCCAGTGTTATTCTGAATTCGGATGCTACGCTAACGAAACGATAAGGATATGTCACACCACCATAAACCATTCAGGATACAATCGGCGGAGCTTGATCCGCTGAACAAAAAATGGGACAGGAGAAATTTCCTTGTAAAAACCACCCTTGGCCTGGGGGCTCTTGCTTTCAGCTCGCTGGCAGGCAAGACGCTGTTCGGAAAAACCGAACCCGTGGCAGGTCCTACATCAGACACCCTTGAGGAGGAAATCCTGAAAGCTATTCCGCATCTGGTACCGAAAGCAAAACGGGTGGTGTATCTGTGTATGAGCGGCGGCCCTTCGCAGATCGAAACATTCGACTATAAACCCGGGTTGGCAGGTATGTTTGGGCAGGATCTTCCGGAATCCGTCCGCAAGGGACAACGCCTCACCAGTATGAGTGCCAACCAGAGCATCCTTCCGCTGGTGCCCTCCATCTACAAATTCGACCAACACGGACAATCGCGGACCTGGGTAAGTGAATTACTTCCCCATACCGCGGGAGTTGCAGACGACCTGTGCATCATTAAATCATTATACACGGAAGCGATCAACCATGACCCCGCACTTACTTTTTTCCAGACCGGCAACCAGCTTCCGGGGCGACCGTCGATCGGTTCCTGGATCAGCTACGGTCTCGGTACGGATAATAAAAACCTGCCGACATTCATTGTACTGGTTTCGAAAAACGCCGTGAAGGACCAACCGTTGTACTCGAGGCTGTGGGGTAATGGCTTCCTCGCATCCGAACACCAGGGCGTACAGTTCAGGGCGGGTAAAGATCCCGTTTTATTCCTGGATAACCCTGACGGTTATGATGGCAACGACCGCAAAGAAATGCTGGACTACCTGACGAAACTCAACAGGTTGCAGAATGAGTTGAATGAAGATCCCGAAGTTGAAGCCCGTATTGCACAATACGAAATGGCTTACCGTATGCAGACCTCTGTTCCCGACGCTATGGACATCAGCGATGAGCCTGATGAAGTATTTGAAATGTATGGTCCGGATAGCCGCGATCCCGGTACCTATGCTGCGAACTGCATCCTTGCCCGAAAACTTATCGAGAAGGATGTAAAGTTTGTGCAGCTGTATCACCAGGGATGGGATCACCACGGCGGACTTCCCGCTGGTATGATCAAGCAATGCAAGGATACCGACCAGCCAACGGCCGCGCTGATCAAAGACCTTAAACGCAGGGGGCTGCTGGAAGACACACTGGTGGTCTGGGGTGGTGAGTTTGGTCGTACGGTTTATTCGCAGGGTAAATTATTGCCAAACGACTATGGCCGCGATCACCACCCCCGTTGCTTTACCATGTGGATGGCCGGAGCCGGTGTCAAGCCCGGATTCAGCTACGGCGAAACGGATGACTTCAGCTACAACATTGTCAAAGACCCCGTTCATGTCCATGATTTCCAGGCGACGTTAATGCACCTGATGGGAGTGGACCATGAACGGTTTACCTATAAGTTCCAGGGACGGCGTTTCAGACTTACCGATGTACACGGAAAAGTGGTAAAGGACATCCTGTCGTAGGGATCCGAAGCCGGTCTTTAATATTGATTAAGAAGTGTTAAACCCAAGACAATCCACAAATGATTTCCAGAAGGAGTTTTATTAAAAGTTCATCCATGATCTCCGCATTGGCGGTCACACATTCCGGTTTTGGTTTTTCGATCGGCCATAACCTCTTACCGGAAGAACAAATTATCGGGCATGGTGAATTCAGGTACAAGGTCGATAAAGGATGGGCGAAGATCGGTGTGAACAGTACACCGCTGTTTAACTGCCATGAGATGGTTATGGACAGCAGCGGCCGGCTGATCATGCTCGGCGATGATGTTCACAATAATATTCTCGTTTTTGATAAGTCCGGTAAACTGCTCGACTCCTGGGGAACATCCTGGCCGGGTGGTCACGGCCTGACGCTCGTGAAAGAGGGTACGGAGGACTTTCTGCTGATCGTTGACTGCGGATGGTACCAGGATCGAAATGGCAAGTGGAACAGTCAGGCAGGCCAGGTGATCAAGACCGATCTGAACGGACGGATCATTTTTTCTATCGGACATCCCGGTACGATCGGAATATACAAGGAAAACGAACCCTTTATGCCAACGGAGACGGCTGTGGCACTCAACGGAGATATATACGTAGCCGATGGCTATGGTTCCGACTACATTATTCAATATAACAGCAAGGGTCAATATATCCGGCATTTCGGCGGTCATAACAATAGCAACAAGGAACACAACCTGGTAAATGCGCACGGCGTTGCCGTTGATAACCGGGAGAAAAATAATCCCAAACTGATCTGTACATCCCGCGAGGAAAACTGCTTTAAGGTATTTTCGATGGACGGTAAATTTTTATACCGCGTGGATACTCCCGGTATGTATGTATGTCGCCCCGTTGTGGATGGAGAGAATATTTATTCAGGCGTCTGCTGGTCGAAGGATGCCTCGGGTAAACGGAATGCCGATTCGGGATTCGTTACAGTCCTTAACGGAAGTAATAAGGTGGTCTCCAGTCCTGGTGGCCATGCGCCGGTCTATAAAAACAACGTACTGCTTCCGACGTTGCAGGAAGCCGGCGCTGTCTTTCAACATTGCCACGATGTCTGTGTCGACGAAGACAAGAACCTTTACATCTGCCAGTGGAACGCCAATCATACCGCGCCGGTGAAACTGACCCGCGTCTGAGTATGCTAACGCTGGATATACAAACCTTTGCCGGACATCTGCACCCGCTGATCGTACACCTCGCTATTGGTTTTTTATTACTGGCATTGTTTTTCGAACTGGTATCGTACCTGAAAAAGTATCAGCACCTGCGGCAGGCTGTTCCGTTCTCTATGACGCTGGGATTTGCAGCGGCCGTCCTCGCCTGCATCTGCGGATATATGTTATCGCTGTCGGGTGATTATGACGAAGAGCAGTTGGGTACTCACAAAATGGCTGGCATCCTGGTAGCAGCGGTAGCGGGACTGTTGGTGTTGATGGGCAACGAAACGATCAGGAAGCGTATACCCGTACCGAGGGCCATGTTTTTACTCTGCTGTGCAGCGTTGTTCGCAACGTTGATCGCGGCCGGGCACAAGGGTGGGGGCCTTACCCATGGTACCGATTACCTTTCCCTCGATGTGCTCACGCAGCGGGAAATGGAAAAACCCTCATCTGTGGAAGAAGCCTACCTGTTTGAGCAGGTGGTTCATCCGATATTGACAAAACGATGCGCTGCGTGTCACCGCGACGGAAAGAAAAAAGGGGAATTGTCTATGGCCACGTTGGAAGAGATAAAAAAGGGAGGAAAAAGCGGCCCGGCCGTTACAGGCGGAAAGCCGGATGAAAGTGAATTGTACAACCGTATCAGCCTGGACCCGTCGCACGAAGACTTTATGCCGGCCGATGGAAAAACACCGCTGACCCCCAGCGAGGCCGTTATCATTAAGTGGTGGATCGAAAAAGGAATGGCGACGGACGGAAAGAAAATAGGTGAAATGGAAGGTGGGGATGAGATCAAATCCGAGGTCGCGGTATTTCTTGACCTGGATGCAATAAGCCCTGCAGACCGGGCAGGTGTGAGCCCGGCGCTTCCCCCGGGTATTAACCTGGATAGTATTCGAAACAAAGGTATCAGCGTCCGTGTGATGTTGCACCAACCGCTGATGCTGGATGTGACTATCCCGGCAGGATCCGATTTTTCCATTGATCTCATCCACGGCGACCTCAGGGCCATCGCTAAAAACGTAATCTGGCTTAATGCTTCGGGACTCGGGCTCACCGAAAAAGACTTTGATTTTTTGTCAGATATGAACAATCTTAAAAAACTGAGGCTGGAAAGGAATCCCATCGGGGATGATATTGTAAACCGCCTTACCGGATTGAACCAGCTCGAATCACTGAACCTCAATGAAACAAAGATCACCCGCGCAGGTGAGGAGAAACTGAAAAAACTGCCGTCGTTGAAAAGACTATATAGCTGGCATACCGAAGCGGAATGAGTAGCGACGCGGCCTAAGTCCACGAGAACCCATTGTACCTGATACCATTATTATCCAGCAAGCCCTGTATCTCGCTGTAACAGGTGTTGGTGTTGAACCGGCGTTGAAGGGCGAGGAGAAGTCCCGTTTTCGAGCCTTCTTCAATTCCCAGCAGGTGGTATAATTTTACAACCTCTCCGGGCGAAACAGTCGTCGAATATTCATAGTCGCTGTCACCAAAATATTCTCCGACGGTTTTTCCGATGTCATACCCGTCGATCACCAGGTTTCCGTCGGCGTCAAAGAACGCTTCAATGGTGATCTTGATACTTTCATTTTTTAAATGAAACAGCAACACCTTGTCCATGAGGAGAATGTTTATATCGGATCTCAGTTAAACAGGGAAAGCTGGTTCTGGAGAAATGCCGCCCGGTTTCTCAGGGCAAGAGGCACGTTCCCTGGAACATTCCGGATGTGATATAATTTCGTCTCCTTGTCACGGGAAGCGATGATGATCTCCGTTTTGTCCGCAACCCTGGTGAACAGTTCCCGGACGAGCTTAGGTGTATTGTTATTCTTTGATAAGTGAGACAAAAAAAGGTGACTCATAAACGAGGGTCTGTGTGTTGTAAATAACTCCACAGCCTGGTTATTTGACAGGTGCCCTTGCCCGCCGCGGATACGGTTCTTTAACGCGAGGGGATACCCGCCTTTTTCAAGCATGTATTCGTCGTAGTTTGCCTCCAGAAACGCGGCATGACATTTTTTGAAGTAACTGATCACATTGTCACACGCGGACCCGATATCGGTGAAAATTCCGACATTGACAGAACCACCCGATACGATAAAGCTGTGCGGATCGCAAGCATCGTGAAACTTTCGGAAAGCGGTCACTGTCAGATCGCCGAAGCGGCAGGGATCATTCGCCTGGAAGGAAAATATCCGGTCGGGACTTACATGCAGGTTTCCATTGGACAACGTTCCTGGCGTGATGTAAATGGGAAGCTGAAACTTTTTTGATAACGTGGTAATACCGTGGATGTGATCGCCGTGCTCATGCGAAACGAACACCGCCTTGACTTTTTTCATGGACAACCCAAGACGCTTCATTCGTTTTACGGTCTCCCTGCAGGAAATACCTCCGTCGATCAGGACAGCTTCTTCCTGGTTACCAACATAGTAACAGTTGCCATTGCTTCCGGAGTTTAATGAGGCGACAAAAAGAGACATATCGGCTTCAAGTTAAAAAAAATTAGACTGCATACCTGATCAACAACCGGCATAATTTTACGGCCCGTTTCCTTGAAATAAGGAGGTTTTTATTTCTTTTTTAATAACCGCCTGTCGTTCATAAGTTTTAAATTTGGTTGCTCAAATTTAACTGACGGTACTGTCAGGTAGTGTCACGCAGCGGCAACCCTGAAAGAAAAAAAGCGTTAATGCCTTTCAAAACAACTCAATATGGAAGAACACTATGAACTGAACGATCGCGAATTTGAGGACCAGTTTTCTTCCTGTTCTCTCAATCCGTCCCTTTTCAGCCATGAAGCGCACCTCCGGCTGGCATGGATCCACATACGCAATTACGGTTGCACTCAGGCGATAACGAACATCACATCGCAGTTGCAGCAATTTGTCACCTTTCTCGGTGCCCGTGATAAATACAACGAAACCGTTACGGTCGCCGCGGTTAAAGCGGTAAATCATTTTATGTTAAAGTCCCGTACCGAAAATTTCCGTTCTTTTATTTCCGAAAACCCCCGCCTTAAGAGTAATTTCAGGGAATTGCTCGGGTATCACTACATCACGGATATTTTCGTGTCCGAAAAAGCAAAAAAGGAATTTCTCGAACCCGAACTACTGCCGTTCGATTGAGCCGGCGGCGCGTTTCAGGAAAGATGTACCGTGTTTTGCCGATGACCTTTTTCTGTTGAGAAGGATACTGATGCCGGGTTTAAGCGGCATCAGCATCATACTTAAAAAGCCATGCTCTTTCCTCCATCAACAGAAAGCTCAGAGCCAGTCATAAAACTACTGTCGGAGGAGGCGAGAAACAGGGCGGCATGTGCAATGTCCCGTGCTTCACCAAATCTTTTCAGTGGAACTTTGGCCTGCACACCGGCTGCAAACTCCTTCAGTACATCTTCCGGCATACCCATCTTAGAATAGATCGGTGTATTGATCGGCCCGGGACTGATACTGTTTACGCGGATATTCCGGGATGCAAGTTCAATAGCCAGTGTCTTGCCCAGTGAAAGAATGGCGCCTTTCGACGCGGAGTATATCGCACTGGTCTCCAGTCCGCTATGAACAAGTATTGTTGAATTCAGAATTACCGATCCGCCATCCGCCAGGATCGGAAGCAGGCCTTGTATGGTAAAAAATACCGATTTGAAATTGATATCGAGTGTATTATCAAAAAGTTCTTCACTGGTTTCGCCGAAGGGGGCAAATTGCGCGACGCCGGCATTTGCAAACAGGATGTCTACCGATGATGCTAGTTTTTTAATTTCGCCCGGTAGTTTCCTGACATCTTGCATGTTTCGCGCATCGCTTACAATACCGGTTGCACCTGGTCCCAGGGTTTTGATGGCGTCGTTAATTGCGTCCTGCCTTCTTCCGGTGATAATTACCGTTGCTCCCTCGCGAAGGAAGAGTTCCGCCGTGGCATACCCGATCCCGCTGTTTCCGCCGGTGATAAGAGCTGTCTTTCCATTTAGTCTTTTCATCATTTCGAATTGTTTTAATTACAATCCAAAATTGCGGCATACCTGTGCCCGGAATTGTTCTGAATTGACCGGATTGGTTTTTTTCGTTCAAAAGATTTCAGACCAGTACTTCTTTTCGCTGCTTCATCAGGAATTGTTTCGGAGGTGTGCCGAATCTTTTGTGAAATGCTTTTACAAAATGCGATACGTTTTCATAACCCGTTTCGACAGCTACCTGCGATACGCTGGTATCACCGTTGGTTAGCAACACCTTTGCTTTGTCCAGCCGCTTGTCGATCAGCCACTGTTTTGGCGAGACGCCGAACTGGACCATAAAATCCCTGCGGAAAGTTGATATACTCCGACCCGTGAGATATGCATAATCTTCAATGGCGAGCGGCTTGCTGAAGTTGGTGTTCATGAATTCCCGGAGGCTCTTCTTTTCCTTATTGTTCAACGTTGTTAACGCACCGGGCAGACAGACGGATGTCTGCGTGTTGCTCAGTAAATGCAGGAGCTCAAATAGCTTAACCCGGGTCAGGCTGCGATGCGCCAGAGTTTTGTTGCCGTATACCTGTAGCGTGGATTCAGTAAACAATTTGATTTCAGGAGTGTAATCCATCACAATATGAGTAACACACCGTTCCTTGTTTGTTTTGAGGTTAATCGATCCCAGGAATTCGGATATCAGAGACTCTTCGAAAAAAAACACAACAGCCTCAAATACTCCCTCCCGTGGCAGGATGTCGGAAATCGTATAAAGTCCCTTCGGAAGAAAAACCATCTGGTTTTCCCGGATAGTAGCCAGCAGGTTATTGTCGTTTTCAATCTTTAACAACCCCTGAAGAACCAGCGTAATCGCGTGAGTGGATACGTACCCTTCTTTGTGAAGTACGGGTTCTTCCAGTTTTTTGTGAACGATACAGGACAAACCATCTACGAGTATTTTCCGGATCTCCGGGGTCTGGTAGAACAATTGTGGCAGGATCTTTAGCATAACGCGAAATTTAAAATGTACGATTGCCTAAAACTGTTGTAAAAAGGAAAAAATGGTGTTTTTCGTTCACGACTTTGAACACAACCGCCTGTTAATTCCGTCCCTTTAATGGTACCTCACGCCTTGTGTTTTGCCTTTTCTTTTTATGTACCTTGTTCCGCCTGTTCTACCGTGGTCCGGGCAAGGCGTTATACCAATCCATCAAGTAACGCCTGGTCCATTACATGGATAACCTCCTAAAACTCCTGAAATGAAAAAAATATATCAGCCACCGGTCGCAGCAATTGTGATTCTGATCTGCTCTATCCTGCAGCCGTCTGTACTTCGGGCGCAGACCGCCACCACGCTGGCCGGGGCGACAAACCGTTTCCTTCATACCCTCAGCGGGGACAACCTTGCGAAAACCCGTTATGCTTTTACAGACTCCCTTCGTTTCAAATGGACAAACCTGCCCGTAGGACTGGTACCGCGCCCGGGTATTCAATACGGGGCATTGCCGGACAGCAGCCGGATCGCCTTCCACGAACTCCTTACCACCGTGCTGAGTTCGCAGGGATACCTGAAACTGACGAGTATCATGCAACTGGACGATATCCTGAATACCCTTTACCAGCAGGCATTCGACAACGGGCAAATCAACAGCGAAACGTTGAGGATGATCAGCGATCTGAAGTGGTCGCATGAAAATTATTTTATTGCCGTCTGGGGAAGCCCGCAGGATGTGGATCCATGGGGAATCAGTTTTGGAGGACATCACATCGCCCTTAACCTGACCGTAAAGGGATCATCGGTTTCCGTATCGCCGCTTTTTATCGGAACGGATCCGGCACAGATAAAAACTTCCAGGTACGCCGGGTGGCGGGTATTGAGTAAGGAGGAAGACTACGGTTTTATGCTGCTGAATTTTCTAACGGAAAGTCAAAAGAGTAAAGCGATCCTGAAGCAGGAGGTGCCGAAGGACATTATAACCAACCCCACCGCCAGCCAGCGGATAACCGGCTATTATGGAATTTCAGTCCGGGAATTTAACGCCGACCAGCGGGAAATGCTGAAGATACTGATACAGGAGTACACCCACGATTTTGATCATGCCCTGGCGCACCGCCTGTACGAGGAGATCCTGAAGACCGGGCTCGACAAAGTATATTTCGCGTGGGTAGGCAGCCGGGAGAGGAACAAGCCCCACTACTATATTATCAATGGTCCCGACTTCCTCATTGAATATGACAACGTAGGTTTCCAGGATGACGGAAATCACATTCACGCTATTCTCAGGGAAAAGGGCAGCGACTTCGGTGAGGATATCCTGCGGCAACACTACCTGACCAGCGACCACCACCGTAAATGAAACTGCTTTCAGCAACGTATGCTAAGTCAGCGGTATCACGATGCATTTTTTTCCACAAGCCGGCTTTTCCAGTAACCGTAACAAAAATAAATCACCAGCCCGAACAACATCCAGCCAAAAAAGACGATCCAGCTTCTGGCGGGGATTTCGATCATCAGGTAAAGACAACATAGCATACCCAGCACCGGTATTAAGGACAGTCTCTTCAGAAATGAAAAGAAAGTAATGACTGCCGCCATGACGATAAAAATCAGGAATAATACTTCCTGCCGGGATTCGTGAGTGAGGTTTGTAACAGATCCGGTCAGCCGCTCGCGAAAACCGTAAATGAATACGATGAACAAGACGGGCACGATCCACTGCCCGTTGATGTAAGGGAGGACAAAACCTTTCTGCGCTGTTTTTTCCCTGGCGGGTAAGACCAGCACGCCGCCGCACACCACGGCAAACGCAAACAGGGTTCCGATGCTGGTGAGGTCGGTCATCAATCCGCTTTCTATAAACAATGCGGGGATAGCCACAATAACACCTGTAACGATGGTAGCAAAAGCGGGTGTTTGGTATTTCGGGTGGATCTTTCCGAATTTTTTCGGCATCAGACCATCGCGGCTCATGCTCATCCAGATGCGCGGTTGCCCGATCTGGAAGACAAGTAACACGCTGGTCGCAGCCACCACCGCGCTGACAGAAACAAAAAAACCGATCTTGCTCAGGTTGATCTTCTCAAACACATAGGCCAACGGATCCGCTACGGTATCAAACTCCGAATAATTCACCATTCCTGTTATCACCAGTGTAACGACAACATAGATCAGCGTACAAATGATAAGGGAATAGATCATCCCCCTCGGCAGGTCGCGTTGAGGATTGGCGCATTCTTCGGCCGTCGTCGAAATGGCGTCGAATCCGATATAGGCAAAGAATACAGCTGATACTCCCTTGAGAACGCCGGTAAAACTATTCGGCATAAACGGCGTCCAGTTATCCGTGTCGATATAAAAGACGCCGATGCCAACGACGAACGCCAGGACAACGAGCTTAAGGCCAACCATAAAATTCGCGCTCGAACGGCTTTCCTTTATTCCGACGTATGCCAGCATCGTGATCAGCACGATAATGACGAAGGCCGGGAGGTTGCAGATAAATTTAAAACTACCTGCCATGGGCGCAGTGACCCATGCCATACCCGCTGTTGGTTCACCGGCAGCGACAGCCGCTTCATACAAGGTCTTCGCCGTAGTGGAGTCCGTGCCGAGCCATGCGGGCAAATGAATTCCCACTCCTTCCAGCAGGTTAACAAAATAGCTGCTCCAGGAAATGGACACCACAACATTGCCGATACTGTATTCAAGGATCAACGCCCACCCGAGGATCCATGCGATGACCTCCCCGAACGTAACATAAGAGTAGGTATAGGCACTTCCCGCTACCGGGACCCGTGACGCAAATTCGGCATAGCACAACGCCGTAAACCCGCAGGTGACAGCCGTGATGAGGAAGAGAAAAATTACACCCGGTCCGCCATCATAAGCAGCCTGTCCGATGGTCGAAAAGATTCCGGCTCCGATCACTGCGGCGATACCCATGGAGGTCAGGTCGCGTACCCCCAATACCTTCTTCAGCTCCGGCGCTCCATGCCCATCGTCCACCCCGTGCTTGACATCATTGAGGATAGCTGAAAGCGGTTTCTTTCGGAAAAGGGAATTGGCCATGGAATTAGATTTAGCTGGCCTCAAAATAGTTGATTTTTTTGACTTAAATTAGAGGCTCGATGTTTGGGTATTTTTTAAACACAGGATTTATCCGGATTTTTTAATGCATTTATCGAAGGATGACGAACCCGCCGATCAAAATCAGCTGGGTCCAAAAACAAATATTACTGTCGAAGAACTCAATCTGCTTCCGCTGAAAGCGTTTGAAGGAAAGGTCAGCGTGATCACTGATGCTTCGAAACTTTCTTCCGTTCTCCGGGAGATTGAAAAGCATGACGTCGTGGGCTTCGATACCGAGACCCGGCCAAGTTTTAAAAAAGGACAATCCTATAAAGTCGCGCTCCTTCAGCTGGCCATTCCCAACAAAGTATTTCTCATCCGGATGCATCAAACCGGCCTGCCCGACGAGATCGTATCCATATTTGAAAATACCGATATCATTAAAGCCGGTGTGGCGATCCACGACGACATCAAGGCCCTTCAGAAACTAAACAAATTCCAGGCTGTCTCTTTTATCGAGTTGTCGACCATGGCGAAGGCGTCGGGTTTGCAGGTGGAGAGTGTTAAGAAGCTGGCCGGATTGTTATTGGGTTTCAGAATATCGAAAAGTGCTCAGACATCGAACTGGGAAGCATCCACGCTTACCGAAAAGCAACTGGAGTATGCCGCTACCGATGCGTGGGTGTGCCTGGAAATTTATCAGCACCTCAAGCGAAACTACTTTCACGTAAAGACGTAGGTAGCCTTAGCAACTCATTTACCATGACCGTCAAGATCCTCAACAAAGAAACGCTGTCCCAGAACTGGTATAAACTTTATAAGTACACCTATTCCATCACCGACAGACAGGGCAAGGAACTGATCCAAAGCCGCGAAGCCTACGACCGTGGAAACGGTGCCACGATTCTCCTCTACAATGCACAACAGCATACCGTGATCCTGACCCGGCAGTTCAGACTACCCACCCTGGTAAACGGCAACGACAGCGGTATGCTAATCGAAACCTGCGCGGGGCTCCTTGACCTCGATAACCCCGAGGAATGTATCCGTCGCGAAACAGAAGAAGAAACCGGTTACCGGGTCGGTCACGTAAGAAAGATATTCGACCTCTATATGTCTCCCGGTTCTGTAACGGAAATCCTATACTTTTTTACCGGGGAGTATACACCCGATCAGAAAATTGCCGCCGGCGGCGGAGTGGACGAAGACGAAAATATTGAAGTACTGGAGATCGATTTTGACAAAGCCTGCGACATGGTCGCGTCCGGGGAGATCAGGGACGCGAAGACGGTTATCCTCCTGCAATACGCGAAATTAAACAACCTGCTGTAAGAGAAGGTTACATCCCTCCTTTTTCCCGAACCGGCATGACTAGCCGTAAATCTCGTTCAGCACTCCGGCGAGTCTCGCTCCCGCCTGAAGCAGGCGCTGACGCACAATATCAAAGTTCTCGTAGGCATACCGGTACCCCAGCTTCCCGTTTCCGTAACTGTACACCCGGCCACGGTATCCCATACTCTCGTTTGCCCATTCGCGAACCGACATCTTCTGCCAGGACTTTATTTTAGCGGCGTCAGGTTTGTCAAGTGATTCACCCAGTTCCGTATAAGAGAGGTGTGTGTCGTCTATCATGTCGCTGTCCCAGACGCGGTGCAGGTTGCTGTCCGTCCGGAACCATGATACCTTGATGTCGTTACCCCCGCGGTCATTTCCACCGCCGACGTGTAGGGGCTGGTGGATATCACCGACAAGGTGGATCAGAATCCTGATGTGTTTGGTCTCTTCCTCCGCTGAAAGCTTCTTCGATTTCAGTTCGGCAATAATACGCTCCAGCGTTTGGATAATATCACCGTTGGGATTTTTTACACTTTGGTCGTAGGTCTGGCCATCCTGGATCGTAACCCAATGCCAGTCACTCATATAGTCGTAGGCGGAGTCCGACCTGATCTCATCCATCCAGGTGCTGGCCATCGCAAGTGATTGACCGTTGAGGATACGCATCAATTCCTTCTTAGCTTTTTTACTGAGGTATTTTTCCGCCACGAGGCCGGTTGCCCTGTGACCGGTCGGTCCCCAGGCAAAGGAGGTTACGACCGACAGAAGGAGGACGAGAATCAGGGCAATTGTTTTCATAGTTGGCTGCGTTAAAAGTATCGGGATCGGCAATTTCTCCAATTTCCGGCAATCTGAAATTACTCTCCCATTAATTTAAATTTATATCTTTAGTAAAAGGCCTCTTCATGCCCCAGACGGTAAAACTATCTGCATTTCTGGTTTCCAACCAGCTTGACATAAAAGGGATAAAAACATTCCTCGATATCAAACCCCTGGCGGACACATCTTCGGAACTGTTTTATCGTTTTGCCGGAGAAAAGTATCAATACTACTTCAATTTTGGAGTCATTGTCTTTGCCGGCTACTCGGAAGACGAGATGAAATGGGCGATCAAAACCGTACAATCGCACCAACGCACTCCTTTTGTAAACTGGCTGCGCGACGATCACGAGATCGATGTTCAGGAAGGCAAACAAATTGTTTTCGATTTTGCCAAATTAATTCTCGACAAGGTTGACGAAAAGGTGATCCGGATCACGATGTTCAACCTGGCGCAGTCCGTCGCCTTGGATCACTATCATGGTGTTACGGAGAACCTGCTGACCGAGGTCAAAGGTTTTGCCAACCAGCTGGAAGCAACCGGTAAACTGAAGATCAGCAGGAAGAACATGATGCGGTTCCTGGGACGGGCACTGAACACACAAAATGATATCGCCGAAAATATTTACATCTTTGATGCACCGGATCAGGTATGGGACGATGAGTACCTCGATAAACTGCACCAGGGCCTGATCAAACATTTTGACCTCAGGGTCCGGTTTAGTGAAATAGAGTATACGTTGCGTATCATTGAAGATAACCTCAGTGTTTTCAGGGAGATCATCAATCAGCGCGAGAGCAGTTTGTTGGAATTGATCATCATCGTGTTGATTTTAGTGGAAGTTTTCGACCTGTTGATCAGTAAACTGCTTAAACTGGTCTGACTTCCGGATTTGTTTGTATGAAAAAAGAACTAGTTCTAGGTTTCGATATCCAGTCTCAACCCGACGAGGTTACCTGCGGCCCGACATGCCTGCAGGCGCTTTACAATTATTACGGTGACATCGTACCCCTCGATGAAGTGATCCGGGAGGTTAAACGTCTTAAGTTCGGTGGAACGCTGGCGGTGATGCTTGGCCATCACGCGTTAAAGCGCGGTTATAAGGCCCACATCTATACTTACAACCTCAACGTGTTCGATCCCACCTGGTTCAAGGACTCATCCAAAAAAATGGTCCGGCACCTGCGCGCTCAAATGGCTTTCAAACACAAGCGTCGGAAACTCCAGGTTGCATCCGCAGCGTATATCAGATTCCTGGAGTCGGGCGGCGAGCTGCTTAACTCCGAACTGGATGAAGACCTTATCAAGGACTATCTGAAAAGATCAATACCCATATTAACCGGCCTGAGCGCGACCTATCTTTATGGTACGGCGAGGGAAATTCCGCAATTCGATATTTATGACAGCATCAAGGGAGAACCATCCGGGCACTTCGTCGTTATTACGGGATATGACGAAGAAAAGAACTGTGCATATATCGCGGACCCCATGGAACCCAACCCTCTGGGTAAAGGCCAGGTCTACAGCGTAAGTTTCCCCCGCCTGATTAACAGTATCATGTTAGGTATTGTCACATACGACGCGAATTTATTGGTGATCGAACCAAAAGATAAAAAGACTCATGCCAAAACTCATCATAGTTGAAAATCCCGACAGCTGGCAATTCAACATGGAAGACGTTGACGTCATTACACCCTCCGGTTATATTTCCGGAGACGATTACGAAGAATCCAGGGGACTGAAAGTAATCAACCTGTGTAAATCCTACCAGTACCAAAGCATGGGGTATTATGTTTCCCTGCTTGCCGAAGCGCGAAGACATAAGGTACTGCCGGGTGTTTCAACGATTCAGGACCTCCGGTTCCCGTCCATCCTCCGCGAGGACCTCGAGGATTTTAATGACCTGATCCAATCGTCGTTTAAAAACGTGACGAAGGATAAAATCGAATTCGACATCTACTTTGGAATTACACAGGAGGAAAACCTGAATAAGCTGGCGAAGCAGCTGTTTCAATACATCCAGGCGCCCTGCCTGATCGCTACGTTTACCAAACGAAGCAAATGGGTACTCCAGAGTATCAAGCCACTGAGCCTCGGTGAAGTCCCCGAGGAGGACAAACCACTGTTGCGCATGGCCGCAGAGCGCTACCTGCAACGCAAACGCGATGTCAGGCCAGACCGGAAAAAATACGATATGGCTATCCTGATCGACCCGAACGATCCCAACCCTCCCTCCGACGAAAAAGCAATTCAAAAATTCGTCAAAGCCGGCGATCAGGCCGGATTTAATGTCGAATTGATCACCCGGGAGGATTTCGACGAGCTGATCCAGTACGATGCCTTATTCATCCGCGAAACAACTTTTGTAAATCATCATACTTTCCGCTTCGCAAAGAAAGCGCAATCCCTGGGGCTCACGGTAATCGATGATCCGGAGTCGATCCTGAAATGCACGAACAAAGTGTATCTTAATGAACTGTTGACAGCCAACAAGATACTGACACCCAAGTCCTTTGTCGTCAGCAGGGAAAATCAAAAGACCCTCGCCGGAAAATTACCTTATCCGTTTATCCTCAAGCAACCGGACGGCGCTTTCAGCAAAGGGGTTTTTAAGATCAAGAATGAGGAAGAGTACAAACAGGTTTGCAACACGATGTTCCAGAAATCGGATCTGCTCATCGCCCAGGAATTTTTACCCACGCCGTTCGACTGGCGCGTAGGGATTATAGACGGGAAACCCCTGTATGTCTGTAAATATTTTATGGCCACCGAACATTGGCAGATCGTCAACTGGAATACGGAAAAACAAAATCAGGAAGGCAAGGTGGAATCCATCGCGGTAGACCAGGCGCCGTCCGGTTTGATCCGTACGGCGCTGAAGGCCACAGCACTGGTTGGCCGCAGCCTATATGGTGTGGATATGAAAGAGGTCGAGGGAAAATTCTATGTGATCGAAATAAATGACAATCCCAATATCGATTCGGGAATGGAAGACAAGATCCTGAAGGACAAATTATACTCCACGATCATGGAAGTTTTTTTAAGTAAGATCAAAGCGGAAAAATAATGACCCAACCTTCCCGAATTCACCTGTTCCAGGGATATGGCGTCGAGCTGGAATACATGCTCGTCGACCGCGACACGCTCGCCATAAAACCCATCACGGACGAACTGATCAAGCATGTGCTGGGATCGTATGGCAGCGACGTTGATAACGGAATGGTTACCTGGTCTAATGAGCTGGTGCTTCATGTGGTCGAGTTGAAGTCAACAAAACCGGAAAGTAATTTTTTCGAACTGGATGCGGAATTCGGGGTAAATATCCGCCGTATCAATTCGATCCTCTCGGAATGGAATACCATGCTGATGCCCACGGCGGCCCATCCCTTTATGGACCCGATGACGGAAACCAAACTGTGGCCTCATGAAAACAACGAAGTATATACAATTTACAACAGGATATTCGATTGTAAGGGTCACGGGTGGTCTAACCTTCAGAGTACACACCTTAACCTTCCTTTTTACGACGATGAGGAATTTGCCAGACTTCATGCCGCTGTTCGCCTGGTGCTTCCGTTACTACCGGCCCTGTGCGCGAGTTCCCCCATGCTGGATGGCAAGCTGACGGGTCTGCTGGATACACGCCTTAAATACTACAAAACAAATCAGTCGCGTATTCCCTCCATCACCGGCAAGGTCATTCCCGAGGCGGTCTTTTCCCGCCGTAACTACCTCAACACGATCTATGAAAAAATCAAAAGCGATATCGCGCCGTTTGATCCGGAGCACGAACTCAACCCCATCTGGGTCAACTCCCGGGGAGCTATCCCGCGGTTCGACAGGGGGTCGATAGAAATACGGATCATGGACATCCAGGAATGCCCGTCAGCCGACCTCGCAATCGTAACGTTGGTTATCGAAGTCATCAAAGCGCTCACATCGGGTAAATTTGCCGATCATGAGTCCCAGATGAAATGGAAAACAGAAGTCCTGGCCCATCTTCTGGATCAAACCACCGAAAAGGGTCAGGACGCCTGGATCACTAATACCGAATACCTGAGTTTATTCGAATTTCCCGGAAAAGAAGCAAAGGCAGCCGAACTCTGGCGTCATTTGCTGGAACGGATGACTAACCAGGGTGACGGTTCACTGGAAAAATGGAAACCTCAGCTGGATGTTATCCTCAAACAGGGAACATTGGCGCAGCGTATTATTAAATCGAATGGTACGGACCCCGGTCGGGAAAACGTGATCGATACCTATAAAAAACTGTCCGCATGCCTTGCGGAAAACAGGATGTTTGTGGTTTAGATCCGCTTCCTGGATATAGCCTTTTTGATGGCGACCTGTGTTCCTTTTCCTCTGAAATCTGCCTGAAACAATATCTCTCCCGCCTTTCGCTTTGAAATAGTTGATTCAATAGAACTGTGCACACCTTCTTTCATGTCACCAATTTGCAAAAAAAGGTGACGATCAAAAAATGGATGTATTTGAGTCAACAGCTATTACTCCATACAAGCCTATGTCAAATTGCAGGCCGCTCTTAGTTGTGAAATGTAATTAAGAATTAGGGAAAGTTGCCTGACATGCCTGTACTACGTCTGAGGATATCTGCAAATAAATGACAATCTGCTTAATAGCTTCAGATCGACAAGTACTTGGTTCGAATTTTTACCGATCGCTCCGGGATCACCGGTGTCAATGTATGGAGGTGACTACCCCGGCAGCCGTACGTTCGCCGACGATCAGTTTTAGCGTGGCGCCTTTATTCTTGTGCTGAATTGTTCCATTCACGATGATCATGTAGTTGCCGGGCTTAGTATGTTCCGCGACCGATACTGTTGCGATACTTTTTTCCATCACACCGGTTGCCGGCTCGAACGTAACCGATACACCTTCCGGCAGACCGGATGATAACGTTAGTACGGCGTTAGACCTGGAATACCCTTTGGACCGGTTCAGGTTTACGGTTATGTCGCCGGTACCTCCCTGCTTCAGTTCGAGGACAGCTGTTGAAAGCCCGAGTGTAAATTCGGTTCTTGGTGCAATTTTTTCCTGTGCAAAATTTTCTGCCATGGTAATAATACCGAGGAGCGCAGTAAGTATGATTTTTTTCATAACAGTGGGGTTTGTCCCGATAACGCGAAAGAACAGAGCGGGATCGGCAAATTGATGCGAAATGAAGTGGATGGAGGAGGCGATGTTGTGAATGAAGTCTGTGCCGGGGTGAACAGCACGTTTTCCGGGGCGATCAGGCAAGCTCCATCATACTCTTGAGCTGGTGGATCTTTTCGATCACGTCTTTTCCCTTGGGCCTGGACACCGGGATGGTTATGTCCGTATCCAGGATATGGAGCTTGTAGCCATTGGTGTTACCGGCGATATTGCTGATGGCGTGTACATTAACGATGTAGGAACGATGACACCTGATCACAAAATCGTTGTTGATCTGGCTTTCCATATTCTTCAGGTTTACCCGCAGCAATTTTTTTTGAATACCGCTTTCGTTTCGCCATACGATGGTAGAGTAATTATCGTCCGCTTCCACAAAGAGCAAATGCGGAAGGTGAAAGCTCAGGGTCTCACTCGTCTCCGAATAGATGGTGAGCAGGGATGCAACATCCTGACGGGCAACCTCTTTTTTAAGGGTTTTGATCTTGTCCAGTTCAAGATTGGCGCGGATAGCGCTCTTCAGGTTTTGTTTCAACAGGTTGTTTCTCAGAAACAGGGTCATAATGGTGATGACGATCAGGCCGGTCTGAGCTACTTGTGTATTGGCCCCGACGACGTTTTCCCAGAGCGAACGTTGCGGGCAAATAATGAACTCGTCGATCAAGGTGCTCGCCAGGCCGATCAGAACACAATGGAGCAGGGTGAACCAGATGTATTTTTTTACCGTCCAGGACGTGGGATCAAAGGCCCGGGGATATATTTTCGGCAGGATCACGATATTAATAAAGAGCACCGTAAACGTTACACCCCCGAACAGGAACTTCTGGGGAATAGTAAGAGCGACGTGATTGCCGTGCTCGGGGTGGTAAACGTGGAGAAAGAAAACCACGAAAAGGCTTATGGAGCCTATAAATCCGATATTTTTGCGATCATCATTTAAATAAAAAGGGAATGGAGAATTCAGGTGTTCGCGCCAATTCATTTCCGGGAGTTTTTGAAGGATAACAGGTGACGGTGATCTCATTTATAATCCTTAAAAGTGGTCACAGGGTTTGCATTTGTACGTATCATGGGGTAAAAAGATAGGAGATTGGGGTGAAATGTTAACCGCGGTTCCCTGGTCCCGCATTTCTGGCGATCAATGTTCACGAATTTACAACTAATCATCTCCTGCGAACATGCGGGAAATGTTGTGCCGGCGGCGTACACGTACCTTTTTGAAGGACGGGAAGACGTTTTGCTTACTCACCGTGGCTGGGACCCCGGCGCGCTCGAAATAGCTTCGTCCTTGTCAACGGAATTTCACGTGCCCCTTTTTAAATGCGAGACAACCCGGCTCCTGGTTGAACCAAACCGTTCGCTTTCAAGTGATTCGCTTTTCTCCGAATTTTCGCAGGCACTGAACCTGCAAGAACGGGAGGATGCCCTTCAACGGTACTATCACCCTTACCGGAATACGATCGAGCAGCTGATACGCGGATCGCAGAAGAGAACGGTACACCTGTCCATTCATTCGTTTACCCCGGTCTGGAACGGCGTGAGCCGTGAAGTGGATATCGGTCTGTTGTTTGACCCGGATCGGAAGAGTGAAGCAGAGTTCTGCAGGTTGTACGCCGCCGGCATCGAAGACCACCTGCCTGCCTTTTTCGTACGATACAACGAACCCTACCTGGGAATCGATGACGGATTGACGACCTATCTGCGTTCGCAATTCAGTGACGATTGGTATTCGGGAATAGAAATAGAAGTTAATCAGAAGTATGCGGGCACCAGCCAATGGGATACGATCGCGCTGGCGCTCCGGAATGGATTAAAGAAAATTCTCATGTGATCTACCTTGCCTGGGCCGGTTTTACTGTATAGCCGGCTGTTCGCAGCAGGTTCACCAGCCCGTTTTCACCGGCGAGGTGAAGAGCGCCAACAGCGACAAAGGTCTGTTGTTCTTTCATCAGGCCGGGTATCTGCTCCATCCATTTTTTGTTTCGGTCATCCAGCATCACTTTGGATTCCGATTCCGAATAGCTCTCATCGGTAAGTAGCTGCTGAAGTCTCGTGAGGTTGCCTTCGCGGTAATACCGGTTCATGGTGATGAGTTCCGATTTTGCTTTTTCTTTTTCTTTCACGAAGCCCGACAGCATTTCCGCCTGTCTCTCGGGACTGAATTGCAGGAATAAGGCGTTCACCTGGACGTCAAATGTTTCCAGTCCGACCAGTTTTTTTTTGTCCTGTTTTGCTTCGTTTTGAAAGTACATATCCATCGGAGTCTCCTGGTTCATGTCCATGGGAAAATACTGCTGTTGAAGCATCGTCATCAGGAAGAGCTGGATGGTCATTGGATTCATGCCGTTGAACATCCGGAGGTCGTATCCGGAGAGTTCCTTCAGCCATTCGGCGGTTTGTTTGTAATGCTCCGGACTCAGCAACTGATCCAGGGTTGTTCCATCCAGGCGTGCCGCTGCCATCATCTTCATGGTCATGGTACTGTCCAGAAGCAGCTCGCCCACGACCGTTTTGCAGGTATTGAATTTTGTTACCACATGTGTAAGGCTGTCGATGTAGCGTGAGCCCATCAAGTGGAATGTTCCAAAAAGATAGGAAGGATGTTTAAGATCCTGACCCGACACCTCCCAGAATACGGAGTTTTCAACAGGAGCTTTCTGGGCGACAACTTTTCCGAAGCTGATGAGTGCCGCTACGGCAATCAGTAAACAAGTGCGGGTTCTTTTTATGTTATCCGTGAATATCATTCAGCAGTTTTTTAAGTTTTTCAAGATGGTTGCCGTACAATTTTTTGACATACCAGTTGACGACCCATGTACTCATGAAAAAGTAAAACGCAGCGAGTGCTGACAGGTTAATGATAACGATTGGCTTGGCTATATTTTCCACAAAATTGTCCCAGCCTTGCTCAAAAGCGATGAATAACAGGAAAAGACAAAAGAAGACCGGATACAGTACCGTATAACTTCTCTTATAGAATTTAAGGTATCCCGACAGGTTATCGATCAATGAAGTAAGGTGCGCGCGGATATTTTCGTTTCCGGGATCAAAATGGTTCAGGACCATCAGTTTTTTTACATAGTAAAAAGTGTAGGCCAGGAACATGACCAGGATAGAAATGGAAATCCACTTCAGCGCGCCCAGGGGAAGCGTGAGAGCGTATATGAGTAGCCCGATGCTCACGACGACGGTGAAGATCAGTTCGAACCAGGCACTGCGCTTCAGCTTGTCGACAATCGATGTACTTTTTCCTTTCAGCATCGCCGCTATCTCGTCCTCGTCTTTGGGCTGAAAGGAAGGTGCCCCCATTTTCCAGATACTTTTTAACTCGTCCAGTTCCATGGTCAGTTAGACATAAGTTTTTTTAATTTTTCCCGGATGCGGTTCATCCGGACCCGTACATTATTTTGTGTAATACCGATTGTTTCGGCTATCTCTTCATAGGGCACTTCTTCCAGGGCCATCATGATCATCGCCCGTTCAATCTCCGAAAGTTGCCTGATCGCCCATTGAAGCCGTTGAATATTTTCCTCCCTGTCTTCACCCCAGGAATCGCTGATATTAAAATGCATTTCCTTCAGGTCTTCCGTCTTCACGTTCCTCGTTTGCTTTCGAAAACCGGAAATAGCGGTATTCAGGGCGATCCGATACATCCAGGTAGTGATCTTGGACTCACCCCGGAAAGAAGAGAAAGACTTCCACAACTGAAATACAATTTCCTGGAACAGGTCGTTTCGAACATCCGGATCATTCTCATACATGATACAGATCTTGTGGATCAGCCCCTGATGTTCGTTAATTAGGCTAATGAATTTTTTTTCTTCCTCTATTGCCAAGGGGAAACGGTCTTTGATCAATGAGTCGAAGGTAGGGAAAGAAAATTACAGGAAAGGAGGCGGTGGGAGATAAAAACCGGGATGGCGTGTTCCATCCATCCCGGGGGTCGTTATTTCGAATTGAGATAGAGATGCAGTGCTTTCAGTTCCAGATCGGTGAACTCCTTGGCCATCGGCCAGGGCATTTCTTCAGGCTTCAGGACTTTTCCTTCCGGTGTCACTCCGCTGCGCAGGGTATTGATAAATTGCTCATCTGTCCATTTCCCGGGGAGACCGGAGGAACTGATATCCGCTACGACCGGGAAACCGGGTGCAACGGGCTCGCCCCCTTTCATGTTCTCGCGGTGACAGCCCTGACACGATGTGGCGAGGTATTTTCCGTATTCGGCGGAGATCTCCGCTTTTACTTCTTTGACCAGCGTGCGGGTGTGATCGATCATCTCCGCGGGGAAAAGCGGTAGTTTACCCAGGTCCGCCAGGATTTTTGCCACCGGCCCGAGATTGTTCTCCGGAAGTTCACGGTCGACGTTGGGAACGCTGGCGCAATAGGCCACGATAGCGCTCATATCCTGTTCGCTCAGCCATGTGAATTCATGAGCGGGCATAAACAACAGCGGGGTACGGTCTCTTTTTAATCCGTGTTTCAACGCCAGTACCCAGTCCTGTGCGCCATAATCTGACGGGCGTCCACCTTTGCCCTTGGTCAGGTTAGCAGCAATAAGGAGGCCCAGCGCCGGATCGTCGACAAAAACTTTTCCGCCCAGGTCCGCTCCATGGCATTCTGTACAGCCTTTAACATTTGCAAGCCGGGCACCATGGGCGATGGCTGCCGAATCTGTGTTTATGCGGATGGCCTGCACCTCTACATCGTATTTTGTGTGCATGCGCTTTTCCGTACTGATATAAACTTTTGTGTAGTATCCGGCGGCGATCACGACGATAACACCGGCAACGATACCCGTAACTTTAAGAATCTTCTTGAACATATGGAATGGAATCAGGTTTTTTAGCCCTTTTACGGGCAAACCTTCGGGTGGAGCCTACGTTAAACGGAGCAACTTATCCGCCAAAGGGATTATGCATAGCACGAACGAGTTCTTACCCGTTGATTATTCCACGTTCATCCCGGCCCCACTCAGCCATTCGAACGAGACAAGCCCTGAATTGGCAGCCCGCCAGGCCGTTGGCGGGGAGTGGGGACAAATGACGATCAGCGATTTTTCTCTTCCGGATATTCACGTAGTGAAGTTCGACGCCCAGGTCCGTTGTAACCTGAATCTTCAGAAAAGGGATAGTACTGTGTCAACCGTTGATACCTGTGTTTTCCTGGACGGAACGATTGAAACCGATTTTTTCGGAATGGATGAAAGAGTGATTATGCGGAAGGGCATGCAGAATTTTATCTATCAGCCCGGCCATTTTGCAGATCATTACGTGCATGCCCAGGAGGTATTGAGTATTCTTCATTTTTCAGTGGATCGCGCCTATTTTGCCACACTGCTGTGCGACGATGAGAAATGGTCGGCTGAACTTAAGGCCCGGCTCCTTAACAATGAGCTGATCTGCGGCGCCTCGGACGACATGAAAATGACTCCGGCAATGGTTCACATTGTAAATGGTATGCTGAATTGTCCGCTGCAGGGAAACCTGAGAAACCTTGTTATGGAAGCAAAGGTTATCGAATTCATCGCCCTGCAATTGAATCAACTGGAGAGGGAAAGGTATCATCGTTCACCTAAAAAAATTAAAGCGGCAGATCGCGATACCTTATATGCGTTGCGCGATTTTTTAGACCGGTCTTTTAGGGGCGAACACTCCTTGAAAAACCTTGCCCGTTCATTCGGATTAAATGAATTCAAACTTAAAAAAGGTTTTAAAGAGTTGTTCGGTACTACGGTATTTGACTACCTGCACGATCTCAGGATGGAGCACGCCAGACAATTACTGTTATCGGATAATATACTGGTCAATGAGGTATCCGGAATCGTCGGGTATAAGAACCCGAATCATTTTTCCACCGCGTTCAAACGGAAATACGGAATAAATCCGAACCAGTTGAGGAACAAATATACTGTCTCAGAAAAGGAGTACATGACCGTTCTCTCTTAACTGGTTACTTACACGTTCTTTTGCTAGATCAGGGGTGCAATGCACCGGCGATTACTTGCCTGATTTTTCGGGGTGATTCTCGAGGTTGAAGAGCTCGTGCAACAATTCGGTTAGCGATTCAGCATCGCCGCGTTTGCAGGCTGCCTTCAATTGAAGTACGGGGTACTTGAGGATTTTCTGCATCAATGACCGGCTCATTTCTTCCAGCTTTTCTGCCTCTTCGGGTTTTGCATTTTTCAGAAAACGCGTCAGCTCTTCCTTGCGGATCTGTTCCAGTGTATTCTTCAGCTTCTGAATGGTAGGGGATACGATCATTTCCTTCGACCAGTCGTCGAACTCCGCTTTTGCTTCGGCGATGATGGCCTGTACCTGCGGAATGGAAGCCCTGCGTTTTTCAACGGCTTCGTTCGTCTTTTCCCGGATATCATCGAGGTTATATACGATCGCACCGGCCTGCTCTTCGATCGCGGGATCGATACTGCGCGGCATGGAAAGGTCGATGAAATATTTGTGTGAGATAATGTCGATATTCCTGAGGACATCCACCGTGATCAACGGGTGGGTTCCGGATACGGAGCTTATGATAATATCAGCCTTGGCGATCTCGGATGCCAGTTCCTCTATCCCGCCAAATTCAAAGCCACAACGGGTAGCCAGCTTTTCCGCCTTGTCAAGGGTTCTGTTTAAGATCTTTACGTGTCCAAGACGGGAGTTGACGAGGTTAAGGCAAAAATCCTGTCCGATCTCGCCGACACCAACCACCAGCACTTTTGGTTCGCGGATACCTGCCGTCAGGTCCTCAGCCAGCTCCTTTGCTGCATAGGAGATCGATGCCGCTCCATCGCGGAATGCGGTTTCCTGAACAACCCTTTTGTTAACAAAAAATATCGTGTGCAGTAACCTGTGCAGGAATGGTCCCGCCATGTTTTCGTCCGCACTCCATTGATAAGCTTTTTTTACCTGACCGGAGATTTGCAGATCTCCGATTACCTGTGCATCCAGTCCCATGGCGACATCGAATAAATGCTGCACGGCTTTCTGGTCGGTATAAAGAGTGAAGTGTTCCTCGAATTCCGGCCCGGTATTTTTAATGAGGGAAATACCTTTAAAAATAGTTTGGGAAAAATCCGGTTCACCGAGGTAGTAAACTTCAGTACGGTTGCATGTGGAAACGACGAGGACATCCGAAGCCGTAGTAAAATCCCTGATAAAATGGAGGAGCTTTTTGGTTGCTTCTTCATTCAGCGATACCTGCTCGCGAACAGCCACGGGCGCTGTCTTATAGGTAAGGACTAAGGCTTTAAAATTTTGTGTCATTCGTGTAGCAAAAGTAAAGGCTGCGGGAAATCCATGGGTGACAAAAATCAATAAAACCTTAATTTAGAATTATTATAAATAAGGCAATTTTTGTTCATGCCACTATTACGTTCAAAGTTCATTTTTGGTTTTCCGCATAAAGAGCAAATTTATGGGTGAAGGGCGTTTTTGACGCTACCGCCAACCTGAAAAAACTATGTTCGGCGGAAAAAAAATGCGAGTTTAGACGACCGGTTGTTTGTTATGATCTCTTTTAAACGTTGGGTGCGAGAATTTTTCGGGCTGTCCCATTCCCAGGCGAATGGATTTATTGTTTTGATCCCGCTCCTGGCCCTGATTATTTTCTCGGAGCCGGCCTGGCGCTGGTACAAGAGCAAAAACACAGACGATTTTTTATCGGACCGTGCGAAGCTTGACAGCCTGGTTCAGATATGGGAAACCGACCTTGCCGCCGGCAAAACCCCTGAAAAAAACGCAGTGGTTCCGGATCCGTTTCATTTTAATCCGAACCAGGCGACGGAAAGCGACTTGGTCAGGCTGGGGTTTTCAACGTCCTTGTCCGCCAGAATTTCCCGGTACCGCGATAAAGGCGGAAAGTTCCGTGTGAAGTCCGACCTCCTTAAAATTTATGGGATTGATTCGGCGTTGTATGAGCGGCTTTATGCTTTTATCGATTTGCCCGAAAAGAGCAGCCCGGAGAAACGACATACTGAAACCAAAAAGGTATTTGAACATAAAAAGCCGGCGGCTCCGGTGGTGGAAAAATTCGATCTTAACCTGGCGGATACGGCGCAACTGAAAACGATTCGCGGGATCGGTGAAAAACTTTCACTCCGTATTGTGAAATACCGCGACGCGTTGGGTGGTTTTATAAGGATGGAACAAGTAGCTGAAATATTCGGTCTGGACTCCACTGTCGTCAACAGGCTATCGACGAATTCTTTTATCGCTTCCGGTTTTACACCATCGCAAATCCCTGTAAACACAGCCGGTGAGCGTATTCTGGCCGCTCATCCCTATTTGAGCAGGGAAGCAGCCAGATCCATTGTCGCTTACCGATTTCAGCATGGCAGATTTGAAACAATGGATGATCTTCGAAAGATACACGGTATGGACGATAAAACCATCCGGAAAATCGCGCCATATTTGACGATGGATGATTAGTATAATGTAACGACGGAAATTTTTCTGCATTTCATCTGCAAAACAAAAATCGATGACTGGTACTTCCAAAAATATTCTCTCCACCTACCTGCGGCGGCTAACTAACCTGTCGGGTAACAACCGTTCTCTTTTATTGCTGAGGCTGGCTGCGGAGCAATTGATGGATGTGCATGAACTGAGCTTTTTGAACGGAGAACGTTCGTTTGAAATCATCAATTCCCTTATTGCGGGTAAGAACAAAAAGCTTTGCCAGGTGATAGACAGCCGGATGGAGTCTAACAATAATGTGAGCAGGAAACTCAAAAAGCTTCAGCGCATCGATCGGTTTATATTCGAAGAAAGAGGTTCCAACGATTTGCATGTCGGATGGCCGTTTGTACGGGGAAAATTTTCGGATGGCTCAATGGCCAGATGCCCGCTGCTTTATTTTCCGGTCTCCATCATACAGGAGGGACAACACTGGGTTCTTCAGCCCCGTAAGGATGCGGGTATCACCTTCAACAAATCCTTTCTGCTCGCTTTTGCTTTTTATAACCAGGTAAAACTCGAGGAAGATTTGCTCGATACGAACTTTGAAGAGTTCGATACCGACAGCACTGTTTTCAGGACGGGGCTATACCAGCTGCTGAAAGACAAGATCGAGATCAATTTTAATCCCGAGAATTTTCACGACGAACTGATCGCCTTTCACGAGTTTAAAAAAGACGAGTTCGATACAAATCATCAAAACGGCGAACTCAAACTTTTTCCCGAAGCGGTGTTGGGAATATTCCCGCAAGCCGGTTCCCAACTGGTTCCGGACTACCTGCACCTCATCGACAACGCTTCCCTCGATGACCTGGAAGACTTTTTCCTTCGTAAGAACACCGGTTTACCAGCCGTACCACCGCAGCAGGATATCAGTGAAGAGAATATTTATACACCATTTGTACTCGACGCGTTTCAGGAGAAAGCTATCAAGGCGATAAAGAACGGGCACTCCGTTGTAGTGCAGGGCCCCCCGGGAACGGGAAAATCCCAGCTGATCTGCAACCTGCTGGCCGATGCGATCGCCTCGGGAAAAAAAGCGTTGCTCGTCTGCCAGAAGCGCGCCGCATTGGATGTGGTATATGAAAGACTGAAGGACATCGGCCTCGGCGATTTTCTGGGACTGGTGCATGATTTCAGAAATGACCGGAAAGAAATTTTTTCCAAGATCGCGCAACAGGTAGATGGCATTGAAATGTTTAAAGCCGAAAACCGGAGTATCGATGTGATTCAAACGGAGAGGAGGTTTTTCCAGCTTTGCAGAAGAATCGATCAGATCACAGAAGAACTCGAGGAATTCAAATTTGCCCTGTTCGATGATAAAGAATGCGGTATCTCCGTGAAGGAACTATACCTCACTTCCGATTTGTCGGCTCCCGCGATAAATATCAAGCAGGAGTACCAGTACTTTTCGTTTCACGAACTGCAATCTTTCCTGCGAAGACTGAAGGCGTACACAAACTATGCCTCCTGGATGGAGGACCGTCACTACGAATGGAGAGATCGCAAATCCTTTTCGAACCTCCGGTACGCAGACCAGCAGGAGATCGAAAAAACGATCTCGGACATACCTCACTTTCAAAAGGAGATCGCCGATGAAGTGGAAAAACTGATCGGTACACCACTGAATCTGGAAGACTGCTCATCGTTACTTCACAAGGAGGAAGAGATCCTGGGAATGATCAGTGTCCTTAAAGATGAAGATACGTACGCGTACTTTCGGGCAATGATCGATGAGAAAGATGATGAAACAAGCTTGTTGTGGTTCTCGAACGTGGAACGCGTAAGCATGAACTGCTTCAGCGATCATCCTCCCGAGATCACGTTACCAAACGATCAGCTCGGGAAATTCCTGGGCGTACTCCAGCAATGTATGGATGCGCGTGGTACCCTCGTACGGCGTCTGCGTTGGGAATTGTTTTCGAAGGAGAAGTTTTATGTCAAACGTGTTCTCGTGTCAAACGATCTGCCCTACAACAGGAGCGGACTAAATGAACTGGAACAACGGATAGACAGTCGCCTGAACCTGGAACACCATCTCACCTCTCTCAAAAACAAGAGCTGGCTTGTCGACCTTCCGCTGGACTACAACAAGGAAAAACTGAAAACCTGGTTTCAGAAACAAAAACTCGCCATGCGTGCGAAAATTGTTTTTAACACCCTTCGCGAAATCAATCGTACCATTCCTGTTCAAAAGTACTCCCGCAAGGAGTTCACGATACTGCTTCGCGAACTGCTCTTACTGGTTAAAGACGTCCCTGAAAAAATCAGGGTATGGGAAAAGCACCTCACACCCTTTCAGATCAGGCAACTTATCCTGGAGCCGTCGAAGGAACACGACTACCGGAAAACACTGCAACGTGATTTTGACAGCCTGTGCGAATACGACCGCTTAAAAGAAGATCTGAAGTTTTACGAAAAGGAAACGATTTTTAAGCTCTATGACAAACTGGGCGAATGGAATGCCACGGAAAGCGAAATACTTTTTCAAAACAGTATCCGCCTGGCGTGGATTGATCATATTGAGACCAAATATCCCATACTGCGGTCCGTCTCTTCCATGAAGATGGAATCTTCGCAGCACGAACTGGAGGAGTTGCTTGAAGAGAAGCAGGGACTGAGTAAACAGATCCTCCTGGTAAGAGCCCGCGAACGCGTTTATGAAAGCCTGGAATTCAACCGGCTGAATAACATGGTGACATACCGCGACCTCCAGCACCAGGTCACAAAGAGGAAGAAGATCTGGCCTATCCGGAAACTGATCTCCACTTTCCATTATGAACTGTTTCAACTCATACCGTGCTGGATGGCGTCGCCCGAGGCTGTGTCGGCTATCTTTCCGATGACCGAGTTGTTTGATATCGTGATATTCGATGAGGCATCTCAGTGTTTTTCGGAGCGAGGTATTCCCGCTATGTACAGGGGAAAACAACTGTTGGTAGCAGGCGATGACAAGCAGCTTCGTCCCAGCGAATTGTACCAGACGCGTTGGGAAGAGGAAACGGATATTCCCGACCTGGAAGTCGACTCCCTGCTGGAGCTATCGGCACGGTACCTCTCTACCGTACACCTCCAGGGTCATTACCGGAGCAAGTCCCTTGAATTGATCGATTTTTCAAATACACATTTTTATGACAACAGGTTACAGTTGTTACCGGACCGCGAAATAATCAACCTGCGCGAACCGGCAATTGAATACATCCGTGTAAACGGCGTATGGGAAGACCAGACAAATGAAGCGGAAGCGTCCGCGGTGGCGAAAAAAGTTTTTGAAATCCACGGCAGGCAGCCCGCGAAAGATATCGGTGTGGTGACGTTCAACGCCCCGCAGCAGATGTTGGTACTCGATATGCTGGAAGCGGAATCACTGGCTACGGGGCAACCCATTCCGTCAACACTGTTTGTCAAGAACATTGAAAACGTTCAGGGAGACGAACGGGACTACATTATTTTTTCCATTGGATACGCACCGGATAAACAGGGCAGGATGATGATGCAGTTCGGAAGCCTCAACGGGACTGGTGGAGAGAACCGGTTAAATGTGGCGATTACCCGCGCGCGCGAAAAGATCATCCTGATCGCCAGTATTTCGCCAGGCCAATTAAAAGTTGATGAGATCAAAAACGAAGGTCCAAAACTCTTGCGGAAGTATCTCGAATACGCGCAGGATGTTGACGAAGGTAAATACAGGCCCAGATCAAGCCAGCGATCCAATCATTCCGCGGACTGGTATCTCAGCAGCCGGCTGCAGCAATGGAGCAGGGAGCGGATGCAGGAATTTACGTTTGAAAAGAACACCCTTCCGTTTACGGATATCAACGTCACGCAAGCGGATGAGCACCTGGCTGTAATCCTGACGGATGATTCCCGTTATTTTTCAAGCCTGTCGGCGAAAGATGTGAATGCCTATACGCCTGCGTTGTTAAAAAAGAAGAACTGGAAGTACCAAATGGTGTTCAGCCGTAACTTCTGGAAAGACCGTGAAGCTGTTGAAACGGACCTGATGGTCTTTGTCGGATCGCAGGTTATTCAGAAGGGGTAGGAGACCTTTGGCGATCGGACGAGAATATGCTGTGCTTCTCCGTTAATCCTTCCGCGCGTCGGGTAATAACAATTCAGGATACTATCCATCTTTTCCTCCCCCCTGGAAACGCGGCCGGCTTTTTCAAGAATATGTTTATCGAGGATAGGGGCGAGAGGTTGCGTTACCTGGGGCATGAAGGCAAAAGCGTTCAGCAATTTTTCATCCCAGACATGATAATAGCGGATCAGGTCATCGGGATAGATCATGATACGATCGGTGCCCTCCTCCGGAACAACCTCAAAAGGTTCATCCAGATTCAGATACCCGTAGTCATCTGTTAATTGTTCTCCGGGATGGATATCGCGGACAGCAATCTCAAATTCATAAGCAGTCGTGATGCAGGTTGAGTTGGAACTGTGATTGACGAAACGGGCATTGTCCCAGCAGAGGATATAATTACCTTCGGGATTGCGGTAGGTGTATGTATCCAGTATGCGGCGGTATAACGGATCCATAGTCTGTACCTGGAACGGAGTAAAGATCCTGTCCAGTTTATCAAGAGCCCAGGTAATCGTTCCTTTCGGAATGAACCGGGTGGCCACCACGCCATAACCAATGTTGTCATTTATGAAACGGAGTTCCGTATGAGGATGGATCATACATCACATTACTAGAATGTAAAATAAAAATAACTTTAGAAGACATTCAAGTTCAGGAGCCCGATTCGTAAAAAAAGAAGCCGGGCATTTCTGCCCGACTTCAAACTACAACCAGACGCCCTAAAGTTATTAATGTCCGTTCACAGTTGCATACTCCGGAACGGTTTTTACTGTTTTTATTATTCGTGCGGCAACCTTGTAAGGATCCGCAGATGAATTTGGTCTTCTGTCTTCCAGCCAGCCTTTCCAGTCGTTTTCTACCGTAGCGATAGGGATACGTATAGACGCACCGCGATCGGAGACTCCATAGGAGAACTTGTCGATAGATTGTGTTTCATGTTTGCCGGTAAGGCGTAAATGATTGTCGGCACCGTACACGGCGATGTGTTCTTTCACGTAAGGAGCAAACGCCTGGCAAACCGTATCGTATATTTCTTTCGACCCGGCTGTCCGAAGGAGTTCGTTGGAGAAGTTGGCGTGCATACCGGAACCGTTCCAGTCTGTTGCACCCAGTGGTTTGCAGTGCCAGTTGATCGATACGCCGTATTTTTCAGCAGTCCTTTCCAACAGGTAACGTGCTACCCACACCTGGTCGCCGGCGGCTTTAGCTCCTTTTGCAAAGATCTGAAACTCCCACTGACCGGTTGCTACCTCTGAATTTATACCTTCCAAATTGATGCCAGCTTCCAGGCAATAGTCGAGGTGTTCTTCGACGATCTCGCGGCCGAAAGCATTCTTGGCTCCCACGGAACAATAGTACGGGCCCTGGGGACCGGGATATCCGCTTGCGGGAAATCCAAGTGGTTTATCATTTTGCGGATTCCAGAGGAAATATTCCTGTTCGAATCCAAACCAGAAATCATTGTCATCGTCTTCGATAGTAGCCCTGCCGTTTGAAACGTGGGGAGTGCCATCCGGATTCAATACTTCGCACATCACGAGAAATGCATTCTTGCGGGCGGGATCCGGAAATACGGCTACCGGTTGTAAGAGACAGTCGGAAGAATGTCCGTCGGCTTGTTCAGTTGAGCTACCGTCGAACGACCAGCCCGGGCAACTATCGAGGGTTCCGTCGAAGTTCCTTACAATCTTTGTTTTGCTTCTGAGGCTCTGCGTAGGCTTGTATCCATCGAGCCAGATGTATTCAAGTTTTGTCTTTGACATATCTGTAAAGTTTTTTGTGATTTGTCAGTTTAGGACCCGGATGGAATATTCGTTCCATCCGGGTAAAATAAGGTTGATTTAGAATTTGTAAACAGCGGCCATTGTAAGGCTTGGCATCAGGTCTTTCGCTTCACCGTCTTTATTGAAGAAGGAGTCTTCAGCAGCCTTGTCAATTCTGAGCTCGGGGATAAAAGTGAATCCACCAACTTTGTAATTTCCGGAAAGGGTGAACTCCATTACGCTTCCGTCACCGTCATCATCAAGTCCGAAAATACCCAGGTGGTAGTTTTTGATCATGAAATATTCCGCTCTCAGACCAAGTGCGAAATTTTCGGAAAGCGTAAGCTTGGGATACAAAGCAACGCCCGTGAATGAACTTGCATCGCCATCGACATCGATGATTGTACCGGGACCGGTAAACGCTTCACCTGTGGCAACGGTCTGATGTGATGCATTCACGCCCAGGTAAAATGTTTCACTGAGATTAAAGCCG
Source organism: Chryseolinea sp. (assembly GCA_041742155.1). Taxonomy (GTDB): domain Bacteria; phylum Bacteroidota; class Bacteroidia; order Cytophagales; family Cyclobacteriaceae; genus Chryseolinea. Next base: position 40,491 of record JBGSJE010000022.1, on the reverse strand, counting down.
GCGGTGATATCAGCCTGGAACAATGTTCCGGCGGAACTCACGAGATCGTCATTTTCATCGAGGTAGTCGTCGTCTTCATCCAGTGTGCCGTCCTGGTCTCCGTAAAGGAAGTTCAGCCACACGCCGCCGAAATCGCCGGTCTTTCCGATCTGCGCGCCCAGGGTATACGTGTTAACCGGGTTGAATTCAACAATATCGGTCGGGTTCATGATCGCCAGTTTGGCAACCATTCCATCTCCGAAGGCGAAGTCTGCACGAAGACCTGTGTGATTGAAAGGTCCCCAGGAGAACAGATATGATGTAGAATAGTTGACGTTAACGGTGGGAGAGATAACCTCGTATCCCACGAACGTGTTGAATTGTCCCATGTTTAATGTAAAACCGTCGGAGAATTTATAGTAGGCATACATCTGGTTGATGATCGCCTGACCGCTGGCTGTTCCGAACACGGCGGCTTTACCACGTGGACCAAATACTACGTCTGCCACAAACCCGGCTTTTTCACCCTGGTAAGAGGCGATGAGGTTTACCATACCCAAAGAGAAACCTTTGGTGTCGGCAAATGAAGTAGAAGGAGCATACGTTCCGGCAAAAGGATTGGTGGTTTTGAAGGAGGTACGGTAGTACGTGTCGATCGAGCCGCCGAAAGTAAAAGTTTTAGTAGAATCCTGACCGAAGGCGGTCGCGGAAGATGCTAAAAGAGCGAGGAAAAGTAAATGTCGTAATTTTTGAAATTTCATAATTTGTCGTGTGTTTAAGTGAACAAAAAAACTAATGTTGATCCGGGTAGCGGGCCTTCCATGCCCTCTACCGGATGCTTTTAGTAGTGATGAGATTGGCTGTCTCATTTGCTGTAGTCCTTGTTTCCGGTCAAGCACTTCCGGAAGAACAACAGGCTTTTTTGGTTTAAGGAATTGTTGCGTAAAACGTAGTAGACTTCATCATAGGCTTAGTTTAGGTTTATTGATGATATTGTTTTCAAAACGATGGTCCCGCCGGGACCATCGTTTATTTGTTTTAAGCTATTTCTTCTTTCATTGATGCAAACTCAGCAGGATACAGGTTCTCGCCGTGCTGGCTGAAATCCGATCCGGCTTTTTTCTCCTCCGCAGTTACATTGAGGCCGAAGATCAGGTCGACAACTTTTAACAACAGCATCGATCCTGCGAATGTGAAAGCGACCACAATAACCAGTGCTTTCAGGTGCGTGATGAACAACACGGTGTCACCGAAGAATAATCCGTTGCCGGTGGTGTTCGCGCCGTTCACGGCTGTATTGGCAAGCAATGCCGTCATGACCATACCCACTGCTCCACCCACACCGTGGCAAGGGAATACATCAAGTGTATCTTCCAGTGAAGTTTTGGATTTCCAATGCACGACCACGTTGCTGATAATACTGGCGAACGTTCCTATGAATAAGCTGGAAGGAATGGTTACAAAACCTGCGGCTGGTGTAATGGCAACGAGACCAACTACAGAGCCGATACAGAATCCGACAGCGGAAGGTTTTTTACCTCTAGCGGCATCAAACAGGATCCAGGCGAGACCGGCAGCCGCAGCTGCTGTATTGGTGGTTGCGAAAGCCGATGCCGCCAATGGACCTGCGCCCAGGGCGCTACCGGCGTTAAATCCGAACCATCCGAACCACAGTAATCCTGTACCGAGTAATACGAAAGGAATGTTGGCAGGAGAGATCGCTGTTTTCTTTTCCGTTTTATTTCTCAGGTAAATGGAAGCGGCAAGCGCTGCAAACCCGGCGGACATATGCACTACGGTTCCACCGGCGAAGTCCAGGACACCCCATTTGAAAAGGAAGCCTTCAGGATGCCAGGTCCAGTGCGCCAATGGTGCATATATTAATAAAGAGAAGAGAACGAGGAACAGGATGTATGCCTTGAAGCGGATCCTTTCGGCAAAAGTACCGGTAATAAGAGCCGGGGTGATGATGGCGAACTTCAGCTGGAAAAATGCGAACAACACCAGAGGAATTGTAGGAGCCAGAGACCAGGGCTTGCCGTCAAGCACATTCTGGAACATGAAGAAGGAGGCGGGATTTCCGATAAATCCTCCCATCGACTCCCCGAATGCCAGGCTGAAGCCGACTACGATCCACAAAACGCTGATCACGCCCATCGCGATAAAGCTTTGGAGCATGGTCGAGATGATGTTTTTGGTGTCGATCATACCACCGTAGAAATAGGCCAGGCCGGGGGTCATGAGCAATACAAGTGCTGTTGCAGCCAGCATCCAGGCTACATCGCCCGAATTGATGCCTTCGGTTACGATCTGACCCGGTACCGCGGGCATAAAAACTGCCAGGATGCTTATCGCAACCAGCAGTACGAGAAAGACAATTGATTTTTTCATTTTGGTTGTAGTTTTTTTGTGTATAGGGTCGTCTGTTACCCTGTGTCTGTTAATTGTTGGGTAAATATTTTAACAATAGGGTAAAAAACGAACCATATTTTAAAAAAAATTCCCGGAATCGATTTAGGTACGGTTGTTTTCCAATCGAAAACGTGAAAAAATTATAATATTTTTAAATAGGAGGGTGTGTCGAAAGGTTATTCGGCCACATGGGCACTTTGTTGTATTTTATTTTACGGGCTGGGGCGTGGATAGCAATCCTGTTTTGCGGAATCGGAATCGGTGTAGAAACCCGTTCCGGGGCTTAAATAAGCAAAAAAATACCCCATTGCTCCGGAGAACAATGGGGTGACCTGGTTGTAGTTGAATTTTTGTACGTGCCGTCGGTTCGAACCGCCAGCTAGATCGACTTGGAATAGAGATATTCGAGTTTTTCGTTTACAACCTCCGTAACAGATTGTTCATCACGGTTTATTTTCAGCGAAATGCCGGAAATGAACTTCTCAAAAGACTCGTCGATGCTGTTCAGCTCTTTTTCAGTGAGATTGGGAAAATCGTTCTTTAACTCGTTTTTCAGATTTTCGCGCGTGTTGTTATTGATCGTGTGTATCATAAAACTTTATGTTATTTTTTTTCTACTCCTAATGTAACGGAAAATTTTGCAAAAAAATGCATCTAAGACGTTGATGAGTAGTGTGTTAGAGAAGTATGAGCCGCGTGGTTTTTTCGCGATTGGGTATGTACGACCCTCTCTCAGGATGAATCAAATAGGGTTTTTTCCGGATAGGGTGTTTTTTAAATCCGATTGACCACAAACGATTGCAACGTGGATGTTGCAGGCCAAAATCCGGAGGTGAAAAAAAGTTAAAAAATTTTCAAAAAAAATCCTGTGTTAACCGTCGGCCGGGTAAAAAACAAAAAGGCCGGGATAACCCGGCCTTCCGTGTGAATATCAACTTAATGCCTGATTTAGTCTTCGTAAGTGATTGTGTATCCCCGCATACCGTGTTCATGGCTATCGAGCCCTGATTTTTCATGTTCTGCGGAAACCCTGATTCCACCCATGGCAAGTTTAACAACATAGAGGACAAGCAACGATCCCAGGAAGCAGGGGATACCAAACGAAACAATCCCCACCAGCTGTTTAACGATTTGTTCACCACCGGCCATTTTACCAAATAAGCCGACTGCGAGTGTTCCAAACATACCGCACACGAGGTGAACAGAAACGGCACCAACCGGGTCATCCAGTTTTAATTTATCCAGGAATATCACTGAGTACACTACCAGTACACCGCAGATCAGCCCGATAAGCATCGCTTCATTGGCAGACATCTGGTCCGCTCCGGCTGTAATACCTACCAGTCCGGCCAGGATACCGTTCAGCACCATACCCAGGTCAAAGCGCTTGAAGGCCACTAAGGCCGCGAGCATACCGCCGATTCCGCCGACCGCAGCGGCCAGGCAGGTTGTAACACAAACCAGGGAGATCAGTTCGGGATCTGCAGAGAGCACCGACCCACCGTTAAATCCAAACCAACCTAACCACAGCAGAAAAACACCGATAACAGCTAATGGAGCCGAAGAGTTGGCAAATGAGTTGGACTTGCCGTCCACATACTTACCAATACGGGGACCTAATACGATGATCCCGGCGAGTGCTGCCCAGCCTCCGACAGAGTGTACGACAGTAGAACCCGCGAAATCGTAGAAGCCATAGGTGTTAAGCCATCCGCCACCCCACTTCCAGCTTCCCAGGATCGGGTAGATGATACCGGTAAGGAAGAAGGTAAAGATAAAATAGGCACTGATCTTAATACGCTCAGCCACGGCACCGGAAACGATCGTTCCCGCAGTCGCGCAAAACACGGCCTGGAAAAAGAAGTCGGTCCAGTATGTGTAATGACCACTTGCATAAGTTACCGGGTTGTAGTCGTCAGCTGTCGACAAGCCGAAACCGGCAAAACCCAGCCAGCCTTCAACCATTCCAAACGTTCCGGGATACATCAGCCCAAAGCCGAAAAGAGCAAAAACCACGATACCGATGCAGGTATCCACAGTATTTTTGAAAAGTATGTTTACCGTGTTTTTGGCTTGCGTGAACCCTGATTCGACGCAGGCAAATCCCAGTGACATAATAAATACGAGGGCTGCCGATAATAACATCCATACGTTGTTGGTCGTCAACAATGCAATGTCCTTAACGTCAGCGATTTGTGTTTGTAGAACTTTTAGTGAGTCTGCGAAGGCGATTTCCGGCCCCGCAGCCACAATACTTGAATCAGATAGAACTTCAATCATAATGGTTTAAGGTTTAATAGGTTTAAAATAAAACTCTGAAGTGGCCTAATTGCGTACAATCTTTCAACAATAGGGTAAAAAACGAACCATTTTTTAAAAAAAATACACGGAAACGATTTAGTTATGGTTCATTTTGATGCAAACTGTCATTTAATTATAAAATTCATAAAGAATATTGAAAACGATCGACAAAATTTCGTTAGGGCAATCCGTGGATTTTCAGAATGTTATTTTGAGACAATACCCATTCCTTAGCGTAAGTTGTTTCAATCCCATATCTTGCCCACACTAAAAAAACGGGGTATTTGAACGCACCTGTCACCCGGCTTCACACCAGACCCCTTATCACTCCCTGTCCTCAACTCATAACCCATAACCCTGATAACCTCTATGAAACCCTTGTTAATCGCACTGTTAATATTGGCCAGCCCCGTTTTTGCTCAGGATAAAGTCCAGAAAGCACCGGAGATTAAAGAAGGTGACGGCCCTTACACACAGTTGATCATCCGTGGTGTGATGCTCATCGATGGTACCGGGGCACCCCCCATCGGACCGACGGATATCGTGGTCAAGCAGAATAAGATCGTCAGGATCCAAACGGTGGGTTATCCCGGAGTGGCGGTGAACGAAGAGCGGAGGCCCAAACTGGAACCCGGTGGCAAGGAATTGAATTGTGAAGGTATGTACCTCATGCCCGGGTTTATCGACATGCACGGTCATATCGGCGGAAGTCAGGCACCCGTGGCAGAATACGTTTTCAAACTGTGGCTGGGGCACGGTATCACTACGGTACGAGAACCTTCGGCCGGCAACGGGCTGGACTGGGTGTTGGATCAAAAGCAAAAAAGTCTTAAGAACACCATCACAGCGCCGCGGTTGTTCGCGTACACGGCGTTCGGGCAGGGTAGTAAAGATCCGATCAGTTCTCCCGAGCAGGCAGTGGCATGGGTGGTCGATAACAAGAACAAGGGTGCCGATGGTATCAAATTTTTCGGGGCAAGTCCCGCCATCATGGATGCAGCTCTTCGCAAGAACAAGGAACTCGGCTTGCGTTCAGCCTGTCATCACGCGCAAATGGACGTTGCGCGTTGGAATGTAGTCAGCTCGGCAAAAGCGGGACTAACGTCTATGGAGCATTGGTATGGATTGCCCGAAGCGTTGTTTACGGGTCAGACTATTCAGGATTTCAGGCTTGATTACAATTATCAGAATGAACAGCACCGGTTTTCCGAAGCCGGCAAACTCTGGAAGCAAGCAGCCCCACCGTATTCGGAGCACTGGAACAAGGTCATGAATGAACTGCTGGCTCTTGATTTTACGCTCGATCCTACTTTTAATATCTATGAAGCGAGCCGGGATCTGCATCGCGCAAGAAGAGCGGAGTGGCATGAGGAATATACATTGCCCTCTCTCTGGGCGTTTTATCAGCCCAGCAAAATTTCCCACGGCTCCTACTGGCATGCGTGGGGCACGGAAGAGGAAGTGGCATGGCGACAGAATTACGCGTTGTGGATGACGTTTGTCAACGAGTATAAAAACCGCGGTGGCCGGGTAACCACCGGTTCGGATTCCGGTTTCATTTTTCAGTTGTATGGATTCGCTTACATCCGTGAACTGGAATTGTTGCGCGAAGCGGGATTCCATCCGCTGGAAATAATACGTTCCGCTACCTTGTACGGAGCGCAGGCATTGGGAAAAGATAAAGAGATCGGTTCTGTTGAAGTAGGTAAGTTCGCCGACTTCGCTATCGTCGAGGAAAACCCGTTGCAAAACCTGCAGGTACTGTATGGCACCGGCGCGATCAAGTTAACGGACGATAACCAGGTGGTACGTGTCGGCGGCGTGAAGTATACAGTAAAGGATGGCATCGTTTATGATTCAAAAAAAATGCTGGAAGACGTACGTAAGATCGTTGCCGACGAAAAATCAAAAAGTGGTTTTACGATCAGGCAGCCGGGCGTGAAATGAATATCCGGTTTCATCCGGATATTCAACGGGATTACAAGGGTTGGGATTTGTATCCTGCTTTTTCCACTACCTGCTGAATTTGGGCAGGAGACAGCGTATCGGTCGTAACCGTCAGCACTTTATCCTTATCAAGTGTATTGACCTCCCAGGAAGTGATTTCCTTTTCTCCGTCGAGAAATGGTGTCACCGTGGCCACACAACCGCTGCAATTGATGTTTGTTTTGAATTTAATGGTTTTCATATTCATTTCATTTTTTGTTTTGCTTCTGCTCTTCTGATTATTTCGGCGCATCCAGTTTTTTCATCTTTAACCGGAGGCTATTGCTGACGACCGATACTGAACTCAACGCCATAGCGGCACCGGCGATCATCGGGTTTAATAAAAATCCGGTAAAGGGAAACAACACACCTGCCGCCAGGGGAATACCTATCACATTGTAAATAAACGCCCAGAAAAGATTCTGACGTATGGTTTTGACGGTATATTCCGAAAGCTTTAACGCCCGGGATATTTGCCGGAGGTCGGATGTCATCAGCGTTACCTTCGCCACATCCATGGCAATATCCGAACCTTGTCCCATAGCGATACCGATATCAGCCTGCGCGAGCGCCTGCGAGTCATTGATACCATCGCCGACCATCGCCACCGTTTTGCCTTTACCCTGAAGTTCTTTTACGAAGTCCGACTTGTCGCCAGGCAGAACTTCGGCTGCGAAATGTTTTATTCCGATCTTGCCGGCCACCGCCTTCGCCGTTTGAACACTATCGCCGGTCTGCATATGCACTTCGATCCCCATAGCCTGAAGTTGGCGGACAGCCTCAGCCGACGTCGGTTTGATCTTATCAGCGACCGCTACTACAGCAACAGCGGATTTGTTTACGGCGAAATAAATAACCGTCTTGCCGTCGCCCGACCACTCGTTCCCCCGGGAAGTGAGTTCAGAAGTCAGCGTAATACCTTCATCCATCATAAACCTGAGGCTGCCGGCGAGAAAGGTATCACTACCTGAGGCGGCGCGGACTCCCTTTCCGGTGATGCTTTCGAACAGCCTTAACTCCGTGTCTGCCGCGCCCGCCGCTTTCAGATAACGTGCGATCGCGTCGGCGACCGGATGTTCGGATCTGGACTCGAGGGTGAAAAATACGGATGCGATTTTTGCGTTGCCGGGCTCGCTGGCCCATACCAGGTCCGTTACTTCCGGCTTCCCCTCGGTAATGGTACCCGTTTTGTCGAGAATAATAGCGTTTACCTTGTGTGCCACTTCCAGGCTACCGGCATCTTTGATGAGGATTCCGTTTTCAGCACCCTTTCCGACAGCTACCATAATCGCCGTGGGTGTGGCAAGCCCCAATGCACATGGACATGCAATGACCAGGACCGTCACCATCGCCAGCAATCCATGGGTAATTCCGTCGTCGCCACCGAAAACGATCCATGCCAGGAAGCTGAGGATGGATATTCCGATAACCACGGGAACAAAGATACCGGCAATCTTGTCCACCAGTTTTTGCACAGGCGCTTTACTGCCCTGCGCTTGTTGTACCGTCCTGATGATCTGGGCCAGTAACGTCTCGCTGCCAACCCGGGTCGCTTTCAGTTGAAAGCTTCCTTTCTGGTTTAATGTTCCCGCGAAGACCTTGTCTCCCTTATTTTTTCCGACCGCAAGCGATTCTCCCGTCATCATACTTTCATCCACATAGGAAAAGCCTTCCGAAACCTCACCGTCCACGGGAACCTTGTCACCCGGTTTAACCAGCAATGTATCTCCCGCCTTAACCTTGGCCACAGGTATTTCCTCCTGATGTCCCTGCTCGTCGATGATAATCACACTCCCGGGCTGAAGGCCCATTAATTTCTTTATTGCCGACGATGTATTGGATTTGGCTTTTTCTTCCAGCAGCTTACCCAATAAAATAAAGGCGATGACGACGGCTGCCGATTCAAAATATACATGAGCATGTAAACCCCGGCTGTGCCAGAACTCCGGGTAGAGGGTATTGAATAAACTGAATAAGAACGCGATGCCCGTGCTGAGTGCGACCAGCGTATCCATGTTAGCCTGGAGGTGTTTTGCCTGCCTGAACGCATTGATGAAGAAACTTCTTCCAAACCAAAGGACCGGCAACGTCAGGAACATCATGATCCAGTTCGCATTCGGCAGGCTCATAAAAAACATACCGATCACGACTACCGGTACCGTCAGGAGAACGGCGTACGTGGTCTTGTTCTTTAGCGTTTGATAACTTTTCTGTTCCCTCTCCGATTTGGAGTCATGGCTTTCGTCGCCGGAAACGATCAAATCGTAACCGACGGATTGAACTGCCTGCCTGAACGAGGCCAGGTCGGCTACACCGGGAATATACTCTATAAAAGCGCTGTTGTTCGCAAAATTGACTGAAGCGTTTACAACACCTTTTTGTGCCTTGAGAATGGACTCCACGCTTATGGCGCAGGAGGCACAGCTCATTCCAGTAACAGGTAATTCTTTTTTCTCGGTGGGAACACCATAGCCCAGATCCCGGACGGTATGCACGACGTCACCGAGGGTGGTTTTTACACCATCGAGTTCCAGAACGGCTTTCTCGTTGTTAAATTCGACCCTGTGATTTTTTACTCCCTGCAACTTTCCGATACCCTTGTCGACAATCAGGGCGCAGTGTTCGCTATGCACGCCTGTCAGGGGTAACTCTAAAATTTCCGTTGTTGTTTTCATATCCTGTATGTTATACCAAAATAACGGATATGAGCCGCCCGGTGTGTTACACTTTTCTGGATACTCGTTACACCTTTTACAAAGGCCCTAGATCTGGTCTATTGGCGTCCTTTTTTTGTCCTTTATTCCTTTGAAATGGGATGGTGTGAGGCCGGTGACCTTCTTGAACTGGTTGCTGAGGTGAGCTACGCTGCTATAACCCATATCGTGTGCGATCTGACTGAGGGTGAGTTCCCCGTAAACCAAGAGTTCCTTTACCCGCTCGATGCGCTGGTGAATGGTATATTGTTCAATAGTTGTGCCCTCGATGTCTGAAAAAAGATTGCTGAGGTAGGAGTAGTCCTTGCCGATCTGTTCCGCAAGGTAATCGGACAGATTTGTCCTGAGTTTTTTTTGGTGATGGACCACATCGATGATGATGTTCTTCACCTGACCGATCAGTTTTGATTTCCGATCGTCGATCAGTTCAAATCCCACGGCAGCCAACGCGGCGCGAATAGCGTCTGCTTTTTCGGGCTGTAGTTTTTCGGCCAGGTCAACCTCTCCCAGGCGGATGGCGGAAAAACCGATACCCAGCTTGTCAAGCTCCTGCTGCACAACAATGATACAGCGGTTGCAGACCATATTTTTGATGTAGAGTTTTTCAGCCATTTCCTGGCTCAAGGCTCCTGTGTTTTTCCGATCCATCCTAAATGTGTGTTTCTGAAGTTGTCGTTGTACTTTAAGCCATAACCGAGCATACGGTCGAAGGCGCTGTGTCCAAACAACAGCAGACCGGTAAAAACAAGTTCCGGAATGTTGAAGTAAAGGCCGGCGAGGGTTAAGGCGATAGCCAGACCTTTATGATGAAAGAGATTGTAAAGGAAAGCCCCGGTTTTCGGATTTGCGATATAGCCGAGCATGCCGATATCCGGAGACAAAAAAAGCGCCCAATACAGCCATCCGGGGTATGGGAGTTGGTTCACGAGGTAAATGGCCAGGAGCAGTTGTAAAGCTTCTTCCAGGCGAAGGATCGTTTTCATCTTGTATCTTTAGCGAATAAACTCAATCAGCGCAAGCAGGGTTTCGGCAGCGGGATTATCTTATCGTTACGCCATGTATTTTTTCCACCACCATTGAAACACAATCAGTCCCCAGATACGGGCATGTATGTCGCCCGGGTTTGCGGAGAACAACTGTTTTTTCAGTTTGTCGATTTCGGAATATTCAAAAACACCCTGGTGCTGGATAAATTTCTCCGACAGCAGGTCGTCAGTGATTAGCGATTTCATTTCATTCCGGAACCACTTCAGCAAGGGTACTTCGAAGCCTTTCTTCGGCCGGTTGTAAAGTTGCCTGGGGAGTATATCGCGAAATGCATCCTGCAGAATCCGTTTCCTGATCCGGCTATTGATCTTGTAGGTATCCGGGAGGCTAAAGGAAAAATTGACAACCTCATAATCCAGGAAGGGAACTCTTACTTCCAGGCCATTTGCCATACTCATAAGATCGACTTTTGTCAGCATATCGCCGGGCAAAACAAGATTCATATCGGTGAGCAGTATATCATTGATATTTTCCTGATCCGGCAAATACTGTAATATGTTTTTTCTTCTCGGCACAAAATCTTTCAGCCACATATTAATTCGCAGGTCGGGATGGAGCATTTTCAGCGTCTCATCTTTTCCGGCATAGCCGGCCCATTGCCAGTAACAGTCTTTTGAAGAAAGTTTCATACCATCGCTGAAGCGCGAGAACTGCCTCGCCTTGTTGGTGAAGAAGCCGTTCCGCGACTGCGGCATCGCCTTCCACAACGGATCCAATGAGCGCACCAGGTTCTCTTTCCATCCTCTATGGATAATCTTGTAAGCTGCTGCGTGTTTATTATATCCGGCCAGCATTTCATCCGCTCCATCTCCCGAAAGGGCGACGGTTGCATGCTTCCGCGTTTCCTTGCTGAGAATATACACCGCGATGGCGGACGAATCCGCGAACGGCTCGTCGATGTAGTCCAGTATCGAATGGAGATGCGTAAAGAGATCGGTGTTGGTCAGCGAAAATACCGTATGCTTTGTTTTGAGTCGTTTCGCCACCATTCTGGCATAATTTGTTTCATCAAAGAACTTTTCGTCCCTGAAACCGATAGAAAATGTTTGCAGATCGGGCTTATGGCGGGCAGCCAGCGCGGAAACGACGGACGAGTCGATACCCCCGCTTAAAAAGGAACCCAGGGGTACATCGGCAACCAGCCTGCGCTGGACGGAAGCCTCGAGTAATTGTTTCAGTTTTTCCTTCGCCTGGTTGTAAGGCATTTTATTACCAGCGGCTTTTTCCCGGTCGTAAGGAATATGGTAATACGGACGGGTCTCCATCTTCCCTCTGCTCACTTCCATGTAATGTCCGGCAGCAAGTTTTTTCACATTGGTGAAAATGGAATCCGGTTGAGGAATATAGTTCAGCTGCAGGTAGAGGTAGAGTGAATTGTAATCAAGTTTTTTCTCGATACCGTACTGGAGCAGCGATTTCATCTCGGAGGCAAAGAGGAACTTATCCTCGTCAAATAGATATATAAGTGGTTTGATCCCGTACCGGTCGCGCGCGAGGAAGAAGGTTTCCTCCTGTTTGTCGTAAATGCAAAAGGAAAAGAAGCCGTTAAGCTTATTGAGACACTTTTCTTTTTCATACATGTAAAGCTTCAGCAGGACTTCGGTATCGGAATGGGAGAAGAACGAAATCCCTTTTGCCGTGAGTTCCTTCTTCAGTTCCTGGTAGTTGAAGATCTCTCCATTGAAGATGATACAATATCGTTTCTCTTCATCCCACATCGGCTGATTCGCGGCGGTGCTGGTGTCGATAATAGAAAGCCTGCGGTGACCCAGTCCGATCCATTCATTGATATAGATATCCTGAAAATCGGGGCCACGCTTCTCAAGTGCCATCGTAGCCTTCGTGATGTGGATCTTATTAAACTTACCAACAAGATTGAATGCAAATATTCCGGTAATGCCGCACATGAAAGCAAGGTTAGGATTTACGTGGGAAAGTTAGAAAGTTTGCGACAGGATTGTATATTGAATTCTTCTTAATGCGTATTCCGGATGGAGAAAGGACAAATAGAAGGGTTGGAATTTAACTGCAGCACACAAGAACTTTCTCTTGGGGTTGAGCTGGAGTTGCAGGTTTTGGATGGTACAAGCTTGCTGCTGACGCCTCATGCCGCTCAAATTATCTCCCTATGCAAGGACGAACGGTTTGAGCAGGAATTTTTTCAAAGTACCCTCGAAGTTATTACGGGTACCTGCTCAAGTGTGCGGGAAGTGGAAGGTGATCTGAAAAAGTCGCTGAAGAAAGTGTCGGATGTCGCCCGTCAGCTGAATTTCAAACTCGGCTCGACAGGCACCCATCCGTTGGGAGATTATCGCGAACGGCTGATCACACCTTCTCCCAGGTACGACGACCTGGCGGACCGCAATCAATGGATAATACGGCGTATGGCGGTTTACGGTATGCACATTCATATTGGTATGCCATCCGGTGATGCCTGTATCCGGTACAATTATTTTTTTATGCATTTTCTTCCCCATATTCTGGCCTTATCGGGAAGTTCACCTTTCTGGCAGGGAAAATATACGGGACTGTCGTCCTGTCGGCCGACTACATATGAATCACTGCCGACAGCGGGTATGCCTTATCTGGTGAAGGACTGGCTGTCGTTTCAAAAGCTGATTCAATTTTTACTTCATTCAAAATCGATCACAAGCTTGAAAGACCTGTGGTGGGACCTTAGGCCCAGTCCGAAGTACGGTACCCTGGAACTGCGATTTTGCGACGAACCGGCAACACTGCAGGAAGCGCTGGGTATCGTGAGTTTTGTTCACCTGCTGGCCAACTGGTTCCGCGACCACGAAGAAGAGTGGACGATGTCGCATGCACCACTCAGGCAATGGATCTTCCGCGAAAATAAATGGCGCGCCATTCGCTACGGCCTGGACGCCGAAATTGTCGTATCGCGGAACGGAAAAACAAAGTCACTGAGGAAAGATATTCTCGACTGGATCAACAAACTTCACCGTTACGCGCAACAACTGCAGTATCACGACTACATCTCGGTTGTAAAGGAAATTGTTGAAAAGGGCAGCAGCTCGGAAAGACAACACCGGGTGTTCCGGGAAACCAACGACCTGGACGCCGTCATCCGGCACAACATCAAGGAATTCGAAAACGGCAGTCCGTACTGGGACTGATCATCGTGTACTGCGGAACCGGATGAAGCTTGTGAGTTTAATACCCAGGAGAGTGGAGATCCAACCCAGCCATGCGACATTTTCCGCGTAGGTTTCACCCATCCCGTGAAGTTTGCCTTGTACTCTTGGCAGGTACGTCATAAAAAAAACAAGCCAGATGTAATACAGAAATACGGTTTCAACGATAAAGAACCGCCTGGGTTCCACCAGGCCTTTCCGGGTCTGATTCCGGATAAAAGGCATCGCAAAGATCATGATGTACGCAAGTGTTCCTCCCGCGATCCTGTACGGAACAAGTTTTCCGGGTAGCGATGGAAGGAGCGCAACGTACACACCCAGATGAATGGCGCTGACGATCGCAAACAGCATGTGATACTTTTCCGAAAGCCACAAGTGGATAATGTGCGGTTTGTTGTACAATAGGAAAATAGCGCTGAACAGCAGCAGGCAAAGGCTTCCCGAGAGGTGCGCACTGTTTTGCAGCGCCGCTGTTGAAAAGCCGTAGGTAAGAACGGAACCACCGATGATGAGACAATCCAACAGCACGAAGAGTAAAATTATCCGCGTGGCGTTCATACGATCAATGTATGGTTAGTGCTCTGATTGGATAGCGTGATTCAGGTTTGAGTGCGGGTATCATTTGAAATGATCTTTCAGGTCGTCAAAATACCAGACCTTGCCAAAGGCGCCGATACCCGCTACCTTTTCTTCCCCGCCGACCTTAATCTTCGCTATGGAAAGGATCTTATAATCGTCTACGGAAATGGCGTTGTCCTTGATCTTTACGGGTAGGTTACGGGCAATTTCCTTCAGGCTTTTTTTATGATCCGATTCGTCAGGGTTGGAGAAAAAAGCGATCGCCAGAACGATGAGCACTCCGATAACCAGCCATTTGAGTAGAGCCTTGAATATCTTTACGACGATGAACAACACGGCTATGGATATTACGATAATAATAATGGTCTCCATATTATCTGTTTTTTCCCGGTTCAATAAGATCGATAAGATTGCCGTAAAGGTCGGCAAATACGGCGACCGTTCCATACGTTTCGACAGTTGGTTCGCGTACGATACGGACTCCTTTTTCTGTTAAATTTTTAAAATCCCTCTGGAAATCATTTGTGTGAAGAAACAAAAACACACGCCCACCGGTTTGATTTCCAACACTGGCCTTTTGTTCATCCGTTGCGGCTTTTGCCAGCAGCAACCCACAGCCTGATGATCCGGGCGGCTGTACGATCACCCAACGTTTTTCCACGGTCAGACGAGTGTCTTCCACCAGGCGGAAGTTGAGCACGTCGCGGTAAAACCGGATGGCTTCATCATAGTCGTGAACGACCAGGGTAATAAGCGCCAGGTGTTGCTCTGTCATGATCGGATCAAGGTACAAAACATTTCCGGTTTTGGAATGGAAGATTGACGCGCGATAGCTTACGCGTATTCGCGGGCGTCGGGTGCATGAACTCTGAATATGTTCACGTGGTTTCCCTTATAAATGGTTTGCTTTTCGATGTGCATGCCGTTCCGGATGGCGACATTGGCGGAGGGAATGTTTGTCAGGCTTATGATTGAAATCAGTGACGGTGCCAGTTGATGTTGAAACGCGAATTCCTTACATTTTTTCGCCGCCTCCGTTGCATATCCCATATTTCTGAATTCCGGAAGCAATGAATAGGCGATCTCCAGTTCCGTCACATGATCGACCTGCTGCACCAGCAAACCGCAGTACCCGACGAGTTGTTTCCTGTCTCTATCCCACAACGAGTTCATACCGCCTGCGTCATCCCGGTATCGTTCGACCTGTCTCTCATACCACTTCGCGCATTCGGCTTCAGGATCATCGCGATCGACGATCCAATACGCAAAAGATGTCGGGTCCTTAAAGAATGCCAGCCACGCCGTAAAATCTTTTTCGTCTATCGCCCGGAAGTTTAATCGTTCCGTTTCTTCGCCTGCCAGAAGGTATTTCATATGTAATGGATCATCCCGAATGCGAAATTATACATAACATGGAAAAAATCACCGGATCGGTGTTCTCATACAACGGCGAGATTTCCGTCGACAGACCGCCGGTCAATCAACGGTTGTCCACCATTCCGAAAATACCTGTGTGCTGTCTTTCAGGTCTACCCGTTCTCCGATGATCGGTGTGAGAAGAGGCAGGTTGATGGTTTTGTTGAACGTCGTTATTTGCTTAAGCGGATCGTCCCATGCGTGGTTGGCGAGGACAAATTTCGATGAGTGGACCGGGAACAGGGCCCGGGCATTCAGATCGAGAGCTGCCTGCAACACTTCGTCGGGCATCATGTGAATGTATTTCCAGCTTTTGTCGTACTGCCCGTTTTCGAGGATAACCACATCGAAGACACCGTACTTTTCTCCGATCGATGCGAAATGGGTATCATATCCGCTGTCGCCGCCGAAGAAGAGCTGCATCGTCGGCGTTTTCAGAACAAAAGATGTCCAGAGCGCTTTGTTCCGGGCAAAGGCACGGCCGGAAAAATGACGAGCCGGGACCGTGAAGGCGGTGAAGCCGCTGTCGAGTTCGATCTTTTCATTCCAGTCCTCCTCATGAATTACACTTTTGTCATACCCCCAGTATTCGAGGTGTTCACCCGTACCCAGTCCGCACATGACGTTCCTGATTTTGGGCCTTATTTTTTGCAGTGTTTCAAAATCCACGTGGTCCCAGTGGTCGTGCGAAAGAAAGAGGTAGTCTATTTCCGGTATATCATCGGTTGTGTAAGCGTCGGATCCCACAAACGCTCTTGTGGTAAACGACAGGGGAGATGCCGATCCGCTCAGCACCGGATCCACCAGGATTTTTTTGCCGTCGATTTGTATGAAGTAGGACGAGTGCCCGAACCAGACCAGGATATCGCTGGCAGGATCCAGGTTCAGCAGATCTGTTTTCACGGAGGGAATCGTATCGGCTGGCTTTAACCTTACCTTTTCCGCGAACAGGAATTCTTTCATCACCGCGTAGTAGGACACACCTTCCGTCAGGTCCGGTGTGTGACTAAGATTCTGGAACGATCCGTCTTTGTAATGGGGAGATCTTTTTATTCGCTCCAGGCGTTCACCGCTTGGTGTACGGCCGAACTGCTCCTGCCGGATAAAGACAAACACCGCGACAGTTAACAGGACGACGATTATAAAAACGGCGAGCATAAGTCCTTTTAGTATGGAGGTTAATATTTTCATTCGACGGAGATTCTGACTCCATTACATTATTATTTTACCTTGGCGGGGCGACCATCATGTCTTCGATTATCTTTTTCATTTCGGCAACCGGTTTTTTGGCGATCAGGTAGTGCCGCGAATTACCACTAGCCGTCCAGGTATTCTTGCCATTATCGTCGATGCGTATGTCGCCTGACCCCAGGGTCCAATAGTCGCGCAATCCCCTGACAGCAAACAATACAGCGGTCTGATCCCAGCTGTGGCGGTTCTTTTTGGCATCAACCTGGGGATTCGTCTCATAGGCCACTCGTACAGGATTTGAAACGGGCGTTTCACTTACCAGTCGTTCACCCGTCATGATCGGTTGGCCGATTTCAAAGCCGGAGTATACAATAGGAGTGGGCCATTTTTCAGCGACGAGCCGCGCACCTTCCGGACATATCCTGATATTCCACTCTTCTCCCTCCGGGAATGCCGCGCCCATCGTGCAAAGTTGTTTTACTTTCTTTTCCACCAGTGCAACACCATCTAGACTGCTGTTGTCATCGGCTTTCGAAAGCAGGAGATCTGCCAGCAAACGTTGCGGTCCTACGGCGACGATCGTTACGCTCTTATCGGGCTGAGCGGAAAGTATCTTGCGGTAAAGCCAAACGGCATCCGGGGCGTTCTTTCCGGATTTCAGGTCGTTGGGAAACGCGGCAAGTTTACTGTTGTAAAAGTCGTTGTGTTTCCCCTTGTATACGTAGTCGCCCTTGTACGTGCCTACGGGAATAGTCGGCTTGCCGTAATAGGTATTCACGGCATCGATTGCCGGTGCACCATAGTCGTCGTTCATCGGGTACATGGTTGCCAGAATTTCGGCTTCACCGCCGTAAGCCATCTGGTGCAGGATAGCAATCGCGCCCGTGTCATCGCAGTCGTTACCGAAGTCCGTGTCCAGGATTATCTTTTCCGGCCCGCTGTTCTGGGAGAATACGGGGGATGCAGGTAAGAGCAGTAAAAGCAGGATGAAGCGCATATCTGAACGTTGTTTCGGTGATGTAATCCGGGTTTATGTCCTATGGTTGAGCCAAAAAATTATTTGGTGTTCTCCTGTGTCAATACCTGAGACGTATTTGATCAAGGAATATTTTTAAGGTTCAGGTCGATGTTTTTATAAAACTCCAGGTCCTTGTCTTTCAGCATCTTTGTCCAGTATATAATCTGGCCTGTATGGTAGGAGTAGTGTTCAACAACATGGATCACGATGCCGATAGCGGAAAGGTCGAATCCCTGAACGGATTTTTTCGTCAGCATATCCCCGGGTCTGATATTTTCAATGATTCCGACAGCCTGTTCGACCGTTGCGTTCAGTTTATTAAATAACTCGATTTTGGTCAAGCCGCCACGCGTGGCAAACTCCTTATCGCGTTCACGATGGTCTTCTGAGCCACCCAGCGAAGAAATAATATACTGCGTGATGTTGCCGCAGAGGTGCACGATGATCGTACCCACGCTGTTGCAGGATGGATTGGGACGTTGCCAGACTTCAGCGTCGGACATTTCATCGAGACACTTTCCGATCTTCGGTGTGTTTTCCCGCAGCCTTTTCACCGACTCCCTGATGAACTCCGACTGAACCGTATTTTCCAAGTTTTTATTGTTAGTGATCCAACGGTAAGGTCTGAAAGATCCGAAACAATTCAAACCGAAGCGAATACACCGAGACCACAGGACCTGTCGGTACAACCCACCGTAAGGTTTTTGCCGGACCATCAGAAAATTTTTCCGGGATTGAGAATTCCGTGGGGATCAAATACCTTTTTTATCCCACGCATCAGCATCAGGTTTGCCTCTCCCATCGCAATACTCATATAAGGCCTTTTTGCAATCCCGATGCCGTGTTCTCCCGAAAGTGTCCCACCGAGAGTCACTGCGAGTTTGAATATTTCACCAATGCCCTGCAGGACGGTGGAGTGCCAGTCGGTATCGCTGATCTGCTCCTTTAAAATGTCGACATGCAGATTACCATCACCCAGGTGACCGTAGCACACGGTATTAAATCCGAATTGTTTTCCGATATCCTTTATCCCCGTTATTAACAGGGGAAGGTTCGCCCGTGGTACCACCACATCCTCTGCCTTATTAATGGAGTAAGCCTTGATCGCCGGGGAAATGTTCTTCCGGATCTTCCACAACTCCTCTTTTTGAGCTTCGTTATCGGCAAACAGAATTTCCCCTACCTTGAAATGTTCCACCACATTCATGACGCGTTCGGCATCGCGCATCAATACTTCGTCGTCGTTTCCATCCAGTTCGCACAACAGGTAAGCGTCCATATTTTCCGGAAACGGTGTCGAGACTTTTGATGCGTAGATTTTTTCGCAGTAACTGATCGTTTTCATGGCGGCTTCACGCTCGAAGAACTCCATACCGGAAGGTGTGACGCCGGCCCGGAACACTTCAGCGATACCTTTACAGGCTTCCGTGCTGGTTTCGAACGGAATAAGCAGCAGCACCGACTTTTGCGGATACCCCCGCAGTTTGAAAACAATTTTCGTGATTATCCCCAATGTACCTTCACTCCCGCACATCAGCTGAGTGAGGTTATAGCCGGTTGAATTTTTCAAAACATTGGCACCTGTCCAGATGATTTCGCCTGTCGGCAGAACAACTTCAAGGTTCAGAACATAGTCGCGGGTGACGCCGTACTTTACAGCTTTTGGTCCGCCGCTGTTTTCGGAGACATTGCCTCCGATATAACAAGAGCCGCGGCTGGCCGGGTCGGGCGGATAAAAAAGTCCCTTTTCCTTAACGGCATTTTGAAATACTTCGGTGATCACTCCGGGTTCAACCGTAGCCTGAAGGTTCAGTTCGTCGATCCGGAGGATCTTATTAAATCGTTCCATGGAGATCACAACTCCTTTTTGAACGGGAAGTGCACCGCCGCTGAGTCCGGTACCGGCACCTCTCGGGGTTACGGGTATCCTGTGCTCACTGCAGATCTTCATGATCCGGCTGATCTCCTCCGCCGTTCCCGGTTTAAGGACCACATCCGGCAGGAAAGAATGATCTTCTGTTTCATCGTGGGCGTAATCGTAGCGTTTCGTTACGTCGACGATGGTGTTTGATTGACCAACAATCCCTTCAAACTGACCCACGATATCGGTTGAGACTTCTGTAAATGCCATGAAACGATTATATTTGACTAATTATTTTTTAAACTTTTACGCGATGCAATTTTTTGAGGGCAAAATTAAGCAAAAGCTATTCCTCCGCGCGATCTTTGGTGTAACACTTTTTTTGGTATCGTGTGCTTCCACCAAACACGCAAACGTTCGTGAAGAGAAAGTGGAGAGGGTGATCTCGACAGCCAGGACATTTATCGGAACACCGTACCGGTATGGAGGGACAACCCGTTCAGGTATGGATTGTTCAGGGCTGTTAATGAACTCCTTCCGGGCAGTGGAGGTCAGTCTGCCACGAAGCTCTGAAGCACAGAGTAAAGTGGGTAAGGAAATCAAGAAGATGAATGATCTTGAACCCGGCGACCTGGTATTTTTTGCTACCGGGCGGAAGCGTAAGGAGATCACACATGTCGGTCTTGTAACCGATGTGCGGTCGAGGGACAATATCAAATTCATTCATTCGTCCAGTTCACTCGGTGTGGTGGAAACAAATCTTTTCGCCGAATACTACCAGAAGCGTTTCCGTGGAGCGAGAAGGATTATCAGTGAATAGCACACAAGGGTAAAACTCTTTTGATCACTTCTCACAGCATTAATCCGGACCCGGTGCCGTTGGTGAATACATTTTACATAAATTAAACCTTAAAAAAGAGGCCTTGTACCATCCGTTCGGGTTCAGCATTTATAAAAATCACAATTCATGAAAACACGCAGGGACTTTTTGAAACTTTCAGCCCTTGGCGCAGGGGTACTGCCTGCAGCAAACCTGTTTGCCGCGGGAGGTCAGACTATAAACAAACCCATTGTAATATCGACCTGGAATTTTGGTTTGCAGGCGAACGTCGAAGCCTGGAAAATTCTTTCTGCCCAGGGTCGGGCGTTAGACGCGGTCGAAGCCGGCGCGCGGGTACCGGAAGGTGATCCGAAAGAAACATCTGTAGGCCTGGGCGGATTACCGGACCGCGACGGAAGGGTAACACTTGACGCCTGCATCATGGACGAACACGGCAACTGCGGATCGGTGGCTTTCCTGGAGCATATCGTCCACCCGATCTCCGTCGCGCGCAAAGTAATGGAGAAGACACCTCATGTCATGCTCGCCGGCGATGGTGCTTTGCAGTTTGCCCTGGCCAATGGATTTAAAAAAGAGAAGCTATTAACCAAAGAATCGGAGAAAGCTTGGAAAGAGTGGTTAAAGCACGCGCAATACAAGCCCGTTGCCAACATCGAAAATCACGATACCATCGGCATCGTGGCCCTCGATGCAAATGGTGACTTGTCGGGAGCCTGCACAACGAGCGGGATGGCGTACAAGATGCACGGCCGGATCGGCGATTCACCGATCATTGGGGCGGGTCTGTATGTTGACAATGAGATCGGGGCGGCGACTTCGACCGGCGTTGGCGAAGAAGTGATTCGTATAGTCGGTTGCCACCTGGTGGTGGAGTTGATGCGGCAGGGGAATTCTCCCGAAGATGCATGCAGGCTTGCCGTTGAGCGTATCCTGAAAAAAAATCCCGAGCGGGCCAAAGAAGTGCAGGTCGGTTTTCTTGCGCTGAACAAAAACGGCGAATATGGAGCCTACTGCCTGCAGAAAGGATTCAACTTTGCCGTGCATGACAGCACCGGGAACAGGCTTATTGACGCAAAAAGTAATTTCTGATGAAAGTAGAAGTCGTCGTATATAATATTGCTTCCGCTCTTAAGGCGCAAGAGGGTGGCGCGGACCGTATTGAACTTTGCGATAATCCCGGGGATGGCGGAACAACACCTTCTTACGGAATCATCGAGGTAGTAAGGCAAAACGTAAGCCTGGATGTTTTTGTCATGATCAGGCCCCGGGGCGGAGATTTTCATTACTCGAGCTACGAATTTCATGCGATGAAGCGTGACATACTTCAATGTCAGCGGCTGAGCGTGGATGGCGTCGTGTTCGGCATATTAAATCCCGACGGAACCATCGACAAAAAGCGGTGCAAGGAACTAATCGGGAAAGCGAGACCGCTGAAAGTTACCTGCCACCGGGCATTCGATATGACACGCGATCCATTCGAGGCGCTGGAAGACTGTATCGAGGCAGGTTTCGACAGGATACTCACATCCGGTCAGCAGGCGCAGGCTTCACTGGGTGCAGATCTTATCGGCGAGCTGATCAAAAAAGCAAACGGAAGGATCGCGATCATGCCAGGTTCCGGTGTGAACGAGGATACCGTCGCGAAGATCGTCGCGGCGTCGGGGGCACAGGAGGTCCATTGCTCGGCCATGTCAGCGGTCAACAGTGAAATGATTTTCAGGAACCCGAACATCGCGGGTATGGGTTCGGAGGAAGGCGCGGAATTCAAAATCAGGACAGTTGATCCGAACCGCGTCAGGAAGATCAGGGAACTCGCGGAGTCGGTATAACTTTTTCGATTCGCAGATAAAAAGTACTCAAAAAAAAAAGAGGGACACCCCTGTCCCTCTTTACCAAACCAATCTAACCCCTCATTCCAACAAAATTTTTCTTTTTTTATTGAGCACGTGTAGCCTTGATGGGAAAATTACCGAACTGCCCCACCGTTATATCGCCCGATAACGTATCACCCGTAATAACCGACCGCACTTGCGTGTTCATTTTATTTCCGTCAGGGCGTGTAATGTCGTATTGAAAAGTCAGTTCATTGCCGTTCACTTTTACATCGGACAACGGTATATCCGTATTAAAGCGTTTGTTTGTGATGCTACCGCTGTATGATTCACCTTCTTTCCGGATGGTCAGTACACCTTCTCCTCCTTGTGGTGATTCGATCGTGTAGGACCAGGTACCCTCCGCTTTAACGATGGCTGCAGGGTCTGCCGCCGGAGTTTTTGCAGCATCGGCCGTTTTCTTAACAGCAGGTGTTGATGGTGCCGCTCCATTGCTACGCTGCTGCCCGCCGCCAGTTCCACCTCCGGTGTTGGCACCACCGTCCATTCCGCCACCTCCATCGCCGCCTTCCTTCAGATCATCGTTGTTGATGGACCTTCTGCGCTTAGGTCTTCCATCTACACTCATCTTTCCGATGCGGTAGCTGAAGTTCACCCGGAAACTCATGTTGTTCCGGATCGTCAGACTCTTCTGCTCGATCGTGGGAGTACTTTGCTCGCTGCGGATCTTGAAGCTTGGTGTAAAGAAATTTTCAGCGCCAATACCAATACTTCCTTTTTTGTTCTTCAGGTCTTTCTTCACGCCAAGGCTGTACATACCAAAGCCACCGCGTGTACCCTGAAGCTGAACATCGCGTCCGCGCATAAAACTAAAGAACTGCAAACCCCATCCGTTTTTCAGGTTATAACTTCCAAAGAAGCGGCCGCTGACGACAAAGCCTTCGTTTTGAGCGTCGATATTGTTATTCAGCACGGCATAGTATACGTCCGAACCGCCATTCAGGGAAAGCTTCCCGATGTTGACATTCGCGAATACGCTCAGACCGTAGGCATCCTCCGTCCCGATGTTCTGGAAGGTAGTGAGTACCTGTCCGTCTATATCGGTGGTGGTCCTGATACGCTGGATCGAGCCCGTTGTATTTCTGACGAACGACGTGAAGTTCAACGAGCTACCCTTGATATAGGTACTATAGGACAACTCGTAGTTGTTTGTGTATTCCGGATCGAGCTCGGGATTCCCGGAAGAAATATCGATCTGGTTAGACGACTGGATGTTCGGATTCAGGAACTGGATAGACGGGCGCTGAATACGCCTGTTGTAGGCGATCTTGACCGTACCGGCCTTCAGTTTTTTCGACAAGTTGACGCTGGGCACCAGCACACCGTACGAAGGGATTTCGATGTTCTCTTCTGTTTTTGTGAACGCTTCAATCGTCGTGTATTCATACCGTGCACCCGCTTTTATGCTATAACCTTTAGGCAGCGATAATGTATAGGCCATGTAGCCGGCGACGATATTCTGGTCGTAGTTTAAGTTGTTCGTAAGCTGCGGGCTGGCGGAAGGCAGGTATATGCCGCTGCCATCCGTATCTTCCAGGTACGTAAAATCGCTAAAAGCTTTTCTCATGATATCCTTGCCACCCAATTCAAACATCTGGTTAGTACCAATCGGTGTTTGAAAATCCGCCTGGATCGTTATCTCCTGATTGTAACTGTCATTGAGGTTTTTGAATCCGCTGAAAACATCCGTGCCGTCTTCCTGTTTGGTGCGGTTTTCAAAATCGTTGTTCCTGTTATTCTTGCTGTAAAGCGCCAGGATGCTGAATTCCTTCTGCGGCTTTTCATACAAGTGTGTGTAAGTGAGGTTGACATCCACCGTGTTGGACAGATCGTTTGTTACTACATCCCTGAGGGTACTGGAAACAAATGTATTGTTCTGGTAAGCTTCGGTGAACAGATCGTCCTGATAGGTTTTGTTGTTACGTGCGCCGAAACGTACGGAAGCCGCGAGAGAGTTTTTCTTGTCGATGTCGTAATCCCAGCCGAGGGTATAGTTTCCGAACAAGCCGTTACTCCTGTTATCGGCTCGTTGAAGATTCAGGTATTCGTTGTTTGTCAGCTGGCTGTTTTCATAACTGCCGGTGACATTATACATGGAGCGCCCCCAGCCACCGAGTGAAAATCCCATTTTTTTGGTACGCAGATTTCCGTTGAGACCGAGGTTCGATCCGCGTAATCCTACACCGGCATCGACATTTAATGTAGCGCCCTGAAGCGTGTTCTTCTTCGTGACGATGTTAATGATACCACCGGAACCCTCCGCGTCGTATTTTGCCGATGGAGAGGTGATTACTTCCACCGTCTTGATCTGGTCCGCCGGGATCTGTTTCAAGGCATCAGCAATACTGCTGGCCATAATGGTTGACGGTTTGTTGTTGATCAGCACCGTGATATTCTGACTTCCCCGCAGGGTTACGTTGCCGTCCAGGTCGACGGAAAGCATGGGCACTCTTTTTAATACATCGGTCGCATCGCCGCCTCTGGTGGTTACATCGTTTTCGGCATTGTAGATCGTACGGTCGACGCGTTCTTCGATCAGTTGTTTCTGACCTTCCACGACTACTTCGTTAAGAACTTTTGCGCTCGTCGCGAGTTTGACGATACCCAGGTTCACATCACCTCTTTTTTCAACGACAATATTTTCGATCGTCTGCGTTTCGTAGCCAATGAAGGAAATGGAAACCGTGTATTTACCTTCGGCTACCTTATTGATAATAAAATGTCCTTTGTCGTCACAGACCGATCCGTCGACGGGTTTTCCTGTAGCCGGGTCGACCAGTGCTACGTTCGCGAATTCAACCGGCAGGTTATTGTCCGCATCGATGACAGAACCTGCGATCCTTGCATTACCTTTTTGTGCCGCAGGCTCCTGGGCAAAGGCACCGATAAAAAGACCGGCGCTAAGAAGGAGAGTAAATAATTTTTTCATTATAAGTTGACAAATGATTTAGAGAGCAGACACCGGAAAAAAAACTGTTTCCATATTGTCTTTAACTGCAAAGGAAGTGCTTTTGTTAGGACCAATGGAACGTTATTATACAAGCGGGTGGTTTCACTCGACAGCTCCGTCAACTAATCGACCGACAGGACCAGCAGGACGAATGGTATGTATCCGTCGATAAAAGCAAATGGATGGTAGAAAAGTCGGGGAAATGCCACATGGATTATCGCGGAAGGACTACCTTTAAACTGTTTTCAATTCCGGCTATCATGTCATCTTACCTTCAACGTAATCGGGTTGTGCTGTTGCACCTGTCTTTCTGGTGTGTGTACCTGTCTTTCTTTCTGTATCAGATCAGTTCATACAGGAGGGGACGGGAACTCGACTGGGAGCGGGTGATAACGATTGCGGCGATCCAGGTTGTGTTTGCATCGATCATCTCCTATGTTAATTATTTTATTCTTCTTCCGCGGTTTCTCAAAAAAAGGAATGTGTGGCTCTACCTGCTGGAATTCATCGTGCCGTTCGGGATCATTATGTTCGCCAGGGTCTATTCTGAAAGGTACCTGATCGATGGGTTCTCCGGTAACGAAGAATATTTGTACCGGACGCGCTTCCTCGTCCAGGTGATTACGACCAATCTTTTTATTGTGATCTTTGTAGCGATGCTTCGCTTCGCCCTGGAGTGGCTGGAATTCGAAACGAAGAAAAAGGAGGTTGAGAATGAAAGGCTGATGGCCGAACTCAATTTTCTGAAAGCGCAGATCAATCCTCATTTCCTCTTTAATACGCTGAACAATCTTTATTACCTGGCGTATAGCAAGTCAGATAATACGACTGAAGTGATCGCCAAGCTTTCGCAGATGATGCGGTACATGATCTATGATTCGAATCACCCGAAGGTACAGCTGAGCAAGGAAATTGAATACATGCAAAGTTATATCAGCCTGGAGCGCCTTCGGCTCAATGACCAGATTCCCATTAAGCTGGAAATATCCGGAAACACGGAGAACGTGTGGATTACTCCCCTGATTTTTATAACTTTTCTGGAGAATGCATTTAAACACGGCGTGAGCAACAGCAACCCGAAAGCCTGGGTGAACATTTCTATCCTGCTAACGGGTAAGGAGTGCGTCTATATCGTGGAGAACAGCAAGGTGGCGGAGCAAATGGAAACTGGTGAGAAATCCGGGATCGGCTTGCAGAATGTAAAGCGCAGGCTCGAACTCAGCTACCCGGAGAAACATCAATTGGTAACCACTGAAACAGCGGACAAATACCTGGTGAAACTCAACCTTACATTATCGTGAAACTGAATTGTGTGATCGTCGAGGATGAACCGCTGGCGCGTAACCTGATGATCGACTATGTGAAAAAAGTCCCGTCGTTAAATCTCGTAGAGGCTTGTTCAAGTCCCGTCGCCGTCATTGAAGTCCTGCGCAACAATCCTGTCGATGTCATGTTCCTCGACGTCCAGATGCCGGAACTGACGGGTATTTCTTTACTCAAGATCCTGCAAAAGAAACCCCTTGTTGTACTGACCACCGCCTATTCCGAATACGCGCTCGAGGGATACGAGCTGGATGTAGCCGATTACCTGCTCAAGCCGATCACCTTCGAACGTTTTTTGCGCGCCGTCGACAAGGTGACGCAGCGCCTGGAAGTAAAACAGACGGTGCCTGAAAAGACGACGGAGGAAACGACCCGGCCTTTTGTTTTTGTCAAGGATGGAACAAAGCTGGTGAAGATCCGGCTGGAAGATATACTCTATGTGGAAGGGCTGAAGGATTATGTCACGATCCATACGAAGACGCAAAAAATCGTCAGTTTGCAACGCCTCAAAGTACTGGAGGATCAGTTGCCGGCCGACGAGTTCATCCGCATTCACAACTCCTTTATCGTCGCCCTGAATGCCATTGATGCTATACACAAAGGTGATGTCCAGATCAGGGAGGTCATGTTGCCGATCGGCGAAACGTATAAGAAATCCTTTCGCGATTTTATAGACCGGAATCGAATGCAGTAGCACAAAAAAAATAGCCCCGGTTAACCGGAGCTATTTCGGGTGGAGCATATCGGAGTCGAACCGATGACCTTCACACTGCCAGCGTGACGCTCTAGCCAGCTGAGCTAATGCCCCCTATTTCACCCTCCCGTGCTGACTACCGGAAGGAGGGCAAATATAATTGAGTTCTTTCAATAGTCAACAAGGTGACACCTGCCCTTTATTCTGTTTCCCGGAACGCTTCCGCTATATTCTTCGGCAAACCGGTCCATGCACCATTGCCGTTAACGGTGTTGGATCATATCGATTTTTTTCAATATAAATAGCGTACCTTTGCACCTTAATTAACAATTTTTAATGAAATCTTTTGAATCCCTGGGCCTGTCCAGGGGACTGGTTGAGTCGGTACTGCAAATCGGCTTTGAAATACCCACTCCCATACAGGAAAAAGCCATTCCTGTCTTACTTAAAGGGAACCGTGATTTTGTGGGACTTGCCCAGACCGGAACCGGCAAAACAGCCGCTTTTGGTCTGCCGCTGCTTGAACTCGTTGATGATAACAGCCGTGATACGCAAGCCCTCGTGCTCGCCCCGACACGCGAGCTGGGACTTCAGATCACCAGTGACCTTGAGAATTTTTCTGAAAAATTCAAAAAATTCAATATCGTAGCCGTCTATGGCGGTTCCAGTATCAGTGAACAGATCCGTAAAGTAAAGAAAGGAGCCCAGATCATCGTGGCAACACCCGGCCGGTTGATCGACCTGATCGATCGGAAAGCGATCAACCTGGGAAGCATTCAGTACGTCGTGCTCGATGAAGCCGATGAAATGCTAAACATGGGTTTCAAGGAAGACCTCGACAAGATTCTTTCGTTTACACCGGAAACCAAAAATACCTGGCTCTTTTCGGCCACGATGCCACGGGAGGTCAAGTCGATCATGAAGAATTACATGAGCGATCCTTTCGAACTTACCGTAGGCGAACAAAACGTCGGGAACGTCAACATCGAACACGCCTATGTGATGGTCCAGGAAAAGGACAAGTATCCCGCGTTGAAGCGGATACTGGATTACAACCCTGAAATATTCGGCCTCATATTCTGCCGTACCCGTATCGACACGCAGCGTATAGCTGAGATGTTGATGAAAGACGGATACAACGCCGATGCCTTGCACGGTGATCTGACCCAACAACAGCGCGACCGTGTGATGGTAAAATTCCGCCAGCGATCGCTGCAAATTCTTGTCGCCACCGATGTGGCCGCCCGCGGAATCGACGTGGAGGATATCACTCACGTTATCCACATGAACATTCCCGACGAAATGGAATTCTATACGCACAGGAGCGGACGTACAGCCCGCGCCGGTAAAAAGGGGATCTCCATCGCCATGATATCCAAACGTGAATTGGGAAGGGTAAGGCAACTGGAGAAAACATTAAAGTCAACCTTCAAACGGATGACGGTTCCAACCGGTCCGGAGGTTTGTCAAAAACAATTGATAGCCCTGATGCATAAGGTTCGTGAGGTAAAAGTAAATGAAGCGGAGATCGAGGCGTTCTTACCAGCCGTTTACGAAGAGCTGAAAGATGTTACCAAACAGGAACTGATTAAACGTTTTGCATCCATCGAGTTCAACCGCTTCCTGGATTACTACCGCAACGCGCCGGACCTGAACCAGGACGACAGGCGGACTCTTGGCAGCAGCGGCGACAGTAGCCGCGATTCGATCTCGGGTGCCCGTTTTTTTATCAACCTCGGTAAAATGGACGGCCTCGAAAAAGGAGATCTGCTGGCATTCATAGACGACGCCTGCGGTGTGGATGGCCGCTCTATCGGACGCATCGAATTAAAAGGCGCATATTCTTTTTTCGAAGTGGAAAAAGAAAAAACGGACGCCATTCTCAATGGTTTCAAAGGCGTGGAATTTAAGGGCAGGCAGGTACGGGTTGAAATTACGGAGGACCGTGGGCCGAGTTCAAGGGGTGAATCCTCAGGACGTGATTACAAGCGTGGCAAATCCACGGGCAGCAGTTATGTAAAACGACCCCGGATCGCCGAGCACAAGCGAAAACGCTATTAGCCGTCCATTATGATTTTCAATTACCGAAGAGCTGCCTTTTGAGCAGCTCTTCGCATTTGCAGCCGTGCATTACGCAATTGGCCACCCGCCGTTCATCCCCTGACCTTAAGTTTACGGCTGCAGGCACAGGGGTAGCCCACCGATCAACCGAACGGATGTTGAGTTCTCATTTAACCGGTTAAGGGATGATATCGCCGTTTACGAATTAATAGACGGTGTTGTAAGGGTTTTCCGCAAAAATCAAGTCTCAAAAGAGGGGGATGTGCCGGGTGCTCTATATAATATAGGAGCCGGGAAGATGAACTTCTCCCTAAAGTGTTGAAATTAGCTTAACCAAAATATAAACGTATGAAAAGTTCAAGGAGAAAATTCATCAAGCAATCTGCTTTGGCTACCGCGGGCACCTATTTCGGAGCATTGGGCTTCAGCGCAAAAAGTTACGCTAATATTATCGGGGCAAATGATCGTGTCCGGGTGGGGGTTGTAGGATTTTCTGACCGCTTCCGCGGTTCCCTGTTACCTTGTTTCGTGAACCACCACAAGGAAATGAACTTTGATATTGTCGGTGTTTCCGATATCTGGAGACTTCGGAGAGAAGAGGGTCAGGCCCAACTGAAGGAAAAAATGGGTCATGATATCAAGACCTATCGAAATAACGATGAGTTGTACGCTTCCAGGGATGTGGATGCCGTTATCATCAGCACCGCGGATTTTCAGCACGCGTTACACGGTATTGAAGCCGTGCGTGCGGGATGCGATGCCTATATTGAAAAGCCGTTTGCCGAAACGATGGACGATAACCGTGCCGCGTTAAAGGCTATCAAAGAATCCAAAAAGATCATTCAGATCGGATCTCAGCGGAGAAGCGGAACAAACTATCACGAAGCGGCACGTTACGTGAAGGAAGGTAAGTTCGGAGATATCACCATGGTTGAACTGACGTGGAATGTTAATCAGCCCGGCCGTTGGAGGAGAATAAAAGATGTGGAAAGAATGAAGGAGGCCGATACGGACTGGAAGAGATTTCAGATGAACCGTCCTTCGGAGCCATTCAGCGCCCGTAAGCACTTGGAATTCCGTTTGTTCTGGCCTTACTCATCGGGGTTACCGGGGCAGTGGATGAGTCACCAGATCGACACCGTTCACTGGTTCTCCGGTCTGAAGCACCCCAGAAGCTGCGTTGCCAACGGTGGTATTTATTTCTGGAAAGACGGTCGTGAGAATTTTGATACGCTCACAGCAGTATTTGAATATGGACCTCAGAACGATCCGAAAAGCGGCTTCCAGGTAACCTTTTCATCGAGGATGCATAATGGCGAAGATCAGCCGAAGGAACTGTACTATTCCAATGGCGGTGAAATGAACCTGAACACAAACATGATCTCTCCTTACGGAGGATTAACGGAACGCCATGCTAAGTCAATGGGTATGCAAGCCAATTTGCTGCCGGAGATGAGTCTGAAGAAAATTGACGAAAAAGTGGAAACAGGAGCTAACACCGGCGGCGATAGTCTGACATCCAACCACATGAAAAACTGGATGGAGTGTGTAAGAAGCCGTAAGGAAACCAATGCGCCGGTAGAGGCAGGATATTCCCATGCGATCGCCTGTATCATGGCGAACGCCGCGGCCAGAACGGGAACGAAAGTGACGTTCGATGAAGCCAGGCAGGAAGTAATGGCGGGCGACAAGCCGTTCAATATTTAATTTATTTGCGACGTAAAGAAAATGAGAAAAGGTCTTTTTTTAATCGGGTTGATGTTGCTTGCCGTGAGTGTGCGTGCGCAGAAAGGTTTTTCGCTCGTTGAAAAACCGGGAGAAAAAAAAGTGGAAGTCCGGTATGCCGGAAAGCTGCTCACAGCCTATTGCTATTTTGATTCGACGGAGAAGCCTGTTCTTTTTCCCATTAAAACAGTGTCCGGGGTGACGGTAACAAGGGGTTACCCTGTCGCCCCGGTACCTGGGGAACGCACCGATCACCCCCATCACCTGGGGCTCTGGTTAAATTACGAGAGCGTAAACGGTTTTGATTTCTGGAATAACAGTACGGCTATACCTCCGGAGAAGAAACCGCATTACGGTTCCATCCGCCATCAGAAAATACTCTCTTCCGAAAGCAAAAAGGATGTAGCGGATCTGCGTACGTCCAGCAATTGGGTAGACCCCGACGGAAAGGTATTATTGGAAGAGACTACACATTTTGTATTCCGTAAGAACGGTAACGATTTTATTATCGACCGGGCATGTACGCTCGTCGCGGCTACGGACCAGGTCGTCTTCAAGGATGTTAAAGACGGTATGCTCGCCATCCGTGTCGCCAGGCAACTCGAACTCCCCTCGAAAGAAAAGAGCCAGTACGTGGATGCACATGGCAACGTCACTACAGTACCGCCGACAGGTACCGCAGAGTCTACCGGTATGTATCTGAATCACGACGGGCTGAAAGGCGACGATGTATGGGGAAAGCGCTCGACATGGGCGAGCCTGAGCGGTACAAAAGACGGCGAAAAGATTTCCATCGCGATCATTGACCATCCTTCGAACCCCGGATATCCGACCTACTGGCATGCCCGTGGTTATGGCCTGTTCGCTGCCAATCCCCTGGGTCAAAAGATCTTCAGCGAAGGAAAAGAAGAGTTGAACCTGTCCCTTAAGAAGGGGGAAAAGGTGAGTTTTCAATATCGGATTATTATTCATTCCGGCAGCACGATTACCCCCGAAGAGCTGAACAAGCAGGCGGCTGCATTCGAAAAAACCGCTTTTTAGGACTTTTTTTTCAATATTTTTTGGACGGTGTAGCCTGATTGACTGACGTTGATCAGGGATAGTGCTTTTTTGCCCCGGGAACGGCGCTTTATTTTTTAAATGTGCTTTTGACACAAAAACCCGTCTGCGTTGTCAGGTACAACGTTTGTTCTTTCGTCATAATCCTATGACAAACCTCAATATCTATGATTAAAAACTTTACTCTAACCGGGTTATCCATGTTATGGATACTGCTCATCTGTTCTCCTTTACTTGCCGCCCACTCGTCCGAATCCGCCCTTTTTATGCAGTCTGATGCTGTCAGGGGACGAATCGTAGACGAGACAGGGACTGGGATTCCGGGAGTGAACATCATTGTAAAAGGTACCTCGAACGGAACCACGTCGGATGCGGACGGCCGCTATGCGATAAACGTACCGTCCGGTAATGCCGAAGGTACGCTGGTCTACTCGTTTATCGGTTATTCCACCCAGGAGCAACCTATCGGTGGACGAAGCACGATAGATGTAACGATGGCGGCGGATGTGACGTCATTAAGCGAGGTGATCGTAGTTGGATACGGAACGCAGGAAAAGCGCGATGTAACTGCCTCGATTTCCTCTATCAATAGCGATGCGATATCCAAGATTCCGACAGGTAATCCGATGGAGGCTATGAAAGGGCAGATCGCAGGTGTTGATATTTTACAGCAGGGTGGAAGACCCGGTCAGGGTTCAACCGTAACCATTCGCGGACGCCGGTCCCTGACGGCATCGAACGATCCCCTTTTTGTTGTCGATGGTATTCCCATGACTTCAGGAGGTGTGCAGTCCATCAGTGATTTTAACCCCGCCGATATCGCATCCGTTGAGGTGCTTAAGGATGCTGCTTCGCAGGCGGTGTACGGATCAAGAGGTTCCAACGGTGTGATCCTGATCACGACAAAGCGCGGTGAAGCCGGAAAAACTTCCGTAAACTTCTCAACCTCCTACGGGGTAGCCGAACCGTTCAGGTTAATACCCATGATGAATGGCGAACAGTTTGCAAACCTGAAACGTGAAGCGAACCGCCTTGCGGCGAACGGTCAGTCCGGGCGTGCTGCCTGGGGTGACGCAGGGTCAACGATTCCGGCTGATGCCGTGGTATTTAATGATGCTGTGGAATTGAACTCCGTTCAAAACGGTTTGTCAACCGATTGGCAGGACCTGATCTATCAAAACGGATCGCAGTTAAATAATCAGTTAAGCATTTCCGGAGGTACAGAGAAGACGTTTGTGCGTTTGGCTTTCAGTAATTATAAAGAGGACGGCCTGATCGAAGGTACGGACTATAAACGATACACAGGCCGGATCAATGTCGATCACGACATCAACAACAAGATAACGATTGGTGTGTCATCACTTTTTTCCAATTCGGTACAAAACTGGGGTTCAGGTTCCGTGATTTCGGAGGCTGTAAACCAATCACCCCTGGGATTACCCTATGATGCGGAGGGAAACATCATCTTTCTGCCTATTTCAGATGGTATCCGTTCGAATCCCTTGAGCGAACTGGTTCCAGGCAAACGGGTGGACGAGCGGAAAATTAACCGGATCTTTTCGTCCGTTTATGCCGATATCGAGATTATCAAAGGACTTAAATATAAATTCCTCCTTGGTCAGGACCTCTGGCACTATCAGCAAGGTATTTTCGAAGGACAATTCACGAACACCAGGAAGAATGGTACACCGTATGCTTCCCTGGGAAAGGCTCAGCAATCGGGCTTTACACAGGAGAACCTGCTTACGTATAACCGGTCCTTCGGCGAACACAACCTCGGGCTGACATTTTTGCAAAGTACGGCGGAACAAAAGATTGAGACCAGTCAGACAGCGGCTGCCAATCTTCCCTACGAAACCTCACTGTGGCATAACCTTGGCCTCGGTACCGTTACATCATACAGTTCCGATTTTCAGAAATACAGGCTGTTGTCGTATATGGGTCGCGTGAATTATTCTTACAAAGGTAAATACCTGTTTCAGGCAAGTATGCGCTGGGACGGTTCTTCACGCCTTGCTCCCGGGAACAAATGGAGCAGTTTCCCCGGCGTTTCTGTAGGATGGAGGATCAAGGACGAAGCCTTTATGGCCGGTGTTAAACCGATCAGTGAATTGAAACTCCGTGCATCGTACGGAAAGGTGGGTAACACCGCTGTTGATCCCTACCGGACGCAGGGAACATTAGCCCCATCGTTGTACGACTGGAACAACGTGGATGCAAAAGGATTCAGACTTGATCAGATACCGAGCCCGGATTTAGGTTGGGAATTTTCGGAATCATTCGATGTGGGATTGGACTTCGGCTTATTCAACGGCCGGTTGAACGGATATATAGATTATTATCAGACATCCACGGGAGTTTCCCTGTTATTGAACAGGGCGTTACCACCGACTTCCGGCTATGCCGGTATTTTTCAGAACATAGGTGGAACAGAAACCAAAGGCTTCGAAGTTACCCTGATGTCAACCATTCTTGACCGGCCAAACGGTCTTAAATGGACGGCTGAATTCAATTTGGGTAGTCTGAACGAAAAGATCGTCGACCTTGCCCAACGGGGACCTAACGGAGAGAAGATCAGCGATGTTGGAAACGGCTGGTTTATAGGCCAACCGATCCGGGTATTCTATGATTACAACAAGATCGGAATATGGCAGGCGGACGAAAAAGACGCGGCTGCTGCCTACGGTCAGTTCCCGGGTGAGATCAAAGTGGAAGATATCAATAACGATGGAAAAATAGATCTCACCAACGATAGAAAGGTTTTGGGTAACGACGTTCCGAAAGCGTACGGCGGATTGTCGAACAAGGTAGAGTTCAAAGGTTTCGAATTCTCATTCCTCTTCTACTATCGCCTCGGTTTTATGATCCGCAGCGAATTCAGCAACGGCCAGGCAACCATGCAGGCACGCTATAATAACCTTGATGTGGATTACTGGACGATCGATAACCCGACAAATGAATACCCCAGGCCAAACAAGAATCAGGAGAACATCACCTATGGATCTTCCCTGCAGTATATGGATGGCGGCTTCGTAAAATTGCGTAACGTATCGTTGGGTTACAGCCTCCCGTCGAACATTGTCAGCAAACTTCATCTGACAAAACTGAAGGTATATGTAACGGCCCAAAACCCGATCATTTGGTCCAAATACAAATTGTTCGATCCTGAAAGAGCCGGTAACGTTACATCCGGGGAAATGCCGTCTTACAAACTCTTCCTTGGCGGAATCGAATTATCCTTTTAAGGAAAGAACCTAATAAAGAAATGATCATGAAAATGAAAATAACAAAATCGATAATAGCAGCACTGGCGTTCGTGGCGCTTAGTGTCCAGTCCTGCAGTGATTATCTCGACGAAAAACTGGTGTCCGGTGTTTCTGCGGGAAGTTACTACACGACAACCGCGGGCCTTGAAGATGCCGTGGATGCCACCTACTCGTTCCTGCGCGAAATCTATAGCAATGAGCGGGCATACTCTATTACCGTATTCGGAACCGACACACATACCAACGGTGCCGATGGTGGTTACAAGGGTTTTAACTTCTACGATAATACATTGAATGCAGGCGTGGATATATTGCAGCAGCAATGGACGTTCCTGTACCAGGGTATTAACCAGGCGAATGCCGTTTTAAACCGCTCGGAATCCTCAACGACGATTTCGGCGGAACTGAAACTTCTCCGTCAGGCGGAAGTACGGTTCCTGCGCGCGTTCTACTACTTTTACCTTGTTCAGACCTGGGGCGACGTACACTTCAGCCTCGAAGAAACCATCGGCCCGGAGGTAACGGCTAACAAGACGAGCCAGGCAACGATCTATTCGGAAGGAATCATCCCCGACCTGGAATTTGCAATAGCCAACCTACCGGCTACACAAAGCAACTACGGCCGTGCGACAAAACCTGCCGCACAGTTCCTGCTGGGTAAAGCGCTGTTGACACGGGGTTACCAATCCTTCGGATCGGCAAGCGACTTTGCTAGTGCTGAAACACTTCTGACCAGTGTCATTGAAGACTATAACTTCGCGCTCGTTGCTTCACATGCGGCATTGTGGAACCAGGATAACCAGTTGAATAGCGAAGTAATCTGGGCTATTCAATATTCGACCGACCTGATCCTTAACGGTGGCGATACGGGTGTGGGTAACCGCGGTCACTTGTATTTCGGAATGGAGTACGATATCCAGCCCGGTATGATCCGCGATATCGCCAACGGACGGCCGTTTAAACGATTCCGCCCTACCGACCACCTCATCGATCTGTGGGCCGATGCACGAGACAACGATCAACGCTACGAGGATACCTATAAGCACGTGTGGTACAGCAACGACAACCGTACATCCGGTAACGGTATCCCTAAATGGAAACAGGTCCATGTTGACATGGGAGCTAAAAAGGCCGATGGTTCCGTCGTAACCGCGGGGGATGTCGGAACAGCACGCTTTGCGCTCGGTGATACCGCCCTCTTCATACCAGGTCCCGGCCAGGACGCCAAATGGTTGGGTGACGAAAAACTCAAGGTAAGGTACACTGTCATCACAAGGACGAAAGCATCCTATCCGGCAAGTACACTTCCGACATCCGATCCTAATTATTATCCGTCGGATCCATTCTTCTACAACGAGCGGTTGTTCCCTACCATCGCCAAATTCTTCGACCCGAGAAGGCCTACCATCCAGTGGGAACGTGGATCCAGGGATTGGTTCGTGATGAGGCTGGCCGATGCGTTGCTGCTGCGCGCCGAAGCACGCTTCCAGCAAACCAAACTTCAACTGGCCGCAGACGATATTAACGTTGTCCGCACAAGGGCTGCAAAACCGGGAAAGACTGCCGAAATGCAGATTACATCCGGCGATGTTACACTGGATTATATCCTCCAGGAAAGAGCGCTTGAACTGGATGCCGAACAACTCAGGTGGTTTGACCTCGCCAGAACGGGTAAACTGGTCGACTACGTAACACAATACAATCCCCTGGGAGCGGTGAATATAAAACCATTTCATATTCACCGGCCGATCCCTCAGGCTCAGATCGATCGGACCGTCGGCGGTTATCCGCAAAATGAGGGATATTAAATTTTTTACTAACGTTTGGGACTCATAGAATGAAGGCAAGCCGGAGAATCTTTCTCCGGCTCCTTTGTTTTTACCCCGATCGTCACCTTACAACTTTCCTATTTTGTACCTTTCTTTCTGAAACCCTCCGGTTTCGGAAAGTAAAATTTTTTCAGGATGAAATCTCTCCGCATTATACTTTTCCTGGTGTTATGTATTCCGTCGTGTTCACCTGTCAACACAGGCACTGAGAACGTTTCTCAGGCCCCTTTGGGTGAAGAAAACATCGCTTTCAAGTGGGGGAAAATTTCCCTGGAGTGTACGGCAAATGATACCGAAAACTTCCGGCCCCGGCCTACCGTCACGTCACGGATACTCGCCCTGGTGTGGATCTCCGTATTCGACGCATGGAGCCGGTACGATGAACAGGCTGTCCCCGTTTACCTCCGGGGTGTGGAGCGACGTCCCTCGTCGGAACACACATTAAAAAACAAAGAGATCGCCGTCAGCTATGCCGCGTTCAGGGCCATGTCGGAATATTATTTTTCCGACTCGCTGTTACTGAGAGCAAGGATGGTGGAATTCGGCATGGATCCCGACGACACATCACTCGATCCTTCCACCGCAGCTGGTATCGGTAACCTCGCCGCAAAGAGCGTTATCGAAGCCAGGCTTCACGACGGTTCCAACGAGACGGGTACAGTACCCAACGGCGATGGTACACGTTACTCCGACTACACCGGCTATACACCGGTCAACGACGCCGACAATCTGAAAGATCTCGGCCGCTGGCAACCCAAGTATTTTGCCGACGGTGAAGGCGGCCGTTTTGCGCCGGGATGCCTTACGCCGCAATGGGGAAAAGTCACTCCCCTCGCACTGGATTCTCCATCCCAGCTGAGACCCGGACCGCCGCCGGCGATCGGATCACCGCAGCTCGCGATGGAGGTGAAAGAAGTCGTCGATCTGCAATCGAACCTGACCGACGAACAGCGTGCATTGGTGGAGTTTATGCGGGACGGACCCAAGTCGGTACAGCAGGCCGGACACTGGCTCGTCTTTGCCCAGCAAGTGTCGGTACGCGACAAGCATACGTTGGACGATGATGTAAAAATGTATTTCCTCGTCGAGATGGCTGCCATGGATGCATTCATCGCCGCCTGGGATGCCAAGATGTACTACGATTACGCACGCCCCTACACGTTGGTCCACGATTATTTCAAAGACCAGGTGATAAAAGCGTGGGCCGGTCCCGAAAAAGGAATGACACAGATAAAAGGAAAGGAATGGAGACCCTATTCTCCCGATACATTTTTATGCCCGCCGTTTCCCAGTTATGTCTCCGGGCACAGTTGTGTAAGCGGTGCATGCTCCGAAACGCTGCGCCTTTTCACCGGAAGCGATACGTTCGGCGAGGAGGTGAGATTAGTACCCGGTTTGTTGACCGAACCGGAACACCTGGGCGATACGGTCGTGCTGAAGTTCTCCACCTTTACCGAAACGGCTGACATGGCCGGCATGTCCCGTGTCCTGGGCGGATATCATATTCAGTCCGACAATACCGAAGGGCTGACCCTTGGCCGCAACGTGGCCGCCGTGGTGTGGAAAAAGTATCTGACCCATACGGGAGGCAAGCATGAATGAACGTCGTCACTTGTTTCCACCTGACCTAATATTCGTAAATTGCTATCCGTGACAATTACGCAACCGATTACCAACTAACGGAACAGAGGTGAATCAAAAAAATCAACGAGCCATGCAGATCAAAACATATCCAGCCCAAACCTCACTTCTGCTCATCTCCCTGCTGTTTATCGGATGCGGCGGGAAGAAGGAAGCCGTCACACAAGAAGCACAGACTATCGTCCGCACGGATCAGGTTTTCAAACGTGTAGCATCTTCACACAGCGGCGTAACCTTCCAAAACAACATCGACGAAAATCACACTACGTTCTTCGACGTATTCGCCTATGTCTACAACGGCGCCGGTGTAGGAATCGGCGATATCAACAACGACGGCCTTTCCGATATTTATTTCACGGGCAATGAAGTACCCAATAAATTATACCTGAACGAAGGCAACCTGAAGTTCAGGGACATTACCCAAACCGCCGGCGTAGGTGGTAACGGAAAATGGAATAACGGCGTGACTATGCTGGATATCAACGCGGATGGTTTTCTGGATATCTATGTGTGCAAGGGCGGATGGCAGGATACGGAAGAACAACGCAGGAACCTGCTGTACATCAACCAGGGCAATGAGACGTTTAAGGAGGAGGCAGCCGCCTATGGTCTTGACGAGTCCGGCTATTCCATTCACGCTTCCTTTTTTGATATGGACAATGACAACGACCTGGATGTGTACATCACCAACAGGCCCGATTCATTCGACCTTCCCCTGACGCAGATGGTGAAGCAGAAAAAATTGTCACCCAGCCGGAGCCGGGATAAACTGTACCTGAATGAAAAAGGAAAATTCAGGGAGATTGGGCAGAAAGCAGGTATAACGGGCAATTTCGGTTATGCACTGAGTCTCGTGACATCCGATCTGAACAACGACGGATACACCGACATTTTTGTGGCGAATGATTTTGCCGAAGGCGACTACATGTACATCAACCAGAAGAACGGAACCTTTAAGGAGCAGATCAAAAAGGCGACAAATCATATTTCGATGTATTCGATGGGTACGGATATCGCGGACATTAACAACGACGGCCTGGAAGACATCATGGTCAGCGAAATGTTGCCGGAGGATTATAAACGGTCGAAAGTATCCATGCCTTCCATGGACGTGGAAGGATTTAACGCGATTGTAAATAGCGGTATGCATAAACAATACATGCACAATGCGCTTCACCTGAACCAGGGAAATCTTTTTTTCAGCGAGATATCGCAGATGTCCGGTGTGGCGAAAACGGAATGGAGCTGGTCGACGTTGCTTTCCGATTTCGACAACGACGGCAACCGCGACATCTTCGTGGCCTGCGGTCACACGGACGACCACGTCGAGCAGTGCGACGACACGACCGCCTACGCCAACCGCAACATCTTGCTGCGCAATTCGGGCGACGGGAAGTTCGTCAACGTGTCGGACGAATGCGGCGACGGCCTTGCGCCGGTGCTCTGTAGCCGCGGGGCCGCCTTCGACGACCTGGACAACGACGGCGACGGCGACGTGGTCGTAGTCAACTCGCGGACGAAGCCAACGATCCTGCGCAACGACTCGGCCAC
>JBGSJE010000021.1:0-176031 GCA_041742155.1 Chryseolinea sp. | reverse complement strand
TGCTCATGTTTAGCATTGACTTTAGCCCTGAAAGGGCGTTACATATTAGCCCAGGGTGAAGCCCTGGGTTTTAAGTGGTTAGCCCTGAAGGGGCGTAATAATAATGTTGCTTACGACAATCAATCAATGACACGACACTAGCGGCCAGGGGAATGTTGTTACAGCCGCTCCGATCACAATGGAGGATACCCGGCAGTACGAACGCCGGATATCCTGAACAAGCTGTTTCCTACAGCTGAAATTCTCGCCGCTTTTTTTCGATCATCAGCTCGACGTATACTTTTACGGCGCGCTTCATGATGGACTTTTCACCGGCTTCGATCTTGGTGCTGTTTTTTTCCATGAGGCGCGAGTAGAACGCGAAATCTGCATCGGAGTTCTGGTTCAGACCCACGTGTTTCAGGATGAGTTCATCGAGGTGCGTCTGGTAGTAGCAGTCATCGATCCCTGCGCGTTGCAGGCTGTTGAAGAATTTGCGGCTTTTTAATTCCTCGCGGATGAGGAAGAGGGTAAGTTCTA
The DNA here is from genome assembly GCA_041742155.1 of Chryseolinea sp. Taxonomy (GTDB): domain Bacteria; phylum Bacteroidota; class Bacteroidia; order Cytophagales; family Cyclobacteriaceae; genus Chryseolinea. The sequence goes on along the minus strand of JBGSJE010000021.1, from coordinate 175,512 downwards.
CCTTCCTGGGCAATTTGACCAGGGGATAGGTGAGTGTTTCGATGTTCATAACGAGTGGTTTTTGTGAGTGATGCTAACGTTTCTCCAAAAATACAAAATTTTCAAAAAACGCCATTTAATTTCCAAATTTTGTTTAATAATTTCCGCATGGTGCGCCTGATCCCGAGGCCTCGCCAGGATTTATTATGTTTGCAGGAAATAACACCCGATGGCTAAACAGAAGTACAACCGCATCAAGAGCTTGTTAGCGGAGAATGACAAATCGGCGAAATGGCTGGCCGAAGAACTGGGACGGGATAAATCCACCGTCTCCCGCTGGTGCACCAACGACATGCAGCCTCCCCTGGAAACCTTTTATGAGATCGCCCGCCTTCTCGATGTCGATGTGCGGGAGCTGCTGGTACCCTATAAAAAATAGGGACGGGGTATGCGCCAGGGCAGTTGCGGTCGTCATACGCCCGGACGCTCCATGCTGCATTTTATTCCCATTAATCCCTATATTTGCCCCCTTTGACAAGTAACTTAAACGGAAGAAATGACCCGGATTTGGCTGTTTTTTGGTCTGAGTATAGTGATTTTCAGCGCCTGCGTCCCGGCCAAGAAGTTGGTGTACCTGCAGAAGGAGGATGAGTTGAAGCGAAGGAAGGAGATTCCGAAGGATAGTGTGCTGCGGACGCATTCCGTTCAGATCCAGGAATACCGCATTCAGCCGTTGGATATCCTCAGTATAACCTTTGAAACATTAAGTGAAGAGAGCGATGCTTTTGATTTCCTGTCCAAGCTCTCCCCTCAGACCAGGACCGGAGGCGGAGGTCGTGGAGCGAGTAATGCTGCGTTGAATGGAATTTTGGTAAATGGTGAGGGTGACATTGAATATGCAATCCTGGGTAAGATCAAGGTATCGGGACTAACATTATTTCAGGCTGAAGATTCGATCAGGGCAATTGCCTCCAAATATCTTCCCAACGTTGTGGTGCGCGTTCGTATGCTGAATTTCCGATTTACCGTTTTGGGTGAAGTCGGGAGTGAGCAAACCGTTAACTCCACGAATACCCGGCTCACGATGATGGAAGCCATCGGACTCGCGGGCGGGTTGGGTGAGCTTGCCGACAGAAGCACCGTCAAAGTAATCCGACAGAAAGGGCAGCATACGGATATTTACTACGTGAATTTACTGGAAGAGGATTTTTTGGAATCGCCGTATTATTATGTGCAGCAGAATGACGTGATTATCGTACCTCCGCTGAAACAGCGCACCTTTAGAAAATATTGGGTAGGCAACCTTGGAATTGTTACCGCCACGCTTTCCTTCGCGGCTATTATGATCACATTATTTAGATAGCATTGGATACGAACACACCTATAACTGATTTTCCGACGGCCCCGATGGGCAAGGACTCCGCCGGTATTCAAATAAATTTTAAGCGGGTAATCGCCGGCCTGATCCGGTTTTGGTATCTCATCCTCCTTTCACTGCTTGCGGCCCTGGTAACAGCATACCTGATTAACCGGTACACGACCCGCATATATCCTGTAAAAGCCTCCATTATCATTAAAGAAAACGATGAGAACGTGGGGGCTAAGTTTTTATACGATAACGAGCTGTTGAATCCATACCGGAATTTCTTTAATGAAATCTATATCATGAAGTCGTATCCGTTGCTTCAGGAAGTTCTGGAAAGCCTTGGATTTGATGTTTCGATTTTCCGGGAGGGAGAGATACTGACATCGGAGTATTACGATCCCGATTTTCCCGTGGAGTTTCATAATCTCGGCGGAACCAAGTCTTTGTACGGTACCTCTTTTTACTTCAGGATTATTGACGAAAGGTCCTTTTCGTTGCAGTACGCTACCGACGACCAGGTAACGGGAAAAAATTTCCAGAATCTTCAATTTGGTGACAGCGTGCGTATCAATGGATTCACTATCCAGGTCTCCCGGAAACCGGGAACCAGCTTTGATGAGGTGAAGGGAAGGACCTTTACCGTACGTTTCAACAATCCCCTTAACCTGGCAAAACAATATTCCCAAAGGTTGAGTGCAAAATGGGCGCAGCCGGGGGCGGCTGTCGTGGACCTGGAGATCACGGGACCGGTGGCGCAGAAGGAGATCGACTTCCTGAATCGTTTTATAGAACGTTACCAGCATTACGACGTTGAAAAAAAGAACAGGGCGGCGACTATGGCTATGAGTTTCCTGGACGACCAGCTGGTTCTCATCGGCGACTCCCTGAAGCTGTACGAAGACCAGGTGGAGAATTTTAAAAAAAGAAACATTACCACAAACCTGGAAGGTGAGACAGACCGGCTGTTTCAGAAATTACAGGGATATGAAGAACAGAAGTTCCAGTACAAGCTTGTCGAAAATTATTACGGCTACATCACCCGCCTGTTGAAAAGTGATAAATACGATGGGGTATTTACACCCAGCAGTGTCGGCATTACGGATGACATCGTTGCCAGCCTTATTTCCGAGCTCATTGCCCTTCAGGCGGAGGTAAGCCTGTACAAAAGCAACAAAGTGATGGGTGTCGAAAAACTGATGGACAACCCCCGGCTGGTTGCGAAGGAACAGCGCATCCGGTTTTTGAAGGAAGACATTCAAAAAACGATTGAGAACAGCCGGAAGACACAGCAGATCAACATGCAGTTTATCGGGGACCAGATAAAACTGGTGGAGGAACAACTCGGCAAGCTCCCCCGGACGGAACGGGAGTTAATAGCGATCCAGCGAAACTACTCGCTGAAGGAGAACCTCTTCGTGATCCTGTTGCAAAAGCGCACGGAGGCAGGTCTTTCGAAGGCGTCGACCACATCCGACATTGTGGTGGTCAACCCGCCTATGGCAGCTGGTGCGATAACGCCCAAGGTCTTGCAGAATTTTATGGTTGCAGGGGCGCTGGGCCTGTTGCTGCCGTTTTTAGCGCTCGTCCTGCGCGAGGTCATCAACGACCGCATTCAATCCAAGGACGACATCGAAAAATTCACCAACGTGCCTGTCATCGGAGGTGTGGGGCACAACGTGTCGATGGATCCCCTGATCGTATTTCGAAAACCCAGGTCCGCGATGTCCGAATCGTTCCGGGCATTGCGTTCCAACCTGAACTATTTCACCGGTAATAAGGAGCACCAGGTGTTCATGGTCACCTCGTCGATTCCGGGAGAAGGAAAGTCATTCACCACGCTCAACATTGCGACCGTTCTGGCGATGGCCGGTAAACGAACCCTGATACTGGGTGCCGATCTGAGGAAGCCGAAATTATACGATGACCTGAATTTGCACAATACAGTAGGCCTGAGCCAGTATTTGTCAGGAATGGCTTCCCTTGACGATGTTACGCAGGTGAGTGAAATTGAAAACCTGTTCCTCATAGCCGGCGGGCCTATGCCTCCAAACCCCAGTGAACTGCTGCTCAGGCCTGTTATGCGCCAGCTGATGGAGCACCTCCGTGAACGTTACGACTTTGTCGTGATCGATACGCCGCCGTTGACCTTTGTAACAGACGCGTTTGTGCTTTCCGCGTACGCCGATCATACGCTTTTTGTTGTTCGCCAGGACTTTACGCCGCAGGCGGCCCTGCAACACCTGGATGACTTCTACACCACCGGAAAACTGGACAACATCAGTGTCCTGTTCAACGACCTGCGAAAGTCGGGCCTGGGATATGGATATGGTGGCTATGGGTATGGTTATGGATATGGCTATGGGTATAGTTATGGCTATCGAACAAAGAATAAAAATGAAAATTCTGATTATTACTCTGAATCCTGACCGGATGCATCAACTTATCTGAAGGTTGTAGATTTGCCTGGTGTTTATTCGTCACGATTGAGGCGGCCATAGATGTTTATTACGATAGAAAAGTAGAATCGAATTATTCAATGTATGATCCGAAGATTTTATAAGGCCGTCCTTAAAGCTTATATCAAGGAAGTGGATGGAACGGGAATATCGATATTTCGCATCGCTTATAGTATTGTGTTGTTGATGGAGGTATTGCAGATATTTTATTTCCGGCACCTGATTTTTGATTACATTCCTTACCTGAAGCCCTATGAAATTGACTTCACGCCAGCACTGATTGCATGGATGATCAGTCTCCTTTTTTTAGCTCTCGGTCTGTATACGCGGATTGCTGCACTTTGCAATTATATCTTCTCCCTGGTCTTTTTGGCAACGATCAGCACCTACGAGTATCACATGTTCTATGTGTATATGGGAGTAAATTTTTTGCTGTTGTTTGTAAACGTTTCACAGGTCAATTCCCTGGATAGATTACTTTTAAAATTCAAGTATTCGAACACGAGGTTTACCTACAATCCTCCGGTAACAGTTTCTGTTTTGAACTATTACATCCTGATATTGGTGGCAATTGCCTTTGTGTATTTTGATTCCGTTTTTTTTAAACTGTCCTCGTATAATTGGTTAAATGGTTTGGGTATGTGGTTACCCGCGTCGTTGCCTCAGATTACCCATTTTGATACTTCTTTGATTTTAAACAACAAATGGCTTTCGTTAGGGCTCGGCTACCTAACATTATTATTCGAGACTATTTTTATTTTCACTTTTTTTAGACGAAGGTGGAGGGTGTGGTTAATGATTGTAGGTATCGGTCTTCATATCGGAATCGTCGTTCAGTTTGCTATTCCGTGGTTTGGCCTTGGAGTCACGGCGCTATATTTGTTACTCGTACCTGCAAAATGGTGGAGGAAATTTAAAGACTCGCTGCGTTTCCGTGAACCAGCCCTGACCATATATTATGATGAAGAGTGTCCCTTGTGCAACAGAACGAAGATCTTTCTTTACTATTTTGATGTGTGCAAGGCACTCGATTTTAAGGGAGTTCAGACTTACGGATTTGACGATCAGCGTTTGGTAGGTATTGACAGGGGCGAGTTGCTCGACAATATCTACAGCATAACTAAAAACGGGAAAACTCTGAAGGGCGTAGACACCTACGCTTTTGCTCTGAAGAGATTGCCTGTATTTATACTGCCAGGGCTGATCATTAGTTTGCCTGGCGTTTATCAGATTGCCAAATACGTATATGGAGTGGTTGCCAGAAACAGGTTTGTTGAAAGGTGTACGGAGGAAAATTGCGGCTATACCCCTCCTTCGTTTCCGGCAGATGTCGATCAGATAAAAATCACTCACCATCATACTGTGAAGGATTTGAAAGTCCATTTGATTATTGCCGGACTGTTTATTTTAATTTTACTTCAGATCAACGTCACCTATAATTCTAAACTGATCAAGGAGATCAAGAATATAACGGGTATTTCTTCATTGTCGGCGGAGCGGTCCCTGGTAAGAATGTCAGCAAATGTTACCAAAATAAGTAAAGCGTTGCTTGGCATAACCAGCCATGCAGTTTTCATGGATGGTCACTTTGAAGGCTACAATCACATCATCGGAGTCGAAGCTGAACTTCCCAACAGTGAAAGGATATGGCTTCCAATAATAGACAAACAAGGACATCCAGATATTTACGCGTACTCCTTTACGTTCGTCAAATGGACATTCCGGGTAAATTCACCAACCATTAATCACGAAAATCTGGTGAAAGGGTTAAGGGACTTCACAACATTCTGGGCGATAAATAACGATGTTCCGTTGGACGCTGTAAAGTATAATGTATATGTGAAGAGTACGGCGGTGCCTAAAAAGTGGCAGCACGATTTTTTGAGAGAACAAATGTCTAAACCATGGACGAAAGCTGGGATAGTCTATTGGAAGGAAGGTGTGTTTGTGAGTGAACTTCCATTTATTGAATAGACATGCGAGTTTTTTTTCTTGGCCTTTCTGAGTTGCGTGCTATTGCTGCATTTGCAGTGGTAATCAGTCACATTGAACTATTTAAAAAACGAGAAAATATTCCAAGTCTCTACGATACATGGCTTACTGATTTTATAAGTATGCTTGGTAAAAATGGTGTTTATCTTTTCTTTGTCCTTAGTGGATTTTTGATTACCTATTTATTGCTTGCAGAGGGTGATAAGATAGGCAAAATCGATATTAGGAAATTCTACATTAGGCGGATTTTACGCATCTGGCCTCTTTATTATGCCGTTGTTTTGTTTTGCTTATTAATTTTGCCGTTGATGACCAGTCATTTTAGTGAATTCTTTGAAACAAACTATTACATAGATTTACTAAATAGAAATGACTTTTCCATAACTGCACGATTCATTATTTTCATGTTGTTTCTACCTAATATTGCCTTAATCTTGTTTCCGCCGGTAGCGGCAGCATCTCAAAGTTGGTCTGTGGGTGTTGAAGAACAGTTTTATTTGATTTGGCCGATACTCCTGAATAGATTTAGAAATAACATTTTATTGGTGCTCATTTTAGTAATAGCTAGTAAAGCAATTTTATTTGCCTTGGTTTTTATTCTCATTAAGCTATATGACCATAGATTCTTAAAATACACGATGTCTTTTCTTACAAGTTTTAATATTGAACTTATGTCTTTTGGTGGAATTGGTGCGGTTGCGCTTAAATATGGATATTTTAGGAATTTCCTTGCTAAGATCAGGAAATGGCATGTTTGGTTGTTGGTAGTTGGAATAGTTTTGCTGATGTTGGCTGGAGTAAACTATTTGATTATAAGTCTCCTGTTTCTTATGTTGATAATCTTTAATACTGAAAAAAGCAGCAATATCACGACCAATAGAAGTCTGTCTTTTTTGGGAGATATTTCGTATGGCATTTATATGTACCATCCCCTCATGATGTTTTTTTCTTTTGTTCTTACAATGTATTTATTTGGCAACCAAAGTAGCCTGGTGTTTAATTTAAGTTTTTATGTAATGACGGTTGCCTTAACTGTCATTATTAGTTTACTATCTTACAAGTATTTTGAGTCTTTATTTTTAAAGTTAAAGGATAAATATACTGTTGTTCAGAGCGGGAAGGGTTAGTTTTTTAATTGAATGCGTCAATGACTAAGGTAGCAATTCTGCAATCCAATTATATACCCTGGAAGGGTTATTTCGACATTATAAACTCGGTCGATAAATTCGTGATCTATGATGAAGTTCAGTTCACGAAGAACGACTGGCGTAACAGAAATAAAATAAAAAGTAAAGATGGTTTGATCTGGCTTACTATTCCGGTCAGGCAAAACGCATTGGAGCAACGTATCGATGAAACTTCCGTGGCGCTGACCAATTGGAACCGGAAGCATTTAAATTCGATTGTCACATATTATTCCAAAGCGGAGCACTACAGGGATGTAAAGGATTTTGTTGCAGACTTGTATATGAACGTTGATTCTGAGAATCTTTCTGAGATTAATTCTTATTTTATTAAAGCTATCAACGGGTTTTTAGGAATTAAGACGGAAATCATAAATTCATCCGACCTCGGATTACATGGAGACCGAAACGAGCGTTTGGTTGATGCATGCAAAAAGCTAAACGGGCAAGTCTATCTTTCAGGCCCAAGTGCCAAAAATTATCTTGACGTAAAACTGTTCAATGACCATAATATCGATGTTGAATGGATCGACTATTCGGGTTATAAAGAGTATCCACAACTTTTTCCGCCATTTTGCCATGAAGTCAGCATTCTCGATGTTATACTCAACACGGGAAGTGGTGCAAGGGAATTTCTTAAGTCGGCTAAACCTGAAAAAATATGAATATTGACTATCAGCTGATTCATCATTACTACGAGGATAAACTCCGCGCGTATGGCCCAACGGCTCAGGGTATGGATTGGAAAAATACAGACACGCAGTACCTTCGATTTGAGAATATTATTAAATACATAGACTTTAGTAATGTTCCTTCGATTTTAGATGTAGGTTGTGGCGCAGCCGAGCTTAACAATATGCTGAAAACAAGGTCGCTCAATTGTGTTTACCATGGTCTTGATCTTGTGCAAAATATGGTGGATGCCGTTAACACCAGGTTTGGTGAAGGTACAGCTTTCCAGGGAAATCTATTGGAGATGGAAATGGTTGGAAAATATGATTACGTTGTAGCATCCGGGACATTTAATGCTAAGCTTAATAATGACGAAGATGACTGGAGAATATTCTTTTTCAAAAACCTGGAAATGATGTTCAAGTGTTGCAATCGGGCTATCATCTTTAATTGCATGAGCCAGTTTGTGGAATGGAGATATGAAAGACTGTATTATGTGAACATTAATGATTTCTCGAATTATATAGTCAATAACCTCTCAAGAAAATTTGTGCTGGATCATTCGTATCCGCTGTTCGAATGTACTTTTGTAGTTTATAAGTGACGCCATGAAAGATAAATTATTGATAGTAGGTACTGGTGATTATGCAGAAGTTGCGTTCTTTTTTCTGGAAAAAACTGGTATGTACGAAATAGTAGGATTTTCTGAAGAACGAGCCTACAGAAAATTGCCTGATTTGTGCAATTTACCGATCTATGACCTGGAAGACATCGGAACTAAATTCCCGAAAGAGGTTTGTAAAATCCTTGTTGCCATTGGTCCCAATAGAGTAAATACTGTGCGAGAGCGGATCTTTAATGAACTTCGTGCGCTGGGTTATTCCTTTATTACATACGTTCATGAAAGTGCCTTTGTTTGGGATGTATCTGCGTTAGGCGTTAATACATTTATATTCCCCCACGTTATTGTCGAACCATTCGCTACCGTGGGGAATAATTGTGTGATGTGGAGTGGAAGTGTCCTTGCGCACCATGCGACGCTTGAAGACCACTGCTTTCTAGCACCTGGCGTAAATATTTCAGGCAGGACGCGGGTAAAGAATAATTGCTTCTTAGGAATTAACTCAACGGTCAGAGACAATATAGTAATTGGTGAAAAATGTATTATCGGAGCAGGTTCAGTGATCAAAAAGTCAACTCAGCCGTTTGGTGTTTATTCTTCAACCGGGACACCAAAATACAACGACAAAAGTCTTGACACTAAAGTGTAGCATGGGTAAAACAAATAAATAATACAATTCACAACAATTTGATAAGGGGACTGCGAAATGGAAAATCCGGCAAATGCTAAATATTACAATATACTATCGCACAGGATATTCGAGGACATGTTCTTGCTAAAGTGTAAAAAATACTTAACGGGAAGATTGATCGATATTGGCTGTGGAAAAAAACCTTATTATCCGGCGTTAAAATCATTCGTCACTGAACATGTGGGAGTGGATCACACGGATACGTTTCATGACAAATCGAACATCGACCTTTTCGGTACAGCTTACGAAATACCTGTGGAAAGTGGCCGCTTTGACAGCGCCATTTGTACGGCCGTTTTGGAGCATCTGGAAGAACCGACTCTGGCAATTCGGGAATGCAACAGGGTGCTGAGGCAGGGAGGGTATGCGATATACTCCGTACCATTTATCTGGCACCTGCACGAGGAGCCCCGGGATTTTTATCGTTTTTCAAAACACGGCCTGAAATATTTGTTCGAGAAAGAGGGATTTTCGATCACTGAAATGGTTCCGTTGTCGGGGTTCTGGGTGACATTCATACAGCTGCAGCTGTACTATTTCAAACGGGTCGACCGGGGTATTATTAAGGTACTGAGATTATTCAGAGCATTTGCGTGGCTGATGCAGAAGGTTGGGTTTTTTCTTCACCGCTATGATAAATCCTATAAATGGACCTGGATGTATATTGTTGTAGCTCAGAAATTATAGTATGATTCCATTTAATAAACCTTTTTTAACCGGAAAAGAAACGGAGTATATTCAGCAAGCGGTATCATCCGGGAAAATTTCCGGCGACGGAATTTTTACGAAAAAATGTCATGCTTTTTTTGAACGACGCTTTGGGTTTAAAAAGTGCCTCCTGACAACTTCCTGTACAGACGCGTTAGAGATGGCTGCGATATTGATCGGTGTGGGCCATGGAGATGAAATTATCGTACCTTCCTATACGTTTGTTTCCACCGCTAACGCATTTGTGCTGCGGGGTGCCACGATCGTATTTGCGGACAGCAACGCACGGAACCCGAATCTGGATACGGATTCCATCGAGGCGCTGATCACACCCAGGACAAAAGCCATCGTCCCCGTTCACTATGCCGGCATCGCCTGCGACATGGACAAGATCATGGCGCTTGCGGATAAATACAAGCTGTTTGTGATCGAGGATGCAGCCCAGAGCATCGATAGTTATTACAAGGGTAGGCCGTTAGGCGGTATCGGCCACCTTTCTGCTTTTTCTTTTCACGAAACAAAGAACATTATTTCCGGTGAAGGCGGAATGCTCGTTATTAACGACGAACAGTTTATCAACCGCGCGGAGATCATCCGTGAGAAAGGTACAAACCGGTCTGCTTTTTTCAGGGGAGAAGTTGATAAATACGGCTGGGCGGATATCGGTTCGTCTTTTCTTCCTTCCGAAATCATTGCCGCCTTTTTATACGCTCAGCTGGAAAACCTGGACGTCATACAAAAGAGACGGATAGAGATCTGGAACCGCTACCACGCGGCATTCCTCCACGCCGGCCTGGATACGAAATGGAAACTTCCTTTTTTGCCTGAAGGAACCACCAACAACGGGCATATGTATTACCTGGTGACCGAAAGCCTGGAACAACGGAACGACCTGATCGCTGCCTGCAAAAGCAAAGAAATTCACCCCGTTTTTCATTACCTTTCACTCCATAAGAGCCCTTATTATAATACTAAGTACGCGGGTGGCGATCTACCGGAGGCTGATGCCTATTCTGATACGCTTCTTCGCTTGCCCTTATTTTACACGATGAAGGAAGAAGAACAGGATAGCATTATTGAACTGATTGTCGAATTTTATAAGAAATTGTGAGTCAGATCAGGAAGATAATTCTGGGTGGCGTCTTCTGGTCTACCGTTAATCAGGTACTTACTCAGGTAGTAGGTCTTGTTGTTATAGCCGTACTGACGAGACTGCTGACGCCTGCCGATTTTGGCCTTGTCGCAATGGTTACGCTGGCAACCGGGTTTTTACAAATTCTTAAAGATTTTGGATTAGGCGCCGCGCTTGTTCAGCGCCGGAACGTGTCGGATGATGAGTACAGTACCGCATTTTGGCTTAACCTGGGATTAGGCTTAATCTTCACATTGGGGCTGTTTTTCTCGGCAGGGCTCATCAGTGATTTTTATAAGGAACCACTTATTGAAACAGTAGCGAAGGCCCTGTCATTTACATTTCTGATCAACTCGGTCGGGATAGTCTGGTCGAACCAGTTAGTGAAGCGGGTCGACTTCAAGCAGATTTTCTTCAGGAACATTGTCTCAGTCGTTGGCAGCGGTACATTGAGCATTGTGGCGGCGTTTTATGGATTCGGGTACTGGGCCCTGATCATACAGTCTTATTCGTTATTGATTTTAAACACCTATCTGAACTACAGGCGATCCCGCTGGTGGCCGAACTTCCGCTTCAAGAGCGAATTCCTGAGGGACCTGTTCAAATTCAGTTTGCCTCTTTTAGGGGACAAGAGCACAAATTACTGGATGCGAAATGTCGATAACTTGCTTGTCGGTAGAGTGTTGGGAAAGAGCGATCTGGGTTACTACACAAAGGCGTATTCGCTCATGTTGCTTCCGGTCAGACAGCTTTCAGGAACGATCACCAAGGTTTTGTTTCCATCTTTTTCGATTATTCAGAACGATGTTGAAAAAATCGCCTCCATATACCTCAAAATCTCACGGTCTATTGCCTTTGTTGCCTTCCCGGTCATGATCAACCTGTCTATCTTTTCAGAGCCGCTGGTATTGATCGTGTATGGCGACGCATGGCGCCCTGTTATTCCCATGTTCCAGGTGCTCAGCCTTCTGGGTATGTTCCAGGCGATCGGGACATTGAGCGGTAATGTATTTCTGTCTAGAGGAAAAACACTTTTGTTATTCAAAATGGGGATGTTTTCACGATCCGTTATGATAGCGGGTATTGTTATCGGACTCTACTCCAATGGATTGATGGGCATGATATACGGTTATTGCATTTCGTCCGCAGTGGCTTTTTTACCTGAATTGTACTTTGTTGGCTCTATTCTCAACACCAGTCTTTGGAGGATCATCAAAAACTTCATGCCTTATTGTCTCGTGGCACTATTTACAGGAGCTATCGTATACCCCGTGTTTGAAATGTCAGAACTCCAGTATGTCATTCGGATTGGATTAGGTAGTATTTTATTTTCAGGGTTATACCTGTCCTTTTGCTGGATAGTAAAATTACCGGCAATGCGGGAGTTGTTGGCATTGGTTCAATCATACCGGAAAAAAGCGTAATGTATCTACACATATTTACCGACAACCAGTTAATTAAGACCATTGTAAAACATTGTGAGGAAGTCTCCGCGGGCAATCGGTATGTCGTATTTGCAAAGTCCCCGAAATTTTCAGCTGTCGATAAACTGGAGATCTTTTCATCCTATAAAGTGTTTAGGCAGAGTGGCTTTGACATCAACGATTATAAGCGCGTTTTTATTCATTACCTCGGTGGCAATGCCGTGGATCTCGTACTGGACAACCCCGGTTATAGGGAGTATTATTGGTTTTTCTGGGGAGCGGATGGATATGCGTTGATCAGCGATTTGAAGAACGTATATCTTCCCCGGACCCGTGCGTTATCGAATGTCAGGAAGCCGCTTAAACAAATTATCAAATCGAGGATTCTGAAGATCCTTCGCCCGGTCAAGCCAAGGAAATTAAAGGCCCTCAGGAAGATCAACACGTGTTGCACGTTTGTGACCGGTGACTATGAATTGATCCGGGCATCGACAGGAGGCAGCATGAAGATGTTGTCGTTTGCTTACCTTTCCACCACGGAATTGTTTACCGGTGATCTCGAAACCGTGGAGGCTCCGGATTTTTCAAAGGAACTCCGCGTCCTCATTGGAAACTCGCTGAATCCTACCAATAACCACATCGAGTCGATTGATTTTGTCAGTTCTTTATCGCCCGAAAGGGGGATTCACGCGGTCATGCCGATCTCATACGGTGGGCACGAAGGCTATAAAAACACCGTTAAGACCTATGCGAACCAGCGGTTGAGATCGGTGACCTTTATTGAAGACTTCATGCCGTATGGCGAATACCTGGAAAAGTTGAAAAATATAGATATTGCTGTGTTTTTCCATATCCGGCAGCAGGCTGCAAACAACACCATGTCCTTGCTCTGGCTGGGAAAAATTGTGGTAATGCGGGAAGAAAGTACCCTTTTTTCGATTTTCAGGTCGTGGGGACTGAGCGTCCTGGGTCATACCGAGGTGAAAAACCTGGAGGATATAATTAAATTTAATGATCGTAACCCGAACCGGTTAGCGGTTAACCGGCAGGTCCTTCTCCGATATTTTTCACCTGAGGCTATAAAGGCCAACTATGAGGCTATTTATGCGCCCTGACAGAAAATGACTAAGAGGCAAGAAACAGAGTATAGGAAAACATGAATTTAGAAAAGAAAAAAGTCCTGGTGACCGGAGCTGATGGTTTTATTGGAAGTCATTTGACTGAAAGGCTGCTTGAAGAGGGGTGTCATGTAAAGGCGTTTGTTTATTACAACTCATTTAATTCCTGGGGTTGGCTGGATTCCCTGCCGAAGGAAAAATTGAAACAGATCGAAATATTCGCTGGTGACATTCGCGACCCTAACGGCGTACGTACGGCAATGAAAGGAGTCGACGTGGTGTTTCACCTGGCTGCGCTCATTGCCATTCCCTTCAGTTATCATTCGCCCGACAGTTATGTTGATACAAATGTGAAAGGTACCCTGAATGTTGTACAGGCCGCCCGCGATCTTCAGGTTGAACGGGTATTGATCACGTCAACTTCGGAGGTCTATGGAACGGCATTATACGTGCCGATCGATGAAAAACACCCCCGTCAGCCCCAATCACCTTATTCAGCATCGAAGATCGGTGCGGATTGTATTGCGGAATCTTTTTTTCGCAGTTTTAACCTGCCGGTAACGATCGTCCGGCCATTTAATACTTACGGCCCACGACAATCGGCACGAGCAGTTATTCCGACTATTATCACCCAGCTGCTGAACGGCGCGAGGGAGATTCAGCTAGGTGACGTTACGCCCACGCGGGATCTGTTGTTTGTGAAGGATACCGTTGCCGCTTTTGTAGCGATTGGTAAAGCCGATTCCCTCATCGGAGAGGATGTAAATATCGCCACGTCGTCTGAGATTTCAATAAAGGAACTTGCGGGAAAAATCATAGCGAGCATAAATCCCGAGGCAAAAATAATAACAGATGATATTCGGCTGAGGCCGGAGAAAAGTGAAGTGTTCCGGCTGTTTGGGTCGAATGAAAAGTTAAAATCCCACACCCGATGGGACACCGCCTACACGCTGGAACAGGGACTGGAAGAAACGATATCCTGGTTTAAAGAACCAGGAAACGTTAAATCGTACAAATCTTCCATGTACAATATATAGTAACTTAGTTTGGGCCAATTATGAATATAATCATTATCGCAGAGGCCGGGGTTAATCACAACGGGGAAATTGGCAAAGCGGAACAACTGATCGATGCGGCGGCGGCGGCAGGTGCTGACTATGTCAAATTTCAGACATTCAAGGCGGAAAAACTGGTCACGAAGTCCGCAGCCAAAGCCGCCTATCAGCAGCAGAATACCGTTGGTGAAAACGAATCGCAATATGAAATGCTGAAGAAGCTTGAACTTAGTGAGGAAGACCATGTGGCCCTGGCGCGCTATGCTGTCACAAAGGGAATTAAGTTCTTATCGACAGCCTTTGACCTGGAAAGCATTGATTTTTTGGATAGACTGGGGATCGACACCTTTAAGATACCATCCGGCGAGATCACGAATTATCCGTACCTCGTCCGGATTGCAAAAACGGGTAAGCCGGTTATCCTTTCTACCGGAATGGCGGAAATGCGGGAGATTCAGGATGCGGTAACCGTTCTGACAGAAAATGGAGTGCCCAAGGGCCAGATCATTATCCTGCATTGCAACACCGAGTACCCCACACCGTTCGAAGATGTTAATCTGAAAGCCATGAATACAATCGGGGAAACGTTTGGTGTAAGCTATGGGTATTCGGATCATACACCGGGCATAGAAGTGCCGATTGCAGCGGTTGCGCTTGGGGCATCTGTAATTGAGAAACACTTTACCCTGGATCGCGATCTGCCAGGCCCGGACCACAAAGCGTCCCTGGAACCCGGGGAACTAAAAGCCATGATTTCGGCGATTAGAAATATCGAAAAGGCGATACAGGGAAACGGTATCAAGCAACCAAGCCTTTCAGAAGCAAAAAACATAACGATTGCCCGTAAGAGCATACACCTCGGTCAGGACATTCAAAAAGGACAATTATTGACGGCAGATCATTTGGTTATGCTAAGGCCGGGGGATGGTATCTCACCGATGGACATAAAGAAAGTGATAGGAAGAAGAACGCGGGCTGGACTTAACGCCGGTACAAAACTGGCTTGGGAGGATTTGGAAAAATGAGAATAGGTGTTCTGACGAGCTCGCGTGCTGACTACGGGATCTACCGGCCCTTGCTGATAGCCCTGAAAGAGGATCCGTTTTTTGAATTGTCTATTATTGCCTTCGGAACGCACCCGTCTTCCCGCTATGGTAATACGATAGATGAGATCGTGAAAGACGGGTTCAACGTAAAACACGTCATCAACTCCATGCTGCTGGATGACAATGCCAACGCCATCGCGACAGCGGTAGCGTTGACGGCATTAAAATTTGCTGAATTCTGGAAAGAGCACGGTGATGATTTCGACTTGACGTTTTGCCTCGGTGACCGGTATGAAATGTTTGCCGCCGTTACCGCTGGTATTCCATACCGGATAAAATTTGCTCATTTCCACGGCGGAGAAAGCACTATGGGGGCAATCGACGACTGTTATCGCCATAGTATTACGCATGCATCCATGTTTCATTTTGTTTCGGCCGACGTACACGCCGACCGTGTGCGTTCACTGTTAGGTCATAACAGAAATATTATTGTCTGCGGGTCGCTCAGTATCGATCAAATGAGACAAATGGAAATGCTTTCGAATGAGGCCTTTTTTGAAAAATGGAAAATCGATCTTTCGATTCCCAGTGTACTTATTACCATTCACCCGGAAACGATCCAGTATCAAAGGAACGAAACCTTTGCGAATGAGGTGAAGAAAGTCCTGGACAACCTGGCCAGGCATTACCAGCTGATCTTTACTATGCCAAATGCCGATACGGCAGGAAGCGTATGGCGCACATTATTTCAAAAGACGGCCGATCAATTCAAAGACCGTGCGTTTGCAATTGAGAATTTTGGATCGCAAAGCTATTTTACATGTATGAAGAAAAGTGCCTTTATGCTGGGTAATACATCCAGTGGTATAATAGAAGCTGCTACCTTTGGCAAGTATGTGATTAACACCGGCGAACGACAAATGGGACGTGTTTCCGGCGATAATGTTATTCACGTGCCTTTCGAAGCCTCAAAAATTCTGGAAGCGGTAAAAAAGGTGGAAGGTTCGCACCAGTACAACGGTATCAATCCCTACGATAAAGGTGGGGCGGTATCGATCATTATCGATGCATTAAAAAGCATATAGGACAACCGGATGGAGAATTTCAGAAAACACTTGATTGAAGAGGACACATCATTGAAGGATGTCCTGCAAAAGCTTAACAACCTGGCGGCTGATGCTATTTTGTTCGTGGTGGATTCTTCAGCGAGGTTAATCGGTTCCTTAACGGACGGCGACGTTCGACGCGGATTTTTGAAGGGCTTTACGTTCACTGATCCAATCTTGAAGTTTGTTGAGCCGAATCCAAGGTTCCTTAAAATGGGCAAGTATTCGATGGAAACCCTTATCGAATACCGGAACAAAAACTTCAAAATACTTCCGGTTGTAGATGACGACATGCGTGTAACGACAGTCATTAATTTCAGACTTACTCGTTCGTTACTGCCGGTGAATGCCGTGATCATGGCAGGTGGAAGGGGAGAGCGGTTGAAACCGTTAACCGATACCACTCCAAAGCCGATGCTCCAGGTTGGAAACAAACCAATTATTCGTTACAATCTTGACCGGCTGCTAAGCTTTGGTGTAAACGAGATATGGATATCGGTTCGCTACCTGGGAAATCAAATTGAAGATCATTTGGGAAGTGGCGCCGAACTCGGGGCCAGGATACACTATATCCGCGAAAATGATCCGATGGGCACAATCGGGGCCGTGAGCCAGGTGGAAGATTTTCCTCACCAGTATGTATTGGTTTCAAATTCCGATTTATTGACCAACCTGGACTATGAAGACTTTTTTATCGATTTTATACGGAATGACGCCGCTTTGTCCGTCGTGACTATTCCGTATAAGGTAAACGTGCCTTACGCGGTACTTGAGACTGTGAACGGACATGTCGTGAGTTTTAAAGAAAAGCCAAGCTACACGTACTATTCCAATGGCGGAATTTATCTTGTTAAAAAAGAAGTTTTGAAAAGAATACCGCGGAACACATTTTTTAACGCCACTGATCTAATGGAGCAGCTGATCAAGGAAAATGAGAAGGTGATCTCTTATCCGATGTATGGTTATTGGCTTGATATCGGAAAGCCTGACGATTACATCAAGGCTCAGGAAGATCATTTACATATTAAATTTTAACATGAATTCATTGGAGTCAAATACGCTGGTGATCATACCTGCACGTGGCGGATCAAAAGGAATTCCTGATAAGAATATCAGACTGCTTGGTGGTAAGCCGCTTATCCAGTATTCCTTAGACGTCGCATATTCTCTTTTTGAAAAACACCAGGTCTGTGTCAGTACAGATTCAGAAAAGATCGCCCGGATTGTGGCCGACTCTGGTTTTTCTGTTCCATTCCTGCGTCCCCCCGAGTTGGCAACGGATGAAGCGTCTACACGAAGTGTCGTATTGCATGCTTTGGATTTTTACCAAAAACAACTAAATTTTACCCCTAAGCAGGTACTGTTGCTTCAACCGACATCACCGTTCCGAAAAATTCACCAGGTAAGGGAAGCTATGGCCCTTTTTCAAAAGGAAATAGGTGTTGAATTATTGGTATCCGTGAAAGCAGCGTCGGCCAATCCTTATTTTACTTTGTTCGAGGAGAATCCGGACGGTTTTTTGGAAAAATCAAAAAAGCATATAGCAACCAGACGGCAGGACGTCCCGGACGTTTGGGAGCTTAACGGTGCTTTATATATTTTTGATGCTGAAAAAATCAGAAATCGGGAGCTTTCGGACTTTACCAAGATTCGAAAATATATCATGGATGAAGAAAGCTCCGTGGATATTGATACTGAAATGGATTGGTTCTTAGCAGAACATCTAATACACTTACACAAAAAATGATACCATGCAACCGGTAGAAATATTCAAGTCTCTTGTTGAGGAAGGAAAAAATAATGCCATCGACCTTGTTAAAAGGAGAGCGGCGATTGACCTTCCATCGAACCTTGCAACGCTTGATGCGGAGATCAAATCAAAAGGTTTTGCGATTGTGCATGATTTTGTGTCTGCCGAGGAGTGCGTAAGGATAACGGAGCAAATGGATGAACTTATCAGAACAAATAAAAAGATATGGATTGATTCTCTGCAATCGGACCACCGTATTTTTTTTTCCAATCTGGCGTCCGAGCAAATTAACAGGTTCTTTCGAGATAAGATGATAACAGATGTTCTTTCCGCCTACGAACGAACGACTGCTTATAGCGGATTTACGCTCGCTAATAAATTGGTTTTTAAGCCGAATAATGCCGGTTCCGGAGGCGGATGGCATCGCGATTTTGTAAAGCGCAAACAAACGAAAGCCCTGCTTTATTTAACCGACGTTTCAGGCGAGACGGGACCGTTTCAGTTTATTCAGGGGACCCATGAATTCGGAAGCATTTTGAGGTTCCAAAAGCAATTCGGATTTAAATATAATCAATCCCGTTTTACAGATGTTCAAATAGATGACGTCATCCGGGAATATCCGGAATTGCTCGTTACAATCACGGGAAAAAAAGGCACACTTATTCTGGTAGATACAAGGGGTATTCATCGGGGCAAACCGATTGAAGCGGGTAACCGATATGCGTTGACCAATTACTATTGGTTTAATGGAGGTATTCCGGCGCATATTCGTAAATTAAACCCTTTCGTTTAAGCAGAAGAATGAAACCGACTTTGTTTATTCATGTGGGCTTGCCCAAAGCGGCATCAAGTTTTTTGCAACAAAGATTGTTCCCTGAACTCGAACGACAAGGCAAACTTCATTTTTTGAATGTTCAGCGCATTTACGAAGTAGTTTCACGGATAGTCTATCAGGATTCATTTACCTATAACGCTGATGCCGTCAGGTCGATGCTGCAACCGCACCTAAAGCCAGGCGTGAATGTGATCACAGTAGAATGGTTTTCGGGGGTAATTGGATATAAATCCTTTAACACCCAGGAAACAGCCCGGCGGCTATCGGTGACTTTTCCTGAAGCATGTATTTTAGTTATTCTTCGGAATCAGGTTGACTTCGCCTATGCGGCATATAAGCAATACATGCATCAAGGTGGAAGTATGAGATTAGCGGATTTTTTTAACTATAGGGATGGGAAAGTGCACAATGGATTCGATTTTGTAAACTTCAGGTTTGACGATCATCGGATTTACTGGAATAGCCTGGCATATTCCCATTTATTGGATTCATATTCGGAGTTTGCGAAGCAAGGGAAACTGAAAATTTTCCTCTTTGAAGCGTTTTCTGCGAATCCCCGGTCGTTTACGGAGCAATTGTTGAAGGAATTGAATGTGGATGCCGACTTGACCAGTTTTGATTTTTCCCCCATAAATTCGGGATACGGTAAATACCAAATCCTGATCGCACGCGTATTGAACCGGCTTGTATACAGTACATATAATCAAATTGGGATAAAGCCAATTCCCTGGATAGGTAAAAATCGCAGCCTGCAGTCTGTTCACATTAGAAAAGTTCTTCAGTCTGGTTTATCTTTTAAAATTTTCGGCAATAAGTCCATTAAAAATCCCAAAATCGATAGTGAAATCAGGAAAATTTTCCATGCTGATAATGCGAAGGTCGAATCGCACTTGCCGATTGAAAGTAAGCCCTTGTTTAGAAGATACTACCTCGACGGCGATGTGCGTGCGAAGACTGATGTACTTAAAGGAACCGAATAGACTAATATGTCCGGCATAAATGAAAAGATCCTTTCTATTGAGAAGAACTTGGATCTGAATAAATTTCAATTTAAGGGTGAGAATGTCTGGCCAATAATTCGGATGTCGATTTACCTTAGTTCAACTAAATCAACATCGTCGGATTCGTCATTTTGGAAGTCAGCAAAGTTTCTTTTCAGTGGTTCGATAACGTACTTTAGACAGTTACTAAAAAGTTTACTTTGTAAAAGCAAGTATGATTGTGTACTGATTACGACAAGTCACTATAAGGTGGAGGAAAATGGTAAAACGTACGATCGCATTATCGATCCGGTTCTGAATTATCTGAAGTCACGCGATAAGAAAGTTTCTGTTTGGGAGTTTACTGGAAAATTTACGTACGACAAGAATATTAGTTATAGGTCTATAATGCGTCCGGTGCATGGCGAAATATACTTCTTATCGATAGTTAACAAGCTCGTCCGAACGATTCAGAAGCAAAACAAACTAGGAGGGGATATTTCGAAGTTGAATTTATTGTTGAAGCAGAACGAAATAAAATTTACACTGGATGCCGCCTTTATGAGGAAGCTTGAAAATATTTTTTTTCAGGCGGATTTTTTTTACAGGGAAATGGCGGAGCACGGGGTAAAAAATCTTTTTGTAGTTTGTTATTATGATGTCAAGTGTTTTGCTGCGGTACTGGCCGCGAACCGGCTTGGGATTGGTTCAGTAGATTTGCAGCATGGTGTGCAGGGGGAGTCGCACATGGGGTATGCGCAATGGCCTGACGTTGCCCGTTCATCTAATTTGTTACCAACGCATTTTTACGTTTGGGATGACAACTCTCTCCAAACCATTTATAATTGGAAAAATGATAATTCAAAAATACTGCTGGGTTCAAATAAATGGGTTCTGGACCGCGCTAGAAAAGTCTCAAATGATATCATATTGCTAACATTACAACCCATCGTTGACTCGTTGCCGGATTTTGTTATTAAGATAATACAGCAGTATAATGGGGTGAAGAAATGGTATATTCGGCTTCATCCGAGGCAGTTGGGGGAGGTGGGAAGAATTGAGACGATACTGCGGAACGCGGGGATATCCGACAAAACCGAAGTCCGCAAAGCGTCATTTCCTCCGCTAACTTCGTTGTTGATTCACACCTCTCTGCATGTCACTTTTTTTTCAAGCGTAGCTATTGAAGCGAGCTATTACAATATTCCTACCTATTTCTTAAGTGAAGAACATGCACGGAGTTACCGTAATTATTTAGATAAGCGAATGATATTCTGTTACCCATTGGATTCTTTGAATGAGGTTGTCGACATGGTCGCAGACGAATACACAGGTGATGTGAGGGATAAAAATGATCGGATTGGTGTTTTAGATTCATTTATTGATGGGACAAAATAGTAGTTTGACTGTTAGTGTGGTTATACCTGTTAAGGACAGACAGGACAGTTTACTGAGGGCGATTGGGTCGGTGATGGTTCAACGCTTTAAAGCGACGGAGGTAATCATCGTGGATGATGGTTCCGCTGTACCTGTAGAACCGATTGTCAGGAGTAAATACCCGGAAGTAATATGCCTAAGGAATGAACAGTCAATGGGTGCACCAAATGCCCGAAACAAAGGGTGGAGACGTGCATCATCCCAGGTTATTGCTTTTCTGGATAGTGACGACGAGATGCTTCCGGATTGCCTTGGAAATAAGGTTGCTAAATTGGCGGATGACAATTTAGATCTTGTGGTTGGACCATTTATAATTGAAGTTAATGAAGCTCTGCGGCCTTATTTGTTTCATGTTAGTACTGACCAACCTCTGAGGGATCATTTGTTGATGAATACAAAATTCGACGCGCGATCTTCGACCATGGTGGTCAGACGTTCTGTGCTTGAGGATATTTGTTTTGATGAGAATCTAAAGAAGCACCAGGACTGGGATCTTTTCATGAATATTGACTCCCGCTATCGGACTGGATTCACAAATGAATGTGACGTAATCCTCCACATTTCCGAAAATGACCGGATCAGTTCAAAGTTGAAACACGACTCTACCAGATATTTTATTGAGAAAAACCGGGACAAGGTTTCCCACGATGCTATTTTTCTATTTGCGCTAAAAATGCTCTATAAGTCATCCATACGAAATGACATTGATGGAATCGGACTTTATAAAAATTATGTACTTTCTGAGATCGATGGAATAAGCCTGCGATACAGGTTAATCGCGTTTATGATCAAGTATGGGATATTGAACGTAACCGTTCTTCATTTTCTAAAACGGCTAATTACGGTTTTTTTATGAAGCGTAGAATTTTATTGGTGATTGGATCATTTAAGACAGGGGGTGCCGAACGAGTGACAATAAATACCGGTTCGGAATTGCAGCGAAGGGGATTCGATGTCTTTTATGTTATTCAGAAGAATATTATTGAATTGCCCCATGCGATACCACCTGATCGTATCTTTATACTTAGAAAATCTTCGACGAAAAACCCTGTCTATAAGTTCTTCGCGCTTTTTATGGGGATTTTTATAGTCCGTCTGCGCGTCAGACCTCATGCAGTTATAGGGTTCAGTAGATTGAGTAGTTTTTTGGCCTGTTTTACGTTTGCTCCTTTGACTATCGCCAGGCTGGATGCAAATCCGTTTCGGTTAAATAAGAAGCAACGCCGGATTGCAAATTTTATTTTTTTCTGGCCGTTTATAGAGACCATAGTCGTTCCTTCAACAGGTATGTATGAAGCGATTTCAAAGGTGAAGCCGCGCGCGAAAAACAAATTGATCGTGATTCCGAATTCAATAAATGTATCGTCGATCCTTAAATTATCAGAAGAACCCGCAAAACGTCATTTTGACTTCCCCTACGTCTGCGCGATGGGACGCCTGAGTCATGATAAGAACTTTGGAATGTTGATCCAGGCTTTCGCTGAAAGTTCCATTAATAGAGCGAAGAAGTTGCTGATTATAGGCGAAGGAAGGTTGAGGCCGGAGCTTGAAGAAGCAGTGCGTAGGCTTAATATGGAAAATAGAATCATCTTTATCGGGTTTTTGAATAACCCTTATCCGATATTAAAGAATGCCGATTTGTTGATAAATACGTCTACGAGTGAGAGCTTCTGTAACGTTATACTTGAAGGACTAACCCTGTCGTTACCAGTTATCGCGACTGACTGCGACTATGGACCTTCGGATATGATCAAAAATGGGTTTAACGGAATTCTAATCGAAAATAGAGATAAGGATGGTCTTGTCAGGATTTTGAACAGGATAGGGGAAGACGATTCTTTCTTGAATAAGTTCAGGTCGAATGCCCGTGAGAGCGCGGAGGAGTTCCAGCTTTCCAGCGTTATAGACAAGTGGATTGGTGTCTTATCCTAAATATTTAAATAACCGGCAGCTGGTCGATTAATTTTCGTTGTTTGACCTTTTTGTTTTTACAAATATCCAATAGGCCCTATTGCCAATTAATGACTTTTAACTTGTTCACTATTTGAAAACCGGGAAGATCAAAATCCTGCACATTATTAAATCGCTGGGCCGCGGCGGAGCCGAAATGTTATTGCCCGAAACCTTACGGCTTCATGACACGGAAAGCTTTGAATTTCACTATGGCTATTTTTTGCCATGGAAGAATCAAATGGTCGAAAGTATTGAGAATTTCGGTGGGAAAGTCGTATGCTTCAATGCAAGTAATAACATTATTTTGCTTACGAAAATCTGGCAGGTTGCACGTTATGTTCGCCAGAATGAGATCGTATTGATTCATGCTCATTTGCCCTGGGCTGGAATTCTTGCCCGGTTGGTGGGAAAGTTGGTGAATGTTCCGGTAGTTTACACCGAGCACAACAAGCAGGAAAGGTATCACCGGGCGACACGTTTTATGAACTTGCTTACCATGGATTTGCTTCGTATGGTAATAGCTGTTTCGAAAGATGTGGAGGTGTCAGTCCGTCGGTACAAGCCTCGACTTAAACCTGCTATCCGCACAATTTTGAATGGCGTTAACGCTGAGGAATTTGTGAAAGAGAAATTCGATCGTCAGGATAAACGTGACCTGCTCGGAATTCCGTCAGGTTCGTTGATTGTTGGAACTATAGCTGTATTTCGCTTTCAAAAACGATTGGACGTTTGGATGGAGCTCGCGGCAAACATACTTAAAAAAAACAGCCTTGTGCATTTTGTTATTGTCGGTGACGGCCCGTTAAAAGATGACTTAATAAAAAAACGAGATGCATTGGGTCTAAATGACCGAATTCACATGCCTGGTCTCGAAAAAGAAGTACGGCCCTGGCTTGCAACTTTCGATATTTATATGATGTGTTCCGTGTTTGAAGGGCTGCCAATTGCCTTGCTAGAGGGAATGTCAATGGGTTGTGCCGTGATTTCAACAGATGCCGGGGGCATAAAAGAAGTGATACGCCATGAGATTGATGGCCTTTTATGTCCTGTGAACCAACCAGGTGAGCTCGCAGAATATGCGTGCATGTTGTTGCAGAATGAACACCTGCGTGTGGCTTACGGGAAGAAGGCTAGAAATAGAGTAATTGAACAATTCAGCCTGAAGACGATGGTGGCTGAACTGGAACAGGTATATATAGAGATTTTGGGACTGCCGAACAATGAATAGGGGCTTCGCCATGAATGTCTTAAAAAATGTATAGTTATATTTGAAGGACTAACGAGAGCAGCCTAAATGGATATACGTGAAGCAAGCGAGCAGGATATTCCGGATATTGTGAACCTGCTTAAGCTTAGCCTTGGTGAGGGTTTAATGCCCAAATCGGAAAGGTATTGGAGATGGAAACATATAGAAAATCCATTTGGCACTTCACCCGTTTTACTGTGCTTTGAGGATGGTGTCCTGATCGGTGTGCGGGCCTTTATGCGTTGGGAGTGGATTCGCCAGGCCAACGTTTACAGAGCCGTAAGAGCGGTTGACACGGCCACTCATCCTGCGCATCAGGGGAAAGGTATCTTTAAAAAACTGACGTTGGAATTGCTAGATTTTTGCAAACGATCGGGCGTCCATTTTGTGTTTAACACACCGAATGACAAGAGCAGGCCGGGTTATCTGAAAATGGGGTGGGAGGAGACAGGAAGACTCCCGATCCGGGGCAGTGTCCCCAACCCGCTGTCTATCATCAGTCGGTTCTTAGCTAAACCTGCCAAACCAGCTGTCGAAGGCAATGAATTAAAGTATGCACTTCAACATCCTCAATTGGATGTGTTGCTGCATGAACACCGCCGTCAAATGAAAAACATGTATACGAATGTATCGACTTCCTATGTGAAATGGAGATATTTGGATGTGCCTGTCGCGCAATATGTAGCAATAGTGGAGGAGAAGCAGAATCAGTTGACAGGACTTCTGATTGGAAGAATCAAAGATTCCAGGCTCGGGCGCGAGTTTAGAGTTACCGATTCCTTTTTGTCCGAACAGAGCACCGGAGAAATGTTAAGACTAAGGTTAAAACACTACAGGAAAATTTGGGGTATTGATTACTGTACGTTGTCAGGAACTGTAAGTCCACTCTCAAAAAAGATATTTCCTGGTTATATAATTGCCGCACCTGTGGGACCAATGGTAACGGTGAGGTCGCTTAATATCGAAGATATAAAGGGTACTGTGAATTTTGAAAAATGGTCTCCCACGTTGGGCGACTTGGAACTTTTCTAAAAATGCTAGGTGGTATATTCATACTGATCATCACGAGCTTCCTGGCACTAGGTATTGTAAACATACTGAAGAGTCGGTTTCCATTCCTGAATGCAGTCGTGCTGCGTAGATTATTTTACTATCATGCATTTCTATCTATAGTATATTACATATACGCTGTTTTCAACCCGTCGGATTCGAGACAGTATTACCTGAAAGTTATATCGCAAGCGAGAGGCACTGCATGGTGGGACTTCTATGGTACCAGTACAACATTTGTAGAGTTTATTGCTTATCCATTTATTAATTACTTCGGGTTCACATATGAGGCTATGATGGCCTTATTTGCATTTTTTGGATACCTCGGATTCGCTCTGATCTACATATTCTTTCAGGAAAACATACGATTTAAGCATACACTGTTAGGAATGAATCTTCTTACAATTTTTTTCTTTCTCCCAAACCTCCATTTTTGGTCAGGTTCCCTGGGAAAAGGTTCTGTCATATTCCTGGGTATCGGATTGTTTTTCTTTGGTATCAGTAATCTGAGATCCAGATGGCTCTATATTTTTATCGGTGGGCTAATCATTTATCATGTGCGACCTCACGTTATGCTAGTCATTTTGGTGTCCAGCGCAATTGGGTTTATCTTTTCTTCAAAAGGGGTGAGCATGAGTCTAAGGCTTGTTTTCCTGGCTGGCGCGGCTGTTGCTTTTTTTTACATTTACAAAGATGTTTTGAATCTGGTGGGCATTGATGATGAACAATTTCTTACAGAAAGCTTTGATTTAACTCATCGCGCCAAAGAACTATCGAAGGCTACCTCCGGAATTGATATAAACAACTATTCGCTGCCGGAACAGTTATTTGCCTTTTTGTATAGGCCCCTGTTTTTTGATGCTCCTGGTATTCTCGGCCTCATCGTATCAGTGGAAAATGTGTTTTACCTGCTGATAACATTGAGGATTTTCAGTTTTAAAGGACTAAACTTTATTATTAAAAGTGATTTTCTTGTCAAATCAGCGTTTCTTAGTTTTATCACCGTCTCGATAGCCCTGGCTCAGATCTCCGGAAACCTCGGATTGGCTATACGCCAGAAAAGCCAGGTCATGATCCTTTTCCTGTTCGTCATCATCTCATTCCTCGATAAACAAAAACTCGTCGCCTATCAGCAAGCTATGTTTCAACGCGCGCGCCGGGCGAAACTGGCCCGCTTGCAGAAAGAAAGAACGGTATGAGAGAGAAAGGAACGTTCATCATTTCACTGGACTTCGAACTCCACTGGGGTGGCTTCGAAAAGTGGCCCCTGAAAGAATACCGGCAGTATTTCCTCGAGACCAGGGCTGTCATCCCCGCCATGCTGAAACTTTTCCGCCAGTACGAAGTACACGTCACGTGGGCGGGTTTAGGGATGCTGTTTCACGGTAACCGCGAGTCGCTGTTAAAAAATGCGCCGCAACTGAAGCCTTCCTATGCGCAGAAGGAGCTGTCGGCCTACGAATATATTGAACGCCACGGTATCGGTATTTCGGAGGAGGAAGATCCTTTTCACTTCGCGGGAAGTATCGTCACGAAAATCATGGAGACGCCGTTCCAGGAGCTGGGGTCCCATACGTTCGCGCATTATTACTGCAATGAGGAAGGGCAGACCGTCGAGCAGTTCCGCGCCGATCTCAGGGCCGCGCAGGCAGCGGCTTCGTTTTATCATAAAAAGCTCAGATCCCTCGTATTTCCCCGCAACCAGTTCAACGAGGAATACCTGAAGGTATGTTATGAAGAAGGATTTGTTGCTGTTCGCGACAACCCCCGTGACTGGTTCTGGAATATCCGGAGTACGCAGGCCGAGTCCATGTGGAAACGGCTGAACCGGGGAGTCGACGCGTACTGGCCTGTAGGCAAAAAGAATACGTATCCGATGGAGAGTATACAGGTGCGCGAGGGACTGCCCTTATGTATCCCGGCAAGCCGGTTGTTGCGGCCTTACCGTCCGTCGGAGATGTTCCTGAACGATCTGAAGATAAACCGGATCAACGGTGAAATGAAAAGGGCGGCAGGGAGAAACGAAGTGTACCACTTGTGGTGGCATCCGCATAATTTTGGTCGTTATCCCGCCGAAAGTATGAAGGGACTGGAACGCATCCTGGAAAATTTTGCGGCATGTAAAAAGAAATACGGCATGGAAAGTATGAGTATGGGAGAGGTGGCGGATATGCTGATGCCGGGGAAAACGGCACACACGACTAACGATTAACGACGGGCACGGAGGTGAAATTACTACGCATAACGACAGTCCCGGTCTCTCTTCAGGTATTGCTTACCGGTCAGTTCCGGTATATGGCGGATCAGGGTTACGACGTGTTCACGGTCAGCGCGTCCGGCCCGGAGGTTGACGAGGTACTGAAAGAAGGCGTGCGGCATATCGCCGTGCCGTTCACCCGGAAGATCACACCGCTGCAGGACCTGAAATGTCTGATCCAGCTCATACGGATCATCCGGGAGATCCGGCCCGATATCATTCATACCCATACACCCAAGGCCGGACTGCTGGGAATGCTGGCCGGATGGATCTGCGGCGTACCGCTCCGTATGCATACCGTGGCGGGACTTCCCCTGATGGAGGCTGCCGGACTGAAACGAAAGCTCCTGGAAGGTACCGAGCGGCTCACGTATTTCTGCGCCCATAAAGTCTATCCCAATTCGGGGGGGCTGAGGGATTTTATGGTCCGTGAGTTGGGAACGGATGCCGGCAAACTCAAGGTGATCGGCAGCGGCAGCAGCAACGGTATCGATATTGGATATTTCAGGCGGTCGCCGGAGCTGGCGGAACAAGCGGCCGCGATCAGGAAAAAAAATAACATCGGTGTTCACGACATCGTGTTCTCATTCGTGGGCCGGATCGTGCGCGACAAAGGAATTGTGGAACTGGAGGAAGCGTTCAGGACCATTGCCGCGGGCGATGGAAACGCGCCGCGGATGTTCCTGCTGCTGGTCGGATCATTCGAACGCGACCTCGATCCCCTCCCGGACGATATCCTGAAATTTCTCCGCGAAGATCCCCGTGTGATCCTCGCCGGCTACCAGCGTGACGTGAGGCCATGGCTGATGGCGTCCGATATCTTCGTCTTTCCCAGTTACCGCGAGGGATTCCCCAACGTCGTGATGCAGGCCAGCCTGCTGGGCATCCCGTGTATTGTCTCCGATATCAACGGATGCAACGAGATCGTCACCGGCGGTGAAACGGGACTTATTGTAAAGCCCAAGGATGTTGCCTCGTTATCGGCGGCTATGCTGGAACTCGTTCGGGATGAGTCCGGGCGGCAGCGGTTTTCCGCACTGGCCTATGCATTTGTATCCACCCATTTTGCCCGCGAACGGGTGTGGGACGAGATCCGGAAGGAATACGAAAGCCACCGTACGGCCTGACCGGGGAAATCTTCAACCCCCTGCATAAAATTGTTATTTTTTCTTGCCGTTCGCCATTACATTGCGATCGCTTCCACCCCTTGAATATCCGTGGAGGTATTTTAACCCGCAAATGCAACACCTGTCGAATGATGAGTCGGTTACGCTGAAGTTTCTGCATTTTTCACCCGGGGCATCAGAAATCGATTGTGAGAATTCTCCTCAGACCGGGGGATCCGGCCTACATGACCGTACGCGTAAAAGACCGGCTTTTGTTCTACCGCTTCCGTTACTGCCGGCGGTTATCATCCTGTCTTTCGTGATCGTATATCGGGCTGGTGCGCAGGCTCAGCCCCTCCGGATAACAGAAGCCGTGGAGCAGGCCGTGGCCAACCACCAGCGGATCGAAGCGAAACACCATTACCTGAATGCGTCGCAGGCATTGTCCCGGAATGCCAGAAATGAATATCTCCCCAATGTCATTGCCTCGGTGCAACAAAACTATGGAACGGTCAACGGTCAGTTCGGTCCGCTGGCTGCTGTCGGTGTGCTGGGCGTTGCGTCGGCAGGGCCCAGTTATTCTGAAGAGAGCTGGAATGCGGCCTTCGGTGCGTTGTACATCTTCAACACGAACTGGGAAGTGTTTACGTTTGGTCGTGTGCGTTCCAGGATCCGGCTGGCGGATGCGCAAATGCGCCAGGACTCGGCGGACCTCGCACAAGAGGTATTTGTTCACCGCATTAAGGTCGCGGGCGCCTACCTGAACCTGCTCGTCGCCCAGCGTTTTGTGAAGAATGCACAGTCGAACCTTCAGCGGGCTGAAACCATTCAGCAGCAGGTAAGGGCCCGTGTACGGTCGGGCCTGAATGCCGGTGTCGATTCGTCGTTAGCCAACGCGGAAGCGTCGCGCGCCAGGCTGGCGTTGATCGAAATGCGGAACAACGAACAACAGTTGAGCAGCGACCTGGCGCGGTTGCTCAACGTCACCACTACTTCTTTTGATCTTGATACGGCGTTCCTGGAGAATATTCCGGCGCTGTTTCAGACCACCATTCAGCCGGATGAGAACCCGCAGATGCGGTTTTACCGCGCACGCATCGACCAGGCTACCCAGGCTGCGAACGCCGCGCAAAAGAGCATCATGCCTGGGCTTACCTTGTTCGGGATCTACCAGGCGCGGGCTTCCGGTTTCGACTACAATTATTCGCCCCAGTTTCCGGAGCGGTTTTCACAGCGGTATTCAGACGGCATCAACCCGTCGCGTTACAACTATGTGGCTGGTGTAAGCCTGGCGTGGAACCTGATGAGCCCGCTGCGGGTGAGGCAACAGGTGCACGCACAACGGTATATCGCCGAAGCATTCCGGAACGAATACGATGAAGTAAGCGTACAACTGCAGAACCAGCTCGCCCTTTCCGACCAGCGCATTCATAACAGCCTGGAAAGGATCAATGAAGTACCCGTCCAGTATCAGGCCGCCAGCGATGCGTATGTCCGGAAGAACGTCCTGTACAAGAACGGACTGACCGACATGACCGACCTGCAGCTGGCCATGGTTGTGCTGAACCGGGCCGAGCTGGATAAGAGTGTCGCCTACATCAACGTTTGGCAGGCGCTTTTGCTGAAGGCGGCCGCGGCCGGAGATTTTGATCTGTTTATTAACCAGGCCCGGTAAACATGAACCTGATACGCTTCGCTCTTCGTAAACCGATCTCCATCCTCGTGCTGGTAGCGGGTATGTTGTTTTTCGGGATCGGCGCCGTGCGAACGATCAAGATCGATATTTTTCCGGCGATGGATATGCCGGTGATCTACCTGTCGCACCCGTTCGGCGGATATACACCGTCGCAGATGGAGGCGTACTTCGCGAAACCATATGTCAACATTTTCCTGTACGTAAACGGGCTGAAGACCATTGAAACCAAAAACCTCCAGGGGCTGACCCTGATGAAGTTTACGTTTTACCCCGGCACGAACATGGCGCAGGCTCAGGCCGAGTTGAGCGCCTTCGGTAACCGTATCCAGGCGATCTTTCCGCCGGGATCACAACCTCCGTTCATCATCCGCTTCGATGCGTCCACGTTGCCTATCGGGCAGCTGGTGATCAGCAGCGAAACCCGTTCGAACAATGAGCTGCTCGACCTGGCGAATACATACGTACGGTCTTCCTTTACGTCCATTCCCGGCCTAGTCGCCCCGGCTCCCTTTGGAGGGAATGTAAGAACCATCGTGATCAAGGCCGACCCGGACCTGCTGCGTTCCCACAACCTGACACCGGACCAGCTGGTGGAAGCCCTGCGGCTGAACAACCAGACCGCGCCGTCGGGAAGTGTCAAGATGGGTAACTTCAACTACCTGACCCCGACGAACAACAACGTCACGACGATCAAGGACTTCGAGAAAATTCCGCTTTTTAAGGGAAGTGTTCAGAACCTTTACCTGGGTGATGTTGCCACCGTGGAAGACGGGGCGGATATCACGATGGGCTATGCGCAGGTAAACGGTAAACGGTCTATCTACATCAACGTCGCGAAGTCGGCCGACGCTTCTACGTGGGAAGTCGTTCAGAACCTCAAAAAAAGTCTGCCGCGTTTTCAGAGCCAGCTACCTGAAGATGTAAAGTTGTCGTACGAGTTCGACCAGTCCGTGTACGTCATCAATGCCGTGAAGAGCCTGATTTCCGAAGGGGTGATAGGCGCTATCCTGACCGGGCTGATGGTATTGATCTTCCTGAAAGACGTAAGGGGAGCCCTCATTGTGATCCTGACGATTCCCACATCCATCATCTCCGGTGTGTTGTTTCTTCAGCTCTTCGGCCAGACCATCAACATCATGACCTTAAGCGGGCTGGCGCTGGCGATCGGGATCCTGGTCGACGAATCGACGGTAACCATTGAGAATATCCACCAGCACCTGGATATGGGGAAAACGAAGGCCCTGGCGATCTGGGATGCCTGTAAAGAAATAGCATTTCCAAAATTACTGATCCTGTTCTGTATACTCGCGGTATTCGCGCCGGCATTCACGATGAAAGGTATACCCGGATCGTTGTTTTTTCCCCTCGCCCTGGCGATCGGATTTTCCATGATCACGTCGTATCTGCTGTCCCAGACATTTGTACCCATCATGGCGAACTGGCTGATGAAAGGTCATTCCGCCGCGGGTCATGGAGGCGCACATGGCGAGGTTCCCGCGGGCGAGGCGGACACATGGGATCAAAAGAAGGTATTACTGGAGGGTAAAATGTCGACGAGTCCGTTCGACCGGTTCCGGCGCAGGTTTATGGATTTTCTCCAGCACCTGATGCCCGTGAAAAAACCGGTGGTGGTGGCGTATGTCGTCATCGTTGTGAGCCTCGCGGTTTTTTTACTGACGACCATCGGCAGGGATGTCCTTCCCAAGGTGGACTCGGGCGAGTTCCAGGTGAGGTTGCGTAGCGCCGAAGGTACGCGGGTGGAACGAACGGAAGAGATGCTGATCAAGTCTCTCGGCCTCCTGGAGGAGATGGTGGGGAAAGAAAACATCGAAGTGACATCCGCGTTTATCGGCCAGCATCCCACCTTGTTTTCCACCAGCCCGATCTACCTGTTTATGGGCGGACCGCACGAAGCCCTGCTCCAGGTAAGCCTGCGTGAAGATGCCGGGATCTCCATCGATGAACTCAAGGAACGGTTCAGGCACAAGATGAAAGAAGCGATGCCCGAAACGAAGATCTCATTCGAGCCGATCGCTTTAACCGACAAGATATTAAGCCAGGGTTCCCCCACTCCGGTGGAAGTCCGGATCGCCAGCCGTAATAAAAAGCAGAACGAGGAATATGCGTACAAGGTCATGGAAAAGCTGAACAGTATCAGCTACATGCGCGATGTTCAGATTTCCCAGAGTATCCGGTACCCCGCCCTGAACATCACGATCGACAGGCTTCGCGCCGCCCAGTTGGGTGTGGACATGACGGATATTTCAAGGTCCCTGGTGGCGTCCACCTCGTCTTCGCGCTACACGGAAAAGAACGTATGGCTGGACGAAAAATCCGGTCTGAGTTATGCCGTACAGGTACAGGTTCCGGAAAATAAAATGAACAGCGTGGAGGATATCGGCGAGATTCCCGTGTTGAGGAATTCCACGCGGCCGGTGCTGAGCGACGTCGCCGTCTTCAAGTACGATACGACGTACGGCCAGAATGATAACCTGGGGGCTATACCCATCTTGTCCGTCACGGCGAACCTGAACGGCAAGGACCTCGGTAACGCCACGGAGGATGTAAAGAAGGCTATTGCATCGCTCGGCGAACTGCCCAGAGGAATGACGATCGAACCCATCGGACTCGGACTCATCCTCACGGATACACTGGACAGCCTTCAAACCGGTCTGATCGTGGCGATTGTTGTGATCTTCCTGATGCTGGCGGCCAATTTTCAGTCGTTTAAAGTTTCGCTGGTGGTGCTGGCCACGGTACCGGCCGTTATCCTCGGTGCACTGACCGTGTT
Source organism: Chryseolinea sp. (assembly GCA_041742155.1). Taxonomy (GTDB): domain Bacteria; phylum Bacteroidota; class Bacteroidia; order Cytophagales; family Cyclobacteriaceae; genus Chryseolinea. The sequence continues at coordinate 141,860 of JBGSJE010000021.1, read as the reverse complement.
AATGATCACGGGATCGACGCTGAACCTGCAATCGTATATGGGTATCATTATGTCTGTGGGAGTTTCCATCGCCAATGCCGTATTGCTGATCACGAATGCGGAGCAGTTGCGTCTGCACAACGGCGACTCGAGGTTATCGGCCAGTGAGGCAGCAGCCCTGCGATTGCGTCCTATCCTGATGACGAGTGTGGCCATGATCGCGGGTATGATGCCGATGGCTATCGGCCATGGAGAGGGTGGTGACCAGGTTGCCCCGCTCGCGCGGGCGGTGATCGGCGGTCTATTTGCGTCTACCTTTGCCGTTGTGATCGTGCTCCCGCTGGTATTCGCCTGGGTACAGGAGAAAACATCCACGCAGTCCGTCTCCCTCGATCCGGAAGATTCCGAAAGCAGGCACTTTGTCGGATAAGAGATAGTGATAGCTTGTAGTCGATGAATAAAAAAAATGAAATGAAAAATTGTAATTATACCGGCACCTTCGTCTTCAGCCTGACGGTCATCATCCTGCTGTCGGGATGCGGCCCAGCGGCTGATACGAAAGAGGAAAAAGTAAATGCCGTTCCCGCCCGCGAGACCATCGTCCTCAAAAAAACAATGCTGGCTACGGAACTCAACCTGCCGGGCGAGCTGATCTCTTTCCAGCAGGTAGACCTCTATGCCCGGGAGACCAGTTTTGTTAAAAAGGTATATGCCGACGTTGGTTCGGAAGTAAAGGAAGGTCAGCTGCTTGCGTCGCTGGATGCGCCCGAGTTGACATCCAGGCTGGCGGGGGCGGAGTCGCGTTGGAAGTCGCAGGAAGCTGTTTACACGGCGAGCAAGGCTAACTATGACCGGCTGCTGGAGACCAGCAAGACACCGGGAACAATTTCCCAGAATGATCTGGACCAGGCGTTGGCGCGGATGAACTCGGACCAGGCGCAGCTTGAGTCCGCCAAGGCGTCGTTCCGCGAGGTGGGAGATGCCCGCAACTACCTGGAAATAAGAGCGCCGTTCAGCGGAGTGATCAGCGCGCGTAATATCAACCCCGGTGCGTATGTTGGACCTACCGGGAAAGGTTCGGAGGAGCCGTTGTTCACCCTGCAGGAGCAGCGACGGCTGCGGCTTGTCGTCTCGGTACCGGAAGCTTTTACCGCTTATTTTCAGAATGGCGACGAGGCCGTCTTCCGTGTGAAGGCGAGGTCGGAAGAAGTATTCAAGGCCGGTATCAAACGTCACGCAGGTGCCCTTGATACCCGTCTTCGTTCGGAGCGCGTGGAGATGGATGTTATCAATACCGACAAGAAACTGTTACCCGGAATGATCGCCGAAGTAAAGATCCCGTTGACGGGTGAAGACAGTACGTTTGTTGTGCCGAAGACGGCAATCGTTGATTCGGCCGAAGGTATTTTTGTAATCAAGGTAGTGGATAACAAAGCCGAATGGGTTCCTGTCAAGAGGGGTCGTTCCTTAAACGGAGATGCCGAAATTTTCGGAAACCTTTCGCCCGGCGACGAGTTGCTGAAAGCAGCGAACGAAGAGATCCGCCGAGGCAGTGTAGTCCGGTAATGAGTTCCCCTTCCAGCGCACCCCATTTTTTTCAGCAGTCATCCTGAGCATTAATAGTCTGCAGACCAAACGGTCAAGAGAGTATTCCTTCGAGCAGAGAAAGATTCCGCATCCGCGTAGCGAAGGATCCCCCGTTCCAGCGCACTCACCCAATGCAGACCAAACGGTCAGGAGAGTCTTCCTTCGAGCAGAGAAAGATTCGGCTTCCGCGTAGCGAAGGATCCCCCGTTCCAGCGCACTCACCCGATGCAGACCAAACCGTCAGGGGAGTATTCCTTCGAGCAGCGAAAGATTCGGCATCCGCGTAGCGAAGGATCCCCCGTTCAACGCACTCACGCGATGCAGACCGAACGGTCAGGAGAGTCTTCCTTCGGGCAGAGAATGATTCGTCATCCGCGTAGCGAAGGATCCCCTGGAAACGGTAGGCAGATCCTTCGCGCCATGAAAGATTTAACATTATGACGATTAAGATTTTATTGCAAACGCGTCATATCAGCCGCGGAACTTTAGCTCAGGATGACGGTTTAATCCCATGTTAATTTACTTTTTAACATGAACCCTATACTGATATCAGTAAATTAACGAACTTCCCCAGTAGCATCGCAGAATGGAATCATGTTGCGTGTAGCCTGGATTTATATTATAACAAATAAACATAACACTAGCCTTTATGTAGGTGTTACCAATAACCTGGCCAGGAGGCTTGGGGAGCATCGTACCAAGCGTAACCCGAAGAGTTTTACAGCGCGGTACAATCTCAACAAGCTGGTTTACTACGAGAGCTTTCAATTTATCCGTGAAGCCATAGCGCGTGAAAAATACATCAAAGGGAAGACCCGAAAATGGAAAGAAGCGCTTATCAATTCGATGAATCCTCATATGGACGACCTGAGCGGCGAATTCGCAGGAGAATATTCCATGAAGGTTCCCTGACACAGCATCCCGCTTTTTTCCGTAAGAATTTGAAATCCCGCGAAAATGAGGTAATATAATCGTCAGACCGGATACGGATAACCGGAAAAGCCCTTATGGAATTTTTGACCCTCACGCCGACACTCGTCCTGTCGCTTTTTCTCCTGACTGTAAACACCGGATCTGCGCCCTCCCAGTCCGTCGATCTTAAAAAACAAACCTGGATACATGGATCGGAACGCTGCGGAAAAAATACGGATCCCGGCATGCAGGTGGTCCGTTACAACGCGTCCACCTACATTATCAGGCAGAACAAATGCCTGAACTATGAGGCGCCCTTCATCTACCTGTTCATCGGCGACGAAAAGGCGCTGCTGGTCGATACCGGAGCGGGTGCCCCGCACAACGCATTTCCGCTCTACGAGACGGTAATGAAAATCCTGAAAGGAAGTGTGCCGCTCATCGTTGTTCATTCACACGGACACGGCGATCACAATGCACATGATCAACAGTTTGCAAATAAGGCGCATGTACGTTTGATCCCGGCCGTGAAAGACTCGATCACAAGTGTATTCCGGCTGAAGGGTTGGCCTCACAGCCAGCGGTCCTTTGAATTGGGAAACCGGACGATTACGGTGATCCCTATTCCGGGACACGACGACCAGTCCATCGCGCTTTATGATCATCAGACCCGGTGGCTGCTGACGGGAGATACCGTTTACCCCGGCCGTCTTTATGTGCGTGACGGCAAAGCGTTCCGCGCCAGTATCACCAGGTTGTATGCGTTCAGTAAAGAATATCCAGTGTCATACGTGATGGGTAACCATATCGAGATGACAACAACGAAGGGAAAGGACTACCCGGCTGGAACTACCTTTCAACCGTCCGAGCATGTATTGCCGCTTGATCCTTCTGTTCTGAAAGAACTTCACCATGCCTGTGAACGCATGGGCGACCAGACCGTTTACCAGGTACACGATGATTTTATCATTGTACCCAAGTCATGAGACCGTAAGGGATAATAAAGAAATACAACATGTCAACGGGGTTTCAGAATAAATAACCACGCATCGCATGAACAATAAACTAAAAAGTGTGGCTGGCTTTGGAATCCTGTATGTGGTCGTGAAGTGGGCCTTCATCGGGACGATCGGCACATACCTGTATCAATCGGGATATTGGAGTAACTGGTACCTGCTGCTTGTTCCCGCTGCCGGACTACTCTTCTTTAAACTGGTTGGCAAAAAAATCCTTGGTGAACCACTACCGGCCTATGTGCCGTTTTTCAACAGGCGGGTGAAGGAACACTTTCCCGCTAACTTCGCAGCGATTCAAACCGAAGTGAGCGACCACTTTCACGCGATGTGGGACGATATACGCTTTATCGGCGATTCGGGTAATCCGATGGACAAACGGCTTGACTTCTGTTCCTACTTCCTCGCCCTGATAAAGATGCTGGACAATCGAAATGAACCCTTCGACCGGATCCGGCGGATTTGCCTGGAGGTGGTCACCGACTACGTGCAGCCGAAAAACAAGATACAAGGTTACATCAAGCGAAAGGTACCGGGATTGATATCAACGAGACTGGGACAGATGTTTATCAGAGTACTGGCGCGCAAGGTCGGACAAAATAAGTATCCCGATGGATTTATCGCCGAGATCGTGACCGATAAGAATGATACGTATGGCCTTGGTTATGGTGTCAACATACTGGAGTGTGGTATTTGTAAATTGTTTAAAAAGCACGGATACGAAAAATACAGCTCGATCCTTTGCGAAGTGGACGAAATCACGACAAACCTGGCGGGGTTAAAAATGATCAGGACGGGAACCATCGCTACCGGGGCTAAGATGTGTGACTTCCGCTACCAGAAACGATAGGTGTGATAAGGTGTGGTTTACACCTATATGGTTACCGCGTCGTACGGATGGCATTGTTCTTTTTTTAGGTAACTCAAATAATTACGGAATTTCATCTTGAATATTTGTAAAGGGCAAAGGCACCGCTAAAAGGATAGTATTTATTTTAAGCGTGAATGTTCTGTGTTGCTTCAATTGCATAACCTGTATTTTGAGGGTACTTCAACATTGGGTATGAACGTCATACGCTGCCTGGAAACGACCGATTACTTAAGGTATGACGCCGATGACTAGTTGTTTGTGCCTTTATTTCATTGTATTTAATAGGCTACTTATATTTAAACAGCATTGTTTTTTTTGGACGATTTTGGTAAATAATGGAGGTGTATTATTTAATGACATTGAACTTTGATAGAGAAGCTCGAGATATTAATCAACAGGCCGTTTGCGCATCGTGGTTTGCATTCCAATGATAAAATCGCACCGGAAAACTCAGTTAGAGCGTTTCAAAAGGCCATTGATTCAAATTTTGCAATCGAGCTTGATGTTCATATTTTGTCTGACGGTGAAGTTGTAGTATTTCATGATGAAACATTAAATCGACTGTGTGGTGTGAATAGGAAAATTGGAGACCTTACATCAGGCGAAGTAAAGGACTTGTTGCTGTTGAATTCGGATAATAAAATTCCCTTTTTAAGAGAGGTGCTTGAAATCGTCGATTGCAGGGTTCCCATACTTATTGAGCTGAAAAACAGATCTAGGGTGGGGAGACTAGAGGGGGCGGTTTTTAACGTATTATCAGGATACGCTGGAGAATTTGCTATTCAGTCATTCAATCCGTTTTCAATAGGCTGGTTTGCAAAACATGCTCCTGCGATTTTACGGGGTCAATTGTCAAGTAGTTTTAGGAACGAAAAAATGAACCCAGTGAAAAGATATCTATTAAGTCAAATGCATCTCAATTTTATCAGCAAGCCGCATTTTATAGCCTATGATTCATTGGATATACCGAACAAGAGGATTATGCGAATTAGAAGAAGAGGATTACCAATATTGTGCTGGACTGTTAGGTCAAGTGAAGAATTGAGAAGGATTAGGCCTTTTTGTGAAAACATAATCTTTGAAGGATTTATACCAGATTAAATTGGAAAGTTATGCAACCGGAAACAACGTGGGAATACATAAAGTCATTTTTTGGTATTGGATTTCAACAGAGCGCAGCTGTAACACTTTTAGCATTTCTATCGGGTTATTTTGTCTCCTGGTACAAGCGAAACACTTTTTTCTTGGCTGCCTATCTTAGGATAATTCAATTTGTCTTGACTGGAAAAAAGTATATTTTGATTTGGAATGACCATAAAATAGATGTCAGTGATAAGATATCTCAACTACTGAAGGACAAGAACATCAAACATCGATTTGTTTCTATTGTGGAACCAGATCAGTTGCTCAAATATCCACTAAGCAAGAAGTATGTTCATGAAATAATATTGATTGTCACAGATGTAACGAAACTCTCTGAATCGGAAAAAAAGCGCAAGCAAATTCAGCTAAAGATTATTAACTATGTCCGGAATGGCGGTACATTGTTTGGAACGCATGATCTAATTTATAGACGATGTCGTAATAAAGCCTTGCAGGGGGCATTTGGATGCGAGACCAACAATTTTCTTAGAGTGCAAGAACCTGTTGCTGCAGAAGTGATAGATGAACACATGCACCACCCTCTATTACGGGGAGTTGATTTGGATCCGAGGTTTGAGGATGGCGAGGTTTGTTATGGCGAATGGGACAACGATGCAATAATTCTAATTCAGTCGAAGGATACGTTTTCTTTTGCCGGAGGCAATAAAATTCCGATGCTGGTCATACGGCATACAGGAAATTATGGGACTTTAATTTGGCTCAACAGTGCTGATAAATCTGATGAACTAGCCAAAAGCCTGAGTGAACCTTATAAAGAAGTTATTAAAATACTCTATAATTCTATTGCGTACTCGGCTGAGATCAAAGAATATTATAAAACAAAGATTGGACATATAGACGGAGATACAGTGAATCAAATATAAGGATCCGAAGATGGCAAGCCAAACGACTAAGATCCCCTGATAATTACCTGCATTTCCCCCGAAATAATTTCCTGGTAAATATCTAAATTGGTGTTGAGGAAAAATTCTACTTCAGCAGCGACAAGTAAAATCACCCAAGCCGATACATCGCCATGATCATCCATCTCAGAACTCAGGCTGGCAAGGGGCCGATTAAGAACAAAAAGACTAACAACGACATTGCTGGATACAAACTCCGGATAAATGGCAGACCATGAAAAATCCAAGGATTAAAATCGCACAGACGACGACGGACCGGATGCTCGACGTAATCGGAGCGTTGGGGATTATCGTGATGATCACGCTCGTGATCGCTTACTTCGGCCAACTACCGGACACCATCCCGGGGCATTTTGATTACAAAGGCAAAGTCAATGGTATGAGCGGAAAATCCGTCGTGCTGGTGCTCCCCGCGGTGGCGGTTGTCACTTTTATCGGACTGACAATCGGCGTGCGGTTTCCCCATTTATTTAATTACCCGCTTCCGATAACGGAGGAGAACGCCGAAAGACAGTATAAAAATTCCGCATTGATGATCCGGATACTAAAGACACTCTGCGTTTTTGTTTTCCTTTACCTGACCTATGCTACCATACAAAATGCGATCCGAGAGATGCAGGGACTGAGCGTATGGTTCACACCCGTGGCGTTGGTATCGGTCTTTGGTACAATTGCGCTGTTTATGTACCGGGGATTTAAATTGAGGTGAACGGCGTTCGGCGGAATATTGCGAACAGACCGCATACCCGTGGTAAAGGAAAGCTGGGTGCTTGGCACTGCAGCCTTTTTTATTGACCTCGCTTGGAATGCGCCGCCTGTATATACCGTCTCACGACATTATTCATTAAATTCGTGTATGCCCACGAATTTTTCCGACGACCGATGCTCATGAAGTATATCCCTCTTTTTTTGTTTTTGGCGGCATCAGCAGCCCTTGCCCGCCAACTGCCGGACAAGCCAAACATACTCTGGATTTCAGTGGAAGATATCAGTCCCTTGTTGAACGCATACGGAGACAAGAGTGTCCAGACACCGAACATAGACCGGCTGGCGCGGGAAGGGATCGTTTTTACACACGCCTATTCCACGGCCGGGGTGTGCGCGCCAAGCAGGAGTTCCATTATTACCGGTATGTATCCCGTCAGTATCGGCACCCATAACATGCGTACCGGTCCTCATTACGCTTACCGCGAGCCCGAGGCTGAGACGTATAAAACATATATTGCCCTGAAAGATGTACGGGGAAGAAATGTTCCGGAATATGCCGCCGTCCCGCCGCCGTATGTAAGGGTGTTTACCGAATACCTTCGCGCAGCCGGCTATTATACGACCAATGCTGCCAAAACCGACTACCAGTTTAACTCACCCCTTACTGCATGGGATGAGATCGGAAAAGACGCACACTACAGGAACCGTAAAAAAGATCAGCCATTCTTTGCGGTTTTTAATCACGAGATCACCCATGAATCGCGGGTATTTATGAAAAAGGACGATCCTTTGCTTGCCGATACGGCAAACGTGAAGGTCCCGGCCTACTTTCCCGATCTGCCGGTCGTCCGGAAAGATATCGCGCGGGTATATTCCAATATTATGGAACTCGACCTGCAGGTTGGTAAACTGCTGGACGAACTGAAAGCGGACGGGCTACTGGAAAAGACCATCATCTTTTTCTGGTCTGATCACGGAGGTCCGTTACTTCGGCAGAAACGGGCTGTGGGAAATTCCGGCCTTCATGTCCCCTTGATCGTTCGCTTCCCGAACGGTGCGATGGCTGGAACAAAAGTGGAGGATATCGTATCGCTGATGGATCTGGGACCGACGGTATTATCGCTTGCGGGTATTAAACCTCAGGCTTACATGCATGGAAAAGCATTTCTGGGTAACCATAAGGCTGCCGTACCCCGCAAGTATACATTCGGTTCGGCCGACCGTTTTGATGAAGCCGCCGATATGAGCCGGTCCGTGATCGACGGCAGGTTCGTATACATCCGTAACTTTCGCCCGGAGCTACCGTTGATCTACAGGAACGCCTACCGCGAACAGATCGATATGACCCGTACCCTGATCGGGATGGACGGGGCGGGGCAGTTGAACGGCGACGCGGCCTATATCTTTATGAAGACAAAACCGGAAGAAGAGCTTTATGACCTGAGCACCGACCCTGATGAAATAAAAAACCTTGCAGGCAAAGGGGAACATAGGGCAAAGTTGACAGAGATGCGCACCGCGCTGGCAGCCTGGCAGCTTGAGATCCGTGACCTGGGATTTATACCCGAGTACGACCTGGTGAACATGATGTGGCCGGGAATGATCCAGGGGGAAACTGCAGCTGTTAAATTCGATAAAAACGGTAATAAACTGGTGCTGTCCTGCGCGACAGAAGGAGCAAGTATCGCATATCAGACGGACGACACCATCGGTGGAAAACACTGGATGCTATATCATCAACCGATACCCGTGGGTTCATATATAAGGATCGCGGCGCGGGCCGTGCGGATCGGATACAGGACGTCGGTGATTTCATATGCTGAATGATTTCCTGTTGGCAAAGCGTACATGAAACGACTAAGCCAATTGAACAAATAAACAGCCGGAAAGGCTTTCACTTTGATCAAAATAATAAGACCTATTCCCCTAAAATAAAAACAATGGACCATCTCAATCACGATACCTCTTACGGACGACGCGAATTCCTTTCATCAATTACCGGCCTTGCCGGTACATCCCTGTTGCTGACACTTCCGGGCCTGAGTATGGGTAAAAGTTCCGCGCAGGCGCCGACGGTAAAGCAGGTGATCGATATTATCCTGAAAGAAATTCCAAACGCGCCGTTCCCCACCACCGTCGATCAGCTGAGGACGGGCAGTATGGACCAGGAAGTAACCGGCATCGTGACGACTATGTTCCCGACTCTTGATGTGATCGAAAAAGCGGCCAGGGCCGGCGCCAATTTTATCATCGCTCACGAAACACCTTTCTACAACAATCAGGACGAAACCGACTGGCTCCAGCAGGATGACGCATACCGGTATAAAATTGATCTGCTGAAAAAACACAACATCGCGATCTGGCGGTTTCACGATTACTGGCACGCACATAAACCCGACGGGATCATCATGGGTAACCTGATCAAACTCGGATGGGATACCTATTACGATCCCGGCAAACCCAGGTTGCTCACCTTGCCGAAGCCCATGTCGCTGAAGTCCATCGCCGTCCTGGCAAAGGAACGCCTGGGGATTTCAACCGTGCGGGCTGTAGGCAAGCTGGATCAGCCGTGCAGTACGATCTACCTCGCATTTGGTTATATGGACAGTAAGAGACAAATAGCGGCTATCCAGGAACATAAACCCGACCTGATCCTCAGCGGAGAAACGCGCGAATGGGAAACGGTGGAACGGGTGAGGGACGGTATTCATATGGGACAAAAAACGTCGCTGCTGGTCCTGAGTCACGCAGTAAGCGAAGAGGCCGGTATGGAGTATGCCGCTAAATGGTTGCAACCGATGCTTCCCGGCGTAAAGATCGTACACATCGCGTCCACCAATCCGTTTACGTTTTTATAGCCTGATGAAGCGGGCATCGTGTTAAAGAAAATTCAACAACTACAGACTATGACAGTATACAACATTGCGGAGATCAATATTGCCAGGATGAAGGGAGTCAATATCGACGATCCGGTGATGAAGGAATTTGCCGACAACCTCGACAGCGTCAACGCGATCGCGGAAAGCAGCGAAGGTTTTGTGTGGCGGCTAAAGGACGATTCGAACAACGCGACAAGCTTTAACCCGTATAACGATGAGCGGGTGATCATCAATGTATCCGTCTGGGAGAGCATTGAAAAGCTGGAGAAATTTATGTACAAAACGTTTCATTCCGATTTTTTGAAAAGAAGAAGAGAATGGTTTCACACCTTCGGAAAAGCCTATACGGCCATGTGGTGGGTTCCGCAGGGACACTATCCGACGATGACGGAAGCGGTTGAAAAACTTGACTACCTGCAGAAGAACGGCGCCTCGGAAGTGGTATTCGATTTCAGGAATAAATTTTTACCACCTGTCGTGAAGAGTTCCCAGGCAATTTAATAAGGCGGACATACAATCGGATCACAACCGTATTTCGTTATCATCAGATTTTGAATTTTACAGATGCAGACCCGCCACACCATCATTCTGGAAACGGACCGGTTGATCCTCCGGGAATTTACAATCTACGACGCACCGTTTATTGTCGATCTCCTCAATAGTCCGGGATGGCTTGAATTCATCGGCGACCGTAATGTACGGACGGAAGAACAGGCCGATAATTACCTGTTAAACGTTCCGTTGCGTAGCTACCATGAAAATGGTTTCGGATTATATATGGTCGAGTTGAAAAGCGGCAACACACCGGCAGGTATGTGTGGATTGCTGAAGCGCGACTACCTGGAATACCACGACATAGGTTTTGCTTTTTTGCCCGAATACACCGGTAAGGGATACGCCTTCGAGGTTGTCAGTGCGCTGATCAGCTATGCGAAGCAGACGCTCAAGATTTCTACACTCCTGGCAATTACCCTTCCGGGAAACACAAAATCCATTCGTTTACTGGAGCGGGTGGGCTTGCAATTCGTGCGGATGGTTGTGCCACCCCAGGGTCAGGAAGAACTGATGGTATTCGGCAGTGGATAATTTAAAGTTCCTGAAATTTTATAACTTCGGATGTCGTAGCCTGGAAACCTTTAAGTAAAAAAACATGGATCGAAGCGACTACCGTTCTGCAATATTTGTCCTGGCTGTTACGATCGCGGCGTCGTTGCAGCAAAGTATCATGTTTCTCCTGGTTGGCGGCGCGCTGTTCAGGATGGAAGGTTTCGTCTTCTGGGTCTGTGTGTTGCAATTGGTGACGCTGGCATCGACCTATTTTTTGCTTAAGTACCTCCATTTTAAGAAATACCGGTTCGCTTTTCTGACGAGCGCCGTTTCTGCGGCGGCAGGCGCTTGTCAGAGTATTATTTTTATTATTTTATTGACGACGGGCGAGTTGCAAAACCTGTACATACCGGTTGTATTTATTTCTCTCGCTGCAGGTCTTGTATATTCCATCAGTATGATCGTGCCCCCGGCGGGCGGGAAGCCATGGCTGAAAAAGGCAGGCATCGCCACGCTGACGGTCGTGGGTGTTTTGCTGGTAGCCTCGGCTTGGATAATGATTACCAGGGACGCCGGCACAAAAGTGATGCTGGAAAAAGTGACGCAATGGACCATGCTCGTGGGAAGTCTTATTCCCCTCTTACTGATCATGAATTTCCGGAGTGAGATCAGAACACTCCGACTGGAACATCCGGACATGCCGTTGCACCGTTCGTCTGAAAGCCTTTGGGGTCTGGCAGCTATGGTTACACTGTCCCTGACCATCACATTTGGGGTGCTGATGGCCCGTGAAAGTTCGTCAACGCTGTACTGGAGAAAAAAGAATGCCGAAAAGACCCGGGAGTTTGCCGGATTGTGCGAAAGCCGGAGTTTCACCAATTCCAAAGGTGAAACATTAAGCTACCTCCTGATGAGCCCGCGGGACTACGATCCGGCGCAAAAATATCCGATCGTCGTCACCCTCCCTTATGGAGGATACGAATCGCCCATGGCACAGGTACTGGCGGAAGAAAGCAACGCGAAAAAACATCCGGCGTTTCTCTTTGTGCCAAACTGCCCGGAAGGCGAGGGGTGGGGAGGTATTCCCGGTTATCCGACGATCGATACGCTGGTATTTGATGCGATCGTCGCCCTGGAGAATGAAGTGAGCATCGATCCGCGCAGGCGTTATGTCATGGGAATATCACGGGGTGGATATGGCTCCTGGCATTTTATCTGCATGCGCCCCGATTTTTTTGCGGCCGCGGTACCGGTGTGCGGAAGAGGCGAACCCTCGTGTGCCCCGGGCGTTGCGGATGTCCCCGTATGGGCTTTTCATGGAGAGAAGGACAAGAACGTACCGGTAAGCGGATCACGCGATATGATTGAAGGCATGCGGGCGGCGGGCGGCGATCCGAAATACACCGAGTACGCGGGAGAAGGACACAACGTCTGGCACCTGGCGAGCCAGACGCCCGGATTGTGGAACTGGCTTTTTGAACAGGAACGGGAATAACCATGGGTTTAAAGAAGATCGTATGTATCATACTGCTGCTATTGGTCCTTCACGGTGGCTATGCGCAACATTCGATCGAACTGAAAAAATATGCCGGTAACCTGAAGCAGGTTTCTGTCAGCATCGGCGGCCAGCCGTACAATTTCCTCTTCGATACCGGCGGCGGAGAGACCATGATCTCCCCGGAGGTCGCCAAAACCCTCGGTAAGACAATCTACGGGAATTCAACTTCCTTTCGTATGAGTGGAGAAAAAGTGAGTTACGCAACGTGCGACTCCGTGCTCATGCGCCTGGGCGAAACCGATGTATTTCATGCCACGGTAGGCGTATGGGACCTGATGAGTATTTTGCCGCCGGACCTTCCGAGGATTGACGGCGTATTGTCTTTGAAGTCGTTCGCGGATAAAGTCGTTACACTCGACCTCGCCTCCGGCCGCCTGATCCTCGAAACGCCGTCGTCGCTGGCAAAAATGAAACCCGACCTGCATGCGGTGCCGGCCCGTTTCGCAAACGGCATGGATGGAAATGAGCTGACACTCTTCATTGGTATTCCGTTCGAAAGACGCATGTACTGGTTCCTGTTTGATTCGGGTAACGTGAATGACGTACTGCTTTCCCATCACACGGCCGCGGCCTGGGGATTACAGGCGGATACCGTAACACAACGCCGGGAATTTGATCAGGTAGCCTTTCGGTTGGGCCTGCAAAAAACAATCGTCAGGGCAGCGTCCGGTGATATTATCTACGACGGATCATTGAACTTTACCGTACTGCGCCAGACACCTTTCGTAATTGATTTCTTGCGCCGGCAGGTATGGATGTACACGCCCGTTACTCCTCCCGGGAAGTGACGATGTCCGGTATCCCGTATGTTGACCATCGAAAATCGACGGACACAAAATGACAGAATACTTTTTCCTTTATTTATCTTCGCATCCCCATGTCACAGGATCCGGAAATACTGATCGCCGAATTCACACAGGCCATCGACGCCTGGATTGATGGCTTGCAACCCTACGACTTTGGGAAGATCTGCGTCAAACCTTCCGCTGACGGCTGGTCTCTCGGACAGGTTTGTATGCACCTTATTGAGAACACCAGGTATTTTATGGAGCAGGTCAGGACGTGCACATCATCCGGTGAGCATACCGCAGAGGTGATGTCCGACGCGGCAGCTGCGATGTTCGCTCGCAACTCGTTTCCGGACGAGGTGTTGGAAGGGCCTCCGGAAAACGCATTTACACTGCAGCCGGCGGGAAAGGATGAACTGATTGGCGAAATGTCCCGGTTAAAGAAGGAAGTTGAAGACACCGGCGCGCTGCTGAAGAGGGATGGAGGCGACGGAAAAACACGGCACCCCGGACTTGGTTACTTCAGCGCCAGTGAATGGTTCCGGTTTGCCGGAATGCATTTCCGCCATCATTTCAGGCAGCGGAAACGGATCGAAGCTTTTCTGAGGTCCTCCGTTCATTGATCACACTTGCGCATAAAAAAACTGAGTCAACAGAGATACCTCCGTTGACTCAGACCTTTCACAATTTTGTGTAACCTGTTTTTTTATGAGGCTGCCACAGCCTTTTCTTTCCGGCCGCGTACCCAGAACAGGAGTAATGTAAATAACACGATCAGGATGATCGGAAAGATCATCATTCGCTGGAGTGTCGCTTGTCCGGCGGCAAGTTCCAGGGCATCACCATCAAGTCCAAGACCGGCGGCTTCAGCACGTGCCGAGTCGATCCATCCGCCGATGACGGGTTGCCACATCGCTGTCGAGAACATACCGAACGCGCCGACAACAGACATACCGATAGCGCCGGTCAGCGGTAATTTTTCCGCCGTGAATCCGATCATATTTGGCCAGAAGTAGCATACACCGATCGCGAAAATGACAGCGGCGAAGTAGGCCATGGGGCCCGTCTGCGTGCTGAACAGGAATACACCAATGGCAGTGAAGATCGCCGAACCCAGCAGAACACCGGTCTGGTCGAACTTGTGAACGAATTCACCACCGAAATATCTTCCAACGGCCATCAGACCAGTGATAAGAGCAAGGATGACCATCGGTTCCGCACCGCTCTTTGCCAGGATCAATTGAGCCCATTGCGTAGGTCCGAATTCGGAGATCGCCGTCAGCGTCATGCAGGCACAGATAAAGACGAAAAGAAGGGAAAACATGGCTGACAGGTTCGTGCTGAGCGAAGCCACTTTCTGATCTTTTGGCTCGGGGAATTTTTGTCCCCAGAACAGGTAAGCGTAGATGAGCGTAGGCACCATGATCACCCAGATCTGTGCTTCCCAGCCCAGTTCCATCTTTGTCATGGCCAGTGATACTAGGCTACCCAGCACGATACCACCGGGGAACCACATGTGAAACCGGTTGAGCAATGTATTCATGAGCTTGCCACTGTAGCTGGCAGCGATCATGGGGTTACAGGCCGCTTCAGTACAGCCGTTGCCGAGTCCGATAAATAAGGTGGAGATCAGCAGACCAACATATCCGCCGGAGAAGATCGTCATGACAATACCTATGGTGTGGGCGATGAACGCAAAAATCATGATGTTTTTGGGGCCTATGGTACCATAGAAGATACCTCCGAGTACCATGGAAATGGGAAAACCAAAAAAGAACATGGAGTTTATGAATCCCAGCTGCTGCGCGCTCAGGTTAAATGTCTGTGCAAGTTCCGGAAGGATCCCCGCCCGTATACTGAAGGAAAAGGCAGTGGTAATTAAGGCGAAACAACTACCATAAAAAAGTCGCGTGTTGTTTTGTTCACTCATAGTATTGTCTGGTTTGGTTTATGATTGTTATAGGTTTTTTTTCGAATTCGTAACTGTCCCTTTACAATTTTCAAACGTGCCATGTTCGGCGTATTTCATTCGTTTGTTTTAGGGCGGAGTAAAATACTCATTTTTTAATAAACGCCTAACCTGCGCTGTCAAAAATTCCGGGAGGAAGGGATGGCCGGCTGTTAAAAAGGATAACGGCATGTATCCATTAGCCTCTTTTTTTTTGCGCGGAGACTGACCCGGATGTGGTAAAAACCAGCCTGGCTTCGCGAATTGATTCGAAAACCGGAGATAGAAAGGTGGATTTTTGCCGGCACCGGGTCGGCAGATACGGATCCGGAAAAAACATAGCGACCGGGTCACCGGTCGATCCATGGTCCGGTGATCCGCCGGGAATTCCTGGTACTACCGACGTGCAACGTCATGGCCGTGTCGAACAGCTATTCGCCCGAATGGAATTTTGTCAGACACACCCGACGGATTGCTTATTGGGATTTTCCCCGTCCGAGGATCGGTAGTATGGATTCCACTTTGCCGTTGCGGATACCGTACATAAAATCATAGAGATTGATCGCCGGGTCGCAATGCGGTACGATGACTTCGAGTTTGTCTCCGACTTTATAGGTTTTGTTGGACTTCTCAAACGAGATCGATCCATATTCGTCGGATCCCGCGTTGTAGCGGAAGTCCGGCTCACCGATGACATAACCGGTGGGTTGATTGAGTGTGAAAGCTTTGGCACCCGAGTCGGTCGTGAGCCTGCCGGGGTGATTGGTATTGATGACCGTAGCCATCACCGTAAGTGACGGTGCGAAGTCGTCGAATACCGTTTCGTTTTTAGCGCCTCCGATCTCCATGTATTGACAGTCCATGAACAGGTAGCTCCCTACCTGGACATCTGTGAACCCCGGAAATGCAGACATCATGTCGTACGTTCCCGTTCCGCCACCGCTGAATATTTCGAGGTTTAATCCGGAAGCTTTCATTTTTTCATAGGTCATCACGACCGGCTCAAAGGTTTTGATAGCCTGGGTCTTTCTTTTTTGATATCCAATTACGTGCTGTACGGCGCCGTCATAAGCCAGAATACCCCGGAGTTTCAGGTTCGGACTTTTGTCGATCTGCTGGGCGAGTGCAAGCGCCGGTGCCCCGGGAAGAACACCCGACCGTCTGATCACATCGATATCCACGACTACATCCGCAATGATTCCAGCAGCTTTGGCGGCATCCTGGAGGTCCTTTGCGTTCTGTGGATTATCTGTAGCCTGGATGAAACCCTTGTATTTTTTGCGGAGCGCCATAGCTCTGGTGAGCTTCGGCGCCGTGACGTTCACACCGGTCATCAACACATTCTCAATACCATTCGTAAGCATCACCTCCGACTCGGAAAGTTTGGCGGCGCAAACGCCGACCGCGCCCGCGGCAATTTGCATTTTCGCGATCGCCGGACACTTATGTGTTTTGATGTGCGGACGAACACCGTACGATGTTTCCTTCAGCAAGGTGTGCACACCTTTGATATTCTGTTCCATCTTGTCGAGGTCCACGCATAGCGCGGGGCTGTCAAGGTCCCATTTCGATTTGCCGATTTCAGAATCGGGAGCATCGGTGTCTTTTGCCCGCAACGCCAGGGGTGAAAGCAAAACAGATGCGCCGGCCACGGCACCGGACTGGAGAAATTTTCGACGGTTGAGTGAATGGGACATTTTGGATAGATTAGGATTTTTATTCAATCTAAAAAATATTTAGTTGTAAAACCGATAGGGGAGCCGGCTTTAATGGGATGATCGCTAAGCTTTTTTTTCAGAGCAGCTTATCGCCAGTTGCAATCGAAAGCAAATTGGACGGGCGGTATTCGCAATCAAAGGATTAAGGGTCTGAGTCCGTCGTTTTTCATCAAGCCACATTACCGGGCAACAGGCACACGCACACACCGGTGGTCGGAAAGTTTGCCGATCGATGGAAATTGTTTTAATTAAAACACGTCAAACCAGTAAAGCAATGATTTCAAAAGAAGACTTTGACAAGCTCAGACTTGAGCTATCCGTGAAATCAAAAAACGGAATGGACTTCACGCTTGCCGCCAGTGTGATCTGGGCGGCTATCGCCTTTGTCTGGACACTCGATTATCGCGCATATGACAAATCCGTTTTAACATTTATTGTCGGAGGCGTCATGCTGCCCCTGGCATTTTTGTTTTCAAAACTGCTGAAAACCAAATGGACCAACAAGGAGAACCCATTGGAGCCGTTGGGGTTGTGGCTTAACTTTGCACAATTGTTTTATTTTCCCTTCCTGGTCTTTGCGCTGATCAGGATGCCTGAGTATTTTGTAATGGTCTATGTGATCATCACAGGCGCGCATTTTTTTCCGTATGCCTGGTTTTATAAAACCAACCTGTTTGCAATCTTCGCCGGTATCATAGCGCTTGGGGCGATGTTTCTCGGTTTGTTCCTGGAGGAGGAAAAAACATTCCTGATTGCCGTTTTTATGAGCGCATCGCTGATCGTATTAACAATCTTACTGTATGTTGACAGCCGGGCTAAAAGCCGCGCTGCGGCGATTTAATAGTGTAGGGCGGATCGAATTCAGTCGGGCGATCGTCGGTTCCGGATGCATGATGCTTCCGCAGGAACTGGTTAGCGATCCGAATCCAGCCGAAGCACGAGGTTGAAATTGACGTTCAGTTCTTCGCGGGTCTTGATCATACCCATCATTTTCTGGGGTGGTTCGATATTAAAGTCGGAGAAGAGAAATTCCCTTCCTCCGCTCAGGTTGATCAGGCCGGAAGGATCGGTGGAGATTACACAATTCACATCAAATTTTTTTGAAGTCCCCGCAAGAGAGATTGTCATAACACCTTTAAATTCTTCCTCTTTTACGTTGTATTTGGGCAGACGCTCAAAGGATATGAAGTTGATGACAATGTTGGGATGCTCTTTTTCTTTTATGGTATTCATCAGATCGTGGGTCATGACGGCCATACCGCAGTTAAAAAGCGAGGCCTGCAACGCAACGGAACCCTTGATAAACTGTGGCGCCCGGGACCGGCCACCTTCCCGCAAAACCAGCGTGTCGCTGCCGGAATAATTTGGGATCGAGCACTGGAAGGAATTTACATTTGTTTTTCCGCTGATCATCAGTTTGCTGTTCTTCTGAACTATTAACCGGTGAATCAGGTAGTCTCTTCCATCCTCATCCGGAAGTACAAATGAACTTGTCAGCAGGTAAACGATGAGAATCCAGACGTTTTTCATACAGTTACTGCAAGATAAAGAAAGTATTAAACAAAAGTTCCAGCCAACCGGGTTGCCTGGAACTTTTGGAATTGAATAGTCCGTTTCAGAACCCGATAGAACCTTCCACGACAAAACCTTCAAACTTACCTTTGCTTAAGATATTGGTGTCGGGATAGTCGTTGTATTTCTGGGTTACGTATTCTGCTTTTATCAGTACGTTCCGGGTAACATACCAGCCTGCGGCAAAGGCAGTCCGGTCTACTGAAATGTCCTTCCTTGTACCCTGGCTGATATTGGGTTGGGTGGTTGAAGATCCGAAGACCTGTTCTCCGCTGACGGTGTTGTATTTGGCGCCGACATAAAGTTTATCGTTCGCGAAACGATACAATACATCCGCGGCGAATTGTGTGAATTTACGATCGCCCAGTGCAGTAAGGGTGGGGTTGGCGATGTTCGTGGATTGAACTTCACCGTTTTCAACCTGGCTGTTTCCTTTTGCTATCTCGTAGGTTCCAAAGAGTTCAAGGTTATGGAATTTAATGAACGGGTTGATCATGATAGCGGTTACGTTGTCTTTGAAGCCCGGATTCACGCGGCCTGAAAAAGCGTTTGCTGTAAGCGTTGCGGTAACCGGTTCCATTACATAATAGTAGTGTGAGCCGGTACGGTCACCTCCGTAGATTGTGTTGCTGATAGAAGATTTGGTGGTGTAGACAGAGCCGCTAAGACGGACACGCAGATCGTCACTGAAAGCTTTGTCGTAACCTAATTTTCCATAGATAGAAGGAGCACGATCGTCTTTTTTCGTTGTACTACCCTGAATTTCACCGTCGGTTAAACCCACCATGGCGATAATACCTTTCTTGTGCCAGTACAATTCTGCCCCGATCTCAGTGGTGAAGGCATCCATAATGTTGTTTTCCATGAAGGGATTCAACAATGTGTTACCGCCGTCGCTTCTCCGGAAGTGAGCATCACCATAGTTGACCTCCATGTGACCGACTTTTAAGGTCAGATCGGTCCAAAGGTTGTTCAGGAATTCGCTGTTTAAGAATCCCACTTTATCAATTTGCAGGTATCCGCCTTTAACCCAAAATTCATTGTGGTGACGGGAAGACATATAGGACACCAGGTTCAACCTTACACCATCTGCCAATTGCACGTCAATGTTGAAGTTCGCCATGGCGAGGTTCGTGCCGTTCTGCAGGTCGTATAATTTGTTTGTGTTTGAGCCTTCGGCGTTATAGTCGCTTTCGTGCTTTAACATTTGGAACTGTTGCGCAAAGTTAGCGCCTATGCGGAACCTGAAGTGATCGAACACGACCGTATCATCCTTGGAAGTTTCAAATACATTCAGGCCGCGTTGGTCGTATGGACGGAAGTACTGGATGGCGGGTTGTTGTGCAAAGCCGACACGAGCCAGAAATAACAAGCTCAATAATAACAGGGAGCTTATCCTGTGGTTTTTTAATGTTTTCATGGTATTGAATATTTTAGTGTATGTTTTAAAGGTTAGTTTCTTTTAAAGATCAGATCGAATGACATCGTGATTTCGTCTCCGGTTGTCACCGAACCGAACATGAAGGATGGCGGCTCAACGTTGAATTCAGTCATCTTCAGCTTCTTTGAAGCTTTGCAGGTAATGGTATTGTCACTGTTAACGATGCAGGTACTTTCAACCTGTACAGGTTTTGTCACGCCGGCGATGGTCAGATTTCCGTCGCATGTAATTTTGTTTCCCTGCAATACCGATGAGGTAATAGTGTAGGTGACCTGCTTATACGTTTCCTGTTTCAAAGCCGCGTACGCATTCTTGTCCATCGCACCTTTGCCGCTTTTCAGCGTTTGAACAGGAATGGTGAGCGTAAGTGATTTTACCTGCTCGACTCTATTGTTGTCCAGCAGGAAAACCGATGTACAGGTAAAGCCTTCAGCTTTCATTTCCCAGTCGTGAAGCGAAGATGTTCCCTTGAGAACAACACTTGCCTTTTGTACTTTGTAGTTATCCTGTGCAAATGCAAATGTGCTGAGCATTGTGAATATCACAGGAACAGACCAAGATGTTATTCTGTGATAGGTTTTGATTTGGTTTTTCATACAGCTTTTGTTTGGTTGATTAAAAGCACGGTGCAAAGTAGGCCAGGCGTGGTGCGTGCTAACTGATAATACTTAGTGTTATGAATGATCTTTATCAGGGTCCGGGCAGATATGGTGTTGAAAAGCAGGTGACATAGTCACGCAAACGATAGCGAACGGTGTCCAGACGGGGGGTATAAATCGGGTTATGAAATTTATTTAAGGAGATTGTCGTAAAATACCGGGAGGTTGAGCCGGTTTTCTTATGCGGATTGTCGCACAATACACTGGAAAAACAATTCAAAGTATGCATCAATGCGTTGTGTCCTGTATTGCCGTACTGATATTTTTGCTATGATGCACTAGCAGTCGTAAGCCGGGAGTGCGACGGTGTACGGTATTCCAGCCTCCGGACCGCATAAAAGCCGTTGGTTGTGAAATAAACATGGCATAGCTTCGTCCACCATACCAAATAGGAAACCATGCTCATCACCCTGTCCCTGATTGCCCTGGTTATCGTTTCTGTAAGCATTACCGGATACATCATCTCTGCGCCTGCCTATTCCGGAACGGTCACTGATCACTTTGACGGCAAAAAGTTTTTCAGCCCGGGTGGCGCTCCTGCACGAGGCTTGCCTGATGTCCTGAAATGGATGATCAACAGGCAAAGAGGCCCGTGGGAACCCGTAAATATTATTCCTCCGGCGGGAGAACGTCACGGTACAGGTGTACGCATCACATTCGTCAACCATTCTACTTTCCTCATTGAGGTAGATGGACTGAATATCCTGACAGATCCTGTCTGGAGCGAGCGCGTGAGTCCCTTTTCCTTTATAGGTCCAAAGCGCCTTCGCCCTCCGGGAATTCGATTTGACGAACTTCCGAAAATTGATGTCGTCCTGTTGAGTCACAACCATTACGATCACCTCGACCTGGAGACGATGAAAAGAATTTTCAGGACTCACAACCCCAGGATCGTCACACCGCTCGGCGTAAAAGCATTTTTAGATGCTCAGGGAATAACCGGCGCAACCGACCTGGACTGGTGGGACGAGTACACCGTGCGTGAGGGCCTGAAGGTGGTCGCGACACCAGCTCAGCATTTTTCCGGGCGTGGTATGTTTGATCGCGATGCCACCCTGTGGTGTGGTTTCCTGCTCATCCGCAAAGCCGGTAATATCTACTTTGCCGGCGATTCCGGCTACCATGAAAGTATGTTTAAAGAAATAGGAGTCCGGGGGGCGCCGATTCAACTGTCCATGATTCCCCTGGGTGCATATAAACCCCAGTGGTTCATGTCACCGGTGCATTGTTCCCCGGCAGAGGCTACCCGCATTCACCTCGATGTACGGAGTCACCGGAGCGTCGGCATGCACTTTGGTACATTCCCGCTGGCCGATGAGGGAAGTCATGAACTTTTACAGGACTTTGAAGAGGGGCTGAAGAAATACGCTGTCCCTCCGGAAGATTTTATATTGCTGGCGGAAGGCGAGCCGGCCGTCTTTTAGGTTCATATCAGATCCATTTTCCGCCGTCCGGCGCGCTGTATGACCGCGGGAAAAGGGTGGCTGAAGGTTGACGCACTTGTTGACTTTAATTCCTACTTTTAGGATAACCAGCAACCCATAACTATGAAACTATTCCAGATCTTTTTCTTCGTCTTTGCCCTTGTATCGGCTCAGCTATCCCTCGCGCAGAACCCGGAAATCGCTGTCAGGCTGAATCACATCGGCGTGTATGTTACCAACCTGCAGGTGAGTACCGCGTTTTATGAAAATATCTTAAGCCTCGAACAGATACCCGAACCGTTTAAGGACGGCAAGCATACATGGTTCACGATCGGTTCTGCCGGTCACCTGCATTTGATCCAGGGAGAAAAAAAGGAGTATGCCCGTGACCGGAATGATCACCTGTGCTTCAGTGTTAAATCCATTGAAGCGTTTATCGCCAACCTGGACAAGCACAAGGTCGAATATACGAACTGGCCCGGGACAGCAAAGGAACCTACCGTCAGGGTTGACGGCGTTAAGCAGATCTATTTTAAAGACCCCGATGGTCATCTGATCGAGATCAACAACGATACGTCGGTAAAATAGGCGGCATTTCGCGCTGCACCAGCCCATCCCCAGCAACATTTTTATTATATGAAAAGTATTTTCTTCTTTATAACGCTGATTGCAACCACTCAGTTGAGTAACGCCCAGACCATATTGAAACTTTACCCGGATAAAATTCCGAATGAAATTCCAGGGGCCGATCAGGAGGCACGCAACGATGACGGAATCGTCCGGATCAGCAATATTTCGAGGCCAACGCTCACGGTATACCTGCCGGCGAAAGAAAAAGCCACCGGAGCAGCTGTTGTCATTTGCCCGGGCGGCGGTTATGGCATCAATGCCTTCAAACATGAAGGAACGGATGTCGCCCTGGAATTGAACAAAGCCGGTATCGCAGCTTTTGTGCTGAAGTACAGACTACCATCCGACAGGATCATGAAGGACAAGAGCATCGGTCCTCTTCAGGATGCTCAACAGGCGATCAAGGTCGTGAGGCAACGGGCAAAGGAATGGAACGTCGACCCGGGCAGGATCGGAATTGCCGGTTTTTCCGCGGGCGGACATCTCGCCTCAACCGCCGGTACACATTTCCAAAAGGCCCTGATCGATAACCCGGAGAATACCAGTGTTCGTCCCGATTTTTTGATCCTGTTATATCCCGTTGTCAGTTTTACCGACAGTATCGGCCACATCGGGTCGCGAAACAATCTCCTGGGCAAGTCGCCGTCCGCCGAAATGATCAGGAGCTATTCAAATGAGTTGCAGGTGACCAGAGAAACACCTCCGGCATTCCTCGTGCACGCCGGTGACGACGAAGTTGTAAAAGTGGCGAACAGCCTCCGGTTCTATGAGGCCCTGAACAAAAATGGTATTCCATCCGAACTGTTCGTGTTTCCAAAGGGTGGTCACGGTTTTGGCCTGATCAACCCGACGTCGCCCGACAGGTGGATGGACCGTTGTATCGACTGGATGAAGAGTAACGGATGGTTGTGAAAACGGATATTCCGCTGACCTCGCGGAACCTTTACACGTCGTGATCCAACGTTTTCACCATCGTCCCCCGTCCGTTGAAACCCGTCCGGAGAGAAACATGTCGTTGAGATAACGTTTCCGGCATCGTTATTTTTATATTTATCATGACGGAACTTCTCGTGTTTTGAATGCAATGCTTTACTTGAAATCGATATTACAAAAGCACCGACAATCATGAGAAAACAAATCATCGCTATTGGCCTGGCACTTTTCACCTGCTCCGCGATCGCCCAGCAAAACAGCTGGAAGATGGTGGAGGGCAGGATTGCCACACCTTGGGCGGGAAAAGTCAATCCCGTTAATCCATTACCCGAATACCCCCGTCCCCACATGGTAAGGGAGAAAAACTGGTTGAACCTGAACGGCCTCTGGGATTACACGATTAAACCTGAAGCCGGAGATATTCCCGCTGTTTTTGACGGAAAAATACTGGTGCCTTTTGCGGCGGAATCCGCCCTCTCAGGAGTGGGTAAAACCGTGGGAGGTGATCATAAACTATGGTACAGACGGCAGATCCCTGTTCCGGCTTCCTTTAAGAATAAAACCGTGCTGTTACACTTTGGCGCCGTCGACTGGCAATGCGAAGTGTATGTGAATAATCAGATCGCCGGTAACCACCAGGGTGGGTATGATCCGTTCTCCATCGACATCACCAGGTTCCTGAAATCGGGGATCCAGGAAATTGTGATCGGCGTGTGGGACCCTTCCGATGAAGGACCTCAGCCAAGAGGTAAACAAGTGAACAAGCCACATGCCATCTGGTATACTCCCGTAACCGGTATCTGGCAAACGGTATGGCTGGAAGCCGTTCCGAAGACGTTCATTGTCTCCACGAAGCACACACCCGACATTGATCAGCAGATGATAAAAGTCGAAGCGGAGCTGGTGGATGCGAAGCCCGGGGATTTATTAAAAGTATCGGCATGGGACGGCGCCAGGATGATCGCCGAAAAAACGACGGATACAAAAGAAGTTTCTCTCCAGATTCAGGACGCCAAACTCTGGTCACCATCGAATCCGTTCTTATACGATCTGCGGGTGGCAATCATCCGCAAAGGTAAGGTCGTCGATGAAGTAAAAAGTTATTTTGCCATGCGCAAGATATCGCGCGGTCCCGACGCGAACGGCGTACAACGCATGCTGCTCAATAATGAATTCACCTTTCAATTCGGCCCGCTGGATCAGGGATGGTGGCCCGATGGCCTTTATACAGCACCGACAGATGAAGCCTTGCGATTCGATGTGGAAAAAACAAAGGAGATGGGCTTTAACATGATCCGTAAGCACGTAAAGGTCGAACCTGCCCGCTGGTATTACCATTGCGACAGGTTGGGTATGCTGGTGTGGCAGGATATGCCCAGCGGCGATATGGGTAACCGGTGGGAGATGCGCCCGGGTATTATCGGCAACGCGACTTCGAAAGACCGCACACCTGAGTCGGAAGAGATCTTCCGGACCGAATGGAAAGCTATTATGGATGCCACGTACAACTTCCCCTCTATTGTTGTATGGGTACCCTTCAATGAAGCATGGGGACAATTCAAGACGGAAGAGATCGTAGCGTGGACGAAGCAGCACGATCCTTCGCGCCTCGTAAATACAGCGAGCGGCGGAAACTTTCACGCGACCGGCGATATCATTGATCTGCATAACTATCCCGAACCGGTGATGCCGGATCCCGCGCTGTACGGGCGGGACAGGGTCATCGTCCTGGGAGAATACGGTGGTCTGGGGCTTCCCCTGGAAGGACACACCTGGCAGTCGAAAGATAACTGGGGATACCAGAGTTTTCCGAACAAGGATGAATTGCTGAACAAGTATGTCTCCTTTATCACGCGCTTCGAGCCGCTGATCGTTCAGGGACTGTCGGCCGCCGTGTACACGCAAACCACCGACGTGGAGATCGAAACGAACGGCCTGATGACCTACGACAGGAAGGTGATCAAAATGCCCGAAGCAAAACTGTATGAAGTACATCAGCAGTTGTACAAACCTTCCCTCGTAAAAATGAAACCATAGACCTGCGAATATGCCTAAGTACAGCCGTCTGAGTTCGTTGATCGTTGCTCTTTCGTTGTCCGGTAGCTGCCTGGTTGCAGAACCGGCAAACACGAAAGAAACGGACAAGGATTCCCTGGTCAGCCAGGTCTACCTGGAACTGCCGCTGGGAAGTATAAAACCGGCCGGCTGGCTGAAGCACCAGCTTGAGATCATGCGCGATGGCTCCACGGGACACCTGGATGAAGTGCACAAGAAACTTCGCGATGATAACGGCTGGCTTGGGGGCAAAGGCGATGGATGGGAGGAAACACCCTACTGGCTTGATGGTGCCGTGCCGTTGGCCTATTTGCTGAACGACGCTTCGCTGAAATCCAAAGTGCTGAAGTACATCAACTGGACCCTCGATAACCAGAGACCATCCGGTTACTTCGGGCCGATCACCAAACAGGAGCGCGAACAGGGTATCCAGGTAACGGCTTCCAATTGTGCCGACGGCGAGGACTGGTGGCCAAAAATGGTCATGCTAAAAGTCCTTCAGCAATACTATACGGCGACCTTCGACAAACGGGTCATTCCGTTCATGACAAAATATTTCAACTACCAGCTGAAGACGCTGAAAACTTGCCCTATCGGTAAATGGACGGAGTGGGGTGCTTCAAGAGGTGCGGAAAATGTCATGATGGCGCAGTGGCTTTATACCATCACCGGGCAGCAAAACCTGCTGGAGCTGGCATCGCTGATCGAATCACAGTCGTTCGAGTGGAGTACGTGGCTTGGTAATCGCGATTGGGTTATGAATGCCGCCGCGAACCAGACGGATAAGGACTGGATGAGACGGCATGCCGTAAACCTGGGTATGGCCCTTAAATCGCCGGCGATCAACTACGAGCGTACGGGTGACCGGCAGTATTTGCACGCGTTAAAGACGGGATGGAATGACCTGATGATGCTTCATGGTTTACCCATGGGTATTTTTTCGGGAGATGAAGACCTTCACGGCAACGACCCGACGCAAGGTGTGGAACTATGCGCTATTGTGGAATCCATGTATTCGCTGGAAAAGATCATGGCTATCACCGGCGATATACAATACATGGATGCCCTGGAAAGAATGACGTACAACGCTCTGCCCACGCAGACGACGGACGATTATAATATGAAGCAGTACTTCCAGATTGCCAACCAGGTTCAGGTCTCCCGCGGTGTATTCGATTTTTCATTGCCTTTCGACAGAAAGATGAATAATGTATTCGGTTTGCGAAGCGGCTATACGTGTTGCACCGCGAACATGCACCAGGGATGGACAAAATTTGCGTCACACCTCTGGTACGCAACCCGCAACGGAGGAGTAGCGGCGCTGGAATACAGTCCCAGTGAACTGCGTACCACAATACAGAAGCGGGAAGTGGTGATCAGGGAGGTAACGAATTTTCCGTTTGACGACCGTATTGAATTCGGATTTACTTTAGCCACTCCGTTGAAGTTTCCATTCAGCCTGCGGATACCTTCGTGGTGCCGGGAGGCAACCGTATCCGTCAACGGACAACCGTTTCAAACGTACCGCGGCGGTCAGGTCGTAACGATTGAGCGAACCTGGAAAGACGGGGACAAACTCTCGCTCGTCCTTCCCATGGAGGTGAGCACATCGAATTGGGGAAAAAATTCCAGGGCGGTCGAACGCGGACCCCTGGTATATGCGTTACGGCTGGAAGAACGATGGGAAAAAGGTACGGAAGCAACGGAAGGCGATTACATGAGTATATACCCTGTGGGGGAATGGAACTACGGATTGACGGAAGAAGTGATCAAAAATCCGGCCGGTAGCCTGAACGTTTCAATAAAGCCGGCGACGGGTAACTTTCCGTGGAACCTGGCGAATGCGCCGGTCGAGATCACCGCTCCCGTCAGAAAAATACCCAACTGGAAAGCGATTGACGGTGTGGCCCACCAGCCGGTAACAGACCGCACGGGCATTTACAAAGGGGAAGTGAACAGTGTAACAGAGACTGTGCGGCTGGTACCCTATGGGTGTTCGAAAGTCAGGATTGTTGCATTTCCGGTGGTGAAATGATCGTCGCCGGTTGTTGAATTATTTCGTATTACTTAAACCGAGGATTGTCACCGCGGCGGCAGGCAATCGGCGTGTGAGAGAGTGAAATGAGAGTGAGAGTGAAGGAGGAACAGTGTACCCCGCTCTCGCACTCCACTCTCGCACTGTTTTCTCAGATCTTTCAGCGAGATTTAACACAATGCTAAAAGGCGTTCTTCTAGTTTGCCTTTCTGGAACGAAGTGGGAGAGTGTGAGTGTGAGAGCGAGAGCGAA
Organism: Chryseolinea sp.; assembly: GCA_041742155.1. GTDB lineage: Bacteria > Bacteroidota > Bacteroidia > Cytophagales > Cyclobacteriaceae > Chryseolinea. The sequence goes on along the minus strand of JBGSJE010000021.1, from coordinate 113,785 downwards.
GGGGGAGCAGTGTACCCCCGCTCTCGCACTCCGCTCTCACACTGTTTTCTCAGACCTACTTCGCCGAAAACTTATAGACAGTTTGCGTTTTATAGGTTTCTCCCGGACTTAATACCACGCTGGGAAAATCGGGTTGGTTGGGTGAATCGGGAAAATGCTGGGTTTCCAGGCATAGTGCGTACCGCTGGTTGTAGACTGTATTGAATTTGCCGGTAATGGTTCCGTTAAGGAAGTTACCCGAGTAAAACTGGGTGCCCGGTTCGGTGGTAAACATTTCCATATACCGGCCGCTGATGGAATCGTACAGGGTCGCTCCCAATCCAAGCGTGCCGGCCGTTTTATCAAACACCCAGCAATGATCGTAGCCTTTACCTGCCTTGATCTGGGGGTCGTCGTTGTTAATCCTTTCGCCGACTACATTCGGAGAAGTAAAATCAAACGGTGTTCCCTTGACCTCCTTAAATTCTCCGGTAGGAATCAACCCCTGATCTACCGGTAAAAACCGGGATGCCGGAATCGTGAGGACATGCCCGAGGATATCACGTTTTGTGTTTCCAGATAAATTGAAATAGCTGTGATTGGTCAGGTTGAGCACCGTTTTTTTGTCGGTGGTCGCTACATAATCTATCTTTAACTCGTTGTCGTTTGTAAGGGTGTAATTCACTTCGACCTGCAGATTTCCGGGATACCCTTCCTCCATGTCTTTGCTCAGGTACGTAAGCTTCAGCGATGCACCGTCCGCGGAGGAAGACGGAGTGGCAGTCCAGACGACTTTATCAAACCCTTTCAAACCGCCGTGCAGGTGGTTCTCTCCGTTGTTCTTCGCCAATGTATAGGTCTTTCCATCGAGGGTGAATTTGCCTTTGGCAATACGGTTGCCATACCGGCCGACAAGCGCGCCGAAGAAAGATGGAGCTTTAATGTATCCGTCAAGGGAATCGTATCCCAACACAACATCTTCGAATACACCGGCCTTATCCGCCGTTTTGAGGGAAACGATTATTCCGCCATAATTGGTTACGGTCATTTCCGTTCCTTTTGTATTTTTAAAATGATACAACGATACGGATGTTCCATCCGGTAATGTACCGAATGGGGACTCCGTTATGGAAGCAGAGGCGACTACTGAATCAGGTGCTGTCATTGTTTCGGTTTGATCCGTTTTCGTTTTACAGGACGATAACACAAGTATCGGTACGAATACTAAAGTACAGCGAAGAATGTATTTTTTCATATTGTCAGGGTTGTAAGCTTAAAATTTTGTTTTTTGACGACAGTTTCGGAAATCATTAATAACGTCGCATACGATTTAAATAGCTCAGGCGAAAATATCACATTCTGTTAATATTGTCACCAGGATTGGAGGCGAAATTGCAACAATATCAGACAACAGGCTCTTTTCCCACATCCACAACGCTTGTACCGTCAGTCAGGCGAACGACATACGTCTTCATTTCGAACCCGAAGTTTTTAAAGTAAGCGATGCCAAGCGTTTCAATAAAAGTATCGACGAGAGACTTGTGAACGATGTTGATCGTACATCCTCCAAAACCACCGCCCATCATCCGGGAGCCCAGCACACCCTGCGCGCCTTTCGCCTGAGCTACCAGGAAATCAAGCTCCGGACAACTCACTTCGTATTGGCGGGACAAGCCTTCATGCGACGCATACATTTTTTTACCAAAGGAAACAAGGTCGTCCTGTTCCAGGTCATGCGCCGCGCCAAGAACTCTTTCGTTCTCCTCGACGACGAATGTACATCGGTCAAATACTTTTTCACTCAGTTCATGACCATGTTTTTCAAGCATGGCATGTGTCACGTCGCGAAGACTTTTGATGTCTGGATAATAAGTTCTGAGGATTGACACGCCCTGTTCACATTCCTGTCGCCTGGTATTGTAAGCCGAATTGGCCAGGGAATGTTTAACAAGCGTATCGCATAAGACAATCGTATAATCCTTGAGATCAACGGGAAAATAATGGTAAGCAAGTGTCCGGCAATCCAGAACGAACGCTTTTCCCTCGGCACCCATCATACTTGAAAACTGGTCCATGATGCCGCACTTTACGCCAACGAAGTGGTGTTCGGACCATTGAGCCATGTGAAGTAATTCAAGCCGCGGGATGGAATAGGAGTGAAGTTCATTCAGCGCAAAGGCAAATCCACATTCAAGAGCGGCAGAGGATGACAGTCCTGCGCCGGTTGGTACATCGCCGTCGACGACGCAGTTAAATGGCCGCAGCGGATATCCTTTGTCCACAAACTGCCGGGCTACACCCAAGAGATAGTTAGCCCAGAAGGGTTCGCTGATTTTTTGCGGGTTTCGGGGATCGAATTGCACGGCTTCATCGTGCCTCGGGGAATAGATCGATGCCTCCGGGCCGCCGGAAGGTGCGATCGCAAAAATGATCTCCCGGTCTATTGCTGCCGGCATGACAAAACCCTCGTTGTAGTCGGTGTGTTCTCCGATGAGATTTATACGCCCCGGTGAACGGACGAGAAGAGGTTCCTTTTTGTACCGTTCCAGAAATTTTTCCCGGATGGCGATGGCTTGAGATAGCGTCCTTTCATCGGTTACTTTCAAAGGTTCGTGATGGCTCATGTTGACTGTAATCCGTGCAATTTACGGGCTCCCGCCTCAATAAATGGACTATTCTTTCTGCAATCTCGGAAAAAAACGATTCCGGCAACGTTATCATTTCATTAATTTGCGGAACGTTGAAAATTATAAGGCGTGTTGCCGATAATTGACGAACCGATGAAAAACACTCAGGCTACGATACGCGATATTGCCATCAAGTTGAACATCTCAATCTCGACAGTGTCGAGAGCGTTGCGGGGTGTCTCGGATGTTAACCCCGTAACCAAAAAGGCGGTGATCGAAATGGCGGACCGGCTGAATTATGAGCCCAACCGTGTCGCTCAAAGCCTGCGGATCAAACGTACCAATACGCTGGGCGTTATTGTGCCGGAGATTGCGCTGCATTTTTTCTCGTCAGCCATAAGCGGTATGCAGGAAGAAGCGGCACGCCACGGTTATTCCATTATGATCTGCCAGTCATTGGAGTCGTATGAGACCGAGAAACAGAATACGCATATGCTGGCCGCAAACCGGGTCGACGGCCTGTTGATCTCCATTTCAAGCGAAACAAATGACTACAGGCATATACAACAGATGATCGATAAAGATATTCCGATCGTGTTGTTTGACCGGGTAATCGATACACTGCCGGTATCCAGAGTTGTGGTGGATGATCATGACGGGGCGTTCAAGGCTGTCGACCATTTGATCAGGACTGGATGCAGGCGCATTTCCTATATTGGTGGCCCCCCGGGTTTTTTTATCAGCAACCAGCGCAAGAAAGGTTACCTGGACGCACTCAAAAAACATAATATCCCCGTCGACGACGAGTGGGTCGTTCATTGCAATCAGTTGAAGGATGAACCGGGTATCCAGGTAGCCCGGTTATTGGATCTTCCCGAGGGCAAGAGACCGGATGCTTTTTTTTGCTTCAATGATCCGATAGCCGTAGCAACCCTGCAGGCTGTAAAGGGAAGATCGTTAAAGGTTCCTGAAGAAATTTCCATTGTCGGTTTTACAAATGAGCCCGTATCTGCTTTTATTGAGCCGTCGCTGACAACAGTCTCGCAACCCTCGCACGCGATAGGTGAAAGGGCGATTCAACTGTTCATCCAGCAACGACAGGACCCGGACAACTTTACACCGGTAACAGCGGTTATGAAAACCGAGCTCATTGTACGTAACTCGACGCGTAAGCTTGCGGTCGAATGATTTTTACGACGGTTATTTTCCAGATATAAAAGAACTTATCACTTCAAAAATTGTTCTACGATCATGAAATGGACAGATGTTTTGAATTTTGCAAAAAAGGGAAATCCCGCTCCTGAACGACGAGTTGAAAAAACGGAAGCAGAGTGGTTGAAGATACTGACACCCGATGAATTCAGGATTACCCGTAAAAAAGGAACAGAGCGCGCTTTTACCGGCGAATATTGTGAAGCGCACGAACCCGGTCTTTACGCCTGTCGCTGTTGTGATACACCGCTGTTTGATTCAACTCAAAAATTTGAGTCGGGAACCGGCTGGCCTAGTTTTACCGAGCCGGTAAAAGATAACGTGATCAAGTATGAAGGTGACAACACGTACGGAATGACGCGCATTGAAGTAATGTGTAACGTCTGCGACTGCCACCTGGGTCACGTCTTCCCCGATGGCCCGCCTCCCAGCGGTCTTCGTTTCTGCATCAACTCAGCATCCATCCGTCTCGTGACGCCTGTAAACTGATCTTGTTCTTACCTCTACACGTCTTCATTACTTTCACCGGTGTTCTCTCCGGCTGGCGCCGTGTACGGCTGCACTCAGACCAATGATTTACATCCCCACATAGTTAAAGGGGGTGATTCCCTTTAATTTATTCTTCACTTCATCCTTAACAGCGAGGCTGTCGATAAAAACAACGAGGCTTTCCTGCGTGATCTTTTCGTTTTTACGGGTGAGACCCAATAACGCCTCGTACGGGTTCGGATATCCTTCCTTTCTTAGTATTGTCTGGATAGCTTCCGCCACGACGGCCCAGTTGTTGTCCAGGTCCCCGCGGATAGCCTGTTCGTTCAATTCAAGTTTCCCGATTCCCTTGAGGAGGGACTGAAGAGCCACATAAGTATGGGCGAGCGGTACGCCGACGTTTCGAAGCACGGTGGAATCGGTGAGATCGCGCTGCAGCCTGGATATGGGCAGCTTGGCGGAAAGGTATTCAAATATCGAGTTGGCGAATCCCAGGTTTCCTTCCGCATTTTCAAAATCTATTGGATTCACTTTATGGGGCATTGCCGAAGAACCGATCTCTCCGGCCTTGATCTTCTGCTTGAAGTACTCCATAGAGATATATTGCCACAAGTCGCGGCTAAAGTCGATGAGTATCGTATTGATACGTTTGAGATTGTCGAACAGCGCAGCCATATTATCGTAGTGTTCGATCTGTGTCGTCGGATAGCTTCTTACCAGACCGAGATGCTGACAGAATTCATCGGCAAACTGGTTCCAGTCGACAGTCGGGTAGGCGATATAGTGTGCATTTAGGTTTCCCGTTGCTCCACCGAATTTCCCCGCATGTGGTACGGCTTTCAGCTGGGTGAGCTGTTTTTCGAGCCGCGCGGCAAAAACCATAATTTCCTTACCGAGGCGTGTAGGGGTTGCGGGCTGGCCGTGCGTATGGGCAAGCATGGGAATGTCTTTCCATTCTTTTGCCAGCGCATTCAACCGGCTCAGCAGTGTATTTACAACTACAATGTACTCGTGTTCGATAAACTCTTTCAGCAACAGGGGGATGGATGTGTTGTTGATGTCTTGCGAGGTAAGCCCGAAATGAATGAACTCCTTGAAGTCGTCGAGACCGAGCCTGGTGAATTCTTTTTTGATAAAGTATTCGACGGCTTTTACATCGTGGTTGGTGGTCTTTTCGATTTCCTTGATCTCACCGGCGTGAAACTCCGTGAAGTTTTTATATATTTTCCGAAGATCGCTCAGCTTGTAGACAGGAAAATCTTCCAGCGCAGGTAAAGCGCCCGACAACGCGATCAGGTACTCGATCTCGACCTGTACACGATACTTCATCAGACCGAATTCGGAAAAGTAGGGAGCAAGTGGTTTAACTGTTTCAAAATATCGCCCGTCGATGGGGGAAATAGCAGTAAGGGAATTTAATTGCACGGCTTGGCTTGTTAAGGCCTAAAATTACGCCCTTCGGTGAACAAGCCAAAATTTAAAAAAGGTTATTAACCCCTATTTCACTGTACAAGGTTTTATCCCGCCCACAAACGCATATGCCGCCACTCCGCGCGTTTAAGTATCAGTATACAAGATGGTTATGGTGCAGCCTCCCGCAAAACACTTTTTTGTATAACCTGCAATGATTGTTACTTTTGTGCGTCTGGAGCATCGGAGCTCAAAATGATACCGGAAAAACAAAACCTAAGGCAATGGGTTGGTGTTACACGGTACAAGAGTCCCGCGAATTCAAATGAACGAACCAGGAAGTCAACAGATAATCGTCGCATATGGCATTTAGTTTTTTCAAGAAGTCAGAAAAACCCGGAAAGAAAGAGGAAGTACATGCCGGACCGAAGTATTATGATCTGACGGTTAAAGATATTATCCAGGAAACCCGGGACGCGATTTCAATTGTTTTTCACCATCCCGCTGATGGCAAGATTAATTACAAGTCGGGCCAGTTTTTAACGCTTATCATTCCCGTTCAGGGTAAGGAGGTAAGGCGCGCATATTCCCTTTGTTCCTCTCCTTTTGTGGACGACGCGCTGGCGGTCACCGTAAAGCGTGTAGATAATGGGTTGATGTCCAACTGGCTTCCCGATAATTTGAAAGCCGGCTCAAAGGTCAGGGTGATGGAGCCCATGGGTCAGTTTACGACGGAGTACAACAAGTCGAACAAGCGTCACATTATCCTGTTTGCCGGCGGTTCGGGGATTACTCCCATGATGTCGATAATCAAAAGTATCCTTACCCAGGAGCCGGACAGCATCTGTTCCCTGATCTACTGTAACCGGGATATCGACAGTATTATTTTCAAGGAAGCGTTCGATAAACTGCAAACGACGTATGAGGGACGTCTTCACGTTATCCATGTACTGGATAATGCTCCCATGAACTGGCAGGGTTATTCCGGACTGCTGAACCACGATATGCTGACAAAGTTATTTGAACGGATTCCCGAGTGGGGTATTGAGAAGACCACGTACCTCATGTGCGGACCGGAGGGAATGATGAAAAATGTAGAGATGCTGCTGGGGGAAAGGCACATTCCGCAGGATAAGATATTTAAGGAGAGTTTTGTACAGGGAACCATCGACAAGGATGCTCACAAAGAACCTGTCACACCGGGTGAATTGAAGTCGCACGTGGTCACCATACGGTACGACGGCCAGGAGTATAAAGTGACCGTTCCACCCAATAAGGCGATTCTTGAAACGGCGTTAGACCAGGGTATCGACCTGCCTTATTCCTGTCAAAGCGGTTTGTGTACCGCCTGTCGCGGCAAAGCCCTTTCGGGCAAAGTCAGGTTAGACGAAGAGGAGGGTCTGTCGCAGTCGGAACGAGCCGAAGGGTACGTACTGACCTGTGTGGGCCACCCGCTCACCGACGATGTGGTGATCGAGATCGGATGAGCCGATCAGGAGTTGACGTCGTGTTTCTTATTCACGGAAATATTTTTCACCGTCCATACGATCTTTTTTTCAAAGGCGTGCTTTCGCACGGCGCAGACCGGTTTGTTACAGATGCGGCATGAAAAGTCCAGGCAGCCATCCGAGTGAACGAACAACTCCAGTGATTCCCCGAACTCTTCCCGAACGAGTTTTGCCAGCGCGTCAATTTCATTATGGGCCTCATGAACGTTGAGGTACCACGGCACCGTTAAATGGCAATCGAGGTGAAGTATGCTCCCGTATTTGATGATCCGCAGGTTGTGCAGATCGATCCAGTTTTCACGCCTGTTTTTATTCAGGACATCCACCATCAGGGTAAGCAGTTCCTGGTCCGTTTCATCCATGATCCCGGCAATGGACGGCCTGATGATTTGGTAACTTGAATACAGGATCAGTATACTGACCAGCATGGCTACTATACTGTCGATCCAGACAATACCGGTAAAGTAAATCAGGGCCAGGCCCGCCAGGATGCCTATAGTACTATAGGTGTCTGACTGCAGATGTTTGCCGCTGGCAACCAATGCGACGGATTTATTTTGCCGCCCCACACGGACGCACTGCACGCCAACCAGGTAGTTTACAACGGCCGTCACGCTGATCAGCAGGATTCCCCAGTCGATCTGGTGAATAGGCTCGGGTGTGACGAGGTTGCTGATCGCCTTGTAAAACACCAATAGCGCAGCCACAGCGATCATACTTCCCTCCAGCGCAGCCGAGAGGAATTCAATTTTGCCGTGCCCATAGGGATGGTCTGCGTCGCGGGGCTTGGCTGACAACATCAGGCTGTAGAGACCGACAAATCCGGCGACCACGTTGACGATTCCCTCCAGCGCATCCGTGAGGATAGCGATGGAATGCGTCAGGTAATAGGCCGCTATTTTCACGGCCAGTATCACCACCGAAAGAATGGCTACCCAGCGTTGTATTCTGATGTTTTTCAGCGAACCTTCCATTGTCGCTGCAAAGTAACCATTCCCGCATTCGTGCGCACATGTTTTTGCCACATCAAGGCACCGTGCCGGGCACCAATCAATCTCATCCGGCTAATCCCTGAGCTTCACCCTTACCACATACATATCCACCGTGATAAAAAGTGTTTTTTCATCGCTGGAAAAAGCGCAGTTCGAGGTCGCCTCAGGTAGTTTGATTTTACCGAGTAGTTTCCCCTCCTGGTTGAAGATCCACATACCTCCCGGTCCGGATGCGAAAACATTTCCGTTCCGGTCCACCTTCAGCCCATCCGGTAACCCTTTTTCCGTTTTTGCATTTTCCGTTGCATCGTAAAAAACCCTGGCATTGGTCAGGGAGTCGCCATCAGCGAGATCGAATGAATACCACACCGCTTTTTCAGGGTCGGAGTTTGCAACGATCAATCTTTTTTCTCCGGGAAAAAAGGCGATACCATTGGGCCGGGTAACCGAGTCGGTCAACAGTGTTAACGAACCATTGCTGGCCTTAAAGACACCCTGGAAGGGAATTTCTTTCGTCGGATCGTCGGCGCGTTCCGGCAGACCATAAGGGGGGTCGGTAAAGAAAAGGTCGCCCTTGCCGTTAAAGACTGCATCGTTCGGACTGTTCAATTTTTTTCCGTCGAAGTTGTCAGCGAGGGAAATAAACACGGGTTTGGGTTCGTTCAGCGGTGCATCCATCACCGATACCCGGCGATCACCGTGTTGACAGAGTACGAGTTTACCATCGGGGTTAAGCGTCAGTCCATTTGATCCTTCTTCCCCGGAATAGGGCGACGCGTCGCCGGTATAACCCGAAGGTGTGAGATAAATTTCTTTGCCCTTTTCTTCCGTCCATTTGTAAACAATGTTTTTCGGAACATCGGAGAACAGAAGCATATTCTGAGGGGAAATCCACAACGGGCCTTCGCTCCATTCGAAACCTTCTGCAATAACTTCGATCGCGGCGTCGGCCTTGACCAGCGCATCGAACGCCGGGTCGATTCTTTCGATACTTCCGATCGTCTTTACTTCCTTTTGGCTGGAGCAGGAACAAGCGATGACAACGAGAATAAGAACTGTAATTTGTTTCATATAGATAGGTGTTGGTTGGGGTCGGTGAAATTTGTTACGGGCTGTGGGAACCGGTGGATGATACACGATCGGGCTATTCATCTTTTACAATAAACAATTGGCGAAGGGAAAGAAAATGCAGTCCATAAGCCAACGGCACTAAAAACGCCGGTAACCAGACGATGGGAAATGTCGCCACCACCGTGTTCGTTGGCTCGTTCATGAACTGGCGGAACGGAGTAGGCATCGAAAGGATTGCAATGGCAACAATGTTGACCAGCAAGGCAAGACATACCACATGCCAGGCGATCAAGGCAGGGCGGGCGATTTTTTTTCCGGCTATCAGTAAACCGACAATCGGAGCTGTCAGGCCGGAGAGCACGTCCAGGTTGCGGCCTTCGAAAGTCATTTGTACCGGGAGGAGGTTGTCGATAAAGAGCATCCACAACAGGATCTCAACAACGATTCGAAACGATTGAAGCCCGACGAGTTTATCAGCGGGAACGTGTTTAAGAATTTCACCGGTTGTCTTCGTGGATAACATCCATACGATTGAGATCAGCGGTACCATAAGCACGATGATGATCCGCGGCGGAAAGCTGCTGAAATCACCGATGAATCCCGACAAGGAAAGTATGGCGGTGATGCCACCCCAGGCCACCAGGGCGGCAATGGTGAATGAAAAGATGTTTTTCTTTTTCTGTTCCGTAAACGATGTGTGCTGAAGACTTTTTTTCAGGTGCCGGAGCAAAATCCCGTAGGAAATCAAGGTTGTCAGGATGAACCCGAGCTGAATGACGGGATAGGGTATTTTCATAGGTGCTCAGTCCGTTGTTCGATTCGGGTTTGTGTTAAATATAGTTCCATTCCGGAACCGCGATAATCAACTCGTCATATGAGCGCTGTACCGGTCGATCTACTTTCCAAGGACAGCCTGGATCGCAGCATAGGCGAACGTTTCATCGTCTTCTTCCGAAAGTCCGCTAACGCCGATACCTCCGGTTACCTTGTCTTTACTTCGGATGGTTACGCCGCCCCCGAATCCGGTGATCGACTGGTCACCCCAGAACGCGGGTGGCCTGTCGTTGGTCAGCATAAACTGGCCCATTAATTTGGTGTCCTTCCGATCCACGGCCGCGGTGTACGCTTTGTTCTGTGCAATCCGCGAAGCTGCAGGACTGGCACCGTCCATCCGCAAAAATGAAATCAGTTCTCCTTCCGGACCGCATACGGCAACAGCTACTTCTTTATTGATTTTCCTCGCCTGGCCGATGACATGATCAATTAACTGCAGGGCCTCGGCTGAACTTACTTTCTGGAACTCGAACATGGTCGTCTTTATTTGAAGGTACAATCGTTTTCGTACGATGCATACAAGATAGTGGCTCCGTCGATATTATGCAATTGGATGGAGGTGCCCGAGGATAGAACAGTGATAGCCGGTCTCCGCTCAACAAACATCTTTTTTCTGCTGAGAAAATAATGATAATCTTGCCCTTTGATATGGTAACTGTTTCAGATCTTTCCTATTCTTATTCTGCGGCGACAGCCATCCGCTTTCCCGATTTTTCTGTGGGAAAGGGTGAACACTTTCTGTTATTGGGCGAATCGGGAAGTGGTAAAACGACCCTTCTTCACCTGATGGGTGGACTGATCAGAAATTATAGCGGTTCGGTTCGTGTGGATGGTACGGAACTCTCGGGGCTTTCGGAAACCGGGCTTGACCGGTTCAGGGGACAAAAGATCGGGTTTGTATTCCAGCGCAACCACCTCATTGGTGCATTGACTGTTGAAAAAAATCTGATGCTCGCGCCGTTCCTTGCCGGACTGACGATCGACGGGAAACGGGTGGAGGAGGTATTGTCCGGTCTCGGGTTGGAAGACAAACGTCATAGCAAGGTAACGGAACTGAGCCAGGGTCAGGCCCAGCGGGTGGCTATCGCGAGGGCATTGATCAACAAACCGGCGATCCTGTTCGCAGATGAACCCACGTCCGCCCTGGACGACAAAAACTGTAACCGTGTGATACAACTTCTTCTGGACGCCGCGGGCGAGCATGGATCCACGCTGATCGTCGCGACGCATGACCTGCGGCTAAAAGAAAAAATAAAAAACCAAATCCAACTGGTATAACGTATGTCACTATTTATACTCGTCTGGAACTATCTCAGGGCAAGACCGCTCAACACGGCGATCAACGTGGTTCTGCTTTCACTGGGTATCGCTGTTATTACCATACTGTTGCTTTTCAACGGTCAGCTGGAGGAGAAGATCACGAAAAATTCCAGGGGCATCGATCTGGTTGTCGGAGCCAAGGGAAGCCCGCTTCAACTGATCCTTTGCAATATATTTCACATCGATTTCCCTACGGGAAACATCAGCCTCCGGGAGGCGGAAAAGATTTCCCGGAACAGGCTGATAAAAAAAGCAATACCCCTGGCGTTGGGCGATAGTTACCGGTCCTACCGTATCGTGGGCACAACCCGGGCATATGCCGATTTGTACAAATCGGAACTGGCTACCGGCGATTGGTGGAATACTGGCCTCGAGGTTGTGATCGGAGCGAATGTCCAACGAATGACGAACCTGAAACCCGGCGACCAATTTGCCAGCGCTCACGGCCTCAGCGATGGCGGTCATTCGCACAACGATCACCTCTATATTGTGACGGGAATCCTGGAAAGAAATAACACGGTGCTGGATAACCTGATCCTTACCAGCGTTGAAAGCATCTGGGAAATGCACGACGAAACGGATGGGGAAACAGGTATCGTGGAACACCAGGAACACCAGGAACACGATTCGTCTTTCGTTGCGTCGCGGCTGGTTCCGTCTGTCGCTGCGGGAGATTCAACCAAAGAGCTGACGTCGATACTGATCCAGTACAGGTCGCCTTTGGGAGCTGTTCAGCTTCCCAGGTTTATAAATTCACAGAGCAGTCTCCAGGCGGCGTCACCGGCGTTCGAGACCGCCCGGCTTTTTTCAATTCTGGGTGTAGGTGCCGACATTCTGATGGGTTTTGGTTACATACTGATCGTGATCTCCGGGCTCAGTATCTTCATTGCCCTCTACAATTCACTGAAGGAAAGACGCTACGATATGGCTATTATGCGTTCGATGGGGGCTTCCAGGACGAAACTCTTTGTTGCCATCCTCATGGAAGGCGGATTGCTGACGCTGCTGGGTAGTGTAACGGGACTGCTGATGGGGCATGGTGTGCTGGCTATTCTCCCGGCGTTCCTGGAAGAAACACAAAAAGCCGGAATAACAGGTTTGGTTTTTTATTCGAAAGAGTGGATAATTTTAGCAGGAAGTTTGTTATTGGGACTGTGTTGTGCCTTGATCCCGGCTATCCAGGCATACCGCACCGACATCTCCCGCGTGCTTGCCGGGAACTAATGTAAGCTGATAAAGACAAGATTCACTATGAGACGATTGATTGTACTGGCTGGATTGGTTGTGGTATGCAGTGTTGCACACGGCCAGACCAAACCCGACGCGTGGAGCCTCTTCGCGAAGACGAAATTCGATCCGAAGTATTACGAGAAGATCGGTGAGTACCTTTTTTATCCCACATTTCCGCCGGACCTCAAAGCACTGGAGGGGAAGGACATCACCGTAGAGGGTTATTACGTCCCCTTTGCACCGGAAGACGGTGTATACATCATCATCTCAAAATTTCCGATGAGCCAGTGTTTTTTCTGTGGCGGAGCAGGCCCCGAATCCATTGCCGAGGTTAATTTCGCCAAGCCCCAATCGAAATTCCAGGTGGACGATCTGATCACGGTAAAAGGAAAATTAAAACTGAATACCGATAATGTCGATCATGTGAACTTCATTCTCGAACAAGCGGTACTGGTCAGCAAATAGGTGCCGGAATCCTTTTAATTGGTTTTTGACCCGCACACTTGGCACTTGTTTTCAAAAAATATTTTTTAAAATAATATCGTCGCGAAGATCCGTTCGTCAGGCAGCTATCGTAAGTGGGTTATCTAAATAAAAAACTCACATATGAAAAAAACAATCTTAACCCTCTCATTTATTGGTGTATCATTTATGGCCGTCCTGGCGCAGACCGTCCGGGTTGGCGGTGAACAAATGTTCCCGACGAAAGACATTATCGACAATGCCGTCAACTCGAAAGACCATACTACGCTGGTTGCGGCGGTTAAAGCGGCCGGCCTTGTGGAAACATTAAAAGGAAAAGGACCTTTTACCGTATTTGCGCCTACAAACGAAGCCTTTTCGAAATTACCGGCGGGTACCGTCGAGGGACTGCTTAAGCCCGAGAGCAAGGGAACGTTGACTGCCGTACTGACCTATCACGTGGTGGCGGGAAGAATGGATTCCGAGGCGATTGCAAAGGCGATCAGGGACGGAAAAGGTCAGGCTGAATTCAAAACGGTCAATGGTGGTAAACTGATCGCGATGATGAACGGTCCCCGGAACGTGATCATTAAAGATGAGAAAGGAAACATGGCAAACATCAGTACGTACGATGTTTATCAATCGAACGGTGTCATTCATGTTATTGATGCCGTGGTAATGCCGGACTAGTGCATCATAGCAAAAAATATCAGTACGGCAGTACAGGACCCAACGCATTGATTTTTAGAACCGTATATCCTGGATGCATGTACACTTATTTTTGCGACGATGTAACTGGGTTTTTGTGGTTCTGTAGTTGTAGACAGGAAAAGGGCTCCGACGGGGCCTTTTTTTATTGCCGTCCGCTGCTGTACCGGCGGACGTCCGAATGTGTAGGGGTTACACAACACAAAACCCCGCGGTGCCCGGACTTCCGATTGCTGTCAGGGCATGAATTTCAGGTAAATGTTCATCGATAATCCACCAATAGCTTACAATAACATACATCTTCTTAAACAAAATCCATCCGCCGCGTGCCCCGGCATGTGAATATTACCTTCACTTTGTTATTTTGCGCCCTTTAATTTAACCCATAGAGACTGGTATGATTAAGGTTGGACAGGAAAGACTGTCGTATAAAGATTTTGAAAAACTCCTCTACCGCGGCGAAAGGGTTCAATTGGAACAGGTTGCTGTTGAAAAAGTGGAAAAGAACTTTTCATTTTTGAAGACCTATTCCCAGGATAAGATCATATACGGGATCAACACGGGCCTTGGTCCCATGGCACAATATAAAATCAGCGAGGAAGATCAGCGTCAGCTGCAGTACAACCTGATCAGGAGTCATAGTTCCGGGGCAGGGCAACCTCTTTCCGAAGACCTGGCACGGGCTACCATGCTGGCCCGGTTGAACAGCCTGATGCAGGGTTTTTCCGGTATCCACCCGTCGGCGGTCACCTTGCTGAAGGATCTTTTAAATGAAAATATTACCGCCTGTATCTTTGAGCGGGGAGGAGTAGGAGCAAGCGGCGACCTGGTTCAGCTTGCACACCTCGCTTTAAACCTGATCGGCGAAGGAGAAGTCAGCGTTGATGGCGTGTGGAAACCGGCAAACGAAGTTTACGCTTCGAAAAAGATCCATGCACTCGATGTGCATCTCCGCGAAGGCCTCGCGTTGATGAACGGAACGTCCGCCATGACCGGTATCGGAATGGTCAATATTATCCACGCACACTACCTGATCGGTTGTTCCGTCGTGTTGTCTGCGATCACCAATGAACTGATGAAGTCGTTTGACGACCACTTTTCATTCGAACTCAACCACGTAAAACATCACCGGGGCCAGTCGAAAGTAGCGGAGGCCATGAGAGCTGTTCTTTCGGACAGTAAACTGATCCGCAAGCGACCCGATCACCTCTATCACAGAAAGATCGAAGAGGCAATTTTTACCGATAAAGTCCAGGAATATTATTCACTGCGATGTGTACCGCAGATCCTGGGACCCGTGTACGATACCATCCTGGAAGTACAGAAAGTCCTGGAGGACGAAGTTAACTCGGTGAACGACAATCCGATCATCGATCACGAACGGGAGAACGTTTACCACGGGGGAAATTTCCACGGCGATTATGTGTCCCTCTCGATGGACAAGCTGAAGATCGTGATGACAAAACTCACCATGCTTTCCGAACGGCAATTGAATTACCTGTTGAATGACAAGCTCAATCAGAAGTTATCGCCGTTCATCAACCTGGGTAAGCTTGGGCTGAATTTTGGCCTGCAGGGTATGCAGTTCACGGCGACATCCACAACCGCGGAGAACCAAACGCTCTCCTTCCCTATGTATATTCACAGTATATCCAACAATAACGATAACCAGGATATTGTGAGCATGGGATGTAACGCGGCCCTGATGACGCGAAAGGTAATCGACAACAGTTTCGATGTGCTCGCGATTCAGACCCTGGCTCTGGCACAGGCGATCGACTACCTGAAATGCCAGTCACGGCTGTCCTCCTTCGCACATAAATTTTACGAGGAAGTAAGAGGATTGGTCCCTCCCATAACGGAGGACAAACCCCGTTACCACGATATTCAATCGATCAGGAAATACCTGGTTGCACTTGGTTCGTCTGTCAAGATATGAAGTACGCATTGGTTACCGGAGGATCCCGTGGTATCGGCAGGGCAATTTGCCTGAAACTTGCCGAACAGGGATATCATATTATTATCAACTTCAAAAGCAACGAAGCGGAAGCGAAAGTCACCGCCGGAATGCTGGCGGAAAAAAATGTCTCGTCGGAGCTGCTCAGATTTGATGTGTCGGACAAAAATGAGGTCGACCGCGTGCTGGGAGGATGGATAGAACAAAATAAAGACAAAGTCATAGAGGTATTGGTTAACAACGCCGGTATCCGTGAAGATGCCCTCCTGATCTGGATGACGGATGTGCAGTGGAAAAATGTGCTGGGTTCAAGCCTGGACGCTTTTTATTATGTTACCCGCCAGGTCATCAATGGTATGCTGGGAAATAAATTCGGCCGCGTCATAAGTGTTGTTTCGTTATCCGGATTGAAAGGTATGCCCGGTCAGACGAATTATTCCGCCGCGAAGGCGGGTGTAATCGGTGCCACAAAAGCCCTTGCGCAGGAAGTTGCCCGGAGAGGGGTGACGGTGAACGCTGTCGCACCGGGCTTTATCAGAACCGACATGACTCAGGACCTGAATGAAGCGGAATTGAAACAACTTGTTCCGATGAAACGTTTCGGTGAACCGGAGGAGGTGGCGGATGCTGTGGCTTTTTTCGCTTCCTCAAAGGCGTCTTATATAACCGGGGCCGTACTTTCTATAAACGGCGGCCTGTATACGTAAGGCGGTTAGTATAATGATTTCATTTCGCGATAACCGGTGCGCGGAATTCGCCGGTAATGGGGTTAATGAGAATAACTACATGAAAAGTTATATTTTTGTCAATAAGGTATGCATGCCGATGATACCAGATAGTTGATTAATAGATGAACAGAGTAGTCATTACAGGTTTGGGAATTTACTCTTCGATAGGCAAGAGCCTGGCGGATGTCAGCAAATCGCTTTATGAAGGAAAATCGGGGATCATACTGGACCCGGCGCGGAAGGAAATGGGCTACCGGTCGGGTCTGACCGGCTTTGTGGAGCGTCCTATGCTGAAGGGAATCCTGGATCGTCGGGCAAGAGTGATGTTGCCCGAGCAGGGAGAGTTCGCCTATATGGCCACCACCGAGGCACTGCAGCAGGCCGGCCTGGATCAGGATTACCTGGACAAGCACGAGATTGGGATCATTTATGGTAACGACAGTTCCGCTCAGCCGGTGATAGAGGCGATCGACATTATCCGGGACAAAAAGGATACGATGATGGTGGGATCCGGAAACGTATTCCAGGTGTTGAATTCCACGGTAAACATGAATCTGGCTACCATTTTCAGGTTAAAAGGAATAAATTTTACCGTCAGCGCGGCCTGCGCGAGCGGCTCGCATTCTATCGGACTGGCGGCGATGTTCATCCGGAGCGGTATGCAGGACTGCATCATATGCGGGGGTGCCCAGGAAATCAACAAGTATTCCATGGGAAATTTTGATGCGTTGGGAGCTTTTTCAATCCGGGAGAGCGATCCGAAGGGCGCGTCCAGGCCATTTGATAAAAACCGCGATGGTCTTGTTCCCAGCGGCGGGGCAGCTACCGTGATCCTGGAAAGTCTGGAATCCGCCCGGAAGCGGGGAGCGACAATCCTGGGCGAGCTGATCGGCTACGGTTTCTCTTCCAATGGTGAGCACATCTCCAACCCCAGTGTTCAGGGCCCGTCCCGATCCCTGCGGATGGCAATGAAAGCGTCAGGCCTGCAGGCATCTGAAATCGATTACGTAAATGCACACGCCACATCGACGCCGGCGGGCGACACCAGCGAGGCAAAAGCAATTTTTGAAGTTTTTGGTGAAGTCAATACGCCGGTCAGCTCCACAAAATCCATGACCGGTCACGAGTGCTGGATGGCGGGAGCCAGTGAAATTGTCTATTCCACGCTGATGATGCAGAATTCTTTCATCGCGCCGAACATTAATTTTGAAACCCCGGATGAAGATTCTTCCCGGCTCAACATCGTCTCTCAAACAATGAATAAAAATATTGATGTATTTTTGTCGAATTCTTTCGGTTTCGGAGGAACAAATTCGACTTTGATTGTTAAAAAGTGGAGAAACAAGTGATGGAAAAAGCAAGTATCATTGAGAAAATTAATGGCTTTCTGGTGGAGGAGTTCGAGGTGGATCCCGGGAAAATACACCCGGATGCCAACCTTCGTGAAACGCTTGAACTGGATAGCCTTGATTACATTGACCTCGTCGTGGTGATCGAAAACAACTTCGGCTTCAAAGTAAAGCCGGAGGATTTTACAACCATAGACACCTTCAGGAGTTTTTACGACTATGTCATCGGACGAGTCAGCGAGAAAGTTGTGTCCTAGTCATGCCGGGCTGGCAGGGTAAATCCAAAGGAACCCCCTTAGGGTACAGAATATTCGTATTCATCTGCAGAACGTTCGGTGTACTGCCAGCGTATTTTATTCTCCGGTTTGTTGCCTTCTATTACCTCGTTTTTTCACGTACGTCTACCCGCCATATTTACCGCTACTTCAGGCAACGACATCACTATGGTGTATTCAAGTCATGCCTTAGTATTTACCGCAATTACTACATCTTCGGACAAACCTTGTTGGATAAGGTGATTGTCATGGCAAACATCGGAAACAAATTTACCTACGACTTCGACGGGGAAGAGAACCTTCGCGAAATCGTCAGGGGCGGGAAGGGAGGTATATTACTTAGCGGCCATGTGGGAAACTGGGAAGCAGCCGGACACCTGTTGCGCCGCCTGGATACACGGGTCAACGTTGTGATGTATGACGGCGAACATGAACAGATAAAAGCGTACCTCGAGCAGGTTACGGGTGGCCGGAATCTGAACGTGATCCTCATCAAACCCGACATGTCGCACGTGTATGCCATGGGCGAAGCCCTTCAGAAGAACGAGTTGATCTGCCTGCACGCCGACCGTTACCTCGAGGGTAACAAGACCACGCGTCAGCTCTTCCTGGGAGAAGAAGCTCAGTTTCCGCTGGGACCGTTCCTGCTATCGGCCAGTTTTCGCGTACCTGTTTCCGTCGTTTTTGCTTTTAAGGAATCGCTTCATCATTACCACTTTTACGGAAGCGCCCTGCTGGTAAGAGGTGAAGGAGAATCAAAGACCGGCTTTATGGACCGTCTGCTATCGACCTTTGTGCGGCAACTGGAGCAAAAAGTAAAGTTGTACCCGGAACAGTGGTTTAATTATTTTAACTTTTGGGGAAAATAACCAATTTTTGCGCACATAAATGCTGGCTACATCGACCGAAATACTTCAATTCATACCGCAGCGAGATCCGATTGTGATGGTTCACGAACTGCTGGAAGCCAGTGACGACCATGCGGTTACACAGTTTTCGATCGCTCACGACAACGTCTTTGTCGCAGCCGGTCATTTTGCGGAGCCTGGATTGGTGGAAAATATCGCGCAAACCGCCGCAGTCCATGTCGGATACCAATGTTCACTGCGCAAGATCCCCATACCGATCGGGTATATCGCGGCTATTAAAGACCTGAAGATCGCAGGTCTGCCGCCGGCCGGTGCTTCCGTGGTTACAACCGTCAGCGTCATCAATAAAGTACTGGATATTACTGTCGTTCAGGGAAAGGTTGAGTACCAGGGAAAAATTTTATGTACCTGCGAAATGCGCATATTTGCCAAGTTACAGTCCTGAAAAATCGCGTGTTTATGAAAATAAAAAACATTCTTCCTTTACTCATTTTTTTGTCTCCCGCGTGCTTGTTCGGCCAGACAAAAAGCGACGTATTCAAGCCTGAAGTTCCCGTAACATGGCTCGGTCTGGATTTCAGCAGTACCAAGCTGATCGGCGACCGTGAGCGGTTTGGTTCCGAATCGGACGTAAGACACCTGATCGAAGCCTGGAATGAACTCATCCTGAAAGAGCCTGATAAATTCGACATTGCCAAGACGATAGACCGGAAGAAAGTGGAGAATGCCGTAGAGGTAACCAACGAGCATAACACGGAGATTGACGTGATGAGCATGTTCTCGGATGAAGAAAAAGATTACCTGCACATCAAAACTTCCGATGTGGCGGAAATTGTGGCGGGCTACGATTTTAAGAGCCTGAATGGTATCGGACTCATGTTTGTCGTTGAAAGTTTTAACAAACTGAATGAAGAAGGTTCAATCTGGATCACGTTCATCGATATGGGTACGAAGGAAGTGATCTTCACCGAAAGAATGGTTGCCGAACCGAAAGGTTTTGGAATGCGTAATTTCTGGGGTGGTTGTATCTATACTATTCTGACGAAGATTCAGAAGAAGGAATTCGAAATGTGGCGCAAGAAACACTATCGCCCCTGATGAATTGTTGTTCATGCAGCCGGGCTTTTGAAAGATGATGATCGAAGTTGGGCCTGTACATTATAAACCCGAAATTGTGCTGACTCACGAGACAGAAGTTATCGTCCGATTTAATGAAGCAGATCCGCTGGGGATTGTCTGGCATGGCCATTATTTGCGTTATTTTGAAGACGGACGCGAAGCATTTGGTAAAATACACGGAATCTCTTACCTCGACTGTTATCAGCACGGGCTTGCCGTTCCGGTTGTGTCCGTTCATTGTGACTATAGCAAACCCCTTCGCTACGGCGATACAGTCCTGGTGGAAACAACATTTATGAATACACCTGCAGCCAAGCTCATGTTCGAATACAGGATCTATGAAGCAAGGGAAAGAACACTCGTTGCCAGAGGATCATCCGTACAGGTATTTGTCGATGCCGGAAGTTTTGAACTTCAGCTCACGCTGCCGCCATTCTTCGAAGCGTGGAAAAAGAAACAGAACCTGATCTGAAAATGGAAAAAGTGTGGATGGCTGCGAGTTCTGTTGTGTCACCGCTGGGTGTCTCCACGTCCGAAAATTACGATAACATCAGGAATGGAAAATCGGGTATTTCTCTCATCGATGACAGCCGCCTGAGCCCGGTCCCCTTTTATTGTGCCGGGATCGCGGGCGGGCAAGCGGAAGAAAACGACCTTACGAGGTTTGAATTTTTTTGCGTGCAGGCGATCCGTGATTTACTCGCCGGTCTCAGTCTTCCCGTTGACCGCACCGTTTTTATCCTGTCGACCACAAAAGGAAACATTTCCTTTCTTGAAGAAGGCCGGCCCGATCATCCAAGGATCTATTTACACAACCTGGCGGAATTTCTCGCCGGGAAATTTGATTTTAAAAAACACCTGGTCGTCTCCAATGCCTGCATTTCCGGAGTGATGGCTTTGCTCGTCGGAAAACGAATGATCGGCGAAGGCCAGTACGATCACGCCCTGATACTCGGCGCGGATGTCCTCAGCCGGTTTATCGTATCCGGGTTCCAAAGCCTTCAGGCGCTCAGCGATGAACCCTGCCGGCCGTTTGACGCACATCGTAAAGGTATTAATCTCGGGGAATGCGCTGCGGCGATTTTGCTGACGTCAAAGCCGGAAAAACTGGGCGTGACACCCAGGGTATGTATCACCGGCGGAGGGTTTTCCAACGATGCCAATCACATATCCGGACCTTCGCGCACAGGCGAAGAGTTGGCCTCGGCGATTCAACAGGCTCTGGATGAATCAGGGATTTCAAAAAACGACATCGATATCGTCTCGGCCCACGGAACGGCGACACGCTACAACGATGAGATGGAGGCAAAAGCGTTCGGGTTGATGAACCTCGAAAGAAAACCTATTAACAGCCTGAAAGGATATTTCGGTCACACCCTCGGCGCAGCCGGGATAGCGGAGGTTGCCATTAACGCAGAGGCCCTTATACGAGGCGAGCTGATACCATCGAAGGGATTTGATACGCTTGGTGTGCCGCAGGATCTGAATATCATTAGAAACCTCGAAAATAAACCGTTGAAGACGTGTCTTAAGACCGCGTCGGGCTTCGGCGGATGTAACGCGGCGATTATTTTACAAATGGAAACCAATTTTTGAAACATGAATTTTTTTGAAAAGGAAAAACTTTCAGCCATTAAAGCAAAGGAGGAGGCTCAGTGGATCACGTTTGGTCCGTTCGTTTTTCAGGCAACCCGTGTCCTCAGGAACACCGGTATACTGGCTACGGTGGATGCCCATAAGGATGGGATCAGTCTGGAAGAAATAACGGCTAAAGTAAATCTGCCACCGTACGGCGTCCGGGTGCTGGTAGAGGCTGCGTTGGGCATCGGGCTGATGACATTAAATGACGGACTTTATAAGATCACGAAAACAGCGTACTTCATCCTTCACGACGATCTTACCAAAGTGAACATGGACTTTACCCATGATGTATGCTACCAGGGAATGTTCTTCCTCGACGAAAGCATCAAAAAAGGTAAACCGGAAGGTCTTAAGGTCTTCGGCGATTGGCCGACGATCTACGAAGCGCTGACATCCAGCCTTCCCGAAAAGGTGAAGGAAAGCTGGTTCGGCTTCGACCATTTTTATTCCGATTATGCATTCCCGGATGTACTGCCTCACGTCTATAAACACAAACCAAGGACCTTACTCGATATCGGCGGGAACACGGGTAAATGGTCGATGCAGAGTTTCGAATTCGATCCGGATGTGAAGATCACAATTATGGATCTGCCCGGTCATGTCGATACCGCCAGAGAACAGATCGAAAAGAAAGGTTTTGGAGACCGGATATCCTTTCATCCATGCAACCTGCTGGATGAAACACAGGCGTTTCCAAGGGATTTCGATGCGATCTGGATGAGCCAGTTCCTGGATTGTTTTTCCGAAGAGCAGATCGTTTCCATCCTGAAGCGATGCAAACAGGCCCTCGCTTCTGACGGAAGCGTTTACATCCTCGAAACGTTCTGGGATCGACAACGGTTCGAAGCGTCGGCGTTTTCACTTCAGCAAACATCCTTGTATTTCACGGCCATGGCTAATGGAAACAGCCAGATGTACGATTCCAAAATATTCATACGCTGCGTCGAAAATGCCGGATTGAAAGTGATTGAGCAAATGGACTATATTGGAGTCAGCCATACGTTGCTGGTTTGTAAACCGGCTTGAAAGATGGGATTGAACCACATTCGGAACTAAGCATTTGCAACATAAAATGAACGAGATAATTGATGTTTTGGTGATCGGTGCGGGACCTGCCGGTTCTATTGCTGCCGCAATGATTCATAAGTTTGGCTTTTCCGTAAGGGTCGTGGAGCGCGAAAAATTTCCGCGATTTGTGATCGGCGAAAGCCTGCTTCCGCGGTGTATGGAAGTGCTCGAAGACGCCGGACTGATCGACGCCATCCGGGAAAGAAAGTTCCAGGAGAAATTCGGCGCAAAATTCATGAAGGACGACAACGTGTCGGATTTTAATTTTTCAGAACAGTTCTCAACGGGGTGGACGTGGACCTGGCAGGTTCAGCGTGCCGACTTCGATCTGACACTGATCACGGAAGTTCAGCGCAAGGGTGTTCGGGTCGATTTTGAAACAACGGTCACAGCGATCGATTTTTTTGAAGACGAAAGTTCCGTTACGACAGCACAGCAGAAAGACGGCACGCTGGAGAAAATACACGCGCGCTTTATCGTCGATGCAAGCGGATATGGTCGCGTGATCCCCAGGCTGTTTAACCTGGACAAACCTTCCAGCCTTGATCCGCGCAAGTCGATCTTCGCCCATGTGAACGATGTCCACCGGAACAACCATGACGAGCCGAACCGGATCATTGCCGTGATGTACGCTCCCCAGGTTTGGACTTGGATCATTCCTTTCTCATCGGGTGTCACCTCCCTGGGTTTTGTGGGTGGATATGATTTCTTTGACGGTATCGAAGGCGACCTGTCTCAAAAATTCAAAACGTGTATCGAGGGAAATGAATACCTTAAAAAACGATTCGGCGATGTCAGCTGGGTCTTTGAGCCCCGTAAGCTGGAAGCCTGGTCGGCGACCACCGACAAATTTTATGGTCACGGATTCGTGCTCACGGGAAACGTAACCGAGTTCCTCGACCCGATATTCTCTTCCGGTGTTATGTTCGCCGCGGTGTCAAGCCATCTCGCGAGTAAGCTGGTCATCGAAAAACTAAAAGGCAATACGGTCGACTGGGACAACGACTATACGAATTTTATAAGACAGGGTGTGGATACGTTCCGTACGTTTGTAACCGCATGGTACGACGGCACACTGGAAAAAATATTCTTCTCCAAAGATCCCGATCCCCTGGTAAAACGACAAATATGTTCCGTTCTTGCCGGCTATGTATGGGATCAAAAAAACCCTTTCGTGCGTGCCCATGAAAAGGCCCTGAAAGGCCTTGTGAAACTGATCCGGGTACGGGAGCAATAACGCGGACCATTACAAATGGATTACATCACGGGATATTGTCATATCAGGAACTTCGTATTGGCGCGACAGGGAAACATCGTATTTGCGGGTAGCCCGGGTGACCTTGACGGTTTCCTGGACAATGCACTGGGTTTCCTCTCTATATCCTATCCGAAATTTTATAAAATGGATCGCCTGTCCAAACTGGGATTCCTGGCGGCGGAGGTGCTGGCGAAACAAGCTGACCTGCAGACGCGCTTTGCCCCGGATCGCGTCGCTGTCATTTTAAGTAACGCGCATAGCAGCCTGGATACCGATGTAAGATATTTTGAATCCACCAAAACAATGGCCAGCCCGGCGTTGTTTGTCTATACATTGTCCAACATCGTGACGGGTGAAATTTGTATCCGCCAGGGGATTAAAGGAGAGAATGCATTTTTTGTGACACCTGCCTTTGATGCCGTCCAGCTTCGCGAATATGTGGAAATAGTCATGCGACAGGATAAAACACAGGCGTGTCTGGCCGGTTGGGTGGATGTAATGGGTGAGCAACACGATGTTTTCCTATATTTGGTGGAAAAAACAAACAGTAATAACAAAGGGCTGGAACATTCAGCACAACAACTTCAAACACTTTACGAGGTAAAATATGGAACAGTTGATGGCAGATCTTAAAATACAGATCATTGAGGCGTTGAACCTGAAACATCTGAAGCCGGAGGATATCGGGGATGAACAGCCGTTGTTTGTGGAAGGTCTTGGTCTGGATTCCATCGATGCGCTGGAGTTGATCGTACTGCTGCAACAGAGCTATAATATTAAAATGGCTAACCCGCAGGATGGGCCGCAGATATTTAAGTCGGTGAAATCCATTGCCGAATACATCAAAGCAAACCAAACAGCTTAATATTTTGAAAGGCCGTGTTCATGTAGCCGGTACAGGGGTCATTTCCGCCATCGGGAATTCGGTGGGGCAAACGTTTGATTCGTTTCGGAATGAGTCATCGGGTATAGGAAAGGTCACGTTATTTGAATCCGTTTATCAGGATACCCTCCCGGTAGGTGAAGTGAAGATGAGCAATGAAGAGCTCTCCCGGAAACTGAAGGTCGACCCCCTGGCTCGGACAGCCCTTCTCGGCATTCACGCGGCTCGTGAGGCCGTCGCGAATTCGGGTATCGACCTGAAAAAATGGAGGACCGGACTTATTTCAGCCACCACGGTAGGGGGTATGGATAGAACCGAACACTTCTTTGCCGATTTCCTCCCCGACCATGGGAAAGGAAAACTCCGCGACGTGGTACACCATGAGTGCGGCAGTACGACGGAGCTGATCGCAGACGACCTTGAAATCAACGGGTTTATTTCCACGATCAATACCGCCTGCTCCTCTTCGGTGAATGCTATTGCACTCGGCTCCCGCCTGATCATGCATAATATTCTCGACGTCGTTGTCGCAGGAGGGACGGATGCACTCTCCCGGTTTACATTAAATGGATTTAACAGCCTGATGATCCTCGATAGCAATCCATGCAGACCGTTCGATGCGTCGCGCAGCGGACTCAACCTGGGAGAAGGCGCCGGTTTTGTTGTGCTCATTTCCGATCGTGTAAAAAGAGAATACAAGTCGGATACGGCTGCCTACATCAGTGGTTTTGCCAATACGAACGATGCCTTTCACCAGACGGCATCCTCTCCGGATGGCAGGGGATCTTTCGGAGCCATGCAAAAAACACTTGAGATGGGAGCCTTAAGCCCGCAAGATATAGACTACATTAACCTGCACGGAACGGGGACCCTGAACAACGATCTTTCGGAAGGTACGGCTGTGTCCCGGTTGTTCGGCGCGCGACCGCCGCGAATGAGTTCGACCAAGGCCTTTACAGGCCACACACTGGGAGCGAGTGGTGGAATTGAGGCCGTCTTTTCCGTCATGGCCATCCGGCAGCAATGCGTTTTTCCAAACCTCCGTTTCGGCAATCCCATTCCTGAGATCGGGATCATCCCCCAGCGCACATTTGAGTCGGGAATAAAAGTAAACCATGTTATGAGCAACTCATTTGGATTTGGCGGTAATTGTTCGTCCATTATTTTTTCAAAAGAATGATGTGGTTAAGCGTTTATACCCCTACCTTATTGCCGACTGAAAGGGGGAGGACTGGAATACTTCCGTACAAACTACTGTTGGAATCTCTAATTACATAAATCCGGCATGTCCATCTACATAACAGGCATGGGAAATATCTCGCCACAGAATACCGGCAGCGATGAGCCGTTGCTCAGTCAGCCCCGGGATTATAGCGGCGAAAAATTGTGTTGCATTGAACCCGACTATACACAATTCGTAGACATCCGGCAGCTTCGACGGATGAGCCGGGTCATCAAAATGGGCGTCGCGGCGGGAATGATGGCCCTGAAGGAAGCGAACATCAGCGTACCTAACGGGATCATTACAGGTACAAGCCTGGGATGCCTGGAAGATACCGGGATATTCCTCACCAAGATGATCGAGAACAGGGAACATGCACTCAACCCGACACCGTTTATCCAGTCGACACACAATACGATCGGATCGCAGATCGCGCTGTTGCTCCAGTGCCAGGGTTATAATCAGACCTATTCACAACGGGCGTTTTCATTTGAGAACGCATTGACCGATGCCCTGATGGAGTTAAAAGAAAACCCCAGGCAGTCTTTGCTCGTCGGCGGTGTCGATGAAATAACCGACGTCAGTCATGCTATTCAGCGGCGCTTCGGAATATTCAGATCACGTTCCGATCACAGTCTGGGCCTGTTCGGCAGCGAGGCAGACGGAACACTGAATGGAGAAGGCGCCTCCTATTTTGTACTGACGGGCGAGGGAGGTGAAAAAAGCGGCGTTGTATTGGATGCCGTTGCGACTCTGTACATGCCAAAAAGGAAAGGCCTGATCGACGGTGTATTGTCGTTTCTCAAGTCCGCCTCTTTAACAGCCAACGATATCGACCTCGTCCTGGTCGGGAAATCCGGTGATCGTTTATTGGACGAGGATACCGAATCCATTATGGACCATGTATTCCCCGGAAATAATACAGGTCACTTCAAGCACCTTTGCGGCGAGTTTCCAACGGCAACCGCGTTTGCATTATGGCTGGGAGCACGTATCATTCAGGATCAGAAAATTCCCGAAGTTGTTTCACCCACCAGGCATCAGGGTTCGATCCGCCATATTCTGATTTATAATCCATATTTTGGCAAGTACCATTCGCTGATCCTGCTTCGTCATGCTGAAGTTCAGACCCGTTAACGTCGTTTTTGCCGTCACACTGGCGCTTACTCTCCTCGGGGATCAGTTCCGTGATGTTTCGCCCGGGCTCTATGCGGCCATTGTAATAGCCTATCTTGGCGTCCAGGCCTATGGTAGCTCTGTTCTATCGGCTCAATTTTTCCTGCCCGTGATGTTCAAGGGGGAGAACAACTCAAAAAAAATCGCACTGACCTTTGATGATGGGCCCATACCCGGAAAAACCGAACAGATCCTTCAGATCCTGGAGACCTACGATGTACCGGCGACATTTTTTTGTATCGGAAACCGCGTCACTGAAAATCCCAGGCTGACCAGACGCATATTTGATGAGGGACATCTGATCGGTAATCACAGCTTCTGGCACAAGGCAACCTTTGATCTTCAGGGGGCTGCCGCGATCTCAAGGGAATTGTCCGACACAGATGAAACGATCCGCGAGGTCATCGGAGTTAAACCAAAATTCTTCAGACCGCCGTACGGCGTGACCAACCCGATGGTTGCAGCCGCGGTGCGGAGAGGAGGTTATACGACGATCGGATGGAGTGTCCGTTCATTTGATACCGTAATCCGGGATGGAACGGCATTGTTCAACCGGATTACAGGTCCGCTGAAAGGCGGAGATGTCATCCTGCTTCACGACTATAGCGACACAACGCTGCAAATACTGCCCGCGCTGCTGGAGCATATCAAAAAGGTTGGATTAAAAATTGTACGTGTAGACGAGTTGCTGAATGAGAAAGCGTATGTATAGAAGTCAGGAATCACACTCCAGGAAGTATCGATGGATCGTCACCGCATGCTTTCTGCTTTCCCCTATGCTGACGTTTGCCCAGTACGAGGGTTATAAATCCATTGCCGATATATCTTCCTTTAAGAAGGAGTTCCAGCGCGAGTCCGCGGAAGTCCTGTCGATCCAGAGTTCTTTTACGCAGGAGAAGGTATTGACTGCGCTGACGGAAAAGATCACCTCGTCTGGAAAGTTCTGGTTCAAGCGGAGTAATAAGGTGCGGATCGAGTACGTAAAACCATTCACCTACCTCATGGTGATGAATGGCGACAAGATGATGGTCAGGGATAATCAAAAAGAAAACCGCGTCAATGTAAAATCAAATAAGCTCTTTCAGCAGGTCAACCGCATCATGATCGATTGTGTTCAGGGTACAATCCTTGATAGCAAGGATTTTACGACCAGGGTGTTTGAAAACGACAGAACATACCTCCTGGAGATGACCCCGGTTTCAAAATTGCTGCGGGAATTTTTTCAGACTATTGTGCTCAAGGTTGATAAAAAAGATTATTCGGTAAACCTTATCGAGATGAACGAACCTTCCGGGGATACGACCAGTATTTTATTCACGGATAAAAAATTAAACACACAGATTTCCGATGCGGTGTTTACTCTTTAGTTCATTTTTGGCGGGGCTGATGAGTTGTGCGTCCGATTACCGGAACCTGCAGGTCTCCCCGGCGGATCATGGATGCGCGGAGAAAACCGTACCTCGGGTATTGGCTACATCCTGGTACAATGCAAGTGTGGATGTTATGGGCCGGCACCTGAGCGGTCTGCTGCTGGTTAAAAACATGCCCGATAGTTCACAACGGGTGGTGTTCACAAACGAGGCCGGAATCACATTTTTTGATTTCGGTTTTTCCCGCCAGGGTGACTTTAAAGTCTATAACGTTATCGCCCAGTTAAATAAAAAACCTGTTATTCAGACGTTGCGGAAAGACTTCGAATTGGTGCTGGGCATACCCTTCCGTAAAGGACATTATAATCGTTACGTTTTCGGGGAGGAAATATATTTTGGGGTTAAGCAAAAAAAAGAAACAGCCTATTTCATTACCAATAAAGATTGTGCTTCTTTACACAGGTTGGAGTGGGGTTCAGCGCGCAAACGCAAAGTTTCCGTGCAATTTCCGGGAACGGGTTATCCAGCCCCGGATCAGATCGAACTTCTGCATTTCACCTTTAACATGCAGATTAAATTGTCACGTATTCACAAAGAATGATTCTGCTCAACGATTTTTACACTTTAGTACAGCATGAACCTTCCCTGGGTTCCGTTAAGGCTAAGATATCCATTAACAGAAATCATAAGATCCTGGAGGGTCACTTTCCCGGATTACCTATCGTTCCGGGCGTTTGTATGATGCAGATCATCCGCGAGATCATGGAAGTTACGACAAACAAGTCGCTGAGTCTTACCGGTGCGGATAACATGAAATTCCTTTCCGTCATAAACCCTGACCAGAACACGGAAGTGGATGTTGCGATCAGCTACATCGAAAATGATCCGCAGATCGTCGTTAATGCTACGTTGTTTGCGGGAACAGTAACATTTTTTAAATTGAAGGCCACGCTGAAAATTTCCTGATGGAACCTTCGCAAATCCAAGAATTGTTCAGGCAGAGGAAAGCTTGTGTGCTGATCCCAACGTACAACAACGAACAAACCCTGGAGATGGTCGTGTCCGGTGTGTTGGAATATACCGGGCAGGTAATTGTTGTAAACGACGGATCGACCGATACCACCTCCGGTATCCTGGAAAAATTTCCCATGGTTACCCTCGTAAGTTACCCCGTCAACCGCGGAAAGGGTTTTGCATTGCAGCAGGGATTTAAAAAAGCCGTGGAGATGGGCTATGATTACGCCATCACGATCGATTCGGACGGACAACACTTCCCCGCCGACTTGCATAAATTCCTGACCTGCCTCGACACGTTTCCCGCCGCGATCATCATGGGCGCCAGGAATATGGAGCAATCGGGTATTCCTGGTAAAAGCAGCTTCGGCCATAAATTCTCAAATTTCTGGTTCTGGGTGGAAACAGGTGTTAAACTGCCCGACACACAAAGCGGCTACCGCCTGTACCCGGTCAGGCTATTGAAAGATATCCGGTTCGTGACGAAAAAATTTGAGTTCGAAATTGAAGTGCTTGTCCGTGCGTCGTGGCGTGGAATTGCGCTGACACATGTTCCGGTGAAGGTGTTTTATGCGGAAAAAGGAAAACGTGTATCCCACTTCAGACCGTTTAAGGACTTTACCCGGATCAGTATCCTCAACACCGTTCTGGTGACCATTGCCCTTCTCTACATCAAACCCCGCGACCTGCTCAGAAGCCTTAAAAAAAAAACTTCAGGGACATCCTGCGGGAACAGCTCTTTGATACGGGCGAATCAGATGCCTTAAAGGCCGCTTCCGTTGCCGTTGGAATTTTTATGGGCATCGTTCCACTCTGGGGATTTCAACTTGCTATCGCGATAGCGCTTTCCTTTGTTCTCCGGCTGAACAAGGCGCTGGTCATCGTTGCCGCCAATATCAGCATACCCCCGATGATCCCTCTGATCCTGTACCTGAGCCACTATACGGGACGACTATGGATGGGCGAAAACGCGCAGTACATCTCGTTCAGCAGAGAGATCACCTTCGAAGTGGTTCAAAATAACATCGTCCAGTATGCCCTGGGTGCTTCGACACTCGCCCTGGTCGCGGGATTGTGCTTCGGCGGGATTACCTATATTGGACTGAAACTATTCAGGCGTCTGAAAAGCTGAACATGGTCGGGATCTTTTTAAATATCTATGATTTTTTTCATCGCCGGAAAACAGCCTTCCGTGTGACGTTCATTTCTGTCCTGGCCGTCGTTACCCTGGGCGCTTCACGAATTACCCTGGAAGAAGATATCACCCGGTTCTTTCCCGACGATCCCCGTGTTGAAAAACTGAATTACGTATTTCAGCATTCGAAGTTTGTGGAACGGATGGTTGTCATGATCTCTGTCAGGGACAGTTCATTACAGGGTCAGCCCGACAGCCTGATAGCCATCTCGGAGGAGATGGTTGCCCGGATCGGCGCGGAACTGCAGCCCTATGTGCAAAAGATCACAAGCCGGGTAGACGACGAAAAGATCCTCGACGTATTTGCGGCCGTACACGAGTACCTCCCGGTCTTCCTGACGGATAACGACTACACAAAACTCGACTCGCTCACAAGACCCGGGAACGTAAGGCAAATACTGGAGGAAAGCTACAGGCAACTGATATCACCCGCCGGTTTCGCTTTCAAAAAAATCATTGTAAAAGATCCGTTGGGTTTCTCTTTCCTCGCCCTGAAAAAACTGCAGCAACTCCAGTACGACGAAAATTTTGAATTGTACGACAACTACATCGTCACACGGGATCACAGGCACCTGATTTTTTTCATACAACCGACGTTTCCTCCCAGTGAAACAGGAAACAACTCGGTGTTTATTTCAGGGCTGAATACGATCGTCGATGAGGTCAACTCCAAACATCCGCAGTGGCTTGCGTCTTATTTCGGAGCGTCGGCAGTGGCTGTCGGGAATGCGAAACAACTGAGGAGCGACACAATATTAACGGTCAGCCTAATGGTCGTTCTGCTGGCCATCCTGCTTACGGGATTTTTCAGGAAAAAACGCGTTCTGTTTCTCATTCTCCTCCCGGTGATCTTTGGCGGATTATTTTCTTTGTGCGCAATCTACCTGGTCAAGGGATCGGTTTCTATTCTTGCGATTGCGGCGGGATCCGTTATCCTTGGAATCGCGGTCAACTATTCCCTGCACTTCCTCGCGCACGTAAAACACGTCCATGATATCAGGCTTGTTATCAAAGACCTTGTCGGACCGATGACCCTGGGAAGTTGCACAACCGTGCTCGCTTTTTTTTGCCTCCAGTTCGCGAACGCCGCCGTGCTGCGTGATGTTGGCCTGTTTGCAGGTTTCAGCCTGATCGGCGCGGCACTTTGTTCCCTGATCTTTTTGCCCCATTTCCTGTCCGGTGAATTATTCCCCCGGAAAGAAGTACGGAAGAATTGGGTTGAACACATATCCTTCTCCAATCTCGGGTCGTCGAAGCCGTTATTGTGGACCATTCTGCTGGCGACTCCCGTCTTCTTTTATTTTGCGCGCCAGGTGAATTTCAACAGCGACATGAGCAGGCTGAACTTTATGACGCCATCCACCCGCCTGTCGCAGGAGCGACTTGAGACGTTGAATAAATCGTCACTAACCGCGGTTTATGTTGTATCGAGCGGCGAGAACCTGGATGCATCGCTGCGAAAGAACGAGCAGGTGGTACCCGCGCTCGACAGGATGAAACGCAGCGGGGAGATTAATAAATACGTATCGGTTTCCACATTCCTGATTTCCGACTCGCTGCAACGATCGAGGATCGATAAATGGAATACGTTCTGGACACACGAACGAAGAGCGCAGTTCCTCGACGCGGTTCGGAAAGAAGGAGCGGCATTGAAATTTTCCCCGCAGGTGCTGGCCAACGTGGAAGAACTGGTGACCAAAACGTACATACCCGCCGGTGACAATTCCATGAAGACGATCCGGTCCGCTTTTTTTGATGACTATATTATCGAAAGGGATAACACGGCAACGGTCATCACGCTGGTTAATGTTCATCCCAACGGAAAGGCCGCGCTTTATAAACAGCTGGAACATTCGCCGGTACATTCGTTCGACCGGCAAATGCTCACCAATCTTTTCGTGGAGTACGTGAACGCGGACTTTAATTTTATCGTGACGTTTACCGCTATTTTGGTATTTGTCGCCCTCTTCATCTCGTACGGCCGGATCGAACTTACACTGATCACATTTTTTCCCATGTTCATCACCTGGATATGGATCCTCGGGATCATGGCCTTACTGGGTATCGAGTTCAATATCGTTAATGTGATGGTCTCAACTTTTATTTTCGGGTTGGGTGATGACTACAGCATCTTCATCATGGATGGTCTGCAGGAAGAATACAGGGCGGGAAAAAAGAACCTTCCCTCAATACGAACGTCCATTTTTCTTTCCGCCGCTACGACGATCGCGGGCCTGGGTGTGTTGATCTTTGCAAAACATCCGGCTTTACGTTCGATCGCCTCCATCTCCATTATAGGCATCGTTTGTGTTTTTGTGATGTCCCAGACGATCGAACCGTTCTTATTCCGCCTGCTGATCACAAACCGTACCCGCAGGGGCTTTACACCCATGACGTGGGTGGGTATGCTGCGCACAGCATTCACCTACATGTTTTTTGTCGTCGGCGCTGTTATCATGACCCTGCTGGGACTGTTGTTCAGGATAATACCCTTTGGAAGACAAACGGTCAGGCTCTTTTATCATACATTGCTAAGCTGGATCACAAGGACGCTGATCTACCTGGAGCCCAATGTACGGAAGAAGATCATCGGAAGGTCGCCGGTAACATTCTCGCGCGCAAGTATCCTGATTGCCAATCATACATCCTTTCTCGATATACTGCTCACGACCATGCTTCATCCTAAACTTATTCTGTTGACGAATAAATGGGTTTGGAATTCGCCGGTCTTTGGTGGTGTTGTACGCCTGGCCGATTATTATCCCGTCTCCGAAGGTGCGGAAGGTGGTGTGGAACGTTTACAGGACAGGATCAGGGAAGGCTATTCCGTTGTCGTGTTCCCGGAGGGTAAAAGGTCTGAAGACGGGAAACTGAAACGTTTCCACAAAGGTGCGTTTTACCTTGCCGAAGAACTAAAGATGCCGCTGCAGCCTTTGATCATCCACGGTGCGGCGGACGGAATACCCAAGGGAAGTTTTTACCTGAACGAGGGTCAGCTGACGCTTAAATTCCTGCCGCCCATCGAGGCGGACGACCCGTCATTCGGAACAACCTACGCCGAACGGACAAAGAACGTCAGCAAATATTTCAGGGAGCAATACGCGCTGCTGGCGCGGGAGACGGAGACCCCCGAGTACTTCTCTTACCGCCTGATCACAAATTATCTTTATAAAGGTCCAGTACTGGAATGGTATCTCCGCGTGAAGATCCGGCTGGAAAAGAACTACGAAACGTTCCACAACCTCATCCCGCTGGAAGGTTCCGTTCTGGACCTCGGCTGTGGCTATGGCTTTTTATGTTACATGCTGCAGTTTTTGTCGGACAAGCGTCTGATCACAGGTGTTGACTACGACGAGGATAAGATTGAAACAGCCCGTCATGGGTACCTTAAGACCGAACGGCTGCAGTTTTATCACGCCGACGTCACGGAATTCCAACTTCAGCAATATGATACGATCATTATCAGCGACGTACTTCATTACCTGAATGCCGGAGCGCAGGACAACCTGCTGAGAAATTGTATGGAAGCCCTGCTGCCCGGGGGCAGAATGATCGTCCGGGACGGCAATGCCGATTTGACGGAACGTCATCAGGGTACGCGGCTGACGGAATTTTTCTCCGTCAAAATCCTGAAGTTCAACAAGTCGGTCAACGCCCTGAATTTTGTCTCCGGCAACAGGATCAGGGAGACGGCGGCTGCGATGGGATTCGCGGTGGAAACGATCGATGATGCTAAATTTACATCTAATGTTATTTTTGTGGTCCGCAAAAAAGTTTAACAAAATTACCGGATTGCCGGTTAGGTAGGGCAGAAGTTAATATCGATCAGGAATGTCAGAAAAACAGGAGTATGATGCTGTAATCATCGGCAGTGGTTTAGGAGGACTTGCTTGCGGAACCATCCTGGCAAAGGAAGGATTCAGGGTTTGCCTGCTGGAGAAGAACAAGCAGATCGGAGGAATGCTCCAGATTTTTGTTCGCGACAAGGTTATTTTCGACACAGGCGTCCATTACGTTGGTGGTCTCGACAAGGGGCAGAACCTGTACCAGTTTTTTACTTACCTGGGGATAATGGATAAGATCAAGATCCGCCGCATGGATACGGATTTTGTGGACGGGCTTATCTTCAAGGACGACCCCACGATTTACCGGTATGCTCAGGGTTATGATAATTTTATCCGGGTAATGCTGTCCTACTTCCCGGACGAAGAAGTGGCGATACGGGCTTTTTGTGATAAGATCAGGCGGATATGCAAGCAATTTCCCCTGTATAATCTGCAAGCCGGAAACTACTCCGATACCGAAGGCGCCTATAATACCGATACGCAGGCTTATCTTGAAACGCTGACGACGAACCGAAAGCTGATCTGTGTGTTGGCGGGTACCAACCTGCTGTACGCGGGCCAGCCGGATAAAACGCCGTTATTCGTTCACGCGCTGATTGTAAACCACTACATCGAAAGCTCCTGGAAATTTGTCGATGGAGGTTCCCAGATCGCGAGGTTCCTGGCAAGGGAGATTACCTCCAGGGGAGGGGTGATCAAAAAACGGGTGAACGTCGTAAAATTGAAGGAAGAGGGTGGGCAGGTCGTCTACGCGGAAGAGGAGAACGGAACACGGTACTATGCCAGGACGTTTATTTCGAATATTCATCCTGCCAAGACCCTGGACATCACCGAGAGTGATATGTTCAGACGCGCATACCGCTCACGCCTGAAAAACCTGGATAGCACAGTCTCCGTTTTTTATGCGAATGTCGTGTTAAAGAAGGACACCTTTAAGTACCTGAACAGCAACATCTATTGTTTCGCGGAAGAAGATCCCTGGTGCGCCCTCCGGTACACGGACGAAAACTGGCCGCAGGGTATTGCCATTTTTTATGTTGCATCGTCAACGATAAGCGAATATGCAGAGGGCGTCACCGTCATGTCCTACATGCGGATCGACGAAGTCGAAAAATGGCGCGAAACGTTTAATACGGTATCCCATGAAAACGAACGGGGAAAGGAATACGAGGAGTTTAAGGAAATGAAGGCGCAACGGTTGTTTGATGCCGTCGAAAAAAAATTCCCCGGGTTCCGGGACTGTATCCAGTCCTATACGACGGCAACACCCCTTACAGCCCGAGATTACATCGGAACGGATGACGGATCATTGTACGGGTTTGCCAAAGACTACCGCGAGCCGATGAAAACGTTCATCTCGCCGCGCACAAAAATTCCCAATTTGTTGTTAACGGGTCAGAACATCAATATGCATGGTGTACTGGGCGTCACGATCAGCGCT
The DNA here is from genome assembly GCA_041742155.1 of Chryseolinea sp. Lineage (GTDB taxonomy): Bacteria > Bacteroidota > Bacteroidia > Cytophagales > Cyclobacteriaceae > Chryseolinea. The sequence goes on along the minus strand of JBGSJE010000021.1, from coordinate 77,533 downwards.
GTTGTTACCTGCAGCCAGATTTTAGGTATGGATTACCTTGTGGAAAAAATCAGGAATGCTTAAGAGAATTTTGAAAATAACGGGCTGGTTTCTCGGCATAGTGGCGATGCTTTTGATAGCGTTGCTTGTCTATGTCCGCATCGTCGCCAGGACAGAACCTCCCGTTCCCTCGTCTTTATCGGTACTGGATCAGCGCGTCTTGCAACCTGACACCGGTCTCTTTACACTTGGAAACAACTGGTTCCGGCGCAGTGAAAGCGGGTTGTACGAACTATACGTCGAAGGCGAGCCATTTGAACGTGGTGTGGCTAACGGGATGCTTACGCGTGATCTGGTCCACTACCAGGAAGAGGTGTTTACCGAACAGATCCGGCGCCTGGTGCCCAACGGATTTTACCTCGGTATCCTGAAAAATTTTGTCGGATGGTTCAATCGCGACCTGACAACGTATGTAACGGATGAATATCAACTCGAGATCTTCGGTGTGTCGCAGTCGGCTTCTCATGAATTCGACGATATCGCATCCCCATACCAACGTATCCTGAACTACCATGCCGCGCATGATATCGGTCACGCCCTGCAGAACATGTCTCTTGTCGGATGTACATCCTTTGCTACATGGGGAGACCGGTCCGCCGACGGTACGCTGACCGTGGGGCGTAATTTTGATTTTTATGTCGGAGATGATTTCGCAAGAGATAAGATCATTGCCTTCTACAAACCGACGCAAGGGTACCGGTTTATGATGGTTACCTTTGGCGGGATGACCGGAGTACTCTCGGGTATGAACGACCAGGGCTTAACCGTAACCATCAACGCTGCAAAATCGGATATACCGGCGGGTTCGGCTACACCGGTGTCGCTGGTCGCCCGTGAGATCCTTCAATACGCATCGACTATCAAGGAAGCCTATGCCATTGCCGAAAAACGCAAGATGTTCGTCGCTGAGTCATTTTTGATCGGATCTTCAAAAGATAACAAAGCATCCATCATCGAAAAAACACCGGATGGAATTGACCTCGTGGAAGGAAAGGACAATGTAATCATCAGCACCAATCACTTTCAGGGAGCTATCCTTGGAAATACGGAACTGAACCGCGAGCACCTGAGGACGAGCGCATCGCCCTATCGTTATGAACGCGTAGCCCAATTACTGGATCGCCACGAGAAGCACTCCATTTCGACAACTGCGGCGATCCTGCGCAACCAGCTCGGCCTTGACGACAAAGACATCGGCCTCGGCAACGAAAAAGCCATCAACCAGCTGGTCGCGCACCATGGGATAATTTTTCAACCCGAAAAAGGACTCGTATGGATTTCCACAACGCCCTGGCAGCTGGGAAAATTTGTATGCTATGACCTGAATAAGGTATTCGCGCACATACCCTCCGGTAACGAAGAAATTTATGAAGCCGGTCTCACCATCCCCGCGGACTCATTCCTGTTGACGCCTGCATATCGCGATTACGTCAAATTCAGTCCTTACCGGTTTCCGTTTAATCCGAGGTCCGGTCTTGAACCCGATAGTATAGTCAGGTGGAATCCGGGATCGTATCACGCATACATGCTCGCGGGAGATTATTATTTCACCGCCAGGCAGTGGGCCAGCGCCATACCCATGTACGAGGCGGGATTAACGAAGGAAATTGCAACCGTTCAGGAAAAGGAATACATGGAAAAGAATCTGCGGATATGTAAAGAAAATCTGCCATGATACTGGGTCTTGGCATCGATATGATCGAAGTCCGCCGGGTGCTCGAAAAGATCGAGGGAAACAGCGCGTTCAGGGAAAAGATCTTTTCAGAAGGAGAGATTGCGTTTTGTGAGTCGAAGGCAAACAAGGGAGAGAACTATGCAGCGCGGTTTGCGGCCAAGGAGGCATTCCTGAAAGCGACGGGACAGGGACTCGCTCTCGGTTTTGAGCTGCGTGACATCGAAGTCGTGAATGACGGACAGGGCAAACCATCGTTGCACCTTCATGGAAATTTTAAGGCAAAAGCGATTCAGAATAACTGGAATAAAATACATTTGTCTGTATCGCACCTGCAGGATATCGCGTGCGCGGTAGTTATTATTGAACAATGAAGTATACACCCGGCATCGAATTACAGTCAGAGGAAGAAATCAGGCGATTCCAGCTTGAGAAAGTTAAGGACCTGTTGTTATACCTGAATGCCAATTCGCCCTATTATAAAAAGTTATTCGAAACGGCCCGGGCGGATATCCTGGGATTCAGCCGTCTCGAAGATCTCGCCGCGATACCAACCACTACAAAGGACGACTTCCACAGGCATAACTGGGATTTTCTCTGCGTACCCCGCCATAAGATCGTTGAATACACCAGTACGTCCGGAACATTGGGAAGTCCTGTAACCATTGCGTTGACAGAGAGCGACCTTCAGCGGCTGGCCTACAACGAGTGTATTTCATTCACCTGTGCCGACGGAAGCACACAGGATCTGTACCAGCTGATGCTCACGCTTGACCGCCAGTTTATGGCAGGCATGGCCTACTACGAGGGCATCCGGAAACTGGGGGCGGGATTGATCCGGGTAGGACCCGGCCTTCCGGCAATGCAGTGGGAGATCATTGAACGCCTGAAGCCAACGGCCCTGGTAGCCGTTCCTTCTTTTATTGTTAAACTGATCGATTATGCGCGGGTACAGGGAATTCCGCTTGGAAAAAGTTCGGTAACGAAAGCGATCTGTATCGGGGAAAGCCTGCGTAATGCAGACCTCTCGTTAAATACATTGGGAAGAAAAATTACCGAGGCATGGGATATCCGGTTGTATGGCACTTACGCGTCAACGGAAATGCAGACGGCGTTTACGGAATGTGGTCATGGCAGAGGGGGACATCATCATCCGGAATTGATCTATGTGGAACTCCTGGATGAGGGTGACAATCCGGTACCTCCCGGTGAACCGGGGGAGATCACGGTTACCACGCTTGGGGTGGAGGCGATGCCCTTATTGCGTTACAAGACCGGTGATATCGCATCGGCTTACCAGGATCATTGCTCTTGCGGAAGGAATACCCTGCGCCTGGGCCCCGTGATCGGGCGCAAGCAGCAAATGATCAAACTGAAAGGTACGACTATCTACCCGCCCGGTATTTTTGAGGTAATGAACCAGGTGGATGGTATCGCCGACTTTGTGGTGGAGGTGATCAGCGGAGAACTTGGAACGGATGAATTGAAGCTTCATTTACTTGTGGAGGAAAACAGGCAGATTGAAACTGAAGGTCGCCTGCGCGATATGTTTAAATCCAAACTGAAGGTTGTCCCGTCGATGTCGTTCGTTGGGCTGGCTGAAATTGAAAAAATGCAGCTGGTAGGAAAAAGCCGGAAGGTCAAGAAATTTATCGATAGCCGTACGTAGGCTTATTCAGATAGGCAAAAGAAAAAGGTGATACTTTTCAGCATCACCTTTTCTAGTTTACAGGTATTCGGGAAATTAACTCAATTCTTTTTGAAGCTCGTCGATTTTGGTTTGTGCTTCAGATTTGCCTAAAGAAAGTGAAAGCTTGTAGAGTTCAAGTGCTTCGCGCTGTGTTTCTTTCTTTTTCTTGGGAGCAAATTTTGTTCTGGCGGCAGCAGTTTCCAGGGCTTGAGCCTGTGCGAAATACAGATCCGCCTGGCTTGCTTTCGATGCTGCATTCACTTCCTGTACTTTAGCTTCCAGGGTGGCAACATCCTGCTCTTTCATTTTGATCGTTTCAAGATTTGTGTTGATTACAGAATCTCTTTTGCTCACGGTCATAGCAAGAGTCTGGTTTTCACCTCTCATTTTTTCTACTTCACCTTGCAGTGCAGCGATCTGCTGAGTGCTCAGTTCAAGATCAGCTTTCAGCCTTTTGATGGTCGTAGCATAAGAACCCTTAGCTGATTTCAATGACTTTTCCAGTTCAGTGATCTTAGACTGAGTTTCCTTGATATGGCTGTTGATGCCTGCCAGTCTCGACTTGTAGTCTGTGTAAGAAGTTCCTTCTACAACGTCGGTACGGAGAAGTTGGCGATTGGCATCGATCGAGTCGATCAAAACACCAATTTCCTGAAGGGTCATGGCAGTCTGCTGACTTACCTGAAGCTCAGTGCGCAGTGAATCGTTTTGTGCCTGAAGCGCTTCTCTTTCTTTCTTATCGCAGCTCCAAAGCATTGCTATTACTGGTACTGCTAAAATCAATTTTCTGATCATAAGTGTGTTATTTAAAAGGTTGTAATCGCCCTATTACAAATGAGAGGCTGTAGTCTCGGGTTTGTCAATTTTGGCGACGAAATGCATATTATGGCGATAAGCTGCAGGATTTACTGAGTTCGGCCTGAAAAAAATCGAAATTCCGCAGTAAAGTGGGTAATTACTCCCCAACCTGTGGCAGGGCAATAAATAAAAATGACTTGTGCACGCCCTGTACACAAGTCATTGGAAGTTCGCCTTTAAGCGGAGCTACCGCTTATTTGGTTTTGCTCTTGATAAACGCACCCAGTTCTTTTCCGGACTTCGCATAAGCTTCTTGCAGACGGGCGCCGGTTTCGTAGTCATATCCCATCGCATCCCGGCCGGGGGCTTTGGTGATGGTGATTTTTGCAATCACCTTGCTGTTGTCCTTGCTATCGACGATCCAAGCTTCGGCATCAATAAACGCCGGTGACCGGCTGATCCCGATATTCCAGCCGGGTTCCGTTTTTACGGTTTTGAAGATCAGCGTATAGGCGGCATTTTCATCTACCGTAGACATGTCGGCATATTTTGAAAAAAGCTCGCGGAACTGGGGCTCAAACCGTTCGTTCCGGTCCGATACCCAGGTGGCCTCCCATTTGTCGCCGCGGCCCGCTTCTTTTTCATCAAGGTCGGCTTTTTTCTTGGCGATGTAGTCGGCCTCTTTCGGAAACTTCCCGACCGACATATTATCATAGGTGAATTCGGTCTTGAGCGACTTCTGTCCTTTTAAAGGACTCAGGTCTCCTTCAATCAATTTGATTTTTTGACTGTATCCCGCCGTACTAAGGCAGATAAGCATAATGACGATTGCATTTTTCATGGTATTGATTTTTTGATTTGATCCGGTCGGGGAGGTTTATTGTTCTGACTAAAGTGCCTGTCAGATGCCGGACCCGAAGAACTGAAAAAAAATCCAATGTTGTACGGATTGCCGGTTAATTTTTATCGAGCCTGAAAACCGGGCTGCTATAATTTTATCATCGGACTTTCAGGTGTATGAAGCGCTAAATAGTTAATTTTCCTCCTTACAATTTCAGGATGAAAACACTTTTTACAGCTTTTTGTATCTTCTCGTGGTTGCTGGTTGCCGGCCAGGACGTCAGACAGGACTCTGCTTCTATGCGCTTGAACTATGACCTGGCCGAGTATGAAATACCCATGCGCGACGGTGTTAAACTTTTTACCGTTGTTTATACCCCGCGCGATAAATCTGAAAAATACCCGTTGCTGTTAAACCGGACCTGTTATAACGCATCGCGGTACGCAGCCTTCAAAATGAATTCCCATCCCTCCGGCTTCCTCGTGCGCGATAAATACATCTTTGTCTTCCAGGATGTACGGGGAAGGTATATGAGCGGAGGTACATTCGACAACATGCGGCCGAATATCCCCGGCAATGACAGGAATAACAAAGCAGCTGTAGACGAGAGTTCCGATACCTGGGATACCATCGACTGGCTTGTTAAAAACATCAAGGGTAACAACGGCAATGTCGGTATGTTCGGGATTTCATATCCGGGATTTTATACCGCCGCCGCTATCCCCGATGCACACCCGGCGTTAAAAGCATCTTCGCCCCAGGCGCCGATCTCGGATTTCTTTTTCGACGACTTCCACCATCAGGGCGCTTACCTGGAAAGTTATACAGCCGCCTTCGCCGTTTTCGGATACCAGAAAGATGGTCCGACGAAAACAGACTGGTTTACGGACGAAATAGGCCGCTTTCGCAGTAAGGAGGAGAAGAACGGGTACGACTTTTATTTGAAGACCGGCCCCCTGAAGAATATCACTGAAAAATATCATCAGGATAATTTTTTCTGGCAACAGATCGTAGACCATCCCAACTACGATGACTTCTGGCAGAAACGGAACCTGCTTCCGCACCTGAAGAATGTTAAACACGCCGTGATGACCGTAGGCGGATGGTTTGATGCTGAAGACCTTTACGGACCTCTGAATATTTATAAAACAATCGAACAGACAAGTCCGATGGCACGCAATACATTGGTGATGGGTCCCTGGGGTCATGGAGACTGGGCGAGAGAAAGAGGAAAATCAACTCACAACCATATTTATTTCGGCGACAGCATTTCGACTTTTTACCAGCGTGAGATCGAACGAAAATTTTTCCAATACTATTTGAAGAACAAAGGCAGCCTGCAGTTGCCGGAAGCGTATATGTTTGACACCGGAAAGAAGGAGTGGAAACAATTCGACGCCTGGCCACCCAGGGATATCGCCCCCCTTCGTTTGTACTTCGGTGAAAAAGGAAAGCTGTCGATAAACAAACCCGCGAACGAACAAGCGGTGTTCGAATACGTCAGCGACCCGGCTAAACCGGTTCCGTATACGTCTCAAACGGAAGGTCTTACTTTTACGCCACGGCTCTTCATGAGCGACGACCAGCGTCAAGCATCCACCCGGCCGGATGTCCTGACGTTTGAATCCGACCTGCTGACGGACGATGTGACAGTAGCGGGGGAGATACTTGCAAAACTAAAAGTATCCATGACCGGCACGGACGCCGATTTTATCGTTAAACTGATCGACGTCTATCCGAACGACCATCCGAATTATCCGCACAATCCTGCCAATGTCATCATGGGAGGATATCAGCAACTGGTGAGGAGCGAGGTTTTCCGGGGAAGGTTCAGAAACAGTTTTGAAAAACCGGAACCCTTCTCGCCGGATGAAATCACGGACGTCAACTTCCCCCTTCAGGATATTCTCCACACCTTTAAGAAAGGTCATAAAATGATGATACAGATCCATAGTACGTGGTTTCCCTACATAGACAGGAACCCTCAGAAGTATGTTGATAATATTTACAAGGCGAACGCGGACGACTTTATTAAATCAACGATAAGGGTACATGGGTCCTCCGTTGTTGAAGTAGGAGGGGAGCAGAAGCTGAAGGCACGGGTCGATATCAAAAAATAGTTTAAGTCGGCTCCCGTTCATATCTTTCACGGTAACAATCAAGATCTAGTATGATAAAACAGGTGCTCTTAAGTTGCGTTTTGTGGCTGGTGACCCAGGGTGTTGTGGCTCAATTCAAGAACATTAAACTGTATGAGGCGACATCGGCAGGTTCCGCGGCGGACCCCAGTATTGTTATTAATCCACGGAATGTCAAAAACATGGTGGCCGGTATCGACGCCGACCATATTTATTACACGAATGACGGCGGCCAAAACTGGGAGACCACAAAGATCACGTCGTCCCATGGCGCCTTCGGAAACACGTTTCTCGTCGCCGACGACAAAGGAACCATCTATTCGCTACTCCTTTCAGACCCGTCGGGTGAGGGCTTGAATAATGAAAAGAGCCTGGACCAGATCTTATGCCATGTCTCCAAAGACGGCGGCCATGTCTGGGAAGAAGCCAGCCCCTTCGGATCGAATGCATCGAAAGATCAGATGAGCCCTTCCGCTACACTGGATGCAAAAGGCAACCTGATCGCATTATGGACCCAGTTCGACAAATATAAAGGAACCGATTCCACCTGCCAGTCGGCTGTCTTTATTTCAGGATCCTCCAGCGGTAAAAAGTGGAACAAGCCGGTTCAGTTATCGCAAATAGCCGGTGGTTGTGCAGACGACAATAATTCGCTCACCGGCGCAATGGCGGCGGGCGGACCGGATGGAAAAATTTTTGTGGTCTGGGCCGGGCATAACAAGATCAGGCTGGATCGTTCCTTCGACGGCGGCGGTATGTGGCTGGAAAATGATGTACAGATCATCAATCAGACGGGAGGCTGGGACCAGAAAATCTCCGGTCATAGCCGAAGCCAGGCGCTGCCCTCCCTGATGGTCGACAAGTCAAAGGGTACGTACAAGGGTGTTTTATACCTGAGTTGGGCCGATCAACGCAGCGGGGAAAAAGATACCGATGTCTGGTTTATGCGATCGTATAACCACGGCGACAACTGGTCGTCACCTTTGAAGATGGGCGACGACAAGAACGGGAAGCATCAATACATGCCTTCCATGACCGTCGACCAGGTAACAGGATTCATTTACATTGTCTACTACGACCGCAGCGCTTACGAGGACGACCAGACCGACGTATTCCTCGCTTTCTCAAATGACAGCGGTGCCACCTTTAAAAGTGTTAAAGTCAGCGAATTTCCGTTTACACCCACAGACGACACGCCGTTCACCGGTCGGATCAGTATCGCCGCACATAATGGGATCATTTCGCCAGCCTGGGTACGGATAGACGAGGGCAAAAGAAGTGTCTGGACAACTGTCATCAATGAGGCTGAACTGTTCCCTGAAAAAGCGGGAGGAGACAAAAGCAAGAGCAAGAAAAAGAAATAGCGGCTTTATCGTTTACCTTTCTTCCACGGGAGCGGTTGAGGTGATCTCCCTGAATGCCTTGACAAATGTTTCAGTGGGCTGCGCACCGGATATTCCGTATCGGTTATTGATGATATAAAAGGGTACGGAACGTATTCCCAGTTGTTGTGATTCCATTTCTTCCCGCGCTATACCGGCGATCGCCGATTCGTCCGCGATTGTTTTCCGGGCGATTTCTTCGCTGAGCCCTCCCTCGACGGCAACCTGGATCAGATTTTCTTTTTTAGTCAGGTTAATCCCACGCGAGAAATATGCTTTAAAAAAGGCGTCGGCAACGTCGGCCTGAATCTGAAAGGGCAGGGCTGCGGCGATCAGGGCATGAGCTATACGGGTGTTGGGGATGACTTGTTGTTTTTCAAAATCGAAGGTCAATCCTTCTTCTGACGCAACTTCCGATGTATGTCTGGTGATCTCGTGATACTTTATTTCACCCCCGAACTTTTTGGCCAAATGTTCTTTTTGATCCACCCCCTCTTCGGGCATCCCGGGATCAAGCTCGAAGGGATGGTATTGTAACTTGAAATCGTAGGATGGGGCCAGTTGAGCGATCGCTTTCTCCAATCGTGTCTTTCCGATGTAGCACCAGGGACAAACAACGTCTGACAGGATATCAATTGTTATTAAAGGCTTCATTTAACCAATGGGTTTTTAATCACAGGCTAACAGCGCCGGAATTTTATTAGTTCGGTGGGAAAAGGCAATGATCGGCCGAAATTCGGGTCTTGGGCCTTCCAGCCATAGTTATTTAAAAACCTTTATCTTACTTTTGTGTTCCAGTTAATGAAAATAAATACATACACAAATGACTGTTGACGAGAAAAAACTAACATTCAAGGTTAAAGATCTTTCCCTGGCTACCTGGGGACGTAAGGAAATCAAATTAGCCGAGGCAGAAATGCCGGGTCTAATGGCTATCCGCGAGGAATTCGGTAAAAAGAAGCCCCTCAAGGATGCACGTATTGCAGGTTGCCTGCACATGACCATTCAAACGGCCGTTTTGATCGAAACGCTGGTGGAACTGGGTGCCGAGGTAAGCTGGTCGTCATGTAACATCTTCTCCACGCAGGATCATGCTGCTGCAGCGATTGCCGCAGCCGGTATCCCGGTGTTTGCCTGGAAAGGAATGAACGAGAAGGAATTTGACTGGTGTATCGAGCAAACGCTGTACGCCTTCAAAGGCGGAAAGCCCCTTAATATGATCCTGGATGATGGCGGTGATCTGACCAACATGGTCCTAGACCGTTATCCCGAACTCGTCGCAGGGATCAAAGGTATATCGGAAGAAACAACCACAGGTGTTCACCGGCTCGTGGAGCGGATGCACAACGGAAAACTTCCCCTGCCGGCGATCAACATCAATGATTCTGTCACTAAATCAAAATTCGATAACAAATACGGTTGCAAGGAGTCGCTTGTGGATGCGATCCGGAGAGCTACTGATGTGATGATGGCCGGTAAAGTGGCTGTTGTGGCCGGGTACGGTGATGTTGGAAAAGGGTCGGCTGCATCGTTACGCGGCGCCGGTGCGCGGGTAATCGTTACCGAAATAGATCCGATCTGCGCGTTGCAGGCTGCTATGGATGGTTTCGCGGTGAAGAAAATGGATGATGCCGTGAAGGATGCTGATATCGTGGTAACCGCGACCGGTAATTTCGGAATCGTCCTTGGCCGTCATTTTGAATCCATGAAGGACAAGACGATCGTTTGTAACATCGGTCACTTCGACAATGAAATCGATGTAGCCTGGCTGAATAAGAACGCTTCTAAAGATGAAGTTAAACCACAGGTTGATCTTTATACATTAAAAAATGGCCGTCAGGTAATTCTTCTGGCCGAAGGCCGCCTGGTGAACCTGGGTTGCGCAACAGGCCATCCTTCCTTTGTGATGTCAAACTCGTTTACGAACCAGACGTTGGCGCAATTGGAATTATGGACCAACTCGGATAAGTATGAAAACAAGGTTTATATGCTGCCCAAGCACCTGGATGAAAAAGTTGCACGTCTTCACCTGAAGAAGATCGGCGTGGAACTGGAAGAATTGTCCGACGCCCAGGCCAAATATATTGGAGTGGAAGTGACAGGACCTTTCAAACCTGACTATTACCGGTATTGATCGTTTAAAATCATTTGCAAAAAAACCCGGGCTGCCCGGGTTTTTTTGTTTTGTGGCACTAAGGTTGTTTTTACCTTTGACACCAGTTCAACAACCTCATGAAGTACTACTCCGGAATATCTTTAGTCGTCATTATTTTCCTGATGTCCTTTACCCCGAAGCAGGGTGGCCACATCGAATTCTCCTGTTACAAGATGCACAAGGCGACTAATACCTGCCACTTTAACTTTACCGTGGACGGCGCAAAGTTCAGGTATGTCGATATGGGCTGCAGATACAGTAAAAAACTGGAGGAGGTTATCCAGAAGGTAAAGGATGGAACGCTTGCCCTCGCGAAGGACTGGAAAATTGATTGCCCCGAAAAAAAACCAGACTAGTGCGCCATAGCAAAAATATCAGTACGGCAGTATTGGACACAATGCATTGATTTTAGAACTGTATACTCTGGATGTATGTACACTTATTTTGGGACGATGTACTAGTGTTAAGTCACCATTATGATGTCGCATCCTTTGGCTTTTGTATTTAGCCCTGAAAGGGCATTACATATTGGCCCAGGGTGAAGCCCTGGGTTTTAAGTGGTCATTTAAATTTTAGCCCTGAAGTGGTGCAATAACAGTATCGCTTACGACAATCAAACCTCGACTCAACACTAGCAGGCTGCTCAATGGCCCGATTCCAGTCGTCGCTGGAAAAGGGGTTTCAGGATCGCGCGATCAAGAACGAGCCACGCGAGTCCAAGGTTAAGCAGTATAATGATGTTTACGATCAGCTTACTGTTGAACGGAATAGACGGCAGGTTCTGGTTTATGTATTTGCGCGAAAGTTCTATCTGGTTCAGATCTATTGTGGTTGAAGCATTATCAAAAACACCTCCCGACACCAGGACAGCAGCCAGCCCCGCAGCAATCAGCACACCGGCAAGAAGAAAAATACTTCGCATGGAAAATCCGGAGGAGGTCTGGGGGTAATGGTCAAGCTTGCTCATGACACTATTCGTGAAGTTCTTCGGGGGAACTTCCGGGATGTATTTCTTCAATGCCTGATCCATAGCACGCAACTCGTGGTACCGTGCGCGCAGCGATTCGTTGACCTTTAGTTCTGCTTCGAGGCTAAACACTTCGGTGGTCTTCAATTCTCCATCGATATAGCGCAACAATTTTTCATCCTGCTGTGGTGGTATCTTTTCCATACGTTACAAAGTTAACGCTTCCTGCTTTAAAATATTTTTTAGTTCGTCCGCCAGCCGCAGCCTGGCCCTATGTATCCTCACTTTCGCGGTATTGGCCAGCATGCCGGTAATTTCGGCGATTTCTTCCAATGAAAATTCTTCCAGGTAAAAGAGCGTCAGGGCAGTCCTGTCGGACTCACTGAGTTTAAGCATCGCCTGGTTCAGGTATTTCTTCTTATCTGTCTTTTCGAGAAGACCATCCGCGTCCTGGCTGTATTCGATGACCGTTGTTTCCAGGCTCTGAAACTGCTGCCTGGCCTTTCGCTTATAACTAATCGCAGTATTAAACACGATCCGGTAAAGCCAGGTTGAGAACTTCGACTCGCGATTAAACCCTGCCAGGTGATGGTATGCCTTAATAAACGCATCCTGGGCCGCCTCCTCCGCCTCCGGCCGGTTGTGAAGAATCTTCTGCGCAATAGTAAATGCGTAGCTCTTATGCTTGTTCACCAAGCCCGCATAAAGGGATTGGTCGCCGGCTAAAATATCGTCGATAATGCGGTGATCCGGATCGTTGGTCATTTCACAGGCTTTGACGCGCGCCCTTGTCCTCGGGTTACATCTAAAATACCCTAATATATATTGATAGTCAACGGATCTGATTTGCCAGTCCGGGTACATCCCGGATAAAAATTATTAGGCAAGCCTGTAACCGGACAAAAAAGGCGGCGTCATAGGTGCATAATTAAAAACGTAAGATTATGGAACCAGAAGTATTGGGAGTAATGATCCCCATTATCGCATTGATCGGGACTTTTGTAATGATCGTATACCTCCGGAAATATGAAAATCAGGAGCGGATGTCTATGATCGAAAAAGGTGTGGATCCGCAATTTTTTAACATCAAGAAAACACGAAATACTTCGGGACCCCTTCGGGCGTCGTTGTTGCTGATCGGCGCCGGAACGGGTTTGTTACTGGGTTATTTCCTCGATCAGTCATTCGACATGGAAGAAGTCGGATACTTCGCCATGCTTTTTATATTTGGAGGGCTGGGCCTGGGAGGATCTTACCTGATCGAAGAGAAAAAAATAAAGGAAGAAAGTAAACATTAGTGCGCCGTCGCATAATTTACGAAGAGGCTGATCGTTATATCAGCCTCTTTTTTTTACCGCCATTGAACGGTTGGTCTCTATAAATTACTGCGGTGTAGAAATTAAATCTCATACTGGTGAATGATACTACACCTCATGTTGCAGGCCGCGGGTCTTGTGATTTTTCAAAGTATTGAACCACAGTAGATTGTTGTTAATCGTATCGTTGGCACAACCTTTCGTTATTGTTGATTAAAAATATGTAAAACTTAATCTACAAAAACTATGAAAAAGTTAATGTTTGCCTTTGCAGCTATGTTGGGTAGTGTTGTCTTTGTAAATGCACAGGATGAGAGCAGCAACATCGTTAAATCTCCGGAAACGACTCAGCAACAAGACGAAAAAGTAAAGATCAAATCCGAAGAACTTCCCGATGCCGTGAAAAAGGCTCTCGAAATGCAGGACTACCGCGGATGGCTGATCGATTCCGCTTTCAAATATGCTGCCACTGATACCTATGAAGTGCACCTGAAGAATGGAGCGGAAACCAAAGTGGTGAAGTTCAACAAGGACGGTAAAAAGATCGAATAATCGACACTTCATCAACCTGTAGACTGGATTGAAAGAAAGCTGGAAAATATTCCAGCTTTCTTTTTTATTTTGAGCCCGATATGGGCACTATACTGGTAATTGAGGATGACTTGACGTTTTCCAGAATTCTGGAAGGTTTTCTTGCTAAGCAGGGATTTAAGGTGAATGTTTCTCATAAAGGTCAGGACGGGCTCCATTCGTTTTCGGCTCAACCCGTCGACCTGGTCTTGTTAGACTACAGGTTGCCCGATATGACGGGAATGGAGGTCTTGAGCGAGCTTAAGAAAGCTTCACCGGCTACGCAGGTGATCATCATGACCAGCTTCTCCGATATCCGCACTGCCGTAAAAGCCATGCAGATCGGTGCTTTCGAATATATTACCAAACCGGTGAACCCCGACGAACTTCTGATGATCGTGCGGCAGGCGCTCGGTAAGGGAAAACCGGGAACGCCGGCGCCTCAAAAACTGAATCAACAGAAAAAGTTTGTGGAGGGAGGCAGTGCAGCGGCGCGGCAACTTTACGACTATGTAAAATTGGTGGCACCAACGGATATGTCCGTCATTATTGAAGGTGAAAGCGGCACGGGTAAAGAAAATGTGGCCCAGCGTATTCACCTGCTCAGCCCGCGGTCGAAGTCTCGGTTTGTCGCGGTTGACTGCGGCGCGATTTCAAAAGAACTGGCGGCGAGCGAGTTGTTTGGCCACATACGTGGTGCATTTACCGGCGCCGTTCAGGATAAGGTAGGGCAGTTCGAGGAAGCCCATCGGGGCACGCTGTTTCTCGATGAAGTTGGTAACCTTTCCTATGAGGTACAGATCAAGCTCCTCCGGGCCATCCAGGAAAGAGTGATCCAGCCGGTCGGGAGCAGCAAAGAAATTAAAGTGGATGTGCGCATCATCACGGCGACAAACGACGATCTGTTTGAAAGCGTCAAACAGGGAAATTTCAGGGAAGACCTTTACCACCGTCTGAATGAATTTAAACTAAAAGTACCCGCAGTCCGGGAGCGATACGAAGACCTGGACGAGTTCCTCGATTTTTTCAGGGACTCAGCCAACCAGGAACTGGACAGGAACGTAACGGGTTTTGATAAAGAAGTTGACGAAATATTCAAGGCGTACGAGTGGCCGGGTAACCTCCGGGAAATGAAAAATGTCGTGAAACGGGCCGTGTTGCTTACCGGAGAAGGACTGATCACCGTACAGGCACTGCCGTCGGAGATGCTGGAGGCCATACGTAATCCTGCTCCCGTTAACCTTGGAGGCGGCCAGGTTTATGACCTGAAGGCCCTGCAGGAATCCCAGGAGAAAGAGATGATCATCAAGACCCTGAAGGAGGTCCGTTACAACAAGTCGAAAGCCGCCAGGATATTAAACATCGACCGGAAAACGCTATACCTGAAAATTGAAAAGTACGGGATCGAATAGCAGTGATCTAGCCCGTCTGTGCCATTACCTCGTGCCTGATCTTTTGCAGGACCTTCTCGGTGTCTTCCCTGCAGGAGATGATCTTTTCCACCAGGGTGTAAAGTGGAATGCCATCCGCCATTTTTGTCTCGATACTTCGGAACCTCACCGACAGCGACTCCACACCAACCTGACCCAGGCGGCCGGCCAGCTTGTGAACAATCTCGCGTACAGGACCAGGGTTCATTGTCCTGATATGGTCGTTTAGCTGAACGATATCCGTTTCGGTTTCATCCATAAACTGATTGAGTATGGACTGGAACAATGTTTCGTCACCTGCCGTCATCAGCCTCAGGGTTGACAAGTCCATCTCATTCGCCTCAGAGGCTGTAGAATGATCTTCTGCCTGGACCACGCCAAAGAGGTTCAATAACTCCCGCTCGCGGAAGGGTTTGCCCAGCACGGCATCGAAGCCCTCATTGATCAATTCCTGTCGTTGCTGCGAAAAGACGTGGGCAGTCAGGGCAACGAACGTTGTGGTTGAATTATATTTTTTGCGCAGGATGTGACACAACTCCACACCGTTGATCTCGGGCATGCGGATATCCATCAGGATATGGGTTACCTCCGGATCGGCTTTCTGCCCGATTAGCTTGTTGGCGTCGCTATATGTAATGTAACGAATGCCGTTTTTCGCGAGGATCAGTCCGCAAAGCCTGAGAATCATGGCATCGTCGTCCACGACAATTACTTTGCCCCTGAAAACGGGCAGTATATTGTTTTGAACGGCATCAGGTGATGGTTGGCCAGCTTCGGTTTTTTCGTACGCAAGCTTCACGGTAAATACCGAACCTTGTCCGGGTTCACTTTTGACATCGAGGGTACCATGCTGGGCTTCGACCAGTGATTTTACAATGGTCAGGCCCAGTCCGGTTCCTCCGTAGTTCCGGGTGATCAGGGAATTGGCTTGTTCAAACTGATTGAAGATCTTATTGATGTCTTCCTGGCGTATACCGATACCGGTGTCGGAGATCTCGAAGGTGCATTGAATGCGATCCCCTTGAGTTTCCGTTCGAAGGGCCAGCTTCACAAACCCCTTAGCGGTAAACTTGATGGCGTTGCCAAGGAGGTTGTACAGGATCTGGCGGAGCCTGAACGGGTCTCCCTGTACCTGGAAATTTTCGCCGAACTCCAGGTCGAGCAGAAGGGTCAGCCCTTTCCGGTCAGCTTGCACATGCAAAGCGGATTCAACCTCCCGGATCAGCGGGATGATTTCGAAGGCCTCCCTGTTTAAAACAAAATTGCCGCTTGAAATCCGGCTATAATCCAGTACTTCATCGACGATGTGAAGAAGGTGTTCCGATGAACTGTTGATGGCGGACACGGCTTCGGAGTTTAAACCGTCTTCCTGTCTCAACTGTTCGGCAAACCCGATTATCGATTGTAACGGAGTCCGGATCTCATGGCTCATGTTCGCGAGGAAGCGTTGCTTGATCAAGCTGAGTTCTTCCGCTTCGTCCTTGGCTTTTTCGAGCTGAACTTTGTAATAGTTGCTTTTGCTGATATCAACCCAGATGAGGTAAACCAGAAAAGCTGCACCGATAAAAAAAGCGATGAGCACGATAACGATGCGAAGAATACTCTCCGTGACCAGTTCCACGGCGTGGTTGTTATTCCGGCGCATGTGAGCGAGTTCTTCGTTTTCGACTTCGTGAAGAATTCCCAGCAGCTGATTGATCAGGATACTGTTGGCGTGAATGAGTTCAAGCTCTTCGCTCAGCAGACGTTTGTTTTCAGCGCGCTGATCGTTCTCAAGATCCAGTATGATCTTTTCAACTTCTGCCAGCGCCTTGTTTTGTCGTGCTACCGAAAGGGTATCCACGACGACGCTTAACTGTTCTTCCACTTTTATATGTGTCGTCTGCGGCGTTACCTTCTTTTTGCGGCTAAAAAATTTCGCTATACCGGATCGTTGATCTTTTTGATCCGGCACGGAATCCGTATAGGTTGTTATGGTCTTTTTTTCCGTAGTAACGACACTGGTATCGAAGGAGACTTTCTCATTCACCAGCATCCGGGATAACGTATCTAGTTTGCTGGTCAGATTCCGGTTGTCGATGAGTTCCGACTTCAGTTTCAGGTATGAAAAGAACAGCCGGTTACGTCTTTGGAGGATGTCTTTTATGTCGAGCAGCTTCCGTCGCTGAACACTGTCCCAGTTCATCGTTCGCAGGGAATCGATTTTGTTTACCAGCGATTTGGATTGATTAAGAAAGGTCTTGTATGACTTCGCCGGATTTTTTATCGCTTCGGCGCGCTGTGTCTGATCCAGCGCGGTGATCTCCTGAAAGATCGTATTCAGGGCATTGAGTTCCTTATTTGGAGCAGACAGCTGATCAACGGTTTCCATCATCTCGCGGAAACCGAAGTTCGAAATACCCAGCGCCAGCACGATGGCAATAAACACCAGCAGAAAACCGGCAATTACCTTTCGTTGAACGGATGTGGGTTTTAGTTTTTGCTTAAACATCTGCTTAAAGGATCTTCACGGAAGATCGCATACGCAAGTTAGCCAGATATTGTGCCAGTATCTCCGGAAGGGAATAATTTCTATACGAGGAGCTTGTAAAATCTTTAAAAACCGGCACGCCGGGGATGATCATCCGTATACCCATTTTACCACCGTGAGGGAAGCCAGGAGAATGATCGCAATGGAAGCAATATCCAGGAGAATTCCGGCCCTTACCATATCTTTCATGCGGATGAACCCGCTGGAAAAGACGATCGCATTAGGCGGGGTCGCGATCGGGAACATAAACCCGATACTTGCGCCAAGGGTCACCGGCATCGCCAGCAGGATCGGGTTTACCTGCATTCCATCCGCGATACCAAAGATAACCGGCACAAATATCTGTACCAGGGCCACATTGCTCATGAATTCCGACAATAAAACGGTGATCACGATCAATCCCAATATCAGCCAGACATTAAAGGTGCTTTGACCCGCCAGCGCTTTACCAATAGTCTGAATGATGCCTGTACTTTCCAGTCCGCCGGCGAGGCATAATCCACCCCCGAAGAGAAAAAGTATTCCCCATTGCAAGCGGAATGTATCGGTCCAGTCCAGGAGAAAAACACCTTTACTGAAATCGGCGGGAATGACAAACATCAGCAGCCCTCCGGTCATGGCGATGTTTGTGTCATTGAGTATCTCCTGCCCGAACACGTATGTATTGATCGGTTGCTGGAAGATCCAGAAGAAGGAGGTAAGACAAAAGACTGTCAGCACCCGTTTTTCCTCCCTTGTAACGGGTCCAAGTTCATTTAATTTATCATCTATCAGTTCGTCGCTGCCTTTTACATGTTCGATATGATTGGGGAAGAGAACCCTCGTGATGATCAGGTATGTACTGAGGAGCAATGCAGTGGCTACGGGAACGCCGACAAGCATCCATTTTCCGAAGTCAAGTTTTTCGTGATAGAATTCATCCAGGAGACCTGCAAACACCACGTTGGGTGGTGTGCCGATGATCGTCGCCAGCCCGCCGAGGGTTGCCGCGTATCCGACCATCAACAACAGGCCAAGGGCGAAATTCCTCTCCGGCTTCGGCAGTTCATGAGGCTTTAGGTCTCCTCCGGTGTTCAGCAACCGGATAACGGACAGGGCTATGGGCAGCATCATCATTGCTGTTGCCGTGTTACTGATCCACATACTGATAAATCCCGTGGATATCATAAATCCGAGTATGATACCGTTTCCGGAGGTCCCGGTGACACGGATCAGGTTGAGCGCAATTCGTTCGTGCAACCGGTGCTTCTCCAGGGCAAGGGCTATCATAAAGCCACCCATAAAAAGGAATATGATGGGGTTGGCGTACTGCGCCGACGCATCCTTTATGGTCATGACGCCGAGCAACGGGAATGCTACCAGTGGGATCAACGCGGTGACGGGAATAGGAGCCGCTTCGGTAACCCACCAGGTAATCATCCATGCTGCCAACGCCAGTACCTTCGACGCACCCGGCGAGATCAGACCTTCCGGTAAGACGATAAGCAGAAGGATGAAGAACACAGGTCCGAGAAAAAATCCAATTTGCCGGGCCGTGTATGGAATAATCACCATGTTCAGGGTTCGAGATTGTCAAAACTAAGTTTTTTGAATGCACGGTCAAAGGAACCTGAGGTGCGCTTCCTTTCCCTTTTTGACCAGGCCGGCGGGCTTTTCCGGAACTTTCAACCGGGATAACGGTTAATTCCTAAAGGGAAACCGGCGGTCTGGTGACCTGAAATATTTCGTCATCGTTAAAATATTAATCGTTTACCTTCGACTAAGGAGTAACAAGCGAGACAGGCAATGGACATGGCCATGCAAATAAAAGAACAGACATTTCTCAGGGAGAAAGACCGGTTGCTGGGATTCATCCGTAACCGGGTCTCATCCATGGAGGAAGCGGAAGACATTCTTCAGGATGTGTTCTATCAGTTCGTGGCCGGTTATGAGACAATCGAGTCGCTGGACCGTGTGACGTCGTGGCTATTTTCGGTAGCGAGGAATAAAATTATCGATCGTTACAGGAGGGATTCGTCCCGCCCGAAACGAGCGGACTTTGCCCTCCCGGCGGGAATGGACGATGAAGCGCCATTGACCCTTCAGGACATTTTGCCCGATCTGGGCAACACACCCGAGGATGCCTATCTGCGTGACGTGATTTGGGACGCGATCATGGATGCCCTCGATGAATTACCGGCCGAACAGCGCGAGATCTTCATTCTCAACGAAATTGAAGAAAGAGGATTCCGGGAGATTTCGGAAGAAACAGGAGTATCCATCAATACACTGCTTTCGCGAAAGCGTTATGCTATTCTGTCGCTAAGAAAAAGATTACAACGATTGTACAACGATATTTAATATGCGAATTATGAACAGGAGAATAAAATTTTTGGCGTTTGTTGCGCTGGGTTTATTAGCGGTTTTCCTCATCGGATTTGTCACAATGTCGTTGTGGAACTGGCTGGTACCGGTTCTCTTCAATGGACCATTTATCACGTTCTGGCAGGCGCTCGGACTGCTGTTATTATCCAAGATCCTGTTCTGGGGGTTTGGAGGAAAACGCCACTGCCATGGACACGATTCTAAAGCCGGGGATCACTGGAAGACGAAGTTTTACAATAAGTTCTCATCCATGACACCGGAGGAACGCTCCGCGCTGAAGGAAAAGATGAAGGAAAAATGGTGTACATGGGAAGAAAAGCCTTCAACCCGGAATCCCAACACTTCAAACGATTGAACCAACACGTCGGGAAAAAAGCGGCAAAAAATCTGTAAAAAAGGGGAACAACAAACGGCTTTGTTCGTTCAAGGAAACTGAGGAAACTTTTTAAATGTAAAATGTTTCCATAGTTTTGCCGGCCTATGGAAGAAACGGATGTTAAAAAGAAGATTTTAAAAGGAGCGGAAAGCCTCTTTATGAAATACGGCGTAAGAAGCATCTCGATGGATGATATTGCCCGGCATTTGTCGGTGTCGAAAAAGACGTTGTACCAGCATTTTGCCGACAAAGAAGACATCGTGACCAACACGTGTCAGACGCACATTGAAGATATGTCCCGCGAATTTGAGGAGATCTGGAAAAACTCCAAGAACGCCATTGACGAACTTGCCAGGATATCCATTTGCCTGAAACAGAATTCCGAGGAAATGAACCCTTCGCTATTGTTCGACCTTCAGAAGTATCACCCGAGAGCCTGGAATGTATGGTTGAACCATAAGAACAATTTCATCCGCGAGTCAGTGATCCGTAACCTGGAGCAGGGAGTTGCCGAGGGTTATTTCAGACCTGAGATCGATAAGGAGGTGATCGCAACCATGCGGCTTGAACTGGTGCAGTTGGCTTTTGACGAGGATATTTTTCCGGCATCCCGCTTCAAACTTCCGGACGTTCAGATGCAGATCTTTGATCACTTTGTTTACGGACTAGTCACCGAAAAAGGAAGAAAACTCTACCAAAAATATAAAGAGACCCTTGTTGAACTATCAAACCCCTAACATGAAACGAATATTACAAACCCTTTTATTGAGCTTCGTACTGCCCCTCGGAACGTTTGCTCAGGAAACCGTTGCCTCGTCCTTTACATTGGATGACTGCATCAAATACGCACTTGAAAATACGGTGGAGGTAAAGAACGCCAGGGTTGATGAACAAATCGCCCAGGCAAAAGTGAGAGAGACAACCGGTATCGGATTCCCGCAGATCGATGGTTCCGTAAGCCTTCAGCATAACCAGAAACTTCCAAGGTTCTTCGCCAACTACGCAACCGCGCAGGGATTTGCGGGCCAGGATGAGGACGGAAACCCCAACCTCGACCTGCCGGGTGTTGAGCCGACGGATGTTGTGGCCTCCCAAAACTTCTTTCAGTTGCCAAGCAACGGCAGTGCCGGACTGACGATTAACCAGCTGCTCTTCAATAGTTCATACCTCGTCGGCCTGAAAGCGGCCGGCACGTACCGGGAACTGGCAACAAAAAATGCGCAACAAACACAGATCCAGGTAGTCGAAAATGTTACAAAAGCGTACTTCTCCGTGTTGATCAACAACGAACGAATTGCGCTGTTCGATAATAACATCGCGCGGGTGGATTCCCTCTTGAGAACTACGCGTGCCCTGAATGAAAATGGTTTTGCGGAAGCCATCGATGTGGACAGAACCCAGGTGGCCCTGAACAACCTGAAATCGGAACGCCTGAAATTCAGAAACCTCCAGAACCTTAGCCTCGGACTGCTTAAGTTTCAAATGAACTATCCGATGGACAAGGATCTGTCTGTATCGGGCAGCCTTACTACGCTAACCGTAGATGAAAACCTGTTTAATGAATATGAGAACGGATGGGATTACAAGAACAGGATCGAATTCCAGGTATTGGACACACAACGCAAACTCCAGGAACTGGATATCAAGAACAAGCATGCCGCATCGCTGCCCAGCCTTGTTGGTTTTGTAAACCTGGGTTATTCCACACAATCACCGAACGTTTCGGGCCTGTTCAAGACCAATACCAACATCAGTGACGATGGTACCATCGGCCCGGATAAATGGTATTCCTATTCGGCGTTCGGCGTGTCCCTCAATATCCCGATCTTCAGCGGATTGCAACGGACGTACCAGGTACAGCAAGCCAAACTGTCGCTGGTAAAAATTGAGAACAGCTTTACATCGCTTCGCCAGAGCATCGACCTCAGCATTCAGCAGAACACGACGATCTATAAAAACGCCGTTGAAACCTTCAGATCGCAGAAGGAGAATATGGAGTTGGCGGACCGTGTCGCGCGAATAACCAAAATCAAATATGAAGAGGGTGTAGGCTCCAACATCGAAGTCACGGATGCCGAAAGCAGCCTGCGGGAGGCGCAAGTGAATTTCTACAACGCATTGTTTGACGCGATCGTAGCAAGGATCGATCTCGACAAGGCATATGCCAAGATTGATCCGTCGAAATACTTAACCACAACCAAATAATCCTAACCAACATGAAAAATAATTTCGATATGAAATCAACATATAACCGTTTGTCTGTAGTTGTCCTCGCCGGCTTTCTGGCAGCATGTAGTGCAACCACACCCGATAATGAGAACCAGGCCCGCCTGGATAAATTGAAAGCCGAGCAGGTGACGCTTTCAAAAGAGATAAAAGCCCTTGAAGATGAAATTGCCAAAGCCAACCCGGAAGCGGCAACTGTAAAAATGAAGGATATCGCGGTAATGGAACTGGCGCCAAGAAGTTTCAACCACTATGTACAGACACAAGGCAGCGTTGAAGCGGAAGATAACATAATGCTTAGCGCCAAGTCGATGGGTATTGTTACAGACGTTTATGTTACCGTGGGACAACAGGTGAACAAAGGACAAGTACTGGCTCAGTTGGATAACGCCGTTATCCGCCAGAATATTGATGCGATGAAGTCGCAGCTTGATCTTGCGAATATTATCTACAACCGGCAGAAGAACCTGTGGGAGCAGAAGATAGGAACGGAAGTCCAGTTTCTGCAGGCGAAAGCGAATAAGGAAAACCTGGAGAAGCAGGTAGCGTCGTTGCAGGAGCAGAGCGATATGTCGAAGATAACTTCGCCGATCAACGGTACGGTGGATGAAGTAACCGCGAAAGTCGGAGAAAACCTGTCGCCGGGGATGCCCGCTATACGGGTGATCAATTCATCCAACCTGAAGCTCAAGGCTAATGTATCGGAGGCTTATGTGACCAATATCAGAAAGGGAAACAAGGTTCTGGTGAGTATTCCGGAGTTGAACCGGGAACTCGAAGCTCAGGTAGCTTTCGTGGGTAAAAACATCGACCCGCTCTCCCGTACGTTCACAGTAGAGATCAAGTTACCTTCATTGGCTGACCTGAGACCCAACATGACCGGTGTCGTAAAGATTATTTTTCACTCTGAGCCTTCGACACTGGTCGTTCCTGTAAATGTGGTGCAGGATATCAATCACCAGAAAGTTGTTTACGTCGCGGATGTGAGCGGAAAACAGGCGGTTGCCCGGAAAAAAGTTGTTACTGTTGATGCTGTCTATGACAACCTTGCACAGGTAAAAGGACTGGCGGCAGGTGACAAGATCATTACCTCGGGTTATCAGGGCCTGAATGACGGCCAAGCTGTTAAACTGTAGTCGGCGTACGCTTTAAAGAACAGACATTATGCAAGATTCAAATAAAGAATTCAGACCAACGAGTTGGTCCATTGATAATAAGGTAGTGATTTATGTCGCCACAGCGATCATCTGTCTGGCCGGGATAATGACCTACAACAGTCTTCCCAAAGAGAATTTTCCGGAAGTGGTATTTCCGCAGATCTACGTCGCGACCATGTATCCCGGTGCCCCCGAAGATATCGAGAACCTGATCTCCAAACAGATCGAAAAGCAGGTGAAGTCGATCGCCGGTGTAAAGAAAATCACCAGCAACTCCCTTCAGAATTTTTCGAACGTTATTATCGAATTTCAAACGGATGTGGAGGTCAAGGAAGCCAAACGTGAGGTGCAGGAAGCCGTAGATAAGGCTAAGAGCGATCTTCCCTCTGATCTCGATACGGACCCTTCCGTCGTCGATGTGGATATATCCGAATTCCCGATCATGTTTCTGAACCTGGCCGGAGATTATGATCTGCAAACCATAAAGAAGTATGCCGAGCAGATGCAGGACAGGATCGAGGGACTGAAAGAGATCCGGAGAGTAGACATCGTCGGCGCCCTGGATCGCGAGATTCAGGTCAACGTGGACCTTTTCAAGTCGGCTCAGGCCGGTATCAGTATGGATGATATCGCCAGCGCGATCCGTTATGAAAACGTTATTATCGCCGGTGGTCAGTTGTCGGTGGATGGTATGAAACGTTCCATGAGTGTGAATGGTGAATTCTCATCCGCAGAGCAGATGGCCAATATTGTCGTCGGTTCGATCAAGGGTGGTAAGGTTTACCTGAAAGACGTAGCCGATGTTATCGATACGCACAAAGAGCAGGAAAGCTTTGCCCGTCTGGACGAGAAGAACGTAGTTACCCTGAACGTGGTAAAGCGGGGCGGCGAGAACCTCGTGGTGGCTTCGGATCAGATCAATGAAATCGTAAAGGAATTTGAAAGCAATATTTTGCCGAAGGGCTTAACCGTTACCATCACAGCCGATCAGTCGGACAATACCCGCGTTACCTTGCACGACCTGATCAATACCATCATTATCGGGTTTGTCCTCGTGACGATCATCCTGATGTTCTTTATGGGAGCGACCAACGCAATCTTCGTGGGCCTTTCGGTTCCGATCTCGAGCTTTATCGCTTTCCTTTTCTTTCCGGCCATGGGTTTTTCTCTCAACCTGATGACGCTGTTTTCATTCTTGCTGGCCCTTGGAATTGTGGTGGATGACGCGATCGTGGTAATTGAAAACACACACCGCGTATTTGACAACGGAAAAGTCCCCATCCGGAAAGCCGCAAAGATCGCGGCCGGCGAAGTTTTTCTTCCGGTATTGTCAGGTACATTGGTAGTACTGGCGCCGTTCGTTCCGTTAGCATTCTGGCCGGGTGTGATCGGTAGCTTTATGGTGTATTTGCCGATAACCCTCATCGTGGCGTTGCTTGCCTCCCTCGTGGTGGCCTATATCATGAACCCGGTTTTCGCCGCGGATTTTATGAAAGTTCATGACCATGATCACGACAGCAAACCGAAAGTAACAAAAGGGTTTAAGATAGCAGCCGTGGTTTTTGCTGCGATATCCGTTCTTTTTTATGTGACCGGATCATTCGGACTCGGAAACTTTACGGTATTTATATTCGCCATCTATTGCTTGCACAGATTCGTACTGGAACGAGTGATTTCAAACTTTCAAACCAGTGCATGGCCTTCCGTACAAACAGGTTACCGCAAGATGATCGCCTGGTGCCTGGAAGGATGGAGACCGGCGGGTATCGTGGTTGGCGTGATCGCACTGTTTATCTTTTCAATTGTTTTCACCGGTATCCGGAAGCCGCCAGTTGTCTTCTTCCCGCAAGGTGATCCCAATTTTATCTATGCTTACATCCGGATGCCTATTGGTACCGATCAACGTGTGACGGATTCAGTCACAAACATTGTCGAAGACCGTGTTTTGAAAGTGATCGGAGCTGATACCGCGATGGTTGAATCGGTTATTTCCAATGTAGCGATTGGCGCCGCAGAAGATCAATTTTCCGGCGCGCAGGTTCAATCGCACCTGGGAAAAGTAACGGTAGCTTTTGTAAGCTTCGCCGAAAGGGACGGACGATCTTCAAAGGAATACCTCGGAAAGATACGCGATGCTATCAAAGGAATTAAAGGCGCCGAGATATCGGTTGGGCAGGAACAGGGCGGTCCTCCGACGGGTAAACCGATAAACATTGAGATTGCAGCGGAGGACTTCGATGTGCTGGTTGCAACAGCCGATCGCGCAAAGCGTTATCTCGACTCGCTGCAGGTCCCGGGCGTTGAAGAGTTAAAATCGGATTTCCAGAGTGACAAACCGGAGATCATTATTAATATCGACCGGGAGAAAGCAAATCGTGAAGGGATTTCCACCGGTCAGATCGGGGGAATCCTGAATACGGCGATCTACGGTGATGAGGTATCCAGGTTCAGGGATGTGAACGATGATTACCCGATCCAGCTAAGGATAAAAGAGAATCAACGCAACGACATCAATACGCTAATGAACCTTCCAATCACATTCAGGGATATGGCGATGGGTGGCGCCGTGCGGCAGGTACCTCTTTCCGCAATTGCGAAAATAGAATACTCCAACAGTTTTGCGGGGATCAAGAGGATTGACCAAAAACGGGTTATTTCGCTGTCGTCGAACGTGCTGACAAACTTTAATGAAAATGAAGTGGTAGCCGATATTCAAAACAGGCTGAAATCTTTTTCGAAACCGGAAGATGTATCCATTAAGATGACCGGTGCGCAGGAAGATCAGGCCGAAACCTCGGCGTTCCTGGGCGTTGCAGGTATGCTCGCCGTTGGACTGATGTTTATGATCCTGGTGATCCAGTTCAATTCGATCAGCAAACCCCTTATCATTCTTTCGGAAATCCTGTTTAGTGTTATCGGCGTGTTGCTCGGTTTTTCACTCTTTAAGATGGAAATATCGATTGTCATGTCTGGTGTTGGTATTATGGCACTTGCCGGTATTGTGGTCCGTAATGGAATCCTGCTGGTGGAGTTCACGGATTTGCTGATTTCGCAAGGTGTTGAATTGAAGGAAGCCATAATCGAAGCGGCTAAGACCAGGATGACACCCGTATTGCTGACGGCCATGGCGGCGACCCTCGGACTCGTTCCCCTGGCTGTCGGACTGAACATCGACTTTGTTACACTGTTCACGGAGTTCAACCCGCACATCTTCTTTGGTGGAGATAATGCAGCTTTCTGGGCGCCGCTCTCCTGGACGATGATCTTCGGACTGATCTTCGGTACGTTCCTTACGCTCTTCCTCGTACCTGTGATGTACCTGCTCTCCGCAAGACTGAAAGCAAGACTAAGTACACTGTTTTTTGGTAAAAGTACGGCGGTATCGCACAAGGAATCGGATGGTACAGTGACAACGGTTTAAGGTATCAAATGAGCAGATGAATCGGGATATGTGCAGGAGGTAAACTAAAAACAGGGAAAGGTCGTCTTACCAAATTAGGGCGACCTTTCTTTTACATATGAAATACAGAGTTATGACGTTTTTGTTATTCACCGTTATCTTTTTGCTGATCGATTATTATGTCTTCCAGGGTATATTGGTGATCACCCGTAACTGGTCGGGCAACTGGAAGCCGGTCCTGCGCTATGGATTCTGGATACCGACATTGATTGGTATTCTGGGTTTGTTGTGGTGGGCATTTGGCGATCCTTACCGATATAGCGCCGCCTTCCGGAATTGGGTAATAACCGGCCTGGTAGCGATGTACTTTTCAAAGTTGTTTGCCGTACTGATTCTTTTTCTGGACGACCTTCAGCGTGGAGTACGGTGGGTGGCAGGATTGTTCACAAGTGAGAGAAGCGGCCTTCCGGGTGAATCCATACCACGTTCAGAGTTCCTGGCAAAAACCGCGCTTATTGCGGCCAGCGTTCCGTTCGGTGCGATGGCATATGGCATTATCTCCGGGGCTCATGATTATCGTGTAAGGAAACAAACGGTCCGCCTGCCGGGCCTCCCCAAAGCGTTTGACGGCATCAGGATCGCGCAGCTTTCGGATATCCACAGTGGAAGTTTCTTTAACAAAACAGCAGTCAGGGGAGGGGTTGAAATGGCGCTCGCCGAGAAACCGGATATTATTTTTTTTACCGGTGACTTGGTAAACAACGAAGCGTCCGAGGTAAAGGATTATCTCGATGTATTCAATAAGCTAAAAGCACCGCACGGCGTTTTTTCCGTTACAGGCAATCACGACTACGGTGATTACCACCGGTGGCCCGGGCAGCGTGAAAAGCAGCAAAACTTCAAAGACCTCATAGAAGCTCACCGGCTAATGGGTTTTGATTTGTTGATGAACGATCATCGTTTTCTTGAAATCGGCGGGGATCGTATCGCCATTATCGGAATTGAGAACTGGGGAGGCGGCCGGTTTGCAAAATACGGCAAGCTTGACCAGGCGTATAAAGGCACGGAAGATTCTCCCGTAAAATTATTGCTTTCGCACGACCCCAGCCACTGGGACGCGCAGGTACGTCCGTTGTTCCCCGATATCGATTTGATGTTCTCCGGTCATACGCACGGATTTCAATTTGGCGTGGAGATCGGAAATATCAAGTGGAGCCCGTCGCAATATGCCTATAAACAATGGGCGGGTCTGCACCAGGAAGGGTCGCAGTACTTATACGTTAACAGGGGTTTCGGATATCTCGGCTACCCGGGAAGAGTAGGGATGCCACCCGAAATAACGATCATCGAACTAAAGCGGTCCTGACCTCGTCAATAAACATCAATGCCATTACGGCATGAATTAACCCTATCCACACCCCAGAACTCCTGACGTGTAACGCTACCCTTACGTGACTATCTTTCCTGCCTGATTTCCTGAAGCTCCAGCATTTCATCTTTCAGCTTCTCGTACAACGAGCTGTATATCGCAAAGATCCTCGTGTATACCTCGTGGTTAGTGCCGTCCGGTGTAAACGATTCATGCCGCGCAGGTTTCAACTGCGAATAGGAGGCGATCAGGCCAAGCGACTTTAATCCAAGGTAAGCTGCACCCAGGGCGGAGGCATCCTCGTCGTGTATGAGATAGATGCGTTTGTTAAAAATGTCTGAGAGGATCTGAAGCCAGATTTCCGAATGCACAAACCCGCCGCTTACATGAATACGGTCGATGGTCAGTCCCCCGTCCTCCATGGCTTTACCGATGCTGTACAGGGCAAGGGAGATACCTTCGACTACGGCACGGGTAAAATGCGCCTGCGTGTGAAAATTCCTTATCCCGAAGAAAAGGCCCGAGCTGTCACTGTCCCAGATCGGCGCGCGTTCGCCCAGCAGGTAGGGAAGGAATATCAGTCCATCGGCGCCCGGGCGGATTTTGCCCATAACATTCAACAGGTTATCGTAGTCGCCGGGTGTACTTAGTGTTGTCTTCAGGAAACTTTCGGCATACCATTTCAGAGCGATCCCGCCGTTGTTGATGGGGCCACCGGAGATAAACAGGTTTTCAAAAAGACAATAGTTGAAGGTCATAGCCTTTGCGTTGAGCGTAGGTTTGGCATTGGCTACACGAATAGCTCCGCTTGTCCCTATCGTCAATGCGGCCACACCCGGTTCGATCGCAAAGCTTCCGATGTTCGCCATACAGCCATCGCTGGCACCGATGTAGACCGGGATATCGGAATCGATCTTTAAACTGGCTGATAATCCGGGCATAACTCCTTTCCGGCAGTGGTCGGTTGGTACCGGATTTCCCAGATGTTGTTTCCCAATCCCGCACAATTCCAGAGATGCGTTATGCCATTGCAGGCTCCGGATATTAAACAGTCCGGTAGCCGATGCGATAGAATGGTCAGTTTCATATACTCCGAATAACCTGAACCAGATATATTCCTTGATGGAAATGAATTTGAATACTCCGTCGAACAGGCGGGGCTGATTTTCCCTGATCCAGATAATCTTGCTCAAAGGAGCCATCGCATGGATGGGTGTACCGGTTTCCTCGTAAATATTTTTTCCGGAAGGGGAGTTTTTTATCCGGGTTGCAATACTTGAGCTTCGGTTGTCCGCCCAGGTAATCATGTTCATCAACGGATCTCCGTTCTGATCAACGGGGATAACACTGTGCATGGCGCTGCTTAGTACGATACCTGCCGGCTGTTCCTTCAGGAAATCCACAGTTCGGTTCACGCACTTGATAAAGGCCTGCCAGATCAGCTCCGGTGCCTGTTCGCTGTACGTAGGTTCCGGCGTTAAGGTCGGGTAGGAGGCTTGTGTCGAATGTACACTTTCACCGGAAATATTTACGGCCACGGCTTTTGTACTTCCCGTGCCGATATCAATGCCTATGATGTAAGTCATGCTAATAGCTTAGGGCATTAAGATAAAGAATAAAAAACAAAAAGGGCACCTGGTTTCAGATGCCCTTCGGTTTAGGTTAGGTAGAGGTATTTATGAATGAGCTGCCTCCATCTCTCTTCTGCGTTTGGCGTCGATAGAGAACCTGCCGGCGCCAAATACCATGAAGACGATTAAGCCAACCAAGACAACAATTGAAGCCCAAAGTTCCATATGCTGGCCAATGGATAAAAAACCTTTGGGATAATTCACCATGAATACGGCTCCGATCAGGATGGGTAGCTGTATAAGGGAAACGATGCGTGTAAAGAGACCGAAGATGATCATTGGCCCTCCAAGGATATGGGCGAAGACGACATAGTGCGCTAATGTCATCCCGGCAAAATATACGTTTACTCCGGACGTTGTCATTTCCAGTTCGTCCATGTGGGTCACAAAATAAAGGCCTTTATAGGTCAGGAAGCAACCCATCAGTATTCTGAAGAAATCAAGAAAGCCAGGGCGATGACTGTTACCCCACCTTTCCAGGTCGGTGATTACATTCATAATAACTTTGTTTTGATGAATACAAAGTTTACAAAACTATCGGGCCAAAATCAAGGATTTTTTGAGGTATTCCAGATACGAATGATCCAATAGACCGGAAAAGCGATTATTCCGAAGAAAACGAACAACAGAACCCAAAGAAGTTGTTCGGCAGTTTCCAGTTTTTTGTTCGCAACTGCATGGACGACGTAGAAGATCAGGAGGGCGAGGCACAACAGGGAAGTAAGGATTACAGGTACGATGAAGGAAAAAACGGCGGCGAGAATATCAGACGCTTCGGGGTCGCCTCGTTCGTTGAGGGCTACGATGTCCACAATAAATTTGAAGATCTCGAAAAATATGATCGGGAAAAGCACAAACGGAAGGAATGTGAAGATACCGAGATGATTTTTTGTGTTTTGTTGAACTCCATGATAGTAAGCCGGGATAAGGGTTATAAATAATGAAGTAAAAAAAAACTGCCCCAATTCGGGGCAGTTTTTTTTCATACAATATCGGTTGTTATTAATAATCGTTATTGCTTCTGCGGTTGAATCCGCCACCGCCACCGCTTCTGTAACCTCCGCCACCACCACCGCTACGGGGTGCATCAGTTCTTGGTCTTGCTTCGTTTACTACCAGGGTCTTACCGAGGAAGTTGAAACCGTTAAGGCTGGTGATAGCCTGACGGGCAGCAGCATCATCCGACATTTCGACAAAACCGAAACCACGGCTGCGCTGTGTAACTTTGTCCATAACAATTTTGGCTGAAGAAACTTCGCCATACTCTTCGAATAATCCCTTCAATTCCGGTTCGGATGCCTTAAAAGGGATGTTGGCAACGTAAATGTTCATTGTTGAAAATAGTAAATGAGAAAATTGGTTAATGTAACTGACAAACCTTCCATTAAAAAACCGACTCTACTGAAAGAGAGAAGCCTTTATTAAAAGTTGGCAATCAACATTTAAAAGTAATAAGAAATTTTGATTAATTGGAAAAAGATATATTTTCCCCTTTTTAAGCATGTTTTCGCAGGATTCTATCACCGATAAGGGCATTCTTGTTACAACGAGTACCCTTAAGGTTACACGAAAAAGAACTCAAATCATCACCATTTGACGACCCGGATTTAAGGGGTAATTACCTTTGCGTTTTATCAGTAAGCCCGGTCCACCGTGCCGGAACCATAGATTTTCTTTTGTGCCGACTTCGTATTTCCCTTGTGTTTTATCGTTCCGTTACCCAACACCAACGCATCCAGATTGCTGGATACATTGAGCTGGCACAAACCGGATCCGCTAACCTTAACTTTAGCTGTCTCAAGTGTACAATTAAAACCGTTAATAGTTCCCGGGCCACTGACAAACGCATCGATGGAGGTCGCATAGCCCCGAAGTGTCATCGTTCCGCTCCCGCTGACTTCTGCCTTAATGGTGTTTCCTTTCAGATCCACATCCAGACTTCCGTTACCGGAAACACCTAACGTAACATAGTCTGTTGCAATGGAATTTTCTGACACAATCTTACCACCACCGTTAACCTGCAAATCATTTATGTTTTTAACACTGACGTATAGCTTCATCGTGGGATTTAATTTAATATCATCGATCTTCGCCCACAAGCTCTTATTCGGATTGTCGGGCTTACGCTCCACGTTCACCATCAATATACCATTCTCCACTTTTACTTCGGTCACTGAAAAAATTTCCGTCAGTGCTTCAATAGTAACTTCCTGCTTGTTCGTTTGCTTGAGATAAACCGTGTAGTTTGAATTCACATATATACTTTTGAACTCAGGCAACTCAAGTACCTTTTTGGTGACTTGCGCAGACATAAGATGCGAGACAAATACCAGCGCCAGCATTAAACTAATTTTGGTTTTCATAGGAATGTTTGATTGTGCCCTCAAATAACCACCGGGGTCCGGTATTATAAAATCATCCTGACGATTAATACTGTAGTTAGTCGGCAGACCCGCTCAATAATGATTAAATTCGGCGACAAACCTTACCTGCCCTTCCGGAAGATGGCTTTAAAAATCAGAATAAAGGCTATCCCCCCGATACACATAACCAGCAAAATTTCGGGCGTGATCTGATCTACGGCATGCATGGGCTCGGGGAAAAGGACTTGAATATTTTAAAACCTGAATCGTATCTGAAATTTAACATCGTTTCGCATATTTCCCTCCGTTGTATCCAACCCTGATCCGATTTTTTCTTTATTCACGTAACGTGTACCGGCGTACCGGATCCAAAAACTCAGGTGTTTATTCATTTTATATTCAACCATCAGGATCTTTCGCACCCCGGTTCCATCGTACGCCGGCATAGAATAGGCCAGCAGGACATCGTTTTCATACGCATATTGACGGTTATCGTAGTCTTCGGTGTTAAACAGGGCATACCTTCCCGTTACCTGGAATCTTCCCGTTTCTGCCTGGATGTCCTGCATGAGTGCAAATCCTTTCGTCGTTCTCCCGTTAATAGCGAAGGTACTGAACTGGGCTCTCGTCTTTAAATGAAGTTTCTGTCTTAAACCATAGTCGGCGGTGAACAGGTAGTTGTGCTTTAATCCCTGTCGCTGACGGTACAAGTTGGAGGGGACGTCCGGGCTGTTCCTGGATTTTGATTCCTCCCGTCCCTGGACAATGAGCATAACTTTCCGGGCTGGCTGGTAAGTGACCCGGAAAAGCCATTCATGTCCCGAAGTTGGCGCATAACTGCGGTATCGCAACCATGGGAATTGAAAGAGGTCGACGTATCCCGCTAACGTCACTTTGCGGGCGATCCGGTATTTCCATCCCCAATAAATTCCCCTTTCATTCTGCGTCGTGCTGTTTTCGCTCAGTGCGTTTGAATAGAAGGAATGAAAATCGCGGGCAAAATTCCGATAGAGGATGGCGAGATCGAACGATGAACCCGGACTCCACAAGATCCCGCCTGAGAGCGCCGCCCCGCCTCCGATCGATCGCGCGTACTCTCCGAATAAAGAAAAACCCTGAAATGTATGGTTCAGGTACACGCCGATGTTGGTATGTGCCGTACCCCGGAATACAAACCCGTTGTAGACCGTTGAGTCGCGGATCAGAGGCACGCCGAACCTGGAAGCATGCAACATCATTCCCGCTTCGATACGGTGGGATTTGTATTGAAATACAGAACCCCAATCCGCGTTTGAGATTTTTTTTCGCATGGACAGTTCACGCGCATTCCGGTGAAGACCGGTTACAAGCAGGGAGGAAGCAGATGACTCTGTCAAGGAGTCCTCGGGCACGTTTGCGTCGCGGTGTGTGCCGGAGAAAAAACCGGTGAGGTAGAATTTCGGAAGCACCTGCACCGTGCCTGCCACTCCACGGAGAAACGTACTTTCGTTGGATGAGGCATAAGGCAGGACACCGACGTTGCTTCTCCGCACAGCGGTAATAGTCTCCGACCCTTTGCCGGTTCCAAAGATACCACCAAGCATAACGGCCTGCCCAAACTGGCACTGATAGTCCCCGACAACAAGGTTCTTCAGCCTCCCTTTGTTCTGCAACTGTACATGGCAGGAGATGTAGTCAAATCCATAGAGGCGTTGGTCCGGATTCCACCGGATCTTTTCACCGGCGTCTTTTTCAAGCGTGAATCCGGCGCTGAAATCACCGGCGCGGCTGGTCCGAAACCGAAGCGAGAGTTTATCCGGTGACCCGGAAAAACGTTCGGCGATATCGGCATGCTCTCCTTTACTGCTTTCAATCCTTCGATCGTAACGCACTAAAAGGTAATTATCGCTTTCGTGCCGGATACGTGTCCAAAGCGACGCGTCAAGCAATCCGTACGGGTCAGGTACTGTGACAAACGGTACCAATGTATAGATTGTCTCCAGGTCAAAACCTGGCACTGCCTGCAGTTCATAAACGGACAATAGATTTTTGTTTTCTGTCCTGTGATTGATCAGATTTTTTATCTGTTCTTCCGACAGGATGTTCAGGAAGCGAAGGTCCTCTCCGGTAGCCCTGTTTAGGTTGATCGGGTGAGCGAGTAATTGGGCCAGGTTTTCGAAAATCTCTTCGTGGTTTGCATCCAACTCCCGGGAAGTATACCATTCGTCGGCAATTCTGGTAAGGTCAATCTCCTTCCGTGGAAAGTCCTGCGCCGAAACGGCGGTCGCAAGAATACACAGGTATAGAGTCGCCGTTTTCATTTTTTTTCCCGTTTCCCGAATTTGTATCCTATACCCGCCTGATGCCTGGAGCCGGGTAGCGGCCTGTATTGAAAAGTATAATCCAACACAACATGGGTTGACTTCATTCCAAATCCCAGGAAGCCGGATGCCGGGTACAGGTTGAAGCCTGTTCTGAAGGCGAATTTTTTATAGGCCTGATATTCTATACCGGCTTTCCAGGTGAGACCAAAGTCCAGGTCTTTTTCCAGTTCCGTGGTGATGAGCGTATTGGCGGAAGGGCGGAACAATAAGCCCGCAATGAGAATGGTAGGAAGTCTCTCATCGAATTCCGGGGCGAGCGCCGGTTGATTCACATTGATGATGTGTGCCCCGATAGATAGCCGTGTCGTTAGCGCGGCGATACCACCCAGGCTGACCGTAAATAAACCCTTTCTGCCAAAGCCTGTCACATTATATTGGATGTAGTTTATTTTTAGTCCGAGGGAAGCAAGACCGAACGTACTGGCGTAGCCCGCTGAAACGATCTGTTCATTGTAGAGATCATCGCCGAAACGAAACATACCTAAACCGGTTACTCCGGTTTTCAACGGCACCGCGGCAACCACGGCTGCCCTGCTGAAAGGAGCGAAGGACGGTTGAATATCTCCGGCAAATGCCGCAACAGGAGAATTCACGGACGCAAGTCCGCCGATGTTATTGAAGACAGACCATTCGTCGCCGAGGCACGAGGACGCATAACCGATGCCACTGGCCCGGGCGCCGATCAGTGTGGATGAACTTTGACCAAATAAAAAGTAATGGCATGACGTTAGTATCACGGCCAACGGTAACGCTTTAATCACAACGGGTAAATATTTGTAATTTTAAGATAACAAAATCTCCCTATGCTTGTCAAGATTTCCCTTCATCTTTTGTTATGTGTACTTTATTGCTCCACGTTGTTTGCGCAGGAAAAACAAGGACAACAGGATCAACGGAACTTCGCGCGGGAAAAGGGGAACACAGTGGAGGGAAAAAAGGAGGGCCAGTGGGAGTATTTTTACCCATCGGGCGGGAAGCTGGCTACCGAAAACTTTCTTCATGGCAGGCTTCATGGCGAAGTGACCTATTTTTTCCCGGACGGAAATATTCAGGGCATTGAGAACTGGCGAAACGGGAGCCTGGAAGACTCGGCGACCTACTATTATCCCGGTGGTTCCCTTGAACGGAAAGGAGTCTACGAAGGAAGTCAGTATGCAGGCAAATGGACTTACTTTCATGAAACGGGAAAACCCGAACGAATCCTGTTTTATAAAAACGGATTACCGAACGGACCTGTGAAGATATTCAGTGACCGTGGTATTCTGATGCAGGATGGAATGTACCGGGACGGAAAAGAGCATGGACTGTGGAAATTTTTTGATGATTCCGGGAAGCTTACTTATTCAGGGGAATACAAGGAAGGCGAGCGGGTGGGTGACTGGTATCAGTACGACAAGAAGGGTGGGAAAAAAAAGTGGAAGTATTAAAATTCCTTTTTGATATGAAAGAAAAACCCTCTTTCACCTTCGCCGTTAAAGGTGTACTCAAACCGGAACACGGCGTCGTAGGAGGCCACAATATCCACACCGGCCCCGATTCCCGTTAAAACCTTGTTCGTCAGCCTGGTTCCGATCTCATAGTCCTCATAGTTCTTGACATAGCCAAGGTCGGCGTAGGATTTCAGAAAAACGGAAAGAGGAATATAACGGAATTGCCGGAGAGGCATCAGGTTCCAGTTATAGGTTCGGGAGAAGATCCTTTTTTTGAACGTGGTTTTGTTAAGAAAATAATATGGTCCTTCAATGACGTATACTTCATAACCGCGAACGAGTTGCTTCTTATATCCCAGCGCTCCGTAGATCGCATAGGGGAGTTTGTTTGGAGAACTCCAGTAGCCGACGGTATTATTCGAAAGATAAAAACTGCGGCCAAGGTTCATAAATTTCGCGAAGACTGCATTCAGTTCGAACTTGTCCACGTTATCCTTGTTTCCAATACCCAGTTGTGCGGCACTGGCTGTAAGAAAGTAGCCCGTGAGCGGATAACCGACGTAGTCGCGGTGGTCTGACGTATATTGATAAGCGATCGTACCAAAGCGCTGCGAAGTTTTCCCTTCGCCGAAATAATTTGGAGTCAGGCTGGCGATCGTATCGTTAATCGATGTGCTCCGGTATTCAACCCGCAGGGCATGCGAGGTATAAAAGGATTTCCTGTACGTGTAAGTAAGGCCTCCTCCTCTCGTTATTTTCAATAGTTCGTCCGACTTGAGGAAATCGAGTCTGTGGTCCAGTGTCCGGAACGCCAGGTTTTTTGTTTCCGAAAAATCGAAATCCAGGATCAGTCCCTGTTTTTGCTTGCGATCAATGTACGGGAACCGGTAACTGAGTTCAAACCTTCGCTGAAAACCGAACTGTGCCGTAAGGCGTAGCGTCTCATTCCGGCCACGCATATTGTACTGGTAGAGACGGAGTCCGTAGTTGACCCTTTTAAAATCATGACCGTAGTTTTGCCACCATTCGTTAAAATTCCGGTCAGCCAGCTCGAAGATCGGCGCCGGAAACGTATACCAGCGTTCATTCAATTCAATCAGAAGGTCCAGCTGGTCGGGTTGAAATTCCAGGGTTTTTATCTCGACGGTATTGAACAACCGGGTGTTGATCAGTTTTTTCTTATCCATATCGAGGATAATGGCGAGTTCGGTACTGTAAACGATATCACCCGTCTTCAACGTAAGCTCGCGTAGTACGATCTGGTCTTTTGTAATCCGGTTCCCGACTATAAAAATCCGGTTGATATGAATGAACCTTCCGGCGCTGTCCGGTGCTAACTTGCTTTTCGTGGGACGCTTCAGGGAATCCAGGGCATAATTATCCGGTGCTGCAACAGCACCTTGCACCCACAGAATACATATAACGAAGAAAATAATTGCCCGCATCTCGTAACACTAAGACTCCTCCCGGCGTGACACGTTTAACGGGTACCTGTGCTAAATCAGGAGATTTGCTGCTCCTTTTTCCGGAAGGATAACAACAAAATAACAATACCCGCAATGACCAGTGGAATACTTAAAATTTGCCCCATGTTTAATACCATATTATCCTCGAACGATTCCTGATTTTCCTTCAGGTATTCAAAAAGAAACCGTAACCCGAAACACCAGATCAGGAATATTCCCAGTAGTCTCCCCGAAGGAAGGTCGTTCTTCTCTCTATACCATATCCAGAAAAGCAGGACGAAAAGAAAAACACAGGCAATGGATTCGTACAGCTGCGCCGCGTGCCTCGCTATCCCGAAGGTGCTGATCCGGGCAGCGAACAATCCGTCGGACTGCGCGGTAACATCGATGCTGGTGTTTTGTCCGGCCGCATCAAAATATTCGTATAGCGTATTGGCCAGCATATTCCTGACCGTGAAGTTGCAGAAATTTTCAGCCTGGCTGTCCGATGTTCCTTTTTTGAAGAAGATGTATATATTCAGCGGGATTCTTCCGTTACTCCCCTTGGGTATCGAATCATTTCCTTTATAAACTACAGACTCCACGATTCCCTCCCGGTCGACACGCTTGTCGTGCAGCGATTCGGTTAGTTTGCTTACAAACACCACCCCGTAACCTTTGTCCGTAGGAAGACCGATGATTTCCGAATTGAAGTAATTACCGAGCCGGATCAGCGCGCCTGTCAGGGCAACCAGAATGACGATCCTGTCCACCACCTGCAAGTACGACTGCCCCGGTTTGTTCTTTCTGCTGTAAAGCCAGAGAGCAAATAAAATCCCGATAGCGCCGCCGTGACTGGCCAGACCCTGTAATCCCGTGAAACGGAAAGGATCGAGTTCAAAGGGCAGGAAAATACTCAGTGGTTCCTCAAAAATAATCTCGGGCTGATAAAAAATGACGTGGCCCAGGCGTGCACCGATAATGGTTGCAACCACCATGTAGATCGTGAGGGTATCGACATCTTTTTCCGGTTTCCCCTCTTTTTTGAATATGTAATACAGGATCTGCTGACTGATGAGAAAACCCAGCGCGAAAAACAGGCCATACCAGCGTAGGGCAAATGATCCGAAGGAAAAAATCTCCGGGCTACCGTTCCAGATAATGTAATTCAGTATTGTCATAAGCGGCAAATATAATTACAAATGCCAATTTGAGGTGACCGAAAACAACAATAGAAGCTGCCGAAACTGTAGTTATTCTGAATTTCCCAAAGGGGATTTTGGCAGCGGCACCTATTTTCCCTTAATTTCCCCTAAACCGGCTAATTATTTGATTTTTTCCAGTTG
Organism: Chryseolinea sp.; assembly: GCA_041742155.1. Taxonomy (GTDB): domain Bacteria; phylum Bacteroidota; class Bacteroidia; order Cytophagales; family Cyclobacteriaceae; genus Chryseolinea. Next base: position 38,535 of record JBGSJE010000021.1, on the reverse strand, counting down.
GTCGAGTTCGTCGCCAAAGCCGGATGAGAGGATGGGAAAACGGCACCAGGTGCGCGGATCAACATTAATGTCGTCCAGGTGGAACGCCGGGGCAAACCTTTCCCGCTTCCATTGATTGGCTGCCCACAACCGGAAAAACTTCGCGATGTGCGCTTTCAGGGGTTGGTGCTCATATTCCCCTTTCATAGCCTCAAATACCTCCGGCGGCGATTTCCGGTCGGCAATGGCGTGTTTTTCTATTTTTACGAGAATGGAATAAGGCATCAGGTCCGATTCGTCGGTCTGTTCCCTCGACAACGGCCTCAGCTCCGCCGTTGGTTCAAGGTTGTTGACGAATCGAAGCCCCGTGTGGTCACACGCTTTTTCCGCCCACCGAAGCCACTGCAGGATAAATACCTTTGTCAGGCCGGCGATAGGAGCGAAGCTCCCGCTGGTATCGCCATCCATCGTAGCATAGCCTACATCGCCTTCACTTCGGTTGGAGGTGGTAAGCAGTACGGCCCGCCTTGTATTCGCCAGCATCCAGATTATCGGAGACCGTGTGCGTGCCTGGATATTCTGAAGGGTGATATCGTCGGTTTCCCATTCCAGGCTGCGTCCGATGCATGTTTCGATTTTCCGGGTATAGGAAGCTACTTCATCGTCTATATTCCAATGAAAAAACCTGGCGCCGATCGAGGCTGCGAGTTGCTCCGCTGCCTCGAGGGTTGCGGTGGAGGAATTTTTTGTCCCCTGGTAAGCACAGGCCAGCAGTTCCCCGACACCAGCCTTCCAGTGATCAATGGTACTTTTCAGGCCAAGAACGCTGTTGAATTTTTCCCAGCCGAGTTCATCCGAAGCGCGCCTGACCATCTCGGCGACCATGATCGCGCATGCCGATGAGTCGGCGCCACCACTGAGCGATAGCACAAAACCTCTTGCCTTGCTTTTCCTGATGTAATCGAATAAACCGAGCGCTACAGCCTGCGCGAGTTCCTCGTTCTGCTCTTTGTTGTCGGCGGAAATAATTTGCTGGGACTTAGAGGGGTCATCGAAGTCGATATCCAGGGAAAGAATATTATAACTCCTGAACGAGAACCGCTTATTGACACCGATCAGTTGTCCTCGCTGCCCGATGATAATATCGCCATCGTAGATCATCCTTCCCGCCTCGTTTCCCAGTAGATTTGCAAAAACATAAACGCAATTGAACATGCGGGACCCATCCGAAACTACTTCTTTTTCGCGCAGCAGGCTCTTCATCATAGCAAAATGACTGGCGCTGGGATTCAGGATCAGATCGACGCCTTTTTCGCACAACCGGTATCCCGGCCGGTTGGTTTTACGCCAGGCATCTTCACAGATTTCAAAACCAAAACGGATACCATCCACTTCATACGTGATATCTCCCAGGGGAATACGCTCGCCTCCGCGCACTGTTTCGTCAACCCTGCCCGAAGGCCAGGGATCAAACCATCGTGGTTCATAGTGAACGCCATCTCTGGCCAGGTTTTGCTTTAACGTGATGCCCAGGATCTTTTTATCGCTGATCACGCAGGCGCCGTTGTACGTGATCTCCCCCAATCGCAGGGGAAGTCCCACGCTGACGGTAATACCCGCGCAAAATTCTTTTATGTGCAGGAGTTCTTTCCAGGCTCTTTCCGGTATCCAGTCGCTCAGGAACGAATCCTCACAGCCGTACCCGGTAATGCACAACTCAGGCAGGCAGAGGATCTTTACACCCTGCCGGATCGCATCCTGAATGGCGGCGATAATATTTTCCGTATTGTTTTTCCAATCGAAAGGAATCTGATTGACTGTCGCGCCTCCAATTCTAAGTTTTCTCACGTTGTAATGGGCCAGTGTTGATCGAAAGTCCGTATTCGGGCGGACCGTGTTACCTGTGGATTAATTATTTAACAACTTCAGCATCTCGCAAGTTTTAAAGGCAGCATCCTGTTCGGCTTTTTTCTTGCTGTTGCCGTAGCCGGTTCCTTTTGCTTCGTTATCGACGAATACCTGTGCTGTAAACTCTTTATGGTTCCGGCCTTTTTTAACATTCAGGATTTCAAACCGGACATCTTTCCCTTCCCGCTGTGACCATTCGATGATTTTACTCTTGAAGTTTGAATCGGAATTCACCAGGTCGTCAACGTCGTAGTTCGGATTGATAAGTTTATCGATCACGAATTTTTTTGTCCGGATATAACCCTTGTCAAGGTATATCGCTCCGACTATTGCTTCCAGTGTATTTCCCAGGATGACCTGCTGCAGGTGAGCATTTTTCTGATCGAACTGAACGATATTGGCAACGCCGATCTTCCTGGCGAGCAGGTTAAGCGCCTCGCGGTTGACGATCCTCGATCTGATCTCGGTGAGGAATCCCTCCGGTTTAAAGGGAAATTTTTTGAACAGGAAGTCCGCTACGGCTGCCCCCAGAATCGCATCCCCCAGGTATTCCAGTCGTTCATTTGATTCTTTATAACCTTGCCCGTTTTCTTTTGCGATGGAACTGTGAACTGTCGCAAGGCGATAAAGCTCCAGGTTGGAAGGTGTGAAGCCGGCTATATTCTGGATAGCCGAAACAAGCATTTTGTCGTTTTTCGATTTCCCTTTAGGAATCTTAAGGATCTTCCAAACCAAGTGATATTCAATTGAAAGTTAGCGGCTGCTAATTTAGTAAATAACCGCAATCGTTAAATAATATGTACCGGCACGATTTCGGCTGAATAAGGCAGAGAGCGGAACTTAGGCAACGAACTTTTTGAAAATGATCGAAAAGTTGTGACCGCCGAAGCCAAATGTATTGCACAGGGCAATGTTTACCGCTCTTTCCTGTGAATGGGTAAAGGTGAGGTTGAGTTTGGGATCGAGACCCGGATCATCGGTAAAATGGTTGATCGTGGGCGGAATAATCGAGTGATTGATCGCCATGAGGCAGGCGATACTTTCGATTGCGCCGGCAGCACCCAGCAGGTGTCCGGTCATGGATTTTGTGGAGCTGATGTTCATTTTATAAGCATGAGCGCCAAAGACCTTCTGTATGGCTTTGATCTCACCGATATCGCCAAGGGGGGTAGAGGTACCGTGCGTATTGACATAGTCGATCTGCTCGGTAGTGACCTGGGCATCTTCGAGGGCATTGTACATTACACGGGTGATACCGGCTCCTTCGGGGTGTGGTGCGGTGATGTGATACGCGTCGGCAGACATCCCGCCGCCGAGGACTTCCCCGTAAATTTTGGCACCGCGTTTTTTTGCGTGCTCATACTCTTCGAGGATCAATGCTCCGGCTCCTTCGCCCAGCACAAATCCGTCGCGGTTGAGATCGTAGGGACGAGAAGCGGTTTCCGGCGAGTCGTTTCGTTCGGACAGTGCCCGCATGGCATTAAATCCACCGACACCCGCCTCGCACACGGCTGCCTCCGATCCTCCGGACACGATAATATCCGCTTTACCTAGCCGCAGGTACGTGAAGGCATCGTAAATAGCGTTTGTGGAGGATGCGCACGCCGATACCGTTACGAAATTGGGACCCCGGAATCCGTACTTAATGGAAATATGACCGGCGCTCAGATCCGGGATCATTTTTGGAATAAAGAATGGGTTAAAACGGGGTGTCCCGTCGCCCTTCGCATATGTCTTGACTTCTTCCTGGAAAGTAAGCAACCCCCCGATACCCGAGCCCCAGATCACACCAACTCTATCGGGGTCTAGATCAGCTAACGGGAGGTTTGAATCTTTTATAGCCTCATCGACCGCCACCATGGCAAATTGGGCGAAAGGGTCCATCTTTCGGGCTTCCTTCCTGTCCATAAAGTCGCCGATGTCGAAATTCTTGACTTCGCAGGCAAACTTCGTTTTAAAACGAGAGGCATCGAAACGGGTGATGGGAGCGGCTCCGCTTTTACCGGACTTTAATCCTTCCCAGTATTCCGGCAAAGTATTGCCGATGGGGGTGAGTGCACCTAGTCCAGTAACGACTACTCGCTTCAATGTCATTTTTAATGGGGTGTGGTTGTAATGAGGCAGTTACCAATTATTTCTTCACATTTTGTTCCAGGTATGAAATTGCCTGGCCAACAGTTGAAATATTCTCGGCCTGATCGTCTGGGATAGAAATGTTAAATTCCTTTTCGAACTCCATGATGAGCTCTACGGTGTCAAGGGAGTCAGCACCAAGGTCGTTGGTAAAGCTCGCTTCAGGAGTAACTTCAGATTCCTCAACACCAAGTTTCTCGATGATGATCTGTTTTACTTTTTGTGCAATTTCAGACATGTTTTTACGGTTTAGTGATTTTAAAATCTGTGCAAAGAAAGAGATTTGCGGCAATATTGTCAAACTTTTTTGATCTTGCCATTTAGGCCTCAAAGTCGCGTTCAGAACGCTGAAAATGAAGAAAAGCAAATTAATCATCGACTATGAATTTGATTTCGAATTGCTCGGCCTGATCTCCTCCGCAAAAGGGTATAAGCTGGCCTGGGAGATCAACCAGGCCCTGAATATCCAGCTGGTCAAACAAGCGGATCTGGTCGTCGGCTTCCGGAACAACGAGGAAAGGTCTTTTTCTTTCTATTCCTATCAAACCCAGCTCAATCGATTGAAAATGTTCAAAAACAAGCCTTCGGACCCGGATGCAGGAAAGTATTTCCTAATCCCTGAGTTTCCTCATTACGATTTTATAATTTTGGCTGATATGGAAGAACAGTATACTCATCAGCAATTAATCCATTCAATCAAATCCATCGCTTCTGTTCAACTCGCTGCCATGATCCCGTTAGATGGTTTGAAGTCGAAGTCGAACTTTATCTTTTAATTGCAAATGGGTTGTTCATATCACTATATCCGCATCAATTCGATTTACTTATAACCATATGCTAGAAAAAGTATCGTTTAACAAAACGAAAATTGTTGCCACTGTTGGCCCTGCCTCAAGTTCCAAAGACATGCTCCACGCTCTTATTAAGGAAGGCGTGGATGTTTTCCGGCTGAATTTTTCGCATGGAACGCACGAGGACCATCTGAAAGTAATCAAAAACGTACGTCAGCTCAACGAAGAACTGGGAACCCGGGTGTGCCTTCTCCAGGATCTGCAAGGACCAAAGATCCGGGTAAATGAGATGGAACCCAATATCACCATCGAGCGTGGTCAGGAACTCATCATCACGACACGCGAAGTCCTGGGTAACCGGGAATTGGTAAGTACATCCTACAAAACACTACCCAAGGATGTGAAAATCGGAGATATGATCCTTATCGACGATGGAAAACTGGAACTGAAAGTAACTGAGATTCGTGATATCGATGTCGTAACGGAAGTGGTATATGGTGGTCCGTTGAAGTCCAGAAAAGGTATCAACCTTCCGTTTACCAAGGTGTCTGCGCCGTCACTTACAGAAAAGGATCTGAAGGATCTTGAATTCGGTCTGGCCAACGACGTCGACTGGATCGCATTGTCGTTCGTCCGCAGAGCCGAAGATATTACCTCTATGCGGGCAATCATCGACGCCCATAAATCCGCCGCGCGCATCGTGGCCAAGATCGAAAAACCGGAAGCGCTCAGCAACATCGACGAGATCATTGCAGCTACAGACGCCGTCATGGTGGCTCGTGGTGACCTGGGTGTAGAAATCTGGATGGAGGAAGTGCCTATGGTGCAAAAGATGCTCGTTGAAAAGTGCAACAAAGCGGGTAAACCCGTCATTGTAGCTACGCAGATGATGGAGAGTATGATCGAAAACCCAAGGCCGACACGCGCTGAAACCAATGACGTTGCCAATGCCGTTATGGATGGTGCCGATGCCCTCATGCTTTCCGCCGAAACAGCATCCGGAAAATACCCGCTCGAAGTGATCCGCAGTATGGTCCGTACCATCGCTTCCGTTGAAAAAAATCCCTCCATATACTACCGCTTCCGGGACGTCGATAAAAAATCGCCTACTTATATCCATGATAATTTTGTGTTGGCTGCCTGTAAACTGGCGAAGGATGTGGGGGCAAAAGCCATTGTCGGCATGACCCAATCAGGATATACGGCATATCAATCGTCGGCCTACCGGCCGAATGCCAATATCTTCGTTTTTACAAGTAACAAAGCGTTGCTGAATAAGATCAACCTTGTATGGGGTTCGCAGGCTTATCTTTATAACAAGACAAACTCGACCGACGAAACGATCGCCGATGTAGAGAGCGTATTAAAAAGCGAAGGCCACGTAAAATCGGGTGACATATTTATCGTGCTGGCCAGTATGCCGATACAGGATAAGGCACGTACGAATACAATAAAGATCAATATTGTGAAGTGACAGGTGTCTCACGAATGCCATTCATCAGCCGGTATCTGACGGGCGGTGATTGTCATTCGTGAACTTCCTTTAGCGTTTTGGTTCCACCAGGATCACTTCTTCCCGTTCCACGATCACCGCGCCGGCAGGATCGCCTTTTCGTTTCCGCACAAATTTTCGCGGCGTAACCGTTACAGGACAAAGGGAATCCGTTTTTCTTTTCGAATAAAAAGCGGCCACCTGCGCCGCCCGCTCAATAACTTCCTTTGGAAATTTTTTCCCGGACTGGTATTTCACCAGCACATGCGACCCGGCCACATCTTTTGCGTGTAGCCACAGGTCTTCTTTATAACCAAACTTCAGCGTGAGCTTATCGTTGCTTTGCGCATTCTTTCCGACGAGAATCTTAAACCCCTGAAAGTCCATCTCATGATAGGGCAGTGCCTCCCGGGATTCCGCAGGAAGCTTTACAGTCCCCAACGGATCAACAATAGATCGCAGCTTTTTGAGATCGGTTTCCCCTTCAATTTTCAGGATTTGATCTTTTATACGGGCGATCTCCGCCGTCTTGCTGTTCAATATCTGTTGAAGACGATCCACCTCGGACTGCTGATTTTTTGATTTTTTATAGTATAACTCCGCATTTTTCTGCGGACTGAGGTCTCGTTTGAGTTTGATCTCAATGAATTGATCCGGATCATAAAAACTGGGAAGTGTCACGCGATCCAGGCCCGGCTGGATAGTCGTCAGGTTGGCCATAAGCAAGTCGGCCCACACCTTGTAATTATTGTCGGTTGTAACGGAGTTTAGTTTCTGATATGTCTTCTCATAATAAGCTGCCGAACCTTGCAGGCGCTCCCTTAGTGACGACAGCGCGGCCGCTTTTTCAATCCTGAAGGCCTCATGCTGCGTGTACGCGAAGAAAAAATCATTCAACGCTTCCACCGGATCCGAAAATGTTCGCAGCGGCCGACCGACCGGCAACAGGGTGAGAACAAGTTTTTCTCCCATTTCAGAAACGAAAAAAACCGGTTTTGCCAATTCCTGCAACGTGGACTCGATCAGTCTCCATTGGTCCCCTTTGGGTGCATTGGCAAAACCTTTGTCATCCAAATAGGTCCAGATCCATTTTCCAAAAGTAAAATAGGCTGAATGAAGGTTGTCATGGTTTTTGAGGAACTCGTCAAACGTCCACGAGATCTGGCGATCCATGTGCTCAATCGACAGATCGAGGTCCGCTGTCATATTGTTTTTGAACAGTTCAACGGGTTGGTTTTCATGGAACAGAAGGACGTTTGCGCGATTCCCGTGCATTTTAAAAAGAAGGGAGTACGCGTTGCCGAAGTGTACGGCAAAACTCCGTTCATTGGTAAACTGTTGAATGTGTTGAGCGCGCTGACCGATCAATGCGCCAAAAAGATCCACACTGTTCTTACGGGCGCGGAAAAAACTACGGGGAAAAGAAAGGCAGGAAAATGAAGCAGGTAAACTCGCCTTGAGGAAGAAGGGACTTGTGGCCGTCTCAAACCGGATAATCAACTCATCTTTATTTTGACTGAAGCATTCGGATACAACGGTTCCTGCGAGTCTCTTTTCAAGAGATCGTGTCAGGTGATGCAGAAAGAAATAATTGTTGTGCAAAGCTTAATCCTAAAATAACATAACTGCGAATGCCGCAATAAACCGGTACCCTGATTTGTTTTCCCCTCCGACGAAAGTCACAAATACGGTTCCCCTAATGGCTTGAGATCTCCAGCCCGTCGTAGGCCAGTAAAATTCCATCGGGCAGATTCTTTTCAACGTGAGCGTGCAGACCGAGTTTGTGGCTGATATGGGTGAAGTATGTTTTTTTCGGCCGGATCCTGTTCACCATCTGAATGGCTTCCGCCAGGTTGAAATGTGACACATGGGGCTGGATTTGCAACGCGTTCAGTACGAGTGTTTCTGTTCCCTGCAGCTTCTCGATCGTTTCGTCGGGGATATAGTTTGCATCGGTGATGTAGCTGAAATCTCCGAAGCGGAATCCCAGTACCGGCAACTTTAAGTGCATCACCGGGAGGGGAGTGATGGTCACCCCATTAACGGAGAAGGGTTCTACGTCTACAAGGTTTAGGGTTAGTCGCGGGATCCCCGGGTAGGCATCTTTGGCAAAGGCGTAAGCGTATTCTATCTTAAGCTGATCCATGACAGACTCCGTTCCGTAGACCGGCATATCCATCTCCTGGAGAAAATTGTAAGCCCTTACGTCGTCCAGTCCGGCGGTATGATCGCGGTGAGCGTGGGTAAATATTACGGCGTCAACACGTCTTACATTCTCGCGGAGCATCTGCTGCCTGAAGTCGGGGCCTGCATCGATGATGAAACTCTGCCCTTCCACCTCCACCCGGATAGACGAACGGAGCCGTTTGTCACGGTAATCGAGCGACTGGCATACTTCACATGTACAACCGATGACCGGCACACCTTGTGAGGTACCACTGCCCAGAAAAGTGATTTTCAAGCGGCTTCCTGTTGAGTCAGTTCTTCGTAGAGTTTCTGGCTTTTCTCCGTGAAACGGGTTCCGTCGAGCTCCACGTTCCTGAGAATTTCCAGGAGGGCGTTGATTTTGCCCTCGGTAGTATAGAATTTATTAACGATGATGATCTTTTGATCCTTCAACACGCAATAACCTGACTTAAAGTTTCCCTTTTCATAACGGAGCGTATAATCGGACTCCGCAATCATATCTTCAAACTTTGTCAAAAACTGGGTGGTATATTTGATCATTATAGTGGTTTATTTCAGGGGCAAAGATAAGAAATAGTCCGTAACTGGAAAAAGTGCCCCGACGGATCCGGCCTTTTACCCTTTCACACTTACTGCTAACTTGCCGCCTGGACCATGTTTGGTAAAAAACTAATCGTCATCGCCGGCCCGACTGCTGTGGGTAAGACAGCCGTGGCCATCTCCGTTGCCAAACATTTCGGGACAGAGATCGTTTCAGCCGATTCCCGGCAGCTGTTCAGGGAGCTTACCATCGGCACGGCAAAACCTTCTGCCTCGGAACTCAGCGAGGTAAAACATCATTTTATTAACAGTCACTCGATACATGAACCGTACGACGCCGCGCGGTACGGCCGTGAAGCGCTGGAATTGATCAACACGCTGTTCAAAACGCACGACCACGTCGTTCTTTGCGGCGGATCGGGTTTGTACATCCGCGCCGTCTGCGATGGCTTCGACGATATCCCTGAAGTTGCCCCCGCGATACGGGAGACGCTGGTACGGGAATTCAAAACCCATGGTGTGGCTGTCCTGCAGCAAAAGTTAAAAACGCTGGATCCCGCTCACTTCGAAAACATTGATATTCAAAATCCGCACCGCCTGATCCGCGCCCTGGAAGTTGTCATCGGTACCGGAGCGTCGATCAGTTCGTTCCGGACACAGACTAGACCTACGCATAGCTTCTCCGTCGTGAAGATCGGGCTCGAACTCCCGCGGCTGGAATTGTATGAACGTATCGACACCCGGATGGAAAAGATGATCCGTGAAGGATTATTTGAGGAAGCAGAAGGCCTCTATCCATACCGGGAACACAATGCGCTTCAAACGGTGGGATACAGCGAGATATTCGGTTTTATGGAAGGCCGGTATGACCGTAATGAAGCGATCAGGCTCCTGGGCCAAAATTCCCGGAGATACGCAAAAAGACAAATGACCTGGTTCAGGCGCGACGCCGGCATGGTATGGATGAATCCCGCCGATTTGGACGGAATAATTAAATTGATTTCTCATCACCCCGATAACGAATGACAACAACGCACAAACCGGTAACCGTGAATGGATAAAAAAGTGCTGATTATCGCTTACTATTGGCCACCCAGCGGGGGAAGCGGGGTTCAGCGATGGCTTAAATTTGTAAAGTATCTGCCGGAATTCGGTTGGAAACCGTTTGTCTTTACGCCCGAAAATCCCGCATTCGACATCAAAGATCCATCGCTGCTGAAAGATGTGCCCGCCGATGCGGAAGTAATTCATTTTCCGATCTGGGAGCCATACGAACTGTTTTCCCGGTTGTCGTCATTCTTTGGACCCCGGAAAAAAGGAGACACCCTCGCAGACGTTCCAGGAAAAGCGCCGAGCGCGTTTCAAAAGATAACCACCTGGATACGAGGAAACCTGTTCATCCCGGACCCCCGCATTTTTTGGGTTAGACCATCCGTTAGGTTCCTCGGCGATTTTTTAAGGGACAACGATATCCGGACGATCGTCACAACCGGCCCGCCACACAGCGTACACCTCATCGGGTACAACCTGAAAAAAAAGAACCCGGGTATCCGATGGCTCGCAGACTTCAGGGATCCCTGGAGCGAATGGGGTTTCCTGGACAGCCTGCATGCAGGGTCTTTTGCACGGGCAGTTCACAGGAAAATGGAAGCCCGGGTTTTACGATCGGCCGACCGGGTGATTACCATTACCCCGTTTTATGTTCGTCAGTTCGAAAACCTTTCGAAACGAAAAGTAGACTTGCTGACCAACGGTTATGATCACGTTGATTTTGAAAACCTCAGCGTTGAACCAACGGAACAATTCGTTATCCGGCATGTGGGTGTTGTGAACGAGAAATGCGACCCACGGCCCTTTATGCGCGCGATCGGCGAGTTGGCGAGCAGCGATGAAGAATTCGGGTCCGCCGTTCAGGTTGATTTTGTGGGCGAAGTGAACAGCCAGTTTAAAGCCTTTGTTCGGGCATCCCCGGATATAGCGCTCCGCACGACGTTTACACCGCCTGTGCCCCATAGCGAGTTGATGACACTGTACGGCCGTTCCTCGGTCTTGCTGATCGTCCTCACCGGTTATAAGGATGCGGAAGGTTATATGCCTGGAAAGTTATTCGAATACCTGGCTACAGGCATACCGATCGCCGGAACGGGACCGGTGGACGGTGACGCGTCAAACCTGTTGAGAGAAGCCGGCGCCGGAGGGCTGATAGAGGGTACGGATCCTGACGGGATCAAGACCCGCGTGATGGAGTTGTTTAACGACTGGAGGAACGCAAAGGTCGACTTGTCGCGAAAAGCCGGATTGAAATACTCCAGAAGAGCGATCACCCGGCAACTGACTGGGCTCCTTTGAGCTTGGTCCGCGAAGTCGATACCTGTGAAAGTTCATTTTAGCATTACCGTCAAATCTCTTTACTTGCAGGGAGAACAGGAAAATTGATCAGCAAAAATTTCATCAGGAGCTCGCTCATCTATACCGTTGCCGGAATGTTACCGATGGCGAGTGCCATTATATTGCTTCCGCTCTATATTCACAATTTATCGACGGAGTTGTATGGCGCCTTGTCGGTGTATATGGTCTTTACTTTTCTGGTGCAGATCGTCGTTACATTCAGCTTCGATTCGTCGGTTTACATTCATTACCATGAGTTAAAACACGATGCGAACCGGTTATCCGTCTTTATAAGTTCCGCATTCGTTTTTATGCTTTTGCTTGGCCTGGCCGCGTCCGTTGTCCTTACCGGTACCGGCGGCATACTGTTTCAGGTAGCTCTTCCGGATAAGGATGTTTCATTTTATCCCTATGGCCTCGCCTCCGTCGGCTCGGGAATATTCCAGGCGATCTTCAAAGTACATAGCAGCCTCCTGCAGAGCCGTGAAAAACCGGAGACGTTCCTCTGGTCGAATGTTTTATCATTTTCCGTTATCGCGTTATGTATTTTTGTCGGCCTTGAACTTTATCCAAACTCGCTCGCCGGACCGGTAATTGGCCGGTTGGCCGGCTCTGTCATACCCTGTGCCTGGGCGTTGGTACGCATCTTCCGGGAGTTTGGCTTTCATTATGATTTTGGTTGGTTGCGGTCATCGTTCAGCTTTAACGCATACACCTTCGTCTACCAGCTGCTGCAATGGGTGATCAATCAGTTTGACCGGGTGATCATGCTGTTTTTCCTGATGCTCTCGGATGTTGGTGTCTATGATTTTGCATTGAAGTGTTTGATACCTGTTGAACTGGTGATGAACAGTCTGCACAACTCGTTTTACCCGAAGGTAATCAGCAGTGTGATGAGCCAGGAAGACAAGGGCTCATCGCCACAGATCAATCGGTATTATTACGGCCTTACCGCAGTTGTCATGCTCATTATCTGCGGAAGCATCCTGGTATTACCGTGGGCGATCGAGACATTCGTTTCGAAGAAAGACTACCATTCCGCAATTCAGTATATTCCCTACCTGGCTGTTCTATACCTGTTCAGGACTGCGAGATTATTCTTCGCCGTACCCTACGGTATAATGAAATATTCCAAACCCCTTCCCCTAATCTACCTGGCGGTGTCGGGCCTGAAAATTGCTCTGATGGTTTTACTGATGAACCGGCTTACGGTTTACGGTGTGATCATCGCCTCCCTGGTCAGCGCAGTACTGGAGAATATTTTACTTAAAAGGGGACTCGAAAAAATGTTCGAGTTCAGGTTCAACGCATTCAAGATGGTTGTTGCCCCTCTGATCCTGTTGACTGTCATCCTTGTTCTCGAGCCTGTCTTCGGAACCCAACATGCGCTTCTTACACACATTTTTTATGTGGCGTGCTGCGGCGGGTTGCTCTGGTGGGCTTACCGGAATGAGATCGGACTGATCAACCCTTTCCGGGCAGCATAAGATCATTTTACACGAGCTGCAGGTATTTCAAAATAAACGCTCGGGTGAAAAATGTCATTCCGTGGGAAATAGTTCTTATTTTGCGGCATTATAAATAAATGATCCCAGTTACGAAACCCTTTCTGCCACCGATCCAGGAGTACCAGCAATACCTTCAGGATATCTGGAAACGCAACTGGCTGACCAATAATGGTCCGTTGGTGAATGAGCTAGAGCTTAAACTGAAGGAATACCTGGACGTAAAACACCTGCTTTTTGTAACGAATGGCACCATTGCCATTCAGCTTGCTATCAAGGCGCTGGGGTTAAAAGGCAAGATCCTTACAACCCCTTTTTCATATGTAGCGACAACCAGCAGTATTGTGTGGGAAGGATGCGAACCTGTCTTTGTCGATATCGATGCGTCAACCTGCAATATAGATCCTTCGAAAATTGAAGAAGCGATCACTCCGGAGACAACGGCGATCCTGGCAACCCACGTATACGGAAACCCATGCGACGTTGAGAGGATCGACGAGATCGCCAGGAGGAGAAACCTCAAGGTAATTTACGACGGAGCGCATGCCTTTGGCGTTAAGATCAGGGGCAAGTCCATATTTGAATACGGCGACCTCAGCACCTGCAGCTTTCATGCTACCAAACTTTTTCACACGGTGGAGGGAGGAGCAGTGGTCACAAAAGACCCGGAACTCCTGAAGAAGATCGCGTACCTGCGCAATTTCGGACACGATGGTCCCGACCGGTTTGCCGACCTGGGGATCAACGGAAAAAATTCGGAATTTCATGCAGCCATGGGGTTGACCAATCTCAGGTACGTCGATGAGATCATCGCCACACGCAGGAGATTGTCGGAACACTATGATAAGTTTATGGGCACGTTCCAGGGCGTCAAACCACAACGGTCCGACGATGTCCTTTATAACTATGCGTATTATCCTGTGATTTTTAACGATGAAAAATTACTGGTAAAAGTCCTGGAAACGCTCAGTCAGAACTGGATCCATCCGAGAAGATATTTCTACCCGTCATTGGAAGATTTGCCTTACGTGAACCGGCACGCGCGATGCCCGGTGTCCGACAGCATTTCGAAGCGGGCACTGTGTTTGCCATTATTCGATACATTGACACCGGAAGAAATCGACATGATCTTCCGGATAATCCTCCGGGTTCAAAACAACTGAGTATGGTTGAGACGGTTGAGAAAGACCTGTTAAATTTTCAGCGCTCATGAACCTTCATATCGTTCCGGATAATAGTTTCATCAACACATTTTACGATAACCTCCTCGATTTGGGTTTATTGGAGGAAAATCGAATCATGGTGCGGACAAATAGAACGAGCCTGGTCGCTATTAAACGTCAAATTCCTTTTGCGTCGTTGTATACTGATTCGTTTGATAGATTCATAGGCGACACAAGGCAATATAAAAAAGTATTCATCCATTATTTTACGCCGTTGCTCTACCGTTGGGTAGCAAAGCATGAATTTAATGAGCTGAACTGGGTGATTTGGGGCGGAGATTTGTACAACCTTTCTGAATTGGACGAAATATGCTACGAGCCGGAGACTATGAATAGGTTCGTGGGTAAGGGTCTCTCGCTCAATGAGTTGCTTTTTGAGGCTAAAGTAACGTTGCTTCACAAACGTTATAAACAACGGGCATACGCGAAGATTGCAAATGTACTGACATGGATGGAAGAAGAATACGTCTTTGCCGTTCGCCGCCTGGCGCTTGATGCAAAATGGAGTTTTTTTTTCTACGAAAACCCATTTCCATATGAAAAACTCGATCGCTTCGCTGAGAGTAATCTTGAGCGCCCAGGACTCTTGTTGATGATTGGCAACTCTGCGTCACCCACGAACAATCACTTGGATATTGTCCGATTCCTTGAGTCCCATAAAGTGCAAGCCAGCTTGGTTGTCCCGGTTTCATATGGAGACACAAAATACGCTTCATTCTTGAAAAGAAACCTTTCATATCGGTACGGTGACCTTGAATTTGTTGACCACTATATGCCTTTCGAGGAATACCTCAGATTTATATCACGAATGGATGCCCTGGTTATGAACACGATTAGACCGCAAGGTTATGGTAATATTCTAATGATGCTTTATTTGGGCAGGCCTGTCTACTTTAACGAAAAGAATATCTCTCTACCTGACCTTACGAGGAACGGGATTAAATGGAGATCCACTGTAGAATTATCTTTACTATCGAAGACTAATGCAGTTGAGGATAACAAGGTGGCGGTAACACAGCTGTTATCTCATGACAGGCTTTTGCATTGTTACCGCCTACTCTTTGGTTGAGTTACTTGGCTGCAACGACGAAATAGCCGAGGGGATACAGGTCTCTGGTTTTCAAAGAAAGACTCTTGCCCGGTTTTGTTCGCAATAAGAAACTGTTTGTTTCCTGAATGAGCATTGCTCCCACTTTGCCAACTATGGGTATGGAGCTTACTAATTTAGAAACGAGGTCTGTTATCACTTCGGGAAGCCCGCCTATTTCCTGAAGCAGAATTATTTTAAATCCGGAACCCGTGGCAAAGTTTTGGAGGGCATATTTTGAGTAGCGAAAATAGTCATGAGGGACTTCATGCAATTTGTAAAGGAACGGTACGTTCAGAATAACTTTTCCACCTGGTTTTAGGATTCGATACATTTCCAGCCAGAGTTGATCAGGTTTTGCGATATGCTCCAGAACATCAGAAAGAATTACAGTGTGGAATGATTCGGTTGCAAAGGGCAAAGGGTCATTCAAGTCACAGGTTTGATCTACATAGGGGTTTGTGTGTTTTGTGTTTGCCCAGTCGGTGCAGGTGCATTCGGTGATATACGCTTTATAGGCGTCGTATAACGGAACTTTCCCACACCCCAAATCAATTAATTTTCCTTTTACATGGTCTCTCAGGTGCAATTCGTAGTATGCAGCGACCAGATCGACAACAAAACGCGAAGAAATACCTACTTCTAACGGATTTCTGGACGCACGAAGATGTCCGTTTTTCAACTCAAATTTAGAAGGTTGCCAACGGTCACTATTTTTCATTTTCAAAGATCTTCTTATAGAAACGAGTCAGATTAATTTGTTCGTCATCCCAATTCAGATTTCCTTCGCAAGTGGCCTTCCTTCCATTTCTTCCCAATTTTTCTCGTAGATCTTTGTCCTTGTAAAGTTCGAGAACCTTGTCTGCAAAGTCCAGTGGATTGTTTGCCTTGAAGATCAAACCGGAGGATGTTTGTTCAGCTAGCCGTTTTAACGGTTCGCTGGAACTTACAAGTAACGGTCTCCCTGACATCATTGACTGAAACAGTTTATGAGGAATTGTATTGTCTGTATGTTGATTTGATTTGTGCGGTATTATGTTGACATCAGCCATATGCATAAATGAGTAGAATTTATGAAATGGCTGATAACCGAGAAAATGCACGTGATGATCAACCCCGATCGTTTTTATTAGATTTTTAAGGTGTTTCATTACGTCGGTGCTTGCCGTGCCAATAATGATTAGTTCTATATCGGGGAATGACGCTAAATATTGCATCCCTTCTATAGCTGTATCAACACCACGATGCGGTCCAATACCGCCAGAATAAACAACTCGAAATTTATTCTCAAAATCTTTGTAAACCGAGGTGTCTATAGGCTGGTTCAAAAACGCTTTTTCTTCGGTATTGGATATGACGATAATTTTCCCGGGGTCTGCCTGATATTTTTTTACCAGCCTCTCCTTCATTTCGTCTACAACTGCAATAACATGATCACTTTTTTCGACAGCGGCACGTTCAAATGTCGTCCAACGGTCAGGGTTTAGGAACAGCCGATTCTTAAGTTTAACAAAAAAACCTTTTTTCCATTCAAACCAGGTTCTTAATGCTTCCGGGTAATTTTCGTGCAGGTCAATGACCACCTGTAAGGGCATTCTTTTTCTCATTGCAATCGCAGTCCCGGCTAGTGGAAGATCGTGAACATGGATAACCGTTATCTTATTCTTTGGTATCCAGACCCTCATAGCTCTTAAGAATACCGGATGTTTAAATGTCAGGGACAGAACGACATCCCACAGGGCCAATTCGTAATTGTTCTTGCCAGCGTCTATTCTTGTGATTTGGAGCCCGTTTAGATTTTCTTCATATTTTTCATTATTTCTTCGCAAGCAAAGAAGATGAACCTCAAAACCTGCCTTTAAAAGCGCATCGGTTTCCTTCTTCACCCGCATATCGGCTGGGTAAGGTGCATTCAGGATCATTCCCAAATTCATATCGGGTGTTACTTTGATTTTTGGTAAAGAAAGAGAATTTTGTGGTTAAACTCTACAAGCGTGAAGATAACAATAGTTGCAGGGGCTCGTCCCAACTTTATCAAGATTGCACCTTTGATCCGGGAAATAAACAGTAGGCCGGAAACCGGAATCGACTTCCGATTAGTACACACCGGCCAGCACTATGATGAAAAGCTGAGTGGAGTTTTTTTTAATGAGCTCCAAATTCCGCAACCTCATGCTAATCTGTTAGTTGGGTCCGGCTCGCAGGCTGAACAGACGGCGAGAATTATGATGGAGTTTGAAAAGGACCTAATAGGTCATCCGACAGATATGGTTGTTGTTGTTGGAGATGTGAACTCGACTATGGCATGTGCAATTGTTGCCAAGAAACTTCAGGTAGTGGTTGCTCATATCGAGGCGGGAATTCGCTCATTTGACTATTCCATGCCGGAGGAAGTTAACCGGGTTGTTACCGATTCTATCGCAGATTTTTTCTTTACAACATCGCTAATCGCAAATCAAAACCTTATCAAGCAAGGCACGGACCCTTCCCGGATATTTTTTGTGGGAAATATCATGATTGATACCCTGTTTTGGGCTCGAAACAGAACAACGAGGCCCCCCGTTTTAGATCAGTTGTCACTTGAAGATCGGAAGTATTTTGTCATTACGCTCCATCGACCGTCTAACGCTGATAATATTCCTAAAATGAAAGAAATTTTGGCAACAATTGAGTCCGGAGTGGGCGATTTTTGCGGAATTTTCCCCGTTCATCCCAGGACTGCTAAGAATTTGAGACAACTGAATTTGAAATCTGATAAGATAGTATTGATTGATCCGCTAAGCTATTTTGAGTTCGTTTATCTCGTCGAACATTCCAGGGCCGTAATCACGGATTCGGGCGGGGTTCAGGAGGAAACTACTGTACTGAATGTGCCTTGTGTTACTCTCAGAGCCAATACGGAACGACCGGAGACCGTTACAATAGGGACCAATGAACTGGTTGGAGACGACATGAGAAAATTATCTGACGCGCTGACAAGAATTAACTCAGGCAATCCGAAAAAGGGTCAAGTGCCTGATTTATGGGATGGAAATACTGCTAAAAGAATTGTGGACGTCTTGTCGGCCCTTTAAAATGTCATTCAAAATATAGGTTTCCTATTTCTTGGCTTGAAAGGGCTCGCCCGTAAATTCGGATGTCGTCAATAGTACCCTTGAAAAAGCGCACGAGGTTTCCCCGGCATCCAATAGTCATATCAGCTGAATTAGAGATACTGCATGATGTATTATCTTCATATTGTTGAATCAATTCATTATTCAGGAATTGACGCATCGTGCTACCCTCTTTCACCAGCACGATGTGTAAAAATGCATCATTTTCAATGATGGGGGAATAAGACGTTGGAACATTCCCACATACGTTTCCATCGTATCTTGCATATAATATTTTATCCTCTTTATCGTCACTGGCAAGCGTATTTAGATAGGAAATCGCAAAGGGATAACCAGCCCCGTCTCCGTTCCACTTACGAAGGATATCGTTAATTCCTTCGTGAGGGACCTGCGATGAGGAAACATTTACCCAAAGAGAAATCGTAAAATTCCCCGCTACATTCAGCGCTGTGTTGTGAGGCACACTAATATAGTCATCCGCACCGTCAAAATAATATGCCGAATTACTATTACCCTTTCGGTCGGCAGACAATTCGGCATTATGGACAATTCCGTTAAATCTATTGGTCGTACTGTCGGCGGCGTTGGCGTTAAAAGGATAATAAACAATCAGACCTTCTGTGACGCTTTCCAGCATCAGGTTTACGACGAGTGGGGAGGAGTTAAATGCTTTTAGTTCTGAGGCAGTAAAATTTTGTTCGAAAGGGATGTAGTCCTCTTTTGTAATCCTGACAAGATACTCGCTGTCAAGATCTGTCACCTCAATTCTTGAAGTGGCTGGACTAAGCTCCCTGCCGACCAAGGGCTTGCTGTCCGAAGTAATAGCGATAGAAGAATTGGTCAAACTGAAATCTTTAATATTATCATCATATGACCTTACTTCGACTTGAAATTCTAAAACATCAACGGATTCATCCTTGCACCCGAAAAGAACCGTAATCGAAATAAAAAAGCAACTTAGAACAACTCGATTTAACATTGGCATTGAATTTTTAGGTATATGACTAATAAATATAATCGCAAGAGTGAATACATTAAGTTATAGGGAGAGTAACCTTAGGATTTCCTTAGTTTTTTTTGAGATATTGTAATATTTCACTTAGGAAATGATATTTTAGCGGCTAAAACTTTACCAGGGAATCTTCAAAATAAGGTGTGATTTCGTTCTAATGTTGAAATGCCGATTTATTGACCAATAACTTTTATTCATGCTCCAAGTTTACGTTACCCATCATAAGAGAAGGTTTACATTTTATCCCATTTGGATGCTTGTGTTCTCATCGTTCATCAGTTACGGACAAGTCAACAACGTCGCGTCAGGTATGGCAATGCGATTTGACGGGGTTGATGACTACATCAATTTAGGAAACATATATGATGACCTGAATTTGCCCATTACTGTTTCGGCGTGGGTATACATAGATCCAACTGCTACTCTTCCTGGACCAATATTGACCACGCAGGATAACGACCAAATTTATAACGGATTTTGGTTCTTTGCCTCCAAATCGGAAATAATTTTTGAATATGGTGATGGACTGGGGGCAGACAATCCAGCGTTCAGGAAGGGGAAGAAAGCAACAATACCAATATTTCAGCACGGTAGGTGGAATCATGTCGCGGGTGTGATGCGCAGCGGAACAGATGTACAGGTATACATAAACGGGATTAATGTGGGGGGGAGTTCCTCAGGTACGTCGACCTCGCCAATGGCTTCCGTGTTTCCCAATGATGTTGCAAAAATTGGTTACCATTTATCAAATTCAATTGTATATCGGTTTAAGGGATTGATGGATGAATTGCGGTTGTATAACAGGGCGTTATCGGAAGCAGAAATCCGCCAGCAAATGTGTAAGAAGTTGTCTGGGACAGAGACCGGATTAATTGGATATTGGGATTTTAACGAGACATCAGGTAGTACCCTTATTGATAAATCAATTAATCACTTCGACGGAGAGCTGATCGGTAATCCGGCACGCGTTTTTTCAGGAGCCCCTATTGGCGATGAAAGTACTTTTTTGTACACAACCAACTGGACTTCCAAATCCGTTGAACTTGATATAGAAGTTGATAATATTAAGGGAAATCCTGAAGGTGTTCATATTTATAAGGTATTTGACGAGCCAAGCCAGACGGCAGGTCTTCCCAACGGAATTAGTATGGATCCTTATTATGGGATTTTTCTTGCCAGCTTAGACCAGGGAAATACTTTTGACCTAAAATACAACAACGCCAGCCTCTGTGAGGCATTTGGACGGTCAGACAATAGCCTGATTCCATGGACAAGCTTAACATCAACAACGTCGATCCAGAATAGGATAGAGATAATTCCAATTATCAGCATAAATAATGAAGTAGTTTATCTGGGCCCGGATAAAGTGGTTTGTGACCAGCCGTCCCATTCACTACAGACAGGACTGACCGATCTGTCGGGAAAATCTTTCCTGTGGAGTACAGGCGAAACCTCTCCAACGATAACGATTGTGAATTCCGGACTCTATTCTGTGCAAGTATTCAATTCCTGCAATGTGATGAACGACACGATTAATGTTCTATTCTCGGAAAAGCCGGTCTTTGATCTTGGAACTGATGGTTTGTATTGCCTGGAAATACCAAAGATACTAAGTCCCTACGAAGATTCCAGCGGCAAGGAATATCATTGGCAAGACGGGTCCTCCGGGCCCACTTTTGAGGTGAAAAGCACAGGCTCATATTGGGTTAAAATTGAAAATATTTGCGGGGTATCAGCCGATACGATTCATATATCTAAAGAGGAAATTGGTGAAGTTAATATTGGGCCGGATAAGGTGGTTTGTGATCAACAATTCTATTCCCTTGAATCTGGAGTGACAAATTACTCCGGTAAGACCCTTGTGTGGAGCAACGGTGAAACATCGCCTTCAATAACGATCAGTAAGTCCGGACTCTATTCTCTTCAGGTATCAAATAGATGTTCGACCATTGCGGACACTGCAAATATTATTTTTTTGAACAAACCTGAGGTGTTTAGTCTGGGGTCAGATGAACTTACGTGCACCTTGGAACCACGAATTCTGACACCCTATGAACAAACGGAAAATTTGAATTTTTTGTGGCAAGATGGATCCATCGAAAATACGTTCTACCTACAAGACTATGGGGTGTTTTGGGTAAAGGTGGAAAATGCATGCGGTGTTGCAACTGACACCATCCACATTGCCAGGCCAATAACGCAATTTGGATTTATCCCCAACATAATTACCCCAAATGACGACGGCTTTAATCAATTTTTTGAAATCGAGGTAGTAGGCGATGATTCGTATCGGCTGATGTTATTTAACCGATGGGGAGAAGAAGTCTTTAGTTCCAGTGATTATAAAAATGATTGGGATGGAAGTGATCTTCCGTCAGGCGTCTATTTTTATAGATTGTCAGGAGAATGTCTCGACGAAAGGCGCGGGTCGGTTACAATTGTACGTTAAATATCTAAAACCAAGCGGACTCCGCAGATCAGGGTCGACTTTTTCTGTCATTTCTATTTCACGTTCATTCTTATTCGCCCCGGGTTATCCTTTATAAACCCTGCCCATGATTTTGACCGTGTGACAGAAGGGTCTTTCTGAAAATGATGACACATCGCGACAGCCAGCGCATCCGTAGCATCCAGCAATTTGGGAAGTTCTTTGATCGCCAGCAACGTCATCAGCATCCTCGCTACCTGTTCCTTGGAAGCATTGCCGTTTCCGGTTACGGATTGTTTTATTTTTTTCGGAGCATACTCCACGATCGGTATCTGCCGCGACAACGCAGCCGCCATCGCCACACCCTGCGCCCGGCCAAGCTTGAGCATCGATTGCACGTTCTTGCCAAAAAATGGCGCCTCCAGGGCCACTTCGTCCGGACTGAACTCATCCAGGAGGCTGATTACCCTTTCGAAGATTTTTTTTAACCGGAGTTCATGCCCCTCATACTTGCTTAAGTGAATTACCCCGAACTGAAGAAGGGTTATTTTCGATTTTCGGATCAGGATCAATCCGTATCCCATGACATTGGTTCCCGGGTCCAGGCCGAGTATGATCTTTTCTTTTTCCACTTTTCCCACGAAGCAAGATAGGCAGCGTTATTAAATTTTTGAAATTGCAGGACATGACAATTATCGCTTCTTTATTCCTTGTTTATTACGGACTGCTGGTTGTGCTGTATATCGGCTGGAACAAGGCTTTGAGAAAACAAGAAGCGTCCGGCTACGCGATTGAACCGATCCCTGTCACAGTCGTGGTAGCCGTACGCAACGAAGAACTGGTAATCGGCATGTTGCTGGACGATCTCGCGAAACAACGCTATGCTTCCTTTGATGTGATTATCGTGGATGACGGATCGGAGGACGATACCTGCGCGGAAGTCCTGCGTTACACGCAACATGATTCACGATTCAGACTGAGAAAGAGCGGGGGAGTAGGTAAGAAACAGGCGTTGGCCGAAGGGATCATGTCTGCGACAGGTTCGGTGATTGTCACTACCGACGCGGACTGCAGGGTTGACGAACACTGGCTCGGCAGCTTGTGTCGCGGTTTCCATGCGAGCGAGGTAAACATGATCTTTGGCGCTGTCAGAATGGACGGCAGCTCTTTATTTGCAGGCTTACAGGCCATGGAATTCGCCAGTCTGATCGGCTCCGGCGCGTCTGCCGCCAGCCTGGGGTTTCCCATTATGTGCAATGGCGCCAACCTGGCCTTTAGAAAATCGGTGTTTGAAGAGACCGGCGGTTATTCCGGCAACTTTCATATCCCATCCGGCGATGACGAGTTCCTCATGCGAAAGTTCCTGGACCGGTACCCCGGTTGCGTCCGTTTTGTCCCGGCCTCGGCCGCTATCGTAACCACCGAGCCCAACCGTGATGTAAGCACATTTGTGAATCAACGGCTGCGCTGGGCAGGGAAGTGGAAGTCGAACAAGTCTTTGGTAGCCAAAGGGCTGGCGTTGTTCATCGGCTGTTTCCAGGTTTGTGTCGTTCTCCTCCCGGTCCTTGCTGCGACCGGAATCGTCCAGCCCTTCGCGGCCCTGGCCTTGTGGCTGGTCAAAGTTATGCTGGAGTTGATGTTCTTAAGGCCCGTCGTTGCGCACCTGAATATTCCGTGGCGGTGGCTTCCGTTTATACTTTTACAGGTTATTTATCCGTTTTATACGGCGGCGATCGGATTATTTTCGAACTTCCGTTCATTTGAATGGAAAGGGCGTAAACTAAAGTCGCTCATGGTCAGCCGCTATTGAGGGAAGAAACCGGTGAAGGGGTGGAGGATTGCGGACAATTCGCTTTTCACATTAACTTTACCGGACAATGACGGAACAGACTCTCAAAGCCAAATTTGAAATTAAGGAACTCGAACTCAACGCGTTGCTCGAGATCACGCAGGCCATCAATAATAACCTTCCGGAAGAATCACTCTATAAAATTTACAATTTTACACTTCGGTCCAACCTGAATATTCAGAAACTGGCGCTTTTTGTGCTGGATGAGGAATGGAGCTGCAAGGTAAGTTTCGGAACAACTAAACACTTCCACCGGGCGAACCTGTTACCGGCCTTTAAGACGATTCAGGATATTACGCACCTGAGGGAATTTGATGAATGTGATTTCACAGTCTTCGATATAATCATCCCCGTTACCCACAAGAGCACAACGCTGGCGCTGGTCTTTGTGGGCGGCCTTGAAAAAGACGATCCCCGTTATCAAAACGACGACGGAATAAAATTCATCCAGGCTCTCAGCAACATTATTATCGTCGCCATTGAAAACAAAAAACTGGTGCGGAAACAGCTGGATCAGGAATCCTTCCGGAAAGAGCTGGAGATCGCCAGCGACGTTCAGCAATTTCTTTTCCCCGACAAATTACCCAATACCGATGTACTGAAAATAGAAGCGAGTTACCTTCCTCACGATATGGTCGGTGGTGATTATTACGATTATATACCGATTAACAAAAATCAGTTCCTCATTTGTGTGGCCGATGTAAGCGGCAAGGGAATTCCGGCCGCGTTGATGATGTCAAATTTCCAGGCTTCATTGCGGACGTTGCTGCGCCAAACCCCTAACCTTACCGATATTATCGAGGCGCTGAATTTTCAGGTCCTTGAAAATACAAAGGGTGAAAAGTTCATTACCTTTTTTGCGGCGATCTATGATATCCGGTTAAAGACCATGGTGTATGTAAACGCCGGGCATAATCCGCCGATCCTGATCGACAAGAAGAACGGTCTTCGTTTACTGGAAGAAGGTGCAACCGTGCTCGGGGCCATGCATCCCCTGCCTTTTTTGAACGAAGGATTTATTACCGGTATCGATGATTTTTTACTTTT
Source organism: Chryseolinea sp. (assembly GCA_041742155.1). GTDB lineage: Bacteria > Bacteroidota > Bacteroidia > Cytophagales > Cyclobacteriaceae > Chryseolinea. The sequence goes on along the minus strand of JBGSJE010000021.1, from coordinate 13,853 downwards.
TTGCTACACCGACGGGCTGACCGAAACCGTCAATGAAAGCGGTGTGGAGTTTGGCGTGGATACGGTGTTGAATTATTTTAAAGCCGAGGAGACGTTCAACAAGGACCTGAAAACCATTCACCAGGATATTATTGTCGCGCTGGATACCTTTAAAGGCCGGAAAGGTTACCACGATGATATTACTATCCTTTCCTGTCGCGTCGGATAAATAAATCGTGAAGCCGGGGTGAAAACGTTTGTTGTTTGATTATGATTCACCGTACACCCTTCCTGCTTCCCCTGTTCTACCCGACGCTCACGTGGAGAATTCAAACGCCACGCAAAGAGTTGTTCCTTACCTTTGACGATGGACCGGTTCCGGGCCCGACTGAATTTGTGCTCGATACCCTGAGCCGGTTCCAGGCGCAGGCAACATTCTTTTGCATCGGTGACAACGTCCGGAAGTATCCGGGCGTATTTGCGAGAATCCTCGGCAACGGACATGCTGTTGGAAACCACACGTTCAACCATCTCAACGGATGGAAAACCACCACGGAGAAATACGTTGATAATTGTGATCTGTGCTCGAATGAATTCGCTAAAAACTCACCTGCGTTTCAACCGGCTACTACTCCCTTGTTCCGTCCGCCATACGGCAGGATTACACGCAGTCAGATCAGGGCGCTGAAGAACTTCGAGATTGTTATGTGGGATGTGCTCTCCGTTGACTACAGCCAGGTAATCCTCCCCGAAAAGTGCCTGAAGAATACGATCCGTGCAACCCGCAACGGTTCCATTATTGTCTTTCACGATAGCTATAAGGCTGAACGTAATTTAACATACGTATTGCCGAGATTCATCCGGCATTTTGTGTCCCAGGGATATTCATTTAAAGCCCTCCGGTGATGAACCGTGTACTGGTCACTGTCCTGGACTGGGGGTTGGGTCATGCCACGCGGTGCGTACCGGTCATTCGTGAGCTGCTGGAGAGGAAATGTACAGTTTACCTTGCCGGAAGTGGTGATGCCCTCGCCCTTCTGAAGCTGGAGTTTCCGGCGCTCCCGTCTTTTATACTGCCCGCATATGCCCCCCGGTATCCGTATTCCGGATCCATGGTGTCGAAAATGCTGTTGCAACTGCCGAAGTTCGTACGCGTCATCGCATTGGAACATCAGGCCGTCGACGAACTGATCGCGACAAATAATATCGACCTGATTATTTCAGACAACCGGTATGGGTGCTGGTCTTCGAGGGTGCCCGCGGTGTTAATTACTCATCAGACGAACATTCTTATGCCGAACGGCTATCGCTGGATGGCAGGTCTTGTCCGGAATGTAAACGAACGCCTGATCAACCGGTTTTCCTATTGCTGGATTCCGGATTTTGGGGGGAAAGACAGTTTCACAGGTTTGTTGAATTCAGGTAGCGCCGTCCGTATTCCCGTCAGATTTATCGGTTGCTTGTCCAGGTTCCGGGAGCGGAGGATACAACCGGTCAGATACGACGTTGTTGCTGTTTTGTCGGGCCCGGAACCGCAGCGCTCGCTCCTGGAAAAGATCGTGATAGCGCAATTTAAAGCATCGGGACTGAGATGCTTCCTGGTGCGCGGTGTGATGAGCCAGGATTCGTTTCCCGATGCTGGCGCGGTAGGCTATGCCAATTACCTGAACGGAGAAGACCTTCAGTCCGTGATCGAACAGAGTACCTGTGTTATCGCCAGAAGCGGCTACAGTACGGTCATGGATCTGGCAAGCGTGGGAAAGAAGGTTATCTTTATACCCACGCCGGGGCAGACGGAGCAGGAATACCTGGCGGGCCGTCTGATGGAATCGGGCGTTGCCTATTGCATGTCGCAGGAACGCTTTAATTTGAAAAAAGCCTGGAGTGAATCAGACCTTTATGCCGGATTTGATCCCGTCCGGAATCCGGGGTCGTTGACGCGGGCTGTGGATGAAATACTGGATTTGGCTGGATTGAACCGATAACACCTGCACGTAAAAAAAATAAGCATGAAAAGTTTTCTGAGAAGCGTTAGATACGCCATTCACGGAATCTGGGCCGGGATATCCGATCAGCGCAATCTTAAAGTTCAGCTTGTGATTGCCTTCATTGTGGTGGGGGCCGGATTTTACCTGGATATCACATCCATGGAATGGTGTATTGTGCTTATTTGCATGGCCGTTGTTATCGGCCTCGAAATGATCAATTCAGCCATCGAAAGCCTGGTAGACCTTGTCACACTGGAGAGGAAGCCACTGGCCGGAAAAATTAAGGACATCGCCGCCGGAGCCGTACTCTTCGTGTCGATCATCTCGCTGATCGTCGGTGTGATAATCTTCCGAAAGTATCTCATCGTATAGCGTTCAGATTATACTTTTATTGATATTTGCCGGTTCATCGTTTATCATGAAGTATTATATCGATACCCACGCTCACATTTATCACGAAGATTTTACGGCAGACCGCCTCGACATGCTGCAGCGCTGTGATGATCAGGGAATTTCCAAGATATTTATGCCCAACGTGGATCACACTTCCATCGACGGAATGCTGGAATTGGAGAGCCGCGCGCCCGGCAGATGCTTTTCCATGATGGGCCTGCATCCATGTTCCGTCAAGAAAGATTTTGAAAAAGAGCTTTACCTCGTGGAGGAGTGGCTTTCGAAAAGAAGATTTGCCGCAGTTGGTGAGATCGGCACGGACCTCTACTGGGATAAAACGTTTTTCGATCATCAGAAGGAAGCTTTTACGATCCAGGTCGGATGGGCGAAAAAATATAATATGCCCATTGTTATACACTGCCGTGAAAGTATCGATCAGACAATCGAACTGGTTGAACGGCTTCAGGAGGGAAATCTCACGGGAATCTTTCATTGTTTTTCGGGAACAACGGACCAGGCGACGAGGATAACAAAACTGGGTTTCCTGCTGGGGATAGGAGGGGTCGTTACCTTTAAGAATGGCGGTCTCGATAAAGTACTACCTGAAATTGACTTACAGCACATTGTACTGGAAACGGATAGTCCTTACCTGGCGCCGGTACCGCACCGGGGCAAGCGTAACGAACCCTCGTATATTCCGCTCGTTGCAAAACGGATCGCTGAACTGAAAAATTGCACCGTCGACGACGTTCAGGAAATGACAACAGGTAATGCCCTGAAACTTTTTGGTTATTCTGCATGATGGATTTGAAGAAAGTAAGTATCAACACAGCGTTGCCGGGTAAACCCCGCGCCAGGATCCTCATTATCTATACAGGGGGAACATTTGGAATGACGTACGACAGGGATGGTGTGCTGGTTCCCTTTGATTTCGGTTATATCCTGGACCAGCTTCCGACACTGAAGAACCTGGCACTGGAGATCACGGCATTATCGTTCGAAACGCCGATCGATTCCTCCAATATTACCATTGAGCACTGGAAGCTTATCGGGAGGATTATCGCCGAGGAATACGACCGGCAGGACGGGTTTGTGGTGTTGCATGGCACGGATACGATGGCCTACACGGCGTCGGCGCTTAGCTTCATGCTGGAGGGTTTAAAGAAGCCGGTTGTTTTTACGGGAGCGCAGCTTCCGATCAGCGAACCCAGGTCCGATGCGCGGGAGAACCTGATCACAGCCCTGGATATCGCATCGGCAAGTAAAGACGGGCTTCCGCTGGTACCGGAGGTGTGCATTTATTTCGACTACGAGTTGTTGAGAGGAAACCGCTCGAAAAAGGTTGAAAGCATGCAGTTTGACGCGTTTGACTCCGGAAATTATCCTCCGCTGGCCAAGGCTGGGGTAAAAATTGATTATAATTATTCGGTCATCCGGAAACCGGATTCACCGGGTCTGACCCTCCGGACATCTTTCGAAACCAATGTAGCGATCCTTAAATTGTTTCCGGGCATCAACGAAAATGTTGTTCGGGCTGTGCTTCGGGTTCCCGAATTAAAAGGGCTGGTGATCGAAACCTATGGTTCGGGTAACGCGCCGACACTGGAATGGCTTCTGGAAGAATTAAAAAAAGCGATTGAACGGGGTGTGGTGGTCCTGAATGTTTCCCAGTGCCCCGGTGGCCGGGTTTTACAGGGCCGTTATGAAACCAGCAAACGCCTGTTGCAGATCGGCGTGATCAGCGGGGCGGATATGACAACGGAGGCAGCCATAACGAAGCTGATGTTATTGCTGGGAGAATACGGTCTGCCGAAAACGAGGGAACTGATCGGTTTGCCGCTCGCGGGAGAATTGACTGCCTGACAAACTTGCTTACGGACTAATTTATTAATTTCTTTGTGCCCCATTTGAGCAAGCCATCATGGAGAGGTGTCCGAGTGGTTGAAGGAGCACGCCTGGAAAGTGTGTATACTCGAAAGGGTATCGCGGGTTCGAATCCCGCCCTCTCCGCACCGCGCCCGCCGAAGCTTATAGCGAAGGCGGGCTTTTTTATTAGAAGGAGCCCGAGTGCCGGTGTAAAAGGTTAATCAGATTGAAACCTCGAAAGCCCCGGCGTTGTGCAGGCTTTCGGATTTTCTACTTGCACTGAAGTTCAATATATTACACAATTGTTCGATTTCCAGTGACTTTATTTGGTTTATGCTATTATGGACCTAAAAAAAAGAAAGTCGCAGCCGCTGGCAGAAATATTTTATAAAAAGTATTTAGAAATCGACAAAACGTTTAATTTTGGCGCTTTCAAAGCTACTTAAACCTTTAACTATGAAAAAATTATTTGCGACTATCGCTTTTGTGGGGGTACTGGCGTCCTCTTCTCTTTTTGCTCAGGGAACACCACCTGATTCAGCATCGACAGAACCTGCGGCTGAAGCTGTGGAACAACCTGTAGAGTCTGCGAGTGCTGTTACTCCCGAGACTGAAGAGGAAGTAAGTTTTCACGAAGCGCTGAAAGATTTCTTTATTTCCGGTGGTCCTGCTTTCATGACTCCGATTTTGATTGTTCTTATCCTTGGCTTATCCATCTCTATCGAAAGAATAATTACCCTAAACCTAGCCACAACAAACACTACAAAATTGCTGGGTCAGATTGAAGATGCACTTTCCAAAGGCGGTGTGAACGCAGCTCTGGATGTCACCCGCAATACACGCGGTCCTGTTGCATCGATATTTACTCAAGGTCTCATGCGTTATCACGAAGGTGTGGATATGGTTGAAAAATCCATTGTGTCATATGGCGGTGTTGAAATGGGTAGGCTGGAGAGAGGATTGATCTGGATCTCGCTTTGTATTTCCCTGGGCCCAATGCTTGGATTCTTTGGTACAGTTATCGGGATGGTGTTTGCATTCGATGATATCGAAAAAGCAGGTGATATTTCCCCTTCAATTGTTGCTGGTGGTATGAAATTGGCCTTGATCACAACAGTAGGTGGTCTTGTAGTGGGTATGATCCTTCAGGTGTTATACAACTACCTTATTGCAAAGATCGATGGTCTGGTCAACAATATGGAGGATGCAAGTATTTCCCTGGTTGATATTTTAGTTAAGCATAAGCTTGTTAAATAATTAAGAAATTATGCTCGATTTCGGTTTGTACATACTTTACGCGTTGCTGATCGGTGCATTAGCTTCAGCGGTGATATTTGCAATTGTCAATGCAATGAGAGAACCTAAGGTTCTTATCAAATCGGCAATTGGAATAGGGATTGCGGTGGTGGTTTTTGGAATTTGCTACGCAATAGCTGATTCTGAAGTAAACATGAAAGCAGCGGCTTTAGGGATCACTGAATCTCGTTCCAAGCTTATTGGAGCCGGATTAAATGTGTTTTTTGTTGCGCTGATTGGTGCTTTTGTTGCACTTATTTATTCTGAAATCAGTAAAGCCTTTAAATAATATGGCTAGACCCTTACCCGAAATCCCGAATGCCTCGATGGCTGACATTGCCTTCCTTTTGTTGACATTCTTTTTGATGACAACAACGGTAGCCAGTGACAAGGGATTGCTTATGTTCTTGCCTCCTCCTCCGGAAGCCCAGCCTCCGGAAGATGTGCAGATTCAAGAAAGAAATTTGTTCAAGATTCAGATCAACTCTTCTGACAAGTTGCTTGTCGAAGGAGATCCCTGGTTTTCGACTAACAGGGAGTTGACTGACAAGATTAAGGTCTTCATTCTTAACAATGGCGTGGATCCGCTCTCATCAGACAATCCACAGAAAGCAATTGTTTCGCTGAAGGCGGATAGAGGCACAACGCACAAGATGTTTATCGAAGTTCTGGATGCGTCCCTGGCAGCTTATCATGAAATATACGCTGAGAGGGCGGGTGTATCCGTAAAGGAATGGAGGGAAATCTCTTCCGATCCGAACGCCTCACCCGAAGCCAGAGAAGCATACGATAAGGGCAGGGGGGTAAGACCTGACGGTAGTGTTGAAATACCACAGGCTCTTTCCATCGCTGAACCAACGAAAATTGGAGGTTAATACTTAGAAACTATGTCAAAGTTTAAGAAAAAAGTACAGACGAAACTGGAAATACCGACGTCTTCGATGCCCGATGTGGTTTTTATGTTGCTGTTCTTCTTCATGGTGACTACTAAAATGAGGGAGACAAGTATCAATGTGGAACAAAAGATGCCGCAGGCTACCCAGTTAAAAAAGCTGGTGAAGAAGTCGCTTGTTTCCTATTTATACATCGGCGCCCCCAAGAAGAGTGATGAGTTCGGAAAAGAACCTAAGATTCAGGCAAACGATGTGTTCATTGAAACAAAAAACATTGTTCAGTGGGTGAATGCCGAAAAGGGAAAAATCGATGAAGTTGATCGCGACGCGGTTACGATCTCCCTTAAAGTAGATGTTGACTCAAAGCGCGGTCTAATAGCCGATGTCGAAACAGAATTGAGGCGAGCCAATGCGCGAAGAATATTATATTCGGCTAATCAGAAACTTGAATTGTAAGTGTTTAAGGTAATAGCTTTAGAAAACGCCCCGATCATATCGGGGCTTTTTTTATGATTAAAGAGACCCGCAGCCTCCCCGCCATCAATAACCCAAGGGTTGTGAGAGCCTGGTACATGTACGACTGGGCCAACTCCGTTTATTCCCTCGTTATTTCGTCTGCGATTTTCCCCATTTACTACAAGGCGGTAACCACCGTCAACGGTAACGATCTGGTTACCTTCATGGGCTTTACGATCCAGAATTCGGTACTCTATTCCTATGCGCTGTCCCTTTCGTTTCTGATTGTGGCAGCCATGCTTCCGCTGCTTTCCGGCATGGCGGACTATACCGGCCGGAAAAAACTGTTTATGAAACTTTTTGTCTGGCTGGGAAGTATGTCCTGTATAGGGCTCTTTTTCTTCTCGGATATCTCCCTGCTCTGGTGGGGTATTCTGTGTTCCATGCTGGCAAGCATCGGCTATTCCGGAAGTCTTGTCTTTTATGACGCGTTCCTACCCGAGATCGTGTCGGAAGACCGGTACGATGCGACCAGCGCTCAGGGGTATTCCATGGGTTATTACGGCAGCGTACTGCTGATGGTACTTTGCCTTGCTGTCATCATGAATGCCGGGACATTTGGATTCCCCGGTACCCCCGGCGAAGCGGAGTTGATGGCCACCCGGTTTTCTTTCCTGCTGGTCGGGCTTTGGTGGATCGGTTTTTCATTGATACCCTTCCGCATATTGCCTGAAAATATCCATCAACGGCAGGCTATTCACCATATCTGGGCGAATGGCTACCGCGAGATCGTGAAAGTCTGGAAGAGCCTCCGTGAACTGCCTGATCTGAAACGTTATTTGATTGCTTTCTTTTTTTACAACTCCGGCGTACAAACGGTAATGTATCTAGCCGCCTTGTTCGGAACAGACGTACTGCACCTGGAGAGCTCCCAGCTGATCGGTACCATCCTGTTGATACAACTCGTGGCTTCTGCCGGTGCGTGGCTGTTTGCCAGGTTATCGTATCACAAGGGCAACCGTTACGCGCTGCTGATCATGAATGTCATCTGGATCGGTGTCTGTATAGCCGCTTACTTGATCACGACAGCTTATGAATTTTACGCGCTGGCATTTGTGGTCGGGGTGATCATGGGCGGTATTCAATCGCTGTCCCGGGCAACCTATTCGAAACTTATCCCCGAGGATACAACCGATCATACTTCGTTTTTCAGCTTCTATGACGTCACCTACAACCTGTCGATCGTAATGGGGACTTTCTCCTTCGGACTGATCAATCAACTGACGGGAAGTATGAGAAACAGCGCCTTATTCCTCACGTTGTATTTTGTGCTGGGTGTTGCCCTTTTGTTCGCTGTTACGTCACGTGATGTCCTGGTCCCGGCAAAAAACGGGAAAAGAGATTGATGCGCTAATATCTCAAATGTTTCACGGTCATTCCATTATTGATCAGCTGCTTGAGTGAATCGATACCTATTTTTAAATGGGTCTCCACATACTTCTGCGTGACAACAACGTCGCTTATTTCGGTTTTTACCCCCTCCGGCACCATAGGTTGATCGGATATCAGGAGCAACGCCCCGGTTGGTATCTTGTTGGAGAACGCGGTGGAAAAGATTGTGGCTGTTTCCATATCAATCGCCATCGCCCGGATTTTTCTGAGGTAAACCTTGAAGTCTTCATCCCATTCCCATACCCTCCTGTTGGTGGTGTAAACCGTGCCAGTCCAGTAGTCCTGGTTGTTGTCCCGGATCGAGGTAGAGATGGCCTTCTGAAGGGCAAATGCCGGCAGCGCGGGCACTTCAGGGGGAAAATAATCGTTGGACGTTCCTTCACCCCGTATGGCCGCGATAGGAAGAATAAGATCGCCGATATCGTTCCTCTTCAGTCCGCCGCATTTCCCCAGGAAAAGGGCGGCTTTGGGCTTTATGGCACTCAGGCAATCCATTATGGTCGCCGCATTCGGACTACCCATACCGAAGTTGATGATGGTTATGCCCCCGGCTGTCGCACTTCGCATCGCGCGGTCCAGGCCGTTTACCGGTACATCATGCCAGGATGCAAAGAGGCTGACATAGTTGTCGAAATTGGTAAGTAATATGTATTCGCCGAACTGATCCAGGGGTTTGCCCGTGTAGCGGGGCAGCCAGTTTTCGACGATCTCTTGTTTTGTCTTCATACGCTAAAATAATCGATATTCATGAATGGTGGATTTATAATCCGGAAAAAACCGATATCAGATTTGCGACCCTTGGTGCAGCTTGTCAAAAAATGATTTATTTGTCCCATGGTTGCACTAAACCTTCCTGCGTTCGACTACGTGCTGAAGAAAGAATCCGGCAAAGTATTTATTCTGGATATCGTCCGGAAAAAATACCTCGTATTGACGCCCGAGGAATGGGTTCGCCAGCATTTTGTCCATTACCTGCTTTCGGCTCTTCATTATCCTAAATCACTGATCAGGGTGGAGGGAGGCCTGAGCTTCAATAAACTGCAAAAACGTTCCGATATCGTTGTCTTCGACCGTGATGGAAATCCCTGGATGGTAGTCGAGTGCAAGTCGCCGGATCAGAAATTATCGCAGCAGACACTGCGGCAGGCGTCGGTATACAACCACACGCTGCGTGCACGGTATCTTGCAATTACCAATGGGCTGATCAGTATCTGTTGTGAGATCGATTGGTCTTCCGGCACCACCACGATACTTGACCAAATGCCTGAGTTCAGGTAGGGCTCCGTTCCGATGCGGGGATTACAGGAATTTTTTTACGTCGCTGTACGGGAGTCCGAACGAGTCGGCAACAGCCTTGTAAACCACTTCGCCCTGGATGATATTTAATCCGTTCCGGAGTTCCATACTTTCCTGTGATGCCTTTTTCCATCCCTGGTTGGCGAGGCGGATGGCGTAAGGAAGCGTCGCGTTGGTCAGCGCAAGTGTCGAGGTATAAGGGACGGCGCCGGGCATATTGGCTACGCAGTAGTGTACGACATCATCGATAATATAAGTCGGATCTTCGTGAGTGGTCGGCCTGCACGTTTCGATACACCCTCCCTGGTCGACGGCTACATCGACCAAAACGGTTCCCGGTCGCATGGTCTTAAGCATATCTCGCGTGATAAGTTTCGGGGCTTTTGCTCCCGGGACCAGCACACCACCGATGATGAGGTCGCACTCCCGTACCAATTCGCGTATAGTGTATTCGTTAGAAACCACTGTGTGAACATTTTTTGGCATTACGTCATCCAGGTAACGAAGACGGTTTATGTTCAGGTCCATGATCGTGACGTCGGCGCCCATTCCGGCCGCGATCTTCGCGGCATTGGTACCGACAACACCACCTCCGAGGATCAGTACTTTAGCCGGTTTTACACCGGGTACTCCTCCCAGGAGAATTCCACGACCTTTTAACGGCTTCTCCAGGTACTTCGCGCCTTCCTGAATCGCCATTCTTCCGGCAACTTCAGACATCGGTACGAGTAAGGGCAGACTTCCATCAATCCGTTCGACCGTTTCGTATGCGAGACAAACAGCGCCACTGGCGATCATTGCCCGGGTGAGCGGCTCATACGAAGCAAAGTGAAAATAGGTAAAGACCAGTTGGTCCTTTTTGATTAATTTATATTCGCCGTCGACGGGTTCCTTCACTTTCATGATCATTTCCGCGACGTTAAACACTTCGGCTGCGTCGGCGATCATTTGTGCCCCGGCTTTGGTATATTCCTCATCGGTAAATCCGCTCCCCACACCGGCCGTGGTTTGTACAAAAACAGCGTGCCCGCGTTTCACCAACTCCTGCGTACCCGCCGGTGTAAGAGCTACGCGATTTTCATTATTTTTAATTTCCTTGGGGACTCCGATTATCATGGTATGAGCGATTTAGGAGCCGCAAATATAATAACAAGGGTATGAAACCGGGAGAGAATCACAATATTTTGAAACAGCAGCACAAAATGATCAATAATCAACGTCATTACGCATTTTACGGCTCGTTGCGAAAAGGTATGGAAAACTTCTATCCCTATAAAAACAGTTTGAATTTCCTTGAGACGACCGAATTGAAGGGGTATAAGATGTATTCCCTGACAGATTATCCCTATGCTGTGCGAACGGGAAACACCGAGGATAAGATAATTGCGGACCTCTTCACCGTCAAAGACGCAGCAACCGAACAAAGCATCCACAAAATGGAAATTGAAGCAGGTTATATTTTTGCAAACGTTACTATCGGTAATATTAAATTTGGTATTTACCTGTTTGAAAAGGCCACCGGGGGAGACCCCGAGGTAAAAGACGGCGACTGGAGCAACTTTAGAAAAGTTACCGGCTTTTGAAAGTAAATGGTATTGCCTATTTTTGAACCTAACAGCTGTTCACCTTTCAACCCCATGAAACTTTGAGCGCAATAAAAGAAGCGAGGATAAAATTCTCACAGGCCAAGGTCAAAGAAATTCTTGCCGACTATCACCTTGCTGTGGAGAGCCGGGAAGCAAGTCTCATAGGACGTAAAGAGGTCTTTATGGGCAAGGCCAAATTCGGGATATTCGGTGATGGAAAAGAAGTTGCCCAGATCGCGATGGCCAAGGTATTTCGGAAAGGTGATTTTCGGGCAGGGTACTATCGTGACCAGACCTTTATGTTCGCCATTGGTGAACTGACGGTACAACAATATTTCGCGCAGTTGTATGCGCACACCAGCGTGGAAGCGGATCCTGCGTCGGCTGGAAGGCTGATGAATGGTCACTACGCCACCCGGTTCCTTGACGACCAGGGAAAACTCAGGAACCTGACGGATTTGAAAAACAGCAGCGCGGATATTTCCCCAACTGCCGGCCAGATGCCTCGCCTCCTGGGGCTCGCCTATGCGTCCAAACTATTCCGGCAAAATCCGGCCCTAAAGGAATTCACCAATCTGTCTAACAACGGAAATGAAATTGCCTTTGGTACGATCGGCAACGCCTCCACCTCCGAAGGTATGTTCTTCGAAGCGATCAATGCGGCCGGCGTACTCCAGGTGCCCATGCTGACATCGATCTGGGACGACGAATATGGAATTTCAGTACCACAGGAATATCACACGACAAAGAGCAGCATATCAGCTGCCCTTGCCGGACTGCAACGTACGGCTACTGAGAAGGGTTTTGAAATTATTACAGTCAAGGGCTGGGATTATGTCGGGCTGATCGACGCTTATCATAAAGCAGAAAAAATCTGCCGGGAAGAGCACGTACCCGTTTTATTTCATGTGCAGGAAATGACGCAACCCCAGGGCCATTCGACCTCGGGATCACACGAACGGTATAAATCAAAAGAAAGACTGGCCTGGGAAGTTGAACACGATTGTATCCGCAAGATGAGGGAGTGGATCATAAACGACGTACTGATCCTTCCGGAAGAAGTGGATGCGATAGAGAAAGAGGCAAAGCTCGCAGCCAGGCAGGCGAAGGAACGTGCCTGGAAAGCGTTCATGGACGATGTCAGGAAGGATCAAAGACTGGTAACGGCGATCCTGGACAAGGCAATTCCCGTGAGTAAAAAAGGTCAGGCGATCGCGGAAATCAGGGAAGATCTGGTAAAGGCGATCAATCCGACACGCCTGGAGACGATGCGTGCTGCCAGACAGACTATCCGGCTGATGGCAGGTGAGGTAACCGACGCCAGGGTTGAGCTCCTACAGTGGTTGGAAACCGCCGGGCCCGACAACCTGGACCGCTACAGTTCGCATATGGTTAGTATATCCGACGAGTCGGCGCTAAAAGTTGAAGCGATCGAGGCGAAATATTCCGAAAACTCCCCGCTGGTTGATGGAAGAGAGATCCTTCAGGCATGCTTTGATGCTGCCCTGTCGCGCGATCAGAGAATCCTTGCCTTTGGAGAAGATGTCGGCAGGATCGGAGATGTCAACCAGGGATTTGCAGGACTTCAGGCGAAGCACGGTGAACTTCGTGTCACCGATACAGGAATACGCGAATGCACGATCATCGGACAGGGAATTGGTACGGCCCTGCGCGGGTTGAAACCGATCGCTGAAATTCAATACCTGGACTATTTCATATACGCTTTGCCTACGCTATCAGACGACCTCGCATGCCTGTACTACAGAACGAAAGGGGGACAGAAAGCTCCGCTGATCGTCCGCACAAGAGGACACCGTTTGGAAGGAGTGTGGCATGCCGGATCACAGATCGGGATGTTATTGCATTCCCTGCGGGGTATGTATATCATCTCACCCCGGAATATGACACAGGCAGCCGGCTTTTACAACACCATGTTAAAATCGGATGACCCCTCGGTGATCATTGAATGCCTGAACGGATACAGGCTGAAGGAAAGACTGCCGGATAACATCGGCGAGTTTACGGTCCCTATCGGAGTACCCGAAATATTAAAAGCCGGTACCGATGTGACGGTGGTTACCTATGGGTCCATGTGCCGCGTCGTTATGGAAGCGGCGGAAGCACTGGAAAATTTTGGTATCTCCTGCGAGGTAATCGATGTACAGACCTTGCTACCGTTCGACGTACATCAATCCATTCTGGAATCCGTAAAAAAAACAAGCAGGATCGTTTTCGCGGACGAAGACGTACCCGGCGGCGCGACATCGTTCATGATGCAGGAAGTGTTGGAAAAGCAGGACGCCTACCCATACCTGGATTCAAAACCGGTAACGATCACGGCAAAGGAACACCGGCCGGCCTATGCGTCGGATGGGGACTATTTCTCCAAGCCGAATCCCGAAGAAGTATTTGAAAAAATATACGGTTTAATGGTTGAGTCGGACCCCTCGAAATTTACTCCGATATACTAGTGTTGAGTCAGGGTTTGATTGTCGTAAGCGACACTTTTATTACGCCCCTTCAGGGCTAAAATTTAAATTACCACTTAAAACCCAGGGCCACTATGTAACGCCCTTTCAGGGCTAAATACAAAAGCCAACGGATGCGACGTGATAATGGTGACTTAACACTAGAAACAGCGTAACGTC
>JBGSJE010000020.1:0-495210 GCA_041742155.1 Chryseolinea sp. | reverse complement strand
CCAAAGCGCCTCGCGACGGCGGGAGCAGTTAAGCCCACCAGCGCTGATGGTACTAGGATAACACCTGGGAGAGTAAGTCGTTGCCTATTTTTATCACAAGCCCCTGGAGTAATCCAGGGGCTTTTTTATTGCCCAGACTTAGCTGATGGTGCCAGGATAACACCCGGGAGGGTAAGTCATTACCCGGCATTGTTCCTTACATCTCGCTTGCATTTGTCTTTCTAATCAATACTTTTGTAACCCTTTGGATAAAATATGACCGGATCAGATTTGAAAAAACAAGGCCTCATCGTTACTGTTACGCTAACAGTGATGGCTATCGTATTTTCACAGCTGTCCTGCTTCCAGGTTATCCACCACACGAAGGACACCGTAAAAACTGAACAAAATGAGGAACCGTCCGGAGAGGAAATCTACATCTCTCTTCCCTCCAGCAACCTGCCATCCTCCACCCATGTGGAGTTAAACCAAACCATGGTCTTCCTCTTTGAAATTCTTTTTGAAAAGAAAGAAATCCAAAAGGAAAACTTCAACGTCCTTTTACCACCAAACAGGTTTTTTAAAGCGCTTTTCACCAGCGTTATTTCCCCCAACGCTCCCTGAGTTTTAATAAAGCAGTACCCCGGCACGGAAAGGTTTTGCTTTTCCGCCTCATTTTCTTTTTCGTCAAAAAAACATTCATCATAATATGCAAAACAAGGGATTAGTAATTGTTTTAACGGTAGTCATCACGGCGCTATGCCTGTACTACCTCTCATTCACTTATGTATCGAACGGAATAACCCAGGACGCCATAAAATATGCAACGGACCAGGGAGGTGTTGTTAATCTCGCCAAAAAACAAACATACCTCGATTCCATGTGGAATGTTCCGGTATACAACCTTTTCGGCGCCGAATACACCTACAAGGAAGTAAAGGATAACGAACTAAGCCTAGGCCTGGACTTACAGGGTGGTATGCATGTAACCCTCGAGGTTTCACCTGTGGATATCATCAAAAGCTTAAGCGCCAACAGCCAGGATTCATCCTTCCTAAAGGCGTTGATCACAGCACGTGCCCTGCAGAAAAACAGCCAGGAGAATTTCAGCGACCTCTTCTTCAAGTCTTATAGGGACGCCAATCCAAATAAGAAACTGACATCGATCTTTGCAAATGCCGTGACTAAGGGACGTATTGCCACAAACGACGACGACTCCAAGGTAATCTCCGTTGTAAACGAAGAAATTGAAAGTGCTATCGACCGTTCATTCACAATTCTGAATAATCGTCTCGATCAATTTGGCACCTCACAGCCTGTTATTCAGAGATTACCCGGTACGGCCAGAATTCAAATAGAGATCCCCGGTGCCGATAATCCGAAACGAGTCCGTAAACTTTTGCAGGGTGTTGCAAAACTTGAGTTCTGGGATGTAGTGGAGCCAAGCACGCTGAACACCTCACTGCTCGCGATCAACGATGTTCTCGTAAAGGAACAGCGCGCATTATCTGTCAAGACAACGACGAGTGAAGCGTCGCAGCCCGCTACTGAGAATTCCGACCTGTCTTCTCTTCTTGGTGACAGCACTAAGGCAGCGGCCGATACAACGGCATCCGAAGCCACGAAAGGATTAGACTCACTGCAGAACCTGAATATTTCTCCCCTGTTTTCACTTAGCACACCTCCGGGCTCATTCCGTTATGATATCCGCGACACTTCAAAGATCAACGCCATCTTCAAACGCGCGGATATCAGAAATATCCTTCCCAGAACAATAGGTGTTTATTGGGCAAATAAGCCCGAACTGGATCAGACAGGAAAAGAAGGACTGGAATTGTACTTTTTGGATATCGGCCGCAACGGAAAAGCTAAGCTCGATGGTACGGTAATTACCGAAGCCCGCAGTGACCTGGATGAATATGCGCAGCCTGCCGTGAGCATGAATATGAGTGCCACCGGCACACGTGTGTGGGCGAAGTGGACGGCGGAAGCGTCAAGCAAAAGCCCTAAGGGAAGAATAGCGATCGTGCTCGATAACACCGTTTATTCGGCCCCGTCTGTGAACGGCGAAATTCCGAACGGAAATTCTCAGATCGCCGGTAACTTTACGCCGGAGGAAGCGAAGGATCTGGCAAACGTGCTGAAAGCCGGTTCACTTCCTGCGCCTACCCTGATCGTGGAAGAAGCGATCATCGGTCCTACACTCGGGAAAGTCGCGCAAAGCCAGGGATTCTTTTCCATCGCCTGCGGATTGATCCTGGTCGTCGTCTTTATGATCGCTTACTATGGAAAGGGTGGAGCTGTTGCCAACCTGTCGCTGGTGTTCAACTTGTTCTTTGTTTTGGGTGTACTTGCACAGCTGGATGCAGCCCTCACGTTACCTGGTATTGCCGGTATCGTGCTCACCATGGGTATGGCTGTTGATGCGAACGTAATTATTTACGAACGTATTCGTGAAGAGATGCGTCATGGAAAGCGTCTTCGCGAAGCTATCGCTCTTGGGTTTAAACGGTCTTTCTGGACAATTTTCGACTCCAACATCACCACCTTCCTTACGGCTTTGATGCTCTATCTTTTCGGCCAGGGCGCCGTAAAAGGTTTCGCTATTACTCTGATGGTGGGTATCGCAACAACATTTTTTACCGCTGTATACATTTCTCATGTGGTCATCGAATGGATGGTCGCGCGTAAGGGCGATGACAGCAAGGTTAATTTTATGACTGTGGTGTCCAGCTTTAAGGCCTCCGACATGAATATAGACTTTATAGGAAAGCGAAAAATTGCTTACCTGTTCTCTTCCATTGTAATCGGTACCGGAATTTTGCTTATCGCATTTCAGGGACTAAACCTGGGCGTAGATTTTAAAGGCGGCCGGTCGTATACGGTAACATTCAACAAAGCAGTAGATGCTACGGAGTTAAGATCGGATCTGACAACCAGCTTCGAAGGTGCAGGCACGGAAGTCAAGAACTTCGGCGGAAACAATGTTGTAAAAGTGACCACGTCATACATCATCAATAATGACGATGAATCGGCCGATGAAAAAGTAAAGACCACGCTGGTCAACGGACTTGAAAAATCTACGGGGTTAAAATTTGTAGAAGACGACGCGAAAGTGGACGATCAGCATTTTACCATCTCAAGCTCCGTAAAAGTTGAAGCGACAGTCGCTGACGATATTAAGGCCGCTTCAGTCAAGGCAGCTTTATTAGCCCTCCTGGTAATTTTCGCTTACATCCTTTTGCGCTTCCGTAAATGGCAGTTTAGCGCGGGCGCGGTTATAGCACTGGCGCATGATGCATTGTTCGTTATCGCCACCTTTGCGATTGTCCGGGTATTTGGAATCTCATTTGAGATCGACCAGGTATTTGTAGCCGCAATCCTTACCGTTATCGGTTATTCCATAAACGATACCGTGATCATCTTTGACCGGATCCGCGAATACCTCGGAATGGGAACCAGCCACGACCGCGCGCGGATTTTTAACGATGCGATCAACAGTACGCTGAACAGAACGATCATTACATCGGGCACCGTGTTCCTTGTCGTTGTCGCCCTGTTGATATTTGGCGGCGAAGTATTGCGCGGTTTTTCATTCGCCTTGCTGATCGGAGTAGGTATCGGAACATACTCGTCTATTTTTATGGCTGCACCGATCGTACTGGATCTGGATAAAGTCAAACAACAAAATCCTGAAGTGAAGGAAACCCGGAAGGTCCCGGCTTAAGCATAGTATACACCGAAAAAATAGAAGAGATACCGGTCCATACTGGTATCTCTTTTTTATGCTTGAATCTCTACAGGTGACTTTTCAGTGCACGTACCAGCACATGGAGGGCGTGTTCAAAATTATGATTGTTCGGGATGATCAGGTCTGCCCGGTGTTTTAACGGTTTGATCAGGGACTCGTAGATCGGCATAACATGGTGTTGGTAGCGGTAGAGCACGTCATCCAGGTCGTATCCTCGTTCTTCGTTGTCGCGGCGGATCCGGCGACTGAGTTTCAGGTAGTCCTTCGCTTCGATAAAGATCTTCAGATCCAGGAGTTTTTCGATCGCCGGGAAGTACTGCACAAAAAGGCCCTCAACCAAAAGAATTGGCGCGGGTCTGAATTCCAGTGTTTGGGGTACGGAGCCGGGTTTGTTGAAGGTGTACTCTGTTTTATACACCGGCTCGCCGTTCTGAAGCTTCAGAATATCCTCTTCCAGTTTGTCAATTTCTATAGAGCCGGGCAGATCGAAATTTTGTATCCCCTGTTCGTCGAACACCTGGTCTTCACGGGATTTGTAGTAGTGGTCCTGGGATATAATACAAATCTCGCCGGTCCTGAAGTGCGCCGAAAGCTGATTGATAAAATGAGTTTTACCGGAACCGCTTCCACCGGTAATACCAATTGTATAGGATTGACGCAATTGACGCATAAGTTTATGCGCCAAATTACAATTACTTCCGTTGGGATTAAAGTTGATTCCTGAGATACGCTCCCAGTTTTTTTACGGCGATCGAGCGGTGGCTTAGTGAATTTTTTTCAGCCGCTGGCATCTCAGCAAACGTTGTTTTATACGCCTCCGGAACAAAAACAGGATCGTATCCGAAACCGGAAGATCCTCTTCTTTCCCTGATGATGGAACCATTAATTACACCATCAAAATACAAGGGCTCCGGGCCAAGGCCGATCAGGGTGATCACGGTACGGAAACGGGCTTTCCGGTTTGTTTCCGTTTCCAGATTTTGAAGCAGCAGGTTTATGTTGTCGTCGCTGCTTTTTTGTTCGCCGGCATAACGGGCGGAAAACACGCCGGGTGCACCGTTCAGTGCTTCGACCTCAAGGCCGGTGTCATCGGCTATACAGCTAACGTGAAACCGCTCCCATACATGTTCCGCTTTCTGGAGGGAGTTGCCTTCGAGCGTATCACGCGTCTCCGGCAACTCCTCAAAGCAATTAATTTCGGCAAGGCTTACAATCCTGAAATCATTCCCAACAATTTGTCTTACTTCCTCCAGTTTGTGAATATTGTTGGTAGCGAAACAAAGCGTCATGGATTAACGATTTCCTTCAATTCAATGTCAACGATAATGTTCGCGTTGGATGGAATGACTTGCTGGGTGCCATCAGAGGCACCCGACGGTCCGTAGGCCAAACCTGAAGCCAGGTAAAAGGTCGCCTTGGTTCCTACCGGGATAAGCTGGAGGCCTTGCTTCAGTCCGTTCGGGATCTGATCAATAACGCGGTTGAAACTGTTGTCCGTGGGCTCGAAGTCAATCGTTGCAATGACGTTGGCGTCATCACTCAATAGTTTAAACACCGCCTTGAATTTAACCCGGTCATACCAGGTGGGATAGTCGCCGGTACCAAGTTGAGTTACGACATACCGCAAGCCGGTTGTGTCCTTGATGGCTTCAATGGTCTTTGATTCCAGATAATTATCGATCGCCAGCGTGTCCTGTGCAAGTCTCTGGAGTTCCTCGGATGTCTCGACAACATCATTGAAGGCGATATCAAAAACCAGGGTAGAATTGGCAGGAATCGAGCCATTTGAACTGGTTCCATATCCGAAAAGCGACGGAATGTACAGCGTCGCTTTTGAACCTGCAGGCAACGTTGTCAAAGCGATTTCCCAGCCGTCGATATAGCTGGTGGGTTTGCCTTTCGTGTTCCCCTCATCAAATACAGCATTGGTCGTAAACAGCTTTCCGATATAGTCCACATCGACAGTGCTCGATGACATCGCAGGGAAACCAGTTCCCAGTTTTGTGATAACCATCCGGATTCCATTCACATCCTTGACCACATTGGTGATATTGTTGCTGGCCAAATAGTTGTCGATACTTTCTATTTCCTTCACCAGGCGCTCGTATTCACTATCCTCGTTACCTGAATTAAGACAAGACGTAGTTCCGAGCGTCAATCCGATCAAAAGCAATGAACTAAACGCGATTCCAACAAAAGTCCTCTTCATATGCATATTATAAATTTAAGTACAACTCCCATTAATTGCAGCTGCCGGTAGCCTGATCGAATCCGGTGCCAAAACCTAATAACGCAACATCGAAAATCAAAATTGCATTGGGAGGTATGACACCCTGCGCTCCCTCTGCTCCATATGCCATTCCAGACGGAATGTAAAATGTGGCAGAATCGCCGATACCGAGCAATGGAATGGCACGTTGCCATCCGGGGATAACCCGGTTGAGCGGGAACGCCATTCTTTCGTTCTGGTCGAAAACCTGACCATTCTCCAGGAAAGCACCTTTGTATTTCACTTCGACACAATTTTCAGGCGTTGGTTTAGCCCCGCCTTTGCTGGTGTGGATTACATATACAAGACCGCTTGAATCCTTTTGCGCCGTGATGTTCTTTTCCGCCAGGTATTTGTCGATCAACGCCGCATCTTTAGAGACCTGTCCCTGTTTCTTCTGTTCCATCAGGCCCATTTGAAAATCGCGGAACTCAGGCATAGTCATGATGTCGGTTACCTGTATAAAATAGGACATGCTGAGGGTCGTATCCACCCCGATGGGTGTACGGCCGCCGCCAATATCCTCGAAGAATTTCTGGATGGGCATCGTTACACGGACACTGTCACCTTTGGACAACATACGGAACATCTGGAACATACCTTTTTCCGTGGCGAGAGCCGAACTGTCTGCGATGGGAATTGCTGCCGGAATACCTTGCGAATAAGTATCGCCCCAGACGGAATCCTTAGAGTCTTTGAGCATGTATTCAAACACGATGATCTCTTCTTTTTTGGGTAAAACACCATCACCGGCCTTGACGACGGTGAACTTAAATCCATTTGGTGTTTCCTTATCAGATTTCGTACAGGCCGCAAACAGCACAGTCAACCCGATCAGCACAATTGATATTCTAGTCATGATTAGTTTTTGTTAGACAGTTTATAGATGGGAAAAGTTGTAATTGGATTAGTCATTAATCGGCCAATAATTGATCCTTGTAAAGCGGGAGAAGATCGAGGAATTGTTTAACCGTTTGATCCAGTGTAAGATTGGTCTGCCCCCCGGCAGCATTGCGGTGTCCGCCACCACCAAAGTAGGTGCGGGCCATTTCATTGACCGAAAAGCTCCCCAGCGATCGCATCGATAGCTTGATGTTCTCCTTGCGATCGGATATCATCACCGAGAGCTTGATCCCCTTGATCGAAAGCCCGTAGTTGACCAGGCCCTCCGTATCGCCCGTCTGGGTGCTGAATCGCTTCAACTCGTCGGCGGAGAGGACAATGTAGGCCGTGCGGTATTCCGGCAGGACCTGGAGTTTTTCGCTCAGCACATAACCCATCAGGCGTAGCCGTTCGATTGTATTGGTATCGTATATCAGTTTGGAAACCCGGTAGGGATTTGCTCCCCGCTCGACCAGTTCAGAGGCAATTCTGAACACTTTGTGATTCGTATTCGAGTGCCGGAAACCACCCGTATCGGTCATGATCCCCGCGTAAAGGCAATCAGCCAGGTCACTGTCGACCGTATCTTTGTCGCCTAATTCCACGATTAGCTGGTAGATCAGCTCGGCAGTCGACGCGGCTGTGCCATCCCACTGCTCAAAATCCGCGAATTTTTCGGGTTCCAGGTGATGGTCGACGAGTACTTTTTTGCCCCCGGCATTACGGACCATTTCCCCCAGTTCATTGATCCGGTTCAGACTTGAAAAATCAAGGCAGAAGATGATATCGGCTTCCCGGATGAGTTGCCTGCATTTTTCCGCTTTGTCTTTTTTGAAAACCACCACATCCCGGCTTTGAGGCATCCAGCTGATGAAATCGGGAAATTCGCTGGGCGTGATCACGGTTGCGGTATGACCCTTCTTTTTAAGGTACCGGGAAAGGCCAAGCGATGAGCCCAAAGCATCGGCATCGGGGTTAAAATGCGTTAAAATGACAGCTTTACGTGCCTGGCTCAAATAATCCCTAAACGCCTGAATATTCTGCATAGGCTTTTCAAAAAAAAAGAAAGGCAAAAATGCGGAATTTTAGTCCATTGTCAATGCAGCCAGGGTTATTGTTGGGTGCCCCTGCCGCCATTAAACTTCAAAAACTGTCAGATTTTAGGTTAGGACTATCGACTTATATACTATTTTTGCGGCCGTTTAAGGGATTTAAGGAAGTAACTAATTGACAAACTAAATATTATGGCCGGAAGAAGAACATTTACAATGATCAAACCCGATGCAGTCCTGGCGTCAAATACAGGAGCTATCACGAAGCTTATCGAGGAAGCGGGTTTCCGTATTGTAGCAATGAAAAAAACCCAGCTCAGTGCCGAGCGTGCCGGTGAGTTTTACGCAGTCCACAAGGACCGGCCATTCTACAAAGATCTATGTGCATATATGTCATCCGGCTCCATCGTTCCGATGATTTTGGAGAAAGACAATGCCGTGGAAGACTTCAGGAAACTTATCGGTGCCACTGATCCGCAAAAGGCCGCTCCTGGTACTATCCGGGCGTTATTTGCGAAATCCATAGAAGCCAATGCTATTCACGGCTCTGACAGCGACGAAAATGCCGCTATTGAAGGTAGTTTCTTTTTTTCCGGTCTCGAAAGATTCTGACCGGCAGGGGTATCCCGGTTTCTAATTGCCGGGATACTTCTTACTTTATTTGTGCAGTTCGGGTAAAACAAAATCATCCAGTGCACTGGGTTGCTTCATGAGCGACTCAATTTCGTCCGGTTTCCGGGGCGCCAGCGTGGAAAGGTGTTCGGCACCTTCTTTTGTGATGAGAAAGTCATCCTCAATCCGGACTGCTATCCCCCACCAGCGCCGATCACACTTCGAATTTTCCGGTATGTAGATCCCCGGTTCAATGGTGATCACCATGTTTTCCTGGAGCACATCGTACATACCTTTATCGTGTACATCCAGCCCGATGTGATGACAGCATCCGTGCGGATAGTATAAATGATCTTCGGTCTCAGTCTTCAGGATACCGAGATCTTTCAGACCCCTGTTAACGATTTTCCGCGTCGCCGCCTTCAAATCCGCAAAGGGAGTTCCCGGTTTACATATTTTCATTGCCTCCTCCTGGGCAGCCAGCACCAGTTCATAAATTTGTCTCTGCTCCGTTGAAAATTTACCCGAGACCGGTATCGTACGCGTTATGTCAGCGGTATAGCCCCTGTATTCCGCCCCAAGATCCATCAACATCAGCTCTTTGCTTGAAATTTCCGGTTTATAATTGTCTATGTAATGCAGGATGCATCCGTTATGGCCCGCTCCGACGATGGACGGATATCCGACATCTTCCGCCTGGTATTTTTTAAATACAAATTCGTGTATCCCCTGTATCTCCCGCTCCGACATACCCGGTTTTATCGCTTTCATCACTTCCCGCTGCGCTGAACAGGAAATGTTGACGGCCCTCCTGATCAATGTCAGTTCTTCAGGAGTCTTGATCCCCCTTAGTCCCGCCATTATCGTTTCAAGTGCAGTAGTGTTTAAGTTGTTTTTGTGCGGCTCAAGCTGGACACCCAGGTTCTTAACTTTTGTTGGATAGTTGATCTTGTATTTGAAATCATCGATAAGGCTGTACAGATCCGAAGAATCACTTGGGTCATCGCGTACATCATTTGTGAAATCGAAAAACAACACTTGATCAAATTTTGAGAAATCAACGTTGTATTTTCTGAACGTGGAGTTGTTGAATGCGTGATTTAATCCAAGTGCTGACTTCACACCGTCCGTTCCAAGCCTTCTTCCCGTCCACATCTCGCGGCTCTCGTTCCGTGGTCTTACAAAAATGATCTCATTGTATGACGTTCCGTTCGCGGCGTTCTGACCGTCTTTGAATATAAAAAGTACGGCGTCCGTCTCCTTGTAACCCGTGAGATAATAGAAGTCCGGGTCCTGATGGTAGGTATAGTCCACATCGTTTGACCGGTTTCTGACGGGATTGGCAAAGAACACGGCTACAGAATTGCGCGGAAGTTTTTCCCGGAGCTTTTCCCGGCGTTCCTTGTGGAATTCCTTAGAAAGAAAATCCTCAGGAAGATCACCCTGACCCTGTACAAGGCAGGAAAATGAATTCACGAGGCAAATGAGGAGCACTAACTTTTTCATACGGCTATTCCAGGTTTACCGCTAAAATCGTTAAAATTGGTTAAATCGCCAGAAGCAGATCGGGTTTAACTGTAAAACGGTTCCCGCGGCTGGCCATGCTAACCGGGTGAACGACTTTGTAGCATCCTTCACGCCTGTCACAAATGAAGAAAACAACGTTCCCCTCTGAGCGCCGGTATGACCTCGACTGGCTCCGGCTCCTTGCGATCGTGATATTACTTTTTTATCACACCGGGATGCTTTTTAATCCCTGGCCGTGGCATATCAAAAATGGGGAGACCAGCGAGCATTTCAGGTACTGGATGATGATCCTTCATTACTGGCGTATGCCTTTGTTGCTTTTCATTTCCGGGGCCGGAACGTATATGGCGCTTGGAAAGCGAACCCCGAAACAATTCGTCTCCGAGCGTTTCAAGAGGCTGTTCATTCCATTGCTTTTCGGAATGTTTGTCGTCGTTCCGCCACAGATCTATTACGAACACATCGGTTCATATTCGTCGTACTGGGATTTTTATAAAACGGTTTTTGAGTTTGTGCCTTATCCGAATGGAAGCTTCAGCTGGCATCACCTCTGGTTTGTGGCCTATTTACTCATCTTCTCCCTGTTAGCCTTACCGTTACTCATCTTTTTGCGTTCTCCCCGTTCTGGAAGCGTCAAAGCGAAATTCAAGACCGTTTTGTCAGGCAGCGCCGGCTTACTGTTCATTCCTTCTGCTTTTATCCTGCTGACACAAATCTTACTGCGTCCCTATTTTCCGCAGGAAACCCATGACCTGATTCATGACTGGGCTTTTTTTGCGTATTACTTGTCCTTTTTCCTGTTGGGTATGATCTGTTATTCCAATTCAGAATTGTGGGAAAGGATCGGTGAAAACAGAATGCGCCTGCTGTTGGCCTCCGTATTGATCCTCATACCATTTTACGGGTTCTACGCAGGGGTCAGGGGTTTTATTCTCTTCCCGTGGGATATGGAAGTGTCCGGAACGGCGTTTGACGTAACGGCAATATTCCTCAGTTGGTTCTGGGTCATCACCGTCATCGGCTTCGGTCAGTATTATCTAAACCGGCCCCACCCATGGCTCGCCATCGTCAACGAGGGACTTTACCCGTTTTATATCCTCCACCAGACTGTTATTATCGTTATCGGTTATTACGTCTGTAAATTACCGTGGAGCATCGCGATGAAGTTCTGGTCGGTCAGCCTGCTGACATTTATTGTTTCAACGGGCCTCTACATTTTTTGCATCAGGCCGTTTGATCCCGTAAGAATTCTTTTCGGAGTGAAGGCGGCGTCAAAAAAAACAGCCCGGCCGAATTGAGCGTCTCAGATATCTTCCAGGAGATAGTCTTTCCCCTTTCCGTATTTGATCAGCTCCTTCAGGTTATAACGTTCCAGCGTATGAAGATCTTTCACTTTAAAATCTCCGTTTCCCAGTATACTTTCGATAACGAAGTCGTGTTGCTCGCCAAAATTAACGAGCCGGTATTTTTTTCCTGTGCGGAGAACATCGAACGATAATCCGGCCATACTATAGATCCTCCTCCCGTTCCAGCATCAGAATCGATGACTGGGGAACAATAAAATATTTCTCATCCTCATAGATGACCTCGATAGCGCCCTTTTGAAGGAATATGGCAAGGTCGCCCTCGTGGGCCTGCAAGGGCAGATACTTGATCGACTCTTCTTTTCCCTTCCACATGTCATCTTCGTCGGCGGGAAGGGGAAGCGGGTAACCGGGTCCAACTTTAATGACATAACCGCTTTGTATCTTTTCCTTTTCCTGGACACCGGGAGGAAGGTATAATCCCGAAGCTGTCTTGTCCGATTGTTTACCAGGTTTAATCAGGACCCGGTCTCCCACGACGATCAGTTTTTTGAGTTTGTTATCGGCTGTTATTTTCACAATTGCTGGATTTTGAAGAATACCCGTGTTCCGGGATTCAAAGGTCAAATTTATGTACGGGGATCAAATCTGCCTCAAAAAATTTTAAAGAGCGTGGTTTTTGCCCCAAAATCCTCAAAATGTCCATTTCCATGAGCGGACGTGTCCCCTGATTATTTTTTTATAACTTCACTCTGACAACTCAACCAAAGATCCTTTATGAAATCGTTATTATTTGTTCTTCTCCTGTTTGTTACACAATCCCTTTGGGCTATCGAGGACCCTGTTACCCTGCCGATCGGGTCCGCAGCGCCTGATTTTTCCCTGCCGGGAACCGACGGGAAAACGTACTCGCTAAAGGACTTCAGTTCGTATAAAATACTGCTCGTCGTTTTTACCTGCAATCACTGCCCGACCGCACAGGCCTATGAAGATCGTATAAAACAACTGGTAACCGACTACAAGGGGAAAGGTGTTGGTGTCGTCGCCATATCTCCCAATGATCCGCTTTCTGTCAGGCTGGACGAACTGGGCTACACAGACCTGAGCGATAGTTTTGAAGAAATGAAACTGCGCGCCAGGGACAAGCAATACAATTTTCCCTACCTGTATGACGGCGAAACCTCCGCGGTGTCTATGACATACGGACCTCAGGCAACACCGCATGTTTTTATTTTCGACGACAAAAGAATACTGAAATACACCGGCCGCATCGATGACGGTGAAAAACCGGGTACGGCGAAAACACACGATACCCGCAACGCACTGGATGCCCTTGTTTCCGGAAAACCCGTCCCGGTAGAGAAGACGAAGACGTTTGGTTGTTCTGTCAAATGGCCCGGAAAAAGAGATTATGTGAAAAAAGGATTTGATGACTGGGCGAAGGAAAAAGTGACCATTGAAGATCTTAACCTGAGTCAGCTAAAGGACCTTCTGAAAAACGAAGGGATGAATTACAAATTGATAAACGTATGGGCTACATGGTGCGGCCCTTGTGTTACCGAATTTCCCGAATTTGTTGAGATGAACAGGATGTACCGTAACCGCGAGTTCGAACTGATCACCATCAGCATGGATGAAATGCCCCGGAAACCAAACGCGCTGAATTTCCTCACTAAGAAACAAGCTTCCATGAAGAACTATATTTTCGACGGTGACAAATACGCCTTCATCGAAGGCCTGGATAAAAAATGGGAAGGTTCGTTACCTTATACTCTGTTCATCGCCCCCGGTGGAAAGATCATATATGGAAAGCAGGGACTGATCGAACCGCTGGAGTTGAAAAAGATCATCGCCGAGAACATCGGCAGGATATATTAAGCATCCGGAAAAATCCCGCTGAGCAGCGGGATTTTTTTTTATCGATCAAACAAATTAGGTTGTTCATTGAACGGCAACCTAGGCTCGTTGTCCGAATCGTCGCCGGAATCAGGTGCCGGTTCATCATCTCCAAGTTCCAGCGAGGCACCCAGAATCCCTTTAGCCTCGTCGTTGGTTAATTCCTGGACAGTTTTGAGTTTCCGCTCGATCACCCGTGATTTCTGGCTTGCATCGTCTATTACATTGGCCGCTTCCTGCAGTTTCTTCTTCGTTTTTTCAAGAATTCCTCCGAAGGTCCCGAATTGAGTTTTCACAGCGCCCAGAATTTGCCATACCTCGCTCGACCGCTTCTCGATCGCCAGTGTCCGGAAGCCCATTTGCAGGCTGCTGAGAAAAGCAACAAGATTCGCCGGTCCGACAACGGTGACCCTGTATTCGCGCTGCAACAATTCGAACAGACCGGTACGCCGTAAAATTTCAGCATACAACCCTTCCGTTGGTACGAACATGATCGCGAAATCGGTGGTCACAGGCGGATTCAGATACTTCTCCTGAATGTCCCTTGCGTTTTTTTTGACGGAATACTCGAATTGTTTCACAGCGTCCTCGATATCCTTTGGTGTGAGATCCGACACTTTCTCGTAAACCTCAACCAGGCGCTGGTAGTCTTCGTTGGGAAATTTTGAATCGATCGGCAACAATACAGGAGCGCCATCGGCATTTCGTCCCGGAAGTTTTATAGCAAATTCCACACGTTCCATCGTTCCACCTTTGACGATGGCGTTTTTTTCAAATTGTTCGAACGAAAAAATCTGCTCCAGGATATTTCCCAATTGAAATTCACCCATATTACCGCGGGTCTTTACATTGGTTAGCACCTTTTTAAGATCCCCGACACCGGTGGCCAGCTTTTGCATTTCGCCCAATCCCTGGTGGACCTGATCCAGCCGGTTACTGATGAGTTTGAACGATTCGGAGAACCGTTTCTCCAGCGTCAGCTGAAGTTTCTCATCAACGGTATTTCGCATCTCTTCGAGCTTCTTGGCATTCTGTTCCTGCAGCTTTTGAAGATTGTTGTCAACCGTTTCCCTGATCTTTTCAAGCTTCATTTCAGTCTCCGACTTGATCTGGTTCTGCCTCGAAATCAGGTCGTCGAATTTCTGTTTTTGCAGGTCGTTAAATTCCTTTACATTCTGGCTGAACTTTTCTTCAAAAGATTTCAGCGAACGCGCAAGTTCCTCCCGGGTGTTCTTAAAAGAGTTCTGCAGACTTTCATTTAATGTTTTCACCGAATTACTCAACTCCTCACGGGTATCTCTCGAGTTCTTTTGTGTTTCGTCGCGGTTTCTGGCAAATTCTCCCCGGAGAAGAGGGTCCAATTTTGACAATGCATCCAGTATTCTGGTCAGATCCCTGCTGGTCTCATGGTTTCCTTTTTCCCTGCCCTGCCCGATCAGTATCCATACACCCAATGCTATTGAAATAACCAGTAAAATAACGATCACGAATTCCATCCTCTGATTTCCTGTTTGATTTGATAATGTTTTTGACAAGGCAATCTCGCCTTAAAATTTGACAATTTTCCCTCGTTACCGATCGATTTCCGTTGGCAAATTTAAGCAAGACTACGCCCTGTGGTCCAACGATATATAAATTTCCGGATGTAGGCTTTCCGGAACCTTCTTAATAGATTTGTGTACGCATTTTTCGCAAAAAAAATTACAGGATATGATGGGTACCATCAGCAGGAGCCAGGAGGCAATTTCATTGGAGGAAAAGTTTGGTGCACACAATTACCATCCCCTTCCCGTCGTGCTAAGCAAGGGCGAAGGCGTTTTTCTATGGGATGTGGAGGGGAAGCGCTACTACGATTTTTTATCAGCGTACAGCGCCGTTAATCAGGGTCATTGCCATCCACGGATCATCGGCGCGCTCATTAGCCAGGCAAAGGAGCTGACGCTCACATCACGGGCCTTTCACAACGATAAACTGGGGGAGGCGGAGAAATTTGTATGTGAGACTTTCGGGTATCAGAAAGCGCTGTTTATGAACAGTGGTGCGGAAGCTAATGAAACGGCGATCAAACTGGCTCGTAAATGGGGGTATACCAGGAAGGGAATACCCGGCAACGAAGCAGTGATCGTCGCAGCAAAGCAAAATTTTCATGGCCGTACGACCACGTTGATTTCCGCTTCTTCAGATCCGTCCGCACGGAACGGGTTCGGTCCGTTTATGCCCGGGTTTGAGATCATCGATTACGATAACCTTGATGCGATAGAAAAAGCAATACGCAATCCGAATGTCTGCGGTTTGTGGATTGAACCGATTCAGGGCGAAGCGGGCGTCTATGTACCGAAGGCCGGCTATCTCAAGGCTGCCGAGCAGCTATGCCGGAAGTACAATGTACTGTTAATGATGGACGAGATCCAGACCGGTATTGCGCGAACCGGTAAGATGCTCGCTTCCGATCACGAAAATGTACGGCCCGATCTGCTCATCCTGGGTAAAGCGTTGTCCGGTGGAGTACTTCCGGTTTCCCTCGTACTGGCAGACGACGAAGTAATGCTCGTGATCAGGCCTGGGGAACACGGGTCGACGTTTGGCGGAAACCCGCTTGCTGCCGTCGTTTGTATGGAGGCTTTGCAGGTAGTAAAGGATGAAGAACTCGCCCTGAACGCTGAAAGACTCGGCATTGTTTTCCGGGAACGCCTTCAGGAACTAATGACAAAAACACAACTGATCACACTGGTAAGGGGCAAGGGCTTGTTGAACGCCATTGTCATCAACGACTCTCCTCAAAGTGAAACGGCATGGAGCCTGTGTATAGAGCTGATGAATAACGGACTGCTTGCCAAACCCACGCATGGAAATATCATTCGCCTGGCTCCTCCCCTTGTCATTACGGAAGAGCAGGTTCACGAATGTTGTGATATCATAGAAACCAGTGTGCTCCGGTTTGTCAGATGATTCCCATCGTTTTCAGGTCCGATCTTAACTGGGCCGGTGTTTCAAAATGAATCGTATTTAAACCTACCGCCCGGGCACCCTCAATGTTTTTGTAATTGTCGTCAATAAAAAGAGCCGATCCGGGGGTGATCTTATACCGTTCAAAGAGAATGTGATAAAATTCCGGGAATGGTTTCCGTGTTTTTTCAACGCCGGATACAACAATACCTTCAAACCAGTGCAGGAAATCGAATGTATTTAATGCCCAGGGGAATGTTTGGGCGGACCAGTTGGTCAGTGCGTAAAGACGATGGTCGGGCGATTCTTTAAAATGTCGAAGGATTTCCACAGTGTCGTGTACCGGACCCGGTATAGTTTCCTGCCACCGGTCATACCACGCCCTGATCGGTACCTCCCACTGCGGATGTTTGGCGACAAGTTCGTCCGTCGCTTCTTCAAAAGAACGCCCCGCATCTTGCTGGTCGTTCCATTCACCGGTGCAGATGTTTTCGAGGAACCACGTGACTTCTTCTTCAGTTTTGAAAATTTTTCTGTACAGGTAGCGTGGATTCCAATCGATGAGGACACCCCCCAAATCAAAAATGATCGTATCAATAGAGTTCTTCATGGCTATTTTGGTTGCATCGGTTTTTGAGGGATTATTACGTTTCAGTGCATCACCAACAACGTTGATGACAGGTAGGTGGCGCGGGTCTTCATAACAGCTTGTTCATTCTTGCCGCAACCATTTCCGGAGTAATGGAGTTCAGGCAGGCGAAATCTCCCCGGTAACATTTTTCTTTACCATAAACCGAACACGGCCTGCAGGGCAGTTCTTCGCGGCAGATCTGAAGGATACTCTCATCACCCTTACCATAGGGGCCGAAGCCGATATCGGGATGAGTACCTCCCCAGATAGAAAGCAACGGTATTCCCATCATGGTCGCAAAATGCATATTGGAGGAATCGACGCAGAGCATCAGATCCAGTTGCTGCATCAACGCCAGTTCCTGCTTTATTTTGAGTTGTCCGGCTACGATGACACAATGAGCGGGGAATTTCTGTTTCAGCGAGTCGAAATATTTCATATCCTTTTCGCCGCCAAACAGGAAAAACTTTACTCCCTCGCGGGCTACAAATTGTTCGATGACAGGAATATAATTCTGAGCCGGCCAGATCTTGGAGGTATGCATCGCAAAAGGCGCAATACCGATCCACTTTTCATTTTTCGAAAGATCATTTTTTTGAAGCCATTCCGTTACCTGTTCGTTCGTTGTGTCTTTTATCGTCAGGTAGGGTGGCGGGCCGATCGAAATGGGATATCCCGCTTTTTCGAACGCCTTCTGATAACGTTCAACGGTATGGGGCAGTGGTATCGTCCTTTTATTTTCCTTTTTCGTAAAGGCGTGTTTTTCACTCCGTCCTTTTTCAAAAACCACAACAGGAGTTCCGAAGATCTTAAAAAGACTCCGCAGAAGGATGGTGCGGATATGATCGTGCATATCCATCACCACGTCGTAACTGCCCTTGCGCAGGAGTTTTCCGAACAGCTCACGCATCCCGAAGATCCCGGAATAGGTATAGTCGACATCGGCCGGGAACGGAACGACGCGCTCCATATCCGTAAAGAAGGAAGCGAATTTTGGACGCGTCACCACTGTTACTTCAACATCCGGGTAGGTGACGATCAGTGTTCTGATCACGGGGACCAGTAACACCACGTCGCCCATGGCGGAAAAACGAAGGATCAATATTTTCTTGAGGGCCACTAAATGAATGTCATTTCAAACTATGAAGCTACAAAAAGTAAATAACCAGGCACGTGCTTTTTCTAAAAGTATCAATTACGATTGATTTTTATGGCCGTAAAGCATCGGATTCAGGGAGGCGTCATTGTACATTTTCATTTGCCGGTATACTTTGAATCTCCGGTGACCGTTCCCGATATCCTCCATCATTTCATCAAAGGCAAGCTGCATATCCGCCTTTTGTTCCGTTAGTATCTTAAGTTTTGCTGCGCAACGCTGAATGTGTTCGGCACTCGCGTCCTTTCGCTCGGTCTGCTCTTTCATATGAAAGATCTTCAACAACAAAATGCTCATACGGTCGAGTAACCATGCCGGTGTTTCCGAGTTTATCCGGGATCCGGGCGCTGGTGTAACGGTCCGGAACAATTCCAGGAAGTAGTCATCGATTTTTTCCACCATATCAGTCCGGTCCTGATTTGATTTATCAATTCGTCTTTTAAGCTGAATGCCTTCCGCCGGGTCGATCTCCGGCAGCCGGATGATATCCTCCAGGTGCCATTGCACGGTGTCAATCCAGTTCTTGGCGTAAAGAAGGCTTTCGAAATGATCGCCGGGATAGGGGTTTCTTATCGGTGTGTTGACGTTATCATACTTGTGATAATCTTCAATACACCGCTGGAAGACCTTGTAACAGTCGTCTGCTTTTAGCATGGCTCTGAATTAGGACGCAATTTAATTATTTTTGGAAGCTGTCCATTAACCATCCGCCTGATGCACGGGGGTTTTATGGAGACCAGCAACGGATAAGAAATGCAGGGAATTTGCCGTCGCTTTCCCTGCACCCTAACAGTTAATCAGTTAAAACATGTCGTCACACCACTTTGTAAAAGAAGGTCAGGAGCCAGCCTTGCTTATCCTGGATCGTGTTTCGTATCAGGTTGCCGGTCCGTTGCTGGAATGGGCGCCGCTTGTGGTGGTATCCGAAAATGTTCTGGAACACATTGCGGCATGGGGAATCAAAGTAGATGTGGTGTTGGCTGACGCAAAGAATATCGATGAACTGAAAAAGGAGCTGCTCGATCAGGCACCCATAAAGATTCTGTCCGTTGAGGCCGGCGACTCCTTGCTGGAAAATGCCTTGCATTTTTTCACAGCTGCCAGGCAACAGTATGTCAACATTCTCCTCACGCCTGTTGAGAAGGATTTTCACGAGGCCGAACGTTTTGCGCCTGGTCTTCAGATCAGTTTTATCGACGATGACATCAGGTGGTCCGCAATTACATCGGGGAAGTACGAAAAATGGGTCGACGTGTTCACCCGCCTTCGGGTGCGGCGGATTTCGGAGAAACAAGACATTCTGACCGCGGGCCTTCATTTGACAAACGGTCACCTGGAAAGTACGGAAGCCGGTTTTGTAAGCCTGCGGTCCGATTTGCCGTTTTGGGTGGCTGAGACGCATTCCTGACCCGAATTTTCCCCTTTTTTGAACGCTTACGGATATTTTTTTTTGCGGATAGGGGTAAATCTTTTCCCGATTGTCATAACCTCAAACCCGCAAAGCCGTAAATTTCGCTGTCAACTCAACCAAAAGCAGTGGAATTACCGGTAGACCAGCTGATATCAACGCTGAAAGCGGGCGACTTAACTGCTTTTGAGATGCTATTCAGGACCTTTTATCAGCCCCTTTGCAACTACGCATACACGTTTGTCCAGGACCGGGATGAAGCGGAGGAGATCGTTCAGTCCACGTTTCTCAATGTCTGGGAAAAACGGGATAACCTGGCGATCCATACCGCGGTAAAACCCTACCTGTATGCGATGGTCAGAAATGCCTGCCTGAATGTGATCAAGCACGAAAAGATCAAGCAGCAACATGTAGCCATGGAAATGGCGGTAGCCGAAAGAAGTGTGGAATCGGTAGCCCGAACGGTAATGGCCTCGGAACTGGAAAACAGGATCTACCAGGCGATGGACAAGCTTCCCGAACAATGCCGCCTGGTATTCAAACTTAGCCGGTTCGAAGAATTGAAATACGCCGAAATAGCTGACCAGCTTAATATTTCCATTAAAACAGTTGAAAATCAAATGGGGAAAGCCTTGCGGATCATGCGGGAGCAACTCAAGGACTACCTTCCCCTGCTGGTGATACTGATGAATGGACTTTTAAATTAAAAACATTGAGCAAGAGCCTGGACCATATTGACGACCTGATTGGGAAATACCTCGCCGGTGAAGCCGGGCCTGGAGAGATCGCGTTGATCGAATCCTGGGCCCAGGAAAACAGCGACAACAGGCAGTACATCGAGCACGTCAGAACGATATTTCAACGCGCAGCAGCCGCGAAAGACCTCCAGTCCTTTGATACGGATGCCGCGTGGATGAAACTGAAGGGATCGCTCACCGAATCGAAGACCAAGACCATTCAATTTCGACCCGAAACGGGATCCCGGAAACTGTTCTGGCGGATAGCGGCCTCGGTTATTATTGTATTGAGCGCAGGGTTCTTTGCGTACCGGGTATCGCTGCGTGAATCGGACCCTGTCGTCGTGGTTGCCACGTCGGCGGTAGTCACGGATACCCTCCCGGATGGAAGCGGAATCGTTCTTAATAAAGAAACGGAACTGACGTATACGTTTGACAAGAAACGGAAAACACACAAGGTGGCCCTGAAAGGCGAAGCGTATTTTAATATCCAGCACGAGGATGATAAACAGTTCATCGTCGATATCGCCGGAGTGTACATCAAAGACATCGGAACGTCATTTAATGTAAAAGCTCTTCCGGGATCCAATACCGTGGAGGTTGTTGTGGAGGAAGGAGAAGTAATGTTCTACACCAACCAGGATTCCGGTGTCTATTTGCGCGCCAACGGGAAGGGGATATACGATAAAACCACCAAAACCTTCACCATCGATCAGCCGGAAGCCAACGTCCTCGCTTACAAAACAAAGTACTTCAGTTTCAGCAATGCTGCCTTGGGTACCGTTATAGACGACCTCAACCGCGTATATTCAAGGAAGATCGTCCTGAGCGAAGGCGTTAAGAACTGTCACCTCACTGTTTCGTTCAACAATGAAACCCAGGAGGAGATCATCGCCGTCATCGCCGAAACATTGGGGCTGACGATAAAAGAATCCGGCGGCAAAATTCTGTTGGAGGGTCCTGGTTGTGAAGACGAGTAATTTACCCGGATCAATACTGCGTATCCGGCCGGTAATGTTGTTTTTAGCGGCCCTGACTTTTTTGCCGTACGTCGTTACAAGGGCTTCAACACCGTTACTGGAAAGGACCATCACCCTGAACCTGGAACAGGAAAGAATGGATATCGCCCTGAAGAAGATCTCTCAGCAGGGCAATTTTACGTTCTCGTACAATCCTTCCAATATCGACGTATCTAAAATCGTGAGCTTTTCATTTAGCGGGCAGACGGTCCGTGAAGTATTGGATCAACTGTTTGCCGGAACGGTCCAATACAAGACAAGAGGGAGCTATGTCATCCTCACGAAAGCCCAGGCTACCTCGGCGCGGGAGTTCAGCGGGTACGTTGTGGATGAAGCGACAGGTCAGCGTTTGAAAAATGTAAGCGTCTACGATCCGGTATCTCTTTCTTCCGCTGTTACGGACGCTTATGGTTACTTTAAAATCAAGATCGAGAATCCGTCACCGGATGTCATACTGGCCGTCAGCAAACAAAATTATACGGATACGATCGTCGCGGTAGCATCCGGGAGAAACGGACTTCTTAAAATCCCGATCAGTATCAACCGGGATAAAATCGAGGTGATTGCGGATAGCGTCGGAGAGAAGCTGAGACGTTTTTGGGAAAAAAATGTGATGCTGGCGAAATCGATAAACGTCGATAACATCAGCGACACGATTTACAGGACGACCCAGTTTTCCCTTCTGCCGTTTATAGGCACCAATCACAAACTGAGCGGGAACGTCATCAACGATTACTCTTACAATATATTCGGCGGCTATTCGCGGGGCGTGCGAAAGCTGGAGATCGGCGGTCTGTTTAATCTTGTCCGGGAGGATATGGAAGGGGCGCAGTTTGCCGGCGTCTTCAACGCGGTCGGAGGAAAGACGTCCGGCTTTCAGATGGCCGGAATAGCCAATTTAAATCTTGATACAGTCAAAGAAGCCCAGGTCGCTGGGCTTATTAATTTAAACTGGAACTCCACCGAAAAATTTTCCGGGGCTGGATTTATCAACCTGACCCATGGTAATTCGAGGGGAGTACACCTGGCTGGTCTTGGAAACGTCACTATCGGAGAGCAGGACGGAACACACATGGCCGGTTTTTTTAACCTGTCAACAAAGGCTTCGCGACCGGCGCAGGTTGCCGGGTTTATGAACTTCGCAGGTGGCGATGTCCGTGGCGTTCAGCTTTCCGGGCTGATGAATTTTGCCGGTGGTGATATCAGGGGTGCTCAGGTAGGTGGGCTTGTAAACCTGGCCCCCCGCAGTATAAAAGGTGTCCAGGTTTCCGGCCTTTTGAATTATGCTACCAGGATTAAAGGAGCCCAGATCGGTTTTCTGAATATCGCCGACAGTATAAAAGGTGTGCCGTTTGGTTTTATGAGCATCGTCATGAAAGGGTATCACCAGATTGAGATTTCCGCCGATGAAATTTTTTATACCAATCTCGCATTCAGGACCGGCGTCAGACAATTTTACAACATATTCACCGTCGGAGCGAAGCCGGATACTTTCAGCGAGGATGAAACGTTCTGGTCGTTCGGCTACGGTATCGGCACTTCTCCAAGGCTTAACCGGTGGCTTAGCCTTAGTGTTGATGTAACGGCTAACCAGATCATGTCCGGGAAAGGTATTGATGACGGAGTGAATATGCTCAACAAAGTCTATGTGGGCGCCGAACTCCGGCCTTCAAAGAAAATTGCGTTTACTGTAGGTATCACAATGAACGGTTATGTAACGGATACGGCATACGGCCCGTATCCCGATTTGTTTACGGATTACAAACCCGACATCCGGTACGATCATACTTACACTAACGGTATGAACCTGAAGACGTGGTGGGGCGGAAAAATTGGATTGAGGTTGCTGTAGATCGATTAGTTTCCCGCACCCAATGCCGGGCGTCGACCGAGTTCTTTCAGCAGTTTTGCGTGACCCACAATCGCCTGGGGAAAAGTATCGTAGGATTTGTAAGGGAGGTTGAATTCCTCCGCCGTAGCTTTTACAATCCCGGCGATCTTACGGTAATGGACATGGCAGATATTGGGAAACAGGTGATGTTCTACCTGCAGATTCAGGCCTCCCACATACCAACTGAAGATTTTGCTGCGCTGCGCAAAATTTGTCGTCGTTTTTAACTGGTGAATAGCCCAGCTGTTTTCAAGCTTGCCGTTCGCATCCGGCTCGGGATACTCCGTTCCATCCACCACGTGAGCAGGCTGAAAGATCATCGCGAGAATAAATCCTGAAATAAAATGCATCAGGAAAAAACCAATAAGGATCCAGTACCAGGCATATGGCAGAACCAGAATCGGTATGACAACGATATATAAAAGATAAATCAATTTCGAGATAACCAGGATCGCCCATTCGCTGTAGATGTTGGCTTTCATTTTGTCAACAAGCCCGTCTTTCGTGTACCGGACAAGGCGTCCGTAGTCTTTGAACACGATCCAGACAAACGTGAGTAGTCCGTACAATACCCAGGCATAAATGTGCTGGAACTGATGGAGCGGTTTCCAGGCTGACTGTGGAGACATACGCAAAACGCCGCGGGGACTGATGTCTTCATCGGCATCGTGAACATTCGTGTACGTATGATGCAATACGTTATGCTGGACTTTCCAATTAAACGCATTCCCGCCGATGAGATTCAGGGCGTAACCTACAAAATCATTCACCCAGGGTTTTGAAGAATAGGAACCGTGATTGGCATCATGCATGATCGAAAGACCGATGCCCGCCTTGCCGAGTCCCATCAAAACACACAATCCCAATAGCAACCAGGGATTCAGAAATGCTCCGGAGACGATAAACCCGTAGGGGATAAAATAAAGACAGAACATAAAAACTGTCTTCACGATCATTTCCGAATTGGCATGACGACTTATTCCGTTCGATTTAAAATATTCATTCACACGTTTGTTCAACGTAGTAAAGAAATCAGGCGTGGTGTTTGAAAATTTCAGGGTGCTGTAAAGGGCCATGCTGCTTGTTTTATTAATCCGCTCTCGTCTCCTACAAAATCTTGCAAAGGTAGCCAAGAAAGCTGGTAGAACAGCCGTTAGGAGATATTATGTTATGAAAGGCCCCTGTAACCCACAACAAGGCCGGTTTGCGGAGGGGAAAGGGCTATAATTCCGCGATTATTGTTTTTCCCCCTTTTGTGACATCGCCAACGGCTACGGTTATTTTTGCGTGTAACGGAAGATAAATATCCACGCGCGATCCGAATTTTATGAATCCGAATTCATCCCCCTGCTCCAGGGCCTGTCCGGGTTGCACATAACACTTGATCCGCCTGGCAAGAGCGCCGGCGATCTGTCTGAATAGTATTTCAATACCATCTTTCCTTTTAACAACTACCGTGGTACGCTCATTTTCCGTGCTCGACTTGGGATGCCACGCAACCAGATACTTGCCCGGATGATATTTGAAAAAACTGATCACGCCGCCCACAGGCATACGGTTGATATGAACATTAACCGGCGACATAAAAATGGAAACTTGCTTTCTTCCATCTTTCAGGTATTCGGTCTCAACAGTTTCTTCAATAACAACCACCTTGCCGTCGGCCGGTGCAAGGACATGTTTATCGTTCTTCTGAATCGGAAATATTGGGATCCTGAAGAATTGCAGGATCAGCAGGTAAATGATCGCGCTTCCGGCGATCAGTACATTTTGAAGGATCGTGTTTCCGGGAAAGAAATAGGCTACAGCCCAGTTAATGGCAAACAGGACGACGAGCAAAACAAAAAGAAGCGTACGGCCCTCGCGGTGTATGGTCATGATGTCGATTTTAGGATCGGATTGTTCGTTAAACCTCCGGCAAAGGTATAGTTATTCTTTACAAGAATTTAATAACCTCCCCTGAACTTATAAGTCTTCGATACCTTGTCTATGGCCACCATGTAAGCGGCTATACGCATGGGCACGTTATAGTCCTGCGCCGTTTTATAAACGTTGCTGAACGCATCCTTCATGATCCGGTCGGAACGCCGGTTTACCCGGTCCGCGGTCCACTTATAACCTAACCTGTTTTGAACCCACTCGAAATAGGAGACCGTTACGCCGCCGGCATTAGCCAGGATATCCGGAACGACGACAATACCTTTTTCATTGATGATATTATCGGCTTTGGACGATGTTGGTCCGTTAGCACCTTCCACAATTAACTTCGCTTTGATGTTCGCCGCATTTGAACTCGTGATAACATCTTCCGTGGCCGCAGGTACCAGTACATCAACGGGCAGGGTTAAAAGATCATCGGCCTTGATCTTTTCAGCGCCCTCAAAACCATCCAGTGAACCTTTCCTGCTATCGCGGTATTGAATGGCCTTATCTACATCGATACCTTTTTCATTGTAATACGCTCCCGAAAGATCGCTTACCGATTGTACCAGCAGCCCTCTTTCATTCAGCAGCCGCGCCGCCCAGGATCCGACATTTCCAAAACCCTGCACTGCGCAGGTGGCCTTATACGGGTTGATCTTCAGTTTCTCCATGGCTGCCATAGCAGAAACCATTACACCGCGCCCCGTGGCTTCGGTACGCCCGAGCGACCCTCCCATGACCAGCGGTTTCCCGGTCACCACGGCATGCGTGGTCATTCCTTTGTTTCTGGAATATTGGTCCATTAGCCAGGCCATCTCCCGAGGGCCGGTACCCATGTCCGGCGCCGGTATATCCTGATCAGGGCCGAATACATCAGCCATCGCCTGCGTATAGGCGCGCATTAACCGTTCGATCTCACCGGCTGACATCTCGCGTGGGTTACACGCTACACCGCCTTTGGCACCGCCATAGGGAATATCCACAACGGCG
This sequence comes from Chryseolinea sp., assembly GCA_041742155.1. Taxonomy (GTDB): domain Bacteria; phylum Bacteroidota; class Bacteroidia; order Cytophagales; family Cyclobacteriaceae; genus Chryseolinea. The sequence continues at coordinate 469,237 of JBGSJE010000020.1, read as the reverse complement.
CATTTCCAGGTCATCCATGCCGCCAATGCTTTTACTTCGTCTAGGTTCACGTGAGGGTCAAAGCGGATCCCTCCTTTGGATGGTCCCAGAATAGTGGAGTGAATAACCCGGTAGCCCTCGAAAACTTTGATCGCGCCATCGTCCATGGTGACGGGCAACGAGACAATAACCTGACGTGCCGGATTCTTTAGCACGTTGTAGATTTCTTCTTCCAGTCCCAGGATTTGGGAGGCCATGTGAAAACGGGTCATCATTGCTTCAAATGGGTTCTCCTTGTCTTTGAGCGGAGCAGGTTCAAGATATGCCATATGGATTGGTAGAATTTGAAATGCAGAAGGTACAGGATTTTCGGATGAGCATGTTAATGTCCATACATGAAAATTGTGAGGGTGTCAATGTTACATCGAAAACGGTTGCAAAGTTATATAAATTCATGGTATCCCTTGCGTTTTATCCAAAAAAGCAAGCGTTCATTCGCGCTCCCTTACAAGATTTTGCACTGGGGTTAAAGACTGAATTTTGTTTTGTTGAAGATCAAGGTAATCAAAGGAAATTTGGGATGGGATTCACCGCAACCCTTTCACATCAGCCCCGGCATACTATGGGTCAAAAGATTTCCAGGTATGCGACAATAAACGGTGCGGAGATCAGGAGCCCGTCAAAACGATCCAGAAATCCACCATGACCAGGGATACTGCTACCGGAGTCCTTGATCTCGATACTTCGCTTAAGCAGCGATTCAACGAGGTCGCCAAAGGTACCGCCAATAATAATGATGACTCCCACTACGAACCATTGTACAATCGAAATGGAGTGAAAATACCGGGAGAGACCATAGGTGAAAATCAATGCGAGCAAGGCGCCGCCGAAAAAACCTTCCCACGATTTTTTCGGAGAGATCCGTTCGAAAAGCTTTCGCTTGCCGAACATGGTTCCCGCGAAATAGGCCCCTGTATCGCTTGCCCATAAAATAAAAAAGCAACCGAAAATGATCTCGTAGTTATAGGATCCGTTCTCAAACGCGGCGATGTTCAGCAGTGCAAAAGGAACGGCTACATAGGAAATTCCCAGAAACGTAAAAGCGATGTTGGTAAAGGGTTTTCGCTCGAATTTCTTATACAGCTTTATCATGTATACACACGAAACAATGGGGAAGATCAGAAAATAATAACGGTAGGAGACGAGGCCTTTTTCGATAAAAAATGAAAGCAGGAATATGGAAACACCGCAGAGCGTGCCAAAAGTCTTTTGTGGTAACAGACCGTCAAGACCGGCAAGCTTGTAAAACTCAAGCAGCGAAAAGAGGCAGATAATAAAAAAGATAAGACAATATGTCCATTCGTTGACGCAAACGCCTGTGATGATACCGGCGGCTCCCAGCAATCCGGTGATGATGCGCTGAGTAAGATTATTGTATTTGGTTATGGGAGACGTCACGAACGAAGATAGGTAAAAGTAAAGGTGAGTATTGGAATCGGCAAACTAAAGGAAGTTTTTAGTACATGAATATGCCTGGCTATTCTGTTGCTTCATTCAGGGTCCGGTAGTGTTTCCAGGTAAAATAAAGTAACCCGGTTGATATTACCACGCCGTACATAACATATATCGGAGGGACAGCCTCCCCATTCTCAAGGTTGACGTCGATGAGTTTCATGTGGTTCAGATACACCATAATTACGGCAAAAGCGTTATTGAGGAAATGCGAAAACATGGGGATCAATAGATTCCCGGACCAGTAATACAGGTATCCAAATAATGCGCCGAGCAGCAACCTCGGGATGAAGCCGTAGAATTGCATGTGGATAGCGCTAAAAATGACGGAGGAAACCCAGATTGCGACGTGAATATTGAGCGTGGAACGCCAAAGCTCACCTTGAAGCAGACCACGGAAAACGAGTTCTTCACCTATCGCCGGCAGCAGCGCGATCACAACGAGTCCGATCATCAAATCGCCGACAGAACCAAAAGCAGTCAGGGCTTCCGTTAACTTCGCCAGCCTGTCTTCTTCCTGCATCGCCCATTCTTCAAAACCACTCATAAACTCCGGAAATTTCATGTTCAAATTCCATTCCGCAAGGGGTGAAATGGAAGTGGGAAATGCGATGCCGATAGCAGCGACGACAACGAGCATCATCCAGGTTTTCGGCTGCGGAGGGAAAAACGGCGCCAGGCTTTTATGCTCCAGCCGGGTAAGGTGAATCACCGGAAGCAGGATCAATCCCACGAAGGTCACGGTACCCTGCATCAGAAACATCGCTTCCATAAAGCCCGGCCCCATGGTCATATGCTGGACATCATTCAGCAGATCCCCGTCGTAAATCGCATCCGCCGCGGTCAGGCCGATGATCGGCCCCAGGATCACAAAACCCAGGACCACATTTAAGGTAATGCGCACCAGCGATTGAAGAGGTGGCCTGTCGGACACGAGATTCCGGGGGGTCAGCATTTTTGCGTAATTCCTGATTATCTTTGCGCCAAAGATGGTAAAAATAGGCCAAATACAACTGGGAGAGTTTCCCCTGCTTCTTGCACCGATGGAGGATGTAAGCGATCCACCGTTCCGGGCGGTGTGTAAGGAGGGAGGCGCGGACCTGATGTACACCGAATTTATTTCTTCCGAGGGACTGATTCGCGATGCGGCTAAGAGCAGGCAGAAGCTCGATATTTTTGAATATGAACGGCCGATCGGTATTCAGCTTTTCGGCGGAGATATAGGCAATATGGTTCAGTCTGCCGAAATAGCCACATCGGTCCATCCTGATCTCATCGACATCAACTACGGGTGCCCCGTCAAAGCCGTTGCCTGCCGTGGAGCCGGTGCTGCTTTACTTCAGGATATTCCAAAGATGGTGAAGATGACGGAGGAGATCGTCAAATGTACACCGTTGCCGGTGACAGTCAAAACAAGGCTCGGATGGGACGACAAAACAAAGAACGTTGTGGAAGTAGCCGAGCGGCTCCAGGACATCGGTATTAAAGCGCTGACGGTGCACGGACGCACGCGCGTTCAGATGTATAAAGGTTCCGCGGACTGGGAATTACTGGCGAAGATCAAGGACAACCCGCGAATGCATATTCCTATCTTCGGGAACGGTGATATAGACTCACCGCAAAAAGCAATTGAGTATAGAAACAAATACGGTGTGGATGGTATCATGATCGGGCGTGCAGCCATCGGGTATCCATGGATCTTTAACGAGATCAAACACTACATCAAACACGGCGAGCTATCTCTTCCTCCGGATATGGCGGAAAGGGTTCGTGTTACAAAGAAACATCTGGAATTTTCCGTACGGTGGAAGGGCGACAGGCTGGGTATCTTTGAAATGCGCAGGCACTATTCGAATTACTTCAAAGGTATTCCGGACTTCAAGCCTTTTCGTACACGCCTCGTTGAAGTGGAAACGGAATCCGAAATCCTGGCAATCCTGGACGAAGTCGTGGAAACGTACGCGAACGTTTTTATACCCGCCTGACGATTAGCAAGAATCCGGTTTGAAATCAGTAACGGTTTGTCAAATTTTGCCGTTAAACGGACCCACGCACAATTTTTTGTAACACATGAACGACAAACCACAATCCACTCCGGTTTTATTGCTGGCCGTCCTGACACTTATATGGGGAACTTCCTTTATCCTCATTAAACAGGGACTTAAAGTTTTTTCCGCAGATGAAGTCGGATCCCTCCGGGTGGCATCGGCATCATTGTTTCTTCTTCCTGTTGCTGTCGTTCAATTGAAGGAAGTAAAGCGCAGTGATTACTGGAAGCTGTTCACTTCGGGGATGCTTGGAATTTTTATTCCAGCGTTTTTATACGCTACGGCCCAGACGCGGATGGATAGCTCGGTTGCCGGCATTTTGAATACGATTACACCTCTTTTTACAATGATGATCGGAGCGTTCGTTTTCAAACAACGGTTTGGAGTTTATGCGATAGCGGGTATTTTCCTCGGCCTGGTAGGAACAGTTGTCCTGAGCCTCTCGCGTTCAGCGGGGTCCGCTATTACCTTCAACTGGTTTGCCCTGTTTATTGTGCTCGCCTGCTTCTTCTACGGATCCAATTCAAACTTCATAAAATTCAAGATCCCCGACCTGCGGGCGCTGACGATCACCAGTGTTTCCCTGATGTTGATCGGCCCGCTCGCATATGTGTACCTCTTCGGTTTTACCGACTTCGTATATAAACTCCAGTCGCAGGACGGAGCATGGACAGCGTTTGGCTTCATCGCGCTGCTTGGATTGATGAGTACTGCTGTCGCAACGATCCTCTTTAACCAGCTTGTAAAAATTTCAACGCCGTTGTTCGCAAGTTCGGTAACGTATTTGTTGCCTATCGTAGGCGTTATGTGGGGTTTCCTCGACGGGGAGAGACTACATATCCTTCATTTTATCGGTATGGCTGCAATTATCGGCGGCGTGTATATTGCGAACCGGAAAAAATTATAGGATACCCATTACTTTTTTAACTCAAAGGTTGCCATCACGGGAAGGTGGTCCGACGGGTAATATTTTCCATCGTTGTCCTGGATAGCCATATAATGAGAGGCTTTCCAAGCATCCGAGTGAAAGATATAATCGATCGGCCGGCATACAATGCCGTTTACCTTGAAGCCGCAAAAGGTTCCAGGTGGATTCGCGGGTGCCGGGTCCGTTAGCTTCAGGCCGTTATCCGCCATAATAGCCGCGTAGGGAGGTTCTTCCCGGGTGCAATTAAAATCACCGGTGATAATGACGGGTAGGTTGCCGACGAGTTCCTGCGCCTTCGTCTTGAGCAGACCGGCGCTTCTTCTTCGCGCTTCTTTCCCAATGTGGTCGAAATGCGTGTTGATCAGCAGGAACTCCCTGTTACTCTGCTTGTCTTTGAACTTCCCCCAGGACGCAACCCGTGTAATGGCGGCATCCCAGCTTTTGCTTCCCGGTACATCCGGTGTCTCGGACAGCCAGAATGTGCTCTGCTGGAGTACGGTGAAACGATCCTTTTTGTAGAGGATCGCGGAATATTCACCCTTGGTTTTACCATCATCACGGCCTACACCGATGTAGTCGTACGCAGGAAGATTTTTAATAAGGTCCATCAACTGGTGATGGATGGCTTCCTGAACGCCGAAAACATCGGGATCGTACTTCCGGATCAGTGCGTATACCTTGTCGGTTCGCAGGGACCATTGATTCATACTGTCAACCGGTGTGTCGAGACGGATATTAAAGGTCATGACTTTGACCGGCTGTGCGGTAGTAAACAAAACCGATGCAAGTATGAACATGAGTAAGGATAACACGTATTTGAATGGCATGGCTTTTGATTTTTTATGCGTCGATAGTAGCGTTCATCGGGATGAAGCGGCGTTTATAAGTGGTCCATAGAAAATGGCATTCATTAGCATTTTATTTGAGCCGAGCCAGAACGCACGGAAGCAAAGGTTATCCGTAAAGCCGATCACACGGCCCTGGCCGAGGACGGACACACCTGCCACTGAACTCTCCCTGGCTTTTGTATAATTTTCCTTCGATATATAACCGCTCAGCAACGGAGACGCTGTAAAAACAACGGGATTACTATAAGCGCCCTTGGATTTCTCCATAAACACATTGTTGGACTTGAAGATCGGCATCCGGTTGTTATAGTATCCGTACAGCAGCGGATGCGTTAGATCTACATTAGCCTCAAAGATCGCGCCGCTCGTTTCCTGCGCTCCGCTGTATTCTTCGATGTCGGCGTAAGCCCTGGCTTTTTGAGGATCCTTTTTCTCTTCGTCTTTTTTCATTTCAAATTTACCGAGCCCCGATGCATGCAGCAGGTTTAAGGCATTCTCCATCCCGATAATGATACCGCCGGCCTGAGTCCAGGCTTTTAATTTTTCTTTTACAGGCTCCGAAAAACTAATGGTACCCACCGTCGGCGGTATAATGATCGTGGTGTATTTATTGAGTGCCGCCCGGTCGAAAACATGCACGGGTATCAGTGTGACGGGTATATTAAACCGCGTATCAAGCATATGCCACATTTCGCCGACATCCGTGGCGGAAATTCCGTCACCTACAAGCATGGCGATGACCGGTTTCTTCAAAGGGAGAAATGAATTGCTTCCAAGACTTACACCTTTGTAATCCAGACCCGTGTTGAAGGCGTAAACATCAATTCCATCTTTGTTCAGGATGTCATTGATCAGGAATTCGATCTGGTCCTGGCTTTTTTCCTGGCCCGCAACGGGGATCATGATCGCGCCGCGTTCAAATTTTTTCCCGCTTGTATGATAGAATGCATCGCTTGACACTTTTAGCCGCAGCCCGTGACTAAGCAAACGATAGATGGCGCGCGGTGCATAAAACCCGTAGGATTCAAAAACGTAGGCATAGTCGCTCTTTTCACCAACCCGTTTACCCGGAGTCATTTTTGGTTCCGGAATTTTTTCCCCCAATGAAGGATTGGCCTTTAGTTCTTCATACTCCAGACCGAAGGCGAGTGGCAAGGTCCAGCTTGAAATGTCGTAGAACAGACTGTCTTTGAATTGCGAACGTTTTTCGAACATCGCCTTGATGAGTTTATACTGCGGCTGATTCGCGGGAACAACAAAGCTTGAAGAAGGATCAAACGTTTTGCCGTTGATGGTCTGCGTGGTGGCAGTCCGGTATACGTGAACATCCTGTCGTGCGATAATCTCAGCCAGGTGAACGGCGCGAGCGTTGTCTTTCGACGAGCCGAACACGTACGCCTTGACAGGATCTTTGCCCGCCTCGGCTATTGCGTCTTTGTAAAACTGACGCTGATAATTCAAAAGATCTTCCCGCATCGCGTTGACCGCCTTCAATGAGCTTAATGCAGTGGTGAACTGATTGCGTATCGTAAAGGAGAATTGAAGAATTCCATTCGTGCTTTCCTGCGCGTGACCTCGAGAACTCGCCTGCTCGAAGAGAATGCCGATAGCGCCCTGAACGTCCGGGAAAGTGGAACCCTTTCCATAGTAGAAGTCATCATACCCCTCCTGAGTATAATAAAACGAGCCGATCCCGTCGAGCGCTTTGGCGTGATATTCACCGATTCGTTTCGTTAACTCCAGGTTTTTTTCAGGAGTCAGCGGATGCATCCGTGAAGGAACACCGGGTTGAAAGAAGAATGACGCATTGGTACCCATTTCATGATGGTCGGTCAGGACATTGGGTTTCCACTTGTGAAAGTTTTTAACCCGCGCTTTGGACTCCGGGTGCTGCGCAACCAGCCAGTCGCGGTTAAGGTCAAACCAGTAATGATTAAACCGGCCACCGGGCCAGGCTTCATTGTGTTCCGTGTCGTTGGGATCGGTAGCGACTACCTGACTTTTGCGTGAGTTCACCCAGCTACTGAAGCGTTGCATGCCGTCGGGATTGTAAGAAGGATCGAACAGTATAACGGTATTGTTCAAATAGTTTTCCATTTCCGTTCCCTGTGCTGCGGCAAAATGGTAAGCGGCCAACAGCCCTGCATTAACACCACTGGCTTCGTTTCCGTGTATACTGAATCCGATGTAAAAGACGACCGGCATGGTCTTCGTATCCAGTGCGGCGGACCTGGACGGATCCGTGAGCAAAATATGTTGGGAGCGGATGTTTTCAATATTCTGGTGATTCTTCGGCGCCGTAATAGTCAATAACAGCAGCGGTCGGGCTTCGTGACTGTAGCCGGCTACCTCCAGGCTGACGCGGTCGGATGCCTTGTCAAGTGCATGCATATACGCGACCAGCCGATCATGCGTAACATGCCATTCGCCCACCTCATGACCAATCACCGATTTTGGCGTGGGTATGGACGGATCATATTTTACACCTTCAGGGAGATAATAGGACAAATCGGGCTGTGCGTTGGAGGCAAGCGCAATCGTTGTAAAAATGAAAATGAGAAAAATGGACTTCTTCATGGCTTAGGTTAGGTCTTGAGTAATGATAGTGCCAAATAAAGTATTCTTGGTCAAATAATTAGCGCGCTTTTTTATGAGTGGCACATGAACCAGTGTTACCATATTGTAAATAATTGCAGAAAGATTTAAAGGTCCTTTAAAGTTTAAATGTTCACGTTAGGGTATTTTTGCACTTCCGAATAACAAACTAACCTACCCAATCTATGAGGAAATTTTTACTCTTTTTAACGCTCGTGCTGACGACATCGCTTGGTGTACTCGCACAAGGTGTAACAACATCCGGTATAAGTGGATTTGTTACAGATCAAAAAGGTGATGCATTACCCGGAGCAAATGTAATAGCTATTCATCAACCGTCAGGTACACAATACGGAACATCCACGCTGGCGGATGGAAAATTTAATATCCCCAATGCCCGTGTCGGGGGACCGTATAAGCTTACTGTTTCATTTGTAGGCTATGACGTGAAGGAAGTCGACAATGTGATGCTTACACTGGGAACAGTATCCAATGTGAATTTTACGCTGGCGGAATCCGGTACACAGCTGGAGGAAGTAACGGTTTCCGGAAGCAGTCTGATAAACTCAGACAGGACGGGAGCGATCACAGCTATCTCAAATGAACAAATAAGTCAGCTGCCGACCCTGAGCCGAAGCTTCAACGACTACGTTCGCCTTACGCCGCAAGCCAACGGCCAGAGCTTCGCAGGCAGAAGCAACGGTTACAATAACATTACTGTCGACGGCGGTTTGTTCAACAATGCATTCGGCCTTTCCGGAACGGTAGGTGGCCAGACTAACGCACAGCCTATCAGTCTGGATGCGGTTGACCAGATCACAACCAGTATCGCTCCCTATGATGTGCGCGAAGGAAGCTTCACCGGTGCCGGTATCAATGTTGTTTCAAGAAGCGGAACCAATGATATCACAGGGTCCCTCTATTATTTTACCAGGAGCGAGAACCTGGCAAACGACAAAGTAGGCGACCTGAAAAGCCCCCTGGGAACGTTCAGTGTGAAAAACATGGGTTTCCGTATAGGGGCACCTATCGTAAAAAACAAACTTTTCATTTTTCTTAACTATGAAACTGAACGCCGCGATGATCCGGGTTCGCTCTGGAATGCATCACGTCCCGGCTTATCAGGCACGAACGTATCGGCAGCCCAGGCATCCGATCTCGACGCGTTAAGCTCTTTCCTTTCGGAAAATTATGGATTCAGTACCGGACCTTATGAAGGATACGATCTGAAAACAAACAGCGACAAGGGAACCGTAAAACTGGATTATAACATTAACAACAATCATAAACTGACGGTAAAATATAATTACCTCGAGTCCTACCGCGACGTCGTACCCAGTACCAGCGGTGCCATCGGAAATACCCGGAGCCCGGGACAAACCGGTATGCCTTTCCTGGCAGCGTACTACCGGATAAATAACAACCTTAACTCCGCGTCGGCTGAATTGAACAGCACGATCGGTAACAAGTTCTCGAACAAAGTGCAGATCGGATTTTCTGCGTTTCGCGATTTTCGTGAGATCCCGACATCAACACTTGCATTCCCTATGGTCGATATTGGAAATGGTTCCAATAACTTCCTCACCGCGTTCGGAACGGAGCCGTTTTCCGCTAATAACATCCTGAACACCGATGTTATCCAGATCTCGGATAATTTCGATATGTACCTGGGCAAGCATACTGTTTCCGTGGGTACCTATAATGAGATTTATAAATTCCAGAACGGTTTTGCACCTGCCTATTACGGCCTTTATCAATTCGCTACCCTCGATGATTTTTACCAAAGCGCTGCCGGTGTGACGGGAAAAGTCGGACGCTACGAACTCCGGTGGGCGGCGAATGCCGATGGATCCTTCCCGCTGGTAGAGACCCGCGCGACACAACTTGGTTTCTATGCGCAGGACAAGTATGAAGTAAACAGGAAATTAAACGTCACGCTGGGATTAAGAGTGGATATTCCGATCATCAGCTCCGACATCGAACAAAACGCCGATGCGTTGTCCAAGACGTTCCGCGACGGCGCTTCCATACTCACCAATGAGCTGCAAAAAAGCCAGCTTCTCTGGTCGCCGCGTGTGGGCTTTAACTGGGATATCAACGGTGATAAAAGGACGCAGGTACGGGGAGGTACGGGAATTTTCACAGGCCGCGTACCTTATGTCTGGATCTCTAACCAGGCTAGTAACAACGGTGTGCTTTTCGGCTCAAGAGTTTTCAGCGGTCCTGACCTTACCGCGATCACGTTCTCGCCGGATGTAGATGCGTATCGCCCGACAGGCGACGCTGCGGTTGCCAGTGCTTCATACAACCTTGCCGTGACCGACAAGAATTTTAAATTCCCGCAGGTGTGGAGGTCAAATATAGCAGTCGATCATGACTTTGGCGACAACCTGATTGCCAGCCTTGATTTCGCCTATACGAAGGATATCAACGCCGTCTACCATCAGAACCTGAACTTACCGAATGCTACGGAGACCGCTGCCGGCGCTGACAACAGACCGATTTTTTATAAAACATTTCCCAATACCGGATCTTCATCTGCAAAAGGCTCGCAGATCAATACCAACGTCAGCGATGCGATCCTGATGAAGAACACAAACAAGGGATATAGCTATTTTATCACGGCTCAGGTCAGGAAGAGCTTCGGATTCGGACTTGACGCAACGGCTGCCTATACGTATACAGACTCCCGTTCTGTAAATGACGGTGGATCGATCGCGCAGTCCATCTGGAGAGACCGGCAGGTTTCCGGCGATCCGAATGCTAACGTACAATCCTACTTCGGTACACTGGCATCTCACCGGATCATTGCATCCTTAAATTACCGCAAAGAATATCTGGGCCATTTTGGTACCAGCGTAGGTATGTTCTATGAAGTTGCTCCCAACGGTAGGTTTTCCTACGTGTATAGCGGCGACATGAACGGAGACAACTCCGGCGGTGGAGGTAATGACCTGATCTATATCCCAAGAGACCAGAGTGAAATCACGTTAACCAACATCACCAACTCCGATGCTACGATCTATACGGCGGATCAGCAATGGGCCGATCTTGACGCCTACATCGCCCAGGACGACTACTTAAGCAGTCGCAGAGGACAGTATGCCGAACGCAACGGAGCACAACGGCCGTTCTTTGCACAACTCGACTTCCGCCTTCTCCAGGATTTTTTCATCGACATCAAGGGAGACAAAAAGAAACGCAATACACTGCAGCTTAGTCTTGATATTTTCAATTTCGGAAACCTGTTGAATTCCGATTGGGGTGTCTACAAAACGCAAAACAGAAATACGTTGATAAACTTCACCGGATACGATGCGCAGAAAAACCCGACATTCCAGTATCCCTATCTTAATGCTACAACAAAAACGCCGCTTCGCGAAACGTTCCGCGACGACATAACCTTGATTTCCAGGTGGCAGATGCAGATCGGGCTCCGCTATATTTTTGGAAATTAGAAATTCATTCGATTTGCTGAAAAAAGAGCTGTCCCGCAAGGACGGCTCTTTTTTTTCACGACCCAATTTCGCTTTAATGGATCATGCGATCAGGTTGCCTGGTCACGTTGCTTACGGAAAAGGCAATGCAACATTGTCACTCCGCAATATCTACGGTAACGCGTCTTTCGGAGACTCTTTTTTTTTAAGACGGGAAAACGTACCTTGAATTTTACGTATGTCGTCACTTTCGAAGTATGTCGCAACCGCAGGACTTGTATTGTTCTGTTTTTCCTGCGAAAAACCAACCAGTCAGACATTTGTTTCCGAGCCTCAGGTGGAAATCGACCTGGATGCTATTATTAAACGGGGCTATATCAATGCCCTGGTCGACAACAATTCGTTCAGCTACTTTATTTACAAAGGGCACCCGATGGGGTATGAGTATGAATTATTGCAATTGCTCGCCAGGCACCTGCGCGTCAGCCTGAAAATAAAAGTTACCTCCGGCGTCGAACGGGCGTTCGAACAGTTAAATACCGGGGAAGGCGATGTGATCGCGTTTCCGTTGACGATTACCAAACCGAGACGCCAGATTGTAACCTTTACCAAACCGCATTTTAACACCTACCAGGTTCTTGTTCAGCGTAAGCCCAAAAACTGGAACCGCCTTACACTGGACGAGATAAACAACAATTTGGTGAAGGATCCCGCCGAGCTGATCGGACGCCGGGTGCATGTGATCAAAGGAACAAGTCATGAACTGAGGTTGAAAAATCTGTCGGAGGAGTTGGGTGGAGATATTCTCATCCAGGACGATACACTAATCGCCGAAAGCGAATCCCTCATCCGTAAAGTGGCTCTCGGCGAAATCGAATTTACTGTGGCCGACCATACCATGGCCCGCGTGAACGCCGCATATTACCCGAATATCGATGTGAACACGGTATTGAGCGTTCCGCAGCAAATTGCCTGGGCTGTCCGGAGAAATGCGCCAAAACTGGCGGAGGCAATTGATCAGTGGTTATCCGAAATAAAACGTCAGCCAACGTTCATGGTGATCTACAACCGGTATTTCAAAAGCCCCCGCACTTCGTTGCTCCACATGCAAAGCGACTACTCGTCGCTCGGCGGAAACAAGCTTTCGCGATACGACGACCTGATTAAAGATGGAGCGACGAAACTAGGCTGGGACTGGAGACTACTTGCCGCGGTGGTTTACCAGGAGTCGAAATTTAATCCGGGCGGAGAATCCTGGGCGGGTGCGCAGGGTTTAATGCAGCTGATGCCGGAGACCGCAAAAAGATTCGGAGCCTCGGACATAAGTGATCCTCGTCAAAGTATGAAAGCCGGTGTAAACTACCTGATGTACCTGGAAAAATACTGGACCAAACGAATTCCGGATCAGCAGGAAAGACTGAAGTTTGTGCTCGCTTCCTATAATGCCGGCCTCTCGCATATCCTGGATGCGCGGAAACTATGCGTTAAATACGGAAAGGATGAAACGTTGTGGGACAATGTAGAATTTTTCCTGCTGAAGAAGTCAGACCCCGAGTACTACCGGGATCCACTTGTTACCACCGGGTACTGTAAGTGTGAGGAACCCGTTAATTACGTGAAGGAAGTGCTGGCGCGTTTTGAAGAGTACAAGGTCCACATCAGACTGCCTCAATTTGACGAACAAGCGCTGGATAGTCTAAAGTCTGCCAGATAGTTTCGATACCTGGTCTGCGCATGACTTCATCCATAATCCGTTTCTGCTTTTCGCCAATCGATCTGGCTTCGGAATAGCGGATGTTATCGTGGAATGTAACCATGGAGTAAAGGGGAATCCACTTATCGGGATAAAGTTCATGAAGTTTTGCCTCAATTTTTTTCCGTAGCAGGAAATCGGCGTCTGCAACAAGGTCTCTCATTTCAACAAAATTATCCAGTGCGAGTTGAGCGATTGCATCGGTATCCGGCTTCCGGAGTTGCTGAAATTCCGCAAATACATTGGTCCAGTCATCCTGATATTTATCCAGCAGTTGATTTAATATCCGGCAATCTTCAAAGCCGGCATTCATTCCCTGACCGAAGAACGGAACAATGCCGTGGGCAGCGTCGCCTATCAGCAACGTGTTGTGTATAGCCCAGGGGTAACAGCGGATCGTTATCAGGGACGACGTTGGATTGTCCCGCAGGTCCTCTGCTAACGTGGGCATTAACCGCGCGGCGTCCGGGAAAGTTTTTTCAAAAAAGGTTTGAAATGCTTCACTGTCTTTGAGGCTCGAAAATGAAGGATTGCCATCAAAGGGAAAAAAGAGGGTGCAGGTAAATGTCGCATCCGGGTTGGGTAGCGCGATGAGCATAAAACTTTCGCGCGGCCAGATATGCAGGGCATTTTTTTCCATCAGGAATTCCCCCGCTTCACCCGGTGGTATCCTGAATTCCTTGTACCCGTGTTCAATGTAAGTCTGGGAAAATTCGAATCGGTCCGTAACCTGCATGGCCCCTCGAATCGCCGAAAATGCGCCATCAGCCCCGATGATTACATCGAATTTTTTGTGGATAACGGCGGCATGCATTTGAAAAGCAATCTCCGTTTTTTCAAAATCGACACCAATGCAACGGTGTTCAAATTCAAACTCAACCCCCTGTTTTTCCGCTTCATTCATCAATACCATGTTAAGGCCTCCTCTCGAAACAGAATTGATGTATTGGCCTTCTTTACCGTAGGGCTGGTGGGTAAGCTTGCCAGTCACATCGTGCATCATACGTCCATGCATGGGTACAGCTGCTTCTTTCAGTTGTCTCGCCAATCCGACTTCTTCCAGCGATCTGATGCCACGATTGCTTAAGGCAAGGTTAATGGACCGGCCTCCGTCGATGTGATGTTCACGAATATCAAACCGTCGCTCGAACACCGTAACACGGTAACCCCGCTTTGCCAGGTAAATTGCCAACAGGGATCCTACAAGACCCGCACCTACAATCGCTACATGTTTTGATTTGTTCATTAATAGGGTACTGTTATGTTGAACTTGCACTCATAAAACTATCCGACCCGGCTCTGATAAATTTATGGTAACACGGGAAACAAAAGAATGACTATTATCATGAAGTTACCGGTACATCGTCGCAAAAATAAGTGTACACGCATCGAGAATATACAGTTCTAAAAATCAATGCGTTGCGTCCTATACTACCGTACTGAAATTCTTGCTATGATGCACTAGCCCTGAAACTGTCGTTTGAAAATCTCCGCGAAAAGAAATACTTCCTCGAAGGTATTATACAGCGGTACGGGAGCCACCCTTATGACATCCGGATACCGCCAGTCTGCGGAGACTCCGTTTTTCAGGAGTGCATTGAAAACCGACTTTCCCTGTCGATTAATATAAATGGACAGCTGGCAACCGCGTTCCTTCGGATCGTGGGGCGTAATAATGCTATAGTGTTTATGTTCCGGGTCAAACTCGTTTAGGAGGAATTCAAGGTAGCCGGTGAGCAACAGGCTTTTTTTGCGCAAACCGGATACAGTCGCCTGTTCAAAAATTTCAAGAGATGCGAGTTGGGCGGCGTGTTGCAGGATCGGAATATTGGACAGTTGCCAGCCGTCAGCACCAGCCATCGGCAGAAAACCTTTTTTCATTTCAAACCTGACATTTTCCTCATGTCCCCACCATCCGGCAAACCGTGGCAAACGGAATTTTTTTGCGTGGCGTTCGTGAACAAAAGCGCCGGCAATCGCTCCGGGTCCTGAGTTCAGATATTTGTAACCACACCAAACGGCAAAATCGACTTCATCGCGATGAAGAGACAAAGGAACATTTCCTATCGCATGGGCAAGGTCGAATCCCACAACGGCACCCGCCTGGTGTCCTGCCTCGGTAATTTTCCGGATATCAAAGAATTGCCCCGTGTAGTACTGGACACCGCCAAAAATAACGAGTGCTAATTCACCGGCATGTTCCCGGATAAGAGAGATGATGTCGGTTGTGCGAAGGGACTTTTCGCCTCTTCGCGGTTTGATCTCGATAAGTGATTTTCGTGGATCGAGACCGTGAAACCTGAGCTGGGTTTCAAGCGCGTACTGGTCGGAGGAAAAAGCGCCTGCCTCTGTCAGGATCTTGTATCTCTTTTTTGTCGGGCGAAAGAAAGAAACCAGCATCAGATGAAGATTAACCGTGAGCTGATTCATCGCCACCACTTCGCCGGTTTTTGCTCCCGCCAGTTTTGCCAGTACCCTCTTGCTGAGTTTATGATGATAGAGCCACGGCCTTCGTGCATGCACGTGTCCTTCTACACCAAGATCCGACCAGTCTTCAAGCTCTTCATTGATAAACCGCCTGACTGTTTTCGGCTGTAATCCTAACGAATTGCCGGTGAAATAAACAACATCGGCGCCATTTGATTGTGGAATGCGGAATTGCCTTCTGAACTTACGAAGCGGATCTTCGCGATCCATTTTTTTGGCGAATTGAAGGGTGTTAGTGAATTCCATTGATGGGATCAAAAGCGTCGGGGTTCCTGCATTTAAAACAGCGAAAGTTGTCTCAACAAGGCACCCTCGTGGTAAAGGAGCCATTCTTTATTCTCCAGCCCTCCACCATACCCCACCAGTTCTCCGCTTTTACCGATAACCCGGTGACAAGGTACAATAATCGCGATTTTGTTCTGACCGTTAGCGAGGCCCACCGCGCGGATGGATTTAATATTTCCGGTCCGGATGGCTAATTCTTCGTAAGAAATGGTGATTCCGTAGGGGATCGTCAATAATTCATTCCATACTTTTTTCTGAAAGTCCGTACCCTGTAGGGAAAGCTCCACGGTGAAGAACTTACGCCCGCGAAAAAAATAATCATCCAGCTCGGCGATACATTGCTCAATAACAGCCGTGCGCGACTCCTCGATCTTTGTGTCCTTCAAAAAATTGACAGTGACGATCTTGTCTTCGTCCGATTCGATTAACAACTCGCCCACAGGTGACTGATAGTATGCCAGTCCCTTCATATTCCTGTCAACGCTGGTGATCTGAATAGTAATTTCATTATACGAATCTTGGGTCCGCCTCCATTACTGTTCCACATTTTTTACACGTTCTTAATTCCTTTGAACCGTAAAAATCCCGGAATCTCGGCAAGAAATCCTTCTCTATGTTCGTGAGGTGAAATTTGTATTCGTGGAGTTTGTTATTACAGTTTTCACAATACCACTGCAGGCCATCCATCATACTTTCATCCTCACGTTTACATTCGATCACCAGTCCAACAGTTCCCGCCGGACGAGCCGGCTGGTGTGGAACGCGCGAAGGGAGCAAAAACATCTCGCCTTCTTTTATCGGTATTTCGACTGCCTTGCCATCTTCCTGGATCGTCACTTTGATGTCTCCTTCAAGCTGATAAAACAATTCTTCCGTTTCGTTGAAGTGATAATCCTTCCGGGCATTCGGACCACCCACGATCATGACGATATAATCCCCTGCGTCGGCGTAGAGATTTTTGTTGCCCACGGGTGGCTTAAGCAGATCCCGGTTGTCACTGATCCACTTTTTTAAGTTGAAAGGTCTTCGGATAGCCATAATTATATTTTATAAAGGCAAAATGTGAAAGCGTGTCGAAACGATTTTATTGTTTAAAATTACTAAGAATTTACATAACGGAGGTTAACTATGGATCTTGATTTGGCGGGTAAATCAGCTGTCGTTTGCGGGAGTACACAGGGAATAGGCAGGGCTTCAGCCATTGAACTGGCACTGCTTGGTGCAAGCGTTACATTGATATCGCGTGACGAACAAAAACTGAAAGACACCCTGGGACAGCTCAGCATAGCGAAAGGCCAGCGTCACGATTACATCGTTTGTGACTTTAACTTCCCCGATGACCTGAAGCAAAAGGTAACGGAGCATGCGAAACACCGCACGGTGCATGTGCTGGTTAACAATACCGGAGGACCTCCGGGCGGGCCGGCAATCGATGCAGCACCGGAAGAGTTCCTGAAGGCTTTTTCAAGTCATCTGATCTGCAATCAGATCCTCGTCCAGGCGTTTGTTAATGGAATGAAAAAAGAAGGATATGGCCGTATCGTGAATATTATCTCTACTTCCGTAAAAATTCCATTGAGAGGCCTTGGTGTCTCGAATACCACCAGGGGTGCAGTGGCAAATTGGTCCAAGACGCTGTCTCTGGAACTGGGCGGTTTTGGGATAACGGTCAATAATGTATTACCCGGCGCGACTATGACGGGAAGGTTGAAGTCAGTCATGCAAAGCCGGGCTGATCAAACCGGTAAATCGTTCGACGAGATCAGTCAGGATGTTATCCGGGAGATTCCGGCCGGCCGGATATCGGAGCCTTTCGAAGTGGCGGCCGCGGTCGCATTTCTGGCTTCCCCTGCGGCCGGATACATCAATGGAATTAATATTCCCGTGGACGGAGGAAGAACGGGCTCTTTATAGCAGCAATCGGAAAACATCATGCAAAAAATTCTCAACTATATCGGAGGACAGCTCGTTGCGCCGGTTTCGGGTGAATACCTGGACAACTATAATCCTTCCGAAGGCACCGTGTACAGCGTCATCGCCGATTCCGACTCGCGTGACGTCGCCCAGGCCGTGAGTGCGGCCCAAGCAGCATTCCCGGAATGGTCAGCGCTGGCTGTCGAGAAAAGATCGGCGGTCTTATTGCGAATAGCAGACCTGATTGACCGGGATATCAGTAAACTCGCACAAGCGGAGAGTATCGACAACGGTAAGCCGGTGAAGCTGGCCGCAGCATTGGATATCCCGAGGGCGTCGTCAAACATCCGGTTCTTTGCGACAGCGGCAATGCATTTTTCAAGTGATGCCCACATAACCGGATCAGATGCCGTCAATTATACAGTTCGGTCACCCATCGGTGTCGCGGGTTGTATCTCTCCCTGGAATCTTCCCCTGTATTTATTCACCTGGAAAATAGCGCCGGCCTTGGCGGCTGGCTGTACCGTGGTAGGAAAGCCGTCCGAACTTACCCCCATGACGGCATTTCTTTTTTCGCAGCTCTGTATGGAGGCCGGATTGCCGCCGGGAGTATTAAACATCGTTCACGGATCAGGATCAAAAGCTGGGCAGGCTATCATAGAGCATCCCGGGGTTATGGCTATTTCATTTACAGGAGGTACGGCAACGGGTAAAAAGATCGCCTCGGCAGCCGCCCCTATGTTCAAGAAATTGTCGCTTGAGTTGGGAGGCAAAAACCCGAACATCGTTTTTGCAGATTGCGATTTCGAGCAGGCTATAACGACTTCCATCCAGTCGTCGTTTTCGAACCAGGGTGAAATATGTCTCTGTGGTTCGCGGATCTTTGTTGAACGCGGGATTTATCAGCGTTTTGTTGACGAGTTTGTAAACCGAACCAGGCGGTTACTGGTTGGCGATCCGTTGAATGAGATGACGAACATCGGCGCCCTGGTATCACGCGCGCACATGGAAAAAATTATGTCCTATGTGGAGCTGGCGAAGGCGGAAGGCGGAACCGTGCTGGCGGGAGGCAGACAGGTAACACCTGGAGGACGTTGTGCAGGAGGATATTTTGTGGAGCCAACAGTGATCGTTGGATTGGATGAAAAATGCAGGACAAACCAGGAGGAGATCTTTGGCCCGGTTGTCACGATCATGCCCTTCGACACGGAAGAGGAGGCGATATCCTTTGCGAACAGTACATCGTACGGTCTGTCCGCGACGATATGGACGGAAAACCTGAAGCGGGCGCATCGGGTATCGGCCGCGGTAAAAAGCGGAATTATTTGGGTGAACTGCTGGCTGAACCGTGACCTCAGAACACCATTCGGTGGAATGAAACAATCCGGTGTCGGACGGGAAGGCGGATGGGAAGCGCTGAAATTTTTCACGGAATCAAAAAATGTATGTATAAAGCTCTAGCGCTTGCCGGAGACATACGCACAGTTGGATTCTGGTAATGGACACGCTGAGATCGTTGTGGTATAACGTATCATACTGACCGGCTCAACTCCAGTTTATTTCGCTTTCTGTTTTTTGAGCTTATCTTTCGGTCATGCAATTTTTTGATATTGAAAATATCTTTTTTGAATTCCTTGGCTATCAGATGAGCTACCTTGAGTTCTTCGGTACCATCGCCGGAGCAATCGCCGTGTGGCTTTCCGCTAAAGGGCATATCTGGAGCTGGCCTATCGGCCTCGTCAACGTGACGTTTTTTTTCTTTCTCTTTTTTCAAGTGCAGCTGTATCCGGATATGTTCCTCCAGGTCTTCTTTTTTGTGACAAACCTGATGGGCTGGTGGCGTTGGGCTAATCCGAAACCGGGAGAAGAAAACCGCAGGAATGAGTTGAGAGCCAGCTTTATGGGATGGAAGAAGTTTTTGATCACAATCCTGATCGCCCTGGCAGGTACTTATATCGTTGGAACATTCGCCAGCAAGCTTCATGAAATGTTCCCCGCAATTTTTAACCTGCCCAGCGCTTTCCCCTATGCCGATTCGTTTGTGACCGTCATGAGTATTGTTACTACTTTTTTTATGATCCAGAAAAAGATTGAATGCTGGATCATCTGGATCATCGTTGATGCATTGGCGACATACCTTTATTTTGCCAAAGGCATCAAGTTTGTCGCGATAGAGTACCTGGTGTTTTGTTTTATCGCAGCCTTCGGTCTGTGGAACTGGATCCAGGAGTACAAAACGAATCAGTCATCACAACCTGCTTAGTTTGAAAATCCCGATAAGATCCTTTTGGCCCGCCATCTTCACGTTTGTTCTGGCGACATTCCTGTTTTGCCTGCCGGGAAAAAAATTACCGGAACAGGATTGGCTTTCCTTTATACACATTGACAAATGGGTACATGTGGGCCTGTTCGCCGTACTGGTATCCTTCTGGTGCCTCCCGCTTATCTTCAGGATTCCTGACCGGAAGAGAACGTTCAACATTTTCAAATGGATAGCATTGATTGCCTTCGGATACGGAGTACTGATGGAATTTGTGCAGGAAAATTTTATCCCCTTTCGCACGTTTGGGATCGACGACATGATCGCGGATGCCATCGGATGTGGTATTGGCCTTTGGTTTGCAAACGACCAGTTGAAACGCCGAACTGATCCGAATCCATGAAGAGGGGCCTGGTCATCGGAAAATTCATGCCTGTTCATAAAGGTCATATCGCCCTGATCGATTTTGCCGCCGGGCAATGCGATGAGTTGATTGTTTCCATGAGCTTTACTCCCCTCGATCCTATCGCGGCAGACTTCAGATTTCTGTGGTTGAAAGAGATTTTTAAAAACCGGCCGGCGATAAAACTACATTGTGTGGAGGATGACTTCGACGACGACTCGTTGCCGCTGGATGAACGGACGAAGGTATGGAGCGATTTTATCCGGCGTACGTATCCGCCAGTCCACTTGCTATTCAGCTCCGAAGCGTATGGCGCGCCGTTTGCAAAAAACCTCGCAGTCGAACATCGGGCGTTTGACCCGGGACGAGGAAGATTTCCAGTATCCTCAACGTTGATCCGGAACCAACCTTTTCAATATTGGGATTACATTCCTTCCGCGGTTCGTCCTTATTATGTTAAGAAGATCTGCTTTTACGGTCCGGAGAGTACCGGGAAATCGACCATGGCTATAAAGATGGCGAAGCGTTATCAGACGGAATTTGTACCCGAGGTGGCGCGTGAACTCATAACGTCAAATGAATTTTCGACGGATGATATAATCAGGATCGGCATCGCCCACGCAGAGCGCATCGCTGAGAAAGTGAAGTCGGCCAATAAGATCCTGTTTTGTGATACCGATGCCATCACTACCCAGATCTACTCCAGCCACTACCTGAATACCGTACCGGATGTCTTGATTGAGTTGGAAAAGAAAGTGCGCTACGACCTTTACTTTCTGATGGATATCGATGTGCCGTGGGTGGCGGACGGGCTGCGTGACCTGGGTAATCGCCGGGAAGATATGATGGCCGTCTTTAAAGACGCCTTGGAAAAACGTGGGATTCCTTATGTCCTGGTGAAAGGAAGTTACACCGAGCGGGAAGAAATCATCGTAACCGGGATCGATCGGCTGCTAGGGGGCAGTCAGCATGGATGAAAGCTTGCCGTGCAATAATTTTTTTTCCGTATTGGATTGCGTGAGGCTTATAGCCTGGTGGTAGCATTGTGTTGCCAGCTCGAGATCTCCGACTTCATAATAAAAATCGCCCATAGCTGCGTAATACAGGTAGTGATTTTGCAACGCCTTGATCTCCTTCAGCGCCAACAACCCTTCTTCCGCGGACCGGCCGTAACCAATGGCGATGGCTTTGTTCAGATCCACGATTGCACCCGGTTTTATTTCGGCAAGAATTTGATAAAGCTGAATGATCCTGATCCAGTCTGTATCTTCAAATGTTCCTGCTGCAGCATGACAGCCTGCTATGGCGGCTTCGATATGATAGGTTGAAAACTGCTCACCTTCCGCCGACTTCTCCAGGTAGTATCGCCCCTTTTCTATAAGGGGTTTGCTCCATCGAGACCGATCCTGGTATTTGAGCAGCCGTATACCTCCGTCTTCTCCGATCCTGGCTTCTTCGCGCGATGCCTGGAAGCACATCAATGCCAATAGTGCCTGTGCCTGGGGCGAATAGGTTGCCGGGTTGTTGATGAGTAGCAAACAAAGCCGCATCGCTTCTTCGCACAAGTCGTGTCTGATCAACTGGTCGGGGTGCGATGAATTATAACCTTCATTGAACAACAGGTACAGTGTATGGAGGACGGCGTCCAGCCTCCCGGGAAGGTTGGCGGGTACCGGCGCTTCCAGACTTATTTTTTCTTCCCTAATTTTTTCGCGCGCACGGTAAAGTCGCTTCGAGATCGTTTCATCGGTAGTCAGAAAACTGTTGGCGATCTCGGAAATACTGAGACCACATAACGTTTTTAAGGTGAGCGCAATTTGCGACTCGTAAGGTATAGCAGGATGACAGCAGGCGAAGATCATTCGCAGTTGGCTGTCTTCGATTTCGTTTTCAAGAAAAAAACTGTTCACCGTCGGGGATAGTGTCCATTCCGACCGTAGGGCATGACTGATCTCTGTGTGATGGTGATGATGGACTTGCTGCTGCCTTAGCGTATCAATTGCTTTACGCTTTGCAACGGTATACAACCACGCAGAAGGATTTTCAGGGATACCTTTATACTTCCAGGTTGACATGGCTTTCAGCAGGGTGTCCTGCACGATGTCCTCCGCAAGGTCGTAAGCCTGGAATCCCAGCAGCCGTGTCAACACAGCGGCCATCTTTCCCGCCTCGCGACGAAAAAGATGACCGATAAGTTGATTTACCTGCTGCTCAAGCATTCATAAATTTACGGATTTTCCACATCGTAATACGTGGCATCCTTTACGATAAGTCCATTGTCGATCGTCAGGATAGAAACGATTGGTAACGTGAAGGAAGTACCGTCTCCCGCGTTGCCGGTGGAAATGAACTCGACTGTTACGGTATTTCCCGAAACGTACATATCCGTTATTTCATCATGGATATCGGGAAAAGCCTGTTGAAATCCGCTGTATTTTTTCACAATATCTGCCCGGGACTGAACAACATAAGTTTTACCAAAAGCCGGATCCAGAAATGACGCGGAATCAGTGTAGTGATTGGCCATGTCTTCCCACTGATGCTTGTTGAATGCTTCGAACATACCGGATACGACTTCCGCGGGATCACTGTGCTTCTCACGTGTTGGGGAACACGAAAGAAGTACAGCGGTCAGGGCCAACGTAAACGACCGCATAATCACATGTCGAATTTTACCACCTGCCTGACCTCCACAATACCGTTAAGCTGATAGTCGGGACAGTCTTTTGCAATCGTAACCGCCTCATCCATATCCTTGGCAAGGATCACAAAAAAACCACCCACCACTTCCTTGCTCTCTGTAAAAGGCCCGTCCGTTATGGTTTTTTTCTGACCGGCGATGGTCTTGCCGCCGGGCATCAGCGCTTCACCGGCTACGTAACGTTTTTCGTTCGTGAGTTTCTCGACCCACGCAAACCACTTTTGCATATGGGCCTGTTGTGCTTCGGGAGAAAGGTGGCTTGGGTCGCCTCCCAGAAAAATGAACATGTACTTTTCCATTGTTGTAAAGATTTGGTTGAACATAATTTACACCATGACGAACCAATCTCCGCGGAATGGACAACATGTTTCGATTAATTTTTATAGCGACAAAAAAAATCCCTTCCACGAACGGGGGAAGGGATTTGAATCGCCGGCAATGACGGTCATCCTACGCTCTTCCGGCGCGATGCCCCTTAACGGCGAAATACCATATGAAAAAGTAACAGGGAACCATCATTAAATAGGCGTTTTGTAAATTCCACACCAGCGCCAGCCGGCCGTAGATCAGGGGTAATATAGCCCCTCCCGCTATGGCTGTTACCAATAACGCCGATCCGATCTTTGTAAATTTCCCCAACCCGTCAATAGCGAGAGGAAAAATAGCGGGCCACATCAGTGAGTTTGCAAGTCCCAGCGCGGCAATGAACCCGACAGAGACGTATCCGGTGGTAAATACGGCAAGGACAGTGAAGATCACACCCAGAATAGCACACCATTTCAGCGCGTTTTGCTGTGATATATATTTTGGGATGGCGAAAATCCCCACGAAGTATCCTGCCAGCATAAACGCCAGTGTGCCTTGTGTAAAGTACCGTGATATGGAAAAGTCGATATCAAGCGACTTTCCATAGCTTATGATCGTGTCGCCGGCCATTACTTCCACGCCTACGTACACGAAGATCGCCAACACACCTAAAAGAAGGTGAGGGAATTGGAATACGCTGGTTTTACCGGCACTGGTTGCAACGGCGCCTGTGCCAGTTGTTTCTTCACCGTCATCTTTAATATCCGGAAGGCCTGACAATAAAATCGCGATAGCAAGGGCCACCAGTACACCGGCGATTATAAAATAAGGAACGATCACCCGGCTGGCAAGTTCGTCAAGTCTCACGTCTTTGGCAGCATCGTCCATTGTTTTCAGACTCTGGACAACGGCGTCGGCATCGTTTAATGCAATGGCACCGAAGATAAGGCCGGCCAGGATCCCCGCGAACTTGTTACAAACGCCCATGATGCTAATGCGGGTGGCCGCACTTTCAATAGGGCCGATAATAGAAGCATACGGGTTTACAGCTGTTTGCAATAGGGCCGAACCGGTACCGATAATAAATAAACCGATGAGAAATAGATTAAAATCCCTTGCCTGTGCTGCGGGAACAAACAGGATAGCACCGATAGCCATAATGAAGAGAGCCAGCGCCATACCTTTCTTATAGCCGGTTGCACGCAACACAAACGAAGAAGGGATGGCCATTACCGCATAGGCGATCATGAAGGCGGTTACAACGAGGAAAGACAAAAAATCACTCTCTAGTTCGCAGGCGATTTTTAGGTACGGGATCAGGGTACCGTTTACCCAGGTCACAAATCCCAGGGCAAAGAAGAGAGCCCCGATGATGATCATGGGAAGTATGTATGACTTCTGTTGTTGTGCGCTCATGTATGGTTTAAAGGTTGGTTTATTTCGTAATAAATATGGTCGAGGGAAACTACCTCGTTATTCTGCTATGGATTCAGTTAAAAGTCTATTTTTGCGACTGTTTCGTTTTCATGATGTACCCGTTATCCGGCCTTTATTTTCTTTTGCACATCCGACAAAAATCGACGAAAAATATTAATGTTTGCGCAAACACCCAAAGGTTCTAAAGCTGAAATAAACTAAAACGCAATGGACACACCAAATAATCCGGAAAAAAAACTCGCATTACTCGTCCTGGCTGCAGGAATGGGAAGCCGCTATGGGGGCATCAAACAAATCGACGGCTTCGGGCCCAGCGGTGAGACTATTATGGATTATTCGCTTTTTGACGCCATTCGGGCGGGTTTTACCAAAGTTGTTTTTATCGTCCGGGAAGAAATCCTGGAAACCGTAAAAGCAAAATTCCTCCCCAGGCTGGAGGGTAAAGTGGAAGTGGAATTTGTTGTTCAGTCTCTGGACAAACTGGTTCCCGCACAACACCGGAATCCTGAGCGAGTTAAACCATGGGGTACCGGACATGCATTGCTATGTGCCCGGGATGTTATTCACGAACCTTTTGTGGCAATCAACGCCGATGACTTTTACGGAAAGGAATCATTCTTTTCCGTGGCCGATTTTTTCGCAAAGGATAAGGCCGGTGATCATGCCATGGTAGGCTATACGTTAAAAAATGTGCTTTCAGATCATGGTAGTGTCTCGAGGGGATGTGGCGAAAAAGATGCGGAGGGATACCTCCAAACCGTCGTAGAGAGAACAACGATTGTAAAGGAAAACGGCAAGATCATCTCAAAAGAGAAAGAGGGAGACCGTGAACTAAGTCCTGAGACTCCAACCTCGATGAATTTCTGGGGATTCCAGCCGAATATTTTCGATTTTTCGATGAAACTATTTGAGGATTTCCTGGATCATAACAAAGGCAACCTGAAATCGGAATTTTATATACCGATTATCGTAAACGAATTGATAAACGGCGGAAAGGGCCGCGTAAAGATCATCTCCGGAAGTAATAACTGGTTCGGCGTAACCTATAAAGAAGACAAAGAAGAAGTTTCCAGGCGGATCAAAGAACTGGTCGTCTCCGGGGAGTACCCTGAAAAACTTTGGTCTTAATGTATGTCAGTCTTCTTAAAAGCCGAATGGAGAAAACTGGCGATTGCAAACTACGCCGTCGATCCATTGCTGCTCAAGCCGTATATTCCGGCGCATACCTCACTTGACTATTGGGATAACAAGTGCTACATAAGCCTCGTCGGGTTTATGTTTCTGAATACTTCCGTGAAAGGAATACGGATACCCTTCCATGTCAATTTTGAGGAAGTTAACCTGCGTTTTTATGTTCAGCGTAAAACGGAAGGAAGCGAGCCTAAACGTGGCGTGGTATTTATCCGGGAATTTGTACCCAGGCGGGCATTGACATTTGTTGCAAACACACTGTACAAAGAGCACTATAAGACCGTAGCCATGGATCATTCATGGAAACAAAATCCAGCCGGGCAGGAGGTTGAATATGGTTGGAACCACCGGGGACGGAACTCGCTGTCGGTCACCGCCGGTTTGGTAAAAGAGAGTATTCCACCAGGATGTGAGGAGGAGTTCATCACGGAACACTATTGGGGATATACACGGTTGAACGCGACAAAAACCTCTGAATACAGAGTAGAACACCCGCGTTGGGACGTGTATCCCGTCAGCGGCTATCAAGTGAATGTCAATTTCGGTGAGGTTTACGGGCGTAACTTTGAATTCCTGAACAACCGCAAGCCGGATTCGGTTATGCTCGCCGAAGGATCTGAGATTATCGTTCGCGGAGGTTCTTTGCTGTAACGCTCAAGCTACCGGAGAGTCCAGAGCCGGGGTACAAAATCCAGTATGTACGGCGTAACGGCGGTACCATGGCTCCCTTCCAGTGGAATTAAGGATAGTACGTCCGGCGAAGCGCCGTTGGACAAAAGTGCATTGTATGTGTCCAGCGAGTTTTGGTATGGGACGGTGAGGTCGGATTCCCCGTGATATAAGAACAGCTTTACACCGGGTACCCAGTCCGTGAGACTATTATCTTCAAAAGAGTCACGCAGGTAGGTATATTTCTGTTCGGTATTGAGGTTAGCGGCGAGATCATCCTGGATCAGGTCTGCAATCACTGTTGTAAGCTGGGCATCGATCTGCTCAGCACTCTTCTGACCGTCGAAGAGTGATGGAATGCGTTCATAGTAAGGTCCCTTGAAAAAATCGGTGAGGAGCGAAGAGAAATCATAGGTTTCCGCGTAAGACTGCGCAACATACGCCACATAGTATGGATCGTCATACGTTTCCTGCGTAAACAGGTACTCCTGCATCCCCGTGATATCATAGGCGCCAGACCCGGCAAACGATGCCCGAAGTTCGAAACCTTCTAACGGATTTGCTTCAATCGCCTTGTGGGCCGCCATCGTTGCATAGCCACCTTCTGAGTATCCTGCTAAAAAAAGTTTCGTGTTGAACCGGATGTCTTTTTCGTCTGCCAGCTCCTTCGCAGCCTGAAGCATATCCACCACGGAAGATGCTGTATATTCTTCCACGTAGTAGGGGTGTAAAACCGATGACGAGGCGCCGAACCCCAGGTAATCGGGAATCACTGTAATAAATCCCGATGAAGAGAGTGAACCGTACAGCAGGGCATTTGTCAATGCATCGCTGTCGGAAGCGGAAAAGTTGGAAGGAGCATCGGCTTCGACTGTAAGGGTACCGTGCTGGAAGCTTAGCATGGCTACCGGGTCGTTCGTTTTCGGTAAAACAACGAGCCCCGACGCCGTGATGTCCGTCCCCTTAAAAGATGTTTCATACGTGATCCTGTAGATATCGACATCGTAGTCGAACTCATTGACGTCGAGGTTCAAACCGGAAAGTTGTGAGAGAATCCTGATCTGCGAGGCTGATGCGCTATAGACCAATTCCACGTCTTTAAGAATGCCCTGATCGGGCTGGGGGTCTGGAACAACATCGCTTTCGCTACAGGAAAACAGGACGACCATCAGCAAAACCGACAGGTAACCACGGATCGTGCTGCTGACATTATGGGCGTACCCCCTTGCCATCACCTTTATATTTTTTTTCATAAAACGGTTCACCATAATTCCTGTTTACCTGCTGAACTGATAAAAAGTTCGTTGACGGTTACAGTTATGTACCTAAATTTAACGCAGAATAAGTCTTATTTGTATCCTTCACCAAAATACGCAGGAATATGAAACGATTTGTGATCACTGTTTTTTTTGCAATTGTATCGGTGTTCTTTTTTCAGGTTAACACCTACAGCCAGGTCAGGAACACGGGTTTGACAGGTGCCTGGGAAGCAGGCCCCCAAAATAAACGAATGGTACGGATCCATTCGGGGAAACATTTTTCCGTAGCAGTTTACAATAAACAAGACAACACGTTCCTTGAAACATACGGTGGATCCTGGCGGTTGGAGGGAAACACCTGTATTGAAACGTATGAATTCCACACATCGACACCCGATCTGATCGGGAAAGAGGTCAGGTATGATGCCACGTTGAAAAACGACAAGCTGATGTTGAAGAAAGGAAACACGGTTGATGAATGGACACGGTTAGACAATGGCGAACCCGGCAGGCTTGGCGGGGCATGGGTAATCACAGGCAGGGAAAATGACGGGCAAATGAGAAAGATGACACCCGGTGCGCGCAAGACTATGAAGATACTTTCCGGAACCCGGTTTCAATGGATCGCCTATAATTCCGAAACGAAGGAATTTTTCGGAACGGGAGGCGGATCGTATACATCGGAAAACGGAAAGTATGTTGAACTTATCGACTTCTTTTCACGCGACAGCACTCGTGTGGGAATGAGCCTGGAGTTTGATTTTTCGCTTGACGGCGGTCATTGGCATCACAAGGGAGCGAGCAGCAAGGGAGAACCGATAAGCGAGATCTGGACTCAACGCGACGCCCTGGGTATCTGATTACAGATGAATTTTCCTATGAGGAATGACATGGACGAAATGAAAATTAAAAGCTGAAGGATTTAACCACACCGGGGATGATCAGGCGTTTGTCCCGAAGTGAATTCAACAGAGAGGCCGATGATACGGGAGCAGCAAACTAATTTAATAAAAAGAAAGGCACTTGAATCGGGATTTTCGTTCTGCGGGATCTCAAAAGCTGAATTTCTGAAAGAGGAGGCCCCGCGCCTCGAAGAGTGGCTCAAGCGTGGGTACCAGGGAAAGATGGGCTACCTCGAGAACCATTTTGATAAGCGACTGGACCCAACGCTTTTGGTACCGGGCGCGAAATCGGTGATCAGCCTGATCTACAACTATTATCCGGCAAAAGAAATCGCAGCAGGAGACCAGTTCAAAATTGCGAAGTACGCCTACGGTGAAGACTATCACTTCGTAATAAAAGAGAAATTGAAAACTCTTTTGAATGACATTCAGGCGGAGGTTGGGGCTATCAGCGGACGTGCATTTGTCGACTCCGCGCCTGTCATGGAAAGGGCATGGGCCAGGCGTAGCGGAATTGGCTGGACAGGGAAAAACACCCTGTTGCTGAACCGCGAATTGGGAAGTTTCTTTTTCCTCGCCGAGCTGATCATCGACCTTGAACTGAATTACGATGGTGCCGCTAAAGACTATTGTGGAACCTGTACAGCTTGCATGGATGCGTGTCCCACCGATGCCATTGCAGAACCTTATGTCGTCGACGGAAGTAAATGCATCTCATACTTCACTATTGAGCTTAAGGAAGAGATACCTGCGGACGTAAAAGGAAAATTTGAAAATTGGATCTTTGGATGCGACATCTGCCAGGATGTTTGCCCCTGGAATAGTTTCTCCCGGCCTCATCATGAAAAGCGATTTGATCCGGAACCAGGGCTTGATCGTATGAGCAGAGAGGAATGGATGGAGATCACCGAGGAGGTATTCAACAGGTTCTTCAGGAATTCGGCTGTCCAGCGGACGAAGCTGGAAGGGTTGAGGAGAAACATTTCCTTTGCCAGCGATACCGGTTAGAAGGTATACATCAGATAGGCTTACTCATCTCGATCCTGAAAAAAAATAAAGCCCTCCGTAGTCTGGAGGGCTCTTTAATGGTTCGTATGAATTGTACTTTAGATAACCACGAAACATCTGTTCAAAATGTCTTCGTGTTCAGTCCCAAACCTGGTGTAGCACCAGTTTTTGAGTTCATTTACTTCTTCCCCGATCAATAGTTTGAGGGCTTTTCTTAACTCTTTCTCAAACAAAAGAGCACTAAAACTCACTTTCGTGAGAACAGTTTTAACATAGTTCAGCATGGCAAAAATCTGAATAGTTTAAAAAATTAACGTTCCTAACAAGTGTTAAGTTAAATAAATGTTCAATTAACCAAAAGAACAATTTCAACTTTTGTTAATCCTACCGAAAAGCAGGGTAATTTTCGGCCCGGTGACCAGAAAAACCGCCAAATTCCATGTTTAACGGTGTATTTTTCGGGCCCTGTGTACGTTTAACATTAACTTGTAACGATTAGCTTGCGAAGGAATTTCATTATGCGATCCAATTTTTTTAAGAGGGTATTTCCCGTCCTTTTTTTGGCTCTTTTTGTATCCGGTACCACCTGGGGCCAGAACGTGCGGGTCATATTGGGACCGGACGAGATCGGCGAGAATCAAACCTGGACGATCACCATTACCGTGCAAAACGACCGGCTGAAGAGCTATGATAATTTTCCGGAGATCACGGGATTCAGAAAGCGGGGTCAGTCTTCCCAATCCACAACAAACATCGTCAACGGGCAGGTCTCGTCTTCTCAAAGTGTCATCATGACCTACCTTCCGGAAAAACAGGGCACATTCACAATCCCGTCGTTTACATTGAAAGTAAATGACAAGCCGGTAAACGTAGCCGGGAAGAAAGTCAGGGTAGGACCCCCGTTGCAGCAACAGCAGCGTGATCCGTTTAAGAATTTTTTCGACCGGTCTACCGATGACTTTTTCGACAGCGGTGACACGGAATTTGTCGACATCAAGGAAGACGCCTTTCTGGCACTGACAACCAGTAAAGATGAGGTGTACGTGGGTGAGGGATTTAATACAACGTTGTCATTTTTTGTGTCCCAGAATAACCGTGCACCCCTGCAATTTTATGAACTGGGAAAACAACTGGCGGACATCCTGAAAAAAATAAAACCCGTTACGTGCTGGGAGGAGAATTTTAACATCGAGAACATCGAAGGTGAGAACGTGAAGATCGGTGGAAAAGACTATACCCAGTATAAGGTGTACCAGGCTACCTATTTTCCACTTAATGCGGAACCCATTGATTTTCCGAGCGTAGGTCTGGAAATGATCAAGTACAAGGTGGCGAAGAACCCATCCTTCTTCGGCCAGAACCGGAAAGAGGACTTTAAGAAATTCTATACCAAACCCAAAAAAGTAAAGGTCAGGGAGTTACCACCACATCCGTTAAGAGATGCCGTGGCTGTAGGAGATTATCAGCTGGATGAACGCATCAGGAGCACGGATCTGCAGACCGGGCAAAGCGCGGGATACAATTTTAATGTATTTGGTGAAGGGAATATTTCATCCATTGAGAAGCCTGCGGCCGTGAAGAGCGATGAAAAATTCGAGTTTTATGAACCGAATGTCCGCCAGGATATCACCCACCAGAACAATCGTGTAACCGGAACGAAATCGTTCAGTTATTTCATGATCCCGAAAGAGCCCGGACAATATAAACTGGGCGACTATTTTCAATGGATATATTTCAACCCAAGGCTCCAACGGTACGATACACTGAAATCACAGCTTACCGTCTATGTGACGGGCGAAAGCAAGAAGAACGAAGCGATCCAGTCGAATGATCTTGGAAACTTTTATGACCGGATCAATTCGGCGGAGAATACGTTAAGAGTCGTCCAGGATAGCAGCTGGCAGAAGTGGGCCTTTAATGCCTTTATTTTGGTGATGTTAAGTGCCTCCGCTTATCTTGTATTCAAAAAATAGTTTAAATATCGGAACGCCGGGTGCGGACAACGAGGAAAAGGAAAAATGAGCAATTCTTACGGAACACTTTTCAGGATCAGTACTTTTGGTGAATCGCATGGCCCGGCAATCGGTGTGATTATTGACGGCTGTCCCGCCGGACTATCCATCGACGAGGCGTTTATTCAACGCGAACTCGACAGACGAAAACCGGGGCAAAGCAAAATTACGACTCAGCGGAAAGAAGATGATACGTTCAGGATCCTGTCGGGTGTATTCGAAGGTAAATCGACGGGAACACCCATCGCAATTGTAATCGAAAATCAGGATCAGCGCAGCAAGGACTACAGCCATATTGCGGAAACCTTCCGTCCGTCACACGCTGATTATACATATGAATCGAAGTATGGTGTGCGGGATTACCGGGGTGGAGGCCGGAGTTCTGCCCGCGAAACAGCAGCACGGGTCGCCGCCGGCGCGGTCGCGAAACTGTTACTGGCGAGACAGAATATACACATACAGGCTTTCGTAAGCCGGGTGGGGGATATCGTTGCGCCACATTATACAACGCTCGACCTGAATAAAACCGAAGACAACATCGTGCGGTGCCCGGACGACAAGATCGCCGCAGAAATGATCGCCTTAATTGACCAGGTCAGACTCGAACGGGATACAATCGGCGGTATCGTTACATGTGTTATTAAGAACACACCCGTAGGACTCGGGGAGCCTGTGTTCGACAAACTTCACGCGGAACTGGGAAAGGCTATGCTAAGCATCAATGCAGTGAAGGGTTTTGAATACGGTAGCGGGTTTGCAGGAATTACGCTCCGTGGCTCGGAGCACAACGATGAATTTTACAACGAAGGCGGCAGGATCAGAACGAAAACAAATTTTTCAGGAGGTATTCAGGGCGGTATTTCTAATGGTGAAGATATTTACTTCAATGTGGCCTTTAAACCTGTTGCGACCATCATGCAGGATCAGGCGACCGTTGATAAACATGGAAACGAAACCAGTGTGAGCGGCAAAGGAAGACATGATCCCTGCGTGGTTCCCCGGGCAGTACCCATTGTGGAAGCAATGGCAGCCCTCGTGTTGGCTGACTTTTTCCTTCGGAATAAAACTTCAAAAATCTAATCGGGGCGTTTCGGGGAGCTTAATTAAAGTCAACCTCGCCTTCGGGCTCCTTGTATTCACCCTCCCATTTTGCAACGACAATTGTAGCCAGGCAGTTGCCGATTACATTGACAGACGTCCGGGCCATGTCCATGAGTTCGTCAATGCCGAGAATAGCCATGATCGGCCAAAGCGGTAATCCGAATGAAGCGGCGGTCCCCAAGAGGATAACCAGTGTAGCTCTGGGTACACCAGCAACTCCTTTACTGGTCAGCATGAGTGTAAAAACCATCAGCGCCTGATCCCCGATACTGAGATCGATACCAGCCGCCTGAGCGACAAAAACCGAAGCAAGGGCAAGGTACAACGTGCTCCCATCCAGGTTGAATGTATAGCCTGTCGGCAGCACAAAAGAAACGATCTTGCGCGGTACACCTAACTTTTCCATGTTTTCCATCGCTTTGGGTAAAGCCGATTCCGAACTGGTTGTTGCAAAGGCTATCGATACAGGTTCGGAGATTGCCCGGATAAACTTTTTGACAGGCACCTTCACGATCAGCGCAACCGGGAGTAGTACTCCGAATATAAAGACGATCAATGCACCATATAGTGTGAAGAGTAATTTAAGAAGCGACGTGAGAATGTCAATACCAAGATGCCCGACGGTAACGGCGATAGCAGCGCCTACGCCAAACGGAGCAAAGTGCATGATGATGTTAGTGAACTTGAACATCGCCTCTGCCAGGCTTTCCGTAAACTCAAGAACGGGTTTCTTTTTCTGTTCCGGCAACAAGGCAAGCGCAATACCAAAGAGCACGCTGAACACGACGATCGGCAATACGTCGCCATGGTAAATGGATTTTACGAAGTTTTCGGGAAAAATATGGAGGATCACATCTTGCCAGTTTTGAGCCTTGGCTTCCGGCAAATCCTGGCTGAAACCCTCGGGTAAAACGATGCCAGCGCCGGCTTTTGTTATGTTGATCGCAATGATCCCGATCACTAACGCCAGCGTGGTTACAATTTCGAAATACAGAATAGATTTCCACCCCATCCGGCCCACCTGCTTAAGGTTCGAGTGACCGGCAATCCCCACAACCAGCGTGGCAAACAGAATAGGAGCGATGATCGTTTTGATCAGGCGAAGGAAAATTTTACTGAGAACCTGGAGATTCTGCGCAAAAAGGGGAAAATTAAGGCCAATCTCAACACCGATGATCATACTGACCAGAATCCACGTCGTAAGGGATTTTTTTCTCCAGGCGAAAAAGATCACAAAAACCCAGGTGAACCACCGGCTTCCCACCAGAAACACATGAGGCAGGGTCAGGTGAAAATAAAAATCAGCTAAATGCAGGACTGTAGTAATCGTCAGCAGGGAAAAAATGACTTGAATAATTCTGTTTTGACTCAATTTGCTGCGGTTTAAGTTAAAATCTGGAGCTTTTCAGTCAGGCAATATAGAAAAAGTTGGTCTTTGGGAAAGAACCCGAAATAGAGCTTTTTCGGCCTTTGACATCCGATACGAACTTTAATTTCCTAATTTTGTTGGCATAAAAAACAAAAACCATGTTGCAGGCAGTCCCTAAAAATGTCCATATATATCTGGAGTCAAATCCAAATCCGAACTCATTGAAATTTGTGATCAATGAAGTACTGGTGCCCGAGAGCCTGAGTTTTGATTTTCCGGATGCGGCCAGTGCCGCGATTTCCCCGTTGGCACAGGAGCTCTTTTCATATCCTTTCGTCGACCGGGTTTTCTTTGCCAGTAATTTTGTGACCGTAACAAAGAAGGAGAATGTTGAATGGCTGGAGATCCAAAACACGCTTAAGGATCACATCCGGAATTTTCTGGAAGCCGGTAAGTTCATCCTGGAGATAAATGAAGCTGAGGAAAACAATACCGAGGAAGAAACCGAAACCATCAAAAAGATCAAAACGATCCTCGATGAATATATCCGGCCGGCTGTGGAGCAGGATGGTGGCGCGATAACATATCATTCATTCCAGGATGGAATCGTCAAGGTCAAGCTTCAGGGATCTTGCAGCGGTTGTCCTTCGTCTATGATAACGCTGAAGGCGGGTATTGAAAACCTTTTTACGAGGATGATGCCCGGAGAGATTCACGCAGTCGAGGCGCTGTAAAAAATCAATTGCACTTACCTGAAACCCGGATTTCCGGGTTTTTTCTTTTTGGAAGGGTATGATAATTTAGTAGAGGAGATCAGCTGGATGCCTGAGGTAAGAAAATTTCTGCTATTCCTTGTGTTGTCAGGCAGTTTGCTGCCTCAGGTCTGCGCGCAGGTAAAAGAAGGCACCGATACGACCAGAACAATCATCGACGCTGTAAAGGATAGCAAGGTTTCGCAGGAGCTTATCAAGACCGTTACCCGAAAGCCGGCCGGCGAAGAAGTGATTAACATCAGAAGTGAAGAAGCGTTCTTGCCGTTCGAGGGTAAGATCATACGCCAGATCATTGTTAACCACATCGGGTTTGACAAAAACATTACCGACACAACCCGCAATATCAGAAACACGGGAGTTAAAATCGCCAACGCACTTCACAAGAATTCCAAAGAATGGGTCGTTCGTGACCATATTTTTTTCCGTGACAAAAAGCCGCTAAACCCCTACAGCCTTGCCGATAATGAAAGGTTTTTGCGCGACCTGGATTTTATTGTGGATGCCAGAATTTTTGTTGTTCCTCTTTCCAGCACCGAAGACTCCGTCGACGTGTTGGTGCTTACCCGCGATGTGTTTAGCGTCGGTGGCTCGGTAAGTCCGCGGAGCGCCAATGAAGTCAAGTTTAAACTATACGATGTAAACGTGCTGGGTATGGGCCAGCGGATGCAATTCAACGGATACTACGATCACGACCGGAATCCCGTGTTTGGCTACGAGTTGTATTACCGGAAAAGCAGTGTGGGAGGAAGTCTGATCAACCTGACAGCGGCTTATACGCAGCTGAATTCCGGAAGTAGCTACGGCGATGAAGAGGAAAACGCCTATTATCTGCGCCTGGACAGACCGTTGGTTTCGCCTTATTCCCGAATGGCAGGCGGAATAGAGATCAGCCGGAACTGGTCCCAGAATTTTTACAATACCCCGGATTCGGTTTTCAGGAGATACCGGTATGATGTTACGGATTTGTGGCTTGGTTACAACATCGGGGCAAAGCAGAACCACGGAGACCGGACACGGCATTTTGTAAGCGCACGTTTTTTCGAACAGGAATTTATCCGTAAACCCGTTAAACTTTACGATCAGTTGAACCCGGCATACAACAGCCGCACAAGTTTTCTGGCGGAGTTTACCTTTTTCAAACAGGATTTTTATAAAACGCAGTATGTCTTCGGCTTTGGACGAACGGAAGACGTTCCCTATGGCCATACGATGTCCATCCTGGGTGGGTGGCAGAGCCTGCTGGGCCTAAGGCGCGCTTACATTGGTATTGACGTCGACAAGTCGTTTGTTCACAAGCGGGGGAATTTTTATACGGTAGCAGCCCGCCTTGGGGCATTTCCCTATCAGGGCCGGATGGAAGATGCAACGATTTTAGTCTCGGGAAAACTCTTCAGTAAACTTGAACATCACAAGCGGCTGATGATCCGGAGGACCGTCGACCTCGACTTTACTTATGTATTCAACCAGCGAACCAACACCTTATTGGACATCAACAGGGCTCCTTTCGGACTGGAAGGTTTCAGAGCCGACAGTTTATTGGGAACCAAACGACTACATGCCCGCTATGAGATGATATTCTTCACTAACTGGAAAGTGCTTGGATTCAAAATGGCCCCGATTGCATTTATCGATGCGGCTTTTATTGCGCCAAAAGATGAAATGATCTTTTACGATAAACCGTATGCAGGACTGGGAACCGGCATCCGGACACGAAATGAAAATCTTGTGTTTGGAACCATTGAGTTGAAGTTCTTCTACTACCCCCGAACAGCGGCGGAAATGACCAATTTTAAAGTTAGTGTGAGCACCAATCTCAGAATCAAATACAGTGGAAGCTTTGTAAGAGCTCCATCGTTCATCGTGTATAATTAAGGGTGTCTTTTTTAGTTTCCTGTTTTGCCTGGTAATATATCATTCTTGTCCTTCAGGATAGCCTTTGTTTGCCAGTTAAAAAGAACCGATAAAAGACGAATCGTGAATGCGACGGCGGTAGCAATTATTGCCGAAAGCGTTTCATCAGCGTGTACCACCACCACGAGGAAAACAAACACGGCGCAACCCATAATTGCCGCGCCGGCATAAAACTGTCCGGGTTTAAAAATGAGAGGTTCTTCCCGCGTAAGCACATCCCGTATCAATCCGGCCCCGATCGCATTGAACACACCAACCAGAATCGCCGCCAGCGGAACAAGCCCTCCTTGCAAGGCCGCCTGGGCACCCACTACCCCATACGCACCCAGTCCCAATGCATCGACGATTGAAATACTGCGCTTTAATCGCTGAAGGCGGCTATGAAAGATCATACTTAAGAAAAATGCGACGAGGATAACAATGAGATACTTTGAGTCGGTTACCGCTTTTGGTGGTCCGGACTGGATGAATATCGCATCGCGAATCAGCCCACCTCCGATGCCCGACACAAAGGCAAGCATAAGTACTCCGATAAAATCATACTTCTTCCGGATCGCTGCCAGTGCGCCGGAGACGGCAAACATAAAGACAGCCAACAAATCGAAGATCAGGAAGGTGTTGGTGAAGTAAACCTGTTCGATAATATGCGGGAGCTCTTTCATACTATAATGTCATTGAGAGGCATATTACGGGTATTTTTAGAATTACATTACTGTTTTTCACTTGCGTTGATTTGTTATATTTGATTACCATTCCCTTAATCAATGAGAAAAATCTTTGTCGTAAGCACTATCGTTCTTGTGCTCATTATTTTATTGTGGTCGTACTTTTGGCCTTACGCCCTTTTAGCATTTCTGGTGGCCGGCCCGGTTATTTACATGGGTTTTGCGGATATGCTTCAGACGCAGCAATCCATCAGACGAAACTTTCCTGTACTGGGAAGATTGCGTTACGTGTTTGAAGACCTGCGACCAAAGATCCAGCAGTACTTTGTTGAATCCGATACCGACGGCTCGCCGATAAACCGTAACGACCGGTCGGTGATTTATCAACGGGCTAAAAAACAGGTTGACACCACACCGTTTGGTACGCAACTTAACGTCTATGCCGAAGGATATGAATGGATGAGCCACTCCATTGTGCCGATGGACTTTCACACCATTGACCATCATCCGCGAGTAAGGGTGGGCAACAAAGACTGCAAACAACCTTACCAGGCCAGCGTACTGAATATCTCCGCTATGAGCTTCGGTTCGCTGAGCAGTCAGGCCGTTGAAGCGTTGAATGCCGGGGCGAAGATCGGTTCGTTTGCGCACAATACAGGAGAAGGTGGATTGAGCCCTTATCATTTAAAACAAGGTGGAGATATTATCTGGCAGATCGGCACCGGCTATTTCGGAGCCCGCGATGAGCACGGAAAATTTTCCCCGGATGCGTTTCAGAAAAATGCCACACGCCCGGAAGTCAAGATGATCGAACTGAAGTTATCGCAGGGTGCAAAACCTGGACATGGTGGAATTCTGCCGGCGAAAAAGAATACCCCGGAGGTGGCGGCTATCCGCCTGGTTAAACCCGGGACAACAGTCTTTTCTCCGCCGTTTCACAGTGCCTTCTCCACGCCGAAAGAAATGATTGCGTTCCTCAACCAGATGCGTACCCTTTCCGGTGGTAAACCGGTTGGATTTAAATTATGTGTCGGCCGGAAAAGCGAATTCATCTCCGTTTGTAAAGCGATGGTGGAAATGGATTCATATCCGGATTTTATTACAATTGATGGTGGCGAAGGTGGGACGGGAGCAGCTCCACCTGAATTTTCAAACTTTGTCGGCATGCCGCTGCAGGATGGACTGGCCTTTGTGGATAATGTGCTCAAAGGATTCGACATCAGGCAGCATATCAGGCTTATCGCATCCGGGAAAATTCTCACCGGCTTTCACATTCTCCGGGCTATTGCCCTGGGTGCTGATATGTGCAGCAGTGCCCGCGCCATGATGATGGCTTTAGGGTGCATTCAGGCCCTGGAGTGCAACAAAAACTCCTGTCCGACCGGGGTAGCTACCCAGGATCCGGTATTGGTGAAAGGACTTGTTGTCGAGGATAAGAAGGTGCGTGTGGCGAACTTTCACAAGAATACCGTGGAGAGTTTTGTCGAACTGATGGCGGCTTCGGGGATAGACAACCCGCAGAAGTTAAACCGTCACCAGATCAGTCGCCGGGTATTTATGAATGAAGTGCTTACCCTGGAGGAAATTTATCCCTCAATTCCCGTTGGGTCTTTTTTGGGAAATGAAATTCCGGAACGGTATAAAATGTCATTTGCGTCTGCAAGTGCTGAGAAATTCTGAGTCGGGTCGTGACAAAAAAAAGCCTGATCAGTTGACCAGGCTTTTTTTGTTGCCAGTAAAACTAGCTGCCACACGCTTCGCAGGCATCCGGATTATCCAGTGAGCAGGCCATATCGGCGCGCTTCTGATCATAATCGACGGGCTGCTGGTAACGCAGGGTTTGTTGAGATTCGACTGTAGTCTGAGCCAGGGGCTCGGCTACCGTTTCCGTGGTTAATGCAAGCGCAACACCCACTTCTCCGGTTTCCTGATAAGTGGACTTATCCAGCGTAAATTTAATGGCATCCGCTGCCGCTGTAGACCGGAGGTAATACATACCCGTTTTTAGTCCCTTCTTCCAGGCATAGAAGTGCATAGAAGTGAGTTTTCCAAAATTAGGATTTGTAATATGTATGTTGAGGCTTTGTGACTGGCAGATATAAGCGCCGCGGTCAGCCGACATATCGATAATAGACTTTTGAGAGATCTCCCACACCGTGCGGTAGATATCCTTGATGTTCTGAGGGATCTCGGGAATAGCCTGGATGGAACCATTGGCGGCAATCAGTTTCTGACGCATCGTTTCACTCCATAATCCCAGAGTCATCAGATCTTTCATCAGATGTTTGTTGGCAATGATGAATTCACCGGACAACGTTCTGCGCGTATAGATGTTTGATGTATACGGTTCAAAACATTCGTTGTTACCGAGGATCTGGGAAGTAGATGCTGTTGGCATCGGTGCAAGGAGCAATGAGTTTCGCACGCCAAACTGTTTTACGTCGCGCTTTAATTGTTCCCAATCCCAACGACCGCTCTTCGGCGTCACGCCCCACATATCGAACTGGAAGATACCCTTCGAAACAGGAGAACCCTTGAACGTTTCGTACGGTCCATTCAGTTTCGCCAATTCCATCGATGCTTCCATGGCACCGAAGTATATGGTTTCGAAAATATCTTCGTTCAACCGGCGTGCCTCTTCCGAATCGAATGGCATACGGAGCAGGATAAATGCATCAGCCAGACCCTGAACGCCAAGACCGATCGGACGATGGCGCATATTCGAGTTACGCGCTTCCACTACCGGGTAATAATTCACATCGATCACCTTGTTCAGGTTACGGGTGGCAACCTTGGTGATCTCGTACAATTTCTGGTGATCGAATCGGCCGTCTTCTGTAATGAACTTCGGAAGGGCGATCGACGCGAGGTTACATACGGCCACTTCATCCGGCGATGTATACTCAATAATCTCTGTACATAAGTTACTGGACTTGATGGTACCGAGATTTTTCTGATTCGACTTCTTATTGGCCGCGTCTTTATAGAGGATATACGGTGTACCGGTTTCAATCTGCGATTCGAGGATCTCAAACCACAGGTCCTGCGCCTTTATCTGCTTACGGAACCGTCCTTCTTTTTCATACTTATCGTAAAGGCGTTCGAATTCTTCTCCATAAACATCAGCAAGCCCCGGTGATTCGTTCGGGCAGAAAAGAGACCACATTTCATTGTTCTCTACACGCTGCATGAAAAGATCGGGTATCCAGACGGCGAAGAAAAGGTCGCGTGCGCGCATCTCTTCCTTACCGTGATTTTTCTTCAGATCGAGGAAATCAAAGATATCGGCATGCCATGGTTCCAGGTAAATGGCGAAACTGCCTTTGCGTTTACCTCCACCCTGGTCTACATAACGTGCTGTCATATCGAAATTCCGCAACATCGGAACGATGCCATTCGAAGTTCCGCCGGTTCCCTTGATGTAAGAACCTTTTGCGCGTACGTTATGAATGCTGAGGCCGATACCACCGGCTGACTGAGAGATTTTGGCGCATTGTTTTAATGTATCGTAGATTCCATCAATACTGTCGTCCTTCATGGTTAACAGGAAGCAGGAAGACAATTGCGGTTTTGGTGTTCCGGCATTGAACAATGTTGGTGTGGCATGTGTGAACCACTTCTCCGATAACAGATTATAGGTTTCAATAGCGGCGGGGATGTCCTCACCGTGAATACCAACGGCTACGCGCATCAGGAGGTGCTGAGGGCGTTCGATTACTTTGCCGTCAACCTTCATCAGGTAAGAACGTTCCAGCGTCTTGAATCCGAAGTAGTCATAACCGAAATCGCGGTCATACAAGATCGCTTCATCGAGCTCGGCGGCGTGCTCTTTTATTACTTTCCAGGTTTCCTTTGAAATAAGGGGAGCATTTTCCCCGGTTTTTGGATCAACATACGTGTACAGTCGTTTCATCGTATTTGAAAACGACTTGCTGGTTACTTTGTGTAGGTTAGAAACGGCAATACGCGCTGCTAACTTTGCAAAGTCAGGATGTTTGGTTGTCATCGTTGCCGCAATTTCTGCAGCAAGATTATCCAACTCCTGCGTAGACACACCATCATAAAGGCCATTGATCACCTTCATGGCCAGTTCCACAGGGTTGACGAACTTGGGGTCTAATCCATAACAGAGTTTTTCAATTCGGGCGGTGATTTTATCAAACTTAACTGATTCTCTGTGTCCGTCACGTTTTAATACAAGCATTTTAAGAAATGGGGTTGTTGTGGGAGAAAGTTTAAAAAGTGATTGAAAGTAATTAAAAATCTTCGTTCAGTGAAAACTTCGGAGTAGTTTCTTTTTCAGTGCTCTTCATTACTCCGGCTTTCTGATATTCAGCCACACGCTTCTCAAAGAAATTGGTTTTACCTCTTAACGAAATCATCTCCATAAAATCGAAAGGATTAACGGTATTGTAGATTTTTTTGCCGACGAGTTCGTTTAATAGTCGGTCAGCAACAAACTCAATATATTCGCGCATCTGCACGGCATTCATTCCGATAAGATTTACGGGAAGGGCATCCGTAACAAATTCTTTTTCAATCTCCACGGCATCGCGGATAATATCGATCACGGTTTGTTCGGGGAGTTTGTTCACCACGTGCTGAGTATACAGGTGACAGGCGAAATCACAGTGTAATCCTTCGTCACGGGAAATCAGTTCATTTGAGAACGTGAGGCCTGGCATGAGGCCGCGTTTCTTTAACCAGAAAATGGAACAGAACGACCCGGAAAAGAAAATACCTTCGACGGCGGCAAAAGCGATCAGCCGTTCCTGGAACGACCCTTTGTCGATCCACCGGAGTGCCCAGTCGGCTTTTTTCTTCACACAATCCATCGTTTCGATGGCATGAAAAAGCTTGTCTTTTTCCCTGGGATCTTTAACATAGGTATCGATCAGCAGTGAGTACGTCTCGGAGTGAATGTTTTCGATCGTGATCTGAAACCCGTAAAAAAACTTCGCTTCGGTGTATTGAACTTCGGATATGAAGTGTTCTGCCAGGTTTTCATTTACAATACCATCGCTGGCGGCAAAAAACGCCAGTACATGGGTAATGAAGTGGCGTTCGCCATCGTTGAGATTTACCCAGTCACGGAGATCTTGGCTAAGATCGATCTCCTCGGCTGTCCAAAAGCTGGCTTCTGCCTGCTTATAAAACTTCCAGATTTCGTGCTGACGTATCGGGAAGAGTACAAAACGGTCTTTGTTTTCTCTGAGAATTGGCTCCTCCTGTGTGGTGTGGCTCATTTCTTCGGGTTTTTAAGGGTTAAACCAAAATATCAAAAGGGCGCCAGCCAAAGCCAACACCCGGTCATTCAAAATCATAAATCTTGTTTGCTTTGATGAGACAGTTGAATACCTGTCCCTTCAGCGTCAAGTGTACAAATGAAATAGAATGATTCTAATAATCAAAACTGCGTTTTTGGCTCGTTTTAAACGATTGTGGATAACTTGTTGATCCTTTGTGGACAGATAAGTTCCTGTGAAATAGTCCATTAATGCTTCATTCTTATCGCTTTCTTTAGATAAATGGACGCC
The DNA here is from genome assembly GCA_041742155.1 of Chryseolinea sp. Lineage (GTDB taxonomy): Bacteria > Bacteroidota > Bacteroidia > Cytophagales > Cyclobacteriaceae > Chryseolinea. The sequence goes on along the minus strand of JBGSJE010000020.1, from coordinate 425,947 downwards.
TTAAAAAATCAAAAATATTTTTTTCGGCCTCTGACCACGGTTGACAGCAAAATATTTAAAAACGTCTTTTCTGATTTCCGGATTCTTTTTCTACCTTTGCAGTCCAATTTTTCAAAAGCTATGTACGCAATAGTAGACATTGCCGGTAAACAGTTCAAAGTGGCCAAAGATCAGTATATCTATGCCCCAAAATTAGAAGGAGAAGCCGGAGCGGTGATAAGCTTCGACAAAGTTCTCCTCATCGATGATGGTGGTACAGTTAATATTGGCGCCCCTACTGTTAGTGGCGCGACAGTATCCGGTAAGATATTGGAGCATGTAAAGGGCAATAAAGTTATTGTCTTTAAAAAGAAGAGAAGAAAAGGATATGTCGTGAAAAATGGCCACCGCCAGCAGTTCACGAAGGTGCAGATCGAAAGCATCGGATAATCCTAAAAGTTTAACCTTTAACGAATAACGATATTCAACCATGGCACATAAAAAAGGTGAAGGTAAAGTAAAGAACGGTCGCGAATCGGAAAGCAAACGTCTTGGCATCAAGGTTTTTGGTGGCCAGAAGGTAGTTGCCGGTAACATCATCGTCCGCCAGCGCGGTACGAAACACCATCCCAGTAAAAATGTCGGGATCGGCAAGGATCACACCTTGTTCGCGTTAACGAACGGAGTGGTCGTATTTAAGAAGAAAAGAGAAGGTAAATCGTTCGTCTCTGTCGAACCATTGGCCGAAGCATAATAAAAAGCATTGGTTTTTTGAACCATAAAGACACCTGTTAAGGTGTCTTTTTTTTGCCCGTTGGCAAGGTTCGGGGCATCAACAACCCTCTCCATAACGGTATGTGTATGCGCAGGATGGGCCGGCGGACCCGTTTTGTAGTGTTAAATGTACACCAATACAAGCTTGGTTTCCGCCGCATCGTATTCCTGTCTCGCAACAAAAAAATACTCCATATGGAAGTATTTTTTGGCCGATAATCCATCAGTCTTGTAGGCAATAGCGGCTGCAGAATTATATTTTGTCCGTCGAGAGACCTATCCTCCCTCTAATCACTTTCAGGGGGCTTGACTTAATTTTTACAAAATAAGGTTGGGTTTAACATTGTTTATTGCAAACGTGTTCCAAACAATGTTCTTCAAAATTCGGTCTATTCCCGCCAAATTGTTCCAAAAAAAACAATGTGTGGTATTTTCTTTTGTCATTTCCTCCCCTAAATTGGGTCTTTAATTGGATTATTAACCTAAACCTAAACCTATGAAGAAGTTTCTACTGACGTGTATTGCGTTGGTTTTTGTGCTCTATTCTTGGGCGCAAGAACGAACAGTGTCAGGGAAAGTCAGTTCCGTCGAAGACGGATCAGCCTTACCCGGAGTTAACGTGGTTGTGAAAGGAACCACAAATGGAACAGTAACAGATGCTGATGGTAATTTCAGCCTTGCTGTCGTTGGTTCAGATCTGAGTTTAGTCTTTTCTTTTATCGGCTTGCAAACTCAGGAAGTTGCGATCGGAGAAAGGACCGTTGTAGATGTTCAACTTGGGTTGGACGTTCAGCAATTAACCGAAGTTGTCGTAACTGCTATCGGTTTGGAGCGCGAGAAAAAATCACTCGGCTATTCAGTGGCAACTGTTAATTCAGAAAACATTGCCCAACGTTCGGAGACCGATCCACTGAGAGCACTTCAGGGCAAAATGCCCGGTGTAAATATCGTTGGTGGTGGTGGTGCCCCCGGTCAGTCTACCAAAATCAACATCCGCGGAATGTCCTCCATGACAGGTAACACCCAGCCATTGTTCATCGTGGATGGTATCCCGTTCGACAACTCCGTTAACGCATCTACCGAATCCGGTTCAAACCAAAACACCGTCTACTCAAACCGTGCTTTTGATATCGACCCGAACAATATCGAAAGCGTTACAATCCTGAAAGGTGCTGCTGCATCCGCTCTTTACGGATCGCGCGCTACGAATGGTGTGGTGGTTATTACAACCAAAGCATCCAAGAAAGGTGTGAAAAAAGGAGTTGAAATCACCTACAACGGATCGTTGAACTTCACCGAACTTTCCGGTATTCCCGACTACCAGGACGTTTACACACAAGGTTCAAACCAGGTGTATAACGGTGGTTTTATCGGAAACTGGGGAGCTCCTTTTCCCGATCACGTGGATGCCATCAATGCGAAATACGGCACCAACTACAGCAAAACCTATAGCGTTTATCCTGACGGCCAACCATATCCTGACGGATATGCATCCAACCCGATCAATAACCGCTTCCCTAACCTATTCCCCGAATATGTTCAGGATTACACCAGAACCGACAACGGCCAGACCGTTAAAGTATCGGCTCCATATAAAATAGAGCCGCACGATATTATCGGCGGATTCTTCAGAACGGGTAAAGTGTATGAAAACGCGCTTAACATCTCCACAGGTACAGAAAGAGCAAGTATCAATGCAGGGTTCTCCCACATGGATGATGAAGGTATGGTTCCAAACTCGGAAGCAACAAGAACAACGTTGAGCTTCGGTGGAAACGGACAGCTTGAAAACGGATTGTTCGTGTCCGGAACAGTGAACTACGCTCACACCACACAGCAGTCACCTCAGTCCGGTGGTAGTGCCTTTACCGATTATGCAACAGCAGACGGTGGAGCTTCCATGTACGCCCGCTTGTTTTACCTCCCAAGAAACTTTGACCTGAACGGACTCGCTTTCGAAAACCCCGTTGACGGTTCAAATATTTTCTACAGAGCCCTCGATAACCCCGTCTGGATCGCCAAGTATAACCTTTACACGTCAGATGTAAATCGCGTGTATGGAAACATCACAGCCGGTTACGACGTGACCGACTGGCTTAACGTACTCTTCAAAGGGGGTGTGAACACCTACTCTGAAGCCCGGAGAAACATCATCAGAAAAGGAGGTATTCAGATTCCCAACGGACAACTCTGGACGGAAGACCTGACAAATACAGAACAGGATTACAACTTGATCGTTACCGTCAACAAGGATCTTTCCGAATCCCTGAACCTGCGGACATTGGTTGGTTTTAACGCCAATCAGCGTGAATTCACAACACGCCGTGTTACGGGTAGCAATATCATCTCTGCAGGTCTTAACCTGACTGATGCTACATCGACACAGATCGTAGACTACGACTATTCCAGGTTGAGAAGGCTGAACGGTCTTTATGCCGACATCTCCCTTTCCTATAAGGACTACCTGTTCCTGAACCTGGTAGGACGTAACGACTGGTCGTCTACGCTGCCGAAAGGAAACAACAGCTACTTCTACCCCGGAGCCAGCTTGTCGTTTATCCTGAGCGATGTCGTAACGATGCCGACATTCATCAACTCCGTGAAACTGCGCGCCGGCTTGACGAAAGTTGGAAATGATGCAGATCCTTACCTGACCGGTGTGGTTTATCAGATCACAACACCGTTCACACCGTCCGGCGGAGCTCCGATCAACCGCGCGAGCCTGGGTAATACCCTTGGAAACGCAGCATTGAAGCCTGAGTTCACCACAGAAACAGAAGGTGGTATAGAAGCGAAATTTCTGGATGGCAGAATCGGTTTGGATCTCACATACTTCTCAAGAGTATCTACGGATCAGATTGCGAAGGCTTCGTTGGCCAGATCAAGCGGATTTACCGAACAAGTCGTGAACGTAGGGGAACTTACAAACAAGGGATGGGAAATCGGTTTGGATCTCACACCTGTTAAACTGCAGAGCGGCTTTACATGGAATGCATATTTTGCTTTCACAAAGATCAAATCTGAGATCGTTGATGCCGGTTCAACTGGTGAAATATTCATCGGCGGACCTACTTCCGTACTGGGAACCATCCACAGGAACGGATATCCATACGGTCAGATCTTCGGATCGGTAAATGCACGCGATCCTGAAACCGGATCCCTGCTGATCGATCCAAATACAGGTTTGCCTTTTGCCTCTCCTACATCAGGAATTATCGGCAATCCTAACCCTGACTTCACCCTTGGATTTACGAACACGTTTTCCTTCAAAGGATTTACGCTGAGAGCGTTGATCGACTGGAGACAAGGTGGCGATCTTTATTCCTTCACCGGAGCATCCCTCCTGTTGAGAGGTCAGCTGGCTAACTCGGTAGACCGTGAAGCTTTACGTGTAGTACCCGGTGTGTTGGGTAACTCACAAACATTCACCGCTATTAAGGATGATTCCGGAAACGAGATCAAGAACACGATTCCGATCACTGCCTTCGACTCACACTTCTCCAATGGATGGGGTGCATATGGTCAGGATGAAGTAAATATCTACGATGGTACGGTGATCCGTCTGAGAGAAGTAAGTCTCGGATATTCCATACCAAAATCAATCCTGGCGAAAACTCCTTTCGGCGCGGCTACACTCTCCGTGTCCGGACGTAACCTCTGGTTTAATGCACCCAACATGTTGGATGGCTTAAATCTTGATCCTGAGGTTCTGGGTGAAACAGCAGCATCGAATGTTCAGGGATTTGAATATGGTGCAGCTCCGACTACAAGGCGCTATGGTTTTAATTTAACCTTAACCTTTTAATTAATGATGGTTATGAAAATGATTCACAAAAGAGGAACCGGCTTCCTTTTAGCAATATTGATGTTATTCTCGGTGTCGTCATGCGATTTGTTCGATCTGGATATTAACAAGGATCCGAACAACCCGTCTGAGGCGTCCCTTGAATTGTTGTTGACGAACACGATGTTAAACGCATCTAACACTTTTGCACGTGACCTGAATGACATGGCATCCGGCTTTATGGCGCAAACCACAGCCAACGATGACTTCAACATGACGAATGCAACGTGGAATTTTACGTGGAACTACCTCTACTCAAATCCCCTGCCTGACCTGGAACGTATTATTGTTGCTGCTGAAGCGGCAGGCAATAACCCGCATTATTTGGGTATCGCTCAGGTTATGAAGGCTTATTACTTCAGCCTCATGGTTGATCTGTGGGGAAATGTTCCTTACTCGCAGGCTTTCAAGGGTGATTCCGGAATCAAGGAAGCTCCCTATGATGATGACGAGGTGATTTACGATGACCTGATTAGCCTGTTGGATAAAGCATTGGCAAATTTTCAACTGACCAGCGCGGTATCCGTAAAAGGTGACCTGATCCACAATGGTACGATAGCAAAATGGCAGAAAACCGCCAGATCTTTGAAGTTGCGGTTGCTTATTCAAACGAGCAAGGTAAACCCCAATGCTAAGGCGGATATCGAAGCGGTTATCGCGGCAGGTGGTTTGATCACTAGTGCGGCCGACGATTTCCAGTTCAAATTCGGAAGACTTCAGAATCCGGATGACAGGCACCCCTGGTACAAGTTCGGATACGCCGGTGGTGAAGCCGGTGCGAGCTACTTCGGTCACCAGTTTATGGCCGAAATGTTGGCAAACAGAGACCCTCGTACGCCGTTCTATTTTAAGAGACAAACAAAAACCATTCTTAATCCGGACGATCCGACAGACAAACAAACAATCCCATGCTCCCAGCGGACGGATTGCGTGTATGGATACTTTGTTGCCAGCCCGAACGTAACGAACAAGGTTTTTGGCAAAGCTCCAGATGAACTTACAACGAAGGAAGCGGAATACCTGGCAGGTTTCTTTGGCCGGGACAGAAGCGATCCATCCGGTGTGCCGAACGATAACCCGCTGCGCACAACAATTGGCGCTTATCCATCTGCCGGTCTTTTTGACGACGTTCCAGAAACAGGCGGTGGTAACAAAGGTGCAGGTGACGGAATTTTCCCGATGATCACTACCTGGATGGTAAACTTCTATCTTCTGGAAGCACAACTTTCACTGGGAGTTGTTACCGGAAAGACAGACGAAGAGTTGCTGGAAGCGGCGCTTACGGCACAAATGGCCAAAGTATTTAGTGTAGGCGCAGCAGCTGATGCCGCGGTCGTAACCGATGTCACGGATTGGCCCACAACATATACCAACTGGGCTGTTGAGTATAAGACACAGTCTGATTTTATCGACGAGGTCGTAGCCAATTACCCTACAGCCGGCGATACGAATACAAAGCTTAACTATGTATTGAAGCAAGCCTGGTTTGCCAATTATGGTAACGGATTTGAGTCGTACAACGCGTTCAGAAGGACCGGTTTCCCGAACGATTTGCAGACTCCTCTGCAGCGCCCGAGAAACTTCGCGCTGCGTATCCCATATGCTCAGGATGAGCTGAATCTTAACAAGGCAAATACCCCTTCGGTCGTTTATGACAGTCCTAGCGACGCATTGTTCTGGGATGCATTAAAGTTCCAATTCTAAACAGTTGAGAAATGAGAAAGTTAAAAATATTATTTATTGCAAGTGTAATGCTCCTGGGAGTAATCACTTCGTGTAAGGATGATAGTTTGGTGATTGTACCTGAATGGGAATCCGGAGTGCATGGATTGGCGGAAGTCACAAGTGCAAATTCAGATTTCTCCTACAACAATCCGGACGTAGACCTGGATGTGGATCTTCAGTGGATTTCTATCGACCAAAAAGTCGCAGTTACCCGCATTGAGGTTTTTGTGCTCTTCAATGAGAATTATGTTGACGTGGATGGTAACCCTAAGGTTGCTGCCCATGGAGGTACCGATGGAAAATCTGTTTTGGTACTTGAAGGCTCGGAAGTACCGGCGAACCGGACCCCTGTCGGCCTTTCCGTCAGCCAGGCCGAACTGTATGAATTATACAAGGATGCAACTTTCGATTATGGAGCAGGCGAGGTTTCTGTATTTGAGAATCCGGACAGACCTGAAAGAACAGCCGATAAGCGTTTCATGTGGGAAGATGCCCTTAAAATCCGCTGGGAATTTACAACTGACGATGGTCGCGTATTTGACAAGTGGGGTGTATCCGTTTGTACGGAATTCCCCGGTGCAAATTGCGCAATCGACTTTGGCGTGGCATGTTCACCAACTATTGAAGAACCGGCCGGAGACTGGATATTTGATATGAAAGATTCATACGGAGACGGATGGCAAGGTGGTTTTATAAGCGTAATTGTTGATGGAGTGGAGTTTGAACAGGTAAACATACCAAATGGAGGAGGATCCGCATTGGTTGAAACGGTTACCATTCCTGCTGACGCCACCTCGTTGAAATTTGCGTGGAGCGATGATGACTACGATTCAGAATGTTCATTTACCATCAAGTCGCCAAAAGGAAACATTGTGGCAAGCATAAGTAATCCGACTGCCGGAGATATTAAACTAAACCTTTGTCTCGAGTAGCCAGTAAGGGATTTACTTGAAACACTGATAATGAAGGGGGAACATGCGTTCCCCCTTTTTTTGGTCCGAACGTACCTTAAATTCATTCGGAATTTCAGCGCCCTTACGTGCCGATCCCTCGTGAGGAGTATCAATGAATGCTTGCCGCTGCAAGCCTGGAATCTGTATGCCGATTGACAAAGTCAACCCGGTCCGGATTGCACAAAATCGGACCTGAACGCTTATACTTGTATTGGAAGTAAAAAAAATCCTGAGATTTTTCAATTCTTGGTTTATGATACGCCTTCTTCTTTTTCAGGCCATTGCGTTATGCCTCTTAGGTTGTAATCCTTCTTTTAAAAAACCGTCGCTGTCATCTCTCCAGCCGTATGGCGTGTTGATCAGGCATGCGGACGTAAATCCATTAGACTTATTAGCGGTTAATACCCTTTATCATGACACAATAGCATATTATTCATTGAGCCAAACAGATACACTGCGTGGCCTTGAGTGCAATACAACCTATTCGTTTTATTTCCGAGATCCTGGTCAGAGGGACTATTCTTTCCTGGATAGTATCAGGTATGAACCCCCTTTTTGCGGAAGAGACCTCGCCTTTTCGCCTGCTGCGGGTATAGCCACCGGTGGCAATTATTTAGTTCAGGATATTCTGAAAGGCGCAATTTACACGATCGGTGTACATGGAGGATTAATATCTCAACTCGATTCTGCCTCGGGGCTTTTGCGGGGCTTTGACATCCAGGATTCGCTGCTTGTCTGGTATTCCGATAGCAGTAAGCTATCTGTTAAAAATCTTTTGACATATAAAGGCAGGACGATCAGTGTTGATTCAACGATGAAGCTTCACCATGACCTTACTGTTCATTATCCTTATGCTACGGCATTGTATAGCAGAAAAAATTATAAGCGTTTCCGGCCGTATAATGTGGTTGAAGAGGGACTTTTGAGGATCGACCTGAGAAACGGAGAGGTTAAGCGGTGGTCGATTCATGATTTTTTACCCGATGGAATATTACCTGCTGACCTTACAACAAGTTCGCTTGTAGAAGCCCATGGGAATTCGGTTGACGTCGATCAAAATGGCGCCTTCTACATTTCATTCAGAGATCTTAATCAGGTATGGAAGATTTCGTCTGATTTTTCGATGGTCCATTACAGAATAGGGTTGAATGCAGCGTTTGTAAAATCCGCTGGAGATCATTTTATGGGACAGCATTCCATTAATATAATATCACCTGACGTTTTTTATCTGTTTGATAACGGTTCGATCGATCAGAGACAGGCGAAAAGTAGAATTGTAAAAATATCCGCGAATCCACCGGAGTTATCATACGTGGTTGAAAATATTTTGGCACTGCCTGACTCCTTAAGTACAGGCAAAATGGGCAGTGTACAAGCGCTCGATAATCACCTGATTATTTCTACGTTCAACAAAGGTTTCCATATTTTGGAAATCGACACAGCCGGGAAGCTGAAAAATCATTTGACAAGCTCAAAGAGTAATGCGATAAAAGTCTTACCTGTAAAAAGCGGCAGCAACTACTGAACATCCATACCAATCACCGACAGACACCTTTAATGCAATTGAAAAAGCTGCTTTACCTGTTCAGGACCTTTATTTTAATCGGATCAACTTCATTGGGGGGTTATATGTCCCTCATCGCGATGATCCGGAGTAAGATGGTGACCCGCGACAAATCTATCGATGATCACTTTATAGCTGAGGGAATTTCGCTCGCTTCCATGTTGCCAGGACCAGTAGCCGTCAATGTAGTGGCGTACACCGGCTTTCACATCGCCGGTTTGTCGGGCGCTCTGGTAAGTATGATCGCCGTGTTGCTTCCGTCTTTTGTATTGGTGCTTAGCCTGTCCTGGCTTTATTCTGCAATCGAGACAGGTGTGACTATGTCCAATATCCTCAGTGGTGTTTTTCCGGTCGTGGCAGGTCTGATCCTGGCTACAGCATTATCAATGGGAAAAAAAATATGTACCCGGTGGTCTCAATACCTGGTCAGTGGGTTTGCCTTTGTTTTGCTCGTGTATTTTCAAAGCTATCTGACAATTCTTCTGATCCTCCTTGGTTCGGCTATCGCAGGCCTGTTATTGTACAGAAATGGAGGGGAGGACAACGGTAATAATTACCAAAAACCATGGAGACCGATCCTGTTTTTTGTTGGTGTCTATGTTGCAAGTATTGTCGCGATCGTATGGCTAAGTGCTGGAACGGTGTTGGGTGATATCTTCAAACAATTTACCTATGTGAGCCTGACGCTGTTCGGTGGAGGTTACGTTATGATCCCGGTATTGGAAAATCTGCTGGTTGATCAACTGGCCTGGTTTAATCACCAGGAATTTATTTACGGTATTTCCGTCGGCCAGGTAACACCGGGACCAATACTCATCAGCTCCGTTTTTTTTGGTTATAAAATGGCCGGTGTCCCCGGATCGATAGTGGCTACCACGGCGATCTTCCTACCGTCCGCACTGCTGATGATCATTCTTTCCAATGTATTTAATTCGATCAAGAATAACGCGGCGATTCAATCAGCTCTCCTGGGAATAAAACCCGCGGTTGTCGGGATGATCCTGTTTTCGGCGGTGTCCATCTTTAAGGAACACATGAATACTTCAAATATTCTTGTGAGCACGCTGCTCACAGCTATTACATTCTTGTTGGTATTCCGGTTTAATGTAGCCAGTGTCATCCTGATTATCTCAGGGGCTCTCCTGGGATTTATTCTTTACTAATTGTCCTGTCCGATGCAAAATAAAAAAATGAAGGCGATACAGTTTGTGGGAACCCAGCGATCGGGTTCCAATCTATTGAGATTGATGCTGAATCAATTGCCGGAGATTTCGGCCCCTCATCCGCCTCATATTCTGAAAACATTTTTTCCGTTGCTGGATCAATACGGCGATTTGAACGAGAGCGCCAACTTTCGGATGCTCGCAGACGATGTATGTAATTGGGTCAACCGGAATCCCGTTCCATGGGAAGGTATTCACCTTCAGGCCGAGGAAGTACTCGCCAGGTGTTCAAAAAATACCCTGATCGAATTATTCGTGAGGATCTATGAATGGAAAGGACAGCATGACGGCGCAAGCATCTGGTGTTGTAAAAGTATGGAAAGCGTACACTATGTAAAAGAGATCGAGAAGGAGGGGGTTGCTCCGTACTATATTTATATCTTCCGCGATGGAAGAGACGTAGCCCTGTCCTTTATGAAAGCTATCGTCGGGCCAAAGCATATTTATTTCCTGGCCCGGAAATGGGCAGAGGAACAAAGACTCTCGCTTGAAGTGGAAAAGCTGGTGGGGAAAGAGCGATTTATTCAGGTGAGGTACGAAGATTTGATCCACGCACCGCGGGTGGTGATGAACACTATATGTGATCGCCTTGGTGTATCTTTTTCCGATGAAGTTTTCGAATATTTTCATTCTGAAGAATCGTTGAACACGGCAAGCTCCGGGCAAATGTGGAAAAATGTGGTCAAGCCAATCATCCCTGATAATCACGACAAATTCAAGCGGGAATTTAAAACCGAAGACTTGGTGCTCTTTGAACAGGTGGCCGGCGATGTGCTTCATATGTTAGGGTATAAGCCAATGTTCTGGCCGGAAATTCCCCTGAAGGTTTTCTCCGGAGAAGAAATCGAAGAATTCAAAAAAGCAGGAGAGTTACAGTACAACAAAGTTCTTGAACGTGCCGGAACGGAAGAATTGTTGCGCCGAAAACCGCAGGAGGATTTACTTCGGGAGATCGTTTCCCGGAAAGTTGTGAAACCGTGATTCCATTAGATCATTCATAGGGGTCGGCCGTTTCATCACCTTCTTTATACACCAGGTAATAAAGTACAAAATCGAGCATTTCCTTCTTTGTCTCCCATCCATATGTAACAGTCTGTGGTGGGCTGGTTGGGTTTGCAGGATTGTCTTTGGTGTTGTCGAACGTAGCTTCCAGAAGGATTGTAGAACCTTTTGGTATCTTCAGTAACTTGCTGAATTGGTAGGTATCCTGCCAGTTGAAATCCCAGTTATCGATCTTAATTAAAAAAATAGCTTCTCCGTCTGGAGTAACCGCAAAGGCCTTGAACGTTTTGCCAAGATAATGCATGTGGGGAAGGATAGCCACCGCTGAAATGTCTATCGGAATAGGACCGAAGCTGGAGTAAAACGTCTTCTTTTCATTCGCCGGTATTTCAAACGGCGGATTTGATATGTTGTCTTCCGCGACGGCAAGCGAATAGACTTCCCTTAAGACTGTATCCTGTGTGAAGTAAAAATTAACGGTCGACTGATCCGTTTGCTTCTCGCGCGCGTTGGGTGAATAATGAATATTAAGGATGATATCTGAATCCTTGTAAATTTTTTTACCGGTACCCTTCGGAAACTCAATAGCAAAATTTCCGGGTACCCATCCGTACAGGAACTTGTCAACGGGTGGATATTTTTCGAATTTACTTACCTCTGGGTCGTTGGCCGACATCCCGTGAATGGATCTTACCTTGTGCGTCGTGTCCGTCATTAGCCGGCTGTGATGGACCAGTCTCTTGTTGCCCGGCAAAAATTCTATTTTTTTGATGTACTTATCTGCTGGAAGTTTTGATGGAACGGTAAAGAACCTGAAGTCGTCCGTACTGTTGGTCGGTATCAGATAAGGGTCAGGGACCTGCAAAGACAGGTCCGGCCGGGCCGCGGGTTGGATTTTTTCTTCAACTTTTGTCTTCTTGTTTCTTTTACCTTTTTCCATGCCGCCGCGGACCCATCCCTCGATCATTTGAATTTCAGCGTCAGTCAGAAACCGCTCGTTCCGGTAGTGCTGAAAATCACGGTCGGCTTTCCACGGGGGCATATACCGTGTCCTGGTCACCCGGGCAATAAATTCTCCCTTTCGCGATACGTCTTCGTACGTGATCAGGTTGAACGGACCCGCCTGTCCCGGCTGATGGCAGGGAGTACAGTTCTTGTGGATAACGGGTTCGATATGTTCATAAAACGTATATAATGGCGACTGTCCAAACAGTGCGTTATTTACAGGCAAAATCAGAGTCAGGGCAGGTAGCAGCGTATACGATAGAAACAATTTTTTGAGCCTGTTTTTGTTCATTGGAGATGCCGGTTTGCATCCTTTAAATTACAATATTTGATCCATGAAGAGAACCTCTCAAAACGCAAATTATCGGCTTGTAAACGTGTCTGCAGCGGCATGGGCTGGTATTGCCTCGTTGGTTGTTTTCCTCCTTGCAATGGAGGGATCAGCGCAGGATCTTCCCTCCCGGAAATCACCTTCCGCACCGTTGTTCCAGGTACTGGTCTTCCTGGGCACGGACTGTCCGATAAGCCAGGACTATGTCGGGGCCCTGAACAGCATAAATGCCCGGTTTATAGAATATGGAAAGATCAGGGGTTTTATACCGGGAAATACAGAAAAGCAGGAGGTCAGGATTTTTCAAAAAGACTACCAGGTGGAATTTCCATTGGAATGGGATAAATCCCGCGATTTGGAAAAAAAATACTCCATTACTGTTACACCGGAAGTTGTGGTGCTGGATGCCGTCGGCGAAATCCGGTATCGCGGCGCCATTGACAACTGGTATTACGAATTGGGCAGGCACAGGCAAACGGTAACGGAGCACTATCTCATAAACGCCATCAACAGTATCATCGAAGGAAAAACGGTGGAGGTGAAACAAACGGAGCCGATCGGATGCGTGCTGTCTATGCATCATTAAACATGTTCATTATTTTAATTCGAAAGTATGATTTTACAAAACGACCTGCTCGTCAGAACGTCCAGGGGTGAAAAAGTTGAACGTTCTCCGGTATGGCTGATGCGGCAAGCCGGAAGGATTTTGCCGGAGTACCGGAAGGTGCGCGAACGGGCGGGAGATTTTAAGGTACTGGTAAAGACGCCTGAGCTTGCCACCGAAGTTACTATACAGCCTGTTACCATCCTGGGTGTGGACGCGGCGATTATTTTTTCCGACATTCTGGTGATTCCGGAGGCAATGGGATTGAACTATGAAATGGAAGAGAGCAAAGGCCCCGTGTTTCCAAAACGAATTGTATCGCACGCTGACCTCAAAAGCTTACACATCGCGGACGCAGAAGAGCTGAACTACGTGCACGAGGCCATACGGTTAACGAAGAGGGAACTGAACGGCAAAGTGCCGCTGATCGGTTTTGCGGGTGCTCCATGGACCATCTTTTCCTACATGGTGGAAGGAAGGGGAAGTAAAACCTTCAGCCAGGCAAAAAAACTGCTTTATACGCAGCCTGAATTTTCGCATGCTTTATTGGACATGATCACTGAAAGCACCATCAATTACCTTAGGGGGCAGATCAAGGCTGGCGCTGATATTATCCAGATCTTTGATTCGTGGGCTGGTATTCTCAGCCCTCAGCAGTACACGGAATTTTCCATGAAATATATCCGCCGGATCTGCGATGCGATCGGGGAGGTCCCCAAAATTGTGTTTGCCAAAGGCGCGTTTTTCGCCCGTGAGGAAATGAACTCCGTGAACTGTCAGGTTGTGGGGCTCGACTGGAACATGGGTATCCTCGAATCGAGGAAGCTGATGCCGGACAAGGTATTGCAGGGTAATCTTGATCCGTGTGCGTTATACGGATCGATTGATGACGTAAAAAGAGAGACGCGAAAGATGCTGGATACATTCGGACCTGACAGGCATATCGTTAACCTGGGTCATGGCCTTTATCCGGATATCTCCGTCGATACGGTTAAATGTTTTATCGATACGGTGAAGGAGTATAGTCCGCTCCAGCGCTAGTGTTAAGTCACTATCATAATGTCGCATCCGTTGGCTTTTGTCTTTAGCCCTGAAAGGGCATTACATATTTGCCCAGGGTGAAGCCCTGGGTTTTAAGCGGTAATTTTTGAATTTCAGCCCTGAAGGGGCTTAATAATAGTGTCGCTTACGACAATCAAAGCTTGACTTGACGCTAGTGTCTTCGGTGTACGCTTATTCGCTCTTCAAAGACTTGATGGGGTTTACGATGGCTGCCTTGATAGACTGGTAGCTTACCGTGATCCAGGAGATGACGAGAGCGGTTAAGCCTGCCAGCAGGAAAACACCAATACCGATATCAATATGGTAAGCAAAGCCTTCAAGCCACCGGTCCATCAGGTACCAGGCAAAAGGTACGGACAACACGAAGGCGACAAAGATAAGCTTAGTGAAATCCTTCGACAGCAGGAATACAACGCTACCGATGGATGCACCCAGAACTTTCCGTACACCGATCTCCTTCGTTCGCAAATTCGCGGTATAGGCGGCGAGGCCAAAGAGACCGACACAAGCAATAATAATGGCCAGCCCCGAGAATATCGCAAAGACTTTTCCTGCTTGTTTTTCCGAATTGTACTGCGCATTTAAATTCTCATCCAGGAAGACAAATTTGAACGGCTGATCGGGAGCCATTTCTTTCCATTTGGCTTCAATATCCCCAACCGTTTTGATCATATCGCCACCTTTGATCCTCGCGATTGCATATGCCGCACCACCGCCGAAACTTTCGACACTTTGAATGGTAAGCGGAGTAATCGGATCGCGCAGCGACTGAAAATTAAAGTCTTTTATAATACCGATAATGGTGAACGGAACCTCTATATTTCCGTTTGGCGTGCGTTGAATTTGCGTCAGCTTTTTGCCGATCGGATCGGTGAGCTCAAGTGTTTTAACCGCAGCTTCATTCAGAATAATGGATAACGAATCGTTGGTTTCTTTCGAATATCCGTGGCCTGCAATGAATTCGAATCCAATTGCCTTGGCGAATTCATCATCGATACCCATGCTCTTTGTAGTGAGAATTTCACTGGAGCCTTCCGGGATGAATTGTGATCCGAAGAAATCACCAGGTCTGCCCAAAAGGGAAAATGAGCCGGCTGCATGTTCCACACCCGGAATCCGCTTCAGTTCTTCAATAAATGTCTGCACCCTATCATTTAAGGTAAGCACTCTTTCCACAACAAGCACCTGATCCTTGTCGTAACCAAGGGACTTGCGTTGCATGAATCGCATTTGTTCCATCACTATCAATGTACCAACGATCAGGACGATCGACACAAAGAACTGAAACACCACCAACCCGTTCCTTAGCCACGAGCCTTTTGAATTGCTGGTCAGATTGCCCTTCATTACGATGACCGGATTGATCGAAGACAAGGCAAAAGCGGGATAACTCCCCGCAAGAAATCCTACGAGTACGGAGATCGTAAGCAAGACGCCGAAAAAGACCGGCGTAAAGGAAAAAGCAAGTTGTTTTTCGGAGATGTTGTTGAAATACGGAAGGGCTACCTGCGCCAGCCCGAGCGCCAGGAATGTGGCAAACAGGCTAAGAACAATGGACTCAACAAGAAATTGAGAGACAAGCTGACCTTTCATCGACCCCATCGTTTTCCGGACACCTACCTCGCGCGCACGCTCCGCCGAACGTGCTGTGGCAAGGTTCATAAAATTTATACAGGCAATGACCAGTATCAGCAAAGCAATACACATGAGGAAGTAGACATAGTTAACGTTTCCGCCGGGTCTCATTTTGGTTTCGATGTTGGTCGGATCGAGATGAATACTCGTTAGCGGCTGCAGGAAATAACGGTACCCGTTTCCTTCTTTCTTATACTCCTCCCACGATTTTCCAAGGTCACGCTCGATCTGTGCGGCGGCGTAGTTGTCGACCATTCCCGGAAATTTAGCCTCCAGGCCTTTCGAGTCGGTTCCGGGCTTAAGCTCCAGGTATACATGGGCGGAGAACGTGATGAAGTTGGATCCTACTCCACCACCAAAAAACTGATCGGACCATTTGGTAAGGAAGTCAAACTTAAAGTGTGAATTTTCAGGCACGTTTTCACAGACGCCGGTAACAACAAAATCCTGTCCGAACATCTTGAGAATCTTGCCCACCGGCTCGTCATTTCCAAAATAGCGTTCGGCTGTCTGGCGCGTGACAACCATGTCATTCAATTTTGAGAGAACCGATTTTGATTCACCTTTCACCAGCTTAATACTGAATAAATCGAAGAAGTTTGAATCGGCTGCCATGATGAAGTTTTCTTCAAATTGCTTGACTTCATTACGGGCATTGGTGTAGTTGACGACAACCCCGTTAAAGGGGCCACCCATCTTCAACGATGCGGCGACTTCGGGAAAATCATTAGCCATAACGTCGGCATATGAATGCGGAATGACGGCATAATTCGTAGAATGATTAGGGTATTTCCGTTCCAGGACTACTTTGTAAAGACGGTCCGCTTTTTCGTGAAATTTGTCGTAGGAAAATTCATCGACAACAAAAGTTGTGATCAGGACACAACTCGCTATTCCGATCGACAGACCGAGAACATTGATAATTGAATAGACTTTTTGTTTGATAAGGCTTCGAAGGGCGACCTTAAGGTAGTTCCTGATCATAATAAGCTGGGTTCGGCAATCCATTCATGTCAATCAGCGTGCCATCGGTGCTATGGGCCTATGAGAATGCGGGAAGCTGCATGGTGCCGGGGGACCGTGCGCCGAAGTGTTCGAAAAGGAGAAATTTTGTTCGGTACCGGACTAGTTTTGAAGCATACGCAGGAGCGTGGAGAGCCTGCTTTTCAGATTTCTTCTGTCGACGATAAAGTCAAGGAACCCGTGTTCCAGGACAAATTCGGCACTCTGAAAACCCTTGGGCAGATCTTTGCCGATTGTCTCGCGTATAACACGCGGGCCGGCGAAACCGATCAGCGCTCCCGGTTCCGCAATATTGAAGTCACCCAACATGGCGTACGAAGCCGTGACGCCACCCGTGGTCGGATCAGTCAACAATGAAAGGTAGGGAATACGGGCTTCGTCAAGCAGCGCGATTTTAGCGGCAGTCTTGGCCATTTGCATTAACGACAGGCCCGCTTCCATCATCCGCGCACCACCCGACCGGGAGATCATGAGAAATGGTTTTTTATGTTTGAGACTGTGATCCATTGCTCTGGCGATTTTCTCGCCTACAACGGAACCCATAGAACCGCCAATAAAACTGAAATCCATACACGCAATCGTGATATCGATTCCGCTCATTTTTCCGAAGGCCGTGCGGACGGCATCCTTTAGCTGAGCCTTTTCCTGCGTTTCTTTTATTCGTTTGGGATAGGGCTTGGTGTCCTTGAACTTCAGGGGATCCGCAGATTCCATGTTGGCATCCAGTTCCGTGAACTTGTTGTCGTCAAAGAGGACTTCGAAATACTCGTCCGAGCCGATGCGAACGTGATAGTCCTCATCCGGTACTACGTAGGCATTATTCTTGAGCTCGCGCGTGTGAACAATTTTTCCGGCAGGGGACTTGAACCATAGGCCGTCCGGTACTTCCCGTTTCGACTCTGTAGGAGTTAAAATTCCCTTATCGCTGCGTTTGAACCAAGACATATTTTAGTGCTTTAGAACGAGAAAAAAACAGGTGACCATTTCCGGTTCACCTAAAATCCGATTATGCGAGGTCGATCGTTTTATCCAGGTAAACGTTCTGAATCGCATTCATGATCTCCACGCCTTCTTTCAACGGACGCTGAAATGCCTTGCGGCCCGAGATCAGCCCCATCCCGCCGGCGCGCTTGTTAATAACAGCGGTCCGTACTGCATCGGCAAGATCACTTTCACCTTTTGATTCTCCGCCCGAACTGATGAGCCCCGCCCGCCCCATGAAACAATTCGCAACCTGGTAGCGGCAGAGATCTATTGGATGATCGCTGGTGAGTTCTGAATAAATTCTCTCATCCAGCTTTCCGTAGCTGCTGCCACCCGTGTTCAGAGCCTTGTAACCGCCATTGTTAGTCGCCAGTTTTTGCTTGATGATATCCGCCTGGATGGTCACACCCAAATGATTTGCCTGGCCCGTCAGGTCCGCGGATGTATGATAATCTATTCCGTCTTTTTTAAATGCATTATTGCGGGTGTAGCACCAAAGAATGGTGGCCATGCCCAGTTCATGAGCCTCTTCAAAGGCTTTTGCCACCTCCACGATCTGGCGTGTGGAATTGTCAGATCCGAAGTAGATCGTCGCGCCGACGGCGATAGCACTCAGATTCCAGGCATCCCTCACGGAACCGAACATGATCTGGTCTGCCTTATTTGGATAGGTGAGGAGTTCGTTGTGATTGATCTTGACAATGAACGGTATCTTGTGCGCATACTTGCGCGACATCATCCCAAGCACGCCGAAAGTCGTGGCTACACCATTGCATCCACCTTCGATGGCGAGTTTAACGATATTTTCCGGGTCGAAATAGTCTGGGTTTTTTGCAAAAGACGCGCCTGCGCTGTGCTCAATCCCCTGGTCGATAGGTAAAATTGAAACAAATCCCGTATTCGCCAGGCGTCCGGTGCCAAAAAGCGCCTGAAGACTGCGAAGCACCTGGGTGCTGCGATTGGATTGTGCAAAAACGTTGTCTACAAAATCCGGGCTGGGCGTATGAAGTCGGTCCTTTGAAATTGTTTGACTTTTGTGTCTCAATAGGTAGTCTGCGTCTTTACCTAAGAGGTCCGCGATGTTTTTAGCCATGCCTGCTTTTTTATGCGAGGGGACAAAGTTATTAATTATTTAATTCTATGCTAATTCGGCTGAATTTCGGGGTTTTAAGCGTTTCGCAATCGTGTTCAGAAGAGTTTTGAAAATAACATTATAACAAAAAAAGCCACCCCGAACGGATGGCTTTTGGATCAATATCGATGGTTGATTTATACCTTTTCCTTGATACGGGCAGCTTTTCCGTGCTTGCCTTTCAGGTAGTACAATTTTGCACGGCGAACTTTTCCTTCTTTAATCACTTCAATCTTGTCGATCGTAGGAGAAACGATAGGAAAAATACGTTCAACACCTACTCCATTGGAGATTTTACGAACTGTAAAGGTTTCACCGTTTGAGTTTGTTCCCCTGCGCTGAATAACAGTACCCTGGAACTGCTGTACTCTTTCCTTATTACCTTCCTTTATTTTCACGTGAACGTTAATGGTATCGCCAGGCTTAAAGCTTGGCATATTTTCACGGACTTTAGCAAATTCCTGTTCTACTAGTTTAATTAGATCGGCCATAACACGATGGTTTTGAAAATGGACTGCAAATGTAGGGAAAGAATTGAAATTACTGAAGGCCGGATTCAGAATGTTTGCGAAAAATACGGATTACGGCTTTCCGAGAAGCTCTGGCCTTTTTTTGCGGGTCCGCTCCAGGGACTGGTCGTGCCTCCATTCCTCGATTTTAGCCTGATGCCCCGATAAAAGTACCTCCGGAACACGCCAGCCATTATACTCGGCCGGACGGGTATAGACAGGGGGTGCAATCAGGTTATCCTGAAATGAGTCGCTGAGAGCGGATGTCTCGTCAGACAGAACCCCTGGAATCAGCCGGATCACCGCGTCGGCAATGACCGCTGCGGCGAGTTCTCCGCCGGACAGGACGTAATCACCAATGCTGATTTCACGGGTGATGAGGTGCTCTCTCACCCGTTCATCAACACCTTTATAGTGTCCGCAAAGAAGAATCAGGTTGGTTTTCAGACTTAATTCATTGGCCATCGGTTGGGTCAGGCGTTCGCCGTCCGGACTTGTGTAAATGATATCGTCGTAGGACCGGTGCTTTTTCAGTTCGCGAATGCAATTGTCGATGGGCTCAATCATCATTACCATCCCCGCGCCACCGCCAAAGGCATAATCGTCTGTTGTTTTGTGCTTGCTCGTGGCATATTGGCGTAAATCAATAATGTTCACTGTAACCAGCCCTTTGGATTGCGCACGCTTCAGGATCGAATCGGAAAATGGACTTTCGATCAGTTTGGGCAGGCAGGTTATGATGTCGAAGTGTATCATCGCGTAATCGGAATGGATCTGATATTGGTTCAGCATAACCTCCTCGAATAGCGGTAGCTGAACCGCTAATTTAAATGTCCAAAAAACCTTCAGGAAGATCTACCGTGACCGTCTTTTTAGTCTTGTTAATACTGGTAATAAAAGGACCATTTACCGGAATAAGGACCTCTTTTCCTTCCCGGACCAATACAATCAGCCGGTTCGGACCAGCCTGCATGATTTCCCTGATCGTTCCCAATATTTCACCGGCTTCCTCCACGACTTTAAATCCGATGATCTCGTCATTGTAAAATTGCCCCCGCCCGGATTTGGGCCGGACCGACTTATCGAGGTACACGGCCCGCTTGACAATTTTCTCCGCCTCGGAAAGGTCGTCGACATCTTCAAACCTGACAAATGCCTTGGATCCTTTGTGAGAAACGGTTTTGATAAAATACGGGATCAGCCTGCTGTCTTTTTCTACAAATACTGTGTTAACACCAGTCAGATCTCCGGGCCCGTCGTCGTCGAGGGAAAGGGTCACTTCGCCCTTAAGGCCGTGGGTTTTCAGGATATAACCGATTTTAAAGCATGACTCGATTTCCATAACCGGTACAAATAAAAAATGCCAATGCATCCAGGCATTGGCATTTCGGGTTTCTTATGTGAAAGATCAGGCTTCAGCCTCGGTAACCGGTGCTTCACCTTCTCCAACTGCCTCTTCAGCCGCAGCAACGGGTGCCTGAGCAGCAACTTCCGCTTTCTTACGGATAGCTTCGGCGCGTGCCTCCTTGATCTTGGTTTCCGCTTCCTTGCGAGCCTTCGCACTGGCTTCTTTTGACTGAGATGCCTTATCGCGTTTTGCGTCGGTCTTGCTTTCCTTTACCTTCAGCCATTCCGCGAGTTTCGCATCCGCCTGTTCCTGTGTCAGGGCCCCTTTAATAACGCCGATCTGTAAATGCTTTTTCATCATGATACCACGATAAGAAAGCATGGCTTTTACGGTGTCCGAAGGTTGTGCACCATTCATCAGCCAGGTGAAAGCCTTTTCGTCGTTCAGGACGATCGTGGCTGGAACCGTGATGGGGTTGTAAGTACCAATTTTTTCAATAAAGCGACCATCGCGTGGTGCCCTGGCGTCGGCTACGACCACGTCGTACATCGCCAGTTTTTTGCGGCCCCTGCGGGCCAGTCTGATTTTAACCATTACTGTGTTAGTTTAAAATGCTTTGGAACTCGTCCGTTTTTTTTAAAGACCGCAAAGTTACTCGTTTTTTTTGGTTTGACAACGAACGATACACAAAGAGGTCTCTGGTGGCTCCATTTATGTCAATATTTGCGTAAGCGAGTATTCAATTTTTATATCTAGAACACGTTTTCTACATTTGTTTGCTTTTAAAAATCCCATGGATAACTATTCGTATATCTCCAATGCCGACGTCGGATATTTGGACCAGCTCTACCAAAATTATAAGAAAGATCCCTCCTCGGTTGATCAGACGTGGCAAAAGTTTTTCGAAGGCTACGACTTCTCCACCCAGCGATTCGGCGAAAGCGGGAACGGTGTTAAAGGAGATGATACGCTTTCTTTAAAAGAGACCCAGGTAAGGAACCTGATTTTTGTATACCGGTCGTTCGGGCACCTGAAGTCGAAGACAAATCCCGTGCGTGAACGAAGGAATCACCACGTGAACTTTGACCACAAGAGCGTCGGCCTGACCGATGCAGACCTGGATACCGAATTTGATGTCGGCGCGGAAATCGGCATGGGCCGGGCCAGCCTTCGGAAAATTATCGAAAAACTAAAGGCCGTCTATCTCGGCCCGATCGGTTTTGAGTACAACTTCATCCGCAACGACGGGATCAGGCAGTGGTTTTTTCAAAAGTGCGAGCAGGAGTATTTCACCTATAACCCAAGCGCCGACGAGAAAAAACTAATCCTCACAAAACTTAACGAAGCCGTTGTTTTTGAGAACTTTTTGCACACCAAATTCCTGGGGCAGAAGCGATTTTCATTGGAAGGTGGTGAAAACACGATCCCCGGCCTTCAAACGATCATTAACAAATCCGCGGAATTAGGTATAAAGGAAGTGGTGATCGGCATGGCTCACCGCGGACGCCTGAATGTGCTTTCGAATATCCTTGGAAAAACGTACGAACAAATCTTCACGGAATTTGAAGGTAACGTCAGTCCCGAGCAAACCATGGGCGACGGGGATGTGAAGTATCACCTCGGATACTCGAGCCATATCGACACGCCATCCGGAAAACAGATCTACCTGAAACTTACACCAAACCCGTCGCATCTCGAAGCCGTGGACCCGCTTGTGATCGGCTACACCAGGGGACAGATCGATGACGAGTATAAAGGCGACCTCACCAAAGGTATGGCAATTCTCATCCATGGTGATGCGGCTGTCGCCGGCCAGGGAATCGTCTATGAACTTCTTCAAATGTCCGGGTTGCCGGGCTATTCCACAGGAGGTACAATACATTTCGTGATTAATAATCAGGTTGGTTTTACAACCGATTATGATGATGCACGTACCAGTATCTATTGCACCGACCTGGCAAAAATTGTCGATGCTCCCGTGTTGCACGTAAACGGCGATGACGCCGAAGCCGTAAGTTTTGTGTCGAAACTTGCTGTTGAATACCGCCAGAAATTCAAGCAGGATATTTTTATTGACTTGTTGTGTTACAGAAGGCATGGCCACAATGAAAGTGACGAACCGAAGTTTACACAGCCCAAGCTTTATAATATCATTGCAAAACATGAAAACCCACGCGAGATCTATGTAAAGAAGCTTGTCGAGCGCGGCGACGTCGATGCGGCGCTTGCCGACGAGATGGACAAGAACTTCCGGAACCAGTTGCAGGACAGGCTGAATGAGGTAAAACAAAAACCGCTGCCTTACAAGCCACAGAAAATGGAGGAGGAGTGGGATCAGATGCGCTGGGCGATGCCGGAGGATTTTGATAAGTCGCCGGAGACCGGAGTAAAAGAAAGCGTCATTGAAAAAGTAGGTAAGGCTCTCACTACTATTCCCGACGGCTTCCGGCCGTTAAAACAGATTGAAAAACTTCTGAAAGACCGCACGTCCGCTTTTTTCGAAACGAAAGTGCTGGGATGGGCAGAGGCTGAATTGCTTGCCTACGGATCGTTGCTGGAGGAAAAAACGCCCGTCAGAATGTCCGGGCAGGATGTACGGAGGGGAACGTTCTCTCACAGGCATGCATATTTCTTTGACGCCAATACAAACGAACCCTATTGCGGATTAAATAATATCGAAAAAGACCAGGTTCGGTTTAATATCTATAATTCATTGCTCTCCGAATTTGGCGTGCTGGGTTTTGAGTATGGATACGCCATGTCATCACCCCGGGCGTTGGTGTTATGGGAGGCGCAGTTCGGCGACTTTGTTAATGGTGCGCAGGTTATCATCGATCAGTTTATATCCAGTGCCGAATCAAAGTGGCAACGAATGAACGGGCTGGTGATGCTGCTTCCCCATGGTTATGAAGGCCAGGGCCCGGAACACTCCAGTTGCCGGCCCGAACGGTTCTTACAACTTTCGGCGGAATACAACATGGTGGTTTCAAACCCCACGACACCCGCCAACTTTTTCCATTTGCTAAGGAGGCAGGTAGCGTGGCCCTTCCGTAAACCTTGTATCGTATTTTCGCCAAAATCCTTGCTGCGGCATCCGGCTGTCATCTCCCCGATAAAAGATTTTACATCCGGAACATTCATGGAGGTACTGGATGACCAGACTGTTTCGGCCAAGGATGTGAAGCGTGTTGTCTTGTGTTCCGGAAAGATTTATTACGATCTCGCTGAAGCCCAACAAAAGAAAAAAGTAAAGGACACCGCCATCGTACGGATGGAACAGTTGCACCCGTTCCCGGAAAAGCAGCTGAAGAGTGTGCTGAAAAAATACAAGGATGCAAAACTTGTCTGGGCTCAGGAAGAGCCTGCCAACATGGGATGCCTTTCTTACATTCTGAGGATGATGCCTAAATATGAACTTGAAATCGTTTCCCGGAAAGCAAGTGCGTCTCCGGCAACCGGCTATTCGAAGGTTCATAAAGTGGAACAGGAGAAATTAGTCAACAAAGCTTTAGAAATCTAATTCACAACACGGAACAGCAGCGTTCCGCGCATAATTCATAAAATTAAAACCAATCCGAATGGCTATTCAAATAAAAGTCCCTGCAGTAGGCGAGTCTATAACAGAGGTAACCATTGCCAACTGGCTGAAAAAAGATGGCGACTTTGTCAAGCTGGATGAAGTTATCGCAGAGCTGGAATCAGACAAGGCGACGTTTGAACTCACTGCGTCCAGTGCTGGCGTTATAAAGATCATGAAACCCCAGGGATCGACTGTACCAATAGGTGAATTACTTTGTGAAATTGAACCCTCCGAACAGCCGGCCGCTAAAACCGAACCGGCAGTCCAGGCGGCGGCCAAGCCTCCTGCAAAAGCTACAGGCGTTGTAAAGGAAATGAAGGTACCTACAGTAGGTGAGTCTATCACGGAAGTAACGATCTCTACGTGGCTGAAAAAAGACGGCGACTTTGTTAAGCTCGACGAGATTATCGCGGAAGTGGAATCGGATAAGGCAACCTTTGAACTGCCGGCTGAAGCCAATGGAATACTGCGGATCGTTGCAAAAGAAAAAGAAACACTGCCTATAGGCGGCTTGATTTGTAAAATTGAAGTGGCTGAGGGTGATGCTGTGGCTACCGAAAACAAAGTGGCTTCCGGCGCGGCGGCTCCAGCGGTAACGGATAAGTCGTATGCCGCAGGACACCCCTCACCGGCAGCAGCAAAGATCCTGGACGAGAAGGGTATTCCCTTAAATCAGGTTCAGGGCAGTGGCGTGGGAGGCAGAATAACGAAGGAGGATGCGCAGAATGCTCAGGCAGCCAAACCCGCAAAACCGGCTGAATCAAAAGCACAGCCACCGCTGGCTCCACCCGTGATTACCTCCGGCGGCGGACGTAATGTGAGAAGTGAAAAAATGACTTCACTGCGCA
Organism: Chryseolinea sp.; assembly: GCA_041742155.1. GTDB lineage: Bacteria > Bacteroidota > Bacteroidia > Cytophagales > Cyclobacteriaceae > Chryseolinea. The sequence continues at coordinate 400,822 of JBGSJE010000020.1, read as the reverse complement.
GGACGATAGCTAAACGGCTGGTCGCAGTGAAGAATGAAACCGCCATGCTTACCACTTTTAATGAAGTGGATATGAAGCCTGTTATGGACCTCCGTTCGAAGTATAAAGATCAATTCAAAGAGAAATACGGCGTTGGTCTGGGATTTATGTCCTTCTTTACGAAGGCCGTCTGCGCGGCGTTAAAGGAGTTCCCGGCCGTAAACGCGTCCGTGAATGGAGACGAGATCATCTATCACGACTATTGTGATATTTCCATAGCCGTGTCTACGCCACGTGGTTTGGTAGTGCCGGTGATCCGTAATGCCGAGTCTCTCACATTCAATCAAATCGAAAGCGAAGTCGTCCGCCTGGCAACAAAAGGCAGAGACGGTAAACTTTCTATTGAAGAAATGACAGGAGGAACATTCTCGATTACCAACGGTGGTGTATTTGGATCGATGCTTTCCACTCCGATAATCAATCCTCCTCAATCGGCGATCCTGGGAATGCATAATATCGTAGAAAGGCCTGTGGCAAAAAACGGAGAGGTGATCGTACGACCGATTATGTATCTGGCCCTGTCATACGATCACCGGATTGTTGACGGACGTGAGTCGGTCAGTTTCCTGGTTCGTGTGAAAGAAATGCTCGAAGATCCGGGACGACTAATTCTTGGTGTTTAATGACGATCCCCTTCATTAATATAGAAGGGGATTCCTTTATACTTTACATTCAGAAAAAGAAAGAATCATGCAATATAATGTCACTGTCATTGGGTCCGGCCCAGGAGGCTATGTAGCAGCTATCCGTTGTGCCCAGCTTGGTTTTAAAACGGCGATCATTGAAAAATATAATACCCTCGGGGGGACATGTCTCAACGTAGGGTGTATTCCTTCGAAGGCGTTGCTTGATTCCTCCGAACATTTTATCAATGCCAAAGAACACTTTAAGGTGCACGGCATCGACATCCCGGAGCCAAAGGTAAACCTGGCTCAAATGATCAAACGTAAAGGAGAGGTTGTAAAATCCAACGTGGATGGTATAGCATACCTGATGAAAAAGAATAAGATCGATGTGCTGACCGGTGTCGGATCGTTTGTTGACAAAAACACCATTAAGGTGACCGGGTCGGATGGAAAGGAAAATGTTATCACGACAGAGCGTGTAATTATTGCAACGGGATCCAAACCGACGCCCCTTCCTTTTGCGCCATTTGATAAGAAACGAATAATATCCAGTACCGAATGCCTGGAGCTTAAAGAGATTCCAAATCATCTGATCGTCGTTGGAGGTGGGGTTATTGGGATGGAACTCGGGTCGGTATATGCAAGGCTCGGTTCAAAAGTAACAGTTGTGGAATTCCTGGATAGCCTCATACCAACAATGGATGGTACGATGGGTAAAGAGCTGTTAAAGGTTGCCAAAAAACTTGGAATGGAATTTTTCCTGGGTCACAAGGTCACAGCCCTGGAAAACAAAGGCAAGGAAGTTGTTCTTAAGGCGGAGTCAAAAGACGGCAAGGCGATTGAGTTGAAGGGTGACTATTGTCTGGTAAGCATCGGGCGAAGACCTTACACGGAAGGACTGGCATTGGAAAAAATAGGCGTAGAAACCGTTAAGGGTCAGATACCGGTTGATGATCACCTGAAAACAAAAGTTGACAACATATATGCTATTGGCGATGTTGTTCGCGGGGCTATGCTGGCTCACAAGGCTGAAGAAGAGGGTGTATTTGTAGCGGAACAAATGGCGGGGCAAAAACCGCATATCAATTATCTCCTGATCCCGGGTGTTGTTTATACCTGGCCGGAAGTTGCCAGCGTTGGATATACGGAGGAACAATTAAAATCGCAGGGGCGGGCTTATAAAACTGGAAATTTTCCCTATAAAGCACTGGGAAGAGCTCGTGCCAGTATGGATACGGATGGCCTGGTAAAAGTTCTGGCCGACAAGCAAACGGATGAGATTTTGGGTGTACACATCATCGGAGCCAGGGCAGCTGATATGATTGCCAGCGCCGTTACCGCGATGGAATTCCGGGCATCGGCGGAAGATGTAGCGAGGATGTCGCATGCCCATCCAACCTATATGGAGGCTGTCAAGGAAGCTTGCCTTGCGGCGACGGCAAATCGCGCCCTGCATGTCTGACTCGAATTTGCCAGGAGACCTTACATGGGTATTCTAACTTTTAAATCGCTGTCATAAAAGCTTTTGCGGGCTCTATCTTCGTGTAAAAATTTATACGTGGAAATGGCCCTCCCACAAGAAGCGATAGAAGATTTTGCGCGCAAAAAAAGGCAGATCCTCTTTGAAAGGATCTCGATCTTTGGCACCATCATGGGGCTCTTTCACTTCTCTCAGGACCTGATCAACGGGGCGGATGAAGCACCATTTATCGACCTCAGCATCACCATTGTACTTTTTTTATCTTATTGGCTCCACCGCAACGGGCGCCCTGATGCCGGACGAATTCTGGCTTTGGCTTTTTTAAACATAAGCTTTGCCATTTATGCGTGTCTCGTTCCGGCGGAAGTTGGTATCTACCTGTTCTACTTTCCTTTGATCGGTGTTTCGATGGCAATCTTTAATTCCACCGAAAAAACCATGCGGATTTCATTTGTTATCCTGTCCTGTGGATTACTGGTGTCTCTTTTTGTCACCGACTTTGATCTTATCGGACCCTATGAAGTGGAAGCCCCAAACGTAGAAACGTTCTTTTTCATAAACCTTATTTCCAGCGCGTTTATACTGGTTGTGTGCATAAGCTTCGTGTTAATGGTAAATGAAGAGTCGGAACGCAGGCTTCATGTCATGGCTGACGAAATCAAAATCAAAAACAGGAACCTGGAAAAAAGCAATGCGGAACTGGACCGGTTTTTTTACAGCACATCTCACGACTTGCGCTCGCCTCTTCTTTCATTGAAAGGATTGATGAACATTGCCCGCAATGACACAGCTGATCTGAAAATGCAGCATTACCTGGATATGATGGCGCAGCGTGCCGACAGGCTCAATCTCTTTATCAGCGATATTATCGACTATTCCAAAAACACGCGTACGGAACTTGTGTTAGGCAAGGTCAATCTCCCTGAACTTGTAGCCACCGTCAGGGAAAATGTTCAGTTCCTGGAAGGAGCAGACCGGATAAGTTTCCGTGAAGAAATAATGGTTGATGAAGTGTTCACAGACCACGGCAGATTGACAACGATCTTAAACAACCTCGTGTCGAACGCAATCAAGTATCATTATCCGGGCAGGTCGAGCCAGTGGATACGGGTGAAGATTTCCAAACAAGACAACGTGTTGTACATTGTGGTGTCCGACAACGGCTTGGGCATCAAAAGTGAAAATCAAGCTAAAATCTTCGACATGTTTTTCCGGGGCACCGATTATGCCAAAGGGTCCGGCCTTGGCTTGTACATCGTCCGGGAAACGGTTATGAAAATGAAAGGTACGATCCGCGTTGAATCGACGGAGTATGAGGGTAGTTCATTTATTGTTGAGTTGCCGGTTGACGCAGCCTGTATTGAATGAACGCCCGCACCAGCAAGGCAATTACCACCGGTATAAGCGACACATTCAATTGCTGCGGTAGCACCTTCCAGGTGACCAGCAGTAGTCCTTCAACGACTACCACGGCGAGGAAGTAACCTTTTAGCCATCCCGGTTTTTTGCCGAACATAGCCAGGGCAGCAAGGTGTGTAGGCAATGCCCACAGAATATTAAGGTTGTTGGCGGCAGCTTTGTGATCCGTAAAGAACCAAAGTAAAAACAACAACACGCCTATCAGGCCGGTAACTCCAAACAAAGCGGCATCAAACCAGATGGACAGTTTTCTTCTTTTAAGATCCCAGATCCCAAGGCCAACCGCAATGACCGCCAAAGCCCCGAAGACATAAAGCGGGTGAGGAAGACTTCTCTCCCCGGCTTGAAGGTGCGTTTCATAAATTATTTTCTTCTCCCGAACCAATGGTGCGGAAATGCTGTCCTTCTTTACGATGGCGTGATCGAACCCCGACTCAATGTAATCCGGAAGGAACATGTATTCATAGGGTGTGGCGATTTTGTCCATCGGTAATCCCAGGCAAATGTCTATTCCAAGGTCGCCCCACGGCTGTTGCCCAAGATAAAGGTCAGTTAGCTGACGTATCGAATACTTCGTGGTAACATATGAACCGTCAAATACGACGTCATTTCCCAGCGAAGACTGAATCACATCACGGATCCTGGTGGCGCAGTTGTCGTAAAAATAGTCATATGCATACTCCCGGTTTTCAGGCCGCGCATTCCATAAAAGAAAATCGAAGACCTTCTGCTTTTGTTCAGCGGTAAGATCCAGTATTTGTTCGTGAACGTACCGGTTGTCTTCTATGTAGTTATCCCTGAAAAGCCGGTAATCATGTACGCCAAGCATATAATAATTATAGCCGCGGGCGAAGTTCAGCGCAAAGTTTGGTTTGTCGAAATCGAAAACCCCATAGTTAAAGATATAGTCAATAGCAGATGCGGGGTCGTGTACGCGAAAAGCACTGTGACCAAAGGCCAGGTAAATCGCTTTTTGGTAGGGCCCGCAGGTAACGACGGAGATAGTTGCCTGGTCAGAAAGCTTCTGGGAAAAAGCACTGGTAGCGCAAAGAACCATGAGCAGGGCGACGGCAATTTTTTTCATAATGGCTGCAAGATATAAAGTCTCGAAATATCAAATATCAGGATATTCGTGTGTAAATTCTAATAGGGCAGGACAGACTGAATTCTTATTGATTTATAGTTACTTTGCTCCCGATCGCAAGACAGAATGATAAGGTTTAACGACAGTGTCAATATACTATCAAAAAGCTCATTCAGCCGCTTATCGAATGCGGCCCGGGTGATCACAAGCTATCAAACGTCGAGGCTTCGAGGATCAGCCAATATGCTCGGTATGCCGATGAGCATTTCCATCGAGCCAACGACGTCCTGTAATCTCCGTTGCCCCGAATGCCCCAGCGGCCTCCGGTCCTTTACGAGACCTACCGGGATGCTTGAGGAGGGATTGTTCCGGAAGGTCATCGATGAACTCGCACCCACCCTGAGTTATCTGACATTTTATTTTCAGGGCGAACCGTTTATACATCCGCGATTTTTGGAAATGGTTAAGTATGCTTCGGAGAAAGGTATTTACACATCGACTTCGACAAACGCGCACTACCTGAAGGATGACGTGGCACGGGCGGCAGTAGAGTCGTCCCTGGACCGGTTGATCGTCTCGATTGACGGAACATCACAAGATACCTATCAATCGTACCGCATAGGCGGTTCATTGAAAAAAGTGATTGAAGGTACACAGAATGTTATACGGTGGAAGAAAGAACTGAAATCAAAGACACCCCACATCGTTTTTCAATTCCTGGTTGTAAGACCAAACGAACACGAGATACCGGAGGTATATGCACTGGCAAAAAGCCTTGGAGTAGACCAGGTGGCTTTGAAAACAGCGCAGATATACGACTACCAAAACGGTTCCGGGCTGATTCCAACGCAGGACCGGTACTCGCGATACCGAAAGCTCAGCGATAACTCATATGAAATCAAAAACAGGTTCGCGAACGAATGCTGGAAAATGTGGCATAGCTGCGTGGTGACATGGGACGGCAAGGTGGTGCCATGTTGCTTTGACAAGGATGCTCATTTTGTTCTCGGTGATGTAAACCGGCACACATTTAAAGAGATCTGGTACAGTGACAGGTACACTGAGTTCAGGAATTCGTTGTTGAGATCGAGGAGTGAAATTGAGATCTGCAAAAATTGCACGGAGGGTACCCGCGTGTGGGCTTAAAGTCCCTGTTTTTTGATTTGCGCTTCTATTTTTTGAAAATCAACAGCACCACATTTTCCACATCCCGTGCTACAGGCTGATTTCGCCTTCAGACTCCTGTACACCATGCGCCCGAGATAAACCAGGCAACCCAAAAAAATGGCAAAAACGATCAGTTGTTGTACCATACCGGCAAAATTACACCTTAGAATCTAACTAACACTGACGGCCAATAAATAATTTAACTCCTTCCGGATTTGTCCGGTAACGGACGCCAACCTGCGTTTGTGAACAGGATCGTCGCATGAGAACGGCATTCCTGAGTCACCATACACGATTTCCGTTGTGGCATTCATGTTGACTCAGGTTTGACTTCAACCTACCAACAATGCTGAAGAACTATCTGAAAACTGCATTTAGAAACCTGCTTCGGGAAAAAAGCAGTACCCTCATCAATATCTCCGGGCTGACAATGGGTATTACCTGTAGCCTTGTGCTGTTCTTGCTCATCAGGCACCTGTCGAGCTTCGATACATACCATTCCAAACGCGACAGAATTTACCGGGTGGTGAACCAATCTGATGGTAACGAGGGGAAAGACTATACATCAGGAGTTCCTTCCGTTTTACCGGATGCATTCAGGATCGATTTTCCCGAAGCGGATGAAGTAATCTTTACATCCTATCGTTCCGGGAGCATGGTCACGATTCCACTGCCTGGAGCGGAGCCGAAGAAGTATAATGAAGAGTCGGGCGTCGTTTTTACACAGTCAAATTTTTTCAAAATCTTCGATCGCAAAATTTTGGCCGGCGACCAGGAGGCCGGGCTCGACGATCCGGCGGAAGCCATTATATCGGAGCGATGGGCGGTGAAATATTTTGGAAAAACGGACGTGATCGGTGAAGTCGTCAGATTTGAAGCGACTGACTACAAGGTCACGGCGGTAATGGAGGATTATCCCAGCAACACCGATTTTCCATTTGATCTGATGCTTTCCTACGTGACCATAAAAAAGGAAAGAGAATCCAACGGATGGAATAGCATATGGAGTGACGAGCAATGTTATTTTCTCTTAAAAGAAGGTGAGTCGATTTCCAAAGTCGAGAGCCGGATGCCGGCATTCAGCAAAAAATACCTGGGAGATGATAACAACAGCAACGCTGAATTTTTCATTCAACCCCTCAGGGAAATTCATTTTGACGACCGGTTCGGCGCCTATACTTACAACACGGTAAGCAAAGGTATCTTAACGGCATTGGGCGTGATCGCGTTAATCCTCATCGTGACTGCCTGTATCAACTTCATAAACCTTGCCACCGCTGAAGCGATCAAACGATCAAAGGAAGTAGGTATCCGGAAATCGCTCGGCAGCACAAGGGGCCAGTTGATCCGGCAATTCCTCGGGGAGACAGCGATGATCACCCTGCTGGCGATGCTTGCCGCTCTCGCATTCGCGCAACTTGCGGTTACCCTTCTAAACCCGTTTTTGGAGGTGGACCTGTCGCTTGACTTTGCCGGTGACGGGATGTTATGGGTATTTATCGTCGGTGTAACCGTGGTCATTGCTTTACTGGCGGGCCTGTATCCGGCGTTTATCGTTTCCGGATTTAATCCAGCCCTCGCGTTAAAGAACCTGATAAGCAGTAAAAATTCTTCCGGTTACAATTTAAGACGCGCACTGGTTGTAACGCAGTTCGTAATCTCTCAATTCTTTATTATCGGGACGATCATTGTGGTCAGTCAGATGAATTATTTCCGGAACAAAGACCTGGGCTTCCGGAAGGATGCGATCCTTCTATTGCCAATCCCCGAGCAGGAAAAACCTGCAGAAAATAACGGTGCCAGTAAGATGCGTACATTGAGGAGCGAAGTGTCGCGACTCGCTGGCGTGCAGATTGCCAGCCTGAACAGCAAGCCGCCGTCGTCATCCAGTGTGTCAGGAACGGACTTCACTATCGAAGGAAAGGAAGATCCGTTTGGAACTCAGGTTAAACAGGTTGATGGACATTATGCAGACCTTTTTGCCCTGGAAATACTCGCCGGCCAGAACATCGCTGACCTCGATACGGCTACCGGTTTTCTGGTGAACGAAAAGCTCGCCCGAACGGTGGGCTACGAGCCTCACGACATCGTGGGGAAAGTGATAAAAATGTGGGGAAAGAGTTTGCCTGTCACAGGAGTAGTAAAGGATTTTCACACGGTAGCCCTGCGCGCACCGATTGAACCAACGGTCCTGATGAACCGTGTCCGCGGATACGAAACGCTCGCCATCCAGGTAGACCCATCGCAATTAACAGCCGTCATCGACAAGGTAAAGCCGCTGTGGGAAGCTGCGTACCCGGAACATATTTTCGACTACCATTTCCTGGACCAGCAGATCGGGGAGTTCTATGAAGGCGAACAAAAAATGTCGGTCTTGCTGGGCATTTTTTCTTCTATTGCAATTTTTATCGGATGTCTCGGATTGTTCGGCCTGGCAACCTTTATGGCAAACCAGAAAACCAAAGAAATCGGGGTACGCAAGGTCCTTGGGGCGACCGTCGAAAGTATCGTCTTTCTGTTTTCCCGCGAGTATGTCAAGCTGATTTTACTGGGCTTCTTGTTTGCAGCTCCGTTAGCCTGGCTCGTCATGAACAAGTTTCTCGAGGATTTTGCGTACAAGATCACGATAGGTCCCGACATATTTATGATAGGTCTCGGCTCTACGCTCGCAATCGCCATGCTGACCGTTGGTTACAAGTCTTTCCGTGCGGCAATTGCCAATCCTTCGAAATCCCTTCGATCCGAATAAGCGCTTCATAAACGTTATACAATCACCTCTCTTCAAAATCCCATTGGCAATCAATGGGATTTTTTTCTTTGGTAAACCACCAATTACGCCACAGCGGGATATTGGTATTCGGGATCCGAAAAAATAATTTATATTTCCGTGTTAACCTTTCCAGCCCATGAAGAAGCAATTTCTATTTGTACTGCTTACGTCACTTTCAACCATGGTCGCGGCGCAGCGCGCGCTGAAACCGGCCGATGTTTACCATATTAAATACGTGGATGAACCCGAGATTTCCCCCGACGGAAAATGGGTAGCCTACGTTGTTTCTTCAGCAGATTCGACGGAAGATAAATACGACGACAATGTTTGGATGACGGCGATCGACGGTAGTGGCGCGGTCCAGCTCACATACTCCCATGAAGATGAATCCACTCCGAAATGGAGTCCCGACAATCGGATGATTTCATTCCTTTCTTCACGTGACAAAGCAAAGGAGAAGACTCAGCTATGGGTTATGGATCGTCGTGGAGGTGAGGCAAAACAGCTCACGGAATTTAAAGTAAGTATCTCCGAATACGAATGGAGTCCCGACTCAAAGAAAATACTGCTTACCATCCGTGATCAGGAAATAAAAGCTGATAGCCTGAAGGAGCGGCCGGCCAGGCCCATCGTGATCGACCGCTACCAGTTCAAGCAGGATGTCAGCGGCTACCTGGACGGGAAGTATGCGCACCTTTACCTTTTCGATATCGAAACAAAAAAACTGGATACCCTGACGAAAGGAAAGTACAACCACAGTGACGCGACCTGGTCGCCCGATGGCAAGTATGTCGCATTTACCAGCAACCGTTCTGACGATCCCGACCGGAATACGAATTCCGATATCTGGATCCTGGAGGCGAAGCCGAAATCGGTCCCCCGGAAACTGACAACATGGGTCGACTACGACCGCAATCCGGTATGGAGCCCTGATGGAAAGACAATTGCCTTCCTCAGATCGATGTCTCCGGAATGGGATACTTACGATGAGCCGCACCTCGCATTAATCCCAGCCTCCGGGGGTGAACCAACCATCCTCACGAAGGAACTTGACCGCCCTGTGAATAGACCGCGGTGGTCTCCCGATGGAAAATCGATCCTGGCGCTGATCGAAGACGACCGGCAGCGATACGTGATGGCATTTGACGTTGAATCAAAAACGTATAAGCGAATTTCAGACGGAGACAGGAGTATCACTGTGGTTGAACCATTGGAAGGAAACCGGTCGGTTGTATTGATGAGTGAGACCGCGAAGCTTCCCGAGATCCATGTTATGGAGGATGGGTCGTTCAGAAAGCTTACTACACACAACGACGGTTTTATTAAGAACCGCGCCTTTGCGGATGCGGAAGGGTTCACGTTCAGAAACCGGGATGGTCTCCAGGTCGGCGGGATATTATACTGGCCGAATGGAAGACAAAAAACGGAAAAGCTCCCCTTGATCCTTTGGATTCACGGCGGTCCGGTTGCCCAGGATGAATATGAATTCGACCTCACCATCCAAATGCTGGCGTCTCAGGGATACGCGGTGGCGGCTATCAACTACCGCGGAAGCAACGGAAAGGGATATGCATTTGCCAAGGCGATCTTTGGCGACTGGGGAGGTAAAGAGGTGGTGGACCTGATCGATGGGGTGAACTACCTGATAAAGACGCGAAGCATCGACGCCGGCAGGCTGGGGATCGGAGGGTGGAGTTACGGTGGGATACTGACAGACTACGTGACCGCTACTGATCAGCGCTTCAAGGCAGCGGCCAGCGGCGCCGGCAGCGCTTTACAACTCACGATGTATGGAACGGATCAATATGTCCAACAGTATGAGATGGAGCTCGGTGTACCCTGGAAAAATATGGACAGGTGGATGAAAGTCTCGTATCCGTTTTTGAAAATCGACCGTATCAAGACGCCGACGCTTTACATGGTAGGAGAAAACGACTACAACGTTCCCGCTGCTGGCAGTGAGCAGATGTACCAGGGACTACGTTCACTCGGTGTACCCGCGCAGCTGGTGATTTACCCCAAACAACACCATGGACTCACGGTGCCTAGTTATTGGAAGGACAGGTACGAGCGGTACCACCAGTGGTTTGGCAAATATCTTAAATAGGAAGTATTGTCGTCTCTGGCTGCCCGTCGGAGAAACAATAAAGTATGTGTATCAAAAAAAAAGACCCATCGTTTCCGGTGGGTCTTTTGATTAACGTTTATCGACGTTTACTTCTTATTGTCATTTACTTCTTCGTATTCAACATCCGACACATTGTTTGCATCTGAGGATGAACCGCCGCCTGCATTTTGAGAAGGGCCGCTTTCAGCTCCGGGAGCTCCACCCGATGCAGCATACATTTCAGCAGACGCAGCCTGCCATGCCGTATTCAAAGTATTCATCGAACTATCGATACCGGCAAGGTCCTGGCTCTTATGAGCGGCTCTCAGTTGTTCAAGGGCACTGTTAATGGCGCTCTTGTTTCCTTCCGACAGCTTATCGCCATAATCCTTCAATTGCTTTTCGGTCTGGAAGATCAGTGAATCGGCCTGGTTGATCTTTTCAACCGTTTCTTTCACTTTCTTGTCGCTTTCGGCGTTAGCCTGAGCTTCCTGTTTCATCTTCTGGATCTCGGCGTCAGTTAAGCCTGAAGAAGCTTCGATTCTGATCTTTTGTTCTTTTCCGGTTCCCTTGTCTTTTGCGGAAACATGGAGTATACCGTTAGCATCAATATCAAAAGTCACTTCGACCTGAGGTAAACCGCGTGGTGCAGGTGGAATTCCATCCAGATGGAATCTTCCTATGGTTCTGTTATCCTTAGCCATCGGACGTTCGCCTTGCAATACGTGTATTTCCACGGAAGGCTGGTTATCGGAGGCTGTCGAGAATACTTCCGATTTCTTCGAAGGAATCGTGGTATTGGATTCGATCAGCTTTGTGAATACGCCACCCAGAGTTTCAATACCCAGGGAAAGCGGGGTAACGTCCAGCAAAAGAACATCCTTCACTTCACCGGTTAACACACCACCCTGAATCGCGGCACCAATTGCCACCACTTCATCAGGGTTAACACCTTTCGAAGGTTTCTTGCCGAAGAATTTTTCCACTTCTTCTACTATTCTCGGGATACGCGTTGAACCGCCGACCAATATTACCTCATCAATTTGAGATACATTGACACCGGCATCTTCAACAGCCTTACGGCATGGCTCAAGCGTTCTGCGCACCAGATCGTCTACCAGCTGCTCAAACTTTGCACGGCTCAGCTTCTTCACCAAGTGCTTCGGTACGCCATCGACCGACGTAACGTATGGCAAGTTCACTTCGGTCTCCATCGAGCTTGACAATTCTATCTTGGCTTTTTCAGAAGCTTCTTTCAGGCGCTGAAGGGCCATCGGGTCTTTGCGCAAGTCAACATTTTCTTCCTTCTGAAATTCATCCGCCAGCCAGTTCATGACACGCATGTCGAAATCATCACCACCGAGGTGAACATCACCATTTGTGGATTTGACTTCAAATACGCCATCACCGAGTTCAAGAACCGAGATATCGAAAGTACCACCGCCTAAGTCATAGACGGCAATTTTCATGTCGTGATTCTTTTTATCAAGGCCATAGGCTAATGCGGCTGCGGTTGGTTCGTTTATGATACGTTTTACGTCCAGGCCTGCGATTTGTCCGGCTTCTTTGGTCGCCTGACGTTCAGCATCGTTGAAATATGCCGGTACAGTGATCACGGCCTCGGTCACGGTCGTTCCCAGGTAGTCTTCCGCGGTGCTCTTCATTTTCTGAAGAATCATAGCCGATATTTCCTGAGCTGTATAAAGTCTGTCGCCGATTCTGACCCGGACGGTGTTGTTGTTACCGCCTTCAACCTGGTAGGATACCATTTTCTTTTCTCCGCTTACTTCGTTGAAGTTCTTACCCATGAAGCGCTTGATCGAAGACACCGTATTTTTTGGATTGGTAATAGCCTGCCGTTTTGCAGGATCACCAACTTTACGTTCGCCTTTTCCATTGTCCAGGAAAGCAACAATTGAAGGCGTGGTTCTACGACCTTCACTATTTGCGATCACCACAGGCTCGCTGCCTTCCATTACGGCTACGCAGGAGTTGGTGGTTCCTAAGTCTATTCCAATAATTTTTCCCATATGTCCAGTGTTTTTTGATTCTTAAAAGTAAAACCTCCTCTTCAATGGTTATGCCAAGGGTGATTTGGGACGCAAAAGTGACACAATGACAGAAAAAAACTCGCTTTCCCGGGCGCCCGGTGAACATAATGCACCAATTCCATGTATCCTTGGCACAAAAAGGGACGGCCGGTTATCCATCTCAAACCTCAGGTCATCGTCCGTAACGGACCTATTGCGACCAGGTGGTCGGGCTTCGGTCCCAACGATGAGTCCTTAGTTTTTCAAGGAGCGATTTTTCAAGTTTGCGCCCGCTTGCCGCGATGTTCGCCTCCACGTTTCGGAGCTTTCGCATACCCGGGATAATAGTATGAACATCGTCGTTGCAAAGGATAAAGCGCAATGCCATTTCGGGCATCGTCATTCCGGGAGGAATTAAAGTCTTTAATGCGTCTGCACGGTCCACACTCGCATTCAGGTTCTCAGGGACAAAATAGGTGGAACGCCAATCGTTTTTGGGGAACGTGGTGTCCTTTGTCAGGGTGCCGGTCAACGTACCTTCATCAAAGGGTACTCTTGCGATCACGCCGATATCCAGTTTCCGGCAGACCGGGAAGAGGTTGTCTTCCGGCGCCTGGTCGAAGATGTTGTAAATAACCTGAACCGCGTCGATCAGCCCGGTTTCGAGGGCTTTTAATACGTTATTTGGCTCCCACCGGTTAACGCTGATCCCGAAGTGCTTAACCTTACCCTCTTTCTTGAGTTTTTCAATACCCTTTTTCCAGTCGTCATGGTCAGTCCAGCTGTCATCCCAGACGTGGAATTGCTGAAGGTCGATGGCGTCGAGCCCGAGGTTCCTGAGGCTTTTTTCCGTGTATTCTATAATATGACTGGCAGGATAACAGTCCTCCAGTTTATATTCGGGCCTGGCCGGCCATTTGAAATTTTTTGCCGGGATCTTCGTGGCGCAATACAACCGCTTTCCCGGGTTCCGTTTCACCAATGCACCCAGTATCTGCTCGCTTTTACCTTCCGCATAGGCCCAGGCAGTATCGAAGAAGTTGCATCCCAGTTCCACCGAACGATCCAGTGATGTTTCAATTTCCTTTTGATCAGAGCCGGTCCAGCCGGCAAGTCCCCACATACCATATCCGATATCGCTCACATTCCAATTTGTTCGTCCAAACCTTCTGTATTCCATATTTATTGAGATTGTTAGTCGATTAAAGTTATCAATGTCCCATCGATTTCCATGTTCCGCTCCAACACTTTCTGGACTGTTCGCTCCGCGGAACCCGTCCGGCACATTATTCGGTTGAGAAGGCCCCATCGAAGACATTTTTTTTACCTTTGCGCGCGATTATTCAGGAACATGACGCTAGAACAGGAAATAGAGAAAAGAAGGACCTTTGGGATTATCAGTCACCCCGATGCGGGCAAAACCACGCTTACGGAGAAGCTTTTGCTGTTTGGCGGGGCTATTCAAAAGGCGGGAGCAGTAAAATCCAGCAAGATAAAGGATCATGCCCGGTCTGACTGGATGGAGATTGAAAAGCAAAGAGGTATTTCCGTCGCTACGTCGGTCATGGGCTTCAACTACAGGGACGTAAAGATAAATTTACTGGATACACCTGGTCACCAGGATTTTGCGGAGGATACGTATCGGACGCTGACCGCTGTCGACAGTGTTATTTTGGTGATTGACTGTGTAAAAGGAGTGGAGATACAGACAGAAAAACTGATGGAGGTTTGCCGCATGCGCAATACACCGGTGATCTGCTTTATCAATAAGCTTGACCGCGAAGGACGGGATCCCTTCGAACTGTTGGATGAGATAGAAGAAAAATTAAATATTAAAGTACGTCCGTTGAGCTGGCCGATCAGCATGGGTAAAACGTTCAAAGGCGTGTACAATCTTTATGAAAAGAGCCTTCACCTTTTCACCGGCAGTAAAACCAAAGTGGAAGAAGGGATACAGATCACCGATATTCATGACGAAGCGATCGACAGTTATGTTGGTGATACAAACGCGAAACAGCTCCGTGCCGATGTGGAATTGATCGAGGGTGTGTATCCCGATTTTGAAGTGGATAAATATCTCGCTGGAAAAGTGGCTCCTGTTTTTTTCGGAAGCGCGGTAAATAATTTCGGTGTAAAAGAATTGCTGGACACCTTTATCCGCATCGCACCACCACCTATCCCACGCGAGACAACGCTGAGGATAGTGGAGCCTTCGGAAAGTAAATTCTCAGGATTTGTGTTTAAGATCCACGCGAACATGGATCCGAAGCACCGTAACAGAATAGCCTTTCTGCGTATTTGTTCCGGACAGTTTCAGCGGGGAAATAACTACTACCATGTACGCCAGGAAAAAAGCATCCGGTTTTCGAACGCAACAGCTTTTATGGCTCAGGATCGTGAAACGGTAGATGAGGCGTGGCCGGGAGATATCGTCGGTATTTTCGATACCGGCAATTTGAAGATCGGGGATACGCTAACGGATGGAGAAAAAATGACGTATACCGGCATTCCGAGTTTTTCACCTGAAATTTTCAAAGAGGTGGTGAATATGGATGCCATGAAGACGAAGCAACTGGAAAAAGGATTGTTGCAACTTATGGAAGAAGGTGTGGCGCAGCTCTTCACTTATGAAATGGGTAAGCGTAAGGTCGTCGGTGTGGTGGGCGCCTTACAATTCGAGGTTATTCAATTCAGGCTCAAGAACGAATATAGTGCGACTGTTCAGTTTGTTCCTCAAAATATCTACAAGGCATGCTGGATCAGCAGCAGCGACCCGAAAAAACTAGCTGAGTTTCTCGACTCCAAACAACGGCATATCGCCCGCGACAAAGACGACAAACTGGTATTCATGGCAGAATCGCGGGCCTGGCTACAGATGGTTCAGGATAATTTTCCAGATATTCATTTTCACTTTACCTCCGAGTTCAAGGACTAATTCATTTATTCCGGAATTTCATGCCGGTTCAGGGAGCTTGACCGATGCTGATGATCTTTTCGGCGCGTATGGGTGTGCCATCCGTAGTGACGCCTTCTACGACCACACGATATTTTGTGGGCATGTCGGCCGCAAAGAATGTGATTTCCGTCGCGTTTTTCCCATTGAGTGACAGGGAAGGATTCCAATAAATAGTCGACCTGGTGTCCGGCACATGATCGTATTTTGAAGGCTTTGAGTAGTCGGGTGCGGTAAATTTTCGGGAGGTAGAAAACCCCTGTGTTTTCAGGGGCTTCAACATACTCTTGTCGTAGGCACCCACCCCGGTAGTTGTTTCCGGATCTTTTCTTCGTGTATGGATAGAGATGACGCCATTTCCGCCCCGTGCACCAAAGGCGGCATTACCTCCGAATTTGGAGATTTCGACGGCTTCTATTTCACCGGGAGTCAGCATTTCTATTTGCGCCGCCGCCCCGCCAGGCATATCATTCACCGCATAATTGTCTATTAAAACCAATGGTTCCTGAACCTTCGCTCCGCCAAAACTGGAGGGACCACCTATCATGATCATTTTTCGGGGAAAGCCATTTTCCGAGATGATGAACACCCTGAGTCCGGGTATCCGCGTTTGAAGACTGCCCAGTATATCCGTTGAATTACGCGACCTTATCCAGTCTCCCGTAATCGTATAGTCTGCCATGAGGTTCGATTGCGATTTGCTTTCAATAGGAGTTGCTTTAACGGTTACTTCCTCGAGAAGAAAAGTCTGATCTGAAAAATCGGGTAATTGACGGGCAACCATTTTGTCGGTTTTATAAATGTCGAGTTGTAACGGTTTGGCTACACCGATTGCCGAAAGCACCTGGGCGGAGTCAAACCTCACCTCTCCGGCTTTTCCTTTTATCGTCTTGGCGATGTAGGAGAGTTTGGCGGAATCGTAAAGCAGCAGGTTCGGCATAAAAAGACGGCCGTCTTCTTCTGTCATAACAACAAATTCCAGGTTCGCTTCTTCCTGAACGAGTGTGATAAGACCCTGTAACACTTTTCCTTTCTGAGGTACAAACACACCGCTGATATCGAAACCATTCTGTATCATATACCGGCTCTTTGTGTCCAACGTATCGGGCACTGTAATTTGAGGGAGGCGAAAAGCCGTGAGGATGTTGGGCTCATCAGGCACCGGCACGACTTGTGCCATATCGGTGACTGAAACTGAAATATTGGCCGCGGAACGTTGATCGAACTCGTTCTTCATGTCGATGGAAAGAGAAATTTTCTCCCGGAAATTGTATTGCTCTTTTTCGGAAGAAATTGTCATCTCCTCGGAGACTGGCGCCCTGGCTTCCGCGGCACGCGCCAATTCATCAGGAGCGAGGATTTTCAGGGGCCGCTTAAAAATCAGTTCGGGATCGAAATTCAACATCCAGCGGGTATAGGCCCGCAGGGTGTAGTCACCTTTTTTTATTGACGCGGGGACGGGGATGCTTCCCGAAGCCACACCTTTGTTGATGACAAATCGATGGGTAGATACAGACTCACCATTTTCATTTGCCAGATCGATGTATAACACATGACTTAAAGAGTCTTTCAGCAGCGGGCTGAAATAACTCATATAAGCTTTGAACCAGATTTCTTCGTTCGCATAATAATAGGAACGGTCTGTCTGGAGGTACGGTTTTTCCAGCAAATAGGTAAGAGAACTCAATGGTTTGCTTTCGACGGGGTTCTGAAATTCTGCCACTCTTAGCTCCGGCCGGAAATCGTTCGGAAGAATATCTGCTATGCGCGACTCGAACATATTTCCGGAGATCGTCATTCGAAGTGGATTCAATACAATGCCGTCTTTCGTCACAGTGAGAAAACCGCCGGCTACTTCGATCCAACTCACGGGATACGGGATATCCGAGTAAACTCTCGCTGGTGTTATTTTCCTCCTGGAATGTACCTCGAGCCTGCTGGGAAGTTGAACCTGATACGTACCTTCAATTCTGCCCGGACTGACCTTGCCTGCAACGGAATAGTTGAAAATCGTCTTGTCTAAATTTGCGTTGAATTTTTCAGTGCGCACGATCCGACCAAGGCCCGAGCGATCTTCATAAAGCCTGTACCCTTCCTGTTCGACACGCTGATTTACGATCGACCTGAACAAATGAGTTGCCGATCCCCAGTAGTCCTCATTTCTTTTCTTGTGCCATTGGGCGGTAAGCACGGTGTCCATCGTTTCGAGTTCACGAAACCGCACAAAGCCTGACAACATATAGTTGTCCTTGCTGACGGAAAAATTCTTGAGCTCGTAGGAGATTTTATAACCGAGACTCATGTTCTCGATCTCTAATACTTCACTGGCCCGCGCAATAAAAAATCCCTTCGAGGTTTCTTCAAAACTCAGTGACCACGGGTTTAGTATTTTGCAATGTTTGGCATCCGGCCCTTGGCCTAAGAATAATTTGTTGAATTTCTCCAGCTGTTTTTCCCATTGTGAGTCGATCTTCGCCCTGACCTGGACTTCCTTCAACGCAATAATGTGTAACCTGATGGTCAGGACAAGGGTGCTGCTATCGGTGAGGACCACATGCGATTGATGAGGCTGGTGACCTACAAAGGAAGCAATCAGATCATATTCGCCCGGACGAAGGTTGCCAAGGAGAAATTCTCCTTTTTCGTTTGAGTTTGTACCGATGGTCGAATAGTTGATGTAGACACTTGCGAAGGGAAGAGGCTGACTGGTTTGTCCATCCAGCACAATACCCCGGATGGTCGCGGACTGACACAGCACAAGCAACGGGGACAGTATCAGCAAAATCAAAAGCGCCAGAGGTTTATACATAACTTATTTTTTCGCGATGAGAATAATCTTCCAGCCTGAAGGCCGGAAGATAAATATATTAATTTCAATCGATTGTTTTGTTAATCCTTCCAGAAGCGGAGCAGATTAAATACGAACACGTTCATCGCGCCTGTATCCGGCGGAGCAGGTATCCGACGAGGAACAACACCAGGCCGACCGATCCAAAGATCAGGTGAAAAAAATGAAACGTACGGATGAAAAGAATCTGCATGAGTATCCAGCCTGTAAGGATGACACCTTGTAACATGATCAGCAGTTCGTGCTTGTTCATCCTGGATAACAGGGCGGCCAGCGTGGCGATGCTGAGAAGACCGTTCATGACAAAAAGAATGAGCCCTGGGATAAAATAGTTTTTAAAGGGTGCATGTTCAAGCCATGCGGGTGACAGTTCCAGGCTGCTTCCATCCGTATGAGCCATAAGGTTCCATCCTCCAAACAACGCTCCCACGCCGTTGAACAGTAATAACAGACCAGCCAATACTCTCAATATATTTCTGGTGTTGGTGATCGTCGAAGTCATTGGGGAGCTGATTTGTGATGTCTGGTTTACGGTGTGCAGGTAATAATTAGTTATAAATAGTTCACGACGAGGAGTCGGTTGATTTCAATCCCGGGGATTGTATTCCACTCCCCTCGTTTGAAAATTACCGTAGCACAAATCACCCTCCGGGTAATGATAGATCGTCTCCGCACTTCCGGCGACAGTGTAATCGCCAAACGCCTTGTAATCTTTCAGAGGAGTAGACCATCGTAACTTTGTCATTCCAGATCCGGAATATGCATACCGGTCATCGGAAACGAAATTTACCAATTCGCCCCTGGTATTGAAATAAAGTACCGCGGAAATAGCGACGCCGTTATTTTCAAAGATGGCTTGTGCTTTTTCATTGTCGCTTTCCAGCCACCTGATCCTTTGGTCAATCAGTGTGGCCGGGGCGAGGCAGCACATGTCATTGAAGAAGGTAACGGTTTCCGCGATATTCATTTCCTTGCCGGACTGGTATTGGACCCTGAACAAGGAAAGTAGGCGAATATCCATAAAAGCGATCCCGTTCTTGAATGAATGAAAGCCTGATACGGGTAAGTGTTTCATCGTGGCTTTCATAAAAAACATACGAACGGAGGCCTCCATAAAATTGTATTGCTCTGACCGGAATGGCATCCACGGCGACTGTTCATTTTTACGAATCTGACCGTTAAATTCGGTTTTGAAGCTTTTAACTTTCGGTTTACCGACCGCTCCCGAGAGACGGATATAACGCTTGACGGGTTCGGGTAGATGTTGCAGGTCCGCTTCAGTTAATATAGAACCAGGGACCGGCAGAACTCCGGCAAGTCCGGTCTTTACCTCCCGGCGATACCTGTTGGTGAAACGGGACGACGCAATTGTCGCTATCGCTACCAGGAGAATTACAATGTTGACCACTGTTCCGGCTTTGGCAGTCTGCCAGTTTGTAAATACCAGGTATTGCGACAGCAACACGCCTGCTATGGCGAATACCCACCAGAAGTCTTTCCTGAGTTGAAGAAACAAGGCTGTAAGGACGAAGACTACCGCCACCGCAAGCCCGGATATGGGTTGGTTCAGCCTGACAATAGCGGGGAAGTTAAAAACGTTTAAAAAACCGGCGAGGTGAATCAAGCCGTGCAGGGCGATCATAAGAACAAAGGCGGCTCTCACGATTCCTGTTTTTTTGATTCGATGAATACGAGACTCATGATTGTGATCATTAACATGTTCCAGGCGAAATACGCGATCAGGCCAAAGGTTGTAAGCAGCCATTTGACGTCGATGATGGTACCTGCGGCACTAAGCAGGCTAACAATACCATTGACTATGAGTAGCAGACGGATAATGTTTTTCCTGTTTTTATAGAATCCCGCCATCAGCCAGGTTGCAATACCAAGCACAGCATAGCCCCACATTTCATTCGCCCAGCAAAAGGATAGCGGGTTAGACATAGAAAAAGTAAAGATAGCGGCATCGTGTTCCGGTTTGTAATTCAGGGCAAGATGCCTGACAAAGGTAATCTGGCTGATGTAGTTGAAGGAGATCAGTGCGCAAAATACGATTGTCCACCCGAGTGCCACGAGCAAATGAAATTTTACCATTTGGTCACCTTCGTTGTATTGGAGGTAATGTCCGGCGGAAAGCATCAGCATTCCCCCGATAAGCAAAAACCCGAAATAGAACGGTATATCCTGAATGGTACTGTAATTTTCGGCAAATGTCGCGGGCGAATTCCAGGGAGGTTGCGGACTCACATACTGAACAACGAGGAATGCAACCGGCCCGGATAATACATAACCAATCAGGGCCACCAAAGCACCAAGAGAAATAAGGTGGTTGTAGGTAGATTTCATCATGACAAAGTCCGCAATCGGGAGTGCCGTCTGCATGACGATCGTCAAATGCCTGATTGATTTTGGTCAGGTGTTACTGTTTGCAATGGTTTGCCGGGCAGTGCCGCCTGATTTTCACCTGAGGGGAACGAGCTGATATATCCTTCCGGGATTATAAGATAATACATAAAGATTCTTCTTACTGTCCTCTCCGAAGGAGGGAAGCCCTCCTGAGATTTTTGCAATTTTTTCATTTTTTACGGCCGTTCCGCCGTGGTGTGTTAAGGCCCATATGTTGCCCGTTACAAAATCTCCGTATATGTATTTGCCTGCGAGGGAAGGAAGATCTTTATCACGGCAGACATAGCCGCCGGTAACCGATTGTCCGGTATCCGGTCCCTGGACATAACTCCAAATGGGAGGAAGGAGACCTTCCGTTACACATGTGTTCTTCCGATAACACTCTCCTGCTTCCATCACTCTCCACCCGTAGTTGCCCCCTTTTTCAATGACATCGATTTCCTCCAGCTTGTTTTGGCCCACATCTCCGGCCCATAGCTGTCCCGTTTGCCGGTCGAAATTGAACCGCCAGGGATTACGCATACCGTAAGCGTAGATCTCTTCGCGATAGCCCTGGGAATTCGCCGCGTAGGGATTATCCGACGGAATACCGTATTTACGCGCACCAACTGTTTTGTCGACATCGATGCGCAGGATTTTGCCCAGCCATTCCTTCCTGTCCTGAGCCCGGTTGTTGGGGTCGCCCCAGCTTCCGCCGTCGCCTGTACCGATATACAAGAATCCATCGTTTCCAAACGCGATCTTCCCGCCATTATGATTGTCGTAGGGCTGATCAAAACGAAGGATCAGCGTTTCGCTTTTGGGGTTGGCAACAGAAGGGTTTGCACCGCTGATTCGAAAACCGGCTATCACCGTCTCCAGCGGATTGCGCCTCGTGTAGTTCACGTAGAAGAGACCATTGGCTTTGAACTGTGGATGAAACGCCAGGCCAAGGAGTCCCATTTCACCGCCACTGGAAACCTGTTTTTCAATATCCAGAAAAATTGTTGCTTCTTTTGTACCGGGTTTGTTTTGGAAAACCTTGATAATACCTTTTTGTTCGATCACAAAAATCCGGTCCGTATCGTCATCGGGGCTTGTGAGTTCTACAGGCATATCGAACTCCAGGCCGGGGAACGCGTCCTTCAGTGTATACTCCTCCGGGGGCAAAGTATGGGAATCCGGCGGGGTGAATCCGCTAATGACTAAAAGTGACAGGGCCAGGCCAGGAATGTTCAGATTTTTCATTTGCATAGGGTGCAACGGGATTTCGTCATTTTAATTCCTTTTCAATCAGCCCGACAATTTTCTTTAAAGTGTCGCGGTGCCCGTAAAACATATTTTCTTTGGTGAACACCTCCATTTCGATATCCACGTCCACACCTTTCGCTTCAAAGTCCTCACCCTCAGACGTGAGGTATTTTTCGTTGCTGACGGTCAGGTGATATTGGCCGATGGATTTGTTCAGCATGCTGGATAAGATTCCCAGTGTGCGTGTACCAAGGGTTGTTACGTTTGGAAGCGCCTGCATCTGCAGGGTGAAGCTCTCTGCTGCGCTCCGGCTGATATCAGTAGTCAGTAAATAAACCGGTTTTGTGAAGTTATATTTTGCGGCTGGCATCACCGTAAATGTAGTTCCCTTGTGAAGCCGGCCTTCCTGAAATTTATACGCCGTATAGGCGTGTCGGGGTTTGTCTGTAAAGTAGCCGGCGATGGTTAGTCCGGCCGCATCAAATCCGCCGAAATTGAAGCTCACGTCAACGATGATCGCTTTTTTATGCTGAAAAAACTCCATGATCTTCGCCATATAAAAGTCCAGGGTATCGACATGCTGTTTCCGGGATAAGTCGTTGGATGCGAAACGGGCCATGGAATGTATGTGGATGTAGCCGATCTCCGGAGTGATATCGCCGTATTCGATTTTGCCGTTTGCTACCTTGTTACCTTTCCGCCGCAGGATGTCGTTCGTGATGTTCTGGTAATTCAAATAGAAGAACTCATTGATATAGTATTCGAAGCTTTTGATACTATCCTGTTCGTAAAAGGATTCTTTTAACATCCTTGAGCTGGGCTCGCCACGGTATTGCCGCGATTCGCCATCCTCTGAAATAATACGGGTATGCTGATCTTGCGTGAGGGTGACGATGCGGCCCATGACATCAAAGAGGTCGTGCGTGGTGGACGCAGCTGTTATGGTCGGCCTGTAATCAAGGTAGATCCTGTTCCAGTCGACATTCCGTTCCCTGGCGGCGGCATAATTTTCACGAAGGGTGAGCCAGAAAAGATTGAAAAGAAATTCAGGATCTTTCTGTTGCTGTTCCGTCAGCGGGCCGCAATTTTTCGGCAGTTCGGGTATCCGGTAATATTTATTTTCCGTTTGCAGCTGCCTGGTCCTGGCACCAAAATCCTGAAGAAAAACAGATAATGAATCGTTGGTCTTGTTTACCGATACCTGCGCTGAACTGTTCAGCAGGTCGGTCATGTATTCATTGCGCTCCGGGTAACAATGCTGGCTGGTGGTACTGTAGAGTGTGACCTGATCTTCAGTAACCTGAAGCAGGTAGCTGTTACCGACAGATTTCCATGTGCCCATGAGGGGCTCACGAATGCAGGACGTTGACTCATCCTTTACTGATGTGAGGTATGGGTTTTGCGCCACACCGGTACCACACAGGGCAGTAAGCATAAGTAGCAAAACCAGCTTGTATATCCTCATCATGACAGAACTGAATAAACCGTGTAAGAAGATGTAATCGGAATGGTAGTTGTATCGACCGATGTATACACGATAAAGATACCCATTCCCGAAATAAAGCGGATTACCGGATGGTAAATTTTATTTTAACCTGAGGCGGAGGGCGGAAACAAGGGATTTTTAGTTCGTGAAGTGTTGAAAAAATATCCGATTAA
Source organism: Chryseolinea sp. (assembly GCA_041742155.1). Taxonomy (GTDB): domain Bacteria; phylum Bacteroidota; class Bacteroidia; order Cytophagales; family Cyclobacteriaceae; genus Chryseolinea. The sequence goes on along the minus strand of JBGSJE010000020.1, from coordinate 377,004 downwards.
TTGTATTTTAGGTTTGTTATGATTTGAATTCCAGGCGGCGCCCTTGTCTTTGTTCCGCCCCGTTTTGTACTACGTATTACCGTTAACTGAATTTTTATGCTTACCGACCTCTCTCCCCGAATTTTTGCTTTTGCATCCGGCGTTGCCGTTGACTATTTATTTCACATGGCATATTCATTTCTTCCCGCTTGTGTGCTGATCCTGATGCTTTATATTTTTTATAAGAAGGGGAAGGGACGATGATGTGGTTTGCTTAATAGAATCCTCCGGCATTATTCCATAAATGCGACACCGGTCTTTTTTGAGATCCATAATAAATCATCCACGACAGCCTGCACAAGTGGAATACCGGAATGGATTCTGACTGACTCCGCTTCCCGTTCGGGATCGCCCGGAATCAATACAGCTTCATATCCGGGGGCAGGCTTCGTATTTCTGAATACTTCAATCCAGCGATCTATCCGTTTTTTAAAAACGTCCGCATCTTCAAAACCGTCGATCTCCATTGCGCCGAAGAAATGGCCGATACCTTTGCCGACACTTTCTTTTGGTGTCTCTTCAAATAATGCGAATGGCGGAGCGAAAGGGCCCCAGTTGGCACCACTCAGGACACAGGTGAGAATATCGACCATAGCGGAAAGCGCATAACCCTTATGTCCACCCTGCTCACGTGTCGAGCCAAGCGGTAACAGGCCGCCTGCATAGACGTCGTCGGGATCAGTTGTCGGTCTTCCCGTACCGTCTATCATCCACCCCTCCGGTACCTTTTTACCCTGGCGTTTAGCCTGTTCGATCTTGCCAAAGGCGACGACGCTTGTCGCCAGGTCTATAACGATCGGCGGGTTTTTATAACCCGGAAAGGCAATGGAAATCGGATTGGTTCCCAGCATCCTTTCCGCTCCCCACAACGGGACCACGATCTTTGAAGAGTTTGTCATCGACCATCCGATCATGTCCCGCTCAAGGGCCTGCAACGAGTAGTAGGATGCAATGCCGTAATGATTCGTATTACAAACCGTTACCCAGCCTGAACCAAATTCGGCCGCTTTGTCCATCGCGATCTGGTTTGCCCTGGGTCCAACCACCAATCCTAAACCGCTATCACCATCTACCGTGGCAATACTCTTTTTTTCCCGAACGATCCTGATGTCAGGATTTGGATTGATCCTGCCAATGGAGAACATGTCTACATAGCTTCTCAATCGCGCTACGCCGTGCGAATCGATGCCGCGAAGATCGGCTCTGGATAAAACATCGGCGGCCTGCCACGCATCCGCTTCACCCAATTGAAAGTGCAAAAATACCCGGGCAGTAAATTCTTTCAGGTAGGCGGCAGGGTAGGTGGTGTACTTGGGTGGTTTCATCATATTGTACTGATTCTGGCTTGCTGTGATCTTCGGAATGTGAAACGGGACAGCTAACTTGCCGCCTTTAGCAATATACTTTTTTAAAGCCCAGACTACATTGCATGCAACACCCCTTCAGCGTAATTTTTGAAGATAATCATTTGATTGTTGTTAATAAGTCGCCAGGTGTTCTCGTGCAGGGAGATGTTACCGGCGATATTCCGCTGGCGGAACTTGTAAAAGAATACATCAAGGAGAAATACAAAAAGCCTGGCGATGTTTTTCTGGGCGTGGTACACCGCCTGGACAGACCGGTAAGCGGCGTGGTTGTGCTCGCGCGTACATCCAAGGCGCTGGAGCGGATGAATGAACTGTTCCGGGAGCGGGAGACGATCAAGACGTATTGGGCTGTTGTAAAAAACAAACCACCGCAGCCCGAAGGGGTATTGATTCACTGGTTAATGAAAGATGAGAAGAAGAACAAGACAACCGCTTTCAAAAAAGAGACAGTAGGTGCGTCCCGATCCGAATTAAGTTATCGTGTGATCGGTTCCGCCGCGGGCCATTGGCTGTTGCAGGTGAACCCTGTTACCGGGAGATCACACCAGATCAGGGCGCAACTGGCCAGCATGGGCTGTGTGATCAGAGGTGATGTAAAGTATGGTGACGATCAGCCTAATGACGATGGCAGTATCTACCTCCACGCACGCCGGCTTTCTTTTATTCATCCTGTAAAAAAAGAGCCGGTGACGTTTGAAGCTCCTGTGCCCGGTATGGCGATGTGGAAATATTTCGCAAAATTTGATGAAACCTGAGAAACTATGACCAATGCTTCCTGGATGGAAAAACTCAAGCAGCGCTGGAAACTGGGAAGCACCTTCCAGGTGATTGTTGTACTCTTGGTTTTCGCCTGTACCGGATTTACGATTCTGTTTATTAAAAAACCCATTCTTCACTTCCTGGCGGGAGCGCAGGGCGACAGCACAATAGCCTCCGTGCTTTACTACCTGCTTATTCTGCCGCTTTACAATGTGATATTGTTGGCTTATGGATTTTTGTTCGGTCAATTCAATTTTTTTTGGGAATTCGAAAAGAAATTCTTTAACCGGATTTTCGGAAGACCAAAAAAATAAACCGATATGAAAGGACAATTTTTTATCGCCGGTGCAGTTCTGGTGGCCACCGCATGCTCATCACCCAAGTACACCTATAAGTTTGACACATTTGATTATAACAGCGGCAAGAAAAAAACGGTGCAGCATGTTACCGGCACAGAACTTCCCGGGGAGATCAGTCCCCTCGCTGTTGTGGCGGAAGACCTTTCGGCCGATGCTTCTCATCCCATTTCCATGACCTCCCCGTTGGCGCAAGAGGCGGGGCGGTATAAGACTATGACTCGTGAAGAACGCAGGGGTTTCAGGAAAGAAATAAAGAAGGAGATGAAACACTATGCAAAAGAGATACGTGCCGGTAATTCAGTTGAAAGTATCGCGGCGACGAAGGAGCTGGATGATGAGTTGAAGCTGGCGATTGTATTCGGGGCCATCGGAATCACGCTGACTGTGCTGGGCGGTATCAACACCATCTTTTGGGTACTCGGCGTCGTAGGCCTTGCGGTCGGACTTGTGTTCTTTATCAGGTGGATATCGCAACAGTGAGAGAAGGGAACGCGGTCGGTAATAAGCTGAAACAAATAAAAACCCTGAGATCAGTTCCCAGGGTTTTTTTATGTCGCTCTATATGAGAGAATGATCAGGCCGTAACACCAGTAGCCAGCAGGATCACTTTATTTTTTAATACTTCCACTACACCACCCGTTATTCCGAGGTTTTTTGTTCCTTCCTTCACTTTGAATTCCACTATACCCTCTTTCAGCAAGCTGATCAGCGGTGCATGGTGATCCATAACCTGGAAAGAACCGTCGGCGCCCGGGAACGTAGCGATCGTCACTTCTCCCTCAAAATACTTTTTCTCCGGCGTTAATATCTCAAGATGCATGGGTATACGGGTTCGAATGTTAATTATCCTCTGGCTTCAGCCATCATTTTTTCACCTTTTTCGATAGCTTGTTCAATACCTCCTACGAGGTTGAATGCCATCTCCGGAAGGTGATCGTATTCTCCGTCCATGATCGCGTTAAAGCCTTTGATCGTATCCTTGATATCAACGAGGACGCCTTTGAGACCGGTGAAGGCTTCGGCCACGTGGAAGGGCTGTGACAGGAAACGTTGCACGCGTCTGGCGCGGTAAACCACCTGCTTGTCTTCATCGGATAATTCGTCCATACCCAGGATAGCGATGATATCCTGGAGTTCCTTATAGCGCTGCAATATGCTCTTCACACGCTGCGCGCAATTGTAATGTTCTTCACCGACAATTTCGGGGCGCAGGATACGTGACGTTGAATCCAGGGGATCCACAGCGGGATAAATACCCAATTCAGAGATCTTACGGGACAATACAGTGGTTGCGTCCAAGTGAGCGAAGGTGGTTGCCGGCGCCGGGTCGGTCAAATCGTCGGCAGGTACATATACCGCCTGTACGGATGTGATCGAACCGTTCTTAGTGGATGTGATCCGCTCCTGCATGGCGCCCATTTCAGTTGCAAGCGTCGGTTGATAACCTACGGCAGATGGCATACGTCCAAGAAGGGCAGATACTTCGGAACCTGCCTGGGTAAAACGGAAGATGTTGTCGACGAAGAAAAGAATATCGCGGCCTTTTCCTGTTCCGTCACCATCGCGGAAATATTCGGCTACGGTAAGCCCCGAGAGGGCAACACGGGCACGCGCTCCGGGAGGTTCATTCATCTGACCAAATACGAAGGTTGCTTTGGAATCCTTTAGTTTTTCTTCATCCACTTTGGAAAGGTCCCATCCACCTGCGTGGAGCGACTTCATGAATTCTTCGCCGTAATTAACAATACCGGCTTCGATCATTTCCCGGAGAAGGTCATTCCCTTCACGAGTTCTTTCACCTACGCCCGCGAATACAGAAAGACCCGAATATGCTTTGGCGATGTTGTTGATCAATTCCTGGATCAATACGGTTTTGCCCACACCGGCACCACCGAATAATCCGATCTTACCCCCTTTTGCGTAGGGTTCGATCAGGTCGATTACTTTTATACCGGTAAACAATACCTCTGTGGAGGTTGACAGATCTTCAAACAATGGCGCCGGACGGTGAATGGGGAGTGTTGACGTACCCTTAGGCTGTTTGATACCATCAATGGCGTCGCCGACCACATTAAACAGACGTCCTTTGATGTCCTCACCGACAGTCATCTGAATAGGGGAGCCGGTATCGGTCACTTTCATGCCCCGAACCAGGCCTTCCGTACCTTCCATAGAGATGGTGCGAACCCGGTCTTCACCCAGGTGCTGCTGGCACTCCAACACGACTTTTGTGCCATCACCTTTTGTAACTATAAGAGAATCAAGGATGTTGGGGAGTTTTGCCCCTTCGCCGTCGAAGGCAACGTCTACTACAGGACCAATTACCTGTGTGATCTTACCAATATTTGCCATGTTATGTGGTTTTTGAAAAATTAAGGTCTGGAAATTCGAGCGCAAAAGTAGCCGTTTAAGTACGAAGTACAAAGAGCTGACCGCGAATTATTGGGCTGTGTTTTGTGTGTAAAAGGAACCCTGTGCGGTTGTCGCCTGGCGGCCCGAAACGAGGGTTTGCCTACGCGGCATTCAGCACGATGCGGAAGGTTGTGCCCAGGTTCTCTTCAGAAGATTTTACGAAGATTTTTCCGTCGTGGTACGTTTCGATAATCCGTTTGGCCAGTGTGAGACCCAGACCCCAGCCCCTTTTTTTGGTAGTAAAACCCGGCCGGAAGACATGGTCGATCTTGGAACGCGGAATGCCTTTGCCGGTGTCTGAAATGTCTATAAAAACCTTGCCTTCATTACCCCTCAGAATTTTGATCGCTATCGTCCCCGTGTTTCCCATGGCGTCAACGGCATTCTTGGAGAGGTTTTCGATCACCCATTCAAAAAGAGGTGCATGTACATTGGCGAAAATATTTTCCGAAAGGGTGAAGACTTCCATCTTGACCCGGGAGGATACACGGGGCCGGAGATAGGTTACAACGTTGTTGATGAGTGACACGACATTTTCTTTTTTCAGCGCCGGGATCGATCCGATACTGGAGAAGCGTTCCGTTACAACCCGGAGTTTCTGGATATCTTTCTCCAGTTCTTCCACCATCCCCTTTTGTTTCATGTCCGGGTCGTCACGGATCACTTCAACCCATGCCATAAGCGAAGATAACGGCGTCCCCAGCTGATGCGCAGTTTCCTTAGCCAGGCCGACCCATACCCGGTTTTGTTCCGCGGCTTTCGAATAATTAAAAGCCAGGTAGGCGATAAAACCAAAGATGGCGATAACGGAAAGCTGAATGTATGGATAGGCAATAAGCTGCCTGAGTAAAAAAGAGTTCTTGTAGTAAATGAACTGTGTACCGAAAACTTCTCCCGTTTGAGGGTCGCGCAACGTTACCTTGATCGGCTCATAGGCCTGGGCCATCAATTTCATTTCGCCTCGCAGGAAAATATTTTTTCTTTCTTCCGTCCACGATTCAACCAGGTCCACATTCCGGAAGGACAATACCCGGTTGCTGTCGCCTACCTGTATAATGGGGATGGAATTATTCTGAAACAGGATTTCCTGTGCGATGAAATTCACGTCACCAAAGGTATCATCGCCGTTCGCCGTATACTCAATTGCTTTTGCGTACAGTTGAACCTGCTGTCGTTCGCGTTCTTTCAATTGATCGACGAGGACGTTCGTATAGTATATGGAACCGATGCTGATCAGAATGGAAGCTACAAGGACCACCCACTTTAGGTTGGAATTGTTTTGATAAAAATCCAGCGACGGGATCGTTCCTTTCTTGCTCATTACGGATTGAAAGATAAATAAAAAACCGGATGACACCCGGTTCTTCATTTCATCACATACAGGATCGGGTTTTAGCTACACTCAGCCCTTCATCATAAACCATTTCGCCATAACCTTGTAGTTGATCTTTGTTCCGTGCATCAAAATACCTACCCGGTAGATCCTTGCCGCCACCCATGTTGTAAACATAAACCCCCCGACCAGCAACACCATAGATAACGCAAGCTGCCAGGCGGGCACACCAAAAGCGATTCTTCCCATCATGGCAATAGGTGATGTAAACGGAATGATTGAAAGCCAGACACTGATCGGTCCGTGAGGATCATCTAGTATAAAGGTAAAGAGGCCAAAGTAGGCGATCAGCATCGGGATAGTTATGGGGAACATAAACTGTTGTGCTTCTGCGGGACTATCGACGGCGGACCCCACAGCAGCGAACAGCGCGCCGTAAAGGAGATATCCTCCCAGGAAGTAGAACAGGAAATTGAAGATCATATAGCCGAACGGAATTTGAGAAATAATCCTCAGGAACTCCATGGAACCCTGGCTCTGCATGGCTGCATTCTGCTGGCTCATTTCATTCATCATTTGTTGTTGCGGCATTTCCAGGCCGAACAAAGCCAGTACGACGGACGAAAGCGTTGTGATCAACAGGATCCAGATCAGGAATTGCAGCAACCCCACAGATGCAAGCCCGACGATCTTACCCATCATCAATTGAAATGGCTTCACGGAAGAAACAATCACCTCCACCACTTTGCTGGTTTTTTCTTCGATGATACCTTGCATGATTTGCGCGCCGTAGATGAAGATGAACATGTACATCAAAATTCCGCATGCCATTCCGACTCCGAAAAGAACTTTCGAATCGGAAGTTTTTTCCTGACCGCCGTCGGAGAGGTTTACATTTTGTACCGAGATGTTTGTTTTCAGGCTATCGAGTACTTTTTGCTCGATGTTGAATTTTTGCATTTTCAGTTCCCGGATGCGATTTTCCAGCATGTTCTCGATATCTCCAATTTCGTTGGGGCTCGGATTGACTTTCGTATAAAGTGCAATTCCCGACGGATTGGATAATTCCAGCTTGGGAACATATAATAAGCCGTAATCTTCGCTCTCCTGGAATACCTTTTTGGCATCGTTCAGATTCCCTTCGAACCGTTTGAAAACGAACTTGGTGGTATCCGGGCTGAAGTATCCGCTTTCATCGATGTAGTAGATCGTTTCACGGGTTGCATTTTTCTTTTGTTCGATCGCTACATAGACAAGAACAGCCATAATTGCCGGAAAGATCAGTGGCAAAAGTATGGTGGCGATGAGGAATGATTTCTTCTGAACGCGATTCAGGAACTCACGCTGAATAATTAGCAGAATTTTATTCATTGCTTCCTCCTTTCACTAGGCTAATAAAGATCTCGCTCATGGTTGGTATTTTTTCGATAAAACTATGGACCTCCGTAATCTCGGTCAGATCGCGAATTAACTGGTTTGGAGAGTAACCGCTTTCAAGTACTTTAACGACTGAACGGTAATATGTATCCTCGACTTCCTGTTGTTCGATTAATTCATATTTGGGCGAGGAAAGCGTGAGCTTTCCCTTGTGCTCTACCCAGTACGTGTTCGTGCGATAATTTTGTTTGACTTGTTTCTTCGATCCTTCCAGGATCTTTTTCGACCTGTCGATCAGGGCGATATGATCGCAAAGGTCTTCAACGGTTTCCATGCGGTGCGTTGAAAAAATGATGGTACATCCTTTTTCTTTCAGCTCGAGAATCTCCCGGGTGATCAGTTGCGCATTCACAGGATCAAATCCGGAAAACGGTTCATCGAGAATGATCAGCCGGGGTTCATGCATCACTGTGCTGATAAACTGCACCTTCTGCGCCATACCTTTGCTGAGGTCTTCGACTTTTTTGTTCCACCAGTCCGTGACCTCGAATTTTTTTATCCAGGCTTTACTTTTTTCAGTGGCAGCCTTGCGGCTCAGTCCTTTTAACTGCGCCAGGTACACCAATTGCTCACCGACCTTGAGCTTTTTGTAAAGACCACGTTCTTCGGGCAAATAGCCGATGGTTCCGATGTGTTTTTCCTGCAGAGGCTCTCCGAACAGGGAGATCGTTCCGCTGTCGGAATTGATGATCTGGTTAATGATACGGATGAATGTTGTTTTCCCCGCCCCGTTAGGACCTAACAAACCAAAGATGGTTTGCTGGGGAATCGAAAGGCTCACATTATCGAGCGCCAGGTGATTTGTATAGCGCTTTGTTACGTTCTGCGCTTGAAGTGCTTCCACAGGCTTTGGGATTAGACACGCTATTAGTGTCAAAAGCCTTGAAAAAATTACAGGGAACGAAAATGATCTTGTAAAACTTTATTTAAAAACGATGTTTCCCATGGATACATCGAGATCAAATACCAGGGAGTTCTTAGCACCTTTTGAGTAGGCTGCATTTGCGAATGTATTGTCACCAATTTTTTTAAGCGTGGACGGTACCTTTACGCTGCAAAGCCAGGAGTCCTGTATTTTGACCAGAACCGGAGTTTCGTCGTTTGGCAGTAAAATGGTGAGGTTACCTGCACCGACGCTTCCCTTGATCTTGTTCCCCACCAGAGGCTTGTTGCTGAAGTCAAGGGTCATGTTGCCAAATCCGACATCAGCCATAACGACGTGCGTGCGGGATAGATTGATATTTTTGACGTTGACGGATCCCAGGTCAACCTTTACAAAAAAGGTGTCCATATCGATCTGGTTTTCCAGTGCCGAAAAATAACCGACATTCACATCCGCACTTCCCGTATTGATTTTCAGCTTTTTTACCGCAAGGCCGGACAGATCGATGTTGGCATTTCCAACCCCGTAGTTGAGCTCCAGGTAGTAGGGCTTGGCATCAGTAAGGTACATCTTCCAGAGTTTTTCGCTGGCTGGTTTTTCCGATGGGCCGAAAAACCGCGTGGAAATAGTTTGACTTAAGCCTTCGGCCTGTACTTCTTCCAGGTTCAACAGAACTTCGCACGTTTTTCCCTTCACTTCTTTCCGGAAATTGTGGGCGTAAGCCGCTTCCGTCTGATTACTGAAAACATTCAGTATCTCCGGATTCTGACTGGGCTTTACGAAACAATTACCGCTATTGGCTTTTACATATAACCGGATATTTTCGCACGCTGGACTATCTTCCACAGTAAACTGTTTCTTAATCTGCCCAAATGCCAAACCCACCATTGCAATTCCGCACCCCGTTAACCAAATCTTTCTCTGCATGACGAATATTTACGGTCTAAGCTTAAGGGAGGTTTCGATTGTGTAAGTTATACACCGAAATAGTAAAAAAACCCCGCTTAATCTGAGTTAAACGGGGTCTGGCCTAAATAGTTTGCAGTTTTTTTTAGTTGAAAAACTCCTTCATCCTTTCAAAAAAGCCTTTCTCGTTGGCGTCAGGGTGAGGTTCGAAGTTGGGAGAATGCCTCAGGCTCTCCAATTTGGCTTTTTCTTCCGCGGTAAGTTTTTTGGGAGTCCAAACGTTGACGTAGATCAGCTGGTCGCCAACCTCGTAGCCATTCACATCTTTGAGGCCTTTACCTCTTAACCGAAGGATTTTCCCGCTTTGCGTGCCGGGTTCGATCTTGATTTTCACCTTACCGCCGACGGAGGGTACTTCGATCGCCGTTCCAATCGCCGCATCGATAAAGCTTATATACAGGTCATATACGAGATTGTTGCCATCCCTTTTCAGGAATTTATCCTCCTGCTCTTCGATCAGGATCAGCAGATCTCCGGCGATTCCACCCCCGGGAGCTTCATTTCCCTTCCCTGACATGGATAATTGCATACCATCGGCCACGCCAGCAGGTATTTTCACGCTGATTATTTCTTCTTTTGAAACCAAGCCGGAGCTATCTACACCACTCGGCCTTTTTTCAATGATCTGGCCGGATCCGTCGCAAGTAGGGCAGGTACTGGCGGAAACCATCTGTCCGAGCATCGTATTCACCACTTTTCTCACCTGCCCGGAGCCCTGACACGTGGTGCAGGTCTTGAAAGTGACACCTTCCGCCCGCATGAGGCGGTTCACCTTTATTTTTTTCTCTACGCCGTTCGCTACTTCATCCAGGGAAAGTTTCAGCTTGATCCGTAGGTTCGACCCCTTACGCTGGCGTTTTCCACCACGGCCGGAACCTCCTCCGAAGAAGCTCTCAAACGGGCTACCCCCACCACCGCCGAAAATATCCCCAAACTGGCTGAAGATATCGTCCATATTCATTTCATGACCACCGTAGTTACCGTTGCCACCAGACCTTGCATGGCCAAAACGATCGTATTTAGCCCGCTTGTCAGCATCGCTCAGTATTTCATACGCTTCGGCAGCTTCTTTGAATTTTTCTTCCGCCTCTTTGTTGTCGGGGTTTTTGTCGGGGTGAAATTGAATAGCCACCTTCCGGTAGGCCTTCTTGATCTCTTCGGGAGTTGCCGTTTTGCTTACGCCCAGTATTTCGTAATAGTCTCTTTTTGTTGACATGAATGAATGTTGGTTTGAAAGTTTGTTGAAGTCATCGCCTCTTAAAGGCTCCCAACAACAACTTTTGCATGGCGTATTAACTTATCATTTAGCAGATATCCTTTTTCCACCACATCGACCACTTTGCCTTTGAGCGATCCGTCTTCAACGGGTATCTGGGTGATGGCTTCATGGAGGTCAGCATTGAAATCCGACCCGGGTTTTATTTCCATTGCCTTTACGCCCGCCTGATCCAGGGTTTTTCTGAATTTATTATAGATGAGAAAAAATCCTTCAAGCTCTTTATCGTTCCTGTCTTTAAAAGATTTTTCGGCGCGCTCGAAGTCGTCTGCGACCGGGAGCAGGGTTTTTACCAATTGTTCGTTGGCAGACTGGATCATCTCAAGCTTTTCCTTCGCCGTTCTGCGCCTGAAGTTCTCAAACTCTGAATACAACCTGATAAATTTCTCCTTTTGCTCCGCGAGCTCACCCTGAATTTTGGTTAATTCATTCATTCCATTGACTTCATCCGTATTCACACTTTCCTGGGAAGCTGCCACATTTTCCGTTGCTTCACTGTTCTCGGAAACCATTTCTTCGTTTTGATTCATTTTTATTGTTTTTAGCCGGCCCTGAAGACACGGGGATTGAACAAGGGGCAAATGTCAACAATTTTGCCAAAGGTTCCGTAATGCCAAACTGACATTAGAACAGTATGGACTTTGGTGCCCATGATGGCAGGAAATACGGTCCGGTCGTGGTTTTAGTGCAAGTTTTTCCAGATCAGATCTTTCAATTCCATAATACCCTGATTGGTCAGGGAGGAGATAAACAAGCCTGGCAGATCCTCCGGAAGTTCTTTTTTTATTTCGTTTTTCAATTCGTCATCCAGCATGTCAGATTTGGAGATCGCCAATATTCTTTTCTTGTCCAGTAGTTCCGGGTTGTATTGGTCCAATTCATGGAGGAGGATCTCGTACTCCTTCTTAATATCCGGCGAGTCGGCGGGTATCAAAAATAAGAGGAGAGAGTTTCGTTCAATGTGTCTGAGGAAACGGATGCCCAATCCTTTTCCTTCGGCGGCACCTTCGATAATGCCGGGAATATCGGCCATTACAAATGAACGGTCATCACGGTAACTTACAACACCCAGGTTAGGCGTTAGTGTCGTAAACGGATAGTCGCCGATCTTTGGCTTCGCGGCGGAAACGACGGAAAGCAGTGTGGATTTGCCGGCATTCGGAAAGCCGACGAGGCCAACATCCGCCAGCAACTTTAGTTCGAGCACAATCCATTCCTCTTTACCAGGCTCGCCGGGCTGGGCATGTTGCGGCGCCTGGTTGGTTGAGGTTCTGAAGAAAGCATTGCCTTTACCTCCCCGTCCCCCTGGTGTCAGGATGTATTCTTTTCCGTCTTCTGTGATCTCAAAGAGTACTTCATCGGTGTCGGCCCGTTTTGCCAGTGTACCGAGCGGAACCTCCAGGATTTCATCCTTTCCATCGGCACCTGTCCTGTCTTGCTCTTCGCCCCTGTTACCGGCTGTAGCAATAACGTGTTTACGGTACTTTAAATGCAGCAGCGTCCAGAGTTGGGCGTTTCCTCTCAGGATGACATGTCCGCCTCGTCCGCCGTCACCGCCGTCGGGGCCTCCGTGCTGAATGAATTTTTCACGGTGAAAATGCAGGTAGCCGGCACCGCCGTGTCCCGACCGGGAACAAAATTTAACGTGGTCGATAAAATTAGGAGAAGCCAAGTAGTTATAGCGTTACAGGATACAAAGATAAGGGAACATGGTGTAGGCGTCACTACTTACACTTGCCGCGACCGGTTAAAGCAAGAGGCTCTTGTCTATTTCATGGCAGACATTCGAGAAGATGTTCTCAATCTCGCCAACACCTACCACAGAAGAATACTTACCGTGTTTCTTATAATAATCGGCAACAGAAATTGTCTCGGCCTTATAAACCGAAATCCTGTTCGCGATGACTTCGGGTTTTGCATCGTCGGGCCGGTTTTCCTTGATTGCCCGTTCAGCCAGCCTTTTCTTTAATTCTTCTTCAGGGACAACAAGCTCCACGAGTACCTTGATAGGCGCATTCTTAGAACTTAACAGCCTGTCGAGTGCTTCTGCCTGAGGCGTAGTTCTTGGAAACCCGTCGAAGATAATACCATTGATCTCACCACTGGATTTTATTTTATCATCGACCATGTCAATCACAACCTGGTCGGGAACCAGATTCCCCTTCGCCATATAATCCTGTGCAAGTTTTCCCAATGGTGTTCCTTCTTTCAGATGTTTCCGGAAAAGATCCCCCGTTGAGATATGGGTAAGCGCATACTTATCAATGAGCTTGGCACTTTGAGTACCTTTACCTGCGCCCGGCGGGCCGAAGAGAATGATGTTGATCATGAACTTGTCTTGTTTATGTGGCGGAGGGCCTTGACTTAAATTTAGCTGACGAAGATAAGGAAATGAAGTTTGATTTATGAATGCCTGTTCCGAATTTTACCCTGTTGATTGATAGATATCTTCCAGGTTCCGTCCGAAACCATCGTAGTCAAGTCCGTAACCCAGTACAAACTCATTCTCAATTTCAAATCCGACATATTTTACATCGATCATTTTTTCGCGAGCCATCTGTTTTCTCAGCAGGGCAACCACTTCAACCGATTTTGTCCCCAGACTTTTTAACTCATCCACTATCTTCTGCAGTGTCAGCCCGGTGTCGACGATATCTTCAATGATGATTATATCCTGGTTGAATAAACTTTCCTCCAGGCCAATGAGTGTTTTGAGCTGGCCGGAACTGGCGGTGCCTGCATATGAAGAAACTTTCACAAATGAGACCTTACAGGGAATTTCCACCTGTTTGATGAGGTCTGACGCGAACATAAACGAACCATTGAGGATGGGAAGAAAGACCGGGGATTTGTCTTTATAATCCGTGTTGATCTGTTCGGCCAGGGCTCTGACCTGATGCTGCACCTTTGACTTGCCAATAAATTTTTTGAATTGTAGATCCTTAATCTGCATACCGGTTCCCCCGTTTTAGGGAGTGCAAAAATAACAGAATCTTAGAATTCGGAAGACATCCATCTGTTCACACCGAATGTTTCTTCTTTTTTTCAGCGAACAGGTTTGTAGCGGTAATGCCCTGTAATTTTGAAACTAAACAGGCAATCGGTGATTTCCTGGCCATTTCCAATGTTATGCACAATCAGGTTGCGGGTGTTGTCTGCAGACTTTTTGTTGATCACAATACCGATGTGCGCGATACCTTTGCCAAGGTCCCACGTCACCAGATCTCCGGGTTGATACTGCGCGGGATCCTTAGAAATCTCAAGGCTGTTCCCATGACGTTTGAAATACGTCATCAGGTTAGGCACCCGCCGGTGATCTATATTCTTGTCGGGTTTCTTCAGGCCCCAGTTCTTCGGATATAAATGAAAGTTACCTGACATATCTTCGTGCACTTCTTTCTGCAGGTCCACTCCCAATTTCCGATAAGCCCGTATGATCACATCCGTGCAAACACCTTTCCCCTGAGGCACGTCGCCATTGGGATACGCGATGACAAAGTAAGCGGGATCATAATCCACTTTTTGCCGGGTCAGTTCAATGGCCGCATCTGACAGTTGTGAAAAAAAACTATCCTGTGCGGCGGTGAGAGATAATGTTAATAAAAGAAAAAGCAACCGGGCCCCCATACAATCAGTATGCGTCGGTTCTGGCGAATTCATTTTTTCGGTACATCCACTGGCCCTGGGTAAAATCCGGGAAATCAATTGTTTCGCCTCCTAACCGGATAGAGGTCTCGGATAAAGGTGTAATGGCACTCCACGTTACCGCATCATACACGTCCTGAGGTGTACCGGTTTTCCTTTTCACCGATTCAAAAAAAGCATTTAGCACGAACCAGTCCATTCCTCCGTGTCCCGCGCCGGCGGCGTCGTTTCCAAATTTTTTCCAGAGCGGATGGTCGTTGGCGGCCAGCCATTCGGCTGCGTCATCCCATTCATGGGCTTTTTTACTTTTTCCTTCTATGTATATTGAATTGTTAACATCCATCCAGATGCCTTTTGTACCCTGCACACGGAATCCGATCGAGTATGGCCGTGGAAGATTCGTATCGTGCTGCAGGAGAATGGTTTCACCTTTTGCACATTTGATCATGGTGGTGACAACATCCCCCAGCCGGAAGTTCACTTTTGCATTCGGGTGATTTTCCCCTCCCACCTTGACAACGTATTCGTGCAGACCCCTTGCTTTCGAAGAATAGGAAACCAGTTCAGTAAAGCGATTACCCCGGTTGATATCAATCATCATCGCCACCGGCCCGATCCCGTGGGTGGGATACAGGTCTCCGTCGCGATTAACGGAATGTAACGTTCGCCAGCTGGCTTCGGAAAATCCTTTTTCGCCAAACTCGACACCACCGCCGTAGGGATTCTTACCGTCGTTGAATTTGACTTCCCGAAGATCGTGCTGATAACCTCCCTGCAGGTGAATGATCTCGCCGAAGATGTTTTGTCTCACCATATTCAATACAGCCATGACATCGCGCCTGTAACAGACATTCTCGAGCATCATTAACGGCATGCCTGTCTGTTCTGAAGTATGTACCAGTTGCCAGCATTCCTCCACTGTCATTCCGGTGATCACTTCGCAACCCACATACTTTTTAGCATTCATGGCATCCAGGCACATCACGGTATGCCATTCCCACGGCGTTGAAATGATAACGGCGTCGATGTTTTTATTTTCAAGCAGCTTTTTATAGCCCTGAGGACCATCCATGATCACCTGCGGCATTGGCTTACCGGATTTTTTAATAAGATCCTTGCTTTCGTCGATCATCCGTTGCTGGATATCGCAGATCGCAATGACATCTACATCGTTTCTTCGCAAAGCAAGATCCAGGTGATTTTGCCCACGCATACCCACACCGATAAAACCGACTCTTACACGTGGTTCCACTTCTTTCGCGAACAGCACGCCTGACGGAATAATGGATAATCCGGCACCGGCAATAGCGGTGGACTTAATAAAATCTCTTCTTGAAGTGGTTGAGTTTTTCATTGGGTTTGAATTTGCACATAAGTTGACAAAACTTACCAGCCCGTGCAACACGTTTTCTTATCAGCGGAACAAAATTCCCTGAAGGTCCGGTGTAACGGAGTTACCGGGTACGCCGGCGAATTTTCATGCTCATGATATTGCGTGTCCGTGTTGTTTTTGACACAGCCCGTGAGGTGCGTCATCCCGGATCGGAAGAACGCCACGTGTTTTGGGGGCACACATTTGAACATGAAGGGTTTAGTCACAATTCTTTCATGAGGCATTCATACAGCTCGATCATCGTTCTTATGTCATGCTTATGCACTTTTTCATCAGGGGTGTGTGGATTTTGTTCCGGAGCCCCGACGAAGCACCAGTTGAAAGGATAAGGGGACGTCTGCAATTCCCGGCCATCGCTTGAACCGCTGCCTTCAACCTCCAGCTGAAAATCCACTTTCTTTTTTTGTGCGATGGCAACGATCCTGTCCACGTAACTCCGTCGGGGCAGGTTCCTGTCGCGCATGGAGATTGCAACTCCTTTGCCAGGTTCCACGCCATCTGACACCCAGGTAATATCCGAAACGAGCGCCTGGGTGATGTTCCATTTTTCATATATGAACCGCGCCAGAAAAGGAACTGAACCTCCGCCATGTTCCTCCCAGCAGCTGAATACGATCACACCGTCGGTTAACGTTTCGGCAACTTTTAATGCATTGTATATCCCAAGCCTGTTGTCCAGGTACGCGGATTGAATAAACTGTTTGCTCTCCCGGAAGTCGATCTTATAGGTAAGCTCCGTGCCCCGTTCTATCTGCCGGCCAAATTTGTAAAAGGCATGATTCTCCTTGTCGAATTCCAGTTCACACTCAATCGGGCCATGACGGTCTTCACCGACCAGCTTTGTCCCCATTTCCGCGTCGGGGCTTCCGATGGGGAGGAGTTGATTGAAATATCGCACCGTAAAACCGATACTATCCATATGAGCAAAAATCGCCGTGCGCGGCCGGCCAAACTTCAGGATAATGCAATCCTGAAATTCTTCACCGCTGAATACCTCCGGTATTACTTTCCATTTTTTGCCTTCCTTCTTCACATATTTAAGGATGAAATCCTTCATTCTTACTTCATTGCCGGAAGGAGCATGTATTTCGCAGAGTTGTTTAAGGACCTTCATCGGTAGTTGGTTTAATGTGGTGTGCCCGGCTACTTCCCTGGTGGGGAGTTTTCTTTCGTCAGGCGTATTAGTTCTTCCCACAACTTTATTCTAAATTTTGGTGAGAAAAAAATTCAAAATGGTGGTTTTCAATTTATGCGAGCAGGATTCGGTTGCCAATCAATTTATCGGCGAACTGCGTGACAAAACGATTCAGCAGGACAGGATGCGATTCAGAAGGAACATTGAGCGGCTCGGACAAATCATGGCATATGAAGTATCAAAAAAGCTTACGTATAAACGTAAAGATATTCTGACGCCGCTGGGCACAGCAGCTGTAGAGGTTCTGAACGAACAGCCCGTCTTAATAACTGTGATGCGTGCTGGATTACCTTATTTCCAGGGGTTTCTCAATTATTTTGATCGTTCGGATTGCGGATTTATAGGTGCCTACCGGAAAGAAGGGGGTGACGAAGTAATGATAAACCTGGAGTACCTTGCGACACCGGGGCTCGAGGCGCGCGAAGTCATATTGATCGATCCGATGCTGGCAACGGGAAAATCATTTGTGCGCTCCATCGGGGCATTGATGAAGCATGGAACACCTTCGCATGTCCATATCGTGTCGCTGGTGGCCGCTCCGGAAGGTTTAAATTACATAGCGAATAATTTAAAGACTCCACATTCGATCTGGACGTGTGTTATAGACGAACGGTTAAATGATCAATTTTATATTGTTCCCGGGCTCGGTGATGCCGGGGATCTCTGCTTTGGCGACAAGGTGTAATGCGGTGATCTATGTGGGAAGAAATCCTTAAAGCAATTCCGGTCTACTTTTCTTCGATGATAAAGTTTGTGTTCGGCCCTGTCGGAGGATATGCCGCGGGCCTGACTTTGTTGACTACAATTTTGACTACAGTGGCCGGTATGATGACCGTTGTGCTGGCTTTTGCTTTCTTCGGAGATTTTATCCGGGAAAAGGTGATCAAACGGTTTTTTCCGAAAAGGAAAACATTTTCCGAACGCAACAGAAAATTTATTGGTATCTGGAAAAAATACGGAATAGCCGGAGTGGCCGCACTCACACCCCTTATCCTTACCCCTATCGGCGGAACGGTGCTTGCTTTAAGTTTTGGTACGCCAAAGAACAAACTGATCGTGTCGATGTTTATCAGCGCATCGTTCTGGTCCGTGGTTTTCAGTGTGATCATTTACTTTTTCGGGAATGAGTTTTTGCCCGATTACATGAAGTGATCAAACGCCTTCATCGGGGAGGATTTCAATATCCCGAATCAACACTCGCTTTGCGATCATTTGTCCCGTTTTTGTCGTGGCTAAACCTCCCAGGGCGGTCTCTTTATAACGTGTTTCCATGCTTGCACCGATTTCTCCCATCGCTTCGATCACTTCATCTACCGGGATCACGCTGCTCACGTCGGCGAGTGCAATTTGGGCGGAACTGTTGGCAATAGCAGCAGCGCTGGCGTTGCGAACGACACAGGGAACCTCTACAAGCCCCGCAACGGGGTCGCATACCAGTCCGAGCATACATTGCACGGTAATCGCTACGGCGTTGAATACCTGTTCCGTTGTTCCACCCAGGCAAAATACGATGGCACCGGACCCCATGGCGGCTGCTGTTCCGGTTTCCGCCTGGCATCCGCCGACAGCACCGGCGATCGACGCCCGTTGTTCCATGATCAATGCAATGCCGGCGGCGATCAGCATCGCCTCAATAATCTTGTCGTCTTCGATATCGTGAATTTCCTGAAGGGTGAACAACACACCCGGCATAATTCCACTGGCACCCGCTGTCGGTGCCGCCACGATTCTACCCATACAGGAATTTACCTCCTTCGCAGCCAATGCACGGGCGATCAAATGCTGGAATTCAACCGACAGTACCGCTTTCGGGTAACGGTACACTTTCTTCGCGCCATTGTTGATCATTCCGGACCGGGATTGCATATTCTCCTCCAGCCCGGTGTGGACAGCTTCTTTCATTACTTTCCATGCAATCGCCAATCCGTTTTTCGTCTCCTCAGTCGTTCTGCCTTTCTGAATCCGCTCGTACTCCAGGACCACCTCGCTTAAAGACATTTTATTCTCGTTACAATAGTTTTTCCAGTTCTCGAAAGAGTCGAATAGAAATCCCATGGTTCGTTTTGTTTAAGATTAGGGGAACAGGTACACAAAGGTCTTGGTCTTTACCGGGATTTCAAACGATTGAATTGATTTCATTCATTCGATCTGAAATTGCGGTTTTCCGGCAAAGATGTTTTGTCAGTAAATCGTAAAAAAATCGCTTATTTTCCTGCATCATCCATACACGTTGATATGATCAGAGTTTTATTTTTTGTACTGATGACCTTGCCATTAGTATCAGTCGCACAATCCGACGAAGATGCGATCAGGCAGATTTTTGACAAAGCACTTCTCCAGGGTAAATCCTACACCTGGCTGCAGTACCTGACCACGCAGGTAGGATCCCGTCTCAGCGGTTCTCCGGGGGCCGCGGCCGGTGTCGAATGGAGCCGGCATGAGCTGGAAAATTTTGCTGACTCGGTTTGGTTGCAACCGGTTAATGTGCCGCACTGGGTGCGTGGACAAAAGGAGATTGGTCGTATCCTCCACTCCAAAAAGGCGGGAACCGTGGAGGTCAATGTATGTGCGCTGGGCGGTTCCATTGGAACGGGACCCGAGGGCTTGACCGGTAGTATTGTTGAGGTAAGAGGTCTCGAGGATCTGAAAAGACTGGGAGAAAGACATATTCGCGGCAAAATAGTTTTTTTTAACCGGGCCATGGACCCAACTGAAATCCGGACCTTTTCAGCGTATGGTCGGGCCGTTGACCAAAGAGCTTTCGGACCATCGGAAGCCGCACGGTACGGCGCCACAGGTGTGATCGTTCGTTCCATGGGTGTAAACAGCGAAGTATATCCTCATACGGGCGCATTGGTTTATGCACCCGGGGAGGTGAAGATTCCGGCTATCGCCATCAGCACTGCGCATGCCGACAGGCTGAGCAAGGTCCTGAAAGATGAAAAAGATATTCAGTTCTACTTTGAAACTCACTGTGAAATTTTGCCGGACGCGCCTTCATTTAATGTTGTGGGTGAACTCAGAGGATCGGAGTATGCTGACGAAGTTATCCTGGTCAGCGGGCATCTCGATTCCTGGGACCTCGGCCAGGGAGCGCACGGCGACGGTGCCGGCTGCGTACAGGCTATGGAGGTGTTGCGGCTTTTCAGGATTTTAGGAATAAAACCCAGGCGTACTCTTCGTGTAGTCCTTTTTATGAATGAAGAAAACGGTCTTCGCGGCGGGCTTGAGTATGCAAGGCTGGTAAAGGAGACGAATGAAAGACACCTCGCGGCGATCGAGTCGGACGAGGGTGGGTTTACACCACGTGGATTTTCCATGAGTGCCGACGAAGCAGTCAGGGAAAAAATCAAGAGCTGGAAACCACTGCTTGAACCCTATGGGCTCACTGATTTCAGCCAGTCGGGCGGCGGCGCGGATATCGGACCACTACAAGCTCTTGGCGTGCCACTGATTGGCTTTTTGCCCGATTCTCAACGCTATTTCGATTATCACCATACGTCCGAGGATACATTCGACAAAGTGAACAAACGCGAGCTGGAGCTCGGAGCTGGATCTATCGCCGCCCTCGTATTTCTGCTGGATAAGTACGGTACGCGGTAGAATTATATCAGGCCTGTCCATTGCAGGTTAGCCGATTTTCCATAACTTACCTATCCTCCATAGTGGCTTTACTCATGAAAGGATACCTTGGCTTGCTCTTTTTGCTGGTTGCGGCCGTGTGCGCCCGCGCACAATATTATGAGCAGTGCCTTACCATCAGCGGCTTTACCGACGATCCGGACAACGGCAATAGCTACAATTTCAAATCCACCATCCGCTATAACGCAAGCAAGGAATTTGTGATGGCTGGGGATGCCAAAATCTACCGGGTATCGAAAGAAGGTTCCAAACTTTGGGAGAAAACGTTGACCGCAAACATTGTGGACTACCGTATTGACAACAGCGGAAATGTGCTGGCGATACACAACAACTCCACCCGTTTAATCAAGTACAATTCGAATGGTTCACTCGCATGGGAAAAGACCTATTCCAATCAGTATGTAAACAGAATCAGTACGGATGATTCGGATAACGTTTATGTCACAGGTTACGACTTTAGTACGTCAGGTTTGTTACTGATCAAGTATTCCTCAAATGGAACAATGGCGTGGCAGAAGACGATAGCCGATGGTAACGGAAATGCCGTTGTCTCAGCCGGAAACGGCGACGTTTATGTGATCGGTAACGATTATAACAACGGAGGATTTATGCTCATCAAGTATTCATCCGGTGGGACACTGCAATGGCAATCCGCAATCAACAATAACATTTCAGCGAGGGAGATCAAGCTTGGTCCGGATAATAACCTCTATTGTTTCCTCTCTGATGATTTCACGACGATTATTTATAAGATAAACGCAGGCAATGGAAGCGGTATCGACAATATCCTGCTTGACTATGGAAATACGGTATCACAGTTTGGGCCGGGCAATTCCATTTTTGTTCTGGGAACAACAGGCACAGGTCTTCATTCCATATACAAAGTCAATAGCAATTTTACCGGCGCACTGTTCCGTAACCTTCAGACATTCTACTACCGGACGTTTGATTACAAGGCAATCGAGGTGGAGTCCGACGGTACGGTGACCGTTAACGTCATCGACGGTTTTGACCAACGATCCAGCGCGTTTTACAGGATGAATTCCTCTGCGGTTGATATTGACGACCCGCTCTTCTTCAGTATCCCCAACACCGGCCTTGCCGTAGACTACCAGGGAAGCTACATTTTGCCAACCGATTATAGTTGTCTTAAAAAATTTACGCCCTGCGGGAAGATCCCGTTTAGTATTTCATCGCAGCCATCCGGCACAACGGTGTGCCAGGGGGCGGATGCGCAATTTACCGTTTCAGTAACCGGTCAGGGACTGCTGTATCAATGGAAGAAAGGGTCCGTCATCCTTACCAACAATTCGAAATACGCGGGTGTGAATACACCGACGCTCACTGTAAAATCCGCGAATCCAACAGACGATGCAGGCTCATATACGTGTGAAGTATTTGACGTCTGTTATGTGCCTTTCGACGACCCAGAGCGAAAGCTTACCAGCCAGGCCGTAAGTATTACTTTTACGGCACCTTCCACCATAACAACCCAGCCTCAAAATGTCAGTCAGTGTACAGGAACCGATGCCGTATTCCAGGTCGCTACGTCCGGTGGACAGAATGTAAAGTATCAGTGGAAAAAAGGAAACACGGTATTGAATGAAAGCGCCACCGTAGTAGGTTCAAAAACGAATACACTGACGCTTAAAAACATAGCCTCCACTGATGTGGCTGAGTATTATTGCGAGGTTACAAGCGACTGTTTCGCTTCGCCGCTGGTAAGCCAGGAAGCAAGTCTGACTTTGCTGGGAACAACGTCTGTTTCCGGTCAACCGGTATCGGTCGGTGTATGCGCGGGATCAACCGCTGTATTTTCGGTTGCCGCCTCGGGTACCGGGATAACCTATCAATGGAGGAAAGGAACCGTGAATCTAACCGAAAGCGCGTTGTATGTGGGCACAAAATCCGCCACGCTGAGTATAAAGGATGTAAAAGGAAGCGATGCCGGTGACTATTCCTGTGTGATTACAGGCACGTGTGGCAACCCCGTTACATCTTCCGCCGGTACATTGACGATCATTGCCTCCGTACAGATCACGCAGCAACCCGTGAGCAAGGAAATTTGTTCGGGGGCATCTACCTCCTTTTCAGTCGCGGCAACGGGATCGGGCCTGACTTATGCCTGGAAGAAGGGTAATACGGCGTTAACAAATGGCGGAAAGTACAGCGGTGTCAATACGGCGACTCTCAACATTTCTTCGACAACACCGGCGGAGGAAGGTCAATACTCCTGTACGGTATCCAGTTCCTGTGGTAACGAAGTGATTTCTACAGTCGCCCAGCTTGCGATCGGAACCGCCCCTTCGATTAATTCAAAATCAGCCGACCTTCAGTTGTGTGAAGGAGCCGTGGCAAAAATGTCTGTTACGGTCACCGCCGGACTTGTCACCTTCCAGTGGAAGAAGAACGGCTCAGCCTTAACCGACGGTGACGGGATTATCGGAAGTACAGCGAGAGAGTTGTTTATTACAAGTGTCAAGGATAGCGATGCGGGGAACTATACGTGCGATGTATCGTCCGGTTGTGGTGCCGCCCAGGTCAGCGGAATTATCAAACTTGAGCTGACAACGGGGCTGACGCTGGAGCCGGGGGTACAGATCCGGCAGCATTGCAACGATGAAAAAATTTCCCTGCTGGCCTCGGCCACCGGCACAGTTCAGACTTATCAGTGGAAAAAGAACGGTGTCAACCTGTCCAACACATCGGCCATCTCCGGTGTAAAAACCGGGACGCTCGTCATCGCCAAAGCGACCACTGCCGACGCGGGATCCTATACGTGTGAATTGCTTTCTCCCTGCGGCAAGACGTTACTCACCGATGCTATTCAGGTCCAGATCAACCCAAAGCCTGAACTGTCTTTGCTTGAGGTCGAATGTGACGCGTTTCCCACTGAATGGTCCGCTATTGTACAGGACATAAAAAATGTATTCGGCGAATATTCAATCTACCGTAAGGGAAATTCCGCGGCGTTGCCCGGACTTCAGTCGGCGGAAAAATCGGGGATTTATATAATCGTCAAATCCAGCGGTACGTGTGCCGACTCGGTTGAGTGGAACAACGACTGTGTCATAACCGCTGTTGAAAAAGACGATCCGGGTTTGGTTATCGCACCGAACCCTTCGCGTGGCCAGTTCAATGTGACTTATCCCGGTTTCTATAGTTTTGAAATATACGATGCCCGGGGTATGGAAGTATTGGCCAACCCCGTTCCGGTCTTGTCGGAATCGCCCGTCGACGCGGGTCACCTGGCAAACGGCATATATTATTTTACTCTTGTCACGGAAAGTGGTAAGAGAATCTCGAAACGAATCCTGATTCAACGATGAAAAAGTTGAAGAATTCCATATTCCTGCTGGCCAGTATCGCGCTCCTGAACGGATGTATTCGTGATGAAGTACTGCTGCCGCCGGTTTTGGTCTCGGTAAGTAAGACGCCTGTTACATCCGACGAAACGCTGATACTTACCGGAAACTATTTCGATGCGGCGACACTCACGATTTTCCTTGGCGAAACGGCAGTATCACCTGCCGGTACCCCCACGCTGACACAGGCAACGATCATCGTCCCGGTTGTTGAACAGGCAACCGAAACGTTGTTATACGTGCAGACAAAGTACGGAAGATCTACTTCACTGTCGGTAACGATCATTCCGCCGAAACCGAAGATAACAAAGGTAATTCCGGACAAGGCCGGGATCGGAACCAAGATCAAAGTCGCGGGCCGGTTTTTTACGGGCGTAGATGGCGTCAGATTTAAGTCGCCGGATCAGGCAAATCCGATTTCCGCTGTTTATAAAAAACTGACAGGCGATACGCTGGAAGTTACAGTACCCCCTGGGTTATCACCCGACGCCGCTGACATCCGGGTATCTACTACCAGTGGCGAAACCGAGCCACCCGCCGCCTTTACGGTACTGTTGCCGCCCGTTGTCACATCCTTCACTCCGGAGAAAGCGCCTGTGGGAACGACGGTCCGAATTCTTGGGCAACGACTGACTTATATCGATCACGCGACATTTGGTTCCGTGGAGGCGGAGATACTTTCCGTTTCAGCGGGCCAGATAGAAGTCCGTGTACCCCAGGAAGCAGTGACAGACACCATTCACGTCACGGGCAACGGTGGAGCAGCCAAGACAAGCAAAAAATTTGAAGTCACACCGAAACCCCAGATCAACTCGCTCGATAAGTTGTCCGGTGCGGCGGGGGCGGATCTAACGGTTACCGGGTTGAATTTCCAGGGAGCGTTTGAGCTCAAATTTGCAGAAACTCCGGCTGTGATCGTTTCGAATACAGGTACCGTTATAAAAACAAAAGTCCCGGCGACAGCAAGCAGCGGCAAGATTTCCATATCCACGCCTGCCGGTACAGGGGTATCTGCCGATGTGTTCGCCGTTCAGGGAGCGCCTCTGATAAGCAGTTTTTCACCCACGTTCGGAGGTATAGGTACCAGGATCACCCTTAAGGGGCTCAACCTCCTTGCCGTCACAACAGCCCGTATTGGTGTAAAGGATCTGAAGATCATTAGTGTAACGGATACCCAGATGGAAGTGGAAGTACTTACGGGTAGCGTTACGGGAAGGATATCGGTGATCAGCAGCGGGAATACATTCGAGACTTCTGATAATTTCACAATAGCCGGAACACCGCAGATAACGGTGGTGTCTCCCGCTTCCGGAACAATCGGCACCGTGGTGACTATCACAGGCACCAATTTTTCAGGGGCTCCCGACGTCAAATTCGGGGGAGGCATTACAGCAACCGTATCAAAAGCGACACCAACTGAAATTATCTGTCAGGTTCCGCCCGGCGCGGTGACAGGCCGGATAAATGTAAACGGAGCAATAAGCCCGGCCGACTTTACAGTCAGCGCCAAACCCGTTATTACAACAGTCTCACCGTTGCAAGGTGGTGTTGACAAAGAGGTAACGATCACCGGTACGTACCTGACCGGTGCCACGTTCAAGTTTTCGAATAACCTTACAGCGACGAAAGTTTCACCCGGAACCGATAACCAGGTCGTTATAAAAGTTCCTGCGGGTGCTGTTACAGGACGTATCAGCGCGACAAATGCGTCCGGGACGAACAATAGTCCCGCGGATTTTGTGATCATCGCTCCTCCCGTAATTTCGGGATTTCTGCCCCTGAGCGGCCCGGTCGGTACTCCAATTGTTATTACGGGAACAAATCTTCATTATAATCCCGAAGTCCGTTTTTACAACAATGTGCTCGCCGTGGTAAAATCCGCCTCTCCCACACAATTGCTTGTGGATGTTCCGGCAGGGGCCGCGACCGGAAGGATCACGGTTAAGACAGATGCTGTCACGACGCCAATTTCCAGCGGCACCGATTTTACCGTAGTGGGTAAGCCAACTATTACTTCTATCGTTCCATCCAGCGGAACGATCAACGAAAAAGTTACGATCAACGGCACAAATCTTTCAAACCTCGTCCATGTATCGTTCGACGGAGTGACGACATCCACATTTATATCCGCTACGGCTACAAAGATCGAAGTAAGGGTCCCGGCAACGGTGAATGGCGCTTTCAGCCGAAGTATAAATGTCAACGTGAAAACGAATACCGACAATTCGAATAACCAGACGTTCTCTCTGCTAGGCACGCCAACCATAGCAAAACTTTCACCGGACAATAATCCGGCATCCTGGGCTTTCCTGATCGAAGGCACAAATCTTGCGAATGTCAGAAAGGTCACGCTGGATAATAAAATTCCGACGATCGGAACAAATGGAGTTGATCAGAAAGGATTCAACTATTTAACAACAAAAGTACCCGATGATATCAATGTCGCATCAAACCAGAATAAAACGCTTGCCCTATACTATACTAGCGATGATGTTGGTGTGATTACTTCCAACTATCAGGTGTTGAGTGCGCCGCCGCCGGGTGTCTTTCCGCCACCCGCCATCATCATACCTCCCCCGCTGCCCGTCAATTTCGCCCAGGGTGATCTAAGTGCAACATGGATCAATACGTATTCGCTCTCCGGGGACGGAAACACCGCCACCTGTTATAATATCCGCGGCGATTTCCAGATCGACAATGGGCTGGTACTGTCGTCCGGTACATTCTGTCATTTTGAGGAAATTATTATTGTACGGGATGAGTTTGGCAGCAATGTATCCGAGACGTTGGTGCGGGCCTGGACAGGAACCTGGAACAAGGGACGAATTGAACTCAACAGCGCCGGCGGACTGAAGCTGACAGGGTATGTTGTTGAAGGAATTCCGTTTTACATGCTGCTTACCGATAACGCGGGAAGACAATTGCGGATCGTACAGTCGTCTGACTTCTCCGTTCAGGCTTTCGAGACGAGTTGCAATTAATACAGGTAGCGCACACCAAGATTGACGCCGCTCCACTTCCCGGTATTTCTTGAGAAGATCGTGCCGTTGTAGCTGATGTTGGCGAAGAATCGTTTTGAAATGATCCGCTGGTAACCCAGTCCGTATTGCGAAAAGTCACTGTCAGCCCCCTCCGTGATATTTCCGATATCCTCGTTGATCCAGCTGTAAGACAATGAGCCAAAGAAAATATCCTTGCGTGTGGCTACGAAGCTGACCGACGCGCTCAGCGGAAGATAAAATTCCGTTTTGGCGCCCGCTGCACTGTTTTTACCGGGAAAGGCAAAGGCGAAGTTAGCCTGCCCGAAAACGCCAATCTTGCTGTTAAAGTACCGGTACCAGAAGACCGTATGACCCCAGTTTATTTTGGTGCTGCCGAGCGCACCCTGGCGCGTGTCTTTTGCAATGGGAATCCATACATAGCTCTGGTAGGTGAGATTCCTGATCTTCCTGAAGGGTTGAATACGAACCCTGGGCCCCGCGTATGTAACCGATCGTACATTCTGCGGGTTGCTTTCAAAAAGGGAGAACACAGAAGCGTTTTTGTCCAGGTCATACCTGTAAGCACGATAACTTACATCCAACCCAACATTGAACCGCCGGTTCCGCGCGATACCATAGTTGAGTTGTAAAAGAGAGTTGAAAAGCAGTTGCTTGCCCAGAAGGTTGGAATTGTTTCCCTGTTTGTCGTTGAACTGGGAACTGCTTAGTAAGGTATTGAATGAATAGATTTCCAGTTCACCTTTTTTTACGAGAATTGCCGAGGAGGACGGGTTTACCAATAGAAGGTAATCCAGCGAGTCCCTCATACGAAGGAGTCTGTTGTTATTAATCTGGGCATAACCGGCAGCGGATGTTAACAATAACATCACCAGCATAAGCGAGGTGTCCTTCTGTTTCATGCTTATCGGTTTGAGAGGGTGTATAAAATCCGGTTCGCCCTGCGTTCCAGTTCCTGGATCCGTTTGTCCAGTTGATTCATGTTCTGGAATATGCTTCCGATCACTCTTTCCCTGGCTTCTTTCTCGTTCTTCCTGCCGGAGATCTTGCCGGTACTGATATCGTTGATACTCGAAAGCGCATTGTTCAGTTCCAGGACATTCACGGCATGAAGTTCACCCAATGCATAGTCAAAGAGGTAACGGACGTCGTTGTAGAGTGCTTCATTTTTCCAGTAGGTCAATACCTGCTTCTCGTATGACATCCGCTCGGTGTTCAGGGTATTGAATGCCTGGTTGTACTGGATAACGGCGTCCGTGATTTTCCGAAGGGCTACAGGATCGTCAAAGATGTCTTCGGTTGTATTCCGGAAGGCATTGACGAGGTCCTTGGCCTCAATGATGTACGCACCCAATGTACCGGACATATCCGCATAAAGAGCGGATTTTTTTTCTTCCGTCGTCAGCGGGATGGCAGAAGCAGACGTATTGAGCGACGCGGTAGTGTTGTTGTCGTTGAATACCAACGCCCGGATTTCAAAGGAAATACTTCCCTCCAGTTTCGGGCGATCTTTCAGTACGTCCCAGATAATTGTTTTTTGGCCGTTCCCGGTGACATAATCGCCGGTGCCGTTACCACTGATACTTTTCAGGCCATCCTTAAAACCGTCGTCGGAACAGTACAGGTTTACCTCCATCCGCTGCTGAGGGGCAAGGCCGTTCAGTGTATACGTGATCAGAACCTTGTCCCGGAACGGTTCATGATTGATAGCTGAGATAATCTGGCCGGCCACCTGCGAAAACGAGAGCTCCAGAACAAAAGCAGTGAGCAAAATTAAACGTGATCCGGGGTCTTTCATGAACGGGAGTTATTAACGAAATTTAACGAAACGTAAAGACCAATCCAATGACAAAGCCATTTCTTCTTAGCCTCCTTTTGGTTGCGGTTTCCCAGGCTTTTGCGCAGACGGTTATCAAAGCGAAAAGCGATGAAGGTACTTATTCGATCACCGGCTCAAAAAAAGACAGTACGTCTGTTGCCGCCAGCAACGAAAAAAGGGTGGCACTGATCATCGGCAATAAGAACTATAAAATCGCACCCCTTCAAAATTCAATAAATGATGCCAATGACCTTGCGGATCTTTTAAAGCAAAAAAATTTCGAAGTGGAAAAGGTTATCGATGGAACCAGACTGGAAATGCGTAATGCGGTCCGTGCTTTTACGGCAAAGATCGCGAAAGGAGGTGTCGGATTGTTCTACTACTCCGGCCACGGTGTGCAACTGGATGGCGACAACTTCCTTGTACCGATCGATGCCGACTACGAATACAAGGAAGAAGTACCGGATATGTGCATCAGTGTTTCTTCCATTCTCAAATACATGGAGACGACTAACAACCGTCTGAATATCATGATCCTGGATGCATGCCGGAACAGCCCGTTTAAATCATTTTCACGTTCAGGCGAGAAAGGTATGGTGCGCGTTGAAGCACCGACCGGTTCCATCGTGGCCTACTCCACAGCACCGGGTAAAACGGCTTCTGACGGATCCGATCGCAATGGACTGTATACCTCCAAACTGATGAAGTATATGAATGTTCCCGGGATGACGATTGAAGAGATTTTTAAGCAGGTACGGATAGAAGTAAGCACAGAATCGAAGAACAACCAGGTTCCCTGGGAAAGCAATTCACTGATGGGTGACTTTTACTTTACATCCAATTAAGAAAGCAATCCTTCTGCTGGTCAAAAAAAATCGTCTTGACAGGATTATCAAGACGATAGTATTTGAATGAGGTCGAAATCAGGCTGTCGTAGTTTCTTCGCTCTTGGCATACTCTTCGATAGGAAGGCAGCTGCATACAAGATTCCGATCGCCGTAGGCATTATCAACCCTGCTGACAGAAGGCCAGAACTTCGCTTCTTTCACAAAGGGCAGTGGATATGCCGCTTTCTGACGGCTGTAAGGACGTGTCCATTCATCCGCGGTTATCACGGCTGCGGTATGCGGCGCATGTTTCAATACGTTGTTCTCCCGGTCGGCTTTGCCTTCTTCGACTTCGCGGATTTCGTTCCTGATCTCGATCAGCGCGTCGACAAAGCGGTCCAGTTCCTCTTTGGGTTCGCTTTCCGTGGGCTCGATCATAAGGGTTCCCGCTACCGGGAATGAAACCGTCGGCGCATGGAATCCATAGTCCATTAGCCGCTTGGCGATATCTTCGACTTCGATTCCCGACTTTTTGAAGTCGCGGCAATCCACGATCATCTCGTGAGCACACCGGCCGTTTTCTCCTGTGTAAAGAATTTTGAAATGCCCTTCCAGCCTGTCCTTAATGTAGTTTGCGTTAAAGATGGCAAACTTCGTGGCATTCGTAAGTCCTTCACCGCCCATCATGGCGATATAGGCATAAGAAATGGTAAGGATGCTGGCGCTGCCCCATGGTGCGGCCGAGACGGCATGAATAGCCTTTTCTCCTCCCGTACGAACAACGGCATGGCCAGGTAAATATGCCTTCAATCTGTCGTTGCAACAGATCGGTCCCATGCCGGGGCCCCCACCGCCGTGCGGTATACAAAAGGTCTTATGTAAATTCAAATGGCACACATCGGCGCCGATATTCGCCGGTGATGTCAGCCCGACCTGGGCGTTCATATTAGCGCCATCCATGTAAACCAGTCCGCCGTTCCGGTGAATTGCTTCACAGATCTCCGTAATGGATTCTTCGAATACCCCATGGGTTGAAGGGTAGGTAACCATCAGGCAGGATAGTTTGTCCTTGTATTGTTCTGCTTTAGCTTTCAGGTCGGATACATCGATCTTACCGTGTTCATCGGATTTGACTACCACCACATCCATACCCGCCATAACAGCACTCGCCGGGTTGGTGCCGTGCGCCGAGGCCGGGATAAGCGCGATATTCCGGTGTCCTTCTCCACGATCCCGGTGATAAGCACGAATAACCATCAGACCAGCGTATTCTCCCTGCGCACCACTGTTGGGCTGAAGGGAAACGCCCGTGAATCCTGTAATTTCCTTTAACCAGCTTTCAAGACTGCCGATCATTTCACTGTAGCCGGACGTTTGATCAGACGGCGCGAACGGATGGATATTGCCAAGTTCCGGCCATGTGATCGGGATCATCTCGGCGGTGGCATTCAATTTCATGGTACAGGAACCCAGTGAGATCATCGAATGCACCATCGAAAGATCTTTGTTTTCCAGGCGCTTGATGTAACGTAACATCTCGTGCTCTGAATGATGAGTATTGAAGACGGGATGAGATAAGAACGGTGATTTGCGCTTCAGCACTTCCGGCCACTTTACTTCCTGACCATTGGGGGAAATTGTCCCTGTTTTTTTTCCGGAGGCGGCGGCAAAGATTTCAAGGATAATGTTGATATCCCCGGGCGTAGTGATTTCATCGACGGATATCCCGATATGATTATCTTCAAAGTACCGGAAATTCACTTCCCGTTTAACGGCTTCCAGTTGCACCGCTTTTTTATCAGTCACCTGCAGTTTTAAGGTATCGAAAAATAACTCATTGACTTGCCTGAAACCTAATGTCCTGAGTCCCGCTTCCAGGTTTTTTGCAAGCCCATGAATTCGCCCGGCAATTTTTTTCAATCCCGCCGGTCCGTGGTAAACGGCATACATACCCGCCATCACGGAGAGCAGAACCTGGGCGGTACAAATATTTGACGTTGCTTTTTCCCTGCGGATGTGTTGTTCACGTGTCTGCAGCGCCATCCGATACCCAGGATTTCCACTTGCGTCTATCGATGCCCCGATAATTCTTCCCGGCATCTGACGTTTGAATTCATCTTTCGTGGCAAAAAATGCCGCATGTGGTCCTCCAAAACCCATGGGAACTCCAAAGCGCTGACTTGAACCAATGACCACATCGGCACCCATCTCGCCCGGGGATTTCATCAGTGTAAGACTCATCAGGTCCGCACCCATCACAACAAAGACTTCTTTTTCATGGGCAGATGAAGCAAATGATGTATGGTCTTTTATCGCTCCGTTGCTGTCGGGATTTTGTATAAAAACCGCGAAGAGCGAAGAGTCATTGAGATCCAACGTGCTGATATCACCGATAACCAGATCAACACCGATGGGTGCAGAACGGGTCTTCAGTACATCGATCGTCTGCGGAAATGTATGCTGATCGACAAAAAATTTCGTTGCGTTCTTCTTGGAGCCTTTCCGCGAAGCATACATCAGGTGCATCGCTTCCGCCGTCGCCGTCCCTTCATCGAGGAGTGATGCGTTTGCAATCTGCATCCCGGTCAGATCGATGATCATGGTTTGATAGTTGATCAGCGCCTCCAGACGGCCCTGGGCAATTTCTGCCTGATAGGGCGTATATGCCGTATACCATCCCGGATTTTCAAGAATGTTTCTCAGGATCACTCCGGGAGTAATGGTATTGTAGTAACCCATCCCGATGAAAGACTGATATACCTTATTCCGGGAAGCGATTCTTTTGAAGTCTTTCAGGAATTCGTATTCCGATTTTGCCGCTGGCAGTGAAAGTGGATTTTTGAGACGGATTTTTGCGGGAATGGTCTGGTCGATCAACTCGTCAACCGACGTTGCCTTCGTGACCTTCAGCATTTCTGCTACCTGGAGCGCGTCGGGACCGATATGACGGGTTTCAAATTTTTCGCTATAGTTTGAGTCTATTTTCATGCGGGATTAATTTTATTAAGAGTGAAACAGGTGGCGGCAGGTTGCCGGCCGGGGAGGACCAGGGATAATTCGTTTGCTCGTTGCAAGACCTGTCCGGGTTTGTTCATTAAAATGATTGATTTTCAGGAGGTTAATGAAATTTTACGCTTTTGAATCAAGAGCCACAAAGGTAACTGATGGAAAAGAGATTTAACAGGGGGTTGCAGCTCCGTAGTCATAAATCTTTTGATTTTTGAACAGGATGATTTTGCCGATTTCAACGAACGTGTTCATCTTGCCGGCTTATCGAAATAAATCGTTATGAATCGTATAAAGTTAATTGCCGGTATATGGGTGCTTTCAAGCTGTGCAAATCTTTCCGCGCAAGAGCCGGCACCACAACGGTATGGAGCCGCGATTTCCACTGAATCCCTTCGGGACAACCTGACGATCCTGGCGTCGGATGCAATGGAGGGACGCGACACCGGTAAGAGGGGTCAAAAAATGGCTGCCGCATTTATCCGTGCTCATTTTGAAGAACTCGGCCTCACCGGTCCGCTGGACGGAAGCTACTACCAGCCGATTCAGCTCTATACAACGGTGCCCGGCGAGACTTACGTCACCATTGGAAACCAGCGGTTCGCGAATTTTAAAGAAGTGTCTTATAATGGAGGTGATAACAGCGGAGGCGAGATCACGTTACCCCTTGTTTTTATCGGAAAAGGATCGCCCGCGGATCTCGAGCAGGTTGATGTGAAGGACAAGGCTGTCCTGATGCTGGCAAAAAATGAATGGCTTGGGGGAAATAGCGGAATAACCCTCGCCCGTCAAAAGGGAGCAAAGATGGTGCTGGTGTGCAATACCGAGACAAAGGACGACTATGCGGAATTGGCAAGCCAGATCAAGGCTCAGCGCAACCGGAAAGGAGATCTGAGTCTTTCACCACCAGACCTTGACGAGGATACACGACCCGGATTATTCATAGTTTCACCCCATATAGTCGACCGGTTTTTCGGGATAGGCCTGGATAAGTTAGCGAAAGCGGCAGCGGATGAACCGAAGAAAAAATCGCTAAAGAAGATCAAGCCTTCAGTACTGACCTATAAGACATCCGTCGCTGTCAAGACGGTGGGTACGGAGAACGTGCTTGGATACATGGAGGGAACTGACAAGAAGGAAGAGGTGATCGTTATCACCGCCCACTACGATCACGTTGGCATAAAGGAGGGCGGACAGGGAGATCTCATCCACAACGGTGCAGACGACGATGGTTCGGGTACCGTGGCCGTGCTGGAAATGGCGAAAGTTTTTTCACAGGCGAAACAGGATGGTAACGGACCACGAAGGAGTATTTTATTTATGACGGTGACCGGTGAAGAACATGGCTTGCTCGGCTCGGAATATTACTCACAACATCCGGTGTTTCCATTGGAAAAAACGGTTGTCGATCTGAACATCGACATGGTAGGCAGGAGTGATCCGCAGCACAAGAACAGCCCGCCGTACATGTATGTGATTGGTGCGGACAAGCTTTCCACGGAACTTAACATGGTAAGTGAATCCGTTAACAAAACGTACACGAATCTGGTGTTCGATTATACGTATAATGATATGAATCATCCCGACAGACTTTACTACAGGTCGGATCACTGGAATTTTGCCAAGAATAATATCCCGATAATTTTTTATTTCGATGGTATTCATGAAGATTACCACAAGCCCAGCGATGAAGTGGAAAAAATAAACTTTGACTTGCTCAGGCAACGGACGCAATGTATTTTTCTTACTGCCTGGGAAATTGCGAACCGCGATTCCAGAGTTATGCCTGACAAGAAATAAAAAATCGGGGACCGGTGTTACGCGTCCCCGATTTTTTTCCCTTAAACGGGATATGGTTTTAAACGAAATCGACGGCGTTGGGAGAGGCTTTCACGTCGTTTACGAACCGTCGGAATTGTTCTTCTTTGTCCTTCTCACAGACGATGATCACGTTGCCGAATTCACCTACAAGATATCCGTTTAGTCCCTGAACGACGATCAGTTTATCCGGAGAGCCCTTTACGATACAATTCCTGGTCTCGTATGTGTGCGCGTTAGCATTGATCACGTTGTTGTTTTCATCCTTTTCGGAAATTTCATGGATAGATGCCCATGATCCAAGGTCGGACCACGTGAAGGTACCGAGGCATACATAAACATTTTGGGCTTTTTCCATGATACCGTAGTCTATGGAAATATTTTTGCATTGGGCATATGCGCCGAGGATCGCCTCTTTTTCTTCCGGTGTCCCGAGTTTGGCGCGGATGTCATCAAATACCTCAGACATTTCCGGAAGGTATTGGTGGAATGCGTTGTTTATCGCCTGAACACCCCAGATAAAGATTCCAGAGTTCCACACAAAATCACCGCTTTCAAGAAATTTCTTCGCCAGGGATAACTCCGGCTTTTCGGTGAATGTTTTTACTTTTTTGATAAAACTCTTTTCGGTATGGTACTGAATGTAACCGTACCCGGTTTCCGGTCGGGTGGGTGGGATACCTAATGTGATCAGTTTATCCTGGCTTTTCGCCTGATCGGCTGCTTTTTTGATGATATCCTGAAATTCTTCTTCCATCATGATCAAATGATCGGATGGTGTTACGACGACTACAGCGTCGGGGTTTTTCAGCATGATCTTGCTGCTGGCATAAGCGATACAAGCGGCGGTATTCTTGCGCATGGGTTCGGCCAAAATCTGGTCGTCACCCAATTGGTGTAGTTGTTCTTTTACCAGCGCGGCGTGTTCTTCATGTGTAACCACATAAATATTTTCGGGCGGGCAGATTGGCAGGAATCGGTCAAAGGTTGATTGCAGGAGCGTTTTTCCCGTGCCCAGGACATCCAGAAATTGTTTGGGCTTTGAATTTCGGCTATAAGGCCAGAAGCGTACGCCCACGCCACCGGCCATGAGTACGACGAATAAGTTTTTGTTCATTTAGTATTTAGACGTAAAAAGTTTTGTAAAAAACGTTACTCACAGAATCTTTTAAAAGAGATTTCGCCATTTTTATACGATTCCTTCCTTTAGCAGATCATGGAGGTGAACGAAACCAGCGATTTTTTCTCCATTCATGACAACGAGTTGTGTAATGTTGTTTTCCTGCATCTGATGTAAGGCTTTGACGGCAAAGTCATCTTTTTCGATCTTTTTAGGTGTTCTTGACATAATATCGGAAGCAGTTACGTTTCCAATATTAATGTTTTTCTGAAGCATCCGCCGAAGGTCACCATCGGTAATAATGCCCAACAGATTTTTTTCAGCATCAATTACAGCGGTACAGCCTAATCTTTTGGAAGAAATTTCAAGAATTACATCTTTTAGCAGGGAATCAGGCCCTACAAGCGGCAGCTGGTTGTGAATATAGATATCAGATACCTTTAAGTAGAGCTGCTTACCCAGGGATCCTCCCGGATGGTACTCGGCGAAATCGTTGCTGGAGAATCCGCGTAGTTCGAGCAGGCACACGGCCAGGGCATCACCCATAGCCAGGTGGGCTGTTGTGCTTGTGGTCGGTGCAAGATTATGCGGGCATGCTTCTTCTGCAATCGTTGCATTCAACACAAAATCAGCTTGCGCTGCAAGATATGAATTTGTGTTGCTCACTAAGGCAACAAGCTTGGATCCTCTGCGTTTGAGTAACGGGATCAGCACTTTGATCTCAGGCGTGTTTCCGCTCTTAGAGATACACATTACTATATCTTCAGCTTGAATCATTCCGAGATCACCATGTATAGCATCTGCAGCATGCATGAATAAAGCCGGTGTTCCCGTGGAGTTAAGTGTGGCAACAATTTTATTCGCGATAATAGCGCTTTTGCCAACGCCTGTAACGACAACACGACCTTTTGCAGAATAAATTTCTTTGACGCAAGACTCGAAACTTTCGTCAATTAAATTCGTGAGATTTTGAATTGCAAGAGATTCATTTATTAATACATCCCGTGCAATTTTTTTGATATTTTTTACTAAATTCAATTCCTTTTCAAAATTAGCTTTGTTCAAGTTGGACAAAGATACAATTTAGGTTCTTATAAGATGAAAATGATGTTGGTCGAAGAGAAAGATTTACTCAAAGAAAGATTAAAAGAGATTTTCGGTTACAGCCAGTTCAGGGGTAACCAGGAGACAATTATCCGAAATTTACTTGAAGGAAAGAACACATTCGTGATCATGCCAACCGGCGCCGGTAAATCGTTGTGTTATCAATTACCGGCCATGGTCCGCGAAGGATTGGCGATCGTAATTTCGCCGCTCATCGCGTTGATGAAAAACCAGGTGGACCAAATGAATGCTTATGGCGTTAATGCCCGCTTTCTGAATTCCACGCTGAGCAAAGGTGAAATAACCCGGCTCAAAAAAGATTGCATGAACGGAGTGGTGAAACTTCTGTATGTCGCACCGGAATCACTTAACAAAGAAGAGACCATCGAATTTCTGAAAAAGGTCAATGTTTCGTTCGTGGCAATTGATGAAGCCCACTGTATCTCAGAGTGGGGCCATGATTTCAGGCCGGAGTACCGAAAGATCAAAACAATGATTCAAAACCTCGGTGATATGCCCGTCATCGCACTCACCGCGACCGCTACACCGAAAGTTCAGATCGATATTCAAAAAAACCTCCAGATGGAGGAAGCGGATGTTTTCATTTCCTCCTTCAACCGGAAGAACCTTTATTATGAAGTCCGACCCAAAAAGGAGACGAAAAAACAGCTGATCAAATTTCTAAAAGACCACAAGGGGAAATCGGGCGTTATCTATTGCCTCAGCCGCAAAAAGGTGGAGGAAATCGCGCAGCTTTTGAATGTAAACGGCTTTAAG
Source organism: Chryseolinea sp. (assembly GCA_041742155.1). Lineage (GTDB taxonomy): Bacteria > Bacteroidota > Bacteroidia > Cytophagales > Cyclobacteriaceae > Chryseolinea. The sequence goes on along the minus strand of JBGSJE010000020.1, from coordinate 339,463 downwards.
GCGGCTCCTTATCACGCCGGGCTTGATCCGGATGTCAGGATGAAAAATCAGGACGACTTCCTGAATGAAGAAGTCGACATCATCGTAGCGACGATTGCATTCGGAATGGGTATCGATAAACCGGACGTTCGCTTTGTTGTTCACTACGACGTTCCCAAATCATTGGAGGGTTATTACCAGGAAACCGGTCGCGGCGGCCGCGACGGACTGGAAGGCCTCTGCCTGATGTTCTATAGCCACAACGACCTCAACAAGCTCGAAAAATTCAATAAAGACAAGCCCGTTCAGGAGCGTGAAAACGCCCGCGTACTTTTACAGGAAATGGAGTACTACGCGGAATCTCCCGTATGTCGCAGAAGACAACTCCTCCATTACTTCGGCGAAGAGTATACACAGGAGAATTGTGGGATGTGCGACAACTGTGTTCATCCGCGCGAACGCTTCGACGGATCGAACGCCGTGAAGCTTGTGCTTGAAGCAGTGAAGCAGACAAATGAACGTTTTGGACTGAATCACCTCGTCAATGTGATAAGGGGAGTCGAAGATGAGTATGTAAAGAGCTATGGACACTTTGACCTCGCTGTTTATGGAATGGGAAGTGATGAAGACGCGGACTACTGGAAATCGGTTATACGTCAGACCCTGATCTACCAGTATCTCGAGAAAGATATCGATAATATCGGTGTGCTGAAGATCAGCGAACGGGGAGAGAAGTTTTTAAAGAAACCACACGTCGTCGAACTGGCGCGGGATCATGACTTTACCACGGAGATCGACGAAGAGGAGGAATCCGCTGATAAGGGCCCCGTTAATACAAAAGCATACGACACAAAACTGTTTGAAGTTCTGAAGACACTTCGCAAAAAGATCGCGAAGGAGAAGAATCTTCCCCCGTATGTAATCTTCCAGGATCCATCACTGGAGGAAATGGCTACCACGTACCCGACTACAAAGGACGAGCTCGCCCAGGTGAACGGGGTAGGAATGGGTAAAGTGAACAAGTTCGGTGAAGAGTTCTTATCGGTTATTCAAAAGTATGTCGACGACAACGATATTGAGACAGCCAATGAAGTTGTCATCAAATCCTCCATTAACAAGTCGAAGACAAAAATTCTTATCATCCAGCAAATTGACCGCAAAGTCGACCTGGAAGAAATAGCGGAAAAGGCGAGAATGTCGTTCGAGGATCTGCTGACGGAGATCGAGAACATCTGCTACTCGGGAACCAAGCTAAACCTGAATTATTACATCGATCAGGTGATCGACAGGCATAAGCAGGATGACATTCACGATTACTTCATGAATGCAGAGACAGACAGCCTCGAGAAAGCGTTGAGTGATGGATCAATGTCCGATTATTCGGAAGAAGAGGTCAGGATGATGCGGATCAAATTTATGTCCGAATACGCCAACTAGGTTCGCACTCCAACTCCAGTGTATATTAAAGAGGGACGCAAGGTTTTTTGTGTCCCTTTATTTTTACTCCTTATTTTCCTCCATTTCAGACTCCGCCCGGCCCTGAAATTATCGGGCCAATGGCTTTCCGGGCCTGTTTTATTTAACCGATTTCGCGGTTATCTTTGGGATTCAACCGAATGAACTCATGAACATTCTCGTGATTGGTAATGGAGGAAGGGAACACGCCCTCGCCTGGAAAATCCGGGAGAGCCCCCTTTGCCAAAAGGTCTTTGTCGCGCCGGGGAATGCCGGTACATCGCTAGTCGCTGAGAATGTGGACCTGGATGTCAACGATTTTGAGGGGCTTGGCAGGTTTTGTGTTGAAAGATCCATCGGACTGGTGGTGGTTGGTCCGGAAGGCCCGCTGGTTAATGGTATCCGCGATTATTTTGAAAATGACCCCGCTTTGAAGACTATTCTAATGGTCGGGCCGGGGAAGGTAGGCGCGCAGCTGGAGGGGTCCAAGGACTATTCCAAGCAGTTTATGCTTCGGCACAACATTCCTACGGCGAAGGCCAGGACATTTGTAGCGTCAGACCTCAGCCAGGCGCTGGACTACATTTCCGGTTGTAAACCGCCGATCGTGCTGAAAGCTGATGGGCTAGCAGCAGGAAAGGGTGTGATCATCAGTTTAAGCCAGGGCGAGGCAAAAGCGGTTATCAAGGAGATGCTGGTTAATAAGCGTTTTGGAGCCGCCAGTTCAAAAGTCCTGATTGAAGAGTTTCTGAACGGCATTGAACTTTCCGTATTTGTTCTGACAGACGGAAAGGACTATGTGATCCTGCCGGAGGCGAAAGACTACAAGCGTATCGGCGAGGGTGATACAGGCCCTAACACCGGAGGAATGGGTGCCGTCTCCCCCGTTGTTTTTGCAGACGCCGTGTTTATGCAAAAGATCGAGGAACTGGTTGTAAAGCCAACCATTGAAGGTCTGAACCGGGAGGGAATAGATTACAAGGGTTTCATTTTTGTGGGGATCATGAATGTCGGGGGTAACCCTTTCGTGATCGAGTATAACGCCCGTATGGGCGATCCGGAAACGCAGGCCGTGATGCCAAGGATCAAGAGCGATTTTGTTGAACTCCTGGTAGCTGCTGCGAGCGGCGAATTAAAAGGGAAGAAAATCGAAATTGATAAACACTTCGCCGTGACCATTGCGCTCGTTTCGGGTGGTTACCCGGGAGAATATGAGACCGGAAAGGTCATCCACGGACTTGATCACAGCGACCATGGTATGGTATTTCACGCCGGTACGGCAAAACAGAAACAATCAGTCCTAACCCATGGAGGCCGGGTGCTGGCAGTTTCCGGAAAGGGAAACTCGCTCGCAGAAGCCAGAGATAAAGCGTATAAAACAGCATCGCAGATCGCCTGGGATGGGCTGTACTATCGCAAAGATATAGGACAAGACTTACTGAATTATAAAGGATAACAGCGGGATGGGATGTTCATGTGGATCAACTAAGAACGGAGCTGTCTCCGGATGCAAAAACAACGGAGCTTGTGAAACCGGTGGGTGTAACAAGATGAATGTTTTTGATTGGCTATCCAACATGGAAATGCCTGGCGAAGATAAATTCAAGGTGGTGGAGGTCCGGTTTAAAAACGGCCGGAAAGAATTCTTCAACAACACTGAAAAACTGAATCTGACGACTGGCGATGCCGTTGTAGTGGAGGTTCCAAGTGGTCACCACATCGGCCATGTATCCATGCAGGGGGAACTTGTTCGTTTGCAAATGCAAAAGAAAAAAGTCGCCAACGACGGAGAAATAAAGAAGATATACCGGCTCGCGCATCAGAAAGACCTTGAGAAGTTCGAAGAGGTTAAGAAACGCGAACTACCCACTCTCTACCGGACACGCGAAATCGTTCGGGATCTGAAACTCGAGATGAAGCTCTCCGATGTCGAATACCAGGCGGATAACATAAAAGCGACGTTCTTCTACTCGGCTGACGACCGCGTCGATTTCAGGGAATTGATCAAGTTACTGGCCGGAGAGTTCAAGATCCGTGTGGAAATGCGTCAGATCAGTCTCCGGCAGGAAGCCGGCAGGCTGGGAGGAATAGGTGTCTGCGGACGGGAGTTATGTTGCTCCACGTGGTTAAGTGATTTTAAAAATGTCGCGACCAGTGCCGCCCGTTACCAGAACCTTTCGTTAAACCCGAGCAAACTTTCGGGACAGTGCGGAAGATTAAAATGCTGCCTGAACTACGAGCTGGAAACCTACATGGAGGCGCTGGAACATATTCCAAAAATCGAAGGCCCCCTACTGACTGAGAAAGGGGAGGCAACTCTTCAGAAAACCGATATATTCAGGAAGATCATGTGGTTCGGATTTGTTTCCGAAAACACATGGTATCCCTTAAATGTTGATCGCGTAAATCAGATCCTGCTGCTGAACCGGGAAGGAAAAAAGCCGGCAAGCCTCGATCTCGATGTCCTCGCTGAAAAAATTCCGGTCGAAACACTGAACAGCGACCTTGCACGAATGGATCAGAAATTCAAGGGTAAATCGTCGTCGAAGAAGCGCAAGAAAAAGAGAAGTGGTGGCGGCGGCGGTGGCGATAACAGACCGGATAACCGGAATAACCGTAACCCCAAACCCAAACCCGGGAGTCAACGATGAGACTATTTTCAGCGTTATGCATCTCAGCGATCTTTCTAACAGGCTGTGATGATACAAGGGTATACGAGCAAATAACGGATTTCGAAGAACGACAGTGGGTTACTACTGATAAACCCGGGTTTGAATTCGTCGTCGATAACATCGGTATCCGGTACAACCTTTACGCGGATGTACGTAATTCCGTTTCCTATCCGTACTCGAGGTTTTTCTTTACTTATAATTTGCAGGATTCAAGTGGTGTCGACCTTCAAAAACAATTACTAACGGAGCATCTGTTCGATGCTAAAACAGGTAAACCTTTTGGTAAAAGCGGGATCGGCGACCTGTACGATCATCGGTTTTTATTATTGAAGGATTACGAGTTCAAAAATAAGGGCAAGTATAAAGTAACCTTCGAGCAGTTCATGCGAATGGATACACTGCCCGGAATTCTCGCCGTGGGATTGAGAGTCGAGCGGGCCGGCACCGGCGAATAGTCTGTCGTTTTTTCTAAAGAATCCAATAACTGAAAATATGAAAAGGAATATTCTCGTCCTCCTGGCATTGTGCATTTCATTTTTTTGCGCTGCAAATATCCGGTTACCAAAAATACTAAGCGATAACATGGTGCTGCAACGGAATAAACCGATCACCCTCTGGGGATGGGCGGACGCGGGAGAGAAGATCACCATCACATTCAAAAATCAGAAAAAATCGACCAAGGCGGACAAGGCGGGAAAGTGGATTGTACGGCTGGACGCGGAATCGGCTGGAGGTCCCTATCAGCTTACTGTAAAAGGAAAGAATACGGTTGTGCTTAACAATATTTTGGTAGGCGAGGTATGGGTATGTTCCGGTCAGTCCAATATGGAGTGGACGGTTCAAAACACCAATAATGCCGAACAGGAAATTAAGGATGCCGACTTCCCGGAGATCAGGCAATTCCTTGTTCAAAAGGCCGTGTCTTCGAAGCTGGAAGAGGACGTCAGATCCGGTGAATGGAAAGTGTGTTCACCGGGAACAGTTTCGGATTTTACCGCTGTCGGCTATTTTTTTGCACGTGAACTTTACAGGTCGTTAAAGATTCCGGTCGGCCTGGTTAATACTTCCTGGGGCGGGACACATTCGGAGACATGGACGAGCCGGGAAGCATTCGCCGCCAGTGATGAGTTTAAACAAATGATCACCTCCATGCCGCCGCTGGACCTTGATGTGCTGGCAAAACAAAAACAGGAAGCGCAGCTGAAAAAACTGCAGCGTATGAACATAACGTTGCCCGCAAAGGGTGTGGAGAACTGGAAAGAGGAATCGTTCAATGACAAAGAATGGAAGACAATGAAATTGCCTGACTTATGGGAGCAACAAGGACTGGAAGACCTCGACGGTATAGTCTGGTTCCGCAGAAGTATTAACATAAGCGCCGGTGACGCCGGTAAGGAAGGGCTTCTCGAACTTGCCATGATCGATGATTCGGATGAGAGTTTTGTAAATGGTGTCAAAGTCGGGGCGACAAAAAACAAGTACAACGAAAAAAGAAGATACAAGATCCCCGCCGGCGTTTTGAAGGAAGGGAAAAACGTGATTGCCGTACGCGTGGACGATACGGGTGGAGGAGGAGGTATTTACGGTGATGCGCGCGACCTTAAACTGACAACGGCCGGCAACGCTGAAATTCCGTTAGCCGGTGAATGGAGTTTTAGCGTGGAGAACCTTTCCATGAGTAATGCGACGGTTGGACCGAACAGTTATCCGACGTTATTATTTAACGCGATGGTAAATCCTTTGTTGAACTTTGCTATTGAGGGAGCAATATGGTACCAGGGTGAGTCGAACGCGGGCAGGGCCTACCAATACCGGACTGCGTTCCCCCTTATGATACAGGATTGGAGAAATCACTGGAAGCAAGGAGATTTCCCCTTTTACTTCGTTCAGCTGGCCAGTTTTAATTCAGCAAACGGCGACAGCCGGAATGGTAGTACATGGGCGGAGCTTCGTGAGGCGCAAACCATGACCCTTTCGTTACCCAATACCGGAATGGCTGTAACAACGGACATCGGCGAAGCCAACGACATTCATCCGCGAAACAAACAGGACGTCGGGAAGAGACTGGCTGCGATCGCATTGAACCAGGCGTACGGTCAGAAGAATGTCTTTAGCGGACCTGTTTATAAATCCATGATTACAGACGGTAACAAAGCGCGTGTTTCGTTCACCCACCTGGGGACGGGATTAGTGGCGAAGGACAAATACGGTTACCTGAAGGGCTTTGAGGTGGCCGGCGCCGATCAGAAATTCTACTATGCCAAAGCCTGGATAGAAGGAAACGAGGTGGTTGTGTCGTCAGAACATGTTGCAAGCCCGGTCGCGGTTCGGTTTGGCTGGGCTGACAACCCCGAGGATGCTAACCTGTTCAACAACGAAGGTTTCCCCGCGTCTCCCTTCCGTACCGACACATGGAAAGGTATTACCGAGAATTCGAAGTTTACTTTTGAATAACCGCACTCAGGTAGACATCGTCAGGTGAACACTGAAAAAATCCTGCAGCTTATCGATGTGAACGTTCACAACGTTGCCTTTACTTTTGACGACGCAGGTACCTTGTGTTCGAAGCACATGGTGTTTTTTTAGGGACCTTCCCTCCAGCGTTACATTAACGTACAGATCATGTACCGGCAGGATAGTTCGGATTGGCCTTGAGGGACCCGAAGTGACATTCACGAGGGAAAGGATGTACTCATCCCCGGAAACGACCGATCGTGTCAGTCCGACATGAACGCTTTCAGGTGCATTTGTATCAATCGCTATTGAGTTACCGGCCAGGAAGCGGATACTTCTTGCCAGGAGATTCCTGACATCCGGATGACCCATTTCATAAGAGACCTGGTCGGGTTGGTTGGTAAAGAATATGACCTTTCCTTTTTTATAGATGTTTTCCACAACGGTCGGGTACTCGGTCGCCCATTCCGTAACCCACGCTTTTTCCGGTGGCTGATTATGTACAACGGGAACGTATGTACAAATCGTTTTGGCACCGGCCACGGGTTTGCACAGAAGCGTATAACCGGCGTTTATCAATAACTCAGTCTGTACACTTTCAGGGCGTGTGATAAAATGTTCTTTGTCCGCGATGAATTGATAGCAATCTTTCTTTGTGTTAACCTTTTCGCCGGTATAGCGGCAACCGAATAGTTCCGCCAGTCCAAAGTCCTTTCGTTTCGTTCCATCATCATCGTACAAGCTGGTCTCATACGTTGCGAGGATATTCCCGCCGTTGGCAACGTAGTCCCTAAGCAGACCTATTTCGTGTCCGGACAGACACTTTACGTTGGGCAGAATGATGAGTTTGTACCGGTCCATCCGTTGCATGGTTATCTGATGGTCGGGGATAAAATCATACGGAATATGATTCTCCACCAGTACGGTCTCCATTCCTTTGATCGACGCATCAAACCGGTCACCGGTTTCCTTTTGTCCGCGGTAGAACAACCGGGTAGGTCTCGAATAATAAATACCGATGTTGGCCAGGGGCGCATGATTTGCCAGGATCTTTTCATTCGTTTTTACGAATGTGTACGCATCGGTATTCTGGAACGCATTCCTGCGGTCGTACGTTGATCCGGGATCAGTTCCCGTAAAGCTGCAATTCCAGAATCTGCCACCAGCTGCCAGCGCCTGCCACAACCATATGTTGAGATCCTGGGGTGGATCCATTACATACCGGTGCGAGGTTCCGTTGCCGCCGTATAAAATGATGGCTTCTTTTTCCGGAGACAGCGACTTTAAGAACCGTATGATGGTACCGGCATATGTCAGGTCTTCATAATGGATATCTTCAGAGTTTTCCGTAAGAAAAGCTACACTTACCAGGAAATCGAAATGATCGCGTGCGTTGTACAAATCAATTCCGGAGTGGATCCTTCCGCCTGTTTCATACATGCTGAATACTTCGGCGGTATAAACCTTGTCCTCACCAAATGCTTTTACCGTTTTCTTAAGCCGGTTCATATGTTCATTTGCGGCATCCGTCTTCCATTCCATATAGCGACCTAGTTCCGCTTCCGTCGCACTGACGGCAACGGGTAAATCACTGCCGGTAGCTGATTTGAAAGACTGCTCGCAACGTGGGCAGTAACAGATTCCAGATACCCCGATGCTATTGTGCCAGATACCGTCGAGTTTGTAGTGTGTCATCAGATATTTTACAAACTCTTCCGCGTGTTCATTACGGTGATATCCCTTGTAACATGAGGCGTAAAGTTGCGGTCTTGTATAGTTTAATTGCAGAGGCTGTTTAGAATTGTCCAGACTGAACCATCCGGGGAATTGACGGTAGATGTGTTCTTCGACGCCCCGGAAGTCGACACGACCGATTACGCGGATTCCTTCCGTATAACAGGCGTCTGTGATTTCTTTAAGTACATCGCGACTACCCATAAATGAATTGATATTTGCTGCCGCCAACGGATTTTGAAAAAAGTCGACAATACCTCCGGCGTTCACAACCAATGTATTGCAAGCTGTTTTTTTCATATAAGCAACCACTGTCCCGGCATTGTACAGGCTGGCGTCTGGTTCGCGCAGTACAGTCTGAAGAATTCGCAGTGGTTGGTTGTACCAATATGACTTTTGATCGCCAGGTATCCGGGACGTTTGGGTCGCCAGCAAGGGGAATAAGGCCGAAGCGCTTCCAAGCGCCGCGGAGTATTGAAGAAAATGGCGACGGTTAATCCGGGTATTCGATGGCATGTTATTTCAGGTTGATATATTGTCCGCGTAAATGCTATTGGTATAATTTAAATAAAAAGCCAGACTTCAGGAGCTTCAGGATATACCGTTGGAATAAAATCGCCGGAATTTACTGCCGGCTTTGATGAATAGTCTTTATTTTGTTCAATCATCAAAAACCTATGCCGGGAAAGGGTCTCTCACTGTTCATTGCAATCTGCTTTTGTGCCGGTGCCTATGCGCAGACGGGACTAATTGATACACATGCTACGAAGGAGACCGTTCGCCTGCACCGGGCGCTTCGGAAAGTTTCAAAAAAACATACACTGTTTGGACACCAGCATGCTACTGAATACGGTCATGGCTGGTCGGGTGATACTGACCGGTCGGATGTGAAGTCAGTGACTGGATCACATCCGGCGGTGATCGGCGTGGACTTCATGGGATTTACCGTGGGTTCCCCCGAAATGATCCAGCGGTCCAAGGACAACCTGCGGAAAAATGTCACCGACACCTATAATCGGGGCGGAGTTACAACGGTCGCCTGGCACTTTTCAAATCCGGTTTCCGGAGGCGGGTTCAACTGGGTGGATTCGCTTTCGCTTCCGGCAGTGAGGTATCTGATCCCCGGAGGAGAAGCGCACACGCAATACAGGGCTATTCTGGACGGGATCGGGGAGTGGGCGAAAAGTGTAAAGGGTTCGGATGGAAAAGTTGTGCCGATGATCTTCCGTCCGTATCATGAATTCGACGGTGGATGGTTCTGGTGGGGGAAATCGCATTGTACGCGGGAAGAGTTCATTTCCCTATGGCGTTTTACGGTCTCCTATTTAAGAGACAGCGTAAATGTTCACAATTTCATCTACGCTTTTTCACCGGATAATAAATTCAAAACGGAGGCGCAGTTTCTCGAACGCTATCCCGGTGATGCATGGGTTGATATGGTCGGCATGGATAACTATGGGGATATGGGACGGAACCGGTATGATGTTGATACCGCTGCCCTGAAACTTAAGATCGTTTCCGACTATGCGGTAAAAGCGAAAAAACTAGCGGCCTTTACGGAGACGGGCCTGGAATCTATTCCAAATGAAAAGTGGTGGACCGGCACGTTGCTTAAAGTTATGAAAACTCACAAGATGAGACTGAGCTATGTATTGGTCTGGCGCAACGACACACGAAGCCCCACGCATTACTATGCACCTTTCCCGGGACACACCAGCGTTCCGGATTTTATTGAATTCTATAATGATCCCTACACGTTGTTCGAAAAAGATCTCAGGAATATCTACGGAAAACGACGAAGGTAACCGGTGTTTCCCGGCGATCGCCCGATACTGGATGTACCTGATACGCCCTCCCGTCTGATGTCGTGCTATTGACCTGGATCTTGAACAGGACCTGTAATGGAATTTGATTTTTAGTTCTAAATTGCACGACCAAACCACCGCCTATGATCAAGATGATTATTCATGCCCTTAAACGCTTTGCCTGGTTCAAACGGTTTAATGCGAAAGTGACGTATGAGCTGCTCGCAAAGCATATACCGGTCGCGGACTGGCATTTTATGAATTACGGGTATATGCCGAATTCCGCGGAAAAACCCCTTGATCTGCCCGATGACCCCAAGATCCAGAAGTACCCGTTGCAGATGTACCACTACCTGGCCACAAAAACTTCAATAGAAGGAAAGAATGTACTTGAAGTTGGAAGCGGAAGGGGAGGCGGAGCGAGGCACATTGCCTCCACTTTAAAACCGGCTTCCTATATCGGTATGGATATCGCACAAAGTGCCGTTGATCTCGCGAATAAAATCCATAAAGTTGACAACCTGAAGTTCATACAGGGAAGTGCCGAAGCTATTCCGTTGCCTGATAACAGTATCGATGTTGTTATTAATGTCGAGTCATGTCACGCGTACGGTTCGGTTGAAAAATTTCTTAGCGAAGTGAAGCGTGTTCTGAAACCCGGCGGTTATTTATTGCTTGTTGATTTCAGAAATGAAAAGAACGTCGAGAATATGGGTACACTGAAGACCCAGCTTCGCAATACCGGCATGGAAATGATCCAGGAGGAAAATATAACAGGTAACGTGATCCAATCGATCGAAGCGGAAGATGCGTCAAAGAAAGAGCGCATCAGGACCCTGATCCCGGAAAAATGGCAGAAACTTTTTTCCGAATTTGCCGGCGTAGTGGGCTCCAGATTTTATGAGACGCTGAAAGACGGAACACGCCTTTACTACAGGTTTGAACTTCGTAAAAAACCCTAACCGAACGGTAGAATAGACCAAATGGAATACCGGCATCACCATTTGGTCTACTGTAATCGCTACCTGGTCCTGGTCTTTTCTTTTTTCTGACCGGACAGGAATTCAATCATATCGCGGATCTCCCTCTTAGACATCAACGTACCCATTGGGGGCATTGCGGAAGGTACATTTTCCCGTTTGCTGATCCTTGAGACAGCTACCTCCACCGGCTCGGCGTCGGAGGTTTTGATGATCAGTTCACGTTCGTTTTCCTCATTCAAAATCCCGGAAATCACCTGGCCATCCTTCAGGGTAATTTTGACTGACCCGTAGCCGGGAGAAAGTCTTACACTGGGTTCAATCAAGGCTTGCAAAATCTCTTCGCGACTTAATTTATCTCCAATTTCCGTGAGATCCGGCCCGACGATACCACCTTCACCTCCGATTGCGTGGCACCTGACGCACTGAGTGGTGGAATTGGACCTGAAATACCACCATCCTCTTCTTGCATCCCCACCATAGAGCGTCTCCAGGTAGCCGTCAGTCGTATTCCCAGACGGACGCAACGGTGCTAACTTTGCCGCCAGCTTTTCAGACTTCGTCAGATCTACCGCCTCAATAAGATCAAGTGTTATCGCTGGTGGAAGTTTTTTTCCGGATAACTGGTCGATCAGTTTTTCCAACACCGGCTCACTTTTGGCAATATCCATTTCTCCCAGTACTTTCAGGAGTTGCTGCTGTTCCTGCACCGTGCCATTTTTGAAGATTGGTTCTACGATTCCGGGAAGATTTTCTTTTGTGATGTCCAATTCGTTCAACAAACCTACCGCTGTTGCCCGTACACCGACGTCTTTGTCCTCCATTCCCTTCTTAATGACACTCTCTATTTTGTCGTATTTTAATGTGTGAAGTGCAGTAAGCATAGCAGAGCGGACGGACGGATTTGTGTTCGTCTGCATGACCTTTGCGAACGATTCATTATAATCACTTATGCCAAGGGTGCTCAGCATTTGGGATACGGCGATAAGTATATCCGGATCTTTACTTTGCAGGAACGATGGAGCGATGGATTTTACCTTCGCTGTTACACCGGCTGGATCGCGTTCGATCTTTCCGCGAACCCGGCCATCCACGCGGTCAAGTGTGGAAGGATTGGCCCATACGCCTAACGTTGCCAGCGCCTCGGCCCTAAGTTCCGATGTGATGTCGTCACGTTTCGAAAAAGCGATCAGGAGGTCCATCTCCCGGTCTCCGCCTACGCGAAGGCAGGCGTTGATCCCCCTCCTTAGCAGGGCCTCGGAGGTAAATCTTTTTTCACCTAACACAGCCGCGAGCGCGGGTAATGCCTTTTCAATCGACAAATCGTCATTGATGGCACGCGCTGCTTCCGTAGCGACGTACTCATCCTGGTCCTGGAGGAAAAGGGCGACCTTCTCGTTTTTCATCCTGCGCAATACCAAAACAGCGGCAGTTCGAAGCGCTCTGTTAGGATTATTTGCCAATGCAATAACCGGATCAGCCTGTCCTATCCGGGCCAACGCCAGGACACCGGCATGTCTGATGTATACGTCTTCATCGTTGTTTTTTTCAAGCATACTGATAATCGCGTCAACAGCGGGAACATGAGCCATTCTTCCCAGGGCCTGGGCGCTGAAAAAGAGTGTGCGGGGATAGGAACTACCGAGCAACGGGATCAGTTCTTTGGCCGCGTCCTGGTATTTTACATCTCCGATTATTTTTGCGGCCTGGGCAACAATTTCAGGGTCTTCGTCTTTCAATAGTGACGTCAGAGGAGTCGCGTATTTTTTGTCCTTCCTGGCCAGTTGCCCGATACCCCATATGGCATGGACCCTCGCTAGCTGGTTATTCTGACCAAGCGCTTTTTTAAAGACCTCCATACCCTTTTCCTTCCTGTCCACCAACTCGAACTGTGACTTTTGCCTGATGCGCATATCAGGGTAGGAGAGCAGTTTCAACAGTTCGTCTTCCGACTGCTCGTCATAGTCCAGCTGCATGAGGCGTTTTGTTTCTACTCTTTCGGATTTAAGGTCGTTCTTGTCATCGGTTACATCGAGTTTCCACACGCGGCCGTAGTTTTTAGTACCCCATCCGTTGATCCAGTCTGCCGCGTAAAGGGCGCCGTCAGGTCCGAATTTTATTCCGGTGGGAAGTATTCCGCTTACCATATCCTGTTCTTCGGCGAGTTCGAATGACGCACCTTTAGGCTTTAAGCTGAAAGCCCAGATGTGAGATCTGCTGGGGTTGCCAACGAATTCCACCAGGAAGAATTTATTCAACCAGGCCGAGCCCAGCGCTGTTCCCGGGTTATATACCATACCGGTGGGACCGTTGTGAAAATTTTTGATCGGCGGAATGATGTATGCGGCTTGCCCGTCCCAGCGGGGCTTGTAAAGCTCTTCGTCCATCCAGACTTTATAACTGTTGTTCCTGGGGTCCACGTATTTTCCGTATTGCCAGTTTGATCTCCAGCCCGCATCGGATCCCTCGACGATGTAGACCAGGCGTTCGCTTTCACCGGGATGATCACCATCGTTGTCCGAACTGATGATGTTTCCATACTCATCAAAAACAAACTCATGTGTATTTCGCAAACCGGATGCGAAAACCTCAAAATCACTTCCGTCTTCATTGGACCGGACAATTATACCTTCGTTCGGGTAGGAATGGGTTGTTCCGTCGGGAGCTTTGATATTTGCTCCGATATCACCGATCTGCCAGTAGATCCTGCCGTCAGGCCCTTCGATCGCGCCCGACATCCCATGCCCGCTGAAACCAATATGGACCGCATAGCCATGGCTGATGGATTCCTTCTGGTCGAGTACACCATCGCCGTTCGTGTCCTTCAGCCGCCACATGTCCGGACCGATCGTAATGAACACGTCGTTATCTCTGACGAGAATCCCGCCGGCTACATCGGTCACTTCTTCGTGGAAATCACTGAGAATTCTGGTGGAGATATCCGCAAAGCCGTCACCGGATTGATCTTCCAGGCGCCACACTTCGTCTTTTTCAATTGCAAGGTCCCGCCAGTCATGGCTTCCGTCCTTATTGAGGTCCTCAAGCCACTCATTTTCCTTGCTACGTTCCGGTGCAAATGTGGCCCGTAAGAACGCACGCCGGTCTTCGACGGATTGTAAACTTATCGATGGAATCATCCAGTCGCGGTGACCTCTGATGTCAAACTCCGAATTCTTTTGCCGGTTTGTTCTGGTGAGATAAACTCTGCCTTCATCATCAATGGACATCGCCACCGGATCCGGAGCCAGCGAATCACTGGCCCACAAACTCAGGTTGATACCTTCTATTACCTGGGCCGCGGTATTTTTTCTGATCTCAGCCGCCTTGGCTGCACTCTGCGCTGGATCTTCCTTCTTAATCATGGGCGTTTCAACAGGCGCCGATTCTTTACAGGCGGCTACCAGGATGATCACCAACGCCATGATAAACGGTTTTTGAATGTATTTCATAAGGGTTATTGACATTGCATCTTATATTTGAATGGAAGGATCAACTAAGAAAGGCAAAAGAATTGATTTATAAAATAAATATATGCCAATCGGGCACCGGTTCGCGAGACCGGCACATTGGTATGCCGCCAGCACAGAGATGTATCTGTTGATTTCCGTTTATCGAATCTCCATCTTTTCGTTTGTTACCAAAGCGCGCTGGGTCTTGGTTAAAAGAACCGTCCGACTTTCAACAAGAGCCCTGGTCCATTGAACCATTTTTTGATATCCAGATCCGGGTTTTCGTAAAAGACCCGGTCACCTTTCAATGTTTGACAGATTATTGGGAGGATAAAGGCCGGTTCAATAAAATACTTTGTGAACGTCCGGATGAACCCCACGTTGATGTTAATACCGTAATACCAGGGCTTCGTGTTTTTCGCCGTAACGGTCAACACGGTCTGATTGCCTGAAGGTACCAACCCATATTCTACTGGTGTGTAGTTCCCCGGCTTATCGGAAAAGATCGGTTTCAAAGAGTGTATTCCAAAAGCGCCAGCGCCAGATTTCTGTTGTGTACCGGCAATTCCGGACTATCAGGTGTGGTGTAGTTTTCGACAAAATTGAAGCCGAAACTTTTATAGTATTCAATAATTGTTGAATTGGATGCCCAGGTATCCATCCGGATGCTCCTGATTCTCATTTGTTTCGAGTGCCGGATAGCCCAATCCAGGATAATTCCGAATAGCCGTTGCCCCTTAAATTCCGGATTTACAACAATCCTGTGAAGGTAGGTGGATGTCCCGGTATCCATTTCGCGCCAGATGATCTTGTCAGTGTAACAAACGCTGAAAACGATAAGGATATCTCCATTGTTAACTACTTTGTAATGATTCCGGATTTCAATATCCCTGATAACGGCGTTCTTATCGTAGTTGCGCCAAACCGGAAAATTTTTCTTTTCCTGGTATGCTATGGAATGTTCAAACAATTTGAATACCATATCCAAATCATCAAGTTCCGTATTCACCACTTTCAAATCTTGGGCCATGCAAAAAATAGATAAATGATAAAAGCGACTGGCTGCCGCGTAACGAATTTTACTGCAGTTGCTATCAGAGTAAGACGAAGATAATTAGAAACAACTTGTGAATGAAGTCAATTAACATTATGAAAGGAGTCCGTGCTTAGAATTCCTCCAGGACAATTTCTTTGTTGATCATCATCCCGGCAGTTGTTCCCATGGCGATTGCATTGGCAACAGTTCGCATACGGGTGGTGTTGTCGCCGCTGGCGAATACCCCCTGGACGGTGGTCTTTTGCAAGGGATCCACTTTGATGTATCCATCATCTGTTAATTCACAACCGAGTTTTTCGGGAACAGGGCAATGTTGTTCGAACGGGCTGCGTACGTATAATGCTTTTATGGCAGCAGTGCCGCCGTCCCTGAATACGATGTTCTCGAGGTAGCCGTTAGTATGGGCGAACTGCCCGATCTCATTTTCTACAATTCTTATCTGATGTTTTTCCAGCCTGGCCGCCTGATCTTCTGTTAAGGTGGACTTGCCATTCGTGTATAAGGTGAGATCCTGTGTCCAGTTTGAAATCAGATTAGCCAGTTCAAAGCCGTAATCACCATTCGCCATAATTCCGGTTCTCTCATTCCTCACCTCGTACCCGTGGCAGTATGGACAATGCAGTACTGAAATACCCCAGCACGCTGCATATCCGTCGATATCCGGCATGGTATCTTTTATACCCGTTGCAAATAGGAGCTTTTTGGCGGTGAATGTCTTTCGGCCATCCGTTTGAATTAAAAAACCATTTGCTGTTTTTTCCCCATGAATGACTAGTCCGTTGAGGAATGTAACCGTGTGATATTTTTGTACCTGCTCTCTGGCGAGTGCGGCGATTTCTGCGGGTCGTTTTCCGTCCTGAGTAAGGAAGTTGTGCGAGTATGGTGTTTGCCTGTTGCAGGGCTGGCCATTGTCAATGACCAAAACCTGCCTCATCGCCCGGCCTAATGCCATGGCTGCCGCAAGCCCGGAATAACTTCCCCCTATTACAATTACGTCAAAATTTTGAAGTGGTGTCATTTGGTTGTATTAGAATGTTATGAAAAAAATACTGCGTAAAAACGTGTGAGACAGTGGGTGCATTTGGCTCAATCGATGATCAAACAGCACCCGCTGTCTCCATTACATCAGCCGGTTATTTTCTTTTTGATGAAGAGACTGATGATCATGTCCACAAGGGGAACACCTGCAAACACAATCCAGGGAACCAGCGAAATTGTTAAGATAAACGTTCTTTGGTAGAGCGGAAAGAGGGACAGGGATTCGCCAAACAGATAAAGGAACAACGTAATGGATGGATAGATTACAGCCCAGATTTTCAGAGAGGCGATTAATTTCATTTTTGTTTTCATTGCAATTTTTATTTTATGGATTTACGAGACACAAAGATATCTCATAAGATACACTGCCGGATAGGACAAAAATGAAATTGAATGGTACTTATCTGAAATTCTGCCTGAAAGCGTCCGGAGAATAGCCGGTGTGCTTTTTAAAAAACCTGATGAAATAAGATACATCGTCGTAACCCAGGTGCGAAGCTATCTGATTTACCTGATTTGTGGTAGCGAGTAAAAATCTTTTTGATTCCAGGAGGATGTAGTCGTTGATAACATCGGAACTCGTTTTGCCCAGTGTCAGCCTGGTGATAGCGTTCAATTGAAAAGCAGATAAATTCAGCATATCAGCGTATTCGGACGCTTTCTTGCTTTTTTGAATATGACTCTCCAGAAGCGACAAAAATTCTTCCATACGATCGAGATGGTACGTATTCGGGTTGCCGGGTGAATCTTTCCTGTTCTGCTGATTGCGCACCAATTCAATAAAGAATATCCCGAGATTTGCCCGAATAACATCCCTGTATCCCTCTTGCTTAATTTTGTATTCCTGAAAGATGTAGGAAAGAATGTTAAGTATCTTCCGGAATTTTCCCGCGTCGAGGGGGCAAACGTTTTTGTTGCTCACTTTGCGCAGCAGTTGCCCCGAAGCTTTGTCTCCGGGATGGTAGAAATCAGAGTTGAATTGCAAGAGGTACCCCGTACTTCCCACATGCAGGTTAAGCTGATGGACCTGGCCAGGACGCATAAAGAAAACCGAATGGTTCCGGATATCGTATTTCGCAAAATCTATCACATGGGTCCCACGCGCTTTTTCCAAAGCCAGGATGTAGTAGTAGTCATGACGGTGTAGCTCCTGGATCATATCCTTTCCCGCCAGGAGATTATGGACATCTCTGATATTGAAGCCGTCCGAGAGTGTCTGCTCCTCCGTTGAGTGGATGTGCCTGACGGGAATATTTTTCATTTTCGGAAGAGGATTGGTTGAGGGGGTAGAGAGCCCGGCAAACGGCCATTGTTTTGTGGGTTCGGCGAAGACGTTATTTCTCTTTCTTTTTTGCCTTTGGTTCAGGTAACTCTTTTGTTGAAATTTTCACCAACTTACTCAGCCAATCACTATCCTCAATTTTATCCTCTATCAGAAAGCTTGGCTTCGCTCCCGGGTACGGTGGTGATTCAACCACTTCCTCGCCAATAAATAGTCGTCCGGATTTTGTGGGTTTAATAAATAGTTTGTTATCGCAAATGAGACCGAATAATTTTCCATCTGAATAGATGCCAAATTCTCCGAACATCTTTTTGGCCGTTATTTCGCCAGCGCGTTTAATTTGGCCGGTAACAAAGTCGACAAACTTTTGATCGGATGGCATATTATCTGGTTGTTTATATTAAACCCGCCTTTGTGTCCTTAAGGTTTTACCGACAGCAATTTAGTTAATTTGGCTGAAATTGACCTGCATGATTTCGAGGCATTAAGTTTTCGTTTTTCTGTGACATGAACGTACCACGATTTATTTCAATTATTATTTTGAGCTTTCTTTCTTCCGGATTTTTGAAATTGTCAGGCCAAGTGATTTGGTCGGTTTTTCCATATCGATTATTGCGAACTGAGCTGCAGATTGAATGAGGTCCTTCACTTTTTTGTTCCTGTAATCCTTTGGGGTATCAATGGGAATGTGTCTTATCAATTTTCCTGTCCCGGTTAACAATTTGTGGGGGTCATTAATGAGCGTGCCCTTATTAAATCCTAGGTTCAGGTGGTTAGTGTAGATGGGGAGCATGCAAAACGCATCCGATAACTTGTCTGAAATTGAGAAGACTGTTGTCAATGCATGGGTGTGATAGAGTAATTCGTTACTGTCGGGGTATATTTCAAGAATATACCCACGTAAGTCCTTGAACAAATCAATTATCTTTTGCTCCTTAAACTCTAATAAGTACAGGAAGTCGGGGTGAATTTTTCGTAACTTGCCCATTCGCTCAACCTTTTGCTGAACTGTCCGACTGCATCGCACAGACAAGGTTTCCTTCAGTATCCAAAAACTTTGTGATCCAGCCAACATATGGAATTGCTGTCTTCGGCATAAGAATTTGGCCGCCGTTGTTTTGAACTCTTTTGATTATTTCGTCAACATTTTCTACTGTCACCGTACATTCTAATCCTACTAACCTTTCTTTCACCGGAGAATATGTCCTGGCTTGTAACGCTCCGATTAGTTCCCCGTTTTCGGTGTTGTCAGCCTTGATTTGCAAAAAGTCGGGTGGTCCGTAAGATGCGAAGCCCCAATCAAATACGTGGCCGTAAAAATTCTTAGCTCTTTCAAGGTTGTCAATGTGAATCGCAAAGTGGGTCATTTTGTTTTTCATATCGTCGGTATATTTTAGGGTATAAATTATCCGATTGAAGTGGGATCAGGGGAATGTCGGGAATGTTTGCTTTGAATAACTGCTTCTAGTAATTTGTATAGTTCCATCGTTATTTTAAAATATTCATAAAGGTTTGCAGTTACCGGAAGGGGGCGATTTCGAAGAACTTCACTGTTAACTTAGCTCTTTTTTTCAAGAATTCTTGCTCTCAGTCGGCTTAGTGATTGAGGTTTGATGCCTAAATAGCTCGCTAATTGGTGTTGCGGGACACGTTGAATAAGGTCCGGTCTTTTTTGTAGTAAGTTCAGGTATCGTTGTTCAGGTGAAGAAGTCTTAAACTCGTCAAAGTCTATTCGTTGCTTGGCTAACAATTCTTCCGACAATATTCTGCACATGGTTTCAAACTTTGGGAATTTACTGTTTACTTCTATTTCCATATCGGAATTTGAAACTGTGAGTATAGTGTCTTCTATACAACTTATATAATATTCGGACGGAGTTTTGCTTATTACACAAGGCGGTGTCAACGCCTCCATTTCTGTGTAGAAAGCAGTAGTTTTTTCTTCACTGTCTAAAACATAATATGTCCGAATACAGCCTTTTAGAACAAAGTAGCTGTCTTTCGATTTTTGTCCTTCTTTGAGTAAAATAGTCCCTTTCTTAACAGAGCGGAATAGGTCTAACGAAAGTATTGCGTTCTTCTCATCATCTGTAAGGGAAACGTATCTTGATATAAAGTCAAATAGGATGTCTTTCATTGTTTTGTTGCTGTTACTGTCGTCTGTTACACTTGCCACCGAGGTTTATGTATAAATAGTGATCGGATAAGGAGGATTTGGAAATGCCTGCCCGCCGAAAACCTCTGTAGGCCGGGCGAAGGAATGCCAAGCCCGACTTGCGCGTCACTGTCCGCCGTTAGTGAATGAAATTTATAGAAAAATATTGGAACGTTGTAGACTGCCGGGCATTTCTTAAACATACTGTTGTGGGCTGCCCGCGTTCACTCTATTTGAATTGCCCGTTCGACTCTTTCTAATTCTCCATCGTCGGTCATGTTCAAGAGGACTACTTTTTCAATCTCTACATAGTCGTCATAGGCCGAGTGTATAGCAAACCGAACTCCATCGTCAAAGTCATTGTGCCAAGTAGTCATCGGTTCAAATTCAAAATCTTCCTCGGACTCAACACTCAGGCCATTTTTAATTCTTCTCATAACAACTGAATCGTCAAAGCGGTCGCGAATAAATTCACACTGTTGTCCCAGTGTACAAACATAATTAACGCCGTTATTCAAACATGAGTCAATCTCAGCGATTAAATATTTGTCCCGATTGTGTCCAATGGGCAATACAAGCCTGCCACTTTTCGGCAATTCGTTTTTCCAATTGTCCATCATGGTCCGAAGGTAAATGATTTGCCTTTCTTTTTTTCGTCCGAGGCTACCATCTTAATTTAGCGGGTTGCATACATTTTGTTAGCGGCTGGCCTTTTAGTCCCGGATTAAATCTAGTAGCCCCTTAAGTTTCAAAAAAGTTGGGTCGGTGGATTCCTTGCTCTCGTCAACCGAAAACTTGTTCAAGAGTCCCCATTCGATGTCGCTTACTATTAAATCTCTCTGTTCCCTATTTTTCAATTGTCTTATCTGGTCGGTCAATACTTTAGCATCGCAAGCAAAACATTCTCCTATTGCAAACGATGGTATCTCATTTGCCGAACCTTTGTCGCTCCAAATTGTCTTAATGAAATTGCTGATTAGCGTATTGTCCTTTGTGATGCAAAACAAGTTTGGAAGAAGTTGAAGAATTGACGAATAGGCTGTCTCAGAGTAATATTCTAGTTCACCAACTGATTTCTTATATGAAACACTGTCCGATTTATTATTCCATGTGTTCAAGTCCTTGTTGTACTTCTTATGAGATTCTGCAAATCTGTCTGCTAATAGTTTTTGCCTCTCGAGAACCGTTAGAATTATTTGTTTTTGTTTTTCGTTGCTTAACTCTTCTATTATTTGAATTCTGCTTTTATGAATATATCCTGTGACTTGGTTCCCTGAATTCCATTTGAGCAGTTTAACTCTGACCCATTCGTTTTTATTTTCGGCTTCACAATAGAAGAAGTCGTCCGTTGTTACTTTGTCCACGATTTCAAATGAAAGTCCTTGTCCTGTCCGTACGTTTGTAAACCCATCCTTGTCAATAACTCTTGCCAGTCTTTCGTTGGCTTGACTGTCGGTGAATATTAAGAGTATTAAGAGTAGTCTCATTTTTTTTTAAAAGGCTTGCCGCTAACGTTTGTGAATAAGCAGTGGAGGGTATTCGAAGCGCTTCACTGCCTGCCCGTCCGTAGCGTTTCGCGTAGGCCGGCCTCACGGCACCAAACTTATTTTGAAAAACTAAACTACAAATTTACACTGAACCCCGCCATTGATTATGCATTTTTGTTATTGCACAGGGCCGCGCTTACCCTGCTCCTAACTACACGGGAGCCAAAACCGGTGTTGCCCTCCGACTCCAATTACAATGCATGCAACAAGGCACCAAATTGTCGTATGAATTGTCACAACTAACGAGTCATAAATAGAAAGCCTGTCCGTGATTGATCAATTTTATTAACGGATATGTTATCGTCTTCCTTATTTTGTTTTAGTAAATAGGGTTGGTTCTGCTTTAATTTCCATTTGAATGACGAGTTGGTCAATATCGCCATCACCATTAGTTCTAAATTCAAGGGTAGTTCTGTAGAAAGGAAAGAGCTCATGGGTTAGAAAATAATCATAGTGATAGTGCGACAATTTAGAGTGGTGGTCATTGCGACTAATCTTTAATCCCTCTTCATCCCTTTCTACACGTATACTTCCATAAGCAGGGTGTGAATACATACCGGAATAGGCATCTAAGGAGTGTGACGGATGGGTTCCTTTTATCCGGTCATCTCTGTCTAAGATCTTTTGCACTTTAGTGGTTGCTTCTCTTTGTTGGCCTTCTGTATAAGAAAGCCAATCTTTTGCTGCTTTGAAGCCTCCCGCGGTCAGTGGAAGTCCCAGTAAAGCTTGAAGTAACCTGTCTCTTACAATTCCGGTTGGTTGTACCACTTCGGTGTTAGCGAGAAGTATAATGCCAATTTTCTTTTCTAGGACAAGCGTTAAAACAGAAGTAAACCCATCTATCTGTCCCCGATGCTCGAGGAGCATGTATTTATCAAAGCTTTGCTGTATAAAACCAAGGCCATAGGCCGATGCAATACCATTGGTATTTGCGTAAGGCATGGTAATCACAGGTCGCTGCGCTTTTGAAAGCGCTTTCTCCGGCACTATTCTCCTGCCCTTATACGTTCCTTTGCCCACTAACATTTGCACGTATTTCAGCATGTCTTCCAGCGAAGAGTTAATGCCACCGCACGGGCCAACAGCATCGAGGTTACGAAATTCCTTTCTTTTTATCTCCCCGTCTTGATAGACGTAGGGATAAGAAAAGTCAGGGGAGTCTTTAATCTCTTTCACTGAAAAATGCGAGGCTGCCATGCCTAACGGCTCCAGTATTTTTTTGCGCGTATACGCTTCCCATGTATCGCCACTTACCTGTTGCAGGATATACCCAGCAGCCATATAGCCTAGATTGCTGTACTGCCATT
This sequence comes from Chryseolinea sp., assembly GCA_041742155.1. Lineage (GTDB taxonomy): Bacteria > Bacteroidota > Bacteroidia > Cytophagales > Cyclobacteriaceae > Chryseolinea. The sequence continues at coordinate 316,549 of JBGSJE010000020.1, read as the reverse complement.
CTTCTCTTAGCCCTTTATTTGGTGGCAGATATCGTAAGCCATTAAATAGTTGTTCCCTTGTTTTATCAGTCCCCCACCACACTGCATCATGGCTGGGTAAACCGGAGCGGTGAGACAACAAATCAATGAGCGTGGTTTCTTGAGTCAGTAAATCATTGTGCAGTGTGAAGCCTGGAATGTACTGTTTTACCGGTTGGTGAAGATTTACTTTTCCTTCTTCTTCCAGCAAGCATAGGTCAATACCAGTGAATGTCTTTGAAACCGAAGCAATCGGAAATATCGTTTTGCCTGTTACTGGTAACTTTTCTTCCAGGTTTCGGTATCCGTAGCCTTTGCTTAAGAAGATACTGTCCCCTTTGATCACCCCGACGGCAAGCCCTGGAATCTTCCAGTCGTTTAAAATGGTTTGAACAAATTGATCGAAATCGTTTAAAGGCTTTTGACAGAAGGCAGCGAAAGAAGTGAAAAATAAAAAAATGAGTAGACAACCTTGTTTTTTCATTTTGAAGATGCTGTTTTTGCAGCTAAGGAATGGAGCAACTAAGTTAGAGTGTAATATTGCCTACCGGACAACGGTCAAATGGTTACAGTCTCTTGAGTATTTTGATTTGACCGATTTGCGCTTTTCAGACCCGTGACTATTATGACTTAGTGAGATTCATTTGAGGAAAATATGCTTTTTTGCCTGCCTTGGTGCCGCGCTTGCACACTCTAACTACATGGATGCCAATGCTTTGGTTGTGCGTCGGCATGTGTGGCACTTGCATTGGTGTGGTTTTTAAGTGGATCAATATCCGCTCGATAAATATACTGTCATTCAATTTTATATTAATCTGTTTTTAAATTGTCAGCCGGATTGGTTAGAGTGGCTTTGATTGTGGTTGCGGAAATCGTGCAGATTGAAATGAAAATTAGAACTGTTGTTGGAATAGCGTATAAGTCCAAAGATTGGTTGATCTTATAAGGAAAATTATTCAGCCAGATATCTATTCCATAGATAGTAATGGGTAAAGCAACAATACCCGCAATTAAAATTAGTCTGAGAAAGCCACTCGTAAGCAAGAAAAGAATACTTTGAAACGAAGCGCCTAAAACCTTTCGTATGCTAATTTCCTTTGTTCGTTGGCTAATTGAGAATGAAGCGATTCCCCAAAGACCAAGACTTGCAATGATAATTGAAAGGAGTGCAAATAAACTAACTACCTGATGAAATTGTTGGTCTTCCTGATATTGCCGATCAAAAAAATCATCAAGAAAAAAATAAGAAAATGGCTTTTCAGGAAATGTTGCACTGTATAACTTCTCTATTTGATTTATCGATTCGTTCAAATCAGCATCTTGAAGTTGCACGGACAGATAATCCCCACATATTTTTCTTAAAGCTAACACGTTAGATGAAATTGGTGTTTTAAGGGAACTCCAATGATAGTCTTTCAAGATGCCTGCAATATCAAAGGAGTCACTGTCGATAATAAGCTTTTCACCGATTGCATTTTCTGTTTCATCAAAACCAAATGTTTTTAGTGCCGTCTCATTAAGCAAAACTGACTTTCGTTGTCCGGGCATACCGTTAGGCCGACCACTGCCCGACAATAGTGTCATTTCATAGGTCGCTATGAAATCAGCGTCGACGAATACAACTTCTCCACTTTTATTTTCTTCCACACCAGCACCGTCTTTTCGCATACCGGTCCCCAAACTGTATCCACCACCCGGTATGGTCTCAGAGGTTGCTACTTTCCTTACCATTGAAAGATTCGTAAGCTGAGACTTTAGGGAAGTTACCCTATTCTCAATTTCCAAGTCAATAATTGATCCGGGACCTCTTATGACAAGCATTTTATCACTATCAAACCCTCTGTTTTGACCTTGCATAAAATCAAGTTGTCGTGTGACTCCAAATGTGCCCGCTGTTATAAATATTGAAATCGAGAATTGAAATACAACTAAGGCATGACGTAACGAGAACTTACTTGAATGACGATCATTGACGCCTTTAAGCATTGTAATAGGTTTAAAGGAAGATAAAATCAATGAAGGATAGACTGCTGCTATAAAACTTCCAACGAAAATAAAAACAGAAAATGCAATCCAAAATTTAGGATTGGCAAAATCCAGGACAAGAGCTTTATTGACTATCTCACCAACAAACGGTAAAAGTAAATACGCGAAACCAACGGCAAAAAGTCCACTAATTACATGAAGTATTAATGATTCGGTCATGAACTGGGAGACGAGTTGAAAACGTTCAACTCCGATTGCTTTCTTAATACCCACTTCTTTTCCTCGTTCGGTAGCCCGGGCCGTTGATAGGTTTATATAATTTATCCACGCAAGCAGTATCACGAGAATTGAAACAGCGATAAAAAAATACAACGTATTCACAGCAATGGTAGGACTCATCTCCAAATTGTATCCAGGCGTCAAATGAATGTCTGTTATGGGCTGAAGAATCATCGTAGGTTTGCCTTCTATTCTCTTCAGCTCATCGCCCTGATATTTTTCTATAAAAGATGGTAATTTATCCGTTACCGACTTTAAGTCTGCCTTTTTGTTCAACTCAACATAAGTTACAAAATTGCCTTCAGTACTTGTTCCACTGTTTGACCTATAGAATTCACTTTGTAGCAAAGAATGTATACTAATCAAAAAGTCAAACTTGAAGTGAGAGGCACTCGGAGCGTCCTTGATAACAGCCGTCACTATGTAGTCCCCATTTGTCCACCAACTACCCGATACATTCAAAATCTTCCCCACAATTTGCTGGCCGTTACCAAAATATTTCTGTGCAGCTGTTTGGGTCAGAACAATTGAATTGGGCTGATTCAACGCTGTTTGAAGATTGCCCTCAATTACCTCATGGGTGAACATTTCGAAATATTTGGAATCAACATATTGTATGCTCCCATCTTCATGGAATTGAATGCGTTTCGATAGGTTCTCGTTGTTACTTACTATGGCACCCCCATGCATGAAATGCGTTCTAACGAAGTTATTGACCTCCGGAATATTCGCTAATAGTGCTGGGCCTTGTCCAAAATCAGATAGAGGATAAGTTCCTCTCAATTCTCCTTTGACATAAAAAGATGATACAGTGCGATAAATTTGGTCAGCCTTTTCGTTATGTCTGTCAAAGCTAAGTTCAAACTCAACAAAAGATAACAAGATTAGACATACTGAAAAACCTATAGATAGGCCAAATATATTAATGGCAGAAAATAATTTCCGCTTCATAAAATTTCGGAATGCAATTTTTATATAGCTGTATAACATATTGTGTCATTTATATAAATCTAAAATTTCCTTTTCGTGATTGCAATATTTAAGATTGTCAGTTAAGTAAATATTATTCTGACTCAATACGTCATGTCGCGGGCGGTATAAATTGGCTCTTTTGCGTGCGTTGGTGTCGTGATCGAAAGTGCGGCATGCACATGTGTCAATGCGCGGTGACCGCTACTCTGTCCGCGTGGCATTGTGCAGAATGGCTATGCATATGCAGTAGGGGATCAGGAGGGGTTGGTAAATGCATGCCCGCCGAAAGCCTCTGCAGGCTGGAGGAATGAATGCCAAGCCCGACTTGTGCGTTCACTATCGGCCGTTGCCGAAGCTAATTTAGTTAATTGACAGAAATTACGCTAAGTGACTGCCGGGCATTATTTATACACGTTGTTGGTGGCTGTGCAGCTTGCACGCCCTTCTTTATTATAACCTTTTCAGTCTCAACTTGTCCAGCGTGCGATAAAATTATTTACCTGCTTGCTTCATTGCATTCTGATATTCTGTCAAGCAGTCCTGGAAAATTGGTAACGAAATTTTAATCTGCTCCTCAGCTGATTTCTTTATAAGTTTCAGATATTCAGATTTCGTAAAGTTTTTCATAATCTTGTCGTGTGAACATTCACAATAAACCGTGGTCAGTTCCGGATACTTTACACCAGTGTTACCAGCTTCATTGAAACATTTGTTAATTAAAAGATCACGATCCTCTGTCGTCCATTTCTCTTGCTCTCTTCTTGACTTTATTATGTCACTAAGTCCTGTGTAAATCTTGTAGCCAGCAAAAAGAGCGATGATCACTACCAACCAACCCTTACCTTTCATAAAATTCTTCTTACTCTTTTCTTCTGTCATGTGATATAAAATGATTTTCTCTTATCGTGTGTTGGTTAGCTGTTTTGTCCAGCTGCATTGCCACCAACGACTTGTGCGTCACTATCAGCCGTTGCCGAAAGTAATTTAGTTAATTGGCTGAACATACCTTGGCTGCTGCCGGACATTTTTTATACACAATGTTGTAGGCTGGGCGCTTATCTGCCAATGTTCTTTAGATGGGATTTTTTTAATCTGTCGGTAATATATTTTTTTAACTGTTCCAACGTCATGTTTTGAGTCTCTTCGCTTATTTTGTCGCGAGCGTCTCTCATTGTCTTTACTGCGTCAAACGTCTTGATCTTTTCGTTAGTCTCCATAACTCACTAGTTCTTGCGGTGTCCGAATCTCAATTGTTGAATATCCAAGTCTTAAATTTACTGAATTATATCCTTTTATTCTAGTAAGGTTTACTATGTGCTTAAAGTTCCAACTTGCCAATACGTCAACCTTATTTATTGTGGCTAATGCAATATGCCGGCAATCCTCCAAGCTAGTTCGACCCACTACTTTTTCCGCGATATATCTGTCAGCCAAGGTCATTGTTTCTTCAGTCAACTCGATTCGCTCAAATCTGTCATTCGGGTACTTAAGTAATAGGTCGCTCACATATTTAGGAGCCTGAATAAGTTCCAATTCCAGTAAATCGGATATGACAAATTTTACTTCGTCAATCTCCAATCTTTTGAAAAGTCGTTGCGTTGGGTCCTTAAACTCTTCATCAAAGAATCCGCCAACAACAGATGTGTCAATATATATTCTTTGTTTCATTAAGTTACGTATAGTTTTTTAAGCGCCTTGCCTACAACGTTTATGTATAAGACGTGGCCCGACTTGCAGTCACTGTCCGCCGTTGCAAATGCAAAATAGTAAAAGAATGCTAAAACGAAATGCAGAATGCGGGCCATGTTTTATACATTTTGTGTGCGCCCAGTATGGCGTACCGTATTCCAGACGGGAATATAGATTGATTATCCAAAGGGTGCAAGTCCCTTATGTGCAAGCATCGATGCGCATTAGTAAGCTGCAAGGTGGTTTGTCGCGAGGCATTCACTGAAGAAAGCAGGACTACAAAGATCTGTACTGACGAACAGAAACTACATACAGAGGCATACTTGTCGGGGTGAGTTAGCACAACATAGCGAAGCCCTTCAGGTGCATTACGACAAGTATGTAGATGTAGCTGTGATAGATCGAAGGATAAGCGTCTTACCTGGGGAGGTCTCTGTGCCACGTGTGGCATAAGAGAAGTCAGGTGCCTACGCTAAAGCTTCAGCGCCAGCGTGCAGAGGTCGTAGTAGTTGATAGCAACGAGCCGAAAGCACTTCGGAGGGCTCACACGTCAATGAAGGACTGAACATTAAATTGTTCCAAATGCTGTAAGGAGTTCATCAACTAACGGACAGTCTCAGGTTGAAGAACAGCCTTGCGATAAGCGGAACGGAGAAAACAAACGTAAGAAAATGATTGAGAAGATTTTAAGCCGCAAGAACATTCGTAGTGCCTGCAAACAGGTAGTGGTCAATCAGGGTTCGGCAGGTGTGGATGGCATGTCTGTAAAGTCACTGCCTGCGTACCTGAAAGAAAATCTGAAGCCAATGACCATAACGATTCGTGAAGGCAGGTATGTTCCTCAATCGATCCTCGGGGTAGCGTTACCTAAAGGAAATGGGAAGACACGCCTGCTAGGCATCCCTACCGTTGCAGATCGTTTACTCCAACAGGCAGTGAGTCAGGTTATCAGTCCGAGATTTGAGCTGGAGTTCAAAGAACACAGCTACGGCTTTCGCCCCCACCGGAACGCACATCAGGCTGTACATCAAGCACAGAAGAACATTCATGAAGGCTATGACTACATTGTAGACATAGACCTGCAAAGCTTCTTTGATGAGGTAGATCATGCAATACTTTTGCAGCTGTTGTATGGCAAAGTACAATGTCCGGCTACTTTACGACTGATTCGTAAATGGCTACGCGCACCAATCCTGATCGATGGCAAGCTTGCTAAACGCAGGAAAGGAGTTCCACAAGGCAGTCCGCTGAGTCCGTTGCTATCCAACATCATGTTGCATGAGCTGGATAAGGAATTGGAAAAGCGCGGTCACCGTTATGTACGCTACGCTGATGACTTTAGCATTTATGTTAACAGCAAGAAGTCAGCGAGCAGAATTGGTAACAGCATCTTTTTGTTTTTAAAGAACAGACTGAGGCTGCCCATCAACCGCGAAAAGAGCGGCATACGCAAGCCGGTGCAATTCGAAATACTGGGTCACCGGTTTGTTCCTGTCTATAAGAAGGGCGCGAAAGGCAAGTACCAGATCGTGGTTTCGGAAAAGAAGTGGAAGACATTAAAGCAAGGACTGAAACTGATCACAAAGAAAACCACTGCCTACACTTTCAGTGAACGTATCGCTAAGTTGAAAGAGCTCTACCGGGGATGGATTAATTATTTCCGCATGGCCAACATGCAAACCAAACTCAAAGAGCTCGACGGCTGGCTTCGCAACAGACTGAGGTATTGCATCTGGGAAGACTGGAAGAAACCCGATCGGAGAAGAAAGAATCTGATACGACTGGGCATTCCAACAGGACAATCTTATGCATGGAGCCGAACCCGAATGGGTGGATGGGCAGTTGCCCAGAGTCCTATTCTTGGCACAACCATCACAATGGAGAGATTGGTAAAGCGTGGATATGAATCACTATTTTCCTATTACGAAAAAGTATCTCCACAATTTAATGAACCGCTGTATACGAGGCCCGTACGTACAGTGGTGTGAGAGGCGCTCCCCATCAGTTTCTACTGGTGGGGCCGTCTACTCGATTGTGCGCTGGCTCGCTAACTCATCCAACTACCAAGGTGTTGAGTTATTGTCCATTTACCATTTATCCGTTCCATAATCATATCATCTCCGCCACCACAAAGTCTTCCACATACATACCCAAATCGAACATATGCTTTAGTAAAACCTTTATTAAAAATAGGCCGACTTACCGTCAAGTATCCTGGTCCATATTTGTCATGTATGGTGTTCCAAAATTCGTCTCCCTCTATCTTTTTGTCCCTTAGATCACTCACTTTAACAATTGTAAACCCAAACGCTTGCAGGCTATCAGTTCTAAAGTTCTTTCGCCCTTTTAACTGATTTACGATGTACAATGTATCCTTCTCACCGAGTTCCTTGCTCAAGTAGTCGCTGAATTTTTCTGGTCCATAAAATGACGGAGGCGGTAGGAGTTCAATGTCCGATATTACCTTATAGCCATCTTTAACCAAACCAATGTCAGTGCTGTCAGTCAAAATATAATTTAAGAAACCATACAAGTCCACAGTAGCTGTCCTGTCTCTTGAGTTAAGAGCCGTATTCTTATCACCGTGATTTGAACAGGATAAAATCGTCAGAAGTAAAATTATGTATCCAGTTACCTTCATGTTTTTTTCGAGCTTGCGCACAACGACCTATGTATATGCAGTGGTGTGATGAGGGTGCCAAAGTTAAATGACGAGAGGCATGACTTTGGCACCCTTACGCGTCACTGTCCCCGTTGTTTGCGCTAATTTAGTAAAACACTGTTACAATCATGCAGACTGCACACCATTGCATATACATTTTGTTGGCTGCCGTATTTTCATTCTGCTACTATTCGTTTTATAGTTCCCCACAGCCCTTTCTTTCTCAGTTTCTTTGTCCGCCAGTTAATGTCAAACTTCTCCCCAGTAACTTGGCCAGGTGGTAAAGGGACTTGAATATGAAAGGGCGGAAATTGATCAGCAACTTTATTAAGTTCGTTTTCTGACCTTAATCTTCTGCTCGTCACTAATTCAATTGTCGTCCAAGCCTTACTTGACTGTAATACACTTGCGTTAATCCAAAGTGGTACTTTGTCATTTGTCCATAGTAAGTCAATGACTTCTTTGTCAGTCAAAAACTTGTCTTTGTAACTCATGACCTGATTATGGAAGAGAACCTCTTCATGGTCTAGGTGGGAATCGACTGCCTCAATATTTGTTCTTATAACGAATCTGTATTGAAAAGAAAATGAATTAGAACAAAGCGTCCTTGTCAACCCGATCAAAGAGTCAATTGCACCATTCAAATTCGGGTTAAATTTTTCCTTGGTCATACTGTTTCTGAAAATATGGCAGCCAACGACCCATGTATAAGAAGTGGCCGGATAAGGAGGGCTTGGTAAATGAGGAACGAATGCCAAGCCCGACTTGTGCGTCACTGTCAGCCATTGCCGAAGGTAATTTAGTTAATTGTCTGAAATTACCTTGGCAGCTTCCGGACATTTCTTATACATTTTGTTGGCAGTCGTTGCATTACACCACACTTTTTCGTGCCTTGTCCAAGTAGTCAAACTGTTTTTCCTCAAACAAGTCTTCTAATGCGTCACAACCGAATTCAATTTTATAGTTTCTTTCTTGCTCCGTTATCGGTATAAACCAATAGCAATGAATTTCTTTTTTGTCAAACTTGAAAATCTCTAGGTCTTCTCCTTCGAGATAGGGTAACGAAATGAATCCATGGTCACAAGTCGTGTCCGAGTTTTTCAATTGTCCCACAACTACAGTATGATGCAGATTTAATGGTTCTGAGTTCTTGTGGAACGACGCACTTACCGTTAATAGCTCTATTCTTGATTTGTCCTTTTCTTTGGAATAGGTAATCAATTCTATTAAGTTTTCATCGTCTCTGTCCAGCGACATGCCGACTGTCGTGTAGGTCCACATTTTATGTCTTTTCGATGGTCCGAACTCCAAAACGAAAAACTCGGAGTGAAGCTTGTGAGTCGGTCCTGTGTCCCAAGTTAATTTGTTACCACTAGCACCGTAAATGGATTCGTAGTGTCGTCTTAACTCGTTTGTATATTTTTTGGAATCCATCTGTCAAAAATGCAATGACTGCCAACGTTTGTGTATAAATAGTGACCGGAAAAGGAGGGCTTGGTAAATGACGAAGGAATGCCAAGCCCGACTTGCGTGTCACTATCCGCCGTTGCGGAAGCCAATTTAGTTAATTGGCTGCAATTACGCTAAGTGACTGCCGGGCATTATTTATACACGTTGTTGGCGGCTGGCCCTATTACTAACTGTCAAAACAGCGCCATTGTCCCAAGTCAATTTTTCAGTATTTCTCTGTCGGTCGGATAATTAATAACTGAGGCATTGTTGTCACCATGACTCTTGTCCCATGTTGGAATCCGAGATGTTCGAGCCATTGTCCGCAGAGTTTGATTTCAGGCACGTCTTTCTGGCTGTATTTGTTAAACCTTGTTTTGGGCTGAATTTTCAGACTCCTTGTTTCTGGACGTCTGCTGTTGTTCTTGTTGGTTCGCATAAAACTGTTTGTTTGTAAAAATAGGCCTGACGGTGCTGCGAACCAACAAGAGAACTTGTGCAGTACAGGATTTTCACCTGCTCTCCGCCAGGCTTTATTTTTGGTTTTGGAATAATTGGATGTGACATTGTTTCTCTTCATTGATTCGCACTTCAAATATAAAAAAATGAGGTCGCCCATTGATTACCTTGATTGGAAATGCGAACGAATTTGTCCTATGTTAATTGTGTGAATGTATCATAGGGCTTGCCGCCAACGACCTATGTATATGCAGTGGTGTGATCAGGGTGCCAAAGTTAAATGACGAGAGGAATGACTTTAGCGCCCTTACGCGTCACTGTCCCGGTTGTGTGCACTAATTTAGTAAAAGGATGTTGCAACCATGCAGACTGCACACCATTGCATATACATTTTGTTGTGGGCAGTGCGCGTCACCGCTACACTATTCGGTTATGTTAATGGTTATTGTCCCGTTGTCTTCAGTTTCCCAAATTGTCACGGTGTCAAGGTCTATGTTATTAGTCTGTAAGAACAGGCTGATTTGTTTTTGGATTTCCTTTTCCTCGATTTCTCCCAGTCGCGGGATTACTACAATGTCCACGTCCCTGCTTTCAATTCTCTTAATTCTGTCTTGTAAACTATCAAGTGACTTTTTCGAGTATGTCGAGTATGCGTCCTTAGCTAAATTCAATTCGTCGTCAAACAAAAAATAGTCTGTTACAAGAACTGAGAAAAATTGCTCGTCCCTTTTGTCAAAATAGAAAAGTTCTGAGAGTTGGTTCGGTGGCTGTTGAAGACCTGTTGTCAGCCAATTCAATGATGTCTCTTTATTTGTCATATGCCAATTAGCGCATTGCCCACAACGTTTGTGTATAGGCAGTATGGCTTATATATCTTTATTGTCTGTAAAGGTAGATCGAGGCAGCAAATTATCCAAAGGACTGCGTAGCTTGTCAAAACCGCGCTTTGTAACGTGGGCGTACCGTTCAGTAGTTTTGGAACTGTCATGACCGAGGAGAGCCTGTATGTATCGTAGATCTGTGCCACCCTCTAGTAAGTGAGTAGCAAAAGTATGTCGAAGAGTATGCGCGCTTACCCTTTTCTCAATCCCCGCTCGGAGGGCATTTCGCTTAATGGTGTTGTTGACACTCCGGGGACTATATGCTTCTCCTGTAGAGCCTTCAAATACCCATAGCCTCGGTTGGTAGAGATCTCTATAATGTAATAGGTATTCATGTGCGGTCGATGATAATAAGGTAACCCGGTCTTTTTTGCCTTTCGCCGCGCGTATGTAAATTAATCCCCGCTCCGGGTCGATATCAGTCCATTTGAGATGTAACAATTCACTCATTCGCAATCCGGCAGAATAAAGTAGAAACATGATGGCGCGATGTTTTACGTTTTTGGTGTGGAAAAAAAGATCTCTTATTTCCTGTTCACTTAGGACAGTTGGTAATTTCCATTCCTTTCTGGGTCGCTCGGTATAGTAGACCCGGCGTTCACCCTCCATAACATGTTCAAGATAAAATTTAATGGCATTTATCGCCAGATTCTGTGTTGAAATACTGACTTTCTTGAAATTGATCAGGTGAAGTAGATATCCATGTATTAGTTCTTCTGTGATACCATCGGCACCTGTAGGGTAAATGTGGATTAAAAAATTGCGGAACTGGATCATGTAGTTGTCGTAGGTGGCTTTAGAGTATCGCATCCGAATAAGTTTTTCACCGTAGCTATCGGGGACGGCGACAAATTTCTTGGAGAGAGCTAAGTTCGTGATACTGTTTTCACTGCTGAAGTCTTTCAGAATGACCACTGAATGTTCCTCTAACGTCGACCTTAATTGGAAGAGGTTTTCTTTAGAATAGTTGACGTAAAAACAACGGTGGGTTTTGGAATATTTACGCTCAGGAAAGCGCAAGAGTGCTTCGTAGACCTTCCCAGCCATACTGCCGCGAATGGCGATGCATAACTGGTCGCGATGCATTAAAGGCTCAAGGGTAATCATAAGGGTAAACTTATGAAAACAACTAGGAACTAGCCGGGCGTTAAACGTTTACTTTCGATTGTAAATGATTGTTGTCAGATATATAAAACGGGTACACTTTTTAAATGCGGCAAGCGCTTTTTTACCCCACCGCAACCTCCATAAAACTATCCTCCACAAAATGAACACCCGCAGTCCTTATCAGATCCTCTGCCGTCAGCTGATCAACACGCGAAATGATCGCCTGATAAAAATTATCCCGCAAATTGAATAACAAAAGATTCTTTATCTTATCCGCATGAGCAAATGATGTCGTGATCTCCAGTTGTAAACTGCCTATAAAATGATTACGCGCCGTCTCCAGCTCCTCTTCACTGATTTTTTCGGAACGAAGCCGCTTCAACTCTTTGCGTATCTCCGTAAAGGTCAGTTCCAAATTCTCACGGTTAACATCAGCCCCGATAACAATGTGATTCCCATTTATCATCGTGTGCAAACCGGATGAGATACCGTACGTCAATCCTTTTTCCTCACGGATATTTTTCATCAGGCGTGATCCAAAGTAACCACCTAAAATATGGTTCAGGAAAATCACATCGGCATAGTCGGCCGATGCGCGGCCTATACACTTCTTACCCATCCGGATCGAAGACTGTACACTACCTTCCTTCTCCACAATCGCGCGCCCGGAATTGTTTTTGACTTCAATATGCGGCTCCGCTGTATGGACCAGTGGATTAAATGAAAAGGATGCAAAAGTATCCGCAATAAGTTGCTGGTGTGTTTCGGTTACCCTGCCACTTACAAGGATCGTACAACCGTTGAAACATGCCTTGAAGTGATCCACGAGGTGAGCCTGCTGCAGGCTGTTAACATCGGATTCCTCTACTTCCTTGCCGTAGGGATGCGCTTCGCCATATAGCATCTTCCGGAACAAGGTGGATGCCTGAAAACTCGTCTTCTCCTTGTTTACCCGGAGGTTTTGAAGGTAGATGGATTTCAGCTGGTCAAGTTCCTTCTCCGGGAACACAGACTCATGAAGTAATTCGAGCAATAATTCTAACGCAGGCTGCAGGTTCTTGTTAAGACTGTACAGCGATAATGAAACGTGATCCAGGCCGGCGCTGGTCTCGAAGTGTGCACCGTACTGATCGAACAATTGGGCAATCTGGAAGCTGCTTTTTCCCTTTGTTCCCTTGGAAATGAGCTGTGAGGAAAAGTAGGAAGCACCGGGAAATTTTTCGAACCAGCGTCCTGCGGGGAAGATCAACTCCACCTTGGAGACGTCTTGCGAACCGCCTAGTATGAAGTATACCTCAGCTCCGTTGACTACTACTTGTTTTACAGGATGGATTAAATCAAAGGACGTACTCCTGTTAAAAGGCGGAGCAATAGTGCGGTCTACCATGTTCGGTTTAGTCTGTAACTGATTCTTTCTTCTCGTTATCCACTTGAGGAACCTGGAACAGCAGTGTAAAGCGAAGGGTCTCGGCTAGCGGGCTTTCGCGTTTGTTGACAGGTACAAGGTAGGCTACATCAATACCGAACTGCTTCCTGCGGAAGCCAAGTCCAAGTGTCATGTATTTCCGGTTTCCCTTGGTTTTCGCTTCGTTAAAATATCCCAGCCGGGCAGCGAACAGATCGTTATACCAGTATTCGATTCCCACGGATGTCATGATCTCGCGTATTTCTTCCTTGAACCCATCGGGCGCATCTGAAAAAGATCCGAACATCCCGCTTAGGATGGAGCGGTCGTCATCTTTTCCGTAAATGATAGTTCCGTCAGTAGCCCGTATAGGCGGTGTCGGTACCATTAACTTGTTAAAATCAAGTACAAATGTGATGGAATTGTAAGGGTCCAGCTCCGTTGTATAAGCGCCGCCTAGCCGTAAAGTAGTCGGGAGAAAATCCTTATTCTGGTTGTCGGTATAAGAAAGCTTTCCACCAATATTGGTGATCGCGGCACCCAATGACAGCGACGACACTTTTGCTGTCTGGAAGGTCGTTGTATAGTAGGCACCGATGTCTACTGCGACACTGCTTCCGGGTTTAGCATCGATACCCGAAAATGCACCCGTAAGGTTTGAATAGATATACCTGCCGGTAATCCCCATACTGAAATTGGTAGCCAGCTGCCTGGAATATGTGGCATCGAAAGCGAACTCCCGGGGATTGAAATCTCCCAGGGGATTGTTATTCGCATCACGGAAACTGATATCCCCCAGATCAAAGTATTTGATGGATGCCGATACAACCTGTTCCTGAGTAATCCGGTAAAAACCCGTCAGGTAGGAAATAGACATGTCATTCACAATCTTGCCAAGCCACGGTGTATAAGAAATTGACCCGCCATACTTCTTATTGATAAAGGCAAGCTTACCGGCATTCCAGTAAGAAGAGTTTGCGTCCGGTGAAGTCGCTACGCCAGCTTCGCCCAGCGCCGCATGCCTCGCATCCGGGGATATAGCGAGGAAAGGTACTGCCGTTGTAATAGCGTTTTGAGCACCCAGCAATTCATCCGGATTGCCTACAACCGTACCACCCTGAGCGAAAGTGCTGTCAATTTTGATTAACCCGAAGGCCAACAAAGCGATTACGCGATAATGCATTAATGTTTTTTTCAAAGGCCAAAGATAATTAATTCACCACAATAAGTTTTGTAACGCGCTCACTTTTAGAACCATTCGTTAATGAACGAAGGGCCAAACGGGCTAAGTATACTCCACCGGGAAGTTTTTTCCCAAAATCGGTTAACCCATTGATTTCCACCAAATCGACCTGATAAGGGCTTTCCGGGATATCAAACGCAAATGTCTTCATTTCCTGGCCGGTGATGCTGTAAATGGAAAGAATGGCCTGGAGATTGTCGCCGGACCGGTTATGCGTAAAGAATATCGTGGTTTCATTTTCGAAAGGATTGGGCATATTTCCTAGGGATTCGATAATTAAAACCTGCCCGTCGGTCACAATAAAGTCGATTTTGCCTTGTGCCGGGTTATTGTGGGTATCCCAGGCCCTGACGGTGATCGTATGCTTACCGGGGGTCAGACCAGTGATCGGAAAGTGAACCCACCCACGGGTGAAATCATCCGTTTCAGACTCAAAATACTCGCTAAGAACGAATACCTGCTCTTCATCGTCAAGAACCGCAATCAGGGTATTTCCGATACCATAGGTTGAAATGTTGATGCCACTGGCATCCTCCAGCTTGACGACTAACGTGGTGTTTGGAGTTACTACCCCACCATTGATAAAGGTCGTGTCGCCCATAAATAAGCTCAGAACCGGCGGGGTTTGATCCGGAACAGGAGATGGTTCGCTTCCGCCGATTGCAAACTCCGAACTTGAGCCCGATGCATCGCGTTCCTTCTGTTTGTCGGATGCATACAAACTCAACTTGCCTTTCCCCACGGTATAGGCCAGGTTTTTGGGCAGGATGAAGGTAAATTCGAAAGCACCTTCGCGGATGCTTGCCTTTCCCCTGTAAAGGGCATTAACCCATTCCTTGAATTCGAAGGGGGGATCGTTTTTTCCAACAGTAACCGATTCAACCTCCTTATCGAACAAGGTTGCTTCAAGTGTTCCATCGAAGTTCGTTATACGGGTACCGTTTTCATCCTGGATCTCCCCGGTAACAATGACAGTGGATAACGCCTTGAGTGTATCCGAACCGTTAGCCGTTTTAACGGAGTTTATTTTTATGTTGTCCGAAGGTAAGGCAAGCGTCATCGACGGATCCCCCAGCAGCGAAAAATTCCGGTTGGCAACACCGCTCATGCTGTTGTTTTTGGTTGTCATGAATACTTCACCCAGGGTATGGTAACGGCCTGATTCTTTCGCGAGCAAGGCAGTATAAAATTGCTGGTTCAATAAAAAATTTGTGGGCGAATTAACAGGTCTCGCCGTCGTGACCAACCCGATGGACCCTCCCCGGGGATGGATCACACTGAGTTCCGCACTGGATACAATAGCCGGGTCATCCTGCCTGCCGAACTCACACGTTGCAGTGACGAGGAACGGATAAAGTTTGTTATTCAGACTTTCGATGTCCGTTTCCGTGAAGATCTTCTCATCAGCCAGCAGCTTTTCACTGCCATGCCCCGTGTAGTTGATGATCAGTGAACCCCGGTCAAACCGCTCACTGATCGCCTTGTTTACTTCCGGGATCACTTCGCCGTTGGGCCTGACCGTTTTTACATAAGTCCCCAGAAATATCTTCTTCGTATCGAACTGGGGATAAATGGACTCTATGGCGTCAGCCATCGTATTGGCCTGGTACTGGTGAGTATTGGTAAAGCCATCGGAATTGCTGCCATCGTCCGCTACAAACACTACGTCTTTACGCCAGCGACCGTAATTTTTTTTGTTGGTATCGTACGCGATAAGTTTGTCGACCACATCTTTGGCTTCCTGCGCTGTTTTAACAGGCAACCTGCCAACGCCAATATCAAGCGTATGGTTTTGCGTCGGACTTTCACCCCAGTTTCCTTCATTGTCTTCCAGGAAGGCAAAATAGTCGTCGGAAGAATAGGTTTCCAGTGGCGCTAATGAATTTCGCGATTCGTAAGTGGGAACAAAATTGGTATTGTTCGGCATCCGGTCCTTATAGTCGTACGATCCTTTTCCGACGATGAGCAGTGACTTCAGTATTCCCGGATCTTTATCATACATGAATTTTACGAAATCGCGAATGGCCGTTACATCCTGCCTTCCGGATGAAAACTCATGGTAGATTTCTTCCGGTGTTACGACCACCGTTGTAACGTTATTAAAAGACTGCCTGTGCTGGGCGAGGCGTTGGGCTTCAGCCTCAAACGACGGGTGCGAAATGATGATTAAATTGACAGGGGAAAGTCCATGCAGGTTTTGATTGGGAACCTCTCCGATCAGCCCGGGAGAAAGCGCGTTGTTATTAAAAACAATAAACTCCTTAAGGATATCGCTTTCTGTTGAAAAGGTAGCTGTGGAAGACTGGAGATCAAATGCATGCAGTCTGATGTCACCGGGCTGAGTGATATCCCAGATCATACAATTGCCGGTCACATTTTCGATGCGGTATTGTGAAACGTCTTGTTCCAGGCTGGCCGTTGACCGGAAAATGGTTTGATCGCCATACAAGGCCAGCTCCCTGTTGAACTGGATGAGGAGGAAATCGAGAAATCCGATCGAGCGGCCGGTCGCTGCCTTGACGTATTGATACCGGAATTCCTGCGTGGTTTTTCCCCCTGCTCCGGCGGTATTCGCGTTTACAGTCAACGTATCCCTCTTGTGACGACCTTTGATACTGTATTGTGTATTGGAGATCAGCGGCACAACCTGTTCACCTACCGGTGTCCCGTTGAGCAGTAGCTTAAACGATGAACCGTTGAACGACTGCGCCATCACATCCGATACGATCTTTATGGACGAATTTTCAATAACACCGGCAACGTCAAACCGGTAGGCGTACTCTGTCACCAGGTCGTATCGTTCGCCGAACCATTCGCGGCCGGATTTTAATTCGTTGTAGTCTTCTGCCTCGTGGAACACGTAATCCTCGAACTGCTGAACAACAGGAAAACTGCCGGGAATATTTTCCGACGGCGTCAGACGTTTCCCGTTGTCGGACGACACTGTGATAAAGTAGAAATTCTGCTTGCTGTACAGGTTGCTTTCCAGTGCAAATATATTCCGCGGCAAATCGAACCGGATGTCTTCAGGTCCTTCGGCAAAAAAGAGAATGTAGTCCGCACGGTCAAAGGATCCATCATCTTCGCCGCTGACGAAGATGCTATTCTCCGTCAGATCCTCCGGCCGGCTGCTGCTGATCGGTTGCGATAACATACCACCGCCGTACCCAAAGACGCGGATCTTACGGGGGTCGGTTACCGAAGGATCGAAACCCATCTTTTTAAAAAGATCATAGGTGATCTTATAAACCCCCCTTTTTTCCACGCCGACTTTATACCATCGCCCCGATTGCAACACCGACTGCCCCGGACATACCGTTGCCACGAATGCAAGCAAGCCACTGAAGATTACTGTTATCGTAAAAAATGATCTCAATCAGCCGATTTTTAGAGAATAGCGCCTTTATTTCGAAAACACCCGGACCCCTAACGACAGGGCGAGGTACAAAATTATGATCAGGGGCAAAGCCGCCCATTGCAGGGTAGCAAGCAGTAATACAGATAGTAAAAGGAAAGTAAACCTGATTTTGTTATCAGCCCAGGTGAAGTTCTTGAATTTAAGGGCAAACAGATCGATTCGCGAGACTAATAGCAGCGAAAAGACGAGTGTAATTATCACAAGAACCGGAGGGCTGAAGATAAAATCGAAGACAGGGTAGTCCAGGAACGGCAATGCTGTAATAAAGATCGCATTGGCCGGTGTCGGCAACCCTTTAAAAGAGTCCGATTGTGTCGTATCCAGGTTGAAAACCGCCAGCCGGATGGCCGAACCAACAGCGATCGCCAGCCCGATGTAAGGCAGAAAAGGCACGGGAGACTCGAAAGCCAGCAGTTTATACATGAACAACGCTGGTAACGCACCAAAGCTCACCATATCGGCCATCGAGTCCAGTTCCTTGCCGATAGGAGACGATGTCTTGAGAATACGCGCAGCGAAACCATCGAAAAAATCGAAAATACACGCCGCCCATACGAAATAGGCGATAGGCACACCATCACCTTCCCATAAATAGATAATTCCAAGGCAACCACAGATCAGGTTGCAGCAGGTTAAAAAGTTCGGAAGGTGTTTCAGCATGGAAGCGTTAATTGGAAGCAACAGCGCAAAAAGGATTTGTCCTCTTTTCATATCCGATCGTGGTGGCCGGTCCGTGACCGGGATAGACCGTTACTTCATCCGGCAAGGTAAAAAGTTTTTCATGGATGCTTTTGATCAGTGTATCGAAATTGCCCCCGGGGAGATCCGTTCGCCCGATACTGTTTTGAAATAAGACGTCGCCGCCGATCAGGATCTTTTCGTCCGCATGGTAAAATGCGACATGCCCTGGTGAATGCCCCGGGACGAACAGGATGGTGAATGTCTGGTTGCCAAAGCTGATCGACTGACCTTCTTCCAGGTAGCCATCTGCCGTTGCGGCTTCATATTGGTGAAACCCGTAGTTTGAAGCGTAAGCACTCACGGCCTTCAAAACAAACTCCTCATTACGGTGGATAAATAACTTTGTTTTATACGTATGCTTCACAAAAGCATTGCCCAGCACATGATCAATGTGGCAATGCGTATTCAGCAACATCTTTACGTCCAGTTCCTGTGCGCGGATGAAATCGGTCAGTTCTTTTTTTTCATCACCCTCATAACATCCCGGATCCAGGATCACACATTCCTTCGTTTCGTCATACAAGACGATGGTGTTTTCCTGGAAGGGATTAAAAACAAATACCTCAACCTTCAGCATACCGGTCTTTTCTGTCAAAGGTAGAAGTATTTTTTTGTCATTCCTTTTCACCGGCGTCCTCCTTCATGACTCCCGTGCCGACAAAAGACGCTGTCATGATTGCCGGAAAAAATCACCCACTCGCCACAAATTCGTGAGGAACCGTTGTAATCAATATCCCTTTCCGTAGTTTGGCCGGTTAACAGATATGACCAGCACCAACCGTTTCGACTATATCATCATCGGTCAGGGACTCGCAGGGTCCGCTATTGCTATCCGGTTGTTGAAGCTGCGGAAAAGGATCCTGGTTATCGATCAGCCTTCGCTGAACACATCCTCAGCTATTGCGGCCGGGTTATTTAATCCCATTACGGGCAAAAAAATGGTAAAAACCTGGCTGGCGGATAAATTATTTCCCAGCCTTCATAACCATTATCGCGCAGTCGAAGCGTTAACTGGACGAACCTTTTTCAAACCGATGCCGCTCTACCGCCCGTTTTTATCGTACGAAGAACAAAACGAATGGATGGCCAAAAGCGCCGAGCCCCAGTTCCAGGCCTATATAGACGGTGTAGTCACCCATTCCACTTATCCCCAGGTCAGAGATCCCTTCGGAGGGTTATTGCTTAAACAGTGCGGATACCTCGATACCCGGGCCTATGTAGAATCGGTCAGGGAATTGCTCCGGCGCGAAGCGGCTTTCCTGGCCGAGGAAGTGGAGGAATCCGCCCTGGTCATAGATGAAGAAAATATCCGATACAAAAATTATTCGGCTGAGAGGATTATTTTTTGCCATGGTACCCACGCGAACAAGTGGTTTCAATGGCTGCCGCTCAGGCCCCTGAAGGGGGAAGCAATCCGGATCGAAACGACCTGTCCGCCGGAATTAATTATCAACCGGGGCGTTTATATGGTTCCGGCGTCAGCCGCAGGTGAATGGCGGGTAGGTGCAACGTATAATTTTCAGGATCGGGAAGGGGTAATAACCGAAAACGCGAGAACAGAATTGAGCGAAAAATTAAAGGAATTGATCACCTTACCCTTTAATATTGTAGGCCAGGAATGGGGACTGCGCCCAACCACCCCCGACCGAAGGCCGATCATGGGCAGACATCCGGTCCATACCCGAGTTTACGTATTTAATGGTATGGGTACAAAAGGGGTGAGCCTGGCCCCGTTTTTTTCGGAGGTTTTGATCCGTTCCATTGAAAATGGCGAACCTCTGAACAAAGAGGTGGATATTGAACGTTATAAATCATTATATTGGTCTTCCCCAACATGAATATGAATTTGCGAAGCGGACTTTTATCAACGATAGCACTGATTTTACTGAGTATTCTCCAGGTAGATGCGCAACAATCCAGGGAAGTTTTTGGTAAGAACAGGATTCAGTACCGTCAATTCGACTGGCTGTACCTCAGCGGCGAAAATTTTGACGTCTATTACTACGACGCCAGACGTGCCGTTGCCCAGGAAGCACTGGAATACCTCGAGGGCGAGTTCGACCGGATCACCGACCTGATCGGTTATCCTCCTTATTTCAAGACAAAAGTATTTCTCTACAATTCACTGAGCGACCTTCGTCAAAGTAACGTGGGCCTCAACCACAATGTATTTAATGTCGGTGGTGAAACCGAATTTATTAAACCCTATGTCGAAGTAGCACACCTGGGTACAGCGCAGGAGTTCAAGGATGAATTGCTGTTTCAGATCTCCGACCTGATGATCAATGAAATGATGTTCGGGGGAAACCTCAAAGATATGTTCCAGAGTTCCATCCTGATGAACCTCCCGGAATGGTTCGTGGATGGAGCATCACTGTATGTCGCCAAAGGATGGAGTATGGAAATGGACGACTATATCCGCCAGCTGATGGTTACACGAAAAGCCCGCCGCGCAACAAAACTTACCGGAAAGGAAGCGGCCTTTGTCGGCCAGTCGATATGGAATTTTATCGCGGAGAAATACGGCAAAAGCAGCGTTGCCAATATTCTCAATTATACCCGTGTCACAAGAAATGAAGAAAAAAGTATTCTCATCACGCTGGGAATAAACTTCAGGCAGCTGATTACGGAATGGCGGAAATTCTACACCGATATGCAGGTAAACGTAGATAAGTCCTACATCGTCGCGCAGGATACCTCCTCATTTACCAGGCAGCATAACAAAACAACCGAGTTCACTACCGTCAAGATCAGCCCCGATGGACGTAATATCGCCTATGCGGAAAATGATCGCGGAAGGTACATCGTCAAAGTACGGTCGCTGGATAACGGAAGGGAGAAAATAATTATTTCCGGTGGGAGCAAAGTAATCAAACAACGCGTCGACTACAGGCTTCCGCTTATCGCCTGGGCCGATGCCAATACACTTGGCGTTATCGGCGTAAAAAACGGAGAATACATCTTCTGGCTGTACGATTTTGTAACAAAGACAAAACTCCCGCGCGAACTGGAACGCTTTAGCAATGTGCGTAGCTTTGATTTCTCAACCAACGGAAGACTCATGATCCTGAGTGCTGACTTTGAAGGAAAAAGCGACCTCTTTCTCATGAGTACAAAACGAAACCGCGCACCAAGACGACTTACAAACGATATTTATGACGATCTCGACCCGAGCTTCATACCCAATACAAACCGCATCGTCTTCACATCCAACAGGGCCAGCGACACGCTCCGCGCGAATGTTAAACTTCAGTTCGAACAACTGACAAATAACTATAACCTCTTTGTCTATGACCTGGACAGTACAAAATTTCTCCTGACACGACTGACGAACACGCTGAGTAAGGATATCTCACCCCAGGCTATGGACGAGAATAACTTCTACTACCTCAGTGACCAGCGCGGCATCGTCAACCTCTTCAAATTCAACCGCACTTCCGGAATATATTCTCAGGTAACGAATTTTTCCTCCAGCATTAAAGATATCGACCTTAATTTTTCAACAAATACCATGGCCATGGTGATGACGAAAAATATGAAACAGAATATTTTCGTGGATCGCGGGTTTAATGTAAGCCGCCAGGTATTTACACCGGCTACACGCCGTAAAGATCTTCAGCAAGCCCGCGTTATCAGGGAACGAAGGAAGCAACAGGAGGAAGACAAAAGCATGAGCATTAAAGACCTCCTGAACGCGAGAAGAAAAGAAGTGCAGCCGGCAAGAGATTCATCGGATACGGCTATCGATAGCGCGGGGATTAAGACCCCGGCTGACAGCCTGATCGCTCAAACCGATATTCCGGCAGCGGCCGATACACTGGGCGTGGAAACCGATTCCGTAACCGTCGCCGCCGATTCACTTTCGACCAGGCCGTCGCCCGTAGCGAAGGAAGCAGTAGTCAATACCGATAACTATGTGTTCGAAGACGAAGCCGTAAAACAAACACAGCCGGGAGAATCATTCCTTACACGGTACATGAAAGCAAGGGAAAAAAGCCGGATAACGGGACCTTTCCCCTACGAATCGAAATTCAGCTCCAATAACCTCGTCACTTCACTGGTAGTAGATCCCCTCCGGGGTTTGGGAATTTCCATCGAAACACAGATGAACGATATGCTGGAGAATTACCGCTTCTTCGGCGGATTAATGACCAGCGTGGACCTGCGAAACGGTGACTTCTATGCCGAGTTTCAATACCTGAAATCCCTTATCGACTTCAGCGCCCGCGTTGACCGCAAAGGAATCCGTTGGGAGGCGGAACCTCTCGAGCAGGGTGATCAGGGTAACCTTTACCATTACTCGTTAAATAGAATTGAAGTGAGCGCATCCTTGCCGATCTCCGACCGGATCAGGTTTACCATAAAACCTTTCGGAGCCCTGGCACGATCCGTAAGCCTCGGCCCTGCAGACTACCCGTCTACACCACCATCGGGAACTCCTGTGAACAACATGTATGCAGGTATAAAATCGGAAGTGGTATATGATAACTCCGTTTCCACGGGGCTAAATCTTATTGAAGGAACCAGGGGAAAGATCAGCTTCCAGCACTACCAGGGATTGAAGAATGAAGACCTTTCTTTTAGCCAGGCTTCAATCGATATTCGCCACTACCAGAAAATTTATAAAGAGATCGTGTTCGCCGTCAGAGGATTTGGCGGAACATTCTTCGGACGTTCTCCTAAAAAGTATTTGCTGGGCGGAATGGATAACTGGTTCTTCAATAAAACCCGTACAGGCGGCAGAACCAGCGACGGTGTTCCGAATCCCCTCGGCTTCCCTAATGAAAACCAGGACATCCTGTTCGTCGAGTTCGCCACAACACTGCGCGGCTTTGACTATGCAACGCTGTTCGGCAACAGTGTCCTGATGGGCAATGCGGAATTCAGAGTCCCGTTGATCAGAGCCTTGTCAAGCGGCCCGATCTCATCCAACTTCCTGCGCAACATGCAGTTTATAGCCTTTTACGATATCGGAACCAGCTGGTCGGGAAAACCACCCTTTAATTCAGAGAACAGCGTAAGCTACGAGGAGATCGTCAACGGACCGTTTAAAGCCCAGATCAAAAATTACCTTAACCCATGGCTCTATAGCTATGGACTGGGAATGCGTACGGTTATGCTGGGCTACTATATGAAGTTTGACCTGGCATGGCCCGTTGAAAACTACCAGGTTGCCAAACCCCGGTTCTACGTAACCCTTGGATTTGATTTTTAATACGCTCCTGAATCATCTTTATTGGAACGATTTAACGCAAGTAAAAGGACATATGACGCCGTAGCGCATATGTTTTTGTAATTTGCACGGCCAGCCAGTCTCACACCCGGGGCTCCAGGCAATAGTTATCACAGTCACCTAATTGTAATACTTCCTTCGATGATTAAATCCATGACAGGCTTCGGCCAAAGTGCAAGCGACGATGGCCAGGTTCAGATCACTACTGAGATCAAAAGCCTCAATTCAAAATTCCTGGACCTCAATCTCCGCCTGCCGAAAATATTCTCCGATAAAGAGATTGAAGTGCGAAACCTGATCAGCGAAAAACTGGAGCGTGGAAAAGTATCCGTTAGTGTCGAGTATCAGCGCTACGGTGATGAGGAGATCAAACAATCCTATAATCAGACCCTGTTTACAGCATACTACGCGGAATTGAAAAAATTAGCCGACAGGGTCGTGGCGCCTTACGAAGGACTTTTTGAACTGGCGCTGAACTCACCGGATGTGATTCAGAATAAGACAAAGGAAGGTACGAGCGAAGAAGAATGGAAAAAGGTAAGAGCGTCCATCGTGGAGGCGATCGCGCGGTGCGAGGAGTTCAGGATAGCGGAAGGAAAGATTCTCGGCAACATGCTAAAGGAATGTTGTGCGGTCATCGGTCAGGAGCTCAAAAGCGTCGAGGAACTCGATCCCAAACGTGTTGACCGTATCCGTGACAGACTCAAAGGCAACGTGGTGGCCTTCTTCGGAGAAGAGGGATACGATACCAACCGCCTGGAGCAGGAGATCATCTTCTACATTGAAAAACTGGATATCAACGAAGAAAAAGTACGGCTGAAATCTCACCTCGACTATTTTCAGCAGATCCTGAAGGAAAATCAGAACAACGGAAAGAAGCTCGGTTTTATTTCGCAGGAAATCGGCCGCGAAATAAATACCATCGGCGCGAAAGCAAGCGATGCGGCCATACAAAAACATGTGGTGGTCATGAAAGAAGAACTGGAGAAGATCAAGGAACAATTGAATAATGTTGTCTGAGGTTTTACGAACCCTGATTATCCCCTAACGGCTATATATGGTGGAGCGAGCCAAGACGTGGAAAAGTGTTGTAATCTGGTCCGTCATTTCCGCCGCCTTCATCGGACCAGGTACGGTAACGACTGCTGTATCGGCAGGCGCCTCGTTCAAACTTGGTTTATTATGGTCTGTTACATTTGCTACAATATCCTGCATCATCCTGCAGGAGGTAGCGGCACGGATTACGATTGCAAGCGGTCTGAACGTCGGGCAGGCGCTCAAAAAAAAATTTGGCAGCCGTAATGGCCGGTCCCTTCAATGGCTGATGGGTGGAAGCGTTATGGCAGGTTGTGCAGCTTATGAAGCCGGCAATATACTAGGTGCCGTCTCGGGACTCAGCCTGATTACCGGCATCGATAGCCGCTGGCTGACGGTCATCATCGTTGCGATTTCTTTCGCACTGCTGTGGAAGGGAAGCCCCGCCTGGATCTCCAGCCTGATGATGCTCCTGGTATTGATTATGGGGATTGCTTTCATACGCGTTGCGTTTACACAGCACGTTTTTTCCATCGGCGAGGTAGCTGAATCTGCAGTCATTCCTGGTATCCCAAGAGGGGGAGAACTCTTGTTACTGGGACTGATCGGAACGACGATCGTACCCTACAATGTATTTCTGGGATCCGGGATCAGCAAAGGGCAAACGGTGCCTATGATGCGCGTTGGGCTTTCGATCTCTGTGGTCATTGGAGGACTTATTACCGCCGCGATCATCGTCGCCGGCACAGCAATAGCCGATTTCTCCACGTTTGAAAGCTTATACGCCCAATTTGAAACAAAGATCGGTAAAGGATCTGCAGTAGCGCTTGCGTTGGGTTTGTTCGCGGCTGGTTTTTCTTCCGCCGTCACATCGCCCTATGCCGCCTCGGTTATCGGAAGGACCGTTTTTGAAATGAAGGACGAAAAGAAAATCAGAGCCGTGTGGATTGTAATACTCGTGATCGGCTTTATCGTCGCGATCAGTGGATTAAAACCCATTCCCGTAATTCTTATTGTCCAGGTATTAAATGGATTGATCCTTCCGTTGCTGGTGATTTTTCTGGTGCTGGTCGTCAATGATCCCGGGATCGTACCCGCTTCATTCCGCCATGGCACACTGTATAACATCTTATTGCTGGCTGTTTTGGGCGTAGTGCTGACGATCAGCTTAAATAACGTGGACAAAGCTCTTACCGCAGCCTTTCATCTCCCTCCGGAGGGTCACCTGACGTTCGTCCTGCTGTCTACACTCGCCGTCGTTGTATGGACCGGCTATCTGGTTTTCAGAGGACCGAAAAGCACATGATCTGTTTCCGTGCAGTCGTACGGTGGTAAAGGTTATTCAACGGTGATGTTGGTGAGCTCGATCCGGCTCAGTTCCTCCAGCGCGTTTTGTTTGTAAAGGTTTTCCATGTCATGGATGGATACGGAGTCACTCGCCGCCTGATAGTTGATGAAGTCCTGGAAAAGAACCCCATTTACGTTCCGGGCATTAAAACCTTTTCGGAATCGAAGGCCGCCACCGTCGGTATAGTATAAATAAGCCATATAGTCCATCGTAAAGTTTTTTTCGTGTATCCAGTAAAGGAAAACATCATTAAAATCTTCGCCGCCGCCTTCCTTAGCAAAGGTCACCTCAACGACAGCGTAGGGTTGGTCGTCGATTGTCGTCCTGCCGTTGAATTTTTTCCTTACGGCGGGATCGTTCAGTCCATAGGGTAACAATGCGAAGTAGATCGTGGAGTTTACCGATCGCGTATATTTTGCGGCCATGGAATCGGGTATGGATACTTTTACGCCGTTAATCTCCCTGTGAAAGCCGTCGTTCGTCAGGTAATCGTGAATAGTTTCCGTGGAATCCCCGAAAACTCTTTCATGCGAGAACCTGCCTCCGTCACGCCGGGTAATATAGTGACGTCCCCGGAAATCAAAAACAATCGTGCTATGCAGGAACTTATCGCCGCCCGAGACGGATATCGACTTGTCAATGATCTGTTGAGGATCGGTGCCACCGGAACATGCGACCAGCAGGACGGACAAGAAACTGAATACATATCTCATGGTAAAAAGAATGGGAAAGATGACATTTTTCAGATCAATTTGGCAAGCATACTGATGTAGCGATCGGGTACTTCCCCTTTTGTAGCCGTTTGATAATCGTTGTAGCTGCAGGGAACAATACTGTTTCGTGAATACCGCTTCTTACCATTGGGATAGGGAACCTCAAGCCACCACTTCTCACTCACCTTGCTTTTATAAAACGTCAGGACCGCCGGCTCAGTCGGCATGGATACCGAATACTTCATGAAGTCGTTGCTGCGGAAATTCTGTTCGTTCTTCCGGTGATAGAATCCTTCGATAAAATACCAGATCATCGTGGCAACCACGGAAGCGGTCCGCTTATGGACATCGTCAAACGTCGGATTGTATTCGTAAAATCCGATGGAACTGAGTTTCTCGTTCAGCCCCGCATACCAGCATACCTGGCAGGCCTCCTCGCCCGTGAGTCCAAACGGCTGGGCATTCGCATTTCCGGGAGCATCCGATGAACGGATAGCGGTCACGTCCACCGACATCATATCGGCATTCCGGATTGCCGGCTCCATCTCCTGCATGTTCGTTCGCATCTGCCCGACACGGAATGCCTCGAAATACAACTTCTCCAATACAGCTACAGATAATGGATCGATCAGGTAACTCTGGTAAGCGAGGTGTGTATAACTGAAAAGATAATTCGGCTCGTGAAGCAATATTTTGTGAATATGCCGCTGGCTTTCCCCGAACTCTTTTTTCTCCTCCAGGTCCAGGAACGCATCCACGTTCAGGAGACTGATAAGTTTTTCCAGGGTTTCGTAAGCACAGTATTGGCCGTAATCCAGGTCATGCGACCCGCCGATTATAACGGGGAGCACATTCACCTCCAGGAGCATCCGGCAAACTTCACTGATCCGGGTGTACGTTTCAGCGAGGTCATGGCCCGTGTTCAGGTTCCCAAGGTCAACGATACGGTATGAACCTATACCACGCTTGAGATTATACAGCTTTTGCCGGATCACATCAGGCGCAGATGCGGTTCCCTCGTTACGTTGCGTACCACGGTCCTCCCTGACTCCAAAAATAGCGATGTTCGCTCCGCGGTAATCCGGCATCTTCTCGCCGAATACATGAATGTTCTTGAAGAAGCTCGACGGCGAAGATATATCCGCATAGAGCGATTCGTCCACGGGAGAAAACAATATAGTCAGATCCATAAAAGGCAAAATAAAATCCGTTGTGAAGATATAATTTTCACTATTCAGTAAGTCCTTTTAATATCCGATTGCCAAAAAACTTTGACGTTCGGTTTTTTACGACAAGTAGCAGGCCAATATCCCTTTCGGGAACCATTGCTATCCGTTTGACCCCCAAAAAAAGCGCCTTATCCCTGAAAAACTTACGTCATGCTTTAATCGCTGGATATTCCGACATTTTAAATATTATATTTGGTTGATAATGAGTTAATTAATTTTGATAGGTAAACTGTCGCTTAAATACAAGCTCGACCTCAAGATCATCGGGGTTGCCTTGCTCTACTATCTCTCGGCGAGAGTGGGTTACTTCTTTGCCTTTGAGAACACCACCGCCCTGCCTGCCTGGCCACCGTCCGGGATAGCGTTTGCTCTCATCATCCTGCTGGGACGTTCATCCTGGCCCGGGATCACCATAGGATCATTGATCGCGAATGTAATGGCATACTGGAACAATGCAGAATTACCCGCTCAAACGATCATTACAATAAGCAGCCTCATCGCGATCGGCCATACCATTGAAGCCGTATCGGGTAACTATCTCGTTAAGCGTTGGATAAAAGATGACTACCCCTTCCGGAATACCCGGAATGCTTTCCGGTTCTTATTCGTTACCCTGTCCATGTGTATCCTGGGCGCGCTGATCGGAACACTTAGCCTGTACTTCAATAAAGCGCTGCTTCCGGAAAATCTTCTGCGGACAGGGTTCTCCTGGTGGGTAGGGAATGTCGTTGGTATCTTATTGTTTACGCCTATTATACTGGCAAGTGCAAAGAAGGTCGGACTAAAGTTCTCGTCCGAGAGGGTAATGGAAATCGCCATCTTCTTTGGCAACATACTGGCCATCTATTTACTGCTGCAGGTGGAATACCTGAGACCGACACTCGAACGTGCGCTGCCTTTTCTGGTCCTGCCTTTCCTTCTCTGGCTTGCATTTCGATTCGAACTGATCGTCGCGATGTCGGGTGTATTGCTGGTCTCCCTGGTCTCCATTTACATCACGATCATAGGGATCGGACCGTTTGCCCTCGAAGATTCATATAACTCCATGTTGTTGCTCCAGATATTTATCGGGGTGGTGAGCATTTCGACTATTATCCTTTCGGCCACAGTCAAGGAACGGGGAGAAGCACAACGAAAGCTCGAGGAATTTAATGAAAACCTGGAGACCATGGTCCAGGACCGTACCAAAGCATTAAACGAGGAAATCAATACGCGTAAAGATGCGGAAGAGAAGATCGTGCGAACGAACCAGGAACTGAGCAAACGGAATACGGAGCTGGATAACTTTGTGTACAGCGTGTCACATGACCTCCGCGCGCCGATTGCGTCCGTACTGGGACTTATCAACCTGGCGAAAAAAGACAAGGACACCGCGATGAAGGATATGTACCTCGAGATGATCAACAAAAGCGCGCTTCAACAGGACGATTTTATAAAAGAGATACTGGATCAGTCGAGGAATTCAAGGCTGGAAGTAAAACGTGAGGAGATATTGTTCGAACCGTTGATCGACGAAACATTCACTCAGCTCAGGTTTGCAACCAGCACGGGGCAGGCCGTTGAAAAAGTGATCCGCATCGACCAGGGCAAACCGTTCTTTTCGGATCGCTGGCGGTTGAAGGTGATCCTGAACAATATTATTTCCAATGCGATCCGATACCGCAATGGAAAGGACCCGGTTATTACCGTCGATGTAGTCATCAATCAACACATGGCCACGGTCGCTATCCAGGACAACGGAAAGGGCATTGAAAAAGATCACCTGCCCAATGTCTATAAGATGTTCTATCGTGCAACCGACGATGGGCCCGGATCGGGACTCGGCCTTTACATCGTTAAGGAAGCTATAGACAAACTGAACGGCCGTATCGAAATTGAATCCGAAGTTGGCAAAGGTACCCTGGTCAAATTGGCCATCCCGGAAATACCATAGGCAACGCGTTAGTGCCGGCGAAAAAAAGAAGCGCTGTATGTTCCTCATACAGCGCTTCCCAAAAATGTACTCAGTACCTTATTTCCCCAACCGGTACGAATAGCTGACAGACAATAGCCAGTCCGCAAAAGCGGCGTCACCCTGCGTGAAGGTTCCCGTTTGTTCCGTCCGGATCTTGTCGATAGTATTTTGTGTGCGGTTGCGTTCCAGCGCTATTGGAACGCTGATTCCAAAACCGTGTTTTCCAACGGCGTATCCTGCGCCAGGCTCAAGGGAAATAATGTAACCGGGCCTGCGCCATCCGTCGCTCTTACCGATAAGGTCTTCAGATGGAATACCTTCATAACGGCCACCCAGGGAAAACTGAAAGCGGTTTGCAGTATACCGGGCACCGACCCTGAAGAGAAACTGATCGACGACGGAAAATTCGTTTGACAAAGGGATATCCGCCGTTAACGTGGTACTCCTCAACGTTCCGTTCGTATTCCGCGGGTTAAACATGTAAAGACCGGTACCAAATACCGACAGGTTTTTATTAAACATATAGGATGCATCGAATTCAACGATTGCACCTACACCGCCATCACCAAGCTGTATGGACTGGTCAACGGCTTTGTACACAAGAGAGTCCTGACCCTCGGAGCCAAGTTTGTGAAAATTGTCTTTCGTATTGTAGTTGCCGGTCGGCAGCTTTACACCGAGGCCGACGATCAGGTTGAATTTAGGACGATGTACCGCGCCATAATAGGCGGATAAACGAATATCGCCTAATCCTTGGGCCTGTGTATGGAACCTGGGATTACCCGGTGTATTTCCATAGTGTTCGTACAGCGAAGAACGATCGATGTACATATATGGAAGCGTTAACCCGAACGACCAGCGCCTGTTAAAATTATACGTTATTCCCGCCAGGATCGAATTATCGTTGTTGATCACCTCCGTACCCTGCTCCACACGGTTGGGCTCTTCTTCTTTACCCCTGAAGTGACGGAAAGAACGGAAGTAACGGTAGTTCAGCGAAAATTGCCAGGAACTGCTTTGAACACTGTCGTAACTCATCGTACAGGATGACATATTTCGAACAGCAACACAACCCTGTGCCAGGAGCTCAGACGACACGCCCGTAAAAAGCGTCAATAAGACAATCAAAAAGAGTAGATACTTTTTCATAAGATGATGTTAAACGTTCAGTAAAAATGAAATGATAAAGTGCCTGGTTGGAGGAGCGTATTCCCCGAACACATGCATAAAGACCTCCGGATGGATGGGCCTTTAATGGTCTGAAACAGTTTAAACTTCCGGGGGTGGAGAAAGGATAGGGTAATTCAGCTGAAGCACTTCGGATACTTCGCTTGGGAATGTGATGTCTGCGGTCCAGCCGTCACCCGACGAAACGCAGGTAATCAGGGAGGAGGTATAGTCCTTGAATAACTTACCAAATAAATCCATCGTGTGCTTTGCGCCGGCTGGTAAGCTATTGGTCAGGTCGGTAAAGTCGCTCATTGCACTAAAGAGCTTCTTCTCCTGATGGTCTTTTATACAGACCATAAAAAGGGTATCGTTTTCAAGGCGCTGCTTGACGAGGTTATAAAATTCTCCATTAAATTCAAATTCCCCGTTTACCCGTTCAAAACCATTTTGCTGAATCGGGTAAGGTAACGCAATCGGAAGGGTGAGGATCACCAGGTCGTCCGATGAGTAATTCTCGGCATCTAGTCGCTGCAGCAAGTCCTGTTTCGCCTGCGACCGTACACCCCAGAACACGAGGTAATAGCCTCCTACATTAAAGAGGAAGATCAGGAGGAACAGTATCGAAAACAGTTTTTTCAGCGTCGTGAATTTATACTAGTGTTAAGTTAAATGTAAAATGGCTTCCGACTTTCACCATGGAGCCTGTTCCTTGTAGCCTATGAATTGAAACTCACAATCTGGGTTATCCTACAAAATAAGTTTAGCAGAATACTAGTTAGTAAAAAAAAGCAAAAAGGCCGGCACCAGGCCGACCTTTCCGTTCATTTTTTGGAATAATTTCAAAAATTACCCCCCAAAATCGTCAAATCTGATATTTTCTTTCGGGATACCCATCTCATCCAGCATCTTGAGAACGGCGGCATTCATCAGTGGAGGTCCGCACAGGTAGTATTCAACATCCTCTGGTGAAGGATGTGATTTCAGGTAATTGTCAAACAAACACTGGTGGATAAAGCCAACATAGCCATCTGAATCACGATCTGCCAGGCTGGTTTTTACTTTCCAGTTGTCTTCCGGAAGAGGCTCTGAAAGGCCGATGTTGAATTGAAAGTTCGGAAACTCTTTTTCGATCTTTCGGAAATGATCGACGTAGAACAGTTCTTTCTTGGAACGGCCGCCGTACCAATAGGAAACCTTCCGGTTCGTTCTTTCGGTATGGAAGAGGTGAAAGATCTGCGCGCGTAGAGGAGCCATACCGGCACCACCACCTACATAGATCATCTCACGCTGTGTCGGGTTGATGTGGAATTCACCGTAAGGACCGGATATCGTTACTTTGTCACCGGGTTTACGTGAAAAGACGTAGGAGGAGCAAATACCGGGATTCACATCCATCCATTTGTTATTGGCCCTGTCCCACGGCGGTGTCGCTATACGGATATTTAACATGACGATGTTCCCTTCCGCGGGGTGATTGGCCATCGAATAAGCCCTGAAAATAGGCTCATCGTTCTTCATCTTCAGATCCCACAGCTTGAATTTATCCCAGTCCGACTGGAATACATTGGGTTTATGGCCCAGTTCAGGATGAGGTGTAATATCCATCGTTTTGAAATCGACGGCAAGGGCGGGAACATCGATCTGGATGTATCCACCCGCTTCAAATTTTAAAGACTCCCCGGGAGGAAGTTTTACCACAAATTCCTTTATAAAGGTCGATACGTTGTAATTCGATACCACTTCGCACTCCCATTTTTTGATCCCGAAGATCTCATCGGGGATACGTATGTTCAGGTCCTGTTTTACTTTAACCTGGCAACCCAACCGCACATGCCCTTTTTTCTCCTGCCTTGAAAGATGGCCCAGTTCCGTAGGTAGCACATCACCTCCACCGGATTCCACTACACATTTGCACATCGCGCATGTTCCACCCCCACCACATGCCGAGGGAAGGAATATCTTTTCATTTGCCAGCGTTGATAACAGCGAACTTCCCGCCGAAACGGTCAGGGTCTTCTCGCCATTGATCATAATCTTCACAGGACCGGACTGCACGAGTTTTTTCTGCGCAATAAGGAGCATGAACACCAGCAACAGGATGATGAGTGTAAATGCCACAATAGAGGAAACTATAATCATTTGGACTTGTATTTAACGGCTACAAATATATTGACCGTGCGGTAGAAAAGGCACAAAACCGGTAGTTTTTTACTCCCTTCGCGGAGAAGGGAGCCGTTCAATTCAAATCGTTGTGGATCAGGATTTTAATGGCAAATAAAAAGGTCACCCGCCGGGGTGACCTTTAAAAGGGAGATTTGGGAAAAATTGTTATGCCAGGATCACTTCCTTTGCCGCATTCAGTTGTTTCTGCGGCGTCAGCGTCGCGTTCGGAGCCAGGATGATCCCGACACCGTCTAGCTTCGACCAGGCTGCGAGTTTTTCTAGGCTCACTTTGCCGACCATGTATTGCTTTCCATGGCTTGCATAACCGGATTGAAACTCCTCGAAATCACCGATGGAGATCGCCGTTCCCTGATCGAAACTGACAAATGCCTCTACCGTTAGCCGGTTAGAAAATTTCAGGTCGTGCAGCTGGTGGAGTTTCTTGTACTCATACCGGTAGTCGTAGGTCAACGCGGAAATATCGGAAAGCACGGCTGAACCGGTCGGATAGCTGCCGGCTCCCTTGCCAACGAAAAGTTGTTGCTCGGCAAAAGCGCTTTGCACCTGGACGGCATTGTATTCATTACGCACCGCGTAAAGGGGATGCATGGACTCGATAAATTGGGGAGCGACGAAACCGAATACGCGGTTATCAACCTTGAACGCACGCGCAATCAGGCGGATAGCGTAGCAGTTATCTCTGGCGAATTTAAGATCCAGGTCCGAGATCCGGTCGATGCCGATATTGATCACGTCCTCCGGTTTTACAAAAACACCAAATGTATGCGCGATGGCGATCACCAGTTTGAACTTCGGATCAAAACCCTTTACGTCAAGACTTGGATCGGATTCGGCGAAACCGAGTTCCTGGGCCCGCTTCAGCGCATCGGCATAACTGGTCTTCTCTTCGAATACCTTGGTGAGTATATAATTGGTGGAACCGTTGAATATACCTTCGATACCCGTAAGCAGGTCGTTGTCGTAGTATTCTTCGAGGTTCCGGATGATCGGAATACTTCCACAGACAGAACCTTCGTACAATACAGGCTTTCCGTGCTGAAGCTGTAGCTGATATATTTCTTCCAGGTGCTCCGCCAGCATTTTTTTGTTGGCCGTCACGACAGCCTTACCGTTTTCCAGCGCTGTTTTGACAAGTTTGAATGCCGCATCGGCATCGTCGATCAATTCCACCACCACATCGATATCCGGGTTTTCAAGAATTTCCGACGGGTCGAACGTAAAAAGGTCCTCCGAAAGCGGCCTGGGTTTGTTCCGCTGCTTTACACATATTTTTTTGATCTCGGCCTTGATCCCCGGTGTCTCTTCCAGTACGTGATAAAGCCCTTGTCCAACACAACCGAATCCGAACAATCCTAAGCGGAGGTGCCGGTGTTTGGTTTGACTTTCCGTTGTGTTGTTTTTTTCCAATGACATAATGCTGCAATTAATTTGTTTTAACTTCTACGCTGACCAGATCCTCCAGAAAGAATTTCCGGATATGATTGCTCAATTGTTCAAACTCGACCAAAAATCCATCATGCCCGTAAAGCGACGACATCACTTCGAGCCGGGCGTGAGGGATAGTTTCCGATAAAAATTTCTGTTCGCCCAACGGAAAAAGAATATCACTGTCAATACCTACGACCAGTGTTTTCGCTTTGATGGATTTTAACGCTCGCTCGATACTTTCCCTTTTTCTGCCAACGTTATGACTATCCATCATCTTCGACAGCCCCCAATACGTGAACGCGTTAAATCGGTTGGCCAGTTTCTGACCCTGATATCGCTGGTATGTGGAAGCCCTGTATTCATCGAGCTTGTCGTTGTTTTTTTCCGCCTGGGTCTGGCCGTACGTTTCGTAATAGCGGTAAGAAAGCATGCCTATCGCGCGCGCCGCTTTCAGCCCATCGTTGCCGGCCCGCTGGTCGTCCTGTTTCCAGCTGGGATCAGCTTCTATAGCCAGCCGTTGGGCCTCGTTAAATGCGATCCCCCAGGGGGAATGGCTGGCATTCGTCGCAATGGGTATGATATGCTGAAAAACATCGGGCTGCTGTATGGCCCATTCGAGTACCTGCTGACCGCCAAGCGACCCACCGATCAGCGTATGAACCTGATCGATCCTGAGTTCCTGCCGGAGCAGATCAAATGCCTGTACGACATCGCGGTTTGTAATCGCCGGGAAGGCGTGAAAGTATGGTTTCCCGGTTACCGGGTTAAAGGATAAATGCCCGGTTGACCCATAGCATCCACCCAATACGTTGGCACAAATAATAAAATAACGGCTGGGATCGAAAAATCTCCCTTCGCTGAAAAGTCCGCTCCACCAGTCCGTAAAATCCGGGCTTCCGGTCAGGGCATGACAAATCCAAACGACATTGCTGCGGTCGGCATTCAGCTTTCCAAGCGTAGTGTACTTAAGCTGGAAGCCAGGGAGCGAATCCCCGCCTTCCAGCGAAAATTTTTGAGGATAGTGAAATGTATGATCGTGTTTTTCCATAAAAAGTCTCCGGCCCGGGCGGAATACCGATGTGATCCCGCCAGCCTGTAAAAATTTTCAACACTACGCCGAAGCATAGTTTTTTTAGTTTACCAGTTCTCCTTCAAATACTTTTTCAAAGGCCTGCTGCAAATCAGCCTTGATATCGTCAATGTGTTCGATACCTGCCGAGATACGAAGAACGTTGGGCAATACACCCGAAGCGATTTGCTCCTTCTCGCTGAGTTGCTGGTGCGTTGTTGCCGAAGGCTGGATGATCAGCGTTTTGGCATCGCCGACATTAGCCAGGTGACTTACCAGTTTCAGATTATCGACCAGTTTAGTTGTATGTTGTTTGGTTCCTTTAACCGCAAATGAAAGGACAGCTCCGAATCCGTTGCGCAAATATTTCTTGGCCAGTTTATGATAGGGGCTGCTTTCCAGACCGGGGTAATTCACGTGCTCAACAAGCTCGTGTTTTTCGAGCCATTGCGCGAGCGCCAATGCATTGTCAACAGAACGCTGCACGCGTAGGGAGAGCGTTTCAAGGCCCTGCAACAACAGGAAAGAATTGAACGGACTTAACGCCGGCCCGAAGTCGCGAAGACCTTCTACCCGTGCGCGGATAATAAAGGCTATGTTAGGAAGCCCGAGGGGATTTCCTTCGCCGAAAACATCCCAGAACTTCAATCCGTGATAACCCTCCGATGGTTCAATGAACTGTGAAAACTTACCGTTGCCCCAGTTGTAATTTCCGCCGTCCACGATCACACCGCCGATCGATGTTCCATGTCCGCCAATCCATTTGGTTGCGGACTCCACCACTACATGCGCACCGTGTTCAAGGGGACGGAAGAGGTATCCTGCCGCTCCGAACGTATTGTCCACGATCAACGGGAGGTCATGTTTTTTGGCCAACGCCGCAATCGCCTCAAAATCGGGAATATTAAACCCGGGATTACCAATGGTTTCCAGGTATATCGCCTTTGTCTTTTTGTCGATGTGCTTTTCGAAGGTATCCGCCTTGTCGCCGTCGGCAAAACGTACGTCAATGCCAAGGCGCTTGAATGCTACCTTGAACTGGTTGTAAGTGCCTCCGTAAAGAAATGAGGTCGAAACAAAATTATCGCCCGCCTGCAGAATGTTGTTCAATGCGATGAACTGGGCTGCCTGCCCCGAGCCTACCGCCAACGCCGCGACACCTCCCTCAAGGGCGGCTACCCGCTTTTCAAATACATCGGTGGTCGGATTCATGATCCGCGTGTAAATATTTCCAAACTCCTTTAGCGCAAACAGGTTTGCTCCGTGTTCGGAGTCCTTGAACGTATAGGAAGTGGTTTGATAGATCGGTACGGCACGTGAACGGGTTGTTGCATCAACTTCCTGGCCGGCATGTAATTGGAGGGTTTCAAAATGTAGATTTGACATGGTATTAATATTTTAAGGTTGAGTTTCTTGATATTGATGCTGGATCGAAATTAACCGTAACCATATCTGCCTGTCACATGGCAGGGTCGTAGGCTAATGGGTTGCTGGTGATTTTAACAGATCAGGGAGCAGCAACTCACGCGCGACAACAACACATGCATGCGCAAATGGAGCCGCAAATAATGTGGGAATACGCGACAACGCTTTTTAAGCTGAAATCTGGAATGATGAATTTTTTCATTTTTAACCGGTTTATATTTTCCGCTTTGTGGCGGAGCAGGATTTAGCACCTTTCTATTTTAGGAGGTTGCTAGCGTTTCTCAGAGCCCGTCTCTCCACGCTTCTTTATAAATCGATTAAGCAGGTAGGCTTATTCGACTTTGATTTCACAAACGTATAGCCTGGAAACCTTGTTTCCAAACGTTCATACTATTTTTTCTGAAGCAGCCCGCCTCACAATTGTTAGGGATATAGCCCACTATACACCCTGCTGCGGGAGTTTCTTCAGCAAGGCGATCTGGCCGGTGTGGTACAGGTCGTGGTGAATAATTCCGTGAAGTAAGGTATAGAATGGGTAGGTATAGGATCCATGCGGGACAATTTCGGCCAGTTTGCTGTCGTCCAGCTTCTGCACCATCTCCAGCAGCATCGCCTGGCTTTCACGGAGGTTCGCCAGCACACGCGGCCAGTCCGCGTCAATCGGAAAATTCATCGTGTCTGTCACCGTGTACGCAGTATCACCGGCTAACTTTTTGATCACAAAAACACGCCACGAAGTCATATGTGCCACCAGTTCGATGATGCTGTGGGATTCCGGAAGTCTAAGCTGCGATTGCTCGG
Organism: Chryseolinea sp.; assembly: GCA_041742155.1. Classification (GTDB taxonomy): domain Bacteria; phylum Bacteroidota; class Bacteroidia; order Cytophagales; family Cyclobacteriaceae; genus Chryseolinea. The sequence goes on along the minus strand of JBGSJE010000020.1, from coordinate 278,651 downwards.
CTGTGATACCTTCCAGGACTTCCAGAACAGACGGACCATGCCAGGCATTCTTGCTGAATGTTCGCTGTAGCATGCTGTAAATATGGTCGACCTCGCTTTTCATAATCAAAAACGAAAACAACGGGCGTTTTCTTACGTCAGCATCCCGCCGTCAACCTGGATCACCTGGCCGGTAATGTAGGAGGACATACCACATCCGAGAAATACGCAGGCATCGGCAACATCCTCCGGTTGACCACCCCGCTTCAGGGGAATCGCGTCGCGCCAGCTTTGAACTGTCTTTTCATCCAGCCTGCCCGTCATTTCCGTTTCAATAAAACCAGGTGCAACGGCATTGGACCGGATGCCGCGCGAGCCCAGTTCGAGGGCCACTGACTTGGTAAAACCGATAATTCCCGCTTTGGATGCCGCGTAATTCGCCTGCCCCGCATTTCCCTTAAGCCCCACAACCGACGTCATATTGATAATGGAACCGCTCTTCTGTTTCATCATCTGCTTCGTCGCCGCTTTGACGGTATTAAAACAGGATTTGAGATTGACGGCGATAACCTTGTCCCACATCTCTTCTGACATCCGAAGTAAAAGTGTATCCTGAGTAATACCGGCATTGTTGATGAGAATATCCAACGTTCCGAATTCGGCAACCACATCGTTTATTAATTTCTCAGCCTGGCTAAAATCGGAGGCATCCGACCGGTAACCCTTTGCCTTCACTCCGAGGGCCTGAAGTTCAGTTTCCAGGGCAAGACCTTGTTCGACGCTGGACAAATATGTAAACGCAACGTTCGCTCCCTGTTCGGCATACCGAAGCGCAATAGACTTTCCGATTCCCTTCGATGCTCCGGTGACGAGGGCAGTTTTTCCTTGTAATAATTTCATAAGCGGCCACAGTCCACGGTCGACTGTCCATGTTTAGTTCTCCGTTAAATTTTTCAAAAATAGCCAAATCTATCAGAATTTAACGTTACCGATAAAAGCTGTTGCGCGAACGAAAACCAGCCCGGTGAGGGGACAGCCCATTTAAAACTCCAAGACTTTTTGAAAGAGCGATCTGCGGTTTATCTTTGGCAGCGAATTTTAAATCCAATACTATGTCAAAATATGATCTGATTGTGATCGGGAGCGGCCCCGGTGGTTATGTTGCCGCTATCCGGGCATCTCAACTGGGAATGAAAGTAGGGGTTGTGGAAAAGGCGGAACTCGGTGGTATTTGCCTGAACTGGGGTTGTATTCCTACAAAAGCATTATTGAAAAGCGCGAATGTATTCGAGTATTTCAAACATGCATCGGATTATGGTATTGAAGCGAAGGATTTTAAAGCGGACTTGCCCGGTATGGTAAAAAGAAGCCGCGATGTTGCAGCGGGTATGAGCAAGGGTATTCAGTTCCTTTTCAAAAAGAACAAGATCGATCACCTGCCGGGAACCGGCAAGCTGAAAAAAGGCGGTAAAGTGGAAGTGACCGATGCCGAGGGAAAAAAAGCGGAACACGAAGCCAAGAATATCATTGTGGCAACGGGGGGACGGTCCCGCGAACTGCCAAGTATGAAAATCGACGGAAAAAAGATCATCGGCTATCGTGAAGCAATGGTACTCGATAAACAACCGAAGAAGATGCTGGTCGTCGGTTCTGGTGCGATCGGCGTAGAGTTCGCCTACTTCTACAATTCAATCGGTACGGAGGTGACGATCGTTGAATTTATGCCGCGTATTGTTCCGGTAGAAGATGAGGAGGTATCCAAGGCGTTGGATAAGTCCTTTAAAAAGTCCGGTATGAAGATCTACGTCAATTCCGAAGTCACGAAGGTCGATACATCGGGAACAGGATGTGTTGCTTCCGTTAAGACCCCCGATGGCGAGATCAAGATAGAGGCGGACATCGTGCTGTCGGCGGTTGGTGTTGCAACTAACCTGGAAGGGATCGGACTGGAGGACGTCGGCGTGAAAACGGATAAGGGTAAGGTTGTCGTGGATGATTTTTATAAAACCAACGTACCAGGTATTTATGCGATCGGCGACATCGTGAAGGGCCCGGCGCTGGCCCATGTCGCGTCCGCGGAAGGAATCATCTGCGTGGAAAAAATGGCCGGTCAAAACCCGGAACCCTTGAACTATAACAACCTTCCCGGATGTACGTATTGCTCTCCTGAGATCGCATCGGTCGGTTTTACAGAGGAAGCGGCGAAGAAAGCGGGCTATGAGATCAAGGTCGGCAAATTTCCGTTCACCGCGTCAGGCAAAGCGAAAGCGGCAGGCGCCCCTGACGGTTTCGTAAAACTGATATTTGATGCGAAATACGGCGAATGGCTGGGAGCCCACTTTATCGGAGCCAATGTGACTGAAATGATTGCCGAGGTAGTGGTAGCCCGGAAACTGGAAACCACCGGACACGAGATCATCAAATCGGTTCACCCGCATCCGACTATGAGCGAGGCGATCATGGAAGCCGCCGCCGCCGCATACGGCGAAGTCATCCATTTGTAGAATTTTCAACGTAATACACTAAAAAAGTCCCGGTTCTAGATCGGGACTTTTTTATTATGTGGCGGTGATGAAGATCCTTTAGAACTCCGATCGATCCACTGATCCACCCTGCAGCACGTTCGCGTGCTTCTCATAGCTCTCTTCGATTTTCTTTGCCAGTTCCGCTTCCCCGTATTTGTAGAGGACGCGCTGCAGTTCTCCCAGGATAACCACATTGACCTGCAATTCCCGTCCGAACTCCCGCTTTTCGATGTAGTAGGTTGCAAGCTCGTCTGAGCGCTTACTCATTACGTTGGAAATCTCCAGAGCCTTCTCTTTCTCGCCGACCTCAAACAGCATATCTACCGTTTGTGCATTCGTGTAATCATAAGGGATGGAAGCATCGGGCATCCGGGCAAGTCCGAAAAGGATCACTTCACGCGCTTTTTCCGGTTCACCCTGAAGGATCAGCGCCTGGGCCAGCGAGTTGAAACTGCTGCGGTGGTTGAGCACGAAATTACGGTAGTCCTGATTGTAGTATACCTTCGGATTGTCGAGGTTGCGGAACTGGAATTTCTTCAGCATATTCTCCATACTCACTTTTGTGTTCACCAGTTCCAGTTGATTGAAGGGACGGGGATTGTATACCGGTAAAATCCGGTAAGCATTGCCTTCCTGCACCACATACCGGCTGAGGTCGACATTAAATTGCGACAGTGAGGTATTATTCACATACAAGGGACGTTCCCAATCCGCTGTTGCCAATACATCCAGCATAGCGAGGTCCTTCTTCTCCAGCCCGCCACCCCGCACGCGAAGACGCATCTCGGGGACGATAAGGCTGTCCATACCTTCGGGAACGATTCCCAGTCGTTTTACTTTTTCGACATCCACCTTCAGGATGATCTCTTTTGTCGGCAGCATATTCCGTGCTCCGCCGTAGTTGGGATGCAGCAGGCTCTTGTTATTGGATTTTACCAGTTGCAGGAACCGGGTCAGATCCATTTGCTTGATACCGGCGTCATAATAGGGCAGGTAATCGTTCAGTCCGCTTTGACGGTAATTTTCGGATGTCAGCGTATAGGGAAAGGGTTCTGATTTATACGTCTTGCGGGTACTTTGATCGATGTACCAGTCCGTGTTGTAATAGCTCAGTACGATCACGCGCAGATCGGTTCGTACGCCTTCAACTTCCTGTGCGTACCAGAGCGGGAAGGTATCGTTGTCACCACCGGTGAAGAGTATCCCGTTCGTCGCGCAGGATTGCAGGTAATTGATCGCTGAATCCACGGAAAAATAACGTTTCGAACGGTTATGGTCATCCCATCCGGCGGAAGCCATCAGCGCCGGCGCCGTAAGCCCGATCAACGTGGCAATCACGGCTGCTACTTTAAGATTCTTCGTAAAACGTACGAAAGTATTGGCCATCGCAATCACGGCAAACCCGATCCACAGGCAATATGCGTAGTAGGAGCCCGCGTAGATATAGTCGCGTTCACGCGGTTCCGTCGGCGGTGAATTCAGGTAGATGACAAGGGCCACCCCCGTAAGAATGAATAACAGCGCAACCACGACAAAACTCCGTGTGTTGTTCGAGGACTGATAGAACATCCCGATCAGTCCAAGTGCGAACGGTATCATAAAGAAGTTGTTCCGGCCTTTATTCTCAGCCAGCACCGGAGGAAGTTTTTCAAACCATCCGTTAAGTCCGAGCCAGTCGGCGTTCTGGATGTCGCTCTCTCTTCCTGCGAAATTGAAAAAGAAATAACGCACGTACATCCACCCGATCTGGTGTTCGAAGAGGAACTTCAGGTTGTCGCTGAAAGTCGGCGTTTCTCCTTCGCTTAAACCCAGGCTTTCACGGTACGCGCTGGCGTGCGAAGGATCGCTGCTCCATACGCGTGGCAGGATCGTTTGTGAATTCGGTTCATAGATGTACTCGAACTTCCGGTCCTTGATCTCATACCGGTCTTTTCCTTTTTTATAGATCGGGGCACCTTCTTCCATGTTAATAGGCTGCGCCGTAAAATAAGGACCGTACAACAATGGACGGCTGCCATATTGCTCCCGTTTCAGATAACTTACAAAGCTCATCACATCCGACGGATCGTTTTCATTGATAGGAGGATCGTAGGAAGACCGGATCACGACCAACGAATAAGATGAATAGCCGATCAGGATAAATGCGGTCGCTGTTAAAAACGTATTCAGGACCACCTTCTGATTTTTTTGCGAATACATGATCCCCCATACTAACACGGAAAGCAGGATAAGGGAAAACACGATCACACCGGAACCAAATGGAAGGTGCATACTATTCACGAAGAACACTTCAAAATGACTGGCAATTGTCGGGAGACCCGGGATGATGATCTCGTTGATAAAGAAGATAATGAGTAAGCTGACGATCATCGCAGCCACCACACCCCACGTTGTTGGTTTATACTTTTTAAAGTAATAAAGGAGGGCAAGAGCCGGGATCGTCACGAGGTTCAGCAAATGGACGCCGATCGAAAGACCCATCATATAGAAGATCAGCAACAGCCAGCGGTTGGCTTTCGATTCATCTTCAATGACATCCCATTTCAGCATAGCCCAGACGACGAACGCGGTGAAGAAGGAAGACATCGCATATACCTCCGCTTCCACCGCCGAAAACCAGGCCGATTCCGAGAAAGTATACGTCAGGGATCCCACAAGCCCGGCGCCGACGAGAATCCACATCTTGTCTGCCGTCAATTCCTCATCCTTTGTGATTTTCATGACTTTACGGCCAAACAGGATGATCGACCAGAACAGGAAGAGGACGGCAAACGCACTGGCCAGCACACTGCTGAAATTGATCCAATACGCCACTTTGGTTACATCCTCCAAGGCGAGGAAGGAAAATAGCCTGCCGATCAGAAGAAATAACGGCGCCCCGGGAGGGTGTGGTACTTCCAGTTTATAAGATACGGCGATAAATTCGCCACAATCCCAGTAACTGGCGGTTTCTTCCATGGTCAGCCAGTACGTGATCAGGGCTACTCCAAATACCGCCCACCCCGCTATGTTATTGATCTTCTGAAATTTCATGTGTTGTTACTTTTTTAGATACCCGGATCAGCCGGTAACGTCACCACTGCCTTGTGTTTAAAAATAAAGCCCGAAAATAAGGAAATTTTGCTTTCCCGCTTCCGCGGTTTAATACAGGCAGGACATTATAGATGACTTCGGGGGAATTCGCTATTCCCCGGGGAGTTGGTATTTTCGTTTTTTCTAACGCGAATATCTTGGAATCCATACCGTTTTTATCACTTGAGGCGCAGCATAACCTGATCAACGGGCGTGTAAGGGACGTGCTTACGAAAAGTTTTGAGGGAAACTGGTTTATCCTGGGCGACTCCCTGAAGGCTTTTGAGGAAGAGTATGCGCGTTTTAGCGGAGTCCGGTACTGCCTCGGTGTGGGCAATGGCTACGACGCGCTTTATATTTCGCTCCGCGCCTGTGGTATTGGTCCGGGCCACGAGGTACTGGTGCCCGCCAATACGTACATCGCTACCTGGCTTTCCATCAGCCGGACCGGGGCGACGATTGTTCCCGTAGAACCCGATCCGCGTACTTTCACACTGGATGTTCATGATCTGGCAAACAAGCTCACCTCCCGGAGCCGGGCTATTGTGCCGGTTCACCTGTATGGGCATCCATGCGATATGACGGCCATAGAGACCCTTGCCAGGGCTCACGAACTTATCATCGTGGAGGATAATGCCCAGGCACACGGTGCGACGTGGAACGGTCGCCGGACGGGAAGCTTTGGCGATGTAAACGCCACCAGTTTTTATCCCACAAAAAACCTCGGTGCATTAGGGGATGGCGGAGCCATCACGACCAACAGCGAACAGGCTGCCGTGTTTGTCCGGCGGTACCGGAATTACGGTTTTTCGAGTAAGGACTACTGCGAAGAACAGGGTGTGAATTCCCGGCTGGACGAATTACAGGCGGCGGTGTTGCGGGTAAAGCTTCCATACCTCGCGCAGTGGAACGAAGAAAGACGGAAAATTGCGTCCACCTATGAGGTGTTGCTCGGAGGGGTAGGCGACCTGATATTGCCGGGCATGCGGCCGGAGGCTTTTCATGTATTTCATTTGTATGTAGTTCGTACCGCGCGGCGTGACAAACTCCGTGAGCACCTGAAGGCGTCGGGGGTAGATACCATGGTACATTATCCTGTTCCGCCTCATTTGCAAAAAGCGTATTCGGCCCTTGGATTTGGAAAAGGTAAGTTTCCCCAAACGGAAACGTTAGCGGACACGTCCCTGAGCTTGCCGATATGGCCGGGATTGAATGAAACCCAGCTTCAACAGATCTGTGATAGTATTAAAAAATTCTTCGCTTCATGACCAGGCCTGCCTTATTTCTTTCCGTACCGGCAATCCCCGCGCAATCCCTAACGCTTACCCTACTCACTTATAGACCGCCACATAAAACACGAGCCACAGAACGAAGATGAGGATGTACGAGCAAGAGACGATGATCCAGATGTATTTCTTGTCCTTTTGCGCATAGTGCTGGATGCCTTCGACAAGCAGGAACCAATAAGCGATCTCAAACAGGTTGAGTGCGCGAAGCGGATATGCCCACCGTTTGTCCAGGTCGTCGTACTCAAAAAAGTGCATCAGTGAAAACGGGTAAAAAGCGCTGATGTCCTTCAGGCTAGGGTCGGTCTGAACGCTCATAAACCAGGCGATCTTTAATACTTCCGCGATGAGGAATATGTATTCCGCGCCGATCACCACCCCCCAGCATTCCCGGTAGGTCACGCGATATCCGAACATAAAGCAGCCCACCCAGATCACAAAGGCGATTACGGTGAATTTCCACAGGTAGACGAAGGGAACGGAGAGGAATTTCAGGGTGCTCAGGAGCCGGAGGATCATCCCTTCGGGGCGGTCCTGGAGGAACTCAAATGCCGCTGTTTCGTTTTCAATGAAGGTTATTTTGATGTACAGCAGCAGCAAAGTGGCTAAACACAGCAGCAAAAAGAGGAGTCTTTTGTCGGCTGCAAAGAATGATTTAGTTTCGTGTTCCATGTGACCTTTTATAGGGCGTCAGTGTTGTGCGTTCAAAGAAAAAAAATTAACCGTCTTCAGGGTGTAAGTTTATGATTAAGTGTCCGCTATTCCAACGCACGAGCAAATCCCGGGGTTCAACGAAAACAGACGGTATATGGGTTTTTATTTTCTGTTTCGCCCTGCTGGGTTTAGCCGGAGGGCAGGCCGGAGCGCAGTCTGCCGCCAAAAAAGATACGACGATCATCCTGATCTCCGACCTGCACGTTCAGCTGGAATGCACCCAGGCGTTGAATGATCTTTATAATTTTAAGTTTCCAGAGGCCGAAAATCAGTTCAGGTACCTGAAAATAAAGTACCCCTGGCATCCCCTGCCGTACTTCCTGATGGGGCTGATCGAATGGTGGAAGATCATGCCGAACACAAAAGACCAGTCCCACGATGCCACCTTTATGGCCTATATGGATACGACGATCATGGTGGGCGAAAATCTGTATAAAAAACATCCGCCTTATAAGGTTGAGGCTTCGTTTTTCCTGGCTGCGGCCTACGGGTTTAAAGGAAGGCTTTATGCCGACGAGGAACGCAAGAACTGGGGAAAGGCTGCCGCTGTAGGAAAAAGTGCTATCAACTACCTGGAAGCAAGTAAAGAAAAGGAGGGACTGAACCCGGAGCTTTTGTTCGGCGATGCCCTGTACAACTACTTTTCCGTTTGGGTACCTGAAAACTACCCGGCACTGAAGCCCGTACTTTGGTTCTTCCGGAAGGGAGATAAAGCGCTTGGGTTGAAGCAGCTGAAGGAAGTGTCATACAACGCCTTTTATACCCGCACCGAGGCGATGGTCTGGCTGATGCGCATTTTGAACAGTTATGAAAACGACCAGCCGCGGGCTTTTCAGATCAGCGAATATTTACACACAACCTATCCGGATAACCCATACTTCCACCGATACTTTGCGCGTATGCTGTATTACCAGGGAAAGTTTACGGAAGCGGAACCCGTGTGCAAGAGGATACTGACGTTAATTGACAGCGGGCAGGTAGGATATGAAGCGACGAGCGGGCGTTATGCCGCGTTCTTCCTGGGTCAGATCTACGAGGCGCGCAAGAAATGGGATGAAGCAAAGCGATACTACCAGCTTGGGATGAAGTATGCGGAGCAGATCGACGCAACCGAGTCGGGATATTATTTATATTCCATGATCGCGTTGGGTGAAATAGCGGAGAAACAAGGTAACAAAGCGGAGGCGAAGCGGTGGTTTAAAGATGTGAAGAAAAAAGCCGGCCGGAAAGACGAAGCGTTCAAGGACGCGAGGAGGAGATTAAAGCGGATGGAGAAGGGGGAGTGAACCTTGTGTTGGAAATACTTGATATCTTGCCAGTGGGGTGAAAATTCTGACGTAACTATCCTATTCTGCTTAGTCCCTGTAGTTGCACGAGTGCAGCAATACAATGACTTTGTGAATTGATAGATTAAAAAATTAATTTTAACAGATTGTGGAACTACGCGATTTTATAGTCACGCCGATACTGCTGATAATTGCCAATGTGCTCGCGTACTGGATCAGGCCCCATGTAACTGATGCTGTGACACGAAGGTATTTTTTTCCGGCTTTGTGGGTAAAAATTATTGGCGCGATTTCCGTTGGAATAATATATCAATTCTATTATGCAGGGGGCGACACGTTTGCCTACCACACTTTCGGAAGCCGAATTGTCTGGGAGGCGCTGGCGGATGAACCGGTCACCGGATTGAAGCTCCTTTTCGGAAATTATGAAGTAAATGAGCCTTCACTTTATAAGTATGCATCGAGAATTTGGTTTTTCGGAGATTCACAGTCCTATTTTGTGGTACGAATAGCGGCTATTTTTGATATTCTGACTTTCTCAGCATATTCGGCAACAGCAGTATTGTTTGCAATTTTTTCTTTTTCCGGGTCCTGGGCGCTATTTCTCACATTCTACAAAATTTCGCCTCATGCATACAAATGGATTGCATTCTCATGCTTGTTTGTGCCTTCAGTCTTTTTTTGGGGCTCTGGTATTTTCAAGGATACATTGACATTGGCTGCTTTGGGGTGGCTTACATATTCTTTTTATGCTATCCTTTTTGAAAGGAGAAATCAGTTGATAAATTTCACGGTGGCCTTGTTGGCCGCCTGGATTATTTTTTCAGTAAAAAAATATATACTTCTTTCATTCGCTCCGGCTCTTATAATCTGGTATTTCGCGGGAAGTCTTTCGCAAATCCGTAATGCTATGGCGAAGATTTTGCTTTTACCCTTGATGTTGGCGGCAACGATAGTGTTTGCATACATAACTGTCGTAAGAATTGGCCAGGATGATTCCCGTTACGATGTTTACCAATTAGCGTCAACAGTCAAAATTACAGCCTACGATATTCGTTATGGATGGGGAGCAAGGACCGGGGAGGGTTCAGGCTATACATTGGGCGAATTGGATGGGACATGGCAGAGCATGATTCCCCTGATCCCCAAGGCTATTAACGTGTCGTTGTTCCGCCCCTATCTTTGGGAAGTGAAAAACCCATTAATGCTTTTGTCAGCGCTGGAGAGTTTGGCATTGTTGATTCTAACGATATATGTTTTGGTAAAAATCCGCCATCGTTTTATTTATTTTATGGGTAAACCTGAAATACTTTTCTGTTTTATATTTTCCGTGGTATTTGCTTTTGCAGTAGGTGTTTCGACCTATAACTTCGGAACTCTTTCGCGGTATAAAATTCCGATGATGCCGTTCTACACGGCTGGATTGGGACTTTTATTAAGCTACTCCAGGGCAGAAAGGGCCAGGCGGTTTAGCTTATTGTCAGGCGAACAAGGATAAGAAATTTTTCTTATTTGAATGGAGAGAATATTCCTGCTCGATTTTTCGTCTGCCATTTTTACCCATTTCCTTCCGAAGTAGAGGATTCGTAATAAGTTCTGAAAGGTTTCTTATCCAGTCTGTCGCCGTATCACACCAAAAGCCATGAACGCCCGGTGTTACAATGAATTTGTTCACCGCTACTGGTGAAACTACTGCTGGTATTTCCAGGGCCATATACTGCAGTGCCTTAAATCCGCATTTTCCCTTCGCCCATTCATCATCAGGCAGAGGCATAATTCCAATATCCGCCTGGCAGAGGTCTTCAATTTCAGTTTCTTGCGTCCATTTTTTGAAAACAAGTCCTTTCAGGTTCATTTGAGGTGGACGATCCGCAATAACCAACAACCTAACGGATGGATACTTTTCCATCAGTTGTTGCAAAACAGGTGTGAGTTCTTCGAGGTATTTTAATGTTGAATGCGATCCGGTCCATCCTATGACCGTTTTTTTCTCTTCCGGGCTTAAGGAGACAGGGGGTGGGAAAAATTTCCTATTGTGCACTTGCTCGGTGTCGATGGTGGTCGGGTTAAGCACAACCTGGTCGTTGAAGTTCCTGGCGTAGGAACACAAATACTCATTGCCGCAACTAACTTTGTAGCTCCATTTGCAGATCAGGCCAACTTTGCGTCGCCATCGAAGTTTTTTTTCCAGCCAGCCTTCATTTTTCTTGTCTGTTAGCCAGATCGCATCGTCAAAATCAAAGATTATTTTTTTTCGGAATACTTTGGCGATCGCCCATTCTATTGCTGGTGGTCCTACCGGTGTTGCCTCGCGGTGAATGAAAATAAAATCAAATTGCGACACTTTGAACAGCAGCGCGATCCGGCTGATAAAACCTGAAATGAGCGAAATGAGTTGGTGAAAGTTGTTCCCACCCCTGTAAAGTACCCCGGATCGATCAGCGGGCAAAAAAGGGTGGACAGTAAACTGGAAGTCTGACGCTTCAAGAGTATCGAAGTATTGTTCAAAACGGAATCGTTGAGATGGAGCCTCCCTGAGAGGATAAGGTGTGATAAATAGTATCTTTGCAAGAGTGACCAAGATTTGGCAATAATACACTTTTTGAGGAATTCATCGACCATTTCGAGCCGAAATCTGAATTGATGAGAGGACGAAAAAATACATAAACACCCAAAGAATAAGTCTCTTTGAAATAGCTACTTTCAACAATTGATATGTTAAAGAGGATACTCTTTCAATTTAATAAGATACGGGAAGTAGGATCCTTTGCCCGGAATGTTTCGATTACATCCACATGGAATATCTTAGGGATTTTGAGTCAGTTCATTCTGTCTCCGGTTATTACGCGTTTATATGCACCGGATCAATATGGGAGTTTTGCCATATTTAATACAATGGTTGTGAACGCTGTCTTGATAAGTAATTTGAGATACAGTGAAGCAATTGTAGTTACGGAGGGAAAGCAGCAGAGGAACAGTGTCATTTTTCTTTCGTTTGTACTTGTGTTGGTAACAGTTGTCGCATCGTCAGTCGTGACCATTCTTTTTCAAGACCAAATCCAGGCATTCATTGGTGTGCAGTGGCCTGGCTATTTTTTGTACATAATTCCCGTTGCTATCTTTTTTGGAGGTACCGTGGAAATCCTTTTGATAGTTAATGTTTGGAGGCGAAAATTTTTTAATAATGGTTTAGCCGGTTTTTTAACTAACCTGTTGTCACGTTCTTTCACTATTTGTTATGCCTTGTTCTTTCCGGCGAAAACAGCAGGGCTTGTTACCGGAGATCTGGTTGGCAAAATCGTTGGGATTGCCGGCATTTTGATATCATTCAGGAATCTAAAGAGCACGGTTATCACTTTTTTTGAAAGTGTCAGTGTAAGTGGTATCCGGGTGTCAGCGAGACTTTACAGGCATTTCCCTTTGTACACATTGCCGACCAATCTCCTGATACTTTTCTCCGGTCACTTGCCGATTTATTTTTTTCAAATTCAATTTACTTCTGGCGTAGTGGGGTATTATGCTCTTTCCAGTAGCCTTTTGGAAATGATCAACCGCCTCATACCCTATTCGATAGCGGGGGTCTTTCTGCCAAAAGCAATGGACCTTAAAAGAATCTCCATGCAACATTTAAAGGAAACTGTCTTTAAACTCTACGTGATTATAACGATTTTGTCCGTTGTTATATTTTCAGGCTTCGCCATTTTTAGCAAATACCTGTTCCCGTGGGTATTTGGAGCTTCATGGAAAACAGCTGGTATTTTCATGGGGATTTTAGCTCTTCAGTACTCTTTTCATTTTATCAGTATTTCATTAGCGGAAATATATAAAGTGATAGGCAAACAAAGATACTTACTTAAGATAACGGTTCTTTCCGTAATACTTAAGGTTTTAGTTGTTTGCTTGTCGGTTTATTTTAACGCCAATGTCATCAATGCGATCTTGGGATTTTGCTTGGCGGGAGCTGTCGGAAGCATAATTCAGATTCTTGTTATTTTTATAATTTTTGACTACAAGCAATATCAGGTTTCTTTGTCGCTTCTTGCAATGATGACATTATTCGTTTTGTTGACTTATTTTGTTAATTTTTAGAACTAAGTTTATTTCAATATGATTAGAAAAATTATCATGAAACTCCTGGCGAAGGCATATCAGTTAATACAACAAAATTATCGAGAGGAGTTACGGGAAAAGTATAACCTGCCAATATCAGTTGCCTTTAATTTTATATCACTGGAAGGGAATGTCAAAATCGGAGAAAACACATATCTGAATGAATATACGAGAATTGACTCCGGAGACAATTCTAAAGTGGTAATCGGGAAGCATTGCGCAATTGGTCGCTATGTGCACATTACTTCTAAAACCCATGATTTGGTTCAACCGACAACAGATGAACAGCATAGCGAAATCCCCTCAAAGGAGTCAGATGTCAATATTGGAAACTATGTTTGGATTGGAGATAAGGTAACGATTTTACCAGGTGTTCAAATAGAAGACTATGCTGTGGTTGCGGCACATGCCGTTGTAACCCGGAATGTTAACAGGTTCGAGATTGTAGGCGGAATCCCAGCCAAGCTCATCCGATTAAATCGGCAGCATCATAGGTTTTTCAGTTTATCTGAACAATGAGAGTGGCGGTAATATCGGCCGCATATCCCGGCCCGGATTTGATTTATGGTGACACATTTGTTCATGCACGGAACAGGCAGTACCAGAGTTATTGTGAAGTAAGGGTATTTGGATATAATTCAAGTTTAGTTAAAGACCGTATTTTCGAACTCGACGGTGTGAATGTTCATGTGAGCCATCTTCTGGATTCTTTTAAATCAAGTGTCCGGGAGTTTAATCCTGATGTTATTGCAGTCCATCTCCTTGAGTGTTTCCTGATCCCCTCACTTCTTTCGTTCCAAAAGCCACTGATTATATTTTTACACGGCTATGAGGCTCTTTCATGGAAGCGAAGGTTGATGAACTATCGGGCCCCCGGTGACTTCGCCTACTTATGGCCTTACATTCGGGCAAATCGAACACAATTGAAGGCTATGAGGAACCTGGCAACCAACACTTCGCGATCCGCAAGCATCCACTTTGTTTTTGTTTCAAATTGGCTTAAGCAGGCCGTTGAAGCTGATTGGCACACGAAGGTGAGTAGCGGTTATGTTATACCGAATGGAATAGATACATCTTTGTTCCAATACGAGCCTAAAAGACCTGAACTGAGGAAAAAATTGCTTTTGCTTCGATCCTTCAAGGCAAGGAATTATGCAAATGATATTGCTGTTGATGCTATTCTTTTACTCAGCAAAAAGGGTTTTTTCCAAGACCTTGAGTTCTCAATTTTTGGCGAAGGCTACCTTTTCCCGGTACTGACCGAAAAAATTCGGGCATTTCCAAACGTTCATTTAAATAATACCTTTATTGAGAATAAAAATATTCCGAAATTACACGAGCAGTATGGGATTTTTCTTTGTCCTTCCCGCCTGGATACTCAGGGTGTATCGATGTGTGAGGCTATGTCTAGCGGATTGGTGCCAATAACCAGTCCCATTGGAGGTATACCCGAATATTCAACGGATGGATTCTCGGGGTTTCATATAAAGACACCGCAGGAGTTGGCGGAAAAAATTGAATATTTGTATCTCCACCCGGAAGAATTTTTGAGGATGTCTGCAAGCGCAAGAGGTGAGGTTATGGGAAAGATAAATTTGCCGGATACAGTCAAAAAGGAAATCAGCCTTTTTCACTCTGTTTTATCGAATACTCAATCTTCTGGGTTCCGGTATCAACAGTGCCGCCAATGTGTTTTAGATACGAACGATGATCCGGGAATTACATTTGATGAAAATGGAATCTGCTCTTATTGCCGGCACTATGCTGAACAGGAGAAAAAATCAGTCAAGAAGGGAAAACAAGGGCGCGACGCACTAGAGAAAGCGGTCGCTGATATAAAAAATGCCGGCAAGGGGAAGCCATATGATTCGATAATCGGAATAAGCGGTGGCGTTGACAGCACGTATCTGGCCCTCAAAGCCAAGGAACTTGGATTGCGGCCACTCGCGGTTCATTTTGACAATGGTTGGAATTCCGAACTGGCCGTTAACAATATTGAGAATATCATTACTAAGCTTGGCTTTGACCTTCACACTTTTGTCGTCGATTGGGAAGAATTTCGCGATTTGCAGCTGGCGTTTTTGAAAGCATCTGTTGTCGATATTGAATTAATAACGGACCATGCTATTATTACGAAGCTGTACCAGCTTGCTCTGAAATTTGATATCAAGTACATTCTAAGTGGGGCAAATGTTGTAACCGAAGCAGTTTTACCGGCAACATGGATTCATGATAAGCGAGATCACGTTCATATCAGAGCTATTAATAAGAAATTTGGAACAGTGCCACTGAAAACATTTCCCCTATTCACATCCAAACTGAAATGGAGAGTCGAGTGGCATGAAATAAAAAGTGTGAATTTACTTGACCTTATGCCTTATAATAAGGAGAGCGTAAAAAGTGAAATAATTAAGGAGCTGGGGTGGAGAGACTATGGAGGTAAACACTATGAATCTATCTTCACAAGGTTTTATCAGGGTTATATTCTGCCCGAAAAATTCAAGGTTGATAAACGAAGAGCGCATTATTCTAACCTGATTTGTTCGGGTCAAATTTCCCGGGAAAAGGCTTTGGATCAATTGAAAGAACCGGCTTACCCGGAACAGACATTTCAGTCGGATTATGAATTCGTTTTAAAGAAACTGGAGTTATCGAAGCAGGCTTTTGAAGAAATCATGAGGACTCCTGTCAGGAAGCATAGTGATTATCCGGTGGAACAATCCATCTATGAACGATTCCCTGCGTTGAGATTCATTCGCCCCTTGTGGCTGCAGCTAAAACGGATTCGAAAATCAAGATGATAACCATTATTGATTACGGAGTTGGGAATCTTGCCTCGGTTCAAAACATGCTGAGAAAATGCGGCGTATCGTCTCAGGTTTCAAAAGACCCTAAGGAGATCGCAAGAGCACCAAAATTGATTTTGCCGGGGGTTGGCGCGTTTGACTCGGCAATGCATAAAATCGATGAGTTGGGCCTTCGCTCCGTTATCGGTGAGGCCGCAACAAATGGGACGTTTATTTTAGGTATTTGTTTGGGCGCGCAACTGCTTCTGGACGGAAGTGAAGAGGGTAACCTGTCGGGACTGTCACTAATCAAGGGCAAGTGCAGAAGGTTTGATGAACAATTGATCGCTCCGCTCAGTATTCCTCATATGGGCTGGAGTGACGTAGTTTTTGTCAGCGATTCGCATCCGTTGGCAAAATTTGAACAGGCCGAACCCAGATTTTATTTCACTCATTCGTACTGCCTTTCCTGCGATAATCCGGAAAATGTTTTGGCTACATCACGTTATGGCATCGAATTTACTTGTGGTATAGCAAGCCAAAATGTCTTCGGCGTGCAATTTCACCCGGAGAAGAGCCATTCGTTTGGTGCCCAATTGCTTATTAACTTTGCCCGAATTTAGGTATGCGACGAGTAAGGGTGATTCCTGTATTACAGATTGAGAATAGGAAGCTGGTCAAGACCACTGGTTTTGAATCTCCATCATATGTCGGGGATCCGTTGAACGCCTTGCGGATATTAAATGACAAGCAAGTAGACGAAGTTGCGGTGGTTGATATCGGAGTTACCAGGAACAAGAAAAGCCCTGATTTGGATTTCATTTGCCAATTGGCCGGTGAATGTTTTATGCCGATGGCTTATGGCGGTGGCATAAGTTCCGTTGAACAGGCGTCAGACATTTTTCAGGCAGGTATTGAGAAAATCATAATCGGGACATCTTTTTATAAGACACCGGCGTTGGTAGAGGACATCTCCCGGAAATTTGGCTCCCAGAGTGTAATGATAAGTGTCGATGTACGTCAAAACTGGCTAGGCAAACAGAAGGTATTTGTGAATAGTGGTTTGACAGCAACCGGATATAATCCCGTCGCTTACGCTGTGATGGCACAGGTAGCAGGAGCTGGTGAACTCCTGCTACAAAGCATAGACAGAGAAGGTTCTTTTGAGGGTTATGACCTTGCGCTCATAGAGAAAGTCAGCAAGTCGGTACATATCCCAGTGGTCCCATTGGGCGGGGCAAATTCTATTTCTGATTTTTTGAAGGCCATCCAGGCGGGGGCGTCGGGGTTAGCGGCCGGAAACTTTTTCGTCTATAAAGGACCCCACCGCGCTGTGCTCATTAGTTATCCGGATCAACAAACGCTCGTTGAAAAACTTTACACCAAAATTGAATGATAAAAAGTTTCTTCACAAACAAGAATATCCTGATAGTATCTCCGGAAAATTGGAATCATCTTTTTGTCTCTAAGCATCATTATGCCATTGAGTTATCGAAACATAACAAGGTTTTTTTTCTAAACCCTCCCTCCGGAAAATTCTCTATTACAGAATCTAAATATCGTAATCTATGGGTTATCGACTACACGCCTTTTTTAAAAGGACTTAGGTTTTTCCCGAAGTTCGTTCAGTTGTACTTTATGAGAAATAAGTTTGAGAGAATTCAAACGCTTACTTCGGGTCAATTTGATTGCGTATGGTCGTTCGATAATTCTGTTTTTTTTGATTTCTCTTTTTTTCCTAAGAGAATACTAAAAATTTCACATATAGTGGATTATTCTCAGAATTTTCAATTCGCCCAAACGGCCTCGACAGCCGATATTTGTTTTGGCGTGTCGCAGAATATCGTGGACCGGCTTTTAAAATCTAACCAGAATTCCTTTTTAGTTCCACATGGGGTGTCAATTGAAAAGTCTGACTTTCCTACGGTAAAATTACCTGGCAAAAATTCTATTAAGGCTATGTATGCAGGTAACCTTGATAGTAGATATTTGGATCGTTCTGTACTATTTGAATTGATTAATAAGCATCCTTATGTGGATTTTATTTTTTTAGGTTCAGGTGGTTCAGATTGGCCGAGAAATGAACATACCTTTTTTCTGGGAGTGATCGCCCATGAGCACCTTCAGAATTTCTTGCAGCAGGCGGATGTCCTTTTACTCATCTACGACGTTGAAAAGTACCCGAATCAATTAACGAACGCACATAAAATTCTGGAGTATCTGGCCAGCGGAAAAGTAATTGTAAGCACATTTATCAGCGATTATTCGGGTAACCCCTTAGTGGAAATGGCGATAAACCAGCGGGATCTGTCAATTCTTTTCAACCGAATAGTCTCTGATCTTCCTGTTTATAATAGTCTTGAGAGGCAGAAAGCCAGAATGGAGTATGCAGGAAGTAACAGTTATTCAGACAGATTGGTAGCAATAGAGCAATTGATCAGGAGCGTGACGACATCATGAACATTAATGGCGGTCTTGCGCAGCGTATGTGAACTTAGTAGATTAAGTGCGATCCGGAACTCCCCTAATTATGTTGTTGATCTCTTTCAGGAGGATTTTTGAATTGAAGTCGGCACCATATTCTTCAATCGAGTGTTTGAGTGTAAAGAAAAGTTCGTCTTTCGCCTTAAATTTCTCCCAATAATTCTTGAAGCACAACTTTAGAGCTTGCGCGTCATTAAATTCAACACAGTCACCATATCGGCCTTGAATAATCGCGTTGGTCATGGAATGGTCATTTCCGATCGTCAGTATCCTGCGGTTTGACGCAAAGTACTCGAGGAGTTTTGACGGGAAGAATACGGAATGTTCCGATGAGAGAATATCGGTGTCAATATTTACCAGCACGTTTGCGTCTCGCTGCTGTTCCAGCATGGAATTATAGCTAACCACTCCCAAATGGATTATTTGATCGATGTGGTTAAATTTATTAAAAATGAGTTTATTCTTCCTGGTCATCGGTCCGGTAAAAAGAAAGACCATCTCCTTAGCTATTTCAGGATTTTCTTTTAGAAACTCGTCTATGGTTTCGAGATAAAAAGTCGGGTCTCTTTTTTCACCGAAACCACCAGTATAAACGATATTAAGTTTTTCCGAAAATTTCACCCTTCTTGTATTTACGGACTCTTCGTCAAATACATTAGGTGTAAGTATGAACTTATTACTGAATTCCGGGTATTTGCGATTATATAATTCGATGGTTTTTGTGGACGTAAAACTTATTCTGTCGGCGATGGCAAAACACTCTCGTTCTCGTTTTTTATTCCATTCTCTTGGTCTTGCCTTGAAGTCAGTCGCGGGGCTGTCGCCTTCATAGGACAAAGCCCACGGATCGCTTAGATGCAGAAGCCAGGGACAGCCCCATTTTTTTTTAAGTTTCAGTGCCAGCAGTGTGGAACTCAACGGGTATGACCTGGAGTAAAGTAGATCAGGTTTTCTGACCTTTGTGATGTTTCGAAAGTAGAAACTCCATTTTGAGTCGGGGTACTGCAACAGGGAAGGAAATGTCTTTCGAATAAGGAAATTCAAATACCGATTTTCAAATAATCTAATGGGGTAAATCGCGGTGACATTCTCTGAAATATTCTCTAAATTTGGATCAGATTCCATGTAGAGGGTGGGATTGGAGGACGTTATGACTTCTATTTCACAACCATTCCTTATCAAATATTTAGTGTATCTTCCTACCTGAAGCGACTCTGGATCACTCTTTGGCGGGAACGCAATCGAAACAAGTAAAATCCTCAGCATTAATGACGTTAATTTTTAAATATGTATATCAAGCAATCCGATACTCCCCAATTTATCCATTGTATTTAAAGTTATTTAGAATTTCCGTCTATAAGGCGTATAAAAGAGAAAAATGTTTTTACAAAAAAATTCTTACGAATTCTGAAGGAATCGTATTTGATATTGGCGCGAATGTAGGGGATAAGAGTATGCTTTTTGCAAAGTACAGCCAACGGGTGATCGCATTAGAACCGGACATTGCCAACTTCCGTCTGCTCCAGAAAAGATTTTTTTACAACTCCAAAGTCAAAGTTATTAACGCTGCAGTTGGGAATGTGATTGGGAAAGAAGTGTTTTACGTTAGCTTACCCGGTAGTCCTGCGAATACCCTTAGTGCGAAGTGGAAAGATATTTTAGAGGATTCGAGGGTCAACAGATGGGCCAAAAGTCTAGAATTTCGCGCAACGTATCAGGTTGATGTTACAACGCTTGACACGTTGATTATGCAGTTCGGCACACCTCATTTTATTAAAATTGATGTGGAGGGATATGAGGAACAAGTCCTGGAGGGGTTAAGTAAAACAATTCCGGTAATTAGTATTGAGGCAAATTTTCCGGATTTTCGTGACGAGACAATGAATTGTATTGCAAAAATTAACCTCATCTCCCCGAAGGCAACCTTTAATGTGGTTGATGATAAATTGCAATATTTTTGGCCTGAAAATAAAGACTATCACGTTATGAATAAGTGGCTTTCTGAAACGGAATTGAGGTACTTTGAAGTATTTTGCTTTAATAAGTAGGCTTTTTGTAGCCTGTAAATCAAGCGACCAGATGAAAATTTATGCTATTTGTGTTGTAAAAAACGAAGCCGATATCATTCAATACTCTCTTAATCATGCAGCCGGTTGGGCGGACAAGGTTATTGTTTTTGATAACGGAAGCACTGATGGTACCTGGGAAAAAGTGAAAGAACTGAAGGATCCCAAGATTATTCCATTTTTGCAGGATAACCGGCCTTATTCAGACGGATTGAGATCCGTGATTTTCAACGCTTTTAAGGCTGAATTGGCGGAGGATGATTGGTGGGTAATTCAAGATTCCGATGAAATTTTTGATCAGAACCCAAGAGAATTTATCCAAAACCAGAAAGGGTACTTTCATCATATTAACGGAAAAAAAATTGATTTCTGTTTCGATTTATCACAACTTGATACATTAACTTTTTCCGGCGTCTTTTCAAAAGACATTCACCTTTTCGACCACTATACTCCCGAGGCATGGAGTGAACCTCGCGCGATAAAACATAGGCGTAAGCTTGAATGGGTTGAAGAAAAAATATGGCCGACCCATATGGGGTTAGTTTGCAGCAATGCAATAAACATTCGGCACTACCCCCTACGCTCAGTTGAACAAATTAAGCGAAGGTGGAACACACGAAAAGGTGTGAGAAGTGAGGGAGGGCAATTATTCGATCATTGGGAGAAAGGAGACTGGCGAGACTATTACGCGAGAAAAGCGAAGAATTTGGTTAAAATAGACCAGTCCGATCAAATTTTTGACAAAGTAGATTTTGCCAATGACTACAGGCAAGGTTTTTTGAGGACGTTGGTGAAAGGAATATTACACCGATCAGGAATTCTTCATTGCCTACTTATTTCAGTAGTTACTGCGATAACTTTTTATGCGGTTAATTGAATGTGTCTGAAGCAAATGATATAAGCGATGTCAATGAAGGAATATTTCGTCGGTAGAAAATTCTTGCAACCCATGTTTGAAAGATTATTCAAACTTAGTCTCCGTGGGATGAATTATGGACTGGGAGGGATGCTTTCAACAAGCGGTGAAAAAGAGCTGTTAAAAATGGTTAGCCAACAGCTTGATTTACTTGGTAAGAGTAATAAAGTGCTCTTTGATGTTGGGGCCAATCACGGTCAATACACCGATCTGTTATTGGATACATTTTCAGGAACAGACAGGATTGTTTGTTTTGAACCCTCACGGCATAGTTTTAAGGAATTAAGCGCCCGACACGGACAAAAGGCGAACGTTGAGTTGGTACCCTACGGATTGGGATCTAAAACGGAGAATCGAAACCTTTTCTATGATGTCGAGGGCTCCGGATGGGCATCCGTTTTTGAAAGAAAGGATACGGGATTCAATCACCCCCTGACGCATTCGGAGGAAATTAGTATTATTACTCTCGATGATTTCTGCGCTGCGAAGCAGATTAATGAAATAAACTTTTTAAAAGCTGACGTTGAAGGGTTTGAGCTGGAGATTTTTAGGGGAGCAACGAACATACTTCCGAATATTGATTTTATTCAGTTTGAATTCAGTTACGCCAATTTAAACTCCAGGACATATCTACTGGAATTCTTTGAAATACTGTCGGACTTCAGGATTCATAGGGTACTTCGTGATGGAATTCAGGAGATTGTTTATGACCCGAGATATGAAATTTTAATGACGACAAATTATTTGGCAATCAACAAAAAAATATTACGCTCATGATGTCTGTTTCCATTTAACCGACGCTGTGTAGATGACAATTCTTTTTATCAGCTATTGGAGTATTGATGATGGTTTAACGCAAGCCACCGTGATGCCCAATGTGAAATTATTAGCCTCATTTCCAGGAGTTGATAAAATACTGTTATGCACAATTGAGCGCAATCAATTCAAAAAAATCCTATCCATCGAAAAGGTTGAGCATATTCCACTGGTGTCGAAGAATATAGCAAACGTTCTCATAAATAAAGTGAGTGACTTTATTTTGTTCACGCATATACTAACAAAAATCGTGAAGCAAACAAGTGCCAGGCTGATCATATGCAGATCATCGCTATCGGGCGGTATTGGGTACCTTGTATCGAGACGAACTAATGTTCCATATGTAGTGGAATCCCTTGAGCCTCACGCATCATATATGTATGAATCAGGCGTATGGAAGAAATACGATCCTCGGTTCTGGACCGAAATGTTATTTCAACGACTCCTACGCCGCACTGCCAGATATTTAATGCCTGTTGCTTACAATTATTCTGAGGAATTGGTAAGAACAGGCGTCCCCAAGGACAAAATAATCACCGTTCCTTGCGTTGTTGATGTTAATAAATTTCACAGGAAACAAGGCAGTGACTTTCGCTCACGCCTCGGCATCGCTCAGCATACCGTAATTGGAATATATGTGGGGAAATTTGGTGGGATGTATTACGACAAAGAAGCATATCAAATATTCGCCGGTGCCAAAGAAGTATTTGACGATTTCTGTATCATAGTTCTTACACCGGATAACTGTGCCCTTGTTGAACTGAAACTTCTGAAAGCTGGTTTTTCAGCTGAGGAATGTAGAGTGGTTTATGCAGCGCATCTCGACGTTCCGGATTATTTGTCAATTGCGGATTTTGCGTTCGCAACGTATAAACCATCCGATTCTAAAAAATTCTTGAGTCCCGTTAAAGTTGGCGAATATTGGGCATGTGGGTTACCTGTACTATTAACCGAAGGTGTCGGCGATGACAGTAAGATTATTGAGACCTCCGGTTGTGGAGCTGTTTTTTCGCTCGACAAACAAAATGTAATCAATGCTTATAGGAAAATTCAAAGTCAGTTGATGGATAAAAAGGTAAGAGAAATGAATGTTGGACTAGCACGACTTCACCGGAATCCAACGCTCCAGGTCGAAGCTTACGAAAGAATTATCGCAAGTATTGGTTGAGTGTTTGGAGATTGGCCTAAACACCACTTAAAGGCCCGAACGGCCAAATTGAATGAAAACTTGGTTTTGTATCAAAGTAAGATCAAGAGTAAATGCCTAATTAAATTTTTAACGACGTCTATTATTTTATAAAAACTAAGGTTTTTCCGTTATTTTTACCAAATTTTATTTGGAATAACCTCTCCACAACAAATTATGAAACCAATCAAAATCGACGCGACCGATAGAAAGATCCTCGAAATCCTTCAGGCTAACTCCAATATCACCAACGCTCAACTCGCAAAGGAGATCGGCCTCTCACCCGCCCCGACATTGGAACGGGTCAATAAACTGGAAACTTCAGGCGTGATCAAAAGTTACCACGCCGTGATCGACCCGGGTAGCGTAGGCATCGGCGTCAGCACTTTCGTGATGGTAACGCTGAAAGGACACAACAAAGACAATATCGATAAATTCATCAAAGCCATCAACGGCATAGCCGAGGTAATTGAATGCCATCACATCACAGGTGCCGGAGACTTTATCCTGAAAATCGTTTGCGCCGATATTGCTGCTTATCAGCAGCTGATGCTCGAAAAAGTCTCCAATATCGAGGTGGTGGACAGCCTTCAGTCGATGGTCATCCTCTCCACTTTTAAAGACAGTAAATCTATGCCGCTCCCGGTTTAGCATACACTGTTTACCGTACATGTATTTTGCAATTGAACAACTTGATTTTACCGATCTATGGTTGCTGAAAAAACATTAATTCTGGATGAACGTCAGGTTCAGCAGAAGATCAAACGGATGGCCTATGAGATATATGAACACAACTTTAACGAAAAAAGTATCGTTGTTGCGGGTATCGACGGTCAAGGCTATATCCTGGCCAGGCTCCTGGTAAAACAGGTGCAACTGATTTCTCCACTGATCGTCCAGCTGGCAAAGGTTACCCTCGACAAACTCGCGCCGCAGCGAAGTGAAATCGCCCTCGACTGCGATTTAAAAAAGTTGAAGAAGAAATGCATCATTCTTGTCGACGACGTGTTGAATACGGGACGTACTTTCGCATACGGCATGAAACCCTTCCTGGACATCGAGGTAAAAAAAATAGAGACCGCTGTACTGGTAAACAGAAGCCATACCCTGTTTCCCATTTATCCCCAGTATACAGGGTATGCTCTGGCAACAACCATCAAGGATCACGTGGAGGTTAATCTCGGGAAACAAACAGCCGTATATTTGGTTTGATGCGCGCACACAGCGGACCGCTGGTCCGAAATGTTGTTGCGTATTAATCCATTAAAGACAAAACCATGTCAGTTAATAAAAAGCAGGACATCAAACGTATTACCACCCACCAGCTTCGTGAAATGAAGATCCGTGGAGAAAAGATCGCCATGCTTACCGCCTACGACTACAGCATGGCCAAAATTATAGATGGCGCCGGTATCGACATTATCCTCGTCGGCGACTCCGCCTCGAACGTGATGGCCGGATATGAGACAACGCTACCGATAACATTGGACCAGATGATCTACCATGCCGCATCGGTTGTAAGAGCTGTAAAACGCGCCCTTGTAATCGTCGACCTTCCCTTTGGAACCTACCAGGGCAGCTCAGGCGAAGCGCTGAGATCATCGATCCGGATCATGAAGGAAAGTGGAGCGCACGCTGTGAAGCTGGAAGGCGGCAGCGAAGTAAAAGACTCCGTTGACCGGATCCTGAGCGCCGGTATTCCGGTAATGGGCCACCTCGGCCTTACACCTCAGTCCATATACAAATTCGGGACGTACACCGTAAGGGCAAAGGAGGAAGCGGAGGCGAATAAGCTCATCTCGGACGCCAAAATGCTTGAGCAATGCGGCTGTTTCGGAATGGTATTGGAAAAAATACCCGCAGCCCTGGCGAAAGAAGTTTCCGGGTCCATTCAAATCCCTACGATCGGAATAGGAGCGGGTCCGGACACGGACGGACAGGTTCTCGTGATGCAGGACATGCTGGGGATCACCAAGGAATTTAAACCGCGATTTTTGCGGCGTTATACCGATTTGCATTCCATTATTACCGATGCCGTGGGAAAATACATCACGGATGTCAAGTCGAGAGATTTCCCCAACGATCAGGAGAAATATTAGACTGCCGGGGTCAGATTTTTTATCCCGAATATAGAAGCCAGTAATGCGTATGAGTTTAGCCGATCGTCAAAATCATCGGCGAAGGTAGAGACGACCACTTCTTCCACTCCGAAGATACCGGTCAGTTCCGTCAATTTTTCCTTTACCACTTCGGGAACACCAACGATCATTCGCGCCCGGTTTAACCGGATCCGGGCAAGTTCTTCCTTCGAATATGCGAATGATTTGATGGACTCGTGTGACGGCAGGGCATCGCGTTTTCCCTGTTCAATACTCAGCAGACGATAGTCCATCATCGCCTGCACCTCGGCAACCTTTTCTTCCGACTCGCTGCAAAACATAAAAATACCAACACTGCACTTCGGTTCCGGTAAGGCCGGCGATGGCTTAAACTGGTTTCGATAGGTTTCCAGCGCATCCGGTCCTCCCAGCGGATTAATAAACTGGGCAAATGAAAGTGCCATTCCAAAATGGGCGGCGATGTATGCGCTTTCCCCGCTCGAGGTCAGCATCCAGAGTTCCGGCTCTGTGTCGATTTGCGGAATGGCTTTTACCTTCCGGTAGACAGTACCTTCATCGTCGTTGCCCGACAGGTAGGCCTTGAGTTCATGGATCTTCTGAATGTACTCGTTCGGACTGAAAGTGTTGGACGGATTTAGAAGGGAGGCTGTTAACCTGTCGCCGCCCGGTGCTCTTCCGATCCCCAGATCGATGCGACCGGGAAACAAAGCCTCCAGCAGCCTGAAGTTTTCAGCTACCTTCAAGGCGCTGTGGTTGGGTAACATGATGCCGCCCGATCCGAATCGCAAGTGCTTCGTTTCCGCAGCTAAACGTGCGATCAGTACCTCGGGAGCGGCACCGGCCAGGGTGAGAATATTGTGATGTTCCGATAACCAGTACCGTGTATATCCGAGTGTATCAACGAACTTGGCCAGTCTGACACTTTCCGCCAGCGCTTCCTTTGCGTTGCTTGTCCTGCGTATCGGCGTCTGATCCAGCACACTAAGTTTTAATCCCATTGAAAATTGTTTTTATGCGCAGGAGTTCAGCGCAAACAGTAAAAAAACATGGATATGCGCAGAAAAATTCGCCTGCATCCCCGATCTACAATAGCTCGTTTGCCAGGTTCGCCAACTCCGAACGTTCGCCTTTCTCGAGAGTGATGTGCGCATACAATTCATGATCCTGGAGTCTGTCTATTAACGTCGACAACCCATTGCTCTGCGAATCAAGGTAAGGTGTATCAATCTGGTATACGTCTCCGGTAAAAATTATTTTGGTATTTTCTCCGGCGCGTGTAATGATCGTTTTAACTTCATGGGGAGTGAGGTTCTGCGCTTCATCAACGATGAAACAAATATTTGACAAACTACGCCCGCGGATGTATGCCAGTGGCGTGATCATCAACTTCTCCTGGTTCACCATCTCCGTGATCCTGGAATATTCTTTATCCGTTTCACTGTATTGGTTCTGAATAAATTTCAGGTTATCCCACAAGGGCTCCATATAGGGATTTACCTTGGACTTGATATCGCCGGGCAGGTAGCCGATGTCTTTGTTGCTCAGTGGAACAATGGGGCGCGCCAGGTATATTTGTTTATATTCCTTCTTTTGTTCAAGAGCTGCCGCAAGGGCAAGCAAGGTTTTTCCGGTTCCGGCTACTCCCTGTATGGAAACCAGTTTGATTTCGGGTTTTAGTGCGGCATGAATGGCAAAGGTTTGTTCGGCGTTCCTGGGTTTAACTCCGTATACAGACCTTTTTTCGACGTGCTCCAGCATTTCGTTCAGCGGATTGTAATACGCCAGCGCCGACTTCTTACCACTCTTCAATATATAATAGTGGTTTTTTACCGCCTTCATTTTCCCCAGCAGATCACCGGGCGGACAATAACCTTTCTCATACAAAAGGTTGATCATGTTTGAATCAACTTCTTCCAGGATGGTCTTGCCGGTATACAGCGACGAAATATTCTGAACTTTCCCAGTCGTATAATCTTCCGACTGGAGACCTAGCGCTTTTGCCTTCAGCCTTAAATTGACATCCTTGGAGACAAGAATGATCTTCCGCCCCTTTTCTTCTTTCTGGAGCTGCAGGGCTGAGTTAAGGATCCGGTGATCGGCCTTTTCCTCGTTAAATACCTTGTTCGCATCGACAGCACTTTTAGTGTCCATCAACACCTTGAAGACTCCTTTTCCTTTGCCGTTAATTGGATTCCAGTTGTGAAGCATCTGGCCTTTTGCCAGTTTATCGATCAACCGGATGAATTCACGCGCTTCAAAATTTTTGGTATCGTTACCTTTTTTGAAATTGTCTAGTTCTTCCAGGACTGTGATGGGAATACCAACATCGTGTTCGTCGAAATTAAGGATGGAATTGTGTTCGTAAATAATAACAGATGTATCGAGTACGAAGATCTTTTTTTCCTTTTTGGTTTTAGCCATGCTTCACAAAGAACTTGGTTTACGAAATGTAATGAATGGAAATGAAAGCAGGCACTTTTTAAAAAAGAATTTTCACGAAAATTTTCCGAAAGCCAGCGTGTATAAATCACCTTTCTCATGCGGAATGATCCGTAGTACGTTCGCCAGCACGAGCAGGATCAGTTTATTCGAAGCATAAAATCGTTTAAGCCCGCTTTCGTTCACGAACTCCTTCAACGTAATCGTCTTGTTTGATTCCAGGTACTGCATCAAAAACCTTTCATGGTCCCCATATCTGAACTGAATGTCTTTCGGATGTTGCTTTCGCCTGATGATTTCCTTTACCTCGCGGCTGGCGCGGATGCTTTTATCTTCAACTCTCACGAACGAATCTTTTGTTCGGTTGTCACCGGTAATAATATAGTGTGGCTTCCTTTTGCTTTCCGGGATTGTGAATTGAAGAACAGTCCGGTTACCACCGATCGGGATGAATGTTTCGCTGACCTCCAGGGCCGGCTTCACCTTGCCAAGAGCCCCGGTGACCACGTGCGACTCACCCTCCGGATACTTCAACCCCGGTATCTCACCGTTGTCACCAACCCCGATCAGCAATATTCCCCCTCGGGTATTCGCAAAAGCAATCATTTCCCTCACGATCTTATCGGGGTTGCTTGCTTTTCTCTTGAACTCCAGGGAAGCACCTTCGCCTTGGAGTACCAGATTCCGAAGTTCCTGGACTTGTTTTGGATCGAATATCGAGGATTCCTGTGGCTTCATCTGATACGTTCACATGCCGGTGCAACACCGTTCCCTCAACGGATTGGTCCTGACCATTGAAGCTTGATCTTTCTAGAATTTTTTGCCCCTGATATCATCATCATCTTCTTCCTCGTCATCCTCCGCACCGGGACGCGGAATGGTGAACATGCTGCTCAGAAGATCCTTGAATTGAAGGCCTGCCGTCAGGTTGTGTTTGCTGATCAAACTGTACTCCGCCAGTCCATGCAAGGCAAATTCCATCAGGAAAAGTTTTGCCGCCACATCCTGGCTCTTATGGAATTCGTTTACCAGGTCCGTTAACCCGGGAATACCCTTCAGTATTTTTTCATATTCGGGCTGGGAAAGATCATTCAGCAGATCGACTGTATTACCGTCACCAAACCAGTTGGAAATTTTTTTGTAAGGACTTTTTTCTTTTTGTTTTCTGAATTTATCGGGGTCGGGGAAATAATTGACGAACTGTGTACGCAATGCTTTTCCGACAAGGTTCTGCGCGACGATGCCCGGACCTTCCTGTTCGCCCTCATATACAAGTTCCACTTTCCCAGTAATGGCGGGAATGACGCCAATAAAATCCGAGATCCTGATCAGGGCGCTTTTCTCGTTGTTGATAATACTTCTGCGTTCGGCGGAAGCGACAAGATTTTCATAGGCTGAGATTGTAAGCCTGGCCGAAACACCGCTCTTTGAATCGACGTATTCGCTTTTCCTCGCTTCAAAGGCGATCTGTTCCACGAGGTCTTTGGCGATCTCATTTACCGTAATCGTGTTGCGCTGCACTTCCTTCAGCCTCGCTTCCTGCTGCGTTATTCGCTTGCCGATATCAAGGCTCTTTGGATAGTGCGTGATGATCTGGCTGTCAATACGATCCTTTAACGGGGTGACGATGCTCCCGCGGTTTGTATAGTCTTCCGGGTTCGCAGTAAAAACAAACTGAATGTCAAGCGGCATCCTCACCTTGAATCCACGGATCTGAATGTCGCCTTCCTGCAGGATATTAAAAAGCGCCACTTGTATCCGCGCCTGAAGGTCCGGTAATTCATTGATGACGAAAATACTCCTGTTCGAACGGGGGATCAGTCCGAAATGTATTACCCGCTCGTCCGAATAGGGAAGTTTAAGCGTGGCCGCCTTAATGGGATCAACGTCGCCGATAAGATCGGCAATAGAAACATCCGGCGTCGCGAGTTTTTCGGAATAGCGGTCATCCCGGTGTAACCATGCGACAAGCGTTTCATCGCCCTGCTCACGGACGGTATCCTTCCCGAATCTTGAGATCGGCGACAGCGGATCGTCGTTCAGCTCGGATCCATCGATGACAGGAACATATTCATCCAGCAAGTGAACCATCAGACGGGCAAGCCGCGTCTTCGCCTGTCCGCGCAAGCCGAGGAGGTTAATGTCATGGCCGGCGAGTATTGCGCGCTCCAGGTCGGGGATTACCGTTTCTTCATAGCCCCATATCCCCGAGAATACAGTCTCCTTTTTTTTGAGGCGTTGAATAAGATTTTCACGAAGTTCTTCCTTTATGGATTTTGATTTATAACCTGCCCGTTTAAGCTGACCCAGCGTTCTGATATTTGTATGATCCATTCTGTTGGTTTGATTTAGAGAATAAAGTTTGCCCTGACCGGGTTCGGTTTAAAGATTCTTACGCCTGTTCTTTTTGAAATCTTCAAACACAAGATGTCCCAGACCTTCCAGGCTGCTATAGTAGGCATTTCCATTGTTGGCCTTCGTAAAATCCCGTACAAAGGCTTTCAGGTAGGGATCCGTAGCTATCATAAACGTTGTCACGGGCACCTTGAGTTTTCTCAGCTGCCCTGCGAGGTTCAGGGTTTTGCTCAGGATCTTTTGGTCGAGGCCAAAGGCGTTTTTATAGTATTTGATACCTTGTTTGATACAGGTCGGCTTACCGTCCGTAATCATGAAGATCTGTTTATTGGAGTTTTTCCGACGGCGTAAAATGTCCATTGCCAGTTCGAGGCCGGCAACGGTATTGGTGTGATAGGGACCAACCTGAAGATAGGGAAGGTCTTTGATTTCAATTTGCCAGGCGTCATCTCCGAAGACCAGTATATCGAGCGTGTCCTTCGGATATTTTTTCGTGATCAGTTCGGCGAGTGCCATAGCTACCTTTTTGGCCGGCGTAATCCGGTCTTCTCCGTAAAGGATCATGGAGTGGGAAATATCGATCATCAGCACCGTAGAGGTCTGTGTTTTGAATTCGCTTTCCATGACCTCGAGATCCGCTTCCGTCATGAAGAAGTTATCCAGGCCGTGATTGATTTGAGCGTTGCGAAGAGAATCTGTTACGGAAATCTGTTCGAGGGTATCGCCGAATTCATAATCGCGCCTTTCCGTCGTTTGCTCATCGCCCCTTCCGCTGTGATGTGTGTTGTGCTCACCCGACTTCGTTTTTTTTAGCTTCCCGAAAATTTCTTCGAGAGCCGATTGTCTCAGGTTTTGTTCGCTCTTTGCGTTCAGCCTGAACTCTCCTTTAGGGCCTTCCTCGGTAATGTAACCATTCCGTTTTAGGTCTTCGATAAAGTCTCCGATGCCGTACTTGTCGCTCGAAAGGCCGTATTGTTTATCAACTTCCGTCAGCCATTGCAGGGCTTCGGAAACGTTTCCTGCCGTGATCAGGATCAGCTGCATAAAAATCTTCAGCAACTTTTCAAAGTCACTTTTGGCTTTATCCGGTGGTGGTGTATAGTTCGAGAAGCGGTAACCTAGCATGTATGGGGCGGTTATTTGTCTACTTAACCATTAATTTCTCATTTCTGTTTCGGCTTCAAAACTTAATTTCCTAAAAGTTTAAGGACGCATGTAAGAATTTGGGCGAAAATAAAAACAATGGCTTGAGGGCCTGCGTTATTTTTGTCCGGTAATAAAAACAAACCCTCTATGAAAAAGTCTGCAATTGTACTCCTGCTGGCCAGCGTAGTCCTCTATTCATGCTCACAATACACTTGCCCGACATATACGAAGAAGGAGCCAAAAAAGGATTTGACGACAACCCGTATCTAGAACTCATTAACCTGAGCAATAAAGGGCCGCAGCGGTGAAAACCAATGCGGCTTTTGAATTTATCCCCGTTTACGCAGTTGTTTTCTTGTCATGCATGGTACCGTAAATGTAATCCCACAACGGCGAGGAAACACCAAATATCAGGTCGCCATTCTTGTAATGGTGCCTGGCGTGATTTACCCATAGTGCCTTAAAGAAATTTTTCGGAGGCTGGTATGCATGAACGATATAGTGCACGGACAAATACGCGGCATAGCCTACGATAAATCCCGGGAGAAAGGAAAAAACAAAATCCCCCAGGATAAGCCTGAACAGGAGCAATAAAATCGTGGCGATGGTAACACTGAGCAAAGGTGGCATAGCCAGGCGGTCCTTGTCTTTCGGGAACTCATGATGTACCCCGTGGATCACGTATTGCAACTTGGCCCTGAAACGGGTGTAGGTTGGCATATGAAAGACATAGCGATGCATGTTGTATTCCACCCAGGTAAAGGTTATTACCCCGAGAATGAACATACCGATTGTTTGCAGAGCAGTAAGGGATGTATGGGTGACACTCCAGTAAAGAAGGGACGCGGAAAAGGTGAAGAAAATAATCAGGGGAATCGAAATATGGGTACGCGAAAGTTTCTCCAGTACCGGGTTATTGAAAAGTTGTTTAGTCCCGTGATTTTTCGGTTTTAACTCAGTCTCCATAACATCAACATTTCACCTGCAAAATTAAAATCACCTCAACTAGATTCAAAAGGAATACGCTCAGATTGTCGCTTTTGAGGCGGTTTTTTCCATGATTCGATGATAATACTCTTCGTAAAGGGGTAAGATCTGCGTAATGTCGAACTCTTTGGCGCGTTTCAGGGCATTTTCCTTGAATTTTGGCAAATTATCCTTATCCAGAATAAACAGCGCCTTTCGCGTCATATCCTCAACATCACCAACAGGGCTCAGGAATCCCGTTACTCCCTGAACGTTTAACTCCGGCAAACCACCGGTATTCGACGAAATAACCGGAACCTCGCAGGCCATTGCTTCGAGCGCAGCAAGACCAAAACTTTCTTTTTCGGAAGGCATCAGAAAAAGATCAGCCACCGACAGCACTTCTTCAACAGCCTCCAGCTTACCGAGAAACCGGACATCATCACAGATACCGAGTTCGCGACAAAGAGCTTCTGCCTTCGTACGTTCGGGACCATCGCCGATCATCAGTAATTTGGACGGTATTTCATTGTGAATATTGGCGAATATGTGGATGACGTCGGGTACACGTTTTACTTTCCTGAAGTTGGATGTATGCACCACCAGCGCCTCTCCATTCGGACAGATAGCCTTTTTAAAATGATCCTTCTTTTGCTTCTTGAATTTTTCCAGGTCGATAAAATTGGGGATCACTTCGATGTCATTGGTGATCTTGAACGATTGATAGGTTTCCTTTCTCAGGTCGTGCGATACCGCCGTCACACCATCCGACTGATTGATACTGAATGTAACGACCGGCTCATAAGAAGCATCTTTACCGACCAGGGTAATGTCCGTACCGTGCAGTGTCGTCACTACCGGTATAACGATGCCATGAGTTTTCAAAATCTGCTTGGCCATGTAGGCGGCCGAGGCATGCGGGATCGCGTAATGAACATGCAGCAGGTCAAGCTTTTCATTCTTCGCGACACTTACCATTTTGCTGGCAAGGGCCAGCTCGTAAGGCGGGTATTCGAACAGCGGATAAGAATGAAATTCAACTTCGTGATAAAATAAATTTTCATTCAGGAAATCCAGCCGGGTGGGCTGGGAGTAGGTTATGAAATGTATTTTATGACCTTCCTGCGCCAGGGCCTTCCCCAGTTCCGTCGCTACCACACCACTTCCTCCAAAAGTCGGATAACAGACAATTCCAATATTCATGCTGAACAATATTCTAGTTTCGACCGATTAAAACCCAATTCCGTTGACGCAATAATTCAAAATTTATTGCAACAATACTATCGCTTGCTGCTTAATATTCCGACCGGTTGCTCAACCTTTTCCGCAGGAAACCGATCGCAATACCTAAAAATGGATTCATAGATCACATCTTGTATGCGAGAACGTATATTGGCGGTGTTTAGTTTATTGCTGCGGTTCGGATGGACCCGGTTGGACAGAAAAACATACACAAGATTAAATTCCGGGTCAACCCACATACAGGTACCGGTAAAGCCGGTATGACCAAATGTCCTTGGCGATGCCTTTAAGGAAGTAGGGCTGTTCCAGTCGCTTTGAACCGGTTTGTCCCAGCCCAGGCCCCGCCTGCTTTTATCAAATTGCTTATGTGTGAACAGCCTGACAGTCTCCGGCTTATAGTAGCGATGGCCTCCATAGGTTCCTTCCTGGAGAAGCATCTGCCCCAGTTTTGCCAGATCATTCGCGTTGCTGAATAACCCCGCATGCCCGGCAATACCGCCCATCATGGCGGCCCGTTCATCGTGAACGGTACCAGCGATCTTGGTTCTTCTGAAAATATTGTCCACCTCAGTCGGGGCTATTGTCTGCTGCGGAAACCGGTCCAGCGGATTGAAGCCCGTCGTATATGCACCCAGTGGTTCGTAGAAGGTTTGGTCGACAAAATCATTCAAAGGCTGGTTAAGAACTTTTTCCGCAAGCCGCTGCATGATCAGAAAGCCAAGGTCACTATACCGGTATACGAAAGGTGTTCGCGCCGATTTTTCGATCAGCTTGGATTTCCCGATCCATGACCAAACGGAATCCCGGATAACGGGTGATGCGAATAACGTGGGAGATACCTGAAGCGGATACCGTTCATCCCGGATGCGACTGTAGTACTGGGGCAGGAAGACCGTATCTTTTACGGTCTCATTCCACATGGGAACAAATGGTGCAAGACCAGCCTGGTGCGTAAGCATCTCCAGGATCGTGATGTCCTTTTTATTCGTCTTCTTTAATTCGGGGAGATAATATGAGACCTTTTTATATATATCGATCAGTCCCTTTTCGTACATGAACATAACGGTCTGCAGGGTCGCTGAAACTTTGGTGAGCGAAGCAAGGTCGTAGATCGTTTCGAAAGTCACCGGACTGGACTTATCGTATGTCTGCGACCCAAAAGACCGTTCATAAATCACTTTCCCGTCGCGGGCCACAAATACCTGGCATCCCGGGGTAGCACCGGTATTGATGGCTTCATCGACGATGACTTCGATCTTTTTCAGCGTACGGCTATCCATGCCTGCATCCTCGGGGATAGAGTATACAAAACGATTCAAGGCCTTCGTCCGGATACCGGAACCCTCGGCGAGCGCAGCCGAGGCACTGAAAGGCAGCGTTCCATCAGCACTCAGGCCGCCGAAAATTACCTCGGGCACGGCCTTCAGTGTTTCCGTGGTGTTGGTGTACGCGGTTATTACCGTTGCATGTTCGCCGGCAGACCGGAGAAAGGTTTCGTTCCCAAAGTCGCAATAAATTACCTCACGGTCGGGCGATAACCGGCTCAGCATTTCTTTTAACTTTTCAATAACAGCGGGAGGCGTCTGGGGAAAGATCCCTACGATGATTATCTCCTGGTCGGCCAGCGCTTCGGAAAGCCGAAGCATATCCGTTTTGTCGTTCGCGGTGTAGTAGGCCGCATTTACGTATTTAGCCAGGTAGTTGTAAAAGGCTTCGTTCGCGACCGTTTCCTCACTCGTTATGAATGCGACATGCTTGTTTTCCAGGGATAAAACCGGTACTGTATTTTTTGTGTTCCGGACTACGGTAATAGCTGCTTCATAGAGTTTTTGTTTTAACAACTGCGCTTCAGGTGTGGAAAGTCTTTCGGTCAGGTTATCGAGGTTGATTTGTACCTTTTTAGAAAGGCCGGCATCATACTTCGCGGCAAGGATTTTTTTTACGCTTATATCGAGCTGCTGCTGATACCGCTGATCACCCTTTACTATTTTTTTAATTTTGCGAATAGCCTGCCCGATATCCTGTGCATTCATCAGGATATCGTTACCCGCCTGAAAGGCCAGTAGTTCGGCATCACCGCCACGGTTTTTCTCCGCGACCATTTTGATCCGGTTCAGATCGACGAAGGACAGACCTTTGAAGTCCAGCTTTTCTTTCAACCAGTTGCCGGTAAACAGAAGGGATAATGTCGATGCTTCTAAAGTATTTTTTTTGATCAGCTTCATACTCTCGTAAAAGAGTGGAAACGTGGAGGATGCCGGCATTACACCGGCCACATTGTTTTCAAACAATTTTTTGAAAGGATAAGCTGAAACGGTATCGATATTGGCCTGAATACTGGGCAGATCATCCTTGATGTCAACAATGGTCAGCCCTTTTACTGTAAAATGTTTGGCACAAGCCAAAACGCCTTTATCCTGTAAACCGAGTGTAAACATTGTCACCTTGTTGGCTACGTTGCGCCGATTTTCACCAAAAGAGCGATAACTGATCAACGGATCCTGCGGATTGTTGTTGATGTCTGCAATCGGAGCGAAGTTAATGTTCACCCCCAGGATTTTCATTTGCCTGGCGGTTTCCGCACCCATTTTATAGATCAGCGAATCGTTCGATATAGCACCCAGCACAAGCGGTCTCGGAAAACTGATGGTGCTGTCGATCATTTGCCCGGGTCCCCACTCCGCGTCCTGCCCTATAAAAAGGGGAATGCGCGAGACGGATTGCAGGGCACGAGTAACCGATGCCTGGTGATAAGGTGTCTCTTGCAGGAAAATTACACCTCCTATCCTATGACTTTTGATCTCATCTTCAATTCCTTCAAGGGAATTCCCACCGCGGGGTGGAACGGTGAGCATAAATAGTTGACCGATCTTTTCATCGGTGCTAAGCCTGGTAAAAACGCTATCAACCCATTTGGTTTTGCCGGATTGTGCATGGACACTAAAAACCGAACCCGCAAGGAGAAAAAGGCAAAACAAAACTTTTTTATGCATCAGACCGTTTGGTTTTGAAATGGAAGATTATAGGCGCAACTTTACAAGCCTTCAAGTTATAAAATTAGTTAATTGGCGGTGGTTTTCACTCATCCTGACTACAGAACGGAGTGAGACAGGATAATACGAATACATACCCGTTCAATGGGACAGTTTTAAACGGCAAACGTATGAAGTTCATTCAATTGTTTACAAAAATACCGAACTATAAGCGTTTCGGTTACACACCCCGGCACTACGACCCGAGAGAAGAAGAACGTAAAGAACGGGAGTTACGTATACGCCAGGAATTGCTAAGTGAGGAGGAAAGGAAAAAAAAGGAAGACGACGAAACGCACGCCTACCGGTCACGTATAGCCGGATCTTTCCGGACAGCAAAAAAGACGGTATCACCCCAGTCCGATCCATCATCCAGCATCTTGAGGCTGATAATTACGCTGATTATCACCGTTGGCCTGATTGCATTTCTGCAATTCGGGAAAGTGGCGCTGATCGGGGTAGCGTTGGTCATTATTCCTTTTTATTTATATCTGAAATTCAGAAAATTCAGGCGTTAATCCGGACATTTGTGTCAATCGTTTAAGCGAATATTTATTCATGCCTGATATCATTCAGCTCCTGCCGGATTCCATAGCAAACCAGATCGCAGCTGGAGAGGTTGTTCAGCGCCCGGCATCCGCTGTAAAGGAGCTAATGGAAAACGCGATCGACGCGGATGCCACGCACATCAAATTGATTTTAAAAGAAGCCGGCAAAACACTGCTTCAGGTCATCGACAACGGGAAGGGCATGTCTGAAACAGATGCGCGCATGAGCCTCGAACGCCATGCGACGTCAAAGATCAGGAAAGCCGAAGACCTTTTCAGCCTTCGGACTATGGGTTTCCGCGGTGAAGCGCTTGCATCACTGGCGGCGGTTTCACAACTGGAGATGAAAACGCGACTCGCTGGCGAGGAACTCGGTACGTTACTCATCGTCGAGGCTTCCGAAGTAAAACGGCAGGAGCCGGTCGCCTGCGAACGGGGTACCAGTATAAGTGTTAAAAACCTGTTCTATAATATACCGGCGCGCCGTAATTTTCTGAAATCCAACGCAAGCGAATACCAGCACATCGTCGATGAATTTCAGCGACTGGCGCTTTCACATCCGGATATTGCCTTTCAGCTCATTGAAACGGATTCCCTTGAGTATGACCTTCCTCCGGGAAAACTAAGCCAGCGGATCGTAAGTATTTTTGGAAAATCGTACCAGGAACAACTTGCCCCCTGCCAGGAAGAGACAGCGTTGGTCAGGATCACAGGTTACCTGGGAAAACCACACTTTGCCCGAAAAAAAAGAGGGGAGCAGTTCCTTTTTGTCAACAAGAGGTTTATACGCAGCAACTACCTCAATCACGCGGTCATGAGTGCATTCGAGGGACTGCTTCCGGAAAACAGTTTTCCTTTTTATGTGCTTTTCATTGACATCGATCCCAAGCATATCGACGTGAATGTTCACCCGACCAAAACGGAAATTAAATTCGATGATGAACGGGCTGTCTATGCGGTTGTACTTTCGGCGGTGCGCCAGGCCATAGGTGCTCACAACCTTACGCCGGCTATCGATTTTAATGCGGATGTAAATATCATCTCGAAGTTATCCAACGCGTCGGCGCAGTCAAAGGAAGTATATTTCGAAGAGCGCTTCAGTACCGGGTTACCGCGATCCAGGGGAGACAACTGGGAAAAGATATTTGATCCGGAAGGGGTCGTTCCAAAACCGGTAAGGCACAC
This sequence comes from Chryseolinea sp., assembly GCA_041742155.1. GTDB lineage: Bacteria > Bacteroidota > Bacteroidia > Cytophagales > Cyclobacteriaceae > Chryseolinea. Next base: position 240,392 of record JBGSJE010000020.1, on the reverse strand, counting down.
GGAGGACTCACCCCCCCAAACGTTGCGGTTTGAAAGCGCGGTCAACCAGGCAGACACGGCGGAAGAAAAAACCTGTTTCCAGCTTCACAACAAATACATCGCAAAGCAGGTGAAATCAGGTCTGATGATCGTGGATCAGCAAGCGGCCCATGAAAGGATCCTGTTTGAAAAATTCCTGAGCCACATAAAAAACAGAACAGCACCAAGCCAGCAAAGTTTGTTTCCGCAGGCGATAACATTTAATGCCGCCGACTTCGCGATGGTCCTGGAAATGCAACGGGAAATTGAATCGCTGGGTTTCCGTATAGAAATCTTCGGAAAGAATACCTTGCTGGTAACAGGCGTTCCGGGTAATCTATCTCCAACAGGGGAAAAGGAATTATTCGAGGGCCTAATCGAGCAGTTTAAGATCAACCAGTCTGAGCTGACGGTTCCCCTCAGCGAGAACCTTGCCCGCGCCCTGGCGAAACGTGCCTCCCTGAAAAGCGGCCAGGTACTGGTGCGCGAGGAAATGCGTGCGCTGGTGGACAGTCTCTTTGTTTGTACCACACCTAATTACTCGCCCGATGGCAGGCCTACCTTCTTTATTTTTGATCTGACTAAAATTGAAAGTTATTTTAGCCGTCAATAGCGTTAGGACGTTTAGTACAAAGTCGTCAATTTCCAGTTTTAAATTCACTGTATGCTCAGACTCAGCCCGGTAGTACGAAATCTGATAATCATCAACGTCATTGTGTTTATTTTCCAGAAGATCATGCCGGTCCTGGGTAACCTGTTGCCCCTATATAGTGTTCATCGCACCGATTTTTTCCAGCCTTACCAGTTATTCACGTACATGTTCTGCCATGCAGACTTTTTTCATATTTTCTTTAACATGTTAATGCTCAGTTTTTTCGGTCCGATTTTGGAAGAATATTGGGGGCAGAAAAAATTTCTGCTGTTTTATATGATCGCCGGAATTGGAGCGGGAATTTTTAATATTTTAATGGATCTTTTTTTTGGGTTAGGGGCGTTTACTGTCATGCTGGGAGCTTCCGGAGCGGTGTACGGCGTTTTAACTGCATTTGGAATTATATTTCCCAACATGGAGTTAAGGTTGTTGTTTTTGCCTTTTTCCTTCAAGGCAAAATATATGGTTATGGTCTTAGGATCAATAGCGATATATTCAGGGTTCCGGTCAGATCCTTCCGACAATACGGCCCATTTGGCCCATTTGGGAGGTATCGTTGTTGCAATCATCCTTATCCAGTTTTGGAGAGCCCGGGGAACCTAACATTTTGATATTAGAGCAGGTACTGCATGTTTGACGAATTTAAAAATGCCTTTCAGCGTCCCAACAATGGTCATGTCCAGTTGATCATTATCAATGTGGCTGTTTTTCTGGTTTTGGTGCTTCTGTTTGTGATCTCGCAGATCTCCCAGGTCCCCGAACTGTTTGACGTGATCCACCGGCAGATTGCTATTCCGGCGCCGATCATGACGTTTCTTCAAAAACCCTGGACGATCATCACCTACGCGTTCGTACACGACTGGACCGGCATATTCCATATCCTGTTCAACATGCTGGTATTTTACTGGTTCGGGAAGCTTTTTGTTGAATACCTTGGCAGTGATAAACTCATAGCCGTCTATTTTTTGGGAGCATTGGCAGGAGCCTTCGCGTACCTGCTCGTCTATAACCTCGTACCGTTTTATCAGGCGCGGATCCCGACCGGAGGAATGGTCGGCGCATCGGCAGCCGTTTATGCTGTTGTTGTCGCAGCCGCCACATTGCTTCCGGATTACACATTTTTCCTCCTCTTCCTGGGCCCCGTTCGTATTAAATATATCGCGGCATTTTACATTGTCGTTTCTTTCCTGGGCTCCGTCGGACCAAACGAAGGAGGTAACGTTGCTCACCTTGGCGGCGCACTCATCGGCTTTGTCTACATCAGACAGTTGCAGGCCGGCGTCAACTGGGGGAACTGGATCATCGCTACGATTGATTGGTTTAAGGGACTTTTTGCCCCGAAACCAAATGTTAAAGTGACCTATCGAAAAGAGTCGACCGCAAAAAAAGCGCCCCGTCCGTCCAAGGCCTCATCCATTTCCCAGGACGAGATCGATACAATTCTCGACAAGATTTCCGACGGCGGATATGAAAGCCTCACTAAAGAGGAAAAGGAAAAACTGTTTAACGCCAGTAAAAAATAGCGATCGCGTTGCCTGGTCCCGACCTCCTTTTCAGGGATGCATACGCCTGAAAAAAGACTTTAATGAATTCAGGATCACATATTCATCCGTTGAATAAAGTACGTCGCTGCTTTGCTGATTGAATTTCGCCAGGGTGTTATAGTAATCCACTTCCGACAGTCCGTGGGCATCCATAATACCCTCCCGTACCTCCTGGTCATTGATGACCTGGATGTAGGTTCTGATCCGGTCATTTTCGTTGATCAGCTTCACCACTTTTCTTTTTTCACGCTGTCCTCGGGAGAAGTACTCCCAGGGAGAAGAAAACCCATCGGCTGCCGACATCTTCCGGGGTACCGTACGTGGGGTTCTGACGATGTTACTTTCGGAAAGCCGTGTTCCCCGGATGGTAATCTCCTTTAGCATCCGGATACGTTCGCCGAGACGGATCAGGATATCTTCTTCCTCAAACAACAGGGAAAGCTCAAGGGAATTATACCCGATTAAAGAAAGCACCAGCGTGTCGGTCGGTTTGGTGGCAATGTTGAAAACACCGCTTGAATTGGTTACTGCACCGCGGTCAGTGTTCTTGATGCGGACATGGACGCCGGCAAGGGCTTTCAGCGTGACGGAGTCCATAACGATCCCGCGGGTCACCTGCTGGGCGGAGCCTGAAAAGGCAATGATCAGTAATAGAGCGGCAAAGCAAAGTGATTTAATCCAACAATTCATGTAGCCCTGTGGTCGTCTTTTTGAGATAGGATGAACGAAAGAGGAATTAAGTTTTATTGGCCAGTTGTCCACAGGCAGCATCGATATCTTTACCGCGGCTTTTACGGATACGGGTAGTGATGCCGTTTTTTTCGAGGATGTCCATATACATGTCCAGCGCCGCATCCGAAGCCTGCTGAAATTCTCCGTCATCGATGGGATTGTATTCGATCAGGTTGACTTTCGACGGAATAAGTTTGCAGAACTTCAGTAGCGCCCGGGCGTGTTCTTCCGTATCGTTAATACCCTTCCAGACTACGTATTCGTAGGTTACTTTCTTTTTTGTTTTTTGATACCAGTATTTCAACGCTTCACCCAGTTCCTGAAGGGGATTTGTGTCGTTGATAGGCATGATCGATGAGCGAGTCTTGTCCAGCGCGGCGTGAAGGGAGACGGCAAGGTTGAATTTTACTTCATCGTCGGCCATTTTCACGATCATCTTGGCAATTCCAACGGTTGAAAGTGTAATACGTCTGGATGCCATATTGAGCCCTTTCTGCGACGTGATTTTGTCAATGGCGGAAACCACGTTGGCATAATTCAGCAACGGCTCGCCCATACCCATAAACACGATGTTTGTGAGTGGACGGCCATAAAAAAGCTCGGCTTGTTCTTTGATGGCGACAACCTGATCGTAGATTTCATCCGGTGTCAGGTTCCGTTGACGTTTTAGCCGCGCAGTTGCGCAGAATTTACAGGCAAGACTGCATCCAACCTGAGAAGAAACACAGGCTGTGATACGTTTTTCCGCCGGGATCAGAACCGATTCAACGACCATCCCGTCGAACAACGTAACCGCATTTTTGATCGTACCGTCGGTACTTCGTTGCATATGGTCCACCTTGATGTGGTTGATGGTGAAGTTTTCTCTCAGCATCTCCCGCAATCCGATGGAAAGATTGGTCATCTGGTCAAAACTCTTCGCCGACTTATTCCAAAGCCACTCATACACCTGCTGAGCCCGGAACGCTTTCTCTCCCTGCTCGGCAAAAAATGCTTTCAGCTCATCTAACTTCAGTTTGCGTATGTCGCGTTTGGACGAGGTGTCTACCATAGTGCAAAGGTAGTGGATTATGAGAAAATGCGAAGGGTACCCGCGTTCAGCCCTTCTCCAGCCGGAAACGGGATGAAAGGGTTAAAGGGGATTAAAGGATTGGTTTATTTCACGCGAACAAAAATTTTCGTCTCGCAAACCCGTGAACTGTTTGAAATAATGAGAGAGTCGGACTCGAGTTTTTCCACCACAAACCCCTCGATGATAGTCCGCGATTTTTTGTCCAGAAAATAGAGGCCATCGCCGTCATAACGGTACAAAAATGACTTTGAGTTATACGACTTCTTTTTGCTGATGATCTTAGTGCTTTCCTGGCCAGTGTGGTTTTCCTTAAACTCCAATATCTGGGGAGTTGCTCCCGACATACCCTTCATATCTTCAATGAGCTCCTGAGTTTCAGGGTCTTCTTCGCCCAGTTCATCCTCTACACAACTGCTTTGTTTAACCAGCTGCCATCGGCCCACAATGGATTGAGAACTGCACAGGGAAGAAGCGCATACAATAAAGAGTATCGTCATGAGCGTTTTCATAGCCTATTGGGTTTAAAACAAATTTACTCAAAATTCAGGCCGGTGTGACGGCAGGTGATGGTAATCGAATCCGGGTGCTTTCTGAAAACCGACAGGTAAATTCCGGACTCAATAACTTCTTTTTGAAAACTCACTTTATTAGTCGAAATTTTCGCCCTTCAAAACTTCTGCATGGAGAAAAGTAATGCTATTGTGATCACAGGCGGATACCTGGATAGTAACAATGCCAAAACGGCTCACGGTCTCATCCGTGGCACGGACCGGTTCAATATTGTAGCCTTTATCGACCAGAACAGCGCCGGCAAGGACGCCGGAGAGGTGCTGGACGGAAAAAACAGGAACATCCCGGTTTATGCGACGATCCAGGACTTCCTGCAATCCGGGAAAAAGGCAACCTATTGTGTGATCGGAGTGGCTACGAAAGGTGGTGTTATACCGGATTCATTACGGTTGATCCTGAAACAGGCGCTGGAACACAACTTTAACCTTGTCAACGGACTTCATGAATACATCTCGGATATTCCGGACCTGGCCGACCTGGCAAAACAAAAAGGCCTGGAGATCATCGACGTGAGGAAACCAAAAAAAGTAAAGGACCTCCATTTCTGGTCGGGTAAAATTAAGGAAGTAAAATGCCCGAAAATTGCGGTTTTGGGAACGGATTGTGCTCTTGGCAAAAGAACAACAACACGATTTTTAGTCGAGGCCATGCGAAAGGCGGGTTTTAAGGCGGAAATGATCTACACAGGTCAAACCGGCTGGATGCAGGGGGCGAAGTACGGTTTTGTGTTCGACTCCACCCTGAATGATTTTATCTCCGGCGAAATGGAACATGCTGTTGTTACATGCTACAGGGAAGCCAGGCCCGACATTATATTTATCGAAGGACAGTCCGCGCTGAGAAATCCGAGCGGTCCGGCCGGAGCGGAGTGGATTGTTTCGGCGGACGCCGATGCCGTTGTTTTGCAGCATCATCCTCTTCGCAAACAGTATAAGGATATGGAATACTACCCCGCGTTCCTGCCGGAACTGAAGGATGAGATCGCCATGATAAAAATGTACGGCGCACCTACCGTTGCAATTACGATCAATTCTGCGAATATGGAGGAAAAAGATGCCAGAAACGCCGTGAAGAAATATCACGACGAACTGGGTATCCCGGTTGTCCTTCCGCTGGAGGATGGAGTGGACAGTCTCGTTCCCGTTTTCGAGGCGATGATAAAAAAGAGTTTAGCCGGGGTTTGAGATTCAACAATTGAACAACTATACGAATGAAAATCAAAGATATTAAAGTCTGGAGCGTTGATCTTGGCAATACCAAACCGTACACCATCGCATTCAAGACAATCGACGAAGTAAGAAACGCTTTTGTTGAGATCACGCTGGACAACGGGATAACGGGTATAGGGTCCGGCAACCCCAGCGAATATGTGGTTGGCGAAACACTCGACCAATGCCTCGACGCATTACAGAATATTGATTTCCTGATCGGCCGCGATATCCGGGAGTTTAATCAGCTCACCTACGATGTCTGGCCGAAGTTCCCGGAAAACCCGTCGGCTCGTGCGGCCCTCGACATCGCGTTGTACGATGCTTTTACCAAGTATCTCGATGTTCCCCTGGTCAAGTTCCTCGGTCAGAAGATCAAAAAACTTCCCACCTCGAATACCATCGGGATCAAGAACGTGGAGGAAACACTGAAGGAAGCCGCGGACTACATCAAACGCGGATTTAAGGTCATCAAGGTGAAGCTGGGAAAAGACCTCGATGAAGATGTGGAGCGGATCATGAAATTGCGGGAAAAATTCGGCAACTCGATCGTGATCCGTGTGGACGCGAACCAGGGATACAGCGTTGAACAGACCATCCAGTTTTACGGACGGGTGTATGATCTGGACGTTGAACTGATCGAACAGCCGCTCCCGGCAAAAGCAATAGCTGAAATGAAGGGGCTGCCGAAGGAAGTCCGCCAGGTGCTGGCTGCCGACGAATCGCTGATCACTCCGGCCGATGCTATTGAGCTTCTTAAGCCGCCAAAGGCTGCAGCTATTTTTAATATTAAACTGATGAAGTGCGGCGGCATAAGCCAGGGACTTAAAATCGCCGACATCGGTTTGCACGAAGGCATCGATCTTTTCTGGGGATGTAACGACGAGAGTATTGTCAGCATTACGGCCGCACTACACGCCGCATTTGCCTGCTCCAATACGAAATATATCGATCTTGATGGAAGCCTCGACCTCGCGCGCGATGTCGTAAAAGGTGGATTTATTCTCAAGGACGGTTATATGTCCTGCTCCGATAAACCAGGTCTTGGAGTGGAACGGATCTAAACAAAACAGGGGTTGTTCGCCCCTGTTTTGTTGTGGTATTTTATTCCTTCCGCCCGTCAAGGGTTCTTGAAAAATCCCTTCGCAGATCTTTTTCCGAAGGACCGAAGGAATATTTATCGACGATAGCTTTGTACTTTTTGGTATCCGATGCCTTGATCGCTTTATCGTTGAAGCTCATATTTCCATCGATGACCTGCAGCTTGTTGATTTTTTCGCCTTCTTTTAAATAGCCGTCCTTTACAAGCTCTGTGGTCAGTTCCTTAAACAACGCCCGTTGCGATTTCTCGAGCGCTTGAATTTGATCCTCAAGCGCTTTCATATTTTTCTCTATCTCCTCGCGATGCACCGCCGCTTCCTTCTCCCAGTCTTTCACCCTTTCTGCCGCTTCCCTCGCGTGCATTTCAGCCTGGAGTTGGTCATTTTTGTTTTCCTGCAAGAGAGCCAGGTGTTCTTCCCGCCGCGCCAGGTCTTCGAACGTTGAACTCCACTCGTGGTCAAACTGATGATTAAATTTGAACTCCATATCGTCCATCATGCGCTTTAACTCTTCCTCGTTTTTTTCGTAGAAGTCGCTGAATTTTTCCCGGAAGCTCTCCTCGAACGCACGGCTGAATTCGTGCCAGTCACCCCCGAATGCGGCGCCTGGCGGCGAAAGTGTGTCCAGCCTGAATGAAAAGTCGAATGGAGGGAAAGGAGGTATAGCGAGATCGGGACCGATGCCCGGAACCACTGGGACTGCCGGTATTGCCATCCCCGGTTCGAAATACCGATCGGTGGAAAGCATTTCCCTCAGGTCCTCGTCACCTTCAAATGTTTCCACGACCTCATCAGCAGGATTGCCGTTTTCGTCTATGGTGGTTACTTTTTTCTTCTGATAGCGGGCTTTTTTCTCTCTGATCGTGGTATCCGAAGGTGTGGTTTCCTTCTTTAGCACGGTGTCAAATTCTTCTTCCGATCTGCCGGACTGAATCGTAAGCCACGACGCGCAGACCAGACCTACTACGAGCAAAACAAGAGGGACAATACGTTCCCTGGCGGAATAATTTCTGACAGATTTTTCCATAATACGTTTGATTCGGTTCAACAATTGATTTTTATCCTCTGCAAGGGATAGAGCAAGCCCCGAATTTGAAAGCCGGGCTTCTTCCAGTGTGGCAAGAGCGTGAACATATGCCATCGGGTTGCCGTGGAATGCGACTACGGCATCATCGCAGCAATGCTCGCGCTCGCGCCTCATGATAGCGGATACCATCCAGACGAAAGGATTGAAAAAGAACAGGGACTCAAGCACAGCCTGGATCATATTCACGATGTAGTCGCCTCTCCTGATGTGAATAAGTTCGTGTATAAAAATGCTTTCAAGCTGCCGGGTGGAAAGCCCGGCACACATCCCTACCGGTATCAGCACGATGGGCTTTACGTACCCCATTACGATAGGTGCATGGATCCGTGCAGACTCTGCCAGCGTCACCCATTTGTCAATACCAATGTTTTTTGCAAGCTCCCGTAACTGGTCACTCCATGTATTGTTTATTTCGATCGCTGTATGTCTTACTCTTCTCAGGTACCACCAGCCAGTGAACTGGCGCAGCGAAGAAAGGAGCGCTCCAATCGACCATAGGATTACGATGAGGCTCATGTTGGACTGAACTGACTCCTTCATCCTGGCGAACAATCCGGAAACCGGTTCGTACTCGAAACCAGATGCGCTCGCCGGTACATAGTGTTCTACACCTAAACCGGTTTCGCGCACAGTTGAGAAGCCGCTGTTAATGTCATAAATGAATGTCCCGGCTGCCAGCAGGAACATCACCAGTAGCCCGACGGTGGCAATGGAATATCGCACATTTGAAGACGTTGACGGGATACATCTGAGCAGTAAAATAACGACGACCAGGCATAACAACGATTGCCATAGGGAATGAAGCAAGGTCCATCCCAGCGACGGTATTACGGATGTTGATATAAAATCAGTGAAATGTGTCATCACTCACCTCCTTCCAGTTTTTCCAGGTACTTTCTTATCTCCTGCAATTCTTCTTTCGAGGACTTGTTGTTCCCCAGTGCGCTCATCACCAGCTGTGAAGCCGATCCCTGGAAAACAGTATGTATCATCTTGTCCAGGAGCTGCTGACGGGTGTTTTCAAGCGAAGGAACTGCCTTGTAGAGATGCAGCTTGCCGCTCTTTTGGCGTGTTACGAGTCCCTTTTCATGCATTATTTGCATGAGTTTCAGGATCGTCGTATAGCCGTTTTCTTGATCGCCACCCAGGGCCTCGTGTACCTCCTTCACCGACACAGCCTCTTTCCCCCAGATGATTTGAAGGATTTCCAGCTCTTTTTCCGTGGTTTTAATCGATTTTGCCATTACATACGAATTGTTTCGTAATACAATTTTAAAAACCCGGAGTGTAACCTCCAAGAAATATTACGAATATTTTCGTATTTGGTTTAGGGAAGTTTCGGACCTGAGTCAAAAGCTCTGATAATAGCTGTTTCCGGAAAGAAACAAACTCACCTTATCCTAAAAGTTCTTGTTGTGCCGGTTCATGAACCCGTTCCGGTCGTTTTCACCTGAATAAAAAATCCGGGACTCAAATACCCACTTCAATTTGAAAACGAAGTTGCCAGTTGTTTCTATCTGGACTGATCTCACTCAACCAGATATTGTGCTCGTAAGTCAGGTCGCTTTGTATTTTCAGCCGGTGACCCCGTATGTACTTCGTCACACCCATCGTATACTGTTCTGTCCTTTCCTCCAGTTCCTGGATTTCAAGGTCGGGCTGTATTTGAGAATACCTTCCCGCTACTTCAATATCATTTCTGAACAGGTAACTGCTTTGAATGTTCAGTCCGTGACCTGCGAAGACATACCGTTTGTCGCCGTCATCGTTGATGGTCACCGGGTCTGTTGCTTCACGGTCGAGGTATTCGGCCGCACAGGACCACCCGTTGTATTTGACGAGGAAGTCTATCATGGCTGTTCCGATGTCCCGCGAGTCGTAGAGAAACCGACCGAGTTGGCCGCCTGTGCGGATAGCATTCTGGTTGTTCGAATAGGTTAATCCGACAGACAATTTTGGTTTCGGCTCCCGTGCCAGGTCGCCCTCGAAGTAGTCACCGCCGTTTGTAAATTTTCCCAATGGCAGCAGCTCGATTCGGCCGGTATACGCCAGGCCGCGGTCCGATGAGGTGATGTTACGGCCTTCGCCGGAAGAGATTGCGGCACGAATCACATAAGCGAATCCTTTGACGGCATTGTTATAGTAAAGCTGAAGGCCAAAGTCGCGGTCTATATTAAATGTTGAATTCACAATGGAGCGATCGGCGAACTGCAAATCGCCCGATGAGTTCACCCGCTGGCGGTTTCCGGGCAGTTTGGTCTGGCCCAATCCCACTGAAAAATGGTCGTCCACAGCATACAATACCATGGCGTCGCGGATAATGTTGGGAAAGCCGGTGTCGTCAAAATCCATATCGGCCCTTGTGAAGGCCAATTGTATGACGTAGTTAAGTTTGGGTGTATATATAAATCCATCAAACCGTAACCGAAGGCGCCTTACACGCGCCTCAACCTGGTCTATTGTCAGATCGTCTTCCGATGCTGAAGTAAGGGCCAGCCTGTTCTGCATTCTGAAACGGATGTTCAGCATGAACAAACTGTCGGGAGAAGTAATCCCCAGGCCTTTTCCATAGGAAAAGTACGGAGTGGGTGAAATCTGATTTTGCGCGACTCCGGCAAAAGAGCAGGAGAGAAACAGAGCCAGGACGATCAGGCGGGGGTTGCAACCAAAAGACTTCATAACGATAGATACAGGTGTGTTCTTTAAGCAAAGTATTTCCTGTGCAAAAGAACAAGGTTTCACCCGGGGAAACAAAAAAAGCCCCGGGAACCACCCCGGGGCTTCAAACCAAACCCCTCAACCAACACATCCCTTCCATATTCAGAAGGGAATCACCAATCCTTAAACCAATTATTAAACAACTTCCGCTTCTTCAAGGTTCTCGAAAACGAAGTCTATTTCATTTTTCAGGTCAACAAAGATCACCGAATCTTTATGGATCGTTCCAGCCAGTATTTGTTTCGACAATTCGTTGAGAATTTCCCGCTGCATGACCCGTTTTAACGGCCTGGCGCCAAACTGCGGATCAAAACCTAACTTGGATAAACGGTCGCGTGCAGCATCGGAGATCTCAATCTTCACACCGGCCTCTTCAAGCCGCTTGCGGACTAAATTCACCTGGATGTCAACGATCTTGCGAATATCCTTCTGACTCAATGGTCTGAACATGATGATCTCATCGATCCTGTTCACAAACTCCGGGCGGACCGTCTTGCGTAATAACGCCAGCACTTCATCCTTCGTATTTTCCAGGACATCGAAATAATTCTGATCCGTAATTTTTTCAAAATTTTCCTGGATCAGATGAGAACCAATATTCGTCGTCATGATAATGATCGTGTTTTTGAAGTTTGCCACACGACCTTTATTATCCGTCAGCCTTCCGTCATCGAGAACCTGCAGGAGAATATTAAATACATCCGGGTGCGCCTTTTCGATCTCATCCAGCAGGATGACCGAATACGGTTTACGCCTGACAGCCTCCGTCAATTGCCCGCCTTCATCATATCCTACATAACCCGGAGGCGCGCCGATGAGACGGCTCACACTGTGCCGCTCCTGGTATTCACTCATATCTATACGCACCATCGCTGCATCATCATTGAACAGGTAGTCCGCGAGTGCCTTGGACAGTTCAGTCTTTCCTACTCCCGTTGTTCCCATGAATATAAACGAGCCAATAGGGCGTTTCGGATCCTGAAGCCCGGCTCTGCTTCTGCGCACGGCATCGCTCAGCGCCCGTATCGCTTCTTCCTGGCCGGCGACCCGCTTGCTCAGTTCCGCTTCGAGGTGCAGAAGTTTTTCCCGTTCGCTCTGCAGCATCCGGGATACGGGAATCCCCGTCCACTTAGCTACTACTTCAGCGATATCTTCACTATCCACCTCTTCTTTCAGCAAGGACTTTTCACCCTGCATTTCTTTCATTTTATTTTTGAAGGAATCGAGCCGCTTTTCAGCTTCCGTGATCTTGCCGTAGCGAATCTCTGCAACCTTGCCGTAATCCCCGGCTTTTTCGGCCTGTTCCGCTTCAAACTTCAGTTTGTCGATGTTTTCTTTTTCCTTCTGAATACCATGAACCACTGATTTTTCACTCTCCCATTTCGCTTTCAGTGAATTGCGGGATTCAGATAACTCGGCGATCTCTTTGCTTAACGTGCTTTCTTTTTCCTTGTCCTTTTCCCTGCGAATAGCTTCCCTTTCGATCTCCAGTTGCATGATCTTCCGGTTGAGCTCATCCAGTTCTTCAGGCAGTGAATCCATCTCCAGGCGGAGTTTCGAGGCAGCCTCATCCATCAGGTCGATCGCCTTATCCGGTAAAAACCGGTCACTGATGTAGCGACTCGACAGTTCAACGGCTGCGATCACTGCATCATCTTTTATCCGAACGCCATGGTGCAGTTCATACTTTTCTTTTATTCCCCTTAAGATGGATACAGAATCCTCGATGGTAGGTTCGTCGACCATGACCGACTGAAACCGGCGTTCCAGGGCCTTGTCCTTTTCGATGTATTTCTGGTATTCTTTCAGCGTGGTGGCACCTATCGCATGGAGCTCGCCGCGGGCAAGAGCAGGTTTGAGCAAATTGGCTGCATCCATAGCGCCTTCTCCGCCTCCTCCCGCACCGATCAGGGTATGGATCTCATCAATAAAGAGAATGATCTGTCCGTTTGAATCCGTGACTTCCTTGATAACCGATTTCAGTCTTTCCTCAAATTCACCTTTGTACTTCGCCCCGGCTACGAGAAGACCCATATCGAGGGAGATCAGTACTTTGGTCTTGAGGTTTTCCGGTACATCGCCATCGACGATCCGTTGTGCCATTCCCTCGACAATAGCGGTTTTTCCAACACCCGGTTCCCCTAACAGGATCGGGTTGTTTTTTGTCCTTCTGGAAAGGATCTGCAAGACCCTTCTGATTTCTTCATCCCGGCCGATAACCGGATCGATCTTGCCTTGCTTCGCCAGGTCGTTCAGATTTTTGGAATAACGCTCCAGCGATTTATACTTCGATTCCGCGTTTTGATCCTTAACGGTAGACCCGCCACGAAGCTCTTTGATCGCTTTTATCAGGGCGGATCGCTCAACGCCGGCGTCCTTCAACAGCGAGGAAACCTTGTCTTTTGAGGCAAGTATAGCCAGTAAAAGGTGTTCTATCGCGATGAATTCGTCTTTGAATTCACGGAGTTCTTTTTCAGCGTGCTGAAGTATGGTATTGCTGGAATTGGATAGATAAGGCTGCTGTCCGGAAACGCGGGGATAAGAATTCAGGGTTTCCTGAAGCTTTGTATTCAGAATAGTCTCGTTGACATTGAGTTTTTTGAAAAGGTAGTTGGATACATTTTCATCTGTTTCCAGAATGGCTTTGAGTATATGACCGGGCTCAATAGCCTGTTGTTGTTGGCTCATGGCAATCTCTGCAGACTTTTGCAAAGCTTCCTGGCTCTTGATGGTAAATTTTTCGAAGTTCATATATAAAAATCCTCCCAGTCCGTTGATCAAAACATAATCCATTAATAACGGTGCCCGTATTTCAGAAATTTTGACATTTAATTGATAGATTTAATTTTGATAAACCGGCCATTCTGACCAAAACAATGCCAAAACGTACTGTTGAATTGAAGGATCAGTTTCCAGCCGCCTGCATCGTGGAAGTGGCGTGGGAAGTATGCAACCAGGTAGGGGGAATATATACGGTCATACGATCGAAAGTACCCGCTATGGTCAAACATGCCAACGGGCCGTATTGTATGATCGGTCCTTATCTTCACCGGAATATTCATGCGGAGCTCGAGCCGTTGGACGATTCGCAGGACGTCTTTGGACTGGCGTCAGCTATCCTTCGGAAAAAGGGGTACGATGTTCACTATGCGGAATGGTTAATCCCCGGAAAGCCGCGGGTTGTGCTATTGAACCCCAATGCCATTCAGGACAAATCCCTGAACGTTGTAAAATACCTTCTTTGGAAAAACCACGGGATCAGTGCGCCTTCCGACAATAACCTGATCAACCAGGTGATCTCCTTTGGTTACCTGACAAAACTTTTTTTCGACGAGCTGATCAAGCTTACGGATAAAAACCAACCCGTTATCGCGCATTTTCACGAATGGATGGCCGGCCTTCCAATCCTGGATATCAAGCGGGAGAATATGCCTGTGAGAACCGTATTCACAACACATGCCACACAGCTAGGAAGACACCTCGCCATTAATTCGCCCCTGTTTTATGCGCATCTCCCTTTCTTCAAGTGGGAAGAAGAGGCAAAAAAATTCGGCGTAGATACCGAGGCCAGAATTGAATTCGGGTGCGCCCAGAAAACGGATGTCCTCACCACGGTGAGCGAAGTAACGGCGCGGGAATGCAAGCACCTGTTGAAAAGAAAACCCGACGTGGTTTTACCCAACGGACTGAATATCGAACGTTTTGAAGCGCTGCATGAATTCCAGAATCAGCACGTGATGTACAAGGAGGAAATCCATCGGTTCGTGATGGCCCATTTCTTCCAGTCGTACGCATTTGATCTTGACAAGACCCTTTATTTTTTTACATCAGGGAGATATGAATTCCGGAATAAAGGATTCGATGTGACGATCGAAGCGCTTCACCGGCTAAATCAAAGGCTGAAAAAAGAAAAATCCGATCTCACCGTTGTGATGTTCTTTGTAACACGGCGCGACTTTTACAACATTCATCCGGAAGTGCTGCAGTCGAAAGCTATGCTCCAGGAAATATTTCAGACCACCGAGGCGATTCAGAAGCAGGTCGGGAAGCGATTGTTTTATGAAAGTACTTCCAGCGACGACAATCACCTGCCGGACCTGAATAACTTTGTCGACGAATATTGGAAATTACGCTATCGGCGAACATTGCAGGCGTGGAAAACAAAGAAAAATCCACCCATTATTACGCACCGTCTGATAAGTGAAGAAACTGACGAGATATTAAAGACCCTGCAGGCAAAAAAGCTGCTAAACAATTCGGATGACCCGGTAAAGATGGTCTACCACCCCGATTTTATTACGACCAGTAGCCCACTCTTTGGTATGGACTACAGCCAATTTGTTCGGGGTTGCCACCTTGGAATATTTCCCAGTTATTACGAGCCGTGGGGCTATACACCACTGGAATGTATGGCCAGCGGTATTCCCTCGATCACGAGTGACCTCTCCGGTTTTGGCGACTACATCCTCCGTCACATCAGGGAACATGAAAAGTATGGACTATTCGTGATTGAACGGGGTAAGCGCACGTTCGACTGGTCTGCAACGCAATTGTCAGAGATCATGTACCGGTTCCTTTTGCAATCCATGAGGCAGCGTATCATGCAGCGGAACAACGTGGAAAATAACTCCGGTATCTTCGATTGGTCAAATCTTATCAAGCATTACACGGAAGCCTACGAGTTAGCCTCGAAGAATTAACGGGGCTGCGGGAAAAGTATCTATATTTAGCGGAATATGAACGTAATTTTTATAAACCCACAATAACATGAACACTTCAAGAAGAGATTTTATAAAAAAAGGCGCCTTGTCTTTTCTGGGAACCAGTGTCCTTTTTAATTCCGTTCTGGCATCGGCGAAAACCCAGGAACTAATGGGACTTCAACTGTATTCCGTACGGGATGAAATGAAAAAGGACCCTCTCGGAACGCTGAAACAATTGGCCTCGATGGGCTACAAAAACGTAGAGCACGCAAACTATGTAGAGCGTAAATTCTACGGCTATTCGGCTAAGGAATTTAAAAAAATCCTGGACGACCTTGGATTGAAGATGCCAAGCGGTCATACCGTAATGGGTAAGCCTCATTACGATGCGGGTAAGAAGGAGTTCACCGACGTATGGAAATATACCATTGAAGATGCCGCCGTTGCGGGACAGGAATTTGTGATCAGCCCGTGGCTGGATGAGTCCCTTCGAAAAACAGCCGACGACCTGAAAGCGTATATGGAGGTTTTTAATAAATCGGGCGCTTTGTGCAAAAAGTCCGGAATGAGATTCGGTTATCATAACCATGATTTTGAATTCAGCGTCAAGCTTGATGGTAAGCCGGTTTACGATATTATGATGGAACATACCGATCCCGAGTTAGTCGTACAGCAGCTTGATATCGGCAACCTTTACAACGGAGGGTCAAGGCTATTGATATTGTTCGTCAATATCCGGGAAGATTTTTGTCCATGCACGTCAAGGACGAAATCAAGAGCAGCGGGGGAGACGGCAATCATGAATATGAGAGCACGGTCCTCGGCGCCGGTATCGTGAATGTCAAAGAAGTAATTGACCTCGGCAGAAAATACGGGGGAACCAAACATTTTATCATCGAACAGGAGTCTTATCAGGGCAAAACACCCATTGCTTGCATGAAGGAGGATTACGATGTGATGAAAAAATGGGGATATTAGTGATTGCTGCTATCCTGTATACGAAAATTTACACCAACACATGAAAAACAATTTTATGAAAAAACTGGGAACTTGTCTTTTAATTGCAACCACATTAGTATTCATGACCACCCTATCAACACAAGCTCAAAAGAAAGGCGGCAAAGCTTTGCGCCATGTCGTACTCTTTAAATTTACCGACAGCTCCAAACCGGAGGACGTCAGGAAAGTTGAGGAGGCTTTTGCCGCATTGGCCGGTAAGATCAAACTTATTAAGGATTTTGAATGGGGAACCAACACAAGCCCGGAGAATTTAAATCAGGGGTTGACTCATTGTTTTTTAGTCACCTTCTCCAGCGACAAAGACCGCGACGAATACCTCATACATCCTGAGCATAAGGCGTTCGTGGAAGTTCTAAAGCCTTATCTTGATAAAGTAACGGTCCTTGATTATTGGACAAAGTAGAATACCACCCGATCGCAGGGACGGAAATTTTCCGTCCCTATGCGTTCAGGGTAGATCTTATGATAGCATCGATATCCGGAGCGCGGTTGATGATCATCAGGTGACCTCCTCCTTCAATCTTGAAATCAGCTGTGCGATACGGGATCATCCGGTCGCGGGTGCCATGAATGTGAACGATGTTCGCAAGCTCCACCTGATTTTCCCAATTGACGATTTTATCGATAGCCCATTTCAGAAATTTTTCGTTCGTATCCTCCAGTATAGACCTGACCAGTTGTTTTTCGGTTTTAGACCGAACTCCAAAGAACCAGAAAAGGATCTCATTCGGCTTCTTTAAAAAAACCGGCGGGATCAGTCTATGAAGCCTCAGTGTACGGGCCAGATAACCGAATGGGGGCAGACCACCTTTGGATCTTGCGGAAGAGATGATAATAATTTTTTCCGTCTTGATTTGTTTCCCGATCTCTACGGCAATCATACCTCCAAATGAAATACCGATGAGGATTGGATTGGCCGCCACAATTTGCACAGACAATCGCTGCGCATAAGATTCAATGGATTCCCGTTCCACAGGACAGGTAACTGAAAACCCTTTCATCCGCTCCAAGTCCGCTGATCAGATACAGATCCTTCATGACTTCCGGATTCAATCCATGCAGGGCCGTGTGATCAGCCCTGCATGAAAAAAAATATTAATGACCGATGCCGGGTATGGTACCGGGTTTTGACTGCTCGTTGCCAAACGACGGTGCCTTTCGGACGGTCGGATATACTTCGTCCAGTGTATTGGCGTCGTATAAACGTCCGTTTCGCATGACTTTATTGATCGTATTGGAGTTGCGCAGGTTTTCCAGCGGATTTTTATCAAGGATGATCAAGTCCGCAAGCTTTCCTGATTCGATGCTTCCCACGTCGCCATCAAGCCCTAACGCCGTTGCACCCTGGATAGTAGCAACTTTAAGTGCATCGTGTGGTGTCATTCCTCCGGAAGCGATGCTCCATAATTCCCAATGATAACCAAGCCCCTGCAACTGGCCGTGTGAACCGATCCCGGCTTTACCTCCGGCCTTCACCAGGTCATTTACAAACATGGCGTGATCCTGGAACACGTGCTCTTCATTCATGAACCAGCCTGACCTCCTTCTCGACTTTTGATCCAGTTCGGACTTCGGCGTGAAATAATTGAGCTTTGGATCGCCATTCACATTTTCAGTGGCGTAGTAGAAGTTTTCCGCCCAGGGTCCGCCATAAGCAACCAGCAGGGTAGGCGTATAGGTCATTTTGGATTGCGCTACCGCCGCTGTAAAATCCTTATATAACGGATAAATCGGAAAAGCATGTTCATGTCCCGAGTAACCGTCAATCAGGTTTGTCAGGTTAAGTTTAAAATCAAGTCCGCCCTCGGTAGTAGGCATAAGTCCTTGTTCTTTACACGCCTGAATGATCCATTGCCGGTGCTGGCGATTGCCGGTGAGATACATCTTGATCGTTTTGGTATTGTAATACTCCGAGTATTGCTTCAGAATATCCTTTGCCTGATCGAAATCTTTCAGGTTATAAACCCAGTACCCTACACCCGGGCCGGTACTGTATACCCGCGGACCAATTACCTGCCCGGTCTCAACGAGGTCGCTATAGGTCAGAACATCCGTTGTTGCAGTCTGGGGATCGCGTGTCGTCGTTACTCCGTACGCAAGATTGGCCGCATACATCCATACCTGATTTTTGTGAATACCCCACGCAGGCCACATGTGAGCGTGCGTATCGACAAAACCCGGCATGATCGTTTTACCCTGCATGTCCATTTTTTGCACAGATGCATCGACCTGAATGGATCCCGCCGCACCAACCTGTTTGATCCGCGCATTTTCGATCAGCAGGTCGCCCGATTCAATTACCTCGTTTCCTTTCATGGTAATGATCCGCGCATTTTGTAGTAGTAATTTTCCGCCAGGAATATCCTTTTCCACGATCACCTTAACACGAATTTCTTCCGGTTTATAGCCATCATCTTTTTTCTCATCCTTCTTCTCCTGTTTTTTTTCGTCATCACCCTTGGCGTCTTTCTTTTCCTTTTCCTCTTTCGCCTTTTCTTCAGCTGCTTTCTTCCGCTTCAGCTCAAGTTCACGGGCTTTTCCTTCTTCCAGATTATAGGTAAACAACGCGTTGCCCAGGGAGAAATAAACAAGCCTGGCGTCGTTACTCCAGCTGGGGAACTCTCCGCCAAGCCGGGTCAGTTTTGTGGCGGGAAACTGGGCTTTTTCCACATCGGCAACAGAGATCTTCGGAACTTCGCCGCCGGTTTTCGGAATTGTGACTACATAGATTTCGTTGTTGATCTGTGCAAAAGCCTTGTCGCCGACAGGGGCCATCTTGATCACATCCGCATTCGATGGCTCTTGCTGCGGCTCGGTAGCGGATTCAACCATCAGGCAATTCTGCTCACCGTACACTGACCCATACGTGGTGATTCCCGTGATTTTCGCGTGAAGTTTTTCATCTGAACCATCCCACCGGACGGAAAGCAGACCTTTTTTCGAACTGTATAGATAGATCCTGTCTTCCGATTTAACGAAATGAGGGTTACCACGTCCCCTTGCCCGGTCGATGATCGTTACCGGTCCGCCGTCGCCGCTGATCCATGCTAATTCCTCCTGGCTTCCAAAGGTCACCGGATCGGGATCTTCTTTAAAATTATACGACGCTCCTTTAAGGAAAACGATTTTATTTCCCTGGTATGCCCATGCTGGGTCTGAATACAATGCAGCCCCTGTTGTGAGCCGCTGGGGTTTTGGCGCTTTAAGTTTAAAATTGATCTTGTACAAGTGGCCACCATTACTTTCCCAAGTGGCCCAAACCAACTGTGATCCATCCGGACTCCACGCCGGCTGTGCTTCCGTAAAATTGAAATTGCTTACCCTTTTTGGAGTGCCTGCGGGTAAACTCATTGTATAAAGCCTGTTCAACGCCGTAAAGGCAACTTGTTTTCCGTCCGGTGAAACAACAGGGTTACGGATCTGCGTTACGATCATATCCTTGTCGTCTTTAATCGGAAACTTGAAATCGACAAGCGGACCTAGCAACAACTCTGTCTCCATTTCAAAAGGAATGTTGATCGCATTTCCTCCCGCAACCGGGATGCGATAGAATTTTCCTCCATACGATGCGATCAGTTCCTTGCTGTCCGGGGTAAACGACATGGCCGGTAATACACCCAGCGGGGCAATGGACTCCTGCTCATCCCGTTGAACGGGATAGGCCAGCCAGCTCTCGTCGCCGGACTTCAAATCGCGGATGACCAGGCCTGTTTGATCGTTGTAACGGGACCCATACACTAAATAATTTCCGTTTGGAGAAAGGGTAGGCGTGAATGCGGACCCGTATCGGAATGTTTTTACTTCCACTTCGCCGTTATCGCGGTCGTAAACGGCCAGCTGATATTGCGGCAATTGCGCGTTGTAGTTCCAGGCGCTGGTACGCTGGGAGAACCAAATATAACGGTTGTCGGCACCAAACGCCGGTTCCACGGTTTTGAGGTTGTCAGGTTTACTGATCAGCTGGGCGCCAGATCCTCCGTCCTTGTGGAACATCCAGAGCTTCAGGTTCCGGATTCCCCGCGAACCCACAATATAATTTCCATCCGGGCTCCATTCCGCCGACTGGTAGTGGTCTGTGTTTCCTTTCGTAACCTGGAGGGAATCCGATTTGTCCTGCGAAAACCACCAGATGTTTTCACCCCCGCTTCGGTCGGAGATAAAAAGCAACTTTGATCCGTCCGGACTGAATTTTGGATGAGAATCAAATGCAAGTCCCTTAGTAAATTGGACGGGCTTGCCACCTGCGACCGGCATGGTAAATATATCCCCGAGAAAATCGAATGCGATAGTCTTTCCGTCAGGACTTACGTCGAGTGACATCCAGGTACCTTCGTCTGTTTTGATCGGTATTTTGCGGTCAGCCTTTAAGGGAAGATTGAGTTTTTTTTCTTTCTCTTTTTTTGTGGAGTCGGCCTTGGGTATTTTTTTTTCATCCTGCGCGTCGGCGGCTGTGACAAGGAATACCAGAAGCGCGGCATAGTAAAACTTTTTCATATAGGTTTGTTAGCGAAGTGAAAATATAACGGATTTGTCAGGATTTACGAAAAAAATGAATAGGTTGTGACCGCAGCCATAATCTGCAGACGATCGCGTTGAGATTCTTTTTTCACATTGGTTACAATGGACATCATTATCGCGGCTGGCAACGACAACCAGCCGTTCTAAATGTACAGCAGGTTCTTGAAACAACCATCAGTCAGGTTTTGAAATCACCGGTTTCCATCATGGGATGTGGCCGCACCGACGCTATGGTCCATGCGAGCCAGTATTTTTTTCATATGGATGTTGATAAGGAATGGGATTTTGACTTGCTGTTCCGGCTGAACAAAAACCTGCCCGGCGATATTGCTATCTTCGAAATCCTGCCCGTGAAGGATAACCAGCATGCCCGGTTCGACGCCATAAAACGAACATACGATTATTTTATCCACACCTATAAAGACCCGTTTCTGAACCCCGTCAGTTCCCTTTACCTGGAGAGAAATCTTGACCTGGATAAAATGAAAGAAGCCGCCACGCTCCTTACCCGCTATGACGATTATCGGGCGTTTTGCAAAACACCGGCGGATTACGATCACACGATCTGCCGCGTAACATCCGCCGGATTGTTCTGCGATTCGAATGGCGACAGGCTCAGGTTTCAGATTTCCGCCAACCGTTTTTTGGGAAGAATGATAAGAATTATCGTAGGGAAACTCCTGGAAATCGGAAACGGCACATTAAGTGTTGATGAATTTGAGCATTACCTCATCTCGAAAGAGACACCGAAGACGATTGAACCGGCCTATCCGCAGGGGCTTTACTTATCAAAGGTCGTTTATCCTTACCTGGATATTCCTCCGAGGACAGCGTTTTCGGCTATTCTTCAGAATGCCGCTGACCACTGGCATCCCGTTTAGTTCTGCTTTTATGTAGCCTGTAACCTAGTCGGATTCCTACAATGGGTGATAAGGTTGTCCGGTCTTCCTCGTTCGGGATGGAAAATATTTGAGCCCAGGTGATATTGTCGTTGTTGAAATCCGGAGCACCCGGCGAATCGGTATACGTGATAAAGCGTACGCCCCACCCGGAATTGATATCCATAAAAAAATCGTGAAAGTATTTAATGAAGCCAACCTTGAATCCGAATCCTCCTTCGCGGTACATAACGGTATAGGAGTATTGCCGCGTAAACATGTGATTACATTCGACATCAAAACACTCCTGTTGCGAGGTAAGCCTGTCAAAATTTACGGAATTCCGGTACAACTCCACCGCACCGTAATAAACGAGTTTGGCTCGCCGGCTGGGCAATGTGTAATAATGAATTTCAAGCTTACCTTTCGCTCCTCGTTTATCCTGGTATTGGGTCTCGTCGTTTGCCGGATAGTTAAGGACAACACCGCCTTCCAGTTGGAGCGTAGTCCGGGTACTCACTCTGCCTTCGTAGGCCAGTTGAAGAGTTGGGTAGAATCCCGCGAGATGAAACGGACTTATTTTGAGCGCATGCCGGGGAACAAGTGCCCGGTATAGCAATGAATCCTGCGCCCGTAGATCGAGAGAGATGAAAAACAATGGAACGACCAGATACTTCAGCATCAGGCCTCGGGGCGAGTCACGGGAATCCTGCTGAGTATTTCCAGCTTACCGGTAACCGTATTGTAACGATACTGAAACACACCGTCCTCGCCGGTCACGTAGAGTATTCCGTCACGGGCAATTACATCATAGGCGTATATATTGTCCAACTGCGTCTTCAACTGGATCTGATGTTCATTTGTGGTGTCAAACACCTTAAGTCCGTATTCACCTTCGCAGACGAAAAGGAATTTTCCATCAACTGCAAGCCCATGAGGTGATAACATCTGCGTGTTGCTGATGAGTTGTGGCGAATTCGGATTGCTGATATCCAGGATCTCCAGCGCATTTGTACCCCTGTTGCACACATTTCCGTTCCGGAGAGTAACGTACGCCCTGTTCCCCTGCACAACAACCGGATCGCATGAGACGATATGGGAATAGCGAAAAACAAACGAAGGCAATTCGGGATTTACCAGGCTGTAGATATACATCGCGTCGTTGGCGCCGAGGTACAGGTATTCGCCGTTGGCAAAGATTGTCTCCAAACCGGTGCTGACACCAACAGCTCCCACTTTTTCGAAGTCATCGCCGTCAATGCGGAAGACGTTTATTTCCGAATGATCAACAACATAAAGATGGTTGTTGCTGATTGCAAAACGGGTCATGGAACCGCCCTGACCAGTAGATGCGGGGTTACTTTCGGAATCACCCTGGCAGGCGGCGATCACCGCCATCATAAAAAGAATAATGAGCCTAGTTAATCGCATAACAACCGGGATTTTTTAAGGTGGCTTTTGTCCATTGAACAACAATTCCTTTAGACTGATCAATGCACTCAAAATAGGAACCGGCCGGCGGAGGCAGCCCGAGGTGCCAGTTCTGAAGAGGCAAGGTTTTCGAGGTTGTTACAGTATTGAAATTATCAATATTAAGTGCAACCAGGTTCCCCATATGGTCGGCATACAATACATCGTCTTTTACCGCCATGTCAGAGTTACCCAATATCTGGATAAAACCCAGAGGTTCGGGTTTTTCCGGATCGCCGTTATCGAAGACATGAATTCCTTCCTGAATTTCGTTTACCAGCAGGAAACTTTTGTAGATGTAGATCTTCCCGGGATTTCTAACCTGGCGCGCCGCGACAATTGTTATTTCCTTCAGTTCTTCGGAGCCGTATACGGGGCGATACCCTTCGCTTTGGCGTTTATAGTTTTCCCCCTCAGGTGGAAGGAAACACCCGGATAACAACAGCAGTAACAGGACAATCGGGGATAGGATAGGTCTTTTCATGTTCGGTATTGTCAGAATTCTGAATGCAGTAACCTGAAAAACTTACTGGTCGCCATACAGGTTGACACACTTCCCTGCCTGCAGGTTGGAACCCTCGTGAATTTAATTATGGTTTCCGGAAGCGTGGTTCAAAATCCAATGACCGGCAGCATTGCCGTAAAATCCCGTTGTCTGCATTACCGGATCACCCGAGCCGGGTTAATTATTTAATTTGTGTATTTTCCAACCCGCATTTGGACCTTTCTCATAAAAGAAATTCTGGTTCTGCGTTTTGCTTCGCATTTTCCACATACAAACGAAAGCTGCTATGTTTCGGAGTTATTTTAAGATCGGGATGAGAAGTCTGATCAAGAACCGGGTCTACACACTCATTAATATATCAGGCCTTGCGATCGGCCTTTCCTGTTTTATCCTGATTGCGTTATATGTAAAAAATGAAGCGGGGTTCGATAAATTTTATTCCAATTCGGAGAATATTTTTCGCGTCAATACACAGGTGGATGTAAACGGTGTTTCCAACAACTATCCCACCTCACATTACCCGGCAGTATTTGATATGGTACGGGACTACCCGGAAGCGGTAAACGGCACAACCATATACCGGGCATTTTATTTATCCAATGTACTGCCCCGGATCAGATACGGTGAACACGAATTTGAGGAGAGTAAATTTTTTATCGCGGATTCAACCTTTTTTGATGTATTCGATTTTGACTTCCGGCACGGCAATTCATCGAAAGCTTTTCAAGATCCCAATTCCGTGGTGTTGACCTCAGCTGCGGCGAAGAAGTATTTCGGCGACACAGACCCGATGGGAAAGTTGATTTTGTTTCAGGACACCGTCGCCCTGAAAGTAACAGGTGTGCTGGAACCGGCCAGGGGTAAAACCCACCTGGATTTCGATTTCCTTACGTGTTCAAAACTTTTACTTAACCAGATAACCGGCTTCAACGTCGACCATGCTTACCTCGGACTCTGGTACTACAGTTACCTCGTTCTTCAACCCGGTTCTTCTCCGGAGGCACTTGAGTCCAAACTTCCCGCTTTTGTAAAAAAGTACTACCCGCCCCGTTACACGGAGAATAATGCGCGGCTTAGTATTCAGAACATCCGGGATATACACCTGTATTCAAACTTTTCTACAAGTGATATCTCGGTGAACGGTAACATTCAATATGTGTATACCCTCGGTTCGATCGCAGTCCTTGTCTTGCTAATTGCCTGTATTAATTTTATGAATCTTTCTATCGCGCGGTTTTCCAATAGAGGAAAGGAAGTTGGGATGCGGAAAGTAATGGGAGCGGGGAAGCAGAATCTTGTGTCTCAGTTCCTTGGAGAATCCATCCTCGTGGCATTTATCGCAGGTATTGTGTCTATGGTTGTCGTGTGGTCTGTTATGCCGGTTTTTAACAACCTCGCTGGTGTAAACCTTCAGCCCGCTGAATTGACGGACCCGTTGAATATCGCGGCTATTGGCGGGATCATTCTTTTGACCGGACTACTGGCCGGTTTATACCCTTCCTTTGTCATGGCCGCTTTCCAGCCGGTGACTGTTTTAAAAGGACTTCACAAAGGAGCAAACAACAAGATCAGCCTTCGCAAGGCACTCGTCGTTGCACAGTTTACAGTATCGATGATCCTGCTCATCGGGACCTTGGTAATTTCGGATCAACTGGATTTTATGCGGAATAAGAGCATGGGTTTTGATAAAGATCAGGTGATTATGATACCGTCCGGAAACTCGACCATGCCCCGTGACTTTCAGGTATTCAAGAACAAAGTAAAACAGCAGCAAGCGGTTGCTGCGGTTACCAGCCTGTCTCACGATATCGGACAGGAAGCGTTGCCGTATTTCCCGATGAAGGTAGAGGGTATTGAAGAAGAACAAATGATACCGATCATGTATGTCGGGTATGACTTTCTCGAGACCTTCAAAATCGAAATGGCAGGCGGACGTTTTTTTAACGCGAGTTATAATACCGACAGTACCCTTGCTTTTGTTATTAACGAGTCGGCCGCGAAAGCATTGAATTGGTCCGATCCGATCGGAAGAAAAATTGCTTTTGGTGTCGGCGGCGTTGCGAACAGCGAGGTAATCGGAGTTATCAAAGACTTCAACTTCGATCCCTTGCGGACCAAAGTGGGACCGTTGATCATGGCTTTTTCTCCCGCCAGTGGTAATGTAGCTGTCAGAGTGGCACCCGGTGAATACACGAACACAGTGGCCTCAATAGAAAAGGTATGGACTGAACTTTTCCCGGAAACGCCGTTTTCTTTTTATTTTTTGAATGAAGCCCTTGATCATACCTATGAGGCGGAGGAACGACTGGCGACGGTATTTACATACTTTTGCAGTCTCGCGATTTTTGTGGCATCGCTCGGGCTATTTGCCCTTGCATCTTTTAGCGCTGAACGAAGGCTGAAGGAAATCGGCATACGCAAGGTGCTGGGTGCGTCGGAAACCGGACTCGTCACCCTGTTCTGTCGGGAGTTCCTTGTTCTGATTTTGATCTCGTTCCTGTTGGCTAGTCCGTTGGCTTATTATTTCTTCGATCAGTGGCTGAATGGTTTTGCCTACAGGATTGACATCGGTGCAATGACCTTTATTATCGCGATAGGTTTTATTACCCTTGTAGCCTTGTCTACTGTCGGATACCAGTCCCTGGCCGCAGCTAGATCCAACCCGGTGAACGTACTGCGGAGTGAGTGATTTATAAGTACTATGTGCTTGGGTTGTTCAGGGTATACGGCCGTTGAACGGAGGATTATACTTGTCCACCGACAATTCAGGATATAACCGGTCACGGGACGGTTCGACCGGGGATGCAGGTTAGTAAACCAATCGAACTATTATGAAATCAATCCAAGTATCAGCAACATTGCTGTGTGCAGTATTCTCCTGCCTGCTTTTGACCAATTGTGATGAAAAGGACGAAGCGCCCTCCGGGCCTGACCCAGATGGAATCGCCCTTCGGGAATTTTTTGATTCAGGCATCAGTAGTAACAAACAGACATTTGTTGTCAGCGCATCGTCCGGAGGGAATATCACCGGTGAACTCGGTACCGTCGTAAAATTCAATTCGAATGCATTCCTTTCCCAGAATGGAGACATTATAACCGGAAATGTCAATGTCGAGCTCATCGAGATCTACGACCGGTCATCCATGCTATTGACAAAAAAGACGACGATGGGGAGAAATGAAGATGGCACGTTGGCGATGCTTGTATCCGGGGGAGAATTTTACGTTAACGCATTTCAGGACGGTGAGCAATTGAAGCCCGCTTCAGGTTTTACGATCATGGCTCCTACTGCCAATACGGGGGATATCGATCAGGATATGCGCCTGTTCAGGGGAGTTGAAGAATGTACAGGCGATAGCTGCGAGTTCGCCTGGGAGGAAGAAAAAGACCGAGGCATTGAGGTCGGTGAGTTTCAGGGGACCGGCGGATTTCAGACGGCTTATTTTGCTTTTCAAAATCAGTTTGGCTGGACGAATATAGATCGTTGGTATAACGACCCCAGGCCAAAGACTACAATTTTTGTGGATGTCCCGGAAGGATTTGATAATTCCAATTGTGCCGTGTTTATCGTGTATGACGGCGAAGCTACCGCTCTTGGCCGCTTCGACAAGTACGACGAGGATAAAGGTATGTTTACGGAACACTACGGATTAATACCCATCGGACTCGAGGTCCATTTTATTCTGGTAAGTATTATTGACGAGAAGATCCATTATGCGGTACAGGGAGCTGTGATCACTGAAAATCACGTGGAGATCATAGAGGAGGTCAGCCCTGTTACGGAAGAAGATCTGGTTGCCCTGATCGATGCGCTGCCCTGAAAAAATACCGGGGCAGTGTATCGTACTGCCCCGGATTACCTGACGGAAATATTTCTTCTTAATTGACCATTATCTTTAGCGTGGTCTTGCCTAGCGTTGATTGTTGTTGCAGAAAATACATCCCTTTAGGCAATGCACTCGTTGGAATATCAAGTTGCGTGGCTGTTGCCTGCGTACTGAAATGTGTAAACCCTGTGACATCAACAATACTGACCGTGCCTGTTGCCGACGGAAGTATCACATGAAGGATGTCGCCGGAGGCAACCGGGTTCGGGAATGTTTGAATTTGGCCTGTGGTTTCGGCAGTGAGTTTTGCAGCCGACAAGACCGACGCATCCGTTGAATTTGTTTCCAGCGCTGTGATGTTCGTTTCCGTTGCCGAATAAACTTTCAAATAGTCGATTATCGCGTATGTGCCGGAGGATGCCGGATTTTTTGTGCCGGTTACCCGTATTTTGATGGTGTGCCTTCCTTCGTCGAGCGTACCGCTTTTGAACACTGTGACAAAGTCCTTCCGTGTAGCCGAATAGAGGTCAATCGGCGTTTCAGGTCCATTGTCGACCGAAACCGCCATAATGCCGTGATGCGATGCTTTGGACGTGGAGAGTTCTACTTGGTTACCGTTGAAGGTTAATGTTGCGTAGTTGTTGGTAACATTGGAATACGAAACAGTTTCATATAAATATGATGCGGAAGCATTTTTGCCGTTCGTCCAGCCACTTCCGGCATACTGAAACTGGTTTACGCCTGCGCCGATGTGAGCATCATCAAGTTCGAATGTATAGACGCCGTTCGACTGAACGGTTACCGTGCAGGTAGCTTTTAATCCACCATCGGCTGTAACGTTTATCGTTGTTGTACCGGGAGCTACCGCGGAGACCAACCCGTTTGTGTTAACGGATGCTATGGCAGGATTTTCCGAATTCCAAAGCATGGACTTGCTGGTAGTGTTGGCCGGTGAAAAAGCCGGATTCAGTAAAAATGTCTTGCCAACCTCCAGCGTTACTGTTGCGGGTGAGATGCTCACTCCCGCCAACGGAGACGTTACGGTTATAACTGATTTACTGGTCTTCTTTCCATCTGCAGATTCCCCGGTAATGGTTGCGCTGCCGGGTGCTTTGCCTGTCACGACTCCGGTACTGCTTACAACGGCAACACCTGTATCGGAAGAACTCCATGTAACCTCCTTGTTGGTTGCAGATACCGGAGTAATGCTGGCGGATAATGTGTAGCTGGTTCCTGTTTGCAGGGAAACAGTCGAAGGTGAAATGGTGATCCCGGTTACCGGAACATTAGTCACATTCGAATAAACTTTCAAATAATCGACAATTACATAAGTACCTGTCGATGCGGCGTTCTTGGAGCCTGTTACGCGTATCTTAATAGTATGATTGCCTTGTGTAAGTATACTGTTATAGGCGGCAACAAAGTTCTGGCGCGTGGCGGAATACAGATCGACAAAAGTCTCCGGTCCGTTGTCAACGGAGACCGCTGCGATTCCATGGTGAGATGCTTTGGATGTGTAAAATTCAACTTTGTTTCCTACAAAAGAGAGTGTCGTATAATCGGTTGATGCATTTGAGTATGACACGGTTTCATATAGATAAGACGACGACGCGTTTGTTCCGTGTGTCCAGGCGGCGCCTGAATAATTGAACTGATTAACAGCTGTTCCCTTGTTGGCATCGTCGAGTTCCACCGCTCCGAGCGCCGTCGCGTTTACCGCTACCAACGCAGTTGCTGTTTTGCTGCCATCGACGGTGGTCAACGTGATCGTGCTGCTGCCAGGCCCGACGGCCGTAACCAGGCCGGTCGCAGTGATGGTTGCCACAGCGGGGTTCCCGGATTTCCAGGTAACATTCTTGTTGGTCGCGTTGTCGGGAGTAATGACTGCCGATAGCTGGTACGTGGACCCTGTTGTAAGAGGTATTGTGCCCGGAGAGATCGATGCCCCTGTAACTGCGACAGAAGCGGATGAGACTGTAACGACAGATGAACTTGTTTTTTTACCGTCAACAGTGGTGGCGGTTATAGTCGTTGTTCCCCCCGCAATTGCATTTACCATGCCACTGCCGTTCACCGTCGCGATGGCTGTATTACCAGAAGTCCATGTAACGGATTTGTTCGTCGCATTAGCAGGCGTAACGGCGGCGGTCAGTTGTTGAGATGCACCCACTGTCAATGCCAGTGTTGCCGGAGTTACACTAACACCCGAAACAGGAACCGAGGTGGTACCACCGGAAGATTCGTGTGCTCCGATGGTAGGTGCCGTACCCTTGAAGGCAAAGCCTACATTAACACCGCCGTTGATAAGCGGACTGCCGGCAAGCGGTACATAATAAGGATTTGGCTTGTTACCCGACTTTGTTATTTTGGGATCGGACGCGAGGTTGTTTGAATAGGTTCCCGGAACGGTACCGATCGGCAGATTGTAAAGAAGGTTATTGCTGACATGGAGATTTTTTAAGGACGACCCTTTTTCGAGGCTGATAAACCGATTCGGATACCATGAGTAGGAGGTATTCGAATTGATGATAAGATTGTTTTTGATATAGATGTTCTCGCCAACACCGCCGTTATTGAATTCGATAAAATTTACGGTTGCTGAGCCGCTCATTTCAACGGTGTTGTTATGAATATTGATGTCTTTAAGTCCGCCTTTGTATGAGCTGACAACCGCCGTCGGGTACCCACTGGATACACCGTTAACGGTATTGTGATGAATGTTCCAGTTGCTGAACTGGCGGTCTCCCCAGTTCACGATGGGAGTAGAGCCTCCGTTAAACCAATTGTTATAAACTTCGACGTCGTATACCGACAATTCAATTCCATAACCAGCTCCTTTTGCGCGGGGTCCCAGTATGTCGAATGTGTTATTATAAATTTTCATTGGTGCTCCGCGCTGTGCCACGGGATAGGTCACGAGTGATACGTGGTTATCGAGGTAACAATTGTAAATTTCTGTTCCGGCAAATCCGCTGGCCCAGAACTCGATTGTGATGTTAGGCGCTGATCCGTTGTTCCATGCTCCGGCAGGAGCGACCGATACTCTTCCATCGTGGATCTTAATGTTGGGGAAAGGAGAATTGGTCACCTGGCCCAGGTTTTTTATTCCATACCCTTTTCCTTCATCGATATCGAACCCCGAAATATCTACGTTGGATACGTTGGCAATCTGAAAAGCTGCGGAACACCAACCGGCACTTCCCCACGCACAATCCTTCAGCTTGATGTTTTTTACCGTCGAGTTTTTTACACCCCACAGCCAAATACCGGAGAAGTTTACATACTGGACTTTTACATTTTCTATGGTAATGTTATTGCGATTCTGAACAAAGATACCACCGTGTAATTTTTTTCCGTCTCCGTCAATCATCAGGTTCCTGACACGTTGGTTTCCGTTCGACTCGGCCGCTGACGTGAGGTTCATCAGGAATTTGTCAGTCCCGAACCCGGGTGCGGCTGGATTATAATAGAATGAACTGGCCGCTTTGATGATCGTCTGATCCATTCCAGCACCTTCGACACTGACACCGGCAGGAATGTTAAAAGCACCACTTTCTATAAATGTTCCCGCTGATAACCTGATTATATGACCTTGGTTCGCGGCTACTTTTGTTACGGCGAATTTTAAGGTCCTCCAGGGACTTGCCTGACTTCCGCTACCCGTTGCGTCATTGCCCGAAGTGCTCACAAAGAAATCAGCAGCCACACCAAGCCGGCAACAAACTAAAAACAGGATTAAAATGATTGAACTTTTCATGCGTTGATTTTTAGTAAAAACTTTATTCATCCTCGATCATTAACATTCGGTATACAAAGTTTCAATAGCTCCGGTGCGAGATCAATGTGAATGCACATCATTGATTCGCCGAACGTGATGATTGACAGGACAAAAGTAGATCGCATAAAAAGCGAATGCGTCAGGAATACGCTCAATCTGAAAAATCAGAAACCACCTGATACAGTCAGGGTCTTCCCGATTTTAGAGTAGCTATGGCGTTAGTTGTTCAGGTATTAAAAATCACCCCTGCGCAGAATCACTCTCTGTCAATACAAGTCAGCAGCCGAAGCGTGCTAATTGAACGATTAGATTAAATCAAACGGAAATAGACGGGACAAAAGTGAATATTAAATTCGCTACGGGCAGTACAACTCTTGCCTCAAATGGTACAAGGTGATTTTATTTTACCACGAATGTATGGAGTGGATGCTCCGGCTTGATGATACGGATATCGCATCGCCTTGATAAAATTCATCAATAGTGACGAACGATAATTTTGAAACGCCCAATTGTTTTTAAAAAACATCTTCATCGTTCATATCTGCCGTCTGCCGGGAAATCGATGTAATGAACAATAGATATTGAAGGTGAGTGTACTTTATACAACGATGAAGTGATGTTACCGGTCAAAAGTACGGTGTTATTTTAACCTGAAGTTTAACCCGGGTTAAGAAATTGTCATTCAAGTAACGAAACACGATTGCATAGAACACCTGCACGTATCCCTGACTTTTTTTAAGAATAGTCGTACCGGTTTCATAAGTACGGTGACGGAAATATTAATTTTTAGCTAAGTCACTTATCTTCAAACGTAAAAGAGCTGATTAACCAAAGTTTTTCTTTAACACACTACTGGTAACAATTTGGTTTCGTGACCGACATCATCATTGATTTTTTTGAAAAGTACTTTTCAGCGTAAAATGACAGCGATCATGCTGGCGAAAATGTTAAAAAGGAGGACCTTATATTACATTCAGCGGTGACGATAAGATCGGTGTGTCACGAAAATTTTGCCTGCCGCACAAGCAATAAAACGGAGTCAGCAGGAATTGGATCAGGGACCTGGCACGTTCGCATCCGGAAAAGGGCGCGGGTAATTTGACATGTTGCAAGTATTCCGGCTCTTTTATTACCTTTGCAGCGTATGAGAGAATCCCTTACATACCATTTCTTCCAGGCTGGAATTGTAGCCTAACCCGGGCTTACGATCCGTTTGCGCCTTTGTTCATTCGTGGAAAGCCCGCGGTAATCTGTCTATTGTCTATCTATTATTATTTATTCGCAGCGTCGCGGTCTGTTTACAGATCCCGTGACGGCCTGTTTAACAATTTCAAAATGACTACACTTCATAATTATGGATGGAATGACTTCCACCAGAAATTCTATAACAGCAAACCGACGGACCTGTCTGTCGGAAGGGTAATTTCAATACAGGGATTTAAGTACACGTTGATCACATCGGGCGGTGAAATGGAGGCGGAACTTTCCGGTAAACTTCTTTTTGGGTCCGAAGGCGACGATCTCCCGAAGGTTGGTGACTGGGTGAGTTTTCTCGACTATGGGGAGTCCGGTTACATGGTCAACGTTTTTCCCCGTGAAAATGAATTGTCGCGAAAGAATCCCGGTCCGAAAACGGAGAGGCAGATTCTGGCGGCCAATATCGATTATGCGCTAGTTGTTCAGTCGCTGGACAGGGATTTTAATATAATGAGGCTTGAACGGTACCTGGTCCAGATCGCAGCCTGCCGGATAAAACCGGTAGTGGTCTTAAACAAGGTTGACCTGATTAGTGATCCTCAATATTACAGGGATGAAATTTCAAGACTTCGTCGGGGATGCCCGGTATTTTTGTGCAGCACAATTACAGGCCAGGGTATTGACGAACTCATAGCGTCGTTCGAGCCGGGTAAAACGTATATTCTAATCGGTTCTTCCGGCGTGGGCAAGAGTTCCTTGCTGAATTTACTTATGAACAATAGTATACAAAAGACTGCCGGCATGAGCGACACCACGATGAAGGGAAAGCACACGACCAGCACGCGAAGTCTGTTCCTGTTGCCAGGTGGCGGAATTCTAATCGATACACCGGGAATGCGCGAATTCGGTCTGACATTCGAGGAAACCGGCGACCGTGATGAATTTTTTCCACAGATCAAAGCACTGGCCGGGAATTGCAGGTACCCGGACTGTAGGCACATGGGTGAAGCGGGGTGTAGTGTCCTGGATGCGTTGCATAAGGGAGGACTTGACGCTGACCTGTACGAAAGCTACCTCAAGCTGATGCGAGAGCAAAAGCGGTTTGAGATCAAAGCCGGAGATAAAAAGCGACTGGGCAAACAATTTGGCAAGATGACAAAAGAGGCAAAGGCGTACCGGAAGAAGTATAAGTACTGACAGCCGCCCTGTGGACTGTCGCGGACGACATTGCTCCGGAAAAGCAATCATTTGTTACATCCATGGGGTCCATTATACCCGCCTGCATGACAATTGCCGGGTGAAATTGAAAAATCAGATTTCACCCGGACCTATGCGATGCGGAATTTTTTTTCTGTACTAATGATTCTAACGTTACGGGTATGGGAATATCACGGTGCCAGGGAATCCAATCGCAGATTAAAACAACCGGCTATTGAAAAAACGCGATCTTATGAAACGTTAACTGTTGTATTCCGTTCGTTCACATGTCCGGCTATTGAAGCAGCTGGATCAAACTAAACTACAACAGTTATGAAAAAATCAATCATCATCGCGTTGGTTGCGGTGGCATTGTGTGGAACAGCCGCAGTAGCGCAAAACAAGTTCGAAAAAAGCAAGAAACTCACGGAAAGTGAGGTGCCTGTAGTGGTGATGCAGTCTTTCGCAAAGGATTTTGCGAACCTGGAAAAAGGTGTCTGGAAGGTCTACTTCTCCGAAACAAAATCATTGGTTCAGGGAAGGAGCACATTTACGCCGGAGCGTTATGAATTCACCGGAAAGGAAAATGGAGAAAAGATCCAATTGAATTATTCCCCGACGGGAGAATTGGAAAGTAAAAAAGGCGCGTCGGCAGGAGCTAAAAATTAATCTAAACGGAGCGGGAGCGGTAATAAACTGCTCCCGCTCTTATTTTCTACACAGAACTATAATCCCGGCTGCGGTGGTTTTACGGGCGGAAGACACGACAAGACTCCTTTACTTTGAATTTTTCTTTTAAAGAGCCTGCCACGGCAAACGCTGTACAAAACGTTAAAATCTTTTTCACCAAGTTTGACCTCTGACACGCCCATAGCGGGGTTAGAGAAGATAAAATTTACGCGGCCGAGTTGATCCGATACCTGGATACCAAGACCGGTAGCCGTATACAGCAGATTCTCGGAATCAACAGTCATACCTCCGGCGTTCGCCGTTGCATTTCCATAAGGGATATGGTAATGAATGTATTCCTGACCAGCATAAAGGGTTCCATCGCCGTCGATTTTGAAAGAGTAACCCAAAACACCATCCCCGGTCCCAACATTGAGAAAGGTCTGTTCAGATGAAATAGCGATTCCCGTCGGGTGGAAAGGGACATCGGTATAACTGACCTTCTTTGTGGAAAAACTGAACAAACCGATGCGCGATTTTGCTGTCTCCGCAAAGTAGATGCCCTTATCCGAGACAGTAAGAAAGCCGGCGCCTGCATTTTTTACCACATCGCGAGCTGCACCATCCTCACCGAGAGCCACGATTTTCCCCTCCGTTACATCCGCCACATACAGCTTTCCGTCGGAATGAAAAGAAATTCCCGAAGCACGCCCTTTCAGGGTTGACAATAAGGTGACTTTCCCGTTGTTGTCGATTTTGTAGATCGATCGACCGCTCGTAAAAACCAATTCACCCGCCTGGTTAACGGCGAGTTTGTCTGCTGTTTTATCTCCGAGAACAACTTCATTCCAGGATTCTCCATCCAGCAGGAGGTTGATTCGGGCTTTCATTCCCTGATGCGTCGTTACCGGCTTGGGGTATTCACTCCACAACCACGTAAGCGCATCCGCCAGTATGGTTATCGTATGTTTGCTGTCATGTCCTCCACCTTCTCCCCACTGGTGATTCACCTCGTAACCGGCATATTCCAGTGCTGACAGCATGTTCTGGTTGGCCATGTACCAATCGCCGGCATAGATGTTCAGATCCTTTGTACCATCCTGCAGGAAAACACGGATCGGTTTGGCTTCCGTTTTCCTGATCAATGTCGCGTATTCATCGCCACCACGCAGTCCGACATATGTTCCAATGGTGCTCAATACCCTTCGGAATTGATCGGGTCTTTCCCATGCCGCGTTAAAGGCGCAAATGGCGCCGGAACTTGCTCCGGCTATGGACCGGTCGTTTGGATCTTTGCTGATATTATACGTGCGTTCTACTTCCGGCAACAATTCTTCAAGCAGGAAGCGGGCATAGCGGTCGCCCAAAGCATCGTACTCCAGGCTCCGATTGTACCGCGGAATATTTTTTGAGTCAGCGGCGGGAACTATACCATGATCCACAAAAACCCCGATGAGCGGCGGCACTTTTTTGGCTGCGATAAGGGTATCGAGGGTCTCCGGGAGGTTCCATCCCTTCGCCCGCGAAAGCCCGTCCTGCACAACCATCAGGCACGCGGGCTTAGCAGCGTCATATTGCCTGGGTACATAGACCCAGTATTTACGTTCCGTTTCCGGGTAAATCCTGCTTTTCCAGACAAATGGTCCCCTGATCTCGCCGGCTTCAACCTGCCCATAAGAATATCTGAGGCAGCATAAAGATATGGCGAGCAACAGGATGAGGTGTAATCGTTTCATAATCGAGGTAATTTGACGGGATGGGTAAATGAAAGTAAGAAACTAAGTCATACCCCGCCAGGGGAAATCCGTTTTCAATTTCTAAATAGACGGGAAAAAAAGAAGGGTAGCCTGACAGACTACCCTATCGAATCATTCCGAACCTTAACGGCATGAGTCCATTCTGAATCCTTTTTAAAGTTATTAGATTTAAATTCTATGCACAATCCCCTGAAAACCGGGGTATTGCTATTTTGCATTTTAATAACTGTGGATTTTTATCACCTTCATACCATACTTCAAAGCTATGACCAGATTATTCGTTCACCTCGTTGCTGCAGTAGTGCTCTTCGGCTGCAGCCCGTCGCAAAAAAAGGAAGAAAAAAATGAATGGATATCGTTGTTTAACGGAAAAGATCTGAACGACTGGGTCGTAAAGGTTCACCATCATGAGACGGGCGTCAATTTCGGAAACACTTTCCGCGTGGAAGACGGAATGATCAAGGTGCGCTACGATCAGTACGGCGACTATAACGATCAGTTTGCTCATTTGTATTACAAGACCCCGTTTTCACATTTCCATTTGAAACTCGATTATCACTTCACGGGAACCTTGCAAAAGGGAGCACCGGAGTATACACTGCTGAATAGTGGTGTCATGTTTCATTCCCAGGATCCAACGAGTATTTTAAAAGAGCAGAACTGGCCTATTTCTGTGGAGATGCAATTCCTTGCAGGTCTGGGTGACGGAAATCCGAGACCAACCGGTAACATGTGTTCACCGGGTACCGAGATCGTTTACAATGGAAAGTTATACGAGGATCATTGTCTGAACTCCACATCAAAAACGTACGGAAAGGATGAGTGGGTCCATGCGGAACTGATCGTTTTGGGTGATTCTTCGGTTACACACATTATCAACGGAGACACGGTGTTACGATATACCAACCCTTCCATGGGTGGCGGTGTGGTCAACGGATATGACAGCACGTTGTGGCATCCGGGCACGCCCCTCAGTTCGGGCTTTATAGCGCTTCAAAGCGAAGGACAGCCGATCGATTTCCGAAACATCGAACTGAAAAATCTCAAAAAGTAACAGTCTCCGGATAATAAACCCCGTTTGGCCGGTTATCCGTGACCGTTTTCGAACGGACTAAATCACAAATCTGAACATTAATCCCCGGCGGACCCCTTTGACGGGGTCATAAAGCGCATTCTGATACTGGCATCTTCATTGGATAATCCCTGAAGTTGTAACGTCGACGTGCGGCGCGCGTCAAAAGGTTTATTGTGTCCACTTATCTCATTCAAAATTTATCGCCATGAAATTTGCTCCTGGATCTTTTCTCCTTCTTATTCTGACTGCCTGTTCGATTGGCGCTTTTGGCAGCGACGGCGATCCGTTCCTGATCAAAAGTTTTACAACGGATCGGCCCGGTAGTTTAAAGGTGAAGACCAATGGTGGCGGGATCTCCGTTTCCAGTCGTCCGGGCTATACCGTGCGGGTGGAAATGTACGTGCGGAAGGGTTCCAAGTGGATTGAGGCCGGCGACAACATGGCAAAAGAAATAAAAGAAGACTACGACATCGAGATTAGCCAGTCCGGTAATACCGTCTCGGCAGTGGTGGAGCGGAGAGGAACTTCCGATAATTGGTTCAGTTGGTTCACCAGCGACAACGTCAGCATTTCGTTTACAGTTTATGTTCCGGAGAAGACCTCGTGTAACCTGAATACGAGTGGCGGTTCTATTCATCTGGCCGGGGTTACAGGCAGACAGGATGTGCGGACCAGTGGCGGCAGCCTTGGCCTAGCCAATATCCGGGGAAATATGGAGGCCCGTACATCGGGGGGATCGATAAATATCGAGACCTATGCGGGAACCTTAAGTGCGCATACCAGCGGTGGTCCGATTAATCTGCAGGATGCCAGGGGAGAAATGGAAGTCAGTACGTCCGGTGGCAGCATTAAAATGAATAATGTCAGCGGAAGTATCGACGCCAGTACAAGCGGCGGTGGGATTCAGGCCAATGTGTCCTCGTTAACAAAATACC
The DNA here is from genome assembly GCA_041742155.1 of Chryseolinea sp. Classification (GTDB taxonomy): domain Bacteria; phylum Bacteroidota; class Bacteroidia; order Cytophagales; family Cyclobacteriaceae; genus Chryseolinea. Next base: position 202,162 of record JBGSJE010000020.1, on the reverse strand, counting down.
TGAAGCTAAAAACAAGTGGAGGAAGTATTACGGCGACTGTGCCGTCGGGACTGGGAATGGATCTCAACCTGAAAGGCAATCGTGTAAACGCCAAACTGGTCAATTTCAATGGGGAAGCGGAGAAGGATAAGGTTATCGGAAGTTCAAACGGGGGAGGTATCCCTGTTGTCATGGCTACTTCGGGAGGAAGTGTGAACCTGGAGTATCGTTAAAAAGGATAATCAGTAATCAGTTTTTCGCCGTGACAAGGAGTCAAACTGATTACTGAATATGAACTCTGATTATAATTCGCGGACCCAGATATTCCGGAAACTGATTGCCTTGCTGGGATCTCCGTGATCCTGGAGCGAGATGGGCGCTTTGCCGTGTGGTGCAAGGTATGCAGGATGCCCGATGTATGCGGTATGACCACGGATCGCGAAATTGTTCTGCACCAGTATCCCGTTGTGGATGACCGACACGCGCGCCGGAGAGAACAAACTTCCGTCTTCATTAAATCGTGGCGCGGTATACGTAATATCGTAAACATTCCATTCCCCGGGTTTTCGCATGGCATTGACGAGCGGCGGATTCTGTTTGTAGATGCTTCCAGCCTGACCGTTAACATAGGTGGGATTGCCGTAGTTATCTAATACCTGCACTTCGTACCAATAACCGCCGAGTTTCAGGTCGTCGCTCATGTCCTGCAGGAAAACACCGCTGTTACCGCGCGCCTGACTCTGGCCTTGTATATCTTCAGGCACTTTCCATTCAATATGCAACTGGTAGTCGCCGAATTTCTGACGGGTCGTAATATCGCCTGTTCCTTTTACAACCGTAATCGCTTCGTTCTCAACTTTCCATTTAGCTTCGCTTCCGTCGCGGCTTTTCCATTTGGACAAATCCTTGCCATCGAACAATACAATTGCATCGGAAGGCGCTTTGACCATTCCCGGATATGGTCCGGGATCGATGATCTTCGGTACAGGTTCCCAGTACTCCGTCATCTGTGGTCTCATTCTTGGCGTTATCCTGATGGCATCGCCGTCTTTCATGCGCGCCAGATCTCCCTTGAATACCTTGCCCTGGATCGTCGCGGCGAGACTTACGATATCGCCATCCATAGTTCCGGTATAAGGTATGGTGTAACCACTTGTTGAATACGTAAAGGAAAAGGTATTGCCGGAGACTTTTCCGTTGGCAATGGGGCCATCTCCGTCAGGTGTATATATTGTTCCCGATAATTTTTTTCCTTCAACCTTTAGCTGCAATGCAACTTCCGTGGTTTCTCCGATTTTTCCCAGCCATCGGCCGTTGAGGTCAGCGGCAAGGGAGATCGAAACCAACGCGACCGTGAACGCCGCCGATAGAATTGTTCGTTTGTTCATATGGTGTGATTTAATACGTAAACGGAGTCAAGTTAGAGGTTTACAGAATTAAATCAAGTGGATAAAATAAACTTTACGGCAACGGCGAGGTATACCTTGCGGATAAACAGGATTTAAGGGACAAAAGGGACTTTGATGCTTCCGGTTATTCTGCCCGCAATGAATTGACCGGATTTGTCCGTGCCGCCTTCCATGTTTCGTAGCTCACGGTAAACACGGTGATCAACAGCAACCCCGACAGACTATAAAGGAATACCCCCGGGCTGATGGGCGAGCGATATACAAATCCCTCGAGCCAATAGTCGGCGAGGTAATAAGCAACGGGAAGTGCGATCGCGCTGGCAACCAGGAAGATCTTCAGGAATACCCATACAAACATGCCGATCACTTGCGGGATCTCGGCACCGAGGACTTTGCGTATTCCCACTTCCTTTGTCTTTTGTTCGGCCGTGTAAGACGCCAGCCCGAATACACCCAGTACCGTGATGAGGATCGCCAATACAGCGAAACTTTTCGCGAGCGAGGACACGCGGCTCTCCATCAGGTACATCCGGTTGAACTCATCGCTGACAAACCAGTAATCAAAACCAAGTCCGGGAAAGATGGCTTTCCACTTCTGTTCGATGGTCCCGATCTTCTCCCTGAAATTTCCAGCCGGTAATTTTACGTAGGCGATCTTGTCGATAAAATGAAGATGCGGGTTAAGCATCAACGGTTCGATCGCCTGATGCATGGACTGATAGGGGAAATCCTTCACCACACCGATAACTTTAAAGGAACGGGTATTCTGTCTTCTTTCCGCCTGATTATAGTATGTTTCCACGACGGACGAGCCGATCACTTTTTCAAGAGGTTGATTCAACGCTTTCACTGCCGCTTCATTGAGAATGACAGCGCTGGAATCCGCGATACTGTTGCCATCAAAATCACGACCTGCGATAAACTCCAGCGCATAGGTTTTTGGGAAGTCGAAATCGACATTAAGCTGTTTCCAGTTCAGGTCCTTGTCTTCTATTTCCGGAAATTTCAACTGTACGCCGATAAAGCCGAAGTACTCCAGCCGCGGCAGGTGATTGGCCATCGTAACATGCTCAATATCCTTATCTTCCAGAACGGATTGTTTGAACGCCTGGAATTTGCTTTGCGGCGCTGTTCCACCATATCGGATTGATAACAACTGGCTGCCTGCCTGGTTCAGTTTTGTGCTTTGCATGTAATTCATCTGCCGGATAACAATGAACGTAGAAATGATCAGTATGAGTGAAACGGCGTATTGTGTCGTTACCAGACTTTTCCTGAACATCTCGGCACCGGAGCCCTTCACAATTTGTCCCTTCAGGACTTCCGCCGGGCGGAACCCGGAAAGGTAGATCGCCGGGTAACTACCGGAAACAAGCGCCATCAGGATTACGATACCCACAACGATGACGATCATATATGGGTTTAAGAGGGAAGTTATTGTAAATGTTTTATGCGCCAGGTCGTTAAAGGGTTGCAGGAAGATCACCACCAGTATCACAGCCAGCAGTAACGACCCGATAGTCATCAGGAAAGATTCATAAAAGAATTGTTTTGCAATCTCCGTTCGTTTGCTTCCCAATGATTTCCGCAGACCTACTTCACGCGCTCTCCGTGCCGAGCGGGCTGTTGCAAGGTTCATGTAGTTGATACAGGCGATGAGCAGGATCAGTAAGGCGACGGAACTGAAGATAATGAGATACGTTTTGTCTCCGCGTGTGCTGTCATTCTCCCACAAATTTTTGGGGTCAAAGTGCAGGTCCCCCACCTTTGTTAAAAAACCGGTCATCTTGAATCCGGCCGCGGCCGTACTTGAGTCCGACAGGATCATTTGTTCACACAATTTTTGAAGACTTTCTTCAAGTGGTTTGATGTCTGCCCCGGGTTTGAGAACAAGGTAGTTTTCAAAGAAGGAAATGTTCCTGAAGGTTGATCCTTCGAGATAATGGTCAAAGTCCGGCACCACTTCGCGGAATGCGTTGATGTTTAGCAGGTATTTTGGTTTGAAGTGCGAATTTGAAGGGAAGTCGCGGTAAACGCCGGTAATCACAACATCGATCTCGCGCCCGTTAGTAGCAAAATTATGTTTTACGGAAATTACCTCCCCGATCGGATCGGTATCCCCGAACAGCCTTTTGGCGCCGCTTTCGCTCACAACCATCGTGTTGTGGTTTTCAAACATCTTTTCTTCATTTCCTTTCAGCAGGTCAAACCACAGGACTTTATTGAATTCCGGTTCTGCCCATTTTATCTCTTCGGTCAGAATGATCTTGTCCGTTTCCTTGTGATGCAGAGACGTAGGGTAACCGATGTAGTCGACCCGGGCGATCCGCTCTACCTCCGGACGGGTTTCTTTTAACTGGCGGGACAGATAACCCGGGGATGTGGTGTTATCGAAAACCTGCCCTTCCCGGTTGGTGAAGGTTACACCCAGCCGGTACGTATCCCTGAAGTGCGGGTGCATGACATCGTATTGCAGTTCGTCGCTGACGTAGAGAAAGATCAGTATGGCGCTGGCGAGACCCAATGCAAGCCCGAACATATTCAGGAACGCGAAAAGTTTTTGTCGCTGAAAATTACGAAGGGCGATCAACAGGTAATTGCGGATCATAGGAAATGGGGATTGGTTATTCTAAGAACGATGAAGCCAGCCAGTATTGTTATCCCCCAGGAAGCCTGATTTTTTTGCCTGTTATTTCACATACTGTGTAAACATCTCTGCTTATGCAAGGAGTCAATGAGTAAACGCGCTTACCTCACGAAGGGGAAAACCGGATGACGCATAACGACGGGGTTGACCTTCGTGTGAGAACAGTCGCCATCCGTAGTTTTTTATTACCTACTGCATGACAGGTGGTTTTGTATTTTTCTGAAAACTGTAGTACAGGTAAAAGAGAGCGGGCAGAATAAGGAGGCTGCCAATCAGGAGAGCCCATCCGAGGGATTGCATAGTCTTGTAAGGCGCCTGTTGTACCAGCAGGGAAAGATGATCGCCTCCTTTTAATATGATAAAATCCGGGAAGTGCGCGTAGCTGATGGCAAAGAGGATCATCGTGATCTGAAATCCTGCCAGCAGTCGGTGCAGTGTGGTATTCGGCTGCCTGATTTTCTTCCAGAGGATCACAAGAGAGATCGAAGCAAGCAGCACGGAAACAAGTCCGACTGGCCCGCCGAAGATCCAATGGAAGAGTGGTATGCCATCGGTTTCCGCGGCGGCAAAGACCACCGCACCTGAAGCAATCGCTGCCAGGGTCATTCGCTTCGCTTTGCGTATAAACCGTTGCCTGTCGTTTTCGTCCTCCGCCTCACCGATCAGGTAGATGGCTGCCAGATATCCGCATAGGGATACCGTGAAAAGTCCGACGGCGATGGAAAACAGGTTCATCCAACCGTACAGGTACGCGCCGGCAAACGTCTGGGCGTTGGGATCGATATGACCGGACACCACGCTGCCGGCAATAACACCAAGGAAGAATGGCGTTACAAAGCTGGACCATATGAATATTCTGTTGTAAACGTCCTGCATGTTGTCGTGCACAGCATCATAGTGTCTGAAAACAAAAGCGGTTCCCCGCGCGATGATCCCCATTAACATAATGAGTAATGGAATGTGAAGGTAGATGGAGAGTTCGCTGTAGATCACCGGGAACCCGACGAACAGGATTACGATCACGATAATGAGCCACATATGATTTGCTTCCCAGATGGGACCTATGGCATGGTAGAGCGTTTTCCGGGTCCTTCTTATGTTCTTTTGGGATGTGAACATTTCAATGATACCCGCTCCAAAATCGGCTCCACCCAACAGGACGTAAAGCAGAATAGCCAGCCAGAGATATGCAATTACAACGTATGGCATAGTTAATCGTTTTTATCGTCGTAGATCAGAGGAACCATTTTAATCTGCCTGCGGAGCAGGAACACAACAAAAAAACTGAGCGAAGTATAAACCGCGGTAAACAGATAAAAAGACCAGGCAATACCGGGCATCGGAGTAACAGCGTCGGCGGTTCGCATGATACCTTGAATAATCCACGGTTGCCTGCCCACCTCTGTTACTGTCCATCCGGCTTCAATAGCAATAAATCCCATTGGGATCGCGACTATAAAAAGTCGGTAGAACCAGATTTTCCGGAGCCAGTTTCTTTTCCAGAAACTCAGGAAAAAAACGACGGCGATCGCCATCATGATCACCCCCATACCTACCATGATCTGAAAGGCATAGTGTACGACCGCTACAGGTGGATGGTCTTGCGGTGCAATGGAATCCAGTCCTTTTACTTCCGCAGTCAAATCGCCATGGGCCAGAAAACTCAACATCCCGGGCAGTTCGATGGCGTGTTTCACGGTTTTATTTTCAACATCGGGTATTCCTCCAATAATGAGTGGTGCAGATTTTTGCGTATGAAAGTGAGCTTCCATAGCAGCCAGTTTCGCCGGTTGCCGCTGCGCTACGTCCTTGGCAGAAATATCTCCGCTTACCGGTTGTAGCAATGCAGCCACGCAGCCAAACACAGCTGCTATGGTAAACGCTTTCGTGTGAAAGACTACATTGCTTTTGCGGACGATCATCGCGGCATGTACACCCGCAACGGCAAAACCGGTGGACGCGAACGCGGCTAACGTCATGTGCAGCGCCTGTGAGAACCAGGCATCGTTGAACATCGCCTTTACAGGATCAATGTTAAGGTATTGACCATCGATATAGTCAAATCCCGCGGGACTGTTCATCCATGAATTGGCGGCGACCACCAGGATTCCCGAGGCAAGTCCGCTGATGCCGACGATCACACCGGTGAACCAATGGAACCATCTGTTAAAACGATCCCATCCATATAGAAAGAATCCCAATGCAATAGCTTCGATGAAAAAAGCCGTGCCCTCCAATGAAAAGGGCATGCCGAATATCGGGCCGGCGTGCTTCATAAATGCCGGCCATAACAATCCCAGTTCAAACGACAACATGGTTCCGGATACTGCCCCTGTGGCAAAAAAAATAGCGACACCTTTACTCCAGGCCTGTGTAAGATTCTTGTAAACAACATCACCCGTTCTGATCCATTTGTAGTGGGCGACCGCCATAAAAAATGGCATTACCATACCAATGCAGGCAAAAATGATGTGAAAGCCAAGGGACAATGCCATCTGAAACCGGGCCGCAAGAAAATCGTCCATAAGCGGATTGTATGAGGCACAAATATAACGTCCGGAAAGCGATGAGCAGGAACAATATCAGGGTTTTAACTTTCATTCCTCTTGATTAAATACCGGCTTGGGGGAACTTAACAGCATAATTCACAGTATTAAGAATAAAGTACTAGCTTCGGCAGGTATTAGGCTCTGGTTATGATCAACATTAAAATTGAAAAACCCCCTGAAGGTGTATTTATCGTGAAGATTGCCGGTTCCAATCGCGCTGCGGCGGAGAAGGAACTTCAGGAGTTTATCGCCGGAAGATCCTATACCAGGTATGTTGATCACTTCAATCCAAACAACCAGATCATCGAGATCCACTCACCCAAGATCTGACATTACCGCCAGGCACAGCTGATGCCTGTTCCGTGCTTCAAAATTCCTGACGACTTCCGGAGAGAGGGAGATATCAGACGCCTGGATGATATTCCGCAACTCGTGGCGCTCAAATAATTTTCGTCAGCAACCCTTTATGCAATCGAATTAACTGCTAATTTCAACCTGACAAACCGTAGCGTATGAATTTGAATATTGATGCACAGAAGGATAACACGTATGATGCGATCGTAGTCGGTACCGGTATCAGTGGTGGTTGGGCTGCGAAGGAACTTACCGAAAAAGGATTGAAGACCATCGTACTGGAGAGAGGCAGGGATGTGAAACATGTCGTCGATTATCCAACCATGACAAAAGAGCCATGGCAACTTCCACATGCCAATAAGCTGCCTGCCGAGGAGATGAAATTTTATCCCGTTCAGTCGCGCACCAACTGGGTGAACCAGGCCAATAAACACTGGTGGGTAAAGGATAATGAAAATCCCTATACGGAAGTCAGGCCATTCGACTGGATCCGGGGCTATCATACAGGTGGCCGGTCAATCATGTGGGGAAAACAAACCTACAGGTTATCGAACATGGATTTCGAGGCGAACGCCAAAGACGGTATCGGGACAGACTGGCCTATCCGTTATAACGACATGGCGCCATGGTACGACTACGTAGAGTCTTATATCGGTGTGAGCGGCCGGGCGGAAGGACTACCTCAACTGCCGGATGGAAAATTTCTTCCTGCTATGGAATTAAATTGTGTAGAGCAGGTATTCCGGGAAAAGATAGCCGAGAAGTTTAACAGGACTATCACCATCGGTCGTGTTGCACATCTCACCGCGGCATTGCCCCATGATCCGGGCCGTGGAGTCTGCCAGTCACGAAATATGTGCGACCGCGGCTGTCCATATGGAGCTTACTTCAGCAGTAACTCCTCAACACTTCCGGCGGCCGCGAAAACGGGTAATATGACGCTACGTCCGCATTCCATCGTTCATTCTATTATATATGATGAAAAAAAGGGGAAGGCGATCGGTGTAAAAGTCCTGGATGCCACAACCGGGCAGGAGATCGAGTACTTCGCGAAGATTATTTTCCTGAACGCATCTACGCTGGGAAGTACGTTTATTTTGCTGAATTCGACATCGGGCCGGTTCCCCAACGGTTTGGGTAATGGCAGCGATCAGCTTGGTCGTAACCTGATGGATCATCAGTACCGGGCAGGAGCGGATGCTAAGGTTGATGGGTTCGAGGATAAGTATTATGTGGGAAGGCGGCCAAACGGGATCTATATTCCCAGGTTCCGGAATGTCGGCCAGGACAAGCGAACGGATTATATCCGGGGATTCGGTTACCAGGGAGCGGCAAGCCGGACAGAGTGGTCACGCGGTGTCAGTGAAATGAGCTTCGGCGAAGAGTTGAAAGAATCGCTGACAACACCGGGCGGATGGGGAATTGGTATCACGGGCTTTGGTGAATGCCTTCCCTATGAATCCAACCGGGTCACCCTGAATAAAGATAAAAAGGATATCCACGGTCTTCCGACACTGAATATCGACGCCGGCTGGGGAGACAACGAAAAGGCTATGCGGAAAGATATGAAGGAATCGGCCGCGGAAATGCTGGAAGCGGCTGGATTCAAAAATGTGCATATGTACGACAACCCCGATAATATCGGCCTCGGTATTCACGAGATGGGTACGGCTCGTATGGGACGGGATCCGAAAACATCGGTCTTGAACAAATGGAACCAGGTCCACGAAGCTCCGAATGTTTTTGTTACGGATGGCGCAGCCATGACTTCGTCGGGATGTCAGAACCCCTCCCTTACTTATATGGCCTTGACAGCCAGGGCGGCCGATCATGCAGTCAGCGAATTAAAAAAAGGAAATTTATAAGCGTCAGGCACTGTACTATGAACAGAAGAGAAGCAATTCAAAAGACCGCCCTTGCATTAGGCTACGCCATTTCGGCACCGGCTTTGGCGGGTGTGTTGAACGGATGCAAGGCATCGCCGGAACTGAGTTATAAACCTGTTTTCTTCACGGAAGATCAGGCCCGTACGATCGCTGAGCTCGCCGAAATAATTATTCCGAAGACCAGTACCCCCGGCGCGAAGGATGCCGGCGTCCCCGCCTTTATCGACAGCATGCTGAAAGAGGTGTATAAAAAAGAAGACCAGGAAAAATTTTTGGCAGGGCTGTCGGAATTTGAAAACGACGCTCAAAAAACATATGGCGACGCGTTCTTCGAATGTAAGCCAGCTGATCAAGTTGCCCTTTTCAAAAAACATCACGACGAAGCCATTGCATCGGCCGCTACCGGCGGACCTACGGGATGGTGGAACACAGGGGGAGGTGCGGATAAGCCTTTTGTACTCAAGATTAAGGAACTTACCCTGCTGGGTTTCTTCACCAGTGAGCCGGGTGCTACGCAGGTACTGCAATACAAACAGGTACCGGGTCCGTACCAGGGATGCGTTCCGTTGGCCGAGGTTGGTAAAGCGTGGGCCACGTAGGGTATACTGTGTCTCGCTAAATACTTTTATTCAACGGAATGTCCATCGTGTTTAAACATCACCATCCGTTTTTGCCATCTCCCAGCCGATAATACTTTTTTTCCGGGCAGAACTCCAGCGGTACTCTCCCAACATTCCATCCTTTCGGATGACACGGTGGCAGGGTATGAGGAAAGCAATGTGATTTGCACCCACTGCGGAACCTACTGCCTGCATCGCCCGCGGATGCTGAATGCTCCCGGCAATACCCTGATAGGTTGAAACACCACCCATCGGGATCTTCAGCAACGCCTCCCAAACCTTGAGCTGAAAATTAGTACCCTTCACAAATGCGTGCAGCCTTTCCGTATTCCCCGCAGGAGAATGGAAGATCCTTTCGGCATAGGTTGCCGTTAAGATCTGGTCCTGATGAAAAATCGAGTTGTGCCAGTGGTTTTTCATGGATTCCAGTTCATTCCTGGGATCGCTTTCGGTAGGCAGGAAAGACAACCAGCAGATCCCGCGTGTGGTCACTCCGATCAAACATATTCCAAACGGCGTTTCGTGGAATCCGTATTCAATTCTGATCCCCGAACCCTGCTGCTTATATTCAAGGGGAGTTACACCCTCCAGCGTAGTAAAAAGGTCGTATACACGTGACTGGCTGGAAAGACCGGCAGCCTCCGCGGCCTCCACCAGGTTCCTGGAATGCTGGAGTTTTTCCTTGAGGAAGTCGACAGTGAGAAATTGTAAAAAACGCTTTGGACTGATACCGGCCCATTCGGTGAAGATTCGTTGAAAGTGAAAAGGTGAAAGATGAACCTTTTCGGCTACTTCATCCAGGTCCGGCTGACGCTGAAAATTTTTTTCCAGGTATTGAATAGCTTCTTCAATACGCTGATAGTTGATATGGGTTTCCGGTGTTGTCAAGATCATAAATCTATAATTTTTATAAGACAAAAATATTCCGGATCGCAGGGTCAGCCAACCCGATTCTTGTTAACCTGAAACCATAGTCCGTAAACCGTAGGGCGCTTTTTTTGGGGACTGGATAACACCGACCCCTTTTTTTTGATACATTAGGTATTCTAAACCCCGGTTTTTATGAAGTCCATGCTCGTCGTCTTTTACGCCCTGATCATTTCATCAGCCTGTGCCCAAAGTGAGTTTGATACCGTCAGAATAAGACCGGTAAAAGTGACTGAAAATATTTATATGCTAAAAGGATCAGGCGGGAACATAGGGGTGCTTACCGGACCTGATGGAGTATTGATGATTGACAATCAATTTGCGCCGTTATCCAACAAAATCAATGGCGCGATCAAGACCCTGGACCCTTCGGAAATACGGTTCCTGGTGAACACCCATATCCACGGCGACCATTCAGGCGGAAATGAGAATTTCAAGCGGATGGGAGTGACCGTTGTCGCGCACGATAACGTACGCGAAAGAATGAGGATGGAAAAGGTTAATCCATCCGGCGGCGAAGTTACACCACCGCGGAACAAGGATGCGTGGCCGGTAATTACCTTTGCCGACAAGCTGAACTTTCACCTGAATGATGAAGATATCGAACTAATTCATTTGGATCCTGCCCATACCGACGGCGATGTAGCTGTTCACTTTAAGAAAGCGAACGTTTATCATATGGGCGATATGTTTGTTACCTATGGTTACCCCTATATCGATTACTCAAGTGGCGGCTCGATCAATGGTTTTATTTCAACGCTTGATAAAATACTTGGCATGATGGATGAACGCACGAAGATTATTCCGGGTCACGGAGAGTTATGCACGAGGTCGGACATGAAGAACTTCAGGGATAAGCTGGCCGACATCCGCGATCAGGTCGCCGCAGCTCTGAAGAAAGGAAAGAAAGTTGAAGAGATCACCGGCCTTGATATCGCAAAAAAATACGACGCGGAATGGGGCAAAGGGTTTATCAAGGGAAAGGACTTTGTACTTAACATCGCGGAAAACCTGAAACCTTCCGCGGCGAAGTAAGTCACTTTTACAAGCCTCGTCCGCTTCTCCACCGGAGATAATGAAGACGCATGCAATGCCCGCAGGGACGGAAGCCGGCCAGGATCGCTTCCTCTTCGCTCTCAAAAAAAATCCTGTTTTCCCTTTTTATTCTTTTCCCGGACCGGCATGACAGACGTCCGTATATTTTGTCCCGCAGGTTTCCGGCCCAGCGGATCCTTCCCGACCTGATCAGGATCCGTACGTCTGTATCAGAATAGTCGGCATGCATGATCATGCCGCATCGTGGAAGATAATACCCAGCGAATAACGCACACCCGATTTCACTTCACTTACGCCGTGTTTCATTTTCGCGCGGTAGTACCCCCGTGATCCTTTTACCGGTCGGAAATTAGTCGTGAAGATCAAAGCATCACCCTGATCAGGTTTTAATACATGTGCTTTCGACTGCGCCCGGGGAAGTTGTTCCGTCAGAACGAACTCTCCACCCTCGTGATCATTTCCGTGTTGGTTAAGGATGAAGACGATCTGAAAGGGAAAATACACCTCGCCGTACAGGTCCTGGTGGAGTGTGTTGTATCCTCCGGACTCATACCGGAGGATCAGAGGTGTTGGCCTGACCTGATTTTTGGATTTGCACCTTTCCACGAGTTCGTGGTGTTGCGGGGGAAAAATGACGTCGATCCCCAACCTTTCCATCCATTGGTTTGCCAGTCCCTGCAGTGATGCGTAGAACAACTCCCTGAGGGACTGTATCACGGGAGGAAGCGGATAGCTGAAGTACTTGTACTCTCCCTTGCCAAACCGGTAGCGTTGCATGTTGATCACACTGCGATACAACTCTATATCGCCATACAGGCCGTGCAGGTGCGCGCACTCTTCCGGCGAAAGAACTCCCTTCACCAGCGCGAATCCATTGTCGTTAAGACTTTCAAGTGCCGTAGCCCAGTTCATAGTTGAAATGCTTTTCATTTTTTTTCATAAAACTCTATAAACTGAATATGCGGTTCAACCCGGAACTTGCGGAATAACGGTACCGACCCGGCGCCAAAGAAGTGTATAGAATATTGTTACAAATGCTTAATTCAGGGGAGCCCTTTCCGCAGGGTACTGAAATTTACTATCTTTAATAATCCCAAGCCACTTTCCCGATGAAGACCAATACGACCGGTTTATTTTTTGTTTTGCTGCTTTTGTTTTACGGCTGTACCCCACCCGCGAAAACAGAAGACGCACTGGGAAGAATTGAATTCGATGTCACTGGCACAGACGAGGCGAAAGCTCTTTTTACAAAAGGGCATTTGCTTATGCACAGCTTTGAATTTGCCGATGCGGCGGAAGTATTTCGCGAAGCTCAGGCAGCCGACCCCGACTGTGCGATGGCGTATTGGGGAGAAGCCATGACCTACCACCACGCCATCTGGCAGGAGCAGGATTATGAAAAGGGAAAGAACACGCTTCTCAAATTAGGTGCGACGCCTGAAGACCGATCTGAAAAAATGAAAACCGGTCTTGAGAAAGATTTTACGGCAGGCGTTGAGATCTTATACGGCGAAGGAACAAAGGTTGAACGCGATCAGGCATACGCAGCCTATATGGGTAAACTTTACGAAAAATATCCCGGGAATCATGAAGTAGCTTCACTGTATGCGCTGGCTCTCCTTGGTTCAGTGCCGGTTGGCCGTGATGACGCTGTTTACGGGAAGAGCGCAAGGATCTCGGAGAAAATTTTGAAGGAAAACCCGAATCACCCGGGTGCTTTACATTATTTTATTCATGCCAACGATGATCCATCCCATGCGAAGGACGCGTTGCTGGCGGCCAATGAGTATTCGGTTGTGGCACCAGATGCCGCGCATGCATTGCATATGCCCACCCATATCTACGTTGCCCTGGGGATGTGGGACAATGTGATTTCGTCAAACGAAGAATCCTGGAAAGCGAGCGTTGCCAGGCGTGAAAGAAAAAAGCTCACAAACGACGCATTGGGTTATCACTCGTTTCACTGGCTTGAATACGGGTACTTACAGAAAGGCCGGATTGGCGACGCCCGGAAGCTGCTGGAGGAAATGATGAGATACTGCTCGGAATTACCGTCGGCCCGCGCCCGGACCCACGAAATTTATTTGAAGTCAACGTATCTGGTGGAGGCAGATGATTGGGGATCTTCAGTGGCCGGACATCAGACCGATATAACAGACCTGAATGTTTCAACGCGAGGTATAGAATTCTTTACGAGGGGTATGAAGGCATACAAGGACGGCGACCTCATGCTTCTGAAAAAAAATATTGATGAACTGGAAACGGACCGCCTTCGGGAATCCGTCAGTATAACCGAAGCCGGAATAGCGTTGTGTAAGAGTGGAGGTTCCAGTCGTCAGAATGCCACCAAGCTGGATATCGACGAAGTTCACATTATGGAAATGGAACTCCGAGGTCTGAAAGCGTGGAAGGAAAACGATCTCGTTGAAGCCGAAAAATGGTTAAGGGATGCGACGGCCCTTGAAGAAAATGTCAGCTACTCCTACGGCCCCCCATCCGTTGTAAAACCTTCCCATGAACTCTTCGGGGAATTTCTCTTGTCCAGTAAACGCGCAGATGAAGCAATGGACGCTTTTACCCTGTCGCTCCAACGTGCCCCGCAGCGGGTCCGTTCGTTGAAAGGAAAAATGGAATCCGCCAGGTTGGCAAACCGGTTAGACGAGGTAGCGGAAATTGAAAAGAAGCTCCGGGAAATCTGAAAGCGTCGTGTTCGCGCCTGGCTTTTGTCTGATTTTTGTATGCCGGGAACATTGTTTTAAAATATCATGAAAATGAAAAGAATCCATTTTATTCTTACCGCATTCGCGGGATTCCCGGCAGCCGCGATAGCAAAAACCCGATCAGGCTGGTCGGCGCGGGCAAAGGGATTCTTCAAGGTAAACGCCGGTGAAGCGCGGTATGGCGAACACTATAAGATGAAGGGTGTGACGTCAAATACGCTGGATATCAAAATTTCCGGGCAGGACACAGACGGTGAACTGGCTGTCTTCGAACAAAATGGAACAACGGCCAGGGGGGGACCTCCGTTACACATTCACCTGTATCAGGATGAATGGTTTTATGTCGTAGAGGGTGAGTACCTGTTTCAGATTGGTGAGGAGAAAAAACAAATGAAAGCAGGTGATACAATATTTCTTCCGAGAAATATCCCCCATGCATTTATTCAGTTGACTGAAAAGGCAAAGGTGATCGTCTCCTTCGTTCCAGCCGGGAAGATGGAGGCATTTTTTAAAGCGACTTCAGAATGGACAGTGCCACCGGCGAAAGAGGAAGTAGCGAGGGTATTTGCGTTGCATGAAATGAAAGTTGTCGGAGCTCCGCTTAACGCCGACTAACGGTTCACCAAAGGGAGATGATCCTCCTTTGAAATGATAAAACCAAAATCTTATGAAAACCTCTCTTACAAAAATGAACAGAAGAAACTTTGTAAAGACTGCTTCAGCAATGACGGTATGTACGTCGACCCTGAGTGCATTGGCGCTTCCCGTCCACCCGGCACCGACGATCGCGAACAACGGAGTCTATTCGATCGGCCCGATGGAGGGATACTCTCCCCACATCGGTACCCTGGTTTCCATGCTGAATTATAACCGATCAACAATAATAAGTATGGTAAAATCCATGACGATGGCTGAGCTCGACCATCTGCATGATTCAAACGCGAACACCATCGGAGCGTTGATTCTGCATTTGGGTGCCACTGAAAAGTTTTATCAGATCAACACATTCGAAGGCCGGCAGGAATTTAACGATGAAGAAAAGAAAATCTGGAACGCCGCGATGAATCTCGGGGACGAAGGCCGTAAACAATTAAAAGGCCATGATGTAAAGTATTACCTGGATATTGTCACCGAGGTAAGGCAAAAAACGCTGGACGAATTTAAGAAGAAGGACGACCAGTGGCTTTTGGAAGTTGATCCGAAGTGGTCCGAAAAAGATGCTCCCCTTAACACGTACTGGAAGTGGTTCCATGTATGTGAACACGAATCCAACCACCGTGGACAAATGGCCTGGTTAAAAAGCAGGCTTCCGGGAGCCAAGCCAGGCAAGGACTAAGCGTAATGCAGGGCATTCGCTCGATGTCGCCTCTTCCGGCTCGGATATTTCGAATGAAGAAGGTATTTATTTGAACCTCTTACCCAACCCGGATACAGAGGCAACATTGAAGAAGCCAACTACCGGTGATCCATTGTCATTCTGGTTAGCAATATTGGTGGAAACGTTGGCCAGCGGGGTCGAGGTGAATAACTCCGACAATCCTCCATTTTTATCGGTCTGCGCGATAACCTGCTGCAAATAACTAAAGGAACCTTCTGTAAGCGAATGGATTTCTACATAGATGGAATCGCCTGGTTTAAGCGGCGACACAGGCATTTCGTCCTCGTCTTCATCATTGGCGTTGATACCAATTCGAATAGGAGTAATAAAAGTGACGCCATCGAATTCACTGCCGGCAGTTTGACCTGCATCGTACGCAATGTTCAGCTCGCTCGCTTTATTAAGCAATGAACCATTTTTATGGGTCCGAATCCAATACGTGTCACCTTTGCCAGTCAGGTCGGTGGCCCAGAATTCGGCCTGATAAAAGTCTTCATCACTCTGAAATCCTAAGTCCTCTTCCTTCGAAAAAGTCAGGCTGTCCACGGCGGGTACCCGCCCCATCACACTGGTTGCAACAAAGGTCTCTTGTCCATAGACTACAGTAAGCGCGTAGGTACTGCCGGGTAAACCGATGGTTTCGCCATCCCCGGGTGTCCATCGATACGATCCATCGGTAGCAAGTACATCCTCCTGAAAAATATATTGCCGCCCGTCGTCGGCCGAAATGACCACACTGGCACCTGATGCCGGAACCGGTAAATTTTCGTTATCGAAATAGTCCTGTGTAAAGGTCAGGAAGATTACTTGTGTTTCCGGTTTGTCGTTTATCCAGGCATCGATGTTAAGGACGGGGTCGGCATTTTCTGTGTCTACGGAGATAATATCGTCGCAGGAAATGAATGACAAGATGAAGGTTGCTGCCAGGAGAAGCGAGGTTGTTCCCGTTTTTTTATATTCCATAGTCATTCAGAATTTGAAATTGTATGATAATGATGGAACCATAGCACCAATTATGGATACCTGATGGGCTTCCGTCTGGATAGGTTGACCTATAACGGATCGTTCATTGGATTGAACAAAATATGTGGAGAAGGCATTCTTGCGCCCATATATATTATACACGGAGAACACCCAGTAATCCAGGTTTTTTCGCTGCTTTCCGCTTTTGGTATGTGTTTTTCCGTCTACACGGAGGGAAATATCCAGGCGGTGATAGCTGCTTAAGCGAACGTCATTACGGGAATCTGTCGAATTGTAGGGGATCAAAAGGCCTTGCGACAAATAGCGCTGGTCAGGATAAGTTGTAGGCGCCCCGGTGGTAAATGTAAAATCGGCAGTTGCGGACCAGCGTTTGTTAATTTCAAACATACTCACAACTTTCAGATTATGGGTCTGATCATAACGGGTAGGGTACCATTTTCCACGGTTAATACCATTGAATTTAGTTTCCGAGCGGCTTAAGGTATAGCTGATCCATCCCGTCATTCTACCCGTTTTTTTTTGAGCATAGAGTTCTAACCCGTAGGCCCGCCCACTGCCACTGAGCAGATCACCCTCGAGGTAACGATTACTCAACAGCTCTGCGCCATTGATATAATCCACTTCATTCGAAGAACTTTTGTAAAATAATTCGGCGGATGCCTCATACTGACCTTTATTTCCCAGCGTACGGAAATATCCCAGCGTGTATTGATCGGAAATAGTGGGCCGGAGATTGTTGGTGCTAGGGGTCCAAACGTTCAGTGGATTCGACGCCGTCGTATTTGAGATAAAATGAACGTACTGCGCTGCCCGTGTATAGCTCGCTTTAAGAGAACTTACTTCGTTGACTTCAAACTTTGCAGAAGCCCTTGGTTCGGGGGTGGTGTAGGCGGCAATGGTTTCACCCTGGGAATATGTGTTTTCACTGACGACAGATCTCCGTCGACCGGGAACCGTGTCGTTGTAAGCATAGGCCGTCCCGGCCCCCAGGTAACGAAAATGAGAAAGGCGTAAGCCATAAACCACTTCGATACGTTGCGATACTTCAAATTTATGACTAATGTAAACAGCTCCTTCAGTGGCATACTTTTTCTCCAGGCTGTTGTCAACCTTTTCCCCATTTGTAATCCCGACTGTCCGTGCAGGATTGAATTGAAAATAATTGGCTTCCATTCCAAAGACCAATTCCGACTTCTCATTGATATAGTAACTGAAGTCAGGCTTGATCAGGTAATTGGTAACATCGGAATTCCAGGCGTACGCATTGTTGGAGTCCTCGCTAATTCCAAGTTCATAGTCGTACTTGCTGTACACGGCTGAGATATTCAAAAACAGTCGATTGCTTAACACACTGTTCCACCGTATTGTTGCAGTTCGATTTCCCCAGTTGAAACCCGCATCGTCGGAAAAATTAAAATTATCTCGCCCCAGGTAGCCGGACAGGTAGATCCTGTTTTTGTGGTTTAAAGTGTAATTAGTTTTCAGGGTAAGATCATAAAAATTAAGACCAAAATTGCTGTTGCTTAGAAACGGTTTTGCGAGCACGTCGATGTAAGACCTGCGAGCGGCAACGATAAACGACGATTTATCTTTCTGAAGTGGGCCTTCAACGGAAAGCCTGGAGAAAATCAGTCCAACGCCGCCATTTACTTCAAGTTGCTTCATGTTCCCTTCTTTCATGCGGACATCCAATACGCCACTGGTCCGGCCACCGTAGTTTGCGGGTATGGCTCCCTTGAATAATTTTACATCCTTTACTGCATCCGGATTAAACACGGAGAAAAAACCAAGCATGTGAGCCGAGTTGTATACCGGAGCCTCGTCGAGCAGTACGAGATTTTGTCCCGTACTCCCTCCCCTTACATTAAAGCCGGACGAACCTTCGCCAACCTGACTTACACCAGGCAGAAATTGTAAACTTTTGACCACATCGACTTCACCCAACAAAGCCGGCAATTTCTGAATGGTTTTTATATCCAGCTTGTTAGTGCTCATTTCGACACTTTTCACATTGAGTGCCCGACTTTCGGTTTCTGCTACGACCGTTATTTCCTCCAGTTGTTTAGATTGTCCGAGCATCTCAATATTGACCTTTTGACTTTTGTCCAATATGATGTGATGAACGGCTTTTTCGTATCCTACAAAGCTATACTCCAAGGTGTATGCACCGGCAGGCAACGTAATGGAATAGAATCCATACACATTACTCACAGTGCCTCCGCCGGTCTCTTTAATTAAAATAGTCACACCAGTAAGTGTTTCTCCATCCGAGGCGTCTTTGATGACGCCGTCAACCGTGAACTTCGTTTGAGCGAGGGCTTTTTTAGTATTGGTATTAAAGAATAGTAGGAGTAGTGCTCCCATCGCAAATCCGCCAATTTTTATATGCATCACTCATTCGTTAGTTTTCTTCTCTTTGGCCCAATCCGATTTGCTCCGATGATATATCCACCGGACAAACTGATATTGAACCCCCTGATAGCATTTACGGACCCGGCCGTTTTGAATTCGGAGGAATGGATGTACCGGGCATGTCCACCCACCACGATACGTTTTCCTATTCTGTAATCCATTCCAGTGCCTATGGTGGTATGAAGCGCGAACCGCGCTTCCGCTTTGATCTTATTTTTGATCTGATTGGGATCGGAATTCATGCTAAACCGGCCACCGAAAACAATAACAGGCATAGGTCCGGTGCCTAGCAGGAAATATGGACGGGCTTTCTGCCGGTAGAGGGCATATCGAAGGCCAAAAGTCACGGGTAAAATCATGCCACCACCCGCTTCTATCCGTGCTCCGTCAACTTCTTGCTTTTGGGGAAGTTTGAGCCAGCCAATATCGACGAACCATCCCATGGAGTCATTCAACCAGGAAGTGATGTTCAGATCCAACAGCTGCCTGGCATCGCTGATGTCCATATACGTTTGATCTTTTTCTGTCTTCACGGAAGGATGCATAAAAAACAATCCTGTCCTTAGTTCAACCGAAACGCGTTTTCCCCAGCGCACCAGTTTAATAGAATCCTCTACTTCCTTTTTGTGTTCCTCTTCATTGTATAGCGGGTTTCGCCACAGATCGAAGTGTTGAGAGGAACCGGCATTGCTAACCAGAAAGTTGCCAGCTGCCTCAAGCAGAGTATTCAAGTCTTCATCGGGATTGCTAAAATGCCGTGTGGCTGCTATGGTTTGTGGATAGGCTGAGGCATACGCTTCCGCCAGACAAACGCTTTTTCCCCGGCTGATGATAAATACCTTGTTCCGGTTTATCATGAGATTTTGATAGACTTCTTCAGCGATGGTCTTTAAAAAAGCGAGGTCGTTTGCCAAAGCTGTATTTCCGGCGCACGGGTCTTTAATGGAAGCGGGAAAAACCAGAATAGCCGGTACGTTGAGGCCTGTTAATATCGGGTCGGATTTGCCAATGGATTCGATTTCGGTCGGATCGATACCAAGGAAGATAATGAGCGGAAGATTTGGTTGATCTTCTCGCCTGCCGGAATTGTAAAGATGATAGCTCCGCGATACTCCATTCACATTCGCCAAGAATGCCCTTTGTCCGTTGGCACACTTTATTGAAGCAAAGATCAAAAAGAATAATAAGCAAGTAATTCGGAACATGGAGATCAAACTTCGAAACGGTGAAGATCTTAAAAGCGAATCAATTTCAATTCAGGAATAGACGAAACCGGTAGTTGGCATAGATGCATACCCTTGATGCATCGACTAAGATCACCTATAAGAGCACGTAATGTATGCGCCGCCAGCCCCGGGTGTCAATGATTCGAATAGAGATATTCTTTATTGTTCGTTCACCGGCTTGAGTGGAACAGGTCGGGAAAAACTTGAGAGAACGGGCAATTATTGTAAAACCGGTAATGCGTCGGGGAAATTAATCACCATTTCGCTCGTACGCGGAGTGGATTTTTTTTATCTATTTTAACGAATTGGCAGATCTAAAGACTGCCACACTGGACCAGAGATAGATATATCGGAGTATTCACGAATGCATGTGGATGGAACAAACTCAATCAATAAACCCCAAGGTTTTTAAGCTGTAACGACAATTCTGAATTGATCCGTGCCGTTTCCCCGATACGTTTTGCCTCGAAGCCGTGCTCTTCTATTTTAAGCAACTGATCGTATGGTCCCCGCGACGAAATAAGCTTAACAAAGACAGGTGCTGTTTCCACCGCGATGAAGAGCAGGAGGATAAACCAGTTTGCCCACCAGATCGCGTCGCTCTTCGCAGTCAACCTGCTTAACGCCTCCATTCGTGACGCCGGCCCATCCAGTTTTTGTTTTGCCAGGCCCGATATTTCGGATTGTATCAGCGAGTCCTGGTCGGCGAGTGCCCGCAGTTTATCGTTAACCAGCAGGTCATTTGTTTTCACCAGGGCTTGGAGTTCGGTGTCGGCCTGGTTGGCGTCGGCTTTTTTTAATTGATAGATAGGACCGGCATTTCTCTTTTTGCTTCCCCCGGTTCCGTCGGCTTCTTCCTGGGCGATCCGGTTTAACTCGTCGCGGCGGGCCGCCTTTACGGCAATTTCATTTTTCAGTTCGCCGATCTCACGTTTTAACCTTTCCTGATCGGTTTGAAACCGAAGTTTGATCTCGTTTTCCTGGCTCGTATAGGTTTGTTGTTCCATCATCACCAGCTCGGACTGAATTTCTTTTTCGAAGATTTTCATTTCGAGCGGTTTCGCGATGACGATCGAAATCAGGACGGCGAGAACAATTCTGGGAACGGCGGTCCTGAACTCGCGTTGCATATTTCCCTCTTTTCGCATGCTCGAAACAATATACCGGTCGAGATTGAAGATCATCAACCCCCACACTACGCCGGCAGCCGTGGCGATCCAGACGTTGTCAAATACGGTATACAGCGCATAGGACGCTGCGATAGCCGCAAAAACGCCTGTAAAAAAAATGGTGGCGCCGATCCCGGCATACTTGCTCGACTCAACTTCACATTTTTTTAGCAACGGAATATGTACCCCCGAGCATACCCAGAAGAAATGCTTTATTTTTTCCATGTAAACCCTAACGCGGTATGTGCTGAATTATTATTATTACCTCCGTCAACCACCATGCCACTTACATTTACCTTGTTTCGGACCTTTTTGACAACCTCTACGGATCACCGCTGTGCAATTACGAACAGTCCCCTGTTCAGTTGTGTTCCCCCAGATCCGATCCGTCCATCATACAATCTTAAAGCATAAATCAGGCACATGACCTTCCATATTCCCGTTCCCGCAGAATTCAGCTTCGAACATTGTATCACGTTCCTTCAGCGATCACCAAAGGAGTTGTTGCATCGTGTAGCCGGAAGCAGTGTCCGGAAACTGATCCGCATAGAGAACCAGAATATACTTTTTGAGCTTCGGTACAGCGGCGAAAGTACGTTATCGGTTTCCGTGCTGAACACAACAATACAGGCTCACCAGAAACAACACCTCGTCACATTTATAACGGAATGGTTCGACCTGGAAACGGACCTCAAACCATTTTACGCGATGGCTGCGAAGGACAAATTGCTGAAGGATCTCAGCGAAAAATATTTCGGATACCGGATCATCGGTCAGCCTGACCTGTTCGAATCCTTGGTTTGGGCGGTCCTCGGCCAGCAGATCAACGTGCAATTCGCTTATACGCTGAAACAACGGTTTGTGGAACAATTTGGAACGAAGGTGATGTTTGACAACGAGTATTATTATCTCTTCCCGACACCTGAAGTGGTCAGTACACTGTCGGATGAGCAGTTACTTCCCCTGCAGTTCTCCCGGCAAAAAAGCCGGTACACGGTTCTCATCGCGGACGCTTTCGCGAAAGGGATTATTTCAAAAGATATACTTCGCGGGCTTTCGCTGCCGGACGCAAAAGAAAAACTCATTGCGATAAAAGGTGTCGGTAACTGGACGGCTAACTATGCCTTGATGAAAACGTTCCGTTACCCCGATGCGTTTCCCCTGGAGGATGCGGGAATTCACAATGCAATAAAGAACCTGAAGAAGATGAAGGTGAAGCCAACGTTGGAGGAAGTGAAGAAGGTCTTCAAAAAATACAAGGGATGGGAGGCCTACGCTACATTGTATTTGTGGAAAAGCCTGTAGGCGATGGTGCGGCATACATCCGGACCGTTGCTTTCGCATCTGATCGCTGTGCCTGTTTCTGTTACTTCAACCGGATGAATGTACGATCGACCACCTTACCCCCGGAAATTCGATAAAGCGTTACACCCGAAGTCATCTCAATTCCCCCGTCGGATGCCGGACCCACAACCGCCCCCGTCTGGTGAAATTGTGTTTTCTGATCGTCCGATTCGAAGGAAAATTGTTGCGCGGAATGATAGTGGCCCGACAACGCAACAGGATAGTTTTTACCCCTTAAGACTTCCATCACCGCCGGGGCATTTGATACGACGTGCCTGTATTGCTTCTTGCCATTTATGGAAATCAACGAACTGCCTGGTTCCTCGTCCGTGTATTCACCCATACTAAGCCCACCTGAATAAAACGGGATGTGATTGAACGTGATAACCGGTGTTGTATTCGGAATGAAGGATACATCCTTTTTTAACCATTCGAGCTGCACTGAATCAATATGACCATAGTACCACAAGTCGTGATAGTCGACAGAGTTCAATCCGATGAAGTGAATGCCGCCATAGTTGAACGAATAATAATCAGGACCGAGATAATGGCGGTACATTTTTTTCCCGTAAAGCGGGTGAGACTCGCTTACCAGCGATTTGTGTCTTTCAATACCGAAGATCTCATGGTTGCCGGGTACATTCCAGACGGGAACAGGGAAGGTGGCGATCGTTTTTACGTAAAGGTCGTAAAAAGCTGTTGCTTCTTTTTCGGAGACGCGCAATGCATCCCTGATCAGGTCTCCCGTCATCAAAACAAACGCCGGCCGAACCGAATCAACGATAGCCCTGAGTTTCTGCAGCCGAGGTAAACTACCCTCACTCAGATGCGGATCAGACGCATGAATAAAAGTTACGTTCGGACCGCCCGGAGAGGGAAGAAGAGGAAAATCGATGGACGTTTCCTGCCGACCGCGGGACACCGGTTTCCAGAAAGACCCGTTGACCGTAAAACCATCTGGCTGCGAAATGTGAACAACTCCAAAACGGCATTCACTCGCCAATTCATAATAACCCGTTTCATTTGTCGATACGACTTCAACCTGGTCGGAGATCAAAACGCCTTTTACACCTTTTTCATTTTTGTCCCGCAGACCATTCCTGTTTCCATCGACAAAGACATAACCTTTGAGAACCACAGGGGCAAGCCTCTGTCTTGCATCAACCGTACCGGATATACCAAATAGCAAAAGAATGAATAGCGTCTTAATTTTTTTCATGTATTCAATTTAATGAAACGGTGTTATTCAGACTCTACTATTGAAAGCATATATTTACCACCAGAACAGTTTTTTATGGCCCGTCTGCAAATCGACCTTCCGGAAGTGTTCCTTTTCAGGACAGAATTAAACGTCCGTGTTTCGGATCTGAATTATGGAGGCCATGTGGGAAATGATACGATGTTAACCTTGCTTCAGGAAGCGCGCGTCCGGTTTTACCGGACGCTCGGGTTTAAGGATGAAGTGAGTTTTGAAGGTCCCGTCGGACAGATCATCGCCGATGCGGCACTTCAATATAAATCCGAATCGTTCCTGGGAGATGTGCTGGTGATCGAGATAGCCGTTTCGGACGTTAACAAGTATGGCTTCGATATGCTCTACCGTGTAACCAACGGCGAAACAGGGAAAGAGGTAGCGAGAGGGAAGACGGGAATAGTATGTTTCGATTACGCAAAGAGAAAAGTCGCGCCCCTGCCGGCAGTCCTGTTGGAAAAACTGGGAATAACCAATCCTTAAATTGAATTTCATATGACAGTCAAGATGGCACAGGAGGAGGTTGATGAGTGGATCAAGACGCACGGTGTTCGCTATTTCAGTGAGCTAACAAATATGGCTATGCTTACGGAAGAAGTAGGCGAGGTGGCCAGGATCATAGCCCGGCGATATGGCGAGCAATCCGAGAAGGAGTCTGATAAAAATAAGGACCTCGGGGATGAAATGGCGGATGTACTGTGGGTGTTGATTTGCCTGGCCAATCAGACGGGCGTGGACCTCACGGAAGCTTTCAGGCGAAATATGGAGAAGAAGACGCTTCGGGACAAGGACCGTCATCATGAGAACCCGAAACTCCGCTAGCCCTCCCGTATGGAATAATTTCCTTATTGTCCGATCTTCAATATTCCGTTGTTGAGTACCGGCACCACCGCATATTGATCCGGTGTTAAACAAAACGCGATATCTTTGACGACATTGAGTTTGGCAAGCCGCCTGACGTGACTCGTATTTTTTAGGAATGCCTGCATATCCGCTTTAGCGAGGTGATAAAGGTGTTGCGCGGCAAGGGGCGCATCGCATTCAGGCTCGAAGTGATCTCTGAGGCCGTCAACGACAGCTCCGGCAAACAACGTGTCTTCCATGTTTACCTTTCCTTTCCATCCCGCGCAGACGACCAACAGATTGTTCTCGGAGCCGAAGAGGTATTTTACAACCGCTGATAAGTTGAGGAATGAACCGATGATGATTTCACGTGCTCCTTCCGACCTTGCGATCGCCTGCGTACCATTTGTCGTCGTGAAAGCGATCCTTTGCCCTCGCAGCCTTTCATCCATGTATTCAAAGGGGGAATTACCCAGATCGAAACCTTCAACTTTTTTTCCGTCTCGCTCACCTGCCGTGAAATAATTCTTTCCTTTCATTGCCAGGCAGTCTTCGAGACTGGCGAAAGGCGTAATGCTTTCGATACCATGCGCGAATGCAGTCGTCATGCAGGAGGTAGCGCGCAGGATATCTACCACAACCACCGTCCGGTCGTGAACGGGATACAGGTGCATTAAATCCGGACTAAGGCAAACATCAATGGTTTTCATTTCGATGCTTTACAGGGATCAAACTTCTCGCAATTGATCTTCAGGTGGCTGGATGAATAGGAATTTCCGAGCTGGAATGCCTTACACCAGTCTTCACACGCTTTTTTCTGCTGCCCCATTTTATAGCGTGCGATACCGCGGTTATGGAGGGAATTGTCGTGCTTGGGATTCAGGTATAACGCACTGTTATAGTCGGCTTCTGCCTTTTCAAAATTGTTTTGCTTCAGGTAGATCGTGCCGCGTTTGAAATAGAATAAAAAGTTATCATCGATCAGTCTGATCGCCTCGTTATAAAAGGATAAAGCCCGGTCGGCGCTGTCAAGCTGCTCATAGGCATTTCCCACCTGGAAAGCATATTCGCCCTCGGTTGGAAGAAGCTTATGAAGGATCTTGTAGTCCGCCAGAGCCTCGCGGTATCGCTTCAGGTTAAAAAGCGTGACGGCCCTGTTGTACCGGAAAATCGTATTTTGATGGTTTGATGTCACAAGGTCATCCAGCAGGGGAAGCGCTTCCTGGTATTGGTCGTTGTCCATCAAAGCAACAGCCTTGTTGTTCAACTCTTCCGGGGATTGGCAAAAAACCGTGTTGGAGATCGCAAGAAATATTCCGGCAAAGAGAAGCCTCATAGGGAACTCAGATGAGTGGTAATTTGCTGACCTGTGCCTGCAACGCTTTGCCCCGGACATCGATAAAGATTGCGCTGCCGGGACTGCTATTCCCGACGGTTACATAGCCAAGCCCTACACCAACGCCCAGTACAGGCGACATGGTTCCCGACGTTACCTTACCAATGATATTTCCCGCGGCGTCTTTGATGGTATAGTCATGCCGTGGAATTCCCTTGTCGATCATCTTAAAACCGACGAGTTTTTTGGTCACACCTTCTTCCTTCTGCTTTTTCAGGCTGGCTGAGTTGGTGAAGTCTTTGGAGAATTTTGTGATCCAGCCCAAACCTGCTTCGAGCGGTGATGTGCTGTCGTCGATATCATTGCCGTACAGGCAGAATCCCATTTCAAGGCGAAGGGTATCGCGGGCGCCTAGTCCGATCGGTTTGATACCGGAATCTTTTCCCGCTTCAAATATCGCATTCCAGGCTTTTTCCGCGTACTGATTTTTTACATAGATCTCAAAACCCCCGGCACCCGTATATCCTGTATTTGATATTATAGCGTCAGGGATACCGGCGAACCCACCCATGTTGAAGTGGTAGTATTTGATGCCACTCAGATCAATATCGGTGAGCTTCTGAAGCACACCGGAGGCCAAAGGACCCTGAACGGCAAACAAACACATGTCAGGGGAGATGTTCTTCATCTCTACATTTTTTGTGTTGAACCTGCTAATCCAGTTCCAGTCCTTTTCGATGTTACCGGCATTGACCACCAGGAGATAGTCGTTATCTTTTATCTTATAAACGATGAGGTCGTCTACGATACCTCCCGTTTCGTTCGGAAGACAGGAGTATTGAGCTTGTCCGTCCACCAGTTTGGAAGCGTCGTTGCTCGTGACTCGCTGGATAAGGTCCAGCGCATCGGGACCCTTCAGGGTAAACTCGCCCATGTGCGACACGTCAAATACACCGACACCTTTCCGGACAGTCATGTGCTCCTCGATATCGGAGGAATAACGAACGGGCATGTTGAAGCCGGCAAAGGGTACCATTTTTCCACCCAACCGGATGTGGAGGTCATTAAGAGGTATTTGTTTTACGTCCATAGGCGATTTAAAGAGGTCCAAAGATAAATATTATTTCGCGCCGCCTTCTTTTGAAAACACAATGAGAAGAGAGATTTATGGAATAATCTCCGAAAACGCGGACGGCGTTCGGCGCTGAAGATTAATTGCTGATACCGGCTTTTTCCAAAGCCTCAAGGACATCCTCTTTTACTTTTTTCACTTTTTCCATTTCATTTTCAAGGTATTCCTTCGCCGGCTCTTCCCCGAGGCTGTCAGGAAGCGGATTAAAGTTTCGCATCCAGATCATCATGCCTTCGCTGGCTGAATCAAGCTTTGAAATGGTTGCTTCGATTTCTTTCTTCTTTTCCTCCGCCATTTCCGGTGTGTTGGCGATCCGGTTCTTGAGTTCCTCCTTCATCTTATAGATATCATCCATCTTAGGCATCACTTCGTCATGAACCTTCATGACCTCGTCGTACAGCGCCTGATTTCCACTCTCCTCTATGGCGTCGCCGTCGCTGTGCTCATGGGTGTCATCGTCATGCGATTTCTGGCCGCATGATACGGCAACGATACACACTATAATAAAGACGAAGGTTGAAAAAGGAGCTTTCAGGGCTGGTCCGGTTTTTTGATTTAAATATAGGCATTGGAACGGCTTCAGCTGCCTTTCCCATCTTAAAAAGCACTAACAACCATTAGTTTTTTAAAAAATATTTCACCAAAGATGGAAGCCGTGCTTGCAACTCAGAAAAAAAACATTTTATCTTTGAAGACTTCAAACTGAAGACATGAAAATCAGCAACGCTTCTTTTTACTTTTATTACTTCTTTTTTAGTACCCGAGCGGGACTTTAAGAGCGCTGCGTTGTTGATTAAACGATAACTGAAAACTCAAAAAAGTCCCGGAAATCCGGGACTTTTTGTTTTTATGGACTATTTGAAAAAATGGCAAAGAAGAAAAAATTAAACATTGCGATTCAGGGTATTGCTACCAGTTTCCACGAAATAGCCGCACTTACCTATTTCAACGAACCGATTGGAACCATCGAATGCCTTTCGTTTCACCAACTGTGTGAAAGCCTGAAGGCAGGTAAGGCGGACTTTGCCGTGATGGCGATTGAGAATTCGATCGCCGGGAGTATCCTTCCCAACTATTTCCTGCTGCAGGACTATCATTTCAGTATTGTCGGCGAGATCTACCTTCCGATTCACATGCATTTGCTTACCCTGCCGGGCGTGAAGCTGAACGACATTACAACAATAGAATCCCATCCGATGGCTATTCGCCAGTGCTCGGAGTTTTTACATTCACTGCCCGGGGTTGAGATCAGGGAAAGCGATGATACAGCCCTTTCGGCCAGGCGTGTTTCCGAATACAAACTCAAGACAACCGCCGCTATCGCCAACGAGTGGGCCGCTAAAAAATACGGACTTCAGATTCTGGAGAAACGTATCGAGACCCATAAAAAGAATTTTACACGGTTCCTGATCCTTACAAAAAGAAGTAACGGGAAAGCGGAGAGCAACAAGGCATCCCTTTGCTTCGAGGTTGCCAACGAGGTGGGTAGTCTGGCCGACGCATTGATGACCCTTAAAAATAACAGCATCAACCTGACGAAAATACAATCCATTCCCATCATCGGCCGTCCAAGCGAGTATTCAATACATATTGACGTGGAATGGAAGCGCCGTAAGAATTACGACGAAGCGATGCACCAGGTACTTCGGCAGGTGAAAAATCTCAACGTGTTGGGAGAGTATAAGAAGGGAAAAATAGAATACAGGTAAGAGATAAACCCGGTTTCGGGATTACAAAGAGAGCAAAATGATAAAAACAGCCAACAGGATCGCAAACGTAGAAGAGTATTACTTCAGCAGAAAGCTCGCCGAAGTACGAAGCCTGGATTCGCCCGAACTCAGGGTGATCAACCTGGGGATCGGTAGTCCCGATCAGGCGCCGTCCCCCGCTACAATCGATGCATTGACGATCTCCGCGAGGAATCCGGCAAACCATGGCTATCAGAACTACAAGGGCATTCCGGCCTTGCGTAACGGCATTGCCGGGTTCTACGATCGCGTATATGGAGTAACCGTCGACCCGGAGACCATGATCCTTCCCCTCATGGGTTCAAAGGAAGGGATCATGCACATAGCCATGGCGTTTGTCAATGAAGGCGATGAAGTGCTGATACCGGATCCGGGTTACCCGACGTATTCTTCGGTGGCCACGCTGGTTGGCGCGAAACTGAGGCCTTATACCTTACGCGAAGACCGGAACTGGGGTATAGACGTCGATGCCCTTCGCAAGAGCGATCTCTCAAAGGTCAAGATCATGTGGGTGAATTTCCCGCATATGCCTACCGGAAGAACAGCATCCAGGGCGGAACTGAAGGAGTTGGTGGACCTGGCACGTGAGCACCGGTTCCTGATCGTTAACGATAATCCCTATAGCCTGATCCTGAACGACGAACCCCTGAGTATTTTGTCGGTAGAAGGCGCTGACGAGGTAGCGTTGGAACTGAACTCATTAAGCAAGTCGCATAATATGGCGGGATGGAGGATCGGATGGGTTGCGGGAAAGAAAGAATACATCGATGCGGTTCTGAAAGTAAAGAGCAATATGGATTCCGGTATGTTCCTGGGTCTCCAGCATGCGGCTGTGGAAGCCTTGAAGAACGGGCCCGCATGGTTTACTGAACTGAACAACGTGTATGCCGCCCGTAAAAAAGTAGCCACCCGGTTGCTGAATGTTCTCGGTTGTACCTATGCTGAAAAACAATCCGGTTTGTTCGTCTGGGCCAAAGCACCCGATGCGATCGCTGACGTGGAAAAATGGATCGATGAGATCCTGTACGGGACAAAGGTATTTATAACGCCTGGTTTCATCTTTGGCGAAACGGGCCGGAGATACATCCGGATCTCCCTGTGCTGCACGGTGGAAATGTTGGATGAAGCGCTTAAGCGGATTGAAAAATTCACAAGTAGTAAACCGGTAACCGGTCACAAGACTTCCGTAAATGTTTAACCTCAAAGGATGAAGACAACAATTATCGGTCTTGGATTAATCGGTGGTTCCATGGCGCTGGATCTGAGAAAAGCAGGTATCGCACATGAGCTCACAGGTATCGAGTTGAACTCCGTTCATGCGAAAAAAGCTCTTGATCTCGGGCTGGTGGATCGGGTTGAGCCGAAGGAAGAAGCAATCCCTTCCTCAGACCTGATCATTCTCGCGATTCCCGTAAGCGCGATCTGTAAGTTGCTTCCGTGGATCCTGGACAATGTCAAAAAGGATGCTGTGATCATAGACGCCGGGTCGACGAAAAGCCTGATCTGCCGGGCGATCGCCAATCACCCGCGGCGGGAACAGTTTGTAGCGTCACATCCCATCGCCGGAACTGAAAACTCCGGACCGGAAGCGGCTTTTACGGGATTGTTCCGGCAAAAAACGAATATTATCTGTGAGCGTGGAAGATCGTCTGCGCATGCCCTTCAGGTAGCCGGCCGGGTTTTCGATGCACTGGGCATGAACACGATTTTTATGGAACCCGAGGAGCACGATAAACATGTGGCTTACGTTTCTCATTTGTCGCACGTGAGTTCCTTTCTGCTGGGACAGACGGTACTGGACATCGAACGGGATGAAAAAAATATTTTCGCACTGGCAGGCAGCGGTTTTGCTTCCACGGTGAGGCTTGCGAAAAGCTCACCGGATATGTGGGCTCCGATCTTTGAACAAAACGCCGAATATTTAAGCCAGGCTTTGTTGGAGTACATCATGCATCTTCAGAAGTTTCAATACTACCTGATGAAGCGCGATGTAAAGGAACTTCACCGTATCATGACTGAAGCGAACCGGATCAGGGAAATTTTAAATGGAATCGAACATAAACAACCAAAACAAGTAGTAGAAAATAAAAATTAAAGGGATATGAAAAAGGCATTACAACTTGAATCAATCACAAAATGGCTTCCGACTTCAAGCAAGCCGATCATCATCAGTGGTCCTTGCAGCGCGGAGACAGAAGATCAAATGATCGCGACAGCAAAGCAACTGGCAGCAACCGGGAAGGTACACGCCCTGCGTGCGGGTATCTGGAAACCCCGGACACGGCCCGGTCAATATGAGGGAGCGGGTGAGGAAGGTCTGAAATGGCTGGTTCAGGCAAAAAAAGAAACCGGTCTTCCGGTTACTACGGAAGTGGCTAACGCCGCACATGTGGAAGCATGTCTGAAAGCCGGCGTGGATATCCTTTGGGTTGGCGCAAGAACAACCGTTAATCCTTTTTCCGTCCAGGAAGTCGCCGACTCACTGAAAGGGGTTGATATCCCGGTAATGGTGAAGAACCCCATCAACCCTGATCTTGAATTGTGGATCGGTGCGCTGGAGCGGTTGAACAAAGCCGGTCTCACAAAGCTGGCGGCCATCCACCGTGGTTTTTCTTCTTTTGAAAAAGGTCCTTTCCGGAACGCGCCGATGTGGGATATGGCCATCGAATTGAAAACACGTATCCCTGAACTGGATATTATTTGCGACCCCAGCCACATTGCCGGTAATCGCGAGCTGATTTCATTTATTTGCCAGAAAGCCCTTGACCTGGATATGGTCGGGTTAATGATTGAAAGCCATATCGATCCGGATGCAGCATGGAGCGACGCGAAACAACAAGTCACTCCCGCAGTTCTGGGTAAGATCATAGACAGCCTCGTGGTCAGGACCGTGTCTTCCGATAACAAAACTTTTAAAGATACACTCAGTATATTACGTGAGCAGATCGACCAGCTCGACGATGAGATCATGTCGAAAATGGCAGCACGTATGAAGATATCCGAAAAGATCGGTCAGTACAAAAAAGAGAACAGTGTAACAATCCTCCAGGTAGCGCGTTGGGAGGAGATCATTCAAACCCGGATCACCCTGGGTAAAGCTATGGGTCTTAACCCCACCTTTACCAACGACCTGTTAAAACTGATCCACCAGGAATCCATCCAGATCCAGACCAAGGTGATGAACAAGGTCGAAGAACGAGTTTGATCATATATAACACGATTTTTTCCTAAAACCCCTCTTTTCTTACAGAGGGGTTTATTTTTTATTTTTTATGGGATAATCCATAAAAACATTTTTTTACTTTGGTCGCCGGCTGACCTTTGTTCCTGTTCCCTAAAAGACGCATGCATAAATTTCTGTTTACTGTTATTATCGCTTCGTTGTTTGGTCTCCAGAAGGGAAGCGCACAAAACTCCGATATTTATAAAAACCTGAAGACTCGGTTCCCGGACGAACCGGCGGTGTTTGTCGAACGCTCGGAGCTGCTATCGATCCTGCCGGAGGGTGATTCGCTGAGAATTTTTGCCGATGTGACGGAAGATATTCTCCATTTGAAAGAACAGTCCGACGCTTTTTCCGCAGGCAGGGTATACGGATCGCATTTTAGCCAGGTGAAAGAAATAAAAGCCAAAACACTTATCTGGGATAAGAATCGTTTTAAAGAAATGAATGTTTCGGCGTTCAAAAAAAACAGCGACCGGGATGGGGGCATTTTTTATGACGACTCCTATTACTACTCTTTTAATTATCCTTCTGTAGCAATGGGCAACAGAACACAGCTTCAATATCAGTCACGCGTTAAAGAGCCGAAGTTTATTCCCGGATATTTCTTTTCCAGCTACCTGCCACAATCCAGCACGTCGTATACGATCAAGACCACAAAACAGGTGGGGCTGGTGTATAACGTTATCAACGACAACGAGCATATTATCAAATTCCGGAAGTTTGAAAAAGGCGGGTTTCTCTATTATGAATGGTCGGCAACGGATGTTGCACCGCGTAAAAATGAAGATGCAAGTCCATCTATTCAATACTACGCCCCTCATGTGATATGTTATGTTAAGTCATACGAGACGAAAAAGGGTAAGGTGAACGTCCTGTCTTCCCTCGATGACCTGTATCAATGGTACTACAGTTTTGTCGAAAACCTCAATAACGCACCTTCAGAGCAACTGGCCTCCACCGTAGCCAAAATAAAAGGACAAAGCAAGTCCGAACTCGAACTCGTTAAAAATATATTTTATTGGGTGCAGGACAATATACAATACGTTGCATTTGAAGAGGGAATGCGCGGACTGATCCCGCATCCGGGATCATATGTTTTCGAAAAGCGATACGGAGACTGCAAGGATATGGCGAACCTTATCGTCGATATGCTGAGCGTCGCCAACGTAAAAGCCTATCATACCTGGATCGGTACCCGTGACCTTCCCTACAAGTATTCGGAGGTACCGACACCCCTGGTGGATAATCATATGATTGCTACGTATATCTCACCCGACGGAAAGTATTATTTTCTCGACGGCACCAGCGATCACACACCCTTCGGTATGCCTTCGTCGATGATACAGGGAAAGGAAGCCCTGATCGGACTGAACAAAAATAAGTACGAAGTGAGGGCGGTTCCGGAAGTGGAAAAGGAGAAAAATGTTATGGTTGATTCCATGCAGATCAGACTGGACGGCAATCAGATCATGGGGACTGGCATAACAACGCTTCGGGGATATGCGAAAGTTTTTGGCGGTTATGAACTTGACCGGGCTGAGAAGGACGACGTCAGAAAATATGTGGCCAGGCTTATCGGTAAGGGAAGTAATAAATTCTACCTGGATCGGTATGACCTTTCGGATGAGAACAACAGGGACGTGCCAACCCGTATCGCGTATTCATTTCGTATTGGTGATTATTTTCAAAAGATCGGCGATGAATTATACATCAATATGAACCTGAACAAGGATTATTACAATGCTTTTATCAATTCCTCGTTGCGGCAGACTCCTATGGAGAAGGATTACAAGTATGAAAGTTATGAATGTACTGAGCTTGTCATACCGGATGGCTACCAGGTCGAATACCTTCCGCCGGGTTCGAAGGTAGACGGAGAAATGATCGGGATGGAGACAAGTTATCAGAACACAGGCGGCAAAATTTTCTACACCAAAAAACTGTACCTGAATTATCTGCTGATGAAACCGGTGCAGTTTGAAAAATGGAATACCTCCATCCGGAAAATAAGTGACGTTTACAAGGAATCTATTATTCTCAAAAAGAAATAGGATGAGACAACTGACACAACTGGTCGCTTTGTTTTTTTGCGTACTCGCGAGTGCCGCTACGGCCGCTGATTTTAAACCTTATGAGTGGGAGAAAAACAGGGAACGCTATTCGTTATCCGAAAAAGATGCGGGGCTCACGGAGGTCATCCTGAAACAACATACCCAATACGAATACCTCCTGGAAGACAATCAGTTCCTCATGTATTCTACGGTTCATCGCATAATCTACGTTAACAATAACGAGGCTATTCAAAAGCATAACCGTATTGTCATATCGATGAACAATACGATCGAGTTGCTGGAAGTTAAGGCACGGGCTATCGGCAAAGACGGGAAAGCCGTATTTTTCGACAAGAGCAACTTGAAGGAGGTAAAGGATGAGGAATCCGGCAGCGCGTTTAAGATTTTTGCCATCGAAGGGATCGAGTTGGGTAGCGAAATCGAGTATTACTTCACCCGGAAGATGACAGGCAGTATTTTCGACCGTACATACATGCAATTTGATGTCCCGGTAAAGGAAAATTCTTTCCTGCTGACTTGTCCGGCACATCTCAAATTTGATTTCAAATCATATTTTAATTTTCCGGAGGTAGAAGAAGAACGGCTTAACGATCTGAATATTTACCGGAGTCATATGACCGATGTGCCCGCATTGAAAACGGAGACATTTTCCTACTATACGGCGAACCGGAAGCGTATCGAGTTCAAACTTGCCTATAATAAGGCGCGGTCCGACGCCAGGCTTTATACCTGGGACGAGGCGGCCAAAACCTTTTACCGGATCCTGACGACACTTTCAAAAGACGATGTCAAAGCGCTGGATAAATTTGTAAAAAGTCTGGGCGATAACCCGTCGAATAAGATCGAAGATCGTATCCGGAACATCGAGAGTACGATCAAAGGTCAGATACAGGTGAGCGAGGAGAAGAGCAACGAATCGTTGAACGAGATTGCATCGATCGTAAAGTCAAAGCTGGCGTCTCACCAGGGAATGACATCTCTTTTTCTGAATGTCTTTGAGAGGTTGAATATTCCGTGTCACCCGGTCATTACCTGCAGCCGCGAGGATATTAAGTTCGACGGCTCATTTGATTCCTGGGCCTACCTGGACGACTATGTGCTATACTTTCCCGACACACGCGGATTTATGGAACCGTATGTTTTTGAGCTTCGGTACCCGCTGATTCAACCGGATTTTACAGCGCAACAAGGATTGTTCATTGAACCGATCAAATCAGGCGAAGTGAGATCGGCCCTGTCTTCCATTGCCGTCATCCCACCCGCCGACTATGCGGTCAATGTCGACAACCTGTACATCGATGTTACATTCAGTGACGACCTTTCCTCGAACCGGATCCGGCAAAAACGTGAGTTCGGCGGATATAATTCAGCATACTTTGCTCCTTACTATGAACTCATGTCCGCCGATCAGCGGGTGAATATGGTCGAGGATATTATCAAGCAGACAGCGCCCGACGCCGAGATCAAGGACTGGAAGGCCAATAAAACCACGGGCGACCTCAATGGAAAATTTCTCGTCGATGTGGATTTTCAGTCGGGGCATTTTCTGGAGCGGGCCGGCCCCCGTATTTTATTCAAGGCAGGAGAACTGATCGGGCGGCAGATCGAAATGTACCGGGATGAGGAACGGACAACAACGGTGGAAAATGAATTCAACCGAGGTTATGACCGCACCATCCGTATAACGATCCCCGGCGGATACCGCGTTAAAAACCTTGACGACCTGAAGATGAACATTGCATACCGGGATCGGGATCTGGTTCCATTCATATTCAAGTCCGACTACACCGTAAAGGGCAATGTCCTTGAGATCTCCATCGAAGAGTTTTATAAGGAGATCTACGCGCCGCTGTCACGCTACGAGGACTTCAGAAAAGTAGTCAATGCAGCTGCAGACTTCAACAAAGTTACGCTGGTGCTCGAGAAGGAATAGACGGAATACCAAAGCGAAAAAATTCAGAACATGTATTCTCCGTTAGAGGCGACCCGGATCGGCTTTAACATCCTGGTGTTTTCAAAATCATCGTAAACGGCTTTCAGGTTTTGCCAAAAGGCGACGTTCGCCGGAAATTCATTCTTAATGGTATTAAACGTGGTAGTTGTAAGTTTTGCCGGGAAAATATGAACCGGTATGCTTTGCTGACCGCCGCTCTGCGCTTCGACCGCAAGCACGTACAATTCCTTGATCTTGTCATCGGTCAGTGGTATACACCCGATGGTGACACAGTTTCCGTGGAGGTAGATGTTGCCGCCCGGCGAGACCTTGTCGCTGAGGATCCGGTCGGAGGCGTTTGGATAATTTATGCCAAGGGACAGGTGAAAATTACTCTGGGGATTGAAGTGATTTATGGAATAAATGCCTTCGGGAATCTGCAGGTCACCTTCCCGTCGTTTCGGCCCCAGTGTACCGGATGTTGTGCAGAAATCATAGCGATGAAGGAGTTGGTACGGTCCATCCGAAGCCTCGCTCGCCCAGACTTCAACAATCCGCTCCTGCTTGAAGGCACGGATGAATAGTCTGAACTGTTCATACCCTACCTTTTTGTCTTTGAAGTACCCCATTACGATACCCTCCTTTTCCGCGTAGGCGTTCCGAACTCTTTCATTGCGTAATTGCGCCTGCTTAAAGGGAAGTTGAATAGTCACGAGGGCCAGAAAAAAGAAGAGTTTTTGCATTTTTTAACCGGCGCTTTCCCGGCCCATGAACACAGTCTGCGACGGGTAGGCGAATTGAATATTTTTCTCCCTGAAGACATCGAATATTCTAAGGTTAATGTCGTGCTGAATATCGGCATAACGATTGAAATCGGAATTTTCCACATAGTATACAATTTCAAACTTCAGGCTGTAATCGCCGTAGGAAAGAAAATGAACTCTGTCCAGTGTCACCTCCTGTTGTTCTGCAAGAATATTTTTGATCAGGGTCGGGATTTCACGAAGTAGTGATGGATCGGTCTCATAAACAACACCCAGGGTAAAAGAAATACGCCGGCGTTCCATTCGCTTGAAGTTGTGTATTCGTGAGTTACTCAAGTCGCTGTTTGAAAAGACCAGTTGTTCACCCGACAGGCTTTTTACCCGTGTTGTTTTAATACCGATGTGCTCCACGGTACCTTTTTTATCGTCGATCACAATAAAGTCCCCGATTTCAAAGGGCCTGTCGAAAAAAATCACAAAATAATTGAAGAGGTCTCCTAAAATATTCTGTGCTGCCAGGGCGATTGCAATACCTCCGATTCCCAGACCGGCGATAATCGTGGTGACATTGTATCCCAGGTTGTCGAAGAGGAAAAGCAATCCGATAGCCCAGATAAAGACGTTCAGCAACAACATGATGCCTCCGAGCTGTTTTACCTTTTCTTCGCCTTGTTCCTGTCTCCGCACATGCGATTGAAGAACGATCAGCACGGTAGACGAAATCAGGCGAAGGGAGAAATACGTAATGACTACGGCAATCGCCCCGTGGGCGTAGACCGTCGCTTTTTCCGAGAGGGTTAAATAACCGACGGCAATGTATATAATGATAAAATTCAGTATGGGCAGACCGAATTCCTCAATCCCGG
The DNA here is from genome assembly GCA_041742155.1 of Chryseolinea sp. Lineage (GTDB taxonomy): Bacteria > Bacteroidota > Bacteroidia > Cytophagales > Cyclobacteriaceae > Chryseolinea. The sequence goes on along the minus strand of JBGSJE010000020.1, from coordinate 164,330 downwards.
CCACGATAAAATTATCGATGTTGGTTTCGGTGGTATCGGTCCATTTCTTGAGTCTCTTCAGCAGGGTTTTTTTAAACACCCGGAGGATCGCCATCCCCAGGAGAATTCCTCCGGTTACAATAAGGTAGTCCTGTACAGTATTATTATAGTAGGATGTGGTCAATAAATTTTCCATCTGGATAATTGATTTTAAACGACAAAAATAAACGATCCGGTCTATATCGCGACAACAATCGTTCCACAACACTTCAATCGTTTACAAAGGCACTTTGGGAATAATATATGCCCGTTCTAAATTTAGGTTCTATATTTACTTAATCGTTTTTAATGCAGTTAAACGTTGGTGTAAATGGGATATGATATTTTCATGATCATTTCAATTGTCACCTTTGTAGGTGTTTTGATGACCATGTACTTCAGCCATTCGACGCGCCGGCAGGTTCGGGAGGAGACGCTCGTAAAGGAGAATGATCAGTTAAGGCAGGTGCTGAAGGATCAGCAGGAGCTGCTCGAGGAGGAACGGGTAAGAATCGGTCACGACCTCCACGACGACCTGGCTCAGTTGCTGGCGGGTACACGTCTTGCGTTGGGCAACCTCAGGCTGGAACCGACACTTTCCGGGAGGAATAAAAGCCTGCTCCTGCGTATTGACCACGATCTCAACGATCTCCTTAACCGGGTACAAAACATCATCTGGAACCTTTCGCCGGAGGCGCTGAAAGAGAAGGGCCTGGCTTATGCACTTTGGAAGATGTGCGATCAGTTAAAGGACCTGCGCTCTTTTCACATAGAATTTCTGGAGATGGGAAAAGTAAGCAGGCTTCCGGACCCTGTTGAACTGGTGCTGTTCCGGATCGTTCAGGAAATCGTGAACAATGCCATGCGCCATTCGCTGGCGTGGAATATCAACATGAAGATGTACTGGTCGGACACGAAGGTCAAGGTAGAGGTAAAGGATGATGGTATTGGCAGGAGTAAAAATCCTGGCGACCGGAAAGAGAGAGGGAGGGGTCTACCAGGTATTCAGAAGCGCGCAGAACTGATCGGTGCGACGGTCACAACCGAACCGGTAGCGAAAGGAACACTCTTCATTGTATCCTATACCTTCAGGAAGTGACGATCCCGTTGCTTACGGCATAGTGGATCAGCTCATTGGTATTACGTGTATTCGTTTTTTTTATGATCTCCTTCCGGTACCCTTCGATGGTGTGCTCGCTCAAAAAAAGTTTTTCAGCTATGTCTTTTGTACTTAGGCCATGGCATAACAGTACAATCACCTCGAATTCCCGCGCAGAAAGTTTGATGCGCGGAGGGTGTTGCAATCCGTCCGGTTTTGAATGGATCACCACGTTGACCTTTTCGTTGTAGTAATGTTTTCCTTCCAGGACAGTCGTTATTGCCGTATAGATCTCCTGCTGATGCGTGGTTTTTTTGAAAAGTATTCCGGGGACTCCCGCGCGCATCAGGTTAAAGATCATCGCTTCCTCGTCAAACGCGGTAAGAGCGATAATACGCGTGGACAGTTTCAGCTTATGTACGTATTCGATCACTTCAAACCCGTCTACAACCGGCATCCGGATATCTATTAAGGCAACATCGATCGTATGTTTGGCGAACATTTCTATGGCCTGTCTGCCATTCGCTACTTCATAGATTTTTTTTACAAACTGATTCTTTTCCAACATTGCGCGAAGGCTTTCGCGCATAAACAAATGGTCATCGGCAACGAGTACTGTAATGGATTTCTTCACTCCAAATTCGATCTATTATGATTTCCTCAAAGATATTCGAAAACAGAACTAAACAACATAATTTTATGACGAAGGCAACAATTTGTTATAACACAAATAACAAAGTGGAAAGAAACACGCAAGATGTGCTACCCCTTCGTTAACCTCTCATAAAATCATTGTTAATGAATAGGAATAATACAGGTTGTATTGCAAAACAAATACCCCCGGTTTTCCGGGGTTTTTACGTATACCTATTGTCTCGGTCCAAACTTCGTGTGTATCTTTACACGTTGAACTTTACGATCAATAACTTTATTCACCGGGATGAAATACCTGGGCTCCAAATAGGTTAAATACTTCGCAATTCAGTCATACATTCATTGTATGAATAATTCGGATAAGATCATCTGTGAACGGAGTCTATTGTAAATGAACTTCAACACCGTTAGCAATATTAAAGCCTCTTACTGGGTGAGAGGCTTTTTTTATGCCCGGCGGCGGGCTTTTAGTCTGTTGCGTACAATTCCCGCTGCATATTCCGGACCGATCCGATTTTTTAAACCGCTCAACAGAGGTCAACCAGTATTTTTTTTCGATCTTTTCCCCGAAATCTTCATTTACTATGCAAAACCTTCCCTGGAAAAAAATTGCCATCGCTGCGGCAGTTATTGGAATTGTTGCTGTTGGTGTTTTTTATGTTACCAGCACCAAAGGTACGAAACCGGCAATAAGCTATATAAATCCCGCATTTGGTGAATATATCGCCTCCTATACCGCCGGAGTAGTCGGGTCCGGGTCAACGATCCGGATTGCGTTGTCGAAGGATGCAGTGGATTCCACAGCTGTAGGCCGGGAAACCACAGTGAAACTTTTTTTCTTCAGTCCTTCCATCAATGGTACAGCCACCTGGATTGATAAAAGGACGGTAGAGTTTAAACCGGACAATCGCCTTATCTCCGGCCAAATCTATGAGGTCGGGTTTGCACTATCCCGCCTTCTGGAAGTTTCCAAAGAACTGAGCACGTTCGGTTACTCGTTCCAGGTGATTCCCCAAAACTTTGAAGTCGCCATCGGCAATGTAAAACCATATGTGAAAACGGAGTTAACCCGCCAACGGATCGAAGGTGTTCTGCAAACTGCCGACTTCGCCGAAACCGCCATCGTGGAAAAGATGATCCAGGCCCAACAGGAAGGCAAAACACTTAATGTGAACTGGACCCACGCCGGTGAAGGCAAGGAACACCTCTTTACCATCGAGGATGTAGCGCGAAAAGATGCCGCCTCGAAAGTAAGCCTTGCCGTAAGCGGAAAGGGTCTTGGTATCAGCCAGTCGCAGGACCTGGAAGTTGAAATTCCCGCCCTCGGTGATTTTAAGGTTATGGGTGTAAAGGTGGAGCAAAATCCCACTCAGCATGTTGTGATCCAGTTCTCCGATCCGCTGAACGAAAAACAAAACCTCGATGGACTGATCGGTATCAGCGATGTAGGAACGCTGGACTTTGAAGTAAAGGACAACGAGATACTGGTTTATCCTCCCGTCCGGCAGACCGGTTCCAAAACACTTACGATGGAAGCCGGAATACGGAACATCCTGGATTATAAAATGAAAGAAGGGTCGACCATGGAAGTCGCCTTCGAACAACTCAACCCGGCCGTCAGGTTCACGGGCAAAGGATCGGTATTACCCGGGACCGACGGTCTGATCATGCCTTTTGAGGCAGTAAACCTGAAATCCGTTGATATCGAGATCATTAAAATCTTCGAGAACAACGTGGTACAGTTTTTCCAGGTAAACGACTTTGAAGGCGGCGCTGAACTTCGTCGCGTAGGAAAACCCGTCTTAAAAAAGACTGTGCCGCTTGAAAACGCCGGGGTGACGGACCTTGGAAAATGGAACCGGTTCACGCTGGACCTTTCCAAACTCATCAACACCGAACCGGGCGCGATCTACCAGGTAAGGATAGGATTTAAAAAGGCATACCTCGCTTACCCTTGCGATGGAGATGAGGAATCGGCTTCCGCCACCGGAATGACTTCGCTGTCTACGGAAGACTGGGAACAACAGGGCGAAGGCGAAGAAAGCAATTGGGATTCGTACGAAGAATACTATTACAGCGAAGAGTACGACTGGGAACAGCGCGATAATCCCTGCCACGCGTCTTATTATACAGGCAACAGGAACATCAAGAAGAATGTGCTGGCATCGGACCTCGGTTTGCTGGCGAAACGGGGGACGGATGGCAATACAGTGGTGTTTGTAAACGACCTTAAAACCACGCAGCCGCTTTCCGGTGTTATCCTGGAGTTATACGACTATCAGCAGCAACTTATCGGGACAGGTTCTTCGGGCACGGACGGCAAAGCCGTTATTTCCACGAAGGAGACACCGTTTCTGCTTTTGGCTAAAACCGGCGCGCAACGCGGATATCTGAAACTTCCCGACGGAGAATCGCTTTCGATCAGCAACTTCGATGTGGGCGGAGAATATGTTTCAAAAGGATTAAAAGGATTCCTCTACGGTGAACGCGGCGTATGGCGGCCCGGCGACTCCCTTTATATGACGTTTATCCTTCAGGACCGCCTGAAGCTTTTGCCGCCTACACACCCCGTTGTTTTTGAACTTCAAAATCCGCATGGCCAGGTCACGAGCCGTATCGTCCGCGCAAACGGTGAAAACGGGTTTTACAAATTTGCGACAAGTACGTCTGCAGATGCACCCACCGGAAACTGGAGCGCACGTGTAAAGGTCGGTGGTGCTGAATTCAGCCAGCCGGTCAAGATTGAGACCGTTAAACCTAACCGCCTTAAAATAAACCTGGATTTCGGGGTGGATAAACTCACCGCCGCGAACAATAATGTTTCCGGTGATCTTCAGATCAACTGGCTGCACGGTGCTCCGGGCCGTAACCTCAAAGCGGAGTTTGAAGTACTTCTCACAAAAGCAGAAACCAAATTTCAGCGATATCCCGACTTTGCATTCGACGATCCTTCACGTGAATTTGCCAGCGAAGCAAAAACCATTTTTGAAGGCTTCACGGACGATGAAGGTCATGCCACGGTAAATACAACACTGGAAACTTCCGAATCCGCTCCCGGTATGTTGAACGCCGTATTCAGGGGAAAAGCGTTTGAAGAAAGTGGTAACTTCAGTATTGACCGGTTTTCGATTCCGTATTATCCCTATTCCTCTTTTACCGGAATACGCCTGCCACCCGGGGACAAGGCCAGGGGCATGTTACTCACCGATACCACCCACCGTGTGGATGTGGTCACTGTTGACGCGGATGGAAATGCCGTTTCACGCGACCGGATCGAAATGACTATTCATAAACTGGAGTGGAGATGGTGGTGGAACAGCGAAGGAGAAGACGCGAACTTCATGTCGTCATCTTATGCCCAGCCCATAGCCCAGGGCGTTGCCCGCACGGTAAACGGAAAGGGAAGCTGGGACTTTAAGATCAAATACCCGGAATGGGGCCGCTATTTCGTACGGGCATTCGATCCGGTGTCGGGTCATTCGACGGGAAAAGTTGTGTACATCGACTGGCCCGGATGGGCCGGCCGCTCCAGGGGCGGAAACCAGGGAGCAACGATGCTGTCATTCAGTTCCGACAAACCCGTCTATTCTATCGGCGAGAAAGCATCTATAGTTATTCCCGGAAGCGAACAGGGCCGGGCACTGGTGAGTATTGAAAACGGAAGCAGTGTACTCGAGACGTACTGGGTTGAAACCAAAAAAGGAGACAATCCATTCAGCTTTGAAGTGACCAGCGCGATGACACCTAACGTTTTTGCGCATATCACACTGATCCAGCCTCATGCGCAAACCGTGAACGACCTGCCTATCAGGTTATATGGTGTTATTCCAATAAGGGTTGAGGATCCCGCGACACATCTCAATCCGGTTATCACCATGCCGGACGTGCTGGAGCCGGGTAAAGAAGTCGTGATCAAGGTTTCCGAACAATCGAAACGGAACATGACGTATACCCTGGCGTTGGTCGATGAAGGATTACTCGACCTCACACGTTTCAAAACACCGGATGCCTGGAACCGTTTTTATGCCCGCGAGGCGTTGGGCGTGAAGACGTGGGATTTGTACGATAATGTAATGGGAGCTTTCGGGTCCCACATCGAACGGCTGTTGGCTATCGGTGGGGATAGTGAACTGGCCGCAAGCAAGGAGGACGATACAAAGGCAAACCGGTTTAAGCCCGTGGTGAAATTTCTGGGACCGTTTACCCTCACAGGGGGAAGCGATGAGCACCGGTTTATCATGCCACAATATATCGGTTCGGTGAAAACAATGGTCGTCGCCGGCTACGAAGGCGCTTACGGCAAAGCGGAGAAAGCAACCCCGGTTCGTAAACCACTGATGGTTCTGGCCACCCTTCCGAGGGTACTGGGACCGGAAGAAAAAGTTAAGCTGCCGGTCACACTCTTTACCATGGAAAAGAGTATCAAGAATGTAAAGGTAGACGTAAAAGTGTCGGGGCCGCTGCAGGTTGGCGCGCCTTCCCAGACCGTTACCATGAGCGGCGCCGATATGACTGTCGAATTCGACTTGTCGGTTAAAAGTAGTATCGGTGTCGGCAAGATCGAGGTGACGGCTTCTTCCGGAAGTTATTCGGCAACGGATATCATTGAGATCAACATCCGTAATCCCAATCCCCCGGTCACCAAAGTTGTCGAGGTAATCCTGGAATCGGGAAAAACGTGGACCAGTACGGTTTCACCCGTGGGAATGGCCGGAACAAATTCGGGTATACTCGAAGTTTCCAGCCTGCCGCCCGTCAATCTTGGTCAACGTATGAAGTACCTGCTTCAATACCCGTATGGTTGTATCGAACAAACGACCTCATCTGTATTTCCGCAACTGTATCTCGATCAGGTGAAGGCCCTGTCGGACGGTGAAAAGACAGCTATACAAAACAATATCAAAGCAGGTATCGAGCGGCTGAAACTGTTTGTTACACGCGACGGGGGATTTGCCTATTGGCCCGGTGGCCAGGATTCGGAAAGCTGGGCTTCCACATATGCGGGTCACTTCCTTGTTGAGGCGGAAGCAAAGGGCTACATGGTTCCCAACGATATGATTAAACGCTGGAAGAAATACCAGCGCAACAAAGCGCAGGAGTGGAGGAAGAACCAGGAGACGTATAGCAGCGAACTGATACAGGCTTACCGGTTGTATGCACTTGCGCTGGCAGGTGATCCTGAACTGGGGGCAATGAACAGGTTGCGTGAGTTACAGAATATTCCGACATCCGCCCGCTGGATGCTGGCAGCGGCTTATATCAAAGCAGGGCAGCCTGAAGCCGGCAGGAAACTGACGGAAAAACTCCCGACGGACATTAAACCATATCAGGAAATGGCCTATTCATACGGGTCGGATATGCGCGACAAGGCCATCATCCTGGAAACGCTGGTCCTGCTGAACGACCGCGCGAAAGGATTTGAGTTGCTGAAAGATATATCCGCATCGCTTAGCAATTCATCTTACTGGATGAGTACGCAGACCGTTGCGTGGTGCCTCAAATCCGTCGGCGCTTTTGCCACGGCTGAAAAAAGGGGAGAGTTGAAGTTTACCTATACCTATAACGGAAAGGACGTAACTGCCAGGACCGACCTTCCCGTAGCCCAGGTTCCGTTGACGGTAGACGGTGCAAAATCGCTGAATCTGAAAATGACCAGCGAAAGCAAAGGCACGTTGTTCGTCAGGGTGATCACAGACGGTACACCGGCACGTGGCAATGAAGAAGCGGCTGAAAATAATCTGAAAGTAACGGTGGAATACACCGACACCGATGGGATAGCGATCGATCCGGTAAAACTTGAACAAGGCACCGAATTTATCGCTTCGGTTACGATCGCTAACCCAGGGTTAAGAGGACAATATAAAAACATGGCGCTTAACCAGATATTTCCGTCCGGCTGGGAAATCAATAACCTCCGGTTGGATGAAGCAGAAGACCGCCTGAAAAGCGATGTACCGACCTACCAGGATATCCGCGACGACCGGGTGTATACGTACTTTGATTTGCCCGCCGGACAACGAAAAACTTTCCGTGTGTTGCTCACGGCGAGTTATGCAGGCGCATATTATCTGCCGGCATTAAGTTGTGAAGCAATGTACGATCACGGTATCTACGCGAGGACCAAAGGCCAGGTAGTGGAAGTTGTTAAACGAATAACACAATAGCGCCCTGGCATTCATACAGTCAACAGGAAGGTAGCAGGGGAATTTGTCCGCTGTTACCTTTCTGCGTCTGGTTCTTGTCCGATACGGGGCTCAGGTCTTGATGAAACGGCTCTTCAAATACAAATGGCATTTACTGGGAGTAGTTACCCTCATCGTAAGTGGTTATTATTTCAGCCTGCCGGGAGAACTGTTTGACGACCCTTACTCAACGGTACTGGAGGACGCCAATGGCGAACTCCTGAGTGCTTCGATCGCGGCGGATGGACAATGGCGTTTTCCCGAGACGACGGGTGTTCCTCAAAAATTTTACGAGGCGCTGGTCACGTATGAAGACAAGCGTTTTAACAGTCATCCCGGCGTCGACGTTCTGTCATTGGGTCGTGCTGTAAAACAGAATATACAAGACCGGAGCATTGTAAGCGGCGGAAGCACCATAACCATGCAGGTGATCAGGTTGTCGAGGAAAGGAAAACCAAGAACAATCTTCCAGAAGGCGATTGAGATTATATTGGCCACCAGGCTGGAGTTCAGGTATAGCAAGCAGGAAATTCTTTCGTTGTATTCATCGCATGCGCCGTTTGGCGGCAACGTTGTTGGGCTTGAAGCAGCTTGCTGGCGGTACTTTGGAAGGAATCCCGGGGAACTTTCGTGGGGCGAGGCAGCGCTGCTTGCTGTTCTGCCAAATGCGCCCTCACTCATTCATCCGGGAAAAAACAGGGAACGGTTAAAAGCCAAACGCGATCTGCTTTTAGATAAACTGAAAAATGCGTCGGTCATTGATGAATTCACCTGTGCGTTGTCCAAAGACGAGCCTATCCCGGAAAAGCCCCATCCGTTGCCCCGGCTGGCGAGTCACCTGCTCGGTCGTTCCGCTGCGGAAGGTTATGCCGGACGGAAACTACGTTCAACGCTGAGTATCTCGCTGCAGCAACGCGTCGAGCAGATCGTAAACGAGCACCATCAGCACCTGAAGGGAAACCGTATCTTCAATGCCGCCGCCCTTGTCGTTGAAACCCGTACCGGGAATGTACTGGCCTATGTGGGTAACACCGCTGTGCAGGATAAAGGAAATTTCAGCCGGGATGTTGATGTGGTCACGGCACCACGAAGTACAGGGAGTATATTGAAGCCGTTTCTTTATGCCGCGATGCTTGACGAAGGAAAAATACTTCCCCGAACCTTGCTGCCCGATATACCTACCGTAATAAACGGTTTTTCTCCCAGGAATTTTTCCAAAGATTACGACGGCGCCGTTCCGGCGGATAAATCGTTGATCCGCTCATTGAATATTCCGGCTGTGCATATGCTTCGTACCTACCGCTATGAGAAATTTCATACGCTGTTAACGGAGATGGGGATGAACACGCTAACCTATCCTCCGGATCACTATGGTCTCTCGCTGATCCTGGGCGGGGCTGAAGGTACATTGTGGGATATTACAGGCATGTACGCGTCGATGGCCCGCACGTTATTAAATTACTTTCATCACCCGGGGTCCAATCGGTATGACAGAAACGATTTCCACGGGTTGAACTTTGTTTACGGGGATTCTTCGAAGGCGGTTCCTTCGGATAACAACAGCTCTTCCCTCGAACAAACGTCATGGCTAAGCGCGGGATCCATCTATCAGACATTTGATGCGCTGAAAGAGGTCTACCGTCCAGGCGAGGAAACTGGCTGGCGCTATTTTAACAGTTCAAGGAAAATTGCGTGGAAAACGGGAACAAGCTTCGGATTTCGCGATGGATGGGCCATCGGTGTTACGCCTGAGTACGTTGTCGGCGTCTGGGTTGGTAACGCCAGCGGTGAGGGCCGTCCCGGACTGACCGGAACGGATGCTGCTGCGCCCCTTATGTTCGATCTCTTTTCTCAACTCGACGGGCAGGGATGGTTTCAGGAACCCAATATGGAAATGAACCGGATCACAGTATGTGCCTTGAGCGGACAGCGAAGTACCCCAAAGTGCCCGGACATCGATACGACGTGGGTAAATAAACGGGGAATGGAAAGCCTGCCTTGTCCTTACCATAAACTGATCCATGTTTCGGCGGATAAAAAATTCCGGGTGCATAGCGGCTGCGAACGGGTAGACCGGCAGGTAGAGTTGTCCTGGTTCGTTTTGCCCCCTGCCCAGGAATATTTTTTCCGGTCAAAACACTTGTCCTATAAACCACTCCCTCCCTTTAGAAAGGATTGTCAGCCTGTATCGCAGATGAGTTCCATGGATATGATCTATCCAAAGCCCAATTCCAGGATTTTTATTCCGAGGGAGTTGAGCGGGCAAACCGGCAGCGCTGTTTTTGAACTGGCCCACAGGAATCCCAACGCAACCGTGCATTGGCATATGGACGGCACCTATCTGGGTACGACCCGGAAGGATCACCACCTGCCCATTCAGGTGGCTGAAGGCAAGCACAAACTCGTGCTTGTGGACGAGAGCGGAGAGGCACTGGAACAGTACTTCCACGTGCTTTCTAAGATGTAAACCACTGGCTTGTAGAATATTAATTGAATATTATTAATTCTTTACTATCTTCGTAGCACTTTTTGCGCTTCACAATAAACCCAGTGTTATGAAGACCTTTAATTTTTTCGCACTGGTAGGACTGTTATTTATTTTTGTATTTTTTCAGCCTACCGTCGCCGCACGTCAAGAACAAAAGAATCTCGACGTTGTCCCGAATTATGTAGTAATTGGTGCTTTCTCCAAGCAGACGAATGCAATCCGGTTTACGAACCACGCCCAGAAGGATCTGAAACTCGATGCAAAGTTCGAAATGAACCTTCGCAGGAATCTGTATTATGTATACGTACTCAGCACAGAAGATTTGACGGTGGCTATTCAGGAAGCGCGGAGACTGAGGGAAGAATCGGAATTCAGAGACACATGGGTATACAGAGGTTCAATGTCCGACCTGAACGCACCGTCTGAAGATATAACCCGCGGCGTGGATATGACGCCCGTCATGGAAGTCAAGCCGGAGGAATTGAAACCGGTTGAAACCCAACCGACAGTAACAGAATCAGTACCGGCTGATTCACCGGTAACGGAGACAGCAGCTATTACGGCCGATTCGGCTTCGAACGTGGAAAACAATGACACTCCATCAGCTGAGGTGGCAGCCGTTGACGATGCCGCCGAAGGAACGAAATTTTTGTTCAAGATTTCCCGTCAGTCTGATCTGAAGAGGATCAGGGGTGATGTCGATGTGATCGATGTAGACAGGAACAGGAAGATGGGAACCTTCAAGGGAAACCTCGCGGTAAAGGTCACTTCACCGTTGAATAAGTCCGGAAAGATGTCATTGATCTGCGAGGTGTTCGGTTATCGAAAAGTGCAGCGTGATATCAACTACAATGACCCGGAATCCGGAACGGATGTGATACGCGATGCAACAGGGTCGGTTGTTATTCCCTTTGAACTGGCACGGCTCAAGAAAGGCGATATCGCAGTAATGTACAATGTATACTTCTTTAAGGACGCAGCGATTATGCGACCGGAGTCGCGTTACGAGGTAAATAGTCTGATGGATATGCTGCTGGAGAATCCAAAATATAAGATCAAAATTCACGGTCACACAAATGGCAGCGCAGCCGGAAAGATTATCTCCATGAGCAAGGATAGTCAGAATTTTTTCTCTCTGAACGACACGAAGGAAGGTATCGGATCTGCCAAGCAACTATCCGAAGAGCGTGCAAATATTATCAAGAACTTCCTGGTGAGTAACGGTATCGATCCGAAACGTATGGAGATAAAAGCCTGGGGAGGAAAGCGTCCTATACATGACAAGATGAGCAACCGCGCCCAGGAGAATGTCCGGGTCGAAATAGAAATACTCGAAGATTAATTATTCACCCTTTTTTTTCGGAGACCATCGCCGCTTCCAGGTCATGGCTTATTCCGCGGATGACGAGGTCTAACTGATCCGCGCATGTCCTCAGGTGTTCAACAATAGTATCCCTTTCATCCGGTGCCGCCTGATCTATTAGCTGGATCAGTCCCAGTATGCTGGCTACCGGTGCCCTCAGTTTATGGGCGTTGATGAAGGTATATTCCGATAATTTCTGATTTTGAAAAAAAAGTTGCCTGGACCGTTCTTCAATGCGTTCTTCCAGCGACTTGTTCAGTTCCTGGAGGGTCTCATTTAATGTTAAAAGTGCCGCAGCCTGTTTCTCAATTGCATTTTTCTGGATATTGATCTCTTCATTTTTCCCTTTCAGGTCCCGGTTGGCTTTGAGGATTTTTCTCCTCTGAAAGATAAGTATGGAAACAAGAACGGCGGACACAACGAGTCCGATGAACCCGGCGACAAGCTGAGCCTTTTGTGATCTCAATTGCGCTTCCTTGAGTTCTCTTTCAATCCTGAGTTCGCGGTTTTCGCGTTCGTGAATTTCCGTTTCATAGATGGCTTGTACGCGCGCGATCTGCTCAACCTTCAATAAATTATAGACGCTGTCCTTTAAGGCATTATGTCGCGACAGGTAATACAGCGCCCGTTCATAATTTCCCCGTGTTGAATCCAGTTTAAAATGTTCAAGGTAGGTGGTGATCCGCAGGTCCGGGACCTCTATCCGGTTCGCCAGGACCGATGCTTTGTCGAGGTATTCTCCGGCCAGATCAAGTTTGTCTCTTTTCCGGTAGGCGATTGCCATATCCTGATACGTTTGAATGAGGGAACGCGTTTCTCCCAGTTTTATCCAAAGTGATTCCGCAAGCTTAAAATATTTAAAAGCTTCTTCATCGAAACCTTGTTTCGCCTTGATTCGCCCCACACTCCAATAATCATATGCTACCACGCGCTCGTCATTCCGTTGTAAAGCCAATACAAGCGATTCTTTTATGTAGTCGTTCGCTTTTTCGTAATCGCCGGTGGCAATATGTAGTTCACCAACATTGTAAAGGGTTATCGCGCGCGTTGAATCGCTTTTTTTCAGGGCGAGAGACCGTAACAGATAATCAAGGGCAAGCTTATACTCTCCAAGCCGTTTATTTACCTCGCCGATATTATTATAAACCTGCGACAATCCCGTACTATCTCCAATGGCGTTATACTGCCTGGCGGCCAGGAGGTAATAATTCTGAGCGAACTCATACGTACCTTCGTACCAGTAGGAATTTCCCAGGATCGTTAACCCTCGTGCATAACCCCGGGTGAACTTCAGATCGGATGAAAGATTAACGACGAACGAAGCTATCCTCCGCGAAGCGGATGGATTGGTTTTCAGGTAATGAGTGGCAAGTGAATTCAGATGGTTTACAAAATTCGAGTCTTGCTTCACGCCGGCAAACCGGTGTGCCAGACTATCGGGCAAAAGCTGACCGGAGCTCGTGCCAGACAAAGCCAATAGGATAACAGTAATTGAAATCGCCTTCAATGCCAGAAGTTAAAATTTGTAGTGCCGAATGACGCGCCGGGTTTCGAATACCTAGCTTGTCATCGCCTTTAAGACATCGTGTTGTGTGATGATATGGACTTTGTCCTGGGTGTCTCTCACGAGGACAGCTTTATTGTCTTTGTTAAGAAGAGAAGATAGAACATCCAGCGTGCTGTCGGGTGCTACAAACAACATAGGCTTGTCCATGATTTCACCGACTTGCCTGTCCTGCAGCTGAGGATCCTGGATTATTTTTTCAAGGAGACTTGACGAGCTGACGCTTCCGACAAAATTTTCATTTTCCGTAACCGGAATCTGATCGATCCCTTCGCGGTTCATCACCCGTATCGCCTCACTCACTCTCGAAGACCTTGATACCGTATACAGGCTGTCTTTGCCATTCCGGCCAGAGACAATTTCACGGGCCGAACCGAATGTTCTCGTTTCCAAAAAGCCGTGATCCTTCATCCACTGATCATTATAGACCTTGGCGAGATACCGGGTACCATGGTCCGGAAGGAGGATGACCATGATATCGTCTTTTTTCAAATGTTCACGGGCGTACTCCAGCGCGCCATGAATAGCGGAACCGCTGGACCACCCTACAAATAATCCTTCCTCCCGCGACAACCTGCGTGCACCGATCGCACCATCCTTGTCAGTTACCTTGATGAAGTGATCGATCACATCAAAATTCACATTCTTGGGAAGAATATCTTCTCCAAACCCTTCCGTTAAATAGGGATAGATTTCATTCTCATCAAAAATTCCAGTCTCCTTGTACTTTTTGAAGACCGATCCGTACGTATCAATTCCAATGGTCACCAGGCTGGGATTTTGCTCCTTCAGGTATTTCGCGGTTCCGCACATGGATCCCCCGGTTCCTACCGTTGCTACGTAGTGCGTGATCTTTCCTTCCGTCTGCCGCCAGATCTCGGGGCCGGTGGTCTCGTAATGGGCCGCTGTATTGGAAAGATTATCGTATTGATTCGGATAAAATGAATTCGGAATTTCCTTGTTAAGTTTTCGGGCGATAGAGTAGTAGGAACGCGGATCCTCAGGCGAAACATTGGTCGGGCAGACAATTACCTCCGCGCCCACGGATTTCAGAATATTGATTTTTTCCTGCGACTGCTTGTCGGCCATGGTGAAAATACACCGGTAACCTTTTGCGATGGCTGCCAATGCAAGGCCCATTCCGGTATTCCCGGATGTACCTTCAATGATCGTACCCCCCGGCTTCAGAAGCCCCGCTTTTTCAGCGTCCTCGACCATTTTTAATGCCATCCGGTCCTTTGTTGAGTTACCCGGATTGAAGTACTCCACCTTTGCCAGGATCGTTCCGGCAATGCCTTTCGTCATGTTATTCAACTTCACAATCGGCGTATTTCCAATCGTATCAACAATAGAATTATAAATCATGGGAAACTCTTTTTCGTGGGGCGAAATTACGAAATATGCCCGAATGGATGTTAGGAAAATGGACGTTTGACAGTAACCAATAACGGAATTGAAAAAGGGAAAGTTCTATTTTGTACCGGCAAGCAGGTAAAGTACGGCCATTCTTACAGCTACACCGTTTTCGACCTGGTCCAGGATGATGGAATGCTGGGAATCCGCGGCATCGCTGCTGAGTTCGACGCCCCTGTTTATCGGCCCCGGATGCATGATCACGATCTGTTTTTTGAGGCTGTCCAGCAGTTTTTTTGTAATTCCGTAGTAGAGTGAATACTCGCGCAACGAAGGGAAATATTTGATCTGCTGGCGCTCGAGCTGGATACGGAGAACATTCGCGACATCGCACCACTGGAGCGCTTTCCTGACATCGAATTCGACCTCCACGCCGAGTTGCCCGATGAATTTCGGGAGCAGGGTAGGCGGACCGCACACCATGATCCTGGCGCCGAGTTTTTGAAGCGCGAAAATATTAGAAAGCGCTACACGCGAATGAAGGATATCGCCGATGATAGCGATCTTCTTTCCGGCAACACTTCCCAGTTTTTCCCGGATCGAAAACGCGTCGAGCAGCGCTTGTGTCGGATGTTCGTGGGTACCGTCACCGGCGTTGATGATATTGGCTTTGATATGCTTCGAGAGGAAATGAGGTGCTCCGGGGCTGGCATGGCGCATAACGATCATATCCACCTTCATCGCGAGGATATTGTTGACGGTATCGAGCAATGTCTCGCCTTTTTTTACGGAGCTGTTGGATGCAGAGAAGTTGATAACATCGGCGGATAATCTCTTTTGTGCGAGCTCGAAAGAAAGTCTGGTGCGGGTAGAGTTTTCAAAGAAGACGTTGGCGATGGTAACATCGCGGAGCGACGGTACTTTTTTGATCGGCCGGTTGATTACTTCCTTAAAATTGTCAGCTGTTTCAAAAATAAGTTCGATGTCTTCACGGTTAATGTCTTTGATACCAAGCAGGTGTTTTTGACTGAGTTTAGACATAGAACTAATCCTTATTGATCAACCAGATTTTATTTTGTTTATGACCTTGTGCTTCCAATTCCACCAGTACACGCTGGGAAGCAAGTGTATTCACCTCTTTGCCAACATAATCGGCGGATATCGGCAATTCCCTGTTTCGCTTTCTGTCGATGAGGACCAATAACTCTACCGTTGCCGGACGCCCGAATGCAATCATCGCGTCCATCGCCGCCCGGATCGAGCGACCCGTAAAAAGCACATCATCTACGAGAACCACTTTTTTACCCTCTATGATGAAGGGAACCTTCGTCTCATTCGCCTTCGCCGGAATATCCCGTCGCCGGAAATCGTCACGGTGGAAAGTAGCATCCAGGTATCCGAGGGGAATATCCTTCTTCGTGTCTTTTTTTAATTTCTGGTGAATTATTTCCGCGACGAAAATTCCCCTCGGCTGCATTCCGATGATCACGGTGTCGCTGAAATCGTTGTGATTTTCAATTAATTGCTGACAAAGGCGGCTGATGGTGATATCGAGGAGGTCCGAATCGAGGATTAATTTCTTCTGCATAGCGCAGGGCAAATATAGTGATTAAGGTGTCACAAATGCCAATGCCGCAGCCTGATGAAAAGAATTGCCGGCGGATTATCCCATTATTGATATGACCTTTCCAATCCCTATTTTTGAGATGTGTTTCCCATGCTCCGGATAATTGTCCTTCTTCTCTTCAGCGGCTGTTGTATTGCCGCACCGGGCATCCCTGTCAAAGAGGATCTCGCTGTCAGGATCGGCGGAATAGATCAATGGATCAGTATCCGCGGAACAAACGCGGATAACCCTGTTTTACTTTTTTTACACGGCGGACCTGGGAACTCAGCCATGGGTTATAGTGATAAATTCAGCGACACCCTGCAGAAGTACTTTGTAGTGGTTCAGTGGGATCAGCGGGAGAGCGGAAAGACCAGGGATTTAAACGTATCGGACCAGCCACTTTCCGTTGCCCTCATGGAAAGCGATGTGGTCGGGATGATCCGTTATTTGCAGCACCGGTTTTCCAGGGAAAAGATCTGCCTCATGGGTCATTCGTGGGGTGGCTTCCTCGGACTGAAAGTTGCCGCTGATCATGCCGACCTGCTGGAATCCTATTTTGCCGTCTGCCCGATGATCGATCAATTGGAAAGTGAACGAATGTCCCTTCAATGGATGATGGGGGAGGCAAAAGGCCGGCACAATGAAAAAGCGCTTCAGGAATTAAGCGAGGTAAGAATTCCGTTCCAGAACGGCGATCAGCTTTTCTATCACCGGAATTGGCTGGCCCGTTTGTCGGGGAATACCTTTCCGTCGAAGGAATTTGTTGTGACCTGGGCGGAAAAATGGCTTCCGTTATTTAACGAAGCCTCCGCCATTAATTTCTTTCAAATAGCCCCAGAGATCAAATGCCCCGTATACTTTTTTGTGGGCGGAAAGGACTACCAAACACATTTTGCGCTCACCGAAAAATATTTTAAGACCGTGAAAGCCCCTAAAAAGGAAATATTCTGGTTTGAAGAATCGGGCCACAATCTCCATGTCAGAGAGCCCCGTAAATTTCAGCAGGCCGTAATCGATGCACGCATGAATTAACCAGCTACACAAAACACCTGCGAAGACTTGAATTGTTTTAGTTATTTTTGATTGAGGCCAACTGTCAGTGCCTCTGAATGAAGGATATGATCCGTTGCTGTGTTTTTCTGCTACTATTCTTTTCGACTTTGAAGGGCCTTCCCAACTCAAAATCAGACAGCCTCATTTCGTTGTTGACAAAGGCTATACAAAACAAGGACGTTCCGGTCCGGTCCAAGCTCCAGCGGATCGGTGTATTGAAGGAAAAACTTGCTTCGGTTAAGGGTTCTTCCCTGGAAAATCAGTTTGACCTCTATAATGCGCTGTACCACGAATACAAGACCTTTATTTACGATTCCGCCTTTAGTTATGCCCTTAAACTGATTCAGACATCCTACAAACTACAGGACAACTCCAGGGTCGGGTATGCACGAGTTAAACTGGGATTTATACTGGTTTCATCCGGGATGTTCAAGGAAACGTTCGACTCACTTTCAGTAGCCCATGTTCAGCATATGACGGACAGTACCAAAGTTCAATACTATTCCCTGATGGCCAGGGCGTATTACGATCTGGGTACCTATAACAACGACAGCTATTACCAGACCGAGTATGCAAAACGGGCCAACCTGTATATGGATTCTGCGAAGAACCAGAGTAGCCCCGACTCATACGACTACCTCTACCTGAATGGGCTTCAGAACCTGAAAAATCAAAACCTCCGGGAAGCGACGGACTACCTCAACGAGGTGCTGAAACGTTTCAACCTCACCCCGCAACAACGGGCCGTGAATTGCCATAACCTGAGCTACATCTACAATGCCCTCGGAGAGAAGGAGAAAGCCATTGAATACATGGTGTATGCCTCCCTGGCCGACATTCAGGTAGCGACTAAGGAAACGGCTGCCGTATATACGCTTGCTAAAATACTCTACGAGCAGGGTGATATCGATAACGCGTACATCTTTATCGAACAGGCTATGGACGACGCCATCTATTACGGTGCACGGCAACGAAAAGTGGAGATAGGCTCCCTCTTGCCCGTGATTGCTGCAAAAAGGCTTAACAGCGCTGAAGCCCAGCGGAAACTGTGGATAACCTATGCGTCGGTGGTGACCGTTTTGTCGGTCCTCGTTTTTGTATTTGTGATCGTCATTGTAAAACAGCTGAAACGCTTAAAAGCCGCGGAGTTGAGAATTACCGAAGCAAATGATCGCCTCCGGGAGATCAATAACACACTCCGGGAAGCGAACGCTATCAAGGAAGAGTACATCGGCTATTATTTTAACATCAACTCGGAGTACGTCGACAAGATTGAAGAGTTCAAAAGGGCGGTGGATCATAAACTGGTTAACCGGAAGTTTGATGATATCAAGTTTATCGTCAACAATATCGACCTGAAGCGCGAGCGGGAGGCCTTATATTTCAGTTTTGACAAGGTTTTTTTGAAGCTTTTCCCCGACTTCGTCACCATTTTCAACTCATTTTTTGAGGAAAAAGACAGGATCACGTTGAAGGACAACCAATTGCTGAACACGGAATTAAGGATTTTTGCCCTGATACGAATGGGTATCAGCGATACGGAAAAGATTGCGAAGATCCTCAATTATTCCGTCAATACGATCTACGCTTACAAAACCCGGGTCAAGAGCAAGAGCAGAATTCCAAACGAGGAATTCGAGCAGAAAATCATGGGAATAAAGACGGCGTAGCCCCGATATTTCATTAATATTTTCAGACCGTCAGTTTTTTTTCAATTAGCTGAATGTCAAATTATTAACTCATTTTAGCCTCATCTTTTTTTTATATTTTCAATGTAAAAATTGCCATTGGGTGGTGAGCTGGCGTCTTTTGAAAAGCCTACGGATCGCGTCCGGCTACGTGGTGACTTCTTCAAACTTTGTCTTTTACATCCTATGGTTAAAACATTTGCGAAGGCGAGAAACATAGAGTTTATCGGGGATCACAAGAACGACTCGATAGTCATCGGGAATTATGGGGACGCAAAGATTACGGCGATCGGAAATTTTAACCTGTCAGGTCTGATCTATTGCGGTAAAAACACGGTAGAATTTAATATTTCCGGCGCCGGAGCGGCATCCTTTACCGGTGTGTGCAAAAAACTGATGATCCGGGGAATGGACGGAAATTGTACGCTGGATCTTAGTCAACTCTCCTGCGATACCGTCTGGTGTGAATCAGTCAAGGGAAACTCCCTCATTATTCTAGGACCAACACGGCTTATTGAACTCATTAACCTAGACAACGAAGCCGTTGTTAAATACGAGGGCAAACCCCTCCTGCTTAATTATTCACTTCGGGGAAATTCGAAGATTTTGGGCTGGAAGGCGGACTAAAGTTCTCCGGAGTATCATTCTTTCCATGCCTCGCGGTGTGGTAAGGATGGTACTCTTATTTCGATTTTGACCCTTTCTGAAGATACACCGTTTTGCGCGTATTAGCCGATTCGCGGGCGGCATCCAGAATGCGCACAACGGTGACATTGTTCTCCAGTGAATACAGTCCGTTCGCGGGCAGCTTTATCTTTCCCGTAATGACGTCGGCAAAGTAGCTGAACGGATCCTGGTACACGCCGACCTCGGCAGGGGTGAATTGTTTTGTCACCTCCGGACTGTTTTTGTCGTTCCGGAGCCGTAGCGTGGCATTGTTAGCAGCGATGATGTATCCTGTCTCGCCGTAAACCTCCATATCCTTTCTTCCAAAAGGCCAGTTCCAGGAAGCCTGAATGATACATTGCGCATCGGGATAGGAAACGATGATCGTCGCTTCATCATCTACACGGGCGTATATAGCGGGCTTGAACTGACGCGTAACAGCCGTAACGGAAACCGGTTCTTTTCCTTTCATCAGGTAGGTCATCAGGTTGGCGCCATAACAGCCGAAATCCACCAACGCACCACCACCGTTCTGAACAGGGTCGGTAAGCCAATCCAAAAATTCCTTTCCGACGCCGATCTCTTTTGGTCCTTCGTGCCCATCATGAATCACCACCTTCCGGATGGTGCCCACATAGTTACTGTCGTTGGCCAGCTGATAGGTCTTTTCCGTGGTCGGATACCACGACGTTTCGTAGTTCGTGAGCAAATAGATCCTGTTCTTTTTCGCCAGCTCCTCCATTCTCATCGCCTGGGCAATGGTGGTGGCCAGCGGCTTCTCCACCATAACATGTATACCCCTGGGGGCGCAGGCTTCAACAACGGCCATGTGTTCATAGATAGAGCCAAAAGCAACTACAGCCTGTGGTTTAATTGTCTCCAGCATCTTGTTCAGATCCGTATAGAATAATGCGGGATTCAGACCATACTGACTGGCATATTTTTTCGACAGATCAACGTCCTTCTCGTAGATACCAACCAGCGTAACATCCGCATTATCCTTTTTTCTCAATATCCAGCCCACGTGACCGTGCGTGATGCCGGCAACGGCCACGCGCACCGGAGATTTCGCAACCTGGCCGACACTCCTGAACGCCGGCATAAAAAAGAAAATGAATGCAAACCCGATCCTTAAGAATTTCATAATAGTGAAGTTTGAAGTAATGCCGGCAGCGGAAAGTTGAGTGTTCTATTTACGAATTTTTCCGAACCCCGCCTAGGCGATCGTGGCCGGGTGGTTACCGGTAGGTGATCTTGTTGATAAAGAACACCCTTCGTTTGCCCGTGCCCGGGTTTGTTATCTCCTGAATGCCATAGGCGTAAAAGTAGTCGCCGTACCAGTAGTCCAGTTTATTCAGATCGGTTTGTTCCCTTTTTACGACCACTTCATTTTCCGCTTTTGTTTTGATCGGTTCAAATGTTTTTCCCTCCAGTACTTCGTTTCCCTTGATAATTTTTGAACGCAACTCGTTGTCGAAGAGATATAACAAAACTATTTTGTCTTTCTGAACCTCCAACTTTACAAATTGTTCCAGGGTAAACGTCCTGACATCGTTTATTTCAAAGCTGTTGTCCCAAAGTAATTTTCCGTTGAGGTCAAACCCCATTACGACCGCGTGGGTATAACTGTAGCCGTCAAAAATGCGTCCGTCCCTGATCATTGAATTTTGAAACACTGTATTAGGACTGAAGAAACCACTGTACATCATTCGATCCGTTGAGATGTAATGCGGATAAAAAGCTTCTCCAAGCAACACGTATTGATTGTTATACGGGACAATTTCATGGACGAGGAAGCGGTAGTTGAAGCGTGTTTTTTTTCCTTTTATTTTCCGTCGTTCGATCCGTTGCCGGACGCGTAACTCCCGCTTGGCCTTCATGTATTTAAAGAAATTCTCGAGGTCGCCGTAGTTATAGTATTTCAATTGTTGCATTCCCGACGGATCGATGCTTGCCAGGAAAAGACCCCGGGAGTATAATGAATTCCGCCCTCCGAATACACCGGCAACCAGTTGCATGTTGTTGGTGGTCTTCATCGACCTCGCAAAGATCAGGTGTTTGGAGTCTTCCGGTGTCAGACCATAATTCGTCTGAATATTTCCATCGCTATCGTAGTTCTTAATGAATACCGTTTGCTGGCCTTTGTAATTTTTGGCGCTTATCAACACATCGAATGTTCCGTCCGGGTATATTTTTACCTGCGTCAGCTCACCGGATTCATTGAGGAGGCCTGGTAATATTTTCGTTTTTTCCGTTTGAAAGGAATAGTACACAACTACGGGTACTTCGTTATAGTAACCTCCCATGATTGCCGCCTTTTCAGTAACCTGGAATTCCGTAGGTGCAAATGGGATAAAATTCCGGATTTCGTACTTCAGGAATGAACCGTTTGACTGATCGATTGAAAAAAGCTGAAAATTATTGCGGGTGTAGTCGCTGTATCGGAAGAGGAAGAACAACTTCTGATTCTCGGCTTTTTTACCCATCAGCAGGTATCGCTTGTCGACGGGCAGGAATCCCTTCCATGATTCCTGAAAGCTTGTATCCAGTTTGACGATCTCGATGTGATCTGTTGGAGCACTGAATAGTCGCCGGTAGAGGAAAATACCGTCTTGCGCCGCGGGAATTACCTCGAAGGATTTTTCATCCCTGCCTGCAGCGACCTCATAACGATTGGTCTGCAATACCTGTTGGGCGTTGACTCCGGACAAGCATAGGAAATAAAGGAGAAGTTGTCCGGCTCCATTACTTAACCACGACCTTGTTAATGTAAAAAACATCGCGTACCCTGTCTTCTTTGGCTGAATTCCTGATCGTATGGTAGCCCCACACGTAAAAAGTATTTCCCACCCATTGCCTCACGCCTCCCTCAAATTCTTTTTCAGATCGTATGATATCCCCGGTATCCGTCGTCTTTATCTTTTCAGTCACTTCCGCCGAAGTATCGGTTGATAAAACAACCGTCTTGACTTTTAGTTCGGATTCCTTTTTATAAATGAAACACAGCTGATCGTTTGAAAGGGTGAAATCAGCGACTTGTTCCACACCGGGCATTTTGATTTCGTCGATGTTATAACTGTGATCCCAGGCGACTTTTCCTTTCCCGTCAATGGAAAGCAGTACGGTCTGCGTGGTCTTGATTTCGTCCACATTTCGCGCATTGCTGCTATACGAATAAGGTCTGTACATGCGGCTCATGCCAGGGTAATAAAAACCGCCATAAGGGTACATTCCGTAAGGACTGTAATAAGGATTGTAATAATAGGGATTGGAATAGTAGGGGCTGACATTGGAAATCGGATTGTAGACCTCGGCCAGCAGTAAAAAACCGTCCTTATATTCAGTCAGCTTAAACGGCATCACATAGGACGTGAAGTTGGGTATTTTTCCCTCCTTGGCGTCGTTTTGGGAATTTAACTTCACTCGTTCCGCACGCTTGGGACTGAGGAAATCAGTATAGTGAGATAACTGCCCGAAATCAATGTATCGGATCTGTTGTTCATTAAAGGGATCGACAGCCATAAAATAAAATCCGATTGACTGTTTTGAGTTCCTTTCGCCCCACGTTCCCAGGATGGCGAGGTCCTCGCGTTCCAGACCGCTTGTAATACCTGTCTGAAGCGTCTTCTGCTCATCGATCGGCACCACATCTTCCAGGAGTAGCTTACCCGCTTCATCATAGGTACGAAATACAAGCTTGCGATTCTCTTTTGATCCCCGGTCGGCCAATACCGTGTTAAATGTCTGGTTCTGATTGGTCCGGAGGTCGACCAGTTCTGTATCTTTTTGGAAGAATCCGGGAATTACACGAATGCGATTGTCCGGTAGCTCAAAAAGTACTACCGCCGGCTCGTTATTAACATATCCGCCGAAAACAAAGTTACTCCCTGCCTTTACAAAGTGCGTCAGTTTAAAATCAAGGTCGGGTTTAAATTGATGACGACCCGCCTCGGAACCTTTCAGATCGATGTCAATAAGTTCAAAATCGTTCTTGGTGGTCTCGCCGGTGCGGAACAGGAAGTATAAATGACCGGGTGTGTAATCATAACCGATCATTTTGTACCGATCCTTGATTTCGAGTTCAAGCCTGCTGTTCTCGTGCAGCGCAGTGTCAAGAAGAACGAGTTCCCAGGTTTGATTTCCCGAATTGAATTTGTTCAGCTCGCGAAAGAGCGCCAGTCCCTCTTCTTTTAACGAGATCAGCGAAAAGTATTCATCCGATCCTTTCTGGATTCTTTCATAACGGTGTGGCTGTGAGATTTGAGCAAGCGAAACAACCGGAACGCTCAAAAGAATCACGAGGTACATTATCGGTCCAAAGCGCAGACCATTTAACACCTGTATGTTGTGCGTTGTTTCGCGGGTTGTTGTGCTGTACATGCTATCTCGGCCTTATGACTTTTGTGAATGGGTGACGGTAAAGCTTGCCTGTTTATGCTTCACTTAACGAAACGATCAGATCGAACTCTCCCTCCCTGACGGGTTGAACCGAGAGGCGGGATGACTTCACCAGCACCATATCGGTTAAACGTTTGTCCGCTTTAATTTGTGCGAGCGAAACGGGTTTTTTAAGTTTTTTGACCGGCGCAATTTCAACAGCTACCCACTCGTTGTCCTTTGGGTCAGGATAATGTTCTTTGGTGATCTTGGCTATACCTACTATGGATTTGTCTTCCATGCTATGATAAAAAAATGCCAGGTCTCCTTTTTTCATTGCTTTGAGATTGTTACGGGCCTGGAAATTCCGGACGCCATCCCATCCCGTTTTTTTATCGCGGACAAGGTCGTCCCAGGAGAAAGTGCCGGGCTCGCTTTTTAATAGCCAATGGTTCATATTTTTTTGTGTATTAGGCTTTACAAATTAGTAAATAGTCTTTGTATTTTCCCCGACAATACAAACAGAAATGAAAGTATTAGTGATATGCGGGAGTTCGGTCGGGGATGTGGTATTTTCAACACCTGTTATCCGCATGCTAAAAGTGCAATTGGATGATGCCAGGGTGCACTGCCTGGTGAAACCTCACCTTTCTTTTTTACTGGATGAGAACCCATACATCGATAAGATCCATGTTGCCGGTACCTCTTTCCTGGAGACATGGCGTGACCTTGAAAAGGAAAAATTCAACCTGACGGTGAACCTGGGTACGGAGAGATCCTGGATGTTAGGCCGGTTGGTCGCGCCTGCCGCATACACACCTCCGCGAGATTACCGGCAGCGATGGCTCATGATTAATTTCAGGATAAACCAGTTGCCGAATCTGCACATCACGGATCGTATGCTGAAGGCTATCGAACCGTTGAAAATAAAGTGCGATGAACTGGGTCTCGATTATTTTATTCCCGAAAAAGACCGTGTGCCGGCAACGTGGCTACCGGAACCGTTTCAAAAAGGGTTCGTCGCGTTTTCTTTAGGCGCCGCTTATAACACACGAAAGCTGCCGCTTGACAAAATGATCGAGTTGTGCGATAAGATCAACAGGCCCGTGGTATTGCTGGGTGGCGATGAAGATACCGAGGCAGGGAACGCCATACATACTTTTTTTGAAAAACAAACCTCGTCTCCCTGGGAAAAAGGGTTACGCGAACTGAACAAAAGAACGATCGTGTACAACGCCTGCGGCAAATTCAATTTCAATCAGATGGCAAGCCTCGTTAAACAGGCGTCAGCGGTTTTTACGTTCGACAGCGATTTTATTCCCCTCGCATCGGCTTTCCGTAAGGAAATATTCGGACTGTGGGGGAACACGATTCCCCTGTTCGGAAGATACCCTTACCGGACCCGTTTTACAGTCCTGGAAAACAATGCCGTAACCTGCCGGCCCTGTTCGTCTAAAGGTTTCAGCGACTGTCCGAAAGGTCACTTCAAGTGTATGCGCAACATCAGCTTCGACTTTTATTTACGTTAGGCTTTCCTCCAGGGGCCTTCGACCGCCAGTGTGAGACCGGCATGCTGAATGTTCACAAACAACGTCGATCCGTCAGGCGAGAACACCACTCCGGCGAGTTCGGATTTATATCCGATGTTTTCGGCCAGTTTGTAATACTCACCTGCCGGTGTAATGCCAACGAGAAAAGGATGATCGTCGTCTTCACTCAGCACAACATCTCCCCAGGGCGATACAGTAAGGTTATCGCAATACTTGAGGATATCCTTATCGTTGGGTTCAGCGAAGAGTTCGATCATGCCCGGACTTTCCGTTTCCCGTGATGTACCTTCATGAATGCCCGGTATGTACCTGAAAACCTGGCCCGTCTTGTTACTCCCCCCGTTTGTGCAGGCAAAATAAATTTCATTCTTCCCGTACCACATTCCTTCGCCGCGGGCAAAACGTGCGGCTCCTTTTGCAAAACCACGCTGCCTCAGGTCGTTGTCAGGCGCTTCAACATTATCCATGTCGATCCAACTGATGGCATACTTCTTCCGCGGTTCCAGCCGGTGCGGCGAGATGCCGGCCCAGTTGCGTGTATCCATTGATTTTTGTTCCTTAAAACTCAAGGCCTGCAGTTTGCCTCCCTGCTGAAGATTGCCTGGAACTTTCGGAATGAAACGATAGATCAATCCTTCGCCGTCGTCTTCCGTAAGGTATACTACGCCTGACTTCGGGTCGATGGCTACCGCCTCGTGATTGAACCTTCCCATTCCTTTGATGGGAACCGGCTCGGACAAGCCCACACTTTCCGATGCGCTGACCTCGAAGGTATAGCCGTGATCTTTCTCCAGGGTCCCGTTAGCTTTTTCAACCGTCTCTTCGCACGTGATCCATGAATTCCACGGAGTCGGCCCTCCCGCACAGTTCCGGATCGTACCGGCAAGGCTCAGGAATTCACGCTCGATTTTTTTTGTCGTATGATTATAGATTACCGTCGTTGTTCCCCCAAGTCCGGGAAGTTTTCCACTTCCATAATCGTAAAATTTCTTCCGGTCGGCTTTTGTCAACAGCTCGTTTTTTTCTCCGAAAGCTCCATTCCCGAAATCATCGGATGTATTTTCATGGTTCCGGATCAGGATAGTTGTATTCTTTTTCCCTCTGAATGTCGCCATACCATCGGCCTTACCCGGTACAAGAAAACCATCCGCCATCGGTGTACCTTGTCTGGAAATGATCTGATACGAAAAACCTTTCGGCAGGTTGAAGATCCCTTTCGGGTCTTTGATCAGCGGGCCGTAGCCGGCGCCCGGGTTTGCATCCAGGGGTTCAGCGGTTGAAAACTTATATAATCCTAAAAACCCGATCCCGACCATCGCCGATGACCGGATGAATTCCCTTCGTGTTGATTTCATGCAATGTTTGGTTTATCGCGGTTTCCCGCTCGTTAAAAAAGTATTCAGTTCCTCCAGTTTATCGGTGTTGATAAGATCCACTCCGCAGTCCAGCAAAAATTGCCAGGCTTGCGGATTGTCGGGTATATTCCAAAGCCTGAGCTTTTTGTTTTCTGCGTGTGCTCTCCCGGCGAGGCGTTTTACAGCCTCGATGTCCTTTGCGGATGGTGTTCCTTTACCACTCCATGCTGCGATGTTTGTGTAGTTGTCACTGATCACTGGCATTAACGCAGATGAAAAACCCTTGCCGAGGTCTGAAGGTCTTCCGTCGATGGCCGTAAGATGATAGGGATCGCTGATGATCAGGTCAAACGGCCGGTTGCCGGATATAAATACCTGAACAGCGCCTGACTTGTCGCCCCGGTTAAGGCTCTCGGTATAGTTTGACAGTATATCCCGGAGCGCCTTAAACGTCTCCGCGCCGTCTGTTTTGATGTCTATAATCAGGAAGAAAGGTATCGCCGAATGCGGATAGATGGAACCGTTGTTTACTTTCCGGATACTGTCAAGTGGTTTTAAGTACAATGATTCCAGCGTTTTGGCGCTGCGATCGGGGCGATCGTGCGAAACGAGTATTTTCCCTTCGCTCAGATGAATGTCCGCCTCAACGCTGTTAAAACCATTGGCGATCGCGTCAAAAAGCGGATGGCTGTGTTCATAGTCGTTGTGGGCATGCGCGTTCACGAGCGGAACATCCTGAGAAAAAACAGCCCCGGGTGTAATAAATAAGAAGATAAGGATCCATCTATGCATGCGGTCAAATACGATCGTACGCAGTTTATTTACAAGCCGGTTTAATTAACGCTATGTTAATTATTGAAGATTGGTGAATAACAGGGATGGCTCCTGTCGATCAATAAGCGCGGACAAGTTTTCCTTCCATGTAGTTCACATAGGAGCGATTCACAACCTTCATACCTCCGGGGGTGGGGTAGTTACCGGTGAAGTACCAGTCACCGCTGTTGTTAGGTATCGCTTTGTGCAGGTTTTCCACGGTCTGGAAAAGGACATCAAGTTCGGCTTTCATATCCGCCGGCCTGACGATCTCCGAAATCTTGGCCGAGATCTCATCGTCCGTGAACTGATCGTACAGCAGCTTGACATAGTTTTGCTGGAACTGATGGCCCCTTGCGCGCGTGCATTTTTCATAGATTTCGCCCAGCAGATAGTCTTTACCGTGATCTTTCAGTAAACCGATCATCGCACGGAAGGCTACAAAATCACCCATGCGACTCATATCGATACCGTAGCAGTCGGGGAAGCGGATCTGCGGAGCACTGGAGACGACGACGATCTTCTTAGGTTCGAGGCGGTCAAGCATTTTCAGGATACTCTTTTCCAGTGTCGTTCCTCTTACAATGGAATCGTCGATGACAACCAATGTATCGATCCCTTTGCGGATAACCTCATAGGTTGTGTCGTACACGTGAGCTACCATTTCATCACGATGTTCGTCGTCGGTAATGAATGTTCTGAGCTTCACGTCTTTCAGCACAAGTTTTTCGATCCTCGGGCGGAAGGAAAGGATGTCTTCCAGCGAGTCGACCGAAGGTTTCTGATCGATGATAATATCTTTCTGCTTGTTGATGAGGTAATCCTCGATGCCGGCCATCAGTCCATAGAAAGC
Organism: Chryseolinea sp.; assembly: GCA_041742155.1. Taxonomy (GTDB): domain Bacteria; phylum Bacteroidota; class Bacteroidia; order Cytophagales; family Cyclobacteriaceae; genus Chryseolinea. The sequence goes on along the minus strand of JBGSJE010000020.1, from coordinate 135,645 downwards.
AGTTTCGGCCGTATTGGGAATATAGGAGAATACAGTATTACGGATGTCAAAATTTACGGCGCGCAGTACCTGAGGTACCAGCAGTCGGCCAAGTTGCTTGCGCTCTTTATAGATGTCGGGATCATTGCCGCGTGAGAAATAAATGCGTTCAAAGCTGCAGGACTTTTTCTCGCCCGCCTTCAGGATGGAGTGCTGGGCGAAGTCACCGTTCTTTTCGATCACCAGGGCATGACCGGGTTTTACTTCCTCGATCTGGTTGTATTCTATATTGAACGCCGTCTTGATCGCCGGTTTTTCCGAGGCTACAACAACGACTTCATCGTTGGCATAAAAATAAGCCGGCCGGATACCATTTGGATCGCGAACGACGAATGCCGAACCTGATCCTGTCATTCCAGCCATCGTATATCCTCCGTCGAAATCCTTACATGCCCTTCTGAGCATACGGGGAAGATCAAGTTCGTTTTCAATGATGTCAGATATCTCGCGGTTTGAAAATTGGTCTTTATACTTCTGAAACAAACCCTGAACTTCTTCATCGAGAAAGTGACCGATCTTTTCCATGACCGTGACGGTGTCCACTTTTTCTTTCGGGTGTTGACCCAGGCCGACGAGCAGATCGAATAATTCGTCAACATTCGTCATGTTGAAGTTTCCGGCCATCACGAGGTTTCTGCTCCTCCAGTTATTTTGCCGCAGGAAAGGGTGAACATTTTCGATACTGTTCATACCGTGGGTTCCGTAGCGCAGGTGGCCAAGCCACAACTCACCTGAAAAGGCCACATGCTCCTTTAGCCAGCGTTCATTCTTAAATTTTTCTTTTCCTTCTTTTTGTGCCTTCTGATACTTCTTGCCGATTTTTTTGAAAAGGTGGGCGACGGGTTGGGCTTTTATCGAACGGTAACGGCTGATGTAACGGTGGCCTGAATCAACATCGATCTTAATATTCGCGATCCCCGCTCCGTCCTGACCCCGGTTGTGTTGCTTTTCCATGAGGATGTACATCTTGTTCACGGCGTACATCGGGCCATATTTTTCAATGTAATATGAAAGCGGTTTTCGCAGTCGGATCATTGCTATTCCGCATTCATGAAGAATCTGGTCGCTCATGGTATGGTCGTTTTCGCTACCCGCTTACACGCTACCCCGGACTAATGTGGACGTTTCATGCTGTCACACCATTAACTCCTGCCTGATGTTATTCAAAGGGTAACCTGTAACGGCCAACGGTTTTAGAGTACAAAGTTAATTTTATTAATCCATCCCATCAACAACCCGGGGTTGAAGAATAGGATCAGCACCAGTAGAACTAATACAAAACCAAAAAGATTTTCGAAACTCAGAATATTTGTTTTCGGGACGGATTCGCCCTCTTTTATAAAGGCGTAATACGGAATCCGCAAATAATAGAACAGCGAAACAACAGTATTCAGCAGGCCGAACACCAATAGCCACAACAGGATCGTTTTGCCCGACAACTGATACGACTCCCATACTGCGCTGAAAATAAAAAGTTTGGCTGTGAATCCCGCAGTTGGCGGCAGGCCCGTCAGCGCGATCAATCCCACCAGGATAAATACGGAGGGCCACAGTTGAGTTTTTCCGACTCCCGAAAACGATTCCAATGAGTCTAAACCTAACGTTTCGAAATATTGAAGGTAGCTGAACACCAGAAAGTTCACCAGGGTATACACCGCGGCGTAAAACAACATAAAATGGACACCCTGCGGTGCCAGAGCTGTTATCCCAACGATCAGGAACCCTGATTGCGCGATGGAAGAGTAGGCCATCAGCCGCTTTGGACGCTTTTGCCAGAGTGCCGAAAAATTTCCCACGGTTAATGAGAGTATCGAAACCAGGCACAATATCAGCTGCCAGTCAAAAACGGATTGACCAAAAATATTCAGCGCAAGCGTAAACTTTGTCAGTATACCGATACCTGCAATTTTTGGAACGACGGAAAAAAAAGCGATAACAGGCATGGGTGCGGCCTCGTAAACATCCGGCGACCAGGGGTGTAAAGGAGCCGCAGCCATCTTGTAGAAGAATCCCGTAAGGGCCATTAAGGAGGCAATAAAAAATAATACGGACCGGGTTTCCAGCAGGCGGTTCACGAATTCGGGTGAAGAAAAATCCAGTGTTCCTGTAAGTCCGTAGATCATGGAAAAACCGTATAGCATAAAAGCCGATGCCACGGACCCAAAGACAAAATACTTCATACTACCCTCGGCGCTGTTTTTGGAAAAAGAAAAACCCGTGACGATATAAGAACTTATGGAGATCAGTTCGATCGAAATAAATACCATCATCAGGTTCATGCTCATCACGAGCAAATGAGCGCCCAGCACAATAGACAGGAGCAGGGCGTAGTACTCGGAAAGGTGCGGCTGTTTTTTTTGTGTTCGCCAGGTCATGACGACTGTCAGGATACCTGCTGTATCAAATATTATTTTCAGATACGCGGAAAAATCGTCACTCCGCAACATGCCCGAAAAGAGGCGTGCCGGCGTAACATAGGACGACCAGTTAAAGACATGAAACAAAAGTGACGCTGAAAAAAGAAGGAATGTGGTAAGGGTAAAGAGTGTTTGTTTGTTCTTTGCGAGGAGGCCCGCTGTGATCAGCAGGAGGATGCCCGATGTAAGCACAAGTTCGGGAACAAAAAATGAAAGGCTCGTCCCGATCAACTCCAGTTTGTCCGTCAGGTTTGCCACGGGAACTATGGATTTAATGTTAGACTCTTACCGGTACTGAGCACAAACTCCGCAAGATTTTTAGCAAAGGGATCGATAATCGTTATTAAGGGCTGCGGATAGATTCCGAAAAACAACGTGCCCACAGCCAGGGGTAACAGCAGGATGTACTCCCGTTTCGTCAGATCAAATATCGAGTCGGGCGGGATGTTTCCTTTCAGGTGGAAAGGCCCGAAGAACATACGTTGTAGGGTCCAGAGGTAGTACATGGCGCCAAGTATTAGCCCGGTCGTTGCCACAATAGCAAAGCTCTCATGCAATGGTCCCTGGATGCTGTTCGACTTGAAGGCTCCAAGGAACACCATGATCTCTGCGATAAATCCGGAAAAACCCGGTAAACCCATTGACGCGAAGAACGAGATCAGTACCATGGTGGTAAAGGCCGGCATCCTGGACGACAAACCGGAATAGTTGGCGATCATCCGGTTATGCGTGCGATCGTAGATCACACCTGCAATAAGGAAGAGCATCGCGGAAATAATACCATGGCTGAACATCTGATACACAGATCCGGCTACCCCTTCGGGTGTAAGGGATGCAAAACCCAGCAGCACAAACCCCATATGCGAAATGGAGGAGTACGCGATCAGACGTTTCAGGTCTTTGCTGGACATGGCATTCAGTCCGCCGTAAATAATCGAGATCACACCCATCAACCCGACGAACCATCCGAAGCTGACGGCTGCTTCCGGGAATACCGGGAAAGCAATCCGGACTAATCCGTAGCCGCCGATCTTTAAAAGAAGAGCGGCAAGAATAACAGAGACAGGGGTAGGCGCTTCCACGTGCGCATCAGGCAACCAGGTATGCAACGGGACCATCGGTAGTTTGATCGCGAATCCGAAGAATAATAACAGGAAGGCCCATTGCCGGGCCGTGTATGGACCGATGAGATGCGCATTGAGAGGGTCGAGGATGGAGTTTGAAATAAAGTTCACAGGATCTGCCATATGAACGATGCTGAAGGTGTGAACCAGTCGTCCTGAAACGGAAGGGTCATGAACCGAGATGTACAATCCGATCATGGCGATCAGGATAAAAATGGAGCCCAGCAAGGTGTAGAGAAAAAATTTGATGGATGCATATTCACGTCGTGGCCCGCCCCAAATGGCAATCAGGAAGAACATGGGCAGAAGCATGAACTCGAAGAACAAATAAAACAACAGGAAGTCAAGCGCCGTAAAACTGCCGATAATAGCAGCGTTGAGAATCAGAAGAAGAATAAAATATCCTTTTATGTTTTTATCGATCGACCAGGAGGAGATCGTTGCGATAAGCATGATAAAGACAGAAAGAATGACAAGAGGCAGACTTAATCCATCGACGCCGATGAAGTATTCCGCTTTGAGCATCCCCCATGATCCGAGGTCTAGTGTGATCCAGGGTTGTTGTTCAACGAACTGAAGGCCCGAAGCAGCTTGATAGGAGGCCATTACCGGTATGAGGAAACAGACCTGTAGCAGATTGACAACAAGGGTTATATAACGGAATGCGTTAGCGGAGGAAGCCGGGATAAAAAGGGCAGCAAGAGCCGCAAGCAGAGGAGTAAGAAGTAAAAGTGATAATAAATATTCCTGCATCAACGTGTTTATTAGTAACCCGGCTGTTCCATATTTAAAGCAGTGTCCAAATTATAAAAATAATGACTGTAAAAGCCGTCCAGAAAATATAAAGCTGAATTTTTCCACTTTGGAAAGAGCGTGTGAATGAGCCTACGCCCCGCACAAAACCCGATGCGCCATCGACCACACCATCGACGATGGCCCGGTCGAACCAGCCGGTGATATGTGCGATCATAAGCTGCAGGTATGCGGATATGTGAAGTAATCCGTCGATCCATTTCTTATCGGCATTGGCAGTGAACTCACCTGCCTGCCGCAACTGCATCTCAGCCATCCGTAGTACTTTATCGACATAAAATCCGTTAAGCAACAGTCGCGATTGAATGGGTATACGACGGGTCAGGTACGCTGCGACGAGTGCAATAATCACCCAAACGGCGGAGACGATGGAAATCCCGGCTGAATGTAGGTACTTCCCCTGCGTAAGGGAACCAAATAGCCAACCGGAAAAATCAAAGGGGTTCCACGAAACCAGTATCCAGACAGATGCCATTGCCAGCACAGCCATCGGAGCGCGCATGGCGAACGGTGATTCCAGTACGTGAAGTTGTCTCGTGGATTTTTCTTCGCCCGTGAAAATATTCCAGATAAGGCGAAAGGTGTATAACACAGTAATAAATGAAACGATGAATGCACTTACGAATACGAGATATCGCCAGTTCCAGGTATCTCCCTTCCACGCCATAAGAGAAGTGAGGATGGCGTCTTTGGAGAGAAAACCGGTGAAGAAGGGGAGGCCTGCCAGCGCACAGCCGCTCAGTACAAAAACGGTGAATGTGAACGGCAGTTTCTTCCGTAGTCCGCCCAGATTCCGGATATCCTGTACATCGAATTCCGTGTGCGATTGGTGCTGGGCCTGGTGAAGGCTATGAATCACCGAACCGGCGGCAAGAAAGAGGCACGCCTTAAAAAAAGCGTGCGTGAAAAGGTGAAGGATCGCGGCGGCGGGAGCACCTGCGCCGACGACCATGACCATAAATCCCAGCTGGGAAATGGTGGAGTAGGCCAGTATTTTTTTGATATCATACTGAGCCAATGCCGCTAACGCGCCGATCAATGCCGTGAGGCAGCCGGTGACCGCGACAATATCCAGGGAGTAGGGAGTGAATAAAAAATGTATGCGGGCGAGCAGGAAAACACCGGCGGCGACCATGGTTGCTGCGTGTATCAGTGCCGATACAGGTGTTGGTCCTTCCATAGCATCGGGCAACCAGGTGAATAAAGGGAACTGCGCCGATTTGCCGGCGACACCACAAAAGATGCAGAGGGATGCCACAGTCTGCCACGAGAAAATTTCAGCGGAGGGACCGGCGTCTGTGATCGCGAACGAGCCGGTGGATGTCCAAAGGATCATCAGGCCGATCAGAAACCCGCAATCTCCGATACGGTTAATGATAAATGCGCGCTTTGCCGCCCCGGCCGCGGCTGGTTTCTCGTTCCAATGCCCGATCAGCGCGTAGGAGGAGAATCCAACAAGTTCCCAAAAAACAAAAACCATTAACAAATTATCGGCTACGATGATACCCAGCATGGAGAATGTGAAAAATCCCAGCATGGCAAAATATCTTTTGATTGCCGGGTCGCCGGCCATGTAACCTGTGGAGTAGAAGTTTACAAGAAATGAAATGAGTGTGACCAGCATCAGCATGAGCGCCGAAAGGTTGTTCAACAGGATGCCGAACGTAAAGGTGTAACCGGAAAGCGTGAACCAGGTGTATGAGATCACAAAAGGCTCATGGTTCCATACCCAGTATGACACCAGACCAGCGCATAAGGTACTGATCAGGAGCAGGAGCGGGGAGGAGAAGGTAACGACCCAGGAATATTTTTCGGAGATCAGGGTGCATAGAAGGAATGAACCCAGGGGCAGGGTCAGCGCCAGAGACAGGCATGTCGTGAACAAAGAAGACTGGTATAGTTGAATTTCCTCCAAGGTCAATCGTTTAGTTCGTTTACTTCGTCAGGTATCGATGTATGATACTGACGATACACCTGAATGACGATCGCTAAACCGACGGCTGCCTCGCACACGGCGACGATAATAACGAACAGGGCAAACATATTGCCGTCCGGTGACGATGCGTACAGCTGATTAAAGGCGACCAGGTTAATATTTGAAGCATTGAGCATAAGTTCAATCCCCAGCAGGACCATGATCAGATTTTTTTTTATAACCACCACCACCAGACCAGCTGAAAACAGCAGCGCTCCAAGGTATAAAAAATGAGTGATGGGAAACATCTATGTTTTCTTAGCGTTATGTGACGCCGTTACGGCTGCTCCGATCAAAGCGATCAGTAGCAATATCCCCGCGACTTCGAAAGGTAAGGCGTAATCCGTAATGATGCCGGTCCCGATGACGCTGATATCGTTATAAGCCGGAAGAGATGGGTTCGCAGGCGGAAATAACTGTACCGATATAAACGATGACAGCAGGACAAAAAAAGAACATCCGATCAATACACCGGAGGAAACGTGGCCGTGCTCGATGGCCAGCGGTTTTCCGGAGATTTTGGTCGTGAGCATGATACCAAAAATAATGACGACCAGGATACCTCCGGCATACACCAGTATTTGGGTGACTGCAATAAATTCCGCGAAAGCGAGGACAAAAATTCCCGCCACTGCCAGCAGGCAGACGATCAGTGTCAAGGCTCCATAGAATACATTTCTGATCAGCACCAGCGCGATAGCTGAAATCGCAGCGGTACATTCGAAGAAATAAAACATGAAGGAGGATACACTCATGACGCGGGTGGGTCCGATGGTTTTATTTTTGGTCTGAATACGGGTTTCGCCATCGGTTTTGCCGCGGTCGTTTCCTTTTTTTCTTCGGCGGGAGTGGATTGGTTGGATGCGGGTGCCTTCGCTTTCTGAAAATCCTCGAAGAGTTTTTTCTTTTCGGCGATCTCGCTGTCGGTCATCTCTGCAAACTCAAAATTATGTTCGCGGATATCTGTTACGCTGAAATCGTATACTTTCGTCATCGTCAGGCATTCCGTGGGACAGACAGTGGTACATAGTCCGCAAAAGCAGCACTTGCCCATATCGATATCGAAGGTTGCGGCGTATATACGTTTCGATGTTCCATCAGACGTTTTTCCGATCTCTTCCGTAGCCCGGATGGGCTCAATGTCGATACAATCTACCGGGCAAACTTTAGCACATTTGTCGCATACGATGCAATCATCGATTTCATTGTGAAGTCTGTACCTGCCGTTATCGGGCACGGGCTGCATTTCATACGGATATTGGATCGTTGCGATACCATTTCGGTCGTTGAAATAGTTCGCCCCGGAAATGGCCGTGATTTTCTGAGTTCTCCTTGCTCCGATGAGGTGTCTGAACGTCACTTTCATACCGGCAGACAGGGACCGGATGGTTTCCGCGATATTCCTCCAATATGGTGCGTTTGTGCCTTGCATGATATGACCACAAAAATAGAAGGGAAAAGTATGTAAGGAACTATTCAGCCCTAATTTCTTGCAGGATAGCAGACTTTAGCTAAGAACGCAGGTTCAGCTTGCCTTGGGCAGGGTAAAGAAAAACGTGCTGCCTTTGCCTTCCTCGCTTTCCACCCAGATCTTACCACCGTTTTTTTCGATAAACTCCTTGCAGAGGATTAATCCCAGACCGGTTCCCTTTTCATTTGCCGTTCCGCGTGTGGTATAAGGGGCGGTTTTATCGAACAGCATTTTCAGTACTTCATTGGTCATACCTACGCCGTTATCGGTTACAGAGATCAGCAGTTCCGCGTTTTTGTCTCTTGCATTGATTACAACCTTGCCCCCGTCGTTTGTAAATTTAATGGCATTGGTCATCAGGTTTCGAATAACCAGGTTTATTGTATTGGAGTCGGCAAAACCGATGGTGCTTTTCGGAACTTCATTTATTAACCTGATGTCTTTGCCCTGTACGGAGCTCAACAACTGGATGTTCTCCTCCACGATATTGAAGATATCGATCTTGCCCGCCTGGAGATTCAGTTTGTCCATTTGCAGGAGTGTCCAGTCCAATAAATTGTTCAGCAAGGTTCGGGTGTGGTTGAACCGGGCTTTAAGTTCTCTGATGTGTTTGGGGAGTTCCTGCGGACCAACAGCGCCTTTATCAAGGAGATCTAATAATCCAGCCAGTGCGTTAATAGGTGACCTGAGGTCGTGGGAAATGATCGAGAAGAACTTATCCTTGACCTGGTTAAGCCGCTCAAGTTCTTCGCTTCGTTTTTCCATTTCCTCCTGGTGTTTCAGGAGAAGCGTGTTGATCTGGCGTCTGCGGCGACCGCTTCGGTATACGGTAATGAGAAGAATAACACTCAGAGCCATCACCACGACGAGGATATTTCTGACAAACTCCTGCTTCTTAAGCTCACCCCGTTGCATGGCCTGCAACTCGCTGAGAAATGCGATACGCGAATCTCTTGATTCCGTTTCAAAACGAAGCTGGTCGCGGATCAGTTTACCCTGCATTTCCTGGCCGAACAACGTATCTTCAAGTAGTTTATATTGCTTATAGTAGTCCAGTGATTTTTTATAATCACCTTTCATTTCCCAGAGCACGGAAAGCTGGTTGAAGCATTTGATCTCCAGTACGCGGGCATTCAGTTCTTTGGCAACGGCCAGGCTATTTTCAATTTTGGAAAGTGCCTCGGTGTATTTCCCTTCCTTGGTATACACGATCCCGCGGCCGAGTTCGGTCTCGGCTCCTCCGAAACGGTCTTTTGTGAGGGCAGTGAGGTAATACGCCGAGTCATAATACGCACGGGCTTTGGCAAAATCTCCTTTCCGGAGATAGATCGTCGCGAGTTTAGAGTGAATTTTGGGTTCGAGCTCTCTGACCTGTAGTTCACGGGAAAGCTTCAGTGCCAGACCCAGTGTTTCGAGCGCCGAGTCATATTCGTTTTTCCGCAACTGAACATCTCCGATCTCATCGTATGCATAGGGAATTCCAGCCTCGTCTTTTTGTTGAATACTCATTTTTTTGGCCAGGTTCAGATGGTCCAGTGCTCTTGCGTACTGACCGAGTTCCTTAAATACCCGCCCGACGTTATGATAGGCGACAAGCATGCGGAATGTATCCTGTACGGCACTCGCAACGCGATGCGATTGGGTGAAGTAATAATAGGCATCGTCATACTCACCCAACTCGTAATAGTCGTTACCGATACTATTAAAGTCCCGCGCGATCATGACACTATCTTTCATGATAATGTCATTTTCAAGGGAAAGGTTGTCGTAACGGATAGCTGCGCTGAAGTCGCCGCTGCTGGATAATAGATTAGCCTTGCTCTGATAGGCCAGTACTTTCAGTTCCGGCAGATCCAGTTTTTCGGCCAGTTCAACTGCTTCCTCCGCGTGCCGGGCGCTTCGCTCAAAATCAATGTATTGGCTTAGTGACGATATCTCAGCTAGAATCCGAACCCGGGTTGAATCCGGCAGCTCATTCTTCAATACATTCTCCAGGCTGTCGATCTTGTCTTGCGCGTGCGTCAAGCCACTCGCAAGGGTTGCCAGAAAAAGTAATGTCAAAAAAAATTTTTTCACGCGATCAACTAAAAATTTATTTTCCAAAATCCGATTATAACAATTAATACCAATGCGAGTGGCGTTAAATATTTCCAGGATAAGTTCATTAATTGGTCAACTCTGAGCCTCGGGAATGTCCAACGAACCCACATTTGCAGGGCCACAAAAAACAAGGCCTTTGCCAGCAACCAGAAGACACCCCAGCAACCAGAAGCCAACGTACCAGCCTCTCCGCTTGTCCATTCAGCAAGGCGAAGTGAACCTACGTTTGGCAGCGGAGTACCCCAGCTTCCAAAAAATAAAACCGTTCCCAATATACTGACTAAAAGCATCATTCCATATTCAGCAAGCATTATTACAGCCCACCGGAAGCCTGAGTATTCCGTCTGAAATCCAGCTACCAATTCAGACTCCGCTTCAGGTAAATCAAATGGTGCACGGTTGCTTTCAGCAAGGGATGCGATAAAAAAAATGATCCACGCAATTATCAATACCGGCATTCTGAAAATATTCCAGGTGAGGAATCCTCCGATCGAGGTTGTTTCGATACCAAGCGAAGTAATACCAAAAAGATATTGAGGACCTTTGGCGTAAATACTCTGTTGCATGGAAATTTCCTGAAGGTCAAGCGACTGGCATACCATACATACGCATAAGACGGACAGACCAAGCGGTACCTCGTAAGAAATGATCTGGGCTGCGGACCGCATCGTTCCCAGCATACTGTATTTGTTATTTGAACTCCATCCCGCGATGACTATTCCTACCACATCCAGTGAAACAATTGCCAGTAAAAAGAACAACGCTGTGGAGATACTTGCTCCACTCCATGAGGGGCCTAGCGGGAGTACGGAAAAACCTGCAAATACCGTGGCGAATATTATGATCGGCGCTATTCTGAATAGGGGGCCATCCGCCCGCGACGGAACGATGTCTTCTTTCTGGATAAGTTTAACGAGGTCCGCAATAGACTGGGCGAAACCGTAATAACCAACTTCCATGGGACCTAGTCTGTCCTGAATAAAAGCGGAGATCTTTCGCTCTGCATAGATGGCTACAATGGTATAGAGCAGCAGAAAGGGCAGTATAAAGATCAGGGTAGTCAATCAATTTCAAATATGGGTCTTCAAAAACAGATTTAAAAATGTGAAATTTATTTGTCCTGATTATTCATTTCTTGTTGAGAAACTTACATCTGCCGATGTCAGTTCCATAATGGGTGTTTTTCCAGGTGCACACTTTCACGGAAGAACATCCTCGCCGCTGCTTCGAACGACTCGGTGTAATCGGATACCAGAAAATGTTGCTGGGGAGTTGCCCCGGTATTCAGTAGTCCTTCTTTGGTCAGGTATTTGTTTAACGCTTCCGCGATAATCTCCGAAGAATCGAGGATAGTCATTTTGCTATTATAGAACTGATCGATTTCTTTCTTGATCAGGGGATAGTGTGTGCACGCCAGAATCAGCGCATCGATTTGAGCCAATGCAGGATCGGACAAATACTGGGCGATGATCTCATGGCTGATCTGGTTGTTGAAAAAACCTTCCTCGATCATGGGCGCGAGTAAGGGAGTAGCCAGCGAGTGGAGAGTCACGCCTTTGTTCCCTTCCGCGATTTTGCGGGCATAAACACCGGACTGTACCGTTCGTTTCGTTCCGATCAGGCCTATGTGTTTACCGGGAAAATTTTCCAGGATAAAAGCGACCATGGGATCGATAACATTGATAATATGTGTGTCTCTCCGGACGTATTCTTTCAATAATTCGTAAGCAGCAGAGGATGCGGAATTGCAGGCAATAACAATTACCTTACAACCCTTCCGCATCAGTACATCGGCAATTTTTATGGAATATGCCTGAATGGCCGCTTCGGATTTGTCGCCATAGGGCAGATGGGCGGTATCACCAAAATAAATCATGCTCTCATTTGGGAGAAGCTTGCGGATAGCATGAGCCACGGTAAGGCCTCCGATACCGCTATCGAAGACACCAATAGGCTGCGAGGATAGTACTTTCATTCGACCCGCCAATATACTTGATCCAGACGTGCCGTTCGATACCCTGTAGCGAAGTTTATTTTTATGAGACTGCGTTGGTGGAGAGCCGCGCCACCGTTACCTCGCGCCGTTCACGATGGCCGCAATAACTGCACCGGTAGTGGGTAAGCAGTATTCCCTCTTCGCTTGCTGTGGGTGCCTGCTCGATTTCTTCCGTGTCGATCCGCATGGTGTAGTAGCCGCATTCCGAACATTCCTCGGCATGTTCGTATGCCGGATATTTTTCAATTTTCTTATACCCCGTTTTTTCATCGATCCAGATATCGTAATCGATGGTGTGAATTTCACCGGGCTTCATCATACCCTGCTCCAGGTGATGCTCTTCCTCCGATGCCGCCAGCTTGCGCATAACGTTACCTTCCGGCGATTTTCGGGGTGCATTGCGTAGCCGGTTAAGCCTTTTCTCCAGGAAACGTGGATAATAGATACGAACCAAACTAAAACAGATGATATAGCCGATAACGCCGAAGCTGATGGTAATAAACAACCGAACGTAGAACCACCGCATACCATCGGTCTCGATCTTGCTCGTTGCTATCGTGTTGGCGAACATGACGCCGGCGATAATAAACGCGATGACCGAGTACCAGAAGTACTGAATTTCATGCTGGTTAACGTAGTCATACTTCGCCTTGAAATCCTTGAGCTGAAGGACCTTGAATTCATGGTAAAGCAGAACTAATACTCCTGCAACGATACAGGCCACCGACCCAATAGTCATATATTGATCCCATTGGCCTAAAAAACTAGACGCGGTTTCCATAGGTTTAAAAAGAGTTTGGTATAATGAAATTTAAGAAATTTTCCCTTCTCTTATTCATCTCTATCAGCCTATTATTCACAATAGTTACGGTGTTTGCACATCCATTGACCGCCAGGTTGCCGGCCAGGTGTTTCCCCTCGCCCATAAAGAGCGTAGGGCCGACAGGTGTTGCCCGGGTACCGCGCGCCGGCCCGGATGCCATTGAAACCAATAAATTTGTATTATTGTACCCTTTACAAACGAGTATTTATACCTATGGCTAACAACTTATTGAAAGGAAAACGTGGCATCATCTTCGGAGCTCTGGATGAGAATTCCATTGCGTGGAAAACAGCGTTAAAGGTAAAAGATGAAGGTGGTACATTCACCCTCACCAATGCCCCCATAGCCATGCGACTGGGCAAGATCAATGAGCTGGCGGCAGCCTGCAACAGCGAGGTAATTCCGGCGGACGCCACCTCCGAGGATGACCTGAAGAACCTGGTTTCAAAATCCACAGAGGTATTGGGAGGAAAGCTCGATTTTATCCTTCACTCGATCGGAATGAGTCCCAATATCCGCAAAGGAAAACCATACGGCGACATGAACTATGAGTGGTATCTCAAAACCCTGGATATCTCGGCATTGTCGTTCCACAAGGTTTTACAAACCGCGGAAAAACTCGATGCTATGAACGAATGGGGTTCGATCGTCGCGCTGAGTTACATCGCCGCCCAACGTTCCTATCCCGATTACACGGACATGGCCCAGGCGAAAGCGATGCTGGAATCGATCGCCAGGAGTTACGGTGCGCGTTTTGCAAAACTGAAGAAAGTAAGAGTCAACACCATCTCTCAATCACCTACCCGGACGACAGCCGGTTCAGGTATCTCGGGCTTTGATGTATTTTATGAATTTGCGCAAATGATGTCGCCGCTCGGAAATGCCACAGCCGAAGACTGCGCCAGTTACATCACGGTTATGTTCTCTGACTTCACGCGTATGGTGACGATGCAGAACCTGATGCACGATGGCGGTTTCTCCAGTTCCGGTATTACAACAGAGCTGATCGAACGCCTCTCGAAATAAACGGCCAGGAACTTTTCCCATCAATTTTACACGTTCCAGTTCATGGTTTATTTTCCTCCCTGTAAGATCAACCTTGGTCTTCACATTATCAGCAAAAGGACGGATGGATATCATGACCTGGATACCTGCTTCTACCCTGTCCCCTGGACGGACATACTGGAAGTCATCAGAAGCGATGTCTTTAGTTTTACCTGTACCGGTACGGCGATCCCCGGAAACGTGGATGATAACCTTTGCGTGAAAGCATACGGGTTGTTGCGGAAGGACTTTGATCTTGAACCCGTCAGGATCCACCTCCACAAGATCATTCCCACAGGTGCCGGCCTTGGAGGCGGATCGTCGGACGCCGCATATACCCTCCGGCTGTTGAATCAGGTATTTGATCTGAAACTTTCAGTCGCAGCACTGATGGGCTACGCTGCCGTACTGGGAAGTGATTGCTCTTTTTTCATCCAGGATAAAGCGATGATCGGTTCCGGCCGCGGGGAGATCCTGACGGAAACGCAGGACAGCCTGAAGGGTAAATACCTGGTTATGGTTAAACCGGATATTCACGTATCGACGGCGCAAGCCTACGCCGGTATTCGTCCGCGTCAGCCGGTGCACCGGGTCGCATCGATCCTGCAGGAACCGTTGGCAAAATGGAAGTTCCTGCTGAAGAATGATTTTGAAGAAACAGTGTTTGAAAACTATCCCGCCATACGGGATATCAAGATCAGGCTTTATGATCACGGTGCCGTGTACGCCAGTATGAGCGGAACGGGTTCAACGGTCTTTGGGATCTTTGATGAAGAGCCTGGTATCGCGGGACAATTTGCGCCGGCGCTTACCTGGTCGGGACGGCTCCCCGGCTTTAGTTGATCGTCAGCTGGCGGTCGTATCTTCTTTTGAGGAGTGGATACAACAGTACAGCCAGAAGAATGATGCCGGTACCAATGTAAAAATTCAACCCCATTTTTTCCTGGCTGCCGAAGATAATGACGGCCATAATAATACCGTAGACCGGCTCGAGGTTCAGGGAAAGCTGAAGAAGGAATACACTGATTTTTTTCATGAGTTCAACAGCGGTTGAATAGGCGTAAACGGAACAGACAACGGCGAGTATACCGATGTAGACCCAATCCATCGGAGCGGGTAATAGACGTAGTATTCCGTCTTGCGCCCAGGTGAATTTGTACACGGGCAGAAACAGGCAAAGGCCGAGAAAAGCGCCCAACATTTCATAAAGGGTGATGGTAAAGGCCGGTATAGCCCTGACCATCCTGGAATTGAAAACGGAGAAGAGGGCGGAGGTGAAGCCGGCCACAATACCGAAGAACAATCCGAGTTTATATTGAAAGTCGAAAGAAAAGATGATGTAGAGTCCGGACAACACAACCAGACCGAGAAGCAGTTCGAATTTTTTAATCCGGCTGCGGTTGAACCATGGCTCGAGTAACGCGGCCCATAGAGAGTTCGTTGCGAATCCGACGAGGCTCACGGAAACATTCGAAACCCGCGCCGATCCGAAGAAAGCCACCCAGTGCACGGCAACAATAAATCCGATCAGTATAAGCCTGATCAATTGCGTCTGTGTGACACGGAAATCGCCCCTCGTCATCCTGATGACAACAGCCATTCCTAATGCGGCAAGCAACGAGCGGTAGAGCACCATTTCGAGCGCTGGAATGGTTACCAGCTTACCCAGGATAGCGGAGAATCCCCAGAGAAAAACGATAAAATGAAGTTTGAAGTAATCTGTTCGCGAGGCCATTTAACGGGGAACGTATTTATACATCATGGCTGAAATAACGCCAAAAATTATGTTTGGTATCCACACCGATATCTGCGGAGGTAATGCGCCGGTTTCGGCAAATGTACGGAAGAGTGTAAAAAACAAAATAAAAACGAACGACAATAAAAAGCCGAGAGCGATCTGCGGGCCTGTACCTCCGCGGCTTTTACGTGATGACACAATAACCCCCATGAAGACGAGGATAAAAATGGTGAAGGGAGAAGTATAACGCGTGTATTTTTCCACTTCATACACCTCGATGCCTGTCGAGCCGCGGGCGCGAAGGGTATTGATATAGTCATCCAGTTCATTCAGCGTCAGGCCGTCGTATTTCCGGTAGTCGCTTTCGAATTCCTTGGGCTGAATAACCAATGCTGTATCAAGCGCCGGACCTCCGGTAACACTGTCCTTTGCTACAACCCCGGGACTATCAAATCCCGGTACACTTTCCGGCGTGCTGGCCACTTCAAAAACGCTTTCGACCTTTTTAACTGTCCAGTCTCTTAACGTCCATTTTTGTTTCACCGAGTCCCATTCGATACGGTTAGCATTCAGTTTTTCAACAAGCCGGTTATTCTCGAATCTTTCGATGGTAAAATGGTAGCCTGTCTGGTTGCTGTTGTTGTAACTTTGCATGTACAGGTACACGTCCGGCGCTACCTGGATATGAACATTACGCTGGTCGTAATAATACTTGCTTTTAAGGTATTGCATCTCAAATTCCAGCCTCGATTTATTCGAATTGGGGATCACCCATCCGTTCAGAACAAAGTTGATGATCCCCACGAGGAATGCGCCGATAAAGTATGGAACCAGCATCCGGCGGAAGCTGATACCGCTGCTGAGCATGGCGATTATCTCGGTATGTCCCGCCATTCGCGAACAGACATAAACGGTCGCGATAAAAATTGTTATTGGCGCCAGCAGGCTACCGATCCACGGTATAAAATCGAGGTAATAACTCAGGATCTGCATGCCATTCAGTCCCGCTTTTGCGAACTTATCCATCTTCTCCGTCAGGTCGATCACGGTGATGACGGCCAGGAGAATCAACACCACAAAGAAGAAGGTGCTTAAAAATCGTTTGAGAATATAGGTATCTAGAATTTTCAATCCGTTGAAATATGATCTTTTGCTATAATCGTACGCTTACTTTTTTCACCATAAGATCCTTCCAGCGGGCAAAGGTACCTTCAATAATTCGTTTTCTTGCCTCTTTAACCAGCCAGAGGTAAAATGTAAGATTGTGTATTGATGCAATTTGCGCGCCTAAAATTTCCTTGCTGATGATCAGGTGTCTCAGGTATGCCTTTGAATGAAGACCGCTGGCGTAACCACCCAGTTCGGCGTCGATGGGAGAGAGGTCGTCCTTCCACTTTTCGTTTCGGATGTTTATGATCCCCTGTGTCGTAAACAACATGCCGTTGCGTGCGTTCCGCGTGGGCATCACGCAGTCGAACATATCGATGCCCAGGGCGATACATTCCAGTATGTTTTCCGGTGTGCCGACCCCCATGAGGTAGCGGGGTTTGTCGGCCGGAAGGATGCTGCAGACGAGGCTTGTCATCGCATACATATCCTCATGTGGTTCACCCACGGATAACCCTCCGATAGCATTGCCGTCCTGACCCTGGGAGGCAATGAATGTTGCCGATTCTTCGCGCAGGTCTTTGTACACACTTCCCTGTACGATGGGGAAAAGAGCCTGTTCATAACCGTAAGCGGGAACGGTATCCGCAATACGGCTGATACAACGTTTGAGCCACCGGTGAGTGAGTCCCATGGAGTTTTTCGCATAGTTATACTCGCACGGGTAGGGTGTACATTCGTCAAATGCCATGATGATGTCCGCGCCGATCAGTCGTTGTATATCCATAACACGCTCCGGCGTGAACGTATGTTTTGAGCCGTCTATATGGGATTTGAAAACAACGCCGTCTTCATCGATCTTCCGGTTTGCTCCGAGCGAATAAACCTGATACCCGCCGCTGTCTGTTAGTATGGGATGGTCCCACCCGTTGAACTTGTGCAGGCCGCCGGCTTTTTCCATCAGCTCTGTGCCGGGTCTTAAGTAGAGGTGGTACGTATTACCGAGGATGATCTCGGCCCCGATATCGGTTGCCAGTTCGCGCTGGTGTACAGCCTTTACCGACCCCGCGGTTCCGACGGGCATGAAGATCGGCGTATGGATATCACCGTGAGGCGTGGTGAGAACACCGGCACGCGCGGAGGATTTCGGATCGGATGAAGTCAGCTCAAATTTCATAAGCGGGCAAAAATACCCTTATGATCGCAGAATTCCTCGGCTGACGGGCCCGATGCGGCCTTGATCTAGTGAATACCTGATCCCAGGTACGAATCGACATTCTGTTGGGTGATGATCTCCAGCGGAAAGAGGTCCATTTGCGGCGCCGCTTTTTTAAACATCAGGTGGTTTACCAGGTGGCTGATACCAAGCAAAGCCTGCCTTTTGGGATTCTGGTTGATCAGGAAGTCGATTGTTCCTGAACGGAGAAACTTGAGATTTTCGTGCAGGATGTCGTATCCGATCAACCGGATATCGTTTTTGCCGTGCGCTTCCAGGAATGAAGCGGCAACAGCAGTGCCCTTCGATGTGCTGACAAATATCCCTTTAAGGGCCTCGTTGTCTAAGAGCTGTTTCATCTGGTCCCGGAATGAGGGACTGTGCGGATTGAGATTGTAGTCGATGATTTCAAATCGCGATTTGCTCTTTTCTTCGAAGTAGTCGCGGAAACCCTTTTCCTTTTCCAGCAAGTGGACGGAATCCTGTACATCCTCGTCAATGTGAAGGACAGCGAAAATACCGGGGCCGTGTTGCCCGAGAATCATTAACTGGGCACCTACCCGCCCGCTTTGATTCAGGTTCTGGCCGATGAATCCCAGCGGTTTGGCTTCATGGATATTTGTATTGAACAGGACATAAGGGATCTCCTTTTTCTGAAATAATTCAAAAGCGGGGACGGATTCATGGTAGAATATCGGGGCGATGACGATCCCGTCGGGGCTTTGTTCAACCACTTCACGAGCCAGGCGGTGAAACGAGTCTTTATTATAGAGGTCAAAGGGGAACGTGTCGACGACTACCCCATACTGGGCCCATTCAGTCTGAGCCTGAATAATCCCCAGGTTGGATTGCGCCCAATAAGGGTCCAATGTAGGATCGGGGATTAAGGCGGCGATCCTGTAGTTCTTGTTTGAGCCGAGGGTACGGGCGATGAGGTTTGGTTTGTAATCGATCTGATTCATCACTTCGGTCACCTTTTTAAGGGCTTCCTCAGAAACACGGCCACGGTTATGAAGGACCCTGTCTACGGTGCCAACAGAAACGCCGGCCAGTTTGGCGATATCTTTAATCCTGATGTTCTTTCCAATATCCATATTGATTCTGATGAATTTTGAGCATTCAAAGGTACAAACTACATGTTTTCGCACACAAATTAAATGTGTGCGTGCACATTTGAAAGACTTTCCCGTAATATTTATGGTGCGTTGTTCTGACGGCCCCATTCTTAACTGAAAGAACGTCCTCTGAACCAGTTGAATTTGGTCAGGCGGAATTTCAAAGCCCGGCGGATCGGCCATCACAATATTCAGAATTTTTTCCTGCTTCTCTATAGTCGACGTGAAAAACTATGAGTAACCCGGGTTAACCTTGTGTTCCACGGTACCGTTAACCGGTTTACACCTCGCCTGTATTGAAATTATCGTGGTGGTATTGAATGTTCGCCTTTTATGATCGTAGCGGGCTTTTATATTTGTGCTTTATTAACTGTCAGCCATTGTATCTTTTACTTATTGCCTTTTGCGTCGCCGCCGGAGTACAGTCCATATTCTTCCTGATATTTATATATGCCTTTTCGAAGAAACAGGAAATCGGGGAGCCCAAAGCCCTGGCTGTTTCGGTCATCGTTTGTGCGCACGACGAGGAGGAAAATCTGAAAGCCTTGATCCCTCTGTTGCTTTCTCAGACACATCCTTCCTTTGAAATCGTTATTGTAGACGACCGCTCGAATGACGGTACCTTTGATCTGCTGCTGGCCGAAGCCGCAAAAGACCATCGCGTCAGGATGGTTCATGTTAACCGGACACCTCCTCACGCGAACAGCAAGAAATATGCCCTTACTCTGGGGATCAAAGCAGCCCGCTACGAATGGTTACTGCTCACCGATGCCGACTGCCGTCCGTCCGGCAACGACTGGATCAGTATCATGAGCTCACACTTTGACGACCAGATAAATTTTGTGCTGGGATACTCCCCTTATCTCCGGGAGCCGGGCCTGCTGAATACCTTTATCCGGTTTGAAACACTGCTGACTGCCATTCAGTACTTTTCGTTCGCCCTGCTGGGTAATCCTTATATGGGCGTTGGGCGGAATATGGCATACAGGAGATCCAGGTTTCTGGAAGCAAAGGGTTTTAACAATATTCTGGCTGTGACCGGTGGAGACGACGACTTATTTGTCAACCAGCACGCCCGGGGTACGAACACGGCGGTTTGTATGGATTCGGGTGCACAGACACCCTCAGTCCCAAAGACAACCTGGAGGGATTTTCTTCACCAAAAAGTGAGGCATCTTTCGGTCGGTCGCCGGTACCGGTTTGGTCACCGGTTTTTACTGGGTGCATTTGTCCTGACCTGGATGATATCATGGCTCACCGGTATCTGCCTGGCGGTTTTAACGGAAAACTATTTTATTGCGGGCGGACTGATGGCTGTCCGGATAACATGCGCTATGCTAACCGTTTACCAGGGATCAAAGCGGCTAAGTCAGCGGTTTGAGGTCTGGATGGTACCGCTTTTAGATTTTATTTACGTCTTTTATTATCTTGTCACCGGTCTATTGGCGTTAGTAACGAAAAAAGTACGATGGAAGAATTAGAAAGCCGGTTTTCCTCCAAAGCGCTGGAGGATTTTAAGCTTATCGACATGGCGGTTGGCGGAGATGATAAAGCCTATGCCAAACTTCTGCAGCGTTACAAAAGGCCGGTCTATCACATGATCCTCAAAATGGTCCGCAACGTCGACGATGCGGAAGACCTGACCATCGAGTCCTTCGCGAAATCATTCAGAAGCTTACACCGGTTTAAAAAGGATTTTACATTCAGTACATGGCTTTTCCGGATCGCTACGAACAATACCATCGACTTTATCCGTAAAAAGAAGCTGAACACGCTGAGTATTGAAAATACGTTTACCGATGATGACGGACAATCAGTGTCCATTGATGTGGAGGATGAAAACCTGAATCCTCAGGAGGAAACGATCCGTATGCAAAAGGCGGAACTGATCCAGATCTTCGTGGACAAGCTGCCGCCAAAATACCAGAAGCTTGTCAGGCTTCGCTACTTTCACGAGTTATCGTATGAAGAAATAGCGGTTGAGCTTGATGCCCCGCTGGGTACAGTGAAAGCCCAGCTCCACCGCGCCCGCGAACTCATGTTCGAAATGGTGAAGAATAAGCGCGATCACATCTAGTGCGCCATAACAAAACCGGCCTTTCTCGTTAACCAGCCGTTAACCCGTTACTTGCCTGCTTTTGTTAAACCTGCCTGTACAATTGTTTTTACTAAGGCTACTCTTCCTGCCAGGCATGATGACTTACAATGTGTTTTAATGCCGACATGATTTCCGCTTTGCGCTGATGGGCGTTGTTGTTCAGTAAAATGATCGTTTTGTCGGCGTCGATGTACCGTACTATTTCAGTTTTGTAACCCGGGTTATCTCCCGTGTGCCACACCACTTTCCCCAGTCGGTCATCGCTGCCGAGAGTCCATCCGAAACCGTAGTTCGATAAACTTCCATCGAGGAGCGTAGCCGGTGTAAACGCTTTTTGCAGCGTTGACTGCTTTACCAGGCTAGGGGAATAAAGAGCGCGATCCCATTTCAACAGGTCGGACGCCGTAGAACTTATCCTGCCGGGACCTTTCCGGTCCCCCAGCCAGATCGTGTAATTGAATTCAGGGAATGAATCCGCCCTCACATATTTCTCTTTCCCGGGAACAAATATGTATCCCCGGGCAAAATTTGGAATTTCCCTTTTCCGCTCGTTCGTACGGATGTCGGTATCCCTCAGGTTGAGGGGTGAAAAGATGAGCTTTCTGCAAAGTGAAATAAAATCTTCGCCGGACGTTCTTTCGGCGATGCTGGCCAGCAACATGTAGCCGGTGTTGCTATATTCGTACCTTTCACGGGGAAGAAACAACCGCGGAGGGTGATAACGGATGAGGTAGGCTATATTGTCCTCGTTCCCGGCGATGGCAGTTTTGTCCCAGTGTTGGTCCATAACGGACTGATAATCGGGTAGCCCGGACGTATGATTGAGCAAGTGCCTGACAGTAATACCGGCGTAAGGAAGACCGGGTATGAACGTGGAGAGTGAGTCGTCAAACGCAAGCAAACCCTGTTCTTCCAGCTGCATGATGATCATCGCTGTGAACTGTTTGCTGACGGATGCCAGCTCGAAAATATCACCTGTGTCCAGCGGCGTCTGAAGCTCGAAGTCACGCATACCGAACGCCTTGTGAAAAACA
The DNA here is from genome assembly GCA_041742155.1 of Chryseolinea sp. GTDB lineage: Bacteria > Bacteroidota > Bacteroidia > Cytophagales > Cyclobacteriaceae > Chryseolinea. Next base: position 113,535 of record JBGSJE010000020.1, on the reverse strand, counting down.
ACTTTTCCTCTATCTGCGACCAGTACGACACCACTGAAATCGGGCGTTTCCAGAAATGTGGAGTCGATCTTTGCCCGGAGGACAGCGATTCCTTCTTTTTTCACCGGCATGCAGGAAAAAAACATCATGACCAGGAAGAAAAGCAGTACAAGAACGTTCGCCGGTTTCATTATTTTTGAAATTCATTTTAAGTAAGACCAAATCGCCGCCAATTGCAAGCCGCTGAAATCATATTCAATTACTTTCCGGAACTGACCGAACACCAACGGAAGCAGATCGTGATGCTGCAATCCCTGTATCAGGAGTGGAATGAAAAGATCAATGTTATTTCCCGCAAGGATATTGATAACCTGTATGTGAATCACGTGCTGCATTCACTGGGTATCGCAAAAGTTACCTCTTTTGCCCGCGGGGCCGATGTCCTGGATGTTGGTACAGGCGGCGGATTCCCGGGTATACCACTGGCCATCCTGTTCCCGGAAACAAATTTTCACCTGGTGGACTCGATCGGAAAGAAAATAACAGTCGTGAAAAACGTGGCTGAAGGTCTTGGGCTCCGGAATGTAAAAGCCGAACAGATCCGCGCGGAACAGGTTAAGGGAGAATATGACTTTATTGTCAGCCGGGCGGTTACGAGGCTGAAGGAGTTCTATGGTTGGGTGAATAAAAAAATAAAGCCTGTCTCAATCCATCCGCTTTATAATGGAATCCTTTACCTGAAAGGTGGTGATCTCGAAGAGGAAATGGCCGAGTTGCGAAGACCCTACCAGATTTTTGAACTCCAGGACTATTTTAAGGAAGACTTTTTTTCAACCAAAAAAGTCGTTTATGTCCCGCTTTAGGGACGTACCGGTCATGGCCAACGCAACCTGAGCGGAGCCTTTTTTTTGATTATTTATTTTTTTTTGATAAATATGCCCAGTATTTAAAGCCCATTGAAAAAGCTGATTTCCATATTTCTGGTATTCCTGCTCCTCTTTAATGCATTGGGGTTTTATGGATTGTTCATTGGGTTGCGCTACAAAACCGGCCAGGATCTTGCCCAACGCCTGGATAACCATCAGTACTCAGACGATGAAACCATCACACTGAAGGTTCCTATGGCTCTCCCTTACCGTCCCGACTCGGAGTACGAACGCGTCGACGGTGAAATTGAGCATCAGGGTGAATTTTACCGTTTGGTGAAGCAGAAGCTTGAAAAAGATACGCTGTTTATTGTCTGTATTAAGGATCACAACAGCAAACGTATTAAGCAGGCACTGGCTGACTATGTAAGAACATTTACGGATAAGCCAGTTGACACCAAGCAGACCACCAAGACATTCGGCGGCTTCATCAAAGACTTCTTACCATCGACGATTGAAATTACGCAGGTTACTTCCGGTTGGAATCATTCCGTTGCCTTAACAAACTTTCTGAATTCTTTCATCAGCAGATCCATTTCTGTCTTTAGTCCTCCTCCTCAAAGCTGATAATTTTTAGTGTATGATTTTTACTTGGACTAGTCCGTGAAGGATTAAGTCTTTGAGTATTTCACCTTGAGATAAGCATCATGAGTTTATTTCATCTGGTGTTTCCTGATTCATACAGTTTGGCAATTTAATTCTACAACTTATTAATCTATATATACATGGATGAATTTCTACCTATTGCAAAGTGCACACGAATTTCGTGCACTTTTTGTTCTCAACGGAATGGGCATGTCTTAAAATCTTTCTTTCGGCTGCTTTTGAGTTTGCTTGTTTTTCTCTCGAGTATTGGTTCCAGTCAGGCACAAACGCCCTCGGATGCCCTCATGATGAAGCAACGGGAATCTTGTATTGCACTCACTTATGATTATGGGGCATTTGATCAATATTGGGAGGGTAGCAGCCTTCGGAAAAATGAAACGATAGCGGAGGTTTCAAGGCAAGCTATCGTGCCAATGATAGCGATAGGGATCATGGATAAACTTAATTTCTATGTCGCTGTACCCTATATCAAAACAGAATCAACTGAGCCCAATGGAGGCCACCTGCAAGGCGCTAAAGGTTTTCAGGATCTGAGTGTTGCAATGAAGTATGAAATCCTCAATAAAGAAATAGCGAAAGGGAAATTGGCTTTGCTGGTCGCCGGTGGGTATTCGACACCGATTACAAACTATCTTTCCGACTACAGACCTTACAGCATTGGTAATGGAACAAATGAATGGAGTTTTAGGGGTATAGCCCAGTATAAGTTTGATATGGGTCTTTATGCACGTGCTGCGGGAGGGCATTTATTCAGGGGGCAGACTAAGGTGGAAAGGGACTACTATTATAACAATGGGAGCTACTACACACCCTGGATGGATGTGCACGATGCATGGGAATACAATGCTGTTGTAGGAATGTGGTTGCTGGACAATTCATTGAAGCTGGAAGGCAGTTACTATGCGCTGAAGTCGACGAGTGGCGATGATCTTAGGAAATATAATGCAGCTCAACCTACTAACAGAGTTGAATTTGATCAGGTGGCAGGTTCAGTTCAGTATTATATCAAGCCTGTAAAAGGTCTTGGCGTATTAGCCTATTATGTTCAAATGATCAACGGAAGAAATATTGGCAAATCCACGACCATCGGAATAGGAGCGACGTATCAGTTCAAAATTTAGGAGAATACAATTATGAAAAAGAATATAATCATACTATTTATCGGCGTTTTCTGGGGAACGCTATTCGTCACTTCATGTGAAGTTGAAATGCCTACTATGGCTAATTACGCTGCCTATGATTTTTCTGACTTAGATGAAGGCGGCGGTGACTGGACCCCGATATTATTAGAGGGACCTGATCCGATAACAATACCTGCTCCGGAAGACGTGACTTCACCTGCATATCAGACGGAATTGTCGTCGTTGAAAGCTGCCATGGAGGGCTTGAACGGGCAGCAACGAGGAGCAATTGACTATTGGACCAACAACTCAGTAATAAGATGGAAAGAGATCGCCATGGAATTAGTGGCAAAGTATAACCTTATTCCGGGGCCAAATGATGATGGAACATATACACTGCCAAACCCGGCCACTCCTGATGGACCTCCACCTTTCCCATTCGCCCATCCGGCTTATGCGGTTCGGGCATATGCTTATTTGAGTGTGGCTCAATTTGACGGTTTGATTACTGCATGGCGCTACAAATATGATTTCAACAGACCATCGCCTTCCAAAGTTGACAACACCATTCAACCTGCATATGGTGGTACCGATCTTCCTTCCTATCCATCCGAAGGAGCAGTGGTTGCGGAAGTCTCGCGCGCAATTCTGACAGCGATGTTCCCATTGGAAGAAGATTACTTACGTGCCAAAGCGGACGAACATCTGGGAAGCCTCATTTGGTCAGGAACTAACGTCGAGAGTGACATAGTCGCCGGCGAACTTATTGGGTCGGAAGTGGCCAAAGTAGCCTTGACAAGAGCTGCAAATGACGGTATGAAAAAAGCACAGTGCCCGAAGCCTGTTGCCGATTCAATTAAGCAAGCTGCATTCGAACGGTTTGGCTGGAAATGGGAAAACCAGGAAATTCCTGTCAGACCAGTAGGGCTGGCTCCATTGTATGGCAAGGTGAGAATGTGGAATGTACCCAACGTTGAAGATGTAAGACCTGGCCCACCTCCTGCCATTGGATCACAGGAATATGAAGACGATGTGAAGAATCTTGTTGACATCGCGAACAATATGACTGAGGAAAAGAGAAGGATTGCTAATTATTGGCAAGATGGCCTGGGAACGTATACACCCCCGGGACATTGGGACAAAATTGCCTTGGACCTAATGGTTAAGTACAAAATGAATCCGATACGGACGGCAAGGACCTTTGCTTATCTGGATATGGCCATGATGGATGCCGGGATAGCATGCTGGGATGCAAAATACTATTATCATTACCCTCGTCCGATTCAACAAATTCCGGGTTTTAAAACAATCGCCGGGACGCCAAACTTCCCAAGCTACACTTCGGGTCACAGTATGTTTTCAGCTGCTGCAGCCGAAGTTTTAGCATATGTATTTCCAAACGAAGCCACCAAAGTTAGATCCTGGGCAGTGGAAGCAGCGATGTCCAGAGTATATGGTGGTATTCATTGGACCTTCGACGCAACGGTTGGAACATCGGCCGGAATAGAAGTTGCCGAATATACTGTTGCTGTGGCAAAAAATGATGGTGCTGAATAAAATGAAAAATACAGCACTCATATTGTTGGTCGCTGCGGTTGGGAACCTTGTTCATGCGCAGGATCAAAAAGACTCTATCAAAACAAAACGCCTGGACGAAATTGTCGTCAATGGCCGGAGCGAAACAAACGTTGAACGCCTTCCTGAAATTGAAGGTACACGTATCTGGACGGGAAAGAAGAATGAAGTGATCCGTATCGGTAACCTCGACGCGAACATCGCCGAAAAAACCGCGCGGCAAATTTTTGCAAAGGTACCGGGCGTTTTTGTTTACGATATGGATGGAACGGGGAACCAGATCAACATCTCAACGAGGGGACTGGACCCGCATCGCGGATGGGAATTCAATATCCGGAGGAATGACGCGCTTACAAATTCGGACATGTATGGGTATCCGGCCAGCCACTATAGCATGCCGATGGAAGCGGTTGATCATATTCAACTGGTTAGAGGTACAGGCTCGCTGCAATACGGGGCCCAATTCGGGGGAATGCTGAATTACATCACGAAGCGGGCAGACACTACGCGCGCCTTTACCTTTGAAAGTGTAAACTCGGCAGGTTCGTTCGGACTCCTAAGTACATACAACGCAATAGGAGGACGGGTCGGTAAGGTAGAATACTATGTATACGCCAGCAAGCGGAATTCAGCAGGGTATCGCGACGATAGCAGGTCCGATGCGAATGCCGAATCCGCCATGGTGATCTACAGGCCTATAAAGTCACTGTCCGTAAAAGCAGAGTTTTCACACTCGAAATATCTGTACCAGCTTCCCGGCCAGTTGACGGACAGCATGTTCAACGCCGACCCACGGCAGTCTACCAGGTCAAGGAACTACTATAGCCCGGATATCTATATCCCTTCCGTTGAGCTGGACTGGAAAGTGACCGACCGGACGCGCCTGACGTGGCTGACTTCCGCGGTACTGGGTTCGCGCAGCAGCGTGATGTTTGACAAGCCTGCCGATGTCGTCGATGCGATCGACCCGCAGACATTGACCCACGCCCTTCGCCAGGTGGACATAGACAACTATCACAGCTACACTTCCGAACTGCGGCTACTGCACAATTACGAGCTCATGAACACGGGCGGAACCATTGTGCTGGGAGTTCAGCTGATGCGGAACGACTTGCACAGAAAGCAACAGGGCAAAGGAACGTCGGGATCCGACTACGACCTGACGTTAACCCAGCCCGGATGGGGACGCGATCTTCATTTCAAGACGAACAATTTTGCGTTTTTTATGGAGAACGTCTTTAACCTCACGGAGAAGTTGTCGGTCACTCCCGGGTTACGCGTCGAGCTGGGTAAATCGGACCTTGGCGGATCCATAACGTATTATCCTTCCGAAGAATTGCCTGCATCCATAGAACACCGGTTCGTTTTAGGTGGTGTTAACATACGGTATAAATTATCCGAACAACAAAACCTTTACGCAGGATGGGCTCAGGCGTACCGGCCTGTTATTTTGAAAGATATTGTACCCTCGTCGGTTTATGAACGTGTTGACAAAGAACTGAAGGACGCATACGGTTATAATTTCGAAGCCGGCTACCGCGGATCATCGGGTCCTTTTCGCTGGGATGTAGGCGTATTCCAGGTGCGTTATAACAACCGTCTGGGTATGCTTTCGCAGGAAGACGAGGATGGAAACTTTTACCTGTTCAGGACCAATATCGGAAATTCAGTTACCCATGGTGCGGAGGTCTTTGGCGAATATTACCTGCCTGTCCGCCCTGTCAATATTTCGATTTTTACCTCGTCCGCCTGGATGGACGCGAGATACCGCGATGCACAGGTGCGGGTCGGCGATGACAATGTGAGCGTTGATGGAAACCATGTTGAAAGTGTGCCTTCCCTGATCACCCGAAACGGAATGAATATCAAGTTTCAGCGCGCAAGTATTTCGGTTCTCTACAGCTATACGGCTGAAAGTTATGCCGATGCCCTGAACACCGTTGAACCGTCCGCAAACGGATCGGTGGGAAGAGTGCCGGGCTATGGGCTACTGGATCTTAACTCTTCATGGAGAGCTTCGGATCATGTAGTTATCCGGTTAAACGTAAACAATGTTACCAACAAACAGTATTTCACCAAACGTCCGCAGTTTTACCCGGGACCGGGAGTGTGGTCGTCAGACGGAAGATCGGTCGTATTAACGATAGGTCTGAGTATTTAAAAGAGATCATCGGTCTTTGACCGATGTACGATTGGGTTTGGATTTTATCCGGGCAGGGCTTCACACGGCTCTCCCGGATTTTTTATGCTCCATCGATGATACCTGCAGGGTTTTCCAGGATCAACTTTTCCCCTACAGGCAGACCAAGGTCCTGAACAATGCCGGCTACCGAGGGAAGCAAAAAATAAAATACAATCAGGATGAGTGCAACAGGCATCAGCGGAAGCAGGCTTCCGGAAAGTATACAAATCACCGATGCAAACAGTCCAGGGAACTCCAGAATGGCGGATCGTATCAGAACAGCTGACTGGTATTTTTGAAGTTTAGGTTTAAGAGCAAGGTCCTGTCGATTTTTCCGACCATTAAATTAAAAACAAAATGGCTTGCAGAAAGGGCGACGACGATAGCACCGCCGAGTACATAGATCATGATTGTCGGGGAGTAGACCGCCTCAGGTTGTGCGGAAGAACCTATAAACGCGGCGACTACGCCAAAAACCAAAACCGCCATTGCCTGGGCGCCATAGATCAATTGCAACTGAAACAGATATTGCCTGGATGTGGTTTGACTGGCCATATAAAAGAATTTATCTCTCCTTTATAAGGTACGATTTCTCAGGATCATCTCTTTCATGGCCTCGAACGTTTTTTCCTTCAGCACGGAAAGGTCTTCATAAGTCAACCCCTGCGTTGTGATCTCCGGACCAACGATCACTTTTACTTTCCCCGGTTTCATCTTGATCGTGCCCGGCGGCATCAGCGGCCCCGCTCCTACGACTACCATCGGCAGGATGGGCTGTTGTGTATCGATGGCTATCCGGAATGCCCCTTCTTTAAATGGTTGCAGAACTTCCCTGGAGCGGTTTTGTGTCCCTTCCGCGAAAATCAAAATGGATATTCCGTCCAGCAGAATTTTTTTGAGTTTGTCCAGGCTTTTTTTCCGGCTTTCGCCGCTGGACCGGTCCACAATAACCGTGGCAGACTGTGCAATCCATCCGAATACGGGGATCTTTAACAATTCCTTTTTTGCCAACGCCCTGAATTCACCCGGAATGGTCAGACAAATACCCGGTATGTCGAGGAATGACGTGTGATTACTGACGTAGATGTAGGACTGACCTTTGCGGAAATTTTCCCGCCCGTATGACGTATACCGGATGAACGTCAGCATACTGAATATCCATGACCAGAATTTCAGAAACTTGAATCCGATCCACGTGAATTTTCTCCCCATGAAAAAGGGGAGAACGATACCCGGAAGGAGAACGATCATAAAGACGGAGAAGACGAGGAATACCCAAAAGGCGTAGAACTTAAGGAGTATTGATGTGACTATATTCAAAACCAGGCATTAAAATTTTGTGAAAGTTCTGAAAGTTTCGGGAAGATGCAAGTGGTGAACGTCCGGATAAAATTTGAATAAAAAACGCCTGTCAGCGAATGGTTTTCGACCAGAAGTATTTTTCAAGTAAAGACTTAAGTTCTTCGGGATCTAATGGCTTACGGAGGTGTTCGTTCATTCCGGAGAGCAGGATTTCTTTCGTGTGTTCTGCAGAAGAGAAACTGGTAACCGCAAAGATCAGGATATCCCTGTTGTTCAGTTTTTTTTCGTCGCGAATCCACCGGGCTGCGTCAAGGCCGTCCTGCTCCGGCATGTTGATGTCCATCAGGACAAAATCGAACGACAGGTTCTGGATCGCCTGGATCGCCTCGATTCCAGTACCTGCAACAATGGAGTCAATGTACAACGACCTAAGCAATTTTTGATGCAACATCTGCAGCACCGGATCGTCGTCGACGATAAGGGCTCGCAGGTACATGGGCTTGAAGGTGTCGGGCATAGGCGGATAAAAAAACAAGCCGGCTTAGTCGGCCGGCTTGTTTTCAGATGTGTTATGAAAAATACTTGGTCACACCGGGTGTTGCTACCGGATAGAATCCATTTGAATCGGGTAGTGTAGGGGGATTGGCATCCCACGCAAACTTGGCCGGCATGATGCTGATACCGGAGTTAATGGCCTTATCCCATTCGATCACTTCGCCGGAATACGTAGCCATTCGTCCCATGATCGCTGTCATCGTTGCTTTCGCTCCGTTGTCGGCATCGGCAAATTTATATTCACCTTTTGCAATGGCTGCGAACAGTTCGTCATGCTCGGTCTGATAAGGATTGTTCTCCAGTTTTTTGTCGTACTGGTAAAGCACTTTTCCTTTGTGCGTGATATTTGCATCACCACACTTGATGACACCTTTTGTGCCGACCAGCATTTCATCCACTTTCGCGTAGGTTCCCTTGATGTGCCTGCACTGGCTGTTCATAATGCTGCCGTCTGCATACTCGAATTCAACGTAGTGATGATCATAGATCTCGCCGAACTCCTTGCCCGTCCGCACCTGACGTCCACCCATACCCTGGGCTTTAACCGGGTAACCGCCCTTGAACCAGTTCATCACATCGATATTGTGAATATGTTGTTCGTTGATATGATCGCCGCACAACCAGTTGAAGTAATACCAATTGCGCATCTGATACTCCATTTCGGTCTGACCGGGTTTACGCATGTTGACCCAGACTCCATCGTTATTCCACCATACCTGACCGGAAGTAATCTCACCGATCATACCATCCTGGGCTCTTTTATACAACTCGCGGTAGGAGTTCTGATAGTGCCTTTGCAAACCAACGACGACGTTCAGTTTTTTCTGCTTCGCGATCTCGGCTGTCTCCAACACTTTTTTGATACCCGCAGGGTCAGTGGCAACGGGTTTTTCCATAAACACATGCTTACCCTGTTTGATCGCTTCGGCGAAGTGAATCGGCCTGAAGCCGGGAGGTGTAGTCAGAATTACAACATCCGCCAACGCGATGGCCTTGACATAGCCATCGAAGCCGACAAACTTCGTTGCTTCTGTTACAGCTACTTTGGCTTTTACATTTCCTTCTTCGTTGTCTTCGCTGGTCAACGCATTGAAACAGCCATCCAGCCTGTCGCGAAAAGCATCGGCCATGGCAACCAGTTTTACATTTTGTTTGCTCAGCAGGGCCTGCATTGCGGCACCGGTTCCACGACCACCGCAGCCAATTACCGCAATCTTGATGGTATCATCAACGGAATTGAAGTAACCCGCATTTGAAAGAAGTGGAGCGGCCACCAGGCCTCCGGCCAGCAGAGAAGATTGTTTTACAAACTCTCTGCGGGAAGTCTTTCCCGTTTCGTTAGTTTTCATAGGGCATTGTTTAAATTTTAAGTTCCAGTTATTCGAATGTAAGGGGTACATCGCGAACCCCGCGTATTATTTCAGATATTGTGCAAAGAATTTTTCAATTTCTTCTTTTGCGGGCTGTTGCACGGGTCGTACGAGACGGAATCCGACACCCATTCCGTCTGTTAACCACCACCTGCTTTTTGGTATTTGTGGATCTCTTTTATTCCAGTCGGCAATGGCTGGGATCCGGTTAGCACACCGGGATTCTACAGCATCCGTCAGATAGGATCCGCCGCGAACGGTGCGCGGATACCTTGGGCCTGGCATGGTAACGGGGTTTTTGGATTGATCGGCAAGTTTCTCGTATGCCTTGGGATCGTACTGATCCAATGTCCACTCACTGACGTTGCCCAGCATGTCGTACAATCCCCAGGCGTTGGGTTTCAGCTGGCCGACCTTGTGGAATTTGTTTCCGCTATTGTCTTTAAAATAAGCATACTCCTGTAAGGCACCGGCATCATCTCCAAAGGGAAATGCTGTTGTGCTCCCCGCTCTGCACGCATATTCCCATTCCGCCTCGGTAGGGATCCTGTAAAAAACGCCGGTTTGTGTGTAAAGCCATTTGCAATACATTATGGTGGCGGATTGGCTCATGCTGTTGGTAGGATGCTTACCATCCCGGCCCATTCCCCAGGTAAGATCGATATATTGAGCGGTCGGCCTTGACACAGCGTCTACAGCGATAGCTTTCGTCTGCGGGATGTCCATGTTTTTAAAGAATGCGTCCCATTCGGCGAACGTCACTTCAAAGGCACCCATCCAGAAGGCCGAGACGTCAACTTTTTTTTCCGGACCTTCATCCGCATCTCGTCCCCTCTCGGAATAGGGACTACCCATCGTGAACGATCCGGCCTTGACCGGGACCATCCTGAATTTAATTGCAGTATTTGGAATCGGTTGGTCATAGGAAACAAAATCCTGACCGCAAAGAATCGATGATGAAAAGGTCAGCACAAGGGCTGCAATTCGCGACTTCAACACGTAAGAACAAGGTTTAATGGGCTTTCAAGGTAGGGAAAACCCGAGAGCACTGCAACCGGTTGTTACAGGGACGGTTGGAGCTATTTTTTTCGTATAAGGGCCATGTAGAAACCATCGAATCCGTCGGACGGCCAGCTGTATTTTTCGTCCACAAGTTCGTATTTGTCCTGGTTGACCGATAAAAAGGACTGAACCTGTTTTTCATTTTCGGATGGAAGTATACTGCAGGTTGAATATACCATCAGGCCTCCGGGTTTCAACATTCCCGCATAGTCGCGCAGGATGTGTTGCTGCAACTCCTTTACATTTTTAATAAAGTCGGGAGAAAGTTTCCATTTTGCGTCCGGATTGCGCTTCAGTACGCCCAGGCCGGAACACGGAACATCCAGCAAGAGCCGATCCGCAGAGTTATCCAGCCGTTTGACGGTCTTGGAAGATTCAATGACACGTGTTTCCAGGTTACTCACGCCAGCCCTACGCGCACGTTTCTGAAGTTCTTCCAGTTTCCACTGCTCGACATCCATCGCGATAATACGACCTTTGTTTTTCATTAATGCGGCAATGTGAAGGGTTTTTCCCCCCGCGCCTGCACAAGCGTCGATCACGCGCATGCCGGGCTCAACACGCATAAACGGAGCGATAAGCTGCGATGCGGCATCCTGTACTTCAAACAGACCGTCCTTAAATACAGGGTGGCGGAAAACATTCTGACGTTGTTTTAATACCAGTGCGTGTGGAAAATCCTGAAGCGCATCCGTTTCAATTCCCGTTTCTTCCAGCTGTTGCTGTAAGTCCCCTGTAGATATCTTCAGCGTGTTCGCGCGCAACACCACATAAGCTTCTTCATTCAGGGCATGCAGTTCGTCATCCCATCGTTCGCCAAGCTCTTCTTCACCCAGTGTATCCAGCCAATCCGGGATCGATTCGCGAAACCTCCTGATGGCATTCATCTTCTCCAGCCGCTCGAAGATTCTTTTTTCCGACAATTCGCTGAACTCGGTCCAGTCGGGAAGGGGAATATGATGCCATACACACCAGCCTCCCAGGAGTTTCCAATAATCGGTTGGCTCAGCTTCGGTTACATTTTGTAGTAATCGCTGCCATCTTACAATATCGTACGTCGTTTCCGCTATAAACCGCCGGTCCCGCGCTCCCCATTTAGGGTTCTGTTTCAGGACCTTTTCGATCACTTTATCAGCATACTTGTTGCCTTCGAAGATCATCTCCAGCGCCTGAATGACCGCCCGGGTGATGTTAATATAGAGTTTCATGAAATATTGACGCGGATATTTGGCGCAAGATAATACTTAAGGAGAGCAAACATGCATGAAACATGTTAATCCGGGGATGTTGCCGGACCCCAAGTTCTTTTCCGCGACGCGATACGGGTAACTACATGAACGTTAATTTCCGGGAAATTTTTATCTTGGCTTTGGCCAATCAACAAACTACAACCTTAATCACTGTGTAATGAAAAGAAGAAACTTTCTCCGCAATTCGTTAACCGCAGCTGCATCCACAGCAGCTTTGGGAAATGTTTTCAGCGCACCATCTGCCGCGACGGATCTTGCTCCAGGCTTAGCTGACAAACCTTTCGTGTTAAACTTTGCACCCCATGACGGAATGTTCGGTAATCATGCCGGAAAAGATTTTGTCGAACAAATCAGGTTTATGCATGAGCGTGGATTCCGCGGTATAGAAGACAATGGCCTGCTGAAGCGCCCGAAGGAAGAGCAAAACAATATTGGCTCAACGCTGTCCAAACTGGGTATGACCATGGGCGTTTTTGTTGTGGATGGTGGTGATAACTGGAAGGTATCGTTAACAACCGGTAAGCAGGAATTCAAGGATGTATTCATCAAGACCTGCAAGGATTGTGTGGAATTGGCAAAACGCGTTAATGCCAAGTGGATGACGGTTGTTCCCGGTTTTTTTGAACGGAATATTCCGATCGGTATCCAGACTGCAAATGTTGTGGACGCGCTGCGGAGAGGGGCCGAAATATTCGAACCTCATGGCCTGGTTATGGTACTGGAACCGTTGAGCGATACGCCGGAATTGTTCATGCGCTTTTCAGACCAGACCTATGAGTTGTGTAAAGCTGTTGACAGCCCGGCGTGTAAAATTCTTTTCGATATTTATCACATGCAGCGCAACGAAGGTAATCTGATCAATAATATCGACCGGTGCTGGGACGAGATCGCGTATTTCCAGATCGGAGACAACCCGGGAAGAAAAGAACCCACATCCGGTGAGATCAATTATAAAAATATTTTTAAACACGTTCATGATAAGGGTTATCGCGGTATCTGGGGAATGGAGCACGGCAACGCGAAGCCCGGTAAAGAAGGCGAACTGGCATTGATAAAGGCCTATCGCGACAGCGATTATTCATGATTTAGAGATTGTTTATTGGTGTTATTTAATCGAATAGTATGCTACTGAAACAACTTGGCGGATCGTCCGTGAAAGTTACACCTATTGCATTTGGTGCGTGGGCCATAGGGGGATGGATGTGGGGTGGAGCGGAAGACCAGGCTGCCATTAAAGCGATCAGAGCTTCTTTTGCCGCCGGGATCACGACCATCGATACAGCCCCCGTCTATGGCTTTGGCAAAAGTGAAGAACTGGTGGGGGCGGCGATGGACGGTATTGCACGCGACAAATACCAGATACTTACCAAGTATGGTTTAAACTGGCAGACGCAGGAAGGGGAGTTTTACTTCGATACAACCGGTAATGACGGTAAGCCACTCCGGGTTTACAAGTTCGCCGGCAAGGACAAAGTGATTCGGGAATGTGAAGACAGTCTGCGCCGGCTGAGAACGGATTATGTCGACTTGCTTCAGATCCACTGGCCAGACCCATCCACACCAATCGCCGAAACGATGGAGGCGGTAGCTAAACTGATCGAACAGGGCAAGGTCCGGGCCGCAGGTGTTTGCAATTATTCGGTCGGTCAGGTGGACGAAGCGCTGAAGACCCTGAACATTGTTTCGAACCAGGTGCCTTATAGTCTTATTCATAAGGGAATCGAGAAGGATGTAGTACCGCAGGCGCTGAAACAAGGTATGAGTATCATTCCCTACAGCCCCCTGCAACGCGGACTGCTTACGGGGAAGATCAAACCAGGTCATCATTTCAACGAGGGAGATACGCGCAAAGGAAACCGGTTCTACAAGCCGGTTAATATCGAACGGGTCAATACCATGCTGGATACATTAAGGCCGGTCGCGGAAAAGTACAACGCTACTCTCGCCCAGCTTATTATTAACTGGACAACGAGGCAACCGGGAATGGACTGCGTGCTGGTCGGAGCGCGGGACGAAGCACAGGTTCACGACAATGTAAAAGCCCTCGGGTTTACGCTTACCGCGGAAGATCTGAACCTGATCAGGAGCCAGGCTGATAAACTGAAACTGGAGGAATCGTGAAGAGATGATCAGGCAATATCAGGCGGGCTGGTTTACCGAAAGGTAATCCTTGATATGTTTTATCGTTTCGTCTACTGTTTTGCACACGAGCACATTGTAACTGCCCAGGTTCTTGAAGAAACGGATCGTGATCTCATCCTGGTTGAGGAGTATGACTTTTTTCCTGGATTTCAGTGCTAATGCTACTTCCGACGCGGTACCGGCAGCCATACCCAGTACCACCACGAGATGACTCGACAATACACTGATGTAATTGCGACCACTGCCCATGCTGGTGATGATCTTGATCTGTGCATTTTCTGAAGAATTTTTGTCCGTATCACCCGGTAAAATTCCTATCGTCAGTCCGCCGACCTCTGTGGCTCCTTTAAGCGAGGCATCCATGACGCCGAAACTCCGGCCCCCCGTTAATGTTATCCAGCCTTGTTGGGCGATTGCCTTGCCAAGGTCGTAAGCCATATCATTTTCTTCCGGTGTGGCGTTTTCGCCGGGACCCATTACACCGATAATTATCTTTGACATATTTGGAGAGCTTGGTGATGCAATTTAATTCCGGATAGATTACCAACAAAGCCGGCGTCGCCTATTCCCTCAAAATTCGAAATCACATTCCTGGCACCGGTATACCTTTTTTCCGGGATAGAATATACCAAAAAAAAGGAAACGCAGAGCCGCTGTAAACTTAAAGGTGAGTTTTTTCGGGAAATCGCGTTCGATTTGATTTGACCTGCAACGCGGGCAGGTTGTAACAGAGTCATCATCCACCCGCAGGTTGTTCTCGGACATGATCTGCCTGGCCCGCTCCATATCGTGCTGGAAAAGGTGCAGCCGTACACTAAAATTCATCAGGTTACTCGCGCCCGGGTAAAGGTTGGCCATATTCTCTTCCGTCAGGAAACAGGGAACGCCGTAAGCATCAAGTTTGCTCTTGACGATGTTCGCTTCGATGGCGTTGTCGAATTTTTGAAACACCACTATGTCATCCTGGATGTGCATCTGACGCTTTCATAAGTTTAATAACATACCCGCCACCAGGCGCCGGCCGGAAAAGGAAACAGCGAAGATGACGGCCAAATAAATTTGACAGCGGTTCATAAAATAACATCTTTGCATATCTGAAAGTTAATAAAAAGCATGACGAAACGATTGATCGTGGACATGGATGATGTAATTGCCGATGCGACGGGTCAATTCATCAATTTTTATGAAAAGGAATTTGGCGTCCGGGTAGTACGCGACAGCCTCAACCACCAGGACGAAGGACACGGATTTCCCGCACATCACGATATTATCAAACAGTTTCCGCATCGCGATACTTTTTTCCGCACGATGTCGCCGAATGAAGGAAGTCCGGAAGTACTGAAAGAGCTTAATAAAAAGTACGATTTGTTTATTGTTTCGGCAGCTATGGAATTTCCCAAGTCCCTGTCTGAAAAGCTGGAGTGGCTGAAGGACCATTTTTCTTTCCTCACCTGGAAGCAAATTGTGTTTTGTGGAAGTAAAACCGTCGTCCATGGCGACTATATGATCGATGATTTACCATATAACCTGCAGGGCTTCAACGGAGAAAAATTCATATTTACCGCCCCCCACAATATGCACATCACGGAATTCAACAGGCTGAACAGCTGGAAGGAAGTGGGTGACAGGTTTTTATAAGGTGGGTCTCAGTTGTTTCTAGCGGAACATAACCGAAGTCATGGAGATTGATCCCATCAGTGTCTTGTCGTTGAAAATAACAGTTTCGTCAGACTTATCCTGAAGGCCAAGCGTATAGACCAGCGGCAGGTAGTGTTCCGGCGTTGGAACGGAAAGTCGGGCCGCCTCTCCAAGCCTCTCAACATTAATTAGCGCCTGGTGATCGCCACCGGTGATCAGCCGTTTATAAGTTTCATTCATCTCCTCCGCCCAGTCGTAACCTGATCCGGGACGATTCCAGTCCAGCATTCGCAGATTATGTACCATATTACCGCTGCCGATAACCAGCACACCCTTCTTTCTCAGGGTGGCGAGTTCCTTCGCCAACTCATAATGAAATTCGTGTTTTTGTGTATAGTCAATACTCAATTGCAGCACCGGTATCGTTGCGTCCGGGTACATATGCCTGACGATGGTCCACGTTCCGTGATCCAGGCCCCACTCGTGATCGGGGATTACCGTTGTTTTGCGGACCAGTCCGATCGTTTCCCTGGCCATCCCGGGACTTCCGGGTGCGGGATAGTTAACGTCGAACAGCGCCTGGGGAAATCCGCCAAAGTCATGAATGGTTTTCGGATGATCCATTGCCGTGATCAGCGTTCCGCGGGTAAACCAGTGTGCAGAGACACATAGAACTGCCGTTGGAACAGGAATCTCGCTGCCTAATAGCGCCCAATTCCGGCTGAATTCGTTATCCTCTATTCCATTCATAGGACTTCCGTGCCCGATGAAAAGCACAGGCATTTTTATTCCGTTCCCTCTCAGGGTGTCGCTGAATGTTTTCAGGTCCTTTAGTGAATTCATGGAGAATAAACTTAACAAAGAGTTTTGAATAAAAGCAGAACGCTTCATGCCGCATTTCAGTAAAAGATCGGATATCCAGACGCAAACTTGTCCCTCCAGGCGAAACCCCTCTTCCATGCCTGAAGGGAAAGTATGATGATGCGTTCGCGTAAAGTACTTACGACCTTACAAACTCGGCCAGGATCTCAAGCTTCACGTCGTCACTGACGACAACCCCTCCGGTTTCTGTCAATGCGCTCCAGGTCAGGCCAAACTCCTGGCGGTTGATTTTACCACTGATCTCAAAAGCGGCTACGTCGAAACTTCCGCCAAAGCCTTTTACCGTGCCGTTGTAGTTGACAGCAAGTTTTACAGTCTTGGTTGTTCCGCGAATCGTCAGATCGCCGGTCAGTTCATATTCCTCTCCCGATTTTTTGACGAGGGAAGTTGATACGAACGTAAGTTTAGGGTGATTCGCAGCGTCAAAAAAGTCGGCCGATTTCAAATGGCCGTCGCGATGTTCGTTTTTGGTGTCGATGCTGTTCACGTCGGCTTCAAAGCGGATCGATGCATCCGTGAAGTCTTCCTTGGTGCTTTCAGCCGTTGCGCTGAACTGATTGAAATTTCCGGTTACAGTTGAAATAACCAGGTGCCGCACTTTAAATTTTACTTCGGAGTGAGCGGGGTCCATTTTCCAGGTTGCCATACGATTTGTATTAAATTGTTTTAATGATAATTGTATATACAACAAATGTAAAGATGTTTAGTTCGGAAGTGAGCGTATTTTTAAAAAATTTAAGAATCAGACCGAAAATCGCCGTTCACGGGTCGTTTTGCGCTTTCCCCTATAAAGGAAATGTGGCTCTTTCTCTACTTTTTGCTAAGTTTATTCAATGCGATACCCTCTGCTTTTACTCCTCCTGATCTCCACCCCAAGCCTTGCCCAAATGATAACGTCAGTCCAACAAAAGGCACTTAATAGTTATGTAGAATACGCCAACCAGTCGTCGGACGAGGTTGCGGCTGTTGTGAAAAGCATCATCGCCTATTATCCAACGATTCATCAAAAGAGCGGCTGGGGAGCGCCGCGGTATACCTGCCCTGTTCAACTCGAAGATTATTACCTCAACAATGCCCTGAACCTAAGCAAACCGCTGAGTGCGACGTATAGCACTCCGTTGAACAGCAGACTGAAAGACCTGCGGTCGACGGCCGAAAATATCGATGCGAAATGCAAGGCCTTGGATACATACCACAAACTGGAAGACTATAAGCAGGACAATTTTGCGAAAGCGGAAAGTATTGTCAGCGAACTTCAGCTTCTGGTCGCTGAATACAGAAAAAAACAACAGGCGCTGCAAGCCGAACTGCAAGCTGTTTACAAGAAGCTCGCGGGTTCCACGGAAACTGCATACCGTAAGTCGGACATGATGATACAAAGCGAGATCGAGAGAGAAAGGAACTTCCTTGACTCGTGGACCTTCAATCTGAAGGAGGAAGTTCATACGGGCTGGCCGGTTGACAAGCTGCAACAAAGTATCCTGGATACGGACGCCGCCCTGTCTGCCTTGGGGAAATTCAAGCCGGTGTTGAAGTACCCTGCGTCCAGCATGTGGCCCCACTTTCAGGAATCTTTGAGTTCCATCCTGGAGGCGAAAAGACACGGCCTTGACGAATACAACTTTGAAGCGAAAAAGTCCGACAAGCATAGCAACGACGTGTACCTGGGATTAATCAACTACTTCAACGGTACGCTCATCTCCGACCAAAACACCTTCGTGCAATTTGCCGAAGGCGACGGTTACCATGGATTGAAGTCTATAAAATATTTTCCCCTGTTCGAGATACGTACGCAGCCTAAAACAGTCGCGATCGAGGTGAAACCGTTCAGGGACATTCCCCGGACACCCGTGCCGGTAACAGCTCAGCGTATAACCCTGAGTGTTCCCGTATACCAGGTCCTCTCAAACTACGTCGATTATATCAACGAAACGTGGCGTCAGACCCGGTACATGCAGATGGTTTTAAAGAGCTTTAATTCGACTGCGGCATACTACAAGACGCTGGAATCGTTCGAACGGAAAGGCGCCATGTTTTTTGACTATAAAGATTTTAAACTTCCCCTCTCGCAGTACCAGAAGACCATAAGTGAAAGCAAAGCTTTGGCTGCTCCCGTAGCCCGGTCACTGAACGAGCAGAGCGAGGTGTTGCTGAATATCCTGAAAGAAATGGACGATCTCAGTGCTTCCCTGGAGATTGAAACAAGGGAAAAACGATACGAAAAGGACCACCTGAAGAAGGTGTACGACATCCTGGAAAGGCAGAAGGTACTCCTGCACGTTTGGGATGAGAAGAAGGAATTGTTGTACCAGGATGTAAGGAAGGTATTTGATACCTACCCGTTATCGCAGGCGGGGAATTCGTGGTTTGTGTCCGGGAAGGCCTTACAGCAGCTCACCGATCTGGATCACGATGCATTGTTTAGCGCAAAGGCTCATTATACAGGCGACGGGGGCGCGAAAGTCAGCACGGAAAAAATAGACGAGACGTTGCGTGATGTGATCGCCAGGGAATACGACAACATGAAAGGCATCCAGAAGATCGGTAGGAACAACGGGCTTTGTCCTTATACACCTTACGAAGATCTGCCGATGACTTCAAAAGCGTTGAGTGAGGAGCTGAACAAACTCAAGCCCCCGTCGGCGTCGGCGTACGAACATCCTTACCACCGGATGGTATACCATTATAATGATATTGTCGACGACTACAACAAGTTCTGCGAGCTGTCGAAGGAAGTGTTGCATCTCCAGACCATTAAACAACCGGAGTTGTTCGACGTAAAATATCCGGAACAGAAAACAGAAAAACCGCGGGAAACTTCCATGCCCCCGGCATCTGTGGAGGTGACGCACCAGCCGGAGGTAGCGGAAAAGAAAGAAACGCCCGCGCACGACCCGGTACGCATTGTTGAAAAAACGAAAATCGTGGAGAAAACAACGGTTCAGCACGACACCGTATATATAGAGAAACGTGACACCGTATACCTGTCAGAGCCCGGGGAGAACATTCGCTCCATGGAAGGATACGCAACCAATAACATGATCCTGCTGCTGGATGTATCGGGCTCGATGAATACCCCGGAGAAACTTCCGTTATTAAAAAATTCGGTGATGGATCTGTTGTCCATGATGAGACAGGAAGACCGGGTTTCCATCATCGCTTTTTCAGGAAAACCAAAGGCGCTGCTTACGGCATCGTCCTTTAAGGATGAAGAGAAGATCAAAAAGGCCATCAACGATTTGAAACCTTCAGGCAAAACCGACGGTAATGCAGGGGTGAAGCTGGCATACAAGGTAGCCGATGAAAACTACATCCGCGGTGGCAACAACAGGATCGTTCTGGCGACTGACGGCGAATTCGGCCTCAGCGATGAGACTCGCCAACTGATCGAGAGCTACGCAAAGGAAGATATTTTTCTCTCGGTATTTAATTTCGGTAAAGGTGCCGGGGCATCGCGGGCGCTGGAAAAGGTTGCTGGCCTGGGAAAGGGAAATTACAGCTATATCTCCAAAGAGAACGTTGATTTGAAACTCATCGGCGAAGCCAAAGCAAAAAAGAAAAAGTAGACCCCGCAGGGATTGCTGAACATTAGTCTCAATTTTTTTTTAAACCATTGTAACAAAGCCTTTAAGCAGGCGTCTTGTTATTGAATTTAATCGAATGGACCTCGAATCGTTCCAAAACCGGGTTTTACCAGCTAAAAACAAGCTTTTTCGCTTTGCCCTGAGGTTCTTAGGCAACGAGGAGGAGGCGAAGGATGTAGTGCAGGAGGTTTTTATCAGGGTCTGGAATGGCAGGGACCAGATGAATGAAGTTCAAAACTGGGAAGCCTGGTGTATGCGGATCACGAAAAATCTTTCGCTGGACCGCATCCGGACGATGACCAGGAAACACACCCAGCCGATTGAAGAAGGATATGGTGTTCATCACGAAGCATTGTCGCCTCATGAGTCGACCGAAATACAGGAAAGTATGAACCGGATCAATCAATTTATATCGGCGTTGCCGGAGAAGCAGCGCCAGGTGATACACCTCCGCGATGTGGAGGGATATAGTTACAACGAGATCAGCGAGATCTTGGAGATCGACATGAATCAGGTAAAGGTTAACCTGTTCAGGGCAAGGAATGCTGTCCGGGAAAAACTCACAAAGATTAACGCTTATGGACTCTAATAAACTCAACGAACTGCTCGCCAGATACTGGGAGTGCGAAACTTCGCTCGAGGAGGAGCAGTTGCTGCGGGAGTATTTCAGGGGTAAGGATATCCCCGATGAATGGAAAGAGACGGCGGGTTTATTCCGCTACTTTGAGGAGAATAAAAAAAAATCGGTAACCGATATTTCTTTCGATGCAGGGGTGATGGCAAAGATACACGCGCCTTCTAAAAAGGGAAAAGCCGTGAGGTTGTTTTACAACTCCATGAGAATTGCAGCGGGCTTATCCGTTGTCATCGTGGCCACCTGGTTTATCCGCAATGAAGTGCGAAAGTCAACACCGCAGGAAGTTGTAGATACTTACGATGATCCGAAGCTCGCTTTCGAGGAAACAAAAAAAGCACTGATGATGATCTCAAAAAGTTTCGGTACCGCGGAGGAGCAGGCAAAAAAAATAAACCTGTTTAACGAGGCTCAGGAAGAAATCCAGAAAAAGAAAGCGTCGAAACTATAGTCACACACACTTGTCACACAGCCGGAAGCGGCAGAAAAAATTCAACAAAAAACGAAGAAGTTAAAAAACCAGCATATGAAAAAGTTAATCGCAGCAGCAGGGTTGATGATGGTAATGACCGGGGCTTTTGCACAAGACGCCATCTCGAAGTTTTTCAGCAAGTACCAGACTGACGAGTCGTTCAGCCAGGTAGTGGTATCCAGTAAAATGTTCGGCTTGTTTACCAATATGGAAGCGGAAACCGCCGAAGATAAAGAAGTGTTGGATGCTATCAGCAAATTAAAAGGCCTTCGTATCCTGCACAAGGAGGATGCCAGGAACGCAAGGGCTCTTTATAAAGAGGCATTTACGTTGATCCCCGTAAAAGATTATGAAGAACTGATGTCGGTTCGCGACAAGGACAAGGATATGAAATTCCTGATCAAAGAGAGCGGTGGCAAAATATCGGAGCTGCTGATGATCATGGGCGGCAACGAACAATTTATGGTACTAAGCCTCTTTGGCGAAATAGACCTGAAACAAGTGTCCAGGATCGGTAAAAAGATGGATGTCAAGGGGCTCGAGCACCTGGATAAGATGGACAAGAAGGATTAAATAAAAACCGGGAGAAAGCAATGCCGGATGCAACGCTTTCTCCCGGACTCACATCTGGTAAGAAATCAAAATCCCGCAGCCATGAAAAAAATTACCACATGCGTCTTCTTTTCCCTTATCGTTATCACGTCATTGTCCGCTCAAAGCAGGAGCTTTCAGGCCTTCCGCGATAAATTTTCCGGGGCCGAAAATGTTCACCATTTCAGCACCAACGGTTTTTTTG
This sequence comes from Chryseolinea sp., assembly GCA_041742155.1. Lineage (GTDB taxonomy): Bacteria > Bacteroidota > Bacteroidia > Cytophagales > Cyclobacteriaceae > Chryseolinea. The sequence continues at coordinate 91,459 of JBGSJE010000020.1, read as the reverse complement.
CAAGGGCAATACTTTGGATGACTACCGCCGATGAATTTGACAACGCAATCAAAAGCATCAGGAGCATCAGCCTGATGACGGTCCCGAAATCCCTTTTCCGGGAAAGAGAAGTTTCAGTCTCCGGGTTCAAAACCGTTCTGAGTGATGATTCTTTTGACGAACTTGGCCGTGTGAGAGACCACGGTGACCACGTCACCCTGTACATGAAGACAACGCAATCCAAGAATAACCGTTATATCTTTTTAATCGAGGAGCCGGGAGAAGTTGTACTCATCGAAATGACCGGATATATCGACCCACGGATTTTACTGGATAACAGTTCTTTTTCTTTTTCGGATAAACAAAAAATATAATATGCGTTTCGCATCGTTGCTTTTCCTGCTCCTTGTTGTCTCGTTTGCTTCGTGTCTGGCACAGACCAGGACGACGGAAAATCTTCACAAGCAGAATGAGGAAGCTTTTTCGTTGTTCTTTTACAACAATACGCTCCGGATGCTGAATCAAAAGGACGACAAGGACCTCGATGACCTGATCAAAGACATTGAGAAAATGAAATTCCTGATGATCGAAAAGGGTACGAAATTCGGATCGGAGCAATACAAAAAATTGATCTCAGGTTATAAGTCCGAGTCTTTTGAAGAGATTATGACCAGCCGTATGGGGGGCAGGAACTTCGACATATTTCTGAAGGAAAAGAACGGTGAGACAGAGGGGATGATCGTTGCCGTAAATGACTCCACCAATCTGTACGTTCTGGATATTGTCGGGAGTATTGCGCTGAACAAGGTTTCGAAGTTATTCAGCACCATAAATGAAAGTTCCGAGATTGGAGAGAGAATCAAGGCGTTTACAAAAAAGGATTAAATTCATGTAACGGAAGGTCCATAACGCCGACTTATTTCACTAATAAAGCACTAATTCTTGGAAACAGTACTCTCTATTAAAGGCCTTACCAAAAACTTCGGGAGACTTTGCGCTGTCAATAACATTAATCTGAATGTAAGTCGCGGCCAGGTATTTGGTATGCTCGGGCCAAACGGCAGCGGAAAAACCACTACGCTGGGAATGTTGATGGGTGTGGTGAACCCGACAGCCGGAGAATTTTCCTGGTTTGGACAGGAACCGAATCATCAGCTGCGCAAAAAAATTGGCGCCGTACTCGAACATCCGATCTTTTATCCCTATCTCAGCGGTCAAAAGAACCTGGAGCTGAACGCCATGATCAAACAATGTTCCCCGGAGAACATCCCGAACGTGCTGGAACTCGTGGAGCTTACCGGCCGGAGGCATGATAAGTATAAGACGTATTCGCTGGGTATGAAACAACGGCTGGCGATTGCCTCGGCATTGCTGAATGAACCTACGGTCCTGATCCTGGACGAGCCGACAAACGGTCTTGATCCCATGGGGATCGCGGAGATCCGGGAGCTGATCAAAAAAATCGCGGCGAACGGTAAGACCATTATTCTGGCCAGCCACCTGCTGGACGAAGTGCAAAAAGTATGCACACACTTCGCCGTTCTGAAAAAGGGAAATATGGTTCACACCGGACCTGTAGACGACGTGGGAAAAGGATCTGAAACCGTTGAGGTCAACGCTGATGTCGCGAACTTCAGCGAATTACTGATGGCGTTTTCGGGAACCGCGTCCATCAACCGTGAAAACGGATTTTTCCAGGTAACCTTAAGGGAGGATTTTCACAGCAAGGACCTGAACAAATTCCTGTTCGATCAGGGTGTAGTCGCGAATCACCTGGCTACAAAAAAGAAGAGCCTGGAAAAGATGTTTTTGGAAATTCTATCGGAGGCTCATTAGCGTATGTTACACCTGCTTAAAATTGATCTTAAAAAACTAACCAGCTACCGGACGTTCTGGGTGGTTTGCGGTTTGTATTTTTTCACGCTTGCATTTGTTACGGCCAGCGGAATGGAATTTTTGAAATGGCTGGCGAGCAAAGGCGCCGAGTTTGGTACGACGATCAATATCAACCGGATACCCCTGTATCATTTCCCGGATGTTTGGCAAAACCTCGTCTATATCAGCGGGTTTTTCAAAATTGTACTGGCGATCATGGTTGTGATCTCCATCACGAATGAATTCACGTATCGTACCCTGCGCCAGAATGTAATTGATGGACTGAGCAGGCGCGAATTTCTACAGTCGAAAATTCTGACCAATTTATTGCTGAGCCTGATGAGTGTGGTGATGGTGTTCGTCATCGGACTGATCACGGGCTTTATATATTCACCGGAGAGCAACTGGCGATACATTTTCACTGACCTTGAATTTTTCCCGGCTTACTTTCTTGAAGTTTTTACATTCCTGTCTTTTGCACTGATGCTGGGTATTTATGTTCAACGGTCCGGACTAACGATCATCCTGTTGTTGTTGTCCCGTATCATCGAGGCACCGCTTGACGCTTACGTCGGGAATCATTTTTCCCATGACATTACCCGGTTTTTCCCCATGCAGGCGATCAGCAACCTTGTTGCCATGCCGTTTGCGCGTTATGCCCTCCAGGAAATACAGGATTACGTGAGCTTTACATCGGTGGCCATCGCCCTGGCCTGGATGGTTCTCTTTAATTATTTCAGCTACGTGAAGCTGAAACGATCGGACATCTGATCCGACTTCTGTCCAAATTTTCTACTGCTTCGAGGTAACCACCCTGCAGGGCAACTTTTCGCTGTAGTAATCTCCGTGTACGGTGAGTAATCACCTGTGCTGCCGAGTCGACTTTTTTACAGTTAAAAGGTTATTTCAGACGGTTTTCTTCCGCTATCGGTCATCGATCCTAATGTGAACGTGGCGATATACCCTTCCCACTTCATGGGGAATTATATCCCTTTACCTCACATTAACGCGAACGACTATGAAAACAAAATTTTGGATTCTTGTAAGTCTTTCAGCAATTCTTCTGGCATGCGGTGCCGAAGATGAAACGTCTCCACTTTGGGGGATCGACTATTCCGGTGAAAATGAGAGTGGATTTGCGATGGGTTCCGTGGACCAGTTTATTTCGGACACAAAGACGGTATACATCGCCAAGTCGGCGGCAGTACGTTGTTCAGCCGGCCGTGTGTTTGATCTTACATATACGTTCGAAAGCGGTGACGTCTTGATATTGAAACTCTCGAAGGAAACGCTTGACCTGAACTACCATTATCCAGGGCAGGAAGGTGCGAACCAACTTTTGTCCGCTACATTCAACGGATCAGTTCTGAACCTGCTGGAAAGCAAGGTTACCGTTCAGCCACGCACAGCGGAAAACAAATTTGCAACCCTGACGATGCTGCACACGGCTGACAAAGGTCTCTTTGACGGGGCGATCACCAGGGTACCCCTTTTGAAATAACCCTTTCGATGCCGGGCATGAGAAGCTCAGCGGGATAACCGTGCAATAATTATTTATACAGACCGAACGCTTAACTCTATTCGCTTCTTAAGGATTGGGCCGGATTCGTTCTGGCGGCGCGGATAGCCTGCGTGCTTACAATTATCAGCGCCAGCAAAAGGGCAAGTCCACCTGCGGTGGGAAGTACCCAAAGGGGAATATCTATCCGGTAGGAGTAGCGTTGAAGGAAATTATCCATTGCCCACCAGGCCAGAGGAGCCGAAAATACAAAGGCGAATACTACCAGTCGGGAGAAATCCCTGGAGATCAACATCACGATACCGGTTAACGAAGCACCCAATACTTTGCGGATACCGATTTCCTTGGTGCGTTGTTCCGCGGTGAATGCGGCGAGACCAAAAAGCCCGAGGCATGTGATGAGGATGGCCAGGAACGCAAACACGTTTGACAATTCACTGATCAGGTTAATCGCTGTGAATTTTTTTGCAAACTCGGTATCTGCGAACGTATAGTCGAAGGGATAAGCGGGATTATATTTCTTCACTACGTCCTCCACCTTGCTGATCGAAGCCTGAAGATCATTGGTAGGCTGAAGGCGGATGGTAATATAATTTGAAGCACCGGGCATAAGGACCATGAACATCGGTGAAACCTCCCGGAATACGGAGCCCATCAACACATTGCTCGTCACGCCGATCAGTTCATAAGGTTTGTCCCATATGGTCAGCTTCTGTCCCAACGGATCCTTGAGCCCCATGATGTCAATGGCAGCCTGATTGACGATGACGGCGGCTGTGTCGCTTTTGAATTCCTCGGAAAAATCGCGGCCTTCAAGTATTTTGATCCCCATTGTTTTGGTGAAATCATATTCCGTCCGCAGCGTGTTAAACAAGACCTCCTGGTCGTCCGGCTTACCGGCCCAGTCGACAAAGTTATTGGAGAAGATAGCCGTTATAGGAGCCTGCGATTTGGTAACGGCGACAGCCACGCCTGAGCCGAGGATCTCCTCCTTTACCGTCCCGAAATGTTTGTCCAGGTCTGCCGTGTTTTCGACGACCATTAAATTCTCCTGATCGTAACCAAGGTTGCGGTCCCTGATGTGCCGGATCTGCTGATGGATCACCATGGTGGCTGTAATCAGCAGGATCGAAAATCCAAACTGAAGTGTGACCAGGACTTTGCGGGGTGTACTCGCGCTCTTTCCGACATTTACCTTTCCCTTGAGCACAGTGGCAGGCTGGAATGCGGAAAGATAAAATGCGGGGTAACTTCCGGACACCAGGCCCGTGACCACGATGATCGAAACTGTAAATATCCAGAACATCGACGACGTGTAGTCGATGAATAATTGTTTTTCCACCAACTGATTGTAAAAGGGAAGGGCAACCTCCACCAGGACGATGGAAAAAACGAAAGCAAGCAGGGAGATAAGAATGGATTCACCGAGAAACTGGCCGATGAGTTCACCCCTTCTTGAACCGACACTTTTGCGAATTCCCACTTCCCGTGCTCTCCGTTCCGAACGCGCCGTCGCGAGATTCATAAAGTTTATGCAGGCAATGACCAGGATAAAAATGGCGATAGCGGAAAAACCATTCACGTAGTCTATCATACCCCCTTCTTCCACGCCGGCTTTAAAATTACTGTGCAGTCTCCACCGGCTCATGGGGTACAGGAAAACATCGCGCTGCATCCCCGGCTCGCCATTCTTCATCACGAGGTCACGGACGTTGTTGTTGACGGCATTTATATCCGCACCGGGCTGCAGCTGCGCGAATACCTGAAAAGAAAATTCCTCCCAGTTGTCTTTGGTCCCCCTGATCCAGTCCGCATACTGTTCGTAATAGGTCCATGGCAACAGGCATTGGAACTGAAACGAAGAGTTTTTGGGAATATCTTTCAAAATAGCGGTGACTTTTAATTCCCCTGCGTTGTCGACGCGGACGGTTTGGTTCATCGGGTCCGCGTCGCCAAACAACGCGATGGCTGCTGATTCTGTCAAGACGATGGAAGTCGGATCCTTCAGCGCTGTATTTGCGTCTCCCGTAACTACTTCGAATTGAAACATCTGGAGGAAGGCGTCTCCCGCGAAATGACCATCCATCATGAGACGCTTTTCCCCGACCGTAAGGAGATGCTCACTTCCCCAATCCACCTTAACCGTTTGTCTTACGCTGGCATCGGTACTTTTTAATGCTTCGGAAAGAGGCTGAGGAACTGAGGTAAATGAATTGATCGTTCCATCGTGATGGCCGTTGATCCAGGCTTGATATATATGATCATAGTTCGGATGGAACCTGTCGTAAGAGACTTCGTCGTGCACCCACAACAGGATGAGTATACTGCAGGCGATTCCGATGGACAGCCCGGCGATGTTAATGATCGAGTAAATGGAGTTTCGCTGGATGTTCCGTAAAGCGATCTTGAAATAATTTTGCAGCATGAGACTTGTTGGGATAATTACGCAGGCAACCCGATCCAAGATCAGTGCCACCTTAAAAATACTTTTAATTTGACGCCCGTTCGCTATTCTCAAGCTTTTTTCGAGACCGTATTTGAACGTCCCTGTTCGTAACCGGACGTTATTCGTTCGTCCGGATGTCGTCATAAACGCTTTCTCTCATAAATTCTTCGGCGCGTTTATTCACCAGCGGGAGTTTATCCATCCAGGCAACCTCGACCATAGCGACGCCGAAGTCTGTCACAACTTTCCCCTTGAGCGTATACAAACCCCGGCCCCGGAAGGGGAACCTGCGTGCGATGTCCGGAAAGTGCACGGTATCGAAGACCTCTCCCTGCTTGTCGAGGAAGGTCCCGAAGGACATCGGGTCGCCTTTTAACGTGCTGGTTGGTTTTGTTGTAACCACGTATCCCACCATGTGAACATATTGTCCCGTTCGGTTGATAAGATCATGGGCCACTGTATCGCCGCGTTCCGGGCTGTCGATGAGGCGGAATGGATCGCATAAAGGAAATCCCAATAACTCAATTTCGTCGAATGCATCCTCCAGCTCGTTTCGCTGGAGCGTTGGCAACGGATACTCAGCCGGTTCCGTGTCGAACAGGTCGACGGTGGTTTTGTTTTTCGACCGGACGCTGCCGAAGTAAAGCATGGCTTCCCAGAGCAAGTGCTGTTTGCTTTTTCCGGTAAAGCGAAAAGAACCCATGCGAATGAGGATCCGGATTTGCTCCAGGCCGAGCGTGATACGGCGAAGAAAGTTATCGAGGCTTTTGTACGGCCCGCCGCTGGCACGTTCGCCCGCAATTTCCCGGGCGACCCTGGCCTCCAGGCTTTTCAGGTGTATAAATCCTATGTAAACATGTGTACCACAGATCGTGGTCAGGCGTTCGCTGTTATTTACACATGGCGCTTCTATAATGGCGCCATTCATCCGGGCCTCGTGAAAATAAAATTCCGTCCTGTAAAATCCCCCGAAATTATTGATCACCCCCACCATGAATTCGAGCGGATAATGAGCTTTAAGGTAAAGGCTCTGGTAACTCTCAACGGCATAGCTGGCGGAGTGGCCTTTTGAAAACGAATAACCTGAAAAACTCTCGATCTCGAACCAGACCCGGTTGATCACGGCTTCATCGTAGTTTTCCCGCCTGCAGTTTTCAAAAAAACGATCCTGAACGCGCTGGAATTCCTGTCGCGAACGGTATTTACCCGACATACCCCTTCGAAGCACATCGGCTTCCGTCAGCGTGAGCCTGGCGAAATGATGGGCCACCTTGATCACGTCTTCCTGGTACACCATTACACCGTATGTCTCCTTCATCAGCTCGTCCATCAGGGGATGGATGACATCATACGTTTCGTTTTTCTGCGTGATATGGAAACGCTCGATGTATGTCCGCATCATCCCTGACCGGGCGACTCCCGGCCGGATGATTGAACTGGCTGCAACCAGCGTCAGGTAGTCTTCACATCGCAATTTGCCCAGCAACATCCGCATCGCGGGAGACTCGACATAAAAACAACCCATCGCCTTGCTGTTCCGCATGAGGTCTTTGATCTTCCCGTCTTTTTTAAAATCGGAAAAACGATCGATGTCCACGTCAATATTCCGGTTCCTTTTAATGTGCAAGACCGCTTCCTTCAGATGTCCGAGCCCCCGCTGACTGAGGATATCGAATTTGAAGATACCCAGGTCTTCCGCATTGTGCATTTCAAACTGGCAAACGGGATACCCTTTGGGAGGCAACTCAACTGCAGAGTAAGCGTAAATGGGTTTTTCCGTGATCAACACACCTCCGGCGTGAATGGAGATATTCGCCGGCAGGTTTTGTATCCGATCCGCATATTGAAAGATCAGTCTGGAAATATGATCCCGGTCCATATACCGGCGTGGTTCATCTACCATAGCATTGATCTCCTCTTTGGGGAGTCCAAAAACTTTTCCCAGTTCCCGGATCACCGAGCGCTTCTGATAGGTTACATGGGTTGCCAGCAAACAAACATGACCGGGGTCGTATCGTTTGAAGAGGTAATCGTAGATCGCGTCGCGGTTGTCCCAGGAAAAATCGATGTCAAAGTCGGGGGGAGACGTGCGTTCAGCGTTGAGAAACCGTTCGAAGTACAGGTCAAGTTCGATCGGATCAACGTTTGTGATGCCCAGGCAGTAGGCGACCACACTGTTTGCGCCGCTGCCCCGCCCCACGTAAGGGAAACCTTCCTTGTTCGCGTGGCAGATCAGATCGTATGCGATCAGGTAGTAGGAGCAGAAACCTTTTGACCTGATAATTCCCAGTTCACGGTTGATGCGCTCCCGCAGGATTTCAGTGTTTTCGCGATATCGGTTTTGGAATCCTTTCCAGGTTTCGGAGACCAGGTGCTTCCAGTCTTCGTCTTCACTTCCATACAGGTGTTTTTTGTTTTTATCGGAGCCCAATTCAAACCGGATCGACGATTGTTCCAATATGTATCTTGCATTGCTGACCAGCTGCGGGTACTGACCGAAGATTTTTGTCAGTTCTTCCTCCGCTATCATCCTTTCATCGGGGTCTGCCTGTTGGTGTGTGGCAAGTTTACTCAGGAGCGTGTTACAGTCGATAGCCCGTAACAGCCGGTGTGTATTAAAATCTTTTTTACTGGCAAAGGTGACGGGCTGCCAGGCGACAAACTTCTCTTTATTTGCGGCGAACGGAGGATAAAAGGGGAGGTGATTAAGATCGTGCTTTCGTACACCGATGTATTCATTGTCGCGTAAATTTTCCGGCTCTGTTTTTTTGAATGGATATATAACAAAGACGTCTTCAAACGCCGGAGCTCGTTCCGGCAGTGGTTTATTCTCCAGGTTGTGATGCGAGAGGAAGCGGTTTAATTTTTCGAATCCGATATTATTTCGGGCTATGGCGATGTAGAGAAGTTCATTATTTTTTCTGAACTCGATACCCAGCGCGATGTCCAGTACATGAGCTTCCTTTCCGTATTTTGTAAGGTTGTCGTGGAGCGGGGCATTTTCCGCGCAATGGCGGAGCATCTCGATGTACGATGACGTGTTGTTGATTTCCGTCAGCACAATTTTATGAACCCCGCAACGCCGCGTTTCTTCGAACAGGTCCTTCACCTGGAGGGTACCGTATTTGAAACTGAAAGCGGTATGGCAATTAAGATACATCCGTGCCGGAATAAGCCTGTGATCAGCTACTTTTTTATTGCATCGTTTCCTGCTGTGCAAGGGACGCCAGGTGAGCCATCACCAGCCGGATTTCTCCGAAGGTGTATGCATCTCCCAGTAATTCTTTTACGGGAGCCAGGGCAGTACCACCCACCTGCCTGATCGCCTGCTGAATGGATGGTATTTTCGAAGAGTCCATCACGTCATGGACGCTGAGCTTGCCCTGCTGCACATAAAAAGCCAGGTGCCCTTCGATCGTAACCGGGCTGAGTCCGCGGAGTTGCCCGATCTTTTCAATAGAATGACCCTGACGGAACAACTCGTAGCTTTGTTGTTTCGTTTCCGTCTCCTTTTCTCCCTTTTCCTTCCGCTGACGTTTAGGCGCTTTGTGGTGCATGCGTGACTGGAGCCGGTGCTCGCGGCAGTAAACGACTATTGCCTCGCAGAATTCTTTACCATACTTCTCGATCTTAACGTCGCCGAATCCCGATATCTTCCTGATCTCATCTATATTCTGCGGCAGGAACGTGGCCAGTTCCATCAGTGTGGCATCGGACAGGACGATATATGCGGGAACATTTTCCCTTGCCGCCAATTGCCGCCTGATGTCCTTTAACTGGCGGAAGAGGCTTGTTTCGTAATCGGCCTTCTGCTCCTGCGCTTCAATTTTTTCTTTTGACTTCGTCAGCATGACCCGTTCCATTCCACGCAGCACGTTTCCACTCGTCGCCGTGAGTTTAAGAACCGGATATTGCCCTTCCGACTTCGATAAATAACCCTGCGCAAGCAGATCGCGAATGACGTTCATCCAGACCTCTTTACTGGTATCAGCGCCGATGCCGAAGGTCTTGATACTTTTGTGATCTTCCTGCATTTTCACCGTGCCGGAGCCCCGTAAAAAATCGACTACGTAGCCAGCCCCAAAACGTTCCTGAAGTCGGGCAACGGCTGAAAGAACTTTTTGCGCAGCGAGTGTTCCGTCCTCGCGTTCTACCTGCGTGAGGCACACGTCGCAGTTGCCGCAATAGGCAGATGTATCTTCGTCAAAATAGTTCAGCAGATATTTCCGGCGACACGAAACGAGGTCCCCATACGCCGCCATTTGATCGAGCTTCCTGAGGTAGATCCGTGTTTGCTCTTCGTTGCCGTCGATCTCAACGAATTTTTTCATTTTCGTCACATCCGCATAGGAGTAAAAGAGCAGCGCTTCGCTTTCCAGCCCGTCCCGCCCGGCGCGCCCCGTCTCCTGGTAGTAACTTTCGATATTCTTGGGCAGGTCCATATGGACTACGTAGCGCACATTTGACTTGTCAATACCCATGCCGAAGGCGATGGTTGCCACGATGATCTTTACCTCGTCGCGCAGGAATTTTTCCTGATGTCTTGCCCGGACGTCGGTATCCATGCCGGCGTGATAGGGCAGGGCGTCGAAGCCTTCTTCCGCCAGGTCTGCAGCCAGCGTCTCCGTTGACGCCCGCGACAAACAATAAATGATACCCGATTCATCCCTGCGTTTTGTAAGAAATTCGAGAAGTTTTTCGAAACTTCTTTTTTTTGGTTCTACAGTGTAGCGGATATTCGAACGATTGAAACTCGAAATGAAAGTAACGGGATCCGTGAGGGATAATTTATCGACTATATCCCGGCGGGTTAAACGATCGGCGGTTGCCGTCAGCGCGATCACGGGCACGTGTGGCATGTTCCGCCGAAGTTTTGCCAGCATGAGGTACTCCGGCCTGAAGTCGTGTCCCCAGTGGGAAATACAATGCGCTTCGTCGATGGCGATGAGGCTCACGTCAAAGGAGGAGATCTTCCTGAAAAATGAACTCTCCGGAGCCAGGTAAAGAAGCTTGAGTTCGTTTGAACCCACTCTTCGTAAAATTTCTTCCTGCTCTTGCGGGCTTTGAGTCGAATTGAGGAAAGCAGCGGACACACCATTCAGGCGCAACGCGTCGACCTGGTCCTTCATCAATGCGATCAGCGGCGACACGACCACGGTTAGGCCCGGAAAGATCAGCGCCGGAACCTGGTAGCACAACGATTTGCCTCCGCCTGTCGGCATCAGCACGAACGTATCTTTCTTTTGAAGGACAGCGGTAATGATCGCTTCCTGTTCCAGCCGAAACGAGGCGTAGCCGAATCGGGACCGGAGGATTTCAAGGGGTGACATCATTGCAATAACGTTTTTTAAATCCAAAGTATCAGTCGATGCAGAAACCATTATGACATATTTAAAAGGGTAAACGGGGCAACGGGATCTACGGGTTTTACACTACTGTCCGAAAGGGATATCCTGGTAATGTACCCACCTGTTCCCGGATTTTGCAAGGACCGTGATACGATCACAAAGAAAATGCTGGCTGTATTCAAAGTCTTTCAGGTAGGGCCAGGCCTTCGAAAAATCTTCCGTAGCGAGGCTCCGCGCGATGGTGATATTCGGCGTGTACTGGGCATCCTCCCGTACTGTTCTTTCAAAGATCTCGCGCACGTGATATTTGTTCACAATGTCCAGGCAGATCGTGCGGAGCGAACCCTGGTGAAAGGCAACCATGTTTTTGATAAAGATGTTGAACGGTCTGAAACGTGCCGCTTTCGAGGTTACGTGGGCGATGATATCTTCAAAGTGCTCCGCATTGTCGAACCTGAATAACGAAATATGCGCGGCGGAATACCGGTCGGCGAACTCATGGCCGATGAGATACTGTACATCGTCTTTCAGAACGGATACATCACTTTTGATGTGACGGGGCGGAGCAATGACAAAAAACAATTCCTGGACGGGATTGCTGAGTTTTACATGTGAAGATTTCATACGCGTATTTCTTTTGTTTTTCGATTTATTATTTCAGCCTGACGGTTCCTTTAAACATATTCATCTCCATTCTGACTCTTGCACCCACCCCAAGGGTTGTGGCACGGATGAGTTTTTCGACGCCGTGTTTGTGTTTGATACGGTCGATTGCTTCGTACAGGTGAATACTTTCGGCCGTATCATCGAAGAGGCTGATCTGGTGACTACCGTGAACGAGGCTGCTGAGACGTACACCGACGAGGCGGATCAGCATCCTGCGGTTGTACAGTTTGGTGAACAATTCCGTTACAGTGCGAAGGAGGACATGATCAGACGACGTGTAGGGAACATGTATCTGCCGGGTCTCCGTATCAAAGTTGGAGTACCGGATTTTTACGGTCACGCAGGACGTGAGTTTTTTCTGTTCCCGCAGTTGGAAGGCTACTTTTTCGACCATGGCGATGAGAATAGACTTCATACGTTTTACGTCGATGGTATCTTCTTCAAAGGTGCTTTCCGTTGAAATAGACTTTTGCTCGCTGTACGACACAACGGGGGAGTCGTCGATGCCGTGCGCCTTGTTCCAGAGGCTGATCCCGTTTTTTCCAAATGCGCTGACGAGAAACTTCAGGGGCATTTCCCGCAGGGTCTCGACCTTCCGGACCCCCATATCATAAAGGAAAGATGCCGTCTGTTTTCCGATCATCGGAATCTTGTCGACGGAGAGAGGAGCCAGGAAAGCTTGTTCGGTGCCGGGAGGAATGTGCTTCTCGGCCTCCGGTTTGAATTCTTTCGTCGTTACCTTCGAGACGAGTTTGTTGACGGACATGCCCAGCGAAATCGGCAGGCCCGTTTCTTTTACAATTGTTCGGCGTAATTCGACGGCCCACTTGAACGCACCGAAGTAACGGTCCATCCCGCTGGCATCGATATAAAATTCGTCAATGGAAGACTTTTCAAAAACCGGTGCCGCCCCGGAAATAATTTCCGTGACGTCATGTGAGCTCTGGCTATAGGCTTCCATATCTCCTGAGATCACTTTCGCGTCCGGGCAAAGCTGAAGGGCCAGGTACATGGGCATGGCGGAGTGAACGCCGAACTTGCGTGTTTCATAGCTGCAGGCTGCCACAACACCCCGGCGGCTGCTCCCTCCTATAATAAGAGGCTTTCCCGCCAGTTTTGGATTGTTCCTGCGCTCGACAGCAACAAAAAAGGTGTCCATATCCATATGTATGATGTTCCTGTCCATAGCGCTAATTAACTAAAAAAATTAGTTAAATGTTTTGCTTTCCAACTAAATATTTTAGTTTTGTATTGTTGTTAATGCCATAGCAACACAACCCTTCCATCCTCCTTGCCAATGTCCGGCAGGAGGAGGGTAAGGGATAAAGGATTTCGAATGTATGTTGTGATCGTTTCGGTGACATAGTTCTGTCGTGGCGATCTGGAAAGATTTTTTTATAGTCGGCGCTCTCTGCACTAAACCTCTCCGTTTTTTACGGAAGGTTTAGGAATGAGGCATGTCAATTCAGGGGTGACTGTATCACCGGCCCAGGGCGGGAGCCGTTTGAATTTTGATTTGCGATGGGGTGGTTCACCTGACAACTGAGAGCGTTCACAAATTCATAACACTTACTTGTTATTTTTGCACTATGGCTATTATCAACAAAAACCTGAAATTCCTCCGCGCCCAGCAGGGTATGACGCAGCGGGAGCTCGCGGAAAAACTGGGGCTGAAACAAGCGGCAATCGGCGCCTACGAAGAAGAGCGGGCCACGCCGCCGCTGGCCTCGTTACTCGACATCACGAAAATTTTTAATGTAAACCTCGACGATCTCGTCCGGCAGGACCTGAGCCGCGTCACGGGAAAGGAACGGAAATCCGCGACGGCGGGTAGAGGAAGGGATATCCTGGCCATCACGGTAGACAGTCATAATAAAGAGAATGTTGAACTGGTGACGCAAAAGGCATCGGCGGGGTATCTGTCGGGTTATCAGGATGTGGAATTTGTCAAGGATCTTCCCAAGATCAGCATGCCGGTACTTCCGAAAAACAAAACGTACCGCGCATTTGAAATACAAGGGGACTCCATGCTTCCCGTTCAGCCGGGCAGCATCATATTTGGAGAATACCTGGAAGACGTGGCGTCGATCCGGAACGGGAAACTTTACATCCTCGTAACCCGGCAGGATGGCGTTGTTTTCAAACGGATCTTCAACTTTGCGGAGGACGAGGAAAAACTGTTGCTGGTTTCCGACAACAGGCATTATCAGCCTTACTCCGTCGACGTGAACGAGGTGCTGGAGATCTGGTTTGCCAAGGCTTTTTTTTCGAACCAGTTTCCCGATCCGCAAAACACGGCCGCGGTTTCGACGGACCATCTGGCTCATACGGTATTGATGTTACAGGAGGAGATCGCGAAGCTGAAGAAAAAATAGGCCGGCGGCCGGCTTATCACGCGACCTCTATACGACTGGCTCGCAAAAAAAATGTTACCGGTTCGGGGAGCATCAGAACAGGGTTATTGCATCAGCTACCCCAAACAAAAAGAGCCCCCGGATCATTCCGGAGGCTCCGTGCCGAAGGCGGGACTCGAACCCGCATAGCTTGCGCCACACGCCCCTGAAACGTGCGTGTCTACCAGTTTCACCACTTCGGCTTTCAGAGGGATGCAAGTCAGTCACATCCTTCTGTATTCAAACTTTCAAACTTGGTGCCCAGGACTGGACTCGAACCAGCACACCCTTTCGGGCGCTACCACCTCAAAGTAGTGCGTCTACCAATTTCGCCACCTGGGCATTTTTTGTTTGCAAGGGCGACAAAAGTAAGAAGCTTTGGAGATTTAACAAAGTATTTACAGAAAACGGACGAGCCATACTCCGGCGGCGAGGGCTAAAAGTCCCGATACCACGCTAATAGACAGATAAGCGACAGAGGTTCCCACCATTTTTTGCTGGATGAGGTTAAAATTCTCCAGGGCAAATGCTGAAAACGTCGTGAACCCGCCGCAAAACCCTGCGCCCATGAACAGGCGCCAGTTTTCCGTCATCCCGGTTTTTCGAATCGCCAGCGCATAGATCACACCCAGAAAAAAGGATCCGGCGATGTTCACCGTCAGTGTACCATAGGGAAAGACGGTGTTCAGTTTTTCATCCACCGACTTTACCGTGACGTAACGGGCGATACTGCCCAGAAACCCGCCAAGGCCGACGACCAAAACTTTATAAAAATCCATGGGCATTTAATCTGATATTTCGACAATAATGATAAACCGCGTCTCGCGATGGTTAGCTGTACATCCAGCAGGTAAAAATAAAGAGCCGAGAATGGGATTTGAACCCACGACCTGCTGTTTACGAAACAGCTGCTCTACCCCTGAGCTATCTCGGCAAGAATAACAAGATCCGAAAATCAGGCGAATTACAATCCGATAAACTTCCGTTTTTTCAACCCTCCAGTCCCCGGTAAATTACTAAATTGTCTCCACTATGCTCTCCAAGAAATGTAAATACGCCATTCACGCGCTTGTTCATATGGCCCGAAACCCCGATGAAAAATACCTGATCAAGGATATATCGGAGGCCTGTACCATTCCGAAAAAATTCCTCGAAACAATCCTCCTGGACCTCAAAAGAGCGGGAATTCTGGGAAGTAAACAAGGCAAAGGCGGGGGCTATACGCTCCGCCGGCCGCCGGCCGATGTAAATCTGGCCGAGGTCGTCCGGTTATTTGACGGCGCGATCGCCGCCGTTCCCTGTGCCACCTTCAAGTTCTATGAATCCTGCGACGAGTGTGAAGATGAAAATACCTGCAGTGTGCGCGCCGCCTTTTTACAGGTCCGGAATGCTACGGTTGAAATGTTGAAGTCCGATACGCTGGAGAGCCTCGTAAAAACCGAAAACAAGCTGAAATCGCGGAAGAAAAAGTAATGACTATTTATTCTATAGATATTTATCGGCGGCTGCAAACTAATGACCGCATTTTGTAGTTTAGCGTAGTAATTGTTCAACTAAAAAAACCAATCATATGGCAGTACGACTAGGAGATATCGCGCCTGATTTTACGGCGGAAACCACTGAAGGAACCATCAATTTTCACGAATGGCTCGGTTCCAGCTGGGGTGTATTGTTTTCTCACCCTGCCGATTTCACGCCCGTATGTACCACCGAACTGGGTGAGGTCGCCAAACTCCGGGGTGAATTCGAAAAACGGAATGTAAAGGTCATGGCTCTCAGCGCAGATCCACTGGAATCTCACCTGAAATGGATCGGCGACATCAACGAGACCCAGAATACCGTGGTTAACTATCCGCTGATCGCTGATCCGGAGTTCAAAGTAGCCAACCTCTACGATATGGTTCATCCCGCCATCACCGACAAGTTTACGGTTCGCTCCGTCTTTGTCATCGGACCTGATAAAAAAGTCAAGCTTACGATCACATACCCTGCGGCGACAGGCCGGAATTTTGACGAGATCCTTCGTGTCATCGACAGCCTTCAGCTGACAGCTGGCTACAGTGTAGCGACGCCTGCCAACTGGAAACACGGCGAAGATGTAATTATTACGGCAGCCGTTAAGGATGAGGATGTAGCCGCTAAATTTCCCAAAGGGCATAAGCGGATCAAACCGTACCTGAGAACAACCCCGCAGCCAAACCTGTAGGCATTTTCCCGCTGAAATACTTAAAAAGCCCCCTTGGAAAACGCCAAGGGGGCTTTTTTGCTTCTGACATTCAATCGGCATTTGCCACACTTCAGATCGCCTTTTTCCCGTTTCGCTATGTTGGCCAAATCCCGGGAGGTCTTCGGCCGTATCTTTACGGAGATGAAGCTTTCATATTATCTTGCTATTCTGCCGGCTCTGCTGATTTCCTGCGGCGGCAACCATGACGACATCAAACCGCGTATGAAGCCGTTAATGGAAGCCGTGTACGCTTCCGGTTTTGTGGTCGCCAAAGACGAGTACGAAGTGTATTCGCAGGCCGAAGGCTACCTCTCCGAAAAACTTGTCATGGACGGAGAGGAAGTGAAGAAAGGCGACCCGTTGTTTATCATTGAGGCGGATCAGCAGTCTTCCCGTTACGACCTGGCGAAGAAAAATTACGAAATGGCTATGCGTAACCTGGGTGACAACTCGCCGGTTCTCGATGAATTGAAAGCATCCATCGCCACGTCCCGGGCAAAAATGCAATTCGACTCCCTGAACTTCGTACGTTATACAAACCTCTTGAAGAACAACGCCACGACACGGGCGGAATTCGACCGCAACAAGTTATTGTACGACAATTCACGACGCGAGTACACCCAGCAACAAAGCCGGTATAAAAAAATTCAGGATCAGTTGTATATCGAATCACAGAACGCCCGGAGCGTATTGCGGATCGCCGGAGATGAGACCGGCCGCTCGGTAATTCGGAGCGAAGTGGACGGGAAGGTTTTTAAGACCATGAAGGAAAAAGGGGAACTGATCAGGCGGAACGAAGCGGTAGCGGTCGTGGGTAAAGACAATGCCTTTTACCTTCAGCTCACGGTCGATGAACTGGATGTTCAACGTATCAGAGCGGGACAGCTGGTCCTGGTGAAAATTGATGCCTATCCGGGTAAGGTGTTCAAGGCAACCGTCACCAAGATCTACCCGATGATCAATAAGCAACTGCAGTCTATCCGGGTGGATGCGGACCTGAACGAACCACTGCCGGGTGGGTTTTCAGGCCTAGCGCTGGAGGCAAACATCGTGATCCGTCAGAAGGAGAACGCGATGGTAATTCCGAAAGCAGCTCTACTCCCGGGTGATTCGGTAAATATCCGGACCGGCGACGGAATCAAAAAAGTAAAAGTATCGACAGGCATACAAACGCTCGACGAGATCGAGATCACGGAAGGCCTGGACAGTACCGGCCTGATTGTTAAAAACAAATAAGCGATGACGCTGGCTTTAGAGATCGCAAAAACCCATTTGCTGGCGAAACCGAAACAAACGCTGGTGGCGATGTTAGGGGTTACGTTCGGAATCGGTATGTTCATCGCCATGGTGGGCCTGATGACAGGACTCAATAATTTTACGGAGGAACTGACGATGACCTCTTCGCCCGATATTCATATTTACAACGATATCACCAGGGAAAGGCCCACGATATTGGAGGAAGTCAATCCATCGGGGATAAACGTGGTTCTTCATCAGAAACCAAAAAAGGTGACTCCAAAACTGCGTAATGCGCTCCAGCTTGCGGAGGTGATCCGCAAGGATCCACGTGTTATAGGAGTAGCCCCTACGTTGTCATCGCAGGTATTTTATAATTACGGGCCGGTCCAGCTTAACGGAACCATTTCCGGTGTCGATATTCTGGAGGAGGACAAGCTGTTTGATCTGAGATCAAAAATGAAATCCGGCCGCATCGAGGACCTGAAAGCGAGTACCGACGGAATCATCATGGGAACTGGTCTGGCCCGAAAGCTCAACGTGAAGACCGGCGACCGGGTAGTGATCACCACGCCGGAAGGATATACGATGACGTTGAAGATCGTCGGCACATTCCAAATGGGTATCGGTACAGTCGATAACATCCGGAGTTATGCCAACATCTCGACGGTACAGGTCATCCTTCAACAAGACCAGTCGTATATAACGGACATCAATATTAAACTCGCGGACCTTCACCAGGCAAGAAGTATTGCCCCGGAGTTCCAGGCTATGTCGGGATACAAATCCGAGGACTGGGAAACGGCCAACTCGACGTTTCTTACCGGTGTGATCATCCGTAATATTCTGACCTATTCGGTTTCGTTCACCCTTCTCGTTGTGGCGGGTTTTGGTATTTACAATATTCTGAATATGACGATTCACAACAAGATGAAAGATATCGCGATACTGAAAGCCATGGGCTTTTCCGGCGGAGATGTAAAACGGATATTTATGATCCAGTCGCTCGTTATCGGATTTTTCGGAAGTCTTGCCGGGCTGATGATCGGTTATCTGCTTTCATATGCGATCTCCAAAGCGCCGTTCAACGGAGGTGATTTTATCAGCCTCGATCATTTTCCGGTAAACTTCGATCCCCGTTACTATGTAATCGGTATCGTATTCGGCGTCACGACAACAGCTGTGGCAGGGTACATGCCGTCGCGCAAGGCATCGAAAATGGATCCCATCGAAATCCTAAGAGGCTGAGCGACATGGAACAGGTACTGCGAACGCATAAGGTCACCAAGTATTTTTACGATCCCGAAAAATTCCAGGTATTAAAGGAGATCGATTTATCGGTTAACCGGGGGGAATTTCTTTCGCTTGTCGGCAAATCCGGCTGCGGAAAATCAACACTGATGTACGTGCTGTCTACGATGGATACGGACTACGAGGGAGAACTCGAAATTTCCGGTGAACGGCTTACAGGAAAATCGCAAAACGAACTGGCGAGGTTCCGGAATGAGCACATCGGATTTGTGTTTCAGTTTCATTATCTGCTTCCCGAATTTACCGCGCTTCAAAACGTGATGATCCCCGCGCTCAAACTGAAGAGGTATAGCCACAAGGAGGTGGAGGAGCGGGCATATGAGAAACTGAAAATGCTGGGGATGCAGGATTTCGCCTTAAAACCTTCCAATAAACTTTCCGGAGGCCAGCAGCAACGGGTCGCTATCGCACGGGGTATAATAAACGACCCGGATATTATTATGGGAGATGAACCCACAGGCAACCTTGACACGTATAATACGCATTTGGTGTTTGATATCTTCCGTGAACTGACTCATACATACAGGCAAACGATAATTGCCGTAACGCACGATAGTGAATTTGCCCGTAACTCGGACAGGGTAATCGAGATGAGTGATGGGAAGATCGTCGGTTCATCGGCGCAGGGAGTTGTTAAACCCTAGTTTATGCGGATTTATCCGGCGACGGAAAATAAAACATAGGGGTAAGCGACTACAGGATTGTCTCACGATAAATATGTCATTATGGAAAACAGGATCAATCTATCTCCTTCAATGAATGCGTATCTTCAGCAGTTTTATGTGGCACAGGCTAACCTGAATAACCTGATCCGGGAAGAACGTTTGCGCAAACGTATTCAGAAAAGCAAGAGACAGCTGCTGAAACCGGAGTAGTTTACCCGGTAGCATGTTGTCGGGATAAGCGACGGGGGTGCCGTTGTGGCGATGTTTATGTCCCATTTGGAAAGACGGTATTGGTTTTTTTTGCAATATCGTATCATGGATCTTCGCCGGCTGCACATGCCGACATCCGACACAAATGATTGCAGGGTACAAAACCAAGCGGCAGTTTTTTAATACCTACGGAATTATTCTCCTCGGGTCCACGGTAGCATTCCTGGTCCGGCTAGTCAAATTCGATCAGTTCTCCTATACTTTTCACGTTGGTCTCTTTGCTGTTTCCCTCATCCTGATCTCGCTGCTATGGGAGACGTTGCGCTATATTAATAACCTGCTGGATAAGCGATATCCGTTCGAGCGAAGTATCAGCGGAAGAATAATCCTTCAACTTTTCTTAGGCGCCTGCGTGGGGACCACCATCCGCTTTTTGATCTATTACTTCTGGGAACCGTATGTTCCGTTTAAACTCGACGAACTCTTTCTGGCAACCACGTGGTTTATCTATATCATGATTCCTGTCCTGGTGAACCTTGGATTTTTTACCTACTACTTCATCCACCGCTGGAAGGATTCCCAGCTTGTGGCGGAGCGCCTTGAAAAAGAAAAAGCGCAGGTGCAATTCGATAATCTGAAGAATCAGCTTAATCCGCACTTCTTGTTTAATGCACTTACATCCCTTAACGGCCTGATCTTCGAAAACCAGGGACTGGCGTCACAATTTCTTCAGCATCTCTCCAAGGTATACCGGTATGTATTGCAGAATAAGGAGAAGAACTTTGTCCCGGTCCAGACCGAGCTCGATTTTATAGACAACTATGTTTTTCTTATGCGAACGCGCTTCCAGCAGGCACTCACCATTTCATTCGACATTACGGAAAAGGGACGTACACGTGCGATAGTCCCCGTTACATTACAGATCTTGATTGAAAATGCGTTAAAACACAACAAAGCCGATGTTTCCAGTCCGCTTCATATAGAAGTACTGACGATCGGTGATTACCTGGTAGTCAGCAACAACCTCCAGGTGAGGAAAAGGGTTGGAACATCGAACGGGCAGGGTCTCGACAACCTGCGGTCGCTGTACGGCTTTTTATCCGACAAACCCGTTCTGATCGAACAGACGGAAGACCGGTTTGCCGTTAAAATTCCATTACTTTGAATCAACAAACATCAGGGAAAAATATGCGTTATCGTACGGCTGACATGGATGACTTACCGGCGTTGATACAACTTTACAAGTCCGTCGCCAGGGTTGAAGGAGGTATTGCCCGGCTGGAGCATGAAGTTACGGAAGAGTATGTCAGGAATTTTATTCAAAAAAGCCTGGCTACAGGACTGATCATCGTCGGAGAAAACCCGGACGCGCCGGAAGAGTTGATTGCTGAAGTTCACGGATACAAACCCGGGATCCGGGTATTCGATCACGTGCTGGGAGATGTGACGATCGTCGTTCATCCGCAGTTTCAGGGAAAAAAGATCGGACGAACGATCCTGACGATCTTCCTGGAAGAGATTGCCCGCAACCGGGTCGATATTGGAAAAGTTGAGTTGATTGCCCGCGAAGGAAATAAAAAAGCGATTGATCTGTATCAGTCACTGGGTTTCAGGGTGGAGGGCCGCATGGAGATGCGGATAAAGACCCCGCTGCAAATGTATGAAGCCGATATTCCAATGGGCTGGCAAAATCCGAACTTCGAGTTTTGAAACAACTGCTACGATCACTGTAGCATCGCGTCATAACTGTAAATGAAATGAACGTTCTCATTATTGAAGACGAACCATGGGCGGCAAAGGATCTTCAGAACCTGATTCTGAGACTGGAACCTTCCGCAAAAGTTATCCAGATCATCAGTAGTGTCCAGGGTGCGGTGAAATGGTTTTCGTCAAATCCTGCACCGGACCTCGTATTTTCGGACATTCAGCTTTCGGATGGACTTAGTTTCGAGATATTCGAAACACTTCCCGTTCAGTGTCCTGTAATTTTTACCACCGCCTTCGACGACTATGCCATCCGTGCTTTTAAGCTGAACAGTATCGACTACCTGCTGAAACCGGTCGATGAAAAGGAACTGAAAGCTGCGTTGACGAAGTTCAGGTCGCTCGCTGCGGGAAACATCCTGGGGGATCATTTAATGGCGTTGGTAAACAACTGGGGACAAGCCAATAAAAAGTACAAAGAGCGGTTTTTAACGCTGCACCGGAATACGCTGGTCCCGGTCGCCCAGGGTGACATCGCTTTTTTTCACAAAGAGGAACTGATCTATCTGCATACCATGAGTAATGAAAAGTTCATCAGCGAACATCATACGGTAGATGAGATTGAAACACTCTTGAACCCCGAGATTTTCTTTCGCGTCAACAGGCAGTACATCATCCATATTCAATCAGTCGATCGTGTTAAAACGACTCACAAAGGACTGACGGTACAGCTCAAGCCGGCCTTTCACACGGACATTGACATCAGCAGGGAAAAAGCGGCTGCCTTTAAAAACTGGCTGGGGTAACCGGACTGCCGGCTTCCGGGTCTTCGCGCCAAATCTGTGTCGCTGCTATCGAGGTAAAAACTACACCAGGTATTCGAACAGGTTCTCGTTCTGATTTACCAGCGTATAGTTGAGTTTGTGGCTATCCATTCGTGCAATCAGGGTGTTGAAGTCCTCCTTCGACTTTACTTCAATACCGATCAGTGCGGGACCGCTCTCCTTGTTATTTTTCTGGATGAATTCAAACCGTACAATGTCGTCGTTCGGACCCAGGATATCATTGACAAATTCTTTCAGCGCTCCGGGACGTTGTGCAAAACGTACAATGAAGTAGTGCTTCAATCCTTCGTACAACAATGATCGCTCCTTGATCTCCTGCATACGGTCAATGTCGTTGTTACCGCCGCTGAGGATACAGACGACTTTTTTCCCCTTGATCTGTTCGGCGTATTGTTCGAGCGCAGCAATCGAAAGGGCTCCCGCCGGTTCCGCTACAATAGCATCCTCGTTGTATAATTGAAGGATGGTTGAACTGACCTTGCCTTCCGGAACAAGCAACATGTCCGTGAGGATATCCCGTGAAAGTTCGAAGGTGATCTCACCCACTTTTTTCACCGCGGCACCGTCGACAAACCGTTGTATCGTGTCCAGTACGACGGGCTTACCCGCCTTTAATGCTTCTTTCATGGATGGCGCACCCAGCGGTTCAACACCCACGATCTTTGTTTGAGGAGAAAAAACCTTAAAATATTGTCCGACACCCGCGCACAACCCGCCTCCGCCGACCGGAGCAAAGATGTAGTCTATATCCGAAAGTTCATCGAGTATTTCTTTTCCAACGGTTCCCTGACCTTCAATCACTTTCAGGTGGTCGAACGGAGGGATAAACACCATATTATTTTTTGACGTGAACTCCAGCGCATGGGCCTGGCACTCATCGAAGGTATCGCCGATCAGTACGATCTCGATATTGTTTCCGCCGAACATCCTGACCTGGTTGATCTTTTGTTTGGGTGTGATCGCGGGCATGTAGATGACGCCTTTGATGTTCAGATGCTTGCAGGCGAAGGCGACACCCTGGGCGTGATTGCCGGCACTTGCGCACACCACACCGCGGTTTCGTTGTTCCTCGCTGAGACTTTGAATGAGATTATAAGCGCCCCTGATCTTATACGAACGAACAACCTGCAGATCTTCACGTTTCAGGTAAATCTCGGCCTGAAATTTTTCAGAAAGTTTACGGTGAAACTGCAACGGCGTTTTCAGGACCACAGATTTCAGTGTCTCTGCTGCCGCGTTGATATTGAGTTCGTACGTTTTTGAGGTGGACATCATAGAAATGAAAAGAAAAAAAGTTACGTCACGGGAGAGTATCCCGGGACGTAACGGTGATTGGTTAGTTGATCATACTCGCCTCGACGGTATTTTTTTCAGGTCTCAGGGAGCGTACGGCAGCACCGGCTTGCCAAAGTTCGCTGTCGCGGAGTTCCTTCAGTTCTTCGGCGAGTTTTTCACGGTAGTCGGGTTTGCTGCAGGTATCGATCGTGCGTTTCGCTTCCTGGCCTGTAGCGACGCTCTTGTAAAGTTCCTGGAATACCGGGAGGGTTGCGGCTTTGAATTTTTTCTTCCAATCCAGAGCACCCCGTTGCGCAGTCGTTGAGCAGTTTGCATACATCCAGTCCATACCGTTCTCGGCGACGAGTGGCATCAGACTTTGTGTGAGTTCTTCAACGGTTTCATTGAATGCTTCGGACGGCGAGTGTCCGTTTGCACGCAGTACTTCGTATTGTGCTTCGAAGATACCTGCGATCGCGCCCATCAGGGTTCCGCGTTCACCGGTAAGATCGGAATACACTTCCTTTTTGAAGTCGGTTTCAAACAGGTATCCGGCGCCCACGCCAATACCCAGAGCGATAGCTTTTGTTTTTGCTTTTCCGGTGGCATCCTGGAATACGGCATAACTCGCGTTGATTCCCTTGCCTTGTAAAAACAACCGTCGAACGGACGTGCCCGATCCTTTCGGAGCTGCCAGGATTACGTCCACGTCGGCAGGAGGGATGATTCCGGTTTGTTCCTTGAAGGTAATGCCGAAACCATGAGAAAAGTACAGCGCTTTTCCTTTCGTTACGTGAGGTTTAATAGTAGGCCACAGTTCGATCTGCCCCGCGTCGGAGAGCAGGAACTGGATGATCGTTCCCTTTTTGGCCGCTTCTTCTATTTCGAACAATGTTTCACCGGGAACCCATCCGTGTTCAACGGCTTTATTCCAGGTCTTTGATCCTTTCCGCTGACCTACGATTACACGAAATCCATTGTCGCGCAGGTTAAGTGCCTGCGCCGGTCCCTGCACACCATATCCGATAATTGCAATCGTTTCATCCTTTAATATATCCAGCGCTTTTTCCATTGGAAATTCTTCTCGGGTTACAACCTCTTCGATCGTTCCTCCAAAATTGATCTTTGCCATTTTATTGTTTTGTTTTAGTTTATTTGTTGTCGCAGGGCAGACGAACGTCTGCCTGTATGTTGTCTTAAATTTTTTACCGCGTTAAACGATCTGTTCCGTATGCTTCGAGCTTAGTTCGCAATACTCGCTGCTGCCTTCGTAGTATACGGCGTGTTCCACTTCGATCAGTTTTTCCAGCTGGTGTTTTACCTTTTCGATCATATCCGCGGTCGTGAAGAGAAGGACCACCGCGACACCGCGCTTGAAGTCGCTTTCATCCTCATGAGCGATTAGTTTTTTGATCCTTACCCGGCGGCGGTTAAGGATGTTCACGATCCGGTTCAGCACAGAAAAATTATTGTCCGAATGAATCTCAAGCGTGAAGTCCTGTTTCATATCAATATCCATTTTGGTAATGTGTGGGGTTGTGTGTGTCTGTAAAGTCATGTGATTCTGAATTTATTCCGCTTTGGGTGCTTCCAGTAAAACATCCGAGACGCCGGCGCCGGCTGGTACCATCGGGAACACGTTATCTTCTTTTCCCACGACTACTTCCAGGAAGTAAGGTGTTTTAGCGGCAAGCATTTCTCTGAGAGCGCCCTGCAGGTCTTCTCTTGCTTCCACTTTCTTTGCGGGAATACTGTACGCTTCGGCCAGTTTGACAAAATCGGGGTTTTGCATTTCCGTAAAGGAATAACGCTTGCCGTGGAACAACTGCTGCCACTGGCGAACCATTCCCAGGAAGTTGTTATTCAGGACGACGATCTTGACGGGAATTTTATACTGCATGATGGTGCCCAGTTCCTGAACCGTCATCTGGTATCCGCCGTCGCCGATAACGGCGATCACTTCCTTTTCGGGAACACCGAGTTTGGCACCCATGGCCGCGGGAAGGGCAAAGCCCATCGTGCCCGCGCCGCCCGACGTAACATTTGTTCTTGGATTTTTATACTTGTAGTATCGAGATGTCGTCATCTGGTGCTGTCCGACGTCCGTTACAACTACCGCTTCTCCGTTGGTAAAGTTGGACAGGTGGTTGATCACTTCAGCCATCGTCAGCTCGCCGGAGGGGTTGAATTCCTTCGTGATGACTTTTTCGTATTCGATCTCGTTAAGCTTTGTAAACCGGTCGATCCACGCGGTGTGTTTGTTCGCATGGCATTTGTGCTGCAGGCTTTGCAGCGCTTCTTTGGCATCGGCATTTACCGCGACATCCGCTTTTATGATCTTGTTGATCTCGGCTTTGTCGATTTCGATATGAACAACCTTGGCCTGTTTGGCATATTTACTGACGTTTCCGGTCACCCGGTCGTCGAAGCGCATACCGATCGCGATAAGTACATCGCATTCATTTGTATTCAGGTTCGGGCCGTAGTTTCCGTGCATTCCCAGGTAGCCGACGTAATTCGGGTGGTCTGTGGGAAAACCACCGAGTCCGAGCAACGTACAGGCCACTGGAATTCCGGTTTTTTCGGAGAAAGCTTTCAGTTCTTCCGTGGCGCCCGACAGCAGGATACCTTGTCCTGCCAGGATATACGGACGTTGCGCGCTGTTTATTAACGCCGCCGCTGCGTCTACCTGAGCCGTTTGCAGCTGGGGTTTCGGTTTATAGGTCCGGATACTCTCGCATTTGCGGTATTCGGCGGCCTCGATCATTTCATTTTGCGCGTTCTTGGTGATATCCACCAGTACCGGGCCCGGCCTTCCGCTGTTCGCGATATAAAAGGCTTTGGCAACGGCGTCGGCGATATCTTTTGCCTCCGTTACCTGGATGTTCCATTTAGTGACGGGGATCGTTGTATTCACGACATCCGTTTCCTGAAAGGCATCCGTACCCAGGAGATGTGCGAACACCTGGCCGGTGATACACACCAGCGGTGTCGAGTCGATGAGGGCATCAGCCAGGCCTGTTACCAGGTTTGTTGCGCCTGGGCCGGACGTGGCAAATACTACTCCGGCTTTTCCTGTCACCCGGGCGAATCCCTGCGCCGCATGGATCGCACCTTGTTCATGGCGGACAAGGATATGTGTAAGCTGATCGGCAAAATGATAAAGCGCGTCATACACAGGCATGATTGCACCGCCGGGGTATCCGAAAATAGTATCGGCACCTTCTTTCACCAGGCAACGAAGCAATACTTCGGATCCTGTTATTTTTTGTTTGGGCTGATCGCGATGCTCATCTGCGGCATCAGCCTTTGTCTTAGTCTTCGTCAGTAACGCATCCATCAGCAGCGGTTTTTACTTGTTTCGCATACTTCCATAAAATTCCATTCTTTGCTCTCAGCGCGGGTTGTACCCACGCTGCCTTACGTTTCGCCAGTATACTGTCATCAACTAAAAGATTGATCGTATGTTTCTGGACGTCGATCTCTATCGGATCATTGTCTTCCACCAATCCGATCAAGCCTCCTTCAAACGCTTCCGGTGTAATATGACCGATCACAAATCCGTGAGATCCTCCCGAAAACCTTCCGTCCGTGATCAGGGCTACACTCTTACCGAGGCCTTTACCCATGATCGCTGAAGTAGGTTTTAACATTTCAGGCATACCGGGCGCACCTTTGGGTCCAACATTCCGGATCACGACTACATCGCCCGCTTTGACTCTTCCATCCGTGATTCCTTCGTTCAGTTCGAATTCGCTGTTGAACACGCGGGCAGGCCCGCTGAACTTCTCGCCTTCCTTGCCGGTGATCTTGGCAACGGATCCCTTGGCCGCCAGATTGCCGTAGAGGATCTGCAAATGGCCGGTAGCTTTGATCGGATTTTCCAACGGACGGATTACATCCTGTGTAGTGAAATCCAGGGAACGAACATTTTTCAGGTTTTCCTTAACTGTATTTCCCGTCACGGTGATACAGTCTCCGTGCAGGTATCCTTTTTCCAGGAGGTACTTCATCACGGCGGGAACTCCGCCTATCTTGTGAAGCGCTTCCATCAGGTATTTTCCACTGGGTTTCAGGTCTGCAATGAGAGGTGTTTTGTCGGAGATCCGCTGGAAGTCATCCTGCGAAAGATCCACCCCTACAGACTTGGCCATCGCGATGAGGTGAAGGACGGCGTTAGTCGATCCGCCCAGGATCATAACGACAGTGATTGCGTTCTCAAACGCTTTTTTGGTCATGATATCACGTGGCCGCAGGTCACGTTCCAGCAATACGCGGATCGCTTTACCCGCCTCGATGCATTCGTCCGACTTGTCCTTGCTCAGGGCGGGATTTGACGACGAATAAGGTAACGACATGCCTAGCGCTTCAATAGCGGAAGCCATCGTGTTAGCCGTGTACATACCGCCACAGGCGCCGGCACCGGGGCAGGAATTCTGAATGATCCCCTTAAAATCTTCCGGTGTGATGTTACCCGCCATTTTCTGTCCCAGGGCTTCGAACGCGGATATGATGTTCAGTTCCTGACCTTTCCAGTGACCGCCGGCGATCGTACCACCATATACCATGATGGAAGGACGGTTCAACCGGCCCATTGCCATCACCGAGCCGGGCATGTTTTTGTCACACCCCACGACAGCAATGACGCCGTCGTAATATTGCGCGCCACAGACAGCTTCGATCGAATCGGCAATGATGTCGCGGCTTATCAGTGAATAGCGCATGCCTTCGGTACCGTTGCTCATGCCGTCGCTTACACCGATCGTGTGAAAGATGAGTCCGACAAGGTCGTTATTCCATACAGCTGTTTTTACTTCTTTAGCCAGGTCGTTGAGGTGCATGTTACAGGTATTACCATCGTACCCTGTGCTGACAATCCCAACCTGCGCTTTTTTCAGATCTTCTTCTGTGAGCCCGATCCCGTATAGCATCGCTTGTGCTGCCGGAAGAGTCGGGTCCTGGGTTACGGTCTTGCTGTATTTATTTAATTCCATTTTTTAAAGTTCTTGGGTGGTTGCGAGATTCAAGCTTCAAGTTTCAAGCTTCAAGTCTCAAGCTTCAAGTTGAGTGTGTGGGGGTGGAGTGTGTGAAAAAATAACGGGGAGAAGTGAAGCAAACTTTCGTGTGCTCCATCTCCCCGAGCATCTGGTTGTCAGATGATGACATAGCTGAAGGACTTCTCCAGTACCTGGCATTTGTACGCTTCCTGGATGGTCGTTCCGAGACTGTCGTGCCATTCTTTCCGGAATGGTTTGGCATCGATCGATTCTATGCCTGCGATCTCGGCGGCGGTACCACACAGGAAAGCGCTGTCGGCACTTTCGAGTTCCTCTGCCCTGATGTTTCTTTCCTCCACCGGTATTTCCAGTTCCCTGCAAATGTTGATGACAGTCTGGCGTGTGATACCGGGAAGAATATGACCTAAAGCCGGTGTGGATAACACCCCGTTCTTTTCAATAAAAATATTAGCGCCGGGCGCTTCAGCGACAAAGCCGTTCATGTCAAGCATCAGGGCGTCGTCGTAACCTCTGACTTTGGCTTCACTGGTCGCCAGTATGGAGTTGACATAGTGTCCTGTGACCTTGGCTTCCATTTTCAGCGAATTCGGGTTCGGGCGCTGATAGGATGAAAGGCACAGCTTCAGCATTTTTTCGCCGTGATACTTGTCCCATTCCCACGCGCACATCATGAGGAAAACATCCTGGGCGCGGGTAAGTGTCATGTTCGCTCCGCAGTATACAAGCGGGCGGATATAGGCGTCGGATAAATTGTTTTTCTTCAGTAACTGGTAAGCAACCTGGATCAGGTCTTCGGTTTCATACTGAAAAGGGATACCAACCAATGTGCAGCTCTTCTTCAGGCGCTCAAAGTGTTCGCGCGCCTTGAAGATCTTCACGCCATTCAGTGACTGGTAAGCACGGATACCCTCGAACGCTCCGAAGCCATAGTGCAGAGTCTGGCTGTAGAGATCGGTGTGAGCATCAACCGCTTTTATGAACTTACCATTCAAGAAAAGGATCGTGTCTTTGGTGTAGTACATATAATTATAACAATTGTTAGTTTGTATTCGCCCATATAAAACAAAACCGCCCCGGGGCTATCGGGGCGGTTCGTGAATTTTTTAGTAGTAAAACTATATCATCGCCCCCTTGGGTTTAAGAAGAATAATGACGACGACAAGAATCACAGAAATTACGGATGAACCCCCGGTGGAGATCATTCTTCGTTCTGCTATGGATATCAAGTTCAGCATATAATTCTGTGCGAGTACAATCTTCAAGAATTATCCCCTATGATTCAAGGATTTTCTGCAAAATATTTCAAAAATGCGCTATAACAAATGTTAGGTAGAAGAACGACTGTTAGCTGTGGAGATATTCGGCGATACCGTCCCGGATAGCTGTAAAAGTTTTTGTCAATGTTTCTTCATCCTCTTCCAGGAGCGTTACCCGGAAACCCTGCAACTCCGAACAAAAGGAAGAAATGGGCACAACGCATACGCCCTTGGCCCCGAGCAGGTAATAAACGAAGCGTTTATCAGGTTGAATGGGTTGATCGACCCATCCCTCGACCAATGCACGGATTTTCGGATCGGCAATTTTTAACTTCTGGTTTGGCTTTAATGTGCCGTCGCGGAAGATGATCGTATTGTAAAACGCACCATAGGTCTCGTTGAAGGTCAGCTCCGGAACAGTATGCAGGATGTCGGCGATGATCCGAGCCCGCCTTCCGATGTTCTGGTTTGTCTGCTCCCGGTACGGTTTAAAACGCGAGTCGCCGAAGATCCGCGGAATAGCCATCTGCGGAAGTTTGGTCGAGCATACTTCAATCATTTTAGCATTGTCCAGTGCGTTGCAGAAACGATTAAAATCTTCGTCTTTGTCGCGGTTGTAATATTCCATCCACCCGCAGCGGGCTCCCGGCCAGGGAAGTTCCTTCGAGATCCCCTTCATGGAAATTCCGGGAACATCTTCGATGATCTCCGCCAGCGAATAAGCACGTGCTCCGTTGTAGGTGATGTTGATGTAGATCTCGTCGGCGATGAGGAAAAGATTAAATTCCTTTGCCATCGCCACAATCCTTTTTAACATCTCCAGCGGATAGACCATACCGGTCGGGTTGTCCGGGTTGATGATGAGGATACCGACGATGTTCGGATTGTATTTTATCTTGTTGTACAGGTCGTCCAGGTCGGGATACCAGTGGTTTGCCGGGTCGAGCTTATACGTCAGGGGTTCGTGATTGGCATGGGCGGCTTCCGCGCTGGAATGCGTGGAGTACGCGGGAGACGGGCCGATCACCCGCGAGGTATGCGGAAGGAACTGGTACGCTTTTGATATGGCATCTCCCAGCCCGTTGAAAAAACAGATATCGTCGGGTGTGATCTTTACACCTCCGTTGGCATTGGTCTGCGCTGCCAGGAACTCACGTGTTTCCAGCATACCCTTCGAGGGGCAGTAGCTGTATACATCGTCCTGTTTTACCAGGTCCGCGATCACATCTTTTATCCATTGGGGAAGTTTGTGATGCTTCTGGATGGGATCGCCGATATTTTCCCAGGAGATGGTGAGTCCGAGTTTTTTCAGTTGCTCGGCCTTCTTTACGATCTCGCGGATCTCGTAACTTAACTCGTTTGCTCCCTCGCTTAATAATTTTTGTCTCATTCCCTTGCGTTCAGAGGGCGATGTTGAGTTTTTTGGATGAAGGATTCAAGGGGAAGGGGAAAAATATTTTTATAACGAGTGTTTGGAAGGGTGGTGGTCTTGGTGACCCGGAGAGTTACAAACGAGGTATGATCGCGTACGGCGTCAGACCGATACATCAATGACTGTGATTATTTATCTTGGCTTCATCCAGGTCGAGCTGCATTTCCTGCTTCCGGATCACTTCGTCGCTGAACGCCTTTTCCCTGCGAAGCCTGAAAAGTTCTTTTCGCTGTTCTTTATAGATATCCAGCAGCACATGGTTGTAACGCTCGATCTCTTCCTGTACGAGGGTATCACACTCCAGCGACTCGAGACGCTGACTGGTTTCTTCCACATCGCCTTCCAGTACATTCTTCAACTGACCCACCAGCTCGTTTTCGGAAATATCCGATTCGAATTTTTCGCTTAACCTCGCCAGGGCCACCTTTTTAATGCGGAGCTGAATACCCGCCTCCTGTTGTCCTTCGGGCAACTGGACATCGCTCTCCTTCACATGCACCTTCCGGATAACCCACGGTAACGTAAGCCCCTGGAACACCAGCGTGATCAGGATGACAATGAACGTAATGAACAGGATCAGATTTCGGTGCGGAAACGCCGAACCATCGCTCAACAAAAGCGGTATCGATAACGCCGATGCAAGCGACACCACGCCACGCATACCTGCCCACCCGATGATCATCGGACCTTTCCATGTCGGATTGACCAGATCAGCCCGCACCCGGTTATTAAACCACAACGGCACATAGGCCAGCGGAAACACCCAGATCATCCGTACGACGATCGCCACCGCGCTGATCACCAGTCCGTAGGCAATAGCTTCCGTGACCGAGTATCCATCGAGTCCCTCCATGACTACTGGCAGCTCCAGTCCGATCAGGATAAAAACAAGTCCGTTCAGGATAAAGGTCGTCGTCGACCAGACACCGTGAGCCTGCATGCGCGTGGCGCCGGTTGTAAGTATCTCATGAGACCTGTAGGAGAGAAACAACCCGCCGCTTACGACGGCCATGACCCCTGAAAAATGAAACTGTTCCGCCGCGAGGTACATAAAGTATGGTGTCATCAGCGTAAGCGACGCGTCTATGCTCGACGTTGTAGGGAGAAATCGGTGGATAGCGTACATCAAATGCGCGACGGCCAAACCGATCACAACACCCATACCTGCAGCGAGAAAAAAATCCATAACGGCTTCCCGCAGGACGAAGTGGCCGCTGAGAACGGCGGCGAGGGCAAACCGGAAAACGATAAGGCTCGATGCGTCGTTTACCAGGCTTTCGCCTTCCAGAATGGACACCAGACGCTTTGGAACCTTCACATTCCGGAGTACGGAAGTCGCAGCAACCGCGTCGGGTGGTGAAATGATCCCACCCAGCAGAAATCCCATCGCCAGTGTAAAGCCCGGTATCATCGCGGAGGAGACAAACGCGACCACGATGGACGTTACGAACACGAGCCCGAAGGCCATCATGCCGATGACGCGGCGCCATTTCCAGAAGTCCGCCCAGGATGTAAACCAGGCTGCCTCATACAAAAGAGGCGGCAGGAAGATCAGGAATATCAATTCCGGATCGATGGTGATATGCGGGATCCCCGGAATAAAACTTAAACCCAGTCCGGCGACTACCAGGAAGATCGGATAGGAGATCTTCAGCTTCTGTGCTGCCATGATCAGCATGAACACGCCGAACAGGAGAAAAAGAATGAGGAGTAGCTCGTTTTCCATAGGCAGCTTAAATATAATCAGCCGACAGAAATAAGTAATGAACGGAGGGAGCGGGACTTGGTTAGTTAGTCTGACCGGCGTTTTGTGCCGGCCAGAGATCATGACTTAAGGCTCATCGCCTTACCAGCGCAGCGACGTTCTCGACGTGAGTAGTATGGGGAAACATATCCACCGGCTGTACGGCCGCGATCGTATACTTTTCGGATAATATTTTCAGATCGCGTGCCTGGGTGGCCGGATTGCAGCTCACGTATACGATACGGTCCGGCTCGGCCCGGAGCAGCATCCTGCTGACATCCTCATGCATTCCGGCGCGTGGAGGATCCGTTATGACCGTGTCGGGACGACCGTGAACTGAAAGGAAATCGTCATTCAGCAGATCTTTGATGTCGCCCGCGTAAAAATCCGTGTTCGTAATACCGTTTATACGGGCGTTGATATGAGCGTCGTCGATGGCGGCTGCCACGTACTCCAGGCCCACAACTTTCTTTGAATGGCCAGCGATATAGTTCGCAATGGTGCCGGTACCGGTATACAGATCGTAAACGAGTTCGTGTCCCTTCAGTTCCGCCATCCTCCACGCTACTTTATAAAGTTCCGCGGCCTGATCGGAATTGGTTTGATAAAAGGATTTCGGGCCAACCCGAAACTGGAGGAAGCCGCTTCCATCCGGCCTCGGCATCTGCTCCGTGATATAAGGGTTCCCCTTCCATGAGACGATATTCAGGTCGGCGAAGGTATCGTTCTTTTTTCCGTTGATCACGTATTGAAAAGATGTAACCTGCGGGAAGTCGCGCTCCACACGCTGCAGAATCTTTTCGATCCATTCCGTTTTATCAAACGTTACCTGCAGGATCACCATGACCTCGCCGGTGCTCGCCGTGCGAAGCGTGATCGTTCGCAAAAAACCGACCTGCTTACGTAGATCGAAGAAGGGGATATTGTTTCGAATGGCCTCATCCCTGACGGCGAGGCGGATAGCGTTCGAGGGATCCGGCTGAAGATGGCATTCCTTTACATCGAAGACCAGGTCGAACTTGCGCGGGATGTGGTAACCCAGGGCTGGTTCCGCTTCTCCCCAGGGATTTTCCGGTGTGAGGGCTTTCCGGCTGGCCATCTCCTCGAAGGACAGCCAGCGCTGCGCTGAAAAGGTGTAGTCCAGCTTGTTCCGGTAAAATCGCGTTTTTGACGACGGTACGATGGGCTGGATCGGAGGGAGGTCAAGACCGCCAATCCGTTCCAGGTTATCGGCTACCTGTTTCTGCTTATACATCAACTGCGTTTCATACTGGATATGCTGCCATGAACACCCCCCGCAAAGTCCAAAATGCTGGCAAAAAGGCTCGCTCCGGCTGGGTGAAAACTGTTTGATTGCCGTTACCCGTCCTTCCAGGAAGGAACTTTTGATCTTCGTGAGCCGGGCATCGACCACGTCGCCGGGCGCGCCGCCTTCCAAAAAGATCACCAGGCCGTTGATCCGCGAAACGCACTTGCCTTCAGCGGCCATGGTTTCGACTACAATATCTTCGATTACGTCTCCTTTTTTCATGGGGTGGCCAAATTACACAAAATGGGGGTTTTCCCCCTCCGCCTAATTTTCTATCTTGTTCCCTTTGGGGAATGATATGAAGTGGATTATACTGGTTGTCTTATTGGCTTTTGCCGCGCCTGCAATAGGCTCACATATCGTCGGAGGGGAATTCGAGATCGTCCACATTTCCGGCAGTTCCTACCGTGTAAACCTGATCCTCTATTTCGACGTGCTGAACGGAAACCTCGGCGCCCGTGACCCGGGCTTCATGACCTCCATTTTCCGCAAAAGGGACAATGCTTTTATGCAGAGTGTCGTGTTTGACAGCTTCACGGAGACCAACGTGGATTATACCCAGCCGGAGTGTTCCAACGGCGAAATCGTCACCTCCAAGCTTGTCTATACCCGCGTCATTACGCTCGCCGACAACCGCTACAACGACCCCGAGGGATACTACATCATCTGGGAACGCTGCTGCCGTAACTACACGATCACGAACATCTACAGCGACGATCCGGGTGTGAGCGGAAGAGCGGCGGGACAAACATTCTACCTGGAATTTCCCCCCGTTGTGAAAGACGGCCAGCCCTTTATCAACTCATCGCCACGCCTGTTTCCGCCTCTGAGCGATTATGCGTGTCCGCGCAAACCATACTACGTCGATTTTGCCGGGGTGGATGACGACGGCGATTCATTGGCTTACTCACTCGTGACCCCGCTCAGTACACATACCATCGATGCCTTTCCTCCGCTATTGTCGGCCCCATACCCCGAGGTAACCTGGCGGGACCCGTTCAGTCTCTCCAACATCCTCGCCGGCGCTCCCGACCTGAGGATCAGTACCGATGGTTTCCTGACGGCAACCCCCACACAACAGGGGCTTTTTGTCTTTGCCGTGAAGTGTGAAGAATTCCGCGACGGCGAAAAGATCGGTGAAGTACGGCGCGATTTTCAAATGCTTGTAGTGGATGTATGCCCCCGCGCCGAACCTCCGCAGATATTGGGAAAAAAACTGGGAGACGCTTCGTTTGCCTTCGATGAAACCATGAACGTGACATTCGGAAGCGACGTGACCGATACGGAACGATGTATCGAAGTACAGGTCTCCGACCCCGATGCTTCCAACGCCGATGACAACTTCCAGGAGAATGTCAAGATCAAAGCCATACCCATCGGATTTAAAAAGGATATCCGGGCGATCCTGCCCGACATTACGGCGGCAACTCTCGTCAACGGTAGTGTAAAGACTTTCCAGGTGTGTTTCGATAAATGTCCTTACCTGAACGGACCATTCACCATCGGAATTATCGCCTACGACGACGCCTGCAGCCTCCCGCTGAGCGACACCTTAAAAATTACCGTCAACATCACACCGCCGCCGAATACCAATGCGTACTTCATCACGCCGGATGTCGAAGAAATCGTGAATGAAGGCGATATCCGGTCGTGGCCGATTTCCGGAAGGGATGACGACGGAGACGAACTGATCGCCGGTGTTATCGTCGACGGCTTCCGGATGGAGGATGTAGGAATGAAACTCGTGCAGATCAAAAATGAAAGCGGCGAATACGAAGCCCGGCTGGAGTGGGATACACGCTGCGACGTGTACAACTTTACAGCGAAGGCACAATTCGATCTGAAAATACTCCTGGAGGATGTGGATGAATGTAACCTGCCGGTGCCGGCTTTTATGGCCTTCAGGCTTACCGTTAAACTGCCCGGGAATACGGACCCTTTTATCGATTCGGATCTCACCGCGGACCCGGCGGAACGGCGGGTGACGGGACTGAAACGAAAAGTGAATGAATCACTCACCTTTAATGTCACGGGCAAAGACGCCGACAACGACCTGATCATACTGGGGGCCGCGGGTGTTGGCTTCGATATGGCCGACTACAACATAACTTTTCCGGCTGTGAGCGCAAATGGTACCGTCTCCGGATTGTTCCAGTGGAATATTTTCTGCGACAATGTGGACCTCGACGCCAAAGACATTTTCACCTTCGAATTTATCGTGGTGGACAATGCCAACAAATGCCGTTTTTACAAGGCGGACACGCTGGATGTGACCGTCCAGCTCTTTCCGCCCGACAACGATCAGCCGACGTTGCTGATCACCAACCTGGAACAGAGCATACAGATGGTGAACAACAGCCTTACCGTTGAGCTAGGACAGCAGATCACCCTGGGACTTTCAGGCACCGACCCCGACAATTTACCAGAGGCGGACTGGCTTATACTGGATCTGATCAAGATAACAGGTCCGGGCGAACCGGAAGGATTTATATTCGCCACCGCCGAGGGAAGGAAGAGTGTACAGACTACTTTCACATGGAAACCGGAATGCTCGCTGCTGGCACCGGGTGTGACGGAGAACAAGTATACCTTTACGTTCAATGTACTCGATGACCGCTGCTTTAACTCAAAGGGCGACACGACGACCGTTGAAATTACGGTTAAGGACGCGGACGCGAACGACGATGACTTTCTTCCTCCCAATATCATCACTCCCAACGGCGACAACCTGAACGATTATTTTGCCATGGAAAAGATCGATGAGACAGGCGCGCTGGTGAACATCCTGCCCCGGGACAATTGTCTCGGCCGGTTTGAGGGTATTTCGATTTACAACCGTTGGGGTAAGCTTGTGTTTTCCGGAAGCGACCGTGAATTCCGCTGGTATGCGGAAGGGGAATCGGCGGGGGAGTATTTTTATTTCTTGAAGTACACGGACAAGGAATACAAGGGCGTCATCTCTGTAGCCTTTTATGAGTCGCAGGCGAGGGGGAGGTAGTTCGCGGAAGGAATGAGCCGGTGTTTATACTGTTGAAACGAACTTCCCGCAGATCCATTCCGATCCGTAGCCCAGGGTGCCAAAACTCAAATTATAATAAAAATGAAAACGGAACGGCAAACTAACCTGGTGGAAGGGGGTAAGGAGAACCTGGAGAATACGAGCGAATTCAAAAGGAAAATTGAACAAATAAATAAAGACGTGAGAGATCAATACTCGCTGACTCTCTTAAATGAGAAAAATTGGGCGAAACGAATCTTAATTGTTGTCAGGCGGGAGGTTGAAATC
Source organism: Chryseolinea sp. (assembly GCA_041742155.1). Taxonomy (GTDB): domain Bacteria; phylum Bacteroidota; class Bacteroidia; order Cytophagales; family Cyclobacteriaceae; genus Chryseolinea. The sequence continues at coordinate 53,715 of JBGSJE010000020.1, read as the reverse complement.
CGAAGAAGGATTGCGGAATTAAGCTCGTCAAAAAACCTTCACTTGGCGCAAGGCTGGCGAATATGACGAATAAGCGGACGATCGATTAAATAGTTAAATGCTACCGGTTACGTATTCCCCTCCCCACTGATCTGATTGGGTGTTTGGTGATTTTGGATCACGATGTATGATTAATAGTTCAGGAAAAACTGCGTTTTGCAATCTCACATTATCAATACTTTCATGTTGTAAGCAATTCGAGCCGTCTGAATGCGTTATCTATCACCTTAGATTGGAAGTATCCAAACAACTGCCCATCGTAATGATCAAAGTAGTATGAGCCGATTTTATGTCAAAGGCATTATTATTTTAGCGGCCGTTTTTTTCTGCTGCTGTTCACCGAATGCGTTGCCGTATGAAAACGGACCGGCAATGAGCCAGAAAAGCATCACGAAAACATTCGGGCCGATTCTTCAATTTATGGACTATCAATCAGGGATGTCAGTTGCAGACATTGGCGCGGGGTCAGGAGCGTTGACCGTTATGATGGCATCGTTAATGGTCAACTCCACAGTCTATATTCAGGACATAGATACAGCGGTACTTAAGGAAAGTAATGTAAACAGGATTATAGACTTTTATACAAAACAAAGCGGCGAAGACCTCAGGAAGAAGAACAAATTCCAGACTACTATCGGCGACATTAAACGGACAAATTTACCTGACTCCTCATTAGATTTGATTTATAGCAATGCGACTGTTCACAATTTCACTTCGATCGATTCAATGATGGTTGATATTGGCAAGAAATTGAAACCTGGTGGTCGGTTATTCCTGCGGGACAGTTTCAAGAACGACCATAAGGAAGGAAGTTATTGTTCTGATCCCAAATGCGGCAAACCTTTGCTGACCATTGAAGAATTTCTGGATGTGATGCACAGAAATGGCTTCAAACTTGTTAAGCGGACACCTGATATGAGTGGATATCCGGTGTTTGGATTCGCGCTTGCAAATTAACAATTGGTACGACAAGTGAGTTTTTGTGATCCCGTCCTGAATTGACTGGAATCGATCCTTTCCTTCCCCTTTGAAATTCTGCCCTGACAATTTATCTTGAGATGCTTTAAACCGGAAGACTCGGCGTTGACGAACCTGCAACAAAGAAGCTACCTGGCTGGTGGGGACCACCACGTATGACGGTAACCTGAATTTCATGCCGTTACCGGTAAATTTTCTGGGCCTGAAGAATTAAATTACAGAGAGAAGTATGGCGCGGATCTTAATCAATAATATCATACGTCAACTGAATGAAATTCAGGACGGTTCCCTGTGGTTTGATCAGTGTTTCAAAGAAAAAATTGACAGCCTCTCTGATGATGATGCACTCACGCGACCACTACCTGAAATTCATAGTGTAGCGGAACACGTTTCACATATGCTGGCGTGGAGAAAGGAATGTATTCTCAGATTTAATGGTTCAATGACCGAACTGATGAATAGCCCGGACGACTGGAAAGACAATACTGAACTGAGGAAGTTTGGCTGGACAAATTTGAAAAACGCACTATATAGCAGCCGGTCGGCACTAATTAACCTGTTCGCCGGTCAGGACGATGCTTACCTGGAAAACAACTTCCCCGGCACCGAATACAATTTACATTATTTAATTGAGGGGATTATTCAACATGACTTATACCACCTGGGACAAATAGGCGTGACTTTAAAACTGTTAAACAACAGCAAGTAACGACGCTGAGGGAGCGAGGTGCTGACCGGTCTCTTTGATCATCATCCCCCGGCGGCTGCCGACAGTGACCCGTGAGCCGGGACGTTTTACCCAGGTTGTTATGGCGCGCACCATTAAATGCCCTGTGAATGGACTATCAGACCTACGAACCACATTCCGACTTAGCGACAATAGTAAAATGTTATTGGACGCTGGAAGTCCCCGCGCAAAAACAAAATCAAAGACAGCTCATTTTGCCGGACGGCTGTGTGGATATGTGTTTTATCCTCGGTGACGACATTAAAAGATACACGACTTCCGGTGACACGTTAATACAACCCAGGCAAATGTTACTCGGGCAAATTACAGAGCAATTCTACATTGAGCCGACCGGATATGTAAACACCTTTGCTGTTCGATTTTATCCCTATGGCTTCGCCAATTTCGTCGACTTGCCACTTAATGAACTGGCGAATAAAGAAACACCGTTGAATAAATTATTTGATGATGATAAAGCAGGACGGTTAAGTCTGGAAATAATTGAAGCTAAATCGACGAATGAGAGAATTAATATTGTCGAAGCCTTTCTTTTTGAAAGACTAAATGAAAAGGCGACCATTGACAACATCGTAAGATCCACGATTGACACGATGTTTTTGTCAAAGGGGAGTAAGCCCTTGAACGCTATTCTGAAAGATGATCCGACAAAGCGACGGCAACTTGAAAGGAAGTTTATCAAACAAATCGGAATAAGTCCTAAACAGCTTGGTAAGGTAATCCGTCTGCAGGCAGCGTTAAAAATGTTGTTGAACCAGGAAACAGATACGTTAACTGGTATCGCTTACGAGAATGGATACTACGACCAGGCCCACTTTACAAAGGACTTCAAAGAGTTTACAGGAGTTACACCAAAGGATTTTTTAGCGGATAATAAAATGGCACTCTCTTCGCTTCTGTACAAAAGAAGCTGAGGTGTCGCATTTTTACAATTTGGTTACCAGGTCCCGGTTTATCTTGCGTAAAAACAATGGATTGGAAATGATGGCCAGGGACATCTTTATCGTATCGGTATTATCGGGTCTTTGTTTTGTCTCCTGTACGAGCCCCGGTAATTCAAACGTTGAAACTCAAAACGCGGTGGAAATTAATAAATCAAAGGATATGAAAAGTTTTGTTTCCATTTTTGAAATTCCCGCTACGGAAATTTCGCGGGCGGTTGATTTTTATCAGTCGGTTCTGGATATAAAAATCGAGAGAATCGATATGCCTGAAATGCAAATGGGAATATTTCCGTATGAAGGACAAATGGTTACGGGGGTTATACTTCAGGCAGAGGGATACAAACCTTCAGCTGACGGAGTTACCCTGTATCTGAATGGTGGAGATGACCTTCAGGTTGTTCTTGATAAGGTGGAGGGTAACGGTGGAAAAATTCTTGTGCCGAAAACACTTCACGCGGATGAGAGCGGTTATTTTGCGATATTTCTTGATTCCGAGGGGAATAAGATGGGACTTCATTCAATAAAATAGGTGAGCTTATTGCGCCTGTCGGCGCGACGCTGTGACCACAACGGTTTTTGCAATGTCAATAGCGATTCCTTTATATTGCGAAGGATGACGGCAATACGAATGTTGTATTGCGAAAGCTGCAAGCAACATGCAAAGTGATAACTTATATTTATGGAAGCAGTTAAGCGATTTTGAGTTGGACGATAGTGACTCGCCAACCACATTTACTGACAGACTGGCCAGGGAGAACGGGTGGACACATGAGTTTGCGGTGAGAGCAATTCATGAGTACAAACGATTTCTCTTCTTGGTTTATGTCACAAACGAATCTTTGACACCATCTGATGAGGTAGATCAGGTTTGGCATTTACATCTGCTTTATACCCATTCTTATTGGGACGACCTATGTGGTAATCTTCTTAAAAGGAAGATCCATCATGGTCCGACAAAGGGTGGGAATAGTGAAAAGCAAAAATTTGCAAACGGGTACCTTAGAACAATTGAACTTTATAAAAGCATTTTTAATCAGAGCCCTCCAGATGATATCTTGCCATCAACTGAAATAAGATTTAAAAATGTTAATTTTCAAAGAATTAACATCGACACCTATTGGGTGATCAAAAAGCCATTCAAGTGACTTATCTTTTCAGATTTTCCCCCGGCGAGACCCTAGTTATCAGAAGTGGTAAAGAGGCTATTTTAAGCGATGTGTTAAAATACACATTAATGGATTTGTTGCTCAAACAAGTCCTGGTAATTGAAGAAATTCAACGGCAACCCAATCCTCGGGATCCTATAAGAACATACAAGTATATTGCAACCGGGAAAGACTTTGCAAAGTATCACTTCAAACCTCACGAGCGTGTTTTTATTTCGATTTTTCAAGACAATGTCCAACATAGAATTTTATTTAGAAACCTGGTGAAGATTGCATATCAAAATGCTAAATCAGCGCACGCATATTTTCCGCTTATAATTGATAACGCAAATCTTAAGTTGGCATTCACCCGTACCGCTATCCAAAAAGTTTTTGGGGGATTTAACTACACGTCTGATGGAGCAACGATTAAGAAAGAACTGGAAGACGAAATTACGGAACTTGAAAGTGGTCTTCCTGAAATTATGAGAAATGAAAGGAATCGCGGACTTGAAATGCTTCGGAAGATTGGGGGAAATCTATTTCTGTTAAGAGGTATGGACTTTGCTATCTCGAAGGAAATTGACAAGGAATTGTTTGACGAGATGACTTCACAGAAGTCAAACAGTAGTTCAGGTTGCTGGACAAGTTTTAACGACTATTCCGACAGTTTTGATAGTTCTTGTTCGTCCGACGTGAGTTCCGGATGTGGCGGTGATAGTGGCTGTTCGGGATGCGGCGGATGTGGCGGTGACTAGGAAGAGGACTTTATATACTTGGTTTTCAAAACTGACTACGGTGGTTCCGGGCACTGAATCGTATGAACCAATCCTTAGCCGACACCTTTGAAGTTCTACCCAGACTTTCCTATATTGAATGACCGGGTATCACCTCTGTTTCGGATTGGTCTACTCTTAATCAGAGACAGCGACCGGAGAGGTACTTTATGGCAACGTTACAGCCGCTGGATGTAAATTTTGATCTTTTGGGACCAGAAAAAAATAATGACAGTCGACATTGCAAAAAAAACGATTAGGTCTTAGATAATGCCCTGCGCAAATAGGAAATATTAAGAGCACATGAAACAAGCTGGATACTCCGGAACACCGTTAGCCAAAAAACTTGGAATAAAACCGGGACTAAAAATCAGGTTGGCTAACCCACCGGACCATTACTTTGAACTTTTCAGTGACTGGCCACCTGAACTGAAAGAGCTGGACGACAAAAAAGTAAAAAAAGATTTTATCCATTATTTCACTAAAAGTGCGGCTCAGTTAAAGAAGGAAATAAAACAGTTGCGGCAAGAGATCGAGGAGAACGGGATGATTTGGGTTTCCTGGCCCAAGAAGGCATCTAAGGTCGAAACAGACTTGAATGAGGATATCATCAGGGATCTGGCGCTTAACAACGGGCTGGTGGATGTAAAAGTCTGCGCTGTAGATGAGATATGGTCGGGATTAAAACTTGTGATACCCCTGAAGGATAGAAAGAAAAATGGGTGATACAACGGTGTTTCTCAATACCAGTTGTAATCTTTCTGTATGTAGGGTATCGTGTTTCCGGGCCTTTCCCTTTGAATTTATACACTGATTTTTTATATTGAGAGGAACACCCTGGCGCCCGATCCAATTCGATCGATAACGAACCGGGAATGCTTTATTTTCGGGGACAATAAGACTTTACTATCTACGTTGGACAATAAACATTAGCCCTATGAAACAAACATTTTCTGTAATCCTTATCGCGGGATTTGTCTGCCTCTCAGGTTTTGTCAAGGAATCTGCGAACTATGAACAGATAACATTTGACTACTTCGTTTCCGATATTTTGGAAAGCGATTTCGGGGATATCAAATCGATTGAATTCAAAGGCATGACGGAGGAATCCTACTCGACTTTTGGCAATTATAAAATTTGCATGAAGCCCGAGGAAAAGCTTGGGTCCATGATTGAAGAGATTACAAAAGGGCAAAAGAGAACAGCGAAGGAAATTGATTATGAGAATGTCAGGCAACTCACGATTCTTGATTTTCAGAAGAAAGCAACCGGCTCCAGGCTATTCGTCTACCCTTCTGTACATGTTGCGGACAATTACTATGTGTTTGTGTTATTCCAACAACCAAACGAACAACCTGTGAAGTACGTAGTTGAATTGACTCCCGCTGGAGACATTTCAAGAAGTTGCAAGATGGACTGAGTCGGTATTTGCAGCCTGCCAACAATGTATATTTATGTTGCCTTACGAGATAATTTATTCAGGTTCGATGCTCTGTTATCGGGAATGAACGTCTTGGTGAACGTAGCCGCAATTCAGAAACGAATTTAGTCAGGTATGGGTCGGATCCGGCCAAACCTGAAATTTCATATTGAAGACTTCGCGTCGGTACCTTATTTTCGGTCCAACGTTTTATTTTCAATATGAAACTTATAGGCGTAATCAGTTTCCTGATTCTTTTTACGGAATGTACCCCGGAAAAAGCAGAGCAAAGCGGTATTGTTCACACTGCAGCCGTGAACGCCGTTGCGGAATTTTGCAAGGCACGCGTGGAACTCAGCGCGGAAAAAATGGAGAAGTATATAGCGGATGATTTTTATACTCTCAATGAAGACGGATCGGTGCGTTTGTACGACCGAGAGACCGGCAAAACCATGTGCGAATGGGAAAAGGTAATGAACAGCCGATGGACATATGAAATACTGGGAGTTAATGATTCCATCGTTACTGTTTTGCTTAAGGAAAAGAACGATTATTTTACGCTGCTGGGTATGGGCGGAGGTGTTCAGGTATCGGAGTATACCGTCGGCAGTAATGGAAAATTAAAGTATTGGAAGTCGAAGTTATTTATAACGGAGAACAGCACGCAAGGTGAGGCGCTGTCGAAATTCAGGAACTGGCTGTTGTCCCGGCCTGCATTGAACGAACCGACGTTGATCAGATCCGATGGTTCGATCATCTTCAACGGCGAAGCGGCGCCAAGAATGTTGTATTGGATGAAAGAATACAGAAAGACCTCAGATGCAAATCCGTAAGTAATACCTGCACAGGTATCTTAAGTTTAAGCCCGTCCGGGTTAACTACCGATACAAACATGCTCTTGAAAAAAGATATTTTCTTACGAATGGTTGATTACTCCACCAACTTAATCGTGATATTCCTTGACTCAAACGAATACATGCCGTTTCTCTTTATGGTCGAGTTGAAATAGAGTCCCTTTTCTATTTTCGCCAGTGCGCGAAAATTCAACGCATGGCCTTCAAAGTCGGCGGCTTTGGTTAATTGATATTTGATCGCCTTTCCGGCAGCATCAATCTTCTGAACCACAGGCATCGGGTTTTTTGCATAAAGAACGCCAACTTTGGGATCGTCCGGGCTCTTGTTAATATTATCCGAAACGTCGTTGTATACCACAAGCACTTTATCTTTAGCAGGAATCAGAATGTGTCCTGCCAATCCAGGTATTGTGATTTGTTTCTTCTGAATGATTCGGGACCACACCTGAGAACCATCTTTCCGGAACGCAAAAACATAAGCGTTATAGCTATGGTGTTGTCCATATTTGGAGTCTACCACTATAGCCTCGATCGACGCGACAATCACGTCGTTGTCAAGGGTAACGATATCCATAATACCCCAATGTTTGGTCTCGAATAAATTAAAGTTTGCAGTCTTTCGGAAGTCCTCGGGCATAAGATCGGATGCCAGCCTCTCAAGTGTCTGAGACTGAACATTGATACGGCTGACAAAATATTTAACTTGTTTGTGTTCGTCGTTAAGTCCGATGATGTAGGGTTCGTTCCCCTTCAGGAGCTCAAGCCGTGTTCCAAAGTTCTCTCCTGTAGCCAATCCCGGTTCGAATACCTTGAGGGATTTTGGTTTCCAGAAGTACGAATACACAACCGGTTTGTTAAGCTTGTTCGTTTCGAATTCGACCAGCGCGTGCATATTCCCAGACCCGTCGACTTTTATGGATTGTACGGTCAGCTCCTTGCCTGTATTTTCTGTTTCGATACGCTGATACCAAAGTTCTGAAAAGGAATCGTCTACTACTTTGCATTCCAGTTTCCGGGTTTCTTTTGATTTGGCATTCAGAATTCTCGTGATCAGAATGTATTTTTTGTCTTCGGATGTCGATACGTAAACCTCCATTCCGTAGCTATCCAGATCTTTGAAACTTTGCAGAACAATAGGGCTTCCTAACACGACCATGTCGGGACTCACTTCATTCACATACACCGAGAATCCGTCCTGCTTTGGAAACTTGAGGCTGTACAGGACGTACATCTTTTTATTGATGGTAATAAAGGCATTAAGCATTACCTCTTCATTGATATTTTCGGCCGTAAGTTTTTTGACCCCTGTGTACTTCAGATAATTTTCGAGCACACCGAAGTAGAATGCTTTGCCCTGAAGGCCAAAGCCGCTGTAGGTCTTCTTCTGTACGGGATCGAAAAACAGGCTGGTAGAATAGGAGAAGCTTCTAAAGGGAGCAAGGGGTATGATCCTGGGCATGTCGACTTCTTTGCGCATCTCCTTAGGGTCGATAATCGGTCCTATTTCAACTTCTAACGACTGGCAGTATGCTGACTGGATACATAGTAGTGCTAACAGGGAAAAAAGAAAAAATTTCATATTTATTAATTATTGATTGTAAGGGTACGTATGGGTTATGTAATTTGCGATTACGCGTGGGGTTGCGACTGGTAAATCATGAGATACAACAGGTTAGGTGGAATTATATTCGCACCCAAATGTAATAAAAGCTTCGCTCAGTCAGTCAACCAGCGACAAATAAATTAAATTGGAAATTGCAACCCTGACGGAATGTTCGATACTCCCGGTTACTCGTTTGGATGGTGGACTATGAAATAAGTAGGGTCAGCCTTATTCGTACTCGTCAGGTTTGTCCTTTAAATTCTCTTTCCTTAATAATAATGACCGCGTAAGAAAGCACTTTCAATGCTATGTTAACCCGGTATTAAAATATCTTCAACATTTTATTGAAATGAAGATGAATATTAGCTATGGTTTTTCGAAATTCTCCCTGGCCTTCAAAGCCCATTCCCTTTTGACACCCTCAAGGTCCCGCAGGAATTTTTCATTTTGCAAAAGCATATTTACGAACTGGCGTGCAAATATCCTTGAGGCTTCCGAGTCACTTGGATAGTGTACTCCGATAATTTCGCGGGAGTGCGCCATACCGTAGGCGTCTTTAATAAAGACGTCTGTAAATTCCGGAGCCAGCTCCTGATAAATAAAGGCGTTTATGTAAGAATTAGCGGCATGCCCGCTTGGATAAGCAGCCCAATCCGTTTCCTGAACATTCTTCAATGAAGTATCTATTACATAAGGACGGATGCGGGCATATTTGAATTTTAGCGACCAGATGAAGAAACTTGCATCGCGCCACACGTTAGCCATAAAATCCGCGGTGACGGGAAGTGTTTCCGGATTAAACCATGTGCCGATCGACCGGCCGATAAAAAATAGATTGTTTCGGTAGCGCGCATAGGTTGAGTCTCCCGGTTTAACCCGGGGGTTGTAATATACATCAGCCATATAAAGACTGGACCGTACGTCTTCTTTACTCCTGTATTTTTGAAGACCGAGAAGGTAATTGATCTCTTCCCTTGTCTGATCCGAACTGTTGGCTGGAGCATCCGGTATTTTGAAGTCATCGACGTTGGTATTTTGAAGATAGACCGGAGTAAGACTTAGCCTTCGGTCAATAGTTTCCCGGTTTGTTGGAAATTTGCGGGAGTCAATTGGCTCACCGGACGATTTTGGCGTTGGACTAAACGTCGCGAGTTGTTTGTAATGACCGCGCGCCGGTGTAAGCGCCCGTGGTTTGATTTTTTGAGCAATAGTAACGAATGAAAATAAAAGGAACACCGGAATAAGTAATGACACTGTTTTTTTCATATCTGAAGGTTTTCACCTGTAAGACGGAAGGATGAATAAAAAGACGCAGACAATTTTTATGCGTCTTTATCCGGAACGGATCGTCTTTGTATTGAGCGATTGAATGATCGCTGTCTGTTTATTTTCAACTTAAAAAGTAAAGTTATGGAAAATCAATTCGATCCGGGCTGTTGCGATGGCGATAGCGGATGTTGCGGTGGAGCGGCGGGATGCTGCTAACAGCGTATGGAAGGCAGGTAATGCTGCCTTCCATTATTCATTCCATAATGGAATCATTGCTGCAGTTACAGGGTAACCGGTTTTCGCAGACCATTACATTACCATAAGGATCCATTTTGATCCGGTAGCTCTCATCCATCTTTTCTTTTAACATTTGGCGGGCCCGCTGAACCCGTGACTTTGCGCCTGAATATGAGATGTTGAGTTTTATAGCGAGATCTGTTTGCGAAAGATTCTTCAGTTCAGTGAGCTCCAGCGCTTCGCGATACTTTTCAGGTAGCGTTAACAGCATTTCGTGCAGACACCCTGAAACACAATCATTCAGTGTCTGATGATCACTATCCCAATCAAGGTCCAGGGATGAAACACTTTTCGCCTTGCTTCTGTAGTAGTCAATTATGGTGTTCCTTGTGATTTGATAAATCCATCCTGAAACCTTTTCACTGTCCTTCAATTGTCCCAGTTTCGCGTGAACTTTTAAAAAAACATCTTGCACGATGTCTTCAGCCAGGGCTTTGTCTTTTGCTTTCCGATAGACAAAAGTCTTCAACTCATGCTGAGTCTTTATAAAAAAAGCTGTTTCAGATGCTTTCATAACTTTTTACGTTACTCGTTGTTGACAGATATTCAATTTATATGTTCCGCGCAATTATTTTGCGGGTCCAGGTCCCATAGCCAGTCATGATCATTTTGGGTAATTGCACCGGGGAATCACCGCAGCGATTTCCATCATGGTCACACGGCTTTTGCATATAGTCTTTTCTTAAACCAGAACGCGAGGTTTACGAGCAGGATCAGAGCGGGTACTTCGATCAGTGGGCCGATCACACCTGCAAAAGCCTGTCCTGAATTAATTCCAAACACGCCAACGGCAACCGCTATCGCCAATTCGAAATTATTTCCGGTGGCCGTGAAAGAAACAGAGGTGTTCTCCTCGTAGCTGGCACCTAGCCGTTTCGACAGGATGAAACTTAACACAAAAATGACTACAAAGTAGATGACCAAAGGTATCGCTATCCTGATCACATCAAAGGGAATATCGACGATCATTTTGCCTTTGAAGCTGAACATGATTACAATAGTAAATAGTAACGCGATAAGCGTAAGCGGACTGATCCTGCGAACGACGTTTTGTACATACCAGTCTTCACCTTTCGATTTTTTAAAGAAGTATCGGGTCAGGAAACCGGCGGCGAATGGAACACCAAGATACAGGAAGACACTCTTTGCAACGTCGCTCATGCTTACGTCGACGACTGATCCGGCGATACCGAAATACGGCGGCAATACGGTAATGAACAGCCAGGCGAACAGGCTATAGAACAGAACCTGAAAGATACTGTTGAGTGCAACCAGGCCTGCTGCATATTCCTTGTCACCTTTCGCGAGGTCGTTCCATACCAGTACCATGGCGATACAGCGGGCAATACCGATAAGGATCAGGCCGGCCATGTACTCCGGTTTGTCACGAAGGAAGATGATCGCCAGCAGGAACATTAAAACCGGGCCGACAACCCAGTTAAGAAGCAGTGAAAGGCTAATGACTTTTATATTCCTGAATACCTTGTCGAGGTGTTCGTACCGGACTTTCGCCAACGGCGGATACATCATGATGATGAGGCCGGCTGCGATAAGCACATTGGTTGTGCCCACCTGGAAGTGGTTCATAAAACTTTCCATCGGAAGGAAATTACCGAGGGCTACACCCACAATCATAGCAAGGAAAATCCAAAGGGTGAGATAGCGGTCTAAAAACCCGAGTTGTTTTTGATTGCTCATGAGATCGGTCTTTCTTCAGGGTTTTACTTGCGAGAAGGCATAAAATATTTCGCGTCCGATTTGACGAACTCTTTCACTGTATTTGGCAGCTTCCGAAGGAGTACCGTCGAATTCTTTCGGGTCGTCGTAGGTAAGGGCAATTCGTCCAGAGGCGCCCAGCACAAGGGGGCAATTTTCATCGGCATGAGAGCAGGTCATGATAGCCGCGAAGTCTTTGTTATGATTGAACGGGTCATCATATTTTTTTGAAAAGGCAATGATCGGAGCAACTTCGGCTGCAAAGCGGACTTCATATACCGGATTGTCTCCGTCTGTTGTTTTGGAAATCTGGAAACCGGCTTCCTGCATCGCTTTTACCGCTCTTGGATTGAAAGCCGTTGCTTCCGTTCCACCGGAGTAACAAGAGACATTTTTGACGCCGTAGTGGAAGGCAGCTGCCTGCGCCCACAATTGCGAGAGGTGGCTTCTCCTTGAGTTATGAGTACAAATGAAATTCAGGTATGCAGGCTTGCCAGAGTCGACCTTCTCCTGAACAAATTTTGTTAACTCATGGAGCGTTTTTTTTCGCTCAGCTGGTATCTGTTGAAATTCCGCTGTCAGTTGGTCGATTGTCGTTTGTAGTGTGGTGAGCATATGTATTATCGTAATATTACGTTAACTATGGACAAAAAAATTAACAGCAGTCGTTCTTCTTCACGTACCGGGTAAACAGATTGAGAAAGATGTCCTTCGCCTCATCCCAGACCTGCTCGTCAATACAGTAGTTTACTTTTGGTCCTTCCACCTCACCTTTTATAATACCGGTTCTTTTCAGTTCTTTCAGGTGCTGGGTGATAGTGGACTGTGATAGCGGGAGTACATCCACGAGGTCATTGCAGATACACGTATTGTTGGTAAGTAAATGCTCAATAATGGCGACCCGGGCCGGGTGGTCGAACGCCTTGGCAAGATTGGCGATCTTGTTTTGACGTTTTTTGAATAGCTCCGACTTGGTTGTTCCCATTTTTTTCTTCTAACGTAATATTACGATATAATGTTTTATCGCGCAAACACAAGCAGGTTGTAAATTCATAGTGTTGAATCCGGATTTCCCTACGAGGGAATGGCTATATTTTATAGTTTCTGCCTGTTTTCGAACCACTTACTATAATATGAATTGTCGGTATACTCCTATCTTGCCAGATATCCGCCATCAATCGGGTAGTAACTTCCTGTTGCGAATGATGACTTATCACTGCCCAGCCAATATATGAGTTCTGCGACTTCTTCACTCCTGCCAAGCCGGCCGATGGGATGAAGGGCAATGAGTTGTTTCTTCATTTCCGTATCCAGTGCATCCAATAGAGGCGTGTCAATAAACCCGGGTCCCACGGCATTTATACGAATACCCCGAGCGGAGTATTCAATTGCAGCAGCTTGTGTCAGACCCACTACTCCATGTTTTGCAGCGGTGTACCCTGCTGAGCCTGCAAAGCCAACTGAACCCAATATCGACGAAACATTTACGATGCTACCGCTGCCGTTTTTTAACATGGCTTGTATCTGGTATTTCATACCGTAGAACAGGCTGTTGAGGTTAATGCCAATGATCTTTTGCCATCCTTCAATACTCATGTCGGCAACCCCATTTAACTCACCAGCAATGCCCGCATTGTTAATGGCGATATCGAGCTTACCATAAGTATTAACTGCAAAGTTGACCAGCGCCTCCATTTCCTCCGGCCTGGCAACATCCACCTTGAAAAATGATGCTTTTCCACCAGCGGATTTTATGTTTTCAGTGGTGGCTTTTCCGGGTGCCTCCTGTATGTCCGAGATTACAAGGTTGGCGCCATTCCTGGCAAATAACTCTGCGGTTGCTTTACCAATGCCTGAGGCGGATCCGGTAATAATCACTGTCTTATCTTTCATCTTTTTATATTTTTAGGAATCTGGTGAGTAATAAATGCAATGTGTTACAAAGCCGTTGGTGCATTGATGATTCGCATCACGTTGGATAGTGATTAAAATCAGCAGAATCTTTATAGTACTGATTATGACGTGGCTTTGGGTCAACTAACGGTATTTTTTAGAAGGATGGTGATAACGGAATTTGAAAGAACTCAAGTCTTCGAAGAGCCACATCAATGACACAAAAGCCGACACCTGGCAAAATCCCGGCGCCCGTGTAGTTTAGTGTGAGCCCGGTATAAAAAAAGAAAACCATCTTACCGAAAGTAAAATGGTTTTCTATTAGATCGGCATGCGGTCTCTGCTTAATGCAGATCAGATGTATAGAAGCCTAGTTCCAGCCACCCCCTAACGCCTGATAGATGTTAACCATGGCATTCATCTGCCGCTTCTTGGTTTCGATCAGCTCAAATTTTGATTCCAGTGCATCACGCTGGGTGAGCAACACTTCCATGTAATCAGCCCTGGCTGACCGAAAAAGATTGTTTGAAATTTCGATCGACTGCGTCAGCGCTTGCACTTCCTGTTGTTTTAAGTTGTAGGTGCTTTCCATGTTATTGATCATTGACAACTGGTTGGCCACTTCAACGTAGGCATTCAGAAGGGTTCTTTCATAGTTGTAAACGGCTTGTATCTGCATCGCATTGGCGCTATAGTAGGCAGCCTTTATGGCGTTCCTGTTAACCAGGGGAGCCGTTAGATCTCCCGCCAGTGAATAAACCAGGGATTGAGGTGTTGTGATCAAATAGTCGGGATTAAATGCCTGGAAGCCGATCCCGGCGGAAATACCCAGCGAAGGATAAAACCGGGCCTTAGCTACTTTCACGTCCAGCCTGGCAGCCGCTAAATTCATTTCACTTTGCCTCACGTCGGTCCGGTTTTCCAACAGCTGTGACGGAATGCCCGCCTGAATGGTATTGGGAATCAGATTCGCGAAACCTTCAGCATCCCTGAGAACAGGTTGTGGATATCTTCCCACCAAAAAATTAATATGGTTTTCGATTTCCGTGATGTTCTGCTGAATCCCGAACTGAAGTCCTTTCGTGTGAAGTACCTGCGCCTCGAATCGTCGAACCGCTAGCTCAGTAACCCTGGCCGATTGCTTTTGCAACCTCACTACCTCCAGCGCATTGGTCTGAATCTCGATATTCTGCTTTACAATAGTCAGCTGATTATCAAGTGCAAGTAATTCATAATAGGAATTGGCGATTTCTGCGATCAGGTTCGTAACCATGAAGTTTTTACCCTCAACGGTAGACAAATACCGGTGTACTGCAGCTTTCCTGGCATTGTGAAGTTTATTCCAGATATCGATTTCCCATGTGGCAAAAACACCTGCCATATAATCCGGCAGGGGATCGGGAGTTTCTTTCCCGGGTTTAATCTCTGTGGTCGCTTCACTTGAACCTTTGCTGGTGTACCGGCCGGGTTTATCAACTCCGGCCGAAGCTCCGGCACCGACAAATGGCAAATATTCTCCTTTCCTGGCCCTGATTTCATTTCGGGCAATCTCGATCTCTTGTAAGGTGATATTCAATTCCTGGTTTTTACTCAGCGCCGTATCAATCAGGGCGATCAGATTCGGATCGGTAAAATAATCCCGCCACCTCACCCTTGCCGTATTGACAGTATCCAGAGAGTTGCTAAAACTTGCCGGTGTTGTGGTGTCGGCTTTCTTACTGATAAGGGATGGAGTGCAAGCCGAAAAAAATAACGACAGGAAAATTACTCCCACACCCGGATTTATGATTTTAGTAGTCATTTGTTTGATGCTGTTTTTTTCGATTTTTATGTTGTGATTCTTCCGATAACGGCCGGTCGTATTCGTCTCTGATGAGTTGACGGCCATCCGCGAGTGTTCCGAAAATATAATACAGTCCCGGAATCACAATCACTCCAAACACGGTTCCCAGCAACATGCCTCCTAAAGCGGATCCTCCTATGGTACGGTTTCCGATAGCACCTGCGCCATGCGCAATCACCAGGGGAATCAATCCGGCAACAAATGCAAAGGACGTCATCAGGATGGGGCGAAAGCGAACTTTAGCTCCTTCAATGGCCGCTTCAAAAATAGTCGCTCCATGCCGATGCTTTTGAACGGCAAACTCCACGATAAGCACAGCGTTCTTACCCAATAAACCGACGAGCATGATCAGACCTATCTGCGCATAAATATCATTGTCCAGGCCCATTAATTTCAGCAACATGAAAGACCCGAATATCCCGACGGGCAGCGAAAAGATGACGGCCAGCGGTATAATGAAACTTTCATACTGCGCCGCCAGTACGAGGTACACAAACGCCAGGACGACCAGAAAAACATACAACGATTCATTTCCCCTTAGCGATTCATCGTACGACAATCCTTCCCACGCGATATCATATCCTTTTGGCAGTGTTTCTTTCGCTACTTCCCTGATAGCCTGGATGGCTTCTTCCGTTGTATATCCAGCGGACGGAAGACCGCGGATCGCGGCTGAATTGTACATGTTGAACCGGGTAATCTCATTGGGACCCTGTTTCTTTTCCAGCTTCATGAACGATGAGTAAGGCACCATTTCACCGTGATCGTTTTTAACAAAGAGCTTGAGAATGTCGGATGGAAGTCTTCTGAATTCCGGCGCGGATTGGACGTATACCTTAAAGAACCGGTCAAAGCGGATAAAACCCTGCTCGTAGGTACTGCCGATCAGGATGTTCAGGTTATCCATCGCCTTCCCAATGGAAACACCTTTTTGCATCGCCAGTTCATTGTCCATGACCAATTCATATTGCGGATAATTGGCCGCGAAAAAAGTAAACAAACCCGTCAGCTCTTTTCTCGCCTTCAGATCATCCATGAATTTTTTGTTTATCTTATCAAATTCCTGGTAGTCTGTATCCGATGTTTTATCGAGCAGACGCAACGAAAAACCTCCCGAAGATCCGAACCCGGGAATGGCCGGAGGCTCAAAAAATTCGACGATGGTTCCAAGGTCTTTCGATTTTTCTTCCAACTCCTCCATAATTTCTTTGACGGAGTGATTCCGGTCCGACCAGTCTTTTAAATTGATAAGACACGTTCCGGCATTGGAACCTCTTCCCTCGGTCATGATCTCATAGCCCGCCAGTGAAGACACGGATTCAATACCGTCAATTTCCTCGCATATTTTCTGGAGTTTTTCCGAAACCTGGTTCGTTCGTTCCAGCGTTGAACCCGGAGGTGTCTGGATGATAGCGTAGATAGTACCCTGGTCTTCACTGGGAATAAACCCGGCAGGCAGGATTTGATTCTCGAAAAATATACCCAGGCAAAACGCCACGAGTATCGCGAATGTGAGCCATCTTCGATTTACGATTAATCGTAACAAGCCGGTATACTTACCGGTGGTTTTGTCAAATGCGCTATTGAAGCTGTTAAGAAACCGTGTCAGCAGATTTTGCTTTTTTGGTTTTCCGTGATTGTTTTTTAACAGCATGGCGCATAACACCGGAGTCAAGGTAAGCGCAACCAACGCTGAAATCACAATTGAACTGGCCATGGTGATGGAGAACTGTCTGTAAAATGTTCCCACTGGACCAGTCATAAATGAAATCGGGAGGAATACGGACACCATCACCATGGTAATGGCAATAATGGCCCCGCTGATTTCGCCCATTACTTTTTTCACGGCGTTATACGGTGACAGATGTTCCTCCTCCATTTTCGCGTGTACGGCTTCGACGACAACGATGGCATCATCCACCACGATACCAATGGCCAGTACGAGGGCAAAAAGTGTGACAAGGTTGATGGAGAGTCCAAAAAACTGAATCACAAAAAAAGCGCCGATCAGGGAGACCGGTACTGCCAGGATGGGAATCAGCGTGGAACGCCAGTCGCCCAGAAAGATAAATACCACAATAGCTACAAGAATGAATGCATCCCGCAGGGTGTGCGTTACTTGTTCAATGGATGCGTCCAGGAATTTCGAAACGTCGTAACTGATTTTATAATCCACACCGGGCGGAAAGTCGGCGCGCATTTCTTCCAATTTGGCCTTTACTTCTTTAATTACCTCGCTGGCGTTGCTGCCATAGTTCTGTTTTAATACAATGGCTGCCGAAGCATGACCATCCAAATTGGAGTAAATGTCAAAGAACTCGCTTCCCAATTCGGCCCGGCCTATGTCGCCCAGGTGTATACTCTCGCCGTCGGAATTGGCGCGAATGATAACACCTTCGTATTCTTCCGGCTTATTGAACCTTCCCTTGTAGGTCAGCACATACTCTAGCGACTGCGCTGCAATACCGGAACTTTGTCCGATTCTGCCGGGTCGTCCGATAATACTTTGCTCGCCCAGGGCTTCCATGACCTCCTCTATGGAAATATTATATGCCCGCATGCGGTCCGGATTGAGCCAGATCCGCATCGCATACGTTCTGCTTCCCAGTATTTTTGTCCGGCCCACACCATGTATCCTGTTTATTTCGGGGATCATTTTTACGTTAGCGTAATTGTATAAGAATTTCTCCTCCAGTTTTTTATCCGTGCTGTAGAGGTTCACATACATCAACATGCTGGGCTGAATAGGTGTGATAATCACCCCTTCGCGCTGCACGAGATCCGGCAGCAGGGGCATTACCTGATCCACCCTAGTCTTGACCCGGATCACCGCTTCATTGGCGTCTGTGCCGGGATCAAAAATTACAGAGACAGTAGCCTCACCGGCGCTGGTGGCATCCGTTGTCATGTATCGCATACCCTGAACACCGTTGATTGCATTCTCCAGCGTAATGAGTGTGGATTTTACCAATACATCCGCGCTTGATCCGGGGTATGCGATAAAAATGCTAACGGTTGTCGGCGCGATCTCCGGAAACTGCGATATCGGAAGCTGCCGTATGGCCAGCGACCCGACGAAAAGAATGACCACCGAAATTACAATCGCAAAGACGGGTCTGTGAATTATTTTTCTAAACATTGTTTCGTTTTTTAGGACTTACCTTATTCCGCATATAGATCCAGGTGCGACAGAACTTCTTTTGGATTCCTGAACTCATACTTGATTTTTTCGTTCTCTCTTACCAGGCGCAGGCCTTCCAGGAGGATCTTATCATTTACATCGAGGCCCGCCTGCACGGCATAAATGTGCGGCATTTCCGCCGCAACGGTAATGGCACGGGACCTGACGATATTATCTTTGTCGATCACAAAAACGTATCGTTTGTCCAGGATTTCGAAGGTGGATTTTTGCGGGATGAGCAAAGCATTTTTGAGCGGGATTGTCATAATTACATTTCCGGTTTCTCCGTGTCTCAGCAGCCGGTCGGGATTGGGAAATGTTGCTCTGAAGGCGATATTCCCGGTTTCATTGTTAAACTCAGCTTCGATCGTTTCAACAACGCCGGTATGATCGAACATCTTTCCGTTGGCCATCATGAGATCCACCTGTGTTTTAGCATTTGTCTTCACCGTCGATTCATACTCGAGGTATTCCGCCTCGGGCACATTGAAATAAACCCACATTTTACTGTTATCGGACAACGTGGTTAACAGATCACCTTCATCCACCAGGCTGCCCAGTCTGACCTGGAAGCGATCCATGATGCCATTGAATGGCGCCCTGATTTCCGTGAATCCTAAATGAACCTGTGCCAGGGCTAATTCGGCCTTCGCTTTTTCCAGTTTGGCTTTTGCCAGTGCCAGCTCATTCGGGGCCACGATATTGCTCTCGGCAAGTTTTGCCGTATTCTGATATTCTATTTCAACAAAATTTGCTTCGGCTTGCGCCTTTTGAAGTTCGGCCTTGTAAAGCATAGGCATGATTTGAAACATCCGTTGTCCTTGTTTTACAAACTGACCTTCATCCACAAAAACTTCCTGCAGGTAGCCCTTTTCCAGCGCCCTCATTTCAATATGTTGAATGGATCTGATCTGACATACATAATCTTTCGAGACGGATGTATCCATTTGGATGGGACTTGTGACCAAAAAACTGGTCTCTTCTTTTGGCGCTTCTTTTTTTGATTCACAGCTGGTATGCAGCAGGACGGCACACAAGCTCATGATCGTGAGAATTTTATTCATAATAAGTTATTTTGTAACAGCAGGAATTGGTGGTGATATTTCAGGTAATAATTTGTTCATATAAACTGAAGGCCGTATGGCAGGCTTCAGAAATACAAACACCAATAAGTAAAAGAGAAAAAAGAATCAGGCGATTTGCCTGGTCAGAAGCGTATCAAACTCTGATCGTACAGAGTGTCAGATAAAAAGGAAGTGATTCTCCAACGCAGCCACCGTAGTAGCGCCGCGGCGACAGGTATGCAGCCTGAGGGAAAAAGTGAAAGGTCTGAGAAGAGATTTTCAGGAAAGAAAATTCATCCTCTTCGATTTCGTTTTCAATAAGATCAACCTTAAAGTCTTCCTTTTTGAAGGATACAGCAGCCGCGGAAGCAGGAAGGTCGTTTAGGTTATGATTTGACCGGCCAACCGTCGCTTCGAAGAAACTTGTGGAAGACGAATACGAAGAGTCAGATGCGGAATGAGCCAGCAAGATCCCGCAAACGCTGGTGAACAGCGCGGACATCATTAAGAAAAATCTGAGGAATCCTTTGCTCATTGCGATGCAAAACTAGGAGAAGTCGATAACACTACCAAACAGGTTGGGGCTCAAAATCAATTAAGGTGATGGCAACTAGTACGTTTGATCATTTCTAAAAGTTTCAAATTTTGTGGTGCAAACGATTTAATGTTAGATAATTGGCTATCGCTATTTCGTAGACCGGTTCAGGAATGGTAAGGACTAGTGTTGAGTCAAGGTTTGATTGTCGTAAGCGACACTATTATTACGCCCCTTCAGGGCTAAAATTTAAATTACCACTTAAAACCCAGGGCTTCACCCTGGGCTAATATGTAACGCCCTTTCAGGGCTAAATACAAAATCCAAAAGATGCAACATCATAACGGTGAGTTAACACAAGTATTGAGGCAAGGTTTGATTGTCGTAATCGACACTATTATTACGCCCCTTCAGGGCTAAAATTTAAATTACCACCTTAAAATCCAGGGCTTCAGCCTGGGCCAATACGTAACGCCCTTTCAGGGCTAAATATAAAATCCAAGTGATGCGACATCATAATGGTGAATTAACACTAGTACATCGTCACAAAAATAAGTGTACAGGCATCCAGGAGGTACAGTTCTAGAAAATCAATGCGTTGTGTCCTATACAGCCGTACTGATATTTTTGCTAGGATGCACTAGCGTTCCGAAAATACGCGACATACCGTTATGACGTCCTTGCGGCAGCACGTATACCTGAACTGTTTCAGTCCAGTTCGACAGATAGTTCATGGAGAAAAAATAATTTGGTTGAGAAATCCTGTGAATTTGACCGGTTATACATTCTCCAGGTTAAACGGCAATTTCCGTATACGTTTACCCGTAAGATCAAAGATCGCATTACATAATGCGGGAGCAAATGGCGGCAATCCGGGTTCGCCCACTCCGCCGGCGGCTTCATCGTTCTCCATAATATGCACTTCGATCTCGGGGATATTGTTGATCCGCGGCATTTTATAAGTGTCGAAATTTTTTTCGACAGCCTTTCCGTCCTTGAAATGTGTTTCATGCGTAACCGCGGCGCCAATAGCCATCACGATACTACCTTCCATCTGGGCATGAATAGTATCAGGATTTACATACCACCCACAATCGATAATAGCGATCACCTTATCGATCTTGATTTTTTTGTCGCGTTGACGGGATACTTTAACGATATGGCCTGCTATACCTCCGAAGCATTCCGTAATAGCGACACCACAGCCCTTATTTTTACGCCGTGATTTCCAGCCGCTGATGGTTTCGAGTTTATCGATCAAAGCCTGATACCTTGCGCCGGGTAAGTGACTCCGCCGGAATTCGAGCGCGTCCTTTTTTGCTTCGTGCGCCAGCTCATCGATAAAGCTTTCACATGCAAAGGCACCTGTTGATGCATAGACAGCACGCCACCACATAACAGGAATAGGCGCGCGGGTCCCGGCGCCGCCGAAACTATAATGGGGGATAGCATCAAGGTATGGACTTGACAGTCCTTCCATAGTACCCGAATTGTAGGTGGGTGGGTCTGGAACGGGATATGGTTCGGCACTCCATTCCTGTCCGATCCACTGCGCGGCTGTGATCGACTGAAATGCGATGATTTTGCCATCCTTATCCAAACCACCTTTGCATGAGTAACAGGCACCCGTTCTGAAAGGACCGGCCGTCATATCATCTTCCCTTGTCCACACTACCTGGACCGGCGCTTTGATTTCCTTAGAGATCAGCGCCGCTTCATGTGGATAGTCAGGGAAGGCCTTGCGGCCAAACCCGCCTCCAAGGAAGGTCATGTTGACCGTGACATTTTCCGGCGGAACTCCCATGCGTTGGCTTAGGTCTGCTTGTATCCAGTTCGCTTCCTGAATTGGTCCCCATACCTCAATGCTATTTTCCTGCACGTGCGCAATACAATTGAGCGGTTCCATACAGCTGTGGGATTGATAGGGAGTTTCATACGTAACTTCTATTCTTTTTGAAGCCTCTTGAAAAGCCACTTCAAACTTCTGCGACGAGCCCGGCTTTTTAAGGTTCTCACGCATCTGCACGTAGAGTTGTTCTGTTTCAAGATGTTCAAATCCTTCGTCATCCCATTCTACACGCAACACTTGGCGTCCTTGCATCGCGGACCACAACGTATCGGCGACTACGGCCACACCTTCATACAGGGTTGCAAACACAGCACGTTGGACCTTGAGGACATGCTTCACTCCCGGGACTTTCCGGGCTTCACCGTCGTCAATATTTTTTACCTTTCCCCTAAACCGGGGGCTTCTTTCTACGACTGCGTAGAGCATGCCCGGTAATTTTTTATCCATTCCGAAAACAGCCGTCCCGTTGGTTTTGAGTGGTGTGTCCCTTCGGGGCATCGCTTTGCCGATGATCTTATACTCTTTTCTGCTTTTGAGTTTTACATCCTTTGGTGGTGTAAGCCTGGAAGCTTCCTCCACGAGCACACCATAGCTTAGTTTGTTGCCGGACGGGCGATGGATCACCCCGCCATTCTCTGCGTAACATTCCGACGGGACAACATTCCATTGGTTGGCCGCCGCCTCGATCAGCATTTCGCGGGCGGAAGCGCCGATCTGTAACAGCTGCTTGTACCATCCCCGTACGGAGAAACTTCCCTCGCGCGGCTGCGGTCCGAATTTTTTTGGATTCGCCGCAGCGGACTGAACATTCACCTGATCCAGGTTCACTTCCAGTTCCTCTGCGATCATTTGTGGGATTGCCTGAAAAGTACCTTGCCCCATCTCCGAACGGTGATTCATAATGGTAACCTTACCAGAGGTATCGATTGAGATCCACGACATCAATTCTATTCCCATATCATCGGACATTCCAGCATGGATGATTTCCGCAGCCGTTTTGCCGGACGCAGGAAAATAAATCCCGAGTGTTAAGGCAACTCCGGAAATACCCGACATCCGGATAAAAGTCCTGCGCGAAATAGCCTGGTTGGTTTTGTCCATTTTTGAAGTGTTGATGTTTGCCCGAAAGTACCCGGAACTTCTTCGGAGGAGTTCGGGTGTTGAAGTCTGCGGCTGATAATTTTAATGTGTATTGTCAAGTTGCCCTGGCAGCTGTTTTGATGGCCCTGCGAATGCGCAGGTACGTGCCGCAGCGACATATATGCCCCTGCATTGCCGTGTCGATATCCTTGTCGTTTGGATTTGGATTTTTCTTCAGCAGTGCCGCGGCGGCCATTATCTGTCCGCTCTGGCAGTATCCGCATTGAGGAACTTGTTCTGCGATCCACGCTTTTTGAATGGGATGCGAGTTATCGGGGGATAGTCCTTCGATGGTCGTAATGGATTTATCGATAGCAGCTGATACCGGCAGCGAGCATGAGCGCACGGGGTTACCGTTAAGATGTACGGTACACGCGCCGCACTGAGCGATGCCGCATCCGTATTTCGTTCCGGTAAGTCCCACCAGATCACGAATGGCCCAGAGCAGCGGCAACTTAGCGTCGGCTTCAATCACATGATTTTTTCCGTTAATCGATAAATTGAAGGCAGGCATAGAGCTTGTTTTGTTTTAAGTGTTGACGTGATGGCGTCCGAAGTGTTGATGTGACGGCAGCAGCACTTCCTTAGAGGACAACCCGAAGTAGGGGATATTCGAATAATTGTGGAAATCAGGTTGACAACAGGCAGGAAATAATTGACGAAACGGGGCCGGGTGTTGAGATGTTAGAGCCCATGATCTGGCCGAAGTCCGGTAATTTTTTATCAGGATTTCTTGTGATCGCCGCTGGGATTATTCGTACGCGCGCGCAGATGGACCACGCTATCCAGCTTTGACTGGTTCCGTTGACTATATTTGTGTTTATGACAAAACCTGGCTTTTAAGGATTTTAAAGATGAGTGTTTTTACATCGTGTTTGTTCACTCGATTGAACACCTGTGGTCAGCCGACTAAATAATTCCGCTTCGTGTTGTAATGCAGCAAATAAGCCCTCTTTGAACCTGCATCGAGAAAAGATCGATTTACCAGCGACTCGACATCAACTTGTCTTTCCAGAAACGGTGCAAGAAGTTTCGTACACCGCGATCCAACCACGCCAATCCGCTTGCCAAATTCTAAAAAATCAACAGCTGAAGCATGACCGTTCTTTTTCCATTCCGGTGACTGGTAATCGTCTGCGAACAGTTTCTTTGATAGTACAAAATCGGTATCATCGACATGGAGACGTGTATTAACCAAATCATAGGCGGGACTCATGAGATAATCGCCTGTCTCGTTTTCCAGCAATGAAAAATTCTTGAGATGCGCGTCGCCGTTGGAGAATGCATAGTTAAAAACTACCAGCACGAAGTATTTTTCTATTTCGATCTTCCAGGCTGCAACATATCTCTGAAAAAGAAGACCCAGTTCTTCATAGCTATAATCATATTTGAAGTCGGGTCCCGCGTTATCTTTTGTTTTGCCGGCGAGAGTCGCGAAATCTTCCGCGCCCCATTTCATTCCATCCGGTTTAACATCGAAGCGTTTTGTGATGTACGCCGGTGAACCGTCCCTGAAAAAAATCAGGGCGTTTTCGGCGACTTTAATGTCATACACTTGTTTTGCAATCTGCATAGTCAGGTGCTCGTTAGCGGGAACCTGGTCCACCTTCTTCAAATCCCGGGGAATAGGTTTTAGGATATACGCTCCCTGCTCGCCTTCATTTGTAAGACGCAATATATTTTTATCGAGGACGATACTGAGCTTTTCCTGAACACCCGATATCGAGATGCGTTTGCGGTTTTCCAGGAATAGTTGTGCTACGGCTTCGTCTTTTGCAGACGTGGTATAAGATAGGACATGGCTAACTTTTTTATTGTCAAAAACAGAGCGGATGCAGCGCGGACTGTAGGTAGTGAAACCTTCCGCCAGGGTGCCGGGGCAAACGCTTGGTTTTGGCAGGTCCCAGGCATCGACTTGTTTATGTTGTTCTTTACTCATTACCTACTTCTCAAATGGTTTTACCGTAATCACACCAATGGTATCGGATTGTGCCGTAGCCATTAATAAACCGAAGTGATCGCTTTCATCTATGCGCAGCATGTTGCTTTGGAGCTTTTTGTTAACGCCCTCGCTCAACATGTTGAAGAAGAATGGGAAAAGAGACTCGCTTTCATGCACCCTTTGTGCTTTTGGGAGTGTCAGACTCACCGCGGGTTTTTCCGGATCGCTAAACCAGGCCTCGTCGTACGTGAAAGTGTAATGCTTACGGTTATGTTCAACGAGTTCGCCAACTAGCGATCCATTTCTGTAAACCTTCGACTTGCGCATTTTGAAGTTCTTTAGCCTGTTTTTCTCACGTCAAGTTTCAATTCCATTCCTAAGACATCGGCAAGTTTTATGAGGGTACTGACAGTCGGGTTGCCTTTTCCTGAGTCAAGTTCTTTTACAGTGCGTAAGGCTACATCCGCCAATTCCGACAGTTGCTCTTGGGTCACTCCCAGTTGTTCTCTGCGGTCTTTCAATCGTCGAATTAGATTAGCTTGGTGCATTTTAGTGCTCTTTGTGGTGAAATTTGGAAGAAAAATTAACAATTTCAATTAAAAAGTGTATTTTAATGCACTTTTGCCATAGACAAACATTTACAGGCATCTATAATAGGATAAGTGCATTTTAGTACACTTTTAACCTATTCCCCACTATTTTCTGACGTAATCTTGAACCCGCAATAGGGACAAAAAGCATAGAGCCGACTATCAAGCTGACTGAAACAGTTTTCGCATGACAATACTTTTTCGACAACAGGGGGTAATACAGTGGTCGTTTTGACCGTGAACGAGTCTGGAATTTCCTTTAAGAAGCTCGATTCATTTCCTTTTTCAGTAATCAAAAATAATTTGTCCTTGGCACGGGTAATAGCAACGTAAAAAAGTCTGCGCTCCTCCTCCAGCAATTGATTATGATTTGCCTTTTTGATGACTTGAAAAATTCTGTCTTCAAGCCAAATGTCCGGAAAACCGCCATAACCTTCAGTTAGCCCAATAATAAAAACAACTTTGGCTTCCAGTCCTTTCGCAGCGTGAATTGTTTTAGCCTGGATTTTGATATTTTCATTCTTAAACCGGAAGTAATACGGCTTATACATATTACTCCTCCTGTATAGGAAAAGGATGTCGTCAGGTGTAAGTCCTTCTTCCAGTAGCTCTCGAACCCGTTGTGTGCAAAAGTCTAAATTCTCTTCATCTTCATTTCCGGCATACACAACAATCTTATGCTCTGACTTTTTTGAAGCGCGGATCTCCTTTTCTACTTTAAACTTGTTTCGTTTGATAACCTCATTACTTGCACCAACGATATTTTCAGTACTCCGATAATTGAGATCAAGTTTGATAACGGACGAGTTTGGAAAGTGCTTTTCGAACTCAATTATGTAACTGACGTTTGAACCCCGGAAACCATAAATACTCTGCCAATCATCGCCAACGCAGAACAATTGCGTGTGGTCTGTCAGAAGCATTTTGATAAGCTCGACTTGCAGATTGTTTACGTCCTGAAACTCGTCAACAAGAATGTATTTATACTTTGACCTGAACTTCTCAAGAATATCATCTTGAGTTTTGAAAAGAGAAATTGTCCTGGATATCATATCGTTAAAATCGAGATACGATTTGTTGATACAATACTCCTTGTACTTATTAAGTATTGGCAAGGAGAGTTTATAAAAATCCCGTACACGCTCATGCTGATCTTGCTCCGCTTTCTGCCGGATTTCAGATACGTCGAGACTCTCGACTTTGATCATATCTGTAATTCGCATAACCATTCGGATAAAATCTTTTATGTCCTCATGGTAGTTATTGAACTCTTCCCTATAGGTGATGAATCTATTAGAATAGGCACCCTGGGAGATACGACTCTTGATAATCATCTCCAAGGTATGATTGAACAAGGCCGAATCTGTTGTCATTTTTTCAAATGTCCTAACAAGAAGCAATTTTCCTTTTTCGAATTGTTCTTCTTTATCCCGCATCGAGTAACTCTTGTTGCTGATGTGTTCGAGATAGACATTTGCAGCGGGTATGTAAAAGTCGGGGTTGAACGCGAAGTCTTTTATATTCAGAAGCGGTTCATATTCGAATTGAATATTGTGACGGTAAAGCCAGTCAGCAATGTACTGTTCTGATTTAGAACGAACTTTAATACCATTGAGTGTCGTAAAGTACTTGCCGTCTTTCGGAAGATTTTTTCGAAACCTTTCCACGTGAAGTTTATCAACAACATAATCCAAAACATACCTTTTGAGTTTAAGGAGGTAATCGGCGTCTTCACAAAGTTCAATCAGTAGCTTGTGAAAAACCTCGAAGGCTGTTTCTGGAGCAACATATTTGGAGAGATCATCCTCTTCGTCACGTTTCTCATCG
This sequence comes from Chryseolinea sp., assembly GCA_041742155.1. Lineage (GTDB taxonomy): Bacteria > Bacteroidota > Bacteroidia > Cytophagales > Cyclobacteriaceae > Chryseolinea. The sequence continues at coordinate 26,065 of JBGSJE010000020.1, read as the reverse complement.
CCAATTATGCGAAACTTGTTGTCGAACTCATTTACTCCAAAATTTCTTAAAACAGAATAACAGAAACTGTGGAAAGTCTTCAACGTGAGGTTCTCGATCCATTTAAATCGTTTGCTGTAATTTCGCCTTTCGATATCTTTGGCAAGTGTCGTAGTATTTTTGTCTGAAATAGTTTTGTGAAATGTCCCGGATTGATCTGCTGTGATGATCAAGCGATCAATCATTTCATTTGCAGCATTCTTTGTAAAGGTTATTGCCAGAATTGAAGACGGACTGACAGATTTTTCCTCAATTAGATAAACAAGCTTTTGTAAGAGGGTTTTTGTCTTGCCGGAGCCCGCACCTGCCAGCACCAGCAGACGTTTATCTTCGCTAACGACGGCATCTCTTTGTCGATCATTAAGAGAACTTAAGTCTGTTTTGGAAGCTTTCAAATTTGCAGGTCCCATCAGCAAAAAGTATTAAAGTAAGATCGTTCTATTTTCTTGAAAATTCAAATGCTCCCGATACTCCACATAACCAAGTTGATTTGTAGTCAACGTCGTCTTCCCGATCTTAAAATCCGGAATGGTTTCATGGGTGTGACCGAAGATCCAGTAATCGGCATTTGCAGTCTCAATTAATTCAGACAACTCGGTAGCGAACGCTGAATTGAGCTCACTGTACTTGTACTTCTCCGGATAGTTGAAGAAGGTTGGTAAATGGTGAGTGACGACAATCGTCTTTTTAGCGGTTACGTTGCTCAATTCTTTTACTAAAAAAGCCAGACAATCCTCATGGAGCTTATTGTAGTTGGCTACCGTGATTTTCTTTCCCTTGTTCCTGATCAAATGAAAATCTGACATTGATTTCTGAATCACAAACTCCATAGCAGGGTTTATGTTTGACCATAAGGTTGAGAACAAAAGGCGAATTTCATTGTACTCAATGGCTGTGTTATTCAGTAGCGATACATTGCTTCTGATCTTCTCATAAAACGTTCCGGTCCTTTCAACTATGTCTGAATGGTAGTATTCGTGATTGCCCGGAATCCAGTAAATGTGTTCAAAGCTGTCGGATAGAAAATTGAAGAGGTCGTTTTCTTTTTCTATTTCAGTGAAGGGGATGATATCACCTGCAAGCAAAAGAATTTCGCCTTCTGGTTTTATCGGAGTTTCCCTGAGGTATCTTTTATTGATTGGGAATTCTAAATGCAGGTCAGAGCAATATTGGATTAACATTGTACTTTAGCTTTTGAATACACGCGTACAATCTGTCAACTTGTCCCCTAAAACGAAAATCAGAAATGGATAGCGTTCAAAGTCGGCTTGTGACAAGTAAAAAGCATCATGACGGTCAACCTCAAACTAGCGTCCATTACTCACTCTTTAAACTCCTTGCCGGATTCGCGTTGGCTGCTTTCAGTGTTTGATAGCTAATGCTCGCAAATGCTACCAATACCACTGTGATTCCTGCCGCTGCGAATAGCCACCAGGAGATGTCGATCCGGTAAGCGAAGCCCTCCAGCCATTTATTCATGGAGTACCATGATACAGGAACGGCGATGACTCCCGCGACCACAATAAGTACAAGAAAATCTTTGGATAATAATGCGAGAATTTCAGGTACGGATGATCCCAGCACTTTACGAATTCCAATTTCTTTTGTGCGTTGCGCGGTGCTGAATGCCGATAATCCAACGAGACCCAGGCACGATAATACAATTGCCAGGGCGGCAAAGGTCAGGAATAACTTTCCGAATCTTGTCTCCGGAACATATTGAGCGTCGTAAGCGTCGTCCGCAAAAAAGTAGGTCATCGGAATTCCACCGGCTACCTGGTTCCATTTTTTTTCAATGTTAGCAATGATCGGCGCCGGATTTTCACCGGTGACAGTTAATGAAAGAAAGGTTTCCATATCGCCCATCTGAAATGTCAACGGCTGAACTTGTTCGCGGAAAGACTCAAAGTGAAAATCACTTACGACCCCGATGATGGAACCTGTTCTTCCCCACTGACTGAACCTCTTTCCTATTACATCCTCGATACGATGATACCCCAGCGATTTAACAGCGGCTTCATTTACAATCATCGCTTCAGTGGAGTCAGACGCGATCGCATTTGAAAATGGGCGGCCCGCGATGATCTCTATACCATACTGACGGAGGAACTCAGGATCCACGAAGTAAGCGTCCAGGCGGGAGACTTGCCCGGCGTGGTCCGCATTTTCGATTTCCGTGTCGAGTTTATGACTTGGTCTGCCCGGAATGCAGGACGATATACTGGCCTCCGCTACACCCGGCAAGCTTGTAAGTTGATCCTTAATTGTTTCGGCATGTCGTTTTACGTTATGGTCGAACTGAAAATCAATTACCATTCTATGATCTTTCCTGAAACCCAATTCTTGTGTTTGCATGAAATATAGTTGTTGAAACACAACCAGGGTTCCGACTACGAGAATGATTGAAATCGAAAATTGCGATAGTACGAGGCTTCTTCTGAGCCCGATGCCTTTTGAAGGAGAAATCAGTTTCCCCTTCAGACTATTGATGGGCTTGAATCCGGATAGAAAGAATGCCGGATAAATTCCAGAGATCAAGCCAATCGTTGTGGCTAACAAAAGAAACCATCCGATATCCTTTATGTTTTTTGCCATACCGAAATCAATTTCTTTCCCGGAAAGCTGCTGGAAGAGCGGCATTAATAATACCACTAATCCGATGGAAAGGATGCAGGCGCTGACACTCAAAAGTATGGCATCGCTCAGAAATTGAAAGATGAGCTGAGCTCTTGAAGCGCCGAGGACTTTTCTCACCCCGATTTCTTTGGCTCTTTGCAATGAAAATGCGGTCGTCAGGTTAACAAAATTGAAAGCCGCAATAAGCAGCACAAATCCCGCGACCACTAAAAGAATATATATATTATCGGGATTACCCGTGACGGCGCTTCCCGATCTCGATCCCCGTGGCTTTCCATACAGGTAAACGTCTCTTAATGGTTCCAGTAAAAGCGTATACTGAAACTCATGCTGATCGTAATGTTTGTCCACGAACGATGGAAGTTGTTTTTGTAAGGAAGAGACATTCACATTTTCGTGTAATAACAAATAGCTGCTTGCCCTGGCGCTGATCCATCGTGTTGCCATACCTGGATTCCAGACGTCAAGCAACGTGGACAAGGAGACGAGCATATCGACACGAAAGTGCGAATTGTGAGGAATATCCTTCATTACACCGGTGACATAGGCGCGATCTTTTCCATTGATCAATAAGATCCTGCCGACAGGATCGACTCCATTGAAATATTTTTTCGCGGAAGATTCGGATAACACGATATTAAACGGAACGTTGAGCGCTTTGTCCGGACTGCCGCTTACAAAAGGAAAAGTGAAAACAGAAAAGAAGCTCGAATCAGCATAGGCAATTTTTTCCTCACTGGCGGCGCTACCTTCTTTTTGGATGATAAGATAGTCCAATACTGTTCGTGTGGCGGCCTTTACTTCCGGAAAGGCTTCCCGGATGGCGGGGGCTAACGGAACCGCTGAGCCCCGTTGGTCGATTCCCGTAGACGATTTTACATCCGTGACGAGCCGATAGATATGATCGGCATTTTCATGATAGGAATCGTAGCTCAGTTCAAAATTCACATAAAGCAATGCGAAGAACGACACGGTCAAACCCAGTGTAAGCCCGACCACATTTATAACTGAAAAAGTTTTATGTTTCTGAAGATATTGGAATGCGGTGATCAGATAGTTTTTAAGCATCGTTCCGGGGAATTTTTTTAATCAAAAATCGATTTCGGATAAAATTGAGTAAAAATTCCGAATAAATTGATTTGGAACGGGAGAATTTCCGAATGACGTAATGGTGTTAAAACAGGAACGGTTGCCTATGCCGGGAGTAGAGATCTCGTATTTATTCTCACGGGAGATTCCCCATCAGTTCCGCCCACTTCGGATCAGTATGCAATGACTTGAGTTTCTCATCGGCTTCGTAACCGACCTTGTCTCCAAATTTCCGTTCGGCCGCCTTGTAAAGATTTCGGAAAGCCTTATCTTTTTCTCCCAGCATGGCATAACAACACGCCAGATTGTAATACAAAAAAGTGTGAGGGTTCGGAAACGAAATAGCGCGTTCGTAATTCTCGGCGGCTTCCCGGAATTTATTGATATCGAAGAGGCGATTCGCGATATATCCATAAGTGAAACCTTCGGGTGTGCTGTTCTTCTCATAAAGCGCCAATTGTTTCACGGCCTCTTTCAGATTTCCCAGGGCGTAGCAGATCACCGTCATGTTGAGATAGTTGCCCTGATTAGAAGGATCCAGGCTTATACTTCTCTTCAGGTATTTTTCGGCTTCCGCAAATTCTTTCACATTGACCAGTGCACCCGCATAAATACTAAGCGCACTCGCATCCTTTGTGTCAGGATGTTCCGACATCCACTCACGCATCAACCGGAGCATCTTTTCGCTATCCTCATACCCCGCGGCGACGATGGAGCGCTCCTTTGACGGCGGCGAACTTGATGCCGGGACAGGGCCTAGCTGGTTATTCCAAAACGAGATTGTCGTCATGATCATCCGCTTCGAAACCTCCGTATCGGAGAACGCGTCGAACGCATGAGGCATACCGTTGGCGATCGTAATTGTCCATGGTGATTTATTCCTGAGTACCTCCGTCCACAAGTGTGAATAGTTGTCTTCGCGGATATCAAGCGCGGCGACGACAAACATCACCGGCAGATCCGTTCGATATGGTCCGGCCGGCATTTGTCCGTAGTACAACACGGCCGCCTTAATTCCGGGATATGCCTTTGTACTCATCAGGTAGGAAGCCACCTCGCGACAATTGGCCGACAATGCGTGCGTACCGATCGCACGCGTATCGACGTGATGTTTCGCGCCGGATTGATCAAGATAACGAAACAAGGCGACGAACGAATCTTCTATCCGGTTGACCTCTGATTCCATGGTGATAGCCACATATCCGTGAGCCGCAATAAGTCGCGCCCACGAGGAGTAAACCGCCTCCTGTTTCAAGCCGGGCTGGTTTGGCTGATCTCCTATTCCGTTCAGAAAAACCACTGTCGGCCTGACTTCGTCTTGCCCGATTCCCAATGGCAGGTAAGCATCAAAATGAAGAGAGCGGCTACCTTCCGTGCGAAATGGAATGTCCGTCTCCACCGTTACTTTTTTTGCGTCGGGGTGCTCCAGCACAACGCCCCAGTAACCACCATCAAAACGCGATTTCTCTTTTCTCTCCTGCGCAAAAGTGCCATGAGAAAAAATAACCAGGGAAATAATCAGAATGAGTGTTGGCTTCATAAAGTATTCGTTATAAAGGCAAAAAAAACGAATACGACCTGCAATTTCTTTATTCCCGATCGGGATGAAATCAAAAAAGAACCTTTCCCGCGTCAGGATACTCCTCGTTTCAACATCGCATCGGCCGCCGCCCGGAATGACGACGGTGTGACATTAAATCTTTTTTTGAACATCGTGGTAAAAACAGAAACAGAGCTGAACCCGACATCATAGGCAACGGCAGCAATCTTTTGCCGCTGTAAAGCCGGATCAAGAAGACGTGATCTCGCTTCCTCCAGGCGCCAGTTGTTTACAAGTTCGGTAAAGGAGCGATTATAATGTTCATTGATTACCTGCGACACGTGATGTTTTCGGGCAGTAAGCCTGTCCGCCACCACGTCGAGACTGATGTCAGGTTGTGTGAATAACTTCCCGTGATCAATTGCTGTTTGAAGCTGGGCCAGTATCCGCTGCCTTTCTTCCGGCGTGAGACCGGAATTCGCATACTTTACGACGGATGATTTCCTGAGTTCAACAACGGGGGCATCCCGGTGAACTGAGAATGAAGCCGGCGCCGAAATCAGTTTGTAGGTGATCCAATACATCAATGCGGTGAGGACTACAAAAACGGATCGTATATCAGGCCATGATTCGAAATTCCTGACAAGCAAGGCAATGGTCACCACAATAATCGCTTCCACCACGAGGGCTGAAACCAGGAATTGTTTCATTGTTCGTCGTACATCATTCGCTTCGGCGTCGCTTAGTTTCCACGCGGCTACGCCGTACGCAAAAAGGGAAATGAGTTGAAGGCCCGGCCAGGGAAGAAATGGCAGGAATGACGGAATTATTATTCCGAATACCTCGTCCAGCAGCGTTTGAAACACGCTCACTATAAACGGGACGAAATGCAACAGATGAATGGTTCGAAATTTAAACGGGGAACATCGTGCCCGGAAGTAAAAATAGATCAGTGGACCAATAAGGTAACCGAGGTTATAGGAAACCATGTAAACTGTCCTTGCATATTCCCAGAGCCACGCCTTCGAAATCACTTTAAATGTGAGCTGAAGACCGACGACGAGAATGAACAGTATAAGGTATATGAGCGAAGGGTGACGTTCTTTTTTTCTCGACAACGCAAAGCCGATCAGCCAACTCTGAAAGATTCCGAAAGACAAAACAAGAATATGTAACTGGTACGGCATGATCAAAATTAACAAACCCGAAGGCGACATCAATTCCGCCGGGATAAATTGACGTCAAATGGGGGAGGCCGCGGAGCCGTTACGAAAACTCCCTATTTCTTTTTCCATGTCAGCAATGCGTCGAACTCTTTCAGGAGGGTGTCCGGCATTCCACTCGACGTGCCGGGATTGACCATGATCAGTTTGCCTTTGTGAAGATAGACGCGATACTCATGCGCAGGAAGTTTTTTCCAGCTTAACGGAGTATTTGGCGGCACCTGGTCCGGAAAGTATTCTTGTGTCATATATACAAATGAGAGCTCGCCGTCGACGGGGTAATATTCTTTACCCCATGGTCCGAGCTTGTTATAACCCGAGCAGACTATCCGGATCAATATGTCACCGGCGTAGTGATAAGAGAGTTGTGTGCCTGCGGGTCCGGATTCGTTCACGACAACGTCATGCGTGAGATGCCAGTCAGCGTGGTCGATGCGGTCATAATTTTTGCCGACTTGTTCGTCGATAGATTTTACGACAAGCGAATCCTGCGACATACCAGTAGTAGCGGCGTTGAAAATAATGACAATTATCAGAAGTGATTTCATGCGAACAATATCACGATTCTCAGGGATTTAACGCTTAGCCGTAGCAGCGCTTTTGATGAATAGGATTAAAAACGTGACGAAGTGTTGTGTTTTCATCAACAAGCGTTACCTGTGAAGAAGATCGACACTATTACTCGACTTGAGACATAAATTTGATGCTTCATTCATTGTATTGGTCGTTGAGAAGTTCAGCCGATAGAGCGGAGTAAAATGCGGGTCTCTCCTGTAAGGCTATTAGTTGAAAGATCGAAACTAACCGTTAAAATCCCCAGATCTTTTCCAGTTCAATAATATGAACGCCGGCAGAAAGAATTCGAGGAGCCTTTGCCATCTTATCTGCCAGTATCTCCGTGGGTAAGGGTCTGAAATTTTTAATTAGCCCCAATCCGTTTAAGAATTTCAACACGTTGCCGCTGATCCTTTCTCCAACCCGGTCCGTATCTTTTCTGAGTAGCATTCCGGGTTTAAAAATGATATAGAGCTCAAATCCCAGATCAGCGATATGTTTTTCCAACGCGCCTTTTAACATCGAATAAAACAAAGGGCTGTTAACGTTTGCACCGTAGGCGGAAAGCAAAACCACGCCCCCTACTCTGTTTCGCTTGGCAATGTCGGCGACGTTGGCGGGGATCTGAAAATCAATGTGCCGTTGTTTATCCCTGGAGCCAGCCGCCTTTAACGTCGTACCTAAACAGGAAAATAAAACGTCTCCTTTGATCAATGGAGACACCGTTTCCAGGTTACTAAAGTCTGTTACTATAAATGAAAGCTTGGGATGCGCGATATTCAACGGTTTACGAACGAAGGCTACTACCTCCGTGTAATCTCCACTGTCAAGCAGGACTGTGAGAAGATCTCTCCCGGTTGCACCTGTAGCTCCGATTATTAAGGCTTTCATATGTTGAGAGTAATTGAATTGAGCAAAACCAGTGGGTGACCAGATCACTTTGACCTGTTTGTTACAGTGAAAGAATAAGAATGGTATCGCCACTCTTATTCTTGTTAATTCACCTTTGAATTATTTTTTTACAAGCCAGCTTTCTACTGCTCTTGAAAAATCCGCCACATCGATCGGATGTCTGCTGGTAATCAGGTTACCATCTACCACTACCGGTTGGTCCAATACGGTGCCACCGGCGTTCTTCAAATCAACCTGGATATTCCAGTATCCGGTTAATTTTCTTCCTTTCAAAATATCAGCTGATGCCAGCACAACAGGCGCATGGCAGATCGCAGCCACCAGCTTTCCGGATTTGTTAAAATCCTGAATAAACCTGATGACATCTTTGTCGAAACGCAGGTTATCCGGATTCCACGCACCACCGGGAATAAAGACTGCATCGTAATCACTCACGTTGATCTGGTCCGCAGTACGGTCGAACTTGATCCACCCCACCGGCTGCAGGTATTGAATCGCCATGATATGTGTTTTGGACATCTCCGGATACATAAGACCATAGCGCCCAGGGGCAGGCACAAATTTGGGTGCCACAATATCCACTTTGGCTCCAAGCTGTCTGAAATACCAAACCGGACCGAGCAGTTCGATTTCTTCAAAACCGTCGGCGGCAATAACAGCGATCTTCTTTCCTCTCAGTACAGTTGTATCTTTAACAGGAGTGAAGAAGAAGTCACGCAATGCCTCATTGCCGGGAGCGTTCAGCAGTTGTGAGACAGGCATGTTTACAACTACCGCTGGAGAACCCAGCTGATTTAACACAGCCAATTCATGATCATTTTGTTTTGGGGATTTCACTTTAACCTGCGCCTGCGCATGGAGTAAAGCCAGGAAGGTAACGGAACCCGCCAGAATCAGGTGACTTATAGTTTTCATTATGTTTTAACATTTAATTTGTTTGAGATAGATTCAATGACTCGAAGTTTGCTACCGCTTAGCATCGGGTATGGGAATAAGCCGGTGAAGACCGATTTGAAACGGTTGCTGTTTAATGCTTGTGTTCAGGTAATCGATCACAGGCTTGATGGGAGGAAAATTCAAATGGTATTGAAATGCACCCTCGCTCCTGAATTTTTCATAGGTAACGAATTTCGTTTTGTCCTCTTCCAACTGCGAAAGCTGATAATTGATCACACCGGGCTCACTGCGGAACTGAGGCATCGCTTTATGGTATACGGATTTGAAATTCTCTTCCGTACCTGCCTTGCTATCGACAAACAACATGATGATAACCGGGTTGTCGCCGTTTGCCGGGGCTTTTCGCCATTCCTCTTTTGAGATAGGCTCAAGATCTCTTACCTGAATTGTTTTGCCCGGTTCTTCCAGCGCTTCTGGCGACAGCCCTTCAATGGCTTTGAAAGACGCATGACCGTGACTTTTGTTCATGTCGCTTTTCGTGTTCCATCTTTCAATAACCCATAACACGGATGGATTTTCCTGCTCCGAAAAGGCTTCCGCCATAATATTCCGGTCACTGGTAACGGCATCACCCACATACTTGCTAAGTGCTTTTCTGAACTCATCCTGATATTTTTTTTTCACATGGTAGCGTGTGAGGACGGCTACAGGCTCTGAATCTTGCGCATCAGTTTGGGCTATTAAACTTATCTTACCTGCACCCGGCAGGAATGCGCTGCTTATCACAAGGCATGTCGCGGTAAGTATGCAAGCAGCCTTCATGGATAAAAATGCAGTTGGTTTCATTTCATTTCTTTTTTAGTGGACAGCATTTCTTAAAAAGCAATAAGGAAGAATGTTGCCAGCAATGCCTGTTAAGCAACGATCAAACTCATTTACTGTCCAATCTTCAACAAAAGATCTGACACAGCGTGAGGTTGTGAAAGGAACGGGGAGTGACTGGTGTTGACTTCAAGGACGGTTTTGATTCCGGCAGCGGCAATCATACGACTTTGCAATCCCGGTGAGATCACAACATCCTGAAGGGTCTTGATATATACTTTCTCGACCGCACCAAAATTCCCGCTGGTCAACGTGACTTTATTCGTGAAGGGAATTGCGGGTTCCGCCCGATAGTTAGTGATCACCAGGTTCTTGTTGGCTTCGTTGCCGTCGTTTATAAACAGACTGGTGAGGTGATCCTTCTTTACATCGAGCGTTAATTGATCGGCAGAAGGCACAAGGTTGGGGCCCAATTTGGAATCGGGGTCTGAATAAGCCAGGTCTGTAAGCGCCTGACCACTCGCCGGCAGGAATGCTCCGACGTAAACGAGTTTTCTGATTCTGGCAGGGGCCTTTTCCGCGACATGGGTGATAACCATTCCACCCATACTATGGCCAACCAGTATAACCTTACCATCGGCTTTTGAAATCGACTCAATGACCTTGTCGCGATAAACATCGAGGCTGAGTGTATGTGCTGGTGTCTGATCTTTTCCATGTCCTGGCAGTTCAACGATAATAACCTTGTGTCCTTGCTTCTCGAGGTCTGAGCGGACAACATCCCAGACATAAGGAGCCTGCCATGCACCGTGGACCAATACGTAAGTACTTAATTTTGCACTAGGTTCTTTTTTTTCACCTGTTGAAAATACTGTCATAGCAAAAACTGCAGATAGCAGCGTTAAAATTGTTTTCTCAATGATCATAGATAATTGTTGTTGGAGTAATAATTTGAAGTTCTATTGAGCTGATGAACTTGTCAATCAGAAGTATCCGGTGTTGGCATGTTAAATCCATTCAGGATCATAGCGAGTAGGCAATAGCCCCCGATCAGGAAGTATAACTCGGCGACTTCATCTTTTCCAAGAATTTCAACGGCATAGTTATAGGTGGAGTCTGGAACGATGTGACCTTTGACCAAAGCGTATGCAATATCATGAGCGATGGCTTCCTGATCATTTAATCCATTGGGACGACCACCAGCCGCTAGCGTGGCAATGCAGGCTGATGATAGCCCAAAAGCAGCCGCCATAATTTCGTGTGCATAGAGTTCGAAGCGTGCACCAAAGCAGGCGCCGACTGTTAAGATGGCTACTTCGCGTACTTTCTTATTGAGCTTTGCATGGTTATCCAGCGAACGAATAAAAGTCAGCGCAGGTACACCGAACTGTGGGTAATGCAACATAGGTGGAAATGGACCAATCAATGCTCCATCACCATCAGTCATCGTAACCTGTCGCTGGCTTCCTCCTACAAGTGCCGCAATACCATCATGAACCTGACGGAGGTCGGCGGCAAGGCTTTCGGGCTTTATCGGGCTGATTCGCATAATATAAGAATGTGTTTAGGAAACTGGTTTAACAAACTGCCCGTCGATGAGCACAAATGCCATACGGCACAACTTTCCGGAGCGATTGGCCCATGCATGGTTGGTACCATTCTGTATCACGATGTCGCCCTGGGTGATCGTTGTCTCACCTTTATCCAGCACGAGCGTGATCTCGCCCTCCAGTACGATACCGTAATCAACTGTCTTTGTCTTATGCATCAGCGGATGAGGAGCGCCGGCTTTTGATGTGGAGGCGTGTTCCCCGCCCATGGCTTTGAATTTTTCCGCTGCATCAGCTCCGCTCAATTTCCGGATCTCTTCACCCTCCGGCGGGAAATCAATGACGCGGATACGCGTTCCACTTTGAGGTGGCGCAAGCACCAACCCGTTTTCGTTTCCATCATGAGGTTGATCAAAAATTAATGCTGGTGATTCAGACGTATGCCATACTTCGATAAACGTTGGTCCTCCAGGACCGCCAACAAGCTGCGTTCTGGCGGGTGGTGCATTTGAAGTGATGACTGCATTTCCCGCTTCATCATGACCCGTCACGATGCGTCGGAATTGTTGTAGCTGTGGTTCCATAATTCAGTAATTGGTTTTTAAATTCTTTTGTTTTTTTACTTCGGTTCCTTCAACTGAAGCAGGAGCAGAGTCCCCGCGATGGTAGACTCTGCTTAGCGTGTTGCTATGAAATGCTTTTGTTTTTTTTGAAAACAAATACACCCAGATAATGGAACAGTACACCAATCGCCCATGCAGGAGTAGTCCATAAGGGCCATGGATATGTGGTACTCGTCAGGTACCAAATCAACCAGATGGCGGGGGCACCAAGCAGAAAAGCAATGAGATGAATCCTGAAGCCTTTTTTCTGAGACTCAAGAGAAAGGGGAGTCCAATTCGTTTGATGGTTCATAAGAGTAGATTTAGTGTTTAAGATTTTTGTTTCGACATACAAATATTGAGATGCCCCTTCTTAAACAAGGGTTAAAATCATCTTAAAAAAGGGGGAAAAATGTCCTGATTGCTGATCCGGCCGGGTTTGGAAAGTCAGAAAAACATATTTTAGTATAAGATTCCTGATGGCTACGCGATAATGCGTTGGCGGATCGGAGAAGGATATTTTTTATTTTGATAAATTAGATACACTTGAGACTGGCTAACTCCAATGAAACAGGCCTGGAAAAAATACTACCCCTTATTCGTTCTGTTCATGTTCTGGCTGCATGATGGCAGAATATATGCGCAGCCTGGTCCTGTGAATTTTAAACACATCTCTTATCGTGATGGCCTGGTACAAAGTCCCATTACCGGTCTTTTGCAGGACGATCAGGGTTTTATTTGGTTCGGCAATTACAAGGGGCTTACACGCTATGATGGTTACGAGTTCAAGACATTCTTACACAATCCGAATGACCCCACAAGCATCAGTAATGATCGCGTGAATACTGTCTTTATGGACAGCGAGCACACCATCTGGATCGGTACCTCGCATGGACTGAATCGTTTTAACCGCGACCTCGAAACGTTTGAAACGATTGATCTCAACAATATTAAAGGAGGCACTAATTACGTCACAAGTATTGCGGAAGATAGTCAGGGGAATCTGTGGATCGGCACTGCCGTGGGCCTGAAGAAATTGAACAAGGTCACGAAGCTTTTTGAAGATGCTTCATTGACAGAGAAGATTTCAGTATTAGATGAGTCGGTGTACTCATTGTACATAGATAAAGAGAAGAATCTTTGGGTGAGTACCAAGATTGGACTTCTAAAGTTTGATCCGGCTTCAAGAAAGATAATCGACCTGCCAGACGTCATAAAGTCGAGCAAGTTGAGTCAGAACAGAATTGTTGTGATGCGCCAGACAACCAATGGTGACCTATGGTTTGGAAGCGAAAAAGCCGGAGTGTTCCGGTTCGACTCTGAAAGAAACGAGATTAAAACATATACCTATAGCGAGGGGTGTTCAAACTGCATAGTGTCTGACTGGATCAGGGATATCCTGGTCTATGACAACAACACCTTGTGGATTTCAACACAGAATGGTATTAGCCAGCTCGACATGAAAAGTGATGTCTTTAAAACGTATCAACACGATGCAACCAACAACAATTCAATCAGCGACAACCTAACGCGAAGTCTGATGAAAGATCGCGCGGGTTGTGTATGGGTTGGTACTTTTTCCGGTGGCATCGATTTCTTTTATCAGGGCAATTCCAACTTTACCAATATCGGCGAAGCTGTTGGCACAAAGGGATTACTTCATCCGCTGGTTAACACGTTGATTGAAGATTCAGATGGCTCGCTCTGGGTTGGCACATCTGGTGGTGGGGTAACTCGCATTATTAGACAAACGGATTCTTATACTCATTACCCGGTAAAATCGCCAATGCATGGAAGAGTTGCCAATAGCGTCAAATCGCTTGCTGTTGATAATGAAAATCTATGGATCGGTACGATTGAGGGGTTGAGCATCATGCAAAAATCGTCCGGAAAGATGAACCACTTTGATATTCCTGACCGGGGAAGATTGGGTGAAAAAATAATTCTCGCCATAGTGCCTCATGAAAATGGCGCCTGGCTCGGTACAAATGGCGGAGGATTGAAATACTTTCGAAATGGTCAGACGCTTCTCTCCTACTCCAATAACGGGAATGTTGAAGTACTCATGGATGATTTTATTATTGCGATGATCAAAGATTCAAACAATACGCTTTGGGTGGGGACGCAAAACGGAATTTCATTTTATGATATTCAAAAGAAAGTATTTACGCATCATTACAGAAAAAGTGCGGAAGGTCCTGGTGAGATCAGTCATAATCACATAACGACTTTTTTCCTTGATTCAAAACAACGAATGTGGGTAGGTACTGAAAACGGACTTAATTACTATGATATAAAATCGAAACAATTTCATATCATTACCAATGCCCTTACATTACCTGATTATTTCATTCACGCAGTCACCGAGGATAATGATGGGAACATCTGGTTCAGCACTGACCAAGGCATCGTAAAGCTATCGTTTAAAAAATTCAGCCTCCCGTTTAAGTCAGAAGATTTGCAATTCGTGCGCTACAAATTATCGGATGGATTGTCCGGTAACCAATTTATTAATTCATGTGGTTTGTCACTTCAGACGAACGAGTTGGCATTTGGTGGAATGAACGGATTGTCCATTTTTCATCCCGATAAAATACTCACGAATACAAATCCAGCCACAATTGTCCTAACGGATATCCTGATAAATAATAAGAGCCTTCCCATAGGGAGTGAATCACCGATAACGAAGTCCCCGACACGCGTTGATGAAATAACCTTAAATTATAATGATGGTCTTTTAAGTTTCAAATTTGCAGCCCTTAATTATATCAATCCGGCAAAGAGTGAATATGCTATTAAACTTGTAGGATTACGGGGTAATGAAGAGTGGCAACAAATCGGAAATCAAAGACTGGTTAACCTTACTAACCTACCTCCTGGGGATTATAGACTTCAGATTAAAGCATCAAACGATAATCAACTATGGAGTGACGAGATCCGGGAAGTGAAGTTAATCGTGTTACCCCCGTGGTGGAGAACCTGGTGGGCTTATTGCATCTATACTTTGATAGCTGTAACTATAATTCTGGCAACGCTGGGATTCTGGGAATATCGCAGGCGTATGCACGCCGACTTGCGAATGGAACATCTTCAAAACGAACGCCAACAGGAGTTGCATCAGTTGAAGATGGATTTCTTTACGCATATCTCGCACGAGATTCGGACACCCCTCACACTTATTCTCGGGCCAGTTGAAAAACTGATTGACAGTCATGCTGGTGAGCGATTCGTCAACAAGCATCTTCACCTCGTCAGGAAGAATGCTTTGCTGCTGATGAAGCTTGTCACCGAACTGATGGACTTCCGAAAAGCCGAAGAGGGTCATATGAAACTTCATGTTTCCGAATATGATATTGTTCCTTTTTGTAAAAAAATATTCGGATACTTCGAGGGACTGGCCGACGACAAGAAGATTGATTATGAATTTGTCAGTAATGAAGACTCTATATTTGTATACATCGATCCTAATCAATTGGAAAAAGTAGTATTCAACCTTCTTTCGAACGCCTTTAAGTTCACACCCGCCAATCGAAAGATCGCTCTTCAAGTCGAAAGCCGCACAGAATGGGTTGACATTAACGTGATCGATAACGGTGATGGAATTAGCAAGATTCATCAGGAACACTTATTTAAGAATTTTTTTCAGGCCGACGATTCGGGCAGGAAAAATATCGGAAGCGGTGTCGGACTGGCGTTTTCAAAGATTATCGTAGAACTTCATAAAGGGATGTTGCATTTCAAAAGCAACACAGCCACAAGCGAAACCCCGGGCAACACTACGTTTACGGTATCGCTAAAAAAGGGGAAAGACCATTTTGAGCAGACTCAAATCATTTCCAGAGCAACATATTCTAACGAAAGCGAAGACGTCGATCATTTTTATTACGCAGTGCCTGGAGATGGATTGGAACTCAGGTCAGAGGCCAAAAGAAAAGCGACAATCCTCATTGCAGAGGATAACGATGACGTGCGTCTATTCTTAGCCGACACACTGAGAACGATGTATGACATCACAGAGTTCGCCAATGGATCGGATGCTGTGCTGGCAATGGAACGCGACATACCTGACTTGATCATTAGTGATATTATGATGGGGGATATCGATGGGCTTACCTTATGCAAGTCAGTCAAATCTTCCGAGAACACAAATCATATCCCGATTATTTTGTTAACTGCACGTTCGTCTGTTTGGCATCAGGTTGAAGGGTTAGCAGCCGGCGCTGATGCCTATATCTCTAAGCCGTTCAATACGAAGATCCTCGAACTTACAATAAAGAATCTCCTCACGGCTAAAGAAATCATGCGCGAAAAGTTTTCGCAGCAGATGGTACTTGAACCGACCGGCGTTCCTTTAACGTCGAATTCGCCTGAGGGAAAGTTCATTGTTAAACTCATGTCTATCATTGAGTCAAAAATGGAAGATCCAGAATTTGACGTGGATGTGCTGGTTACCGAAATCGGGATGAGCCGATCCGTTCTTTATAAAAAGGTACAAGCGCTCACAAACTACTCCGTTGCGGACCTTATTAAAGAAATGCGTTTAAAAAAGGCCGCGAAACTCTTCAAGCAGACGGCGATGTCTGTAGCGGATGTAGCGTACTCCGTTGGATTCAATGACAGGAAGTACTTTAGCAAGGAATTCAGGAAGCAATATGAGTTGTCTCCTTCGAAGTTTATAGAAGCCAATCAATCGAAGGAATGATACAATAGATGGCGTCTGATCTTCTCATGGAATGTTCCGGTTCTTTCTGCTATTTCTACACAGTAATACTCATGATTACCTGGAATCCAATCGGCTAACAAAAGTATTCACCTTCAGGCTTATTGGGTTTTCCTTGAGGTATTTTTTGTTAATTGGGAATTCTAAATGTAAGTCAGAGTAGTACTGAATATTCATCGGATTTACTTAATAATTTTCAATTTCCCTTCTTTCGGCTCCTTAAAGGCATCACATTCGATCAAATGCTTTTCCATCTCATCGATGCTATCTCCGGCCAACGTCGAACTGAATTCATAAGCGCGCAAAAGCATCTTCACATAAGCATCCGCTACTCGTTGACGTGTTAGCTTTCTAAGGGCTCCCATGTAATCCTCCCGATAGACTGTTGGGATAATGATCTTCGACAATCCTTTGGCCGACAATTCCGCATTCATCATGACACGCGCAATTCGCCCGTTGCCATCAAGGAAAGGATGTACCTCGCTTACCACGAACATCATGTAGACAGCTTTTGCAAAAGGCTCTTTTAGCAACGAGTACCACTCGAATCCTTTTTTCAGCGTTCCCGCTACAAGTTGCTTGTCAACAAATTCTGTATTGCCTGCCCTGTTATTCTTGTCCTTGAACTCACCAGGTTTCTTACTGATTCTGGATTGGAGAAGTATCGCATGCCTTGTTCGCATGATGTCGAGGAAGTCATTTGCATTCGAGGGACAAATTGCCATTTCCTTTTTGTCCGACACAATACGATAGGTGCCTAGTATATCATGTGAGTCTTCGTCCCGTGCAGGCAGGGGTGTTTTTGTTTTAATGATTTCTTTGGCTTCCTCGACGGTGAACTCAGTTCCTTCGATGAAATTTGAAAAGTACCCCTCGAAAAAAGCAAAGGTTTTGTACGATTTTGCAGAAGTATTTTGATCACTATATTGAGGAAATACTTTTCCAGCCAGTTCCTCGTACAAGCTTTCAAATAACTTAATCCTGTCAGGGTCCAACGGTTCGCCAAGCGATCTGGCTATCGCCGCTGACGATGTCAGGTTCTTAGACTTTCCAGTTGCTGACAGGTCGCTGATGAGTTGATTCAGTTTTTTGAATTCTTTCTGCATGCGCAGCTTGGGAGCAATTTCTTTCGCTTTGTCCCGCAGTGCATTCAATCCGTTTTCACCTCTCGCTCTTATGATTGCTTCAAGTCTTTCTTCGATTTGAGAAATGGTCAGTGTTTTTGGTTCCGCTGACTTACGTCTTGTGTCCTGAAGGTTTTCAAGAAACGCCCTGGCTTCCTGCGACGCGTGAAGGTTTCCGAAGAAAGCATTATCGCCTTCGATTTTTGAAGGACCTTCTAGAAATTGAATTATTAATCCGGGAAGCTGAATCTTCTCCGTGTAAGTATAGGTCAGAAAAATATGGCCGTTGGGGGTTGGCACAAATTCCAATGCGCTTCTATGACTGAGCAATGCTTCAGGATATAATCCGGAGAGGATGTGGAACCAGTTTCGTTTGATGATCGCTGCCGGTTCATCTGAAAAATTCGAAGTGTAAATTCTGGGTGCGATTTTCCTGATCTCACCCTTTTTCAATAGCGTGCTGATTCTCCTGGACGCAGCTTTATCCGAAGAGGCTAATATTACTTCCTGAACCTTTGAAGGGGGAATTTTTCCCATTAATTAGTCGATTTTAGATAAAAATGGGTAAAATTTCCGATTAATTCTTATTCTGCAGGTATAATTTCCGATTAACATGACGGCTGGGCGTGGAATTCGATAAAATTTCCCATTAAAAACCAATTTTTGAACCCTTGGGGCAAAATTTCCGGCTAAGTGCTCAAATCGAGGTATTTTTTCGGACTAAAACCGATTACAACGCCCTTTACATCTCATCCAGTATACACGGATAATATTTCTGATTAACGGATTGTCTCGTTCGGGTATTCGCGAGCAATCAGCACTTTTACTGAATTATGTACGTTAAAATGTACGTAATTATTAGCTTTGGGTATCTCTTTTTGAAAATCACAGGAAAACATGAAAACAGCGACGATCACCGACTTCCGGCAAAAAATGAAGGAGCACCTTGACGAGATTCAAGCGGATCAGGATATTCTCATTCTCACCGGACCTAAAAAGAAAGATTTTGTGATTTTAACCCTTGAGACGTTTAACGCTATGGAGGAGACTGCCCATTTGCTCTCAACCTCAGCCAATACAAAACGTCTTATGGAAAGCGTTGCTCAGGATAAAGCCGGAAAGGCGACTGTACGTGAATTAAATCCTGATACTAGTAAGCCCAAAGTTTCGGTTCGCAAGAGTGCGGCCAGAACCAAATTACGATAATCAGTATGCAGTCGGCATTTACTGATCATGCGTGGGATGACTATCTATATTGGCAGACCAACGATGGCGGCACACTGCAAAAGATCCACGATCTTATTAAAGAAATTAAAAGAGAACCTTTTAAGGGAACAGGTAAGCCCGAACCACTTAAAGGAAACCTTGCCGGCTATTGGTCCAGACGAATCACAGGAGAACATCGATTGGTTTATAGGATTTCCGGCACTAAACCTAACCAGGTCCTCATGATCATCCAGGTCAGATTTCACTATTAATTTTCGTCAACGTGCTGAACAGGCACCGGACTTGATCTGGTCAATAAGTATTTCAATGACTTGTCTGGACATTTGAAAATAGGACAGCGCCTCCTTTCTCCGGTACCAACAATTTTTACTGACTTGCCTGCCCGTTGGAATGCCTGCTCATTTATTTGCACCGTTATCCCAACGTTCACGGTAGTTCCCGGGCAACCTCCGGTTTCGCAGCCTGTTTGCTTTTCTGCTCCAGCAGTTCATGGTACGCTTCCAGCGCCTGGGTCATCATGGAGTCATTACCGGCATCGATCTTTTGGCTTCTGCGCTCCATGATCTCATAGTACGCATCGAAAATTTCCCCGGTGTCTTCGTCCATGCCGAGGCTGTTCAGGATCAGGGTGTCGAGGTGAGGCTGAAAGTGACAGTCATCGAGGCCCATGTCCTGGAGGGTGCGAAAGAACTTGCGGCTTTTGAGTTCTTCTTTGATCAGGTGGAGGGTTACCTGGATTTCTGATGGGAGTTTTTCAGTATTTCCTATGGATATCGTTTTTTTTTTGGTCAAGCCCCGAATCTTCTGAATCAGGTGCAAATTTTTTGTTTGTAGCCATTCTGTTTTATGCTGTAAACTTTTTGAGTTCTTCGATAATTAAATAGGTTGATGGTGGCGAATGAAACTCGATGTGACAATCTATCCATTCCTCGATTCCTTTCTTTGCGAGCAAGCTGCCAAACTCGTCCCTGAGATAACCCTTTAAAGGTTCATTACAATTGGCTAGTTCCGACCATATTGCATTCCTGTTCTCCAATACGTAAACGATATCTTCGAAGTCCTGGCTCTGACGCGGGTCGGAATAGCCGCGACTTTTGAATGCTTCCAGTTTTGTTGCCAGGAAATGTTCCGGTGCGAGAATCTTTATCGTTTCATTTTCATCAATGGAGTATTTAACGGCATTCTTAAAACCATCAGGATACCACTTGTTTTCAAAACCGATAGCTACGTCAGTTGTAGGCATAAAATCAACCGTTATTCCCTTTATCTTGTATCGCACCCTTAAACGTGAGCTTGCATCAGGTGAAAAGCCAAGCTTTTGAATCTTCTCTTCAAACTTTGCGTGATCAGGATAAGTCAGGACTTCAATGATTACATCCACGTCATCTGTTTCTCTGACTTCAAATGTTTCTCTGTCTGCATAAAATGAGACGGTTGATCCTCCAACAAATACAACGTCATCGCGAAGATCTCCGAGAGCGTCGCGGACGACCTTGATTCTTGACACATTATCCTGATGGCTCATTTAGTAAAATTCGTTTTAGTTCATCGCTTGCTATTTTTGATTCACGTACACGACCTACGCGGATCGCGTCTACTAACGCAAGCAAAAGATAAAATTCACTATCGTCCCGCGCAGCTTCTACCTGTCGCTCATAAAATGGTTCGATTACTTGTCCAAGCACCTCGCCTTTGGCATCTGGCCATACATAGTTTGTCTCGCTATGAAAGTGACTCTTCATAAAAGGATGAGAATGGGCAGTCGGTAGCCCTCTGCTCATGGCGCCGGGATTTTGTGGGAATACATACTTAACGCCATGTTGCAGGAATTCTAAAAGGTTATTTCGGTTTGGCCGTTTCTTTTTGAAATCTATAAGGCTAGCTGTCCTGCTCCGATTCAGCGACTCCGATATCTCCGCAGTACTTATCCTTAGCTCATTAGAAAGCGGCTGTATTTGCCAATCCTCCCGATCTTTAGCAATTATTTTTAATAAGATAGCGACATCCTGGGGTCGCATTCCGTTATGCTTTCTCATAATCGACTCAAATATAGCGCTTTTTATCATTTCGCGAAATGCGAAACGCATTGCGTGTTACTAAGCCTGTTTTCTTTTCTGCTCCAGCAGTTCATGGTACGCTTCCAGCGCCTGGGTCATCATGGAGTCATTACCGGCATCGATCTTTTGGCTTCTGCGCTCCATGATCTCATAGTACGCATCGAAAATTTCCCCAGTATCTTCATCCATGCCGAGGCTGTTCAGGATCAGGGTGTCGAGGTGAGGCTGAAAGTGACAGTCATCGAGGCCCATGTCCTGGAGGGTGCGAAAGAACTTGCGGCTTTTGAGTTCTTCTTTGATCAGGTAGAGGGTGACCTGGATTTCTGAGGGGAGTTTTACCTCAGGTGAAATAATTCTGTTCATACACAACAATGATTGAGTATCTATATCGTATCTAAATATATATAAAATGGATTAAATAATACATAAAACGTATTATACAAAATTTTAACAAACTATAAACCAACTACTTAAGCATTTGACAACGCCTGGAATAATCCTATTTTAGGATCATATAATACATAAAGAGGATCAATAGATGCGTGAAAAAATCAAGATCAACCGCCTGAAGGTGGTTTTAACAGAGAAGGAAATTTCGCATAAGGATTTTGCACGAACGATGAAGAAAGCTCCCAATACCATCACGCGAATCTGTAACAACGAGCAGCAGCCATCATTGCTTGTTCTTCGGGCGATGGCTCTTGCGCTGGATGTGGATATTTCGGAATTATTGGTGCCTACAAAAAAGCGGTAGTGTCATCTGGCCACCCCGACACAGAGACAATCAATTGTCGGCAAAACCCTCTAAACAAAACGTTTGGAGGGTTTTTGTTTTCTATAGCCATCCAAAAAATTTAAAAAATCTCAGTATGTAGGTGAGCAAATCGGTGAGTCTTTCGTATATATCGGAAAGCTCACCTTATCGATGCAATGACTTGTTTATCAGTCATTTAATTCGATATCATTTAAGACTCTTTGCGTGGGGAACTGGTGAATAAAAACAGTTCAAAGTCAAACAATTAACCACAATCCACATGGAAAAAAGAGTCACTTACAGCACAGCGTTTATTCTACGCTCATCGAAAGGTGAAAAACAACAAGCACTGATTTATTGTCGCATCACGGTCGACATGCAGCGTACTGAGTTTTCCATCAAGCGCAAGATCAGAAAAGAATTATGGAACAACGGCCAGGCTAAAAACAGCAGCGAAGAAGGCAAGAGTGTTAACGCTTACATCAAGCAAGTTGAGTCGCAGATATTCCATCACTATCGAGATATGCTCGCAGAGAGAAAACTTGTTACTGCCGAAGCATTAAAGAATGTATACCTCGGCATACTCGCCAAAGAGCAATCGCTCATGAGTTTGATTGAGTACCATAACACGCAACTAGAGCATACACTGGAATGGGGAACGCTTAAGAACTACTTCACTACACAAAAGTATGTCCAGGACTTCCTTAAGAAACGACTTCGTACGTCCGATGTATTTCTTTCACAGTTGAAATACAAATTCATTACTGACTTTGAATTCTTCTTGCGTCAACATGTACCGGAAGATCATCACAAGCCGATGGGGAATAACACCGTGATGAAGCATATTGAACGGTTACGGAAAATGGTCAATGTCGCGATTCGAATGGAATGGATTGAGCGCGATCCATTCGCAGCGTATCAACAAAAGTTTGAACGGGTTGAAAGAGAATTTTTATCGAAGGAAGAACTAGCGGCAATTGAATTCAAAGACTTTAAAATTATTCGCCTGCAATGGGTTCGTGATCTGTTTGTTTTCAGTTGCTATACCGGTCTCGCCTACATTGATGTAATGCGGTTGACTCCTGGGAATATTACAAAAGGAATAGATGGTGAATTGTGGCTTATTACCAACAGACAAAAAACAAGTAATCCGGTAAGAGTACCCTTGCTTCCAAAAGCACTGGAAATTATTGACCGATACAAAGGTCATCCGAAAGCTCAGGTTGATGGTACCTTGTTTCCCAATATCTCTAATCAGAAACTGAATAGCTACCTGAAAGAGATAGCGGACCTATGCAACATTAATAAGAACCTCACATTTCATTTGGCAAGGCACACCTTTGCCACCACCGTAACGTTGACTAACGGAGTTCCGATTGAATCGGTAAGCAAGATGCTGGGTCACTCGGCTATTACGACCACGCAAATCTATGCAAAGGTTATTGAGAAAAAGCTTAGTGATGATATGAAGAATTTAAAACAGAAACTGCAATCGGAAAAAGTTCAGGATGATCAGCCGCTATCGATAGTACGGTGAGATTAGGTCAGTTGTCATTCAGTTAGAAAAAAAGATCATTCAAAATCGAATAAAAAATTTCACATTCATTCACATTCGTTTAGAATCCTTTACCTGTGCTTTGGCCTCGCTTTATATTAGTGCGATTAAAACAAAATCGTATGGAACTAGCAAGAGGGAAGAACACTACTGCATTGAAGCCAGCAATTTATCAGGGGCAACTAGTGACCGTTGAATATCTCGACATGGTTAAGGAAGAACTGTTGAATAATATAAAGAGTATGCTGGAAGGAAGTGCCGGAGCAATTGGGAAAAAATGGCTAAAGTCAATTGATGTCCGGAAGTTGCTTGGTATTTCTCCTGGAACGCTTCAAAACCTCAGAGTAAATGGGACACTGCCATTTACCAAGATAGGTGGAGTACTCTATTATGATCAGGAAGATATTCAACGGGTAATGCTTTCTAATCGTAAGCATAATCAGGTTTAAAAAAATTAAGCATTCTGGTTTCCACGCAAAGGGTGAGCTTTTGGCAGGAGCCTTGAAGACTCTGGAGCCAGACGGGTTTCAGAGTTTTACTTATTATTCTAAATCTCTCAAAACATATATGGAAAAGGAAATACTGAACAACGAGACAAAAAAACAGGATAGTGAATCGAAACCTGAGAAGGTAAAACTCCAGGCTCCTACCGGCTTTAAGGAAAAGCTGCCCGAAAAAATATCACTACTCGAAAGTATTTTGAGAGCAGTCCTTAATCCGATAGTCCTGGTTGGTGGTGGCATAGCGGCAATATACCTTCTCTACAAAGCATGGCAGTCAGGAGTTTTTGATTCAAAGCAACCAAAATTGGATGGCGTAGATTCTAGTTTGAGTCATGAGATCAAAGCCTTGAAGAAGGAAAACAAAAAGCTAAGGCAACAACTTGCCTTCTTATCTGAGGACTCCAACTATCATAGGAATGAAAGTAAACTTCTGAACCCTGCCAAACGGAAAGTCAACACTGTGTATTTGGATTGAGGGCCTTCACTGTATCGCAAAATACTTTTATCGCTTACCGTAAAATACAGAATCGTGACTTACGCTGAGGGTATTTTACGGTAATCAAATGCACCAAACGAACATGCAACGTACTTGTGAAT
This sequence comes from Chryseolinea sp., assembly GCA_041742155.1. Taxonomy (GTDB): domain Bacteria; phylum Bacteroidota; class Bacteroidia; order Cytophagales; family Cyclobacteriaceae; genus Chryseolinea. The sequence goes on along the minus strand of JBGSJE010000020.1, from coordinate 1,662 downwards.
ATTGTGGAAGTTTGTTTTCGTTTGTCAGGGCAACGAAGAAGTATTGCTCTGACAATTGCAAGCAGATGGCCTACTTTAAGCGAAACGGTTTTGTGCCAGCGCATAAGTCGGACAATGATAAAGCCGACTCTGTTAGCGTAAAAGACGTAAAATACGCACAGTTAAATACCCATTTAAAAATTGAAAAAACCACATCAACGCGGGATGATCTTGAAATTGTGAAGACGTACGCGAAATGCCTGATCAGAAACTTGCTTCAATTGTCAAGGTCTGGATACGTTGAACAGAATACTCTCCTAGAATTTACAGCCGCATGGTCGCAGTTTACGAGCTGGCATGTTTTTCTAAAGAAGCGAAGTGATTTTCCCTACTGTGGACTGTTCATTGAGTTGACGCCAAAGCTACTGGCTAAATCCAACTTTGAAAATGGTTTGGTGGAAGTGGTACTTTCCGAGACGTTAAATGATCAATTAGAAGAAGCGCTAGCAGAGATGTTGGATGTCCAGCATTTTCACTTTGCAAAAATGCGATTTTAGGTCGAGTCCTTAAGAGGACTTCTAAAGGAAAGTTTATAACGGGATAATCACGAAAGGGCCAAACCTCATCTTGTCCTTTCGGTTTTTCAAGGTAACAGCATATTATGAGGCCGAAATATTTAGGGTGGCGACTCTATTAGCTATTTCTGAACCACTATACAAAATTTTGCCGAAATGTTTTAATTGAATAGAGTCATAGTCGTTGTCGATTTGGGCGTGGAAGTTTTTCACAACTTGAGCTAATTTTTTAGAAACTTTCAATCTATACTTATCAGAATAGTAGAACGTATTAACTACACACAAGCCTATGTTTGCATTAGGAACAAATACAACGTCTAAGGTTTTTGTTTTAATAAACTTCACAAAATCTTCTGAATAGAAAAACTTGGCATCCTTCATCGAATAAACGACCGATGAAAAATTAAAAAATGCAGTGTTATGAAGAACATTTTCCAATTGATAGTTTAATGTCGTTTGAAGATTAAAGGCCCAGGTTTTTTCTAAACTCCATAAGTCAATATTTATACCGCCTATTGAAATTTTATATCCCCCAAAGCTATTTCTTCTGAAATCATAAGAAGAAAGTAAATCGGGAACGATCTTGTCAGAGGACACAACTAAGTCAACGTCACGTATTTCGTTAATTTTTAGAAAGAAGTTTCTTATTATACCACTGAAAATAAAAACATTAGTATGTTCCGACAATGCAGCAATAAAGGCCTGAATTTCGGGTGTCAGGTTTTTATTGAGGAACTTCTCAAAGAGCGGACTAGCAGCATCTATTTCCTTTCGAATGTCAGATAATTTTTTGCCCACTTATTTTCTGAAAATGACTGACGGCAAACTGGTCCGTCATACCTGTTATAAAATCTACAATCAATCGCAATTTAGCATAATCGGGTAATTCATTGATTTCCGTACAATTATTCTCGTTGAGCGCCAAGTCTAACAACGTCTTGGAAAACATGCCTTTAGCTCTTTTAATTGTAAGCTCCCCTGAAAATAGGACAGTTTTAGATTAGACGGAAGTCTTTTAAATTTAAACTGTCAATTATGAAAAAGAAACAATTCACCGAATCACAAATCGTCACCATTCTCAAGGAATTTGACGCAGGAAAAAGTATCC
>JBGSJE010000019.1:0-326553 GCA_041742155.1 Chryseolinea sp. | reverse complement strand
AACATTATTAGGTTTAATAAATTAAAGTGAAAATCTCCCTTCGTTTTGTCTCCTGGTTGGATATTCTGAATATGCCGACATGCAGCATTCCTTACATTCTGTTCAAACTCGAAGAGATAAAAACGGATGAGGCAGTTTTCTTCGCGAGAACATGCTTTTAAAGCTGTTTAGCCGCAAATGTGCTCTCACCCGTTTTCACTTTAACATTAAATATCCATTGGATATTTTGAAGATTCAAACATAGGAGCCGCAGAGGCGCGAAGCTGCCGCGAAGGTCAATGCGACAAACCATTATCATTTGATAAAATCTTTTGTCAGTAGGCCCTTCCTTCTTTGCGGTCCCTTCGCGCCATTGCGGTGAAAAATTCGACGCACATAATTAAACGCACCACACAAAATCCCTATTTGCTTGCTAAAATAAAATCGACTTAGGTGTTGTCTGATTAAAATGTGCGAAGCACGGATTGGAGGGCGTAATTTCACCGCTAAGCCGCAGAGGCGCGGAGCTGCCGCAAAGGTCGATGCAACAAACCATTATCATTTGATGTAATCACTTACAAGTACGCCCTTTCTTCTTTGCGGTCCCATCGCGTCTCAGCGCCATTGCGGTGAGAAATTCGACGCACATAATTAAACGCACCAGACGAAATCCCTATTTGCTTGCTAATATAAATCCGGCTTAAGGTGTTGCCTGATTTACGGATATTGAAAACGGATGTCGGTCATCTGTTCTTTTCACCGCAAACACGAAGGCGCTGAGTTGGCTCAAAGGTCAATGCGGTAAAACATTATCATTCGCACACTAAAAAAAATTTAGGTGTTGCCCAAGTAGCCCGGAGTGGGCGCAATGAAATTTTATGTAACCTTCTTGAAATCTGACGGTATAATAACTACATTTAAGTAAAATATATGACGTGAACCGGCATCAACTGGGAGAATTTGAAGAAATTGTACTGCTCACCGTGGGGATACTTCACAATGCAGCATACGGCGTAGCCATCATCGACGAGATCGACCTACGCCTAAACAGAAAAGTAAGCATCGGCGCCCTCCAGACCGTACTCCGCCGCCTCGAACACAAAGGATACCTCACCTCCGAGTTCGGTGAAGCTACCAATGTACGCGGCGGGAAAAGGAAACGGTACTTCAGCCTCACCATGCTCGGATCACGTGTCCTGCGCGAAACGCAGGAGCAACGAATGGATATGTTCCGGGCCATCCCCAAAGTCGCTTTCCCCAAATCATGAATCACCTGCCCGACATACAACCACCCGAAATATTCCTCCGGTTCTTCCGCTGGTACTGCGATCCCGCCGTCGCCGAAGACATCGAAGGAGACCTCCGGGAAATGTTCGCGCGCGATGTCACAACCGGCAGCCCCGGCAAAGCGCGGCTTCAGCTTTCCTTCCGGATCCTACGCCTGTTTCGTCCCGGTATAATTAAAAAGATCGGCCATCAACCCATATTAAACCCATCACCTATGTTCCGCAATTATTTTATCACTTCCACCCGTTCGCTGATGCGAAACAAAGGATTTTCCATCCTCAATATCATCGGCCTCGCCGTCGGGTTTGCCACCTTCAGCCTCATATCGTTCTATGTATACCATGAACTGAGCTTCGACCGCTACCACGAAAAAGCGGACCGAATCTTTCGTATCGTGGAAAACCTGCGGACGGAGAACGAAGAGTTGTATCAGTCCACCAGCGCGCCGCCGATGGGTCCGCGTTTCCTGAAGGACTTCCCGGAAGTGGAGAACTATGTGCGCCTGCAGCAATGGAACATGCTGGCCCGGCGCAACGACGTAAGCGGCTATGAGAACGAATCGTACATCATCGACAGCACTGTATTTGACATCTTCAGCTTTAAACTCCTCGAAGGCGACCGGAAAACCGCCCTGCGCGAACCGTTCTCCATTGTGCTGACGGAGACGATGGCGAAGAAGTACTTCGGGAAAGAAGACCCTGTAGGGCAGACGTTAAAGATGGACAACGATAACTACAAGGTTACAGGCGTCATGGAAGATGTACCGGAGAACTCCCATTTCCGTTTTTCCTGCCTCATATCATTTTCCACGTGGAGCCGCAATAACAAGGATGCCGAGGACCGGCAATGGTTCTGGAACGGCTTTCATACGTACGTGCTCATGCGCGATGCCGGATCCGTGGAAAAGGTGAGAGCGAAGATGAAAGACTTCATCACCCGCAATATCGAAAAAGGAGGGATGTACTACGAAGACCTTCCCCTGCAACCGCTACCCGGCATTTACATGGCTACACCCCGGTCGTGGGAGAATGGAACACGCGGAAGTATGAACAACGTATACATCCTTTCCATCATCGCGGTGTTCATTCTCCTGATCGCCTGCTTCAACTACATCAACCTCGCAACGGCGCGCGCCTCCAGGCGGCTGAAAGAAGTGGGGCTCCGGAAATCACTGGGAGCCCTTCGCCGGATGCTCGTAGCCCAGTTCCTGGGTGAATCGCTGATCGTCACCTTTATCGCTGCGGCGATCGCCGTCCTGCTGGCATGGATCGCGCTGCCCGCTTTCCGTACGCTGGTCGAGTCGCCGCTGAGCTTCAGCATCTTTCAACAGCCGTGGATGGTGGGAGCTGCAGCCCTGGCGTTGGTTGTATTGGTCGGTGTGCTGGCGGGCGCCTATCCGGCGTTTATCATCTCCGGATTTCAGCCCTTGCATATCTTTCGTCCCGCGGCACGGGGACTATTCGGACATAACAACCTCCGGAAAGGACTTGTCGGCATACAGTTCGTGATCTCCATTACGCTCGTTGCCGGTACTATGCTGGTATACGACCAGCTCGAAATGATCCGCAGTCAGGACCTCGGCTTCAACAAGAACGGTGTGCTGGTCGTGCCCACCAACGGCGACACCGCCATCCTGAATTACCGCGACGCCATCAAGAATGAGCTGAAGCGGGTAGGGGGTGTGACCGACGTTTCCGGATCGTCAACCATTCCCGGGGAACCGGCGAACAACCTGTACACGGAGTTCGAGATGACCGACGGAAAGATGTCGCCGACCAACATCAACTATAATTTTGTGGACCACGACTTCCTCACTACATACGACATCGAACTGCTGGCCGGCCGTAACTTTGACCGCGGAAACAAAGCGGACGACACTACAGCATTCCTCATCAACGAATCAGCCATGAAAGATTTTGGCTGGACGCCGGAACAGGCGATCGGCAAAAAAGCGAGGCTTGGTGACAACACCGGACAGATCATCGGTGTCATGAAAGATTTTCATTACCAGTCCCTGCACGCCAGAGTCGAGCCGCTGACGATGGTGCTCACACGCGGCATCCGGCTGATCTCCATCCGGATCGAAAGCGATGACCTTCCCGCTGCGGTAGAAGGTATTCAGCAGAAGTGGAGTGAGCTGGTTCCGCACCTGCCGTTCGATTATTCTTTTCTCGATGTCACGTTCGATCGCCAGTACAAAGCCGATCAGCAGCTAGGTAAAGTTGCCAGCGTGTTTACGGGCCTCACCATCTTTATCGGTTGTCTCGGGCTATTGGGACTCACATCCTTTGCCGTGGAGCGCCGGACCAAAGAGATCGGTATCCGCAAAGTACTGGGAGCGTCGGTACCCAGTGTGGTGTTGCTGATCACCCGCGAATTCATGTGGCTGATCGCAATCGCCCTTATTGTGGCGACACCGCTGACGTGGTACCTGATCGGCCGCTGGGAACAAAACTTCACGCTGCAGGCTGATATCAATCCGCTGCGTTTTGTAATGGCCGGCGCGGCGGTACTGCTCGTGGCGTGGTTTACAATCAGTTTCCTGTCGCTTAGAGCGGCGTCTGCGAATCCGACGAAGGCTTTGAGGACGGAGTAAGTCATCACATCGCCGCCCGGCTGTTAAATTCAACGTTGTTCCGCTTGCTCAAACGTAATCGATAAGTAACACTGGAATGATGAAAATTAAACAAATCAACCGTAGTTTTGACTGAAGCAATAACTTCAGGAGAGACTATGAAACCGAACATATACTTATCAGCATTTTTTTTACTCCTCGCGTTTAATATCACGCAGGGTCAGCAAAACGCCATACATCCCGGTCTGGTTATTGATCAGCCCGCCGGCCCGAAACCGTGGACAAACTTAATTATAAATGACAAGCCCGGACAGTTTCAGTTTGTGGTAGTCACCGATCGCACCGGTGGTCATCGTCCCGGTGTTTTCGAAAATGGCGTTGAAAAAGTCAATCTCCTTCAGCCTGAGTTTGTGATGAGTGTCGGCGATCTGATCGAAGGTTATACGACAGACACGCTGGAGATCGGCAGGCAATGGGACGAGTTTACAGGATTCGTCGATAAGCTCCAGATGCCATTCTTTTACGTGCCCGGCAATCATGATGTCACGAATCCGGTGATGGAGGGCATCTGGAAAAAGAGGTTCGGGCCCACGTATTACTCTTTTGTATACAAAGACGTCTTGTTTATGGCCCTGAACTCGGAAGACCAGACCCGCGGGTCAGGCAAGGGAAGTATTTCTGCGCCGCAGCTGGAGTGGATCAGAAAAACACTGGACGCTCATCGCCAGGTAAAGTGGACATTCCTGTTCATGCATCAACCGCTATGGGTACAGGAAACCGATCCTGTAAAATGGTTCGAAGTTGAAAAGTTGCTGGCAGATAGAAAGCATACCGTATTTGTAGGTCACCGCCACCACTATGAACGGTATGCCAGAAACAATTCACAGTATTATATGCTCGCTACAACGGGTGGCAGTTCGCAGTTGCGCGGCCCGGAGCTTGGAGAATTCGACCATTTCGTGTGGGTAACCATGACCGAGAGCGGTCCGATACTTGCAAACCTTCACCTGAAGGGCGTCTTTGATCATGACGTGTTCAATGAAGAAATGGCTGCGTTCACGGAAAAGATCTGGAAATCCGAGATGATCAGGATATCGGAACCTCTATACGCTGATGGAGCCGCGTTCAAGGGCGATTCTATTCGTTTTCGGATCAGCAACGACTTTGATGTTCCCGTACACGTAAAAATGAACGCCGGTTTCTCCTGGGATCTTAAGGCTGATATAGCGAATCCCGAGTTCACGGTACCACCCAACAGCGTAAAATTTGTTTCCATGGAACTCGTCGCCCGAAAACAAAAGGCGGTCGAGTCGCTGAAGCCGGTAAAGGTAAAAGCTGATGTCGCCGTACAGCAGGAGGGGAAAGGCGATTTTTTTGTGCCCTTTGAGTTTAACGTAGCACCAGTACGGAAGTACACAGTGAAAAAAGCCAGCGGAAGTATCAAGGTTGACGGTGTGTTGGAAGAATGGAAAACGCTGCCACACACGCTCGCAACACCGGAAGGTGGACAATTTGGAATCACCTACGACTCCAAATTTATTTACCTCGGCGTCCAGGTAAATGACAGCGAACTGATCAACAGCTCCGCTAACACGACTTCAAGCCAGGACTTTGTGGGATTTGTGCTGGATGGACAACCCATGGCAAAAAGTACCGCGGAAAAAGGGGAAAGCGGCTATAAAAATTCCATCTATTTTATCGCCAGTCCGGAAGACGCTTCCGGCAAAAGCAGTGTATGGGATTTGGATGATACGGAAAAGCAGCTCTCCTGGAAATGTATACGGAACAACAAAGGCTATGCTTTTGAGATCGCGATACCACTAACGTACGTGCAGGAGCGCCAGGGTGACCGCTGGCAAAGTGTAAGACTGAATATTGCAGTTCAGGACAAAGACGCGAAAACATCCACACGAATTCTGTGGCAACCCGATTGGCGGCAACGGGATAACATTCAAGGATCCGGTATGTTCTTCCGGGACGTCAGCAAGGGGTTGTGATTGTGTAAGAGTAGTGCTATGGTGGATAAGGAGCAAGGCAACGAATTAAAATTGTATTTAACATAATATAAATTATATAACTATCGTTCAATTAAGTGACTGACCAGCAGTTATATAATTATATTAAATTTAATCTGGAGCGCCTTTTAATAATTAAAAGTCTGCCAAGAGTTTTTTGCCGAAGCGCTGTAAGTCAACCAACCCGCAAAGCAAGAGTATTGTAGGCTGCGAAATGCTGACCCGCGCAGCCAAGCCAACAATACAATTGCTTTTTTCTCCAGCGCTCAAAAGCCTTGTAATCGTATCCATTGATTTCCGGTATTGATGCGTGGTTTGATTCTGTTTGCGATCCTGGCTAGGCTCAGCAGATGTCGCTTACAGTTGTTTTGAATTGGTTCGCTGAAGATCACCATTATGCTTCAGCCCGCATCCTCACACACCGCCCCGCATTTGGCTCGGGTCGCGGCGCGCCCGGAACATTTTTTACTCAAAAAGTGGCCGGCGACCTCTTGAATAATTAAATTGACAAAGGAATATCAAAGTTTGCTTCCAGAAATTCGAATTGAAATGAACACTTATTGCATGGATATCGCAAAAATGACCAATATGGAGAATTTATCTGAAGTTGCGTGGCCAACGTTTGCAAAGTTAAAAGAACCAGCTGAAGTTATCTTGAATGTCGACTCTCGGCAGCCAACAAAGCTATTATTAATCCAACTTTTCGGCATAGTTCACTACGAGCTATTTCTTTTGGAAAAACAGCTGTTGGGGGAATTGGCTTCGAACTACAATATAGACTCCAATTTGTCCCGAATCAAAGATTATAACTCGTTGGAAACTGAGTTGAATAAGGTGGCAGCTGAACTGACCAAAGTACCGAAAGTTAAGTTTGCCGTTCGAGAAAACTAAAAAAAACGCCTTACGCAAGTTGTGGCATTCGCGCATGCACCCGCACACAGTCATTCTGAGGAATTCTCTCGATCAAGGTCTGAGAGATAGTTCTTGCCAAGTCTATTGATCGCTCGGATAATACTCTCATCAGTAACCCTCTTCTGATCATCAAATAGCTGGTCATCTGAAATGAAAGTGTTAGTCTCTCTAAGATCTACCTGAATATCAAAGCTTCCTACATTAATAGGGAATCTCTTTCCATAGACCGAACCGATATAGTATACTGCGTAAAATTTTCTGACAACACACCTATCGTAGCGCTCTCTTTGCCTTCATGTTTTCTTCCCAATCCATTTCATAAAATCAATTTGGCCAATTAAACGGTAACAAATATCAATATTTTTACATTGAAAAAGATCACTTTTCAATTCATTTTGACAGAAATACTTTGATTATCAGTTATTTAAGCGCTATTGTTATTAGTAACTATTTTCCATATTTTTATATTGATTTCCTAATTTAAATATTAATGGTATGGCAAAAGTAAAAACCACTGACGTAACGGCTAAGATAGTTGATCTATTGACGCCACTTAATTCTGTTGATAGACAGCGCATAATCCAAGCATCTTTCGTGTTGTTAGGAGAGACCCCTATCACGCAAAAAAAGGATGACGGAGGAGGAGACGACAAGAATCTTAACAACGATGATGCGAATGGAATTTCACGTCAAGCAAAAAATTGGATGAAGCAGAATAGTATTACTGTAGATCAACTACAGCAAGTGTTTCATCTCGCAGACGGGAACGCTGAAGTTATAGCCTCCGAAATTCCAGGTAAAGATGTTAAATCAAAAACCATCAATGCTTATATTTTAAAAGGAATAAGCAGAATGTTATCGACTGGGGACTCCGGTTTTGATGACAAATCTGCAAGAGCACTTTGCAAGAATTCTGGGTGTTACAGTGATGCCAATCATTCTGTGTACATTAAAGCGAAGGGTAATAAGTTAACCGGATCCAAAGACGCAGGTTGGAAATTGACAGCACCGGGAATGAAGTTTGGAGCCGATCTGGTAAAACAAGTTATAGGTGGCAATGATTGATTCATCCAAAATTCTTAGCTCTATTCCCAAGGGCCTGAGAGATCCTCTCATACATTGTTATCGGGAGATAATCTCTAACTTCTCTGAGCACCGATGGGAGCCATCAGAGCTTAATGGCGGAAAATTTTGCGAGGTCGTTTACACAATTATTAACGGCTATTTGACTGGTAGTTACCCTAACAGCCCATCTAAACCGAGAGACATGGTAGTGGCTTGCCGGGGGCTTGAAGGAATACCAGCAAATTCAAGCAGAACAGGTGATAGAAGTGTTAGAATTCTTATTCCCCGCATGCTACTATCTCTTTATGAAATTAGAAATAATCGGGGAGTTGGTCATGTTGGCGGAGACGTTAATCCTAATTTTCTTGATGCGACAGCTGTTTGTAGTATAGCCAGTTGGGTTTTAGCAGAAATTATTCGCGTATTTCACAATGTATCTACCAAGGATGCTCAAGAGATTGTTGATGCCCTTATTGAGCGGAAGCATCCACTTATCTGGGAAGTGGAAGGAGTAAGAAGGGTTTTAGACTCATCAATGAAAAAGGGAGACCAAGTGCTGTTGCTTTTGCACACGAGACCAACATGGTCAGCAGAAAGTGATGTGTTTAGTTGGGTCGAATACAGTACCTTAAACAATCTAAGGAAAAACATATTTGAACCGTTCCATAAATCGCGGCTAGTTGAATACGACAAAAAGCAGGGCCGTGTCAGAATTTCTCCTCTCGGTGTTAAAGAGGTTGAATCCAGAATATTAAAAATCGATTAACTCTCGCAGCATCAACACACATTGTCAGGCTGCCACCTCCCCTCCCGCTCTCCAAAGCCAGCCAAAGCGTGTTGTTGCCCAGCCCGTTGTAAATGAAAAGAGTGAGTGGTGAAATGCCCGCGCTAAAAAAACTTTCTATGAAAACCGGTGAAGAGCCCGGAGCCCAAGCTACTTAACATGACGCGAGAACATTATACAACTAACCGATCTCGAATGGCCGCAATGGCTTCTTAAACCCGGTTACTTCTTGACGATATTCTAATATTATATCTATATTCCGTTTTAATCTTAACGTTATCCAAACTTAGCGTCGTGTGATCTTAAAATGCGACTCAAAAGCGCTTCTATGGCGAAAGTCTGGTAACATGATTTCATATTCGGTATTTATAAACGGCAAAGCGTTATGGCTACGGTTTAAACAAAAAAGAAATGATAAATTCTAACCCCAATGCGTGGATCTTCTTAAACGAAGATGAGCCACCCGGCACCAATTACAACAGCCCGAGCAGTTGTTTTCAATCATTAATCATCAACAAGGTTTACAACAGCCTGAATTTTCTGGGCATTGCCTTTTTTGAGGTGGTACCTGACACCCAGGGTTTCACCATTCAGATTGGCAATGGTTGTCATCCCGGCGATCCCTCCAATCCCAATAAACTGTTGAGCAACCAGGACTATCTTAAAAAGATACTGGCCGATGCACGCGCCGTTAACCCCAATATTAAGTTCCTGGCAACGATGGTTTATTCGGGAAATCAAACACTGGCAGCTATTTTTTCCAGTGGAGATCCGCAAACCCAGGCCACCACATTTGCCAATAACCTTGTTCAATATCTGAAAGCAAACGGTATGAATGGATTGGATGTCGACTTTGAAGATGTAGTCGCAGAAAGAATGAGTCAAACGCAGTTTCAGATTTTGTTTTCTACGGTCAGGAATGTATTTGACAGACAGCCCGAAAAGTACTACCTGACGATGGCCCCAGCATGGCCTAATTCGACTTATGATATTCATACGCTCAATAGTGCCTTCGATTTTATATCGCCTCAATTCTACGATGGTACTAATCTTTCACAGTTTCTTGAGGCAGGAATTGCGCCTGCCAAAATTGGATACGGTGCCCAGTTTGAGCCCGGAAATGCGGCTCCCAATTCCAGTGCGCAGCAAGTCTGGAATGCTGTTTCCGGGGGATTCACTTACAAGGATACACTTTACCCATACCAGGATATTTTTGTTTGGCGACTCAATTCCGGCAATTTCCAGTTTGAACAGGCACAGATTATGATTCTCTCTGAGCTGACAAATCCACCCGCTGGTGTTAGTTTCGACGACACGGCCATCGTTGCTACGGCTGGCAATCCCAATATGACCCAGATGATCATTCAGTCAGGTGACATTCTCAATGCAATTCAGTCTATAAATACCGGAACGGGTCCATACAATACGGGTACGCAGAATACAGGAACCGGAGTATTTACTTTGGTGCAACATGGCGGAACCAGCGGCACAAGTCATACGGTTAATATTCCCGCGGGCGATCCGATTGTGTCTATTTCCGGATACACCGGTACCTGGCATGGATGGAATTGTGTTCTTCAACTCACTTTAACCAGTAAAGCCGGCATCCAATACGGGCCGTTCGGCAGTATGGCTGGTGCAACAAGTCAGACGCCTTTTATACAAACAGGAAAACCGGGACAAACAGTGGTAGCCTTTAGCGGGACTACGATAACAGTGCCTCTTGCGGGAGGCGGTCAGACAGCAATCATTGCAAGTCTGAATGCAGTTTTTACCTGATTGATATTTCGCCTGATTTTTCGTACGTATTCAGGGCTGAAACAACCGGCCTTATGCGTTGGAAAAATACAAGATACCTACGGTAGGGGTAATCTTTTCTAACTTAAGCAGTTGTTCCCCTGCTGGCGCTTCCGCAGATCACGCATTATGTGGTGGATGGTTTTATTTGGAGGATGTCTGGCAGTAAGGCTGCGGGTTCGGATGTGATTGTGATTTTTTGAACGAATGCATGGACTCCGCGTACGATTAGGTGGCTGAATGCAGGCGGTCGCTTATCCATTAATTGACTTGTCTTATCTTCCTTTCAAGCGAGCTCTTATTAATTATCAGAACAATTGGGTTCGCTGCCCTGCCTAGCGTTAAGTTCTTTCTGCGCTAATTTTAGAAAGTCGAGTAACATCTGAACGCCATCTGCAAGTTCTTTGAAATTACCCGGGAGACTATCGTACCCACGTAAAATGTACGAGTGATAGATCTCAAGGAGGTGCTCACGAAGGTCCCCAGGTTGTGTAAATTCAAGCAGGTTGTTCAGTCTCTCGACGATCTCCGGTGTGAGGTGCCGATAACTTTGCCCATTCCACAACTCGTTAATATCAGGGGAAATGGATTTTTGTGTGTCTTCTTTAGACATGGGAATATTGCTTTTCGTGATATGAATTATATTTATATAAATGTAAATACTTTTTGTATTAATACAAATATTATATGTATTTCTGTAGCCCGACAAATACAATTATTTGAATTATAAATACCAGACGAACAGCTATTTATAACATTCTGAACGACATTAATACCTATCTTCATGTTTTCAACAGATTCATGGAGAGAATTAATCGGATCAAAGAAGTGCTAGTCATCAAGGGCATCAGTCAGAAAGAACTTGCCGAAAAATTAGGCAAAACGCAAAACACCATTGCGTCAATATGCAATAACAAGACTCAACCTCACTTGAAAGATCTAAAGAAAATAGCAAAAATTCTCTCTGTTGACATTAGAGATCTCCTGGTGCCAACGACGTAATAATTTTAAAAGCAATGATAAAGAACATATCAATTCGCAATTTTAAATCCATTAAACAACTAGATATAACAACCACCCGCGTTAACGTATTCATTGGTGAGCATAATTCTGGTAAAAGTAATCTCCTGGAAGCACTTAGCTGGCTTTCAATCAATAGTCTCGACTCGCCGAATTTTCAAGAAGTCTTTCGGTTTAAAGTCTCAACGGACTTCTTTTTTGACAATGACGTGAGCAATCCAGTAGAAGTCAAAACGGATGAATTGAGCCTGATAATTCGATATGCAAAAAATGAGAATGGTTCAATTCTCAATCATCTTGAAGGCCTAATCTATCCAACAGATTCTAAAATTAATCTGTCTAAGGTTTATAACTTTCATAATCTAAACAATTCTCTGTCATCTCATTATGCGTTTCGATTGGATTTCAATGGGGAAATTTCCCATATCGGTGGCAACATAGCACATAGCTCGTTCAGGACTTATATTTTTAAAAAAATAAAATCCTTTAGCAATAATTTTCGCCCGTTCCTGAACCCACCTTTTGGCGACAATATTCCATCACTACTGGTCTCAAATAGAGAGTACAGAGAATTGGTGAGTGCTGTATTTAAAGAAAAAGGCTTCAGGCTTATGCTCAAACCTATTGAGGGAGATCTTAATATGGCAAAGGACATTGAGGATGAACTGTACGCTTATCCATACGCATCGATTTCTGAAACTCTCCAAAGAATTATCTTTTACCTGCTCGCAATAGAAACAAACAAAAATGCGGTGTTGATTTTTGACGAGCCTGAAGCAAACACATTTCCAATGTATACTAAACAATTGGCCGAAATGATTGCTCTAAACAAGTCTAATCAATTTTTTATCGCAACGCACAACCCATATTTGTTAGGCTCACTTGTAAGTAAGACGCCGAAAAAAGACCTATCAATTTTTGTGTCTGATATGAAAAAGTATGAAACCAAAGTTATTCGAATTTCCAGTACCAAGTATTCTCAAATCCTCGATAGTGGGTTCGATGTCTATTTTAATCTCAATAAATTCACCAGAAAATAATGCGGGAGATAGTTTTAGAGTGTAAACCTGATGAGGCTCTTATTAGGAAACTAGGGTACAGTAAAAAAATGATTACTCATCAACCGAATAAGGGTGAAGTTATTAACTATTTGAAGAGAAACCCAGGAACTATAGGTATAGTAGATGAAGATCCTGGATCAGCAGTCCCGACTTATTTTACAAAGTTTCAGTCTGAAACCAAAGAGAAATTAGGAATTCTATCTTATAGCATTCCGAAATTAAATACTCGGCTAATCATAATCAGACCAAGACTTGAGGAGTGGATTCTAAGACATGCTCAGGAATCTAAGATTGACTTAAATAAACATTCTTTACCTAATGATGGGCATCAGTTACATAAGGTAATTAACACTCGCCTTGTTAGATTTGAAAACATGATTGGCGAAATGACTGAACGCAATAATAAGGCGTTAGACCACCTTCGGAAATTGATCAGTAGAGCGTAAATTTCCATACATATCATGTCACCTAAAGAAATCTCGTTTATAGAACAGCAAATAATCGAATGGAGAGAGCGCATTAATGCTAGATTCGATAGTGATTTTTATGAATATGGTTATGATCTTGAAGAGGAAACAGGATATCTTTATTGGGCATTTAAAAATCTGTACCATCACATATATATTTATCTTGAAGCAAAAGGCGCATATCGCTTTTTGGAACTTTTTAAATCTTCCTTTGATGAGATAATCAAAAGCCCAGAAAAAACACTTGAGACAGAAGAACATGATGGACAAAATTTTCTAAAAAGGCTCAGTGATATCAGACTCTTTCTATCGCCATTTATGGCATTTGATGTGCCCTTGAAAAAGGAGGAGAATTCGGAACAACTCCAAGATATTTTAAAGGAGACTCGTTTAATAGTAAAAAAGACAAATTCTGATGTGAAAAATGAAGTAAGTGTCTATAATGCTGTTCACTGGATTCTGAAATTATATTATCCTAGTTGTCGAAGATTGAATAAGTCGAGATTTATTAGTCAGTTTAAGAATTATCATCCAGACATCCTAATACCTGAATTAAATACGGCAATTGAATACAAGCTGGTTCGTAAAAATGAAAATATTGAAAAATTTATAGATCAGTTAAAGATTGATGCAACCAATTATAAAGGAGATAATCAATATGAAAAATTCATAGCGATACTCTGTCTCCAAGGGATTTCTGAGACATCAAAAAGTATACGGAATTCATGGAAATCAAAATCATTTCCCGCGAACTGGGAATTAATAATTGTATCATTGTAGTTAGTTTTACTTTGCCCCCACAAAGAGTGTAGCTATCGTAATCTTATTGGACAGCATTTGGCTTGTGATTACCAAGGCCTTCAGTAATTTAACATAAACACAAGTACTCAAGAAATGAACGACGTCAATTACAAAAATGAGGAAGAATTTATACACGATAAAAATACGAAATAGAGTCCTTTCGACTTCACTTCGTCTTGATAAACTTCTCACTGTTATGTTAGGTGATTTACTAGGAATCATTCCGAAATCATCTTTTACACTTGGGAACAAGAGTTCTGCGTTGCCTTTTAAGTCAAAGGTAGAGTTGCTAATAGATCTTGGCGCAATTGGCAGCAAAAATAAAAGCAAATTCATGAAGTTCATGGAGATTAGAAATCAATTTGCACACAACATTTCCGCTGAATCCTTTTCCACATGCTTCGACAGCATTGACGGCTTAACTGTTTTTTTGAAAAAAAACTATCCCAATGCCAGGGGTGAGAAGAAAACGGATGAATCATTTTTTGGAAGTCTGTTTGATGAATTGTCAAACGACCTGATCTCTTTATCGTTAAGTATAGGCAAAATTATAAGCGAAAGGAAGAAAGCGCATCTTAGCATTCTTTACAAAACTGAAGCCTTTGATGTGCTTGTATTTTCGGTGGAAAACATAGCTAATATTTTTCTGAACAAGGTTCCGGCTGAGTCACCTGAACATGTGTTTGCAAAAAGGATGAAATATTTCGTTGAGGCCGCAAAGGCGAGCCTGTACGAAAATGTTATCAAAAGGCCAGGTTCAGAAAATGATTAAATTGTTGCGAGCAACATTGCCTTGTGCATTTCCACGACTAAAATCCCCACAAAAAAGAGTTAACAATTTTTCGGATTACCGGAATGTCAATCGCCTTTCCTTCCCGGATATCATCTTCGCTCATCGCCAACTTAGCCTTTTGTTCTACTGTAAGCTGAATAGCTTTCTCCTGAACATTCGCCCGATCTGATGATCGTTATTTTAGCTGTCAAGACGGGAGTCACGATTTGCCGGCCTTATTCCGAAGATCAACAGGTAGGCAACCATCCAAAACTCTCCAACCGTGGCGGGGATCACCAGCATATCGACCCAGGCATCGCGAACGCCCATATACTGGATGAAGGTACTCACGATGTATCCGGCGCCTCCGAGAATCAGTACGCGGCCGAGCCAGGGTGGCATGCGCTGCGAACTTACCACGATGTATCCCATGGGTATGAGCCAGAGTCCGAAGAAAAGACTTCCTACACCCCATGCATTTTTGATGAACTGATCAAACAGCCGGATCATCATCACCTTTTCGGTTTGGACCAGGGTGCTGCCGGCTACGTCAAGCGCTCCCGCCATGGCCATGGCGCTGATCATAATTGCGGCGGCATTGATCATGCCCCAGGCGGCCAGTGCCCATGCGGCAACATGCCTAATGTCTTTGAATAGTTTGTAAAACCAAACAGCTGCCAGCGCCTGCGACACCACAATCAGGAATTCAAACAACAGCCGCATGCGCGCAACCGTCTCGTGCGCCGCTAAATTGGCAAGTGTTTTTGACGGATCACCGGACACATAGATGCGCGGATGTAATACGAGAAATCCTACCATACCGGTGATAGCCAGCATCAGATACCAGACTCCGGTGGTACGGGCCGTCGCCACCAATTCTTTTTGAAGTTGCTCTTCTTTCATGTTCGAATTTAACTTTGATTTTTTTTGCCAGGATAGGTTATGAGTCACCTGGTGTACCCAATGCCAAGACGCCTGACCTGGTCATTTGTTACAACGCTTTGTTTTAAAGTCGGGATATACGCTCTGCCGCGTTCATCTCCTCTCCCGCTTTCCGGAAGAACTCCACCAGGAAATACATATGTTCCGCCATTTCTTTAAAGTCGTGTGGGTGGCTGCCTTGTTCTTTGCAGAGGTAAAATAAGGCTTATTCCTTCTATATTTACTCCAGCTAAGCATAGGAATAATTCCGGATGGAGAAGATCAACCGAATTAAAGAAGTACTGGTCAGCAGGGATATGAGTCAAAATGCTCTTGCTGAAAAGCTGGGGAAGAATCCCAATACCATTGCATCGATCGCCCAAATCCTCGATGTCGATATCCGCGACCTGTTGATCTCGACAAAAAAGAGTTGACGATCTTTCGGCTTACGCTTGTCAAACGTCGTACTTGGGTGCCGATCGATTCTCTCGATGTCAGTTTACTTTGACAGATTTTTTCGGCTTTACCGGGTCGATAATTTTCTTTGCGATCGTCAGTCTTAAGACCCCATCTGCATATTTGGCTTGTATGTCTTCTTCGCCGGTATTTGCAGGTATATCAAACGAGCGGGAGAACGCACTGAATACAAATTCTCTGTGGGAATAACTACCTTCTTTGTCACCTTCGTGCTTGCCTTCTGCTGAAATAGTTAATAACCCATCTGAAAAAGAAATGTCAAAATCGTCCTTGTTGAACCCAGGGACCATCAGTTCAATCTCAAGTGATTTGTCATTTTCCTTCACATTAGCTGCAGGCAAGTGGTGCTCCAGGTGCGCGTGAAAAAAACGATTGTAATCAAAGAAATGGGCTGGTAAAAATTCTTTCAAGGCGGGTAGGACAGGTCCTCTCGCAGAGAGAAAAGCAGAGCGTCTTACGTGTGTCATAACTATATGTCTTTAAGTGGATAATCTTGAAGTTGTCTGTGCAGAACAAAAGTCCACTTTCCGTCAATACCTCGATATGAGTTATGTCATGACTGATCACCTTTCCTGGTCGCGATCGCTGATTTATGTCAGGGTTTTACCGGTGGATACACGGGATGCAAGGTTCCGATACCTATGGGACAGCGCCCGGAGAAACTCCGCATCTTTGATCGCCATTAACTGATCGATGATTTTGTTTCGGATATCGGTAGTTGAGATCATTCCGGTTTCTATTTAGTCAGCATCAAAAGATACAAAAAGCAGCCGAAATTATCCGGCTGAAAGAAAGACCTATTGTGTTTCAACCAGGTTAACCGGTACACGAATTCTTCAACACCCTCCCGGTCTAGGTATAGCATAGATCACGTTGCCTGAAACGGATAAATTGAATACCTTATCTCCTACGGAAGGACGTATCAGTTTCCACGTTTTTCCTTTGTCAGATGATCTGAAAATTCCCATGGGATGACCGCAAAAGAAATACTCACCAACCTGGATAATGGAAGCCGTACGGAGATCAGCGGGAAGGCCGGCGTCAATGGGCTGCCAGGTTTTGCCGGCGTCGTAGGATGTTCGCACGGTTCTGGCCATCACCTTTGTATTGGCAACGATCGCCGCGAATCCCCCGTCGATGGGTTCTATCGCGATGCCAACACCACCCTCATGGAGCACACCATCCCAATTCTCACCACCATCGGTGGACCTGATTATACCGCGCTGGCTTGTCGCCACAAGCACGCCTTCTGACTCCACCAGTTTCATTACCCAGCCTCCGGCATGAACTCGTTTCCAGGTTTGTCCGCTGTCGGTGGATTTATAAAGTCCGCTGTCCGTGCCGATAAACACTGCGCCTCCGGAAGTTTCAAAAACGGTGCGAATCTCTCTTCCCTGGAAATTTTTGTACACGGATGACCATCCATTCTTTCCGTTTGATTTTTGTAAAAATTCGCCCTCCCAGTTGTACGCGAATATCCCGGTCTTGCCGGGGGCAATGCTACCCTGCGAATCAGGAAAGATCTCCTTTTTCCAAAACGGTCCTCTGGAATTGGTTTCACTGTAATAGATCCCATCTCCGGCACGTAAATAAAGTCCTCTGTCATTGGCAAAGAATCCATCCCGCTGGACAGCATCTTCCTGCAAATTTTCGGGCAGCCCTTCGCTGATGTCCTGCCAGGTTTGTCCGCCATCATCGGATTTAAAAACGACATCGGCCGCCGGCTTACTTGTATTTTGTTTTGGCCGGCTTTCCGTCACCGGAGTTGACACCAGAAACTCCAACGACTCCGAACAGGAAAACGGAAACTGAAAAATGAGCAAAAAACCAAGGCTGTAAATTTTCATGACGACAATTGATTTGATTAAACATTAAACTAGATACGCCGGGCATCAACGATCCCGAACTAACAACCTTCCGCCCACTTCAGATTCTTGGCCCTCCCCTGTTCCTTGATCGCTTTCATCATGGTTGCATCCAGCATTTTATCTTTGGCGCTCTGCGGCGTGTTTTTATAGATATGTTCCTGCCGTTTTTTATTCAGTGATTGTATCCCGGCCTGGATCTTTGTACGCTCTTCCGACTTTTGCCTGATGTAGACCTTGCGCTGCTCCATGCTCATGGTGCGCATTTCTACGGGAAGGAATTTCGCCTGCATTTCCGTAATTATTTTTTCATTGTCTTTCGCGGCATCCACCAGGTCCCAGCTGGAATTCTTATAGGCGTGTGAACTCTTGCAAAAGCTGCGCTCCGCGACATTGGCCATCCCATAGCTTGCCGCATTCCTGTCCTGTACGATTTGTTGTTCCTTCCTGTCCTCACCTGAAGCGCCGTAGTAAACATAGGTCCCGTTCAGTTTGTCGTTCAGCGCGGCAATCTCGCTATCGTATGGTGTCGGCACATAGACAGTCTTGTTGTTTTGTTCGATACTCATAAAGGCTCCGCCGGTCAACTCCGCGCCGCGCTTCCAGTTCAATGTGATACCCTCATTAAAGTCGCCGCAGTAAATGGTATTCACCACCACTCCCTTTTCTTTTGCCGCACCGCAGGCCAGCTCGTACGATACACTTCCCTGCGTAAACGGTTCGTTGCCTGCGATAAAGATCATTTTCAGGTCGGCATCGGCGGCGGACCACGCCAGTTGATTCAGCGACGTGTTGATCACCTGTCCGCAGAATTCGTCGCCACCGTTGGTGCTTAGCGAAAACAGCTTTTCCGAGATCATATCCAGGTCTTCCGTTAAAGCGCTTACCTGGTGAATGTAGCCTTCGTAAGACATAAGTCCGTCGTTGCCATATTCATAGAGCGCGATCCTGATATTGGGCTGCCTGCCATCGACGCTTTTGGCGGCGGCGACTTCATTGACGATCTTCCACAACTGCGATTTTGCCTGGTCGATCAGGCCATCCATACTATTGCTCGTGTCAAGCAGCAGCGCCAGCATGATCGTTTGATCTTTTCCCGGAGCAACACCATAATCGTCAACATTGAGCTTGTTCGTTGTGAAGCTCAGGAACAGGAATGCCGCCACAAATACAAGCGGTCTCGAAAGGATGTGGAGTTTCATATATCGTATGTTTGGTAAAGTGTACGTTTTATTCCTTCTGTACTAAAGCCTGGATCTTCAGGCATGGCCACGCACCCGAAATCCTTGCGTCTTATTGATCAAACAGCTGCGTCTGTTTTGTGTAATCAAACGTACGGACGAATGGCAGCGGCAGTAGTAAAGAGCTTGTAAAAAGAATGTAAATGCGTGTAAATTTTACCTATAAGGCGTTCAGAAGGCTCCAGGTAAACGTTTAGCTGTTATCGTGAGGCGCCGCTACATTGGTTGCTGATTGGCTGCTTTCGGTACGGGCAGGTGTGTTTTTGTTTTCATTTTAACTATGAATTCTTGTTTCGTCCGGACCCGAAAGATTGCGACTGCGCTGACGATGCACCACATGCCGGGAACAGAAAAGTATTGGTTGATCAGTCGTCCGGCGATTTCCGGGAAAGTCTGCAAAAATTGTTTTAACTTCATGTGCCCAAACCTGCCGCGTTGCCGCTCTTTGTAAATCAATTGCAAAAAAGAAATGTAAATGGGTTTAAATTCTTCTCTTAAGGACTTTTTCAATAACCGTTCGGCGTTGAGTTCCGGTATTGCCATCGTGATGCTAGCCACGTTGTTTATCACCACCGCTTTTACAACACGTTCCGACCGTGACGTACGGGTGAAAGAACTGAACCTCCGGATCCGTCAGTTTGGTCATCGTTTGCTGCTGCAGGCGGGTGACTCAACTTCACGTGTATTACCGGTTACCGAAATTAAAGAAGGTACGTTCCTGCTCGAGTTCGAAAGTGAATTCGTTTTTAGCCATGACTCGCTCATGACGCTGTCACTGGCCTTGTTCCCTAAAGCGGAGTTCCCGTCTGGCTACACCGTCACTGTACATGATTGCATCAATGCCGGCATCGTCTATGGTTTCCAGGTAAATAATACCGGTCCCGACATCCTGTCCTGCCGCGGCAGACGGCAGCCCCCGGGTTGTTACCGGATCGAATTTGCCTTTCATGACTTTTATGAGATCGTGGAACAAAAGAAAGCCGACATCGAACATCCAACTGAAGAACTCAAATCATCCAAAACAAATCCGTCAAGCGCCGGACCGGAACCTGAACAGTTCAAAACACAGGCCTCTGAAGACATCGGTCAGCTTACGGAAGCCGGCGGATCATTGAACGTTGCTACGCAGGAAGCCGCAACGGAACCTGAGGAAATCGAAGCGACAACCCTCACCTTTCCTGTAATCAACCTGGCGTATATCGGTATGATGGTGCTGTTTGCTGTCACCTTGCTGATCGGGCGCTTTGGGAAAAATTTAACGCCTGTCCCTGTACAGCTTCAAAACCGCGCCGTAATAAAAGAATCAGTTCCTCCTTTTGACGCCCTGGGAAAATTTTCGTTTGACGTACCGAATCAACGGTTGCTGTTGGGAAGTGAGGTGATCAGTCTTACCGACAAAGAATGCAGGATCCTGGAATTGCTCAACGAAAATTTCGGTGAACTGATTCCCCGCGGGACGCTGATGCAAAAAGTATGGTTCGACGAAGGCGTGATCACCGGCCGCAGTCTGGACATGTTTGTATCGAAGCTCCGAAAGAAACTAAGCAATGATCCGGAGCTGAGAATAACGAATGTTCATGGGAAGGGGTATAAGCTGGAGATGGCTGTGGTGTAGGTTTATAAGATCCTTTCGACTTCGCGGAGGAAAAGAACAAATGAGTAAAATCCGTTTTTAACGCGTCGGTATTTATGGTGGTGCAAAATCAACGTGAGTGCTTGGACGCTAGTGGGCTATTTTAACCGCAATGGCGCAATGACGCTAAGGGCCGCAAAGAAAATCGTGGTCCGGATATAAGATAATTTGATCTAAGCTTCACGTTTCAATTTCTTGAAACGATAACCTGTTTTTACGGCACGAATTCATTGCGCCAACTCCGCGCCTTCGTGCCTTCGCGGTGAAAAGGACAGATGAATAAATTTCGTTATTAACGCGTCGGTATTTATGGTGGCCAATTTCAAAACGCCACTGAAAAAATCACGACTTTATCAAACAGCATTCTGAGCAACCCGTTTCACTCGTTCCGCAACGTCTTGCTCGGATTGGCCCAGGCAGCTTTAACGGATTGGAAACCAACTGTCGCGGTTGTGATCAGGAGAATCAGCCCACAGGCCTGGACGTACATCCATGGGTCGATCGTAATGTGATAAGCAAAATTGCTGAGCCATGCCCCGGCTGCATAATAGTTCAATGGAATGATGATCACAAAAGCAATCATGACCAGCGCGAAGTACTTCCGGATCAATAACAGCAGCAGCACATTGACGCTGGCTCCAAAAACTTTCCGGATACTGATCTCCTTTGCCCTTTGATTAACGCTGTATTCCACTAATCCGAAAAGTCCCATACAGCTTACAACAATGGCCAGCGCAGTGGAAATCGTCAACAGCGTGGAGAGTTTTTCTTCGCTTTTGTACATGACATTGAAATTTTCGTCCACAAACTTGTAGTTGAATGGCCATGCCGGATCAAGTCGCTCGTACGTGCTCTTGAAGTGTGCCAGGGTCGCCTGGATATCATCCGGTTTAATGCGAAGGGTTATTTTCCAGAAAGCCCTGGGATAGATGGTCATTACTACGGGGGTAAGTTGCTCACGCAGACTCTTGAAATGAAAGTCTTTTACCACACCGATCACTTTTCCTTTTCGCTTGCTGCCATCGTCGCTCCACTCGCTCCACTGGAGCGTTTGTCCCACAGCGTTTTCGGCAGAACCAAAGCCGTAAGCCCTGGCCGCTGTTTCGTTGATGATAAAACTTTCGGTAGAGTCCGTTGCATGGTCGCGGGAGAAATCCCTTCCGGAAACGATCTTCATATTCATGGTCTGAATGTAGTCGTGGTCGACGAGGAATAAATTCGCGGGCCAGCTTTTCCCGGTCCGCGGATCGATCACGCCATCTCCCGCCACAATATCTCCGGGCAAGCCAAAACCGACGGTGGCACTCAGCACATTGGCATGGTTCGAAAATTCCTGCTTTGTAGTTTCATACCGCGCGAGTGTTTTGCTATGCAGTTCAATGGAAACGAGTTGCTCCCGCTGGAATCCAAGGTCCTTGTTGCGCAGCAGGTCGTTTTGTGTCAGCACAATCATGGAACCGGTAATAAGAAAAAAGGAGAACATAAACTGGATAACGACAAGCACCTGACGGAAACTACCGGTGTTTCCCGACATGCCCGTCCGGTTGTACAATACGGCTGCGGGACGAAATCCGGAAAGATGAAACGCCGGATAACTTCCGGCCACCATTCCCAGAAACGTGCTAGACAGGAGGATCAAAACCAGGGCCTGCCAGTTCCGGGGTAACGAGAGTTCCTTTCCTGTAAATTCATTCAGGTACGGTAACGACAATTCTGTGATCACGATCGCCAACGCGAGACCGATCATCGTGATGGCTACTGATTCGGAAATAAACTGTGTGATCAGCTGCCTGCGCCGTGCACCGGCCACTTTACGCACTCCCACTTCCTTCATTCGCCGGATGGAACGGGCCGTGGACAGATTGATAAAATTCAGGCAGGCGATGATCAGGATGAATATCGCGGAGCCGGAAAGCGCGTATACGGTCTGGGCATTGCCGCGCCGGGCCATTTCCCACTCGAAGTTGGAGGAGTGTAAGTAGATGTCCTTAATATTTTGAAGGTGTGTTTCGTAAGTGAAGCCCTCCGTCTTCGTTTTGGGACTCGCGTACTTTTCAATAAAGGCCGGCAATTTCGCCTCCAGCTGCTCAGCGGTTGCGTTGGGTTTCAGCCTGATGTAGGTGAAAAACTGCTGCCATATCCAGTTCTCCTTTCGTTGGGCATTCCAGTGTTGTGAAAGGGTGGTCAGCGATACGATGAATGATAGCTTAAGGTGCGAGCGTACCGGCAACTCTTCAAACACGGCAGTCACTTTTAGGGGCATCTTGGAAACCGTGACGGTCTCGCCGACAGGGTCTCGCTCGCCGAAATATTTTTTTGCCAGTGACTGCGAAAGCGCGATGGAATTAACGTCTGCCAGGGCGGACGTTGCGTCGCCGGTCACGACCTTGATCGAAAGCATATCGAAAACGGCTGAATCCGCGTACACCCCACCACCTTCCATAAGCTTTTTATCATCTCGTTCGAAGAGCACTTCACCGTACGTGTCCATCATGCGCATCGTCGCTTCAATTTCGGGAAAGTCCTTTTGCAGGTAGGGAGCGAACGTGTTGGGTACGATGGGTAAATAATTGGTGACTCCATCGTCGCTGTGACGAATATTGTAGATACGGAAGGTACGGTCACCTGCGATGTGGTGGCGGTCGTACTGAAGCTCGTCCAGCACGAATAGTACGATCAGGAAGCACGCGGCAAGGCTGACTGCCATCCCGAAAATACTGATCGATGTAAAGAGTTTATTCTTCTGCAGATTCCGGAGTGCGATGGTAAAATAGTTCTTAACCATGGTGACGGGGATTAGGTATTATCCGCCTATTCCAATACTGTTCCAGATTTTCAAAGCCTCCGTTTTCTGATGAAAAGCCCCTTTATGTCCGAAAGCCAGTTCGGTCGTGGGATAGTAATGTTCGTGGACGGACGGTGTGAACTGGAAACTCATCATTGTTCATCACGCCTGCCGGACACGATTACTCACGTCGACGACAATACTTCATTCGGATCGCAGCGACTTCGCCGGGTTCACGACCGCGGATTGAAAAGCCTGCGTAGCGATCACCAGCCACGCCAACGCCAGGGCCATCATCCCGGCCGTTGCAAAGATCCACCACGACAAATCGATACGGTATGCAAAACCCTGTAACCACCGGTTCATAAAATAACCCGCCACAGGCGCAGCGATCAGGAAGGAGATGACCACCAGCACGGCGAACTCCTTCGACAACAAATTGACAATGTTGCCGACGGTAGCTCCCAGCACTTTGCGGATCCCGATTTCCCGGGTGCGCTGTTCGGCGGTAAACATGGCGAGACCCAGCAGTCCGAGGCAGGAGATGAGAATACCCAGTGCCGCGAACGTATTGGTGATCCGGGTGATGACCTGCTCACTCCGGTACAGCTTATCGTACTCCTGATCCATGAACTGGAACACGAAGGGATAATTCGGGTTGATCTCGCGGCAGAGGCTTTCCAAACTCGCCAGCCCTTCCGTTGTCTTTCCGGGCTCCAGCCTCACCATGATGACGCCGAAGTATTCATACTCTTTTACGTCAACTATGAGGGGCTTGATGGGCTCCCGCAGGGAGCTGACGTGGTAATCCTTCAGCACACCGATGATATGTCCTTTCTTCTGCCACGCCGATATCCACTTCCCGACCGGGTCTTTTATTCCCATCTGCCGCACGGCTTCTTCGTTTATCATAAAGGCGTCGGCGGAGTCGGTCGCGAATGCGCGGGAGAATCCCCGGCCTTCCACCACCTTTAGTTTCAGGATATCGATAAAATCAAAACCCACGGACGCAGGCTTGAAGCCTACCGATGTGTTTCCCTTTCCCTCCCACTGGATCGCATCGTCGCCGGTATTGGTTTCGCTGAATCCGTCCTTTTCATCCACGACGAAGCCCATAGCGTGTGGTGCCTCCGTGGACCGGTCCACCATGGCGATCCCCGGCATCTTCAGAGCCCGTTCTTTCAGATAGGAATACTTCGTGTTCAGCTCCCCTTCGATCTGGAGATAGATCACATCGTCGCGGTCGTAGCCGAGGCTCGTGTGCCGGACAAAATGCGTCTGACTGAAAATGACGATGGTGGCAATGAGCAGGATGATCGACAGGGAAAACTGGAAACAGACGAGTCCTTTGCGGAACCAGGTGGCACCGCTGGTAAAGCGTAACGTTCCCTTCAGGATACTCACGGGTTTTAACGACGAGAGGTAAAGGGCCGGGTAACTTCCGGCAATCAGTCCGGTGATGAGCATCAATGCCGGCAGCACGATCCAATACTCCGGCAGTGTCAGCGGCGACGTGATGTGTTTTCCGGTAAGTATATTGAATGACGGCAGGAGAAGTTGCATGAGTATGGCGGAGACGACCAGGGCGAGGAATGAAAGCAGGATGGATTCGCCAAAGAACTGGGTGATCAGCGTCCTGCGCGACGAACCTACAACTTTGCGGACGCCCACTTCTTTAGCCCGTTTCATGGAGCGCGCCGTCGCCAGGTTCATAAAATTGATGCAGGCGATGATGAGGATAAAGACGGCAACGCCCGTGAAGATCCGGATGTATACCATCCTTCCCGCAGCAGGCTTACCGTAGACAAACGAAGAGTAGAGGTATTGATCGCCGAAGAGTCGTAACCCCAGCGTTACTTTTTCAGGTGACTTCGGATCGCTGCGGCTCGTCAGGTACCGGTTCAGGTTTTCTTCCACCTGGCGGGGATCGGCTGACTCGTCCAGTAAAAAGGTGGTAAAAATAAGATGTGAGGGCAGGTTCATCTGGGTAATCTGCGCATCCCAGTTAAGGAGAAATTCAAACTGCCATGAACTCTGTGGCGTCGGATTTTCGTATACGGCATTGACTACGAAGTCCAGGCGGTTTTCGAAGCGAACGTTTTTGCCGATGGCTTCCTGCGGTGTCCGGAAAAAGAACTCCGCCATCGTACGCGAAATGGCGATGCTGCTGATATCGTGCAACGCTGTGGCTGCATCTCCCGCGATCACGGGGTAACTAAACATCGTAAAAAAATCGCTGCTCGCACGGGAGCCGTTGAATTTCTGGACCTTTTCCCCTACCTGGAAGGTCTCGGGGTGACCCCACGGCAATTCATATCCCGTCATATATGCGCTGGTCTGTAGGACTCCGGGAACAACGCGCTTGATCTCTTCAAACGTGGATGTCGCTTTCTGATCGGAAAAGTTGAAGATCATGTTAAATGGTGTACTGTAACTGCTGTTCACTTGGCCATTTCCGGCGACGGTCTGGTAAAGAATGTACAGGTTCTTTTTGTTGGCGTGAAAATTATCGACCGACTTCTCATCGCGGACCCACAGGTAGATGAACAGGCAACAGGTCATACCAAGCGCAAGGCCGATGACGTTGATAGCGGAAAAGGTTTTTTGACGTATCACCTGGCGGATGGCGACGGTCGCATAATGGTTAAACATGTTCATCCTGAAAATATTAGTGGTGTATGGGGATTTTTTTCTCTTAAGGGCGAACGGTTTGATAAAACCGATCACATTGCGGATGTAGTCGCGGCGCGCTTTGGCCACTCCCGCCAGTCTCACCTGGAATTCAAATTCTTCCTGCAGGTCGCCCTGTACTTCTTCCAGTAAA
Organism: Chryseolinea sp.; assembly: GCA_041742155.1. Lineage (GTDB taxonomy): Bacteria > Bacteroidota > Bacteroidia > Cytophagales > Cyclobacteriaceae > Chryseolinea. The sequence continues at coordinate 300,272 of JBGSJE010000019.1, read as the reverse complement.
TGCGGAGCGCAATACCATCGGAGCAAACGGGTTGCCCACCCGGGCGGCGATAATGTTGTACGGGAAGGTGCAGCAGGGCCGTTGACGACAGGTTGTTGACGGTTTCTTGCGATCATACTCCGGCGATATTCAACGTGGGCGGTAACAGGTTCCACAAGTGGATCCGCAGCGCTTTCATCTCTTCCAGTGTGGCACGTCCGTACGCGGTGATCGTGAATATCCTTTTACGCCTTCCTCCCCGTTCCGCTGTAGGGTCGCCCATGCGGGAAGTGATCATCCCCTTTTCTTCGAGGCGGTGAAGCGAACTATGGACCTGGTTAAGCCTGACCTCGCGGTTGGTCTGCGTGATGATTTCGTGGGTGATCTTCACCCCGTAAGACTCTTCTCCCAACATCGCGACAAGAAGCAGTACGATCTCTTCGAACTCTCCCAGGTATACTCTTTTCATACATTCGGTCAATTAAATCCACTTTTGCTGACCAAATACTTTGCCAAAGCATAAAGGGGGATTTTGAGGGAATTACGGGTTATATATGGAGCAAGTCCGCGTGCAGTCTGTCCGCAAGCATAACAGATGCGTCCGGTAATGGGATGGCCGCCGGGGAATAAAAAGTAGGCTGTTAGCAGTAAGTATGGTAGCTAGTTGTTAGCTGGGGTTCAAGCTGCAAGTTGTTAGCTGTAGTTTGGCTACAAGCTGTTAGCAGGAAGTATGTTAGCTAGTTGTTAGTTGTAATTCAAGCCGTAAGTTGTTAGCTGCAAGTTGTTAGCTGCAAGCTGTTTGATGTAGTTTGGCTACAAGCTGTTAGCAGGAAGTATGTTAGCTAGTTGTTAGCTGTAATTCAAGCCGCAGTTGTTAGCCGCAAGTTGTTAGCTGCAAGCTGTTTGATGTAGTTTGGCTACAGGCTGTTAGCAGGAAGTATGTTAGCTAGTTGTTAGCTGTAATTCAAGCCGCAAGTTGTTAGCTGCAAGTTGAATAGCCGTAAGCTCGTAACTTGTAGCTAATCGCTTTCTGCTTGTAGCTAATAGCTCTCTGCTTGTAACTAATAACTTTCAGCTTGTAGCTACCCGCAGCAAGTCTCGCCGCAAACTGTAGCCACCCTAAACACTACGCTTCCATCCATTGGGGAAAGCGATGGTAAGTAGTACGGCGATCAATACCACATTATATTCCACACCGTTGCGGCCGCCACCGACGACGAACCAGCCTTCCTTAAAATGAACGAGTATAATCCCCATGACCAGTATGAATATCGTGATGTAGGCAGCTGGTTTGATGTATTTGTTCATCAGCAACAGTACAGCGCAAACTACATGCGATACTTTTACGGCCCACGCGATCGGTACACCCAGGGGCGCAAAACCGATTTGATTCAGAAAGAACTCCCCAAAGGCGTTGACACCTCCGTCCAGCATACCCGGAATGCTATGGACGAAAAGGACTACGGCAACCGTCAGCCTTAATATAAATGTGTTGTTGATCATCGTCGTGAAGTTAAAAAATATACGCCGGCGCTGAAACGACGATTACCCCGTCGGTTGTGGCCGTACCAGGCGTTGTCGATACCAGGTTTCCACCTGCAAAAACTTTCACCGTGATCGCCTGACCGGGAGACCCGCCGAGTCCACCTACTAAAATGGATGTACTGGGCACCGTGCTCGCATAATTGACGGTTTTAGTCCAGGTCAGCGATGGAATGGACTCCGTCGTACCGCCACCGCTTTCCGTCAGGTAGGTGGCATCCAGGCTCCCGGAAAAATTTCCGGACACTTCAAACTTCACATTGCGGCTGGTTTTAACACCACCGTCGTCATCCCCGCAGGAGAGAACAAACGCCGCCAGCAGCAGGATCATACCTGCCCGACTCATTTTCCTTTGCTTCATCTTTATCGGATCGTTTAGTAACTCCTGCAACATTACGACACACGGTAAAGGCAGTATTGTAAAAATCCGGCAGAATTTTATAAGTCAGGTGTAGATGAACGAGGAACTTTCGGAACCGTAGGTCTTACGGGAAATGAACTCGACCGGCGTCATACCCGAGAACATCTTGAAGTCCTTGATAAAGTGTGACTGGTCCGTATAATTTAATTCGTGTGCCAGCGCGGCGAGTGATGTGTATTGCGCCGTGGTCAGGCGTTGCAGCGCCTTCTCGAACCGGATGATCCGCTGAAATTTTTTCGGGGAAATACCGACTGACTTCTTAAACTTCCGCTCCAGATTACGCTCTGAAACATTGTATCTGTCAGGAAGTTGAAGGATCGGTGTATCCTCCGTGATGGCCCTGGACTGAATGATGTGATTCACGAGCATCTCATTCTTTACCTGCGCATCAAGCTTTTCGTACAGATAGTGACTGATGATCCGGACGCGCTCCTCGTGCGTTTCCGCTGAATCAAGTCTGGACTGGATCTGCTTCGTGCACAACAAATTTATATCCTGCATTTCATTGATCAGCTCACAGGCGTCGATGCGGAAGAAAGCGTGCAGGGCATGCGGATAAAAACTGACACCGAAGTGCGAAAAGGACCCTCCCACCACGGCCAGGGTATCCTTCGTATCGATGCCGCTCAGGTAGCAGACAGGCATCTTATCGCCTTGTGGATTGCAGATCGGATCAAAATTGTTCAGATTCTGAAAAATCAGGCGGGGATACTGGTCGGCAAAACTTTTGATCTGGAATAAAGGGATACCGGATTGCCCCGAATCGAAGCTCCAGAAATAACGGACGTATTGCCGGAGAGCCGCGGGCGGATTGTACGTCTTGTATTGCATCGCCTCCATTACCATCCCCCCGTCATTTTACGAAAATCTTCATTTTTTCTTCGCCGAAATCGATTGCATTAGTATCTTTATGCCCGTGATATAATACGTTACAGACACGGATATTACCATGCCAATCTATCATTCCTTAGGGCAAAAACCTGCCAAACGGCACACAATTTTCGAAAAACCGAACGGAGGCTTTTACTATGAGCAATTGTTTGGAACGGAAGGTTTCCATGGTATGGCATCCCTGCTGTATCACACCCACCGTCCGACAGCCGTGAAGGAAGTGAAAGACCCCGTTGATGTATCGCCTAAGGTAGCGTTTCATAAAAGCCTGAAGAGCAGGAAATTTATTGGTTTCAATGTAGCACCCGCGGACGATTTCCTGGAAAGCCGTACGGCATTGCTGATCAACAGCGATGTACACATCGGCGTCGCGGCACCCCGGAAGTCCATGACGGACTACTTTTACAAAAATGCCGACGCTGATGAATTACTCTTTATCCATAAAGGCTCCGGAATGCTAAAGACACTTCTCGGCAGTATACCTTTTCAGTATGGTGACTACCTCGTCATCCCCCGCGGTATGATCTACCAGATCCATTTTGATACTCCCGATAACCGGCTGCTGTATGTGGAGTCGTTTAGCCCTGTTTATACGCCCCGGAGGTACAGGAATGAATTTGGTCAGCTTCTGGAACATGCGCCGTACTGTGAACGCGATCTGATCCTGCCGTCGGACCTGGAGACGCATGATGAGCAGGGAAGTTTTGTCATCAGGATCAAAAAGCAGCAGAACCTTTATCACTACGTATACGCTACACATCCGTTCGATGTCGTCGGATGGGATGGTTATAACTATCCTTTCGGTTTTTCCATTCACAACTTTGAACCTATAACGGGAAGGATACACCAGCCTCCGCCGGTTCATCAGACGTTTGAAGGTCGCAATTTTGTGGTTTGCTCCTTTTGCCCGCGGCTGTACGATTACCATCCGCGGTCTGTTCCCGCTCCTTACAATCACAGCAACATCGACTCCGATGAAGTGATCTATTATGTCGACGGGGATTTTATGAGTCGCAATGATATTTCCCAGGGACAACTTACCCTTCACCCCGGTGGTATCCCCCATGGCCCGCATCCCGGGGCGATGGAAAGAAGCATTGGTAAAAAGGAAACGAAAGAACTGGCCGTCATGGTCGATACGTTCCGGCCCCTCATGGTCACGGAGGCCGCCATGAAAATTGATGATGGTACCTATTTTAAATCGTGGATGGAATGATAAAGGAATTGATGTATCACGATATCTAAGTAACACGATCGAGTTATGGAAAGCACAACCAAGACACAGACACTGGAAGAATTGCACAAAGGGGCGACGGACGATTTTTTGCCCCTGAAGGGAACCGATCATATTGAATTGTATGTGGGTAACGCGAAGCAGTCGGCACACTATTACCAGCATGCGTTCGGATTTGAGCGTATCGCATATGCCGGTCCGGAGACGGGTCAGCGGGATTATGCTTCCTATGTTTTACAGCAGGGAAAGATCCGGCTCGTACTCACAACAGCGCTGCGCCCGGCCACCGCGATTGCCGAACACGTACAGCGTCACGGCGATGGAGTGAAGGTACTGGCGCTTTGGGTGGATGATGCTGCCGCAGCCCACCGCGAAACAGTAAAACGCGGCGCTGTGTCGGTGGCGGAACCTCTTACCCGCAGCGATGATTTTGGTTCAGTCGTAACGTCATCCATCAAAACATACGGAGATACGATTCACACCTTTGTGGAAAGAAAGAACTATACGGGACCTTTTCTGCCAGGTTATTCCCCGAGCAGGACCCCGTTCAAAACAAGCCCGACGGGACTCAAACACGTCGATCACTGCGTGGGTAACGTAGCGCTGGGAGATATGAACAAATGGGTAAAGTTCTATGAGGATGTGATGGGATTCAGGCTATTGCTCACCTTCGATGACCACGATATCTCGACGGAATACACGGCGCTCATGTCAAAGGTTGTTTCAAACAGGAACGAATACATCAAGTTCCCGATCAACGAACCCGCTATCGGCAAAAAACGCTCGCAGATCGACGAGTACCTGGACTTTTACCAGGGCGCCGGTGTCCAGCACATCGCCATCGCGACCGATGATATTATCGGAACGGTAACCGGATTGAAGAACCGCGGGGTCGAATTTCTTTCCATCCCCTCCTACTACTACGACGACCTGTTGAAACGTGTCGGAAAAATCGACGAGGATGTTCAACCGCTGCGGGATCTTAATATACTGGTGGACCGCGACGAGGAAGGTTACCTCCTTCAGATCTTCACAAAACCCGTAGAAGACCGTCCGACGTTATTTTTTGAGATCATCCAGCGTAAGGGAGCTAGGTCGTTCGGCAAAGGAAACTTCAAAGCGTTATTCGAAGCCATCGAGCGGGAGCAGGAGATCAGGGGTACATTATAATTATTTTTCTAAGTGGATCAACCAACTAAAAATGCCGGCTATTCGCTTCGGTCCTGGATCGACATACCCGAAGACAGCGATTTCAGCTTGTATAATATTCCGTTCGGTGTTTTCAAAACGGATAAGACCAACCCGGTTTGTTGTACCGCGATCGGCGGCTACGTCGTAGATCTTGCCGCGCTGGCCGAACTGGGATTGTTCAGTACGATACCCATATCCGCCAATACATTTCACAACGCCTATCTCAACGACTTCATCGCGCTTGGCAAGGTCAAGACCAACAAGGTGCGTGAACGGCTCAGGTCATTATTTTCTATTGATAACCCCGAACTGAGAGACAGGCCCGAACTACATCCTGCGGTGTTGCACAAGCAGGATGAAGTGACGATGATGATGCCGGTGGCCGTCGGCGATTACACCGATTTCTATTCCAGCAAGGAACACGCGACAAATGTAGGTTCCCTCTTCCGGGATCCGTCGAACGCACTGCTTCCGAACTGGAAACATCTGCCCGTAGCCTATCACGGACGCTCGTCGTCGATTGTTATCTCGGGCACACCGCTGACGCGGCCAAACGGTCAGTTCAAGAGGAAAAAAGAGGATCCCGCTCCCGTCTTCGGGCCAACGGAAGCCCTGGATTATGAGGTGGAGATCGGGTTCGTGATCGGAAAAAATTCCGCCCTCGGACAACCAGTAGGCATTGAGAAGGCCGAAGAATATATTTTTGGATTCCTGCTCTTCAACGACTGGTCGGCGCGGGATATTCAAAGCTGGGAGTACGTTCCGCTGGGGCCCTTTCTTTCCAAGAACTTTATGTCTTCGGTCTCGCCGTGGATCGTTACCCTGGAAGCCCTCGCACCTTATAAGACCCATGGTCCGCTGCAGGACGTTGAAGTCCTTCCATACCTGCGCCATGACGGCAATGGTAATTACGATATTGAACTGGAAACCACGCTGGAGACGGCGGCCGGTGTACGGGAACGCGTGGGCCTTTCCAATTTTAAATACATGTACTGGAACAGTTGCCAGCAACTTGCCCATCATACCGTGAACGGGTGTAATGTCCGCATCGGTGATATCCTGGCGTCCGGAACCATCAGCGGCCCGGACAAAAACAGCGCCGGGTGCCTGCTCGAACTGACACGCAACGGACAGGCTCCTGTTACCTTGCGCGACGGAAGTGTAAGAAGATTCCTGGAAGACGGCGATACCGTAACCATACGTGCGCATGCCGTAAAGGACGGAATGCGCGTGGGATTTGGCAGTGTATCGGGTGCAATAAAAAGTCAGTAGGACATACGATACTTTTTCAGAAGCTATGACGATAGACCCCATAAAAGAAGCCGGTACCCGCGGCCTGCACGACCTGCTCCTGGGGGCTGTAGCGCCGAGACCCATCGCGCTTGCCAGTACCGTTGATGCACAGGGACACGTGAACCTGAGCCCGTTTAGTTTTTTTAACATATTCAGTACGAACCCTGTGATATTAGTCTTCTCTCCTTCCCGTCGTGCACGCGACAAGACCACGAAACACACACTGGAAAATATTCTCGAGACCCGCGAAGTGGTGATCAATACAGTAAGCCGCGCGATGGCTGAACAGGTTTCGCTTGCCAGCTCCGAGTATGCGCGGGGAATAAATGAATTTGAAAAAGCTGGATTTACGGAGATAAGATCCGAGCAGGTACGGCCACCCCGTGTGAAGGAATCGCCCGTATCCTTCGAGTGTCGTGTGCAGGAAGTAAAGGTATTGGGAACAGAAGGAGGCTCCGGAAACCTCGTGATCTGTGAAGTCGTCCGCATTCATGTTCAGGATCGTCTTCTTGATCCCGCCGGAAAGATCGACCCCGTTAAAGCCGACTACGTGGCGCGGATGGGAGACGACTACTATTGCCATGTGCATGCGGGCAGTATTTTCAAACTGCCTAAACCAGCACAGCCCGTAGGGATCGGTATAGACCAGCTTCCGACGGAGATCCGGAATAGCCCGGTGTTGTCGGGCAGTAACCTAGCCCAACTGGCAGGTGTAAATCACCCGCCGTCGCTCGCGGAAGCAGCGGAATTTGCAACGCGGTTTAGCGGCGATCTTACCGTCCGGGGAAGTCATGCTGAGCGGCTGGCTGCACGCCACCGCTATGCGCAGACACTACTGGACAAAGGTGACATTAAAACGGCATGGCTGGTATTGATGATACCGGTTACGTAAAGACAAATGGAACTGAACGAAGTAACAAAACAGCTGCCCCGTCACCTGTTGCAGTTTGTGGTGGAGCAACCCTACAACGCGTACACGCCCGTAGACCAGGCGGTATGGCGTTATGTCATGCGCCAGAATCATCACCATCTTCAGCGCGTAGCCCATGAGTCGTATGTGCAGGGACTTCACATCACAGGTGTGGAAATGGAGCAGATCCCCACCATGTATGGCATGAACCGGATACTGAAAGACATCGGGTGGGCTGCAGTCGCCGTGGATGGCTTTATCCCTCCCGGTGCATTCATGGAGTTTACGAAGTACAATGTCCTGGTGATCGCCGCCGATATACGAACACTCGATCATATCGAATATACTCCTGCTCCCGACATCATTCATGAGTCGGCGGGACATGCGCCTATCCTTGCCGTACCTGAATTCGCCGCTTACCTGAAACACATTGGAGAAGCCGGCAGCAAGTCGTTCTCCTCGAAAAAGGACATTGAACTCTACGAGGCTATACGGCACTTGTCCATTATCAAAGAAGATCCGAATACGAACGAAGCGGAGGTACGGGAAGCGGAAGCGGCAATCGAACGAATCCAGCAGAATATGGGACCTCCTTCCGAAATGGCACTCATCCGGAACCTGCACTGGTGGACGGTTGAATATGGCCTGGTCGGTACCCCGGATGACTTCAAGTTATACGGGGCAGGATTGCTCTCCTCGATCGGCGAGGCGACCAGCTGCCTCGATGTCAACGTGAAAAAGCTCCCCTATACGCTGGAAGCGATGCACTGCAACTACGATATCACCAGGCCGCAACCACAGCTGTTCGTCACACCTGACTTTGCCCACCTGACCGTCGTGCTGGAAGAATTCAAAAAACGGATGGCCTGGACAACCGGCGGGCTGGACGGCATCCTGAAAGCTATTGCTTCCGAACAAACCGCGACACTTGAATACAGTTCGGGATTGCAGGTAACGGGCACCTTCACGAGCGTACTGGAAGACGACGGTGAACCGGCGTTCATCTGGACATCCGGACCTGCCGCCTTAGCGTTGGCGGACGTTCAGCTCAAAGGCTATGATAAAACGCATTTCGCGGATGGCTTCTGCTCGCCCGTGGGGAAACTCATAACATCGTCCATTCCCCTGGAAGAAATGGATGACGACGAACTGAAAAGAAACGGAATTGAAAAAGGGAAACCGGCTGATCTCCGGCTGGAACACTCGATCGACGTGCAGGGTTACGTCCGTCAGATTGTACGTTCTCCCAAGGGAAAGATCATCCTGATTAAATTCGGAGCGGCGGTGGTTCGGAGACACCACACCGTGCTGTTGTCAATGGATACGTTCAACATGGCTGTCGGCGAACGGATCGTTTCCGCGTCTGCCGGCGCTGCCGATGCCGACGCTTTCGAACCTGCTGTGTTCGTACCGCATGAGCGAATGCATAAGATCCATTATGATGAAAGCGCGCGAAGGCTGCACGAATTATACCGGGTCGCGCGCGAGGCAAGAAATGACAGCCAGCTGTTAACGGAACTTCCCGCTACCTGGAACAGTGTTGTCAGGGATTATCCCCAAGACTGGTTATTGTCGCTTGAAGTCCTGGAGCTCCTGATGCCGCATGCCGTATATGCCGGAATCTGTGCGGATATCAGGGAGTACCTCGAAAACAAATGTCGGCAGCAGCCTCACCTGAAGAACCTGATTGCTAATGGTCTGAAGTTACTGAGCGAATAGTTCGATCGTGGAAATCTTCGGCATTACCTACCGTACCAGTCATTAGTGAATCATGACCAGGTAAGACGCATCGACCTCACTCGCCCGATAACGGAACAAGCCTGGCTTTCAGATCAGGGTCGGCCATATTTTTGTCAAACGGAAACATCGGGCGCTCTATACGTTTGAATGGCAGGCGTTCCAGGTCCTGGTCGACACCTCCGGGTGTGAGCGCCATTACCCAGCCACCACGCATATCATACAGTTCCGGTACGAGGTAACCGAGTTTCACCACTACGATATCGGTCGAACGCGGGTTCAGACCCAGCCGCGTAAAGTCGTTCTCGTGATGATAGGGCTTGCGTTTCTTCGTTACAATCACGTGTATGCTTCCGATCTGTACCACAACCTCGGTCTCCGCGTGTTCGTCACCCTGTACAATGGATCTTACAATTCCATTCAATCGCAGAGGTGGCGCATAACGGTTATCGATAGCGGCACCAGCAAGTTCGTCAACCTTCCCTCCCACTCCGGCCGCGACGGCTTTCTCAACGAACGCGGGTCCGGGTATAGACGCATAAATCAGCGACGGACCTTTGTCCGTTTTAAATTCGGGGCGTGCCAGTATCTCCTGTAGCGTCCAGGTTACATCTCCCGCGCCACCGGCAGTCGGATTGTCGCCCATGTCGCTGATCATAAATGGATGCTTGTCGCTTGCAACGGCCTGGTCGAGACTTTCCTTCAGCGGCGCGACGGGAGCGATAAACTCAAATTCGTTCCGCACGTTCCAGAAACTTTCCGCCAGGTCTTCGGCCGCGGCCGTGACAGTTTCCTGATCATCACCGGTCACCATCACAACGGCGTGGTTACGCGGCTCGTCGGCCCAAGCGTAACCGATCCAGATCGCTGCATCAATCACACCTTCCTTAGCAGCTGCCGGCGCCACCCTCGCATACAGGCTTTTACCTGGATCGACCCGCGTGCTCGTTTTTTCACCTGGTAACAGGATCGGCACGGATACATACGCTTTATACCCGGGCTTTCCCTTGCCCGTTTCAAGTCTGGAAAGCAGATTATCAACAGCCCGCTTATCCGATTGAACAGCATCTTCGTGTGGCGCCATACGGTAACAGGTGATCAGGTCGCTGTTCTGCGCCAGCTTCCAGGAGACATTTCCGTGAAGATCCATGGATGTTGAGATGACGGTCTGATATCCCACGACTTCCCGTATACGGGTGATCAGATCACCTTCCGGATCATCAAGGCCTACTACACTCATAGCACCGTGTATGTCGAAGAACAACCCGTCGTAGGGAAGATCTTTCTTCAGCCCTTCGAGAATCTGACCGGTCAATGATTCATATGCTTCGCGGGTTACGATACCGCCGGGCAATGAACGTCCGATCAGAACGGGAAACCATTGCGCGCGTTTCCGGTCTGCCGAGTCGGCGGACAAAAATTCGTATGAAGAAAAAATAGCGTCGCCGGTTTTCGCATGGAACGCTTCTTCATGCGTGAGCGCGGGAGAAAATGTACTGGACTCGATCGCCAATCCTGCAATCGCTATCCGCGGAAGCTTCGCCGGGCCATTACTTTTTCTAGTACACCCCCAGGCGAGGCTGGCCACCAGGCATACGAACGCAAAGACTGTTTTTCTCATATCATACCTTTCCGCTCAAGATAGTGAGAATTGAAATTACTTCGCGTAGCGCTGGAAAAGGTTATACGGGCGGTTCCGCAAACGACACCATGGCTTACTCCCCTATCCTGATGCTTTGAGACCGGACTGGTGTCGATTCGCGGAAGTGAAAATTTACAGCCGTGATGGAGTACGTGTGAATTCCCGCAGAGGGGTTTGGATCCGTAAAGGTCGATGTCGCCCCATCCAATTCTGCGATCGGGTCCGAATCCCTGAACAGCCGGTAATACCAGACAGTCCCGCCCGGTTTCCAATTCAGCGTCACCGCTTTCTTTTGAGTCCCCGCGCTGAAGTCTTTCACAGTTGTCGCCGGGCTACCCGGTTTTCCTTTCTCGTGTGTAAAAAGCCATTCACTCAGTGATCCCTCCTTCGATACATTCTCCCAGCTATTGTGCTTTACACCCGGATATTCGGTGTACCGGACTTTATTTCCGCCCAACCTGACAATCTCCCGGTATACGTCACGCGAAAGGTGAACGGGAACCACGTCATCTATGGCTCCGTGAAAGATCCATAACGGAGTGCCTGTCAGCTGACTGGCTGCCCGAACATCCGAGCCCCCGCAGATTGCATACGCCGCGGCAAATTTTCCCTGTTCCTTTTGCAGGATCGAAAACACTCCAAAACCTCCCATGGATATCCCGTACAGGTAAAGCCTGTTCGTATTGATGTTATAACGTTTGACGAGTGAGTCGGCGAGCGCCAGTGTCGTTGCCGTGGCTTCGGCGTGTTTAGCACTCCAGGTGTTGCCCCATCCCTGATCCGGGTTTTCACATTTGGGTGTCAATACAAAACACGGATGTTCGCGCTGCACGGATTCCTGGTACCAATAGAGATCGCGGGAAACCGTGTCACGGCTTCCATGTAGGTAAATGATCAGGGGGTAAGATTTCGCCGGATCATAGTTAAGCGGCTTGAAGAGACCATAGCGCATGGATCGGAAAGACTTGTCTTCATAGCCGGGGTATTTTAACGCAAGCTGTCCAAATGATGACTGAATGATTAAAACAAAGATCAGGGTCAGGAAGAGTTTCGAATGATGCATACTGTTAATGGGTATCTGTCAAATTTAATCATACATACCGATTGTTCTGAAAAGTTTTAACGAACAATTCTCGCCACGGCGCCAGATGCGTATATCCTTTCCCATGCTGACTCCGGATGACGAACCATTTTTCCAACTGGCAATGTGGCTGGCGTATTCAACGGTAAACCTGCCCAGATCATCCACGTGGTCACTACGAATATCCAGCCCTTCAAAGACAGGCAGTTCCTGAACGTGAGTGCGGATATAATCATCGATGGCTTTCCGTCCCACGTTGGGTGGATAATAACTGGCGAACGACATGGCGTCATCCGCAAAGAACATCGACCAGCTATTGCCATCATGTTCTGTAACGGTCACATCCAGCATACGGTTCAGCGCGGCCAGCTCAAAATGGAGATTGTTATTGACGACGACGTTTGGTAACAACGCCGTATGAAGGGATGGCACGTCCGGAAACCTCAGCTGATCGTGCAGTTCGCCGTAATGCTGATTGAAGTTCCATGCATCCGTGATCAATTTCAGGTCACCGTCGTCCGCCTCTGCCCACAGATCCAGGTATTTACCCGTCAGCGTATGTTGTGTACCCGTACTCATCAGGGTGACACGAAGGGTAAATGTACCGGACTCCATCACCTGGCTGCCCAGATCGAGGATCTCCATTTCACTCCTCGTCAGCCCGTGAATCGTAAAACGTTTTAAAAAGGCTTCGTAGTATAAGGTAACATTACCTTTGCCCATTACCGTTTTCTGAAATGGCGGCATCAAACGAATGTTGCCGGCATAGTATTCCTCCAGCAGCGCCGGATGCTTGGCGGGAATATGCTTGCTGAATTCCATCCTGAATTTATTCAGATACGAAACCGTCCTTTCAGTTGGCTTCATCGATGTCTGACAAAGCGCCGGGGTGATGCACAGGCAAAAAAACAGCATCGGCACACAATTCAATTTTACTCTTTCCATTTTTGATTGGTTATTTAAAAAGGTATTTTTCAGTTTTCTGCTTTCACTGGAATACGAGGTGCCGGTTGAAGAAGGGAAGCAGGCGTGTGTAGAACCGCCCGTCATCGGACCAATTTTTCTCCCAGGATACACCCCGGTATTCTTCGGCCTCATGCTGAACTCCAAAGCTTTCGAGTTGACGCGAGAATGTCTCGCTGGCGTACACATGATCCTGTATCGGATCATACCGGGCCCAGTCGAACGCGATCCCACGCATAGCCCGGAGGTTTACGGCACTTTCTTCAAGTTTATGGTCCAGCAAAAAGCCCCGGTTCACGATAGCGGCATTTTCCGGATGAAATCTGAATGTATTCCCGTCGGGTTCCATGAAAAAATCGCAGTAAAAGGGTGGGCGATCCGGATTGGGAAGAAAGGCCTGGCACACGGTGACGAAAATCCTCGAGATGTTATCTCCCTGCAAATCCGAGAATGACTTTGCCCGATGGATCCTGTCCCACTTGGGATACGAAGGCATCGGCAATAGACCTATTCCGGTGGCAACGGGGTTCATGGCGTAAACCACACTGAACAGTTCAGGATAGAGCATGGCCAGCTGAAAGGCACCACGGCCTCCCATCATCTCTCCCGCCAGACCGCGGCTGTCGCGGTGCCTGATCGTCCGGAAGTGACTGTCGATGAATGGTAACAGTTCCTGCGTTGTGAAGTCCACCCAGCGCCCTGTGGCAGGAGAGTTCTCGTAGATACTTCCGGTTGTAGGAGAACTATAATCAGCAACAACGAGAATAAACTCCTTCACCTCTCCCCTTGCGAAGGATCGGTCGAGAAGTTGTACCAGCCGGCCGTTGGCCAGCGTACTTTCAGCACTGGAAAATACGCTGTGAAAATAGTAGACGACGGGAAAAGACTTCTTCGGATCGGCATACCCCGGCGGCAGGTAAACTTTCACCAACCGGCTGGAGTCAAGGCCTGTGCGTGTACCCCTGAGGATAGAGGACACCAATGTCTCTGTAACGACTCTGCCCACTTTCTGCTGCGCATGCGACACCACAACCCGGACAAATACCAACGTCGCGATCAGGCACGTAACTTTAATTATTCTCATTTTATTCCAGATGGTTATGTGTTCCAATCTCCCTGAATAGCCGTAACGAATGATCGGCCTGCCGTTTCCAGATCCGGATCCCTTTTCCCTCCGTCCTTCCTGAAAAATCAGGAACACTCCACTTAACCTTGAACATATCGTATTCCAGTATCAAATCACCCTCCTGTTCGAAGTCGTAGGTGTAACACATGATGGAGTCAATGCGCACCGTACCCCTGCTGCTATATGCAATGAGGTAAGGCTTTATTTCCGCCATCCCGGTAACCGTTGTGTCCGCAAAAGGATTGAAGCTGCCGTCGCCGGTGAAAAATCCGGATCGCAATACTCCATCCCGTGTTCTTACACCCTTTTCCATCAACGCATTGTAGGCTTTCAACTCGAACGGTATTTCCTTCTTCGGCTGCAAGCGCGATTCATCCGGCTGGGTTTTACTCCCAAGAACAACCATGCGTTCGGGGTGCGGAACGTGATGAAAAAAGCCAAACGACTCGCCGCTGATCTTATATCCGGTATCGGACTTTCTTTTCCATACATACCAATACTTGCCACGGAGTATCTGCACGCTGTCGTTCGTTGAATCGGAATATTCCTTTTTGAAAGTGCCGATCTCGACGATCATGCTATCGAGGTGAATGTACTCCCGTGGTACACGTTCAAATGATCTTATTTTCTGGCGGGCGAAAATTTCCCGGTAGAAATTGCCGATTTCGTCCTGGCCCTCCAGCGTTAACTGGTACTCCGGCATGCTCACGGCATCGGGGTTATAATGTTCAAGAAACGTTTCCAGGTCGTCCGCAATTTCGGCATCGGTCAGTTGCCGTGTTAACTGTCGCAGTTCGTTTTCCGCCGTTTCCATCTCGACAGTCGGCGTTCTGCCTGCGCAGGAAATAAAAAGGAAAAAAAGGATCTGGCACTTCGTCATGTGAGTGGATTTTCAAAATTCGAAGATATCCGCTCCGTGATCAGATAAAAATGGAATTGACAACCAGCAGCCCAATGTTTACGACGTGCAGGTTTTAGAAAGCTACAGAATTCCGGCCGGATGATTTACGACGGGTACTATTGATCCCGCAGGCTCCGGGCCGGATTGGCGAGAGCGGCACGGATGGACAGGCTGGCGATCGTCAGCAGGGTGGTGATCAATACCAGTAATCCCGGCGCTAGGATCATCCACCAGCTCACGGCGATCTTATAGGCAAATCCATCCAGCCATCGTTGGGTAACGAAATAAGCCAGCGGAAATGCGAACACGCAGCTGATCAATATAAGGCGGACATAACTCTTGGATAACATCGCAAGAATGTTTGAGACTGACGCACCGAGGACTTTCCGCACGGCTATCTCCCTCGTTCGTTTTACCATCGCCAGGGAAGCCATACCGAAAAGTCCCAGGCTGGCCACAGCGATTGAAATAATACTAAAAACGTTCAGCAACCGGGTGAACAGCTCGTCGGATTGATACTGTTCCTCAAAGAAACTATCCATAAAATAATATATGAATGGATCGTTGGGGTAATGCGTATTCCAGATCTTTTGCAGGACGGTTAAAAAGTCGCCTTGCCTGGACGCGACGCGAAAGGAGATGTAACCATACTCGAAAGGATGACGGTGGAAGAACAACATCGGATCCACGGGCTTGCGAACCGATTCGTGGTGGTAATCTTTCAATACACCGATAACCGTATACCGTTTCTGATCACCGGCGATAAGCGTCGTATTCACCGCGTCTCCGGGCGAAGCGTAACCCAACGCTGTGGCTGCTGTTTCATTGATCAGGCATGTCATGTCGCGTTCGCGTGGATTGAAGTTCCTTCCGCCGGTCAGTTGAAGACCGAATGTTTCCTGGTATCCATCGTCAATCCACATCACCCAAAAGGATTGTTTCTTTTCATTTTTAGATCCGACGGCCCGCACGTCCTGATCGTGGAACCGGATTTCCTGGCCGGGAATATTAAAAGAGCAGGTTCCGGATTTGAATGCGGCATGCTGCAGGACCTCCGTCCGGAATTGCATATAACGGGAGTACCGGAGGGAATCCGAGTTTGTCGACGCGGCAGCCCGTAGGGTGATCGTTTGACTGGTGTTGAACCCGGAATCAAAACGGCGCATAAACGTGACCTGGTTCCCGGCGATCAGCGTAATCCCAACGATCGCTACTGCCAGGAACAGCTGGAAAACCATAAGGCCCTGTTGCAGCATGTTGGCTTTGCCCCTGCCATTTCCCAGTTTGTTCTTCAGGATCATGACCGGTTTATACCGTGAAATAAAATGTGCCGGATAAAAGGCAATCAGCGTTGTACACACCACAAATCCGAAAAAGTAGAGAACACCGGTTACCACGTCCATCGAAAAAGGCGGGACATTAGTAAAAATAAAATGGGATAAGGGGCCCGTGAAGACGAGGTAAAAACAGAAACCGCTGATAAAGGTAATACACGAGAGGATCAACGCTTCCAGCAGGAACTGGCCGCTGATGGCGAAGCGCGTTGCACCAAAGACTTTTCTGACACCGATCTCGTCGGCTCGTTCCAACGACCGCGCAAGAGAAAGGTTGATGTAGTTGATCCACGCTGCGACGAGAATAAAAATCGCCAGGGAAAGAAGCGCGTACAAAAGGGCTCTGTTCACAGCTGGTTTAGCCTCACCCGATAATACCTCAGATGTATGCAGTTCCTCGTAGGGACGGAGCTTCATGCTGGCCGTATGTCCGCGATGCACCAGGGATGTAATGTGCTTCATGGCCATTGCCGTAAGGCCGTCATCAATCGACTTCACGTCGTCAATGTTCTCTTTCAGTTTTACATAGGTAAACGTCCAGGGTGCGCTGAAATCGCCATCGCGGGGGATCCATCCGTAATAGGGCATCGTCGACCATGAAAGAAGAAAATCAAAATCGAGTGACGAGTCAGACGGAATATCCTCAAATACTCCCGTGATGGTAAACGGGAGGCGTTCATTAAAGTATACTACTTTACCCATCGGGTCGTCCTTCCCAAAGTATACTTCGGCCTGCGACCGGGAGATCAATACGGAACCAGGAGGTTTCAGGGAATTCTCCCTTGAGCCGCTAATCAGTTTCACATCAAAAACCTTCAGGAAGGAACTGTCGACGTATAACATATTCTGATCCACGATCCGTACGTCCTCGGTAAACACAAAAGCCTTTTCATTATAAACCCGCGTGACCGCCTCGACCTGCGGTGCATATTCGTGCACCAGCAATGCCGTACGGTCGTGGGTGCGGGAGCTTTGCAACACAGGTTCGCCCTGCTGATATTCGTAGTAATCGATCCGGTAGATCCGGTCGCCGTCGCCGTAAAACTTATCAAAACCGAAGTGGTAGCGGACGTAACCGGTAAGGGAAAGAAAAATAGCTATACTGAGGGATAACCCAACGATATTGATGAGGGTAAATAACTTTTTCCTGAAAAGATTCCTGACTGCAGTATTCCAGTAATGTCTTAGCATATAAGGTTTGGTTCGGAAAGATAAAAAATCTGCGCAACTTAACGCGGCGGGAGCGCCATTCCGATACCAGGCTCTCCATTGGAGGCCAATTTTAAAATACTTTCGCTTTTACGTGCAATTTATATTGCTTATTTAGCGTCTTACGAGAAAGCCTGGACCATGACCAAGGAAGAATTATTAAGAGAACTGGATCAGCACACCTACGTGATGTTAAAACCCTCGCCTCTGGAGGGTGTCGGCGTTTTTGCCGTCCGTGACATTCCAAAGGGATGCAGGGAGATGTTCGGCAAACCGGACAAGCAGGACACCTGGATCACGGTCTCAAGAAAAGAAGTTGAATCGTTATCGGCCCATGCACGGTTTATGGTCGAAAACTACTGCCTGTTCGACGAGAACAACTACTTTGTTCCCGGCCATGGATTCAAAAAGATGGACGTTTCTCTTTTTATTAATCACTCCGATCATCCGAACATCAAATCAATTGACGACGGAGATTATTTTGAAGCGACACGTGATATTCAGCAAGGCGAAGAATTATTGCTCGATTATGGGGATATCGTTGAAGGTACCGACTAGTGCATCATAGCAAAAATATCAGTAGGCAGTATAGGATACAACGCATTGATTTTTAGAACTGTATATTCTGGATGCATGTACACTTATTTTTGCGACGATGTAATAGTATAAAACTTTTCCGATAAAAAAAACAATCTCATAGGGGTAAAACAAATTCCGGTTGTCCTAACTGAAACCAATATTAAATGAAGCGACCGATACTCCGTTTCCTCGTCCTTGTGTGTCTCGCGCACCTTCCCGGGCGGACGGTCGCCGGCGAATATCGCAAACTGATGTTCCTGGTTTATAAAGGATCCGAACAAGTGGGAACTCTTCACGTCAGTGAGCTTGTCGAATTATCACGCACTACCTATACGCTCACGTCAGACGTAAACATCGACCTGATAATCGAATTCAATATCGAAGAAACCATCAAGGACATCTTCGAAAACGGTCGGCTCCTGAGTTCAGTTCATACGCGCTACGTAAACCAGACACTGAGAGCAAACAATACGGCCCACCATATCGACGGTAAATACAAACTTGTCGATGTCGATGCGTCGGTGAAATACCTGAAGGAAAAAATCGAAGTTACGGTTTTAAGCCTGTATTTTCAGGAACCCCGCCCCGACCAGCTTGTGTACTCCGAAAACTTCCAGCAGATGGTAAAACTCCGCCAGGAAGGGAATCACACCTACTCGATCGCGTTACCGAATGGAAACACGACGACGTACCGTTACCGGGAGGGTAAAATGCAATCCGTCACGTCGCAGACGCGATTTGGTGAAATAAAATTTGTGAGCAAGAACGAATAGATCACCGCTATGAAAAAGCAATACGCAGTGATTACCGGTGCGGGTACCGGTTTAGGGAGAGCTTATGCCTTTGAATTGGCCAGGCGGGAAATCAATCTTATCCTGATATCATTACCACATGAAGGATTAGACCGGACTGCACAACAACTCCGTGAATTCGGTATAGACGTCAGGTGTTACGAAACCGACCTGACCAACCATCAGCATGTCGCCGATGTAGCGCAATGGATAAACTCCGGGTTCGAAGTTGCGTTGCTTATCAATAACCCGGATGCGGGCGATCTGAAACGGCTCAGGGACGCCGGGCCAGAATACCTGAATACCAATGTGCAACTGAACCTGATGTCCATCTCACTGCTGACCAGGGCCCTGTTACCCAACCTGATTCGCCAACGGAAAGCCTACATCCTGAATGTATCTAAAGCTGGTGCTTTTGTCCCCACCGGTTTTAAGCGGTTTTACACGCCATCCAGGGCCTCCGTACACCATTTCAGCCGTAGTTTGTATTATGAGTTACAGAACACCAGCGTCTTCGTCAGTGTAGTCAATCCCGGCCCGATGAAAAAAACAGGGGATTTTCCAGGGCGGGGAATTCTGGAAAGGCTATGGGTCTTAACACCGGAACGTGTAGCCGGGATTTCAATTCGCAAACTGTTCCGGCGCGAAGCTGTCATCCTGCCAGGCCCCGGCAGTGTAGTAAATTGGATCTGGCGAAAGATGGTTTCTTTCCGACCGAGGTTGCCGCGATCGCCGATGGCCGCGATGTAAAATGACGGACGACTACGTCACGCAAAAATTTCAACAGATCTAAAATTCCTTGCAAGTAAGGCCCTATTCCGACCTCAACGATTTAACCGGGTCGGCCATCGCCGCTTTTATCACCTGTATACCAACCGTGAGTGCGGCAATAAGAACAGCCAGTAACCCCGTTATTGCAAATATCCACCAATCCAGCGGAACCTTATAGGCAAAATGCTGCAGCCATTCGTGCATGGCATACCACGAAACGGGGATCGCAATTACAATAGCGATCAGCACGAGGCCGACGAAGTCCTTACAAATCAACCGTGCGATCCTGCCCGCTGTGGCCCCCAGTACTTTCCGGATCCCGATCTCCTTCGTGCGGTTGGCAACAGCGAGCGACGTCAGCCCGAAAAGTCCAAGGCAGGCAAGAAATATGGAAATATTCCCGGCCCATCCCACAATACCGCTCCAACGCTCCTCGGATTTATAAAACGCGTCGAACTTCTCATCCAAAAAACTGTACCTGAACGGTGAATCCGGGGCCGCCTTTCTCCACGACGATTCCAGAAAGCTCAACGCTTCCTTCGGGTCACCCGGTCTTAAGCGCACGAAAACAACGGCTGGCCTGAACTGCCGTGAGTTAAGGAAAAGTTGGGGGCGTACGTTGCGTGTCAGGTTTTCGAAATGGAAATCGTTCGCCACACCAATTATTGTTTTCGGAACACTGTTGCCGCCGGGAACTTTCAGCTGCATACCAATGGCAAGTGAAGGAGTCGTATTCAACAGGCTTTTGACAAGCGATTCGTTAACCACAACGGACGTGCTCGTATCCGACGTGTTAGCCGGATCGAAATTACGACCCGCAACCAGCCGCATACCCATTACCGGCAGGAACTGATCATCGACGGGATATTCGATGATACCTTCATCTTTTCCGTTCACTTCGTAACGTCTGCCCATCTGACCTTCACCATCACCCAAGCCAATAGCGGAAGCGGTAACACCGGTCACCCGCGTGTTTGACAATAGCTGATCTCTGAAGCGCGCGTAGAATCCTTCGACCGGTGCATCCTGCGCCGAAATCATGACGACGTTCTCCTTCGAAATTCCCAGGTCCTTCGACCGCATAAATGACAACTGTCGCAAAATAACGAACGTCGAGATAATGAGCGACACGGAAAGTACGAACTGAAAGGTTACAAGCGACCGGGTGAAAAGATTTGACCCTGCAAGCTTCACTTTGTTTTTCAGAGCTTCGACCGGTTTGAACCCGGACAAGACCAACGCCGGATAACAACCCGCGAGCAGACCCACAACCACTACGGTAATCGCGAGAAAGACAAACATATCCGGATACTGATCAATCGCGAAATGCAAATTCCTTCCCGACAACTCATTGAAGTATGGAAGGAGTGTCTGCGCAATTCCAATCCCCAGGATTGAAGAAAACAGCGTAAGCAAAAAAGACTCCGACAGGAATTGAAAGATAAGCTGTTTTCGCTGCCCTCCGATTATTTTGCGCACACCTACCTCTTTAGACCTTCCGGAGGACCGGCCGATAGCAAGGATGATAAAGTTGATACAGGCGATGAGCAGCACACTTGCCGAGATCCCAATGAGTATCCAAACGTTCTTTGGGTCGACGGCGCTCCATGGATCCACTTTTATACCTGTATGCACGTCCGTCAGACGCTGCAGGCCGTAACCGTTAGGATAGACGCCTTCTCCATTCCACAGACCTTCCTTACTTAAAAACGCAGCCTCTCCCGGAAAATACTTTTTCCTGAAAGAAGCAAGCTGCTCCCGGTCATTCATCAGGTTGCTGGATGGATGAAGGTGAACATACACGGCAATACCGATAGTCATATTCCAGTCATTGTTGCTGGCCTTCCCCATCGCAGTATTCAACAGGTGATCGAAACTTCCCAGGATATCGAATTGTACGGTGGAGTTAACGGGGATATCATCAGCCACGCCACCTACGGTAAAAACCTCATATGAATCACCGGTCTTGATTTCAACCTGTTTACCAACCACGTTCGTTTCGCCAAAAAGTTTAAGCGAGGTTGCCCTGGTCAATACGATGTTGTGCATGTCTCTCAGGGCAGTTGCACTGTTGCCGGCTATCAGTGGGAAGGTAAATACGGAAAGGATCTGAGGATCGGCGAACGAAACATTGATACGGAGGACGTCACCCCCTGCGCGCACAAGTTTTTCGCCACCGCCCTGAACACGCACGAAATCCAGTACATCCGAAAAGTCGTTCTTCAGGGCAGGGCCGAGCGGAGTCGTGGATGCCGGTTCACTACCCGCACGCCCCTCATACGCCCACCAGTTGTAAACGCGGTAGATGTTGGGAGCCTGAACATGAAAGCGGTCGTAACTGAATTCGTTGACCGCATACAACAGGAACAAGCTGAAACAGGCCAGCCCGATGGAAAGGCTGCAGATATTAATAAACGTTAGCAGTTTCTGTCTCTCCAGGTTGCGGAATGCGATACGCAGATAATGCAGGATCATGGGATCAGGTTTTATTACCAGACCCATTATGCAATAAGGTTGCCGTAATTTCACAACCTCGCCTCCGCCGCTTTATCGGCGATTCGAAAAGAACGGAAGGTCGGCTGCGGACAATACCGTTCGGAAACAGACGCTGTTCCGCCTGCCAGTATCGCGGATAAGCACTGGCCGGTGGGCCAAGTCATGCTATATGCAAGTCCGTCTCATTGCAACTTCGACATCAGTTCCTTGTATTCCTGATCCGACCGGAGCGAGTTAAGATCATCGTCATTTTCATATTGCTGCTTTGACGTGTTACCCATTGCTACAGCCTGATTCAGGGCATTGTACGCTTTATCTTTTTCATTCAACCGGGCATAGCCACAGCCGAGATTGTAGTAATCCCATGACAACCTGTCGGCTGGCGGGATTTTTTCAAAATACTGAACGCCTTGACGGTGCTTATTCAGCACGAACAACGAATACCCTATACTTGCATAGGTGTTCCTGGTTGCCTGTCCCGCCTTTGCCATGATGGCGTCGAGTTTCCGGGCTTCGTCATCCTTTCCGAGGGCATAATAGACGGCGATCAGGTTCGCCTTTGCGTTTCCGTTATCGGGTTGAAGGGCAATCGCTTTTTTCAATACATCTTCAGCTTCGGTTTTACGCGCCAGGTTTTTCAATACCGATCCATATTGAACCATAGCCGGACCGTCCGTCGGGTGGGTGTCTGTCCATTCTTTTAGCAAAGAGGCTGCTTTGACATCATCGTGGCCATATTGTGCGGCCAGTGCCTCCCTTCCAACAGAATTCGGCCAATGATGCGCAGGAATCGGATCCAGCTGATTCTTCCAGAACGAAATGGTTTCCTTGATCATCTTCCTGGAGTCGTCATTGTCGTTAAAGCTGTCAAAAGCGTGGATCAATCCGGAACCCATTGTAATCGTCCACGGCGCGTTGTTCTTCAGTACCTCATTCCACAACGTGCTGAATCCGTTTCCCCTGACATCACCCTCCGGAACAACAAAGAGTACCGGCAGGTCTTTTCGAAAAGGACCGGATGGCTGCCGTCCGTAGTAGAGGACTGCGGCCTTAATTCCTGGATAAGCCCCGGGTTGCATCAGATACTGGATTGATGAAGTAACGTTGGCGGATGCCGCGTACACACCCAGGCGAGTCCGGTCAATATAATGTGCGTTACCATCCTTATCAATAAAGGAAAATATCCCCGCCAGGGACTCGGGAATGCGCGAGCCGTCGCTTTCCATGGAAATACCGATGTACCCATGGGCCGCTACCAGCATCGGCCAGGTGCGATAGGTTCCCCAGGACTTTACTTTCATTTCGTTGGGACGATCGCCAACAGCGTTCAAAAATACGATCGCCGGACGGACTTCGTCCGGTTGAAGGTCTGGCGGCAGATAAACGTCCATCCGTAATGTTCCCTGCTGATCCTGGAGATAGGGAATATCCGGTTTGACAACCACCTTCTTCATGTCCGGGTGTTCCAGGACGATACCCCAGTACCGTCCATCAAAAATGGATAACTCCTGTGCACCAGCGGAACAGCTCAGCACAGATAACAAAACAGAAAGGATTCGAACTCTCATAACATTGGTCATTTGTCACCAAATACGATAGAAAATATCCTCCGGTCTACCTTTCCGATAGGACCGGAAATAAAGGTGGCGGGTTCCTGATGCCCCGGCTGCGTTGGGATAACGTTTGTGAAAACGATTTTGAATCGTCAGGGGAGTTCTTAAATTAAGCCTGTGAAGTTAACCCTTAGCCTGTATCAGAATTGAAGACACTACTGCGCTTTTGTGTGATTATGTTAAGTGCAGGCGCTTGCCTTGATCCGTACATTCCGCCGTTAATAAAGGCCCCCAACGGAATTCTGGTCGTCGATGGTTTTCTGGTTGGTAATGATTCATCATTTATCAAATTAAGCCGGACAGCGTCGCTTGATGCTGCCGGTACCGGCGGGCCTGAGCGGGATGCCTTCGTGGAGATCGAATCCGAGACCGGCGAAACGTATGCGATGCCCGGTAATACTAATGGCATGTACGTTGCACCCGCGCTGAACCTCGATCCATCTGTCGCGTACAGAATTCACATCCGGACGAGTGACACCTTTGAATATTTGTCTGATTTTGTACCCCTGAAAGAAAGCCCACTCCTGGACAGCGTCACCTGGAAGGAAGAAAAAGAACACGATGAGATCCAATTCAATATTTACGCGCACGACCCCTTAAACAAAACACAGTACTACTTCTGGACATTTGATGAGACCTGGAAGTATGTATCAACAAGCACGTCCGTTTACTATTATGAAAACGGGGACATACTTCCCCGTAAGCTGGCCACGGAACTTTACGAGTGCTGGAAAACCAACAAGCCGGCCAATTACTATGTGACCTCGACCAGTGCGCTTACCGAGGACTTGGTATATGATTTTCCTTTTTTTTCTATACCCCAGTCGTCGAGGAAGTTATACTTTGGATACAGTATCCTGGTGAATCAATATGCGCTAACGCCGGAAGCATATACGTATTGGTCGATTACAAAGAAAAACAGCGAGAGCCTCGGCGGGTTGTTCGATCCGCTTCCCTCCCAGCCACAGGGAAATATTCATTGCATTACGGACCCCTTGTCGGCTGTCATTGGCTATTTTATGGCTTCCACAGTGACCCGTAAAAGAGCATTTTTTACCCGGCAGGAAATAAACGGCCCCTCCACAGGACCATATAGTGAAACCGGGTATGAATGGTGCGACGATGAAGGATATATTATTCCTCTCGATGAAATCTCCGAATGGAGTTTACAGGGAAATCTGATCGGGGACCGCTATTATGACCTGATCACGCAAGAGCTCATTGGATATACCGTTGCGCCCCAGGAATGTGTGGATTGCCGTTACTATGGAGGCGTGACCAAAAGACCTGATTATTGGAGGGACTGACGGAGAGAAGGATTGATTGACGATTGACAATTTACGATTTACAATTGACGATTGACGATTTAATGGTTGACGCCAGTCGGTAAAATCGTAAATCCCAAATCGTACATCGTAA
Organism: Chryseolinea sp.; assembly: GCA_041742155.1. GTDB lineage: Bacteria > Bacteroidota > Bacteroidia > Cytophagales > Cyclobacteriaceae > Chryseolinea. The sequence continues at coordinate 275,149 of JBGSJE010000019.1, read as the reverse complement.
ATCTCAAAATCGTAAATCCCAAATCGTACATCATCAATCTCAAAATCGTACATCGTAAATCTCAAAATCGTCAATCCCCAAATAGTCACGGATTTCCCCATTTAATTCAGCTGAATATCGGTTTTGCATTGGTATTCCGCAACGGTCTTTTCTACTTTTGCCACCATGCGTCAATTGGTTGCTATTGTATTCGCGGACATGGTGGGGTATACTGCATTAATGCAGGAGAACGAACAACTTGCACGTCAGAAGCGGGGACGTGTGAAAGAAATTTTTGAGGAGTCGTTGCAGAAATTCCAGGGAAAAATTTTACAACAGTACGGGGATGGCTCCCTCAGTATCTTTTACAGCGCCATCGATGCGGTTCATTGTGCGATCAACGTCCAGCAACGGCTGCAGACGGAACCAAAGGTCGAATTGCGAATTGGCATTCATACCGGCGATGTAACAGTCGACAACGACGAGATCTATGGGGACGGCGTGAACCTCGCTTCGCGGATTGAATCGCTGGCCGTACCCGGAAGTGTTTTTATTTCAGAAAAGGTATTCGATGAAGTCAGGAACCAGGAAGATATTCAGGTTCAGCCCATGGGCTATTTTGAATTCAAGAACGTCAGACAGCCGGTCCGTGTCTTCGCCGTTTCGAACAAAGGTTTAAATTGTACCCCTGAGGGAAACGCTGCAGGGAAAAACCCATCAGCCCGTAAACCGCCTTGCCGTATTACCGTTTGTCAATATGAGCGCGGATACTGAAAATGAGTACTTCAGCGACGGCATCACGGAAGAGATATTGAATGCCCTGACGAAAGTGGAAGGACTTCAGGTAACATCGCGGACGTCCGTTTTTGCTTTTAAAGGAAAACAGGCTGATATCCGCGACATTGCTATTAAGCTGAATGTCGACAAGGTCCTGGAAGGAAGTGTACGTAAATCGGGAAGCCGCGTACGAATTACGGCACAGCTGATCAATGCAGCCGATGGTTATCATTTGTGGAGCGAAAACTATGACCGCAACCTGCACGATATCTTTGAAGTACAGGACGAGATCAGCGGCATTATTGCAAACAAGCTCCGCGAAAACCTTACGACAGGGCGGCCGGAAGTTCCGCTGGTGAAAGTCCCCACCCTGAACATCGAAGCATACACACATTACCTCAAGGGACTCCATTTCTGGAACAAGGTGACTCCGGCCGATGCACGCCGGGCCATCTCCTGTTTTGAACAAGCGATCTCGCTGGAACCTGGCTATGCAGCGGCTTATGCTATGACCGCGGCGGCGTATAGTTACCTGGGTTCGTCTGGTCAGATATTGCCCCGGAAAGCTTTCGAAACTGTTCACCGGTATGCCGACATCGCGCTCGAACTGGACAGCTCCATCGCTGAAAGCCATACCGCAAAGGCCGCGGCATACTTGTTTTACGACTGGAAATGGAAGGAGGCTTTCGAGTGTCTGCAGAAAGCCAAGCAGCTCAACCCGGGTGCTACCGCTCCAAATCAGCTCCTGGGATTCTACTACATCCTCACAGGCGAAAAGGAAATGGCGATCAGGATCATGGAAGAGGCCGTTCAACTCGATCCGCTCTCCCCGATCATGAATCATTACCTTTGAATCGTTTATGTATTTTCCGAACGGTATGACGACGCCATCCGGCAGGCGGATAAACTACTCGAAATGGACCCGCAGATGCGAATCAGCATCGAACTGAAAGCATGGGCAACAGGTATGAAAGGTGACTGGCATAGCGCACTTAAATTTTTCGAGGATGTCTACCGGTTAACCAATCATCCGCTCAAAGGCCTTATGGGCCTTGGACATGCCTATGGAAAAATCGGTGAACGGGAAAAGGCGCTCGAATGTATTCGCAAAATTGAACAACGGCAGGCTGAAGAACCCGACGCCGTACTGGACGCAGACCTGGTAGGGATCTGGCTGGCACTCGGCGATATGGACAAAGTGTTCTACCACATTTACCAATGCATCGAAAAACGGACAGCACCCGTGAATTTTTTCCTCGAGTATCCACCTTTTAAGGAATTGAGAAAAGATCCGCGTTTCGGGCAGCTGAAAAACCGGATGATAACCTGACCCGGCCCTACCTCCTTTTCTGATATATTTTCCCAAGTACTTCCTCCTTGCCGTCAACAGCCGGCAGTGTCAACTGCAGGATCTTTGCTATGAGCGGATATATATGGATGTTCTCAAATGGGGGAATCAACTTTCCTTTCGCGATGTTCGGACCCTTCGCGAGAAATATGCCGTGCATATCTTTCACCCTGGCTGGATCGTAGCCATGCACACCGATAACACCGGTCGTGTCCAGCGCAGACAGAAACTTGGCTCTGGCCGCTTCCCGGATATAATATCCTTCGTGCGCGGTAATCAGCAGGTCGCCCGACCGTTGATTCCTGTAATGCCAGTGCTCCGGATATTCGGATTGTTTTAAAACGGAAAACGTCTTCGACTGATCTTTAAGTTTAGCGTAAAGCGAATCCCGCGACTGTTCATTACGCGTATAAATATGGGCTTGCGTTCCACTGTTCACCACGGTGATGGCTGTACTTTTAAGATTAAGGATCTCATCCAGGAAAATATAGCTCCCCGAACGTTGCTTTAAATCGCTCATACCATGGTCGGACACTAAAATAATGTTCACGGGCAGGTTGATTTTTTCAATTCCTCGCATCAGACGGCCCAGCAGGCGGTCCGCGTTCATCGCCGCTGCCTCGCTTTCCCACGACAGCGGTCCATATAAATGACTCTCGTGATCGGGAGACGAAAAATACAATGTGATAAAGTGAGGCCTTTCGGGTCCGGGGAATTTCATCCACGCAATCACCTGATCAACCCGCGCGGTATCCGCAACAGACTCGTCGTAGCGATAGTAATAATCCGGGTGCCTTCCCGGGATTTCAGTACCTACCCAGAAATAGGAGGCGGATTTCAACTGGTGCTGCCTGGCCAGTTCCCACAAAGGAACGCCACCATAATAGTTCGGGTCACGTACCCGTTCGGGCAGGTGCATTCCATAGCGTTCATGGCGGCCGGGGTCGTAAAACGAGTTATCGACAAGGCCATGATTTCCCGGGTACATGCCGGTTACGATCGTGTAATGATTCGGGAAGGTCTTGCTCGGGAATGCCGGTATCAGTGACGTTGCCCGGGTACCTTCAGCAGCGAATTGTCGGAAATGGGGAAGCTCAAAACGGTCCAGGTAGTCATACCGGAAGCCATCAAACGATACGAGGATCACATAGGGCACTGCGGGCTGCCCGTACAAATAGACAACAGCAAACAAGCACAGGACCAACGCAGATATTTTCTTCATCACCCAAAACTATAAAAGTCCGGGCATTCGAAGTGGTCTTGTGAAAAAAGGAAACAGTTCTTTAACCTAAACTTTCGGACTGACAATTTCAGGGAACCCGCTGATAAAATCCTCCGGCCCGAACCAGTTGAAGTGTATCGCCATTGCAATCGATTCCTTTACTGTCTGCAATAACGGTGTAACCCCGGCACACCTTTTTTCTCACTTCCGGAAGGTCTGGCGATTCCTGATCTGCTCCAATGACCAGAAAGGCGATCAGACCCAAGGTCAGAACAACCCAAATACGTTTCATAACGGTATAACAATTAAAGCCGCTGTATCATAAGAAAAAACTGTACCAAACGGCAATTAATTGATATTCAATAACATACATCAAAAACCATGGTAGATACACTCCACAATACAGCCATCTGCTACCCCAAAATCCCGATTTGGACACCAGGAACTCTAATCTGACAGAACGATTGGTTATCTTCGAATAAATTATGAACGGCCAATCCAGAGCTGAAATCAGGCCAGGTAGCCGGGTGCTGATCGTATTAAAGGAGCATCAGCGGACCGGGGCCCTAACGGAGGGAATAGTGAAGGATCTCCTTACAAAATCACCCACCCACCCGCACGGAATCAAGGTCAGGCTGGAAAGCGGCGCCGTAGGGCGGGTAAAGCAAATTCTGAGTTGATCCTCAAGCCGATACACTCCCGTGGAGAGACGGCCGAAACGCAAAAAAGCCAGGAATTACCTGGCCTTTTGACAATGAATGATGATCTATTAGTTGGCTAACCTTACGTTAACCGCATTTAATCCTTTTTTTCCTTCTTTGAGTTCAAAAGTGACTTCATCATTTTCGTGGATCTGATCGACAAGAAGACCTGAAATGTGTACAAAATACTCTTGTCCTGTTGATGTTTCCTTGATGAATCCGAATCCTTTGGATTCATTAAAGAATTTTACTGTTCCTTCTTTCATTATTAATTGTTATAAAATATGGCGCAAAGATAATAGAATATTCTAAGTAAACCACAGTATTTATGAAGATCAATATTGTGGGGTTGATTTCACCCCGTTTTTCCCTCACCGGAGCACCGGAACTGAATTTTATCGCCTGGCGATTTGTTAACCTTTTTGCGTAACCATTCCGAAATGATTGCGTAATGAAAGCAGGCACATTCATTTTTTAAACTGACGCTTCGGGCAGGGTTTACTTAAAATTTTTTGAAAGCCTGAACAGACAAAATTCAATAACCCTACCGGGTGTATGAACGAAATATTATTTAGTTATCGTAAAGGAGAAGAAAGAAAAATGGGTTGGACGACAGTATATATGAGGGGAAAAACGGGCTCGGAGGAGGAGGTTTTAAAAAACCTGGAACATTCCGGCTTTACATTCATGCCGGGTACCACGAATGAAAAAGGTCTTTTTCTATTTTGGATTCGCGAGGATGAAAATCTGCGCGATTTTAAAAAGGCCATTGGCAGCAAAACAATCCTGAAATACAGAATACGTTTCTATACAAACGTGGAGGACTTTGTAGAGTCCAGGCATAATGCTGTTCGCAACGGTATGTTTACACAGAACCGCGCGAGCGTCATGGATGAGCTGAGCTCATGGTATGAATCGAAATAGCTTCTAACCGGCACGGTTGATTTTCGCGATCCATTGTGCAGTCGCATCGACGAGTTCCTGAATGACATTTCTTTTACCCGCTTTGAAAGCGTGATCGGCACCCTCAAAAGTAACCAGGGATGCCGTGGGCAGCTTGTCGCATATCGGTTTCAGCAGGGTAAGATCGGCAAGCGCATCCTTCGTACCCTGAAGAAAAAGCATGGGGACGGAAACCTGTGACAAGTGCTCCGCCCTGCTCACGGAGGGGGTGCCCGCCGGATGAAGCGGAAATCCATAAAAGATAATTCCCCTGATGAACTCCGGAGTTGATTTCGAAAGGTACTGCGAAGACATTCGTCCGCCGAAAGATTTACCGGCCGCAAAAACCGGTATGTGTGGCGCCAGTTCACTGGATTTCTTCATCGCTGCAGACACAACTTTTTCAGCAACCAATGGCGGGTCCGGTCGTCCTTTACCGTTCTCTTTGAATGGAAAGTTGTAGCGCAGAGTAGCAATTCCAGTCGCGGCCAACCCGGCCGATAGCGTTTCCATAAACGAATGTTGCATACCCGCGCCGGCGCCGTGCGCAAGAACAAGCAGCGAACGGGCATCAGGTGGCAGGATCAACAAACCGGAAACTTCGCCAATGGTTTCCGAAACGGGAATATTTACAGGTGTCGCTTTCATGAAGTGAAATAACGAAATTCAGGCATTTATACAATGTTGAATTTAAAGGGATACCAAACAATAACATGAACTATTACACGCTCGAAGATAAAGAGACGGATAAACAGTTCCTTAACGGCGATCCCGTTCACTGTAAAATCGCGCTTTCACGCCAGCAATACAACGATGGACTTATCAGACAGGGCGATAAAATTGTGGTTATGCTTTCCAATGGAAAAAAGTATATGGGTAACGTGGTGAGTTTGACGTTTGAAGCCACCGGTGGTGGTTTTGAAGGAGTATTGACAATCGAAAAAAAATAACCGCCATTATCCCTGTCCGGAAAAGTTATAACGCTGATGGGATTTGGTTTAAACTGCTCCGATAGCGGGACAACGACGGTATATCGCTCCGGGTCTAAAACACGGGACTGCTTTCGCCTCTGTTACCCCAATAGTTATCCACATCCTGGTAGTAAGCGTGATCATTCGTAGCAGGCCAGTGGTCTTTATCAAAACCGGGCATATTTTTGAAACTATCCTTATCCCGGTTCAGGATAAATGCATGCTTCTCTGCATTCAGATAGAGTTGACGGAACGGAATTGCAAATAATTTGCCCCCCATCCCCAGAAATGATCCGAACTCCAATACAACATAGTCGATTTCACCACTCTGGACATTGATCATCAGGTTGTCGATTTTTCCCAGGTCGTCACCTTCCAGGTTTTCGACTTTGTCGCCGATGATAGTCGTTGCCGTTAATCGTTGCACCGGTGAATTTGCGGAGGGCCCCTCATGATTCCTTCCTGTCATATTATCCACCTCGAAATTCTTACGTTGGTTTTGCATGTTTTCAGCTATTTTAATTGAATACTAGTACCTGCTAATGGCACTGAAAAAATCATGCAGAAGCAAAGCACTTCTCAGTGCGTGTTAATGGAGCATTTCAAGAAATGTTTTGTAGAAAAATTACGCGTGTGTGGAGTTGATGTTACAGGAGGATCAGTTTCTTTTTTTTCCGCCTTTAAATTCTGTTTGCTTCACTCCTTTTTTCCGGTTGAAAATCCGCTGAAATAAATTACGGTCGGATCGGGAAAGGTCACAATCCAGTTTATCAAGAAGGTTGGCTGAAAGCGGATCGAACCGCGCAGTGGAAATCCGGTTCAGCTGTTTATCCTTGTTCACCTTTTGAAAAAAACGGGCGACGATCGGTAACGCCGTAGCCGCACCCTGTCCGGACGCGGTACTTCTAAAATGGATCAGCGGATCATCCGCTCCAACCCAGCATCCGATAACCAGGTGTGGCGTAATGCCGATGAACCAGCCATCCGCATTAGCTTGTGTTGTTCCTGTCTTCCCGGCCATGTCGTTCATGATCCCGAACCGCGACCGCAGTCCCGCTCCCGTACCATCGTTGACCACTCTTTTTAGCATATGAATCATCATATCGGAAGTTGCCTCCGACAACACCCTATCCGCTTCCTGTTCTGATTCAAAACCCTCCAGCACCTCTCCCCGGCTGTTCGTTATGGATGTGACGGACCAGGGTGACACCGCTTTTCCGTTGTTGGCAAATACGCCGTACGCAGCGACCATCTCCGTCATGGAGATAGACGCCGTGCCCAACGCCAGGGAAGGAACGGCAGGCAGGTTGCTTTTGATGCCCATGCGGTCTGCCATCTCAATCACATTGGATATACCGGTGCGTTCCAGCAATTTGACGGAGACAGTGTTAACGGAACCGGCAAGTCCTCCTTCCATGGAATACTTCTGATCATATGTATCATCCTCACCGTTTTCCGGGGTCCAGTCTTTCATATTTGTGTAGGATGTTTTCCTGCCCGATGTGTAATCGCAGGGATCCACACCCTGCTCGAGTGCCGCAGCATATACGATGGGTTTGAAGGTAGAACCGACTTGCCTTTTTGTGCTTTCACGGACGTGATCAAACTGAAAAAACTCATGATCTATCCCACCAACCCAGGCTTTCACTTCACCGGTACCGGGGTCCAGAGCAAGGATACCCGTCTGAAGGAACTGAAGGTGATGGATGAGGGAATCGTAAACGCTGATCTGTTTTTCCTCGCTTCCCTTCCAGGTAAATACTTTCCGAATACCCGGTTTTTTTAACTCCTCCATAATCTCCTCCTGGGAATGTCCGGCTTCCTTCAGTCGCCGGTAAACCGGAAGCGTCGTGATCTTCGCCGAAGCTGCCTTCCGCAGGACCGCCTTATCGGATTCCCGCTTAAATTTCTCCTGCAACTTCGCCATCTCGGATCGCATGGACTGTTCGGCGTAGAGTTGAAGCCTGGAATCAATTGTTGTGTAAATTTTCAGTCCATCGGTATACAGGTTGTAGGGAGTACCGTCGGGTTTGTCGTGGGTTCTGCACCAGGCCAGCATTTCGCTCTTTATATATGCCCTGAAATACGGCGCCGCACCGGAGTTGTGCGTTGTCCTTTTATATTGAAGATTCAGCGGCATTGCCTGCAGGGTTTGCTTTTCCTCAGCCGAAATAAATTCGTATTTGTGAAGTTGGGCCAATACCACATCCCTTCTTTGTTTTGCTCTGTCCGGGAACAACCGCGGGTTATATCGGTGAGTGGCCTTCAGCATCCCGATCAAAACCGCCGACTGGTCGAGGGTAAGCTTTTCTACCGGTACTGAAAAAAAACGTTCCGCTGCGGTCTTGATTCCATAGACATTATCACCGAAAGGAATCGTATTGAGATAGAGTGTGATGATCTCATCTTTGCTGTAAATGCTTTCCAGCCGGCGCGCGATGATGACTTCTTTCACTTTGTTGATCGGCAGTGATAAAAACAGGTATGATTCCCGCGGGAAAAGGTTTTTAGCCAGCTGTTGCGTCAGGGTGCTCCCGCCACCGGCAGATCCCTGCTGAAACAAAATTCCCTTCACCAGCACACGCAATAAACTTCTGGTATCGACACCGCGATGCTTGTGAAAACGCACGTCTTCGGTGGCGATCAGCGCATTCTTCAATGTCTCCGGAATTTGAGATGACGGAATGGTGGACCGTTCCTGCACGAAGTAACGGCCCAATAAAACGCTGTCTGCACTGTAAACCTCCGAGGCTACCGGATGACTGATGCTTCGCAGCGCATCCCTTCCGGGGATCTTCCCAAAAAGGCCGGCCCAGACGAGGATAAAAAATAAAAGGCATGCCATCAGGATTCCCCCAACGGCCAGGAGAGACATTTTGATCAACCATGGAAATAGACGCCCGTTCCTGTAAAGCCCGACGACTCTGTCTCTGACATTGGTAAGAAGTACCCGGAGCTTTTCAATCATACCCATATTGGCGAACTAACGAATCCAAACCGCAAAAAGCATGCGCAACACGGATTACTTCGACCAAGCGGGTGATTCGACCTCTTAATGAACAAATAACACTTTGGGCGTCACAAAACGGCCGTTTACCTGCGGTTACTTCATATCGAGCCGGTACCGGTTGTCGGAGGTTCGGTGGATGAGATCCAGACCGAGTTTCTTTTTCAGGTTGTGGATATAAACGTCAATGGAGGTGTCGAACAAATAGATCTCGGAACCCCAGATATTGCAGAGAAGGTTTTGGTGAGAGATCACTTTCCTTGGATTCTGGGCGAAGAAAAACAATAGTTCAAATTCGGGTTTGCTGAGGAAAACTTCATGGTCCCCAAGCTTAACCGAATTCGACCGGCGGTTGATGCAGAGGTTTCCGATCGTGAGTTCAGCGATACTCTTCCGGATCACAAAACGACGCTTCAACACCGTACTGACTTTGTGCGTAAGGGCGCGCAGACCTACCGCCTTTTCAATGTAATCGTCACCTCCAGTATCCAGGGCGGCCTGCTGATAATAACTTTCGGACTTCGCCGTGAGAAAGAAAATATAGGTATCCTCAAAACGTTTCAGGCTGCGAAGCTCCCGGCAAATCTCAATGCCGTTGGGGTGTGGCATCATGATATCGAGGATGATCAGGTCCGGTGAAAATTCCTTTGCCACCGTTACGGCATTCCAGCTTTCCTCCAGCGTCTTAACCTTGAATCCTTCTTTTTCAAGGTTGTACTCCATTAACTCGAGAATATCCCAGTCATCGTCTACCAACAACACCCGCAGCTGTTTCTTTTCGCTCATATAACTATGCAGCAAAAATAATGACGGCGTATTAACGGGCTTTTACAATGCAGTTATTTAAGCGTGAAGAATTTGCGGAATTTTATAACGCGCTTATAACATTCGGGAAAAATATCAGCTTCCCATTTTGACAGCAAGCGCTACCGCCTGCGATGTGGTATCGTCATACTGAACGGGGATCCGCACGTCGCTATCGATCCACTCCGTGATTTTTTCGAGTGTGCTGTTTTTTACTTTCTTGAGAACCGGCACCCCCATAAGCTTCAGCGAGGCTGCGTTGTAATGCTGTTCCAGCTGAGACTTCATGGGTACAACCATTAGTTTTTTTCCCAGGAAAAGCGCTTCGGCCGGGGTTTCAAACCCCGCTCCGCAAAGCACCCCTTTGGAGGTCGTCATACTGGAAACAAATTCATCCTTGTCAACCGGGTAGACCGAGAGTTTACCGATGTGATACGCTTTCTTCGCATGTTTGGAAAAAATATGCCAGTTCACCATTGGTATTTTGGCAAGAACAGGAACGAGCTTACGGTCGTCGTAAGCAGGAAGGTATACCGTATAATGATCCTTTGTCTGGTTTGCCTGCCTGCGGACAGACGACCGGATTACCGGTGTAAAAATGTTCTTGTCATATTTTTCGAAATGAAAAGACACGAATTTTTCAACGGGTGCATAGTTCTTTAACACCCATTCGCCCACCGGATCGATCTTTCCGGGGCGCGGTACTTTTGGCGATAACAACGCGGACTGATGGCTTAATCCGACACACGGCACTTCGCGGCGTTTGCAGGCCCATGCTGTAATGGGCTCGAAATCGTTGATCACAAGGTCGTACTTTTCCACGGGGAATTTTTTTATCTCCTTGTATACGTCCTTTGAGCTGTTGTTCTTGAAGGTTTTAAGGAAATCGATGCCACCTTTCTTTCCAAAATAAAAACTCAGTCCCTTCGATTTATACTTTACCGGATAGGAAAGCCTGATATCGGATTGCGCACCGCTGACAAAAAGATCCAGATCGCCGTGTTCCTGCAATGACGGAATGATATCTTCGGCACGCGCAAGATGCCCGTTGCCCGTACCCTGGATCGCGTATAGAATCTTCACTTTTTTACGTTTAAAAATTCATTGACAAGACCACGGAATATCTCATCGCTGTCGAGTTTATCCCGAAACCGTTTCGGAAGCTTGATCGACTGCGCAAGCGGATCTTCCAGATACCGGTAGATACTCCACTTACCGCCGTCGTATTCCAGGCAGGTAAGGTTTTCCACCCAGTCGCCGGAGTTCAAGTACGTAACGGCTCCCTTTTCAGTCTGGATACTTTTGATCTCCGGATGATGAATGTGCCCGCATACCACGTAGTCGTAGCCGTTTTCAATGGCGATGTCTGCCGCAATTTTTTCAAAGTCGTTGATGAACTTAACCGCCGACTTCACACTGTCCTTGACCCTCTTCGACAGGGATATCTTGTCCTTACCTAACCGTGTAAGGCACCAGTTAACGAACGTATTGAGGTGAATAAGCATGTCATACCCGATGGCTCCCAGTTTCGCCAGCCACTTCGAATACTTCATGGTAACATCGAAAACGTCGCCATGAAAAATCCAGGCACGTTTGCCATTCAATTTGAGAACGACCTTGTTATCGATCTGAAACGAACCAATCCGGAAACCGGAAAACTTACGGAGCATCTCATCGTGATTCCCGGGCAGGTAAACGATCTTTGTATTCCTGGCCAGCAGACCGGTGATATGTTTCACTACCTGCATATGCGACTTTGGCCAATACCGTTTGGTAAACTGCCACATGTCGATGATATCGCCGTTGAGAATGATTTTTTTTGGTTTGATGGACTTCAGGTACCGCAGCAGGTCTTCCGCATGACATCCGTAGGTGCCAAGATGAATATCCGATAATACAACGAGCTCTACGTCCCGTTTCCTCTTTTTTGCCATGTTTTACACCTGGACTCCGGAATGAACGATCCCTGAAAGAATCCGAACCGCGATGGTATATAACAAATGTAGAATGGTTACACCGGATTATCGCTATCCTGGCATTATGAAATTGTTACCTGCGGGACTTTGACATAAAAAGGTCAGAACCTGAACCGCAGGTATTTGATCTTTTCGCCCTTCGCGGAAAACTGTTCTTCGTACTTCGTCTTGATATCAAAACACTCCGGACGGAGGTCAGATGCGTAAAGATCATCGGTAAATTGTAAGTCGTTGATATCCGGTCTGGCCATCGCTTCCTCCAGGCTGTATTGGTACAACGGTGTGTTATCGGTTTTCAGGCGGATATAACTTCCGGGTTTGACAAGGCGTTTGTAGATATCCAGGTAGCGCGGACTTGTCAGCCGGCGCTTGATGTCCCGCTTGCGCGGACGCGGATCCGGAAAAGTGATCCATATTTCGTCGACTTCCCCGGGCAGAAAAAAATTTTCAATAAGCAGTATCGGTGTGCGCAGGAACGCTACATTGGTCAGGTTTTGCTCAACCGCCATCGTACTACCTTTCCAGATCCTCTCCCCTTTGATATCCACACCAATGAAGTTCTTTTCCGGAAATACCCTGGCAAGGTTTACACTGTACTCACCTCTCCCGCAGGCCAGTTCAAGCGTGATCGGGTTGCCATTCCCGAACTGAACGGTATTCCATTTTCCCCTGATCTCATCGTAAATGTCTTTGGTCCGTTCGATAACATTTTCACGGCCCTCGATAATCCTGAATCGCTCTTGCTTTCGTTTCATGCTCTACTCATTCAATGGGAACGTTGCAGTTCCTGTTTTGTGTGGATGTCTTTCATGTTACAGGTCTTCGATCTCCGCCACCACGAAAGTGCTTCCACCGATGAAGATCATATCATCATCCGCGGCCCGTTTTTCCGCTTCGCGGATGGCGTCGTTTACGCCGGGAATTACAAATCCCCTGAGCCCCATATCGTTTGCCTGCTGTGAGAGGGACGTAGCATCGAGCGCCCTCGGAATATTGGCCTGGCAGAAATAATAGGTCGCATCCCGCGGCAATAGCTTCAGGACGTCGGTAATGTCTTTGTCTTTTACCATGCCGAAGACCATATGAAGCCTGGCATAAGATTGCGCCTGGATTTGGCTCACCACTTCCCGGATCCCGTCGACATTGTGGCCAGTGTCACAGACCTTCAAAGGTGTTCTTCCGAGAACCTGCCACCGGCCCTTCAACCCCGTTTGCCGAACCACGCTTTCGAGCCCCGATCTGATCGCCTCACCGGAAATATTCCACCCTTTTGACCGCAGCACGTCAACACTTTTCAGTACTCCGGCAACATTTTTACGCTGGTAAAATCCCTGCAACGGAACGTCCAGATCTTTAAAGAAGAGCTCGCTCATTTTATGTACATCAAGCAACACCTGAATACCTGACTGACGCTGCCCGGCCTTGTAATAATCCTGGGCAAAATGCAGAGGCGCGTTAAGGTGTTCAGCCCGTTCGCGAAAAACACCTTCCAGCGCTGACTGCCGTTCACTGACAACAACCGGAACATTCTCCTTGATAATACCGGCCTTTTCTGCCGCAATTTTCTCCAGTGTGTCACCCAGCAGATCCTTGTGATCCCAACCGATGTTGGTTATGACGCTTAATTCGGGGATGATCACGTTCGTGGAATCGAGTCTTCCCCCCAGTCCCACCTCGATCACGGCAATATCCACTTCTTCAACTGCGAAATAATCGAAGGCCATAGCCACGGTGATTTCGAAAAATGACGGACGGATTTCATCGATGAGGGGCCGCACCCTGTTGACAAAGTCGACAATAAACCGGTCAGGAATCTCTTTTCCGTCGATGCGAATGCGTTCTGTAAAATTCTTTAAGTGCGGGGAAGTATATAATCCGGTCCGGTAGCCGGCGGATTGAAGAATGGATGCCAGCATATGAGAGGTACTTCCTTTTCCGTTGGTTCCGGCGATATGAACAGACTTGAATTTTTTTTCAGGATGCTGAAGGGCTTCACATAACGCCAGTGTATTTGAAAGGTCGTTCTTCAATGCCGCAGCTCCGATACGCTGAAACATGGGAAGGTTATCGTAAAGAAACGAAAGCGTTGCTTCGTATGTCTTAAACATGGCGCGAAAATACAAGGAATAGTTAATTCGGCACAACCTTGCTGAAAGGTGAACATAAATGGATATAAAAAATGCCCGGTGTCTGTGACGAACCGGGCATTTCTTATGATGCTGAAGGAGTGATCAGCCCAGGTAGGGCTTCAGCGTATTGCTCCTTGAACTATGTCTCAGTCTGCGGGTCGCCTTTTCTTTGATCTGGCGAACGCGTTCTCTGGTAAGGCTGTACTTTTCGCCGATTTCTTCCAGTGTCATCGCACTTTCGCCGTTCAGGCCAAAGTAGAAGGAAATAACATCGGCTTCCCGTTGCGTCAAAGTCGAAAGCGCACGCTGAACTTCTCTTCTCAACGAATCAATCATCAGGCCGGAGTCAGGGGTCTCTTCGCTTTCGTTGGAGAGTACGTCGAGAAGACTGTTTTCTTCTCCGTTGACAAAGGGTGCATCCATCGAAACGTGGCGGCCTGATATTTTCATGGTATCCGTAACTTCCTCGGTCGTAATCTGCAGTACGTCCGCCAGTTCTTCCGAAGAAGGCTCACGCTGGAATTTTTGCTCGAGGTCCGAAAAAGTTTTTGAAATCTTGTTCAGCGAACCAACCCGGTTCAGCGGAAGACGGACGATCCTGGATTGCTCTGCGAGCGCCTGCATGATCGACTGACGAATCCACCATACCGCGTATGAAATAAATTTGAATCCGCGTGTTTCATCGAATCTTTTTGCTGCCTTGATCAGACCAAGGTTACCTTCATTGATCAGGTCGCCCAGGGTCAGACCATTGTTCTGATATTGTTTTGCCACCGACACCACGAAACGGAGGTTGGCTTTTGTTAACTTTTCAAGGGCGATCTGGTCGCCTTCCCGTATCCTTTTCGCCAGTTCTACTTCTACGTCTGACGTGATCAAATCCACCTTTCCTATCTCCTGTAAATACTTATCCAGGGACTGACTCTCCCGGTTTGTAATCTGCTTACTGATCTTTAATTGTCTCATGGCGTATAGTAGTTGTAATTAATTGATTCAAATCGATTTTGGGTAAAATGCCCGGTTAAAAACAGGGGCTGAATTGGTGATAAACTGGCCTTTGGGGGAAGAGAAGTGGTCTGTAAGGGCTAAAATTTTGAGCAAGGTGCTTCTAAGGTTTATCAATTCGTTGCGAAGATACATCTTTCCCGGGACTTTTTGCAGTTTATTTTTTACCACGAGTGATAAAAATGAAGGCCTGCCGGGTAAATTCTGTTTTAACATTTGCGCGAAATACCTTACACATAACACGAATACCGCCATTTAGCTATTTTGAGACCGCCTGACACCAAATTCTTCTTTCTACCTTTCGGTCGCATTAAAAATCACGATAACAGTTATGAAAACCGTAAATTCTAAAATTAAGTTGCGCGTTCTAAAAATTATCTTCTCTTCTGCGCTGGTTATTTCAATTTCAAACGCTTCCGCCCAGAGCATTAACGGCAGCTGGAAGCAGGAGTTGACGGCATCGCTGGAAAAGTTTGGCGACTGTCAGAATGCGAATGGCGATTGCAACCGGTATATCGGTGAGTCATTGAACAAAGTATATAAGATAAACGACTTTTATACGACGAAATCCGGCCGATACATGACGGCTACCGAAATCGCCAAATTTTTAAAAGAGACGGACAAATGGACCCCACTGGGTCCCTCATATGATCAAAAAGTGCTGGCGACAGCCCAGGAAAATGCCAATGCCAAAAAAGCGGTAGTTGCAGTTTATATGAACGCCGCAGGCGTGGGCCACGTGGTGATCATCACCCCGGGTCAGCTGCAAAGCTCCGGATCCTGGGGACTCAATGTACCCAACGTGGTATCATTTTTTCCAAGTCAGCCTGAAAAATCATTTGTTGACAAAGGTCTATCCTTTGCCTTTGGAAAGAATCTCATGAAGGACATCCTTCTTTACGCGCGGAATTACTGATCGTATCGGGTCCGGGCTGGAAGAACGGCACAACACAGCCGTTTTCTAAAATTCCCGTCACACCAGGAAGACCCCATGGCTAGCCCAGATCCGGCAGACCCGGCGCCAATGGCGATGTTCCGCTGATGGGTTGATCGGCCGGACCCTGTTTCGCATCTATTCCGCGTGAGCCTGTGCCCGGGAAGCACTACAGCGATGACGCTGTCAAAATCCATTTTGACGAAAACGTTTCAGTTACACTGCTTTTTAGCAAAAAATATTTTTATTCGCAGCACTATTATGTTGCATAACGGATGGAAATAAAAAAATACTTCGCGGGCCTACGATTGAAGGGGAATATTTACTGGGCGCTTGTATTGAGAATCCTCGTCGCGATGCTCCTGTTTACGCTGTGCCGCGTGGGTTTTTACTTCTTTAATATGAATTACTTTCCCGGGATGACACCGGGAAACTTTGCCCGGATCCTTTACGGCGGACTGCGTTTCGATCTTACTGCGGTGCTTTATATCAACTCGCTGATGATCCTGATGACGATCCTTCCGTTCAACTTCCGGTTTCGCAGCATATACCAGGCGTTGATCAAATACATCTTTTTTGTGTTCAACGGCCTGGCTCTCGCCGCCAATGCGGCCGACTTCATCTACTATAAATTTACCCTGCGCCGGACCACTGCGGATATTTTCGACGAATTCGACGAAGGACCCGGAGCGGGTAACCTGTTCTTTCGCTTTCTTATTGATTACTGGTATGCATCGCTGTTCCTGGCAGTTCTATTGTGGCTGATGGTTTTTCTTTACAAACGGATCAAGGTACGCGGCCCTATGCTCACGGACAGGCTAACATATTATTTATCCGGAACCATCCTGATACCGCTCATCGCTTACCTCTTCATCGGCGCGGTGCGCGGAGGCTTCCGGCATAGCACACGGCCGATCACCCTTAGCAATGCCGGCGAATTTGTGGAGCATCCCAACGAGACCAATATTGTATTGAATACCCCGTTTTCGATCATGCGGACGTTTGGAAAGAATAAAGTCAAGAAACTGGAGTATTTTAAGGATGAGAATGAACTGGCCGCAGTCTTCGACCCGGTGCACTTACCGTCCGACACGGTTCCTTTCCAGCCTCGCAATGTGGTTGTGATTATCCTGGAAAGCTTCTCAAAGGAATTCTTCGGGGTATTCAATACCGAAAGGAAAGACTACAAAGGTTATACACCTTTTCTTGACTCCCTGGTCCAGCACAGCAAAGCTTTCCTATACTCATTTTCCAGCGGCCGGAAGTCCATCGATGGCCCCCCTTCGATCCTCGCCGGTATACCAACTTTTAACGTTCCCTTCGTCCTTACACCATTTGCTAATAACAACTTCAACAGCCTGGCGTCACTGCTGGGGCAAAAGGGATATCATTCGTCTTTTTTTATCGGTCACCCCAACGGAGCAATGGGTTACACCTCATTTACAAAACTCGCCGGTTTCCAGCACTATTACGGAATGGATGAGTACGGAAACAGCGATGACTTCGACGGTATCTGGGGAATCTGGGACCATAAGTTCTTCGACTACTATGCCGACCGGCTTAAGGAATTCCCACAGCCTTTTGTCAGCGTGTTGTTTTCAGTCAGTTCCCATCATCCGTTTATTGTGCCAGAAGAGTTCAAGGGTAAGTTCAAAGGTGGAAAACAGCCGATCCTGAAATGTGTGGAGTACACCGACTTTGCCCTTCGGCAGTTCTTCCGGAAAGTATCGACCGAACCGTGGTATCAAAACACCCTCTTCGTCATTACGGCCGATCACTGCTCCTCGGATATTATCTTCGACGAGTCTCGCACCACCCGTGGGCTATTTTCTGTCCCGATATTTTTCTTCCGTCCCGACAACAGCCTCGCAGGTATGGAAGAGGAAATCATTCAACAGGCTGATATCATGCCGTCGGTCCTCGGCTATCTGCATTACGACAAACCCTACGTCGCCTTCGGGCGGGATGTGTTCCGGGAAAAAACACCACCGGTCGCCTTTAATTATCGCGACAGCTACAATTTATTCATGGACGACTACCTGCTGAATTTCAACGGCGAAAAAACCGTCGCGCTATTCAATTTTAAGACAGACCGCCTGCTGACCCACGACCTGATGGGTGAACACCCTGATGTTACCAGCGCTATGGAACGGAAGATGAAAGCCATCATCCAGCAATACAACAACCGGATGATCGATAACGACCTCCTGGTCAAATAAGTGATGGCAAATCACAGCCTGCGCAACATCTCGTTGCTTATACCAGGTATTTTATCCATTTTAAACGGGTTTTTAAAAATGAGGTCAGCCGATGCAGATTCAAAGTAACACGTCCGAACGGTATTTATCCCTTGATGTTTTACGGGGATTGACCGTCGCGCTGATGGTCATCGTCAATTCACCGGGTACGTGGGATCATGTCTACGGACCTCTCCGGCACGCGCCATGGCATGGTTTCACCATTACGGATATGGTATTTCCATCCTTCCTTTTTGTCGTTGGTAATGCCATGAGCTTCAGTATGCAAAAACTGCAAGCGAAAGGGAATTCGGCCTTCCTCAAGAAAGTATTCACGCGGACAGCTTTGATTTTCCTGATCGGCCTTTTCCTCAATGCCTATCCGTTTGTAAAGTATATGGATGGCGGAACCTATACTCCCGTCGACTTAACCGCCATACGCATTTTTGGTGTATTGCAGCGTATTGCTCTTTGCTATTGTATCGCAGCCCTTGTTGTTCATTATCTGGAAATAAAAGGCTCCGTTATTTTCAGCGCAATCGCCCTGTTGGCATTCTGGGCGCTGATGTACTTTTTCGGCGACCGGGGTGATCCCTACAGCCTCGCGGGAAACGCCGTGGTAAAATTGGATCTCTGGCTTATCGGGCCCGTAAATATTTATAAAGGTGAGGGAATTCCATTTGACCCGGAAGGACTTCTGAGTACGCTCCCCGCCGCCGTCAACGTGATCGGTGGATACCTGGCCGGCCGCCATATTCAGAAAACAGGTAACCGACGGGAAACTGTCCGCGATCTCATATTTGCCGGTTTTATTCTCATTGCCGTGTCGCTCCTTTGGGATTCCGTTTTCCCGATCAACAAGAAAATATGGACCAGCTCGTATGTGCTGCTCACGGTTGGCCTCAGCATATGGGTGCTGGCAGCGCTGATGCTGGTGATTGAGCTGGCAAAGATCAGGAAGTGGACGTATTTTTTTGAGGTATTCGGACGAAACCCGCTTGTACTTTATGCGCTATCGGGAATGATCGTCAAGACGATGACCTTGATCCGGATCGATGGTATAGGTTTAAAGCCGTGGTTGTTCGATCATGTCTTTTTGAAAACAGCAAGCCCGATGAACGCATCGTTGCTTTATGCCATCGCCTATATGCTGCTCATCTGGTCCATCGGTTACTGGATGGACCGTCGCAAAATTTACGTGAAAGTCTAGCCGTTAGTGGCTACGCCCCTTGTTTAGAATTCCTTCCATTTCACCCGGTGAAAAACCAAGTTTCCCGGCCACCATTCTGATCAATTCCTTTTCCGCATGGGCGAACTCGCCGTCGACCCAGGCCAAATCGATCATTTCATCGAGTTGTTTTTCTCTTTCCTCGTTATTCTGTGGAATAAGGTAAACGTACTCGCTTGCCTTCAGCAGCATCACGTTCAGCCTGTCCGGTGGTATACCGTGTTGATAGGCAATTTTGGAAAGGGCTACTCTTTCCAGTTCCTCGATTCTTCCATCGGCTGCGGACAGCGATACGAGGTTTCTGAAATGCTCAAGCTTTACGGGATCTAACATGTTTAAAGATTTGTTGGTAACGTCCTGTTCTATGGATTTCGTTTGGAAGATAATTATTTTTATTCAAACATCGACAGGTCACGGTAACCGGCACCGTCCCTCACACAGGTGATGATCAGGAAGTAAAATGGTGCAACAATTCTTTATGCGAAGGAGTTATTTGTCAGCCGGCTCAACGTTTCAAACACGAACATTCATCACCGCTACCCGATTTCCGCCGTCGCCTGTTTGTGCGCAATGACGAAGTCAACAACCCTCCTAAGCACATCGTCAGATCTGAGGTTATGTCCCAGTCCTCTGGTGGCAATAAATTCAGAACCTGCCCACGCCGCATGTATCTTTTTAGAGTGGACAACCGGCGTGTTGTCATCTTCCTCATCGTGTATGATGAGCCCGGGTATCGTCAGCGAGGCGGCAAACAGGGGCGCGGAAAATTCCTGTGGCCGCTTTTTAAAGAGTTCGTAGAACCGGTCCTCGATCAGCGCAGAACTCCGGTCTGAAAGAGCCAGCGAATGTTTGTAAAAATCAAAAAACTCCCCGGCATCCCCGGGCGACGCAAGGCTCACCAGTTTTTTCACCTTCAGGTTTTGACTCCGGTGAATTGTATAGATGGCGGAAAAACTACCGATGGAATGGCTGATGATACTTTCCACCTCTCCTATTTTTTCGATCACGCTTTCCATTATCTCGCTGTATAATGGAACACTCAGGAATTTCCCTCCGGACAATCCATGCCCCGGGGCATCGAACGCATGAATCGTGTATTCGTCTTTGTTAAACGTCTCGACATATCTTTTCCACCGGTACGTGTGGCTTTGCCATCCGTGTACCAGCAAAATGTTCTTCGGACCGTTACCCCACCGGTATTCCATTATCGGTACGCCGCCGTGGCTGAACACCGACTGCCGGGCTGTATTCAGAAAAGCCTTCTGATTGGTACTGAGGGGAGCCCTGAACGGGTGGCAAAACAAATTGAGCCCGGCGTGAGCGGCCTTTCCCGGCGCGATACGAGCGAGGGTATTCAGGTAAAGTCCCGCTCCTTTCATGATCAAATTTTTCATATACCATTTCGTTTATAGATACCGATTGGTATCTTATGGGTTAAAAAAAATCAAATTTCTATTTCCTTCAGTTGTTTATCCAGGTGCCTGATAATTCGTTTTATATCCTCGTTGTTGCCCCTGAGTTTACTCATCATAATAGCTCCTTCCAGGCCACCGATGATCAGCGTTGCGTAAAACTCCTTGTCAATGCCCGGCTTTATCTGTTTGTGGCGGATTCCGTTTGTCAGTAACGTGATAACGGATTCCCGAAGCCCATTGAGAATTCCCAGAGCGGCTTTGCGCAACGCCGGATTTGAATCGTCGGCTTCAATGGCCGCATTCATCAGCGGGCAACCTCCTTTCAATGGGGGATTACTAACATAGGATTCAAAGAAACTGAAGACATTCCGGAGTTTATCACCGGCTGTCTTCTGCTCCCTGACACGTTCACGGAGCTTTTCAAACATCAGTGAAGATAAGTGGACAAGCGTTTCCACTTCGAGTTGGTCCTTGCTTCCAAAGTGCCGGTAGATGGCACCCTTCGTGAATCCCGTCGCCCCTGTGATATCACTGATGGATGTTGCCTTATAGCCGTGAGTATTAAAAAGGGAGCCGGACTTCCGTAAGATCGTTTCTTTGGTTACCAGGGGGTTTCGCATGTTCAAAGATACCGATTGGTATCTTAATTGTCAATGACCGGTTGGACTATGATCAAGCCAGTTCAAGGAGACCGCCTCCCGGAGCACGGGGCTGTTATCGGCTACAAATCAACCTTGTCGTTATTTTTTTAAATGAGATTGTAGTACTTTCTGCCTTTTATCAGCCGGATTGTATGAGCGTCAACAATTACATGATCACCGGCTCCAACGTAAAGGAGCCACCAACTTCGTTCGTAGGAAAGTTAAAATTTCTGGGTCCCGGCTTTATCCTGTCTGCATCCATCGTCGGCTCAGGCGAGCTGATCGCCACAACGACACTTGGGGCCAAAGCGGGCTATACTGCTTTTTGGGTTATAATTGTCAGTTGTCTCGTGAAGGTGGCCGTTCAGCTCGAGTTTGGAAAGCATACTATTGTCACGGGAGAAACAGCCATGCAAGCCTTCAATCAACTTCCGGGTCCCAGATTCGGCAAAGGGCGCTGGAGTGTGTGGCTGATCTTCTTCTTTATCGTATTAAAAGTTATTCAGCTAGGTGGAATGATCGGCAGTACCGCCATTGTATTAAATATGCTTTTTCCCGCCGTCTCAATTGTGATCTGGGTATTCGCAGCGGCCGTACTGGTGTCTGTCCTGATTTACAAAGGATTCTATTCAATCGTCGAAAAGTCGTCCCTTTTCATGACCCTGATGTTCACCTTACTTACGGTCACGGCGGTTTTTTGTCTTACCTACACGCCTTATGCCATTTCGTGGCCGGATATTCTGAGCGGCCTGACATTCCACCTTCCCCGTGAAAACGTGGCAGTCGCTATTGGCGCATTCGGGATAACCGGGGTTGCCAGCGACGAGATCATTGCATATAACTATTGGTGTATTGAAAAAGGGTACGCCGCATATACTGGCCCACGGGAGGATTCTGACCGGTGGCGAAACCGCGCCAGGGGATGGATCAGGATCATGCATCTGGATGCGGTTATGGCGATGATCATTTACACCATCGTTACGGCAGCCTTTTACCTCCTGGGAGCGGCGGTGCTTCATGATCGTGGCATGATCCCGGAGGGAAATCAACTGATCGAAACCGTAGCCCTGATCTATACCGAGTCACTTGGTCCTGGTGTTCGCACCTTGTACCTGATCGGGGCGTTCTTCGTTCTGTTTTCAAGCTTGTTCGCGTCACTCGCAGCCTGGACAAGGATGTACTCGGATATATTCGGACAACTCGGTTGGATCGATTTTTTCAACCAGGACCACCGTAAGAAAGTCATCGCCATCCTGGCTTGGACCTTCCCTACGGTTTGGGCACTGACATTCCTTTTTATAAACCTGCCGGTAATGATGATCCTGTCCGGCGGTGTCGTCGGCTCGATGCTACTTTTTATTATCGTGTTTGCGGCTTTTCATTTCCGTTTTAAAAGGGTACAACCATTCCCTTCCGGCTTGTTCTATGATATCGCTCTTTGGGTCAGCATCGTTTCCATTGTGGCTGTCGCCGTGTATGGAGTTTCCAGTCTGTTCTAGTGGCGACTTGCGAAAAGAGAATCATCGGTGTAAATTCGATTATTAAAGTGAATTTTGAATAAATGAAATCCAAGATGATGTTAAACCGCAGAAAATTCCTGGGCCAGTCCGTTGCCGGTGTTACCGGTCTTGTGCTCACTGCTCCCGCGTTCTCCAATATCCTTCTTCCCCAGAGAAAGGAAAAACTCGGCGTGGCACTCGTGGGACTTGGTTATTACAGTACCGATCTGCTGGCTCCGGCGCTGCAACTGACAAAACACTGTAGTCTCGTAGGCATCGTGACCGGAACGCCAGCAAAGGCGGAGAAATGGAAACAATTGTATAACATCGCGGATAAGAATATTTACAATTACGACAACTTTGACACCGTCGCGAACAATCCCGACATCGATGTGATATATATCGTGTTGCCGCCATCCATGCACGCCGAATACACCATTCGCGCCGCGAAGGCCGGCAAGCACGTATGGTGCGAAAAGCCGATGGCGCCCAGTGTGGCCGACTGTAAAAACATGATCGACGCCTGTAATAAAAATAAAGTGAAGCTGAGTATCGGGTACCGCATGCATCACGAACCGAATACACAGCGGATTATTCGGTTCAGAAAAGATCTGACGTACGGGAAAGTGTTAAGTGCCAACGCAATGGCTGGGTATTTTGATCCGCGGACAGATCACTGGAAACAAAAGAAAAGTATGGGCGGCGGTGTGATGGGCGATATGGGTGTTTATCCCCTCAATGCCGTCCGCTACAGCACCGGTCTTGAACCCATCGCAGTGACGGCAAAGGCGTCAACGACCAGACCCGAGATATACAAAGAAGTGGAAGAAACGATGAACTTCGAATTGGATTTTCCCGGAGGTGTTACAGCGACCTGCGAAGCAAGCTTTGGTAAGGGGATGAACAATCTACAGGTCAACTGCGCCAAGGGCTGGTATAAACTTTCTCCATTCCAGGCGTACAGCGGCATTGACGGGATCACCAGCGATGGCATTAAGCTCAATGCCACGATCCCCAACCAGCAGACAAAACAAATGGATGAGGATGCACTTGCTATCCTCAATAATACTACGGTCCTGGTTCCCGGCGAAGAAGGATTAAAGGATACGATCGTCGTCGAAGCGATCTACCGGTCGGTAGCGGAGAAGAAAAAAGTGCAAATCGGGTAACGGATTACCGTCTCTGGAATATCGCGTTGTGTTTGCTCCCCATGTACGAGCCCCACTTGATTTCCGAGTTGATCCGGATATCGGTAGCCAACCGGTTCACCTGCAGCCCCTGGAATGAATACGTTTTTGTCGTGTTCGTCCCGTGGCAGTATACAATATCCAGCAGGCCGTCTTTGTCCATATCACCGATCCATGGTGTGGATGAAATATTACTTCCGGGATTTCCGCCGGTCAACTGCAGTACCTCTTTTGTCTTAAAGTCGACGATCACCAGAATGTTTTGAAAGCTCGCTTTTTCTAAAAAATCGTAGCTCACCACGTTGACGTTGAGTATAGCCTCATCAATCCCGTCTGCATCCACATCGATCACGACCGGGGTACTGGTTTGATAACTTCCCAGTGAATCAATGTACTCGATCTTTCCCGAAGCGCCGTTCACCATAAACTGACGGCTCCACCCCAAATCCGGCCATTGGCCCACGGCATAAGAGACAAAAAAATCCGGTACGTCATCATTTCCGGCAAAATAACCCGGCGCCACGGACGAATAAGCTTCCGTCTCCGGCATCTTGACTGACCACAACGGACGATACGTCGCCCCGTCAAATGCTACCAGCTTCCCTTCAACAGCGTTCGCTACAACATCGGCGACACCGTCGTTGTTTATGTCGACCCATAACGGCGGTGCTATGTATCCTTTATCAGGACTACTATCCAGTTCCCGCGCCTTCGAGATATCTCCTTTTATAAGGTCTGACAACATCGTTACAAACAACTTACCACCCACTGTCTCTCCCCCCGTTCCGACTAAAATACGATAATCCCTTCCATCCGTCGCAGGAATGGCAATCACTGAACTGTAAATTTCTTTGCCATCCGGCATCGTAGCATGGGCCAATAATTTACCGGTTTTGCCGCTGAGAAGAACCAGATTTCCCGGGTATCTGTTCTTTGTTTCGAATGGCGGAGCCAGCACATTTCCTCCATTTGAAATGAGGATGTCCTGTACTCCATCCTTGTCCTGATCCGCGATAAACTGCCCCGTATAAAAATTGAACCATCTTCCAACGGGGTTCTTCCTGTCAAATCTCCAGATCACCTCTCCGTTCTTCCCGTTTATGGCCATAAATTGCGCTGACCGACCACCAATAAAAATATCGTCGATCCCGTCTCCGGTAATATCCTGTAACATGGCCGAACAAAAGACATGATCGATGGAAGGTACCTTCCAGATCATTTTGCCATTCGCGCCATCGAGAGCAACGACGGCCGAATCACACGCTTTAAACTCTTCCCTGCCCGTGCCAAAAACAATATCTCCGATACCATAACCGGTAAGGTCTGTCACCCGGGGTGAAGAAAATAATCCGATGCCGTCAAATGTAGTTGCCCAGGATTTCGCCGACGCGGGTTGCGCCCTGACGGCATCGATATGAACGGAGAAGAAAGTAAGGATATAAACCAGTGTTACCAGGATCTTGACGAAATACCATCCCTTCATGGTTTTATAATCACCCGACGGGTGAACTCCTTTGTTGTTCTTTGTCATGTGACTATAGTGGTTGGTCCTTCGCTGGTCAAACAATGCGTTGAAGATCGTCGCTTTTATCAGAAGAGGTTTAATGGCGGTTTTAAAATTAATTGTAAGTTTAATAAAGATTGAAGAACAAATCGGAATCTATTAAACTCAACATGCGATATTTTTTTACTCCCCTAACGTTCCTTGCCTTGTCTGTCTACCTGGCGATAAGCTGCAGCAGCGAGAATTCAGGAACGAACCCCAATAACTGGCCTGAATACCTGGGCGGCGCCGACCGAAATCACTATTCACACCTGGACGAAATCAACCCATCGAATGTCGGCAAACTTCAGGTCGCCTGGGAATACCATACTCAGGACAGCGGGCAGGTACAATGTAACCCGGTGATCGTCGATGGGGTCTTATATGCGATGACTGCTACAGTTCAGCCTTTTGCGCTGGACGCGGCTACCGGTAAAGAAATATGGCGTGTCCGTGATACAACGGATGCTACGTGGTACGGCACAAGCCGGGGTGTCTCCTACTGGGAAGATCAGCATGACAAACGAATCCTGTACTCGAAGGAATCCTGGCTATATGCCATTGATGCTGTGACCGGCAAACCGGTCGTTTCTTTTGGCGACAATGGTCGTGTAAGCCTGGCTACCGGACTTGGCCCGCTTGCAAAGTCCCGCTTCGTTGTTTCAAACACGCCCGGGACAGTGTTTGAAGACCTCATCATCATGCCACTCCGCCTCTCCGAAGGTAACGATGCCGTTCCCGGATACATCCAGGCCTTTAACATACGTACCGGCAAATTAGCATGGGTTTTCAAAACCATCCCCGAACCTGGTGAACCGGGTGCAGATACATGGCCTGCTGGTGTGAAACAGGATTCAACTGTCGGGGCAGCCAACAATTGGTCAGGTATGGCGGTCGACAAAAAACGGGGAATCGTCTTTGTACCCACAGGCTCCGCGGCGTTTGATTTTTACGGCGCTAACCGGATCGGAAGCAACCTTTTCGCCAACACGTTGCTTGCACTGGACGCAAAAACAGGAAAACGCATCTGGCATTTTCAAATGGTGCATCACGATATCCTCGACCGGGATGCCCCTGCTCCGCCAAACCTGGTGACGGTATCACATGATGGCAAAAAGATCGATGCCGTCGCACAGGTTACAAAACAAGGGTATGTGTTTCTGTTCAACCGCGAGAATGGTGAGCCTCTTTTTCCAATTGAAGAAATTGCCGTACCGGCCTCCGACGTTCCCGGGGAGCAAGCGTGGCCGACTCAACCACGGCCTGCAAAACCGTTGCCCTATGCACGTCAATCGTTAGGACCGGATGATATCAGCCCGTTCGCTTCCAACCGCGACGAACTCCTGGAAACGCTCAAAAAGGTCAGAAGCGAAGGACCTTTCACACCACTGTCCAGGCAAGGGACTATTATTTTCCCGGGACTGGATGGAGGAGCGGAATGGGGCGGCGCGGCTGTCGATCCGGAAGGAATCATGTACCTGAACAGCAGTGAAATGGCATGGCTTATCTCGCTGGATACAGCCCAGGCCGAAGATGAATCCATACATCCCGGTGAAAAGTTGTACCTGGCGAATTGTGCGACGTGTCATGGCGCTCAGCGCAAAGGCAACCCGGCAAGTGGATTCCCATCGCTTACGAATATGGAATCGCGATTCAAACGCGATAACGTGATCCATGTGATCGGTACGGGCAAAGGAATGATGCCGGCCTTCAAACGTTTAACAGACAAGGAAAAGCAAACACTGGTCGCCTTTCTATACGGGGACAAGTCAGCCGTTCAGGACGACAAGAAGGAAGCGGGAGACCAAAATTCAGTTGTCAAGGCGAAAAAGAAGAACTATCGGATTTCCGGTTACACCAAGTTTCTGGACAAAGACGGCTATCCCGCGATAAGCCCGCCTTGGGGAACACTGAATGCGATCGACCTGAATACGGGCGAATACCGCTGGAAAAAAACTTTTGGTGAAACACCTGAACTGGCAGCCAGGGGAATCACAAAAACCGGATCGGATAGCTACGGAGGGCCTGTTGTAACAGCATCCGGCCTAATCTTTATTGCGGGTACGAAAGATGGCAAGTTCCGGGTTTTTGACAAACACACCGGCGACCTCTTATGGGAGACGAAACTTCCAGCCGCCGCATTTGCAACACCGAGCACGTATAGCGTGAACGGCAAACAGTATATCGTAATGGCCTGCGGCGGAACAAAACTTGGCGCGCCAAAAGGCGAAAGCTATGTGGCCTTTGCCTTGCCATAAATTAACGCGACGATTCCGGAACTTGCCTGGCTCTTCGAAATCCGTCCGAAACCAAAAACTATTTAGGCATCGGATTCATCTAATGGTTTTACAGGTCAAACCCTCATGCCATGAAAAAAATGATAGTCTTGATTTTTTTGTGGATCCCTTTCACTTTTTGTTCCGCTCAGGAGTCAAAAGAAAAGGTGATGGAAAAACGGGCACGCGAAATGTACCGTGTTATCGGACTCGACGATAAGGAACAATGGAAGAAATTTATTTCCGAAAATTATACACAGGCGCTCATCGCCAAGCCGATGACCATGAAGGTGGAACAATCCGAAACCGATCGGTCTTCCTCTTCTACAAAGGATTCAATGGCGGGTGTAGAAGAAAAATCAATGATGTTCCAGCAACTTCACGGCGATTTTGGAACGAGTAAACTGGCTTCCTTAACGACGGCATCCCAAACCGTCGAGATGGTCCTGGAAAATAAATCGGGACTCAGGGGAATATTCAAACTTACATTCGAAGATAAAAGTCCATACCTGATCCGCGGAATAGGTATTGAAGCCAACTGACCGCATCGTTTAGTCGGCGATTCTGTTGCCAATGATCAATACCCAGGGATTCGTGTCGGGCGCTGTAAACGACCATTCCTCCGTTTTTCCTTCAGAAGCAAAATCGCCGGTCCGCGGATTGAACCAGTAGTAGGGTAATTCACCGGATTGTCCGTTGATCTTTAGTTCACCGCCTGATTCAAGGTATGCAACGTAGAAGGTACCTTCTTTTGCCAGAAGTGGTTTCATCCCGTCTGTAAGGTCCCAGCGTTTTTCCATGTCGGCGAAATCAAAATTCCGGAAGGCTTTGGCCACAAGTCCGACGTATTTGCTTCCCTCCAGGTCAATGGCTTCACGCCACGAAACCGGCTGATCGGTCCAGACGGGCCAGCCCGGTTCGTCGGTCGTCAGTTTCCATTGCCATAATCCGGCGGCACCGTAGACAACACCCATCGTGCCTCCGTGCATCAGTTGCTGCCACGCTTCCTGTCCCTGCCACCAGCCCAGGCCCAGTGTTCCGCCACTCATTCCCTCGTATGTAGGCTCACCGTTGAGGCTTGCTTTTACAGGTTCGTTTTTATACATCTCTTCGACTTTATAGGTCACGTGTTTTCCCTCATGGCCGCTTTGCGCCCACTGAAAGTCCAGCCAGGGCTCAGCCTGGTAGGTACGGTTGTAGTGAAAACATTTGGAGCTGTCGTTTTGCGCCCAAACCGCCATATAATTGTCGGCAGGGTTATAATGTATTCCGGTAGGCTGCCCGTAGCAGTCCCATTTTTCCACAGCCTCACCGCCCGGCTTCACACCGGGATCGCGCCCCGTGCCATCTCCGCTCACCAGCCAAAAAGCGGGCATACTTCCGTAGCGGGCTACTAAATACTTACAATAACGGGCGTACTCTTCGGGATCCGCTGTTGTTCCAAGAACGGTTTTGCCCTTCCATCCGTAGCCATGAAAAACAGGCTGGTAGACGGGTACAATTTCATGATCAACCAGGATCGCAATCAAGGAGTCCAGATACTGGAAGTAATCGGGTTTTAAACGGTTCAGGTGACCATCCGGGAGATCTTCGAAAGCGCGGTCGAAGCCGAGAACGGTGTCCCTCGATTCGGGACCTTCGGCATAACGGTCAGGCTGTACACTCATGAGCAATGCTATATTGTAGCCTTTCGCCTGCCGGTCGCGCGAATATATAGCGACCTGCCCGGGCTTGGCACGGAACGGAATACTCCACGGCGTATCGCCAACAACAAGAAATGGCTTTCCGTCTGCGTGCCTCACGTTCCGTTTTCCGTCAGACATTCGCAGTAACCCGTGTCTCAGCAGATTGTTACGGCCATGGTAAGGCACTGATCTGAACTTGCCTGATTGCATCAACCCTGGATCCTCGTTCGTCGAGTATGACGCCCAACGCCATATCGAAGTCGAATCAGGCGATGCAAAACGGATCTTCCACAGGTTTCCGCCGTCCCAGAATGCCGGCCTGACCAGGGAATCACCCTTTTCATTGATAAAGACCGCCCAAACATCTGTGTCGGTGTATCCGTTTGTCACATTCCTCTGAGATGTCAGGCTGATCTCAACGGTGTTCCACCTGGGCGCCTCCGGTAATACCTCCATTTGCCGGTTGCAGGAAGCAAATACAACTACTGTTGCTAAAAAGAAAGCATGTCTTACACTCATATCTGGAAGAGGTTCTTTGGAGATTGGCGAAGGTACACAGAAAATCACGCCGGCCGGATCTGTGATACCCGGCTTGAAAGGACTATTCTGTGGGAGTGATCACGTCAATGGCTATCCTTCAAATGGGGCAATGCCCGCTCAACAGCCCTGTGCCTGATCTTACGGATATCGGTGGGCGTATGACAAACCACCGCGTGGCCGTTGAATATTATGATCGGGTATTTGATCAGGTGACTACCATGAACGAGTACTTCCAGCCATCCATCCATGGTGAAGGTATTCGCTGAAACTTTAGCCTGATAGTCGGCATGCGAATGATCGAGTAATTCATCCGGGTGCACGCCAGCCATGTTCACTATTTCTTTCCAGTATGTTGGTGAAAGTTTTTCCCGCAAAACATCGACTTCGTTGATATGTTTACATACGTCGACAGCTATCGCTTTTGTCTGTTTGCCAATACTGGTTTGCGGATTGTAGATCAAAAACAATTCGTTTGGATGAAATTGCATAGCTAGGGGTTTAAGTGATATGAAGATAATGGAAAATTAGCGAAGTAGCAATCGATTGCAGTCAGGTGCATACCCGGTGCCGCCGATAACTACCTGCCGTCGTTATTGCAAACTTTCGAACATGTTGTCACACCTAACTCCCCGAATGTGTTCAAATGTACCGGGCGTGGCGTTTTCTCCGGTGACGATCGGCGTTGGTTGTACCGGCTCTTTAAATTCTTCCATGAGAGCACTTCACCTGCTTAATTGTACTTTCCACCGAACCGTAGTGTGATGGCAGCGGCATCACCCGGCTTTTTGTAATGGTAACTAAGCGTTATCCCCTTACATAAGGTATTCTTCCCGATCGGACTTGTGGCTATGTTTGTCCCGGTTTGGAGGAGGGACAACATTAATCCAGGTAAATAAAATTTATGAAACGATCGGTTTGTGCCACACTTTTTCTGTTCGGAATGATCCAAATGTCCTTTGCACAGGACCAGAATCCCCTGGTCGTAACCCCGGATGCGACTTATTTTAATTTTTGGAAAGGCAACTGGTTTGCACTGAAGGACGATAACAGCATTGACTCGACCATTCGTTTTGAAGTGACCCAGGGAGTACACCAGGCAGCTTTTGAAGAGAGGTGGCACTTTGGCAATGCTCATTCATTCGCTTTGCGAAGCTGGGACAAGAGCAACAACAAGTGGGGATTTGTCTGGATCAGCGACAACGGCCTTTATCAGGTTTGGGACACCCGTAAGGTTGATGGTCATTGGTACATCTACAAGGAGTTCACCATCAACGGTGACACATACATGTCGAGGCAGGGGTTCATACCGCAGGCGGACGGCACTGTGCTAAGGGTGAGCGAAAAATCGTATGATGAGAAGAAATGGGAATTGCGCTTCTCGCAGCGTCTTCAAAAAATGAAATAGAGACCTTTCCCGACCGCGCTTTTTGGCTAATCACCGTTTGTTTCAATTTTAAAAAACAACAGGCACTTATTTCCGTTACTTTACTACTTGTCCAGGCGACCTGTATCGGGCACGAATCGCAGAACAGCAGTTACAGTTTTTCAAAACCGTTTCCAAAATTTTGCCATCACCGGTTTTTCCGATACTTTTCCAGATTGAACGGGACAAGATCGTTGCCCCGTCGGCTGTAATTTTAACCGGGAGAATTTTTATTATGCTTGTTGGTCCGTCATCACGATATTACATCAGTTTACTTTTATTGGGCATCGCGTCGCGTGTGTTCGGTCAGGATGATTCCCTGGCTGTCATACTGGAATCGGAATTGAACCGCGAATTTGCCGGCCTGAAAAAAGCTCCTGTTCCAGCCTACTATATCGACTATTACGTCGACGACATTGAATACGCGACACTGAACTCGTCCTTCGGAAGCCTGATCCAGTCTTCACAAAATAAAAACAGGGTACTGGCTACACGTGTCCGGGTTGGTGATTACCAGTTTGACAACACCCATCCCGTTTCCCTTCACGAATCAGCCGGAATACCACCACAGGGCGGAATGGGTCCCGTGATGTTGCCGGTTGAAAACAACAGGCTTGCCATTCAATTCGGTTTGTGGCAGGCTACCCAGAGTGAATACAGGCAATCTGCTGAAGCGTATAAGATACTGCGAAACTCTTTGGCCAGAAGAGATAGCGTTTCACCCCGCGTGGCAGATTTTTCAAAGGAACCGGCTTCCGTTTTTGCAGACCCGGCGGCTAAACCTTTGTCCTCTTTTTTTGATCGAAGTACGTGGGAAGAAAAAGTGAAAAAATATTCAGCTCCGTTTTTAAAAAATCCGGATCTTATCGAAGGCGATGTCAGCCTCCAGGTAACGGCAGAACGCAAGTATTTTCTTTCCACCGAGGGGACAAAAATAGTTCAGAATTTTACTTCCGCTTACATCAACATTTCGGGAAGCATCCGGGCTGCTGACGGGGATATCGTTCCACTCAACCTCTCCTACTATGCTCCTCTTCCGTCTGGCTTGCCCTCCGATGAAAAGATCCTCAAAGATGTGGAAGACATGGTCGGCATGTTATCACAATTAAAAACGGCGCCATTAGCGGATCCCTACAGCGGCCCGGCGATCCTGCTCGCACAGACGGCTGGTGTTTTCTTTCACGAGATCTTCGGCCACCGGATCGAAGGCCATCGTCTGAAAAACGAATTTGACGGCCAGACTTTTAAAGGCCGGCTCAATGAACATGTGCTGCCTAAAACGCTTAATGTGTTTTTCGATCCAACACTGAGAGAAGTCGGTGGTAAACCCGTAAACGGATATTACCGGTACGATGATGAAGGTGTTAAAAGCCAGCGGGTCCAGGTAGTTGAAAACGGCATACTCCGTAGCTTCCTGATGTCACGAACACCGCTTGACAAAGACTCCCATTCCAACGGACATGGCCGGGCATCTCTGGGTGCATCACCCGTTTCCCGGCAGTCTAATCTTGTGGTCGAAACGACAAAAGCGGTGTCGATGGCGGATTTACGCAAAATGCTCGTTAAGGAGTGCCGCAAACAGGGTAAACCATATGGCTACTTCTTTAAAGAGGTTGTGGGCGGATTTACGGTTACCGACCGGTATAATCCGAATGCATTCAATATCTTTCCCACAGTCGTCTACCGGATCTACACAGACGGAAGGCCGGATGAACTGGTTCGTGGTGTCGACATGATCGGAACGCCGCTCGCCATGTTCGCCGAAATCCAGGCTGCCGCAAACGACAGGGATACTTTTATCGGATTTTGCGGCGCTGAATCAGGTAGCGTTCCCGTTAGCGCGACAGCGCCTTCCCTTTTTGTTCGCCGGATTGAGACACAAAAGAAACCCAGGCAGCACCAGGAAACCACTCTTCTGGCCAGACCTTCCTCCGACCGCTAAACGCAACTCAGATGAAATTCAAATTCCTCATAAAAAATGGTCTTGTCTTGTGCCTGCTGTTGGCCAACAGCTTCACTCACGCTCAGGAAAGCGAAAGTGTCATTCTCAAGGCAATGAAGGACGAACTGAAACGGAGCATGTCGGATATACGATACGAAGGTCATGACCGCCCCTTTTTTATCAGCTATGGAATCACGGATATAAAGACCTTCAGCGCTTACGCCGCATTTGGCGCTATGATTCAGTCAGGCGAGGTCGGCAGCCGGAATAAATCCGTGCGCGTGCTGGTCGGCGATTATGAATTTAACGACGAGAGCCTGGACAACAATCTTTTCAGTGATCCGGCCGCGAACGAAATACAACTCCCCCTCGACGACGACTATTTTGGAATCCGGAGAGCCCTTTGGACCACTACCGACGTCGTCTATAAAGGGGCGGCACAAAAGTATAAGAAACATCAGGGAACGCTGAAAGAACAGAACAAGCAATTAAAAGATATCCCTCACCGGACGTTTGCTAAAGTACCCGTCTTCCAATCCATAAAGCCCGCAACTCCGTATGTACTGGACAAACAAAAATGGGAATCGTACTGCAGAGATGTTTCGGCAGTATTCAAAGCCTATCCGGAATTTGAATCGTCGGATGTTATGATGAACGTTTCTTACGGATCACAATACTTTATTAACAGCGAAGGAACCGTGGTAGTGAAGCCATATCAACTGTCCGTGATTCAATGCCGGGCACAAATAAAAACGACTAAGGGAGAACCGGTTTTCGAAAACATCATTATGTATGCTACGACACCCGAGGAATTTCCGCCGCTCAACCAGATGCTGGCTCGTACGAAAGAACTTGCGGAAAAGCTGATGTACCTGAAAACAGCTAATTCACTGGATGAAGAATACTCGGGGCCCGTCCTGTTCCTCGGATCGTCGGTAGCACATATATTCGCCGGCCCGCTTTTTTCCTTTCGTGAAAGCCTGGTATCCTCAAATGCCATCGTAAATACTGCGGAGTTCAGACCTGAAGCTGCGGCCTCCCTCGATGCCCGGATCGGAAAGGTCATCATCGACAACAATATATCGATCAAGGCCCGGCCGCTTCTTCGGAAATTCAGGGACAATACCCTGGTTGGATCGTATGAGGTCGACGACGAGGGCGTCGTTCCCCGCGACGAACTGGTTCTCGTGGAGAAAGGGGTATTAAAAGACCTGCTCAACGATCGGTCCCTGACGAAAGAGGGACAGACAGCCAACGGTCATAGTAGCGGTCCAGCCGTGATTGAAATCTCCGCTGATAAAACAATACCCTTAAACGCATTAAAGGCGACACTTATCGAAGCTGCTAAAAAGCAGGGAATGGATTTTGCCATTATTGTAAAAGGAAATGCATCGCTGTCGGAAGGTATGGCGGAAGTCTGGAAAGTCAACCTGGAAACGGGCGAGGAAGTCCTTCTAAGGTCCGCCCAACTAACGGGAGTATCACTGAAAAATTTAAGGCGTATCGGCGGCCTGGCCACCGGGCAGCAAGCCTGCACCGTACAAACCGGGGATGGAAGTGTTTGTTCCTTTATCGTACCCGAGGCTGTCCTGCTGGACGATGTCGACATCAGGCCTTTAACCCTTCCCTATCTTGAAAATGAAGAGATTTACGTTCAGAATCCCTTAAAGAACTGAAAGCCGGTACCACTATGCCTCTTGAGAAAAATATTCCGGCTCCGCTGTTTTCCTTAAAGGATATCTTTGGAAGAATGATCGACCTCCAGGCCTACAGGGACAGGAAGGTGTTGATCGCGTTTTTCCGTCATGCGGGATGTCCTTTTTGCAATCTGCGGGTCCATGCCCTTTCAAAGGTGCACGAGGAAATGAAATCACTTGGACTGGAAATGATATTCTTTTTCGAATCGAAGGAAAAAGTGATTTTAAGGAGTTCCTTTCACACGGGTGTATCGCCCATCCCCATCATATCCGATCCCGAAAAGGAATGGTATCGAGCATACGGCCTGGAAAACTCCGCCTTCAAGTCCGGCATGAGTCACCTCACCTCATTCGCCCAGGCGACATTAAAAGCAAAATCGATCGGCGTTCCGGTGCACCTGATGGCCGATGGTGAGTCCCTCAATACCATCCCGGCGGAATTCCTGCTTGACCAGGGTCTGGTGATTAAAAAACTGCATTACTCTCAACGTCTGGATGACCGAATGGAAATCAGTGAGATCAGGGCCTTCGCAAAGGACGGCCTTGTAACCGACTAACCGCTTTACCCTAAACGTTTCCGTTTTTACATCGGTCGCCATTTAAATAATTTTCCGATCGCCGGCGGATCTATTTCTTATATTTCAGGGCTAACCAAAACCTATGAGAAATATTCTGTTGCTCATCTTCAGTTTCAGTGCCATCGTGTTCGATGCCCGGACTCAAACAATAACTATCTCAGGCTTCACAAAAGAATCCGCAGAAGAGCAACTGAAAGCGGAAGAAAAGTTCGACAGTTACCTGCAGCCGTCAAATCTGGACCAATGGATGAAACGGCTGGCCGCCAGGCCACATCATCTCGGATCGGCGTATGGAAAGCAAAACGCTGAATTTATGCGTGACCTTTTCCGAAGCTGGGGCTACGACGCGGAGATCGAGACATATAAAGTATTGTTCCCTACCCCTAAGGTTAGAATTCTTGAACTGATTGCGCCGACAAAATTCAAGGCGAAGTTAAGCGAGCCGGCACTCAAGGAAGATGCGACAAGCAATCAGCTGAAGGAGCAACTCCCGACGTACAATGCCTGGTCTGCCGACGGCGACGTGACAGGCGAACTGGTATTCGTGAACTACGGAGTACCGGCAGATTATGAAGCGTTGGAGCGAATGGGAATTGATGTCAAAGGAAAGATCGTCATTGCCAAGTACGGCGGATCGTGGCGAGGTATCAAGCCGAAGGTGGCGCAGGAACACGGCGCTATCGGATGCCTGATCTATTCGGATCCGGCGGGTGACGGATACTTCCAGGGTGACGTATATCCAAAAGGCCCCTACAGAAGCAAGGACGGCGTTCAGCGGGGTGCCGTAATGGATCTTCCGGTGGCACCGGGCGACCCACTAACCCCAGGTGTAGGCGCAACAGCAGACGCCACCCGTATCGACAGAAAGGACGCCATTAATCTCCTGAAGATTCCTGTACAACCTATATCCTACGCAGATGCCCAGCCATTGCTGGCAGCTCTTGGCGGCCCGGTTGCCCCGGAATCGTGGCGGGGCGCATTACCTGTTACCTACCACGTTGGACCAGGACCGGCCAGGGTACACCTTAAGCTGGAGTTCGACTGGAAGCTGGTGGACTGCCACAACGTAATTGCCAAAATGAAAGGATCTGAACTCCCGGACGAATGGGTCATGCGGGGAAACCACCACGACGCCTGGGTTAATGGCGCCAGCGACCCTGTGAGCGGAATGGTCGCCCTCCTGGAAGAAGCGCGGGCAGTGAGTGAATTGATGAAAACCGGCTGGAAACCCAAACGTACGCTTGTGTATTGCGGATGGGACGGTGAAGAACCGGCGCTGATCGGTTCAACTGAATGGGTAGAGCATCATGCCGCTGAACTTCAGCAAAAAGTAGTGACCTATATAAACTCGGACGGCAACGGCCGGGGCTTCCTATATGCCGGAGGTTCGCATACCCTGGAAACCATGATGAGCCAGGTTGCTTCCAGCGTTATCGACCCGCAGACCGGCGTTTCTGTACTCGAAAGACACCGTTCTTATGAAGCTGCCACGGCCGCAAATGCCAAAGCCCGGAAGAGTATACTGGATAAAAAGACTCTTACGCTCGGTGCGCTCGGCTCGGGCTCCGACTACAGCCCATTCTTTCAACACCTCGGCATTCCCTCACTGAACATTGGCTATGGCGGCGAAGATGGAGGCGGGGAATATCATTCCATCTATGACTCCTACGATCATTATGTGCGGTTCAAGGACCCGAAGTTTTCCTATTGTACCGCCCTGGCTAAAACAGCGGGAAGGGCCGCACTTCGCCTGGCAAATGCCGATGTTCTGCCGTTTGACTTTCAAGGATTTCAACGCACGGGAAGTTCTTACCTCACCGAAGTCATGAACCTTCTCGACGACTTGCGTCAGTCCACCGAAATAGAAAATCAAATGGTCATGGAAAAGCGCTACACCTATGCAGCCGACCCGACGGTCAAGTATGTCCCTCCTTCCATAAAGGATGCCGTACCCTACCTGGATTTTTCTGTTCTTCAGAATGCCATGTCGGCATTGGAAAAAACAGCCGCTAAATATTCCGAACTGATCGCAGCCAATCCGAAGCCCAACACACAGCTGCAACGTCTAAACAAGATCCTATACCAGGCTGAACAACAACTGATGGTGGAATCGGGGCTGCCAAGAAGACCGTGGTATCGCCACACCATCTATGCCCCCGGATATTATACCGGCTATGGCGTGAAAACACTGCCCGGAATTCGCGAAGCGATCGAACAACGAAACTGGCGGGAAGCCCGCGAACAAATTGAGATCGCTGCCAAAGCCGTCGAAAGATATACCGGCGAAATTGAGTCGGCGACGAGGATCCTGATGATGAGGTAACATAAGTTCCAAAAAACATAAGAATTTCGAAACCTTTATCGTAATATTACGATTATTAGCGCATGGGGCTCACCAAAACGGAAGGATTTACGAAGACACAAATGGAATTGGCGACAACAGCCAAAGCCCTGGGCCATCCCG
This sequence comes from Chryseolinea sp., assembly GCA_041742155.1. Classification (GTDB taxonomy): domain Bacteria; phylum Bacteroidota; class Bacteroidia; order Cytophagales; family Cyclobacteriaceae; genus Chryseolinea. The sequence goes on along the minus strand of JBGSJE010000019.1, from coordinate 236,999 downwards.
CCCGGATTGCCATACTTCAATTCCTGTCGGAACGCCAGGCCTGTATCTGCGGGGATATCGTAGATGAACTTCCATTATCGCAGTCAACCGTATCGCAGCACCTGAAAGAACTTAAGCAGGCTGGCCTTATCAAAGGCAACATCGAAGGGCCCAGTGTGTGTTACTGCATTGATGAAAAAGCCTGGGCCAAAGCACAGAAAAACCTTGGCGACCTTTTTAAAAGGCTTGCGCCGGGCAACTGCTGCTGAATTTTTTTTATTCAATTTATCGCAATATTACGATTAATCATCTTTAAAATAAACACCATGATAACCAGAGATACACCGGAAGAACTGAAAGCCCTTGTGAGGGAAAAGTATAGCGCGATCGCCGATCAAAGTTATGAAGAAAACGCCAACAGTTGCTGCGGAGCAGGATGCGGATGTGGTACGTCGGATACGGCGATCATGGCAGAAGATTACACGCAGCTCTCCGGTTATGTTTCCGACGCTGACCTTGGCCTCGGCTGTGGTCTGCCTACTGAATTTGCCGAGATCAAAAGCGGAGATACTGTTGTTGATCTGGGATCGGGTGCCGGGAACGATGCCTTTGTCGCCCGGTCTGTCGTGGGTGACAAGGGAAAAGTCATCGGTATCGACATGACGGAACGCATGATCGAAAAGGCAAGGGCTAATGCGGAGAAGCTCGGATTAAACAATGTCGAATTCAGGTTGGGTGAAATTGAAAAGATGCCCATCGGTGACAACACAGCAGATGTTGTGGTGAGCAACTGTGTATTAAACCTGGTTCCCGACAAAGCAAAAGCAATGGCTGAAACATTTCGCATTCTGAAACCCGGCGGGCACTTCAGCATATCCGATATTGTCCTGGAGGGTGAACTTCCGGACGGGCTGCGCAAGAGTGCCGAGATGTATGCCGGCTGTGTCGCAGGGGCCATTCAGAAAGACGACTATCTGTCCATTATCGAATCGGTCGGTTTTAATTCCGTACGGATCCAGAAATACAGAAAAATTACCATTCCCGATGGAATGCTCGAAGTTCACCTCGGAGCTCCTGAGGTGGAAAAATATAAAACAGGACACTACGGTATTTTCAGTATCATCGTCTATGCCGTTAAACCGAACGGGCAGCCGGAAAAGAAAAAAGAACCATCTTGTGCGCCGGGTTGCTGCGATGCTTAAATTTGATTCATGGAATCACCTTTGAGAACGATCAGCGACGATGCAAGCTTCCATGCATTTCGTTCGCTTCTGAAATCTTCCAATCTTCCGGCGGATGACCTGGACTATAAGAAAGACCTGTTAGTAGGGTATGTTGAAGATGGTGAAATGGTTGGAACCGGTGGATTGGAAATTTATGGCGAGTACGGATTGCTCCGTTCCCTGTCGGTGAGGCTGGGTACCCGTGGTAAAGCCCTGGGCACGGCCATCACGGAATACATTGTTGACGAGGCCAGGAAGAGAAACCTGAAGGGAATATATCTGCTCACCGAAACTGCGCACGGTTTTTTCCTGCGGAAAGGCTTCTCCGATGTGTCCAGGGAAAATGTACCCGACGTGCTAAAAGCATCTTCGGAGTTTTCCTACGTATGCGGGGTGACCGCTGCCGCCATGCATTTGCCCATCGGTTGATTTTATTATCAATCTCCATATTCACATCATAACCGCGATCGACGGGATGATCCATATATTCAGAACACAATGGACTTAGATCAGCCAAGCCTTTATCATCGCCTTGGAGCCGAAAACCTCGGACTATTGGTGACTCGTTTTTATGACCTGGTGTTTGAAAATGAAAAAATATCCCGCCTGTTCAAAACAGACAAAGATGTAATACGGGAAAAACAGCGGTTATTCCTCACACAGTTTCTTGGAGGCCCGCCCCTGTACAGCGAAAAGTACGGGCATCCTCAGCTGCGCGCGCGACACCTACCGTTTCCGATAGACGCCGACGACGCTGTGGCCTGGCTGTCGTGCATGTCGGCTTCTCTCTCAAGCCTCGACATTCCGGAAGAGTTGAGAGACGAGTTATTGAAACGTTTTATACCCACGGCGATGTTTATGGTTAACCAGCAGGAACCGGGTCAATAAACTACGATCTTGTTAAACGTTGAATGGGCGTATTGCCTATCATTCGTTAGGCAATAAAAAAACACACGACAGAAATTTTAAATCGCAAATCCAAATTACATTTGCGGTCTACAACCAACGCATGAAGATCAATAAGTACTTTGTAATCGATTTCGACAGCACATTTACGAAAGTTGAAGCCTTTGATGTCCTCGCCGACATTTCGCTGAAAGACCACCCTGAACAGGACCAACGCAAGAAACAAATTGTGGAGATCACCAACCAGGGGATGAATGGGTCGATTTCATTCCGGGAGTCCCTGGAGAAGCGCCTGAATCTGCTGGCACCATCCAAAAAACATCTCGGTCCGCTGGTGAACCTGTTGAAGGAGAAAGTATCCGAATCATTCAAGCGCAACCGAGAATTTTTCACCAACTATTCCGATAACATCTATATTATCTCGAACGGTTTTCGCGAGTTCATCGAACCGATTGTTACGGAATTTGGAATAAAGCCGGAAAACATCCTGGCAAACGAATTCCGTTTCGACAACGAAGGGCATGTGGTAGGGTTCGATCAGAACAATCCGCTGTCCGCCAATAACGGAAAAGTGGAACAATTAAGACGTCTTAACCTTCCCGGCGACGTTTATGTGATCGGAGACGGATACACAGACTATGAAATCAAACACTCCGGTCTCGCGAACAAATTTTATGCGTTCACCGAAAATGTGGAACGTGAGAACATCCTGACCAAGGCCGATCATATTACGCCGAGCCTGGACGAGTTCCTGTACCTCAACAAATTGAATACCGTGATCTCCTATCCGAAGAACCGAATCAATGTGCTGCTGCTGGAGAACGTACATCCTGTTGCCGTTGCACTTTTGAAGGCTGAAGGATTCAATGTCGAAACCTATCACGCTGCGCTCACTGAAGAAGAACTTTGCGAAAAGATCAAAAATGTGTCTGTTCTGGGAATCCGTTCAAAGACACAGGTCACGGCAAAAGTCCTGGAGCATGCCAACCGCCTCATGGTGATCGGCGCGTTCTGTATCGGCACCAACCAGATCGATCTCAGAACAGCCACTAAAAAAGGAATCGCCGTATTCAATGCTCCGTTCAGCAATACTCGGTCTGTCGTAGAACTGGCGGTCGCGGAGATGATCATGCTGATGCGCAACATCGTCGACAAATCCGTGAAGATGCACAATGGTACCTGGGACAAATCAGCCAAGGGAAGTTACGAAGTGAGGGGTAAAAAGCTGGGGCTTATCGGGTACGGGAATATCGGCACACAACTTTCCGTTATCGCCGAATCCCTCGGTATGAAGGTTTATTATTACGACACGGAAGAAAGACTCTCCCTGGGTAATGCGGTTAAATGTAAAACGATGAAAGAGGTTCTCGAACAGGCTGACGTGATATCCTTGCACGTTGACGGCCGGGAATCGAATCATAACCTCATCGGTACACGCGAATTTAGCTGGATGAAAAAGGGAGTTATTTTCATTAACCTGAGCCGCGGTCACATTGTAGACATACATGCGCTGCGCGAAAATATTCTTTCCGGCAAGGTAGCGGGCTGTGCTATCGACGTATTTCCCTATGAACCGGTCAGCAACGACGAGGAATTTCAATCGGAACTTCGCGGACTTCCGAATACGATCCTGACACCGCACATCGGCGGAAGTACATCCGAAGCACAGGAGAATATCGGAAACTTTGTTCCGGGAAAGATTATGGACTATATCAACACCGGCAGCACATCCAACAGCGTAACCTTTCCGAATCTGACGCTGCCATTGCTTGAGAATGCGCACCGGCTGATCCACATCCATAATAACGTACCAGGCATTCTGGCGAAGATCAATCATATCCTGGCAAACCACGGCATCAACATTGTGGGCCAGTATCTGAAGACGAATGAAACCATTGGCTACGTCATCACGGATATCAATAAGGAATACGACAAAGAAGTGATAAAGGAATTGCGTCAGATCGATCAGACCATCAAGTTCCGCGTACTGTATTGATCCATTAAATCGGTGTATTAGCCGCCGGTCCGGCAATAGCGAAGCATAAAAAAGCCCACTGGGTTTGGTGAGGTGTTTCTGAACCCCATAAAAGACAAGTTTTGAGCTGCCGTTATCCGCAACCTTCTTCTGTTATCCTGCTTTTTGGGCGAGGTCCGTCAAATGACGGATTGAAGCCTGATTTTGTATAAAAGCTTCACTCGGTATTGTTTATATTGTTAGGTTCAGCAAACGTGTCCCAAACCCGAGTGGGATTTGATTGCAACTTAGGCAAAACACCAGTACGCGACAACCTTGATAAAAAAGTATTTTTTAAGTAAGCACCTTGTTGGCAGTTGTTTACTTTTGCAGCCGCATGAACCCAAAAATCAACTTCACACCAGGCCCGTCTCAATTGTATTTTACGGTTGAAGACCATATGAAGACCGCTTTCCGCGAGGGGATTCCTTCACTTTCCCACCGGAGCAAAAAATTCGAGGGCTTTTATAAAGACACGGTGGACGGACTACGCGAACTGCTCAAACTTCCCGCCGGTTACCATCTGTTCTTCACGAGTTCCGCAACCGAAATCTGGGAGAGAGTCATCCAGAACCTCGTGGCAAAACATTCCTTTCACCTCGTTAATGGTTCGTTCTCCAAAAGATTCTATGAGATTGCGCGGCAGCTGCAGAAAGATGCTACAAAAATTGAGGTAGCCGCCGGCCAGGGTTTTACAACTGTACCCACCATGGCTGCTGAGACGGAGCTGATCGCCGTGACGCATAACGAGACCAGCACAGGAGTATCTACCCCTGTCGACTATATTTATGCCCTGCGTAACCTCCACCCGGATGCGCTGCTGGTAGTCGACGCGGTATCTTCCCTGCCTTATCCCGATTTTGATTATAGTAAACTCGACTCGGTATTTTTTTCCGTGCAAAAAGGTTTTGGACTCCCCGCCGGCCTCGGTGTGTGGATGGTGAACGAACGATGCCTTGCCAAAGCGGAACGGTTGTTATCCCAGGGCCAGTCTCTTGGATCCTACCATACCCTGCCAAGTCTGTTAAGCCATGCCGAAAAGTACCAGACACCGGAAACACCAAACGTGCTGGGTATATATCTGCTCAGCAAAGTAGTGGCCGATATGAACAGAAAGGGAATTACGTCCATACGCCACGAGACGGACTATAAAGCTGAACTATTGTATCATACGCTGGCAAACCACGCGACGATAAAACCCTTCGTCACAGACAAGGCATTTCAATCTAAAACAGTGATCGTTGCCGATACCGGAAGTCAAACCGAACAGGTCACAAAATATCTGCTCGGACATGGCATTCATCCCGGTGACGGGTACGGGCCTTCCAAAAAATCCCAGCTACGGTTCGCCAACTTTCCCACTCATTCCAAAGAACAGTTCGAGTTGCTGGTAGATTGCCTCAATTTTTTGTGACAAAGGCAACTGGTTTCAAACGACTGCATTCCGGTATATCTTGAAATGACTTAAAATCAGGGGTTGAAATTTTTACATCCGTGGACTAAACTTTACCTTTAAACCTTACGGCCACCGCGTCGTCTAAGCACCTGAATTCAAGCCGCTCTTCCTTGGAAGATAAAGAACTGTTACTCAAAATTCGTAATCCCGAAACCCGGAACTATGGGTTCAATTTGTTGGTGCGCGAATATCAGAAACGGGTATATTGGCATGTCCGGAAAATGGTAATCGACCATGACGATTCCGACGACATTACACAGGAGGTATTTATCAAAATCCACAAGAGTATTGAGAATTTCCGGGAAGATGCCCAGCTTTATACCTGGATCTACCGGATTGCGACAAACGAATGCCTCACCTTCCTGCAGCGAAAGAAGCGACGGTTCTTTCTGCCGATCGGTGATGTTGAAGGCGAACTGACGGCAAAACTGGATAGTTCTTCACACGTCTCGGGCGACGAAATACAGCTGAAACTGCAAAAGGCGCTCCTGAAACTGCCGGATAAGCAGCGCCTGGTATTTAACATGAAATATTTCGATGATATGCCCTATGAGCAGATCTCCGAGATTACCCAGACAAGCGTGGGTGCATTAAAAGCCAGTTATCATCACGCCGTGAAGAAAATTGAGGATTTTTTGACGCAGTAATTAAACTTTAGCGCGCTTATTCAGTCAAAGCAAGCAGAAATGAAAAAACTGGAAGACATACCGAAAAAGCAGGTTTTTGATGTGCCGGAGGGATATTTTGAAAAACTCCCCGGGATTATTCAGGCGCGTGTCGCCAGCCAGCAAAGGCAGGAGAAAGTCCGGCCTGTATTTGCGTATACGCTGCGGTATGCACTTCCCGCCGTGCTGGCCGTCATGCTGGTTATTTTCTGGTTCAACAGACAGGCGGACGTGATGTCCGCAGAATCGATACTCGCCTCCGTCCAAACGGAAGACCTCGTCGCCTACCTGAGCGAGGCGGACCTGACCACGGACGAACTGCTTGAGGACGTTGTTCTGAATCCTGATGACGTCGATCAAATAGAAGGAGAAGTTTACGGATTCGGCCAGGCCGATGAAGACCTTGAAGATATTTTAGATGAGATATAAATCGCAGAAGAATGAAAACGTTATTAAAGTTATTGCTTACTCTTTTGATACTTCCGGCGTTCGCACAGGATGAAGAGCCGGCCGCAGCGCAGGACCCGAAAGTAAACGCAAAGATCCAGGCTGCACGGGTTGCATACATTACCGATCAGCTGGCGCTCACACCGGAGGAAGCGGAGAAGTTCTGGCCTATCTACCGTGAGTTTTCGGAAAAACGCAAGGAAATCAGAAGGCAATTGAAGGAGACGAAAAGAAATCCCGATCCCGGCAAGACTCCGGAACAAAACGAGAAGGAAATTGTCGATCAGCAGTTCGAAGTGAAACAGAAGGAACTCAACCTTGAAAAAGATTACAGCGGCCGCCTGTTAAAAGTAATAAGCGCTCAAAAATTAAGAACACTGCCCGAAGCAGAAAGGCGTTTCAGGCAAATGATCCTGGACCAGATACAAAGGCGTCAGCTCCAACAGGAACAACAACGGAATCTCAAAGACCAGTCGCAAAAACGCCTTCAGCAACGCAATAATTAATATCTTCGCACCGCATGTATTTGTGTAGAAGATGGCTCCTGGCAATCATCGTGGCAACCTCCTCGGCAAGTTGTTTTGCCCAGGAGGCTGATTCACTGATCCTGTCTGAAGTAGACGACATCCTCACCTTCGATGATTCTCTTTCCATCTTTAACCTGATCGATAGTATTTTACAACACGGAAGTGTCAGTGGTTCACAACTAGCCGTCCGGTTAAGTTATAACAGCAATGTACTTTCAGCAGGCCGAACTCTGGGTATAGAAAATTTCGGCCTGGCTCCGGGTATATCGTATTATCATAAGTCGGGGTTATACGCCGACGTCTCCGGATTCTGGAGCAAGGACTTCGATCCCTCCTACTACCTCACGGTTGCCTCGGTTGGTTATATGCATAGCTTTTCAAAAAGGGTCTCGGTGATGGTGGGTTATGACCGTTATTTCTATAACCTGCGGAGCGAGGACGAATACATTCCTTACAAGAACACACTCTCGGTTACACCGATAATCGAATTCAAACCTGTTCTCCTGTCGCTCAATTATTCATTTTATTTCGGCGACGCCTATGTACACCGTATTATGCCGGGAGTAAGTGTTGTGCTTGAGAAGAAAAAACTCTTTGGCATCGACCGGGTCGCGATCTCACCATCCTTCTTTATGCTGATGGGAAATGAAACGCTCACCGAACTCGTCTATGACGGTCCATCTCTGCGAAACAAGATCGACTATGGAACCTGGTTCCGGATCATTGAAATAAATAAGAATGTTTTCGGGGTGATGAATTACGCGTTCAGCTTACCCCTTACCGTCAGCCACAAAGGACTGGGCTTTTCGTTCACCTACACATACAACATCCCGAAGGCCCTTCCGGGAGAACCCCTGACCATCTCGGAGAGCAGCTATTTGTCGGGAAGCCTTACCTACTTCATAAATTTCAAACGAAATAAATTCCCTTTGTAAAATAGATCCCTTTGGATATTTTGCAATCGTTATCGAAAATGGTGAAGCATGTTAAGATCCCTTCTTTTTCTTCTTTCCTTCCAGTTTATTTTTCATCCCCTCTTCTCTCAGGACTTCCGGTGGCAGCAGCGTGCAGAGTACAGTATGGATGTACATCTGGATGTTAAAACGCATCGGCTCAAAGGTTCGCAGAAGCTTACCTACTACAACAACTCAAAAGACACCCTGAACAAGGTCTACTATCATTTGTACTTCAATGCTTTTCAACCGGGAAGCCTGATGGACGTACGCTCCCGGAATATCGCTGATCCCGATCCGAGGGTCAGAGACCGGATCGTTAAACTAACCGATGAAGAAATCGGGTATCAGCACGTCAAAAGCCTGAAACAGGACGGCAAAGATGTAGGCATGAAGACAGAAGGCACGATCCTCGAAGTAACCCTGGCAAAACCGCTACTCCCGAACTCCAAAACGGTATTCGATATGAGTTTCGAAGCGCAGGTTCCCATCCAGGTCAGGCGGTCAGGAAGGAACAACAAGGAAGGTATAGCTTATACCCTGACACAATGGTATCCGAAACTGGCCGAATACGACATCAACGGATGGCACGCCTATCAGTATGTCGCCCGTGAGTTCCATGGTGTGTGGGCGGATTTTGATGTTAAGATCACCATCGATCCATCCTTTGTCATCGGTGGTACCGGAAAGCTTCAGAACGCGGACAAGATCGGATACGGCTATGGAAAAGGCGGAAACACCAGGCAAAACTCCGGTGAGCTGACCTGGCATTTTATGGCCAGGAATGTGGTCGACTTCGCCTGGGCGGCCGACCCCGATTATATACATGACATTGTGCGGGTGCCCGATGGACCAGAATTGCATTTCTTTTACCAGGACGGCGAAAAGACAACGGAAAACTGGAAAAAGATGCAGGACTATGCCGTTCGGCACTTCCAGTTCATGAATAAGACGTTCGGGAAGTATCCCTACGAAACCTATTCCATTATCCAGGGGGGCGACGGTGGTATGGAGTACCCTATGTGTACCATGATCACCGGGGAACGATCACTGGGAAGCCTGGTAGGTGTAATGGCACACGAGGTTGCGCATAGTTGGTACCAGGCTGTATTGGCTTCCAACGAATCGTTGTACGCCTGGCAGGACGAAGGTTTCGCGGACTTTGCCAGCCAGGAATCCATGGCTTTGCTTTTTAACACTTCGCTGCCCGAGTCACATTCGGGAAGTTATGCCAGTTATTTCAATTTGATCAAGCGGAATCTCCAGGAACCGATCAGCCAGCACTCCGATCACTATACAACCAATACCGCCTACGGTACGTCCGCATACGCGATGGGCACCATTTTTCTTCACCAGCTCAAATACATCATTGGTGACGAACTCTTTTACAAAGGCATGAGGCGTTACTACAATACCTGGAAGTTCAAACACCCGGAGCCGAACGATTTCATGAGGGTAATGGAAAAGGTATCCGGTTTGCAGCTGAGGTGGTACATGAGTTATTGGGTCAATACGACCAAAAAGATCGACTACGGGATCGGAAGTATCATCGAAAAAGATGGCAACGCCTTCGTTACCCTCGAACGCGTCGGAGAGTTCCCTATGCCGGTGGATCTCGTCGTTACCTATAAAGACGGCAGTAAGGCGCTATTCTACATTCCGGTTAACGAAACCTTGGGCAATAAGCAGGTGGAGGATAAAACACTCAGCCGAACCGACCTCGATGCATGGCCCTGGGTATATCCGACTTATACATTAATGCTTTCAAACCGGGTCAGCGAGATATCAATGATCGAGATCGACCCGTCCCTGCGGATGGCCGACGTCGAACGAAGAAATAACAAGGTCGACCTGACGGAAGAACTGAAGGCATTTGAGGACCCCACGCGGTGAGGCACCACCGGCATTAACAGAATACCCCCGGACCTTTCCCAAAACATTTATAAAACAGCAACTTACCCGATTTTGATGAAACCGGAGGCACGGCTTTTTAACAGCAGATTTTTTGCTTTCACCACGCTCCTCTTTAGCTTTATGGCCGTATGAATATAGCTCAGGCACAAAAGGAAATGGAACAGTTGATCAGGACTATTGATCATCACAACGACCTTTATTACCAGCAGAGCCGTACCGAGATCAGCGACCATGAGTTTGACACATTACTGGCCAGACTCGCAGAATTGGAGGAGCAGTTTCCCAAGCTTAAATCCCCCGATTCCCCAACGCAACGGGTTGGCGGAACCATAACCAAGGAATTTGCCACCGTGTATCACAAATACCCCATGCTATCGCTGGGCAACACGTACAGCCAGCAGGAGCTGGAGGATTTTGACGGTCGTGTGGCGAAGGGGCTTGACGGCGATCCTTATGAATATTTTTGTGAACTTAAATTTGACGGCGTCTCGATCAGCCTGACGTATGAAAACGGCATACTGGTGCGTGGCGTAACGCGTGGAGATGGTGTCCGGGGTGATGATGTAACCGCCAACGTAAGGACCATCCGGAATGTTCCGTTAACCGTCAAGGGCAGGAATGTTCCACCGTTGTTCGAAGTCCGCGGCGAAGTATTTATGCCCAAACAAGTTTTTGCGCAGCTAAATAAAGAGCGGGAAGACATCGGCGAAGAGCGTTATGCCAACGCCAGAAACACAACGTCCGGCACGCTTAAAATGCAAAACTCGGCGGAGGTGGCACGGCGTAAACTCGATTGCTTCGTGTACGCACTGATCGTGGAAAACAAGGAATTAAAGACTCATGAAGAAAGCATTCACCTGCTGGAATCAATGAGGTTCAACGTCTCCAAAACATACGAGAAATGTGAAACTATTGATCAGGTGCTGAAATACATTCAGCACTGGGAGACCCGGCGCAACGACCTTCCCCTTGAAACGGATGGTGTGGTAATCAAGGTAAACAGCCTGGAGCAGCAGCAGCAACTTGGGTTTACGGCCAAGAGTCCCCGCTGGGCGATTGCCTATAAGTACAAGGCGCAAAGCATCAGCACCCGGTTGAACGGTGTTTCCTACCAGGTGGGAAGAACGGGGGCCGTTACCCCGGTAGCTGAGCTGGAGCCGGTATTCCTGGCCGGGACGACCGTTAAAAGAGCATCGCTGCACAATGCCAATGAAATAGCGCGGCTTGATCTGCATATCGGCGACTATGTGTTTGTCGAAAAAGGTGGTGAGATCATCCCCAAAGTAACAGGTGTCGACGTGAACAGGCGAACCGGAAAGGAAGTCGCGGTGGTATATATCGACCGGTGCCCGGAATGCAAAACGGAACTCCAGCGGGTCGAAGGCGAAGCTGCCTTCTACTGTCCCAATATCAACGGATGTCCGCCCCAGATCCGCGGCCGTATTGAACATTTCATCCAGCGCAAAGCCATGGATATTGATTCCCTGGGAGAAAAAACGATCGAGCAGCTTTATTTGCTGCAACTGGTGAGAAGTCCGGCAGACCTTTACGATCTGAAGAAGGAAGATCTGCTACGGCTTGATGGTTTCAAGGATAAATCCGTAAAAAATCTCCTGGAAGGGATAGAAAAATCGAAAAGTATTCCGTTTGAAAGTGTGTTATTCGCAATTGGTATCCGGTATGTCGGGAAGACCGTGGCGGAAAAACTTGCAAAGTATTTCAAGCATATCGACAAGATCAGAACAGCTTCGAAAGAAGAGCTGCTGGCTGCCCCCGAGGTGGGGGAAAAGATCGCACAAAGTGTCTGCGATTTTTTCGGGAACCCGGAGAATGTAAGGGAGATAGAACGACTCCGCAAGGCCGGTCTGAATATGGAGAGCACGGCAAAGGAGCCTGAAAAAGACAGCGATGTGTTGATGAACAAATCGTTTGTTATTTCGGGTGTGTTTAAAAATTATGAAAGAGAACAACTTCAGGAAATCATCCTGAAAAACGGAGGAAGGGTGTTATCGTCGGTTTCCGGGAAGCTGGATTATCTGCTGGCGGGGGATAATATGGGGCCATCAAAGCGCGAGAAAGCGGAAAAACTGGGGGTGAAAATCATTTCCGAAGAAGAGTTCGAGAATTTAATGAAGGGATAACACCTTTACGACGATGAAGCTCAATTTCCTGAAATACAGAACAGATTCGATTTTAAAAAATAACAAGACCCAACGATCCAATGTACCGTATAATGAAGCAAAAAGAATCGGGATCATTTTTAGCGTGGAAGACAAGGGCAAACACGAAACCGTAAAGGAACTGATCAGAAAGCTCGAGCAAGACGGCAAACAGGTTCAGGTCATCGAGTTTCTGCCGGAGAAAAAGGAAAATTATGAATTCAAGTTCGACTTCTTCACGGAAAAAGACCTTTCGTTCTGGGGGAACCTGACATCGCATGACGCGTTAAAATTCGCCGACGTACCGTTTGATTTCCTGTTCTGCCTGGATACGGTTCCCAATCCGCTGGTGCTTCACCTTCTTGCACGGAGTAAAGCGAAATGCCGTGTGGGCAGGTCGTGGGATGATGATCGTAACTATTTCGAACTCATGATCGAATCCGTCACAAACACAAAAGTATTGGTGGATACGATTTATAAATATACCGTTCAATTAAAATAATAAAATGAAAAAACTGTACGGAACAGGTGTAGCACTGGTGACACCGTTTACGGATTCTCTGGAAGTGGATTACCGGTCACTGAAGAAATTGCTCGCCTATACGTCCAGGGGTGCCGATTACTTTGTTGTCATGGGAACAACCGGTGAATCGGCTACCTGTACGGATGACGAAAAAGCGTCGATATTGAAGTTTGTCAAGGAGAATAATACAAAACGTCTTCCTATCGTTTATGGTATAGGCGGAAACAACACCCATCATGTGCTGGAGTCCATCCACGCCAGCGACCTGGAAGGTGTTGATGCCATACTCTCCGTGAGTCCGTACTACAATAAACCGTCGCAGGAAGGAATTGCCCGTCATTTTGAAGCAATTGCAGATGCATCACCTGTACCTGTTATACTCTACAACGTTCCGGGTCGTACGGCCTCAAACATCAGTGCTGAAACGACCATCCGGCTTTCCATGAACAGGAACGTGATCGGAATCAAGGAGGCGTCGGGTATCATTGAGCAGTGTATGAAGATTGTCAAATACGCGGCAAAGGATTTCCTTCTGATCTCCGGGGACGATATGTGGACCGCTCCGATATACGGGATAGGCGGAAAGGGAGTGATTTCCGTACTGGCAAATGCCTACCCCCTTGTATTTAAAAAAATAAAGGAACACGCGTTTGCCGGAAAGCACATCCGGGCCGCCGAAGAACAGTCGAGACTACTGGAAATAAACGGACCTATGTATGAGGAGGGAAACCCGGTTGGCGTAAAGTATTTACTGTCCGGCAAAAACGTTTGCGGACCCCAAGTTAGGCTTCCCCTGGTACCTGCCTCAGACAACCTGAAGAAAAGAATAGATTTGATTCTTGGACAGCAAAAAAATAAGGGGTAACGATTGTTACCCCTTTATTTTTGATTTTTTAATGGTTGAGGATTAAGCCTTGTTCTTGATTTCCTGAACTTCGGAACGAATGACCTGTGCGAGGTTCTTTAGGTCTTGCATACCCTTTCTCACACGGGTACCTGCCGCACTATTACCTTTGTTATAAAATTTGTCAGCATCTCCTTCAAGCGAAGCAATGAGATTCTTGAGCTCTTCAAACTTTTGCATTTTATTAGAATTTTAGGATTAGAAATAAGTTTCTCAACGCCAATTTAGTTAAAAACCTTTAAAACCAACCAAAAAAGCGGTTTTTTTTAAATTCCCTTCGTCACAGACACCAGTACTTCCTCCTTGTAAAAGCCGTTGTCAAGCTTGTCTTTCAGCTTTGAAAAGGCACTCAGGGTAAGTTCTACGTCTTCCAGTGTATGAACGGCTGTTGGAATAATCCTGAACATAATAACATCCTTAGGCACAACAGGATATATCACTACGGAGCAAAATATATTGAAGTTTTCACGGAGATCCATTGCCATGTTCGCCGCTTCCCCTACACCACCTTTAAACAGTACCGGAGTTACAGGCGAATTTGTATCTCCGATATTAAAGCCACGGGCCTTGAGGCCTTCCTGCATGGCTTTAACAATCTTCCACAAGTTGTTCTTCAATTCCGGTTGAGTCTTCAGCAATTCCAGCCTCTTCATCGCACCGACCACCAATGGCATCGGTAAACTCTTGGCGTAGATCTGCGACCGGACACTGTACCGTAAATATTTCACGATACGTTTATCGCCGGCAACAAACGCACCGATACTCGCCATGGATTTTGCAAAGGTGGAGAAATAAAGGTCGATCTGGTCCTGTACACCCTGCTCTTCGCCTGTCCCCGCTCCTGTTTTCCCCATCGTGCCAAAACCGTGTGCATCATCCACGAAGAGCCTGAAGTTATATTTCTTCTTAAGGGCCACAACACCCTTTAAATCACCTTGTTTGCCCGACATCCCGAACACACCTTCCGTGATCACGAGGATTCCTCCGCCTGTCTCGTCGGCCAGTTTTGTAGCGCGCTGCAATTGCTTTTCGAGGCTCTCCATATCGTTGTGCGTATACACAAACCGTTTTCCGATGTGCAACCGGACACCGTCAATGATACAAGCATGAGATTCCGCGTCGTAAACGATCACATCCTTCCGGTCAACGAGCGCATCGATGATCGAAACGACACCCTGATAGCCGAAGTTCAGAAGCATGACATCCTCCTTCTTCTCAAATTCGGCAAGCTGCCGCTCCAACTCCAGGTGATTAACGGAGTTTCCGGACATCATCCGCGCACCCATTGGTAAACCCAGACCGTACTGTGCAGCAGCGTCAGCATCCGCCTTTCTCACCTCGGGGTGATTCGCAAGGCCCAGGTAGTTGTTCAGACTCCAGTTCAGCACTTCCTTGCCATTGAATTTCATCCTGGGACCTATCTCACCCTCCAGTTTGGGGAAAAAGAAATAGTCGTCAGGAAGGTGTGAATATTTAGCCAGCGCACCAGCCTCCATTCTTAACTTTTCAAATAAGTCTACCATTGCGTCACGATTGAATTAAAATTGCGGCAAAAATAAGCAAAAAACGGCTTCATTTGACTTCTTAACTGCTTTGCCTGTGTACATTTTATGCTTAGCATTGTGTTTTAGGGCCCTTTTATGACAAAAATCAGGAAATTATTGGTCGCCAACCGGGGTGAAATAGCGATTCGGGTCATGCGAACGGCTAAAGAGATGGGTATTCAGACCGTCGCCGTTTTCAGCGAAGCGGACCGGAATGCCCTGCATGTCCGGTATGCCGATGAAGCGATCCTGATCGGGCCAGCCCCTTCCTCCGAGTCTTACCTTCGGATGGACAAAATACTGGACGCCGCCCAGGCAACAGGTGCCGATGCAATCCATCCGGGATACGGCTTCCTTTCCGAAAATGAAGTGTTTGCCGGAATGGTTGAAAAAGCCGGCTTCATTTTTATCGGTCCCTCGGCCGAGGCAATCGAGCTGATGGGAAACAAACTGGCTGCAAAGGCGGCCGTCGCGAAGTTTAACGTGCCCCTGGTACCCGGCACGTCGGAACCCGTGCGCGACCTTGGTCAGGCCATGACAATTGCAGCAGAGATCGGATATCCAATTTTAATCAAAGCCAGCGCTGGTGGCGGCGGAAAAGGCATGCGGGTCGTGGAGCGGGAACAGGATTTTGAAGAACAAATGAAACGGGCGACAAGCGAAGCACTTTCGGCATTCGGCGACGGTTCGGTTTTTATCGAGAAGTACATTACAAAGCCAAGGCATATTGAATTCCAGGTATTCGGAGATCAGCATGGAAATGTGGTACACCTGTACGAGCGCGAATGTTCGATCCAGCGACGGCATCAGAAGGTTGTCGAGGAAGCGCCGTCCTCCGTGCTTACACCGGAAAAGAGGAAGGAAATGGGTGAAGCGGCAATCGCCGTAGCCAGAGCATGCGGCTATTACGGTGCCGGTACCGTTGAATTCATACTGGATGATCAGTTGAATTTTTATTTCCTCGAAATGAATACCAGGCTCCAGGTAGAGCATCCGGTAACAGAACAGGTAACGGGACTTGACCTGGTAAAACTCCAGATCCGGGTAGCGGAGGGGTTGCCCATCCCTTTTACACAGGAGGAAGTGAAGTTATCCGGCCATGCCATCGAGATCCGGGTATATGCTGAGGACCCTGCCAACAATTTCCTGCCGGACATCGGTACCTTAAAGACCTACCGGCGGCCGCAAGGTCATGGTGTTCGTGTGGACGACGGTTTCGAACAGGGAATGGAAATACCGTTTTATTACGACCCTATGATCGCGAAGCTCATTTGTCACGCGGAAACAAGACAGGCGGCAATCGAAAAGATGATCCGCGCCATCCGTGAATTCGAAGTTACCGGCCTGGAGACAACCCTGGGCTTCTGCAATTTTGTGATGCATCACGAGGCTTTTCGCTCCGGAGATTTTAATACACGTTTTGTTGAAAACTATTTTACGCCGTCGGTACTGCAGACAGAATCCATAACGGAAGAAGAGAAAATCGCAGCGGCACTCGGTGTCATGCTGGCAAACAAATCCGTATCACACCCTACCGCAAAAAACAACGGCAGCGTGACCAGCAAGTGGAGACGGTCGAGGTTGTAAAACACTACCTTATTACGATCGGCGCAGGGCTAAAGCAGATCACAAAGATCGCCACCGCGATCCAGCCAAGGACGATACGTTTACCGTCCAGAGGCTCCTCGATCTCGGAGGGAGGATGTTGAATACCAATGAACTTTCCCAGTACAAACAGAAAGACAAGCCAGCCCGGATAGCCTTGCAGGTCCGGAAAAAGACGGGACAGCACCAGCAACAGAGCGACCATAAGAAGGGAGCTCATAATCGTCAACTGCCTGGTCAGACCCAGGCCGGATAATGCCATGTAACAAAAAGCGATCGCTCCGGCCACCCATAAAACCAGGTTTAGCCCCTGCGCATCCGTGCTCATCACAACATCGCTGGAAAAAAAACCGAGTCCCGCATAAAGCAGCAACGCGACATACAGCAGCGATGCCACCAGCCGGTGAATACTGAATCCGAATAACCCGTACACTACATGCCCTCCATCCAGTTGTCCAATGGGCAGGAGGTTAAGGCAGGTGAACATCAGCGAAAGATAGCCGGCAAACAAAAACGGATAGTGCATGATCTCATGGGGATTGGGAACCCGCGCCGGATCCGCGACGAAGTTTTCAAAGAAAAGGAACACGAGGTTCCGGCCGATGGATATGTCAATGATATTTTCGTTCTGATGTGTGTACACCGTCTGGGCGTATTCCGAGCCATATTGACGGTACTCGGGGTGTATCTGAAAGATATACTCCGGGTCCGGTAGGTGGGTAAACCCGTAGTAAAGAACGGCCAGCGCGATCACGAAGCCCGCCAATGGTCCGGAAATGCCGATATCAAAATTCTGTCTTTTGGAATACACTCTGGACCGAAGTCGGATAACAGCGCCCATTGTTCCAATGGATAACGGAAACGGCGGCACGGGGATGTAATAGGGCAAAGTAGCGCTGACCTTGTGATACATCGCCGTAAAGTAATGACCAAATTCATGTGTGGTCAGGATCAGCAGAAACGGGATAGAGAACTCAAGGCCGCTGAAAAAATCAGCCCAGCTATAACCCGGCATCAGTATGGATTTGCCATAGGTCCACTCGGCGCCGGCAAGAGTTGTCGTTATAAACGTGAGAATGAAGAGGAAAGCCTGAAGAAGGACCCGTCGCTGCTCTCTACGCATCGAAATATTCCAGGATTATGTCCGGTGTTACCACATGAAACGTTTTTATTCCAACACCATTTGCACCTTCAAGGTTTCCCAGGTTGTCATCCAGAAAAAGCGTTTCGCTTCCCTGCAGGTTGTTCTCGTCCAGGACCTGTAGAAAAATGTCTGCGTTGGGTTTGCGCTTCTTCATGATATGCGAGTAGTATGCTTTATGAAAATAAGCGTCGAGGGAGTAAGAACCAGGGACCACGCCAGGCAGCATCACATTGTTGATATACTCGATGTGTATGTTGTTGGTGTTACTCAGCAGAAAGACATTGTACTGTAATTTGAGCCTTTCCAGCAGCTGGAGCTTCCTCAGGGGAAGTCCCCGTAACATCGCCAGCCAGCAGGCGTCAATCTCGGAAGCCTGGGCCTCTACCGCAAAAACTTCCCTCACATAGTCCCGGAATTCGGAATCGTCCATCATCCCCTTCTCGTAAACCTCAAACCCCGGCGAACAATACAATTCGGAGACTTTTTTCTTTTCAATCCCCGATAAGGCTGCAAAAGCCTGAATTGTGTGATCGATGGAGAGGTCGATGATCACGCCACCGAGGTCGAAGATCAGGTTTTTGATGGAGGGATCGGGTTTCACGGCTTTTCTGATTTGGTGTTAAAAATGAAAAAGGGCGCATTGAGGCCCTTTTTCACGTGTTCTATAAGTTTGTGGGCCCAGCTGGGCACGATCCAGCGACCCCTTGATTATGAGTCAAGTGCTCTAACCAGCTGAGCTATGGGCCCTTGATTTTGGGAGTGCAATTTTAGGGATTTTGACCCTATTTTATCGCATTTAAGGATAAAATATAACAGGAAACGTAAAAATTGTTGGCTTGCGACCCCTTGTCCCGATAGCTATCGGGAGAGTCAAGTGCTCTAACCAGCTGAGCTATGGGCCCTTCTTTTTGGAGTGCAATTTTAGGGATTTTGGACCTTATTTTTTCGCATATCGAGATAAAAGTTTTTGCGTCATTTCCGGGTACTTTTTCAAGTTCCAAAGGTATGTTCGACTCTTCATGCGTTTGATGTGGTTCTCAATTTTCCTGGCCTGTGAAAACGAAGTACATGAAATAACTAGAAACAACTTCCAGTCGGATGCCGATGAAGTAAAGTGAGAGCCGCGGTAAAATTGAGAATTGTGTTTGATTATTCGCTCTTCCAATTCTGTCTGTGAACTTCCGATATAAAATCGATCGAGTTCCTCACTGTGTAAAACATAACAGGAAAACATAAAAATGTTAGCTAACGACCCCTTGTCCCGATAGCTATCGGGAGAGTCAAGTGCTCTAACCAGCTGAGCTATGGGCCCTTGATTTTGGGAGTGCAATTTTAGGGATTTTGACCCTATTTTATCGCATTAAAGGATAAAATATAACAGGAAACGTAATAATTGTTGGCTTGCGACCCCTTGTCCCGATAGCCGGTTTATTTTTTATCAAGCTCCGAACTTCTTTATAACACATAACTCGCCAGTGCTGGTATACACTCGTCGACCAGAACAATGGAAAGGGAAAAAGACCGGTTCACGATAGCCTTGGCGAAATTGTAGATCTTCTTCGGACAGATATTCTTGATAAATGCCTTGATGCGGGTCCGGGGTGTGGTGAAGTAACGTCTGAATACTTCGTTATCCGTAACCCTGTCGTGCATAATAATTTCCGGGTGCCTGATTGGGAATTCCATTTCCTCAAGCTTCATAAAACTCCATTGCGAAGCATTGTTCGTATTCGTGGCATCCTCACCGAGTCCGAGGTTGATTACCATGTTCTTTAACGGAACCACAACCAGACCGGAATTGATCTTCCGCGAGAATCCCCATTGCACACTCCACCAGGTAACATCGTTGTTTTTTATATGGCTCTGCTCAAACATATAGTCCATGTAGTAGTGCTCATACAGGGAAGTATAGTTTCCCTCAAAATATCCAGCTCTCATCGCCTCGGGATAATACTTCATCGAATAATCAAATACCTTCCACGCCCTTCGCCAGGTGGCCCAACCCCAGATGTGATCCCAGTTGGAGAAGTAATAAGAATATTTACTTGTATCCGTAAGCCGGCTTGGCAGCATCGTTCCGCCTATTTCCATGATCCGGCTATCATCGCGGTAGTGTGCAAGCATCGTTGCACAGAACGTAAAAAATGAAGGCGACGGCAATGTATCGTCTTCCAGGATAATGCCCTCCTCAACATGCTCAAAGAACCAGCTTATGGCACCGGATATTCCACGTCCGCATCCCAGGTTGTTATCCCTGAAAAGAGTTTTTACCTCACAGGGCCAATCGACGTTAGAAATGACTTCCCTTACCGCAGCACATTTCCCGATATCATCCGGAACATGACTTCGGGCACCATCGGCAGCAATGAACAATAATTTCGGCCTGGCTTTCCGTATCGCTTCAAAAACTGTCCTGGTAGAATCCGGACGGTTAAATACTAAAAAAAGTATAGGTGTTGTAAGTGTTTCATTCTGCATGCTCAATCAATTAACGTGTTACATGTTTGTTATAAAATCCATCCTAATACGCATTCGTATTCGTCACTAAAAAAATCTGTCCATAGGGCTTATATGATCCGTATTTTTCCGCCCTGAGGTGCTGATTCTCTTTCAAAAATTCATCAAAAGCCCGGGCTTCGCCCCGATACTCGCTGGGCCAGTCATCGAAAAAAATAACCGATGTATCTTTTATCAGCGAGGCGCAAAAATCAAGCGATGCTTTGGCTGACGGATAGATATCGCAGTCAATCATTATTATACTCGCCTTTTTGATCTGGTGCACTTCCTTCAATTCACTTACCAGCGCCTTGTAGTACCAGCCCTTGATTAAAAATGTTCGCTTCCAATCTACGCCATTTCTCGTTAGAAAACCCGATGCTTTCTCCAAACTGCATGCGTAATCTCCGGGCTTCCATGAATGTGAATCCGGACCGTGATGGTCATCATGGGGAGGCAATCCCTCAAATGAATCAAATCCAAAAAGCCGAACACGATTGAACTTTGGTTTACGAAGGGTTTTATACATACAAAGCATAGATGTACCGTGGCCTACGCCAAATTCCAAATAATCGCCCAACGGCCTGGCGCCTAGGTACCTGGTTAGGAATTTTAACGACCGTCGATATTGTGGTATTAATTCCGATTCAATGACAAGGGGAAAGAAAGCATATGAATCGGCAAATTTTCGGACGGCATTCATGAATGAACCCGGTAAGTAGTCCTCCAAATGTTTATAGAGCACTCCCACACGCAGTATCCTCATGAATCGAAATAACGTAGTTATCGCAATCATGCAAGAATAATTTACAATAAGACAATAAATATTCATTTACCCCCGGAACGGAGGTCAGGAACGAAGGCAGAGCGCCTCGATATTAGTTTAAAAAATCAGTCCTTGACTACGCTGTTTTCCATGATAATCAAAAATACAAAAAAGATCCTCAAAAAAAATAAAAACACAGCAATACCTGATCAATCATCCGGATTTTCCATAAGCGGTGCTTCGGAAAAAAAGTGAATTTTTATATATTACTGTCTGAATAGGGTGAGATATGCCTAAAAAAAGTAGCAATCGGAAAAAGCAGGTAGTTGCCAAAAAGATCCAGGAGAACAGCCTGGCGGTACAGAAAACATTGAACCTGAAGAACTTCATCAGCAAAAGGAACAATACAAAAACGGTTATTGTCAGACCGAAGTGACTCTTTCAAAGGTGTCATTTAACTAGCTGGATCCAGCTCTTGCAGGTAGCATGACCATCAACAGTTACCTCATAGAAATATATTCCAGCCGCCAGGCTATCACCATCCCAGTCGAATTGGTAATCCTGCGCTTCAAATACTTTACTGCCCCAACGGTTGTAAATAATCACATTGGTCTTAAAACCGTAGGTAAGAGGCGTCACCCCAGGGAGATCACCTAACTGAATGGTAAATTTATCATTAGTATCATCGCTCCGACCGGGTGTTATGATATTCGGAATTTTCAATTTAAAGACAGGCATAGGCAGTATCTTTTCGGTGACGCAGAATTCCCGGACCGCGACCAGTTTTACGGTATAAAGACCGTCATCTTCAAAATCGTGTTCAACCTCCGTTGCGTCACTGGTCGAACCGTCGCCAAAATCAAAATAAAGTCGGTCTCCTTCCTTTAGGCTGTCCGTTGTGCTGACAGCCCTGATCGATGGCCGTTCGAAACATTCCGCGCTTCTGTCCATTTCAAATTCCGGCTCGATCAGCGGGATCACATTCAGCTGAACGGTATCATCCTGAATACATCCCGATGCTTCCGTGATTATGATAAAGTAGCGTGTTGTGTCCTTCGGGTTTACAACGGGATTCGGACTTGTCGATTGAAAATCGCCGTCTTCGCTGGTCCACTGATAAGTCGCTCCTCCGCTGGCCTGCAACGTATATGGTGTATTGAAGCACATATCATCGTCATCCTGAACCTGCGTCTCGGCAATAAATACATCTACCCTCAGTGATACGGAATCCTCACCCTTGCATGTTCCCCTGTCAATGGCCTTTAGCCAGACCGTATAACTTCCGGTTGCAGCATATTCGTGAATAATCATCGATGTGTCGGTTTTTGTGAGCCGGGTTCCGTCGCCAAGATCCCACTCAAAAATTTCACCGCCGATACTGAAGTTCTGAAAGACAATCTTGTCGGGTATACAAACCTTGTTCAGACCGGGCATATCCAACGCGACAGAATTTGACTGAAGCCGCGCCTTGAGAGAGGAAAGATCAAACTTAAAAGCCGCGTTGTTACAGTTTCCACTGTTATTTGTCGCAGACCAGGCCCCCGGTGTTGTTGGAAAATCGGAATCGGGACGATCATTCGTCGATACACGGCAACCTGAACAAACAGCATGGTATACAATTCCACCTTTGTCAAACCGGCTGGTGCCGCCATCTACATGGGTACGCGATAAAGTACCACCCAGGTAGGTACCGTATAGCAGCTGCGATGCATCGTCGGTCAAAACCATAAAATAAAAATCCGACCCCGATGTTGTTTTCTGGAATGCATCTGAAGTGATCGGCATTCCGAAGGTACTCCCTTGCCAGTGAAGCGACTGAATATTGATGGCGCCACCCCAGCCGGCCAGGTAGAGGTTATTGCATTCATTTACGAGAAACGCCGTAGGTGAAATATCGGGTGTACCTCGTCCCGAGCCAACAACTGTTGAAAAGAGGAGACTGGTTAGCGATGTGTTAAACTTCTGAATGAATTGTCCGCTGTTTGGATTGCTGTAAACGCCCGGTGTA
Source organism: Chryseolinea sp. (assembly GCA_041742155.1). Taxonomy (GTDB): domain Bacteria; phylum Bacteroidota; class Bacteroidia; order Cytophagales; family Cyclobacteriaceae; genus Chryseolinea. The sequence continues at coordinate 213,766 of JBGSJE010000019.1, read as the reverse complement.
ACGGGGAAATTCCCGGCTGTCTGGCCATACACATATACTTCGTCGTTTGCATTAAGGTCCAGGAAGTAAACCTGGTCAAACGCCGACGTTCCTGTGAACGTCGCCTGGATTATACTTGTACCGTCGGGTTTGATGCTGGCGATCCATCCGTCGGCGTCGCCACCTAATTGTGTTTGATAGGCGTTTGGCGATACAGGGAAATCAGCGCTATTTGTTCCCCCGGCAACAAAGATGTTTTTCGACTCATCGAACTTCAGTGTCAGCGAACCGTCTGTCTGCGAACCACCCAGGAACGTCGACCACTTGATTTGCGTGAGATCCTCATCGAGCATGGCAATTACAGCGTCCGTAGGACCACCGTTATACGAATTATCGATACTATTCACAGCCGGGAAATCCGGAGAGGATGTAACGGTGCTAATAAAAATATTTCCATCGTCATCGGTAATTACGTCCCCCCGAAGCTGGTCCCCGTAATTTTTTTCCAGCGCACCGTACAATGGGTTCAGTCCGTCGTTCTGTGTCCCTCCGAGTAACGTCGACGCCAGCAGGTGGTTTCCCGCCGGGCTGATCCGCGCGACAAACACATCGGTCCCGGTGTAATAGGGTACGACAATTCCCGTTACTCCCACACCACCATTGAAGGACCGGTCAAAAGCGTTCAGCGTAGTGGGGAAATCGGATGAACCGGTGGTCCCTAAAACAACCAGTTCGTTTTTTGAATTCATGACCAGGCTGTGTGCCGATTCGGTCCCTGTTCCGCCCAGGTAAGTAGCATATAAAAGCTGTTGTCCCGTTGAGTCGTATTTTAATATTCCGATATCATACAATCCTCCATAGTTGACCTGAAACGCTCCTGCCGTCGCCGGAAACGTTCCGCCATAATTACCCAGGTTCGTTACGCCGGCCGAATACAACATACCGTGTTCACCGGGCGTTGCCGTGCTTCCCCAGTTATCGGCGGTGGATCCGGAGTACGTCGAGAATATCAACAACGGATCGATCACCAGTTCATAACACGGATCGTAGCCTTCTGAAAAAGAAAAAGACATCTGTTTGCCGGAGAGCACATAGCGGCATGCCACGAAAACTTTCCGGCCGTCGATAAACTGATAGGCTACTGGCTTCTTTTCGATCATACTACCCAGTGCTGTCTTCACGAGGAGATCCCCGGATGGGTCGATCTCCAGTTTATCCGCACCTTGATACTCCAACCGGATGGCAGAAGCATCCGAATTTGGTGCAACTATAAAATCGTATTTGAGACTGTTACCCGATGAATAGACTTTTAAGTCAACACCGGCGTAAAGTGTAGGGTAAATAAACCCATTGTAAGCATAGGCATTGGTTGCCCAACGACAGGTATCCGTGCCGAGAAAATAGTTGTAATACTCCGATGATCGGCCGAATGGCCTGGGCGTCAGGCTTGTATTTGCTCCCAGAAACCGGACGGAGACAGCACTTCCGTCAATCTGCCGGTCTCTTTCTCCTGCGCCGTCAGATTCGTTTACTTCGTTGTGACTGTGCTCGTGAAGGGCCTGTAGCTTCACCTCATCCAAAAAGTAATAATTAAATCCACCCGGCCGAATAAACATCCGGCCACCCGGGACACGGGCTGAAAAATGGATCTCTTCAGACCATTGATTTTTGTTCTCAATAAACTTGATTCCGGGAGACGGATCAGCTTTGCCCGGAGTATTCAACGTAAAAAGCCACCACAACAGGAATAATCTTTTGTAATTCCCGAACAACCACACCATACGCAGTAGAATTATATCCCGGCTCTGACGGGCAAGATAAAGAATATTCGCCTAAACTAATAGGCATACCGGGCTTCTGGTCAGAACAGGAAACCCAGCCGCACATAGCCCAGTGTACCTTCAGACGAATGCGCCCCTTCCAGGGATAATACAGTCATGTTAAATGGGGTGAACCAAATCCCGCCGCCCCAGGCTTTGTGCCATTTCCGGGATTTACCGTTTTCCGCTGTGGGATCATTTCCGTTATTGTCCTTATACCACACACGGCCGAGATCGTGAAAGCCCAGTATGCCCAGGGTTGCCGGAAATATATAGGTCCGAAAGCTGAACAGTTTTATTCTCATCTCCAGGTTCGTATAGAATTTACGGTCACCATAAAACCTCATTTTCCTGAATCCCCTGAGTTCCATATCGCGCCCGAGAATTTGTGCCTGGAAAAATTCCCAATCCCCCCTGCTGATACCGCCGCCGACACGTGAAGCGAAAACAAACCTGGCAGGCAGTCTGAAGGTTTGATAAAAAGATACGAAGCTCTCATAGGATGAAAAATTACCTGCATTTCCAGTGAGGCCCACCATGTTACGGCCGGTGACGTCAAAGATTACTCCACGGGTGGTAAAGCGTGGATTGTTTCGCATGTCCACAAGAAATTTCCAGCTCGCACCTGTATACAGGTTGGTCTCGCCGAGTATGTCGTATGGCCTGGTCGTGGCAAATTCACTGATGAACCGGTTTTCCGCAGGGCGTGGTCCTGCCCTGACCTGTTGAAAGGCGGGGCCGATCTTGAATGAACTGCCACTTCCGGTCTGCCGGGTCAGGTAGGTTTCAAGTTTAAGCTCCTGAAATTTATACCTGTAATAGTCGATCGCCTGGTCAATACTGATGCCCGGCCGTTGATCAATGTCTTCGTCAAAAACGCTTTCATTCCCCAGGCCGAAGAAGTTGTTGACGTAACCCGGAAACTTATAATTGCCGAAGGTCTCCAGTCCCCAATCGCCAAAAACATTGTTGAAGGTTCCATGGTAAGAGATTTCATACGAAGCCGTGGCGGACGCGGCGTTGAACAGAACAAAGTGTCGTTCGCGAAAAGGAATTCCCCTGAAACCTTCCGCCTGGTATGACATCCCGCCGCCGAAAAAGAAGCCCTCATCCGCGTTTACCTGGCCTGAGAGGAAGGGTGAAAGTTTGTTGTATTTGAAGGCACGGCGGTCGTAATGGTTAACGGCCGGGTCCTTGCGCCGGCGATCCCCTGTCTCCTTTCCTGAAAGGTGGTTTCCCACGTTTAGATCATAGTATAATGTATTGTTTTTCAAATTGTTAACTGTCGATTTATCGATAACTGAATCCCTCCCATCGCCACCGATAACCCGTAGCAGGATGCTCTTCGCCGATACACCGCTGACGAGGACCTTATCTTCGCCTGCCAGCGCGTACAACCGTATCTCCCGGGTTTCCGATCGTTTGAAAAGCCGGTCGTATGTCTTCGATCCAGAGCCGTCATCGCCTATCGCATACCTTCTGACCTGGACATCTCCTGCGGGGAGCCGGTCCACCAAAAAAAGGTCACTTTCGTTCGATCCTGAAACGTCGACGTACCTGGCCAGGAACTCATAATACAATAGGGCATCCGTTAGCAGGCCGGACCTTCTTGCCTTGAGTTTGCGTGTGATCTTTTCACCGTCGAGCGCAGAGATTACATGCGGCCATTCATGAATGCTGTTGTCGATGACGCCATCTGTGAGGCGGTTCTGAAGATCCGACGCTACTTCCACCCAGGTTTCGCGCGACAGCCCGGTCAGGAAAGACCGGTCAAAATAACGGGCACCATAGGCAAGGCCCGGTGGCCAGTTTATCCGGTCGTCAAATCCCTCGAATTGCGGCAGCGTCCACCGCCGGCTCCAGAGTTTTGGGACGAGCCCTTCATTCACAAAAAATGCCTGGTCCCTGTCCCTTGGAATCGGCTGGAAAACGACTGAATCTCCGGCTGTCCGGGTAGCCCATCGCCACTGATCGTCATGCCTGTCCCAGTCTCCGATCCACATATCAAACAGGCGTGCACGCAGCACAAAAGTCTCATCGACCCGGTGCTCTGGGTGATTCTGTATGCTTTCGAGAACTTTACTTGTGTTAATAATGCGTTTTGAATGCCCAAAATTCGCTGCATCTGACCAGTCGCCGTTTGGTCTCTCTTCAAACAGAGCGAGTGTATTTGCAAAATCCCGCCGGTAGATTCCAAGGGCTTTGTTGTCGGGGATAAAGACCAATCTGGGGTTGGTATGGTACAATCCGGCGGCCCGTGCCAGAGGCGGAACCAGCAACGCCGCATACGGATGGGATGCGGAGATCTGGTCCTGAACGAGGTCCTGCGCGAAGGTTTTTCGAAAGGTTTCGGGGACTGCTTTTTCGGGAAATTTTTCCACGGATCGAAGGACAAATTCTCTACCGGCCGAATCGGCTAAGCGGAGTGAAAGGGTTTGCATGCCACCTCCTTTTTGCAGGACCTTTAACCCACCCTTGTCGCTGCTGAAATCAAAAAAGGGGACTTCCACTTCCTGCGTCCAGGCCGACCGGTAGTTCTTTCCAAGTATTACCTGCTTGAAGTTGCCGGCCTGATAGCGGCCGCTCGCTCTGACGCGGATCGTCTTACGCAATTGCTCCGCCGGTAACGATTCGTGCGGGTGCATTACACGGTCAGTAGACAAAACCTTTTTAAATCGTAGTGCACCATCCGGAACATCGCCGTCTGCCTGCCAGTACTCCAGTGTTACGGCGCCGTTTGTCAGGATCGTGAGTTTCACAAATCCCCGGACGGGCTCAGCGTATTCCGCATACGCTTTCTTTTTGACATATGTCGTTTTGGAGCCGGAGCCGCTAACGACAAAATGTGTACTGTCCCTGGTAATATACTCCAGCGCATGTTCATGTCCGGAAGCGTAAATCGTCCCGGGGTATTTTGCCATTAGCGACCTGAGATTCTTACTTAGCTCCCGATACTGGGGGTGCGAAATATCCTGCACGTTTCCAAACCATTTCCGGTACATCGGATAGATGGAGCCCAGTAGTGGTAGTGGAATATAAAGATTTGATTTTAAGGAAGTTAAAGGGAATAAATGATCTTTCATCTTAAATATACCGCCATGCTCACCATAGCTGATCAGGGGATGGTGTGCGGCGATTATAATCCGTTTACCTTCATTTCTGGTAAAGATGTCATGGAGCAGGATCCACAAGCCAGCGGGATCTTTGGACTCGCAATCACTATCTTCTCCGGGTTTATCCCAGGGATGAAGGAACCACTGTGTATCCAGGATCACGAGAACGCTATTATCCGTCAATGGAATTTCCACAGGGCCTGGACATCCGTCGCGTGGCAGGAAAGTGATATGAGCAAGTTTAAGTGAATCGACCCAGCGTTGCTGATTGTTCACATAGGCCCTTCCCCTTTTCCTTCCCTTTTGCCAATCGTGGTTACCGGGAATAAATATCCCTCCCGCTTTCGACCCCGCTAACCAGTCCGTCTGCGCCCCCATGATCTCCTCTGCTTCCCGCCTGTTCCTGGCACCCTGATCCGGCATTCCGGCAGGGTAAATGTTATCACCGAGAAAAAGGACGGTCGTATGGCTGCCTGACTCGATGATCTTTTTGTTAAGGACGTTACCGAGGGGCTGACCGACGATCGATGGCTCTCCCGCGTCGCCGACGAGGTATAGGGTGTGAGCAACCACAGCGGGTTCAACCTGTGCAGCCAGGGTAGCCGGGAGAATAAAAAAAGCGAGAAGATGTAACCGTTTTGCCATGAACGATATAATTGCAAGCCGCCTGATCATGCTCTATATTAGGATAGGAAACAATTAACCCCCTGTGCTATTCTAACCCACGGGTAGGCCGTCAAGATAAAATATTTTTTACCTTTAGCCTTTATCAATCTATGGATTCGGATTTAGTACGGCAGGCGAGGTCACTGGCAGAGCAGATTTTCGGAGATCCTGCTTTTGCCAAGTATCCATTTCACAATATTCAACATACACTCGATGTTGTTGATGCCGTTAATGACATCGGCAGGCACAGTGACATGTCGGATGAAGACCTTGAACTCGCGCTGATAGCCGGCTGGCTTCACGACATCGGTTATAAGAACGGACCTGAGAATCATGAAGAGTTTTCCGCGAAATTCGCCGGGGAATTTCTGACAAAGCTGAACCTATCTCCCAAAAAAATAAAGCTTGTCTCCGACGCGATCATGGCTACCAAAGTGCCTCAGAAACCCCGGACAATTATCGACAAGGTTCTCTGCGATGCCGATCTTCACCACCTTTCGACCCACACCGGTGCCGCAAAGAGCGACCTGTTACGGCGTGAATGGACAACCAATGGGTATAAAGACATGAGCGACCAGGAGTGGATCCAGCACAACATCGACTTCATGGAAACCCACCGGTATCATACACCCTACGGGCAAACGATCCTGGAAGAGGGAAAGCAAAAAAACATCAAAAGATTAAAGAAATATTTGGAACCCGAGATCAGCAAAAAGAAATACCGGAAACTGCAGGAAGAAGTTGTTAAACTCCGGTCCAAGCTGGACAAAGTCAGTGTCTTAAAACCAGACCGTGGCATCGAAACCATGTTCAGGACAACTTCCCACAACCACATAATGCTCAGCCAAATGGTTGACAGCAAGGCAAGTATATTGATCACGATCAATTCGATCATCCTCTCCCTGATTGTTTCGGTGCTCATCCGCAAGCTGGAGGAGAATGCTTACCTCACCTACCCGACCGTATTGCTGATCTCCGTGTGCCTGGCTACCATGGTGTTTTCGATTCTGGCCAGCCGCCCGAATGTTTCGTCCGGAAAGTTCACGCGGGAAGACATCAAGAATAAGAAAACAAACCTGCTTTTCTTCGGAAACTTCCACGCGATGAACGTAGAAGATTATGAATGGAGTATGAAGGAAATGATGAAAGACGCAGATTACCTGTACGGAAGTCTGATCAAGGATATCTATTATCTGGGAAAAGTGCTGGGTACAAAATACCGGTACCTTCGGATCGCCTACAGCATTTTTATGTATGGCTTTGTGATCGCCATCCTGTCATTTATCGTCGCCTTTCAGTTATCGGCTAAGGGTGACTTCTGAGCGCTTTTTGACGAAGCAGAAAATACAGATACCTAGCTGGATGGCTACCGTAGAGAAAATAGTAATGAATACTTCCATAGGTCCGGTGTTTTGGTGTGGTAGGATAAAAGTAGCTGAATACCCCCATGCCACTTGTTCACAATTGATTACCTGCCTTTAACTCCGATAATTGATCAAATAAGGCTTCGAATGGATTTACGAAAAGCAATCCTCCAAGAGCACACCAGAGCCCGGGCGACCAAAATTGCTGACCATGTGGGTCAGAATAAGGCCTTATTTAAAGAATTGGTTGAGGTTTATCTTACTGGCCCTTACAGAGTTACCCAGCGAGCCGCCTGGCCGTTGTCGATTTGCGCCGAGCGATACCCTTCCCTGGTAAGGCCATATCTCAGCCGACTGCTGCGGTACCTGGACAAGCCGGCCATTCATCCGGCAGTAAAAAGGAATACGATGAGGATGCTTCAATTTATCGAAATACCCCGTTCGCAGCATGCTGCGGTCATCGAACTGGGATTTCGTTACCTTCGCGACAAGCGGGAGCCGGTAGCCGTCAAAGTGTTTGCCATGACGGCTTTATCACGGGTGATCAAGACCGAGCCTGAACTAGGCCGGGAATTAGGGATCATTCTGGAGGATTTGCTTCCCTACTCTTCCCCCGCTTTCGTGTCGCGGGCACGCCGGGTTCTGAAGGACTTACAGGGCAACTCGTGACGGGTACAAGCCATTACGTATCTTCGTACCCAAAACAAATCAAGTGAGTGAACCGATTACGGCCGGCCGTACCTGCAAGAGTTGTGGTCATACCTTTGAGGGGACCTACTGTAATGTCTGCGGTGAAAAAGTACTCGAACCCAAAGACCGGAAGTTTTCCGTATTCCTGAGCAAGGTCCTGATATCGACTACTATTGTAGACAATAAGTTTGCACGGTCTCTTTGGCTTACGATCCGGAATCCGGGATTCCTTTCGCGGGAATATGTCGATGGTCGCCGGGTGAAGTATATGCGGCCTCTTCAAATGTTTTTTATTCTGAACCTGATCTACTTCCTTTTCCCGGTTCTGCAAATGTTTAATTCCAGTCTTTATACGCAGCTTCACGTGCTTCCTCACCGTCAGCTGGCAATGGAAGTTGTGGAAAGAAAAATCGCTGAAGAAGGGTTAAGCATGCAGGGCTTTGAACTCATTTATAACTCCAAAACGACAAGCCTCGCGAAGCTGCTGCTGGTGATCTTTGTATTGCTGTCAGCGGTTCCGTTGAGTCTGATCTTTAAAAAAAAGGATCGCTATTTCACCGACCACCTTGCCCTTTCAGTCGAACTCACCAGTTTTAACCTGGCACTGAATGCCATTGGTCTGTCCCTGGTATTCCTGGTCTTTGACGCACTGTTCAAATGGGGGCATTTTGCATGGGGTATTCACCACCTGAACGATCTGACGCTGACCATTATCTTTGTGCTTACCAATGCGCTTTACATCTACAATGCGGCACGGGTATTCTACGGCCAGAAAGGAAAACGGCGGATCTTCAAAGCGATGCTGGGTGTGCTTGGCCTGTTTCTGGCACTGGAGGCTTACCGGTTTTGCCTTTTCTTCATTACCATCTGGACGCTGTGATTCAGCGCGCCTGCATCAGCTTCTGTATCAGGTCATCAACCTGCTGATGATCTTCCTGCGAGGTCAACGTCCGGTACTGATTCAGAATGTCTATGGCTTCTGTGAATTGCCGGTTCATCGCCAGTGTTAATCCCAGGTTAAAGTAACTGTTTGGAAAGGAAGGCTGCAACTCCATCGATATCTTGTAATGTGCAATAGCGAGGGGAAAATTACCGATTTCTCCATAGAGGTTCGCCAGGTTATAATGGGCCTCGAAGTGTCTTGGGTCGTGCTGAAGAGACAAGGTAAAATAATTGATAGCCTTTGTCTGATTCCCTTCCTGCCATTCAATGATCCCGAGGTTGCAGTACGAATCTGCAAGGGCCTCTCCCGCTTCGATCGCTTTGAGGTATAACTTATGGGCAGCCCGGTTGTCACCCTGGTCGTCATTGATCAACGCTTCTTCAAAATCAGACAAACGGTTAAGGCGTACAACCTTACCCCCGGTAAACAGGTTAAGTTGTCCGTGTCTCGACGCCGGCGCATCCTTTTTTGTACGAACGCGCTGCGGACCAAACTTCTCGGGGGTAGGAATCGGGAATTTTACAACCTTTGCCATCGAACTGCAAAGTTAACAGTATCCGGGAAACATTTATATCTGAGTCATTTCCGACGGAAACAATGCGGTACACCGGCATCAGACTAACAAGGCGACCGTCAGCTTGCTTTGCGGCGTGCAGTTTTTTGCTTTTCCGTTTTTTCCTTGGCATCCGAACCACCCTTCGCTTTTTCCATGGGTTTTTTGGCGGCATCTATACTCGCCTTCAGGGCTGTCATAATATCGACCACTTTGGGTGCTTCCTCTTCGACAATCACCACTTCTTTGCCTTCAATTTTCGCGTCGATGATCGTCTTGAGCGCATCATAGTAATGATCCTTCATTTCGATCTGGGTGAATTTTTTCGACATGGAATCCACCAGGGTTTTGGCTAGCTTAAGCTGCTCCTTGTCAGCCTTTACCTCAAGCAGCTGAGGGACCTCGTTGATGTCCTTGACTTCATCAGGATATCGCAGCCGGTACATGACAATACCCTTCCCGTGCGGGGCCAGCAGCAACGGCGTTTCGCGGTCGCGAAGCACCACTTTTCCCACGGCAATCTTACCCGACTGTTTTAACGTTTCCGACAACAATCCGTAGGTCTTGGCGGCGACATCCCCATCAGGTCCAATAAAATACGGCGTTTCAAACAAAGTCGGATGTACCTCATCCGTATTAACAAATCCCTCTATTTCGATAACCTTTTCACTCTTGAGTTTTACCTTTTCAAAATCCTCCTGCTCGATGATAACATATTGCCCGGGCTCGTACTGATAGCCTTTCACAATATCTTCCTGGCGGAGAGACTTACCGGTAACCTTGTCCTTCTTTTCGTAACTGACCGGGTTATGACCTTCCTTTGACAGCAGGTTAAAACTTATGGTCTGTGCAGTATCGATCGCGTTATAAATCCTTACCGGAATGGTAACGAGGGAAAATTGAATGTGGCCTTTCCAGATCGCTCTCATAACAATTTAGTTAGATTAAAAAATGAACAAGAAGGCACTAAGTTATTGAAAATGTTTCAGTTTCAAAATTCTATGTGCAAAATTTAGAACGGTTTCCGACCAGCAGTCGGGATGCCGGTCCGGCTGAGACACTGCGTCGGGTTCCAGCCTTTCAATACGCGGTTCTGATCTTCGCCTTGAGATCGTGCAGGATGGTATACAGCCCGAAATATGTGCGGTTTATATAGACGGCATCGCGGACTCCCCTTGCCTTTTTTGAGTCCCTCAGTTCTTTCATCGTGGAAAGTTTCTCACCAAAGGAATACAATTCATCGAAATAGGCATTATCGGCAAAATCGAACTCCTCGGCACGAAATGGTCTGCTCAGGAGTTCGACCAATTTTACAAAAATGGAGGTAAAAAATTCCTTTTCCTTTTTCGAATCCTCCGGGTAAATAAACCGTAACTGGCTGAATACTTTACCCTGCATTTCAGGATCGGTAAGGATTTTCCTGTCCATCAGCTGGAAGTAAAGCGAATAGAAGTCAGGCGGGATCTCCTTCACACATCCGAAATCGATAATGCCGAGTTTGTAATCGGGAGTAATGATGAAGTTACCCGGATGCGGATCCGCGTGCACAGCTTTGAGCGTATGCATCTGGAAGTGATAGAAGTCCCACATCGCCTGTCCAAGTTTGTCGGCTGCATCCTGCGGAACCGGTGTGTTTAAAATCTCACCCAACGGCTTACCTTCCAACCAGTCCATCGTCAATATCTTGTCGCTGGAAAACTCGGGATAGTAGGTCGGAAAAACGATGTTCCGGATATGACGGGTTTTTTCGGAGAGATCTATTGAACGCTCGAGCTCCAAGGCATAGTCAGTTTCTTCCAGCATCCTGGACTCTACCTCCTGTATGAATTCATCGTATTCTACCGGGTTTAACTTAAACATTGCCAGCGCAATAGGTTTAACCATCGCCAGATCCGATTTAACACTATCCCCCACACCCGGGTACTGAATTTTCACCGCGAATTTTTTCCTGCCCAGTACGGCCTGATGCACCTGTCCCATGGAAGCGGCGTTTACCGCTTTCGTGGTGAAGGTGTCAAAAATCTTATCCGGTCCTTTGCCGAAATATTTCAGGAAGGTCTTTACAACCAATGGGTATGATAACGGCGGCGCGCTGTATTGCGCCATGGAAAACTTTTGCTGGTAGGCGGTCGGCAGCAGATTCTTATCCATGCTTAGCATCTGTGCCACCTTCAGCGCGCCACCCTTCAGTTCGCTCAACGAGTTATAGATGTCCTTCGCATTATCCTCATGCAGTTGCTCCCGGCCCATCTCCGGGTTGATGAGTTTTTTTCCGTAATGTTTGAGGTAGTTCGTACCGATCTTTGCCCCTGTACTGATGAATTTTGAAGCCCGCTGAACTTTAGATACGGGAATGCGGTCGAATTCTTTCACGATAGCGTTTTATTTCGATTTAGTCTGGTATATGAATTTGGCAAAGTCGATGGCAGAATCCACGGCACCCTTTCCGATCAGGTCAAATGCCAGATTCACGGACTTTTCAATAGCGGCATCAGTTCTTTCAAATCCGGGGCTATCATCTTCCTTCCAGAACAGGAGAATAAATCCCATATGGAGCCAGAAAAGCTGAGGATATCTTTTATCCAGAATAGGTCTGTTGGCGACCTCTCCGTTCCCCTTGCCTTCCATGAGTGTTGTCTCGAAGTACGATTCAAAGGATGTCTTGAACCCTTTGATGTAATCCGGCACCAGCTCCGGTTTTCTGGAGTGTTCCAACTGAAACAGTATAAAGCTCCTGTTTTGCTTTAACTCCTCCAGGAGTGTATAGTAAAACGCCAGGACCTTTTCACGGGTGCTGAACGAGTGATACGAGTCATCGGCCTTTAACCGGTTGATAGCCTTGTCGATGAACTCCTTCCAGATATGCTTTTCAACACTGTCGAATGAACCAAAGTGATTGTAGAACTCATCTTCCCGGATACCCAGATCCAGGCAGAACTTGTAGACGGACGCAGGGCGTGCGCCCAGAGTTAGCAAGTGATTGATATAGGAAGTCCGGATCTTGTCTTCCGTAATTTTACCCCCCGTTTTGCGGGTACTTTTTTTTGTGGTCTCCATGCAGTATTTAAACACGAATTCCCGCAAAGAGTTTGCATTATCGGACAGATTATTTCGTTAAATTTCCAGGTGATGAGAATTTTCTGTATGATATGGCTTTTGGTATTTGCTGCCCTTGCACATGCACAGGAGCGCCGGGCGGATATCGTAAAACTCTTTGAAAAAGGCGAAGAAGCCTACAACCGGGCTGACTATGCGGAAGCACTTTCACTGTTTGATAAATGTATCCAGGAAAGTCCCGGTTATGCCGATGCATACCTATCACGGGCTGCGACCCGCGAACAGTTGAAGGACCTTCAGGGTGCTCACCTCGATTACAACATTTTCCTGGAACTGAAACCCGATCAACCCGAGGCTCTGTATAGTCTGGCTGCACTACGGTATCGGATGGGCATGTATACGCAGGCGAAAGAAGACTTTCTGAAACTGCTGGTATTACCCCCGGGGGCAACCACGACGATTTACTTCAAGCGGTCAGCTTCGAGTACGGGAACGAATCAGATAACGACAGCGCAAAGCGCCGTAAAACCGCAGTACTACAATTACCTCGGAATGGTTGAAACTCAGTTGAAAAATTATAACCAGGCAATCCGCTGGCTAGACTCAGCCATCGCCCTGCAAGGGAAGGATCCGGACTATTACGTGAACAGGGGTATTGCAAAAATGGCCCTCCGTGATACATCCGCGATGGGTGACTACCGGAAGGCGCTTGCGCTGAACCCCGATCACGGTGCCGCCCTGCACAACGTTGCGATACTGAAGCGCGAACTTGGTCAGGCATCCGAATCGCTGGATGAACTGGAAAAGGCAATTGAGAGCGATTCCAGTATGCTATACCCTTACCTCGAGCGTGCCTACCAGCGGATGGAAGGCGGCTATTACAAAGGCGCGCTGGACGATTACAATCGCGCCCTGGAGATCAACGACAGGGACCCTGAGATATGGCTGAACAGGGGTATTGTCAAAGAAAAAATGAACGACCTGAAAGGTGCCTTTTCAGATTATACGAAAGCGATCGAGTTAAATGAAAAATTTGAAAAAGCATGGCTCAACCGTGGTAACGTACTTTCAAAACAGGGAAGGCATCGCGAAGCAGTAGAAGACTATACCGTTGCGATCACATACAATCCCGGTTATGCCTATGCCTTTTACAACCGGGCCATTGCGCGGCAGAAGCTCAAGCTGGCTCCAGAGGCCTGCGACGACCTGAAGAAAGCGGAATCACTCGGGCAGGCAGTAAGTGAAAAGATGAAAAGAGACATCTGCAAATAACCGTGTTGCCCGCCGGCTGCGGACCGTTACAATACGGGGCTGAGGTCCGGCCTGAGCCTGACGAATACCGGCTCCCGGAACATCTTGTCCGGCGTTAATTTGGAATAACTAATCTCCGCTACCACTTCAGGCTCCAGCCATGTCGATATCTTTTCATCCAGAACTTTACCGGTTACGGATGGTTTTTTAACGGATCCGGTTTTTTTCAAGACGTTAAATATTTCACCGATTGTCTGGTCATCAAAGCCGGTACCCACCTTTCCCCGGTAGTGAAGCTCGTGACCTATCCGTTCAGCGATGTGGAGCGCGCCAAACACGCGACTCCGGTTACCATTTCCCTGCGTATAGCCGATGATGATGCATTCGGATGTCTGGCGCACTTTGATCTTGATCCAGAGATCGCTTCGTCTGCCGGGCAGGTATTTGCTGTCTTTCCGCTTGGCCATGATTCCCTCGAGTACATGGAGCTTGGCTGCTTCAAAGAGCGACTCACCGTCGTCGACGTGTTCACTTATCCGATATGGAGTATCGGCACGAACGGCATCTTTAAGCCATTCCTTTCGTTTGATCAGCGGTTCATTGATAAGCGCCCGTCCATCCAGATAGAGGCAATCAAAGATGTAGCAATACACCGGGTTTGTTTTGGTCAGTTTCCGGATCGCCGTTTCACCTGTGCTCATCAAGCGGTTGATCACACGCTTAAACACCGGTTTACCCTGATCATCCAGGCAGACGATCTCCGCGTCGAATACTGCGTTCGTTGCCCGGAATGCCTTGGAAGAAAGCTGGAGCTCAGGAAACTGAAGCGTCACGTCGTTTTGATTGCGGGTTTTAATTTTCAGCTGATCGTCTTCCAGCATGATCAGCGCCCGGATACCATCCCACTTCACTTCAAAAAGGTAGTCGTCACCCTTTGGTGGCTTCGTATCGTTTTCAGATAGCATCGGCTGAATATCATGGTGCAGGTAGTTCACCTGTGGTTCATCCACTCGTTCCATCAGCCATTCTTTATCCTTCATCTTGTGAATTCTGTATTCACCGGTTATTTCCTTGCTGTTCAACCGGAAATAGAACCCGTCCTTCTTGTCTTTAGTGATCTGATATTTCCCCAGGGCATAGATCCACATTTCACCGGCGCCGTACTGTCCTTTGGGTATCTTGCCATCGAAGGTCAGGTATTCGATGGGATGGTCTTCTGTCTGAACGGCAAGGCGTTTCACACCTGGATACGGCGGCAATCCTTTCGGCACGGCCCATGACTTCAGAACCCCATCCTGCTCAAGGCGAAGATCGTAGTGCAACCGGGAAGCATGGTGCCGGTGTACGACAAAACGGTTACCGGTCTCTTCACCAATTTTAACGCCCGGTTCGGGAGTCTTATTGAAATTCCGCTTCCTGGAATAGGCCTCCAGTTGCTCGGGCGACTTGTGTTTGCTGCCATCGGGGTTTGCCGGCTTTTTGCGTTCTGACGGCCTTGTACGGTGTGTGTGCAGTTCTACCGCGTAGGCATCAAATCCTTCCCAGGCATCTCCGTCCGACAGAACCTTATCTACAGCGTTCCGGATGGTAAACTCCAACGGACTGCCCAGATGCTGGAGCTCTTCCCAGGTAAGCGGCATGGATACCGGGGCTCCGTTCCTCCCGCGAAGGCTATACGGTGACACAATACTTTGACCAGAGCGGATCCGGAAAATATCGATAAGAACCCTGCCTTTCCGGGCATCTTTTTTTATCTGTAGTGTTACCGAATCGGCATGCGCTTCAACAAACGGTTTTGCGATATCCTGGGCAGCTTCAAAAACGGTATGAAAATCCCAACGCGATTCGATAGGGCAACAAATGTGCAGTCCCTTGCCTCCTGTCGTCTTGACGTAAGGTGTGTACCCATACTTTTCGATGGTCTCTTTCAACGCAACAGCAATGGGTATCAGCTTTTTGAACGGATAACCTTCGGGCGGATCCAGGTCAAAGACCATGTAGTCCGGGTTATCAAAGTTTGGTTTGCGGCTGTGAAGCTGGTGAATCTCAAGCGATGCCAGGTTCGCAAGCCACACTAATAACGCTGGTTCGGTCGCAATGATGTAGTCTTTCTTTTCCTTCCCCAGCGTAACGAATTCGATCCAGTCCGGAGCCCATTCCGGCCTGTTCTTCTGATAGAAACTCTCACCGGTTATTCCATCAGGAAACCGGATCAATGTCAATGCCCTGCCGTTGACATGGTTCAGCAACGTGGGCGCTATTTTCAGGTAGTACTCAATGACCTCGGCTTTTACAATACCATCCTCGGGGAAAAGCACCTTATCGAGGTTGGACAGTTCGATCTCCCTTTTTCCAACCTGAGCCCACTGCGATTTTTTCTTAGCCATCTGGAAAACTACACCTGTTGAATAGCTGTATTGTTAAAATTAATCATTCCGCAGCACACCAGGGAAATTAATACTCCGCTGATACTGCTGACTACCGCGTTTCCCAAAAGATAGTCGGAAGGTTCGAACGTAAACCTCAGGATATAGACAGCCAGGGCGATGAGTACGAGGACAAACCAATAGGAAATTTTCGGCTCGAATAAAGGTGCTGATGTCCTCTTCATGGCAAGGAGGTAGAGTGTAATAATACTTAATCCCACGGCTGTGCTGATATGTTGAAGCGCATAAAAGAGCGGATACCTGACTCCATCGTATGGTATATAGGTGCCCTTGTAGATAGTAAGGAAATTGGTGAAGAACGTATTGTTGTGGGTGAAACTATCCCAGAAGATGTGCGTGCCTGCACCAATCAACGCTGAATAAATGAACACCACAGGGTGCGCTTTCAGGTACGCAGGAAAATCCAGTTCGACAACCTCCTTAAACTTCGTCTGTAAAAATACAGGGAGGTTCCTGATGAGGTTCTTCTTAACAACCTGGTGAAAGAGGAGTCCAAGAACAAGCGTGACAGGGAGATCGAAATAGAACAGGCCGCCGAGGTGGTGACTATACTCGCTACTGACGCTCATTTTAAAAAAATACTCGAAATCCGGAGAGATGCTGCCAATGATGAGTGCAGTCGCGGAAAAATAACGCGACCTTAGTAGAGGAAGAACGATGGCTGGATGGGCTGGTGTAAAGGGCATCGAGGCGATTACTTTCTCAAAGCTATCAAAACCGGCCGTTTTGATAAAACATTTTGTTTCTAGCGGTTGGTGAAACCTGGCTGAAGCATTCTTCCTTCAGCGCGGTCAGCCCGGAGGACAAGCCGGAGATAAAAGACGCTGGCCCGAAGATCCGGCGACCTCCCCGCAGACAAATCCATCGTGCGTGATCTGGCTTACCACACCGTCTTGCTCAAAGGGATTAACACTAATATCAATGTCTATCCTGTTTCTTATTCAAACCTCTTTGTGTTCGGGTGAAACGTACGCCAGCTGTGCCAGAACTCCTGGTATGCCTTTACTGGTTTTAGTCGTCCGGACAACGTTGCAAGGTCGCGGCCAGAAAAACTGAATCGTTTATCCTCCATTATCAGTGTGTCATTCCGGATGGAGAAAAGGAGGGAGTCGATCGGGCGTTCGAAGGCGGCAAAGCTCTGGCCGTCGTCGGACAATACCAGAACAATGGGAGTATCCCCAACCTTATCGTTAATTATCCCGTCCGCTTGGAGGCGATTCCAGTCATAAGCCTTGCTTTCCGCTCCAACCTGAAGTCCAACGATCCACGATTTTTTTTCCCATGATAAACTGTCGCGACGGGTAAGTTTGCCTTTGCTCCTGCCCTTTTCAAACCTTCCCAGCGAATCGTAGTTTTCCCGCGATGTCTCATCGAGCTGCATGACCAACGCGACAGGATACAGTTCAAACCATTTCTTCAATGTAAGCTGGCTTGACGGTACCTCGGATAATACTTCACCCTTAAGAGGTCCTGCGACAGCTTCACCTGTCACCTGCCGCCACCAGCTCCCGGTTGATTCGTCTTCGAACATAGCGTTAAAGTGATCCATTCCGACAAGCCTGAATTTTTCATGGTGATTCCGAACCGTCGGCTCAAAAACGCGTCCCGTTCGGCAAACGTTGCAATAAGTGATGATCATGGGTTTCCCGCCTACTGTATCCTGAACCTGATGATGATAGAGGATGTAACGGATGGGATAGGCTTTTGCCTGCCCGTTGTATTCAACGCCAATAACTACACTGCTGTCGTTCAGTTGGTTTGTTTCTTTCCCCGCAAATGCGAGCGTCTCCGGTTGCCTAAACATTTTTTCGGCCAGCATCTCGAAATTGAAGGTATAAATGACATAGAGCGCCGCAGCCAGTGCCAACGCCGGTATCCATCGGTACCTGAACCGGAAGGCAGCAGGCATACCCACGGCGATTAGAATAACAAATAAGATCCTGAAATACCATCGGTAAGAATGTAAGAAATAGGCGACGTCGAGGCTGTTCATCTCCTGGCTGCCCGGCATTGGCATAATGAAATACACTTTTAATATTTCGAACAATGTAATTCCGGCTACACCTGCATAGAATATCTTTTTCATGGGAAGTAATAAATGGGATTTTAGTGATCATCAAAAAAGCACACCGTGGATCAAGTTGGGCTGTGAATACAACCGGTGGATTCAGTCGGAACCATCCTATTTGTAGAGGTCAAAATGAAGATATCCCTCTTCCGCCCGCCGCTTTCCCCGTTCAACATAAATGTTCCGGTCCTGGGGAGCCCAGGTTCCCAGACCATCCACATACCGGTTGAACATACAAAATGCAGCAGCGATCAATACGGTATCGTGGATCTCCAAATCCGTTGCCCCGTACTTTCTGGCTTCTTCTATCTGGCCGGAAGTGACGTGTTTTCCTCCTTTCTGGACACTTGCCACGATCGACAACAGCGCTTTCATCTTATCCGGCAGGTTTGTTTTCCAAAAATCCTGTTTGACCTGGTCCACGAATCCGATGTCACACTGCAGATAGTGCTGGGCGATTCCGCCATGCGCATTCTGACAGAAGAAACAATCGTTGAGGTAAGAGGCATATGTTGCCATCAGCTCGCGTTCGCCGCGCGTAAGGGAATTCTCAGCTCGAAGGAGCACTTCAGCCAGTTCGTTCAAATGTTGCGCTGTTTCGGGACGAAAGGCCATGGGGCCGCGAATACCCGGTAGCCCGTCAGGTAAGTTGATGTGTGGCATTAGTGTTTATCAGGTTTAGGTAAAACATATCCGGCCACCGCCATCCGCTTCCCCATCTCTTCATACGCTACAGGATCCGCGGGTGTGAGGGTGGAAAGTCCGTCGACATACCGGTTGAACATGCTAAACGTTGCTGCGATCAGCACGGTATCATGAATGTCTCGGTCATCGGCACCGGATGCCCGGGCTGCGTCGATATCTTCCCCAGTGACGGACTTTCCATTCACCTGGACTTTACCGGCAATATTCAGCAATGCTTTGATTCTGGGTGTTACCCGTGAATCCGGAACGTTTTCAATCACACAATCCACGATGTCGCGTTCTGTGTCAAACAACTCCCGGGCTGCTGCCGCATGACTGCTCATGCAGAATACACATCCATTTCGCACGGACACATGCGTGGCGATAAGTTCCCGTTCTGCTGGCGTAAGGGGTGAATCCCCTCGTAGCAGGACCTGGGCCAGTGCATAAAGGTGCTGCCCGGTCTCAGGACGAAACATCGCCAGGCTCCTTATTCCCGGGACACCTTCAGGTACAGAGATATGTGGCATAGGTGTTATATTTTTTTGGAAAAGAACAGAAAAGTTAATCCTATGAGAAAAACCATCGAAAAAGCAAACAACGAGTTGCCATATCCGCCGAACACGGTGACCAGAGCGCCGACAAAAAACACAGCAGCCGCCGTAAAAAAACGACCAACGTTAAAACAGAATCCCGTTGCCATGGCGCCGATCGCCACAGGGAAGAGCTGCGGAATGTAAACAGCCAGCAGTCCCTGGCTGATCCCAAACATAAATGAAAGCATAGCAATTTCGACTATCGTGACTGCTGAAAAAGCGGTGTTTAGTTTAAAGAGCAAAAACGAAAGGATAAAACAACCGGAGAAGCAGACCTGCATCGCGCGGCGTGTTCCCAGGGCGTTTGATACCCAGCCCGACACAAAACCACCGGATAGCCCGCCTGCGCCCAGCAACATCATACTTAAACCTCTCTCTCTTTGACCGTCCGAAGTTGTGAGTAAACTCTGAACCCACGTTGGTACCCAGGAAAAAATCGCCCACAGCCCGATAAGCATGGATCCGAAAATTACGGACCCGTTGATCAGATCTTTGCGGTGAGCCCGAAGGCTGATCTGCAATTGATCTCTGTCCTCCCTGTTCCTTGACTCCTTCCATTTTTCCGATTCTTTCAGAAGCCAGATCGCCAAAAAACTTACCACTACCGGCAGAATACCGATCGTAAATCCATGTCTCCAGCCCGGCACGAGGTAGTTGACCGCTCCAGATGAAAATATCCCCACGGGAAATCCGATGGAAAGAATTCCAATGAAGACAGCACGGGTCCTTTGCGGCCAGACTTCGGAAAGAAGGGTTGTGTTAATAACCATCATACCTCCTACTCCAAAGCCGCAAAAGAACCGAAAGACCAGGATCATTTCCCATGAAGACGCCAGGCTGATAAAAAAAGTAAAAAATCCGAACGTGGCGATGGAGAGCGCGAGCGAGCGCGCCCTCCCAATACGGTCACCAATCA
The DNA here is from genome assembly GCA_041742155.1 of Chryseolinea sp. Lineage (GTDB taxonomy): Bacteria > Bacteroidota > Bacteroidia > Cytophagales > Cyclobacteriaceae > Chryseolinea. Next base: position 193,619 of record JBGSJE010000019.1, on the reverse strand, counting down.
AACCCATTGAGAGTCCGCCGATGGCCCAGCCAACAAAATACAAGGCACTGATGTAAGCGCTCACATCGCCGAGTTGTTGCACTCCCGTGCCGCCCAGCAGATCCTTCACAACTACCGGAAGGTAAACCGACATCAACGTCGATGCGGTTCCTCCCATGACATTTCCCAGGAAACAAAGTATAAACATCATCCAATGGTAAGAACTGATCTTTTCAGCGCTTTCCAGGGATGGCTTTTCACCTATGACCGATACCATACTCAATTGATCAACTGGTCAAAGACAATGGATACATAATACACCGCTCCGACGGAAGGTGAGCCGTACGCCTGGTATACTTGTTTGTTGAAGAGGTTATTCGCCCCAATTTTAAATACCGACTTCATGGGAAGCACTTTATAACTCACCTGCGCATCGACGATCGAATAGGCATTGATTGTTCCGGGTCGCATCTGGTTAAATGTCCCATACCATTCAAATGTATCCTGCCACCGCCATGCCACATTGAAGCCAAGTTTTTTTGTAAGCGCGCTGTTTCCGAATGTTACAGTGGTCCTGTACTTCGGTGTATTGAACCGGGGGATCTCATTGGGGTTCGCATTTTGCAGATTGAAGTCTGCCCACGTGCCGTTGGCGCCAATGGTAAAGTTCCTTGGCATGGCATAGGTTACACCCACCGTGGCTCCCTGGGACGTAACACGGTCATCCGCATTTGTATACAACTGGTATAGATGACGCGTGCTTCCGTCCAGTAAATCCGCAGCTGCTTCCGGATTAATTTTTCCATCGGCGCCCAACACCGGGTGCTGCGGTTGCATGACGACTTCATTCAGTATAAAATCATTGTAGCTGCTGAAGTAATAATTAACATCTACAAATAGCTTGTTGGCAAACAAACCTTTGTATCCGATTTCGAAAGATTGAATTCGTTCAGGCTTAATGTATGGCACGTTGGATTTAACCAACAGGTCCTTTGCGGAGGCAATGGCAGCCGCACTCGCTTCGTCGGGTGTTGCGCCTCCCTGAAGGGCACCATAATAGGCGCCGTAATATGCATTGAAAAAAGGATCGAGGGACGCCGAAGTAAATGTGTTTTCATACACGTTCATACCCCTGCTGTTATCCGGAACACCCCCAAGGATCGTAATCGGACCGGCATTCAGCTTAATGTATTGATCCCCGGGTGTCGGGTTACGAAACCCGGTCTGGAAAGACGTCCGGAAATGATGGTTGGTTGCAAGCGCGTATACAGCCGACGCACGCGGTGTAAGGCGTCCGTCAAAGTTCTGATTCTTGTCGTAACGCAACGATCCCGTCAGCTTAAGTTTTTCTGCCAGTAGCCGTTTGGAAAGCTGCACGAAAGCACCACCTTCCTTGATCGTTACTTTGTTGTTTAAGTCATCGTACAGCGTGCCGTTGGTAAACATATCATACATCCTGAAATTTCCTCCCAGGAGCACGTCGATCACTTTTACCTTGTTACTGAAGTCGTATTGACCCTCGGCATGATAAAGTTTACTTTGACTTAAGATTCCGGCACCGCCCATCCCCTGGGTAGCGACGAGTCTTTCCTTTTGCTCGTTAAATTCAGCCGAGCCTGGAAGGAAACGACCCTCATCCGCGAAGTTCCTCGCAGCCGTATGGCTGGCCGCCGCAACGCTGTTGATGTTGCCATTGAAGGCTTCTGTATAACGTGTATACCACATGGCATCAGCCTGATCTGGCGTGACGACATTTCCGTTCAGGTCCTGTACCCACGTCCTGTTAATAAGCTGTCCCAGGCCTTTGCCGTTATAAGAATCTTTGGAATCCTCAATGCTGGCATAGGCGCGAATAAAATAATTACTCCCCTTCATTTCAACACGATGCTGCTGGAAATTGAAGTTGTTAAGCTGAAAACGGTTACTTCCCGTATACGCCGCCCGTCCCTGGTTGAAGTTGTATTGATAGATCAGTTCAATGTTGTCACTCACCCTGTAGTGAAGTGCGCCGTTGAGTTTTACACTGTATACATCGTAATCGAGGAGATAACGTTCTTCATATCCTGTTCTGGATACCCGTCCGACACCGGGGATGTCTGTCGCCGAATCATCGCCGTAGATATTCAATGCGTTGCGCGCAGGGTTGTTATCCCCACGTTCAGATTCAGGCGTACCCGAATCAACATCCGTAAAGTTTGTCGCATACCAGTCTAGACCTGTGAAATAGGAAGCGTTGAGTTTAAAAGCGAAACGGTTGTTAAATACTTTGGCATAACGGATAGCGTAATCATATAATCCGGCAGCATCCGTATACTCTTCGTTTATATGATTTACGCCAACACGTACCTGAGCACTCAGTCCCTGGTACAGGAAAGGATCTTTCGTCCGCATCATTAGCACGCCATTAAATGCTACGGGGCCATATAACGCGGAAGCAGAACCCGGGATCAGCTCCGCACTTTCCATGTCGAGGTCCGAAGAACCGAATAAGTTGCCCACGGAGAAATTCAGTCCGGGTGTCTGGTTATCCACACCATCTACCAGCTGAAGGAATCGCGCGTTTCCGGTGTCGTTAAATCCACGCGTATTGATCTGCTTGTAAGTGAGACCGCTTGTCACCATTTCCAGTCCCTTCAGATTCTGCAAGCCTTCGTAAAAATTAATGGAAGGTGTTTCGCGAATAGCTTTTGAATCAAGCTTCTCTACGCTTACCGGCGATTGAAGGATACTCTCTTCCACTCTTGACGCGGAGAAGACCATTTCATCCATGAGAACTGCTTTGGAAGACAGGCTTATACTCAGGGGATTCTGATCCGACACCTCAACCTCTTGCTTCTGGTAACCCACCACGGAAATCACGAGTGTCAGGGGCGTGGGGACAGAGGTATTGAATTCAAAATTTCCATTCGCATCGGTGGTTGTTCCCGTCAGTTTTCCCTTGATCACGATGGAAGCGCCTGCAACGGGAGTATTTGTCTCCTGATCCGCAACGGTGCCGGAAATTCTTTTTGCCTGCGCAAACAACTGGCAGGAACTTATGGATAAAATAAATATTAGAAGTAAAAGTTTTTTCATATGGTAGAAGTTCGGTTTTATAAATGTTCTTTTTTCAGTTGCTCGTACGCTTCAGGCATACGCGTATAGCCATGATGAACAATCCGATCGGCGAGCCCATTATAGTAGCCGGCGTCGGTCGGTGCTACCGTAGACAAGCCGTCTACGTACCGGTTGTAAAGGCAGAACAAAGCGGCGATGAGTACTGTGTCGTGGATTTCCACATCGGTCGCGCCCGCTTTTTTCGCCCGATCAACCGATTCAGTTGTCACACTTTTTCCGCTGTGCTGAACCTGTTTCGCGATGATTAGCAGCGCTTTTATTTTTTCACTCACCGGTGCGGTTTCAATATCCGTTTTTACTTTTTCCGCGGTATCGCATTCGCCCAGTAACAGATTTGCAGCTGCGGTATGAGCTGTTGTACAAAACCGGCAATTGTTGCCGTGCGAAACTACGGTGGCAATGAGTTCCCGTTCTCCCTCTGTTAACGTGGAGGGTCCACGCAGGAGGAACTGGGTGAGGTCGCGAATCGGCTGCGCGGTGTCTTTTCGGTACTCGAGCAAACCTGTTATTCCAGGCAGGTGCTTCTCTACAGGTATATAGGGCATGGTAAATAATTTTTTTGGAGTTAAGAGGTGCCCGCCGGCGAACCCAAACCGCACGCCGACAGGCTGTCCTCATCTTAGGAACCAGGAACATGATTACATGGCAAACCCAAAAGCCTATGCTATCATATCCTCGCTTTGTAGGAATTAAATTGTCTGTCCGGCATACCTGGCACAGAAAATACTGCGCGGAATGCTACCTCTGTTTCCTGTGTACGGGAAATGAAAGTACAGTTAGAAAAGGTATGCGGAAGAACTCAGCCTGCGTGTTCGGGCGGAGGTGACGAGACCGGGTGAGCCAGTTTGAGAAGGTTGAAGGATGGCTCTTCGAAAGCACATTCAAGTGTCCACCCAAGTGATAATGTGATTTCCGTCTGGGTGCTTTTTACATAATCCTTGATCAAACTACCCAACAGCTTAAGAGCGTGATTCGATGAAGATGGCATGTCATTGGAGAGTTTGACGTAGTCTGACATGGTGTTAAACAACCTCTTCTCGCTCATGTCTTTTATACACACAACATAGAGGGTATCTTTCTCCAGTTTTTGTTCTACCAGCTTATAAAAGTCTCCCTGATACTGAAATTCACCGTCTATCCGCTGGTAGTCTTCTGAGTCCATCCAATACGGAAGAGAAAAAGGTATCTTTAATGTAATCGTTTCATCGGCGGAATAGTCCCTTGTATCCAACCGGGTAATCATTTCCGATTTTGCCTGGTAACGAAGACCGATATAGACGAAATAATATCCAATAAATTGAAAAATGAAGAGGGCGAGAAGCGTTATGGAAAATGCTTTTTTCAACTTTCTGTTCGGTCGTTGAATGCATATTTCGTAAAAAAAAATCAAAATTCAACTGAACCGTCCAAATATTTCAATCGATTACATCGGCTACCTTCCGGTTTTTGAGGAAAATCATACCGATGATGAAGCACAATCCCGCGACGATTATTGGATACCAGAGGCCGGCAAACGGGTCTCCGGCAGGTAACAGGTCGGTCTTGCTGCTCTCGAACAACGAAGTCGCAATAAAGGGTGTGAGTCCGCCGAAAATTCCGTTACCGATATGATACGGCAGAGACATCGAGGTGTACCGGATCCGGGTCGGGAACAGTTCGACAAGGAACGCGGCAATAGGTCCATATACCATCGTGACCAGTACCACCTGAACCAGTACAAGCGCTGTCATCGACCAAAAACCTTCGTTACCCAATAGCACTTCTTTCTTAACATCGGTCTTTTCAACCTTGTCGCTACCGGCCTTCGGAATGGTCTTGGTGGATGTGAGTTTCAGCTGGTTATCACCCTCGTAAAAATGAACGACCTGCGATACAAATACGGAGTCGCCAGATGCATTAACGGATTGCGATTTTTCAATACGTTTCTGCTCGACAAGCTCGTGTTGACTGTTGGTATCGGCAAGGGCGAACATTTTCTTATAGATTGGCCGGTACAAGAACACAGCCATCAGCATACCGACCATCATGATCATCTTCCTGCCGATCCGGTCGGAAAGCCAGCCGAAGTAAATGAACAACGGCGTCCCCACAAGCAGGGCGACAGCAATGATATTACGGGTTTGAACAAAATCAACACTGCATGTTTTTTCGATAAACGTCATCGCGTAAAACTGACCTGTATACCATACAACCCCCTGCCCCGCGGTGGCACCGAATAATGCGATGAGAACGAGTTTGAGGTTCTCTTTTTTTCCGAAGCTTTCTTTAATCGGGTTCTTGGATATCTTTCCTTCCGCCTTGATCTTGGTAAACAAAGGGGATTCCTGCATCCTCAGACGGATAAAGACAGACACGCCGACCAGGACAGCAGACAATATAAACGGAATCCTCCAGCCCCATTCATTAAACTCGGCGACGCCAATGGATTGACGCACTGCCAGTATTACGCCGATTGAAACGAATAACCCGAGGGTTGCCGTCGTCTGTATAAAAGAAGTGTAAAACCCTCTTTTGGACGCCGGCGCATGTTCGGCCACGTAAGTCGCCGCACCTCCGTACTCGCCTCCCAAAGCAAGTCCCTGCAGCAACCGGAGAACCAGTACCAGAAAGGGTGCAAGCATGCCGATGGTTTGATAGCCGGGTACAAGTCCGATCGCAAATGTGGATCCACCCATCAATATCAGGGTGACGAGGAATGTATACTTTCTTCCTACAATATCTCCCAATCGTCCAAAGACGATTGCTCCAAATGGTCTTACGATAAAACCGGCGGCAAATGTTGCAAGTGTCGATAGAAAAGCGGCAGTGGGATTGGTTTGCGGAAAAAACTGCTCCGAAAGGATGATCGCCAGACTTCCAAATATGTAGAAGTCATACCATTCGATCAATGTTCCGACGGAGGAAGCGGCAATGACGAACCAAAGCTTGGACTTTTCCTGAGGTGTAACGACAGTTGTTTGCATTAATATTCAGCTCTTGATAGTGTGGAAAGATAAGTAGAAATCAAAACCATGCAAACAAAGTATTATACATGCAGTCTTTTTTTGATATCGCGCGTGTGCTGTGTGTCTGAAGAGCCCCAGATCCGGATTAGAAGAATATATCCTGTGCTACCCGGTACGTATTGGCATGCGCTTCAATAATATCCTTAAAGTCCCTTGAATACCCCCCTCCCATACTGGCCACCAGCGGAATGTTATTTTGCCTGGCTGCCAGGAGAACCATCTGGTCGCGACGCCTGCAACCTTCACGCGATATGCTGAGATGACCCAGCCTGTCCGTTTTCAGGATATCGACGCCTGACTGAAAAAATATAAAATCGGGTTCGATCCGGGTCAACAGATTTTTCAGGTTCGTCTCCAGTGTCTCCAAATAAGCGGTATCATCGGTAAAGTCCTTCAGTCCGACATCCAGGTCGGAAGCCTCTTTGACCAGGGGGTAGTTGTTCTGTCCGTGCATGCTGAAGGTAAAGACACGCGGTTCGTTTTCGAATATACGTGCCGTACCGTTACCCTGGTGAACATCAAGATCTATCACCAGTATTTGCCTGGCGAGGCCTTCATTTAATAAGTAGTTTGCTGCGATCGCAATATCGTTGAGCAGGCAGAATCCTTCACCTTTATCGGCAAATGCGTGGTGAGTTCCTCCGGCAATGTTCATCGCGACACCGTATTGTATGGCATACAACGCACACTGTAGTGTGCCGCCGGCAATGATGATCTCGCGGTCTACCAGTTCTTTTGTCAGTGGAAACCCCGTGCGCCGGATTTCGCGCGGGGAAAGAGAAAGTGTTCGTAGTTTATCCCAGTAGACCGGGTCGTGTGTTAAATGGATCCATTTCTCCTCGAGGGGATCGGGACAAAAAAAATTGGATGATTCAAGCGTGCCTTCATACAGTAATTGTTGCGGCAATATTTCATACTTGCTCATCGGAAACCTGTGATCCGGCGGAAGGGAAAGCACGTATGATGGCGACCAGGCAACTTTTAACATCCTGTTGTTCAATAAATCTTGCTCCCGGCCTTAAACGCAGCTCAATGTTCGTGGTGTTCCCCGGCACCGGCGTACCAGGTTTCCTGCAGCTCATGGAACAGGTCATGGAGTTTTGTCAGGGATTCTCCCACAACCTGATCATCGCCGGACGCAGCTATCCGGGCAAACGCGGCGGTCTGTTCCTTTAGTTCCTGCAGTTGCTCTTTGACTTGTTCATTATCAACTTTCGCAGGAAGAGGCGCACCGGCCCACTTCTCGGCTGACTCGGCGAGCTTTGACGCATATTCTTTTGCAGGCTGAAGATTCATGGAATCCTTGTACGGATGAAACGCTTCTGCCATCACGGTATGAAATGCATCCATCTCCTGCCAGTCCGCGGAAGCGCCGCTGTCATCGTGGTCGTGGTGCTCTTTTTTGGACGTACATGCCAGTGCCATGAAAGTCAGGAGGCATGCGAACAGGTGGACAGATATCATCTTTCTCATATGCAATAATCGATTAGGTACAAAAATAACGAAGTGATCGGAAAATCTATTTCTCCTTTGAGCGGTATTTCCTGCTTCCTTCAAGCCTTTTGATCAGTCGTTTCAATACATCGAAATACAAGGTAGCGAACAGCAGCAGCGTCATTACCCAGATCACAACAAGATTGAAGTAAAGCGTATCGAAATATCTGCCGGCAAAGTGTTTTGTAGGCTGATAAAGGTTCGCCGAAAAATCAAAGATGTGAGCGGGTTTATGGTCGTTAAGGTAGATGGGAAAGATCTTTTGCACAAGTGTGCCGTTGTATTCGACTATCCTTTCCGGTGAGGATATGTTTTCCACTGCGTCTGTGACGGCTTTATTTGTAAACCTGGCCCTTTCGGTCTCATAGCGAAGCGCTTTTTCAGGAGTGTTCGTGAGTCCGGCAACGAGTTGTTCACGCCGCTCGCTGGTCCGTTTCATTTTCAGGCTATAGTACTGCCGAAGGCTTGCCAGGAACTTCGACGTTTTTTGAAGTACCGTTGAATCGATTTGCCCTACCTCCAGGCGACCGATGTCCGGGAAATTCTCTTCGCCGATCAACTTGAGTTCGTTGCGGATCTCCAGCTGAAGCAGTGAAAGCGAGCGGTTCAGTTTTTCCGCGTTCCTGTTCTTCCATTGCGCACGGTTATTCAGACAGTAGGCAAGATTCGATTCCAGTTCCGGAATGTAGTATACCCGCTTATACTCCGCTTCGGCATACTCCTGGTCAAGGGGATAAAATTGCTTTTGAAACGGGTTGTCCTTAAACTGAGTTACCATAAACGCTTCAAATGCCCACCGGGAAGCCATCACTTCACCGATTACGGGCACACCTATTGGTTTCCCAACTTTCGGGTTGAATTTATCAAAACTGATGACAACGCCGCTCAGCAGTAATTGAGGAATAACCAGTAACGGGATCAGGATATAAATGGTAACGGCTGAATCAAACGACGAAGATATGTTAAGTCCGAGCATGTTGGCAAAACAGGAACAGCTGAACAGAATCAGCCAATAGCGTAACTCGGTCAACGGAATACCCAGTATAGTATTCCCGATCAGAATAAACAGGAAAGTCTGAATAGCGGAAAACGCAAACATGACAACAACTTTCGAGAGCAGGTAGCTGGTGCGGCTGAGGTGCAAAAACTCTTCGCGCTTTAGAATTTTACGGTCCCTGAAAATTTCTTCGGCGCTCATCGTCAGCCCGAAAAACAGGGAAACGACGACGCTCATAAAAAAATAAACGGGAATATTCGCATTGTTGAAGAAACTGTAGGACGAACTACCTTCGGTTGAATAGTCGTAGTACTTGACCATAAAGGCAATAAAAAACGCCAGTACGGGAGCCTCCAGGAGATTGATGTACAGGTACTGTTTGTTGGAGATTTTTGACAGTACATCACGGGTTATAAAAACCTTAAGCTGCTTTACCCGGTTTGGAATTTCCTGGAGAACCGGCAGGGATTCCTTCAGGTGTTCAACTTTCGGAATCTTGATCCTTTGCTTGAAGTACTGGTACCATTGACCGGGAGACACTTTTCGTGTGTTTGTAAGTCGCCCGTATTCATTAACAACTCTGGTTTCGATGATACTGAATACCTGTTCCGGATTGATGTTCCCGCATTCCGGACATGCGCCCTGCATTTTATTGGCGGCGTTGATGATATCCCGGAAATAAAGGACCGATTCGATCGGGTTTCCATAATAGATCTGAAATCCACCCACGTCCATGATGATGAGGGTATCGAACATCTTGAATATATCGGAAGATGGCTGGTGAATAACGACAAAGACCATTTTACCACGAAGGGACAATTCCTTGAGAAGGTCCATGATGTTTTCAGAATCGCGGGAAGACAGGCCGGATGTAGGTTCATCCACAAAAAGAATGGTTGGCTCGCGGAGCAACTCGAGGGCTATATTAAGACGCTTGCGTTGCCCGCCGCTGATCGTCTTGTGCAAAGGAGATCCTACGCGCAAATCGCGGATTTCCGTCAACCCGAGGTTAACCAAAACGCGCAACACCAGTTCAACGATCTCTTTTTCCGTATACTGTCCGAAACAAAGTTTTGCCGCGTAATAAAGGTTCTGGAAGACGGTGAGTTCTTCGATGAGGAGGTCGTCCTGCGGTACATATCCGATAATTCCCTGAACTTTCTCGGGATTTACATGGATGTCGATGTGATTGACCATCACCCTTCCGCTGGAGGGCTTTTCGTTGCCGTTGAGGACGTTAAGTAAGGTTGATTTTCCGGAACCGCTCGCTCCCATCAGCCCGATCAGTTTCCCACCCTTTTCGGCGATATTTACATTCTGCAACCCTGCCCTGCCGCTTTTGAAATGGTAAAAGATGTGATCGGCGCTGAAGGTGATCTTCGACTGATCGCTGTCGGCGAGGAATTTTCCGATGATATCGCTGTAATAGATCGGCCCGACTTTATCTCCACGTATAGTGCTACCGGTAGGAAACACATCGATCTTCCGGCTCTTCAGGAGAATACTGTTCAGGTAAAGGGTCGTAATACCCAGGTATTTTATCAGGTATAATTCCGACTCCGGGAGGTGCAGGATAGCGATCAATCCGGTCAGATCCTTCTCGATAATTCTGGGTCCCGGGTAATCGCCGGATCCCTCATCGATCACCAATACGTTTTTGGAAGACAGTTCGTCGATGTCGTATCCGGTAACAAATTTCTGGAGGATATGGACGTCCTCCTTTTCCAGTTTCAGGGCCTGTCCGATATAAAAAATCAAATTACTCTGTCGTTCCGAAATCTCGTCGTCGGCAAAAACCAGCTCTATTATTTTCACGATCAGCACCACCTTCTGCTGCGTGGTAAGAGCCTGGTTTACCTGCTTGACGATCTTCATGATCTTGGCCCAGTCGTCTACAAATTGCTGCGTTTCGGCGTCGAGGTTACTGAGTTCCTGACGCTGGTCAATCTGTTGTGACTGGGAAAATTCGTCGAAGAGCTTCAGGTAGTAGCTGGTTGCCTCCCGGTTGAGGTGCAGACTCAAAAAGTCTTTTATGTTTGTACGCTCCGACTCTGTGATCCGTTCCCGGGCTACAATGGCAAAGAGTTGTAAGATAGCTTTGAGTAGTTCTTCACTCATGATTTCATATCCGGCCCTAAAATAGCTTTTAAAACATGAATATTAAAAGCCGGGATGCGGTGGTCTCAAATGAAAAAGACAGGAATTTCTTCCTGTCTTTTCCTTGATAGCTGTGGTCTTTTAACCGATTTTAGAAACCAACAGATCTCCCAGCACAAATAATCCTTCCCGAAGGTATTCGTCCTCCATCTCCAGAATATCAACGGGCTTTCCCGCCTCTTTCCCCACGATCTTGGTATTCAGTTTATCATTGGCGGCCTTTTTCTTTTCGGCTTCCTCAATCTCTTTCTTGCGTAAGTTTTCATTCAGGGATATGCGGGTTTCCTGGTATCCCCTCCGTGCGTCCGCCGTCTCGGCGACAAAACGCTGCAAATGGGAATCCGTATTCAATCTCTCCTGATATGACCGGTTCAAATTTGCCAGCGTGCGCTCGTTGATCATGGGCGTCCTGGAGTACAATGTACCCTTGATTTCATCCCATGGCAGGGCGCTCGGACTGGAACTTTCTCCGAATTGCTCCGGATTAAGTGCCGTCGGAAGTTTAATATCCGGCGTCACACCCTTGTGCTGCGTGCTGCTGCCATTCACCCGGTAAAATTTCTGGAAAGTGATTTTCAATTCTCCAACCTGTGCTTTGGGGTCATTGATAAAACGCTTCAGATCAACGACGGTCTGTACGGTTCCTTTACCGTAGGTAGACTCACCGATGATCACACCTCTGTGGTAATCCTGGATGGCGCCGGCAAAAATTTCAGATGCGGAAGCGCTGAAACGGTTTGTAAGCACTACGAGCGGCCCACCATAAGCGATGTCTGTGTCGTCGTCTTTACCTACCTCGATCCGGTTGCTGGAATTTTTCACCTGTACCACGGGGCCGTCTTTAATGAACAATCCCGTAAGGTCGATCGCTTCGGCCAGCGAACCACCGCCGTTGTTTCGCAGATCCAGCGCCAGCCCATCCACCTTCTCAATCTGGAGTTCCTTGATCAGGCGCCGTACATCCCTTGTTGTACTGGTGTAGTTGGGATCGCCTTTTTGATACGCTTCAAAATCCATGTAAAAAGTTGGAAGTGTAATGACCCCAAGCTTCAGGTTTCTTCCGTCCTTTTGGTAATTAATAATGGTCTTCTTAGCCTGCTGATCCTCCAGTTTCACTTTATCCCTTACGAGCGTAATCACTTTCGAGGGACCGGTTATTCCGGTCTCCGCCGGCAAAATCTGTAGCCGCACAGTTGTTCCTTTCGGTCCTTTGATCAGTTTCACCACTTCATCAATTCGCCATCCGATCACATCCACAAACTCTCCGTCCACGCCCTGCGCAACCCCGATGATCCTGTCGCTTACATTGATCAGCTTGCTTTTATCAGCCGGACCTCCCAATATCACTTCCGCCACTCTTGTATAGTCATTTTCGGTTTGCAGGCGTGCTCCTATTCCTTCGAGAGACAGGCTCATCTGCTGCTTGAAAAGGTCCGCTGCCTTGGGCGAAAAATAGTTGGTGTGCGGATCATAGGCTTCGGTTATCGTGTTCATGTACATGCTGAACACATCCTCGCTGTTGAACTGTTGTATCGATTTATTGAACCGCTCGTACCGTTCCTTCAGGGTCTTTTCAATATCCTCCTGCGTCTTTCCGGTCAGCTTCAGACTCAAGGCCTGGCTTTTGATGATCTTCCGCCATACCTCGTTCAGTTCCTCCTCATTTTTACACCAGGGTTCCTTGTCGCGATCCGTTTCGTAAAATTCATCGGCGGAGTAATCGAACGGCTGATTGACCAGGTTGCTCATAATGTAGTTCATCCGCTCGGTAAAACGTTTTCTGAATACGGCGTAGATCTCATAGGCCGCGTCCACATTTTCTTCCCGTGTCAGATCATCGAGCGAGTACCTGTATTTTTCAAAGGTCGCCAGGTCCGCCGACGTAAAATATGTTTTGTTGTTGTCCAGGCTTTTCACATATTCGCCCAGGATGGCGGACGACAACGAATCATCGAGCGTTATTTTGCTATAGTGATTGTTGTCCAGGATGTAGGCAATTACCTTAGCTTCCTTTCCGTAGATCGGTTTCGGCTTCAATTGTGTGGTATCAGCCAGGTGCGTTCCAGAGGCGCTGGCGACTGCCAATACGAGCACACCAAAAAACCCTGCAAAAAATAGTCTTTTCATCATTACGAGTGTTTTACTTTCCACTATACTGGCAAAAGTTATGCCTTACCTTAAAACGGAAATAACAGCGTTTTGGATATACGGCGTATAAATATTACCTGCCATGTTTTCAGGCGGATTTATCCGAGTCGTATTCGTCCAGGAATTTTTGCGCCTGGCCGATATTCTGAAATTCGAAGAACTTCTTTCCCCCGACGCTTGAATGAATCTCAACCCGCACCATGTCAACGTTTTTATTCTTCCTGAAGGTATGTTTGGTAATGTTCTTGTAGTCATCCCCCTCGCGCGTGGAGATGTTGAAGGCCGTTGCGCGCACCGACTTGCAGTAGTAGCACTGGAAATGTTTAATCAACTCTCCCTGAGCCTCTTTGCTCGGCTGCCGGGTGATCTCCTCTTTCACCACCTTCATGGTGTAAAAGCCACAGCTGTTGCATTTCAGCGCCTGCAGGTGACCGGGATATTTTTCGATCTTCAGGTCACCTGATTTTTCATCAATCCAGACATCGTAGTCAATGGAAAACACATTTTCCTCCGCCCGCATCCCTTCCTCGAGGTGAACATCCTCTTCTTCCTCGCCCAGGAGTCTCATTTTGTTGCCCGATTTTCCAATGCGGGGCATAAACCGCCATTTTTTGAGCTTTTTGTTCAGGATCGTGGGGTAGTAATATTCGAGGATCAGGAAAGCCACATAAGCCACGAGGGTACCGCCGGCGATAGAAATGAACAATCGCACGAAAAACCAGACACCGATTGTGTTCAGCTTTCCCATGCCATACAAGTTGATAACCAGCATCGTGGCCACACCCAGGCAGAGGAACACTTTTTTGTAGTTCTTTATTTCATGCAGGTTTATGTAATCGTACTTTCCTTTATAGTCGCTGATGGTGGTAATCCTCAGGTTGTGTATCACATAAATTATCAGAGCCAGAGAAGCCATTGCGATCGCCCCGATGATCATCGCGAAATGCCAGTAGTCAAGAAATGTGCTCGAAGAATTGGGTTCCATAGTTAACCGTTAGTACAATATACTTTAGTGCTTTTAAAGATAAATGAATAAAACGAATTCACATGCTCCCATCATCTGTGGGAAAGGGCAATAATATTTTCCAACGTGACCTCGATTTTGTTTCGGTCCTAAGATTCGCCGTGTTTCAGAAAGGAAGGGATGTATTTGACCGGGCTTTACCGGTTGAAAGTGACATGGTATTCCTATAAACATATTCCACTGAAAATGAGCCACTTAATTCCATCAAGGTATTTGGGTGCTTGAGAAACATGTTTGTGGTGGCTTCGCGAACCTTGTGAAATTTTGCACTTGATAAAGTTGCTTAATTCAGCTTGATTTAGCTATTATTGTGTAAAAATACACAAATCCCATGTCAGACTTCGAACGCAAAAAAGTGGAAATGGAGTTAAAAACATTCACCACAAAGAACTTTGTAAGGCCTTCGGAATGTAGAAATCTCGAACAGATCAGGTTCTACGTCCGTGAGCTCTGTTTAAAAATTGAGGAATTCGAGGGTAAATTCAACTATGTACCCAATAGTGCGTACTCCCTGCTGGCTCAGTATAATTCCCGTCAAAATGCCATGATAAATATCGATTTCCGAAGCACCTACAACCGGTTATGAGGTACATTCCCTCTCCCATTCCCATACAATTCAGTTTTCTTTACAGCGCCACGGCTAATGCCTCGGGCCGGATGCAATACCATAAGATCAAACCCGGGCACAGCAAGCTTCGGATCAGCCGCACGGAATTTATTAAAGCCTATAATGACAGCCACATTCTGGCGATCAATCCCCTCCAGCTTAAGGGGCAGGATGCTGTTTTCCAGTTCGAATTTTATCTTTAAGGTCTGCTGATGATGCCCTGCAAGTCTGCGGGACTGTAGTGGATGGATTTAAGGGTCTTGTTGTCCGCGGTCCGGTAGATCAGCCACTTGCCTTCCTCCTGTTTATAGTAACAATCGGTGCCGTCTTTCCTTTTATAATGTTCAACTGTTGCAATCGCTTCCTCTTCGGAGTTGCAGGCTTTGCTCATGTTCGACCGTTGTACCTCGTCGAATAATATCTTAAACTTTTCACCGAGCCCAAATTCCAGGATCGCACCGGACAGAACGTATTGAATATCACAAAGTGCATCCGCTACTTCTACTATATCCTTCTCCAGGATAGCCACCTCGAGTTCTTTTAATTCTTCCGCAATAAGTGCTACCCGTAGCTTGCAGCGATTCTCATCGGGTATTGCAGGGGTTGGGAGGATGGGATGTTTAAATGTCTTGTGAAATTCAGCGACTAGATTCAATGCGTCCGGTTGTGTCATTTTAGAGATTGTTTCAAAACTTTTCAATTTATCATGTTAAATATGTTGAATATGAGTACAAATCGGCTGCTGGTCGCGATAATCCACATACTCCGTCCACAAACGTAAACAATTTTAAAAAATTTGACGTATTTTTGTACGCCATGAGAATTTTCAGGATCAAATATGTAAGCAAAGCACTGTCCCTCTTCACGGGGATAATCTTTCTTAATATGAGCTTCTTTCTGGCCGAAGTTTCATTGCTGGAACTGAAGAAGGACAAGAAGATGGTTGAGAATATCTCCAAGCTCCTGGCCGGTTGTGCCGCCGAGGAAGAAAAGGACGTCTTTGGCGGATCTGCCGATGAAGATTCCAGTGTTAAGGAGATCGACCTGATCTTCAGCTACCTTATATACACCTCCGATGGGATTACAACTCCCGACAAAAGCAAGGTACATGTCCTGACACAGGGCGTACCGCGCCTTGGAAATTTCGAAATTTACAGCCCACCTCCCGAGTGCTGACCGCAGTCAGTTCCTGACTTTTTTCCAGACGGATTCCGTCTCATTTGAATCTTTTTTATTCGTCGTAGCTATTGCCGAGACCGTGTACTCACGTTTGGCGCGCCCCTCCTGCAATGGTTAATACGATGTTATTCCCCGGTCAAAACGGCACGGGTTAATTCAATCCATAACATTTTAAATCGTATGAAGTTATATAGTTCGCTCTTGGAAGGCAATAAACAATGGGTAAGAGAAAAGCTGGATCAGGATCCGGACTTTTTCGAAAGATTATCTAAAGGGCAAAGCCCGCAGTTCTTGTGGATAGGATGTTCTGACAGTCGTGTTCCCGCGAATGAAATTACAAATACCCAGCCGGGCGACATCTTCGTTCACCGCAATATCGCCAACATGGTTGTACACTCCGATATGAACATGTTAAGCGTACTGGATTACGCGGTAAACATTTTGAAAGTTAAACACGTCATCGTATGCGGTCACTACGGATGCGGCGGTGTAAAAGCGGCTATGGGCAATGAACAATTCGGCCTGGTCGACAACTGGCTTCGCCATATTAAGGATGTATATCGCCTGCACGCGAACGAACTGGACGCCATAAAAGACGAGGATACGAGATTCAATCGTTTTGCCGAGCTCAACGTGATCGAACAGGTATTTGATCTTATGAAAACATCCATTATACAAAACGCCTGGAGGGAACGTAATGAACCCAGGGTTCATGGCTGGATTTATAATCTTAAAACAGGATTGATCAACGACCTTGGTGTGAGTTTCGACAGTACCGCGAAAGTACCATCGATATACAAGATCAACAGCGCCGTTGTCGCGGGTACGCCGGTCAGGGAAAAGATCTTGGAAGAAAAGGAGAAGGTGTAAGATGAAAAAGGATCAGTTTAATCCATTTAAGAATCTTACCCACGATTTACCCGCCAGCATCGTGGTCTTCCTTGTGGCTTTGCCACTTTGTCTCGGGGTAGCGCTGGCATCAGGGGCTCCCCTCTTTTCCGGTGTCATTGCAGGTGTAGTCGGAGGTATATGCGTCGGGTTGCTCAGCGGCTCGGCGCTAAGTGTAAGCGGGCCGGCTGCAGGACTTACAACCATCGTACTTTCGTCGATCACCAAAATGGGCAGCTTCGAAGCATTTCTGGTGACCGTATTTCTGGCCGGGCTGATCCAGGTTGTCCTTGGGTTCCTAAAGGCAGGAAGCATAGGGAATTATTTTCCTTCTTCGGTTATTAAGGGTATGCTTGCGGCAATCGGAATCATTCTTATCCTGAAACAGATACCCCATGCGTTCGGTTACGACAAAGACTTCGAGGGGGATGAAAGTTTTTTTCAGGCCGATGGTGAAAATACCTTCACAGAATTGTTACAGGCTTTCCAGTATATCAATCCTGGCGCCCTGATTATCTGCGTGGTCTCCATCTTCATCCTGGTGGTTTGGGAAAAGCCGATGGTAAAGAACTCAAAGATAGCCAGTATGCTTCCCGCCCCGCTTTTTGTAGTTTTAACGGGCGTAGCCCTCAATGCGATATTCAGGAATGCGTTACCGGGATTTTCAATTGAAAAAGAGCACCTTGTTTCCTTACCGGTCTCGCAGGGTATTGCATCCTTCGCGAGCCAGTTCTCTTTTCCGGATTTTTCCGCGATACTGACCACCGAATGCTGGATCGTGGCGTTTACAATCGCGATCGTCGCCAGCCTGGAAAGCCTCCTCAGTATCGATGCAGTCGATAAACTGGATCCCTACAAGCGGACCAGTCCGTTGAACCAGGAGCTCAAGGCACAGGGTACAGCCAATATGCTCAGTGGTTTGATCGGCGGTTTGCCGGTCACCGCCGTTATTGTCAGGAGTACCGCGAACATCGCGGCCGGGGCGCGTACGAAAACATCCGCGATCGTACACGGGACACTATTGTTGCTTACGGCATTCCTGATCCCCGGAGCGCTCAATAAAATTCCGCTGGCGTCGCTGGCTGCCATCCTGCTCATGGTTGGCTACAAACTTGCCAAGCCGTCCCTGATCAGGAGTATGTATGTCAAGGGGAAGGATCAGTTTATTCCATTTGCCGTTACTATAATGGCAATTTTACTAACGGACCTTTTGGTCGGTATAAGCATTGGGATTATGGTAGGTCTGTTCTTCGTGCTCAAAACAAATTTCCACCGGTCGCTGATCAGTGTCAGTGAAAACGGAAATTATCTTATCCGTCTCACGAAGGACGTGTCGTTTCTGAACAAAGCGTTGCTCAGGCAAACTTTCCGGGAAATACCCGATGGCAGTAATGTGATTATTGACGGCTCGCGATCCGGTTTTATCGATCAGGATATTCTGGAAACGATCAGCGATTTTCGGGAATCAGCTTCGAACAGGGATATTTCAGTAGAATTAAAACAGTCGATTACAGCGTATAACCCCATATTTAAAGCATGACCCTCAAGGAACGAATGTTATTGGAAAGCAAGGTCTGGGTGATGGAAAAACTGAGCCTTGACGAAAACTATTTTAAACAACTGTCCCGGCTTCACACACCGAATATTTTGTGGATCGGATCTACAGACAGCCTCGTTCCCGTCCGCGAACTGACGAACACCGAACCGGGTGAGATCCTGGTGTACAGGAACCTCGGTGCCCAGGTACGGGAAGACGACATCAGTCTGATGACGACGATCGAGTACGCAGTAGAAGTATCCGGTGTGGATGTTATTATTCACTGCGGCTACAGCCACTGCGGGGCGATCAGGGATGTGATTACAGGCAACGACACGCGCCCCCGGATAAAAAGCTGGCTGGAGGGACTTCGGGAATTGTACGAGAACAACATCAGCGATTTCGAATCGTTGTCGCAGGCAGAAAAAGAGAAAAAACTGTGCCTGATGAATGTCCACCAACAAATCATAAACCTGAGCAAGATCGACGTCATTCAACATGCGTGGAGGCGTAGCGATAATCCCCTGCTTCTCGGCCTGTACTTTGAATTAACGGATGGTTCGATCAGGGAAGTGTTTTCAATGGAGAATAATCACAAGATCAAGGAAGTTGCCGCCGTTACCAGTAGCAGTATTCACTAGCGTCGGCACTGGGCTGTCGCTGCATACAACGTAAAATATCAAGGACCACCAATCTTTTTTCAAAAGGAGCGGTGGTCTTTTTTATATTTGCACGCTAAACAAGACGATTTGATGGTAACGCGGAATTTTGTGGACGAACTAAGATGGCGGGGCATGCTTCACGACGTAATGCCCGGAACGGAAGACCAGCTTCTAAAAGAGCCCACGGCGGGATATATCGGATTTGATCCGACCGCTGACTCGCTTCACATCGGCCACCTTGCGCAGATCATGACGTTGCTGAACTTCCAAAAGTCCGGGCACAAACCTTATGCGCTGGTGGGAGGCGCCACCGGGATGGTGGGCGATCCTTCCGGAAAGTCAGCCGAAAGAAACCTTCTCTCTGAAGATATCTTATTTCACAACGTAGCGTGTGTGAAAGGTCAACTTGAAAAATTCCTTGACTTCAGCGGTGCGAATGCGGCCGAGATGGTAAACAACTACGACTGGTTCAAGGAATTCAGATTCCTTGACTTCATACGGGATGTGGGAAAACACATCACTGTAAACTATATGATGTCCAAAGATTCGGTGCAAAAGAGGCTCGAATCCGGCTTATCCTTTACGGAATTCACCTACCAGCTTGTGCAGGGGTATGATTTTTACTGGCTGTACGTCAACAAAGGTATCAGGCTTCAGATGGGAGGTTCCGATCAATGGGGGAATATCGTCACCGGAACCGAGTTGATCAGACGCAAGGCTGGAGGAGAAGCATACGCCCTGACCACAAAGCTCATCACCAAGGCGGACGGCACTAAATTCGGTAAGACCGAAGGAGGTAATATCTGGCTTGATCCGAAAAAGACGTCGCCGTACAAGTTTTACCAGTACTGGTTAAATACCTCGGATGAAGATGCCGCGAATTTTATCAGGATCTTTACACAGCTTTCCCGCGAGGAAATAGAATCGCTTCTCGCCGGGCACCTCCAGGCTCCGCACGCGCGGAAACTGCAGCAGGTACTCGCGCGGGATATTACAACCCGCGTTCACTCGGCGGGCGACTACGAGCTTGCGCTGAAGGCATCGAACATCCTGTTCGGTAGCTCCACGGCGGAAGATCTTCAGAGCCTTGACGAAGACACGCTCCTGTCGGTTTTCGAGGGTGTTCCTCAAACCAGTATCAGCAGGGCTGACCTCGAAAATTGCCCGACGATTACCGACCTTCTTTCGGTAGCGACAAACAATCTTGTGTTTCCTTCAAAAGGTGAAGCGCGAAAGATGATACAGGCGGGTGGAGTAAGCATCAATAAAGCGAAGGTATCCGATGCGAATGAAAAAGCCTCGTTCGGTCTGCTGCAAAACAAATACCTGCTGGCGCAAAAGGGAAAAAAGAACTACTACCTGATCGTTGTCAACTAAAAAAAGGGGAAGCCACTGATAAGCGACTTCCCCTATGTTTCAATGTGAACGGAAGTTTATTTGGAGTTTCCGAATTTGAACAACTTATACCCTACCGAAAATTGCCAAACCTGGTTTTTAATACTACCGACAGAAGCGCCGCTTCCTTGCCCGACGTTGTCATTAATGTCGGAAAGTCCCCAGTTATACCGGCCATCGATTGATAATCCGAAGGGAAGGTCCCAACCTACTCCGAGCGCCAGGCTGAAGTCCGTCTTTTTGAGTTCATCCTTGATATCTTCGTCATCTACCTCGGCCGAGGTCAGCAAACCAATCTGCGGTCCCACCTGGAGGTTGATACCGGCAATGGTGTAAAGTTTAACCATGAGTGGGATATTCATGTAGCTGAAGTTCGACTTAACATCAGGTGAACCACTGTATTTGATTGTGGAACCTTGCTGTGAAAAAAGGATTTCAGGCTGAAATCCGATTTTTTCTCCTCTGATCAAAGCGAAAGCGCCCAGGTGAAATCCAGTTCGGTTCTTATAGTTCTCACCTGCGCTGGATTTGGTATCAATGTTCGCGAAGTTGGGACCACCTTTGATGCCAATTCCGAATTCCTGGGCGAATGCAGCCGAACTCCCTATCACAAGCGCCAGAACCGCCAGTATTACTTTTGGTTTTTTCATTTTCATAGTTTTAGTTTTTTGTTATCCTATCCAAAATCGTTCCATCCGTGATAAAACGAAATTTACAATCCTAAATTACATCTAAAATCGCGAAGCGCCATCCGCGACCGTCCAATTGTTTAGTTGCCGATAAAATAGCGTACGCCAATGGATGGGTTGAAGGAACTTACGCCAAAATTGAACACGGTAAATTTATCATTGTCAGCATCTTTGTCCTGGTCGTAGGAACTGAAAGAGATTCCCTGCAGCGTGAGATCGGCTGCCCAGTGCTCGTTAAAAAAGTAAGAAAAGCCGGGGGAAAGGTAAATGCTGAAGGTACCCGATTTTGTTTCATTCTGTCCGTCCGGCTTGTCCGTCTGCGTACCGAAAAGTGTACCCAATTCCCCAAAGAAGGCGAATTTTTCGTTCGACGTAAATTTGTAATAGCGGGCGAACGGTCCGATCAGGAAAGTGTTCGCCTTGTCGTCGCCGCCAAATCCGTCATCTTCCTTTTCAGCGATCAGATTCAGGTTGAGGCCTACCATGAGGTTGTCGACCGCAAAATAACCAACGCTGGGTTGAAACCTGAATTGCGAATACCGAATATCTTCTCCGTTCGTCTCATCCTTCGTGTTGGTAACACCTATGGTTCCACCAAGTGAAAAACTCCCCTGAGTGGTTTGGGCAAAGCTTCCGGCAGCGGAAGCCATCATGACAATAATAACCGGTAATAGCTTTTTCATAACTTGTAGTTTTGGTTTGTAGTTTTAAACGCTGCAAATTTCAATAAAGTTGGGTAATCAGCAATCGAAACTCTTCCTTACTCAGGTAAAATCAAGTAAGCGGCTATTAACATCGTTAGGTAGTGTAATTTTGATGTCGGTATTTTTCTTCAGTTCCGCTTCAATCGCCGAAATCGCGTTTTCGTTCCGGGCCCAGGCTCTCCGCGCGATACCGTTATTGACGTCAAAGTAGAGCATATTCTTCAGTTTTCTGTCCGCATCCGGACTGCCGTCCAATAACAAGCCAAACCCGCCATTGATCACCTCACCCCATCCCACTCCGCCACCGTTGTGGATAGAAACCCAGGTCGCGCCGCGGAAGGAATCCCCGATAACATTATGGATCGCCATATCGGCGGTGAACCGGGAGCCGTCGTAAATATTTGAAGTCTCCCTAAACGGACTATCCGTTCCCGAAACATCATGGTGGTCGCGCCCCAGCACAACGGGGCCGATAGAACCATCACGTACAGCTTTGTTGAACGCTTCGGCAATCCTGATCCTTCCTTCCGAGTTGGCGTACAGTATCCGCGCCATGGATCCGACAACAAGTTTATTTTGTTTCGCCTGCGTGATCCATTTAATATTGTCAAGTAATTGGGGATGAATCTCCGCGGGAGATATATCCAGCATCTGTCTTAACACTTCTGCTGCGAGCTGATCGGTGAGGTCCAGGTCCCTTTCTTTTCCGGAAGTACAGATCCACCGGAACGGGCCGAAGCCAAAATCAAAACATAACGGCCCCATAATATCCTGCACGTACGAGGGATAGCAGAACGAATTACCGTCCGCACCCATGACGTCCGCACCGGCACGCGACGCTTCGAGGAGAAATGCGTTGCCGTAGTCAAAAAAGTAAGTCCCCCGCGCCGTGTGTTTTTTTATGGCGTTTACCTGCCTGCGCAGTGACTTCTGCACCTCCGACCTAAACCGTGCGGGGTCAGACACCATTTGTTTATTAGATTCTTCAAAACTCAATCCCGCAGGATAGTAGCCTCCAGCCCAGGGGTTATGGAGGGACGTCTGGTCGGATCCAAGGTCAACGTAGATGTTTTGCTCATCCAGTTTCTCCCAGAGTTCCACCACATTTCCCAAAAATGCGATCGATACAATCTCTCCGTCCCCTTTCGCCTGGCGGAGGCGTTGCACCAACTTGTCCGGATCGGCTTCCATCTCATCAACCCACCCCTGCTCGTACCGTTTCACCGCCGCCTTCTCATTCACCTCCGCAACTACGGAGATGCACCCGGCGATATTACCGGCTTTTGGCTGCGCTCCGCTCATCCCTCCTAACCCGGACGTCACAAATAGTTTTCCTCTCAGGCTGCCCCCCCTGTCGATCTTCCGTCCGGCATTTAAAATGGTGATCGTCGTACCGTGTACGATTCCCTGCGGACCGATGTACATATAGGAACCCGCTGTCATCTGTCCGTATTGCGTAACACCGAGGGCATTGTACTTTTCCCAATCATCAGGCGAGGAATAGTTCGGTATCATCATACCGTTGGAAACAACAACCCTTGGCGCTTCCCTGGAGGACGGGAACACTCCCATCGGGTGGCCGGAATACATATGAAGGGTCTGCTCATCGGTCAACGACGCCAGGTACTTCATGGTGATGAGGTATTGAGCCCAGTTTTGAAATACGGCGCCGTTACCTCCGTAGGTTATCAGTTCGTGAGGATGTTGTGCGACTGCAGGATCAAGGTTGTTCTGGATCATGAGCATGATCGCCGCCGCCTGCAGGGATTTGCAGGGATACATTCCGATCGGCCGCGCATACATCCCGTACCGAGGCCGGAACCGGTACATATAAATACGTCCGAATAAAAGCAGTTCTTCGTAAAACTCCCTTGCCAGTACGGGATGATGTTTGGGCGCAAAATATCGCAACGCGTTTCGAACGGCAAGTTTTTTTTCTTCGGATGAAAGTAAATCCTTTCGCTTCGGTGCGTGACTGACCGTAAAATCATAATCGTTTGTGTCGGGAAGTTCATCCGGTATTCCCTGAAGTATGAGTTCCTGAAAACGTTCCGTATCCATAGATCACTGCCGAAAGTTACGTTCGTTAAAATTTGTCCTGGTAAACCGATAACCGATCTCGAACAATTCCTTCGCTCTTCCCACCTCAAAGGTACTGATCTTTCCCGCATCCACCGGTTCGATCAAAACATCGCAGAACTCCTTGCTGGCATTTGTATTCCCGTTGATCGCGATCAGGAGGCTCCGCTCGATGACGTTGCGAAGGTTCCGGGCGTCAAACCCCGGGCTGATATAGTTACAGTGCAACCCAACGAGCAGGTCGCATTGGCCGCGGATACAGCCGGAAGGAAGGTTATCCATGATGCCGCCGTCGACATACATCCCGCCGTTGAATAACACCGGGTTAAAAATAGCCGGTACGCAGGAGGATGCCATCAATGCAGGAAGAAGCTCTCCTTCTGAAAAATAAACCGGCTTACCCTTTTGAAGGTCAGTGGCGGCGACGGTAAGTGGAATTCCGAGCGATTGAAAATTATTATGCGGAAGGTGTTTTAATAATACCGTGTGCAGAGCATCCATACTCAACAGGCCTTTCAACGTCCAGGCTGGCCGTATTGATCTGAAAAAACTTGTTGAGACGATGATCTCCAGAATTTTATCCGGTGCATTTCCCGCCGCGTAGAGGGCGCCGATTATAGCGCCCACACTGGTTCCCGACAGGCACTGAACGGATACTCCGAATTCTTCCAGGGCTTTAAGAATTCCAAGGTGAGCAATTCCCCTCGCTCCACCGCCAGACAAAGCCAATCCGATCTTCATCTTTTTATTCGATAGCAGTGAGGCTGAAGGTCTCGTCAAGCCGTATCCCTTTCTCCGTTCGTTTCACCGTGCAGCATTCGTGCACGGGGTCGTGTTGAAGAAAAAGCACATACTGATTGTCGGCCGCTTCTTCAAGAAACTTCCCTTTTTCCTCCAGTGTCAGCAGCGGCCTCGTATCATATCCCATCACAAACGGAAGCGGGATATGACCGACAGATGGTAACAGATCTGCCATAAAACAAATGGTCCTGTCTTTATACCTGATCTTGGGTATCATCATTTTATCGGTGTGGCCGGATGCGAAAAAAATATCGAATTGACTGAATGGAGAAGTGTTATGGATATCGATAAACTTCAGGTGGCCGCTTTCCTGCATGGGTAATATATTTTCCTTCAGGAAGCTGGCCTTTTCACGTGCATTCGGTTGCGTCGCCCAGGCCCAGTGATCGGCATTCGACCAGTATTGCGCATTGGGAAAAGTGAGTTGCGGTCTGCCATCTTTATTCATGACACCGCCGCCGCAATGATCGAAGTGCAGGTGGGTAAGAAACATATCCGTGATTTCTCCCGGCAAAATTCCAACGCCGTCCAACGCCTTAAAAAGATCGGACGAGCCATGCAGGAAATAGTGGCTGAGGAATTTCGCATCCTGCTTGCTGCCAATCCCATTATCGATCAGAATACGCTTTTTACCGTCTTCGATGAGCAGGCAACGCATAGCCCAATCGCATAAGTTGTTCTCATCGGCGGGATTTGTTTTCTTCCATATCGATTTCGGTACTACACCAAACATTGCTCCTCCGTCGAGTTTGAAAAAGCCGGTGTCAATCACGTGAAGTTTCATGAACTAAAGGTAGTTGTAATCCGTGTTTATTTCTAAAAGAAAAAACTACGATCGCCCGTAGTTTTAAAGTAGTTCGCTTCGTGTTGCGGCGTTATTCCTTCACCACACCCATTGCGGAAAATTTTTCTATTCGTTGCTCGATCCGTTGTGCGGGGGTAAGGGCATTTAACTCTTTTGTGAGTCCGAGTATGACCTTCTTAACTTCGCTGGCCATCCATTTTACATCTACATGTGCCCCACCGAGTGGTTCTTTAACAATGCCGTCAATGAGTTTATGCGATAACATATCTTTAGCCGTCAGCTTCAGTACTTCGGCTGCCTGTTCCTTATAGTCCCAGCTGCGCCAAAGGATGGATGAACAGGATTCAGGTGAAATTACGGAATACCAGGTATTCTCCAGCATCAATACCCGGTCGCCGATTGCGATACCCAAAGCACCTCCGGAGGCTCCTTCACCGATCACGACACAGATCACCGGTACTTTGAGCATGAACATCTCTTTCAGGTTGCGCGCAATTGCTTCACCCTGCCCGCGCTCTTCCGCTTCCAGTCCGGGGAACGCTCCCGGCGTATCAATAAAAGTGACAATCGGCTTATTGAACTTTTCTGCCATCTTCATCAGCCTAAGCGCCTTCCTGTAGCCCTCCGGGTTAGCCATCCCGAAATTACGCATCTGGCGCTGCTTGGTATTGCGGCCTTTTTGCTGGCCGATCAGCATAAATGTTTGTCCGTCAATACTGCCGAAACCGCCGATCATCGCCTTATCATCACCGACGGTACGATCTCCATGAATTTCAATAAAATCGGAGGTGATTTCGTAGATGTAATCTAGAGTATATGGTCTGTCAGGGTGACGAGACAACTGAACTCGTTGCCAACCCGTAAGATTTTCAAACGTCTCTTTTTTAAGGTCCAGTATCTTACGTTCCAGCGCTTTCACCGCAGCCTGAACTTCCTTGTCGCTGTCGCTGGCCAATTGGTTCATATCAATAAGTTTCGCTTCCAATTCCGCGATGGGCTTTTCAAAATCCAATAGCATAGGGTCGATTTTGTAGGCACAAAGTTAGAAGGATTGTGAAATATCGGTAATTAATCGAAAATTTTCACCGGAAAAGAAAAAGCCGGTAAAAAATGCCCGCCGCCGGTACAGTATAAGATTTGCCGGATAGCTGAAATACCATACGATTACTCCATGGAGTTTGGTGTTTAACCAATAATATTTCCCTGCATCCTCCTTAAACTACAAACCAGGCTGATCCTTGCTCAGGGCCGCTATTGGAGTTAAGACCACCTTCCGAAACTCTACTTCTGATCCTTCGGCCTGCAGTGCGATTTGACCACTTTGCGCTGTGCATTCAAAACCAAAATTGACAAGGTCTTTGTTTACCCACACTTTGACAGAATCGCTAAGGCACTCTATTACCATGGTGTTCCATTCACCCAACGGCTTTTCAGATCCGTCAGTAAGGTTAAGGACTCTTCGTTCCTTACCTTCCGTTATACCCCAGTTCTCTTTGGGACCGCGCCGTGTCTCCATTTCCGGCACCTTGATATCTTCGACGATACACCAAAAGTCGCCTGCATTCTCATGCATCATTTGCACTTCCACTGATTTCGGAAACATCCCATAGAGAGCCCGTGGTGTAGATGCGTGAACCAGCACGCCACAGTTACCCGGCGTTCCGGCAAACCGGTACTGAACCTCCAGCCGATAGTTTTTATATACTGAATCCGTAATGAGGTGACCTCCCGGCGTGCCCAGGCTAACGAGCAGGCTATCTCTTATAATAAAGGGAGTCGCCAGCGTGGAATCCTTATCCATATCCGGAACATCACGATGCCAGCCTTGCAAATCCCTTCCGTTAAAAAGACTGATGGATTCGGGAATCAGCGGCGCGGCCATTTCATCCTTCGGTGCCTGCTTGCATCCCATCCAAAGGATCGAGACAACGGATAACAGCATTAAATTTTTCATAATACGGTGTTTAATAAAAAGGCGATTTCTTCAATGAGGTTCCGATATTAAAACAATTCCCGCTTATTCTGCACATACAGGATGCAAAATTTGAGGTCCTCTAATTTGACGAAGCACGGTTCGGTAAGCGGCAGCAACCGGATCTATTGTCGGTAACAAGCGCGCTGAGAACTCTGAATACGGAACCAGCGATGAAACAGGCTGCAATGTTACTGTTCCTGAATTCCAAATTGAGAAACAGACCATCCAGGAATGAGACAAAAACGCTCCACCGGCATACCGGAACATTGAATGGATCTTGGTTCAACGCGGAATCTTCGATATGGAATGAGCATGGGTCAATACGGTTCCGGTACTTGCGTCTGCCTGAAACTATGGTGTAAAGGACTTTAAATCAATATTTTACAGGCCAATGTCCGGATCGTGTAGAAGGATACACGTATGCGGATTTGGCTCTACAACGTCTCACCGGCCTGCGTTCGCTGAACGGTATTTTCCGGGTATTCTTACATGTCCCCAAGCTGGCATCATTTTGACACAACGGTTTGGAAACAGGATGACTATGACACGAAATACCTTAACTCTTATCATACGCACTATTCTTTTAAGCGGCATACTGGCCGCGGGTGTAAACGCTTATGCTCAATATCCCACTGCGTCTGTTTTGTTATCCAACAACATCGAACATTTCAGTATCAATTCGCAGGATGACTATGTTCGCGTCGAACAACAAATCAATTCCGTGGCCGCAAAACTCCGTGATGCGCACCAGAAATATCCAAACCTGAGTTACACTCCCCTGTTTTCGGACAACGAGCTTACCGGATTTATTATCACCGGTGTCAGTGAAAACCACGTTGCCGATGAACTCTCCGCGTGCCTGGTTCAACTGGACGTGTTGGGAAAAGCGGTCAGGGCTATGGATCCGAGTTATTTGCCGAACGTGGACAGCAACAAGCTCAGCCACGTAAGTAAAAAAGACGCGAGCCGGTAGACGATGTCAATGCCATCCTGTAGTTTCATCATGCCTGCCGATGTATGTCATCTGAAGCGGCGTTACGCTCCCCGTATGGGTCGCGAGGTAAATGCCGCACAACAATTGCCGTGAACCTGTTCGGTTAGTATAGCATCGTAACGGACGGATACCTTTCGAATCATCCGACACTCAGTCGCCGTCATCAATGTGTTTGTGTGCTCATGTGCTCACCACGCACGCAATTTTTTTTTATATACGCACGATGAATGTTATGCTTGGTGTTGTGCTGGGTAAGAATAATTTTATCTTTACCCTCTTCAGCCCAATATCAATCAACAATTCATATGAAACGCAGGGACCTAGTCAGAAACCTAACAGCTTTACCTTTTGCGGGAAGTTTTTTACCGCTCACATCAGTCGCCGCCGCTACTGAAGATAGTTCACCGGGTTCATCCGGGCCACTGGCGATCGGACCGAACATTTACGAGTCAATCGGAGTCGAGCCGGTGATCAATTGCAGAGGTACTTTTACGATCATAGGTGGTTCCGTGGAACGTCCCGAGGTAGTTGCCGCCATGAAAGCGGCGTCCGGTTTTTTTGTTCAATACGATGAACTCGCTTTTGGCGTCGGGAAACGATTGGCTGAAGTGACCGGAGCGGAATGGGGTATGGTTTCAGCGGGATGCGCAGCGGGCCTGAAGCACGTAACGGCTGCCTGCGTCACCGGCGGCAATCCGGAAAAGCTCATCCGGATACCGGACCTTACCGGTTTTGAAAAAACGGAAGTCATTATACCCGGGTATTCTCGGAACGCATACGATCATGCTGTGAGAAATATCGGTGTTCAAATACTAACTGTAAATACACCGGAAGAGCTGCAGCAGGCGATCAGCAAACGAACGGCACTTATCTATATAATGGCATGCGATGAATCGGCAACAGGTCAACCCCTTTCTCTGGAAGTCATCGCGGGCATGGCCAAGCCGTTGAGTATTCCCGTACTTGTCGATGCTGCCGCGGAAGTACTGACGATTCCGAACGTTCACCTGCAAAAGGGTGCGACGGTGGTTGCGTACAGCGGAGGCAAGGCCATTTGCGGACCACAGTGCGCGGGGTTGTTACTGGGCAGCAAGGATCTGCTCATGTCTTCATGGCAAGCCAGCTCGCCGCATCATGGACCGGGCAGGGACAATAAGGTCGGAAAAGAAGAAATGATGGGTATGCTTGCCGCCGTGGAAGCATGGGTCAAAAGGGATCACCAGGCGGAATGGAAAACCTGGTTATCGTACCTCGACCTGATCGCCAAGCAGGTTTCTAAAATAGAGGGCATCAAGACATCCCTGCACGAACCTACGGAGTTATCCAACCGATCCCCTGTGCTCAATATTAGTTGGGATCCGGAAAAGTTAAACATCACCGGAGATGAAGTCGCCGAGAATTTTGCCCGGAACAAACCGCGTATAGCTGTGGGAAGCAGCAATGAATCCGGAAGTACTTCCATACAGATCACTGCCGGACAAATGCAACCCGGTAACGACAAAGTTGTTGCGGAAAGGATCGTTAATCTGCTTTCTCAAAAGCGGCCGCCGAGGTCGGAAACAATGGCCGCTCCAGGTGTTACACTCGGGGGTCACTGGGATGTGACAGTTGAGTTCTTTACGAGCAAGAGCCCGCACAAGTTGTACATCGAGCAGGATGGAAACTGGATCCAGGGAACTCATACATCAGACTTTTCAGTACAGGAAGTTGTCGGAATGATCGAAGGTGACCAGGTAAAACTCAGGAGCAACCTCAGAAAACCCGGTGACGGAATTACCTACCTGTTTTCCGGAACAGTATCCGGCGGGACGATGTCCGGTTCCATTTTTCTCGGTGAATACCTGACGGCCAAATTCACGGCGAAACGTGCAGTATATAAAACAGCGCGTAAGCGTATCGTTATTCCCGGAGGTCCGCCATTGGCCACTTAGGTATTTGTTTCACATATAATCCATTTAAATAATGAGAACTCCAATGAGTTTTTTAAAACGCTGCGCCGTAGCTGCTATCCTGTTTATTACCATCGCCGGGGTGGCAAGCGCCCAGCAAATAGACATACTGCTTAAGGGTGGTCATGTCATCGACCCAAAGAACAAGATCGATGGGAAAATGGATGTTGCCATTACCAAGGGAAAGATCGCGCAGGTCGCCGCAAATATCCCCACCAAGAATGTGACGAAAGTGATCGATGTTACCGGCCTGTTCGTAACTCCCGGACTGATCGACATGCATGTACACGTCTACAACGGCAACGACCTTGGTGCTTACATCGCTAACGGCCAGACTAGTGTACCCCCCGACGGGTTTACATTCCGGGCAGGTGTAACAACGGTAGTGGATGCCGGCTCTTCGGGCTGGAGAAATTTCAGACAGTTCAAGGAGCAAACTATTGACAAATCGCAAACAAGGGTACTTGCCCTGTTGAATATAGTCGGAACAGGTATGTTCGGAAGATTCGAAGAACAGGATGTGGCAGATATGAATCCGGTTATGACATCACACATGATCAAGACCTTGTTTCCCGAGATACTTGTTGGAATAAAATCCGCGCATTACTGGGGCGATTTTACCCAGGTTGACAAAGCCGTAGAAGCGGCAAACCTTGCCGGTGTCCCCGTAATGGTTGACTTCGGCGAACACGAACCTCCCCTTTCCCTTGAATCTCTCTTAATGAAACACCTTCGCCCGGGCGACATGTTCACTCACACCTTTTCGTACGGGCCCGATAAGCGTGAGACTATTGTAGATGAAAGTGGCAAAGTAAAACCGTTCGTTTTCGAAGCGCAAAAGCGGGGTATCGTTTTCGATGTCGGTCACGGTGGCGGCGCGTTCTCCTGGCGGCAAGCAGTGCCCGCGTTACAACAGGGCTTTAAACCGGATGTGATCAGTACGGATCTTCATACGCAAAGCATGAACGGAGGTATGAAGGATATCTCCAACGTCCTTTCGAAATTCATGAGCATGGGAATGCCTCTCCAGGAAGTTATTCATCGTGCGACATGGGCACCTGCGAACGTCATCAAAAGAACGGAGCTAGGCTCGCTCAGCGTAGGATCTGATGCAGATGTGGCAGTCTTCAACGTCAGAAAAGGAGACTTCGGGTTTACCGATATCCGCGGTACTAAATTCAAGGGCACTCAAAAACTTGAGGCGGAATTAACGATCCGCGCGGGTAAAATCGTATGGGACCTCAACGGCATAGGCGCCCCGATGTGGGATGCCAAATAAAAAAACAGAACCGTATCAACGTAATTTAGATATGATCATACCCAGGTTGAATCTTCCCGTGATTATCGGGATATGCTGTATTTGCCTGACTCTTTCAGCGGCAACTCAAGCGCAGGAGATCGACTTGCTGCTCAAAAATGGCCGGGTAATGGATCCGAAGAATAAGATCGACGCAAAAATGGATGTGGCTATTGCGAATGGGAAAATCCTTCGGGTAGCCCCGGGTATTCCATCCGAAAATGCGAAAAAAGTTGTGGATGTCAGCGGCCTGATCGTATGTCCCGGTTTGATCGATATCCACACCCATGTGTTCGTGGGCAGCAAGCCGGATGTCTTTGCAGACGGGATCCTCAGCCTTTCACCGGACGACTTCACATTTAAAGCCGGGGTAACGACCGTGGTAGACGCCGGTACTTCCGGCTGGCGGAATTTTCCCCTCTTTAAGGAACAGGTAATAGACAAATCCAAAACACGAATCCTCGCATTCCTCAATATTTCCGGCGTGGGAATGGTCGGGAATCCGACGCAGGAAGATCTCGCCGAAATGGACGCGAAGAAGGCATCCGAGACCGTGCGGGCCTTCCCCGACTACATCGTGGGGATCAAGGTCGGGCACTATGATGGCAAGGAATGGCAGCCTTTTGAAAACGCGTTGGAAGCCGGGAGGAAAGCGAATGTACCGTTGTTCGTCGAATGCCACCTTCCCCAATACACGCTGGAAGATCAGCTGTCACGTATGCGACCCGGCGATATCATCACACACTCTTTTGAAAAAGTAACGGAACGGATGCCGGTTATTGATGACCAGGGGAAACTAAGATCCTTTGTGAAGGACGCCCAAAGAAGGGGTATACTCTTCGATGTCGGCCATGGAGGTGCGGGCTTCTGGTTTAGTCAGGCTGTACCGGCTCTTCAGCAGGGCCTTCTTCCCAATTCCTTCGGTACAGACCTGCATCGCTTCAGCATGAATGCGGGAATGAAAGATATGCTTAACGTGATGTCCAAGTATCTCGCCATGGGTATGTCCAAAGAAGCGATCATCCAGCGGGCGACATGGTATCCGGCACAATCCATCAAACGGCAGGACATCGGTAACCTCAGCGAAGGTAGCGTAGCAGATGTTGCCGTTCTTGGTATCCGCCAAGGGAAATTCGGATACACGGATGCCGGCAACAACCGGATTGAAGGGAAAGAGAAGTTTGAAGCCGAACTCACCATCCGGGACGGAAAGATCGTATGGGATTTGAACGGCATTTCCGCCGCACCATATTCAACCAAAAATTAAATGACATTAGGTCGATTCACGCGCCGTTTACCTTTAGCAATTATGCTAGCCGTTGTAACGGCCGCCCCTCTCTTTGCCAGAACGGTAACCGGTGTAACTAACCGTGAAGAAATACCTGCTGAAACGCCCTTGACCGTCAAAAAATCCGAAGATTTTAGTATCAACGGAAAAGGTGATCACACCAGCTGGACGAAGGCCGAATGGATCCCACTTACTAAACTCGACGCCGGAGGAATTGCTTACCCGAGCAGATTTAAGATCATGTATTCCACAACCGGGATTTATGTTCTGTTTCAGGGTGATGATGAAAAAATATCTACCAAGGACTACAAGGATTTTGACAATATTTTCAACGGCGATGTATTTGAAGTATTTTTTCATCCTGTACCGGCACAGATGGTCTATTTCGAATATGAAGTGAATCAGCTTGATAAAGAGCTAGTGTTAGCCATCTCAAATATTGAAGGTCACGGCTATACACCCTGGATACCCTGGAGCAGCACCAGAGAAAAAAGCGGTGTAAAAAAAATGGTGAACGTAACGGGAGGCGAAAAGAAAGTAAACGGAACGATCCGGTCATGGAGTGCGGAAATATTTTTCCCCTACAGCGTATTGGGTCTTTTACCTGGTGTACCGCCTCGGAGCGGAGACATCTGGAATGCCAACTTCTGCAGACTTGACTACGACTCCGGTAAAATGGTAAAATGGTCGTGGACGCCGTCCATAAAGGAATCGTTCCACGAACTCAAGGCATTCCGTTCCGTACAATTCGAGTAAGCCATGATGAGGGAATCATGCACCATACACAACGACCACACACAGTGCACCAAATACCAATCAATAATTCATCCACATGAAAAAATCAGCGTTCATTTTATTCATCTTATGTTTATACACCATGGCTAACGCACAAGGCACGACATATAATCTACTGGTCGGGACATATACCAGGCCCGGTAAGAGCGACGGAATCTATGTATACTCTTTCAACGGCGACACCGGTGAATTTAAAGCAAAGGCCGAAGCTCCCGGTATCAGGAATCCTTCTTTCCTGACTGTCTCAAGAGATCGTAAATTCCTGTATGCGGTCAGCGAGGTCGGCGAAGGGATGGTGAGTGCCTACACCTTCGATGCTTCCACCGGCAAGCTCGGACTTCTGAACAGCGTTAGCTCCGGCGGCGATGGTCCGTGTTATGTTACCGTCGATGGTAAAAACAAATTCCTGTACGTGGGTAATTATGGAGGTGGAACGTTATCCGCTATTCCGATCATGGCGGATGGCTCACTCGGGCCGAACATACAGACAATCGTATATGAAGGCAAAGGTGTCAAAAGCAACCAGGACAAATCGCACGTGCATGCAGCGGTACTCTCACCGGATGACAAATATTTATTCGTGCCGGACCTGGGGACCGATAAAGTATACATTTATAACATTGATGCTTCCAAATCACAACCGTTAACACCGGCGGCTCCGGCTTTTACCAGTGTTGAAGCGGGCAACGGACCACGTCATTTTGCATTTCATCCGAATGGAAAATCGGCCTATCTCATCCAGGAGATGACCGGAATAGTAACAGCCTATGACTATAAGCAGGGAAAATTAACGGAAAAGCAACATGTTACATTGCCGAAAGCCGGAGCCTCAGGCCACATCGATGCAGCGGATATTCATGTCTCGCACGACGGCAAATTTCTGTACGGCTCTCTGCGTGGTGACCAGAACGAAATTGTTATTTATTCGATCGACAAGAAAGGTGTGCTGAAATATGCAGGCAGGCAGGATACCCTTATTAAGCAACCGCGAAACTTTGCAATTGATCCGACAGGTAATTACCTGCTCGTGGGGAATCAGGCAAGCGATGAAATACTGATTTTCAAGCGCGATCACAAAACCGGGCTCCTGAGCGACTCCGGTAAACGGATTTCCATCGGTGCACCGGTGTGTTTGCAATTTGTCGCCGTTCAATAATCCTGGCGAAGAGTGCTTCCTCATTTTTACCGTTGGTATGTTGCCATGGTCCGTGTACGCGGAAGGTACCTGCTTTTTATCTCGGCACTGCTGTTTCAATGCACGAACAAAACGGATTTACCTGCCGGTGATCCCGGAAACGGAGGTCTCCTCCTGCCCGACGGTTTTGAAGCGTTGGTCGTCGCGGACAGCACCGGCAAAGCAAGACATCTTGCTGTTAATACGAACGGAGATATTTATATTAAACTCGTATCCTCAGAAAAAGGAAAAAGTATCGTCGCCCTCCGAGATACCACCGGCGACGGCAAAGCGGATATCCAGGTAAATTTCGGCGGCCGTGATACTGCCCGGACGTACTACGGAACCGGGATGACCATCCACAATGACTACCTGTACTATAGCTCAGCTACGGAAGTGTTCAGGAACAAACTTTCCGGCGAAAAGCTGATTCCGGAAAGCGAGGCGGAAGTTGTTTTTACGGACGACCATGAGCATGGCATCCACTGGCACATAACAAAACCCGTCGCGTTCGACAATAAAGGTCATATGTTTATTCCATTTGGCGCACCGTCGAATGCGTGCCAGGATATCGGTGCGACGCCTAACGGAGCCCCTGGTGGAAAAGGTCTCGACCCATGTCCCGAACTGGACGAACATGGCGGGATCTGGCGGTTCGACGCCGGGAAAACCGGCCTGAAACAAAAAGACGGCATCCGTTATGCTACGGGTATCCGGAGCGTTGTTGCCATGGACTGGAACAACGACGACGAACAATTGTATCTGGTCATGCATGGAAGAGACAACCTCTACAGCCTGTTTCCAAATCTTTTCACCCCCTGGCAAAGCGCCCTGCTTCCCGCCGAAGAATTTTTGCGAGTCAGGGAGGGTGCGCACTTCGGGTGGCCTTATTGTTATTATGATCAGCTACAGCAGCGGAAAGTGCTGGCACCGGAGTATGGCGGCGATGGCCAAATCGCCGGGCGATGTGAAAACGCAGACGCTCCGCTTATGGGTTTTCCCGGCCATTGGGCACCTAATGACCTCCTGTTCTACCATGGAGATCAGTTTCCCGTGCGTTATAAACAGGGAGCGTTTATCGCTTTTCATGGTTCCACGAATCGGGCGCCGTATTCCCAGAGTGGATATATCGTATGTTTTATACCTTTTGTAAATGGCGAGCCCACGGGCAAGTGGGAGGTGTTTGCCGATGGTTTCTCGGGTGCGGACACGCTTGTCAATACACGTGATGCGCTTTACCGTCCCGTAGGCCTTGCGACCGGGCCGGACGGATCGCTTTATATTTCGGATTCCAACAAAGGGAAGATATGGCGGATCCTGTATAAAGGAGACCGCGGTACATTTGGCGAGGCACAGCTGGAAACCATGGAACACCGAAAGAACGCCATGCATATACGCACGCCGGACGAAGTCAAAGACAATCTGCAATTGAATATTCCGGCAGATCAAAAACTGTACAACACGTTTTGCGGAACCTGTCATCAACAAAACGGAAAGGGTGCCGCAGGCCGGTTTCCCACCCTGGCTGGTACCGAGTGGGTGACCGGCGACAAGAGCAGGCTGATCGGGGTTGCGCTGAATGGCATCACCGGACCTATAGAAGTGAACGGCGAACCGTACAATGGCGTCATGCCTGCGCATGGGTTCCTCAACGACGCGGACCTTGCCACGATATTAACCTACATCCGGCAACATTTCGGAAACCAATCCAGCTCCGTCAGCGCTGAAGAAGTAAAGAATGCTCGGAAACAGAACACGCATTGAAGCTCCGGCCTTCCTGTTTTTTCCCTGAATACTTTTCCATGTGAAAAAGTATTCTTAGCTCTGTGCGGGATTTGTTGAGACCAGATAGAATAGAAAAAAATCGTCTCACAAATGGTTCCACAGGACGACCTCTTTGGCGGAACTTCCAGTATAAAAACACGTAAAAAGACTCGCTAGAACTCTTATTTCACAATGCAGGCAGACACCTTAGTAGAAAAGCCCCGGATATCGTCCATAGATGTTGTACGGGGTGTCGTCATGGTCATCATGGCACTCGATCATACGCGTGATTTTTTCCATGCCGATGCGAACGTATTTGATCCTACGGATATGGAAAAAACCAGTCCGGTTCTTTTTTTTACACGATGGATCACTCACTATTGCGCACCCACGTTTGTTTTCTTATCGGGTGTATCCGTTTATCTCGGTCAGCAGCGAAAAACAAAAAAGGAGTTGTCCGGCTTTTTACTGACGCGCGGGCTCTGGCTTGTACTGCTGGAGTTTACGGTTGTACGGCTGGGTATTTTCTTTAACCTCTACTACGATGTCACCATTTTCCAGGTTATTTGGGCGATCGGTATTTCCATGGTTATTCTGTCAGCTCTGATTCACCTGCCATTTGGCGCTATCCTCGGAACCGGTGTCGTCATCACACTTGGTCACAACCTGCTTCACCTCATTCAACTCAAACCGGAGGATAATTTTTTTCTGGTTTATACTCTGATTCACCAGGGTGGATTTGTTACCGTCGCGCCTGATCATTTTTTTATGGTTCCCTACCCTTTCCTTCCCTGGCTGGGCATTATGATATTGGGTTATTGCCTCGGCAACTGGTATTCGAAAGGATTTGATCCAGCGCTGCGGAAAAAGCTCCTGTTCCGTACCGGCGCGTTCGCGGTTATACTGTTTATCGTTTTGCGGATCACAAATTTCTACGGCGACCCCGCACCCTGGGCCACGCAAAAAAACGCCCTCTTCACCATCATGAGTTTCCTCAATACGACCAAGTATCCGGCGTCGCTTCTATACACGCTCATGACTCTCGGCCCAGTACTGATCATCCTGTCGCTTATGGAGACGAGCCGGACTTCTTTCTGGAAACCCTTTACCGTATTCGGCAGAGTGCCTTTGTTCTATTATATATTGCATTTCTACCTGATCCACCTCGTGTCGGTGGTTGCTTACATGATCCTGCAGGGCAAAAGTATATCCGAAATGGACTTCCATTTTACCGTCAACTTCGGTGGTATCCCCACGGGCTACGGATATAGCCTGCTGATTGTTTATCTGGTCTGGATCTCCGTCGTGTTGTTCCTCTATCCATTTTGTAAACGTTACAATGAATTCAAGAGCACACACCGGGAATGGTGGCTCAGTTATCTGTAGCGGATTCCGATCGCCAGGAACCGGAAGAGGCTGATCCGTTGTAACGGTCCAGGGTGATTGCATGAATGTATTGTGACAAACTACTATTGTCCATTGACTGATACTGTCCATAACATCTCGGTGGTCCGGACCATTATCAACATCGCGCAAACCGGAATTGGGATTCGCCCCGGGAATTTCATGCGTGATAATCGTGTGCCCGAATCGAATAATACCATCCCGGGGAATTTAGTTTGGAACTGGCCACTTCGGGCAGTATCTTAACTCAGCCACTGTGGAATTTATTCCACGTATTCAACAAATTATTGGAAGTGCTTTCCCGTAACGGTAGCAACCGGGTTGGCATGGCTTATCTATTATGGTTGAAAAGCTGCGTTGACAGTACACCACTGCGGAACTCGCATTCAAATGGAAACTATGAAATTGAAACTCGTCTTTTTATGCCTGTTATCAGCCACGTACGCTTCCATGCTGGCGCAACAACCCCGGAAAGACACAGTCAAATTATATCCGATAAGTGGTCCGAGCCTGACTGTACCGGAGGATACTACGATACAGGAAACGCCGTCATCCGTTCCCGCCGGCAATATGCAGCTTACAGCGCCCAGTAATTACAGCAAGCTGATCAAGCCGGATGCGCTGACGCGTCGGGGGCTGTTTACCGTACACAAGGTCAGCGACAAATATTATTTTGAAATTCCCGATAGTCTTCTGGGGCGTGATATCCTGGTCGTGACGCGGATCGCGCAAGGAGCGGCGGGCATTCGGTCCGACTACGCTGGGTATGCGGGCGACCAGATCGGGAGCACGGTGATTCGTTTTGAAAAAGGTCCGGAGCATAAACTCTTTCTCAGATGTATTACCTATGAAGAACAACCGGGTGACAGCAGCAATTCTATGTTTAACTCCGTTGTACGATCCAACCTTCAGCCGCTTGTTGCTTCGTTTGGAATCGGCGCCTATACTCCCAACGGAAGAAACAGTGTGATTGACATTACAGACTATGTTAATGGCGATAATGACATCCTTTTTTTTAGTAACACGACGAGAAAGACGATGCAAGTGGGCAGCATCCAGCCGAACATGTGCTACATCAAGGACATCAGTTCTTTTCCTATGAACCTGGAGGTCCGCACTATAAAGACGTATGTTCAGACCTCCAGCAATAATAATTTCACCCTCGAACTCAATACATCGCTGGTGTTGTTGCCGGAGAAGCCGATGCGCAAGCGTTTTGCCGACAGACGTGTCGGTTATTTTACGGAACGGTACACCGACTATGACGCAAATCCACAAGGAGTTAAAATTGTGAACTATATCAAACGGTGGCGGCTTGAACCAAAGCCGGAAGATGTGGAGCGTTATCTGAAAGGCGAAATAGTGGAGCCGGAGAAACCGATCGTCTACTACATCGATCCAACCACTCCGAAAAAATGGGTTCCATACCTGATGCAAGGTGTAATGGACTGGCAGGTCGCCTTTGAAAAAGCGGGCTTCAGGAATGCGATCATTGCAAAAGAAGCTCCCGATCCGGAAGAAAATCCAACCTGGAGCCTGCAGGACGCCCGGCATTCGGCGATCGTTTATAAACCATCGTCAATTGCGAACGCCGCAGGGCCAATCATTACCGACCCCCGGAGCGGCGAGATCCTGGAAAGTCACATTAACTGGTATCACAACCTGATGTCTACACTTCACGACTGGTACATGATCCAGTGCGGTGCGACAGATCCGCGTGCGCGAAAAATGAAATTTGACGATGCGTTGATGGGGCAGCTGATACGATCGGTATGTGCACATGAGGTGGGTCATTCGCTGGGCCTTACTCATAACTTCGGGAGCAGTTCCGCTGTACCGGTGGAAAAATTAAGAGATCGGGATTGGCTCGAAGCGCATGGACATACCCCTTCGATCATGGATTATTCAAGGTTTAATTATGTTGCACAGCCGGAAGACAGTGTCAGCGAAAAGGGACTGATCCTTCGTATAGGCGACTACGATATCTGGGCGATCCAATACGGGTACAGGCTGATCCCCGACATCCGGTCCGAGGAAAATGAAATACCATTCCTGAACGGATGGATCATGGAAAAATCGCGGGAAAGGAAATACTGGTTCGGTTCCGAGTTTTCAAGCGAGGATCCAAGGATCCAGACGGAGGACCTCGGGGACAACGCGATGCTCGCCAGTGACTACGGTATCCGGAATTTACAACGCATCGTACCGCATCTTATCCAGTGGACGTATGAACCCAACGAAGGGTACCGGAATCTCAGCCGTGTTTATTCCGGTGTATTAACCCAATTCAACTATTACCTCAGTCATGTGGCGACTTACATCGGAGGCGTATATGAAACCACAAAAACGGCTGAGCAGATCGGGCCTGTTTTTTCCGTCGTTCCTGCGGACAAGCAACGCGGGGCTATTGCTTTTCTTTCAAAAAACATCTTCCAAACACCGACCTGGCTTCTTGATACGGCCATTCTGTCCCGTACCGGGCAATCGGCAGAGGAAATTATCAGTGATGCACAACGGATGGTCCTAAACACCATGCTGAGCAACAATACGCTGAACAAACTATCCGAAGGTGAGGCTATGTACGGCCTGAAAGCGTACCGCCTCGTTAATTATCTGGACGACGTTGATAATATCATGTGGACGGAACTTGAGACCTACAGTTCAATCAGCATCTACCGGCGGAACCTTCAGCGATGTTATGTTGAAAGGCTGATGGAACTCGCTTTTCCCAAGTCAGGCTGGGACACCCGTGACGTTGGCCCTATAACCAAAAACAAACTGAACGATATCAGGCTTCGGATCGAAAAAGCGCTGCCGAAGACAAAGGATGCGATGACGGTGTACCATCTCCGGTATATCCTGGATAAATTACCTCCGGCTATCAGGTAATTCAATACTTATGGGCTATACGTTCTTACCGTGATTCAGCCAATTCGGGTGACTTCATCTGAATCATTCCCTTTATTACGGGGTAAAGTTTCAGGAACGGGTACAACACGGGATATAAAAACAAAATAATCACCCATGGGATGAGGAAGAGCACGCTTCTCTTTAACAACCCAGCCGCTCCAATGAATGACCGGAACGAAAAATTCTTTACGATCATGAGCAAATAATAGGTAAGGCAGAGCAACGTTTGAGCCCAGTAAACGGCCAATTCGGCAATTAGCCGGAAAGGCTGCGTCCTGTGGGCGTGATGACGATGTTTCAGCTGTATGCCGGCCATGTATAAAAATATCCGGATCAGGCTGATGTCAAACAATTGCGGCTGCACAGCTTTGACAGGGCCGGTAATAATCGTATCCGCGCAATAGTAAGCGTCATGGTCGTGTAACAGGCCCATCCAAAGATCGACGTCGGCATAAAAACCGTATTGATGGTGAAGGTATCCGTATTTTTCAATCAGGGATTTTCGTACCATGGCTTCTCCGTAGACCGGGGAATCAAATCTCCATCTCCGGAAAAAGACTTTCTTGAGTAAGTGGTCTTTTAGTACGATACCTTCCCCGAACTCACAATAACGATGTATGATTTCGTCGTTTTCATCGGTCAGCCCGATGGAATTAAAAACAAACCCCACGGACTTGTGGGTGGAAAGCGCATTGTACCACTGTTCGATGAGGTCCGCCCGGAACCTGTCGCCGTCGTGTAATATGGCTACATATTCGCAGGTCGATTTTTTGATGCCGAAGTTGAGATTACCGGGCATCTGCAGATTCGCGCTCTGCCTGAAATACCGGATCCGATTATCCTGCGCAGCGAAGTGCCGGCATACTTCCTCTGTCGAATCGGTCGAGCAGTCGTCACAAATGATCAATTCAAAATTCTTAAACGTTTGATCCAGAATATCCTGAATCGACAATTTCAATCTCTCAGCTCTGTTGTACGTTATCAGGACGATACTTACCATCGTTAAGGGGGTTTGGTCTGACCAAATCCGGTCAATTTATAGACCAACCCTACGATCATACGCAGGAGGACAAAGCAACGTTTGAAAATCCACACCCATAAACGGTGTATCTGGGTGTGAGTAAATATTTCCACACCGCTGTGGAAAACTCTGAACACCGCGCAAGGTTACAAAGGGCGAGATTATCGCACAATATGTGAAATTAAATCCCCAACGGCCCTTCCCGTATTTATCCAGGCTTATCCAAAAGGGCACAATTCATGCGACGGCTAACGTTTAATGAAATCACCACGGCGAAGGATAAAATACACATCATGAGACGGCAAGGAATTGTCAATGGCTGTCCCTGGCCCTGGTGAAACCCGAGTTCGAAAAAAATCGCAAATGAAGATATCGTACCTGATCTTACTGGGATTCTTTTTTATTTTATTGCTTTTCGCCATAACGACCTACATCAATTATCAGCAATCCGAGAAGGTGAACGAAAACTCGGAGCGCTTTTCGACGTCGTCTACTACGCTTCGCCATAGCAACCGCTTCCAGCGGAATATCCTGAATATGGTAAGCGGACTACGCGGATACCTTCTTACCAACGAGCGTTTTTTTATTCAATCTTACGATTCGGCGATCCTGGAGAACAGCGAGATCCTGAATGAACTGTCTACACTGGTACAGAAAAACACGACGCAACATCATCTGCTTCAGGATATTGAAACACTCCATAAGCGATGGGTCGAGGAATTTGCCGACCCATTACTGGAAGCCAAGAGGCAGGCTGCGCTTTCCGACAGCAGCGCCGCCAGCTTCAGCAAGCTGTACCGAAGCAAACTTTCCAAAGGTATTGAAAACGATATTCAGCAAAGTCTCACGCGTAAATTCAGGGAATTCAGCAATGAGGAATACGATTTCAGGGAAATGCAACGTGCCACCCTTACAGCATCTACAAAAAATACGAGAAACATTTCCATTTACCTGACCGCATTTTCCATTCTGCTGGGAATTGCCATATCCGTTTTTCTGGCATCGCACATTTCCTCCGGAATTGTGAGTATGGTAAAGATGGCCGACTCTATCGCACAAGGCGACTACGAGGCACACATGCCCGTTCAGGGAACGGACGAAATAAGCCAGTTAACACAATCACTGAACAATATGGCAACCGTGCTTGCGGAAAACTTTTCGTTGCTCAAGCGAAAGAATGACGAACTGAATCAGTTCGCGCATATTGTTTCACACGATATCAAGGCACCTCTTCGCGGTATTGACAACGTCGTTTCCTGGATCGAAGAGGATCATAACCTCGATATCCCCACCAAGGTTAAAGAATATATCGGGCTGATAAAGGGAAGGGTTTCCCGTGCGGAAAATCTCCTGAATGGTATTTTATCCTATTCCCGGGTGGGTAAAGAAGTTCAGCCGAAGGAACCGGTTCATCTCACGGAATTGCTTGAAGAGATCAGGGATTATCTTCCCTCCAAATCCGGAATCACCCTGGAAATTCAACCGGACCTTCCAACGCTTGTCACCGAACGTCTACCCCTGTTCCAGGTACTCGTTAATCTGATCGGCAATGCCTATAAATATCACGACAAACCCCACGGCTCGGTAAAGGTATATTATGAAAATCTGGCCTACCATTACCGGTTCTTTGTCGAAGACAACGGCCCTGGTATTGCAAAAAGCTATCACGAGAAAATTTTCGCGATCTTCCAGACCTTGCAGGAAAGAGACTCTTTCGAAAGCACGGGGGTAGGACTTGCTATCGTTCGGAAGATATTAACAGACCGTAAACTCGAAATCAACATCAGCTCCGAACCGGGGAAGGGTTCCATCTTTTCATTTACATGGCCAAAAAATCAATAATATGAACAAAGTAATCAACATTCTGCTGGTAGAAGACGATAGCCTCGACGCAATGGACCTGCAACGAACACTGGACCGCATGGGTGTCCTTTACAAGATAAAAGTAGCCAAGAACGGCGAAGAGGGGCTTAAACGCCTGGCCGACCTTGAAGATCCTGTGTTTATCGGAAAGCCTGACGTTCTTTTACTGGATCTGAATATGCCCCGGATGAACGGGCTCGAGTTTCTTCATGTGATCAGGAGCAATGAAGACTGGAAAGATATCAAAGTATTTGTATTGACTACATCGGATGAAAGCGAAGACAAGATGGCCACCCGGAACCTGGGAATCTCGGGGTACATTATAAAACCGCTTAA
The DNA here is from genome assembly GCA_041742155.1 of Chryseolinea sp. Lineage (GTDB taxonomy): Bacteria > Bacteroidota > Bacteroidia > Cytophagales > Cyclobacteriaceae > Chryseolinea. The sequence goes on along the minus strand of JBGSJE010000019.1, from coordinate 149,582 downwards.
ACTCAGCAACCCTGGATCGATCGATGCTTTCAACCTGATGATTGATCTTATGAACTTGCAAAATTAATGTGGATAAGATACATCATCACTCAACCCATAGGAAGGTAAATATCGAACGTTGCGCCTTCGTTTAATACCGAAGAGGCGGTTATGATACCGCTGTGATTTTCTACGATCTTTTTAACTATCGCCAAACCGATCCCTGTACCCGAGTACCGGTCCTTTCCGTGAAGTCTCTGGAATACCTCAAAGATGCGTTCCCGGTATACCGGGTCAAAGCCAATTCCATTGTCCGACACCCGGATATGGCAGAGCCTGGTGCCCGGTGAGAACCTCGTGTCACCAGCTGTTAACTGTTCACCTGTTATGCTGATCACCGGTTGTCTGCCGGCTTTAGAAAATTTCAACGCATTACCGATCAGATTATTCAGAAGCTGCCTGAACTGGAAAGGAATAACATTGATCTCACACAGCCCCGTTGTTTCGATCACTGCACCTTTTTCCAGTATTGTCTCCTTAAAATCATTTTTAACCTCAGCCAGTATTACGTTGAGGTCTGTCAGCTTGAATATACGATCGACCGTATTGGTACGGGAATAGGCGAGCAGATCCTGGATCAGGGTTTGCATCCGGCTTGCCGCGTCTTTCATCCGCATAAAATAGTCTTTGCCTGTATCGGACAGATTGGATTCTTCGGTGTCCATGATCCGCGACGCGAACGTCTGAATCTTTCGCAACGGCTCCTGTAAATCATGGCTTGACACATAGGCAAATGACTGCAATTCCGCGTTCATCTTTTCCAGTTCCCTGTTCTTCTCCTCCATCTGTTGCGCATTGGCCATTAGTTGATCCTCGGCTTCCTTCTTTTCCGTCAGGTCATGTGTTACTTTGGAAAAACCGATTACATTTCGCTGGCTATCGTGTACTGCGGTGATCACGACACTGGCCCAAAACCGCGTACCACCCTTGCGTACACGCCATCCCTCCTGTTTCGCCTTCCCGTGAAGAGCCGCTTGATTAAGTAATTTGTCCGGAAGACCGGTTTGTTTGTCCTCCTCGCTGTAAAATTCCGAAAAGCTTTTTCCGATGATTTCACTGGCCTGATACCCCTTTATTTTTTGAGCTCCACGGTTCCAGTTTTCCACACGACCATCACGGCTAAGGTAAAGTATAGCATAGTCCTGTACTTCTTCAACCATCAGGTGATATCGTTCCTCACTTTTTATTAACTCCTCGTTGAGCAGGTTCAACTGCCGTGTCCGTTCACTTACTTTCCGCTCCAGTTCGGCGGCAAAGGATTTTTGATCCTCGATATCCGTACTTGTACCTACCCACATCTGGATCGTGCCACCAGGGTCCCGTTGCGCAATCGCCCTGCTCAACTGCCACCGGTATACACCATCGTGTCTCCGAAACCTGTGTTCCAATAGAAAATCTCCTCCCGACACGATCGACTCCATCCAGGCTGCCACGTTCTTTTCCCGGTCATCCGGATGAACAATATTCAGCCACCCAACCTCATCCAGTTTTTCAGGCGTAAGCCCCGAGAAACGGTAGACCGACTTGTTGAAGTAGTTAAGATTACCACGGGGATCAGCCGTCCAGATATGCTGAGGCATTGAGTCAGCCAGCAGGCGAAATTTTTGTTCGCTTTCCTCCAGGTCACGCTGATACTTTTTTTCTTCGGTGATATCCCGCAAGGTACCGATCATCTTGAGGGGAGATCCCTTTTCATCAAAGAACACTTTTCCGTGCGTGCTGATCCATCGAACACCGCCTAGCGGCGTGATCAGCCGCGCTTCGTACTTGTAGACTCCGGTTTTCAATGCGACCTGAAATGCTTTTTCAACCACATCGTGAATATCGTCAGGGTGTACCTGGCCGCGCATTTCAGGGTGACTCAGCTTTTTTGTCGCCGGGTGACCGAAGATCTCTGAAAGACGGGGGGAGTAAATGATCTCTCCCGTTTGCAGGTCAAGATCCCAGGTTGACAACTCCATAGCCTCGGTCGCAAGTCTCAATCTTTCTTCCGCTTCTTCCACTTTCTTCCGGGCTTCAACTTTTTCCGATACATCGTTTACCGTGATCATGATTCCGGAGACTGAACCATCCGGTCCCGACAACGGTTTGTATTCAAAATCGAGATAGAACTTACGCGATCCCGTATCGCTATTCACGTACGCGACAGCCTCGCTCTCCCCGTGTGCGACACCGGTGGTGAATACCCGATGAAGGAGTTCGGGGTATTTCTGATCGTTTAATTCCGGGAATACCTCCAACGCCTTTTTGCCGATGGTTTCATGCTCAGTCCGCCCCCATATTTTCTCCATCATAGCCCCGTTTGCCATTTCAATAATGTATTCGGGTCCCCGGAAGATCGCCATGGGTATCGGCGACTGCATAACGACGTTCCTGAATTGCCGTTCGCTTTCGCCGAGGGAATGTTTTGCGTTTACTGCGTTGGTAACTTCCGTTGCCACGACGATAATTCCCGTTAACTTTCCGCCTTCCTCCGTTAACGGATGATAGATCAAATCAAAATAGGTCGTTTCTTCCTTTCCATAGCGGTTAAGCCGAACCTCAAGTTCCGATGCGTTAAAGGACTTGCCGGTATTCATCACCTGCGTTAACAGCGGCGCGACTACATCCCTGACCTCCGGGAGCGTTTCAAAAAGAGGTCTGCCCACGAATTCGTTTTCCTTTTTATCGACGAGTTTCAGGTAGGTGTCGTTAGCTGCTTCTACCACAAAATCGGGGCCCTGGAGAATGGTGATTCCCATCGGCGCCTGTTTGATTGTATTCCGGAATCGTTTTTCGCTTAATTCTATTCGTTGCCGTTCCAGTACCTGTTCCGTGACATCTGTTGCAATAGAGACAATGCCCGTGATCTTTCCCTCTGGATTTTTCAATGGCTGGCACACAAAATTAACAAACACCATTTCCATTTTTCCGTCACGGGGAAGACTTACCGGTCGTTCAGTGGCGACAAATTTCTCCCCACTGTGGTAAACATTCTCCAATAACTCTTCAAAACCCTGCCCCATTGCCTCCGGCAAACCATCGAATATCGGCCGGTTCAAAATTCCTTCCGCTGCTTTACCCCAGAGTTCAAGCATGAGGTTATTGGCGATTTCGACGATGAATGATTCACCTCTGAACACGGCCATCGCGACGGGAGCCTGCATGATGTTATCGTGGTATCGACGGTTGCTTTCCTCCAGCAGCCTGAGGCTGACGACTTTTGATGTTGTTTCACTGCATGTTACCAGGACACCGGAGATTTCTCCTGACTCGTCGTATACGGGGCTGTAACTGAACGTCCAGTATACGTCTTCAATCCGGCCGTTTCGGAATATCGGGATCAGCTGGTCTTCGCTCCAGGTCGCCTCTCCCGTGGTCAGCACCTGATCGATAAGGGGTTTAATGATGTCCCAAATCTCCGGCCATGCCTCAGCCGCCGGCATGCCGAGTATCCGGGGGTGCTTTCCGTTTGCTCCGAGGCTAGGACGGTAGGCATCATTGTAGAAACATACCAATTCATGGCCCCACCAGAGGAACATCGGAAATTTGGAATTCAAAACAATACTAAGGGTCGTCCGCAAACTCTGCGGCCATTTATCCGGCGAACCCACAGGAGTACGATGCCAGTCTTTCGCGCGGGTCAGGGTAGCCATTTCACCCGACCCGGCAAGAAACTGCATATTCATATCCGCCATGGCAAGAGTCTGTTAGGAATGTAGAATAAAACCTTCCTCTTCAGGTTTCAATAATTGGGCCTGATTAACGAGCGACAGCGCTTTATGGAGAACCTGAGTCAGCACGCGGAATTCGCTTGGCTTACGCATATAGAAGTGGGCGCCGTCCAGGTACAGTTTTCGGGCAATATCGGGATCGAAGGAGGTAGAAAAGATGATGACCGGCAAAGACTTCAATTTTTCTGTCGACCGGATTTCCAGCAGGCACTCGAATCCATTCTTCCGTGGCATATTCAAGTCGAGGAAGAGAACATCCGGGAGGCTGGTCGCCCTTTCAAGCGCCATCATAAGTTGCTCTCCGTCGCTAACAGTCGTCAGCGTTGCCCGGCCCGGAAAATCCGCCAGGGCGTCCTTAAACAACAAGCAGTCGTCCGAATCATCATCGGCCAGCAAGACATCCATACGAAGGGTGAAAACGATAAAGTTAATGTAATTGAGAAATTATCGCCGGTAAGGTACTGATCTTTCGCATAAAATTCCTGAGCTCAAAAAGCTATACTGTCCGTATGCCGGATGTACCCCGGTGTTTCCCGCCTGTATCCCGTTTCAGCTAACTTAAGTATAGGTAGTTTTTTTTCCTGATGATCGCATGTAACTTCCGGAAATTAATTAAATGCCCGTATGAAACTTATTGTGGTATTTTTTTGCCTGCTTTGCTTCAGTGCCGTGTCTCAGGACATGGTCGACTCGCGGCAGCGTGAAGTTGTGATTATTAATGTCAACGTAATCCCCATGGATTCGGAAAGGGTTCTTCCGGATCAGACAGTCGTTATTAAAGACGGAAAAATCGCCGCCATTGGCCGGAAACTAACATACGACAAGAAAGCGCTGGTGGTCAATGCGGCGGGAAAATTCCTGATACCGGGGCTTGCTGAAATGCACGCCCATGTTCCTCCCATCGACGACATCGAACCGATGAAGGAAGTTCTCTTTTTGTTCGCGGCTAACGGTATCACTACCATCAGGGGAATGCTGGGCCACCCGAAACACCTGGAGCTGCGCTCAAAAATAGCCGGCGGTGAAATCCTCGGCCCCCGGTTTTATACGTCCGGACCATCCTTTAGCGGACTGGGTATCAAAACACCGGAAGCTGGGGCAACGATGGTCAGGAATCAAAAGAACGCCGGTTACGATTTCCTGAAACTCCACCCAGGCCTGACAAAAGAAAACTTCGCAGCCATCGCTACCACCGCAAAGGAAGTAGGAATTCCATTTGTCGGTCACGTATCCTTTGGTGTGGGGATCTGGCGCGCGATCGATGCCGGATACTCTTCCATTGATCACCTTGACGGATTTATAGAAGGCATGGTTCCCGGAATTGAAACGATGGTTGAGCAACAGGCTGGCCTGTTCGGGATGTTTGTGTCCGAACGCGCCGACACGACCCTGATACCAAAACTGATGAACGGCCTGAAGAAACAAAATATTTGGGTGGTTCCCACGCAGTCGCTGGCCGAGCGCTGGTTTTCACCCGCTTATACAGAAAACGAATTTCGCAACGACCAATCTATACGGTACCTGAAACCGGAAACCATCAACAGCTGGATAGAAAGTAAAAAAAGCCTTATGGCCAATCCCCAGTATGATGCTTCAAAGATCAACGCTTATATCGCCTTGCGGAGGCGTTTGATCAAGGCATGCCAGCAGTATGGCGTCGGATTGCTCCTGGGCTGTGATGCACCACAGGTATTCAACGTTCCCGGGTCTTCCACTCACGGCGAACTCGAATACATGGTACTCGCGGGGCTTACCCCATACCAGGCGTTGCAGGCCGGTACGACGAACGTGGCGACCTACCTGAATCTCCCCGGAAGCGGTGTGATCAGGCCAGGAGCAACTGCCGATCTCGTGCTGATCGGCGGCAACCCACTCCATGACATTACCCAAACGAAAAAGATCGAAGGCGTCATGCTCAACGGGAAATGGTTGTCCCGCGAATACCTCGATGCGGGGTTAAAAAAACTGGTAAAGAATTAAAAGGCCTTATTTCGAAATTATGGTCCTGGCATCCGGTTATTTGAACCGCTCCAGGAAGTCCTTCTCGTAGCTTGCGCCGACCGGTATCTCCTCCCCTGCGAGCGTGATTACCTTGTTCCGTACACTTTCTATTCTTTTGAACGGAACAATATAAGAGCGATGAACGCGAACAAAATCCTTGTGCGGCAGCTTTTCCAGCATCGCTTTGATCGTCATCCGGGCGACCAGTGGTTTTGCGTTGTGAATATGGATCTTCAGGTAGTCATCCAGTCCTTCAATAAAAAGAAGGTCGTCGATAGCGATCTTATGCAAGGTGTAGTCTGCACGGATAAATAAAAATTTCGCCTCCTCTCCGGATTTCTGGTGCTGATAGTTATAATAATCCTGCGCTTTGTTAACCGCCTGTTCGAACCGTTCGAACGTAAACGGCTTCAGGAGGTAATCTACGGCGCTCAGATTAAAACCTTCCACAGCATACTCCGAATAGGCGGTGGTAAAAATCACCATCGTCGATTGCTTAACACTCTTGTAAAACTCAATACCCGTAAGAGCCGGCATATTGATATCGAGGAACAACAAGTCGACCGGAAACCTGCTTACGTATTTCAATGCCTCGTTCGGCCGGTTGAATATTTTGTCCAGCCGGATAAAGGGAATGTTACCGCAAAAACTTTCGATCACCTTCAGGGCGGGAAGTTCATCGTCGACGGCTATCGCTGTTATCATTTTAATTTCAGTTCTAATATCACCTTAAAATCTTTTTCATGATCCTGAATGGAGAGTGTATGCGCCGACGGGTACAATAACTGTAAACGGCTCCGGGTATTCTCGATACCGAGGCCGCTTTTGTTTTCATCGCTACTCTGAACAAACACCTTGTTGTTCGAGACCTCCAGGCGCAGGGTAAGATCGGAGATATCCACCAGTATCCTGATATCCGAATTCTCCTCTGCGTTGACACCGTGCTTAAATGCGTTCTCCACGAACGATATTAAAATCAGCGGGGCAATTGATTTTCCCTGCGTTTGTCCACGTACCTCGAACGAGATCTTTATTGAATCGCCGAAACGGATTTGCTGAAGTTCAATATAGCTCCTGATATACGAAATTTCCTTTTCAAGGGAGACGAAGTCCTGGTGTGCTTCGTTGATCACATATCGCATCATGGCGGAAAGCTTAACAATCGCCGAAGCGGTATAGTCGGATTTAACGATCGCCAGGGAGTAAATACTATTCAACGTGTTGAACAGGAAATGCGGGTTTATCTGTGCGCGCAGATAGGCAAGTTCAGCGCCCATTTTTTCTTTCTCCGTTTGTCGCCAGCGTCCGCTGATACGCAGCATCAGCGAAAGAAAAAAAACGATAAGAAAAAGCAGAAATACGTTGCCCGGTTTAAACATAAAGAATCCGCCACCTCCGGGCTTCGGCGGTGGGGGCCGGTGCATCATGGGTTTGAAAGGTACCAGGGCGTCCGGCAGGAAAGCGATCACAAAAAAACAGACCGCTACGACTATTCCGAAATAAAAGAACTCGTTCTTGAAATAAAAGCGCGGAACCAGCACAAAAAAATTCAGGTAGAAAAACAGGATCAGGAGCAGGTATGAGAGAAAATCGGTTCGTGAACGGGGATCATCAAACACAGCAAAGTCGTCCATGGCACCCGGACGAAAGAGAATAGGTATTGCCAGGAAGGCGATACATCCGGTAATATGAATTAGAATTTCTCCGGTTCTGTTCCTCATCGCCTCAAGTTAGTCGCTGACAAAGAGTATGGAAAGGGAATTGAAAAATATTGAGGCTATTACAACGATTGTGTCGGTAATAATGGCACCACGGTATTTGATCAGCGGTCTGTTTTCGTCATCACATTCGGTGTATCTTTATTTTATAAACCTAAACTGCTCATGACAAAAATTTTCCTATTACTAGCAGGGCTTGGAATCGTATTCCAGGTATCATCGCAGTCATTTAACGCCCGGCCGGAGGGCACGCAAAAACCGGTACTTCACGGAAAAAACTGGATGGCCATAACGGGGAAGCCTCTTGCAGCCACGGCGGGTGCCATCACGTTTAGCAAAGGAGGAAATGCGGTCGATGCTGCCTGTGCCATGCTTGCCGCAACGTGTACCATGTGGGATGTTTTGAGCTGGGGCGGCGAAACGCAAGCTCTTATTTACAATCCAAAAACCGGAAAAGTAATTGGTATCAATGCATTAGGTGTCGCTCCCACCGGAGCTACACCGGAATTTTTCAAAGGTAAGGGAATGAACTTTCCGCCCGAGTATGGACCACTGGCAGCTGTGACGCCCGGAACACCCGGTGGGTTATGTATGATGCTGGCGGAGTATGGCACCATGAGCCTCCGGGATGTACTGGCACCGGCGATGCAACTGGCTGAAGGATATCCGATCGAGGCGCAGACAGCCAATGCCATGGAACGCGGAAAAGAAAGGATCAAGCAATGGCCTTATTCAAAAGCCGTCTTCCTGCCGCACCTGGGTGCGCAACGGGAAGCACCGGTTGCCGGTGAGATATTCAAACAAACCGACTTGCTTGAAACACTTCGCAAGATGGTTGACACGGAACAACAGGCACTGAAAAAAGGTAAAAGCCGCAAGGATGCCATTTATGCCGCATCCGAACGGTTTTACAAAGGAGATATCGCGAAAGAGTTTGTCCGTGGTGCGCAGGAACAAGGCGGACTGGTTACTCTCGAAGACCTCGCAAACTGGAAAGTAAAAACAGAAGAACCTTTGAAGGTCAATTACAAGGGGATCGATGTCTATAAACTTTCACAATGGACACAGGGACCGGTGTTACTCCAGGCGCTAAACATCCTGGAAAACTACGATCTCAAATCCATGGGGTTTAATTCGACACGATACATCCATACGCTCTACCAGACGATGAACCTTGCGTTCGCCGACCGCGATTTTTATTACGGAGACCCGGCTGTAGCACCGGAAGAACCGATGAAAGGGTTGTTGTCGAAGGAGTACGCCAGGGAACGTGCGAAGTCCATTAACCCTGAGAGGAACGACGACAAGGCCGGCCCTGGCGATCCCTATCCTTTTGAAGGAAAGATCAATCCCTACCAGGACTACCTCAAACAATGGGGTCAGGCGTCGCTGACGAATCCGCCTCGCCCGCTCGATGAAGCCTACCTGGAAAAATTCCTGCTGGGAACAACGTCCGTGGAAGCAGCGGATAAAGAAGGCTGGGTGGTATCCATCACGCCAAGCGGTGGCTGGCTGCCCGCCTGTATCGCCGGCAAGACCGGCGTTGGAATGAGCCAGCGGATGCAAAGCTTTGTGACAGACCCCAAACTAAATCCATTCAACGTCGTGGCACCGGGCAAACAACCCCGTGTCACGCTTACACCAACTATGGCGTTAAAAGACGGAAAACCTTTTCTCTCTTTTGCTGTACAGGGCGGTGATTCCCAGGACCAGAACCTGCTGCAATTCTTTTTAAATGTTGTTGAATTCGGGATGAACGTACAAGAGGCGGTGGAAGCACCCAACATAAATACGTACCAGATGTATATGTCGCTTGGCGGGGAGGACCGGAAGCCCAAACCGGGTGCGATCCTGCTACAGTCGGGGACACCGGAGTGGATCCGAAAAGAATTATTCCAAATGGGGTATAAATTAAGCTTCGATGAGCGAACTTCAGGTCCTATCAACGCGATCTTCTTTGATTGGGAACACCGGAGTTTCTGGGGTGGGTCAAGTAATCATGGAGAGGATTATGGAATTGGATGGTAAGCGGGATTTCAGGTTATAAACTAAATTAACACGCATGAAAAAATTAATCATTCTCCTGGCAGGAATAGCCTGCGGAAGTGTTTGCGCCGCACAGGCGGTTGTCATTCCTTCGAAGGATGTTCAGATCAGCACAGCGGTGCTCGCCGCACCGGAAGGGCTACGGGAAAAGGCAATGGTTTACGGCTACTCGGAAAAAGGTGAGTTTATCGTACTGAGGTCGGGTGGAAATGAAATGGTTTGTCTTGCCGACGATCCGAACCAGGCCGGGCTTAATGTCTCCTGCTATCACAAAGACCTTGAACCGTTCATGGCCCGCGGCCGCGATCTAAAAAAGGCTGGCAAGAACTTCAAGGAGATTTTCGACATCCGCGAAGAAGAAGTAAAATCGGGAAAACTGGTGATGCCGAAATACCCGGCAACGCTTTTCGTGTATTCCGCTTCTGACGAACAATTCAACAAGGCGTCGGGTGAAGTAACGGGAGGTAATCTCCGGTATGTTGTATACATCCCTTATGCGACGTCTGAAACTACGGGCCTTCCGCTGAAGCCGGAAGCTCCCGGTATGCCATGGATCATGGATCCGGGTACGCACCGCGCACACATCATGATCAACCCGCCGCCGAAAGCCAAGGAATAACGTCGGCAACCTCTAACTGAAATAAAAAAACCGGCGCAAACCGGTTTTTTTTGTGCTCAAATGGAATTGTGATCTTATGTCGCCCAGGTCTTTCCGTTTCCGGCTTCCGACAATGGAATACATCCTTTGTACGAGCCGGGGACTGCCACATACTGCAGCACCTGCGTTGCTCCAGCCTCGGACGTAAAAAATCCCAGCATCGTGAGTTCTTTTGTCGTGAGGATAAACGGGCGCTTCGGGGCGGGTTTCGTTTCCTTTTCCGCCTTTACGGCTTCATCGTGCACCTTCCGGACAAATGCCGCCTGATCGTCGGCGCTAAGCTCAATAAAAGGGTCACCGTGTTCTTTCTTCGCCGCTTCGTCGAAGGCAGTCAGGCCAGCGAGGTATGCGTCCTGATCCTCCTTGCTATACACGTCTTTTAGCATGAGATCGATAAATCCCGGAACGCCGGTCTCCTTTGCACCCGGTGTGTCGGTTTTTGGAATGATAATTTCCGCTACCTGGCTGATCAATATCCCCTGATCCTCCGTGAGGAAAACAGGCTTCCAGTCGATCGTGGGTTTGGCTGCACATCCTTTTAGTACACCCATGATTGCCGGTGCGGATACTACTCCTCCCATGATCCACGCGGTGCGTTTTATTGCTTCTCTGCGATCCATATTACTGTTATTATTTTGAATCTGTTAAATGTTGTTCTTTTTCAATTCGCTCACGGCATAATCGACAGCTCTTGCGGTGAAGGCCATATATCCAAGGGAAGGATTGTGACAGGCTGCCGAAGTCATGAACGAACCATCCGTAACAAAAACATTTTTGCATGCGTGGACCTGGTTCCATTTATTCAGTACAGATGTCTTCGGGTCTTTACCCATACGCGCTGTACCCATTTCATGAATACCCAGGCCAACACCGATCGGCCTGTCGAACGTAGTCACATTTTTAAACCCTGATGCTTCCAGCATTTCCGCCGCATCGGCCGCCATATCCTTGCGCATCTTCAATTCATTGTCCCGCAGGATCGCGTCGAATGTCAGTGTAGGCAATCCGTACTTGTCCTTCTTGTCTTTGTTGATGACGACAAAATTCTCGTGATACGGAAGTATCTCTCCGAATCCGCCCATACCGATGGTCCATTTACCGGGTTTTGATACGGCACTCTTCAGATCAGCTCCCAGGCTCATTTCACTCACCAGGCTGCTCCATCCCTGGCGGCTTGCACCTCCCTGGTATCCGAAGCCGCGCAGGTAATCGCGCTTGTCTTTTCCAACATTCCGGTACCGTGGAATATAAAAACCATTGGCTCTTCTGCCCGAATAATACTGATCCTCAAAGCCATCGGCATCGCCGCCCGCGCCTACGCTCAGGTGGTGATCCATAATATTATGGCCCAGCTCTCCGCTGTCATTGCCAAAACCGTTCGGGAAACGGTTCGAAATGGAATTCATCATAATGAACGTGGATCCGAATGTGGATGCACATAAGAAAATCACCTTGGCGAAGAACTCAACCTGCTCTCCGGTCTCTCCGTCCAGCACTTTTACACCGGTTGCTTTACCCTTTTTCTCATCGTAAATCAATTCATAAACGATTGAGTTCGGGCGCAGCGTCATGTTACCGGTTTTTTCGGCTGCCGGAAGCGTTGATGATACGCTGCTGAAATATCCTCCATAAGGACATCCGCGCGAACACAAGTTCCTGTACTGACAGGTACCCCGTTGCGGACTGTGAGGAAGAGGCGCCGTCGCGTGTGCCGTTCTTCCGATCGTGATCAGTCGTCCGAATCTATCCTTGACATTTTTCTTCAGATCGAGTTCAACACAATTCAACTCCATCGGCGGAAGGAACTTTCCATCCGGAAGCTGAGGCAGGTTTTCAGCCTGTCCGCTTACACCGATAAAAGATTCAACGTAGTCATACCAAGGCGAAATGTCCTTGTACCGCACAGGCCAGTCCACGGCGATACCGTCTTTTGCATTGGCTTCGAAGTCCATATCGCCAAGCCGGTAACTCTGACGGCCCCAGGTGATGGATCTTCCGCCGACATGGTAACCGCGCATCCAGTCGAAACGATTAACCTCGGTGTAGGGATTTTCAAGATCGTTGACAAACCAGTGCTTGGTCGCCTGCTGAATGGTATAACCGGTGCGGGCCTGAACGCCCTGTTGTTTGAGATCCTCCTGTGTCGGGCGACCGGCGTTGGGGAAATCCCACGGGTCTTTAGTTGCTGTCGGGTAGTCAGGATGCTTGACCATTCTTCCTCTTTCCAACACTAAAGTCTTGAGTCCTTTTTCGGTAAGCTCCTTAGCTGCCCACCCACCACTGATGCCCGTTCCAACGACGATCGCATCGTACGTGTTTTCTTTTTCAGCGTCTATGTTAAGATTCATATCTCGATATAAAATTTGCTTAAAATTATACTATTCAATCGATTTATAAAGCAAATTACACCAATGGTTGCATAAAAATGCAACCATTTAAGGAAGATTTGAAGGAGGTGATGCGGCCGGTTCCGGGAAGGCAAAAAAAGGCTTCCGGCATATTGCCGATGAACAAAAATGAAAGCTGGCTTTATTGATCTACGATCTCCGCAAGTTCAAGCCAGCGCATGGTTTTTTCCTCCAGTTGGCTGGTGATCTGCTGGATTTCTTCGCCCCAGCGAATAAGTTGCTGGTGGTCTGTTGTTCCGGCCGTCAGCAAAGCGGTGAGGTCAGATTTTTTCTTTTCCAGCGAATCGATATCCTGCTGAAGTTTATCATACTCCTGCTTTTCCTTGTAACTGACCTTCTTCTTCTCCGCAGCCGGCGTCTTCGTTTCTTCCGCTTGCTTCAGAGGTTTGGCTTCAACCGCGGCTTCCTGTTCGTACTGCCAGTCCCTGTAGTCGGTGTAGTTACCATTGAATAAGCGGATTTTCCCGTCACCTTCAAAGACAAACAACTGGTCCACGAGGTGGTCCATAAAATAACGGTCGTGGGAAACGAGCAGGAGGCAACCGGAGAATTTATCCAGAAAATCTTCCAGGACATTCAATGTGTCGATATCAAAATCGTTGGTCGGCTCGTCGAGGATGAGGAAGTTCGGATTGGTCACCAATAGCTTCAGCAACTGCAATCTTTTTTTCTCGCCACCGCTTAACTTGTCGATGTAATTGTATTGTTTTTCCGGGGGAAACAGGAATATGTCCAGGAATTTGGACGCTGACACCGAGGTGCCGTCCGACAGTGTTATAAATTCCGCAATTTCTTTGACCTCTTCGATCAGCCTGTTCGCGGGATTGAGGGCGATGGATTCCTGCGTGAAATAACCGAATTTGGTGGTGATCCCCGGCATTATTTCGCCACTGTCCGGCTTCTGCTTGCCGGTCAGCATATCAAGGAACGTGGATTTTCCGATTCCATTCTTTCCCACTACACCGATGCGGTCGTTCTTTTTAAAGACGTAGGAAAAATCCGTCACGATGGGTAAATCACCGTACTTTTTGGAGATATGTTCCACCTCCAGGATCTTTCCGCCTTGCCGCGCTTCTTTGATGTCAAGTTCCAGGCGGTCTTTCTTGAGGTCCTGAGACGCTTTCTTCTCCAACTCGTAATATGCCTCGACGCGGTATTTGGATTTTGTACCCCGTGCCCGCGGCTGCCTCCTCATCCACTCCAGTTCTTTCTTCAGCAGATTCCGCGCTTTGGTCACTTCCACTTTCAAGATCTCTTCCCGTTCGGCTTTTTTCTCCAGAAAGTAAGCGTACTTGCCTTTATACCTGAAAAGCTGGCCGCGGTCGAGCTCAATGATCTCTGTGGCGACATTGTCGAGAAAATAACGGTCGTGGGTCACCATGATCAGGGTAATGTTCTGGCCCGACAGGTAATTCTCCAGCCACTCAATCGCAGTCAGGTCAAGGTGGTTGGTGGGCTCATCCATAATAACGAGGTCGGGCTCGAGTAACAGGAGCTGAGCCAGGAAGATACGCTTCTTCTGCCCGCCCGAAAGCTCTCCAAACTTCTTGTCTATGTCCGGTACGCCGAGTTTCTCAATGATCTCGTGAACTTTGTTCTCATAATCCCAGGCTTTCAACTCCTCCATTTTCTCCAGCACGGCCTGCATTTTTTCCGGCGATGTATCGGGATGGTGAATACAATCCTCGTATTCCTTGACGACCCGGGCAACCTCGTTGGAATCGCTGAAAAGGACATCCTTGACCGTAAGCTTCCCGTCTACCGTGGGCTGCTGGGTGAGAAAACCGAGGCGAATACCATTCCTGATGCTTACTTTACCGATATCCGGCTGCACTTCACCCGTCAGAATCTTGAGCAACGTCGATTTGCCAACGCCATTATTTCCCACAAGGGCCAGTTTTTCACCCTGAGAAATCCCAAGAGATACATCTTTAAATAACCAACGATCATTATACGTTTTAGCAATCAGCTCGGCGGACAGGTAGTTCAAGGTGTTTTCATTTAAGGCGCAAAGGTAAGAATAAGTTGACAGTTTCGAGGCCCCCGAGGCAGTGTTCGCATCCATTAATATTTACCGCTTTCAACCATCGGGACGCTGTCATCAAAAAAATTTCGTAATCTCCCCGAGTTATAGCATATTGAAAACTTAATTTACAGAGCCCGTTTTTCAATTCACAACCACTATCAAACCTTCCTGATCAGGGAATAACTATGACTAAAAAATTCGTATCGGTTTCAGCTGTCCTTCTTTTAATGGCGATGTTATCCGTGGCACAGCCTTCCAGGAAGTTTACCGTGACCGCCTATTTTTTTGGCGGGCCTGAAAAGGCAGACAGTGTGGATGTCAGCAAATTAACGCATATCATTTTCAGTTTCTGTCATCTGAAGGGCAACACGCTGCAGGTGGATGACAGCCGCGATGCCGCCACGATCACAAACCTCGTTGCATTGAAGAAAAAAAATCCGGAACTCAAAGTACTTCTTTCGCTGGGCGGATGGGGCGGGTGTGAACCCTGTTCCAATGTTTTCTCCACGGCGCAGGGGCGGAAGGAGTTCGCACAATCGGTGCTGCAATTGAACCAGTTTTTCAAATCCGATGGAATCGATCTCGACTGGGAGTACCCGGCGGTCGAAGGTTACCCGGGGCATAAGTACAAGCCGGAAGACAAACAGAATTTTACGGAACTGATACATGAACTGCGGAAAACACTGGGCGACAAGTATGAGATCAGCTTTGCTGCCGGTGGATTTCAAAAATTCCTGGATGAAGCAGTTGCCTGGAAAGATGTCATGGCGGAAGTGGACCGGGTGAACCTGATGACGTATGACCTGGTCAATGGATACTCGACAACCACCGGTCATCATACCGCCCTGTACAGCACGCCAGATCAGAAAGAGTCGACGGACAATGCCGTGAAGTACCTGATCAAACTGGGTATTCCCGCAAACAAACTTGTCATTGGCGCGGCGTTTTATGGACGAATGTGGGAAGGTGTCCCTCCTGCCCGTAACGGCCTGTATCAACCGGGAAAGTTCAAGATGGGAATCAACTACAACCAGTTCAAAAAGGAGCTTTCGAAGGAGAAAGGTTTTACTTCGTACTGGGACGACGTTGCGAAAGCTCCCTACTCCTACAATGCGGAGAAAGGTCTGTTTATAACCTATGACGATAAACGATCGATGGAAACCAAAACAAAATACGTGATCGATCATAAGCTCAATGGCATCATGTTCTGGGAGATCACGAACGATACCTACCGGGATGGGCTGCTGGATGCGATTTACAGGGTGAAGAGTAAATAATACCGGAGGCACGAAATAATTTAAGGAGTATCCGGTCTCCGGCGGATATGGTTTTTAATTATGGCAGTCTATAGTCTGGTACATTGATGAGTAAACGATTTATAGTTATTGTTTTTCTGTGTTTTTACTCGGCCGTTAACGGTCAACGTGTAAAGGAGTTTTTAAAAAAGGGTGATCAGCAATATCAGGCAAAAGATTTTGAGGGGGCGTTAAAGACCTACAAAGACGGTTTAAAACTTTATCCCGACAATGCACGTCTGAATCTGCAAACAGGCCTTTCCTACCTTTCCCTTCCCAATAAATCGGAATCCCTCCGATATCTTCAGACAGCCTTCACACTGAATCCGAAGATTGACGAGAACATTTACTACTATCTTGGTTTGTCGTATCAAAGTAATAAGCAGTTTAAAAGTGCGCAGGAATTCTTCGGCGAGTATAAACGACGAAATAAAAAGCAGGCAGCCGTTGCCGACCGGAAAATCCGCCAGAGTCAATTTGCCGATTCCCTTACCCGGATCCCCACGAACGTAGTGGTCGAGAATGTCGGAACCGCTATCAACTCGGCTTTTCACGAATACTCTCCTCTCGTATCCGCCGACGGCAATACCATGATCTTCACCTCCAACCGGCCGGATGAATCATCCGGCAGCTCTTTTTCAAAGTTTGAGGACATTTACATCTCCAAGCGCACGGATGGCCAGTGGAGCAAGCCTGTTAAGATCAGCCCGAACATTAACATTAAATTTAACGATGCCGCCGCGTCCCTTTCACCCGACGGGAAGACGCTGGTCCTGTATTACGAGTATGGTGGTGGTGATATTTATGTATCCAAATCCGATGGCAGCGGATGGACAAAGCCGACGCGGCTAAACGATAACATCAATTCACCCCAGTCGTGGGAAACGTCGGCATTCCTCACCGACGATGGCACTCGGCTTTATTTCACCAGCAACAGGCCCGAAGGGTACGGCAACCTCGATATCTATGTCAGCGAAATGGAACAGACCGGCGACTGGGGAAAGGCTAATAATCTGGGGCCTGTGATCAACACGGCCGGAAAAGAAGATTCGCCTGCGGTGGACCCGGACGGCAGGACCCTGTACTTCTCTTCAGACGGACACCCGACGATGGGTGGTACCGATATCTTCAAAAGTGAATTCAAAGACGGGAAATGGCAAAAACCGGTAAACCTCGGTTACCCCATCAATTCGATCGAAGACGACAGTTTCTTCGCCTTCACACACGACCGGAGAAGGGCCTACTTTTCCACTCTACGCGAAGAGGGTAATGCGGAGATATACACCCTCACGTTTGTGGAGCCAGAGCAGGAAATTGCCAACGTCATCAGTCCGGGACGCGATGCGGCGGGTGGACCGAGACGCGAACTCACTCCGTTACCGGAACGCCAGGTGTCGGACAGCATCCAGGCCGTAATGCGATCCCGTGACGACTACAACAGCAGCCAGGTTAATAGTTCCTCCGGAAACGGTCCGGCTACCAGCGGATTCAACACGGGGCGCAAATTTCTATTCTTTGATACCGGCAAAGATGAACTGAAACCTGTGTCGGTCCTTAAGCTTAAGGAAATTGCCGGATTTTTGAGTGCGAATGCAACGGTCACCGTTCTTATCGAAGGTCACACCGACAATACGGGAAGTGAAATTCTCAACAAGGCGCTCTCCATCAAACGGGCAAACGCCGTCGCCAAATACCTGACGCGGAACGGAGTCAACCCGGAACGGATATCTTTAAAAGCCTATGGCTCCGCAAGACCGCTCGTATCAAATGACGATGAACGCGAGGGCCGGGAGATCAACCGGCGTATAGAGATTACGTTCGGCAGCTGACCGTTTACGTCACTCCGGAGAAATAGCTTATCTATCCTGATTCCGCTACCGGTAAATCTTGTCGCGGATCTCGCGCCAGGTAGTGAGGACGATATGTTCATCCGCCAGCACTTTTTTACATTTTTCGCTCTTGAAAAAATTGACATCAGCCTGCCGCCATGCGGAGCCAAAATCGGAATACCCTACCGTTACAGCCTTCATCTCGTCGTTGTCGTAGGCGGCATGGAGCAAAATGATACTTAATCCGCTTGGCAGGGTTTTCAGTTGAGACAGGTAAAAATTGTCCATACCCGATTTAGCATCAGCGCTTCCCGCCATGATCAGGTTATCCACAACGACATCGCTATCCAAAATAAATTTATCCAGATCAATTTTGAATAAACGCGCCAGATCCCTGTCCAGGAGGACGGGCACTTTGTACTCGCGGCCAAGTTTCATCAGGGCCTGCAGGAACCCCGGCGTTGACACAGCGGCGGCCATATGGGCATCAAAATGCGTCGGGTTGATACCAAAGTGAAGAGCCCGCTCGATCTGACTTCTTAGCTCCGTTTCCACGTGCTCAGGTTTGCCGCTTTTCATCAGCCCCATCGTTGCGCGATAAAAATACCCCTGCTCGTCAAGCAGGCTGGGCACCAGTTGATGTGACGTAACGGGTCCCCATTTATACACTTCCCACTCGCTGGTAAGCGTGAGGTGAAGACCCAGATCAGCTTCAGGGTGCGACTTTGCGTATGCGGCTATTTCAGGAAACCACGGACAGGGCACCATAATGCTACCGGAATTCACGACGCCGTGTTCCATTACATCTATCGAGGCCATGTTTTCCGAGTGAGAAACGCCAAGATCATCGGCATGAATGATCAGTAGTTTGGTTTCTTTCGGGTAACCAAGGCGCTCCTGTATTGTTTTTTGTTGTGCGTACGTCATCAATCCAATCAAACCAATGGCTGCCGTGAGAAGGATACGTTTCATAAGCATGTTGTTAAGGTCCGGATTTCAACACAATGCAAAACGGGTATGGTCCGTTAGGCGGCACCTGATCGGGATGTTCTCTTCCGGTTTTACTGCAAGCGCATGGACGACACCTCGTGGATACCCTACAATCAACCGCCGTTAACCTTCTTTCCGCAAAACCTGCAGAGGCGGAGTATTGATAACCTCCCGCGAATTAAACCATCCGATCAGAACCGTCAGGGTTATTACACCCAGCCCAATAATAAGAAGTTCCATCCAATCGAAGGCAAACGTTATTTCAAAAAAGAATTTTGTGAGCAGATAGCCTCCTCCCAGCGACAGGATCATTCCGGTCATGGCTGAAAACAAGCCGAGCCACGCGTATTCGATCAGGGTGATCTTTGTGATCTGCCGGGTCCGCGCCCCGATGGTCCTTAACAATACGTTTTCTTTGATACGGACGAACTTGCTGTTGATCACGGCACCGGCCAATACGATGAGCCCCGTGATGATGCTGAACAGCGCCAGGAACCGGATAACAATACCGAGTTTATCGAACAGTCCGTTCACGGTACTGAGGATCAGCCTCAGGTCGATGAGGGAAACATTCGGAAATTGCATGACCAGCTGTTGCTGGAAGGTATTCGCGCGCGCCTGGTCATCAATCCGGGTGGATGTAACATAGATCTGCGGCGCGTTCTCCAGTGTACCCGTTGGGAATACAAAGATAAAGTTCGGAGGGTCCTTCGGCCAGTCGACTTTTCGAACACCCGAAATCCGGACCTTCATCGGCACGCCCTGGATATCAAATACAAGGGAATCCCCGATGGTAACGTCGAGCGACTCCTCCATTCCTTCCGAAATCGTAACCCAAACCGAATCCTTGCCGGGCTGTTTATGATGAAGTTCGCCTTTGATCAGTTCTTCCGAATGATGAAGGCTGTCGCGATAGGTCACACGGTACTCTCTCCTCAGGGCCCAGTTCGCGATCTTATCCGTCGTATCGAGGGCGAGTACTTCGACGGATTTGTCCTTTAAATCTCTCAGACGGCAGGTAATGATAGGGACTACCTGGTTGACTTTAAATTTATTGTCTTCCATCAGTTTAATAACCCCGTCTTTCTGGGACGGCTGGATATCAAACAAAATTGTATTGCTTTGATTTTCCTGCCCGGTGAATTCCACCTGCCCAAGCATACTTTCTTCGATGATATTCAGCGTGGAGATAATGAATGCGCCCAGCCCGATGGTAACAAGCAATACACGTGTCTGGTTATTGGGACGAAACAAGCTCGACAGCGAATGCCTGAGAATAAACCCTGCATTCACGGGAAAGAACTTACGAACGAGATAGAGCAGCAACATCGCGACCAGCGTCAGGCAGGCGAGCGCCGCCATCAGCCCGAGAAAAAAGAACGTGCCGGTCAGTATGCTTCTGGTCTGGATAGCCGCAAACGCCAGCGGAAAAAGGGCGATGAGGATGATGGCCACAATCTTCGTTTTCGATATCTTCGACGGCGCAGCCGCTCCTGCCCTAAGCACCGTAAGAGGTGGAACAAACCGGACGGATACCAGGGGAAGGATCGAAAAAAGAACGGACACAAGGGCTCCGATCAAAAGCCCCATCAAAAGGGAAGCCCACGATATAGAAAACTCGACCTTGAATGGAAGAATACCGTCAAGCAGAATGGGAATGAGTTGCTGGATCCCGATTCCGATAAACGAACCAATAATACTTCCGATCAGTCCCAGCACAAAAATCTGGATGAAGTAAATATTAAAAGCCTGCCAGCCCGAAGAGCCCACGCACCGCAGCACGGCGACCTCTTCTCTTTTTTCCTGAGCGTATATATGGACAGAACTTGCCACACCGATACATCCGAGGATCAATGCAACGAAAGCCAGCAGCGAAAAGAACCGGTAAATCGACAAAAAACCTTCGCCTAATCCGTCCTTTCTCTCCTGTACCGTATCGTAGGAATAGCCTAGTTTTTTCAGGTTCGGTTCAAGCTCTTTGATGAGATTTTCGGTTTCCGCCTCTGTTGTCGTCTTGAAAAAACGCTTGTAGTTGACCCTGCTTCCGTACTGCACCAGTCCGGTCGAATCCAGTTCGCGCATGGAGATGTATACGGACGGAGTAAACGACGCCATAATTCCGCCTCCGCCCGGGATGTTCTTCACTACGCCGGAGACTTTAAACACACGGTTCCCTACCCGAATGGAATCGTCTGAACTTACTTCAAACTGGCTGGCAAGCGTCTCATCCAGCATGGCATAACTTCCCTTGTCGAGTTTTCCGTAAGCGTCTTCCGGTAAGGTTTCAATTTTTCCATAGAACGGAAACGGCCCGGAAAAAGCGACAAGCCTGATCAGCCGCGACTGTCCGCTGTTGAGGAAGAGCACCATGGAAGCCATATCGGCCTCGGATGCCTGTTGAAAATTTGTGGAATCGAAAGCCGCCGTGATCTCCTTACCGAACTGTTTATCACCATTTACGACAAGATCAGCGCCGATGAGCTCCTTGGCATTCCGGTCGATATCATTTTCCATCGTGTGGCTGAAGGAGTCGAGTGCCACAACGGCCGCGATACCAGTAATAAGGGAGGCGGTAAACAACAACAGGCGTGAAAAATTATGCCTTGCGTCGCGCCAGGCCATCAGCCACACCCACCGGTCTTTGAATATGGATTTTGTCTCGCGCTTGAGTTTAATGATGTATTCGATCATGAGAGAATTTCAGGGATTAGGAATAGCTTAGACGTGCTGCAACTGGTGGATCTCTTCTTCAAGCTTACCGCCGCGCATACGCAAGATCCTTTTTGTACGCTGTGCCAGCTCCAGGTTGTGGGTAACCAGTACGAGTGTGGTACCCTTCTCCTTGTTCATGCCAAAGAGCAACTCGGTAATGTGTTCGGCATTTTCCTCATCGAGGTTCCCCGTGGGCTCGTCGGCAAACAGGATCTTCGGGTTCGTGATAAATGCCCTCGCCATCGCTACACGCTGTTGCTCTCCCCCGGATAACTGAGAGGGGTAATGGTGCGACCGGTTACCCAGCCCAACCCTTTCCAGCAATTCCTTGGCTTTTGGGGCAACATCGCGTTCTCCCCGCAGTTCCAGCGGTACCATTACATTTTCCAGCGCCGTCAACGTAGAGAGTAACTGGAAGTTCTGGAAGACAAAACCTACATATTGATTACGCAGGTATGCCCGGTCGTCTTCATCCATCGCATTAAGCTTGAACCCCATGAGCGTGAGTGTGCCGCTGGTTGCCGTATCTAATCCGGCACAAAGGCCAAGTAATGTGGTTTTCCCGCTTCCGGAAGGTCCGATGATCGCCATGGATTCTCCCTGCGCTACTGAAAACGAAACATTGTCGAGAACCGTGAGTTCATTTCCGGCCGAACGGTATATTTTGGTGAGATTTTGTGATTCCAGGATTGATGTTGACATGATTTTTGTTTGATCGATTATAATTGTAAATCGTTATTACACTAAAATTGTTTCAGTTTCCACGAAAAGCAAGTGAGTTTATGTCGATAGTCGTAAAAAAGATGTTAATTATTTCAATCCTGGCGTTATTTCAGGCGAGTCCACCCCCGAAAGTAATCCTTTTTTACGGCGACAGTCTCACCGCGGGGTACGGATTGTCCACGGAAGAAGCCTTTCCGGCAGTAATTGAAAAAAAGCTCACGCAAAAAGGAAAGCCGGTCAGGGTTGTCAATGCAGGCCTGAGCGGTGAAACTTCGGCCGGAGGCCTGAACCGCCTGGATTGGGTATTGAAACAACCGGTTGATGTTTTTGTTCTGGAATTGGGAGCAAACGATGGCTTAAGAGGTCTGCCGCTCGATCAAACCCAAAAGAACCTCCAGTCGATAATCGATAAGGTGCTGGTAAAATATCCGAAAGCAAAGATCGTTATTGCAGGTATGCTTGTTCCGCCCAACATGGGTCCCGATTATACCGCGAGTTTCCGAAAGATATTTCCCGAACTTGCCAAAAAGAATAAAGCTACCCTGATCCCTTTCCTGCTTCAGGATGTAGCCGGCAACGAAAAGTTGAATATCGCCGATGGAATTCATCCCAACGTCGAGGGTCATAAGATCGTCGCGGAAAATGTATTAAAAGTAATTGAACCTTTGCTCTAACCACACTATGATTATTACCAACGTTAAGCGAATTGTATTTCTCGGCGCCTTGATCCTCATGAGTGACGTATCGGTCGCGCAACTTAATCTCGACAAACTTAAAAAGACCCTTAGCGGTGAATCCTTAAGTAAGGAAGAAGTAGGAGAAGGGCTTAAGGAAGCGCTCACAAACGGTGTTTCAAAGGGATCGGATATTGTCTCGCAACTGGATGGATACTATAAGAACCCGGAAATCAGGATACCTTTCCCGCCAGAGGTAAGACAGGTCGAAACCAGGCTCCGCCAGATCGGGCTGGGCAGTGAAGTGGATAAGTTCGTGGAGTCTCTTAACCGCGGAGCGGAAGATGCGGCCAAGGAAGCCAAGCCTATCTTTGTCTCGGCCATCAAACAGATGACCATCCAGGACGCCTTTGCCATCTTAAAGGGAGAAAACGATGCGGCTACCAAGTACCTCAGCCGGACAACCTCGCCCCTTTTAAACGAAAAATTCAAACCCGTGATCCAAAACTCGCTGAACAAAGTAAACGCCACAAAATATTACGCCGACCTCGTCAATTCCTACAACAAGATCCCGCTGGTTCAAAAAGTAAACCCCAACCTGGATGACTACGCGACGCAAAAAGCTATCGAAGGATTGTTTGTAATGATCGCAAAGGAAGAAAAAAACATCCGGGCAAATCCCGGGGCGAGAACCTCCGAACTATTAAAAAAGGTATTCAGCGCCCCCTAAACCTGATTACGGCCAATGACGGATACAAAA
This sequence comes from Chryseolinea sp., assembly GCA_041742155.1. Lineage (GTDB taxonomy): Bacteria > Bacteroidota > Bacteroidia > Cytophagales > Cyclobacteriaceae > Chryseolinea. Next base: position 125,990 of record JBGSJE010000019.1, on the reverse strand, counting down.
CCGTTTAAAAAATTCTAAACTTCAACAATAACCATTATAATTACTTCACCAACTTCAGAAAGGAGAATTACCAGGTGAAGTGACTATGAAAGTTGCCCTTTTTATTCCGTGTTATATTGATCAATTCTACCCCCAGGTTGGTGTCGCAACCCTTGAACTGTTGGAAAAGCTGGGGGTCGCGCCCGCCTATCCCGCGAAGCAGACCTGCTGCGGACAACCCATGGCTAATGCCGGATTCGAAAACCTCACGACATCCTGTAACGACCATTTTGTTGAAACCTTTGCCGGATTTGATTACATCGTCTCTCCTTCCGGTAGCTGTGTGTTGCATGTGAAAGATCACCTGCACGCTTCCGGAAACGAAACGGAAGCCGTTCGGCTCCGGAGCAGAGTATTTGAGCTTACTGCATTCCTCACTTCTATATTGGATATAAAGAATATCCGGGCCCGGTTCCGTCACAAGGTGGGTCTTCATCAAAGTTGTCACGGTCAGCGCGGGCTGAAACTTTCGCAAATGTCTGAGCTGGTGGAACCACCTTTTTCCACGCCTGAAAAACTTCTTCGGATGGTTGAAGGTCTCGAACTGGTAGAACTCGACCGGAAAGACGAGTGCTGCGGTTTTGGAGGAACCTTTTGTGTCGGCGAAGAAGCCGTGTCAGTGAAGATGGGAAAAGACAGGATTGAAGATCATCTTCAGTACGGCGCGGAATTCATTACAGCAAACGATATGTCATGCCTGATGCACCTCGAAGGAATATTAAAAAGGCGGAAGAGCCCGACGAAGGTGATTCACATCGCGGAAATCCTAAATGCCGGTAGCTGAATGAGCGTCAACCATAACACCTCGGGAATCCCAGGCAGGGATCATGCGACGCTGGCGGATCAATTTAACCGCGACGAGAATCGTGTGGACTGGCACGACGAGACGTTATGGTTTATCCGCAAAAAACGCGACAAGGCTGCCTGGCAAATCCCCGAATGGGAAACATTACGAGAAACTGCCTCGCTTATCAAGAACAACGTCCTGGCTAACCTTCACGACTATTTGAGCAGCTTTGAGCAAAAAGCGCAGGCGAACGGGGTAATTGTACATTGGGCCGCCGATGCGGAAGAACACAATAAAATTGTGCACAGTATCATAAAGGCGGCTGGTATCTCGCACGTTGTGAAGAGCAAATCCATGCTTACGGAAGAATGCCACCTGAATGAATACCTGAAAGAGAACGGTATCGAAGTAGTGGATACCGATCTGGGAGAACGTATCGTCCAGTTAGCCGGTGAGCCTCCGAGTCATATCGTACTCCCCTGCATTCACTGGAAGAAAGAAGAGATCGGTGAGCTGTTCAGCGAACACCTGGGTACTCCGGAAGGGAACAGTGATCCGCAGTTCCTCACGGCTGCAGCCCGTATCCATTTGCGCCAGCATTTTATGTCCAGCCGCCTGGCTATTACCGGCGTCAACTTCGGAGTAGCCGAGACGGGCGAGATCGTGGTGTGCACCAACGAGGGAAATGCGGACCTCGGCGTACAACTTGCCGATATTCATATTGCGTGTATGGGTATAGAGAAACTTATTCCCGCGCGAAAACATCTGGGTGTCTTCCTGCGGTTATTGGCGCGCAGCGCGACGGGCCAGCCCATCACCACGTATTCAAGCCACTTTCAGAAACCCAGGCCCGGCCAGCAAATGCATATTGTCCTCGTTGACAACGGGCGAAGCGAACGGCTGGGAAGCGACGATTTCAGAAATGCGCTGAAGTGTATACGCTGCGGCGCATGTATGAATACTTGTCCGGTTTACCGCCGGAGCGGGGGTCACAGCTATCACTATGCCATAGCCGGTCCGATCGGTGCAATTCTCGCTCCCGGACTGAACATGAAAGAGCATGCCGATCTTCCGTTTGCCTCGACATTATGCGGGTCGTGCTCGCACGTTTGCCCCGTGAAGATCGACATCCATGATCAGCTTTATAAGTGGCGGCAGGTGATCGTAAAAAATGGATATGTTTCAGGTACAAAAAAATTAGGTATGAAGGGAATGGCGTTCGTGTTATCCGGCACAGCTCCTTATGTACTCGCCGGAAAAGCGGGCCGGTGGCTGATGCGGCACTTCCCGGCCTTGGTTCAGAACAGGTTCAATCCCTGGTATAAACAAAGGGAGATGCCTGAAGCGCCTGCCAAATCTTTCAATGAATGGTACCGAACAAACCGGAAACAGGAATGACCAGCAGAGAAAAAATTCTGGCAACCGTTAAAAAAAATCAGCCCGCAGGTCAGGACCTTCCGGAGATACCGCTATCATCAACCGAAACGTCAAACCTGATTCAGCAATTTGTCCGGACCCTGGGTAATATCGGTGGCACCGCTATCGAAGTAAACAACTGGAGCGAAATCCATTCTACGTTGGCGGACCGTTTTCCAGCCGGCACGCGATGGATAAGCACAATCCCCGGGATAGAACCCGCAAATTCACCGGCCGGTCTTGGGTATGATCCCCACACATTCGAAAACGTAACGTTATCCATCTTAAAAGGACATTTTGGTGTCGCCGAAAACGGAGCGGTATGGATCACAGACGAATGTATGGGCGACCGGGCATTACCTTTTATCTGCGAACACCTCGCCCTTGTTATCCGGGCGGAAGATATCCTTCCGACGATGCATCACGCCTATGAAAAGATCGGCACGAACTCCTATCACTTTGGTACCTTCATCGCCGGACCGTCGAAGACAGCTGATATTGAACAATCTCTTGTGCTCGGCGCACACGGGCCGAAGTCGATGACCGTATTTTTGATTTGAGGAATCCTCCTCCACTGCCGACGGAGAATGCGCGCCGTTTACCTCAGGGATCCATCCATTAAAAAAGTATTAGCAAAACACTGCCGGCAATTTTTTACATTCATTCTGAAATGGAACGGAACCACAACAAGGTGCCCCGTTCCATTTGAAAAAGAAATCCGCCAAACTTCCCCGTAACTCTTATGAGAAAGATCTTTGTTCCCATTCCTTCATGGATCGCAATCCTGGTTTTTATGTACACCGGTCTGAAAGCACAACCAAAAGTTGAATCGTCGCTACCCGTACGGGGATTTTGTATCAGCGCTCCGAAACCATCCTCCGTCGACGCGTTTGTCAAGTTCATCAATGAAGAACTCGCGCCGCGGCAGGTGAATACGCTGATCCTGCGGGTTGACTTCAATTATCAATATGAACGGCACCCGGAGCTCCGCGACAGCATCGCGCTTTCAAAGGGCGATGTAAAGAAGTTGGTGGCCGCCTGTAAAAACAATAAGATCCGGCTTATCCCGCAGATCAATTTGCTGGGACATCAGTCATGGGCAGGAACGACATATAACCTGCTGCGTGCTTATCCTCAGTTCGACGAAACGCCTCATGTAAAGATGCCGGACAAATACGCATGGCCGAATCCTGACGGGTTGTACTGCAAAAGTTATTGTCCGCTGCACCCGGACCTTCATAACATCGTTTTTTCCCAGATCGATGAGATCTGCGATGTGTTTGAAACGGATGCCTTTCACGCCGGCATGGATGAAGTATTTTACATTGGCGACGACAAATGCCCCCGTTGCAGCGGACGCGACAAAGCTGAATTGTTTGCCAACGAAGTGAGCAAGATCCGCAATCACCTGGCGCTTAAGAACCGGGAGCTGTGGATTTGGGGCGACCGGCTGCTTGACGGTAAAACCACCGGCCTTGGGATGTGGGAAGCCAGCATGAACAATACACACCGGGCTATCGACATGATCCCGAAGGACGTCGTCATCTGCGACTGGCACTATGAGCGGCCCGACAAGACCGCCGTGTATTTTGCGATGAAGGGTTTCCGGGTAGTGACATGTCCCTGGCGCAATCCCGGTGTAGCGGCGATCCAGGTGGCTGATATGGCGCGATTCCGGAAAGAATCGGCCAGCGCGATCCAAAATAACTTCCAGGGTATCGTACAAACGGAATGGTCTTCCCCGGATAGTTTCATGGATGGTTTTTACGGAAGAAAAAAAGATGACAAGGCCGGAGAAAACACACCGTGGAACTGCTTCAAGGTTGCGTTTGCCAAGATCAAGGAGGTCCAGTAGCGGATTACCTTCGCTGTATGCTCAGGCGATTGTGTCCTTCACATTTTTCTGCGTGTATTCGGAAGGTGTAACGCCGAAAAGTTTCTTGAAGCATTCCCTGAAATACTGGAGGTCGTTGAAACCTACCTCATAGGTGATTTCGGCGATGGTTAATTGGTTCTGTTCCAGTAGCTGCGCCGCACGTTTCAGGCGGATCGTCCGGATAAATTCATTAGCGGACTGGCCGGTAAGAGCCTTGAGCTTCCGGTATAATTGCATACGGCTCATTCCCACATCGAGCCCCAACTCCTCCACCGAATATTCGGCGTTGTTCATATTGGCTTCAATACTTTCGAGGATCCTTTTTACGAATCCTTCATCCGCGGAGGTGAGCGTAACCCGTTTCGGTTCAATGGCAAGTGTTTCGCGATCGTTGAAATTCCTGCGCATAAGCTCACGGTTACGGATCAGGTTGCGGACCTTTAATTGCAGCAGTTTTGGGTTGAATGGTTTATTCACATAGTCATCCGCACCTGTTTCAAGTCCTTCAACTTTAAATATCAGCGAGGTCCGTGCGGTCAGCAGGATAACGGGGATGTGAGACGTTTTAGGGTTCGACTTCAGTTGCCTGGTAAAGGCGATCCCGTCCATCACTGGCATCATCACATCGCTAATGACAAGATCGGGGATCTCGTCAATTGCGATAGCCAGACCTTCTTTTCCTTCTTCGGCTTCCAGCACAATGAACCGGCCCAGGAATATAGACTTGATGTAAGCCCTAACTTCCGCATTGTCTTCTACGACCAGTAGTTTCGATTGGTCTTCGACGGGGTGCACAACACTGTCTTCATCGTCCCGTTCGAAAAGGGTATCGGGTGTGAGGGCGGGATACATTTCGATCAATTCCCTGTCTGGTACCTGTTGCGTTAATTCAGCGGTATCAAAATGCAAGTGACCGGTGAGAAGTTTTACCGTAAAGCGTGTGACGGAGTTACCTATCCGTTCAACGGCGATTGTGCCGTGATGGGCGTCTACCAGGCTTTTCGTCAGGGCCAGTCCAATACCCGTACCGGTATGATGGCGGTCTTCGTCATAACTAAAGAAGGTCTGAAATATGCTTTCATAATGCTCAGGCTTGACTCCCTTGCCAGAATCCTCAACGATAATGGAAATATCCTCCCTGCTTTCAATGACCTGTATGGAAATTTTTCCAAACTCGGGGGTATTTTTAAACGCGTTCGACAGCAGGTTAAACATGATCTTTTCAAACTGATCGCGGTCGAACCATACCTTGATCACATTCGAGGATGCCCGGAGAGTAAAATCGATCTTCATCTGTTCGGCCAGGGCATCGAACGAGAGCTTGATCTCTTTTATGAATTTGGCAATATTACCTTCTGAAATCTCAAGTTTCAGGTTACCGGTTTCAACTTTCCGGAAATCCAGGAGCTGGTTAACCAGGCGCAGCAGGCGTTGTGCGTTGTTGTTGATGCTGTGCAACTGCTCGCGTACAAATTTACTTCCGTTGCCCGAGTCGATCAGGTTTTGAACAGGTCCGAGGATGAGGGTAAGCGGTGTTCTGAACTCATGCGATATGTTTGTGAAGAACTGGAGTTTTGCACGGTTGAGCTTTTCCATGTTCTCCCGCTGAACGCGCTCCAGTTTTATATCGTGGATGAGGTTCGCCCGCATCAATACCAGTTTATGAAAACCATAGAGCACCAGCATAGCCACCCCTGTATACAAAAGGAACGCCCAGTTGGTTTTCCACCATGGTGGAAGTACATGAATACCTACCGTGCTGATATTTTCATTCCAGACACCGTCGTTATTGGTGGCTTTCACCTTGAATGTATATTTTCCTGCGTTCAGATTGGTGTAATTGACATACCGTCTCGACGAATTGCTGTAATTCCATTCTTTGTCCAGGCCATCGAGCATATAGGCATATCGTATTTTTTCAGGAGCGGCAAAATCGAGTGCTGAAAATTCAAACGAAATGGTGTTTTCGAAGTGCTTCAATTCAATTTCCGGCGATTGCGAAAAAGGCTTATCCAGCAGGATCCTGTCGTTAAACATTTTCCCAAACTGCACCGGTTCGTTGAACACTTCAAAATTCTGGATCACTACCGGCGCCTGATTCGGATTTACGGGTACCGCCTGCGGGTTGATGATGTTAAGTCCTTCCGAACCGGCAAACAGCAGCCTTCCACCCATATCCTTGTAACAGATATTGTTATAGAAAAAACCACCCTGTATGCGGTCGTGCCGGTCATAGTTCTTCACCATTTCCAAGTTAAGAGGATCAATTACCGTCAGACCGTCCCAATGCGCCAGCCAAAGCTTTCCATGATCGTCTTCCAGTATACTCACGATCACCGCGTTGCCGGAGTCCTTTTTAATATCGATTGCGGCAAACTTCTCCGTTCTTCGATCAAATGAATTCAGTCCGTCTTCCGTTCCAATCCAGAGTTTTCCGGCGTGATCTTCATAAACTGCGTTGATAAAATTGTTGCTGAGGGAATTTGGTATGGTATCCTGTCTGTACACATCAACAACGGGCGACTTCTCTCTTGTTTTAAGGCTGTACAGGCCATCGCCTCTGGTCCCGATCCAAAGTACATCCGAAAGGTCGGCGTGCAATACCACCAATGGTGCTTTCCTGAGCTCCGGCTGATTGTATTGAACTACGTCACCTGACGGAGTGATCTTGTTCAGCCCGCCGCTCCAGGTACCAACCCAAACGTTGCCCCTCCTGTCCTCCTCGATCGACATGATAAAATCGTGATTTATAGGCTTCGCCGACTGTGTATAAAAATGATCGAAGTCGGTCACCGTATTGGAATACTGTTTCCAGTTTTTTTCATTAAACCGGTAAACCCCGGCACCGGCTGTACCAACCCACACATTCCCTCTTGAATCCGTAAACAACGTTTGAATGAAATCGGTGAAGTCACTCTTAACCTTACTTGCTATCCGGACCCGCCTGAACGTATTGTCCTTTAACCTGTAGAGTCCGCCACCGACGGTGGAAATCCAATAGCCACCCGTCGCCGATCCACGGATACCGGTAATGATGTTCTGGGCCTTATCGAATATGGATGTCGGATAAGCCTCAAAGTCTTTTGAATAACTGTCGTATTTATTTAATCCTTTTTTCGTACCCACCCACAACACTCCGCCCCTGTCCATATACAATGAAGTGATTGTACTCTGGCTCAGGTTTCCGTTGTCTTCGTGGTTGCCCAGGAATTTATGGAAGGATCGTGATAACGGATCAAAAAAATGCAACCCCGTTTCGGAACCGATCAAAATAAACGGGTTCGCGCCGCCGTTGATCGCCAGCAGCGAGCGCATGTGGCTGTATGCGGGTGGCTTCCCTTCCACCATGAAGTTTCTCAGTTTGCCGTTTTCCCATGTCTTCAAACCCTTCATAGAACTGAACCACATCGAAGGTTTTCCATTCACCGTTACCTCGCATATTTTGTAGATGTAATTCTGTAAGGCGAAATCCTCGCCGCTTCCCTGGGCAAAATAGTTTTCGAATGAAATCTCCGGCGTTTCAACCATACGGTTTATACCCCTCGGTGTCGCGACCCATAGTTCGTTTTGGGAAGACAGAAAAATGTCGGTGATAAAATTGCTGCTGAGCGATCCGGTCTTACCCGGACTTTGATAAAATTTCGCAAAAGCGTTTCGCCTTCCGTCAAAGGCGTTCAGGCCGTTCTCGGTGCCGATCCACAGCCTGCCTTTATTATCGCTCCCGATGGCCGTGATATTATTATTACTGAGACTTTGACCTTCGTGCGGGTCGTGTACAAAGTTCCGGAACGTGTCTCCGTTCTTATCGTACTTAAACAGGCCACCCATGTGTGTCCCAATCCAAATATCTCCACCCGGGTCTTCATACAGGGCCGTAATTTTGTTGCTTTTGATTTTGTCCGTGGCGCTATTGGAATGAAAAACAGTGGTCGCGTAACCATCGTACCGGATCAGTCCGGACCATGTACCGATCCAGAGGTATCCTTCCTTATCCTGCAATACACAGTTGATGGAACTCTGTGAAAGGCCTAGTTTTTCCGGAAGCTGGTCGAAGATGATATTCTTGCGGGGTAATGCGGATGGCTGGGCGAGCGTACCCAAGGCACCGCTGAAAAACGGTGATGCAGCAATGATCCAAAGCCAAACCCGTCTCTTTAAGAACCCGTTCATTCCCTGAAATTAATTAAATCCTGTCAGTTTATCGCAACCGGTTTACCTTGCCTTCGCTGCGCCGGCAGGTCTGTAGAGAAAAAAGAAGCCGGTTTCGGAAAACCGGCTATCTTTTAATTAACCCAAAATCTCAAAAGCTATGAGTCTGACGGTGGTGACGTGTCAGATCATGACTTTTGATTGCCTTATTAACGGGTTCATCCCGATTTTTACAGAAAGATATTCAGCACGATCACCAGAAAAGCGACGAGTAAAAGTCCTACTATTACCTCCAGGCCGAGCAGTACGAGAGCCTTTTTATTGCGCACGTGATATCGACCCACAAAGGCATTCCGGACTTTTGTTATCCATCCTAACATCCTGACGTCTAATTACCGGCGAATATGTGTCCTGAAGGTTCAAGTTGGGGTAGACAAATAGCCCAAAATGCAAAGACAAACGTTACCGGAAACCTGCGCGGCTTATTGATTCCCGATTTTTGGGGAATGTGGGGTTATACACAAGAGCCAAAGAAACGACATAAGGATCTTGAAATAAGATACTTATAAAAAGGCCAGGAAGCTCCTCTGTTAATAATTTACCACCAAACCGGACCAGCCGGGTATAGGCTATTTTTTTTCGTTGTGAAACTGTGCGGTTGTCATGATACAACGGAAGCTGATATGCGACATGCCGCTATCAAAGGCTGTCCCCTGCCTGGCGCTCGGCCGGTAGTTAACGCAATAGTTTTCCGTGCAAAGAAACGAACCGCCACGGGTCACATGTTTATCAGCATAGGGTTCCATGGGATCGTAAGGCTTTTGCGCGCCGGCGGGATTGATTGCAACGCCGGCTTGCGCGAGTTCCATGTAATAGTTGACATTATAATAATCTATAGTCCACTCCCAGCAGTTGCCGATAATGTCGTACAATCCGTAGTCGTTCGGTGGAAATGATTTCACGGGTGAGCTACCGGTATAGCCGTCATCACCGGAATTGCGACCGGGAAAAACTCCCTGAAAGGTGTTAGCCATAAATTTACCACCCGGGTTGAACTCATCGCCCCAGCTATATCGCCGACCTTCGTGGCCGCCACGGGAAGCAAATTCCCATTCCGCTTCGGTTGGCAAGCGTTTGCCGGCCCATTCCGCATAAGCGGTGGCATCGTCGTAGGAGATGTGTACAACAGGATGGTTGTCTTTACCATCAATCGTGCTCCCGGGACCTCCGGGGTGCTTCCAGTCCGCTCCGTTTGTCCAGGTCCACCACTGGGAATAGTCATCCAGCGAGACCGTGTAGGGAGGCGGTGAAAATGTTAAAGACCCGGGTGAAAGGACAAGGTCATCGGGCTTCGGAGTACCCGGGGGAAGTTGTTTTTTCAACTGATCCCACTCCGGTTTTTTTTCAGCTGTGGTGATATATCCGGTTGCATTTACAAACGTTCTGAACTGGGCGTTTGTAACCTCCGTTACATCCATCCAGAATCCGTCGACCCTGACGCGATGGGCCGGTCGTTCGTATTCGTAGGAATCCGGATCATCGGTACCCATAGTGAATTCACCGCCGGGTATCCATACCATTCCGGCCGGTTTCTGCGCGGTATCAGCTGGGGTATTTTCTTTCGGCGTTGCCTTATCTTCCGCTGGGCGTGAGCAGGAAATAAAAAAAGACGTGATTACCAGAATGAATATAAAACGCATCCGGTAAAATTAGCCAAATTTCAAATACCCGGCCATGTCATATTTTCCAACTACCGGTTATTCAATCCCGGACAGTCGTTTCATTTTCTCCGGCGATCACATTGCGTTTAATCATTTACGTCGCGACATTCCCGGTTAGAACTTGCGTGATTTTTTTTGCCCCCTGTAACCCGATTCTTACAAAAATGTCAACACATCAAGTGTTTAAACTTTTATTCCAGGTCCGTTGAACATGATGATAAGAAGAAAAAATAAACGCTTGCGACTAATTAATACCGACGGCTTAAAATCGGAAAGAAAACCTGATTGTTTCCATCTAAGTGTTTTTTCCGGAACTCCCGAACTCCCGTTTTATGAAAAGAACTTCCGATGAACATTCATCTTTCCATTTATTAAAAACATTCATTACAAATATTATTACTTTGCCATTACTATTTTGGGATTTGAATACATCAATATTGGTTGGACAAACCCATAAAAAAATAAACGGCTCCGTTTACTAACGGGGGAACTAACAGTTAATAAGCCCTCATTTCAATGACAAAACCAAAAGCCTCTGAAAAATGGGTAGACGCGGGTTATCTGATATTTGCACAGGAAGGATTAGAGGGGATTCAGATAGAGAGAATGGCGCGCATACTCAGCCTTAACAAATCAAGTTTTTACCACTACTTCGGAACACAGGAAATTTTTTTGGAAAGGATGATTGCACACCATCATTCGATGGCAGATCTCCTCATTTCCGATTTTAACAACGCTGCGTGCATCGATCCGGACATACTCCAGGCGGTGATCAACCATAAAGTAACGATCATGGCCCAGGTGCAATTAACCCGGCACAAAAGTAATCCATCTTTTTTCGCCGCGGCCCGTGCATTGGATGAACGGATAGACCGTACTGTCCTGCGAACATGGAAGGAATACATCGGCGTGTTAACCAACGACGACCTGGCCTACCGGTACTGCGGGCTGGTTCGTGATATGTTCTATACAAAGATCAGTTTTGAAAATTTTACTTTTCCTTTCCTGCGCGAACTGGCTACATCGGCGCGCGAGATCGCCGAGCAACTGGTGAAAGAAGGAGAAATGCTCTCCAAAGCGAAAGGAAACACGACCGCCAACGCCGGATAACGCCGTATAAACTGTTTGCCGAATTCCCGTACTTCACCGAAAATAGAAGCTGAGATTCGCCTGAACCACAACGTTTAGCCTGGGCTGACCTGCGATAAATTTCGTGATCCTGAGCGCAGCCGACGTATCGGGTCCAAGCATCTTACCAAAATCAGTTCGTATAAAAAAGAAATTGGATCTCTCCGTCAGGGAACGGGTATACAATACGTTCACAGCAAACCAGCCATTCCAGTCCGACAATTGTGCGACCAGAGGTATTGACACCGACAAGTTCTGCATCTTTGTATCCTTTTCAGGATCGTCCGGATCGGGAATGCCGTCAGTTCCTGCCAGGCTGTTGACCTTGTCCCCCGAGAATTGAAAGCGCACTTCCGGGTAAAACGCAAGGAAAGGTCCAGAGCGCACCGTGATAATAAGACCTGGTTTGTACTGCCAGGCCCCGACGCCACGACCCAGCCGGTATTCGCCTGTCGGTGCCGTTACTTCCATCGATAAGGTGATCCGTTCGGTTTCAAGCGAGTTCCTTTGAACATAAGGAACGAACAGGTAGGTTATCTTTAGGTCGCCGAACCCGGTTGTATTCTCGAACCCGGCATAGTCGCCGTTGAAGATGTTATGCATAAACGGCAACGACATTCCGAACAGGTGCCGCTTGTTCTTCAGACCATAATAATATCCGGGTCTAAGAACATAGAATTGCGCGTTGTTATGGAAGATGAACGATTCAATATCAATCGATACCCTGGTTTGCATCGCCACGGGGTCTGATGCATTATCGGAATTCAACATCTGTCCATAAGATCCGATGAACCCCGTGATAAGGATTGTTGTGGCGAGTGCGATCTGAATTACGTTCATCCCAAAGACATTTTTTTTTGTCCTTCAAACCAGCGAGTCCCGTTCAGGCGGTCACCTTACTGCACTTCCTGAGGCTTGGAAAATCGCAGCGCAAAAATCAGGATTGTCGTGTAACAGATGATCGGCAGCAGGTATGCTGTAGCGACATCGAACCTGTCGGCCACAAGGCCCATCAGCGGTGGAAATAACGCACCGCCTACTACTCCCATCACGATAAATGAAGATGCCTTTTCTTTGAGGTCATGCAGGTTTTTAAGTCCCAGTCCAAAAATTGTCGGAAACATAATGGAGAACGTGAATTGAAGGCCGATCAGGCTGGCGAACGAAACCCATCCCCATTTTTGCCAGATAAGAAGGCAGAATACAATGCTGCCGGATGTGTAAATTGCCAGCAGCTTATTTGGAGCAATGAAGTTCATTAAATACGTGCCGATCATTCTTCCGGCCAGCATCATGACCATACTGAATGAAAAATAGTACGCTGCCCGTTCGTCGGTCATTCCCGGCATGTACCTGACGGCGTAGTTAATGAAGAACGCCCATGTACCACCCTGCGCGGCCACATTAAAAAACTGTGCAACAACAGCCCACCGGAAATGGCGGTAACGGAACAAATCGCGGTAGGACCGCTCCTTTCCTGTCGATGAGACAGCCTCCGTAAGAACAGGTACCTTAACAAACCAGAAAGCGACGGCTATGGCAAGCACCACGGCACCGATAGCCGCGTACAGCATTTTTACCGAACTCAGGTCGGACTGCGTGTTTCCCGTCAGTACTTCACTCAAAATAAAATATCCGCCCAACGTTGGACCAATGATGGTTCCGATAGCATTGAAGGTTTGAGAAAAGTTTATACGTTGCTCCGATTTTCTTTCGTCACCCAACGCCGCCGTAAAAGGATGGGCTACGGTTTCCAGCGTCGCGAGGCCACAGGCAAGTACGAACAACGCCAGCCTAAAGAACCCGAACGACTCGGCACCCGCCGCGGGGATAAACAGGAATGCCCCAATAGCATATAAACTCAAACCGAAAAGCACCCCGTTCTTATACCCGAATCGCTTCATTAAAATGCCCGCCGGAATTCCCATAACTGCATATGCTCCGAAAATGGAGAACTGAACCAGCCCCGATTCGGCAAGGGAAACGCTGAGCACTTTTTGAAAATGCCGGTTTAATACATCGCCCATCGATATGGCGATACCCCATAACATAAAAAGGCTCGTAACAAAAATAAATGTCGCAAGGTATTTGCGCTCCGTTAGTGCAATCTTCTCCATGATGGAAGTGGCGTCTGGTTGAGGTTAAGTGGTTTTGGTCGCGCCTAACATGAACAGAACTTCATGGCACCTGTACCATGCCGTTTACATTAAGCAAGTCAATATAAGACAAAATCGAAAGAATCAACAAATGAATTGCATTCGATTGAAATCCCGCTAGGCGTTCGGCAAATCTTTCGACGCCGGTTTTCTTAACCCGGATCAATAACTTCCCGTTTTTTCCTTAACCCGGATCAAGGGGAAAGCACATCACTTTCAGCCACCTTTGTATCCTTCAAACAGGAAAGGTTATGAAAACTCAGGTTATGGCAATTATAGCGGGGATCATCGGCCTGGTGTTCTCCGCTTCCGGATCGCTGGCGCAAACTACCCAGACTGTCCGGGGACGGGTACTGGATGCCGTCAGCAAGGCACCCGTTGTAGGTGTAAATGTTGTACTGGTTAGGGACGGGGCGGCATTGGGAGCCTCGACGGACACCGAAGGGAACTACCGGATCGAAAATATTCCGCTTGGCAGACAAAGTTTCAGGATCACGTCGATCGGCTACGAAGAACAACTCATTCCCAACGTGATCATTACCGCCGGGAAAGAAGTAATCCTGAATATCAACCTGACCGAAAGCGTAGACCAACTCAATGAGATTGTTATTACGGCGGACTCAAAAGACGACAAAACGGCTACCAACAACGATCTCGCCATGGTAAGCGCGCGTTCATTCAATGTCGACGATACCAAACGTTACGCCGGCGCGCTCGGCGATCCATCGCGGATGGCCGCAAATTTCGCCGGGGTGATCGGGGGCGATGATTCCCGTAACGATATCGTTGTGCGGGGTAACTCTCCCACGGGGATGCTCTGGCAACTTGAAGGCCTTAACATCCCGAACCCAAATCACTTTGGCTCCCTTACCAGTACAGGCGGTCCTGTTAGCATGCTCAACAGCAACAACCTGGATAAATCCGATTTTATGACCAGCGCATTTCCCGCTCAGTATGGGAATGCGATGGCCGGGGTTTTTGATATCCAGCTAAGGGATGGAAATAACCAGCAAAGCGAATTTGTGGGCCAGGTCGGGTTTAACGGGTTTGAGGCCGGCGCGGAAGGTCCGTTTTCAAAAAGTGGAAAAGCGTCCTATATCGTAAACTACCGCTACTCCACCCTGGGCATATTCCAGGCGTTGGGTATTGAATTCGGAACGGGTTCGAATACCCCGTTGTACCAGGACCTGAACTTCAAACTATCCCTCCCCACCAAGGGCAACGGCAAGTGGGTGGTTTTCGGAATTGGAGGACTCAGTGAGATCGACCTGTTGGGAAGCAAGGCGGATCTTTCCGCCTCTACGGATCTGTACGGCGACGAGAACCAGGACACCTACCCGCGCTACAAGACCGGAATCGGTGGCATCAGTTATGAAAAAAACGCTTCAGCCAGAACGTTCTTCAAACTAACTGCCGGGCTGAGCTACACTTTCGAAGGCTTTACGGGCGACTCGCTGGTGAGAAACCAGGAAAACGAAGTGACAGCACGGTACAATCGTTTCGACTCTGAATTCACCACGACAAAATACACACTCTCCGGACTGATCCGCACCAAGTTCAATTCGAAGAACAGCCTGACCAGCGGATTTTACGTCGACCAATTAAATTTTGATTTGTTTAACCGTGACGTCTATGCTAACCTCAACCGTGATTCAGTCCGCATCGACGTCAACGATCGCACAACGTTGTACCAGGTCTATACAACCTGGAAACATCGTTTCAATTCGCGGTTTCTATTTACCGCCGGCGTTCATAGCCAATACTACTCCCTGAATGAACAGCTTGCCGTCGAACCACGTATGAATTTTCAATACGTCATCAACGGAAATCATGCGGTCAGCGCCGGTTACGGTTTGCATAACCAGGTGCAGAGCATCTACACATCATTTGTTCAGACACCGTTGCCGGGTAATCAAATTTCCCTGACCAATACCGGTTTGGATTTTACCACCAGTCAGCACGTAGTCCTTACGTACGACTGGAACATCAATCAGCATTTGCGTCTGAAGGCGGAGACTTACTATCAGTCCCTGAAAAACGTGCCGGTGGAGCAATCCCCAGGTCCCTTCTCCGCTCTGAATACAGGCGCCAGCTTCGTTCCGTCGGATGTCGATAGTCTTGTGAATAACGGAAGAGGAAAGAACTATGGCGTCGAGCTCACGTTGGAAAAGTTCTTCAGCAAAGGTTACTACTTCCTGATTACTACCTCCCTGTTCGAATCCAGGTATCGGGGAAGTGACGGGATCGAAAGGAATACAGCATTCAACACACAATATGTACTGAACGCGCTGGGAGGCAAGGAATGGCGTGTGGGTAAAAAGAGTAACTACCTTGTACTGAATGTAAAGCTTACGACCATCGGCGGAAAGTACCTTACACCGATTAATCTCGCGGCGTCACAGGAATTTGGAAGAACAATTTTTGACGAAGCTAATGCCTATAGCGTTAAACAGGATCCCTATTTCAGGATGGACGTAAAAATTTCATACCGGAAGGAATATAAAAGAAGTACACTGGAGGCTGCTGTCGATTTCCAGAATGTTACGGGCAACAAAAATATTTTCGCCCAATCGTATAACCCCCGGTCCAACAGTATCGTGACACAGTACCAGCAGGGATTTTTTCCTGTTCCGTTTGTCCGTTTCACATTCTGATGTATGAGTTCCGGCTATTCTTAAACAATTTGTTCAAACGGATACAGTTCACGTTCTCTTCATCCCGATAATATTCTCCCGGAAAGGTATTTATCCTTAATTTGGGGGATGGATGAATTCCAGATTCTCAAGAACTATATATCGAAGTTTATTTCGTTTAACGAGCAGGAGTGGCAATTGCACCAGTCGATACTGTCGCGGCGTTTTTTGAAAAAAGGCGAGTTCCTCCTTCGTGGTGGAGAAGTCTGCGATCATGTGACGTTTATTAATAACGGACATTTCCGTGTCTACAATATCGTCAATGAGGAGGAACTGACGATCAATTTCGCTTTCGAAGGGAACTATGTTACGGACTACATAAGCTTTGTCTCACGGCGGCCTTCAAGTGACTTCATACTGGCCATGGATGATGCGGAAATCCTGCAAATCAAGTATAACGACCTGCAGGCAACGTATGAAAAATCACCGGTCTGGCAAAAGTTTGGCCGTATCATGGCCGAATACATACTGGTGTTCATAGCCGAGCGGAATAAGGCATTGCTCTTCAACACGCCTGAGGAGCGGTATATCAACCTGATGAAAGAAAGGCCAAAAGTGATCGAGCGTATACCCCAGCAGTATATCGCGTCATATCTGGGAATCAAACCCGAGTCCCTTAGCCGGATAAGGAAACGAATGACGGACTCAAAAAAAACGTATTCCGGTCAGTAACTCACTGACTCAACTGCTTTAACCGGTTCCGGATAGATTCCCTCAGTACGTCTTTATCCGCTTGCGGAATGTAGGCATCTGCCGGCAACAGATCCAGCGCGCTGGAATACATAACAATTGCGTGCGCATTTTTCTTCAGCTCGAGGTAACACCTGCCGGCCATTGTGAAGGCAGATGCTGCCTGTGGGAAGACCTTTTGAAAAACTTCCGCCCACCGGGCGCCATCCTCGTATGCCTGCGAAGAGATCAGTTTTCCCCCGACAGACACAAACGTGCCGAACGAATAAGCTGAGGAATCCTGCCCGATCGCTTTTTGAACGCTAGCCAGCATTTCGCTGAACCCCTCGTCCCGGTTTAGCGCCATCAGTTCATCTTCTGACAATGGCACGCCGATAGCGTATTTAACAGCTGATACGATCATCCCGGAAGGCACACCATTTTGTTCCGGCGTCGAGTCAAAAAGCGTTCTTCCCTGTGTTCCCATTTTCAGATGCCAGTCGAGGAAACCAAGCGTATACCTGGCCATCCATTCAAAACCTTCCCTGGTATCACCCGGCGCCGGCCCCAAGATTCCAGGTATTGCCTTTTCCCAAACGCCAAAATTCAGGTAATAAAATTCGCGCATGAATGGCAGACTCATCATAAACCGGTCTGCATACTTGTAATGATCTATGAATTCAGGTTTGACCGACTCATGGGGCGAATGCATCACCAGCATCGGGCTGGTAACCTGAGTAATGTCAAAATAGGGCGACTTCTGGATCAGCTCGTACTCGTATCCCGTAAGGATTCCTCCTTCAAGGCTGACCAGCGCATCGACATCGGGGTTTCTCATCATCCAGGCCAACCCTGCCGATGCATTCATACCGGTTCCCATAACGGCTAACTCCTCTCCCGCCGTTTTGAACTCTTTCCTTATTACGGACAGGGCAAACTGGCAATCCTGAACCAGCGTTTCAATACCCTTCACACTCTGCCATTCGAACTCCGGCGTCAGCGTACCGTGCCGGGATACGGATACAACGATATAGCCATACGAACTCAGATATTCACACAGGATGTTGTTGAGATTAGGGCTTTCCGGATAGATCAGTACCGGGAAAGAACCGGAGTGAAGGGCAGCGTTCCTGTACGCGCGGGTGGTTGAGTTCATAAGGGGCCCAAGGTGTTTCAGGAAGAGCGTACTATCGCCTCCCAGTTGCGACAGCAAAAAGTTATGCTGGTGGATTGCTTCGGCCCGCGTCCTTTTCGTGACTTCCCTCGGGTTTAACATACGGGACACCTCATCGAGATATTCTCCGTACATCATCGGCTGATGATTGGCTTTTGGCGACGCCGGATACCAAACGCTGATATGGACCGCGCGTCCCTTGCGGAAAGCGGAGAATTGGCCACGTATCGGCGGACGGCCGAGGTCGTAATGTACACCAGCTTTAAACCCGACCGGATGGGGTCCAGGCTTCAGTTTCGTTGTAAAATAGGATTGTGCCCCTGATGAGAGCATGACGAAAATTAACAGTACGGTAACACTAATTTTCACAGCGTAGAGTTTATCAAACAATTTACGAACAGGGATCAAAAATCCTCACCTGCAACACGTGATTTCTCCGAAACCTAACGTCAAAGACAAGTTTGTATTGCGTCACGGGAACCAACGCTCCGGTGCGCCGGTGATACCTTTTATAAAAGGCAAATGAACCCGGAGGAACGATCCGGCATTCGTTACCAAATTCTGTCCGCAACCTTGAAAAAAATGCATATACTTGCAGCAAGCCAATACAGATAAGATGACTATAAGCGGTTTCACGTTTGTAAAAAATGCGACCAAACTTTACTACCCGGTCAGGGCATCGATAGAATCGATACTTCCAATTGTGGATGAGTTTGTGATTGCGATCGGAGATTGTGATCCCGACGACCATACACGTAAAGAAATAGAGAGTATCGGATCGGACAAGATCCGTTTTATTGAAACAACGTGGGACCTTGTAAAATATCCGAGAGGTCTTGAATACGCCCATCAGACGGATATTGCAAAACAGGCGTGCAAGGGCGACTGGCTTTTTTATCTTCAGTGCGACGAAGCCATTCATGAAAAATACCTGGACACGGTGGTTGCCAACTGCCGGAAATTTCTGGACGATCCCGACGTTAACGGTTTGCTTTTCCGTTATAAACATTTTTACGGCGACTTCTGGCACTATCACATTTCACACGACTGGTATCCCAAGGAGATCCGGGTCATCCGCAACCTGCCGGACATCCATAGCTGGCGGGATGCCCAATCATTCAGACATATTCCGGATTTTGACGGAATTGATTATCACAAGAAAAAAGGAACCTCGAAGGTAAATGTCGTGCAGATCGAAGCGGAGATCTTTCACTACGGATTTGTCAGACCACCCAAATTAATGAGTCAGAAGAACCGCACCCGGAACAGGTCGTACAACATTCCCGTTGGAAAGGAAACCGGGTATTCGCGCCAGCTGGACACTTTTGATTATGGACCACTGAATCGTATTCCGGAGTATAAGGGTACACACCCTGCCACAATGAAGGACTGGATCGCGAAATTCGACTGGAAGGATCAGCTCCAGTATGAAGGACGGCGCAATCCCGGCAGGGCAAAACACGAACATGAGACTATAAAAGATCAGGTGGTCACATTTATTGAACAAAATTTCCTGGGCGGACGCCTAATCGGCGGCTTTAAAAACTATAATCTGTTGAAGGGGAAATAGCGCCTATTTTTACGCCGCCTTTGCGTTGGCAAAATTCGCCGACAATGTTTTTTTGAATTTTACCGAACGTGGACTCATCCAGCTTCCGGTTGATAGCGCCCCGGCATAATATTTCAGCGTCCTGACGTAGAGTCTGGGAAAAACCCGTAGCGAAGGACGGAAAAAAAACAACAAACCGAGGAAGGCAAAAATCAACTGACCCAGCAACAGGTTATTCACGACGATATAGGCTTGCATGACGAATCGCCGCATGCCGCTGAAGTGTTTATGAATATACAGATGCCTGGAGATAATTACTTCGCTTTTTGTACGGGTTTTTATATCGAGGTTAATACGCGATGCTCCGCCATGGTTATGGATAAAACGAATATTCTTCACCAGGGCTACACGCCCCCCGGAATTCCAGACCCGTTTACAAAGGTCAGCGTCTTCGTAATACATCCAGAATTCCTCACACCATCCCGACAACTGCTCGAATTTCTTTCTGTTCATCAGCACCACGGAACCTGATACCCAATCGGGAAAGATTACATTGTCTCCCGATGCAAGTGTGGTCGGGGGAAAGTCTTTATGCGTCAGTTTATAGACGGATCGCATAAAACTCGTGAGTGTTTTTGGTGTTATGAACAGCCCATAGGGCCTGGTGTCCTTACCGGAATCGGTGATCTGGCTGCAGGAGAGAACCGTAAATTCGGGATGATCTTCAGCTACCCGGAGAAGCCTCTTCAGCGGTTCAATCGTTACCTTAGTATCGGGATTTAAAAATAACAGGAAGTCACCCGATGATCTGCTTGCGCCAAGATTACAGCCATGGGCGAACCCAAAATTATCACCGTTCTCGATAAAACAGAATTCCGGAAAGTCGTCGACAAATACCGGCAGCTGATTGTCAGCCGAGTGGTTATCCACAACGATCACTTCCCACGCGGACAATGTTCCTTTCATACATTGCAACGACTCCAGGCAAAGCCGCAGCTTCTTCCAGCTTCTGTAATTGACGATGATAATCGATAGTTTCATGGCTGCAGACTATTCTTTCACCGCTCTTAACACTGCCCGTCTCAGGAAGGGCTCCCTTACGACGTTTGTCTTACCGTAATAGTAAAGCATATAACCATTGGAGAAGCTGCTTTTGAAACCGTATTTCTCCAGGATATCTTCCAGGACCGCAGCATCTTCCTGTCTATGATACGTGCATACGGCGATCCGTATCTTCTTTTGTCTGGCTATCAGGTTACGTGCGCCCTGAAGAACCTGGGCCTCCGCTCCTTCCACATCTGCTTTGATAAACTGCACCTGCTGGTTCCCGTCGAAAAAATCATCGAGGGCGATACTACCGTCACCCGTTTTATCTGCCACGTATTTTTGAACAATCTTTACCTTGTCCTTCCAGGGTGCAAAGGTAGCCTCCAAAGCGCGGATCCATTTTTTATCTGTCTCGAACAGATACACGAACCCGGCTTCTTCAATTATACTGAGCGAAAAATTGCCTTCCGCGGCGCCGATATCCACGACAACATCGTTTTTTTGAACACCGAATTCGATCGTCAGGTAACGGTGCGGCGAACGCGTGTCCTGCTCCAGCCTCAGGCTGTTAAAATACTCCTGCGCTTTTTTACGTCGCTTTCCGTTCTTGTAGTACAGTTTTTTTCCCTCCCATAACATGTAAAACAAGTCGAGATCCGGGTCTTTAAACAACTCGATGTCGGAAGCATTATATTCTGCGGGAAACGCATACGGAAATACTGCAATGTCGTGGTGCTGAAGAAAGTCAAATACCTGCCGTTGATCGTCCTGCAGCCTCCCCTCCGGCAGGTTTGCGTAGTAGTCAATGACTTTTTTTTTCAGGCGGCTCAGGCGCTTCTTCTTACTCGTCAGCTTTTCAAGGAAGGACGATTTCATATCATTATCTTATTTAGGCTCTGGATCAATAGGATAAAATATTCCTTAATAAGCTACTATCTTTTTTTTCATTAGCAAAATTTTAGAGTATTCTGACAATTCTCGAATAAATGAAGCCCCGGGAGGCATTCAAGGCTATTCCAGGGTTTCCCCTTCTACAATAATCTGCTCTTTTTCTCATATTTCATATACACGCTCCATCTCCTTTTGTTCTATTTTTAGCCACCGGACAAATAAAAAAGTTGCCTTGGAAGGTGATAATAGTCGTAAATAATGCACTTAAGGGTAAACAAGCAGCTATGCAGACAGCAACCATCGTTGAAACCCGTAACTGTACAAAGGCCGCCCGCGAAAGGGTCTTTGAACAGCTTTATGAACGCGCCTTTCCCTCTGTCGCCCGGTTCGTCAGCCTGATGAACGGGTCATTCCAGGATGCGAAAGATATCTTCCAGGATGCGCTCGTGATCTACGTCGAAAAGGCTGAAGACACGGGGTTTGCGCCTTCATTATCACCGGAACGATACGTTCTTGGTATCGCCAAACACCTCTGGGTCAGAAAATTCAAAAGGGACTGCAAAGCTGTGTCACTGACAGACGAAGAACTGGCGATCACCATACCCACCGATTTTTACCCCACACCGCATGCCGTTCGACTGCTCCGGTTCGTGGAAGCTTCCGGAAAGAAGTGTCTCGATCTCCTTCGCGGATTTTACTACGGGAAGCAAACCATGCATCAGCTCGCGGAAACCTTTGGCTACAGCAGTGAACATTCTGTTTCCGTTCAGAAACATAAATGCCTGGGAAAAATAAGGGAGTCTATCAAGCTAAAATCATTCACGTATGAAGATTTCTTTGAGTAAGATCCGGGAGGTGGAAAATTTTCTTGACGGAAGAATGAGTGCCGGCGCGTCGCTGCTCTTCCAGGTACGTTTGGTCTGCGATCCTGGTTTGAGGCTTGACGTCGCCCTGCAACAAAAGGTTCGTGACCTGATCAGGATGTATCACCGGAAAAAAGTCAGGGAAGAGGTCGGGTCGGTACACGAAAGAATATTCAGCGACCCGGTAAAGTCGGGTTTCAGCCAGTCGATCCTTCTTCATTTTAAAGACAAACAGCAATGAACAATTCCGTCTTGGTTCCCATGGTCATTGAGAACAACGGCCGCGGTGAGCGCGCTTTCGATATATACAGTCTTTTATTAAAAGAACGTATCGTTTTTCTGGGCACCGGAATAAACGACGCCGTGGCGAACGTCATTGTGGCGCAATTGCTCTATCTGAACAGCATCGATCCGAAACAACCGATCAGTTTGTACATCAACAGTCCCGGCGGAAGCGTTTATGCCGGCCTTGCGATCTACGACGCCATGCAAATGATATCGGCTCCGGTTTCCACGGTAGCAGTCGGGGTTTCTGCAAGTATGGGTACAGCGCTGCTTACGTCCGGATGTAAGGGAAAAAGGTATGCCTTGCCTCATGCGACAATCCATATGCACCCCACAAGCAGCGGATCACAAGGCTACACGGAGGATGTAAGAATCGCAACCCGCGAGCAGGAACGTATTCAAACACAACTTTTTCACCTGATGGGAAAACACTCAGGCCACACGTGGCAGGAGATCCAGGAGTACTTCCTGCGAGATAAGTACATGAGTGCGCCGGAAGCCAGGGCATTCGGATTGATCGATGAAGTGCTGGGGGATGTAAGTGACGTTGTTGTGATGGATAATCCGGAGTTAAAAATGAGTCTCTTTCAGACTGCGTCGGCTACAACCGAACTGACACCCTAGCGACAAAGGTAAACGATGCTTTATTCTCCGATAAGCTTCCCTTTTAAAACGTGCCGCCGTCCAATCACGGCGCTCATCGGTTCTTCCAGGATTTCGCAATCGAGCAGGTTCAGGTCTGTTGTTCGTCTCCCGCTGAAAACATTGATGAGAACGTTCAGGTCCTTTTCCGCCAGCGCTTCATAGCTGCTCCTGGAAATGTTAAGATTTTCAAACCGTGCGACCCTGGTCCCGGAAAGTTCCACACGCGGCTCGCCCAGGTACATTTCCCCCATTTCATCCACTTCAATACTTAATCCCTCGCGTGGTATACCGGAGAGGTATGCCTGAACGATAATCGTTTCGCCCGCTGCATTCAGCTTTTTCTCAGCCGCATCGCTCAATACGATCTCGATCTCAAATTCCCCGACCGTAAGCGAATCTCCATTCTCACTAAAATTGCCGGATGTCCCGTCTTGCTCATCAGGATCGTCATACACGTCTTCAGGCGCGCTTGCTTCGGGAATACTGTCATTGGCTGATGTACGCTCACGGTTGCCTGAGCAAGAGATGATTGCAAGAAGGAATGCCAGGTAGAATAGTATTTTCATATTATGATAATATAGCGTCCAGAATCATATAACAGACACCTGAATATTGTTGCCTTGCTTTAATGTCTGGAGTACCACACAGTATCGCTCGGTCAATTTTAGCAGCGTAGCGATCTTCTCTTCACTTTCCGGGGTGTCTATTTCAAATTTCAACCGTATCTCTTTAAACCCGACAGGTGCTTCCCGATCCACAGAAAGGGTTCCCCGAAAGTCCAGGTCCCCTTCGACATTAATGGAAGCATCGCGCAGATCAAAAGCTATCGCAGTGGCTACAGCCCGCAGGGTTACACCCGCACAGGCAGCCAGCGCTTCAAGGAGCATATCGCCGGAGCAGGCGGTCAGTCCGTCACCACCGGTGGCCGGATGCAAGCCCGCCTCGACTACGGCCTTCCCTGTTTCAATCTTGCATGTGATACCTTGTCCGATCGTCGAACGGGCCCTTAACGTCACCAGCGCGGATTCGGGGTCAGATCTGTACTTGTTCTTAAGTGGATCCTGGAGGCTTTTTAATTCTTGCGCATTCATAGTTGGAACCTCAGATTATCGTATTCACCATATCTCCCTGAAATATAAAAAAAACCGCAATAGCTAACGTCGGGCTTAGCGTTCTTCGTTTCGACCCGGGCGAATGAAGGATGTGACGCAGCCAGGATTTTACTTTTTTTGTTTCTTCGTCCTCACCGCCATCCTTTCCAGGCTTGCCTGAACCCGGAACCGGACCATTTTTCCGATCAGGCGCAGCGGTAACGGTTCGTCCATGGGAAATTTTACAGTTCCCTTTCCACCTTCATACACCGAAAGTTCTTTTTCAAAAGCTTTCATCCTGGGATAGAACCCGATGTGATTTTTCCATGCCGAAAAGTGTACAAGGTTGCCATTCATCATAAATGTCGGCATACCGTATTTTATACCTTCTTCCGCCAATGGTGCTGCTTTGCGAATAGCAGCTCTCAGCTTCTGAAGTTTCACCTGGACATCAGGCGGGTAAAGGGCGATGAATGCATCAATATCCGCGGGCGTTGTTTTCTCACGTACCATGAATTGAATCTGTTTTATAGTGTTATCGCATGAAGAATCGGGGCAATCTAGCTCCCGCTGGTGACAATGAAAAACAAGTTACGGCTGAGTTTCAACTAATCAGGGTGGTGATGCCGGCTTTTTTGCGGGTATTTTACGACAATCCCGGACATCGCTAAACTTTATGTTCTACAACAGGCAGGAATTCTTCGCGCCAACTCCGCGCCTTCGTGTCTTTGCCGTGAAAAGGAACAGATGAGCAATATTCGTTTTAATGCACCTGAATTTAAGGAGCAGGAAAATCAAATGTGGAGGCATAGCATAGATGTTAACGTGCTGTTTTCACCGCAATGACGCAAAGGCGCTAAGGGCCGCAAAGAAAATCATGGTCCTGGTATAAGTAAGTTTATCTAAACTTCACGTTTCAATTTCTTGAAACGTTAACCTGTTTTTCACAGCACGAATTCTTTGCGCCAACTCCGTGCCTTCGTGTCATTGCGGTGAAAAGGAACAGATGAGCAATATTCGATTTTTATGCATCGGAATTTAAGGATCAGAAAAATCAAACGTGGAGACTTGGATGCTGAGTCCCTATTTCCGTACCGGATGATCGATCCGGCTTTTTGCGTGAACAGAACAGGCAACGATCCATACGAGTATTCCACCTTCTATTATCCGCTGATACAACCCGGCGTAGTGTGATAATGGATCCGACCCAAGGATACTCATGAAGACGATGCAATTAACTCCAATGATTAAGGCAAAGAATCCGAGCGTCTTTCCATGAACCCTCTTGCTCAAGCTATATCCGATGATAATCAGGCTTATCGGCACAAAAATATAGGTCAGTATACCGGTCAGGTTATGAATGATCTGCGAGGAACTGGGACTCAGCAGCTGTTTATTACATCCGCTATCGCAAGGGAACATACTCACCAGAATAGTGGCGATACCATAGAACACGGCAAGGCCGGAAAAACCGACCCTGATACCCCGTGTTTTGGGAAAATTACCGATAGCTGAAAAACCGAACACAGTTAAAAGTATGCCGGCTGGGAAAAATCCGAAGTACCGCAGTTCCCATCCATACGGAGTATCTATTGCATATAGTTCACTAATGAATTGTGAGACATGACTATAATCGGAAAATTGAAATGCCCCAAGGATCGTCGAGATGACAAAGAAACCAACCCCTAAAATACCAGCCCAGAAAGTCAGATACTTGTTCATAGTGGGAATTTTAATTTTGTGTATGGTCACCGTTGTATTTCTGAATCCATCCAGCGAACGGTGAGTAACCGCATAATTTCAAATAAATGATTTTCAAAGCTTTGCCTGCCGCGCTCCTTGTCGTTTGTGCCGACGAAGCGGGGATTTTCCGCCAGGAGAAAGCAATTTAAGAATTCGTTGTTTTATCCCTGATCGGATGACTGAAAAATACAAACGCAAATAACAGTGCCGCTATGACATAAGCAATTGTTATAACAAGTAACAGGGTCGTTGGCGATACCGTATAATGCTTTATCAACGCGAACGCCGCAACGGTGAAGTGAGTGAGGTTTCCAATGGCTATCGGCCTTCCGTATATGCCACCGATCAGGTTGGCTTTTGCTGTCCAGTTTAACATAGCAAACGCGTAGTACAAACCGCCCAATACCTGGAGGACGACAACGTCCATACCTGAGGTCGCTGCCTGGTTCAGGTAATTCAAAATTTCATGCGGCATAAACGACAATAGAATTCCAACAATTCCCATTGCAATAGCGCTTGCCGTCATCAGTAGTTTTGTGTTCATCGTATTTTGTTCTTCTACGGCGCAACATAATCAAAAAAACCTACCGACGCCGTGGCGGATCTTTTCCTCGCGCATTGATCGGGCTGCGGTCGCGGCAAACCTGCAACGCTTAATGGCCTTAAAATTAAAAGAACCGACCTCCACGCAAACGGGTAAATAAAAAAGGCTATAGCCACATCGCAGCTATAGCCTCTCCCGAAATGCACATATGTCATTTTACGCGTTCCATATCTTTGATACCGTCGTATAGCGGCTCGATCACCCACTTCCCGCTTTTGTCAATGACACCCCACTTTTCTCCTTTTTTCACTGCAGCGTAACCGTTCTTAAAATCCCTGGACCCATCGAACTCCGGTTTAATAACCCACTCCCCTTTGCTGTTGAGAAATCCGAACTTCTCATTTTTCCTTCCCCGCGCGAGGCCGTCAAAAAAATCCTCATAAATGTCTGTATCCTTCAGGTAGCTGATCTCGCCGGATTTGTTTACATAACCCCATTTGTCGCCGGACTTGATCCGCGCCAACCCGCTCTCGTCACCAAAATTTTTCGCAACATCAAACTGAGGCTTGATCACCCACTCTCCTTTTGTATTGATATAACCCACAGTCTTATCGGCGGTCTTAGCCCAGGCCAACCCATCTTTGAAGTATCCGACACTTTCGAATTTCGCTGGAATAGCGACCTTACCGTTTTCATTTATGAATCCGAAATTTTTGTCAGCAGCCCGGAACGGTGCAAGTGATTCTGAAAATGTTTTCAGGTCGGTGACTGCACCATCGACGGCGATCTCCTCTCCTTGCGTGTTGATGATTTTAATCGTTGATCCGCTTTTTACCGGCGCAAAACCACCGTTAAAATCCGATACGTGATCATATATCGCGCGTATGGCCAGTTTCCCTTCCGTATTCAGATATCCCCACTTCTCTCCCTGCTTTACAGGAACTAGTCCGTCTTCAAATCCCTTCAGGTCGAAACCGAGGCCGTCGATCAGTTTAAAATCTTTTATCTCCGTTGCCAGTTTTTCTCCTTTCAGGTTAATAAAATAATACTGCCTGTTCTTCGAATCATAGATGGCTGCCAGGCCGGCGGAGGAAAATTCATAACACTTGTCGAATTGTGCCGGGATGATCAGTTCACCCTTAAGGTCGGCATAGCCCCACTTTTTATTTCCCGCGGGCTTTACCTGGGTTACATACGTCTGCGCAAAAACAGCGGAACAGAAAAACAATAACAGCGAAAAAATGAAGAGGATTTTCTTTTTCATAAGGATTGAATTTATATAAGCAATGTAATTTTTTTTCAGGGGAATTCCCTATGTATCGGGGGTCAAATAATTCACTGGACTAACAACGGTTGCGTCCCTGAATGGTTAGGCTTTCACCCGGACTTTTATCAATAATTTTTGTGCATCCCCGTAGTCAAATCGATTTTCTGTTTCCGGATAGCCGCGCGGCGGCAATAAAAAGAGATGCAAGTACAATAAACACCAAAACCAAGCCTAAGCTGTTGAATGTTACCGCTTCATAACCCAGCACACCGGCATCCACGAACGGATAAGGATAAAATCCCGATAACCTTCCTCTTATAAGTATAAAGATGAGGTAGCAAACCGGATAGACCAGCCAGGATGGAATAGACTTCCATTGAACATCCCGTTTTTCCGGTACCACCACCCACCAGAAGACGATCGTGAACAGCGGGATGACGGAATGTAAAAGTTCGTCGGCGACAAACTGCCATCCTTCCGGTGACCACAGATGACGCAACAATACCTGGTACACCAGCCCGACTACCGTAATGTAAACAACGATGGCAGTTGACGATGATGCAGTGGAAAAAAAACGGCGTAACCGGTTTTCTCTCCCCGCAAGCCGGGATGTGAAATAAGCTGCAACCACCATATTTGTGAGTATGGTGAAATAGCTGAAGAACCGTATCAGTGTTTCGGGAAGGGGCGAAGTGCGGTTCACCATAATAAGGTATAACTGCAGCAGTACTGCAAACCAGCCGGTAATTGCGCCGGCTATCGAAAAAATACGTCGCTCACGTGTCTCAGTGTTCATCCTAACAATATTACAATTTCGTTAAGACATCTTTAACTCCTATCGATTTACCTGCCGGTGGATTCCAGACGTAGAAAGTTCAATCCTATGGCAGACTTTTCCTGCCATAACGTTATATTTACATATGTTTATCAAGGTCATTAACTGGTGTAGTCATACCATTCTTGCCAAAGATAATGAACCTGTATTCTACCTGGAAAGGGATAACTGGGATGACAACTATTTTAAGACCCGGTACCACCTGCACCTGTCCGGAAATCATACCGATGACGGAGAAGCATTGTGGATAGGTGAAGTGAAAATACTGCGCAAAGGTCAAAGGAGAAACGACGGGGCACTGCTGGAACCGGGCAACCTGGACTACCTGGGTTACCGCTTTTGTTCCATCGGGCAGTCCCTTGATTATTATGAACGGATCGCACGGCTGGATTCAGCCATTCGTTATCAGATCCTCTCCGCGTTGCGTGATATCGTGATATACCCGACGCTCATGAACGACTTTGAAGGCGAAGACGGAATGAATGCGTCCCTTCTTCACTACCTCAGCAAGGAAGACGACCTGTTTGCCCTTGGCCCCGCAATTGTATCCGGTGATTTCAGCAAGCTTCCCTCTCCCGAAATATCATTTACGTTCCAGACCCCGCAGTTGACGGAATCGCTCCCTTTTCGATTTGAATCGCCTCTTCACGGGTACCGTGAACCGACGGACCGGACCACCAGGGTCTCCGTTATTTCAAGTGGGAATGATAACTACGGAACTATGGTTCTATGCAACCTGGCACTTGTGAGCTATGCTTCGAACGAGGAACGCGACCTGGTTCAGGAAACCGGAACCATTTTCCCCGCCGGAACGGCTTTTACGAAAATTGTCTGCCTTTCATACCGGTCAGTGCCGGGTTTCCGGGTACCCGGAATCTACGTGCATGAAAAAGAACAGATCGCCAGGGAAACAGCTGCCGGAAGGGGCCGCTTTGTCTACCTGGGTAGCCACGATCTGACCAGGGAACTGGAAGACGCTCTGCAATATTATACCATCGACACGGATGGCCGGGTATGGGAACACGACAATCCATCCGGCGAGGCCCCGGCCGTTCACCTGAAACCTGCCGAAGAACTTTCAGCCGAATTCGCTAAGGCTATGGGACGCATCGAACAGGATTTAAACAAGCAGGATCTCTGGGACAACGTCATGGAGATCCTTCAGTCATACGACGAACTGCGTTTCACAGGCGAGATCAAGCTGGAGGCCTTGCGCGATGACGAACTGGAATCATTTTTTTTGAATCTCAATGCCGGGCAACAGATCCTGTTTCATGCACTGGCTAATCTTGTCATACAGGTTTCGCCTCGAAGTCTCCTTTTATCCGACGGGCCGGAAGATTGTATACCGCCAACCCTGCTTCCGGCGCTCGTCAAATCGCTTTCTTACATCCTCGAAAGAGAAAACGCATTCATGATCGTTGCTACAACCGCGACAGATTATTTTTCCGACACACCGGGAAAAAACATATCCGTGTCAGACCCGGTTAAGGAATACCAGCGGAACGAAACACCGAGGACAGAAAAAAATGACCATTCCGACACAGCCATCTTCCCTCATATTCTGGGACTCCCCAACGAAACGTTCCCTCCTTCATTATAGGTTGGATGTAACACAGGTATTTGTTTACATTAGAATCCAACTTCCGCTCCACATCATGCCGAATAACCTTAACAGATCTTTACTTTTGATTCTCTGTGTCATTGCTTTGAATCCGGTTCTTGGCCAGCAAAAGCCTCCGGCGGGCCCACTCATCTTCCAGAAACAACAGGTCGCATCCGAAGCCTTTGAGTCCGTGAATGTCATGGACATCAACAAGGATGGTTCACCGGATATTTTTTCCGGTTCCTTCTGGTATAACGGCCCCAACTATCTGAACCGGAATTTTACGGGCCCGGTGAAGCGATACGGTGAATACTATGACGATTTTTCCACGATCGTTATGGACGTGAACAACGACGGTAATCCGGATATTATTACGGGAGGATGGTTCGGCGGCGAATTGGTGTGGAAAGAGAATCCCGGAAAAAAAGGCAACTGGCCCGAACACCTGATCGCGCGCACCGGCAATATTGAAAGTACCCGGGCCTGGGATATCGATGGCGACGGCACGATCGAAATTGTTCCCAATACCCCGGGCAAACCGCTGGTTATTTACCGTTTAAAAAAGCAATCCCTTACGTTTGATTCTGTCTTTGTCATGGAAAAGCATGGACACGGCCTTGGCTACGGCGATATAAACGGCGATGGACGTGGCGACTTAATTGTTGATAAGGGATGGCTTGAATGCCCGGCAGAACCGTTCAGCCAGTCCTGGGTGTTCCATCCGGAACTGGACCTTGTGCAGGCAAGCGTACCCATGCTGGTGTCGGATGTCGACGGCGACGGTGACAACGACCTTATCATTGGTCAGGGGCACGACTACGGCCTAAGCTGGTATGAACAACGGCTGGACGGGAAGAAAGTCCGGACCTGGGTGAAACATCCGATCGATCCGTACAATTCACAGTTTCATACCATGGCTCTGGCCGATCTCGACAACGACGGTTCGGATGAGCTGATAACCGGTAAACGATACCGCGCTCACGATGACAACGACCCCGGGGCACATGATCCCGTAGGGTTGTACTATTTCAAGTGGAATGGACAATTCTTTTCGAAACAGGTAATCAGTTACGGACCTCCGGGTGAAGGAAAAGGAACGGGGATCTATTTTGCCGTGGAGGATCTGAATAAGGATAACTGGAAGGATATTGTCGTGGCCGGCAAGGATGGGCTTTGGGTGTTTTATAATAAAGGGCCGGCGAAGTAGGTATTGATTCAAGCCGGAATGAACAGTGGGTCCTTTATCTAAAGTCGTCTCACTCCCATTCCGCCGTCCGCATGGATAACCTGGCCAGTTGAATACGGGATATCGCCTTTGGCGAGAGCGGAAACGATCTTCCCGATATCTTCCGGTGTACCCCATCGCTTTTCAAGGGTAAGGCCCTCTCCGATGAGCTTGTCGTATTTTTCTTTTACCCCGGATGTCATATCGGTGGTAATGATACCGGGCCGCACTTCATAGACGGGAATATTCGCGTCGCCGAGCCGGGCCGCGAACAATTTCGTCATCATACTCAGGCCGGCCTTGGAAATACAATACTCGCCCCTGTTCACCGAAGCCACCTCGGCCGACACAGAAGTAATGGAGATAATGCAGGGGCTGTACGCCGGATTTCCTTCTTTATCCTTCAGCATCTGATTGGCCACTTCCTGCGTGAAAAAGAATGTTCCTTTCAGGTTGATATCCAGTAACCGGTCATAATTTTCCTCATCCAGTTCGAGGATATCCTTCCGCGAAGCCGGGGCAACACCGGCATTATTGACCAGGACGTCGATAGTTCTGTAATGTTCAATCGTCTTTTTAACAATACGGTGACGATCATCGCGGTTCGCAATGTTTCCGGGACAATAAATCACATCCACATCATGACTTTTGAGGATATTGAGCTGTGCCTGGATCTCGTCTTCCCGGCGAATACCGTTAATGGCCAGGTTGTAACCCTGCTGTGCCATGGCGACTGCAATACCATAGCCGATACCCCTGCTTCCGCCGGTGATGAGCGCTGTCTTTTTCATTTCTCAAGTTTGATTTCTTTCAGCCGGGCCGCCTCCGGAAGGGACTTATAAAACGGGTCGAGGGGGAAGCAGCCTGAGATCATGCCGTTACGCGGCGCTGTCGTACAGTCTGAAAAAGTCCTGCAAAGTTTATCGCGTTTGAGGGCGTGACCGTTCAAGACATCTTCAGGCATCTCCGGATAAGACAACACCATACGACCTAAGCCGATGAAATCCGCCATCCGGTGATCGAGTACATTCTGCCCAACATGGGGAAGCCACTCCTGCAGATAGGAATAGGCGGAGCCGGTGATCGCCATGTCAGGGAAAGCATTTTTGATCTCAGCCGTAACGGCCAACTGCCTGGCTACACCCACCAGTGGATCTTCCGGTGGCTGGTAACCATCGGAAGGCGGGAACAAGGCCGGCCGTTGAATGTGCGGATTGTAATATGGGCTCCCCGCGGTAATACAAACCAATTGTATTCCGAGCGACTGAAGCAACTCCATAAACCGGAACGTCTCGGTGAGATCATTGCGCAAACCGGTATGATCGCCTCCGAAAGAATAGTTGTAACTTCCTTCTCCAAATTCTTCCGGAATACCGATGTGATCCTCACCCGGCTTGAACGGAACCCAGTCAAATGCGCTCAACCGGACACCGATCTCCATTCCGGGTGCTTCGGCTTCAATCCCTTCAACAATAGAAGTAAGGAAGCGGGTGCGGTTCTCAAAACTTCCGCCATACTTGCCGTGCCGGCCCCGCGCGCTGAGGAACTCGTGGCCAAGATATCCATGGCAGTGTTTGATGTCCACAAAATGGAAACCGGCCTGTTGCGCCAGCACAGCCGCGTGAACAAAATCGTCAATCAGCCTGTCTATGTATTCATCCGAGACAACAGGATAATCGTCGGCCATACCGAACTTCCGGTTCAAAACCGGATGTTCATAGAGGATGTGCGGCTCCATCCGTTTCTTGTCGTTGGGCTTGCAGAAACGGCCACTATGAGTGAGTTGTAAACCTATAAGCAGGTCGTCGGTATTCCCGAACTTTCCGTGATGGTCGTTGTGAAGCGAGTCGAAGAGATGTTTGTATTCATCCACCGTGTTATCGGTGATCAGCAGTTGATTAGGATTCGCCCGCCCCTCGTGACGGACAGCGACAGCTTCACAACCCCACAATAACTTGGCTCCGCTGATAGCAAAATTTTTCCAGCGGTTCTTCGTATACTCGGTGGGTCTCCCATCTGTCGTCCCGTCCCATCCTTCCATGGGAAGAATGCAAAAACGGTTACCGATCGTGCGCCCTGAATGGAGTTTAAAATCCCGGGAAAACGGCGACCGGTCTGCAGGTTTTAATACGTCATCGAATGGCAGAACTGCGCCGACCTCTTTCAGGTAGCCCTGAAAGTCTTCAGCTGTCTTAAGCTGCGCTACACGCTTGTATTTGGGTTTATGTTTTGTTGACATACCGTTGGTTAAAAGTTATTAAACAACTTCATTCTTGAGGCGAAGACACCGCTACTCTCGCCATGGACGAAATCCATCTTAATGGTGACGTATTTCCAATCGTAAAACCTGAATGAAAGTGAAAAATTAATCACCAGTCAGTCCGTGATAAAATGTATAATAAGGTTCCTTCCTGATCAGCCTCGTGATATATAACACCAGTTCCCGGGCGTGATAATCTCCCCACATGCTCGACTCGTCGCAGGGGACTTTCCTGCCCTTCGGAATATTGTCCCAACCATTCGGCCGGTGATAAACAGAGTGCAGGATCAATCCTTCATGATCGTCAAGCGTTGAGAGGTAAGGTTCCGAAAGCAGCGTTTGTGTTACCGTGAGTCCCGCCTGAATATAATTTTTCGACCGGTCAGGGTCTGATATTTTCAAATAATTACCCAGTCGCAGAAGTCCCTGCGCCGTGATCGCAGCGGCCGAACTATCGACGGGTTCGTGATCGTTGTAAGGATCTGACGTTTTATTCAGAAAGTCGCCGAGGTGTACCAGGCCCGGCGCACCGGTATCCCAGTAGGGTATCCCATCCGTGGCCGTATTGGCAATGTAAAAATCGGCCGTCGCGGTCGCTGCCTTCAGCATTTTTTTCATCACCGCCTGCTTGTCGATTGTGCCCAACTGTTCCGTTGATAATGTATCAAACAATTCAAGCTCCTCGGCAAAGCCACAGACGGCCCACGCAAGACCTCTTGTCCAGGTCGTGAATCCGCTGAATCCCTGCTGTGAATTCGGGCAACGATAATTTCCGTCATTTACATTAAAGAGGCATTCATGGGCAGTACGTCCGCGTACATCGTAGGTATCCCGGCCTTCACCGTAAAATACGGAGTAGTCCGCGGTTGCCATCAGGTGCTTAACGCCGCGTTCCATCAGGTTTATCCGGACATCATTTTCACTTTGAAAGACATGTCCCAACAGGTGAGAGATCATCATGATCCTGCAGGAACGGACCGTATCCACGAAAAGAGACTGCGGCCCGTTGAATGAGTACACAAAACCGCCGTCTTTGATCTCTGTCCATCGCATGGCCTGGACGGCGCCACTGACCTTCAGCGCCAGCTCATAAAAGTCCAGTTCTCCCTGATTCATACCGATCTTCCCCTCCACCATCAGCCGCCTCAGGTTACCGTAGGTACTAACGTTGTTGAAGCCATGGTCGTGTACACCATTATGAGTCAGGTGGGGCGCCATTTTTTTAATGGTGTTTTTCCGGCCAATGTCGAGAAACTCTTTCTCGCCTGTCGCATCAAACTGCAACAGTGCCGAACCGTACTGAAAGCCCTGTGTCCACTCCGTCCAGCCTCGCGTTGTGTATTTTCCGTTTACGGTGAAGACCGGGGTTTCATCGCGTTTGGCGAAATTTTTTTCGATCGCCCGTATCTTTTGGCCCGAAAGCGTCCAGAATGTATCAATGGCCCCCTGAAGTTTTTGAAGCGTGATTTGCGGATCTATGATCATATTTTACCGGAACTGTAAGGCATGAAAAAGTCTATATACAGCGGCAAGATACTATAATGTGTATAAGCTGCAAGGCGGTAACAACGACCGGATACGAACATATTTGTTCTTTAATGGTCGCCCCCTTTTGAAAAAGGATGGATTTCAGCGCTTCCTGGTGCCCGTCCCTCTGCTGGCATAATGATTGGCAGGTAACACTTCAAAGTAACCTCCACATGCTGCGCAACTTTATAAAGGTGATCTTCCGCTACCTGCTCAGGAGCCGTTTTTTTTCCCTGTTGAATGTATTGGGACTCTCCATTGGCATTGCCTGCTGTATCGTTATCTTCCTCTTCATCCGGAATGAAATGGCATACGATCGCTTTCATTCCGATGCCGATCACATCTATCGCGTCATTCGCCAATCCACCATGGGCAGTATGCCATACAACATCGGCGTTACATCGGGACCCTTTGCCGGAGCGCTTGCCATGGATTTTGGTGACCGGATAAAATCCGTAACCCGCGCCCAGCCTTTCGACGCCCTCGTCCGTTACCAGGACAAATCTTTTATTGAAGAGAAACTTCTCCTGGCCGATAAAAACTTTTTTGAGTTCTTTGACTTTCCGCTCGCAACCGGATCCGCCCGTAACGTACTGGCTGAGCCGGGTAGCATCGTCGTTACCCGGGCATTCTCAAAAAAATATTTCGGCGACGAAGATCCTGTCGGGAAAGCGATACGCCTCGATGATACCTATGATCTCCAGGTATCCGGAGTACTGGATGAACTGCCTGGGAATACGCACCTCCAGTTTGATGCTATTGCATCGATACAACTTATTGAAAAAGAATCCTGGTTTAACGAGTGGTGGAATAACGGACTGAATACCTATATAAAAGTAGCCGACCCGGCTGACGCGGCCTTCCTCCGGTCGGCATTTCCCGGTTTTATGGACAAGTATTTCGGGAATGATTTCCAGCGTGTCGGAAACCGGATCGGCTTAAATCTGGAACCCGTCAGCGAAATATACTTCAACTACGCCACCCGGTATGACCGTAACATTAACCATGGGGACAAGCGATACATTTTTATCTTCGGAACCGTAGGCGCGATGCTTATCCTTATGGCCGCCATGAATTATATTAACCTTGCCACGGCGCAGACATCGCGGAGGGCTAAAGAAGTAGGCGTTCGCAAGACCCTTGGCTCGTCTTCAGCAAATATCGCCTTACAGTTCCTTTCAGAATCATTCGTACTCTGTCTTATTTCCCTGTTAATTGCCGTAGCACTGGCACAAACGGCCATACCGTTGTTCAACTCGAACTTTGGACTTTCCATTCCGGAGATATGGCATGACCGGCAACTGTGGTTGTTCCTTCCACTTCTCCTGCTTGTCATCGCTTTGATGGCTGGAGTATATCCGTCTTTTTTACTTTCTTCCTTCCGTCCAGTACTTATCCTGAAAGGAATGGTGAAGAGTGACCTGCAGTACCTGTTCGTTCGGAAAACACTGGTGGTCTTTCAATTCAGTATGTCGCTATTTATGATCATCGCTACGTTGTTTATTGGAAGACAATTGCGTTTCATGCGCGAAAAAGATCTTGGATTCAGCCCAAACAGGGTTTTGCTGGTACGACTCAACAACCCCGTGATCCGAAAGGCGGCGGAATCGTTTAAACAAGCGCTGTCGCAGAATCCGCAGGTGGGAAGTGTCAGCTTTTCATCTGGGCATCCCGGAGGTTTTTATGATGCCTCTACCGTTACCATCCAGGGCCAGGAAGAGAACCTACGGATGCGTACGCTGTGGGCAGATGAAGACCTTCCCGTCACGATGGACATCGAACTGCTGGCTGGTCGTTTTTTTCAGCATGATATTGGCGCAGATACCGCCGCGTCCGTGGTACTCAACGAGACAGCTGTACGCGAGTTGGGCTGGACACCGGGGGAAGCTATTGGCAAGCAGCTGAAAGTAGCGCAGTTCGACAGCCTCTACAAGACCGTTATCGGCGTAGTTAAAGACTACCACTTTACATCGGTAAAAGAAAAGATCGAGCCCCTCATCATGGCTTGTGGGCATAACGGGGCCAATGTCTTGATCAAACTGGAAGGGAACGATCTTCAGCAGGCTATTGCTGCACTGGAAGGAATCTGGAACACGTATGAGACCGGTTTCCCCATGGAAATGGTCTTTATGGATGAAACCCTCAGCAGGCTATATGCTTCGGAGCGGGTACAGGCGAAGATGTTCTCCATCTTTTCGACGATCTCGCTGGTGATCGCCTGCCTGGGGATCTTTGGCCTCGCGACCTTCATCGCGGCCCAGCGAAGAAAGGAGATCGGGATACGGAAAGTACTGGGTGCGACGGTAAGCCAACTTTCCCTGTTGCTCATGAGTGACCTGTTAAAACTGGTCCTTGTGGCGAATGTTATCGCCCTCCCGCTCGGATATTGGGCAATTCGCGAATGGTCGGCCGGGTTTGCCTACAGGGTACCCCTGAGTCCTGTCATCTTTATTGGCGGTTGTGCGATCATCCTGATTATCTCCCTGGCTATTGTCGGCGCCAATGCTTCCCGGACAGCGATGGAGAATCCGGTAAAATCCCTGAGGCCAGAATAATCGAAAAACACCACATCACACTCTCTGGCGTTTGGACGGATCGGGTATTTGTTTTCCAAATATTTCCCTTTCTTTGCGGCGGAATTGAGTATTCCTTAAAAAAAATCCGAACGCATAACTGTTTCCAGATGAGATTATCCATTTTTTGCCTGTCACTATTGATATCCACATCCCTTGTTGCCCAGTCGAAGAAAGCGCTTCTGACACAGGTGGAGCAGCTGAAAAAAGAGGCTGAACTGCTGAAAACAGAGATTGTGCAGCTGAAGACCCCGAAAATCGTTCAGCTTGATGATACCCTTTCAAAAGCAAGTTACGGACTTGGTATACTGGTGGCCGCCAACCTGAAAATGCAGGGAGGAGATTCGCTGAATGTGGAGGCGTTACTGGATGGTATGAACGATGTCTTCACCGACAAAAAACTGAAAATGGAGCAGCAGGAAGCGCTGCCGATCGTGCAGATGTACATGCAGCAGGCAGGCGAGAAAAAAATGATGAAAGTAAGAACGGATAATGCCGCATTTTTAGACGCCAATAAGAAGAATGATGGTGTAACCACAACAGCCAGTGGCCTTCAATATAAAGTGATCAATACCGGCAAAGGCAAAACTCCCGGTGCAACAGATAAGGTAACCGTTCATTACGTCGGCAAGCTTATCGACGGAACCACCTTTGACAGTTCCGTGGAAAGAAACGAGCCCATAACGTTCGAGGTGGGTGGTGTCATTCCAGGATGGACCGAAGCACTGCAGTTAATGCACGAAGGTGACAAGTGGATGCTTTACATACCCCATGAGTTAGCCTATGGCGAACGTGGTGCCGGAGAACAAATTCCTCCGTATTCAACGCTCGTTTTTGAAGTGGAACTGATCAAAGTCAACTAAAGAACAGCACCTTCCCGGTGAACAGTTCACCTTTGGTTTTTCAGTATTTCAAATTCCTCTTTTGATATCTTCAGTACTGTACCGTGCCTGACACCGTCGGGAAACGACAGCTGTTCTGATATATCCTTCCAGTTTTTAAGATCGGATGATCGTATCGCTCCCATTTTTCCATCCCTGTACCGGTCGAAGTAAACGAACCATTGGTCATGGATTTTTATTACCGTAGGTCCTTCCACCCAACTGTCGGTAATGGGTGCTCCTGCTTCGCTGTAAGGACCGGTCGCATTTTTGCTGTAGGCCATCCGTAAATTCTTCTTTACCGGATCAAGCGTTTCATCTTTGAGGAACATAATATACTGCCCGCTGTTTTTGATGATAGTCGCGTCGATTACGTTAAAACCGGGGTCATACAGTAATTTTGCTTTTTTAAACGACTTGAAATTTTTAGTTGTCGTGTAGTACATCCTGTGATTGTATTTGTCCTCCGCTTTACCCTCCGTCAGCGGAAACCTGCCCGGTATGGTAGAAGCCCAGTAGATCACGTATTCAGATCGTCTGTGGTCGAAGTATATCTCCGGCGCCCAGCAGTTACGTGTTCCCCCTTCCATCTCCATGACGGGAATATACAGCTGTTTCGTCCAGTTGATCAGATCCGCGGAAGAAGCGTATCCAATGCCCTTCTCGTTCCAGCTGACGGTCCAGACCATGTGAAAAAGACCGTCCTTACCTTTGATGATACAGGGGTCGCGCATGAGTTTGTCCTTGCCGGCCGAAGGCTTAAGGAAAGAACTGTCATTGTTAAGCGCCGTCCATTTATAACCATCGGTGCTATATGCCAGGTGAAGCCCGTCTTCGCCGTTACCCTTGAAATAAGAAAAGAGCAGGATGTCATTAGGGGAAAGGTGTTGAGACCGGAGTATCGAAGTTACCGCACATGACAAGACCAGCGCGAGCATCAGTTTTTTCATGCGTCAAATTAAAGAATTTGGTTGAATTCGAGGCGCTCTCCATCCGGACCGGTGATATTGAAATACTTACAACCATTTTTCCAGAACGCGAGAAACACCGGCTCCGGCTCGATGATGTGAAAGCCGGCGGATTTCAGGACGGAAAAGGTCTCACCTATATCCGGAACATCAAATGCAACGTGGTCGATATGCCCGTCCTTTCGCGCGCGGATAGCTGCCAGTTCAAGTTCAGGCATCCGGTACAGTTCGATCATGATGTTTTCCCGTCGCATCATACAGCACGAACCCGTCTCACCGCGGTGAACAAATGGCGCGACCATAACCACTTCAAAACCCAACCGCTGATAAAACTCCCTTGACACGGTCAAATCCCGTACCGGTATCCCCACATGTTGTAATCCATTAATCCGAATGTTTTTACTCATAATCGAGATTTACAGGTAATACTTACCCTTTCCAATGATCGTACTGCATATACCTTGCTGTCTCCTCCGCCACACCGGGTCCCATCAATTTTGATATTACATACAGGGACATGTCAATTCCGGCGGATACCCCTGCAGATGTAATCACCCTCCCATTGTCCACCCATCGCTGATCGGAGACGATCCTTGTGCCTGGCGCCGCCTCTTTCAACTGGTCCATTGCTTTCCAGTGTGTTGTTGCCGACAGGTTTTCCAATAATCCCGCCCTGGCCAGGATAAGTGATCCCGTGCATACGGAGAGCACCAGCCCTGCCGTTTCATTTTGTTTACGGATCCAGTTCAGGATAGTGGGGTTATGCATTTCCTTTCGGCTTCCGAAAGGTGTTCCGTCCGGATAAAATCCACCACCTCCCGGCACAACGAGGATGTCAGGTACAGGACAATCGGTGAGGGAAAAATGCGGATTGATGCTTAAACCGTTCCGTGCGATGACGGGAGACGCTTCAGCAACCGTATACACATTAAAATATCCGGGCTTGGAACCACTGGCGCCGCAAACGGAGAACACCTCGAAGGGGCCTGCGAAGTCCAGCACTTCAATGTTATCGAACAGCAGGATGGCAATATTTTTCATATTTTCAGGACGTCAGTAATCGCTGATGCGTGTTGACCGCATGAAGATATTGAACAGGAGGCATAAATTCTCCCCTGGGCGCTTAAAATTCCGTTAACCGTTTACAGTTAACGCCACCGGCTTTGCAGGCGAACAGTTCTTTCTCCGTCAGCATTGAGTAACCAGTACAAAAACCATACGTTGAGCAAACGGACCACTTTTGAAGAACGAAATGAATATTGAAGAACTTTCATCTGGTAATATCAGGCAACTAGCTGACCTCGCTGTCGAATTATGGACTGACTGCAACGTTGAAGAAGAGTACCAACACTATTACGGGTTGATAAACTCCAGCAATGAAACCGCTTACCTGGTGACGATGGACAGAACCTATGTCGCTTTCATTCATGTGTCAATTCGAAGCGAATACGTTGAAGGAACGAACGAACTTCCCGTCGCTTACATCGAGGGAATTTATGTAAAACCGGATTATCAAAAAAAAGGGTTCGCCAAAAGACTGGTCAGCGAAGCCGAAAAGTGGGCCAGGGCAAAAGGTGTAAAACAAATCGCTTCGGACACACCCCTGACTAATATGACCAGCATAAAATTTCATCACAGCGCGGGCTTTCACGAAGTGGAAAGGCTTGTCTGTTTCGTGAAAGACCTTTAGTTGATGCCGGTTCAGACCGGCGTTGAGCACAAATTAATATTGCTAAAAACATACAGAGCCAGACTCCCCGATCTCTGTTCACCACACCGTTATTCTATCCTTCTCCGGTTTAAACATTTTATCCCCCGGCTGCACATTAAAGGCATTGTAAAAAGGTGTAAAGTTCATCAGGGGTCCATTTACCCGCCACTTGGCCGGTGAATGCGAATTGGTATTTACGTACATCCGCAAAAACTCATCTCTTGTTTTTACCCGCCATATTCTTGCTATCGAGATAAAGAAACGCTGATCGGGTGTAAAACCATCCAGTTTTGTCGTGTCCCGGCCTTGCTCTGTCAGTTTAAAGGCGTCATAGGCAATCGCCACTCCCGCGATGTCGGCTGTGTTTTCTCCGACCGTCAGGGCGCCCTTTACGTGTACCGAGTCGAGCACCGTAAATAAATTATACTGGTCGATTACCTGCTGTGTTCTGCCTTTGAATTTTTCGTAGTCGTCTTTAGTCCACCAGTTCTTAATGTTACCATCCTTGTCATACTGCGCGCCCTGATCGTCAAATGAGTGCGTGATCTCGTGACCGATCACCATCCCGATACCGCCATAGTTGAGCGCGTCGTCTGCGTACAAGTCAAAATAGGGAGATTGGAGGATTCCAGCAGGGAAAACAATCTCATTCATCGGAGGATTGTTATACGCTGTCACCGTTGGTGGCGTGGTAAACCATTCCGTTCTGTCAACCGGCTGCCCTACCTTGGCGAGGCTGTACAGGTAATCGTTTTTATTGGCCGCTAACCGGTTCTCGAAATAAGTGTCCCTTTTCACCTCTACATTCGAATAATCTCTCCATTTATCGGGATAACC
Source organism: Chryseolinea sp. (assembly GCA_041742155.1). Lineage (GTDB taxonomy): Bacteria > Bacteroidota > Bacteroidia > Cytophagales > Cyclobacteriaceae > Chryseolinea. The sequence continues at coordinate 83,834 of JBGSJE010000019.1, read as the reverse complement.
GATCTTTTCGGAAAAGGCGTACAGCTTTTCTTTCGCTTTTGCCTTGGTGGAATCGCTCATCCAATCCAGGTTATTGATGCGCGCTTCAAATGCTTTTTCCAGGTTATCCACCAATACCGCCATTCGTTTTTTGGCATCTTCCGGGAAATATTTTTTTACGTATAGCTGCGCCAGCGCGTGGCCGAGAGAACCATCAACAGCCTGCGTCATTTCTTCAGCTCGGCTTTTTTTAACAGCCTGACCGGTCAGAATTTTTGTATACTCAAAAGATGCGTCGGCAAACGGCCGGCTCAAAAAATTCGAATAGTTGCTTAGCGCATAGGCCTTCAGATAAACCTTCCAGTTCTGAACGGGAACAGATTTCAGCATAGCGTTCAGCTTGTCGTAATATGCTGGCTGCCCGACGTTGACTGAATCCGCATTGACCCCAAGGTCCTTTAGCAATGTTGACCAGCTCAGGTTGGGGTGTTTTTTTGAAAGCGCCGTGACCGCCAGTTTATTGTAATTGGCATTCACATCCCTGAGTTCGACATTCGTCCTGTGAGCGGCAGCCAGTTGTTTTTCGATTTCATAGGTTATTGCCGCGTTCTTATCCGCAGCGGCGGCATCCGTACCGACCAACTCAAACAACCGCGTGAGATATTTCCTGTAAGCGTGTTGGATCGCGAGTGTTGAAGAGTCGGTTTTGAAATAATAATCCCTTTCCGGCAACCCGATTCCCGTTTGATAAAACTGGGCGATATTGACGGTGCTGTGTTTGTCATCAGGGCCGACATAAAAACCGATAACGGAGTTATTGCCCGCTTTTTGTTCTTCCGTCACCAACTGCAACAGAGAAGGTAAATCGGTCAGGGCGTCGATGCGTTCGAGTACAGGTTTAATGGGCGTATAACCGCGTTTGTTAATGGCCGCTGTGTCCATTCCCGACGCATAAAAGTCACCCACCTTTTGTTCGATGCTCCCCGATGGATTACTGCTCGCGGAAAGGCTGTCCAGTATTCCCTGCAGGCGTATACGTTGCGGGTAATTCAGGAAAGAGTAAGACCCAACGCCGGCCTGACTCGCCGGTATACTGGCGGAATCGTACCATATGCCGTTCGCGTAAGTAAAAAAATCATCGCCCGGTTTTTTGGACGTGTCTATTCCCGTCAGCAAGACACGTTTTGTATCCGTATGGGAAGCTTCTTTGCAGGCTCCGGTCAGCAACAGGCACAGCGCGCAGTAAAATACTCTTTTCATGGTTTGAATGATATAGGTATCAAAGGTACAAAGACCGATGTACTTCAAAAGTAGAAAAACGCGGCAATGTTTCCTGATGACTTGTCGTTAAGCGGTCAAAAAACAGTACTGGGACGAAACCCGGACCCGCGGGTCACTTTTCGACGCCGCCAGCCTCCGGGTTAGCCGGCTGATTTTCTATCTTCTGGAATTATTTCTCTCATCGGTCAGTTACCGGCGGTGGTTTTCGTGGTCAGTTTCCACACGCCGTTCTTTTTTGTCCACACATGAAAAAATCGCCGTGTGGATTCGGATTGAATTTTCCAGCCCTCTCTGATTTCTCTGAACGTCTCATATCCCGACGTCATGACCGTTTGGCTGTCCATTGATGTGATAGCTTCAATCATGCGCGACAACGACAGGTAGTTTTTCAGGCCATTCCGTTCATACACCAGTTCGTTTTGTTTCTCCTCCAGGGTAAAATCCCTGGCCCAAAGGTTTAACAAAGCAAGGGTATCCCGGTTTTTCAGAGCGCCGCATTCCCTGGATTCAAGGTCGCCAATTTCACGTTCCATTACCGACATCTGGAGGTTAGGGGTTCTCATGACAACGTTTTCCATGATTCCCACGTGCACGATCTCTTTTGCATCCGAGGTACTCAGCACCAACGGCTGGTACTCGCGGGATGGAAAAACGGAAAGACGGCGTCCGGACGTTATCGTGCCCGTCGTGTCATGGGTCTGTGCGCGGGAACTGATGGTTATCAGAAACGTCAATGCAATCCAGGCGTATACTTTCATAGCGATGGCCTCAAACGGAATTTAATCTCATAATCCAAAGTACTAATCTACAAAATTGTATTCTGACATCCGGAGACGTGTTTCCCCCGGATCGCCTAAATTGCAGTTAGCTGACCAACGATTCACAACATACCCTCTAAACCCTGACCAATGCCCTGGAAAACTGAATCAAAGGAAATTGTCTTTACGAAGGCGTTAGGGAAGCGGGCGCTGACCGGTGCCGGCATCGCCGTTGCGCTATTGACAATTCTCCTGCTGAATAGTGAGAACATGGATTACGGAGCGTGGGTAATCCTGCCCTTGATCACCGTTTCTATCGCTGGTGCCTCAGGAGCTGTCTTTTATTCCCTGATGGTGCATCGCTGGTTTAGTGTTGGCTGGAAAAGGATGCTTGCCGTGGTTGTCAGCATGGTGGTTTACGTCGTATTGGTTTGGCTTGCCATGATTGCGGCATTCAATTTTACGGGTCACTGGAGTTGACGTTTGAATTGCCCTGGCGGAAAGGACATAAGAGTGAAGAATGTCCGGCTGCCTGCAGAGTTCTCTATCAACGAGGGCCAAAAATGTTATTCGTTCGCGGATGATTAGCCGCCACCCGCTTCACGTCAGGGGTCGCATCAAATGACGGGTAAATGACGGGTAAATTTTATCTGCAACGCTCCGCTTGTGCCCGTTAAACGTTTAACATTGTTCCGATAATTTATTTGTCATGCAGCAACCCGAGTTAGGAAGACGACTTACTGCTCTTCGAAAAGAAAAAAAACTCACACAGGAGGAACTGGTGGTAAAGAGTCACGTGAGTGTGCGTACCATTCAGCGCATCGAGGCAGGCGAGGTATTACCCCGCATGTCAACGGTTAAAATTCTACTAGAGGCGCTGGGCGAGTCCTACGAAACATTTCTGGCAAAGCAGCAGGTCGTTGAAACGCAGCAAAACAAATTTCAGGAGGGAACCCGAAACAAGCTGCTGACCGCCGCGCTCGCCGGATTTGTTTACATCGTATCCGAAATTATTCTGGGGGCGATGGACCTTTCCCGCATCACGCATAACTGGGAAACCAGCCTGAATGCGATCTACATCTGCCTCACCGTTTTAATGGTCGCATCTTTCGCCCTGTTCGCCCGGGGATTTATCGTACTGAGTGACATCTTCGAAAACACAATACTGAAGGCGACTTCGTGGCTGCTGCTGACCGGTGTCACTGGAATGGGAATCCTGGATATCACTTTGTTATCGGTCCATGACACAGATCGTCTATTGCTTCCGTACGCCGCAACATCCGTGCTGATGGGTGCTCTGAGCCTGGCGTTCGGAATATCCCTGCTGCGGTTGCAGGACGGCATGGGGATACTGGCACGCATAGCCGGAATACTGGAAATCACGGTAGGATGCACGTTGCTAACCGTGGTGCTGTTTTTTATTACTTATGTGATCCTTGTCCCCGCTGTCGTTGTGGAGATCGTGTTACTTTATCGCGGTTACGAATACCTGTCCCGCACCGAACCGGTACGGGATACCGGTTCATAGCGCTTACCAATACGTCGCCGCTCTCAGCAGGATGAAATCAAATTCCGGAAGCAAATCCCCTTCAAATTTTACTATGAAAACAGTACTGATACATATCGCGGTGGCCATCCTGATGATGATTCTTTGGACTGGCGCCGTCTTTCTGGCAACTGTAAACGGCTGGCTGCACCAGCCCATCACAAAACTAAATAACGTGGTATCCTTCCCGGATGCCGTCGACAAGGAACTGGATAAACAATTCGTGGGAAGTTTTGCCATGGCTATCATGAAAGGGGGAATCGTTGAATTCGAAAAATTTCATTCCGCCGGCAAACCCACCGACAGGAACACGGTATTCCAGGTTTCCTCCCTGAGCAAGTGGATTTCCGCCCTTGGTATCATGAAACTGGTGGAAGAAGGTAAACTCAATCTTGATACTCCCGTAAGCCGATACCTCACACGCTGGCAACTGCCTGCGGGTAAATTCAACAACGATGAAGTGACGGTACGGAGGCTCCTCAGTCACACCGCCGGTCTTACAGACGGTCTCGGCTATTCGGGTTTTGAGGAAGGTACACCCGTGCAGCCGGTAGAGCAATCGTTAACCAAAGCCGCCGACGCGGACGAGGGTAGCAGTGGAGTGGTGTCTGTGGGAATCAAGCCGGGCACAACATTCAGGTACTCCGGCGGCGGTTACACCCTGCTTCAATTACTGGTGGAAGAAGTCAAGGGACAGTCGTTTTCGGATTATATGAAAAAGTCCGTATTTGAGCCCCTGAATATGGTTCATTCAACCTATTTGTGGGATGAACATGCAACGGGTGAACTAGTCGAATTCTACAACAGCGACGGTACAACAGCAAAACACTATCGTTATACTTCCCTGGCCGCAACCTCCCTCTACACATCGCTGTCTGATCTGGAATTGTTTTTCCAGGCTCACCTTAACGGTAAGGAACCTGTTGGGAGGAACGTCGTAAAACCGGAAACCATAAAAATGATGAGACAACCACATGGCCGGCAAATGGGCGCCGACATCTGGGGCCTGGGAACAATTCTGTATGCCCCAACCGAAGACAGCGATTTTATCATCGGCCACGACGGCAAAAGTACTCCTCCGATTAACACGGCGGTCCGCCTGAATCCCCTTACCGGAGATGGCATCATTGTCCTTGAAACCGGAAGCCCTGCCCTGGCTACCAGACTCGCGAGTGAATGGGTATTTTGGAAAACAGGGCAAGTAGACACGTTGCTGTTTACCATGTTGGTCGCCGGAATGACCCGGCTGATCGGAACAGGGTGGGCTATCATTGTCGCAGCAACCGTCGTGTTCGGGTTGAGCAGGCTCCGGAATAGAAGGAAACCGCAAATGCCTGCGATACCCGGTGATCAATGACAAACAAAAACAATGTAAACGGTTCGGCAAACGGCTAAGGGTCTTTTTTCAAATAGGCTTCCGTTTGTTATATTCGCCACATCACTCCTACTTTTATGGCTTCAAAGATCATTAGCGGACTTTTAATCCTGGTAACCGTATATCTCAATTTTAAACACGGCTGGTCAGGGGCGACAAACAACATGAGTTCCGATGAGGTGAAAATGATGACAGACATCGGCATCGGGAAAAGCTGGTATCTTCCCATCGGCATTGTCTCGTTCGCGATTTGCCTTCTGGTGCTTCTTCCGAAAACTTTTTTCATTGGAAATCTCGTTAACGCTATGGTTATCCTCCTGATCATGGCGTTGTCGTTACGGGCAGGTGTCATGAAGACGGCCCTGATCGAGGTTCCGTTTTTACTAATGCCCCTGGTGATGATTTACCTCGGACATCCATTCAGGAAATAGGTCTGCGTTACGAGATCCTGTCGGATTAAAAATATCCATAACAGTTCAGCACACGGGCCTGCTATTCTCTGATACCTCCGATTCTCTTAGCGCCAACTCCGCGCCTTGGCGGCTCCGCGGTGAAAAGGAACGGATACGTAATATTCGTATATAATGTATCGGTATTTAAGGTTCGGGAGAATCAAAATGTAAATGCTGGATGCTGGTGTGCTGTTTTCACCGCAATGACGCAATGGCGCTATGGACCGCTAAGAAATTCGTTGTTCGGATATCAGATAATTTGATCTAAACTGCGGGCACACAATGACTGGTTCCCTCCTGGTACTTCAGATTGAAACACACCATTTACGGCTGGCGCAACAGGCAAATAAATAGCGGTTGCAAAAAGTAAAAATTGAACTAATTTCGCCGGACAAAGACTCACGAACATCGTATGATCAAATACCGGATACAGTGGTGGAAAATTTTGACAATTGCGCTGCTGTACTACACGGTAATCGGAGGCTTCCTTTTTCCAGTACCGCGGCTCCACATTTTAAATGAAAGTATCCGGATGAACTACTTTCATGTGCCGATGTGGTTTACCATGATGTTTCTTTTCACCTTCTCCGTATGGTCGTCTATCCGTTACCTGTATTCACAGAACATCGCTTTTGATGACAAGGCTGTCGAATCCGTGAAGGTCGCTTTCTTCTTTGGGATGCTTGGGCTGGCCACTGGAATGCTTTGGGGTAATGCAACATGGGGAACGTTCTGGACCAGTGATCCCAAACTCAACAACACGGCCATCGGCCTTTTGATCTATTCCGCATACTTTATTTTAAGGGGATCACTGGAAGACGAGACGCAACGTGGCCGGCTAAGCGCGGTGTACAACATATTCGCCTACGTCGTATTTATTCCCCTGATTTATATCTTGCCCCGTATGACAGACTCCCTTCATCCCGGGAGCGGCAACAACCCGACATTCAGACTCTTCGATACCTCACATGACATGAAACTGGTAGTCTATACGGCCATCATCGCATTTATTGCGTTGGGCTGGTGGTTCTTTACATTGCTGTTGAGAGTACGGATATTAAACAAATCGCACGATGAAACATATTAAGAACCCGATTTTGCTGGTATTGATCTTTTCTTCATTCGAGTTGTTAGGCCAGGCTAACGAAAAAGTCGAAATGGCCGATGTTCTGCGGCGGGACGGAAAAATATACACCGTAGTTATCGGTCTTGTTGTGATCCTCACCGCGATGATCATCCTCTTGGTCAGGCTCGACCGCAAGATCTTTCGACTTGAACACAAAGCGGGAAAGGAATAGGAGACGATTTCGGTTTCCGCATACCACATCGCGGCTTCACCGATGTCATCCATTCGTCAGGTGATCACAGGCCTGGAGGTTTCCACGGAAGCGCTGGCTTTTGTCAGGTTCGGGATATTTACTACAAATTCGGTTCCTTCTCCATATTCCGAATACACTTCGATAGTTCCCCCGATCTTCTGGATCGCTTCCCGCACAATGTACAATCCAAGGCCGGAGCCGGTTCCTCTCCTGGATGCACGAAAAAACATTTCGAATATTTTCGGCTTCGCTTCGGGCAGTATCCCCTCGCCGTTATCCCTGATATGTATGGTCGCGTGGTCGTCCCCTGCTTCTATTGAGATTTCAATATAGGGGTCCTTTTTCCTCAGGTCAGCGTACTTAATTGAATTCGAGATCAGGTTGTTGAAGAGGATCTCCATCCGCGTAACCGATGTAAAAAATGATCCATGCTGTGCGATATCGATTTTCTTCCGTATCCGGTTAAAGTTGTCCATAAACTGAAGCTGCTCCAGAACGGAATCAACCATTGTCTCAAAATGCACCGGCTCGGCAATAACGTCAAGACGCGTATTTCTCGAGTGGTCGACGATATCTTTTATAAATCGGTCGAGACGCAGCAAACTTTTCTGTTGCATCTCGAGAAGCTGATTAATGTTGTCCCTGTCTTTTTCCAGTCTTGCAACTTCGATCAATCCCAGCAATGATGCGATCGGAGCGCGGAGATCGTGCGACGCGGAATAAACAAACCGGTCAAGCTCCGCGTTGGTCTTGATGAGTTCTTCATTCCGGTTCAACAATACCTGCTGGGTTGCCTTCCGTTCGGTGATATCACTTTCAATGGCAATGAACTGGACAATTTTTCCGGAACTATCGTGAATAGGTTGAACTTCGATGGAAATCCAGTAAGGCTTCCCCTCTTTCGAATAGTTAATGACCTCAATATCCTTAAAGCCTTCACCCGCCCGGACTTTCTCTCCCATAAACGCAGAAACACTTGCGTCGGTCTCCGGCCCGCGGAGAAAGCTACCCGGTCTTTTTCCGATAACTTCGCTGAGCGTATAGCCCGTTATTCGCGTGAACGCGGGATTCACCCACTCAATTTTCCCATCTCCATCCGCAAGCACAACGATATTGGTAGTGGTGTTGGCAACCATCGCCAGGCGGCGGTTCTCGGTTTCAGCTTTTTTACGCTTGCTCACGTCACGGACCATTGCCTGGATGTACACTTCGCCGTTCAGATCGAGCCTGTTGAGTGACACTTCCGCTTCGAATGGCGTTCCGTCGTAGCGGATGTGCCTCCATTCAAAAAACTGGGGCGTTCCATCCAGTACGGCATTTATCTTTTCCATGGCTGCTTCTTCGGAAGGCCGGCCATTCGGTTGCGCCGGCGGCGAAAAACGATAAGGTGTTTGGCCGATGATCTGTTCGCGAGAGCACTGGAATATGCGGAGGGTTGCATCGTTACAATCGATAAAAGTCCGGTTATCCATCGTGAAGATGGCGTCGCTGGCTGAATTGAACAAAGAGCGCAGACGAAACTCACTCTTCTTCAGAATCTCCTCAGTTTTTTTACTTTCTGTCGTATCGAACGATACACCGATAACCTGCTCCACGCGGCCGTCGCTGTCCAGGAGCGGTGAAAAACTGTTCGAGAACGACGAGCCGTTTACCGAGGTCTCAACCGTAACCTGTTCGCCCTTTAGCGACCGTCGGATCGCATCGATGATTGAAGGGTTGTCGTGGTAAATGTCAAACAGGGAGTCCCCCGGGTGCAGCGGCGCTGACAACCCAAGATGTGAGACATCGAAATCACCGGCCAATGTAATTACACCAGACTTATTGACTAGAAACGTTATTACCGGTTTTTGCGCTGACATTGACAATGTTGCTTTTTCAAAAAACACCTCCGACGTGTTCTGATCCCAATTCATTACAACCTTATCAATTTAACCTTAAATATAAAATGACAAAAGTGGTGATACTTAAATAAAAATTATGACCAATGTATACCTGGTTATATCGGAAAGTAATCCGGCAGAAATACGCAGTAACACTGTAAACCTTACTTGTTGAGGACCTCGACGATCATCTGGGCGATGATCTCATATCCCTGATCGGATGGGTGCAATCCGTCATAAGTCATGGCGACCGCTTCCGCGGGGTAAGGATATTCGTCCGTTTCGGGGTGAAACGGCACGTCGATAAAGTCGGGGTATGGATAGTTCCGGTAGACGCCGGTGTCCGGATCTTTCAGGCGTTTGAACTTAACCAGTTTTTCAAGTGTCATACCGCTGCTTCCATATACGTCAACTACCTCAAGCTTCTCCAATTTGCCTATGGCTGCAATCGCATCCGCAAAACCTTTCAGCGCCTGTCCATCCTTCTCCCGGTACGACCCGTAGGCATTGTTGTTCATATCCGCCAGGTAGACAAAATCGACACGCTGCATCGGTGTAATCAAAATGATCCGGGCTTCCTTGTTCAGGCTCCTGAGCTTTGTAATTATTGTCCGGTAGGATCCGAAGAAAGTATTGTTGCCAGTATCACCTTTGTAGTCGTCCAGGGTGCCGATCGGTATTCCCTGCCACCAGTCATTTGTACCCAGAAATACGGAATACAACCCGGCTGGTGCAAGACCCAGGGAATCAATTTGCGTCGCGATACCCCGCGCGGTCCATCCATTATAACCCTTGTTGATATACCGGATAAAAGGCTTTTCATGGACCACATCAGTCATGTAACCCTTTGTAACGCGATTGCCGGTCTCGTCAGGATGATCGTTGAGGTAGGTTATGGAATCTCCGATTGCAACCCACGTGATTTCTTTTTCCGCACATGCGCCGAAAACACAGCACAAAATGATAAAGGAGGCTCTTATTCTCACTACGATACGGATGGTTTTAGAACCGCAGCAGCAAAAGTAAATTACTCGATCACATGAAACAACCGGTTCCACCTTACTTTGTGAAGGAGATCGGCCTCGCTGTCGACTGAAAGCCATACAAATAAAGCTTTTCCGACAATGTGATCTTCGGGAACAAAACCCCAGTATCGCGAGTCAAGAGAGTCGTGGCGGTTATCACCCATCATAAAATAATAATTCTGCGTGAATGTGTATTCACGGACAGGCTTTCCCTCAATAAGCAGCTTACCGTCGTTTAACTCCGCATCCTTATGATGTTCGTAAAGCCGGATGGTTTCACCATACAGCGCAAGGGTAGAATCGTTCAAGGCAATCGTCATCCCCTTTTCCGGTATCTGTAGCGGGCCATAATTATCCCCGTTCCATGGAGCGAACCTGGATGTCGGAAATATATCCGGATCAACTCCCGCTCCGGTGTTCGCATCAGGCTCTACCGCCCTGATAAACGTCAATTCCCGAAGGGCATCCCGCTGGTTGACGGTAAGCAGCATACTATAAACCGCTTCATTGGAACGACCGCGTCCGAGCATGGTAAAATCATCTGAACTGAGTTCCAGCTTACGCAACGTGCGACCGGTGATCTCATCATTTGCCGTCACCGTATACCGGAATTTCATGTATTCCGGACTGGGGAGCGTGTTACCGTTCACGATCACAACCTTGTCACGGATCACGAGTTTATCTCCCGGAACACCAACACAGCGCTTTACATAATATTTCTTGAGCTGTACAGGATAATCCACTCCGTCGCTTAGCCTGGCGGGTGGAACATTAAACACCACCACATCCTCTCTTTTCACTACGCTGAAACCGGGTAAACGGTATGAAGGCAGTTCGATCCAGTCCAGGTAAGATGGAATATCGGTACCCCAGATCTTTTGATGCGTCAGCGGAACCTGCAAGGGTGTGGTTGTGGTACGCGTGCCGTAGTGAAGCTTGCTCACAAACAGGTAGTCGCCGGTGAGTATGGTGTTTTCCATCGAAGGAGTCGGCACGACAAACGCCTCCACGGTGGTCCATCGGATCAGCGTGGCCGCGATTACGGCAAAGACGATGGAGTTAAACCACTCGCGAACAAAAGACTGAGGCCGGGCGGATTTTTTTCTTCCCTTGAGAGTAAACTTCATGGCGATATGCTTTTCCCGATAAGTAGCGTCCCATAGGGGAAAATTACATTCCCGCCAAACAAAAATCCCGCCGTACAAAAATGTTGTGTACGCCGGGATCGTGTATTCTTGATGGGGCAAGCCGAAAAGGTTTCCCTGTTATTCGACCCAGGGTACTTTTTTGGACGGGTAGTAGTCGATGCCCAACGCCTTCAGGCGAGGTCCGTGATTGCCCAGTCTCACCTTATATTCTTCCCAGCCCCTTCCTGTCTCGGGAGACCATCCGATTTCGGCCAGGCCGATGATTCGGGGAAAAACCATGTATTCAATTTCATCCATGTTGGTGATGGTCTCGGTCCAAAGAGGAGCTTCGATACCGAGAATATTTTCCCGTTTGATACCCTTCACAAGAGTTGTGGGATTCCACATGTAAGAACTGTCGACTTCAATGTAAGCAGCCCAGTGCAGTCCCAGTTTCGTGGTTGAATCATACTGCATATCCAGGTACATCCTTTTGGCCGGGGACATTACCAGTTTGGAACCGTTGGCCACAGCCTCCAGCGCATGCGTTGTGTTCGACCAGTATTGAGCGATTGCTTCAGCCGCATCCGAACGCGGCTGCAGGTTTCCTTTAATTTCGTCCTCCGGTCTCTTTTCATTCATATTGATCTGAGCTGTCTCTTCCCAGCCGATCACTTGTTTCCCGTGCGATTTCACAATGTCCCTGACCTTGGCAACGAATGGGATATAATGCTCCCTTTTTGTCGCATGACTTTCATCGCCGCCGATGTGCATGTAGGGACCCGGTGTAATAGCCGACAACTCCCGGACTACATCGTCAATAAACTTATAGGTGATCTCGCTCGTCGTACACAACGAGCTGAACCCTACTTCGATTCCCGTATAAAGAGCCGGGGCCTTTCCATTGCAATTCAGTTCGGGGTAAGATGCCAGCGCCGCATTCGTGTGGCCGGGCATATCAATTTCAGGAACGATGGTAACGAACCGGTCCTGTGCATACTTGACGATATCCTTGTACTGTTCCTGGGTATAAAATCCACCCTTGCCACCACCCACTTCCGTGCTCCCTCCATAGGTGGTGAGGTTCGGCCACGATTTTATTTCAATACGCCATCCCTGGTCATTGGACAGCGAGAGATGAAGAACATTCATCTTATAAAGGGAAATAAGATCGATATATCTCTTTACATCGTCTACATCGAAGAAGTGACGGGCTACATCCAGCATCGATCCGCGGAATGGATAAGCCGGGTAATCACGGATGGTTCCGGTGGCGATCTCCCATGGACCTTCCTGCACCGACGTCAGCTCAGCCCTGGCCGGCAACAGTTGGCGTATCGTCTGGACAGCCCAGAAAATTCCGGCCGGCTTGTTTGCCGTTACTTTCAACAGGTTTTCCGTAATCGTGATCTCGTAACCCTCATCGCCCAATTCCGTATCGTTGACTGACGCATTCAGGTAGATCCCCTTTTTTTGTTCACCGGAGGCAACAGATACCTTAACATCGTACCCTGTTGACGGCTTCAGCCTGTCAGCCAGAAACTGACCGGCGAACAGAAGTTCCGGCGATTCGCCTTCCACGAAGATTTCCGTTTCGGCTGTGATCTCAAAGACTCCGGCAGTAGCTGTTACTGAAACCGGTTTTGGAATCAGGTTTTCTTTTGTCAGGTCTGTCGGCGGATGTTGTTTACACGAGGCCAGCGCCATCAGCAATACAACAGACAGCCCTATATTTTTAATGTTCATATGGGTATATTTTATGGGGCCGAAAGTAGAAAATTTATTACCAATTATGCGAACAATTTACACGGTGTGTGCACAAACACCGATCTTCCCGCGGCATTCGGTTTCCAAGCGCCGGAAGTGTGCCCGATGCACATACCCGCTTGTCTTTTTTTCCGGACGGCGGTTCATCATTGCTCGTCTCTCTTTCTACCTGTTATGGTATATTTGTACCCTAAAACTAACCATGTATGCAAAAGATTGAAAATAAGATAGCCTTGATCACAGGAGGCAACAAAGGAATCGGCTACGGCGTCGCCGAATCATTGCTGAAGGAAAATTGTAAAGTGGCTATCACCAGCCGGTCGAAAGCCGGCGCTGACGAAGCAACCTCAAAATTGAGCAAACTTGGAAAGGGTGAAGTGATTGGAATTGTAGCGGATGTCCGCAATCCGGCTGACCTTCAACAGGCCGTGGAAACCATTTTGAAGAAATGGGGACGGCTCGACGTCCTGGTGGCCAACGCGGGTGTCGGTTATTTTGCATCCATCGAAACACTGACACCTGAACAATGGCATGAAACAATTGATACCAACCTTACGGGTGTATTCCACAGCATTAAAGCATCGCTGGCGGCATTGAAGGAATCAAAGGGATATTTCATTACGATGGCCAGCCTCGCCGGAACCAATTTTTTCCCGAATGCTTCGGCCTACAATGCGAGCAAATTTGGCCTCGTGGGTTTTACACAAGCCGTGATGCTGGATGTGAGGGCTCATGGCATTAAGGTGACAACCATAATGCCCGGATCGGTCGCTACGAATTTTAACAACCATCAGCCCACAGCCGCCGACGCCTGGAAAATCCAGCCGGAAGACCTGGGACAAATCGTTGTCGATCTGTTGAAGATGAACCCGAGGACCCTGCCCAGCAAAATAGAAGTGAGACCGAGCGTTACGCCGAAGTGACGGCTCCTATTTTTTCGGATTCGGCAATCTACCGGAACCCTTACACCAGTCGCACGTCTCTTTACCGCGTGCGCCATACCAGAAACCTTTGCCCTCGCACCTGCTGCAACGGATAAAATCCGGCGGGACAAGCAGTCTGCGTGCGATCAGGTAGACCACGGCTACAAGGCCGGCCAGGAATAGAATGCGAAAAAAGACGAGGACCATCAGATTCGGATTATTGGTGTCTTACGTTTAACCGGCCGGCGTCAGGGAAGCCATTACCTGCCACGTTGTAATTTTCAAATAATTACGGACGATTCAAATCCTGTCGTATCCGGTTCCGGTATTTTAGAAACGGGAAAATACATGTCCACGGACACGGTTTAAAGAAAAAAATGACCGGCCGGCAAACAGGCCGATCCCCAAAACCTCGCTTCTTTGACCTATATTCGTGATACTTAAATGTTTTTTATTCCGATGGAAGGAGATTTTCTATCATTCAAAAAAGGTACGGCGGCGGTCTGGGCTGGTGAGACAGAACCATTTTACCTGGGCGCGACCACCTCTCCTATTGTAAACAGCGTTACGTTTGCCTACCATGACCTGGACGAGTGGCACCAGGTGGCTACTGGTAAACGAGAAGGGTATATTTACAGCAGAAATACAAATCCAACGGTACATGTACTGGAGGAAAAGATCCGGGTATTGGAAGGCGCCGAAGCGTCGACCTCGTTCGCGTCGGGTATGGGAGCCATCAGCAATACCCTGTTTGCGTTGCTCGGACCTGGTAAACGGGTCGTTTCCATCAAGGATACTTACGGGGGTACAAGCAAAATATTCCTGGAATTCCTTCCCACCTACAATGTTTCGGTGAAACTCTGCGAGACAACTGATCATGAAGAACTGGAATCGGAGATAGCAAAAGGCTGCGACCTTCTTTACCTGGAGACACCTACCAATCCAACGCTAAAGGTAGTGGACATCCGGCGTCTCGCGACAGCGGCAAAGAAGGTTGGCGCTGTCGTCGTGGTGGATAGTACGTTCGCGACACCGATCAATCAAAACCCGCTGCGATTAGGCGCAGACCTCGTGATTCATAGCGCCACCAAATTCCTTTGCGGCCATTCCGATGCAATGGGCGGATTGCTCTGCGGCCGGAAGGATCTCGTGCAAAAAGTTTTTGCGTTCCGCGAAATAAACGGGGCTAGTCTTCAACCTGATCCCGCTTACATGATCGCCCGTGGAATGAAAACGCTGGAACTGCGCATCGAAAGGCAAAATGCATCCGCGCTGAAGATCGCCCGGTTCCTGAAATCGAATCCTAAAGTCAGCGACGTTTTCTACCCCGGTCTGGAAACCCATCCCGGTCATGAAATCGCCCGGAAACAAATGTCGGGCTTCGGCGGTATGATGAGCTTTTCGCTCCACGGCACCTATGACGAAGTGAAAAAATTCCTGCCCAGACTCAGGCTGGTTCATTTGGCCGCCAGCCTCGGCTCCGTCAGTACACTGGCAGGGCCACCGAGGACTACAAGCCATGTGGAACTTTCCGAAGCACAACGCCAGCTACTGGGAATACCGGAGAGCCTCATACGTTATTCAGTGGGTATCGAAAACGCGGAAGATCTCATCCACGACCTCGAAAGCGCGCTGGCGTCTTTATAACATCCATCCTTCATCAGGAGTCGCCATGTCGTCCGGTCGTTATGTTCCTTCCTCCTTTCAAAAACGATTCAAAGACGACAATAAAAAAACCCGTCATGATGGACAGGTCGGCCATGTTAAAGATTCCCGTCTGGAACACCACAAAATCCATGTGTAAAAAATCGGTGACTGAGCCATGAACAAGGCGGTCATAGATATTTCCGATACCACCACCGGTAATAAAACAAATACCCAGCAGGGTGATATCGGTTGTGGTCTTCTTCGTCAGGCTGAAAGCCAGTACAAGGCCGAGAAGCAATATGGGCAACACCGTTAATACGATGATCTTGACGGGGCCTGGAAGTGAATCACCCAGGCTCAGGAACGCTCCTGAATTCTCAACTTTTGTCAGCGTCAGGAATTTCCCCATGACTTTAATTCGCTCGTAGTCATCTATCCGCAGGCGCACGATGTTCTTCGAAATCTGGTCACAACCGACATTGGCGCTTAGGATCACCACCATGATCATCGTGCGCAGGAGCTTTTTTGTGTTCATAGGAAATAAAAAATTGAAGGTGTGGATTATCCGCGACGTTTCCTTTCTTTTCCCTTAAAAACCTCCTTGTACGCGGTATCAAGGGCGTCCTGCATAAGTGCAAAGGGAATTTTTTTCAATTCAAATGTAGTCCATCCCTGTAATCCCCATTTGTTTGGTACCGGATAAACCGCTCCTTTCTCAAAGGAAGAAAAAACCCGTTGGTCAGCCGGTGAAAGTTTGACATTCGCCGTCGCACTGGGTTCGTGAAGCGTCGTGAAGATCCTTTTGCCGGTCACTTTGAACGCGGCTCTTTCGAAGTGAGGGTTTTCAATTGTACCCGGAAAGGAAAGGGCAAGATCCCGGAATTCAATTACGGTCATAAGAAACAACATTTGATTTAAAACAAAATTAAATCAATTACCGGCAAAGTTAAAAGGATCGCTACCTTGAAGTAATAACGGCCGCACGATGCTGTCCGCTGAAATTAATGGTATCTTTCCTTCCAGTTTAACGACCTTGTCAACAGCGGATTTTTACCGGGATATCAAAGCACTGGCACTGCCTGTCGCGGACGTGATGCAGTCCCGTTATTTCACTGACGTACCTCCGGAATGGGTCGTGGTCATTGCGGATGTGCAAAACTCGACTGCCGCTGTAGCCGCGGGCAGGCATAACGATGTAAACCTTGTCGCTGCCGGAAGCCTGGTCGCCATCCTGAATATCGCCAAGGAAAAGAACATTGAAATTCCTTTTTTCTTCAGCGGCGATGGCGGGGCCGCCCTCGTTCCCGGGTCAATAGAAGCCGATGTGCTCCGAGGCCTTTCCCAACACAATGAAAACGTAAACCGGAACTTTGGTCTCAACATGCATGTCGGTAGCCTGTCTGTTGCGGACATCGTCGCGTCCGGTATGTACATTAAGATTGCAAAAGCTGAACTGGGTCAGAGTTTCCAGAAGCCACTGGTCCTTGGCGATGGTATGAAGTACGCTGAGCGCAAGATCAAACTCGCCACAAAAAAAGAAGCAATACAACCGGAAAACAAGGAAGTTACACTGAACATGTCCGGGTTGGAGTGCCGGTGGGATAAGGTAAAACCACCAGGCAATGAAAACGAAATTGAGATCGTTTGTTACCTTATCGAAGCACGCGAACAATACCGGCAGGCGGAAGTGTATCACGACGTTTTGGTCAAAATGGATGAAACTTACGGAAGTCTTGAACGCAGGAACCCCCTCTCCGTAAACCGTCTGAAACTTCTCTTAAACCTCAACAAGCTCGAAAAAGAAATGCGCATCCGGTATCGGCACTGGAATTTCCGGTATTTCATTTCGGCATTCCTGGAAACGTTGCTCGGATTGTTCTTTTTCAGGTTTAACCTGAAAATTGGTCCGGTGCGGGGCAGAGACTACCTCTCCCAACTCATTGCGAATGCCGACACGCTTACGATCGACGGACGCATCAATACGATCCTGTCCGGAAAAGCGGAAAACCGGGAGCAACTCCTGAGCTACCTTACCAAAAAGGAAAAAGAAGGTGTTTTAGTCTTTGGTCACCACCTGAGCAAGGAAAGCGTCATGACCTGTTATATCGAAAACATGCATGCCAAACACATTCACTTTGTCGACGGCTCAGACGGAGGTTATACCGAAGCTGCGAGGGAACTCAAGCAAAAGCTATCGGCTATCCGGGTATAATCCATCCTTGTTTGCCACATCCCGGTAATAACTGATCAAATTCACGGGGAACGTGTGAACATCTCGGGGATTAACACTATTTTAATGTATGCCTCTGGCAAAAACCGGGTAAGCATCGGCCCGGGCTACTACTATGAAGACGGTATTTAAATGGTTGGGTTATGTTTTCCTCGGACTGATGATATCCGTCGTTATTGGTATTTCCATTATCCAACTTTACAAAAAGGAAATCCTCGCTACCGTCAATGAAAAACTGCGGGAATCCGTTAACGGCGATGTAAGTATCGGCGACTATCAAATCAATCTTTTCCATAATTTCCCCAACATATCGATCACACTGAAGGATATTTACCTTCACGGTCCTGCGTATAACATTTACCATGAGCCGTTCCTGCAGGCGGAAAGAGTGGATGTGAACGTAGAACCCCTGAAGCTCTTCAGAAAGAAAATAACCATAAATTCAGTGGATATCCAGAACGGCAGGATCTTCATCTTCAGGACACAAACAGGGTATACGAACACGGAAGTGCTCAGGCGTGGAGAAATGAACGCTGCCACGGAAACCGCAGGCAATAATCAACCGCTCGAACTTAAAAAAATCAATCTCCTGAATGTCTCATTCACTTACCAGGATTCGCTGAAGCAAAAACAGGTTGGTGTTCATTTTATCCGGACGGTTAATTCGGTTATCGCGGATGATTCAGTCGTGCAACTACAGTTGGCCGGTCAGATGAAATTCGACGGGCTCCTGCTGAACGCTCAGAAGGGAAGTTTCCTGAAGAATAAAACCGTCATCGCTGATCTGAAGATCGATCTGAAACCGTCGGCAGGAAATCTGACGCTTTTGCCTTCGACTTTGGCCTTCGACAAATCTATAGTGAAGTTATCCGGTATGTTTCAACTGGGTGCTCCCGGTGAATTTGCGCTGGAAATCCTGTCGGACAAACTGGACTACACGGAAGGTCTTAGCCTCCTACCTGATACACTTGCCGCAAAGCTGGCAAACTACCGGGTGGAAAAACCGATCGGGCTAAGCGTCACGGTCAAAGGTCTGCTCGGGCCGGGCGTAAAACCTGCCGTGGATGTTCGTTTTTCTTTTAACAAAAGTGAGGTAACAGCCGGGAAGATTCACATGGAAAACATGTCCATGGCCGGCGTGTTTACCAATCATGTCAGCGACACCGCCGCATACGATGACCGGAATTCCCAGATTCACTTCTCTTCTATTGACGGTCTCCTGGACAATATGCCGGTCAAGGCGGTGGCCACCCTAACGAACCTGAAGGACCCGGGACTGGACCTGAAGGCCACCTTCGACGTTGACCTTAAACGCCTGAATGAACACCTTGATACTACAAAAATCAGGTTGCTTAAAGGGAAGTTCGTTTCCGTCTTTACATACAACGGCAAACTAACCGAATACCTGGACGAAACAAAGACCCGGTATGAAGGCCGCTTATCGGGAAACGCGAAGATCACCAATGGACAAATTCAATATTTGCCACGGAAAATAACGGTCGACAATGTCAACGCTGATTTCCACTTTACCGAAGAACAATTCGACATAAAAAACCTGGCCTTGAGCCTGAACAAAAACAGGATTTCATTCAACGGATACATCACGGACTTCATCCCGTTTTTCACTAACCCGGCTACTACAGGCAAAGTAAACCTGAGCATTTTGTCGCCGGCAATAAATCTATCCGGTTTGCTGCAGCCACGGAGAGCAGTAAAAACACAACGGGCAAAGGCAGCCTCAAAAAAGAAGATTGCCGATCTGATCGAACGTCTCAATGAAAAACTGGAATTTCATCTAGACTTTAACATTGGCAGTTTCAGAAACAAGAATTTCAAAGCGTCAAAGCTGACGGGGCGGCTGACGCTGGCCGATAACCGTTTTATCCTCCGGGATTCCCGGATGGAATTTGCGAAAGGTAATGTTCAGCTGAACCTCCGGGTAAGCAACCTTCAAAAACCAATTAATCCCATTTCCATTCAGGCCACTTTACGGGACGTGTCGATCAGCGATTTCTTTCATTCATTCAACAATTTCAATCAAACCACGTTCCGGCACGATCATGTTGAGGGAAAGCTGAACCTGAATGTTAATATGTCGGCGGAGATTAATGACCGGCTTGACGTTCTTACGCCACACCTGAAAGGTGATGTGAGATTCACCATCCGGGAAGGAAGGCTGCGAGATTTTGAGCCCATGCAGCGACTAAGTAATTTCCTCTTCAAAGGAAGAGACTTCTCCGATGTTCAGTTCGGGGAAATCGCATCGGTATTTAAAATAGATGGAACAAAAATAGATCTGCGCCGCATGGAGGTTGAATCGACGGTACTAACCATGTTTATTGAAGGAAGATATGACCTGAAGGATAGCTCCGACCTTAGTATTCAGGTGCCGCTGAGTAATCTGAAAAAGCGCGATCAGAATTTCGCACCTGAAAATATCGGCACCGATGCCAGGACCGGAGCGAGTGTTTTCCTGCGTGTTCGTCCCGATAAAACCGGAAAAAACACTATTTCGTACGATCCGTTCAAAAAAATGAGGAAGAAAAAGAGCGCACCCGACGCCCCATAGCCCTGCCGCGGGAGTACCCGATGAAACCCCGTAACGGGTCCGCACATTACGACAACATTATTTTATTCTTAAACAGGAATCAACATATGGTTTGAATGACGGATTCCTATACTTTTATAGTCGACATTATCTCATCACAGATACCAAATGGATACACGACGTGAGTTTTTAAAAAAGGCAGCTATGCTTTCCGGGGGCGCAGGCCTCGCAGGAATGTTACCCGAATCGATCCAACGCGCATTTGCCATCAATCCACCCGTAGGTAGCACATACCTGGACGCTGAACATGTGGTTATCCTGATGCAGGAAAACCGTTCGTTCGATCACTGTTATGGAACATTACAGGGTGTCCGGGGATTTAACGACCCGAGGGCTATTAAACTTCCCAATAAAAATACGGTTTGGCTTCAGACGAACGCAGCCGGAGAGACCTATCTGCCCTTCCGCCTGAATATCAAAGATACGAAAGCGACCTGGATGGGATCCCTACCCCACTCCTGGACGGACCAGGTCGACGCGCGCAATGGGGGAAAATACGACCAGTGGCTCGTTGCTAAACGATCCGGACACAAGGACTACAGGAATATGCCGCTGACTCTCGGATACTACAACCGTGAGGATATACCTTTTTATTACTCACTCGCCGATGCATTCACCGTTTGTGATCAGAATTTCTGTTCTTCGCTGACCGGAACAACACCTAACCGGCTTTACCTGTGGACCGGTACTATCCGGGATCAGATTCTAAACGCCTATGCGAACGTTCGGAACGAAAACGTGGACTACGATAAGACTGTACGCTGGAAAACGTTTCCCGAACGACTGGAGGAAAATAATATTTCCTGGAGGATCTATCAGAACGAGCTTAGTGTAGGCGCAGGGTTTGAGGGCGAAGAGGATGCCTGGCTCGGCAATTTTACAGACAACCCGATCGAATGGTTCGACCAGTACCACGTAAAATTTTCCGAAGCCTATATCGATTCACTTCCGAAACAAATCCGGATGCTTTCGGAAGAGATCCGGATAACTGAAGAAAAGCTGACGGGACTGGCCGCCGGAGATGAGGGCCACGGCCAGGCAGAACGCCGGTTACAGCGGTTAAAACATGAACTGGAAATCGCGGAGTCGGACCGGAAGGTTTATACGAGGGAAAATTATGCGAAACTCTCTCAACGTGAAAAGAACCTCCATGAGAAAGCCTTTACGACAAACAAAAAAGATCCGTTCTACCACCAGCTGACTTCGCTGGAATATCAGGACGGGAGTACAACGCGCGAAGTAAAAATTCCCAAGGGCGATGTGCTTCACCAATTCAGGGAAGATGTGAAGAACGGCAACCTTCCGACTGTGTCGTGGCTGGTTGCCCCGGAAAATTTCTCCGACCATCCAGGGGCACCGTGGTACGGCGCATGGTATGTATCCGAAGCGTTGGATATCCTCACGCGGAACCCTGAAGTTTGGAAGAAAACGATCTTTATCCTGGCATACGATGAAAATGACGGATACTTCGACCACGTGCCTCCGTTTACGGTACCCGAGCCAGGCAATTCCCAGGCCGGCTCGATGTCCGGAAGTATCGACGGCAACATTGAATATGTGACCTTGAAACAAGACATGGAGCGCAAGGACGAAAAAAATTCGCGCGCGAGTTCGATCGGACTCGGTTATCGGGTGCCGCTGGTGATCGCCTCTCCCTGGAGCCGCGGCGGCGCTGTTTGCTCGGAGGTTTTCGACCATACCTCCACCTTACAGTTCCTGGAAAAATTCCTGACTCACAAGACAGGCAAAAAAATCGAAGAGACCAACATCAGCGCGTGGAGAAGAGCCGTATGCGGTGACCTTACATCAACCTTCAAACCTTACAACGGAGAGGATATTTCATTGCCTCCATTTTTGTCGAAGGATGATTTTATTGAAAGCGTGCATAAAGCGAAATTTAAACAGGATGTATCGGGTTTCCGTCCGTTAACAGACGAAGAGGTTACCTTGGTCAACAATAAGCCTGCCGCATTTTCGCTCATGCCTCAACAGGAAAGGGGTATACGCCCGGCATGCGCCCTGCCCTACCAGCTTTATGCCAACGGTAAACTGAGTGCAGACCGGAAGTCGTTTGAAATCAGTTTTCAGTCCAGCGATGAGGTGCTTGGCAAACGTGCCGCCGGCTCTCCATTTAATGTTTACGCACCCGTTCCCTACCAGAAAAACTCCACGATGAAAACCGGTGGGAACTGGTCTTATGCTGTCGCTCCCGGCGGCGCTGTGGCTGATTCATGGCCCTTGAACGCCTTTGAAGGAAGCCGCTATCACCTCTGTGTGTATGGCCCGAATGGTTTTTACCGTGAGTTCAGGGGAACACCTGCCGATCCACAGCTGAATTTCCGATGCGAATACGAAACAACCGGAAAAAAAATAACAGGTAACCTCGACCTTCGGATGTCGAATGTAAGCAACGGCGCCATTACTGTTGTGATTGAGGACCATTCCTACGGATATGGCAGGGAATCAAAGGTTATCCCGGCAAACGGTCAGGTAAGTTTCATCATCAACCTCGCCAAGAGTTTCCGGTGGTATGATTTTTCGGTCACAATTAAGGGTAACCCCGGCTTTGAACAACGGTATGCCGGCCGGGTGGAGACCGGAGAGCAGGGTTATACGGACCCCTATATGGGAAAGACCGTCGCTTAGTCGTCCCCGATTCCATTGACAACCGGACTAAAAAAAGAAGACCTGGCAATGTCCGCGTTTTAGTTTTTGATGGAATCGACGAACGGCACCTTTGCCCGGTCTGGAAGAATTTTATCTTCCGCAGATAACTTTATCCCTGAAATCACGTTACACGGACATTATACAACCCGAAAGGACCTTATGATACCGGCCCCTGTTATTTCCGTTGACGAATTCACAAGTCATACCATCTCGTCCACGGAAAACGATACATACAGGGAAATTGTGCGTGAGCATCCAGACCTTGGCCGCTGGGAAGAACGAACGGTTGACTATTCGTACTTTAAGATATCGGAACACAAGACTTCCTTAAACCGGCCCATATATGTAACGTTGCATGACCCGGTGCTTATCGATCATGTAAACCATTGCATGTGCGTCGATGGTTCACTGGGCACTCATTTTGATGACTTCAATCTCAAGGCATACCTGAACCCGGGTACCTTTCACTACCTGACCGTGCAGGCAAATGAATACTCATTGGCCATGAGCAGGTGTTTTCGCAATATTCATGTACAGATCGACCGCAGGCATTATACCAATTTGCTCGGTGACGATGAAGCCTGGTCCGCCAGGTTAAAAGAAAGCATCCTTACCAACGAAGTGACCTATCCGGGCGAATTCGCCCTGACGCCGGCAATGTTCAAAACGATCTTCGATATTTTCGGCAGCCCGCTTACCGGTTCACTGAAAAGACTGCTTATTGAAGGAAAGATGCTTGAGCTAATCGCCCTTCAACTGGATACATCGCGGATGAAACAAGCCGGTAAAAATGAGGTGCAAAAAAACACCGACCTGCTCTTTGCTATACGCGAATATCTCGATAACAGTTTTTTAGAAGATCATTCGATGAAGGGTATTTGCCAGCGGTTTGGGATCAATGAATTTGCCTTGAAAAATGGCTTCAAAAAAACTTTCCAAACCACCGTCTTCGAGTTTATTCTCTCCCGCCGGCTGGAATATGCCCGGGACCTGCTGCAACAGGCTGATCATACCGTCCAGGAAATAGGGACAATCGTTGGATATAAATATCCCAACCACTTCTCCACCGCATTCAAAAATAAATTCGGTATCAGCCCGGGGAAACTTGCCCGTTGCCGGTGATCGCCGGCCGGTCATGGCCGGGACCCCAAATAAATCCAACCGCCCGGCAAGGGGGATTATCAGAAGATTTTATATTTTAGAGAAATTATCCAGCGTGAAAATACTAATCGTCGATGACGAGGAGCTCGATCTGTTCATCAACCAGAAATTACTGGCTCTGGAATTTGACACGGAGGCCTTCACATCCGTAAAAGAAGCAATCAGTTGGGCAAAGGAAAACAATTTTGATGTGGCGGTTATTGATTATTACCTGGAACCCGGCGTGTTTGCCGGCAACCTCCTGAAGGAATTGATCGCTATCAAAGGGCCGGCCTTTAAGGCTTTCGTCGTGTCCAATTACGTCGACGGCAAACAGATACTCGAGCTAAAGGACGCGGGTTTTACCGACATCCTCTACAAACCCCTCACCCTGGAATCCTTCAAGGCAAAGCTTAACGAACACCTGGCACATTAAAGAGCCGAAGAATTGGCATTGGTGAGAATTCTTTCGAACTTTATCATTGTCCTTTTTTGCCAGGGTTCCATTTTAAACACGGTTATTGCGTGATCCATATGAACAGAAAGAATTTTTTCAGAGCGATCGGCTCATTTCCGCTGTTCGGCATTTCGTTGACCAGTTTTGCCGCCGAAGGCAGATCCGAACCTTGTCAGACCCAACGTGACGCCGAGGGACCTTACTATAAAGCAGACGCACCTTCACGGACGGTAATTGAAACGCAGGGAACGACATTACAAATCGAAGGCACGGTAATAAATGGAAATGACTGCACGACCCCTGTTGCCAACGCAATTCTGGATATCTGGCATTGCGATAACCACGGGGAATACGATCTGAAAGGGTTCAAGTGCCGTGGTCAGATTAAGACTGATTCACAAGGATATTATCGTTTCACCTCGATCTTCCCTCCGCCTTACGGAAGTCGACCCCGCCATATTCATTTCAAGATACGGGCGAAAGGCTATCCCGAGTTAACGACCCAATTATATTTT
Organism: Chryseolinea sp.; assembly: GCA_041742155.1. Taxonomy (GTDB): domain Bacteria; phylum Bacteroidota; class Bacteroidia; order Cytophagales; family Cyclobacteriaceae; genus Chryseolinea. The sequence continues at coordinate 59,138 of JBGSJE010000019.1, read as the reverse complement.
CAAGGCGATCCGAATATCGGCAATGACTTCGCGCGAAAAGCGCAAAAGGACCGCGTAATCTCTCTGACGGACGAACGCAATCTGAAAAAAGGAACTTTTAATATTTACCTGTAACCGCAAATCAGTCGCCCCAATCCGGAACCGGTGTGGTTTCATCGAACAACTCATCCAGGTAATAAGACCGTTTATACCGCTTGTCGCACTCCTGATCATCAACCTGATAAATGCAGATGGAGTAAACATCCAGACGGCTTGCAGCCATCAGACTCCTCGGATCTCCGTTCGGTAGCAACCTGTCGTCATGCAGACGGCCCAGGACGCAGTGACCCAACTCGTGAACAAAAAAAGTTTCCTTCTCTTCGTCGGTAAACCAGCATTGAATATTCGGATTGATCGTGATTATTTTTTGAACATCGGCATTCAGGGAGTTTGAATTACACTGCCCGCAAAAAGGCACATCAATAGTTTCGTCGTATTTGATGATCAGATTTTTGATCTCATACGTAAATCCACGACTTGCCGCTTCGCTGATAAAGGTGTCGATAAAAGGTTGGAACTCTTCGGGTACATCGTAAACGGGCCTGAACTCCGGATCCTTCGAGCATCCAAAAACAAAGAGCAGAAATAAAAAAGAAGTAATTCGCATGTCGGCATTTGTAGTTTACGCCGACGGACCACCGGTACTTATATTTGTAGTGATAACTCCTTCGGTGACAATCAATGGTAATCCGTCAGTGTCATAAATATAACCGGTTTGTACTATCTTTCCTTTGCCTTATCGACTTATCTAAACCGATGACCTTGTCACCCATGGAAAACATAATCAGGATTTTAGGAATGACCCTCCTGCTAACCGGCTTTGTTCCGGAAGGACTGGCTCAGGGCAATTTCGCGGGCAACTTTCAAAAGCTCGTCGGAAAGACTTTTAAGGATAAAAGTGAATTAACAGACTTGCAGGGTTATACGTTTCGCGAGGGAAGTCTCGTTTCACCTGTGGATGATCCAGAGTCCATAACCGTCGATGTTTACCAACGCGGCAGTAACGCCGTCGTTTTTTTTAGCATAAATGAAAATCCGGACGACAGCGAATATGTGATCGCCGATGTACTGGAGGTGAAAAACGTTCAACCCGGATGGCAGATCCGAACCACCTTTTGCCGTCAGTCGAATATCGAGAACCCGGAGATTGTTGCGCTGGTAAAGTCTTCCGTTACCGAAGAATTCCTCACGACGGTGAGACAGGCCTGGCGCTTCAGCCGTGACAAACGCAGGTTTGAGTTGCTGAACGTGAAAGGTATTGATTGCATGAGCGAAGGGGGCGATTGATCCAGGTAATTGTATCAAATCCGTTAAATGGTATGTATCAAAAACGATACATATGCCTTCCTCGTCGTTCAGGCGTTATTGCACAATATTCTGGATTTCAGTAGTTTATGTGGTTGGTATGCGATTTGGCTATGGGTATTCATCAAAACTGAATGTCCATGATCAAAAACTACCTCATCTCCCACTTACGGTCCCTTTGGAGGAACCGGAGCCATGCATTCATTAATCTTTTCGGACTTTCACTCGGCATTACGTGTTCCGTGATCATTTTTCTCATCCTCCGGTTTGAAATGAGCTTCGACGCCTATCATCCGGGAGGAGAACGCGTCTACCGGGTCGTGACGGAATATACAAAGACTGAAGACCATGGATACAGCGCAGGTATTACGTATCCCCTACCCGTCGCACTCCGCCAGGATTTTCCGGATATCGCGGAGCTCACGATCACGGATTCGAATATGAGCGACCCGGTAATCTCGATTCATCACGACGATGGCACAGTCGACCGGTTTAAGGAAGGCCGTGTGACCTTCGCCGACGCAGACTATTTCCGGATGTTTCATTACGAATGGGTCTCGGGTAACAACGAAGCCCTGAAGCGTGAAAAAACTGTCGTGCTGACGGAATCTGTAGCGAAAAAATACTTTGGCAACGAAAGTGCTCTGAACAAAGTAATCAATTTCAATAATGAATTCGACGTAACGGTCACCGGCGTTGTCAAAGATCCCCCGTCGAATACGGATCTGCCGTTCCGGATCATACTTTCCGCCAACCTGGGAGCAAATAAACGCGGCTGGGACGACTGGGGAGCAACCTCATCATCCATCAATTGTTATGTTCGGTTATCGGAAGGACAAACCGCGGAAGACTTTAATGCAAAGCTGAAAGGCTGGCATTTGAAATATTTCACAGGAAGAAATGAAGAGGACGGAAAGTACAGAAACTACTTCCTGCAGCCGCTGTCGGAAGTACATTTCGACACCCGTTTTGGCAACTATGGCGGCCGTGTCGTATCCTACTCTTCGCTTGTCACACTTTCCCTTATCGGCGTACTCCTGCTGCTGACTGCGTGTATCAACTTCATAAACCTGAATACGGTACTGATCATCGACCGCGCGAAGGAAGCCGGCGTACGAAAAGTAATGGGTAGCAGCAGGGCCCAACTCGTTTTTCAGTTCCTGGGAGAAACGTTTACCATCACCTGGGTCTCCATGTTGATATCGGGGGGGCTGGTGGAACTCGCGCTGATCGGCCTTCAGCCTGTGCTGGGTTACCGCCTCGCCTTCGAACCGTTCTCGGACCCGGGTACCATGTTGTTCCTGATCGGTCTACCTTTTCTCGTTACTCTGCTCGCCGGACTTTACCCTGCGATCAGCCTTTCAAGGTTTCAACCCGTAGAAGCATTAAAGGCAAGAATTTCGGGAACTCCCGGGCAGGGGCTTACGCTTCGTCGCGCGCTGATTGTTTTCCAGCTGGTGATTTCTCAGGTACTCGTTGTCTGTACCATTATTATCGTTCAGCAGCTCGATCACTTCATGTCTCAGCCGCTGGGAATTAACAGCAACGCCGTGATCGAATTCGAACTCCCCGAAAACGAACCGGAACTGATTCACCGGCTTTCGGAACGGCTCAAACAAATCCCCGGTGTTCTGAACGTTACCATGAGCAATACCGGATCAACTTCCGACAATCAGTGGGGTGGTGATTTTGAAGCGACCGTAGCCGGTAAAATCGTGAAAGAGAACACCTCCGTAAAGTTCGCTGACGAAGATTACATCACGACCTATCAGATCCCGTTGTTGTACGGCGAAGATCTCGTAAAATCGGATACTGCAACCCGATTCCTGGTGAACGAATCGTTCACGCGTACACTGGGTTTCCAGGACCCGCGCGATGCTCTTGGAACCCCCGTCAATATCTGGGACCGCAAGGCTCTGATCACGGGCATCGTTAAGGACTTCAACACCATGTCGCTGCATTCCAGTCTCCGCCCCACCATCATACTGGCGGGAACCCGAGCGTTTTTTATAGGCGCAACCCGGCTGAGCTCCGAAAATACGCAGGAGACAATTGCAAAAATAAAAAGCGCATGGGAAGATATTTACCCGAAATATGTCTTCGAACACTGGTTCCTCGATGAAGCGATCGCGAATTTTTACAAGACCGAAAGACGCAATTCTTACCTGATCGGTCTGTTCGCGGCAGTGGCCATATTTATCGGTTGTATCGGGTTATTCGGGCTCGTATCCTTTATGGCACGGCGCAAAACAAAAGAAGTGGGCATCAGAAAAACGCTCGGCGCTTCCGTTGGACAGGTCGTCGCCTTGTTCTCGAAAGAGTTTGCCGTACTGATCGTAATCGCCTTCGTTATTTCCGGACCCCTGGCCTATTACTTCATGGAGGAATGGCTTCGTAACTTCGCGTACAGGATTCATCCGGGTGTCATGACCTTTTTGACGGGAATGACACTCACCCTGATCGTTGTGCTCCTGACAGTAGGAATAAAGTCTTACAAAGCGGCTGTGGCCAACCCGGTTGCGGCGTTGCGTGATGAGTAAATGTCCTTCTTTTGATCAGAAGAGTATTTCCTGTACACCTTCGAATATGTCCATCTACACCAGGCTGTTCCAAAGGATCTGAACGGGATGAAGTGCGATTCTGCCAGTTCCATCCTTGATCTGATGCCTGCAGCTGGTGCCGGGCGCCGCGATGATCACAGACTCCGGCTGTTTTCTGACGGCGGGAAAAAGTACCAGGTCGCCGATCTTCATCGAAAGATCATAATGCTCCTTTTCATAACCGAAAGAGCCCGCCATTCCGCAGCAACCGGAAGGAATGATATGGACTTCGTTGTTACCCATTCGCGTCAGTATTTTCTTTGTAGGAGTCAGGGACGACAACGCTTTCTGCTGGCAATGACCGTGTAACTTGATAAGAGCCTTCTGATCCCGGAACAAACTGAGGTCAATTCTGCCTGCTTCCAGTTCCTTTGCCAGGAACTCTTCGATCATGTACGTATTCGCGGCCAGCGCCTTCGCCTTCTCTTTTTCATTTCCCCGAAGAAGGTCCGGATATTCATCCCGGAACGTCAGGATCGCAGATGGTTCTACTCCAACCAGCGGTACATCCGGTGTGATCACACCGCTGAACAAACTCACGTTTTTTCCGGCCAGGGTACGTGCCTCTTCCAACAACCCTTTCGACAGGAAGCTCCTGCCGGATTCGGCGTGAGGTATAAAATTAATGGTGTAACCCAGTCTGTCGAGAAGCTTGACGGCGGTGATACCAATATCCGCTTCGTTGTAATTCAACAACTCATCGATAAAGAAGTATACCGCCTTATCGGATTTTTTTGTCGCAGGCCGAAATTGGGTCTCAAACCATTTCTTCCAGGTCATCCCGGAAAGGGTGGGCATACTCCTTTTTTTTGCAAACCCGAGAATGGATTTGGCTAGGTTGCCCGTCAGGCTGTTGCTAAAAACAAGGCGATATCCCCAGGGTAACAAGGAGGCGAGTTTCATTCCCGTGGCAAAGTTTCCAATCACCCGGCTTCTGAAAGGGACACCTTTTTCCCTGTAATACTGATACTGCCATTCCTGTTTCAGTTTACCCATGTCGACGTTGGAGGGACATTCCGACTTGCACCCTTTGCAGCTCAGGCACAGGTCCATAACTTCCTTGATTTCATCCTGTGCGAACGGATTGGGTTTATCCGAACTGCGGATCATTTCGCGCAGGATGTTCGCCCGGGCACGGGTTGTCTCTTTCTCATTGCGTGTAGCCATATAGCTGGGGCACATCGTACCTCCGCTGAGTTCCGTCTTCCGGCAATCGCCAGAACCATTGCATTGCTCCGCCGCGCGAAGAATACCGAGTGTATCCGAAAAGTCGAGTATCGTTTCAAATGCCCGGGTCTCCTGGTCTCTCTCATACCGCAGGTTCGTATCCATCGGTGGTGTGTCGACGATCTTTCCCGGGTTAAAGATGTTTTCCGGATCCCATACTTTTTTTAATTCGCGTATAAGGGAATAGTTATGGTGGCCGATCATCTGCGGAATAAATTCTCCCCGTAGGCGGCCATCCCCGTGCTCACCTGACAGGGAACCGTCGTATTTTTTTACAAGGGTGGCAGTCTCCTCCGCCATTGTGCGGAACAACCGGACACCCTCCGAGGTTTTAAGGTCCAGGATAGGCCTCAGGTGAATTTCGCCCGAACCCGCATGGGCATAGTGTACACTGTACAGCCCGTGTTTTTTCAGTAACACATTCATGTCGGCGATGTATGCCGGAAGGTCATGTACATCAACAGCGGTATCTTCGATAACGGGAACCGGTTTTTCATCTCCGGGTACGTTGGAAAGCAATCCCAGCCCTGCCTTCCTCAGGTTCCAGACCCTTTTGATATCGTCACCTGCAACGATGGGATAAGAATAGCCCAGCCCTTTTGATTTCAGATCTTCGATCAATGCCAGGGCATCGCGGTCTACCTCGTCGGCGGTTCCCCTCGTCAGCTCGGCAACCAGGATCGCCTGCGGATCACCTTCTATAAAAAAACGGTTCTCGGCCTGAAGCCTGTTTCGTTTTGTTGCTTCAAAAACGTAATGGTCCATCAATTCAACAGCGGAAGGGTGGTACTGAAGCGCAACCAGGTTAGCTCTCAACGATTCGTCTATGCTCTCGCAATGAATACATACCAGTTTTTTATGCGGAGGCATTAAGGGACTGAGCTTTATCTTTGCACTGGTTACGAATGCCAGTGTGCCTTCGGAGCCGGCGATAAGGCTGCAGAAGTTAAACGGCTCGCCATGCGTGGTGAAGGGCTGCATCCGCGCGAGCATATCGATCGCGTAACCCGTATTCCGGCGTACAATCGATGGCTTGGGAAATTCCTTTTCGATTTCCCTTCTGTTCTCCGGATCGGACAGGAGCCGGTCGATATGAGCGTAAATTTCCCGTTCAATGCCGGTCGTATCCTTTCCCTGTACCCGGTTGTAATAACGTTCGTTTTCCAGTGGGCCGAACGTTACTTTGCTGCCGTCTGAAAGCAAGGCGGTTACCTCCAGCAAATGTTCCCGGACACTTCCATAGATCACCGAGTTTGATCCGCAACTGTTGTTCCCGATCATTCCCCCGATCATCGCCCGGTTCGCGGTTGACGTCTCGGGAGCAAAGAAAAAACCATACGGTTTAAGGTGATGATTCAGGTCATCCCTCACTATACCCGGCTGAACACTGGCCCAACCCTCTTTTTCATTAACCTCCAGGATAGTATTAAAGTATTTGGAAATATCCACTACGATCCCCCCACCGACGACCTGGCCTGCCAGCGACGTCCCGCCCGTTCGGGGAATCAATGAGGTTTTGTTCGCCGATGCAAAGCGGATCAGCGTTTCGATATCCCTTTCATTCTTCGGCATCGCGACAGCCTGGGGCAGTTCGCGATAAGCCGAAGCATCGGTAGCATATAACCGCCGGGTGGTTTCGTCCGTAAAGAATTCACCCTCAAACACCTTTTCTAATGCTCCAAAATTCATGCGGCAAAACTAAATAAAAAGTTGAAGGGAATAACACCCGGACCCGGCATGCCGATCAGGTGATTTAATACACCGTTGAACCACGGTAACCACCGTGGTGTAAAATCCGGAGAGCTCAAGCCGGATTTTATGTATTTTCCCCTGAAGTTCCGGGTATGAGGCAAAAACCCGGAACGTTCGTAAACTAATCCTCACTAGACAGACACAAAATTATTTGAAGACACCACCGCTCATCCGCTGCACATTATTCGTTCTCAGCGTTACAATCACCCTGCCGGCCTGCAGGAATGAAATCAATAAAGGCCGGACGTGGAGTGTGTATAAGGCTGACAATGAGAGCAGCAGCTACTCTGTACTGGATCAGATCACCGTAGCAAATGTGAGTAAACTTAAAGAAGCCTGGAGGTTTATTCCGGGTGATTCCCGCGGCGGGCGCATCGGCAATTCGGAATGTAACCCCATCATCATCGACGGTGTGATGTACGTTACCTCGGCACGTCACAGACTTTACGCTCTCCTTGCATCGACAGGTGAAAAGATCTGGTCATATGATCCATTCCAGGGGGGCGAAGGCGGCGGCATCAACCGGGGTGTTACCTATTGGGAAGATGGCAACGACAAAAGGATTCTTTATACCGCCGGTGACAACCTGTTTGCCCAGAACGCCGTCACCGGAGAATTGATCACTTCGTTTGGAAACGGCGGTAAAGTAAGTATGAACTTCGGGTTACGGGGTGACTCCTCCGCGATATCCGTTATCCCTACCTCGCCGGGAATCATTTTTGAAGACCTGTTGATTATCGGCGCCGAGGTCTCCGAGTTATATGGCGCGGAGCCCGGGTACATACGTGCCTATGATGTCAGGACAGGTAAGCTGCGGTGGACCTTTCATACCGTGCCTCATCCCGGAGAACCAGGCTATGAAACCTGGCCGAAGGATGCCTGGAAATATGTCGGCGGCGTAAACGACTGGGCAGGAATGAGTTTGGACAAAGAACGCGGCATGGTATTCCTGGCGCTTGGATCTCCCTCATATGACTTTTATGGAGCGGACCGCATCGGTCAAAATCTTTACGGTAATTCCGTGGTTGCTCTTGATGCAAGGACCGGTAAGTATATCTGGCATTACCAGACTGTTCACCACGACCTTTGGGATTATGACCTGCCGGCTCCGCCAAACCTGGTGACGATCGAACGGGATGGAAAAAAGACCGACGCGGTCGCGCAGACCACAAAGACAGGTTTCCTTTTCGTATTCGACCGGGAAACCGGCGAACCGCTATTTCCAATCGAAGAACGGAAAGTTCCCCCTTCCTATGTCCCGGGTGAGCAGGCGTGGCCCACACAGCCGTTTCCACTAAAACCCCTTCCCTATGCGCGGCAGCAAATGACACGCGAAGACCTTACAAACTTTTCCCCCGCGGCGCACGATTCCCTGCTGAAGAGATTCAATTCCCTGCGTTACGAAGGTTTGTTTACGCCGCCCGATCCAAGGGGTACATTAATGATACCCGGAACCAGAGGCGGATCAAACTGGGGTGGTGCTGCCGTTGATCCGTCGAGCGCGGTACTTTATGTAAAATCGAGTGACTCACCTGAAATTGATATTCTTCGGAAAGTGGAAACGGACGAAAAGTCCGCCACGCAGGCACCTTACTTCAAAGGGAAAGCCCTCTATACCACGTATTGTGCTACCTGCCATGGCCGGGACAGGAAAGGTGAACCACCCGTCTATCCGGCGTTGCTGGGGCTGAAAGACCGGATGTCAGCGGAGGCAGCCCTCACGAAGATCAAGTCGGGCAGTGGTCGCATGCCAGCCTTCGAATCGATCATCAAGGGCAAAGAGGAAGATATCATTGCATTCCTGTTCGATACCCGCCTTGCACGGCCCTCCCAAAAAGAAGCGGACCTTTTCGAAATTCATACCAATAAACATTCGCTCCCGGGGAATGCTGAAATCAGGCGAACGGATACAGCTACGGTCTATCTCAACATCACACCATTCAGTCACTTCCGCGACATCGAGGGTCGGCCCGCCATTAAACCGCCATGGGGAGCATTGAATGCCATCAACCTGAATACGGGTGACTATGAGTGGATCGTAACGCTTGGAAACCATCCCGAGTGGCAGGCGAAGGGAGCTGCCCCGACAGGGGCTGAAGGTTATGGAGGACCGATTGTGACGGAAGGCGGGCTGGTCTTTATCGGAAGCACCCGGGACAAAAAATTCCGGGCCTTTAATAAACGAACGGGAGAGTTGCTTTGGGAAACTACATTACCAGGAGTCGCGAACGCAACGCCTTGCACGTATTGGGATAATGGGAAACAATATGTAGCGGTGTCCGTGTCCGGGAACGAAGAAAACCCGTCAGGCTTTGTCGTCAGTTTTGCCCTTGACTAGTAGCGGTAAAATATCGGCCTTATTTTACAGGAGCAGGTATTTGTAAACGAACCATGCGATGATTGCCGTTCCCGCGATGAGGGTCACCCACCTGAACAGAATCCTGGTTTCTCTCTCCATGATCTCCTGCTTCGCGCTTTCAATTCGCTGGGCCACATAACCGACCTTGTCCGCGTTGGTAAGGATAAACCAGCCCTTAGTTGTCAGCGATATTTGGGAGCCTGTGTCTTTGAGTGTATTGTCCCGTATTAAAAAATTGATGTGATCTTCCACTACTTCCGCATCGGGATCAATATTGGCGTAAAACTCCTTGTCCTTTAAATATTTGCGGTCGAAGCATTTGTTACCCTCGAACTTGCGAAGGATGTTATCGCAAATTATTTCGTTGATCATTTCACTTAAATCTCTAAAATTCATACTGTTATACACCTTTGTATAATTTAAAGGATTAAATATAAATAACGTTTGCAATTTTTACAAATCGATCCGGACACCGCTCATTTTACCTCGGTGTGTCTTCAATTTCCCCTGACGATTCGCCGGCCGCGGCCGTCATACCGGAATTCTGGTCCGCAGTTTCAGGTTACCGTTGAACGGTCAGAACATGAAGGGCAAATCGCACCTTCTATGAAAAACCCCCTCAGAATTGTCCTTCTCAGCTTCCTGCTCGCATATATCGCAGCCCCTGTTCTGAAACTTCCCGGCGCAACCACCAGACCTCCGGCATTTGTCGATTATTATGAATCTTTTCACCTCGACACGCTGACGATCTACAATCCGGTACGCACCCAGTGCGATGCTGATCCGTTAACCACTGCGTCGAACAGGAAGATCAATGAACATAAACTACGGGCGGGCGAGATTCGGTGGATGGCTGTGAGCCGGAATTTACTCCGACCCTGGGGAGGTTCCCTTCACTATGGAGATACGGTCTCTTTGTTTGCCGGCGACACGGCGATCGACGGACGTTGGGTAATTCAGGACACCATGAACAAAAGGTTCAATAACCGAGGCGACCTGCTTTTCGATACCAGCGTGCGCTCACGCGGCAGGTGGATAAATGTGAAGATCTCGAAATCGATCCGGCTAAAAAACAAAGCGGGCACGTAGTCTCAGGGAAATCATGTCTTGAGTTTTCAAATGAGACGTGGAAGTATCAGTTGATCAGCGAACCCCCTTGACCTTCATCCTGAGCGTATAGACCGATTTGGATGCGGTGACAAACAAGGTACGCTGGTCCTTTCCGCCAAAGCATACATTGGCAGTCCAGGGCTCATCGATTGCGATGTGATCGATTTGCTTCCCTCCGGCATCAAACACGGTTACTCCTTTGCCGGTCAGGTAAACGTTCCCCTTATTGTCGATGGTCATCCCATCGGATCCCATATCTGCAAAAAGCGTTTTTCCGGACAAGGCTCCATCCGGACCGATGTCATAGGAATAGGTTTTCTTCGCGTTGATGTCGGCGACGTATAATTTCTTTCCATCGGCCGATCCGACGATACCGTTCGGGCGTACAAAGTCCGTGGCGGCCACGCGCAGGTTCTTTTCTGGCGACAGGTAGTAGACATTCTCCTGTTCAATCTCTTTTTCCGAACGTGTCCAGTAATTTCTCTTGTAGAACGGGTCGGTAAAATAGATACCGCCTTTCGGATCCACCCAGAGGTCGTTCGGCCCGTTTAGTTTTTTATCCTCAACGTCTTTTACAAGGACGGTAACCTTCTTGTTTTTGTCGATCAGCCAAAGTTCATTGTTGAGGTCCGCGCATGAAAGCAGGTTCCCATCGTGATCAAAATAAAGTCCGTTGGACCTCCCCGCCCCTTCCATAAACACGGAAATGGATCCGTCTGCTGACCATTTCAGAATCCGGTCGTTGGGCTGGTCGGTAAAAAAAACGTTTCCTGACGGGTCCACCGCAGGGCCTTCCGTAAACGAATAACCTGTTCCTGCCTTTTCCACCACTGCTCCTTTCGCCACGACGGACCTTTTATTTTTTTCCTTTACCTGGCCGAACAAGGAGTTCGCTGAGGCAATCAGAAGGAAGCCGTATAAAATCAGGTTGCTGTTTTTCATTGGTGATGAGATGTAATAATTGGTGGAGTTCACGTTTACCTTTACCTTAAATATAATAAAATATCCCGCCGGCCATAAACACTTGCGTATCTGAAAAATTAACCGGTATATTTAACTGGCAAGCATTCACCTAACCATTCAAAAACATGAAAATTTTCCGGACATACGCCCTCGCCCTACTTGTGCTTTTTGCCTTTTTGAATTTAGTACCCAAACCCAAGGATAAAGGCTGGATCAAATTGTGGGACGGCAAAACCTTCACCAACTGGAAGGCCAGCGAACATCCCGGGACTTTTACGATCAAGGACGGAATGATCGTTGTCTTTGGTGAGCGCGCGCACTTGTTTTACACCGGTCCTGTGAACGATCACAATTTCAAAAATTTCGAATTCAAGGCTCAGGTAATGACGACACCGGGATCCAATTCGGGGATATTTATTCACACGGAGTATCAGGAAGAAGGATGGCCGTCGAAAGGATATGAGATACAGGTGAATAATACGCATACGGACTGGCGCAAGACAGGAAGTGTCTATGCGCTTCAGGACGTAAAGGAAGCACCCGCGAAGGATGACGTATGGTTTACCGAACACATCATTGTACAGGGAAACAAGATCACTGTAATCGTCGACGGCAAGACTATTAACGAATATACGGAGACCGATCCGGCCAAGATCAGAACGGGTACGTTTGCCCTGCAGGGGCATGATCCCAAGAGCAAAGTCTTTTATAAAGATGTGATGGTTAAACCACTCCCGGACTAGGCGCTACAGTTCCCACCCCGACCGATATTCCCGGGTCAGGTATTTATTGGCGTCCGGGACGTTTGTGATCTTCATGGCATCCGCGTCGTACAACACTTTCTTTCGCGTCCGCAAAGCGATAGCCCCCAGGTTAATGGTTTCGGAAATGGGTCCCGCGTTCAGGAAACTGCCCGGCGATTGTGTTTTATTTCGAAACGCGTCAATCCAGGTATCGTCAGACCGATCATTCACTTCGGGAACGACCTCCTTGCCCTGCAGATAACTTTTCATTTTACTATCAGGGATAAGCGAAGGCTTCTCACACCGGAAGCCTGCCAGGATTTTTCCCTGATCCCCCACGAACATCATGCCTTCCGCCGGGAGGTCTTTTCCATCGATCTCCAGTTCTTCAGGCGTGTGAGGCTTCATACCCCCATCGTACCAGAACAGATCAAATGCCGGCAACGCCGACTGGGGGGCGAACTTAAACCGGACAATCGATGAATAAGGAAAAGCCACGTCGTTTGCCACGGCCGTGCTTACCTGGTTCACTACTGTGCGGGTCGTCGTTCCATAAGCCTCGGCACTGTAGGCCGGGGTGTTTATTCCCAACGTCAAAAAAAGCGGCCACAGGCTGTAGTGCCCCATGTCTGCGATACTTCCGCCACCGAAATCATACCACCCACGGAAGACACAATGTGTATAGTTGGGATGATAGGGTCTGTCGGGAACAGGTCCAAGCCACAAATCCCAGTTAAAATCTTTCGGTACCGGTGGTCTGTCGGTCGGGTTGGAAGTCCATTGCTGCCACACCGGACGGTATGACCAGTTGTGGATCTCCTTCAGCGTACCAATAGCCCCTTCACTGATCCATTTTTTAACCAGTTCGTTACCACTTCTCTTGCTCCATGCGAGCAGGTGCGTACTGACTCCCGTAGACCTGGCAGTCTCAATCGTCAGCCTGGATTCGTAGATCCGGTTCGCTATCGGTTTATGGATGACGATGTGCTTACCCTTCTTCATTCCGGCTATGGAAATCGTGGCATGAAGGTGGTCCGGTGTCATGATCTTTAATGTGTCGAGGTCCCTTTCCTTTTCCAGCAACTCCCGGAAGTCCATGTAAGATGAACATCCTTTGGATTTAGGGGACGATTTGTCCCGCCCGTAGTACCTATCAACCAATTCCTGCCCTACGTCGCGTCCGCCGGGAATACCCTGCAAGCCCTCTCCCCAGGAAGGATCTCCAAGCGTTTTCCGGATACCATTCCGAATCCCGTCCGCAGACCAATCGATATAATCCGTACTTCGTTTATTGGGATCGCATACCGCCACAATCCTGACTTTCGGATTGGTGATCAGCTCACACATTTCCCGGAGACCCTGAGTTCCGCATCCAATGTAGCCGATCGTTATTTTATCGCTTGGCGCGACCACCCCACTCCCCCCGATCACATACCGGGGCACGATGGTGAACGCGAGGGACGCGGCGGTGGCGGAGCCCATAAATTTTCTTCGGTTGATCTTTTTGGTTTGATTCATGGCAGCAGTAAAAATTCGTGGTTTCTGCCAAATAAGTTAGGCCATCCTTCCCTTCAAAACAATCGTTTTTGGGATGAACGCCGGCACCAGCATCTTCCAACCCCGATTTATATATAGCGGTTGCTATGTAATGCGGATCCTTTTTTTGTAACTTTAGTAGGAGGTCCGTCAATCGCTAAACGGAATAAGCTCATGAGAATCCTTCTGGCCCTCGTTTTATGCGCAGTGATTACTACGGTGTTTTCTCAAAGTGTCCTTGTAAAAGCAGGACAGGACTATACCAAGGCGATCCCAAGAAGTGATCGTTACCGGTATAAAGATTTTATGAACGGGCAGTTGCATTATCCCCAGGGCAAAAAATCGCAGGTCCTCAGGTTAAACTATAATATTATTTTTGCGGCGGTCCAGTTCATCGACTCGAACGGCGATACGCTGTTTATAGCGGAAGATTCAAACATCTTTAAGTACGTCAGTATCAACAACGATCTCTTTTTTCATGATTTCCAGTTTGGATACTTTGAGATTCTGACGCGGGAGCCGCAGATCAAACTGATGTCGCAGATTAAATGGAATATTGCGAGAAAGGATGTCATGATCGAAAACGGCTATGGCAGCAGTCTTTCATTATCGAACTCAGACTATTCCACCATCCGTGTTTCGGGTGCCAATAATTTTATCCAGAACGAGAACACCCTGTTTGAAAAGGAAGACGCCTATTTCCTGCTGGATAAGAAACAGAGGATCCACAAGGCGACCAAAGGCAGTTTCATCAAGATCTTCCAGGATTACAAAGGGGAAATTCAATCTTTCCTAAAGGATAATGATATCGACTTTTCAGATAAGGATGACCTGAGAACGCTTCTCGAATTCTGTAATGCGTTGCCCAACGTTTGATCACAGAGGTGCATGATCTAAAGGCCAAGGTATAACTGGTCCGTGCCCGTATCCCGGGTGACGGTGTTTTCCCGGAAGTTCGAAACGGATATTCCCAGCAACCGGATCTTTTTCTCCTCCAGGTCTGTCCCCAGTAGTAATTGGATTGCTGTGGCCGTTATTGATTCGGCATCGTCGACCGGTGTTGACAACGACAGACTCCGGGTCACCTGTTTGAAGTCGTGGTACTTTATCTTTAGCGTAATCGTCCGGCCTCGCAGGCCATGTTGCTTTATGCGATCCTGGACAATGGAGCCCAGTCTGTCAAGGGCTTCCGTCATTTCGGCAAGTTCAACGAGGTCGTAGGGAAACGTATCTTCAGCTCCGACTGATTTGGTTTCCCGGTGAGGCTGCACCGCGCGGTCATCGATACCCCTTACAATGTTGAAATAAAATCTTCCGGGCTTTCCGAAATGCCTCGTAAGATCCGCGGCAGACAATTTTTTCAGATCCAAGCCGGTATAAATGCCCATCGACTTCATTTTTTCCGCCGTCACTTTACCAACGCCGAAAAATTTTTCAACGGGCAGAGACTCCATAAATTTTTCGATCCGCGATGGACCGATAAACGTAAGGCCATCCGGTTTATTCATATCGGATGCAATTTTTGCCACGAATTTGTTAACGGAAACTCCCGCCGAAGCTGTCAGATTAAGTTCGGTGCTGATGGCCGATTTGATAAGCCTGGCTATCTCGATGGCGGACCCGATATCTTGTTTATCTTCCGTTACATCCAGATAAGCCTCATCAAGCGATAGCGGTTCAATGATATCTGTATAGCGCCTGAATATATCACGGATCTTTTGGGATACTTCCTTGTATACATCAAACCGCGGTCGTACGAAGATCAGCTTGGCGCAAAGCTGAAGCGCTTTTTTCGATGGCATAGCTGAGCGTACGCCAAATTTTCTGGCCTCATAACTTGCCGTAGCGACAACTCCTCCCCTTCCCTCCGGTGATCCACCCACAGCCACAGGCTTTCCCCGGTATTCCGGATGATCGCGCTGCTCGATAGATGCATAAAAGGCATCCATATCGATGTGAATGATCTTTCTTCGCCTTGTTATTTCATCTTCCATGCACGCGGTGTACGTTGAATCAGGCAGACACAAAGATATACCGGTTTGACTCAGTTGTTCAAGAACCGGGTAATATGACAATCAACCGGGTCAATGACCACAGGCAAAACAAATTTTCATAACTTGGCTATGTTCATCAAACCCCTCACCAATGAAAAGGCTCATACTATCTATCATATGCGCAACGGGAACGCTGGTCTCGTTTTCACAACGACCCGCTCCGGATCAGATCGAAACATCGACGGGAATCCTTGCCATTCAGCCCATACTTCACGGCAGCCTCGCGTTGAGCTGGAACAATAAGACAATCTGCGTCGATCCCTATGGCGGATCGGCCGCGTTTCAGGGTATCGCTGCTCCAGACCTGATACTCATCACGGATATCCACGGCGATCATTTAAACCCGGAGACACTCAATGCCCTGGAAACGTCGGGGACGGTGATCGTCGCGCCACAGGCAGTAGCGGACCAGTTACCTGAAAACCTGAAAAGTAAAACTGTTGTGTTGGGCAATGGAAAGGAGACCACCCAGATGGGTGTCAGGATCAAGGCAATACCGATGTATAACCTTCCGGAGGCGTCGGATTCGCGCCATACAAAAGGAAGAGGTAATGGTTATGTGTTGCTCCTGGGGGGCAAGTCAATTTATATTTCCGGCGATACAGAAGATATTCCGGAGATGCGGAGCCTGAAAGATATCGACGTCGCTTTTATCTGTATGAACGAGCCGTACACGATGGATATTAACCAGGCGGCGGGTGCTGTCTTGGAATTCAAGCCCAAAATCGTTTACCCCTATCACTACCGGGGACAAAACGGGCTAAGCGATGTGGAAAGTTTCAAAAAATCCGTGAATTCGGGAAGCACGGCCATTGATGTCAGGCTGAGGAACTGGTATCCCGGCAATTAATGCCTCATAAAACAACGGTCCTCATACCCGAAAGCCGGATATGAGGACCAGTTGAAGGGCAATTTATATCTAGTATACTTTTTGTTTTTCTACTGTGGTAGCTGAAATGATGCTGTCCATCATTCCGTACATGCCAACGATCATCACTGTGACCAAGCCGATCGAGAAGGCCATGGCATTCGATTCAACTATTGACTGGAAGTAAACATAAAGTCCGGCAAATGCCAAAGCTGATACGACCATCAGGAAAAAGAACATTAAGAATGAAGGTTTCATGTGAATTAGTAATTAGTTTGGTTTTATGATGAACCTATATCTAAATACTATGCCACCGGCCCTAAGGGCCTAAATCCTCAAATTACCCGCTTCCGTCGTCGTCATTGTCCCAAAAATGGATCGTTGTTTCCCGATTCTGATTTCTTAAGGTCATCCAATCATCTTCCTGATGTTCGCAAAACTGGTGGCAATGTTGTCGAGGGGCTGAGGTGCAGCGTCCTGTTCAACAAAAAAATGCTGCAGGCCGGCCGTATCAGCGGCGTCGAAAACCCGCTTCAGATCCGCATAACCCAGTCCCACTTCCACCGGTTTTTGGGTGACGCGGTCCAAATCCTTTACATGCCAGAGAGGAAAACGGCCGGGATGTTTTTTGAACAGTTCGACGGGATCGGCACCAGCTTTCGTTGCCCATCCCAGGTCGAGCTCCATCTTCATTATATCCGGACTGATTTGAGACAGGAACATCTCATAGGGTATCTGCCCTTCGATCCGGTCGAACTCCTTCGTATGGTTGTGAAAGGCAAAGCCTATCCCGGCTTTTTTACAGGCTTCGCCGGACTTACTCAACGTGTCAATGGATTGCTTGATGTCATCCAGACTATCAATGGGGGTACTGGAACAAACCAGGTAGCTGACGCCGCCTTCGGCAACATCGTTCACTACCTCCTGGTAGTTGTCCCGAAGGTTTTTCATCGGCGGTATAACAAAAGGTTTTCCATCCGATCCCAACGGTGGCTGCCATCCGGCCGGCCGTTTGAATGGTGCCCCGCCGGTATGGTGTGCTTTCCAGGTCAGGCCGTAACCTTTTAACTTAGCGGCAAATTCTTTCGGCTTTAGTCCGTAGTATCCGCCCTTCAGGCTAAAAGCAGACTCAATCTCCGTGTAGCCGATTTCGGCAATGCGTTTCAGGGTTCCATCGAGATCAGCATCTATCTTTGACATCACGGTATAAAGCTGCAGACCTACAGGCCGTGAAGCCAGCGCCGATCCCGGCGCAAACCCGGCTGCGCGATTCGCAAATACAAGACTTCCAAACGCTATTGCTCCGGAGTTTTTCAAGAATGCTCTTCTGTTCGTGTTCATGGTTGTTCAATTTGTTGGTATGTACTACTTCCCTGGTGTAAGACTATTTTGAAATTGTATTTCCTGGACCTGCATCAGGATCTGGTTGTCGGCTGCCTTTGGACTCCTGAACACGAAATAGACGTCGTGTGCTCCCTCCACGGGTTCAAGCACCGTGCTGACCTGAATGGAGCTCAGCCTTCTCCTGGTATTGGCATCCATCGGAGGTGGCGGAGGCTGCGATGTTTTTTTCTTGTCGCCAGTAGCCGCAGCGTTGTTGGCCATAAGCCTCCGGAAGTCGATCTCTTTCGGAATAACTTCCCCGGTCTTTCCGATCAACCGGCCTTCCGGGGAATCCAGGCGTACCTCTACTATCCCACCCGTAGCCCCGGCACGTGGCGATGCCTGAACCAGCAGTTCGATCTGTTTAATTCCTGTCATATCCAGATTCCTGTAACCCAGGTAAGACTGGTCCCCCACCATACTGAACGACCGGCGGGGTGTTGTCATGAGCAATATTCCTTTTGATACTTCCGCTTTCTCCGGGTCAAGGGCAGGGTTTCTCAGCGCCACGATACTTTCAGCTGCAAGCGACGTGAGTTCTTTTGTTCCCTTGTCTTTATATGCCACCCGCAGCAAGTATCCCCCGCGACCATTTTCACCCGCCGGTACCTGCGGAACGAACACCCCCTTCAGCGGAAGGGGTTTTGTTGTTGCTTTCTTTTCCGCCAGGCTGATAATATATTTAACCATGGAGGCTGCGTCCTGCCTGGTCACCTGAGGATGTGCGCTCATCGCATGATCTCCCCACACTCCACCACCCCCCGAGATGATCTTCTCCGCGATCCGTTCCTGTGCGGCCGGATCACCCTTGTATTTTTGCGCCACCTCCAGGTAACTGGGGCCGACCGATTTTTTATCAACGATATGGCACGATTTGCAGTCGTTCTTACTGATCAGGTTCAGGCCGGTTGAAAAGGAAGCCCACTCGTCGGAGGCTCTGTGGTTCTGCGCGATCTCGATGGGGTCAAAACCTTCGGGAACATAGTCGAAGTTCACCGCTACTTCGTCAGCGGAAATTTTTCCGTCACTGATACTTCCATCTTCTTTGTCCGTCACCCCGATCTGGTAGGTAATCTGATTTCCTGGAAAGAAGAAGCTTTTGTTTCCCGACAATACATCAATGGTCACAGCCGGCGGTTCGTTTCCAGCTTTGATCTCCAGCGACTGGCTGTTCCGGTCTCCTTTCGTGTCTGTCGCCGTGAAGGTAACGGTGTATACGCCAGCCTGCTCAAAAGTTATAGCCGGATCGGCGTCGGTCAATGTTTTTGTAAAACCATTGTCTCCCGTGATTTCCCATTCGTACTTAAGTGCCGCGGAATCGTATTTGTCGTAGTCCATCGTTCCCTTCGAGGATAAGTTGACCGATAACGGGATGGCACCTGCAAGTTTGTCTGCCGTGGCTTTTACGATAGGCTTACGGTTACCGCCATTGTACTCAATCCGGACAATCTGCGCGTTTTCATTTCCACGAAACCATGCCGATCCGTACTCGAGGACAAAAAGGTCTCCGTCAGGTCCGAATTTCATATCGATAGCGCTGCTGAAATTTTCGTTCGGAAGGAAACGTTCCATGGACTTATAGTTTCCGTCTTCGTCCATCGTTACGGTCATGATCCAACCTCTCATAAATTCGACGATCAAAAGTTTCCCTTCAAAATATCCCGGGAACGGGTGTTTGGCATTCTTAAAGTCGGCCTTTCTGAACACTGGCCCACCCGTTGCACTACGTCCGGAGCTCCCGACAAGGGGGAACTCGGTGGAATTCGAATACGGATACCAGATAAAAGCTTTTTGAGGAGCTGGTAATTCCTTCAGACCGGTATTGTTCGGCGAATTATTAACGGGGTGCCCGGCATCGAATTTTTCGCCTACCTGTTCCGTGGCATAATCAAATTTACTGTAAGGCTTATTGTCGCCAACGAAGTAAGGCCAACCGAAAAACCCGGGCTTTTTCGCCTGATTAAATTCGTCATACCCCCGTGGCCCGATGATCGAATCCTTCGACGCATCCGGCCCTACTTCACCCCAGTAAATGTAGCCGGTCTTACTGTCAATGGAGACCCGCCAGGGATTACGGTGGCCCATTGTATATATTTCCGGGCGTGTTTTTTCCATGCCTTCCGGAAACAAGTTGCCATCCGGGATAGTATAGCTCCCGTCGGCTTCCGGGTGAATGCGTAAGATCTTTCCGCGAAGGTCATTTGTATTTCCGGAGCCACGCTGATCGTCCCAGCTTTCCCGTCCTGGCCGCTCATCCAGTCCCGACGTCCCGGCAACAGGATTACCCGTGTTGTTACCCACTGTCAGGAACAGATTGCCATCCTTATCGAAGACCATTCCCCCTCCCGTGTGACAGCAGGTTTCGCGTTGGTTTGGTATCTCCAACACGATCTTTTTTGTAGAACCGTACAACGAATCGCCGTGGAGCTCCCACCGTGCCAGCACGTGTTTTGCTACCGCGGTATCCGCATAATACATGTATATCCAATGATTTTCGCTGAAGCCCGGATCCGCGATAACACCCATCAGCCCTTCCTCCGCCTCCGTAATCCTGCCCTCTTTGTTGGTGTATTTGGTGTTGACAGGAATAAAACTAATAGTCTTCACCTCATTCGTCGCCAGGTCAAAGGATTTGAGGTTCCCTTTTCTCTCGACAAACAAGATCCTCCCGTCGCCGGGAAAAGTCATCTGCATCGGTTCATCCAATGTCCCCGGCTTGGTCAGTATGGTCGTCGTGAAGCGGTTATCTTCCGGTGGTTGTGTATCGGAAATGCCGGCTTGCTCTTTACACGATGATACAAGAACGACTGCCAGGATCAACAGTCTGGCAATAATAGTAGAAGGCTGGTGCATAAAAGTAAAGTCCCTTTTCATTTCAATTTAGCTACATATAAAGTACTAAAATGAAAAGAAAACCCGGGTTGACAGGCAGCTTCACTCGTTTGTTTTAGACAAAATGCCCAAACTTTTCGACGGACCCGGAACAAAGGGATCAAAGCCCATGCACGCAACACAACGGGAGACTCCTGTTCCTTATCCCGGAAGCGCCCCGTCATCACAAAACGCATCAGTGTTTCGCCGCAAAGGCATGAAAAAAACTTGTCCTTTCTCAAGGTACAGGTTCTAAAACCAACAGTTTAAAAAATAGATTAAAGCCGGTTAAAAAATATCTTTTCGTAGTTGTAAGTAGTTCTCAGATCTGAATTGGGCTCGCCGTAATCGACCCAACTTTCGTCCGGGTTGCCTGGGCCAGGCTGCGCATCATTCCTGCCATTGCCAGAAGCACGATCCCCATCAAACTGAAAGAGAATACAGTAAGATTTTCGATCACCAGTCGTTCGGCGGTACCGTAGAGAAACGCTGTCAAAAAAGCCGTCGCGAGAATGATGTTGAAGTAGAATTTGAAATTCGTTTTCATATGCCTGGTGATATACCGGGTGCTCTTCGAAATTACATGCCAACACCGGCACCCACGCAAAAAGCCTGAAATTCGCAGAAAGCACGGAAGTATTTTCCCGATACGGGAATGTAAATCGTTTTCTGGACTAATTTCCAGTGCAGAACCTAGCGAACCGGCGCAGAGAGATCGAGGAGTTTGTCTTTTGTGGTCAGATACAGGCTATCGACAAAACGCGTTTGGAGGACGGACCCTTCCAACACGGTACCCTGGGTCCGCTCAAACCATACTCCCTGGAGCTGGCCGTGGCAATAAAGAAAAAGTTGCGAAAAGATGTTGATAAGAAAATCCGTGGACACGTGATTGAGAATCCTGTAGGGCAACAGGAATTGTATGGAAAATTCGGATACGACCTTCAGCTCACAAAATTTGCCTTCCCTATAGGCATGGGCTTCGATGCCGATGGTGACCCGGTGCTCTTTCAGATCTTGAGATGGATGGATTTCCGGCCTGATCTTTACGGACGAACTGTTCTCGAGTTGAGGATCGTATTCCACATCCTGTATACCGAATGTGGTAATTCTACAATCTAGCGGTTGGATTTTACAGTCTATTTTCACGCTTTCCGGACGCCGGCGAGAAAAACAGTCCCGGTTCCTCGTCCATAACCTTAGATTGTTCAAAAAGTTTGCCACCGTAGTTGACAAAGGATTTTATCCGGCAGATCACAAACACAACGGAGGATAGAGAACAATCGCGTGAATATTTCGCCACCGTTCCGAACGACAGCGACATCGTGGTCCCCCTGCCAGGCGAGGTGGACAAAACCTCCCTGCGAACAAAAATTAATAATATCTTTGCCGCTTTATCGCTAAAAATCATGATCTCAGTAGACGCAGTAAGTGTGGAATTTAACGGGTCGGCCCTCTTCAGTAACATCACTTTCAACATCAATGAGAACGACAGGATTGCATTGATGGGGAAGAACGGGGCAGGCAAATCTACCTTGCTGAAAATAATAGCCGGCGCAAATAAACCCACCCGTGGAAAAGTCTCGGCTCCCTCCGACGCCATTATTGCATACCTGCCCCAGCATTTGCTAACCGAAGATACGGCTACTGTGTTTGAAGAAGCATCCAAGGCGTTTGGAAAAATCCTCGATATGAAAAAGCAGATGGATGAACTTAACCATCAGCTGGAGATCAGAACGGACTATGAATCAGAAGCCTACTCCAAGATCATCGAGCAGGTTTCGGAACTGAGTGAAAAATACTATTCGATCGAGGAGATAAATTTTGACGCCGAAGTTGAAAAAACCCTGATGGGGCTGGGTTTTGTCCGCACCGATTTTACAAGACCTACCAAGGAGTTTAGCGGGGGTTGGAGGATGCGGATCGAGCTCGCCAAGATCCTGTTACAAAAGCCGGATCTGATCCTCCTGGATGAGCCGACAAACCACATGGACATCGAGTCCATCCAATGGCTGGAAGAATTCCTCATCAACAACGCGAAAGCCGTGATCGTGATCAGTCACGATAAGACCTTCGTCGATAACCTGACCAACAGGACTATTGAAGTCACGATGGGTCGGATCTACGACTATAAAACAAACTATAGCCACTACTTGCAATTGCGTAAGGAAAGGCGGGAACAACAGCAAAAGCAATTTGATGATCAACAGAAACAAATTGCTGATATCCAGGAGTTTATTGATCGTTTTAAAGGCACATATTCCAAAACGCTCCAGGTTCAGTCGCGGGTAAAAATGCTGGAGAAAATCGAGATCATTGAAGTGGATGAGGTTGACTCATCTGCGTTGAATCTGAAGTTTCCACCCGCGCCAAGGTCAGGTAATTACCCTGTTATCATTGAGGGACTGACCAAACGCTATGGCGAACACGTGGTATTCAAGGATGCATCCCTGACGATCGCCCGCGGTGAAAAGGTCGCGTTTGTCGGCAAGAACGGCGAAGGTAAATCGACCCTGGTAAAGGCTATTATGGGAGAACTAGAGTTTGAAGGTAAACTTCAAATGGGACACAACTCCATGATCGGGTACTTCGCCCAGAACCAGGCCGCGTTGCTGGATGAAAGTATTTCCGTCTTTGAAACCATCGACCAGGTAGCCGAAGGCGAGATCAGGACGAAGATCAAAGACCTGTTGGGAGCGTTTATGTTCAGCGGAGAATCGATCGATAAAAAGGTAAAACTGCTTTCAGGGGGCGAAAAAACGAGGCTTGCCATGCTGAAACTTCTGCTTCAGCCTGTTAATCTTTTAATTCTCGATGAGCCCACTAACCATTTGGATATCAAAACAAAGGACATTCTTAAAGATGCTCTTAAAGCGTTCGACGGCACGCTGATTCTTGTATCACACGACCGCGATTTTCTCGACGGCCTCGCGAACAAGGTCTTTGAGTTCGGCAACAAGCGTATCCGCGAGCACTTCGAAGATATCAACGGATTCCTCCGGAATAAAAAAATGGAGAACCTGCGGGAAATCGAGCGATCGGTCAAGTAACCCCGTTATTCACGTACCGCTTTTGATCCAATGTACAACGGGGTCGATCCACTCCCGGTAACCCTTGTAGATAAATCCATGGCTCCTACCGGTCTTCAGTTTAACCTCGCGGAAATAGGTTACGTGTTTCCTGTTCCTGAAGATATCCGAGCAGGTTCCGTGCGGATCGCTGGCCTCAATAACAGATAAGAAACGGCCGTGTAACTCCATGTTAACGAAGTCCTTATAGGTATCGGGCCAACACCCTCCCATCATCACGAAGTGTAACGACTCGTTTTTGCAGGCCGCCGAGACCTGAAGCGAAATCTCCCACCCTGCCGACGCACCCAACACGATGATATTCCGGGCGGGTACTCCTGCCTGCAACAAGCTGTCGATCTGCCCCGATATCTTATCCCGGTACCATGAATTGGGCACCCCTTTTTTCCTGATCTCGCTGATCACATTAAAACTACGTTTCTTCAGCGAATCCAGTATGTTCAGAAACTCATAAGGTCCCCATTCCGGGACAGATTGATTTATCGCATTGTTACCTAGCTCCGTGACCACGGCGCCATGCTGATAAAACAAGTACCGCTCTGTCGGAATTATTTTGGAAGGGAGAAATTCACCGATGTATTGTGCCTTTATGGTGGCCGGCAGCAACAGGCACATCATCAGCAACCGTCGCCCGTTCTTCATCATTTTCTGTTTCGCATGATTCACCATCACCTTACTGTTAGAACAACTCAACCTGAAATTCGGTATATTGAAATAATAAAATAAACACGACCAATCGTGAAAATCATCTCTTTCTTCGCGGGACTCATGATTGTCGTTATGAGTCTTCGTGCGCAACATCATCATGAACCCTCGCCGGCCGGCGTATTGCCCGCCATCGGCAACGTCGAACCCCAGCCGTTACTTGCCCAGGCGCAACGCGTAAGGGAAGCCCTTACCTTTATCGGAAACGCATTGCCCGCAGATGCCATCCAACAGCTGCAGGCGTTGGAAAAGAATAAACTCGACCATGAAACAACAAAAAAAATCCAGGAAATCCTCGACCCCTACTGTCTTGCTTTGATTGAAATTAACCCCGAGTCCCGTGTAAAAGTAATGAAAGGCCCTGTTCGTCCGGCCTTGATGCAGGAAGGCTGGACGTCGTTTTTACTCAAGATCAATAACCAGGCACATATCACGGCGTCCCTTGAACCTGAAAGCCCGAATGCGCGGCCCGTACTACACGGTTCCACCAGCGAGCCGCGGATGAAACCTAAAAACAAACTTGAGGCAGGCGATATAGACAATCGTTTCCTTGAATTGGCGATGTATCGCGACCGTCCCCTGCACGCGAATTTGTCCGGACTCGGTGTCGAATACGCGGTGATCCAGATTTACACCAGGGCCCGGGGTCAGCGGGAGGCGAAGATTGGTTTCAATGTAGGTCAGGGCAGCCAGGATATCGGGTTCCGAAATACGATCGACATCCTGTTCGATATCCGCCCCGCCGTAAAGGTCATATTCGATATAAAAGATGAAGACGGTACACCGGCGATGGCCTCGTTCCTGATCACCGACGGTATCGACAGATTCAGCAACAGCGACGCGGCCACATTCTTTCCGGACGACTATCGTCTTGCTTTTGCTATGGCGCGTCACTGGGAAGAACCGGTAAGAGAGAAAAAAACGTACAAATTGCCCTTGGAAAAAAAGCTGAACGGCATTTACCCGCTTCCATCCCGGCGTGTGGCGGCCAGTGATGAATACCCGGATTTTTTCTTTCAACCCCAGGTCTACCGCACGTCCGGCGAACATGTATTTCTGCCGCCCGGCAGGTACCACGTTACCTATGGCAGGGGGCCAGAGTACAAATCGCAACAGAAGGAGATCATTATTCCGGAAGGCAAGGATTCCGTCACGGTATCATTCCAGCTCGAGCGCTGGATCCATATGGCATCGTTGGGTTGGTACAGCGCCGATCATCACATTCATGCCGCCGGATGCGCGCACTATGAAAGCCCCGAAGAAGGCGTACGTCCGGAGCATATGATGAGACAGGTCCGGGGAGAAGACCTCAACCTGGGAAGCAACCTTACATGGGGTCCAAGCTGGTACTATCAGAAACAGTTCTTTACGGGAAAGGACCATCCTGTGTCGGACAGCAAAACGATCCTTCGTTACGACATTGAAGTATCGGGTTTCCCTTCCTCCCACGCCGGCCATATTGTGCTGCTGAACCTGGCAGAGGACGACTTTCCTAACACAACGGAAATCGGCCAGTGGCCGAGCTGGACATTGCCGGTCCTTAAATGGGCGCGATCACAAGGCGGCCTTACCGGATACGCCCATTCGGGATGGGGGCTTTCCCCACTCCGCGAAACCACCGAACTCCCGAATTACATCACACCGAAGATGGATGGAATTGGCGCCAACGAATACGTCGTTACGGTGACCCACGACGTCGTTGACTTCTATTCGGCCGGCGATACACCGGCACCGGCAGAACTCAACATGTGGTATCACACCTTAAACTGTGGTTTCAGAACCCGTATAAGCGGAGAGACGGATTTTCCCTGTATTTCAGATGAGCGTGTCGGACGGGCCCGGATTTATGCCCGGCTCGATCACCTTGATTTTTCAAGCTATGTGGACGCCATTAAAAAAGGAAAGAGCTATGTCTCCGACGGGTTTTCGCATCTTATCGATTTTTCAGTCAACGGTACATCGTTGGGTGATCACAACAGCGAGGTAAACGTACCGGTTAATGCACCGCTGAACATTCGCGTGAAGGCGGCGGGCTTGCTGACGGCTGCACAAGATGAGATCGGAAAGATCATTGCGTCCCGCAGTGCCTATCAGTCTCCGTACTGGCACATTGAACGGGCGCGTATCGGTACGACACAGAAAATACCCGTGGAGTTAATTGTAAACGGTATCCCTGTTGAGAAGAGAGAAATAACTGCTGACGGAAAATGGAATGACCTGGACTTTTCCTACCGGATCAGCCGCTCGTCCTGGGTAGCTGTTCGTGTGTACCAAAGTTCACATACCAATCCGATTTTTGTCCTGACCAATGGCAAGCCGATCCGGGAAAAAAGGAGTGCTGAATGGTGCCGTTCAGCGGTAGACCAATGCTGGAAAATGAAGAGGGGAAAGATTACAGCCGATGAAACAGCTGCCGCGCAGCAAGCGTACGATCATGCCCGCCTGGTGTACGACAACATCATCAAACCGAAATGATGGCAGTAGTGATTTACATTTTCTTCAGACAGTAGACCACACCTTCCGTCGTCGTGATGACTAACCTGCCATCCTGGATCGCCGGCGTCGAAAAGATACCACCCATCCTGTACTCAGCCTTGATCCAGTCGACAGGAGCTCGCAAAACCGAACCGATGTCATCGCGAAAGATATCATCGTCGTTAAAATAATCCCGGCGGTTGGTTGTGTAACCATCCGTCGCGAAAGCCCAGCGGATCTTTCCCGTTATCCTGTCGATGCCGAACAGCTTTCCCCAAATCGAACCAACATAGACCATGCGGGGTGAAAACGCGCAACCTCCAAAAATATTGAACTTGACATCGGCCCGCCACCGCTCTTGCCCGTCCCTCGCATCAAGCGCCAGGAGAACCCGGTCATCCGACGCGCCGACGTATACGACTGTATCTTTTAACGTCGCTGACAGCGCCCATCCTGCAGAAAATTTACGGTGCCAGTTCGCGTATCCAGCCCCCGAATTCAACGCATATAAGTTGTAGTCGCGGCTTCCGATAAAGACGCTCCCGAACCCTGCAACCGGGGATCCCTGCATCTCTCCGTGTGGAAAGTATTGGTGACCTATGGATTTGAATTTCCATCTCAGAACACCCGAACGAATGTCCAGCGCATAAACATATCCGTCAAAACATCCGAAGTAAATTATGTCACCAGCGATGGCCGGCGTGTTATGAATGATGTCGCCAGCCTGGAATGACCAAATAACGTTGCCGTTGTGCGCGTTCAACGCCTGCATCCGGCCGTTCCCGGTACCCAGGTATATGACTTCCTCCTGAATCAACGGAGTCGAATGATAATAATCGGCAAAATCATACCTTCTCTCGGCCATGAATAACGCCGTATGATCATAAACGACTCGCCATTCAGGTTTACCGGAAGCCTTGTCGATACAGGAAAACACCCCATTGCCGCCTGCCAGGTAGAGCCATTTCCCCTGCACCACCACTGTCGAGCGGATCTCACCGTTGGTCTTTAACTTCCACTTCAGGTTGCCGGAAGAAAGGTCCAACGCATACAACGTACTGTCTAGTCCTCCAAAGTAAACAACACCTTCGTTAATTACGGGCGACGAGAATATGGGCATCGGGGTCCTGAACTTCCAGGCAATTGCCGGCATCCGTTCAAAGTCAGCCTCTGAATTCTGAGCATAACCCCGGATCGTTATTGCAATGAATAGTAATATCAAACTTCTCATGTCTGGATCTGTTTTGTATGTTTCATAAAGTTACCCGTCGGACAGCAAATACCCCCCGGTGTGGGTGAGCGTGCTGGAGGAATAAAAATATTATTGTGCCCTGCGGTTTTTGTAGGGCGAAAAAATGAAATTTGTTCAAGGCATCATTGCTAAAGGATGTACAAGTATGTTCAAAGGCGTTCAAATGATCACTTAAGTAACGGGGATGGAAACGGACGTACAGGATATAATGATCCGGCGGTGCCTGACTCAAATCGAAGAGGCACTGGGCTGGGGTAATGGTAGTGATTGGTCTACCCGTGATTTTGAGGCTCTAGGCCAACGGATCATGGAGAAGACACAGGTGCAACTAAGTGTGATCACATTAAAGAGGATCTGGGGAAGGATACGGTATGATCACCGGCCCACAGCGACTACCCTTAACACACTGGCTCAGTTTCTTGGTTTTGAAAATTGGGGCGCGTATAAGCAGGACCAGCTTCGGGAAAATGACACAGCGGAGTTATCCGGACCTGCGGGAAACAAGGCGTGGAAAAGAGTCGTCTTTGTACCCCTGTTTGTTCTGTTCCTTGTTGTGATGGGTCTTCTGCTGAATAGTTCGACAAGTAGCCCGGAGGATTCCCGGACGATTGATCCTGCGCTAGTTGAGTTCAGCAGTAAAAAGACCGTGGATACCGGTGTGCCCAATTCGGTGGTATTCTTCTACAACGCGTCGGCTGCAAAATCTGGCGATTCTGTTTTTGTTCAGCAGTCATGGGATAAGACCCTGTGCCGGCAGGTAGATTCCCGTGGATCATATCACACTTCCATTTACTATTACCCGGGTTTCTACCGGGCCAAACTCCGGATCAATGATCAGGTAGTGAAAGAGCACGACCTGCTTATCGGGTCGGACGGGTGGCTTCCACTCATCGATCGCAAACCAATTCCGTTCTACCTGGAGAGTATTGAAGTTAAGAACGACGGTTATATGGGTCTGCCGTTGGCTAAATTCCATGACCTGAACATACCCCTCCAGCCCGAGACACCCTGGACCGGCTATTATAATGTCGGCTTGTTTGACGAAGTCTACAGCGACGACCTCATTTTTGAAACAGCGATGAAGAATGAATACGCTGCCGGAACAGCTGTTTGCCAACATTCGGAAATCCACTTACTCTTTGAAGGAGCATCGATGGTCATCCCGCTGTCAGTGCCAGGGTGTATTTCAGAATTGAACCTCGGAAGCATCGATGGTAAAAAGGCGGACTTGTCGGTCCTTGGAGTTGATTTTTCAGATTGGGTAAGTGTAAGGTTCGAGGTACTTGATTCGGCAGTGAACATTTCGGTAAACCAGGATAAGGCGATAAACCTCCGTGCCGCCGTTGAGCCAGTCCGGCTCGTCGGGCTTGCTTACCGTTTCCAGGGAACCGGCAGCGTAAATTTCATACGGATCACCAGACACAACGGGGATGTCGTCTATGAGGAGAATTTCGACTGAACTGTCCCCGTTTTGGCAACCGTTCGCGTTGGGCAACGTTTGCAGGGTGATGCATTATTTAGTTACATTTGAGGTGCAAATATCCCTCCAGCATGTCTAAATCCATAATTGCTCTCCTCTTAATCACTACCGCGTTTTGTGCAAATGCTCAGGTCCTTCAGAAGATCAAGAACAAGACACAAAGTGTCACTTCGAAGGAAACCAGGCAAAAGGTAGTGTCCGGCCTGAAAGAAGATCTCGACAAGGCGCGCGATAGTTTCGATTCCACCGATTTCGACTATGCCATTCTCGTGACTGATAATTCCGGGCTTTTCGACGTCAAGGAAAAAGGGGAATTTGTATCAAAACTGGCAACCGGCGGAAGCATTGTACTTGGGTCGGTCGACAGC
Source organism: Chryseolinea sp. (assembly GCA_041742155.1). Lineage (GTDB taxonomy): Bacteria > Bacteroidota > Bacteroidia > Cytophagales > Cyclobacteriaceae > Chryseolinea. The sequence goes on along the minus strand of JBGSJE010000019.1, from coordinate 28,962 downwards.
TCCAAATCCAATATCCGGGAAAAAGCGCGGTTCCAGCTGGAGACCGGAGAAATTGCTTATGCCTCGCGGAAGTTTGCATTTGCGGAAAAAAGGTTCAACAGCGCCATGCTATTGTATGAACAAGGCGGCATGAGAGATGATATCGGCTATTTAAAAGCCCTCGCAAACCAGGGGCTCTTATATACGACGATGGGTCGCTTCACGCAGGCGCTTGACTATACAACAAAGGCGCTTGAGTTACGAAAGGCGAAATTCGGAGAAAAAAATATCGGCATTGCGTCATCATTAAATAACTACGGTGTCCTGCAATACGATCTTGGATTATACAACGAAGCTGAAAAGACATTTGCTTCAGCTACCTCCATCATCGAGGCATCGGCGGGTAAGGATGTCATGCAATATGCCATTGTGGAAAACAACAGAGCTATGCTTCTGCAGGCAATCGGGCGTTACGAAGATGCAGACAGGATACTTAAAGACGCCATTGCCACAACGGAAAGACTGAAGGATTCCAAAACAAACAACAGCCTGAAGTTCCTGTCTAACCAGGCACTCCTGCTCCAGCAAATGGGAAAGTACGCGGAGGCGGAAGCGATCTACCTGGGAATGGAAAAAAGATTGGGCAAGACCAACCCGGACCTGGCGAGCATGCTGAACAGCCAGGCTGCACTGTACATGGCGATGGGTAAGGAAGAAAAAGTCGAAGATCTTCTGAAACGGTCGGCCTCGATCTACAAATCAAAATTCGGTGAGGACAATCCGTCATATGCGGAGACCATCAATGACCTGGGAAACTTTTACCGGTACAAAGGACGGTATGGGGAAGCTGAACCGTTGCTGGACAAGGCTCTTTCGATCCGTGAAAAGACACTGGGCATCAATCACCCGAACTATGTTCAATCACAGGAAGATATCGCCGTTTTATACTGGAAGAAAAAAGAACTGGACAAGGCTTATATGACCTACAGGAAGGTAATGGATAAGTCGATTGATTTTATCAATCATTATTTTCCGCCGATGAGCGAGTCGGAAAAAACGAAGTATTGGGACGTTATGTCCCCGCGTTTCCAGCGTTTCTACAATTTTGCGATCGAAGCCAGCGCGAGCAACCCTCACGTACTTCAGGACCTGTACGATTACCAGATGGCTACAAAAGCATTGCTGCTCAGTTCCACCAACAAGATTAAAAAGAATATCCTGGCCAGTGGTAACCAGTCCCTAATCAAAGACTACAGGGCCTGGCTTGATCAGAAGGAAACATTGGCGAGGCTTTATGCTTATTCAAAAGATGACCTAAAAGAACAAAAAATAAACCTGGACTCCATTGAACGCAGTACCAATGCAATGGAAAAAAAGCTCTCCGAAACGAGCAAAGAGTTTTTGGCCGGGTATTCCACACAGAAGGTCAGCTATAAGCAGATCAAGGATCTCCTGGGTGTCAATGAAGCCGTCGTTGAAATCATCCGGATCACGCAATTTGATCAGAAGTTCACGCCCGAGGCGAAATATGCCGCGCTGATCCTGACCAAGGAGGCGGAACTCCCAACGCTTGCCATACTGGACAACGGACTTCAGCTCGATACACGGTATGCCAAATTCTACCGTAACGCTATCCAGCAACGGATATCCGACGACTATTCTTACGATCAGTACTGGGCCCGGATCGAGCCCCTGGTCGGCTCGAAAAAAGTGATCTATTTATCACCCGATGGAGTCTACAATCAGATCAATTTGAATACGCTCAAAAAAGGGACGGGAGAATATGCCATCAGCAAATATGATTTTATTACGCTGGGCAATTCCAAGGACCTGTTTCTTTTGAAGAGCCGGAAAAAAGGAACGGCTGCAAAAAAAGCAACATTGATCGGTTTTCCCGACTATGGGTCCAAGGAAGTGGCTGCCTTACCGGGAACAAAAATTGAGATCGACGGTATCAATAAAATGCTGAAGACAGCGGGTTACACCCCGGCTCAATTCACCCAAAAAACGGCAACGGAAGCAAATCTTAAAAGTGTAAAAGGTAATACCCTTCTGCATATTGCAACACACGGGTATTTTCTGCAGGACGTGGAACAATCGGGTTCCGGATTTGGCGTACACATGGACAATGCCGCCGATAATCCCCTGCTCCGATCGGGTCTGTTACTGGCAGGCGCCGGTAAAACGGTAACGGGAAAAGCAGAGCCTAATTTACAAAGCAACGACAACGGTATTCTTACCGCCTATGAAGCGATGAATCTTAACCTCGAAGGTACAGAGCTTATTGTACTGAGCGCCTGCGAGACCGGCCTGGGAGAAGTTAAAGCCGGCGAGGGAGTCTATGGCCTTCAACGGGCCTTTCAGGTCGCCGGCGCAGACGCGCTCATCATGAGCTTGTGGAAAGTAGATGACGCGGCTACACAGCAACTGATGACCAACTTCTACAGCAACTGGCTCAAACTCGGAAACAAACAAAAAGCTTTCAAGCAGGCTCAGCTTCAGCTGATGACAAAATTCAAAGATCCTTACTATTGGGGCGCGTTTATCATGATGGGTATGTAAAGGATTCAATACATATGATCATACGCCCATTGTCCCGCTACGAATCGTCAACAAGTGCCACAAGCGGCCTTTATGCGGATGATCACTATATCTTTACGGAAGAGGTCGGGGTACCCCGGCAGGTGGAGGAACATCGCTCAGCGCTGGCGTTACTATCGGTTCTGAAGGGAGAGGCGGATGTTCGGATCAACGGAAAACGAACCAGCCTCACGGAAGACTGTTTTATTGTCATCAGTAAAGGAAGTTCGCTGGCGATGGAAGTAAAAAGGGCGGGCACAGTTCCCGTGATCGTTATCTTCAATACGACACTATCCGGAATTATTCAGAACAGCAACCTTCTCACCCCGCCTGATAGCCGTGGCCGGACGCCCGTTGATTTCAGCCTTATCGAATACATTCACTATACACATGCATCCCTGAAAACGTACATGCTCACCCTTCTGGATCTGGGGAAAAGCTGCGCTTCCTTTCATGCCTTAAAGGCCGACATGGTACTCCGTTCCATCCTGAATGACCTTATCCTTGAAAACTATTCCGCCATGCAGGTATCGTCTAACCTTAACGTTGTCAGGGAATCAACCCGAATCGACCTGTACAAGCGACTGTGCCTCGGCAAGCAGTGGATGGAAAAGCACTTCTGCACGCCTGTAACCCTGAACCAGGTAGCCACTATCGCCATGATGAACGAAGAACACTTCCTCCGCTTATTCAAGCAGGCGTTCAACGTCACACCCGGGCAATACCTGACCCAACTCCGGCTCGGTTATGCAAAGCACCTGCTTTCAACTACCGCAGAACAGGTCGGCGTTATTTGCCAGCGTATTGGTTTCGAAAGTCCATCGTCGTTTACGGGTTTGTTCAAGAAACGATTTGGTATAACGCCAGCGGCGTACCGAAAAACAAGTTAGCAATTGGTGATGTCGGAAATTTAAATTCTCAATTTTCAAGAAATCGTTCTCCTCTCCCATCGCTTTCTTTGATGTAGTCATTAAACAACACGATCATGGAATCTCAATGGAGTAATTTTAAACTCAGGGTAAACGTCATGGCCGTTCCGGAAATAACCTACAACGCCTGGACATCGGCTGCATCGTTGGAGTCATGGTTCTTAAGGAGAGCAATATTCCGGGATCCCGATGGCAGGGAAACCGGAAGAAATGAACCGGTGCGGGCCGGGTATACGTATGAATGGTACTGGCATGGATATCCCGATTCCGTTGTGGAAAGAGGAAAAATCCTCAGCACAAACGGCCTCAACCGGATGACTTTCACTTTTTCAATGGGGTGCCCCGTCACCATATCTGTTCACGAAGAAGCCGGCGAAACGATCGTTGAACTGGTGGAAAGTGAACTGCCCACGGATACCGAGACCATGCTCCGGCACTATGTCGGTGACTCGAGGGGCTGGATATTTTACCTTACAAATCTGAAATCCGTTCTGGAAGGAGGTATGGATCTAAGGAACAAAAACCTGGAATTAACCAATGTGATCACGTCGTAGGCAAGGGGTGGAAATACAAAAACACCCCAATAATACCACAAAAATACGGGCGATAGCCGGCCATCAAGAATTCTGGAAATGCTGGAAGTGAAACATTACTTTTAAGCAAACAGATACCTCTCTATGTTACCGCCTAAATCGATTGTTTATCGTGCTATCGCCACATTTTTGCTGCCTTGTATTCTGATTTTATTCAACGCCTGCGATCAAACAACCACTCCCCGGGTCCTCGTCTTTTCGAAAACCAAAGGGTGGAAACACACTTCCATACCTTTTGGAATTGACGCGATCTATAACCTCGGAAGAGAGAATGGCTTTCTGGTTGATACGACCAAAAACGCTGAATTTTTTGACGACTATAACCTGAAGCAATACCATGCGGTAATTTTTAATAATACGACACGGAATGTGCTAAACGCTGAACAGCAGGCCGCCTTTGAACGGTATATCCAGGCTGGCGGCGGGTATGTTGGAATTCACGCAGCCGCTGATACCGAGTATGAATGGCCGTGGTACGATAAATTAGTGGGAGCTCATTTCTCCAGTCATCCACACAACCCGAACGTCCGGAAAGCTGTGGTAACCGTGACGGATACTACCCATCTATCAACGAAGGGCCTGCCTGTTTCCTGGGAAAGAACGGATGAGTGGTACAATTACCGGTCGTTTTATCCGGGTATCAAGGTTTTGGCATACCTCGACGAGAGCACTTACGAAGGTGGAACCAATGGAAGTAATCATCCTATTTCCTGGTTCCACGAGTTCGACGGAGGCCGGGCTTTTTACACAGGCCTTGGTCATACGGATTCCAGCTTCAGCGAACCAATGTTCCTGAAACACATCCTGGGTGGAATTCAATACGCCATGGGCAACGGTAAACTGGACTACCGGAAGGCCTATGCCGTCGCAGTACCCGAAGAAAACCGCTTTGTCAAAACAGTGCTCGTGAACGACCTCGATACCCCGATGGAACTCGCTGTTGCGCCTGACGGGCGGGTGTTCTACACCGAGTTACGAAGTGCCAACCTGTCCGTGTACGACACAAAAACCAATAAGAATACGCTGGTTCACCAGTTCAACGTAGCCACTAAGGGCGGCACAGGCCTGATCGGAGTAACACTTGATCCTGCCTTTGAATCCAATCATTTCATCTACATCTACTACTCGCCTCCCGCTGAAAAAGAACCCATTATTTTTAACCTCTCCAGGTTTAGGGTGAACGACGACAATACGCTGGACCTCGCTTCTGAAAAAGTACTCCTGGAAGTTCCTGTTCAGGAAAACAGCGGCGCCCATCACGGTGGCTCCCTGGCATGGGATAAGGACGGAAACCTGTTCCTGTCGACGGGTGACAGTTCAAGCCCATTTCCGTCAAACGGGTACGCCCCCATCGATGAAAGACCGGGACCTGAATTTTACAGCTTAGATGCGCAACGGTCCGCAGCGAATACCAATGATCTGAAGGGAAAGGTCCTCCGGATCCATCCTGAACCGGACGGGACTTACACTATTCCGGAAGGAAACTTATTCAGACCCGGAACAGAAAAGACACGGGCCGAAATATATGCCATGGGCTGCCGTAATCCCTACCGGATCGCGGTCAATCCCAAAACGTCGGTGCTATACTGGGGTGAGATCGGGCCGGATGCCGGTAAAGACAGCATTCAGGGACCACGAGGTTACGACGAATTCAACCAGGCGAAAAAGGCCGGCAATTTCGGGTGGCCCTATTTTGTGGGCAACAACCAGGCGTACTTCAAATGGGATTTTGCCACCAACACGCCAGGTGCCCTCTTTAACCCGGAATCACCCGTGAACAACTCGCCCAATAATACAGGCCTTTCACAGTTACCTCCTGCCCTACCCGCCATGATATGGTATCCTTATGCAGCATCGGAAAAATTCCCCGAGCTGGGCCAGGGTGGAAGAAGCGCCATGGCCGGCGAGTTTTATACATTCGACAGGAGCTCATCATCTGTGAAATTTCCGGCGTATTACGATGGCGCGTTGTTCGTGTTCGACTGGATGAGAAACTGGATCCTGGCGCTGCGTTTCGATGGCGATGAGAACTACCTGAAAAGCGAGCCGTTCATGACCGCCAACGGAGATTTCAGAAGGCCTATCGATCTGGCCTTCGGAAGGGATGGTGTCATGTACATGCTGGAGTACGGATCTGTTTACGGCGCGGACAATGACGATGCCAGGTTGGTAAAGATCGAATACTCCGCTGGAAACCGCAGCCCTGTCGCGAAGGCAGGGATTGTCGACTCCGCGGCATCGGCATTGATCGATAGGCGGGTCTTCCTGACCTCCGAAAGAGCTTTGCCACCGCGGAAGGAAGTTGCGGGCGAGGTACCGCTACGAGTGCTGTTCACCAGCCGCGGCACGAATGATCCGGACGACAACGATACCTTCCATTACGAGTGGATGTTCGATGGCAAGACCGTCGGGTCAACAGTAGCCAATCCAACGTATACCTACGATAAACCAGGAATGTACCAGGCTGTGCTTCGTGTGAAGGATCAATCCGGTGCGACGGGAACCGATACGGTGCTGGTCAAAGCCGGAAATTCACCCCCTGAAATTTCCATTCAGTCACAGTCGAATAAATCCTTTTACTGGGATAACAAAGTCTTCCGTTACACCGTCAAAGCCACGGACAAGGAAGATGGAAGTGTCGATCCGAAAGATGTAGCTGTATTTTACGAATACCGGCCAAAACCGGGCACCGCTAATGTTCCCGCCGGCCAATCTGCGGCATTACCGTTGGGATATACGTTAATTGCGAACAGCGACTGCAAGGCATGCCATACCATTGACAAAATATCCGTCGGGCCATCCTACCGGGCGGTAGCTGAAAAATACAAGGGGCAGCCGGGCTCTGTCTCCACTCTGTCGAAGAAGATCATAAGCGGCGGTGGCGGAAACTGGGGAAAGGAGCATGTCATGGCTGCTCATCCACAGATCTCTTCGCAGGATGCAAACGAAATGGTTCGGTATATCCTCTCCCTGGCGGACGCTCCCGGTGAAAGAACTCCCATCGGGCTGCAGGGAACCCTGCGTCTGAACGAACATAAGGAAGATGAACCTCAGGGTGTATATATGATCTCGGCTACTTATCAGGACAAAGGACACAACGGCATCGGGCCGCTGACGGGCGGCGAGGTGGTTATCCTGCGGAACGCAAAGATAAAAACCGTCTATGCCGACGCATATACCGGATTCCGCCGGTTCGGCAACAACCTGAGTGGTGGTAATCACAAGTCTTACCTGCTGTTCAGGAATATCGACCTCACGGGAATCCGCGGTTTAACCTATGAATACGCTTCCGCCAGCAAGGATGGATCGATCGAAGTCCGGATCGACTCGCAGGCCGGTCCCGTGATCGCACGAACACCGTATAGTGCTACCGGTGGATGGGATGCGGTAAAAACCGTTTCCGGGACGTTTGACACATCTGTATCAGGTAGGCATGATGTATACATTGTAGTCGTCAGGAACAACAAGCCTAATGACGACATCATCAACCTGAAATTCATTCGCTTTGATCAATGAAGAAATTGAGACTCTAGGCTACCAGGGTGAGGAGCCCATTGTGCCTTCGTTCATGGAATTTTAATCCTGCATCGGTGAGACCGACTCGGAGGGTCCGTTCGGAGTTATCGATTCGTACAAGGCCTAGTTTTTGTAACTGATTCACGATATCGGAGGCGATCGAGTATTCCTCAATATTAAATTCCAGGACCTCCATCAGTGGTTTAGGATGTCCGGCGTCAGCCAGCACTCCCAGGATATTTCCCATTTTGTCCTGCACGTAAACAGGGTCAACTTTTTCGATCCCCTGGATCGTTATACGGCAAGCAATTACATTTCCCGAATAAGACCAACATTCCCTTACCCATCCATTGTCCATTAAATAATCACCAAGAACAACCGGGTCGATCTTGTACTTTTTTGCGATCGGATTTATCGAATGGATTACGCCCGGGCCTTTTTTATACTCCGAAAAAAGATAACGAAGGGCCTGGATGGCAGGTTTTTCAAAATCAACTGGCATAACGGCATATTTATATACTAAATATAGCTTTAAAAAAGCTAAATTCTTTATGAACTGATATGATATTTCCGAAAAAAACCAGGATACCGGCAAGCCGAATTATTTAGACACGACACGAAACGTGATCCTTCCTTCAGACTGCGGCGGCAGATTTGAACCTTTGGGGACAAAAACAAGGCGTTGAATAACTTCTTTCAATTTTCGCTCTGCTTCCAGGCTTAATCCACGCTGCAACGGCGTAACTGAAATCACATCGCCCTGATCATCGACTTTGACGATGAACTCGTAAACACCGTAGGCATCGTCCGGCAAAGATGGAGTTTGAACCTTGGGCCAGTCAAAGCCATTGAATCCGGACATGGAGACGCCTCCGCCCCCTCCGCCTTGTTGTCCATAAAGCGCTTTCGCATCCAGTTTCCCTTCCGGACTTCCTTTGTCACCGGTCTTACCCTTATCATCGCCCTGGCTTCCGGGTTTACCTTCCTTATCCCCATCCTTGTCGGATTCGGCGGGTTGTGTACTCGGTTTATAAACTGCTTTTGAATCAACCTCAGGCTTTTTCTCTACCTTTTTTTCCTCAATTTTCTTCTCCTCAACTTTTTTCTCCTCCACTTTGTCCTTAGGCTTTTCAATGGGCTTCACTTCTTCCTTTTTCTCCTTGACGGTAACGGGGCTTTCCACTTTGGAAACGACCTGCTCCTCCACAGCTTTAATATCCTGCGGTTTGGCTTCCTCCTTTACTTCTTCTTTTACAATTTCTTTTACTTCTTCCGGTTGTTCCTCCTGCTGAGCAGGTTCCTCTTCCTGGTCGCCTTCATTACCCACCGGCGTTTCGGGCTGTATTTCGCCGCTTCCTTCCGTATCCATTCCAAAATTCAACTCAATACCGTATTCGGGAAGAGGAGGATTCGGCGCACGCCAGGCAACAATCAGGAACAGCAACAACAGGACAAGCACCTGTATCCCGACAGTGGATAAAAGCGCAATCCTTTTGTTTTTCTTTTCCTGTTCTGTCTCTGTCATTTTTATTTTGGCTTGGTCGCTATAACAACCTTGGCTTCCAGGGATGTCGCAAGTCCGGCAACATACACCAGGTGTTCGGATGGCACATCCTTATCGATGTGCAGGACAACGGAACCGCCTGCTCCACCCAGTCTGCTCTTCAATTCTCCCTCCAGTGTGGCTTTCGTGACCTTCTTCTCATTGACATAATACTGAAGGGATTTTGTTACCGTCACGGAAACCTTCTGCACTTCAATGCTGCTTGCCTTACTGCTGGGCAAGTTAACAGGCAAGCCGGACGGAGTTACAAAGGACGATGTAAGCATAAAAAACACAAGCAGAAGAAAAATCAGGTCAGTCATGGACGCCATGCTGAAACTCGCATCGATTTTGCTTTTTGAACCAATATTCATATGACTCTTAAACAGGTTTAAACTTACCGGGGTTCCTGGAGGAGGTCAATAAAATCAATTGACGTATATTCCATCTTGTGGATCACTTTCTGAACCCTTGACACCAGGAAGTTGTAGGCGAGGTAAGCGATAATTCCCACTACTAGTCCGGCAACCGTGGTAATCATTGCCGTATAGATCCCGGACGATAATAATTTAGGACTCACCGAACCTTCCTCCTGTGAAATCGCAATAAATGCCTCAACCATCCCGATAACTGTTCCCAGGAATCCCATCATAGGAGCTGCTCCCGCGATGGTAGCCAGGGTTGCGAGGTTTTTTTCAAGTTTGAACACTTCGATCTTGCCCACATTCTCGATGGAGGCTTCGATGTTTTTCAACGGACTTCCAATCCGCGATATCCCCTTCTCGATCATCCTTGCTACGGGTGTATTATTCTGGGCACAAAGCATTTTTGCCCCTCCTATATCGCCACGGAGAACAAGTTCCTTTACCCTACCCATAAAACTCTCCGGGTCCTGGTTTGCCTTGTTAATCGTCAGTATACGCTCGATAAATAGATAGATTGCCAGTACCCACAACAATGCGATGGGTACCATCATAAATCCACCCTGAATTGCCAGGTCAATGACGGATAAAGATTGCCCCTCGGCTGATTCCGGCACAGTAGCAACGTCTGTTACAATTTGAAGTAAGATCATCTGGACTGGTTAGTTTAAAAAATAGGTCTTCGTGAATGCTATTCACCTGAGTATAATGTACGTATAGGCAAATTGCGTTTAGTACTTGACCACCCAGACCTTATCTCCATAATCACCGCCTTTCATGCCGTCGGCAGTAGCCTGTGCGTTCGCATACGTATCGCCTTCTGCTACCGCAAGCCGGTGAAATTTGGTTTTACCGAATGGTGGAATAATTGTGGCTGTCACTCCTTTGGAGCTTAATTTCTTCGCGTAATCCATGATCAGGTCTCCGTCAATCGCACTGGCAACGACAACATAATAACGTCCGGAGCGGCCGGTTAGTGTTTCAATTGTACCCGGAGGCCTCGTGTCAACCGGTGTTGCCGCCGCAGCAGCTTTCTTTTGTTCTTCTTCCAACTGACGCTGCGCCGCGAGACGTTCCGCCTCCTTCTTTCTCGCCTCCTCCTGGATCGCTAACAGCTCGCGTTTCTCCTTTTCTTCCTTCGCCAATTGTTTGGGACGAAAATCCACAAAGTACCATATACCGGCGCCGACGACAGCCAGTACCAGCAGGATACCCAGCACCTTCGGCCAGATAGCCGGTTTTTCATCCTGATATGAATAAGAATAAGACGGCTCGTAAAACTGATTGTCTTCAACAAACTCTTCCTTGATCTCCTGCTCCGCGGCCGGTTCTTCCACGGGTTGATCCAATTCGGGAACAACGGGTGACTCTGCCTGTGGCTCGGAGATCTCCGTGTCTTTCACGTCCTCTTCTTGAACACTCCGCTTTAACGGCTCGTATTCAATTTCAGGGAGTCCGAATGTATCGTCGGAACCCTCAAGATTTTCCTGAGGCTGATCTTCGTTTTGTTTTTTTCTTCTTGCCATATTCTAGGCTTTATGGTTAAGTACCAAGTAATTATACAAAATTAAGCTAAAATTTCACCGGTACAAGTGGTTCGGATGTATCCACCTTTCCGTCGTTGCCCCGGTCGTACGCTCATCAGAAGCTCCATGTTATTCCTCCCATAATTTGAAACCCGCGAGCCGGGTAATGCAGGAACAGCGGATACTTGTTTGATGCAATATTATTCAGCTGCACAAATGCTGAAAAGCTTTTTGAAAAAAGGTACTCTGTCTTAAAGTTGATATCGAACGCTCCGTCAAGTTTGACAGTCCGGTCTGTTACAGGATCCAATGCTCTCATACCTCCCTGTGCAATAACGCCGGCATGAAACAAGATTTTCTCGTATAAGTTGTACGATCCGTTTACCAATAACCTGTAGGTGGGGCGATGCCAGGCTTCAGCAACGCTTCCGGTACCGTAATTAAAAAAATCACCGCGAAGCATAAATTTTACGGTCTCCGACTGAACATAGCTAAGCGCAGCATAAAGATTCGTTCGCCTGGTCCCCGCACCGCCGTCATAAACCGTGTTGAACTTCGACTGGTCGGCATCCGAGTTAACAAAGTAATACAGGTTCTTCAGGCTGGTAAACGAAAGCCCGGTGTGAACGGCAACCTGGTTTCCCAACTTGGCATTGAGGCCAACACCAAAATCAAGCGCGCGGTTTGTATGGAATACCCCAACATTGGGGGCAAGCCACAGATTCTCGTAAGAAAGGGATTGAAGCGAAACTTTGTCAATTCCGCCGGTCAATGTAGCGACAACATCAACTGACGGGCTAAGCGGATATGTGGCTTTCAGATCGGGGTAAACATGCGTGCTCTTGGAATCGATCGTATCGTTTTCAAACGCAACAATAAACCCGACACTGACTTTAAGGTCCTCTACCGGCAGAAATTCGTACGACGGCGCGATTGTAAACAGGTTGCGGGGTTTGGCTTCTACCTGTATATCCTTTCTGTTGAGGATGATGTAGTCCGCCTTGATGTTAATGCGCGAATCCTCGTCGATCTCATAAGCGGACTTGAACGAAAAGTCAACCTCCGTCTCCCGGGCATTGTACTTATCAGCCATATGGTTAAACGCCGCGCCCAGCTTATAAGAGAAATCCGAGTTCCTGGCGTTGGATAACGATCCGGAGATCTTAAAGAGATTGAATGACTGTTTTATTGAATTTGCCTTTACTTCCTGCCCTTCCGGGTAACCATAGAAATGGGTTGTCCTGTTCTCAAACGCGGCATTTCCCGAAAGCGCGATATTCTCATTGAACGATTGCCCGAACACAGCGATACCGGATGTGCCGCTGCCGGAGTTCCTGTCATCCACAGGGCCTTTATCCGAGCTGCTGTGGTAGACGTGGGCCCCGATCAGTTTATTCTTATCCCGGGTCGAGTTAATGTATCCCTCCAGCAATGGCGAAACATAATTCCCAAATCCTGCTCTGACGAAACCTCCATATACACGCGACTGACCTTCCTGTTTCAATTTTAACGGTCTCACCTGTGTATTGATCTGGGGGGCCTGGAAATTAAAGGATCTGAAATCGTATGTGATCGGTGGCTTGATCGGTTCGGATGCACGTGGGGGAATTTTTTCAAAGTTGCGATTTGCCTTCGGTAATGTGATCTGCCGTTCCTTTACGATTTCAATTTCAACATTTTCAATTTCACCGTCTTCCCAATCCTTTGTATCCTGAGCGAATAATACAGCCGGAGCGAAGCTGAAAAGAATAATCAGCAACATTGTCGTGTTTCGACCTGTATCAGAACTGCGATGTGTGATCAACATACTTCTCCTCTGTATTTAGAATAATTAACGGTTGTTATCTAATGTGTCCGCTTCAATCAGTTTTTGTTTTTCAGCCTGGCGTTGGTCCAGTTGGTTCAGCTTTCTCTTCGCTTCATCCTTCACCGGCTGCAATGGGAAATTGTCGATGAGGGATTGAAGGGTCGCCTTTGCCTGAAACAAATCATCCATAGCGGCAAAGTTGTCGGCGAGTAATAAATACGATTTCCCTACCCAATCCTGGTACGACGCGAAATCATTGTTAAGGCTAACCAGTGTCTCATAACATTGTTTGTATTCCTTTTGCTGGTAAAAGATCTGGGCCAAAAGGTACTTTGCCTCCGCTCCATATTCATCCTGCGCCGCGTTGAGTGTATTGAGGAATTCATCCTTGGCCGTCTCAAAATCGCCCCGCCCCATGGCTGTTTTACCAAGGTATAAGCTTGCCTTGTTTTGAGCGCCGGCATTTACGTTCCCGCGGTCCAGGATGATCCTGGCGTACACGTCCGCGGAATCATATTTATTCAACAGGTAAAATGATTCCATTAACCCGGACCATGCATAATACTGATCCTTCTTGTTCGCGGCGAGTCTTTCAACACTATGGTACGATGTGACGGCGTTCTCGTACCGTCCCTGTTTAAACTCTATTTCAGCCACGCGGGCAACCGTTTTGTTGGCGAGACTAAAAGTCATGTCGCTGCTCAACTCCTTGTAAATCGGAAGAGCCTTGTCATAGTCACGGAGACGGTAGTGTGATTCGGCAATATAGTACCGTGCCTCCTGCCCTCTTGCAGACTGCGGGTACGAAGTCACGAATGTGTTGAGGGCGGTAATCGCTTTCTGATATTGCTGATCAAAATAAAGATTCTTTGCCGTCTCATACTCCAACGGTTCCAGGCCTTTGTTGTCCGGGTTAGCGCTCTTGAACTGCGTCAGGTACTTCTCAAACTCACCGGAACGGCCGGCAATAGTCAACGCTTCCTGCAGGGGAAGCAGGGCTTCCTGCGCTGCCGGGTGGCCCGGAAACTGTCTGATAACTGCTGTGTAGTCGCCTATTGTTTTATCGTACTGTTTCAGATTATAAAATGAAGCTCCTCTCCTCATGAACGCGTACGGTAAAAAACGCGAATTGGCGCCCTCCCGGATCAAGGTGGTCAGACCATCTACAGCAGCCTGGTAGTTACCTTGTTCGATCTCGAATTGCGCCTGTTGGAACATCGCCTCGTCCCGGTATTGGGACCGGGGGTAGGATTTCATCATACTGGCGAACTGATTTTTCGACTCAGCATACTTCCGTTGGATACCGTAAATAACGCTGGATTGCAACAACACATAATCGTTATCCGACGAGCCGATGGTTCTCGCCCGGTTGTAGTAAAGCAATGCTTCGTCGTATTGTTTCGCCACATAGTAACAGTCGGCGAGACGGATCACACCATCGGAATAATTCGGTGTATCCTTATTCCCTTTGTTTACAAATTCTTTGAAGCTGAACAACGCTTTGTCGAATGACTCAAGGTTGAAATAGGCGTAACCTAATCCATACCGGGCCTTGATCAAAAGGTCCTGGTCGCTCGTCCCGCCGGGGCTTACTACCCGGAGGTAGTTGTTCGCCGCCTCGTCGTATTTTTTTCCGATAGAATACGCTTCGCCTCTCCAAAAACTTGCCAGCGCGACATATTCCTTATCGATGGGCTGTTCCAGCGATTTGTTAAAGAATTGAACCGCCTGCTCATATTCATTCTTATTAAATAGCTCCGAACCCTTCAGGAAGGCTGCCTTTTGATAGGCCTGATTGATGTATTGATTCCGCGACGGCAGAGCTTCGATATATTCGATGGCTTTGTTGAAATTATTGCCGTTCACGTAGGCCTGGGCCAGCAGTTCCTTTACTTCAACCGTGTGTTCACTCTCCGGGTATTCCTTCAGGAATCGTTCAAACTCGTCTATCGCGAGATCCGGCTTGCCTGCGTCATAGGACACCTTAGCGAGCTGAAATGAACTTTCTTCGGCCAGCTTCTTATCCTTTGGATTTTTCTTGGCATAGTTAAAAGCATTGAGCGCATAAGGTTTGTTGCCTTGTTTCAAATACAGTATACCCAGGTAATAGGATGCGTAATAGCTGACGGTGTCCTTCGCCGCGGAGGCCCTGTCCAGATACTCAATGGCTTTAGAAGTGTTACCGGCGGCATAGTTGGCATAGCCGGCTCTGAAAAGAAGGCCGGTCTCCGCTTTAGCGGAATTGTCGAGGTATTTTTGATAAGAGTCCAGAGCTTTCTTAAAATCCCCTTTATAATATTGGGCTTCTGCCACAAGCATGGCGATCTCGTTTGAATTGGTCAGGTCGGTCCGGTCTTTGAGGGTATTGCCGTATTCGATCACGTTGTCATAGCGCCCCTGCTTATAGTAGATATTCAGGATCAAATAAGGAACGATCTTCGTGTATGCGGGGCTCGACTCCGCTTTCTTAAGATCAAAGAGAGCTTCATCAAATTTTCCTTTTGAGTATTCGATAAACCCTGCATAATAATTGGCTGCCGGCGAGTAGGCGTTGCTCTGCCGTTTGACGAAATTGAACTGTTCCAGGGCTTCGTCGAGTTTTTTCTGATTGAAGTAACTGTAACCCCACTTAAAATGTCCCTGGCTCTGCTGATCAACGGTGAGTGCCGGAAAGTCAACCTTTTTAAAATAGGTGGACGCCTTGGTGTAGTTTGATTCGGCGTAGAAAAATACGGCGAGGTCATAGTACGCGGTCGATGCTTTGGGGCTGGAGGGATGGTGATCGATAAAATCGTCGATGAGCTTTTCGCCGTCGCGATGTCCAAGGCTCAGGGCGCTGAACGCCACATAGTACTCTGCTTCTCCTCTTCTGGAGTCGTTTGGAGATGCGGCATCCAGGAAGTCTGAAAAAACGGCGCGGGCAGCGCCAAAGTTCGAGTGAGCAATTAATTCTGTACCCCGTTCGTAGAGCTTTTCTACTTTCTGTTGCGAAAGCTGATCCTGGGCCGCGACCCGTTGAGTAAATACAATAAGAAAGCAAAAGGCTATGAACCTATACATTACGACGTTTGTATGTTGTGATTAAAACAGTGTTCCAAAAAAAATATTGCAAATACGGAACCAAAAAAAAGCTTAAAAAATTAGCCAGGACTCAATTGCCTGGACTTAAAGGTAATACGTGGAAGTGGAAATGTCCAAATTTATGGACGAATAATGCGATTAGCTAGTTCATCAGACGCCAGATCAACTCGCGGAAAATTTGTCCTTCGTCCGCCGAGCCGTTGTTTACACCTTTTAACTTCAGGTCGGCATCCTTCAGGGAACTGATGTTCTCAATGACCTTCTGTTGCTGAAACTGACGTAAAGCCAAGGTGTAATCACGAGCAGCATAGGGACTCACTTTCAGTTCACTAACAAGTCCTTTGTCACTTTTATCTGAAGCCTGTGTCGCCATCAGCACCTTGCTGAAAAAGGAATAGAGGTAAGCGACAACGGGGATGATCGGGTTCTTTTTCGTGTTGCGCTCAAAGTGATTGACGATCTTATTGGCCAGTAAAGAATCACGGTTCAGAATCGCTTTTTGCAGTTCGAAAATGTTGTATTCCTTACTAACACCCACCTGATTCATGATTCGTTCGGCAGAAATCTCCTCTCCCGGCTGCAGCGAAATGATCAGCTTGTCGATCTCATTGGCCAGTCGATGAAGATCATTTCCTACAAATTCGCAGATCGCAAGAGCCGCGCGATCGTCGATAGATACCTTTTTCTCCCTGGTATACTCCTGCACAAATTCGGGCAGCTGATTATCGTATAATTTCTTTGTGTTTAATGTAACCGCAAACTGGTCGATCTTCTTTCCCAGTTCCTTTCGTTTATCCAGGCTTTTGTTCTTATGGCAGAACACGAGCAGGGTGCTCGGTACCTGCCGGGCAAGGTAATCCAGCAGCAGCTTCCCTCCGATCTCCTTGTTGATATCCTGGATATCCTGGGCTTCCTTAACAATCACTACCTGGCGTTCGGCCATCATCGGAAAGCGCCGGGCATGCGTGAGCACGGCGGCCATGGTTACATCTTTTCCGTAGAGTATAACCTGGTTGAAACCCTTCTCAGCCTCCGAAAGTACCTTTTGTTCTATAAAATCGGAGATCAGGTCAATGTAATACGTCTCTTCCCCTTGCAGGAAATAAACAGGCGCATACTTTTTCGCTTTCAGGTCGGTCAGAATTTTCTTGACGTTTGCATCCATCAGGTCACTTTCTTTTTGTTGCTAAAGGTAATAGCGGATCCGATTCCTACCAACGCTCCGGCAAGGTGTGATTCCCAGGAGACTCTCGGATCAGTGGGGAGTACGCCATAAAAAACACCGCCATACAGGATAAGCACCACAGTGGAAATAAAAATTGACAAAAAATCGCGGCGAAATAATCCGAAAAAGATCAGAAAAAAGGCGAGTGCATAAACTACGCCGCTCGCCCCGATATGGTTGGCCGGGCGGGCAAATAGCCAGACGAGGATATTCGTCCAAAAGTATGATCTGAAAAAAACCTGCCCACCGATGGGGTAGTAAAAATAGAACAGGACGGCCCCGAGGAATAACATGGGGATCGTGTTTGAGAGCAGGTGCAAAATATCACCGTGAATGAGCGGGGCGGTAAAAATTCCGATCAGGCCAAAAGCGGTTCGGGGAACAATTCCGAATGCACTCAGCCTGAATCCGATCATGTATTCCAGGTAGAACGCAGCCCACATCAGAAACACCAGACGGAAAGGAACAACTGAACTACCAAATACGGACGAACCTGAAGCCATATCGAATGAAGGCGCAAAAACCAGGTACAAAGATGAAAATTGCCCCTTAACCTACCCTACCCCGGCAGGAAGAAATCGAAAATTAATTTTTCGACGGGTCTTTGATCATGGGAAGCTGAAGGAACCTGGCTTCTTCAGTAGTTACGGTTTTCATTCCCCAGAGTCCTCCTGAAGATCCGGCGATCTTAGCCGCGAGTTCTTTAAGCATCTGATAAAAATGGGTGGCGAACGACCGGTCCAGTTTCTTCCAGAGGTTATTCAGCTGGCCAAGTTCTTCAATAAGGATAGGATTCCGTTGTGTAGATTCAAAGGGATAACTCTGAATGAGAATTTTCAGTTTATCCTCAAAATCCTGTGATACTTCCCTCAGGTACACTGCCAGAGCCGATTTATTGTTCTTCTGGGTCTGGGCTATCGCCTCTTTGATCTCTTTCTTATCAATGGTCCCGTCGGCGCCGGCAATGAGTATACATACGAGCACCGGAGCTTTCAGCATCAGCTCAATCTCTGTATCTTTCAGGTTCTCAAACTCTTTGATCATAACTCCTATCATATTAAAGCTATCCAAATTTTCCTCAAGCACGCATATTTTCAAATTTTTCTTTTCACGAATTACCCCGGTTTATTTCCAATGACATATATTGTAGTGTTTTGTATTTTTTTAAGTCCGCCAGGTTTCGGGAAAACTGTGGTCTGAGCCAAGAGCTTATAACGTATTATTTAACCTTACCTTAACCCCATGTACGAAAAAGACCCTGTTAAGATTTTTGTCGTGGAAGATGATCCTGCCTATACAAAATTCCTTAAGTATGTTCTTGGCCTGAATCCGGACTATGAAGTAGAATATTACACCACAGGAAAAGATTGCCTGGCTAACCTATACAAAAACCCGGCTGTTGTTACCCTGGACTATTCCCTGCCTGATATGCCCGGGGAGAAGGTCCTTAATCAAATCAGGAGTCAGGATCCCAATATCAATGTTATTATTGTCTCGGCGCAGGAGAAGATCCACACCGCCGTCGAGCTACTCAAGTCCGGTGCGTACGATTACATATCCAAAGACCACGAGACAAAAGAGCGGCTGCTGAACTCGATCCATAATGCCCGTAACCGGTCTTCCCTCATCAAGGAGATCGACCACCTCAAAAAAGAGATCTCGGAAAAATACGAGTTCGAAAAAAGCATCATCGGCACCAGCCCGGCAATCCGGAAAACGTTTTCATTGCTGGAAAAAGCCGTTCAAACCAATATTTCCGTCAGTATCTCCGGCGAGACAGGTACTGGTAAGGAGTTGGTAGCCAAAGCGATACATTATAATTCGAAGCGGAAAAGCAAACCCTTTGTCGCGGTGAATATCGCAGCGATACCCAGGGAGCTTATTGAAAGCGAGCTGTTCGGCCATGAGAAAGGTGCCTTTACCGGAGCCGTTACCCGTCGGATCGGGAAGTTTGAAGAAGCCGAGGGAGGTTCCATATTCCTGGACGAGATCGGTGAAATGGACCTGAGCCTCCAGGCCAAACTGTTACGCGTACTTCAGGAGCGTGAAGTGACCAGGATCGGAGGTAACCAGGTGATCAAACTTGACGTACGGATCATCGCGGCCACTCATAAAGATCTGGCGGAAGAAGTGAAAGGGGGAAAATTCAGAGAAGACCTTTACTACCGTCTGCTGGGCTTACCTATTCACCTGCCTCCGTTACGCGAGCGGGGAAACGATGTCCTGATGATTGCAAAACACTTCCTGGACCAGTTTGCCACTGAAAACCAGATGCGCAAGTTTAAAATCTCCCAGGAAGCACAGGAAAAACTTTTACAATACTCTTTCCCCGGAAATATCAGGGAATTAAAGTCCATCATCGAGTTGTCGGCCGTAATGGCCGAAGATCAGGAAATCCGGCCCCAGGACATCAGTTTCAACAGTACCGCCAGAATGGAATCGTTCCTTTACCAGGAAATGAGCATGCAGGAATTCATGTACCGGATCATCAGACACTTCCTTAACAAATATGATGACAATGTCCTTGAGGTTGCCAAGCGGCTGGACATCGGCAAATCTTCCCTGTACCGGTACCTGAAGGAAATGGAGGAAGCTGGAATTTAGACAGGCATGCGACTCGAACAATATGTAAAAAAAGGATCCTTCTACAAGGCGGTTGTGGAAGACGGTTCGGATATTATCTTCGTTGTAGACTACGACGGAAAAATCCATTACCATAACACATCCGTTCACGAAACCCTCGGATACCGGTCCAACAGACTGATCGGGAAGAACTTTTTCGATTATGTACGGATCGAAACACTGCAGGATCTGAAGCGCCAGTTCAAACAAAGCCAGAAACGTGCCTATTCTGAAAATGTCGAGTTTCAATTCCTTTGTAAGGATGGAACCTACCGCTTCCTGGAATTTAACGCGATCAATCTGAAGCATAAGGAAGGGCTGGAGGGTTTTATCCTGGATTGCCGCGATATATCACAACGAAAGGAGAATGAGGCTGAACTGGTTCGCCTTCAAAAAGCGAAGGAGCAGTTCCTGGCGAATATGAGCCACGAAATCAGAACACCTATCAATGGGATCGTGGGGATGGCCAACCTGTTGGGTCAGAATACCAGTCACGAGGAGCGCGAAACGTATTTAAGCGCGATCAAACATTCCGCGGAAAACCTGACCGTAATCATTAACGATATCCTGGACCTTGCCGCCATCGAATCGGGTAAACTGAAATTCGAGAGCATCGCCTTTAATCTTAAGGATATTCTTCCTTCGTTGATCAGCACATTTACCTATCAGGCCCGTGAAAAACGGATTGTGATGGAATACCAGATCGATGAAAAGTTAAACAAGATTCTGCTGGGAGATCCGGTCCGGTTAAATCAGATCCTTATTAACCTGATCAGTAACGCGGTTAAGTTCACGCATACCGGATCGATCAAGATCAACTGTACGGCGGAAAAGGAACAAAAGGGAATAACCTGGGTCCGTATTGAAGTTATTGATACGGGTGTTGGTATTCCCGCTGAAAAGCTTACCACGATTTTTGAAAGTTTTAGTCAGGCTGATGCCAGCGTCACGCGAAAATATGGAGGTACAGGACTTGGTCTGACCATCGTCAAGCAGTTGGTGGAGTTGCAAAAAGGAAGTATTTCGGTGAGAAGCCGGGAACATGCAGGTTCCGTCTTCACGGTATTCATACCGTATAAAACCGGGAAGGCAAGCGATCGCTCCTACTCCTCCCCCAAGAATTCAAAAGCGCTGAAAAATGCCAAGGCTTCTCAACTGTTCGTTTTGCTGGTGGAGGATAATGATATCAACCGGCTTTATGCGAAGAGCATACTAAAAAACTGGCACTGTTTTACCGAGACGGCTGAAAACGGCCTGGTCGCCATTGAAAAAATCAAAAGTCAGGAATATGATGTTGTGTTAATGGACATTCAGATGCCGGTGATGGATGGTTACGAGACCACGAAGGCCATCCGGATGATGGATGGGCCGCAGCGGAACGTCCCCATCATAGCATTGACTGCAAACGCAACGAAGGCGGATGTTGACCGGTGTATCGCCGCCGGAATGAACGACTACCTCCCCAAACCGTTCACACCGGATGATCTCTACCGAAAACTGTTCGAGGAGTTAAAGATCACCCCGAAAGAGAAGACACCAAAGAAATCGCTGCCTGGAAACAAGTTGTACAACCTCGATTACCTCCGGTCAGTATCCGGCGATAATGAAGAATTCATCCGCGAAATGGTGCTTACATTCACACAAACGATACCGCCGGTACTCGACGAAATGAAAATTGCCCTTGAAAAGAAGGACTGGCACAACCTGGCGCGAATGGCTCACCAGATCAAGCCGTCCTTCACCCTGATGGGCCTGAACTCGCTCCGCGCGAGCATCCTGTATATCGAAGAGAACAGCAAATACGGAACAAAGCTCGGCGAGATTCCCGCTGTTGTATCCGAATTCGTTCAACAATGCGAAGCCGTGCTACCCGACCTGGCTAAAGAAGCAATCCCCGGTTAACTTAATTCCTGTTCATTACAGCAACTTTCTTGTGGACGACAGAACGGTCTCCCGTTTGTATCGCAATGAAGTAGATACCGTTGGCAACACCTGAGACATCAATCTGCTGCGGACCGTTTGAAAAATCGCGGATCAAGTCACCTGAAAGAACGGTGACGCCTCGCTGATCGATCATTTCCCATGAATATTCACGGCTCAGGTTAATGGTAGACGAAAAATTCATCACCTGTGAAGCAGGGTTAGGGTATATGCTAAGGTCCCTCAACTCGCCGTTAACGGGATCATCCGGCAATCCGACAATAGTGATTCCTACCTTGCGGTTGTATTTCACAATGGCCGATTGCAGGATATTGCGGGTATCATTCGGCGCCTGTTCGGCCAGTTCCTGAACAAAGGCAACGATATAAAGACTGTCCGGATTGGCAATCGGAACGTCGATCGTGTATTCGATGTTTTCTAACTCATTGTCTCCCTCCTGCCAGGTTTTTCTCACTGTAGTGCCTTCACTTTGCAGCAACAATTTCCGGACAACATTTCCATTTCCGTTAACACCCCGTTCGATCAGGGCAGCATGGAGGATCACAGGCCTGTCAAGGGGTTTTGACTTATCGATATACGTGTAATTGATCGCCAGTTTGATCTCTGTATTCGAAGTCGGGAAATCGATCGTATCGATCTCGATGGCAAACGACGGATCTTCAAGCGCCCTTCTATCTAGTTCCTCCCGGTTAATATTCGCTGTAAAGCCGTTGAAGTAGTCGTTCTGGATTCCATCCATGATTGTAGTCGGAGGCTGAGAAATTCCATATAGCAACGCTCTCGCTTTTGGATCGTTGGGATTATCGGTATTCAATTGATCGGTCCCTGGATTAGCCATATGATATTGAATCGCTATAAAGTCGGAGGAGTCCTTCAGAGAAATCTGCTGATCGTACAGGTTCTCCAGGTAGTCGTTAGCCTGATTGCTGGCAGTCGAGTTAACATTTGTAAAATGTTCGACGAGAACATTCCTGTTCTTTTCACCCACGTAGATATCATCAAACGCAAATCCGTTGAGGGCCCTGCCGGCCGGGTTGTCATCGTTGCTGCCAAATGCTATTCTGAGAATCACTGTATCGCGCATAGCCAGTGGTATCTGATCAAGGTTGTAGCGGCCATCCTGCCAGTCGGGGATGGAATCCGACCATGCGAAGTTACTTTGACCACCCGGCTCTCCGGACACGTTCCGGGTATTGTACCAGTTTATCCCGCCGCCCTCGGCGTCACCAATGGTCTGCCAGGTATCTCCACCGTTAGTCGAGTATTGAACAACCGCTCCGTCAAAGCCTTTCTGCGCATCCACCCAGTATTTCATGGATATCATCGGGCGCTTGAGATCCGTTAAATTGAGGCATGGACCGATCACAAACGATTCTTCGTTATTGAAATATGAACCCGCATTGGAGCCAGTCCACCATGCGTTTGTTCCGGAACCTGCTTCGTTGATCAGGTTGCCGTTCGGCAGACCGAAAATCCAGCTATTATTTACCGTGGCACCGTTCGCAACAGCAACCCACGTCTCCGGTCCTGCTTCAAAATCGGTCGAGTACCCTGCCGTACGCAGTGGCGTTTTCATGTCGAGAATGTATACCTGCTTCGTTGTATCTCCCGAACAACCGGCATTGGTTGAGACGGTAAGTTTGACGTCATACACGGCGAAATTAGCATACTGGTGAACCGGGTTCTGGGTGGCATCCGTTTGACCGTCGCCAAAATCCCATGAATAGTTGTCGATCGAACCAAATTCGGAATCGGACAGATCTTTAAATTTTGTGTCATCACCCTTACAGTAGGATGTCCAGCTAAAATCTGCGATGGGAGGTTGTCCAATCACAATACTTTTAAATGCCTTGTTGCGGCATCCCTGATCCGTTAACACTTCAAGGCTGATGTCTTTCTGCCCAGGACCCAGATAAGAGTACTGAGGCTCGGGTACTGGACCGTTGCTTCCGTTTGATGCTTCATCGAAAAACCAGTTCCAGCTGGTAATCGTTCCACCCGACAGGTTTGACGGGATCGATGATGATTCCGCAAAGGTGACGACATCTTCGATACAATTATTTCCGACGTCAATGACTGCGACGGGGGCTGAAAATACAATAAGGTCTTTTGTCAGCACAGTCGTGGCCCCAAACTCGTTGGTGAATGTATACTGCAACTGATAAGTACCTGCGAGCAGTCCATCCGAGTTAAGGCGGTAGTTTGTTCCGTCGAAGGTAATTCTTGGAACAAGTTCCGGTGATAATCCCGTGAACCTCGTCACATCGAATCCTGCACTAACCGGCGGAGTGCCGATCAGGGTAAGGTCACCCTGGTTCGCGCAGATTTGTGGGTTCCTGGCTCCATCTGGTCTATTATCTTCCAGTACATAGAAATCGATGTTCGTGATCGGGTTGACTATCGTTGTCCTTTCGATAAAGTTTGTGCAGGACGTGATCGGGTCGGTATAGGTATAGCGGATTGTGATCACTCCAAATCCGGCGATCGCGGGGTTGAATGTATTAGTACCGGCGAGAATACCCGGCCCGGTAAAGGTTCCACCTAACGGAAATCCATCCAGGTTATCAAGGCCGCTATTCTCCGCGTAGACGGCTTCAAGGCCGGACAGGAAAACCGTTGGCAGTTTATTTATCTTAACGAAGACCTGGTCGGACGTAATGGTGCAGGGGCCGGCGGCGTCTGGGTCATTTGTTGTAATGGTGAACGTCACACCCCCTGCCGCAATATCGGCCGGAGCTAACGTGTAGGTGGAGTTGACATTGTTATTCGGTGAAAAGGACCCCGCTCCTCCCGTCCAGAGCACCGAAGTGGTTGTACCACTCGCGATAGCCGACAATGCGACGGACTGATCCTCGCAGACCTGAAAATCCGGGCCGGCGTTAATTTTTGCAGATTCGTTCACAAGGATATCGATCTGATCGGATTCGGCAACACATGGACCAAAACCGTCGGGATCATTGGTGGTCAACTGAAAACGCAGCGTGGTCCCGACATCAGCGACGGGAACGGTATAGGTCGCAGTTGCGGTCAGGCCTGTGACGCTGGTCGCTGAAAGAGAACCATTGCCGCTCACCAGGCTCCACAAACCCGATGTCGCACTGCCGCTTAACACTCCGGACAAGTTGATCGACGAGGGTTCACACACTGTATAGTCTGCGGGAAGGGTAAGCCTGGCTTGCCTGTTGACTGACACGACAAGATCATCCGTAACAACGGAGCATGGACCAGCGGCATCCGGATCATTTGACGACAATCTGAAGGTCACGGTCCCGGCAATATCAAATGGGTCAACGGTATAGGTAGCTGTTGCCGTGTTGCCACTTATGGTTGTGGCGCTCATGGTGCCGGCTCCACCCACTATCGTCCAGGTAGCGGTTGTAGCACTTCCACCGATCGTACCGGAGACCGGTATCGTAATCGGTTCGCACACGGCAAAGTTTGCACCCGCATTAACGGTGGCAATTGGATTCACTGTTACCGTCACCACCGATACAGGTCCGGCACATCCGCCGGCTGTTGGTGTAATTGTATACAATACGGTACCAATCGATGCGTCCGTTGTGCTCAGGGTCTGGCTGATCGTGGATCCGTTTCCATTCGACGCGCCTGCAACGTTGGGGCTCGGCGACACGGTCCACGAAAATGTTGTACCTGCGACATTCTGAGGTGAAGGCAGAATATTAATTGTTGCCGTCGAACCGCTGCATATTACCACGTCCGCACCGGACGCCGATGGCAGCGGCCTCACAGTCACGACAAGGTCAACGGGCAAACCATCGCATCCATTGAAGTTGGGTGTAATCCGGTAAGATACGGTTCCCGAAACATTACCCGTGTTTTCCGGTACATCCGTAATCGCTCCGGTACCTGTCGCCGTAATGGAAGCTGAATTAATGGGGCCCGAAATACTGCTCGTCCAGGAGAAAGTTGTTCCCGGGATAGTTGCTGCGGGATTAAAATTAAGAGCATCCTGACTGCATATCTGCTGCGAAAGACTTACCGGGCTGTTGGTCATAACAGGGACCGGTTTAACGGTTACCGTCACCGGGAACGGCGGTCCGGGGCAACCGTTGGCAGACGGTGTGATCGTGTACGTAACGGTTCCATCATTTAAACCATCTGTACTTGTCAGCACCTGCGAAATAAGGTTACCTGAACCCAAAAGGGCACCTGTTGCATTGGAAGCGGACACGGTCCAGGTGTACGTTGTTCCGGAAACCGCATTCGGATTTGTGATCGCTACGCTGGTAGATTGTCCGGAGCAAATAATCTGAGGTGTCGCTGCGGCCGTTGGCACCGGACGAACAGTAACTACAAAATTTACGGGGCTTCCGTTACAACCACCGATTGCCGGTGTGATCGTATAAATGATCACGGCATTGGAGTTGGATGAGTTCACCGGTGTATCTGTTATTGCTCCATTACCGCTGGCTGTCACACCCGTCAGCAAGCCGATAACGGAGGAGGTCCAGCTAAAGGTGGTTCCGCCAATTGAAGCATTGGGTAAAAAGCTCAGGGAAGTACCGCTGCATATTTCCTGTATCAGCGCCGTCGAAGAACTTGTGATCACCGGCTTCGGATTTACCGTTACCGTAACATCAACAGTGCTTCCTGCGCAGCCATTCGCTACCGGGGTAATTCTGTAGGTGACCGTTCCGGGGTTTATCCCGTCGGTAGAAGTAAGTACCTGGCTGATCGTCGAGCCGCTGCCTGCCGTTGCCCCCGTCACGTTTGTGGAACTGAATACGGTCCAGCTAAAACTTGTTCCGGCCACTCCGTTTGGATTTGTGATCAGTACGCTTGAACTCTCACCAGAGCATATGCCCTGCGGGGAAGCTGCTGCATTCGGGATCGGTGTAACGTCAACGCTGACAGCGTAGGGCACGCCGTTACATCCTGATGCCGAAGGTTGAATAAGATAGGTCACCGTTCCTGGTGTCACGCCATCAGTAGATGTAAGGAGCTGTGCAATTACAATCCCGGAGCCGGCAAATGCGCCGGTCACGTTGGTAGAACTTTGAATCGTCCATGTAAATGTTGTCAATGGGACGAGATTCGGATTCGTAATATTGATGTTGACGGTCTGCCCGCTGCATATTGCCGCATCCGTTGCAAACGCATTGGGGATTCTATTGACGGTTAATGTCGCATTACTGCTTGGCAATCCTGTACAGGTCCCGGTGAGTACTACACTGTAAATTCTTCCGTCGAACGTACTGGGTACATTGGTCAGTACCAGGGTTGATGTGGTTGCTCCACTGTACACTCCGCCATCAGTGATATTTGTTCCATTTTCTCTCCATTGATAGGTCAGCCCGGTTCCTACGGCGGCAACCGAGAATGTAACCGTCGACCCTTCGCATACGATCTGTGCCGCCGGTTGCGTCGTGATCACTAGGTTCTGGTCTACAGTCAGCTGTGCGCCATCGCTCGTAACGCCCGGTGTACACGTACCGCCAACCTGTACGCGGTATAGATAGCCGTTGTTGGCAAGCGGTGCCCCTGTCAGGTTCAATGTCGCGTTTGTTACTCCGCTGTAAATCCCCGTATTGGTCAGGTTGCTGTAGCTTACACCGTTGTTGGTGCTCACCTGCCATTGGTATGTCGGAACCGTCGTGATCCCCGCGTTCACGGTAAAGCTTGTATTGGTCCCCTCGCAGATCGTGCTGTTGACCGGCTGAAGCGTGATCTCCGGTACTTCGTTAACCGTCAGTGCCGCTACGTTGCTGATCACACCGGTCGCATCGCAGGTACCCCGGACGATAACCCGGTAGTTCCCCGCCGTCGCGGCCACTACGGCCGGTAAGGTCAGGCTTGAAGCCGTCTCCCCGCCGATGTCCACGCCACCCTTCTGCCATTGATATGTCAATCCTGTGCCTGTCGCTCCCACCGTAAAGACAACTGTCGATCCTTCGCATACGATCTGCGCATCCGGTTGAACGGTAATCACCGGGCTCTGGCTGACCGTCAGCAGTGCACCGTCGCTGGTAACGCCCGGTGTACACGTCCCGCCAACCTGTACGCGGTATAAATAGCCGTTGTTGGCAAGCGGTGCGCCCGTCAGGTTCAATGTCGCGTTCGTTACTCCGCTGTAAATGCCTGTGTTGGTCAGGTTGCTGTAGCTCACACCGCTGTTGGTGCTCACCTGCCATTGGTATGTGGGGACCGTCGTGAGTCCCGCGTTCACCGTAAAGCTTGTATTGGTTCCCTCGCAGATCGTACTGTTGACCGGCTGAAGCGTGATCTCCGGTACTTCATTAACCGTCAGTGCGCCAACGTTGCTGATCACACCAATCGCATCGCAGGTGCCCCGCACGATAACCCGGTAGTTCCCCGCCGTCGCGGCCACTACGGCCGGTAAGGTAAGGCTTGAAGCTGTCTCCCCGCCGATGTCTACGCCACCCTTCTGCCATTGATAGGTTAATCCGGTGCCTGTCGCGGCCACCGTAAAGACAACCGTCGACCCTTCGCATACGATCTGCGTCAGGGGCTGCGTCGTGATTACGGGGTTCTGGTCTACGGTCAACAAGGCTCCATTGCTGGTAACGCCCGGTGTACACGTGCCGCCGACCTGCACGCGGTATAAGTATCCGTTGTTGGCAAGTGGTGCGCCTGTCAGGTTCAACGTCGCCGTCGTTACGCCACTGTAAATGCCCGTGTTGGTCAGGTTGCTGTAGCTTACGCCGCTGTTGGTGCTCACCTGCCACTGATATGTGGGGACCGTCGTGAGCCCCGCGTTCACCGTAAAGCTTGTATTGGTTCCCTCGCAGATTGTACTGTTGACTGGTTGAAGCGTGATCTCCGGTACTTCATTAACCGTCAGTGCAGCCACGTTGCTGATCACACCAGTCGCATCGCAGGTACCCCGCACAATAACCCGGTAGTTCCCCGCCGTCGCGGCCACCACGGCCGGTAAGGTCAGGCTTGAAGCCGTCTCCCCGCCGATGTCCACGCCACCCTTCTGCCATTGATAGGTTAATCCGGTGCCTGTCGCGGCCACCGTAAAGACAACCGTCGATCCTTCGCATACGATTTGCGTCAGGGGCTGCGTCGTGATTACGGGATTCTGGTCTATGGTCAGTAACGCTCCATCGCTGGTAACGCCTGGTGTACACGTGCCGCCGACCTGTACGCGGTATAGATACCCGTTATTGGCAAGTGGTGCGGCCGTCAGGTTCAACGTCGCCGTGGTTACGCC
>JBGSJE010000018.1:0-13930 GCA_041742155.1 Chryseolinea sp. | reverse complement strand
CCCTTAGAACCGATCACGGCTCCTATGCGGTGAACCTTCGATTCGGCTAAAGCCGACTACGGATCCCG
This sequence comes from Chryseolinea sp., assembly GCA_041742155.1. Lineage (GTDB taxonomy): Bacteria > Bacteroidota > Bacteroidia > Cytophagales > Cyclobacteriaceae > Chryseolinea. The sequence goes on along the minus strand of JBGSJE010000018.1, from coordinate 13,862 downwards.
TCATGGTAACCGTCAGCTGAAGCTGACGGTTACGCTGATGGCTCTTGTTTATTACCTCGACGATACAGTAATTCCACACACGTTCCCCTTAGAACGATTACGGACATCTGTTCTTTTCACCGCAGACGCGAAGGCGCGGAGTAGGCGCATACTAGCCGTCGGCTTTAGCCAACGGGTGACCGTACCCGCGCGGTAATCCATCGCGGTCGCTTAGCGCCATTGCGCCATCGCGGTGAAAATTGCGCGCTAGCATCCGAGCCTCGACATTTGTTTTCCCGGCACCTTTCCTTCACGGGAAGCGAACACATGCCACTATCAGTTCTGAGGCCGAAAACCGGGAAACGCACACCGCAATTATGAAACCGCAGGAAATTTTTTTACGTTAAGGCAAAAAACAAGAATTTTTCAAAGCCCATGAAAAAAATCGACATCCTGAATTTTATTACCGACTTCCGGAAATCCCCCAATAGCATTAAAACACACGCCGAGCTCCTCAGTCACCTCGGGCCCGCCAACGAACCCACCATCACCTCCCTGCTCGCGGAACTTCAACAAGCCAGAGTTGTCAAGTTCACGGAACTGAACGGCGAAAAAGCTTACCAGGTCATCTCCAGATAAAAATACCCTCTCAGATGTCACGGCTCCCACGTCCTGTTACATGGGTGGGACTGCCGGCTAATGCCGCATTGGTTGATCCAGCATCGCCGTTGTGAACGATCCTGTTGTTCAGGAAGACGTTTGCCGATATGTAGTGCCCGTGCGGAATGCAAATCATATCGCCCGCTCCGGATAATCAGGTAACGACTGAAAGGTCAGCCGTGACAGGCTAAGGTTTTGTTTTCCCGCCTGCCTTTTTCACAATCCACGTGTTCGTTACGTTGTGGGCTGCTTTCACCAGTATTTTATAAACATCCGACGTTGCCGGGGACGGCAGGGTGAAGGTATATTTCCCGCTCGCGACTTTGACTTTCCCCAGGGATATGTATTCGTCTTTTCCTCCCGTTGCAAAGTTGTTGGTTTTGCTGACGAGGACTTCCGCGTCGCCGGAAGGATTCTGTACGGTCCAGGTGAGGTTGACGCGGTCGCCTTTGCGTTCAGCCTTCAGGTTGCTTACCGATACGTCGCCGAGGAAGGAGACACCATCCATTTCAGTCTCCACTGGTTCCGGTACGGCGATGTTCATGAACCGCAGGATGGATCGCGCAATGTCTACGGCGCCGGGCACCTGGCGGAAGTGTGCATTCAGCGGTTTGGCGTTCGTTACGATCCACGTCGCGCGTTCGCGATCCGACTGTCCGCCGTGGTCTTGCCCCGTTTTGATATCGCGTCCGTGGTCGGTGGTGATCACGATCATCCATTCTTCGCCGTACTTCTTCTGACGTTCCTTGATTGCCTTCCAGACCTTTCCTACCTGAGCGTCGGCTTTTTTGACGGCGTCGTAAAAACGGGGACTGTCGCCGTACATATGTCCCATGTCGTCCGTGAATTCCAGGTATACCCATGATAAGTCCGGGCCGTTTTCAAGAATATATTTACCCGCTTCCGCGGAGACCTGTTCGTCGATGTCTAACATGAAGAGACGGTCTTCCGTGTGGGGGAAACGCACGGTATCCAGTTCCAGGCCGTCGTATGAATAATCGAGTTTTATGTTGCCTGCCGCGGGTAGCGATTCGCCGACGAGTTTGGTACGGTTATCCGTCCACGAAGAAAAGACGGCGGTTTTGCGGGCGGGGTCGACGGCCTTCACCACGCGGAAGATATTCCAGTAGTGGTAATTCGGTGCGGCGATATCATTATCCCATACGTTGTGTTTGTTCGTCCACGTTCCGGTCAGCACGTGATTGTATCCTACAGCGGAAATGGTGGGCGACTCGCTGTATCCACCTTTTGCTCCGCCCTGGTACGCTTTCGTATATCCCCCTGCTGACGCGATCTCATCCAGTACCGGGGTCTCAACCTTTTCGATAACATCGGCCGGTATGCCATCCACGATAATAAAGACAGCCTTGCGCTGCGCCTGGGCGGCAAGTGTGATTTGAACGAGCAGGAGAATTAACAGAAACTTAATTTTCATCGCAAATGAATTTTGGGTCATGTGAGTTTATGTAAATAGGACGGAATTACAATATATTGAACGGTCATTCAAAATTGGGACACGGTTCCGAATCAAAAAAATATTTACGATTATTGAATGATTAATTCTTAGAACCGACCGGCAAGGCAACATGGCAGAGATTATCGGATGGACGGGTGTCATAGCGTATGTGATTGCTTATGCGCTGCTAAGCCTGGGATGGATGAAGGTAGACCGCGTCGGCTATCACGTGCTGAATGCCATCGGCGGAATGTGCCTCGTAACCATCGCCTATACGAAATCGGATACACCCAACCTCTACGTCAACATCATCTGGATCGTGATCGCCGCTTTTTCCATCGCCCGTATCCTGAAAAAGGGAAACAAGTCCTGAATCCTATCCCATACCCAGCAGCGCCAGTGCCTGTTTCTTCAGCGTGGCCAGCTTGCGTGTGTAGTCTGTGCGTGAGTCCACCATACCCAGGTAATAATAGGCTCCTTCCATCAGCGCAAAGATGATTTCGGCCGTTTCCTTTTCACTCTTAATATTGATCACGCCGTTCTTATTCGCTTTTTTCAGGGCATCGATCAGCAGTTTCCGGAGGGAGTCGTGCAGTAACCGGAACGCCGACCGGATGTTCTTGTCGCGGTATGTGAGGGCGTAGCAGCTATAAAAGACGCTGTCGTCGAAGAGGTTATCCCATTTGCGGGAGAACAGGTTATCGATGAGTTTTTTAACCTCGCTGGTCCGGGTATAAGCCTGACCGTTGATTTTATAGATCTGGGAATATTGCTGCAGAATAAATTCGATGAGGCCCGAGAACAGCGCTTCGCGTGTTTTAAAATAGTGTACGATCAGGCTGGGGTTGATGTCCATGTAATCGGCGACTTTCGCGATTGAGGCGTTCTCCAGCCCTGTTTTTTTGGCAACGGTATAAAAGGCCAGGATAATCTCTTTCTGGCGGGTTTCTTTCAGACTCAGTCTTCCCATATGTTAATCTTTTGTCAAAAGTAAATTAATTCCATTTGCTATAATATGAAGAATATGTGAAATTTATATTGAATGGTCGTTCAATATATTTTGAAACGATACATTTGTTCAACAAAAATTTCAAAACTCAACCCAGTTAATTATGGATCAATTCTACAATCGGATGCTAACCGGAGTAAGAATGATGGCTGTGTGCATGGTGCTCGCGGTCATGGTGACTTCACCGGTTATGGCGCAACGCACTACGATTCAGGGCACGATCACCGATGCTGCTGATGGTTCCCCGATCGTTGGGGCGAATGTTCTGATCAAGTCCACCACGAACGGAACGATTACCGACGTCGACGGGAAGTATACCATTGAAGCCGGCGGAAGCGATATCCTCGTGATCTCTTTTATCGGCTACATGACGGAAGAAGTGGCGGTCGGCAACCGTTCGTCCATCGATGTGGCGCTCAACGTGAACACCACATCCCTCCAGGAAGTGGTGGTAGTCGGTTTCGGAGAGCAGAAGAAAGCGAACCTTTCCGGAGCCGTCGACTTTATCGACAGCAAGGTGCTGGAAGCGCGGCCTATCCAGAGTGTTGCGCAGGGGTTGCAGGGAACCATCCCCAACCTGAACATCGATTTCCTGAACGGCGAACCGGGAGGCGCGCCGAATATCAACATCCGCGGCTTTACCTCTATTAACGGAGGCAGTCCGCTGATCCTCGTCGACAATGTACCGATGGATGCCGCCAACCTCAATTTTATCGCTCCATCCGATATCAAGAACATATCCGTCATCAAGGATGCGTCCTCCGCGGCGATCTACGGTGCGCGTGCCGCCTATGGTGTGATCCTCATTACTACCAAGAGCGGTGTTAAAGACGGCGTAACCATCGACTACAACAACAACTTTTCGTGGGGTACCCCTACCGTTCTTCCCGACAAGGTGACCGATCCCTATATCTATATGCGCACGCTGGAAACGTCTACCGACAACACACCGTGGGATTACGTGAATTATACAGCCTCGGAATACGCCTGGGCAAAGCAACGGTCCGACGATCCTTCGTCATCCGCGCCCGTACGCATCAATCCGAACGACAACACCCTGTGGCAATACATGGGTAACCGCGACTGGACGAAGTACTACCTGGATAATCCCACCGTTTCACAACGGCATAACGTGTCATTGTCCGGTAAATCCGGCACGACCACTTATTATCTCTCCGGCGCCTATGACCTGCAAAACGGATCCCTCAAACTGGCCGAAGATAAATTCGACCGTTATTCCTTTCGGGGAAAAGTAAATTTCAAACCCTACAAGTGGCTCTCGGTGGGGAACAACACATCCGTCGCGCTGACGGAAAGGGCCAAGCCTTATCACCTGTACGTTCCCGATCTTTTCAACCTCTTTCCCACCAGCTGGGACAAGAACCCCGACGGTACCTGGGCCAACAACGATGCCGGCCGGGTAGGCGCGCAGCTTACGGAGGGCGGAAAGATCAGCGAGAACGTGAACATGTTTCAAAGCACCTTCAGCGGCGAACTTTCCTTCTTTGAAAGGATGCTGCGGGTGAATGCGGATTTTACCGTTCGCCGCGACAATACAAACTACAACAGCTATCAGAACAAGTATAGCATCGGTTACGGTCCCAACGACGTACGGGAGGAAGGCACCAACACCGCCTACCGCGGAGCCACCTACTATTCGTACTACGTGCTGAACACGTATGCCACGCTGGAGAAGACGCTGAAGGAACGGCACTACTTCAACGCGATCCTCGGTTACAACCAGGAGTTCAGCCGCCAGGAGTATTTTTCGGCCCAGCGCACCGGCGTGATCTCCGCTTCCCTGCCGACCATCGGCTTAGCTACCGGTAACGCCATCGTGGGAGAAGAAATCACGGATTGGGCTATACGCGGCGCGTTTTACCGACTCAATTATGTATACAACGACAAATACATCCTGGAACTGAACGGCCGTTACGACGGATCGTCCAAATTCCCGAAAGACAAACGGTTCGGATTTTTCCCTTCTGTGTCGGCCGCCTGGAAAGTGGACGGTGAAAATTTCTGGCAGCCCGTTTCCGATGTGATCAATTCATTCAAGATCCGCGCGTCGTACGGCTCGCTGGGTAATCAATCCGCCGTGCCGGAATACGGATACGTCGAGACCATGCCCAACCGCCTCGGATCATACCTCATCAACGGCACGGTTCCGCAGGTGATCGCCTCGCCGCGGCCCGTATCGGCAAATTATACGTGGGAGAAAGTATATTCCCGTAACGTAGGCGTTGACCTGGGATTTTTCAAACAACGCATCAGCACATCCTTCGACCTCTACCGCAGAGATACAAAGGACATGCTCACACAGGGCAAAGAACTCCCGGGCGTTTTCGGCGCGTCGGAACCCTATGAAAATGCCGCCGACCTGAAGACGGAAGGTTGGGAATTGTCACTCGGCTACGACGATGAGTATTCCCTCAAGGGGAAACCCCTTCACTTCAGCGCCAAGTTTATCCTGTCCGATAACCGCACCTACATCACGCAGTTCGATAATCCCAATCACAACCTCACACAATATTATGAAGGCAAAGAGCTGGGTGAAATATGGGGATTGAGGAGTGACGGTCTCTTCCAGACGCAGGAGGAGATCGACGCGCTGGACGAGACATCCATCGTACCGTGGGGTGCCCTGAACGTTGTGCCGGGCTGGCCGAAATACAGGGACCTGGACGGCAACAACGCGATCGAAAAAGGGAATACCGTGGATGATCCCAAAGACCTTTCCGTGATCGGAAATCTCACGCCGCGGTTTCGCTTCGGTGTTAACCTCGCGGCGGAGTGGAATGGATTTGACTTCCGCGTTTTCCTCCAGGGTGTCGGCAAGATGGATTATTATCCCCTGCAGTATCTCTATTGGGGATTCTATCAGCAGCCATACGCCGGCGGATACCAGCACCTGCTGGATTTCTACCGCGGAGAGGCGGACAGCGATGTGGAGCGCGCGCAGCATTCACAGTCGTACATCGACGCGGGGCTGGCCGATGCGAACACCGACGCCAAATTCCCCGTGCTCCAGGCCTGGCTGGCGGACCGTAACCTGGGCGAACGGATCGACCAGGCGCAGGGACTGGCCATACCGCAAAACGGTTACCTCCTCAACGGTGCGTATATGCGCTTGAAGAACCTCACCATCGGATACTCGCTGCCACAAGCCTTGCTGGAACGCATCCACGTGAACCGCTTGCGGATATACGTGAGTGGTGAAAACCTGGCGGAATGGTCTGAAGTGAAGAAATACTTCGACCCCGAAGCTATCACGGACAACATCGACAAGATCGATCCGTCGCGGGAAACCGGCTCAGGATGGGGTTACGCATATCCCTTCCAGCGCAAGTATTCCTTCGGCCTTGAAATTCAATTCTGAAACTCCAAACGATCTGAACATGAAAAAATACATTGCTTTATTCGTCATGACCATGCTGGGGATCCAGGCGTGTAATGACGACTTTCTCGAGCGCTACCCGGAGACCGATATTTCCAAGGAAAATTTCTTCAACAGCAAGGAAGACCTGGAAACCTATATCTACAGCCTGTACGATTTTTCAGCCTTTGATATTTACATCGGCGACCACTCCACGGACAACGCCGCCACTACCGGCGCGACGGAGATCAAGAACATGATGATCGGAACGCCGTCTGCCTCGACCATTACCGGCGGCTGGGACTGGACACAGCTGCGGAACACGAACTTCTTCCTGGAGAATTTCAGCAAAGCCCAGCTGGACGAAGCCACGAAGAATCACTACGAAGGACTGGGCCGTTTCTTCCGCGCCAGGTTTTACATGGACAAAGTAAAACGCTATTCCGATGTACCGTGGTACGACAAGACCCTCACCACCGCCGATCCCGATATGTATAAAGGAAGGGATTCGCGTACTGAGGTAGTGGATCATATTTTCGAAGATTATGCCTTCGCCCGCGAACACGTGATGGACGACGACCGTTCGGGCATCGTCGACAAGTGGGTTGTGCTCACGTACATGGCGCGGCACGCCCTGTATGAAGGCACGTACCGGAAGTACCACGCCGAACTTTCCCTGCAGGGTACCGCGGACGCCTATCTGCAACTGGCCCGCGATGTAACCAAAGAGATCATGGAAGACGGCGGATTTTCCATCTATTCAACCGGCAACCCCGCGGAAGATTACGGCAGCCTGTTCGTTAGCGGCGATTTGTCGGGTAACCCGGAGGTTATTCTCGGACGGTTCTTTGAGAACGATAAGCTGAACAGCGGATGGTGGGGATATATGTTCGGCAACTACGAAGTGAACCCCAGCAAGGACCTGCTTCAGGCTTACCTGATGACGGACGGAAGCCCGTACACCAGCCAGGCCGGTTATGAGACCAACCTGTTCGTGGAAGAATTCCAGGACCGCGATCCGCGGTTGTCGCAGACCTATGCTTTTCCCGGGTGGGAACTCATCAACGCATCCACCTATGCGCAGGGCGCCGGCATTTATGTACAGCAGCTCACGAAAAACTTTTCCGGTTATCACCAGGTGAAAGGTTTTGTGAACAACACCGATGCGACCGTTCAGAACCACACGGACATCCCGCTGCTTCGTTTTGCGGAAGTGCTGCTGATCTATGCGGAAGCAAGAGCGGAACTTGGTGAGCTGACACAGGCGGACCTCGATGCGACGGTGAACACACTCCGCGACCGCGTGAGCATGCCGCACCTGACCATGGCGCCCGCCGCCGATCCCGTGCTGCAGGCACAATACCCCGATGTAAGCGGACCGATGGCCAATGTACTGCGCGAAATCCGCAGAGAACGAAGAGTGGAACTCGCCCTGGAAGGCTTCCGCTTCGACGACCTGATGCGCTGGCATGCCGCCAAGCTCATCGAAAAAGAACCCGAAGGATTGTACTTCCCCGGTCTTGGCAAATACGACCTCACCGGCGATGGTATCGACGATATTTTCCTCATCCCGAACAGCGAGTCTATTCCCGCCGAGGATGACAAGGAAGAAAACGCGCTGGGGAAAAAACTGATCTACTACCAGGTGGGTCCCCAGGGAAGCGACGCTTCGTTCTACCTTTCCAACGGTACCAGTGGTACATGCGTCACCGATCCCGACCGCGGCAGCTTTGACGAGCCGAAGTATTATTACAGACCCGTGCCGCAGCCCGAGGTGGTGCTGAACCCTAACCTCGAACAGATCTTCGGCTGGTAGGCATCGTATGTATATGAGTTAAAAAATAAGCGGCCGAGGTCGCTTATTTTTTTGGCATTCAACCTGTTCATGCAACCGTGATGACGATTGCCGGTCTTTAATTCCCTGCGTATTTTGTTTTATCTTCCCGGAAGCGTGGAGGAGCGGGAAGTAAATTACAATCACGGAAACCAACGGGAAGCCTATGAGAACAGTTTTAGTGTACACCATCGTGGGCCTGTTGGCCGGATTCGCGGGTCACGCGCAAAACAGGATGCAGCCGCCGTTGGCGGAACTCCCCATGGCCGCGCCCGCCACAGTGGGAATGAGCCAGGATACCATTAACAAGGTCCTCGAGCTGATCCGGACAAATCCCCCCAATGATTTCAGAGGTCTTGTCGTAATCAAGGACAACAAGCTTGTCGTGGAGGAATACTTCAGCACGTACTGGCGCGAGACTATTCATGACATCCGCTCCGCGGGAAAGAGCGTTACGGCGTTGCTGCTGGGAATCGCCATCGACCAGGGACTGGTTAAAAGCGAAGAACAAAGCATTTACGATTTTTTCCCCGCGTACAAAAAGTCTTCATCACCCGACATCCGGATCAAACACCTGCTGGCCATGTCTTCCGGCCTGAGTGCCGACGACGACGATCCCGATTCACCCGGCCGCACCTCGAACTGGCTGACCAGTATGGACTGGGTTGGATTCGCGCTGTCGCTGCCCATGGCCTTTAAGCCGGGAGAAAAATTCGCGTACACGGATGTTTGTCCCATGCTGATCGGCGCCATCATCGAGCAGAAGTCGGGCAAGACACTTTCGGCGTTCGCGAAGGAATACCTGTTCACCCCGTTGGGGATCCGCGAATATTACTGGTACACGGCCCCGAACGGCAGCACCGTACCGATGGGCAACCTTTACATTTCCACCCTGGACTTTGCCAGGCTCGGCCAGCTGGTGATCAACGACGGAAAATGGGCCGGCCGGAAGATCGTGAGCGCGGAATGGACAAAGAAGATGGGACAGAAACAATTAAAACTGGAGAACCCCTTCGCCGACAACTACGGTTATTTCTGGTACGCTTCCACCCGCGAGATAAACGGGAAGAAGTACGACTACGTATTCGCTTCCGGCAACGGGGGAAACGTGCTCTTCGTGGTGCCGTCCGAAAACCTCGTGGTGAGCGTCACCTCCAGCGCCTATGGCCAGGGTTACGGGCATTTCCGTTCGCACAATATCTTCAAGTATGTGCTTCGCTCGATCGTAACCCGGTAGGTCTTCTTATTGCAGGTGGCGGCGGGTGATCAGGGAACACCCGCCTTCTTCCGTTTTTTTTCATCCACCAGTTCGTGGTAGACCTTAAAGGCCTGCTTCATCACCGAGTCGTGATCGGCGCCGATCCGTTTGCTTCGTTTTTCGATGATGGTTTCATAGCGGGCGAACGTATCGTCTGTTTCATCGTCGATGCCGATACTTTTGAGGATGAGGAGATCGAGGTGTGGCTGGAAGTAGCAATCGTCGATCCCGGCGTGATGGAGGGCGCGGAACAGCTTGCGGCATTTGAGTTCTTCGCGGATGAGGAACAGGGAGATCTGGATCTCTGCGGGAAGTTTAACGAGTGGGTAACGGGGGTCGTGGATTTTCATAACGGGTTATTTTTTTAGGGTTGATACAACGGTGAAATAAAATGATGGAGGTTTGATTACCTGCCGGGAGCGGAACCGGGCCGGAGGACTTTTGCACCTGTGGAACGTGGAATTATTGGCTGCCATCGGTAATTATTTGCAGGACGTACGCTAATTTATGCAGATATTCTGCAAATCCAAACCTGATGTTCCCGGATTTCTTCAAAAAAATCATACTATTCTTTAGATTGATTCAGAAAATCATCAGGAATATGACAAAACTCGGTGAGTATTTGACCCGGCGATCGGTTAACAAATCGATGGTTGCCCGGAAGACAGGCTTGAGTAATCAGCGGCTGGGGGAATTGTCGTCCAAGGCGTCAGCGAAACTCCGGGCCGACGAATTGTATCTGATTGCCCTGGCTATCGGAGCCAGTCCCTGCGAGCTGCTTGATTTTGTCTGCGGCGGTTTGAGCCTGGTCAAGGAACAGTAGCATTGCATTCAGACACGTTACTTTGAATCCGTCACACGCGGCCAGCCTGTGGCCGGAACGAGTTTTTCGTTGATCGGTGAGCGCCGGCATTTGAATTTTATAGCGTCGCTGTTTATATTGATAACGATTCCCTGCCCCACCTGATCCAATCTGATCGAAAAGCCCACAGGGAAGAGGTGATGTTTGAATAGACTACAATATGGTTATCTTCTGAGCGATAAGTGAAGAAGTTAATAAATTTGGGCGCGGTTCGTGGCGAAACGTTGATTGCAATGCAAATACCGATTCAATTTATTAATGCCAGGGATAGCGAAACACAAATATTATGTTGTTGGCGGTTATTGCTTTTCGACATCAGAGGTTTCAAAATAGTTAACTTAAAATATTATGAACAGACAAGAAATTGAGGTGGACGACATAGAGTTTGAAAATGAAGAATTTGAAGAGATTCAAGAATCTTCACCGGACGAACTCGGAAAGATTGTTTCATACAATGTCGCCAATACGGTTGAAGTCCTTAAGTTCAAGATTGACAATGATGAAATTGAACTGAAACCAGAGTTTCAACGAGATTTTGTTTGGGACATAAATAGGGCAAGCCTTTTCATTGACTCGCTACTAATCGGGCTTCCTATTCCAAGTATTTTTCTTGGAAAGAGTAAAGAAGATGAGACTTATAAAGTCATAGACGGACAACAACGATTAAAATCTGTATACTTTTTTTTAAATGGAGAATTTAAAACAAAAGGGAAAAAACAAATATTTACTCTGAAAAATTTGGAGGACAGAGATTGGGACGGAAAAACGTACGCTGAATTGGATGAGAAATATAAAAGAAGAATTAGAAATGCCGTATTGAATACAACAGTAATTGAAGATATTGATTCTAATCCCCGCGTTGTTCACGACATATTTCACAGACTTAATACCGGCGGAATGCCTTTGAAAGATCAGGAAATTAGGAATTGTGTTTATACAGGTAAGTTTAATAGCCTCTTAAATGACCTAAACTCAAACCCAACATGGAGAAAATTACTTGGACAATCATACCCTGATAGAAGATTGAGAGATGTAGAATTAATTCTTAGGTTTTTTGCACTACACTACGATTTAAAACAGTATGAACCTTCAATGAGAGAATTTTTAAGTCAATTCCAAAAGAATAATAAATCGAATGAAGTTCTTGTAAATAGTGGATCAAAGCTCTTCGTCAAAACAGTAGAAGCAATTGGGGATGGAATCGGAGATCACGCGTTTATATTAACCCGGACTTTAAATAAATCTGTATGCGATGCAGTAATGGTAAGCGTTGCGCAAATCATCGAGCAGGGAAAAGAATTAAAAAATCTAAAAGCAAGACACGCTAAACTTCTCCAGGATGAAGATTTTATCAAATATGTTTCTTCTGGAACATCAGGGGAGGGAAATGTCAGCGGAAGAATAGCTTTATCCCGAAACTATTTACTTGGATTGAAGTAATGCCATTCGATTCACCAGACATAGAGACTTTCAAGCAATACTTGGACTCCACAATTGGTGCTATTCAAAAGCACAAAATTGAGTCTCATGCGGCAATTAAAATTCAGTCTTTGCTAAATCTTACGATATATGTACTTGCGACAAGGTTTACTGAGGGAGCAATAAAACACATAATTTACAATTGCTGCAAGATGCGGGGCGATACAGCTACAACGATACAACCTCACGTTGATCGACTTAAAAGTTTTAACAATCCTGATTTTAAGAATATTCGTGACTTATTTCAAGATTGTTTAAATTTTGATATTATAAACGGTAAGAGTAGCGGACGTTTTACCGACAACGATATTACATTTTTAAACGAAATTATCGTTAATCGACACCGGAATGTTCATGCGAGCTTCGACTCTAATGAATGGTATAATCAAAATAAAAAAGACCTTAGTAATTTCACTCAAGAGTACGTTGGACTCGTGAAAATACTAAAATACCTTGACTCGATAGTATTTGATAAGGTGACAAATGCATTTCGGGACTAAACAATAATCACCAGTAGAGGGCCCTGTGCCTAACCTTAGGTTCGTGTTCATAGTCACAGGCAACATTTAGTGATATGATCCTTGGCTTGGCTATTTGAGTTCTGCCAGGGCTATTCAAATTGACTTAAATTTCCGGGCTAAACCCGTCCAATCGCCCACTGGGAGTTGGTCATTTTAGAATAGCCGTAATTGAATTATGGGGATTGGATAAAGGTGTTAATGTGGGATTGGTACGTTACGAAATGGTACTTATAAAATAAATTGAGATTCGATTATAGCCCACTGGGAGCTGATGATTTCAGAATAACGGCAATCGGTTTATGCTCTTAGGATATACGACCTTCGTTCATAAATGTGAAGATGGATCATGGAAAACGGTACTAGCGGTGTAAATGGGAATTAGTATGTCTTGCTTGGGATAACGGTGATGAGGGTATTGTGTTGTTGGTGGCAAGTTTTGGTGACAGTGCTCAAATTCAAACAGTAATTAACAATTATGACATTTGACTTAACAACTATAGTAACAATTATCACTGGAGTAATTAACCTAACTCTCCTTGGCTTCTTGATACATTTCTTTAAGACATTTAGGGAAATTGCACAAGAGAGAGAGCAACTCATCAAGGAGCAAAAAAACCTTAGTGACTCAAAAACCCAAGTTGTTGAAAAGGAATTAGCATTCACTGACAGACAAAACAAACAACTCATTGCTGAAAAGGAGCAGCTTCAAAGACAACTTTCTGAAGCATTTAAATCGGAAGGAATAGACATAAATTTTATTTTGAATAATAGCTCTCTTAAGGATTTGACTTCTGAATTTTCCGAAAAGGTAGAGCACCTTACCAAAAAACTTGAAGAAATCCAGATAGGAACTAATAGCAACAAGCAAGAGATATTTGACGGCAATTATCATCTATCGCTTGGTAATGGATTTGTAGTAAATCGCAATTGGAGAAAAGCTGCATTTCATCTTGACTTGGCTGCTCTTTCTTATCCTGACGATTGGGATTTGCATTTTACTAGAGGTGTCTGTTACGCAAACATCAGAGGAGACAATAATACGAACGTCAAAAGCATTGAGGCATATACTCAGGCAATTATTCATATTCCCGATGGGGATAGGCAAAACAAGAGCAAAATATATATCTATAGAGGAGCAATCTTTAAGCGTATCGGCAAGCTGGACGAAGCAGAACTTGATGTTAAATACGGACTTTCAAATACTGATTCTGACTTTTTCTTGGCAGACGCCAAATACAATTTGGCTTGCATTTACGCACTTCGTGGAGATAGAGAAAAGCTTTTTTTGGTAGCGTCTAAGTAACTGTGTAAAGGTACGATTGACCTCTGGTGCGTTGTAGATGAAAAGCTACAGCATCAGGTCAATCGATGATATTCGAATTTCGTACCTTTAAACACAGTTAACAAATGAAAAAGAAAAAAGAAAAG
>JBGSJE010000017.1:0-146847 GCA_041742155.1 Chryseolinea sp. | reverse complement strand
CCCTTAGAACCGATCACGGCTCCTATGCGGTGAACCTTCGATTCGGCTAAAGCCGACTACGGATCCCGTCATGGTAACCGTCAGCTGAAGCTGACGGTTACGCTGATGGCTCTTGTTTATTACCTCGACGATACAGTAATTTCACACACGTTCCCCTTAGAACCGATCACGGCTCCTATGCGGTGAACCTTCGATTCGGCTAAAGCCGACTACGGATCCCGTCGCGGTAACCGTCAGCCGAAGCTGACGGTTACTCTTGTGGCTCTTGTTTGTTACCCCGACGATACAGTAATTCTACACGCGTTCCCCTTAGAACCGATCACGGCTCCTATGCGGTGAACCTTCGATTCGGCTAAAGCCGACTACGGATCCCGTCGTGGTAACCGTCAACTGAAGCTGACGGTTACTCTGATGGCTCTTGTTTATTACCTCGACGATACACTAATTCCACACGCGTTCCTCTTAGAACCGATTACGGCTACCTGTTCTTTTCACCCGAAAGGGATTGGGCACCGCTAAGAATTGCCTTCGATCGAGCCGACTTTAGGCTGACACCGCTGGCAATAAATTACCAATTGGTAAGAGCCATTCGATATTTCAGGCGTTTGCGGGAGTTAAAGTATGTTCTGTGAGAAAATTCCATTATAAATGCCTCCGGGTTTTTTTATATTCGTTTGCGTTTGTGGCCATGTAGTCTTTTCCTAACCTGTTATGCACCATACATGCGCACCATCTTAAACAATGACGAATTTAAGACCCTGCTCTTAGCCTGGCCTAACAGGGCTATTCAATACCTGTACGATCTGCATCACCGCGGCCTGCTGAAAGCATCCCAGCAACGAACCCATAACCGCGAAGCTGCCGAAGATATTGTACAGGATGCCATCGCCGACCTCTGGGAAAAACACCACGAGCTGGCGCGGAAGGATGACGTCCCGATCGATCCTTACCTGTACACGATCGTCAGGAACCGCTCGATAACCTTCTACCACAAGATGGTGCGCCTCCGGGAATCCGTGTTCGACGAAACACAATTCGTTCCTCCCGAAGACGAAGCCGGTATCGACGATACTATGATCCACAAGCTCCTGGAGCTACTGGCGACATTTCCCGCACGCGAACAACAATGTGTTGTTATGAAATACTTTCAGGAAATGACCTACGATGAAATTGCACGCGAACTCGGGACAAAGAAAAAAGCCGTAGAGAGAAGTCTCACCAGCGCGAGGAAAAGACTACGGAGATCAAAAGGGAAGTTGCTCGGATAACAAACGGAGTCATTCCGGACGCAATCGAATGGCCGGCATATTTTAAACGCGCCCAAATATTTTCGGATCGCGCCGGGAGTTTTATAGCACCGGACCCACTAAAGAAAAACGGACAGTCGATTCTTTGACCTATGATAAGTGATCACGCCGGAGGAAGAACGAATTTTGACAGGTTGCTGGAACGCTATCTGCAGCTTCAGCTTTCGCACGCGGAAAGGATCCGGTTCGAAGTCTGGCTTGGGGTGGTGAACGCAAGGTACAAGTCACAGCTTGTGCTGACACCCGATGATGAAGAGCGCTTATTTGTTGTGATCACCGGCACCATGAGCACGGAGCAAGATGTATTAAACTTTCGTCCGGGCCGAAGGAACATGGGTAAGCGTAAAGTCCGGCATTCCGTTGAGACATCCGGCCGCATCACTGATCCGGATGAAGGGAAGCGACGAAAAGACTTCCAGAAAGATGTATTTGATCTGTTGGACACCTAAACTTTTAACATATGAATACGCTATACCTCTTTTATTCCAGCAATAGCTCCTGACGCCGGATAGGGATTGATTAAAAATATTTTTGTGCGTTACCCCGGATGTTTTTCTACTGACCTTGTCCTTCATGTTTTTCAAAACGTGATTCTGGCGCCAGGTCAGCTACGAACCGTTCTATGGCATCGGCAAAATTGATTTTTACTTTTTAGTCGCCCCCATGTTTCCCATATACACCAGCTCCGGAAGGGGAGGGTTATACTTTGTTTTTTTCGAACGATAAAAAAATTTAAACCATGGAAAAAATCTTTACCCGAAAAGTCGATTGTGAAAAAAATTTACGGCGTTGGCTGTTGCAGGGAGTGATAGCGATGATGTTTTGCGGCGTGGCGGTGGCGCATGGCAAGTATGCGCAGGTACTGGAGAAGAAGGTCACGCTGAAGTTTGTGGATGCGCCACTCGAAGTAGTGTTGCATGCGATCGAACAGCAGGCGGGCATCCGCTTCTTTTACAGCCGCGACCGCGTGGACCTGGATGAGCAGGTCTCCGTTCAGGCCGAGGACAAACTACTGAAAGACGTATTCAGGGAATTATTCGGTTCGCTGCGCATACGCTACTTCATTCACGACAAGGAATCAACGGTCACGCTGAAGCGTCAGAAACAAGGTGAGGAAACCGGGCAGGGAGTTCCGGAGGATAGGAATATTCAATTGGCGCCAGCGGCGGTAAGGGTTACGGCTATATCGGGTGTGGTGACGGACGCGCAGAGCCTGCAGCCGCTGGCCGGTGTAAATGTGGTAGTCAAAGGAACGTTACGTGGGACGTCCACGGATGCGGACGGGAAGTATACCATCGAGGTCGATGACGACAAGGATATCCTCGTGTTTTCTTTCATAGGTTTCAAGACCGTTGAGGTCCCGGTCGGTGGCCGGACGATCATCGATACGTCTCTGGAGGAAGATATTTCCAGGTTGAGTGAAGTTACGGTAAGCACCGGATACTGGGAGGTAGACAAAAAATACAGCACGGGTAATATTTCGAAGGTAACATCGAAGGAGATCGAGAACCAGCCTGTGAACAACCCGATCCTGGCATTGCAGGGAAGAGTAGCCGGCCTGAATATTGAACAGGTTTCCGGTGTACCCGGCGGTAGTTTCCGGAATCTTCAGATACGGGGTCAGAATAGTTTGAGGGCGGATGGAAACGATCCGTTGTTTGTAATTGACGGAGTTCCCTTTCCATCGCAAAACTTAAGTGACCGTTCGGCCGGCGATATTTATCCCACACCATTGAACATTCTGAACCCTGCCGATATTGAAAGCATAGAAATCCTGAAAGACGCAGACGCAACGGCAATTTACGGTTCGCTGGGAGCAAATGGAGTCGTGCTAATCACCACCAAACAGGCCAAGCAAAAAGAGACCGTCGTGGATTTTAATTTTTACCGAGGCGCCGGCAGAGTCAGCAACCGGATTGACTTGCTCAGTACGCAGCAATACCTGGAGATGCGAAACGAGGCCTTTGCAAATGATCAGGTAAATCCGGACATGAACAATGCGCCGGATTTGGTGCGTTGGGACCCGACGCGCTATACCGACTGGCAGAAAGAACTGATCGGCGGCACGGCACAAATAACAAATCTTCACCTGTCTTTGTCGGGAGGAAGTGCACGGACAAGATTGCTGGCGAGCGGCGGTTTCTTTAAGGAGACTGCCGTGTTTCCGGGCTATTTTCCCTATCTGAAGGGATCAATGAATCTGGGAGCCTCTCACAAATCGCAAAACGAAAAACTTGAGTTATCCTTTAAGTCAAACGTTACCCTGGAGAACAGCAGTTTGCCGATCAGCGACCTGACGAAAGATGCGTTAACGTTACCCCCAAACGCACCAGCTGCATTTAACGAGGATGGTTCGCTGAATTGGGAAGGTGGTACTTGGAATAATCCATACGCCAGCCTTATGAAGGATTATGAAAGCAAGAACAAGAACTTCCTGGCAAATCTGAATTTAAATTATGAAATACTTCCCGGGCTGACGGTCAAGACCAATGCCGGTTTGAATTTTCTTCAAAATGATATTCGGGAGAGTACACCAATCGCTTCGTATTCGCCTGTTTCTGTTCCCCTCGGGGAATCCCGGTTATCAGATAATTCCGTTGAAACCTGGATCATTGAACCGCAGATCAACTATCAAAAAGTCGTTGGAAAGGCGTCTCTTGATTTATTAGTCGGCTCGACTTTCAGGGAGACTGTTACGAAAGGGATCCTGATTAAAGCAACAGGGTTTGCCAATGATGTTCAGCTGAACAATTTACTGGCGGCCCAGAATATTGACTTTGTCTGGGATAAGTATTCGGAATACAGGTATAGCGCTGGATACGCACGCGTTGGATTTAACTGGGATGAGAAGTACTTTGTTAACCTGTCAGGCAGGCGAGATGGATCAAGCCGGTTCGGACCGGAAAATCGATTAGCGAATTTTGGGGCTGCCGGTATTTCATGGATCTTCTCAAAGGAAAAATTCTTCTCCCTGGTCCCGTTAAGTTTTGGAAAACTGCGCGCCAGCTACGGCACGATCGGCAACGATCAAATCGGTGATTACGAATACTTGAGTACCTATCGCACGGAGCCAGCCTCCTACCAAAACAGTTCGCCCCTCACATTAATACGCCCGGGAAACCCGGCTTACCAATGGGAACGGGTTAATAAATTTGAAGTTGGTCTGGAGCTTGGTTTTATAAACGACAGAGTAAAGGTCAACGCAAGTTATTATCGAAACCGGTCTTCGAACCAATTGATACAATATCCATTGCCCGGGGCGACGGGATTCAGTTCAATTACAGCAAACCTGGATGCTATCGTGGAAAATAGGGGCTTTGAGGCGGAGGTGTCTTCGTCTAACGTTGATTCGCGTGATTTTAAATGGACGACTTCATTTAATTTAACAATACCCCGTAACGAGCTGATACAATTTCCAAACCTGGAGGGGTCCCCCTATGCAACCGCCTATAGGATCGGCGAACCGTTGTACATAGAATTGCTCTACCAGTATCTCCGGATAAACGATGAAGGGATGTACACGTTAGCC
This sequence comes from Chryseolinea sp., assembly GCA_041742155.1. GTDB lineage: Bacteria > Bacteroidota > Bacteroidia > Cytophagales > Cyclobacteriaceae > Chryseolinea. The sequence goes on along the minus strand of JBGSJE010000017.1, from coordinate 142,011 downwards.
GACCTTAACGGCGACGGTATTGTCTCTATGCCAAATGACAATCAGATCCTCGTTGACAAATCGAGACGTTACTACGGCGGGATGGTAAACACACTTCGCTACAAGGGATTTAGCCTCGAGTTCCTGTTTCAATTCCTGAGTCAGATCAACCGGGATTACCGTGATGTTTTTACGGAAGCGCCAGGTAGAAGGAGCAATCAGCCGACGGAAGTATTGAACCGGTGGAGAAACCCGGGTGAGATAACCGAAGTACAAAAATTCACTACCGGTGGAGCAGCGTACTATGCATATGACCAATACCGTCTTAGCGACGTGATCTTCACGGACGCTTCCTTTATCAGGCTTAAGAACATTTCATTAACCTACCAGTTTCCAACAGCCCTGGTCAATAAAATGAGTATGCAAAACTTCAGCATATACGTCCAAGGCCAGAACCTCCTGACTTTTACCAAGTATGAATTTTTAGATCCGGAAACACGGGGTAGTCTTCCCCCCATTAAAATGATGACAATCGGAATGAATCTAACCTTCTAATGATAAATCCATGGAGATATCAATAAAAAATATAAGACTGACCGCGGCTCTTTTGTTTCTTGCGTTCATTTATCAGGGCTGTGAAGAATTCGTAAATGTCGATGCGCCGGCGAAAGAACTGAGCCCTGAAATTGTTTTTTCCAATGAAGGTACGGCGACAGGCGCAGTCGTCGGACTTTATACGTGGCTGGCTAACCTTGGATACGACGCATCGTTCCAGACCGGACTTTCGTCGGATGAACTCCTGAGTGTGTCAACCTATGCAGACCAGTTGCAATTTTTTGAAAACCAACTGCTGGCGAATAATTCATTCGTGACAAGAACCTGGAACGACGCATACCGAGCGATCAATCATGCGAACGTAATACTGGAAAACCTGGAAAACAATTCGGCATTAGACCCTGACGTTAAATCGCAACTCCTGGGTGAGACACGATTCCTGAGGGCGTACAGTTATTTCTACCTCGTCAATCTTTTCGGCGACGTTCCGATTGTTACGACCTCCAATTACCGGATAAGCAGCATCGAACCTCGTGGCACTGTTGAAGAAGTTTATTCATTGATCCTCGACGACCTGCAAGTGTCCAAGGAGTACCTGACCGATGAATACCTGAATGTTGAACGGGTAAGGGTCAATAGAGCGGCCGCCTCAGCCTTGTTGGCAAGGGTGTATCTGTACCTGGAAAAATGGGAGCTTGCGGAAGCGGAAGCTTCAGTGCTCATTAATAATACCTCGCTGTATCAGCTGAATACCGATTTAAACAAAATTGTATTGGCCAATAACACCGAAGCCATCCTGCAGTTTTTTCCGTTTAATCCGTACGTGAACTCACCCGATGGAGTAAACTTCATCCCCCTATTCGGAACATTTACGCTTTCCGGTACATATTTAGATGACAAACTATTAAACGCTTTTGAAGAAGGCGACCAGCGTTTGGCGAGCTGGGTTGGAACCGTAAGCGAGGGTGACCAGACATATAATTACGCATTTAAATATAAAATCATTTCAAGCGAACCTCAAACGGAATACCCCACGGTCTTAAGGCTGGGCGAGCAATATCTTATCCGGTCGGAGGCTCGCGCACGGCAACTGAACATCAGTGGATCACAGGAAGATCTGAATATAATCAGGACACGTGCCGGCTTGCCGGCGACGACGGCTGACGATGCCGAGGAACTGCTTCTGGCTATCGAGCAGGAGCGACGGATTGAATTGTTTGTGGAGGGAGGTCACAGGTGGTTTGACCTGAAGAGAATGAAACGGGCCGAACAGGTTCTCGCGGACAAGCCCGGCTGGCAATCAACGGATTTACTTTTTCCAATTCCGCAAAAGGATCTGCTTAACAACCCAAACATGATTCAAAACCCTGGGTATTAGAAATTAAAGACAGACTTTATGTTAAGATATCTATATGTCGTTGTCCTGCTGGTACCGATTACGTTGAAGGGTCAAGCTCTGGAAATTGGAAAGGCGGTGCCGGATTTTACACTCCATGACATAAAATACTACACCAGCGAAACGCTCACGAGCGCGGATATGAAAGGAAAGTGGATCATCCTGGATTTTTTTTCGAAGGGATGCAGTGCCTGTTTTCAAAACCTGCCCAAGACGAATGAGCTTCAGCAAAAATTCAAAGGACAACTCGATATTATACTGGTAGGAAACAAGACAGGGGATGATCTCAGTGATATCTTCGAAAAGTTCCGGTTAAAACAGAACCTGAACCTGGCGGTAGCTTATGAAAGGGATTTATTGGTGAAATGGGGAATAAACAGCTTCCCGTTCCTGATCTGGATAGATGGATCCGGTGTGGTAAAAGCAATAACCTCTTCACCTGCCTTAACTGAAGAGAACATACATTTATTTTTGAGCGGACGTGAATTTTCGCATTTGTCGCTGAGGTCGTCGCAACCTGTGTCGTTCGATTACACGAAGCCCTTGCTGGTGAACGGCAATGGAGGCAATGAAACGGATTTTTTATTCAGGTCGGTGCTAACAAAATGGACGCCTGCAGTGAAGCAAGTTTCCCTGGAACACATTGACGTTCTTACCAGGGCGACGAGCACCCGTCAATCATCCGGGATGTTTCAAGTTACGGGTGAAAACCTGGAAACGCTGTATGAATTTGCATATACCGGGTCACCCATCGACGTGCAAATAAACTATGGAAAAATTTATCACCTTCCAGTGTTGCTTTTAAAAGACTTGGCGGCGTTCGGATTCGACTATGGTACCGGCCGGAATATTTATAATTACAGTGTGATTGTACCGAAGGAAAAGGCAAACCGGGCGTTCCTGATGGAAGTTATGCAACGGGATTTGAAAAATTACTTCGGATATGACGCAGTCTTGGAATCGCACCTTGTACCCTATTGGTCTGTATCCATTGCCGAGGGGTTCAAGAGCCGGCTAAAAAGTAAAGGCGGGACCGAATTCGTACAGGGTAGCGCGGCTGGTTATAAATTCAGAAATGTATCGATAGGTAAAGTGATAAGAGTGATTTCGGGGTACTATCAAGAGATCCCACCCTTAATAGATGACTCAGGAGCTGATTTCAACATTGACCTCGAGATCGACGCGCTGATGACGGATTTTGAAGACCTTAGACGCGCTTTGGAAAAACAGGGAATTTTGATGACGAGACAAAAAAAAACGATGCCGGCGATTGTTATCCGGGAGCCTGTTCCTTCTGTTCAGGCGCCAGGTCAGCTTCCTGATTTGGATCATGATTAATGTTCAGGGGATAGAGGCAAATGTGGCGACCGGAAATTGTGATCAGTGTGTCGTTTTTCATTATCATACTTTTAATCCTGTTTCCCCGGAAATTTTCGACGTAGAAGCTTTGTTGGTACTGACCTGTTGAAAGAGAATAGACATCAAGTACGGTGTTTTTTTTGAATTCCCGTTCGTCTTCGTTATCGGCTTTCAGCGAGGAGTGAATAAAAATGTAATGGGAATTGATGCAGATATCTTTATTCCCGGCGACGGCCGGTGCCGCCAGCATGAACTCTTTTCCGGTTCCATCATCCAGTTCGGCTACTTTGAGGTTTGCCGTCCGGATCGTATCCAGGGTATTTCCTTTATAGATAATGTTTAGAGAAGTATCCAGCGTTATAAACTGGTTTCGGTAAAAATACAGGAACACCATCTTCCCTGATCCCGGATCATAGACCAGCTTTCCGTCAACGGAGAAGCGACCGTCGTTTTGTTTCTCCAGGATACCTGGCCCGTAGGTGTCGTACGGTATCCCTGATCTTTTCAGCGTTAATACATATTGCTGTTTCCGGTTGTCGAAAACCTGAAGGACAAATGAATGACCGGAAAGTGGGATCGCGAACGAAAAAAAAGTACTGTCAACCTCGAGCGCACGCATCTTGAGAGAAGGAATTTTGGTGTGCAGAATCTGCGGCGCCGTTCCTTCCATCATATAGATGTTGTCTGAATCTACTCGTACGGTAGCGGCACGCCAGAGGAGCCGGATGTCCTCCGGGATATACAATCTTAATTTGGCGGTGTCGTCAAGAGTATAGTTTATTCTTAACAGCAACATGGTCGCTGCTTCATTGCCAAGGTAGATGTTTTCATGATCAATGCCGGCAATATAAAATGAGTTATAACCAAGATCGAAATAACCTGCAGGTTTAAGGGCCTCGAAATGGAATTTCCGGGAAAAGCCATTTTGCGGCGGCTCAGCATTCTGCCGAAGAACTAAAAATGTGACGATCAGTATGCTCAATATGAAACATAAGAGCGTGATCGATTTAGCGGTTTTTTCCATAGCAAGGGTTAACACAATGGGATGGCTGCAATGAGCCACCCCATTTTTTTCTCGCTGAATTTTAGTTAGGGCTTCTTTAGCCTTACGTCACAGTTGGTAATACTTCCCGAGTACTGATACAAGGGACTGCTTCCGATCATGATCTCGCACAAATTTCCACCGGTAAAATTGCAGGTGCCGATGCTTTGGGTATACTGCGTACATGTCGACTCATTTTGTTTAAAACTCACTTTGTCATCAACATCGACTGTGTCGAATGCAAATGCAGCGAACACCGCGAAGACGAATGCGAATGCGGGAAGAAAAACCTTAATCTTTTTCATAATGTAAATTGTTAGAGTGAAACGTAACCCGATCTCCTTTTTCCCAGGGTTTCGATCTTAATCCCTGCACCCGCCGGCCGACGGATGGAACCGGAATCACCCGGTATTTTATACATATAAAATGTCTTTATATCCTATCGTTGACTTACAACCCTTTCCCCAAATTCCTTTCGGGTAGTGAATATGATCCCCGTCAACGCCAGACCAATACACACCATGTTGAAGACCAGGTGCTCCGTCCAGCCCAGGGTTTCCAGTACACCGCCGCAGGAGCATGGGATGTGTTCACTGAAATTCAGGATAGCAATGATGTAAGCCGTGAACATCACCATGAGACTAAAGGAACCGTATATCCCCGCCGTCCGCGTCCGCGGAAATGAAAGCAGTACCGCGATCGTGATCTCGATGGCGGGAATGAACCATGCAACGAAGGAAGCGATATCCGTCAGCAACGGCGATTGTCCTACCTGCACAACGAACTTGTTATAGTCTGCAAGTTTCGTTAGCGCGGCGTACACGAACAGTACGATGAAAAGAAAGGAAATAATTTCTACAGCGATTTTTCGTATCATCTTGTGCGCGGTGATTACGGAATAAAAGTAAGTTCGAACTCGGCCGAAATCGATAGCCCGATGTTCATACTTCACGTGAACCGATGTTCATACATTACATGACCGGATGTTACCGGAGCCCCCCCGGCCCCCTGAAGGGGGAGAGGAAACATTGGGTGTAGCGTCCGGGCTATTTTATGTGGACAAATTTTGATCAGTGTAACGGGGTGGCTACATACGGATGAAGTAGCCGCCGCCAAGCATGAGGGCCGGGAGTTTCAGCAATACCCCTGTTAGACCTCCCCCTTCAGGGGGTCGGGGGGTGGTCTCCGCCAGCCCATCACCCTTTCTGCCTTTTCAACCTGCTTAACGACTGTGGTGTAATGCCCAGGTACGATGCAATAGCATCCTGCGGTGCGATCAATTCAATTTCCGGAAATGCTTCCAGCAGTTTTTCAAAGCGCTCGGATGCACGGAGTCGCTGCAGGTCGCGTACTCTTGCCCGGCAACGGGCATAGTGGCGGTTCATGACATCGCGGTACAATGCCTGTGATTCCGGGAAACGGGCCAGGAGCTCCTGTACACTGGTATAGCTGAGACATAATACTTCGCTGGCTTCGAGCAGCTGAATGACTTCCAGCGATGGTGTCTGCTCGAAGAAACTTTCGAAGGCAACCATGACTTGTCCGGGTTTCCAGAATGCTTCGGTCATCTTTCTTCCGTTCACAAAGGAATAGGAGATGGCAAAACCGGAGACTAAAAAGTAGACGTGAGCGGACACCCGCGGAGGATCCAGCAGAATGTAATTTTTCGGAGGCGAAAGAGGGATGAGTTCCTTTTCAAGTGCTCTCTTGAATACATCGGTCAGGGGATGGACAGCGGATAACAGCTGAAAAAGGCTTTCAACATACATGTGCGCGGCGGAAGGGGGTTTCTTTTCACCACCCGACCGCTGAAAAATCATCCGTCGGGGTGCAGGTATAGGTTCTTCCTATTAGTCCTTTCTGCCGGATGATGAAAAACCCTATGCTCCTTCGAATATTTATTTTTTAAGCGAAGTCATGTGTGCCCGGGTTGATGGATCCCGGAGATCAACTCAGAACGGCCATATCGCCGTGACGGCTACTCTGCTCACCGTCGCAGCTGACCATCCCGTTGCCGCGAGTGTCGAGGTTTCAATAAGACGGGGTACGACGGGCTTGCGCTGGAGGGAAGGGGTTTCGTACACCAAGGCTATGGTACATAGAATGGCAGTCACAATACCGGCGAGGGTTATTCCAACCCGGACGCGGGTGCGTGCGTGAAGGTTTTTTTGCGTGGTGGTTTCCCCTTGTGATTTCATAGCCTTTGTGATTACAGTACAAATAACGTCGGTACCTGGGCGCGGGGCTATCACAAAAAGGCTGACCCCGGCCGCCGGTAGGTGAATGCCAGGTAGGTGGCGGTGAATGAATACGCGTCGGCTTTAGCCGACGGGCTACCGTAGCCGCGCGGGAATTCATGGCGGTCGCTCCGCGTCGTTGGGTCTCGGCGGTGGAAAGAACGGATGCCCGTTATCTGTTCCGGGGCGAAATTGGTGCGTAGGCCCATGATGATGTGTGTTTTGTAATAGAGGGGTATCAAAGGTTCACCGCAGACGCAAGAGGCACGGAGTGGCCGCAAAGAGTTCCCGTGGGTAACTAATCTCACCGCTATGAATTTCTTAGCGCCTACTCAGCGCCACCGCGGCTTTGCGGTGAACCTTCGATACCCTCTATTATTACACACATATCATAATACGCACCACTTCGGCCCGGAAACTTTCACGCATTACTTCCCGGACGCCGGACACAACCATTCGGCTAAAGCCGACTACGGATCCTGTCGTGGTAACCGTCAGCTGAAGCTGACGGTTACTCTGATGGCTCTTGTTTGTTACCTCGACGATACAGTAATTCCACACACGTTCCCCTTAGAACCGATCACGGACATCTGTTCTTTTCACCGCCGGGCTGCTACAACCTCCCCATCATAGTGTACGTGCACAAAACTTACGCCCTCAGAACAGGTAGACGGACATCTGTTTTCGTCACCGCAGAGACCTGAGGGACTGCTAAGAATTACCTTCGTCCTTTCACGCATTACTTCCCGGACGACGGACACAACCATTCGGCTAAAGCCGACTACCGATCCCGTCGTGGTAACCGTCAGCTGAAGCTGACGGTTACGCTGATGGCTCTTGTTTATTACCTCGACGATACAGTAATTCCACACGCGTTCCCCTTAGAACCGATCACGGACATCTGTTCTTTTCACCGCATGGCGCGAAGAAATCCTGCGGAATGGGTTAAGTCGATACCAGACTAAGGTGAGATCAGTAACCATCGGCTAAAGCCGACGGTTACTGTATGATAGAACCGCTCAGTCTTTTGCGGCGCGCAGTGAATTGATCCAGGTTGCAATTTTTAATGCTTCGTCCTTCGGAACCTGAGGCATCGGAGCCATAGGTGTTTCATGTTCCGGCCAGTTCTTGGGCTCCGGATTATAGATCAGCTGTACGATTCTTTCATTGCTGTACCGGCGCTTCGCGATATCGGCATAAGCCGGACCAACCTGCCGTTTTGTGGCCTGGTGGCAGGCTGTGCAGGTGTTTTTTACCAGCAACGGCTCGATCTCGGCATAGGTCGGAGCTTTTGCTGTCCCACTCTTGGAAGCTGCCGGGGTTTTTACCGCCGGTGCGGCTTTGGATGTGGTTGAACGCTTTGTGCTCAGTTCGCTCACTGGTAATTTGTCGCCGTCGGGAATGTTGTTGAGGGTGTAATAAGCCGTGTTGTGCAGTACCGGCACGCCGCTTGTTGAGCGGATACCGGCTACGTTGATCTCATGCAAATAATACTGCTTCAGGTTGTCAACGACTACCCGTACCTTCATTCCATCGGCGGAAACTTTTACACCTTTGATATTGAGCTTTTCTTCATTCGTGGTCGGGCTTCCGTATACCGGGTGATATTTGTAAATGTAACTTCTTCCATTGTAGGACACCAGGTCTTCAGCCGTCTTCGGGTCGACAGCTTGTGTAAACTCGATCTCAAAACCATCGGGCATAACCTTAACAGTCTTCATTTCCATAGGTATCTTGCCCGTCCATACCAGGCGTTGTAAGCCGGACGCCGCTGTTCCGGCTGATCCCCATCCGCGGTTTGTAAGTCCCGTGAACATCGATCCGTCATGTCCCCAGTTCATTCTCAGTACACCCGATTGAAATCCGGACCTGAATTCGAACGCGACACCCTGATATTCACCTTTTACCTTTTCCATCACGACACGGACAACTTTGCTTTGACCCTGGTCGCCCACAAACACCTGGCCGGCAAATGGTCCGAATTTTCCCTTCGTATCGTCGCGTATGATTTCGGCGTTTGAAATTCCCAGCACACCATGCGGAAGCCAAACGGCAGGAAGCCTTGTTTCCGGAAAGTCTTTCTTCAGCTGGAAAAAGAAAGCGGGATTTTTCTCATCCTGGATATTTTCCGGTTTTACATACTGACCTTCGCGTTTTACCTGGCGTTGATCCACTTTGGCATACAGCTGTTCCGTGGTAAGCTTAACGGGAGAGTTTGGTTGTCCTGTCCACCGCAAGCCCGCCGGATGCCCTGTGAAACTTCCTTTTGTCAGGTGAAATATTCCACCCGAGCCCTGCCAGTCGCCCTGGTTATCATCGTAAAACAATTCTCCGTCGATCATACCCAGGCCACACGGTGAACGCATACCGGTTGCCCAGGGCTCCATACTTCCATCGGGATGAATTTTCATGGTCCATCCTCTCCAGGGTACCCTGCTTTCACCGCGCCACCATTCTTCGTCGCCAAAAGCAACGTTACCCGTCACAAAGAAACTGCCGTCAGGCGCGATCTTTGGGCCAAAGGAATATTCATGGTAATGACCGGAGAGCGGCCAGCTGTAAACAGTTTCGTAAACGTCAGCCTTGTCGTCGCCGTTCCGGTCGATCAGTTTGGTCAGCTCACCGCGTTGTGCGGCGTACAAGAAACCGTCGTGATACGCCAGGCCCAATGCCTCATGCAACCCGGAAGCAAACAGCTTAAACTGCGGAGAAGATCCGTTTTCCATATTCGGATTCTCGACGATCCACACATCTCCACGGCGTGTGGAGAGCGCTATCCGTCCGTCGGGTAATGTGGCCACTCCGCCAACTTCCAGCAGAATACCTTCCGGCGTGGGGATCGTAATGATCTTGTAATAGTCGTCCTCTTGCGGCGTACGGCTCGATGACTGTGCACGGAGATCGCCGGCGGCAAAAGCAAACAATCCGGCAATCAGGGTCAGATATATTGATCTAGTCATTTTCATAATGTAGTTGGCTTACCAGATGATGGAGTATTTGATGTTAGTATCGACAGCGATGATCAGTTCTTTTTTCCCGTTTACTTCGCGGACAACAGGTGCAGAACCGGATACGCGGATGTAGTATTGTTTGTCGTCAATCGCATATAATCCGTTGGAGAGTTGCGTTATGCTTGTACCTTCGGCAAGTTTATAATACAAGCCTGTCTTTGTTCCCCTGTTCTTGATGCTTACTTCGTGGGTTATGATACGGTTGTTATCATCCGGATAAGCACGGTCATCGACATCCATTCCCTGGTAGGTATATTTAAATACGGGGCGGCCGGTTTGTTCGTCCAGTTCATAACCTTTTCCCCTGTACTCGTTTTCCTTCAGCACATCTGCCCTGGTGATGACTGGAAAGGCATCGGATGGACTAGCCAGAAATGACAGCGGCTGGTTATTGAAAAAGTATTGAACCGCTCCCTGGGGCCGGAACGAGCCATCGCCGCGGTCGTGCCACATCGGTGTTGCATCGACGAACTTGCCGTGCCATACGCAGACGAGGTTGCCGGACTTCAGATCGTATACATAGTGCGTGCCGCTGGGATCGCCGACACCGATGGTATGGGTAAGCCGTTGCTTATAGTCTCCTTTGAAGTCAAGGAAAGCGCGGAGGAGCTTCGGTTCGCCTCCGACGTTCAGGAGAATAGGTGATACCGGTTCGTCATCCGGAGGGAGCGAGTTGAACGCATGAAGAGACTGTGGATAGGTGGTTTCGCTCTGTACAAATAATCCAAGCCGCGGAGGCATCCAGGACGCGTCTTTGAAGTTATAGATCTCAAAGGGATAGGTTCCTGCTTTTAATGTGATCCCGGCCCGTTCACGCTGCCAGCCGTCAGGGCGCTGAAAGTCGTGGATTTGCTGGTTGTTGATGATAAGACGTCCGCCGCCGGTGTAGGCGAGTTCAAACTGATAGGTTCCGTCTTCCGGGACGGTGATATCGCCCGCATAGGAGACACCGTAAGCATTTTCATTCGACAAGACTTCACAGGTAAGTTCCGGAATGGATCCGGATTCCGAAGGTTTAAGGGAAGTAAAGTCGGAAATGGTTTTAAAATTTCCATAGTAAGTCTTGTAGGTGATATGGCTGAGGGAAAATTTCACTTCCTTCATCAGGCGATATCTGAAATTACGGAAAGCAACCGGTCCATGGTCACCCTGGATCAATAGAGGACCCGTTGCCTTTTCATTATTTTCGACTGGTCCGCCTGTCGGTAACGGGACCTCCACATTGTCGTGAATTTTGACGCCATTGAGTTCCACTGAACTAAAACGGGCATTGGCGATCTTTTCACCTGCCGGACTAAATTTCGGAGCGCGGAAGGAAATCTTCATCTTCTGCCACAACCCGGGAGCTTTGGCCGGGTTACTCAGCGGAGCTTTTCCCATATAAATTTTCCCTTTCTCTGTTTCCCAGTTGCGATAGATTCCTCCGATATCGGAGAAGGATGGTTCTTTCACACCCCAGCTGTCGAACAACTGGATCTCGTACCGGCCCTGGAGATAGATACCCGAGTTGGAACCCTTTGGTAACATGACCTCGAACTCCAGTTCGATATCGCCATGTTCCATCAGCGTCACGAGGTTATCCTTTTTTACATCGTCATTTATATTCAACAGGATACCGGTACCGGGTTGAAAAGTGACGGCTTTGTTTCCGGTAGCGGGAAGAGGTGCAGGACTTTTCTTTTTGTTTTTCTTTTTGGTATCTGCGGCTGGCGGTTCCGCGTGTGCATGGATATCGACCGTCGGGTCCATGGTAACATCACCGACAATCTGCCAGTTACCGCTTTGCGGCCTGAAATCAGACATGTCGGAAAAGGGTACTCGTTTAAAAGAATCCTCCTGAGCGTACAGCGCCGCGGCACCGAGGAATGCGGCATAAAAAAGCAAACATCGTTTGATGGAATACATGAGTGTATAATTAGAATTTGAAGGGCGCTAATATCCGCTGATCAAAGCGTAATCGCAACAGGTTAGAGCGATAAAAAAGAAGATAAATGGCGGGGGGAATGGATACCTTTGCGTTTTAAACTTCGTATTCATGAGCCTTCTTGATCAAATAAAAGCGCTATCGGAAGCAAACAGTATCGAAACCATTGAGCTGAGGAGGTACCTGCATGCAAACCCTGAATTGTCGTACCAGGAGTATAATACCGCCCGTTACGTTTCAGAACAGCTGAAGCTGGCCGGGATCGGAATGGTGGAAGGAATTGCCACCACGGGCCTGATCGCGGAGATCAAAGGCAGAAACCCGGAAAAGAAGACCATTGCCCTTCGCGCGGATATGGATGCCCTGCCGATCCTTGAAACGAACGATGTTCCCTATAAATCGAAAACGCCGGGTATCATGCATGCCTGTGGCCACGATGTCCATACGTCGTCGCTGCTGGCGACAGCAAAGATCCTGAACCAGGTAAAAGATCAGTTCGAAGGGACCGTCCGGTTTCTTTTTCAGCCCGGCGAGGAAAAAAATCCCGGCGGTGCATCCTACATGATCCGCGACGGCGCACTGGAAAACCCCAGGCCTTCCGCCATCGTCGGTCAGCATGTGTTCCCGCTGCTGGAGGTTGGCAAGATCGGTTTCCGGGAAGGAATGTATATGGCCAGCGCCGATGAAATATACCTGAAAGTTATTGGTAAAGGCGGGCACGGCGCAGCTCCCGATCTTTGTATTGATCCGATCGTGATTGCGTCGCACATCATTGTCGCATTGCAACAAATTATCAGCCGTAACGCCAACCCCAGACAACCGACCGTATTGACCTTCGGCAACATCATCGGGCACGGCGCAACCAATATTATTCCGAACGAAGTAAATATCGCCGGTACATTCCGGGCGATGAACGAGGAGTGGAGGGAATCCGCTCTTGTAAAGATCAGGAAGATGGCTGAAAGTATGGCAGAAGGAATGGGAGGAAGATGTGAAGTTGAAATTTCAAAGGGTTACCCATACCTGGAAAACAACCCCGAACTCACCCGGAGGATACGCGCAGCGGCAGAAGAGTATGTTGGAAAAGAAAATGTCGTAGACCTGGAAATCTCACTGGGCGCTGAAGACTTTTCATACTATTCCCAGGTGGTGCCCGCGTCGTTTTACCGGTTGGGTACACGCAATGAAGCCAAAGGAATAATATCGTATGTGCATACACCCACCTTCAATATCGATGAAGATGCGTTAAAGATCGGCCCCGGCCTTATGGCATGGATGGCGGTGAACGAGTTAAAAGGCTAGTGATCTTTATAATCTTGGTACACCTGCATTGACCAGGCGTCGCTGTTGTCGAAAGCGGAATACCCGGTCATGTAGAGAGAGCTGTCAATCGGTATACACAAGCGAAGCTGACGATCGAAGTATACACCGATCGTGGTTTTTCTTTTTTTCAGGGTCAGTTCGAATGGATCGGTGCGTGAACGGAGCGTATCGACATACAGCATGTTCTCCTCGCGGCGGAATTTGTATTGATCAAGTATCAGGCTGCTGCTGAATAGGGAGCGTATGGGTTGTGTATAAGTGGAATAGGTGGAAAGCTGCACGGCATACTCATTCATTTTGATGCCCACGCTGCCCGGGTTGGTCGTCGGCGCGGAGAGGAGGACGACGATAGTCCAATTCTGGTCTGTATTAAAAAGGGAACTGTCAAATAACAGGTTCCCCGTTTCTCCCGTCACGATCATGTCGCGTACCGTTGGGGTAGTTTCAGGGTCCGGATTAAAATCATACCACTCCGGTGCAGGAAGGCGTTCTGCCGAAAACAACTCATCGATGTAGTACGCTCTCCATCGCGGGTTTGTCAGGTTGGTTTTGCATTTTTCATCGTCCTCCCTCATCCAGCTTTTGCATTCACCGGACAGCAACACGTCGTTGGTATGAGCGCGTTGCAACAGACAATGGGATAATTCATGGTATACAAGCATCTCTTTGGCAGGTGGTGGGAGCATCCGCCAAAGCATCGAATCTATTGTGATGACTTTCGGTAAAGACCTTGGTTTGCAGCTTCCGGACTTCGACCCGAGTCTTCCCATTACTACTTGCAGGGCAGTTGGCGACACATCGGTTTGGATACCACGCCTGGCGCACTCGGCGGCAAAGGCATGAACGAGTATCCCGATCTCCGGGGAAGAACTTGCGTTGTTTTTATTTCCGCAATGTATGCCGTTGATGGCCAGGCAGAGGAATAACAGTCCGTTTTTGTATAACTTTTTCCTGACCATGGAGCTGCAAAGGCAATTTCCATACCATCGCAGTTGAATGGACAGCCTGGTAAAAAAAATTGAAGGCCGTGTACGGAATCCGCGAGGCGCGTTGTCTACAGGACATGAGACTCGTACTCCTTGCCCTGTTCATGACGGTAGTATTTAATGCAGTGCCCGGTGCGCGTATAAAAGAACCGCCGTCCGACACTGTTTCATCCAACGTAAACGGGAAGATATTTTTCTCCAAAATGGGCTTTGCGCCGATACCTGCCTTTTCATTCGAGAGCCCTATTGCCATCGCATTTTTGTCCGTCAGGAAGAATCGGTTTAGCTTTGAACCGGATTTTGCCCTCGGCCTTAACGGGAAACCGTGGATGGGGAATAACTGGTTTCGCTTCACCTTTTTCAAATCGGAAAAGATTAAACTAAGTACCGGAGTGAACCCGTCTCTTTTTTTTAAAAATGAACGGAACGATCGTGGCCTGGAGATCATCTGTGTCCAGCGGAATTTTACGGCTGAGCTGGTGACTGTAATTAACCTTTCTCCGGCCGTTTCACTGACTGCTACCTATATGAACATTCATGCCTTCGATCACGGCGCGCTGTCCGGAAGTTTTGTCGACCTGAGCGGTACGATACAGGTGTTGGGTGTTCCGGAAGTATTAAACGTCACCTTCCGGCCCCAGATGTTTTACTTTGATTTTGACGGGAACACCGACGGATTCTTTACATCCGCGACCCTGACTTCGGAGTTTCAAAAGATACCGGTTGCGCTGTACTACCAGGTTGTGTTACCGGTATGGACGGATTTTAGCGGAAATAAATTCAAGTGGAATGCAGGAGTTATCTGCAGTTTTTGAAAGTGTTACTATTTATATCTATGGAAAAATTTATGCTGATTGTTCGTGAAGACCTGAAAAAGATCGGGCAGTTTTCACAGGAGGAACGCTTTGCCAGATCACCGGATATGCTGCCATGGTTAAAATCGATCATGGATTCCGGTCAATATATCATGGGACAGCCACTTTATGTTTCCGGCCGGTATGTTTCCCAAAACGAAGTATCATCGGATGGTCCCTTTATTGAAGCCAAGGAAGGTATCAGCGGTTTCGACCTGATATGGGCTGAGAGTATGGAGCAGGCCGTAGCGATTGCGCAGTCCTGCCCGATGGTGATGTCGGGATTTGCTATCCGCGAAGTAAGACAGCTGGTAAAAATGGATTGACGTTGGATCCTGTTCTTGAAAAAGTCGAGCGTATCTACAAAACGCACTTCGGGAAAATGGTGGCGTCGTTGCTCTACACGTTCAGGGACATGGCGCTTGAGCAGGCTGAGGACATTGTCCAGGAAGCGTTTTCGGCAGCGATCGTGGAATGGAGGAAATCCGGTATTCCGTTTAATTATGCGGGCTGGATCTACACCGTGTGTAAGAACAAGGGTCTGAATGAACTAAAGCGGAAAGCAAAGATCTCCGACCTCTCTTCCGCCAGGGATATTTCCGTTCTCGAAACAAGGTTCTCGGACTCGATCCTGGATGACCAGCAACTGAAACTGCTCTTTGCCGCCGCACATCCTGACTTGTCGCCAAAAACGCAGGTGGTCATTACACTGAAGTACGTTGTGAACCTCAAGGTCGGGGCCATCGCGAAGGTATTGGGTATCGGCATTGACGCCGTTGACAAGATCCTGATCCGGGCGCGGAAAAAGATTGAAAGCGACAAGATCCTGCTTGAGTTACCGTCTGACGGAGAGTTAAGATCACGACTTCACATCGTTCATAAAGTGATTTACCTGGTGTTCAACGAGGGGTATAAGGCGTCGTGGGGCAATGAGATTATTCGTGAGGAGCTTTGTGAGGAAGCCCTGATCCTGACGAGGTCTTTAATTGACTGTGATTTGCATAACAACGAAACGCGTTCGCTGTATGCGCTTATGCTCTTTCACGCCGCGAGGTTCAAATCCAGGTTTGCGGATAACGGCGATTTGCTGGACCTGGAAAATCAGGACAGAAACCGCTGGAACGAAGACCTTCTCAGAATGGGGCGGTATTACCTTGAACAGTCGGGATCGGAGAACATTTCCTCTTTTCATATCGAGGCGTGTATTGCATTTACACATTGCTCGGCAGAAAAATTCGAGGACACGGACTGGCCGCTGATCTGCCGGCTATACGCACAGTTGCTGATCAACAATAGCAATCCGTTTGTTGAGCTGAACTACGCGATAGCGTTGTATTTTTCAGGAGAAAAAGAAAAAGCATTCGCGATATTAAAAACGCTGGAACAACTGCCGTATATGAAAAACTATTTTCTTCTGAATGCCACGATCGGGCGCTTCCATGTCAGGGAAGGTAATCCTGACCTCGCGCTGAAATACTTGAAACGGGCACAACACCAAACCGACTTTCCCCTGGAAAGAAAATTTATCGGCGCAATAATAAGCGAACTAGGGTGTGCTGATGAATAGCAGCCCCTTTTTTTCAAGAGAATGTCAGATTATGAAAGAGTTACTCGACCGTGACAGACTTAGCGAGGTTCCGGGGTTGATCCACGTTACACCCTCGCATTACGGCGATGTGATAGGACAGTAATTGTAACGGGATCACGGATACCAGCGGCATTAACGCCTCGTGTACTGCCGGGACTTCCACGATAAATTCCGACATTTTAGGAATGACATTGTCGCCTTCCGTAACGATGGAAATCACACGGCCTTTACGTGCTTTCACTTCCTGTATATTGGAAACAACCTTTTCATACGAGCTGTCGCGTGTAGCGATAAAGACCACGGGCATCTCATCGTCGATCAGGGCAATAGGTCCGTGTTTCATCTCGGCAGCTGGATATCCTTCTGCGTGTATGTAGGATATCTCTTTCAGTTTTAAAGCTCCCTCAAGCGCGACGGGGAAGTTATAACCCCGGCCGAGGTAGATAAAATTGCGCGCATCTTTAAAGGTCTCGGCGATCTTTTTGATTTTATCATTGAGCTTCAGCGCCTTTTCAACTTTCGCCGGTATGTTTTCCATTTCTACCAGAAGCTCATGAAGTTTCTGCTCGGTGATCGTTCCTTTCTGCTGTGCGACAATCAGGGCGATCATACTAAGCACCGTAAGCTGTGCGGTAAAAGCCTTGGTACTGGCAACACCAATTTCGGGACCAGCGTGCGTATATGCACCGGCATGAGTGGCGCGGGCGATAGACGAACCCACTACATTGCATACGCCAAAGATGATCGCTCCTTTCGATTTCGCCAGCTCAATAGCAGCCAATGTATCGGCAGTCTCTCCGGATTGCGATATCGCGATCACAACATCACCTTCCCGTATGATCGGATTCCGGTATCTGAATTCGGATGCATATTCAACTTCTACAGGAATACGGGTAAACTCCTCAAAGAAATATTCCGCCACAAGACCGGCATGCCATGAAGTTCCGCAGGCAACAATGATGATCCGGTCTGCATGGATGAGCTTGTTGATATACTCGCGCAAACCACCCAGAACCAACAAACCTGACTGCGAGTTAAGTCTGCCCCTCATACAATCCTTGATCGAACGTGTCTGCTCGAAAATTTCCTTCAGCATAAAATGCTCATACCCGCCCTTTTCAATGGCTTCCAGCTCGAGGTCGATGGTCTGGATATAAGGTGTCAACGGCAGGTTTGCTGTGTTTTTTACGCTGAGTTTTCCGTCTCTGATGACGGCGATCTCCTGATCGTTCAGGTATACAACCTCGTTGGTGTATTCAATTATGGGTGTGGCATCCGATGCCATAAAATATTCATCCTTACCTACACCGATCACCAGCGGACTGCCTTTCCGGGCGGCAATCAGCACGGTAGGATCGTCAACAGACATCACCACGATCGCATAGGCGCCGATCACCTTCGTGAGCGCCAGGCGCACAGCTTCTTCAAGGGAACATTCATTGTTGCGTTTGATATCCTCTATAAAGTGGATGAGTACTTCGGTATCGGTATCGCTGAAAAAGGTGTGCCCTTTTTTTAAGAGCTCCTGCTTCAGGGTGTTATAGTTTTCGATAATGCCATTGTGAATGATGGCGAGCTGCTGGTCTGATGAATAGTGGGGGTGAGCATTGCGGTCGTTCGGTTCACCGTGTGTAGCCCAGCGGGTATGACCCATTCCGATGGTGCTGACGAGGGACTTGTCTTTGATCGATTCCTCCAGGTCGGAAACCTTTCCCTTCTTTTTGTAGACATTTAGTCCGCCGTTCATCAAAGCGATTCCGGCGCTGTCATAACCCCGGTATTCCAATCGCTTTAAACCTTTTATTATAATATTCTGAGCCTGCTGGTGGCCAACGTATGCAACAATTCCGCACATGATTAATTAGGCGTAAGAGGTTTGGTATAGAATATCTTCAACTTGATTTTGTCTTTAGGGAAAATGGCACGGTTAACAGTTTTCGATGCGTTCTGCGCGCCCAATGCACTGGCAGCTTGTGCGGCCGGGTATAAAACGAATGACTTGAACCGGGTCTTCTTCTCATTGTCCAGCGTGAGTTGCTGGAAGAACAGGGACATTACGGACCGGTACGAATTGGTACTGCTTGAATAGGCGAGTAAACTGCTGCGATCGCCCTGGACATAAAATGCGCTGTCGTTTTCAGCGACCGCGGCGGTGGATTGTGACACCGCGAAATCGTACCGGAGGTATCCGTTGTGGGCTACGTAGTCGATCGCATCCTGCGGACGTAATGTGGAGAACTTCTTCAGGCGATTATTATCATTCAACAGGCGCAACGAAAGGATCGCCGGCGGTGCATAACTGGAAGCCTCAACACCTTCGATTACCAGTTCCGCGGAATTGATGAGTACATTGGGAACGGTATCGGCAAACTCATAAAATTTGCTGAAGTCCAGTTTAGTGAGGATACCCACACCTGACTGAATATACCGCTTATCGGCGGACTGAAGAGACTCCTGGTAAAATTGATTGACAGCTTCCACCTCCGTGCCGGTTCGATCCGATGTGATCTGGCTGAATCCTACCGCGGTCGTGAATCCAAGGTTGATCGACAGGCTGTCTGTTGTTGCGTTATGGTAGTGGAGGGTTATTTTCGACTGGGATGCAACGGGGTTGAAGCCGACGATCTTGTCGCCCGTCTCGGGCTTGATCACGATACCATTGAAAAGTTTTACAAACTCACTATACGTGATAAAAGTTGTATCGGTGGTCGAGGTCGCGTATTGGAAAGCGCTATTGAAGAGACGTTGACCGAACTCCTGGGAGAGCGACATACGTATTGTAACAGTATCCTGTTCGTTGTTTTTGATGTTGTCGTTAAACTCCGTAGGATCTATGGTGAACGTCTTCGTTCCAAGCGAGTTAGAGTAGGTGGCGTTCGTTTTAGTAAGGTAATTGGCGAGGCTGTCGAACTTCAGTTCCTTCGTTAATTCGTAGACGGAGATGGTCTGAGGTGTCTTGGTTGCTGAGCCATAGTGGTAAAAATCGAAACGCAGTTCCAATGAAATGGAATCAAACTCCGACGTGTTGGCGATTTTGGCTGTTGATGTCGTAAAGAACTGGGAGACGGCCGATGCTGTCACCTTTCCGAAAACTTCGTCCACATAGGTTCCTACGAGAAGCCGGTTGGGTTCGCCAAAGTACGAATAGTTTGATGTACGCACGGAGTCGCGCAGCAAAACGCTGCTCTCGATGGGTATTTCAACAAATGAAACGTGGAATTTACTATTTGGATTTTTGTATCCGAGAACGCTGGTCTCCTCCTGACACGATAAAAAAAACAAAGCAACTGCCAGCAGTGACAGTTGCCCTGTACGTTTAACCCATAAGTTCATTATAGAGGTTGTAATACGATTCGGTTGAATTTTCGTCATTATCGAAGTTTTCTACTTTCTTTTCTTTGTTCTTCTTGAACAGGCCTTCCAATTTTTTGTTCTCACCGGCAACGATCACCGCATCGGAAAATTCCATGCCCAGTTTAATGAATCCTTCAAAATCAGCCGACTTCAGATTACCTAACATGTTGTCTTCAATGTCGATCATCTTCACCTTGTCCATGATATCCCCCTTAAACTTGTGGGAGAATGAATTATTGTAGATCGTGAAGACCGTTTTGGCGTTTTTGAACAACGGGTCGTTCTTATAAGTGGTCTTCAGGTACAACGGTATAAAGCTGGTAATCCAGTCGTTACAATGAACAACGTCAGGCGCCCATCCTAATTTCCGGACGGTCTCGATCACACCTTTGCAGAAGAAAATAGCGCGCTCGTCGTTGTCTTCGTAGAAGTTGTTTTCCTTATCGTGGAAGACAGACTTGCGGTGAAAATAATCTTCATTATCAATGAAATAAACCTGCAGCTTGGCATTCGGTATAGATGCAACTTTTATGATCAAAGGCTTTTCCTCATCACCAACAGCTATATTTATCCCCGAAAGCCTTACTACTTCATGTAACCGGTTCTTACGCTCGTTAATAATCCCAAATCTCGGCACCAGTATTCTGATCTCCATTCCCTTTTCCTGCATGGCCTGTGGAAGTTTGCGTACAAAGTCCGCTACTTCGGAGGTTTGCAGAAACGGATTGATCTCGCTGGCTACATAAAGAACTCGAAGTTTTGACATATTGATTGAATTTAAAGTAGAATGGAAAATTGAGCCACAAAAGTACGAAAAATTACCCCCGGGATCAACTTATTTTCAGTTTTCCCTATATCTTTGCGACCCTTTGACAAAATGGCGTAAAATGGAGATTTTCAAGCAGATAGCCCCATTAAAAGTCTTCCTCGAAGGAATAAAAAGGTCCGGCAAAACCGTAGGCCTTGTTCCTACCATGGGTGCCCTTCATCAAGGTCATCTTTCTCTTGTTCAAGCCTCCAAATCGGCCAATTCTGTTACAGTAGCCTCCATCTACGTTAATCCTACACAATTCAATAATCCTGGCGATCTTCAGAAATACCCGAAGACGTTAACCCAGGATGTCGAAATGCTCCGGAAAGTTGGGTGTGATGCCGTTTTTTGCCCGGAAGATCAGGAGATGTACGAAGAAAGATCGATTATTAAATTCGACTTCGGGCACCTGGACAAAGTGATGGAGGGTAAATTCCGCCCCGGTCATTTCAGCGGGGTCGCTCTGGTCGTATCCAAACTTTTTAATATTGTTCAGCCCGATTCGGCCTATTTCGGACAAAAAGACTGGCAGCAATTTGCAGTGATCCGCCAGCTCGTGCATGAACTTAAGTTCAGTTTGGAGCTTTTTAGTGTGCCTATCCTCCGGGAACCCGACGGCCTGGCCATGTCATCCAGAAACCTCCGTCTCACGGAAACCCAACGCGCAAGCGCCTCCATACTTTATAGAGCGATGCAAAAAGCCAGTGAACGGTTGAAATCGGGTACACCGCTGCAGGAAGTCTTCACGCAGGTTCAGCAAATGGTGGACAAAACCCCGGAAATGCGACTTGAATATTTTGAGCTGGCCGACAGTAAAAACTTAAATGTTTTGAACAACGTTGATAGTGCAGCCGCTCCGATACTTTGTATCGCCGCCTATGCGGGCGAGGTGCGGTTGATCGATAATATGTTTTTGGATTAAAGTTTGCTGAGTCGGAATCCACGCTGACCGGTTCGGGTCAGCTGGTTTTAGTTGAGTAACAAACACATTAAACTCTATAAAAAATTGAGAATAGAGGTCCTGAAGTCGAAAATACATCGCGCCAAGATCACACAAGCCGAGCTTCATTATGTAGGCAGTATCACCATCGATGAAGATCTGATGGATGCCGCAAACCTGATCGAAGGTGAAAAAGTCTCGATAGTGAATGTAAACAACGGAGAGCGTCTGGAGACCTATGTCATCAGGGGAGAAAGAGGATCGGGTATGGTTTGTATGAATGGGCCTGCCGCGCGTAAGGCGCAGGTTGGCGACGTCGTAATTATTATTTCTTACGCGTCGATGAAGTTTGAGAAAGCCAAAACCTTCAAACCTTCCATTATTTTCCCCACTCCCGACAATAAATTACCCTGACACTATAAAACTACCGAGATCGTGCATGCCCGGGTAAAGGTCGTTCTTCAATACATCGTAATCCTTCTGCTGACGGGCCTCCTGATCTGGTTCTCCCTGCGCGGCCTTCAGGCCAAGGAAGGTGAAAATAAATGGGACTACCTCCTGGCTACCTGGAACACCGCCGACAAAGGCTGGCTGATGGTAATGGCTGTCATCTCGATGGTGAGTCACCTCATTCGGGCAGAACGCTGGAGAATGTTGCTGGTACCGGCGGGAAAACAAACCACCCTTACTTTCAGTTTCCTTTCCCTGATGGTCGGGTATCTTGTCAACCTCGTCGTTCCCCGCGGCGGCGAAGTCTCGCGGTGTTATAACTTATACAAGCTCGACAAGATTCCCGTCGAACTATCATTCGGTACTGTTGTGTTGGAAAGAATCGTAGACCTGCTTTGCCTGGTGATCCTGGTCGGGCTTTCGTTTCTGCTGGAGTCTCAAAAACTGTTTGCCTTTATAGATACATTACCGTGGACCTCCGGCGGCGGTACCAGGTTTGTAACCCTGTTCTACGTCGCCGGGGCGGGCGCGGTGTTTTTTGCGTTGCTGTATTGGATCGTTGTTAGAAATAAAAAACTAAACACATTTTTTCAAAAAGCATGGAAGGGATTTAAGGAAGGTTTGTCATCGGTATTCAGGCTCCGCCGCAAGGGTCTTTTTATGTTTTATTCGGTGGCGATCTGGTTCCTCTATTTTCTGATGAGCTATGCTGTCATAAAAGCTTTCCCCGCAACGGCCGGTTTAGGGTTCCAGGCTGTGATCAGTCTTTTCGCGATAGGTGCAATCGCCATGGCTGCACCACTCCCGGGAGGTACGGGGTCGTATCACGTACTCGTACCGCAGGGGTTGGTCTTTCTTTACGGAATACCACAGTCGGACGCGGTTGCCTTCACATTCATCTTCCACGGCTGGCAAACGGCCATTTTGATCTTCGGCGGGGCGATATCACTGATCATTACTTCCCTGATCGTGAAAAAAAAATCCACACCCCGTTAAACCTTCATCCGTCACCCCTATCTAAGGTTCGTCTTTCAAAAATTAGAAAGAAAATATTGATGCATGGGCACATGCAAAAGATATCGTGAATTCGATCTGGCCAGGTATTGAGTTCTTTTTCACCATTATACTTAAACAGAACTTAACCTTATTAAAACAATGAAAACGAATGTATTAAGATTTATCGGAGCGATTGCCATTTCAGCGTTATTCCTCACGTCCTGTGACCGGGAAGATTCATTACGGCAAGGTTCCGAAGAGGAAGAAGAACAAACCCTTGAATCGTCATCCGTCGGTGAAGATGCATCCGATGATGCGCTGGAAATCGCCGCGCAGGCTGAAATAGAATTATCCGAAACCGGCGGCCGCTTGAAAACAGACATGTGCGCCGTTATTACCCACGACATCGAAAATAAAAAAGTGACCATTGATTTTGGCGAAGGCTGCGTAGGCCCTTACGGTAAAGAACGCAGTGGAAAAATCATTGTCACTTACAGTTCCGAGATCGGCGACAGTATAGCCAACCGTATCATCACCTTTGAGGATTACTTTGTGAACAACAAGGGTATAACCGGTATCATCGAACTGCGTGATATTTCCGTCAACGCATCGGGGTACCTTCAATCGGTGAAAAAACTGGTAGACCTGACGGTTTCGTTTCCGAACGGTGAGCAGGTGGTGTTTAACGGTTCCCGTACACGGGAGTGGATTTCCGGAGCAGGCGATGGTGATCATACCAACAATGTATACCGGATCACCGGTTCGCTTAACGGTGAATCCACTACGGGCAGAAGCTTCACCCATGAAATTGTGGAGCCTATCATTTCCGATTGGTCATGCGCCGCACAGGGAAATTTCGCCCGGATCTCCGGTGTAGTCGAGATGACAAAGCTGGGCGGATACGTTTCCCGCAAAAGGACAGTGGATTACGGTGACGGTGATTGCGACAATACGATCGTTGTAACAACTTTCAGAAGAACATACGTTGTAACTGTCAGCGAATAGCCGAAAGTCTCTGGTTGGTGTTTAACGGGGCCTGTGTAGCGATGCTATGCAGGCCTTTTTCATTTTGGAATCTTCCGCCGAAAAACGCGAGGTATTCAAAGGCCTTCGTTATTTTTGGGAGACAAATACATGCCGAATAACTTGTCGTTTCTCGCCAGCTTCGTTGAATCCTTGCTCAAGCTTACACGCTTCGGCAACCTGATCATTATTGGCTTCGCGCAGTATTTCACCTCCGCTTTTTTGATCGGAAAACACACGATCTACGACTATCACTTGCTTTTGTTGTCATTGTCGACAGTCCTGATCGCCGCCGCCGGCTATATCATCAACGATTATTACGATGTTAAGATCGACTATATCAATAAACCCGAACGCGTCGTGATCGGTAAAAGCATTACCCGCAGGTATGCGATCCTTTTTCATGTTATGCTGTCCGCATCGGGTATCCTGATCGGTTTGTATTTGTCCTGGCGGATCGCAGCTGTGAATGTTATGTCCGTTTTTTTGCTCTGGCTGTACTCGAACAACCTGAAACGACTGCCCTTTGTAGGTAACCTGACCGTAGCTATCCTGACCGGCGCGGCCATCTATGTAGTGGATATACTTTACAGGACCAACAACCCGATGATCATTATCTATGCTATTTTTGCATTTTTTATGACCCTCGTGCGCGAGATCATCAAGGATATGGAAGACCTGAAGGGTGACAACACCTTCGGTTGTAAGACCCTTCCCATCGTATGGGGTATCCGTAGAACGAAGACGATAATTTATGTCATACTGACTATTTTTTCTGCAGCGGTGATCGTCCTGAATCAGGTGTACGAAGCGTTACCCTTCCGGTACTATTTTTTCTTCTTGTTTGTGCCGTTAGCATGGTTGTTGTACCGTCTGCTCCGGGCGGACATGAAAAAGGACTTCACCTGGCTCAGCACATTCTGCAAAGTCATTATGTTGCTGGGAATTTTGAGCATGTCGTTTGTTTAAGCGGTTGTTTCTTTACTTTATTTGCGTCCGCATCCAACTTTGCTTATCGACCTGTACATGAGCCGTAAATCCAGAATTGTAATTTTTGCTTCCGGAGGTGGCACAAACGCGGAAAAAATCATTGAACATTTCAGGGGCCATCCCTCAATTGAAGTTGTTCTTGTCCTTTCCAATAACCCCCGGGCTTTTGTTCTGACTCGCGCCGAGACATTCGGCATTGAAACAAATGTTTTCGACAGGCAACAGTTTACGGAGTCTCAAATTGTGCTCGGCTGGCTCAGAGATAAAGAGGTGACTCACGTTGTCCTCGCCGGCTTTTTGTGGCTGATCCCCGGCTACCTGATCGACGCCTTCCCCGACAGGATCATCAATATTCACCCTGCACTACTTCCCGCTTATGGCGGAAAAGGAATGTACGGTATGAAGGTTCACGAAGCAGTGCGAAACGCAAACGAAAAAGAGACCGGCATAACAATACACCTTGTCAACAAAAAATACGACGATGGAAGAGTGCTGTTCCAGGCAAAATGCCCTGTCGGGGCGGGAGATACGCCGGAACAGATTGCCGAAAAAGTCCACTGCCTCGAATATGAGTCGTATCCCAGGGTAATCGAAAAATGGATTTTGGGATAGCAAAAAAATCCCGGTAGTTGGCTACCGGGATCATCTGTCTGGTTGGGGATCACATTTTTGTGCGGTCCAATTCCGCAGGCATCCGGTCGAACAATTTCAGCGCCTGTAAAAAGACCTCGTTCGTATCGTTAATCACAGGGAAAAATCCTTCGTTGTTCCATAATTTCCGGGCGATCTGCGCCTTGATGTGAATCTGAAACAACTTCTTTTTCTTGTTCAGTTCTTTCCGGTCGGGTTTTACTTTATTTCTTTCCCCAACAGCCACGAGGTCGCTGAGCATTTTATCCGTTACCACGAATTGTTTCAGAAAACTTTCAAATCCCTTTTTCAGCAACTGGTCTTTGTTGGATTCTGCATAGCTGAACGTGTATTCCTGGATCGACGTAGAGGTATAAAGTTCGTTCAGGTAGTGGCTGTTTAAGGTCGTATCAAGCGGAACAAAATAGTCGGGCATAATACCACCTCCGCCATATACGGTACGACCGTTGGGTGTCGTGTACTTCAGGGAGTCGTTAAACCGGATGCTGTCGGCGTGGAAGAACTCGCCGTGGTTATAACGGCTGATAATATCCCTCGAATATTCGTCTCCGTCTTCATAAGGCTTTTGAATGGATCTCCCGGTCGGCGTATAATACCGCGATATCGTAAGGCGCAGTTCGGACCCGTCGCTGAGATCAAATGGTGACTGAACAAGGCCTTTTCCAAAACTCCGGCGGCCCACAATAAAGGCGCGGTCGTTATCCTGAAGGGCACCTGCCAGGATCTCGGATGCAGACGCGCTTCCCTCGTTCATCAAAACGATCAGGTCGCCTTCTTCGAATTCTCCACGCGCCGTCGAGGAAGCGTCGGAATTGTATTTCTTCTCTTTGCCGTTCGTAAATACGATCTTTTTGCCGGTAGACAGGAAATCATCGGCCATATCAATAGCCATGTTCATGTATCCACCCGGATTACCCTGAAGGTCCAGAACCAGTTTTTTCATGCCTTTTTCCTTCAGCTTTTTGAGGGATTCGTGAAACTCCTCGAACGTGGTTGCCGCGAAACGATTGACCTTGATGTAGCCGATCTCATCATCCACCATGTAAGCCACATCTACAGAGTATTGAGGGATCTTGTCCCGGACAATTTTATACTCAATCTCCTCGCTGCGCCGGAGGATAGTCACCTTGACCTCGGTTCCTTTCGGGCCTTTCAGCGCCTTCATCACATCCGGTGAGGTAACACCTATGCCCGCCAGGAGCTTGTCATCCACCTTGATGATCTTGTCCCCGGACTGGATACCCAATGCTTCCGATGGGCCTCCGCTCAGCGCGGAAACAATGACAATGGTGTCGTGGAAAATATTGAACTCCACTCCGATACCGTCGAAATTTCCCCTCAGGTCCTCGTTAGCCGCAATACGTTCGGCCGCCGGGATGTAAGCCGAATGCGGGTCTAGTTTATTGAGCATATGCTGGATGGCATCGTCGACCAACGCGCCGGTTGTCACCGTGTCGACGTACTCATTCTGGATCTGGGTGAGAACGTCCCGGAATTTCTGAACATCCTTTCCTACATCCCCGGATGCCTTTTTGTTGCTGAGACTTGCCCCGACAAAAACGCCCGCCGCCAGTCCAAGGCAGAGAACGATCGGTAACCTGATCTGATATTTTGAATTATTGGTTTCACTCATCGACGTAACATTGTAAATTCTATAACGAAGCTCAAAATTAATTGTTGGCGGGCAAAGTCAATAACCCGGGATGAAACGCGTTGGTTCTTCATCCCCTTGATTTCCCCCTTTTTGGCGAAAATAAACCCGCCTCACCCTTTTTCCGGATAACATTTGTCCTTTTCTTCCGGTTTAAATGACTGACTATGCCCGGATTTTCGACTATATTTACAAATTCATGAGCAAAGTAACCCTGAAAGATACGCGCATTTCTGAACTGGTTGATCAGAACTATGTTCACGCGTATGTGCTGTTTTACTTTGGCATCCGCTTTTACGAATATTCGTCACTGACGCTTGAGCAGGTTTGTATCCAGCGCGGACTGAAAGTGGATCAGGTGATCCGTGAAATGGAATCACCAACGCATCTCCAGGAAGCGGACCTCCCGTTAGTGTCATACCCGATCGACCTGATCATCGAATACCTGAAGCATTCTCACTTTTTATTTATCAAGCACAAGCTTCCCTATATCGTCAGGCTTGTGGAGAGTTTTAAGGCAAATCATGCGGACTACCAGACCGTTGAACGTGACCTGAAAATCGTTTTTCCACTTTTTGTGGAAGAATTTATCGAGCATATCTACGAGGAGGAGGATACGTTGTTCAGCTTTATTCAGGCACTTGAACGGGCATCCCGCGGTACCTTCATTCCCACCAAATTGTATTACCTCCTGGAGAAAAATTCCGTTCAGAAGTTCGCCATGGAACACGAAGCGCATGACGACGAAATGGAAGGCATCCGTAACATCACCAAAGATTATGCACTGGACGCGCAGGCTCCCCTGCACGTAAAGGTTCTTTATAACGAACTCAAGAGTTTTGAGAAGAGCCTGATCACCCACGCAAGAATCGAAAACGAGATTCTGTTTCCGAAAGCCATGGCCCTTGAGAACAAGGTGAAGCTGGCGTTTTTTGAAAAAACCAAATTCAACTAAAAAAATCACAACCATAAACGTCCGGATGAATCCCATCCGTGTTCCTTCCGTTGGAATACACGATGAGGAAAATAATTCTTAACGTGGCGGTTAGCCTGGATGGATACCTGGCGGGACCAAACGGCGAGTATGACTGGTGTCTCACAGATGCCGATTACGGAATGACGGCTTTCTTAAACTCCGTGGATGCCACGATCATGGGCGCCAGATCGTATAGACTGTTGCTGGAGTACGGGCCTCCGTACCCGGAATTTACCAATTTTGTTTTTTCCAGGAGCGAAAAAAGCGCAGCGTTCCCGAACGTGAAATTGTTGTCCGGTGATATTCCCGCCCTTGTAAGGGATCTGAAAAAAGAGGACGGAAAAAATATCTGGTTATTCGGAGGAGCGGAGATCATCAACATCCTGGCGGAACATGATCTGATCGACGAGTACATGCTCTCCGTTCACCCGGTATCGCTGGGAGGCGGACTGCCATTGTTCGGGAAGTCTGGCCGGAGGAAATATTTTGAACGGGTGGATACCATCGCCTATCCATCCGGGTTGGTTCAGCTTATTTACAAAAAACAGGGTTAGCCGTTCGATTTGGTTGCGCCTTGTATACCGTGTAGCTTGCGTGTGCATCGGCAGACATGGGAAGAATTCTGGCTATAGACTATGGAAAGAAAAGAACGGGAATCGCTGTAACGGATCCCCTCCGGATTATAGCGACCCCGCTGGATACGGTGCCGACCGCGGGGCTTGAAGCCTTTCTTGTGGCGTATACAAAACGCGAACCGGTTGACGAGTTTGTCGTGGGTATGCCAAAAACCTTGATGAATGAAGATTCGGAGATCGCACCACTGGTAAGACGATTTGTCGAAAAACTCCGCCTGGCCTTCCCGGACAAACCTATCCATCTTGCCGATGAACGCTTCACCAGCAGTATAGCCAGGCGTGCCATGATCGACGGCGGTATGAAAAAAAAGGATCGCAGGGAAAAAGGAAATGTCGATAAGATCAGTGCGACGATCATCCTGCAATCTTTTATGGATGATGTACGACGCTGACGTAATATTTTTGGAGGATTACGTGTTTCAGAGATAAAAGATAAACTATAACTTTGCCGGATGATTTATCCCATCATCATGTACGGAGATCCGGTGCTGCGCCAGAAAGCCAAGGAAATAGAAACCGGCTCCGACGTTACCCAGCTGATCGCAGATATGTATGAGACCATGCACAATGCAAGTGGTATCGGCCTGGCTGCACCTCAGATCGGTAAATCAATCAGGTTGTTTGTAGTGGATGGGACGATCATAGAAGACGAACCCGGTATGGCCGATTTCAAAAAGGTGTTCATCAACCCGGTGATGCTGGAAGAGGTAGGAACTCCCTGGGACTATGAAGAGGGCTGCCTGAGCATTCCAAACATCCGCGAAAAAATTTCGCGCCGCGAGCGTCTTAAAATCCGTTACTATGACGAAAGCTGGACCCTTCACGAGGAAAAATTTGACGGGATGAAAGCACGGATCATTCAGCATGAGTACGATCATATTGAAGGGAAAATGTTCGTGGACTACCTCACGCCGCTGCGGAAAAGACTCCTGAAAGGTAAACTCGCCGACATTTCCAAAGGCAAAGTTGATACGGAATACCGGATCATGGCGCCGTTAAAAAAATAAAACAACCCGGTTAAAATCTGATCACCGGCAAGGCAAACGATAATGAAGATACAATCCAGGCTGCCTGATGTCGGTACATCCATCTTTACGATTATGTCGAAGATGGCACTGGATTATGACGCGATCAATCTGTCACAGGGTTTCCCCGACTTCATGATCGACGAAAAGATTATCAGCCTCGTGCACCGGTACATGCTCGAGGGGAACAATCAGTATGCGCCGATGCCGGGCACACCTGCACTCCGGACAGCCATAGCCCGGGTTATTCTTGAAACCTACGGACGTACGGTCGATCCGGAGACCGAGATCACCATCACGGCAGGGGCTACCGAGTCTACCTATTCCCTCATCGCGGCCCTGATCTCAGGGGGCGACGAAGTGATCATCTTTGATCCTGCTTACGACTCTTACAACCCGGCTGTTCGGCTAAACGGCGGGATACCGGTTCACATTAACCTGAACGACATTGATTTTTCTGTCGACTGGAACCTCGTACGGTCGAAGATCACATCAAGGACGAAGATGATCATCATCAATACACCGCAGAATCCGAGTGGTGCGATCCTTCGCCAGAAGGACCTGGAAGAACTTGAGAAGATCGCGCTCGAGTTCAACCTTCTCGTTCTGAGTGACGAAGTTTATGAGCGGCTGATCTACGACAAGAACCGGCACGAGAGTGTTCTGAGGTACCCTGCGCTGGCGGCGCAAAGCCTCGCGGTATTTTCCTTCGGAAAAACATTTCATGCTACAGGATGGAAGGTCGGCTATGTAGTGGCGCCGGCATACCTCACTCACGAGGTGCGGAAAGCCCACCAGTTCGTGACGTTCAGCGTGAACACACCCGTTCAACTCGCCCTCGCGGAATATCTTTCCGACCCCGCACACTACCTTAGTCTCGGAGATTTCTATCAGAAAAAACGCGATTTTTTCCTGGAGCATATCAAAGGATCGTCATTCGAGCCGCTGGCCAGCCATGGATCATATTTCCAGTTGTTGTCCTACCGGAATATCTCCACTAAACCGGATGTGGAAATGGCGGAAGAATTAACGAAAAAATTCAAGGTCGCTTCCATTCCCGTGTCTGTTTTCTATCAGGACAAAACAGACAATCGATTGCTGCGCTTTTGTTTTGCCAAAAAAGAAGAGACACTTGTACAGGCTTGCAAAATCCTGCGAAGTCTTTGAATACCCGGGGCTATTCCTCACTTTTTAGTTAGAGAAATTGCCGTCCATTCCCTTTCTTTGCGGGCAAAACGATACAGGGTATGCAGGACTTAAAATTCACATTAATTCAGTCAGAACTTCATTGGGAGGATGCTGAAGCCAATTTATCCATGTTTGAGGAAAAAATCTGGCAGATTAACGGGTCAACCGATGTGATTGTTTTGCCTGAAATGTTTACCACCGGGTTCACGATGGCTGCCTCCAAAATGGCTGAGCATATGAATATGCGCACCTTCAAGTGGATGAAGCAAATGGCCGATCAGACCGGAGCGCTGATTCTGGGGAGCTATATCGTTACCGTACACGAACGGTATTACAACCGGCTGCTTTGGATGGAACCAGGCGGGAACTTCAAAACCTACGACAAACGCCATCTTTTCCGTATGGCGAATGAACATAAAACCTATGCAGCCGGCGAAAGCCTGCTGATCTCCACCTGGCGTGGATGGAGAATCTGCCCCCTGATCTGCTATGATCTGAGATTCCCGGTCTGGAGCCGTAACCGGTGGGATGCTACCCTGAAAAGACCTTTCTACGATGTTGCCGTATACGTGGCGAACTGGCCGGAGGCTCGTATCGAAGCGTGGAACACACTCCTCAAGGCGCGGGCGATCGAAAACCTGAGCTATGTCGTCGGTGTAAACCGGGTGGGTCAGGATGGCAATGGAATAGAATACAACGGGCACTCTGCTGTCATCAGTCCGAAGGGCGAAGCGATTTTCAGCAATGAGGGCGTCGAGGCCACGCGTACACTCGAATTGAGCGCCAACTCCCTCAGCGCCTTCCGCGACCGGTTCCCCGCATACCTGGACGCCGATGATTTTACTATCGAATTTGAAGAGTATGAGGAAAATGATTTTGTGCCTGGCTTGAGCTAGTCACCGCGCCCTTTAGTTTTTTTTTATAGTCCAACGAACATATTCTCTCCTAATACCTAAACCACCATGTCCCAACGCAAAGTCACCCGAGCGCTTATTTCTGTTTTTTATAAAGATAACCTGGAACCAATAGTCCACCTGTTGGGCAAACATGGCGTTGAATTTGTCTCTACCGGTGGAACGCAGGATTTTATTGAAAAGCTTGGCTACGGAGTCACACCGGTTGAAAAATTAACGGGTTATCCTTCCATCTTCGGTGGCAGGGTAAAAACACTTCATCCTGCCGTTTTTGGCGGAATCCTCTATCGCCGGGACGATGCAGGCGATGTAGCGCAGGCCAAAGAATTTGCCATCGGGCCTATCGACCTGGTGATCGTTGATCTTTACCCTTTTGAGGAGACTGTCGCCAGGGGAGGAAATGAGGAGGATATTGTTGAAAAGATCGATATCGGCGGAATATCGCTCATCCGGGGAGCGGCAAAAAATTTCAACGATGTGCTGATCGTTGCGTCGCGCGACCAGTATACGGAGTTGCTGACGTTGTTACAGGCAAAGGATCTTTCGACCGACTTAAACGACAGGAAGAAATTTGCAGCAATGGCATTCGACGTTACGTCTCACTACGATACGGCTATCTTCAATTATTTCAACCGGGAGTTTAAGTTCCCGTCATTCAAAAAGAGTATCCGGAACGGCAGAACGCTTCGTTACGGAGAGAACCCGCATCAGCAAGGCACTTACTTTGGCGATCTCGATGCATTGTTTGACCAGCTCAATGGTAAAGAGCTGTCCTATAACAACCTTGTCGACGTTGATGCCGCGGTGAACCTTGTGAAAGAATTCGGGGAGGAAACGGCATTTGTTATCGTCAAGCATACCAACGCCTGTGGAGTCGCCACCGCGGGAAGTGTTCGCGAAGCCTACCTGAAGGCTTTCCAGGCGGATACGATATCGGCCTTTGGCGGGGTGCTGGCGACCAACCGGATGATCGATGCAGCTGCGGCGGAAGAAATAAACAAACTGTTCTTCGAAATACTGATCGCCCCGGCGTATGATGAGCAGGCGCTGGCAATCCTGAGATCGAAGAAAAACCGGATGATACTGCTGCAAAAAAAATCGCTCACCGAAACCAAACAATCCAAGAGTATATTAAACGGTGTGATCGAGCAGGATCTCGACCTGAAGACGGACTCCCCGGAGGATCTCAAGGTGGTCACGAAGAGATCTCCTTCCGGAGAAGAGCGTGAAGCGCTGCTGTTTGCCAGCAAGATCTGCAAGCATACGAAGTCTAACACCATTATCCTGGCGGTGAACGGACAGCTGCTGGCAAGTGGCGTTGGCCAGACATCGCGCGTTGACGCGTTGAAGCAAGCGATTGAAAAAGCTGCGTCTTTTGGTTTTTCATTACAGAATGCGGTGATGGCTTCGGA
Organism: Chryseolinea sp.; assembly: GCA_041742155.1. Classification (GTDB taxonomy): domain Bacteria; phylum Bacteroidota; class Bacteroidia; order Cytophagales; family Cyclobacteriaceae; genus Chryseolinea. The sequence continues at coordinate 108,741 of JBGSJE010000017.1, read as the reverse complement.
CGCATTTTTTCCCTTTCCGGATTGTGTGGAAATTGCTCAACAACATGGGATCCGGGCTGTCATCCAACCCGGCGGTTCAGTGAAGGACCAGGATTCGATCAACTATTGTGATCAGCATAACATGGCGATGGTATTCACGGGTATCAGACACTTCAAACATTAGGATCCGTATACCGGTCGGCGGGTCGGGAATTTCTTCGAGTTTAATTCCGGCGAGTTGAAAAATTCCTTCCCCGGTAAAAAACTTACATTTTTGAAGCGTTAGTCTTTATTTTAGTAAATTAAATGCAATTTTGCGCGCAACCCTGAGTTCGCGCAAGCACCGATTTTTAAACTTTTAGGCAAACCACATACATGGCATTTTTTGATTTCTTCACGAGCGACATCGCTATCGACCTTGGAACGGCAAATACCCTTATCATTTACAAAGATAAAATCGTGGTCGATGAGCCTTCCATCATTGCCATCGATAAGGTAAACAACAAAGTACTCGCCATCGGCCGGGAGGCTATGCAGATGCACGAGAAAACTCACGATCACATCAAAACAATCCGCCCGCTGAAGGAAGGTGTGATAGCCGACTTCCAGGCTGCGGAAATGATGATCCGGGGTCTGATCAAAATGATCGATACGGGGAAACGGTTGTTCCCGCCTTCTTACCGTATGGTGATCTGTATACCGTCCGGAATTACCGAAGTTGAAAAACGCGCCGTGCGGGACTCCGCCGAGCATGCCGGAGCGAAAGAAGTTTATATGATCTACGAACCGATAGCGGCTGCCATCGGGACGGGAATTGATATCGAGCAACCTATCGGGAACATGATCGTGGATATCGGAGGTGGAACAACCGATATCGCCGTTATTGCCCTGTCGGGAATTGTGTGCGACCAGTCTATCCGTGTTGCCGGCGATACATTCAACCGGGATATTCTCGACTACATGAGAAGACAACATAACCTGCTGATCGGGGAGCGTTCGGCAGAACGTGTAAAGATCGAAGTTGGTTCTGCCCTGACGGAACTGGACGAAGGACCTGCGGACTATGAGATCCGGGGTCGTGACCTGATGACGGGGATTCCAAAGACCATAAAAATATCGTACTCTGAAATCGCTTTCGCTTTGGATAAGTCCGTTTCGAAACTTGAGGAAGCCGTTTTAAAAGCGCTTGAAACTTCCCCTCCTGAATTGTCGGCGGATATTTACGAACGTGGTATCTACCTCACCGGCGGCGGTGCTCTGCTGAGAGGACTGGACAAACGCCTTGCGTTAAAAACCAAATTACCTATCCATGTGGCCGATGATCCGCTCAGGGCTGTCGTAAGAGGTACCGGTCAGACCCTAAAAAATATTCAACAATTCCGTGCCGTGTTGATGACCTAAGCCAATGGAGCGGCTCATTCTTTTTGTTTATCAAAATCGGGCTTTCTTTACCTTTTTAGTATTAGAAATATTTTGTGCGTGGCTTATTGTCGAAAATAACGCCTACCAGGGCACGAAGTTTTTTAATTCATCGAACGGGGTTGTCGCGACCATGAACAATTTTTCCCAGAGTGTACGCGACTACTTCCAGCTCAGCGAAGTGAACCGTATGCTGGCCGAGGAGAATGCATCCCTGAAACAATCGCTTGAACAGCAAAAGAAGATAGCGTATCCGACGGCGGAAGCCACGCTGGACTCTGCATTAACCGGGCAATACGATTTTGTCAGCGCCAAGGTCGTCAACAACCATGTTGACATGGTAAAGAACTTTATAACAATAGACAGAGGAAAGGATGCCGGTATTGAAGCCGGAATGGCTGTCATCAGCCCCCTTGGTGTTGTCGGCAAAGTTAAGCTGGTGTCCAGAAACTATGCCGTGGTCACGTCCATATTGCACGTCGATGTAATGACATCCGGTGTACTTAAACGGACCGAACATTTTGGTACGATACAATGGAATGGTTTGGATCCTGACCTGGTTGAATTCAAATATATCCCCAGGCACGTAAGTCCGGCAAAAGGAGATACCGTGGTCACCTCGGGTTACAATGCGGTGTTTCCGGCTGGAATTATGATCGGTGTCATTGATGAAGTAACGCTAAGCGATGAAGCCCTTTTTTACGACCTGAGTGTGAGATTAAGTCAGGACTTCCGGAAACTGTCTTTTGTAAATGTGATAAGGAACCACCGGCAGGTGGAGCAGGATTCGCTGGAACAAGTCATTCTTAAGCTGGAACGATGAGCAGGGTTGTTATCTTACAGATCGTATCTTTTTTCATTTACCTTCTTTACCAGGTATTGATCCTGCAGAACGTTGTGCTCTTCCATACGGCCTTTTGCTTCCTGTATATCGCCTACCTCCTTGTGTTGCCCGTAGAAACAAATCCCCTGACGTTGATGGGAATAGGCTTTATCATGGGCCTTTCCGTGGATATGTTTTATGACAGTCTCGGCCTCCACGCGTTTGCCTGCGTGCTGATCATGTACATCCGTAACTATTGGCTGAATAACCTCACCCCCCAGGGTGGTTATGACAGCAACGACACCCCTTCGCTCGCCCTCAACGGCCTCCAGTGGTTTATGGTCTATGCGACGCCGATGGTCTTTATTCACCATAGTGTTTTGTTTTTTGCGGAAGCCGGAGGGTTCGGTATGTTTTGGTTTACCCTTTGGAAGATTTTTACCAGTACTTTATTTACATTGTTAGTAATTTTAATTGCTCAGTTCTTGTTTCCCAGCAGAAGGCCGCGATGATTGGTATGAAGCGGAGACTTGAATTCACACCCGTCCACACGGTGTAATCCGGGGTTGAAGTCGGTAATAGCAGCTTAACGTGACTGAAAGATGAACGAAGGCCGAAAAGAAATTATTCAAATTGCATTCGTACTCATAGGGGTGATCTTCCTGGTGAAATTGTTTTTTATCCAGGTATTGGACGACCGCTACGACAAGCTGGCGTACAGCAATGCGATCCTGAGGGAGGTAGACTACCCTGTACGCGGTCTGATCAAGGATCGTAACGGCAAGCTCATTGTCTACAACACGCCCGAATTCGACCTGCAAATCATTCACAAGGAAGTAAAGACCCTTGATTCCGCTAAATTTTGCGAGGTCTTTTCTATGACACCGGAGGAACTCCGCTCGAAATTCAAGGAATTAAAACTAAAACGGGAATATTCTCCCGTAAAACTTACCACATTCCTGACGCAACTTTCCACGCTGGACTTTGCCAGAATCCAGGATAACATCGACGAATTTCAGGGCTTTTATATTCAGGCTCGTACGACGCGCGCTTACCGGGCACAGGCAGCCGCAAATGCCATCGGGTACGTGAGCGAAATTTCCAAACAAAAGCTCGAGAATGACAAGACCGGAATCTACAAACAGGGCGACTATATCGGGCAAAGCGGTATCGAGGCATATTATGAGCAATACCTCCGGGGACAACGTGGTGTACGCTTCAAGTTAAGGAACGTCGATGGGGTTGAAAAAGGATCCTTTCGCAACGGCGCGATTGATACACTCTCAATTCCGGGCCAGGACATTACCAGTACGATCGACCTGGATCTGCAATCTTACGGCGAACTTCTTCTTAAGGGGAAAGCAGGAAGTATTATCGCCATCGAACCGGCAACGGGCGAAATACTGGCCATGGTGTCCGGTCCCTCCTATGATCCGACTTTGTTGACCGGCCGGCATTACAGTTCGAACTTTGTACTGATCAACAACGACACAAACAAACCGTTGTTTAATCGCCCTCTCATGGCTCAGTACCGCCCCGGATCTATTTTTAAAATTGCTCAGGCGATGGTGGCATTGCAGGAGGGCGTTATTACGGAAGAGACTCGGATCCGTTGCGACCGGTCCGTCATCAATTGCCATGGACCTCACTCCAATGAAGATCTCCGGGGAGCCATTACCCATTCGTGCAATCCTTACTTCTATGGCGTATTGCGCCGTATGCTGAATCAGGGTAAGTCAAACAGTCCTTTCGATGATACCCGCATAGGTCTTGAGGAATGGAGCAAGCATATCAGCAGTTTTGGATTCGGCAAGCGTCTTGGTATTGATCTGCCGAACGAAAAGGGAGGCCTTGTGCCGGACCCCGGTTATTACGATCGGGCTTACGGAGGACGGCCCTGGAAATTCTCGAACATTTATTCAATTGCTATCGGGGAGGGAGAGAATATGGTGGTGCCGTTGCAAATGGCAAACTTTGCCGCTACGATCGCGAACAAAGGTTACTACATCACACCACACCTCGTTAAATCAATCGGCGACTCCGGCAAACCGCTGCCGCAATACCTTGAAAAGCACTTTACGACTATTGATTCAACCTACTTTCGTGTGGCGGCTGACGCCATGCAGCGGGTAGTGGAGGAAGGAACGGGCTCCTACCGCGCAAAACTGAAAGATATTGTTGTGTGCGGAAAGACCGGATCGGTTCAAAACGAGCCAAGACCGGATCATTCGGTCTTTATTGCATTCGCGCCGAAAGAAAATCCGAAGATTGCTGTTTCAGTCTATGTGGAGTTCTCGGGAGGGGGCGCTCGTGCAGCAGCTTCCATCGCCAGCCTGATGATTGAAAAATACCTGCTAGGGGCCACAAAACGTCCGCAGATCGAGGAATATGTACTGAAAGGAAAGTTCTTGCATTAACCCACAACATAGGTGAAAGAAATGAGCCGGGAAGAAATTATATCAAACAAGATGGACTGGGTTACGGTAGCATTATATACCACCATCGTATTCCTGGGATGGCTTAATATCTATGCCGTTACCTACGACCCTGAAAGTAAAATATCGATCTTCAATCTGACTATCAACTCCGGCCGTCAGATCCTCTTCATCGCAGGCGCATTCTTTATCGTGATGGCTATCCTCATTATAGACATGCGGTTCTACGAGACGTTTGCTTACATCATCTATGGACTCATACTGTTCCTGCTCCTGCTTGTTCCCATCATCGGAAAAGAGGTGGGTGGTAACAAGGCGTGGCTCGGCATCGGGTCTTTTGGTGTGCAGCCGTCCGAGTTCGCGAAATTTGCCACGGCCCTGGCTGTAGCGAAGTATATTGGTTCCGTTGGATTCCGGATGGATCAGCTTCGTAATCAGGTCGTTCTTTTTGTTATGATAGGCGTACCGATGGGTTTGATACTGCTTCAAAAGGACACGGGAACGGCCCTCGTATTTACCGCCTTTACAGTTGTCTTTTTCCGCGAAGGGATGTCGCCGTTTTTGATCATATCCGGGATAATCGCGGCGATCATTTTTGTACTGACATTGCTGGTTAACGAGTACTACCTGTTTACAGGGATCGGCATGATACTCATTATCGCCATTGTAATGGGTAAGAAAAAGTTGAAAAGGATCCTGCTTCTCGTCGGTGCCGCCATTGCTATTTGCGGGATCATAGTAAGCGTTGACTATGTAATCACCGATGTACTGAAGCCACACCAGCAAAACCGGGTGAAAGCCCTGATCAACCCTGACGCGGACCCACTGGGATTTGGATGGAATGTTACACAATCCAAGATAGCGATCGGCAGCGGCGGGTTTTTCGGCAAAGGTTTTTTGCAGGGAACCCAGACAAAATTCAACTTCGTCCCTGAACAGAGTACGGATTTTATTTTCTGCACCATCGGCGAAGAACACGGATGGCTCGGGAGCCTGTTTATCATGGCGCTATTTATCGCCTTGATACTGCGGGTGATCTTTTTGGCGGAGCGGCAGAAAAATCGTTTCGCCAGAGTTTACGGATACTCCGTCGCCTGCATTTTCTTTTTTCACTTCGCGGTGAATATCGGTATGACTATCGGACTGTTCCCGGTTATCGGAATTCCCCTGCCGTTTTTCAGTTATGGCGGCTCGGGTTTATGGGGATTTACAATTCTGCTGTTTATCCTGCTGAAGCTGGATGTTCACCGGATGCAGGTCCTACAGCGGATCTGAGGGTCAGGCGAACCGCTTTTCGATCAGTTCCATAAATTCATGAAACTCTTCGCTGTCGTGGTCCCACGAACCGGCATATTCTTCTTCAAGGTAATGCAAAGCCACTCTGATACTGTCAAGCTTATCAAGGTGGTCGATGGCTTTACTGAACAATTCAAAATCACCGTGAAAAAGAACCTTCGTGAACATGAATTTCTGGTTGATCGTCAGACTGTCTTTGATCTTTGAGATTTTCTGAAAATTATCAATAATGCTCGGCCGTTGGCGTGTCATCGTATCGTTAATACTCACACTATTTGCCGGCTGTTGCTGTGAGACAGCTTTCGGTTTGTTCTCAGCTTTCGGAGGTTCCGGCACCCGTTGTTTTTCTATCGGAGGCTCCGGCACTCTTTGCTTTTCTATTGGCGTATCCGGCACCCTTTGTTTTTCTATCGGAATTTCCGGCACTGGCGTTTTAAAAACTACGGTCGGTTCCGGTTTGCTCACATAAAATTTATTGGCATCAAGAGGAATCACAGACGAGAATTTTTCAAGGTATTCCTCTACGTCATCCGGATTGAAACCCACTTCCTCCAGGATCTGATCAAGTATTGAAAATGCCTCATTCCCGGAAATTTCCTTTACACCCTTCTCTTCCAGTTTCTCAAGCATGCGTTCGAGCGGCGCCTTGTTCACCTTCAGGTATTTGATCTCCTCTTTGAAAGGTGCCAGTTCAAGTTTGTTGTCCTTGCCGGTTATGATCATGGAGAAAAAATCATATGGATCGAACACAACGAGTAGAGTCTGGCTCACTGCTTTTTTAAGCAACGGGGTAAAATTAGCCTGGTCGATTGAAATATTTTTTGAAAGCATACTCATCAGGCTTTCCAATGCCTCCTTTACTTCCGGGTTGTCATAGTCGAAATACTGACTTTTCAGTTTTTTAGTTTCTTCCTTCCAGCTTTTGAAAAGTTCACGGACCACAAAAAGGTTGATCTGCTGAACATTGCACAACGAAAGAATTTCAGGCCCTGTGATCTTTTCCTTCGTTGAGAAAAACCCTTTCAGCACTTTGTCGGCATAGGCATCACCGTAAAGTGCGATCGCCTCGAGACTTATCTTTTCATCCATGCAGTTTTCCCTGATTAATAATTTGCTATAAAGTTAATGCATATTAAACAATGTGCACAGCACGGCCTGCCCTTATTCCCCCGGCGGTTACCCCTCCGGAAAGACAACATATAAACGAATGACTGAACAAAAACCGTATTGACCGGAAGGGCCTTTTCCGGTAAACCGACGCCCGGAAACGGTTGTCTTCGTGTGATTTAAGAAAGAATTTTATTCACACGGGGAGCAAGGAGCCGATCTTTTTTGGAGGTGACCGGGGCTTTTCCACCCGGACAGTCTGCCAGGGGTATTTTTAATCCTTAATGCGTACGCACTTATCGGCCTGAACTTCTAAATTTAAGCCATGTTTGTAGAACCGCACCTGGGAGGGAATTTTTCAAAAGAACGTACAGGATGGATCGAGGTAATCTGCGGCTGCATGTTTTCAGGAAAAACGGAGGAACTTATCCGACGGCTAAACCGCGCCATTATCGCCAGGCAAAAAGTTGAAATATTCAAACCGGCAACAGATAAGCGCTACCATCATACCGAGATCGTCTCGCACAATGAAAATGCCATCCGGTCGACACCTGTAGACTTTGCAAGCGACTTACTCCTGCTCGCGGGCGATTGCGACGTAGTCGGTATTGACGAAGCGCAGTTTTTTGATGACTCCATTGTTGAGGTCGCTAATACCCTCGCCAACGCCGGAAAAAGGGTAATCATCGCCGGACTGGACATGGACTACGAGGGAAAACCATTCGGCCCAATGCCGTCGTTACTGGCTATCGCCGAGTTCGTTACAAAGGTCCACGCGATATGTGCACAGACTGGCGAACTGGCTTCTTTTTCTTTTCGGTTGATAAAAAACGATGACCAGGTAATGCTCGGAGAAAAACGCGAGTACGAGGCGCGGAGCAGGCGGGCATTCCTTGATGGGATGAAGGACAGAAAGAAATGAACAATTTCTGGCGCCAGGTCTGCATTGCTATGGGGAAAGCAAAGTCTTCTTTCATTACCCCTTCAAGGACCGTCGGCTCAGCGGCATGCGTCCTTTCTTCTTTGGTTTTTGCGTACGCACAATCCAACATCCCCATCGGTACATGGCGTAGCCATATGTCATATAACGAAATTATCGGACTGGCTGTGGCGGATAATTACGTGTTCGGAGCGGCGGAAAATGGCGTGATGATCCTCGACCGGTCCGGTAACAGCATCAGCACATACACCAAACTTAACGGACTGAGCGGCACAACCATTACTTCGATCAACTATAATCAAATCGCAAAAGCTCTGGTAATCGGCTATGCAGACGGCAGGTTCGACATTATCGACAGCGACCACGTAATTGAAAGCTTCAACCCTGCCGGCCAAACGGGTCTTACGGGATCAAAAAAAATTAACGACATCTACATCAATGAGGATGATGCATACCTCAGCACCGACTATGGTGTTATTGTCTTTGATCTCACACAGATGCAAATCAAGGAAACGTGGCGTGATTTGGGGGTCCAGGGCGAAACATTGCCAATCATTCAATGCACGTTAAATAATGACAGCATTTTTTTGGCGACGGCCAATGGTGTATTAACGGCTGATTTCCATTCGAATCTCCTGGACTTCAATAACTGGACAAGGTTCAATACGGGAGAATTCAACGGAGCTGTACCAGCCATCGCGCCGTTCAATGGATCCGTTTATGCGGCCATCGATAACGCCGGAATCTTTCGTTATCAGAACGGAGAATGGATCAAACAAGCCTTCCTGTCGGATGATTCCTTCCGGTCTATGCACGCCTCACCGTCCAAACTCCGGATTACCACCACCACTAAACTATGGGAACTGTCGGAGACCGGGGATCTGGCTGAGATCGTTTCGCCATTGGTTGTCGAGCCTCGTTGCAGCCTGTCCGACGCGGAAGATGTCCTTTGGATCGGCGATGGTCGGAATGGTATCGTTTCGCTTGCGAATGGACGTGTCGCCAATTACCTGCCTGATAGTCCATCCAACAAAAGGGTGCGCCGGGTTAAGTACCTGGACGACGGAATGTTCGCGCTGGGCGGCGGCTACACCGATAACGGCGTGGCTCTGGGTAACAGGGGCGATATCGATCGACTGACGCAGGGCGATTGGTCGACAGAGAACTCAACGCTCACCGACCTGACAGACATTGCCACTGACAATACAACAAAAAGTATGTTCAGGTCTTCCTTTGGCTTCGGATTGGAGGAAAGAAAAACAGGTGGAGAGGTCGGAATTTTTAATGAAACGAATAGCCCGCTGGAGAGCGTGAATGGACAACCTGGTTTTGTGAACATTACGTCACTGGCCGTCTCGCGTGACGGACTTTGGGTGGCCAACTATGGAGTGGAAAATCCCTTGCATCTGTTGAAATCGGGTGCGGTATGGGAGTCGTTCTCTTTCCCTGTCGCTGCTGCACGTTACCCGTTGCAGGTTGAAACGGATCTGTCGGGTAGTGTATGGATGGCGTTGGATCCCCGGCAGGGCGGTGGAATTTTTGTATTTAATAGAGAAAAGAGCGCCACGGCGTACCTCACGGATACGCCTGGCTCAGGCGGGCTGCCCGCCCGATCGGTACATACCCTTGCCGTTGACCGCGACGGCCAGGTTTGGGTGGGCACGGACCAGGGTGTGGCATTTTTTATCAATCCATCGGCGATCTTTTCAGGCACCGTGGATGCGATAAAACCAATTTATGAAAGCCGCTTTTTACTGCGGGACGACAAGATCACAACGATTGCCGTAGACGGAGGGAACAGAAAATGGATCGGTACCGAACGGGGTATCTGGCTGTTTAACGCGTCGGGTGATGAGCAGATTTTTCATTTTACCGCGGAGAACAGCCCTCTGCTTTCCAACGTGATACTGGATATTTCGATCGATGATGTAAGCGGAGAGGTTTTTTTTGCTACCAACGCCGGCCTCGTGTCATTTCGTTCGGATGCGTCGGGAAGTGATTTTTTCTTCGGGGCAGTAAAGGTCTTTCCCAACCCTGTTACTTCAAACTTTACCGGAACAGTCGGAATCAGCGGACTCGCTACGGATGCAATCGTAAAGATCACCGATATCGGCGGTAAGCTGATCTGGCAAACACAGGCAAATGGTGGTACCGCGACCTGGAATGTACAGGATCACCGCGGCCGCCGGGTAGCCACCGGAATTTATCTTGTGTTTGCCACGACCGCCGACGGCGGGGAAAGCGTGGTGGCAAAGGTAGCGGTGGTCGACTGACCCTGTCATTTTTCAGCGGTGGAATAAATAACTGTAACTTTCCCCTATGTTACACAAGACACGAGGTGTGGTTTTCCGGTTTACGAAGTATGGGGAGACGTCCATTATCGTAAATATTTTTACGGAGTTGTTTGGGCTGCAGGGGTATATTGTGAACGGCGTGCGAAGTAAATCCGCCAAAAACAAGATCGCATTGTTTCAGCCGTTGACATTGCTAGACCTTGTCGTGTATCACCGGGAAAATGCCAACATCAACCGTATAAAGGAAATAAAATGCCTTTATCCCTATCAGTCAATTCCGCTTGATATCAAAAAATCGGCAGCCGTGATTTTCCTGAATGAAGTTGTAAACAAGACGATCAGGGAAGAGAGTCATGCGTCGGAGCTCTGCACCTTTATGATCGACTCGTTCATCACGCTTGACCGGATGACGGTCAATACCGAAAATTTCCATTTGCTGTTTCTCCTGAAGTTAAGCAGGTTGCTCGGGTTTGGAGCGCATAACCTGAACGAAGTGCTTGGTGTCAGAGCCCTGGACGGGGAAACGGAAAAAATACTCGAAGACCTCCTTCAAACAGACTATCATGAAATCGTTAAAATGACCAATACCCAGCGCAGGGATATACTGGAACTGCTGCTGAAGTTTTACGGAGACCACGTTGAATCTCTAGGTGAAATGAGGTCTGTTCAGGTATTGCGTGAGGTAATGAACTGAGCAAAAAAAAAGAGCGAAGTGCCGAACCCCGCTCTTGTGAAAAAGTGTGTCGTAATCTAGCCCAGCCGTTTGGCTACTTCATTCCAGTTCACAACATTCCACCAGTTTGCCACGTATTCGTTGCGTTTGTTCTGGTATTTAAGGTAGTAGGCGTGCTCCCATACATCCAGGCCGAGAAGTGGCGTACCCTTGAGATCACCGGAGTCCATCAGGGGATTATCCTGATTAGGTGTGGAGCCAATTTTTAACTTTCCGTTATCATTTACAAGCCAGGCCCAGCCGGATCCGAAGCGCGTCATCGCCGATTGCGTAAATTGTTCCTTGAATTTATCGAACGACCCGAAAGAGCCATTGATCGCATCGGCAACCTTTCCGGAAGGCGTACCGCCGGATCCCGGAGCCATCACTACCCAGAAGAAATTGTGATTCCAGGCTCCGCCGGCGTTGTTCCTGGCTTTTGCGGAAACCTTGGAGGCATTGGCAAAAAATTCCTTCTCGGAATTGAAAGCAATTTTTTCCGCCGTGATGGCATCATTAACATTCTTGATGTAGGCTGTATGGTGTTTGTTGTAATGAATATCCATGGTCATAGAGTCGATGCTTGGCTCTAGCGCACTGTAAGCATACGGTAATGCAACCTGGGAGAATTGGAGTGCTGCCGGTCCGACTATCGGATCGCCATCCAAACCTCTCGATTCTGAAGCAACAGCCTTCGCTGTATGAACGATGAACGAAGAACCTATCGTTGTAACAACGGTAGCCTTCAACGTATTTTGGATAAATTTTCTGCGTGTACTCTTCATATCGTGTGTTGTATTTGTCAGCAGTAAATTTACCTAAAAATATTTAGCTTGCGGAACCAATCAAAACCACGCTGTACCTATGAAGGAAATATTGTACGAGGAAATCCCGTCGCTTGATCTTTCCGATTTTTATAACGGCGACCCGGAGAAAAAAAAGACCTTCGTTGCGACGTTAGGCGAAGCATACAATAACATTGGATTCGTTGCCATACGCAATCATTTTCTGACACAGGAAATGCAGGATCGCCTGTATTCAGCGATTAAAAGATATTTTGCTTTGCCGGATGATCTAAAAAAGAAGGATGAACGCACCGCGCTCGCCGGGCAGAGAGGTTACACGGGTAAAGGCAAGGAACACGCCAAGGGAAGGAACACAGGGGATCTTAAGGAGTTCTATCATGTCGGTCAGGAACTGCCTGCCAACGAGTTAGTCACGGAAGGATATCCGGCGAATGTGTGGCCGGATGAAGTCCCGGAGCTGAAAGAAGCATCCGTGGATGTTTACAAAGCGCTGGAAAAAACCGGAACGTATATGCTCAGGGCGATTGCATTGTACCTCGGTCTATCGGAAGACTATTTTGACAGCCGGATCAGAAACGGCAACAGCATCCTGAGGCCAATCCATTACTTTCCGATCGAGAACCCGGGAGATGTTCCGGCGGACGCGGTACGGGCGGCGGAACATGGAGATATCAATCTGATCACACTGCTGATGGGCGCAAGCGCAGATGGTTTGCAGGTACTTCGCAGAGATGGGAAGTGGATACCCATCACGGCGCTGCCGGATCAATTGGTCGTGAATGTCGGTGACATGCTGGAAAGATTAACCAACAAAAAATTGAAATCGACCATTCATCGCGTGGTCAACCCGCCCAGCGACCGTATGAACGTACCCCGATATTCCATTCCGTTTTTTATGCACCCTCGCTCAGAAATGAGTTTAGCAGCATTACCGGACTGTGTTAGTGAAGAAAACCCCAGGGTTTGGGAGGATATCACGGCGGGTGATTTTCTTGATCAAAGACTTCGGGAAATTGGCTTAAAGAAGTGATATTACACATCAAGCCCTAGCGTTTCACTGTGCCTCAAAGAATCCGATACTATATTTTCCTACGCGATGTGCTGACGCTGGCTCTTACCACGTTTGGCGGCCCCCAGGCGCATCTTGCCCATTTTCAGAAAGTGCTGGTCGAAAAAAGGAAATATGTAACGGATGAAGAACTGATGGAGATCAATTCTCTTTGCCAGATCCTGCCTGGTCCGGCGTCCACACAAACACTCACCGCAATTGGCTTTAAGATCGGAGGTCCGAATCTCGCATACCTGACGCTCTTTGTTTGGATATTGCCGGCAGTAATAATGATGACGCTTGCCGCGATTATTATGTCGAGTATACAGACCAAAAACTGGTCGTTGGAGTTTACGCGGTTTATCCAGCCGATAGCCGTGGGTTTTGTAAGCTATGGAGCGTATGCCATCAGCCTCAAAACGATCTCGTCGAAGACGGGGATCGCGCTGATGGTGATGTCGGCGGTCGTCTCATATTTTGTGCAGACACCATTTATATTCCCGATCATACTGCTTATCGCAGGTTTGGTCACAGCTTTGAAATACAAGAAACAACCGAAGGATAATGCTGAAAAGAAACTTGTCATTCCCTGGGCAAACTTCCTGCTTTGGGTCGGTGTATTGGTTTTTGCGGCTGTCCTCGGAGGTGTCACGAAAGCATTGCCGGTAAAGCTGTTTGAAAATTTTTATCGAAGCGGAAGCCTGGTTTTCGGAGGAGGCCAGGTGCTGGCGCCCCTGCTCTACACGGAATTTGTCGCCACCCAGGGTGAGCTGGAAGACGAAAGTAAAGCCTCGTTACTAAAAAACAAGCTCAAGGAAAAATATAGCCCCAAGCCCTATCACCACCCGATTTCACATAACGAATTCCTTTCAGGATACGCATTCGCACAGGCCCTGCCCGGACCGGTATTCTCTTTCAGCGCCTACATCGGCGCACTTTCCTCGCGTGATTACGGTATCGGCGGAGAGATCGTCGGCGCCTTTATGTCTGCCATGGGAGTATTCCTTCCCGGCACGTTTCTGATCTTTTTTGTAATCCGATTCTGGAGCAGCCTGAAGAAATACCGGGCGGTAAGGGCTTCCCTGGAAGGTATAACCGCCGCCAGCGCAGGCCTTGTTGCGGCGTCGGCGATTATTCTTTTTCAACCGCTTGAAAACACCGTGCTCAATTTTTCAACCACCGTGATCACATTTTGCCTTCTTGCCTTTACGAAAATACCAACCCCGTTTATAATCCTCAGCGGATTGATCCTGGGCTTCCTCCTAAAATAAAAAAACCCGGTGTTACCCGGGTTCCTTGATATCTTCGAATTCGATTATCCAAGTTTAAAAGCAATCGGCAATACCATTCTTTGTCTTACCGGTTTACCTCTTTGCTTGCCGGCTTTCCATTTAGGAGCGCTTTGAACTACGCGAACAGCTTCTTCATCGCATCCGGCGCCAATACCTTTAATCGCTTTTACGTCGGTGATCGAGCCATCTCTTTCAATAACGAACTCCACGAATACTTTTCCTTCAATACCCATTCTTCGGGCTTGAGCCGGGTACTTAAGTTTCTTACCGATAAATTCATAAAATGCAGGCATTCCACCGATAGGCGCCGCTGTTTCTTCCACCACGAGGAAAATTTGATCCGGGTCTTCCTTTTCTTCTTCCTGAGGCTGGATTTTGATTTCTTCAACCTTGGTCTCTTCCGTAACCTCGGTATCCATGTTGATTTCAATTTCCTCTTCTATTTTTTTCTCATCGGGTACTTCGATGATCTGAGGTTGTTGAATTTTTGGAGGAGGAGGAGGAAGCTGTTCCGTTGGCGGAACTTCAAGGATTTCATCATCGGCAGATTTATTGGAAGCAAAATCCTTTGCTGATGTATCATCGTAAACACGGTATGTAAAGGCTGTTATTGCCAGCAATAAACTGACCATTAAGCCAATGCTGAAAAACAAAAAAGATTTTTTTTGGAGATCAGCTTTTTCAGTCTTCTTCGGTTCCATAGGAATAGTATTTTGGCATTAGAATGTCAAATATAGAAAAAGGTCACAATCTAAAAACGAAATTTTCTCAGGTTATTTACGGCTGCCGTAAAAAAGAGTAATGAAAAGGGTAGGAAAAACCGAGTAATTTTTGGTAGAGGGCATCATTTCAACTTCTTTCACATACGCATCGAGCAAAAATCCGGCTTCAAATCCCGTAACCTGGCTTTTTAATGTGCCCAGCTCGAAATTCAGGGCTGCCTTTATGTTCCCGCCAGGCGTGATCTTGGACTGGCCCAGCCCTTCAAAAAGCCTCCCGGTGCCAGCGACGTAGTCGACATTGATATTCGGATTGTATGGTGCGCGGATCGTAAAACCGCCTCCCCCTTCCGGGAAATACTCGATATAGTAGGGGGCAACAATACCGATTGAGGGGCCAACGGCGAATACAGCCTTGATTTCCACTCCCTGCTGGGGTGCCTTCTTAAACAAGATCAAGTCCCGTCCGTATTGAAGACGGAGGGAATACAGGTAGTTGGATTTTCCGTAGATGAAGAGATTACCCGTCTGAATGGAGTTTCGCCTTACTTCCTGCGGGTGCTTGATATTGACGATTTCCAATCCGAAAGTTTCAAGAACACGTTCATTTTTTAATTTCCGCGCCTTTTTGAAGACCAAGCCGCCAATCAATCCACCGGATGTATTCTTATTAACACCCCAGGTGAACTCCGACCCGTAGTCATAGCTATCCTGAGTCTGGGCAAGCGCTCCAGAAACGATAAATGCCAACAGGATTGTGCAAATGGAAAACTTTTCGAAACGCTGCATCCGATCCAGAATCTTGACGATAAATTTAAACTTTAAATTAACTAACGCAAATTCGAACCCCAAGTTATTACCGGTCATTCCATAATTTAAGTGTAGCCGAAACCTACCCTTTGATGGCTTTCAGGATATGCGTATAATTAATATTGAAATGCGATTGATTGTATACGGATCGCCCGTTTTCGATGATCAAAACTTGCGGAGATTCGTGTTCCACGTCGAATTGACTGGCCACGCTATCCGACGTGGATCGAAATGAAATCAGATCCAGAAAATACGGTTTGACCGGCGATACTTCCTCCTCCTTCCAATTCCTCTCCAAACGGTCGAGGGCGGCGCGGCTTATTGAGCACCGGCTGCTGTGCTTGAATATTAATACCGGACTCTGCTTTGACTCTTCCCTGATCTCATCCAACTGCGCTTCCGTCTTCAACTCTACCCATTTCATAATACTTTGTTGCTATTCGTACCACATCCCATCCTCACCCTTGTCGTACCTCGGTTTTTTGCCTTTGTATTTCAAGTGATCCGGCTGTGCTTCCTGCTTTTTGAATAAACGCGCCCACCATAGTTTAAAGTTCGTTACAGCATCCTTTTCCTCCGCGACATTATTCTTGTTAGTCTTTATAAATTTAGTATCCGGATGAAGCGACCGGTTTTTTTCGAACAACACGAACTTTTGCATTTTAATATTGCCCTGGTACGCAGACGACCTCGCGAAAGCTTTTCCTGGTTCCCGTGTTTTCAGCGCTTCATCCGCACTGCTGGGGTTGTGAATGTAATCCCACGTGCGCCTTACACTCCTGGCATACTCGCTGGCTTTTATGGTCGACTTTGTCGGTTTTATCCCGGGTAATGACCCCTCCACGGCATGTGGCTTCCGACCATACTCCTTCTGCCTGACCTTGGCTTGCAACTCTCCGGCCTGGTATGTGCTCTTCGACGGCCTGCGCTTCAGCAAAGCTTCATCAGCGGAATTTTTGTTTTCGATGTAATCAGGCCGCTTAACTTTTACCTGCAAACCACCAGCCTCGTAGGTGGTTTTGTCCGGCCTCCTCTTTTTTGTGGATGCTTCGGCCGCTTTTGGATTCTGAATGTAGTTCTTCCTGAATTTTTTTAGTTTGATATACCCGGTAAAAGATTCTCCCTGGTCGCCAAATCCGGGTTGAACTTCGAAACGCTTCATCTTTCCGGGAAATCCACTGATCTTCCGGGCACTCTCCGGTGGAGTCCTTCCGGCAATCGGCGTTTCCTTGTTGTTCCATAATTTGCCGCTTACACTTCCGCCACCTTTTTCTGGCCGTTTGGCTTTGATGTTTCCCTGGAAGAGTGCCGCCCGCGCGCCTTGCTTTGGGATGCGCGCCATCAGCGGCTGACCGTCGTTATTCCAGGACCTTCCACTGATGCTGCCGCCACCTTTTTCAGGCCTCTGGCGTTTGATATTACCTTGAAAAAGCGCAGCCCTGGCGCCCTGAGCCGGCGTCCTGACTACCAATGCCCTGCCGTCATTATTCCAGGTACGGCCGCTGATGCTTCCTCCACCTTTTACAGGCTTCCCTCCTTTGATTCTCCCCTGGAATTTAGCGATACCATCCGCGCCGATACCCGGAGTCCGGGCTGGCAACGGACCTTTACCCGGCCGTGTTTCCCCGGAGGTCGTCAGTGTTTGATACCACCCGGCCTTGCCGCGATACGCACGATCTCCAAACCGGTCCCTGTTTTTGCGCTTCGGCATGATGGGTTGACCTTCGATTGATTTCTTGCTGGAAAAATTTCTGCCCCGAATCTTCCGTCCCGCGATATCGCCCTGCCATGCTTTCGGCGTCGCGCGGCTGGCTGAACGGAAACCGCCAAGGCTTGGCCCGCCATAGGGCTTGTCACCCATCGGCCGGCGGTGATGATAGGGCTTAAAAGTGGGAGCAATCACACCCGGGCGTGGCGTTTCAAAATTCTTTCTCCGCAGCGGCCTTCCGGCAATATCCTTGGTCGTCGCCTGTTCACCTCTGCGTTTTGGTCTCGGAAAATGAGCATAGACGTTAATACTCCGGCGCGCGGTAAAGGAACGCGATGCGGACCTGGGAGTAACCTTCCGCCGTTTACCCGGATCAGGTTTGTCGGGAGACTGCAGCGTTTTAAGTCTCGAAAGAGTACCCCTGTTGGAAGCGGCATGTTCAGTCCGCCTCGGCTTCTTTGAAGGGTTGTGGACGTACCAGCCATACTGCGGATAAACATTCCTGCTGCTCCCCTGTGAAGTCCTCGACCGGATACGGTATCCTGCTATATCTCCCCGCCATGCTTTTTGTTTGGTATTGGGCTGCGATCTGACAATCGGCCGCAACGGCTTGCCCGGACGATCAACGCCTGACGCCCGCCGTCTCGGTGTTGCAGCATTTGCTCTTTCTGCAACCGATCTTTCCTTGGTGCGGACCCTTTTTGTGGCCACTGGCCTCCGTTTTTGATTTCCCTTTTTAAAAGGTGTCCGAAATCTCGTTTCGCGGCTTGACACTGGTTTATCACCCTTTGTGTTTTGCGCGAATGACGCCGGAACAACTACAGCCATAACAAGAACCAGCAGGCCGGTGGCCCTCCACGTCTGGGAATAAAAGCGGGTATTATGGTGCGCTGGTGCGTTCAAAAAATGGTGTCAGAAACAGGCTAAGTTAAGGAAAATTTGGAATCACCGGTCACACCTGTGAAACGGTAAGTTAAAACGAATCGCCCGCCGTTTTCTTTTAGCCGCACCTTAAAACTTAAGAACCTCTTCGATCGCCTCTTTAAGCCTGGATTTGGGAAGGTAATTCTGTTCCAGAGTTGGCGCGAAAGGAATAGGAGTGTCCAGCGAAGCGACACGTTTTACGGGGGCATCAAGGGACTTAAAGCAATGTTCCATTATCCAGGCGCTGATCTCCGCGCCGATACCTCCCGTAAGTGAATCCTCGTGGAGGATCAATACCCGGTTCGTCTTTTCAACAGTTGCTTTCACCGTTTCCTTGTCCCAGGGAAGCAATGTCCGAAGGTCGATCAGGTCGGCGTTCACCTGGGGCATTTCGTTTAAAACCTCCGTTGCCCAATGTACGCCCATACCATACGTTATAATCGACAGGTCGGTACCATCTTGTAACTTCCGTGCTTTGCCTATTTCAACCGTGTAGTAATCTGCCGGTATCGTTTCTTTGATGGAACGGTAAAGAAACTTGTGCTCGAAGTACATGACCGGATTCGGATCTTCGATTGCCGCACACAACAGCCCTTTCGCATCATACGGGCTCGATGGGTAGACGATTTTTAGTCCTGGCGTATGAAAGAACCAGGCCTCGTTGCTTTGGGAATGAAACGGTCCGGCGGCGGTCCCGGCTCCAGTCGGCATCCGTACCACCACATCGGCATTTTGTCCCCACCTCCAGTGTGTCTTTGCCAGGTTGTTTACAATCTGATTAAAACCCTCGGTTACGAAGTCCGCGAACTGCATCTCGACCATGGCTTTCATTCCTTTAACAGACAAACCAAGGCCGGCGCCGACGATAGCTGACTCGCAGATAGGTGTGTTTCGTACCCTTGCTTTTCCGAATTTTTCCACAAATCCTTCCGTGATTTTGAACACACCTCCGTACTCGGCGATGTCCTGGCCCATCAAAACAAGATTGTCAAAACGTTCCATGCTCTGGCGTAGCCCATCACTGATGGCATCGATGAACCTCTTTTCGGTTTTTGTTTCGGAGGCGGGAGCTATTACCTCCTGTGTGAACGGTGCGTACACATCCGCTATTTCAACACTTGTATCCGCGGGAGGATGTGTTTCCTCAAATGCCACAGCCAGTGCATCCTCAATTTCCTTTTTGATCTTTTTCCGCAACTCTTCGATGGAGCGGACATCGAGAACATGCTCCTTCAAGAGATACTTTTCATAATTTTCAACGGGATCTTTTTTCGCCCAGGATTCGGTCAGTTCTTTGGGTACGTATTTGGTGCCCGATGCCTCTTCATGTCCTCGCATACGGAAGGTACGGCACTCCAGCAGAACCGGCCTTGGATGTATCCGTAAATCTTCAGCGAGGAGTTTTACGGTGTCGTAAACTTCCAGAATATTATTCCCGTCAATACTGAGTGCTTCTATTCCATAGCCGATTCCCTTGTCGGCAAAACTTTCACACCGGAACTGTTCGTTGCTTGGCGTAGACAAACCATAACCGTTGTTTTCAACAACAAAGATGACAGGGAGATCCCAGACTGCGGCAACATTCACGGCTTCGTGAAAATCGCCTTCGCTGGTGCCGCCGTCTCCGTTGAAGACAACCGTGACTTTTTTTTCGCCTTTAAGAACATTTGCCAGTGCAATCCCGTCGGCTACACCGTTCTGAGGTCCAAGATGCGAGATCATTCCCACGATATGATGATCGTTAGACCCAAAATGAAATGAACGGTCCCGGCCTTTAGTGTATCCCTTCATGGTTCCCTGCCACTGGGCGAACAAACCCGACATCGGCATTTGCCTTCCGGTGAAAACACCCAGATTCCGGTGCATGGGAAGAATGTATTCGTCCTGTTCAAGCGCTTGTGTAATACCTACCGCTATGGCTTCCTGCCCGATACCACTGAACCATTTACTGATCTTGTTTTGGCGAAGGAGGATGAGCATCTTCTCTTCGATCATTCTCGGCAACAGGATCGCCGCGTAAAGATCCTTCAGGGTCAGGTCGCTGTATTGTTTCCGGTTAAAATTCATGGATTAAAAAATCTGCAGGCAAAGTTAAACTAGTTTTTAATCTCTTTACCGAAGTTGTCACTTTGCCATTCCGGACGGGTATTTTCAACCCGCGACCGGGCATCGATAATAAAAGCGATAATATTTTCGTCGCCCATCCAAGTTGAATAACCTTTGTTATTTTTGGGCCTATGGTTTCTTTCAAAGAATTTACCCTGGAAAACGGGTTACGGGTGATCGTTCACGAAGATCCTACCGTGCAGATCGCTGTGATGAATATTCTGTATGATGTGGGTTCGCGCGATGAAAGCCCCGAAAAGACGGGCTTTGCTCATTTATTTGAGCATTTGATGTTCGGAGGCTCGAAAAATATTCCCAATTACGATGAGCCCCTTCAGCGTGTAGGCGGCGAGAATAATGCCTTTACAAATACAGACATCACCAATTATTACCTGACTCTTCCCTCGTCTAATATCGAGACGGGTTTTTGGCTTGAAAGTGACCGGATGCTTAGCCTTTCGTTCGATCCAAAGGTCCTGGATGTGCAGCGGAAAGTTGTGATCGAAGAGTTCAAACAACGGTATCTCAACCAGCCCTATGGAGATGTATGGCTTAAATTAAGACCCCTGGCTTACCAGGTACATCCGTATCAATGGGCTACGATCGGTAAAGAGATCAGCCATATCGAAGACGCGACCCTGGAAGATGTGAAGGAATTTTTCTTCCGGTATTATGTGCCAAACAACGCGGTTCTGGTCGTTGCGGGTAATGTATCCGTGGACCAGGTTCGAAAACTTTCAGAAAAGTGGTTTGGTCCCATTCGACCCGGTATGAAAAGCAGGAAGCTTGAAGCCGAACCGGAACAAACCGGCAAAAGATTCCTGAAGGTTCAGGCCAAAGTTCCCGCAAGCGCCTTTTATAAGGCTTACCATATGCCCGGGCGTTTTGATCCCGACTACTACGCGATCGACCTGATGAGCGATATCCTGAGCCGGGGGCAATCGAGCCGGTTATACCAGCAACTGGTGAAAGAAAAGGAGATCTTCACATCGATCTCGTCCTTTGTGATGGGCACGATCGATCCGGGCCTCTTTGTGATCAGTGGCCGTGTGAAGGAAGGTGTAAGCCTTGAACATGCCGAAGAGGAGGTGAACGCGGTAATTGAACAATTGACAAGTGAAGGCATATCCGTAGAAGAGCTTGACAAGGTCAAAATCCAAACGGAATCAACGATGGAATTCGGTGAAGTGGAGGTATTGAACCGCGCCATGAACCTGGCTTTTGCCAAACTTTCCGGCAATGCGAACCTTGTCAATGAAGAAAGCGGTATTATCGAATCCATAACAGCAGACGATATCCGGCGTGTATCACGGCAGATATTGCGCGAAGAAAATTCAAATGTTATGTATTACACCGCGGATAAGTGACAGCTGGTGTATATCTGAAATAAAACGAATCGTGTCCGGAAAATGAAAATACGTGTCGGAATGGGCTTTGATGTTCATGAACTGGAAGCAAACAGGGATTTTTTTCTCGGTGGTATTCGCCTTCATGACGCACCGAAAGGAGCGGTCGGTCATTCCGATGCGGATGTCCTCATCCATGCGATCTGCGATGCCCTCCTCGGAGCAGCCAACCTTCGGGATATTGGTTTCCATTTTGCAAACACCGATAACCGGTGGAAGGGAATGAACAGCCAGTTTTTTCTAAAAGAGGTAACACGACTGGTGAACGAAAAAGGATGGCGTATCGGGAATATCGATTGTACCATCTGCCTGGAGAAACCGAAGATCAACCCGCATATCCCGGAAATGAAAAAGGTCCTTGCGCCGCTCATGAACATCCAGGAGGACGACGTTTCGATAAAAGCGACAACAAACGAAAAGCTCGGTTATATTGGCCGCGAGGAAGGTGTGTGCGCCTACGCGGTAGCTTTGATTCAACGGGATTGACGCATGTCTTCTGTAAAGATCATAACGACCGAAGACGGTTCTCATTCGCTTTTTAACGAAGACATGAATGAGACGTATCATTCGGTTCATGGCGCCATCCGGGAATCAGTGCACGTTTTTATAAACAACGGACTGCGTTATTATCTTGAAAAGGAAAACCCCGGCAGTATTTCCATTCTTGAAGTCGGATTCGGCACCGGCTTGAATGCGTTGCTGACGTTGGAGCAATCCACCGGGCAGCCGGTAAACCTGCATTATACGAGCATAGAAGGATTTCCGATCCCGGAAGAACTGTGGTCAGTACTGAATTATTCAGAGACGGTCGGATCGAAGGATGCCTTTTCATCCCTCCACCGGTTGCCGTGGGAAATGGACCACGTCATTTCAGCGCATTTCACCTTTAAAAAACACTGTGTAAAACTGGAGGAAATCGAACTCGCTCAGGGAGCCTACGATCTCATCTATTTTGATGCCTTCGCACCGGCGAAACAACCCGAACTCTGGACCTTGCCGATATTGGAGAAGATCGTGAAAACCATGGACCACGGCGCCGTATTTGTAACCTACTGCGCTAAGGGTCAACTTAAACGGGACCTGAAGGCGTTGGGACTATCCGTCGAAACACTGCCGGGACCACCGGGTAAACTTCAAATGGTACGGGCTACCAAAGTCTCCGTTTAAAGCGACTAACAACTGTTTAGTTTGTGATCAAAATCTCAATCGTTTTCTATGTTGAATTAACTATTCAAAATAGGTCTTTCTGCAATCGTTGACGTGTTATCATTTTTAAAACAGTTTGAATTAATACTAAAAAGATTCAAAAAATTCGGCGATTTCTGCACAAATCCCCAATTTCCTTCTGTTTGTTTGATAAATTCAAAACCCCGTTTCGCCCTAAACGGACTTATATTAGTTATCTTTAAACAACCAGATGAAGATGAAAGAAAAAACCAGACGTGGTTTGTACACCCCTGAACTGGAGCATGATGCGTGCGGAATAGGGTTTGTTGCTAATATCAACGGAACCAAGACCAACCAGAACCTGCGCGATGCTTTGTCCATGCTTGAGAATATGGAACACCGTGGAGGTAAAGGAAGCAGCCCGAAGACGGGCGACGGTGCCGGTGTATTGATCCAGTTACCTCACGAATTTTTTGTAGAAGAATGTGCCCGCCTTGGTTTTGAACTGCCAGCGGCCGGTAACTATGGCGTTGGGATGGTGTTTTTCCCCCGTGACAAAAAAGTCATGAACGCCTGCCGCGAAGTCCTCCGGAAAAATATCAAAGAACTGGGTCTTGAACTGTTGGGTTATCGTGTCGTACCGGTTGATCATAGCGTCCCTGGCCCCGGTGCCGCTGAAGTGGAACCGACCATCGAACAGGTCTTCGTCAAAGCCAAAGACCCGGGACTCGTTAATGGCGCTTTCGAACGGAAACTATTTGTGCTCCGAAATCTTACTTCCCATACGATCGCCAAAGACGTAAAGGGAAGCAACAAGGAGTTTTATATTACAAGCTTTTCGGCAAGAACAATTATTTACAAGGGCCAGCTCCGCACGGAGCAGCTGCGAGCTTATTTTGATGACCTTCAGGATTCACGCCTGAAAACGGCTCTGGCCCTGGTACACTCCCGGTTCTCCACGAATACATTCCCAAACTGGAAACTCGCCCAGCCATTCCGTTACATCGCTCATAATGGTGAGATCAACACCATCCGCGGTAACGTGAATAAGATGAAATCAAAGGAAGCACTATTCAAGTCGACGTATTTTACGGATGAAGAACTAAAGATGCTTCTTCCCATAACTAGCCCGGAGGGATCGGATTCCGCTAACCTCGATGCGCTGGTGGAAATGCTGGTACTGTCCGGCCGTTCGTTACCCCACGTGCTGATGATGCTGGTGCCGGAAGCATGGCAGGATAATAAGCTGATGGATCCGCACCGGAAAGCTTTTTATAAATATCATGCCTCGATGATGGAGCCATGGGATGGTCCGGCGGCGCTTGTGTTCACAGACGGTTCCCGCATCGGCGCGACACTCGACCGGAATGGCCTTCGTCCCCTACGCTATTGCATCACCCGCTCGGGTCGTGTCATCGCTGCGTCGGAAGCCGGAGCGTTGCCGGTCGACCCGAAAGATGTGATCGAAAAAGGTCGTATTACACCGGGCAAAATGCTTATGGTCGACCTTGAACAGGGAAAGGTACTGGACGATGAAAAAGTAAAACGTGCTGTTTACGAAGGTAAATCCTACTACAACTGGATTATCCAAAACCGCCTGAAGCTCAGGCTGGAGCCTGAACAGGAATGGCTGGAAACCAGTTTCGACGAGAAGAGCCTTATCCAGCGTCAGAATGCGTTCGGTTATACCGCCGAAGATGTGAAGATGCTTATACTGCCGATGGCCGAAAAGGGTTATGAGGCGATAGGCTCCATGGGCGATGATACGCCTCAGGCTATCTTGTCAAAGGAAAGCCGTCATTTATCCAATTATTTTAAGCAGCATTTCGCTCAGGTAAGTAATCCCCCGATCGACCCGATCCGCGAGCGATTGGTGATGTCGTTGTTTACGCGCGTGGGGTCGAGCCTTAACGTACTGGAAGAAACACCGGAACATACGCGGCAGATCCACATATCGCAACCGGTATTGCTCAATTCCGATCTTGAGAAGTTCAAGCACCTGCAGGACCAGGGCTTTGAATGCGCCGTCATCCAGTGCGTATTTAAGGCAGATGGAGAGCCCGGAAGGCTGGAGGAGAGTCTGAACAGAATTTGCGCTGAAGCGGAAAAGGCCGTTCGTGCCGGCAAGAAGATCTTGATCCTTTCCGATAAAAAGATAAGTAATGAATTTGCCCCCATACCGTCGTTGCTTTCGGTTGGAGCGGTTCATCAATACCTCGTGGAAAAACGGATCCGCACACAGGCAGGTCTTGTTGTGGAGGCCGGTGATGCGTGGGAGGTACATCATTTCGCGACGATCATTGGTTACGGCGCCAGTGCCGTAAATCCTTACATGGCGCTGGAGACGATCCATTTCATGAACAAGGAAGGATTGTTTTACAAACCCCTGGCTGACGAAGAGACTTTTGCCAACTATCAGAAAGCGATCGGCAACGGTTTACTGAAGGTAATGTCAAAAATGGGTATCAGCACCCTGCAGTCATACCAGTCGTCTCAGATATTCGAAGCCCTTGGAATTGGCAGCGACGTAGTAGAGAAATGTTTCAGAGGCACGATAAGCCGGATCGAAGGTTTGTCATTCGACGATATCGCAAAAGAAGTTCTGGTACGCCACCACGTGGCTTATGAAATCGAAAGCAAAGAATTGCCGGTGGGAGGTATTTACCAGTGGAAGAGAAGAGGTGAGAAACACTTATTCAGCCCGGAAGTCATTCACTTGCTTCAATATTCCACAAAGGCTAATAACTATGAGTTGTTTAAAAAATATGCTCAGAAGATAAACGAGCAGGACAACAACACGATAACATTCCGCGGACTCTTCGAATTTAAAAAGCGAAATCCCATTCCGCTCAGCGAGGTGGAACCGGTTGAAGAAATATTCAAACGATTTGCGACGGGGGCCATGTCTTTCGGGTCCATCTCTCATGAGGCGCATAGCACGCTGGCGATTGCCATGAACCGTATCGGCGGAAAAAGCAATAGCGGTGAAGGTGGAGAAGATGAAGTGCGGTTTGAGAAAAAGGAAAACGGAGACTGGGAGCGTTCGGCGATCAAGCAGGTAGCATCCGGCAGGTTCGGAGTAACAAGCTACTACCTGACCAATGCCGACGAGCTTCAGATTAAAATGGCACAAGGTGCAAAGCCCGGAGAAGGTGGTCAGTTACCCGGCCATAAGGTAGATGAGTGGATCGGTCGTGTCCGTCATTCTACTCCGGGTGTGGGGTTGATCTCGCCCCCGCCTCACCACGATATTTATTCTATCGAGGATCTGGCGCAGTTGATCTACGATTTGAAGAATGCCAACCGTCAGGCGCGTATTAATGTGAAGCTTGTATCGCAGGCCGGTGTCGGAACGGTGGCTGCCGGTGTGGCAAAGGCCAAGGCCGATGCGATATTGATCTCCGGAGCCGACGGAGGCACCGGAGCGTCTCCGATAAGTTCTCTTCGTCACGCGGGATTGCCATGGGAGCTGGGCCTCGCAGAAGCACATCAGACACTGGTGAAAAATAACCTGAGGAGCCGTGTGGTACTTCAAACGGATGGTCAGATCAGAACCGGCCGTGATATCGCTATAGCGACTTTACTGGGTGCCGAGGAATGGGGTGTTGCAACGGCGGCGCTGGTTGTTGAGGGATGTATTATGATGCGCAAGTGTCATTTAAATACGTGCCCCGTTGGTATCGCCACGCAGGACTCTGAATTGCGTAAGTTATTTACAGGAGACCCGGATCACGTAGTGAACTTCTTTACCTTCCTGGCGCAGGATCTGCGTGAGGTAATGGCGGAACTCGGTTTCCATACCGTGAATGAAATGGTCGGCCGCGCGGATATGCTTCGGGTCCGTCAGGACATCGATCACTGGAAAGTGAAGAAACTTGACCTGTCGCCGCTGCTGTTGAGAGAACCCGTTCGCGAACACATCGGATTGTATAAACAAATTGACCAGGACTTCGAATTGGAGAAAGTGCTCGACTGGAAGCTGGTAGAGGCGGCAAGGACAGCGCTGGACGACGGAGAAACGGTGAAGGAGAAGTTTATTATCCGGAACACTGACCGATCGACCGGCGCATTGTTATCCAATGAAATTTCGAAAAAATACAAAGGGAAAGGCCTTCCCCAGGATACCATACACTTTAACTTCAAGGGATCTGCGGGGCAGAGCTTTGCGGCGTTTGTTGCGCCTGGAGTAACCTTTGAACTCGAGGGTGAAGCCAATGACTACTTTGGCAAAGGATTGTCGGGAGGAAAATTGATCGTATATCCCGACAAGGAAGGGACGTTCAAACCCGAAGACAATATTATTGTGGGTAACGTCGCTTTTTACGGGGCTACATCGGGAGAAGCCTATATCCGCGGCCAGGCGGGGGAACGTTTCTGTGTGCGTAACTCGGGTGTGAACACGGTGGTGGAAGGTGTAGGCGATCATGCCTGCGAATACATGACTGGTGGGCGTGTAGTTGTGTTGGGTAAGACAGGAAGGAACTTCGCAGCGGGTATGAGCGGCGGGATCGCATATGTCTTTGACCCGGAACACGCGCTCGAAAGACTCTGTAACAAAGACATGGTTGATGTCGAAAACATGGAGGCCGAGGATAAAGCGGAGGTAAAGGCGATGATCGAGAAACACTTCAAGTACACGGGCAGCGACCCGGCCGAGTGGATCCTGGAGAAGTGGGATGAAGCATCGGAACTATTTGTGAAGGTTATGCCGAAAGACTACAAGGCCGTGCTTCAGAAAGCCAAAGCTGCAAAAGTATCGACACGGGCAGCGAAAGTAAGTGTTAAATAATTGAACAAAGAATTAAGAGAATGGGACAGATAGATGGATTTATGAAGTTCGATCGTGAGATGCCGAAATCCCGCGACACGAAAGAGCGGATAAAGGATTATAGAGAGGTATATACGCCACTGGACAAGGAAAAAGTAAAACAACAGGCTTCCCGTTGTATGGATTGTGGCGTACCGTTTTGCCACAACGGTTGCCCCCTTGGCAACAATATCCCGGACTTTAACGATGCCGTTTACCAGGGTAAATGGGAAGAAGCGATCAAAATTCTCAGCAGCACCAATAACTTCCCTGAATTTACCGGGAGAATTTGTCCGGCGCCATGCGAAGCGAGTTGTGTCTTGAGCATCAATAACAAGCCGGTCACGATCGAATACATCGAAAAGACAATCGCCGAACAGGCTTTTGAAAAAGGTTATATCAAGGCTAACCCCCCCAAGAGCCGTACAGGTAAGCGCGTCGCCGTTGTCGGTTCGGGCCCTGCAGGCCTCGCTGCGGCGGCCCAACTAAACAAAGCCGGCCATTGGGTTACGGTATTTGAGCGCAGTGACCGGATAGGAGGACTGCTGCGCTATGGCATTCCGGATTTTAAACTTGAAAAAACAGTAGTTGACCGGCGGGTCCGGCTGATGGAACAGGAGGGCATCATTTTCCGAACCAACGCCCACGTTGGTGTAAACATCAGCGCAAAACATCTGAAGGACGAATTCGACGCGGTAGTCATGTGCGGGGGAGCTTCCGCACCCCGGGATCTTCCGATCCCCGGACGCCAGTTGAAGGGAATTCATTTCGCTATGGACTTTTTGCCGCAGCAAAACAAGCGCGTATCCGGAGATCGTATTTTTTCTGGCGAAATTCTCGCGACGGATAAGAATGTGCTCGTGATCGGAGGCGGTGATACCGGATCCGACTGCGTGGGTACATCAAACCGGCAATTGGCAAAATCGGTCACGCAGATCGAATTGCTCGCCAAACCCCCCATGACCCGTAGCGAAAACAATCCATGGCCCCTTTGGCCGATGGTATTGATGACCTCATCCTCCCACGAAGAAGGTGTTGAACGGCAATGGGCTATCCTGACTAAAGAGTTTTTGGGTGACAACATGGGCCGCCTGACGGGAATTAAACTGGTCGACATCAAATGGGGTGTAAACGCTCAGGGCCGTATGGGATTTGAAGAAATTCCGGGCACGGAACGTGTCATGCCCTGCGAACTCGCCTTACTGGCTATCGGATTTACCGGAGCTGAAAAAGGTGGTATGGTCGAGGAAATGAAGCTTGACCTGGATGAACGGGGAAACATCAGGACGGAGAACTATATGACATCCGTCGACGGAATTTTCGCAGCCGGCGATATCAGGCGCGGGCAGTCCCTGGTCGTGTGGGCGATCGCTGAAGGCCGCGAAACTGCACGCGCGGTCGATACATGGTTAACAGGAAGCTCATCGCTTGAAGCAAGAGATGAATCGTACGTTCACCTTACCGAGGAACTTTAACGGATAAAAACCAGCATAAAACCTTTCCCGGAACCGGGAAAGGTTTTTTTATTCACTCATGTTTGCTGAAGGGCGATCAAAGCTCATATTGACTACTTTAATTTCACTAACCGGAATTACTTCCTAATTTTGCAGAACTAAAAATCTGACGAGTGTGTCCAACAAAAGTGTAAAAGTCGGGACTGTACAGATGTCATGTACAAACGATCCGGCGTCGAATCTGGAAAAAGCTATTGCCGGGATCCGCGAAGCAGCGGCCAAGGGAGCGCAGATAGTTTGCCTGCAGGAGTTGTTTACCTCACTGTACTTCTGCGATGTGGAGGATTACGAGAACTTCAAGCTTGCTGAAGCAATCCCCGGACCTTCGACAAATACGCTTTCATCTGTCGCAAAGGAATTAGGCGTCGTGATTATCGCCTCTTTGTTTGAAAAACGAACTGAAGGCCTCTATCACAACACCACCGCAGTGCTGGATGCTACCGGAGAGTACCTGGGCAAGTACAGGAAGATGCACATCCCCGATGATCCTGCATACTATGAGAAATTTTATTTCACGCCGGGCGATCTTGGATATAAAACGTTTAAAACGAAGTTCGCGACGATCGGAGTTCTGATATGCTGGGATCAATGGTACCCTGAGGCGGCCCGGATTACCTCGTTAATGGGCGCTGAAATTTTATTCTATCCCACCGCTATCGGGTGGGCTACTTCGCAGGATGAAGCGACCAATACCGAGCAATACAATGCTTGGCAAACCATTCAACGTAGTCACGCGGTTGCGAACGGCGTTCATGTGGTGAGTGTTAACCGGGTTGGCTTCGAACAAAACGGAGCGATGAAATTCTGGGGAGGATCTTTTGTCTCCAACCCGTTTGGAAGCATCCTGCACCTGGCATCCCATGACCGGGAAGAAGTAAACGTGATAGAGCTGGACTTGCGCAAAACGGACCGCTACAGAACGCACTGGCCTTTTATGCGGGACAGGCGGATCGATTCTTACCAACCAATCACCAAACGATTTATCGACGAAGATTAACCGGAAGCTTTTGGGATAAAATACCCGGTACCTTAAAGAAAGAATATGGCCCGGAATTTTTTCAACATGATAATACAACGAATGGAATGTGTTAGTTGGCCGGTACCGGTACTCTTACACTTTTTGAAATCCTTAAGCATAGATTGAATGAATGACGATAACCTTCCGGTCTTCCGGTCATCCGGGCTTTCCGACCACCGTACCCCCGGGCAACTGGGATATACTTTTCCCGCTGAATTTGCACAGCACTATGCAACGTGGTTGAGCTGGCCGCACAAGGAGGCGTCATGGCCCGGTAAGATAGAAACCATATACCCCATATATGCGCAGTTTATCAAGCTGCTGGCAGAAGGGGAACGGGTCCACATTAATGTAGTGGATGAAAAAATGAAAGAAAAAGCACTGAGCTACCTGCAGTTGGCCAATGCCGATTTACACAATGTTCAGTTTTTCTTCCACCCGACAAATGATGCGTGGTGCCGTGATCATGGCCCGGCGTTTTTAACCAACCCTTCCGCAAGTCAGCCGAAGATAATTGTGGATTGGGGTTATAACGCCTGGGGTGGTAAATATCCGCCATTCGATCTCGACGACAATATCCCGACACTGGTTGCGCAACACTACAATATTCCGGTCGTATACCCCGGTATCGTTATGGAGGGAGGGTCTGTGGATTTTAACGGGCGGGGCACAGTGCTGACTACAACTTCCTGTCTGCTCAACCCAAACCGGAATCCCCAACTTAAGCAGAAGGATATTGAAGGTTACCTCAGCCATTTCTACGGCGTGGAAAACATCTTGTGGCTGGGCGATGGTATTACGGGAGATGATACGGATGGGCATATCGATGACATCACGCGGTTTGTCAGCGAAGACACCGTTGTTACCGTGATTGAATCCGACCGGCAGGATGAGAACTATGTGCCGTTAAGAGAGAATGCAAAAAATCTCACGCAAATGAGGTTAGAGAATGGAAAACCGTTGAACATTGTTGAATTGCCAATGCCTTCGGCCGTAGTGTATGAGGACATGAGGCTGCCGGCATCTTACGCTAATTTTTACATTGGAAATAAACACGTTATCGTACCAGTGTTTGGAGATAAGAACGACGACAAAGCGCTGCAGACCCTGCAAAAATGTTTCCCCGATCGAAAGGTGGTCGGCCTCAACTCGCTGGATATTATATGGGGCCTCGGTTCATTCCATTGCCTGAGCCAGCAGGAACCGTCAGTCTGATTTTAAGTCCACAGGGATTTCGCTAGCAATCCTGCGATCCGCGTGCTATTTTAGGATACTAAATAGAACGTTGGTTTGAAAAGAATTTTCCTTTCCCTTTTTGTTGCTTCCTTTTGTTACAGCGGATTTGCACAGGGTATCCTTGACAGTGCTACCGTAAACGTTGCCGAGGAAACAGAACTTATCCGTTACCTGGCTGGTGTCGAAAAGACGCATGCCGTGAGATTTTTTTTCAAGGATGAATGGCTGGAGCCTTTTCGGGTAGAGACGTCGGCAAATGGCAAGTCGCTGAGATCAATGCTGGATCAATTGCTCCTTGGGTCTGAAATTAAATTTACGTTGATATCCGGATACGGTGTAGTGTTTGTGAAAAACCCGCAGGCGATGATCGAACACGAGAACCTGCTGACGAAAGCGGTAACGGAAAAAAGAGACATCAAAATCAAAACAATCGGTAACGCTGGAAATTATTCCCCTGGTAAAAAATTAACATTGACAGGTGTGGTCGTGGATGAAAGTTCCGATTTACCCATAAGCGGTGCCATCATCCTTGTCAATAACCGACAGGCAGGTATGACGGGTGCAAATGGACATTACCAGGTCATTCTTTCCGGGGGAGAATACGTTGTGAGTTTTCGCTATTTCAATTTTAATGAACAGGTAATCGACCTTAAAATCTATGCCGACGGTAAGTTGGATATTGAATTACAAAACAGGCCGGTAGTTCTCGAAGAGGTCGTTGTTTCGGACCAGGCTGTTGTTAACCGCAGAGTCGGACAATCCACATTGGTTGTTTCCACCATGAAGCGGGCATCCTCGTTCCTGGGGGAGGTTGACGTAATTAAGCAGATACAAAACCAGCCCGGCGTTACCACAGTGGGAGAAGTCGCGTCCGGGTTTAACGTCCGGGGTGGTGGTACAGATCAGAATCTTGTCCTGTACGATGGTGTGCCGATCTTCAATACATCACATGCCCTGGGTTTTTTTACGGCTTTTAATTCGGATGCATTGGACAAAGTTTCCTTTTACCGCGGAGGTATCCCGGCAGAGTATGGCGGGCGTGTTTCATCGGTGCTGGATATTGTATCAAAGGAAGGGTCGAATGAAAAATGGCAGGGAGGTGGTGGTATCGGAATTATTTCAAGCTACCTGACAACCGGTGGCCCGATCAAAAAGGATACGACGAACCTGATGGCGTCCGTTCGCGCATCCTATTCCGACTGGATGCTCAATACCATAAAATCGAATTACCAGGATGTTCAGCAAAGTTCGGTCTCGTTTTACGACGCATCCCTGAAACTCACGCATAAAATCAACCGGAAGACAAAACTCATTTTTTCGGGATACACGAGTTTCGACCGGTTCAGCCTTACCAATGACACATTATACTATTCCAGGAATATGGCAGGTTCAATCCGGGTGGACAGAACCATCAGTGAAAAATTATTCGGCTCGCTGTTTCTCGGGTTTGGTAAATACGAATATAAGATCAGGGAAGAGGATTTGTCAACCGCCTTTGATCTAAAATACAGCATTACTTACCCGTCGCTCAAGCTCGATTTTAACTATGACGGAAGGCATAAGATCTCCTTTGGCTTGCATAATACCTTTTATGATTTTAGTCCGGGAGAAATTACGCCGACCTCGACTGCGTCCGATACACACTATTTAAAAATTCAGAATGAAAGATCGCTGGAGTCCGCACTATATTTAAGCGATGTCTTTTATTTGAACGAGGACCTGAAACTGGAGGCTGGTATCCGGGCGTCCGTCTTTAATCGTATCGGTCCCGGTGTCGTTTATCAATACGATCCTGATAAAAGTATTGAGATCGAAAACGTTGTTGATTCCGTTTCCTACGGATCAGGGGATATCATGAAAACGTATACCGGACTCGAGCCGAGGTTTTCGGCACAATATACGTTGAATGAATCGTCGTCGATCAAATTCGGGTATAACAGGATGTTCCAGTACATACACCTGGTGACCAATACCGCTGCCGTAGCGCCGGTCGACATCTGGCAGTCGAGTAACTCATACTTCAAACCACAAGTCGCTGACCAGTTCTCCCTGGGATACTTCAGAAACCTGAAAGAAAATACCTATGAAGCTTTCGCAGACTTCTTCTATAAGAAAGTTCAGAATACACTCGACTTTAAGGACGGCGCCAAACTTATTCTCAATAAAAACCCGGAAACAACTTTACTTTCCGGAAATGCAGAGGCCTATGGCGTTGAAGTGTCATTAAGTAAAATCAAGGGGAGACTTTTGGGCTCAGTGAACTATACATTTTCCAGATCACTCCGGAAGACAAATGGAATATTCGATCGTGAAAAAATAAACGACGGTGAGTGGTATGCCTCAAACTACGATCAGCCACACGTCGTCCAGGTAAACTGGCGTTATGGAATTTCGCGCCGTTACTTTTTTTCAGGGACATTTTTATATCACACCGGCCGGCCGATGTCACTGCCGGTATCAGCATACCGGGTAGATGGGATTCCGGTATTGCAATTTGCGGACAGGAATTCCTACCGGATACCGGATTATCACCGGCTGGATCTGTCGCTGATCCTTGAAGGAAGTCACAAGCGCAAGAAGTTGTGGGATGGCACATGGATCATTTCTTTTTACAATGTTTATGCCCGTAAGAACGCATATTCTGTTTTTTACAGGGATAACGGAAATGGTCGTCTTCTGCCGTATAAGCTGTCGGTTATCGGATCAATTATTCCCTCGGTGAGTTATAGTTTTAAATTCTGATTATGCGACTTGTCTATATATTGCCCGTACTCCTGCTTCTGGTGGACTCCTGTGTTGAAAAACTGGAGGTACCGGTTGTCTATACTTCTGGTCTTGTCGTCGATGGCCTTCTGACGGACGAGCCGGGTCCCCATACCGTGAAACTGCTGATCACGTCCCCGGCGGATAAGGACCTCGACTACATGCAATACGAAGGTGGAGCCGAAATAAGGATCGTCGACGAATCGGGTAATGTGGAACCTCTCGCGGAAACAGAAGAAGGCATTTATGTCACGAGCAACGAATTCAGGGGCGAAGTAGGGAAAAAATATCAGCTGTCGATCACTACCCGGAACGATAGAAGCTATCAGACCGATTTGATTGAGATGTTGCCGGCAGGAGAGATCGTTAACCTGTCATTTGAATACAAACCGAATTCAATTAATAGTCAGGACCTCACGTTACCTCAGCACGCAGTTGATATTTATCTCGATGGAAGCGGCGTTGCAGGGTATTCAAACCTTTTACGATGGCGCTGGCATGGAACGTATCAGACGAAAACTTATCCTGAGAAAAGAATAAAGAAGACGGAGGCGGGGATCGTACCGGACCCTCTCCCTTGCAGCGGATTTGTTTTTGATCCTGCGGCCGGTAAAATTGTTCAAAAGCGGGACTGTGAGTGCTGCGATTGTTGGGCGACAGAGTATAACACTCTAGCCAATACTTCGAAGGATACCAACCCCGGAGATATTTCTTATAATCGGATATTCCTCGCCCGCCTCCCGATTGACCAGTGGAGATTTTATACCAAGTATTATTTTGAGGCTGAACAACTAAGCGTTTCCGACGAAGTACACCAGTTCTGGCGACTGATCGAAGCGCAGCAAGCCAGCGCGGGAGACCTGTTTCAACCCAACGTAGTCCAGGTCAGGGGAAATGTCCGGTCGCTGAACGACCCCGGGGAAGAAGTCTTCGGTGTCTTTAGCGTGTCCGCCCTGTCGCGAAAGAGTTTTTTCATCAACCGTGAAGAAATTCCGGGGAGGCTCTTGAAACCTGATACTGTTATCGCGGATTGCCGCGCTTACTTCAAAAACTCGGTCAATCAAAAACCTCCATTCTGGTAACATGACAAAGAACCTGCGTATTCTTTTCCTGTTTTTGACGCTGCCGACCTACACTTTATTCGCGCAGACAGGGGATTTTGTGCAAACCCTTCAGCGTAAGCTTAACCAGTATTACACCGCTAATATGCCGGTCAAACTGGACCTGGTTTTTAATCAGCCGGCGTATGCTCCAGCAGATACCGCTTTTTTTAAGGTCTCTTTTTTCACAGCACAGGCAAATAAATTTATCGGAGGCCGGCAGGTCATTAATGTTGACCTGATTGCTGCAGACAAAATGATCGTACGCCACCAGAAGGTACTGCTAAACGACGGATGGGGATTTAACCAGATTGTTGTTCCTCCGGATCTTGCACCCGGCATTTATGAAGTTGTTGCCTACAGCGACTGGATGAAGAATTGCGACCCGGCTCTTTACTCTTACACCGCGTTGATTGTATCGGGTGAACAAGTCTTTAAAAATGAAACTTCAAAACAAATTGATCTGTATCCGGAAGGCGGCAATTTTGTTTCCGGCGTACAAAACAACGTGGTCGTAACCGGCCGTCCACTCACGAATATTACGATAGTTGACAGTCGCAAAGATACAATCACCAATTGCCTGCTCGATAGTGTCGGTCTCGGAGCCTTTACCATCACACCACGCCCGCGTGAGGAATACCATGCCATAACGGGTGAGACAGATAAAATTTTGCCCCTAAGCTCAGACAAACGCGTAGGTATGATCATATCCTCACCGTCGCCTGGAAGACCAATAAACATCACCCTCGAGGTTGCGGATAGCGGCAGGGTTTCCCATAGTTTCTACTTTATTGTCAGCACTGAAAATAAAATTTACTATTCGGCAACGTTAGATTTCAGGAACGCAAAAAGGATCAGCATCGCAATCCCTGAAGGTGTCCTGCCGGCCGGTATTTGCATGGCAACCTTGTTCCGGCAGGATCGGTCCGTGGAGGCGTCACGATTATTCGCAATAGAAAAAGAGGAGCCAACACAAATCCTGATCAGCACAGACAAGGATGAATTCACCACCCGGGAAAAAGTGACGGTCAACATCCGGGTGAAGAACAGCAAAGGAAATTCCCCTAAATCGAGAATGGCAGTTTCCGTATATTCTCAGGATTTGTTCCAGGGGTACGACAATAGTCCGCTCGGGCATTTATTGTCCAACCGGAACCCGATTTCTGTTAACTCAATTCACAGCGGACTTTCAGATGTGGCGACAAGGCAGCTGGATCATTTTATGATCACACAATCCTGGAAACGATTTTCGTGGGATGATGTGTGGAACGAGGTTCGAAGAAATGAACATACCTTCAAGGCGAACCTTCATTTTAAAGGAAAGGTCGTCATGGATAATATGATGCCTTCGGACTCGATCATGATCAATTTTTTCCTCAACCGGGATGTCAGGACCTACGAGGGTGACGTGGAGCGTGACGGTAGTTTTGACATGTCTTTGTTTTTCGACTTTGAGGGAGATGACGAGGTCTTTTATATGGTAAAACAAAACGGCCAGATCCGAAGAGACGCCAAACTCGTGATGGAGGACGATCACATACAGAATATCAGATTCGCCGCCTATGAAAAGACCCTGACACCGGATCGGTATAGTATTTTTTTCGCCACACGACGGGAGATCGAAGAAGCGTTTAAGGCACGGTCGATAGACCTGATTAAAACAAAAAATGTAAACCCTCATGCGTTACTGGAGGATGAAGTTTACGAACCGGACGTCTCCATTAATCTTGCGGACTACCTGATCATGCCAACGATGGAGGAAACCCTTCGTGAGATCATTCCTTTGCTACAGCACCGGTGGCGCAAAAAGAGCCATGAGCTTCGTATCCATCTGCTGGATCCGGATGTAATGACCGAAGATGATCCCCTTTATTTTATTGATGGTGTGCTGTCCGACAACACGGATTATTTTATGAGCCTTAAACCCGAGGATGTTTCCTCCATCAAAGTGATCGCTACACAGCGGAAACTGAATACGTTTGGTATGATCGGCAAAAACGGCATCGTGCTGGTGGAAACGAAAATTCCCAATAACGCTTCGAAGGTTCCAAAGAGCGCGGCCATATTCAATGCTACAGGACTGAGTGGGCGAATTCCTTTTAACATGAAAGACCTGGATGTTCATAACCCGGGGCGAACGCCTTACCTGAGATCCACCCTGTATTGGAACCCTGATGTCCGCACAGATGAAAACGGCTTCGCATCCCTGTCATTTTACACCGCAGACAACACCGGGAAATTCAGGATCGTCGTCGACGGCACGACAGTCACCAGCGAAGATGTTTTTGCCCAAAAACAGATTGACGTCAAATTCGACCCCGAGCGGTAACTGCTCTAATGGAAATTGAAAACATCACCGGGTGTGATGACGGCGGTTAAGGGCTGGTCATAAGCGTTTGTCACGATCGCTTCAGCGACGGGAGGAAAAAAAGAAAGACCGATACGATTACAGGAGGGTTTACAAAACGAAAGGAGCTTATCATAAAATCCTTTTCCGTAGCCGACACGATTGCCCGACAAGTCAAAAGCCAGAAGGGGTACCAACACGGCATCGATGTCCGGCGGATGGGTTTGTACACCGTATTTCGGTTCGGGGATTCCCCATTTGTTGACTTCCAGTTGTTCGTGGCCTTCGAAAAAATAATTTTCAAGCTGCTGCGTTTGTTCGTTAACCCTGGGAAGCGCGATCCGGACGTGTGGAAAATGTTCATTGATCCGGTCAATGATCAGCCAGGTGTCGGGTTCTTTATATTTGCGCAGAGGCAGGAATACGTGAATGACGTTGACAGGTGAAAGATCGACCGACTCGAAAAAATGTTGTGACAGTGATCTGTTAAGCTGTTCATATTCGAGTTCCGTAAGAGAAATACGCTTTTGTAAATAGATCTTTCGCAGCTCGTCTTTGGTCATGGTCAAAGATAGGTACGGTCAGGACGTGTAGGACAAAATGTTGAACTGAAAATCAAAGGGATCGAAGGTGTCCAGCAATCTATTGATGAATTCGGGGTCACGTTGACAAAAATTCAAAAAATTATCCGTTCGCTCCTGTAAAGACCCGTTCGGGAACAGGATATCTTTAATGGATTCGATTTGCCGCAGCTTGTCTGAATGCAGTCTTTTTTCAGCGCGCAAGAGCTTTCGCTCGATTTTTTCGAGGCTATTCACGGCGCGCTTCCCTTCGGCTTCCACAAAAGGAAGAAGTGTTTTATCGATTGACTCTGCTCTTGCTTTCAGCGATTCGAACAGCTGGCTGATGGTGGTCCGCTCTTTGCCCACGGTAAGATCCCGGGGTGAATTTTTCAGAACCCAGTGATTAAAAAGATAATTCTTCTCTTCGAATAAATCTTTCAGCTCCAGGCCGGTTTTTTTGAATTTCCGCGCCACTTCATGATCCATCACCATACCAAAATTACGTGGCATGAGAGCCGGAAACGGAATATTAAAATGTGTAAAAATTTCCTTTAGCTGAAGCCAGTAAATTACTTCGGCAGGCCCTCCCACATAACCCAGGTTAGGAAGAAGAACTTCCTGATAGAGCGGGCGCAAAATAACGTTCGGGCTGAA
Source organism: Chryseolinea sp. (assembly GCA_041742155.1). Taxonomy (GTDB): domain Bacteria; phylum Bacteroidota; class Bacteroidia; order Cytophagales; family Cyclobacteriaceae; genus Chryseolinea. The sequence goes on along the minus strand of JBGSJE010000017.1, from coordinate 69,748 downwards.
CTTTTCAGGCTCCGAGTCAATCATATTTTCGATTTCTTCGGCCGCGAACGTCAGGTCGGTGTCCAGTACATGATAGCGGTCCCCTTGCCGTTCAATCCGCGACCTGATCCCGTCGGCAAGGTAGAAGAAGTTAATATCGCGGCAGTGGATCTGCGTTTTGTAACCGAGGCTTTCCAGCTGCGCGTTGGTTTGATCTACTTTCTGTTTGTTAACACTCCCGAGGATGTCTTCCCGCATCACTTCGCGGAATTGCGATTTTAGCGTACGATCATCGGAGTCTAATACAACAATCCCCTCGGTACTAAACAATGCGTTTACGTAATGGCGTACGGCCTGACTAAGTTTCTTGTTTTTCGAATATGCGTCCCGGAATATTTTTACATCGCCCGGTACTTCCGCGGCAAGCGTTTCGAGACCTTTGGTGCTGAAGCGTCCGACCGCTCCGGCCTGGGCGGTATCCCAAACGTATTTTTTTCCGTACAGCCTGAAATATTTTATTTCATCGTAATCGTGGTCCTCGGAGGCCATCCAAAAAACGGGGACAAAGTTGAAGGCGGGATATATTTTCTTTAACCTTTTACAGGTATTGATGACGGTAACGATCTTGAATATGAAATACAGCGGGCCGGTGAAGATGTTCAACTGGTGGCCTGTGGTGATGGTGAATGTTTTCGGATCCTTTAAGAGGGAAATGTTTTTTTCCGTCTCCGCGGAGATGATAAATCCCTCATATTGTTTTTGAAGGGAGGAGGCTAAAATATTCCGGTGTTCCGGTGTAAACGAGCCTGTTTTTTCAGTGATCTGGTCTTTGAAATTTTCCGGCGCCGGGAATCGGTGGTAAAACGGTTTAAGGGTCTCTTTTTGTTGAATGTAATCTGTAAAAAATGAGCTGAACGCGCGCGTATCAGCCAGTGAGACCTTGTCAAGCTGCATGATAACAACAAAAATTGGTGGAACCTGTTAAAACCATTGACCGAATAACGTCAATTTAAAGATTAAGGTTAATAATTTATACATGAGGTTATTGTACAGCTTCTCCGGTCAGATCGAACTCTGTCGCGGAATTGATTTTTACGTTTACAAAATCGCCAATGCGAAGGTAATCGCCCGGGCTTTCTATGATCACTTCATTATCGACCTCGGGTGAATCAAATTCCGTTCGACCGATAAAATTTCCACCCTCCTTGCGGTCTACCAGTACGTTGAAGGTTTTACCCACTTTGCCCGAATTCAGTTCAAGTGAAATTCCCTGTTGCAATTCCATGATCTCCTCCAGGCGTTGTTGTTTCACTTCGTCGGGAACATCATCGGGCATGGTGTGGGAATGTGTATTTTCCTCGTGCGAGTAGGTGAATACACCCATCCGGTCGAAGCGTGATTTCCCGACAAACGTCAATAATTCCTCAAAGTCCTGCTGCGTTTCGCCGGGATGGCCGGCGATCATCGTCGTCCGGATCGCGATACCGGGCACCTTTTCGCGGAGCGTATCGATCAGTTGTTCCGTCTTCTCGCGGGTTGTACCCCTGCGCATCAGTTGTAACATCCTGCTTGAACCGTGTTGAAGGGGTATATCAATGTACTTGCAGATATTACTGCGCTCGGCCATAACATCCAGCGCATCCATGGGAAATCCCGCAGGAAATGCATAATGGAGCCGGATCCATTCGATTCCGTCGACGTCAGACAGGTTTTTCAGCAGGTCGGCAAGGTTTCGCTTTTTATAAAGATCCAGCCCGTAGTAAGTGGAATCCTGAGCAATAAGCAACAACTCCTTTGTGCCATTTTTTGCCAGGTTTTTTGCCTCGAGAACCAGCTCTTCTATTGGTCTTGAAATATGTCCTCCACGCATCAGCGGAATCGCACAAAATGAACAGGGACGATCGCATCCCTCGGAAATCTTCAGGTATGCGTAGTGGCTTGGATTGGCGAGTATACGCTCTCCAACGAGTTCGTGTTTGTAGTTCGCCTTAAAGACCTTCAGTATCCGAGACAGGTCACGCGTACCAAACCACGCGTCCACCTCGGGAATCTCTTTTTCAAGATCATCCTTGTAACGCTGGGAGAGACATCCCGTAACATAAACCTTGTCTACTATGCCCTCCTCTTTCGCGTCAACGTAGCGAAGTATCGTATCGATGGATTCCTGCTTTGCATTGTCGATAAAACCACAGGTATTGATAACCACTACATTCGCGTCGTCATCCCCGGATTCATGAACAGCATCGATTCCGTTACCGCGTAGCTGGGTCAAAAGCACTTCCGAGTCCACGAGGTTTTTGGAACACCCCATGGTCACAATATTGACTTTCGTCTTTTTATTCCCTTTTGTCTTCATTTATCATTCCTCTTAGTACAGGGATATCATCCGTTTACTATCAAAAAAGCCTGAATAAGGGCTGATTTTGATGTTCTGGAGATACCACACCGGCTCAGGCTGCAAAAGTACTAAAAATTAACGGGCACAGAATTTGGGCATTGGAGCGTTAACTTATCTTTACAGCCGCTTTAAAACCATGAAGAAATTAACCTGGTTCGTTTTCTTTTCAATTATTGCTTTTTCCTGCCTGAATGAACCGGATTGTTACCAGCTGGATAACGACGAAATTATCGTCGCATTTAATGTCATGGGATTCGGGTCAGACGTGGATACCCTGGTTGATGTACGTATTTCCGGAACCGATAGCATCTTCTACCCCGCCACCGTGACATCGTCATTGTTGCTTCCTCTGAAACCCGTTGTCCGCGAATTGGAATATGTGTTCCGATGGATCGACGGCAGCAGGGACACGCTTTTACTCGGCTATTCGTCCCAGATCCAATTTGTATCGGATGAATGCGCCCAACGCTACGTTTTTACCGGACTGAATACACTGCATTCAACCTTCGACTCGGTTCGTGTGTTCAATGGTACACCCACGTATCCGGCGTCCACGAACCTGGTGATTTACCGTTGCGCGAAACCGGATATCGGAGGGGTTAAATTCAGAACCACCCTCGGGACAACGGCGTCCGACTCCGTCCTCTCCGTTGAAAGCGTCGAACCGGATTTTGCCAGCGCCCTTCACGTGCTCCAGGACGAGGCGTCGTTCTATCTTCCTCTCAACAAAGACGCTGATCAGACGACCTTCGAATTTAATATGACGGATGGTGAAGTAAAGCGTCTGGCTTTGTCGTATACCCGTGTAGTCAAAAAATCAGCCATACACGACTGCGACCCGGTGACTTTTTTCACCAAAATAAAGATCGCTGAAACGACTTTCGACACAGTCTCCACCAACTTTATCAATACCGCACCGACAACTTCAGTGACAAAAAGTACCAGTACACAGGATCCAGCTATCGTCAATTTTGAGATATTTTTATAACATAACGTTTATCCTGCTTTCTCTTTCCTTAGCCGCAGTGGCTCAGGATAAGGACACCGTTAAGATCAAACCGGACTTCAGACCAACCGGTTTTCGTATCGGTACGGACCTGATCCCGATCGTCAGAAACTCCTACGACAAAACATTTTCGGGCTGGGAAGTGAACGGCGATGTTGATTTTTACCGGTACTACCTCACCGTGGACTATGGAAGCTGGGGCCGGACCTATCTTTCCGATACCAGCAGCTATTCAAATAACGGAACCTATTTCCGCGTGGGTGTTGATGTGAACTTTTTGAAAAAAGATCCCGACCGTAACATGTTCTTTTTTGGTGCGCGATATGGCATTTCGAATTTCAGCGAAGACCTTTCTGTGGTCCGGTCAAGCCCGGTCTGGGGTCCGTTGAATGGAGACTACCACAACAGCGATGTAAACGCACATTGGCTTGAACTGACGACAGGATTACGGGTGAAGATCTGGAAGTTTATCTGGATGGGGTATACGGCACGGCTGAAATTCGGACTAAAGACCGGCGCTACACCGGATATGTTACCCCATGATGTCCCTGGCTACGGACGCGCCGATGAGGACTCGTACTGGGGATTCAATTACCAGATATTTGTGCGTTTCCCCGTGCGGAAATCAGGCGCCATTCCGCTTAAAAAGTGAGTCGACAAATTCGGCCTTGTTAAAAGGCTGGAGGTCATCGACCTTTTCGCCGACGCCGATATACTTTACGGGAATTTTAAACTCGTCGGAAATCCCGATCACCACACCACCCTTTGCCGTGCCATCCAGTTTGGTGATGGCGAGCGCGGTCACTTCCGTTGCCTTCGTGAATTCCTTCGCCTGCGTCATGGCATTCTGTCCGGTACTGCCATCCAATACCAGTAACACTTCGTGCGGTGCGTCCGGAATTACTTTTTGCATGACACGCTTTATTTTCGTGAGCTCGGCCATCAGGTTCACCTTTGTGTGCAGACGCCCTGCCGTATCGATGATGATGATATCCGCCTGCTGGTCGACGCCTGCCTTGACTGCATCGAATGCAACCGCAGACGGATCCGTATTCATACCTCGGGATATAACGGGTACCCCTACACGTTCGCCCCAAAGCTTTAACTGGTCTACAGCCGCGGCCCGGAATGTATCCGCTGCACCCAGCAAGACCTTTTTTCCTTTTTTCTTAAACTGAGCGGAAAGCTTTCCGATCGTAGTTGTTTTTCCCACGCCGTTAACACCGACGACCATAATCACATAGGGCTTACCCACCAGGGACGGGATATCGAAATCAGGGATATCCGCTGCATTATTTTCTGATAACAGACCCGCGATCTCTTCTTTCAGAATACGGTTCAGCTCGGAGGTACCCAGATACTTGTCGCGTGCTACGCGTGCTTGTATACGTTCGATGATCTTTAAGGTGGTACCCACACCTACATCGGAAGAAATGAGAATTTCCTCCAGGTTATCCAGGACTTCATCGTCCACAGTGGATTTCCCTACCAGCGCTTTTCCAAGTTTACCAAAGAAACTTTCCTTCGTTTTTTCCAGCCCTTTGTCCAGGGATTCCTTTTTGTCAGGAGAAAATAAATTGCCGAATAGTGCCATAGGCTGAGGGTGTTTTAAACAAAAAAAGTCCCTTTGCAGGGACTTTTCAAACTCTTTTTTTCCAGGTGATTATTTTTTGGCAAGGACTTCCTTTACCAGGTCAGCCGGAACAATTTCTTCTTTGAAGGTGTAAGCACCGGTCTTTTCAGACTTCACTGCGCGGATCACTTTTGCAAAGCTCTTGCCGTCAGTTTTCTTCAGGGTAGCAACTACTTTCTTTGCCATGTGTTATTTGATTTCTTTGTGTACAGTATATTTCTTAAGGATCGGGTTGTATTTCTTCAACTCCAACCGCTCCGTCGTGTTCTTACGGTTCTTCGTAGTGATGTGACGGCTCATGCCCGGCATGCCCGTTGTTTTGTGCTCTGTGCACTCTAATATCACCTGGATTCTGTTGCCTTTCTTTGCCATGATTCTTTCGTTTTAATATTACAACACAAGGTGGCCTTTCGCCTTGGCTTCCTTCATAACGGCCGTAATACCATATTTTGAGATGGTCTTAATCGCTTTTGTGGTCAGCTTTAGTGTAACCCATTTATCCTCTTCGGGGATGTAGAAACGCTTCTTTTGAAGGTTCGGTAAAAATCTCCTCTTCGTCTTGTTATTCGCGTGAGAAACGTTGTTACCAACCTGAGGTCTTTTTCCAGTTATTTGACAAACTCGTGCCATATCCGCTTGTTTTTTTATACCCCCTTAAAAAGGGACTGCAAATATCGCTAAAACACCTTCAATAATCCAACCCCTACGGGAAATAATCCGGAACAGCGGCTTAAAAAAGCCTGGAAACCAGTAATTCCGGCTCCAAATCCGCAAAATCATCAATAATAAGATCCGTTTCGGACAGTTCTTCCCGGGTATGGGTAGTGGTTATCCCGACAACTTTGCATCCCGCTGCCTTCCCGGCTTTTACACCGGACAGGGAATCCTCAAAAACGATGCTGTTGGAAGGACTAAAACCCAGGGCGGCAGCCGTTTTCAGATATATTTCGGGGTCGGGTTTCCCCTTTGTAACAAACGAGTCGTCCAGGATCGTTGAAAAAAAAGACTCCATATGGGTGCGTTCCAGGGTGAAATCCACATTTGCCCGAGGTGCCGACGTGGCAATGGCACGGGGGATCCCGCCTTTGTCCAGCTTCTTCAGGAAAGTGATTAATCCAGCGACCGGTTCGATGTCGTGATACAGTTGCCGGAAAAGTGCCTCCTTTTCATCCGCATATTGCCGGATCTTCTCTTCACTGAGATCCCCAAACAGGTTTAACAACCAGTCGCGATTGGTCCGTCCATAGATTTTCTCACGAAGCTGTTGTTCCGAAAGTTCATAGCCATGCGCGCGGCAAAACTGTTTTAAGGCGATCTTATGGGTAGGGTTGCTGTCAACCAATACCCCGTCCATATCGAAGATGAAGGCGTATTTCATGAAAAAAGATTAGAATGAGTAGCTACAATCCGGGCGCAAAGATGATCGATTGATTCAATAAATAACAATCCGTTTTGCGAATGATTTATTCGTTACGGTAAACTTTAAAATGTAGACGCCGGCTGACAGGTAGGGTACTCTATAGGCGTATTCTTCATTCGCCTGCAGGTAGACGGACTCGGATACCTTTTGGCCGAGCATGGAAAACAACTGGACAGAGCCCGGACGGTCGATCTTCAGCGTGAGTGTCTCCGTCTTAGGAACGGGGTTGGGATATATTTCGATCACCGGGGATTCGGGTAATGATGCACCTTCATCGTGACGAAGTATCGAAAGTCCACCCAAAACATTTCCGACAACAATGGCAGGCTTTGTCGAACTAAAAAGATTCACCGCCGTCGGCCAGATCCTTCCGCCGAGGTTTTTAGCCTCGTAACCGGCAGCCAGCGGGTTAAATACAATTCCGGTCACGGCAGACGACGCATCGGACACTTCACGGAAATCACCGATCATTTTGAGTTGTCCCGTCTGGTCTCCGTAGACAAGGTCTGCCTTCCCGTTGCCGTCAAAATCGGAGACAGCGCAGGCGATATTCTGGCGCAGTACGGTTGATCCGAGTTCCAGGTAAGTGGCATCCTCCAATGAAAATACAGGTGTGTTATCCGTGCTGGTATTCTTCCAGTACTCCAGCGATCCCGTTGCCTTTCCAATCAACAGATCGGGAAGACCGTCCTTGTTTACATCCGCGATTGAAATATTCTCCGAAAATCCAACGGTTACATCCGATGTCTGAACCGGTTGGTTGGAAAAATTTACCGAGGAACTTCCCAAGTTAAGAACGTAATACAGTTTCGTCAGCCCCGTTTGATAACTCGTAGCCGTAAAAGCGAGGTCTATATTGCCATCGCGGTTGATATCGGAAAACTGAATTTTCATGTTGTAGAGAAATAGCTGGGAGAGTCCCCAGATATCCTCGTCCTTGAATTCAAAGGCCGGGAGAGTCGGTGTTCCCGTGTTTTCGTATAAACGGATCGTTGTGATAAGATCGTCGGTGGCATTTTGACTTATAAAGAGATCATAATCCCCATCTCCGTCGAAATCTATAAATGCAGGTACGGCGCTGTCACCGACGTCTATCATTTGGTCCTGTAAAAAATTGGTCTTCGAAAACGTGAATGATGGAGCTGCATTCGTCCCGGTATTTTTATAAAGCCAGTTCGAATGGTTCAGATTGGTTTGCAGGAATGTTTTTGAAAAGATATTCGGAATAGCAATCAGGTCTTTTCTGTTGTCGAAATCGACATCTTCGTAAAAGGCAGCGGGAAAGATGAGAAAATTGGCCGGATTGTCGGGTGGATAGAGGGAACTGGAGTTGATCACAGGGTTATCCAGTGAACCATCGTTCCGCAGCAGGAACAGGTTCGTGCAGCTTGCCTCGGAGAACAGGAGATCGAGTTTGTTGTCGTTGTTAGCGTCGATGGCCAGGAGACTTTTCCCTCCTGCGTGCTGCGTACGCCCGCCGACAACGGGTGGGCAATCCTCATTATTAAAGGCAAAATTGCCGCAGCTGCATTCCGTGAAGCCACCCCATTTTTGCGTGATGCGCTCAAAATCCAGGGAATCACAAGTGCCGTAACGTTCGACGGAAAAATTCTTATGATACTCCACGGTACCGTTCCCCACAAAACGGACATTGAATATGTCCAGATCCCCGTCCCCATCGGCATCAACAATAGCGGGAAGGTCATCGAACTGGAGCTGAAGATTTATTTTTCCTGAAAAACCCTTGGTAAGCAGGACTGTGCTTTTCGTGCCGGGGAACCCACTGTAAAAAAAGAACTGTTTCCACGAAAGGTCCTCTCCGGCAGGGGTGACGTTGAAATACACCTTGATACCCAGGTTATCGCCCGTAAAGATGTCTTTTTTGCCGTCGCAGTTGACATCGCGAAGCAACAACCAGTTTGTTATTTCGGAGGGAAAAAAACTTTCGAATTCCGGAGCGTATTTATATTCATTGTTGTCGTTCAAAAAAGTAATGACTTTATCAGCCATACGATCGAAGAGGACGAGATCATCCTTACCGTCTTCATTCAGGTCCATGGTGTTGTAGTGAGCGGCATTGAGCCCCCCCGCCCAGGGCATCGGCAGGTCATCGCCCGTGATGTCCCGAACCGGAATGTCCTGGTCCAGTACATAGGTGAATTGAGCCTGAACGGCAAACGAGAGAAACAAAAAGAAAAACTGGAACAGTCTGCTCATCAAAATTATTTCCTTTCTCCTTAACGCTGACCCAGGGTCACCTGTTATCTTGCCTGCAAGATACTTTTCCCCGTTCACAATCCCTATTGGAGATCGGTACGGTGGAGTAGCTTTGCCCGACTTATTCAGATCGCACGCATGGATATTAAGAAGTTATACGATTGTTACCGGGAATCCGGCCAGGTATCGACGGATACCCGGAAAATTATTCCCGGCTCTGTTTTTTTTGCCCTGAAAGGCGACCGTTTTAATGCTAACACATTCTCGCAGGAGGCGCTGGACAAAGGAGCCAGTTATGTCGTAATCGATGACGGCGAATATGCTGTGAGTGATCGTTGCCTCGTCGTACCCGATGTTCTGGATTCCCTGCAAAAACTGGCCAGGCACCACCGCGACCAGTTATCGATCCCGTTCATTGGACTAACCGGATCAAACGGGAAGACTACAAGCAAGGAACTGGTCAATGCCGTGCTGGGTAAAAAGTATAAAACCTATGCGACTCGGGGTAATCTGAATAACCACATCGGTGTTCCTCTTACCGTACTTGCTATCGACAGCTCCGTGGAGATCGCCGTCGTTGAAATGGGTGCCAATCACGTGGGTGAAATCGCGTTGCTTTGTTCGATCGCTAATCCGACACATGGCTTTATCACGAACATCGGCAAAGCGCACGTCGGTACTTTCGGCGGATTTGAAAATATTATCAGAGGTAAATCCGAATTATACCAGCACCTGATCCTCAATAAGGGCACTGTTTTTATCAATTCCCTGAACCCGATACTCGCCAATATGGCCCGGCGCTTCAGTGCACCCGTATTTTATCCCGCCCCCGGCGATTACTACCACTGTGAACTGATCGGCGCGGATCCGTTCGTAAAAATCGTGACGGAGGAGGATCAGACCATCACAACACAACTCATCGGTGCCTATAATTTCGAGAACATCGCCGCTGCATTGTGTATCGGTAAATTTTTTGGAGTGGATCATACGCTTTCGAACCAGGCTGTAGCCGACTATCAGCCTGGCAATATGCGGTCCCAACTGATCCGGAAGGATGGTAATACGATCGTACTGGATGCCTACAATGCCAACCCAAGCTCTATGCAGGCGGCGATCGAAAATTTCGACCGGATGGAAAGCAAGCGAAAGGTCCTTATTATCGGTGATATGTTCGAGCTGGAGGGGGAGGCTGAAAAAGAGCATCGGAATATCGGAAATATGCTGCATCAACATCACTTCGATAAAGTGTATCTTTGCGGACAACTGATGGGGTGGGCAAAGGAGGAATTCCCGGAGGCGATGCATTTTGAAAAGAAAGAATTTCTCATTCAGGAGTTAAAAAACAATCCGGTGAAAGACGCGTCGATTCTCATTAAAGCGTCACGCGGTATCGGGCTGGAAACAATCCTTGAATATCTTTAATTGGTTTGACCTAAGATTTAGCTCGTTATGAAAATGGAGAGTATCCTGAAATTTCTGAAAGACCTGGCGAAGCATAATGATCGGGACTGGTTTGAAAAAAACAAGTCCAGGTACACGGAGGCCAAGGAATCGTTTGAGTTATTTGTCGCCGATCTATACGAAGAAATGGTACACGTCGATGATTCCCTGGCGGGTCTTAATCCTAAAAAACTGACCTTCCGGATCTACCGCGACGTTCGCTTCAGCAAGGATAAAAGTCCTTACAAGAAAAATATGAGCGCTGCGTTTTCCGCGGAAGGGAAGGGAATGGGTACTCCCGGCTATTATTTTCACGTGGAGCCCGGTAACAAGAGTTTTGTGGGCGTTGGATTATTTATGCCGATACCGGAAAACCTCGCCAAGATCCGGCAGGAGATCGACTACGCCGGTGACAGTCTTCAGAAGATCTTCAAAGACAAAAAATTCAATAAATATTATGGTAAGTTCTGGGATGAGGATAAGTTAAAAACAGCACCGAAGGGATATCCCAAGGATCATCCCTACGTGGAATGGCTTAAGCTCAAAAGCTTTATCGTAACGCACGAGTTTAAAGACAGTGAAGTTGCCGACAGTAAATTTTTAAAAAATATTGTTGCCGTCGCGAAGGCAGCCAAGCCGTTGAATGACTTCTTAAAGGAAGCTATTTCATAGTGTCAGGGGTTGTCGTCCCAGTCGAAATACTCTTCTTCCTCCAGCTCGAGCTCTTTTTTCTTCCGGGTGCCCTTGTTTTTGAATATGTCCTTTAATTCCTGCACTTCCTTTTTCAGATCAGTGGCAATCTTTTTCCTGACGGCTTCCGTGTCGTAGCCTACACGGTAATCGTCGGTCGTTCCGGTGATCTTCAGGAATAATTTACTTTGGCCCGAGCCGTCTTCCTCCAGCGCTCCCATAGCCTCCTGTTCATTTATGTTTTTGTTGTTCCTCAGTGGCGTAATGATGTGGTAGTCGATCCGCTGATCGAATGTATGGGTGCCACTGATCTTGAGGGAGGTTACGTTCGTACGAACTTCCATCTGCGGAATATAGATTGTTTTGTTTTCAATATGTATGTCATTTTTGATGTCGGAGAACCGTACTTTGCTGAGCCCCTCGTCGTTGAGGTAGCGATTCAGTTTTTTCATCGGTTCGAAATTATTCAACTCGCCGTTTTTGATGGATGCGCTGATATCTCCGATCAATGTTTCGGAAAACAACTTCAGATTCTGGTTTAACACCATTTCAAGGCTTACATCCGCGGACGTCTGACCTCTCAGGTGTTTATCCTGAATGAAGTCCTGTCCGAAATTTTCAAATACATAAAAAATGCTGTCGACATGGATGCGGTTGAGCTTGAATGAACTGACCACATCAATTGCTTTGTTATTTTGCGCGTCAACGATCCCCGAAAAGGTCATGTCTCCACCCATCGAGTTGAATGTAATGTTGCGCGACACAGCCATTTGATTTTTTACCAGTAGATCACCCTTCAGGTTGGTGGCGTGAAAACGTTTATAACGAAGCCCTTTTACATCGCAGTTAAAATTCAGGTTGATGTTACGGGAAATGCCAAATTCGTACCGTTGATCTTTTCCCGCCGCCGGTTTACCAAAGCCGATGGCGAAAAGCTGGTCGACATCGAGAAAGTTTGACTTTAAGTCGGTCTCGATTCCGATAGGCTGGTTTTCAAACAGCAGGAAAGTGATGATGTTCTTGAAGAATCCGTTGAACATAAAATCGCTGTTTCCGACCTTGCCTGACACGTTGCTGAGAGCCAGATCATTGTTGCTGAACTGGAGATTGCCGACAAGGTTTTGCAGGGCGATCTTTTCGTCGCCGAACATAAAAGCAATGTTCTGCAGATCGATCGTCCCCTGCGTGGATACACGCTGCGCAGTCGCCTTTTTCTTGAGAAGTTCGATCTGACCCCGAAAGGAAACATCCGCAAGCAGGGAACCGGAAACATTGTAGATATCGGGTATCGGATAAAAGCCCAGAAGAGCACCCGCATCGACACGACCTTTGAAGTCGCAGATCACATCCGGGTTATTAAAGTTCTGTATGATAAGCGTAGCGGCGAAGGGTTCCTTGTTGAGTGTTCCGCGGATATTTTTCAGGACGAGTGTGGCGGTGCCAACATCCAGCACATCACTGGCGGCAAACGATCCTTCCATACTGGCGCCTTCAATCCGCGATTTATACTGCGGGTGGAAAAGAGTAGCATTGGTAAAACCAAAGTCAATGGAAAGCGAAGGGTTTTTTTTGGAGCTGATCTCGCCTTTTAGTTTCGCTTTAAAATAGACATCACCATCGCTCTGATACTGATGCAGTTTCCTGGCGGCGGCTTCCGGCAAAAGGGAAAGAAGCGTTTGAATGTCAGCTTCCTTCGCTTCGGTGACAAGATCGATCGTATTTTTCTTCTTCCACCGGTACTCCCCGGATACATTAAACGCCGCTTGTTGAAGGTTTAGTAAAGAAGGTTTTATAAAGAGTGCTTTCTGAATATCATCGTAAATGAGGTTGCTTTCGAGCTGGAACGACTTGCCCGCCAAAAAAGAGCGTTGGTTGACTTTTATCTTTTCCGTCGTCACCTCCCCCGATGCCTCAATCGTATATATATCGTTAATCGTCTGAATGGATGCTGTGAGGTTTTTACTGGTAAAGGTATGTTCCTGTTCTGCGCCAACGTCGGTATAGTTCACCTTCGTGTTCAGCAATTTTACTTTGTGCAACTGGAAGGATACAGCACCGTTTCCACCTCCACCTTCTCCTTTGGCGATCGTGTAATTGTTTTCCCCTTTTGCATTTAGTTTCAGGTTGGTTTCGCTGTCTCTGATCTGAAGCCCCTGTATGATGTAATTTTCTTTCCACACATCGACCAGGTTGAGTTGGAAGGACACTTCCCCGGCTGTAAGCAAAGGGTACTGCCCGGGATGACTGTCCTCTATGTAGACGTCTTTCATGAGGATCGAGATCCTTGGGAAATCCTGCCAGAGGGAAACGTCCATCTTGCCGATTTTCACCGGTGTGTTCAGCTGCTTGTTCGCTTCCCGGATAAACTGGTTGATGATTTTGTCCTTGAAGAGAAAGACGGAGATCGTCAGGGACAGCACGAGGACGCCACAAACCAGACCCGCATAAAAAAGTATTTTCCGGAAAACTCTCAAAAGCTTAAAAAATGGTTGAGCAAAAATACGGACAATTATCAAACCAACTGAAAAAGAACAACCTCCTTCGGTAAAATGACGCTTAAGCAGGTGGTTTTGAAAGCAAATCGCCCGCCCCGGAGAAAGGACCCGTAGCATCCGTTCAACAGGCGCACAAGGCCGGATTTGAAAATGAAGTTGAGTTGGCTAATTTGACTTCCGATTAACGATTTTCCATGTACGCACCAGGTAAGTGTTTCCGTCAGCTGTTCCGGGTCTTTTTGCCGGTTTTGATCTTCCCGGCGATTCCGGTTATAGCTCAGCTTTCAAAAGTGGAAAAGAAAATTGCCCAACAGGTAGAGGCCGGTAATCCGGAGGCATTGAGACTCTGGGAAGAAGTTGTCAACATCAACAGCGGATCGATGAACTTTGACGGCGTGTACAGAGTGGGGCAGATTTTCAAAACCAAATTCGATGCCCTTGGCTTTACCACGCGATGGGTGGATGGGAAACCGTTTCAGCGCGCGGGTCACCTGATTGCGGAACACAGGGGAAAGGCCGGCGGAAAAACAATACTTCTCATCGGACACCTAGACACTGTTTTCGAGCTGACAAGTCCGTTTCAGACGTTTAAAATCGTAAACGATTCAACCGTGACCGGACCGGGTGTCGGAGACATGAAAGGCGGAGATGTCATCATATTACAGGCGCTTCAGGCCCTGAAGAATGCCGATATACTCCGGAATATGAACATTATTGTGTACCTGGGCGGGGACGAAGAAATGAGCGGCGATCCGCTGGCGCTCGCGCGGTATGACCTTATCGAAGCTGCCAAACAGGCGGACATCGCTCTCGGATTTGAGGATGGTGATGGAAGAACGGAAACCGCCAACATTTCACGCCGCAGTTCTTCCGACTGGCAGTTAAAGGTGACGGGTGTACCGTACCATTCCTCGCAGATATTTACGGAAAAGATCGGGACTGGAGCCGTATATGAGGCAAGCCGCATTCTTTTTGAATTTTATGAAAAGTTGTCTGCTGAAAAAGACCTGACCTTTAACCCGGGGGTTATCCTGGGTGGCTCTGCCGTGGAGCATAACCCGGATCATAATGGCGGAACGGCTTACGGGAAAGATAATATTGTGGCGAAAGAAGTGATCGTGACCGGCGATATCCGCGCGGTTTCGCCGGAGCAGCTGAAGAAAGCGCAGGCAACGATGATGGACGTCGTGCAGAAAAATCTTCCACAAACGTCCGCGGAGATCAGGTTCAGTGAAGGGTATCCTCCCCTTGCACCTACACCCGGAAACTATGAATTGCTCGGTTATTTTGATCAGGTGAGCAAGGACCTGGGCTACGGCGGCGTACGTGCGGTAAACCCCCGCGACGCCGGAGCGGCAGATATCTCTTTTACTTCCGGTTATGTGGACATGGCGATGGACGGATTAGGACCGAGGAGTTCCGGCGGGCATACGGTACAGGAGACTGCCGATCCGCGAACGATACCTCTCCAGGCGAAGCGCGCCGCGATTTTGTTATATCGGTTAACCCAAGTGAAGGCTCAGCCCAGGCGTTAAAAGCCGGCCCGCTGAAATACCAATTCCGTTAATTAGAAATTTTTAGTCGATGTCCAATACGAACGCTTCGAACCGAATAACGCAAAAGATCAGGGCACGTTTGCGATCAAAAAGCCCATGGTTTAAAAAACTGGTTACGGTGACCTGGATCATTTTTGCGTTCGCCGTTATCGGTGGTCCGGCGTATATTCTCTCCGTACGGGTAAACCTTTTCGGTCTTTTTGGTGAGATGCCCAGTTTAAGAGCGATTGAAAATCCTACAAACGATTTGTCGTCGGAGCTGATTTCCGCCGACGGCGCTTCGCTGGCACGCTATTATACGTTCAACCGGAGCCAGGTAATGTACAAGGACCTTTCACGCGATCTCGTAAAGACGCTTTTGATCTCAGAGGATCACCGCTTTTATGATCATTCCGGTCTCGACTTTCAGGCTTTCCTTCGCGTTATCAAGGGAATGATCACCTTCGATATTTCCGGTCACGGAGGTGGTAGTACACTGACACAACAGCTCGCCAAAAATCTTTTCACCATTAATCCGGAATTGGATGGCTCGGTGAGCAAACTTGGCAAAATGCCGCGGAGGATCATTCAGAAAACAAAAGAGTGGATGATCTCGGTCGACCTGGAAAGAAATTTTACAAAAGAAGAGATCATCGCGATGTACCTGAATACCTGTAATTTCAGCAGCAATGCCTACGGAATAAAAGTCGCGTCGGAAACGTATTTCGGAAAACGACCGTCCGCGCTCAACCTGCAGGAGTCGGCCGTTTTAGTTGGGATGCTACAGAATCCTTCCCTGTTCAACCCTCACAGCCGACCCGCGAATGCGCTGTCAAAAAGGAATGAAGTGCTGACAAAACTCTACCGGTATGGCTATATCAAGTCGAAACATCAGTATGATTCGCTGATGATACTGCCGATAGATTTGAATTACTCCGTACAGGATCATAACGAAGGGATTGCGCCGTACCTGAGAAGCGCACTCCAGGCCGAATTGTTGAAATGGTGCGGCGAACACGGGTATAATTTGTGGGAATCAGGGTTAAAGATCTACACGACGATCGACAGCAGAATGCAGCATTATGCCATGGAAGCGATGAAGGAGAGTATGAGCGAGCAGCAAAAGACGTTCGACGCCCACTGGAAAGGACGAAATCCGTGGATAAACGAACGGGGAAACGAGATCGAAGGATTTCTTGAGTCGAGAATAAAACAGACCGATATCTACAGGCAGCTGGTTGCCAGGTATGGCGCCGGTAATGATTCGGTAAAAATAGTGTTGAATGAAAAGAGGCCCATGACCGTTTTTTCCTGGAAGGGAGAACGGGATACACTGTTCAGTTATATGGATTCGCTGAGTTATTACAAACGCTTCCTGAATGCCGGTTTCATGTCGATGGATGCGCAGACTGGCGAGGTGAAAGCATGGGTGGGAGGGATCGATTTTAAACACTTTCAATTCGATCACGTGAGACAGGGATCGCGGCAACCCGGATCAACGTTCAAGCCTATCGTCTATGGCGCGGCGATGGAAGCCGGTTTTCATCCCTGCTTAAAATTACCGGATATATCGCCAACGTTCAAGCTATCCGGCGGAAAGACCTGGACACCACCCAACGCCGAAGGAGATCTTGGAACGGGCGAACAACTGACGCTCCGTCAGGCGCTGGCCAAATCAAAAAACACCATTACAGCCCGTGTATTAAAACTGGTCGGCGTCGACAATGTGATTTCTTTTGCGAAGCGCGTGGGAATTACGAGCAAACTTGATCCGGTCCCGGCGTTGTGCCTTGGTGTGAGTAACGTTTCGGTTTATGAACTTGTGGGAAGTTACAGCGCATTTGTAAACCAGGGCACATACACCAAGCCGTTTTACATCACCCGGATTGAAGACAAGCACGGCAACGTAATACAAAATTTTGTTCCCGAGACGAAGCAGGCTATCAGTGAACAGACAGCTTTCAAAATGGTATACATGCTCATGGGTGGAGTGGAAGAAGAAGGTGGCAGTTCACGTTTGTTAGATATGGACCTGAGAGAAAACAATGAGATCGGCGGAAAGACCGGAACATCGAACGATGCGTCTGACGGATGGTATGTCGGCATCACCCATAACCTTGTCTCCGGTGCATGGGTAGGCGGCGATGAGCGTGGTATCCGTTACCGGCAATGGTCATTGGGCCAGGGAGGAAAGACAGCGCTGCCGATATGGGATAAGTTTATGCTGAAGGTTTACGCCGACAGATCCCTCCGTTATAAGAAGGGAGCATTCAGGAGACCGGCGACATTGGATATCACACTGGACTGCAGCCGCTACGTTACACCCGCGGATTCACAGACTACGAAGGATCCGGACTGGAATCCGAATAATTGAGGATAGGAGCATGGTGCCGGTGCATTCTGGCGGCAACGAGACCAGGACGCAATTAAAAGTGCGCTAATCCATTGCAGGCAAATAAAAAAGCCACTCACAATATTTTTGTAAGTGGCTGATTATCAGTGGGAGCTGAGGGGTTCGAACCCCCGACCCTCTGCTTGTAAGGCAGATGCTCTGAACCAGCTGAGCTAAGCTCCCGATAAATTGGACTGCAAAACTATAACAGATTTCGGTTTGTGCAAAAAAAAGTTGCCGGCATCCGATCTTATCGTTGTGAAAGATATCCGGGTGCAGGAAAGCCGGACCCGGTAAAAGACCTTCCCGAAAGTCTCTCAAAACGACCGCATTCCCGGAACATTTAGTGTCGCCTGACACATTCGGTTCCGGGTTCACAACTTTTCAGCGCCGATGCACAAACGACCCGTTGCAAAATATAATCGCGCCGGGCCAGGCGATAATTTCCCTGGATTTTATAAATTGAGTGAAGTGAGCCCATCTGCCTGACACCGTAGTGCCAGAGAGATGGGCTTTTTGCATTTAAGGCTTCGCGACTGAAGACCCAATTATTGTTTGTTATCAGAACTGTAAATCCAAATGATCATGGCAAAGAAAAACCCCAGGAAAGAACGAGTCCTGAACATCGTCCCCTCCAGAAAAACAGAAGAAGACTGGACCTTTACTACGGCCGAAACTTCAAATGTCCTCCGGGTGATGCGGCTTCCACCCTCGGTCGACCTGCGCGCTTCCTGGTGGAAGATCGGCGACCAGGGTCAAACCGGATCTTGTGTGGGATGGTCGTGTGCCGACTCCCTGCTACGCTGGCACTTTGTAAATAGGGGCCTCCCGAAAACAGATAAACTTTCCGTGCGCTTTATCTGGATGGCATCAAAGGAAATGGATGAATTTGCGACCCGCCCCACTACATTCCTCGAGGAAGCTGGTACGTCACTCAAAAGTGCGCTGGATATCGCCAGGAAATACGGTTGCGTACTGGAACAGGACCTGCCTTTTAATTCGACAGCATTAAGTCCGGATAAGGAGAATACATTCTACTCAAAGGCCTCGCAGTTCAAGATCAGAGCCTATTACAATCTTCACATTGGCGACCGGCTCATGCAATGGAAGAACTGGCTCGCCAACAACGGTCCCGTCTTCACCGCGCTTTCCGTGGACGATGAATGGTATAACGCACCCGGTGGTGTACTCAAAAAATACAAGGCTCCCGGTTACGGCGGTCACGCAGTGGCTATTGTCGGATACACCAAGGACCATTTCATCGTTCGAAACAGCTGGGGTACAGGATGGGGAGATCAGGGTTTTGCTTATGCATCCTACGCGTATGCGAAAGCCGCCTTTATGGAATCGTATGGTGTGGCTTTGTTTTGACAAATCTGATTTACGATTTTGGGATTTACGATTTACGATTTTAGGATTTACGATTATGATTCCGGTTAATCGTCAATCGTCAATCTAAAAATTGTACATTTTTTTAGATTGATTTACGATTTTGGGATTTACGATTTACGATTTTGGGATTTTACGATTTGATTCCGGGTAATCGTCAATCGTCAATCTAAAATTGTACATTTTTTTAGGTTGATTTACGATTTTGGGATTTACGATTATGATTCCGGTTAATCGTCAATCGTCAATCTAAAATTGTACATTTTTTTAGGTTGATTTACGATTTTGGGATTTACGATTTACGATTTTGGGATTTACGATTTACGGTTTTGGGATTTACGATTTTGGGTAATCGTCAATCTAAAATTGTACATTTTTTTAAGATTTAATTCCCTTTCTTTGAAAGTAATGCAGCTGTCCATCGACGAGTTTTTGAACCTTCGTTCCCGCCTGCCTGTCGTCGACGTCCGGTCTCAGGGTGAATTCGCGGACGGACACATCCCCGGCGCAACGAATATTCCCATTCTCAACAACGAGGAACGTATTGAAGTCGGGACAACGTACAAACACAAGGGTCAGAAGGAAGCCATACGCGCCGGGTTCAGGCTTGTTGGCCCACGACTACCGGACATCATCGATGCTGCGGATCAAACAGGAAATGAATTGCTGGTGCACTGCTGGCGGGGTGGTATGCGCTCCGGTAACTTCTGCAGGTTTGTTTCCATGGCGGGATTAAAAACACACCAGCTTGCAGGCGGTTATAAAGCGTATCGCGCAAAGGCCATAGCATCGTTCAGCATGCCCCTGAAGCTGATGATTATCGGGGGATGTACCGGAAGCGGTAAGAGCGAAATTCTGCGTTCCTTAAAAAGTAATGGTGAACAGATTATCGACCTGGAGCAGCTCGCATCTCACAAAGGATCGGTGTTCGGAGGACTCATGATGCCACCGCAGCCGACAACGGAACAATTCCAGAATATGTTGTTTGAGGAAATCCTTTTACTGGATCCCGGACGACGAATCTGGATCGAAGATGAATCGTTTGCCGTGGGAAATATTTTTCTTCCGGAGATATTCTGGAAAACCATGACGATAAGTCCCATGGTTGAGATTGAGGTGGACAGGGAGGAACGTATCCGCCGGCTGACATCCGAATATGGAGAGTCAGATCGTGTTCAATTTTTAGAGGCGATGACCCGCGTAACAAAAAAAATCGGAGGACAGCATTTTAATACGGCAAAAACAAAACTTGAACAAGGTGATTTCCCCGGGGTTATTGAAATATTATTGACCTATTACGATAAAGCGTACCTGAACGGACTGGCAAAAAACAAGGCGCGTATAATAAAGAACTTTTGCTGGGATGGCGTTCATTCCGGGGAGATCACGGAAGCGTTGCGCGACATTTGATTTACATTACCTTTGTTCAGATGGAAACTTCAGCCGAAATAAAATTAACACAATACAGTCACGGAGCGGGATGCGGATGCAAGATCTCGCCTGCGGTGCTCGATACGATCCTTCACTCATCGATACCTCAACCCCTGTTTCCGTCGTTGCTGGTCGGGAATGCGTCAAAAGACGATGCCGCCGTCTTCGATCTCGGCGATGGTACATGCATTGTCAGTACAACGGACTTTTTTATGCCTATTGTCGACGACCCCGCGTTATTCGGAGCGATCGCGTCGGTCAATGCCATCAGCGATGTGTATGCCATGGGTGGTGAGCCGATCATGGCGATCGCCATTTTAGGATGGCCGGTAAATAAAATCCCGGCGCACATCGCAAAGGGTGTGCTGGAAGGAAGCCGCGACGTTTGCCACAAAGCTCATATCCCCCTGGCTGGTGGTCATAGTATCGATTGCCCGGAACCTGTTTTTGGATTGGCGGTTACCGGGAAAATCAAAAAGGAGAATCTGAAGCAGAACAACACCGCCCGCCCCGATTCACTTTTATACCTTACCAAATCGCTGGGTATCGGTATTATTACAACAGCACAAAAGAAGGGTATCGTACAGGAGGCCCATTTTCAGGAGGCTGTCAACAGCATGTTAACCCTTAACTGGCTTGGCACTGAAATCGGAAAACTCGGATATGTCAGCGCGATGACGGATGTAACGGGTTTTGGTTTACTGGGACACCTGTGGGAAGTGTGCGAAGGAAGTGGATTAAGCGCGGAGATCGAGTTCAGCAAGATCCCAAAGTTCGATTTTCTGGATGAATATATTCAGCAAAAATGTATTCCCGGCGGGACCGTAAGAAATTGGGAGAGCTATGGTTCAAACATCGGTTCAATTACGGAGGCACAAAAGGCCATACTGGCGGATCCGCAAACGAGTGGTGGTTTGTTGATCGTTGTCGATGCTTCGAGCCAGCGCGAGTTTGAGAAAACAATGCGTGTTCGTGGGTACAATCTTTCACCATTTGGGAAATTAAGTGCGCGAATGCCTGCCCGCATAGACGTGTTATCCTGACTCAATTTTTGCCTGACGTCATAAATCACAATACCGGCGGGTAGTGTACATAATTATTCGTAATTTGGCTTCTCCGGAATATTTCATGCTTACGCTGTAATCACAGCGTAAATCGACTCTGGCGTACGGCGGTTTCATTTCGCCACTTATAACGGGATAAGTCTCCTGGCAACTATTGTCTTGGAAGCAGACCCGGCTGTAAAGAATTTTGATTTTTTCACCTGACCCTGTAAAAATGAAAAAGAACGGGAGATTGATCGTTGTTTCGAATCGTTTGCCATTCCAGCTAATGGAGCGTCACAACAAGATCAGTTTGAAAGAAAGCGATGGCGGTTTAGTGAGTGCGTTAAAAAGTTTTTTTGAAAGAGGCGACGATCACAACCCGTTTTACGAAAAATGGTGGATCGGGTCAGCTGATTTCCCCGAAAAGAGATGGAAAAAATTTAACGCCGCAGATGAAAATAACCAGGCGTTCAAAATCAATCCGATATTCGTCGACGCAAAATTGTACAACCGCTATTACAATGGATTCTGCAATGCGACGATTTGGCCTCTTTTTCATTATTTCCCTTCCTTTGTGGAATTCGATGAAGAAAATTTCCGCAGTTACGAAGCGGTCAATCAACAATTTGCCGACCATCTCACAGCTTTTCTGAAACCCGGTGATGTGTTATGGATTCACGATTATCAGTTATTCCTGCTTCCCGGAATGATCCGCGAAAAAATTCCGGACGCTACAATCGGATTTTTTCTCCATATCCCCTTTCCAACCTTTGAGATCTTCCGGCTGTTACACCGTTCATGGAAGGAAAAAATAATTCACGGCTTGTTGGGCGCCGACCTCATCGGCTTTCATACACACGAGTATGTTCAGCATTTTCTTAAAACGATCCGGATGGTTGCGGGGATCGACCATCAATACCGTTCGCTGTTTTCAGGTAGTCGTATCATAAAGGCTGATCTGTTCCCCATTGGGATCGACTACGATAAATTTCATCAGGCTGCGCAACTGGAAGACGTTGCCGATCAACGCAATGCTATCCGGAAAAACTTCGGGGAGCGGAAAATAATTTTTTCTGTTGACCGCCTGGATTATACGAAAGGTGTCACGCACCGCCTGGCGGGATTTGAAAGATTTCTGGAGCAACACCCGGAGTGGAGAGAACTCGTCGTATTTGTTCTGGTTGTCGTACCATCCCGCCAGATCATATCGAAATACAATGAAAGGAGAAAATTGATCGAGGAACAGGTTGGGCGGATCAACGGTAAATATTCGAGTCTGCAGTGGCAACCTGTTATTTACCGCTATAATCATCTGTCCTTCCCCGAGTTGTGTGCCTTATACCAGTCCGCCGACGTCGGTCTGATCACACCGTTGCGCGATGGCATGAACCTCGTCGCCAAGGAGTACGTTGCGAGCAGAACGGGACAGCACGGTGTTTTGGTGCTGAGCGAACTGGCTGGCGCAGCAAGCGAGATGGGCGAGGCGCTGTTGGTAAACCCGATGGATAAGGATGAAACCGCGCAGGCGATCCATACAGCGCTTAATATGCCCCTGGAATTGCAGCAGCGAAAGATGATGCTGTTGCAAAAACGACTCAAGGAGTATTCCGTTGTGGATTGGGTTCAGGATTTTTTGAGACAATTGGACGAGACAAAAACGCAGCAGGAGTTGCAGGAAACAAAATATCTCACCGGTCCCATACGTCAGAAACTGGTGAGCGAATTTCAATCGGCGTCGCTCAGGCACCTGCTCCTCGACTATGACGGTACGTTAGTCCCTTTCGCAAAACATCCGGGCGAAGCGAAGCCGGACAAGGACCTGTTACAGCTATTATCCGTTCTGGCGGCGGATTCCAAAACCGACCTGACCATTATAAGTGGTCGTTCGGTGGCAGCACTGCAGGATTGGTTCGATCAAATGCCAATAAACATTGTTGCCGAACACGGAGCATCTATACGCAATGTGGATGGAATATGGAGCACGGAATATGAAGACGATATGGGCTGGAAACAACTGATCCGGCCCACGCTGGAGTTATTTACCCAGCGCAGCCCCGGTTCATTCGTCGAGGAAAAGAGATATACCCTGGCATGGCATTACCGTAATGTCGATACTGACCTGGGATTTGGACGTTCAAGAGAGTTGCTGGACAGCCTTTATCACCTTGTCCGGAACGTACAACTTCAGGTAATCGATGGTAATAAGGTTATCGAAGTACGAATCGCGGGCATCGACAAAGGTGTTGCCGCCCGTAAAGTCATCCAGGAAAAGCCATATGATTTTATACTTGCATTAGGCGACGACAAAACCGACGAGGATATGTTCAAAGCCCTTGAAAACAAAGCGGCGACGATCAAGGTAGGGAGCGGGCATACGTTCGCGCAGTATACCATTTCTTCGCAGCAGGAAGTACTTCAATTTTTAAACACACTGGCAACGGCATGAATATACACCGTTATAACATGGGTATCGTAGGTAATTGTTCTTACCTCGCCTATATAGACACACAGGCCCACGTAAAATGGATGTGCCTTCCAAGATTCGACAGCTCTTTCGTATTTGGTTCCCTGCTGGATCCGCACAAGGGTGGTGAATTTTCGGTTGTTCCTGACACCACTTTCACGAGCCACCAGTATTACATGGATAGCACGAACGTCCTGTGCACGGAGTTTCAAACGCCGGACGGGAAATTCCGGGTAATCGATTGTGCTCCCCGTTTTAGCCAGCATGAACGATACTACAAACCGTTGATGCTGGTTCGTAAGGTCGAGCTGATCGAAGGAAACCCGGTTATAAAAGTGACCTGCAAGCCGGTGGGTGACTACGGAGAAATGTCACCGGAAATACTGTTCGGCAGTAACCATCTCCGGTTTTTGAACTTCGATATGCAGGCCAGGCTGACGACGGATATTTCGCTTAATTATGTGATCGAGCAACAACCGTTCGTGCTGGATCAAAACCGTTACCTCGTCTTCACCTATGGCGAACCTCTGGAAGCTCCATTAAAACCTACAGCGGAAGACTTTATCAATAAAACGGTCCGCTACTGGCAGGGATGGGTCAAAGGAACTTACGTTCCGGATATGTATCAGGAGAGTGTTATTCGTTCCGCGCTTGTACTGAAGTTGCATCAATACGAAGACACGGGTGGGATCATTGCCTCCGGCACAACCAGTTTGCCGGAACACCACGGAAGTTCCAGGACATGGGATTATCGCTATTGCTGGTTCCGGGATTCCTATTACACATTAAAAGCCTTTAATGAAATGGGGCATTTTGACGAACTGGAACGATACTTTGAATACATACAGAATATCCTGATGAGGGATTCTGAAAGAATGCAACCGTTGTACACAATTACCGGCCGGAAGGATATCGAGGAGATCCACCTTCCGCTGGAAGGTTATTTGGGGAACCAGCCGGTTAGAGTTGGAAACAAGGCCTATGTGCAGACTCAAAACGATGTGTATGGGCAGGTACTCGTAGGGTTGCTTCCCCTTTTTATCGATAAACGCCTCGGTTTTTCGAAGAAGCGTTCCTACAAACCACTGGTCGATCGTTTACTCCGGTGGATTGAAAAAACAATGGACGAAACGGACGCCGGACTTTGGGAATTCCGCAATGTAAAACAGGTACATACATACACCTTGCTTTTTCATTGGGCCGGTAGCAAAGCGGCGATGAAGATCGGTACTTTGATGCAAGACAACGACCTGTACCATTACGCCTCCAGGCTCAGCCAGATGGCCTCCGAACGTATTGAAAAGTGTTACGATCAGGAGTCCGGCGTTTACATGCAGGCGCTGGGTTCAAAACACCTCGACGCAAGTACATTGAAGCTGATCACCATGAATTACCTCGATCCTAACTCGCCGAAGGCGAAACAGCACCTGATCGAACTTGAAAAATTATTACGGACAGAACAAGGCCTGTTTTATCGTTACGTCCACCAGGATGATTTCGGGAAACCCGAAGCGACTTTCCTGGTTTGCGCGTTTTGGTACGTCGATGCGCTGGCCTGCGTAGGACGAGTCGACGATGCGATCAAAACATTAAATGGAATTTTGCCGTATGCCAACCATCTCGGTATCTTTAGTGAGGACGTTGGTCTCGACGGATCGCAGTGGGGAAACTACCCGCAGACCTATAGTCATGTCGGATTGATCAATGCTGTTTTCAGGATTTCAAAAAAGCTGGATATTCCGAACTTTAAATAGTCCTGACGTCTATACCCGGAAATAATTGATGTATGAAAAAGATCATTTTATCCCTGCTTGTCCTGGCGGGCATTGTAGTGAAAGGCTATTCGCAGGCGAAGGATAGTCTTTACATCGTTACCTACACAACCGGACCGTTGTGGACGATGGAAAAGCAGCCATACGAGCAACCCTATTTTAAAGAACACGGTGCGCGACTGGGCCAACTTCGAAAAGATGGATCATCAGGTTCGGCGCGCGGTCCGGCGAAAAAGGAATTATCGTTATTGAGGCATCATCACTTACGGCGGCCCGGGACATCGTGAGTAACGACGTGGCCGTAACCAATAGATTGTTCGAGGCCGACGTCCAGCGTTTGAATATTTTTTATAGCGGATGCCTTGAAACATCAAAATGATTTTTTAGTCCTGTAAACAAGGTGATTGATTGCAAATTTTATTTCCAGCCAACCCCCAAAAGTTGCGGCCCGTGTAAATTCAACTTCAGGTGAAAAATAAATTCCTTCCTTGCAGGAAACATCAATTCTATGTGGAAAAGCTGGATCCTCACCGCGTGGAGAAATTTTCGTAAGCATAAATTTTTTGCACTTATTAATGTGGCGGGTTTGTCGCTTGGTATTGCAGGTTTGGTTGCAATTTTATTGTATGTGCTGGACGAATTGAAATATGATCGCTTCCACGCCAACGCAGACCGGATTTATCAGATCAACGTAACAACCCGTTATGACGGTTCCGAAACAAGGTATTCAACAACGTCTGCCCCGCTGGCTGCAGCTATCCGGTCGGATGTACCCGAAGTGGAAGAAGCGGCCAGGTTGTTCGGGCGGGAAGCCACCATTCAGCTGATGGACGCTGACAGCGTGTTGGTGGCGGACAGAAAATTCCGTGAGAGCAATTTTTATCTGGCGGATCCGCAGATCCTGAACTTATTTACCTTCCGGTTCCTCAAGGGTAACCGCACGACCGCGCTGACAACTCCGAACCAGATCATCCTGACGGAGCGTATTGCCCTTAAATATTTCGGATCGCTGGATGCCGCTTTAGGCAAACAGATCATGTTTGAAGGAACCATTCCACTCGAGGTTTCTGCTGTCGTGGAAAACTACCCGGATCAGTCCACCACACCCATTGAACTACTGGGACATTTTGAAAATTATTATACACTTGAGGCGCCCGAGGTAAGGGAATTTCTAATGCGCGACTGGTTATACAATCCGGTTTCGACTTATGCCCTGCTCCGTGCCGAAGCCTCCGCGAAGGAAGTTGTACCAAAAATTCAGGCGCTGAATGAACGATATGCCGACGACAGGGTCCGCGAACATGTGACATATGAGTTACAACCGCTTACCGATATTCACCTTTACTCCGATTTTACATTCTCAAACGACCGGAACGCCATACGGTACGTCTACATGTTTTCATTCGTAGGGTTGCTCATTCTGCTTATCGCATGCATCAATTTTGTCAACCTCGCGACGGTTCACTCCCTGAGAAGGGCAAAAGAATTCGGAATAAGAAAAGTCATCGGAGCGTTAAAAGGAAGCCTTACCCTGCAGTTTTTGCTGGAATCGATGATGCTTGTTTTTGTCTCCTTTATAGTTGCGCTGGCCATTGTTTACGGTTTGTTACCTGCTATCAATGAAATGACAGGAAAGAATTTTTCACCTGAACTCCTCGCAGCGCCGCAAATCGCCATCATCCTCATTGTCATATTCCTTGGTACGGTGTTAGGTGCGGGCCTTTATCCTGCATTTTTTATCTCGGAAGTTAACCCCGTTGCCGCGCTGAAAGGAGCATCGGACACGTCATCAGGAAGAAGTTACAAGATCAGGCGTGTGCTCGTACTGATTCAATTCACGGCCTCGATAATCCTTATCATTTTTACGGTTGTAATCTTCCGGCAGATCAGGTTTATGGAAGAAAAGCCGCTCGGATTTCAAAAGGACTTTATGCTAACCATACCGTTGTTCAGCAACAATCCGAATTCAATTCTTGGCGGAGGGATCGGGGCGGAGCTTCGCGGAAGGATGAATAGTTTTGAAACCGAGCTGCTAAAAAATTCAGCCGTTGAAGCGGTCTCCGTTTCGTCCGGTTTGCCGGGGACCGGTGCTGTGAATGCACTGGTCGTTACCGACGACATCCGGGAAAACGACAACGTATTCATTTCCACGATAAGTGTGGACTATGATTTTATCGAAACGTATCAGATGCAGCTGATCGCCGGACGGGGATTCAGCCGCGAAGCTGGGACGGATCACCTGGAGGCTCTCATCGCAAACGAACAGGCTATTAAAAGACTGGGATGGAATGATCCCGACAAAGCGCTGGGGCAACACGTGGAGGTTGTGGGAAAGAAAGCGGTCATTATCGGTGTAATTAAAGACTACCATTTTGAAGGTCTGCAGCAACCACTGAGACCGTTGCTGATGGAAGTAGATGTCAGCAAGTTTAATACGTTTTCGTTACGCCTGAACAGCATGCAAGTTCAATCATCGATCGCGCATGTGAAAAAGGAATGGGATAGTTTCTTTCCGGAAAAAGTTTTTGAATATGAATTTCTGGACGATCAGTTACGACGGGGTTATGACCGTGACAGGCGATTTGGCGATCTGATGAAGCTGCTCTCGGGTATGGCGATATTTATTTCTTCACTGGGCCTTTTCGGACTTGCGGCCTACATCGGGTACCAGAAGCAAAAGGAGGCAGGTATCAGAAAGGTACTCGGAGCGAGTACAGGCCAGGTGTTTTATGCACTGTCGCGTGAGTTTATAAAAGTTATGGCTGTTTCTTCCCTTCTCTCCATACCCCTCGGGTACTACTTCGCCAGCCACTGGCTAAACGATTTTGCCTATCGTGTCGGAGTCGGATGGATACCGTTCGTCATTTCCATTGGATGTACTGCATTGATTGTCTTTTTGACAACGGTCTATCAAACCTTTAAAACGGCATCCGTAAATCCCGTTCAGACTATCCGGAATGATTAGCCCGGCCTGCCTTTTTCGTTGCCGTTTCCGTAATTACAGTTGCTAAAGATGAATGAATAGGTGAATTTGTGTCATCAGCAACTCTGGTATGGACAGAAGAGATTTTATCAAAACGAGCGGCCTGGCGGTTACAGCCCTGAGCCTTCAGGGATCGGACGCATTTGGAGCATTGAAGAAAAACAAACTGCCGCAGTGGCGAGGTTTTAACCTTCTCGACTTCTTTTCACCGGACCCGGCAAATGCGAGACCAGCCACAACAGAAGATCACTTTCGCTGGATGCGGGACTGGGGTTTTAACTTTGTCCGGATTCCAATGGCCTATCCCAGTTACCTGGATTTCGATCGCAGCAGAAATATAACTACTGGGGAAGTTTATCAGGTGAAGGAGTCTGCCGTCGATAATATCGATAAGGTTGTGATGCTGGCACACAAGTACGGTATGCATGTAAGCCTTAACCTCCACCGCGCACCGGGTTACTGTGTGAATGCCGGCTTCCACGAGCCCTATAATCTGTGGACCGACCAGGCCGCGCTTGATGCATTTTGTTTTCACTGGAACATGTGGGCCAGACGTTATAAGGGGGTATCAAAGAAGAAGATCAGCTTTGATCTCGTCAACGAGCCCAGCATGAGAGAGGATATGAACGATCAGCATTCCAAAAGGAGTTCCGTACCCGGTGAAGCGTACCGGCGGGTGGCACAAGCAGCAGCCGAGGCGATACGCAAGGAGAACCCTGACCGTATTATCATCGCTGATGGAAATGATGTGGGGAATACCGTCATACCGGAGATCGTCGATCTCAACATTGCGCAAAGTTGCCGCGGCTACACGCCTGGTATAATTTCTCATTACAAAGCTCCGTGGGCGAATAAAGACCCCGATAGTTTGCCCGAACCGAAATGGCCCGGTCAGGTTGGAGACCGTTACTTAAGCCGGACTATCCTGGAGGATTATTATAGACCCTGGATCGCATTGGCACAGCAGGGTGTTGGTGTTCACTGCGGCGAATGCGGGTGCTGGAACAAAACTCCCCACCCGGTGTTTCTGGCGTGGTTTGAAGACATGCTCGATATATTGGATAACAACCGCATAGGATATGCGTTGTGGGAATTTCAGGGAGACTTCGGGTTGCTGAACTCGCGGCGCACCGACGTTGCTTACGAAGACTGGCACGGACAAAAGCTGGACAGAAAACTCCTTACCCTATTGCAGAAGTACTGAGCCAGGTTCAGGAATAACCCTCTGCCACGATCATCCTGGTGACAGCGGCTTCCTGCCGTATAGCTTTCGCAGGTGCATAACCGGGAGAAGACCACCACGCTTTTGCTTTTTCCAGGGAAGGAAACTCCAGCACGACAATCCGTCCCGGTACCCAATTTCCCTCCAGGGTTTCCGTGTGACCGCCGCGAACAATGAATTTTCCCTCGTAGGGTTCCAGCGAAGCAAGTGTCAGCTTGCGATAGTCATCGTATCGTGCGGGATCTGTGATCGTGACATCGACAATAATATAAGCTTTCATAGGTTTAATGGTCAAACGTGAACGATAGGTCAAATGCGCTAATAAGGTGATGGACTGACACTCGTCCATCCGCCATCAATGACAAGGGTTTGGCCTGTAATATGACCTGCCTGTGGCGACACCAGGAACAGCGCCGCATGTGCTATATCTTTTGTGGTGGCTGGGTTGCCGATCGGCGTAATTCTCGACCATACCTTTTCGTAGTCGGGATCGGCGATCGTACGTTCTGTTATGGTAGCGCCGGGCGCTATGGCATTTACCGTAATATGAAACGGCGACAATTCGACGACCAGCGTTTTGGCTAACATCTCAAGTGCCGCCTTGCTCATGCCATAAGCAGCGAGATTTTTGTGGGCCTGGTGCCCGGTAACGGAAGACATAAACAAAATCCGGCCCGCTGAACCCTGATCTTTCATTTGCCGCGCCGCCGCCTGCGCCAGGAAAAAACTGCCGCTGAGATTGACCTTCATCACGCGGTTGAAATCGTCGGGTTTGTAATCGAAAAATTCCCCGAACAGCGTGATACCCGCATTGGCAATCGCAATGTCGAGCTTGCCAAATTGTTTGACCGCTTCGTTCACCATTTCCTCAATGAATGATACATCCGAAACATCACCCGCAAAGGCGACGCACCTGCCATGCTCTTTTTGGATAAGGCGGGCTGCATCGTCGGCGAGTGATTTTTCAATATCATTCAACAAGACACCGGCCCCCTGTCGCGCAAGTTGCCTGCAGATTTCGAGTCCTATACCTTGTCCGGCTCCCGTGACAATGGCAACCTGATTCTGGAAATCCTTCATACATTATCCATTCATAAACTGACCGTCAAATATCCGACCGGGTAGGAGCCGGGGAGATTTACACTCCGGCACTCCGGTCCTAAATCAATGAGAATCCCTGGAAACTTCACTGCCGGATCCGCCCTTCAAATAATCCATGTCCGCACCAAGGTGCGCCTGCTCGACATGCTGTTGATAGAGGCTCACATAGCCACGATCGTATTTTTTGTGTAAAGGTTTCCAGTTTTTCTTCCTTTTATGCAGTTCTTCTTCCGGGACCTCCAGGATCAGCGACCGCTTCGAGACGTCCAGGCTAATGGTATCACCCGTTTGAACAACGGCGAAGTTGCCGCCCAGTGCCGCCTCGGGAGAAGCGTGCAGGATAACCGTACCGAACCCCGTGCCACTCATCCGCCCATCGGAGATCCTCACCATGTCGTGGATACCCTTTGCCAATAGCTTTTTCGGTAAGGCCATATTACCAACTTCCGGCATTCCGGGATATCCTATAGGCCCAACATTTTTCAGGATAAGAATGTTGGTTTCGTCTATTTCCAGGTCGGGGCTGTCAATCCTTTTTTTATAATCGTCGATATCTTCGAAGACCACTGCTTTCCCGGTATGTTTCATGAGTGCCGGGCTTGCCGCTGACGGTTTGATCACGGCGCCGTTTTCACAGAGATTTCCTTTCAGGATCGCCACACCGGACAACGGGTTAAAGGGTTCATCGGCAGTAGCTATGATTTCACGGTTAAAACATTCGGCCGTATCGTAGTTCTCCTTCATGGTTTTTCCATTGACGGTAATACAATTGCCGTGAAGGAAACGATCGATTTCTTTCATCACCGCCGGAAGACCGCCGGCGTAATACAGGTCTTCCATAAAATATTTACCCGATGGCTGGATGTTGGCGACGAACGGAACGTTTGCCGATAACCGGTCGAAGTCGTGCAATGTAAGAGGTATCCCTATCCGTCCGGCGATAGCAAGCAGGTGGATGATAAAATTGGTGGACCCTCCGATCGCAGCATTCGTGACGATGGCATTTTCAAAAGCTTCTTTTGTCAGGATATCCGACATACGGAGATTTTCCTTCACCATTTCAACGATACGTATACCCGACATTTGCGCCAGCACTTTCCTCCTCGAGTCGGCGGCTGGTATAGCGGCATTACCCGGAAGCGACAGCCCGAGGGATTCAACCATACTGGCCATCGTCGATGCAGTTCCCATTACAGCGCAATGCCCTCTGCTTCTCGACATACACGCCTCGGATACTGTAAGCTCCTCTTCCGACATCTCCCCGGACCGGACGGCATCATTGAATCTCCAGATATCACTCGTCCCGATATCACGGCCCCGGTATTTGCCCGTAAGCATAGGGCCACCGGACACAACCAGCGTCGGAATGTTGACACTGCAGGCACCCATCACCAGTGAAGGAGTTGTCTTGTCACAACCACACATGAGTACGACGCCATCGACAGGATTCGCCCGGATCGATTCCTCCACATCCATACTTGCGAGGTTTCGGTATAACATAGCGGTCGGCTTGATCAGGGTTTCTCCCAACGACATCACGGGAAACTCCACTGGAAATCCACCGGCTTCCGAGATCCCCCGCTTGATGGATTCGGCTAATTCCCGGAAATGCGCGTTACAGGGTGTTAGTTCCGACCATGTATTGCAAATCCCGATGACGGGTTTGCCGCGGAATTCGTAATCGGGTATGCCCTGATTCTTCATCCATGCGCGATAAATAAATCCATCCTTGCCTGTTTTACCGAACCAACCCTGGCTGCGAAGTTTGTCTTTCATGTAGTATTGATTATTGATTAATTATCTGGTTGTTCACTCGTTAAATGAGGGTCTCAACAGGCTATTCAGGCCCCGTAGAGAATGACAGACCTGATTTCATCCGGAACCAGGTTTACATATAAATATGGCTAAAAATTCCGAAGAGTTTGTTCCATCATGTTCATTGTTATGAGGGCTTCGTCCAGCGCACAGGGATTGGCGCCATTACCCTGAAAAAATTTCACCACCTCCGCAATCATCGGCAGCTGTATATTATCAGGGAATATAAACTCTTCCTGTATAACCGCACCGTTGCGGGATATTTCCAGTTTCGCTTTGACAAAGCTTGTGAAAAATGAGAACTCAACGGATCCGTCGTCGCCAATTATCTTACACGTGTCCTGGCGTGCATGGGCCGGAGCATTGAACGACCAAAGCCCTTGCAGTACAACATCACCGGCAAACACCGCGGTCAGACTGGTGATATCTGGGGCGTTGTATTTTTTTCCCTGGTTAACCGAATGTCCGGCAATGGAAGCCGGCTCACCAAAGATCCAGTATAAAATATCGAGCTGATGTGGCGCGAGATCGTAAAATAAACCGCCACCGGACAACGAAGGATCTATCCTCCAGTTTTCCACGGAATTAGTATCCTGCTTGGGAGTCTGGAACAGGTTCAGAATGACAAGCCTGACCTTTCCGATCGCGCCCTGATCCACCAGTGTCTTTACACGCCTGAAGAGATCCAGGCCGCGCCTGTAATGGGCAACGGTGGCGGGAACACCGTATTCCGCCGATGCGGCAATCATGTTTTCACAGGCTTTCGTACTGACCGCAACGGGCTTCTCGATGTAAACAGGCTTTCCAGCTTTCATCGCCTCTATGGCATATTGTTCGTGCGAACCAGGCGGAGTCGCGATATAGATCGCATTGACCGCGGGATCATGAATGAGTTCCGTCGCGTCCGAGTAGAATCGGCTTACCTGGTGTCGCCTGGCGAAGTCTTCAGCTTTCGCCTTGTCCCGGCGCATCACAGCGTTCAGCGAAGAACCAGCTACTTTTGAAAATGCCGGTCCGCTTTTCACTTCACAAACATCGCCACATCCGATTATTCCCCAGTGGACCGGACCATCGATAAATTGCATATACTGAATTTAAGGAATAAAAATTTAAAAGACTGAAATTAACACATGACCACATCATGGCCGATACAAATTATTCGGTTTTTCTTTTAACTCAACGGGTTAACCTTTATTTTTTCCAGGTAAATTTGATTATAATCGTCAGCAACACCTGTTAATCTTTAAAGGTAATGAATCCCATCTTCAAAAAACTCAATTACAAGGATCAGAAGGCGATCCATATCCTGAATGCTCCACCCACTTTTTCAGGAGAGATGGATAGTATGCGCTTAAAAACTGTTATAAAGAATACGCTGGTGGGTGCCAGGGATGTTGATTTCATTCTGGCTTTTACTACCAGGCAACGAGACGTTGATGAACTGGCGGCAAAGATCACCGGGATCCTTCGGGAAGACGGTATAATCTGGTTTGCCTATCCAAAAGGCACATCAAAAAAATATACGTGTGAGTTCAATCGCGACACGGGTTGGAACGAACTCGGAAAGCAGGGCTTCGAGCCGGTTAGAATGGTTGCGATCGACGAGGACTGGAGCGCTCTTCGTTTCCGGAAAGTGGACAAGATAAAAACCATGACCCGCAGTTCAGCCCTTAGTGAAGCCGGCAAAAAAAGAGTCACCGCGAAAAAAAAGAAAGCAGGGTAGCCGCTTCAGGTATTGTGAATCGCATGAGGGACACCAGTGTCATCAGGTTCAGGAAAAATTTCTTTTGATAACCCCCTTGGAAAAGTAAATGAAGCGAGGTCAGAAGTTCTGATCGCGGTACGAACGCATCATTTCGGAGTATCCTTGTTTTTTACCGAATGCAATCATCGCGATGACGATACGTTTGGTTTTCGTTTGGGCTGTTTTTGCGCTTTCAATCCATTTGCTGAAGTATAGCTGATGGGATCCGGGAAGGGACTTAAAATAAGCGAGGGCTTCAGCATCTTCTTTCAAACAGGCCATCAGGTCGGGTGATAACACGATTTTTCGGTCGTCGGCCTCCATGACTACTTTTAGTTTGTCACCCTGCTTCTTGCCGATAGCCTTACGCATCGTGCCGTTCAAAGGCATAATGAAGGTCCCGTCGCCGGCCGGAAGCAGGGCCACTTTTTCAAAAGCGAAATGATCCAGGTTGCCCTTCACGCGAAAGCTTACCCTGGTTCCCGGTTTGAGTTTTGCCGCCTGGGATTCACTGACCTCTATGTACGTCCAGCCCGTTTTCTCTCCTTTTTTTTCAAACTTATGTATTGTGGTTGTGAACCGTATCATGGTGTATTTGACCTTTCAGTAAAATTAAGCCCCGGGACGTTAATTTCCATTCCGCCGAAACTTTACAGATGAATATGTTGTATATACAATTATTGCGAGTACTTTTATAGCCATGTCATTGGAACAGGATATCAAGCAGGAAAAATTTCACAACGAATTTGAAAAAGTAGTAGTAAATGTTTTGTATACGGCAAGCTGGCTTTATAACATGAATTCAGCGCGCCTGAAGTCTCATGCTATTACGCCCGAGCAGTATAACGTACTACGGATTCTTCGCGGAAGCCACCCCCGGGCGATGATGCTCGCGGAAGTGACCTGCAGGATGATCGATAAAAGCAGCAATGCCACGCGCCTGGTGGAGAAGCTCCGGCAAAAAGGCCTTTTAAAAAGAGAAATCTGTGAAAACAACCGGCGACAGGTCGACATATCCATTACGGACAAAGGCCTGGCTGTTCTGAAGAAAATCGATGTGGAGGCCGAAACGTGGATCGAGTCGCTGAAGACCATTTCCAAAACAGAAGCACAGGAACTTAACCGCATTCTGGACAAGCTCCGGGGCTGACACCTGCTACTCACTTCTCAATGTAACTGCCGGACTTTGCCGGGACACGCGCCTTAACTGCGTGGCGATGGTGACGGCAACTGTGAGTGCCATCACACCCATCGTGACAATAAAAGGCCACATACCAATGGGGATCTGTTCCGGGTAAGCGGCCTCGATCATGAGACCCATCAGGTAAAAACCGGCAGGTGCACCAATAGCAAAGGCGGTCAGGACAATCCAGATGTAGTCCCCGTTCATCAGCCTGAAGATGTGAATCAAATTTGCACCGAATACCTTGCGCACCCCAAACTCTTTCAGCCTCCTGGCCAGATTGTAGGATACCAGCCCGTAAAGTCCCATACAGGCGAGTATCAACGCTACGGCTGACAGGAAGTACATGATTGTATCATTTGAACGGTTGGAGTGGAAGAATTGCTGAAATACATCATCCTGAAACAGGCCTTCATAAGGATCATCCGGCGCGATAGCGGACCAGGATTTCCGAAGAAATGCGTCTACCTGTGTCAGCGATCCGGGTTCAGCCTTTATTACGAGATACCTGAATTTATTTTCACCTCCTATATGAATCATCACCGGTTCAATACGCTCGTAAAACTCACGGTAGTTAAAATCCACCACAACACCAACAACCTGCCAGGTGACATTGTCAAAATCAAATGTCCTGTTCAGCGGATCCTTCCAGCCCATTTTCCTGGCGAACGCTTCATTGATGATCACCGATTCTTTTTTGTCTGATTCTATCCCCTCGTCAAAGAACCGGCCCTCTTTAAGCTTTACGTCCATTGTCTCCAGGTAGTTGAAACCGACTTCCATCCGGACAACATTCACCTGCGATTCCAGTACATCGACCGTTGTGTTGTGTTCCGCATAGCCAAAATGACTTTCAGCGCCCGCAAAGCTGACAATGTTTTTATTTTGAGATACCACATCCTTCAGGGCATGATACTGTTCAATGTTTTTTATGGCGGTAAACAGTTGCTGACTGTGGCCGTAACCCCAGTCCTTTTGTTCAAAATGGCGGCTGCTGTTTATGAATACAAGACAGGAAACAACCGTAGTGAAAGAAAGCGTAAACTGAATACCCAACAGGATCCTGCTGAGTAAACTTTTGCTTCCGAATTTTTCCTTACCCCGCAGGATAGCGACGGGGCTGAAGGACGATACGAAGAGCGCAGGGTATGCGCCGGATATAAGAGCCACGGTAAGAAGCAGCCCTCCGAAAAAAGCGAACATCACCCCGTTCGATGAAAATTCGAACGGAATATGTATAGGATAAAGTGCATTGAACCCCGGGAGCATCAGGCTGTACGCGATCCCGGTTCCAACGACCAAAGCGCATGTACACAGGATCATATTCTCCAGCAGGAACTGCTGTATGATTTCCTTTTTCCCACCCCCGATCACTTTTCTTATCCCGATCTCGAGGAGACGCGTCGATACAGACGCAACCGCCACATTCATATAGTTGAAACAGGCAAGTAATACGAGGAATACGGCAATAGCACCCAATGTGATCATCGCCGCGGGAATGTTGCTCCATGAAAGCGAGTACATGATATCATAACTTCTTTCACCTACCTGGTCGATCGGTATCCACTCAATGGCCTGTACCTGAAATTTGTCGTTGGCTTCATTTTGAACGCGCTTGAGCTTCTCCACAAGGTTATTTAATTCATCCGGCCGCCGGCCCTCTTTAATAAGCACAAAGGTGGAACCTGCCCATGTTCTCCATTGAATACCGGGCCCCGGATCGATCAGGTCCTCCCAGTTTTGCATGGGGATCAGGAAACTGATGGACATACTGGACCGATGCGGAATACGCTTTAGAACGGCCCCGATTTTAAAGACTTTCTTTTCTTCGTTGTTGAATTTTACGGACAACTCCTCATTCACCACTTCCGTCCGTCCAAAATACTTTACCGCCATGTCTTCGGTCAGGATGATATTGTTTCTGTCACTCAGCGCGGACACCGGGCCGTGTAACAACGGGTAACTGAATGCATCGAAGAAATCAGGATCGACAAACCATACCGGTTCCCTGAATAC
Source organism: Chryseolinea sp. (assembly GCA_041742155.1). Classification (GTDB taxonomy): domain Bacteria; phylum Bacteroidota; class Bacteroidia; order Cytophagales; family Cyclobacteriaceae; genus Chryseolinea. Next base: position 32,377 of record JBGSJE010000017.1, on the reverse strand, counting down.
AATATCGCCGTGCTTGATACTTACCCGGTCGCGCTGAACACGAACGATGGATTCAACGGCGCTATGCCCGTCTTTCAGCGACGGCCCAAGCAGGTATGGAGACCGGGCCCAGTTTTCCACGGCATCGGCGGATTTCATTTTATTCATCAATAGATACAACCGGTCGCCTTTTTCGTGAAAGGTATCGCGGTGGTAATAGGAATCGGTCATCAGAAAAATAGTGACGGCGCAGGCAAGTGCGATGGACAAACCGACAATATTAATGGAAGATGGAACGATGTTCCTGGTGATATTGCGTACACCGGAAATAAAATAACTCTTGAACATAGCGGCAGATAGTGATGAGGTTGAATAATTGCTTTTTCCTTTTCTTATGTTCTTCAGGCGAAAGAAGCGAATCACGTTCCAGGCATACTGGGCGCGGGCAAACCGCCGGTTCTTATGTGCCGAGCGATGGAATATTTCGTGAATGTCCCCCTGGATCTCTTCCAGTACTTCCGGGCGACAGTACCATTCCAGAAACTTGTCCGCCCACCGCGGCGGCTGCACGTTCTTTATACCCATTGAAATTGCAGGGCTACTTTCGGGATACGATTGAAAAGAGAAGTTCGCATTTCGTTTGCTTCCTCCAGTACACGTTTGCCGGCTGCCGTTAACAGGAATATTCTTTTTCTCCGGCCTCCCCGCTCCGTGGTGGGCTCACTCATCCGCGACGTGAGAAAGCCCTTCTCCTCCAGTCGTGTAAGCACGGAGTGAACCGCGCTTATATTCAGTTGCCGCCCGGCGTTCTTTTCAATTTCATCCATGACACCCACGCCGTAAGCTTCCGGATAAAGAATCCCTACTGTTAACAATACCAATTCCTCCAATTCGCCCAGGTACGTTCCTTTCATATGTCCAGTTGATTAACTCTACAAACGTGAAAATAATACATATGTTTCATATTTGTAGAATTAAAAAGGTGATATATCAATAGTTGTAAATACAATAATTGTATGTATCTTTATCCCGGTTTTAACGTATAATCAATGCAAAGGGGAAAATCCCCGGGACCACGATCAAAAAACAAAACCTATATGAAAACAACATTGCATAAAGCCGATACACGCGGTCACGCGAATCACGGATGGTTAAATTCTTATCACACGTTCAGCTTTGCGGGGTATCATAACCCGTTACGCGTCCAGTTCGGCGCATTGCGGGTACTGAACGATGATGTCGTCCAGGGAGGAATGGGATTCGGGCAACATCCGCACGACAACATGGAGATCGTTTCAATTCCTTTGTCCGGCGCCCTGGAGCACGGCGATAACACCGGCGGACATGGAATCATCCGCTCCGGGGAAGTACAGATCATGAGCGCCGGATCCGGTATATCGCACAGCGAAAAAAATGCTTCGAAGACTGAAGCGGTGAACTTCCTTCAGATCTGGGTATTTCCAAAGGAAAGAAATATCAAACCACGTTACGAGCAGAAGTTGTTCGCCAGGGAAAACCGGGTGAATCAATTCCAAACCGTGATCTCCCCGCAAAAGAACAGTGAGAGCTTGTGGATCAACCAGGATGCATGGTTTTCCCTTGGGGATCTTTCAAAAGACACAACCACGGAATATAAACTAAACAAGGAAGGCAACGGTGTTTACGTTTTCGTCCTGGAGGGCGATGTTACGGTAAGCGGCCAGCCTCTGAACAGGCGGGATGGGTTTGGTATCTGGGATACAGACAAGATTTCAATTCACGCCGATAGTGGTGCTGAGGTGTTATTGATAGAAGTACCGATGCCCTGATCCGTCTTTTTACGAAATGATCCCGATCTTAAAACAGGAGGAAAAGTAACATGGAAAACAGGACAGTATCACAATTATTATACGCGCAGCTGGTCGATATGGGAGGTTTCCCGGTCCGGCAGCCGTTTCCAACGCAACGGGTAGATCAAATTGATCCGTTCCTGTTGCTGCATCACGCCGACATCCAGGCACCGTCACACCTTGATCCTGACGACGCGGGTGTCGGACCTCATCCGCATCGTGGGTTTTCACCCGTCACCTTTATTTTCAAAGGAGGTGTGCATCACCGCGACAGCCGGGGTAACGACAACGTAATTTACGCGGGCGGAGCACAATGGATGAACGCGGGAATGGGAATCATTCACAGCGAACGGCCGCCTCATGACATTCATGACGTCGGGGGCCGTCAGGAAATTATTCAACTCTGGATCAATACACCATCCGCCCACAAAATGGATCAGCCGGCTTATTTTCCCCTGGCTGCCGCAGAAGCTCCCGCTTTCCGGAGTGAAGACGAAAAAGTTTCGGCGAAAATATTTTCGGGTGAAGTACTCGGACTGAAAGGACCGATCCCTTCGCATACGAAGGTCAATGCTTCCACTTTTGAGTTCAGGAAAGGCGGAAAGATTTCCATTCCGTTGCCGGCCAGTCACAATGCCTTTGTATATCTGCTGGACGGCAAGCTGACTGTCGATGGATTTGGAATGGTGGAAGGATTGAATGCCGTTGTATTCGCCAAAGATGGAGACGGCATCACCCTGGAAGCCCTCGAAGACACCCGGTTGCTTTTGGTAAGCGGTGAGCCGCTAGGGGAAAAAGTCGTATCGCACGGTCCTTTCGTCATGAATACGGAGACACAAATCCTGGAAGCAATGCGCGATTATCAGCTCGGAAGAATGGGTGTCCTGATTGAGGAATAAAATCCAATGCAGAATGTTGTATGATCCGTCCGGCGACTAAATTTACCGGGTATAGGCTTCTTTTTACCACCATCGGTTTCCCCGGTGGTAGTTCATATTTGACTCATCAGGGCGTAAAAAATGAACTACAGGCTTAAATTGCTGTTAATACGGTTACGCGAATAAACCTTACCAGGAAAAAATCCGATGCAAAAGTCGAATCAATTTGAGCACCCCGTCTTGGATCTGATAAAAAACAGAAAAAGCACCCGCGCATTTTCCACTCAGGCTATCGAACCCCAACGGATCAACTCGTTGTTTGAGGCTACACGCTGGGCGCCATCCAGCACGAACGAACAACCCTGGGTATATATATATGCTACCCGCGATCAGGAAGAACTGTGGTCAAAACTTTTTTCCTGCCTGAACGAAAGCAACCGTGTCTGGGCTAAAGACGCACCTCTTCTGATCTTAAGCCTTGCCCGCAGGCACTTCACAAAGTATACCGGGGCCAATGCGCATGCGATGTATGACCTGGGCGGTGCGAACTCTTTTTTATCTTTACAGGCTGTGGAATTAGGACTTCAGGTTCGTCAAATGGCGGGGTTTCACCTCGAAAAAACCATTAAGGAACTGAATATTCCGGATACCTTTGAAATCGGCGTATTTATCGCTGTCGGCTATCCGGGTGATCCGCAGGCACTCCCTGAAAATCTGAAAGCCAGGGAACTAGCCCCCCGTGAAAGGCTGCGGCAGCAGGAATTTGTAATGAACCAAACCTTTTAAAGGGTACTTAAAAACTCCCGCAGGAAAATGGTTTTACTCTAAATCGGTCAAAAGTTAGTCGTTTGAAACCCTTTCGCATGAAAACCTAGGGATAATGGATCTGTTGTAGGTAAATTAGATACCTGAAATCAGGCGCTTTGATCAAAACTATACTGACATATCTGTTGGCTGTCGCGCCGCTGGTTTCAGGCGGACAGAGCCTGTTGATTAATGGCGCTGTTCATGACAGCGAGGGTGGACTATTGCCTCTCGCCCATATTTTCCTGTTACCCGATTCCGTCACGACGACCTCCGACATCAATGGCGGATTTTCGATCTACACCTATCCCGGTGAAAAAGTTATCCAGATCACCTACGTGGGATACGAAACTTCTTACCGCGCTTTTCACCTGATGCGTGATACGACGTTTCGAATCGGACTAAAAACAAAAATAGGCCAGCTGAAAGAAGTTGTCGTCAGAGGTCAGCGCAATACACTCCAGGAGATCTTTGACTCCAACCAGACCAGCACACATGTTTTAACCCGGGATGATATTAATTCTATACCGGTCCTGGGAGGTGAGGCGGATCCCATCAAAACCCTGCAACTTCTTCCGGGAACAGTTCGCGGTGTGGAGGGAAGCTCGGACCTGTTTGTCCGCGGAGGTGCCGCCGACCAGAACCTGGTGTTACTCGACGATGCGCCCATTTACAACACCAGTCACCTGTTTGGTTTTTTGTCCGTGTTCAACGCGGATGTACTGGATCACGTGGAAGCTATCAACGGCGGATTTCCGGCATCTTACGGGGGAAGACTTTCATCCATACTTGATGTGCGTACGAGGTCGGTTATCCCGGACAGGACTCATGTATCCGGTGATATAGGTCTGCTGGCGTCGCGATTGTACATCGAGCAGCCTGTCGTCAAGGATAAAGCCAGCTTCTGGATCGCCGGAAGAAGAACGTATATCGACCAGGTGATCCGTATCGTGGGCGAAGAATTACCCTATTATTTTTACGACCTTAACGGCAAGATCATCCTTAAGCCGAGTCCGATCGACCGGATTGAGATGAGTTACTATAGCGGCGAGGACCTCCTCGATTTCTTCCGCGATCGCAATAACGATGGAGACGGATTCCTGACGTCGTACGGATCCGGGAACAGCACCCAGTCGATCCGTTGGAACAGGAACCTGAAAAACAACTGGTATAGCAACGTCTCCGTCCTTCGCACGCGATACCGTTATAATATCCGTAATTCCTTTGAGGAAAATGAGCTCATCGCCTTTTCCGATATCGAAGATTACGGGTCAAGGGTTCTTGTTCAAAAAGATTCCCTCTGGGCGAACGGATCCTTCAAGGCAGGCGCCGACTGGACGAGACACCGGGTAAGTCCGAATATCATCAATACAACCGGCAGTATTACCGAGTTGCTGAAAAGCAGTTCGAGCAGCGGCAGAATTGCAAATGAACTGGCCGTTCACATTCAGTACGAATGGTCGCCGAAGGAAAAGTGGCGCGTCGCTTTGGGTATGCGGGGATCGATGGCGATTGTAGGAGAAAAAAGATATGTTTATCCGGAGCCGAGGATTTCAGCCCGTGTTGCCTTGCATGATGACGAAGCGCTGAAATTCAGTTATTCCCGGATGACGCAATACCTCCACCGGATTTCCAACTCCGCGGTTTCATCACCGACGGATATCTGGTATCCGGTTACGGAAACGATCCGGCCGCAAATAGCCCATCAGCTCGCCGTTGCCTGGCAGAAGCGCATCGCTGCCGGAAAAGTATTCTTTAGCGCCGAAGGATATTACAAAACGATGAATCAACTGATCGGCTATGAAGAGGGGACGAACCTTTTCCTCAATACCGATTTTGAATCGAAGCTGATCCAGGGACGGGGCAAAGCATATGGACTGGAATTACTCCTTCGGAAAGATATTGGAAAGTTTACTGGATGGTTAAGCTACACGCTATCGTGGTCATGGCGGCAATTCGACGAAATTAACGGCGGCCATTGGTTTCATTCGCGATACGACAGAAGGCACAATGGCGCCGTTGTTGCTCAGTATGCATTTCACAAACGCTGGGCCGTATCTATGGTATGGGAGTTTATTTCCGGCGCAAGGTTCACTCCCGTGATAGGTCAGTATGTCGTTGCCTCGCCAACGCTGACCGGCGTCGATCTGCTGCCTGTTTATTCGGGAATCAACGAAGTGAAGCTGGCCAATGCGCACCGCCTGGATATCGGTATAAAATTCAAGAGCAAACCGGGAAAGAAATTTCAATGGAGTTGGTTTGCAGGTGTATATAACGGATATAACCGCGCAAACCCTATCGGAATTACCATCGAACAGGATGAAACGGACGGTTCGTTACATTATCGTCAGCCTGGGTTATTCGGGCTGTTGCCATTTGTGAATTACGGATTTAAATTCTGACGGATGAAAATCAAAGCAATGAAGAGGGAGGTGCTGGCGAGTATAATGAAACTCTGGACACTGCCGGTGTTTTTACTAACCGGTGCGTGCCTTCCGGAGCCCCTCGACGTTGACGACATTCCCACGTTGAAACCCGAGATCGTAGTCTCCACCCAGATCATTCCCGATCAATCACTCGTGGTCTTGCTCACACGAACGTTTGGCGCGCTTGATGCAAGCGACGACAGTGACCCCCTGGCACTGTTGGAACAGATCGCCATCAATGACGCAACGGTAACGATAAAGGGCGGGACAGAAACCTATACGCTGGAATTTCTGGGTAATGGTATCTACGGAGGTCTCGTCATTCCATTTGAGTCTGGTGAGGAGTATGAATTGAAGGCCGTCAGCGAATCGTTGGGTGAAGTTAGTGGCGTGACCACGGCCAAACCGAAACTTTCCTTTGAAGCCATAAAAGCGGAATTGTATTTCACCGGTTTTGATGATACGCTGGCTCAGGTTACCTATCGGTTTAAAGACCCCGTCGGCAGGAACAACTATATGCTGAACGTCCAGCATATCGAAAGCGATGAAGTCGTGGAGGATGTACTAAATCCGAATTCATTCATAAGGCTCATGGATGATGAAAGTTTTGATGGTCAGCTGTACGGTGAGACGTTTCGTGTATTCCCCCGCGACTTTTCGCCGGGAGACACCATCTCGGTTTCATTATCGAATATCAGCGACGACTATTATGATTTTATGCAACTCCGGCTGGATAACCGGTTCAGTTTTATCGAGTATTTAAGCGAGCCAATCAATTATCCGTCGAATATTAAGGGTGGGAAAGGTTTTTTTAACCTGTATGTTCCTGATATTCGGTTGTTCGTGCTGGAGTAGTTACTTCCCGATCTACTGGCCTATGAAACTTTTTTACGTGACTTTGTCGGCAGGTATTCTTTTCTTTTTCGCTTCGCGGACAACATGGTCGCAGGTATACCCTGCGGATTTTGCTCAAACCCTGGTTGCTAACGGAATCTCGAATCCCACGGTAATGGCTTTTGCTCCCGATGGGCGGATCTTTGTCGCTCAGCAGGGCGGCAGCCTGCGCGTGATAAAGAACGATGCGTTGCTGGCGACTCCTTTTCTCACCCTCACCGTGAGCTCGTCCGGTGAAAGAGGGCTTATCGGTATCGCGCTTGATCCGGATTTTGCCACCAACGGTTTTATTTACCTCTACTATACCGTACCCGGGTCACCGCCGCACAACCGGGTCAGCCGTTTTACGGCGAACGGCGATGTAGTCCTGGCGGGCAGTGAAGTGATCGTCCTGGAACTGGATCCGCTCAGCTCCGCGACCAATCATAACGGTGGAGCTATGCATTTTGGAAAGGATGGAAAGCTGTACGTGGCTATCGGAGAAAACGCAAACTCCGCCCATGCGCAAAACCTGGATACCTATCACGGCAAATTACTTCGTATCAACAAGGATGGCAGCGTGCCGGATGACAATCCGTTTCCGACGGGAAGTGAACAACGAAAGCGTGTCTGGGCATACGGCTTGCGAAACCCCTACACCTTCGCCGTTCATCCCCAAACGGGCAGGATACTGGTAAATGATGTCGGCCAGGTCACATGGGAGGAAATCAACGATGCGACAACAGGCGGTAAAAATTTCGGCTGGCCTACAACTGAGGGAAATTTTAATCCCTCGACGTATCCGGCTTTAAGCAATCCCGTCTTCGCCTACGCTCATGGAAGCGGCGATGGAAAAGGATGTGCAATTACCGGCGGAACATTTTTCAGCCCGGTAACGACAAATTACCCTGCCGTTTATACCGGCCGGTATTTCTATCAGGACCTGTGCAATGACTGGATTAATAACCTCGACGTTTCCGGTGCCACCGGTGTACGCGCACCTTTCGCTACTTCTGTTTCCGGCGACGGCCTGAGTCTCACCACCGGCAATGACGGTAATTTGTACTACCTCAGCAGAAGTGCAGGCGCTCTTTACAAGATTGTTTATAATAATACCACCGCTCCGTTTATCACCAGTCAGCCGTCGGATGTCTCGGTTGCAGCGGGGGAAGATGCGACACTGTCTGTAACGGCATTGGGAAGCCTGCCCCTGACCTACCAGTGGCAAAAGGATCAAACGGATATCCCGGGGGCGACAGATGCACAATACACTATCGTAAATGCAGGGACCAATGACAGCGGAGAGTATCGTGTTATCATCACCAATGCGAGCGGTAATGTTACCAGCGAGGAAGCAACGCTTTCCGTCGTGGTGAATATTCTTCCTGTAGCGGAGATCATCACGCCGCTTCCCGGTACGACCTACGCCGGCGGTACGACGATCGCATTTTCCGGTAGCGGAACCGATGCGGAAGATGGCACACTGCCGCCGTCCGCATTTAGCTGGGCGATAGACTTTCATCACGATACGCATACACACGACGAGCCATCGACCAACGGAGTGACCAGTGGTTCTTTTCCCGTGCCCGATGAAGGCGAAACCTCCGATAATGTCTGGTACCGCATTACACTTACCGTAACCGACTCCGATGGATCCACGGGAAGCGATTTTGTTGATGTCTATCCCCGGAAATCCACCTTAACATTTACCACGAACCCGCCCGGTCTTCAAATCACCCTGGACGGACAGCCGTTGACAACACCAGCGTCGGTGGTCAGCGTTGAAGGGATCCGGCGATCCATCGGTGTGATCTCGCCGCAGTTGAAGGATGATGTCAGTTATTCTTTTGATTCATGGTCGAATAACGGATCCCCGGTACAAACCATCGCCACTCCGGAAGATGATCTTACGTTGACAGCCCGTTATTCCATTGTCGTTGGCGTGGAAGGGAACGCCCCGGATGACGATATATCCGTTTATCCAAACCCTTCCCCGCAGGGACATTTCATGATCTCCATTTCATCTCCCGGCGAAGCCCCGGTAACGATACGGTTGTTGGATGTATTGTCCAGGGAAGTATCCGCGACCAGCCTGGACCTTCATCCCGGTGACAACCGGATTGCATTTGACGGTGGGAAAATCAACGACGGCTTATACACCCTGTACATCGACCTGGGCGACAGGATAGTCTCAAAAAAGGTGGTTGTGCTTCATTAACGCCCCGGCTCAGGGAGTTAATCTTTTAATTATTTCTTCCTGGCCGGGGAACTCGCGAAGGAGATTTTCGCGGATACCCAGCTCAAAGTCCTGAAAGTCGAACCCCGGGGCTACTGTACAACCCGACAAGGTATACTGCCCGTTTTGTGAGACAAGAGCACCGAACCAGTGATTTGCGGGGATCGTCACTTGCAACGTATCTCCAAGGTCCGCATGGCTACCCAGTCGGTGGATGATCAACCCTGTCCCTGTAAGAACATAGATCTGTAATGTATCGCCGGCATGGTAATGCCAGGTCTCATCCGATTTGATCCTGTGGAAAAGCGATTTGTCCGTTGCACGCAACAGGAAATAGATCGCCGTTGAAAAATTGCGCGGTCCACCGAAACAGTTTGGCAGCGCCGAAGGCGGAATTTCTTCCGCGGAACGATAGGTCTCTTTGTAAAATCCACCCTCGGGATGGGGCAGCAGTTTTAAATGGGTAACCCAGTATTCGGCGGATCGCATAGGCCGTAAGAGATTTCGTGAAAATTACGGTTTTGGTTTTACGTATTCAACAATAGCGAATTGTGGCCGCGTTTTTATTCAGCAATCGAATGCGATGTGCCCGGGAAAAAAATCTATTCCATTTTTTAACGACAACCTTACCAACTAAAGCAAAAAAAAGTAGCTTCACCCGGTACGAGAAAAATTTTGATCGTTGATGGTTCAGCAAGGCAAACTAAAACAGGTTCTCCGCCCGATACACCTTTGGGCTATTGCCGTCGGACTGGTAATATCGGGTGAGTATTTCGGATGGAATTATGGATGGGCTGTCTCAGGTACCATCGGTTTCTTATTGTCGACATTACTGGTAACCGTTATGTACATCACCTTTATCTTCAGTTTCACGGAGCTCACGACGTCGATCCCTCATGCAGGCGGACCTTTTGCCTATGCCTACCGTGCTTTCGGATGGTGGGGAGGTTTGATCGCAGGATACGCAACCCTTGTTGAATTTCTTGTCACACCGCCGGCGATCGCTTTTGCGCTGGGGAGCTATACCCATTTTTTATATCCTGATGTATCTGTACTTCATGTGGCCCTGGGCTGTTATGTTATTTTTATCGCGATCAACATGCTGGGAATAAAGGAATCGGCGATATTTTCCCTGGTCGTCACGATCCTCGCCGTAGCGGAACTTCTTGTCTACATCGGTATTGTAGCTCCTCATTTTTCTGCCGGGACCTTTTTGACGGATTCCATGCCGTTCGGTTGGCAGGGTGTATTTGCCGCCTTGCCCTTTGCGATATGGTTCTACCTCGCTATCGAAGGCGTGGCGATGGTAGCGGAGGAAACGACGGATTCCACACGGACGATCTACAAAGGTTACAGCTACGGTATCCTGACACTCGTCGTCCTTGCCCTCTGCGTAATGATATTTTCAGGCGGCGCGACATCGTGGAAAGAACTCAGCACGATCGACTACCCCCTTCCCGCGGTGCTTGGTATTGTGCTGGGCAGAGACAGCCCATGGACGCAACTTTTTGCCAGCCTCGGTTTATTCGGATTGATTGCCTCTTTTCACGGAACGATTATCGGTTACTCCCGACAGATTTTTGCACTCGCCCGGGAGGGATATCTCCCTCGTTTCCTCGCCGGTGTTAACAAAAAATTCCAGACACCTCACTGGGCGTTGATCGCGGGGGGTATAGCAGGATGTATCGCGTTGAGTTTGGGCACGACCGATCAGATCATCATACTGGCAGCGCTGGGCGCCGTTGTGATGTATATTGTCAGTATGGTTGCATTGTTTGTATTGAGAAAAAAGGAACCTGAACTCGCAAGACCGTTCAGGGTTCCGTTTTATCCGTACTTTCCCTTTATAGCTCTGGTCCTCTCGATACTGTGCCTGATCGCCATCGTGTGGTACAATGTCCTTCTCAGTATTTGTTTTTTCGGGGGCTTCTTTATACTAATGGGTATATTTGTTTTAATGAAACGTCACCACGTGGTGCTCTCGACGGAGAATTCAGGCACGTAATGAATTACAGGCATACAATCCGCAACAACACCTATGCGTTCAACGACCTGAAGACGCTGATGGCCAAAGCTTCGCCCCTTCGGTCGGGGGATGTGCTGGCCGGTTTGGCGGCACGCACCTATGAAGAGCGTATAGCCGCACAGATGGTACTCGCAGACCTGCCGCTCCGGGAGTTCCTGAACGAGGTGGTAATTCCCTACGAAGACGACGAGATTACAAGGCTTATTGTGGATTCGCATCAGGCTGAAGCGTTTCAGCCCATCTCCCATTTCACCGTTGGCCAGTTCAGGGAATGGTTGTTATCGGATGGTGTGAACGGAACCGATATAAAAACAATTTCATCCGGTGTGACGCCGGAAATGCTTGCCGCTGTATCTAAGATCATGCGCAATCAGGACCTGATCATGGTCGCCAAAAAATGCGAGGTCATCACCCGTTTCCGTAACACGCTGGGAATAACGGGACGGTTTTCCACGCGTTTGCAGCCGAATCATCCCACCGATGATCCGAAAGGTGTAGCGGCCAGCATCATCGACGGATTGTTGTATGGAAGTGGCGACGCCGTGATCGGAATTAACCCCGCCGGCGACAGCCCTGCTGCAGTGACGAGACTGCTTCATATGCTGGATGATTTTCGACTGAAGTTCGACATCCCCACGCAAAGTTGTGTGCTCTGCCATCTTACCACAACACTTGCCATTATTAAGGAGGCGCCCGTCGACCTGGTTTTTCAATCTATTGGCGGGACGGAAAGAACAAACAAAAGCTTTGGCGTAAACCTTTCACTGTTGCGTGAAGGATACGAGGCCGCCCTTTCCCTGGGACGCGGAAGCATTGGTCAAAACGTAATGTATTTTGAAACAGGTCAGGGAAGTTCCCTCTCGGCAAACGCACACGAAGGTGTTGATCAGCAGACGTGTGAAGCCCGGGCTTATGCAGTAGCCCGGACATATCATCCGCTTTTGGTGAATTCTGTCGTCGGGTTCATCGGCCCGGAATACCTGTATGACGGAAAGCAGATCATCCGCGCCGCTCTCGAAGATCATTTTTGCGCGAAACTTACGGGACTCCCGATGGGAATGGATGTCTGCTATACGAATCATGCCGAAGCTGACCAGGATGATATGGATAATCTCGTAACCTTATTGGGTGTGGCGGGCTGTAACTTTATTATGGGTGTACCCGGTGCGGATGATATCATGCTCAATTACCAGTCTACTTCCTTTCATGACGCTCAGTACGTGAGAAAAGTACTGGGACTGAAGCCGGCGCCTGAATTTGAAGCCTGGCTGGTGAGGCAGGGAATTATCGACGGCCGGGGCAATTTAATGGCTGTCGGGTCTGGTCACCAGTTACTCCGGTCAATCGGCGTGTAATACAATCTGAAATGGCGGAACTCCCCGGAAAAGAACCTTCACTTCCCGATCCATGGATCGGCTTAAGACGCCACACAGACGCGCGGATCGCGTTAGGTAGGGCAGGCGTTAGCATACCGTCGGCTGCATTGCTGGATTTTAAACTGGCGCATGCACACGCACGCGATGCAGTTTACGCTACGATCGATTACGACAAACTTGTTCCTGCGCTGGAATTATTTAACCATCCGGTTTATTGTCTCCAAAGCCGGGTTTCATCCAAGCAGGAATACCTGCAACGGCCTGACCTGGGAAGACGGTTATCCGACCAATCCAGGGAGTTCCTGCAGACCGAGGTACCGGCGAAGACCACGGAAGTTTCCATTAGTATCGCCGATGGTCTCTCGGCACTGGCTATAAATGATCATGCCGTGAGCGTGATCGAACTGTTGCTGCCTCTTCTTCGGGACGCCGGGATCACGCTGTCGCCCCTGGCCGTGATCGGGAACGGCAGAGTTGCCATCAGCGATGAGGTTGGCTCGCTTATGCATGCGGAAATAGCGGTCATCTTCATCGGGGAAAGGCCGGGTCTTTCCTCACCAAACAGCCTCGGAGTGTATATCACGTATGGACCGGGAATCGGGCTGACAGACGAGGCAAGAAATTGTATCTCTAACATCCGTCCGGAGGGTCTTTCCTACGCGGACGCCGCTGACCGGATATTTTACCTGATCCGGGAAGCGTTAAGAAGAAAATTGTCGGGAGTAGCGCTGAAGGACAATGGCGGACTCCTCAATTGAAAAATAGATTTGTCCACATGGCTTTCAAATGTTTACTTTGCATTCCCATTGCTGAAAAATGACTCCGTAGCTCAGCTGGTAGAGCAATTGACTCTTAATCAATGGGTCGAGAGTTCGAATCTCTCCGGGGTCACTAGGGGTGTTAGCTCAGCTGGTTTAGAGCACTACCTTGACAGGGTAGGGGTCACTGGTTCGAATCCAGTACATCCCACCACCATCCGTTTTTTTCACCGCGCCAGAAGGTGAGTTATTTCACTGAATTTTTTCGGCAGCGCCGGCTCGTGTATTTATTCAAGGCAGTAACACACCCTCAATATGAGTTTCCCTGTAACAGAATCCACACTGTCGGCCAATGAACTGGGCAAATTTATTCAACAGCAATACGGTTTAAGCACCGTCACGACCTGCAAGCTCTTCCGGACAGGTATGAATCATTCCTACCATGTTGCGGACGGGCAAACCAGGTTTGTACTGCGTATCTATAATCATCAGTGGAGAACAAAGATGGAGATTTCGGAGGAAGTAAGGCTACTCCGTCTGCTTCATGGTAATGGAGTAAATGTTTCTTACCCGATTGCCGACAAGAACGCTGTGTATATCCAGGAGTTGGACGCGCCTGAAGGAATGCGCTATGCTGTCCTTTTTTCTTTTGCCAGTGGGAAAAAGGTATCAGCCCTGACGGCTGCGGCAACTTATCATATTGGCCGTACAATGGCGGGCTTGCACCGGGTGACGGAGAACCTTGTTTTGAACAGGACAACGTATTCCGCAAAAACGTTGTTGTCGGACTCTTTTACCCGCACTGCTTCTTTTTTTACGGCCGGCTCCCCGGAAATGGATTTTGTGAAATCCACTACCCAATACCTCCTTAATGAGTACAATAACATTAACGTCAACGCTGTCCGGTCGGGTGTTATACACCTGGACATCTGGTTTGACAACATGCATTTGGCGGGTGAGGATCGGATAACAATTTTTGATTTTGATTTTTGCGGCAATGGATGGCTGTGTCACGACATCGGATATTTTATGTTTCAACTGTACAATACAAACCAGGCCGAAACCGAATACCGCGTGAAGGTTGAGAGTTTTCTAAAGGGGTATGAAGAGATCATACCATTGCGTGACGAAGAAAGACGGATCATACCGTTGACGGGTCTGGCGATTTTCCTTTTTTACCTCGGTGTCCAGTGCATCACCTTCGATAGCTGGTCAAATATTTTTTTGAGCGAGGACCACCTCAAACGTTTCACGGGAACCATGAAGCGATGGGTTGACTACAATAAGATTGTGATTTGAGTCTGAGTCCGGTGGAATATTGCCCTGCCAGACCTTGGAGGGCAGTCTTAAAAGAGCACAACAATAATTGCGCCTTTCTGTGAATGGATCCGCCGGTATCGTTCCGATATACCACCCGACCCCTGATTTCAGAAGTTCATTGATTATACCCGCTTTTCAAAGGTACGTCCGTACGTTTATCGCAAGCCTGAACGTTATAGCGGCGGTTAAACATAAATCCCGAACTATGAAAAAAAACAAAGCGTGGTTATTCTTGCCGATGGTTGTACTTGCTGTGGCTTGTCAGGATGATGATGAACCGGTCAACTCCATAACGGCAGAAGAGGCAGCGGTAATCGTTTCAGCATCGCTGGCATCCAATACATCAGGTGTGTCGTTTGTGTCCGGAAAGGCAGCCAACGTAACTGAAGACCTGCTGGAAGACAACGCCGGAGGGCGGGCGCAAGCCTGCGGTCTTTCGCAGAACCTCGATCTATCAGGCTCAAGTCCGGATGGGGCAACGGTTACGTACAGCTATGATTTCAGTTATAAATTTATGCTGACCTGTAACACTTCGAGTGAACCGGCGGCCGTATCCGTTGATTTAAGTTATAGCGGCGAATTTGATGCTCCGAAGCTCGCAGCGGAACATTCGGGTATTGCCGAACTGGATGTGACCGGCCTGGAGGAAGCGTCCGAAGACTTTTTGCTGAACGGATTATACAAGAGAAGCGGATCCTTCGAGAACAAAGAAACAACGGAAACGGGAAACAGCAGTGTTGAGATCACGTTGAAAGATGTGACAATTGACAAGGTATCCCATCAGATCATCAGTGGCACGGGAACCTACCTGATCACAGGGACAGTTCCGGAGAAGGGAGATTTCAAGTATACCGGTGACATTACGTTTCAGGGGTCGGATTCGGCAGACCTGACCGTAAACGGCGCTAAATTCACAGCCAACCTTAAAAGCAGTGAAGTAGCGAAAAAGCAATAGACGCTGAACGAGTTAACCTCATCCCGGAAAGATCAGATCAACAAGGGGAAATTTGGTTGTACTTCCTGTTAGCCGATCGGTTTTGGACGGATGAAGTTTTGAAGCCCACAATGTTTTCGTTGTGGGCTTTTTGTTTTTGTTGAAATTCTTCAGAGCGTCCCCATCGGCCACGCCGGCGGGAAGAACATACAGGAAACAGGACCCTTCTGTTAATTTTTCATTCGCTCTTTTTTCTGGCAGAGCGGCCGCAAGTAAACCAAAAGGGGTGTTTAATAATTCAGTGACAGGGAGCTCATCAGGCAAGCCCTTAAAGTGAGAAACCGTATTTGTGCGTTCAAGGTACTTAAAGCTATGTACCCAGTCAGCCGTGAAAAATTTTCTTCCGGACTGCGTAAGCTGAAATGTGTAGCGAAATGGAAGGTAGACATCGGCTTTCAGCCAAACGATGTCCTGAAGACGCGACCGGTAAACCACTCCGGAAAAGTCCATCAGGTATATGTCCTTGTTATCCGTATTCAAGCTGTAGATAGCGCCGGTGGAAAATATCTCTTCCCAGGTGTTGCCCAAATCGCCGGATGCCGAAACCCCATGATTGGTGGCCACGAATATCCGGTTGTTGGACGATGCGAATGCATTTACCTGGAATCCTCTCTTCTTTTGAACCCACGAAGAAAGATCGCTTCCGTTTAACGTATAGATACCGTCATTTGTACCGGCCAGCAGTATGGATCCCGTTGTGTGAAGGTCGCGAATGGTTAGGTTCACCAAACCCTTGTTTAATGGTTTCCAGGTTTCACCTTCGTCTTCCGAAAGATATATCCCATGTCTGTACGTTCCCGCGAATAGTAGTCCCCGGTGAACAGTCAGGTTTGTTATTCTGACGTTCTTTGGCATTCCTTTACCGGTCATATACCAGCTCTGGATCCTGTTGTCTGAAATGTAGATGCCATGTGAATCGGTCCCGGCAATGATCTTGTTTCCCTTCACGACCCATGCGTTTATGGCGACACCGGCAGGTAATCCGGCGCCGGCGTTTCGCCAATTTTCTCCACCGTCAATGCTGAGGTACACCTGACCCGATTGCTGCTCCACTACCTGGGCTGGTAAATAAGACCAGGCAAAACAAAACAAAATACAGATGGCCTTCATCGTTGATCCGGAGGTGTTTGAAATATGTGTCATGGGTTGTGGGATTATGAAACGAAATATAACAAAGTGAACGGGATGTGATTTATTGAACAGCAACCAGGTCCAGTTCGATAGCAATAGCATCGGATATGGCGCCGTCCCCGACGCTGGAAAAGAACTTGCCCGAATTGTATTGAATATTCCACTTTGTCCGGTCAAACTTGAATTTAGCTTTCGCATGAACGCTTTTTCCCTCCGTGACAATATGTATGGGAAATGTGAGGACCTCGGTGTGTCCCTTGATTGACAGGTTTCCCGTAACTTCGAAGTTCGGACCACCTGCCGTCGGATCTTTGATCTTCTCGCTTTTTGTGATTTCGAACCGCGCAGAGGGAAACTTGTCGACGGCGAAAAAGTCGTCGCTTTTCAGGTGTTCCTCCAGGTCGTTTCCGCCGTTGTCGGGCTGCATATCCAGGTTCCGGATGGAAGTCATATCGATTTCAAAATGACCGCCCGTGATGGATTGGTCCTCCATTTGAATTTTTCCCTCCCGGATTTCTATGCTCCCGTTATGTTCGCCAAAACTAAAGAGGTAGTATCCTGTCCACAACACCTTGCTTTGCCGGGTATCCACCTGATAAATGCCGGCGGGCGTACCGTCGCCGGTAGTGTCATAAACTAAAAACCCAGTAATGATCCAACAGGTAAGTAAAATTTTCATGTGATACGATTGGTTAGAACACAAACGTAGCGTCACCTGCCGCCTTTTTTGTAAAGGCCCTGTAAAATCATGTTAATGAAATGTAAAATTTTAAACAAGGCGCACGTAAGTGCTTACCTTTACCACACAAAGACATGAACAGGCGCAAAACATACCGGGTTGTTGTAGCGATCGCATTGATAGCGCTTACGGGTTTGCTCGTCGTGCAGGTTTATTGGTTTGCCAACGCATATAAAATAGAGGAAAAACAATTCGATGAGCGGGCGAACCTTGCATTGAGAGATCTTACCGATCAGTTGCTGCGCCTGGAAAACGACACGGCATCGCGAATTGCCGCCATCGACCAAACGGCGACAAATTCCTTCCATGTGGATTTTAACTCGCGTCTGCGCTACCCGGTTTTGGATTCACTGATAAGGGATACGTTTCAGAAGCATAACGTGCTTTCTCCTTTTGAGATGATAGTATATGAAGATGTGACAAACAGCGTCATGTTCGGAAATTTTTATGCTCAGGGAGTGAGATCCGATGGAGAGCCTACCTGTCTGACGAGGGTTCCGCCTGAAGAAACAGCGATGGATTTTGTGGTCACCTTTCCTGGTAAGAAAGCCGATATCGTCAGCGGCATGGGGATCTGGATATTTTCCGCTTTCACCTTTTTACTGATCCTGGTATTCTTTGGAATCATGATCGCCGACTTGTCGGCGCAGAAAAGACTTTCGGAAGCGAAAGCGGACTTTATCAATAACATGACCCATGAACTACAGACGCCGATCACGAATATTTCGCTGGCGAGCGAAGTACTCCGGAAAGCATCGGGAAATATGACGGGGGAGAAAGCTTCCCATTACATTGACATTATTTATGCAGAAAACCAGCGACTGAGAATGCAGGTTGAACGTGTATTGCAGACTACGATGCTGGAAAAAGGCGAGATCCAACTAAAGAAAAGCGAGGTAAATGTGAATTCCGTCCTGGAAGAAGTGGTACGGAATTTCCAGATCAGGATTCAAAGCAGAAAAGGATTGATCCAGAGCAGGCTGGATGCCCTGCGTCCCCTTGTTTTCGGAGATGCATTTCACCTCGCCAATATTTTCTATAGTCTCCTGGATAACGCTGACAAGTATTCGCCGGAAAGTCCGGACATTACTATTACCACATCGAATACCGACGATGGTATATTGATTCGTGTTGCAGACAAAGGGATCGGCATAAAGCGGGATGTTCAGCAATTTATTTTTGACAAGTTCTATCGCGGAGCCGGTGGTAATGTACATGACGTGAAAGGATTCGGTTTGGGACTAACTTATGTGCGCGAGATCGTCAGGGCTCATGACGGAAAAGTAACTGTGTCGAGTGAAGTTAATAAGGGCAGTTTATTTGAATTACATTTTCAAACCTGTTGACGGATGAACAAAAAAATTCTCCTGGTCGAGGATGATGAAAATATGCGATTTATGTTGCAGGATAACCTGGAGATGGCGGGATTTCAGACTTGCGCACTGGGCGACGGGCAAACGGCGTTAAGCGCGTTTGTGAAAGAGGAATTTCATCTTTGCGTGCTCGATGTCATGCTTCCGAAAAAGGATGGGTTCACATTGGCTACGGATATCAGGAAGATCGACAAGGGGGTTCCAATCGTTTTTTTAACAGCCAAAGGGATGAAGGAAGACCGCATCCACGGTTTTAAACTTGGCGCCGACGATTACATAACCAAACCATTCAGCATCGAAGAATTTCTGCTGCGGATCGAGGCCATTCTGAAACGGGTCTACAGCGAGCCCACCCGCGCGGATCTGCAGTTCCATTACAAGCTGGCTGATTTTGTTTTTGATTTCAACAACCGGCAGATATCGTCGCGCGGACAGGTGATGGAGTTGACAAACAAGGAAGCAAAACTGCTGAGGCTTTTTTGCATTCATATGAACAGGGTGATCGAACGGGACATCATCCAAAAAGCGATCTGGGAGGACGAAGGTTATTTTGTCGGCCGGAGTATGGATGTCTTTATTTCGCGGTTGCGGAAAATATTCAGGGACGAACCCTCCGTAAACATACACACCATACACGGGATCGGTTACAAGCTGGAGGTCGCTGCGCGGGATACGATTGAGTAGGTTGTTACGGCTTCATTTCCGTGGCATTGCCGATCACAACTTCATCGCCGTCTCTGTTGTATTGGAGGGACATACTCCCTAAAATATCCCGCAAGGCAATATCCAGGTTCGCATTTGTGAAGTGCCCGGTGTACACTTTTGATGTAGTATCGCGATAGTGAACTTCAACGTCGAACTGGCGTCGTATTTCGTCCAGAACTTCCTCCAGTGGTGTGTTATTAAAATAGAAATCACCTGTCAGCCAGGAAGCTTCTTTTTCTGCATTCATTCGTCCGGACATCATAGTCGTGTCATTCGCAATGGAGTACCGACCGGACTTAAGTTCAAGGGTATTACCGTGCGTATCGGATACGTTGACCTCACCTTTAAAACAAGCCACTCTAAGCCCGTTTCGTTGATTAATATTGATACTTGCTCCTCGCACCGTAACGGTACCGTATTCACCTTTGATATTAAAAGGACCGCCCTTGACGATCCGGAAGAACACTTCGCCGCGCATCGTGACGTCGCGGTTGCTCTCCCTTGTAAAGGACGAATACCGGAGTTCTGAATCGGCATTTAACCATACCTGTGATCCATCCGGCAGGACGTGTGCCAGGTGTTGTCCTTTAGGTGCGGATACGACTGTTGCATCGAATATTAATCGGTACAGGACGAATATTAACGCCATGGACCCGGCAAGGCTAATGAATAGGTACGGGCCAAGCCGGATCTTGTCGTGTTTACCGTCTTCTCCATCGTCCGCATGGAACGATGCTTTTGTCGCCGGAACTATGAAGCGCCGCTGTTTCATTTCTTCGCCGTCCACGATTGTTGGACGCGTATTTTATCGTTCAAAAATAGGAATTGGGGTTGGACTTTTATTCCGGGATGCGCCGGACGGATCTAATCAACGGCAAAGTGGTAGCCTAGTCCTTTGATGGTGATAATTTCAACTGAGGGATCGTGCTTTAAGTATTCCCGGAGTTTGGTGATGTATACATCCAGGTTACGTGAATTAAAGAAAGAATCGTCACCCCAGAGTTTCAGCAGGATATCCTTTCGCAAGACTGTGGCATTCCGGTTTTCGATCAGCGACTGGAGCAGGGTCGACTCACGGTGTGAAAGTTTTTTAACCTGATCGCCAAACCGTAGTTCATAGCGAAGCGGAACAAACTGGTATTGCCCGATCGCGATCGTATCCTGAACGGATTGATTCTTTTGCTGCTGCGTCAGGTGAAGCAGGTTATTGACCCTCACAATCAGTTCTTCCATACTGAAAGGCTTCCGGAGATAGTCGTTTCCACCGGAAGCAAATCCTTTCAGGAGATCTTCTGTCTGGATCTTTGCCGTGACAAAAATAATTGGCGTCCCGGGAGCGACCTTCCTGATCTCCCGTGCAATGGTGTATCCATCGATGGAGGGAAGCATAACATCGAGCACGCATATGTCGGGATGATTCGTTTCAAAAGCAGATGAGGCTTGGAGACCGTCCGTCACCATGACGACTTCAAAATCACGGCTTTCCAGGCTTTCCTTCACAATCCTCCCCAGGAATGGCTCGTCTTCAACATACATGATTTTTGTCCGTGCCATCTGAAAGTGAAATGTTATCTCGGCAATACAATTTTAAACACACTTCCTTCCCCCGGTGTACTTTCGAGGTCAATAGTACCTTCGTGTTTCTCCACAACATTCCACACATAACTCAACCCGAGTCCGTAGCCCTTTATGGTATGAATATCACCGGTGGGAACGCGGAAGAATTTTTCGAATATTCGTTTTTGGTATTCAGGTGTAATACCGATACCCTCGTCCCTGACGGATAATGATAGCCCGCCCTGCAGCTCGTGCAGGCTAACGGCGATGCGAGCCGCCCCTTTTGAATACTTCAACGCATTATCGAGCAGATTGTACACCAGGTTGGTCAGGTGACTTGCATCGCCCCTTATCACGAAGTCGCTCCCCGTTTTATTGAACTGCACAAGCGCCCGGTGCTTTTCAAATACAAGCTTCATCGACAGGAGCACCTCGTCCACTATTGTTTCAATATTTATCTTTTGCGGATTGAAATGAATACCGTTGTGTTCGAAGACAGATGTTTTCAGGATATTATCCGTCATCAGCGTAAGCCGGCTTAATTCATGTTGAGCGATGTTCAGGTATTCTTTAGTAAGTTCCGGCTTGTCGAGGGCGTGGAATTTTTGCAAGGCCTCGATAGCAACGCTTACCGTAGCAACAGGTGTTTTTAGTTCGTGTGTGACATTGCTGATAAAATCATTCTTAATCTCCATCAACCTTTGCTGCGCTCTTAGCCCTCTGAAAATAACAATAAACGACATGGTGGTGATGAGGGTAAGAAATAGAGAAAAAAGGATTTGCGGAAGAATGTTACGGAGAAGTATTCCCCTGATCCCGGGAAATGAGGCGCTGTACTGATGTATCGGGTTGATATGAACACCGTCGGTTGAGATGGTGTCTTTTAATATACCAGCCCTTGCAGGAATATCGGGCTGATCCGGTCTGCCCGGCCCGGGAGACAAACGCCCGTGAAGGGGACCAAACTCCGTTTTAGTGGTGTGCCTGATAATGAACGGGGAACGTATGTTTGCCTTTGCCAGCGCATCGCGATAGTGAAGAGTGATGGTGTCGGGATCAAGAGTATCGGGACTGATCTTTATTATAAAATTCTGTTGCCCCCGAACCCACGCCGCTTTCGCCGCCAGGGGCTTTAACAGGCTCCTCAACGAATCTTCCGGACCGGTTGTCGCGATGTATATGGATATGTTCTCACCCCGCTCCTGTACATTGACATAATTGATTCCGGCATGCTTGATTCCCGCCACTGCGCTGTCGGGACCGATGCGCCGACGAAACATTTCGACCGAATCGGCATTCACAGGCCTGATGTTGCGCTCCAGCAATGAATCCCGTAAAGCAAGAACCGTGTTGCGGAAAATGTAGCTGGACTCCCGGTTAAAATCATGGAAAGCCTTTTCGTACGAACTCGTCAGCCAAAGACCCTGAAGCACGATCAGCAAGCCGATACTGCATAAAATAAGTAATAGAGATAATCTGTTTTTCCGTTTCACCACGGCCACTGATTGTTAGATGCCCAAACGCCCCTTCATGGATACATTACCCAACGTACGATGGGCAAAGGTAACAAGTCTGTTCTTCCCGGAATACCTCTTTAACCTTAATTAACCTTCTATTCAGCTTGATTAACCTCATTCTGCGACAGCTAGCCGTACTTTTAACCTGGAACAAATGACAATGAAATTTAATAGCACCATGAAAAAAATATTACTGCTCACGGGTATACTGGTTATGCTTACCGCCGCCCAGATTGTTTTTGGTCAGACTGATCAAGGCCTGATCACTTATGATGTAAAAATAAATATGCACAGGAGGCTCCCGGCTGACCGCCAGGCGATGAAAGACGTGATTCCCGAGTTCAACACCGTTCAGGATCAGCTTTTCTTTAACGCAACCGAGTCGTTGTATAAACCGGTAGAGGAGGAGGAAGAACCTTTTGAACATGACAATGGACCCGTCCGCATACAGATGAGAAGACCGGCGACGGAAGTTTATTTTAATTACGCGGGGTCGAAACGTGTCCTGCTTCAGGAACTGATGGGGAAGAAATACTTAATAGAAGATTCTATAAAAGTTGCTCCGTGGAAATTCGGCACGGAGACCAAGCTGATATTGGATAAGCCCTGCAAGCACGCCTTTTATTACGATGAAGAACGCAAACAACAGGTAGTAGCGTGGTATACGGATCAACTCCGGATGTTTATGGGCCCCGAGAATTTCAATTCGCTCCCGGGCACCATCCTTCAGGTGGATATCAACGACGGCGAGCGCGTCATCACCGCTACCAAAGTCGAATTTCGTCCGCTTAAGAAAAATGAGATGAAGATCCCTTCCGGAGGACAACGTATCACGCAGCAGGAGTTCAGGAAGCTGTCGGATGCCCAGATGGAACGCATGCGGGCAAATGGAGGAAACGTGATCATCAGAAATTGAACGGAAGGAGAAACTCCTCACTACAGACCTGGTTTATGAAAAATATCCTGTTGATCCTGGTTGCTTTAAGCAGCCACATTCTTTTAGCTCAGAAAATATCCGTTGTCGGACAATTGACGGATAGCGCAGGTGTGGCACTTCCGTCTGCCACTATTTTGATCTTAAGTCCGGCTGATACTTCGTTGGTGAATTTTGGCGTTACGGACGCAGACGGACGTTTTGAGATAAAAAATTTGCTCCGGCAAGACTACCTTTTTAAAGTTAGTTTCGTAGGGTATGCCGCGCTGATCACGCATATCACTCCACCGGATGGAGTTACGGTCGATCTCGGTACGATCAGAATGAAACCGCAGACCTTACTTCTGAATGAAGTGCTGATCGAATCACAGCGCGCGCCGGTAACGGTGAAGAAAGATACGATCGAATTTAACGCGGAGGCATTCAGATCGGTAAAAGAAAATGCCATCGTGGAAGACCTCTTAAAAAGATTGCCCGGTGTTGAGGTCGATGCCGACGGTACGATCCGTGCGCAGGGTGAGCAGGTTAGAAAGGTCACCGTTGACGGAAAGAATTTTTTTGGAAGCGACCCCAAACTGGCTACACGTAACCTTCCTGCCGACGCTGTCGACAAGGTACAGGTGTTCGACAAAAAATCCGATCAGGCCGTATTTTCCGGTATTGACGACGGCCAGCGGGAAAAAACGATTAACCTGGAGTTGAAAGAGGAAAAGAGAAATGGCGCATTTGGAAATCTGTCGGGAGGCCTCGGCACCGATAGTCGTTACCAGGCGAAAGCAAACGTAAACAGGTTTAGAAAAACCAGTCAGTTCTCATTTTTAGGAATGGCGAACAATGTAAATGACCAGGGATTTTCCATTGATGACTACCTCAGTTTCACGGGAGGAGCACAGCAAATGATGGGCGGGGGCGGAGCCGTGCGCCTGGAATTCAACAGCGACAATCAAAACGGGGTTCCCCTTAATTTCGGAGGAAGGAATACAGGCCTCATGAGCAACTATGCCGGAGGGTTGAACTTTAACAATGAGTTCAATAAAAAAACTGAAGTGAACGGCAGTTATTTTTTCAACTACCTGGATCACGACGTTACGGAAACCACAGACCGCATCAATTACTTTTCTTCGGGAGACCTCGCATTCAACCAGGTGAGCAGGCAAAACAACACCAATGTAAACCACCGGGTCAATGCCGTTCTTGACCACAAGATTGATTCACTCAATTCAATAAAGCTGACTACATCCTTTACCTTGAACGATACGGATGCGAGGGAGACCAGCTCCAGTCTCAACCTGGACGGGAATAGTTCAGTGCAGAACGAAAGCGATCGCAGCACCGCTTCACAAGGCTCTACCGCCAGCTTCAATGCGGCCTTATTGTGGAGGCACAGGTTCGCCAGAAAAGGCCGGACTTTGTCTGCTAACGCCACCGTTGGGGTGAGCGATTCCGATCGCGACGGCGAGCAGGATGCTACAACTACTTTTTATGACGGTAATGAGGAAGTTGTTCACCTCCTGCAGTCCAGCGAACAGACCACAAACAACCTGACGTACAGCGCGGGACTCTCTTACACCGAACCGCTGGGTAACCGGAAATACCTGGAAGCCAGTTATAGTTATCGTCAGAACCTCAACGACGTCGATCGCCGTGTATTCGATCTCAACAGCGGCGAAGCAATCTTTAACGCCGATCTCAGCAACCAATACAAAAGTGATTACCAGTATCACCGTACAGGGTTGAACTTTCGGATCAACCGATCCAGATACAATGTCACTTTGGGGACAAGCCTCCAGCTAACTTCTCTGGACGGTGAATTGATCCTAACGAATTCAACCATTCAAAAATCTTATCGGAATATTTTGCCTGTTGCACGCTTCAACTTCGATTTTTCGTCCAACCGCCACCTCCGCCTGGACTACGAGACATCCGTTCAGGAACCAACAATACAACAATTGCAGCCCGTGGTAGATAACAGCGATCCGTTGAACCTCGCGGTTGGTAACCCCGCGCTTCGTCCTGCGTATGCCCAGAACTGGCGCCTTCACTTCAATACGTTCGATCCGGCGAATTTTATGAGCTTCTTCGCTTTCGCAGACGCGACCTATACAACCAATGCCATTACAACGTCGCAGACCTTCACGGAGCAACAGGTGAGAATTTCAAAACCGGTTAATGTGGGCAACAGTTTCCGCTTGAACGGCAACGCCACCTTCAGCTTCCCTATTCAAAAGTTGTCAAGCCGTTTTGGTATCACGGCGACAGGAACTCATCAGACGGGGATCAATGTGCTCAACGACCAGGAGAGTAACATTGCTCAGAATACTATCGGAGGAACACTCCGTTACAATTTCCGGTATAAGGAATTGATCGACGCGAACCTGAGTGCCAATCTCAGCCGGCAGTCGACATCGTATGAATTCAATTCGGCAGCTGACCAGTTGTTTTTCAATAAGACCTACACAGCGGAAACAAATTTTTCTTTCCTGAAGAATTATTCATTTGGAGCGATGTTCGAATACCTCGTTTATGAAAGTATAACCACCGATTATAAACAGGATATACCGTTGCTGAACGTATCGGTCGCCCGGAATTTCTTAAAAGCGAAGAGCGGTGAATTAAAGTTTTCCGTGAATAATCTTCTGGACAGGAACATCGGTGTTTCGCAGGAAGCCGATATCAATTATTTCCAGCGGCAGGTAACGAATGGATTGGGGAGATATTATATGGTGACCTTCACGTACTCCATTAATAAACACTTAAACCCTATGGGGATGAGGCCAAGAGGCCCGATGATGAGGATTATGAGATAAAGGGCCTATTCGCCGGATGAGGGGTCGATGAATGCTTGCACCGCGCAAACCGTGCCCCTATCTTTGAACCATGACTAGCCGATTTTTCCTGCTCATTTTTTTATGTCTCACTGCCGGCAATGTAACAGGTCAGTACATTCCGAGATTTGATATTCAGGGTCATCGCGGAGCGCGTGGACTGGAGCCTGAAAATACGATTCCCGGATTTCTGAAGGCGATAGACCTGGGAGTAACGACCCTTGAACTCGATGTAGCCGTGACAAAAGACAAACAGGTGGTAGTCTCTCATGAACCCTGGATGGCCGCATCGATATGCCTGGATTCCGCAGGTAATACGTACACGGAAAAAGAGGAGAAGAAATTCAACATCTATCAGATGACCTATGAGGAGGTAACTTCATTTGATTGCGGATCGAAGGGGAATCAGCTGTTCCCCGAACAGGAAAAGGTAAAATCAGGCAAACCGTTGCTTCGGGACGTTATCGTAGCGGCGGAGAGCCACATCAAAAGTTATGCATCATACGAGGTGGATTATAATATAGAGATCAAAACCGATCCTTCCTGGGACAAAAAGTATCATCCCTCTGTGGAAGAGTTTTCCGATCTCGTATACAACCTTGTCAATGAATACGTCCCGCTGGAAAGACTGGTCATTCAATCTTTTGATTTCCGTGTATTGCAGTACTGGCATCAGAAGTATCCTGAAATCCGCCTGAGTGCCTTGGTGGAGAACAAAAAATCAATTGATGCCAATCTTGCCGACCTGGGATTCAAGCCATCGGCTTACAGTCCCCATTTCAGCCTTCTCTCCCGCGACAAAGTAAGCCACTTGCACAAACAGAAGATCCGGGTCATACCCTGGACCGTCAACGAGATCAGCGACATGCTCTCCCTGAAAGGTATGGGCGTCGACGGTATTATTACAGACTACCCGGACCGGGCTATGAAATACAAGATGACGCTCAGTATCCAGCACAAAGGCGGAAAGAAATAAGGCACTATCGCATCGATTCAACCTTGGCGGGTACAATCTGCAGTTCGATTGAGATATATACTTTCCTTTTTCCTATCATTGCGGAAAAATTTCCGGCATGAAAAAATATGACGTTTATGGAATCGGTAATGCTATCGTTGATATCGTTACCGAAGTCGACCACGACTTTTTCGAAAAGAACAATATCGAAAAGGGCGTGATGACCCTGGTGGACGAAAAACGTCAGATCGAGCTGATGAAGGTGATCGATATGAAGAGGAGTAAGATGTCGGGTGGGGGATCCGCGGGCAATACGGTCGTAGCCATTAATCAGTTTGGAGGCAAGAGTTTCTACTCCTGCCTGGTCGCTCATGACGAGTTGGGAAAGTTTTTCCTGGAAGATATCAAACGAAACGGGGTAGATACCAACCTGAAATACGAGAACTGTCCCCAGGGTCACTCCGGCCGTTGCCTGGTCATGACAACGCCGGATGCGCATCGCACGATGAACACATTTCTGGGAGTCAGTTCGTTCTTATCGCCCGAACATCTCGATGAAGAGGCGATCAGGAACTCGTCGTACGTTTACCTCGAGGGATACCTGGTGGCCAGCCCAAAAGGACTGGAGGCGTTAAAGGCGGCGAAAAAGATCGCTGAAAAAAACAAGATCGATGTGGCGCTGACTTTTTCTGACCCCAGTATGGTGAAATATTTTTCGGTACAGATGGCAGAAGTAGTCGGAGCAAGCGTGGACCTACTGTTTTGCAATGAAGAAGAGGCCATGATTTTTACAGGCACCGACTCGGTTAAAGAGGCGCGCGAAAAACTCAGGGGTGTAGCCAAACGGTTTGCGATCACGCTGGGTGCGAACGGAGCCCTTATTTTCGACGGAGACACTTATATTAATATAGAGCCCTATAAAGTAAAGGCACTGGACACGAACGGGGCCGGAGATATGTTCTCAGGTGCGTTTATGTACGGGATTACGCACAATCATAGTTTCGCCGAGGCCGGAAAGCTTGCTTCCCTGGCTTCTTCCAAGGTTGTAGCCCAGTTCGGGCCCCGGCTGGAACCGCAGCAGGCCAAAAACGTATTGGCTGACCTCCTTGCTTAAGTGGTTGACAATCAAAGGTTCGGGTTTGGCTGTGGCGCGAGGAACCATAAAATTGCCGGCGTCTGCCTTGTAAATCCAGAAAATCCTAGGCATCTTTGCAGCCCTTTTATTTAAAGGCTAATAAAACAACGCGATGAAACGTACATTTCAACCTTCCCGCACAAAAAGAAAGAACAAGCACGGTTTTCGTGAAAGAATGGCGACGGCCAATGGCCGCAGGGTGCTGGCAAATCGCAGGAAAAACGGGCGTAAAAAGCTGACGGTTTCCAGCGAGAAGACGGTGAAGCATAAATAATCGCCTTGGGGTATAACCCATAAGGAGATTGATTAAATTCAGCTTATGGGGAAACTCACGTTCCAAAAGGAAGAAAGACTTTCAAGGGAAAAACTTATACAGGAACTCTTCGACAAGGGTTCCTCTTTTTATTTATTCCCGTTTAAGGTGTTTGTGATGCCTAATCCCGATCAGGGTCACCCTTTTCACCAGGTGCTGATCTCAGTATCCAAGCGGAATTTCAAAAAGGCCGTTGACCGAAATCGCTTAAAAAGAAGAATCAGGGAAGCCTACCGTCTTAATAAGAACCTGCTGACGGTTCGGAACAAATTACTCATTGCGTATATTTATAGTGTAAAGGATATTTTGCCGTCCGCGCAAATCCAGGAAAGATTAGTCAAAACTTTTAAAAGGTTTGATCATGTGGAGAAGACGTAAATGGCCGTTTATACTGGGTGTATTGATCATCGCCGGATTTGCTTTCCGCAAACCAGCCGAGAAATATTTCGACATCGCAAAGAGCCTCGATATTTTTGCCACTCTGTTCAAGGAAGTAAACGCGTACTATGTAGATGAAGTTGAACCGGAGAAGCTGATCCGGCAAGGTATAGACGGAATGCTCGGGTCGCTGGATCCATACACTGATTACATTTCTGAGGATGAGATTGAATCGTTTCGTATTACCACTACGGGACAATACGCCGGAATCGGCGCCCTCATCGGTGTTATAAATAAAAAAACCGTTATCACCCACCCCTACAAAGATTTTCCGGCCTTTAAGGCAGGACTGAAAGTTGGTGACGAAATTATTTCCGTTGACGGAAAAAATGTCCAGGGGAAATCCACATCCGAAATAAGCGCTCTTCTTAAGGGACAGCCGAAAACGGAGGTGGAACTGAAAATAAAACGGGCGGGACAGCGGGAATCCATAGCGTTAAAAATCAGGCGGGAAAAAATTACCCTTACCAACATTGCGTTTTCCGGGTTGGTGGAACCGGAGATCGGATACATTAAACTGGACGACTTTACTCCCGGTGCCTCCAGGGAAGTCTCCGACGCGCTCACCGATCTGAAATCCAGGGGTGCAAAAAAAATCATTCTTGACCTCCGCGACAACCCGGGTGGATTGCTCCATGAGGCCGTTAATATTGTCGGCCTGTTTGTGCCGCGTGGACTGGAAGTCGTGTCCACAAAAGGTAAGGTCGACGACTGGAATAAGTCATACAAGACCTTGAACAATCCAATCGATACCAGTATACCCATGGTTGTACTCGTCAGTGAAGGCAGCGCATCGGCATCTGAGATTGTGGCGGGCTCGTTACAGGATTATGATCGTGCCGTCCTTGTTGGTAAGCGAACGTTCGGGAAAGGGTTGGTGCAAACAACCCGCGAGCTATCCTATAATTCGCAATTGAAAGTAACGACCGCGAAATATTATATACCCAGCGGCCGGTGTATACAGGCATTGGATTACAGTCATAGAAGAGAAGACGGAACGGTGGACCGGGTCGCAGATTCGCTAAAGACGGCCTATAAAACAAAGAACGGCCGGAAGGTCTTTGATGGTGGTGGCCTTGATCCCGATATCAGTACCGACGACGATTACCTTAGTACCGTAACGTCAGCGTTGCTGAACTCCGGAATGATATTCGAGTATGCCTCCCGTTATTGTGCGGAAAATCCGGCGAGGCCCGATCTAACTTCCTTTCGTTTTCCGGACGCCGACTATGAAAAATTCCTGAGGTTCCTCAAGGAACAGAAATTCTCCTATACGACGGCTATCGAACACAATACAAAGCTCCTGATTGACGCAGCCAGGCAGGAACGCTACTACCCTGACCTGGAACAGCCGCTTAATCTCTTAAAGGAAAGGGTGGAAGCGACTAAAACTTCCGATTTAATGAGGTTCAGGAACGAAATCAAAGAAGTGCTGGAGGCACAGATCGGCTTCCACTATGCGTTGAATGAGGGTCAGGCGACCGTATCCCTGAACCGGGACAAAACTATTCTGGAGGCCCGGCAGTTGCTTAATAATTCCGGGGCTTACCAAAAACTCCTTACTCCTGCCGATGGCCAGAATCCTAAGCCTTGAAACATCTACTACGGTATGCTCCGTTGCTGTACATGAGAACGAGGAGCTCCTGGCAATGGCTGAGGTTCATGTGGAACATTCCCATTCGTCCAGACTGGCCGGACTGATCGATGACGTTGCTAAAGTCGCCGGTGTCGGATTAAGGGATATCAATGCGGTGGCTGTTTCTTCGGGACCCGGATCGTACACGGGGCTGCGTATCGGGACGTCAACAGCAAAAGGACTGTGTTATGCGCTGTCGATCCCACTCATTTCAATCGGTACATTGGAATTGCTTGCTGCCCAGATGAATGAAGTAAACGTGATGAAGGCATGGCTGTGTCCCATGATCGACGCAAGAAGAATGGAGGTCTATTGCAGGCTTTCGGATGCTGAAAATAAAATTATCGGGGGCGTGGAGGCCAAAATTATCGACGAACATAGTTTTGAAGTACACCTGGCGGATAATCGTATTATTTTTTTTGGAAATGGTGCGGAAAAATGCCGGCCGGTATTAACTCACCCCAATGCTTTTTTCGCAGCCGGGATCACCCCTTCGGCATCTCAGATGGGGAGAATCGCGCTCCGTAAGTTCCGGAATAACGAGATCGAAGACCTCGTGCATTTCGAGCCTTATTATCTGAAGGAGTTTAGAATAAAACGTGCAGGAAATTTAACGGAAGTCGTGCCGAACAAAATTACCTGATAACGATGTTGTAAGGGGTATGGAAAATCCAGGAGATCAGATTATTAATAAAGTTGCTGCCAGTTCACTCGTGACATTGGACCTGGAGGAATTCTACCAACCCGGCGAACGGATAGTATTGGATATCAAGGATCAGCTGTTTCAGGGTCTTATCCTGAAAGAAAAAGATTTCCGCGAGTTCATCAGGAACCACGATTGGGCGGCTTACAGGGGCAAGTACGTTTCCGTTTGCTGTTCCGCCGACGCAATTGTACCCACCTGGGCATTTATGCTTTTGTCGATCTCATTGCAGCCTTACGCAAATAAGGTTGTATTCGGAACGGAAGAGGATCTGGAGACGTCGGTTTTTTTAGAGCGTCTTTCCGCGGTAGACTGGCAACAATTCGAGGGCGTAAAAGTTGTGGTCAAGGGCTGTAGCAAGATAAATGTTCCCCAGGCGGTCTATGTGGAGGCCGCATTCCGGCTACGACCTTATGCGGCGAGTATTATGTTCGGGGAACCTTGCAGCACCGTTCCGCTTTTTAAAAAAGCAAAGATCTAGACATTGGGGACTAATTCGTTTATTATCAGACCCGTGCCGGGATGGAGTGGTTTTTCTTTCGTTGGTGAAGGGAATGTGGATAACTAAATATCAAAAAATTTTTGCGTCATATGTTCCCTGAGGTACATTTGTGACCCTTTTGCTGAGAAGAGGTAAGGGTAAAAAAAAGTAAAAGAATTTTGCGAAGTGATATCAATTCGATTACCTTTGCACTCCCAAAATGAAAAACAGGGCTGAAATCGGAAGGATTTCAGAGACTAGGTTGAGAGACCACATTTATCTGCCACCTGGCGGATAGAACGTTCATTGAATGGATGATAATTGATAGCGGACCCGCCCTGAGCTTGTTGAGAAACGAGTGTAAGGGCGATTGATTCTCGAGAGAGAAGAATTTTAGAAAAGGAGTCCAGGTTTCAGACAATTACTGTAGTTGATT
>JBGSJE010000016.1:0-684377 GCA_041742155.1 Chryseolinea sp. | reverse complement strand
TTTACAATAATTATCCGATGTTGGAATGTGGATAACTCAACTGAAAACTATCAAATTGTAGTCATGTCCCGAGTTATCCATATTTCAATATCTAAATTTAAAAAGGCTTGGTTATTAACACAGAATCTCCGCGGTGAAAAGGGACGAATGAGCAATATTCGTTTTTAGTGCATCGGCATTTAAGGTGCCGGAAATCAAATGCGGAGGCATGGATGTTAGCGCGCTATTTCACCGCAATGGCGCAATGACGCTAAGGACCGCAATGAAAATTGTTGTCCGGATATAAGATAGCTTGATCTAAATTTCAAGTTTCAATTTCTTGAAACGATAACCTGTTTTCACGACACGAATTCTTAGCGCCACCTCAGCGCCTCTCCGCCTTTGCGGTGAAAAAGAACATATCAGGAATCCCCGACCTCTATCTATAGGCTGATTGTTGTGCATTAAAGAAAGAAGATGCGCACAATTCTTAGCGCTCCCTCTGCGCCTCTCCGCCTTCGCGGTGAAAAAAGAACAGCTCAGGAATCTCCGACCTCTATCTATAGGCTGATTGTTGTGCATTAAAGAAAGAAGATGCGCACAAATTCTTAGCGCTCCCTCAGCGCCTCTCCGCCTTTGCGGTGAAAAAGAACAGCTCAGGAATACCCGACCAGGCATTAAAAAAAACAGTAACTTTACGGCATCATTAACCTTAACTATTCAATCATTTAATCTTATGCCCAAAGGATTTTTTAGTGTACCACATCCCAAAAACGAAACTGTTTTAAGTTATGCCCCCGGTAGTAAAGAACGACTTGCATTAAAGAACGCGATCGCCGAAGCACGCGCCCAGGTACTGGATATTCCCATGTACATCGGCGAGGCAGAAGTACGTTCCGGAAACAAAAAGCCGTTATCTCCTCCCCACGATCACGGACATACCCTGGCGTACTTTCACGAAGGCGACCGCGGACACATCGAACAAGCGATCAACGCCGCCCTGAATGCCCGCGAACTGTGGACAACCCTCGGATGGGAGCACCGCGCCAGCATTTTCCTGAAAGCGGCCGACCTCCTCGCAGGTCCCTATCGCTTCAAGATCAATGCCGCGACCATGCTGGGTCAGTCGAAGAACGCGTACCAGGCGGAGATCGATTCCGCGTGCGAGCTCATCGACTTCCTCCGCTTCAATGTGTATTTCATGTCGCAGATCTACCAGGATCAGCCTGAGTCGTCTCCCGGTGTGTGGAACCGGATGGAGTATCGTCCGCTGGAAGGCTTTACCTTCGCGCTGACACCGTTTAATTTTACGGCGATTGCCGGTAATCTTCCCACAGCCATGGCGATGATGGGAAATACCGTCGTATGGAAGCCTGCGAATACGCAGATCTATGCGGCGAACGTGATCATGCAGGTTCTGAAGGAAGCGGGATTACCGGATGGTGTGATCAACCTGGTCTATGCCGATGGGCCTACCGTTGGCGATGTGATCTTCAACCACCGCGATTTTGCCGGCCTGCATTTTACGGGAAGTACCGGTGTATTTCAGGGTATGTGGAAGACTATCGGGCAGAATATCCAGAAGTATAAATCCTATCCCCGTATCGTGGGGGAAACGGGAGGCAAGGACTTCATCATGGTCCATAAAAGCGCCGACGCGAAAGAAGTGGCCACGGCTATGGCACGCGGAGCGTTTGAGTACCAGGGCCAGAAATGTTCCGCGGCATCGCGCTGTTATATTCCTTCGAACCTGTGGGAGGATGTAAAACGGTTCCTGCTGGCGGACTTGAAAAGTTTCAGCATGGGAGGTACGGAGGATTTTGGAAATTTCATCAACGCGGTGATCGATGAAAAAGCTTTCCGATCCATCACCACCTACATCGAAAAAGCGAGGGAAAATCCCCTCAACGAGATCATTGCCGGCGGCAAATACGACAAGTCGAAAGGCTATTTTATCGAACCGACCGTGATCGTATCAAAGGACCCGACATCCCTGACGATGTGCGAGGAGATCTTCGGCCCGGTGCTGACGGTGTACGTGTATCACGAGGAGAATTTCGAACAAACCCTGGAGCTGGTGGATAGTACATCACCCTATGCCCTGACGGGATCCATATTTTCAAAAGACCGCTATGCGATCGAACTGGCTACAAAGAAGCTCACGAACGCGGCCGGTAATTTTTACATCAACGACAAGCCCACGGGCGCCGTTGTCGGCCAGCAGCCCTTCGGTGGCGCGCGCGGATCGGGAACGAATGATAAAGCCGGAGCGAAGGTGAACCTGCTGCGATGGGTGTCCCTGCGAACGATCAAGGAAACATTTGTGACGCCCGTCGATTACCGGTATCCATTCCTGGAGAAGGATTAATCCAATGGAATCAAAATGAAAAAGCCCGGATCGTCTCCGGGCTTTTTTTTATTGATGAGGATGCCATCAGGCGGCTGCACCCTGATACCAGTTTACTTTCCTGGAGAAGTACATAAGCAGTCCGACGATGAAGAACAATCCGATACTTCCCAGCAGCAGTGAAAAATCCTGCTGGAG
This sequence comes from Chryseolinea sp., assembly GCA_041742155.1. Classification (GTDB taxonomy): domain Bacteria; phylum Bacteroidota; class Bacteroidia; order Cytophagales; family Cyclobacteriaceae; genus Chryseolinea. The sequence continues at coordinate 681,853 of JBGSJE010000016.1, read as the reverse complement.
GATGATGATGAAGATGAAGGCGTAAAAAATGATCAGCAACAGCGCGAAGAGGATGATCAGCCTGGTGTTACGCAGGAAGGAGATGGAGTAAAGGCTGATCAGGATGACCGTAGCCATCGACGCGATCACATAGGCCACGTTATACCCGACGTGTTCGGAGAAGCTGAGCAGCAGCGTATAATAGATAGTGAGGGCGGCGCCGATGAGGATGTACTGGAAAGGATGGATCCGGATCTTCTGTGTGATCTCCACCAGGAACAAGGCGATGAACGTCAGTAAGATGATGAGCACACCGTATTTTGAGGTGCGGATACTTTTTTGGTATTGATCCACGGGGATGAGAAACTTAATCCCGAAATCGGCGCCCGTGAGTTGTTGGTTGTCTTCCGTCCATTGTTGTGAAAACGGGCGGTTAAAGTGGAGCACCTTCCAGGAGGCGGAGAAACCGCTGTCCGAGACGACGCGTGTTGCAGGCAGGAATTCGCCGTCGAAACTTGGGTCCGCCCAGGGGCCTTTCAGTTTTACGGTTGTGGTTTTTCCCGCGGGTACAAAGTCGAGTCTCCGGCTGCCTTTCAGGTTCAGTTTTATTTTTACATTTTCCTTTTCGGTAAATGCCGGTGGTGTTTCCCAGTTCAACTTGACGATGATACCGTTGCTGGAAGCGGCGCTGGCTGCTTCCGGTACACTATAGGTATAGTCCGCCTGGGCTTCGTTTCGTGTACGCCTGACGGAGACGCCGATATTATTGGAAGGTTCCGCGCCATACGCGTTGCCGCCTATGGTAATCGTTGGATTGTCGCTGATACCGCGGAGGTCGGTGATACCGAAGATCAGGTAGGCATCCTTCCAGTTCACCATTTCCTCTGCGATGGAAAGGTTTTTGAAGTCCGGTTTTACGAAGGCGGACCGGATCTCCAGCGGTGATTCATAAACAACGGCATCGAAGATTCCGCGATGAAGGGTTTCCGGTTTGATGTCTCCGGAGAAATCGAGGTCTTCCGGAAGAAAATACGCTTTTTCAATGTGTTCGCGGACTTCTTTTCCTTCTTTTCCCAGGTCAAAGATTTCCTGTTTCCGGTAAGGAATGACCAGTACGGGGCCCGATAACGTCTGGGCACCCGACCATTTGTCGGAGACTTCCGCCATGACCTGCTCGGCGCGCAGCTGGCGTTCCACGATCATGTCCTGGATCCAGGATGACGGGATCAGCAGGATGAGGATAAGGAAGCCGATGGAGAAGAGTTTGACCATGATGGACTCCTGTATCCACCGGTTAAATCGTTCCAGGATGTTCTGAGGTTGCGATAATGTTTCCATAAGTTGACAGTTTGATTTTAGTTGAGTGTTTGATTGTTATTGTTCATTGGATTGAATGACAAGCCGGGTATTTCAAAACCTCCGGGCGCCGCGGATCTTTCCTTCGGTGTTTTTACTTTCGAAAGGATGGATTCCAGGAGGGGTAGCATGGTGTTGAGGTTTCGCGTCTTGATGATGAAATTCCACAAGGGTTCAAATTTTTTCCAGCCTCCGCTGTAGAGGAAGTGTTTGAGCATGTGTTTAACCGTGTCGTGATTGGCGCTGGCGCGCGCGATGTTGCTCCAGGTATAGAACTCCCTGTAAGCCCGGTGATAGCCGTTTTCCAGTTCTTCCGCCGACATCCCTTTCGTTTTATAAACGACATGCCGGGTATCGTACAGGTCCCAGTTGCTGGTGACGATCCGATTTTCCCTCAGCATCGAGGTGTAGAGTTGTGTTCCCGGGTAGGGTGTAAGGATGTGATAGGTGGAGGTGGTTATGGCATTTTCTATTCCCCACTCCACGGTGCGGCTGAATACATCCTTGTCGTCCTGATCGAGGCCGAAGACGAAGCTTCCGTTGATCATGATACCCAGGTTGTGCAGCCGTTTTACGGCTTTGGTGTAGTCCTGGTGGAGGTTTTGTCTTTTGTTGCTTTGGCGGAGGTTTTCGCCCGTGAATGTTTCGAAGCCGACGAATAAACTTCTCAAGCCCGCCTCCGCCGCCTGCTCCACGAGGTTCCCGCGCAGGATCGAATCGACGGTAGCGGCGGACTGGAATACCCGGTTCATTCCTTTCAAACCCTCGAACAGCGCGGAGGCGAACCTGGCGTTTCCGAGGAGGTGATCGTCCAGGAAATAGAGGTGGCGGCCGGGAAGCCTGTCGATCTCGAGTAACGCTTGGTCTACTGCCTGCGTATAAAACGACTTACCCCCTTCAAAAAAGGCGTCCTTGTAACAAAACGTGCAGTGATGGGGGCATCCCCTTGTCACAACGATGGAGTTTGGAACAAGGTAGAGGTGGCGTTTGATCAGATCGCGGCGGATAGGAGGGACGTTATCCAGCGTCCGGACGGGAGAGGAGTATCGTTTTTTAGGTGCGCCGTTCTTAAAGTCCTTCAGGAATTGAGGGAAGGTGTATTCTCCCGGGCCCAGGAAGATGGAGTCGGCGTGTTTTTCCGCTTCCTCCGGCAACGACGTAACATGCAGTCCGCCGAGGATCACGTAAGCGCCCTGCTTCCTGTAGTGGTCGGCGAAAGAGTAGGCGCGGTAGGCGTTGGTGATGTATACCTGGATGATCACGAGGTCGGGGTTGTCGTTGAGGTTAACCTGTTCCACATGCTGGTCCGTCAGCTCGATGTCGTCGTCGGGTGAGAGGTATGCGGCGAGTGTTGCCAGTCCCAACGGCGGGAACAGGGAGTATTTGATGGGTCTCCAGAACGGACTCTCGGCTTCGGTGAGGGCCGGGAGGATCATTTTAACCTTCATTCCATGAGTGTTTAAAAGTACTTTTAAATTCAAAGTTCATACATAAAAAAATTAGCGTTGCTGTTTTACTACAGCCTCCAGCGCCTCCAGGTGTTTCCGGAAAGCGTTTCGTCCCCGTTCCGTGATCCTGTACCGTGTGTTTGGTTTCCGGTCCACAAAAGTTTTTGACACGGAGACGTACTTTTCCCGTTCCAGCGCCTTGATGTGGGAGGCGAGGTTTCCATCCGTGATCGCCAGGACCTCTTTCAGGGCATTGAACTCATAGCCATCATTCGCGACCAGCACAGACATGATCTGTAACCGGACGCGATGCTCCAGGACCTTATCTAAATTTTCAAAAGGGTTTTTCACTTATCGTATTTGTTATACATGATGGTTCCGTATACGATGTGCAGGACCCCGAACCCCAATGCCCAGAAGATGAGGCCAAAGCCTGGAAACATCGCGGAGATCAGTCCCAGGGCGATCTCGGAAAAGCCCAGGTAGCGGATCTCATCATAGGTGTTGAGGCTACCCTGGATCAGCGCGAGGCCGTAAAAGATCAGGCTTGCCGGCGCCGCCAGTCCGAAGTGCCCGGTTGCCAGTATGATGAGGATAAAGATCCCGCCTGTGACCAGGGGAATGGAGACGTTGATCAGCAGCATCCTCGTTGTCGGCGACCACAGGTTGAGTCCGTTCTTTTTCGCTTTTTTTTGGCTGAACCACAGTCCGGTGGAGAGGGAGGCGATCAGCACGACAGCGGCGATGGCGATCAGTTTGTAGAGCACATCCCCGTCGGTGACGGAATAGATGCGGAAGCGGAAGGGAGAGATGGGATAATGCACGAGGAAATAGGCCGTAACGGCGCCGGCGAGGGCGTAAATGCCGGCCAGTACCCCCGATAAACCGCTGAGTGATATGAATTTGGCGGATCGTTCCATCATGTTGCGGATGGAGGCGAGGTCTTTTTCGTATTCGGGAATGGGTTTCATCTAAAAGTACTTTGAGTTACAAAGTTAATGAACGGGACGAACGGAACAAGGTTTTGCCCCCGTGTTGTAAATATTTTATGCGGATGGGCGTATTCCACTGGATTATTGTGCCGTTAAGTCCGTTGTATGCACTGATTTATTTTCCTGCAAACCACAAGAAAATCGCGGCTGGTGTTGGAGATTTATAGAACAAGTCCTTAATATTGCACTCCTTTTAAGGGAAAATTCCTCCTTAGCTCAGCTGGTTAGAGCATCTGACTGTTAATCAGAGGGTCTTTGGTTCAAGTCCAAAAGGAGGAGCTTCAAAATCAGGCAGTTGCAGTCCGCAGCTGCCTTTTTTATTTTGTAGGTTTGCGCATAAGCATCTACGTCCCAAGGCACCAGTAATCATTTTATTGTGATAACCTGAGATTGAGGTTTGTTTCAGGAACAGAACATTGGTCACAGTAATTCGCGAAGAGCACTATCCTAATTATATTGATAGGGAAGGCTGGTGACCCGAATAGCACTTTCACCATCCGGCTCATCGGTCCTTATTTATTCGGTACTTTTATCTATGAGGAAGTCTTTTGTCATTTTGCTGCATGTAGGTTTCTGGGCGTGTTACTTTCTGTTGATATTTATTTCGTTGGCGTTGTACTATCGCAGTAATCACAGTGCATTCCTCGTGATGAATGCCTTTAAAAACATATTGCTGTTTGCGTTTATTCCGTCCTGCCTTTGCTATTTTTTGTTTTATTTCTTTTTATTTCCCAGGTACCTCCAGCAACGGAAGATTGTTCTTTCCATCGTGTATGGTTTACTGATTTCGACGGGAGCGGCCCTGATCGGATATTCCCTCATCCGGTATTTCATTGAATCGGGTCAAATCATTGACATGGATGAAGGCGGAAAAAAGGGAAGGTCCACGGCTGTCCGCGTAATCTTCGTGATGACCTTTATCGGTTTATTGTGTGGCCTTGTAGCCCTGGTGATCAAAGGATTTATCACGTGGTTCAATGAAATTAAATTGAAAGAGGAACTGAAGGAAAAAAGCCACCAGATGGAAATGGCGCTGGTAAAATCACAGTTTGATCCGCATCTTTTATTTAACACCATTAATAACATCGACGCCTTGATTTTAAAGGACGCTGTCAGGGCATCCGAATACCTGAACAAACTTTCCGATATCATACGGTTTGTGCTGTACGAAACGAAAAGCGACAAAATCCTGCTGTCCAAAGAAGTAGAGTACATCACCAAATACATTGCCCTTCAAAAAATAAGGACCGCGAATGAAAGTTATGTGAACTTTACCGTAACGGGTACTATCGGGGATAAGCGTATCGCTCCCATGATCATTATTCCATTCATTGAAAACGCATTTAAACACGCCACAAACAAGAAGCTTGAAAACGCCATTACGGTCCGCCTGGATGTACAGGGTGACAAGATCCAATTGCTCTGTGAGAACAGGTACGATTCGAAGCAGCCGGTTCAGCAAACCAGTGGCGGCCTGGGAAATGAGTTGATTAAAAAGCGACTGGATCTTATTTATTCAGGAAGGCATACACTGGAAGTGAATAAAAGTGATGAACTGTACAGCGTCAGTTTAACCATTCCCCATGACTAAATATACGTGTATCATCATTGAAGACGAGCCCCTTGCGCTTGAGAAGACAAAGGATTTTGTGAACAAGGTTCCTTTTTTGCACCTGACCGCAACGTTCGACAATGCGCTTACGGGCCTGGCGTATCTGAATAGCAATAAAGTGGATCTGCTTTTCCTGGATATCAATATGGACGAGTTGTCCGGTATTGAATTGCTTGAAAGTTCCAGAATAAACAGCCAGGTGATCATTACAACAGCCTACCAGGAGTATGCATTGAAGGGTTATGAACTGCAGATAACCGACTATCTTTTAAAACCCTTCACCTTTAACCGCTTCTTGCAAGCCGTAAATAAGGCGCAGGTAAATTTGGGGCGTCACGCTTCCGAATCCCAACCGGACTACATCTTTGTAAAGACTGAGAACCGGCTGGAAAAAATCATGCTTAATGAAATCCTGTACATCGAAGGGATGAGGGATTACCGCAGAATTCATACGGTACATAAAAACATTAAGATCATGACGCTGCAGAATTTCAGCGAGTTTGAAAAACTGATCCCCCCCAGCCTGATCTGCCGTGTGCATAAGTCGTATATGGTGGCCCTCAATAAGATTGTATCCGTTGAGCGGGGCAGGATTAAAATAGGGGACCAGTTGATTCCCATTTCAGACACTTATAAGGATGCTTTCTTTGAGCTAATCAAAAACAGCTAACAATCCCCCCATTATTTGACAGGCTGAAATGCCCGGTTTGCAGACGTATCCCCCGGCTTTGCATAACAGAATTGTAGCCCCTGGCGCATTACTCTTCATTTGTTCAAAAAACAACAATGATGAAGAAAAACGTACAAAAAGGACTCATACTAGGTATGATTTTCCTTGCCGGGAACACATTTGGTCAACTAGAAGGTGCGCGGTCAGGCAGGATCAAGGACGATCAGGTAACAGCCACCTATCTGGATTTCCTCCTCAACATTGTCAGTACAAACGTTAACTACGGAAACTCCAACAGTTCCCTAACAGACCACAAGAAATCCACGTTTGGCGCACAGGTCGGGGCGTCGTTTCAGGCGGGTATCACCCCAAAAGTTACACTGGTTTCCGAGTTGTATTTTATTATGAAAGGGGGCGCGTTAACGGCCAATAATCCACTCACCACAAACAGGACAACCCTTCGGTTTTATGAATTGGAGTTACCGGTGTTAGCGCGTTTCAACATCCGTAAATTTTACGTAAATGCGGGTCCATCCATCGCATACAGTTTTTACGGAACGCGGAAAATGGAAGGCTCCACTAAAGCGATCTCCTTTAATAGTTCAGCCGAAGGCTTTAAGCGTGTGGATGCGGGCATCCAGATGGGCGCCGGTTACCGGTTTAAGGTGAAGCAAAAGAGTGTTGTTTTAGATGTGCGATACACCTATGGGTTGTCAAATATTTCGAACGACAGGGAAATGTACAACCGGTATCTCAATATCAGTTTACGCTTTTCCAAACCCTGGAAAACCAATCCACTGGCAAGAAACAAGTAGTGATAACAGAAAATATATCTAACCCGGTTTTAAATTCTAAAAGATGAAAACAATGGATTCAAACAGGAAAACTTCACTGGTCGCCGGTGCGCTTTATCTGCTCACATTTGTATCGATCCCGACGCTATGGCTCTATGGTGCCGTACATGATCCCAACTATATCGTTGGCCCTGGTCCTGATACTGCCGTTATAACCGGAAGTATTCTTGAAATAGTCGTAGCACTCACATGCATCGGCTCAGCCGTCGCGTTGTACCCGGTGCTCAGAAAGCAGAACGAAGGGGCCGCTTTGGGTCTGGTGGGTGCCAGAATTCTGGAGGCCGGGACCATCTTCGCAGGGGTCATGTTCTTGCTGACGGTGGTGACGCTGCGGCAGACGGGCGTTGGTGCCGAGGCGTTAGCGACCGGCCGGACATTAGTAATTATGTACGACCGTATATTTCTCATCGGGCAGAGCTTTATGCCGGCTATAAACGACTTATTGCTGGGGTTCTTGCTGTATCACTCGCGTTTGGTACCCAGGGGACTTTCACTTATCGGAATCATCGGGGGGCTGGTGCTCATCGTTGGTGACGCCTCCGTACTTTTCGGCCTCCTCGGTCAGCGCGATTCCATCACAGCGCTCTTCGCCGTACCAGTCGCCCTGTTTGAGTTTTCGCTTGGGGTCTATCTTATTGTCAAAGGCTTCAAGCCGTCGCGGATAACCGCAAAAGGGTGATAACTTCCTTAATAGTTTTCATGACAGGCATGTCAAAAATCGTTTCCGTTATTTTTCTCAATACAGAAAAAAGTGTGAGGCATCCGGTGTGTAAATTAGTCACAACAAAACGTTGAGTAATGAAAGCAGTCGTTTATGAGAAATATGGTTCACCCGATGTTCTTGAATTAAAGGACATCGATAAGCCGACACCAAAGGAAAATGAAGTATTAATAAAGATCCATGCAACAACCGTGTCGGCAGGAGATTGGCGTATGCGAAAGGCCGACCCGTTTCTCGCCAGACTTTTTAATGGATTGTTCAAACCCGGCAGAGTTAAAATCCTGGGATTTGAGTTAGCCGGAGTGATTGAAGACGTTGGCAAAAAAGTCCAGTCATTCAGGAAAGGTGACCCTGTCTTTGCATCGTGTGGTTTAAGGTTCGGGGCGTATGCCGAATACACGTGCCTTCCGGAAAATGATCTAATCGCTTTAAAACCGTCGAATATGTCCTTTGAAGAAGCTGCGACTGTTCCGATCGGGGGGCTTACGGCATTGCGGTTCTTGAAGCAGGGTGGGATAAAAAAGGACGACCGTGTGCTGATCTATGGGGCATCGGGAAGTGTGGGCACCTTTGCCGTTCAGATTGCTAAATCGTTTGGCGCTGAAGTTACGGCAGTGTGCAGTACCTCAAATGTGAATCTTGTGTCGCAGCTTGGAGCTCAAAAGATCATAGATTATACGAAAGACGATTTTACAAAAACGGAAATGCGCTTTGATATTATTTTCGATGCTGTGGGAAAAACATCCAAACAGGCATGTAAGCATTTATTGAAACAAGGCGGAAAGTTTGTTTCTGTGTCCGGCTCTCCGGCATCAGGTAGTCATGATCTGTTGGATTTAAAAGAACTCATCGAATCGGGTAAAGTAATTACTGTAATAGACCGGAGATATACGCTTGAGGAAATCAGGGATGCGCATCGTTATGTGGAGTCATTTCTAAAAAAGGGAAATGTGGTGATCAATATTATAAGGGATGAATGACAACAGAAGTCCGGCTCCGCTGGCATTATTGGCTGATTCAGAGACGAGGTGCCCTGTGTCTATTTTAGACCCTTAAATGAACCCTTAAAAAACAGTTTGAATAAAAAATCTGATAACATGTAATAAATATTGTAACAAGTTTAATGTTAGCGTCTTATATAGATTCGAAGATCTTGTTTGAGCCCCTTAAAATTAACCGTAAAATTTTCCTTATCGGTTTGTTAAAATCCGACAGTGTTCGATCCCATTTAAGGATAAATGTTCCGGTCAAGGTTGCTCGCTGTTTTTTTTCCGAAACTATTTCCGAAAGAAATTGAGGCTTCGCTTATAGAATAGTAGGAGGCTTCTATGTTTTTTTAGGCAGTAAGGTGCTTAGCTTATCGAAATTATGGAATGAATTCGGCCATCGCTGCAATGAATGGTTCGCTTTTGTGTCGCGGCAGAAATCAGGAGACGTATTCCGCCTTGTTTATTTTAGGGGCAACCGGTATGTGCACATCGCCCTTCACCAGCTCCAGTGTAAAACCGTGTGCCCTGGCGATTTTCAGAAATGAAGTGAGTTTGATATCGGTTGTTTTGCCTGACCGTAAATTCTGAATGGCATTTGGATGCAGTCCTGCTGCGGTAGCCAGGCTGCGGACGGATTTCTCATCGCCCTGCGACATACCGGCCAGCAGTTCCTGCAAGACAAATTCCTTATACTCCTTGTCAAAGGCCGCCTTGAATCTGGCATCCTGCATTTCCCTTTCAAAGGTACTCAACTCCCCTTTAGTTTTTCTAACCATCTTTTTTACCTTTTTCATAATATTTATCCCCCTTTACTCTTTCCTGATAGGATTTCATACAGTTTAGAGCCCGCTCTTTTTCCGCTGCCGGCATCCTATCCTGCTTTTTCCAGAACGCATTGGTTACAATCATTTTTTTTCCTTCGACAAAAAAACTCAGAAAACGATGAGGCTGTGGTTTGAAGGCATAAATCTTATCGCCTTCATTTCTGAACCTGGCTTCATCCCTTATCCTGCCGATGTCGCCTATTATCTTGAACAGTTTGAGCACCTTGATCCGGTCGCCGGGATCAAGCCCGCGGTAATATTCCAGCGACTGGCTTTCACCCTTCGCGGAGTAATACCACTCTATAGAAAACTGATCTCCCTTATAGGCAACGTACTCTTTGGGCATACAACCAACTGTAACATTACAATGTTACAACATTCCCGCTTTTCTTCAAAATTCATCAGCCGGGTTATAATCCTCCAAAACCAACCTTTCCAGCAAAATCGACTGTAGAAACAAGTCATATTGTCTTGAATATTCCAGGAACATACTCAATTCAGGCCATAATGACATAAAAAACCATCCAAAACACCTCCGGCACATTTTTCCCTAATAGCCTTTGTGTTCTTAAAACTCATGTTAAACACAAAAAAAACAAATACTATGAGCATCGTTCGTTATAACACCGCTAATGATTTCGTGCCGACATCATTCAGCAACCTGATCGATCGTTTTTTTAACGATTCACTGGCCCGCACGGGTGGTTCTTCGTACTCCTTCGTTCCAAAGGTTGATATCCTGGAAAATGAAACTGCCTACGAAATCGGTGTAGCCGTCCCAGGCTTAGCCAAAGAAGACTTTAAAATCGACCTCAACGACAATTTTCTTACCGTCAGCGGTGAAAGAAAATTCTCGAAAGAGAAAAAAGAAAACAACCTCCATGTAGTGGAAACACAATATGGAAACTTCAGCCGTTCTTTTTCGCTCCCTGAAAATGTGGATGCCAGCAAGATCAGCGCGAAGTACAACAACGGTATCCTGGAAATCACTGTTCCAAAGGATGAAAAGAAAGTATTAAAGACAACCATTAAGGTTAACTAAGGGTTAGAGGGTTAAGTTAGTCAAGTGGTTCGGGCGCTCCGCAAGGGGCGCCTTTTTTTTGTTTCCCCTGATCATGGTCTGCAGGTCACGGTGCAGGAACTTATGGAATGAGCTGAAGGTTAAACCCTATCTTTGCACCAATCCGAATCATGACGCGAAAGGAATATTTCTACATCATACTTATCCTGGGCGCCCTGGCGACAATCAGCCCGTTCTCCATCGATATGTATCTTCCGGGATTTCCTTCGATTGCTGCAGACCTGAACGTCAGTATCAGCCAGGTTCAGTTGTCACTCACCAGTTACTTCATCGGTATCGCTATTGGCCAGTTGTTGTATGGTCCGCTGCTGGACCGCTTCGGCCGAAAACTTCCATTGTATGCCGGCCTCGTCCTTTATATCGTTGCGTCCGTCGGATGCGCGTTTACGGGCTCCGTTAATTCACTGATAGCCATGCGTCTTCTCCAGGCACTCGGCGGTTGCGTGGGTATGGTTGCCGCCCAGGCGCTGGTACGCGATCTTTTTCCCCTTAACAAAACAGCGCAGGCTTTTTCCATGATCACCCTGGTGATCGCCGTTTCACCAATGATCGCCCCGACAGTCGGCGGATACGTAACGGCCGGACCGGGTTGGCACTGGGTATTTATTATCCTGGCGATCATTACGGCCCTGATCCTGGCGGCCGTGTTTTTCTTTTTGCCGGAGGGCAGACCCCCGGATCGTTCCTTATCCCTGAAACCAAAAGCGGTACTGGGTAATTTTTACACCGTTGTCAGGCATCCGCAGTTTTTGATCTACACGCTGGCAGGAGGCCTGGCTACCGCGGCTCCGTTCGCCTACATCGCCGGTTCGCCGGATGTTTTTATGAACATCTACCATGTCACCGAGCAACAATACGGGTGGATCTTCGCCTTTCTCGCCTGCGCCATGATCGGATCCACGCAGTTGAATCATTTTTTGCTGAAACGTTTTACAAGCCAGCAGATCGTTAAAGTGACCCTCGTTTACCAGGGTATTACGGGAATTGTACTAGTAGGCACAACGTTGTACGGAGACCTGGGACTTTACGGCCTCCTGGCGCTGATGTTCGTTTTTCTGACGGGCCAGGGACTGATCGGCCCGAATGCCACCGCGCTTTCGCTGGCACCGTTCGTCATGCATACCGGCAGCGCCGCCGCGTTACTGGGAAGCTGGCGCATGAGCACCGGTGCGATCGTCTCCGCGCTGGTCAGCGTTTTTCACAACAACACCGCTTTGCCGATGATCGGCATGATGTCAGCGTGTGTATGGATCAGTTTCCTCATCCTCCTGGCGGGTAACACCGTAGTGAAAAACAGGGGACGTAAACAGGATGTGGAAGACGAGGTGTCCGTACTGATCTGATGGAACGTCACTAAACAAGCAGGCTTGTTCTTCTATTCGCCAACCTTATATGCGTCCGGCTTCATCGATTGCACACAGGCTGAATTCAACGGCGATCGTCCCGACTGATCGAAAAACGCTACCACCAGGCCGTCAAAACAATCCTCGTTGCTCAATCCGTCGAACGTGTGAGCCATTTCCGCAATCTCAACGACCTGGCTATTGGGCAGATAACGTGCTACATCCTTTGCCATGGATAGGGGGGTTACCGGATCGTAACTTCCGGTCAGGATCAGCACGGGCGCACCGGATTGTACGGGTTTCCCGAAGTCGTCGGGAATGGTTCCCCGGACCCAGTTAGCGCACGCCGTCTGCTGCTGATCCACCCGGTACGTACCCATAAATGTACCGTTGGCCAATGACGTGGTCTCATCCGGTGTAATGAAGGGAACGTCTTCGCTGCAGGTCACACACAAATACAAACCCTCGGCAATGAAGTCGTTGTTGTCGGGACCTTCCGGGAACATGGCGATAAATGGTTTCCAGTTTCCGAGAGAGGCTTCGTGGACAACATAGGGAATCTGACGCATCGTAAACGGCGCATACATCATGGAACGGATCCGCGTCTGAAAGGCATACCAGGGTATGCTGAGGGAAAGTACTTGTCCGCCGGCTGTGCGATGGGAAACCTTGAAGGGAGCCTGAAGTCCTTTGAGCATCAGTTCGTCAAACTCTTCTTTGAGGCGGGGAAAATTTAAGCGGCACAAGGAATCGCCGCTGCAGTGCGCGAAAATTTTTTCCAGTGTCGTCTGCGCGAATGACGCATGGTACAGGGGCATCCGGCTGTATGTAGTTGTCGGCGACCAGAGAACGGTAGTCTCGACCTTGTCAGGATATCGCCTCATGTACTCCAGCGCCAGGCGGGTCCCGAAGGACAGACCAAAAAGGTGGATGCGGTCATAGCCGAGCCATTGCCTCACTTCATCCATATCGGCAGCTATATTCGTGGTCGTATATTGTGCCAGGTCCGCCCGTTCCGACAGGGAATCGTAACATTTTTTTACGGCTTCTTCCGGGTACATTTCTTCAAACTGATTTTGCAATCCGGCTTTAAATTCAAGGGTGCGGCAGTGAAGTGCATTCGAATTGCCCGTGCCCCTGGCATCGATCAGCACCACGTCGTGATAACGTCGGTATGGGTTGTCGCGCATGGCATAGAATCCGGCACTGCCGGAAGCGGCGACGCCCGGTCCTCCTTCGAAAAAAAAGATGGGTGCGAGCACCGAGTCCTGCCGCGTAGCCGGGATGACGGTGATGCTCAGCTCAATTTTCCGACCTTGCCCCGTACCACGATTTTCAAAGACAGCATACGTTCCGAAAAAGACGGAATCGGCACTTCCCTCAACGGCGCAGGATCGCAGCTTGCTGTAAACGGCCGAGGGATCGTTGCCCCCGTATTCCCCGCCTCGGCCGCAGGCGATGAATAGTATCACGGTGATCACCGGCAGGTAGATTTTCATATCGGGGCAGGTTAGGTCTGCTGAAGTTCGGATAATTTTGGGGAATTCCGAAAGCGGTGCTTTCTATCGGGCAGAATCAGCGGCTCATACCCCCGGGAAAAGAATCCGGCTCAGGAAACTTCTCTTTCGAAGAAAATCCCGGATGCTCTTCACCGACAGGCAATCATTTTTGAAAAAGAAACGTTAACTTTCTATTCACTCAAAAAAGAAATAAGAATAAAGGGGACAGGTATGAAGCGATCAATCTTAATTCTCATAGTAATGCTCACCGCTTGTATAGGCGGAGTGCTGGGTTCGATGTTTACACTGCGGTTTCTGGATTTTCCAACGGCATCGTATCAATCCATAGAGGGAAGGCAAAAGTCGATCTTCGCCGGCTACAGCGCCGATACGGCTTATCAGGTTCCGGATGGCATGGACTTTTTGAGTACAGCCAAAACGGTGACTTCGGGTGTTGTACATATCCGTACCTCTTACGGGCCGGGGGATTTTAGCGTCAACCCGCTGGAGTTGTACCTCGAAGCGCCGTCGCGTTCGTCCGGTTCGGGCGTCATCATTTCGGACGATGGATATATCGCCACCAACAATCACGTGATCGAAGACGCCAGTAACATTGAAGTGGTGATGAACAACAACCAGCGTTTTTACGCCAAACTCGTCGGTACCGATCCGACAACGGACCTCGCTTTGCTGAAAATAAAGGCGCGTAACCTTCCCTTTATCCGGTACGGCGATTCGGATCGTATCACACCCGGCGAATGGGTGCTGGCTGTCGGTAATCCATTTGACCTGAACTCCACGGTAACCGCGGGAATAGTGAGTGCGAAGGCACGTAACATCGATATCCTTCGGGACCGTAACAACCTTCAGGTTGAAGCATTTATTCAGACCGACGCGGCGGTAAATCCGGGGAACAGCGGTGGTGCGCTGGTCAACTTAAAGGGAGAGCTGATCGGTATTAACTCCGCTATCGCGACATCGTCCGGCAGTTTCCAGGGATATTCCTTTGCCATACCGGTGAGTCTTGTTAAAAAAGTAATGGATGACCTGCTGGAGTTCGGCCAGGTGCAGCGTGGGCTGCTCGGTGTGCGCATCAGCGATGTCAACGCGGCGATCGCTGAGGACCTGAACCTGAAGGTCAGCCAGGGCGCCCTGGTGAACTATGTGAACGCAGGCAGCGCGGCGGAACAATCGGGACTTCTGACCGGCGACGTGATCGTGGGTATCGATGGTCACAAGATCGGTTCTGTTTCCGAGCTGCAGGAGCTGGTTGCACGGAACCGTCCCGGCAAGGAGATATTGGTTTCCTACCTGCGCGAGGGAAATGTCAACGAGGTAAAAGCGCGCCTGCGCAATAATGAAGGCAATGAGTCGGTAGTGAAAAAAGAGATCAAACACGAATTGGGCGGCGTTGAAGTGGAGGATCTGCCATTCAAGGAACTGGCATCCCTTCAGCTCGAGGGTGGTGTAAGGATCAAGGATGTTCCTTCTGGCAAATGGAAAAACACGGGAATAAAAAAGGGATTTGTCATCGGATTCATCGATAAGATTCCCGTCGACAATGTCGAAGACCTCAACCGCATCCTCGAATTCAAAAAGGGTGGTATCCTCATCGAAGGCTATTATCCCGGAGGACAGAAGGGGACCTACGGCGTTGACTGGTAAGTTCCGGAATGCAGCCCGCACCGGGCACTGTTACATCCGCGCATTTTCTTACCTTTGCGCATTCTGGTAACAGCAATGAAAGATTTTGGTATAAAAGAAGCCCTCACGGCGCTGGGGATAGCAAAAAGTAACCTCGGCGTATCCACGGGCGCAAAGTGGTACCGGTCAACGGGTGGTCTGATCGATTCTGTCTCACCCGCGGATGGAAAGCGCATCGGGTCCGTTTACGCGGGCGATGAAAAGACATTTCAAAAAGTAACGCTTGCCGCGCAGCAGGGTTTCCGGGAATGGCGCACCTGGCCGGCGCCGAAACGCGGAGAGATCGTGAGGCAACTGGGTGAGGCTTTCCGGAAAAACAAAGAAGCGCTGGGAAAACTGGTTTCCTATGAGATGGGAAAATCTTATCAGGAAGGATTGGGTGAGGTCCAGGAAATGATCGATATATGCGATTTTGCCGTCGGTTTGTCGCGTCAGCTTCACGGGCTGACTATGCACTCCGAGCGTCCCGATCACCGGATGTATGAACAGTGGCATCCGATCGGAACCGTTGGAATTATCACGGCATTTAATTTTCCTGTTGCCGTCTGGGCATGGAATGCCATGCTGGCATGGGTTTGTGGTGACGTTTGTATCTGGAAGCCATCCGAAAAAACACCGCTCTGCAGTATTGCCTGTCAGCATATCGTAAATAAAGTATTCGCGAAGAACAGGGTACCCGAAGGTGTATCGTGTATTGTGAACGGCGATTATGTGATCGGCCAGTTGATGTCGGGGAACGAAGGTATTCCGTTGATTTCCGCTACCGGGTCGGTCCGTATGGGAAAGGCTGTTGCCAGGACGTTGAGCGAAAGGTTGGGCAGGGGACTGCTGGAACTCGGAGGGAACAACGCGATCATTATAACGGAACATGCGAACCTGGACATGGCGATCCGCGGTGCATTGTTTGGAGCGGTGGGGACTGCCGGGCAACGGTGTACCTCCACGCGCAGGCTGATCGTTCAGGAATCCGTATTTGACGAAGTAAAGGAGCGGCTGAAAAAAGCGTATGGCCAGTTAGTCATTGGTAATCCCCTGGACACGGCGAATCACGTCGGGCCCCTTATCGACAAGCAGGCCGTGAAGCATTACCTGGATGCATTAAAAAAGATAAAAGCGGAAGGCGGCGAGTTTGTGGTAAAAGGAGGAGTACTGGAAGGCAAAGGTTACGAATCGGGTTGTTATGTGAAGCCGGCTATCGCCATTGTTGAAAACGAATTTGAAATCGTTCAGCAGGAAACATTTGCGCCGATCCTCTACCTGATCAGGTATAAAACCATCGAGGAGGCTATTGAAAAACAAAACGGAGTGAAGCAGGGCCTTTCATCGGCGATTATGACCGGCAGTATGCAGGAGATGGAGCGTTTCCTGTCCGTTACAGGTTCGGATTGTGGAATCGCGAATGTGAATATCGGAACATCCGGTGCCGAGATCGGCGGAGCGTTCGGCGGAGAAAAAGAAACAGGTGGCGGGCGCGAGTCGGGATCGGATGCGTGGAAAGTTTACATGAGGAGGCAAACCAATACCATCAATTATGGAAACACACTGCCGTTAGCTCAGGGAATCAAATTTGACATTTAGAGTAGTTTGCAAATAAGGATCAAAGGGTTATTTTTATACAGCATTCATTAAACATATTATGGCCGGAAAAAAATATCGTACCGTCATGCTCATTGATGACAATGAGATCGACAATCTTATCAATCAAAAGATGATCGAAGCGGCCTCCGTTACAGAGAACATCTACACCCATACAGGTGCCAAAAGTGCTATCGAGTTTTTAAAGAATATGGAAAAGCTTGAGATGGCGGACCAGGTATTGCCGGATGTCATCTTTCTCGATATCGACATGCCGCTGATGGACGGGTTTCAGTTTTTGGACGAATTTGAAAAACTGACCAATGTCGCCAAGAAAAAGTGCAAGATCGTGATGCTTACTTCGTCGATCAACCCGCAGGATTTCAACCGTTCCAAAAAGTATGAAAATGTGAGGCTGTACCTGAACAAGCCTTTGTCGCATGACAGTATCCTGAAACTCGAACTTTAAAAGTCGGTCAGAAGCTCTACAAATCTTTCGTCCAGCTTAATAAGCTTGGTGGGAGCGAAGTAGCTCACGGTAATGGCATTCAGCCGTGGTATAACACTCTGTATTTTTTTCGCCTTCTCCTTTTTCGCCTCGCTGGTAGCGATCTTCAGTATTTTCAGGAACAGCTGGATATTCTCGCAACTGTCTTTCCCCGATAACCGGATCTGCCGCTGAATACTGTTGGAAAGCTGGTTGAATAATTCAAAATCGCGAAGCAGGGTGTACTGCAGCGCCAGCAGCGACTTGATCTCCAGCTGCGCATACGCGTATTTCTTCAGGCTTACATCGTTGAGCAACCCGTTGATAAGCTTTGCAGCTTCCTCGAATTTCCCCACGTAATAGCTGGAGATCGCCCTGTACACGACATAGACGATGTGTTTGGGCAGATCGAGCATATCGATTTCGTAATCAAGGAAGATCGCTTCATTTTCCGTATACAATTCAGCCTCGGTACCCGTGCGTAAATGCCGCTCGATCTTGGAGATCAAAAACTGCGTCGGGAAAGTGAAGGTCGAATAGTTCACCAGCAGGTTCGCGCAGGCATCGTTTACTTCCTCATAGTACTTTTCCGCCTGACGGTATACTTTGTAATGATTGTAGTACTCCAGCTTCAGGAACTCGAACACGAGGTTCATGTGGTAATAGATGGAATCCAGGTGGTAACTCTCGAATACTTTCTGGACCTTCTCGAAAATATCCTCGATCGACTCGCCATCCTGCTGCATATTGTCGTCGACTTCCACGAACAGCCTGTGGAAAATGTACATACAGCTCTGGTAGACGTATAGCCGGTGCGATTCGTACAGTTTAGCTACATTCTGCATTTCCTTCATCAGGAGGACGAGACCTAATTTTTCCACCTCGCCGCCATTCAGCATAAAGTCGCCGTACTTTTTAAAATAATCGGCAAGGAGATCTTCAGCCTTGTCCACGGCCAGCATATAGGCGACGTGCCGGTTGTAGAGCTGAGAGTATTGAAAGTAGTCGGGTGAATTGATGTTGAGTTTTTTCAGCGACTTGTAAATAACCGTTAACTCATTGGCAAGGTCGTAGTCCAGCAGTTCTTTCTCCAGCTTTTTAAGCGTTGCAACCGAAATAGCTTTCTTTTTGGTGAATAACACTTCGTTGATATTGGCGACTTTTCGCAACACATCCGTCCTTGGGCTCTCCAGCTGGCCCATGAGGTACTCTTCGATCTTCAGGTTCAGGCGCGACCGGAGCGTATAGTATGCGTTTGCATTCACGTCCAGCTCGGTCATGATCTTGTTGTCCGAAAGCTGTCGCTCACGGAGTGACTTTAACAGGTAAGCGGACTTCTCCGCATTGCTTTCTATGAGTGAATCATAGATCGCTTTGAAGTCCTTTTCGGAGAGTTGCTTGATTATATTCTTAAGCTTTGCCATGCGTACGCTTGTAACAATGTGAAAATTTACAAAATTTATTACATCATGCAACTCCCTTAACTGCAGTTAAGGTAAATCTTACTCCGAAGTTCGTAGTTTTACGGGCACGATGAAGTCTTTCAATAGTTGATCTGTAAAATCATTATACTTTGCGTTGTAGTGTCCCTTCCCCTTCAGGCCATTGGTCAGGGTGCCACGGAGCGTCAGGCGCTTAAGAATATCCAGAAAGGGAAGTGGAAGAGGAGCTACGATCAGCTGCACAAGACCCTCACGAAGGACACCGCTGACATCGCGGCGGCTTACGTCATGGCCGAATACTTCTTTGCGCCCGAAAACCCCGGTTTTAATATCGATTCGGCTTATCGATACCTCGGCACATCCATCCGCGGGTACGGGAGCGCAAGTGTCAGGTCACGGGAACGTCTGAATCGCTTCCCCCTCGACAGTACCATGCTCCATCAACTCAGACACCATATCGACAGCGCAGCGTTCAACCGGGCCCTGCAGCTGAATACGGAGAGCGCATACACGGATTTCCTTGCCAGATTTCCACAAGCGGTACAACAGGACAGCGCCGTCAAAATGCGTGATCAGGCGGCGTTTGACGAGGTATCCCGAATCAATACCCATCAGGCATTCGCGGAATTCATCCGGAAATACCCGCAATCGAAGCAGGCGGACGCTGCTCAAAAGAAGTTCGAACGGTTGAAGTTCGATGACCTGACTTCCGACAAAAAACTCACCAGCTATATCGCATATCTCGCGGCTTATCCCAATACGCCTTACCGGCAGGTCGCCGAACAGCATATCTTCGAGATCAGTACCGCCGCGGGATCCATCACCGCCTACCAAACGTTCCTGGAGGCATATCCCGGGAGTTATTTTAAAAAAAGGGCGGAGGATATTTTGTTTCACCTCCTCCCGGACGACTACCCCCAGGATCATTTTTCCCAGTACTTTTCAGACCACTCCCTGGATTCACTCGCTGTTTTTATCCATACCGATCGCGACTACATCGTACCGTTCCTGCACGAAGGTGAATTCGGGTTCATGGATCAGCGGGGCAGAAAGGTTTTCGATACGGAAGAAGAAGAACTGAATACAATCTATAAATGCGGAAACATAAACGAAGATGTTATCGTGCTCCCGCAGAAACTCGTTGCCTTCAACGGCGCCGTGATCGCGAAGCGGAAAATTGAATCCATTGATGATATCGGATCTGGTTTCCTGTTCGTGGAGGCGAATGGCTGCGGCCGCGTCCTGCATAAAACGGGCTTTGAGATCGGCGATGATTGTATAGCGGAGGCCAAAATACTGAACGGAAAACTACTGGCCCTCCGGAAGGATCTGGTATGGTCGGTGTGGACGCTTACAGGTCGAAAGTTATTGCCCTTTGCCTGGGATGGGATCGCCACCTGCGGGGACGTCATCGCGTTAAAAACGCGCGATCGTTTTGCACTTGCAAAAGTTGAGTCCATCGCCGGTATCGCCGACCAGCGTGAACTCGGACTGGAAGATTTTGCGAATGAGATCCGTCCCTGGCGAAAGAATCTGATATGGGTGAAAAATGAAGATCAGGAAGCGATATTGGATCAGCAACTCGATACGGTTATTCGCCAGGACCACCATCTCCTCCAACAAACCTATTTTGGTACGACTGTGACCCGTCCGGGTGATGTGCGTATCGTTAACGATAACGGTGATGCTTCCGGGCCTTTTCAGAAGATCGTTGTACAGGAACCCTGGACCGCCGTGAAAGACAAGCGCTGGTACCTGTTCGACCCGGATAGCGGACGGTATAAAACCCGGGCATACGATTCGATCTTTTTTACGGGACCCATAGCGGTCGGAACGACAAGGGATAGTATCACCGTTTATTTTCCGGCAGGGAATTCCCTGGGTTTTAAATTACCCGTCCGGACAGAGTTTGTTCCGGGAAAGGATTCTTCTTCATTCCTTCTGGTGGAAAGAGGTGAAAAAAAGAGTTTGTACACCATGAAGGGACGGAAGCTCTTTACGGTTTCGTACGACAAAATACAGTATGCCGGTGAAGGCTTTTTTACGGTGCATAAGAAAGAAAAGAAGGGACTGATGACAAGCACCGGCAAGGTGATATTACCGATGGCATACGATGCGATCGGTTCCGTGGATAACGGTGTTGTTTCCCTCCTGAAGTCGATGAAATTTGGGTTGTTTGACAGCAAGCGGAAAAAACTGATAAAACCTCAATACGACAAAAACCTCGTCGTCTACAATGCAAATAATATCGTCGCTTACCGGGACGGGTTGTATGGATTTGTAGGATGGGACAACAAGCCCGTGATTGCCGTAGAGTTCGATGAAGTTCGGTACTGGAACGATTCGTCGGCTATGGTTCGCAAAGACTCCAGGTGGATGATTGTGGAGATCAGGTCGAAGCAGGTAGTGCTCGATGATATCCGCGACCTGAAATTTATACAGGATGGAGATGAAAAGCTGGCTATTGTGAAGCAGGGACTCACGTACGGCGTCATCCATAACACAAAAGGCACCATTATTCCACTTTCCTTCAGCGATATCGTTAACGTCGGGTCGCGGGAGCAGCCGCTTTATTTTACGGAAAAACACGTGGAGGAGGCCTCGATCTTTGTCGTCATCTACTACGACGCCGCGGGTACCATTTTGCGCAAGGAAGTATACGAGCAGGAAGATTATGAGAAAATATACTGCTCGAATAATTAACGGACCGTTCAACCAGAATTAACTTCAAACGCGATCTATTCGTTAACTTGCCCCTTCAAAATTTTGTTATGAAGGGCAGACTCCTTGTTTTTATCACGATCCTGGGTATCACTCCGTTTGTTCACGCGCAGACTCCGGTTGAAAGACCCAAACTCGTCGTCGGAATCGTTGTGGATCAGATGCGCCAGGAATACCTGTACAGGTTTTACGACAAGTTTGGTACGGGCGGGTTCAGGCGGCTGGTCGGCGATGGGTTTATGCTGAAGAATGCGCACTATAACTATACGCCAACGGTGACAGGCCCGGGTCACGCATCCGTTTACACCGGATCGACTCCCGCCATTCACGGCATCGTAGGCAATGACTTTTACGACAAGCAAACAAAAAAAATGGTGAACTGTGTGGGCGATCCTCTCTATATGCCCATTGGGACTCCATCCGGTAACGGGGATGTATCTCCGTGGAGAATGTTGTCTTCAACCGTGACGGATGAACTGAAATTGTTTACGCAAAAGCGATCGAAAGTGATCGGAATATCATTTAAGGACCGCGGCGCTGTTCTACCGGCGGGACACATGGCCGATGCGGCTTACTGGTACGATGGACAATCCGGTAAATTTATTACAAGCTCTTACTATACATCCAAACTTCCGGATTGGGTTGTTAAATTCAATGCACAGAACCTGCCTGAAAAATACCTGTCACAGGATTGGAACACACTGTTACCAAAAGAGCAGTACATCGAAAGCGGTCCGGATGACAATCCTTATGAACGAAAGATCAGCGAACAGAGCAAGTCCGTATTTCCCTATAAGCTGAGCCAGATCCGGGCAAAAAGCAGCTATGCATTGCTGAGTGAGACTCCCTTTGCAAACGACTTTTTAACAGAGATGGCCAAAGCGGCCGTTGCCAACGAACAACTCGGTAAACATACTGTTCCGGATTTTCTCTGTATTTCGTATTCCGCTCCGGATGCAATCGGCCACCGGACCGGACCCAATTCCATTGAAGTGGAGGATGTATACCTTCGTCTCGATAAGAACATGGAAGACCTGCTCAAAAAACTCGACCAGGAAGTTGGAGCGGGAAATTACACCGTGTTCCTGACGGCCGACCATGCCGTTGCCGACGTACCCCAATACCTCAGGGACAATAAGGTACCCGCAGGTTATTTTAATGAAGACAACCTCCGAGCACGACTTGACGAGACGCTTTCGTCTTATTATCCCGGAAAAAATTTCATCGAGAACATCAGTAACAACCAGATCTTTCTGAATCATGAAGCTTTCCAGCCTGACCCCAAAGTTTCCGGCATTGATATGTTCATCGTTACCGAACTGATCGGCAAAATCCTGATGACGATGGACGGCGTGGCTAATTATTATACGGAAGCCATGCTTCGCGAAAGTGATTATGACGGCGGTGGAATCAAGGGATCGATTGTAAGGGGGTACAACAACCGCCGGTCCGGGGATATCGTGTTTTACCTGGAACCGGGATGGTTCGATTCCGGATCCGTAGCGGGAACAACGCACGGCTCGCCCTACACCTACGATACACACGTGCCGATACTTTTTTACGGGTACGGAATAAAAAAAGGTTCTTCCGTCCGCTATCACCGGATCACCGACATTGCACCAACGATTTCGATGCTGTTAAAAATCAAATTGCCCAGCGGAGCCACCGGCCAACCGGTGGAAGAGATTTTCGAATAGACCCTCATGCATTTTCCGGATCACATTGCCCGGCGCCCGTAAAATGAACGGACGTGTTGATTCCCGCATATTTCATTATATTCAAAACTTAATGAAAATGAGATTCGCATGAGTGAAGAAAAGTTCAAACCCGTACTGGGTCTTCGGGATGCAACCATGATCGTCGCCGGCTCGATGATCGGATCGGGTATCTTTATCGTGGGCGCGGATATCCTGCGCAACGTCGGCGGATCCGGTTGGCTGGTGATGGTATGGCTGATCACGGGTTTTATGACGATTTCCGCCGCCGTAAGTTACGGTGAACTCAGCGGGATGTTTCCAAAAGCCGGCGGACAATACGTTTACCTGAAGGAAGCCTTCAGTCCCCTGATTGCTTTTCTTTACGGATGGAGTTTTTTCGCCATCATTCAGACGGGCACGATTGCCGCCGTTGGCGTCGCTTTCTCGAAGTTTATGGCGTATATCGTTCCCGGTGTGAGCGAAGATCTCGTACTCCTGAACCTCGGGTTTATGACCATTTCCCCGGCGCAGGTGGTTTCGATCATCCTCATTGTATTATTGACTTATATAAACACCCTCGGCGTCCAGGGTGGTAAAGCAATCCAGACCACATTTACGATCACAAAGATCCTCAGCCTTTTTGGGCTTATCGTTTTTGGATTTATCATGATGGACGGAGAGGTGTGGGACGCGAACTGGGCTGATGCCTGGAGCCTGAACAAGCTTAACGCCGATGGCTCCGTCGAAACGTATACCACGATCGCAGCAGTGGGCGCAATTGCCGCGGCGATGGTCGGTTCCATCTTCAGCAGCGACGCCTGGAACAACGTGACGTTTATCGCCGGTGAAATAAAAAATCCCCAGCGGAATATCGGGCTAAGCCTGTTCCTGGGTACCCTTCTCGTGACGATCATTTATGTTTC
This sequence comes from Chryseolinea sp., assembly GCA_041742155.1. Taxonomy (GTDB): domain Bacteria; phylum Bacteroidota; class Bacteroidia; order Cytophagales; family Cyclobacteriaceae; genus Chryseolinea. Next base: position 657,936 of record JBGSJE010000016.1, on the reverse strand, counting down.
CGCCAATATCATGTACACGGCCGTGTTACCGCTGAATGAAATTGCCTTTGCGGAAAAGGATAGGGTAGCCGTGGCAGCATCGCACGTCATATTCGGCAATATCGGAACCATCATCATCGCCCTGATGATCATGGTCTCCACATTCGGCTGCAACAATGGACTGATCCTGGCCGGCGCACGCGTTTATTTTACAATGGCCAAGGACGGACTTTTTTTCAAACAAGCCGGTGAACTGAACAGGTTCGCCGTTCCCGGACTGGCGCTCTGGGTACAGTGCGCCCTGGCCTGCTTCTGGTGCCTTAGCGGCAGGTACGGCGATATTCTCGATATGGTATCGTTTGTCGTAGTACTGTTTTACATTCTGACTATCGCCGGCATATTTATACTGCGAAAGAAAAGACCGGATGCGCCGAGACCATACAAGGCATTCGGGTACCCCGTGCTTCCCCTCATCTACATCTGTATGGGTATTACATTTTGTACGCTGCTGATCATTTACAAACCGAAGTTTACATGGCCGGGACTGATCATCACCCTCGTCGGTATCCCGATCTATTACTTCGCCATGAATCAAAAGAAGTCCGCCGTGAAGTGATCAGATTAGCTGGGAGGAAAGGATGTCTAATCCTTCCTCGAAGGTATGGGGCTGATAGCCCAGGTCTCTCCGTGCTTTTTCGACGACAAATCCCGTCTTCAGCGGTCTCTTTGCCGGTTGTGTAAAGGAGGAGGAATCCGTCGGGTTGATGAGCGACGTGTCGAGTTTGAAAAATGCAGCGGACCGCATTGCTATCTCGTGAACGGACATGTAGTCGGTGCCGGAGATGTGATAAATACCCGTGGCTTTTTTTGCCGCCGCCAGGTAACATCCTGCCGCCAGGTCCTCGGCAAGCGTGGGTGTCCTCCACTGATCGCTCACTACCTGGATCGATTTACCTTTTTCAAGATTGTTCTTTACCCAGAGCACAATGTTGGACCGGCTCATATCTCTGGTGATCCCGTAGACCAGCACAGTGCGAATAATACACCACGGTACCTCTCCCTGCTGTACCAGTTGTTCAGCTTTGAGTTTACTTTCACCGTAGAAATTGACGGGACCCGGAGTCGCGATTTCGTCCAGCAGTTCATGCCTGCCGTCGAATACAAAATCAGTGGATACATGAACAAGGTGCGCACCGATTGTGGCTGCGGCTGCGAGGAGATTTTCTACACCGTGAACGTTGGCCTTCCAGCACGCCTCCTGTTCCAGCTGGCATTGGTCAACCTGCGTCATGGCGGCGGTGTTGATGATCACGTCGGGTCTTGTGAGCGCCATCACGCGGCTTACCTCCCTGGCGTCGCCGATGTCCATACGGTGGAACTCACCGTTCACAATGGGCACAGCCGACGGCGACCTGGCCGTGGCGATCAGGTGCACAGACTTGTCCTGCTGCAGCAGTGTGGCAAGCTTCTGGCCCAGGAGGCCATTGACACCGGTTACGAGAATCTTCATAATACCATCAGCTTGCGTATATCCTGTACGTGGACGATTTTATTTCTTTACGGGATACTGGTAGCCGTATTGCTTTTCGATTTTTTTCCTTGGCATTTCCTCGACGGTGACCGTCATACGGATATCCTCCAGGGGTCTGTCACCCGGTCCTTTTTGGACGGCGGCTATCTTGTCGATGACTTCCATACCCTTGATCACCCTGCCGAACACGGTATACTCACCGTCCAGGCTGGGCGCACCGCCGATCGTCGTGTAGACCTTTAGTTTCTCCGCGGAAACTTCCTTTGAGGTATTGATCCCCGTTTCCTTTTCAACACGCGGTTTCAGTTTTATCAAAAAAGCCTGATAACCCTTCATATCCCCCGATTGATAGGACGCCACCACAGAATCGTAAGCCGGACGGTTAGCGGGATTCTGAAAGAATTTCTGCAGGGCCATGTCGAACTTAGCCTGGTCGAGCCTCAATTCCTCCTCGGTCATTTTTGTGCCCTGAACAATGTAGAACTGGCTTCCGCTGGAGGCTTTCGTCGGATTTTGCGCATCGCCTAACCGTGCAGCCGACAACGCCCCCTTTTCATGAATGAACCGGGGATTAAATTCCGCGTCAACCGTGTAACCGGGACCACCTCTGCCGAGCGGCTGACCGGCTACAGCCTTTTTTGAGTCGGGGTCGCCGCCCTGGATCATAAATCCTTCAATGACCCTGTGAAATAACGTGCTATCGAAATAATGCTCCCGGGCAAGCTTGATAAAATTTTCCTTGTGCTTGGGTGTCTCGTCGTAAAGAATCGCCACCATGTCGCCGTGACTGGTCCTGATGGTGACCACATAATCCTTGTTCTGCGCGCAACTGCTGACGATGATAAAACAAATTGAAAATAAAATAATCGTTAATACCCTTTTCATATTGATGTTAGAAAGTGCGTAAAGATAAAACAGACTTTTTTAACGGACCGCCTCGGATTTTTCAACCTGGCGTATCTCCGCGAGAATTTCGGCGCCTCCGTTTTTCAGGACTTCCTGCGCAACCCATTCGCCCAGTTCCTTTACATCGGCGGGGGACCCGGTGCGTTTGGCTTTTACAATACGCTGGCCATCCAGTGAAATGATCCCGCCCTTGAGGGTGATTAGCGCGCCGTCGTAATGTGCGTATCCAAAGGCCGGAATGCTGCACCCGCCCTGGAGTGTTTTCAGGAACGCTCTTTCGGCGCGGATACAATCTTCCGTTTCCTCATGGTTCACCCACCGCGCCAGTATTTCTTTTTTAGGGAAGCTTAGCTTCTTGTGGCATTCCACAGCGATACTTCCCTGACCGACAGCGGGTACAAAATAGCTGGTCTCAATTTTTTCCACAATGAGGTCGTCATAACCCATGCGGTGGACGCCCGCGTAGGCGAGGAGCAAGGCGTCGTATTCGCCAGCCTCGAGCTTCGTAAACCGGGTTTGCAGATTTCCCCTGATGGTAACGGGTTCTATATTCGGATAAAAATGTTTCAGAAAGGCTATCCGGCGTGTTGCCGAAGTTCCCACTTTCAGCTTACCCGACGCCAGGTTGATATTCTTCCTGGTGCTGACCATAACATCGTTTGGCGGTTCACGTTCCGTAAATGCCACGAGCTCGAGCTCGTCCGGAATTTCCGATGAAAGATCTTTCGCGCTGTGAACAGCTATGTCGATGGAGTTGTCCAGCAGTTTTGCTTCGATCTCCTCCGTAAAAACACCTTTGCTTCCGATCTTGGATATGGACACATCCATGATCCTGTCACCCTTGGTATCGATCGGAATAATTTCGGTTTGATAACCGGACGGCTTGATGAGACTGGCTACATGTTCTGCCTGCCAAAGGGCGAGTTTGCTTCCTCTTGTACCGATTCGAATGATCTTATTCATGGGTTTTAGGGGTTGATGGTCTTGGCCAGCTTTAATGAAAGGTCCAGGAAGATCATCTTCGCGCTTCCATTTCGTTCCAGGTGATAGTTGGCATCGCTCATCAATGTAAATGATTTTTCGATCTTCTCAAGGGTCATCACCTTGCTGAAATCCTGAATAAATTTCAGTTCTTCACCACGCGAACGGTTCATTTGCGTGGCCCCGGAAATACGCAGGAGGGTCTCGCGCATGACATTGACGCTGTAGATCATCAGGTTCTTCTGGCTGAGCTTATCCAGCCCATGGTATTCTTCAGCCATGGTGACAAGGGACCCGTAACTTTTTTTGAAGCAGGCCCTCATCCAGTCCGAAAACCGCTGCGCGTTATCGTCTTCTTCGTTGTCGATAAGTTTCAGCGCCTGGTTCAGGTTACCTTCCGCGAGTTGGGTGATCTTTGCCGCTTTCGCGGCGGGTACCGCATGTACAGCGGTGAGGTGATGTTCGATTTCCTCGTCCTTTAAAAGCGGCACGGTCACTACTTGCGTCCTTGAAATGATCGTGGGCAGCAACCGGTCAGCCGCATTCGTGACGAGGATAAAAAAAGTGTGAGCGGCGGGTTCTTCCAGTATTTTTAAGATACCGTTCGCCGCCGACGGGTGCATAAGTTCCGGTTGCCAGATGATCATTACCTTATGAGGGCTCTCAAAAGGTTTTAGCGAAAGTGTTTTAATGATCTCCCGGCTTTCCTCGCGTGAGATGAGCGCCTGCTTATCCTCACCCCCATAGTAGCCAGTCCAGTCGTTCAGATTCCCGAACGGTTGCTCCAGGAGAAAAGCGCGCCATGACTTGAGGATATCCGCTTTAAACCGTTCTTCGTCCTTATCAGCCTTGACATTGCTGAGCGGAAACACAAAATGGGTATCGGGATGAATGAATTTGTTGTTCTTCGAGCACGCGGAACAGGCCCCGCATGAATCATGTTCTCCTTTGTTTTCGCAATGCAGGTAGGTCGCGTAGGCCAACGCCAGTGGCAGGTTGAGCGCACCTTCCGCCCCGACGAACAGCTGCGCGTGTGCGCTGTGATTGTTTTTGACGGCTTCGATAAGAAGCGATTTTACATCCTCCAGACCTGGTATGTCAGCAAATCTCATAGTTATTTTTTTTCCCAGACTCGGCCGGGAGCTGTGGTCTTAAAAATATTCAGCAATATGCTTTTTTCCACATCGTCGAGTACAATATTTCTCCGGGCCATGACGCGCCCGGCGGTTTCGAGCGCTTTGTCGATTTCAAATGTCGTAAATCCGTTCGCTCCGCCCCATGCGAACGAGGGCACGTACTTCCGGGGAAATCCCGGACCAAACACATTCGAACACACATCAACAACGGTTGCGGTATTGAACATGGTGTTAATGGAGCACTTGCTGTGATCACCCATCATCAACCCGCAAAACTGCAAACCTGTATCCGAAAAATCCAGAGACTTGTGATTCCACAGTTTTACGGAATCGTAATTGTTCTTCAGATTGGAGGTGTTTGTATCGGCGCCGATATTGCACCATTCACCCAATACCGAATTCCCCAGGAATCCGTCGTGCGCCTTGTTGCTGTATCCGAATATGACGGAGTTGCTCACCTCGCCGCCAGCTTTCGAGTAGGGTCCCAGCGTCACATCGCCCCTGATCTTCGCTCCCATGTTGATATGCGAATGCTCGCCCATAGCAAACGCTCCGCGGATGATCGCACCTTCCTGGATAATACTGTTCTTTCCGAGGTATATCGGACCGGCCTCTGCATTAAGGATAGCCGCCCGGATGTAAACACCTTCCTCTAAAAAAATATTTTCAGCGCCGTATACACGGGTATGCACGTCCTCGATCTTCGCCGATATTCTTCCCGCAGTGACTACTTTAAAATCCAGTCTTAGCTGCGCACCGTTTTCCCTGAATATTTTCCAGATCCGGTCAATTACCGTGAGTGGCTTGTCGTAGGTAACGGTATTCCGCTCATTCATTTCACCCGACGGATTCCGCGCAGCGATAAGTAACGTGTCCTTTACGAGGAAGTACCCTTCGGGCAGCGCCCGGACCGCAGCCGTTATGTCGATGTCGGGACAAACAGCCGCATTAATCAATAAATTATCGGCAGCCGGCTGAAAAGGAAATTTTTTTTCCAGGTAGGGCTCCGTCCTGAACGAAGGTTTGATGTTCAGCCACTTCTCCCATTTTTCAGCAATGGTCAGTATGCCTACGCGAATACAACCGACCGGACGGGTAAAAGTGAACGGCAACAGGTTAATACGGATATCGGGGTCGTCAAAGAGGATCAGGTTCATTCCTCAAAAATAGGTGTGGATTGATAAGGATGAAGAAATCTCGTCTATTAATTCGGCGGCCCGTCTTTTAAAGTGACCTGACCGGCTTTATCCGTACTGGAATGCTCCGTATAAAAACAAAAAAAGCCCTCGTGACCGAAGGCTTTTCCGCTCCCAGAAAGGAGTATATCAGGCTTTCTTTTGATACTTGTTTTTGAATTTCTCCACACGGCCAGCTGTATCCACGAACAGTTTTTTGCCTGTAAAGAACGGGTGCGAAGCAGAACTAACTTCCACTTTGATGACGGGGTAATCCTTGCCGTCTTCCCATTTAATGGTCTCCTTCGTATTCGAAGTAGAGCGACTCTTGAACTTGGTGTCGCTTGAGGTATCCCAGAAAATAACCTCTCTGTATTCCGGATGTATGCCTTTTTTCATATCAGTTTCTCGATTTTTCCCTAAAAGGAGTGCAAAGATAAATAGGGGGAACAGATTAACAAGGGGTAATTCGGGTAAATTTTAGCGACCGGTATCTGGATGGGGCCAATTGCGTATTTTGCAGCCCCTTAACCCGGTACGACATGAAATCCAGGCTGTTTACGCTGTTTTTTTGTGCATGCTCGCTCGTAGCCCAGGCCCAGGGCAGTTTCGCGCCCCTGAATGAGGACTATTATCACACGATCGACCGGTATGAGGTGAAGTCCGGACGTGTGTCGTCGACAATATTTACCGCTGTAAAACCCTATAAGCGTTCAGATATTGTCGCTTTTACGGACTCGATGCAAACGGCGGAAATGTTCGTATCGCGGGCTGATGTTTTTAATTATAACTATATCCGTAACGACAGCTGGGAATGGTCGCGGGCTGAAAGCAGCGACAGCGAAAGGAAACCGTTCCTCCGTTCATTCTATAAAAAGAAATCCGATCTGTACCATGTCGATGATGAGGCCTTCGACCTCCACGTGAACCCCGTCCTTTACCTGGGAGCCGGCGATGATTCACGGCGGGAGGATATGGTGTTTATCAATACCCGCGGCGTGGAAGTGCGGGGAATGGTCGATAAAAAAGTGGGCTTTTATACCTACCTCACAGAAAACCAGGCCGTGCTTCCCTCTTATGTGTGGGAACAGATGTCGCTGAATCCCGTCATTCCGCACGAAGGATTCTGGAAAGAATTCAAGGATGGAAAAGGCGTCGATTTTTTTCAGGCCCGGGGATACATCACCTTCGAGGCAACCAAACACATCAACCTTCAGTTCGGCCATGACCGCTTCTTCCTGGGCAACGGCTACCGCTCGCTGATCTTCTCGGATTTTTCTCCACCCGCGTGGTTTATAAAAGGCAATGTCAAGGTCTGGAAACTGAATTACATGTTTCTGCTGAACCAGATGACAGCGGACGTTACCGGCAACCTGGGTGGACTAAAAGCGGAAACGGGAGGATACCCGAACAAGTTCACGGCCCTGCATCACCTGAGTATCAACATCGGAAAGAAATTAAACATCGGCGTTTTTGAGGCAGTCGCCTTCAGCCCTGACGATTCGGTAGGTACCGACCATTTCAGACTGGATTACCTCAACCCCGTAATTTTTTACCGCGCTATCGAACAGCAGAACGGAAGCAGTGACAATGTTATTCTGGGTCTCGATTTTAAATGGAATGCCGCGAAGAAGATTTCATTGTACGGCCAATTTGTGCTGGACGAATTTGTACTGGATCACATCAAGGAAAGAGACGGCTGGTGGGCGAACAAATACGGTGTACAGGCCGGCGCAAAATATATCGACGCGTTTGGCGTCCCTAATCTTGACCTGCAGGGTGAAGTGAACATGGTGAGACCTTATACATATTCGCATAATACCATCTATGGAAGTTACTCCAGCTACCGGCAGTCTATCGCTCATCCCCTGGGTTCCAACTTCACGGAACTGGTGGGAATACTGCATTATCAGCCATTCGCCAGGCTTAATCTTGTCGGAAAGCTCTCGATCATCCAGGCCGGACGTGATTCGACCGGCGTGAACTGGGGTGGTGATATCCTGAAGAATAACACCACACGCGAACAGGAGTATGACAACAAGGTTGCCCAGGGTATTTCGAATGATATCCTGTTTGGAACCTTCACCGTTTCCTGGCAGCTGAAACATAATTTATTTATCGATGCCAACCTGGTCGTGAGGAAGAGCAAGAGCGTGCTTCCTCTATACGATAACAATACCACTATAAGTTCATTAGCTTTGCGGTGGAACATTGCCAGACGACTCTACGAATTCTAAATCAATAGATGAAAATTTACCTACGGATCCTTCAATACGCTCCTGCCGCTGGATCGCAGTTTTTTAAATTTCTTATTTTTTCGATCCTGGCGTCAGCTTTCAGCGCCATCTATCTGGGGATGCTGCAACCCATGCTGGATATCCTTTTTCATCAGAAGATCGAAGAAGAGGTGTCTGCGATTCCGGAAGCTTCGTTTTCCCTGGGATTTATTAAAGCCTGGTTCCAATTTCATTTCTCCCAGATACTGCGCGAACAGGGTCCGGTTCATACCCTCCTGTATGTCTGTATATCGATCGTGGGATTTGTTTTCCTTTCCAATATTTTCCGCTACATGGAAAGAATGGTTGCTTCGCGTGTAAAGGCCGACGTGGTCCGGAACATCCGGGTGGCGATCTTCAGGAACGTCTCACAATTACATATCGGTTTTTTCAGCGATCAGCGGAAGGGCGACCTGATCTCGCGGTTTACCAATGATGTCGGCGAAGTGGAGAACACGGTGATCAATGGCTTCAAGGCGATCAAGGAACCCATTACCCTTATCATCTATGTGGTCATGCTTTTTGCGATCTCCGTCAAGCTCACGCTCTTTACATTGATCGTACTTCCGCTGACCGGCGGTGTTATTTCAATAATCATCAAACAGCTTCGGAGAAGGGCCGTTCAAAGTCAGGAGACCATGGGCCGTATCGTCAATATACTCGATGAGGCATTCAGCGGCATGCGGGTCATCAATGCCTTCAATGCCCGTAATTTCCTCATGCGGAAGATAGAAGATGAAACGACCTTTCACCGGAAGGTCAACCTTTCTTTATCGAGGAAGAATGAGCTTGCCTCTCCGTTATCCGAATTCCTCGGTGTGGTTGTGGTGGCTTTTATACTTTTTTACGGTGGCCAGTCGGTGATGTCGGGCGAGGACGGGTTGACTCCTTCGTCATTCCTTACGTTCCTGACGTTCTATGCGTCGATGATTCAGCCGGCAAAGAATTTCTCCAATGGTATCACGTCGCTGCAAAAGGGAGTGGTTTCCGCGGAGCGGATATTTACCATCGTCGATACGGAGTCGGAGATACGCAACAAGCCTAATGCTATTGTCCTGGACGAATTTAAAAACAGTGTTGAATTCAGGAACGTCAGCTTCGCGTACGACAAGGAGGATGTATTGAAGGACATCAACCTGACCATTGAGAAGGGAAAGACCGTTGCACTGGTCGGACCATCGGGCGGAGGCAAGTCCACACTGGCTGACCTTGTGCCCCGTTTTTATGACCCCACGGCAGGCGCGGTTTTGCTCGATGGAATTTCGCTGGCTGATTATGAGATCGAGTCGCTCCGTAAACAAATGGGTGTGGTTACGCAGGAATCCATTCTATTTAACGATACGATCTTTAATAACATTGCTTTTGGAATGGAGCATGTCCGCGAAGAGGATGTGATCCATGCCGCCCGGGTAGCGAATGCGCACGACTTCATCCAGCAAACGGAAAACGGATACCAGACGCTGATCGGAGAAAGGGGCTCCAAACTTTCCGGGGGACAACGACAACGTTTAAGTATCGCGAGGGCCGTGTTGAAAAATCCGCCGATCCTCATCCTCGATGAAGCAACATCCGCGCTGGATTCCGAATCGGAACGCCTGGTGCAGGAGGCGCTCACCAACCTGATGAAAAACCGGACGTCCATTGTTATTGCCCACCGGCTGAGTACCATTCAGCACGCCCACGAGATCATTGTGATTCAGCAGGGCCAGATCATCGAAAGGGGAAAACACGAAACGCTGATCCATGCCAACGGGCTTTATAAAAAGCTCATCGAGATACAAAAGCTGTAACCATTCACCGCCTTAATACCTGACTGTTGGTGTGTTTTTAGGCGTTATACTGGCTTTTTGCTTTGAAACCTTAAAGTTTTTCCGTTACCTTTAAAAAAAGTAGAAAACGGTTTCGATGACCAGTCCCGCATGAGTAAGAACAGAATTATCTTTTATCTCGTATTCGCCGCTTTTCATGTAGGCGCTTTCATCTTTACCCTGTTGATTCAGGACATGAGCTTTCTGATGAGTATATTCAAGCACATCGGATTGTTCAGGTACGTTACTTTTTTCGGGATCGTTATGATCGTTGCTGATATTATTTGGACCGTTATCGCAAGCAAGGAAAGTCAGAAGGAAAAAGGTGCGCTCACTCACGAGCTCAACACGTTGAAGGCTAAACTTTTTGATCTTCAGGAGAAGGCCAAAGAAACAGAAGCGCTTAAGAATACGCCGAAGGCAAATTAGAATATCGTTATGTATTATGGTCGCTAAAACATTTGGCGGCGCCGTTCACGGGGTTGATGCCCGGACAATCATGGTGGAAGTAAGTGTGGGGCAAGGCACAAAATTTTTTATGAGTGGCCTTCCTGACAATGCTGTGAAAGAGAGTCAGCATCGCGTCGAATCGGCGTTGAAGAACTCCGGTTTCTTCATGCCTAGGAACAAAACCGTTGTCAACCTGGCACCTGCGGATATCCGCAAAGAAGGGTCTGCTTATGATCTTCCCATCGCCCTGTGTGTCCTCAGTGCATCCGGTCAGCTTGTGACGGACAAGCTCGAGCAGTACATCATCATGGGTGAAGTAACACTCGATGGAACATTAAGACCCATCCGGGGTGTTTTGCCGATCGCAATCCAGGCCCGACGCGAAAATTTCAAAGGATTTATACTTCCGGCAGATAATGCACCCGAGGCGGGTATTGTCAGCGACCTGGATATTTTTCCCGTAAGAACACTGCGTGAAGCAGTCGGGTTTTTGGAGGATAAAATTTCCATCCAGTCTGTCAAGGTGAATGCAAAGGATGTATTTGCGCCAAAGCTGAATTTTTACGACACCGATTTTAAAGATGTTCAGGGACAGGAGAACATCAAACGCGCGATGGAAATTGCAGCGGCGGGTGGCCACAACGTGATTATGATCGGTCCGCCCGGGGCGGGAAAAACCATGCTCGCAAAACGATTGCCGACGATCCTTCCTCCGCTGACGCTGAATGAAGCCCTTGAAACAACAAAGATCCACTCCGTAGCCGGCAGGCTTGGAAAGGATAAGTCATTGATCACGACACGTCCCTTCCGGGCGCCGCATCATACGATCTCCGACGTCGCCCTGGTCGGTGGTGGTGGCAATCCGCAGCCTGGAGAAATTTCTTTAGCCAACAACGGTGTATTATTCCTGGATGAACTGCCCGAATTCAAACGCACCGTACTGGAGGTTATGCGTCAGCCGATGGAGGAACGGCGGGTCACGATTTCCCGCGCGAAGATATCGATCGAGTATCCCGCGAACTTTATGCTGATTGCGAGCATGAATCCTTGTCCCTGCGGATACTTCAACCATCCCGAAAAAGAATGCGTCTGCGGCCCCGGTATTGTACAGCGTTACCTCAGCAAGATCAGCGGACCGCTGCTGGACCGCATCGACCTTCACGTGGAGGTGGTGCCGGTGAGTTTTGACGAAATGACCGCTAACCGCAAAACGGAAACAAGTGCCGATATCCGCGAACGCGTCGTACGGGCCAGGGAAATCCAGGCCGGCCGGTTCAGCGGCCAGGAATCCATTTATTGCAACGCCATGATGCCGTCGAACATGGTGAAAGAGATCTGTTCCGTGAACGACGCCGGCAAAAGCCTGCTGAAGACTGCGATGGAACGACTGGGCCTGTCCGCACGGGCGTACGACAGGATCTTAAAAGTTTCGCGGACGGTCGCTGACCTTTCCGGGAACGCCGAGATCAGGGTCGAACACCTGGCGGAAGCCATCCAATACCGGAGCCTGGACCGCGAGGGATGGGCGGGCTGACAAGTTCAGACCAGTAAAACCACCGTCATTGTGTTTTCTGATATACGTCATTGACATTATCCCCCGAATTCGCGTAGTTGTCCCGCAATCGATTTTTTTATCCTCACAAAGAGGATTTTGTCGAATGTCTTTAATCTGAATGAGTCTATGAATTGTCGCTTTTGTAAAGAACCGCTCTACAATAAGTTTGTTGACCTGATCAATAGCCCCCCATCGAATTCTTTTTTGTCGTTTGACCAGTTAAATGGCCCGGAGACCTACTATCCGCTCACGATCTACGCCTGCAGTAAGTGTTACCTGGTTCAGGTGGATGAATACAAAAAAGCGGAAGATATCTTCAACAGCGAATACGTATACTTCTCCTCATACTCGAAAAGCTGGGTGGAGCATGCCCGGCAATACGTCGAAGACATGGTCAGCCGTTTCGGATACAACGAGGATTCCTATGTGATCGAGATCGCATCGAATGATGGCTACCTGCTCCAGCATTTCCGGGATCGTGGTGTACCCGTCCTGGGAATTGAACCTACAACGAACACGGCGAACGTGGCGATACTGAAGGGTATTCCGACGATAACCGACTACTTCGGGGCGAAATTCGCCAAAAAACTCAGTCATCAACGCAAGAAAGCCAATCTGCTGATTGGCAATAACGTTCTGGCTCATGTGCCGGACATCGATGATTTTGTGGAAGGCCTGAAGGTCGCGTTGAGAAAAGGGGGAGTAATCACAATGGAGTTCCCGCACCTCCTGCGAATGGTGGAGGATTGCCAGTTCGATACGATCTACCACGAGCATTATTCCTACCTGTCTTTTACGACAGTGCAAAAAGTATTTGCCGCGCACGGTCTCGAACTTTTTGACGTACAGGAGATGCCGACACACGGCGGTTCACTCCGGATCTTCGCCAAGCACGTGAAGGACACTCAGAAGAAAATTTCGCCGAACGTGCAAGCCATGCTCGACAAAGAATCGGCGGCGGGAATTACCACAACGGAGTACTACCAGAATTTTCAGGCAAGGGTGGATTCCATCAAACACGAGCTGCTGGGATTTTTGCTGGAGCAGGCAAAAGCTGGTAAAAAAGTAATCGGCTACGGGGCCGCCGCAAAGGGTAATACCCTCCTGAACTACGCCGGGATCAAAGGTGATGACCTGATCAAGTTTGTCGTTGACGCCGCACCGTCGAAGCAGGGTAAATACCTGCCCGGCAGTCATATTCCCGTTTACGACGAAAGCCGTATCAGGGATTACAAACCGGACTATATCATTATTTTGCCCTGGAACCTGAAGGAAGAGATCATTGAACAACTTTCCTACATCAGCGAATGGGACGGTAAGTTTGTGGTATTTATCCCGCATGTTCAGGTTTATGATGCAAAAGCCGTTGTGGCGCCCGCCTGATCTTTTGCGCCTCACCTGTTGACCACACCGATTAGTTATGATTCCTGTAGCGGGTAGTCGCCGGGCGAGCTAAATTGCCATGGAAATACCTTGCTGAAACTTGAAAAGAACGATCCTTTTATACAGCCTTGCACTGGCTCTGTTGATTTTCCTGCTCAAGGTTCTGGAGTACCGTTATGTTATGCGGGAACTGTCCATGGAATTTTACGTCGGACTGATCGCGGTATTTTTTGCGGTCCTCGGGGCGTGGGTTGGTTTTCGGCTCACCGGTCATAAAAGAGTTGTGGTCGTCGTCCAGGCCGGCGATATAAAAGCTACCGACGAGTTGTTAAAACAAACAGGGATCAGCAAGCGGGAGTATGAAGTGTTGGAACTTATGTCGAAAGGTAATTCGAACCAGGAGATCGCCGATAAGTTGTTCGTTTCCCTGAATACCGTAAAAACCCATACATCCAACCTTTTTTTGAAACTTGAAGTAAGAAGGAGGACCCAGGCGATCCGACGCGCCAGAGAACTCGGGCTTATCCGCTAATACTTTAGCGGGATGTTCCGTATTTTTAAGAGAAATCATCCTTTCGGGTGAATGCTTTTCCTCCTGTCGGTACTTGTTTTGGAGAAAAAACGTATGAAAAAAATTATCTGGACCTACGGTCTGATTGCCGGTTCAATCGTGGCAGCGCTCATGTTCGTGAGCATGATCTTCTATAACAGCGAAATGCTGACCTTCGACAATGGCGAAGTAGTCGGGTATACCACCATGGTCATTTCGTTGTCGATGGTCTTTATCGGTATAAAAGCCTGCCGGGATCTTCACTTCAACGGTTCGATCTCGTTTTGGCAGGCTGTTAAGGTAGGCTTGTTGATCACGCTTATTGCGTCGGTCATGTATGCCCTGGCCTGGGAGGTATGTTATCACACGATCGCTTCCGATTTTACGGAAAAAATGTCGGCGCATTACCTGGATAAAATGAAGCGTGAGGCGGGAAGCGACGCCGAATACCAGGATGCCGTAAAACAAATGGATAGCTTTAAGGAATGGTATAAGAACCCTGCGTTGCGTTTCGGGATGACAATGGTTGAAATCCTGCCTGTAGGAATCGCGATTACGCTGATCAGCGCGGCATTGCTGCGCAGGAAAGAAGTCCTGCCGGCGCGGGAAACAATTAACGAAATACAAAAATCATGAAACGTGTAACAGGAATCGGCGGGATCTTCTTCAAATCGGAGGACCCGGCAAAATTACGTGCCTGGTATGGTCAACACCTGGGCTTGAAGATTACGGAATGGGGGAGTACATTCCAGTGGATCGATCCGGAAAAACCGGAAGCAAAGGTACCCGCACGAACGGAATGGAGCCCGTTTTCAAAAGACACGGAATATTTTGCGCCCAGTGAAAAGCCCTTCATGTTTAACTACCGTGTCGGGAACCTTGTCGAGTTATTACAAGTACTTCGGGAAGAAGGTGTAACCGTGGTTGGCGATATACAGGAATTTCCATATGGAAAGTTTGCCTGGATCATGGACCCGGAAGGAAATAAAATCGAATTGTGGGAACCGAAAGACGAAGGATTTTAAGGCGAAGTGAAAGGTATATCAAATCCGGATACGTATGAAAGAACAACTTCTTGAGACGTGGCAGATTCACAATAACATCAACCTGTATCTCCTCAGCTCGCTGGGGGAAGATCATCTCCTGGACACTTCCGCTTCGAAAGGACGTACGGTAGGCGCTCAATTTGCCCATATCCACAACGTGCGGCTTATGTGGCTGAAGGCGGCATCTCCCGATTTACTTCAGGGCATCGACAAAATCGGCGACGGTCAGAAAATAACCAAAAAGCTGTTGAATGATTCATTGATACAGTCGAACGCTGCTATTCTAATCTTATTAGGTAACGGGTTCGATGAGGGAAAGATAAAAGGGTTCAAACCTCATCCCGCCGCATTTGTCGGATACCTCATTTCCCATGAATCCCATCACCGCGGGCAGATTATCCTGTCGCTGAAACAATCCGGGCATGCCGTCGACAAAAAAATTGCTTTCGGTATATGGGAATGGGGTAGCCGCCATTAAGACCATTCGTGTAAAACGCCTTATATAATTAAGTGTTTAAACTCATTTTTGCCCCGGAAGTACCAAACAGGCCATTTGGGCTTCTTTCACGGGGTTCAACCAGCTTTAATCCAATGCAGGTTTAGGTTCAGGTTAGGTTGAACCCCTTTTTATTTGACAGGATCCGGTTTGATGCCGTGAACGATCTGGTGGTAAAGGCAACTATTTTGTCTAATTTATCATCCAGCTGTATAATCCCCGTGTTATGCTAAAAAACCTGTTCAAAATCGCCATCCGGAATATAGTCAAGGAAAAAACGTACAGTGCGATCAATATCCTCGGGCTGACCATTGGTATAACCTGCAGCCTGTTTTTGCTGATGTATATCCTTGACGAACTCAGCTACGACCGGTATCATAAAAATGCTGAAAATATATATCGTGTTGTTTCCAATATTAAAGAACCTGACAACGCGTTTACCTGGGCCGTTGCGCAGATCCCCCTGGCAGAAGAGCTGAGAGATAACTACCCCGAAGTAAAGAACGCTGTTCGTTTTTTCGGTTTGGGGCGGAACCTCTACAAGAATGGCGACAGTCAGTTTTACGAGGAGGACTTTTACCTGGCAGACTCGACGGTATTCGATATGTTCAGCTACGAATTCCTGGCAGGCGACCCGTCCACCTCGCTGGACAATCCGTTTTCAGTCGTCCTGACGGAGAAGATCGCGAAGAAATATTTTGCCAGCGCTTCCGCGGCGTTGGGTCAATCCATACAAAATCCGCAGGGAGAGGAGTTCAAGGTTACGGCAATCCTGAAGGACGTACCGTTGAATTCACACTTCAGATTCGACGCCCTCGTGTCCCGGAGTTCAAATCCCGGCTACAACGGAGATTGGGGTAACTTTGGTGTCTTCACCTACCTGCAGCTGCCGGAAGGTTACGACCTGAGCAAGATGCAGGCAAGCCTTGACAAAGTGATCAAGGAAAAAGTAGATCCCATCTTCGAGCAGTACGGTATCAAGATCCGTTACGAGCTTCAGAAGATCACGGATATTCACCTTCACTCGAAGATCCAGGACGAAGCGGAGGCGGGCGGCGATATTTCCTATATCTATATTTTCGCGGCGGTCGCGGCCTTTATGCTTATCATCGCCTGTATCAACTACATGAACCTGGCAACAGCGCGTTCCGCGAACCGTTCGAAGGAAGTGGGTATCCGCAAGGTGATGGGCTCGCAGCGAAGGCAACTGGTTATGCAATTCATTACTGAGTCGATGGTTATTTCTCTGATCGCATTAGCGGTTAGTCTGATCCTGATCTATGCATTATTGCCGGGATTCAATACACTTTCCAACAAAGAACTTCCGTTTTCCTACATACTTCAGCCGTCGGTAATATTAAGCCTGGTCGGCATCATCCTGTTTGTCGGCATCGTCGGTGGAAGTTATCCCGCGTTTTACCTCTCCGGATTTAACCCAGTCAGTGTTCTGAAGGGGAAGCTGGCGGCCAGGGGAGGAAGTGTGATCTTCCGGAAAGCGTTGGTCGTCGCGCAGTTTGCGATCTCGATTTTTATGCTGATATCCACACTGGTCGTCTTTGATCAGCTGCAGTACATCCGTAACAAGGATCTCGGCTTTGATAAAGCGCGTGTAATCCGCCTGAATCTCAGTGAACGGGATATGCAAGCCAAATCACAGGTCCTGGTGGAGCGGTTAAAGCAGCTGCCGGAGGTCACCGGAGTGGGTATGGCGAATGCTTCCCCCGGACAGGGTATCGGGAAATTGCTGCTGAAGGTGGAAGATGAAGAGGGGAAGCTGACGGATCGCGGGATCGATTTGTTCCAGGCGGACTTTGACTTTGTCAAGACCATGGGTATGGAGATCGTGACGGGCCGGGATTTTTCGAGGGATATCGTATCGGATACAACGTTTGCCGTACTGGTTAATGAAGCGATGGTGAGGCGGATGGCCTGGAAAAATCCGCTCGGTAAGAAGTTCATATTCCAGGGAGGAGGACCGAACGGGACCGATATTGAAAAACATGTTACGGGCGTCGTAAAGGATTATCACCAGAATTCATTGTACGATGAGATCGAACCACTGATGATCGTGCTGGACAAAAATCAAAACTACGTTTTTGTAAGAACAACGGAAGGCGATGTGCGTAAATCCATAGCTGCGGTGGAACAAGGATGGAAGGACGTATTTCCAAACGCTTCGTTCGAATACAATTTTCTGGATCAGGATTTTAACTCCCAATACAAAGCTGACGAAAAACGAAGTCAGATTTTCACGGCCTTTTCCGGATTGACTATTCTGATCGCCTGCCTGGGGCTGTTGGGACTTTCCGCGTTTACCACGGAACAACGAACGAAGGAGATCGGCGTGCGTAAAGTGATCGGCGCGAGTGTAAACGGGCTGGTCGTGCTGGTGTCAAAGGAATTTTTTATCCTCGTTGGTATTGGAATGGTCTTGGCGTTTCCCCTGGCCTGGTATTTTACGGAGAACTGGCTGCAGAATTTTGCTTATCGGATCGATTTGAAAGCGGAATGGCCTACGTTCCTGGTGTCAGCGCTACTGGCATTTATCATTACGCTCGTGACTGTAGGGTACCACGTTATCCGGGCCGCGTCGTCCAATCCTGTAAAAGCGTTGCGTGACGAATAGCATACCGGTCTTTCCGATCAGCGGCGGCTGGCTAAAACGTGATGATAAATGTGGTTCCTTTATCAATCGCACTCTCGACGGCGATTGAACCACCGAGGGCCTCGATCTGTGTTTTGACGAGAAAGAGTCCGACGCCGCGCGCATCCTTATGTTCGTGGAACGTTTTGTGAAGGCCGAACAGTTTGTCACCGAACTGTTCCAGGTCAATACCCAGCCCGTTGTCGGCGACATGAAGGATGATGTTTTTCCCCTGCTGGAATGTTTTTACGTTTATCTGCGGTGTCCGTTCCGCAGAACGGTATTTGATGGCGTTACTCAACAGGTTCTGGAAAATACTTTCCAGGTAGGATCGCGAGTATTGAATGGTCGGCGCGGCGTTGAAATCAAATGTTACCTGGGCTTCGCATTGTATGAGGTCGCCTTCCAGCGATTGGATAACTTTATCGAAAGTCTCCTTAAAACGGATATCCACGCGTTCGATCGTTGTTTCCTTTTTAACCTTAAGCGTCTCCATGAGTTCATTCATGGTTTCACCGAGGTTGTTGGAAACATTTTTGAGTTTTTCGAATATCTGCTTGTAGTCTGCGATCGAACTGTTATGATCGAGTAAACCGATCAATGCTTTGATGTTACCGATGGGTGAACGAAGGTTATGCGAGATGATATGCGCGAACTCGTCAAGTTGCCGGTTCTGTTCCTGCAGTTTTAATGCAATTGCCTCAATATTCTGCTTGGATCGGAGTAGTGCGTCCTCCGATTTTTTGCGCTCCGTAATATCGATAGCAGAGGCATAGGTAAGCTGGTTCTTCAGGTCGACAGCGGAACCCCACAGGAGCCAGCGGTACGAACCGTCGCGGCACCGATAACGGTTTTCGAACGAAAGAAGGTTGTTCCCCGCTTCCATAAAACTCACGGCTTTGAGCGTGGCATCCATATCATCGGGATGAACAAAATCGAAAAACGCTTTCGCCTTCAGTTCTTCTTCCGTCCATCCGAACAACTTTGTCCAGGTGGGATTCAATCTTTTAAAGTAGCCGTCGAGCCCGGCGATTACATTAAGGGTTACAGGATTATTAAAGAGCTGGTAGTTCTCTTCGGCCGCTTTTTCCAGTTTCTCCTGTGCTTCTTTTATCAGGGTAATGTCGCTGATAAAACCTTCGATCAACAGCAGCTTGTTTTCCGAAAAGATCCCGATACCCACTTCATCTACCCATCTCCACCCCGCGTCGCGATGACGGAGGCGGTATTTCAGGTGGAATTTTTTTTCGTGATCGAGAGCACGGTTCACCTCGCTGAAAATATATTCGCGATCGTCAGGATGATAAAGCTGAGTAAAGTTTATGTCTCCCGAAATAAATTCACGGGCGTTGTAACCTGTTATTTCCTCTATGCGGTCGTTCAGATAAATCATCGAATACGTTTCGTCATTCCGGCACAGGTAAATTGCTCCCGGAATATTCTCCGCCAGCGTTCTGAACTTCTGCTCGCTTTGGGCAAGCTGCAGCTCGGCCTTTTTTTTCTCCGTAATATTCCTGACCAGGATCAGTACTCTTTCCGCATCAATGTAAGAGAACTTGGCGGCGCTCCACCGGTCTCCTTCCGGCACCAGGTATTCGATATAGGCAGGCTGTTGAGTATCCAGCACACTGGTTATAGCAGTCTGAAACTGCTGCAACAGTTCACCCGATAAAACATCTTCCAGCCGCTTTCCCACATATTGTTCGCGTGGTGTTACGAAAAGCATGTGGTCTTTTTTTGTCCAGATATTCGTATAAACACCTTCCTTGTTTACTTCGAGGGCGATATCATCGATGGAATTCAGCAGCGCCTGCAGATGCGCTTCGGATTCTTTTATTTTCTGTTCTGCATTTTTCGACACTGTGATATCGGTGGCAATACCCGCAAACCCGATGAGTTGCTGCTGATCGTCCCAAAGACCGGTAATGGATAACGAGACGGGAAATTTCGAGCCGTCCTTCCGGATGTAGATCCACTCGCGTCTTTCCTCTTTTTTATTGGCTTTGATGTTCATGGTGAACACCTGAAAATCCGGCTCCACGTCCCTGCCCAACTCCGCGGATAATTGTTGCGCTCTTTCAATTAGCTGGATCTTGTCGTGCAACAGCAGAATCGGTGCTTTCCCGATCATCTCTTCGGCGGAATAGCCTGTAAGTTTTTCCGCAGCCTTGTTGAAACTCGTAACGATACCTTCCGTGTTGGTGGAAATAATTGAAAGCTCAGTGGTGTTGATAATGGATTCCTGAAGCCGATAGGCTTCCGCAAGGGCATTTAGAAAAATATCCCCCTGGACAGACTTCTTTGTTAATGGGATTTTCTCCACAACTGAGGTTTGGGCTCGATGGTTAAATTTAACTTTTTTGAACCGGTAATTTTTATCGGCCGTTGAAATTATTTGACACCTCAGGGTCGCAACGACTTACGCTGGCGAATAGCTTCAAAAATAATCACAGCCGCCGCGGTGGAAACATTCATCGAGTCGATCTTTCCCTGCATAGGTATAATGATATTCTGGTCTGCCAGGTCAACCCATTCATCGGAGATCCCGGTTGATTCCGTACCCATCACGATTGCGCATGGTAGGGTGAAGTCTACTTCATCGTAAGGTTTTGAGGCACGAAGGTACGTGGCAAAAATGCGGATGTCGTTTTTCTTTAACCACTGAACGGTTTCCCCCGTTGTAGCGGACGCTAATTGCGACGTGAAAATACAGCCCACACTGGAGCGCACAACATTCGGATTGTAAAAATCGGTCTGCGGTTCGCAAATGACGACAGCATCGATATTTGCAGCATCCGCCGTCCGGAGAAGAGCGCCCAGATTCCCCGGTTTTTCAACAGCCTCCACAATGAGCAATAACGGATTGCCGGTGAGCCGGATTGTGTCAAGCGTATGTTTCTTTTGCTCCGCCAGCGCGATAATACCACCGGTGCTATCGCGGTAGGCTATCTTTTCGAATACGGCCTGCTGGACCGGAACAAGCAGATTTTCCCGCCCGACAATTCCCGTAACCGTTTCAGCTGACACAATCGCCGGACAAAAGAAAACACTGTTGATGGTATAGCCACCTTCAACAGCCAGCGTCAATTCCTTGAGTCCTTCAATAATAAATGTGTTCTGCCGTTTGCGTTCACGTGATTTTTCTAAGGCGAGTATATTTTTGATTTTGGGATTCTGATTGCTGGTAATAAGCGGATGCATCCGTGTTATTTCGGTTTTGGTGTACTAATTCGCTCCCGGTCTTTTCAGCGCTGGCCGCTGTTAAAATGGAATACCCATGTTTCGGGATACCCCTAAAGTTATTCAAATCTAAGTTTCTTCTAACTTTAAGCCTTTAAACTTTCAATGTGAAACTACTGCATCCCTCTTCCTGGAAAGATTATGAACTGATCGATTCCGGTAACTTTGAAAAACTCGAACGTTTCGGAAAATATATTCTCATACGCCCGGAACCGCAGGCGATATGGACGCGGTCGCTGGATGAATCGGAGTGGAAACGTATTGCTCACGCCAAATTTGTGCGTGAGCAGACCGATAAGTTCAGGTTCACCGACGATGTTAAGGGAGGGTGGTCGAAAAATCCATCTATGCCTGAAAGCTGGAATGTGCACTATAATCACCAGTCCCTGAACCTTACCCTGCGGCTTGCTTTAACAGGATTCGGACACGTCGGAATATTCCCGGAACAGGGTAACAACTGGAATTTTATTTACGACACCATTCGGGAATGGAATAGTCCAAAAAGCAAGGTCCTGAATCTCTTTGCCTATACCGGCGCGGCATCGGTCGTTGCCCGGTCCGCAGGCGCCGATGTTATTCACTGTGATGCTTCCCGGCCCGGGCTGAACTGGGCGGCACAGAACATGGAACTTAACAACCTGAAAGATATCCGCTGGGTATACGAAGATGCCTTCAAGTTTGTAAAACGGGAAGCGAAACGTGGAAACCGCTACAACGGTATTATTATGGATCCGCCACCCTACGGTCGCGGCCCGGAAGGTGAAAAATGGACGTTGCAAGAACAACTGGATGAACTCATTCACATGAGCAGTACGCTGCTGGAAAAACAAAACAGCTTTTTCATCCTCAGTATGTATGCGATCGGGCTGTCTGCTGTCGTTGGTCTGAATGTTGCCAAGACTTATTTTGAGATGAAACAACCGGAATACGGAGAGTTCTTTTTGAAATCGGCCCAGGGAAAGGATCTGCCGATGGGAACATTTCTACGCTTCAGGACCTGACGGAAAACTCACGCGACGTCTCAACGGCCAGGTTAGCTGAAACGGATCGGGATCGAAAAAAAATCCGTTCAATCCTGCGTCGTCAATATCTCTTTTTTGATTTTTAAGTCGGATGTTTTTGGCGCATTTAAAGGCTGGAAACAGAAGAAACGACTGGTTTTTTGTTGAAATACGATACATACATCGCGTGGGGGCTGTCCTTAGGAACAATTCCTTCCGCAGGGGGAGAGAGGGCGGAACCGGCACGCCGATAAAAGCTCAGGGAATTGGCAAACCTTTGCCTAAGGTTACCCAATAGCCGATTAAAAGTCTTATCTTTGCGCCTTAATTCAAAATTTAAGCGTATTTCAAGGCTTTATGGACGTTAATAAGATCAGAAACATTGCAATTATTGCACACGTTGACCACGGTAAAACAACATTGGTAGATAAGCTTTTACACGCGGGGCACCTTTTTAAGGATCACGAAAACCCCGGTGAGTTGATCATGGACAGCAATGACCTGGAACGGGAGCGGGGGATCACTATTTTGGCAAAGAACGTATCGGTACGATACAAGGATTATAAGATCAATGTCATCGATACACCCGGTCACAGTGACTTTGGCGGTGAAGTTGAACGTGTTCTTAATATGGCGGACGGCTGTCTGCTATTGGTGGATGCATTTGAAGGTCCGATGCCGCAAACGCGTTTTGTGTTGCAAAAAGCGCTGCAACTCGGACTGAAACCCATCCTCGTGATAAATAAGGTGGACAAGAAAAACTGTACTCCGGATGAAGTTCATGAGCAGGTATTCGAACTCATGTTCTCCCTGGACGCAACGGAGGAACAGCTGAATTTCCCGACCTTTTACGGTTCGGCGAAACAGGGCTGGATGAGTAAAGACTGGAAAACACCGACAGAGGATATCACCGCGTTGATCGAAGGTGTCATTGAATTTATACCCGAACCCAAGGTGGATGTTGGGCCGACACAGATGATGATTACGTCCCTGGAGTACTCGGCTTATATCGGCCGCGTAGCTATCGGAAGGGTGCAGCGTGGCACTGTAAAACCGGGGCAGCAGGTTGCATTGGTAAAACGGGATGGAAAGATCGTGAAGACCCGTATTAAAGAGGTTTATATTTTCGAAGGTTTCGATAAGAAAAAAGTCGACCAGGTTAGCGCCGGCGAGATCTGTGCGCTGGTGGGTCTGGAAGGTTTTGAGATCGGGGATACAGTGGCGGATCTGGAAAGACCGGAAGCGCTGAAATCAATTTCAATCGACGAGCCTACGATGAGTATGCTCTTTACGATCAACAATTCTCCTTTTTATGCGAAGGAAGGCAAGTTCGTTACGTCCCGCCACATTAAGGAAAGGCTGGAGAAAGAACTGGAGAAGAATCTGGCTCTTCGTTTAGGTGAGACAGGCTCGGCCGATAGTTTTATGGTTTTTGGCCGTGGTGTTCTTCACTTGTCTGTATTGATCGAAACCATGCGCCGTGAGGGTTATGAACTTCAGATCGGTCAGCCGCAGGTTATCTTCCGCGATATCGACGGCGTGA
Source organism: Chryseolinea sp. (assembly GCA_041742155.1). GTDB lineage: Bacteria > Bacteroidota > Bacteroidia > Cytophagales > Cyclobacteriaceae > Chryseolinea. The sequence goes on along the minus strand of JBGSJE010000016.1, from coordinate 634,236 downwards.
AGAGCGAACCAGTCGAGGAGTTGACTATCGATCTACCCGAAAATGTCGCCGGTAAGGCTATTGAAACCGTCTCTATGCGTAAAGGTGAAATGTTGAACATGGAACCCAAGGCAGACCGTATGATATTGAAGTTCCTTATCCCTTCAAGAGGGATAATGGGATTGAGGAATTATCTGTTGAACGTAACAGCCGGGCAGGCCGTTGTAACGCACCGGTTCAAGGAATACCAGCCTTACAAGGGTGAGATTCCGGGTCGTATCAACGGTTCATTGATCGTGATGGAGCAGGGTGAAGCTATTGCATACAGTCTGCACAACCTGCAGGACCGTGGAAAATTCTTTATTAATCCCGGGGAAGCTGTGTACGAAGGTCAGGTGATCGGAGAGCATAGCCGTAACGGTGACCTGGTAATTAACGTTACCAAGACTAAGAAGCTTACCAACATGCGTGCTTCCGGTTCCGACGAAAAAATGAAGATCGCACCGCCGTTGAAACATACACTTGAAGAAGCCCTTGAATATATCCAGGCCGACGAGTATGTTGAGGTTACACCTCAATCGATTCGGTTGCGTAAGATCTACCTGAACGAGAACGAGCGGAAACGCAACAGTAAATAAATGAATTTGATGTAAGGTTAGCCCATCGCATCATGGAAAGAACGTTCCGGATCAATTGTATCAAAGGATTTATCATCGTCATGATGGTAAATCCTTTTTTTGCTTTCGCCCAGTCAAACGCCGATAAGTCTGCGGCATGGCTGGTTGAGGCGGACACGCTGATGGGCCGTCAGGATTACACCGGGGCGCTGGCGCTCTATAACAAGGTGATTGAAAAATCAAAACTCGTCAGCGACGAGGATTTCAAGGTCCTTTATAAGCGAGCATTCTGTTACTACAGCCTTGCCAGGTTTGACGATGCGCTCCGGGATGTAAACCAGTACCTTCAAAAAGTACCCGATGACCAGGCGAAACTTCTGAGAGCCTACATCAACCAGGAACTGGGAGATTTTGAGGCACAACTCGCCGACCTCAATGAATTTATTGCCGGTAATCCGGGTAATCCCGATCTGTTGCGCTGGCGGGCTTCGGTATTCATGGAATCGGAACGTTACGCGGAAGCTGAAAAGGACATCCGGGTATTGTTGAACTACCAGCCCGGTCCTGAACTAAAAGCTTACCTGGGACTAACCTACTATTACCGCAGTAATGCCGACAGCGCGCTCACTATTTTCGAAGAGGTAATGGCCGAAGATCCCGAATACGGCCAAACCTACCTGTACGCAACATCCCTGGCGCTGGAAGAAGAAGCCTATGACCTCGCGCTTCAGTATGTCAATAAGGGATTGTCGCTGGATCCGGCTAACCTCACCCTTTTGTTTTACAAAGGTATCGCGCTCGTCGAAAAAGACGAAACGGATGCCGGTTGTCGCTGCCTCACCAAGGCTTTTGCCGGAGGTATGGATGATGCTTCGGATTATCTGAAAGCATATTGCTACGGTGTAGACTAGGTTCAAGCTGCACGTTGGCGGACCTTCTGTCCGCTGCCTGATTTTAGTCATTTTTTGCAGAGAGCTGACCCTATACATTAGATTCAAGTATCTGTTCACTCAAAAATTCCCCCGGTATGCAAAAAATTCTCGTCCCATGCGATTTTTCCGAACAGGCAATCAGTGCCTATCGATTTGCCATCGACCTCGCACAACAATCCAACCGTGAAGTTCACCTGCTACACGTAGTTGAATTACCGGTCATGCACGATTCCATGATGATGCCGACGTTGTCCTTTGAAGCCACGCTGTTGAAAGAGCTGAGCGAGCATGCGGAAACCAGGTTTAAACAACTTCAGCTGGATTATCCGTCAGATAAACCGGTGATCTCCCAAATACACTTTGGCAATACATCGATGATGATCCTGGAATACATCGCGGGTACACAGATTGACCTCGTGGTCATGGGAACAAAGGGAGTAAGCGGAATCCGCGAACTGCTGATCGGATCAAACGCGGAAAAAATTGTCCGCGGTGCCACCTGTCCTGTCATCACCGTAAGGAAATACGAAAAACTTAATTCCATCCGAAACATCGTCTTCCCGAATTCGCTGGAGATGAACCAGGAAGATCTTATTCAACACATCAAGGTGCTTCAGGATTTTTTAAAGGCCACCTTGCATATTGTCTGGATCAATACCCCCGGGAATTTCACGAGCGACACCATTACCCAGGTCAGGCTGAAGGAATTTGCCAATCGTTTTATGTTGAAAGATTATACCCTGAACGTTTTTAACGATACCTATGAAGACTCCGGCGTAATCAACTTCGCACATATGATCCGCGCGGATATGATCGCAATGGGCACGCATGGAAGAAAGGGACTTAATCACCTGATGAGCGGAAGTGTGACGGAAGATGTGGTCAATCACATCGATTGCCCTATCTGGACCTATACCATTAAAAAGCCGGCAGCTAAAACCCAGGCTTAGCCCTGAAAATTGTTCAACCAATCGTACGCCTTCAGGGTGTGTGATATCACATATTTCTCCTGTACTGACCGCCGACCTGGAATAATGAACTTGTGATCTGCCCGAGCGAACATACTTTACTGGCGTCCATCAACACTTCAAATATGTTCTTGTTTTGAATAGCGGCAGTTTGTACATGTTCGAGCGCCGCGGCCGCTTTTTCTCCCTGGAATTCATGCAGGTTTTTAAGCATACGTATCTGGTACTCTTTTTCTTCTTCCGTAGCCCGTATCACTTCCCGCGGAACGATTGTGGGAGATCCCTTTGAGCTCAGGAAAGTGTTCACACCGATGATCGGAAATTCTCCCGTATGCTTCAGCGTTTCGTAGTAGAGGCTTTCCTCCTGAATCTTACCCCGCTGGTACATGGTTTCCATCGCGCCCAGAACTCCGCCTCTTTCGGTTATGCGGTCGAACTCGGCCAGCACAGCTTCTTCCACAAGGTCTGTCAGCTCCTCCGTTATAAACGAACCTTGCATCGGGTTTTCATTTTTTGCCAGACCCAGTTCCTTGTTAATGATCAGCTGAATAGCCATAGCCCTTCGGACGGATTCTTCGGTCGGCGTCGTGATCGCTTCATCATAGGCGTTTGTATGGAGAGAATTGCAGTTGTCGTATATGGCGTACAGCGCCTGCAAGGTTGTGCGGATATCGTTGAAGTCGATTTCCTGGGCGTGCAACGACCTGCCGGATGTCTGGATATGATATTTCAGCATTTGCGCGCGCGCGTTGGCGCCGTATTTGTTCTTCATCGCTTTCGCCCATATCCTCCGCGCAACCCTGCCGATAACAGCGTATTCCGGATCAAGACCGTTGCTGAAAAAGAAAGAAAGGTTCGGCGCGAACTCGTCGATATTCATTCCGCGGCTCAGGTAATACTCTACATAAGTGAAGCCGTTTGCCAGGGTAAAGGCGAGTTGCGTGATCGGGTTTGCCCCGGCTTCGGCGATATGGTATCCGGAGATGGAGACCGAATAAAAATTCCGGACATTGCGATCGATAAAAAACTGCTGAACATCGCCCATGAGCCGGAGTGCGAACTCCGTGGAAAAAATACAGGTGTTTTGAGCCTGATCTTCCTTCAGGATGTCGGCCTGAACGGTACCCCGTACCTGCGTCAGGGTGTAGTCGCGGATCTGTTGGTATATGTCTGCAGGCAAAACCTGGTCGCCGGTTACCCCCAGCAGCATCAGTCCGAGCCCGTCATTTCCCCTGGGGAGCGATCCCTGGTACTGCGGACGGAGATTCTCACGTCCGTTATAAAGCGAAGCGATCCTGTCGGCGACCTCGCCCTCCAGCCCATTCTTTCGTATGTAGATCTCGCATTGCTGATCGATCGCGGCGTTCATAAAGTACCCGAGTAACATCGGCGCCGGACCATTGATCGTCATGGAAACGGATGTTTTGGGATCGGCGAGGTTAAATCCGCTGTAAAGTTTTTTCGCGTCGTCCAGGCAACAGATGCTGACACCCGAGTTGCCGATTTTTCCATAGATATCGGGTCGGTAATCCGGGTCGTTGCCATAGAGTGTAACGGAATCAAACGCTGTAGACAATCGCTTTGCATCCATCGACTGGCTCACATAATGGAAACGCCGGTTAGTGCGTTCGGGTCCTCCTTCTCCGGCAAACATCCGCGTGGGATCTTCACCTTCACGTTTGAATGGATAAATCCCCGAGGTGTATGGAAATTCGCCGGGAACATTTTCACGCAGATTCCAGCGCAGCAGGTCGCCCCAATTCGTATAGGATGGCAGTGCAACCTTCGGTATCTGTGTATGCGAAAGCGATTCGATATGGGTCTGAATAGCGATTTCCTTATTTCGTACGTTGAACGTAAACAAAGGCGCTTTGTATCGCTTTACCTTTTCGGGCCAGTCCTCGATCAATTTCCAGTTCTTCGGATCCAGGTTTAATTTAATCTTCTCGAGTTCGGCCTGCAGTATTTTTATCACATCGGGATGAGCCGACCCCAGCGCACCGATCGTCTTCGTGATCGCGAAAAGTTTTTCCGCCCCGTCCGCCTGCTGGTTTACCCATCGATCGTAGGAACGATTGCTCTCGGCAATTTCACTCATGTAACGGGTACGATGTGGAGGGATCACAAAGATCTTCTCCGACATTTCCCTGGTGATCTGGAATGAACTTACCAGTTTCGATCCGGTCTTCGCGACGATTTTATCCATCACATGCTTGTAAAGCTGGTTCGTCCCGGGGTCGTTGAACTGTGAAGCTATCGTGCCGAACACGGGCATGTCTTCCGGTTTTTCATTCCACAACTGGTGGTTGCGCTGATATTGTTTTTTCACGTCGCGCAGCGCGTCCAGCGCACCACGCTTGTCAAACTTGTTTAATGCAATGATATCGGCAAAGTCGAGCATGTCGATCTTTTCCAGTTGTGTGGCGGCACCGTACTCCGGGGTCATGACATAAAGCGATACATCGCTGTGCTCCAGAATTTCAGTATCGCTCTGGCCGATACCCGATGTTTCCAGGATAATAAGGTCGTAACCGGCGGCCTTTAATACCTGAATCGCTTCCCGCACATAGGCGGAAAGAGCGAGGTTGCTTTGCCTTGTCGCAAGTGAACGCATGAATACACGCGGATTGTTGATCGCGTTCATGCGGATGCGGTCCCCTAACAGCGCTCCACCGGTTTTTCGTTTCGATGGATCTACGGAAATCAATCCGATCGTCTTGTCCCCGAAATCGGCGAGGAACCTCCTCACAATCTCGTCGACCATCGAAGACTTGCCGGCACCACCCGTTCCTGTAATACCGAGTACGGGGGTGTCGGCTTTTTCCGACGCCATTTTTATCTCTTCAAATACTGCACGATGCCGGTCGTGAAAATTTTCAGCGGCGGATATGAGCCTGGCGATAGCCATGGGATTTTTCGAGGGTAGCAGGCTGACCTCATTGGTTAAATGGTCTCCGGTGGGAAAGTCGCTTTGACGGACAAGATCATTGATCATTCCCTGAAGTCCCAGGGCACGTCCGTCGTCCGGTGAATAGATCCTCGCAATACCATAGTCCATCAGTTCTTTGATCTCGCCGGGTAGAATAACACCACCTCCGCCTCCGAAAATCCGGATATGCCCGGCACCTTTCTCCCGCAGCAGATCATACATGTACCTGAAATATTCGTTGTGGCCTCCCTGATAACTGGTCATCGCGATGGACTGTGCATCTTCCTGGATCGCCGTGTTGACGACTTCTTCAACGCTGCGGTCATGGCCGAGATGAATCACCTCAACACCCGTCGCCTGAATGATCCTGCGCATAATGTTGATGGCTGCATCGTGCCCGTCGAATAAGCTCGCCGCAGTGACGATCCTGATCTTGTTTTTCGGCTGATAAGGTTCAGGTGCCTGGTGCCCGGCGGGAGACTTATCCTTTGTTTGTGGTTTTTCCGGAGTAATTGCTGTGCTCATTTCGAATGCCCATTATGGTTCAAAAATAGCCAGAAGGCCATTATTAAGCTAACGGTTATTAGGAACTTGTACGACGTCTTCCCTACATTGCGCGCTTATGAGGATACAGACCGGTTTTATATTTTTCTGCCTGCTTCTTTGTTGCGCATCGGAGGAGCAAAGCGGACATGTTGTCAAGGTAATCGACGGCGATACGTTTGAAATGAAGTCCGGGAATGAAAAAATACGGGTACGTTTGTTTGGAATCGACTCACCGGAGCGCGGCCAGCCTTTTAACGTGAAGGCTAAGGAATTTACAGCTTCATTGATCGCCGGAAAGGATATTCGTGTGGTCGTTGTCGATACGGACCGGTATGGACGTTCCGTTGCGGAAGCGTACCTGATGGATGGGACACATGTGAACGCAGCCATTGTGGAAGCCGGTTATGCCTGGCATTTTAAACAGTATAGCCAGGACCCCGAACTTGCCAGGCTTGAAGCCGGCGCCCACGCGAAGCGACAGGGATTGTGGAAGGAAGAAAATCCCGTGGCTCCCTGGGACTTCCGTCGTCGCAGATCAAAATGATGTTGAGATGTCAAATCGTTATCTTGCATGCTTATGATGAGATTGAAAAAGGTCTTGCGGGTTATTCTCATACTGTTCACCGTCCTCCTCGGTGCGCTGTTGTTGTTCGTTGCCGTAAGCGTCGCGCCCGTTGACCGTGAGGTGAACCGGGACCTCCTCTTTACTTCCATGAAAGCGGGTATCGACACCCTGAAAAAAGATATGCCGGGCCACGATGGGTTTTCTATCGGGTACTCCAGGGTAAATCTCACACCACCATACAGGACGGCTACAGCGGGGTACGGCAAACGTATGGGAAAATTATTCGAATCCGTTCATGATTCGATCTTTGTCAGGACAATGGTTGTGGAAAACGGCGGACAGCATGTTGCGATCGTAAGCGCCGATTTGCTGATCATACCGCCAACGGTCACGGTACTGCTGGAGAAGGAGCTTCCGGACATAGGTTTTACGCTGGACAATACATACCTGGGCGCGATCCATTCGCACAACAGTATCGGCAATTGGGGAAAGGGCGCACTGGCGATCCTGTATGGATCGTATGACGACTCCGTTGTGCATTTTATAGCTGCCAAAATAAAGGAGAGTATTGTACTGGCTTTGGGAAACAAGCTGCCGGCGACGCTGAAAGCAGGAGCGATCCCGCTGCCGGGCGCCGTGTACAACCGGCTTATCGACAATGGTCCCGTTGATTCCCTGCTGCGCGTAGTGGAAGTGCACCGGAGCGACAGCAGCAAGCTGCTGCTGATGAATTTTACAGCGCACGCCACGTGTTTATATTCCCGCGACCTCCAGCTTTCAAGGGATTATCCCGGAAAACTCGTGGATACCATGGAAGCCGAAGGTTATTCCTTCGCGATGTTTATGGCCGGCGCTGTGGGAAGTCACGCGGGAAAAGTGACAGGACAGGGATGGACCTGCGTCGATGAAATGACGGAGGCGGTGTCCAGGGGATTTCTGAAAAGCAGGGATGAACTCAAAAGTATAGATGGAACGGCGCTGGAAATGTACCGTATTCCGTTGTTGTTAAGCGAACCACAGGTGAAGGTGCGTCCGGATTTGCGTATACGGCCATGGTTATTTGAAAAGGCGTTTGGTGATTACCCGGAATTTCTTTCGGCATTGCGGATCGGAAACCTCGTCATGGTGGGAACACCGTGTGACTTTTCCGGCGAATTCGACGCGCAACTGGATTCACTTGCAAACAAATACGGACTGCAACTGATGATCACCAGCTTTAACGGCGGCTACATAGGCTATGTAACTCCGGGTAAATATTACGACGAAGACCACTATGAAACACAACTGATGAACTGGTACGGCCCCGGCAACGGTGAATATATGAAAGCCTGCATCGACCGGCTTATCATGGAAGTAGCTCTGTAAAACCTTCACCCTCATTCAGCATACTATGCGCTCTACGAACATTCTTTACCTCGCGCTTTTACTGACGGTAACCGCCTCGTGCCGGAAGCCGGCGGAACCAAACACAACGTTTATGGACACCGCTGCATTCCGTTTCGAGTGGGGCACTATGACTTCCTTCCTGATGCAGCGGATGAATCTCGAGCCCGGCGAACGTGTACTGCTGGTCGGCAAACCCGGAAAATTTGACCCGCTCATACCCATGCTGAAGGACTGGATCGAAAATTCAAGGGGCGAGTACCTGGGAATCATGGGTGTCGATTCGGCAGCATATCCGTCTGAATGGAGTACGGCATTCGTCCAGGCGGCGGAGGGAAAATCGCCGGCTGCGTTGACAGAACACTTCAAAACCGTAGACCTCGCCGTGATGCTGCCCGGCGCCGATATTTCACACCTTCCTTATAAAGCAATGCAGGATGTGCTCCGAAACGGATATGGCCGCACGATTCATTTTCACTGGTCGGGTGCGTACGATCTGCATGGTGCTCCCATCGCGATCACGGATCATATCGACAGCGTTTATCAGGCAGCCATTCTATCCACCGATTACAGGAATATTTCAAGGCTTCAGCAGTTTTTTGAAGAGACCGCCCGGCGACAGGATATTCATGTGACCACGCCGGCCGGCACGGATATCCGTTTTAAGATCGGCGACCGTCCGGTCACGAAACAGGACGGGGATGCTTCTAAGGGAAGGACTCAGTATGCCCGGAACCTCATCGACCGGGAGATCGAAATTCCCGCCGGCGCTATACGTGTCGCCCCGATCGAGGCAAGTGTGGAAGGAAAGATCGCTTTTCCCGATTCGCAATGGAATGGACAGGATGTAACGGGACTTGTCCTGACGTTTAAGGAAGGAAAGGTTGTTGATATATCCGCAACGTCCGGGGTGGATGCGGTGAAGGCCGAGTTGAACGCCGCCGGACCTGCGGGATATTCTTTCCGGGAGTTTGCGCTGGGGTTCAATCCCTTACTGGCTATACCTGACCGGGAACCCAGGTGGATACCTTATTACGGCTATGGTGCGGGCGTGGTAAGACTTTCGCTGGGTGATAATACCGAACTGGGTGGTAAGGTGAGTGGCGGATACGTACGATGGAATTTTTTCCCAGATGCCACGGTAACCCTGGGTGACGGCATGCTGGTGAGAAACGGAAAGATGCTGCAATAGACTGAAAAAAGAAGGCCGGAACATTCATGCCCCGGCCTCAGATTTAATTGCTTTATACTACTCTACACACCAAGGGTCCATCCCGCGCGATATTCGCGTTTCACGTATTGGTTCGCCTCATCGTAGTTGGTAACCCGCATGTTCTGGTTGTCCCACAACAACTTTGTATTACTTCCGGGATAGTCATATCCTTTTCCGGATGCCCTGAGTTTTGGTTTGTCGGCGACACGGATGGCGAGGTTTGCCATCAGGACAGCCTCCGTCAACGGACCGGCCAGATCAAATGAAGAGCTCAGCTCTTTTTTGCCGTATCCGGCAATAGCTCCTTCAACCCATTGCGCGTAGTGACCGTCGGCGCTTCCCGGCACCCGGGCGATGGTCTGTTTTACGTTCACTTCTTTCATCCGGGAGAGAGGTAACAAACGGGGATTAGCCGCGTATTCACTGGCCATCATCTTACCTTTGGTCCCGATAAACAGGATACCGCTGTTCCCGTCGCCGAACAATTCATCCGCACCTAATTCCGGCGGACGTTCGGGCTTTATACCACCGTCCATCCAGTGCATAATGACCGGACCTTGTGTCTTATTCGTTTTGGGAAACGTAAGCGTCGCATGGCTGGAAGGTGGAGGTGTGTCCGGGAAATAACCCCGTTGAGCCCAGTCCACATAAACGCTGCTGACGCTTGCCTGAACATCGGACGCGTATTTGAGATTCAGTACACGGAAAGGCGCCTCTATCAGGTGACATCCAAGATCGCCAAGCGCACCGGTACCATAGTCCCACCAGCCCCGCCAGCTGCCGGGTATCAGCTTGTCAACGTAGTCCCTGTACGGTGCCGTGCCGAGCCACAGGTCCCAGTTTAACTCTTTGGGGACTTCGGCTTTCGGTGGCCACGGAATTCCCTGAGGCCAGATCGGCCGGTTGGTCCAGATCTGTACAGTATGCACATCGCCGATCGTACCCGCGTCGTACCATTCCTGGAGTTGCCGCACTCCATCGCCGGACGCCCCCTGGTTTCCCATTTGAGTAACAACTTTATAACGTTTGGCGGCTTCCGTTAAAACCCGCGCTTCATAGATATCGTGCGTTAATGGTTTTTGCACGTATACGTGTTTCCCCAGCTGCATGGCACCCATCGCAATGACAGCATGATTATGATCGGGTGTCGATACGGAAACAGCGTCGAAGTTTTTTGATTCTTTTTCAAACAACTCCCTCCAGTCCGTATAAAACTTGGCCTTGGGAAATGCCGCTACCGATGCGGAAACCATCCGCTTATCCACATCGCATAAAAATGCGATCTCGGCTTTTCCGCTGTCGTAAAAGTTGGCGATATCGGACTTGCCCTTACCGCCGACACCGACACCGGCGATCAGTAGCTTGTCACTGGGAGCCAAATATCCTTTTCCACCGATAACGTGGCGGGGTACGATCATAAACGCAGCCGCACCCACCGCTGCATTTTTGATAAAAGTCCTCCGGGAAGGGGAGGCATCTGAATGTGTCGATTTTTTTTTCATGATTCTTTTTTCTGGTTATGTACCCGTTTCAACCCGCGGTATCGCTGCAGATTGAACCTCTCTTTCCCCTAAGGTAACGGTTTCAAACCGTTGCATCCGGGTCGCCGAGCGAAGTCTATGGAGCATTTTGCGAAAATTTTATTTTAATATCGTCCGTACGGGAGAATTAAAGGTCGGGGCCTGCGGTTTATACTGGTGGTTAGCTCACCCCGGCCGTCAAATTAAGGGATTGTTTTTTTAGCTTGCCGCCGAATAACCTGATCGTTCGAATTGGAAATGAATGTAGTAATTGAAAATGAACACCTTCGCGCAGGCATCAAAGCCCGGGGGGCTGAATTGTTTACGGTCTTTAACAAAAATACGGAGCTGGAGTATATGTGGAGTGGGGACCCCCGGTACTGGGGTAAGACTTCGCCGGTGTTATTTCCGATCGTCGGTACATTAAAAGACAATTTGTATGTACTGGACGATCATACGTATCACCTGGACCGGCATGGCTTTGCCCGCGAGATGCCATTTGAGCCGACCCTTGTGCGAAAGGATTCCGTAACATTTGTACTGGAGAGTAACGAATCTCTGAAAACGAAATACCCGTTCGATTTTAAGCTTTCCCTTGAATATACCCTTGCAGACAATTTCCTCAGCGTGAACTATCATGTACAGAACAAGGGAAACACCTCGATGTACTTTTCCATCGGCGGACATCCGGCGTTCAAGTCGCCGCTGGTCGAAGGAACCGCTTATGAAGATCACGTGTTGCAATTCGGCAATACCGAAAACACCGGGCGGTGGCCGATCACGTCCGGTGGCCTGATCGAATCGAATCCTGTTCGCTTCCTGGAGAACTCGGATACGATCCGCCTGACAAAAGATCTTTTCCGGGAAGATGCGCTCGTGCTGAAGCAGCTTCGCTCCAACGTAGTTTCCCTCAAATCAACGGCCCATCCACACGGCCTCGATTTTCACTTTGGTGGATTTCCGTTCCTTGGAATCTGGGCGGCCAGGAATGCAGACTTTGTGTGTATAGAACCCTGGTGCGGCATTGCGGATTCCGTCACACACAACCAGCAGCTGGTATCGAAAGAAGGAATTGAACGACTCGGCGCCGGCGAACAATGGTCCAGGGAATGGAAGGTCCGGTTTTACTAAAACAGTTTATATAAATCATCATCCAAATACGTGAATAATAAAAAACACTATATCGCCGGAATTTCGGCTTTCGTGATCTGGGGATTTTTTTCGATCCCGCTTCGGGCGTTGAGCGCGTATTCCGTTGGCGAGATACTTTACTTCCGGATCTTTTTGTCGTCCATCGTTCTGCTTGCTATCGTCTTCGGGTTTAAAAGAGGAGAACTTAAAAAAGATCTTGCTTACCTGAGATCCTTTCCGAGAGGCCAACGGAATAAAATCATCTGGCTGACTATGGCGGGCGGGGCGTTGCTCATTGTAAACTGGCTTACGTTCATCTATACCGTTAACAGCATCAACATCAAGACAGCGTCATTTTCCTATATGATCTGCCCGGTGATCACGGCACTGCTGGGGAACTGGCTGTTAAAGGAAAGGCTCACCAACCTGCAGTGGGTTGCCGTTGGTCTTTGTATCGTAAGCTGTGTGTTGATGGGAATGAGTTCTGCGCTCGAACTCGGGTACAGCATGCTGACAGCGGTCAGTTACGCTTTGTACCTGGTGTCACAGCGGCGCAATCAGGGATTCGACCGCATCATCGTGCTGGGGATCCAGATGGTATTTTCGTTCGCCATACTAAACCTGTTTTATTCGTCGCTGGTTGGCCAGGTTCCCGTCGCGCTTGAATTTTACCTGATCACCCTTTGTATAGCCGTGATCTTTACGGTACTTCCATTGTTCCTCAGCTTGTATGCGCTGAACAGGATCAATTCCGCTACCATCGGTATATTGCTGTACCTGAACCCGATCATTAATTTTACGATAGCTTTCCTCGTGTTCAGGGAAAAAGTAAACCTTATCCAGGTCGTGGGATATTCGATCATCGTCGTAGCGCTGGTGCTTTTTAATTACCCCGTATTCCGGAAACTACAGGTTGCCATGAATGAAAAGTTTGCCTAACTCGCATAGGTAAAACCATTCAAGGACATGAGCGACATAACGCTGGACAAGTTACTGGGCATCGACTATCCCGTTATTGTTGCTCCGATGTTCCTGATATCAAATGCGAAGATGATAAAGGCAGCGCTGGCGGCCGGTGTTACAGCAGCTGTTCCCGCGTTGAATTACCGGACGGATAAGGAGCTTCGTGCCGCCATTTCGGAGGTTAGGGCATTTTCGTCCAAACCGTTCGGCGTCAATCTTATCGTGAACCGCTCAAATCCGAAATACAAAGGTCAGCTGAAAACCTTGCTGGAAATGAAGGTGGATTACATCATTACCTCTCTCGGTAATCCAAAGGAAGTGATCGATGCCTGCCACCCGCTGGGTATCAAGGTATTCTGCGATGTTGTCGATCTGAAGTATGCCCGTAAAGTGGAGGAGCTCGGCGCGGATGCTGTGATCGCGGTTAATAACCGGGCTGGTGGTCATGCGGGAAATCTCTCACCATTTGAACTGGTCACATCACTGAAAGAAAATTGCCATATCCCCGTCATTTCTGCCGGAGGGATTGCCAGGGGGAAGGACCTTCGTGAAGTAATGGACTGGGGTGCTGCAGGCGCGTCCGTCGGAACGATATTTATCGCATGTGATGAAGCGGATATTTCCCCCGAGTACAAACAAGCGATGGTGGATTACGGTGAAAAAGATATTGTGATGACGACAAAGCTCTCAGGTTCACCACTGACAGTCATCAATACACCCTACGTCCGGCAACTGGGAACGAAAGCGAACTGGCTCGAACGGTTATTGAACAACAATAAAACGTTGAAAAAATACGCCAAGATGCTTATCGCGTTCCGCGGTATGAAGCAGGTGGAGAAAGCGGCTTTTGGCGCAACGTATAAAACCGTCTGGTGTGCCGGTCCTTCCATCGAATACGTCACGCGTATCCGGCCGTTGAGTGAGATTGTCAAAACACTCGTCGACGAATTTAAAGCCACTGAAGGGGGAACCAGATGAAAAACAGGAATTTTATATTGCGATGAAAGCCGCGTCCATCAACGAAATAAAAAAAGAGCTGGCGCACCTGGACCTGGAGACCGTCCGGGACCTTTGTATGCGGCTTGCGAAATATAAGAAGGAGAATAAAGAGCTATTGACGTATCTTCTTTTTGAAGCGAACGATGAAAACGGATATGTAGCCGGCGTAAAGAATGAAATGGATGAACAATTCGATACCCTTCCCAAATCCAATGTCTACCTTATTAAAAAAAGCCTCAGGCGGATCCTGCGGATAACGAATAAACAGGTGAAGTACTCCGATGTCAGGCAAACGGAAGTCGAGCTCCGGATACACTTCTGTCAAAAAATGAAAAAAGCAGGTATTACCTTGCTGCCCAGTCAGGTCCTTTCTAATTTGTACCAGCAACAATTAAAGAAGATCGAAGGTGCTCTTGAGAAATTACCCGAAGATCTTCAATACGACTACCAGGGCGACCTGGACCAACTGAAGAAGTAGAATGAAAGAAAGCCAACCGAATAATCCGTTACACGGAAAAACACTGGAGATGATCCTTATTTTCCTGGTTGACCGGTACGGCTGGGAGGAGTTGGGAGAGATGATCCGCATCAATTGTTTCATCAGCAATCCCAGTATCAAGTCGAGCCTCACGTTCCTGAGAAAAACTCCCTGGGCCCGGGAAAAAGTGGAATCGCTTTACATCGACTCCGTGAAATGATCAATTGATCCGCTCGACCAATCAAACTACAACTGAAAAACGAAAGGCATGAATGAAAAGAAGCACTGGGACAACATCGCTGCCAGTTATAACACGGAGATTTTTGATGTATTCAAAAGTGACTCCAGGAAGATTTTACCCCGCTATTTCAAGAAGCATGCAAACCGGAAACACATTGCCATAGACTTCGGATGCGGAACGGGTAAAGCGTTTTCCTTTTTAGCTCCCGCCTTCAGGTCGGTACTGGCGATAGATATCTCGTCCGGGGTTCTTTCGTTCGCGAAACAAAACCCATACTCCAATATCACCCTGAAGCGAATGGACCTTTCCAGGCCTGGACTGAAACTGGAGCCGGCGGATTTTATATTTTGTTGCAATGTGATCATGCTACCCGAGATCAGGAAGAACGAAGTGATGCTACGGAATGTACACCGCTCGCTGAAAGTCAACGGCTCGGCGCTGCTTGTTATGCCATCGCTGGACTCCATCCTCTTTTCCACCTGGCGTCTCATCGACTGGTACAGGAAAGACGGCGTTTCACCCGACGAAATACCGGCATCCGAAATAAGTTATTTTAAAGGCAGCAAACGGGATATACTTCAGGGTATCGTCCATATCGATAATGTTCCTACCAAACACTACTCGGAGTCCGAACTCCGGGTACTGTTTCAACGGGCCGGCCTCACCATTACGGCGCTTGAAAAACTGGAATACGACTGGAACACGGAATTTGCAGCGCCTCCCGAATGGATGAAAGGACCGTATCCGTGGGACTGGCTCATCGAGTGTAAGAAGGAGAAGTGAACGTCGCTTTATTATCGGGTGCCATAGCAAAAAGCATTTGATACAAGAAAGTCATGTGTGCTTACCTTGCGACGGCGCTAGTTAAAGTACCGCCAGCTCATGATCTGCCGGAAAAAATCTGGTAAAGATTCCGGGTACAACACGGCACAGAAAAGCAGTCCGAACAATGCGCCGTATAAATGGGCGTCGTGATTGATCCCGTCGTTCGCTTTACGGCCCTGGTAATAGGAGTAAACGAGGTATAATGTACCCAGTATAAAGCCGGGCATACAAAGCGCAAAGTAGAGACAGATATTCTGGAGCGGTAACAAAATGATGGACGCAAAAATGACAGCAGCCACACCGCCCGATGCACCCAGGGAATGATAGCCGGGATTGTCCTTGTTCTTCAGGTACGTGGGAATGTCGGACACGACAATGGCGATCAGGTAAAGAGCGATAAAATATATTCCACCCATCGCCTGGAAAAGCTGGCCGAATATGGATTCGATCACTCTTCCGAAAAAATAAAAGGAAATCATATTCATCAGCAGGTGAATGTGATCGCGGTGAATAAACCCCGAGGTCAAAAAGCGATAGTACTGCTTTTGGTGGTTGATCTGGTAAGGAGTCATCATAAACCTCCGGAGCAGGTCCTCATTGTTGAAGGAGACCATACTGATCAGGACAGTGATACCAATGAGTGCGTACGTAATGGGCAAAGCGGAAGATTTTAAGAATTGCAAGTATACGCGAATTTTGGAAGCCGGCATAAAGAAAATACTTGATCTGTTATTCACCGAATTGTATTTAATTGGGATGGAATCGGTTTTCGGTTTACCGGGTTGACAGCTTTTCAAGAACCACTGTACCATGAAGGATTTTAAAAAATACTACCATCTCCCGGCATCGCCGGAAGAAATATACCTCGCCCTGACCACACCCGCCACCATACAACTATGGACGGGCGAACCTGCGGAGATGGTGGCTGAGGCGGGAACGGAGTTTTCACTGTGGGACGGAAGTATTGTCGGACGGAATATTGAATTTGAACCCGGCAAGAAGATCGTCCAGCAGTGGTATTTCGATACGCAGGAAGACGATTCCATCGTGACGATCAAGCTGCATCCGGATAGCCAGGGCACGTCAGTGGAACTAAAGCACACCAATATCCCCGATGCCGATTATGACGATATAACGGACGGATGGAACAACGTTTACTTCGCATCGCTGACTGAGTTTTACAGTTGAGGACCCGCTCCGATTGCCTGATATCCCTGAAAATAAATCCTTGCAATTCCCTCACGTCATTTTAATACTTAGTATCTTTATTTTCGAAATCGATTGCGTCTATAGTTAACCGATCGATGATTGCCTGTGTCCTGATCATGTGGGTCGCCCAGGCAAAATGTGGCTTTAATTCTACACCGGTCAATGAAATTACTTTTCCTCCTCTCACTCCTGATCCTTACTCTGTCGGCCGGAAAGGCTGATATTCCCGTCGTTTCCGGCGACGACCCGGACGTAGATTTCTCACTGAGCAACCTTGTACTCACGGCCTCGGATGAAAAAAATTTCACATATACTTTTAGCCTGACCAACAGCGGAACATCGGAAATACAGGGCTACAGCATGCGGCTCACATTTTCAGCCGATGCAACCCTGGATGCCGGCGATACCTATTTCCTGACGATTCCCCTCAGCGATGAAACGGCACAATGGATCGGCCCGAACCAAACACTGCTGAAGAATGAGCATTATTACGCAGCATCCCCAACCGGCTATCTGCCTGCCGGTTCGTGGTATATCTTCGCTGAAATTAACCCGGATCACATCGTTCCGGAAACGGACTATACAAACAATTCCACACGGTCGACTAATAAAATAACAGTCAATAATTACGTGATCGGATTTACGACAGCGCCTACCGTTACGTCGATAACCGAAAGTTCTTTTATTGTAGGTGCTGAATTCGATACGGATATGACCCGCATCTATTACCGTGTTCTTCCCGATGGTTCGCCGCTACCCACGATCAGCGAAATGCAAAGTTCGGATGGTTTATTCCCATGGGAAACGGAAGCCCTGGTAACAGGTCTTGGTCCCGGCTTTGCCTATGATGTGTATTTTATGGGCGAATATTTTGATCAGAAGGTAACGTCGATTTTCAAAAGGGATGCAACAACTGCCGGTAGTGCTGTCCCCACGCTCGTCCTTTCACACACGGAGATCGTGCTGGACCCCACGAACAAAACGAAAGATTCAACACCCGCCCTGTACAGTATAACCGGATTTCACCTCGGGGCGAATGTTACAATCACGGCTTCGGGGAATTTCAAGGTATCAACGGATGACATTACCTACACCAATGAACTGACAATACAGGCTTCCGCCTTTGCTCAGGGAAATTCGAACTGGATTTACGTGATATATTCCGCCGATGGTTCTACAGGATTAAAGGCCGGAAACGTGACAAATGTATCGACGGGAGCGACGCAGAAAACGGTCTCCCTATCTGTCTCCGTTTTTGATCCGACCCAGGGTGATTTTAACGGGCTAACTTCCCTGAATGAAACCGGCTGGGCAGCCTACAGCGTGAAAGGTTATCACACCTGGTCTCTTGTTGACCTGGATGAGACGTCGCCGCACCAACGGGTTTCCGGTGTTGATAAAGCGATACAGATCGACGGTACAACGAACGGGTTTACGGAAAACGAAGACTGGCTGATATCGCCCGAAACGGACCTTTCCGGATATTTATACGATCCCACGATCAGGTTCAGATCTTACTCCTCCGGCCCTGGTGCCCCGCTTAAACTGAAATACTCGGCTAACTATACCGGTACCGGCGATCCGGCCCTGGCAACGTGGTTTGACGCGCCTGCCGAATTTCCTCCCGTTAATTCGGATGAATGGAAAAAGACAACGGTTTCACTACTGAATAAGGAAAATAAAATTTACTTCGCATTTGTCTACACATCGTCCCTTGCCGCAGGGTCGCGGTGGACCATAGATGACTGGTCCATAACGGATAATCTGCTCTCCATTCCGTCCAATACACTGACCTACCAGGATGTCGAGGTTGGAACAGCCTCAACCGCACAGAGTATTCTCGTCAAGATCGCAGGGTATGGAGATGTTACCGTATCCGTTAGCGAGGGATTTCAGATCTCTGTTAACAACTCGACGTTTGCGTCCAGCTTTGTGATCAGCGAAAGCGAAGCCGCCGCCGGCAAAACGATCTACATCAGGTTTACACCGGTAAACCAGGCGCAGGGACTCCAGGGAACGCTCACTTTTACCGCAGCGGATCTGTCCGTGGCGAAAAATACACTCGTAGGTTCGACCCTTATAACCACGGCTACAGCAAAGCCTGTGGAATTTACCAGTTTTGTTTATCCCAATCCAACCACAGGCGACGTACATGTAGATATGGGTGAATTCAGCCGTCAGACGTATTTTCCGGTTTCGATATCCTCCGCCACCGGAAGTTCGGTTGTGAACTTCCAGTCATCCGGCGAATCCCTTGACGCAGCACTGAGCGAAATCCTTACCGGGCTAAAGCCGGGGCTCTATTACATAACTATTCAGTCTGAGAAGACAATCTACCGCAACAAGGTTGTTCGACAATAGCCACCAACTGGTATAAGGATAACGGCCATTCATCCCTTCAAAGGCCGTTTAATTTTATTTGTTCTTGAAAGAGTCCTCTCCGGGAGCGAAATTTGCTTTTAATGGTAATCCGCACAGCACTATCCGTCGTTGCGAATGGAGTAAAGGAGATAAAAGAACCTCCTGTCAGGACAAAACCCGATCTCGATCCCGACCTGCTGGTATCGATCGATATCCAGTTGCTCACCGATTCTTATGTGTATGTTCATTGCTATTTTCAAAACGAATGGCAGGATGCCCTGGTGCGGATTTGGAAAACGACTTACCTGGTGGACCAGGGCTCCGGTTTCAGATCGGCCTTGATGCACGCCGAGAATATCACCATTGCTCCCCTCTGGACACTCATCCCCGACAAGACCACGCATAATTTCCTGCTGATCTTTGAAGCATTACCAAAGTCCTGCTCGCATTTTGATTTGATCGAGGAGATCCCGCAGCCCGGCGGGTTTCACGTTAAAAACATCCAGCGGAATCAAAACGATGTATATCACATCGATCTGTAAAACTAGAAGCCCAGTCCCAGTTGATGCTTGTCCCTGGGCTTGGAGGTTTTGATCCGCCCCTGCAAAACAGCTACCACCTCGGCCCGTCGGATGTACAACAGATATCCTTCTACATCCGCAAAGTTCATTTTGTGCAGGATGTCAATATAGTCCTGAACCTGCTTTTGATCGGCCTTTGTGGGCTCCCCGGTTTTGAAATCTACGACAACAGCTTTTTTCTCACGTAACAGCAGCCGGTCAATACGGTTCTCCGCTCCACCCGGGAGAAGGATTGGTACTTCCGTCCGGACTTCCCAGTCCGGTTCGAACCACGATGCGACCTGCGGGTTTTTCAGAAGTTCCTGTAGTTGTTGATTCAACGACTCCTTCTGCGAATGATTGATAAGCCCTTCCAGAATGATCTTGTCCAGTGTATCCGGAATTTCATGAGCGTAGGATATCCGCGACAGCACCGTATGGATGTAAATACCATAGGTGATCTTTTCCAGCTTGTTATCCGATGGCTGATCAAAAAAATCCCTGGCGGTTTGCCGCATTACGAGTTTATCGCGCCACCGGAAGGATGCATAGCTGGATAAGCTCAATGCTTCGGAGGTGGCTTTGGGTTTCGCTGAAGTCGCAGCGGTCCACACACCCGTACTTAATTCCTGTTCCGTATTATTCCATTGTTCCGACATGGCATAGGACAGTTGAATGCCGGAATGAAGAATTTGCGCCACGCTTTTTTTCGCATTCCTCACGTCGGGATGAGGAGCCATGACGATCAATCCCTGTTCAGCCCGTGTCATGGCGACATACAGCAGGTTCAGGTTATCCAGGTAACTTCGGATGCGCTCAGCCTTATAGTGATCGGCAAAATATGTCTGTTGAAGCGTCCCGGAATATTTTACTGGTAAAAAACCAGCTTTGTCAAACGGTGGTTCCGGCGACGAGATCCACAGGTTCGGGGCCTGCCACGGGTCGTGGTCCAATCCCCAGGAACAGAAGGGAACGATTACGTATTTGAACTGCAATCCTTTTGACTTGTGTATGGTGAGGATCTGGACGGCATCTACTTCCCCGGATACCTGGACGGATTTCTTATGTTTATTATCTTCCCACCACTCGATAAAAGCGCCGAGGTCGTTTCGTTCACGGCTGTAAAAATCAAGCACGAGGTTTTGGAACGCGAGCAGATATGCCAGTTCGCCTTTTTCTTCACCCAGCCTGAAGATCGAAACGATGGTTTCCGTCAGCTCGAACAGGGGTAATTTTTTCAGGGCGGATTTTTCCTTGGTAAAAGCGTCCGGGAGATTGTTTTCGAAGATCGCCTGGTTGGTTACAGCGAACACGTCTTTAAGAGAACGGTCCGGTTCATGGATCCTGGCAAACTCATAACCCAACTGCGCGCGGGCTACGGAATCATCGGGATTGAGGAGGTACTTCATGGCACCCAGTAAAAGATTGACGGCTGCCGCGCCATCGAGCCGAAGGGATTCATTCGATACAACGTCGTACCGGAATTCCGGCCGCGCCTGAGGGGAATTTTTATAATTAAGCAGGTGACTAACGATTTGCTGACCTTCCTCGTTTCTACGCACCAGTATAGCAATATCTTTTAATGAAGCGCCCAGCCCCTGCAGTTGTTCCAGATAAAACGGAACTTTGTTCAGCGCATGTTCCTTCCATTTGGTTTCAGCATCGTCGCGGATAAACTTCACCTTCACAAATCCTTCGTCGCTGCGGAAATTCTGTTGAGAAACATCCTGATAAGCATCGACGGAAATAGTATGACCGGTTTCAGCCGCCACGATCGAAGCCGCCTTTTCAAAAAGCTTGTTGTTAAAATCAACGACGGCAAACGCACTTCTGAAATTTCGGGTGAGTTCGTGAACACCGACACGCTCTGTGCCGATGTTCTTTTCAACTTCCTGCTGGAGGAGTTTAAGATCACCTCCGCGCCAGCGGTAGATCGCCTGTTTCACGTCGCCCACGACCAGGCTGGTGTATCCCTGGTCAAGGCTGTTGGTGAGCAGCGGCAGAAAGTTCTTCCACTGCATGGATGACGTATCCTGGAATTCATCGATAAGGTAGTTCTTGAAAAAAGATCCCACCTTTTCGTAGATGAAAGGCGTATCGCTGTCCTGAATGACGCCGTTCAGAAATTTCGGCGCATCAGCAAGCAACATCATATTATTTTCATCCTTGTACTCGCGGAGTTTACGGCTGATATCCGCAACGAGGCCGAAGACATATAAATTTTGCAGTGCCACTTCCGCACTCAGGCTTTTTTTATAATGATTGTCGTACAGCGAAAGGAGTTCCTTCAGAACCGGAACCAGCGTTGATTCGGCTACCTGTACGATTTCGCGTGCGCGAACCGTTGTTTTTCCCGGCCAGTTCCGGGCTTCCGTAAAAAGATTGCGGATACGGTCGCTGGGTTCTTTGAATTCCTTCAGATCCTTTTGATAGGCGAACATCTCAAAGAACGTAAACAGGCCGGAAGTTTTCCCGTGACTGATATCGGACGGCTCCCATCCCTGCGACTGAATGACCGCCAGCGCTTGTCTTCCCAGCGCTTCGGCCTGGTCCAGGAAGAACTTTTTCTGCTCCAGCATCGAGGAGCGAAGGTTGTGAAAATACTTCCGGTCTGTCGTTGATTGGATTACCTGTTCCTCGATGTCCTTAAATTCTTCACGGAAAATTTCCATGGCGAATTCGATGAGACTGGTTCGTACATCCCAGGCTCTTTCATTTTCAAGATTTTCTTTCGCAAAGTCGACAACCCAGTCGGTTAATTCCTTGTTGGTACCGAGTTCATCCATCAGGTTATCAATAACCTCTTCGAGGACGGCATCCTGCTCGACCTCGAGGCGGTAGTCCCCTACCAGTCCCGCTTCTCTCGTAAAGGAGCGGATCACTTTCTGAAAAAACGCGTCGATGGTGCTGATGGAAAACTGGGCATATTTGTGGAGGATTGCCGACTGGGCTTCCTGGGCGTATTGCCTGAACGTAAGATCGTCCAGGTGTAATGCCTCCTTTAATTCCTGGGCCAGCTCGTTATCTTTTCCCGTGGCAAAAGCATCGAGGTAAGCGAGGATCCTGTCTTTCATTTCCTGGGTAGCCTTGTTGGTAAAGGTTACGGCAAGGATATGTTTGAAATAATCGGCGCGATAGCGAAGGGCTAACGTCAGGTACGCTTTCGCGAGCGTACGCGTCTTGCCCGAACCGGCCGATGATCTGTATATCTGAAATAACTTGTCCAGGTTTTTTTGGTTTTGGAGATGCTGCAGGGCAAACTTAAATAAATAGATTGATTTTCACTTTTTTTGCGGACACTGCTCGACCGGTTCTCTTGCGGTATTTTAGAATCTTCAGGCGATCGGGACCGGATACACCTGATTCCCCGCTAAAATTTCATAACTTGAATGTAATTCTTTCTATGCGAAGACTTTACTTATTAGTACCCAGGATCGTCTACTCCTTCCCCGTTCAGCTTCTTATGAACAATATCCAACGCAACCATGTGCTGATGGTGTGCTGGATCATATTATTTACCATGATTACCGGCGGTTTTGGAAAGTACCTGGGAATCCCTTACCTCTTTCTTGATCCGGAGTATGTCAATAAAGTCAATTTCACGAGTTACTTCATCATGGGTACCATCCTGGCGGGGTTTACAATGGCGTTTCACATTACCTGCTACATTACGGACGGTCACCGCTTTTCTTTTATCGGCGCCCTTAGCAAGCCGTTTACCAAGTTTATCATCAACAACAGTATTATTCCCCTGGGTTTCCTGGTCGTGTACATTTCGGAGATCGTCAAGTTTCAGGTGAACAACGAATACAGCAGGGCCGGCGATCTTACACGCAACCTTTCCGGACTAATCTCGGGATACGTAGTCATGTCAGCATTGTTCTTTTTGTATTTCTGGTTTACCAATAAGGATATTTTCAAATACGTGGTTTGCCGGATCGATGAGAAGATCAAGCAGAACGTGAAGGTTACACGCGCGAGCGCGATGAAGAAACTGGATATCGCCCGGAAAAAGCAGATCCATGTTGAAAACTATATCGATCACCGGTTCAGGATACGGAAAGTAGAGGATAACAATTTCTACGACAAGGCTACGATCCTGCAGGTGTTCGACCAGAATCATTTTAACCTGGTTATCATCGAGCTCCTGATTTTCGGATTTGTCCTGATCCTTGGAATATTTAAGGACTACCCCGCATTTCAGCTTCCGGCCGCCGCGAGTTTTATGATCTTCCTGACGATTTTTGTGATGATGGCCGGTGCATTTTCATACTGGTTCGGCGGGTGGGCAGCAACATCCGCGCTGGTGATCTTCCTGGTCTTCAATCATATGGTGGGCGAGGACTATCTGACCAAACGATACGAAGCTTTCGGCCTGGATTATCAGAAGCCCCATGCGGAATACTCTGTCCGCAGTCTCCGCAATCTGAATGATTCCATCCATATTCGCCGTGACTGGGAAAATAACAAGGTGATGCTGGAAAACTGGAGGAAAAAATTTCCACCTGATCAAAAACCCAAAATGATTTTTCTCTGTGCCAGCGGCGGAGGTAAGCGCGCCGCATTGTGGACACTTACCGCCCTTCAGATGGCAGATAGCATCACGCAGGGCGAACTGATGGAAAAAAGTATTCTCATCACCGGGGCCTCCGGGGGTCTTATCGGCGCCAGTTATTTCCGAGAATTGAAGCTTCGGGAGAAACTTGGGGAAAATACCAGGCCTTACTCGGGTGTGCACCGCCAGTATATCGCAACGGACAACCTGAATCCCCTGATTTTCAGTCTGCTCGCAAATGACTTTTTTGTAAGCTTCACAAAATTCGAATACCGCGGGAACTACTATTACCGGGACCGTGGATACACCTTCGAAGAACAACTCAATCAGATCACGGAACGGCTGATGGACAAACCCATCAGTGACTACGACAGCGTAGAACTGAAAGCGCTCATCCCCATGATGATACTCGCACCTACGATCGTCAACGACGGCCGCAAACTGTACATCGCGGCCAGACCTGTCTCATTCATGAACTATGATATCCTGAGTTCACCCGAATATTCTTTGTCGAAGTACGGCGGAATCGATTTCCTGACATTGCTCAGGGATCAGGGCAGTAAGGATCTTCGTTTTCTTTCGGCATTGAGAATGAGCGCAACCTTTCCTTATATCACGCCCAATACCACGTTGCCCACCGATCCTCCCATCAAAATAATGGATGCCGGTATTTCAGATAACTTCGGGTTATCGGATGCGATCCGTTTTATGTATGCTTACAAGGATTGGATAGCCGGGAACACTTCCGGCGTGATTTTTCTGTCTGTCCGCGATTCGCCCAAGTTAAGTACGATCTCGCCAAAAGCGGAACAAACTCTTGTGGACGATTTTACACAACCGATCAGCAGCGTCTATAACAACTTCGAAAACTTTCAGGACATCAACAGCGATATGCTCATAAACCATGCGAAGTCGTGGTTTAAAGGCTCAATAGACCGGATAGATATCCAGTACGAATCGGACACATACGTTCCTATCCTGCAAAAAATGGACAGCATCCGTCAGAACAATGCCCGGGCTTCCCTCAGCTGGCGACTAACCACGCGTGAAAAAAATGCCATTGTTTCCTCCATGGATTCTTACGGTAATAAACGGGAGCTGCTTAAGCTGGTGGAGCTATTGAAATAATGCACCGGAACTTCCCCGGCTATTTTCCGGCGTAACCGGGTCCGCGAAGCACAACGCCGCTCCGTACCCCGGTGTGCCTGCCGTTTTCCACCACCAGTTGGCCGTTCACCAGCACGAATTGAAACCCGGCGGAATAAGCGTGCGGATTGCTGAACGTACTTTTGTCGCCAACGACTGCCTCATCGAATACAACAATATCGGCAGCCAGTCCTTCTCGGATAAGACCACGGTCGCGCAATTGAAATTTTTGCGCCGGTAACGAGGTCATCCGCCGGATCGCTTCCTCCAGCTTGATCACATTCAGAACGCGGACGTATTGTCCCAGTACCCGCGCATTCGTACCGTAACCCCGCGGATGCGGTACACCGGAATTGAACTGGATAATACCTGCATCTGAAGCAAACATATTGAACGGATATTGCATGATCCGTTTCAGATCGCCTTCATCCATACTGAAGTATACCATCTGGGCGCTGCCATTACCAACCATTTCCAGGATCGTTTCGGCCTCCTCCGCCGCTTTGGGCTTACGTCCTTTGATGATATTGATCTCGGAAATATTTTTTCCGTTCAGCAATGTGTCGGCGGCATACCGCGCGACAACGGCATAGCTGTAGTTTTTGAGTTGTTTACCTTTCAGGTTCTTCAGCATCTCGTTCTTGATCTTCTTGCGGACAGACAGGTCAGTTAACCTGTGTTGCAACGAATCCTTGCCTCCCGAAAAGGCCCAGCTGGGAACAACGGTATTTAACGTCGTGCTGCTCGCCACATACGGGTATTGATCCACCGTAACATCAATTCCTTCGCGTCGCGCTTTTTCCACCTGCGCCAGCGTACTGACGGATCGTCCCCAATTGGGTTTGTAGGTCACTTTAAAGTGCGATATCTCCACCGGAAGGTGAGCTTGCCGTCCGATGTTCACCGCTTCTTCGATCGCTTCGGTGGCATGATCACCTTCGTCCCGTATATGAGAAGCGTATACACCGTTGTGTTGTGCCGCAGCCTTCGCCAGCCCGATCACTTCTTCCGTCCGGGAATAGGTGCCGGGAACATAAATAAGCCCGGTGGAAAAACCCACGGCGCCATCAAGCATGGCACGTGCGACGAGTTCTTCCATTTTTTTCTGTTCTTCCCCCGTGGGGTCGCGCTGGACATCACCCATCACCGCCCTGCGCACACTGTTATGTCCGATCAGGGTGGCGACATTAATGGAAGTCCTGACACTGTCGAGCCGGTAAAAGTACCGCGGAAGATCTGTGTTCGACGAACCACAATTACCCGTCACCACAGAGGTGACTCCATCCAGGATAAAGTTCGGAGCGGTTGGTACTTTGATATCGTTGGTTTCAATATGCGTATGGACATCGATGAAGCCCGGCGCAAGGATCAGCCCCCTGACGTCTATTACACGCTGCGCAGTCTCCGGCGCGATCTTGCCGATCGCAACAATCTTTCCGTCCCGGACAGCGACATCTCCGTAAAACCAGGAATTGCCGGAACCATCCACAATCTTTCCGCCAGCCAATAAAATGTCGTAACGCTGTGCATAGCTGACGAGAGCGGCCGGAAAGACCAGTACAAGCAAAAGGGCTGAAATTCGCATAGTGAAAGTTTTGATCCGATGAAATTAGGGCATAAACACCTATAAAATCAAATTATCGGATCAGCGGTAATAAGAAAAAGCGGATAAAAGATCAGGTAACGGGAATCAGGGTAAACTAAATTTCCGTCTGATCAGTGCTCATGCCGGAAGAACTTTATCTTTGCCGCTTCCATGACATCGCGCGAACAGCTAACAAAAACTCTCGAACTCATTAAACTGGAGCGGCAGGCCGACCTCGATTATTACCGCCAAAAAGTGTTGCTCCGATCGCTCTCCCAGCGAACGAGCGAGGGTACGACGTGGTATCCCGTCAGGCTGAAGCGGGACTATATCGGAACGGGCGAAAGACTGATGATCGAGATCGGGCGAACCACTCACCTGGATCAGCCGCACGCATTTCAAAGCGGTAAATCCGTAAGCGTGTTTTCAAATGCGTCCGGGAAACCGGAGCGCGACCATGTGAACGGCGTGATCAATTACGTGCGCGACGATAATATGGTGATTACACTGAACGCCGAAGAACTGCCCGACTGGATTGACAGCAGCCTGCTCGGTGTGGATGTCATGTTCGATGAGATGACGTACCGTGAGATGGAGTTTGCCCTCAAGGAAGTGATCAAGGCGGAAGACAACCGGGTTGCAGAACTCCGCGAGATCCTGCTCGGTGAAGGCAAGGCCGTTGCTAAGCCGTCGGGAACGGTGAACCTGGCGGACCGGATAACGGGATTGAACGATAGCCAGCAGAAAGCGCTGGACCAGGTCGTATCCGCGGCGGATGTAGGATTTATCCATGGTCCGCCCGGAACGGGAAAAACAACAACCATCGTACAGGCAATCAAACGAACCGTTAAGGATGAGCAACAGGTATTGGTGTGCGCGCCAAGCAATGCAGCCGTTGATCTCCTGGTTGATAAATTGAGCGAACAGGGGCTGAATGTTTTGCGCATCGGCCACCCGGCACGGGTAACGGAGCAATCGTTGAGTAAGACACTGGATGCGCGTATAGCCGAACATGCGAACTACCAGGAACTGCGGTCGCTCCGAAGAAAGATGGAACAGCTAAAGGGAGTGGCTTTCAAATTCAAACGGGATTTCGGATACAAGGAAAAGAGCGAACGTCGTCAGATGCTCCAGGAGGCAAAGGCTCTTAAGGCCGATGCAGATGTTCTGGAGTTTTATATTGTCAACGACCTGTTGCAGCGGGCTGAAGTGATCTGTACGACATTGGTCGGATCATCGCACCCGGTGATGCGCGGCAAAAAATTCAAGACAGTGTTCATCGATGAAGCGGCACAGGCGCTGGAACCTGCCTGCTGGATCCCCGTTATGCGAAGCTCCCGGATTATCTTTGCAGGCGATCACCAGCAACTTCCTCCGACGATCAAATCCAACGAAGCTGCCCGCCTCGGTCTCGCCAATACTTTGTTTGAAAAAGGAATAAACCGCCAGCCGCAGGCCTCGTCGATGCTGAAGGTGCAGTATCGTATGCATCAGGATATCATGAAGTTCTCATCTTCCTATTTTTATAAAGACGAACTCGTGGCCGATGATTCCGTGAGGTCCGTTTTGCTTCGGCCGAATCAACCTCCTGTGGAATTTATTGATACCGCCGGATGCGGCTATACGGAAGAACAGGACAAGGAAACCCTCAGCCGCTTCAACCAGGAAGAAGCGCAGTTGCTGATCAACCGTGTCGAAAGTCTCGTTGGGGAAGTGGACCCGACCGAGTGGATCGAGAGGAATTTGACAATGGGCATCATCACGCCGTACAGGGCACAGGTTGATTACCTGCATAAACTCGCCGAAGCGTCGGCAATACTGGAACCGTTGCACCGGTTTATCACCATTAATACAGTAGATGCTTTTCAGGGCCAGGAACGCGACGTGATTGCTATCAGTTTTGTACGCAGCAACGATAAAAGTGAAGTGGGTTTTCTCGGCGACATCCGGAGGACCAATGTAGCAATGACCCGGGCCAGGAAAAAACTCATCATGATCGGCGACAGCGCGACTCTGGGTTCCCATGCTTTTTATGTAGAACTGCTTGACTATGTGCAGGAGCGGGGATACTATAAAAGCGCCTTTGAGATCACCGCGTAAATTTCGCGCGAAAGATTAACTTTGGATCTGGATCCGGCTTGAAAATCCTTAATTAATTCCAATATGAATATCAGAACCTGCGCAGCCCTGTTTACATTGGCGACAGCGATTATATGTTGCCAGCAAAACGATCAGTATGATGCCGCGGACGGTTTGAGCGCAATCTCTGCCGCCGGACTGGAAGGGACAATAAAAGTACTGGCCTCCGATGAATTCGAAGGGCGCCGGCCTTTTACAAAAGGAGAGCAAAAAACACTTTCTTACCTGGAGGAACAATTTAAAGCGCTCGGCCTGGAGCCCGGGAACGGAACCAGTTACCTCCAGGAAGTTCCCATGGTCGAGATCACACCGACAGCCGATACCATCATGACCGTAAAAGGCGGGAAGAACACAAAATTGTCCGGCTTCAAAGACTATGTGCTGTGGACGGAACGTACCGACTCCGTTATCATCTGGAAAGATGAGGACGTTGTATTTGCGGGCTTCGGTGTCGTTGCTCCTGAATATAACTGGAACGACTACAAAGACCTGGATGTAAAGGGAAAGATCGTGCTCGTGCTGGTCAATGACCCCGGTTTTGGTGGAACGGATTCCACATTTTTTAAGGGTAATACCATGACGTACTACGGTCGCTGGACCTACAAATTTGAAGAAGCGGCACGTCAGGGTGCAAAAGGCTGCCTGGTCATTCACAACACCGTACCGGCGGGCTACGGTTTCTGGGTTCCGCAGAACGGATGGAACGCACCCCATTTATACCTGGATCCGAGAGGACAAAATAAATATTTCTGCGAAGGCGTCGGATGGATCTCCATGCCTGCTGTCGAAAAATTATTCGACGCCGCGGGCCTGGACTTTAATGCATTGCAATCGACGGCCAGGCAACCCGGTTTTAAAGGTTTGGATCTGGGGCTAAAGGTCTCGACAGCCATGCAGGTACGATCGGTTTTTAATAAAACCTACAATGCCATCGCCAAAATAACCGGCAGCGAAAAACCGGATGAATACATCGTGTATTCGGCGCATTGGGATCACCTCGGCATCGGTAAACCAAATGATGCAGGCGATTCAATTTATAACGGAGCCCTGGATAACGCCGGAGGGGTTGCTTCGATGATGGAGATCGCCAAAGCATTTAAGGCGATGAAAAACAAAGTAAAAAGAACGGTGGTATTCTTGTCTGTCACTGCCGAGGAACAGGGTCTCTGGGGATCGGGATACTACGCTCAGCATCCCGTGTATCCGATCGGTAAAACAGTTGCCAACATCAACCTGGACTTTATAAATGCCGCTGGCGAAACAAAAGATGTCACAGTGATCGGTATGGGGCAATCGGAACTGGAGGACTATTTGAAAGAAGAAGCCGCCAAACAGAATCGGTACCTGGCAAGGGAGCCGAATCCCGTGATCGGTTTGTATTTCCGTTCGGATCACTTCCATTTTGCCAAGGTGGGTGTGCCCGCATTGTTTATCGGCACGGGTATCGACCATGTTGGAAAAGGAAAGGAGTACGGTAAACAGTTTGAAGACGACTATAACAAAGAACGGTATCATCAGCCGACCGACGAGTTCACGCCTGATAAATGGGACTTAAGCGGCGCCAGGCAGGATGCGGAACTTTTATTTCAGGTGGGCAAGAGATTGGCCTTTGAAGAAACGTGGCCGCAGTGGAAAAGCGGATCGGAATTTAAAGGTGCGCCCAGGGCAGGCAGGTAGTGGCGAGCGGGTGTGGCGGAAGTATGGTTCAAAAAAAAGGTATGAGCTTGCGCGCTTTCCCGGCGTAAAATACAAATGACATTTGCAGATCATGTGCTTACGTTCTTTCAGCAGTTACAGATAAGAACTGTGCTTCCTGATGGTGTTGAAGTGTTGAATCCCTACGTGGACGCACAAGCCATGGAGTTGTGCCGGCAGTTCTATAAAAAATATTACGACGACACCAATCCCCGTCGTCTGATCCTGGGTATAAATCCGGGGAGACTGGGTGGTGGCCTTACCGGTATACCATTCACTGACCCTATTAAGCTTGAAAAATTCTGCGAGATACCGAACACCCTGCAGAAAAAAGCCGAATTGTCTGCCGATTTTATGTATGCCATGATTACGGCTTTCGGAGGGCCGGCGTCATTCTATCGACAGTTTTACTTTAGCTCAGTCAGTCCGTTGGGATTTACAAAGGACAGTAAGAACCTGAATTACTACGACATCCGGGAATTGCAGGAAAGCCTTCGCCCATTCATCATTCAGTCGCTTCGCCAGACACTGGCGTTTGGAACCAGCACATCAGTCTGTTACTGCCTGGGCGAAGGCGAAAACTTCAGGTTTCTGACGAGGTTGAATGCCGAGCTTCGGATATTCAATGAAGTTATTCCGCTGGCCCACCCCCGGTTCATTATGCAGTACCGGAGGAAAAAGGTCAATGAATACATCGATGACTACCTTGATAAGTTTCGGCGTTGAAGAGAAATGAAGCGGAAAAAATTACTAATTCCGTTTTTCAATGAAGTGCTGTTCTTCTGAATCGAAGAAAAGAAATCACGACCGTTTTTTTGCACCGCGTACCGCTTCCGCTGTCCAGGGATCTTCGGGCCAGTGATGGCGCGGGTATCGCATCCGCATTTCTTTTCGTACTTCATGGTAAGCGGTTTGCCAGAAGCTTTTTAAATCCTGCGTTACCTGAACCGGTTTGTATCCGGGAGAAAGCAGATGCAGCAACACCTTGTTTCGTCCTTCGTTGACGGCGGGTGTTTCCATCAGCCCGAATACTTCCTGCAGCCGAACCTCCATTACGGGTGGTCCGCCCTCCGGAGAATAATGAAGCCGGATCATCGAGCCGCTGGGTACGGCAACTTTCGGCGGAGCGAGTTGGTCCAGTTTACCGGCCAGGTTCCAGGGGATAATACCGGAAAGAATGGTGCCGAGATCCAGGCGCACGAAGTCCTGGCGCCTCGTTACGCCCGTTAGATAAGGAGCCAGCCACTCCGTTGTGGTAGCGATTAAATGCTCTTTGCTTACATCGGGCCACGCTTCATCTTTCCGCCATAATCTTAAGCTCAGCACACGGGCGATCCATTCGTCGTGTATTTCATCCCAGTTTAATATTTTCAGTCCTTCCCCGCGGACCGCATCACAAAGGATACGGACGCGACGTTCGTCGGGTATTGTTGTCATCGGTTTTGTCGCGAGGACAACATTACCAACCCGTTTTTCGGTCGCAGCCTGGATCATTCCTTTTTCGCTGCTCCAGGTCACTACTTCGTGCTCCACGGCGCGGTGCATCAGGTCTTCCTCGAGGAGGGGAGCCGCCATAAAAATTTTTCCTTCGCCGCTACCACTGTCAACCTGTGCGACGGCAAGCCATTTCTCCCTGATCAACGGATCATGATCGGGCAAGCGTACAACCCGGCCGTTTGCCAGCTTATATCGCGGGCTGTGTTTTTCCTGCTGGCGCGCGATACGCTCCGGATAAGCTTCCGCCAGCAATCTTCCTACATCCGAGTCAACCGGCATGTTGTTGTCGGGTTTGATCTTGAAGATCTTCCGCCAGGAGGATGCCAGCCTTTCAATTCTCTCCAGTGAATTTCCTTCCGCGTTGACGCGCTCGCCGCTCCGCCATTTCCGCAGTATCTCGACACGAAGCGACAAGTCCGTTCCCGAGGTTTTGGGAAGGGGATCCCGTTCTTCCAGGAGCGCCGCGATGTCTGTAGCCAGGCCGTTGAGATCTCGGCCCTCGATAAGCATGTGTGCAATCCTCGGATGCGTCGGCAGCCGAAGCATCTCTTTTCCGCGTGATGTGATGTTACCACCGTCGATTGCTCCCAGCTGACTCAAAAGTTCTTTCGCCTGGTTTACCGCTCCCGGGGGAGGAGGGGTGATCCAGGTGAGATCCTGGATATTTCTAATTCCCCAGTTAGCCAGTTCGAGTATCAGCGGTGCCAGGTCGGCTTCCATAATCTCAGGCTGCCGCGCGGGTTGAAGCGTATGATGAAGGGACTCCGGCCACATCCGGTAGCATACCCCGGGGCCCAGACGCCCCGCGCGTCCGGCGCGCTGATCGGCGGCGTCACGCGTTACACGAATGGTTTCAAGTCGTGTAAGTCCGCTGCGGGGGTCGAATTTCGGAACCCTCGAATACCCGCTGTCGACGACCGTGGTGATCCCTTCAATGGTCAGTGAAGTTTCGGCGATAGCCGTTGCAAGTACCACTTTCCTGGCGCGTGAGGGACTGGGAAGGATCGCTTCCTGCTGCGCCTTGAAAGGCAGGTCGCCGTACAGGGGATAAACGTGTGCGCCCGTATTTCCCTGATCCAACAACTCCGCCACTTTATGGATATCACCCGTTCCCGGAAGAAAGACCAGTACATCACCTTGTTGTTCGGAGAGCGCTTTGCGTATAACCTTTACCGTTGCAGGAGCGATGTATGTATCTTTGTCGGGTGGACTATAATTAAGGGTTACCGGAAACTGACGGCCGGAACTGGTAACAATAGGCGCGTTGCCCAGGATCGACGAGATCTTTTCACCATCCAGTGTCGCCGACATGATCAGGATACGCAAGTCATCTCTCAGTATTTGCCGGATCTGGTAGCACAACGCGAGAGCGAGGTCGGCATGCAGGTTGCGTTCGTGAAATTCATCAAAGATCACCAGACCGGTACCTTCCAGCGCATTATCGGATTGTAACATCCGCGTGAGTATCCCTTCCGTTACAACTTCGCACCGCGTTTGAGCGCTCACGACGGTTTCAAACCTTACCCTGTATCCGATCGTTTGGCCTGCATCTTCGTTCAGCAGGCTGGCCATACGCTGGGCAACCGATCGGGCCGCCAGCTTTCGTGGTTCGAGCATGATCATCTTCTGACCGGCAAGCCAGGGTTCGTCCAACAGCATCAACGGCAGGATCGTACTCTTTCCTGCACCCGGCGGCGCCTGCAGAATGACGACCGGATTATCAAGCAACGCCTGCCTCAGTTGAGGAACAATTTCCTGTACGGGATAGTCGGATGACATCCCGCAAAATAGGTATTTAAGGATGAACGATCACGAAGGATAAAAAAAAAGGCCTCGATTGAATCGAAGCCCTTTACCCCTGGAAAAAAGAGGTTAGTTCAGTTTGCTGATCCGGGTATGCCCGAAGATCAACCCTTTGTTAACGCTGGCATCGCCTGTATAAGAAATCTGCGATTCACCGAATGCATTCACACGTAACTGGTCCTGTGTGCTGAGTTTGATCCGGCTTTCACCATAGGTATTGGTCGTCGCGGAATAACTTTTCAGATCCTGTGTGTCGATCTTATTTTCACCGAAGAGTTTGTACTTCTGATACTCTGCTTTCCCGCCTTTTATCCTGAGGTCATTTTCTCCGTACAGACTGGTTCTCATATAATCTGTTTTTACCGACGCCAGCTGGATCTCATTTTCACCGTATGCTTTGAGCGTAAAACGTTCGGCCCGGATCGGACCATTGCAGGTAAGTTCCTGGTTTCCTCTGATCTCCAGATGTTCCAGTTCCCTGTATGTTACGTAAGCCGTAATGTTCACATCGTGGTAGATACTTCTCCTTTCAAAGTCGTTGATCCGTAAGGTACGCTCTGTCACCTTTGCGTCGTCCAGGTAAACACGCAGCGTATGTCCCTGAACTTCGATGTTGATTTTGTCGGGTGAGACATTGTCATACACCAACCGGATATTTTCTTTATCCCCTTTTTCAAGGATAAGATTGATCTTGGGCGATACGATGATCTTGCGGAACGATTTCAGGTCACGGGTGATTTCCTGCGCGATAGATAGTTGAACGGCAAGAACCAGGAAGGCCAGGATGAGGAGGAGGGTTTTACGGGTATTGCTCATATAATATTTTGTTATTTAAAGTTAGGACAACTTGCCCGGGTTCGACCCCTATGACTCAAATTTATTTTTTTTCAGGAACGGCCGGTATCCGGTAGACTTGATAATACAACGAAAGGTTGCATCATAGGTTATTCATTACGCAAAGATTTTACAGGGTTTCCCCGTGCCGCGCGACGCGCCTGAAGGCTTATGGAAACGAGTGCAATCATCACGGTGATAAGTCCTGCCAGGAAAAAGACCCACCATGGAAAGGTGATCCGGTAAGCGAACTGCTGCAGCCAGATATACATGATCCAGCCGGCCAGCGGCCAGGCAATGAGGTTCGCCCAAAGTACCGGTTTAAGGAAATCCCTGTTGATCATGATCACTACATCGTTTACGCTCGCGCCGAGTACCTTCCGGATTCCGATTTCTTTTGTCCGTTGTTCGGCTGTAAAGGCGGCCAGTCCGAATAAACCGAGGCAGGCAATAAAGATCACAAGCGCCGTGAACACCGCCGAAATTTGTCCGAGTCGTTTTTCCATCCGGTGTTTCGACTCGAAATTTTTGTCCAGGAAAGTATATTCAAAGGGGGCTCCCGGCGCATACTTCTTCCAGAAGTTCCGGATCAGGTCAAGCTTCGTGTCTGCGTTTCCTTTCGTGATCCGGATAGCCATCTCCCAGTTCGGCTCTGGCCCCATAACCACGGCCAATGGCTGAACCGGAACTTTGAATGACTGGAAGTTGAAGTCTTTTATAATCCCGATGACCTCGCGCTGGCGGCCGTCGCGATCATAGTTGGTCACTATTTTTTTTCCCGCGAAGTTTTTGATGTGAAGACTTTTTGCAGCGGTCTCGTTCAATATGATCGTATTGGTATCCGATGGTGTAACCGATGAAAAGAACCGGCCTGCCGCCATGGTGTATCGCATGGTTTCCAGGTGATCGGCATCCATTTCATAAACGGCCATGAAGTATTCTTTTGTGGAATCCACTTCGCGGAAAACAGACTGCCAGTCTACATTCGGGGGGAGCCGGTTCGCATAGCTGGCAGAACTCACTTCCGGGTAACGGAGGAGTTCATCTTTAAAAGCTCTTCCGTTCTTGCCGAGGTTTTTGGTGTGAAGAAGGTTGATAACATTGGCTTTGTCGAAGCCGATGTTCGCGCGCTGAATAAAACGGAACTGCAGGTAGACGATCACGGTCGCAATGATCAAGACGGTTGAAATCACGAATTGAAAAACAACAAGCATGTTACGGATGCCGTAGCTTCTCAGTTTGGCGCGTAGCTGACCTTTTAAAACTTCAACCGGGTTGAAGCGCGTGAGGTAAAACGATGGGTAACTTCCGGCGAATAACCCGACCAGGAATGTAAAAAGCGACTGCCCGATAACAAACCAGGGTTGGAAAAGGATACCGAACCTGATCTCTTTGCCCGTGAATAAATTCAGGACCGGTAAAAACACCATGATCAGGAAAAGCGACAGAAACATGGCTATCACCACGTAAAAGTATGATTCAAGGAGGAACTGAAGGATGAGCTTTCCGTACTGAGCGCCAACGGTTTTACGGACACCCACTTCTTTAGCCCGGCTTGCCGACCGTGCCGTCGAGAGGTTCATAAAATTCACGCACGCCAGCATGGTGATCAGCAATGCCACGGATCCGAAGATATAAACATACTGGATGTCGCTGTTAACTTCGATCTCGTCGCTCAGCTGCGATTTCAAATGAATGTCGGTCAGCGGCTGGGCAAAGAAACGGAGATCGTTTCCCCGCGACTTGAATTCAGAAAGGTTAATGTGATTCAACTGATCAAGCTCATGACTGACATTTTTTTCGATCAGGATGTCGAACTTTCCGGAGGCATCAGATACGGGCACACCGGGCCGAAGCTTAAAATACGTAACGACTCGTCCCGTGATCCAGTTTCCGGTGTTGGCTTCGTCCCAGGAGTTTAACGAAAGGACCATTGTAAAATGGAAGTGTGAATTGACGGGAGGATCTTCGGCAATACCGCTTACCGTAACCGGATACCCCTGTGCCAGCATCAACGACTTTCCGATGGGGCTTTTATCCCCGTTGCCGCGATAACCAAAGTATCGTCTGGCTGCCGACTCCGTGATCACCAGTTTGCCCCTGTCGTTAAATACTGTATCAGGATGTCCGGTGATAAGTTTAAAATTGAAGAACCGGAAGAAATTTGAATCGGCCAGAAGCATTTTGTCTTCCGTAAAGGCCTTGTCTTCATACCGGACGGGGAAAGTAGCCCAGCTGGCAAGCCGGATAACGCTTTCAATGCCGGGTATTTCTTTTTGAAGCGCCCGGGAGACGGGCGTACCGATTTGAGCCGAACTGAATTCTTTTCCCTCCAGCGTTCCGTTAAATCCGACCCGAAAGATACGGTCGGCATCCGGATGAAACCTGTCGTAACTCAGCTCATCCTGTATATATAAAAGGATCAGCAGGCTACACGTGATTCCAATGGTCAGACCTGAAATATTAATAATGGAAAAGCCCTTTTGCCTCAGCATGAAGCGAAGGACTATTTTCAAATAGTTTTTTACCATTGATGTTTGGGAGCCTCAATATACTATATTGAATTCAGCCGTTGGAAAAGTTTTTTATGTCCGGATGATTTTTATTAAAAAATTTTCCCGCTTCCAGCGACTCCGGTCGGCGTGGAGGGTAAATCCTGAGGATATTAAGCATACCCCACAATACTTTCGATCACAGATCTGACAACGGACATCTGTTTTTTTCATCATAGAGAGGGTGCCGAGGACGCTATGAATTCCCTTGCGGTCCCTTTGCGAACAGATAACGGACATCTGTTCTCTTCACCGCAGAGGCGCCAAGGCACGGAGTGGCCGCAAAGAATTCCCGCAGGTAACTAATCTCACCGCTATGAAATCCTTCGCGCCAACTCAGCGCCATGGCGGCTTTGCGGTGCACCTTCGTTACCCTCTATTATAACACACACATCATGATGAGCCTACGCACCACTTCGGCCCGGAACAGATAACGGACATCTGTTCTCTTCACCGCAAAGCCACGGAGTGGCCGCAAAGAATTCCTGCGGGTAACTAATCTCACCGCTATGAAATCCTTCGCGCCTACTTAGCGCCATCGCGGCTTTGCGGTGAACCTTCGATACCCTTTATTATAACAAACACATCATGATGAGCCTACGCACCACTTCGGCCCGGAACAGATAACGGACATCTGTTCTCTTTACCGCGGCGCGAAGGCGCGGAGTGGGCGCAAAGAATTTCTGCGGGTAACTAATCTCACATCTATGAATTCCTTCGCGCGATTCCTTCGTGTTATGGCGCCTCCGCGGTTAACCATCGATACCCGCGATTAGTACCTCCACATCACAGTGCGCCTGCGCACAACTTTTTCCCCTATCCTTGATTCAATAATTTTTCACAAATTTCTGTAAGATCAACCCGACTTCAGGTACTAACGGGTAAATAGCAAAGGTGACAGAAAAAGAACAAGACGAAATTTTTGAAAAGTGGCTTGGGCAGTACAAGGCGTTGCTGTTTAAAGTCGTAAGAGCATATGCGTTTACGGCTATGGACAGGGAGGACCTTTTTCAGGAAATCGTTATTCAGGTATGGCGTTCCGTTCCCGCTTTCAGAAATGAATCAGCCGTTACAACGTGGCTTTACCGTATCGCGCTAAACACTTCGTTTAAGTGGGTCAGGAAGGAAAGGAAGCACTATGAATCGAAGGAGGCCCTTGACAAAGCTGATCACATCCTTCAGGATAACTATGTCGAGATGGACCTCCGGCTGACGTGGTTGTATGACGAGATCACCAAGCTCGACGAGGTCGACCGCTCCATTACCCTGATGCTGCTGGAGAATTTCAGCTACCGCGAAATGTCCGGCATATTAGGAATAACGGAGTCGAATGTCGGGGTCCGGATCAACCGGATTAAAAAGAACCTGATTTTAAAGTCAAAAAAATATGATCGTTATGGAGTTTGAGGAAATGAAAAAGATCTGGGATTCGCAAAACAACGAACCGTTGTATGTTCTGAACGAAGAAGCACTTCACAATCGGATCAGGTCGCAAAAACGGCGCGCGGGTCGCGTCGCTGGTGTGAGTGAATTTTTACTCATCGGTGTCAATTTGGTGTCAGGCATTTTTGTGGCGGGTCTTTCATTCTTCCAGGAAAGCCGTAATGTGTTTATGTACCTGATGGCCCTGTGGATGATGTCAACCGGTTTGTTTATTTGGTTCATGCGCGTCAGGAGGGTCCGTGGGGAGTCTGTGTTCGGACAATCGCTTTCGGATGACCTTGCCCATGCGCTGTCGAATGCAACCTACCAGGTAAGAATCTCAATGCTGATGCGCTGGAAT
This sequence comes from Chryseolinea sp., assembly GCA_041742155.1. Lineage (GTDB taxonomy): Bacteria > Bacteroidota > Bacteroidia > Cytophagales > Cyclobacteriaceae > Chryseolinea. Next base: position 595,228 of record JBGSJE010000016.1, on the reverse strand, counting down.
ATTGTCCCCATCGCGGTACTCTCAGTGCTGGGATTCTGGCACAACGGTAAACCGGTTTGGATGATGGTACTGTTGTTGTTCTTTTTTGCCCTGGCGCATTTCGCCGGCGGGTGGGAGCACAACGTGTATAAATCCCGGAAACGCAGCCTCGAGATCCTGAAAAGGAAACTGACGGAGGAAGGATAATACTTCTTACGAGGAAAAAGGTGAAATTCGTCGCGTTAAATCCAATTGAACATGAAACAGGTAAACTGGTTTGAGAGAAGATTTGATTTTGCCGTCGACGGAAATATCATGCCATCCATTATAGAAAGGCTGGATGGCACATCCCTTCGGCTACGGGAAAAATTAAAGAACATTGATCCCGCGCGGTATATCGTCAAACCGGATAATAAATGGTCTATTTTCGAACATGCGGGTCATCTCGCCGACCTTGAACCGTTATGGCAGGGACGCCTGGAGGATATCCTGGCCGGGGAAAAAGAACTGCGTCCGACGGACCTGCAGAATACCAGGACGACCGAAGCGAACCACAATAATAAGCCCCTTGATCAAATACTTTCAGAGTTCGATTCGCTGCGGAAAATTACCGTCGATAGATTGAGAGCGTTGAAAGAGGAAGATGTGTTCAGATCCGCTTTGCATCCGCGCCTGAAAACTCCGATGCGAACTATCGACCTTTTTTTCTTTGTCGCCGAACATGACGATCATCACCTGGCCAAGATCACAGGGCTTTCCGGCCGCGATTGAGGGCGCTGAACCGTTGATGGATTGTCAGGGGATTTCGCGGATGCCAATATTTCTAAACCGGTGTGCCGCTCCCGGGCGCCAGGCACCCGGCATATTAAACCCGCCGGGTATGGTTTGATACAATGCGCTCCAGTGCGATTGAAGTCCGATCATTCCCCCGGTCGCACCGGCGGTGAAATCGTTCTTCGGCTGTGTTACCTCCCACATAAACGTACCGTTGACGGATAACCGGATGGTTGGTATGTCACCTGTCATCCGGATCAAGAAAACATTCCAGCCTCCGGGCTTCCATACTTTTTCGAGATTTGCCGGTGAGGCGGATTGGCTGATCTGCATCGCTTCGCCAAGAAGCGCTCCGGTGCCGCCGGGCAGGGCAAGTTCAACCTGGTACGCCTGTCCGCTTTCCGTTGACCGTAGAAAGATGCCGCCGTTGCAAAATGAATCGATCTTTACCTCAATGTACAACTCGAAATCCCTGTATTTCTTATCCGTAAGAAGCACACCTCCCTGCCCATACGGATTTTGTTTCAGCACAATTGTTTTATCCTCAACAAAAAAATTTCCCGTCGTCCCCTGATGGGAAGTGCGGCTCGTATGCCAGCCTTTTAGGTTTTTCCCGTTAAAGATGGCCTTGAAGCCCGGTGGTATTTGTCCCATTACGCCGTTCTGTAGCACGGCGCAGATAATCAGCAGCGGTAAGATCTTTATTATACGCATTATTTCTCCGTGTCCATAACAATCCGAAATCCTACATCCCATCCGTTTCCCGGGCCTGCAGCGTGTGTCATGTACGTTGCGTTCTTGACGTCACCGGCGATGGAAGCACCTTTTAATACATGCTGTTTTCCTTTTTTTGGCGGGACGGGATCAGCGAAGAGTTTTTCATTGTAAACATCGGCGACCCATTCCCACACATTGCCCAGCATATCGTAAAGCCCCCAGGCATTGGGTTGCTTCTGTCCGACAGGCTGCGTTTCCTTCATACCCAGGTGAGCGCTGGCCTGGATTTCTTTCCAGGGAATATCACCTGCCGCACCCGCCCGTGCCGAATATTCCCATTCGAATTCCGTCGGAAGCCGGTAGCGTTTGTGTTTTTCCAATTTGTTCAACGCCTCGATGAATTTCAACGCATCGTGCCATGTGACATTTTCGACGGGAAAGTTGTCACCAGGTTCACGCCGGAAAACAGACGGGTTGGTTCCCATGACTCTCATCCACTGTGCCTGTGTAACTTCAACTTTTCCCATATAAAATGCCTTCTGAATACGTACTTCGAACCCGCTGCGGGAATCCCGCCTGGCCATTTCCCTTGCCAGCCTGAATTCCTCCGTTGAATAACCCCGGCCTTCACCCATGTACATGATCTGCGGCCGCGCCGCGTTTTTCAGAGTGTCTTCCGGAACAGGATAGGGAGGCTGAAAATTTCCGACATGAAGGGTCCCGGGTTCGATCCGAATAAATTCCATCCCCACCGAATTGGTAATTACGGGTTGCGCAAAAATGAATTTGCTGAAACCGCCCGCAAGAAGAAGGATCGTGAGTGCGGCAGTGCGGACGTCCATTGCGTTCATCATTTTTGCGGTACGTTGTTCAATAGCACAATTTCGGATAAAGGAAATAATGCCTCACTATGATCAGGTGATGTTGCGCTGAATACAAAAAAAAGATCATGAACGCCTGTGACATCCTTAAGGCTTGCGAAAGACGGTATTGTAAACGAACTTTTGTCCGACCCCGGACCGAAGAAAACGCGTGGATCCAGCAGCGGATATCTTTTCGTACGCGCCAGCTGGTCAGTCGTAGGATTCTTCAACCCGTCGAATAGTCCACGGTATCGGGTATTAAATTGCTCCCGTTCAAGAACCGTTTCCCCAATCAACGTTCCGCCTGGTGAATCGATTCTGACCTCGATCTTTCCACCGGTGTAAATGTCATACAAGTGCCAGTTCGCGCGGAACATGATCTGCCTGACACGGGTGAGATCCAGTCCTTTGTATCCGATGTAGGAACCCGCCTTCGCCGTGAGAAAGATATATTCGTCCAACTGATCCCGCAACGCTCCGCCTTCGATGACATCCGCTTTAAGGGGATTTAACTTCGGACTTCGCAGGAAAAGCACCGTGTCGGATGTCAGCGCGGGAACATCGCCTGCTCCATGATCCGTATAAGCTACCCTGAAAATGTATGTTCCCTTTCCATTATCGTCCGGCGGCACCGTTGTCGTGAATTTTCCCTGCGGAGGAAGAAAATGCGGGGCGGTATCGGAGATGGTGAGGATGTAATTTGCGATCGTCCTTGCATCCGTCATCGACATGGTTGGATGGGCCGGCATATTGTTGTCGGTTCCCCACACGCCTGTGCTGCCATGAATGATCTTGCGTGCAAGGGAGTCGTGCATGTAGGGTTTGGTTTCGTACCTTTCAGCGATCTGCCTGAAAGACGGTCCGACAGCTTTTACATCTACCGTATGACAAGTTTTGCAGTCACTTTGAGCAACCAGCCCCTGGGCCACGATATTCCGCGCGGATGCGTCGAGCGCTGCATGGCCGAGCTGGATCGGAGCAAAATCAAAACCTTCCGACGCATAGTCCAGACTGATTGCCACTTCATCCGTCCTGATACCTCCGTGAAGATCATCTTCCTTATCCGAAACGCTGACTTCGTATTCTATTTCGTTACCGGAAAAGAAAAATGTTTTATTTCCCTTGTAACCGAGGTGAACGCGGGGTGGTTCGTTTCCGGCAATCAGGCGAACCGTTGATGATGCCGAGGCACCCTGGGAATCCGTGACCGTTACGGTAGCGATGTATACACCCGGTTCGGTGAGCGTGATATCCGGGTTTTCTCCCACTGCATCGATTGATGTTTTACCGTTCTCAACTTTCCATGAGTAGCTGAGTTCGTCGTGATCATAGTCGATCGTACCTGTTGTTAACAGCCTGGTTGCGAAAGGTACAGCGCCTCCTTTTTTTGTCGCCCGCGCAACGACTACCGGTTTTCGGTTTCCGGCGTTATACTCCACACGAACCAGTCTGGACTCAGACGCCGAGCGCACCGTATTACTGCCGTATTCGAGCACGTAAAGATCACCGTCGGGACCAAATTTCATATCCAACGGTTGAACCGGTCTGTAGTGCGGAGCAAATTGTTCCATCGACTTGTAGTTTCCCTGTTCATCAAGTGTAACGGCCATGATCCAGAAACGCGAGTAATCCGCGATCAGCCATTTGCCTTCGTAGTACGATGGAAAAGGTCTTTCAGGTTCTTTGAAGTCGTCTCTGTGATATACCGGTCCGCCTATTGCACACCGCGAGCTCGATCCGACAAGAGGAAATTTTTCGGAAGCGGCATAAGGATAGTAAATGAGCGCCGGCATTGCCGGAGGTAAGTCAACGAGTCCGGTATTGTTCGGTGAGGTATTTTTTGGATGTGCCGGATCCTGTTTCTCACCAACCCTGTCATGTACAAAATCATACTTCGGGATAGCGAGGTTGTCGGCGATGAAATAAGGCCATCCGAAAAAGCCGGGTCCCTTCGCCTGGTTTTGTTCGTCATATCCCCGGGGTCCGGTTTCCGAATCAGAATCCTGATCCGGACCGACTTCACCCCAGTAGATCCAGCCGGTCTTGCTGTCGACAGATACGCGCCAGACGTTACGGTGTCCCATGGTGTAAATTTCAGGCCGTGTTTTCGGTGTTCCGGCGGCGAACAAATTCCCCTCGGGAATCGAATACGTTCCATCTTCTTCGGGATGGATGCGCAGAATTTTTCCCCGAAGGTCGTTGGTGTTTGAAGCGCCACGTTGATCGTCGAGATAGCTGTAACCTTCCCGCTCGTCTGTTTGGGCAGTTAACCGGTTTCCCGTATTGTTGCCGACTGTTAAATACAAATTTCCATTGTTGTCCCAGGCCATGCCACCTCCCGTGTGATTCGTGTTTTCACGATCCACGGGGATGGTCAGCAGAATTTTTTCAGAAGCTGCTACCAGCGTATCATTCGTGACCTCGTATCTCGCCAGTTGGAATACCTTCTCGTGCAACGGTGCATACTGAAGATAGATCCAACGGTTATGGGCAAAATCCGGATCGAGACTCAGGCCGATGAGTCCCTGTTCGTTGTGGGTATATACCGGTATGATGCCGATTACTTTTGTGATCTTTGTCGATGGATCGAATTTTTTAATCGCCCCTTTTCGTTCGATGATGTACACCGTCCGGTCTTCCGCCACCTGGAACATCATCGGTTCATCCAGCGCTCCCTCGGGTGTGAGCGTCACCGGAGTAAAACGGTTGTCTTCGGGTTTCAGGGAAGTTGTTATGACGTGGCTATTCTTTTCACGGCAGGACAAAATTGTCAGCAGCAACATGACGACCGCCATGCATCCGATCTGTGATATCCTTTCCTGCATAGGCAACAAAACGTTGATGTTAAAATCCCTGTTTAATAGTTCTAAGGTATGGAATTCATGAGGAAAAAGTGGCTATTCAATTTGAATCGCGGTCAAATTTTCAAAAGAAAAGCAGGGTTTAGATCAAGGGATCGGGAAACAGCCTGATTGATGGAAATGGATCATGAATAACCGTGCGGGACATCTCAGGTATCCGGAGGATTGTTAAATTGCGAAACAAAGACGATGAATATAGCGGAGATTACTATCCGGAACGCGGAGCGACGCGAGTTTCCTGAAGTCGGAAATTTAATGGTGGAGGTCTATTCCGGGTTGGATGGATTCCCGAAGCCGTCGGAACAGCCAAAATACTATGCGATGCTTTCCGATGTGGGGTCATTGACAGATAAACCGGGGGTTGAACTTCTCGTTGCTGTTACATCCGCGAATAACGTCGCAGGCGCGGTTGTATATTTCGCCGACATGAAATATTACGGATCCGGTGGCACCGCTACTGCGGAAACAAACGCATCCGGCTTCCGGCTGCTGGCGGTAGACAGGCAAGCAAGGGGAATGGGTGTTGGAAAGCTTCTGACGAATGAATGTATCCGGAAAGCCAGGGAGAAACGGCACCGGCAACTCATCATCCACACAACGCTGGCAATGCCAACAGCCTGGAAGATGTATGAAGCGATGGACTTTAAAAGGTCGTCCGACCTGGACTTTTTGCAGGGTGACCTTCAGGTCTATGGCTTTCGGTTATTACTTTAACGCGCCTGCTTTTCCGGTCATACTTCCGCTGTGATCTGAATTATAGGGGATTCACCTATCGAGATATGAATATAACCTTTCATCCACTTGAGGAAAAAGATCTGCCGATGGTAAAAGAGATCTACGACTGGTACGTGAAAAATTCAACGGCAACTTTCCACACGGAGCCGATCAGTATTCCGCAGCTTAAAGAATTCATTTATGTTGATCATCCTCTCTATAAATCGTATATGATTCAGGCCGATGGCGAAGTGGCAGGGTACTGTTTTCTGACAAACTACAAAAAGCGACAGGCATACGACAGAACGGCGGAGGTGACGATCTACCTGAGGAACGGGGTGTTCAGGAAAGGGATCGGCAAAGCAGCGCTTCACCACCTGGAGGAAGTGGCGGCTGAAAATGGATTGAAGAATATTATCGGTGTCATTTCGGGAGATAACGAAGCCAGTATTGCCCTCTTTGAAAAAGCAGGGTTTACAAAATGCGCACACTATAAAAATGTCGGCGAAAAATTCCATAAGATACTGGATGTAGTGTCCTTTCAGAAAGAACTCTGAGCCGCCGGCATTTCTCATCGTGGTACAGACTACCCACTCACCACACCGTGGTAAAAAAAATACACATCCGTCCGGCGTCGTAACGCTGTAGCGGAATGGTTTTGCAGCGTTGTTCCGCTGGCATAAAATTTGGCGTTGCCGAAATGTTAATCTGACAAGGGAAAGGGGGATATGGAAACATCATCCTACGGACCCTGAATCTGTAACTGGTTATACAGTAACAGGGATTAATGTAAGGGGCCGCCCGGATGCAACTCATCCGCGTGGCCTCTTTCCAATTTTAACTTTCAGCATAACCCTTTCCCGCATGAAAATAACAGATTATCCGAACCGGATAGGGGAAATTTATGGAACCTTCATTTTCCTGGGGCTTGTGGTATACTTTTTTGCGATGCAGTTCCTGGGCCTCCTTCATGTCATAGAGCTTCGTCTTCTCAACCTCCCTATTATGGGCGTGGGAATCTATTTGGCTCTGATGCAATTCAAAAGAACACATCGGGGTCACCTCGACTATTTCAGGGCCCTGGCATTGGGCGTCAGCACATCGTTTATCGGTACATCCACCTTCGTACTTTTCCTCTTTATTTATATGAAGTTGCATGCCAGCTTCCTCACTTCGATCCTGGAAGGAGAAGCGCTAAGCGAATACATGAATACCTACATCGCCACGTTCGCGGTGTGGATCGAGGGAATTTTTTCCGGCTTTATCATGACATTCATACTCATCAATTTCCTGGAAACTGACAAGGTATCCTAGCCTTTACATACAGATCGACTACACGTACAACTCCTGTTCGTCGGTGAAATACGTCTTGCGGGAGGCAACGAGTTCGGATTTGATGGAGGCATTGGTGGGACTGGTCTTCTTTTTTGAGTTGTGGATGACGAGAAAATCCCGCTGCTCTCCGCTGATGCGGCCGGGATCCGCTTTTTTGATTTTTTTCTCCGCATCCATCAGGATTTTAGGAATGGACCTGACGAGTTTTTTTATGGCGCTGTCGGGGATCGCTTTGCAGACGGAGAACGGCGAGATCCTGGCGTCCCACAAGATCTCGTCTGCGTACGCATTACCGATACCCCGGATCATTTTCTGGTCCAGCAGAAAGGTTTTGATGGTTGTTCTTTTTTGCAACGCCTTCTTGAAAAAATTATAGTCCGCATCTCCCGATAAAGCATCCGGAGCGTCGGATTCTTCGGGGTTCAACCTGATCTTAGCCGCGCGTTGCCAATCGGTCAGGACAAGTTTTTTATGGTCGTCAAATGCAAGCTCGAGGATTGCATGCTTAACATTACCTTCGTCGTCAGTCAGTTGTAATCCGCCGTGCAGCATCAGGTGAAGACCCATAATATTCCCGTTGCCAAAGAGAAAGTGCAGCTCTTTGCCATCACGGTAAACCTTTTGTACCACCTGGCCACGGACTGCTTTTCGGAGAGCGGTTAGCGGCACATTCGCGTTTGCAGCGAGATGCAGTTCTATGTCCTTGATTTTTTTTCCCTTCAGCATACCGTTAAGGTTCGCGCTGAATACCTGGAGATCGGGGAGTTCGGGCATGGTTTCTTTGTTTATTACAGGATGGAATCATTGATTCCCACACTGGAAAGATGACGGTTATTTACCTTCTTACCAAGGAGATTTCAAACGATGTGCGGCAACCGATTAAAAGTATTATGATGCGGCGTGATTTAACCTTGCTTTTTGTTTATATTTTGCTCCTATGAAATACATTCTTTCCTTCTGGCTTGCATGCCTATCGGTCGGTGCAACGGCGCAACCTTCAACGTTGAAACAATACGTCTTTGATGTTAATAACCAGCATCGATGGCTCACGGAGTATCGTGAACTGCTGTCAATTCCGAATGTGCTCGGTGATTCCGTCAATATTTTACGCAATGCAAATCTGATCAAGGAAATGCTTTCCCGGCGAGGGATAAAAAGCGAACTGCTGCTGTCGGGTAAGCCAAAATCTGCGCCGGTGGTGTACGGCGAAATCGTCACACCCGGAGCAAAAACCACTCTTTCGTTTTACGCGCACTACGATGGTCAGCCCGTGAATCCCAAACAGTGGGCAGAGGGCCTGGCACCGTTTACCCCGGTCCTCATGTCAGCGCGTCTGGACAAAGGGGGAAAGATCATTCCATTCCCTTCCGCCGCAGAACCGATTGATCCGACCTGGCGGTTATACGGCCGCGGTTCAGCGGACGATAAAGCGGGAGTGTTTGCCATCATTGCCGCCTATGAATCGATTGTCGCGTCTGGGATGAAACCATCCGTCAATCTCAAGTTCTTTTTTGAAGGGGAGGAGGAAGCCGGGTCCGTTTACCTCGAGGATATCTTCACGAAATATAAGGAGCGCTTAAAAACCGACCTTTGGATAATCTGCGATGGACCCAGGCATATTTCCGGACGTAAGCAGGTTTTATTCGGAGTACGAGGCGATGTAAACCTTGACCTGACCGTATACGGCGCAAAGAGACCGCTGCACAGCGGCAACTATGGTAACTGGGCACCCAACCCGGCGATGCGACTGGTACAACTGCTGGCCGGCATGAAAGACAAAGATGGAATGGTAACGATCAACGGGTTTTATGACGATGTTATAGCACTGACCGAGTCCGAGAAAAAAGCGATCAGCAATATTCCGGATGTTGAAAGCACGCTGAAAGAAGATCTTGCCCTGTCTGTGCCCGATGGAAACGGCAGATCTTTTATGGAACTGTTAAACCTCCCCACGTTAAATATAAACGGAATTCAGAGTGCCAATATCGGGAGCATGGCTGCAAATATCATCCCCACGGAAGCTACGGCTGTATTGGATCTTCGCCTGGTGCTGGGAAACGACGTGGATCGACAGGTGAACAAGGTCATCAGCCATATCACGGCGCAGGGCTATCACGTTATCGATCACGCACCTACGGATGAGGAGCGTTTCAAGTATCCGCTGCTCGCCAGGGTAGTGAAGCGGGGAGCGGGCTATAACGCGCAGCGCACTCCGATGGATCTTCCCCTTGCCAGGAATGTTGTTAAAGCGATCAATACAACGGTCGCGGACGGCGTAATATTGGTGCCTTCGTTGGGCGGAAGTCTCCCGCTTTACCTGTTCGAAAAAAAACTGGGTTCAAAACCGGTAACGATACCTATCGTGAATTACGATAATAATCAACACGCGGAAAACGAAAACGTAATAATCGGATACATCTGGGAGGGTATTGAAACGATGGCCGTGGTGATGACGATGAATTGAGACCAGCCCATCGGTACCGTGGGTTTTTCAGGTCAGGGAACTGATCTTTTTTGCGATGGTTTATATTTCTACATTGAGCGGGCATCAATCCGCCCGGGAAAACATAAATGAAAAATGCTGCAGCACTCACGGGAGTAATACCGATCATCCCCACTCCTTTTTTGGAAAATGAAGAAATAGACGAAAACTCCCTGAGAAATCTGATCGAGTTCGCCATCTCGTCCGGACTTCCGGCGGCCTGCCTTCCCGCCTATGCCAGCGAGTTTTACAAATTAAGCGATGAAGAAAAACTGAGGGTGGTGAGGATTGCCGTTGAACAGTCTGCCGGTCGTATCCGGATCATCGCGCAATCAAACAGCCCGTCACTGAAGATCGCGATCAGGCTTGCCCAGGCGAATGCCGCCGCCGGAGCGGATATTATTTCACTGGCTGTACCCCGCATTTTTGGCCTGCCGGACGCTTCCGTTCGCAGTTATCTGGCGGACTTCCTGGATTCTATTCCTAACATCCCTGTTTTAATTCAGGATTTTAATCCGGGTGGACCATCGTTAAGCGCGGACCTGATCGACTCCCTCAGCAGAGCGCACGGGAACTTTATGTTCCTGAAACTGGAAGAACCCCTATGTGCACCGAAATTTCAGGACATCATCAGAAAGACCGAAGGGCGCGTGGGCGTTTTCGAAGGATGGGGCGGACTGTATTTTATGGAATTGATCCCCATCGGAATCAATGGGGTAATGCCCGGCCTGGGTGTAGCGGATATTTTACATAAAGTATACGTGCTGCGTAAGGCGGGAAAGAACAGGCAGGCGTTTGAAATTTTCGAACGCGTAATGCCACAGATCTTCTTCTCCCTGCAGAACATGGAATTATTTCACTATGCCGAAAAGGAATTATTAAAAGCGAGGGGTGTTCTTCCTAACAGCATTGCGCGAAAGGCCGCTTATTTGCCGGATGATTCAACGATATCGTACATACGTGAATTGAACGAAAGGATATTAATTCTGGCCGACGATATCAAGACCAAATATCCCTGAACCTTGCCCTCCTTTCGTCAGGGTAAGTGGCGTGTAGAAAAGTACAACGATTAGGTAGAAAAGTAGGACTCCGGAAACGGTGCGCTCAATATATTTGACATAGTACAGGGTTTCTTTCCATCCTGTCTTTGTAAAATTTATGGGAAAAATAAAGATCGTACACCCGGACCGGGATCCCGGCTTTGTAACGGGTGCTTATTCCGATGGCGTGTTGATAGACGGTTTCCTTTTTGTCAGTGGCCAGGCATGCGTCGACTTCAAAACGTCCGCATTTGTACTCGGTACTATCGAGGAGGAGACGACCAGGACACTTGATAACATCAAGGCGATCATCGAAGCGGCAGGCGCAAGTATGGATGACGTAGTGAAGTGTACGGTTCATCTCTCCGACATAAAGGACTTTGACCGGTATAATAAAATTTATGCCAGCTACTTTTCGGGTATAAAACCTGCCAGGACCACCGTACAATCCGTCCTGGCTGAAAATATAAAAGTTGAGATCGACGCTATCGTCAAAATGCCGGTTTAAATAACGGCAGCGTATGATTCTGTAATAAAACATTCCCTGATATGAACGATAAACTATTCTCCCTTTTAACCGTAGTGGTTTTTTCCACATTCGTTTTTTCATGCGCCAAGCAGGGCAGTGACAACGCGGTAAAGTCGACGGTCATGATTGGTATCAGTGAAGTCAACTATACTCCAGAGGTGGGACTGGACATGGCGGGTAATTATCGCGGAGATGACTATGCTTCCCGTGGTGTACACGACTCGCTTTACGCGAAAGCAATCGTGGCATCCAACGAACGGGGTGAAAAGGCGGCGCTGCTTACAGTGGATATATGTTACATCCCGAAGGAGTCCATCGAAATGATGCGCGCTTACATCGCCTCCAATACGACGATCAAACCGGCGAATGTAATGATTATGTCCACGCACACACATAGCGGTCCTGTTGGCGAACTTCACGCGCCTAGCGCAAAGGACTACCTGTCAAAGGCGGCGAGCGCCGTGGTTGAAGCCGACAGGGATCTGAAGCCCACCGTTCTTTCCATCGGCCGGTCATCGGAAAGCCGTGTATCCCACAATCGCCGGCTGAAATGCAAGGATGGTACAACCCATATGTGCTGGGAAAAATTTGAGCCCGGTTTTGTGATCGAACCCTGGGGCCCGATTGACCCCGAACTGATCACCCTGTCAGTGAAACAGGAAGGCAAACCGACGGGTGTGATCGTAAACTTTGCATGCCATGCGACAACACTTACAGGAAACAACTGGTTGTACACGGCCGATTACCCTGGATATCTCGGTGAGTCTATCCGCCGCGTAAAGGGCAAAGACTATATACCTATGTTTTTCAACGGATGTTGCGGAAACGTTACCCAGGTCGATTACAGGGTTGGGTTTCCGGACACCTACCAGGAGTGCCAGCGTATCGGATATATCCTCGGTGTATCGGCACTCGAAGCTATCGCGAATGAAAAACCGCTCTCAACCGATGTGGTAGCCGTGTCAAAGGAAATGGTACCCGTAAAGCGTATGACCATCACCGATGAACAATTCGCCTGGGCGCAAGCCGTACTGAAGAAAGTGGAGAAGGAAGGTATGCCTCCGCTGCAGGCCGATGGTATACCGGATGCACAGTACGCAAAAGACTGGGTGGAGATGAGACGCAACCAGGATGTCGTCGATAGCCTGGAGGTTATGGTAGTCCGGATCGGAGACGCTGCATTTGTCGGTCTGCCCGGGGAAATGTTTACGGAATTCGGAATTGAAATAAAGGCAAAATCGCCCTGTCCGAACACGATGGTTATGGGATTGACCAATGATGAGAGAGGATATTTCCCTACCCGTGAATCCTTCACCCAAGGCCCTGAGGGTTTTACACCGATGATAACCGGTTATGAGACGACACCGGGAACGACCCGGTACGAAATCGGGGCCGGCGAAAAACTTACGGCTTCGGCGATCAGGCAACTGGAAGATCTGTTTTGAGTACTACTTATATCGTCTACTATATCCCTATCTGATATGTACAGTTACCAGGAGTCGGAGAAATTGTTGGAAAGGGCAAAGAAGTCACTTGCGGGCGGAGTATCTTCCGAGTTCAGGAAGTACAATCATCCCCATGCGATCTTTTATTCCCACGCCGAGGGAAGCCGCATATTTGACGTCGATGGAAACGAGTACCTGGATTTTACACTTAGCCAGGGTCCTATGATCCTTGGGCATAATCACCCTCATGTTGTCAGGCGGGTGGAAGAGTATGCAAAAAAAGGTCAGTTGTATGCCGGTCAACACGTCCTGGAAGTCGAGCTGGCTGAAAAACTTCAGAAACTGATACCGTCGGCGGAACTCATGCGTTTTTGCCTCGATGGTTCCGAAGCGGTTCAAACGGCCTTCCGCGTCGCCCGCGCAAAAACGGGTAAGAATAAATTTCTCCGATTCGAAGGACACTATCACGGATGGCTCGATAACGTAGCCTGGGGGTTGTCCACACTTTCGGCGGAACTCCTGGGAACACGGGAAGACCCGGCTGTTTTTCCCTGGACCGCAGGTCTCCCCCCGCATGTGCGGGATGACTTTATGATCCTGCCCTGGAACGACCTGTCTCTGCTTGAAAAAAAGGTTCGCGAAAATCATCATGAGATCGCCGCGATCATCACGGAACCGATCATGTGCAACAGCGGCTGCATTTTACCACGGCAAGGGTACTTGCAGGGTATGCGCGACCTCTGCGACCGCTACAACATCGCCCTGATTTTCGACGAGGTGATCACCGGGTTCAGAACCGCCCCGGGTGGAGCACAATCGTACTACAACGTAATCCCCGACCTCTCCATTTTTGCGAAAGCTATCGCCAGCGGATATCCCATCTCCGCCATCGTGGGGAAAAAGGACTGGATGAACCTGATCACGGAAGGTAAAGTGATCCACGCCGGAACGATGAACAGCAGCAATTCGACCGTTGCAGCGGCGATCGGTACGCTTGAGGTAATGGAATCTGAAAAAATACACGATCACATATTCCGCCTGGGTCAGCAGCTCATGGACGGCCTGCGTGAAATCGGCAGCAAATACAATACGAACTTTCTCGTTCAGGGCCTCGGACCGATGCTACACTCGGGATTTACGGATCTCAAAGAAGTGAACGATTTCAGAGACGTACTGAGTTACGACAAGACCAGGTTGAACAAATTTATCGCCGGTATGCACAATAACGGGATCCGGGTTATCGGCAGAGGGTTATGGTATATTTCGGCCGCGCATACCGAGGAAGACATTATCGCGGCGCTCCGGGTAGCATCGAATGTTTTTAAACGATTATAGTCAGGGGAAAGCATGAACCAGACAAAAAGGTATTTTTTACCGCTGCTGATGATCGGGTTGTTGTTTGGCGTGTTCGGGTTCGCCGCCTGGATGAACAGCCTCCTGATTCCCTACTTTCAGATCACCCTTGAATTGAACAGTGTTCAGACTACACTGGTAACATTTTCATTTTTTATCGCCTACGTGGTCATGGCATTGCCTTCGTCGTGGGTGCTGAAAAAAATCGGATTCAAAAAAGGTATTGTATCGGGTCTGGTCGTTATGGCATGCGGCACACTCTTGTTTATTCCCGCAGCTGCCGCGCGAACATACGGACTGTTTCTGACCGGCTTATTCCTGATGGGTACCGGTCAGGCCCTCCTGCAAACTGCCGCTAATCCCTATATCACCATCCTGGGTCCCATTGAAAGCGCCGGCCAGCGGAATAGCCTGATGGGTATCTTTAATAAGGCGGCAGGAATTATCAGCCAACGGATCCTGGGACCGATACTCTTGCTGAACGCTGATGCGATCGTGGGCTCCCTCGGTAACATGAGCGCCAGGGAAAAGATCGATGCACTGGATAACATGGCCCTGCGCGTGATAAATCCTTACCTGGTAATAACACTCCTGCTGCTCGCGATGGCCGTTGTGATGTGGATAGTCGCGCTTCCCGTGGTGAAAGAAGAAGATGCAAACGCAGAACAGGAAGGTACTACCCATACGAGCATCTGGCAATTCCCGAGCCTGATACTGGGCGTGCTTGCACTTTTTTGCGCGGAGGGAACGGAGTCCATCACCAGCTATTACATCATTCCATACGGTCAGAGTATGGGTTTTTCAACAGATGCATCCCAGGTCTTTGTCGATTATATCATTTATGCGATGCTGGCGGGATATTTTCTCGGAACGGTGCTGATCCCCAAATACATTTCTCAAAGCGCGGCGCTCGCTGTCTGTGCATTTTTAGGTATTGGGTTTTCTGTCGGCGCACTGGCGACCTCCGGATTTACGTCGGTGATGTTTGTGATCGCCATGGGTTTTTGCAATGCGCTCAACTGGCCCTGTATCTGGCCTTTAGCATTAAACGGCGTGGGACGATTTACCAAAACTGCCGCGGCATTCCTGATCATGGCAATCGCCGGCGACGCAGTTTTTCCCGTGCTCTATGCGCAGATCAATACCGTGTTTGGTCCGGGTTCGGGTATTTACCTCATCCTGATCCTCTATGCGGCGATACTTTTTTACGCAACCCTCGGTTATAAAAAAAGATCGTGGAAGAAAGTGCATCCGGTTTCACATTGATTTATCTAACAACATCATACCATGAACGTTGAAACAAAGGAAGTTGGTGTAGTCGGTTTGGGTTTAATGGGCTCGAGTATCGCGGCTGCTTTGCTTATGCAGGGGTACAAGGTTATCGCCGTGGCACCCAGGGAGTCTGACCTTGAGCTCGCTCCGGCCCGGATCGTCCGCGCCCTGCACGAGTCTTTCAGGCAGGGACTTCATCAAAGAAGCGTAACCGCATTAGAGAAAAATGTGCTGTTCACCACGAACTACAGCGACCTTGAGCGATGCTTTTTTGTTTCTGAATGTGTGACGGAAAATATCGACATAAAGAAAACAGTGTACAACCTGATCGAATCGTCGGTTTCGGAACACGCTATTATCACCACCAATACATCGGCGATCCCGATCACGATCCTGCAGCAATCGGTCAGGCGCCCACAACGGTTTCTGGGTATGCACTGGGCTGAACCGGCGTTTACGACGCCGTTCCTGGAAATTATCTGCGGCCCGGCCACAGATCCTTCGGTCGCTGAAGAGTTATACAGGATTGCTTCCGGCTGGGGAAAGGAACCTACGCTTCTGCGAAAGGATATCCGTGGTTTTATTACGAACAGGTTAATGTATGCGATGTACCGCGAAGGGTTCTATCTTGTTGAAAATGGTTATGCGGAAGTCGAGGATATCGACCGCGCCTGCCGGAACGATGCAGGCCACTGGATGACTTTCTGCGGGTTGTTCAGGTATATGGACCTCACAGGCCTTCAGGCATACTATCATGTGATGAAGGATTTGTTCCCCACGTTATCAACCCAGACGGAAACGCCACAACTGATCGAAACGATCGCCAGGGAAGGAGGCAACGGAATAACCAATGGCAAAGGATTCTACACATACTCAAAGGATGAGGCTGAGGAGTGGGCAAAAGCATTTGAAGAATTCTCATACGACATTAACTCGTTATCGCTGAAATATCCCATCAACCTCGTCGAAAAGAGGCTAAAGGAAAAAACACAAGCCGGGTAATTATCGGTTTGCCATTAAATCTCAACCGCTTCTGATATGTTTACCATCGACGCTCACCTGGACCTGGCAACAAATGCGATTACCCTGAACAGGGATCTTACAAAACCCGTTCATACGATCCGCGAAAAAGAAAAAAGATTGCAATGGAAGGATACTCAGGATCGCGGCAACGGAACGGTAGCTCTCCCGGAACTTCGTAAAGGAAAGGTCGGGCTGGTGGTCGCTACGATTATTTCACGGTACTCGGCTGCAGGCAATGCCATACCGAGTCTCAACTTACCAGGATGGCATTCGCCGGAACAAGCGTACGCTTACGGCCAGGCGCAACTGGCATGGTACACGGTAATGGAAGACATCGGGGAGATGGTTCAGATACGCACATGGCCCCAGTTGCAGGAACACCTGGCATTATGGAACAATACAACCCTACCGGACAGCGGTAAACCCGTGGGATATATTTTAAGTCTTGAGGGAGCCGATTCCATCATCAGCCCGAAGTACCTTGAAAAATACTATGCCCAGGGACTCAGGGCAATTGGCCCCGCTCATTTCGGTCCGGGAAGATATGCCGCCGGTACACATTCCGACGGCAGCGGACTGACACCGATCGGAAGAGAGCTGCTGCGCGAAATGGATGACCTTAACATCATTCTCGATGCCACACACCTGACAGACAAAGGATTTTTCGAAGCCATGGATCTGTTCCGCGGAACTTTATGGGCCAGTCATCAGAACTGTCGCGCCCTCGTTCCGGGTGAAAGACAATTTTCAGACGAACAACTGAAACTGATCATCGAACGGGAAGGTGTCATCGGCGGTGCGTTGGATACCTGGATGTTGTACCCTGAATTTGAAATGGGAAAAAACAACCCGCGTGAACTCGGGATCAACCTGGAAAAATTAGCCGATCATTTCGATCACATCTGTCAGCTGGCCGGAAATTCCCTGCACATTGGCTTCGGTACCGACCTCGACGGATTATTCGGTACGGAACAAACTCCTTACGACATGGATACGATCGCGGATATCGTTAAGTTTGAAGACATACTTCACAACCGCGGGTACTCCGCACAGGACAGGGAGAATATCTTTTCAGCTAATTGGCTCAGGGTCCTCAAAAAGGCATGGACCTCGTGACGACGGTTACATCACTGCATATTGATCCGGGTAATAGGAAGCATATCGTTCGCTCGTGGTTACCCTTTTCCGGTATTCCGACGGTGTTATACCTTTCAGGTTCTTGAACAGCCTGTTAAAATTGGAGATGTTTTCGAATCCCGCTTCGTAAGAAATCTGCGCGATATTTTTATCATTGTCACCAAGCAGCCGGCAGGCATACCCGACCCTCACGTTTACGAGGTACTCCCTGAACGTCATGTTGTACGTCCGTTTAAACAGTACGCTGAAAGACGTACTGGACATGTTCGAAATTTCCAGCAGTGTGTTGATGGAAATGTTTTCCTGAAAATGCTGCATCAGGTATTGAATGACTTTTTTCATAGGCGCATTTTCGTCCGCCTGAAAGGTCGTGATAAAACCGGGACTTGATAGCGTGACCTTTTCCGTGCTCTTCGACAGCACGCTGAAAATGTTCAACAATGCGTAGAGACGACTTTCGGCATCCATCGAAAGCATTTTTTTAATGATACCGGTAAGTATCTCCTTGGTTTTTCCGTGTATCAGCAACCCCTGACCAGACTCGTCAAGAATCTTTTTCAGCCTTCTGTTCTCAGGGATCTTCATAAAACTATCGCCTAAAAAATTCTCCAGGAACTGAATGACGATACCTTCTCCCTGAAATCCGGCGGGGTGATTAAAGTAAACGTCGTCGCATAACCATTCATGAGGCAGGTTAGAACCCAGCAGGACAAGGTCACCCTCTTCGAAACGATCGATGTGATCACCGACCATTCTTTTCCCGGAACCCTTTGTGATTAGAACCAACTCAAAATCGGGGTGATAGTGCCACCTCGAAAACGGATTCGTTTCATGGTACAGTAAGAACGACTGATCCTGCTCTTTTAATAAACGTATCTCCACCGCTTTCATAGACTACCATTCATTATCGTATACGTACATCAACGCCGGTCCTGTATTTTGATCTCATGGAAGGTACACATTTCCCACAGATAGTTTCAACTGCCTGTTCGCCGATTAAAAAATTTCGGCCCCATACCTCGTTATTTTCGGGCATTAATTATTCTCATCCCATAAACTTTTTCAGGCCCGTTCACATCTTACCTGAAAAAATATGAGGGTTAAGTTAGCCTTTTTGGTGATTTTCTGGCCGGCCGCATTGTTGTCCCAGGCCATCGGACCGGATAATCAATTAGCTTCCTACCTGGCGGACGCACGGCAGGTGGCTTATGAAAAATCAAACCTATGGGACACCGACCTTTACGGCCCCGTATTATTCATTGAACCGGACACACGGAAACTTTATGCGAATGAACAAATTGTGAACAACGCACTGACGGCGTCAGGTTCGGGCTTGTATCACGGTACCCTGCCCGATTCGGTCAACATAGCGAACACCGCGCTGAAATGGGGCGGTAAACACTGGGCGATGATCATGATCCCGCTTCCACAAAACAGGAGCGAGCGGTTGAACCTGATCATGCACGAACTTTTTCATCGCGCACAGGAAAAATTGCACTTCCCGCTCTCCAATAGTGATAACAACCACCTCGACAAAAAAGACGGAAGGACGTACCTGCGCCTGGAACTCGAAGCACTCCGTCAGGCCCTGGCGGCGAAGTCGATCAACGATGCGCGAAAACATATTTCAAATGCGCTGGGCTTCCGGTTAAACCGCCACCAGCTTTATTCAGGGGCGGACTCGACGGAAAACATACTGGAGATCAATGAAGGCCTCGCTGAATACACGGGGTTGATGTTGAGCGGGAGAAATCATCAGGAAATGGTTCAGCACCTCGATAAAAACCTGACTGAATTCCAGAAGAACAAGACATTCGTTCGTTCATTTGCGTACCAGACGATACCCGTTTACGGATTCCTCACGTCGTTGTATTCGGACAGATCATGGAACAAGAAAATTGACAGCAAGACAAACCTCACCGGCTATTTTCTTCGCGCTTTTGGATTTGATGATCCGGCACTACTGGTGAAACAAAGTTATTCCCGATCATCCGATTACGGTTACCAGAGAATTTCCGGTGAGGAGGCATCACGGGACGAAGTGAACCGGAAAATAACAGAAGACCTGGTGACAAAATTTATCCGTGCACCCCACTTTGATATTCCCTTCGAAATGATGAGCGTTTCCTTCGACCCGGGTAACCTTATTCCGCTCGACGGGCATGGAACCGTTTACCCCAACATCAGAGTAACGGATAACTGGGGTATTCTTACCGTGAACAACGGCGCGTTGATGAGTACAGGTTGGGACAAGATCACAGTCACCATGCCGTTGGTGGTACGTCTGGACAGACTGGAAGGCGATGGCTGGACACTTGAACTCAACAGCGACCAGTATATCGTTATCAGGGATGAACTGACCAATCACCTGAAACTGACCAGGAAATAATTTCAACCACCTCTCTTTGTTTCATTTCTGAAAATGAATCCGCGATGAAATATCAGGATAACTTTACTATTTTAAGCCCTGATTTTATCACGTATGATCACTTACACAACGGCAAAAAACGATAACGACCTTTTGGGAATTCTTGATCTTCAAAAAAGAAACCTGCCCCTTAACCTCACCCGCGAAGAAATCCTGAGCCAGGGTTTTGTGACAGTACACCACCGAATGGAAGATCTTCAGAAGATGAATGCCATTGAACAGAGCGTCATCGCAAAAGACAATGATGAAGTGATTGCCTACCTGCTGGCGATGACAGAAAAATCCAGGAACGATATCCCCGTACTGGTTCCCATGTTTGAAGCATTTGAAACGATTGCCTACGGAAATTCCGTGCTGTCCAAGTATCATTATATGGTGGTCGGGCAGGTTTGTGTGGACAAAAATTACCGGGGTCAGGGTGTACTGGACAAGTGTTACAGGCTTTACATTGAACGCTTCCGGGAGAAGTACGATTTTGCTGTTACGGAAATAGCTGCCAGCAACAGCCGGTCGATGAATGCACATAGTCGTGTCGGTTTTAAAACAATCCACGAATACGTAGCGCCGGACAAGGAAGCATGGAATATTGTTTTACTCGACTGGAGGCAAGGGAAAGACAGCCGTGATCAAAACGAATAGTCATATAAGCTGGGTTGAACTGGCGTGAATATCTTACCTAAAACAGGGGAAAAAAACTAAAGCCGGCGTTTTTACTTCCTATCTTTGACCTATGGATTTCAGCATTCCAAGGCCGGTTTTTTTTATTACCGGATTTCTCCTGCCGGCTATATTCGCCGGATGCAAGAAGGAAAAAACGTACTCCGTAAAGACAGAAACAGTTGTCGTTAAATCATTAAGCCAGATCGTTCCGGTCTCCGATATCCTGGTGAAGCCTGTGATGTATACCAATATCTCCGGCCTGGAGAACCTTCCGGTCCCCGAGGCAAAAGCGAAATTTATTTCCGCGGTGCTTCCCGCTTTACTGGTCGCCAAGCACGGGATCGATATGGATCAATTGAGGATGAGGGAATTGTCAAGCGAAGATGAATGGAGCGACAGGGACAGCATACGTTACCTCGATCTGAAACGAAGGTATAAGGCTGCGGACCTGGCGGATCTGCTGGAGCGAATGGGCACATTGCCGAACTGCATCGTACTGGCCCAGGCTGCAGTAGAGAGTGGGTGGGGACAGTCGCGATTTTTCCGGCAGGGAAATAATCTTTTTGGTATCTGGTCTTACAACACAAACGAACCGCGGATCGCTGCGGGAAAAACGAGACAAAATAAAACTATTTATATCCGCACATACGAAAATATGTCGGCGTCAATTATACACTATTTCGAGATCCTCGGATCAGCGCCGGCGTATAATGACCTCAGGAAAGCAAGGCTTGATAAGAGTGACCCATTTGAACTTTTACCTCACCTTAAGAATTTTTCAGAACGCCGGACATCGTACACGAATCAACTGAAGGCCGTGATTTTGCAGAATGAACTTACACAATACGATAAATTTACCCTTGACCCTCAATACCTGATCGAAGACTAGAAGCAACAACTCCTGTATCCACAAAAGAAAAAGGGAATGCGTGTATGAGAATAAGAATACCGTTTGTTTTGATCCTGCTCTTCATCTGTTGTTCCGCGAAACCGGTTACAGAAGTTACTCCCGCAGGCGGTGATAAGGAAGTAGTTTGTTTTATCTATCATCGTTTCGGTGACTCGAGATACCCGACGACCAACACCACGGTGAAAGACTTTGAGGAGCACCTGGCCTACCTGAGCAAACATAACTTCCAGGTTCTTTCCTTTTCAGATGCTATCCGGTACCTGGGTTCCGGTGAACCACACCGGAAAACTGCGGTGATCACCATAGACGATGGATACAAGTCCTTTTATAAACATGGCTGGCCGCTGCTGAAGAAGTACCGGTTCGCGGCAACCTTGTTCATTAACACGAAGACCGTCGGAGGAGGTGACTATATGAACTGGAAAGAGTTGGAAGAAGTAAAGAACGGCGGCTTGGAAATTGGTAATCACACCCATTCCCACGACTTTTTTCTGAACAAAGAAGAGTCGTCGCGCTACAACACATTCCGGGAGGAAATCGAACTGAGCCAGTCGATGATAACCGACCACCTGGACGTGACACCGACGGTGTTTTCATATCCATATGGTGAGTTCGATCCCCGGATGAAAGACATCGTTAAAGCTGCGGGATTTCTTGCCGCAGCAGCCCAGAATTCCGGTGTGATCCACGCCAGTACGGATCTTTTTAATTGTCCCCGGTTTCCTATGGCGGAAGCATATTCTTCGGCGGCAAAGTTTACCGAAAAGGTATCCATGCATGCATTGAAGATCCTGAAGGAATCACCCCCTGACTTTATCATGCCCGCGGGTAAGAAGCCACTGTTGGAACTCACGATTGACAATACGGGCCTTAACCTGAAGCAACTTCAGTGTTTTGTCCAGGGTGGGGAATGTACCCTCCGCGTTGTCGAAAACATCGGTAATTCTACCCGGATCACGATCCAATCCGCTAAACCGATTACCGGACGGAGACGAACCCTGTATACTATTACGGTACCCGACGGCAACGGAGCCTGGCATTGGTACAGCCATCTCTGGATCGATAGCGGTGTTCATTAGCTGATTGAGGCCCTAAAAAACAACCTTCAGGGCACCAGGGAAACGTTCGATTGTTCCTGAAGCGATTTTCCCAGCCATGAACGTCGCTTAAAAACGGCGTTCAAAGGCCACCAATTCTGACAAAAGACGCTGAACGCTCCTTGCCTGGCCGGAATACAGCGGGCTGCTTTTAGATAAATAAAGAATATTGTAATTTGCGTCTTCCTTTCGTTTTTCTGGAAGAATATGGTGTCAATTCCGGTCAGATTCGGGGGGTCTGTCATTCGTTCATAACCAAAATCAAAAGAATCAATAAAAACTATGGGTAAATCGCAAGAGACTTGGAACAAAAAAGAAACAGAGAAGAAAAAGCAGAAAAAAAGGCAGGATAAGGAGCAGAAAAAAGAAGAACGGAGAGCTAATGCCAAAGAGGGGAAAAGTCTCGATGAAATGATGGCCTATGTGGACGAAAACGGGAATATTTCGTCGACTCCTCCCGATCCAACCAAAAAGAAGGCCGTTCGGGGTGAAGATATCCAGATCGGAGTTCCGAAACAGGGAAATGTAAAACAGGATATCGTCCGTAGCGGTATCGTTACTTTTTTTAATGATTCCAAGGGATACGGTTTTATTAAAGATCAGGAGACCCAGGAAAGTATATTTGTTCACGTGAACGGACTTATCGATCAGATCAAGGAAAATAACAAAGTAAGCTTTGAAGTGGAAATGGGTCACAAGGGACCGAACGCGGTCAAAGTAAAGGTTTCCAGGTAAACGTTCCGCTCATATCATATTAGACATGGAGCGAATCCGTCGCTTCATGCCTCATCTCTGAACCGCATCAATTGCCAAACGTGCGGTCCGTTTTCCGAAATAATATCCCGTTTCCGCATTCTGGGATTTTATGCCCACCTTTTCGCAACTGATTGAGAATAATCACAAGAACGATTCAGGCGGAATATCTCTTTATCCGACGTTATTCGGACGTCTACCCCGATAGGTTGGCTTCCCTGGAAGGCCTGATGAAGAAAGCTCACAAACGGAACCCGGTTTTTCTGTTTGGCGGGGAAAACGATACCGTGGAAAAATAAATGCGCTATCCGCCGGGCTGCTGACATAACGCTGTCAGTGTCCGCGTTGTAATTTGACGGTGTCAATGTTTAAAAAAAAGAAATGACCAGATCACTTTTCGTAAAGAACAGCATCTCCATCAAAGCGCCGGTGTCCGCGGTCTGGGATGCGCTGATCAACCCGGAGCAAACAAAAAAATACATGTTCGGATGCGCGACGGTTTCGGACTGGCACGTGGGAAGTCCGCTATTGTGGAAAGGTACGTATGAAGGCAAGGAAATGGTCTTTGTGAAAGGGGAGATCGTTGAGATTAGGCCTGAGAAGCGTTTGGTCTACACGACCATCGACCCAAACTCGGCGATCGACGATACATCCGAAAACTATCTTACCGTTACGTACGATCTTACCGTTGAAACGGATCATGTGATTCTCACAGTGACACAGGGCGACTATGCAACCGTCGCGGAGGGGGAGCGACGTTACAATGAAGCCTTTAACAATGGTGAGGGATGGAACCCGATACTGCTGGAGATTAAAAAACTGGTGGAGAGTAAGTGACTTTATACCGGTATCTAATCAAGCGCATGAATGGTGATCCAGTACCGGTATGCTACAACGATCTTGTCAAGCTTTGAAAGGCGGTTGATATCACGTTTACTGTATCGCGGAAGGATCAGTTTGTTCAACCTCGCCAGTGCTTTAAATATTGATTTTTTCAGCATCCTTCGCTAAGGCTGGTTTACCCGGTTGAATATGTCTTCCCATGTGAAATTCTTTCCATCCGATCTTGTCATTACTCCCTGAACGATTAACTGGCCGTTCTTTACACGTTCCGTCATTTCCGTTTTGCCAGCGAGGGAAACGGAGGAGGTATACAGGAGAACGGGATAGGTCTTTCCGCCCCGCATAGTATAGGTTCCGCCGATCGCATGTTCAAATTTTTTATTTCTGTGACTGATACGCATCCAGTGTGTCGGTGTGATAATGTGGAGCCGGGTCGCGGTTTCGCTGGTATGGGATTCACGGCTGCCGTCGAAATTGACGTATTGTGAAGATAGTTGAGACCAGGTTCCGATTGCCGGATTTTTGGGATAGGAATGTTCGGTTTTTGCGCGTTTGAACACCATCGCGTGCAGGACGATTTTTTTTCCGTCGGGGCGGGTAAAGGTTCCGGATTGGGTGAAGGTGTCCCCTTCCACCTTCCAGGTGAAATCGGTTTTAACGTTATCGAAAATCTGAACGGAAGCCTGCTGCGGGATCTCGATATATTTGTTACCATCGAGGCGGATGGCGCCTGCATAACTCCTGTTGAAGACCAGTGAATCCCCACGCACATCACGGGCGATCAGCATGTAATGTGTAGGTGTGATGATCTTGGTTTCCCTCACCGTTGATGTGTCGATTTCAAAGTCCACTCCATCCGCGTTGATCCCCTTGATCGACACCATCTCCCAGGTGCCGACCAACGGATGTTGCGCAACGGAGGAGAAGGAACAAAACAAAAATGAGGTGAGAACAAAGGCCGTTAGGGCTGCTTTCGGAACATAGCGAGACGCCCATTCATTATTGATTTTCTTCATAGTAGGCTGCCTGGACGATAAGCAAGTTAGTGTAAATTTTAATTCAGGGATATCGCCAGTCATTATTTCTTATCTTGTGAAGCCGAAAAAACCGAAACAACCGTCATGATCAATGATCAAAGAAACGGATAACTTTTACATGCAGAAGGAGGAGCCGGTAAAGGGTTGTTTGCTTGCCATGCGTCAGCTTATACTCCGGTATAACGCCGGTATCACCGAAGCGTGGAAGTATAAGATGCCTTTTTTCTGTTATAACGGAAAAATGTTTTGTTATGTCTGGGTGGACCGGAAAACCGGGCAGCCTTACCTCGGTATCGTGGAAGGAAAGCGGATACAACATCCTGCCCTGATCCGGCAGAATCGTTCACGCATGAAAGTGATGTTCGTCGATCCGGCGAAAGACCTTCCGGTCCGCGCCATTCACAGTATATTCAATATGGCGATGAAGTTTTACCGGTAAACGTATCCTGTTGAAGCGTACCCTTTGTGCTGACAAGAAATAATAATCGATAACAGCAATGACACCGATCAGCCTTGTGCCCATACGGGAAAAACTTTCCGACAACGACGGGTTCATAGAGGATCCGGAATGCAGGGCTACGCTTGAAATGTCGGTGCTGTACTATGCAAAAGTAGGATATAGCATCCCTTGGATAGGATATTATGCAAGGATGGATGATACCTGGGTGGGTAACGCGGGATTTAAGGGACGCCCCATCGGCGGCAGGGTGGAAATCGCTTATGGGACATTTCCATCATTTCAAAAAATGGGTATCGGAACAGAGATATGTCGGCAGTTGGTCCAACTGGCAAAAGTTACAGACCCTGGTGTAACCATCACGGCCAGAACGCTGATGGAGGAAAATTATTCCGTAAAGATCCTGCGGCGAAATTCGTTTAAATGGAATGGTGTTGTTGTTGATCCGGATGACGGTGAAGTGTGGGAGTGGGAATACATCCGCTAAGCGGCCTTTCATCCCCTGTGGAATGGCGCATCGCTATGAAGAGTATTTCTATACCCGGAGTCTTTATCGCTGGCGCCAAACGTCCACAGTGTGTGGAGCAAAGAAACATCCGAGGTCAACCTCTTTCCGTTGAATTGATCCATAGAGGCGGAGTGCGCCACACTCCGTTAAGAACGGCCCGAAATACTTCTCATATATAGTTTGGCATCATGATTTCAGGTATGAACCCGGTTCTTATCTAAACATGATATTTATGAAAATGCAAAAAGGTGAGTTTGAAAAAAATGTGCTCTTTATTGGGGTTGTCATTATAGTACTGCTGGTTATGTCGTTCCGCTCTCAGGCGCAAACGGAAACCACCACCGAGACGACTGTAAAGACGCAAACCGAATCGACAACAAGTGAAACCAATTGGGACAGCGACCGTCCACGGGCGAGAGCCGGGATCAAAGGTGGTTTGAATTTGAGTAACCTCATCACGGACGAAGTAACAGACCGCGACGCGCGGCTGGGTTTTCACGCCGGTGTGTACGGGCAGTTGTTTGTCACCGAGGGCTTTGCCGTGCAACCGGAGCTAAACTTCTCAACAAAGGGAAACCGGGTGACTTCCAACTTTGGCATCATCGACCAGGAGTCGAAATTCAACCTGAGCTATCTGGATATTCCCATACTGGCTGTATTTAAGCTGGGCGATGTAGCCGAAATACATGCAGGTCCATATTGGGCTTACCTCGTTGGCGCTAACATCGATACAGATGGTGACCTGGGTGACGATTTCGTGGAGCTGGACCGCAAGAACTTTGACAACTGGGACTACGGACTCGTAGGAGGAATTGGTTTTAACCTGGGGGATGTCCAGCTTGGTGCACGTTACAACTATGGACTGAATGAAATTGCGCGAAGCGACGGTGCGAAAAATCTATTGGGAAACGCCAGGAACTCCGTTGGCCAGGTGTATCTCGCATTCAATATGGCGGGAAAACACCGATAAGATTTTTTAAATTCGCGAATTCACTAAAAAAAACAAAGGCTGATTCTTTCATGCCTTTGTTTTTTTTGACTATCCGAATATGTCAGTTTGCCGTCACACTGAAAATCCTGTCGATCATAAACTGACCCACACGTTTTCCCTGTATTACACCATTCTCGCATGCGTCCCTGAAATGTATACCTCCGTACAGGCGTGAAATCGCGGCCTCATCCGAAGCCTGGTAAAACGATTTGAATGTTCTTTCCGGCAGTCCAAAGTACACTTCCGATGTATCTGTAAATCCGAAATTTTCACCCAATAAATACGTCAGCACGACGGCCACGGAGGACGACGCAACGCTATGCCCACTGGTGTATTCGGGGAAGGGCGGAGTCTGGAGCAAAGGCCGCCACGATGGATCCATGTATTTATTGATCGCCGTTTCAGGGCGGATCCGGTCGCTTGAGTATTTCTCCTGCCAGCAACTGATAAAAGCATCGTGTAACGTGATCGCTACTATGGTATGAACCAGGATGGCAGAGTCCAGGGGCATATTGGCCTTCTTGCACGCAATCCCGGAGATTCCCATCCAATGCCCGCCGGGCGAAATTTTCTTCAGCCCGATAGCCATATGCCCGGAATAGGTTACAGCAAACGGATTACAATCCCAGAAACTGGCGATCTTTCGCTGTTCTTCGGTAAGTTTTTTCGTCACGGTATACACTTCGTTCATTTGTTTGAAGAAGGAGCTCGTTGTATCCCTGCTGAAGGCGGCCGGCGGTGCTGGCACAAATTGACTCGCCGAATCCAGGAGGAATGGACGAACGGTTTCCCATTGTGGCTCGATCGCTCCCATGTATTCGGGAGGTGTAGGATACCAATGACCTTCGGCTTTGTTAGGCGTGTACCGGGTGTATGTGCTTAACTTATTGTATCCATCAGCCCGTGCGTATTCGATGACCTGTCTGGCAATTTCCCGGGCGAAGTTTATCTGGAGATCAAGATCTTCACTGGAAATTTTTTTCTTTTTTCTGAAGTATAAAACAAGCGCCTTTTGTTTTTCGGCCAGGAGTTCACCGGAAGGCATGATCTGTCTTCCTACCTGGAGCAATGTATAGTTTGTACAAAAAGAGAGATTGAAATTTTTGGGAAGAGCCGGAGCCTGGATACCTGGGTTGGCATGAAACTTCGAGGCAAGGTCGGGTAACCGCTGCGGTTGCGCGCGGAGTGCTACCTCGTATGCGCCCAACATGGCATATGCGTAAAAACGGCTGGCAGCCGGTGGGTTGGCAACGTCGTGAAGCATGACCTCCGACAGACTAAAAACATTGTCGGCCAGCAGTTGAAGCTCCTGCTGGTGCTGAACCTTTCGCTGCGGAAAGGCTTCGAAAATCACCAACAGGCACAGTACGGTAACGTGTAACTTTTTCATTGCTTAATTTAATTTATACGCCTGGGTTCCCACATTGTTGATGCCGACGAAAAGATACTGTGTACCGTTCACCATCACCACCTGCATGGATTTTGCGTCTCCCGTTATACGCAGACCTGATTCGGTTTGTGGAATGTACCGGAAACCACCTTTGCCATCCCCCTCCAGGAGCGTTCCGAAATTTGCGTCGATCACGCCGATCCGGATGCGGATCGAACTTTGATTTCCACCCAGAATAACGTCCATATTTCCATCCTTGTTGTAGTCGATGAGAGCCATCGTATAGACCGGCGCGAACTGTGCCGCGGAAGGAAGACTGTGAACAATAAACCTCCCTTGTTTATTTTCAAGGTAAACACTTTCCAGATGGGTCGCTTTAAGCGTCGCCGCTCCGGCCAGTTCATTCGCGGTGAAAATATCGTCGAGCTGTACGCCGGCGTATGAAGCATAGCTGGTATACCGGCTCCGCATACCGTACATCTGGTCCAGCAGTTCATCACGGCTTGCGAACGGGTACGATTTTCCCTGAATATAATGGTTAAGGATCGGATCGATCGATCCGTTGTTGTCAAAATCCTTGTACACGAGCGTAAGGGGTTCTGTCGCACTCGCGCGGAGCTGGGTATTTAGTCCGAGGTTCCCCGCCAGAATATCCTGATCTCCGTCGTGATCAAAATCATAAACCACCATACGGTTCCACAAACCCGGCAGGGGAGCGTCGAAATATTTTTCAGTGGCACGGTCGAGCGTTTTACCAGCGTTGTTCAGGAATACTTCGATGCCCATAAATTCGCCGCACAGCACAAGGTCATCCCATCCGTCTTTGTTCACGTCGATCCATTTTGCATCGGTGACCATCCCGATCGATGGGAGCGCCGCTGATAGTTGTTCGGTAACGTTTTCAAAACGTCCGCCACTATTCCGGAGCATGAAGCTTTTTGGCGGCACGGGGTACTTTCCCGGAATAACCCTGCCTCCCACAAAAAGGTCAACATCGCCGTCGTGATCAAAATCGGAGGCGGCGGCGCAGGATTTACTGACAAGCATTTCGGGTAGAATATCCGTTGAGAGCGCAAACTTACCGGTCCCGTCGTTGAGATACAACCGGTCCTGCAGTGCTTTGTCGGTTTCTGAATACTCGTTATACCCGCCGCTTACAACATAAAGGTCCGGATCACCGTCTCCCTCTGCATCGACGAACGTTGCATCCGCGTCGGTATGCTTGCTGCTGATCCCCGTTATAACGGTCTCCTTAAATTCTCCTCTGGCATTTTGCAGGAAAAGTTTTCCCGTTGTGCCTTGCGTACCCCCCACAAAAATATCCGTCCTTCCATCTTTGTTGACGTCCGCGGACGCCATCACCGGTCCGCAAGGAGTTAGCATGGTCGACAGTAACGGCTGCCGTTTGAAATCGTTATATCCTTCCTCGATGTGTTCGAAAAGTAAGGGGGAGTCCACCGGCGAAAGGGCCGTGGTCGTTTGCTGCTGGTCCTTCGCGATTTTGAATTCATCGCCGGAGTCTTCCGTTATCGTGATGAGCTGGTTGGATCTCACATCCTTCAGTATTTTTTCTCTGCCGGATGGCCAGATGATCTTAAGGGAATCGACTGTGTCCGCCTGACCTAGTCCGATATGGATCCGGTCGCTCACAGACGATTGAAAACCGCGCGTGGACATATGTTCCATGTATTGCGATTTTCCTTTTGTATAAACGTAAACTTTTGCGCCTGTTGCTCTCGTATTTTTGCCGGTACCGAGAAGGATCAGCTGGAGATAATGATTCCCGGGAATTCGTTCCCGCGTATGATTCTTAAACACCGAAGCTGTTTTATTTTGATGGTTGATAACAAGGTCGAGGTCTCCGTCGTTGTCGAGGTCGGCATAAGCGGCTCCGTTGGAAAAATTGCCCTCATTTAAACCCCAGTCCGTACTCTTATCCGTGAACGTGAGATCGCCGTTGTTTTTGTACATATAGTCGTGCACCGGCGTGGAGGTCATGGTACTGACGAGGTGGAAAGTGTCCGCTTTTTCCTTCGCCTTTGATTTCTGAAAATAGTAGTCGCCCTTGTATTTCAGAAAATCCCGGTTCGTATAGTCACGGTAGTATCCATTGGTGATAAAAAGGTCCTTCCAGCCGTCGTTGTCGTAGTCTGCAAGCAGGGGAGCCCAGCTCCAGTCTGTCTTCGAGATGCCGGCAAGCTGGCCGATTTCGCTGTAGGTACCGTTACCGTTGTTCAGGTGAAGCATGTTCCGCATGTTCTGGAAATAGAAACCGTTTAGTACCATCAACGCATAGTGCTCGTAATTTTCGGGACCATACAGCAGTTTTTGTCTTTTATTATCCTCCGGAAGCATATCGACCGTAAAGATATCGGGCCATTCGTCGTTGTTGATGTCGCTGATATCGCATCCCATGGAAAAGTAGGAGATATGTTGGACGTATTCCGTCATACGATCCGTAAAGGTGCCATCGCCGTTGTTGATATACATGTAATCGGGTTCCACGTAGTCGTTCGATACGTACATATCCGGCCACCCGTCCTTGTTGATATCCGCCACCGTTATACCCAGCCCGAATCCCAGCGGATTTCCTTTTATACCTGCCGCCTCGCTGACATCGGTAAAATGGCCATTATCGTTTCTGAAAAGTTTATCTCCGGCATACGGGTGCCGGGTGACTTTTGCGTTCGCGTATTCAAACTCCCGTATAACGACCACGTTGTGGTTGAGCAGGTACATATCGAGATCGCCATCGCGGTCGTAATCGAAGAATGACGCGTGGGTGGAATGGCCAGGATCGTCCAACCCCGTTTCCTTTCCTTTTTCCGTGAAGGTCAGGTTGCCGTTGTTGATAAAAAGTTTGTTCCTCCTTTTTTCAGGATCGCCTTTTCCGGAGTAGCATACATAAATATCCAGTTTCCCGTCGCCGTTCACGTCGGCCATGGTTACCCCGGTCTTCCACCCGGTTTTGCAGTCCACACCGGCGGCCGCGGCGATTTCCCTGAACTTGAAGTTGCCCTGGTTGATGTATAGAGCATTAGGTTTCATATTTCCCGTGAAGTACACGTCGTCGAGTCCGTCGTTGTTTATATCGCCGACAGCGACACCACCGCCGTTGTAGAAATACTCGTAGGTAAGAACATTTGATTTCGGGGTTTCCTGCAGCATGTTTTTGAAAGTCACACCGGTCCGTTGTGACGGCTGCGATTCAAACAAGGGCTGTTGCTGGCCTGTTGCCGTGTTGTATATCAACAGGGTGAATGGTAAATATAAAAGGAGGATTCGACGAGTTAGGAATGGACACACGTGGCGCATGATTTCAGGGGCGAAAGGCCGGGCTTTTCCAAGACAAGTTAAAACAGAATGAGGTATTTTTAGATGATCGGCGGGCTTTATTTTGAACATTCTAAACCGCTGGATATTAGGTGTTTTTGCCTTCCGCTTTCGGGGTTTTTGGTTATCTTTACTCACCCGGGATTTACCTGTTTATGCGATGTACTTTTTCGTTCTGCTTACCTTATTTTTAGCCTCCCTTTTCAGGCTGATCCCTGCCTCACATAAAAACCTCACAGACCGATTTGAATTATGCCACCAGTGAAAGGAAGTTTGTCAGCAGGAAATGGCGTCACCATAAGTTGTTTTATATTCTTAGTTGCCTTGTCGGCCGGTTGTAGCAAGAAAAAGAGCACGGTGATATGGAAGGAAGATCTATCGATCATCGGATCGCAATCTTCGCCGCGGACGGCAGACTTGAATGGAGATGGAGTACTGGACATCGTAATGGGTGCGGGTAAGAACGAATACCAGGTAAGCAAACAAGGGATCATTGCATTTGACGGCAAAACCGGTAAGTTATTGTGGCAGCAGGAGGCCCCGGATCAGGTCTATGGATCCGCCACGTTTTATGATATCACCGGCGACGGTGTCAAAGACGTGTTCATCGGAGGCAGATCGCCGAATTTTAAGGCCCTGAATGGTAAGACCGGTGAGCTGATCTGGAAGTACGACCACACGATGCATCAGCAGGACTCCATTGTAAAGTTTGCCCGTTACAATTTTAATAACAGCGTCCTGG
Organism: Chryseolinea sp.; assembly: GCA_041742155.1. GTDB lineage: Bacteria > Bacteroidota > Bacteroidia > Cytophagales > Cyclobacteriaceae > Chryseolinea. The sequence continues at coordinate 562,555 of JBGSJE010000016.1, read as the reverse complement.
TCCCGGATCAGAACAACGATGGATTCCAGGATCTGCTGACCGTGAATGGAGGTAATTCAAAGGCCGACCCTTACAGCGGAGTGAATCGTTTCCCCGCAGTTCTGATGTTGTTTGATATCAGGACCGGCGAAGTCATTGCTGCGGACACCATGCCAGATGGCAAAGAATCGTATATGTCACCCCTGTGCTTCATCCAACCCGATAGTAAAGAATACACCGTGATCTTTGGAACAGGCGGTGAGACGATCGACGGCCATCTGTTTATGTCTACCCTGTCCGACCTGAAGGCGCGGCGACTCGTGAATGCAAAAATCATAGCATCGGAAAAAGGACACGGGTTTATCGCTCCTCCTTCCATCGCTGACATTACCAATGACGGTTATTTCGATATTGTCGGAATCTCGCACGGAAGTTCCGTCTTTGCAATTGACGGGCGGGATCAGAAGGTTTTGTGGCAGCAAAAGATCAAGGATACGGAATGCAGCAATAGCTTCGCCGTGGGATATTTCACGGACGATGATATCCCTGACTTTTTTACCTTCACCAGCAAAGGTCAATGGCCCAACAGCACCGGGTCGCTGCAGGTTATGCTCGACGGAAAGGATGGAAGGATGGCCTACCTCGACTCCATGGGCTGTACGGGTTATTCTTCGCCGGTGGTTTTTGATATAAACCGCGATGGAGTGGATGAAGCGATTATCAGTATTAATGAATTTGATTGCAGCCTGGGATTCACCGGCAAATCGCCCCGGCAAATGGAGAACAAACTGATGGCTATCGATTTCAAAAAAAGATCGTTCCAGATCATTGATCAGGCGCCGGGATTCAAAAATATTTTCTCCACACCGTGGATTGGAGACCTGGATGACGACGGGTATTTGGACATCATAAGTTGTCAGTATTACCATGCCGGAGATTTGTTGTCGTTTATGGGAATGACCATTAAACGGATAGACACACCGGTACGCGTAAAAAAGCCACCGGTATGGGGGGCTTATATGGGATCCAATGGCGATGGTGTATTCGCCAAATAGGTATGTGATTCATGATATTAAATTCATATCAACCTCGTATAATACCTGATCGGATGATCCGGTCCTTATATTTTAAACAGATTACTTTCTACCAGTTCCTTTCTTGTTATGCATTTTAGTCGCGTTGAATACAAAGTTTCATTTTCTGCGATTATGATCGCCGCCATCTGTCTTTCGGCATGCGATGAAAAGAGTGAAAAGAAGTCCGACGGTGAACAAACCGGTCTGTTCAGGCTGCTCGGGTCTGAGGATACTCATATCGACTTTGTCAACCGGGTAGTGGATGAAGAAAAATTCAATATTCTCTCCTATCGGAATTTTTACAATGGCGGAGGCGTTGCGATCGGCGATATTAATAACGATTCCCTTCCCGATATTTATTTCACGGCGAACCAGCTGAAAAATAAGCTTTACCTGAACAAGGGAAATCTGGTTTTCGAGGATATTACGGAAAAGGCGGGTGTTGGAGGAACGATGGCCTGGAGTACCGGTGTAACCATGGCCGATGTTAATCATGATGGCTTCCTGGATATCTATGTGTGTAATTCGGGCGATGTGGAAGGGGGCGACCGTGAAAACGAGCTGTTCATCAACAACGGCGACCTTACCTTCACCGAACAGGCAAAGAAATACAACCTGAATAATGAAGGGTATTCAACACATGCGTCATTTTTCGACTATGACCTCGATGGAGACCTTGACTGTTACATCCTGAACAACAGTTTTAAGGACCCGGGAAAAATAGAACTATATAAAAAAGTGAGAGAAGTACCGGATGCAGGCGGCGACAAACTGATGAGAAATGACAATGGGGTCTTTCATGATGTAACTACAGATGCAGGCATATACAGCAGCGAAATAGGATTCGGGCTCGGAGTCGCCGTAAGTGATCTGAATAACGATCACCTCCCGGATATTTATATAAGCAATGATTTCTGGGAAAGGGATTACCTGTACATCAACAAAGGGAACGGCAAGTTTTCAGAGGAATTGATCGAACGGTTGGACTATTGCTCCATCTCCAGTATGGGGGCCGATATTGCCGACATCAATAACGACGGAACCCCCGAAATATTTACGACCGATATGTTACCGGCCGACAACTCCAGGCTCAAAACAACTATCGCTTTCGATCCCTACCACCTGGAAGATCTCAAGTACCGGGCGAATTTTCACTACCAAATGGTTCAGAATTGTTTGCATCTGAACGACGGTGCCGGTGATTTTCAGGAGATCGCCCTGATGGCCAAGGTCGCCGCAACGGACTGGAGTTGGGGTGCTTTGATATTCGATTTCGAAAATGACGGTAACAAGGATATTTTTGTCAGCAATGGAATTTTCAGAGACATCATGTCAATGGATTTCCGGGAGTTCATCGGCGACCGGGAAAAACGGAATGAGATAGTCTCCAAGCAGGGTAAGTACGATGACCGCGACTTTATATCCTTTATGCCGTCGGCTCCGCTCCCGAACTATGCCTTCCAGCCGAATGGAAAACTATCCTTTGAGGACAGGGCGGAAGCACTCGGACTCGGGCAGCCTTCCTTTAGCAATGGGTCCGCCTACGGCGACCTCGATAATGACGGCGACCTCGACCTGGTGGTCAACAATATCAACTCACCTGGTTTTGTTTACAAAAATGAGGCTGACAAAAATCCGGCAAACCATTTTTTGAAAATAAGGTTCGCCGGCCCGGATGGAAATCGTTTTGGGATCGGAGCGCAGGTTACCGTTAAGACGAAGAATGAGATCCGTGTTCTTCAGAATTTTAATGCCCGGGGTTTTGAGAGCAGTATAGAACCTCTGTTGCTTTTTGGTGTGGGACGTACCGAATTGATAGATTCAGTAGAGGTGTTATGGCCTGACGGAAAAGTTCAGGTGTTGGCGGGAATAAAAACGAACCGGTCACTTACCCTGAACTATAGGGATGCCTCCGCCTTAAAGCGCACCGATTCAAGGAGAGATGAAACGCAATTCAGGGACATCAGCAGTAGTGTCATCCGCGGAAACTCCATGCATCAGGAAAATCTACAGAATGATTTTAACGATGAGATACTCCTGACCCGCATGCTGTCTACGGAAGGACCAAGATTGATCTCCGGCGATGTGAATAACGATAAACTGGATGATTTTATCCTGCTGGGCGCTGCCGGTGATCCGGATAAACTGTTCATTCATAAGGCGGACGGCACGTTCTATTCAAAGCCCACCGCGTCCTTTACACGGGATAAAGGGTTTGAGAGTACGTGCGGCGCGTTGCTGGACCATGACGGTGATGGTGATCTTGATCTTATGATCGGTTCTGGTGGAAACCAGCCGGCTGTGGAACGTGCTTACTTTACGATCCGATATTACAAGAACGACGGTAACGGAAATTTTACTATTGTTCCCGGTTTCCTGCCGCAGGTGATCGGAAACTTCTCCACACTTGAGGCAGATGACTATGACAAGGACGGAGATATGGATGTATTCCTCGGTGCCCGTTGTGTTCCTGGAAATTATGGATTGCCACCCCAGAGCTACTTGCTGAATAATGATAATGGAACCTGGATGAACGTTGCGCCTCCCGCATTAGGAAACATCGGGTTGGTCACCGATGCGGCCTGGGCGGACGCGGATTCGGATGGGGACAAGGATCTTATTGTCGTGGGAGATTGGATGGCCGTGAATATTTTTATCAACGACAACGGAGTGATTGAAAAGAACCAGGTGATCCCGAACAGCACCGGGTGGTGGAACAGAGTCGAATCGACGGATCTGGATCAGGACGGCGATACCGATTTTATCCTCGGTAACTGGGGGTTGAATACAAAGTTCATGGCAACGTCTCGCCGGCCGCTCACGATGTTTGTAAATGATTTTGACGGGAATGGGAAAAGCGAATTTGTGATCAACTGGTATCCTCCAAACGATACCATTGCCTATCCGTTTGCGACGAAAGGAGAGCTCGTATCACAGCTGCCGGCGTTGAGAAAATCGATCCTGAAATACAAGGATTATGAAAATAAGACGTACGATTCGTTGTTCTCAGCGGAAGTCAGAAACCGGTCCATCGCCTATAAGGCGGAATATTTATCCAGCGCCGTTTTATGGAATGACCAGAACAAATTTTCATTAGAAGCCTTGCCGTTGGAGGCACAGGTGTCCCCGGTCTTCGCGATCGTCGCCGATGATTTTGATAAGGACGGCTCGGTTGATATCTGGCTTGGCGGCAACATTTACGCGTTAAAACCACAGGTTGGCCGGTATGACGCAGGCAGGGGAGTGTTCCTGAAAGGCGGTGCGGATAAACGTTTCGTCGCCCGGAAGCACACGGGTATTTATGTAACAGGAGAAGTCAGGGACGCAAAAATCATAAAGGCTTCCGGACGGGACCTATTGATCGTCGCACGAAACAATGCTGCTGTTATGGCTTTCGAAAAGAAAGAATGACCGGCTGCTTCAATTGACGGATGAACAATAAAAAGGCCCTTGAAGAATCAAGGGCCTTTTGTTATTCATTACTGACCTAGACTACTCTGGTCCGCCAGCCCACCATACTTTCGTAGTGTACTGATCGGGTTTGGTAGAGGTTGCATCGAAGTTAGGATTACCTGAAATCTCCAGCGGATGGTAACGGAGCCGTTGTGGAATGGTACCGCCTGTTTCGTTTCCGGGGAAATTTGTCGGTGTCAGCACCGGATAGTTTGTTCTTCTCCAGTTCGACCATGCTTCCCACCAGTTGAGGAAGTGGTTAACCCAATATTGCTCACCGATCATCTCCAGTTTCTGGTCTGTTGTTCCAGCATATGGATAGGTGGCAAGATAATCTGTAACGGCACCATCGGAGACGGTGAGGGATGCGTCGTATTCGGTATACATCTGCATCGAAGCCTTAACACCTTCGTTATAGTGTGCCTCGGCCGCGCCGGCAGATAATCCACCAAGTCCTCTTTCTGCTGCTTCAGCAAGCATCAGTTTGACTTCTCCGTAATTCATCAACATATAAGACTCATCGTCCTGAAGCATCAGGAAATTGATTCTTGAGTAAGTTGTTTCCTGAACTACTGTTCCGCCTTCAAAAACATCCAGGCCAGCCTGATCATAGCCATTCGGCATTCCCTTTTGTTCCAGGGGATCGGTGTTAAGCGGTGTCCAGGTTGTCGGCGACCAGGATGCGATTCCACCGCTAAGGATCATAAGCCTTGGGTCATCATCTGCAGCAGAATTCTCGTCGGTACCCTTGAGATAATCAACCAGGGTCTTGCTGAGGTAAGAAGGTTGGCCACCATCACCGGGATAAAACGCTCTGGAAATACCGTTCTGATTGGTCCATTCGCTAGGTGTAAGGGACATGGGTACCCAGACATTGTCATCGTTGCTGGTAAATACACCACCGGCAACAGCCTTGGCGATGTAGGTGTTGGCAGTCCCTGCATCAACATCCGAAATGCGCATGGCAAGTCTCAGCATGAGTGAATACCCGAAGCGCTTCCACTTGTCGATGTCACCGCTGTAGAAGAGATCAGCCGCAGCAAAACCTTCATCCGGATTTGAGCTGCTCAACGCGCCGCTGGCTTCATCCAGCTCTTTCAGGAGGTCTGCGTAGATATCTTTCTGCTTGTCGTATTTCGGAAAGAACGTCCCGCCGCCAGCAGCCTGTATAGCTTCTGTGTATGGAACACTTCCGTAATAGTCCGTCAATCGCTGAAAGAGAAACGCTCTGAGGATCCTTGATGCATGTCTCAGGTTTAATTTCTTGCCTGCATCGTATCCACCTTCATCTGTCTGGCGAAGTACTTCACCGAGGTTTTTCAGTTCATCACCGTAGATAAATTCGAACGGTGCATTAGACGTTTCGGGGTTGTGGGTATACTTGTCACCAGGAGCGATTCCGCCCCCCGCATTCGCCAGCTGTTGGATAGCATATGCGCACATTCCGATATTCGTCCGCCAGTCGATGTAACGGTTGTCACCAGCCGATCCGCCTGAAGCCGATCCCAGCTGGGCCGCCGAAAACATGAAATTAAGGTTGATCTCCGTTACGGCCTGCGGGTTAATATTCAAGTCGTGCAACTCGTCGGTATCACACCCGGTTACCAATAGCGCGGTAAGAAGACCGGTCGCCAAAATTTTATTTATATTCTTCATCTCTTTACGTATTAATGGTTAGAACGAAGCCCTTAAGTTAAATCCGTAGCTGCGTGTAGCCGGCATACCAAAATAATCCAACCCTTGTGCATTGCTGCTGGAGTAGCCGGATTCGGGATCGATATTATCCACATTCTTGAACAGAATCGCCAGGTTGCGTCCAACAAAAGACAGCGTCAATGTTTTGATCGGAGTCTTGTTCAGCAACGTGCGAGGGAATGAATATCCGAACGTAACTTGCCTCAGTTTTGCGAAGGAAGCGTCATATATGAAGTTTTCCTGGGCCCTGTTGCTCAGCTGACTCCAATAGTTCTGCGCTTCACCCGGTGTAAGCGTTTTTGTAAAAGGCTCATAGATCGGGTCACCGGAACCATCCGTTCCGTTCTGAGTAACGCCTGTTACGACCAGATCAGCTTCTCCCTCACGTCCGGCAAGTGTTTGCTTATGATGTCCTGCGCCGGTTAACCTTACGTTTGTACCGGAATAGATATCACCACCCGATTTGAAATCGATCAGGAAGGAAAGATTAAACTGTTTGTACGTTAATTCGTTATTCAAACCACCCGTAAAATCAGGTACACCGTTTCCAAGAACCTGGTAGGTGTTGTCTGTAATAGGCGCTCCGTTAGCATCAAATACCTTCAGGCCATCGGGAGTCACCGTTTGCTTCAATCCCAGGATCATGCCGTAAGGTTGTCCTACGACGTGATAAACGGCGGCTGTTCTTGTCCGTGGTTCTTCCACAAACAGGCGGTCCTGTCCATCGATAAGGGAAACCACTTCATTGGTGTTCTTGGCAAAGTTCAGGGACACATTCCATGTCAGTGCACCTTTAACAGGCGTACCGGTCAACAGGAATTCAATCCCTTTGTTTGTGATCTCACCGACGTTAACAGAAGTTGATGCAAAGCCGGAAGCACGGGAGATACCTGCATTCAGGATATCGTCTGTTGTTTTCTGGCTGTAGTACGATATATCAAGACCTAACCGGTTCTGCATGATCCGGATATCCAAGCCTATTTCAGCTTCTGTGGATGTGAACGGAATCAGGTTGGGGTTAGGAAGATTTCCACCGTTGCCCATTGCCGATGAATACGATGCCAGCGGACGGCCTAAGTGCGGATTACCAAGAGAATACGTTGGAACGGTTGAGTATGCGCCAACCGAGTTAGCGTTACCAACTTGTGCCCACGACGCCCGGACTTTACCGAAACTCAGCCATGATGGCAATCCCGAGAATGCATCCGAGAATGCAAAGGCTGCGCCAATTGACGGATAGTCGATATTGTTAATTTCCGGGTTAATAACCGAGAACCAGTCTCTGCGCCAGGTACCGGTGAGGAACAAATAGTTGTTGTATGATACTTCAGCCGATGCGAAGATGGAATTAATACCCGTTTCCGAAAAACCATATCCGTAGTTCCGGTCTCTTGCGTTGTTGATCGCCGCGAAGAAAGGTACGTTGAAGTTGTTACCATTGGCGGAAATCTGCTCCCATGAGCTGCGCATCCGGTTACCTCCGAAGAATGCATTCACGTTGAATTTACCGAATGCCTTATCGAAGCCGATCATATACTCCATGTTGGTTTCCCGGATCCGGGTTTCACCTTCACCCATGGACCCGCCGCGCTGATAGCCGGTTCCTTCCGGAGTAAGACGTGTGTAACGGGACGTTGACCAGTCCATACCCATCTTGCCTTGTACATACAAAAAGTCCGTGATGTCGTAGCGAAGTGATCCGGTTGCGATCACCCTGTCTCTTTCATCGGAATTCTGGAATTGATAAGCAGTCCACCAGGGGTTCTGTCCCCAGAGGTTGCTGGATACCTGGTATTCTTCAAGGGGTTGTTTGCCGTCAAAAATGGTCAGGCCGCCCGCAACCTGATCTTCCAGGCTAGGCACCGCACCTAATTTATCGGGATTTCCCATCAGGTCATTAACGTTAATATCACCGGCATATCCGTAAACCGCCTGCACGCCGTTACCGGGTGAATCGGATACGTTTGGCCTGTTTTTAGCATCTTCATTGGAGTACAATACACTGGTTACCAGCGTAAGTTTTTTTCCAAACTTGGAATTGGTTGACAGGGACAGGTTAAGGCGGTCAAATCCGGAATTAGGGATCACACCGTCGCTTTGCAGATCGGCAAAGGAGAATCTGAAATTCTGAGTCTCGTTACCACCAGTGAAAGCGATGCTGTTGGTCCAGGCTTTTCCAGTCTGGTAGTATCGGTCCCAGTTGTCACCTGCATAAGAATAAGGCCTGGTCTGGCCGTCGAACTGTACCACGCTAGATCCATCGAAACGAGGACCCCATCCTTGCGTATACCATCCGCCGTTCCATGCGTTGGCCAGGTCAGTGAGCGAATTGGCTTTCGTCGCAACGCGGGTTTCCAACGTCGGTCCAACAAGTGCTCCTGATCCGTGACTGTGTTGCAGGTCAGTCAGGTTATTGACGGTTTCAAATACGTAATTCGAATTGAATTCAATACCCAAACCTTTCCTGTTCGAACCTTTTTTGGTAGTGATGAGGATAACACCGTTCGCGGCACGTGAACCGTAAAGGGCTGCAGACGCGGCACCTTTTAATACAGTCATCGTTTCAATATCATCAGGGTTAATACTGCTCATACCATCACCCTGGTCGGCACCACCCCAAACACCGGCTTGTCCGTAGTTGTTGTTCGTCATCGGAACACCATCGACTACATAAAGTGGCTGGTTTAAGTTAGAACCAAGGGTTTTTGCACCCCTGATAACAACACGTGATGAACCGGCAGGTCCTGAGGATATTTTACTGACGTTTACACCAGCCACTCTGCCGGCGAGGGCATTACCTAAGCTGTTTTCACGTGCCTGTGTAAAGTTATCGCCGCTTACAGAGGTTACAGAAGACTGCAGTGCACGTGTACTACGCTCAACGCCGAGTGCTGTAACGACAACTTCACTGAGTTGGCTCACGTCTTCCGCCATAGAAACGTCTACGGAGGTTCGGGTTCCTACTTCAATTTCCTGGCTGGCATAGCCAATAAATGAAAAAACGAGCGTATTCGCTCCTTCAGCCATGGATATGTTAAAAAGACCATTTGTATCGGTGGTCGTACCGGTTGATGTGCCTTTCACGATTACGTTGACACCGGGCATCGCAGCGCCTTCAGGGTCAGTAACCGTACCGGAAACAGTCCTTTGCGCCAAAGCGGTAACGCTGGAGAGCACAAAAAACAGCAAGACGGCTAAAATTTGGTATCGTTGCTTCATAGAATAGTTGGGTTTGATAAATACTTAAAGTTGTTTCCGCGGTGCGGAAATCCTCAACAGACAAGCCTGGTGCCTATTGGGGCAGGATTGTTAATTCATTTCTACAGTCATGTGGCAGAATAGGTTTAGGTGGTAGAGTATTTGATTATAGAGGTAGTTCAATCGAATGTAATGATTTTGAAAAGACTTTTCTTCGTAAAAACTGAAAAAATGTTTGCGCACACAGCACACACCAAGCGCTTTCACGCCGAAATCCCGGATGTGCATTCTCCGACCTCCCCATGATAAAACTATGTCGATTGCGGGAACGTAATACACTGTATTTATCCCAAAGTAGAGGGGTAATTATAACAAACGAGTGAAATGCGGCTGGTACCCGTTGAAACGTGCGTTTCTGGGCCCTTTCAGGTTTCCCCCTGTGGGAATCGGGCGATTTACTTTAAAAGTGCTGCAAATGGAAATCCGGGTCTAATCCTCCCACTCCCGCTTGATCTTCACCTTGGCCATCGGCCCGACCTGGATGGGTACTTTTTCGATTTCAAGGTTCGCTGCCTCAATCCCGTAAAGCTCCTCCGTGGAAAGACTATGATCCTTCAGCAGTCTGTACCCCTGGATGATGAAACGATCAAAACTTGATACCTCACTGTCGGACGAAGCCCAGGAATGAATAATCACGAACTTAAAATCACCCGTCATACTGTATTTGTGCAGGGACGGATAAGGGCTCACGAGGTCGATCTCTCCCGAATCAGCCATCTCATGTATGATCTTGTTGAAAAGGAGGTTCACCCGATGGTCCGTTTTGAAACCCAGACGCATCCGTACAAAGAAACATTTCTTCGGGATAATGGTATCGATCGAATACTTGCTGGTATAAGGGGTATCCACAGTATCGACATGTAAAAACCAATAAACATCGGCCCTTTTCGGGCGTTTTTTGAAAATGGAATAGATGATATTCGAATCGATGTATCGTTTGCTGTCGGCCACCGCCAGGTAGACCAGGTTCGTTGCTTCTTTTGGTATGGTATTGTCGGCCTGGAGGTCCTGGATCATCCCTACATAGTGTTTCAGGTCCACAAACTCGGTATGCAGATCCCTCAGCCACCGCGCCCGGAGCAGAACAAACATCATCACGAAAAACAATGAAGCGATGGTAAAACTAAACCAGCCGCCGTGAACGAACTTGCTAAGATTGGAAACCAGGAAAGCGATTTCGATGGAAAAGAATAAAATGCCCATCCCGACCGCCTGGACAATGGATTTTTTTGAAACGGCAAAATAATAAACAAGGAGCGATGAGGTCATCAGCATATCGAATGTGATAGCCAGTCCGTACGCCCCTTCCATGCGTGCAGACTCCTGGAATATCAGGACTACCAGGATACACCCCAGCATCAGGATCCAGTTGATGGCCGGTATGTAGATCTGGCCCTTTAACTGGTTGGGATAACGGACCCGCGTTGCCGGCCAGAGTTTTAATTTCATGGCCTCGTTAACGAGCGTAAACGTTCCGGAAATGAGCGCCTGGCTGGCGATAATGGTAGCCATCGTCGCCAGGATGATTCCGAAGATCAGAAGGTTCTCCGGCATGATCTCATAGAACGGGATCTTGCTGCCCAGCGTCTGTCCCTGGTGTTGCAGCATCCATGCCCCCTGACCGAAATAGCTTAGCAGAAGGGCGACCTTCACAAAACCCCAACCAACACGGATGTTTTCCTTCCCGCAGTGACCCAGGTCCGAATACATAGCTTCCGCTCCTGTGGTACAGAGAAAGACGGCGCCCAGTATCCAGAAGCCGCCGGGATACTTCACCAGGAGGTCAAAGGCATACACGGGATTTAACGCCCGCAGCACGTCCAGGTTTTGAACCAGTTGCAGCCCTCCGATCACGGCAATGAAGGTGAACCACACGAGCATCACCGGCCCGAACGTCCTGCCCACGACGCCGCTCCCGAATTGCTGAAAAATAAACAATGCAACGAGGATGACGATAACAATCGAAATAATGGTGTTGCTGGTGATTGTGGGATTCAAGGCCCGAAGGCCTTCTATCGCAGACGTTACGCTTATGGCGGGGGTTATAAATCCGTCTGAGATCAGCGTGGCACAGCCGATAATGGCGGGAAAAATAACCCAGCCCGCTTTGTACCGTCGCACGAGCGCATACAGGGCGAAAATTCCTCCTTCACCGCGGTTATCGGCGCTCAGGGCGAGGTACACATACTTGATGGTGGTGATGAGTGTCAGCGTCCAGAACACACAGGACAGGCCGCCGAAAATCAGATCCTCTGTGATCGCGTGTTGTCCTACGATGAAACGGAATGTATAGATCGGGGACGTTCCAATATCGCCATAGATTATCCCCAGTGAAATCAGGACTCCGGCAGCGGTAAGGGGATTGGGATTTTTATCGTGGGATGTTGCCATTAATGAACGCCATCGGTTGGACGGGCTATGATAAGTCGGTTGCTTTTGTCGTAGGAGAAATAACTCCAGAACCAGCTAAAAAAAACGAAAAATTTATTTTTGAAACCGATCAGCGAAATGAGATGGACGAACATCCAGATAAACCAGGCGAATGTTCCCTGGGTCCTGAAACCTTTCATATCGACTACGGCCCGGTTCCGTCCAATCGTGGCCATCGAACCTTTGTCTTTATAACGGAAGGGCTGAAGTGGCTTTTTGCCGATGAGGCGTATGATATTTTTCGCTACCAGTCTTCCCTGTTGCATGGCCGGAGGAGCCATCTGAGGATGACCGGAGGGAAAGCCGGGATCTCCTTCCATGACTGCGGCATCGCCGATAGCGAAGATGTTGTCATATCCCTGCACCCTGTTGAATTCATCGACCTTAACTCTTCCACCACGACCGAGTGTTGAGGCATTTATTCCGGCAACCGGTTGTCCGGTTACGCCGGCAGCCCAGATCATGGTTCTCGAAATCAGCTTGTCGCCACCGTTGAGAACAATTTCATACCCGTCATAAGATTTGACAGCGGAATTCAGGTGAACTTTGACGCTCATTTTTTCCAGGTATTCAAGGGCTTTGCGGGAAGCCTGATCAGACATACCATTCAGCAGTCTCGGGGTGGCTTCGATAAGGTGAATATCCATATTGCTGATCTCCAGCTCCTTGTAGTCATGGGGAAAAACATGAAGCTTTAATTCGGCGAGGGCTCCCGCCAGTTCAACGCCTGTTGGTCCGCCGCCAACAATCACAAAATCCATAAGGCTATTGGCAAACTCGGGGTCATCCGAAAGCAAGGCTGTCTCGAAATTGCGGATGATGATATTTCGCAGCTTGATGGAGTCGATAATGCTTTTCATCGGGAGTGCATGCTTCTGGACATCTTTCATGCCGTAGAAGTTGGTAGTTGCGCCGTTCGCGATAACAAGGTAATCGTAGTGGACGCCACCGACCGAAGTTTCGATATAGTTTTCTTCCGGCTTGATCTGCGTGACTTCCCCCAGCCTGAAGAAAAAATCATCGCTGTTGAATCGCTTGCGGAACGGGAATACGATGGAACTGCTTTCCAGTCCGGACGTGGCTACCTGGTACAGCAGGGGCTGAAAACAATGGTGATTGTATTTATCGAACAGAACAGTCTGCGTACGGGATCCACTAAGTCCACTTGCCACCTCAAGGCCTCCAAAACCTCCACCGATGATGATTATGCGGGGTTTGCCCAGGTCAGCAATACGCGTTCGCGTGTTTATTAGTTTGGGCATGAAATAAAAGGACGTCCTCTTTTTTTGTGCAAATTTAAAGCCCTTTACACAAAGCGGAAAACAAAAGCGGTTAATGTTAAAATTCCTCAGGGTCGGCGCTCAATTCGCCCGCTTAACTCGTTACTCAAAATAATTTGGTTCGACGATCCCCTTAGCATCAAAATCAACCGTATTTTTGCCTAATAACCCCTAAATCAACTCCTTATGTTAAGAAAGCTAATTTTTGTGATACCTGTTGCGGCTCTGGTCGCAGGCTGTGGTACGAAAGAAAGAGAAATGCTACAGTCGCAGGTGGATTCCTTAAAAGTAGAACTGGAGACAAGCCAGGCAATGGCGCAAACGTTGACGGAAGTAGGAAGCATGATGGACTCCATCGATGCAAGCCGCCAGTTATTGCGAGTTAATATGGTTGAAGGCACTACATACAGCGACTACGCGTCTCGTATGAAAGACATCAATGGCTATGTGAAGGAAACACAGAAGAAGATCGATGATCTTGAAAAATCACTAAAGACGTCGAAAGCGAATTCAAACGCATTCTCGAAGACGATCAAAAAACTGAAGGCGGATCTTGAAAGCAAAACAAAGGAGATTGCGGACCTGCAGGAGCAAGTAGACAAATACAGAAATGAAAATCAGAACCTGATCACCACGGTCGGAATGCAGGAAGCAGAACTGGCTGATAAGTCGACTCAGATTGAGACCAAGACACAGGAACTTGCGCTCATCGAAGCACGCGTGCAGGAACTGATGATCCAGAGCAAAATGACGGAGGCTGACGCATATTATGCCCGTGGTCAGGCCGTTGAAGAAGCTGCTGCCCGCACCAAACTTGCGCCGCGCAAGAAGAAAGAGACGTTGAGAGAAGCTGTCGAACTTTATAAGAAAGCCCTGTCACTCGGTAAGGCGGAGGCCCAGGAAAAAATTACAGCGCTGGAAAGCAAGCTCTGAGACCGGTACATATAGCACACAAAAAAAACCTCTGCTATCCGGCGGAGGTTTTTTTTGTGCCCACAGGTTCTGCGTCACGATACATTGTCGCTCACGATGAGGAATGTGGTATAGCAGATGTATGCAGCCAGCAATAAAAAAGCTTCCCAGCGGTCGAGTTTCCGCTGATTGATGGTAAACATAAAGATCATCAGTACGATGGTAGATGCGCCCAGTATTTCCATATCGAAGTTCAGGGCGACATTGTAGGTAATGGGATGAACAAGGCCGGTAATACCCAGTATAAAAAAGATGTTAAAGATGTTCGAACCGATAACATTGCCGATAGCGATGTCGGTATTTTTCCGGTATGCTGCGACCGCCGAGGTCGCCAATTCGGGAAGAGAGGTACCCGCGGCCAGGATCGTAAGACCGATCAGTTTCTGCGATAAACCGTAGTGTTCGGCAATAGCGACCGCGTTATCGACAACCAGCGTTCCTCCGCCGACAAGCATGGCCAGCCCCAGGATAGCCATTCCGGTAGCCAGTGGTGTGGTGTATATTTTGATGGGAACTTCCTCGTAGTCGCTTGCTTTTTTCATGGTGCGGTAGACATACATCATGAAAAAGCCGAAGAACAGCAGTAAGATTAGCGAATCCCACCTGGATAAAATATTGATGGGATTGCCTGATACGATCTGATCGTTGACTAAAATATACAGGACAAGGGCGGCGATCAACGACAGAGGGACCTCATACTTCACGGTGTTCCGTTGCACCGTGAGGGGATATATCAGGCCGGCGGCGCCAAGAATGAACAAAAGGTTGAAGTTATTGCTGCCGATCACGTTGCCGAATGAAGCGTCGTTCCGGCCTTCGACGGCAGAATATAAGCTAACGATAAGTTCCGGCGTGGAAGTCCCGAAAGCGACGACCGTTAATCCGATCGCCAGGTTCGAAATATTGAACTTTTTGGCAACCGATGAAGCGCCGTTAACAAGGAAGTCGGCGCCTTTGATAAGTACTGCAAAGCCCACCAGAAGCAGGAAGAGTGCTAGATACATGGATTCAGGGTTAGTCTATATACGAAATATATAATGTTTTCGGCATTCCGAAACCGTCTGCGGGAAAAATATAGTGACCCCGCGCCTGAAGTTTTCTTTGTACTTTTGTATCTCGTAATTCTATTATGACGATCGATGTTATCGTAACCTTACTCCTGGTTTTGCTAAACGGTTTTTTCGTTGCTGCTGAATTTGCAATCGTCAAGGTCCGGTCGTCCCAGATTGCCTTGGAAAAAGGAGATTTTTCCAAAAAAGCAGCCCAGAACATCATCAACAACCTGGATGGTTACCTGGCAGCAACACAGCTAGGTATTACGTTAGCCAGCCTCGGCCTGGGCTGGGTCGGGGAGGACGTAGTGTCCAGAATCATCCTCGGCCTGATGAACAGCCTCGGCCTGGAATTGAGTGAAGCGATCGCCCACCGCATAGCGCTTCCTATTGCTTTTGCCGTCCTGACGATCATGCACATTGTATTTGGCGAGCTTGCCCCCAAGTCGCTCGCGATCCGTTATCCGGCGTCCACCACCCTGAAGGTATCTATACCCCTGCAGATTTTTTATTATGTATTCCGTCCTTTTATCTGGTTGCTGAATGGTTTCGCTAACCTGATCCTCAAAATGTTCGGCGTAAAGCCGATGAGCGAGCAGGAAATACACTCCGAGGATGAACTGAAACTGATCATCGCGGAAAGCGAAGAAGGTGGTGCCATAGAACCGAATGAACGGGAACTGATTCAAAACGTGTTCGACTTTGACGACCGGATTGTCAGGCAGGTAATGGTACCTCGCGTCAAGATAAGCGGCCTGCGAGCCGATCTCACCATACCCGAAACAATGGATGTCGTACTGAAGGAAGGTTATTCCCGATATCCTGTTTTTGAAACGTCGATGGATGAGATCATCGGGATCGTACACGCGAAGGATATTATCGCCGCTTATATTCAGAAGACCGGTAAAGGCCTCAAGGAAGTGATGCGTCAGGCCCATTTTATCCCCGAATCAAAACCAATCGATGTATTGCTTCGGGAGTTTCAGCGGAGGAAAACCCAGATGGCCATCGTGGTCAGCGAGTTTGGCGGTACGATCGGGATCGTCACCCTGGAGGACATACTCGAAGAACTGGTCGGGGAAATACAGGACGAACACGATCACGAACAGCAGATCGTCACGCTCCTCGACAAACAGGTGTACCAGATTGTCGCTCAGTCTTCCATACATGATATTAATAAATTTGTTGATATTCCATTTCCCGCGTCGGAGGAATACGAGACGTTGTCGGGTATGCTTACGTATTACAAACCCTCACTTAAGGAAGGCGATTCGTTCAGGTTATTCAATTACCGGTTCAAGATCCTGAAACTGAATAAAACACTGCCGGAACTTGTCGAAGCAACCCTGGACGAGGAATCAGGAACGGATTAAAACCATTTTTTCCGCCTGAAGTAGAACAGCATCAGGATTACGATCACGAACATCACGCCCCACACCCCGTAATATCCGAGGGGCCATCGCAGTTCTGGCATCACATCAAAATTCATCCCGTACACACCTACGATGAATGTAAGCGGCATAAATATGGTGGAGATAACGGTTAGCACCTTCATGACTTCGTTCATCTTCGTGTTCATCGCGTTGATGTGAATATCAAGGAGGCTTGAGGTCAGGTCTTTGTAAGTATCGAGAGAGTCGATCAGGTGCGAGACGTGATCATATACATCGGAAAAATACCGGATGTTCTCTTCCATAATAAATTCAGACTCGCCCTTTATAACTTTGCTCAGCGCTTCCCGCAACGGATATAAGGCCTTGCGAAGGTAGATCAGTTCCTTTTTCAGCAATTGAATCTTATGGAATGTTTTGTTGGTCGGGTTGTCGTAAACATTCTCTTCGATCTCTTCAATAACATCGCCGATCCTGTCGAGCACATTGTAATAGTTGTCAACAATAATATCGATCAGGCGGTATAGAAGATAATCCGCCTGTTTCTTCCGTACTTTTCCAAGATCGAGTCTTATCCGGTCCCTGAAGCCGTCAAACAGGTCGCCTTCTTTTTCCTGGAAGGATAGCAGGTAATTGTTGCCCAGGACGAAGCTCACCTGCTCGTAATCGATCTCCATACCGTCAATGCGGTACAACATCTTGAGGGTAAAAAACAGGTAGCCTTCATATTCCTCAGCCTTGGGCCGTTGGTCGGCCAGGACGTCCTCAATCAATAGCGAATGGAGACAAAAATGGGACTGAAGTTTTTCAATGATGTCCTGGTTGTTCAGGCCATCGAGGTTCACCCAGTTCACCCGGTCGGGCTGAAGCCTTGAAACTATTTCGTCGGGATCCAGACCCTCGTATTTGTCATATTTTTCCCGGTTGTACGTAATGAGTTCGAGGATAACGCTGGAGAGGGCAGGACGTACAGGAATATCCTGGACCTGGATTGCTTTTTTTTTAGGCATAGATCACTTCAGGTATTGCGTAGTCGGTGAAAATTGAATGATTAAAAAGCCGGTACGGCAAACCTTTTTCGAAAATAACAAAATAGTTTGCTTACCGCCGAACGAAACGACGGGGTTTTATTATTTAACCCGGCACCTACTAAAACATTCAAAACACTTCTGCGCTTTAAAATCAATGCGTATTATTGCGCCGCATGCCTTTACGTCTGGAAGATATCAAAGCCCCCATTGCTCAGGAGATGGACGAATTCGAGCCTAAATTCAGGGCTTCGATGAAAACCCGCGTTCTGCTCCTGGATAAGATCATGGGATATATCGTGAAACGCAAAGGCAAACAGATGCGACCCATGTTCGTTTTCCTCACCGCCGGACTCTGCGGTAAAATTAACGAACCGACCTTCCGGGGAGCGTCACTGATCGAATTGCTTCATACCGCCACCCTGGTCCATGATGACGTCGTGGATGAAGCGAACTACCGCCGTGGTTTTTTTTCCGTGAATGCCCTTTGGAAAAACAAGATCGCCGTACTGGTGGGCGATTTTTTACTTTCCCGGGGACTGATGCTGTCTGTTGAGAACAAGGATTTTGATCTCCTTAGTATCGTCACCGACGCGGTCCGTGAAATGAGCGAGGGGGAATTGTTGCAATTCGAAAAATCACGGAGGCTGGATATTACAGAGGAGGTCTATTACGAGATCATCCGGAAAAAGACAGCATCTCTCATCGCGTCGTGTTGTGCCGTTGGTGCGAGTTCATCCGGTGCTGCGGACGACATCGTGAAAAAGATGCGTGAGTTCGGCGAAATGATCGGGATGGCATTCCAGATCAAGGACGACCTTTTTGATTATGGCGAGGCGGAGATCGGAAAACCTGTTGGCATCGACATTAAAGAGAAAAAAATGACATTGCCACTCATATATGCCTTATCACAGGCCGGATGGCAGGAAAAACGCAGGATGATCAGGATTGTCAAGAATGAAAGCGGGAAGCCGAAAAAAGTAAAAGAGGTTATTGACTTTGTGAAAAGATCGGGCGGTATCGAGTATGCGAACCGGGCGATGAACAGGTACCACCAGGGTGCGTTGCAACTGCTGGATGTTTTCCCGGATTCGGATTATAAACGGTCCTTGATACAGCTCGTTCAGTTCACTATCGACCGGAACAACTGAGACGGTATTCGTCGCGGCATGTATATATAAAAGGCCATCCCTGTTGAGACAGCCTTTTACAACCTAACCTAAACCTGTGAAGATCTTATTGCAGTACAATCCGTGACCTGCCGGCTTCCAGAACAGCGTAGTCTTTCCAATTATTGTACGTTTGTGTATCCAGCGCATTCACCGCCGGGCCCGAGTTTTCGGGATTGAAATTTCCTTCATTTGCCCACCATTTCTTCGCGTTTTCACGCGCCGAACTTTTGTCCACCGATTCGAACAAGTTGATGCACGAATCCGATATCATCCAGGGCTTTTCAATGCTGGAGTATTTTTCAAAGATCATATTCCGCATCTGCGTCCCACTCGACTGATTCTTGAAATGAGAGACGGTATAAGACATCGTCTCCGGTTCAGTCATCACCATATCCCAGTATTTCTTAGAGGCTACTACCTGAGCCGTCGTAAGCATAAAACCAAATCCCTCTTCGATCGGCTCCTTTGTGATCGGACACTTCGCTTTCAGTGTTGTCTTTTTCTTTTTGCCCAGAAGTTTGTCAAGAAAGGCCATAATAACATTTATTTAAGTTCGGTAATCACTCTATTAGATACTCTCTAACGTGCGAATAGTTGCATCTAAGACTGCGATTTACAGAAAAATGTTACAAAAGGCTGAAATTGGCCAAATTTAGGGATATCACCAGTATGAACGATATGCCGGTTTTTTCTGAAAACGGATACAGTGTACGATTTTGAACGAACCGATGTGCGTTTACGGTCTGCCCGGTGGTGTTGTCTTCGGGGCAACTGAAGCCTTTTCGCCTGGTTTGTGGAATTTTTCGTACTGGGTCAGAAAGTCCTCCAGCTTGTCGGCGGGGATTTTCTTGCCAATGATCATCTTACGGTCGTCGATTACGTATAGCGATGGCGTAACGAGCGCATCATAAAGTTCCTGATACGGACCGACATACGTACGGGGCCCGTTCACGGTAATCCACTTCATCTTCATGTCGCGGATGTAGTCCCGCATCTTGGCCATCGAGGTGTCTGCACTTACGGCAAAAATCTCCACATCAAACTTCTTCTTGTTATAAAATGAAACGAGTTTGGGCGTCTCCTCCTTGCAATGTCCGCAGTCGGGATCGAAAATAAACAGTACGGTGTATTTGTTCTTTATATCGTACATCGACCGGGGTTTGAAGTTGGTATCCTGCATGATCAGGTTCGGTGCCTTCTTGCCGACCAGGCTCTTGCGCAGCCTGTCCGCGTGATCTTTCAGGTTTTTGCCCAGCTTGTCGTTCACCCAGAACTTCATTTCTCCGGATGCAAAATACTGGTCGTAGATATTGACATAAACCTCGTCCATTCCCATAATTTCGGGTTGCTGATATTTCAGCAACGAGATCCAGGTAGCGTACTTATAGGTTTCCTGATTGCCTTTAGCTCTGGCAATGATCTTGTTGATAGCTTTAGTGACCGTGTCAGGATTGGGAGCGTATAGTTTGTCGAGGTATTCGATGATTTTGTCCCTGTACAACGGTTTCGGCAGGCAGATCAGACCGGGTTCCGAAAGGTCGAAGTTGTCGAAGAAGTGCTCCCTGTACCACCGGAGTTGAAAGGTTGAATCAATGGTGCCGTCAGCCCGCTTCGGCGGATCCGGAATCTTAACGGGCTGATTGGCTTTTAGTATTTTGGCTGTAAGCGTGGATGGATTTTTCAGGATGACGTCGTTCTGATACGCGACAACCTTGTCATTGATCCGGTTAAATGCCTCGCGCGCATCCTTCTTTTTTTCTTCGCTTAGTGTACTGTCCTGAATGATCTTGATGTAGGGCTCCGCTTCCAGGTGCCTTTCCATGTTATAGACCATACTCTCGAAGAAGAGCGTATTGTCGGGGTCGCCGGTCACCTTCATGTTTTTTACATAGTCATCGACGGATGTTGACATACTAAAATGCTGATTCGTACTGACGACCATATCGAACGGAAGCTTCGTCTTATTGAGGACGAGAAAATATACGCCGCGATAGTTCAATGGCTTTTTTCCCTCAAAGGCGAATTCACCCTTCGAATTCACGCGGGCCGTATCCTTGATGTAAGTGGTTTCCCCGTAATAATTACCCAGGTAGATAGTGGTGTCCTTCAGTCCGGACACCTGAAACTTGATATGATAACCCTGTTGAGCAAACCCGGCTGCGCAAAACAGGAGACAGCATAGAAAAACGGTTATTCTCATAGCATTATTTTAATTTTCCCTGGTCCAATCCTCCGGCCATTCTTACTTTACCTTTAACGGCAATTAATAGGCCTGATTACTCGTTAGTAAACACATTCAGGCCTAAACTTCAAAGATTCGGCGACAAACTTTCGCGTTTGAGCCTACAAAGCTATAAACTTGAACTTTCATCTCATACTGTCGAGCCCAGCTATGTCTCTCCAAATTAGGAACCTCACCAAGATTTACGGCCAGCAAAAGGCCCTGAATGATATTACTTTTAGTGTTAATGAAGGTGAGATTGTAGGTTTTCTGGGGCCGAACGGAGCCGGAAAATCGTCGACCATGAAGATTGCCACCTGCTATTTGCCGCCTACTTCGGGGCAGGTTCTCGTCGGTGGTTTTGACGTCGCCGGACAACCGATGAAGGTCAAACAGATCACCGGCTATCTCCCCGAACACAATCCGCTCTACCTGGATCTATATGTGCACGAATACCTCCGGTTTATCGGTGGACTGTACGGACTAGGGGGTCAAAAACTTAAACAAAGAGTGGGCGAGATCATTGAATTATGTGGATTGTCGCTGGAGCAGAACAAAAGGATCGAAACCCTTTCGAAAGGTTACCGGCAACGGGTAGGGCTGGCGCAGGCCCTGATTCACGATCCCGCCGTGCTGATCCTGGACGAACCGACTTCCGGACTGGATCCCAATCAATTGGTAGAGATACGAAAGCTGATCAAGGATGTGAGTCACCGGAAGACGGTCATTTTCTCCACGCACATTATGCAGGAGGTCCAGGCGCTCTGCGACAGGGTTGTCGTGATCAATAAAGGCGAAATCGTCGCTGACAATACCCTGGATCAGTTGCTTAGGCAGGATGGAACATCGGCGATAGTGGTGGAATTTGAAGGCAATGTTACCGTCGATCAGCTCCGTGCGCTGCCCGGCGTCAGCGACGCCTGCGAGGTGGAGGGCTTCCGGTTCAGGGTCGTAGCGGCAGGGAACACAGACCTGCGACCGGAGTTATTCCGATTTGCCGCTGATAACAGGCTGTCACTGATCGGACTAAAACAGGAGGAGAGTTCGCTGGAAAATATTTTTCGCGAACTGACGATCCAGCAGGACACCCCGCAATAAAGAAATTCATTTATTTTTGCCCACGCTTCAAAACCCTATGCTTCAGGTCCTCTCGAAAGAATTCAGCAGTTTCCTTAATTCCCTGATCGCCTATGTCGTGATTGGCGTCTTTCTCACGGGTATGGGTTTGCTGATGTGGGTGTTCCCGGAAACGTCGGTACTCGATTACGGCTATGCGGACATGGAAACACTATTTTCCCTGGGACCCTACGTCTTTATTTTTCTGATACCCGCGATCACCATGAGAAGTTTCGCCGAAGAAAAAAAGGGCGGGACCATGGAACTCCTGTTCACCAAACCACTCACAGACTGGGACATTATCCTGGGAAAATTCCTGGCCAGTTTTACCCTGGTCTTGTTCGCGCTTGTACCTACTTTCATTTATTATTATTCCATTTATACACTGGGAAATCCGGTGGGAAACCTCGATACGCCGGGAATCATCGGCTCCTATGTCGGGCTTACGTTGCTGGCCGGTGTGTTTTGTTCGATCGGTATTTTCGCATCGTGCATTACGCCTAACCAGATCGTTGCTTTTATCGTTGCGGCGTTCCTCTGCTTCCTCATTTTTTCCGGTTTTGAATCGGTCTCCAGCCTGGGCTTCTGGTCCGCCAAAGCCCTGAACATTAAACAACTCGGCATTCTTTTTCACTACGAGTCGATGAGCCGGGGATTGATCGATTCACGGGATGTTATCTATTTCCTGAGCGTTTGTTTTATTATGCTCTCCATTACCAAACTAATCCTGGGCAGCAGACAATGGTGAACTGGAAGAGCAGAAAATTTGGTGATGTGCTGACGTTCCTGAATGGCCTCGTTGCCGTTATACTCGTCAACCTCGTCGTATCGGAATATTTTCAGCGCGTCGATCTTACGGAAGAAAAACGCTACACCATTAAAACCCAGACCCGCAACGTACTGGAGGAACTCGACGACGATATTTACATCGAAATTTTTCTTGAAGGCGACCTGAATGCCGAATTCAGGAGGTTTCAGAAAGCGATCGCTGAAACGGCCGAGGAATTTCGGATCTACTCCGGTAACCGAGTGAAGTACCGGTTTACGGACCCAACCCTCGCCATGGGCGAAAATGCGCGGTCGGAATTTATGGCTGACCTCGCCGGAAAGGGGATCCAACCCACCAATGTAATTGACAACAATGACGGACAGCGGGTCGAGAAAATCATTTTTCCAGGTGTTATCATTTCGTATGGCGGGATGGAAACCGGTGTGATGCTGTTGAAAGGTAATAAAGCGGGTACACCAGCCGAAGAAATCAACCAGTCTATCGAGGGAATCGAGTTCGAACTTATCCGCGCCATCAACAAGATGGTAAACGTCGACCGGAAGCGCATCGGACTGGTTACCGGTCATGGCGAACTGGACTCTGTAAACATAGCCAGCTTCAGGAACGACCTGCTGGAGGAATTTGACGTATTTCAAACGGATCTCTCCGACCAGTCCGCTCTCTCCGGATTTGACGCCCTGGTCATTGCCAAACCAACCCGGGTGTTTTCCGCACCCGATAAGTTACGGCTCGATCAATACATCATGCGCGGAGGACGCGTGATGTTCCTGCTGGATAA
Source organism: Chryseolinea sp. (assembly GCA_041742155.1). GTDB lineage: Bacteria > Bacteroidota > Bacteroidia > Cytophagales > Cyclobacteriaceae > Chryseolinea. The sequence continues at coordinate 538,864 of JBGSJE010000016.1, read as the reverse complement.
ACTGGAAGCCAGTATGGACAGCGCATCACGGGATGATTATTTTGCGCTTCCCTACGACCTCGGTCTGGATGATCAGCTTTTTAAATACGGCGTTCGGCTGAATCCGGACCTGGTTCAGGATCGAAGCGCCGGTTTTTATCCGGTAATAACGGGACAGATGGGAGGTAAACCCCAGGTGAAGTTGATGGACTGGCCGTTTTTTCCTCTGCTCAATCATTACCCTGATCACCCGGTAACGAGGAACCTCGACGCCGTGATAACAAAATTTGTGAGCAGTATCGATACCGTTAAGTCTCCCGGAATTGTAAAAACCCCGCTCCTGATGACGTCCCGGTTTTCGCGTACACTGACAGCACCGGTTAAGGTGAGCGTCAATGACCTGAGGAAAGTGGATGATGCCGAATTCTCACGTTCGTTCGTCCCCGTTGGCTACCTGCTCGAAGGCAGGTTCACGTCGCTTTACCGGAACAGATTCCTGCCGGACAGTGCTGCGGCGGAAACCTTCAGAGACACCGGCGAACTATCAAAGATCATCGTGATTGGTGACGGCGATATTGCCCGCAACGATGTCAACTTCAGGACCGGTCAGATCCGGCCTCTTGGTTTTGATCCGGCAACCAATTATACCTTTGCCAACAGAGATTTTTTGATGAATGCTCTCGCACACCTCACCGATGAGGATGGACTGATACAGGCGCGCAGTAAACAGGTAAGGATCCGGCCACTGGATAAAGAACGGGTGAAATCGGAAAGGTTGAAATGGCAAGTGATCAACCTCGCCGTACCGTTATTACTGCTGATTGTCTACGGTGCGGGACGGTCGTACTGGCGTAAGCGAAAATTTGCGGGATTCTGATATGCAGGAGAGAAAAAACAAATGGCAACTCATTATTCTCGTCATACTTATCGGGCTGACATCACTGGCGTATTGGGTCACTCAAAAAGGCGAAAGGGATGAGGTTGATAAAAATATTTTCCGGAACTACGACCTGAAAACGATCAGCGAGGTCATACTGGAGTCGCCTTCGGGAAAGGTATCGCTGAAGTACTCGGGTTCCCGCTGGAAGTTGAATGATCAGTACAATGCCAGCCCCGATATGGTCGAAGTGCTGTTCGCTACCTTGCAGCAGGCCGAGCCGAAGCGTCCGCTTGCGGCGGCACTCCGGGATTCAGTGACTACTGTGCTCGCGGAAAAAGGTGTGAAAGTGTCTTTATTGGCAGCAGGTATCCCGGAAGCGGTTTTTTACGCAGGCGGAAATCCACAGAAGACCCAGGCATTTTTTATGGATGGTACGGAACGCCTGCCATATCTCATGACGATACCCGGATACCGGGTATATGTATCCGGGATTTTTGAACTGGATGAAAGCGGCTGGCGTGACAAATTCGTTTTTGGTTTTAACTGGCGGAACTTTCAAAGCCTGGATGTCAGATTTCCCGGAAACCCGGAAGCTGATTTTGTGGTTGCCATGGAAAATAATTACTTCAGCGTGCAGGGACTGCAATCGGTGGATACGACCCGGCTGAACGACTACCTCGACGACATCTCGCTCCTGACCGTTGACGAGTACGCGCGTGAGAATACATCTTTTGACAGCCTCGCAACCGGTGATCCGATATTGAAAGTGTCGGTGAAAGATATCGGCCGTAAGGAATACGTGCTTGAGATCTATCCCGGAACCGGTGATAAAGCGCAATACCCGGGACGTATCAACGGTTCGCAGTGGGCATTATTCGGAAAAACAAAGGTTTCCGGGATCACTCGCCGCCGTGATTTTTTCCGAAAACCGGATTGAACATAGTGCCATTTTTGGCCTGAAATCCTCGTTTTATTATTCGGTTTTCTTTATAACTTTACACCCGCTTTAAAAACCAACCACTTTTTCACGAATGAAGTTTATTGTTAATTCTGCTTACCTGCTTAAGCAACTATCCAATATTAATGGTGTTATCACCACGAATCCCGTCGTGCCGATCCTCGAGAACTTCCTGTTTGAACTGGAAAAGGGAAGTCTTACCGTTACAGCCTCTGACCTTCAGACATCCATGATCACTGAACTTCAGGTCGAATCCAAAGAAAAGGGAAGTATTGCAGTACCTGCCCGGATTTTGCTGGATACGCTCAAAAACCTTCCTGAGCAGCCTGTTACATTTTCGATTGATGAATCTACTTATAGTATCGAAATAATTTCCGATAACGGCCGGTACAAACTCTCCGGCGAGAATGCGACCGATTTCCCGAAAGTCCCTTCCGTGTCGAACGACTTCACGGCGGAGATTTCAACAGAAGTCCTGGCGCGTGCGATCAACAATACCATTTTTGCCACCAGCAATGATGAACTCCGTCCGGCTATGACGGGGGTTTATGTCAACCTCGGTGATAAGAATACGACATTTGTGGCAACAGACGGACACCGGTTGGTTCGGTACAGAAGGACCGATGTTAAATCCGAAAACGGAAACTCGATTATTATTCCCCGCAAGGCCCTGAACCTGCTGAAGGCAACATTACCTACGGAGAATACAGAAGTGAGCCTCAACTTCAATATGTCGAACGCCTATTTCAAATTCGGAAATATTAAAATGATCTGCCGTCTGATCGACGAGCGATTCCCCGATTATGACAATGTGATTCCTTCGGTAAATAATATCAAGATGTCTATCGAACGGAGCGATTTTTTGGGTGCATTAAAGCGGATCTCCATCTATGCAAACAAAACCACGCATCAGGTTCGATTGAAAATTACGGGAAGCGAGCTTCAGATTTCCGCCGAAGATCTTGATTTCTCCAATGAAGCGAACGAAAGGCTTTCATGCGATCACGAAGGTGAGGATATCGAGATCGGCTTCAATGCGAAGTTCCTCATCGAAATGCTTACCAATATGGATTCCGATAAAATCAAACTGACTATGTCAGCGCCGAACAAGGCGGGTGTGATTTTACCGGCGGAAAAAGACAAAAGCGAGGATATACTCATGCTGGTGATGCCGGTAATGTTGAATCAATACGTTTAAATCTAATTCTTCAGTTGTATGAAACTCTTTTTAACAGCGATTGCGCTGCTTTGCTGTATTATGTCCGGACAGGCTCAATTCTACGCCATGGCCACCGAAAAACCGGCCAATACCAGCCCTGTCGTACAACGTTCGGGCAATGATGTCTCCTACACAATTACCCGGCCGCCAGGTTTGCGCATGCGTAACACCGGCCGAGCGCTGACAATCATCGGTGGGTCGATGCTGATCGGCGGTATTATCGTGGTCAGCAATGCGGAGACCGATTACTACAATTCTTATACGACGTCCAACGGAACGTATTCGGAAGATGACGCACAGGCTGCGCTTGGAGTATTAATGATTGCAGGAGGTACAGGAATGACGATTCCGGGCATTATATTCTGGTCTAAAGGAGCGAAAAAATATAAGCGCCACCTGGAACGGGAAGCCGCGTTCAACTTTACCGGACGGGGATTTTCGTTGAGTTACCGGTTCTGATACCGGATCTGCCTTCAGGCGGTGATTGCACCTCTTTTTCCCAATTCAATGACCTCCAGGTTGTCGATTTTTTTTCCCAGAATTTCAAACCTGACCAGTGTCTTGATCTGGTGAAAACCCTGGTTTCCCGCTGCGCCCGGATTTAGATAGAGCATGTTGCCGAAAACCGGGTCACGCTTTATTCGAAGGATATGGGAATGACCACAAATAAAGAGATCCGGAGGTCTTTCTTTGAGGATTTTTTTCACCCGTCGATTGTAGTTCGGAGGTGAACCGCCGATGTGTGTCATCCAGACTTCCAGCGCCTCACAGTTAAACCGAAGATCTTCCGGGTACCGGCTTTGAATAACTTTATCGTCGATATTACCAAAAACACCACGCACGGGTTTGAAGCTACACAGCGCGTCGATGACCGCCAGGTCTCCAAAATCTCCTGCGTGCCAGATTTCATCACATGCGCTGAAGTACGTGAATACTCTGGTATCAAGGTGTCCATGTGTATCGGAAAGCAGCCCGATCTTCATAACGTGTTACGATCAGAAATGAAAAAATTACCTGTGGCCGCACAAGTAGTTGTTCCAAATTTACCCATTATTAACACGTGCCAAATCGGAAATGACAATGCGACTCTAAATAACTTTGTCACGGTTATATGATCACGCTCTAGCTTTGACGGCAGCGCGTCTCACCCCGGGGATTAAATCATGCAGATGCGCACACGACACACAGCCGAGGAAATGTCGGGTATCCATCTGCCCGGTCCTTTTAAATTGGCGGAAAGACACCTACATTGAGAAGCGAAACAAATAAGTTCGATAACGAATGATTTCGTCCATCCTTAAGACGTATAACATCTCCGGGCATAGTCTTGCCGAACCCTTGGCTAGCGGTCTCATTAACACGACATGGAAAATCACTTCCCCTGAAAATGAATACATCCTTCAGCGGGTGAACCACAATGTTTTTAAAAAACCTTATGAACTGGCGGAGAACATAAAAATGATCGACGAGTACCTGGCGAAAAACAGTCCCGGATATTTGTTTGTAGCACCCGTTACCAATGCGGAGCAGCAGGAAATAGTTTACGTGGAAGGTGAAGGTTACTACAGGCTCTTCCCCTTCATAAAAGGTTCGCACACGATCAATGTTGTGACGTCGGCTGACCAGGCCTTCGAAGCAGCGCTTCAGTTTGGCAAGTTTACACGATTGCTCTCGTCGTTCGATTCCGCAAAACTGCATATCACGATCCCTGATTTTCATAACCTAACATTGCGGTACCGGCAATTTGAGGATGCATTGAAGTTCGGCAACACCGCTCGTATCAAACAATCGGAATCTCTAATTGACGAAATAAAAAAGAACGTTCATATTCTGAACGCATTTGAAAAAATACGGAAGAGTGCCCAGGTCAAACACCGCGTTACACATCACGATACGAAGATCAGTAATGTATTGTTCGACCAGTTTGGCAAGGGCATATGCGTGATCGACCTGGATACCGTCATGCCCGGATACTTCATCAGCGATGTGGGTGATATGATGCGAACGTATCTTTCACCTGCGAATGAGGAACAAAAGGACTTTACCCAGATCGGGATACGGGAAGATTTTTTCCGGGCGATCGTGCAGGGTTACCTGAGCAATATGGGCGACGAACTGACGGGCGAAGAACAGAGCCTGATCTTATATGCGGGGTTATTCCTGATCTACATGCAGGCTATCCGTTTCCTGGCGGACTATTTCAACAACGATAGCTACTACGGAGCAAGCTATGAAGAGCAGAACTTTGTGAGAGCCGGAAATCAGGTGTCTCTACTCCAGAAACTGATGGAAAAAAGTAAAAAACTGGAAGAGATCGTTGCCGGGGAACTAAAGACCAAAGCTCATTTCTTAAATAAGTGATTATGAAAAACACGATCCTGATCATCAACCTGCTTATCGCTATAGTACTGTGCAAACAAAGCTATGCCCAGGATCCCAATACGTTGAAGCTGAAGGATTATCGGCCGAAGTCAATTTATAAGATACCGGTTTCAAAAATTGAAAAAGCCAGGTACCCGGCGATCGATGTTCATTCCCATGCCTATGCGGAAACGGAAGCCGACCTTGAAAAATGGGTGAAGATTATGGACGCGAAAGGTATTCAAAAGACCATTATCCTCACCATGACCGCCGGCCCCAAGTTCGATAGTATATACGCAAAGTATGCCCGGTACGGCGATCGTTTTGAGGTCTGGTGCGGAATTGACTACACGGGAATGAACGAGCCGGGATGGAGTGAAAAGGCTGTGAAGGAACTGGAGCGCTGCCACCGGGTAGGGGCGAAAGGTGTGGGCGAGTTGGGTGATAAGGGACTGGGTGAACTGTTCTCCGAACCGACACCCGGCTACGGTATGCATATGAATGACAAGCGTATGAAGCCGTTGTTTCAAAAATGTGCGGCATTGAAAATGCCTGTTAACATTCACGTTGCCGAGCCATACTGGATGTATTTACCGATGGACTCAACCAACGACGGTTTTATGAATGCATATACCTGGCGGATCGATCTGACAAAAAAAGGACTATTGGGCCACGCTGAACTGATTGCGACACTCGAAACTGCGGTGAGGGAAAATCCGGCGACAACTTTTATTGCATGCCACCTGGCGAACTGCGAGTACGATCTGGAGATTCTGGGTAAACTGCTTCGGCAGTATCCAAACCTGTATGCGGAATTTGGCGCGCGCTTCGGAGAGGTAGCACCCATCCCTCGGTATATGAACGCTTTTTGTGAAAAATATCAGGACCAGTTATTATATGGTACGGACATGGGATTTAACAACCATATGTACGAAACCACATTCAGGATCCTTGAATCGACGGATGAACATTTTTATGAAACCGAACTGTTCGGCTACCACTGGCCACTGAATGGCTTCGGACTTAAAGACAGCGTTCTCAAAAAGATATACCAGGACAACGCTAAAAAAATCCTGAAGCGGTAGCCTGGGTAATCGTCAGATCTTAAAGAACACTCCTTTTTTATAGAGGAATTTGCAGAGATTCCATTCGAGCGAAAAAATCACGAGCGACGTAACGATGCTCATCAGGGCGAGTGGAACGTTAATCATTTCCATTAAGCCGTTGGAGATTGCACCGATGTAACCGTTGAACCACCGGCTCGCAACTATTTCAATGAAGAGATAAATAAACAGGGAGTTCATTCCGACGATGGTAAAAAACTGAAGGTGTTTTTTGTGGTCCCGGATATCGATCCACCAGTAAAACAGGCTAAGGGCCAGCAGGCACCATCCTCCCGACGCCAGCACAAAAGAACTGGTGGCAATTCGTTTGATAATGGGTGTAATCGTAAGGTCCATCGAATAGCCGGCTACAAGGCCTGCTACGCCGGCGATCAGCAACGGCTTTATTTTTTCGCTTCCGCTTTTTTCGGAGAGCAATAGTTTTCCGGCAAGCACTCCCCAGATCGTATGCGCTGCAGTGGGTATGCAGTTAATGGCAACCCAACCGCCACTGTTGATTTTGTTCATCAGCACGAGGTCCATATAATTTCCGAAGTTGTGCTGATCGACAAATGGTTCGCTGAACCCGGGAATATTTGTAAACCGGTAGAGTATTTCCGTTAAAACAAGGAGACCGATGCTAAAAAGGATCTGTGACGTGGCGGACCACCGGAAGATGAGAAATGCAACCAGCGTTGTAAAAGAAAGCTGCGTCAGTACATCCCATAGTTCGAATGAAAGTCCGCCGGGTCTTACGGCATAATCGAGCACTCCCCAGAAAAACAACCAGCCGGACCGTTTTAAAGTTTTCAGAAAAGATTTGCTCCAGGGCATCCCCTGCACCTGCTGACGGTGAAGGGAGTACGCCATGGCTGTTCCGGCCATGAACATAAAACCCGGTTGGATCAGGTCCCAGAACCTTAGCCCGTTCCAGGGATGGTGAAAAAACTGGATAAGAAACAGCTGGATACCGTTACCCTCCGTCGCTTCAAAAAGATTGTCGTATAGCCTGGTACTCTCAAGGACCAGCAATATCATGATCAGACCTCGCATAAAATCGAGGGAGAGAAGGCGTGACGAGTTGGTTGGAGCAGTCATACAGGTTATAGGTTTCGGCCCGGAATATACAGCGTGAATTTCCAAGCAGACTAAAAGTAATGATTCGGAATGATTTGACCAGCGGCGGTGGAAATACTTTTTAGACTGTGCGTGTGTGTGATTTTAAAGCGAATCAGCGGCCGGTCCTTTGTCTTTCTCTTCCCGTCAATTTTTTGAGTTTTTGCTATTTTCTTTATCTTCACCAGTCAACTCTGTTATTGTATGAGAACCGTTTTCTTAATTTTTGTCTTGTTCACCGCCTCCCTCACAAGTCCGGCACAGACAAAGGGATTTCCATTTGGGAAAGTGACTTACCGGGAATTGGAGATGAAGACCTACGATAAAGATACATCCGCATTCGCCGTTGTGTTGAATGAATCGGGCGAAGCTTATATCGAGGATGAAAATCACTACAACCTTGTCTTCAGGCACCACCTGAAGATCAAAATCCTGAAAAAGGGCGGACTTGAATATGGCGATTTCGAAATTATGTTGCGAAAGAATGAGGGATCCACTGAGATACTACGATCGGTCACAGCATCGACGTTTAACGCCGTAAACGGACCGATGGAGGAGACGAAACTGAATTCGAAGAATGTTTATACGGAGAACATAAATAAGTACAGGGATATCAAAAAATTCGCATTGCCTAATGTCCGGGTCGGAAGTGTTATCGAAGTGGAGTATGAACTGGAATCGCCGTTCATCCGGAATTTCCGTAACTGGGAGTTCCAGTCGGAGATACCAAAGGTAAAAAGCGAATTTTTCGCATTGATCCCGGCTAACTACCATTACAATATTTTACTTCGTGGTTTTTTAAAATTGTCGAAGAATGAAAGCACCCTTGTCAAGGATTGTTTTACGGCGGGCGGCTCCGGCAAAGCCGATTGTGGACAGATGGTGTTTGGCATAACAGATATCCCGGCGTTCAAAGACGAAGATTACATGACAGCCCGTTCCAATTTTATATCGGCGATTACTTTTGAACTATCCGAGATCATCTATTTTGACGGCAGGAAAGATAAACTTACCATCGAATGGAAGGACGCCGAAGAAGAGTTGAGAAGAGACAGTAAGTTCGGCGTTCAGCTGAAACGTGGTGAAGATATCGTCGACCGGAAGATCGAATCGCTTCTGGCGGGAGAAATCGAGCCCCTTGAAAAGGCAAAAAAAATCTACGACTTTATCAAACAGTGGTACAAGTGGAATGACGTGTATGGAGAGTACAGTGAATTTGGGATTAAAAAGGCGTTTGAAAGCAAAGTGGGTAATGTCGGCGATATCAACCTGTCCCTGATCGCCGCATTAAAGTATGCCGGGCTCAATGCGGAACCCCTTCTGTTGTCAACACGCGAAAACGGCTCGGTAACTGAACTGCATCCGGTGCTTAGCGACTTCAACTATGTGATCGCCAAACTGAACATTAATGACAAGGTCTATTTGCTCGACGCGACCGAGGACTTTCTCTCGTTTGGATTAATACCCGAACGGTGCCTGAACGGAAAGGGGAGAGTGCTTGGAGACAAGGTATCCTACTGGCACGAACTAAAAGCCCCCGACAGACAGAAACAGATCTCCGTCCAGAAACTAAAGATGGACACCGATGGCACGATAAGAGGAACGATACAGAATTCATACTTTGGTTATGAAGCCATGAACCAAAGAAAAAAATTACTCCGGTTTGGTAATCAGAAGGAGTTCGTCGATCGTATTTCGTCGGGCTGGAACGGTGCATCCGTAACAAAATACACGCTTGAAAACACGGACGACCTCACAAAACCCATGATCGTAAGCCTGGACGTGGAGATCGATGCATACAAGGGACTAAATAACTTTTTACTTAACCCGTTCTTTGTCGATCGGTGGACAGCCAACCCGTTTAAGTCGTCGGAACGTTTTTACCCAGTAGATTTTGGCGCCCCGCTGGAAGAGATTGTCATTTTTACCCTTGAATACCCTGAAGCATTCGTTATTGACGAAATCCCGGGAAACCTGGGACTTTCCTTACCCGAAGCTGGCGGACGTTATATTTTCAAAATTCAGAACACCGGTACCATACTTACCATGAACAGCTCACTGCTCATCAACAAGCCCGTATTCGGACCCGATGAATACCACTATCTGAAAGAGCTATTCAGCCGTGTCGTTTCAACCCAGCAGACCGACCTGGTAATTAACAGGAAGAATTAGGTACGATCGGCTAATGGAAACGGTGAATGCAGGTAGCATCTCTGTTGTGACACACCGTTTAAAACATTGTTATCCGTCAAGTAAATAATTTAAAGTACATTTAGTACAGCTACCGAAGGTATAGTCGCGGCCGTCGTTGAAACAGGACAAACGTTAATATCGCTCATGAAATTTTCCCCATACATATTTTGCGCGCTTGCCGGCCTCCTGCTTTTTACGGGTTGTGAAAACAGTTATTACTCTCCCGAGGATTACAGTAAAGTCAGGAAGGTCGACACACATATTCACCTGAATAGTGAGAATACCGCGCTTGCCGAACTGGCGAAGGAGGATAATTTTCATCTCCTTGCGGTCAATGTGGATGTGCCGCACTATCCCTCCCTGAAAGAACAAAAGAGATGTGCGCTGGCACAGATCAGTCGTTTTCAAAATGAAGTAGACTTCCTGACGGCATTCACACTGGAAGACTGGCATTCGCCGGAATGGACGAAACAAACCATCGCCCGCCTGGACTCTTCATTCGACCAGGGCGCGCTGGGTATCAAGCTTTGGAAAAACATCGGGATGGTATACAAGGATTCATCGGACCGCTTTATCATGATTGACGACCCCGGTTTCGACGAGGTGATCAGTCATATCATCGCGAGCGGCAAAACCGTGATGGCCCACCTGGGCGAGCCAAAAAATTGCTGGCTGCCGGTCGACCAGATGACGGTGAAAAATGATCAGGAGTATTTTAAGAACCATCCGGAGTACCACATGTTCCTGCACCCGGAATTTCCCTCCTACGAGGAGCAGATCGCCGCGCGCGACAGGTTCCTGGAGAAACATCCCGATATGCGGTTTGTAGGCGCTCACCTGGGAAGCCTCGAGTATGATGTGGATGAACTGGCGCGGCGGCTGGACAGATTTCCGAATATGGCTGTAGACATGGCCGCCCGGATTCCGCATCTTCAATACCAGTCACAACGCGATCGTGAGAAAGTGAGGGAATTCCTGATCACCTACCAGGACCGCATCATTTATGCTACGGATTCCGGTATTTCAACCTCGTCGGATCCGGATGAGGTCAAAAGAACACTCCATGAGACGTGGCTGGAGGACTGGAAATATTTCACCACGGACGAGGTAATGGCTGTTGAAGAAGTTGACGGCGACTTGCAGGGACTAAAACTCCCGAAAAGTGTCATTGACAAGATCTACCGGGACAATGCGGTCAGGTGGTTCAAAATGAATTAACCGGTGCGTTCATTCATTCCTTTAATCGGCTCTCCGGGTTTTTAATCGAATTATACGGAACTTGATACGTTTCACGCGGGAATCCCTGTCTTTGCCACCTATTTTGCGTGTTGTATAAACTAACTTAATTGCCTGCTTATGAAAGCGTTATTCTTTCTGCTGGTTTCCCTGGCCGTATCGGTTGCATGTTTGGCTCAAAAACCTGTGGAAGCACTCCAGGGAAACCATACATTGCGCGAACGGTACCTGTTGATGAAGACAAAGTCGCAGACGTATGGCGAGTACAAGGTTATCAAGGAGACAACGCTGGACGGTGTATGGAGGATCCTGCTTGACAGCATCGCGGTTAAGAACAAAGATCTGGGCACAGCCAACACGAATATCACTAACCTGAAAGGGGAATTGAATAAAACGGTCGCGGCGCTGAAAGAAAAAGAGCAGTCAATGACCGATGTGCTTCACGACAGTACCCATATTTCCGTGGCGGGCATCGATTTTACGAAGGGCGCATTTATTTCGATGGCAGCGATTGTAATTGCCGGTCTGGTGGCTCTCCTGGTAGTGATCATGGGAAGGATGAAATTACAAAGCAAGGCGTTGAGTGAAAAAAACCTGGCAGTAAACGCCCTCACCAGCGAATTCGATGAATACAAACACCGGGCAATGGATAAGCAAACGAAACTTTCCCGTGAGCTGCAGGACGAACGCAACAAGGTGCAGGCGATGATCCGGAACACCTGACTTCGTTTCGATTTTGCTTACTGATAAACCCTTACATAATCGACCTCCATTCGTTGCGGCCAGATGGATTCGTCTACACCCTTTGCACCACCCCAGTTTCCGCCCACAGCCAGGTTAATAATCAGATGGAACCGCTGGTCGAACGGCCAGCCCTTATAATCCTCGTTATGGGCTTTTGTAACGGTATGATACTTTTTGTCATCCACAAAAAAATCGATCTTTTCGGCTGTCCACTCGATCGCATACAGATGGAATTTATCCTGTGAATCGGGAATGGTGATTTTTCCCTCTTTCTGAGTACCCTTGGAATGATTGTAAGTTTCCGTGTGGATCGTGCCATGAACGACATTCGGATCGTAACCGACATGCTCCATAATATCAATCTCACCACTGGCGGGCCATCCGCCGTACTTCCAGTCGGTAGAAAGCATCCAGATAGCAGGCCATGTCCCTTTTCCGCGCGGAAGTTTCGCCATCACTTCGATCCGCCCATATAGCCAGTCACCTTTTCCTTTTGATACGATTCGGGTAGATGTATACGGTTTTCCACCTTTATCCTCCCGGTGCGCTTCAATGATCAGTCTGCCGTTTTCGACGCGGATATTCCGGGAGTCTTTTGTGTAATACTCCAGTTCATTATTCCCCCATCCGCATACATCCGGGCAACCGTCTCCCAGGTCGTAATTCCACTTCCCGTCGTCCGGCGACCCGGCTTTATCAAATTCATCCGACCAGACGAGTTTTTTCTCCGGCAGTACATCGGTACGCACGGGCTGATCTTCAAATGCCAGCATTGGCAATGCGCCAAAAAATAATACCATTAACTTCTTCATCGGGGTATTGTAATGTTCGTGACTTCCGGATGCATTTGCCTCCGCAGTTAAAGTTACTTTTTAATGCCGTTTCGAACAATAACGAAAGGTGGTTTACCGTGTGATACAGGCTGCCTGCCAGCCCGGAAAATTAACGGAAAGATTTACTTTCGTTGTAACCTTTGGTTAATCCACGAGTTTCCCACTTTGAAAACTTTATCAGCTGATTTGGACTCCCTGACAGACAATGCCTTGATGCTCAAGGTGAAGGACGGTGACCTGGACAGGTTAGGGTTGCTGTTTGAACGTTATAAAAGGCCTTTGTACGGTTTTTTTTACGGTATGAACAGGGATGCCGAACTGAGTGAAGACCTGGTGCAGAACGTCTTTTTCAGAATTCTGAAATACCGTTACCTCTTTCGCGGAGAGGGCGATTTTCGAACCTGGATGTTTCACATTGCGCGTAATGTGAACCACGATAATTACCGAAAGACAAAAGCGCAGCGAAAGGATTCCCTTGAACACTGGCAGGAACACTTGATTACGCAGGATAACCGGTCGACGGAATTTGACCGGGACGACGAACTGCAACTCCTCTCCATGGCCATGGACAGGCTGCCGGAAGATAAAAAGGAAATTTTGCTGTTCAGCAAATACCAGGATAAGAAGTATAAGGAGATCGGTGAAATGATGGGATGCTCAGAGGGAGCGGTAAAAGTGAAAGTATTCAGGGCGCTCCAGGAGTTGAAAGAAGTATTCAGGCAATTGGAAAAACATATGTGATGATGAAGAACGAGAAAATTCAGGAGTTGATCCGTCAGTACAATAGCATGGAAGCAGGTCCCGAAGAGATGAAGGCGATCGAAAAACTCATCGAGTCTGGTCAGATCGATTTGACGGATTTACAGGATGTGGAGGGACTGGAAGAGCGAATTCGCAATATCGGCTCGCCTTCACCCTCCCTGAAACTGGATGACAGATTCTATGAGATGGTAAAGGCGGAACAGACACGGTTGAGCACCAATTCATGGCAAGGGTTTTTCAGGTGGCCGGACTTTGCCCCCCGCCTCGCATTCGCATCGCTTGCGCTTGTAGCCGGTATCACCGTCGGATTTTTTCTCCGCTCACCGGTCGGGAAAGACGAACAGATCGAAATGCTGGGACAGGAAGTGAGCGACCTGAAAGAGTTGATGATGTTATCCCTGCTTGAAAAGGAATCTCCAACTGACAGGCTGAAGGCCGTAAGCCTTACGCAGGATATGGATCAGGCCAGCCAGAAGGTGACAAGCGCCCTGCTGCAAACGCTGAACAATGATGAGAATGTGAATGTGAGGCTTGCTGCGCTGGATGCCCTGAAGCCATATGGATATGACGGAAACGTAAGGAAAGAATTGATCCGCTCTATTTCGAAGCAGGACTCGCCGTTGGTTCAGATAGCATTGGCTGAGCTGATGGCAGCCCTACAGGCGAAATCGTCCGTGAAAGAACTGGAGAAAATTCTGCACAATGAGAATACACCTATAGATGTTAAAAAGAAAATTGAGGAGAGTATCAGAGTCCTGATCTGAATGGCGGAGGCCCGGTACCGGTTTCCCCACCAGACGAGGAGAACTAAACACTAATTCGAAAAACATGAAGACAAAACTTACAATTTGGGTTCTGCTGGCCGTATCAACACGGCTCTTCGCCCAATCGTATACAGAAAAAATAACGAAGGAATTTTCGTTTGAAAAGAAGGGCTCCGATAACGCCATTATGATCGCTAACATCAACGGCAATATCACCGTGGAAGGTTATACCGGCGACAAGATCATCGTGGAAGCCACAAAATCCATAAGAGCCAAAACGCCTGAGCGGTTGGAGAAAGGCAAGATGCAAGTACAACTGGGTGTGATCGACCGGGCGGATACACTTTTGTTCTTTGTTGAAGGAACCGGCTCTACGTTCGGAAGAAAGACCGAGCAAAATCGCAACAAATCCCGGAGTTCGAACGAGTGGGGGTATAACTGGTGCTGCAACGGTGGCATTGATTGTAACTCCGATTGCAACTGCAGGGTGGACTACGATTATAAAATGGACTTCGTGGTGAAAGTGCCGTCGTCTGTACATCTGATGGTCAGTACGATAAACGATGGTGATATCGCCATTGGAAATGTAAAGGGTGCCGTCAAAGCCGATAACATCAATGGCAGCATCAAACTCAATAACCTTGTACGCGAAGCTACCGCCAGCACAATCAATGGAGACGTCGACGTGGTGTACTCGGCAAATCCCGCAAAGGATTGCCGGTTCTATACCCTGAACGGCGATATCAATGCGTGGTTTCAGAAGGGTCTCGCGGCCAGTATGAGTTTCGAAAGTTTTAACGGAAACTTTTATACAAACATTGATAACCTGGAAGCCATGCCTGTACAGGTGGAAAAGAAAGACGTGCCGGACGGTGTCAGGTACAAAATAGGCGGTAACCGATACAAGATCGGTTCCGGCGGAGTGTTCCTGGATTTCGAAACATTTAACGGCAACGTTTACCTGAAGGAAAAGGCGGATTAACGGGAAGTATGGAATAATAACCCGTGCCCCGGCGGGCTTAAACTGAATTTAAAAAATTATGGAATCATTTCTTATGAAAAAGCAAGTCTTGGTAGCAGCATTGATATTGGTGACAACAGGTCTCATTCTGATAACTTCATCCATCGCGAAGGCCCAAAATCCGAACGAATTTACGGTCCCATTAAGCGATCCGGTGAAACGCGGCAGGTTAAAGGCTCATATTAACTACGGCTCGATCACTGTAAAGGGTACGGGAAGAAAAGATGTACTCGTGCGCTATACAGCAGCCAATGACGAAGGCAGGAACAAGCCAGCAACAAAAGACGGGCTGAAAAGAGTCGGCGGCGGTGGCATGGATCTGGAGGTGACCGAAAGCAACAATGTGGTAAGGGTGTCGTCCGATTCGTGGAACAGCAAACTGAACCTGGAAATTGAAGTACCCTCGGGTATGGATCTTGAAGTCAAAACATACAACGACGGTGACCTCATTGTGACGAACATCCAGGGCGAAGTGGTCCTTACGAACTACAACGGAGAAATTACCGCGCTGGACATCTCGGGATCAGTGGTTGCAACAACCTACAACGGCGGTATCAAGATCACGTTCGACAAAGTTGTAGAGGGAGCACCGATGTCTTACTCTACCTACAACGGAGATATCGATATCACATTTCCCGCGACGTTCAAAGGGTCCATGAAAATGAAAACCGAACAGGGGGATATCTATTCCAGCTTTGATGTGGACTTCAAAAGCAGCGGTCCCGTTCAGAAAACCGACACCAAATCAGGTGTCTACAAAGTAGTGATCGACGAGTGGAAACGCGGCGATATCAACGGGGGCGGACCGGAAATAACGCTCAAGAATTATAACGGTGATATTTACGTGCGAAAGAAATAAATTAAACAGATGGTCAGGTTGTCGGGACCCGGAGAGCGATCGCCGGGTCTCTTTTTTTTGAATCCGCGGTTCAACCTTACATTGACTACGGGAGGCAGGTTTTTTCAAGGTCTTCTCTTCCGGAATTTTGCAGCTTTGACTCCATGTTAAAAAGACCTACAACAACACGCAGGAACAGTACCTTGTCATTGATACTTGTTACTCTCCTGGTTTCGTGCAGCGACGACCACAGGGATCCTGGTAATGTGATCAGCGACAGGAGCGGACTGAGTATCGACCTGGCATGGTCAACGAACGCCAGCATTGCTTCGGCACTTTCACAGGCGGACCTCGACCTGGATGTATACAAGGACGGTGGAGAAATTTTATCGAGTTACAATACGCATGAGTTCGAACATGTTGACTTCACGGATATACCCGGAGACGGCGTGTTTACGGTGAAAATAAGTGCGTATGAAATTTCGGAAGAAAGCAATTATACCCTAAAAATCTCCGGAGTTGGCAAAAACAAGACATTCCTTGTATCGGGCAGTCTGACGCGAAACAGCCCGTCGGAAGTATCCGTCGTGAAGATCGTTAAAAAAGGAGATCAGTTCACACTGGCGCAACTGTAAGCGATCCGTGTTCAGTTCCGGGAGATCTCAAACTCCACTCGTCTGTTCAGTTTCCGGTCCTCATCCGTCTGTTCTCCGACGATGGGTTTTGAACTTCCATAACCATGTGCTTCAATGCGGGCTGCCGCTATTTTGAATTGATAGATGAGGTAAGCTTTTATAGCGTCCGCTCTTGCCTGGGATAACCGTAAATTGGAGTCTTCTTTGCCTTGCGAGTCGGTGTGTCCTGAAATATTGAGTCTGAATTTGGGGTGGTCAATGAGGAAATTCGCCAGCTTGTCCAGATCTTCATGCATACTGGGGAGTATATCGGCTTTTCCGTTTTCGAATTCCAGCGATTTAAATGCGATTTTGCTTTCGATCGGATCTGCTTCACGGTTCATCTCCGTATCTCCATCCATGAAGAACAATTCTTCGATCCGGAAGAAATCGTCCCCCTGAATGATCAACAGGTAATTTCTCTTGTTGATCAGGTTGAAATCAAATGAACCGTCTTCCCTTAAAAACTTCGGAGCTACCTCAACGCCCTTGTCGAGGTCGATGATCGAAACGATACCCTTGAACGGTTTTTTTGTATCGGAATTGATAAGGGACCCTTTTAGTTTTGCCACAGCGGTCGGCTGCGCTTCCATCGGGACCGGAAAAGAATGTAAGTCGAGGTTATTGATATCTTCCGACGCGGAACGCGCGTAATAAAGATTGTTGGATTCGGAATCAATGGTAAAATAATACTCACTCCCCGGGCCGTTAACGAGGGGACCGATGTTCTTCGGTTCGTCCCAGGTGAACATATGTTTGGATGCTTTGTAGATATCAAAGTCACCGAACGAGAGCGGTTGGCCGTTTGAACTAAAGTAGAGCACGTTATAACGGTGGTGAAAGAACGGGCTTACTTCGAACCCCCGTGTATTTACGATGGGACCGAGGTTGAGCGCTTTCTGCCAGTTACCACTTTTGTCTTTTACAGTGTAGTAGATATCCGAGTAACCAAATCCTCCCAGCCGGTCGGAGGCAAAAAAAAGCGTATCACCCGAATGGGAGAGTGAAGGTTGTGAGTCCCAGCCAATGGAATTGATAGCTGGTCCCAGGTTCCTGGCATAATTCCACGTGCTGTCTTCTTTCATTTCGGCCACGAAGATATCACAGCTTCCGTAGGAGTCTGGCGAATTGCAGCGGGCGAAGAACAATGTTTTACCGTCCCGGCTCAGGCAGGCGGAACCTTCGTTAAACGGAGTGTTGATCTTTTTGAATTCGTCGGGATATCCCCATACGTCGTCCACCTTACGTGTATAAAACAGATCCTCGTTGTAGTTTTTGTTCAGCGGATCGGTGTGCCCGTTTCGTTTGGAGGTAAAAAGAAGGATGTCATCAACGTTACCAATAGTGGGTCCGTAATCCTCCTTGTCCGAATTGATCAGTTCACCCATATTCAGGAGGACACCCTGCGGGGGCCGGAGCGTATCGATTTCCTTCCGGTAAGCCACCAGTTCATAATACTGCTGAAGCGGTACATACAAGTCCGTTTCGTTCCTTGTTAATGAATCAAACTCCGTTTTAGCCTGGCGTTTCTCGCGGACCATCGGATGGTGTTTCAGAACAAGTTTGTAGAGTAAGACTGCTTCACCTTTTTCACCATGTTCCTCAGCCAGTTTGGCCAGGTCCCAGATAAGCTGCGTATCGCGGGAGAAATTGTCCGGTCCGAAATTTTTTACATATGCTTTAAGCTCGGTATATTCCTGCTCCGAATCTCCGGCCGGGCCGAGTTTTTTGATCCTGTCGAGCTTTTCACGATCCTCGAAATACTTGATTTTGTTGATATTGGGGAAAACAAAAATGTCAGATTGGCTGTAGCTTGTCAGGCTATCATCCAGTTGAATCACTCCGCCTTTTTTGAATTTTTTTGCAGGCTTCTGGGCCATTAGCGGAGCGTGAACCACCAGCCAAAAGGCTGTGATCAAGATCAAAAAGTAGGTTTTCACAGAACCTTTATTAGGTAAAAAATCACGCCAAGTCGTTAAAGTTGACACAATTTTGCTTCTTTTACAACTCTCTTGGCACTACTATTGTCCTATTGGCACACCTGATAAAACAACTGCCCCAACCTGCAGTTGCGTCAGTTTGACATTTTAGACCATGTTTAAAGCATTACCGATACAACTCGTTCAGGAAGAATCAGATGACCTTATTCAACTGATTAATCCTGAACAGGATTCAGACTTAAAGCCCGAAGATCTACCCGGGGAACTTTCGATCCTTCCCATCAAGAATACGGTCCTTTTTCCCGGTGTGGTCATTCCGATCACAGTAGGACGGCAAAAATCAATAAAGCTTGTCAAGAAAGCCTACCAGGGCAGCAGGATCATTGGTGTGATCGCCCAGAAAAACCCGCAGGCTGAAGAACCGACGGTCGACGACCTGTACAGAACCGGAACCGTGGCGCGCATTATTAAAATGCTGGTGCTCCCGGACGGCAATACCACCATCATCATCCAGGGTAAGAACCGGTTCACCGTGAAAGAATTTGTTCAGGAGGAACCCTACCTTACCGCGCACATCGAACTCCAGCCCGAACCGCTACTCAACGCAAACGGTAAGGAGACAATTGCATTGGTACAGTCGCTCAAAGATGCGGCAACGAAAATTCTGAAGCTGAATCCCGAAATACCGATCGAGGCACAGGTGGCCCTGGATAATATTTCAAGCATGTCTTTCCTGGTTCACTTTCTTTCGTCGAATCTGAATGTCGAGGTTGCCGATAAACAAAGGATCCTCGAAACACAAAACATAAGCGACCGTGGGACATTGCTCCTGCAGTATATGCTGAAGGATATTCAGATGCTGGAGATCAAACATGAGATACAAAAAAAGGTTCATACCGATATCGACCAGCAGCAACGGGATTACTTTCTTCGTCAGCAGATAAAAGTATTGCAGGATGAATTGGGTTATGACGGTCCCGACAAGGAGGTTGAAAAACTGAGGAAACGTGCGGAAAGTAAAAAATGGCCCAAGACGGTTATGGACCATTTCAATAAGGAACTTGATAAGCTGTTGCGGATTAATCCGATGGCGGCCGAATATCCCGTCGCCATGAACTATGTCGAGTTTATGCTCGACCTGCCGTGGGGTGAGTTTACCGTGGATGATTTCGATCTGAAGCGGGCCAAGAAAATTCTTGATCAGGATCATTTCGGCCTCACCAAAGTTAAAACCAGGATTCTGGAGTACCTGGCGGTGCTGAAGCTGAAGAA
Organism: Chryseolinea sp.; assembly: GCA_041742155.1. Taxonomy (GTDB): domain Bacteria; phylum Bacteroidota; class Bacteroidia; order Cytophagales; family Cyclobacteriaceae; genus Chryseolinea. Next base: position 518,971 of record JBGSJE010000016.1, on the reverse strand, counting down.
GGACATGAAAGGTCCTATCCTTTGTCTTTATGGACCTCCCGGTGTCGGAAAAACTTCGCTGGGACGTTCCATCGCCAAAGCGCTGCAGCGAAAATACGTGCGGATGTCGCTGGGCGGTGTACATGACGAGGCGGAAATACGGGGACACAGGAAGACGTACGTGGGCGCGATGCCGGGAAAAATTCTCCAGAACTTAAAGAAGGCTCAAACATCGAATCCTGTTTTTATACTGGATGAGATCGACAAGATAAAATCAGACTTCCGCGGAGATCCGTCGTCGGCGATGCTGGAAGTCCTGGATCCCGAACAGAACAACACATTCGGGGACAACTACCTGGAGGTTGAATACGATCTGTCAAAAGTGCTCTTTATTGCAACGGCCAACACCCTTGATACCATCCACCCCGCCCTTCGCGACAGGATGGAAATTATTGAAGTGACGGGTTATACACTGGAGGAAAAAGTTGAGATCGCCGTGAAGCATCTTGTCCCCAAGCAGCTGAAGGAACACGGTCTCAAAAGTACAGATGTGAAGATTACGAAGGAAGCCATCAAGGCCGTGGTTAATAACTATACGCGCGAATCCGGCGTGCGGAACCTTGAACGTAAAATCGGTACCCTTGTCAGAAGTATAGCGAAATCCATCGCCATGGAAGAACCCTTTGACAAAAAGGTTACCGAAGAAACCGTGACGAAAGTACTGGGTGCCGAGATTTTCGATGCCGAGCTTTATCAGGGTAACGATATGGCTGGTGTGGTGACCGGACTGGCGTGGACGCAGGTGGGAGGTGAAATATTATTCGTCGAATCAAGTCTCAGTAAAGGAAAAGGCGGGCTAACGATTTCCGGACAGCTGGGTGATGTGATGAAAGAGTCAGCGATGGCGGCCCTTTCGTATCTGAAATCAAACGCCGAGGCTTTGGGTATCGATCACCGGATTTTCCAGCAATACGATTTGCATATTCACGTTCCGGCCGGCGCCGTTCCCAAAGACGGGCCTTCCGCCGGCATAACAATGTTTACTTCCCTGGCGTCGATCTATACGCAGCGAAAGGTCAAGGACAAGCTGGCGATGACGGGTGAAATCACATTGCGCGGAAAAGTTCTTCCCGTCGGGGGGATCAAAGAAAAGATCCTGGCAGCCAAGCGGAGCGGAATCAGGGAGATTGTTCTCAGCGCAAAGAACAAACGCGACATTGACGAGATCGAAAAACACTATATCAAGGGATTGACTTTTCACTACGTCACTTCCGTCGATGAGGTGCTGAAAGTGGCGCTGCTGAAAGAGCGGGTAGACCGGCCCATGAAGTTTGTTTTTGCCGAGCAAAAGATAACCGCCTGAAATCCTTACTTTTGGATCGATTTGGATCCTTTGTTAAGACTTTTACCTGAACCCGGTGGGCAGAAAACTTTTGCGATTTATTCTGGTTGCCATCACGTCGACATCGCTTGGCCAGTCCGTTGAACGGAAGTCCTTTGAATTTTTGCAGGTTCCGAACAATGCACGGATTTCAGCACTCGGAGGGATCAACGTCTCTCTGGCAGACCGCGATATCAATTTTTTCTTTTACAACCCGGCGCTGGTAAGCGACTCACTTTCCGGTTTTGCATCAGCCACTTATCAACATTACGTCGCCGATATCGGCCAGACTACTTTCGCATATGCTCATCGTTTTTCGGGGTTAGGAGTACTTACCATAGGTGTTCAGCACATCGGGTACGGAACCATCAAAGGATACGATGCGAGTGGGCTGGAGACCGGTGAATTTAAATCCGGAGAAACCGTACTGGTGGTGGGAAAAAGTCACCGCATATCGAATTTTCGCCTTGGCGCAAATATCAAGGTCGCTTTTTCCAATATCGCCGGATACCGCGCAAGCGCCGTGATGTTCGATGCGGGCGGCTTATTCATCCATCCGGATCAGGATCTGAGAGTCGGCCTTTCTGTTAAAAACCTGGGTGTGGTGTTATCGGAGTATTCGGAGACCAGCCGTTCATATCTGCCATTCGATGTACAGGTAGGCGCTACGTTTAAACCTCTGCACATGCCTCTGCGATTTTCGCTTACGGCCTTTAACCTGGGAAATTCGGATGTGACCTACGACCCGAACGCCGAACCCGAAACATTGGATAAGGTATTAAGACGGGTTAACTTTGCAACGGAGGTGTTGTTTCACAAAAACGTGAATGTGATGATCGGCTACAATTACCTTGTTCACCAGGAACTGAAGCTTGCGGACGCCGGTGGGTTAGCCGGTTTTTCCTTTGGATTTTCGGCTATGATAAAGTCGTTTGAACTCATTGCTAGCCGCAGCGCATATGTCGTTGGTAATGCAGGTTATACCTTTACCCTTTCGAAGAATATTGATAAAATGATGAAGAGGAGAAAAATATGATGGATCAAAAGTATTTAACACCCAAGCAGATTGTTGAAGAACTCGACAAGTATATTATCGGGCAGTATGAGGCAAAACGCAACGTAGCTATTGCGCTACGGAACCGTTGGCGGCGAATGAATGTAAAGTCGGATATTCAATCGGAAATTGTGCCGAATAATATACTGATGATTGGAGCGACAGGTGTGGGGAAGACGGAGATCGCCAGAAGGCTTGCCAAGATCGCCGATGCACCTTTTGTAAAAGTGGAAGCATCGAAGTTTACGGAAGTCGGGTATGTGGGCCGGGACGTGGAGAGTATGGTTCGTGATCTCGTCGAGCAATCCGTGAATATGGTTAAAGCCCGGAAAAAGGAAGAAGTAAAGGAAAAAGCTGCCCAGGCTGTGGAGGAAATTATACTGGATGCGTTGATTCCTCCCATGCGGCAACAGACCACCCGTTCTACCGGGTTCTCAACTCAGCCGGAATCCGGCACGACGGAAATGCCCAATAGCGATGCTGAATTGAATGAGCGGACAAGAAATCATTTCCGGGAAAAGATAAAGAACGGCGAATTGGAGGACCGTAAGATCGACATCAATATCAAAGGCGGTGGCGGTTCAAATGTCGGCATGGTTGGTGCGGGAATGATGGACGAAGTGTCGATGATGAACCTGCAGGAGATGATCAATGGTATGATGCCCAAGAAAAGTAAAAAAAGGAAGGTCACGGTTTCGGAAGCGCGCAAAATCCTGTTGGAAGAGGAAGCGGCGAAGCTAATTGATATGGACGAAGTGAAAGAGGAAGCCATTAGAAGAGCTGAAGATGCCGGTATCATTTTTATTGATGAGATCGACAAGATCGCATCGGGAAGCAAGAAAGGCGGAGGTGGACCTGATGTCAGCCGCGAAGGTGTACAGCGCGACCTGCTTCCCATCGTTGAAGGAAGTACAGTGAACACCAAGTACGGCGTAATAAAAACGGATCATGTTCTTTTTGTGGCTGCCGGCGCATTTCATATATCGAAACCATCTGACCTCATCCCCGAACTGCAAGGACGGTTTCCGATCCGGGTGGAGCTAAATAACCTCACCAAGGAAGATTTCGTTCGTATCCTCTCGGAACCGAGGAACGCATTGACCAAACAATACCAGGCCTTGTTTGAAGCAGAAGGTGTCGAGGTAACGTTTAGCGAGGATGCCATCGAAGAGATAGCGGCAACCGCATTTACAATAAACACGGAAATTGAAAACATTGGCGCAAGAAGGCTGCATACGGTAATGAGCAAACTGCTGAATGAGTTTTTATTCGACGTCCCGGATAAGATCTCTGAAAATGCCAAGATTGCTATCAATGCCGAAATGGTAAGATCTAAACTTCAGGGACTTGTTAAGAACAGGGATTTGAGTGAGTATATCCTTTAATGAAGTTTTTATTAGTTATATCTTTTTTACTGTCTTCGTTCTCAATTGTCGCGCAGAACGAAATTGAAGTGATGGTCCCTGCTGTGAACCAGTATGATTCTGTCCGGTCTATCTATATCAAATCCTATCCTGATCATTTCTTCCTGTCGCCGGTATTAAAACAACGCAGCCTGGACTTTACCATTACCGATCTTCCCGACCGCGACAAAAAATTGACGTACCGTTCCAACAATTCGTATGCGTTAGGGATGGGAATGTATCTCTTCGAAGTTGTGGTAGAACTGGCATTTGCGGCTCCCCAGAGCCAAAAGCAAGCGGCGATATACGGCGAATCGGATACCCGCGATATTCAGCTGAGTGTACTCAGCAAAAAATGGGGGCTTGAACTGTATTCTCAAAAGTACACCGGATTTTATATCGATGACCCTGAAATCAAGATCCCTCCCGGGTTACCTTACCCACAACGGCAGGATATTCTGACACGTAACATCGGATTTACGGGAAATTATATTTTTAATAACAAAAAATTCTCCTACCGCTCGGCGTACAACTTTATGGAACGCCAACTGCGGAGCTCTGGCTCGTTTGTGTTGTTCACGTCACTTAACAGTTTTAAAGCGGAAGGAGATTCCGCTATCCTGGGCGACGCCTACAGGCGCGACTTTGGCGACGACTCCCAAATCCGAAAGATCAAGTCAGCTACGTTCAGTATTGCTCCCGGCTACTCATACAGTCTCATTCACAAAGGATTCTTCGTGAACGCAACGCTGGCCCTGGGTCCGACCCACAACTGGTTGTATTTTCAGTCGGAAGACGGTACCACGAAAGAGGATATCGAGTTCACCGCTTTTTTTGCCGCCCGCGTTTCGCTGGGTTATAACGGCGACCGTTTTTTCAGTGGACTGAGCTTTGCGAGCCAGGGAAGCAACGCAACGTTTGAGAACATCAAACTAGCCCGGTCCAGCGGTATCTTCAAAGTGCTTTTCGGTTTTCGCTTTCGCGAGGTGGGTATCCTTAAAAAACGTATCGGCGATATTCCGGAAGCCCTCGGATTTTAACAATCAGTCTTCCCTGCTCTTCGGGTAGTCGAAGAACAGCATTTTACCCTTTCCCCAGTTTATTTCCTGCCATGTATCGACATCAAACTCCAGCGCGACTACGCCACAGGTAGGAACATTGTCGATATCGAATCCGCCATTCATCAATGTATTTGCAAATTCAGTAAGGCCGGGGTTGTGACCGAAAATCATGACCACGTCGAGTTTGTCCTTTAATTCCTGAACGATTTTCAGGATCGTTTCCTCGTCGGAATGGTAGAGCTTCCTGTCTGTCTTGATATTTTCCTTTGGATAGCCCAGGATCTTTGCAATCCGTTTCCCCGTCGACAAGGCCCGCTTGGCCGGGCTGCACAGGATCAGGTCCGGATGGATATCTTTTTCTTTTAGTCGCCTCCCCATGCGGGGAGCGTCTCTTTTTCCGCGTTCATTCAGGGGCCGCTCGAAATCGTCTACATTTGGCGCGTCCCAGCTTGACTTCGCGTGTCGAATGATATAAAGTGTTTTCACCTCTTAAATTTAATTCCAAAATTCTTAAATCTTATCTTCGTCCCCCATGTCAAGACGCAAAAAGATACGCAGAAAGGTCAGGTATTCGCTGGTTTACCGTTTTGTTCAGTTCCTGATTGCAATTTCAAATGCGATGCCGCGTGTGATGTGGCTGAAGTTCTCCGGGTTCCTGGGCAGTCTGGCCGGTCTGTTTGCCGTAAAAACACGCCGTCTGATTACCCGTCACCTGACGATGGCCTTAGGATCGGAGAAAGATACGGCGGCTATCCGGCGGCTGACGGCAAAGACCTTTGAGTACCTCGGTAAAAACACAGGTGAAATGTTACGGGCAACGCGAGTCAGAACGCTGGAAGACCTGCAGCGTTTTCTGGTTACCGATGGTCTTGAAAACTACGAAAAGGCAATCGCAAAAGGGAAGGGTGTGATCTTCTTAACCTGCCACATGGGTGCGTTCGATCTGCAGGTAAGTAACATGGCATTGAGAGGACTGAATCCGAATATCATCGGAACTCCACTGAAGGACAAACGGCTTAATGAATTACTTTGGAACTACCGGAACATGCACGGTGCTATCGCTATTGAGAGGGGAAAGGAAACTTTCCGGTTGATCAAAGTCCTGAAGTCGGGAGGTTCCGTGGCGTTGCTGATCGATCAGGATACGAAGGTTAAAAGCAGGTTTGTGAAATTTTTCGGACGTATGGCCGCCACGCCAGTAGGGGCTACGGTATTAGCGATGAAAACCGGTGCTGCCGTGATACCCACTTATGTCTACCTGGGCGAAGACTGGAAACAACATATGCACATCCTGCCCGAGATTCCCATGATCTTAACGGGAGACGATGAAGCGGATATGATCTACAATACCCAGGTACTAACGGCGTTTATAGAGGATATCATCAGGCAGCATCCCGAGCAGTGGGTATGGATGCACGAACGGTGGAAGACCCAGCCGGGTGAGGAAGTATCCTGATTTGGTTTTGACACCGGCGCCCATTTTCACTTCTTGAAGATAAAATACACCGCCAGTATCAGCAGCACAAAGCCGATGAGGTGGTTGATCCTGAACGATTCCGTTTTAAAGAAGATCACGGAAAACAGCACAAAAACCACCAGGGTGATGATCTCCTGGATGACTTTTAACTGAAGCAACGAAAAAGGCCCGCCATATTCCCTGAAACCTAAACGGTTAGCAGGCACCTGCAACATGTATTCGAAAAGCGCGATCCCCCAGCTGATCCCGATGATACTGATCAGGCCAAGGTTCTGGCTCCATTTCATATCCCGGAACTTCAAATGTCCGTACCATGCCATGGTCATGAAGGTATTCGACAGGATCAGGAGCACGATTGTATAAACACCCCGCATCTGATGATATTTTTTATCGGTTGTTTGTTTGGCTGCAGTATTTCGCGAACGATTTTATTTCACCAGCTTCTTGTACTTGATCCGGTGCGGCTGCTCATCGCCAAGACGTTTTCTTTTGTTCTCCTCATACTCACTGAATCCACCTTCAAACCAAAATACCTGGGAATCACCCTCGAAAGCAAGGATGTGTGTGCATACACGGTCAAGGAACCAGCGGTCGTGGGAAATGATGACGGCGCAGCCACCAAAGTTTTCAAGTGCTTCTTCCAGAGCGCGCAGTGTATTCACGTCAAGGTCGTTGGTCGGCTCATCCAGGAGTAACAGGTTTCCTCCCTGCTTCAGGGCGATGGCGAGATGGACACGGTTGCGCATCCCCCCGGAAAGCTCCTTCACCTTCTTTTGCTGATCCGTTCCGTTAAAGTTGAATTTGCCGACGTATACCCGGGAATTGATTTGTTTCCCTCCCAGGTCCATTAATTCATTGCCGCCGGTAATGGCCTGCCAGACGGTATCCTCGGATTTCAGATCATCGTGTTCCTGGTCTACGTATGCGATCTTTACTGTCTCACCTACAACAAATGTTCCGGCGTCCGGTTTTTCTTTGCCGATGATCATTTTGAAAAGGGTTGTTTTACCCGCCCCGTTCGGTCCTATAATGCCAACAATACCGGCAGGAGGAAGGGAAAACGTAAGGTTTTCATAGAGCAGTTTGTCGCCATACGCTTTTGATACTCCATTCGCTTCAATAACCTTGTTTCCTAACCGCGGACCAGGTGGAATAAATAACTCCAGTTTGTCTTCCTTCTCACGGGTCTCCTGACTTAAGAGCTTTTCATATGCACTCAGGCGGGCTTTTCCTTTCGCCTGACGTCCCTTGGGATTCATACGCACCCACTCCAATTCGCGCTCTAGTGCCTTTTGCCGCTTCGATTCGGATTTCTCCTCCATCGCCAGACGCTTTTGCTTCTGATCCAGCCACGAAGAATAATTTCCTTTCCAGGGGATACCTTCGCCACGATCGAGTTCAAGGATCCATCCGGCGACGTTATCGAGAAAATAACGGTCGTGAGTAACGGCGATTACCGTTCCTTTATACTGCTTTAAATGCTGCTCCAGCCAATAAACGGACTCCGCATCCAGGTGATTGGTCGGTTCATCCAGTAACAGGACATCCGGCTCCTGTAACAACAAACGGCATAACGCCACCCGTCTCTTTTCACCACCGGACAAGTGCTCGATCTTGGCATCTGAAGGCGGGCAGCGCAGCGCATCCATAGCCCGGTCAAGTTTATTATCCAACTCCCAGGCATTGACGGCATCCAGTTTCTCCTGGATCTCTCCCTGTTTTGTTATGAGCTTGTCCATGGCATCCGGGTTTTCCATGATCGCCGGATCTCCGAATTTTTCATTGATAGCTTCGAATTCCTTCAGCAACGCGACCACGTCTTTGACTCCCTCTTCCACGATCTCCTTTACGGTCTTGTTCTTGTCGAGCTGAGGTTCCTGTTCAAGCAACCCTACCGAGAACGTAAGGTCGGATACAACCTCGCCCTGAAACTCTTTATCTATTCCCGCGATGATGCGGAGAAGGCTGGATTTACCCGAACCGTTCAGACCGAGGACGCCGATCTTTGCCCCATAGAAAAAAGAGAGGTAAATGTTTTTGAGAACCTGTTTGCTCGGCGGATAGATCTTGTTGACCCCCGCCATCGAGAATATAATTTTTTCGTCAGCCATCGTTAGATATTGTTGAGTGTCCGTGCAAGCAGGCGTCCATTTGCTATCGAAATGTTGTTCAATGTCCGTGGCCGCTTTGCAAGGCGCAAATATGGCAAAAATTCCCTTTGATGGCGCGATTCAGCACCAGTTGCGTCGGGTTACATTTTTTTGGGGAAATCCATTTAAAAATGAACTTTCTGAGCACTTTAAACGATAGGAGAAATAAAGTTTGTTTTGATCAATTAAATTCTATTTTTGCGGAAAATCAATGGAGGACTAAAATTATGTATTGGACCCTAGAACTTGCCTCTTATTTGGAAGATGCGCCCTGGCCGGCTACAAAAGATGAGCTGATAGATTACTCCATCCGCTCAGGTGCCCCATTAGAAGTTGTGGAAAACCTTCAGGAATTGGAAGACGATGGTCAACCGTATGAGAGTATCGAGGAGATATGGCCTGACTACCCGACCAAAGAAGATTTTTTCTTTAATGAAGATGAATATTAGACGCTGAGATCCGATTTTACTATGCGATCGATTATAATAAAAGCTGGCAGTGGCCGGCTTTTGTCGTTTTTAGACCTTCTGCCGCTTTTTTAATAAAGCTTCCGCGACAATCAAATCCTCCGCCGTTGTGATCTTGATGTTATCATAGCTCCCCTCAAAAAGCGAAATGGCGACTCCGGCACGCTCTGCGACGCTGGCATCATCGGTAAGACTGGGGTCCTCCTCTTGTTCATAGGCTTTCCGGATCAGATCCACCCGAAATGTCTGGGGTGTTTGAACAATTCTGAATTGAGAACGGTCTGCGGCGGTGCTGCTTTCTCCACCCATGATCCGGATGGATTCTTTTAATCTCACGGCTGCTACGGCCGACTGGTGGACGGCCGCCTGGCGGAACGATGCGCCGATGATATCTTCATTTACCAGCGGCCTGACGCCATCGTGTATCGCTACCAGGCCGTCACCTTCTATCCTGGCCAGTCCACGCCTGACGGATTGAAAGCGTGAATCACCGCCGGTCTGAAGTATCACGGGCTTTTGAAAATGGTATTTGAGGCAAAGTGATTTCCAGGTCTCAACATCTTCAGCAGGAAGTACGAGGATAATTGTGATCTTTTCTGAGTAGCGATAAAAAGCCTGCAAGGTGTGCATCAACACCGGTAGTCCGTTTAGTTCGAGGAACTGCTTGGGCACGCTGCTTTGCATACGGCTTCCCTTTCCGCCCGCGACAACAACTGCATATTCCGTGGAATTCATAGATTTACTAAAATACCAAACTATGATGGTCCTGAGACTTCTTTTGGTCGTTTTTAATGTAGCGGTGGTGACTTTCCTGATCTACCGGATGCTGGCTGTAGCGAAGCAGCCGATGGAAAGGTCCAAAAAGATCATCATTATCACAGGCGGTATCATTTTGCTGCTGGCTCCTTTTGGAATGTTCTTCGGCATATTTCTGCCTTCACCCCAGTACTTCTTCGTCTACCCCGTGGCCATCTCGTTGTTTCTTTACCTGACGAAACAGCTTTAAAGTGATCCGTATCAAGGTCTGCTTCCGGGCCGCGGGTCACTAGATGATCAGCATGGCATCTCCGTAAGTGAGGAATTTGTATTTTTCTTTCTTCGCCTGTTTGTAGGCTTCCATAGCCAGGTCGTAACCGGCAAAGGCGGAGGCCATCATCAGCAGGGTGGATTCCGGCATGTGAAAGTTAGTGATCATGGCGTTGCAGATCTTGAAATCATAGGGTGGAAAGATGAATTTGTCCGTCCAGCCCTCCCGTGCTTTCAGGCGGTTCGTAGCGGAAACCGCTGACTCCAGCGCTCTCATCGTTGTTGTTCCGATCGCGCAGACGCGCCGCTTCTCATCCAGCGCTTTGTTCACGATGTCAACCGCTTCCTGGGGTACGATGAAATTCTCGGAGTCCATCTTGTGCTTGGTGAGGTCTTCAACGTCTACGGGACGGAATGTACCCAGTCCGATGTGAAGCGTGATATAGGTCATCTCCACACCTTTGATCTGAAGTCTTTTCAGCAACTGGCGGGTAAAGTGCATACCGGCAGTCGGTGCGGACACCGCGCCTTTGTGTTTTGCAAAGATGGTCTGAAACCGTTCTTTGTCTTCGGGTTTTATTTTTCGCTTGATGTATTTGGGAAGCGGGGTTTCTCCCAACGATTCCACTACCTTATCGAATGCCGCAGAATCACCATCGAAGAGGAACCGGATGGTCCGTCCGCGGGAGGTGGTGTTGTCGATGACTTCAGCTACGAGGTCTCCGTTCCCGAAGTAAAGCTTGTTACCCACGCGGATCTTTCTGGCCGGGTCGACCAACACGTCCCACAAGTGCATTTCCGCGTTGAGTTCGCGTAACAGGAATACTTCTATTTTCGCGCCCGTTTTCTCCTTGCGTCCGTATAACCGGGCCGGAAAAACCATCGTGTCATTTCCGACCAGTACGTCACCTTCGGTAAAGTAATCAACAATATCTTTGAAGATCTTATGTTCGATTTTGCCGGTATCTTTATGAACCACCATCAGTCGTGACTCATCGCGGTTTTCAGCGGGATCAAGAGCAATTAAATTGTTAGGGAGTTCAAACTTGAATTCTGATAACTTCATATTCGTTTATGCAAAAGATGCCCAATTAAGGGTAATTTTTTAAGAGGTTGCAAAAATAAGGCAATATTTGGCTTTTGCGACAAATCGTCGTAGGTTTTTCGGACGTGTAACAAAAATGCGGTTTTTAAGTCTAAAGAAGTAATTTCATGAGTGTTTCGCCGACAAACTAAAATAATTTTACTCCGTTAAAAGCCTGATGAAGACCTTAGCCCAGATTTACGAAAGTTTCCGCTTCGCCTGGAAGGCACTCAAGTCCAACGTATTGCGTACGATCTTGTCGCTTCTGGGTGTTACCATTGGTATTTTTGCCATCATCTCCGTTTTAACCCTGGTCGACTCCCTGGAAAAGAACATCAAGGATAGCCTGAACTTCCTGGGTACCGGTGTCATCTATATCGAAAAATGGCCTTTCACGGCGGATAACGACGGGGAATACAGGTGGTGGGACTTCTGGCAGCGGCCCAACGCTTCCTACAACGAATTCAAATTCCTCCAGGCTAACCTGAACAACCAAAATGGTATGGCCATTTTTGCGGGTAAAGGGAACATGAACATCAAGCGCGATAACAACAGTATCGGGCAGATCCGGCTCATCGGCGGAAGCCAGGGCTACGATGTTGTGTTCGAAGTAAACATTGAAAAAGGAAGATTTTTTAACGCCGAAGAACTGGAGTCCGGCCGGAACATCGCTGTTATCGGTCATGAAGTAGCGAATGCGCTTTTTTTAAACGGCGAAGACCCCATTGGTAAAACCATCAAGATCAAGAACCTTAAATACATCGTTGCCGGTGTTATCCGCAAGGAAGGCCAAAGCTTCCTGGGAACACCCAGCAATGATTATTGCACCATTATCCCATACCAGTCCTTCCGGAGGCTCTTCCAGACCGGAACGGGAGAACCTTTTGAACTCACTTCACGGATCGGTGTAAAAGGAAACGAAGAGGACATCGGCCTGGTCGAACTGGAGAATGAGGTCAGAGGTATCCTACGGGTGAGACGAGGTTTACGCCCGACCGAGAAAGACAATTTTGTCCTGAACAGACCTGAAGCCATCGCGAATGTCATCAGTGGTGTGTTTGATGTCGTGGGAACAGCCGGTTGGATCATCGGTGGATTTTCGATCCTGGTTGGCGGTTTTGGAATTGCCAATATTATGTTTGTTTCCGTCAAGGAAAGGACCAGCATAATCGGCTTGCAAAAGTCTCTTGGCGCGAAGAATTATTTTATTCTGTTTGAGTTCCTGTTTGAGGCGATCTTCCTGAGTCTGATCGGCGGACTGGCGGGCTTGTTCTTTGTTTACCTGATCACATTCATTCCGATGGGAAGCCTGGTTGTTACCCTTACGATCAAGAACATCATTCTTGGTTTGGGTGTATCCTCTGTGATTGGCCTGGTATCCGGGATTGTTCCCGCCGCGATGGCCGCGAGAATGGATCCCGTAAATGCAATCAGAGCCTGATCCCCGCGATCGGTTTCCGGATGTCCGGGATCTAAGAAAGGTAAGGACATCAGATCGTATGTCCTTACCCCGTAATTTTATTTCGCTGCAACCTTAGCTTCCCGTTCGGCGGATTTTGCCTCTTTTTCGGCCACCTTCGCATCTTCCACACCGGCGATTTTATCCTTGATCTTCTTCTCCAGTTCTTCCATCAGTTCAGGATTATCCTCGATCAGTTGTTTGACGGAATCCCGGCCCTGGCCGAGTTTGTTCCCGTTGTAAGAGAACCAGGAACCTGACTTCTGGATCACGTTGAGTTCAACCCCCAGGTCGACGATCTCGCCTGATTTGGAAATGCCCCGGCCATACATAATATCGAATTCCACGACCTTGAATGGAGGCGCAACCTTGTTCTTTACAACTTTTACCTTCACACGGTTTCCGGTGATGTCGTCAGCAGCCTCCTTGATTTGTCCGATTCTGCGGATATCCAGTCGTACCGATGCGTAAAATTTCAGGGCATTTCCTCCCGTAGTGGTTTCCGGGTTACCGAACATCACGCCGATTTTTTCCCGCAGCTGGTTGATGAAAATACAGGCGCATCCGGTCTTGCTGATCGTACCCGTCAGTTTCCGAAGAGCCTGGGACATCAACCGGGCATGGAGACCCATTTTACTGTCGCCCATCTCACCTTCGAGTTCGCTTTTTGGAACGAGCGCGGCGACCGAGTCGATCACGATAATGTCGATTGCCCCGGAACGGATCAGGTGATCGGCGATTTCCAGTGCCTGTTCGCCGTTATCCGGCTGAGAGATCAATAGATTTTCCGTGTCGATACCCAGTTTTTCAGCGTATGATTTGTCAAAGGCATGTTCCGCGTCAATAAATGCGGCAAGCCCGCCGCGGCGTTGCGCTTCCGCTATGCAGTGCAGGGTTAACGTTGTTTTACCAGACGATTCCGGCCCGTAGATTTCGGTTACTCTTCCGCGGGGAATTCCGCCGATTCCAAGGGCAATATCCAATCCCAATGAGCCGGTAGAGATAGCGGGCACATCCATTACCTTCTCATCACTGAGCTTCATAACGGTTCCTTTACCGTAGGTCTTCTCCAGTTTGTCTAATGTTGACTGAAGGGCTTTCAGTTTTTCTTTCGCATCACTCATAGTATAGTTCAAATATTAATGTTACATAATCGTTCAGGTCGAAAATAAAATAGTAGAGGTTTACATTCGAGAAAGTGTCGAGACGTGAAGAACCTGCAGCTAACGATCAACCTGATAACAGGGTTGAAATTACGACATCACCCCTAAATTAAAAACGTGCGCGCGCGAGATATTCTTCACTATTCCGCTTTCATCGCGCGTATTCCTTGAAGACAAAATGGCTAAGCAAATTGCTTTCAGATAGTTGACAAATCATAAACCACTATGACAACTGGTGTCAAAGCTTTTATATTGCAGGCCGGACCGCTTTGATCGTTGCATAAAACATGGGTTTTAGCGTTACCCGGATGCAGCTTTGGCGATACAAGACCGAAGTTCCTTTTCAATAAAACGTAGTTTCAGACAGAGTATGGCAAGTCGCTTACGCATATATATAAAACGATTAGTTCTGGTCTTACTGACCCTGGTCGCGGTTTCCCTGTTCGTCTTTTGGGATTTGATCATCTATGGCGCCCGGCAGGGATACGGTCAGCTGAACATTGTCTGGAATGCGCGGCCAGTGGAGGAATTTATGAGTGATCCTGATTTTCCGGACTCTCTTAAAGCCAGGCTGGTATTTATTGATGAGGTCAGGAAATATGCGATCGACTCCCTGGCCTTAAAAGACACGGAGAATTATAAAACCCTTTACGATCAGAAAGGGAAGGAGATCATGTGGGTGGTGATGGCTTGTGAGCCTTTCCGGCTGAAGCCGAGGGAATGGAAATTTCCCATCGTTGGCGTGGTGCCGTACAAGGGTTTTTTCAAGGAAGAAAGAGCTATCGCGCTGAAGGAAGAACTCGAGAAGGAAGGTCTTGATGTGATCATCCGCAATCCCGGGGGATGGTCTACGCTAGGATGGTTCACCGACCCGATATTGAGTAAAATGTTAAGCCGGAGCGAAGGCGATCTGGCGAACCTGATCATTCACGAAATGTCGCACGCGACGATCTTTGTGAAAGACAGTATTGATTTTAACGAGAACCTCGCGACCTTCATCGGTGACCGCGGTACGGAGCAGTTTTTGATCGACCGCTATGGCCGGGAATCCCGCGAGTACATCACGTACATGGAAGAAGACAAAGACTACCTCAAGTTCGTCGACCACATGCTTCGCGGGGCCAAACACCTGGACAGTCTTTACTCCACGATGACCGACAAACAGCCGCTGGAGCAAAAGAAAACTTTAAAGGAAACGGCTATCCGTAACATCATAAATGCACTGGATACGCTTTCACTCGAGTTGACAACCCATCCATCCGGCCGCTTCCGGAAAAAACTGCCCAACAATGCCTACTTCATGAACTTCCGCCAGTATCAGGCGAAGCAGGATATTTTCGGAGACGAGTGGGCTAACAGGTTTAACTCCGACCTGAGAGCCTATATTGAGTATCTCAGTGGAAAATATCCATTCCTGTAACACGGGAAAGTATAGCAAACGTTGGCGAATGTTACCCCGATTAAGGAATTGTTAATAAAGGCCACCTCATTTTTAATACACCCTTTTCTGTCTATTTTTGACCAAAGAGTTTATCTATGGGAAACAAGCAGATGCACAAAGTGCTTGTCGTTGACGATGAGGAGCCGATTCTGGAACTTCTGAAGTACAATCTTGAAAAGAGTGGTTACGAAGTAAAAACCGCTCTTGACGGCGCAAAAGCTGTTGACATAGCAAAGAAATTTATCCCCGACCTGGTTTTGCTGGATATTATGATGCCGAAAATGGATGGTGTGGAAACATGCCGCCTGTTACGCGACATACCGGAATTGCAGAAAACATTTGTCGTCTTCCTGACGGCGCGTTCGGAGGAGTATTCCGAAGTGGCGGCGTTCGATGTCGGCGCTGACGATTACATCAATAAGCCGATCAAACCGAGAGCGCTGATGAGTCGTATCAGCGCATTGTTCAGAAGAGACTCCAAAAAATCTTCACCCACCAGCACCATCACGATCGGAGATCTGACTATTGACAGAACGAGCTACACGATAAAGATCAACGGCCGGGAAATAAATCTGCCCAAAAAGGAGTTCGAACTGTTGTTCTTTTTAGCCCAGAATCCCAACAAAGTGTTCAGCCGCGAAGACCTGCTTCAGAATATCTGGGGTTCAGATGTATACGTCCTTGCCCGCACCGTCGACGTACATATCCGGAAAGTAAGGGAAAAGATCGGCGATGATTACATAACAACGGTAAAAGGGGTTGGTTATAAATTCAGCCTGAACTAACCTAACATCAGAACCCTATTCGTGTGTACATTTGAGGAATCACGATTAACGGAAAACGAACCTCAATATGGTTTACAGTTCTAGGGGATTGGCGCTTTTGCTGGCACTTTGTATTGCACTGATTACCTCCCTTTTCCTGTCTCTTTTCAAAAGCGTTGACCTCAGCGCGTTGTTCGTCGCATTCGGGATCAGTTTCTCCGTCTCCTATATCCTCATCTTTGTCGTCCTGGAGTTCCTGATCTTCCGGGAACTGGACAAGGTATATAAACTGATGGCCAAACTTAAGAAGAAAGAGCTCTCCAAGATCGATAAACAGAAATCGGCGCCCCTTAATCCCCTTAAAACCATCAACGAGGATATTTATTCCTTTGCCGAATTGAAACAGAAGGAGATCGACGAACTGAAAAAGATCGAAGCCTTCAGGCGGGAATTCATTGCGGACGTTTCGCATGAACTGAAGACACCGATTTTCGCGGCCCAGGGATTTGTCCATACCCTGCTCGACGGCGCTGTCAATGACAAGACTGTCCGCACAAAGTTTTTAAAGAAGGCGGCCAAGAGCCTGGACGGCCTGGATATCCTCGTTCAGGACCTGCTTACGCTTTCCCACCTGGAAACCGGTCAGATCAAAATGCATTTTGAAAACATCGACCTTTATAAACTGACGGAAGAAGTATTTGAACAGTTCGAAGAGAAAGCGGAGAAGAAGGACATGAAGCTGAGGATCGACGGAGATGAAGGGAAGGTTTGGGTCTATGCCGACTGGCAGCGGATCAACCAGGTTCTGACAAATCTTATCTCCAATGCCATCAAGCATTCACATGACGGTGGCGAAGTGATCGTCGGCTTTGACGTGGGTAAGAAAAATGTGGTGACCTATGTGAAAGACAGCGGAGAGGGGATAGCGCCGGAACATCAGATCCGCATTTTCGAGAGATTTTACCGTGTGGACAAAAGTCGCAGCCGGGAAAAAGGAGGAACAGGATTAGGCCTGGCGATCGTGAAACACATATTGGACAGTCATCATTCAAAACCCGAAGTTGAAAGTATTCCCGGAAAGGGTTCGACATTTAGTTTTAAATTGCCGCGCGTAAAGCCCGAAGCGGTGGATTTACAGACTTCTTAAAATCACAAAACTATTGAAGGCACCCAGGATCAAATTTGAAGAGATCATCCTCTTTGAAACCGATGACTTTGTTGTTGTTAACAAGCCTCCGTTCTTATCGACGCTGGAAGACAGGAAGGAGAAATCGAATCTGTTAGCTATGGCCCGTGAATACGTTCCCACGGCACAGGTTTGCCACCGCCTGGACAAGGAAACATCCGGCGTGCTGGCGATAGCCAAAAATCCGGATGCCTACCGCCATCTGAGCATACAATTCGAAAAGCGCGAGGTCACAAAAATTTACCATGCCGTCGTTGACGGTATTCACAACTTCAGTGAGCAACTGGTGGATGCCCCCATACTCAAGCAGGAGGATGGAACGGTAAAGATCAGCAAGCGGGAGGGTAAGCCGGCCCAGACTTATTTTACAGCGCTTTCCTCTTACAAGAATCACACCTTGCTGGAATGCAGGCCGATAACGGGCAGGATGCACCAGATCCGCATCCATCTGTCGGTTCTGGGAGCGCCGATAGCCGGCGATGAGGTGTACGGCGGCAAACCGTTCTACCTTTCCCAGATAAAAAGGGGTTTTAATCTGAAAAAGGAGACCGAGGAGCAGCCCTTTATGAAAAGGATGGCCCTTCACGCTTTTTCACTGGAATTTGCGGATATGGAAGGTCATGATCTGAAAATCCAGGCGCCCTACCAAAAGGATATGCAGGCGCTGATCAGGCAACTGGAGCTCAATCGTTAGGGTTCGTAACGATGAAAGCTATCGGCGGATCGTTTTTACCCCCTGTATCGTCCTCTTTTCCGGGCATTTCCGGGGCTTTTTTCAATAATATTAGTGATGGTTTCGCATGAAGAAGAGCGGTAGAAACCTTTAATTAACAGCTGTTTATTCAATTTAAGGTGGTTTTCAGGGCTCGCGGACCGATTCAAAATTCAGGATCAGCTTGCATTTCAAATAACGGCAGTTTACCTTTGTGTCCCTTTTTGAAGGGGTAGTGTATTTAATTTGATTTATACCAACTAAAATGGATCACAATAGCTATAAAACGACCTATGCGAACAAAGCCACAGTAGAAAAAGGCTGGGTCGTGGTTGATGCAAATTCTCAGGTACTGGGTCGTGTTGCGAGCCAGATCGCGCATATTATCCGTGGCAAACACAAGCCAAGTTACAGCCCTCATGTTGATTGCGGTGATAATGTCATTGTTATCAATGCCGAAAAGGTGAGGATGACGGGAAAAAAATGGACCGACCGTGTGATCTTCACACACTCCGGATATCCGGGAGGACAGCGGGAGCATACACCGACGATGATCCGTTCCAAGCATCCTGAGCGCCTGATCGAACATGCGGTTCGCGGCATGCTTCCTAAAAACAGATTGGGTAGCGAACTTTTCAGAAGCCTGCATGTTTATGCCGGAACTGAACATCCTCACACAGCACAACAACCTAAAGAAATTAAATTCTGATACATGCAGATTATTAACACCATCGGTAGAAGAAAGACCTCCATTGCCAGGGTTTATGTAAAGCCCGGAAAAGGAGATATCATCGTAAATGACCGCGAGTTAAAGGATTATTTCCTCTCTGAAATTCACCAGACGCTGGTGAAACAGGCCCTTGCCGCCCTGAAATTGGAGGCAAGTTACGATGTCAGTGTGAATGTTGAGGGTGGTGGTGTGACCGGTCAGGCGGAGGCGGTGCGGTTGGGTATTGCCCGCGCACTGGTTCAGATCAGTCCTGAAAATAAACCTACGTTGAGAAAAGAAGGCTTCATGACGCGCGATTCACGTATGGTTGAGCGTAAGAAACCAGGTAGAAGAAAAGCAAGAAGGAAATTCCAGTTTAGCAAGCGTTAATCGTACGAAGAGAATGGCTGAAAAATTAACATATCAGGAGTTGTTGGATGCAGGTGTACATTTTGGTCACCTTACCCGCAAGTGGAACCCGAAGATGGCTGAATACATCTTCATGGAAAATAACGGTATCCATATCATCGATCTGAACAAGACATTGTTGCGTCTGGATGAGGCAACATTCGCGCTGAGAAACATTGTACGGTCAGGTCGCAAGATCATGTTCGTGGCAACGAAGAAGCAGGCGAAGGATATTGTAACCGAAGAAGCAAAACGCCTGAATATGCCGTTTGTGACGGAACGCTGGCTGGGTGGTATGCTTACCAACTTCGCGACGATCCGCAAGTCCCTGAAGAAGCTTTCTCAGATCGAAAAACTGATGAAAGATGAAGCCTTCACAAACCTCGCAAAACGCGAACGGTTAATGATTACCCGTGAGAAAGCGAAGCTTGAGAAATTGTTGGGCGGAATAGCCGACCTTAACAGACTTCCGGCAGCTTTGTTTGTAATCGATGTAAAGCGTGAGCATATTGCTGTTACGGAAGCACAAAAACTGAATATCCCCGTATTTGCATTGGTTGATACCAACTCTGACCCTTCCGGTGTTGATTTCCCGGTACCTGCGAATGACGATGCATTTAAATCAATTTCCATCCTTACAAAATATATTGGGAAAGTGATTGAAGAATCGTTGATGGAACGCAAGAAGGACAAGGAAGATGCAGCGCACAAGAAAGACGAAGACGAAAAAAGACGCGTTGACGAGCCGGTAGAAGAAGCAAAATAAAATATCCAATAATCTTTCGTCGTCCTGCCGCTTTGCTGAAACTTAAAGCTGGTAGGACGATTTGTTTAGAGCCAAGTCGTAATTCAAACTCGTAAAATCGAAAATAAATATGTCAGCAATTTCAGCACAAGATGTAAACAAGCTCCGTCAGATGACGGGTGCCGGTATGATGGATTGTAAAAAAGCCCTTACCGAAGCTGAAGGGGATTTTGAAAAAGCTATTGAGATCCTTAGAAAAAAGGGCCAGAAAGTATCGGCGTCCCGCTCCGACAGGGATGCCAAGGAAGGTTCCGTGTTCGTCAAAGTAAGCGACGACAAAAAGGAGGCGTTCCTTATTGCACTGAACTGTGAAACGGACTTCGTTGCCAAAAATGAAGAGTTCCAGTCGCTGGGTAAATTGATCGTCGATACCGCGTTTTCGAAAAAACCCGCTGATAAAGACACATTGTTAGGTTTAAAAGCCGGCGATCTTACGCTCAACGAAAAGATTGTGGAACTGGTGGGAAAAATTGGTGAGAAGGTCGAGGTCAGTGAGTATGTCTTCATGAAGGGCGAAACGGTTGTTTCCTATATTCACGTTGGCTCCAAACTTGGTGTTCTCGTGTCGCTGAAAGGTGTAAACGGCAAAGATGTGACGGACGCAGGTAAGGATGTGGGGATGCAGATTGCCGCTATGAACCCGGTTGGTATCGACGAAAAGTCAGTCGACAAAACCGTCATTGAAAAAGAGCTTGAAATAGCCAAGGCGCAAATACTGGCTGAAGGCAAACCTGAAAATATGGTCGAAAAGATCGCACAGGGAAAACTGCAGCGTTTCTTCAAGGACAACACATTGCTACATCAGCCGTTTGTTAAGGACAACTCTAAAACGGTTGCCCAATACCTGGATAGTATTACCAAAGGGCTGACAGTCGCTGAATTTAAGCGTGTGGCTATCGGATAATTTTAATGCCATTGTGAAACTTGAGAGCCAGGCCATGAACCTGGCTTTTCTTTTTTGCGTTTTTTACCGGTACCCGTCTTTACATCGAACCTAACCTGTGTGAGGTTAAGGGTAAAATGGCTGACGCGGTAAGATTTCAGGCTTCAATCTTGAAGCCAAAAGCTTGAAGCCAAGACCTTGAAGCCAAAACCTTGAAGCTTGTATCAAAAAAACCTTAACATAACACTCGCCAATGCTTACATCCATTCATCCATTCAATCAGTCAATAGTTGGAGAATTTGAGGAGCTTGATCCCCAGGGTATCCGGAAAAAACTGGAAAATGCTTCCACTGCCTATAGCCATTGGAAACGAACAACATTCGCCCGGCGCCGCGACTGTATGCTGCGCGCAGCAGGTGTTTTGAGGAAAAATAAGGAGGAATATGCGCGAATCATCACCTGGGAAATGGGAAAAGTGATTTCCGAGGCGCGGCTGGAGGTGGAAAAATGCGCAGCAGGGTGCGATTATTTCGCGGAACACGCCGAAGGTTTCCTGGCCGACGAAGTAATCCATACCGAAGCCAGGAAGAGTATGGTTACCTACGCGCCAACGGGAGCGATATTGGCTGTAATGCCCTGGAACTTTCCGTTTTGGCAGGTTATTCGTTTCGCGGCGCCTGCATTGATGGCCGGAAATGTTGGACTGCTAAAGCATGCATCCAACGTCTCACAATGTTCCATGACGCTTGAAAAGATTTTCCTTGAAGCGGGATTTCCCGATGGTGTGTTTCAATCACTCGTCATCAATAACGACGCGATCGAAAGTATTATTCAGTCCCCTATTGTTCAGGGTGTCGCATTGACGGGAAGCGAGTTTGCAGGGTCGCGTGTCGGATCCCTGGCCGGCAAGTATATCAAAAAGTCGGTGCTTGAACTCGGTGGGAGCGATCCGTTTATCGTCCTGGCCGACGCCGACCTGGAACTGGCAGCCAGGATTGCTACCCAGTCGCGTATGCAAAACGCCGGGCAGTCCTGTATCGCAGCAAAACGGTTCATTGTTGTCAAAAGCGTCAGGGATGAATTTGTGAACTATTTTGTAAATAACATCAGGGCGCTGACGCAGGGTGACCCTTTCGATGCTGCCGTTACAACCGGGCCTCTGGCTCGTATCGACCTCGCCGAGTCACTCGAGGTCCAGCTTAATGCGTCGATTGACCAAGGCGCCCGGCTCGTTCACGGTGGACAGCGGCAGGATGCCAATTTTCAACCGGCCTTATTGGATAACGTCGCTCCCGGAATGCGTGCATTCGACGAAGAAACATTCGGACCCCTTGCCGCTGTTATTCCTGCCGCATCCGACGAAGAGGCGATCGCACTGGCCAATGCAAGCCCGTTCGGATTGGGTGCCTCCGTCTGGACACGCGATTTGGAAAAGGGTGAAAAAATGGCGCGCGAAATTGAATCCGGTTCTGTCTTCGTAAACGCGCTAATGAAATCGGATGCACGTTTGCCTTTCGGAGGAATAAAAAAATCCGGCTATGGACGGGAGCTGTCGGAGGCGGGCATAAAGGAATTTGTCAATATGAAATCAATTTCGATCGCCTGACGAAGGTTAACGCGCAGTTTTTCCCCTCCCATGGGAAATTTCACGGGCGGCATAGGGGTAATTTTCCCAATGGTTGTCCTGATGCAGGATCAACCGACTACGTTTATGTTACATCTGAAAAAAAACCTCTCTTTATTCCTTTCTGCGATCATCGTGCTGATACTGTCAGCATGCGAAACCGAGGACCCGGGACCTCTTCAGGAAGTTGAAAAAGAATTTGCCATCGTCGATTTCGACCGGCTCGAAATGGGAAGCGCCCTCAACGTAAGGGTCGAGCATGGAAATACCTATTCCATACAGGCAAGGGGAGACCGGCGAAACATCAACGACCTGGAAGTCTTTAAAAGCGGTAGTACACTGGTGATTCAATTTGATGATAACGCCAACAGGAAGCACGAAACGTACATCACCATCACCATGCCGAACCTGGATGCGGTGAATTTTTCCGCTGCCAGCGTCTCCAAGATCGTTGGATTCACCGGCGGCGAGAACCTGGACCTTTACCTTTCCGGCGCTTCTGTATGCCAGCTCGATGCGGAGTACCAGCACATTAATCTCGCTATATCAGGTGCGTCCAGCCTCCGGATGTATGGCGAGGGCGACATGATCGATGCGGAGATCTCAGGCGCCTCTGTACTGACAGCTTTCGACTATCAGGTACGTGAAGCTTCAGTAAACGTATCGGGTGCAAGCAGCGGCAAAGTGATGGTGACGGAACAGCTTGACGTGGTAGCGGGCGGAGCCAGTTCGTTATTATACCGTGGCAATCCGTCCGTATCGGTGGATGTGTCCGGGTCGAGCACGGTACAAAAAGACTGATTAAACGCATGGGGAGAATTTTCGGGCAGTGACCGGTATGCTGAATCGGTCTTGCAATTGCAGGGATAACAGCTACTCCTCTCCTTGCATCGTTCTGCCACCATTGCACGGTGTGGACAAACACCGGTACATTCGGCAGGCAGCACCGCCTGAAATAATATTTGTTAAAAAAAGGAAAACCTATCTGCATCCTTTCACGTAACCTAAGATTCAATTTCTATTCTATAACACGCATATGATCCTGACTTGCTAAGGTTCGGTACGCCCGGACTTGTATTTTCAACGGTGCTTCAATCCTGGAGCTATAATTTCCATTTACAAACATTATGCAAGTCACATGTCAGTATTTACAAAGCTCAACTCGTTTTTACGTTTATTCCGTCAGGCCATTAAAGGCGAACAGCAGGATTATACGTCAGGTAGTATAAACCGTGCGATTTTTCTTCTGTCCATTCCGATGATCCTGGAAATGGCCATGGAGTCGATTTTCGCTGTCGTGGATGTTTACTTCGTAAGTCAATTGAACGACAACGATGCCGTCGCTACCATCGGCCTCACCGAATCCATGTTAACCCTTATCTACTCGCTCGCGATGGGACTAAGTATGGGGGTGACGGCGATGGTTGCCCGCAGGGTGGGGGAAAAAGATATCAACGCTGCCGAGATAGCGGCCGCACAGGCTGTTTTCGTTGGTCTGGCGCTATCGTTAGTCATCGCGATAACAGGAATTTTATTTTCTACAGATCTGCTGCGGTTGATGGGCGCGAGCGAAGCCCTTATCGGGAAGAATGCGGGTTATACCCGTTGGATGTTATCCGGGAATATCACGATCATGATGCTGTTTTTGATCAACGGAATATTTCGAGGGGCCGGCGATGCTTCCATTGCTATGCGTGCACTGATGCTCGCCAATATCTTAAATATCGTGTTGGATCCACTGTTTATTTTCGGGTTCGGACCACTCCCCGGATTTGGTGTGGAAGGAGCTGCAATCGCGACAAACATTGGACGGGGCACCGGGGTCTTGTACCAGGTTTACCATTTGCAGAAGGGCAGGGGACTGATCAAGCTGCACCGGGAGAACTTCATCGTTCAGTGGAATATCATCGTCAGGCTGGTGAAGGTTTCAGCAGGTGGTACCGGGCAGTTTTTAATCGGATCGGCAAGCTGGGTTTTCCTGGTCCGGATCGTGTCTGAATTTGGCAGCGCGGCGTTGGCAGGATATACGATTGCCATACGTGTAATTGTTTTCGCCATCCTGCCTGCGTGGGGTATGGCGAATGCATCGGCAACGCTGGTTGGACAGAACCTGGGAGCCGGCCACCCGGACCGGGCGGAGAAATCCGTCTGGAGGGCGGCATTCCTGAACATGCTTTTTCTCGGTGTTGTTACGGTACTGTTTTTTACTTTGGCAGGACCGATCCTCCGTCTTTTTACGACTGACGAAACAGTCCTTGACAACGGTATTCTCTGCCTGCAAATCGTTTCATTGGGTTATATTTTTTATGCTTATGGCATGGTCGTGAACCAGTCGTTTAACGGAGCGGGCGATACGCGTACACCGACGATAATATGTTTCTTTGGCTTTTGGGTATTTCAGATTCCCCTGGCCTATACGTTGGCAAAGGTGCTCGCATTCGGGCCGGCAGGTGTGTACGCGGCCATCTCGGTGGCGGAATCCTTAATGGCAGTTGCCGGAATTATCATTTTCAGAAGGGGACGCTGGAAGCGCGTGAAAATCTAAAGGTTTTTTAGGCCGTGTTCGCGGTGATCCTCTAGGGTTTGTTTTCGGGCTCGCGTTTTTTGAATGCAGCTTTAAAAGCCTTGCTTAACTCGTCACCTGCTTTTTTCAAACTGTCCTCCACTTCTTTCCAGCGTTCCTTGTTCTCGGATTCGCTTTTCAATTTTTCAGCGGAAATTTTCAGTTCTTCCAATTTTGCGGCAAACTCCTTTTGAAGTTTTTCTCCGGCCTCACCGAATTCGGCGAGAAGTTCATCTACTTTTTTGCCGAAATTTTTGAAGGACTTTTCCGCTTTTCCCGGGTCGTTTGTTTCCATCACTTTCTTTTTTAGCAATTTACAAAGCTATTTCGACAACACGAAGGTTAACCGCTTGCGTTGTACAGTCGTTTTTACACAGGTGTTTTGAAGTTGTGCGGTCAGATCAATTGAACTACTTTTGGACTTATACCAGGTACAACATGAAGAGACTAATAAGCTTTTCCATTATTCTGATACTGGTGCTTTTTCTCGAATCCTGCGCTTCGCACCATCCGAAAAAGCACAAAAAACTGAAGCCCGGGAAGCCAATTCCCTGTCCCTTAAAAGATTGCTAATGAATTTCAGAAAAATTGTGATCGCCATTGATGGATATTCAGCCTGTGGTAAGAGTACCACGGCAAAAGAAGTGTCCAATATCCTCGGCTATCGGTACATTGATACCGGCGCCATGTACCGGGCCGTTACACTGTATTTCCTGGATCACCACGTGGCCCTTACCAACCCGAAAGAGATTTTTAAAGCCCTTCAGCAGATCGAAGTAACGTTTAAGATCAATTCACGGAATAAAACGGAGACGTTTCTTAATGGCTTGAACGTGGAAAAAGCGATTCGCAGCATGCGGGTCTCCGAGATGGTCAGCCAGGTAAGTACTATCCGGGAGGTTCGTTCTGCGATGGTGGAGCAGCAACGTAAAATGGGACGGGAGAAGGCGGTAGTGATGGATGGAAGGGATATTGGAACAGTGGTATTTCCCCAGGCGGAGCTAAAACTGTTTATGAATGCTGACCTGCTTGTCCGCGCATTTCGCAGGCAGAAGGAACTGCTTGAAAAAGACCAACTGGTAGACCTGGACGATGTGATGGAGAATATTCTTCACCGTGACAAGATTGATACGACCAGGGCCGAAAGTCCGCTCAGGCAAGCCGGGGATGCTGTTCTTTTGGACACAACCCACATTACCCTCGACGAGCAGGTCGATGAGGTGGTAAGATTGGCCCTGGCGAAGATCATATTGCCGCGATAACCGGCACATTTTCAGGCTGTTTTTCCCGCCTTTCCGGAACGTCGAAATGTGTTTTTTGAACGGCCCCAATAATATGAGAATAGCCTGTTGGATGTGCGAAAAAATACTAATTTTGCCCCGTTCCTAAACATACCGCCGTCTACATGGGCAAATTTATTCGACTTAAAAAAGGCTTCGATATCAACCTTGCCGGGAAAGCTGCCTTAAAAATTGGACCCGCTGACCAGCCTGAAACTTTTGTTATTAAACCGTCTGATTTTCACGGCATTTATATGCCCAAAATGGTGGTAAATCAAGGCGATACCGTCAAGGCCGGATCACCCTTGTTCCATGATAAAAAGATTGAGAAAATTGTATTCACCGCTCCTGTAAGCGGAGAGGTGGTGGAAGTTAAGCGCGGAGAAAAACGAAAGCTCCTGGAGGTCAAAATACTCGCGGATAAAACGATTGAGTATGCTCCCTTTACCAAATATACGGTCTCCGAAATCGGCAGCATTACCCGGGAAAAAGCACAGGAACAAATGTTAAGCAGCGGTGTTTGGCCCAATATTATCCAACGGCCTTACGGGATCGTGGCTGATCCGTCTGAGACACCTAAATCTATTTTTGTTTCCGGATTTGACTCCCATCCGCTCGCACCCGACTATAATTTTCTTTTTAAAGGCCAGGAGCAGTTTTTTCAGATTGGTATAGACATCCTGAAAAAATTCACACCTGGACCGGTTCATTTAAATGTTCATTCCGCTCGCGAGATCAGTCCATCCTTCGCACAGGTCAAAGGTGTGGAACTGAATAAATTTTCTGGCCCGCATCCTTCAGGGTGTGTCGGTATCCAGATCCATCACCTTGACCCTATCGGAAAAATGGATGCGGTCTGGACGATAAGTCCGTTTGCCGTTATTCAGATTGGTAAGCTTTTTCTTAACGGAGTTTATGATGCATCCAAGCTGATCGCTGTCGCCGGATCTGAAGTGAAGGATCCGCAATACTTTAAAACATATACCGGCGCCTGCGTGAAGAGGTTCCTTCACAACAACCTGAAGCAGGACCATGTCCGTGTCGTGTCCGGTAATGTGCTGACGGGAACCAGAATAGGTTTGGAAGACCATATCGGATTTTTCGACCAGCTTGTTTCCGTGATCCCGGAAGGCGATAAATATGAATTCCTGGGATGGATTACACCCAGTATTAATAAACTGAGTTTCAGCCGAGCGTGGGGTCTTTTTTCCTTCATGAATTACAAGAAGGAATTTGTGCTGGACAGCAACACAAAAGGGGAACCACGGGCTTTTGTGCAAACGGGCGTTTTCGAGCAGGTTACTCCCATTGATGTTTTACCAACCCATTTGTTGAAAGCCATCATCGCGGAGGACTATGACGACATGGAAGCCCTGGGAATCTACGAAGTTATCGAGGAAGACCTGGCCTTGTGCGAATTTGTGGATGTGTCCAAACATAACGTACAGGGTATACTACGCGAAGGAATTGACTTAATGCTGAATAGCTGATTAATATGAAGTTTTTAAGAAATACACTGGATAAGGTTAAGCACGACTTCGAAAAAGGCGGTAAGTGGGAGAAATACTACTATGTCTTTGAGGCCCTGGATACATTTGCCTTCGTCCCCAATACAACAACCGGTGCAAAAGGCGCACAGATCCGCGACGCCGTCGACATGAAGCGACTCATGATGACGGTAATCCTCGCTATGGTTCCCTGCCTCCTTTTCGGAATATATAATGTAGGCCATCAGCATTTTTTAGCCCTGGGACAGGAAGGTGAACTTTGGGACAAGATATGGATCGGTACAGTTCAGGTCTTTCCTATTATAGTTGTCTCCTATGCTACCGGACTTGGAGTAGAGTTCGTGTTTGCCACGCTAAGAAGGCACCCCGTCAACGAAGGATTTTTGGTCACGGGAATGCTTATTCCCCTGGTAATGCCCCCTGATATCCCTCTATGGCAGGTGGGTGTGGCGACCATTTTTGCAGTTATTATCGGGAAGGAAGCTTTTGGCGGAACCGGAATGAATGTTTTAAATGTTGCACTGACAGCGCGTGCATTCTTATATTTTGCCTACCCGGTTGATATTGCCGGAGAAGTGTGGACGTATATCCCGGAGGGAGCGAAAACCGTGGCAGGTTACTCCGGCGCGACACCACTGGCAGTCGCGGCTAATGCGGTTACCACCGGT
The DNA here is from genome assembly GCA_041742155.1 of Chryseolinea sp. Classification (GTDB taxonomy): domain Bacteria; phylum Bacteroidota; class Bacteroidia; order Cytophagales; family Cyclobacteriaceae; genus Chryseolinea. The sequence continues at coordinate 490,716 of JBGSJE010000016.1, read as the reverse complement.
GAGAACGCTGTGACGGCGCTGAGCGCTTTTGGTACCGGATGGGCCGACAACATATATAGTTTCACAAATATGTTCCTGGGCTTTATGCCCGGTTGTGTGGGTGAAACATCTACCTTAATGTGCCTCGTCGGCGCGTTTATTCTCATCGCCACAGGCGTTGGAAGCTGGAAGATTATCGTCAGTGTTTTCGCCGGCGCTTATGGTATGGGTTTATTTCTGAACCTGGTTGGAGGCAATCCATATACAATGCTTCCGGCACATTACCACCTGGTGATCGGCGGACTCGCTTTTGGTGCCGTGTTTATGGCAACCGACCCGGTTACAGCAGCGCAGACAGAAACGGGTAAATGGTTCTATGGATTATTAATAGGTATATTTACCGTACTGATCCGGGTATTTAATCCGGCCTATCCGGAAGGGATCATGCTGGCGATCCTCTTCATGAATGTGTTCGCCCCGCTGATTGATTATTTTGTGGTAAGTGCAAACAAAAAAAGAAGATTACAACGTGCGACAGTCTAACTTATACGTCATCCTTTATGCTGCAGCGCTGACCATTATATGTGGTGGGTTACTGGCATTGGCTTCCGAAGGCCTCAAAGAAAAACAACAATTCAACATTGATCAGGAGCAGAAAAAAAATATCCTGTCTACAGTTATTTCGATCGATGAAGGCGAGGATATCAACGGTCTATATGCGAAAAGAGTAAAAGCATACGTTGTCGACTATGAAGGAAATGTAAAACCCGGCATGCAACCTAAGGATGTAAACCTTGCTGTGGAATATAAGAAGGCCCCGGCGCAACGACTGCTGCCGGTCTATGAATTTAAAAATGAAAGTGATTCTACGAAAACCGACTACATCGTGCTTCCGGTATTTGGCTATGGCTTATGGAATAGCATTTGGGGTTTCGTGGCTCTTCAGGCTGATCTCAACACGATACAAGGTGTGAAGTTCCAGCACGCAGGGGAAACCCCCGGCCTGGGCGCCAGGATCGAGACAGATCAGGAGGTTCAGGATCGATATAAAGGCAAAACCATTTACGATCAGGGCAAGCTTGTTTCCGTCACGATGATGAAAGGCGAAGGCCAGGATTACAGCGATAACCCGCACAAAGTTGATGGCATGTCCGGGGCGACGTTGACCGGAAAAGGAGTCAATAATATGCTGAAGGATTATCTGTCAGCCTACGAGAAATACATCACAAAGAACAGAAAAAATTAAATTACCGGGTATGAGTACAGAAGCTGTTGCAATACAGGAAAAGAAAACAGAACCGTTATTCTCCAAGAAAAACAAAAAACTGATATCCAATCCGCTGGATATAGACAATCCAATTACTGTTCAGATTCTGGGCATCTGTTCGGCACTAGCTGTAACAACACAGATGAAACCCGCTTTTGTTATGTCGATCGGGTTGTTGATTGTGACAGCCTCCTCTAACGTTGTGATTTCGACCCTCCGCAATTCCATTCCTTCGCGGATCCGGATCATCGTACAGCTGGCTGTGGTTTCGCTATGGGTGATCCTGGTCGACCAGGTGCTGAAAGCTTATGTGTACGATGTCTCCAAACAGCTCTCCGTATTCGTTGGATTGATCATTACAAACTGTATCGTAATGGGACGATTGGAAGCTTTTGCCATGGGCAATAAACCCTGGCCTTCTTTCCTGGATGGTCTTGGAAATGGCCTGGGTTATGGATTGATCCTGATGACGCTCGCTTTCTTTCGCGAATTATTGGGTGGTGGGGCAATTTTTGGCTTTAAAGTATTTGAAGCGATTGGGTTGCACTATAGAGGGAACGGGTTAATGCTCCTTCCGGCTGGAGCCTGCATCCTGCTTGGTGTAGTGATCTGGATACAACGGGCAATAAACGGATATCGTGAATCACATTAATGAATAAATGATGGAAAATCTGATTAACATAGGAGTCCGGTCGATTTTTATCGACAACATGATCTTTGCCTACTTCCTGGGCATGTGTTCGTTCCTGGCGATATCAAAAAAGGTGAGCACGGCTTTTGGCCTTGGAATCGCCGTGATCTTTGTACTAACGGTTACAGTACCGATTAACTGGCTGGTCCAGAATTATATCCTCAATGCCGGTGCCCTCGCCTGGTTGGGAGCGGATTTTGCCGGCGTCGATCTTAACTTTCTTCAATTCATTGTATTCATTTCCGTTATTGCGGCCGTCGTGCAGCTGACCGAAATGGCTGTGGAAAAATTCTCTCCGGCGCTATACGGTACTCTGGGAATATTTCTCCCGCTGATTGCCGTGAACTGCTCTATACTGGGTGGTGCACTCTTTATGGTTGCCAGACCTTATGATCTGGTTGAAGCCTCCGTATTTGGATTTGGTTCCGGCATTGGCTGGATGCTGGCTATCGTTGCCCTTGCGGGTGTGCGGGAAAAAATGAAGTATTCAAACGTACCGGCGCCACTAAGAGGCCTGGGGATTACCTTTATCCTCGTCGGGTTGATGTCATTCGGATTTCTTAGCTTCCTGGGCTTCTCTTTATAAAAGAAAACAGAAAACGAAACTGAGGCTTCCGGGAAAATCGGAAGCCTTTTTTTTCAACATGGAAAACACAGCCAGACGTATCCTCCGCTACTTTTTCAGCGGAACCCTCTTTATCGTTCCCCTCGTAGCCACCGCCTATTTTATCTATGTATCCTTCACGTGGCTCGATAACCTGTTAAACCTCCCATACCCGGGATTGGGATTCGCAATCATATTGTTTGCGATTACCGCCTTCGGTTACCTGACGACCAACTTCGCATTCAAAACCTTCGCGGAATGGTTTGACCATGGCATGAACCGGATCCCACTGGTAAAACTGATCTACTCCGCCGTGAAAGATCTGATGGGTGCTTTTGTTGGCGACAAGAAAAAATTCAATAAACCGGTTCTGGTGAGAATTAATAAAGACAACAGCCTATACCAGATTGGTTTTATCACGCAGCCTGACCTGTCCGATCTGGGACTGGAAGACATGGTCGTAGTGTATTTCCCGCATTCTTATGCTTTTTCAGGATATCACTATTTTGTGCCGAAAGAAAATATCAAACCATTGAATATACCCGGCCCGGTAGCCATGAAGTTTATCATTTCCGGTGGTGTAAGCGGACTCAAGGACCTTTAGAACGACATAAAAAAAGCGTGTGTCCTTTACAGAACGCACGCTTCTAAAGAAGGATTGAACACTCTTTACTTTAACTTGAACGTAAGGCCGACAAAAATCGGATGCATGCCTACGCCTACTTCTCCGAAGGCACCGAATCTGTCGCTGAAATAGTAGCGGGCTCCCGCAAATACACCAGCCTGGAGCCTGGAGCCGTAGCCGTAATCGTAGTTATAACCGACATAGTCATCATAGTTGTTGGTTGAGGCAACAAACCCCAGAAACGCCCCCGCATAGGGATCGAATTTGCTGTTGTTCACTTTAAGAAGTTTGGCAAAGTGATATGAACCCCGTGCGCCGATATCGATAAATGTATAATTGAAGTTATCAGCCCCGAGATCATAAGTCCTTCTTGTAAAAGCCAGATAGGGTCCGATGGCAATCTCATCCAGAATACAGGAGAATTCAGCATTGATACTGAATCCGGCTGCAAAACCACTTCCGTATCCACCACCACCATACCAATAACCAAGACCTAATCCGGGATTGAGTATGACATCACCTTTTTTATACTGGGCGAAGGAGTCATTTTGCGCGATGGATAGACCGATAACAAGCGCAAGGCCAAGGATGTAGCTTTTTTTCATATTTCTTTATTTTAAAATTTACAGATTAAACAATGAAAATTGTGGTGCCGGGTACTGTGTAAAATTTCACCGTTAAACACCGGCTATAGTAACGAATAACCGTGCTCATTGTTTTCGAAAATTAAATAAAATAAAACCATAATACACACACATTAATCAGCTTCCGGGCAAAAAAAAGCGAAGAATTTATAGTGTGTTTATCCTGTTTTTAGGGGATTTTAAAGACTGATCGCAAACAAACCGTCAGGCAATGACACCGGATCCCACGAGTTCGTCGTCTTTGTACCAGGCGGCAAACTGACCGGGAGTAATACTTTTTTGCGGTGTATCAAAAACAATGTAAAGACCTTCCGCTCTATCGTACAACGTACACGCCGTGAGCGGCTGCCGGTAACGGATCCTGGCGGTGTAAACCGCAGACTCGCCTTCCGTTAATTTCAGGTCTTCACGGATCCAATGAACTTCGTTTTTTGGAATAAACAACCCCCGCCTGTAAAGACCCGGATGATCTTCACCCATACCGGTGTAAATAATATTTCTAGCTGTATCCGTACCGATGACAAATAACGGCTTTTCAAAACCACCAAGGTTTAGTCCCTTTCGCTGACCAACGGTATAATAATGAGCTCCTTTATGTTTCCCCACGATCGTACCTTGATCGGGATCCAGCTTATAAGGAGCGGAGATGGTTTTCAGATCGTCGGAAACAGAATCATTTTGAAAAGCCATCGCATGAGCGGGCATATCGATAACGCTTCCGTCCCTGGTTTCCAAGCGCTGTTGCAGAAATTCCGGTAAGTGGACTTTTCCTACAAAACATAATCCCTGCGAGTCTTTTTTGTCGGCGGTTACCAGGTTTATCCGCTTGGCGATCGCCCGGACTTCCGATTTCAAAAGTTCGCCGATCGGAAAAAGTGACCTTGAGAGCTGCGCCTGTGTGAGCTGACACAAGAAATAACTTTGATCCTTGCCGGGATCTTTCCCGCCCAGAAGACGATAGACCGTCTCACCGTTTTTTTTGAAAGAATCCTTACGCGCATAGTGCCCCGTTGCAACGAACTCCGCTCCGAGTTTGAGGGCTGCATTCAGGAAAATATCGAACTTGATCTCGCGGTTGCAAAGAACATCGGGATTCGGCGTTCGACCCCGTTGATATTCCGCAAACATGTAGTCGACGATCCGTTCCTTGTATTCCTTGCTGAGATCGATTGCCTGAAAGGGAATCCCCAGGTGCTGCGCAACGATCATCGCGTCGTTGCTATCGTCCAACCACGGACATTCATTGCTGATGGTGACCGAATCGTCGTGCCAGTTCTTCATAAACATTCCGATCACCTCATATCCCTGTTCCTTCAGTAAATACGCGGTTACACTGGAGTCCACTCCGCCTGACAATCCAACAACAACTCTTTTATTCATTTTTGTTTTTTAATTCACTTTCCGCCAAGCAGTCTACGGGTTAATGGATGAAGTTGCGTCTTCGTTTAAAAGCTCATTTACGGTCTCATTAAAATGCTGGATGAACTCATCGTAATAAGGACCGGTACCCGGGCCTGAAAAACCGGTGTGGATCTTCCTCACCTTCCCGTCCTTACCCACAAAAATGGTCGTCGGAAATGCAACGACTTTATTAAGCATAGGAAGGGTTTCTGCAGCTTTTTCCTTGTCGTTGGTTCCGGCTATTACGAAGTCATAGGTCACATTGAACTTCCCGGTCATTTTTTTCACCCGTTCGCTTGCATACGCAAAGTCATCCTTGCGCTCATAGGCAAGTCCGATGATCTCAACCCCACGGTGATTGTTTTCTTTGTACCACGGTGCCAGGAACTTAGTTTCATCCATACAGTTAGGGCACCAGGTTCCAAAGAGCTGAAGGATCACAACCTTGTTTTTGTACTTGTCATCGGTCAGGCTGACCGTTTTGCCCGTTACGTCTGGAAAATTGAAAGTAATGCGATCGAATCCTTCCTTCAGATAAGTTAGCTTCTCCGCATCGGGCAGGGTGGCGTTTTCATTCTTCTCCCCAATCCAAAATTCACTCCACGTTTTGCCGGAGTAGTATTCGCCGTTCAGGGTTCCGTCGGCTTCCATGCGTGCCCTGAAAAGATAAGCGTGATTTCCATCGAACGTACTCAGCTGCATCAGTCCGTTTGCTACATTACCCTGCAGGTACCGATAGTCGCCCGTCGGTGTAAGAAACGTACCGGTAACCTGGTCACCTGTCTGGCGGAAAATTCCGACAGCGGGTGTTGTATCGGATTCGTGCACGAACGTCACCTCGTATTTTCCGGAAAAGTCGGGAATACTGTCTTGCACTTTGTCAAGCTCGAACCGGAACGATTGGCCGTAAACAGCGTGAAAGGGAATCCGGTAATCCTTTTCGTAATTTTTGATGAATTCACCCCGCAGCGTGTCGCCCGAGATACGAGCCCTGATGTCTGCATCAAATACGTGAAGGGCAATATCGATCGAATCGCCTGCAACCGTTACTTCATCCAGCAGGATCCGTTCTTCCGCGTTTTTCAAATAGATATCAAACCCGTCAGCCTTGTCTTTTTCCACTTCAAAATTAAAAGGTAACAATTGACCCTGGATCTCGATAGTAGCTCTCCAGATGCCGGTTTTTAATACCGTTTCTTTCTCTTTTGTGGCCAGACACCCGGTCAGGGCGTAGCCTATGAATAAAGCTGTTCCGATTCTCTTCATCTTCCGCGTTTTTCGAACAAAAAACACAAAAATGCGCGAAATGATTTACAATTCGCGGCGATACAGCAATTTTGGTAAAAATGTACACATTCAATCGATTTAGAAATGTTTGAAGAGCTAAGGGTTTTGGAGCTGGCCTCCGTTCTGGCTGGTCCTTCCGTCGGTCAGTTTTTCGCAGAACTGGGTGCGGTGGTAATAAAAGTAGAAAATCCCAAAACGTCAGGCGATGTAACCAGAAGCTGGAAAGGTAGTGGTGAAATGACCGACGACCGGTCAGCCTATTTTTGTTCCGCGAACTGGGGCAAAAAATCCATAGCCATAAACCTGGAAAGCGACGAGGGCCGCTCTATTGTACATGCGCTGGTAAAACAGTCGGACATCATTATTGTAAGTTATAAGCCCGGAGATTCACGTAAGATCAGGATGGATTATGAAACGCTGAGCGGCCTGAATCCCGGATTAATTTATGGCCAGATCACCGGCTATGGGTCGAACGACCCCCGTGTAGGCTACGATGCGGTGATACAAGCGGAGGCCGGATTCATGTCCGTAAACGGGGAGCCGGGTAAGACTTCATTAAAAATGCCCGTTGCGTTGGTGGATATTCTCGCGGCCCATCACCTCAAAGAGGGGATCCTGCTGGCGCTGCTTAAAAAAGCCAGAACCGGCGTAGGCGGTTTTGTGGAGGTATCGTTGATCCAGGCTGCTATTTCGTCGCTGGCTAATCAGGCCACCAATTGGCTCATAGGTGGTAAAATCCCACAAAAACAGGGCTCATCCCACCCCAATATCGCTCCATATGGAGATGTTTTTCTCAGCGCCGACGGGTACGAGATCATTCTGGCAATAGGTAGCGACCGCCAGTTCGAAGACCTGTGCGGGTTGCTGGATATCGCCGGACTTGCCCATGAAGCTGCCTTTAGTACCAATGCTTCACGGGTTGCCAACCGGGTACTGTTAAACCAGACCCTTCGGCAATGTTTTTCGGAATATGACGCCGGTACCATAATAAAAAGCATGAATCAGGCTAAAATACCGGCCGGCATTGTCCGGAACATTAAGGATGTGATGGATCTACCTCAGGCAAATGATCTGTTGTTGCTTTCGGCAGACAGGACGGGTGTGAAAACCTACGTCGGAACGCCCGCGGCCGAAAATTCCCCCCACTTTTTACCACCACCTCACCTGGGGCAACATACGATTGAGATCCTCCGGAATTCGCTTCAGATGAGCGGAGAGTCCATACAAAAGCTCATTTCCGAAGGTGTAATCCGCTAACGAGGGTAGTTATTCAACTGGAAAAAAAGCTTTTGAAGGGCTCTTTAGGGTCAAATATGCATAAAAATGTAAAATTGTGGTAAAAAGTGGTTGAAAGTGGGATAAAATTACATATGTTTGCTTAGGAGAACCTCGATGGAGATCGGGGCAATCAAGGACAACCACTACGTCTATGACCTTCTTCACCAGTGAATATGAGAGTAAGCTAGATTCCAAGGGCAGGCTTGTCTTGCCGTCGCGGATCAAGGCTCAGTTACCTTCCGACGAAGGCAACGAGCTTATGATCAGGCGTGGATTCGAATCTTGCCTGATTATTTATCCGATGGTGGAGTTCAAAAAAGTATTCTCAAAAATCTCCGGGTTAAGCGAGTTCAATGAGGAGTTCCGGAAACTACAGCGGAATTTCTTTTCGGGAACAGCGATGGTAGAGCTGGACAGCAATGGCCGGTTTGTGATTCCGAAGAACATGCTAACCTATGCGCAGCTAGATAAGGATGTGATCCTTGTCGGCATGGGCAACAAAGTCGAGGTATGGAATCCTTCCATCTATGAGAATCATCTTATCAAAGATTCAAGTGAGTTGTCAAAGTTAGCCGAAAAGTACCTGACGGAATAGTTTGTTGCGTGGTGGCGAGCGGGAACCGGAGAGGCCTGAAACTTCCGGCTCGAGCCTTGAAACTTCCGGCTTGAGTCTTCCGGCTTGTAGCTTCAAGCTTATAGCTCCAAGGTTATAGCTTCCGGTTGAGTTAAAATTACCGTTATGCGAGATTTTAAAAAATTAATGATTTGGCAAAAAGGTATGGTAATAGTTAATGAGGTATATCAATCAATAGTTTATTTCCCTGATGCGGAGAGGTATGGATTGCGATCTCAGGTTACGAGAAGTGCAGTATCTATACCTTCTAATATTGCTGAAGGCAGTGCGAAGAAAAGTCAAAAGGAGTACCGGCGCTATGCCGAGATATCCCTGGGATCGGCTTTTGAACTTGAAACCCAACTACTGATAGTTGAGCAGCTTGGATGGGTTCCAAAAGAAAAGGTCGCTAATCTTCTGGCATTAACTATCGAAGAGCAGAAGATGCTCAGTGTGTTCATTAACAAATTATAGATTGAAACTGGAAGCTTGCGACTAGCAACTTGAAACTAACAGCTTGTAACTTGAAACTAACAGCTAGCAACTTGAAACTAACAGCTTGTAACTTGAAACTAACAACTTGAACCTTGTCTCCTGAAGCTTGCAGCTTATGACCACATATCACAAACCTGTAATGCTTCAGCAGTGTATTGACGGACTGAACATCGACACTGAAGGTACTTATGTGGATGTTACGTTTGGAGGCGGCGGACATAGTTTGAAGATACTCGAACAACTCAAAGGCGGACGGTTGATCGCTTTTGACCAGGATGAAGATGCCCGGCGGCAGGCTGAAAGCATCAAGAGTCGTTCTTTTACATTTTGTCAGGCAAACTTCATGCATATGAAGCGTTACCTGAAGCTAAACGGAGTTACTAAAGTAAATGGTATCCTCGCTGATCTGGGTGTTTCATCGCATCAGATCGATTCACCTCAACGCGGTTTTTCAACCCGCTTTGACGGACCACTGGATATGCGAATGGACCGGTCCATTTCACTAACGGCAGCCCGGTTATTAAATGAATACAACGAAACAGATCTCCACAAGATCTTTGGGATGTATGGTGAGTTGAAGAATGCGAAAACAGCGGCAAGATTAATTGCTCAATACAGGGTTAACAAACCTTTCGAGAGCACCAATGATCTTAAAACGGCACTTCAATCCATAGCCCCGAGAGGAAAGGAGAACAAATATTTCGCCCAGGTGTTTCAGGCACTTAGAATCGAAGTCAACACGGAGATGAAAGCACTTGAAGATTTTTTGCACCAATGCGGCGAAGTCATGGAAAAGGGAGGACGTCTTGTAGTGATGTCCTACCATTCCCTGGAAGACAGGATGGTGAAGAACTACATGAACAAAGGGAAAGTGTTTGGCGACGTGGAGAAGGACTTTTATGGAAATGAGATTAAAGATTTCAAAACGCTTACGAGAAAGCCAATTGAAGCCACGGCGGAGGAAATCGAACAAAACAGCAGGGCAAGAAGCGCCAAGCTGAGAATTGCAGAAAAACAATAGGTTGAAATAGAATTACAGGATCAGCAATGTTAGAGAACAAGTTTAAAATTAACCCGATCATCAAATCAAACCCGCTCCGGAAAAAAGCCGGTTCGGGGGGTAAGAGTATGTTCTCGGGAATAGAAAAAAGGTTAAAGCTGGAGAATTATTTCGAAGAGGGGTTTCCGGTTAAATACCTGCCTAAAATTCTATTCGTTATGGCGTTGGGCCTGCTTTATATCAGTAATACCCATTACGCCGAGAAGACAGTCCGTAAAATCAGTTCGATGCAGGCGGAAGTAGAGGATATGCGTGCAGACTATACCACGTTAAAGTCGGATCTAATGTTTGCCAGCAAGCAATCGGAAGTGGCGAGAAAGGTCAGGGCTTTGGGATTAAAAGAAAGTTTAAAACCACCATATAAAGTAGAAGTCGCAGCCGGTGAATATTAAGCAGTCCATATTATTAAGGGTTCGGATAGCATTTCTCTTTGTAGTGCTCTTCGCAGCTGCTGTGGTTTTTAAAACTGGCCACATCCAATTCGTGCAGGGCGAGAAGTGGGCTGCTATGGGTGAGCGCATCTCCTTTGATTATAAACGAGTAAAAGCGACACGTGGAAATATTTATTCCGACAACGGAAGCCTGTTGGCAACTTCGTTACCATTCTACAAGATTGCTTTCGACGCTACCCTGCCCAAGGACGAGGTATTTAAAAAAGGTGTTGACTCCCTCGCATACCAGCTTAGCCGTTTTTTTAAAGACAAATCAACGACGGACTATAGAAGAATGTTAATCGATGCCCGTGCAACGGATAAGCAGTACGTGATCCTGAGCAGGAAACGGATCAACTATCAGGAAAAAAAGATGATGATGGACTGGCCGATTTTCAGGGAAGGCAGGTTACGGGGCGGAGCTATCTTTGAAAAGATAGATGTGCGTTACCATCCTTTTACGAACCTTAGCCGGAGAACAATTGGATATATAAACGAAAACGATAAAGGTGCGGGATTGGAGTATAGCTTCAACGACCAGCTCGGCGGTCAGGACGGATACGCGTACTACCAGAAAATAGCCGGTGGAGTATGGAAACCGGTGTTCGATGCGAACAACGTAAAGGCTGTTAACGGTCTGGATCTGCAGACGACGCTGGATATCAATCTTCAGGATGTTGCCGAGACCGCTCTTCACAAAGCCATGGTGCAGCACAACGCGGCGGATGGGCTTGTGGTTGTGATGGATGTCAAGACGGGTGCAATAAAGGCCATTTCAAACCTAAGCAGTAATGGCCAGGGTGGATTCTCTGAAAAATTCAATTTTGCTGCAGGCCAGTTGTTTGAACCCGGTTCAACTTTCAAACTGGTGACCATGATTGCGTTGCTGGAAGACAGCCCTATTGAACTAACCGACAGCATCGACACGGGTAATGGACAATTTAATTTTTATAACAAAACCGTTCGTGATCACGAGGAAGGTGGACTGGGAAGAGTCTCCGTTCAGGATGCATTTGAACACTCTTCGAATGTAGCAATGGCTAAACTCGTCGATAAGCATTTTGGACTCCGGCCCCAGAAATTTGTCGATTACCTCGACCGCCTGAAACAGACACAGCCTCTTGGCATTCAAATCTCAGGGGAACCTACACCCAAGGTGAAGCGTCCTGGGCAGAAGGGATGGAGCGGTATCAGTTTACCCTGGATGGCATATGGATATGGATTTGAAACGACGCCGCTGCACACACTCGCCCTGTACAACGCTGTGGCGAATGATGGTGTAATGATCAAACCGGTATTTGTGAAGTCAATAAAACGGGCGGACGAGGAAGAAGAAACCTTTGATACGGAAGTAATCAACAAAAGTATTTGTTCCGAAAAAACGTTGCAAAAACTGAAACTGCTGCTTGAAGGTGTGGTAGAGAACGGGACAGCCAAGAATATCAGGGGTACACACTACCGGATTGCCGGAAAGACGGGAACAGCGCAGATACTGGAAAAGGGCCGGTACACGAAAAAGTATATTACATCTTTCGTCGGGTACTTTCCGGCGCATGCACCAAAATACAGCGCAATGGTACTGATCAAAAATCCAAGAGGCTGGTACCAGTATGGAAGTAGCGTGGCGGCTCCCGTTTTTAAGGAGATTGCCGATAATATTTATGCGCGCGATATCAACCTTCATCAGCCGATGGACATTAAAAAATTCGCGGTGCAGGAGGTGTTGCCGGTCATACGGGGAGGGAAACAACAGGAGTTAACCATGCTCTGCAATGAGCTTGGGATTTCCAATCACTCTCAGACCGAAGAGGAATGGGTTCGTTCGTCGCGTAACGGTACGGGCGTAAACTGGAAGAAAGCTGCCCCGGTAAAAGGCCTGGTCCCCGATGTAACGGGAATGACCTTTCGGGACGCAATTTACTTGTTGGAAAGCAACGGCCTGAAAGTGTCTTATGAAGGAAAAGGAAGAGTTGTCCAGCAATCGCTGACAGCCGGCGCCCGCGTGGGAAAAGGTGGAAGAATATATATCAAACTTGGATAATAGAACGACGTGCCTGAATTAAAAGACATATTGTACAAAGTAGCCCTTACATCCAGCGTAGGTAATATGAGCCTGGATGTAAAGGATATTTGTTTTGACTCAAGAAAGGTCAGGCAGGGATCGTTGTTCATCGCCGTCAGGGGAACACAATCGGACGGGCATGCGTACATTTCGAGAGCGATTTCGTCAGGTGCAGTGGCCGTAGTATGTGAAAAACTGCCGACGGATATTGATGAGAAGATCACATTTGTCACGGTAAAGAACAGTGCCGAAGCATTGGGAATCATCGCTTCCAACTTCTTCGCCAACCCATCGCAAAAATTAAAAATTGTCGGCGTAACGGGAACGAACGGAAAAACTACGGTAGCCACTCTGTTGTATAAACTCTTTATTGCTCTTGGCCGCCCTTCGGGGTTGTTGTCCACCGTGGAAAACAGGATCATGAATGACGTGGTGACGGCGACCCACACCACTCCGGACCCTATTCAACTCAACGAGCTGCTCCGGCGTATGGCTGATGTGGGATGTACGCATGTATTTATGGAAGTCAGTTCACACGCGATCGATCAGGACAGGATTGCGGGGTTAAGATTTGCCGGAGCGATTTTTACAAACATCACTCACGACCATCTTGACTACCACGTTACGTTCGAAAACTACATCAAGGCAAAGAAACAATATTTTGACGAGTTAAGCAGTGACGCTTTTGCACTGGTAAACGCCGACGATAAACGCGGAATGGTGATGCTGCAGAATACAAAGGCGACCAAATACACCTATGGGCTCAAGAAGATGGTGGACTTTAAAGGAAAGATCATCACAAATTCTATTGAAGGTCTTGAACTGGAGATTGGAGGAAAGAATGTTTGGTTCAAACTGATCGGCGACTTCAATGCCTATAATCTACTCGCGGTTTATGGCGCGTCGGTGTTGTTGGGCGAGGAATCCGACGAAGTACTGACAAAACTTTCGGCACTCGAAGGGGCGGTCGGAAGATTTCAGCTGGTGCAGCCCGGATCGCGGTTTATAGCCATCGTCGATTACGCGCATACGCCGGACGCGCTTCAAAATGTGTTGGAGACGATCGCTCTGTTCAGAACCGGCAACGAGCAGGTAATAACGGTTGTCGGATGCGGAGGAAACAGAGACCGTACCAAAAGACCGCTCATGGCGTCGATCGCCTGCCGGCTCAGCGACAAGGTAGTACTGACTTCCGATAACCCCAGGGACGAAGATCCGATGGAGATCATCAGGGAAATGCAGACAGGAGTTAAACCTACTGAGGTACGAAAGACATTGGTCATGCCGGATCGTGAAGAGGCGATCAAGACAGCGTGTATGATGGCGAAAGACAGGGACATCATCCTCATCGCCGGTAAGGGACATGAAACGTACCAGGAAATAAAGGGATTTAAATATCCGTTCGACGATAGGGAAGTGGTAGAAAGAATGTTGAAGCTTTTTGAGAATTGAATCACTGAAGAATGCTGTATTACTTATTTGACTATCTGGACAAACAATTCAACCTGATCGGGGCTGGTGTATTTCAATACATCTCCTTCAGAGCAGGTATGGCAGCATTCCTGTCCCTGCTGATCACCATAACATTCGGCGAGAAACTGATCAGCGCTCTTCGCAGACGGCAGGTTGGAGAGGATATCCGCGACCTTGGACTGAAAGGACAAATGCAGAAGAAGGGAACTCCGACAATGGGAGGTATCATTATTATCGCCGCCATACTTGTTCCTACATTGCTATTTGCCAAGCTCGACAATGTGTATGTGATTCTCCTGATTATCGCTACGTGCTGGCTGGGACTTATCGGATTTGTCGATGACTATATTAAAGTATTCAGAAAGAACAAGGAAGGACTCGCCGGCAGGTTCAAAATTGCCGGGCAGATAGGACTAGGGTTGATCGTTGGCCTGACACTTTATTTTAACAATAATGTTGTTGTTCGTGAGGTAAGCCCGGCTTCATTGGCCAGTATAGAAGTACAGGACCTTCAGGATCCGCTGGAAGACCAGGTCAATTACAGGGACGTCAAATCCACGAAAACCACTGTTCCATTTCGGAAGAATAACGAGTTGGACTATAACATGCTATTGCCCTTTGTACCGTCTGACTATACATGGATCGTGTACGTTTTGGTCGTGATCCTCATCATCACGGCTGTCTCCAACGGCGCAAATATCACCGATGGAATCGACGGACTGGCGGCAGGCGTTTCCGGAATTATCGGATTGGCGCTGGCTATACTGGCTTACCTGTCGGGCCGTATTGACTTCAGTAGCTACCTGAACATTATGTATATACCTAACCTGGGAGAGCTCGTGGTTTTTTGCACGGCCTTTGTCGGGGCCTGCCTCGGCTTTTTATGGTACAACGCATATCCGGCACAGGTATTTATGGGTGACACGGGAAGCTTAACCCTTGGGGGTGTTATTGCCGTAGTGGCGTTTGCCGTCCGGAAGGAATTATTGATACCGATCCTGTGCGGGATCTTTTTGGTGGAAAATATGTCGGTGATTCTCCAGGTATCGTATTTCAAATACACGAAGAAAAAGTACGGTGAAGGAAGAAGGATTTTTTTAATGTCCCCCCTTCATCACCATTATCAAAAGAAAAATATTCACGAAGCAAAAATTGTAACGCGGTTTTGGATCGTGGGAATTCTGTTGGCGATCATAACACTGGCAACATTGAAGTTAAGATGACGGAGCGGATTGTAATATTAGGCGCAGGCGAGAGTGGAACGGGAGCAGCATTGCTCGCGAAAGTCCGCGGATTCGACGTGTTCGTGTCTGATCAATCGGCTATTAAAGAAAAGTATAAGACAGAACTGGTAAAGGAAGGTATCTCGTTTGAAGAAGGCCTGCACTCGGAAGAAAACATACTGAATGCTCATCTCATCGTAAAAAGCCCGGGTATTCCGGACAAGGCTCCGATCGTTAAAAAAATCGTGGAGACAGGGATACCTGTTATCGATGAAATTGAGTTTGCTTCGCGATATACGAACGGGAAGATCATCGCCATTACCGGTACAAACGGCAAGACCACAACTACCTTGCTTACCTACCACCTCATGAAGAACGCCGGATTCACCGTTGCACTCGCCGGGAACGTCGGATTTAGCATGGCGCGCCAGGTAGCACAGGGCGAGTACGATTGGTATGTACTCGAGGTAAGCAGCTTTCAACTGGATGGCACTAAAAACTTCGGACCTGAAATCGGGGTGTTGCTGAACATTACGCCTGATCACCTGGATCGCTACGAGTACACCATGCAAAATTATGTCGACTCGAAATTTCGTCTGATCCGCAATATGAACGCCGACCAGCACTTCATCTACTATAACGATGATTCAATCATTGCGAATGAAGTGAGGCGGGTTGGTGTAACACCGAAACAATATCCGGTATCGCTCAAATCCGAGGCGCCGGTTCCCGTCTTTGCGGATGGAACAACCATGGTATTTCAATTACGGGAGTCATTCAATATCTCTCAAACGGAAACCACACTGAAAGGCCCTCATAATCTGATCAACACCATGGCTGCCGTAACGGCGGTATACCTGGCAGGTGCTCCGTTAAATGCGATCAGGGCCGGGTTGAAAACCTTTAAAAATGCACCTCACCGCCTTGAGTCGGTAGCGGTGATAAAGGGAGTGGAGTTCGTGAATGACTCAAAAGCAACAAACGTTGACTCCGTGGTATATGGCCTCGGTAGTTATAACAACCCCCTCGTATGGATCGCCGGTGGAGTGGATAAAGGAAATGACTACTCCATCATTAAGGAGGATGTGAAGAAAAAAGTAAAGGCATTGATCTGCCTGGGTAAGGATAATGGTAAACTGAAGGAATCCTTCAGCGATGTTCTTGCGCGGATCTATGAAACACAAAGTGTGCATGAGCTGGTCCGTAAAGCATTGGAGTTGGCAGAACCCGGGGATGTGGTTTTGCTTTCACCCGCGTGCGCGAGTTTTGATCTTTTTAAAAACTACGAAGACCGGGGTAACCAGTTCAGGCGCGCAGTACTGGATTTAAAGGATGAAGTGGAAGGAATTCATGTTTCGAATTGAAGATTAACCGAGTATGAATCGAATTAAGACATGGGCGGACAAGAATTTACAGGGAGACCGGGTGATCTGGGCCGTTGTATTTGCATTATCCATGATCAGTATACTAGTTGTGTACAGTTCAATCGGAACGCTTGCCTATAAGCGCACGCAAAGCCCGGAAAGTTTTCTCATCAGGCACACCTTCACCGTATTCGTTGGACTGGCCGCTATGTGGTTCGCCCATCGCGTGGACTACCGGTACTACTCCAAGATCTCCAAGATCGCACTGTGGGTAAGCATACCGTTACTGATATACACGTTTACAAATGGCGTTACGTTGAATGAGGCGGCACGTTGGATCCAGGTACCTATTATCGGATCCTTCCAGCCATCCGACTTCGCCAGTCTCGCGCTGATCGTTAATCTGGCCAGCATGCTGTCGAAGAGGCAACAGAATATCGACGATATCAAAGAATCACTTATTCCGATTCTCTTCTGGTGCGGGGTTATTTGCGGTCTTATTGCCCTGACAAACCTTTCAACGGCTGTATTGCTCCTCATCACATGTATGCTCATTATGTTCATCGGTCGTGTTCCGACGAAATACCTGGCGATGCTGGTCTTTGTAGGTGTGCTGTTTGGCGCACTGGCGATTAAGTTCGGTGTACGGGGTGAGACCGCTAAAAACCGGATCACGAATTTTATTAACGGAACCGAACTTCCATTCCAGGCAAAGCACGCCAGGATTGCCGTTGCAACCGGTGGGATAGCAGGTAAAGGGCCGGGTAACAGCGATCAGCGTAACATTCTTCCGCATCCTTATTCCGACTTCATCTATGCGATCGTAATCGAAGAATACGGGATGATCGGCGGCATCGTTGTGCTGGTGCTATATCTCGTTCTGCTGCACCGGGGAATGAAAGCATCGTACAACAGCGACCGGGCATTCGGGGGCCTGCTTTCCGCCGGCCTGAGTTTCGACCTTGTCTGTCAGGCGATGGTCAACATGGGGGTAGTTGTCGGGTTAGGGCCTATTACAGGCCAACCGTTGCCTCTCATTTCCATGGGTGGAACGTCGATGGTCTTTACCGGTCTGGCCATCGGTATCATATTAAGCGTGAGCCGTGGTGAGCAGGATCAGGCTTGGAAACAGAAAACAACGGACGAAAGCAGGGAGCATAAAAATATTCAAACAGCAAAAGCCGCATGAGAATCCAACAACCATATCGTCTAATCATCAGCGGTGGTGGAACCGGGGGACATATCTTTCCGGCTATAGCAATTGCCAACGAATTCCGTGACCGTCATCCTGACGCGCAGATCTTATTTGTCGGTGCAAAAGGTAAGATGGAGATGACACGCGTGCCGGAAGCCGGATATGAGATCATCGGTTTATGGATCAGCGGACTACAGCGTAAAATAACATGGGCCAATCTTCTCTTTCCCGTAAAACTGGTGGTGAGTTACATCCGGGCCATGTCGATTGTGAAGAAATTTAAACCCCATGCAGTTGTCGGAACCGGTGGTTTTGCAAGCGGACCGATCATGATGGCGGCGACGCGGTTCAAAATTCCTACGGTGATACAGGAGCAAAATTCTTTCGCAGGCCTCACTAACAAACAAGTAGCCGGAAAAGTTAATAAGGTGTGTGTGGCATATGACGGTATGGAGAAGTATTTCCCGAAAGGAAAAGTAGTCGTGACCGGTAATCCCGTAAGGAAAGACATTTTGAGTATTGACAGTAAAAGAGAACAGGCGCTCGGGCACTTTGGATTCGACTCGAACAAAAGAACGCTGCTGATTATCGGCGGTAGCCTGGGTGCAAAGACCATAAACGAAGCGATCATCAGAGGTTTTGAAAAACTGGTGGACGCCCAGATTCAGATCATCTGGCAGACAGGTAAGGGTTATTACGACCTGTATAAGAGTCAGCTTGGCAAATACGACCTCCGCCGCATACGAGTCCAGGACTTCGTGCGGGAGATGGATCTGGCGTATGCCGCCGCCGATGTGGTTGTATCCCGTTCCGGAGCGCTTGCAGTATCGGAGATTTGTATAGCGAAGAAGCCCGTCATTTTGGTGCCTTCGCCGAACGTTGCGGAAGACCATCAGACGAAGAATGCTAAAGCGCTCGTAGATAAGGGTGCTGCATTGATGATCCTCGATAAGGAGGCCAATGTAAAACTGGTGGATGAGTCCCTTAAGCTTCTGTTCGATCAGCAGCTTGCAGAAAAATTAAGCGACAATATCGCCCGCCTGGCAAGACCTGAGGCGACAGTGGCTATTGTGAATGAGATCGAAAAACTGATCGGGGAAAAATCGGTGGACCCGGATTTTCCCGCAAAAGACGGAACGGTCTATACAATTGATAAGAAGATTTATGATCGTCACCTCGACGTGACTTGTTTACAACCCGTAATGGTAAAAAGATAAAAGAGTGAAGTTGGATCAATACGATAATATTTATTTTCTCGGTGTCGGCGGCATCGGCATGAGCGCATTGGCGCGATGGTTCCGGAAGAAGGGACTGCAGGTGTCCGGCTATGACCGTACACCAACGGCGTTAACGGAAGAGCTGGACAGGGAAGGAGTTGTCATTCATTTTGATGACAAGGTGGAGTTGATTCCCAAAGCGGTTATCGACAACAAAGACCGGACACTGGTTATTTATACGCCTGCAATTCCCAAAGATCACCTGGAACATAAATATCTGAAGGACCGCGGATATACCATACTGAAGCGCTCGGAAGTGCTCGGCCTGATCACGAAGGATTACAGGACAGTCGCGGTAGCCGGTACGCACGGCAAAACCACGACGTCTTCCATGATTGCCCATATGCTGAAGGTGGCCGGGAAAAACATGGTTGCATTCCTGGGGGGAATAACAACGAACTACCAGTCGAACCTGATCATGAATGGCGACGTGAACAATGACACGGTGGTTGTTGTAGAGGCCGATGAGTTTGACCGCTCATTCTTAAGGCTTTTTCCTCAGATTGCCGTTGTTACATCGGCTGATGCCGATCACCTCGACATTTATGGTGATCACGAAAACGTGATAACATCTTTCAGGGATTTTATTGCACAGATAAACAGTGGAGGTTCACTGATTATCCATGAATCGATCGCAGAGCTATTGGCCGATAAGGTTGGTCATGTGTCTAAAAATATTTACAGCATGAGCCGGGGACAGTTTTTTGCCGGCAACATTACCGCGAAGGGCGGATTTTTTGAGTTCGATCTCCATGGTTTTGGAAAAGTCGAACACGTTCAGCTCGGTGTCCCTGGTTTTCATAATATTGAAAACGCTATTGCTGCTTCCGTCGCAGCCACTCTGTGCGGTGTGGATGTGCCAACCATCCGGAAAGCGCTGGAGTCGTTTTCAGGTGTGAAGCGAAGATTTGAATACATTATCAAAACGAAGAAGATCGTTTACGTCGACGATTACGCTCATCACCCTACGGAAATCGAAGCGTTCCTTAAGTCGATGAAATCATTATATCCGGGGCGTAAACTGACGGTTGTGTTTCAGCCGCACCTCTTTACTCGGACCAGGGATTTTGCGGACGGCTTTTCGAAGAGCCTGAGTCTTGCAGACGAATTGTTGCTGATGGATATCTACCCGGCTCGTGAGTTGCCGATTCCAGGTGTTACGTCGGATATGCTGCTGGAAGGTATTACCACACCTGTAAAAACAAGGTGTAACAAGGCCGACCTAATGCAGAAGCTTACAGACGTCGATGCCGACGTCGTGGTAACAGTAGGTGCCGGCGACATCGACACGTTTGTGCAGCCGATCAAAGATATGTTAAGGAAGAAGTATGAAGTTTAAGTTTAACATAAAGAGAGAAATCAAGATCCTGACGGCGATCATTATCGTTGGGGGGATCATTGCATTCACGGAAAGAAGGCAAAGCACGGCGTCTATTAAGGATATCACTATCAAAATGGTGAACGTCGACGAGAATCACTTCCTGGATGAGAGCGACATTGTGGACCTGATGGAGTTGAATAAAGAGAACTTGAAAGGTGCCAGCCTCGACCGTGTTAATCTGAAGGAAGTTGAAAAGAAAATCAGAAAAGGACCCTTTGTGAAGGACGCACAACTATACAGTGACCTTAAGGGGAACCTCGTTGTGAGCACGGAGCTAAGGCGACCCATAGCCCGCATTGTGCGGAACGACGGGCCGGACGGATACATCGCCGAAGACGGAACGGTAATGCCTGTTTCATCCAAATTCACCGCAAGGGTGGTGTTGATCAGCGGACCATACGTTCATCAGCTGCTGCGGCAGAATAATTTGAATGATTCGGAAGAAGGAAAGAACCTGATTAGTCTGATCAATACAATAAGGGAAAATGACTTTTGGAACGCGCAGGTCGCACAACTCGATATCGATAGCAAGATGCGCATTACAATTTTCCCACAGGTTGGAGACGAGCGTATTGAGTTCGGAAGACCGGAGGACCTCGAGGTAAAATTCAGGAAGCTGATGATCTTCTATAAGGAAATACTTCCAAGGATGGGTTGGAACAAGTACAACCGGATCAGCCTGGAGTATGAAGGACAAATTGTCGCGGAATAAATGTAAAGAACATTATAACCTTTTATAAGGGACATTTTTAAAAAGAACAACCACTATAAAGATCATAATCATGGAACAGGAAAAAATAGTAGTCGGACTCGACATTGGCACAACGAAGATCTGTGCTATTGTAGGCCGCAAAAATGAATTCGGTAAGCTGGAAGTGCTCGGTATGGGTAAGGCGGAATCCGAAGGCGTTGTAAAGGGAATTGTTTTTAATATTGATAAAACGGTCTTTGCGATCGAAAAAGCTATTAAGGAAGCCGGTGATCAGGCGGGAATAGATATTGGTGTGGTCAATGTCGGGATCGCCGGACAACATATTAAAAGCTTCATTCAGCACGGCGGGATAACAAGGTCTTCCAAAGAAGAGGAGATCACGATCGATGACGTGGAGCGGCTGTCTCAGGACATGTACAGGATGGTTGTTCCTCCGGGAAGTCAGATCATTCATGTTATGCCTCAGGACTACATGGTTGATTATGAAGACGGGATCAAAGAGCCTGTCGGGATGTCCGGTGTGAGACTGGAGGCAGACTTTCATATTATAACAGCGCAGACGAACGCGATCAACAACATTAACAAATGTATCCGCCGCGGCGGGCTGGAGATTTCAGACCTTATCCTTGAACCGCTTGCGTCGAGCCTTGCAGTATTGAGCGATGAGGAAAAGGAGGCTGGTGTTTGTCTGATCGATATCGGCGGAGGAACAACGGACGTGGCTATCTTTTATGACAACATTATCCGTCATACTGCGGTCATTCCGTTCGGTGGAAACATCGTTACCAATGATATTAAACAGGGCCTTATGGTTCTGCCACAGCAGGCAGAACAACTGAAGACCCGTTTCGGGAAGGCTATTGCGGAAGAGGCAAGTCCAAATGAAATTGTTTCGATCCCGGGAATTCGCAACCGGGCTGCAAAGGAGATATCGGTGAAAAATCTTTCGAACATCATACAGGCGCGTATGGAAGAGGTTATCGAGATGGCGCACTCGGAGATCATAAGTTCAGGTTTTGAGAACAGGTTGGCCGGAGGTATAGTGATCACTGGTGGAGGAGCTCAGCTGAGCAACCTCAAACAATTAGTTGAATACATGACCGGTATGGATACCCGTATCGGTTACCCGAATGAACACCTCGGCAAAAGCAAAATTGAATCGGTAAAAAGTCCGATGTATGCTACTGCCGTAGGACTGGTGTTATCGGGATTCCGCTCTCTTGATGAAAGAGAAGATCGTTACAAAGAGGCCCGCGAGGTGGTGAAGACCACGAAAGTGAAAAGGCCTGCTATTGTATCCAGCAATTTCTTCGAGAACATTCTTAACAAAACGAAAAGTCTGTTAATCGACGACCTGGATGGAAAAAATGACTATTGAAAAAAAACAACCACTTAAAAATTAAATCATGTTCGAAACAGGATCATACAAATTTGAGATCCCCAAAATCAGCAACCCACGTTCGATCATCAAGGTGATCGGCGTCGGCGGGGGAGGTAGCAATGCGGTGAACCACATGTATAAGCAAGGCATAAAGGATGTCGAGTTTATCGTCTGTAATACCGATAACCAGGCGTTAATGACCAGCCCGGTTCCCAACAAACTTCAGATCGGCGCAAACCTTACGGAAGGACTGGGCTGCGGAGCGAATCCGGAGGTTGGCAAGAATGCCGCTCTCGAAAGCAAGGAACAGATCCGGGAAATGCTCCTGGATACGAAAATGCTTTTTGTGACGGCGGGTATGGGTGGGGGGACCGGAACCGGTGCCGCTCCCGTTATTGCGAAAATCGCCCGTGATATGGACATCCTTACGGTAGGAATTGTAACCGCGCCATTCTCTTTTGAAGGAAAGAAAAAGATGGGCCAGGCAGACCTCGGCCTGGAAGCCCTTCGTCAGAATTGCGACACCGTATTGGTGATACTGAACGATAAACTCCGTGAGATCTTCGGTAATCTTTCCATCGGCCAGGCCTTTGCCCAAGCTGATAATATTCTTACAACAGCGGCCAAGGGTATAGCCGAAATCATAACCCTCGCAGGGTATGTCAACGTAGACTTCCAGGACGTCCGTACCGTGATGCTCAACGCGGGCGCTGCTGTAATGGGTTCAGCGGAAACCCGCGGCGAAAATCGCGCGCTTAAGGCCGCGGAAGGTGCGCTGGCATCTCCTCTCCTTGACAATCGCGATATCATGGGCGCAAAACGAATACTGTTATCCATTATCTCGGGCGTTGAAGCCGAGTTGCAAATGGATGAACTTACGGAGATCACCGAGTACATTCAGGAACAAGCAGGAGAGGATGCGGAAATGATATTCGGCCACGGTGTCGACCCTGATCTGAGCGACCGTATCCGCGTGACAGTCATTGCGACCGGTTTTCAAAGCGAACCAAAAGTGCTGTCGACGAACAAGGAAGAAAAGAAAGTACATGACCTTGACCGCTCCCAGGGCTGGCTGTTTAACCCGGACAACTCCGTTAACGAAAAGGGAGACCTCGAGGTAAGAAGAAAAACCGATACCAGTACCGATACAAAACCAAACGAAGAGAAACCCCTGGAACGGGAATTGGTTTTTAACGGTCCGTTCGACCGTGTTGAACCACCCCAGGAAGAAGAAGAAGGGGAGGAAGGTCTCTTTACCGACGACGATTTTGATGAGGTAACCGAACGTTATGGAGATCAGGTCATCAACGAAGAGGGTAACATGGAATTACGATCCACCAAACAACGCCTTCAGCAACAGGCCCGGGAAAGACAGGAAAAGATGAAGCAAGCGAGAAAACCTGAGATGACTAAAGAGGAGTTCAATGAAAAGTGGTCTTTGCCGGCCTATCTGCGCAGGGGTGTTAAGATGCAGGATATACCGCATTCGTCGGAACCTTTTATTTCGAAATACAATCTGAATGATGATAACAATATTTTAGGTAACAATAAATTTCTGCATGACAATGTGGATTGACACCCGGATTTTGAGCGGGATGTTATGAAAGACATGGCATTTCCGGTACGACAGGTAATTTACTCCATTCGTAGTGGTTGTTGGTGGTAAATATTTTTGGCCGGTGCCGGAATGCCAATTTTTAAGCTGAAGTTGCGCTAATTTTTTATTTGCAATTTTAAGGTTTAAGCAAATGGCGCATGTGTAGTGTGAATGCCGGGCGTTAATAGCGTCCGGCATTTGGTTTTTAGGCCGTCCGGGTTGGTAAAATCTGGCCTCAAACTTGTAATCCCAAGGGTAACACCAAATTTCAACGATTATGAAACGGATGTTACCAGTTGTATTCCTGTTGTTCATGTTCTCAGCCTGCGACGTGTATGTGGTCGAACCCCGTTACGATCCAAGGGATAAAATTACAGGCCGGTACGAAGCTGAAGAATATAGCGAAACGTATAACGACCTTAGCTATTATTCAATTTACATATCCAAGTCGGGATACTCGCGGGAAATTAAAATCGATAATTTTTATGCTTCCGACATCCGGGTATATGCGTACCTGGACTATGATAAAATCACGATACCTTATCAGCTCGTGGATGGATACGAGATCGAAGGAGTAGGCACAACGTATGGGGCCTATATCAGCTTGAATTACAGGGTTAAAGATACCTACAATAATACAGTGAGCGATTTTTGCCAGACGGAGGCTACCCGTTTCTGATAGCTGCAGGGACGTAACATAAAATCCGGTAAACGCCAATTACTTGTAAAGCGCTCACTTTTCCTGTGTTTTTTAATCCGGTGTTTGTTTATTCACCTCCATATCCGTTCTTTTCGTGAAATTGATGCATGAAACCATTCCTCCACGAGCTTGCGGAAACAATCTATAAAGCGCATCGCCGGCTGGACTCACTTACACTTGTCTTCCCGAACCGGAGAGCCGTGCTGTACTTCAGAAAGCACCTCAGCAAATTATTGGACAAACCGACTTTTTCACCGCGGCTATTGACGATCGAGGATTTTATCGGGGACTTTTCTCACCTGAAAATACCGGATAAACTTGAACTCATTCACAGGCTCTACCACGCATATAACCATACTATCCGCGACACGACAGGATCACCGGTAACGGAAGGAGAACCGTTTGATAAATTTTACTTTTGGGGCGACATGCTCCTTCGCGACTTCGACGAAGCCGATAAGTACCTGGTTAATGTTGAGCAGCTGTTTAAAGACCTCACTCACCAGAAGGAACTCGATTCAACATTTGACTATCTCACCGACGAACAGCGGGAATTCCTGAGAACGTTCTGGAGCAGCTTCGACGAAAATCTCACGGAAAACAAAAGGAAGTTTCTAGATGTATGGAACCAATTGTTTCGGTTGTATACAACTTTTAATACACAACTCCTGGCTGAAGGACTTGCCTATGAAGGGGGAATGCATAGAATGATCGCTGAAAATATTGATCAGCTGGCCGGCGCACGGCAACATTCGTCCCGGATTATTTTTGCGGGGTTCAATGCGTTGACTAAAGTTGAAGAAAAGATTATTTCGCATTTTGTCGCGACCGAGATGGCTGATGTCTATTGGGACACGGATGAATATTATGTAAACAACAACAGCCAGGAGGCCGGAAAATTCTTCAGGGAATACCAGCAACACGAGATACTTGGAAAGACATTTTCAAGGCATACCCCTTCACACTTTATGGCTGGTATTGCCAAATCGACGGTTTCCAACGACGACCAGCAAAACCTTGGAAAATCCATCCGTATTTTCGGCGCTGCGGAGCCGGTAGGCCAGGCCAAGGTGATGGCACAGGTGCTGCAGGAGGAGTTGCAAAATGGAATTGACCCGGAGGATACGCTGATCGTACTGCCGGACGAAAAGCTGCTGCTACCCGTCCTGCACGGTCTTTCCGGATATATTGAAAAGCTGAACATTACCATGGGTTTCCCGATCAGCAGCACACCGTTGTTTAACCTGGTGGAGCTGCTGGTAGAGATGCAGATCGGCCGTAGGAAAGGCCATTTTAACCATCGCCAGGTGCTGGCACTGTTAGGGCACTCGTATGTGGTAGCTGCCGATGCCGCTGTTGCAAACGCCAAAAGAAAGGAGATTCTGAGCCATAACTGGGTCCATATCCCAACGGGCTTTCTCGCTTCGTCAGTTCCGTTGCATCGTACCATTTTTCGTGAGGTCGATGGGGATATCGTCGTCTACCTTCGCGAAGTTCTTACCGAGACAGGTGGGTTGAATACCATAAGCGATTTTGACAAAGAGTACACCTTTCATTTTCTGAAACTCCTCAACCGGATGGAAGAGGTAATGGGAGTTGGACACCCTGCTTTTCCCGGTTCGTTGTCACAGGAACCCACCGGTTCCGAACGTTTAAAGTATCTCAAAGCGCACCAGTCGTCGCTGAAATCATTCCTGCGATTGTTCCGGCAGTTAATTCAGGTCCATAAAATCCCATTCACCGGCGAACCTCTCAAAGGACTTCAGGTAATGGGAGTTCTGGAAACCCGGAATCTCGATTACAGGAATGTATTCATTCTTTCCCTTAATGAAGGCGCTTTTCCTTCTACGGCCAACAAGGGATCATACATTCCCTTTAATATCCGGAAAGCATACGGGTTACCTACTGTAGAACATCAGGATGCTATGTACGCCTATATTTTTTATCGCGTACTGCAGCGGGCGGAAAATATCTTTCTCTTTTATAATTCGGAAACGGATGTCCTGGGGCAGGGTGAAATGAGCAGGTATCTCCAGCAATTGATCTATGAAAGCGGATTGACCATAGAACGCAGGGTGCTGCACAATCCTATTCAACCCAGACCAATAAACCCCATAACCATCTTCAAGGACGAAGGTGTAACCGAGGCGTTGGGGAAGCTGAGTGAAGGTAACAGCAGGTTCAAAGGGATATCCCCTTCGGCGCTGAACACCTATATTGAATGTCGCCTGCGATTTTACCTGCGTCACGTTGCCAGGATCAAGGAAGCGGATGAAGTAGAGGAGGACCTGGACGCGCGGGTGCTGGGTAACTTCCTCCATGAGGTTATGGAACGGTTTTATAAACATATTCGGGAAAGAAAAGGCGGAAAACTCGTTGAAGCGTCCGATTTGGTTGAAGGAGAATCCCTGATTGAAAAGCTGATCGATGAAGTATTCGTTAATGCTTACCGGCTTGATCCGTCCAAACCCGTCGAGTATGAAGGTCAACGGCTTGTCGTTCGTGAGGTTGTAAAACGTTTTGCTCACCGCATTGTGGAAATGGACAAGGCATATGCACCATTCGTAATGGAAGCACTCGAGCAGGAAGGGTTGTTGTATAACGTGAAGTTGAACAGCGCGCCGGGATCCGTATTGATCAGCGGAAAGATCGACCGTGTAGACCGAAAAGGAGATCTGATTCGAGTGATCGATTACAAAACAGGAAAGGATAAACTGGATTTTGAAAGTATCGCATCGCTTTTCTCAAGAGACCAAAAACGAAACAAGGCGGCATTTCAGACCATGCTTTATGCCTTGCTGTATAAGGCTAATACATCGGGTAACGGATCCAGGATCGTGCCTGGTCTGATCAACCGCATGAATGTGTTCGACAAGAACTTTCAATTTGGCCTCAAGGTAGGAAAAACGTATGTTGAAGACGTTGATCCATTATTGGGTGAGTTTGAACTGCATTTGAAAACGCTGCTGGATGAATTGTTCGATCCTGTGGTACCCTTCGACCAGACCACGGATACGGAAATGTGCAGATTCTGTCCTTACGAAAGTATATGCTACCGGTGAGCGTTCTATCCCCTCTCCTCGATCAGTTTTTGAATAGCCATGTACTCGTCCCGTAACTTGGCGGCTTCCATAAATTCGAGTTCTTTGGCTGCTTTCTCCATTGCCTTGCGTGTACGGTCAGCCATCTTGGTCAATTCGGCCTTGTCAAGGTAAGCGACAACCGGATCGGCTGCCAGCGTTGACTCTTCATTTTCAACATAGTAATTTTTGGTAGACCGTTTTGAATCGGCCACTTTTGTCTGACCAAGAATAGATTCCTTGGACTTGATCACGGTTTTTGGAATAATACCGTTGGCAAAATTGTAATCAAGCTGAATTTTCCGTCTCCGGTTCGTCTCATCAATCGCTTCCTGCATGGACTCCGTGATCTTGTCCGCATACATGATGACACGCCCGTTGACGTTTCGCGCCGCCCGGCCGATCGTCTGGACGAGTGAACGCTGGTTGCGTAAGAAGCCTTCCTTGTCGGCGTCCAGAATGGCAACAAGCGAAACTTCGGGCAGATCAAGTCCCTCCCGAAGCAGATTCACACCCACGAGCACATCATATACGCCCAACCTCAATTCGCGCAATATTTCAACCCGGTCCAGTGTGGCGACTTCGGAGTGAATATACCGGCATTTGATTCCCACCCGGTCCATGTACTTGGTCAGTTCTTCCGCCATCCTTTTGGTCAGCGTGGTTACAAGCACTCTTTCATTTTTCTTTACGCGCTCGTCGATTTCTTCCAGCAGGTCGTCGATCTGGTTCTTGCTGGGCCGCACGTCAATTTCGGGATCCAGCAAACCGGTTGGCCTGATGATTTGTTCCACGACAACTCCTTCCGATTTTCTCAGCTCATATTCCGAAGGTGTTGCGCTGACGTATATCACCTGGTTCATCAGCGATTCGAACTCGTTAAACGTAAGCGGTCTGTTATCCAGAGCGGAGGGAAGCCTGAAGCCATAATCGACGAGATTAACTTTTCTCGAACGGTCGCCACCCCACATCGCGCGGATCTGAGGTACGGTCACGTGGCTTTCGTCGATCACCATCAGAAAGTCGTTTGGGAAATAATCGATCAAACAAAATGGCCTGGCTCCCGGTTGACGCCGGTCAAAATAGCGCGAATAATTTTCAATTCCGGAGCAATAACCGAGTTCACGCATCATTTCAATATCAAACTCCGTCCTTTCTTTCAGGCGTTTCGACTCCAGATGCCTGAGTTCGGTGTCGAACATCTTTACCTGGGCTACCATATCGTCCTGAATCTCGTGAATAGCCTGGTGTAAGCTGTCTTTTCCCGTCACAAAAAGGTTCGCCGGGAATATGGTGACAACTTTTTCATCCGATATTTTCTTTCCACTGTGCGGATCTATTCGTTGAATGGATTCAATTTCATCTCCCCAGAAATAGATACGGATCGCGTAATCGGCGTAAGCAAGGAATACATCCACAGTATCTCCCTTTACACGAAAGGTCCCACGCTTGAATTCAACTTCGGTTCGGTTGTACAGGATATCGACCAGCGCGAACAACAGTTTATTGCGCGCGACAACTTCACCTGTCTTCAGCTTGATGACATTTTTTCCGAATTCTTCCGGGTTCCCGATTCCGTAAATACACGACACTGACGCAACTACGATGACGTCTCGCCGGCCGGTCAATAACGACGACGTTGCACTCAACCTGAGCTTTTCGATCTCTTCGTTAATGGACAGATCCTTTTCGATATAAAGGCCGGAGGAAGGAATGAACGCTTCCGGTTGATAATAGTCGTAGTAGGAAATAAAATATTCAACAGCATTATCGGGGAAGAATTGTTTGAATTCGCCGTAGAGCTGGGCTGCCAGGGTCTTGTTGTGGCTCAGTACGAGCGTTGGCTTATTTGTTTTGGCGATGACATTGGCAATGGTAAAGGTCTTACCCGATCCCGTCACGCCAAGCAACGTCTGATGTGGTTCGCCACCATCCACACCGCTGATCAGTTGTTCGATCGCTTTTGGCTGGTCGCCGGTCGGTTCGTATTCACTTGTCAGTCGAAAATCCATAAGGGTAAGTTAACGGTTATGCCGTAATGGTCAAATCATAACAAACGTGAAATAGTTCTGTCAAGTTTAAAATAAAAAAAGATCGCCCGGTTAAGGGCGATCCTGCTATACTTTACAAAGGAAAGGATCAGTTATTCCAGATTGTCCAGGATTTTTCGGCCTGGATATGAAGCATCTCGAGGCCATTCTTGATGGTCGCATTATGCATTTCAGCTTTTTGAAGAAACATGGTCCTGGCCGGATTGTAGATCAGGTCGTACACATAATGATCTGGCCCGATCTGTTCAAAATCGATTGGCGGCATGGTTTCCGTGTTCGGGCTCATGCCGAGGGGAGTCGTATTGATGATCAGGTGAGAAGAACTGACAATGGTTGGATTCTTTTCAAGATGTTCATAGGTAAGGTCGCCCTTTTTAGCGTCTCTTGACACAATCTTGAATTCGATTTTTAATTTCTTGAGAGCTTCCTGAACCGCCTTGGATGAGCCGCCGGTGCCGAGGATCAGGGCTTTGAAGGTTTTATCTTTCGGCAGCCATTTTTCGATCGTTTCATAAAAAGCATCGGAGTCCGTATTAAATCCTTTAAGCTTTCCGTCTTTTATCTTGACGACGTTTACGGCGCCGATCTTTTTTGCGAACCCGTCAACTTCGTCGAGGTATTTGAGTATTTGTTCTTTATAGGGTATAGTAACGTTGAGGCCGGAGAGTCCTTTGGTATCCTTTAACAAGGCTTCGATATCCTTTATACTGGACAGCGGAAACAATTCATAGTGGTAATCGCGTAATCCTTCGCGAAAAAATTTCTCGTCAAAATATGCCTTTGAAAACGAATGACTGACGGTCGCGCCGATCAGCCCGAATACTTTTTCCATGTTCAGATTTTTGTTTTAATTCTTACTGCAATCTTCTCTACTAAAACTACTATGAAAACGCCGAGCGCTATCATCAGGATCGCCTGAAAAACCTGAGGGTCTTTGCCCGTGGTGGCGAAATAGTGCCACGGTAAAATACTTTTATCGAAAGCAGGAACCTGCTCGCCTTTGCTGTTCGTTACGTATTCCAGCACCTGACGCCAGGGCCAGACTTTGTTCAGCGAACCAAGCATGGTACCGGCCAGCAAAGCTACGGTTGTACTGCGATAATTATCTATGGTCCACGTTAAAAATCTGGAAAAGCCCAGTAACCCGGCCGTACACCCTGCCAGAAAAACCAGGATAACGGGGATATTGAGGTGAATAAGAGCATTGATCATGTACTGATACTTGCCGATCAGCAACAGTATAAAAACTCCCGAAATACCCGGCAGGATAATGGAACAGATCGCCAGTGCTCCGGCAAAAAAAACGAACCAGATTCCATCCGGTGTCTCAGCCGGCGACAAGAGCGTAACCGCGTAGGCTACACCTGCGCCCAGGAAAAATGCGGCTGCGATCGCCAGATTCCAGTGCCTGATTTCTCTCAGGATGAGTGGGGCGGAAATGAGTACCAGCCCGAAAAAGAAAGACCATATCAGGATAGGCTGCTGTTTTAGTAAATAAACCATCAACCGGGCGAGGGAAATAAAACTGGTAATAATGCCACCGAAGATAACAGTCAGAAAGGTACCGTTGATCTTTTTCCAGAAATCGGCAAACCTGAACCGTTGCAGCAGCTGCAGCGACTCGCGGTCTATCGAACTGAGGGAGTGGAGCAGTTCATTGTGAATACCTGTAATGAACGCTACCGAACCGCCCGATACTCCCGGGACAACTTCAGCAACCCCCATGCTCATGCCCTTGAAATAAAGAAGAATATAATCTTTAGGTTTTCTCAAATCGATCAATTTTAATCCACTTCGAAGGGAGGAGCCGTATTGGTGTTCTTCCTTTCAATACCCAGGAAATGCAAAAAGGTATCACCACGCAGGCCTAAACGTATCGTCTCCAGTGGAATAACTTCTTCGGGCGCAATATTTCCAAGATTTACATTGGCCCCAAGCAACTTGATAAACCAAACCTGTTGCGCTTTCTGAGGGGCTTCCCAGATGATTTTTTCGAATGGAATTTTGGTCAGAATCTCCTGAACCAGTCCGGATCTCACTTCTCCGCTGGACCTGAAAAGTCCGACATTTCCTCCTTCTCTAGCCTCACCGATCACCTTCCACGCACCGGCGTCGAGCTCCTTTTGCATGAGTTCGATCCACATGTACGGCGGAATGATCTTGTCTGCATCCTTAGACCCTACTTCGGAAAGTACGGTTACCTGTTCGGCGAGCTTTGTTATGTAATCGCATTTTTTGTCGTGATCAATGTCCATTGAACCGTCGGAGACTTCGGCAAACGACATGTCGAACTTATCCAGGATCTTCCGGTAGTCGTCAAATTGATCCCTGATCACAAAAGCTTCAAAGAGTGTACCACCGAAATACACAGGTAATCCCGCATCTTTATATACCTGGAGTTTGTCTTTTAGATTCGGAGTCACGAATGAAGTGCCCCAACCGAGTTTAACAATATCCACGTGATTGGCTGACAGGCTTACAAAATCCTCTGCTTCCCGGATGCTCAGGCCCTTATCCATGGCCATAGTAAAGCCGTATTGCCTGGGCTTGCTGGTGCGCTCAGGCAGGTTTTTAATATCGTAGTTCATTAGCTGTTTTCTTTTCTAAACTGTTCGATGATTTTGTATAAAGCCTTTTGTGTTTCGATTTTCGGGAAAAAATCGAACAATGCAGTATGACCATCGAAGTCCAAAATTAAAGCATTTTCCAAATAATTAAAGGCCTCTTTAAAACGCCCAGCTTCTATAAGATAAACCGTCATACGATAAAAAATCTCGGCATCGTCTGGAATCTCTTCAAAACCAATGGATAACGTCTCAATAGCTTTGTCGTGATCACCTTGTTCGTAATAGATGAACGACCAATTCAACCAGATTTCTTTGTCGTCGGGTTCGAGCTTGCTTGCCTCTTCATATGCATCGACACTGGATACTGTATTACCAACCTTAAACTCGGCATGGGCTACGGACTTCCAGTATTCGGCATTTTCCGTGTTAATCTTCAGCGCTTTATTGTAAAAATGAAGGGCCTGATACCATTTTTCCTGCTTCTCCAGACATGCCCCGGCCCCGAACCACGCTTCATCATATAACGTATCCAGTTTCGTCGCTTTTTGGAAATACTTCAGGCCAAGCTCATATTGCTCAAGGCTTTCGTAGGCAGCTCCCAGGCAACAGTAAACTTCCGGGCTTGGTCCTTCGATCTCGAGTGTTTTACGGAATGAGTCCAGCGCTTTGGTGTACTCACCCATATTCATATAGGTATTGCCCGTATTAAAATAGGCGGACGCAAAAGTTTCGTCGATCGTTATCGCGTAGTCGTAAGCGTGCAATGCTTCCTCAAATTTCTCGAGTTTATTGTAGACGATACCCAGATTGTACCAGGCTGCCGTCGAGTAAGGATCCTCATCAATAAATTTCTGATAGTATTCAATACTGCTTTCCAGTTGCCCGGTCAGGTCCAGACAGAAGGCGAGTTCATACAATGAACCCTCGTGATTAATATTGATCTCAATGGATTTTTTGTAGGCGTCAATGGCTTTTTGAAAATCATCCATACTCTGATGCGCCAGCCCGATGCTGTAATAGACTTCATCTTTGTCGTCCGCTAACAACAACGCCTGTTCATAGTTCTCAATCGCCTCGGCGTGATTTCCCTGCAGCGATAAAATCGAACCCTTTGTTAAAAAAATCTCGGGGTCGTTTGGTTGAAGGCCGTGCGCCTGATCAAGCAGTTCCAGAGCCTGTCCGAAATCTTCCAGGTTTGAAAGGATCTGTGCCTTGATCGTGATAAGTTCTGTGGAGAACGGGTATTGACTGATTGCCTGATTTACTGCCTGAAGGGCCTTGTTATGTTTGCTACGTAACATGTAGTGATCAATGATCTGTTCGTAGGCATCTAAATCAAAAAATTCTGCTTTCTTTTTCCGGAGGTGGTCTTCAAATCGTTTTATCAGCTCGTTTCCTTCTTCTCGTTTACGATATTCTTTCGCCATGGACTAAAGGTTTTCCTAAAATAGGTAAATCTGACGTAAAGCTAAGACCTTTCAGGCTATTTTTTAACTTTCATTTTCTCCATGTAATATAAACAACACCTTCGTAAAGTCTTATCAATCGGTTGAAACTCAAATTTAAGCTCATTTTTGATTTTCTGGTTTTGGAACAGGAATTCCGAGCCCGCCAAACGTGCCGTTTCCGGCGTAAGACGGGGTTCGGCACCCGTAATCCGTGAAATGACACCCTCCAGGAACGCACCAGCCTTGAGCAGGTTTTTGCCAAGCTGAAGTGTTGGCGCTTTTTTATTGAATTCCCTGGCGATCATTCCGAAAAAATCCTTATAAGAGATCTTTCCCGCAGAAGCAATAAAACGATGGCCGTTGACATCCGAATGAAGGAGCCTGAATGTGATCTCTGTCAGGTCCAGTACATCCACATAGTTGACAACCCCGCCGATGTAAAAGGGTTTTTGCTGCCATACATACTTAAACAATTGCGCGCTACTCACATTCCAGTTCGCACCCGCCAGTATCAGCGACGGGTTGATGATCACCGTGCTCAATCCTTCTTCCTGCCCGCGGAACACTTCAAGTTCCGCTAAATATTTGGACTTGGCGTATGTGCTGTTTGTCGATGCCTCAACCCATTTGTTAGTCTCGTCGATAAGGCTTTGTCCTTTCTGACGGCCAAGGGCTGCGACTGAACTGATATGTACCAGTCTTTTTATTCCCAGCGTAAGGCAGGCGTTAACAACATTCCTTGTTCCCTGTACATTGATGTCCATTACTTCATCCGCCTTCCTGGGGTTGAATGATACGACGGCTGCGGCATGGATTACGCAGGTCGCGTTGGCGAGCGCGTCGTTCAGCGCCACCGTATCCAGTACATCAGCGTCGATCCAGGTTATTTTTCCGCTGACATCGTCCAGCAGCGATACATCGCTTCCCCTTCGCTTAATGGCGATAAAGGGTTCGTTATCCTGGATGAGTTTTCGCACCAGATGGCTGCCGAGAAGACCGTTTGCACCTGTAATCGCAATCATAGGATTTTAAGTTTAAGGATTACAGTACCGGCCTCATATTTATGGTGGCCGGCTAGAGTGAGTTGTTAAGTAAAGGCAAACTAAGCGCCTTCTGAAAATATTTCAATTGCTGTGCTTCTTCCACCAGCCGCGCATGCTGCAGGTGATGACAATCACTCCCCAGCAGGTGCACCCAGCCGCGGTCGATCAGTTTGTTGGCGGTGGTCTGGACGATCTTCGAATAGAAGCCGGTAATGGAGCTGATGTTGATCTGGAAGAGTACACCACGGTCCAGCAGATCCTGCGCTTTGTCCAGGTTGTTTTGCAGATAGAGATACCGCTCCGGATGGGCCAACACCGGTTTGTAACCTTTGGTTGTCGCCAGAAAGATAAACTCTTTCAGATTGAACGGTTCATTGAGGAAATTCGTCTCGAACAGCAACAGGTTTTTGCCGAATGTAAGCATCTTCTGATTGTCCTCGATCATCCGGAAGACCTGCTCATCGAGGTAGTATTCCGCAGCGGCATCGATTTGAATGTCTATTTCCTGGTTCTTCAGATAGGTCCGGAGTTTTTCAAGGCGCGCCAGGATACGTTCCGCGGTATTTTTATAAGTATCGCTCATGACGTGTGGCGAGGTGATGAGCTTCCGGTAACCCAATTTCTGGAAATGCAGGATCACATCTTCCGACTCTTCATAGGACTGAACCCCATCATCGAGTCCCGGCAGGAGATGTGAGTGAATGTCTACCTTAAGGAAATTGACATTCTTAGTCGGCTCTTTTTTTCTTACCCAGTCGAACACTATGCTTTAAAAGTTTTTTTTAACCAATTACCATTTCCGGGATCCTCGTAATAACCATAGCCATAACTCTGTTCCCCGGTATTTGGCAATGCATTAAGCAACGTGGTAATATTAGAAAATTTATTGATGTTGATGATACGCTGAAGATTGAAAAGAAAATCTTTTTTCGAATAATTTGCCCGGAAGATATAAATGGAAATGTCTGATCTTTTCATAGCCATAATTCCGTCTGTTACAAGTCCTACCGGTGGTGTATCGAGTATGATATAGTCGTATTGTTTTTTCAAATCCACCAGCAGATCTTCAAATTCTCCATTCATCAAGAGTTCGGAAGGGTTGGGAGGATGCGGCCCGGACGGCACATAGTCGAAATTTTCAAGAGGCGTTTTAGACAGGCATTCCCGCCATGTATTCTTACGGATCAAAATGGTACTCATCCCCTTGGTCTTGTCTTCCAGGTTTGTGGGGAGGTTGTTCTTGGGTTTCCTCATGTCCAGGTCGAGAAGGATCACTTTCTTGTTCGATAGCGCCATAACACCTCCGAGATTCATCGCGATGAACGACTTGCCCTCGCCGGAAACAGTCGAGGAAATGGTAATGACCTTCTTGTCAGAGTGAATTTTGAAAAAATCAAGATTGGTCCGGAGCGTCCTGATGGCTTCACTCACCATGGACTTGGGATGATCGATAATATGCAGCCCGACTTCGTCGAGGTAACGGGATGAGGGGACCACACCGAGTACGGGTACATTGTCGATTTTTTCGATCTCACTGAGACTGTTTATCCGGTTGTTAAGGAGGTAAAGGGTTCCCAGGAAAAAAAGCATCAGCACGATGCTGGCCACAAACCCGATTCCGGCGATCATTACCTTGTTGGGTGATATCGGTCCGGCAGGCATCGTGGCGGGTGACAAAATTTTGAAATCGGGAATGCTTCCGGCCTGTGTGATCTCAAATTCCGATTTGGATTGCATCAGCGAGAGATAAAATTGTTCGTACAGTTTATAGTACCGGAGGTTCTTCGAAAATTCGGTCGACTTGTCCGGCAGGTTGGCAAACTCATTCTCAAGCTGAATTTTCCGCTTTGTCACATCCTGCAGGCGGCGAAGGGCATCTTCTTTTAATTCGGCAAGCTGATTAAACGACTTCTGCCGGATCGATTCTATCTCGGCTTCTTTCTCCCGGTATGCGAAAGTGATCTCATTATACGACAGTTTAAGGCGTTCCTGGGCCAGGTAAAGTTTTTCCAGCGTTTCGAGGCTGTTGGCTAATGTCGGGGGAAGCACACTGCGCTGCGTTAAAGAGATAAAAAAATTGCCCGCTTTAAGACCATCCATTAGCCCGTTTATTTCCCTTATCTTCTGCGTTAAGTCATACCGTTGTGAATCGATCCGGTTTATGGTATTGACAGTCTTTTTGAGATCTTCGTCGAGGTCGTTGGTCTTGTTTTGAAGGGTGAAGTCCTCAAAATAATTCTCGTAGTTCTCCATCTTCTTTTCGATGTTGACAAGTTCGTTGGAGATCCAGTCTATCTTTTGTTTAGTGGCCAGGTTCTTTTGCTCGTTGCTGTACTGAAGGTATACCGTGTCAATTTTGTTCAGGATATCATTTGCTTTGAATGGGTTGTTGTCCTTAAAGGAAATCCTTACCGTGTTTGCATTGAAGTTCAGCGGTTCGGCTGTCAGGTGACTGAGCAGATAATCCAGCAGCGCTTCCTTGCTGTTGATCATGAACGAATATTCAACCTCATCTCCCTTGGCAAAATCTTTATTCTTGGTAAAGTAAAGGTCCAATCCGTCGAGTGTTATTTTTGTTTTGTAGGTGGCTTTGATCTCTTTTCCGTTTTTGCCGATTTTGAGAGTAAAATCGTCCGGCCCGGCCTCATCGAAAAAGATCTGTACATTAAACAGGTTTTGATTGTGGGCGACGTATTTAATGGTGAACGGGTGGCTCTGATAAAGCTCGTCGTCCAATACTCTTCCAATGCTGTAGTAGCTGATATCCAGTGCCGATGAGTCCAGCACCCGGCTTAAAAAAAGGCGCGACTGGATGATCTCTATTTCCCCTGAAATCAGGTTCACATTCTGATCTTCAATGGCCGTTTTGATCCCGAACTCGGTTGCCTCCTTCTTTACATCCAGCTTGAGAACGGAGGAAGATTCATACAGGTTCTTGGTATACCGTACAACCAGGTAAGCGACTGAATTGGTAATGAGCAGAATGGCCACAAGCCACATCCAGTTCGATTTAACAACAATTTTGAGTTTATTGAAATCAATCCCCTCGGCAGGCATCGATTGAACTTTTATGTTTCTATGGTTTTCCATATCCATCATTAAAGTCCTACGATAACAATGACCAGTGTGGTTAGACTGGTAATAATACTCAGTACAGGACCGTAGTCCCTCAGTCCCTCGATGACCGGTCGGCGTACCGGTTCTACATAGACGATATCCCCCGGTTCGACGACCAGGTTGTTCTTCCGATATCCTTCAATGGTGCTGAAGTCCACAACAAAAACCTGCTCACCTCTTAACACCCTGATGTTTTGTGCTTTCGAATCGTTGGTGAGTCCTTTTGCTAACGCCAGTATTTCAACCAGTCGTGTATTTTCGTTCATGAGCGGAATAACCTGACCTCCCGTTGCGCCTAAGACCACCACGCGCTTGTTCGTATATTTCAATAAGACAAATGCATCCTTGTAATAAATGGAATAGGCTTTTTGAAGCATTTCCTCCGCTTCACGGATACTCAGGCCTTCAAGTTTGATATCACCGATCATGGGCAGTTTAGTGGTGCCGTTAGTATCCACCAGGTAATTTGGAACAGGTCGCATGGCGAGATTTTGGCCGGTGGTCTCTTTCAGAAGTTCCAGATCCGGATCAATTAACCTTTCTCCCTTGCTCGTATACACGTCAACCTGGAGGTAGTCATTTTTTTGAATGACGTAGTTTTTTTCGGCAGACTCGACGCGTTGCTGCATCTCCTGTCCCTCCGGAACCCGAAACATGATGTTTTGTTTATACGAGCCACAAGAGAAAAGCGCGAGACTCAGCAAAAGGAAAAGACAGATGTTACCTGAAAATGTTTTTTTCAACGTGGCAGAGATTGATTCATTATGGTAAAATTACTGAATTTCTCCGGAAGTAGGCCCTGAATGCCCTGTCCTTTACAATTTAAGTCCAGGAGGGGTAAATGAACGGGAAGGAACCGTTGAAGTAATGGGCTGAAACGAACAGATGCAATGCAGGCCGTACCTGATGCGTTAAGAGGCCTTCTTTAGCTCAGCCAGCGCAGCCAGGTATTTGTTGATAACCAGCGACTCGTCGTACTCCAATTCCATTTTTGCGCGCCCGTTTTGACCAAAAGATTTCAGCTTCTCGTCCTTGAAGCCGGCCATCCGTTTCATTTTTTCCGCCAGGTCGTTCGAATCTTTGATCTTGCAAAGCAGGCCATTGAATTCATCCTTAACAACATGGTTGCAGCCCGGTACATCGGTGGCGATAATGGGTTTCGCGGAGCTTGCTGCTTCCAGAAGGGTCCTTGGTGTACCCTCGCGGTATGAAGGCAACACGATACAATCCGCTTTGTCAATGAATTTCCTGACGTCGTTGGTGGTGCCCAGGTATTCGATCGTCCCGGTATTGATCCATTCCTGAATCACCTTCACTTTAATTCCACGTTTGTGATCCGGGTCCATTGCACCCAGTACCTGGAAATTCGCGTTAATACCATTCGCCTTGAGTTTCCTCACGGCTTCAATATACTCGAGCACACCTTTATCCGTAATAAGACGCGATATCAGCAGGAACGTAAAGGTCTCATTTCGCCTGAAGGCGACAGGTTGAAACCGGCGTAAGTCGATACCCGAGCCCGGAAGGATATCGACGGCTTTCGCCGATACCAGTTTTTTCTCCAGGAACAGTTTAAGATCTTCGGGATTTTGAAAAAATACTTTATTGGCAAACCGGAAGCTTATCCGGTAAAGCAGGATGGCAATAGCTGACACCAAATTGTCTTTCAGGAACACCGTACCCAGTCCGCAGACGTTGTTAACCACCGGTATCCGTAGCAAGGACGCCGCGATTGTTCCGTATACATTCGGTTTTATGGTGTAGTGAAGGATAATATCCGGTTTCACCTTCCGGTAAATAGAATACAGCTCGAAAATAAGGGCCGAATCTTTAATAGGATTGGCACCCCGGCTATCCATTTTTACCTTGTGGTGGATGCAACCGGCTTTCCGTAATAGGGGAGTGTAGTCATCCTCCGGTGCAATGGTGTGTACTTCATGACCCTCTTCACGTAGGGCTTGTACAAAATTCATCCTGAAATTATAGATATTCCAAGATGTGTTAAGAACGATCGCAATTCTCATCTGATCCCTGGGCTCTGATTGTGAGAACTTCTCCGATCCGAAATTCGACAAAGCGTCGAAAAATCAGGTTATCTTTAAAATCTCTGGTTTAGATCGTTCAAAGATAATAAAAGTAACTCCGTCTGGGAAAATTAGTTTGAAAATTATGCGTTAGTTTGACCAGATTTGCGGAATTAATGGGAATGCAGGAACATAAGGCGGTATTAGTAGCGTTGGGCACCACGCAACACGCGGAGATCACACAGGAACACCTGGACGAGCTGGCTTTCCTCGCTGAAACGGCGGGGATAAAAACCATCAGGCAAT
The DNA here is from genome assembly GCA_041742155.1 of Chryseolinea sp. Taxonomy (GTDB): domain Bacteria; phylum Bacteroidota; class Bacteroidia; order Cytophagales; family Cyclobacteriaceae; genus Chryseolinea. The sequence continues at coordinate 450,340 of JBGSJE010000016.1, read as the reverse complement.
TCGTTCAGAACCTTCCTCATCCGGATTCCCGCACATTTGTCGGGAAAGGGAAACTCGAGGAGATAAAGGCCTTCGTCCTTGCGGAAAAGGTCATGCACGTCATTTTTGACGATGATCTTACACCTTCCCAGCTCAGGAACCTTGAGAAGGAATTCAACCCGGGTGAGGACTCATTAAAGGTCAGGGTATATGACAGGAGCCTGCTTATCCTTGACATTTTTCTTTGGAGAGCCCAGACTGCACAGGCGCGAACACAGGTTGAGCTGGCCAGGAATCAATACCTGTTACCCAGGCTTACCCGTCTCTGGACTCACCTTGAACGTCAAAGGGGCGGTACGGGGACCCGCGGTGGAGCGGGTGAACGCGAAATTGAGACTGACCGGAGAAATATCAGGGCACAGATCAGCATCTTAAAAGACAAGCTGGAAAAGATAGAAAAGCAAAAACAAACGCAGCGCAAATCCCGTGGCAACGTGGTGCGCGTCGCGCTGGTAGGCCATACCAATGTGGGGAAATCTACGCTGATGAACCTGCTTTCAGGCTCGGGAGTGCTGGCCGAAAACAAGCTATTTGCAACAGTAGACGCTACAGTCCGCAAGGTTACATTCGGGAATGTGCCGTTTTTATTGTCGGATACGGTCGGCTTCATCCGCAAACTGCCCCACCACCTCATTGAATCATTTAAATCCACACTGGACGAGGTTCGGGAGGCCGACATCCTGATCCATGTTGTAGACTTTGCCCATCCCTTCCACGATAATCAAATTGAAGTGGTCTCAAAAACACTTCAGGAGATCGGGGCTGCAGATATCACCACCATTTTGGTACTGAATAAAATTGACCTTTACCTCCGGCAAAATCCGGGTGCCGATCTGGAGGAAAAGAAAGGTTACTACCGCCAAATGGGCTTCGATAATGTCATTTTTGTTTCGGCGACGACCAATGAGAATATCACCGGGCTCAAAAAAATGATCTTCGAAAAGGTTAAGGAAAAACATATCCAGATCTACCCCAATTTTTTTAAGGATGGCTTCGAGTTTTCACCCTGGCCGCTGGAGCAATCGGGCAACTAATACATCGTCGCAAAAACAAGTGTACGTGCATCCGGGATATACCGTTCTAAAAATCAAAGCATTGTGTCGTATACTGCCTTACTGATATTTTTGCTATGATGTACTAGTCCAGGCCGATCATCATAAATGCTCCCCAATAAATGGGCTCGGGATACTCGGATCTCAACTCTTTCTTGGCATCGATAAAACTCTGGCGAAGGTTAGCGGAGTTCAGCCACTTCTGATAAAATTTCAGCATGAGCTTTTGCGTGGCGTCGTCATCGACCTTAAACATACTCATGATCAGAACTTTTGCACCGGCTACAAGGAAGGCTCGCTGCAATCCGTATACACCTTCGCCGGCCTCCAGGTCGCCAAGCCCCGTCTCACAGGCGCTTAGCACAACCAGGTCGGTTTTATCCAGGTTAAGGCTCATGGCTTCATAGGCCGTGAGAATTCCGTTTTCCATGTTGTAGTTGTAGTCCGTCTTTTCCATCAGGTCGCCTGCGCCGCGTAACAACAGTCCGGTACGCATCAGGGGATTCTGGTTAAGAGTCGCTTCGCTTCCCTCCAGTTCCTCTTCCAGCGTAACCTGCGATGTTGGCTTGTAAAAACCATGCGTCGCGATATGAAAAATTTTCGGGCTGTTCATTTCTTTCACATTTTCTTCCGACGCTGATTTTTCAACATATTCGGCCGTGATCCAACCCTTTTGCTTCAGCATAAATTGCAGCTGGTTAACTTCTTTTTCCGTACCGGGCAACGCGGAAATGGAGTGACCGCCGGCGGCGGTTGCGTAAAACGTGGGATTGCCAAACATAGAAGCTGTATTTTCCACCGCCGTATTTTTCGACTTCAGTTTTTTCAGAAACATATCTTTTGTGTTGCTGACGAGTACGATGTTCGAATTGTCGATCACAAATTTTCCATCGGGTGTGGGAATTGCTTCCAGGTTGATCTGGTTGTAGATACCGTCGGCCGACAGGTAGATCGTGGACGACTGGCCTATACCTTCCGTAATGGGCTTCCAGAAGACGCCGTACGATATTTCATCCGGGATTTTTCCGGTGATCGCATTCCGGTAAAATTTGAAATACCGTGTTTCCATTTTTTTTCCATCCTGCAGCATGATGACCTTCGGTTTGGAGAAATCCGCTTTCAGGAACAACGCGGCATAGATCACAGAGTCGGTAAAATCGTGGTTGAAATAACGGTACCGGACCATTTCGATCGCCGTTTCATTCGGCTTCAGCGATTTTTTAACATCCTCAAAACTAATCCGCCTGTTTTCGAAACTCTGGCCGAAAAGTTCGGATCGCTGGCTCAGTGTTTTTTCGAGCCGCTCAACTTCCTGCTGCAAACTGCCGGGATCTATTTCACTTTCCGCCAGCTGCGTGGGACTCATCGATAAAGCCAGGGTCAGGCGCTCTTTTTTTTCCAGCCAGTCGTTATACTGGGTCTTAAGTTCTTCGTCTGTGCTGTTGAGAATCCTCTCCCGGATCTTAATAGAAGAACTTAAAAGCAGTGCTTTTGTCAATAACTGGTAGTTGTAAATTTTGCCCGACAGGTCCTTGAAATCGTCAAGGTTACTAAATGCCAGCGTGTTGTAAAACTCAAAATCTCCCTTGATCGTATTCCAGTACTTGGCTTTTTCCCGTTCGCTTAAGGCGGGAAAATATTGTTTGATAAAATTCTCGTAGTTGGTGAGCGATTCCTCGATAAGGCGCTTGGAACGTTTGTAGTCCCGTTGCATGTAGTATACTTTACTCAGCTTGGACTGGACCTTTACGTATTCCGGGTGCTTTACGCTAAAGAATTTCTCGTATAGGTTTTTCGATTGGTTATAAAATTCTTCGGCCTTCTTATAATTTTTCTGCTGATAGTAAACGTCACCCGTCAGGGTGTAGATACTGGCGGCATTGATGTTGTTTTTTGTTCCTGTCTTCGACCGCCAGATACCTTCGGCTATGGTAAGCGAATTAAAGGCGATATCAAATTTCCGCTGAGAGATGTAAAGTACCGCCATGTTTTTCAGGATCTCGGCGTATTGGGGATTGTCTTTCCCAAGCTTCGCAGCCATGATATCCCGCGACTCCAGCATCAGCTTCTCAACTTCTTTTTTATCATCGCCTTTGTGGAATTTTATCAGGGCGAGCTGCGATACGGACTTGGCCACTTCAATGTGATTACGCCCGAATTGTTTTTCCTGACTTACAACGGCTTTGGTAACATTGGTTTCAGCTTTGTCATAGTCGCCAAGCGTGTAGTAAATATCGCTCAGCAGTTTCTGAGTCGGAGCTGTTTTTGTCGATTGATCGCCGTATGTTTTAACGGCCATCTGATTGGAAGAAGCGGCTATCTTTTCGGCTTCCGTATACTCCCCTTTGGCAAGAAGTATCCTTCCCTTGTTGACGAGCGGCTCGATCAACCGGATGGAATTTTTTCCGTACAATGCTTCGTAATCCGGGATTTGATTATTTAAAAGACGGTCGGCATCCGAATAACGTCCGAGCTGGATGAAAAGGGAGGTAAGTTCTTCCGCTGTTGAAATATCACTACCAATTAGTACATCGGCTTTTTCAATAAGCTTTCGCGACCGCTCCAGGTTCGCCTCCGCTTCATCAAACAAACCTTTTATACCAAACAGTTTGGCTTGTGTCTCGATAGCATGGATGTAGTCGCCAATTCGGCTGTCTTCCTTCCGATAGTCTTCCAGAATGGTCAGCGATTTTCCGATGTTCTGGTCCGCTTTTTCGTATTGACCGAGTTTGATCTGAAGCTGTGCGATGCGATCAAGCTCAACGCCGTATTCAGGATCCTTATCACTGAACTTGGATCGTGCGACATCCGAAGCATCATCCAGCGTGGCGGAAGCCAGCGCATATTTATCGGTAAACTCGTACAGCGTCGCGAGATGATTCAGGATATCCAGATGGTCCTTTTGCCATGCGCCTATTTCCCTGGAAACAATCCTCGTATAGCTTTCATCGAAAATTTTCTGCGCTTCGTCAATCTTGTTGGTATAGTCCAGGTAATAGCTGGCAAGCCTTATCCTGGATAAGTGATATTCGGGAGATGCTTCCCCGTATAATTCTTTTTTAACCTCCGTGATCTGGCTGAGGTATTTTTCAGAATTGACATACCTCTTTTCCTTCTGGGCAACCTCGTAAAGAAAATTAAGAATGTGCTCCGTTGTCCGGTAATTCCTGGGGAGCGCCTTCGAGTTCAGGAGATTCGAGGCTTCCTGTTCCAGGTCTTTCGTCTTGTCCCGTTCAAGCTTGGAATCAAATTCCACAGCCTTGAGGTTGATCTGGATCAGACTGGATTTAGGAAACTTGTCGATTACTTTTTGATATTCAAGTTTTGTATTCAGGTAACGCGCCCTGTTTTCTTCCACCAGGAGTTGATGCAGGTATGCCAGGTACAGGTCGTGAGCGAGCGTGTTCGTAGGGCTTGTCCTCTTCTTGAGGTTGTTTAGGATATTTTCAAACTCAAGCTCCTTTTCACGCTCTTCATTCCCGTTGTCGATCAGCATCTTTGCGTAGAGATAATTATTTTGAACAAGTGCGAGGCTGGTTTCTCCCATGTACTTCTGATTTTTCCGGATCCATGTCTGTGCGGCCTTAAATGCGGAATCAGCGGACAGCAGATTTCCCTTTTTGCTGTACGCATTGGCTACCATGGTAAGGAGGCGTGCATACTCGCTGTATCGTTTCGGAAGTTCAGCATCGGGCACACGCTGTGTTTTGATGGTTGCTCCATCGACGGTTGTCTCTTTCTCCACAGCCCGTCCGGCGAAATACACGTCCATACTTTTGAGCAAGCTGATCGCGTCATTACAAAATCCCTGGCCGGTCATCGCCTCGGCTTCCACCAGCGCTATACGTCCCTTGATATAATCCGATTGCTGGTTTGTCCTGTTCAGCAGTACCTTGGCTTTTTCAAGGTATTCCCGGCTAATGCGATAGTTACCGTATTCATTGTAGATCTCCGCGATGTCGATCATCGTGGTGGCATAGTTGGCGCTGTTCTCCCCGAATGTAGCCAGACTACTGGCGATCGCGTTGTCCAATGTCTTGTCGAATCCATCCAGTACGCCGGAAGCCAGGTTTATATGCGCTTCGCGGATATAAAGACCCGGCATATAGGTGTTCTGCTGACCCATTTTTGCAACAATGGACTTCCTGAGTTTAAGGAGGGAGCTGCCGGCTTTTGTGAAACTTCCCGAAGCATAATAAGAGTCAACCTTTTTCAGGCTCTTATCGAATTTTTTGTTTTGCGAGAATAACGGTTGAATCGCAACGAAGCTCGATAAGATAAACAAGGTAAACCTGGAAATATTCATGACAGGATTTGAATTTTACCACTAAACTAATAAAATTCAGTGGTAATTGGACGCCTGTTTACAGGGATGAGTTCAGGGGATAATCCAGGGGCATTACTTTTTCATCAGCCGGGATAAGATTTCCTTCGCCGCCGTAGTGATGACTGTGCCGGGACCGAATACAAAAGAAACGCCTGCCTGACGAAGAAACTCGTGATCCTGTTCCGGTATTACACCGCCGGCAATTACCATGATATCTCCGCGGCCGATTTTTTTCAATGACCGGATTAATTCGGGAATTAATGTGTTGTGACCACCTGCCAGGCTCGACGCTCCTACAGCATGAACATCGTTTTCCGCCGCCTGCATGGCGACTTCATCCGGAGTCTGAAATAATGGACCGATATCCACATCAAAGCCGAGATCAGCAAAGCTGGTAGCGATTACTTTTGCGCCGCGGTCGTGACCATCCTGACCCATTTTCGCAATCAGTATCCTCGGTCTTCGTCCGTCCGTTTCCGCAAACCGGTCTGACAGTTCACGTACTTCCTGAAACTCAGCCTGATTTTTCATTTCCCCCGAATATACACCCGTAATCGATCGGATGGCAGCCTTGTACCGGCCAAATACTTTTTCCATCGCACCGGAGATCTCACCCAGTGTTGCACGCTTCCGGGCCGCATCAACGGCGAGCTCAAGAAGATTTCCGTTTCCACTGGCCGCACAGTCCGTGATGCGCTGCAGGCTTACCTCTACCTCAGCCTGATCTCTTAGGGCTTTAAGTTCCTTCAGCCGCGCCACCTGCTCTTCACGGACGCTGGTGTTATCCACCTGGAGGATCTCAAAGTCGGGCTTTTCGGAAACCCGGTATTTGTTCACACCGACGATAACGTCTCTTCCTGAATCAATGCGTGCCTGCTTGGCGACAGCAGCCTGTTCGATACGCATTTTCGGCACACCGCTTTCAATAGCTTTTGTCATACCGCCCAGCCGCTCGACTTCCTGTAGCAAATCCCACGCATTTTCAGCAAGCCGTGCCGTTAGCGATTCCACATAATAGGAGCCACCCATCGGATCGACCACACGCGTGACACCTGTTTCACTTTCCAGAAAAAGCTGCGTGTTCCTGGCGATGCGTGCTGAAAAATCCGTCGGAAGGGCTATAGCTTCATCGAGGGAATTGGTATGAAGGGATTGTGTCCCGCCCAACACAGCAGCCAGCGCTTCAATGCCTGTACGGGTTACGTTGTTGTACGGATCCTGAGCGGTCAGGCTCCAGCCTGAAGTCTGACAATGCGTACGCAACGCCATGGACTTCGGGTTTTTCGGATTGAATTGCTGAACGATTTTAGACCAAAGCAATCGCGCGGCGCGCATCTTCGCGATCTCCATAAAGAAGTTCATGCCAATACCCCAGAAGAAGGACAGACGGGGCGCGAGGTCGTCGATATCTATTCCCGCCTCGATGCCTTTGCGCAGGTACTCCAGGCCATCGGCCAGGGTATACGCAAGTTCAATGTGAGCCGGCGCCCCTGCCTCGTGCATGTGATAACCACTGATGCTGATGGAATTGAACCGGGGCATATGACGGGAGGTGTACCTGAAAATATCCGTGACAATCCGCATGGAATGGGCGGGTGGATAGATATAGGTATTTCTCACCATAAACTCTTTGAGGATGTCGTTCTGGATCGTTCCGCTTAACTGGCTGGGTTGCACTCCCTGTTCTTCCGCCGCAACGATATAAAATGCCATGATCGGAATTACAGCGCCGTTCATCGTCATCGAGACCGACATAGAGTCGAGGGGGATCTGATCGAAAAGAATTTTCATGTCCAGTACCGAGTCGATCGCGACGCCGGCTTTCCCCACATCACCGGAGACCCGCGGGTGATCGGAGTCGTAACCGCGGTGCGTAGCGAGATCAAAAGCAACAGACAGTCCGCGCTGCCCCGCTGCAATATTCCTGCGGTAAAAAGCATTGGAGTCTTTTGCCGTTGAAAATCCGGCATATTGCCTGATGGTCCATGGGCGGGTTGTATACATCGTGGCATACGGTCCCCGCAAGTAGGGTGGTAATCCTGCCGTAAACAGCGGGTGACTCAGGTCCTTTGTATCTTCTTCCGAATAGGACGACCTGACTTCTATTTTTTCCGCGCTGGTCCACGCTTCCCCGGCACCCGTATCGGAGACAGGAGGTAGATAGGTATTGAAAAGAATATTCGAAAAATCGGGCTTCATGAGGCGGAGGTTTTAAGCTGAAACTCCTGCCATGCTGCCTGAGCGATCTCGTGAATCATATTGTCGATGGCGTAAGCACCGGCTACCGGATCGGACACTTTATCGAGGTAAGCCTCGTCCCGCAAAATGTTACTTACGTTTCGGGCGACCCTGGTTAACATTGTATTTTTTTCATCTTCTGCCGTGACGGTCAATGAATCGCATCCACCGGTCACAGCCGCCAAAGCAGCGAATGTTCCGTGCAGGAGGTTTCCGTGCGGTTGAAATTTTTCGGTCGCACAACTTGCCGTTCGCGCGTTGATTTTAAAGTCCGCGTAGTTGTAGTCATGTATTCCAAATGCATTGGCCAGCTGATATAAAAGCAAGCGCAACGCTTTGAACTTGGCGATCTCTACAAGAAAGTCCGGCCGTGTACAAACGGATAAACTCAAACGTTTCCACACATCTTCCTTATTGAAGCCCTGGTCGGTGAACATATCCATCACCTGTACGGCCTTTAACAATGCTCCTGTGATCTCCTGCACCGGCGATGAAGCGTCTATGTAAAGGCCGAGAGAATTGAACCCGGTGAAGGACGAAAGTGTGTCAAAGAAACCGCTACCGTTTTCCGGGGCGTTTTCCCAAAACAGCGTTCCCTCCATAAGCCCAGGATCGTGATTATTTTTTTCGGCGAATTTCCGGACCTGCTCGCCGAGGCTTTCGGGCGATGTAACCAAAAACGAGACGGAACAATACCTCCAGTCGATATCTGCAAGTAACCGATTGATGTCAACCGTATTAACCTGCCGGAGATCGTATATGATCCCGTCGGCGCCGTTTTGTAAATGATTGAGGGCGACCTCATTTGCTTCATCGTAATCATGTACCCTGATGCAAGGTACATTCTGCCACAAGCGGGCGCCGGAATGAACGCGTTGCGACGGAGGAAGCTGAAAACGCTTTCGGTAATTTAAATTCTCACAGTCTTGGTGGTCGTAATAGGGAAAGAACTTAATTTGATCTTCTGATCGCCACGTGAGCGCTTCGAGAGGATTTTTACCCAGAATTTCTTTTGATGCTGCTTCAGACCAATCTTTTTTGCTCGGTTTTGGGAAAGAATGCTTAATCAGGTCATGGATAGCGTGATACATCATGGAAAATAAATTCAACTCAATTTTAGTCAAGTTTTTTATGAAGCGATTGCGTTTTAATTTTAAATTTTTCCTATCAATTTTTTTTTCTGAAAAATCAAGCTTGGGTCCCCTTGTTTTCTTTAACTCTTTTTTTACATCTTTGTCTCCCTTTTCCCCATGGAAGCCTTAAAATCCAACAGAACAGATAGATCAATGGAAGTTAGCTGCGGAACAGTATGGAATGATTGTCTAGAAGTAATTCGCGAGAATGTTGGAGAAGAAAACTTTAACACCTGGTTTAAGCCTATTTCCCCTCTCCGCGTGGACGGGGACGTTTTAACCATACAGGTACCTTCCCAGTTTTTTTACGAGTGGCTGGAAGATAACTATGTTCCCGTATTGAAGCGGGCTATCCATACGGTACTGGGACCAACCGGCAGACTGGAGTATTCTGTTGTTGTTGACAGCGGGAACCAGCAGGCGCCTGCCGTTTCGGTTAACTACCCGGCAAATGGCGCGGGAAATCGCAGAAGTGCCGTAAATGGATTTGCTGCCGATGATTATTCTCCCTTCTCGTACAAAGCGCTTAATCCCCAGACTGTCAATTCACGTCTCAACGCGTCTTACAGCTTTGATAATTTTGTCGAAGGTGATTGCAACCGGTTGGCTCGTTCCGCGGGAGTGGCGGTTGCAAAAAAACCCGGCGTTACATCGTTTAACCCGCTCATGCTCTACGGTGGTGTCGGTGTTGGGAAAACCCACCTGGTTCAGGCTATCGGCAACGAAATAAAAAACAACATGCCCAATAAGGTGGTGTTGTACGTCGATCAAAGCGATTTTACAAATCAATTCCTCAATGCCCTGCAGAATCATAAGCTGCAGGATTTTCAGAATTTTTATCAGCAGGTCGACTTACTGATCCTCGACGACGTACAGTTCCTCGCAGGACGTGAAAAGACCCAGGAAATGTTTTTCCATATTTTCAACCAGCTACACCAGTCGGGCAAACAGATCATTATGACCAGCGACTGTCCGCCGCGGGACATGAAAGGTTTCCAGGAAAGACTGCTTTCACGATTTAAATGGGGACTTACAGCGGATCTGCAGGAACCGGACTTTGAAACGAAACTGGCTATCATCAACAGGAAGATGCTGGCAGACGGAATTAAAATCCCCACGGAAGTTTCCGAGTATCTCGCGTACAGCGTTGATACTAACCTCCGCGATATGGAGGGTGTGCTCAACTCGCTCATCTTCCATGCTACGTTGCTGAAAAAGGAAATCGATCTTGAACTGGCAAAAGAAGTACTGAAGAACATAATAAAGGAAATACAGTCGGATGTAAGTGTTGACTTCATCCAAAAGACGGTTGCGGAGTCTTTTAAGATCGACCTGGAAGTAATGAAAGGGAAAGTCAAAAAAAGAGAGATCGTTATTCCGAGGCAGGTAGCGATGTACTTTTGTAAACGGTACACCCAACTCACGCTGGCACTGATCGGAGAAAATTTCGGCGGACGCGACCACAGCACGGTGATTCACGCGCTGGAGTCTGTGGAGGATATGATGAAAACCGACCCGAACTTCAAGGCTACCGTTGACGAACTGGGCAAAAAATTAAAGATGAGAGTGTAATCACTCCACGGCAGAGACCGGCATTCCGTTCAGTTTAATCAATTCTTTCTCGCCCTTTATCAGGGGCGGCTTTTGCCAACATCTACCTTACGACAAAGGGAATTTCGACCTGCTGCCTGGAACTGTTCACACCGTAAAGCGCGCCACGACCTTTATACTTGCTGAAAAAATCCACCACTTCTTCGGGGTCTTTTACCCGGACCCGGTTAATAGCGATGATAGTGAAGTTCTCGGGTACGCCGATCTGCTTGAGTACGCTGTTTTCTTTTATCCTGAACACCTTAACGCCGTACTGTGTGGCTTCCAGCTGGGCGCCAAGCGATTCGTTGGTGTAAATCTTCCGCTTCAAGATCTCCGTAGTGCCGCTCAGGTTCACCAGGGTAAGCGTGGTCGTCGCAATCCTGGAATCACGCATGTAGGAAATGGTGATCTTGTCTCCGGGGTAATGGTAGCTTAACTCTTCCTCGAAGGCACTCTGACTGTTTATTTCGGCGTTGTTGATCTTCACGATAATATCACCGGGCTTTAATCCGGCGTCAATAGCCGGTCCGTTCCTTTCTATGCTTTCCAGTAGTACGCCATTGTAGTTTTGTACCTTGGTGTCCAGGTCGTATTTTTTTGCATTCTCGTAATTATACTCTACAACAGATCCGCCGATGAATCCCTGCTGAACAATTCCGTACTTCACCAGGTCATCAAACACTTTCCTGGCAATATCCACGGGGATAGCGAAAGCATAGCCTGTGTAGGAACCAGTACGACTCAGAATAGCCGAATTGATTCCCACCAGCTCGCCATTCCTGTTAACCAGCGCGCCACCCGAATTTCCCGGGTTGATAGCGGCATCCGTTTGAATAAACGATTCAATGGGAAACTTGTCCTCGAGGATTCCGATGCGACGGCCTTTTGCGCTCACGATACCAGCCGTAACGGTTGAGGCCAGCGAAAAAGGATTACCTACAGCGATCACCCATTCGCCTACCTGGAGGGTTTTTGAACTCCCCAGCGCGATAGCGGGAAGGCCGGTTTCATTTATTTTGATCACGGCGAGGTCCGTCGACGGATTGGTGCCGATCAGTTCTGCCGGATAGACGCGTTTGTTATAATTGACCTCGATACGTTCGGCGGATTCGATGACGTGGTTGTTGGTAATGATGTAGCCGTCTTTGGTAAAAATAACTCCGGAACCGCTACTCACCTGGGTACGGCCGCCTCCGGTACTTTCCCCAAAAAACCAGTCCCATGTCGAATAGGTAGCGCCGCGTGAAATGCTGTTGATATAAACGACACTTTGTGTGGCGCGCGCCGCTGCCTCGCTGAAGTCAACCGGGACGCTCATTGTCGCGGTAGAGGGAGTAGCGGCCGAGGGTGTTATTGCCGTGATGGCCGGGGAATCGTAACTAACCGATCTGAATCGCGCTTCGCTCTGGGATTCGGCAAGGTCCGGTTTGATAAAGTAGTGGTAAAAGGTGAATGCACCGCCAAAACCGGCAATAAACCCAGCTAGTACAATTCTTAAAGTCGTTTTCATGATGTCAGGAATTAACCTTTGAAAATACCCGGATGAACGTCGCCTCCGATAAGTTTTAAAATTATAGCAAAAACGCAACCAAACCGCCATTAGTTTTATCTTCCTGACAAAAGGAATGGCAGGTCGCCCGCAAATATGACGGTTAGTCAACCAACACTCAATTTTATTAGTTTTGCAGGACTATGGGAATACGGTCACAGTTAGCTCGGCCATTTGCCGCTTATATAGCAGCGGAGACCAAAAAATGGTCTTTGAATCCTTTTCGCTACCAGCAGAAGATCTTTAGTTATTTGATAGCTTCCGGGCAATCCACGCTTTTTGGACGCGACCACGACTTCAAGTCGATCAGGACATACGATGATTTTAAAGAACGGGTTCCCGTTCGAGATTACGAGGATTTAAAACCTTACGTCGAAAAAATCCTTCATGGCGAACCCGATATCCTGTGGAGGGGGAAACCAAAATACCTCGCTAAAACTTCGGGTACTACATCCGGCACCAAATACATTCCGATCACCAGGGAATCGGTTTCCAATCACTTTAACAGTGCACGCGATGCTTCCCTGAGCTATGTGCACGAGACCGGCAACGCGTCTTTCCTGGATGGCGGGTTGATTTTTCTTTCCGGAAGCCCGGTTCTGGCGGAGAAATCCGGGATTAAAACGGGGCGCCTTTCGGGGATAGTCAACCACGAAATTCCCGCGATCGTACGGACCAATCAGAAACCGAGTTATGCGGTTAACTGTATAGAAGACTGGGAAGAAAAGCTGGAAAGAATCGTCGATGAAACCCTTGCTGCGGACATGCGGATGATCTCGGGAATTCCGCCCTGGGCTCAAATGTATTTCGACCGGATACACGCCCGGACCGGAAAAAAGATAAAGGATGTATTCCCTAACTTCTCCCTGTTCATTTATGGCGGCGTGAATTTTGAACCTTACCGGGCGAAACTGATGGACTCAATCGGTAAAAAAATAGACTCCATAGAAACCTATCCCGCGTCGGAAGGATTTATAGCTTACCAGGACTCGCAGGTGGAACCGGGCCTGTTGTTGCTGCTCAACACGGGAATCTTTTTTGAATTCATTCCGACAGACGAATACTTCAACGAAAGGCCCGCCAGGCTCTCTATCGAGGAGGTGGAAATTGGAAAAAATTATGCTCTGATCATCAACAGCAATGCCGGTCTTTGGGGCTACTCCATCGGCGATACCGTAAAATTCGTCTCGAAAAACCCGTATCGCCTGGTGGTCACCGGACGTATCAAGCATTTTATTTCCGCCTTCGGCGAACACGTTATCGGTGAAGAAGTGGAAAAAGCGATGAAGTATACGATGGAGAAATTTCCGGAGGTTGAACTGGTTGAATTTACAGTCGCGCCCCAGGTCACACCAATGGAAGGCCTGCCTCACCACGAATGGCTCGTCGAATTTGCCCGGCCGCCGATGGATATCGATTCGTTCTCGCTTGTGCTGGATGAACAATTGCGTAAACTGAATGTTTACTACGATGATCTGATCACCGGCAACATATTAAGGACGCTGCGGATCCGGAGTCTTCGTAAGAACGTATTTATCGACTACATGAAATCACTGGGAAAACTCGGCGGACAGAACAAGGTACCGCGCCTTTCCAACGACCGGAAGATCGCCGATACACTTTCTGTTTTATAAGTTTAACCTGTAACACTGTAGATTTTGATCGCCGACAAAAAACGAGTTGCTATTTTAGGATCGACGGGTTCCATTGGTACTCAGGCCCTTGCTGTCATGGAAGCCAATCCGGATACTTTTGAGGTCGAGGTTCTCACGGCTAATGACAACGCCGCGCTGCTCGTGGAACAGGCAAGAAAATATAAGCCGAATGCCGTCGTGATCGTAAATGAAGATCATTACACGTTTGTCAAAGACCAGCTGCATTCGGAAAATATCAAAGTATATGCAGGAGAAGGAGCGTTGTGTTCCGTTGTTCAGATGGACACCATCGATCTTGTTTTAACAGCTATCGTTGGGTATTCGGGATTGAAGCCGACGATCAAAGCTATTGAATCGGGAAAGCCAATTGCGCTGGCAAACAAAGAGACCCTTGTTGTCGCCGGTGAACTGATCACACGGCTGGCCAGGGAGAAAGGTGTGAACATATTTCCGGTGGATTCCGAACACTCGGCCATCTTCCAGTGTATCACGGGAGAGTTCCACAATAAAATTGAAAAGGTGATCCTCACGGCATCCGGCGGGCCCTTCCGGGGGAAGAAAAAAAGCGAACTGGAATCGATAACCAAGGCTCAGGCGCTGAAACATCCGAACTGGACCATGGGAGCGAAGATCACCATCGACTCGGCGACATTAATGAACAAAGGCCTGGAGGTTATCGAAGCAAAATGGCTTTTTGGACTCAAAACGGAGCAAGTGGAGGTTGTCGTCCATCCCCAATCCATTATTCATTCAATGGTTCAATTCGAGGATGGATCCATAAAAGCACAACTCGGGCTTCCGGACATGCGTTTACCTATACAGTTCGCATTGTCTTATCCGGATCGCCTGAAATCCGATTTTAAGCGGTTTGACTTCGCAAATTACCCGTCATTGACCTTTGAAAAGCCGGATACGGAAACTTTTCGTAATCTTGCCCTGGCATTTGAAGCCTTGAACATGGCGGGTAACATGCCATGCGTGCTGAATGCGGCCAACGAAGTCGCTGTGGCCGAATTTTTGAAGGACAGGGTAGGATTCCTGGAAATGTCGGAAATTGTGGAAAAGTGCCTTACCAGGATGGATTATATAAAGAGTCCGGCTTACGAAGATTATGTCAATACTGACAAAGAGACACGAATAAGGGCCTACGAATTTTTGAGAAAGTAAGCACACGCACACACGACTAGTTTTTAACCGATAAAAAGAACGGAATGGATTGGATGATTATGTTGGCTCAGCTTCTTCTGAGCTTGTCCTTTTTGGTAGCAGTACACGAAATGGGGCATTTGCTGGCGGCGAAATACTTTGGAATGCGCGTTGAACAATTCTCCATCGGGTTTCCGCCAAAGATTTTCTCCTTCAAGCGGGGTGAAACGGAATATGCGCTAAGTGCGATTCCGCTGGGGGGTTATGTGAAGATATCAGGCATGATCGATGAGTCTCTCGATACAGAAGCGATGAAGTTACCCGCACAACCCTGGGAATTCAGGGCGAAACCGGCGTGGCAGCGCCTCATCGTTATGTTGGGTGGAATATTTGTGAATGTGGTCATCGGTGTGATGATCTTTATCGGCATTACCTATGCTTATGGAGACACGTATATTCTGAAAGATTTTATCAACAATAACGGTGGCTTCTATGTCGGGCCGGTTGGTGAGTCGATTGGTCTGAAGACGGGCGACAAGATAACCAAGATCAATAACCAGGATTTTGAATATTACCAGGATATTTTAAAGCCCGAAACCCTTTTGAGTACAGACGGCAGTTATACGATCGAGAGAGACGGCAAAGAGATTGAGCTTGCTATCCCAGCCGACTTTATCCAGAAATTCAACAAGAAGACAAGTCCTTCCAATTTCCTGTATCCGCGTATACCTGCCGTTGTAGGCGACATTGAAAAAGGATACATCGCGGAGAGAATCCTGAAGCCTGGCGACAAGATTGTGGAAATAAACGGTGCGCCGATTTCTTATATGGACCAGGTGAATACGCAGGTTAAGGCAATGAAAGCGGATTCACTCTCGTCAAAATCGGATTCTATAGCCATAAAAGTTTCGCGTGCCGGAGAGATCCTGTCCTTCCGGGAATACTTCAGGAACCAAAAGATCATTGGTATAGCGGCTGCGCCGTTTCCGAAAGAATATATGGATCAGGCGGAACGGAGAATCACCTACGGATTCCTGGAATCCATTCCGAAAGGAACTGACAGAGCTTTTACAACACTTGGGGTTCAGGTAAAAGCCTTCGGAAGAGTTATAACGGGTGCGTTATCACCAAAAGAGTCATTATCAGGTCCGATCGGAATCATGCAAGCCTTCGGCAATGAATGGGACTGGTCGAGGTTCTGGTCGCTTACCGGTGTTCTTTCCCTCGTACTTGCTTTTATGAACCTGCTACCGATCCCCGCACTGGATGGCGGACATGTGATGTTCCTGAGTTATGAAATTATATCAAGAAGAAAACCGTCGGATAAATTCCTGGAAACCGCCCAGAAAGTAGGGATGGTCTTTCTCCTGGCTTTGATGGTGTTCATTTTTGCCAACGATATTATTAAACTATTCTGATCGGCCCGGCGACAAGAAAAATTTATTAATCGCGAGCTGTTATACCTGCCCGGATCGTTGCGCGCCGTAACGGCGATTTATCCCGTAGCGAAAAAACGGTTAGACCAGTTCGTTCTCGCGCATGGACTTAACGACACATTCCGATAAACCGTCGATGGCGGTAAGATCCTGACCCCAGAAACCGGTATGGGATAAAACCGTCCTGACAATCTCACCCGCGTCATTACTTCTCCAGCAATTTTGAAAAAATGAAATTACCTCAGGGTTGTCATTCAAAGGGATGGATTGTCCCTGCCACTCCCCCTGATAAAAGCGAATAAGTGACGCAAAGGAATAGATGAGTTTTTTCGGAAAATGGCCCTTCTTTTTGTGGTATTCCAGTATGGATGGAAGTACCCTTACGGTGAACTTCGATATCGAATTAAGGGCGATACTTTTTAATTCATGACGGATGAACGGATTTTGAAAACGTTCCAGCACTTCCCCGGCAAACTGTTTCAGTTCGTCCGGCGGCAGTTCCAGCGTGGGAATAATTTCATCGAAGATCGCCTCGCGGATAAACGCTCCTGTGACCGGGTCGTCGACAGCCTCCTTGACGGTTCTCAGTCCGCGCAAATAAGCAACCGGTACCATGGCCGTATGCGCGCCGTTCAATATCCTTACTTTGCTTGTCCGGTAGGGGGCGAGGTCGTTCACGAATTTTACAGAGAGGCCAGCCTTATCAGTTAGAAAAGCGGCCTGCACTTTTTCGTCCGCCTCGATGACCCAAAGATGAAACGGTTCAGCGGAAACCACACGCTGATCATCAAATCCCGTAGAGCGCTGAATTTCCCCGATGGTGTCTTTCGGGAAACCCGTCACGATCCGGTCGACAAGGGAATTGCAAAATGTATTATGCGCGACAAGCCACTCCGTGAACGCACCACCCAGGTTCCAAAGGGACGCATACCCGAGCATGGCCTTTTTTAAAGCCTCGCCGTTTTTTTCAATCAGTTCACAAGGGATAAAAATTACACCCGAGGAAGGATCGCCATTGAAAAATTTAAAGCGGTGGAACAGAAGTTGCGTAGCCTTTGCGGGAAAGCTCTCGTGAACAACGTCGGGATCGGTATCCGCGGAATTGAATACGATTCCCGCTTCCGTCGTGTTGGAAATAATAAAACGCAGATCCGGATTTTCAGCAGCCTGAAGAAACAGGGATTGCTGGGTGAACGGATTGACTGTTTTGCTGACACAGGTGATCAGTCTTGTTTCCGAGACGATCTTGCCGTGGTAAAGCCCGCGCAGCGAAACATGGTACAAGCCGTCCTGATTGTCATCCTCACGCAAATCAGCCTGGCCTTTCCGTTGTGGCCGTAAGATCTGGACATCGCCATTAAAATCGGTTTTTTCATTGAGGATGTCGATCATCCAGTCGGCAAATCCCCGCAAAAAATTTCCATCACCGAATTGTAATACCCTGACAGGACGGGTTTGTTTCCGGTTCGCATTCTGCCGGTTGAGTTTTTTTAACATGGGATATGGTTTCGTTGAATAGAGAGATGAAGTTGGCGATTTACATTCTTTATTTTTTCCGAACGGATGATTGGCGGATTATCAATTCCGGTTTGAGTACGATCTTCCTGGCCATGAAGGTAGTATGATCGTCCGAAACTTCTTCCAAAAAGATCTCGGCTGCTGCATTTCCCATCCGCATACTGTGTTGTTCCACGGATGAGAGCGGCGGCTCTGTAAAGGAGGTATAAGGCTCGTTACTGAAACCGATCAGGGCGATATCACGCGGAACCTGTATCCCTGTTTCCTTAAGGACCTGCAATGCCCCCAGGATTCCAAATGCGCTGGCTGAAAATACACCATCCGGTCTGGTCTTCAGCTGCAATAATTGCTGCATGCTTTCACGGCCGTCTTCGAGCTGTAGATTACTCTTTACAATCAGGGTCTCGTCGTACGGGAGCCCGTACCTAAGAAGCGCTTCCCGGTAGCCCCTAAGCCGGTCGTTGTAAATACTGATCGGCCTGGTGTTGGTAAAATGAGCGATATGTCTGCACCCTTGCTGTATCAGATGTTCCGTTGCTTTGAATGCGCCGAAGTAATCGTCAACCACGACCTGGCTTACAGAAAGTTCGTCATTACTGCGATCGAAGAGTATAATAGGAATACCCTTTTCTTTTGCTTTGAGGAAGTGATCAAAGTTTCCGGTCTCCTTCGCGTAGGAAGCGATAATGCCGTCTACCCGGGCGCTCAGCAGGGCATCGATTGTAGCTACTTCTTTTTCGTAACTGTCATAGCTTTGGCAGATCATCACATTGTACCGCGCCTTGTTGGCAATTTCTTCGATACCCCTGACTACTGAAGAAAAGAAACTGCGGTCTACCGTTGGAACGATCACACCAATGATATTGCTCTTTCCGTTCCGGAGCGCCGCTGCGATATGATTGGGCTGATAGTTTAATTTTTGAGCCGCTTTTTGAACAGCTTTTTTTGTCGCGTCGCTGATACGCGGGTTGTCGTTCAGCGCCCGTGACACGGTTGATGCCGTGATGTTCAGCTTCCGGGCAATATCGTGTATGGTTGACTTTTCCCTTTTCATGCGGCAATCCGGCCTGTGAGGGTTTTATTCGTAACCCGGGCCTGTTTTTTTTTATTTCAACTGGGTGCGGTTAATCATATCCATATCGGTATAGTCCAAGTTTTCTCCGGCCATTCCCCATATAAACGAATAGTTGCTTGTTCCCGCGCCGCTGTGAATGGACCACGGTGGCGAAATAACAGCCTGGTTGTTCTGCACGAAAAGATGCCGGGTTTCCTGCGGTTCACCCATCAGGTGACAGACAACATTACCATCCAGCAACCCGAAATAGAAGTAGACTTCCATTCGACGGTCGTGTGTATGCGGTGGCATGGTGTTCCACACGCTTCCTTTCTTCAATTCGGTAAGGCCCATTTGCAGCTGGCATGTTTCGAGAATGCCGCTGACGATCAGTTTTCGTATGGTACGGTGGTTGGAAGTTTCCGGGGAACCGATCTCCGTTACTTCTGACTTCGACGCGTCGATTTTTTTCGTGGGATAGGAAGTATGAGCGGGGGTGGAATTGAAATAGTAGAGGGGACTATCGCCCGGGTGAAAGACAACGTCTTTACATCCTCTTCCTATATAAAGAGCTTCCTTGTTGCTGAGGGAATAAACCTCACCATCAACGGTTATCCTTCCTTCACCTCCAACGTTTACAATTCCCATCTCTCTTCTCTGAAGGAAAAATTCGGCCTTCAGCGGATCGAATGTATCAAGTGGTAAGCCTGTGTGAACCGGGTTCGCGCCGCCGGCGATGAACCGGTCGTAGTGGGTATAGGAAAGGCATATTTTGTCCGTCTCAAAGATCCGTTCGATCATAAAAGCCTCCCGCTGTCCACGGGTATCGAGGGATTTGAAATCCCTGGGATGAATCGCGTGCCTGATATCGTAGATCATAGGTTGTGTAATCGATTGCGCAATATAAGCGGGATTTTTTTTGGTCAATTGGATTTGCTCCCGGATTTTAATCTTGTATCCCTGATTTTCGGTATTTCTGATGTGTATTTTTAGGCAATCGATTGCTCATTCCGATGGAAATCGTAAGTTTTGCTTCGACAAACGTTAAATCGACTAATCCATATGGCTGTATTAAGGGAGTCAGAAGCTGTTCCGGTCACTGTAAAACCCGGCATCCGGCGCCGGCTGATCAGCACCGAAAACCTGATGATGGTGGTGATCGATTTTGACAACGGTCCCTGGGAAAGTCCGGACCCCATGCATCACCACGTGCATGAGCAAACGACGTACGTTGCGGAAGGCGAGATCATTTTTCTCTGTGAAGGAGAACCTGACCGGGTTTTGAAGCAGGGCGATATGTTCAGCGTCCCGCCTGATAAGCCACATGCCATTCAACTGATGTCCACCCGTGCGAGACTGGTCGACAGTTTTAATCCCCTAAGAACCGATTTTTTATAAATCACTCGGTCCCTACAGGGAAACGCCGCGCTTCCAGGGGATGAAGTCGTTTTGACTGAGCTCCGTAGCTTTCGCTTTTGCTTCTCCGCTGGCCACCGCAATGATCAGTTCCAGGATGTCTTCACCTACCTGTTCGATCTTTTTGCTTCCCGATATGATCGATCCCGAATCGACATCGATGATGTCAGGCATCTTTTGAGCCAGTTTGGTGTTGGACGACACTTTTATCACCGGCACCACGGGATTACCTGTAGGTGTACCCAGACCGGTAGTAAAAAGCATGATATTGGCGCCGGATCCCGCCATCGCCGTGGTACTCTCGACATCGTTTCCGGGCGTGCACAATAACGTCAGGCCTGGGCGCCGGATGTATTCGGTATAGTCCAGCACATCCGCTACTGGCGATGTTCCTCCCTTTTTGGCGGCACCCGCGGATTTCATGGCATCGGTTATAAGACCGTCTTTAATGTTCCCGGGCGACGGATTCATATCGAACCCGGAGCCTACTGCTTCCGCTGCTTTCGAATACGCCCGCATAAGCTGCACAAAGCGGTCGGCTGTCGGTGTATCCACACAACGGTTGAGCAACTCCTGCTCTACACCGCAAAGCTCGGGGAATTCGGAAAGAATAGAAGCACCTCCCAGCGCCACCACAAGATCAGACGTGTGACCAATAGCGGGGTTTGCCGAAATTCCGGAAAATCCGTCGGAGCCACCGCATTCCAGCCCGACAACAAGTTTGCTGAGCGGAGCAGGTTTTCGTTGCTGTTTGTCGGCTTCAATAAGAGCCAGGAAAGTCTGACGTATGGCATTCGTGAGCAGGTCCTGTTCCGTACCTTCTTTTTGTTGTTCGAGGATAATCACCGGTTTTGAAAAGGAAGGATTCAGCGCCTTCAGTTTCCTGGTGAGTACATCAACCTGCGCATTCTGGCAACCGAGGCTCAGTACCGTCGCGCCGGCCACATTGGGATTATTGATATACCCTGCCAGCAAGCCGCACAACGCTTCCGAATCCTGTCGCGTACCTCCGCATCCACCTTCATGGGTGAGGAACTTAATACCGTCAATATTCTTGAACAACCGTGATCTCCTGTTATCCTTTTCCTGTGTCAAGGTGAGGGATCTGAGTTGTTCGGTTTTTCCCTCCTGGTAAAGTTGTACCAGTTGATGTACATAACCCTTGTATGCATCGTGCTTTGCAAAACCCAGTTCATCCTCAAACGCCTGACGCATGATATTGATATTCCGGTTTTCACAAAATACAAGCGGAATTACAATCCAGTAATTTGCCGTACCAACCTGATTGTCATCGCGGTGAAAACCCATGAATGTTCGGTCTTTCCATCGTCCGACATCGGGCGCGGTCCATTGGTATGTCGACGTTTTGCCGGCAAAGTCCGATGACTTATGCTTTACGTTATGAGTTCCCACGACACCACCTGCGGGTATACCCTCCAATGCTTTCCCGACGAGGATGCCGTACATGATGATCTCGTCTTCCGGTTTCATGGAATGCATGACGAACTTGTGTTTCGCCTGAACATCATGAACGAGCGTAACGGACGAACCGTTGTAGGAAATGTTTTCACCCGCTTTGAGATCGGTTAAAGCAACGAGTACATTATCCGCGGGGTGAATTTTTAAAAATCTATTTGACATACCTGTAAAACTGTTATCTTGCGCAATCGATTGCGCAAATTAGATTTAATTTTTTTTAACTTAAAAACTATTTCGGCAAATCCCTCATAAATATCAGGTGTAGAATGTCAGTAAGCAAAAAAGATGTGATTTTGAAAATTAAAGATGCTGGTCTCATACCGGTATTTTACCACCCGGATATGGACGTGCTGCTTCGTGTAGTTTCTATAACCTACCACTGCGGATTGAGGGTATTTGAATTCATGCATCAGCGCGACAATAAAGGCCTGCGATTTTTCGAACACCTCGCCGGGCAACAGGAAGAATTCCCGGACCTGATTTTTGGAGTTGGAACAGTACTGGATGCCACGATGACGGAGCGATACATTAAAGCAGGTGCGCAATTCATCGCCTCACCGTTTCTGAGACCCGATATGGGAGACGTATGTAAATCATACGACAAACTCTGGATGCCTGGCTGCACGACGCTTGAGGAAATTGAGCGTTCGAAAGAACTGGGCGCCCAGGTAATAAACGTTTTACCGGGGAATGTACTTGGTTTCGACTTCATCACACCGATTGCCAGGCAGCACCCCGACCTTTACCTGATCCCCTCCGGTATTGCTGATCTGAGGGAAAATATTCTGGCAAAATGGTTTGAGGCTGGTGTATTGGGTATTAAGTTGGGTGCCCAGGTATTTACGAAAGAAAGAATTGCGGCCAAAGACTGGAAAGGTATCGAAGCGAACCTGATAGAGTTGATGAAAAGTATAAGGAATATCCAGTCATCAATAAAACCTGTTAACCTAGATTCAGTTCCCTAATGAACCCTATTTCTACTGCGCTACTATCCTACGGCATGTCGGGTGAGATCTTTCATGCTCCGCTACTGGAAGCCCATCATGGCTTTACCCTTTCAAAAGTGGTACAACGGAATTCAACGAAGGCCCATGCACGCTACCCGCACGTGAAAATTGTATCAAATGTCGACGAGGTGTTCCTGGATAAATCGGTTGAACTGGTTATCGTGAACACGCCGAATGAAACACATTTCTCATTTGCCAGCAGGGCATTGCAGGCAGGCAAGCATGTGGTGGTGGAAAAGCCGTTCTCCGTGACGACTGCTGAAGCCGACGAACTGATAGCCATTGCAAAAAAAGAAGGTAAGATCCTTACCGTGTTTCAGAACCGGCGTTGGGATGGCGACTTTCTGACGATCAGGAAGGTGATTCAGGACAATCTGGTGGGAGGTATTGCCGAGTTTGAACTGCATTACGATCGGTATCGGAATTTTATCGAAGCGAACACATGGAAAGAAGAGTCTGCGCCGGGCACGGGAATCCTGTATAATCTTGGGTCCCATATGCTTGACCAGGTCCTTGTCCTTTTTGGAATGCCGGCGGAAGTCGATGCGCGGATGGGTATCCAACGTCCCGGCGGAAAGGTTGATGATTATTATGATATCCGTTTACAGTATAATAGCTTTCATGCTATAGTTAAATCAAGTTACCTTGTACGGGAACCAGGTCCCCGGTATATCCTTCATGGTACTGCCGGCTCTTTTATTAAATATGGCCTCGATCCGCAAGAACAGGCCTTGAAAGAGGGTAAGGTACCCGGAAGTACGTCTTGGGGATGTGACCCCCGCGAATATTGGGGAAAGCTCAATGCGTCGATCGGAAGCCTTCATGTAGAAGGACTGGTGGAGACCGTTCCTGGAAATTACCTGACGTTTTATAAAAATGTCTACGAATCGATCCGGGAGGGCAGGGAATTGGTGGTAAGGCCGGAGGAATCAAGGGATGTGATCAGGCTTATTGAAGCGTGTATAACCAGCAATCGTACACGTAGTACGGTTAAATTCTAAATAACATATATAATAAAATAATACGTGAAGCAGAGGAGAGTTATCACCTTCGGGGAAATTATGATGCGGCTGTCGACGCCGGGTTTTGCAAGGTTTACACAAGCGGATAATTTTAATGCGATTTATGCCGGTTCGGAGGCTAACGTCAGCGTTGCGTTAAGCTGTTTTGGAATTTCCTCCAGTCATATCACACGATTCCCTTCTAATGATCTTGGACAGGCGGCTACGCAAAGCCTTCAACGTTATGGCGTCGATACGAGCTACATTGTGTACGGTGACGAGCGAATGGGAATCTACTTTCTTGAAAACGGCGCGATACACCGCGCGTCGCGCATTATTTACGACAGGTTCGACTCCGCTTTCGCCCACATCAGCCCGGGAATGATCGATTGGAATGACGTAATGAAAGACGCTACCTGGTTTCATTGGACAGGTATTACACCGGCTATCTCGCAGGGTGCAGCCGATGCCTGTTACGAAGCTATTATCGCCGCCAGAAAACACAACGTCAAAATTTCAGGAGATATTAACTACAGACGGAACTTATGGCAATACGGTAAGACTGCACGCGAAGTCATGCCGTCCCTGATCGAAAACACCGATATGATCGTGGGCGGGATAACGGACTTCGAAAACTGCCTGGGCATTTCAGATAAAACCTATTCTCACGCCTGTCAGAAAGTAATAAAGGCTTATCCGAATATCAAAAAAATAACATCCACGCACCGCGAGTCTATCAACTCATCGCATAACCGCATTTCCGCCATGTTATGGAACGGAGTTGAACTCCTTCATTCGAAAGAATACGACCTTACACACATTGTGGACAGAGTAGGTACAGGCGATGCTTTTATGGCCGGATTGATCTACGGATGGATAACGGGTAAGGATGATCAGCAAACCCTCGAATTTGCTTCGGCTTCCTGTGCATTAAAGCACACGCTGGAAGGAGACGTGAACCTCGTTTCAACATCCGAAGTAGAGGCGCTGATAAAAGGTGAGAATGTAGGAAAACTTTTACGCTAACGACATGACTTTCAGTAACCAGCAGATTATCGACACCATGAAGGGAACCGGAGTAGTTCCACTGTTCACGCACGATAACCCGGATGACGCACAACAGGTATTGGAGACTGCCTATGCCGGAGGTATAAGGGTATTTGAATTTACGAACCGAAGGAAGAATTCGTTCGAAGTATTTGTACACTTACTCCGGGCTTCCGCGAAATTCCCCGACCTCATGCTGGGTATAGGGACTATTATGGACGGACCAACAACGGAAAAATTCATTGAAGCCGGTGCCCACTTCATTATCTCTCCTGTTATGAAAGTGGAGATGGCGGACGTTTGTCATCGCTATGATAAACTGTGGATACCGGGTTGTGCCACCCTAACGGAGATTGTGACAGCGAGGGACCATGGCGCTCGGATAATCAAGGTGTTCCCCGGTTCGGTGCTGGGACCCGGGTTTGTTTCGTCTATCATGCCCGTTGTTCCCGACCTCCAGCTCATGATTACGGGCGGAGTGGAGCCGAACGAAAAGAGTTTATCTGCCTGGTTTCAGGCCGGAGCGGCCTGCGTAGGACTCGGCTCTCAATTGTTCACCAAAGAAATCCTTCAAAATAAAGACTGGCCCCTGCTTAAATTACGAGTACAGGAAACCCTTGCGCTCGCGAAACAGGTTAGAAAATAATCGAAACCCCGACAAAACGTGGAAAACCAACCCCAAACAATCGGTAAATATCGCTGGGTCATCTGCGCGCTATTGTTCTTTGCTACCACAATCAATTACATAGACAGACAGGTAATAGGTTTATTAAAACCTACGCTGGAAGCTGAGTTCGGTTGGTCGGAGACAGATTACGGGAATATCGTGATGGCATTCAGCGCAGCTTACGCGGTGGGGCTTTTACTATTCGGTAAAATTGTAGACAGGATCGGGACGAAGATGGGTTATACGGTGTCGGTTGTATTTTGGAGTATCGCGGCGATGTTGCATGCTGTTGTCAAGTCCACGTTTGGTTTTGGTATCGTACGCGCTTTCCTTGGTATCAGCGAAGCCGGCAATTTCCCGACAGCAATCAAGGCAACTGCTGAATGGTTTCCCAAACGCGAGCGCGCGTTCGCCACCGGTATTTTTAATTCCGGAACCAATATCGGTGCCGTGATCGCCCCTATTCTCGTTCCGTGGATCCTCGGCGCTTACGGATGGCGGCAGGCTTTCATCTGGACGGGGGCTATCGGTTTTATCTGGCTGGTGTTTTGGCTGATATTTTATGAGATACCGTCCAAACAAAAAAGATTAACTAAGGCGGAGTTCGACCTCATACATAGCGACGCCGACGAACAGGCCGAAAAAGGCGCGCCGGTTTCATGGCTAAAGCTTATCGGAATCCGTCAGACGTGGGCATTTATCTTCGGGAAATTACTAACGGATCCGATATGGTGGTTTTTCCTCTTCTGGTTGCCGTCTTTTTTTGCGGAAGCATATAACATAGATCTGAAGAAACCGAACCTGCAATTAGTTATTGTTTACACAGCCACAACCATTGGAAGCGTTGGCGGAGGTTATCTCTCATCTTATTTGATAAGAAAGGGCTGGCTGGTCTTCAAGGCCCGTAAAACTTCGATGTTATTCTTCGCCATCTGTGTGGTACCGATTATGTCGGCTCCATATGCTGGGAATGTATGGATTGCCGTTGGTCTTATCAGCCTCGCGGCTGCAGCCCACCAGGCATGGAGCGCGAACATTTTCACAACCGTATCGGATATGTTTCCAAAAAATGCCGTCAGTTCTGTCGTTGGAATAGGAGGTATGGCCGGATCCACCGGGGGTATGCTTTTCCCGCTCCTGGTTGGAGCATTGCTGGATCACTACAAAGCACTGGGTGATATCGTAATCGGATACAATATCCTTTTTACCATTTGTGGATTCGGATACCTGATTGCCTGGGTCATTATGCACCTGCTGGCGCCGCGTATGGAGCGGGTTAAACTTTAATCCCTAAACCCACTTTTCGTTTTTGATCAACGACCGCTTTTAACGGTACAGCTATATTGCTTCGGGCCCGCGTTCACCCGTACGGAGACGAATAACTTCCTCCAGCGGCGTGACAAAGATCTTACCACTTCCGATCAGGCCGTCGTCATTCGCTTTTGTAGCGCTCAGGATAGCATTGCAGGTACGATCGACAAAATCATCGTTGACGGCAATTTCAAGTCTGATGTTAGGAACCAGGTTTGGAACAACAACCTGTCCCCGGTAGATCTCTTCTGTCTTGCTTCTTCCGTGGCCCGATACGTGGCTTACAGTTATACGACTGACCGCAGCGTCTATGAGCGCTTCCCGAACCTGGTCGAGCTGATTTTCGCGGATGATTGCTATGATAAGTTTCATGTTGCTGTTTAGTTAGGATTGGTCATTCCATAGCCGCGTTCGCCATGGTAATAATTGTCGAGTCCCTTCATTTCTCCTTCGGCGCTGGATCTCAACGGAACGATTTTATTCAATACAACGAGTATCAGCCAGGTGCCGAGGGCTGCGTATGCGATCGCAATAATGACTGCCAGTGCCTGAACGCCCAGTTGTTGAATAACCGTCCAGCTACCTGCCGCGGCCGCCGCTTCGGTCATCCATGCCTCGCGGATAAAGAAGACCAGGAAAATAGCACCGACGATTCCGCCCACGCCGTGAATTCCAAAGGCGTCAAGGGTATCATCATATCCTAATTTGTTCTTGAGAAGGATAGCCATATAACAAATACCGCTTGCCAGCACGCCGAGAGCAAGGGCACCTCCCGGCTTAACAACACCTGCTGCCGGTGTAATGGCAACAAGGCCGGCAAGCACGCCGCTAACAAATCCAAGTGCGGTTGCCTTTCCGCGATGGGCACCCTCGATGATGATCCAGGCCAATGCACCCGCAGCGGCTGCTATCTGTGTGGCTGTTAACGCCTGGGCTGTGCTAAGTCCGCTCGAAATACTGCTTCCGGCATTAAACCCAAACCATCCGACCCAAAGCAAACCGGCGCCGATCATTGTCATCACCAGGTTGTTCGGACGCATGTGAAGGTGTGGAAAAGCTTTGCGTGATCCCAGGTAGATGGCCGCCACCAGTCCGCTAACACCCGCGGAAATATGAACAACCGTTCCACCGGCAAAATCGATCGCACCTTTCGCGCCCAGGTTGAAGAGGAATCCGTCCGAAGCCCAGACCCAATGGCATAATGGATTATATATAAGAATGCCCCAGATGGCGATAAAAAAACAATATCCTTTGAACGAGACCCGCTCGGCGAAAGCGCCCGCGATCAACGCAGGGGTGATGATCGCAAACTTCGCCTGAAACATGGAAAACACGTATTCCGGAATACCTGCATCCATGATCTTGTCGTCGATACCCGATAACATAAAATAATCCCAGCTCCATCCAAACCATCCGCCAAGAACGTTGGGGCCGAATGCCATACTATAACCGCATATCACCCACAGCACGGTCATGATACCCATTGCGGCAAAACTATGCATCATGGTGCCCAATACATTCTTGGTTCGCACCAGCCCTCCATAGAACATGGCAAGGCCAGGGATCATTAACAATACCAATGCAGCGGATGTCAGCATCCAGGCTGTCGCGCCGGAATCGATCGGTGGCGCATCAGCGGCAAATGCGGCTGACGATGGTAACAATGCAATGATGAATAAAAGGAGATAGTGGCGCTGGGTAATTTTCATTTCAAATTGAGCAATAAGGTTTAAGGTTGATCAAAAATCGCGAGGCAAAATAAAGTACTTTGAATTTATATACAAACCCGGGTTTGTTTTTGCCCACTGGCGCCCAAATTTCAATGAAATTAAGTTGCTCGCAACATAATATTCAGGCCATGGAAGACGAAATCGCTATATTTAAACGATATATAGCTAAAATCCGAACTATTAACTTTTCGTGTTATGACTGCCACAAAATCACCGGAATTCCTGAATATCAAGGAGAAGGAAATGGAATCAGTATTCCACCGGATCCTGGTAAAGAGTGGGTTTACCGAAGAGAAGGCCGGAATATGCGCGCAGATATTTACCGGTAATAGCCTCGACGGTGTATACACGCATGGTGTTAACAGGTTTCCCCGGTTCGTTCAATACGTTGCCGATGGACATATCGACCCGTCGAAGGAGGCAGTTTGTGTGAATGGAATGGGAACGATCGAGCAATGGGACGGGCAGGCAGGACCCGGTCCGGTGAATGCCCTGTTATGTACCGACAGAGCTATGGAGATAGCCGCCGTACAGGGAATGGGTTGTGTCGCGCTGGCGAATACCAATCACTGGATGCGTGGAGGAACGTATGGCTGGAAGGCGGCAGAAAAAGGTTTTGTATTTATCGGCTGGACCAATACGACCGCCAACATGCCAACCTGGGGCGCCGTAAACAGCAAGCTTGGGAATAACCCCCTGGTTATTGCAGTCCCTTACCAGGATAACGCCATCGTACTGGATATGGCCATGTCGCAGTATTCGTACGGGGCACTGGATTTTTATCAGCTCAAAGGACAACAGCTTCCGGTGCCGGGTGGATTCACGACCACCGGTGAACTAACAACCGACCCCGACGAGATCAGGAAGTCGCAACGGATCCTTCCCATCGGTTACTGGAAAGGGGCGGGTTTGTCGTTGTTGCTGGATATCCTCGCGACGATTCTTTCCGGAGGACTTTCCGTGGCGGAAATCTCCAAACAAAAGGCTGAATGCAAGGTGTCGCAGGTCTTTATGGCCATTGACCTTAAAAGACTCCATAATTATAAGTCCATTGCCGCCGCTATTCAGCAAATTCTGGATGACTACCACCAATCCTTGCCGGAAAAGTCATCCAAAATACTTTTTCCGGGGGAAAGGGTACAGGCTGTCAGAGCGGAGAACAGGCGGAACGGGATTCCCGTACTGAAAGCTGTCTGGGACGAAATACAACTGTTATAATTTTTTTTTCAGCGCGTAAACAAATTCGTGAAAATTGGCGTTCTTGAACTGGCTGCGGTCGCTGTCCGTGTTCGGAAAAGTCAACCGGTTCTGGTTTGCATTTTCTTCCACGTATGTTTCACGAAAAGAAAGGAGGTACAAATGTCTAGTCCCAATGAAATTTTATCACGATCAATCAAATTAACAAATCTCACAGGTGTTGAGGGTTGAGTTGATGATTTCCTTGTGCGATTTTTGATTTGATGATAAAATTGAATGAGGATTTTATTCAGGGACGGATTTTATCCGTCCCTGTTTTTTTTATCAACACGATTGCCAGACCCGATACCGGTTATTCGTACCGGAGCGTATTCGAAGGATTGCTCCTGGCAGCCCTGATCGTTTGTGAACTTACTGTAACGAGCGCAATAAGGACGGCAACAGCGCCTGCGAGCAAATAAGCGATGACATCCATATCGATATGATAAGCGAACGTATCAAGCCACTCGCTCATGAAATACCATGCAACGGGCCAGGCAATAACGTTGGCAATGACGATCAGCACCACGATTTCCCTGGAAAGAAGTGCAAGGATGCTGGGCACGGAAGCTCCCAGAACCTTGCGGATCCCGATCTCTTTCACTCGCTGCATGGCGTTAAAAGTAGCAAGCCCGAATAGCCCGAGGCAGGCGATTAAAATGGCAAGGCTCGCAAAAACGATAAACAACTGACTTTGCTTCTGTTCCCCTTCGTATAAGTCTTTGTACTGAAGGCTGAGAAACTCATATTCGAACGGGCGATGCGGTATAAACTCTTTCCATACTTTTTCGATACTGGCAATCCCGTCTTGCACCTGGTCTCCTGCAAGTTTAACGGAGAGACGGTTGTAATAAGGTCCTGAATGAAAAACGAGCGGCACAATGGGTTCATGAAGAGACTCGAAGTGGAAATCCTTCACCACGCCGATTACCCGCCCCCGGACGCCTGCATAGTGAAAGTCTTTTTCCAGGATATTTTCGTTGGTCATCCCCATCATCTTTACCGATGTTTCATTGAGGATAAAGGAAATGGAGTCGTCACTCTTTATGTCCTTTGAAAAATTCCTGCCGGCTGCAAATTCAATATGGTAGGTGTCAAAGAACTCATGGTCAATACTGATATTTTTAAGAACAATTTTAGTGTCAGACAGGCTGTCGCCTTTTTGAATTCTCGCTGTTCCCTGTGAGTCAAGTAACCTTCCCGTTGGTATCCGGCTGGATCGCGCCGTGTTTTTTATCGCCGATTCCTTCAACAATTCATTGTAAAAGGCATCATACGAAGGCGTCAGGTCCCTGTAGTAGCTGAGGGTTACTACCTGATCCTTGTCGTATCCCAGTTCGCGCGTGTTCAGGTATTGAATTTGTTTTAATGTGATGAGGGTAGCGATTATGAGGATGATCGAGATGGCGAATTGCGATACGACAAGACCTTTTCGCAATGCGCCTTTTCCTTTAATAGAACCAAACTGGCCCTTTAAGATCAACGCAGGCTTGAACCCTGAAATTACGAATGCAGGATAAATTCCGGCCAGCAGCCCCACAACAGTCGCAAATACAATGAGGGTCAGTGTTAAATTCCAATGGTTCACCAGATCCAGCGTCATCGATTTCCCTGTAAAGTCGTTCAGCCACCGGATAGCGAGGTAGCTGAACCCAATTGACAATACCAAGGCAAGCATGGCAATCAATATCGATTCACTCAGGTATTGATTGATAAGTTGACTTTTGAACGCACCCACTACTTTCCGGAGTCCGACTTCCTTCGCCCGCCTGGACGCACGGGCCGTGGAAAGATTCACAAAATTAAAGCAGGCGATCAGTACAATGAACAGACCGATTACACCCATCATGTATACATTGCTGATGCTGCCATTGCTCTCTTCTTCCGAATCGAGGTGGGAATGAAGGTGTATATCCGTAAGTTTTTGAAGGAAAAGATTTGTCCATACAGACGGGAGAGGTTCGTTGGCATCGGCTTGTGCGCCCATATGCCGGTCGACAAATGCCGGAAACTGGCTTTCCATCTTTTTAATATCCAATGGTTCCCTGGCAAGGATATAAGTACCGAAGGAATTGTTACCCCAGTTTGTTTCCAGTCGCCTTCGGCCGTAGATCGTGGAATCATTTAGTGTGGAAAATGAAACGAGAACATCGGGATGCCAGTGCGACTGCCTGGGCAGATCCTTGAATACACCGCTCACGACAACATCATAGCGGTTGCCGACTTTGAGGGATTTCCCCAGCGCACTTTCAGTTCCAAAATACCTGCTTGCCGCACTTTCCGACAACATAAGATTGAACGGTTCTTCAAGTGCCTTGTCCGGGCTTCCCTCCAGAACAGATATGGTAAAGATCTTCAGGATCTCAGGCTCCGCATAATAGGCATGTTCCTCGTTAAACGATTTTTTTTCTTCCGCGTTCTCCTGGATAGCAATGAGCATTCGGGTATTCAGAATACGTGCCACCTCTTCGATATCCGAAAAATCATTTTTAAGGAGCGGTCCGAAAGGAGGTGCCAGGTGACCAAGGTGGAGGTTTACCGATCCATCCGGTGAAAGAAAGTTCCGGGTAACCCGGTATGTCCGGTTCGCGTTCGTGTTGTAGCGGTCATAGGAAAGCTCATCTTCGATAAAAAGGTAAATGAGCAAAGAACAGGACATGGCAAGGGCCAAACCGAAGATGTTGATAAACGAACTTAACTTGTTCCGTTGAATAGCCCGGAAAGCGACCGTGAGATAATTTTTAATCATACAGGCGGTTTTTTAAGGATAACTTCTGATTATGGATTTGGTTACTCAAAGATCATGCACCTTCGAAAAGGTTGCATCAAACCCTCTACAGCGGCCGGCGAAAGAAAGGAGTGTTCGGATGTGTTCACCCGCCGGTCAAAAAACGAACACCGTTGCTAACCTTCGATCTTGCTCAGGCGGTCGCCGATCCTGATCCGTCCGTCCCGGACTACCTGGGCGTAGATGCCCCGCAGTCGTAACTCTTTACCTGCTTTTGAGCTGATGAATTTTAACGAGTCGATCCCAAACCGTTCCTTAAATTGATTACATCCGGTATGCGGGACGCTCGTAATCTCCAGGATAGCCGTCCCAATGGAAAGTTTCTGACCCGGCTGAAGGTTATGAATACTTAAATCCATATCCACGATGAGATTGTCACCGGCGAGCGGCCATTGCGCCCGGGATGGTGAAATGAGCTCCAGGCATCGGCTGTTCATGATCGTGATCTGGACAGCAGGATCGGGACTGCCATCGGGTAACGATTTCCAGCATCCTTTTGCCCAATGGTCTCCGTCCATGCCTTTCGTCAGGCTCAGGCCGCATTCCTCAAGCGTTGCACGCTGTTTCTTTTCCGGTCTTATCACGATCATTTCAAGTAGGCCGTTATCGGCGGGCGAATGGCGAATGTGTTCGAGTCCCCTTTCCAGGACATCAATGACCGGATGTTCCATCAGTGCGTTGAATTTTGATTTCTTGTTGTTGACAAATATAATTGTTAGGGATGACAGGGCTGCTTGCCGCTATGTTAAAATACCCGCACAAATGTCAAAAATTTTTAACTTCACGGTTCACTCCGCAATAACACATCGCGTCCCGTGCCTGAAATTGTAAAAGATAAAAAAGTATTTTCCCTGCTGGAAGTAACGCTGAGTGTGAGGAAAACGATCTCAGACCGGTATCAGACTTCGTTTTGGGTGAAAGCGGAGATGAACAAAATAAATCACTATTCCTATTCGGGGCATTGCTATCCGGAACTTCTTGAAAAGAACAATGGAAAGATCGTGGCGCAGGTGAGGGCAAACCTGTGGAGAGACGACTTTGTCAGGATCAATGAAAACTTTTTGGCAGCCCTTAAGGAACCGCTTCGGGATGGAATCAATATACTTTTCCTGGCAAGTGTAAGTTTCGATCCTGTTTACGGATTTAGCCTGAGAATAATCGATATCGATCCCGTTTTTTCCCTGGGAGAGCTCGAGCGAGAAAAACTTGAGACAATCGGCCGGCTGAAGGACGAAGGAATATTTCTGATGAATAAGACCCGTCAGATGCCAGTCCTGCCGCAACGCATAGCCGTGATATCCGTCGAGACCAGTAAAGGCCTGGCCGACTTTCTTAAGGTCATCGAACAGAATGCCTGGGGTTACAGGTTTTTTACTTTTCTGTTTCCGGCGATCTTGCAAGGCGACCGGTCTGTGGATTCAATTGTCTTTCAGTTGAAGCGTATCAAAAAAGTGAAAGATCACTTCGATGTTGTGGTCATTATCCGGGGAGGGGGCGGTGATGTTGGCCTTTCATCCTATAACAATTATTCGCTGGCGAGGGAGATCGCGCTTTTCCCGATCCCCATCCTTACCGGTATCGGTCACTCCACGAATGAGACCGTTGCCGAGGTGATTTCATTCAAGAATGCCATTACGCCGACGGAGCTGGGCGACTACCTGTTGCAGCAATTTCATAATTTTTCGGTACCGCTGAAAAAGGCTGAGGAATTGATCTCCGACAGATCGATTCGTTTGCTTCGCGATGAAAGCGTCCGGTTTTCAAATACCGTGCGTTACTTTCGGTCGGTAACGGGGAAATTGCTTTCTGAAAACCGGAATCAGGTTAAGTCACTAGTCAGGACCCTCGGGCAGTGTGCTGTTTTTCAGCTTGAACAGGCAAATGCGCAGACGGCCGACATGCAAAGCCGTGTGGTTCAAGGTGCCGCGAATTTTATGTCGGCGGAACAGGTAACGCTGATGCATACGGAAAGGCAGGTAAATATGCTCGATCCCGTACATGTTCTCCGGCGTGGATACACCATTACGCTGAGAGACGGGAAGGCGATCAAAAGTTTTTCAGACGTGAAGGAAGGCGACACCATTACAACGGTAACAGCGGACGGAGTGATTATAAGTGCTGTGGTCAATTTAAAAAAATCGGAAGAGCTATGAACAAATTGCCGGGTTATTCGGAAGCGTTTGATGAACTGCAGACCATTGTGACGGAGATTGAGGACGGCCGGATTTCGGTCGATGAACTGTCGGAAAAAGTGAAGCGTGCGGCGATGCTGATCCGAATCTGTAAATCCAAGCTCACTGCTACGGAGGAGGATATTGCCGGGATATTGAAAGATCTGGAAACGCCTGGCGTATAATAGCGTTGTTACCGGAAAGGGAAACCGATATTGACGTATCCGTAAACGTTACCCGACTCAGCGTTATACATGGTTGTTAAAGAAAGGGGTCCGATGCCTGAATCGTATCCTATGGAAAGTCCGGCGCCGGAGAGGAAGTTGTCGAACGACAGGGATTGTCGGGTATCGAGGAAATCGTAAACCGCCGTGTTGAGCCGTAACGTTGTATAGAGACTCCTGGTGATCTGGTACTGGAGTCCCAGCATCAATACGCTTATGCTGTGTGTATTGACGGCGTATTCAGGCAGCCCGGTAAAAGGTATTTGATTCCGCACAAAATCATTGATACCTCCCACATTGAAAAAATTGAGGTAGGCGTTATCCTGGTTGAAGTTGATGGCTATGTTGAACTGTGTGAGAAAGGTAAATTTCCTGGAGAGGGGTACAAAGTTTTCAGCCTTTCCGTGCAGCTGGAAATAGGAATGCAGATCCAATGTATCGCTTTTTTCAACGCCGGTTCCGTCTTTGAGTGTAATGGCTGTCGGGTGTTGGTTGTAAACAAGGCCGATGTTTCCCTCGATCCTCCAGCCCTTCGTTGAAAAATTCCTTTTGTTCAGGGTGTTGTGCTTGTAATAAATATAAGAGGCCATGTAGGTATTGGCGCCTTCGAACGATACATCCGCGGCGATCTTCGGTTTTAGTTTGAAATTTTCAAGGCTGGTTCCGACGCCTATGGCGGAACTGAATCCGAACGTTCGCTGGATTTTGATATCCGCGTTGTAAGTGTAGTTTCGATATAAATAAGTCTGTTCGAAGTTCTCGTAAAGCGGGAACTTAAAACTCTCGGCATAAAAGGTTCCTATCAGGTTGTTATTGTCTTTTTTTCCAAACGCCTGGTTTTGTTCCAGCAGCAGCCGGAAATTTTCACTGATGTTTATTTTGCCGCTGGACTTCGAACGGTCGAAAAAAAGATTTTTGGTTTCAGCGCCGAGGATTAATGCCACGTTGCTGAACGAGTGGAAATGAATACCCGCTTTTACATGGGTAAGAGGACTTTCCAATACGTTAAAGTACAGGTTCGCATGGCCTGGTTTCGATGTGGGCTGCCATTCGTATGCGATACGGTCGTAGTTACGGGACCCATAGACTCTCCTGATCGCCTCCGCTACTTCCGTACCGTTATACGTTTTGCCGCGCTCCAGCGCGAGTCTGTTTTCAAATGATGTTCTTGTGGTGTGATTGAGACCGGTTATGTGTATGCTATCGAGGGTAACGGACCTGGTCTGGGGAAGACGGTTGCTGATCGGTTTATAGTCCGGGTAAATTCGCCTGAGGGAATCCGCGATCTTTTTAAAAACAGGATAGTATTTATTTCCCGATTCTTTTCCGATCCGTATGATGCTGTCCGCACTGCTGAAGCTGGCGGCGGTGAATTTTTCAAGATTGGGTTCGATCAGTACATTACAAAGACGTCGTTCCTGCTGGAAATCATCCGCATCTTTGTAAAAACCGATCTGATAAAGAATGTCTAAAGCGGTATTCAGATCCCTGGCATGCGATAATCCCTGCGAAAGGTTTACGCCGATCACATAATCCGCTCCCATACCTTTTACGTCA
This sequence comes from Chryseolinea sp., assembly GCA_041742155.1. Lineage (GTDB taxonomy): Bacteria > Bacteroidota > Bacteroidia > Cytophagales > Cyclobacteriaceae > Chryseolinea. The sequence continues at coordinate 413,966 of JBGSJE010000016.1, read as the reverse complement.
CGAACTGGAAAGTTTCTCACTACACCGCCATCGACCAGTTTTGTGTCCTTGTAGTCGATAGGAGTGAAGACCGAAGGGATCGACATGCTGGCGCGGATCGCTGTTACCAGTTCACCCTGATCCAGAACAACCGCTTTTCCGGTGCTGATATCCGTTGCGATACATTTGAACGGAATACTGAACTTCGAAAAATCCTTTATATCATATATCGGCAGAAATAGTTCCTGGAATTTCAGCCACAACTCCTGACCTTCTATAATACCGGACGTGATCTTAAACCGGCCTTCCTGGAAGGGTACTTCCAGCGCATAGTTATCGAATTCCGTTTTTTCATCGATGTTTACATTGCGAATCGAGGGTTTCGCTGAAAAGAGAAAATTCCAATCCAGTTCCCGCGCGATCTTCTCTATTTCCTTACCCGAATAACCGGCAGCGTACAACGACCCAACTATACTGCCCATGCTCGTTCCCGTAATACAATCGATACGGAGACCCGCGCTGTCGATAGCTTCCAGTATACCGATGTGCGCCAGGCCTTTTGCACCTCCGCCGCTGAGCGTTAGGCCTATCTTTGGCTGGGCCTTCGCAATACTTAGCACCAAAAAAGTGAACAACACCAGGATCAATTTCTTCATATCGGTTTCAAAATACACGAAAAAATCAATTTCACCCTGTTCTGCGCGGCAAGGCGTGTTGACCCTTGCCGGTCGTATTAAAACGCAAGCCGGGCCTCTAATGTATTTTACCTCGCCTGATAAATCTTGTGTCAAAAAATCACAGCAGTACCTCCGCATGCTGTGGTCATCTGAAAAAAAATCCCCGCATAGGCATTCCATACGGGGATTGGGTGACGTCCATCGACTATCGTCCGCCGATTTCGGTGAGTTTTTCGATATCGTTGTTGATGGAAAGGATGAGCAGCGAGGTCGCTGTACAAAATACGGGGCTTGTGATACAATGGTGACCGCTCCAGCTGCCGTCGTTGTTTTGAATTTTTAACATGCGTCCGCTGATGTTGTCATACCAGTTTTTCCAGGCGTTGTCCTTTCCGATAACCATACTCTCGCCGGTCTGGAGGTAACTCAGGAATTCTTCCCCGCCGTTACTCCCGAACCCGTCCATGACATCTTCGCGCTGCGCCTGCACCTTCGCCGACTGGTAAACTTCATAGGCTGTGGAATATTTTATCGCATCGTTTTTATCGAAACCGATCTTCTGAAGATTTTCGACCGAGGCAGGGGCCGCCTCCGCAAGCCTTCCTTCCTTTTTCGCTTTGGAAATTTCCTCCTCGACACGGCGTGCTTCCTTAGCACTCGCCCGCGCGGAACCGGATATGGAGTACAACACAACCCCTGCACCCATCTCTGTCTTTACATCTCCTGTCCGGGAGTCGTAATTATTTTTCTGGGATTCGCGAAAGCGGTCTAACGACTTTTCATCAATGTCCACACCATGGGCTTGTGCTGCTTCCAGCGCATTGCCCGCAAAGGACGACTGCAACACCCCGGCCCAACCGGCACCGGCGATGTTGCCGTTCTGATCCTGCGCCCGCTGAATTTTGGAAACGCAGGCGCCAAGGTTCTTTTGAACCCTCGCTTTCAGCACCGGGTCATGGCCGACATAGTCGATGACATTCGAAAAGAACTGCGCGGTTAAAATGACGTCGATGTTCGCTCCCAGTTTGGTTTGTATCTGTGTTCCCGTCTGGTCTGTGATATTATAACTGTCTGGCTGAGCGTTTTCAGTAGCCTCCATCAGGTAGTTCAGCGCACGCCGCAATTCATTTGAGTACTCACCCTTCGTAAGTGTGGTTCCGCTTCGAAGAAGAGCCATGGAGACCATGGCTGTCGTTGCGGGGTCTGACGCGACCGCATGGGGATCGGTGATGTCCTGCCTGACATGACTGCCCGCTCCCCAGCCTCCGTTTTCGTTTTGAGCGCCGGCGATCCACGAAAGTCCACGATCGACGGATAACTGCACTTTTTCGGGAGTCTTGTACATCGAATTGGATACGGACGATTCTTCCCCCATAACGGTTCGGAATACACACCACTTCGGTGGAACAAACGGCGCGGCTTTCTTCTTCGGATCGGTTATCCGGCGGAATGTGAAACCGAACATTAATATAGCACATACGGCTATCATCGTGATCAGTGAAAATTTCCATGATTTCATAACAAACAAATTTGATGTGCTGATAGGATTCGGGAGGGACAACGAATCCATAACGCTGTTCGGACTTTTTTTTCAAAGCCGTCGATTTGTGCGGGGACACCGATTTTATTTAGAGAGGCCTTTCTCTATCTTTCAGGGATAAACCTTATCAGGCTATGGTTTCCAAGCGATTCATCAAGATCAGTTTCCCGATCCTTTTACTTGCCGGTGTCTATTTTCTGGGCCCGGAACCGGATAAACCCGTATACAGCCTGGTCATGCCCGACGTGCCGGCTGGTCCTGCAGAATTGGAACAATATATCAGGGACCAGGAATCGAGACATAAGCTCAAGCCGGGGAATGAAGCGCAGATCGTTTGGAACGACAGCACCAAACAAAAGACCGAATATGCTGTGGTTTACCTTCACGGTTTTTCCGCGAGCCAGATGGAAGGTGATCCGGTTCATCGCACTTTTGCAAAAGAATTTGGGTGTAACCTGTACCTGGCCCGCCTTTCCGATCACGGAATCGACACCACGGAGGCATTATTTCTCTACACACCTGATCGCTCGTGGGAAAGCGCAAAACAGGCACTGGCAATCGGAAAACAGCTGGGCAAAAAGATTATTCTGATGAGTACGTCAACGGGCGGGACATTGGCCCTGAAACTGGCTGCGGAATATCCGGATGATGTCGTTGCGCTGATCAATATGTCACCTAATATTGCCTTGCGGAATGGAGCGGCATTTATCGCCAATGATCCATGGGGCCTTGAGATCGCGAGGATGGTTATCGGAGGAAAGTACAATATTGGAAATGAAGAGGGGGAAGAGTCAAAATACTGGAACAGTAAATACCGGATAGAAGCGGTCACCCAGTTGCAGGAATTGTTGGAGACCACGATGACCAAAAGCCTGTTTGAGCGGATCAGGCAACCGTCCCTCACACTTTATTACTACAAAAGCGAGGCGGAGCAGGATCCTCAGGTAAAAGTGAGTGCGATGCTGGAGATGAATCAGCAGCTGTCGACCAATCCGGATATGAAGGTCGCCGTTAATGTTCCTTCGGCCGGCGCACATGTACTGGGGTCGTCGCTGGTCTCGAAGGATGTGGATGGCGTTTACCGTGAGATCGAAAAATTCGCCCTGGAAAAGCTGAAGTTACCCAGGGCCAACCCCTGAAGATGCGGATTACGCTTTCAGGTAAGCGATTGCCTTTTGCAGGTCTTCCGGAGTATCAATACCGATTGTTTCGGTGAGTGTTTCGGCAATAGCGATCCGAAAGCCGTTCTCCAGCCACCGGAGTTGTTCGAGCGATTCGGCTTTTTCCAGTGAAGAAACAGGAAGTGTTGTAAGCCTTGAGAGGATGTCCGAACGGTAGGCATACATGCCGATGTGCTTATAAAACCTGTGCTTTCCAACCCAGTCCGTTTCGGGCGTATTCCGGATATGCGGGATGGGGGAGCGGCTAAAATACAGTGCCTCCAATTTTTGATTGAATACAACCTTTACCAGGTTAGGATTGAAAAGTTCCTCTTTGGTCTGAAGGCTCTTGACCAGCGTGGCGATTTCAGTTTGTCCGTCCAGTTTCGAGGCGAGCAGGTCGATCTGATCGGGCTGAATAAACGGTTCGTCGCCCTGAACGTTGATCACGTAGTCGAATTTTTCTCCCTGGAGGGACAGTGCCTCAAAACAACGGTCCGTCCCGCTGACGTGAGTTTCACTGGTCATACACACTTCGCCTCCGAAATTCACCACATGATCAAAAATTTCCCGGTGATCGGTAGCTACAACAACTTTTTCAACAGATTTTGATTTTTGAACCTGCTCGTAAACACGCTGGATCATACTCTTGCCGCTGATGTCAACCAATGGTTTTGCATGAAACCGTGTTGACGCGTAACGCGATGGGATCAGACCGAGGATTTTCATGAACCTTCAATTTGTTTTACCTGGAGACTTGATGCTGTCTCGCTGACAACCTCAACAGGCTGACCTTTTTCAATGAATTCTCCGCGGGTAAAGGCATCGTAGATATGACCGTCGATCATGACCTTTCCACTGGGCCGAAGCACCGTTTGGGCTACACCCTGTTTACCGGTCATTGGCTCTTTATTAAAATTCGCGGTATAGCCTGCCGAACTTTCCTGAGTGTCGGTCAACGCCACCCTGCGGTAGAATTTCGTGTTTGCCAGGTGGGAGCCACCGACAAACAGCAGTACAACTCCTCCCAGCATTCCACCCATTGCAGCAGCCAGCGCAACGAGAATATCATTCATGCGAACAAATTCAAAATCAAAAGCATTGTTGTTGATCATGATTAAAACCAGGGAGCTGATCGTAACCGCGATACCGGTAAATCCGGCCACGCCAAATCCGGGAATGACAAAAATTTCCAGCGCGATGAGCGTAAGGCCGGCGAAAAATGCCAGTATCTCCCAGTTTTCGGCCAGGCCGTTCAGGTAATATGGCACCAGGTAGAGGATAAGAGCGACAAGCGCTGCAAGTCCCGGGAATCCTACACCGGGTGTCTGCATCTCGAAATAGATGCCCCCGATGATCGCCAGGATCAGCAGTCCGCTGATAAAAGGATTCAGGAAAAAAGCCACGATCCTATTTGTCGCGCTGAGCTGAAAAGTATCGATCTCGTAATCGGAAATATTATTCCTGGCGAGGATCTCTTTGATGGATTCCACTTTGCCTTCGCAGTATCCGTACCTGATCGCCTCGGACGTGGAGAAAGTGATGACCTGTCCTTCTTTTTTTATACTGTCCAGCACAACCTGTTCGTCGACCATACCTTCCGCGATGGTGGGGTTCCGGTTGTTTTCTTCTGCCGTTGAGCGCATGATGGAACGCATATACGACTGGTACTTATCCGGTGCACGGTCACCGCTTCCGTCAACTACGGTGGCCGCACCGATGCTTGCCGCGGGCGACATGTAAATGCTGTCGCAGGCAATGGATATCAAGGCACCAGCCGAAGCTGCATCTGAATTGATAAATACCCACAGGGGTTTTTTAAACGCCATCAGTTGATCGACAATATCTTTGGCGTCTGTGAGCACGCCGCCGTAAGTATCCATGTCGATGATGACAATATCAGCTTCGGTCTTTACGGCATGACTCAATGCCAGTTCAACATACCGTGTCATCCGGGGATCGATTTCATTACGGATCTCCATTACCATCACTTTTTTCTGCTGCGAAAAAGAGAGGGATGTAAGCAGGCAAAAGTATGTAACCGTCAATCCTTTAAATAGCGTACTCATAAAATGTGGTTAACAACAAATCGACTGGTACTGTAAACGTGATAATCACTGCAGGTGATCATGCCGGGTTTAAAGAAAAGGGTGATCGGAAGCATTGATTGCAGGAATCGTTTTACCTTGCCTAAAATTAAGCTTTAACCGGTTGCCACGCAGTATCGATCTTAAGTTTTCGCATATTTTTGACGGCGTTGTATGGAATACCCTGGTGTCGCCGGGGGGTGGATTTTTGTTCGTCGAGGCGCGGAACAGCGACAAAAAACGCGTGACTTTTTCAGCCCTGGACGCCTCAAACGGCACCTTTCTTTGGCGTGACATCGTTTTTGACGAACCGTGGTGGATCAGCCTGGGAGCGGCGGCAGGGGAGATTATCCTTTTTACACTCTATTTGGAGACAAACAATCCGGACAAAAAGGGCGTGTTTGCCTATCATATCCGGGAACGGAAGATCCTGTGGTGGAATAACGATTTTTCGCTGAGCGCCCTGCGGGGTGGCCAGGTTTTAGGTGTCGCTTCAAAATACGGCAACAGGACAGTGGCGCTGGACTTAATGTCGGGCCGGGAAACCACCATCACTTCGGAGGATGATAAACCGGACGAAGTGATCAGACCCCACCAATATCTCGACGACAATGAGTATTTTGCAACGGTAAAAACATTTTTGAGCCGGAAATTCAATTTAAATCCGGTGATAGCGTTGGAATACCTGGAGCACGACTCCATGATTCTCATTTCGTTTTATGTTCAGAATAGCGGATTGGCCAATTATTTGTTACTGGTTTCGGCGGATGGAGAAGTGTTGATGAACGAAAAACTAGACGAACACCTCAAAGGAATCGGTATGGATACTTTTTTCATCTTATCAGGATGCGTATTTTTCGTGAAGAATAAGGTAGAGTTGTTTAGTTACAGGATCGTATGATTAATGAATTGATTTTTGCGGGTGTTTCATTTTTTCATCCGCTTGTGTTGCAGGACTCGATCGGGACTGAGACTGTGAACGGCAAAGTTTTTGTCATCCACCAGGTCGGGGAGAAGGAGACGCTCTATGGGATTTCCAAACGGTATGGGACCACCGTTGACGCAATTCTTCAATACAATCCCACGGCTGACGCAGGCCTGGAGATAGGCCAGATCCTAAAAGTTCCCTACGTACCCAAAAGACAAGTTCGCGCGGGTGAGGGAACAGTTCACACTGTAGCGGCCAAAGAGACGATGTTTTCCATATCGCAAACCTATAACGTATCGATCGACGACATTAAGCAATGGAATAATCTCACCGACAACGCATTGTCCATCGGGCAGGAGATCATCATAAAAAAAGGCAGTAACCGGAGTACCTCCCAGGCGTCCTCACAACCTGTAAAAAACAGCGGTCTTCACGTGGTTGCTGCTAAAGAAACCATGTTCTCTATCGCCCGTCAGCACGGGATCAGCCTGCAGCAGCTTAAAGACTGGAACAAGCTGGAAGGAAACGAAATAAGTATCGGTCAGGAGCTGATCGTTTCGGCTCCGGGTGCTGATTTGACAAGGTCTACCACTAATACGAATACAACCCCTACGCCGGTTGTCGCTGAGGTAAAAAAAGATCCGGCGCCACCTGTCGAACAGACGATTCGTATTTCAGAGTCCGTCAAGAATAGTGATGAGATTATGCAAACCGGCCTGGCGGAATTGATCGAGGGGACGGAAGGAAACCGGAAATACCTTGCCCTTCATCGCACGGCTCCCGTGGGTACTATCTTAAAAGTCAAAAATGAAATGAACAACCGTGAGGTGTTTGTCAGGGTCATGGGTAAGCTACCCGACACAGCCCTTACGGATAAGCTGGTGATTAAAATTTCAAAGTCAGCCTATGACAGGCTGGGAGCGATCGATTCGCGCTTCAGGGTGGAGGTTACGTATTACAAGTAAAGGACAGGTACCTGAAGTGATCCGGTCAGGCGAATGACTGATCCTGCTTCGTCCGAACGTAAAAGTTTTTCACATTCCCTTTACCGGTTTCTCTTTTTTCAACCTCGAATTGTTTCAGGCTTTTGATGAGCAGCACCAGTTTTTTATATCCATAGTTGCGCGGATCAAAGTCGGGCTGTTTTTTTATCAATAAGTTTCCGAGGTCGCCCAGGAAGGTCCATCCGCTTTCGTCCGCCAGGTCATCGATGCTGTCGGCGATCAGGGCCACCAGGTTTTTTGAGATCGTATCAATGGGCTGATCTTCCACAGGCGTGCGTTGCGCCGGTGGTGCGGATCTCGGTTTTGCTTTTGCCTTTGGGCGCACATGGGGTTCGTTGACCTTGGCTTTTTCTTTTCCGAGGATTTCGATGTAAACAAATTTATCACAGGCGGAAATAAACGCCGTCGGTGTCTTTCGTTCCCCGAATCCAAAAACTTTCATTCCGGCTTCGCGGAGACGTGTAGCGAGTCGTGTAAAATCGCTGTCGCTGGAAACAATACAAAAACCGTCTACTCTTCCCGAATAAAGGATATCCATCGCGTCGATGATCATCGAGGAGTCGGTTGCGTTTTTTCCGGTTGTGTAACTATACTGGTGGATAGGAGTAATGGCATACTCCAGAAGGACCGTCTTCCAGCCGGAGACCGTCGGTTTTGTCCAGTCGGCGTAAATCCTTTTGAAGGTAGGTGTACCGTATTTCGCTATTTCTTCCAGCATTCCTTTGATGTTGGAATAGGGTACGTTATCGGCGTCGATCAAGACGGCAAGCCTGAGGTCCTTTATTATTTCCATATTGGATACGAAGATAGTCCATTTGCGGATCACAAGTGGCCTGCACGATACAGATACGGTGGGTGTTTTTTACCGCTGGTAGCAGGGAACCCTGTCGCTGCAAACGAGCACATATCGCCGTTATTCGACGCTCACTTCCCGGAAGAGCGGTTTTTTCTTCAGCGAATCGTTGGACGTAATCCCGGCGAGGTCGACGTGATAGGTTTCCAGAAAGCGGTTGAACCTCGTGACCACGGCGTCGTATTCTTCACGATATCCGTCGACTCGCTGATCCGCTGTCCGAATATCGTCGACAAGTTTCTGCAGTGTTGTATTGTAGGCAAATTCTGTTTTGGATTCCGCGAGACTGATGAGTTCCTGCACCAGTGTGGTTGTCGCGAAATCGTACTCTTCGATGACGTCGGCATTTGCCATGGATCGTTGCGTGTAGCGCGTCCTCTCCAGCTGATCAAGCTGTTCCTCGAACTTTTCCAGGCGTTCTCTTTCGTTATCTCCCGTCACAATAAGTTCGTGCAGGAGGTTGTGCATGGATTTGATCTTCTGATTGTCGTCGTTGATCATGATGTTCCATGACCGCAGGATACTGTCCTGGTAGGCCAGATAGCGATCGGTAAGCGAGTCGGTTTTGGTAAACGTAGGATTGTTGTCTTCAGTGACTTTTATGCTGCAACTGATCAATAGTACTCCGCAGAACGGCAATAAAAGGCCGGGAAGGATTTTCATCTGTTTAATTGTATCTCCGTGCGAAAATACGTGGTATCATTCCAAATGGTTATCCGGGTTTAACGCGATTTGTCAGGCATGTATGATTTTTGACAACTTTGAGACCCTTTCGCCGCGCCGGTGTGACCTTTCCCGCCCTTTTCAACCGGTCCTTTATTTGTATTCGATGTCGAAGGAAGCCGGGATGATCTGATTCAGGTGGTGCTTCATGTGCTTCACATAATCGTCGGCGAGAAACAGGAGCGAATGCAGCGCGTTCCCGCTTTTACCTGTGTTACAGGCCTTCATATGGTTTGCGGCCGGCATGGAAATCAGCACAGTGGCGATCCGGTTATTAATCAGCCGCCAGAGCAGTATCAAATCCTCTTTCTTTACATTGTTGTAGGCATTGGCATCAACCCAGAAATCCTGGTCATAGACGATATGGGGAGGTGTTTTTTCGTATTGGCCGGCGACAAACCTGCGGAGGTTGTTATGGGCTGAGTCGATCAGATGACCCAGTACTTCTTTTTTACTCCATTTGCCGGGCAACGGCTTATCCGAGAAACCGGGTTCCGGTATGGAGGATATCCGGTCGGCGTACTCCCCAACGATCTGCTGAAGTTCTTCTGCGGTCTTTTTCATGATTTTTGTTTTTCCTCCCGGATCAAGTCAACTTCTTTTTACAAGGATGACCTTTCCTCCCCGGGTGCTGAATAGGATGAGATGGTGTAAACGGGCAAATATCTTTTTCTGTTGCGTACCCGGACCGCTTATCAAAACTGTGGCGGAAGGGAAAACTATAGATTTCAAAATTCCGTTATCCCGTCTATGAAGTATATCGACCTGCTTTTGGCAATGGATCTTCTCTACCGGTATTATCCCAGGTATCATTCCAATGAACTGCTGATCCTGTCCGACGATATTTTAAAATGGATCAATAATGAATTGCCGGAAGACAGCAGTGCGCTCGTTTACCTGAAGAGTTGTTTTGCATCTCCGTACGAGGCAATGGGTAGGATCTGGGAGGAAATTTCGTTACTCGCAGGCCCGTTTTCAAGGTCTAACTGATATTTTGGCTTCCGCGGGCAAATACCCCGGAGGACCAAACACCCGTTAGGAAAAATGTCAGGAAATTTTCTTGAGACCGTTCACCAGCATATCGGCCAGCTGAAATCCCAACGCTTTTGGGTCGATAGCTGAGCCCGGATCGTACCACATGGGCATCCAGTTCAGGGACGAGAATAAGGTCATTACGGCCAGTTTTTTGTCGATGGTACTTTTGAACTCGCCGGTCCGGACACCTTCCTCGAAAATGGTTTTGAATCGATTGATGTAGTTGATTCTCAGCAAGAGGAAATCGCGTAAATACGGCTCGCTGAGGTGGCGGTGTTCGTTCATAAAAACCGCTGATGCGGTGAGATCCTTGGCCATTACCTGGATATGACCGATAATGCCATTGCGTAATTTCTCACTGGCTGAGACATTTTGCTTCTCAACTTCCTCCAGTGACTTTCTGAACTCGGCAGCCATGTCAAAACAAAGGCTGCGCAGGATTTCCTCTTTTGATTTGATATGAGAATAAAGACTTGCGGCTTCAATGCCCAGTAGCTGGGCCAGGTCCCGCATCGAGGCGGCCGCATAACCCTTTTCTTTGAACAGCTCTGCTGCTTTCCGGATGACCTGCTCCTTCCGTGATAAATTTCCTATGGCGTCTGACATACTCATTAAATACTTAAAGTTAAAAAATTAATCAATTAATGAGGTCTAAAATTTTTATTGATGATTTGTCACGTTCAAACGGGAAAGTTGGAGGCAAAGTATTCAGCGGACCTGCGTGTTCTTGCCCCGTCGCAAACAATCGTTAGGAATGAAAAAACCCCTGCATACCACGTACACAGGGGTTTAAACTTGGAGTTTAGTAAATCAGAAGATCACTCCGAAGCTGAAGGCGTTGAGTTTGGGACCTTTGCCTTCGGCGAATAACTCATTGAGATCATAATTGAAAAACAAATCAGTGGAGCGATAACCGAGCTGCAGCCGCATTCCGTAACGGAAGTTGTTGAGGTAGAAACTGTCGTGATCTTTCTCCTTTTCTTTCCCGTTATCCTTGTACACAAGTTTGGAATGGCTGGCAATTCGATATCCCACGTAAGGGCCGACACCGATGCGGAAAGAATTTCCATAACCTTCCCAGATCCTGGCTTTTCGGCTATTGTCGCCGAAGTCAATGACAGGTATTAAGGAAGCTGTCACGTAGGATGCCGTTAGTTTGCTTTTACGGAAATTCACATCCCGCGTATCCTCCACGAAGAAAACGCCGTTGTCATCTTTTTGTATCAGGATATTGTCTTGCTGGAACTTGAAGTTGTACCAGTTTACGCCGACCCCCCATTCAAGGAAGAATTTTTTGCCTAATCGTGTACGCTGGATGGATGCCAGACCAACATACCACGAGCCCCATGGACGCACGGAATACAGTTCGTTATTTCCGTCGGGAAATTTTCCATCGTTCAGGTAATTGTTCGTGCCCAGGTCGAAGTTGAAGGATTGCCATGTGCGCCCCCAGCGGTTACCACCTGCGGGACGTACACTCCAGTTGTAGTGGTCATCGTCGCGATCATAATAGTCGTCGTCATCGTCGTCATCATCATCGTCGCTTTTCCTGGCCGAGATGTTCCAGTCTTCGGACTTTTCTTCTTCCTTATCGGGTGTAGCTTCGGCGATTGCAACAGTAGAGTCGCGTCCCGGTAATGCCGACGTATCGTTTGTTTCAAGCTTCCTGATAATATCCTGGAACAGTTCCTGGAAGTTATAGTGCTTGAGGGTCTCAAGGTCATTCCGGTCCTTTATTGTGAAGATAACTTTACTCGTTTTTGCAAGCTCGACGATTACGGTGTCACTCTTTTCCTGCGCCTTTGAAATTGTTAAACCTGCGCCTAGTAATACGGTTAAAAATATTTTTCTGATCATACACATTTACTTGTTTTGTCCACGTTTTTCATTTTTAAAATTCAGCGCCAGAATTTCATTTTTTTTCTGTCTCAGCTCGCCAAACGGATCCTGATTGTTTTTCAGGTCGTTGGCTTTCAGTAACAGTTTCTTTAACGTAGATGGCTTCTTGTCTTTCGAGGTTGCTTCGGCTAACGCATTTTTATCCAGGTATTCATCGACTTCATTTGCTGAGTATATTAAGGTGATGCTTTTTGAATCTGTTTCTTGCTGTGTACGGATTTCGGCGATCATGCTTGTTGTGCTGTCGGGTGCTGATACAATGTAAGTTTCGTCAGGCACGGCGATATCTTCTTCGCGGTAGATGGTTGCGACCTCGTTGGGCTGTTGATCTTTAATGACCTCCTTATTGACACGCTTTCTGTTGGGAAGACGTTTACCTGTTTTTATTTCTGATTTGGTGCCTGGATCAGCTGCTTCGGCTCTGAGCGCAGGACCAGGTGCAGGAACTACCTGAACAGGTTGTTTCATTGTGCTGTCGCCCGGAGAATGATGCGGTACCGACGAGAGTGCAGGTTGGTGCTGTTCAACGGAACCGGTATTGGGCCACAGCAGGTAACCTGCTGCTGCAAGCAACAACAGGGAGGCCGCGATCTTCAACCACAATCCTTTATAGTTTTTTTTTGCCTGGGCCGCTGCGATTTTTTCCCATGCCGACGCAGGTGCCGGCTTTTGATAATGCTCAAGCCGCTCGCGAAAGAATTTGTCAGGTTGTTGATTCATCTCTGCTGATTTTTTTGTTCGCCATCCAATCATGTTCCATCAGTACTTTTTGAAGATACGTCCGCGCGCGGCTGAGCTGCGACTTCGAAGTATTTTCACTTATTCCAAGTTGCTCGGCAATTTCCTTGTGAGAATAACCATCTATAGCATAGAGGTTAAAGACGATCCGGTAGCCTGTCGGCAATTCCTGGATCATATTTAACAGGTCCTCCTCTTCCAGGTGATCGCTGAGAGCATTGTAATCGGGCTCCCGGTCAGCTTGTTCAAGTTCCGTTTCCAGATACATGGACCGGTTTCTGCGGAGGAACGTAAGGGCTTCGTTGACAACAATTCTCCTGATCCATCCCTCAAAACTTCCCTCGCTTTTGAATTGCTGAATTTTATCAAATACCTTCATAAATGCCGTGACCAGGATGTCTTCGGCTTCCATGGAATCTTTTACATACCGGTAGCATAAACCATACATTTTCGATGAATACATATCATAAAGGGTCTTCTGGGCGCGGGAATCGTGCCTCAGACATCCTTTAATGAGCTCATCTTCTTTTGCCCGGTAAATTTTCAGATGCATTTAGTGGGTTTCGCAGGTAAGATGCCAGACTCTTACGCAGGGTTGCTTCAGCCCCGATTTTTTTTAACAGCGCCTTAGTCAGGCATATCATAGTCGATGGTAATGGCCACCCAACTGAATTTTCGCGGTTTTACCACGACACAATTGATGCACCCATTCCGGTCGACCAGACCGGCATATAATCCCCGTGATTCACGGGTAAATACGGAGTATTCGCCAGGCGGAAGTTTTACTTTAAAGGTTCCGTTCTCTTTACTCCAGACCTGGGTAACCAGTTCGGTTTGTATTTCACTGAAAAACTGATCATCCTGAACAGCATCTTTGAGTGAGGTAGCCTTGTAAATCAGGATTTCGCGCACTACCCCGAGCGGTGGGGCAATCGTCTTGCTGGGCCCCGACATCTGGTCATCCCGGACCCAAAAGACCTGGCCGCTGATCCCCTCCCGCGGAGGCTTCGTAAACTGAAGCATGCTCAAAAAAGCCAACAGGACAATGACCTTTTTCATACCCAAAAGTACAACTTCTGCGGGGATGTGGAGAAAAAATTTAAATACCAGGGGCGACAGTTTGCCCAATGAAAATGCATAAACCAGGACTTACCTGGTTTATACATTCCGTAGGCGATCGGTTCGGCTGCGTGGTCAGACAATAAGACTAAGCAGCCAGGCGAGCAAAACGAGCAGAAAAATGATCATAACATCGGGGGTTTTAATCTCTTTTGATGACGTGCGGGTTGCCGCGGTAGTCGATATCGCTTGCCAGTCCTTCATCCATCTCAAGGTTGTTCGAAACATTAACCTTGGCGGAGGACGCGCCGTTCACCTCGACGATGGCGTCCTGAACTTCCAGGTTATAGGCCCGGAGTTTGGAAGCGAACTGTATATCGGCATCCAGGTTCGAGGCTCCTCCCGAGAGTTCTGCTTCGGCTTTCCCCGTAAGGTTAATGACGAGATCCCGTGTGTGAATTTCTCCACGCAGTTTCACAGGTCCCCTGAGGTCGATATCCATATCATCCGGCGAATAACTGTCAAATTGGATCTTTCCATACCCTTCCGCCTCGATCTTTTCCAGCGACGGCATGGTGATGTTGATCCGGATTTCATCCACATCGACTACGTCGACATTCCAGTCGAATTTCTTTTTGGTGCCCTCGTATTCGATCACCAGGGAATGACCGGAACGAAAGATATTGTACTTGTTTTTCTCCGATTCCGAACCGATCAGTTCCACAGCGTACTCGTCGCCATTCATGATCCGCACGTCGAATATTCCCCTGATCTCAAGTTCATCGAAGTTCGTCAGTCCCAGGTCATCCGCTACGTTGTTTTCTTCGTCTCTTGACTTCGGACAGGTGAGGCAGGTAAGACCTCTTTCCGTCATTTCCCAGGTATATCCATCCATGTTTTCATATTCAACATACTGAGAGATGAAGCGGCTGGTTGACTCGTCCATGACGAACGGATAGTGGTAGGGGATATAAAGCGTCATGTCCAATCGTTGTGCGCGGAAAATGGCGTCCTTTTTGAACTGGATGTTGGAATCAAAAGTGATGACAGAATCCTTCACATCCACGAAGTAGCTGACCATATGAGCATTCTCGATCGCTATTTGTTTCGTGGCGCCCTGGGCTTTAAACGTCTGGACCATTTTGAAATCTTTTCCGTCATGACCTTTCAGCGTGAGCGACACTACATGATAATCGTCCATACCGACTTCGTTGACCCGGAAGATTGCCTTCTTTCCGGGAAGGCGATACGACTCTTCGATTTTAAACTCACCTTCTTCCTTAAAGGAATACACAATCTTGGGGATGCTTACACTCAACATAGCGACGCTCACAAAGAACAGAACAAACATGGCCCAGCCAACGGTAGGACCGAAGACATATTTTTTGGCGACAATGGATGCGCCCATCAGGGTTATCAGGATCGAAGGAATAACGGCTGCGATAAATGCCGAGAATACCATCCACCCGGAGAAGCTGTTGGTAAAAGCTTCGAGCGGCATGCTGATCTCGTTATAGCTTAACGAGGGCCAGGTAAAAGCGGAAGCTGAAAACAGGCCGATCAGGACACCACCTGTTACGATCACCGAGAGCAGTAAACTGACACCCAGCAGGATGATGATGATTCCTATGGCTACCCTGAGGATCTCCAGGAGAGGTACGAGTATTTTTCCCAGCAAACTCAGGAAGATACCGATCAAACGGAAGGGAAAGAGCAATATCTTGGTTGCTGTGCTTTCTTCTTTTTCCTGGTCAACGTTCAGGTTTTTTTTAATGTTGGATTCGATATTGGACAGCGTAACCGGTTCACCCTGCATTTCCATTCTGTCGGTAATACTTTTAGCTTCCGGCAATACGATCCACAGCACGATATAGATGATGAAGCCGACGCCGAAGAAGATTGAAAATATGATGAACAGGAGCCTGATGGCAATAATATCCATTCCGAAAAAAGCGGCGACACCTCCCGATACTCCGCCGATCACTTTACGTTCACCGTCGCGGAACATTTTTTTGCCAACCTCGGGCTCCTCCAGATCGAAAGATCCCGGAACGACTATCCACATAATAACATAGACGAGGATGGTGATTCCATATGCGAAGGCGAGAAGCGCGAAAAGCAGGCGTATCCAGACCGGGTCGACGCGGAAATAATTGCCCAGACCGGAACATACACCGCCCAGTATCTTTCGTTTCTGGTCGCGCAACAATTGCTGCGGCGGTTGCTGGCTGCGTGTCTCGCTACCGGACGAAGACGAAGCCTGCTCACTTTCATTTTTCGGCGACCCTTGTCCGCTGCCCGGTGCAAACTCCTGTTCCTCTGCTGCCTTGAAATCGCTCACGCTACCCATAGTGGTAATAAGGGCGTTGACATCTTCGGCTGTGATAACCTGTTTTCCTTCGTTCAGTTTTGATAAAAAGATCTCAGCCACACGACTCTCGATATCGGCCAGGATTTCACTGCTGTCTTCGAACGACGCGAAATACTTGTTAATGGAGTCCAGGTATTTTCGCAAGCTTTCGTAACCGTCCTCTTCGATATGAAAGATGATTCCACTGATATTGATGCTTATATTTTTTTTCATAACTCTGTTAAATCGGGTGGGTTAAACGTTGGATTTGGAGGTAATCATTTGAGTAGAATGGACCAGTTCGTCCCATGTTTCAGTCAGACTGCCCAAAAATTTACTGCCTTTATCGGTTAGTTTATAATATTTCCGCGGAGGCCCGGACTTGGACTCTACCCATTTATACTCCAGAAACCCGGCATTTTTAAGGCGTGTCAGCAACGGGTAGAGTGTACCTTCCACTACAATGATCTTCGCTGACGTCAATTCATCCAGCATATCTGAAGCATAAACTTCGCCCCGTGAAATTATGTGGAGTATGCAGTATTCCAATATTCCTTTCCTCATCTGTACTTGCGTGTTTTCAAGATTCATACGTCCATTTTTAAGCAATCCTAATTCTATATACGGAAAAGTACTATGTATGGCCAAGTACTGTATAAAAATCTTAAAATTTTCCATGGAAAGGCCAAAATCGGGCTGAAAACCAATAAATCAAGTATTTTTTCCTCGAGGAATGCAGGGGTGAAAATGGCGTAGTGTTCAGAAATGACCACTATTCCCCCGGGCGTTTGGGGATATCCATGAAAAAAAAGACACCGGTCCCAGGGTACAGGAGGAAGGGTTATTGTCCGGATGTGTAGAGGGTGGTACTGTTTACATCGACTTTGGCGATGCGTTTGCGCTTGTTGAGCGGATCAATGGGTGTCCAATGCTTCACATAATAGATCTCAACCGGTTTGCCGGGAAGTTCAGCCTGGAGTGTTGTGAGCGTTAAACCGTTTTTTAACTCCTGGTCGATATAATAAAGTCTTTCATCGCCGATGAGCTTGAAGACAACACCGTTCTCGCCCGCTTCATAGATGCGTTCGATCGTGCCACGGGTTTTGAGGGTATTTTCCGGAGATGCAACCGGAACAGGTCTGAAGATGAGAGCTAACGTGACGAGCAATACCAGGAACAGCGAAGTGATAACGATCTTTTTTGCTAACATGACAGGCAATGGATTAAAGCTTCACAAAAGTAGTAAATCAAAATTCATTCACCACATCGACGGGCATGATTTGTGCTAACTTCCGTTAGCACGTAAAAAAAATTGAAGTCTTTTTAACAAAACATTGCCTTTTACCAAACTTTATCGTTTAATTTTGCATTTGTAAGTTCAAACTAAAATAAAAACTGAATGCCTTTTATCTGACGTTCAACTTAAACGCTAAGGAAGAAATTGAAAACATTGATCACCATAATAACAGCAGCTATAGCTGCTTACCATTCCAGAAGAACTGTTCAGTTCTTGACAATTGCCTGCACGGTGACCAGGCGACCCCGACCGACGCGCTTCGTGCGTATCTGATACCTTCATCGCAACTGTATGTCAAAAGCTGCCATGTCAAGGACATCGCGCTTTTTTGTGCTTTGGCACAAGGGTGTTGTTAATTAACGATCATAATTCAGAAAGACATTGGAGAATAATCAACTAATTGTCAGGCTTGCAATGCCTGACGATAAACATTACGCCGAAACCATCACTCACGAGATGGAAGAATCGGCGAAAGCGCGTGGCACCGGTATCGCCAAGCGTTCTCCCGAGTACATCGTCAAGAAGATGGAGGAGGGAAAAGCAGTTATTGCTGTAACACAGGAGGGAACCTGGGTCGGCTTTTGTTATATCGAAGCGTGGGAACACGGAAAGTACGTCGCCAATTCCGGGTTGATCGTAGCGCCAGCGTTCAGGAAAACAGGAGTAGCCACGGAGATCAAACGCAAAGTCTTTAACCTGTCGCGCGAGAAATACCCCACCTCCAAAATTTTCGGACTTACTACAGGCCTGGCCGTAATGAAGATCAATTCCGATCTTGGTTATGAACCGGTCACCTATTCCGAGCTCACGAACGATGAGGAGTTCTGGAAGGGTTGCAAGAGTTGTATCAACTATGAGATACTCATGAGCAAGGAGCGAAAGAACTGTATGTGTACCGCCATGCTCTTTGATCCTGCCGAAGCGGAAGAAAAAATACGGGCTGCCGAAGCTGCCAAAGCTGCGGCGAAAGCGCTGGAACAGGCCGAAGAAAAAACGGATACCCTGGTAACGCCGGAGGGTGAACTCGTGCAACACCGCCACCGGGAATTCAAGGGCAATTTTAAACTCTTTGAACGATGGATCCGGTTCAAACAGTTTGTACTGCTTAAATCATCCCGCAGAAAGGATGAACCGGGCGGAGATGCCGCCGATAAAAAAAGATCTTTATTAAGCATATTTTTTTGGTAAACGCGTCGCCCCGGATTCTATTTTTCGTTAACGTGGATTCGCCTTTTCCGCAATCCGGATCCGGGATACGACCTAATAAACAATCATGAAAAAGAAAGTAGTATTAGCATTTAGCGGTGGACTCGATACATCCTACTGCGTGAAGTATCTGGGTGAAGAAAAAGGATATGAAGTCCATACGATAACCGTAAACACCGGCGGCTTTGATGAAAAGGAAATCGGCGAAATTGAAACAAGAGCCAGAAACCTCGGCGTATCCTCTCACAAGACGGTCGATGAGACGAAGAACTACTACGAAAAAGTAATCCGCTACCTGATTTACGGGAATGTCCTGAAGAATAATACATACCCGCTCAGTGTCAGTGCGGAGCGCATGTCACAGGCCCTTGCCGTCGCCAATTATGCCAGGGAAATAAAAGCGGACGCGGTTGCCCACGGAAGTACGGGCGCCGGCAACGATCAGGTTCGTTTTGATATGATCCTGAATATTCTTGTGCCGGGTATCGAGATCATTACACCGATCCGCGAACTTCAATTGTCCCGGGAGCAGGAGATCGCCTTTCTCAAATCGAAAGGTGTACAGATGAACTTCGACAAGGCGATGTACTCGGTGAACAAGGGTATCTGGGGTACATCCGTCGGTGGTAAAGAAACACTCAAATCGCTGGGGATGTTGCCGGAAGAAGCCTGGCCAACCCAGGTGACAAAGCATGGCACTGAAACGGTGCGGCTTTTTTTTAAAAAGGGAGAGTTAAGCAGGGTAAACGATGAGGAATTCGGACATCCGACCGATGCTATTCAGTTCCTCCAGAACCTGGCAGGTCCTTACGGGATCGGGCGCGAGATCCACGTCGGTGACACCATTATCGGGATTAAAGGCCGCGTGGGCTTCGAGGCCGCTGCGCCGATGCTTGTATTAAAAGGTCACCATGCCCTCGAAAAACATGTGCTGACTAAATGGCAATTAAGCTGGAAAGAACAACTCGCCCAGTTTTACGGAAACTGGCTGCATGAAGGACAATACCTTGATCCCGTTATGCGCGATATCGAAGCATTCCTTCTGAATTCACAACAAAATGTAACAGGTGAAGTACATATTCAACTGTATCCCTACAGGTTCCAGGTGATCGGAATCGAATCTCCTTACGACCTTATGTCTGCTAAATTCGGCAAGTACGGTGAAATGAACCTGGGATGGACCGGCGATGATGTAAAAGGATTTACCCGGATTTTCGGCAATCAGACCGCTATCTATCACCAGGTAAAAGAAGACGCCGATGGCAAGTAGGATACGGGCCGGTGTGATCGGCGGAGCCGGTTATACCGGTGGCGAGACCATTCGTCTCCTGCTGAATCATCCCCATGCGGAAATTGTTTTTGTCCACAGCCGGAGCAATGCAGGCAACCCCCTTCATTCGGTTCACCCCGACCTGACAGGAGATACCGATTTGAAATTCACGGATTCCTTCTCCGCCCCGGTAGACGTTATTTACCTCTGCCTGGGTCACGGTGAAAGCAAAAAATTCCTGACCGAAAATACCATTGATAGGAGCGTAAGGATAATCGATCTCAGCCAGGATTTCAGACTGGGCGAGACGTCGGGAGAGCGGTCGTTTATATACGGACTTCCCGAATTAAACAGGAGCGATATCCAGCGGGCAACCAATATCGCCAACCCGGGATGTTTTGCCACAGCTCTTCAACTGGGTATGCTGCCGATGGCAAAAGCCGGTTTATTGAAGGAGGTGTACGCTACCGGCATCACGGGGTCAACAGGCGCCGGACAAAAACTTCAGGATACCACCCATTTTTCGTGGCGTGCAAACAATATATCCGCATACAAGACACTGACACATCAGCACCTGAAGGAAATAAACCGTTCCATCACCCAGTTGCAGCCTGCTTTTTCAGAGGCGATAAACTTTATCCCCTGGCGAGGTGATTTCACACGGGGAATTTTTGTGAGCACCTGTACCGCATCCGATAAACCTCTTGACGAGATCGTTGAACTGTATACTACTTTTTATAAGGATCATCCCTTCACGGTTGTATGCAGAGAGACCATCGACCTCAAACAGGTGGTCAACACCAATAAATGCCTGATCGGCCTGGAGAAAGAAGGAAACAAACTGGTGATCCATTCCGCGATTGATAACCTGATCAAAGGTGCATCAGGTCAGGCCGTTCAGAACATGAATCTGATGTTTGGAGTAGATGAGACAGCGGGACTTAAACTTAAATCCATTGCTTTTTAGATTTGATCGCAACGATCCACCAGAATGAACAAGAGATGAAATTATTTGACGTATATCCTTTATTCAATATCACACCCGTAAAAGCGCTGGGTTCGTGGCTTTGGGATGAAAAAGGCGACAAGTACCTCGACCTTTACGGCGGCCATGCCGTGATATCCATCGGGCATTCCCACCCTCATTATGTTGAAACCCTAACCCGGCAACTGTCGAATATTGCGTTTTACTCGAACAGTGTGCAGAATCCGTTGCAGGAAAAACTGGCGGAAAAGCTGGGCGAAATGTCGGGCTATGCCGACTACCAGTTATTTCTCTGTAACTCCGGAGCGGAGGCAAATGAAAATGCCCTGAAGGTGGCTTCCTTTCTCACCGGCAGGAAAAAAATACTGGCGTTTAAAAAAGCGTTTCACGGACGGACATCCGGAGCGGTCGCCGCAACCGACAATCCAAAGATCATGTCCCCTTTTAACGCGGGGCATGAGGTTGAATTTCTTCCGATGAACGACGAGGCGGCTGTAACGGCAGCACTGGACAAAGATGTCGCCGCTATCATCATCGAAGGTATTCAAGGTGTGGGCGGTATCCAGCTTCCCGATGATTCTTTCCTCAGATTTCTTGAAAAGCAATGTCGCGCCCATGGTGCGCTGTTGATCCTCGATGAAATCCAGTCAGGATATGGCCGTACAGGTAAGTTCTTCGCACACCAGTACGCCCGCATTACACCTGATCTGATTACTACGGCAAAGGGGATGGGCAACGGTTTCCCGGTGGGTGGTGTATTGATCCGCGGCGATATCAAACCGTGGAGTGGTATGCTGGGTACTACATTCGGAGGAAACTATCTGTCAAGTGCCGCCTGTCTTGCCGTACTGGAAGTGCTGGAAAAAGAAAACCTTCTGGAAAATGCAGCGACCACCGGAACATACCTGATAAATGAGCTCAACAAGATCCCGTTGCTGAAAAACGTTCGCGGACGGGGATTGATGATCGGTTTTGATCTTCCTGACGATAAACAGAAGGTCCGGAGCGAACTGTTGTATAATCATCATATTTTTACGGGAGAGGCCAAGCCCAACACGATACGGTTGCTGCCATCCCTGGCCTTGAGTAAAGGTGAAGCCGATATTTTCCTGGGAGCACTGAAAGAATCGCTGCAATGAAAAACTTTATTTCATCGGGGGATATCTCCGACATCAACGGCCTGGTACACCAGGCGCTGAGCTACAAAGCTGATCCGCTGAAGGACAAAGCACTTGGAGCGGGTAAGCGTATGGGTTTGCTTTTCCTGAATCCAAGTATGAGAACACGGCTTAGCACACAGATCGCGGCGCAGAATCTCGGAATGGAAGCCATTGTATTTAACGTCGGCCAGGACGGTTGGGCGCTTGAGTTCGAGGATGAGGCTATCATGAGCGGGAATACGGTTGAGCACGTGAAGGATGCTGCACCGATCCTGGGAAAATACTTCGACATCCTGGGTATCCGCACGTTTCCATCCCTTCAGAACAAGGCCGACGACTATAACGAACTTTACATCAACCAATTCATAAAATATGCTGGTATACCAGTCGTTAGCCTTGAAAGTGCGACACTTCATCCGTTGCAGAGCCTGACCGATGTGATCACTATACAGGAGACTTTCCGCGAGAAAAGGAAACCAAAGATCGTCCTTACCTGGGCGCCTCATGTAAAGGCCCTGCCTCAGTGTGTGGCGAATAGTTTCTCCCAATGGATCAACGCATGGGGTGAAGCCGAGTTCGTGATCACCCATCCGGAGGATTACGAACTGGACGAAAAATTTACCCACGGCGCTTCCATCGTGCACGATCAGTCGGAAGCGCTGAAGGATGCGGATTTTGTTTATGTGAAGAACTGGAGCACGTACACCGACTATGGAAGGATATATTGTAACGATCCTTCGTGGATGTTGACAAACCGGAAACTGGATCTCACAAGGCAGGCGCGGGTCATGCATTGTCTGCCGGTCAGACGGAACGTTGAGTTAAGCGATGAAATACTGGATGGATCCAACAGCATCGTCACGCTTCAGGCTTCGAACCGCGTCTGGGCTGCCCAGGCGGTGTTGAGTAAGATACTTAAGGAACACTAAAGGGCTTTCAGCACACGTTATGAACAGACTCTTTATCGTAAAGATCGGCGGCAACGTATTGGATAATCCGGCTGCCCTGGATATTTTTCTTCACGACTTCGCTTCGATCCGGGAGCCGAAGATATTGATTCATGGGGGCGGGAAGATTGCGAC
The DNA here is from genome assembly GCA_041742155.1 of Chryseolinea sp. Taxonomy (GTDB): domain Bacteria; phylum Bacteroidota; class Bacteroidia; order Cytophagales; family Cyclobacteriaceae; genus Chryseolinea. Next base: position 390,934 of record JBGSJE010000016.1, on the reverse strand, counting down.
AAACCTTGGCAACCAGTTGGGTATCGAATCCAACTATATCAATGGACGCAGGATTACAGATGCGGCGACGCTGGACCTCGTCACCATGGTTTATGGAGGTCTGGTCAACAAACAAATTGTGGCGAAGCTGCAACACCTTGGATGTAATGCTCTGGGTGTGACGGGTGCGGATGGCAATATGATCAGCGCAACGAGACGTCCCGTGAAGGATGTTGATTACGGTTTTGTGGGCGATATACGTCCCGAAGGAGTGAATACGGCGCTGTTGCACTTTCTGCTGAAACAAAATACGATTCCCCTCTTTGCTCCGCTGACACATGCTGACGGAAAGATGCTGAATACCAACGCGGATACCATCGCTTCCGTGCTGGCTGTGGCGTTGAGCAAACACTTTGATGTAAGGCTGATATTCTGTTTTGAAAAAAAAGGAGTCTTGCGCAATGTTATGGATCCGGATTCGGTTATCCGTCATCTGCCGAAAAAATTATATGACGAACTCCTGCCACAACAGGTTTTTGCCGATGGAATTCTACCCAAGCTTGAAAACGCCTATGCGGCAATCGGGGCTGGGGTTAAAGAAGTCCTGATCGGCGAGGCTGTCGATCTGATAAAAAACACCGGAATGGAAACGGTCGGGACGTTAATTACGTCTTAGTGTCAGGCCGGGATTCTGCGTACATTTGGATAAAACCGTCATGCACAAAAAGCTTTTTAAAAATGCCCTGGGGCTTCTTCAAAAACTCATAGCTACCCGTTCGTTTAGCAAGGAGGAGAATGAGGCGGCAACTCTTGTCGAGGCGTTTTTTGATCAGCATAAGGTACATACGTTCCGGACAGGGAATAATGTCTGGGCCAAAAACAAACATTTTGATTCCCGGAAACCTACGGTACTCCTGAATTCACACCTGGATACCGTCCGGCCGAATGTGGGCTATACGCGCGATCCGTTCGCTCCCGACATTCTCGAAAGTAAATTGTACGGATTGGGAAGCAACGATGCCGGCGGTCCGCTGGTCGCGCTGATCGCTACCTTTCTTCATTACTACGACCGGAACGATCTGAAGTATAATCTGGTCATCGCCGCTACTGCCGAGGAAGAGATCTCCGGAACAGGAGGTATTGAAAGTATCTGGACCTCGTTACCCCCGGTGGACTTTGCTATTGTCGGCGAGCCCACGCTTTGTGATATGGCTACGGCTGAAAAAGGACTCATGGTGCTTGATTGCCTGGCGAAGGGCAGATCGGGACATGCGGCACGCGAAGAAGGGGTTAATGCCATATACGAAGCATTGCAGGATATAAACTGGTTCAGGACCTTTCAATTCCCCAAAGTATCGGCTACCCTGGGTGAGATGAAGATGTCCGTCACGATCATCAACGCAGGCAGCCAGCACAACGTTGTGCCTGCTGAATGCCGTTTTACGGTCGATGTGAGAGTCACAGATGCCTATACCCTGGAGGAAGCGCTCGCTGTGGTGAAACAGCATGTAAAGTGTGAAGTCACACCGCGCTCTCTTCGGATGAGATCCTCCGGGATCGCGATGGACCATCCGCTCGTCCTGTCGGCAAAAAAACTGAAAATGAAAATGTACGGATCGCCAACCACATCCGACCAGGCGCTTATTCCCGTCCCCTCGGTAAAAATCGGCCCCGGTGATTCTGCGCGGTCTCATTCGGCGGATGAGTTTATCTATGTCGATGAAATAGAAAAAGGCATTGAAACCTACATCAAATTGCTCAACAATGTCATTTTACAGTGAATGTTCCTGCGCTTCACCTCCGTCTCCGGCAAACAACGAGCGTAAAGACCACATCACTAAACACCGATTTGATCCATCGGATTGCATTATCTAATTTCGGGTGACCGGGCATCGAAAACGAAACACCGGGACTAATACAAACACAAATGAAGCTCTGGCAAAAAGACAAGACATCGCTGAAAGAAGTAGAGAGATTCACGGTTGGCAGAGACCAGGAAATGGACATGTACCTGGCCAGGTATGATGTGCTGGGGTCCCTTGCTCACATTACGATGCTTGAATCTATCGGTTTGTTGAAAGAGGAAGAACTGAAGATCCTGGCTGCAGAGTTGAAGAATATTTATTCGCGGATCGAGTCCGGCGAATTTAAGGTCGAAGCCGGAGTGGAGGATATCCATTCGCAGGTTGAACTTGAACTGACAAAAAAAAGGGGGGATATCGGCAAGAAGATCCACAGCGGCCGGTCGCGGAACGACCAGGTATTGGTCGATATCAAATTATTCCTTCGTGCCGAACTCAGAGTTGTCGTATCGGAGGTAAAGGAACTGTTCGATCTCCTGATTGAACAAAGCGACAGGTATAAGGAGCACCTCCTCCCGGGGTACACGCATCTGCAGCTGGCTATGCCGTCGTCTTTCGGCTTGTGGTTCGGCGCCTATGCCGAAAGCCTCGTCGATGATCTGATTACCGTACAGGGCGCTTACCGCGTCGTTAATAAAAACCCACTGGGCTCTGCGGCGGGGTACGGATCATCGTTCCCCTTAAACCGTAAAATGACCACGGTGCTGTTAGGCTTTGACGACCTCAACTACAACGTCGTTTATGCGCAGATGGGGAGGGGCAAAACGGAACGTATCGTGGCCAGTGCCCTTTCGAATATTGCTGCCACGCTATCGAAACTCTCGATGGACGCGTGTCTCTTTCTGAACCAGAATTTTGGATTCATTACCTTCCCGGATGAACTGACAACAGGGTCCAGTATCATGCCGCACAAGAAAAACCCGGACGTATTTGAACTGATACGCGCCCGGTGCAATCAGCTTATGGCTTTACCCAATGATATCTCCCTGGCGACCGCCAACCTCCCTTCGGGATACCATCGCGATATGCAGTTGCTGAAGGAGATCCTCTTTCCGGCTATCCGCCACCTCCGGGATTGCCTGGCTATGGCTCATCTCATGCTGTCGAACATCAATGTAAAGGAAAACATACTGGACGACGACAAGTATAAGTTCCTGTTCAGCGTTGAGGAAGTGAATAAGCTGGTGCTGGCAGGTATACCTTTCCGGGATGCCTACAAAAAGGTAGGTCTGGATATCGAGCAGGGTAATTATCATCCGGCTTCTTCCGTAAATCACACACATGAAGGAAGCATCGGAAACCTTGAATTAAAAAGCATTTCCCGCGCCATGGACCAGATCATTTCGGATTTTAACTTTGAAAAAGCGGATAAAGCCCTGGCAACGTTGTTAAACCGCTAGCCCGCTGGCGTCGGCCGGTTTATCATCCCGGTAAACACCGGTAATCAATCATAGCCCGGTATATTCATTCCCAGTACGATGTCGCGATGGGCAAGTATGGTTCCGTCTGGTTTCCGTATTAACCGGATGATTCCGCTTCCGCCTCTTTTTCGCTGCGCCGCTCTTTCGTCGTCGCTCAAGATCGGGTCGTCGTCAAAAAGATATTCATCGATCCAATAGGCGGAGACACCAGGTTCCTTCAGCGTTGCGTGGATGTGAGCAGGGTTTTGTCGTCCCGGGTAGGCAGCAGGTTTTAGTGTGTGGAACCGGTACGCTCCGTCAGCGCCGGTTTTGATCCAACCACGGATAAATCCATGTCGCCTGGCCCACCCGGTTTCGTCACCTTTCGTTGGGTATTCACCCTGCTGATCGGTATGATAGATGTAGAGTATCACATCCTGTGCCGGTGTCTTTCCGTCTTTTTTATAGATTGTCCCGCTCACCTCCATCCTCGTCCCGGCATCGTGATAATCGGGAAGGGTGTCATAATTGGTGAGTTTTTTTGATCCGTATTCATCGATAGCATCGCACCCCTCGCAGGGCCCACCCGCCATTCTCGTATTCTCGTGAGCCATCTTTGGATGAGGTTGTGTACAGGCAGTCATGCAACCCGTGAGGAACAGTACCATAACAAGTAAATTCTTTTTCATATGGGAAACTGGTTTTTTGTTAATTCAAATTCACGGTTGTCACCGGGAACGGCAACAATTCCTGACGTGCTGATCGATATTCTTGACCATATACAATTTTACCCGTAGCGCCACGCGGGTAAAAACACTAATTTTCCTCAATGGATCGCTTCTGGAAATACCGGCTGGACCATATTATTTTCTGGACAGCTACGGTATTCTTTCATATGTATACCCGTACGGGTCTGATATCAACGGCCGGGCCGGGACAATTCTTTCTGGAGATCATCGTGCGTAACAGCCTGCTGGCGGCAGTCATCTATCTTAACCTTCTGGTTTTGATCCCGGTGTATGCAAAGCGGGACCGAATCCTGACGTATTCATTATTGCTCATCGCTTCGATGCTTGTTTATGCAATGGCGAAGAACGGGCACGATGTATTTCTCTACGGCTATATCCTGAATGATGAGTCCGGTCAGCATTTTTTTTACAACACATTTTACAACCTATCGATCGTACTGTTTTACGTCGCGTTCAGCGTTGCCCTGCAGTTGAGCCGCGAGTGGTTTGAGCAGCGAACGCTGATCCGGAAGATCGAAGTGGATAAACTCAATACGGAACTGGAATACCTGAAAGCGCAAATGAACCCTCATTTTTTATTTAACTCGATCAATACTATATATTTTCAGATCGACAGGCACAACCACACCGCGCGGGAAACACTGTCGTCCTTTTCGGATATGCTCCGGTATCAGTTGTATGAATGCAATGGAAAGGAGATACCCGTTGAAAAAGAGGTCGCCTATTTGAAAAATTATGTAGAACTTCAGAAGGTCCGCAAGGACGAAAATTATGGTATTGTGTTTTCCTGTACGGACGATGTGTCCGGCTTTACCATAGCACCCCTGTTGTTAATTCCGTTCGTGGAGAACGCGTTTAAGCATGTGTCCCATCTGCCGGCGGGAAATGAAATCATCATTGATCTTTCCAGGGACACGACATCATTATATCTCAGGGTATTCAATACCCGGGAAGAACGCCGGGAGGCTACGGATTCCGGTGGAGGCATCGGATTAAAGAATGTTCGCCGCCGGCTGGAATTGATCTGTCCAGGGAAGCATGAACTGAATATCCGCGAACTGCCCGGCAGCTTTGAGGTCCGGTTGAAAATTGACTTTAACTAAGATACGGTGTTATGAAATTGGCTTGTTTAATTGTCGACGACGAACCGGTGGCCCGCAAAGGTCTGGTGGACTACGTGGCCGATATTGATTTCCTGCACCTTGTCGCCGAGTGTGAGAATCCGATGAAGGCGTCGCGCTACCTGAATGAGCAGCAGGTCGACCTGATATTCCTCGATATCCATATGCCCAAGCTCACGGGGATTGATTTTTTGAAAACGTTGCGAAATCCTCCCCTGATTATTTTTACGACAGCTTTTTCCGAATATGCCGTAGAGGGTTACACCCTTGATATCATCGACTATCTCATGAAGCCCATTACCTTCGACCGGTTCCTGAGGGCTGCGCAAAAAGCGCATGAGGTTCACCAGCTGAAATACGCGCCTGCGTTCCCCAGGGAATTACCACCCGATTATTTCTTTGTCAAATGTGACAGCAAATACGAGAAAGTGAATTTTAGCGATGTGACTTATGTGGAGTCCCTGCAGAATTACGTGGTTATTCATACACGGAATAAAAAGCTGATTACCTACCTGACACTGACCGGCCTGGAAAATCAGCTACCGAAAGAGCAATTTCTGAAAGTTCATAAATCGTTCCTGGTGTCGATCCCCAGTATCAGGGCGATCGACGGAAATGATATTCTCATCGGCGACGCGCGGATACCGATGAGCAGAAACCTGAAGGAGGGTGTGGTGAACAGAATATTAAGGAACAACCTCTTCAGGCGCTGACCGCCGCTTGCATGTATCAGTGTGCAAGGACCTCTTTATTATACTTTCTCCATACCGGCTGCACGCTCCTTCCGACGAGGTATTTTTCGATACCCTCCGCAAGGGCTTTTTTATAAACCACGAGCGCCTCATGGATCTTCTCAACGGTTTCAGCCACATCAGCGTCGCTGTGCGAATATGAAATGATAGACGAAGGCATGATCAAACCCCGCTTCATCGTCTCCTGCATGAACAGCGTGCGGAAAGGTTGTGAGGGTTGATTGTTCTGATCCCGCGACGTATATACAGAACAGCATGGTGGCCCGACAATGGACACCTTATCCTGCAGCTGGAGGTCACGCGACGCTGTCATAACCCCCTTTTCGAGTTTTGTTCCCTGTTCATACAGGCGTTCAATGACGTTGTTCTTTTTATAAAATTTAATGACGGCGATTGCTGCGGCGAGCGCGTGCGTCTCCGCCCCATGGGTAGTTGACAGGAGGAATACACGCTCTTTATCGTGTGATAAGCCACCGAGTTCCATAATTTCCCTCTTACCGGTCAATGCCGAGATTGCGAAACCATTTCCCATGGCCTTTCCCCATGAGGAAAGATCAGGAATAATATTGAATTTTTTCTGGGCGCCACCGATATGCCACCGGAAGCCGGTGATCATTTCATCCAGCACGAATATCGCACCGTTCTTATGGCATAGGTCTTTCAGTTTGTGCAGGAAGTTATCTACCGGGTCGTCGTATTTATGAGCTTCCAGGATCACGCAGGCTATCTGTCCCGGGTTTTCATCGAACATGCGCTGCGCACTCTCCAGGTCGTTATAGTAGAATTTGGCTGTGAGCTTCTTTATCGGGTCGGGTATTCCCCCTGCCATGGGCGTGGTTCCGATAAACCAGTCGTGTACGGAAAAAAAAGGATGACTTGCACACATACCAACCATATTTCTGCCGGTGTAAGCCCGCGCAAGTTTGATGGCCCCGTCCAATGCATCGGACCCGTTCTTGCAAAATTTGACCATGTCCGCGCCATCGATCAGGCTGAGGAATTCTTCCGCACATTCGAGTTCAATAACCGCCGGCCGGCCGAAATTGGCACCAAGCTTTAACTGGGCAGCTACGGCATCCGTAACAGGATCAAAAGCGTGTCCCAGCGAAACAGCCCGTAAGCCGTTTCCGTATTCGATGAATTCATTCCCATCGGCATCCCACACCCGGCATCCCTTTCCCCTGACTATATACGGAGGCATGAACTCCGGGTATTGATCGTCACCCTTTGCATACGTATGCGCACCGCCGGGGATTAAATCATTAAATCTTTTTTGAAGCTTGAGTGATTCTTTAAATTCCATTTGGGATGAATAAAGTTTACGCCGTGAATGGCCATTACCACCTGTTGGTAAACAGCCGACAGGCAAAATTTTCGAATAATTTACCGGTTGAAACTAGGGACTAATTTGGTAACATTACAAAACATTTGTCATTGCCCTTAAAAACTTTTGTCACCACTGTTTTCTTAAATATTTATGTCAGCAAACACCATTCTGGTTATAATTCTTTCGATCACCGTCGTTAGTTACCTTTTTGACCAGATCCTCGATTTCCTCAACCTCAAATCGCAGCGCAACGATATTCCCGGGGAGGTCGAGGCATTTTATGAAAAGGAAAAATACCTGCGTTCGCTTGCCTACCACCGGGACCTGGCGAAATTTTCATTTATAACGTCCGCTTTCAGCTTTGCGCTGTCCCTCGCCATGTTGGTGAGCGGAGGATTCGGATGGATCGATGCATGGTTGCGACCCTTCATTCAGAATGAGATTTTTCTGGCCCTCGCGTTTTTTGGCGTACTCATGCTCGCCTCGGACATCCTGACCATCCCCTTCCAGTGGTACAGCACCTTTGTGATCGAAGAAAAATACGGCTTCAATAAGACAACTGCCCGAACGTTCCTGTCAGACAAGCTCAAGGGTTACCTGCTGGCTGCCGTTGTCGGCGGATCCATGTTATCCGCGTTGATCTTTCTCGTCCAAACCATCGGACCTTCTTTCTGGATCTGGTTTTCCGTCATAGCCGCTTTGTTCGTGCTGTTTATAAATATGTTTTACACATCGCTCATTCTTCCGATGTTCAACAAGCTGACGCCGTTGCCGGATGGCGACTTGAAAACAGCCATCGAAAGTTTTTCCAAAAAAGTAAACTTCCCCCTGGACAGTATCTTTGTGATCGACGGATCAAAACGGTCGAAAAAAGCCAATGCCTTTTTTTCAGGTATCGGGAAGAAAAAAAAGATCGTATTGTACGATACACTTCTTGAAAATCATACGACAGACGAACTGGTCGCTGTGCTGGCCCACGAGGTAGGGCATTTTAAAAAAAAGCATATTATCCGGGGATATTTTCTTTCCATCTTTCAGATCGTGCTTACCTTGTTCGTGCTGTCCCGCATGGTATATTCCGAAAATGTTTCATTGGCGCTGGGTGGATCCGGAATGGCTATCCACCTGAACCTGCTGGCTTTCGGAATTTTGTTCTCACCGATTTCGGGAATCACCGGATTTTTTATGAACATGTACAGCAGGAAAAATGAATACGAAGCCGACGCCTATGCCCGGGAAACATTTGACGGAAATGCACTATCGAATGCCTTAAAAAAACTTTCGGTCGATAGTCTCAGCGATCTGTATCCGCATCCCCTGTATGTCTTATTTCACTATTCCCATCCTCCTCTTTTAAAGCGGCTGTCGGCCCTGGCAGCCACCCCGCCCGCATGACGAAGGTTTATCCTTGTACGCTCGTATTGCTTGGTCTGAACATCCTGGTGTTCCTATGGCTTGCCGTTCAGCAGCAAAGCCTGATGATGAATGACCATTCCGACGTGCTGGCGATCCTGCATGCCGGTGCAAATTTTAATCCCTTTACCCTCGGAGGCGAACCCTGGCGGATCATCAGCTCCATGTTCCTGCACTTTGGTATTATTCATCTGCTGATCAACATGGCATCGTTGTACACCCTTGGTTCTGCACTGGAGAAGGAGTTGGGAGCCACGCGGTTTTTGCTCGTATACTTTTTTTGCGGAGTTGTTGCCGGCATTGCAAGCCTGGTCTTTAACGTGTACACGATCAGTGCCGGAGCTTCCGGCGCATTATTTGGTCTGTACGGATACTCCCTGGGCTCCGAACTGGTTAAAAATTACAACGACAGGACAAGACTGATTAACGTCCTGGTTAATTTTTTGATTTTCCTGGCCGTGAGTTTTTATTTCACCACCGTCTTCAGAGTCGATACGCCGGGACACGTTGGCGGCTGTATCGCAGGTCTGATACTGTCGGTAGCTCATTACAAATTCCAATGGCTTACCGAAAACAAGGGTCTTGCAGCGGCATTGGCTATCGTCTCTTTTTCCCTGTTTTTGGTCCCGAAGGACCTGTTGAATTACTACAGGATCTTTCATCGTGTCCTCCAGGCCGAGCGACTGACCAATCAGATGTACGATCAAAGTAACGACGACATGCAGCTGAAAGACAGTCTGACCACGCTGATTCCCCGGTGGGATTCTATTGGTTCGTCTCTGGGAAGCCTCCGGCGTGTACCCGAACCGCTGAGGCAAGACACATCGACCATGAAAAAATATATCACGCTCCGCAAACAGGATGCGACATTCAGAATCGCACTTATCGAAAAGGAGTCATATGCATACCTGGATAGTCTCGAAATCGTGAATGCCGGGCTGGATTCGCTTCCACCTTTTAAGTTCATCCTTAATTTTGATCCGTCGGATACGGAGCTAAAACCCGACACGGCTCGTACAACACCGGACCTTGCACTGGAAACAAAGCGGATCTTTTACGACGCAAACTGGAAGCAAACGGACGATCCATCGGCATCGGTGTATTACCGGATCGGGACAGTCGATTCATTGGATCGCTGGCAGGGAAAAGTGACAGACTACTACCGGAACGGAGATATTCAGATGAAGGGCGGGTACCTGAACGACATGAAGAATGGGGTTTTTATATATTATTCAAAGGAGGGCCGGTATTCCTCTTCCGGCCGCTATATGAAGGAAGACGCCGTCGGAAAGTGGGAGAACTATCACTGGAACGGTGCGCTTCAGAGTGAAGTTTATTACAACGACGCCGCGTTTACTAGAAATGTATGGGATTCTTTAGGTAGGGCACAGGTTGTAAACGGGAACGGGAGATCCGTTTCATGGCACAGCAACGGCCAGGTTTCCCAGGAAGGAAATTATCTCAATGGAAGAAGAGAAGGAGATTGGTACGGTTATCACGACGACGGAAAACCCTATTATCACGAGGTGTACCGGGATAACCGCCTCATCCGTGGAGCATCGGAAGACAAAGAAGGCAAACGTTACGTATACGATCAGTTGAGCTTGTACCCCTTTCCCGTGATCGGTATGACCGAATATAAAAAGTACCTGGAAAGAACCATGCGACGGTCCGATCTACCGGCGTCGACAGCCGGCGTAGTGAAGGTGATCTTCGATGTCGGAGTTGACGGGTCGACCTGGGACTTTGTGGTGATCCAAAGCCTGTCGCCGGAACACGACCGTGAAGCGGTTCGGTTAATAGAAGAGGGGCCGGCATGGAGGCCCGGACTCTTGCACGGTCATGTCAAACTCCCGTCGCAGGGATACGTAGAAGTTGTTTTTTAGATGGGCATTTACCGCTTGTAAAAATCCTGCCATACGGATTTGAAATTGCTTAATTTTCATTTCAAATATTCGCTATGCAAAGGAGACAATTCATTAAGACAACTGCGGCGGCAAGTATGGCCGTTGCATCTGCGCCGCTCATTCGTGTTATGGGAAAGGATAAAGTGTTCCGGACGGCGCTGATCGGTTCCGGGTGGTGGGGTGGAAATATTCTGCGCTGTGCCATACAGGCCGGACAAAGTAAGATCGTCGCGCTCTGCGATGTCGACTCAACTCTTTTGAACGCGACGGCCGCGGAAGTAAAAAAACTAAATGGCGACACTCCTGTCCTGTACCGGGATTACCGCGAGTTGTTAGCGAAGGAAAAACCCGAAATTGTAATCGTGGCAACACCCGACCACTGGCATCCGCTTATCGCTATCGCGGCCATGGAGGCTGGAGCACATGTCTATGTCGAAAAACCGATATGTCATACGATCAACGAAGGTAAGGCCATGGTAAAAGCGGCGCGTGACACACAACGGATGGTCCAGGTGGGAACGCACCGGCGAGCTTCTCCGCACAACATTTCCGGTATGGAGTTTTTGAAATCCGGTAAGGCAGGAAAGATCGGTTCTGTGCGGGCGTTCGTTCACTACGGAGGAGGCAGCGGTAAAAAAACGCCCGACTCGGAAGCGCCGAAGACGCTGGACTGGGACATGTGGTGCGGTCCGGCCCCACTGCGTCCCTTTAACACGACAATCCATCCCAAGGGTTTCAGGGGTTACCTGGACTATGCCAATGGACAACTGGGTGACTGGGGTATTCACTGGATGGACCAGATCCTCTGGTGGTCGGAAGAGAAGCATCCCAAAAAAGTATTTTCAACGGCAAACCGGTTTATCCGGGAAGACAATACGGATGCACCCGATACACAGCATGTGGTTTTTGAGTTTGAGTCGTTCACGGCTTCGTGGGAACACCGGCAGTATGCGGCGAATAATGCGGAGAAAACGAACCTCGGCGCTTACTTCTACGGGACAGAAGGAACGTTTCATATGGGCTGGATCGACGGCTGGACGTTTTATCCTGCCGATAACAAAAAGCCTCCGATCCACGAGGACCCGAAACTTGACGAACCCGATCAGCAGAATATTGCAGCGCTATGGTCCAATTTCCTGTCATCCATCAAAACAAACACACTCCCCCTGTGCGACATCGAGGTCGGGCAACGGTCTACCAACATGAGTCTACTAGGGATGCTGAGCTGGAAACTCGGACGTAGTGTCGAGTGGGATGGAGACAAGGGAATTATCAAAGGCGATCCGGAAGCGAACAAGCTGCTCAGCCGCGCCTATCGCGGTGACTGGAAGTATCCGGGAACCTGATCGATTAGCGAAAGCGGAAGTACAGTCGTCAAGAAAAATCTTTTCACCTTTGTTGGAAATGGATATACGAGAGTCCTATAATTCCTGGGCGGCACAATACGATACCAACGAAAACAAAACGAGAGACCTGGAAGGCCAGGCTTTGCGGTTGTGCCTGGCGGATATTTCTTTTGAATCCTGCCTGGAGATCGGATGCGGAACGGGAAAAAATTCTGTCTGGCTCAACGGGAAGGCCACGCACCTTACAGCAGTCGACCTGTCGGAGGAAATGTTGGGGAAGGCGAGGCAAAAGCTGCCTTCCGGACGCGTACGTTTTGTCCAGGCGGATATTACCGGACCGTGGACATTTGCCGATCGATCGTATGATGTTGTAACCTTCAGTCTTGTGCTGGAACACATACAGGACCTGGATCACGTTTTCCGGGAAGCGTCACGGGTACTCAGGGAAGGCGGATTTGTTTATGCTGGCGAGCTGCATCCGTTCAAACAGTATAGCGGAACCAAGGCCCGTTTCGACACTGCCGATGGCCGGCACGTTGTGGAGTGCTTTAATCACCACGTATCGGATTTTATTCAGGCTGCTAAAAAATATGACCTGATGCCGGCAGACATAAATGAATTTTTTGACGGTAATGACCGGACCGGTATACCCAGAATACTCACGCTTCTTTTGAAGAAGGTTTCAAGGGCGGATCAGGGCGTATAAACCCAGGCTTCTTTCAGCAGGTTTTTTCTTTTGAATTCATTCCTCGCTTCCATAGCCTCTTTTTCATCGGTCGAAGAGTGGAGGTATACATAGTATTGATTATTCCTGGGATTGAGAGCGACGTTCACGGGGTATCCCTGGCTGATCATTTCTTTCGAGAATTTCATGGAATGACTCAGTTCCCGGTAAACACCGACCACTACGTAATAGTGACCGGCCGTCATCGTGAACGACTCCATTGTTTTTCCCGCAGGCGTCATGGGATCCTTAGGCACCGTTTCCTCCTTTGCGGGTGTGTTTTTTTCCGGATTCATGTTCCTGGACATCGTGACCGCCGACACGGTCGTATCCTCAACGACCTCCTGAGCCGTAGCCTTTTCCGGAGGCGGCCCTGCCGTGTTTCGCTCGTTGGCAGGTACCGGCCTCGTTGTTCTTACCGTCGTTGTTAACGATTTTTTCGATCGTAGTTTGATGCCGAGATGTAATTCGTGCGAACTACCCGAAGTGAGTCCGGACCGGGTGGGGGGAAACTCGTAACTATAGCTGAACCGGAATTTTTCTTTCAGGTTCAGGCCAAGGAACAACGCGATACCGCTGTATTGACGATAACTTACACCCGTCCAGAGTATGTCCTTGAAGTAGGCCATTGCCGCGGCCTCCCATGCATCCTGAAGGCCATCTTCCGTTTGCCGGTAAAGAAAGTAGGGTTCCAATGCTAACGTACCAGCAGGGGTGACGTTGAATTTGTAGCTGGCGGAGAACAGCCGGTTTTTCAGATTGGAGAATTCAAAAGACTTGCCGCTCTCCGATTGAAAGGTGTTTGACTTAAACAAGTCGGTCAGCGCAAATCCAAGGCGTAGTCCGCGATTTGTGTATACCATCCCAAAATTTCCATCGACGTACCAGTTATTACCGGAAGCATTCAAAACTGCCGGATCGGATGTGTTCAATTCTTCCGCGGTAAGATCAAGTTTGTTCATCCCCACACCTCCGGATAATGCAAAACGAAGAGATTGGTTTTCCGCAACCGGAACGACATACCCGAACGTGGTCATAAAATTCGAATTCCTTAGGAGCACCTGCTTGTCGGTGAAGATGTTAAAGCCTACTGCGACGCGGTTGCTGGCTGGAAATTGAACATTGGCTCCCATCGTTACCGGCGCGTCCTTGAAACCGGTCCATTGTTGCCTGTAAACCAGGTTGGCTTCCAGGCTGTTGTTGATCGCCACAAATGCCGGATTTGACAGGTAGGGATTAAAAAAGAACTGCCGGTAGTGCGGCCCCGGATGCTGACCGGATACTTTCCCGGCCAAAAGTAGCAAAGAAACTATAGTGATCAGGTGTAGTCTTCTCATGTTGCGTGGTTAAAAGTGAATCGCAGGGAACCGTGAAAGATTCTTTTGTTTTTGGCTACCGGATTATCCGTACGGCGCCTTTGATATCTACATTGTTCAGTTTGATAATGTAGTAGTATGCATCCTCCTGAAGAGGATTTCCATCAATTGTTCCGTTCCAGTTGTTTTGATAAGAACTTGATTCGTAAACCGGCTGACCAAACCGGTTGAGTATGGTTAACCTGGAATTGGCGAATAGTTCCACCTCGGGCCACTCCCAATAGTCATTTATTCCATCTCCGTTCGGGGTGAAATAGCGGGGGAATTTTTCAAGCGTCGCGAGTTCGGGGATCACTTTTACAATTACTTCATCCGTCCCGGTGAGTTTCTCGTCGTCGATCACGGTCAGGCTGAGCGTATAGGTGCCTTCTGTTAAATTTGTCAGGTACACTTCGCCGGTTGAATTTTGCGACAGCACAACACCTTCGGGACCTGATACCTTTGTCCACTGATATTCGGCTATGGTTCCGTTTTTATCCGTTCCCGATCCGACCAATGTAATACTGCTGACCGGGAGTGGAGTTGTAACGTCATCTCCTGCGTGGGCGATGGGAGCGCTGGAAAATGCATTAACTGTGATACTGATTTCAGATGTTGATGTCAGGCCGAGGTTATCGGTGGCTTTTGCCATAATCTTGTAAACACCTGGCCTTACATTCTTCCATGTATAACTGTACGGGCTGATGAGGTCTTCTCCAAGCTTCGACGTGCCATTGAAGAATTCGACCTTTGTTATCGACCCAATGGGCGTGGAAGCCAACGCATTAAAAGTCACATTGTCCGTTTCATAAAAAATGGCATTGTTTACAGGGCTGGTAATGTTGATTACGGGTGGAGTTGGCGTAGTGCTTACGGAGATATTCACACCTGCTGTGGTTGCGATGGCGTTTTGGCTGTCCGTTGCTTTTGCCGTCAGCGTGTACGTTCCATTCGGGACATTCGTCCAGACGAAGGAATAAGGGCTTGTCACATCTTCTCCCAGCTTGGTTGTACCGTTGAAAAACTCAACTTTCGAAATGGGTCCATCGGCATCTGACGCCGTTGCGCCAATGGTTATTGACGAATTGGTCGGAAACACAGCGTTGTTGGCCGGGCTGGTAAGAGTAATAACGGGAGGGCTGTTGGGGGCGAAAACCGTAACCTGCCGGAAGGGCGATGTACCGGCGATATTTTGATTGTCTGTCGCCCTGGCACCCAGGGAATGTGTCCCGACAGGCGGGTTGTTCCAGACAAAGCTGTAAGGTGAAGTCAGATCTTCACCCAGTTTTGTTGCGCCGTTAAAGAACTCAACCTTCGTAATAGTTCCGCCGCCTGCAGCGGAAGCCGTGGCCGTCAGCGTAATCGGTGTTCCGGCAGGCGAGGTTGAATTGTTGGCCGGGCTAGTCAGACTGACCGTTGGCGGTATGGAAGCGTTGGCGCTGACCGATACACCAACCGGCGCCGATGTGGTTACGGCATTTTGATCGTCGGTCGCCTTTGCCGTCAGCGTGTATGTTCCAGCCGGTACGTTAGGCCATGAGAAACTGTAAGGAGTGGTGGTGTCCTCTCCAAGCTTAACCGTTCCGTTGAAAAACTCAACTTTGCTAACCGACCCGTTTGCATCGGATGCATTCACCGAGATGGGGATTGTTGCGCCGGTTACAAAAGCAGCGTTGTTTGAAGGAGCGGTGATGGATACCGCAGGTGGAGTGTTGGCGGCGGTAACTGTAATAGTAGCCGAACCCGATGTCGTTGCCGCGTTCTGGTTGTCTGTCGCTTTTGCGCTGATGGTAAAGGTGCCCGCGGGTACATTTACCCACGAGTAGCTGTACGGGCTGGTGAGGTCTTCACCCAGTTTCGTTGTACCCTGAAAAAACTCGACGCGTGTTATTGCTCCGCCGGCGTCGGAAGCGGTAGCGGAGATCGTCACCGTTGCTCCTGTACTGTAACCCGTTCCGTTTGCCGGGCTGGTAAGCGTTACAACCGGCGGTGTATTCGCGCCCGTCACGGTTACGCTGATCGTTCCCGACGTCGCCTGAGCATTTTGATTGTCTGTGACGCGCGCTGAGATCGAATACGTTCCCGCAGTCGCAGGTGTCCACGCGAAGGTATATGGACTGCTCAGGTCTTCACCGATCTTGGTATTGCCGTTGAAAAACTCGACGCGTGCGACGGAACCATCGGCGTCAGCTGCAGTTGCCGTGATGTTGATCGTAGCGCCCAATGTATAACCCGAGTTGTTTGCCGGACCGGTCAGGTTAATGGTAGGTGAAGTATTGGGAGTTAATAAATATTTTGAAGGATCCGTCAT
The DNA here is from genome assembly GCA_041742155.1 of Chryseolinea sp. Classification (GTDB taxonomy): domain Bacteria; phylum Bacteroidota; class Bacteroidia; order Cytophagales; family Cyclobacteriaceae; genus Chryseolinea. The sequence continues at coordinate 374,688 of JBGSJE010000016.1, read as the reverse complement.
GTAGTTCATGATGAGTGGCCCGTAGCTTGTCCAGTCGTTTTCGCTGACGATGAGGAAGTCATAGTTATCAGCCGTCGTCGCTTGATTGTTCTCCATCCTGCGCTGAACATTCTTCCAGAGCGAGTGATTAAAGAAATAACAGATCGGAGGGCCATCACCGATATCATGATAGGTGGTAAAAACCTGGCCGTTGAGGAAACCTTTGAATGAATTGGCCAGTGGATTATTGGGCAGCTGGTTGATCATGCTTTGCGTGATGTTTATGTTTTTGCCGTCGTACCAGCTGTTCAGGTCGCCATCCCAGATAATGTACTTGAGTTTTTTCATCACCACATATGTACCCCAGGAATCGGTGGCATTGTATTGCCCGTGAGACAACCATCCGTCGACATGCATGATGATCATCTTGTCGGCGATACTGGGATCCTTCAGGTATGCGTTGGCGACACTCGTGGGGTTACCGCCGATCATAACGACCAACGGTTTTGCCGCGGATGCTTTCCGCGCTTCCGCCAAAATAAGCTCGCTGCCGGCGCTGACACTAAACTGTGTATCTTCGATCCGGCCGCTCGCCGGTTTTTTGAGAGGTTCGCTGGAACCGGCCACAGGAGCCGGGATGTTCTTCAGTCCCATTTGCGTTACGATGGAGTATGCATCGGCCCAGTCTCCGAGTGACTGTTCAAACGGGAACAGACACGCCCCGGAATTACATCCCCACATGTCGCGGGTATTGATATTGCCAACCAGGTTGACTTCGCCATTGTGCGCCTTCAGCCACAGGAACTGATCTTCTATGGTGTCCTGAAGCCAGTCATTATCGTAAATGACCGGGTTGGTCTGGTCCACGCCGGTGATCTGAAGACCATTTGAAATTGTATAACTTATTTTTCCGGTGGATTGTGCGTAAACAACCTGCAAGCAAACTATAGAAAACAAAAGTGAAAAAACTGTCCCCCTCATCTTGTTCATTTTTTGATCCAACTTTTATTTACAATGACGAATCCCTCCCGTTCGGGATACATAGTTTAAATTAAAAGAGGAGGATGTTGATCGCGACCGAAGTGGTCCGGATACACGACAGCAAATTCCGATTGCCGTCCCGCCTCTGAAGTTGTATGCGATCTTTTCAGACGTACACAAGTGAGATTTAAAAGCGATCAACTAAAACAATGGTTCAAATATTTACATACTACTCGTATGAAAAAAGAGGACTTCGTTGAAGCAACCTATTTTCAGGATGAATACAATATATCAGAGGGAGAACTTCCCTTTGGTTTTTGGAGAAAAGAGATGATGTAAGTTTTACAGCCATTTTGTAACAACGATTGTACTATACGCAATCGCGCTGCCATGGCCACTACCTTGTGACTGTCAGTCACTTTACCTTTATACGCCGGACAACTTTATTGAAATGGCCGACTTTCATATCTTGCGGGAACTATAAAACGTAAACGGTTGAATAACTGTGCCTTAATGAAGTGTTGAACCGAATGTACTGTTTTGCCGTAATGACCGGTTATCGCCCTTCGCACGGAAACAGGCTGTTTCATCAAAGAGGAATTATCCCATTGCACGGGTAATACGTCCGATGAAAGAATTCTCTTTTGTATTCAGGTTGTTTGCCCTTCGGTTTTTGTATTTGGCTCCTTTGCAGCCCCATAAATGCGGGCTTTCGTTTAGCGGAATATGGACAATTGCATATATTAGATCGTTTGTGTTCTCCCATCAACCTAATTCAGAAATCACATGCATCGACGGAACTTCATGCGCTCAGCCGTGATCAGTGGCGGCGTCCTCCTTACTGCCGGTGAGGGACATGCTTATGCCGGAAAGATCAATACCCCGGCTAAACTAAAGATTACCAGGATCCGCTACTACAGCGCGCCAGGCTACACAAAACCTTTGTTCAACCAGGCACGCGGGATAGTCGAGGTAGAAACGGATGGTGGTATCACCGGTGTCGGTGAGGGCGGCTCCAAAGATATGATCGAACAATGTGCACAGATGTTGATCGGCGAGGATCCGTTCAGGATAGAACACCTGTGGCAATATTTGTACAGGGGTATGTTCTATCCGCCCGGCCGTGAAAAGCTTCACGCCCTGGGTGCCCTGGAGATGGCGCTATGGGATATCAAAGGAAAGGCTATCGGTGTACCCGTTTACGACCTGCTGGGCGGCGCAACCCGCGATTACATAGAATGTTATGCAACGGGCTTCAGCGCGTCGAAAGCCACAAACGAATACGACAGGGCTAAGGATTGCCTGGCGGCAGGGTTACGCGCGTACCGGACGGGCCCTACGGGTGGTAACGGCGAGGAGCGCTTTGATTTTTATGAACACACGCAAAAGACCATTGAACATTGCAAGCGCCTGGATGAGGCCGTCGGTGGGGGAGGACGGTGGGCTATAGACCTCCACACCCGCTTCGACACACCGGAGGGTATTAAAATTTGTGATGCCATCCAGAACCTGGAACCGTATTTTGTGGAGGATATCATCCGCTCTGAAAACCCCGGAGTATATAAAACGATCCGGCAGATGACAAAGGTGCCGATCGCTGTCGGCGAGCAGTTCGGAGACCGGTGGGATATCAATGAGCTGATTGAAAACCGGTTAATTGATTATTCGCGGGTCACAACTCCAAACTCCGGAGGAATCCTGGAGCTTAAAAAAATTGCTTCCATGTGTGAAACACACTATGTCGGGATGATCCCGCACTTCACGGGACCGCTGTCTACAGCGGCGCTTGTTCATGTGCTCGGATCCAGCAGTCCTTCCAGGTGTATGATCGAATTGGTGGGAGGTGAAGTGGAGAGGCCGCCGTATTTTAATGAAGACTATGTATTGTATAAGGAAGGCAAGTTGTACCTGAATCCGGCACCGGGCCTGGGAGTCAGGTTCGATCCCAAAAAAGCCACCTTCGTCATGGAAATAACAACGCGGACGAAATATCCGCATCCGATCCTTCAAAGCAAGGACGGATCGATCCATGGCTGGTAAATTTTATTTTTATTTTATCCATGACAACGATTAAGAATTACCGCTGGATCATCGTAGGCCTTTTGTTCCTGGCGACTACCATTAATTATCTGGACCGTCAGATCATAGGCCTTCTCAAGCCGGTCCTTGAAAAAGAGTTCGACTGGACGGAGACGGATTTTGCCAGGATCGTGATGGCATTCACGGCGGCATATGCCATCGGGTTGCTGGTTTCCGGGGGGATTATCGACCGTATTGGAACGAAGATCGGGTATACAATTACGGTGATTGTATGGAGTGCGGCGGGCATGCTTCATGCGTTGGCGCGAAGCGCTTTTGGTTTTGGTATCGCCCGTGTGGGGCTTGGACTGGGTGAAGCTGGAAATTTTCCGGCGGCGGTAAAAACAGTGTCGGAATGGTTTCCCGTGAAAGAGCGGGCATTGGCGACGGGGATATTCAACGCAGGAACAAGTATTGGTGTAGTCACTGCGTTGCTGATCGTACCGTTGATACTGACCTACTCCGGATGGCAGGAGGTATTTTGGATCACCGGCGGCCTTGGTTTCGTCTGGTTGATCTTCTGGTGGTTTTTATACGAAATACCTTCCAGGCAAAAACGACTGTCTGCGGAAGAATATGCTTATATCACAAGCGGCCAAGAGGTAAGCTCAACGGCACCGGGATCTTCCAAATCCATCCGCTGGCAAAAACTTTTTACGTTTCCGCATACCTGGGCCTTCATTACGGGTAAAGGATTGATCGATCCTATCTACTGGTTCTTTCTTTTCTGGTTGCCCTCTTATTTCTCGTCTACATTTAGCCTGGATCTTAAGAAGCCGAGTTTACAGCTGATGGTGATTTACGCTGCTACCACTGTAGGTAGTATCGGAGGAGGTTATTTTTCGTCGTGGCTGATCAAAAAAGGCTGGACGACTCTCAATGCCAGGAAAACGGCGCTGCTGATATTTGCATTCCTTGAAGTTTCTATCATACTGGCGCAATTTGCCACCAGTGCGTGGGTTGCCGTTGCGTTGATAAGTCTGGCTGTAGCCGTACATCAGGCATGGGCGACCAATGTATTTACACTGGCGTCCGATATGTTCCCAACGGAAGCGGTAAGCTCCGTAGTAGGAATCGGCGGTATGGCCGGAGCGATCGGCGGTATCCTGTTCCCCATGCTGGTTGGAAGCCTTCTGGATACATACAAGGCGGCCGGAAACCTCGTCGGCGGTTATAATTTGCTCTTTACAATTTGTGGATTCACTTACTTGTTCGCCCTGTCAATCATTCACCTGCTTACCCGAAACCGGAAGAAAATTAGCCTGGACCAGATCCAATAGCTGATTATCACCGAAAGCAGCCGTAGCTTGAATATTACAACGTCACCGCTATGGTTTATTCCAGCCGGGATTCCGGTTATTCCACATGTCCATCTTTATTTTCCATTCGCCGGTTCGTTCCCTGGCCCAGAGAATGTAGTATTTTGAGGAGAAGGTCTTTCCGGCTTCCTCACCGGGTTTCTTTGACTGAACATAATAATATCCATAGTCGTGTGCCAGGTCTCCCTCAATTATAATTTTATCCGGAACACTTTTATGCGTAACAGGCCTGGTTGTCCGGGTCCAGAATTCTAAGATAGCTTTCCTGCCCTGAACGACGTCCGTTCCGGGAGGCATGATCACTGCATCGTCGGTGTACCGGTTAGCCATTGATTCAAAATCGCCAGCGATATAATCACGTGAAAAATCAGCCGACAATTTCCTGATCGCCTCTTCATCGTGCTGGCCGCTACAGGGTATACAGGCAAGAGATAAAAAAAGAAAAAGTACAGGTCCGTTATATATTCGCATTTGCATCAACTGATAAACGCGTCTTAATTCCCGCGTCGTCACTCCCTGTTCCTGATAGAAAGACCAAGACTTCCGAGCAACACCGCCAGCATTAGCCATGAAGAAACCGATGTTATTTTATTCCCCACGACATAGGCCTTCGGCTGAAATTTGAATTCGATCGTATGTTTTCCCGCCGGAACCTTCAGGGCCCGAAGAATGTAGTTCGCTCTGACGATCTCAGTCTCTTTACCATCTATGGTCGCCACCCACCCTTTTGGATAATAGATCTCGGAGAAGACCACGAAGCCATCGGTGCCTGATTGACTTTCGTATTTCAGAAAGTTCGGATTATGATCGACAAGCGTAACACTAGCGGCGCTGTCGAATACTTCTTGTTGAACTTTAAATTCCGCGCTGTTAACGACCGCGGAATTGCGCGTATTCAATGCACATACCATTTTCAATTCCTCCGTCGCGGAATTAACGGGGACAATGTTCGCGACGAACCAGGCATTTCCGTTGGCGGAAGCATTCGGCAGTATATTATCGCGCTGAGGTCCGAACACCATGTATTTGATGTTAAGCATGTTGATCACCCCGTACCGGCTGAAATCCATCCCCGAGGTTTGAATGCCCTGGATAAGATCGTTCGTTTGCCGGAACAGGCAGGAGTCATACAGGTCCTGGTACCGCCTTAACTTTACACCGTGATAACCGCCGACCGAATGGTGGAAGTACGATGTCCTTGCTTCCAGGAATGCATTCTCCTGGTTGCTGATGTTGTAAACGCGGTAGTACGATTTATCCTTCAGGATTTCCTGGTCGGCTTCCGTAATGGGAAAAGCCGAACTTTCGCGCTTGCGTTTGTAATTTTCCTTTGTGAAGAAGCGTCCATCCACAATAGCTATGTCGAGTGTGATGAGGATTATCAGGAAGGAGTAGAAACCCATCGCCGAGATCTTTTTCCAGGCTTCAAAATAGACGGCGGCGAACGCCAGCAGGATAAATACCAGGGAACGGAACGCGTCGCTTCTGAGCAGGCTTTTACGGTCATCGGTCAGGGCGCTGAGAAACCAGGATGGAAGCTGTTCGTCACCCTCTTTCACAAAACTCAATACCCCGGCGAACAGCAGGAAGGTCAGGCATAGTCCACCCGTTGCTCCAGCCGCTATCAGGAGTTTTTTCCGGCTAGCAGGGGTTAAGCCTTCTGCCACGATTTTTTCAAGCCCCAGGAATCCCAGTAACGGCATTGAAAAGATGATCATCACCACCGTAAAAGTAACCGAACGGAATTTGTTATAACCCGGCAGATAGTCGAAAATAAAGTAATTGAAGGAAGCAAAGTTACTTCCCCAACTCATCATTACCGCCAGGACACATACCGGCACGAGCCACCACACATAATTTTTTTCCGCGAAGGCAATTCCGGTGGCAAACAGAAAAACAATTATGGCGCCTGCGTAATACGGCATTGTTGTGGCAGGTCCCCAGTAAGCCGATGTGGAATAAGCAAGCTGGTTCGCTACCTGTTCATTTCCCGACCGTGCCAGCGCTTTATAAACATTGCTCTCCCGGTCCTGAACCAGGTAATTGCCGGCGCTGCCACCGTAGAAATTTGGTATCAGTAACGTCATCGGTTCCAGAATAGCATAGTTGTATTGAAACGCGTAACTCCGGTTAACACCTGTTGAATGATCCGCCGACCCTGCCGTTGCGAGATCCGATTGGCCCCTCGAATAAGTCGTATACTCCGTGATCGCCCACATCGGACCAAAGAACGTACCGACCGCGACGACGGCAGCCGGTATCAACGCGCCCAGGGATTTGAAAAAACCGGGAAGTTTTTTTTCACGTACAGCCTGAATTAACTGGATGAGGCCATAGAGCAGTACCATAAGCAACAAGTAATAGGTCATTTGCAAATGGTTCTCCCGGAAATGAAGGGACAGGCCCGCAGTGGTCACGCCGAAGCCAAGGATTCTCCGGTTCGTGAAGGCAAGGTGTATCCCTGCCATCACCAGGGGCATAAACGCAATCGCTCCGATCCGTGAACTGTGCCCCACACTTAAGCCGATGATCATATAAGAGGAAAGGCCAAAGGCAAGGGCGCCACCGATAGCTAGGTATGGACGTACCCCAAAAGCGAGCAGCATAATATAGTAAGACAAAAACGCCAGGTAAATATTACAGACCGGGTGAGGGAGCTTGAATGCAAGCACGCTTTTCAGGAAGCTCACACCCTGATTTCCCCAGTTTACATTTACCAGGTAACCCGGCATACCGCTGAACATGGACTCGCTCCACAGGGGTTCTTCGCCCGTCTTGTCGCGGAAATCGCGCATGGATTTCGAAGAGCCTTCCCACTGTTGAATGTCACTCTGGTTCAATGCCTTGTTTTCAAAAAAAACGGGATTGAAAAAGAAAAAGGTAACGATCAGAAACACAGCCACGGCAATACCGTGTGGAAGAATATCTTTCGCGAAGTCTATTTTTTTCATGCGGCTGAAAACTTGAAGTAGGGCGCAAAATAGGAAGGAATAGGTAATTACAGTCCCCTCCGAACGAACTTTTACGCAGGCCTTCCCGGATCACGCCGTTTTATGCTCATTCAACAGTGTGCGCATGGTCATTTTTTGGATGTCCCGCCTCACCCGATGCGAAAAATGATTGACAACGCCCATTGAATTCCACCCTGACAATTCGTATCTCGTATTACCTAAACCTGAGCATTATGAATCCGTATTTGCGTCTTTGTTTCATTGTCTTCGTATCACTGCTGACCGGTTGTTCAAATCCCGCTCCTCCCGCAAAAGAAGATCCCGTCAGGTTTACTGCCAGCTATAGCCCGCCGGTGTTCGCGGATTCAAACAGGGTGGAAAGCATACGTCAGGCTATTCCGGCGGTGGAGACTATTTTTAAATCCTATGCTGAAAAGAATCATTTTCCGGGGTTTGCTTTTGGAATCGTCGCGGACAACCAGCTTATTCATGCGGGCGCTTACGGAAATGTCAACGTAAAGACCGGAACACAGGCTTCACCGGCTTCGGTTTTCCGGATTGCATCCATGACAAAAAGTTTTACGGCCATGGCTGTGCTCAAACTCCGGGACGAGGGAAAATTAAGCATGAGCGACCCGGTGTCCAGGTATATCCCGGAGATGGGCGGCATCACCTATCTCACGGAGGATTCGCCTCTCATAACGGTGCATAACCTGCTGACGATGTCGGCCGGATTCCCGGAAGACAACCCCTGGGGCGACCGTCAACTGGCTGACCGCGATGATGAACTCCTGGCGTTCATCCGCGATGGTATTTCTTTTTCCAATGCTCCGTCAAAAGAGTTCGAATACAGCAACCTGGGTTACGGTATGCTGGGAATCATTGTCAGCAAGGTCTCGGGTATGCCGTATCAGCAATACATTACGGAAAATATTCTGAAACCACTGGGAATGAACCATACCTATTGGGAATACACGGAGGTACCGGAAACCCTTTTAGCCTTGGGGTACCGTTGGGAGGATGGGCAATGGAAGGAAGAGCCGTTGCTGCACGATGGTATATTCGGAGCTATGGGTGGTCTGCTTACCTCGATCGAAGACTTCAGCAAGTACGTGAACCTGCACCTCTCGGCCTGGCCGCCGCGCAATGAAGCAGAAAGCGGACCGGTCAGGCGAAGTTCCCTTCGCGAAATGCATAAGCCCTGGCAGTTCAGGCAATTGATATCGGAAAGCAGATCGGCCGATGGAACGCCATGTCCCGCGACAGCCGGTTACGGCTACGGGCTCGGCTGGCGGAGGGACTGTAAAGGGACGGAACGTGTAAGCCACAGTGGCGGACTACCCGGTTTTGGAAGTGAATACCGCTTTTACCCGGAGTATGGTATTGGAATTATTTCATTCGCCAATCTCACGTATGCGTCAGCTGGTGCCGCGAATTCCCGTGCCATGGATACACTGTTGTACATCAGCGGTATCAAGCCAAGGGTATTGCCCGTTTCCGACGAGCTGAACAAAAAGAAGGAACAGGTTATACAGCTGATCAGTACGTGGGATGAGAAACTCGGCAACGAGATACTGGCGGAAAATTTTTATCCCGACTTGTCACGTGACGCGTGGATCGCAAAGTCAAAGCGGCTGTTGGAGCAGGCGGGAAAAATACTTTCCGTTACTCCATTGATACCCGAGAACCAGCTTCGCGGTACGTTTACGATGCACGGTGAAAAGAAAGATCTGACGATATTCTTCACCCTGACGCCCGAAAAATCACCCAAAGTTCAGGAACTGCAAATGGATATCAGCAACTAGCCCGTTACCAGTGTTCTTTGAGAATGAAGGCTCCTGCCACCAGGATCAGCAACGCCGTTATTCTTTTGATGTACACGGGATTGAACGTACGGGCACCCAGCCGTGAACCGATCTGCCCGCCGGCAAATACGGCAACCAAAAGCGGAACGACCAACAGTGGCCTGACCGGCGGAAGTCCGCGCATGAACTGCCCCGCCAGCCCGCTGATGGAATTCACGAGAATGAACAGGCTCGCCAACGCCGATATTTTTTTTGGCTCTGACCAGCGCATCAGATGAAGTACCGGTGACAGGAATATGCCACCCCCGATACTGACCAGTCCGGAAAGAAATCCAATGCCACCCCCGAGCGAAACATTCAGCAAGAGAGAATTTGTTTTTCCTTTTGGCCGGTTTATGTTCTCCGGCTGGATCCATAGGAACAGGGCAGCGATCATCAGGGTAATTCCTAAAATGACAAAAAACGCCTGCTGCCCCAGCTTCCAGAACCCTCCAACGTATGCCATAGGCACACTGAAAACGAGGAACGGCCACATCTCCTTCCAGACGATCTTGCCTTCTTTGTAAAAGATGATAGAGCCACCGGTAACCACAATGATGTTACAGCAAAGCGCGATCGGCCTGATCTCTTCCGGTAACAGCATAAACGCCGGCTGGGCGAGAAGCGCCAGGTAACTTGAACCGCCGCCAAAACCAACAGATGAATATATAAGGGCTATGACAAAGAAGCACGACGCAAGTATTATTGTATTGAACTCCATAGTTAGTCTTCCACTCTGCCTACATAGATCGTCTGGAGATTTTTGAGATATCTCCTGCCGGTCCGGATGTCCTGTGCCGAGACCATCAGTATGGTTTCATCGAGTTCCTCCGCCGGCTGTTGACCTTTCGCAGTCACGATGTAAACGGAATTCCCGGTATGGGTATTGAATAATTCATTCCAGGAGTAGACAACCTTGTATCCATCGGAGGCACGGCATACAAAATAATATGCGCTGAAATCCTTTGGATTGTCGGTATCGAGGGGTATCGTTTGAAGGATATCTCTCAACAACACGCCGGAAAGATTTTTGGCAGTTCCGTGGACTTCCCCCTTGTGGTTTGTGATGGATATGTCGGCGAGATTGAACGTATTGAATTTTTGAAGGTCTGATAGCCGGAATGTCCGGGGTGTTTTGATTTTACCATTCACCGTGAAAGCATCTGTAGGAGCAGAAGGCTGCGCGGCAGCCAAAAGTGATGCCAGGAGAAGGACGACAGGTAATAATCTGGTCATATCATCCGCCGATCGTTGACATGGATTCCGAAACCGGATTGTGGTTCTTTCGTTTTGCTTCTGCTTCAAAGCCGTCTTTGGAGCGGGCTTGAAAAGCGCTCAGCAACTTTTCCCCGATAAGTTCGTCGGTCAGTCCGCTGCGCAGCAAATGACGGATATCCAGCACGCCGTCATCGTACAGGCAGGTCTTCAATGTACCCTGGGCCGTCACCCTGATCCGGTTGCAGCTGCCGCAGAACGTGCGACTGAACGCGGCGATGATACCGAGGTTCCCCTGGTGCCCTGGAATGTGGTAGTTATAGGAAGTGGAGGATGGAGCATCCTTGATTTTCGCGATGCCGGGGTGGGCACTCCTGATATACTCCAGGATCTTTGAATACGTCCACGTTAACGTCGGATAGTGATTCCCTTCGCCGTTGAAAGGCATTTCCTCGATAAAACGGACATCGACATTGTTTTTCCGGGTGAGCTCAACAAGCGGTAAAATGTCTTCGATATTCTTGCCATCCATCACAACGGCGTTGACCTTTACAGGAATACCACTGTCAATGAGCAGCATCAGGGTATTCATGACGGAATCGAACTCGTCGCGGCGCGTGATGGTATGAAACCGTTTTTTATCAAGCGTATCCAGGCTGAGGTTTACGGATCCGATCTTCAGCTTTTTCAGCTCCGGAATGTGAGGAGCCGTAAGTACGCCGTTGGTTGTTAGATGTAAGTCGTTGATTCCCGGAATTTCCACGATCTCACGGATCAGTTTCATCAGATCCGTCCGCACAAAAGGCTCGCCACCGGTCAGGCGTACCTTCGTGATACCCATAGACGCGAGAAGAGAAATGAGCCTGCGGATTTCTTCAAAAGTCAGCAAGTCTTTTTTGGGAAGGTACCGGATACCGTCTTCCGGCATACAATAAAAACAACGCAGATTACACCGGTCTGTAACGGCCAGCCGCAGGTAGTTGATCGGGCGTCCATGATTGTCGAAAAGCGGTGTCAAATGCGTTTGGATCAGTGTCAAAGATAAGAAACGATATCCGTTATCGCCTAACCGTTCCTTGCTATCTGTTTGCCGTTAAAGGTCGTTTGTACGCACAATAGCTACAAATAGCTTGTTTGAATGGATTATTGAGGGATAATTTTGGAAGATGTTATAAGTTACCCGTTACTTGTGCATGCCGGGTCAGGATGGCCTGTTATGGAGCAAAGGAATACGACGCGGACGGATGACCGAAATTAACGAAACGACGACAATGAACAGATACAAGATCAGGGCTTTTGGGATAACCAAGGATTTTCTGGGCGGAAAAGAGACGGTGATTGAGATGAAAGGGTCGACCGTTGCGGATCTGCGTGCGGAATTGAGCGAACGCTTTCCGGAGCTCGTGGGTCTCCGTTCCCTTTATATCGCCGTTAACAGCGATTATGCCGCCGAGGACAGGATCCTGGAGGCTACGGATGAGATAGCGCTTATTCCACCGGTCAGCGGCGGGTGAAATGGGCCTTTTTCTTTGTGATTTGAATCGCAATTAATTACCTTCATTTACACTTCAGTATTGTTCAACGCAACCCTCTACCATCATGATCAAAATAACAGAAAAGCACATTGATGTTCAAAAAGTCATTGATACAGCTTCGAGTCTTGGTGCCGGAGCTGTTAATGTTTTTGTCGGAACCGTTCGCAATAACGCCCATGGAAAAAAAGTGGTTTGGCTCGAATACGAAGCTTATGAAACCATGGCTGTAGCTGAGATCCGCAAGATCATTGATGAAGCATCGCATAAATGGCCTTTGCTGGGATGGGCCGTCAGCCACCGGATCGGAACATTGCGGCCGGGCGAAACATCGGTAGTAGTGGCGGTTTCTACACCACACAGGAAGGACTCATTTGAAGCTTGTCAATTTATAATTGATACCCTGAAGGCAAATGCCCCCATCTGGAAGAAAGAAGTTTTTGAAGACGGCGAAGAGTGGATATCAGCAAGACCGGAAGCGGCCGTGAAGGCTTGACGTTGATAAAAATGAATGGCAATAAAAAAAGGGTCCGCCGCAGCGAGACCCTTTTTTCTTTTACAATGTTATCGTCACCCGATAACAATGACGACAGCCGAAACAAGAATGACGGCCATTGTAAACCCGGCAACCAGCGCGATAATCAAATCGCGGTGAATGGGGTTGATCTGAATCTTCACAAGTGTTTTCATAAGCCAACTATAGTTTAAAGCCAACACGCAAGATCGGAATAAAAGTTCTTGTTCCCCCGACGTTTTACATTATTAATTTTTAAAAATATTTTCATCGCCTGTATCTTTTTGGGAATTCTGCATTTAGGAGTTGAATTTGAGCCAGTTAAAGAAAATTATTCGTGCTAAGAGAAGATATTCAACGCAAAGGAGAGGCACAGGATGAAGAATCCTTGATTTTAAAGTCACAGGCTGACCCTGAAGCATTTAGGCCATTGTATGAAAAGTATTTCAAAAGGATATTTCTTTTTGTGCATCACCGCATCGGTGAAAAATCATTGACCGCGGATATCACCTCGCAGGTATTTTTAAAAGCAATACTGAACCTCCATAAATATTCCTTCCGGGGATTACCATTCTCCGCATGGCTATTCCGAATCGCGTTGAATGAGTGCAATGATTTCTTTCGGAAGAATAAGCGTCACCGGCTCGTTACCATGGAAGAAGAAATGGTCGATCACCTCTACGAAGAGTTGACCGCGGAAACAAAATTGGAAGACCTGCGTCAGCGGCTACCGTCGATACTGGAGAAACTGGAAGTTGAAGAACTGCAATTAATCGAACTGCGCTTCTTTGAACAAAGGCCCTTTAAAGAAGTAGCGGACATTACCGGTATAACGGAAACTTATGCGAAGGTGAAAGTGTACCGGATATTGGATAAAATGAAAAAACTCTTTTTGAAAAAGCAATGAAGCAAAAGATCAAAATAATGAAACAGAGACCAGAGCTATCAGACGAAGAAATACGGGGGTATATGGACTTCGACAAACTGATCGCCAGCCGGAATCAGATCACAACCGTGCGGGGTAAGTTTACCTGGATGAAACGTGTGATTCCCATCGTTGCAATTAGCGCGATCGCCGTTTGGTTTTTACTGGATAGAAAAACCAATCCATCCGTTCAAAACATTCCCGATACGCAGCTGCCGGCACAAAACATTTCCCCCATGGCCGGAGAACCGGTGATAACCGAAGCGGTAAAAACACCGGAAACCTCCATTGATGAAGATTCCGGGGTGCAACGCGACCTTCCCCAGGTGATCGCGAAGAATCCAAAAATGAAATCAAACCAACCAGTTCCGGTACCGGAGACCAAAGCGCCCGAGAGTACTTATGTACAGGCGGAACCCAAAGAAGGTTATGACGCGCTTTACAGATACTTCAATTCGCAACTGGTCTATCCCGTGGAAAGCATCCGCGATTCTGTTCAGGGCGTTCAGACGATTTCCTTTGTTATCAATGCGGAAGGAAAACCGGAAGGTATAGAGATCAGGCAAACACTGGGTGAACCCTTTGAAAGGGAAGCACGCCGCCTCATTGAAAACATGCCGGAATGGAATCCTGCGTCGCTTAATGGCAAGGCGGTACCAAGCCGTGTATCATTACCGTTAACATTCCAGTTGCAGAAAGTCAAAAACCGTTAATCATGAAAAGGATATTTTTTATTGTGCTGGTTGTTCTCCTGGGTAGCCACTCGTACGCGCAACAATATATAAAACAATTCGATGTTGCCCTGCCGGATTCGATCCAATCCACGCAAGCACATTGGGTCGACATCGACAACGATGGACTGCTGGATGTATTATTGATCTCGACCGCACAAAGCGGTAAATCCTACTTTCAATATATAAAAGGCGATACGACGGCTACGCCGGTTCTGCATGCGGGTCACAAACCGGTCATTCAAATGACTTCCTTCCTGTTGACGGACTATGACCGCGATAATAAAATCGATGTTTTGGTGTCTGGTGAACGGAATGGCAACCCGCTCACGAATGTTTATATCAACAAGGGAAATTTCGAGTTTGAAGAGCGGCAGGTATCAACGGAGACTCATCAAACGATGGCGTATTCAGATCTTGATAACGACGCCCATCCCGAATGGCTCGTCAGCGGTGAAGATAACGGCGGGTTTTACCTGAGGATGTTGAAAAGAGAAAGTGCGCTGGTTTGGAAAACGGTACATGATACGCTGAAGATCAGGGCGACTGCGCTGGAGGTAGTAGATGCAAACGGCGACGGCAACTTTGACGTGTTTGTCAGCGGAACAGTCGCCCCGGATTCTCTTGTCACCGTATTCCTGATCAACAAAAACAACCTGTTTTTCAAACCTGATCTGGCGGCGGCGCGCTCGGGTATCACCACAACCGGCGATGTTAACCTCGACGGAACGTTCGACCTGCTGCTTGCCGGGAAAGAAAAAAACAACACGTTGTCAACACACCTGTACGAAAGTTCCGGCGGCGTTTATGTTATCAAAAACGATCCGGTAACGCTGAACGACACCAGGCTATTTATGGCCGACCTTAATTCCGACGGCATACCTGACGTGAATTATACGGGAAGGACATTGTCAAATGACACGTTAAATACTATTCGTTATGGTGCGAACGAAGAAACGTTGAACTCCCGCGATCTGGTACAGCAGTCTTTTGGCGATGCTGAACACGACGGCGACCTCGACCTGATTCAGGTTATATCGGAGGATGTCCTGCGCCTGGCTTTTTATGAAAATCAACCTGCTGCCGTAAATCTCAAACCCGGACCACCGAAAAGAGCAGTTGCGGTAAATGTTTTTAACAGGTTGTTTATGTATTGGGACAAGCCTGCTGATGACCACACCGCTGTGCAGTCCCTGACGTTCGACTTGCATTTGAACGGCCACTTCGATTATCAGGCCGGTAATTTTGATATGGAAAATGAGCGACGATTATTTCCCACTCATGGGAACAACTGGACGCAGAACTTCCGGTTGTTAAAAAGGATGTCCGCTGCTAACCTGACGTTCGCGATTCAGGCGGTGGACAATTCCCTGCATTCGAGCGTTCCGTGTGTGGGAAGCGGTTTGAATTGCGTCAACGCTGAAGCCGAAACGTTATCCGCCTGTTCAAACGAAGCGCTTACACTCTCATCTCCTCCCGACGCATTGTGGTTCTCGTTTTCGGAGGGCTTCCTGGGAATTTCAGACGGCTTGACCCTGACGGCGGAAAAAAGTGACACCGTGTTCTACTACAGCCCGGCGGCATCCGGTTGTGGCGGTCTGAAAGTCTGGGCCATTAGTATGAACGATGACACCCTTAAAACCGAAGTCACCGATAGGTATGCGTGCCAGGGTAGCGACATTCCCTTTACGGCCGAGGCCGGCTGGAATAACATCACCTGGAGCAGTCAGTTAAAAGGAGACCTCGGCACAGCCAATACAATTACGTACAATGTTTCACAGCCGGACTCCGTCATGCTGACCATGTCCAACGATTCCGGTTGTACGATCATACGGAAGACGGCGGTGAAGATCAGTAAACCTGTTTTGCAGTTGAATGGCGACAATTTCAAAATTCTGAAAGGATCGGAAATACAACTGATCGCCACCGGAGCCGCCACTTACAGCTGGACGCCTTCAACGGGTTTAAGTCAGGCGAATATTCCGGATCCCATTGCATCCCCCGCGACGACGATACAATACACTGTGACCGGCTACGATTCATTAGGTTGTACGGACGTGGCTTCCGTGAACATCATCGTCGAAGGAGCGGGGTTTATTCCGAACCTATTCACGCCGAATGACGACGGCAAGAACGATGCGTTGAAAGTATACGGCCTTTCATCCGTAAAAGATTTTAACTTTACGATTCATAACCGTGAAGGAAGCCTGGTCTTCAAAACCACCGATGTGAACGAGGCGGTTCAACGGGGATGGGATGGAACCAGGAATGGTGTAAAGCAGCCGGCCGGTGTTTATTTCTGGAAAGTAAAGGGCGAGGTACCATCCGGCGACAGGGTATTGCTGAATGGAAAGGATTCCGGGTCCATTGTGTTGGTCCGATAAGCGCTGTATAATGAGAAGTATCATTTCAGGACTGTGTATTGTTTTGGCAACTCCTTGCTTTGCGCAGTATTTCCAATTCAGCCAGTATAATTTTACTCCCCAGCGTATCAATCCGGCAACAGTTGCCAGTTCGGATTACGCATCGCTGAGCTTTGATTACCGGAATCAGGCAACCGACGGTGGGTTTCATTTGAACAGCAATATCATAAACGTATCGTATCCCCTGCTCACCGGCGACGGAAAGCGATGGTCGGGTGTAGGCCTGTCGTTGCTGGACGACCGGTCCGGGAGTGCGGGAATTTTTAATACACAGGAAATTGCCTTGTCGTATGCCGTGAATGTCAACCTGTCCGGGGTTCAGAGCCTTTCCCTTGGAATTAAAGCATTGTATCAGACTCGCAAAATGGATATGGATGGCCTCTACACAGGGTCGCAATACATCCCTGACCGTGGTTTTGACGAGTCGATCGCTTCCGGCGAAAACCTGGGAACGTTAAAAAATAATTTCATGACATTCAGCGCCGGGTTGCATTGGCAACAGGTGGATAAAAAAGGAAACCATGTCGCTTACTGGGATATTTCTTTTTTTGATTTTAACAGGCCGGAGGATTCCTTTCTTGAAACAACCAACCAGTTGAATTCCACGCTCGTCGGCGCGCTGGGTTTCCGGATTTACCACGAAGGCAATATGAGCATCTACCCGGAGCTGTTGTACACACGCAGCGGTTCCAACAATGTTATAAATACCGGTGCGATCATTCGCTGCGACCTGAAGTCAAATCCAAAACAGGTACCCACCCATGTCGATCTAATCACAAAATATGTTTTTGGAAGGTCCGGTATTTTAGGTTTCCAGTTTCACCGTGAAAACTTTTCGGCGGGGTTCACCTACGACTTTCCCGTGCTGCAACGCAATGCGGCGAACACCGGTGCCTTCGAGGTCGCTCTGGCATTTCGAAAACTAATCACGCGGAATAAGAAGAAAAAAAGTACAACCGGTAAGGACGGCAAAGTTGTTCAGAACCAGGCGGGCAGGACACAACCCGGGAAAAAGCTCGGCGCTTCCGTCGGAGTGAAAAAGCCTGCCCCGGTTAAAGCTTCAACCGACTCGGCATCAGTGAAGCGCGCAGGAAAGGGAGATCTGAGTACACGCCTGAAACAAAAACAGGATTCGGTGGTCACGCAGGCCAACGCAGGGCATGTGAGTCATGAGCCGCTGGTCCTGGAAAAGGCCACCTTGCATTTTAATTTCGAGTTCAACAGCACAACCCTCGACGAGGATGCAACGGAGTACCTGGACGGACTGGCGAAGGCACTGATCGATAACCCTGAACTTAAAATCCGTCTGGTGGGTCACACGGATAATGTCGGATCCGAAAAATTCAATATGAGACTATCCATTCACCGCGCCCAGTCACTGAAGGATTATCTTACCGAACAAGGCGTGGAGTCCAGCCGTATCAGTGCCGAAGGCAAGGGCATTACAGAGCCGCTGAACGGCAATGAAACGGAAGAGGACAGGTCGAAGAACCGAAGGGTGGAACTGACGATCCTTTATGAAAAGTAATGAAGGGGATTCGGTTCACATATGGATATCTTTTCCACAGTGCGGACATTTTATATCTTCTTTTTTAGGTTCTTTTTCAACGTGAAGCATTTCAAAAAAACCGGAGGAAAGGATACCTGCGGGCAAGGCTAACAACCCCACGCCGGCAATGGCGAAGATTCCACCCAGGAACTTTCCAAGATCAGTAATCGGTACCATATCGCCGTAACCCACCGTGGTGATGGTGGCAATACCCCACCACATCGTTGCCGGAATACTGGAAAACTTGTCCGGCTGTGCGGCGTTCTCGACGTAAAACATAACAAAGGATACGATCACCAGGATAAAAAGGATGAAGAGAAAACTAAGTACGAGTTGCTCTTTGCGCTGAACCAGTACACGCTTAAAGATACTGAGCGCATGCAGGTAACGGGCCATTTTAAACATCCTGAATAAAGCCATCAACCTGAATATCCGGAGATAACGGAGGTCTATGGGCAGAAAGATCAGATAGAAAGGAATAAAAGCCAGTAAATCGACTATAGCCAGCGGTGTGCGGGCATAGCGGAGCCGGCCTTTAACGGGATGCCTGTAAAGGGGCTTTTCAACGATGGAATAAATTCTGCCGATGTATTCAAGGGTAAAAAAGATCAGTGAAAAAATTTCGAAGTCCCTGAAGAATTCATTGTACTTCATACTGACTTCCTTGATGGAGTCGAGGATGATAACAAAAATGTTAAGCAGTATGATAATAATGAGAAGGACCTCAAAAGTTCGTTCCGCCAAACCGCCCTTCTCCGTAGGCTCAAGGGTTAAATACAGTCTTTTCCGAAATGTCATGTCCGTTCAGCGTTTGAAATCTTTTTTACCACCTGTTTTCTCCATCAGTTTTATTTCCCCGATGACGATATGATGGGAAAGCGCTTTGCACATATCGTAGATGGTCAACGCCGCGACGGATGCTGCGGTCAGTGCTTCCATCTCGACGCCGGTCCGGGATGTGATCGTCGCCGAGGTATCGATAACGATCCGGTTTTTTTTTACCTGTATCTTTACCTGGCAATCCTCCAGTCCCAGCGGGTGACAAAAAGGGATCAAAGACGACGTTTTTTTCGCCCCCATGACACCGGCGATAATCGCCGTCTGAAATACAGGACCTTTTTTAGTGATGAGTTCGTTTCCTTTTATCTGGCTTAGGATCTCATCGCCTACGTGAACCGTGGCCTGCGCTTTTGCCGTGCGTTTTGTGATTTTCTTTCCGGAAACATCGACCATCGCCGGATTGCCGGATGAATCGATGTGTGTAAATTTCTTTTTACTCATGTACCTTGTGATCAGACAAAGTTAAAATAAATAAACATGGTAAGTGTTAGTGAGGCGTCAACAATAGTTTTAAAGAACCTGTTTAAACCATCCGTGGAAACGATACCCGCCGCGGATGCAGTCAATAGAGTACTGGCAGAGCGGGTCGCCGCCGATCGGGACTTTCCCCCTTTCGATCGTGTCACGATGGATGGAATTGCCATCCGCTTCAGGGATTGGGAAGATGGAAAACGACAATTTCCGGTCGAGGGGATACAGGCTGCCGGAGAGGAACAAAAATTCCTGAAGAACAGCGGTAGTTGCCTGGAAGTTATGACAGGGGCAGTGCTGCCTGGGGAAACAGATACTGTGATCCGTTACGAAGATCTGCAGATGGCAGGGGGGGTGGCTTCGGTATCGGAGGTGAAGGTCATGAAGGGGCAGAATATCCATCGGCAGGGAAACGATGCAGCCGCGGAAAGTATATTAATGGAAGCGGGGACGATGCTCTCTCCCGCAGAGATTGCCCTGCTCGCCGCTGTAGGGAAAAGCAAGGTAGCGGTGTTTTCCCTTCCCAGAGCAGCGATCATTTCCAGCGGCGACGAACTGGTACCCGTTGACGCATCACCGCTGCCGCACCAGATCCGCAGATCAAATACGTTTGCCATCCAGGCGGCCATGCGAACATTGGGATGGAAGGGCGACACATTTCACCTGGCGGATGACAAGGATGAGATGCTCGTTGCGATGAAAGAGATCATTGACTCCTACGAGGTGATCATTGTTTCCGGCGGCGTTTCAAAGGGGAAATTTGATTTTGTTCCCGAGGTGCTGGAAGAGAACGGAATCCAAAGACTTTTTCATCGGGTGAATCAACGGCCGGGCAAGCCGTTCTGGTTTGGAATCGGACTGAATGGACCGACGGTATTTGCTTTGCCCGGTAATCCCGTATCCACATACATGTGTTTTTACCGCTACATAAAGCCCTGGTTGCTGGAGAGCGTTGGACTGAAATGTATGACTACGGTCGCGATACTGGCAAGGGATTTTTCATTTTCCGACAACCTGACTTATTTTCTTCAGGTATCCGTAAGAAATGAAAGCGGAAAGCTGATGGCTTACCCCGCCCCGGGAGGAGGTTCGGGTGATTTCGCAAATCTGAAAGACGTTACCGGCTTCCTGGAACTCCCCGCGAATATCTCCGCTTTTGCGGCCGGTGATGTTTTTCCATACATTCCTTTCCGATACAGTGTATAAAGTCCTTCGTTTTAAATGTGTAACGGGTCCGGAACGGACTTAAACGGGTATGAATATTTTGCTTGCTCCGGATAAATTCAAAGGGTCCTTGTCGGCACGGCAGGTTTGTGATGCGCTTCGCGAAGGACTGAGCATCCGGGGCGATAACCTCCGTGTAATAGCCATACCGATGGCCGACGGCGGCGAAGGGACCTGCGAGCTATTGACTGAATACAGCGGTGGTACGCCGGTGAAGGTTCGTGTACGTGATCCTTTGTTCAGGGAGATAACTTCCGGCTACGGAATCTCGAAGGACGGACGGACAGCTTTTCTTGAGATGGCAACGGCCTCGGGACTTCAGTTACTGGCAAAAACGGAACGCAACCCCTTGCTGACCACAACGGCGGGGACAGGCGACCTGATCCGCCATGCCCTGGAGAACGGCGTTCAGCACATCATCATGGGAATCGGCGGAAGCGGCACGAACGACGGCGGCATGGGTATGGCCGATTCACTCGGCGTGAAGTTTTATTCGGTGTCGGGCCAAAGGCTGAGTCCGGTTGGTAAAAGTATGGCAGACATCCACCGGGTAGACCTGGCGGATATCCATCCACGGCTACAGCAAGTGGCGTTCACCATTTTTTGTGATGTAGACAATCCGTTGTATGGTCCCCGTGGTGCGGCATATGTTTTTGCCCCGCAAAAGGGAGCCGACATAGACATGGTAAAAGAACTGGATCATGGGCTCAGTCACTACAAAAAAGTAATGGAAGAATCCGTCATCCGGCAGCTGGATTTTCCCGGTGCCGGAGCCGGCGGCGGACTGCCTGCATCCTTAATGGCGCTTGCGAACATTACCATCCGGCGGGGAATGGATTTTATAATCGAATACACAGGTTTGGAAGCGCAGGTGGAAAATGCCGATGTAGTTATTACCGGAGAGGGTAAGGTCGATGAGCAGACCCTGTCCGGAAAGGTCGTAAAAGGACTTGCCGATCTTGCCCGGAAATACAAAAAACCATTGTTTATAGTCGCAGGCAGGAATGAACTGGACGCCGAACAACTGCTGCATCTGGGTGGAGCGACAGTGATCACCCTGATGAACGGCGAGATTCCGGAAGAGGTGGCTGTGGCGGATGCTTTCCAGCTTATCCGGCAGCGGGTGAAAGAAGAAATTATTCCCCTTTTTCTTTAGGATTCGCCGCCTTAACTTTGACCTCTTGGTTGGAGAACTATCGCTGGAAATAGCGGATTATAGCTCCTGAATCAACTTTTTGGAATTGTTCGACCTTTTGAAATCTATCGATCATGTTTGATAATTTAAGTTTAAAGCTGGATAAAGCCTTTCAGAATCTGAAAGGACAGGGAAAGATCACGGAGATCAATGTTGCGACGACTGTAAAGGAAATCCGCAAAGCGTTGATCGACGCGGATGTGAACTACAAGGTAGCTAAGGAAGTTACGGATGACATCAAAGAAAAAGCGATGGGCCAGGATGTGCTTACCGCTATTTCCCCGGGCCAGTTGCTCGTCAAGATCACGAACGATGAACTGACTGCCCTCATGGGTGGTCAGAGTGAGGATATCAGGATTGAAGGGAACCCGGCTGTAATTCTCATCGCCGGTTTACAGGGCTCCGGTAAAACGACGTTTTCGGGCAAACTGGCAAATTACCTCAAAAAGCAGGGCCGGTCTGTGATGCTCACCGCGTGCGATATTTACCGGCCTGCGGCGATAGACCAGCTGAAGGTGTTGGGAGAGCAGGTGGGTGTGGAGGTGTATGCGGAACCCGACAACAAGGATGCCGTAAAGATCGCCAGCGCAGCCATCGAACATGCGAAGAAAAATAACTTCCGCGTCGTGATCGTCGATACCGCCGGCCGCCTTGCCGTAGACGAGGAGATGATGAATGAGATCTCCCGGCTGAAGGACGCGTTAAAGCCGTCCGAAACATTGTTTGTGGTGGATTCGATGACGGGTCAGGATGCCGTGAACACAGCAAAAGTCTTTAATGAACGGCTGAACTTCGACGGCGTTGTCCTCACCAAACTCGATGGCGACACACGGGGTGGAGCGGCATTGTCGATACGGCGTGTCGTGGACAAACCGATCAAGTTTATGAGTCTTGGGGAAAAGATGGATGCCCTCGACCGTTTTTATCCCGAACGTATGGCCAGCCGGATCCTCGGTATGGGTGACGTTGTCTCGCTGGTTGAAAAAGCGCAGGAAGTCTTCAATGAAGAAGAAGCTGCCCGGCTGAACAAGAAGATCCGAAAGAACCAGTTCGATTTTAATGACTTCCTCTCCCAGCTCGAGCAGGTCAAGAAAATGGGAAATATGAAAGACCTGCTCGGTATGATCCCCGGGATGGGCAAGGCGATAAAGGATGTGGATATTGACGATAATTCATTCAAACCTATAGAAGCGATCATCCGGTCGATGACCAACCAGGAAAGAGAAAATCCGGACCTGATCAATGGAGGTCGCAAGAACAGGATCGCTGCGGGAAGTGGTACATCCGTACAACAGGTTAACCAGTTGCTCAAGCAATTCGGTGACATGCGCAAGCTGATGAAAACCATGAATAAGATGGGTGGCGGGAAGCGCGCCCTCTCTTCGCTTAATCCCTTCGGAGGCAGGTAGGGTGCGGAATCTTCCTACCGGAAAACAAAATTGTTACCTGTTTTGGTGACCGGTCCGTAATAGATGTCTTTGCCTACATAATCCGTTGTAACCCAACCCGAGGCGACACCATAGTCGTTCCCCTGGCACATGTGCAGAAATACATTTGCATCCATTGTCCCTTTTACAAATCGGATGATGATGTAGTATTCGTCGTCGCTTAAAGTTTCCTCCATCACAAATGTTTCAAAGCCTTTTGTGTTAGCGCTCCTGACGCCATCGAGGAGCTCCATGGCGGTGATGTCACCGTCCTCGTTCACCTGAACATCACGGGCCAGGTACAGGTCGAAGTTTGCGTTGTTAACGGAGATGCCATCTTCCAGGTACCACGAAAGGTCAACCTGCAGTCCGGTGGCAGGTGGCATATCGTTGTCCTCAACAGCAAAGAAGTATTGGGTATTTTGAATTGCACCCGCCAGGTCTGTATCGGAAATACCGGTGATCTGAAAAAATATGGATTCATCGACAGGTTCCACCTGTATATCATCGATCAGCTCAAATGTAAGCGTTGCCGTTGAATTGCCTTCCGGCACCGTGAGCGTAAACGACGAATTTGTATCCGTGTAATAGTTGGTGTTGGATAGGATTTTATAGTCGGCGTCCACCGATGCGGTGCCGCCTACGATATAAGTAATGGTCACCGATGACGTCACCGTTTTTCCGAGGTTGATGGTAATGGTTTGAGTGCCGGCCGCCTCCGATGCCGTACCGGAGGTTACCAAAAAACCCGTGGTCTCTGTTTCCTCTTCACACGCCGCGGAAACCAAAAGAAGTACGAGTATGGAGAATGTTATGATTTTCATGGTGAACCCTTGCGTACAGGTTTTGAGATGAAAAAATGATGCTTATTTTTTTGACAGGGGAAATATCACACCTGAAAAATTGAAACGGCGGGAAATGAGACGAACCGCAATTTATCCGCGACACCTGCGGGTAGGACCACACCCTCGGAATTTGATTTTCACCGAAAAGGTCTGCCAGTCAATGACTTATTAGACCGCGGGGTCATACGCTTCTTTTGGGGTTAAAGGTTTTTCAAAAAATTATACCTGCGGATAAACCAAATGGGTAAATATGCCGTTCTTACAAATAGTTTACAGGTTGTTATATAAGGATAAAAATGCCCCGGCTACTCGGGGCATTTTTACGTATGTAATACAGTAATAATTCTAACACTTAAACCCACTATGAAAAAATTTACATTTTTAGTACTCGCCTTTGTCACGGCTCTATCCGCGGTCGTTGCGCAGAACAAGCCACTGAGTCCCGAGGCAACCGTAGAAGGAAAACTTGGAGCTGCCAAGGTCAAGATCGTGTATTGCCAGCCCTCAGCCCGGGGCCGGAAGATGCTTGGCGGAAAGGAACCTTTCGGAGAAGTATGGAGAACGGGTGCAAATGCCGCCACGACCATTGAATTCGACAAACCGGTGAAGATAGAAGGAAAGGATCTCCCGGCGGGTAAGTATTCATTGTTTACTATCCCGAATGAGACCGAGTGGACGATCATCATCAACAAGGTCGCGAAACAAATGGGTGCTTATGAATATAAGAAGGAAGAAGATGTTCTTCGGGTTACGGTTAAACCGGCGAAAACGGAAAATTTTGTAGAAACTTTCAACATCAGTCTCGGGAAAGACGAGGTATTGCTGAAATGGGAGAATACAGCCGTCGCCTTCAAGGTAAAGGGTTAATAAAAAAGAAACATAAGAAAAGGCTCCGTTGCGCGGAGCCTTTTTAGTTTATACCCGTTTTTGCCGTACCCGATAATTGTTAACCGAAAGCCCGTTACGGGAATCGAATAAAGTATTACCTTTTGAGGCAATTGCGTGTGGGATTTCACGCGGATATAACAATGGAAATTTTAGGCCGTTACGATCGGGTTGATCTCCCGCAGCTGGGCTTGTATAATATTCACGCAAAGGTTGATACCGGGGCGTACACATCAAGCCTTCATTGTCACCGGGCAAGTGTCGTCAATAACATTCTCGAATTTATTTTACTGGACGAGGAACATCCCGAATTCACCGGGATGACATTTTATTTCGAAGAGTTCGAAGAACGTGATATCAGAAATTCTTTCGGAGAAGTGGAACGACGATTCGTGATTGTTACGACGCTGAAAATATTTAATGAAGAAATAACAACTGAATTTTCCCTCAGTAACCGCGGTTCTCTTAAATTTCCCATTCTGATCGGACGGAAAATACTGCGTAACCGATTCCTCATTGATATCACCAGGAAAAACCTTTCGTACAAGGAAAAGAACAGAAAGCTTTCGCTTAAGCGGAAGAAAAAATAGCAACAGCAACCAGCCTCCTATGAACATCGCCATATTATCGCGAAACGCCAGGCTTTACTCAACGCGCAGATTGAAGCAAGCCGGAGAAGAACGTGGACATAAGGTCGAGATAATCGATCATATGAAATGTGTTCTTTTTATCGAAAAGAAAAATCCGATGGTTCTGTATCAGGGGAGGCGCCTGGATTACTTTGATGCCATTATTCCGAGGATCGGCGCGTCGGTGACTTTTTACGGCGCTGCCGTGGTAAGACAATTTGAAATGATGAAAGTCTTCACCACGGTGGAGTCGCAGGCATTGATTCGTTCACGCGACAAACTCAGAAGTCTTCAGATCCTGTCGCGTGCAGGCCTGGGATTGCCGAAGACTATTTTTATGGATTATTCCAGGGAAACAGAGGGGATTATAGAAGCTGTGGGTGGTGCACCCGTTGTGATCAAACTTCTGGAAGGCACCCAGGGACTCGGTGTTGTACTGGCAGAGAATAAAAAGGCCGCAAAGTCGGTGATCGAAGCATTTCACGGGCTGCATGCCCGTATCATTGTGCAGGAATTTATCAAGGAAGCCAAAGGAGCCGATATCAGGGCTTTTGTCGTAAATGGCGAAGTCGTCGGTGCTATGAAACGACAGGCGAAGGACGGAGAATTCCGCTCCAACCTCCACCGCGGGGGTACCGCTTCCGTGGTTAAGCTCAGCCGGCTGGAGCGTCATGCCGCGGTAACCGCAGCAAAAAAAATGGGACTTGATGTGGCCGGAGTGGATATGATTCCCTCGAACCGGGGTCCGCTTATCCTCGAGGTGAACTCGTCGCCGGGCCTGGAAGGAATTGAAGGAGCAACCAAAGTGGATATAGCCGGTAAAATTTACAAATACCTCGAAACGAAGGCCGGGAAAAAGAAGATACAAAAGGACAAGATCAACGCCTGAGCGACCTTTCGCGACAGGAATATTCCCTTTGTGATAGCCGGTGTAAGGCAATAAAGAACGATTATTATAAATTAGTGGTGGAATACTGGTATCACTTAATCGTACATCCGATCCCTAAGCATTGCGTAAAATAATTATTGCCGGACAAGAGATTCACCCGGGTGAGTTCCGAGAGATCGATATCAATATCGCGAGGCTCCCGTCCCACACGGTTATCGACACGCCGATTTACGTTAGCCGCGGACAGGAGGACGGGCCGGTTCTGGCACTGACGGCGGGAATGCACGGGGATGAGATCAATGGTATGGAGATCGTGCGCCGGATGCTTGACAGCGGACTTAACCGTCCCAAACGTGGTGTAACGGTCTGTATGCCGATTGTAAACGTTTACGGGTTTCTGAACTATTCGCGGGATGTACCGGATGGAAAGGATATCAACCGCTCGTTTCCCGGTAATAAAAGCGGATCGCTGGCCAGCCGTGTGGCTTACAACCTGATGCGCGAAGTAATTCCTTTCATCGATGTTGGTATTGATTTTCATACCGGCGGCGCTATGCGTACAAACTATCCGCAGGTCAGGGCCGTGTTGAAGGACAGTACCAATACGGAGCTGGCGGCAGCATTCAACGCACCTTTTACGATCGATGCACCGTTCCGTCCGAATTCATTGCGGAAGGAAGCCTCCAGAAAAGGAAAGAACATTATCGTTTATGAGGGTGGAGAGTCCCTGCGTTTTGATCAGCAGGCGATAGAAGAAGGTATTTCGGGAACCCTGCGGATGATGAAGCATCTGAATATGATCGACTGGGCGCCGGAACCTAATGAAGAGAACCGGGTCATCTGGAGCACATCATGGATACGAGCGAGAAACGCCGGGCTGTTTCAGTCCAATGTAAAATGCGGCCAGCTCGTCCACGCGGGCGAATGGGTAGGAACCATCACCGATCCGTTCGGCGAATTTAAAGAACAGGTCATCGCTCACGAAAAAGGTTATGTGATCGGATTAAATAACATTCCGGTAATCAATGTCGGCGATGCTCTGATGCATATCGGGATGGATAATTTGTGTAAGTTGGACAACCGTGCGCCGTTGTAACGGAACATCGCGGCTATCGGGGTACGGTACAATTTTTTAATCATCGGGTGTGGAGGAATTTCTTGATAAATACGGATATATCGCACTTACCATTGGAACGTTCTTCGAAGGAGAGACGGCGATCCTCGTGGCATCGTCACTGATCCACAGGGGTTTGTTCGAAGGGCCCTACACCGTTTTCTTTGGGTTCGCCGGTTCATTTATCAGCGACTGGTTGTATTTTATCATCGGGCGTCTGAATGGCAAGTACTTCATTGAAAAACGGCCCGGGCTGAAAGCCAAAGTTGCGCCGGTCCAACACTTTTTTGAGGTGAACAAGATCCAGATTCTTTTTTCTTACCGGTTCCTCTACGGGTTGCGTGTGGTGATCCCTCTTGTAATTGGAATGAGCACGATTAAACTCCACCAGTATCTTTTTTATAGCCTCGTGAGTGGCTTGATGTGGGCAAGCACCGTCAGTACGGTTGGATATTTTGTGGGACGTTTTTTAAATCTCAAAACATCCGTTTTCGAGGAGAACATCCTGCTGATCATGCTTGGCTTTGCCGGTTTCGGGATGATCGTCGGGTATTCGATAAAACGGTTCGCCTTTAAAAAGATCGTTACCTGATAACGGATGCAACACGAGTTTAGAAGCTTTCTGCTTATTTCGACAGTACTGATACCGGCACATCAACGCCGAGCTTCCTGAGCACAAGGTTGGAGATGTTGTATCTCTCATCCACAAACATCAGTACATCCCCGCCGCCCATCATTTGCGGATTTATAATATAGCTGAAACCGTTTTCACGAGCGGTTTCTTCAATTGCGCTGCCCACTTTAGCAAATACAGGTGCCACCAGTTCATCTTGTTTCTTCTGCATGGATGACTGTGCGTCTTGCTGGAAACGTTGCAGGTTTTCCTGCAGGTAAGCCAGTTCCGATTCTTTGTCCTTTTTGATGGCGTCCGGTGTAGCCGCGGGGATTTGTTGGTATGCTTTGTATTTAGCCTCCAACTCCTGACTTTTCATTTTTAGCTGGGTCTGCAGCTGACCTTCATAAATTTTCAAATCATTCTCGATTTGTTTGAATTCCGGAAGTTTGCTAAAAATGTATTGCCAGTCCGCATGTCCGATTTTTTGTACTTCCTGCGTTGGTTGTGCCGCAAGATGGAATGAAAAAAGGCACAGGACGATCACGATGTTTTTCATGGCCAGTGGTTATAACACGTTCAACCTTTTAAGTTGGTGACCCCGTCGTTACCGTTTGCGGAAATCACGTATTGCATAGTGATGTTCCGAACCAGCGAAAAGTTCTTTTCTGTGGAAATTTTCCTTAGCTCCCGCATGAGCATCGTGCGTAATGTGGGACCTGCAGTACTACTGCAGCCTGATCAGATAGGACTTCGGCCAGTTTTTTCCCGTGATCAGGAAAGCTTTCGAATTCTTATCGTAGGCAATACCGTTCAGTTCGTTCGTATTGGGATACATCCTCTTTATTTCATCGGCGAGGGTGGAAAGATCCAGTCGACCAACCACTTTTCCGGTGGAAGCATCAATTTTTACAATCCATGAAGTCTCGTAAATATTCGCGTAAATGTAGCCGTCGACATACTCGAGCTCGTTCAGGTTCTTCATTTTTTCACCCTGGTACGTAACCGTAAGCGTACGGGCTACTTTGAGATTCGTGGTATCGAGGAAATACAATTTTTCCGATCCTGTACTCATGATCAGTTCCCGGTCGTTATGGGTAAGACCCCATCCTTCCGTGTCGTATTTGAATTCACCCACCTGCTTATACGTATCAGCATCATAGATAAACCCGACCTTCGTCTGCCAGGTCAGGTAATACAACTTATTGTTCAGAATGGTCATGCCTTCCCCAAAGTACCGGCTGTCGAGGATCACTTTTTTAGCATGAACACCCGATCCGGGATCAACTTCAGCCACCCATGATTTTCCGTTTTGTCCGGTGCTTTCAAATACCTTATTGCCATCTATCGTAAGGCCTTCGGTAAATGCTTCCACATCGTGAGGTAACGTTTTTAAGACCGAATAAGAAATTGCCAGCGTGTCCAGGGAGGCATCGGTTTCCCTGTCTTTCTTTTCACCACAAGACGCAAGCCAGACAGGTAAAGCGACGATCAGGACTAAGTAGTAAGGTCTCATTATTTCCAATTTTCATTCGAAAAAAGTAAAATTATCACACATCGCCAATTCAAATGTGTCACAATACGGGTCACAGGATCAAAAAGCTGCTTTGCCACCTTTAAGAGTTGAAGACTGATCGGTATTCAAAGAAAGATTCTTGCTATTACGAAAGCCTACGAACGCCGACGTGCGACAACAAGGGTATGAAATTAATTTTACATGATTTCAAGCCCGCAATCCCTTGCAGACAGGTTTTTAAATCCTACTTTGTGATAAAATCAACCCTAAAATGAATGTAATCGGATCGGCCCGGGATCAAATGACATACGATGCGATTGTGATCGGTTCCGGTATGAGCGGAGGCTGGGCGGCCAAAGAGTTGTGCGACAAGGGACTGAAGACACTGGTGCTGGAACGCGGCCGTGAAGTAAAACATCTTGAAGATTATCCGACAGCGACCAGGAATCCCTGGGATTTTCCATATCGCGGACAATTACCGTACGAAATGCGTGACGCCAACCCTGTTGCTGACCGTTGTTATGCGTTCAGCGACGCGACAAAGCACTTTTTTGTAAAAGACGCGGAGCATCCATATATACAGGAAAAGCCTTTTGACTGGATCCGCGGGTATCAGACCGGTGGTAAATCCCTTCTGTGGGCGAGGCAAGTGCAACGCTGGAGCCGGTTTGAATTCGAAGCACCGGGTCGCGACGGATTTGCCGTCGACTGGCCTATTCGTTATGATGACCTGGCTCCCTGGTATTCTTACGTGGAAAAATTCGCAGGTATCAGCGGTGAACGCGACGGGCTGGAAACTCTTCCGGACAGCGAGGTCATGAAAGCGTGGGAAATGAATTGTGTGGAAAAACACATCCGTGAAAAAATAAAATCAAAATACAGGGACCGCGACGTTGTCATCGGCCGCTGTGCTCACCTGACAGAACCCCAGGAAATACACAAGCAACAAGGTCGCGGGCAATGTCAGGCAAGATCGTTGTGCGAACGCGGCTGCCCGTTTGGCGGATACTTCAGCGCGAATTCATCCACCTTGCCATGGGCGATGAAAACCGGGAACATGACGTTACGGCCTCACTCCGTAGTTCATTCGATCATCTACGACGAGCAGAAGGGCAAGGCGACAGGCGTGCGGGTGATCGACGCAAATACCAGTGAAATGTCCGAATACTTTGCGGGGATTATTTTTGTAAATGCAGCCTGTCTGAATTCCAACCTTATCCTTCTTAACTCCACCTCGTCCAGGTTTCCAAACGGGCTGGGCAATGATAACGGGTTGTTGGGTAAGTATGTGGCATTCCATAACTACAGGGGAAGTGTGACGGCCACTTTTGAAGGATATCCCGACAGTTATTATTATGGACGCAGACCCACCGCGGTAGCTATTCCATCATTCCGGAATGTCCGCAAGCAGGAAGAGGAGTTTATGCGCGGATATATGACTTTTTACTCCGCCGGACGAATTAGCGGAAGCAGCGACGCTATCGGCGCGGAACTGAAAGAATCGGTGGCAAAGCCGGGGATATGGAGTGTTTACATGATGATGCAGGGTGAAACCATTCCGGTTGAAAGTAACCACGTGCGATTGAGCAGTGATCAGAAAGATGCGTGGGGTATTCCACAACTCATCACGTCCGTTGGTTACACCGATAACGATGAGAAAGTGCTCGCCGACTTTCTCACCCAGGCGCAGGAGATGCTGGATGCTGGAGGGTGCAAGAACATAACGCCGAATGACAGTAAACAGGCACCCGGCCTCGACATCCATGAGATGGGCGGCGTCAGAATGGGCCGGGATCCCAGGACTTCATTGCTGAACAAATGGAACCAGTTGCATAGTTGCAAAAATGTATTTGTAACCGACGGCGCATGTATGACCTCTACCGGGTGTCAAAACCCGTCTCTCACCTTTATGGCGCTCACAGCACGTGCAGCTAACCATGCCGTTGAGGAATATAAAAAAGGATCCCTTTAGAATAGAAATTTTTCCCTCGTGTTTAAATTAGTTGTTCATGAAAAGAGTTTTACTCCGCATTGCATTATTTGTTTTATTGTGCCTGGTAACGCCGTCTGTTTTCGCACAGAAAACGAATACGGTCAATTTTTACCTGACGCCGTCGCTTTCGATCGAATCCCTTGATAAAAGCGGTGCGTTCATCACCGGCTTCCTGGAAAAGGAAACGGGATTCAACATCGAGCTTGTCATTCCCAAGTCGTACGACGAACTGGTGGATAATTTCGGTTTGCCATCGCCATGTTTTTCCATCATGAGCAGTCAAAGTTATGTGTTGGCGCACGAAAGACACGGCGCGATGGTGAAACTGCGTTCCGTGCGCTACGGGCAGTCGGTTTACTTCGGGCAAATAATCTGCCGGGCTGCGTCCGGTATTAAGAGCATTAAAGACCTGCAGGGAAAGTCTATAGCTTATACGGATGAGCTGTCAACGTCGGGCTATCTCTATCCGAAACAGCTGCTGGACAAGAACGGTATAAAGACCGCCAGTGCGATTTTTGTAAAAAAGCACGACGAGGTTGTGAGGCTCGTTTACGAGGGAAAAGTCGACGCCGGTGCGACTTTCTATTCTCCGCCCGCCGCAGACGGGGAGATCCGGGACGCCAGAGCGAGGTTAAAGAGCAAATACCCCGATGTGGAAAAAAAGGTGGTTACGATCGCGAAGACGGAAGGAATTCCAAATGATCCCATCGTATTTTCAAAGAACTTTAACCCGGAAATGGCGCGTAAGCTATACGTTGCACTTGTGAAGCTGTCTACCGAGGAAAAAGGAAAGGAAATTCTCCGCGAATTGTATGGAGCCGAAGGATTTGTAAAGGCTTCCGACGCCGATTATAACTCATTACGCCAGGTAATGGGAATCACTCCCTGACTACTGGTGGCGACACTACCGGAAATGCCTGTCAGATATCGGAATAGGCAGCCGGGTGAAGGAAGAATATCTCGATTTTAGAAACGTTGTGCTGGTATTCCGGCATAGCAGATAGTTTCTTCCACTGTGGATCACTGCTGAATGCTTTCCAGTGTTCGTCGCGCGATACCTTGTTCTCGAATGTGGTCATATACATCAGGTTAGGCATCCTTCCTCCGGACAACACTTCTCCGTAAAACACCGCGTTAAAACCCAGTCGCTTAAAAAGACCTATTTCGTCGCCTTCGTTGAACATGCGGACCTTGTTTTTGAATATCTTCTCCGTATGCCCTTCATAACTCCGCAGTTCGTATATCCTTTCAGTGGCAGGCGATGTCAGTTTGGGTGCTTCCATTTTCGGCATACCTGTGAAGGCGATCATAAGAATCGACTGTATCCTGGAATAGGGGAGATTGTCGAACGGCGCGTCGAGGTATTCACTTCCTGCAGATTTGTACGCAACGTCCTTCTCCAGCACAGCCGGCAATTTTGCGTACTGGTCGATCGATGAATAAGGTATGAATACATAGATCCTTTTCCCGTAAGTGGTATCCGTTTCAACAGGCTTAAAGACACCTACCTGACTTATTCCGGCCCGGTGAAGTGCGGGAAGAAAAGCTTCCCTGAGGAATTTATCCACTTTTTCTTCCTGGCTTTTGTCCCGGAGCGTATAGACCTTGATTTCGTAGTACTCGCGTTTTTTTGGGGCGAAACTAAGGGCGATAAAAGATGCGCAGAAAAGGGCAACTGGCAGGAGATATTTCATGGTCTGGTGTACGTTATGATTTCCGTGTTCCGAAGTAACACAAGAAGATACAGATACCGCACGAAATTCCGTGAACGGGAAGCGTTTAATTTTTCAGGAGTTGAATGATGTCTTCGTCGTCCCTCAGGTTGTTCATCTGGACCATGATCCAGGGATATCGTTTATTAATGTAGGCCGACGGCGGATTCACCTTATACTTGAGGGGATTTGGTAAACACGCGGCGATCTTGGCGGATTCCGTCCGTGTAAGTTTTTTCGCCGGCTTATGAAAGTACTTTTGCGCCGCGGCCTCAATTCCAAAAACACCCTTGCCCATTTCAGCGACATTGAGGTATACTTCCAGTATTCTTTTTTTACCCCACACCACTTCAATCATAAATGTAAAGTAAACTTCCAGCCCTTTTCGCACCCAGCTTCGCCCTTGCCATAAAAAAACATTTTTCGCCACCTGCTGGCTGATCGTTGAAGCTCCCCGCAGACGCTTGTTCTTTTTGGCGTTCGTATCGATGGCTTTTTTGATACTTTTCACATCGAAACCGTTGTGGTCCGGAAACAGCTGATCCTCCGACGCAATGATGGCAAGGGAGGCGTTCGGTGATATTTCACGAAGGGGAACATAGTCTCTCTTCAAGCCATTACCCCGTATCCAGCTGCCGAGTTGTGTTACGGTTAGTGGTGGGTCGACCCATTTCAACATGATAATGTAGATCAGTTGCGCCGCGAACAAAAAAAGGAGGATTTTCCTGATCCTCTGCCACAGCCTGCTAACCAGTCCTTTACCGCTCATTATAAAAGTCCTTTTTTGGAACGGTGCGAAATTACAAAAATGCCGGCCTTATGAATGACCCGCGGATAATTGTTGTCGTTTTCCGGAATCAGAAAAAGGTAACGGGTATACCCGGATCGATGGTTAAAAAAAATAATTGTTTTTGAAACACTTATTAAGGATTACCAGTATATTTAGCTTCCACAAACGATTGAAAGGTTACGTCTTACTTCTATGTCTTCAGATGCATTTGTTCTCGGAGTTGATTTCGGAACGGATTCCGTACGCTCGATAATCGCCGACACGGCCAATGGAAACGAGATCGCGTCATCGGTATATCATTATCCGA
This sequence comes from Chryseolinea sp., assembly GCA_041742155.1. Taxonomy (GTDB): domain Bacteria; phylum Bacteroidota; class Bacteroidia; order Cytophagales; family Cyclobacteriaceae; genus Chryseolinea. Next base: position 340,196 of record JBGSJE010000016.1, on the reverse strand, counting down.
GATGGCGTGACGGGCTTTATTGTAATCCTGCGCTAAATCAATTTCGTCAGCATCCGCTGGATTACATTGAAGGCGTACAGTCTACCATCAACGAATGCCTTTCGAAAGCAGGTGATTCGGCGCGGTCCGCCATAAAGGCTATATCGGTTGATACGACCGGCTCGTCGCCTGTAGCGGTAGACGAATCGGGTACACCGCTCGCACTTGTGCCGGGTTTCACAGACAACCCGAACGCGATGTTTGTGTTGTGGAAGGATCATACGGCAACGAAAGAAGCTGGAGAAATTAACGAACACGCTACGCGATTTCCCGTGAACTACCTGCAATTCGTGGGCGGTATTTATTCGTCGGAATGGTTCTGGGCAAAGCTTCTTCATGTCCTCCGTGAAGATGAAGCCGTAAGAAAAAAGTGTTATTCCTGGGTTGAACACTGCGATTGGATACCATTTCTTCTTACAGGGGGCAATCATGTGCAGGCATTGAAACGTGGCGTCTGTTCGGCGGGTCACAAAGCCTTGTGGGCTGAAGCATTCGGAGGACTTCCGCCGGACGAGTTTTTTTCAAGTCTCGATCCCCTGTTGAAGGGATTCACATCCCGTCTGTTTCAAAAAACATACACAGCCGACAAACCCGCCGGGAACCTGAGTAAGGAATGGGCGCAACGTCTTGGGCTATCTGAAAATGTTATCGTCGGAGTCGGCGCGTTCGATGCGCATATGGGCGCTGTGGGCGGACAGATCGAACCCTTTCACCTCAGTAAAGTAATGGGTACATCCACCTGCGATATGCTGGTAGCACCTGCCGCCGACCTGAAGGATAAACTTGTCCGCGGTATTTGCGGGCAGGTCGACGGATCCGTTATTCCCGGTATGATCGGCCTGGAAGCCGGGCAGTCGGCCTTCGGCGATACCTATGCATGGTTTAAAAACCTGTTAGCCTGGCCGATACAGAAGTTGTTGTCCCAGTCTTCGGTTATTACCAACGATGTGGCGGAAAAACTGAAAAACGAATTGATCGATAAGATCATACCCGAATTGACACTGCAGGCAAAGGGATTACCGCTGACTGAAAACGACGAACTGGCCATCGACTGGCTGAATGGAAGAAGGACTCCGGATGCAAACCAGCTCCTGAAGGGCGCAATAGCCGGCTTAAGCCTGGGTAGCGAAGCGCCTCACCTTTTTAAAGCGTGGGTGGAAGCCACCTGCTTTGGAGCCAAAGCGATCGTCGATCGTTTTACCGACGAAGGTGTGCCTGTGAAAGGGTTGATCGGGTTGGGAGGTGTGGCACGCAAATCTCCCTACATCATGCAGGTAATGGCTGATGTGATGAATATGCCTATCCGGATCCACAAATCAGAACAAACGTGTGCCCTGGGGGCTGCTATGTTTGCGGCAACCGCTTCGGGCGTTTATCCGCGTGTGGAGAATGCTATGCAGGCAATGGGTCAGGGATTTGATATGGAATACAAGCCAAACCCCGCAGCTTCGGAAATTTATACGAAACGTTTTCAAAAATATAAGGCATTGGGTGCATTTCTCGCGGAGTAACCAACTGTAAAAGCGTCGATACATCTATGGGCAGATACGATCATGTGAAAGAAGCGGCTTACCAGTCGAACATGCAACTCCCGAGCCTGGGCCTGGTGATCTTTACCTTCGGGAATGTCAGCGCGGCGGACCGCGAACTGGGTGTATTTGCCATTAAACCCAGCGGCGTACCCTACGTCGAGCTGCGGCCGGAGTCCATGGTGATTGTCGATTTTGAGGGAAAAACCGTCGAAGGCAACCTCCGCCCTTCGTCGGATACACGGACGCACGCCGTCCTTTATAAACACTGGGAGAAAATAGGAGGGATCGTTCATACCCATTCTACCTATGCAACGTCCTGGGCACAGGCGCAACGGGACATACCGATCTTCGGCACAACCCATGCGGACCACAATACGGTGGACATTCCCTGCGCTCCGCCGATGAGCGACAGCATGATCGAAGGTAACTATGAGTATAATACCGGCTTTCAGATATTGAACTGTTTTAAAAACCGGAAACTGAATTACGAAGAAGTGGAAATGATCCTGGTTGGCAATCACGCACCCTTTACGTGGGGTAAGACCCCCGAGAAAGCCGTCTATAACAGTGCGGTGCTGGAGTCGGTCGCCCAGATGGCCATTTTAACCGAACAGATAAATCCGAAAGCTCCGCGCCTGAAGGACTCGCTTATTAAAAAACACTTTGAAAGAAAGCATGGCCCCGATTCATACTATGGACAATAGAACCCGGAAATCATGAATTCAAATGCGACAAATATGAAAAGCATGGTGTTGATTTTGTTTCTTGTGCAGGCCGGAATCACGTCGCTTTGCCAGCAAAAGGATTACCCGATACAGGTGGTGCCGTTCACACAAGTGAAGCTTACAGACAACTTCTGGCTGCCGCGCATTAAGATCAACCATACGGTAACGATCCCCGCATCGTTCGAGCGGTGTGAAAGTACGGGAAGGGTGAAGAATTTTGAAATGGCCGCGGCGCATAGCGGTAAGTTTTGCACGGTTTATCCGTTCGATGATACGGACATCTACAAAACCATAGAAGGTGCCTCATTCTCCCTGAGCCTTTATGAAGACAAATCGCTTGAAAATTATATCGACACCCTCATCATGAAGATCGGGAATGCTCAGGAGCCCGATGGGTATCTTTATACCGCCCGTACCATAAACCCCCTTGAAACTCATTCATGGGCCGGCAAGGAAAGATGGGAAAAGGAAAGGGAACTGAGTCATGAGTTGTATAATTCAGGCCATCTGTACGAAGCGGCCGCCGCTCACTACCAGGCTACGGGTAAAAGGAATTTGCTGGATATCGCGTTAAAGAATGCCGACCTTGTTTGTTCGGTTTTTGGACATCAGAAAAGACACGTTGCTCCCGGCCACCAGGTGGTTGAAATGGGCCTGGTAAAACTCTACAGGATCACAGGCAGGAAAGAATACCTGGAAACAGCGAAGTATTTTATTGAGGAGAGAGGTCACTTTAACGGATACGATCCGAAAAGCCCCGATCCGTGGAAAAGCGGTGCGTACTGGCAGGACCATAAGCCCGTTGTAGAGCAGGATGAAGCGGTGGGTCATGCTGTCCGTGCCGGTTACCTGTACGCCGCAATGGCCGACATTGCCGCGCTGACGAACGACAAAAAATTTCTGGATGCCATTGATACTATCTGGCAGAATGTAGTGGGCAAGAAACTGTATGTACAGGGTGGCGTTGGTGCCGTAGGAGACGGCGAACGTTTCGGCGGAAACTATGAACTTCCGAATGCGACAGCGTATAATGAAACGTGTGCTGCCATTGCCAATGTCTATTGGAATCACCGTATGTTCCTCCTTCACGGTGAATCGAAGTATATGGATGTCCTCGAAAAAACGCTTTACAACGGCCTGATATCGGGGGTTGGTATGGATGGAAATTCGTTCTTCTATACCAATGCCATGGAAATAAAAAATGTATTCAACCATAAGGATATGGAAGCGGGCAGGTCCGGGTGGTTCACCTGCTCCTGTTGTCCGACAAATGTAACACGGTTAATTCCGTCGGTTCCGGGATATGTTTTTGCACAGAATAATACCGATGTCTATGCTAATCTTTTCATCAGCGGAACCACTAAACTCCTGGTAAACAAAAAGGAGGTTCAGATCGAACAACAGAATAACTATCCGTGGGACGGAGCCCTTGCCTTTAAGATCACACCGAGGTCACCGGTAACATTTGCGTTGCGTATTCGCCTTCCGGGATGGGCGCAAAACGAACCTGTCCCTTCCGACCTGTATACATTTCAAAAGAACACCGGGAGTGAGATCGTGATCCGGATCAATGGTGTACCTACACGTTATGCAGTCGAAAAAGGTTATGCGGTCCTGAACAAGCAATGGAAGAAAGGCGATTTTGTTGAAGTGAAGTTGCCTATGGATGTAAAACGAATAGTAGCGCACAAGAACCTTAAGGACGACCTCGGCAAGGTAGCGCTGCAACGCGGACCTTTTATCTATTGTGCGGAATGGCCGGACAACGGAGGAAAGGTCAGCAACCTGCTTTTACCCGATGCCGTGGTCGTCACACCGGAATACCGGCCGGAGATGCTTAACGGCATTACTGTTTTGAAGGCTGACGTGCCGGCCATTCAGATTCATGACGGGAGTCGCGTTTCAACAATTACTCAGCCTTTTGTGGCAATCCCCTATTACGCGTGGGCGCACCGTGGTAAAGGCGAGATGATGATATGGTTTCCCACACGCATAAAAGATATCGATATAGTACCTGAATACTGATTACGACAAAAAAATCAAAACGGAAAGGACGAACATGACTGAGATCAAAAATCTGGAGGCCTGGTTTGTAACCGGCAGCCAATCTTTATACGGAGATGAAACCCTTCGACAAGTTGCGCTGCATTCGCAGACGATCGCGAAGGAACTAAGTACTTCGGCGAATATTCCCGTAAAAATTGTTTTTAAACCCGTACTGAAAACCCCGGAGGAGATCTATACGCTTTGCCAGGAAGCAAACACCTCCAAAAGTTGTATCGGACTTGTAGCGTGGATGCATACTTTTTCTCCTGCTAAGATGTGGATCGGCGGATTAAAAATCCTGCGCAAACCCCTGCTTCACCTTCACACCCAGTTCAACCGCGATATCCCCTGGAAGGATATCGATATGGATTTTATGAACCTGAACCAGAGTGCTCACGGCGACCGGGAATTCGGTTTTATCATGTCGCGCATGCGTCTGAACAGAAAAGTAGTGGTAGGTCACTGGCAGGATGAAAGCGTCCATAAAAGTATGAGTGTATGGATGCGGGCAGCGGCGGGCTGGAATGACTGGCAAGGCGGAAAGTTCTGCCGGTTCGGCGACAACATGCGCCAGGTTGCTGTAACCGATGGTGACAAGGTCGAAGCGGAAATTAAGTTCGGCTATGCGGTTAACGGATATGGTATCGGTGATCTCGTTAAAGTCATTCAGGACGTATCCGATGCGGATACTGCAAAGCTGACCGCCGAGTACGAAGAGAGCTATTCAGTAATGCCTTCGTTGCGAAAGGGCGGCGACCGCCACGCTTCCCTTAGAGAAGCCGCGAAAATTGAGATTGGCTTACGTACATTCCTGGAGGCCGGAGATTTTAAAGGTTTTACAGACACCTTTGAAGATCTTCACGGTATGGTACAACTTCCGGGCCTCCCGGTACAACGCCTGATGGCGGCGGGATATGGTTTTGGCGGCGAAGGCGACTGGAAAACTGCCGCGCTGGTACGAGCCATGAAAGTGATGGGTAGCGGATTGAAAGGTGGTAATTCATTTATGGAAGATTATACCTATCATTTCGATCCTTCGGACCCTATGGTGCTGGGTGCACATATGCTTGAAATTTGTGAATCGATTGCTGACGGCAAACCGTCCTGTGAGATTCACCCGCTGGGAATAGGAGGGAAAGCCGATCCTGTACGGCTGGTTTTCAACAGTGCTCCAGGCCCTGCGTTGAATGCATCCATTGTGGATATGGGAAACCGGTTCCGGTTGCTCGTTAACGAGGTTGAGGCGGTTGCCCCCCGGCACGAGCTTCCCAGGCTGCCGGTAGCCAGAGTTCTTTGGAAGCCCTATCCGGATATGCATAAAGGTTGCGCGGCGTGGATCTATGCCGGCGGTGCGCACCATACCTGCTACAGCCAGAATCTCTCCGCCGAATACCTGGAGGATTTTGCCTCGATGGCCGGTATTGAATATGTGCATATCGGCAAAGACACTGACCTGCATCAATTCAGGAATATGCTTCGATGGAATGAAGTTTATTACAGGTAGCGCAATTGATTGATCAACACCAAAATAAAATTAACAGCCATTTATGAAAGGATTTGAAACACTCGACTGGATTGTAATCGCAGGTTACTTTCTTGTTATCGCAGCCTTGGCAATCTGGGTCATGACCCGGAAGCAGTCCAACACCGAGGATTATTTTCTCGCCGGAAGGAATATCGGATGGTTCATCGTTGGTGCTTCTATATTCGCGTCGAATATCGGATCGGAACATATCGTTGGCCTCGCGGGTGCAGGGGCAGGTGGAAAAATCCCCATGCTTATTTATGAGTTACATGCATGGCTGGTGATCACGTTGGGATGGGTCTTTCTTCCGTTCTATATCCGCAGCGGTGTATTTACGATGCCGGAGTTCCTGGAGCGACGGTTTAACTCCGCCACGCGTTGGTTCCTGAGTGTATTTTCACTGATCGCTTACGTACTGACAAAGGTCTCCGTTACCGTGTATGCCGGCGGAATCGTGATCGCTTCCATTCTTCACATCGATTTCTGGTTCGGTGCCCTCGCCACGGTGATATTGACGGGTATCTACACGATCCTGGGCGGTATGCGGGCCGTTGTTTACACCGAAGCGCTCCAGACCGTCGTGCTGGTAATCGGTGCGGCTACGCTGACTTTTATCGGATTGGATTCTGTGGGCGGATGGAGTGGTCTGAAATCTTCACTGGAGCCGGGCTATCTGAATATGTGGCGGCCCGCATCCGATCCGGATTTTCCATGGCCAAGTCTCGTGATTACCAGTACCATCGTCGGGACATGGTATTGGTGTACCGACCAGTATATTGTTCAGCGCGTGCTGGCGGCAAAGAATATAAAGGAAGGACGCCGGGGAACCATATTCGGCGGGATGCTTAAACTTACACCCGTCTTTTTATTCCTGATACCCGGGGTGGTTGCACTGGCACTCAAAAACCGCGGTGAACTTCACTGGGACAACCCGGACGGTGCGTTCGCTGCGCTGTTGATGGATAAAATGCCCATTGGATTCAGAGGACTCGTTGTTGCAGGGTTGCTGGCTGCGCTGATGAGCTCACTCGCATCGGTGTTCAACTCCTGCTCGACATTGTTTACCGTTGATATCTATAAAAAACTCTATCCTTCAACCCCTGAAAAAAAACTTGTTAATGTAGGACGAATTGCAACGGGTATCGTGGTTGTATTGGGAGTCCTGTGGATACCGATTATGCAGAATATTTCCGGTGTCCTTTATGAATACCTGCAATCGGTGCAATCCTATATCGCACCGCCGATCACCTCCGTTTTTCTCCTTGGAATTTTCTATAAACGAATAAACAGTCAGGGTGCTCTTACCACATTGACTGTCGGCCTGCTCGTCGCTTTTATCCGGATCGGCCTGGAACTTGGCATAGGGTCACTTGATCCGGATGGCTTCCTCTACATGATTGCATCAACAAACTTCCTGACGTTTGCAGCATGGTTCTTTTTGTTCTCCGTTATTTTATGTCTCGTTGTAAGTTTCGCTACACCGGAACCCGCTTATGACCGGATCAAAGGACTTACCTATGGATCGCTCACGGAAGAACAAAAAGCTGCAAACCGAAATAGTTACAATGCATGGGATATTGGATTATCCCTTCTTGTAATCGCTATCGTAGTGTATGTGATGGTTAGTTTTACCGGATAACACGATTCACGAAAACCAAACGGGCGCCGGTTTACAAAACTAAGTTTCACATCACCTATGGATATAAATAAGTACAATAGTCATGACCGGATACTGCTGGCAGTAGACTGTATTATTTTTGGATTCGACGGCCAGCAGCTCCAGGGACTGTTTATCAAAAGAGGGTTTGAGCCGGAGCTGGGAAAATGGAGTTTGATGGGTGGTTTTGTCAATCAGGGTGAAAGTGTTGATGCTGCTGCCGTGAGGGTTCTGAATCAACTGACGGGCCTGTCAAATATCTATATGGAACAGCTCTACTGTTTCGGCGATGTGAACAGGGACACGGCAGGACGGGTGGTATCGATTGCTTACTTTGCGCTGATCAATATTGCCAACTATAGCGAACAGCTTCAACAGGACCACGAGGCGAGGTGGTTCGATCTGAAGCGGATACCTTCTCTTATTTTCGATCACGGCCAAATGGTATTAAAGGCAAAAGAAAGACTCAGGCAGAAAGTTGCCAATCATCCGATCGGGTTTGAGCTGTTACCTCAGAAATTCACATTGCCGCAACTGCAGTCCCTGTATGAGGCAATCAACGAAGGACCGATCGATAAAAGGAATTTTACCCGCAAGATCCTTTCGCTGGGGATTTTGAATAAGCTCGATGAAAAGGAAAAGGAATCTTCCCGCAAAGGCGCCTTCTACTATATATTCGACAGGAATAAATACAATAAGCTGGAACATGAAGGAATGAAGTTTATCTGATTTTCGAACCGATATGAAACGATATTGTTTTGCCCTTGATTTGCCGGACGATCCGGTCCTTATCGCCGAATACGAAGACTGGCATACACGCGTGCCGGAAGAAATACAAAAGAGTATGACGGATGCAGGTATTGTCGGACTGGAAATATATCGCGTCGGTAACCGGATGATCATGATGTTTGATACAACGGATACCTTCGATGTAGAAGAGAAAGCACGGATGGATGCCGCCAACCCGGCGGTTCAAAAATGGGAACAGCTGATGTGGAAGTATCAAAAACCTTTGCCGTTTGCGAGGCCCGGTGAAAAATGGATGCTGATGAAAAGGATTTATAAACTGGAGACGCGTTAACGGAAATCCACGGTAGGATAATCGGGCAGAGCGGTGCATGGATATTGTCGCGCCGACTCTACGGTGGTTACACTCTTGGTTCAAAGCGAATAACGAATGATACGTATCGACGCACATCAACACTTCTGGAAATTTGATCCGGTACGAGACAGCTGGATCGACGACAGCATGGCTGTGATACAACGGGATTTTACACCGGACGACATTCAACCGTTGTTGTCGGCGACGGGAATTGATGGTTGTGTCTCCGTTCAGGCTGATCAGTCTGCTGATGAAAACACGTATCTGCTGGCACATGCGGCTAAATACGACTTTATCAAAGGAGTGGTGGGATGGGTCGATTTCGAGGCCGACGATATTCGCGACCGGCTTCATGATTACAGCCGGTTCAAAAAACTGAAGGGATTCCGGCATGTGTTGCAAGGCGAAAAGCAACGTGACTTTATGCTGCGGCCGGCTTTTCGAAGGGGAATTTCTGCTCTTCATGCCTTCGGTTACACCTATGACATACTGATCTTTCCGGATCAGTTGAAGTTTGTATCGGCGTTCGTGGACGAATTTCCGTATCAACCCTTCGTGATCGATCACCTGGCAAAACCTTATATCCGTGACGGGAAAATTGACGAGTGGAAAAAGGATATCCTGTCCCTATCCCGGTACAGCAATGTTTCCTGTAAAGTATCGGGCATGGTAACAGAGGCGAACTGGCACAACTGGACCAACAAAGATTTCAAACCCTATCTCGACGTCGCGGTAGAAGCCTTCGGTATGAACAGACTGATGTACGGAAGCGACTGGCCGGTATGTCTAGTCGCTGCCTCTTATACAAAAATGATGGACATTGTTAAGGAATATTTTTCTACTTTCACACAGGATGAACAGAATTCCTTTTTTGGAGGAAATGCAATCCGATTTTATAACCTTTAACGTGTAGAATTGCTATGGATTTATTACTGAAAGACAAGGTCATTATTGTGACAGGCGGAGCAAAGGGGATCGGCGAAGGAATTGTCAGAGTACTGGCTAATGAAGGAGCCGTTCCTGTTATTGTTGGACGAAGCGAAGCCGACAATAAAAAAACGCTTGATGCTATTGGCGGCAAAACATTCCAGGTAGAAGCCGAACTAACGAGACCGGAGGAGTCGGAGAAAGCTGTAAAAAAAATATTGGAAAAGTTCGGAACGATACACGGCCTGGTAAATAATGCGGGAGTAAATGACGGAGTAGGACTTGAGAACGGAAGTTACGAACGGTTCATGGAGTCGTTGCATAAGAATGTCGTCCATTATTACCTGATGGCTCACTATGCACTTCCGGCATTAAAAGCTACGAAAGGATCGATTGTGAATATCGGATCGAAGACAGCCGAAACAGGGCAGGGTGGAACCTCCGCTTATGCAGCTGCCAATGGAGGACGAAGTGCTTTGACGAGGGAGTGGGCCGTCGAACTCCTTCCATTCAATATCCGTGTCAATTCGATTATTGTTGCCGAGTGCTGGACACCATTGTACGAAAAATGGATAAATACACTGCCGGACCCCCAACAAAAGCGCGCTGACATCGAGTCCAAAATTCCGCTGGGTAACCGGATGACAACAGCGGAAGAGATCGCAAACATGACTGCTTTTTTGCTGTCGGAAAGATCAAGTCACACCACAGGCCAGTTGATTCACGTGGATGGAGGTTATGTACACCTTGATCGTGCCCTCGTGTACGAATAAACGCAGATGCGATTCACCCTTGTTTATCCTGCCTGAATGCCTAACTTGCCGGTTGATTTCGAATTGTTATGCATTCATGGCTGCGCAGTTTATTGACCCTCTTCCTGCTGGCCGCTTCCCCGGCGGTCTGGGCCCAGTGCCCTACGGCCGCAGGTGACCAGGTCAGCTATGGTTCAGGTTCCTGGATTGGCTACATTTACGACGGGGTCAACACGTTTGCGGGAGCGAATTACCAGGGTACCATCACAGAGACGGAAAATTTCGATGAGAGTTTTTGTGGAGACAATTGCACGTTCACGGCTGCCAGCGGTTGTTCCGTTACGTCGGAGACGTTTACCGTACGGTTTAAAATGCAAAAAGCGTTCGCCTGCGGTACCTATCAGTTTAACATCGGAGCCGATGACGGGGTCAGACTCAGCATCGATGGAGGCGCAACCTACCTCATCAACACCCTGTATAACGACCATGCATATCAGACTACATCTGCATCGGCATTCCTGACGGCAGGGACCTACGACCTTGTGCTGGACTTCTATGAAAACGGCGGCCAGAACAGGGTAACGTTTTCATCATCCAACCTGGGAGTGGGAGGGACCGGTGGCACAATCGGAACCAGCCAGACACTTTGCCAGACGACTATTGATCCGGCGGCATTTACAAATCTCGCGTCAGCTTTCTTTTGCACGGGCATCGCCGCGACATACCAGTGGCAGGATTCACCCGATGCCGTAACGTGGACCGATATCTCCGGAGCGACTTCATCAACATACGATGTACCGTCAGGTTTGTCAGCGGGAAATCACTACTACCGGAGGCGCGCCACCGACGGGACAACAACAACGTATTCAAATGTCGTCACGGTTGTCGGAGAATCTCCCCTGGGCGATCAGGTGACATACGGTGTAGACTCATGGATCGGATATGTTTACGATGGCGCTAACAATTATAACTCCTCTAATTACGTGGGCTATTTCACCAAGGCAGCTATTTTTGATGAGAGTTTTTGCGGCGACAATTGCACATTTGCCCTGAACGGATGTGATATCGTTACCGAAACATATACGGTCCGTTTCCGGATGCGGATTACCCTGCCCGCCGCGGGCTATACATTTACAGTCGGAGCCGACGATGGGGTACGCCTGAGTATTGATGGGGGATCAACGTACGTAGTTAATGATTATTCGGATCATGGCTACCGGACGGCCTCTTCATCTGTCATTAACCTTTCCGGTACCTATGATTTTGTGCTGGATTTTTATGAAAATGGCGGAGGAAACAGAGTCTCTTTCACCTATACGTCCGGCCCGCTTCCCGTTACGTGGTCCTTTTTTGATGGTTATCATCAGGATGAACAAAATTATATTGAATGGCATACGGCGACAGAATTGAACAATTCCGGTTTTGAAGTACAACGCAGTGCCGATGGCGTTGTGTTCGATAGTATCGGGTTTGTTGCGGGCAATGGCACGTCGAAGTTGCCGAACACCTACAACTTTATAGATTCTGCCCCGGCGTACGGTTGGAATTATTACCGGTTGAAGCAGATCGACTTTGACGGTAAGATTGACTATTCGCGACTGATACCGGTCCGGTCCTCCACACCGTTCAGGTCTGCCATCTTTCCAAATCCCGCAACCGGTGAATTGTATCTTTCCAGGATCAGTTCGTCCGAAACGGTATCTGTAATTTTGAGGAACCTCGTCACAGGTAAGAGCTACACGCTTTCGCCTGACCGGGAACAACCTGCCCGCTTTTCACTGAATCGTGTCGATCCGGGTATCTATGCAGCCAGTTTTATAATAGATGAAGAAGTCTATACCGAAAAGGTTGTTGTCTATTAGATTGGAAAATGCATCGCCTGCCGGAATTCCGGATTGTTTATTTCTTTCCCTTACCAAGCCACTGTAACGCATCCATGATCAGCTTGTCCTGAATCGGATTATTAAATGTGAAAGACAGTTGTTTGTTGGTTCCGCCTTCGTAGTCTATATCATTGTGTCCCATGTTCACATACAGCATCCGGTATTTCCGGTTTGTCCAGGCAACGGGGTAATAACCATCATGCCAGATCTCATGTGGTTTCGGACCGGTTCCCAGGGGAAAACTGGCGGAGTCGATGGATAATAAGATGTTGATATCCGGGTTGGCTTTCAGGTCGTTTGACCACCGGTACCATTCGTTGGGTGAAGCCTTAAAGGTCGGGGGAAGATTTCTGGTAGCGGGATGCTTGCCATCCTCCACGCGCAATAAGGCAGAGGTGGGCCTCCAGGTGTTGCTTCCGTACTCGCCCGAGCCGAGAAACACGTTGTGATACCAGTCCCAGTTCTGGGGAAAATCGGAGTTATTCAGGGCAAACGCGGCAAAGTGAAATCCTATCCACCCGCCTCCCTCTTCTATGTATTGCTGAAAAGCCTGACGTTGCGCTGGTTCCTCCGGTCTGGTGTCCAGGAAGAGGACAACCTGGTATTTTGCTAAAAATGCCGTATTTAAATTGCCCCAGTTGTCTGTCGAGTCATACGTAAACCCGTTTTGCGAAGCAATGGATGAAAACCATTTATTTGCTTCATGAACATAGGTGATGTGTGCACGATCATTCTTAGCCGTATAAAACGCAATGACATGAAATTTTGATTTTACAGGTTTAGGCGCCGCTGAAATAAAAAGCAGGCATAGGGCAAAGATATAAACTGGTCGCATGTGTTGCTGATTCGACATCAAGGTTTAACCGGATGTGCAAATGTACAATTTGTTACGTTGAAACGACCGGCTGTCCGGGTGCCTTGATTGAAAAAAAATATTACCAGCGATGCATCGGTTGAGCTACCTGAAGCGGTTGTGCGGTTTTATTTCCTTTGTCACCGGAATCGGCCGTTTATATAAGCCTATGTTATTCTACTTTGTTTTGGACAGCTTATAAACCAACGCAAGGGAAATGCTCGGCACATATGCATAACGGGAATAGTATCCGGACAACTCGGCGTCCACCTCTTCACTCAGGGCTGAAAGGTTCCGGATACCCGAAGTGAGTTTACTCTGCGAGCCAATATTGGCGCTTACTCCGATTTCTGTGTCCAGCTCCAGGCGTTGGTTTTTGAACGGAAACCGCCTTCCGTAAAGTACACCAGCCTGCAGGAGCGTGGAGCTGAGGCTGAGGTACTTTTCGGTGGAGGTGTTGTTTCGCGTTTTTGCCGGATAGCCGTCGATGCTTGTCGAAAAGTAATTCTCGATCAATTCCGATGGAGCATCCCCGGCGTGAAGGGAGATAAGTTGCAAAAAGCCGCCGACATAATTCCGTTTGAAGTTGTAATTGCATCCAAGAGTGCCCACCGCTCCGAACTGGAAGGCATCCTCTATCATAAGCGTGATGTCTTCATCGGTTCCCAGAGCGCCGAGGATGTCGACCGCGATAGAACTGTTCGGCGGTGTCATAATACCGGCGGAGATCTCAATCGACAAACGTTTGGTCAGCTGCCCTTCATAACCTACACCTATCTGTACGGGGACCTCTGCAATTACTTTTAATGAACCGCGTTGCGCGTATACGACACCGTACAGCAGCATTGCGATCAGGATTGATGTCACGCTTTTTGCAACCATAGTTTTTCAGGTCTACTTCCGCATGCTATCAAGCATTTGTTTCTGAAAGTCTTTTTTCTTCTTTTGATATGTTTTGAATTGAGTGTCGGTAAGAATTTTCTGTAACTCCTCATCCTTTTGTTCGTCGTTCGACCTGAGTTGCTGAAACTTTGCACGACGCTCGGAGGAGGACGACCGCAAGGTCTCATTTAATTGCGCATACTTCAGGTTGATCGTATATACAGGGCTCTCCTGGCCGGGTTCGAGGCTCAGGTTTTCTTTCATCCATGCACTCCACCGCGTTGCCCGTTCTTCGGGAGTAGAGGATTGCGATCCCTGTGCAACCGCGGCAACCGCCGGGGATACCATCAAGATGAGCATAAGGAACCGCCGTGCGGTTCGATTAAATGATTTCATGTCAGTTTTTCGTTTGGATAGTAACTGTGATTCGATTCAGATGTTATAACGCCACTACCTCGCCGCTTTCCAGGTCGACGGAGTATTTTGTTCCATTTACATCGAGTTCGGCCTGGAGGTCTCCTTTAAATGTGATACTTCCTGAAAAACTGAAGTCTCCCTTTCCGGTAACGCTACCAGTTATTGTTACTGCCGCAGTTCCCCCTGTAATTTCCCGGGTCGTCTTGTCGACGGTTACCTCGTTTAGTGTAAACGTTATGGTGCTGGTACTCGTGTTTTGGTTACGGATCTTGGATTCAAAGGTACCGGAGCGGTTATAACCTCCGTTAATGGTAAACACGGTGAATGTGTTGTCCAGTGTTTCGACGCTTAGTGCGCCCGTACCTGTGTTGTTGGTGGCCATGCGGGGAGCATCCAGCGAACCTGCGTATTCCATATTCACTTCCATCGTGGTGGGCAATGAATTATTGCAAACGAGCGCATAGTCGTAGTGGAATGAATAGTCATAGAAAACGGCAGATCCGGCAGGACTTGTCCTGGTGGCGTCGATACTTTCCGTGTAACCACATGCTTGCGCCCTGCCTCCTGCGTTTTCCTCCGTCGTAACGGCGGCGTCGTCGATAACCACGGTAAGGCCCGCGGCACTGGATGATAACGAGGTAGCGATCATTTCGGCTGCCTCATCATTGGCAACGGCGACGGATTCTTCGTTGTCCTCTTTACAGGCGAAAAAGGCCATCAGCATAAGTACGGATAATTTTGTTTTTAGCATTTTCATTTTTTTGTGTTTTTAAGTTTACAATTAATTGCCCGGTTAGAACAGCAACACAGGTATTGGTTTAATGGATGAATGGCCGAATTCAACGAACGACTGGATTTGTTCAGTGAATGGTCCTGCGCGAGTCGGACGGGTTGCCGGCTTTCCCGCTGCGCGCAGCTACGGCGTCGTTGAATTCCTTTTCATAACGGGGATGAAGTGTGTTGAATAAGCGGTCCCACAGGCTGAAGTAAAGTCCATAGTTACCTTTCCCGTAGTGATGATGCATGTTGTGGTGTGTGGAAGTATTAAACCACCTCGCGATTTTGTTCTTCAGAAACCACCTTCGATAAAATTCGAAACCCAGGTGACCTATTACATTCATTACGATCATATAGAAACTGAACAGGCCTATGACGACCCTGTGCACGGGGAAGGAAAATGCGATAATCGGAAGCACTCCGATCTCGATCAGTGCTTCGAACGGATGGAAGGAGAAGGCTGCCAGTGGTGTCGGGTTATGGCTCCGGTGGTGGATGTGATGGACGAAAGGGAAAATTCGTTTCCAATGCATGATCCGGTGTGTGGCATAAAAATAGGCATCATGAATAACGATGGTTAAAATGAATGTGAAGAAGAAATATGCAATGGAATGTTCCCCAAGGTCTGTATAGATCTTTGTGTGGTACCTGAGCGGTGTAAACAGCAAAGCATATATCACACCGGCGAAGATCACCATGGTTACCAGGGAATAAGCCAGTTCCGTATTTATGGCTTTCCTGGCCGGCATTCGTCGCTGGATCTTATAACGCATGAGGTCTTGTCTCTTCCAGACATAAAAAATGAGGTAAGCAATTCCTGCAAACGCAAAGTAGCGGAGCGAGGTGGCGAGTACCACCTGCCAGAATTCAATTTCTCTGTAATTCATATTATTTTATTTAATTGATATAGACTGAATTCAGGGTCTGAAGTTTGAACTGTGTTTTCTATTTCAGCAAACGGATGAAATCCTTCAGTAAACAACGGTCGGGTTCCGGCTATCCGGGGAATGTTCTCTATCTTTAATGAATGATCAGGTATAAGGTACAAGTGATCCCATCTTTTGCACTCCTCACGCAGATCGCATTCTGGGTCTTACTGTGGGGGTTTATTTTGTCGCTGACTGCTGTTGTACTGGATTGGCCGGACGTATTTTACCGTTCACTGTTCGCCATGATGTGCCACCTGATCAATTTTTATTTTTTTTACAGTTTTCTTATCCCGTTTTATTTTGAAAAGGGTAAGTACATTCATGCGGTCTCCGGTTTTATTGTTTTGCTTGCCGTCATCACGCCTATGCGCATGTATATGGAGCGATTTTTCGTGCTCGATCGCCCTTCATTCAACTTCAGCATTGGTCCCAACGCCCGGATTGGATTTATTATCTTCAGCGAGGTCACGATCGCTGCATTTGCTTCGTTGCTAAGGCTGGCCGTTAGCCGCGAGCAGATGATATCGCAGATGAATGATCTCGAAAAAAGCAAGCTGCAGACTGAATTGCGCTTTTTGAAAGGTCAGATGAGCCCGCATTTTTTGTTCAACAGCATCAACAACATATACTCCCTGGTACTGACGCGTTCGGAAAACGCCCCTGATGCACTGATGAAGCTTTCGGGATTATTGCGCTACCTGCTGTATGAATCGGAACACCCTGTCGTATTATCACGGGAAATTGAAGCGCTCCGAACGTACGGAGATTTGTTTCAGCTCAAGTTCGAAGAGCCCCTGAACATCGGTTGGAATATAGACCTTACCGGGGCGGACCGTCTGGTTGAACCGTTGACGCTGGTACCCATTCTGGAAAATGCTATGAAGCACAGCGGTATCGGAATTGACCCCGGTGCATATGTCCGGTTCGATGTTCGTACCCGCCACAACGATGTACTTGTGGTGAGGACCGAAAACAGTATCTCAAGGTCGGTCGTCCGCGGTGAGTCCGGTGGGATCGGCCTTATCAATATCAGCACTCGCCTGCAGAAGACTTTTCCCGGCAAACACAAACTGGAAGTCGTGCAGTCGGAAAACAGTTTTATCGTATACCTCGAAATGCCATTGGTATGAATCTCAGATCTGTTATTGTGGACGATGAATACCTTGCGATTAAGGTCATGGAAGAGTATTGCTCCCGGATCCCGGGGTTGACGGTCGAGGGTTCGTTTACGCGACCTGCCGAGGCGTTTGAATACCTTTCAGTTCATCCGGTTGAACTGCTGTTCCTGGACATCCAGATGCCCGAACTGAGCGGATTTGAATTGCTGAAGAAACTTGCCAATGCGCCACTGGTTGTTTTTACCACGGCACGGCACGACTACGCGGTACAGGCCTTTGAACTCGACGTACTGGACTACCTGGTCAAGCCCGTACCTTTTGAAAGATTCCAGAAGGCTGTTCACAGGGCTTTTGAATATATTGAATTTCAAAAGATCAGATCCGGTGGGAATATTGCCAGGGACTACCTTATGATCAAGGCCGACTACCGTGTCCACAAGATCATGGTCGACACTATTGAATACATCGAAGGACTCAGCGAGTACGTGAAGATCCATACAACGGAGAAGACGTATGTCCCTTTTGCCACGCTTCGGGAACTGGCTGACCAGTTGCCTTCATCGAGGTTTATCCGTATTCATAAAAGTTATATTATTTCCCTCGACCAGGTCGTTTCATATAATCATCAGTCTGTCAGGTTAAAGAACGGGAAAGAGCTGCCTGTAGGAAGATCGTACAAGGTGTCTTTTCTGGAAACGATAACATCAAAATCATAAAATCACTCCTGGTGCAGTGTTGTTTCCCCGCACCCAATTCCTTATTCGTTCCTTAAAACATCAGCGGGATTCGAACGTGCGACACGCAACGTCTGAGAGCCGATCATAACGAACGCAATGATTGTCACAGTCAGGGCGCCTGCGAACAACTCACCCCAGCCAATGGGCTGCCGATAGGCGAATCCGGCCAGTATCACTTTTTCGAAAAGAAGGTACGTGGCAGGAAGAGCGATGAACGTGGCGATTGTCAGTAAAGTGAGAAAACCCCTGCCTAGCAGATAAACCAGTCCCTGTTCACTGGCACCCATCACCTTGCGGATGCTGATCTCCCGAATGCGCGTTTCCGTGGTGAACACGACCATTCCGAACAGGCCAAGGGAAGAAATACACACAGCGAGGAATGCCAGGAATCCGATAACTTTTATCATCATGGAAAACGCACTGTAAGCCTGCGCGATCTGATCGTCATAAAATCTGGCGTCCAGGGGATGGACCCGGTCGATCTTTTGCCACATGCTCTCAAGGCTCGCAAAAGTCTCGGGCCAGTTGTCTGAACTCAGCTTAACATTGACGTATCCATAGGACGGATTGGTAAAATACCGCAGCACCACAGGTTCGATGGGATCCTCTACAGTTTCGTAATGAAAATCTTTCACGACTCCCACAATTGTTAATTTTTTTCCATTCATAACAATTTCTTCTCCAATGGCTTTCCCGGGTTCATTCGGTTCAATTCCCAGTAGTGGTAAAGTTTTTTCATTTACAATTGCTTCATGTTCGTCCGTATGTTCGCTTCCAGGGAGAAAATTCCTTCCGGCAAGTATCCGGTGACCATGAAGGGGAAGATAATGTTCGTCGATATAATTCGACCAGACAGAAGACGAGTCATCCATCTTTTTATATTTCATCTGGCCACCGTAAATATTTCCGAGGCTCATGACAATCATCGATTGAGCGATCCCATCCACTTCCTTCATTTCGGATAGTTCTTTTTTCAGAAGATCACTCTTATTTCCCTGGAGGTTTATGTTCACAATATTGTGGGTTGAAAAACCGAGGTCGAAGGTAATGAAACTGCGATACTGCCGGTAGCCGATCGTGGTGGTTGTTATGAAAACAAGTGAAAAGACGTATTGAACGACGATGAGCGCCTTGCGTATACTCACGTGACGGAAAAGCTGCAAGGAAGACGTATCCTTAAGGACGCGGATGGCATTGATGCGCGAAAAGAAAAACGCTGGTGCGATCCCGGCTATAACGCCTACTGTAAGCGCCAGCGCCACGAAACAAAGTACAATGCGCGGTGACACTTCGAGCGATGTGAGGTTGTTCAGGTAGGAATGAAGGGATAAAAACTGCGGACGCAACAGTAAAAAAAGGATAAATGAAAAGGTGAGCGCCAGCAGCGCAATAATCACGGACTCGGTTATAAATTGCCCCAGTACATGGCTTCTGAATGCACCCATTACTTTTCGTATTCCCACTTCACGGGAACGCCTTAGCGAACGTGCGATGGAAAGGTTCGTATAGTTGAAACAGGCAGACAGGATAATGATAGAGGCCAGTGCGCTTAATACCCACAGTGCTATGCGATTTACCGACGGCCCGATCTGGTTGACCAGGCTCTTTCCAGCCACAATATCGGTCACAGGCTGAAGGGAGAAGGTAATGTCGCTGTTGGGAGTATGTTTGTTTTCCGCGACGCTAATTGCGTTGAGACCGGCCTGTAGGTCCCTGGTGCCGGTGTTCGGCGGAAGGACCACATAGACGAAATTCATGTAGATGCTTCCCCAGCTGAGAAATCCGCCGTCGGTATCGGGTTGCAGGATTTCAACCGTTGAAAATGACGCCAGTGCTTCAAATTGCAAGTGAGAATGTTTCGGTATATCCTTCATGACACCGGTTACCATGTAGTCGACCGTTTCGTACACGACAGATTTACCTATGGCATCCGTTGTGCCAAACAACCTTTTAGCGGTTTTTTCGGTCAGGACCAGCGAGTATGGTTCCTTTAAGGCTGTTGCCGGATCGCCGTACAGTAACGGAAAGGTAAAGACCTTTAGGAACGATTCGTCGGCCCACAACCCGCCGACAGGCAAACTCTTCCCATCGGCGACAACGTCTCCGCCAAAACCCCTTCGTATCAGCGTCAGGTCTTCGACGCCGGGTACGTTCTCCCTTATTTTTTTACCGACGAGCACGGAAGTCGACGCAAGGTTCATCGCCTGGTTTGTGGTCGTAACGCGGTAGATCCTGTCTTTCTTTTCGTGGAACTGATCGTATGAAAAAAGACCCGAGATAAAGGCAATGACAATAAGCCCCACCGACATACTGACGGCCAGGCCTGCGATATTTATGAAGGAGAACATTTTGTGCCGCACGATACTGCGGGCGGATGTTTTGATATAGCTGCCGATCATGATCCAGTGGATTAAGAGGTTGACGATTTCGGGTTTTCGGATGGTGTAGGGTCGTAAGAATTTGAGTACATCGAGGACGTAAATCAGGCGTGCACGCCCGGCTCCCTTCGTTTTTACATACCGGTCGAAATACTCATTCAGATCGCCTTGCAGGTCTTCGAGTAAGTCGGGCCGGCAGTACCAGCTGAGGAACCGTTGTGCAAACCGGGGAGGTTTGATCTCTTTTTTTTTCATGGATGTGTTAGATCTGGTGAGTTATTCATTCTTTAAAACATCGGCCGGGTTCGCGCGCGCTACTTTCAACGTCTGGGAACACACGAGCAGAAGGGCTAGTCCCATCAAGCTAATGACACCAATACTCAATTCACTCAGTGCTAACGGTGCATGCTCTGCATATTCATCAAGGACATAGCCTGTAAAAAAGAAATGCGTGGTGGGAAGGGCGATTAGCACAGCTATTCCCATCAGGGTAAAAAAACCTCTGCTTAGCATAAATACCAGTGTTGCTTCTGTTGCCCCGAGTACTTTTCGAATGCTGATTTCTTTAAGGCGTATTTCTGTCGTAAATACGACCATTCCCAGCAGTCCGATTGAAGCGATGCATATGGCCAGAAAGGAGAGTGATCCGATCACTTTTATTCGTGCGGAAAAATCAGCGTAGGATTGTTCGATCTGGTCATCGTAGAAGGTTGCTTCCAATGGATGGACGGTGTCGATTTTTTTCCAGGCCGTTTGAATTTTTGACAGCGTCGCGGGCCAGTCCATTGATATGATTTTTGCATTTATGTATCGTCCTCCATCCGGCGAGAATCTGAAGATAAACTCCTTTATTTCGTTGTCGATGGACTTACCGTAGTGAAAATCTTTGACTACCGCGGTTATTTTCATTTTTTTTCCATTCACCGTTATGAACTCACCAATGGCGTTTTGAGGACGATGATCCCCGATATTAAAACGTTTTAATACTTTTTCGTTTACGATCACTTCATCTGTACCCGCAGTTTTGTGTTGGGAATTGAAATTCCTTCCGGCAAGAAGCTTATGGCCATGAAGGGATAAATAGTGCTCGTCAATGGCCGAATAATGCACAAAGGCCGAATCCTGCGGGTCTGTGTATTTGATGGTAGTTCCAAAATAATTTCCCAGGCTCGTAACGATCGAGGAGGACGAAACACCTTTAACCTCCGGTATTTCGGATAGTTCTTTTTTCAGCAGGTCAGCCTTGTTATCATAAAGTTCTATGTTCAGCATATTTTCCGTTTCAAAGCCCAGGTCAAAAGCCAGCACATGCTTATAATGTTTGTATCCCGTAATTGTCGCGGCGATAAACATGAGGGAAATGGTGAATTGTGCCACGATAAGTCCCTGGCGGATGCCTGCGCTCCGGAATCCCCGGACAGGTGAAATATTCTTCAACACCTGAATGGTATTCAGGCGTGAGAAAAACAGGGCAGGGAAGAGCCCGGCGAGAATTCCGACAAGTATCGCGAAGAGCAAAAAATACAGGATTGTCCGGGGTGACAAATCCAATAGCAGCATTTGACTGTATTGGTTGTTCAGGGATAGGAAATACGGTTTGAGCAAAACGAAAATGGCAAATGAGAGGGTCAGGGCAAACAATGCAATGATGATGGCTTCCACCATGAATTGACCCAGTACGTGAGTTTTCAGTGCGCCGACCATTTTTCGAATTCCTACTTCTCGTGATCGCCTCAACGAACGTGCGATAGAAAGATTTGTGTAGTTGAAACATGCCGAGAGGATAACAATCACGGATAGTATTCCGATTACCCTGACGCTACTGCTTGTCATCACCGGTCCGATAGAGTTGTTAAGATCTTCGCCTAAAGCGATTTCGGACATTGGTTGAAGAGACAATTTTATGGTGGTGTTCTCAATAGTTTTATTTTCTTTCAGGCTGACCTTTGTCAGGGTACGTTGAATGTTTTCCGGATCGGCTCCTTCGGGCAGAAGCAAATACACATAGGTGTTCCACATGTTTACCCAGGACATTTCATTCGGATTGCCTTTTTGGGTTAACTCGCGGGTACCGAGGGAAGCAAGTATGTCGAATCGTACATGAGAAAACACCGGTATGTCTTTAATAACTCCGGTTACGGTATATTCTTCATCGCTTGCTTGTCCGGCGCGGATTAACCTTTTACCCATCGGATCCGTATTGCCAAACAATTTTTTGGCGGACGTCACGGTCAAAACCACGGAGTACGGTTTCGCCAACGCGGTAGCCGGATCGCCGGCGATCATGGGAAACGTGAAAACACTGAAGAACGATCCGCCTGCCCAGAAACCAGTCAGCGGAATTGTCTGTTGCCCGGATTTTATGTCGCCGTCAAACCCGCGATACAGGATAGCCATTTCGTCAATACCGGGAACAGATTCATCGATGACTTTTGCAGCCCGAAGTGATGTAGATGCGTAAAGGCTTTTGTCCTCCTGGTCCAGGTATCGGTGTTGACTCACAACACGGTAGATGCGATCATGATTGACATGAAATTTATCATATTGGTACATATCGGATAGTAGTCCGATCATCACCAAACCTACCGCCATACTGATCGCGAGACCTGCGATGTTAATGGTGGAAAACAACCTGTTACGGAGAATACTCCGGCCGGAAATTTTGATGTAGCTGGCAAGCATATTCGGTTGAATAAAGTTGGGAAACCCGGGTTTGCGTATGGTATAGGAGCGGCAAAATTTTAAAACGTCGAGGGCATAAATTAACCTGGCCTTTTTGACTCCCACGCTTTTTACGTTGCGATGAAAATACTCGTTCAGATCACCTTGCAGGTCTTCGAGCAGTTCCGGTCTGCAGTACCAGGAAAGCAACTGTTGCGCCCAGCGCGGCGGTGATATCTTTTGCTGGTCTTTCATCAGATATTTTTCAGCGCTATTTCCGGAATAATGCTCCACAGCTGGTCCCGTACTTCTTTTGCTTTCAGTACGGCGGCTTTACCCGCACTGGTAATCGAATAGTATCGTTTCCGTTTGCCACCACGCACGTTGGTTGCTTCCCCCAGTTTACTTTTGACCAGGCCTTTTTCTTCGAGACGATTCAACACGGCGTGAACCACACCAAGTTTGGCAACCCGTCCGGTATGTTTTTCGAGCTCATCGCAGATGCCGACACTATAGGCTTCATTAACAAGGGAAGCTATGGTAAGCAAAACCAGTTCTTCGAATTCACCGAGATTAGTGCCTTTCATACATTTTTTTATTAATTACGTAAATGTATGTAAAATAGTTTGAGCACCCGAAAAAAAGACTTGGTTTTAGGGAATGCCGGGCACACGTAGAAACCGTAAGCAAAAATACGTAAATTGCTACGTAAATGAGCCTCAGTTTTAGTGTAAAGGAAGGAATCAGCCGTTTTAGCCGGCTCGGAACGTGGTACATACTGGCGTTAAGTGTGATTGCATCGGTAGCCGTTATCGGCCAGGTACTGATCCAGGACCACCTGAAAGGCCAGCGTGACGACTCCCGTGTCGTGAACGTGGCTGGAAAACAACGGATGCTAAGTCAGCGGATATCCAAGACGTTGCTTCAGCTTTCGCAGGAAAATACAGTGGAGCACCGGACGACCTTACGGGAAAATCTGAGAACGTCGGCGCACCTCTGGAAAATATCCCAGGAGGGACTTCTTCACGGCAATGACAGCCTGCATCTTCCTGGAAATAACAGCGCGGAAATATCATCAATGTTCAGGCAGATCGCACCTCACTTCGAAGTTATGGTTAAGAATGCGAATGTCGTTATCGCGGGACTCGAGCGGGATGTGCTGTTACCTTTTGATACCCTTAGTCCGGCGGTCTCCCTTGTTTTGCAACATGAAAGTGATTTCCTGGCGGGAATGGAAAAGATAGTATATCAGTATGATGCTGAAGCACAGGAAAAAGTGACGATGCTGAGCCAGATGGAGTATTTTCTGCTGGCACTGTCGCTGATGGTTATCATTTTGGAAATCATTTTTATATTCAGGCCAACAACGATCCATGTCAATCATACTATAGCCAAACTGGTTGAATCGGAAAAGAATGCCAAGCAACTCTCCAAGGAGATAGGCGCATTGTATACGTCTCTGGAAAAATCCTACGAACAGATCTCGCAGATCAACGAACCTGTGGAGAATCCAAAACTTTTTGCAAAGGCGGACAGAGGGGGAAACGTCACTTTTATCTCGCAACTATTCACCGATATGACCGGTAAATCGGAGCCGTATTCACTGCGGATATGTGACCTGTTCGAGAACGCGACTACGGAAGACGACTGGATGGACGAGGTGATCGACACTGTATCCGAAGGCAACAACTGGCAGGGCCAGCTTCATTTCGGGTCTACAAGCGGTGAGGCGCTTTGGGCGGACGTGGTGATTACGCCCGTATACAATGAGTCAGCGGATGTCGATGAGCTCATGGTCCTCGGGACGGATATCACCCGTCATAAGAAGGCGGAACAGAGTATGTCGGTTAAGACGAAAGCGGAAGTAGAGAAAAAGATCAACCAGCAAAAGTTCCGGTCCGTGCTTATCCTGGAAGGGCAGGAGGAGGAACGAAAGAGGCTTGCCATGGACATTCACGATGGAATCGGACAAATGCTGACATCCCTGAAATTTCAAATAGAATCGATCGACCTGAAGGATCACGACCAGGCTGGCAGGAAGCTGATGGAGATACAACAACTCATTGGAGAAGTAATCAAGGAAATCCGCAGGGTTACGTTTAATTTAAAACCTACCGTACTGGGCGACTATGGACTACAGGCCGGGCTGGATGTCTTTATAAGGGAGATTGGTAAACTTACAAACATTGAACTGACCTATGAGGTGATCGGTCAGGCTGTAAACAGGTTCCCGCAAAAAACGGAGAACAACATATTCAGGATTGTTCAGGAGGCGATTAACAACGCGATAAAATATTCCGGGACCAACCGCATCGAAATAACGCTCGAATACACGGACAGCGATTTGATCCTTACCGTCAGCGACAACGGAAAAGGCTTTAACGAAAAGATCGTCGAAGCCCGAAGTATGAACATTGAATCGGGAAGGGGATTTTTTAACATGTATGAAAGAACCGAATACATTAACGGGCACCTTGAAATAAGATCCGCGCCGGGTAAGGGAACTACAGTAGTATTGCATGTACCGATACGGACGGCAGTAGCAGTTTAACAGGATAAAAATGGAAAAAATCAGTATTGTTCTGGCCGATGATCACATCCTAGTACGCAAAGGTATCAAGGCGATGCTGGAATCGGAGGATTCCCTGAGCGTAATTGGCGAGGCCGGCAACGGGCGTGAGGCGCTTGACGTGGCAAGGGAGCTACATCCCGACATCCTTGTTCTGGATATTCGTATGCCGGAGATGACCGGGATTGAAGCGGCGGCAAAACTCGCCGAATTCTCGCCGGCGACAAAAGCCCTGATCCTCTCGATGCACGACTCGGAAGAATATGTTCTTCAATCACTCGACGCGGGAGCGTACGGATACCTGTTGAAGGACACCGATAAAAGTGAATTCGTAAAAGCATTAAAACAGATCCACGCCGGGAACAAGTATTTTAGCGGCGCTGTGTCGAATGTACTGGCAAACCGGTTGTTGGGTGTGAAGTCGCCGGGGAAGAATATAAGCCCGGACGATCAGTACCACCTTACCAAACGGGAGCGCGAAATTCTGCGTATGGTAATCAACGGCACACCAAACAAGGAAATCGCCGATACACTGGATAAAAGCGTTCGCACGATCGAGACCCATCGCTTTAATATCATGAAAAAAATGAATGTGAATAACGCGGTGGATATGGTAAACAAAGCTGTAAAGGAGAACCTTGTCTGATTGCGTCCGGATAACCGTTACGCCGGGGTAACGGGATTGTTGCCCGGTGTGTTTAAGTTGTAACTGATCCGGCTCGCTTCGTCGATAATTTCCGGGGGGTAGTTACATATCTCAAGGAGCTTTATGGCATTCCGCGTCTTCAATGGCCCGGCTTTGATTTTGAAATCGAAATGCAGTTTTCCGTTTTCGATCGAGTCGGTGAAATGATACAGATCGAATTCTTCCCGAAGCATCGCCGTCAGTTCGATATCATGAGTCGATACAATGACGATGTTGTTACCCCTGTTGAGGTAGGAGAGAATGGCTTTCGCTGATGCGATTCGTTCGACCGTGTTTGTTCCTTTGAACACTTCGTCCAGGATGAACAGATTCTGGTCGCCGGTATCCGCTTCCTTCAGGAGCGTGGACATGACCATCACTTCTTCAAAATAATAACTCGTTCCGGCCATCAGGTTATCGTCGATCAGGATCGATGAGAACTGTTTGAGCCGTGGTGCTTTGAATTCATCGGCGAAACAGGTGTCCAGGGCTTGAGCGAGGATTGAATTCAGGATGATGGTTCGTAAAAATGTGGATTTGCCCGCCATGTTTGATCCCGTGATCAACACGCTTTTCCCCCCGATCGACAGGTCATTCTTGACGCAGTTCTTTACAAGCGGATGATAAACATTCTTCAGGTGAAGCTCCTTCACAGTGGGAACAAAGTGTGGACGACAGGTTTTTGCTTCTCCTGAACGGAGCGAAGCAATGGAGATGGCGACATCAAAATCGCCGACGTAGTGAAACAGGTTAAAGACCGACTTTTGTTTTGTCTCCAGCTCGCGGGTTAAATGAAAAAGCGTATAGACCTCAACCAGGAAGAATGCTTTCAGCAGTTCCATCAGGTATGATCCCACCTGGTTCAGATCGTCCTTGATCCCCCCTTCGTTCACGAGGCCAAGCAGTTTCATTTTCCATTGAAAAGGCTTGAGCAGGTTTATATCGTTAGCCACTTCCCGGTTTTCAAATTCCGGATCGAGTTGTTCCAGATTGGACGAGACTTCCAGCAGCAGGCTTAATTGAGGAAAAGACCGGAGAAACTGGAACGTATTGTTTTTGTTCCAGTAGTGAACGATCATATTCACCGTCACTGGGAAGATCAGAAAAAGCAGCAGCACAGGGAAACGGGGAGCGAATACCAGCATTATTGCAATAGAAAGCAAACTGATAAGAAGGTATTTAAACCAGGCCGGTCTGGCTAACAGTTTGTCCTGCATAAGAGAAGTGATGAAGTAGGCATCGTGATTGCCCAGGCGTTGTAATTCCAGCTGAGTTTTTTCTCTGATCGTTACGTCAGTGGAGAAGAGTTCGATGAGTTTGTGCAGAAAGTCGCGGTTTAATTCCTGTTCGGATGGGCGCACCAGTTTTTTAAAGAGGAGTTGCTGGCCGATCTTGCTGAGCGTTCGGTCGACAAAGGCAAAGAGCCCGAAGAAGTCGATGTCATAAAGTGTTTGTTTTGATAAAGGGATCGATCCGGGGTCGGTGTCCAGGGAAGCATACCTTCCGATTCGCTCAAACGGAAAATGTTCGTCCTTCGGCTTGCCCCAGTTCTGCCTGATCTTTTCAAGCATGGCTTTCTTTTTGGCCGTGATGGTTCGTTGCAGGGAAGCGATTACGGCGGCAATGAAGATGATGCCAAAGATCCAATAAATCATAAACCGGCTCTAAACGCCGGTTACGATATTCCGGATCGAATAGTGATCCATTAGTTGCAGAAAGTGGCGAACATTACAATCAATTGATGAATTTTTGAATAAATTGACCGCAACACGTTAGGTAAAAGCCCTTAATTTCAGATCTATGAGCCACGTATACACCAAACTATGGACGCACGCTATCTTCGCCACAAAAAACGGGCGGTCAATGATCGACCATCCCCTGGAATCGAAGTTGTATAATTATATCCATGAAAAGTTGCTGGAGCTTGGCTGTCCGAGCCGGATTATTAACGGTATGCCTGATCATATTCACATCCTGTTCCTGCAAAACCCGGCGCGATCGATCGCTGAAATAGTCAAAAAGGTTAAAGGCGGGTCGTCCTTTTGGATCAACGACAACAGGTTGTGTCAGCAGAAATTTTCGTGGCAGGCGGGGTACGCTGCATTTGCCGTGAGCGAGTCGCAGGTGCAGCGGGTGTTTGAATATATAACAAACCAGAAGGAGCATCACGAACGCGAGACGTTTTCGGAGGAATACCTGCACATCATCGCACTCCACGCCCTGAAGCCTGTCGAGTCTTCGACGCCCTGACCTCTTATTGAACGACCGCCTTCCTTAGCAGAGATAATTTAACAGAGTTGATCCGGATGGTATAAAGTCCGGCCGCCAGGTTATTCACATCGAGCTCCGTCGAGTCAAATGCCCTTGATACGTCAACCTGTTTTCTCGATACTTCCGTTCCCTGGCTATTGTAGACCGTTATCGTGTACATTCCGGATGGTAAGTGAACAAGGTCGAGCGTAATTTTTTCGCTTTGCTTTGCAGGATTAGGGTAAACCCAGATGTCGGGATTTCCCTCGCCATTACTTTCCACACGAATAACTTTCAGGACTTGTGTTGTATTATCAAGGTCAGTTTGGGAGAGACGGTAGTAATAAAACTTTTCAAAGATCTTGCCGTCCTCGTGTTGATACCGGTTCACGACACTGCTTGTTCCGTTCCCGGGAACCTGGATAACCGGGTTCCATTCCGATCCATCGGCAGAGCGTTCAACGGTGAAGTAATGATTATTTTGTTCCGTAGCCGTTGCCCATTTCAGATCGATTTTTCCGGATTCGGTATTATATGCTCCTGTAAAATAGAGGAGGGAAACCGGTAATGGTGTTGAACCGTTGTTGTTGCTGATCCCCGATCCGTTTGTGCCGCCAGGGCTGCCTCCCCCTCTCACTCCACACGATGTATCATTGCATCCGGAAGTACCGTTGTTGGTATTTGTCGTCACGTTCCCGGGGTTAGTGCCGGAATAAATCACCCGGCCCTGTCCTCCTCCTCCGCCACCACCGTGTGAGGCGCCATCGTTCACGCTTCCGCCATCACCGCCATTGGCTGTTACCGTAACGGCACACCCGCCGGAAACATCGAAGGCGCCCACGTCAAAAATAATAGATCCTCCTGCTCCGGCCCCTCCAGCCCCATCGTTACCGGTGTTGGCTGCCGCGGTGCCATTGGAGGAAATAGTTTGCGTACCGCATCCGCCGCCACGGTTTCTCAAGGTCCCAGCGGAAATCAGAATAATACCTCCGCCGTTTCCACCCGCTGAACCGATCCCGTTATTTTGATGGCCGCCACCGCCACCACCACCCATGAACACACGGGTTTTGCTGATATGAGCGCTGAGCGAAATTCCTCCCTGTCCACCGGCCGAACTGGCACAGCTCCAGCCGATCCCGCCATCGGCACCGGAGGTAACGTTACCGCCACCACCGCCTCCCGCGTTGTGTACATTTCCGCCGCCACCACCATTGAGGATTTTTGCCCTGCCATACTGTTGGCCGGCCGCTGTCCTTTTAAAAATACCCTCTCCTTTAACGCCGGAGATATCTGTTGTAGCCGTAATAAAAGTCGTATTATCGCAGACCCCGCCGTTCGTGCCACCGGAGACAGCACCACCTCTGAAACCTGCTCCATTAGCGGTTATGTCGCCATAAAGGCGTAGCCTTCCCGTTATTTTCATGGCGACGACACCGCCGACATTTCCATCCCATGGCACGGCAGCTATATTGCCGGTCATATCGTAATTCAACGCACCACCTGTTCCCAATTCCTGAAAAGAAATGACCTGTACGGAAGAATTTGCTCCTGTATTATAAGAATTGGTCAATCCGTAACTGAGTGTTATGGTAGTGGCTGTTTTTGCGGCAATTCTGTTCCGCTCATAAAGCCCCGCCGATCCAATCGAGCCAAGAACGCCAAAAGTGCTTGAGTTCGTCACATCACCGATAACGTTATCCTGCATTTGCATGATGATAATGTCCTCGCCAACGGCAAAGGTGTGATACGTTTCATTTACATTGGAAATGGTCAGCAATGTACCGCTGATCGCCGTGACCTTTGCGTGCGCGTTGATTTGCCCGAATGAATAATTGAGCGAACAAAGGACCGTAAACAGGGCAAAAAAATGTTTTTTTCTCATAGACTAAAGGCAAACCAGCCGTAAAGGTACGTTAATTTGATCTCATTGAAAATTTTTTGACATTAAACAAGGAGTAGTTGATTTGTGGTCATCAGCGCCCTGTTTTTTACGTAAACGAATCCGTCCACGACTCGATTTTTCCCCTGAACCAGCAACGGATGTTGTTCTCGTGTCAATCTGCACCCGGTATGTTTTTGACGTTCGTTCCAGATCGTCAGCAATAACAGCGTTGACTCGAGGTCGACAATCATCCCACGCCATCGGTCTGTCATTTTCAGTTTGGAATCATTTTCCATCAAAACTAGGCCCTATCAGGATTCCCGTGGGAAGATTTCGACCATTGGTAGTTTTGCTTCGTTTTTTGTCGTTGCCCCTAACATCCTGAACCGCCGGGGTCCCGGCAATCCGGATTTCGCAAACGATTTTCTACGTAATTCAATCCGTTACATTAAAATATTTACGTATTAATACGTATTTTTTACTAAATACTACTTAGTTTTATACGTATAAATACTTATTTAATGATGACGCCCGTAAACAAAGCAACCAAGATTAACCTGCTCGATTTTAAGACACCACCGATGCGGGCATTTCACATTACATGGATTACGTTTTTCCTGTGCTTCTTTGGCTGGTTTGGTATTGCCCCCCTGATGCCCGTTGTGCGGAAAGATCTTGGCCTTACCCAGGAACAGATCGGGAATATTATCATTGCTTCGGTGGCGATCACCGTTTTCGCGCGCCTTCTTATCGGTTGGTTGTGTGATCGCATTGGACCACGGATCTGCTATACGCTGTTGCTCATTATTGGCTCTATCCCTGTGATGTTTATCGGCGTAAGCCAGTCTTACGAGACCTTCCTGTTATTCAGGCTTGCGATCGGCGTTATTGGAGCCTCTTTCGTCGTAACGCAGTATCACACGTCGGTGATGTTTGCACCTAACGTGGTGGGTACTGCAAACGCAACGGTGGCAGGTTGGGGAAATATGGGCGGTGGCGCCACGCTCATGGTAATGCCGCTCATTTTTGCTGCGTTTGTCGGCGCCGGTTATCTCGACGAGGAAGCCTGGCGATATGCGATGGTGGTTCCGGGTGTCGCACTGTTTGCCATGGGCTTCGTATACTTTTTTTTCACGCAGGATACTCCATCGGGTAACCTGGCGGAACTGAGGAAGAACAATCCGGAGTTCAAGGCAAAAATAGCTGAATCAAAAGGGAGCTTCCGCGCCGCGTGCAAGGACTACCGTGTCTGGGTGTTATTTCTGGCATACGGTGCGTGCTTCGGTATCGAAATCACCATTGATAATATCGCGACGCTGTATTTTGTGGACAATTTTCAACTGGGGCTGAAAGAAGCGGGTATTATCGCCGGTCTCTTTGGAATGATGAACATTTTTGCACGCGCGCTGGGCGGGATCTTCGGCGACAAAGCCGGAAAGAAGTTCGGATTAAATGGTCGGATACTGGTACTGGGTCTGTTCCTGCTTTGTGAAGGACTTGGCATCATTATCTTTTCTCAAATGACCTCGCTATCCTGGGCGATAGCCACGATGTTGCTTTTTGCATTATTTCTTAAAATGTCGAATGGCGCTACCTACTCCGTTGTACCTTTTATCAACAGGAAAGCGGTCGGCGCAGTAGCAGGCGTGGTAGGCGCCGGCGGAAATGTAGGCGCAGTTCTCGCCGGTTTCCTGTTCAAGTCCGGCGACATATCCTATCGCGAAAGTCTGTTTATTATTGGAATAGCCGTGTCTGTCGTTTCCGTGGTATCACTGCTGGTAAGCCGGTTCGGGAATACTATGGAAGAATCACGTACCCCTCAACCACGGCACGAACCCACGTTGAAGGAAGCTTATGTCTATGCGGAAAAAACCTAAAGGAATTTAAAAAGGCAAAGGAATAACCATTTACTGATTTACTGTCTGAGGATTACCAGGTAATACCTCCAACGAAAGAGTCCCCGTTCGGAACTGCGAATTCTTCCCGGGGACAACTATTTAGCGGTTTAAACTAAACAATCAAATCTATGGATAAGAACGTATACATACCAATCCTAACCCTTCTTTTTTGCCTTTGCATTACACGAACGGTTACAGCGCAATTCACAGTTTCCGGGCAGCTAAGGACCCGGTCCGAGTTGCGTAACGGTCAGGGTACTCCACAAGTCGCCGATACAGCGGCGGCTTTCTTTACATCACAACGTACACGCCTTAACTTCGGTTATTCCGGATACCGGTTCAAGGTCTATGCTTCCGTACAGGATGTTCGCGTGTGGGGTCAGGACGCATCTTCGGTGAACAGAATTACAGCCGACGCAAATGACGGACTCATGATCCATGAAGCCTGGGCGGAGATCAGCCTTGTCGATACGGGAAAAGTAATAAAGAATTTTTCACTCAAGGTTGGTCGCCAGGAACTGGTATACGACGACGTCAGGCTCCTGGGAAATCTGGACTGGCTGCAACAGGCAAGGAGACATGACGCAGCCCTTTTGAAATTCGAACACAAAGGATTTACCGCTCACCTTGGCGCTGCGTACAATCAAAATGCCGAACGCAAATCAAATACGATCTATAATGGCGTGCCGTCGGGTTATGCGGCGAGCACAAATGGAATGGGCGCCATGTATAAATCCATGCAGTTCTTATACGTTGGCAGGAAACTTCACTTTGGGAATGCCTCCTTTCTGTTCTTTAAGGACGACTTCAGCAAATTCCATTATGCAGCAGCCGATGTAAATAAAACAACACCTATTTACGATCGCGGAGTCAATAGCCGCTACACGGTTGGCGCAAATCTTTTTGGAACGACATTGAGAAAACTGGGATTCGCCCTCAGTGCATTTTATCAGGGCGGCAAATACCGCGAAGGTACGTCGCTCGATGAGTACTTTCTGTCGGTGTCCACATCGTATGCCGTTGGAAGAAAGCTTAGCGTAGGGCCGGGAGTTGATGTGACGTCGGGAAACAATGGATCGGATGCAACGAAAAAATTTCAGCGTTTTGATCCCCTGTATGGAACACCGCATAAGTTCTGGGGATATATGGACTATTTCTATGTGGCTGACGGGTTTGGAGCAAACGGTCTGGTGAATTATTACCTGAAGTCGAAATACAAAGCAAAGGATAATCTCACATTTTCATTAGACGCTCACTATTTCGCATTACCCAACGCCGTAACAGGTCAGGATGGATTGGAAATGGACAAGGGCCTGGGAACTGAAATAGATTTCGTCGTCAATTATTCCCTCACAAAAGCGATCGCCCTTGAAGGTGGATACTCCACGATGTTTTCATCAGACACCATGGCATCTGCCAAAGTGAAGAACGTAACACGCGCCGACGATGTATCCACATGGGCTTACCTGATGATCGCCATCAAACCCGCCGACCTTATTATCAAATAAAAACATAAACCGACCATGAAAAACTCAATCTCTATAAAATCAGTCTCGAAAAGATCCATTGCGCGAATAGCAATTCTCCCCATGTTGCTGATGATGCTGCTATCTGCTGCCCCGGTAAGAGAGAATATCGCGGACAAGGAGGTTATCCGGTTAGGGATTATTCCGCTTACGGACTGTGCCCCGATTGTGATGGCCAAAGAACTTGGCTTATTCGAGAAATACGGAGTGAACGTTGTGGTGTCAAAGGAAGCATCCTGGGCAAACGTGCGCGACAAGATCCTCACGGGTGAACTCGAGGGCGCTCATTGCCTGTTCAGCATGCCTTTTTCGGTTTACACCGGAGTAGGGGGGAAACAAGGTTCGGAGATGAAGATCGCTATGGTATTAAGCAACAACGGCCAGGCTATTTCACTATCGAAGGATTTTTGCGGAAAAGTGGGCTTCAAGCAAACGAACAAAGTAGCCGGTGTTGTGGCTGCCAAACTTAAAGCGGAAAAAGAAGTTACGTTCGCGATGACATTCCCGGGTGGAACCCACGACATCTGGCTCCGGACCTGGCTCGCTGCGGCCGGTGTAAGTCAGAAAACGTCACGGATCATCACCATACCTCCGCCTCAAATGGTCGCCAATATGAAAGTCGGAAACATGGATGGGTACTGCGTAGGCGAACCGTGGAACGGTGTTGCAGTAAAACAGAATGTTGGATTTACCGAGATATCGTCACAGGATATATGGAAACACCACCCTGAAAAAGCGCTGGTGGTAAATTCGGAATTCAGTGAGAAACGACGTGAGGACCTGAAAAACGTCATGAAAGCTGTTATGGAGGCATGTAAATGGCTCGATAACCGAGCAAACAGAAAAAAGGCTGCTGAAGTGATCGGTAAGACGCCTTACGTGAATGCACCAGCCGATGTTATCGAAGCCAGGTTAATGGGAGATTATAATCTGGGATGCGACCAGGGAACGGAAATTTATACCGACGACTATATGCTGTTCCATCGCGGCGGTGAAGCAAATTTCCCCAGGAAGTCGCACGCGATCTGGTTCATGTCTCAATTTGTGCGATTCGATTATCTGAAGGAGGCACCGGATTACAAAGCCATTGCCGACAAAATCATCCTCCAGGACCTGTACAGGGAAGTGGCATCCAGCATGAAGATCAAAGTTCCATCGGACGACATGAAGCCATTTGCACTGGAGATCGATAAAGTCTCATTTGATCCTCTTAATCCTGCTGACTACCTCACGCGGGTAAAGGCAAAAACCATCAATCAATAGTTATCACACGGCGGGACGCCCCGCTTCAAACATCTATATCCCTATGAAAAGAACAATCACGTTAACATCGTCCATTCAAACGGAAGTTGCGCCGAAGGTCGCTGCCGATAACAGGATACTCCCGGCGTTAACAAGATTTGCCGCGAACCTGACCGGCCTTGTATATAGCCTTTTTGGTTTTATGCTTCTCATCGCGTTCTGGTATTTTATCAGCCGGATAACGGAGGGTGGGTTACCCACTCCGTTATCTACCTTCGTTGTTTTTTGGGAATTGGTAAAGGATCCGTTCTATGATTACGGGCCAAATGACAAGGGTATCGCATTACAGCTAGGCAGTTCCTTGAGCAGGGTGTTCCTGGGGTTTTTACTGGGATCGCTGTTTGCAATCCCCGTCGGTTTATTGATGGGTGCAAATGCGTTTTGCCGCAAGGTGTTTTATCCGGTCGTCCAGATACTGAAACCGGTATCACCGCTGGCGTGGTTTCCCATCGGCCTGGTTGCATTTGAATCGGCCAGCATGGCGACTATTTTTATCATATTCATCACATCGCTCTGGCCAACCCTTATCAATACCTCATTTGGCGTGGCGTCGATTCCGAACGATCATAAAAATGTCGCGAAAGCATTCGGGTTTTCGAAATGGAAATACCTGACGAAGGTACTGCTCCCCTTCAGCTTACCGCATATCATCACAGGCCTTCGCCTGAGTATCGGTGTGGCATGGCTGGTGATAGTAGCCGGCGAAATGCTCTCGGGTGGAATGGGCATCGGTTTTTTCGTGTGGGACAGCTGGAATGCGTTGAGCCTCGAAAAGGTAATATCCGCTATCCTGATAATCGGCCTCGTGGGATTGTTGCTTGACCGTGGTTTTTCATTCCTAGAGAAGAAATTCACTTATAGCATCTGAGCAGGCAGAGTAAGAGTTACTGATGTGTCAGGTTACGTTTTTCTTACAACTAAAACATGAAACAAATGAGTTATTTGAGAATTGAGAACATGGAAATCGCTTTCAGGACGCCCAAAGGGAATTTTGTGGCGGTTAAGGATATCAACCTGGAAATTGAAAAAGGACAGATTGTTTCTATCATAGGTCATTCCGGATGCGGTAAATCCACGATCATGAATGCTATTGCCGGCATGACTTTTCCCACGCACGGCAAGGTTACTGTCAACGGTAAAGATGTTAAGGGACCCGGCCCCGACAGGGGAATAGTTTTCCAGAATTATTCTTTGCTCCCCTGGCTAACCGTCTATCAGAATATTTACCAGGCAGTAGACGCAGCGTTGAAAGGCCTTTCCAGGGATGAAAAACACGAATTGGTGGAAAAGAACCTTCAGATGGTAAACCTTTGGGAGCATCGCGAAAAGTACCCCAATCAGATTTCAGGAGGCATGAAACAACGGGTGGCGATCGCAAGGGCCTTCGCCATCGATCCGGACGTGCTGTTGCTGGATGAACCATTCGGCGCTCTCGACGCATTAACCAAAGCGTCGCTCCACATTGAGTTGCTGAAACTCTGGAACCTCACTCAACGCAGCAAAACAATTGTGATGGTTACACACGACATCGAGGAAGCAATTTTCCTTTCCGACCGTATCGTTGTCATGAACAATGGCCCCGCATCAACGATCCGCGAAATTGAAGAAGTGCATTTATCCCGGCCGCGAAATAAGAAGGACACGGTTAACCAGCCCGAATATCTCGCTATCCGCGAACGGCTTCTCGGCCTGCTGATGGATAAAGTGTCTATCGATGAAAAGGATTTTTATAAGGAAGAAGCGGCTGCCTGACGCTTGTTCAATCGTCGGATGTCTGATTGCGGTTAATTAAGAATGAAAAAAGAAAGCGTATATAAATCAACTTGCTCGTACTGCGGTGTAGGGTGTGGTATTGTAGTGAAGAAAGACCGGAAGGGTGCTATCGTTGTTGAGGGAGACAAGGAACATCCGGTAAACAAAGGTATGCTTTGTTCGAAGGGTATGAACATTCATTACGCGATGCAGGACAAAAGCGACAGATTGTTATATCCGGAGATGCGCTGGAGCAGGAGCCACCCGCTGCAACGTGTAAGCTGGAACACGGCGATGAAAAGAGCTTCCGCTGTCTTTAAATCAATTATTGAAAATTACGGACCCGATTCTGTTGGCTTTTACGTTTCAGGCCAGTGCCTAACGGAGGAGTATTATCTCGCCAATAAACTGGTAAAAGGTTTTATAGGCACGAATAATATAGACACGAACTCACGCCTTTGCATGAGCAGCGCAGTGGCCGGTTATACTAAAATGCTGGGGGAGGATGCCGTGCCCATATCGTACGATGACATTGAGCTGGCGGATTGTTTTTTGATCGCCGGCGCCAATCCGGCTTGGTGTCATCCCATTTTATTCCGGCGTATCGAAGCCCATAAGCATCGTAACCCGGATGTAAAAGTGATCGTTGTTGATCCAAGGAAAACCCAAAGTTGCGCATCGGCCGATCTTCATTTACAGATCCTTCCAGGAACAGACGTTTTTCTTCACAACGCGATAGCACGGGTATTGATTGAAAATGGAGACGTCGACTATGAGTTCATCTCAAGGAATACCGAGAACTTTGAAGCGTATAGGAACTCCGTTTTTCAGCATTCCGTGAAAGAAGCTGCAGCAATATGCGACGTACCGGAGCCGGACATCCGCCTGGCAGCCTCTTACATCGCTTCATCGAAAGGGTTTCTTACGCTCTGGGCGATGGGGCTCAATCAGAGTGTGATCGGTGTCAACAAGAATATCTCGCTCATCAGCCTCAACCTGATTACCGGTCAGATCGGCAAGCCCGGTTCAGGACCATTTTCGCTCACCGGGCAACCAAACGCGATGGGCGGCCGGGAAGTCGGAGGGCTGGCAACACTACTTGCTGCACATCGTTCGCTGGACAATCCCGTTCATCGGAAGGAAGTAGCTGACTTCTGGGGCGTTCCGAAAATTTCGGAGAAGCCAGGCCTGACAGCAACACAAATGGTGGAAGCCCTTGAACGCGGAGATTTGAAAGCGGTCTGGATCATTTGCACCAACCCGATGGTTAGCCTTCCGGATTCAAGACGAGCGGAAGCCGCTCTGAAGAATGCACGCTTCGTGGTGGTACAGGATATCTCGAACCGGTCGGATACTGTTTCATTTGCCGATCTGGTGTTACCTGCGGCGGGCCATTTTGAAAAAGAAGGTACGATGACAAACTCCGATCGCCGGATCAGCCACCTCGCCAAAGTATCGGATCCGCCGGGGGAAGCAAAAGCCGACACGGATATCCTCTGCATGTTCGCGCAGGAGATGGGGTATAAGGGATTCAACTTCAGGACAGCCGCAGATATTTTTGCCGAACACGCGCAATTGACACGCGGAACAAATATTGATATCACTGGCTTGTCTTACGAAAGACTAAAGCGGGAAGGAACGTTTCAATGGCCTGTTTTGACGCCCCTACACCCCGGCACACCACGATTATTCACTGACCGCATCTTTTATACGCCTTCCGCTAAAGCGAGATTTCTGCCCCTTGATCATCCGGAAAATCTCTCCGATCCGCCGACCGGTGAATTTCCGCTGATTCTCACAACGGGCCGCATCCGCGATCAATGGCATACGATGACCAAAACGGGCAAAGTAAACAAGCTGAAACAGCATATCGATAAACCGTTCCTCGAGATCCACCCGGATGACGCATTGACAAGAAACATCGGGGACGGAGATGTTGTTGTTGTTTCGAATGTCCGCGGTGAAGTGAGGGTGGCGGCGAAGATTACACTGGAGATCAGGAAGGGTGTTGTTTTCCTGCCGATGCATTGGGGAAAGCATCTGAACACAGATCTTGGCCGCGCCAACAACGTGACGAGTATGCGGGTTGACCCGGTATCCAAAGAACCGGACTTCAAGTTTTCCTCTGTTGAGGTAAAGAAATACGTCAAACCGTTCGAAAAAGTGATCATTGCCGGTGCCGGCGCCGCGGCGTACCGTTTCATTTGTACTTACCGCGCGATAAACAAGGTTGATGAGATCCATGTTTTTTCAAAAGAGAAAGATCCTTTTTACAACCGCGTGTTGCTGCCTGAATACGTAAATGATACGCTGCCCTGGGAAAGGCTTCAAAAATTCCAGCGGGGTGAATTTGAATCGCTGAATGTTCGTATCAATCTCGATAATGAAATCGTGTCGATCCACCGGGCCGGCAAGTACGTCGTCGACAGGTATGGAGTGAAGCACGCTTACGACAAACTCATTATAGCAACCGGAAGCCGCGCGAATATTCCGAAGGATGCTCCGGTGCACCTCCCGGGTGTATTCACCATGCGCACGCGGCACGACGCGGATACGCTGAAGAACTTTCTTAAAGCGGACGGCAGCGTGTTGATTATTGGCGGGGGACTGTTAGGTCTGGAACTGGCTGCCTCGCTCCGTGAAATTGACATCAATGTCTCGATCCTGCAACTGGGAAGCAGATTGATGGAAAGACAGATAGATAACCTGGCGGGTCAGCTCTTACTTGATTTTGTTGATGAGAAAGAAATCAACGTCTACCTGAATGATCAGGTGAAATCAATTGAAGCCGGAAAACACAACCCCGGCCTGGTTACCCAGCTGCGCAGCGGTAAAGTCCTCCACACAGACGCGATCGTATATGCCGTTGGAACAAAACCGAATATCGAGTTCGTTCAGGAAGCAGGCCTCGAGTCCGCCCGGGGGATGATCGTAAATGACTATTTGCAGACCAGTGATCCGGACATCTTTGCCATCGGTGAAATAGCAGAGCACAATGGTAAAACACTGGGAATTACATCGGCAGCGGAGAAGCAAGCCGACATTGCAGCCCGTTTTATCAACGGCGATGTTCAGCAGCGTTATGACGGAGCTGTTCCCATGAACATCCTGAAATTTTCGGACCTCGACCTGTGTGCCATCGGAATTGCGGAAGTACCCGTCAACGGAGAAGGCTACGATGAAATTCTTTTCATCGATAAGTCAATGCGGTATTATAAGAAGTGTATTATCAAGGACGACCGGCTCGTCGGGGCGATCATGATCGGCGATAAATCGGAGTTTGCGGAATTCAAAGGGCTTATTGAAAATAACATAGAACTTTCGGAACGGAGGATGCAGTTGCTGCGATCGGGTAAGAGTAGCGACCCCGTTGTCGGCAAGCTGGTATGTTCATGTAACCAGGTTGGGGAAGGAAATTTGAAAAAAATTATCGACGGGGGATGTGATACGCTGAACGGGTTATGCCAGGCTTCAGGCGCGGGACTTGGCTGCGGAAGTTGCAAACCCGAGATACAGAAGTTATTAAATGAAAGCCTGGTTAAAGCCTGAAAAGAAGTTTGAAATTAAGATTGACTTTTGATGGAACAATTCACGAGTTTAGTGACTGATTTGGTTTCGGACAAAACAGCCAGAATGGAAACAAAGGACAAGCGGGGCCTGATAAGAGCGTTTGTGAAAGGAGGGATCCTTTCTCCGGCGGATCTGTTAAAGATCATGGACCTTTCGAGAAGCCTTGGTAACAAGTATGTTCTGTTCGGATCGAGGCAGGACATTATGTTTCCGGCGAACGGCGCGGATGAACAAACTATTGAAAAGGCGTTCAGACCGCTGAATACCGACTATGAACTGGGAAGCGATTCGTCGGTATACCAGAATATTGTCAGCTCCTATGTAGCCGTCAATGTCGTGGAAACTACACTGTGGGTTAAGGAAGATACTTACCACGTTGTGATCGATAATTTTGACTATCGACCGAAACTGAAGATCAATATCGTGGATCCGCTGCAGAGCATTGTTCCCCTCTTCACCGGTGAACTCAACTATATCGCGTCGACGGAAGAAAACTACTGGTATCTCTACATCCGCGATCCCAGAAAAGGAAACCAGGTCGAGTGCTGGCCCAAACTCGTCGCGGGGCATGAAATCGCAAAACTGTCTAAGGAACTGGAAGATGTAATTCTGAATTTTCTCCCGTTTACGTTACCCGAACTATACATGATCATAAAGGATACCAGGAGGATTGTATACAAAAGTATTACAGTGCCCCTGAAGTTTCCTGAAAATGTGTTCCCATACTACGAAGGCCTTAACGCCATGCGTAACAGTCAATACTGGCTTGGCCTTTACTGGAGGAACAATCAGTATGGCATTGATTTTCTGAGTGCAGCCTGCAGGTTGTGCCAGGAGACCAGTATCGGCAAGGTAAACATCATTCCATGGAAG
The DNA here is from genome assembly GCA_041742155.1 of Chryseolinea sp. Lineage (GTDB taxonomy): Bacteria > Bacteroidota > Bacteroidia > Cytophagales > Cyclobacteriaceae > Chryseolinea. The sequence goes on along the minus strand of JBGSJE010000016.1, from coordinate 298,949 downwards.
GCGTTTATCGTTAAAGGTATCAAGGCTACGGACAAGATCCGTTGGGAAAAGTTAATGGGAAAGTTCGGCATTAATGAACGTCATTCTTCCCTTGAACTGAACTGGCACCTGCCGGTCATTGACCAGGAAGCCCTGGAACTCAAGCGATTTCTTGTTCGTGAACTGGATCAGCAGGATATTAGTACACACGGCCTGACGTTTACCATCAAGACCAATCGCGACATGTTTTATTTTACATCGATTGTGATTGAAAAAACCTCCGATTCCGTTCTTGCACCGGGTGACCGTTATACGATCTTATATGCCCGGAACTTCGACACGAATAATTTTGAATACCTCACCTATGCCCGAAGTATCAAAAAGGAAATTATTCCCGCGCTTCTTATCGAATTGAGCAAGATGTACTTCCGCCAGTTGAACCGTGAAAAAGACAAAGCGGGCGAAAAACCGGAGGAGCACAATAACGGGTTGTCCAGCAGCTACCAGTGCAGTAATTGTCTGACCATTTACGATGTGAAGTACGGTGACCCTGCATCAAATATTCTTCCGGGAGTCTCTTTCGAAAAACTGCCGGAGACCTATAAGTGCCATGTGTGCGACAGCCCTAAAAAATACTTTATCCCCGTTAAGGATTATTGAGGCGGTCAGTATACGATAGGGAAGGGATCCCGGACCCATTTCTCATACACCGCCAGGTAAACGTATTTGCTTACTGAGTAAAACCTACGTACACATAGCCGTCTTCAATCCGCACCGGGAATACCGCAATGCCGGATTCTTCAGCATTTAAACACTGACCGGTTTTCAGGGAAAAGGATCGCTTGTGAAACGGGCATGCTACTTTGGGTTCTCCCCCCTTTGAACCGATCATTCCGCGCGAAAGGATCATCTGCATTTTATGGGGACAAAGATTCTGGCAGGCATACCATTCGTTCCGTCGTGAGAAGTTGAACACGGCGACCTGCATATCTTTATACCGAAGGCATGCTCCGCCGTTTTCGGGAAAATCAACGACGCGCGCTGCCTTGAACCACACCTTTACATCGGTGTTAACCAGTGGCGTGAATGTTCTTATCTCGTTTAGTGATTCCATACGTTTCGATCTTATTTATTCCAGTCCGCCGGACTTTTTTGTCCGCGGATTTCAACAAATTCCAGTGTAGGGTCGGCATCATCGGCGTTAATAAAATGCCTGAACCTGGAGCGAAGCGCCGGATCTTCAACTGCTTTTTTCCATTCGCAGTGGTAGTTGGCGATCAAGGCGAGGATGTCTTTTTCAAGATCCCCGCCAATTCCGAGTGAATCATTGACAATAACATCGTAGAGGTATTCAAGGCCGCCCTCCATCTTGTTCAGCCAGGTTGCTGTGCGGGTCAACGGATCTGCCGTCCTGATATAGAACATCAGGAAACGGTCTACATATTTAACACACGTTTCCCTGTCCACGTCCGATACCAGGAGTTTTGCGTGCTGCGGCCTTGAACCGCCGTTACCGCAGACATACAGGTTCCATCCTTTTTCCGTTGCAATGATTCCAAAGTCCTTGGATTGAGCTTCCGCACATTCGCGGATACATCCGGAGACGGCGCCCTTTAACTTATGCGGCGCACGAAGGCCTTTGTAACGGTCTTCGATATAAATAGCGAATGAAACGGAGTCCTGTACCCCATAACGGCACCACGTGGAGCCTACACAACTTTTTATAGTACGCAGGGCTTTTCCGTACGCGTGACCGCTTTCAAAACCTTCGGCGATAAGTTCTTCCCATATTTCGGGAAGTTCTTCCACACGGGCGCCGAACATGTCGATACGCTGACCGCCTGTGATTTTCGTATACAGGTTGTATTTGTCGGCGATTCGCCCGATAGCCATTAGCTTTTTAGGCGTTATTTCTCCACCGGGTATGCGGGGAACAACAGAGTAAGTACCTCCCCGCTGAATGTTTGCGAGGAAACGGTCGTTGGTATCCTGAATGGTATCCTGTTCCAGTATCGGTTCGTTCCATATGCTGGCTAATAATGAAGCTACCGCGGGTTTACAGGTTTCGCATCCGTCACCGATACCATGATCGTTAAGAAGGTGTTCGTAGGTCCGGATACCTTTGATCTTGATAATATCGTACAACTCCTGCCGGGTGTGTTCAAAATGTTCGCACAGGTTCTTTTTAACCTTATGCCCCAGCGACTCCAGCGTCAGTTTGAGAATATCATTTACGAGGGGCGTACATCCGCCGCAGCCCGTACATGCCTTCGTCGACTTTTTGATTTCGTCGATCGATGATGCGTGACATTCCTTTACCTGCCTGATGATATCCCCTTTCAGTACATTTTCACAGGCGCATATTTGAGCGGAATCCGGCAAACCACTTACGCCGGCTGTTTCGTTTCGTCCCGCTGATCCGTTCCCTGCGATCAGCGCCTCCGGATTTTCTCCTACCGGTATCTTATTCACGACCATCTGGTGAAGGAGATTGTATTGGCTGGCATCGCCGATCAGGATACCGCCAAGGAGGTATTTGCCGTCCTCGGAAATATTGATCCGGTAATAGGTTCCTTTTCGTTTATCTTTAAAAGCGATGGGAATGCTGGGTGTTGATTCTCCGAAAGGATCGCCAAAGCTTCCGACGTCTATGCCGATGAGTTTAAGCTTGGTCGACATATCAAAACCGGAGAATGATTTTGAATGATCGCCGGTTATCTGGCGGGCTACACAGTCAGCCATCTCATAGCCCGGTGCAACGAGTCCATAGACCATATGCTGGTATGACGCTGCTTCACCGATAGCGAAAATATTTTCATCGGTTGTTTTCAGGTAACCATCCACAACAATACCGCCGCGCGGATGCACTTCCAGCTGCGCCGCTTTAGCCAGCTCGTCGCGAGGCCTGATCCCGGCGGAAATCACGAGCATATCCGTTTCAAGATGAGTACCATCGGCAAAAGCAAGTCCTTCAAGCTTCCCGTTTCCTTCGATCCTTTTTGTGACCTTTCCGGTATGAACAACGATACCGAGTTGGTGGAGTTTAAGAGCAAGGATCTCCGCGCCATCGTCGTCCAACTGACGGGGCATCAGACGCGGTGCGAATTCGATGACATGTGTCTCCAGCCCCAGATCAAGTAATGCTTTTGCCGCCTCCAGTCCCAGCAGACCGCCACCCATGACGGCGCCTCTTTTAGCTTTCCGCGCATAACCTTCTATCTGGTTCAGGTCCTCAATCGTACGATACACAAAAACGCCGTTGCGCTCTACTCCCTCAATAGCCGGAACAAAGGCGCTGGAGCCGGTAGCCAATACGAGGTAATCATAGTGGTCTGTCCGCCCGGTATGGGTTCGTACCTGTTTTTTATCCCGGTCAATTTCAATGACCAGTTCGCCGGTGTGTAACTGGATCCCGTTCTCACGGTACCATTGCGCCGGTGCAAGAAGGAGGTCATCAGCGGTTGAACCGGAAAAATAACTGCTGAGGTGAACCCGGTCATACGCCGGACGTGGTTCTTCCCCATAGACGACAATTTCATGATCAGGTGTACGGTTACGTAGTTTTTCACAAAACTTATAACCAACCATTCCATTCCCTACCACTATTATACGCTTCATCCGCAATCGATTTAAGTATATTTTGGGCTATTTTTAAGTAATTATACGTAATATTAGTAAAATATCAAGTATAAAACTACGTATATTTACTACGTAATGAATGAAATGAATGGCAACCACTCTTTATATAATAGGAGCCGGCCCCGGGGACCCGGACCTGATTTCCGTAAAAGGTTTGAATCAAATCAGGAGAGCCGAAGCTATCTTGTACGACGCGCTTGTCCCGGCTGAGTTGCTGGCAAAGGCCCGACCTTCCTGCAGAATGATCTGTGTCGGCAAACGAAAAGGGCACAAGGAATTTTCGCAGGATGAGATAAACGACCTTCTCGTTTTTTACGCGCGCCGCTTTCAATGTGTGGTCCGCTTAAAGGGGGGAGATCCCTATGTCTTTGGACGGGGTCATGAAGAACTCGAATACGTGACAGCCCGCGGCATCTGCGCCGAAGTGATCCCGGGTATATCAAGCGCAATCGCTGCTCCCTCATCCGCCGGTATTCCATTAACGAAACGAGGTGTCAACGAGAGTTTTTGGGTTGTTGCCGGTACTGTCTCGAATGGCGACATCTCCGGTGACATGATCCTGGCCGCACAGTCCTCTGCCACGGTGATCGTGCTCATGGGCCTGAACCAATTGCAGAAGATAGCCGCGGTCTTTTCACATCATCGTTCTTCACTTGAGCCAATAGCGATCATTGAAAATGCAGCAAGGCAGGATCAACGAGTAATAACCGGGACGGCAGGAACAATCGCTGCGCTTGCAGAAGAACATAAAGTATGCACACCGGCCGTGATCGTGATCGGAAAAGTTGTTGATGAAAGAAATGCCTTAACCTGTCTGGCAAATGTTTATATCGAACAGGAAGTTTCTGACGAAACAAATACGGAGAACAAGTATTAAATAAATACACATGAGTATACCATATTTCAGATTTGAAGACGACTTTGTTGAAGACGGCTTTCGCTGTATTCCGATGGTGGTCAGGTTTAAGCTTGATACAGCCGGGATAAAACTGAAACTTTCCGAGTGGAGTAAAATGGATGTTGCGGAACGTACACACATGGCAGAAGCGCCGTGCGAATCACCTGAGGACATAGCTGCGTATCACCGTTATGTCAGGCACCTTGTTCAGATGCACACCGGAACTGACGCTACGCCATTACACGCCGATCACAATCCGGAATGGGCGGAATTACATAAAATTCCAACGCAGTTAAGGGATCGGACCAAGGATCTTAACATCGTCGTCTCACTGGAGAAGTGGCAAACACTTAACCCGTTACAGCGTTTTGCACTGGTGAAGTTGAGCGGCGGAGGACATGAACATAAGAATCTACTCAAAGCCCTGCAGGAATTTTACGTGGCAGTCGATCAGGTGACTGCATGATCTTTCGATCAGAGGAGGGATCTGTCGTGCGGCGAATTAATGTTCAATAAAATTTTCGGATCAGGCACAGGGACCAACCTGATATCGGTTTGCTGAAGGAAATAACGGGGGCTGATCTTTCCGTCCTTCGCATAACCCAACAGTTGTGGATAAGCCGCCGGCTCCCATAACGTGAGCAACGGTTCCGGAAAAGGTTCTCCTGTGGTATTTAGGAAGCATGTCGCAAACTTTGTTTTATCCCGGCTACCGATCAGCAGTTCCAGTGTGGCACGATCCACAAAAGGCATATCCACCGCCACGACAAGCCATGAACGTTCAGGATGCCTGGCAAAGGCGCTGAGGATCCCGTTTACAGGACCCGGATAGTCGTAGGTATCATACAACGGATGAAGCTCCACCGGCACATTATCTTCTTGTTTACAGGATGTAAACACCCCTTCGCAAATACCGGAAAGCAATTCGAACAGATATTCGCGTTGCGCCTTGCCGTGATAATCGATCAGGCTCTTGTCACTACCCATCCGGGTACTTCGCCCCCCCGCCAGGATCAATCCGAAAGGTTTGGTTTCCGTCATTTTTGCAAAATCTAACAGCGTGCTGATCCACAAAATATCAAATTTCAGAAACGGATAGCAAGCCCTCGCTTCCGCCGTACGCTTCCTTCCCTGTTACGAGCCATGCAGCCCCTAACGCGCTCGCCCGCGGGTGGTCGGAAATAAGAATCTTACGCGCCTTCTCTTCGCGCTTCATGATCTCAAGGAATAACGGATTCTTTGTAAAACCTCCCACAACAATTATATTCTCCACGCTTTTTCCGGGGTCTAATAAATCGACGGAGACGAGCTGCCATTTTACAAGATAGCGGATGAGTTGGTGGTATGCTTCTTCAAAATTTGTAAATACGCTGAGGTCGGTTCGGCGCTCCTGTTTTTCGGGCATAGGACCGGTCCCCTCCATCCCCAGGGGAAAGAAAGGTTTTGCATCAGGGGGAAGCGACTCCAGTTGCCGGTATAAGACCTCGTTGAAAGAAACGGATTTAAATGCATCGGGAGACACATTGAAATAGCTTGTTAATATGCCGGCCTGCAGTTCATGTTCATGACCAAGGAATATGCGGGAGGCCTTTACAGGATCTCCTTCGTATGTGAGAAAGCACAGGCAATCGGACTTTAACTCCGAAGAAGTGAGTGGATCATGATTAAATGGATTGAAGCAGATGTTCCATGTTCCTGTTGAAAGGAGGATGAAAGGTACCTGTTGTGTGACGAGGTATGGCATTAACGCTGCAGAGCTGTCGTGGACACCCACGCCAACACGGAGCCTTCGGCCTTCAATCGTGTGATCAAACGCATGATCCGAACGGTGAAGCGGAGGGAAGAGGACGTTCAGGTGTTCTTTGTCAACCCAGGAGTGGTAGTTTTTGGTTTGAAAATCCCAAAGCATGGTATGACAGCCAACACTGGTGATATCGGTGAACTTCTTTCCCGTCAGCAGGTAGGTGAAGTATTGAGGTAAGTGCAGCGACGATTCAATATTTTTGAAGTATGAAGGTTTCTCGTATTTCAGAAAGAACAACTGAAGGCCGGAGTTCAGCAGGCCCAGGTATGGAGATGCGGTCCTGGCGTGGATATCTTTTGAAAGGTCGTACCGCGATTCAAACAGGTCCCGGCAGGAGTCCGGGAATGGTTTAAGATAATTGTAAAAAGGATCCAGTCGCCGGCCGTCGCGGCCGATATGCACGAAGCTTGCGCCGTAGGAAGAGATATTACAGTTCCGTATTTCGTAACGCGGATGAAGTAAATAGTGTTTTAGAATTTCCGCTGTCCATTGCGACACGGTTTCGAGATCATCGGACGGGAATCCATCGTCATCGCGGATCTCCTTGAAATTTTCGGTCTGTTCATCCAGTACGTGGAAGTGGCCGTCGAAGACAAGGGCTTTCTTGGTAGTCTTTCCAATATCGAAAATAAGAGTTGCAGGTTCGCGGTTCACAGGCGGGGTGGTTTCGATTCAGGTAGTAATATCTGTAAAAAAATTAATGTCTGCTTGAACTGAAGGCCTTCGGCATTTATTGTTCCCGGGCATCATTGGCAGGGCCACTTCCTTAAGGGCACAGACAAACAGCGGATGTCCCCAAAATTTACGGCAATTAACAGCTCGTCCCGTTTTCAGGTGTCCTGTAATATCATGTAGGGGTGGAATAGCAGGTTCAACGTTATATTGTTAAATATTATTGAATAACTTAATGTGACAATCGGACCAACTATGAATACCTCCATCACTGAAGCAACACATAAACAGGATCTTGTCCGTCATCAGGAAAAAATTCAAAGTATTAAAAACCTGCTGTCGCTGGATGATCCTGACTTTGAGCGGATCATCAGGCAGATTACATCGTTCCAGGTGGCGGTGCCCAGCTGGGCATTGGGTACAGGAGGAACCCGGTTCGGGAGGTTTCCGGCGGGCGGCGAACCTCGCAACCTCGAAGAGAAAATAGAAGATGTGGGCCTGATCCACCGCCTTACCGCGTCCGCCAATTCAATTTCTCTTCACATCCCATGGGACATACCAGGTGATGCGGAAGCCATACGGCAACTACTTGCCGAAAATCAACTGACCATCGATTCGGTAAATTCCAATACTTTTCAGGATCAGCCCGGCCAGGCTTACTCCTATAAATTCGGTTCATTATGCCATACTGACGACCGTATTCGTAATCAGGCGATCGAACATAACATCGAAGTCGTCCAACAAGGGGTAAAGCTCAATAGCCGGGTGCTGACGGTATGGCTCGCCGACGGATCGAACTTCCCGGGGCAGCATCACTTCCGTAAGGCCTATGCCAGGACGCTTGACTCCCTGCAGAAGATCTACATCGCGATGCCGTCCGACTGGAACATGCTGATTGAATACAAACCTTACGAGCCAAGTTTTTATTCGATGGTGATCCCTGATTGGGGTACGTCCCTGCAGCTCAGTTCGGCTTGTGGTGACCGGGCGAATGTACTCGTGGACCTTGGACATCACCTGCCTAACACCAACATCGAGCAGATCGTTGGCCGCCTTCTGCATTTCGGCCGGCTGGGTGGATTTCATTTTAACGGGTCACAATACGGCGACGACGACCTGACCACGGGATCGATCAAACCCTATCAGCTTTTTTTAATTTTCCATGAACTGGTGACGGGAGCAAATGATGCAGCCATTCGCAATCCGCCAGTAGCTTATATGATCGATGCCAGTCATAATATCAAAGACCCCATCGAAGACCTGATAAATTCCCTGGAGAATATAAAGGCCGCCTATGCAAAGGCGTTGCTGGTTGATTTTCCGGCACTGGAAATCGCGCAGCAGGACAATGATGTAGTCCGGTGTGAACAGATCATGCAGGCGGCTTTCCAGGCCGATGTAAGACCATTGTTGTCGGAAGCGCGTTTGCGTTCAGGCGGAAGCCTGGATCCGATCAATACGTTCAGGTCACAAAGGATCAGGGAAAGCCTTATCGCGAAGAGGGGAAAAAAATCCCTAGCAACCGGGTTGTGAGTTGAATCCGGTCCTATGGCGCGGCTTCCTCGTCGAGCATTACAAATGCCTTATCGATGAGGTGTACCACGCTGGCCGGTAAGCTCTCCGTTGCGCTGGACGACAATAGTTTTTGGATGACAGGCGCCTTTTTTACACCGTTCGCGATCAGAATCGGTAATTTTGATTCCCGGAAATGTTTTAGTCCCAGCGTCAAACCAAGGCTCAGTTCCGTCGATTCCGTAAAATATTTCTGCCCGACTGTCTTGGTCTCGTCTGCCAGTGTGCTGATATGGGCATCCTGATCGAAAGACGTGCCCGGTTCATTCATGGCGATGTGACCGTTCAGTCCCACCCCGACAAGCATAATGTCCAGGCCGCCGCGTGAAGCGATAAAATCATTCATGGTACGAACCTCCGCCGCCAGGTCCTCTGAAAGCCCATCAAAGAATCTGATTTGCCGGGATGGTATTTGAAGGGGACGAAAGAAATCCTCATCCATCATCGCGCGGCAGGAACCGTTTTGCCCGGGCGCGATTCCTACCCATTCATCCAGGCTCACAAACGTGCAACCATCCAGTTCCAGGCGTTTTGCCCGTACATCGGAGATCAGACATTCAAATACTCCACGCGGCGAGTACCCTGAAGCAAGGCAAACCAGTGATTCCCTTTTGGCTGAAATGTACTCAACAATCAAATCGGCGGTTGCCCTTGATAATTCCTTATAGCCGGGATATATGTTAACTTTCATCGCAGGTGTTTTTGAACCGATTACATTTTACTAGTGCAATATGGCAATAAGAATACAATTGGCATTGCCGGCTGTTATTGACAATATACGTTTGTTTCAATTTATCGATATTGTGTGGTGATATACCGGACCACAGTAACAGCGGGCAACTAGATACTCCGCTGGTCTCCGGGCAATGTCACTGGAAATAACGTTAAAACCGTATGGTAAAAAATATTCACTGTATGATCTTGCTGCTCCTGGCCTGCTTACCCGGAGTTGCGCAAAATGGTAAATTAAATCCCGCTGACCTCACGTGTGAATTTACACGGAATCCCCTCGGCATCGGGACAAGCACACCGCGGTTCGGCTGGACGCTCCTGTCAGGTGAGAGGAATCAACATCAAACTGCTTTTGAAATCCTTGTCAGTGAGAGCCTGTCGTCGATCCGGAATTTCAAAGGGGAAGTCTGGACCACCGGACAGGTTGTTGGCGCTGATAACAGGAACATGGAATACAATGGTCCCCCGCTGAAGCCGTTCACCCGCTACTACTGGGTTGTGAGGACCTATGACAATGATCGGAGACCGGGAGCATGGAGCTCCCCGGCATGGTTCGAAACTGCTATGTTAAACCCGGCGGATTGGAAGGCTAAATGGATCGGCGATGGCAGCAGGCAGTTCGAACGGGATGAAGATTTTTATGGAGAAGACCGGATGCCTTTGTTCAGGAAAGAGTTTACCGTACGGAAAAGGATACTGCAAGCACGCCTCTATGTCGCCGGCATAGGGTATCATGAAGCCTATGTCAATGGAAAAAAAACCGGCGATCATGTTCTCGATCCCGGATGGACACCTTATAAAAAAGAGGTATTGTACATAACCCACGATATCACCGCGTCGCTCAGGCAGGGAAAAAATGTGACCGCCTTTATGCTTGGCAATGGCTGGTGGAACCCACTCCCGCTGCGATTGTTCGGCAGGTTTAATCTGCGTGATGTTCAGGAAACCGGGAGACCATGTGTCAGGGCTGAAATACATATCGACTATGCGGACGGATCCCGCGAAACCGTAATGACTGATGAATCATGGCAGACAGCACCAGGCCCGGTGGTTCGCAACAGTGTGTATTTAGGTGAACACTACGATGCGAGGTTTGAACAGGCAAACTGGAATAGGGCAGGCCGCGTGGAATCGGACTGGAGGGCCGCTGTTGAAGCAAAGGGACCATCGGGGGAACTGTACGCTCAGATGCAGCCGCCCATCAGAACGACACGAATTATAAGACCTGTTCGTATATCTGAACTGAAGCCCGGTGTATTTATCGCCGACATGGGTCAGAATTTTGCAGGTGTGGCAAGGATCAACGTGAAGGGTAGAGCAGGAACAAAGATCACCCTGCGGTACGGCGAAGCGCTTCATGCCGATGGAACGTTGAATTACCTGACCACCGTCGCCGGTCACATCAAGGAGATGTGGAATCTCAGGGGAGGACCTGGGGCACCGCCGACCGCATGGCAGGAAGACAGTTATACACTGAAGGGAGATGCCCTGGAAACCTGGTCGCCCCGCTTTACATTCCACGGATTTCGTTACGTGGAGATCTCCGGGTGGCCCGGTAAGCCGGCGATCACCGACATCGAAGGCTTGCGAATGAATTCGGATCTCCAGCCGGCAGGCGAATTTTCGTGTTCCAATGAGATGTTTAACCAGCTCCATCAAACCATACAATGGACTTTTTTAAGCAACGTATTCAGCGTGCAGTCCGACTGCCCGGGTCGTGAAAAGATGGGTTATGGTGCCGACATCGTAACGACAGCCAACACCTTTATGTACAACTACGACATGCATAACTTTTACATCAAGACACTGCGTGATTTTGAGAATGAACAGCAGCCCGACGGTGGAATCACGGAGATAGCGCCCTACACCGGTATCCACGACAAAGGTGTCGGAGGTGAATCGGGCCCCCTCGGGTGGCAACTTGCATTCCCGTACCTACAAAAGCAGTTATACGAGTTCTACGGCGACAAGAAAATAATATCAACCTGTTATCCCGCTCTTGGCCGGCAGATCGCTTTTCTTCGATCGAAGGCAATTGACGGATTATTTCACTGGGACATCAGCGATCATGTTGCTATCGACCCGAAACCGGAGGCATTCAGCGCGTCGGCATTTTATTATCACCACGTCAGGCTCGCGGCCGAATTTGCCGGCGTCCTGGGAAATCAGCCGGATTCAATTCAATATGCCAGGCATGCTGAAGAAATAAAACAAATGATCATCGCGAAATATTATGTGCCCGGTACGGGAAGATTTGACAATGGAACGCAGTCGGCCCAGCTCTTTGCATTATGGTACGATTTCTCTCCTCAAAAAGATAAAACGATGAAGGTGCTGATGGATGAATTTGAGCGGCACAACTGGCACGTTTCTTCCGGCATATTCGGAGTGATGATGATGTTTGATGTATTGCGCATGACAAATCAGCCGGAAGTTGCCCATACGATCGCCAATCAGCGTGACTATCCCGGGTGGGGATATATGCTCAGTAGAGGAGCGACCACGTTATGGGAATCGTGGGAGTATCCCGATAATGCCGCTTCGCAAAACCACCCGATGTTCGCCTCTGTTGACGAATGGTTTTACCGCTCGTTGCTGGGTATCAATCCGGGTGCGCCGGGTTTTAAAAAGATCGTCATTAAACCCCAGCCTGCTGGCGACCTTAAATGGGCTAAAGGCAGTTATCAAAGTGTCGCGGGGAAAATCGTCAGTGACTGGAAAATAGAAGATGGAAAATTCAAACTCAACGTCTCGCTGCCGCCGGATACGGAGACCGAGCTCTGGATACCTGCGACGGGGACAGGCACTCTCACGGAAAGCGGTGTACCTGTAGTTTCGGCCACATCGCTTACACTATTGAAATTTGCGGAAGGTTATGCCGTTATCCGCCTGGGATCAGGAGACTATTCGTTTGAATCGGATATAAATTAGATAATTCGTACTTTCAATCATCAACCGGATGTTGCCATGAAAAATCTCTCTGCATTATTTCTTGTTCTCTGTGTCACAACCATGAGTTTCGCCCAGCAGTCGCCTCGTTTAATCGTCCGGGGAGATGATATGGGCTTTTCGCATTCCGGTAATGAAGCGCTCATCAAGTCGTTCAGGGAAGGTATAGAGACGTCTATTGAAATAATCGTACCCTCGCCGTGGTTTCCCGAGGCGGTCAGGTTGTTGAATGCGAATCCCCGCGTTGATGTCGGCATCCATATCGCATTTACCAGTGAATGGGACAACGTGAAATACAGGCCTGTTTCGTCCTGCCCCAGCCTTACCGATGGGGATGGATATTTTTATCCTATGATCTGGCCCAACAAAAACTATCCCGGACAGGCACTGACGGAAAACAAATGGACAATGGTGGATGTGGAAAAGGAATTGCGGGCACAGATCGAACTGGCTATGAGAAAAATTCCCCGGATCAGTCACATCTCAGGGCATATGGGATGTTATGATATGAACCCCGAAGTAAAAGCCCTCGCAAAGAAACTCGCCAAAGAGTATAAAATCGATATTGATCTGAAAGAACTCGGAGTAAAAGGAGTGAGCTACATCGGCCCGAAGGAGACTTCGGAAGAAAAGATTGCAGCTTTTATCAGGATGCTTGAAAGCCTGAAGGGAGGAGAAACGTATTTGTTTGTCGACCACCCCGGATTAGACTCGCCGGAGCTTCGGGCTATTTATCACACCGGTTATGAAAATGTTGCCACCGACAGACAGGGTGTTACCGATACGTGGACCGACCCGCGGGTAAAAGATGCCGTAAAACGACTGGGCATCCAGTTGGTGAGTTACGCAGACCTTCGGAAAAACTGAGGCGACTTGATGGCAAGTGACGGCGCGACCGTTATCAATGCGAAGAGGTATAGATTATATTCTCATCCTTTGCTTCGGCAAGGATTTCCGTCTTTTCACTTTCGGATAATGTTAGCGATTCTCCGTTGCAACTATAAATCCGGCACCCAAAACAGCTGCTGATCCAGGGTTGGTGAAGGAATACAAGGCCACTGCTGTATTGAATCGCATAGATGGAGCCCTTGTATTGGCTGTCTTCCTCGGCAAGTTTGATAATATCTCTTAACCAATCCATTTCGGCCAGGTTCTGGCATTTTGATGAGGCGAGGGATAACGCGTGGTGCTCCAGCGCAAAAAAGCGACCAACAGCTTCCTGTTTTGAACAAGCGCCCAGAAGAATGACCAGCAAAAGTCCTGTTGTCCGTTTCATCGGTAAAAAAAGTGGTACAAAGTAATCTTTAATTTCAAACGTTGCAAGGGCGGATACAATCGGTTGCGCTTTTTTCTGTTAAAACGCCGCCACGGGTTTGCCAGGGTACCCGGCCGCTGCAATTTTTTGTATCTTACCCGACAATTTCTCAGGCGATTTTTGCAAAACTTGCAAATCAGCTATGAACCAAACTGAAGGTCTGAACCCCGGCCAACTCGGATTTTACGAGTCTACTCTGAATAACCTTTCGGAGGGAGTACTTTGGACTAACACCGGTGGCCAGATTGTGTATTGCAATGAGTCGGCTAGCCGCTGGCTGGGTGAATCCAGGATAGCGTTGGTTGGCCAGCTGTTATACCCGCTTATTTCTTCCGGAGATATCGAGGGTTGGTTAAGCACGCTTGCTGAAAATCCCGGCGAGGACATCATGCCGCTCGATATCCGGTTGAAGACCGGAGACAGGATTTTGTTGTACGCCATGATCAGTGTTGCAATCAAAGGTAACCGGTACAATTGTTTCCTCATGAAAGAGGACGATGATGAAGATACTGATCCGAACCGGATGCTCCGGCTTATTTCGGAAGGCACTGCTGCCGTTATCGGCGGGGATTTTTTCCGCTCACTGGCATATCATGTGATCGTTTCCACCGGCATCCGTTACGCGATCGTAACGGAATGCGCCAATACCGCCAGGACGCGGGTCCGGACACTGGTTTATATCGAGCACGATCACTTCCTCGATAATTTTGAGTACGACCTGACGGGAACACCCTGCGAGATCGTCATGAAGGGTGACAATTACTATTGCACGGCCGACCTGGATGTCCTGTTCCCGAAAGACGAAGGAGTAAAGTCTTATTTTGGAGTTCCGATATTTCTGAGCAACGGTGAGGTTATAGGACATATCGCGATCTTCGATACGAAACCGCTTGTCATCAGTGAACGCATGCTTAATGTGCTGAAAATATTTGCCTCGCGGGCCGGAGCGGAGATCGAGCGAAAGCGTAAAGATGAGACGATCCACCAAAATATGGCCCGTTACCGGAGTCTCTTTGAAGATTCGCCGATCGGTATGTGTGAGGAAGATTTTTCACAAGTCAAAAAATATATTGACTCGTTGAAAGTTAAATACGGGACGGATCTCCTTTCCGTATTTAACACCACACCGGATGAGATCCGCAATACCTACCGGCAAGTGGTACGACTGCATGCCAACAAGTCACAGGTTAAACTTTTCGAACTTGAAACGGAGGAACAATATTTCGAATACCTGGCAAACTCGTTCATGCCTGCTGCATTCAGTGACCTCGTTGTCACATTTGACGGCGGTGAAACGGTCTTTGAACGGGAAATAGAAATAAAAACCGCAACGGGGCGGCGACGGACATTAAAAGTAAAAAGAGTGCTGTTGGCGGAACATGAAAAAGACTGGTCCAGGTCGATAATTTCCTGCGTGGATACAACCCAACAGAAAAAAGCTCAGGAAGATCTCAGGGATGCGCTTGAGGAAGTAAAAACACTGAAGGAAAGACTGGAAGCCGAGAATATTTACCTGCAGCAGGAAATCAAGCTCGATCATAACTTCGAAGAGATTGTAAGCAAGAGTGAAAAGTTCAGGAAGGCGCTGGATAAAGTAGAACAGGTGGCGGGTACCGATGCAACGGTCCTGATACTGGGTGAGTCAGGCACCGGAAAGGAATTGATCGCACGCGCTATTCACAACAGTGGTCGCCGCAGTAAAAAAGCGCTGGTGAAAGTGAATTGCGCGGCGTTGCCCGCTAACCTCATCGAGAGTGAACTTTTTGGACACGAGAAAGGGGCGTTCACTGGCGCCATCGTGCAAAAAATCGGACGATTCGAACTCGCCGATGGAGGGACTATTTTTCTCGACGAGATCGGCGAGATGCCATTGGACCTTCAGTCAAAATTGCTGCGGGTATTGCAGGAGGGCGAGTTTGAAAGGGTAGGCAGCTCAAAAACGATTAAGGTCAACGTGCGGGTTATTGCTGCGACGAACCGGGATTTGCAAGCATCCGCCGGCAACAAGGAATTCCGGGCGGACCTCTATTACCGGCTCAATGTATTTCCGATCCCACTGCCGCCGTTAAGAGAAAGAAAGGAAGATATTCCTCTGCTGGTCACTCATTTTTGTAAAAAATATTCCCTTAAGCTGGGAAAGAAGATAGAAGCCGTTGCAAAACCCGTACTTGACGCATTGGTGGTCTATGACTGGCCGGGAAACGTACGTGAACTCGAAAATATTATTGAGCGGGGTTTGATCGTGTCGGCTTCAAACTCCCTCCAGTACGGAGACTGGCTACCGGTACAGAGCCCCGGTATTGCCGTTGGGACAGGGCAACCGGGCACGACCGGCGATACATCAAAAATGAGCCTCGAGCACCTGGAGCGGCAGCACATCATCGGGGTTCTCAACAAGGTTAACTGGAAGATCAGAGGAGAGAACGGCGCCGCTAAAATTCTGGAATTGAATCCCACTACACTGGAAGCCCGCATGAAAAAACTGGGCATCACCAGACACCCCGCTTTTTGATAAAATAGGTTCACTGCTTCCCGTCCGTCCATTAAAATGCGCCAGCCAGCCTCCAATATATTGGAGACCAACCTCCAGTATATTGGAGAACTCCATCCGTTTATCAGGCCTCATTTAGTGGTAATTCATTGATTTTCAAAATGATAATCGAATGGCATGACCTTTGGAATCCGGCCAGCCTAAACGACGGAATCAAATGAGATCAACCCTCTTCGAAAAAATCCACAGCGGCGACTTCCAGGATAAGATCATACTGGGAAAGACGGATGCCGTAGTCAACATCACCACAGAAGGGAACATCGTGGCTCTCCTCGGTGCTCCCTTTCTGGAAGACGTTGCACGTTCGTACCGTCACCGGATGAAATTTTATTCGCTGGATCCTGTGCAGGATCAGGCGCTTTGCCAGGTCTATGGAGTTCAATCCGCTCCTGCCATCCTTTTCTTTAAGCGGGGCACGTTGGTGGACAAACTTACGGGTCTGGTTCATCGCACACTGATTTCAGCAAAAGTCCACGCCTTACTCAATCACTAACCCCAATACCATCATGGAACCAAAAAACTTCTATCTCAAAACTTTCAATCTCGCCACCAACCTGACTGAGGCGCAGTTAACGGAGTTATGTAACAACCTTACCCAGAAAGACGCAAAAAAAAACCAGGTAGTCTATGCCAAGGGTGGTGAAAAGAGGATATTTATCCTCATCAGTGGAAAAGTGAAAATTTCCGAGATCAACGAAAAGGGTGATGAAATGATCAAAGAACTTATTGTTCCCGGAGATATCTTCGGTGATGTATTACTGCATTATGAAGGTCCCAACTATGAATTCGCGGAAGTAATTTCCGAGCGGGCCACCTATTACGCAATAGGTCAGGAGCAACTGGCATCCATGATGCGGACCAACCATATGCTTACTGTAAATTACATGGCCAAAGTAAGTGAAAAATTCAAAAGCCTCGAAAGCCGTTATATCAATATGGTAACAAAGGATGTAAAATCCCGGCTGATGTATTGTTTTAAAGAATGGGCCCGTAAGGAAGGAAAACGCTTCGGAAACAAGATCGTCTTGAAAAACACGCTTACCCACAGTGATCTTGCAAACATGATTTCAACCTCCAGGCAAACGGTCACCGTGATATTGAACGAGTTGAAGGATGCGGGGGAAATCACCTACAACCGGCGGGAGATTGAATTTTCCGAATTGATGCTGGCCAGCTAACGGAAATCAATCGACAGGTGCGCCAAAAAATAAAAGATATGTGAACAGAAACCCGTAATTTAAAAGGTAAAACAGAATAGACATGAAGAAAAAACTTGAAGGACAAGTAGCATTGGTGACCGGTGCCAGTTCCGGGATCGGGGCCGGTGTGGCGAAGGCGCTGGCCCGTGAAGGAGCCTCCGTAGTGGTTAATTATTCGTCAAGTCCTGAAAAGGCGGAGAAGGTGCTCAACGAGATTCAGTTGGCCGGAGGGACTGCCATGACGATCAAGGCGGATGTCAGCAGTGAAGCGGAGGTCCTCAGTATGTACCAGGAGGTCTTCAGGCAATTTGGCACTGTTGATATTCTTGTGAACAACGCGGGCCTTCAAAAAGATGCCAGGTTCCACGACATGTCGATTGAAGAATGGAACCACGTTATAGGCATCAACCTGACGGGACAGTTTTTATGCGCGCGTGAAGCGATAAAAGAATTCCTGCGGCGTGGAGTCGTGCCGGAAAGGTCAAAGGCAGCCGGAAAAATAATTTGTATGAGTTCCGTCCACGAGGTGATTCCCTGGGCCGGTCATGCCAATTACGCCGCATCCAAAGGAGGTGTGATGATGCTGATGAAGAGTATCGCGCAGGAATACGCACCGATGAAAATACGCGTCAATAGTATCGGTCCCGGTGCGATCAGAACACCGATCAACCACGCGGCGTGGCAGACGCCGGAATCCTACCAGCAGCTGTTGAAACTTATTCCGCAAAAACGGATCGGAGAAGCCGAAGATATCGGTGGAGCTGCAGTCTGGCTTGCGTCAGACGATTCCGACTATGTAAACGGAATTACCCTCTTTGTTGACGGCGGCATGTTGCTATATCCGGGATTCGAGGACAACGGTTGACATAAACGTCCGGTAACCTTACCACATAACACCAAACCAAAAGGACTTCTTCATCAATGACAGCAGAAAAACAACGCCTCCTCGACGACCGGGACAAGAAAAGTAACTGGCGAAAATTCGGACCTTATCTTACTGAACGGCAGTGGGGAACCGTGCGTGAAGATTACAGCCCGCACGGTAACGCCTGGGAATATGTGTCGCACGATGCCGCGCGCAGCAAAGCCTTTCGATGGGGTGAGGAAGGTATAGGCGGGGTTAGCGACAACAAACAGCTGCTTTGCCTCTCCGTAGCGTTGTGGAATAAAAAGGATCCGATTATCAAGGAGCGTATTTTCGGGCTAACCGGGAACGAAGGCAATCATGCCGAGGATTGCAAGGAGGAATATTATTACCTCGATAGCACGCCAACACATTCCTACATGAAGATGTTGTACAAGTACCCACAGCAGGAATACCCATATGCAAGACTGGTGGAGGAAAACCGGAGAAGGGGGAAACTCGATCCTGAATTCGAGCTTATAGACACCGGTATTTTTGATGAAAACAAATATTTCGATGTATTCATTGAGTACGCGAAAGCGGAAACGGATGACCTATTGGTACGGATCACGGTTCATAATCGCGGAACCGAAAAAGCGGACCTTCATGTTCTTCCGCATGCCTGGTTTCGCAACACATGGTCGTGGGGTTATGACGACTACAAACCTGAAATGTACCGTGATGACGAAGGATGTATCAAGATCACCCATCGCGACCTGGGCAGCTACTATTTCACCGCCGATGGAAAGCCCACAGCATTGTTTTGTGAAAACGAGACCAATACCAGACGGCTCTATAACTTTCCGAATACCGGTACATGCAAGGATGGAATCAACGATTTTATTACGAACGGCGACCGGCAATCGCTGAACGCGATTCCAAAGGGCACACGGATGGCGTACAACTATGACCTTTCCATTCCCGCTGGAAAGTCCAAATCCATTCGCCTCCGCCTGTCGGATAAATTCATCCCCGAACCATTTAAGGATTTTGACGCCCTTTTCAGCCAGCGCCTGAAAGATGCCGATGAGTTTTTTAACGAGATGCAGGCCGATCTTAAAGATGAAGATGAAAAGAAGATCCAACGGCAGGCCATAGCTGGCATGTTATGGAGCAAACAGTTTTTCTACTACGACGTTGCGAAGTGGCTGAAGGGCGATCCTTCGCAGCCCCCGCCTCCCGAGGGCAGAATTCACGGGCGTAACCGCGACTGGACACACCTAAATAATGCTGACATCATTTCCATGCCGGACAAATGGGAGTACCCCTGGTACGCAGCCTGGGATCTTGCCTTTCATACGATCCCGATCGCAATGGTCGACCCGGAGTTTGCCAAGCAGCAATTGAAATTGCTGACCAAAGAGTGGTATATGCATCCCAACGGTCAGTTCCCTGCATACGAATGGGCGCTCGGCGACGTGAATCCGCCGGTGCATGGATGGGCTACATGGCGGGTGTATAAGATAGATCAGAAGTTGCAGGGAGGAGTCGGTGATCGTAAGTTCCTCGAAGAGGTCTTCCACAAACTCCTGCTGAATTTTACCTGGTGGGTCAATAAGAAAGACACCAATGGCAACAACATCTTCCAGGGAGGATTTCTGGGGATGGATAACATCGGTGTCTTTGACCGGAGTGCACAACTCCCGACAGGCGGATACATCGAACAATCGGACGGAACAAGCTGGATGGCCATGTTTACGCTGAACATGTTACGTATGTCCCTTGAGTTGGCCCGGGAAAATCCAACGTATCAAAGCCTTGCGACCAAATTCTTCGAGCATTTCCTGTACATCGCCGGCGCGATGTCAAACGAAGGACTGGATCTATGGGATGAACAGGATGAATTTTTCTACGATGTCCTTCATACACCCGACAATAACCGTACGATCATGCGGATACGCTCAATGGTGGGGTTGATACCGATGTTTGCCGTAGAGGTACTGGATCAGGAGCTGTTTGATTCCATGCCGGAATTTACAGCGAGGCTGGAGTGGTTTCTGAAGAACAGACCTGATCTCGCCAATCTGATCTCACGCTGGGAAGAAAAAGGAAAAGGTCAGCGACACCTCCTTTCACTACTTCGTGGCCATCGTATGAAGCGCCTTCTGAAACGTATGCTTGACGAAAGTGAGTTTCTTTCGGAGTTTGGTATTCGTGCGCTTTCCCGTTTTCACCTGGAGCATCCGTATAAATTCTACGCAAACGGAAGTGAGTTCACTGTAAAATATACGCCGGGCGAAGGTGATACATCCCTGTTCGGAGGGAACTCAAACTGGCGCGGACCTATCTGGTTCCCCGTAAACTACCTCATCATCGAATCCCTGCAGCGTTTCCACCATTACTATGGCGACGACTTTAAAGTGGAATATCCAACCGGGTCCGGTCAACTCAAAACCCTGCGGCAAATTGCCGATGATCTTTCATGCCGCCTGGTCAATATTTTCAAACAGGATAAGGACGGCAATCGCCCGGTGAATGGAAGTTATGAAAAACTCCAAAAGGACGAGCACTTCAAAGACTATGTATACTTCTACGAATATTTCCACGGCGACAGCGGCAGAGGTGTCGGGGCCACTCATCAAACGGGCTGGACGGGACTGGTAGCAAAATTAATTCAGCCACGACGAAAAAAATAAGAAACCATATTATCGGTCGGCCGGACAACTGTATTATAAATTTGAATCGTATGAAAGTGGACAAAGATGTACTTGCTGATTTTGATAAATCAAAAAACCTGGAGTGGCTCGAGACAAACGGCCTGGGAGGTTATGCCAGCAGTACTGTTTCAGGTGCCAATTCCCGCCGCTATCATGGCTCGTGGCAGCCCTGCATCCGCCTGTTGGACGGACTGTACTGCTGGCGAAACTCGATGAAACGATCGTCACCGATCAAACAGCTGTTGCAAATGAAACCGGCTCGCAACGATTTGAACTTGGAACAAACCAGTACCCGGGCGCCGTCCACCCGACGGGATACAGTTACCTGAAATCGTTTCAACGGGATCTGTTTCCGGAGTTTTATTTCAGCGCCGGTGGGGTCGAACTGAAAAAGACCATCGCCGCGATCAATGGGGAGAACACAACGGTTGTCGTGTATGAAGTATTGGAGGCAAGTCAGCCGTTTACACTGGAACTTCTTCCTTTGCATTCAGCAAGGGATTTCCATAGTCTTTCGCATGCCAACGACAGTATTGGCAGGCACTATATTGTGGAGGACGGAATTTTCAGAACACTGAATTACCACGGCGGCCCGGAGTTATTCATTGCCGTACCGGAAGCATCATTTCGCGAACATCAGACATGGTATTATAACTTTGAATACGCGGTCGAGCAATACCGCGGCCTCGATTTTCAGGAGGACCTGTTTACCCACGGAACCCTTTACGTTACGCTGAAAAAAGGAGACCGGATCGGGATAATCATTTCAGCAGAAAACCCCGGCGGAAAAGACGGCCTGAAACTTTTCGCAAATGAAAAGAAGAGACGGGAAAAACTGATCAAACCGTTTAACTGGAGCGACGATGTAAAACGGCTGGTGCTGGCTGCTGACCAGTTTATTGTCAAACGGGGCGAACGGAGCACGATTATCGCAGGGTATCACTGGTTTGCAGACTGGGGCAGAGATACCATGATATCGCTTCCAGGTTTATGCCTGGCGACAGGGAGATTTAAAGAGGCCAGGCAGATATTGCAGCAATTCGCCGACAGTGTCAGCGATGGAATGCTTCCTAACCGGTTTCCTGATTACGGTGAATCGCCCGAGTACAACACCATAGACGCAACGCTTTGGTTCTTTCACGCTGTTTATAAGTATTTCAACTATACGGCCGATAAATCATTTCTGAAGCAGGTGTTGCCGGTCCTCCGGACAATAATCGAATGGCATTATAAAGGGACACGGTACAACATAAAAGTAGACCCTTCCGACGAATTGCTGTATGGTGGTCAGGAAGGTGTTCAGCTCACCTGGATGGATGCGAAGGTTGGGGACTGGGTTGTCACACCACGGAGAGGCAAGGCCGTCGAGATCAATGCGCTGTGGTACAACGCTCTCCGGGTAATGGAATTTTTTGAAACGGAAGCCGGACAACCAAAATCGTCCGACGACTACCGATCGAGAGCCGATAAGGTCCGGACAAGCTTTAATCAGGTGTTCTGGAATGAAGTATCGGGTTGCCTATACGACTTTGTCGATGGTGATTACCGGAATGAGGATCTCCGGCCGAATCAGATCTACGCTTTGAGTCTGCCCTTCGGGTTGGTATCAGACGCGCATGCCAAAAAAATTCTCCGCCAGGTACGCTTGGAATTACTGACACCAAAAGGACTGAGAAGTCTCGCCGCAGACCACAGGGATTATAAACCATCCTACGGTGGTGGGGTATGGATGAGGGATGGATGTTATCACCAGGGAACGGTGTGGAGTTTTTTGATCGGCGCTTATATCGACGCCATGATCCGTGTCGAAGGAGAAAAGAGTCTACCTGAAGCAAGTAAAATAATCAATCGTTTTTTAACTCACCTGAATGAAGCAGGTGTAGGGACTGTTTCCGAAATCTTCGATGCGGATCCGCCTCACATACCACGCGGTTGCATCGCCCAGGCATGGGGTGTAGGCGAAACGTTGCGCGTGATCATTGAATACGACCTCATTCCAAAGCCGGCGGGAAACGACAAAAATCTCACGGCCGCGTCCTGAGGTCGGTTTTTTATGGCTCGTCATCGGATACCCATCCGGTGATTTTTTATAGAGCGTAATTCATTCATCTTATCCTCCACTTTTTAAACAGAGACGAGTACTCGTTCCTTGTGAGTATTTATTAACCGTGCGAATGTATGCAGCACACATTCACGGTTAAAAAATCTATTTCTTTTTGTTGACTACCGGCAATGAAACTGACAAACACCGGCCTTGATCTCCCGTATCCTTGTGTGTAACTAAAAAACGCTGTGACAAACATTACTAAACAACGCTTAAATGCCTATGTGATGGAAGGAGTATGTCTGGGCTTGTTTATGATGTCGGCGTCGGTATGTGCAACCGTATTGGAAAATCCTGACGGCATAGTCCATGACTTTTTTCCCGATGGATTTCATCGCCTTTGCCTCATGGGAGCGGCGATGGGGATTACAGCAAGTGCAATCATTTATTCTCCAGTCGGAAAGTTATCGGGGGCCCACATGAATCCCGCCGTAACGTGGTCATTTTTTATTCTGGGAAAGATTGAATGGCGGGACGCCGTTTTCTACACCATCTTCCAATGCGTGGGAGGAGTACTGGTTGTTTTTGTGATGGCCCTGATACTGCGGGAACCCTTTACTGATAGCCCGGTGAACTACGTCGTTACTGTTCCCGGTGAGTACGGCCCAGTATATGCATTCCTGGTTGAAGTTACGATTGCGTTTTTTATGATGGCCATGGTCCTGACAACATCCAATAGCACCCGCCTGTCGAAGTATACTGGCGCAATAGCCGGAGGATTTGTTATGCTCTATGTTGTCATTTCCGCGCCTGTATCGGGATTCAGTATGAACCCTGCCAGGACAATCGCATCGGCAATCCCGGCGTGGAGTTTTCAATCATTCTGGATCTACATGACGGCGCCTTTTATCGGGATGTTTTCGTCGGCGTTTCTGTTCAAAAAACTCAATGGGAAAACAATGTGCTGCAAATTGCACCATAGCCTTCGCTATACCTGCATTTTCAATTGCGACTATTGTGATCGCCAATCTGCATCAGGTAGGCTGTAAAAAACATAACTGGAATTTTAACAATTGAATCATGGATAATATTTTTGACATCATCATTATCGGCTCAGGCGCCGGAGGTGGTACAATGGCTTACAAGCTGGCACCGACGGGAAAGAAGATTCTGATCCTCGAGAGAGGGAACTACATTCCAAAAGAACGGGAAAACTGGGACGCACGTAAGGTGTTTACCGATGGCCGGTATCGTACGACCGAGTTGTGGTACGATAAAGACGATAAACCGTTCAGCCCTTTTACACACTATGCTGTCGGGGGAAATACAAAAATGTTCGGCGCGGCGCTCTTTCGCCTCCGCGAAAGTGATTTTAAAGACGTAAGACATTACGGAGGTGTTTCACCCGCATGGCCAATCCGTTATCAAGACCTGGAACCTTACTACACACAGGCGGAACAACTTTATAGCGCTCATGGTCAGAGAGGAGTGGATCCAACGGAGCCCCATACGGACATGCCTTACCCGTTTCCGCCTTTGGTCCATGAACCAAGTATGCAGGAATTGTACGATAGCATCCGCAAGTTAGGGTATAAACCTTTTCCGCTACCAATAGGTGTCAGGTTAGGTGAAAACGGGAAGGCGGGTTCTTCTCCTGTACGTCTTAGCAATTTCGATGGGTTTCCCGATCCCACGGAAGCGAAGGCGGATGCCCAGGTAACTTCTCTTAAACAGGCGCTGTCCATGCCTAATGTAAAACTTCTTACAGGAGCTCACGTGGATAAACTTGTGACCGACAGGGCGGGGCGACGGGTATCTACCGTACAGGTCACGCGTAATGGTGAGGCATTGAGTTTTGAAAGCAACATTGTTATTCTCGCCGCCGGCGCCGTAAACTCCGCCGCGATCCTGCTGCGTTCGGCCAGCCATCGCCACCCGAATGGATTGGCTAATAGTTCAGACCAGGTCGGACGCAATTACATGCTTCATCAGAACGGATGTGTGATTTCGATTTCCGACAAGATCAATACGTCGCAGTTTCAAAAATCTTTCGCTATTGCAGACTTCTACAATGGAGCCCCGGATTCCGATTATCCCATCGGTGCCATCCAGTTGATGGGCAAAAATGATCCGGATACGCTGATGGACCTGGCGCGCGATTATTTTCCCCGAAGAACCTTCGAGGATCTTTCTTCCCATTCGATCGACTGGTGGATCACAGCAGAAGATCTTCCCCATCCGGAAAACAGGGTCACGCTTCGCAGGGATGGTACGATTAAAACAGCATACACCGTTAACAACAGGGAGGCTTACAACCGCATAAAATTGAAATTGAATAACATCATCGATCAGCTCGGTGAAAAAGACCCCTTGCTCAGGAATGCAACGCGTGTTGGATATGATCTCGGCGTGAGTGGCGTTTCACACCAGATGGGTACGTTAAAATTCGGCACCGATCCGAAGACTTCTGTGCTGAATGAAAACTGCCGGGCGCATGATGTCGATAACCTGTATGCGGTCGATGCCGGTTTTTTTGTTTCCTCTGGTGCCTTTAACCCCTCGTTAACGATCGCGGCGAATGCATTGCGGGTCGGCGATCATATTAAACAGGTCATGGAAAAATGACGCATTTGGGTTTCCTGTATTTTTTTTTGCCGCAGCACATGCGGAAGCACAACGTAACCCGATCCGGATACCCGTTGAACGAAAAACGAGTTGCTGCCGTCCGGTATTGACATTACAACGATTGCCACAAATGATGTAACGTGATGGAAGAAATCGTTAAAACCGTAACGGTAGCCCTGGGGAGTATTATCGAGGGTATTGGCACACTGGTTGTGGGACATGGAATCGTCCTCGCGTCGATTCGTTACGTCGCCAATACGATTGCACGGAAAACAAACGAATGGGATATACGGATAAGACTGGGAAAGTCGCTGGCCTTGTCTCTTGAGTTCTTATTAGCCGCCGATGTCGTGAGAACGGCGATCGCGCCAACCTGGGAAGATATTGGAAAACTCACAGCGATCGCCACCCTTCGAACCTTGCTAAACTATTTTCTTGAACGTGAATTAAAACGGGATCATACGTTTCCAACAGGAACGCCTGATCTATAAACAGATCTTAATATGATGAATCGTATCGTGGGTCAAAGCCGGATTTACGTATTGGTATTTTGCCTGGTTGTAATAACTACCCGACACTCAGTGTCTCAATCCGTCGACCGGGTAGAAGCGATCGGGATCACTGTGCAGAACATGGACGAGGCCCTTCGTTTTTATACCGACGTACTACTATTTGAAAAGGTTGCTGACGAGTATGCGGACGGGGAAGTTTATGAAAAGCTAAAAGGCCTTTTTGGTATTCACCTGCGAAAGGTTAAACTGAGACTGGGCGACGAATATATAGTGCTTACAGACTACCTGACCGCCGGAGGCCGTCCGGTTCCCCAGGATTCCAGGAGCAATGACTTGTGGTTTCAACATATAGCTATCGTGGTAAGCGATATGGACGCCGCATATGACAGGTTACGAACACATAACATAACACATGTGTCTACACGACCGCAAACATTGCCAAAAACTATTCCGGCGGCGGAGGGTATCAAAGCGTTCTACTTCCAGGATCCCGATGGCCATACGCTTGAATTGATTCACTTTCCGCAGGGAAAGGGGAATCCAAAGTGGCAGCAACACGATAATCGCCTGTTTCTCGGCATTGATCATACAGCTATTGCGGTCTCCCGTACATCCGCAAGCAGGAAATTTTATAATAATCTTTTGGGTATGAAATTTCAGGGGGAAAGTTATAATTTTGGTAATGAGCAGGAACATCTGAATAACGTGTCGGGTGCACGGCTCCGTATCTCCGGCAACAAAACAAGGAATGGTCCGGGTGTCGAGTTTCTGGACTACCTTGCTCCGGCAGATGGGAAACCTTATCCGGTGAATGCGAGACCGGATGATCTTATACACTGGGAAACCATCGTGATCACACCGGATGCCACGGGACTATTTGAAAAACTGAAGGAGGGAGGTAATACCATTATTTCGGATGGTGTAATCGTTCTTCCGTCAAATAACGACAACTACCGCAGAGGCTTTTACGTACGCGATCCTGACGGGCACGTGGTTGGGATATTTGAGAAGTAACACATATTGGGTGACTAAATTCGACATGTATGCTGAAGAACTTTTTCAAAACGGCTTATCGTAACATCGTAAAATACCGGGCATACTCCACGATCAATTTTATCGGCCTCACTTGCGGACTTTCGCTCGCATTGCTCATCATCACCTATGTACGGAGCGAAATTGGGTATGATCGCTTCCATGACAAAGCCAATCGCCTTTACCGCATCCGTTATGTGGCTCCTAACGGACTGGAGCTTGCCGGTAGTCCACCACCGATCAGTCCGGTTCTCAAAGAGTATTTTCCCGAGGTCGAAGAGTCGGCCCGCATTTACATACGCAATGTCAGTATCACCCGCCCGGATAGCCCCGAGGCTTTTGAAGAGACCGACGTCTTATTCGCGGACTCGGCCCTTTCAAAAATGTTCACCTTCGATTTTGTCAGGGGCAACCCTGAATTCCTGCTTCGCGAAAAGTTTACCGTAGTCATTAGTGAAGAAATGGCTGAAAAATATTTTGGGAAGGAGGACCCCCTCGGCAAGACCCTCACTTTCGGGGGTAAAGAACAGTTCAGGGTCACGGGTGTTGTGAAAAGTTTCCCCGAGCAGTCGCACATCCGTTTTAACATGCTTGTTCCCTACGACAACATGTTCGATATGGAAAGTGATCAGACGTCTGAAATACTCAAAGCCAATCTTGCGATCAATTTTATCATCAGCCATTCCTATACCTATGTGCTTCTGAAACCGGGAGCGGATCCGCAGACCATCAATAAGGGAATGGACGGACTGATAAAGAAATATGCCCAGCCCAGGTTCCTGGTAGGGCAAGTATTTACTCTGATGCCATTAACCGAAATTCACCTGGGAAGCACGTTGCTGATGGAGCCGTCTGCGACCAACACCTGGACGAACCTCTATATTTTTATCGGAGTGGGAATTTTAACACTCATCATTGCCTGTATCAACTACATTAATTTGAGTACGGCTCAGTCGTTTACCAGGATCAAGGAAATCGGTATCCGGAAAATTCTCGGATCGATGCGCTTTCACCTCATAGCACAATTCCTGGCCGAAAGTTTTTTATTCTGCCTGGCTTCCATCGCCATGGCGTTTGTTGTATTTTATTTTACGTTGCCGCTGCTGAACCTGTTAACCGACAAACACCTCACCTTCGCCGGTGCCGTAGATCTTAAGTTAGTGACCGGGTCCCTTTTGTTGTTATTGATCATTACCGCGTTGGCGGGCGGCTATCCTTCGTATTTTATTACGCGGTTTGAATCCGTCAGCGCGTTAAAGGGTAATGGTATGTCGGGTTACAGCGACGAATTTTTACGGAAGACGCTTGTTGTCTTTCAACTCAGTATCGCCTGTATGTTGCTATCGGGCTCAATATTAATTATACGTCAACTTGATTTTCTGGAAGATCGCCCGCTGGGGTTTCACAAAGACCAGGTTATAAACGTCCCGTTATTCAGCCAGAATTTTAATGGTTTTTTTGCTCAACGGGATTCAACTTTCCGTTCGCGTCTGCAGACCTTCCGAACCAACATCGAGGCTCAAAGCGGGGTAATGCAGACAACGTTATCTTCCGGCGCACCGGGCCTCGGAGTCACTTTCCGGGGAACAATTCCCGATGGATTTACCCAGGAGGATAACATGTTTATTGCCAACATGTCTGTCGACTATGATTTTCTCAAATCGTACGGAATGGAACTGGTGGCGGGCAGAAGCTTCGACCGTGACTATGGTACGGATGAAGCCGAAGCATACATCGTAAATGAAACCGCTGTGCAGGAGTTCAAGTGGCAATCTCCGCATAACGCGATTGGTAAATTGATTGACAGGGAAGGAAAAAAAGGTAAGGTCGTAGGTGTGGTAAAGGATTTTAATTTTGCTTCGCTGGCCACCCCGATGTCCGCTCTTGTGCTGGAACTTGATCCCAATTTGTTCAGTATGTTATCGGTCAGGTTCGAGAACACGAATATCGATGCGGTTTTGGAGAAGCTTGAAGGGGAGTGGAACAGGATATTTCCCGAAAAGGCGTTCGAGTATTCATTTCTGGATGAACAGTTGAGTCAACAGTACGCTGCCTATAAGAATTTCGGCGTAATCATTCAAACATTTACCGGCATTGCGGTCCTCATTTCCTGCCTGGGTGTGTATGGGCTTGTACTTTTTACGGTTCAGCGTAAGGTAAAGGAAATTGGTGTGCGAAAAGTGCTGGGAGCAAATGTCAGGAGTATCCTTGGATTGATCTACCGCGATTTTGCTCTTCTGATCGTTATCGGTTTTATTTTAGCGGTTCCCGTTTCCTATTACCTGATGGATCAATGGTTATCGAACTTCATCTACCATACCGACATCAATAGCCTGAGCTATGTGGCCAGTCTTGCGCTGGTGCTGATCGTGGTATCACTCACGATCGCCTATCAGGCCCTTCGCGCAGCTAACGCTAATCCCATAAAATCCCTTCGAAGCGAATAGTGACCACCGCGTATGGGTTACTAACGGATGGCCGCATGAAGTTATCCGGCGCAACATTCTTGCGGGTTGGTAGTTCTCGTTATGCGTTTGATTAATCTTAAGTGGCGCATGCGCCCGGGATTTTTTTGATCAAGTTTTAATGCCCGCAATATTCATGACAAACTGTGAATGCCTGTGACCGTTTCTTTGAATAATTAAAGAAACACATATGCGTTGCTACATGATTGTATTGTCAGTTTTTATTGTGACGGGCTCTCTGTTTGGGCAGTCCCCTTTACTCAACCTCGACGACAAAGGTGTCGTGATCGATGGTTATGATCCGGTTGCTTATTTCACCGGCCCCGAAGCCGTAGCAGGGTCTCCGGACTTTCAAACAACTTACAAGGGATCCATCTATTACTTTGTATCGTTGGCGAACAAACAACGATTCGATTCGGATCCAAAGAAGTATGAGGTCCAGTTTGGAGGCTTTTGCGCCTACGCGGTGTCACAAGGCCATGTTTCGCCGATTGACCCGAAATTCTGCAAGGTACAGCAGGATGAGCACGGAATTGACCGGCTGATTTGTCAGCACAACCAAAAAGCGGCGGACCTGTGGAATAAAAATTCCCTAGGGCTACTCGCCGACGCAGACCGGAACTGGCCGGCCGTTGTAAAGAATGGCGGGAAACAAATCCCTCTCAAAGGTGTTGAACACTTTTTAATTAATATCGACGGCGAAGGCCTGGCTAATCAGGGTTATGATGTAGTTGCTTATCATACCGATATGAAGGCTGTGAAGGGTGACGCAAGATTTGCGGAGTGGTTCCACGGCGCGAAGTATCTGTTCATATCGGCGGAGCACCGCGCACTATTCCGAAACAATCCGAGGCAATATCTTCCCCAGTATGGAGGCTTTTGCGCATATGCCATGAGCCTGGGCAAACTAAGGCCCGTTGATCCT
Organism: Chryseolinea sp.; assembly: GCA_041742155.1. Lineage (GTDB taxonomy): Bacteria > Bacteroidota > Bacteroidia > Cytophagales > Cyclobacteriaceae > Chryseolinea. The sequence goes on along the minus strand of JBGSJE010000016.1, from coordinate 268,475 downwards.
GAAATATTCTCTATCGAGAATGGAAGGCTGATGCTGCAGCATACGAAAGAAGCATATTACCTTTTTACCAAGGACGTTCCGGGGAATATCGCCAGGGCGGATTCGGAGTGGCCGGACATTGAGCGCAAGAGGGCCGGGCATACGGTGAGGTTTGACAAACCGGCCAGATAACATGAAAGAACTACAGGTGCACGAAATCTTAAAATTATAACTATGAAAATAACTTGTCTATTCTTAGTGCTGGCAACGGCTTCCCTGAAGGCGCAGACCACAGATACAAGATCCATTACACTTGACGGAGCAAAAAAAGTAATAACAGAAGCGAGAAAATACGCTGCAAGCGTCCAGGCGCCGCATGGGGGACCGTCCATTGCTGTTGTAGACCGCGGCGGTAACCTGCTTCTCGTCGAACGACCGGAAACGACCTTTGCGGGTTCTGCTATGGTGGCGTATGAGAAAGCTCATACAGCAGCGATGTTTGAACAGCCGTCGCGCAATATGGAAAACGCGATCAAGAACGGGAGGTCAGCATTGATCACTACGGGTTATAATATGCTTGAAGGCGGGGTCCCCATTGTTGTCAATGGTCAAATTGTGGGAGCGATTGGGGTGAGCGGGGCAGCGAGTTCCCAACAGGACGTTGAGATTGCCGAAGCCGGAGCGAAAGCGAAAATTGACCAGCAATGAGTCTTGAACTGCTATACAACATGAGCCGGAATATCTGGGCGGTGGCCGGATTCATTTTTCTGGCATCTTCTGCCATATACGCTCAGGAGTCGGTCGAACTTGCCCTGGGAAAACCGGATGCTGTCGTTGACCTGAAAACAACGGAAGGTGTTGCGCGGGTGAAAGGTGAATGGCGATATCGCGACGTGGAGCTGGTGGTGCGTGACTTCCGTGCTCCAGGTCCTTCACCGGATGACGTACACGTATTGTATCCTACCGGCGCTACCCTTAAAACGCATGACATTTTTCCAAAAGCAGGAGCAAAGGACTTTAACGACAGTGATTGGGAAAGACTGGATCCTGCTTCTCTCGAACGCAGGAGAGGCAACGGGCTGTTGTCTTTCAATTGGTACCGGATCACGGTAACCATACCGGAAAAACTCGGCACGTTCAGCACCACGGGAGCTACTGTAATCTTCGAAGTCGTAGTCGACGATTATGCGGAAGTATTTGTCGACGGGACATTGAACAAATCGTACGGTCAGTCGGGTGGGGGTACCGTTAAGGGATGGAATGCGCGAAACAGGGTTGTGATTGCAAATGATGTAAAACCGGGACAACGCATAACGCTTGCTGTATTCGGAATGAATGCTCCCGTCTCTGATTTGCCGGAGAATTACATTTGGGTCCGCTCGGCCACGCTGGATTTTTATAAGCCGGCACCCCGAAATCCGGAATGGCAGAATCTGGGTGACGTAATAAAGATTGACGCTGCGCTTGACGGTGTGATCGCGCCCGGAACAAGAATGCAGAAACTTGCAACCGGCTTTCAGTTTACAGAAGGACCGGCATGGCACCCTGAAGGTTTTCTGTTATTCAGCGATCCAAATACCAATGTTATCTATGCGTATAAACCGGAAAACGGCAACGTGGAAATCTACCGAACGAAAAGCGGCTATGCAGGGATAGACATCGGTATATATCATCAGCCCGGATCCAATGGTCTGGCGTTTGACAAGGAGGGGAGGTTAACAATCTGTCAACACGGTGAAAGGCGTGTGGTTCGAATCGAGAAGAAGGGGCCCGTAACCGTTTTGGCAGACAACTTTCAGGGGAAAAAACTCAATAGTCCGAATGATCTCGTTTACCGTTCGGACGGTGCATTGTATTTTACCGATCCGCCTTACGGGTTGCCAAAGACTTTTGACGACCCGAACAAAGAATTGAACTTCTCCGGTGTGTACGGGGTCTTTAACGGACAAGTACGGCTGCTGACGGCGGACCTGAAAGGGCCAAATGGTATCGCATTTTCACCTGACGAAAAATACCTGTATGTGAGTAACTGGGATATTACCAACATCCATAATACAAAAGTGATACGCCGCTATGAAGTATTGAAAAACGGTGGACTGACCAATGGCCGGGATTTCTTCACCATGAATTATACGGATGGCGACGACGCTCTCGATGGAATTAAAGTTGACGGGTACGGCAACGTATTTTGCGCCGGACCTGATGGGATCTGGATCATCGACCAGGGCGGCAAATACCTTGGCCGGATCCGCACTCCTGAACACGCAGCAAACATGGCATGGGGTGAAGATGGCCGAACACTGTATATCACAGCCAGTTCCAGCATCTACAAAATACAGTTGAATAACAGGAACAGCCTTTCCTCGCAGTAACAGTCCGACAAGAACGAACCAAGGCTGCTTTATATGAGGCGGCCTTTTTTTTTGGTTTTAACGACGAATGGGACAAGCGCCGATTGGAATGCGACCGCAGGAGTGATAAGACAATATATTTCATTCCGGTTTATATGAATCCTCCCCAGGTTTGTATTTTTGCTGCCGCATCACCATCATGAATTATAACCTTCTTGTTTTCAGCTTTACCGTATTAATAATATCACTGGTTCCCGGACTGAACGTCATGTTGATTGTTTCACAGTCTATTCACGGAGGAATGAAAAGCAGTACCCTCAGCGTTTTGGGGATCGTCGCCAGCAATCTGATCTATCTCGTGTTGTCACTCTTTGGGCTGGGAGTGATCCTCCTGAAATTCCCGCAGCTATTTCAGGTCATAAAGTATGGAGGAGTTCTTTTTACATTGTATAGCGCTTGGTTAATGCTGAAGGCTGGATTTAGTAACGGATCGGTCCCTGGCGAGGAACTCAAAACAGATTCGCGCGGCCGTTACTTTGTGCAGGGAATGCTTACAGTCGTATCGAACCCGAAGTCATTTATTTTTTGGGTGACGGTATTACCGGGTTTTGTTAACCCTGCTACTGATATTCTTCCCCAGGTTGGATTGTTTGGGGTAGTCGCAATCCTCATCGATACTTTCGTATTACTTTCTTATGGATATCTGGCGGGTATTGCCGCGCCGGTCATTCAAAGACGATCGAAGAAGGGGCAATACATTCTTTCGGGTCTTATTCTGGTAGCGGTGGCTGTGTGGCTTTGGTTTTCATAGGTAGATCCCGCTTCTCTCTGGCCGGGAATGTAAATCAATGACGCAACGCTTCTACCCGTGAATGCAGCCTGTTGAGCCGGTTGTTGAGCTGCGGGATACTGAGGTTTGTTGTTACTGCCGACCTGAATTCAATTTCGGTCATCACCTCTAGCGACAATTCTTGTAGCCGATCAAGTTCGTCATCCGAATATTCTCTAGGTTTGCGGTCGACTACCGCCAGCATACCGATGTTAAACCCGTCCGTTGTGACGAGCGGAGCGCCTGCATAAAATTTATATCCTGCACCTTCCCGTTTTTTTTCATCGGCCAGAACACAGGGGTCGGTCAGCGCATAGCGGAAAACCGTGACTTCGGCGTTCAGTATCGCGAGTGTACATGGGCTGTTCTTTCGGCTGACTACCTGGCCCGTCCGGCTTACTCCGTAACTCTCTTTGTAAAACACCTGCTCCTCGTCCACAAATGACATCAGGGCGATCGGAGTTTTAAAAGTGAGTGCAGCCAGTTCCGTGTACGCGCTGAAGATCTCTTCCGAGGGTGTATTGAATATTTTAAACCTGCGGAGTGCAAGAATCCGCTGGCTGTCATTCGCCGGCCTGAAGGCCGGATCGAAGGATACAGGTTTATTTTTGATATTTCGGACAATGTTGATATACCCTCTTTTCATGGACCAGGGTTCATGAGCGTCCGTAGATCTTTAAAACAGTCTCGCGCCATGCCTTACTTTCGCCGGAACAGATCCGCGCCATTGCATCGGCTATTTCTTCCGGCTTCACCCAGGCTGAGAAATCGGCATTGGGCATAGCCTGCCGGTTAACCGGTGTGTCAATGGTACTCGGAACAACGACGGAAGCCGTAACATTATTGGCTGACCCCGCAGCGTTGAGGGCGTCGGCGAGTTTGAATACCAGCGACTTGGCTAACGCATACCCTAGTGATTTATTGGCTTCTTTCGGACGAAGGGCAGGCCGGGATCCGATAAATACGATTCGTCCGCCCCCGGTTTGTTTCATCATTTGTTCAAACAACGGGCGGGCGACGAAATAGGCGGTGTCAAAGTTAAGCGTAAACATTTTTTTCAGAACCGTACCATCGGTCTCCCGGAGTCCACCCGGCGCATAGCCACCCACCAGGAGCAGCGCCGCGTCAATGGCATTATGTTTTGAAATGATCTCAGCCATCACAGCACTGACCGACGTTTCATCTGTCAGGTCGGCGTCGTACGTTTCAACGTCGCCGCTGACTTCAAAACCCAGTGTCTTCCCGGGTGTAACAGTGGCGATTACCTTATAACCTTCTGCGAGAAATTTTTCGACAGAAGCCTTTCCCAGGTTACCGGACGCTCCGGTGATGATGACGGTCTTCATGTTATCAGTTTATTTATTATTGTTTGATATTTTTTAAAATAATCAGCCTATTCATTTGTGCATTGCGTCATACCTTTGTTAAAGGCTGTCAACATTTCCTCCAGTTTACGCTGAGAAACGATGCCGTTAATGCTTTTATCGGCCACTTTAAGTATTTTCCAGTCATTCCAACCGATGACTTCCCCCGACAGGGTGATCTCATCACCAACGACCGGCAGGATCCGTTCGTTGAGGGAATTGAAATTTTCATCCGCTAATATAAGATAGTCCGTTGAGCCTCTTGCATGGAATACCGGTGGAATTCCACCTGAAATACACCTTATCGCGCAGGAACGATGCGCTTTACCCTCGCCGGGTTTCATCACACCAAAATAACATTTGGGATCCACGACCTCGCCTGTCACCGTTAGATTTCCCTGGCTTATGCCGGTGTGAGGCGACGGGACCATACCAGAGGAAACTTCAACTTTTTCATTGTCTTCCGCTGTGACCTGGAGGATCGTCTTCCCATCGCCATAGATCAGGTAGCCGGCAAGCCGTACTCTCGAACCAACCAGGATTTTGTTGGTGGTGTGAGCGATCGCAGCGATGACGTCTTTTGCGCCCGCTTTGCCGGAACCAACGAGGAGAATGTTCTCATAAAGCTGGCTTCCGTCCGGCGACGTTCCCAATGGAACAGCGAGGTGCGGCACAGGTTCCACAAAAAGATAGCCGTCAACGGTGGTAGTTATGCCATACTCAAATTCCGATGGTGCGAATTTTTTCTGGCTCCAAACCAGTATCGCACCAATGCTTACAACGAGAGCTCCGAGGTAAGCAAGGGTCTTCCTTATCACCGATGCTGTACGCGTGGGCGCTTCGGACATATACCCCACGTAAAATTCATCATCTTTCATAACCGTATCAGATTATTTGATTTTTCTCTTGCCGGGTGGGACGCCAATATCCCTCACAATTCCTTCACTCATACATCCCGGGAGTCCTTTCCGTGCCTTCCGGGAACGCCTGGGGATTAATCCAGACATCACGACCAATCACCTTCACATCATAGGTCGCTACCTTTTCCTTGAATGGAGGCGGTGAACTTCCGTTATGCGGCAGGTATTGATATCCATGCCACGGGCAGGTAATACACCCGTCGATTATTTTTCCTTCTCCCAACGGACCATGTTGATGTTTACACACATTGGAGACCGCCGATACCTGATTGTTATATTTGAAAATGGCAATCCTTTCGGCTCCGAAATGAACAACTTTAGCCCGCTTTTCCCCTATATCATCCACCGAACAGGCTTTTATAAATTGTTCATGGCCGACGGTCACCGGCTGGTCGAAACGGTGTTCGTGCCGGCTGGCAAGAACGTGAAGTGAAACGATCGTTACGATACCGGTAGCCAGAACGGTAGCCAGTACGGGCGACGTTTCATACTGCAAAATGCCCAGGAGCACATGGAGAACGATCAGGGCGTAAGCAGCGTAGACCGTCATATGGAGCGTTTTCCAAACCCGTGGCCCCAGGTTATGAAGCCAGAAATCGTGACTCGTGATTGCCATGAGGAAAAAAATGATCAACGCAAAGAAGCCGAACACTTCGAATGGAAATTTGCTGAGAGAGTTGTAATGGGTGTTCGATGTGAACAACGAAAGGACAGGATTGATGTTTCCCAGGGCATGAAACTGGATGATCGAAAAAACGCCGTGAACGGCTCCTATAAAAAACATAGTGACACCCAGATGACGGCGGTTGTACAGCAACGGCAGGAATACTGGATTTAACCTCGCCAGGGGTCCGATGGCGAGGATGACATGGAGTAGCAAGATGGCCAATGTGGCGGTTGATCGAATGATCAGCGTTTCCTGTGTTACACCGGGGTTGACAACGACAGTAAGGGAAACAAATGTCACGAGGTAGAGCAGCACGAACGCCGCGATGACGCGGTCGTATATTTTCTTTTGCCGGTTCCACAATATGGCTTGATAAGATGCGCTCATGATTGAAACTATGGCTGTTTAATGTTCGGGTAATGAAAATGACCGGATCGTTTGTTGATGAATGACATCTACGAGATTCAGTGTTACTGTTCCTGCCGGACGTTCGATCCTGAACCGGTATTCTCCCTGGTGATCAAGCCTGCCCAACAACGTTCTTTTTTCAGGCGAGTCGTAGTAGACCACACAGGACGGAGTGGCCAGCGGCTTTCCGACGTTTATCGTAACAAGAGCGGTTGAGTCATTCAGCATGGCCAGTTCCGCTGAGAACGCGTCTGCTGCCTCACCCCGGATTTCTGAGGCCGGCGGTCTTACAATGATTGCCACGGCGAAAGAAAACGGAAGCACGAATGCCAGCGTTCTCCAAATAATAAAGTGATATCGCCTGAGTGGTTTAATCATGACTGCCGGTCCGACGGACTTTAAAATATTTCCATAGCAGTATCGGCCAAAGCACGATGCAGCCGGGCAGGATCACAAGCCTGAAAGTCCACGGCGAACCGGCGGAACCCTCATCCACGGTGCGGATCAGCCGCGTGACGAAGACAATACCGAATACCAGTCCAGATGCGACATAAAGTCCTATGGCTGTGAGGATCATCATGGCTTTTTTGACAAAGATGAAGAACAGGCCGCTGATCATTGGTCGCAAAGGTGACCATACTGCTATTTTTCAGTGGGCGGGTGGCTGTTTCGAGGGTAATTAACGCCCTTTTAAAGGTTTACAAAAAATGTTTTGCGATTTCCGGTAACAATAATTTACTTTACACCGTTAAGTAAATTACAAACCCAAAAAAATGTCCATTGCAGCCCGCAAAGAACGCCAGAAAGAGGAATTGAAGGGTAAGATCCTGGAAGCAGCAAAAGAACTGTTCATTCAGCGTGGCTTTGAAGAAACGTCGATCCGTAACATCGCGGAAAAAATCGAATACTCCCCGACGACTATTTACCTGCACTTTAAAGACAAGGATGATATTTTTTATGCCCTTCACCAGGAAGGGTTTATTCTGCTTAACCAGTACCTGCGTGCCCTTCAAAACGTCGCCGATCCCTTTGAAAGGCTGAAAGCCATCACAAAGGCCTACATTACTTTTGCCCTGGAAAACCGTGAATTTTACGACCTGATGTTCATCAGCAGGTCCCCGATGAACGCCTTGACAAAGGATAAGCACGACGAAAAATGGGAAGAGGGAAATAAAGCGTTTGGCGCGTTGTTCGGGACGGTCACGGAGTGTATCAGCAAAGGTTATTTCAGGGGTATGGACCCGGAGATCCTTTCCTTTACCTGCTGGTCTATGGTTCATGGAATTTGCTCTCTCGAAATTCGGGGCCGTTGCTCCGTCATCAGCGAAGCAAACCAGGAAAACCTCAGCGCAAATGCCGGCGATATCATAAACCAGATGTTGGAGCGTATGCACCAAAATCTCATACAATAAAAAAATTTGCCGTTCGACTTAACAGTGTAAACTTTATTTTCAATGAAAACTAACACCCTCAAAACCAAGACATTCATGCGCGGGGCCATGGCTTGCATCCTCGTCGTGATGACCATTTCTGCAAGCGCTCAGAATCCACTGGACGCCTACATCCAGGAAGGACTGAAAAGTAATCTTGTGCTCCAGGAAAAGAACCTGTCCTGGCAGCAGGCTCAGCAATCCCTTCAGATTGCAAAAAGTTATTTCCTGCCCTCGGTGAACCTGCTGGCGGATTATACTTCCGGCGAAGGAGGCCGAAGTATCGCCCTGCCCATAGGGGACCTGTTGAATCCGGTTTATACATCGCTTAACCAGATCACTCAAAGCGATGCTTTCCCTCAGGTGGAGAACGTCAATCAAAATTTTTTCCCCAGGAATCAGTATGATGCGCGGGTCAAAACGTACCTTCCGCTGATCAACACCGACCTCTATCTCAACCGTTCGATCCAGGGACAACAGGTTATGATGAAACAGTATGAACTGGATCTGTACCGCCGTCAGTTGGTGTACGATATCAAGTCGGCCTATTTCACGTACCTGGGTGCCGTATCGGCCATCCGGATCTATGAAAGTGCCATTGTACTGGTGACGAAAAATGTTGAGGTCAACGAATCTCTTCTGAGAAACGGAAAAAGCCTGCCCGCGAACTACCTGCGCTCGAAAAGCGAACTGGAGCGGGTAAGGGCGGAATTTGTTACGGCGCAGAACCGGGCGGCAAATGCAATGAAATATTTTAATTTTCTTCTGAACAAGGATCTCGACACCGCTATCGACACAAACTATTCAACATCGGATGCGCCGGTCGGGGATACATCGTTGCTTGAAACAGGAGAACGGGAAGAACTGAAAATGTTGAAGACCGTTGCCGCCATCAATCAGTCGGCACTTCGGTTGAATAAATTAACGCGGGTTCCGAAAGTAAATGCGTTCCTTGACCTGGGTTCACAGGCTTCCGACTGGAAGGTAAATGAGAATTCGAAATATTACCTCGTCGGCATACAACTATCCATGCCGTTGTTCCAGGGCTTCCGGACCAACGCAACCATCCGGCAGAGCAGCCTGGAGATACAGAAAACCGAGCTGAGCCTGAAAAATACTACTGAGCAACTCAATTTGTCGGCGCAGGTTGCCAGGAATGATTTGCGGACTGCATCTCAAAATTTTCTCGCATCCCGCGAACAGCTGAAATCAGCTCAAAGTTATTTCCACCTGATCGAAAAAGGATATCAGCAGGGGATCAACTCCCTGATCGAATTTCTGGATGCGCGAAACCAGCTTACCTCGTCGCAGCTTCAGCAAAACCTGAAACTATTTGAAATGCTCACAGCGTCGGCAAAGCTGGAACGCGAAACCGCCTCATATACCCTCGAATTTTAAAAAATCAAACTCATGAAAAATTATCCGATCAACGTTATCCTGTCATCGACACTGATGGCCATGACAGCTGTATTTTTTCAATCCTGCACGGATGGAAAGAGCGCTACCAACGCAATTCCTAAGACGTCGGCCCCAGTTCCTGTCAGAACAATTCAAGTGGAAAAAACCGCAGCCACACCCGTGATCACTGCTTCCGGACAACTGACCACGGAAGATGAAGCGGTCCTTGGATTTAAGATCAGCGGCATTGTCAGCGCCGTCTTTGTGAAGGAAGGCGACCCGATCCGGAAAGGTCAACTGTTGGCTAAACTTGACCTGACGGAGATCAACGCCTGGGTTTCACAGGCGCGTTTCGCCTATGAAAAAGCACAGCGTGATTTTCAGCGCACCACCAATTTATACAAGGATAGTGTGGCGACCCTGGAACAGCTGCAAAATTCGGAGACCGCTTTGTCCGTCGCGAAGGAGCAACTGCAGGCAACGTCGTTCAATCGTGGTTTTTCCGAAATCCATGCCCCCGCGAACGGATACGTGTTGAAAAAATTTGTGAATGCCGGCCAGGTTGTAAGTGCCGGCGATCCGATCCTGCTCACCAACGCCGCCACCCAGGGGAACTGGATACTGAAGATCGGCGTGAGTGACAAACAATGGGCGTCGGTTACACTGAAGGATAAAGCCTCCGTAAAGATCGATGCGATCCCGGATCATATTTTTCAGGCGACCGTGACACGAAAATCCGAAACATCCGATCCGGTGACCGGTGCCTTTACCGTTGAGTTGCTGCTGAAGAATGACGGCGCCAGGCTTGCTACGGGTATGTTCGGCTCCGCCCAGGTTCAAACAGGCATCGCGCTTTCCACCTGGAGTGTTCCATACGAAGCAGTGCTTGATGCTAACGGCAATGAAGGATTTGTATTCGTTACTTCCGACAACAAGGTAGCCCGCAAACAACCCGTCACCATAGAATCTTTCGACGGAAAAACGATCCGCCTCAGCAGCGGGCTCGAGGACGGAAGCGCTCTGATCATTTCAGGTAGCGCGTATTTGGCGGACAACTCACTTATCCAGATCATTAAATAACGGAAGTATGAAAATTTCAGAATTTGCGGTAAAGAACTATCAGTTCACCCTGATCATGTTCCTGATGGCCGCTGCCGTAGGAGTAACAACGCTCCTTACCATGCCGCGCAGTGAAGACCCTGAGATCGAAGCGCCACAGTTTAACATCGTGGTGGTATATCCCGGCACGAGCCCCAAAGATATGGAGGAACTTGTCGTTGACCCGATGGAAGAAACAATCAACGAGCTGGAAGATATGAAACGTGTGCGTACAACGATCAGCGACGGACTGGCCGTGATGCGTATTGAATACAAGTACGAGAGTGACACGGACGAAAAATACCAGGAACTGGTGAGAGAAGTGAATACCCTCCGTACGGAACTACCCAAAGATATTTACAACATCGATGTGCAGAAATTTCAGCCTTCCGATGTCAACATCATCCAGGTAGCATTGATCTCTGAAAACGCGTCGCGGTCACGACTGAAGTTCCATGCCGAAGCATTGAAAGACGAGTTGGAAAAAATACCCAGCCTCAAGAACATTGAGATCCAGGGTTTGCCGGAGCAAATTGTCCGGATCGAACTCCGGCTGGAAAAGATCGCCCAGATGCATATTCCGCTTGACGCGATCACCGGAAGTCTTCAGAGTGAAATGGCCAACATCCCGGGAGGAAGTGTGGAGGCGGGTTCAAAATCCTTTAGCATTAAAACCAGCGGCAATTATACATCGATCGATGAGATCAGGAATACCATCGTATACGCTGCCAACGGCAAGAATATCCTGCTGAAAGATGTGGCGGACGCTTTCATCACATTTGACGAGACCAAACACATCACACGCCTCAACGGCCACCGTTGTGTATTCGTTGTCGCCGCGCAAAAACCGGGACTGAACATCACCAATACTCAAAAATTATATAAACCTGTTCTGGAAACTTTCGCCGCGACGCTGCCTTCAAATATCGATATGGTCCATCACTTCGATCAGGCCGACAATGTAAACGGTCGCCTCACAGGACTTGGAATGGATTTTCTCATCGCCATACTGCTGGTTTCGATTACATTACTGCCACTTGGTCCCCGCGCTGCTGCTGTGGTAATGATAAGCATACCACTTTCGTTGTCTATCGGCCTCGTTTTATTAAACCTGATGGGTATCAGTCTGAACCAGCTTAGCATTGTGGGATTGGTGGTCGCGCTCGGTTTGCTGGTTGATGACAGTATTGTCGTAGTGGAGAATATTGAGCGCTGGATGCGCGAAGGTCATTCCAGGCTGGACGCTACGATCAAGGCTACACGTCAGATCGGGCTGGCTGTCGTTGGCTGTACCATGACGTTAATCATCGCGTTTATGCCGCTGGTATTTCTGCCGGAAGGAGCCGGTGACTTTATCAGGGGATTACCGCTGGCGGTGATCATGTCCGTGCTGGCTTCCATGCTGGTATCGATCACGGTTATACCCTTTTTGTCGAGCCGCGTCCTGAAGGATCACGGGAAAGACGGAGGTAATATCTTCATGCGCGGGTTGCAGAAACTCATTCACGGCAGCTACTCACGACTGCTGGATAAGGCGCTCGTTTATCCGAAAACCACCATGGTTGTTGCCGGTGTTATTTTTATCGGATCACTTCAACTTTTTTCAGTCGTCGGATTTGGACTCTTTCCCGCGTCGGAGAAGCCGCAATTCATCATCAATACAATCACACCGCTTCAAACCAATCTGGAAAGAACGGATTCTGTGGCCGGCGTTGTCGATGAGGTGGTGAGTAAAATTCCGGAGGTGAATTTTTTCGCCACGAATGTGGGAAAAGGAAATCCGCGTGTTTACTACAATGTTATTCAGGAAAACGAAAGAACGGACTTTGCCCAGACATTCGTCCAGCTCGATGAGCACACTTCCCCGAAAAGGAAACTCGAGATCATAAACCGGTTGCGCGATGAGTTTGCCGGTTACCCGGGCGCAAAAATCGAGGTTAAGAATTTCGAGCAGGGTCCTCCCGTTGTGGCTCCCGTTGAGGTACGGTTGTTCGGCGATAACCTCGATACGCTCCGTTCGATTGCTGCGCAGGTAGAACGGTTACTCCAGCAGACGGAAGGTACGATATATGTAAATAACCCGGTCAGCAACTTAAAAAGTGATATCCGTGTCGTGATCAACCAGGAGAAGGCGCGGATGACCGGACTCAATACAGTCGATATCGACCGGACAGTCAGGCTGGCCGTGGCAGGCCTTGATATGGGTAAGTTCACTGATTCCGAAGGCGAAGATTTTAACATACATGTGACTACGCCAAAAAAAGAGCGGGCGACACTCGCGTCGCTTGAAAATCTATTTGTGAACAACCGTATCGGTGCTGCCGTACCGCTCGAACAGATCGCGGGCCTCAAGCTTGAGGCGTCTCCTCTGAGAATAGATCACTACAACAAAAATCGCATGGTGTCGGTGTCGGCCTTTGTACAAAAAGGATTTTTGAATGACAAGGTAATAAGCGACGTGGTAGCTAAAATGAAAAGTGCCCGGCTGCCGGAGGGTTATAGTTTTATGATGGGCGGTGATGTTGAAGCCAGCAATGAGTCGTTCGGAGGTCTTGGAACGATCATTATCGTCACCGTTTTTATGTTTGTAGCCGTGTTGGTCCTGATGTTCAAGACGTTCAAAAGTATGCTCATCGTGCTGAGCGTGATTCCACTGGGTATTGTCGGTGCCGTACTGGGATTGTTGTTCACGGGGAACCCGCTTTCATTCGTCGCGATTATCGGCCTCATTGCGCTTGCAGGGGTTGAAGTGAAGAATTCAATTCTCCTTGTAGATTTCACCAACCAGTTACGGCAGCAGGGGAAATCGGTGGATGAAGCTATCCGTGAAGCCGGCGAAGTCCGTTTTCTGCCGATCGTTCTGACGTCACTCACGGCGATCGGAGGACTGTTGCCGATAGCGCTGTCCACAAATCCCCTCATCTCTCCGCTGGCGATCGTACTTATCGGGGGATTGATCAGTTCCACTATTTTATCGAGGATCGTCACCCCGGTGGTGTACAAACTCATTCCCCCGAAGGTGGAAGTTGCCTGATCCTTTTCAAATATTCGTGACGAAAGGCCCGCGGTTTTATTCGCGGGCTTTTTTTTATTACCTCGGATGTACGTCGAACACTTCTCCGGGAGAGATCGCCGGACGCTGCCTGATTTCGCTTAGATAGTAAAATTGCAATACTGCGATTAAGGTTTCAACCAAAGGTCGATCGGCTTTTCAACGACGGGTGCGAACGGGAGATTTATCTTTTTTCCCTGTCCGGCCGAAGCGTATGCGGCATAGATGACTTCCAGTACGGCGCGCCCCAGTTCTCCCGTGGTAAGGGGTTGTTTGTCTTTCTGAACACATTCGATAAAATGCTTGAGCTCGTGCGGATAGCCCTGGTTAAACACTTCTTCAAAAACTGTAAAACTCCATCCCGCTGTAGTATCTGCCTTTTCCATGGCATACCCGTATCCGTTCTTGCTGTACGTAAGGGCGGAGTTGCCGATGAACAGGTCAGCGTACACCACGCCTTCCGTGCCGTATACTTCGCACCGGTCGTCCATGCCACCCTGTTTTGCCCAGCTGTTTTCAGCAACGGCAGTGGCACCATTTTCAAATTCAACGATTACAATAGAATTGTCTTCGCCCTGCGTACGTCCCTTATGAAGAACGGTCGCCATACTGGCGTTTACACTTTTTACCCGTGCATTATTGAGCATCCAGAAAAACCAGCCGAAGGCATGACATCCCATATCCATCAGCACACCGCCGCCTGCCAGGTTGATATCATAAAACCAATCCGTGTGGGGACCCGAATGTTTTTCAGACTGCTTGAGCATATAGATATTTCCGACAGCCTTTTCCTTAACCAGGTGCCGGACACGTTCGTATTTTGGAGCGAAGCATAGTTCTTCGGCGTACATCAGTTTTACACCGGCCGTTTTACAGGCGGCGATCATCGCGTCAGCTTCCTCAAGGGTCACTGCCAGGGGTTTTTCTATGATAATGTGTTTTCCCGCTGCGGCTGCCTTTAAGGTCGCCTCTGCGTGGAGGTAGTTAGGCAGGCAAATATCGACTACTTCGCATCCGGATTCGGCGAGGAGTTGTTCGATGTTGTCATACCATTTCGGAATGTGGTGTTTTTCCGCCATGGCTTTTGCTTTCGCCCCGTTACGGGCGTATATCGCCACAACTTCCGCCTCGGGTACGAATCGATGATAACTTTCAAGATGAATATCCGAGATAAACCCGCCACCGAGGATCGCTACTTTTGTGCGTTGCATAATTAAAAGATCATTTGTTTTCAAATATTGAAAAAGGCCCGATAATAAACAATGCATTTCTTTTAGCGGAAAGCCCCGAAACGTTTTACGTCACCTACGAAATTTATTTCACTAGCCTTGAGGGAAATTAACTTATCATGGCACTGGAATGAAGATAGGGACGGGAACACACTTCATGACGGCGATTCTGTTACCCTCATTAAGATATCAACGCAAAGGGATCGTCGCTTACCCTTAAAAGAGGAACTGTTGTAAGAAGATAAAGCTCACCGAAGATGCGCTGGAAGTGGATTGCAGGGTGAATGGCAGCAGTATCGTTCTTCTTACGGAATTTCTGAAAAAATCCTGATTGCTCATTGCCTGGGTGTTCCTTGCATCGGGCCGTCCTTTTGCCGTGAATTCCTGCCAAATTGGGTATCCGGAAGGCTCGACGTACCATTTTCTGCCGTATTCCCGCAATTTTGCAACGCTTTTTTTCTAAAGTATAAATCCCGATTGTTCGAATTCCGTTACATTTGTTAAGTCAATGAAACGATACCGCTCTATATTATCCGTCGCATTCGCCTTTCTGGTGCTGTTTTCCAGCAGCAGTTTTATAGTAGGCGTTCATCTTTGCCGCGGACAAATCCGGAACGTAGCTCTTTTCACCAAGGCCGATGATTGTGGAATGGAGAAACGGTTACCTCCCTGTCACAAACAACTGACAAAGCCCTGCTGCGAAGATGAGACGATCGTTCACGAGGCTGAAGATTTTAAAGTCACTTCCACGGATATCACGCTGACCGTACCGGTCGCCGACATGGAATGGCCGCCTGTGTTTATCTCGGAAGTCATTCCCGCCATTCCCCTTTCCCGAACGGCATACCATCACTACGATCCTCCCCTTCGAGCGGCAGACTTGACCGTTTCGTACCAGGTATTCCTCATTTGATTTTTACTTACCCCACCGGAGAGTTTACACTCTTCCCGCGATCGCTTTCTCTTTAGCGATAAGCCAATTCCTGTTTTTATATTTTATCCAAGGCTATGATTGAAAGTTTGATTTCATTCTCGTTGCGTAACCGCTTTCTCGTGTTACTGGTGGCTACCGGTTTATTCGTCTGGGGACTTTACTCGGTCAGGGAGAGTAAGATCGATGCTATTCCCGACTTGTCCGAAAACCAGGTGATCGTGTTCACGGAATGGATGGGGAGAGGGCCCCAGATCATGGAAGACCAGGTAACCTACCCGCTGGTGACGAACCTTCAGGGCTTACCCCAGGTAAAGTATGTCCGCGGCTCTTCCATGTTTGGTATGAGCTTCGTGTATGTGATCTTCAACGACGATACGGACGTTTACTGGGCGCGCGAGCGGGTATTGGAAAGACTGAACTACGCTGCGCGCCTGCTACCGGATGGTGTAACCCCTACGTTAGGACCCGATGGCACCGGCGTCGGGCACATATTATGGTATACGCTGGACGCACCCGGTATGGACCTCGGTGAACAACGGGCCATTCAGGACTGGTATGTAAAATTTGCCCTTCAGAATTCTCCGGGCGTAGCCGAAATTGCATCCTTCGGAGGATTTCAGAAACAATACCAGGTCACCCTTAATCCGAATAAGTTAAGCTACTACGCGCTGTCGACCCGGGACGTTATCCAGGCGGTGCGATCGAACAACAATGAAGCGGGCGGAAGGAAGTTTGAACTGAATGACATTGGCTACATCATCAAAACATCGGGTTATTTAAAGTCAATCGAGGAGATCGAGAACATTCCGTTGAAGACGGTGAACGCCACCCCGGTAGCCATCCGCGATGTGGCTACTGTTCAAATGACGGGGGAGACACGTCTTGGTATTTTTGATCTTGACGGTGAAGGTGAAGTTGTGGGCGGAATTGTGGTGATGCGTTACGGTGAAAATGCAGACGCCGTTATTGCAGGTGTTAAAAAGAAGATGGAGGAAGTGGCGAAAGGTTTTCCCGAGGGTGTGAAGTTCAATATTATTTACGACCGTAGTGAGTTGATCCGGGAGTCGGTGTCATCCGTAAGAACCACGCTCATCGAGGAAATGATCGTCGTGTCTTTGGTAGTGATCGTCTTTTTGTTTCACTGGAGGAGCGCCGTCAGTATCATCATTCAGATACCCATCACGATCGCAACCGCTTTTATCCTTTTGCGTGCATTCGGTATAACATCGAACATCATGTCACTTACGGGAATTGCACTGGCAATCGGTGTAATTGCCGACAATGGAATTATCATGGCTGAAAATTCATACAAGAACCTGTCCGCTCGTTTTGGGGAATTGAATCCCCCGACTAAAAAATAATAAAATGTTCAAAAAACTTTTTTCACGGAACTATATCGGGATTGAGGAAACGGAGCGCCTTGCCATTATCGAAAAGTCGTCCAGGCAGGTTTCTCGTGGTGTATTTTATTCCACGATTATTATCATAACTTCATTTCTCCCGGTATTTATGCTGACGGGCCAGGAAGGTAAACTCTTTCATCCCCTTGCGTTTACAAAGACGTTCATCATGTTGGTGGATGCGGTGCTCGTAGTGACCCTGGCGCCGGTGATCATCTCATTTTTTATGAAGGGAAAATTCAGGGACGGTCATAAAAATCCGGTCAACAGGTTTCTTGAGCGAATTTATGAACCCGCTATCCGTGCTTGCCTGAAGTGGAGGAAGACAACACTTGGAGTGAATATCCTGGCACTCGCCGTTAGTATCCCGCTCCTAATGAGCCTGGGCAGTGAATTCATGCCTCCGCTCGACGAACAATCTATCCTGTTTATGCCGGTAACATTACCGGACGTTTCGAATGACGAAGCAAAACGCATCCTTCAGGTGCAGGATAAGATCATCACAACGGTGCCGGAAGTATATAAAGTGCTGGGAAAGGCGGGGCGTGCCAGTACCGCAACCGATAATTCACCGGTTAGTATGATCGAGACCATCATCATGTTAAAGCCAAAATCGCAATGGCGTGAGGGGCTGACCAAAAAAGACATCGTAAACGAATTGGACGCGAAGTTGCAGATTCCGGGTGTGGTAAACGGTTGGACCCAACCCATCATCAACCGTATCAACATGCTTTCGACAGGTATACGTACCGATGTAGGTGTAAAGGTATATGGCCAGAACCTCGATAGTATCTATAGGTTGTCCGAAAAGGTAAAAGCAGCTCTCTCGGGGATTGAAGGTGTGAAAGACCTGTATGTTGATCCCATTACCGGCGGAAAGTACCTGGCCATCGATATCGATCGCGATGCCCTGGGAAGGTATGGCCTGACGGTAGACGATGTAAATACCATTGTCGAATCCGCCATTGGCGGTGCGCCTGTGGGACAGACGATAGAAGGAAGACAACGCTTTACTATAAGTATACGACTCGCCCAGGATTACCGGAACAGTATTGAGCACTTAAGAAGGATTCCGGTAATGACTCCGTTGTTGGGAACAATTCCGTTGTCGCAGGTAGCGGACATACGATTTGAAGACGGTCCGCCGATGATCACATCGGAAAACGCCATGTTGCGTGGAGCAGTGTTATTTAATGTCAGGGATCGTGACCTGGGCAGCACCGTGCACGAGGCGATCGGAAAACTCAACGAAACAATGGGTACTCTGCCCAATGGTTATTACATCGAATGGAGTGGGCAATATGAAAACCTGATTCGCGGGAAACAAACCCTGATGGTGATCCTGCCCGTGGTGTTACTTATCATTTTTGTATCGCTTTACCTGGCGTTCAAGTCCGTTCGGGAAGCTTTTTTCAGCCTGATCACTGTTCCCTTTGCCCTGATAGGAGGAGCTTACATGGTTTACTTTTATGGCGTTAACCTGTCGGTGGCTGTCGCGGTTGGATTTATCGCGTTGTTCGGAATCGCTGTTGAAACAGGTGTTGTTATGGTGATATACCTGAATGATGCCATGCAACAACTCGTTAAACTCCGGGGTAATAGCAGTGAAACGATCTCAACGGAGGAGCTGCGGGAATTTGTGATCGCAGGAGCTGCAAAACGTCTCAGGCCCAAGTTGATGACGGTTTGTGTCGCCTTGTTTGGGCTGGTGCCTGTATTGTGGTCATCAGGCGTCGGTAGCGATGTCATGCAGCCAATCGTGCTCCCCATGATCGGGGGCGTGCTTACATCATCGACGCACATCTTGCTGGTAACTCCGCTAATCTTTCTGATGACGAAAGAATATGAATTAAGAAAGTTCGGAAAAATGGAAGTGTATGAGAACAAGCACTAGAATATGGCTTCTTACCTCGGTTTTCTGCTTGCCGGTAGCAAACAGTATCACGGCGCAGGTAATCAGCCTCGACAGCGTACTATACCTGATCGAAGGGCAGAACCCGATGTTACAGGAGTATGACAGTAAAGTGAAAGCGTTAAACGCTTATACCAGGGGTGCAAGGAGCTGGATGGCGCCCATGGTCGGCGCCGGGACTTTTATGACGCCCTATCCGGGTCAGACACTTATGGATGAGCGTGACAAGGGTACGGTGATGTTTTCAGTGGAGCAGGAGATTCCCAACCCGGCGAAGCTAAAGGCGACTGAAAAATACCTCAACTCACGGTCGGCGGTGGAAGAACAGGGGAGGTTGTCTCAGTTTAACGTGCTCCGTTCCGAAGCCAGGACGCTGTACTACCAATGGCTGGTGGCCGAAGAAAAATTGAATGTGTTGCATGAAAATGAAAGGATCGTCGGCCTGATGCTGAAGCTTGCCCAACTACGGTACCCCTATAACCAGGGAAGCCTGGGGAATGTATATAAAGTGGAAGGCAGGAAAGCTGAAGTTCAGAACATGATCCTGATGACTGAAGGCGAAATTGAAGAAAAACAATTCCGTTTAAAAACGCTGATGAATTTACCACCGGATAGGAAGATTATGGTGGATACCGCTACCCGTGTTCGATACGACGCTTTTCAGGTTATTTCTGACACGGCAGCGCTGCACGCACAACGCAGTGACATTCGCCGGATAGATAAGACCATCCAGGTGATGCAGTTTACCCGGCAGGTTCAGCGAAATCAGGCGAGACCGGATTTCAGGGTCAGGTTTGATCACATGCAACCCATAGGCGATATGCCTACACAATTTACGGCAATGGCAATGGTATCCATTCCGATCGCGCCCTGGTCGTCAAGAATGTACAGGGCGGAGGTAAAGGGCATGCAGTATGACATTGAAGCGATGCAAAAGAGCCGGGAAGCGTTACTCGTTGAAACACGTGGAATGCTGGCAGGCATGGCTTCAAAACTGACCCGGATGCAACAGCAACTGGAAAACTACAAGACGAAGATCATCCCAGCCCTTCGGCGGAATTACCAGGCCGTGATGCTGGGCTATGAGGAGAACCGCGAGCAGTTACCTGTTGTCATTGACGGATGGGAAGCCATGAACATGGCGCAAATGGAATACCTCGGCAAACTGGATGAATATTACACCATGATCGCGCGTTATGAAAAAGAAGTGGAGAAATAGTTTGAATGTCTTGAGTATATTCCTTGTCCTGCTGACCGTAGCTTCGTGCAACAGGGACAACGACCATGCGGACCATGCCGACACCTATACGTGCCCTATGCATCCAACGGTCGTGTCTGCCAAAGCAGGCGCATGCCCGGTATGTGGTATGGAACTGGTCAGAAAGGCGCGTGAAGGAGAGGAAGTAGAGATCACGGAAGGTCTCGCCAGACTCATTCATTCGCCGAATGAAACGGTAATGGCATCCATTAAAACCATCAAAGGCGAATTCAGGTCTATGCCAGCATCGCTCGACGCCAATGGCGTTATTACCTATGATACGCGTAATGTGTATACCATACCCGCCAGGATCGGTGGTCGTCTCGAGAAGGTATTTTTGAAGTACACATTTCAGCCGGTACGCAAAGGGCAGAAAGTAGCCGAGATCTACAGCCCCGAGCTGATAACCGCCGGACGTGAATTGTTATTCCTCCTTGAAAATGACCGGGAAAACACGGAGATCATTCAATCCGCAAAGAAAAAATTGTACTTACTGGGAGCAACATCCAGCCAGGTCGACGAAATGATCAAACACAACGAGGTATCCGCGACCTTCCCGATTTACAGTCCTTATGATGGATATGTGATAGGGGAAGATCAGCAAGCCCCACTGGTGGTAACCGGCCCTTCGTCTTCAGCTTCCTCATCTATGGACGGAGGTATGGGTGGCTCGTCGTCCGGTACTGCGTCAACAGCTGCATCGACCGCTGTGAATCGTACGCCAACGGATCTGGTGAGGGCAGGTAATTATGTCTCGGCCGGTCAGGCACTCTTTAAAGTGGTTAATACTTCCGCAATGAGAATCGAGCTTGACTTGCCCATCGCGCAGTCGGGCCGGGTAAATCTTCATGACGAAGTTACCCTCGATCTTAACAATGGAAAAACGGTTCCGGCCAGCGTGGACTTCGTGCATCCTTTCTTAACCGAAGGACAGGAGTTTGTCAAAGTCAGATTGAATATAAGCAATCGTGGCGAGCTGCAGATCGGCCAGCTCGTGCGTGCAACAATTCAGTTAAAACCGGTGGAAGCGCTCTGGGTTCCGCGCGAGGCGATACTTGATCTCGGGCTGGATAAAATTGTTTTTATAAAGGAGAAGGGCGCTTTCCGGCCTAAAAAGGTAGGTGTTGGTATTCAATCGAATGGCTGGGTCGTAATCACGAAGGGGTTGTCGTCTTCCGATGAGATTGCTTCGAATGCTCAGTACATGGTGGATAGCGAAAGCTTTATCAAATCGAAATAGAATGAAAAATATATTCGGCTGCATAACTATACTTGGTCTGTTGCTTATAGCGTGTTCGGAGGAAAAGAAGAACGGGCAACGGAGTATTCACGACATACACGACACCGCCTCCATCACGCAAGATCCGGTAAAAATGCCCGTAACGAAAGGTAACAGCAATGAGCTGATGTTTACGAATAGCCAGATAGCGCTCGCCAACATCACGACGGAGGAGGTTTTGGTCAGACCCGTAGGACAGACCATCGTGGTCAATGCGAGGCTTTCTGAAAACGAAGAACGGACTGAAGTGGTGAGTAGCCGGTCGGGCGGAAGAGTTGAAAAGCTTTATATAAAGGAGACTGGCGCTGTAGTGCGGGCGGGTGAACCTTTATACGAGCTATACAGCGAGGCGTTGCTCACGTTGCAACGCGAATACCTCCTGGCAAAAGAACAATTTGAAGCACTTGGGCGGGAAGAGCCGCGCTATGAATCATTTTTGAAAGCATCCGAACGCAAGTTGTTATTGTATGGACTTACCAAAGACCAGGTGGTATCGCTGGCACAATCCAAAACTATACGGCAACGGATCACTTTCCTGGCTCCCGCCCCGGGCGTTGTGTCGGAGATTAGTGTGAGTGAAGGCCAATATGTTGAAGAAGGTGCGATGCTCTATCGTATTGAAAATGTCGCAATGCTTTGGGTTGAAGCGGAGCTATACCCCGGCGAGTCGGAACCAGTGAGATTGGGAGATAAAATCCGGGTAAGTATCAATGGATTTGACTCTGCGCCGATGGAAGCCCGCGTCGTTTTTCTGAGCCCGGAGTACAGGGTGAATACCCAGGTTACTGTCATGCGGGCGACGGTCAATAACCCTGAGTTGAAGTTCAGGCCAGGTATGCAGGCACAGGTATTTATCACCAGGGCTACACGCAATGCAGTAACAATTCCGGCAGACGCGGTCATCCGCGATGGTAAGGGTACGCATGTATACGTGGAGACAGGAACGAATACCTTTCGCCCCCGGATGGTCAGGACGGGAGGTGAGGATTTTGAACAGGTTGAGATCACGGAAGGACTGGTGGCAGGAGAGCGTATCGCGGTAACAGGTGCTTACTTGTTGTACAGCGAGATGGTATTAAAAAAGGGTACAGATCCGCATGCGGGCCATTGACAGTGATAACCTCTGCAGAATTATTAAACGGAAACAATTAACCTAAAACAATAATTTGATATGAAAACAAACTCAATTTTCTTTTCGCTGATGATCGGAGCCGCGGCATTTACGTTTAGCAATTGCGGTGGAAATAAAAAGGAATCTCACGATGATCACGCCACGGCAGCCAGTGCGGAATCCGTCGATGCATCGCCTGCTGTTCCTGAAGCCGGCGCGCCTCAGTTTGCCGTTGATGCAACGTTTCAGCAGCAGTTGTCCGGCGTATTCAATTCATACATAACATTAAAGGAAGCATTCGTCTCTTCGGATCCCGCCAGGGTTTCTTCCGGAGCAGGTGCTACCCGCACAGCCTTAAATACTACCGACATGAAACTGCTATCGGGAGTTGCTCATAACGACTGGATGATCTATCTGGATGGTATGGAGAGTTCACTTAAAACGATGGAGTCATCGTCGGATATAGAAGTCCAGCGTGAAGCGTTCAGTACGCTAAGCGAAAATCTCTATAAGAGCATCAAGGCGTTCGGTCTCGGGGGAGCAACTGCTTATTATGAATTCTGTCCGATGGCATTTAACAACCAGGGAGCTTCCTGGTTAAGTGACGTCGAGGAGATCCGTAATCCATACTTCGGTAATAAGATGCTTACCTGTGGAAGCGTAACGGAAAAACTTCAGTAGGATCAACGCGTACATGAATCGTGCCGTCCCAATGGTAACGGAGTGCATCTTCGATGACAAGACTGTTCGTTTCCTCTGCCACGATAGCAAAATCACGTTTCATCCTTCCACACAACTGCAGGGTATAAGTTGCCCTGCAGTTGTATTTTATCGGTCTTGGCTCCGCATTTTCGATCGCGTCAGGTAGCCATCATTTTTTTAAGATGCCCGAGCCAACGGATCGCCCTTTTCAAAGAGCTGGGATATCTGAACACGTTCTTTTTTGCATACATCCGTACTCGTCCCTTTCTTCGATAGTTTCCCCTAATACTTCACTTCCTTGCAGTTTCAGCAAACAACCCTGCGGATTCCGAAGGGTTGCAAGGCTCATATTAGAATTAAGTGGTTGATAATCAGAAATATGTCTATTCGGGCATTTTCATTGCCAATGCATCCGCAACTAAGGAATTTTCAACCATGATCAATGAAAGAATAGCCCTTGTGATGCTTGATGGCGAAGTTCCATCAGCGAAAGACGACCCTCATCATACCCGTCAGTTTTATAAGTCAATGCAGTCATTTGCCGACGCATCGCTGAAGTTGTGTGACGAAGGAAAGTATAAAAAGCTCGGCCGGTTTCTCGGAGTCGCGGGCAAACTGTTCCGGGAGGGCAACGAAATCGTAAAAACAGCAATTGTGAACATATACCTATTCACGCTTTCAAGATCCCTGGACAAGCAGCCTGCGATCAGAAAATGGGTAGAGCTCTTTGTGCCTGCGGAGCTACGAACCGAATACGCCCGGATGCTATACGCAAGTGGCATGTAGACGATCGGGTGACGAATGTCGTAAACCGATATGAAGTAAGCCACCCATTAACGAAACAATTGGACAGACATTCACCAACAATTCAAAATTGCATGGATAGCCACAAATCAAACTGGAAATCCCTATGGCGGCGGAAGGGGCAAACAGTTTTCTGGCTTGTGTTCCTGGCCGCATTGATCGTTCTGGTGATTGTGAAAGTATATTTTCTTGTCGACGTGTATTTTTAATTAAACATAACCAAACCTTAAGACTTATGATGACAATCCTGATGATACTGCTGGGGCTTGCTTGCTTCTGGCTTTTGTACAGACTTATTAACGTATTTGAAAAAATTTAAAACTATGATGATTACCCTGCTACTAATCAGCACACTGGTTTTTATATACCTGTTGTATGCGCTTATCAAACCGGAAAAATTCTAGAATGGATATTTTCGGAAACCGGAGACAGTCGTACCTCCATTGTTCGCGGTTTATTTGAGGTGGCTGTTTCTTTCCCGATGCTTTCAAAAGACTATAACCTGTTTAAACTCTATCTATAATGAATTCTGAAATTTTAGGCGTTGTTGTCCTTTTCGTCCTCACGGTGATCCTGGCGATCCCGCTTGGACGATATTGCGTAAAGGTTTTTAAAAATGAAAGAACCTGGCTCGACTTCCTTGCACCCCTGGAGAAAGTCATCTTTCGCATTTGCGGGATTGATCCAAACCAGCCGATGGACTGGAAAGAAAATCTCAAAGGTGCACTTGTACTCAACATGATTTTCTTTTTGTGGGCCATGCTGGTCCTTCTTACCCAGACTTTCCATCCTTTCTGGAACCCGGATGGAATCACGAACATGGAGCCGACAACGGCATTCAATACAGCCGTTAGTTTTGTGACCAACACGAACCTGCAACATTACAGCGGTGAAACCGGAGCTACGTATGTAACCCAGCTGCTTGTATTTTGTTTTCTGCAGTTTGTGAGCGCTGCTACCGGAATTGCCGCGATGGCATTGCTGTTCAAAGGTATCATGCAGCGCCAGTCTTCCGACCTGGGAAACTTTTATCAGCTGTTTTTAAGAAGTTGTACACGAATTCTACTGCCGGTCTCGATAGTGATCGCTGTGTTCCTTGTTGTTCGGGGTACACCGTCGACGTTTGAAGGTGCGGCGCAGGTGATCACACTCGAAGGAGACACGGTTAACGTCGCTCGCGGACCCGTTGCTCCGATGGTCGCTATCAAACAAGTCGGAACCAACGGCGGTGGATATTTCGGACCAAACTCAACACATCCATTCGAAAACCCGGATTACCTCACTAACCTGGCGGAGAACTTTGCCATTATCGTTATCCCGATCGCTCTTGTTTTCGCGTTCGGATTTTATATCAACAAGCCCAAAGTCGGTTACGCGTTCTTCGGGGCGATGACCATGGTTTTTGTAACATTTGTTGCCATTACGGTCTATTTCGAATCACAGGGTAATCCGGCACTCGCCCGGATGGGTGTTGATAATACCCTTGGTAGTATGGAAGGTAAAGAAGTCCGGTTTGGCCCTGCGGCAAGTGCTATGTGGGGTGTATCAACAACCTCGACCTCTAACGGTTCCGTGAATTCGATGCATGACAGTCACACGCCGATCTCCGGTGGCGTTTACATCCTGGATATGATGATCAATGCGATCTATGGCGGTGTAGGTGTCGGGTTTATCAACTTCTTTGTGTTTGTCGTTATCGCCGTATTCATCTCCGGGCTGATGGTGGGAAGAACACCGGAACTGTTCGGGAAAAAGATCGAAGCCAGGGAAGTGAAGATCGCCGCAATGGTAGCCATACTCCATCCGTTGCTGATCCTGGTGGGTACCGCTATAGCCTCTCATATACAGGCTAGTAATCCGGATATCGGCTGGCTGGCAAATCCTTCGTATCACGGATTCAGCGAGATGTTGTATGAGTTTACGTCTGCCGCCGCGAATAACGGGTCCGGTTTTGAAGGCCTCGGTGACGCCACCCCTTTCTGGAATATCCTCTGCGGATTAGCCATGCTCTTTGGCAGGTTCATCCCGATCATTGGACCGATTGCTATTGCGGGGTCGCTCGCATCCAAAAAATATATACCGGAGAGCGCCGGTACCTTAAAGGTTGAGAGCCCTGCTTTTGTTGCTGTATTACTATCGGTAATCATGATCATCGCCGCACTCTCATTCTTTCCGGCGCTGGCACTTGGACCTTTGGCGGAATATTTCTCCCTGTAATTAAATGCATTACTACTATGAGCAAAAGAATTAAAAAAGATATTAAGCTGTTCGAGCCTGCACTGGTGAGTGAATCGATTAAGCAATCGTTCGTGAAACTCAGTCCACGGCTTATGATGAAAAATCCTGTGATGTTCTGTGTGGAGATCGGGACATTGATCATGTTGTTCGTTTCGGTTTATTCCCTCACCAGTGCCGACCAGGGTTCGCCGGGATACAACATCGTGATATTCGTGGTGCTATTGATCACCCTGCTGTTCGCCAATTTTGCGGAAGCCCTCGCCGAAGCCCGGGGTAAAGCGCAGGCTGATTCCTTGAGAAAAACCCGCGAGGAAACACCGGCTAAAGTCGTAGGTGATAACGGTGTGGTTAGTCAAAAACCTTCCAGTCATTTGAAAAAAGGCGATGTGTTCCTCTGCGAACCCGGGGATATTATACCCACGGATGGTGAGATCATAGAAGGGATCGCTACGGTGGATGAAAGCGCGATAACCGGTGAATCAGCACCCGTGATCCGTGAAGCTGGCGGCGACAAGAGTTCCGTAACCGGTGGGACAAAAGTACTTTCCGATAAAATAAAAGTGCTCGTTACCACGGAAGCCGGCGAAAGCTTCCTGGACAAGATGATCGCGCTGGTAGAAGGCGCCAGCCGCCAGAAAACTCCCAATGAGATAGCGCTGACGATCCTATTGTCAGGGTTCACCATCGTATTCCTGCTGGTCACTGTTACACTTAAGCCATTTGGTGATTATGCCAATACGCCGATCTCTGTTGGTGCGCTCATTGCTCTCTTTGTATGCCTGATCCCTACAACCATCGGAGGTTTATTGTCTGCGATTGGTATTGCCGGGATGGATCGCGCCCTGCAGGCTAATGTGATTTCGAAATCCGGAAAAGCAGTGGAAACAGCGGGCGATCTCGATACCATATTGCTGGATAAAACCGGGACGATCACGATTGGTAACAGAAAAGCCACTGCCTTCTATCCGGTATCAGGCGTAAATGTAGACACGCTGATCGAGTCGGCCACGATAGCGTCTATGGCGGACGATACGCCGGAAGGAAAATCAATCGTTGAACTCGCCGCAGTCAAAGGATACAAACACCCCGCCATGATAGGAAGCCGCAGTGATCTTACCTACGGTGTGCCGAACGCCAGGATCGTTAAGTTCTCGGCTGAGACCAGGTCTTCGGGAATTGACCTGGACGGACGGGTGATCCGTAAAGGCGCATATGACGCCATTGCCAAAACGATCGAGAAGTATGGAAACAAGGTTCCGCAGGAGCTGAAGGCCGTGGTCGACAGGATCTCTTCCAACGGCGGTACACCGCTTGTGGTAACGGAGAACCATGTTGCATTGGGTGCTATCGAATTACAGGACATCGTCAAACCGGGAATAACAGAACGTTTTGAACGCCTGAGAAAAATGGGTGTAAAAACGGTGATGGTGACCGGTGATAATCCATTGACCGCAAAATACATCGCGGAAAAGGCAGGTGTTGACGACTTTATCGCGGAAGCAAGACCGGAAGACAAGCTCGAATATATCCGACGGGAACAGGCAAGCGGTAAACTGGTAGCCATGATGGGTGACGGAACAAACGATGCACCGGCCCTCGCTCAGGCCGATGTCGGCGTGGCGATGAACAGCGGTACACAGGCCGCAAAGGAAGCGGGAAACATGGTAGACCTCGACAATGATCCTACTAAACTGATCGAAGTGGTAGAAATCGGAAAACAGCTGCTGATTACCAGGGGAACATTAACAACCTTTTCAATCGCCAATGACGTAGCTAAATATTTTGCCATCGTCCCGGCGTTGTTTATGGCTTCGATCCCTGCCCTCCAGGCATTGAACATCATGCGGCTGAGCAGCCCTGAAAGCGCAATTCTATCGGCGGTTATTTTTAACGCCATCATTATACCCATGCTGATTCCTCTTGCGTTGCGCGGCGTGGCTTATAAACCCATCGGCGCCAGTGCCCTGCTCACACGTAACTTATTCATATATGGACTGGGCGGGATCATCGTACCATTTATCGGCATCAAGCTGATCGACCTTATAATTTCACCAATGCTTTAAAAACTTTGAGGTATGAAAAAATATTTGATTATCGGAATAAAAATCACGGGTGTTACCCTGATCTTGTTTGGAGTGCTTTACCCCTTACTGATTACAGGTATTGCTAAAATTGCCGCTCCCGCGGGAGGAAGAGGAGAGGAGATTATTGTAAACGGAAGAGTAGTGGGGTTTGAACTCATCGGACAAAAATTTGACGACGACAAATATTTTAACAGTCGTCCGTCAGCCGTGGATTATAACGCAGCATCTACCGGAGGATCAAACAAGGGACCGACTAACCCGGATTACCTCGCTGTCGTACAGGCGCGGATCGATACGTTTCTCGTCCACAATCCAACCGTGAAAAAAGAAGAGATTCCCGTTGATCTGGTAACGGCTTCCGGCGGCGGACTGGATCCGCACATTTCCCCGGCTTCCGCGCTGATCCAGATTGACCGCATCGCCCGTGCAAGGAATATAGACGGAAAAAAACTGAGTGACCTGGTGAAGGATCACATTGAAAAACCGATGCTCGGCATGGGCACATCGCGCGTGCATGTTTTACGCCTTAACATCGCACTCGATCAACTGAAATAAGAACTTTTCTACAACCACGTTATGAAAACAACTTTTTTGTCAATCGTATTTTTTCTGTACGCTACTTTTGTCTTTTCACAGGAAGAGTGGAAACCTTCGCCTTTTTCAGTAAGCGGCTACCTGGAATCATACTATGTCTACGACTTTAACAAACCCGCGAACAATACAAGGCCCGGTTTTGTATACTCCTTTAACCGGCACAATGAAGTGAACCTGAATCTGGGATATATCAAGGGATCCTACAACACCGACAACGTCCGCGGAAACCTGGCTATCATGACCGGTACTTATGCAAACGCGAACCTGGCGGCAGAACCGGGGGTACTTAAAAATATCTATGAAGCGAATGCGGGAGTCAGGATCTCCTCCAGTAAGAACCTCTGGATCGACGCCGGTATTTTCGGATCACACATCGGTTTTGAAAGCGCCGTGGGAAAAGACTGCTGGAACCTCACACGCAGTATGCTTGCCGACAATACACCATACTATGAGGCGGGTGCAAAAGTCTCCTACACCTCGGATAATGGAAAGTGGTTCTTATCAGGACTGGTGCTGAACGGCTGGCAGCGAATACAGCGTGTCGAGGGGAATTCACTTCCTTCTTTTGGAACACAAATAACCTTTAAACCCAACACATCCATAACCCTGAACAGCAGCACATTTATCGGCACCGACAAACCTGACAGCGCCCGGCAGATGCGATACTTTCACAATTTTTACGGGATATTTCAGGTCAGTGACAAAATAGGTTTGATCGTCGGTATCGACTATGGTGTAGAAGAGAAAAGCGCGGAGACCACTTCTGTCAACCCCTGGATATCGCCGGTGATCATTGCAAAATTTATGTTAAGCGATAAAATCGCTCTGGCACTCCGTGGTGAATTCTACGACGATAAGCACGGTGTAATCATCGCCACCGGAACACCCGATGGATTTAAGACCGCCGGGGTTTCCGCAAACCTGGACTACTACCTGTTGCCAAACGCCTTATGGAGAATAGAGATACGCAATTTCACCAGCAAGAACGAAGTGTTTGCGACAGAAACGGGTACATCAAAAAGCAATACGTTTTTGTCGACTTCACTGGCGGTGAGTTTTTGAACTGTAATTGTAATCCGAAGGGGAAGTATTTTATAGTAAATGCCGTGGTCGATCAGTTTTGAACTAGAAATGCCGAAATTTGAGCGGGTCGCGCGAATCTTGAGAAAGCAAACATGGAGGATAAAGAAAAATCGGTTCAGCATTTCCTTAGCCTGATACGCAAATCAAAGCGCGGAAAGTTCAAGATCTACATCGGGATGAGCGCCGGTGTCGGGAAATCGTATCGTATGCTGCAGGAAGCGCACAGCCTGTTGAAGAACGGCGTGGATATAAAAATCGGATACATTGAGACGCATGGGCGGAAAGAAACTGAAGCGCTCGCGGAAGGGCTGCCGGTCATTCCGCGGAGAAAAATATTTTACAAAGGGAAAGAGCTTGAGGAAATGGATCTTCAGGCCATCGTTAACCTCCATCCTGAGGTAGTGATTGTAGATGAGCTCGCGCACACCAATATTCCGGGCAGCAAAAACGAAAAGCGCTGGCAGGATGTTATTGAGATCCTCGAGGCGGGGATCAACGTAATCAGCGCGGTGAACATCCAGCACATTGAAAGTATTAACGAGGAGGTTTATTCCATAACGGGTATAGAAGTCAGCGAGCGGGTACCCGATAAAATCCTCCAGATGGCTGATGAAGTCGTGAACATAGACCTAACAGCCGATGAACTGATCATGCGACTGAAAGAGGGAAAAATTTACGACCAGGCAAAAGTAGAAACGGCGCTCCGGAATTTTTTTCAGGCGGATAAAATACTTCAATTGCGCGAACTTGCCCTGAAGGAAGTGGCTTCCCAGGTGGAAAGAAAAGTGGACACGGAGGTTACTATTAATACCAGACTTCGCCACGAACGACTGCTGGCCTGCATCAGCAGTAACCATGACACGGCAAAGATGATTATCCGCAAAACAGCGAGGCTGGCCAGTTATTATAATTCGAAATGGTACGTGTTGTACGTACAAACCCATAGTGAGGACGCCAACCGCATCAAGTTGTCCGTGCAGCGACACCTGATTAACAATTTCAAGATGGCGACAGAGATGGGAGCGGAGGTGATCCAGATAAAAAGTAATAATGTTCCGGCTTCTATCATCCAGGTCGCCGAAGAAAAACAAATTACAACGATTTGTATAGGTTTGCCGCGATTCCGGATCTGGCAGATTCTAACCAAGACCTCGTCGTTCACCAGGCTTGTGAAAAAACTGGATGGTTCTGATATCGATTTAGTAATACTGTCATGAGAATTAAAACAAAAGTTGCATTCGGGGTTATATTCCTCTTTGTATTGATCCTTGCAGTCGGCGGGTTGGGAATGTTTTACCTGAACAGTTTGTCCAGGGATTCCCAGAACATCCTTGTGGCTAACTATGAATCACTTGAGTACAATAAGCATGTTATTGCAAATTGCGACAGCCTTCGTATTGATTCGGCTGCTGCCATAAAGATTATTGAACGGAACATACAGCAGCAGGAACAGAACATAACGGAGCCGGGCGAGCAGGAACTGACGCGGCAACTCAGAGGCGCGTTCGAACGGATCAAGAATGTCGGCATCACGGACAGCAGTATTGTTCAGATCAGGCAACTGGCGCTTGCCATCCAGGATCTCAACATGAAAGCTATTGTCCGCAAGAACCTGATCACACAGGATACCTCGGAAACGGCTTCCACTTACCTGATCGTGATCGGAACGATCTGTGCGCTGGTAGCCTTTACATTCATCGTCAATTTTCCCGGATATGTAGCCGATCCGATCGCGAAGCTTACGACCAGTATAAAATCCATCGCCAACAGGGAATACGAGGAACGGCTTCATTTTGACCGGAAGGATGAATTTGAAGAGCTGGCTGAGGCATTCAATCAAATGGCGGAGAAGCTCGACGAATACGAGCATAGCAACCTTGCTAAAATTTTGTTCGAGAAGAAACGGATCGAGACGATCATCAACCGTATGACCGACCCGGTTATCGGTCTGGATGAAAATAACAAGGTGGTTTTTGCAAACGACCCGGCCTTTGACCTTCTCAATCTTTCCGCCACCGAACTTATCGGCAGGTATGCGCCCGATGTTGCCGTGAATAACGACTTGTTCAGGAATCTCATCAGGCAAAATGGTCCTTCAACTCCCGCTTCGGCCCTGGTAAAAGCAGTTATCGACGGGAAGGAAAATTATTACTCAAAAGAGGTGATTACCATCGACCATACGCCCACGGGTGAGAAGGAGGCAGTAAAGATTGGCCAGGTTATCATGCTGAAGAATATTACGTCCTATAAAGAGCTGGATTTGGCCAAGACCAATTTTATAGCAACGATCTCTCATGAACTGAAGACTCCGCTTGCTTCGCTGCAGATGTGCGCAAAACTCTTACAGGATGAACGCGTCGGAATGCTGAACGATGAACAACAGAATATCTTACGCACGTTGAACGACGAAGTGATCCGGCTGTCGAAGATTACAAATGAATTGCTTGACCTTTCACAGGTCGAAAGTGGTAACATTAAACTGGATATCCGGAAGGCGGACCCAAAGGATATTATTCAGCTGGCAACAGAGGCGGTGAGGTTTCAGGCGGAACGGAAGCACGTCGAGATCCAGGTGGAGCCGGTAAAAGAGGAGCGTGCTGTTCAGGCGGATGTGGATAAGAGCACCTGGGTGCTGGTGAATCTATTAACGAACGCCATTCGTTTTAGTCCGGAGAACGGAAAAGTGGTAGTCAGGTGCAAACCCGATAACGGGTCCGTTTTATTCTCCGTTGAGGATCAGGGGTCCGGTATTGAGAAGAAATACATTAACCGTATTTTTGAAAAATTCTTTCAGGTTCCCGGTACACCGTCCGGCACTGGTCTGGGGCTGGCTATTTCCAGGGAATTTATTGAAGCGCAAGGAGGTTCGGTAACCGTAAAAAGCGAACCGGGAAAGGGTAGTAATTTTTCCTTTACGTTGCCTGCCGTGGCCAGGTAGGGAATGATATCTGAATGGTATAGAGAATATCCAAATCATAAGGCGGCCGATATGAAGCTTTTCTAATGGTTCGAAACGAGCACCTTCGTCACGTTGACAGATATCTAAACGACTACTCCTGTTGAAGTGCCCTGACTGGCGCTTCGAACATTGCCCTTAGACTAACTGCAATAACTGTGAAGAGAGTAACGGCTGCGAGAAGCAAGAGAGGTGTTGCGAATATCTCCCATCTCAGCGGGATCCTCTCAGGAAAATTCTCAAGCCAATTGCGGCTTGCCCAATACATCAGGGGGAATGCAATTGCGTAAGAGATGAGTAAAGCTCTTATGAAATCTATAGAAAAAATAAAGAGCACAGCCGAAGCCGGAGCCCCGAGTACTTTCCGGATACTGATCTCCTTTGTTTTTTGTGTGACGGTGAAGATCGACAGACCCAACAAGCCCATAGAAGTGATGATGAGCGCCAGCACTGTAAACGTATTGAAGATGTTTCCGAATTGCTGATCGTCGCGATATTGTTTGTCGAAATGGTCGTCGAGGAAGAAGTAGTTGAACGGGTGCCCGGGGAAAGAAGCCAGGAACGCGGTTTTGATCTGCTCTATATCCGGAACATTTATTCGTTCAATTCTTGCGGCAAAATACTGCGCATCCTGCCATTGCGGCTGGGCGTACATGACCGGATCGAGTCCTTCCTTGAATGAAACCTGGTGGTGGTTAGCGACAACTCCAACTATTTTCGCAACTCGCATATCTGGCCCCCAATTAAATCAAGCGGCTCATCAAGAGCGTCTTCCAAATTCGTGTAGCCTAGTTGCCTGACGAATTCCTCATTTACTAAAACGGGTATAAGCTCGTTCTCTTGCTGTCGCCGGAACGTCATCCTCTGGCTGTCGTCGAACATTCGGCCCGCTAGTATTTTAATGTCAAATGTGCTGAAGAAGCTGGAGTCGATCAAACAAACGGATGTGCCGAAGCGGTTCTTGCCTTCGGTTGATCTCGTGGACATGACACCCGCAGATTCAACAAAATGTTTTCCTGGTACGTCGGATGTAGCGGTGACATTCCTGACGGACTGAATTTTCATCATCTCATTACGATAGGAAGAAATCCGATTCCCAGCAGTCGAATCGAACGCGGCTGGCGCCTCAGTTACTATCACCTGGTCTTTTGTAAATCCCGTGTCCTTCGAACGCATATGTTCTAATTGCAGGTAGGTTGTTACGGTTCCGGCGATGAGCAGTATGGCAAGAACGTATTGAAATGTAACCATCATTTTTCGGAGCAAGGATCCCGAGGAAGATTTTGTAAACCTTCCTTTCAGGACAGCGGCTGGATTGAAAGAAGACAACGTCAGGGCGGGATATACGCCGCAAATGAATACACCGGCTATGAAAACGACGGCGGCCAAGATCCATTGAGCGATTCCACCGGTGAAGACGACGGCGCTGATCTGTTTACCGATCAGTCGCACGAATGCTGGCCACGAAACCACCACGATCAATGTTGCGAGGAACAATGCGAAGATATTGATCAGTATGGTATCGAACAGGAACTGAATGATCAATTGAATTCGCGTTGCGCCGACGGTCTTCCGTACCCCGACTTCTTTTGAACGCTGTAATGCCTTCGATGTTGAGAGGTTGATGTAGTTGATCCACGCTACGATCAGGATGAATACCGCGAGTAACGAAAGAAAATAGACCACACGTTCACTGCCGGCGGGACTCTGCTCATTGAGATACGTCGATCGCAGGTGGATGTCCTGGATAGCCTGCAGCACAAACGAGGTCTTGAAAGGTGACTTTGCTTCGTCCACAAATTGCCGGACTGCGAGTTCATTTAATTTTTCCTGGACACCAGCAACATGAATGTTCTCTCCAAGAAGAACGTAAGTGTAAAACACGCTCCATCCCCAAAAATCGTTCATGTCGCCGATGCGTGCCTTCATGGTGCTGAAGGAAAGAAGTATATCGAATTGCAGGTGGGAGTTGGCAGGGACGTCCTCCATGATACCAGTGACCTTGTAAACCTCGTCGTTATTGAGGCGTAGTTCCTTTCCGAGCGCTGACGCGTTGCCGAAGTATTTTTTCGCGACAGATTGAGTGAGAACAATAGAATGTGGTTCGACAAGGGCGTCGATGGTGCCTTCAAGCATTTTGAAAGAGAACATTTTGAGAAGGGGCGCGTCTGAAAACCATACGCTTTCTTCGATGAATGAAACAACAGTGCCGGATTCGTCTATCCGTGAGAACTCGAGAGCATTGGCGACATATTTTCCAAGGTCATTGGTGAACAAAGATGTTTTAACGAGACGTGTATAGTCTTCGATTTCGGGCATTGACGATTTCATGGAGTATCCCAATGCAGAAAAGGTGGAGGCGGCTGAGTTGACAAGTGTACCGTTCTCGCGAACTTCCATCGGCACACGATAAAGGCGGTCGCGATCCTGATGAAAGGCGTCATAGCTCGATTCGAATCGCACGTACTGCCAGATGAGGAAGCATGCGCTCAAGCCGAAGGCAAGCCCTGCAACGTTAATGAATGAAAAGAGTTTATTATTGCGGATGTTGCGTAGTGTGACGAGGACATAGTTTTGCAGCATATGGTAGCGGATGGTGTATAAAGATAAGAAACGATGGGGATAGGTTGCACGGTGCCTTTTCTTGGGTTTATGCCTGTTTTCCGACTCCCGATTTTTAAACACTTTTTGCGGGCACGCGCTTCAAACCCTCGACGGATACACCTCGGCAATCAGGATGCGAAATGGACGATACGGTTTGGTTTTCATGTTATATCCGTCGTTGTGGTACGTGAGTCCTCTTCTGCGAGGCTTTTTTTACCAGTACACTGCAACAAAAAAGCCTCCAGTTTTCTGGATTGGGTTAACCATTTCTAATGTCGCCAGAAACCTACGTCATCTGGCTATGGAGTTTTGCAGTAACTTGATCGGGCCGTGGGTGTAACCGGGTCGCGGATGCTTCTGGGCGTGTATAGTTGTAGCTTGAGCAAATGATTAAGACTGAGCGCGGGAACAGCCAGAAATCCCGCCATATCAACATAAAGTCTGCATTGAGACATGTCTGTATGTGAGGGTACCTTCAGAGGGCGAAATAAATGAAGAAAAACTAATAAATTTGCGTAAATGTTGTAAGCACATGGCAGGCAATATGGCATCAAAAACCCCTTTGGATAAGCGTAAAGCTCTTTTCTGGGACATCAATCCCGAACGGGTAGGCGTTGCCTTACGCGAAAACGACGATTGGGCCATTGTTCGGATATTCGAATACGGCAACATTACGGATATCTTTAACGCTATTGAATTCTATGGCCCTGAGAAGACGGCCAGCGTCCTTAACCGGGAAAAATTGAGACCCACAGCGCGTGTTATGGCCTATTTGTTTCTCAATGTTGATCCTGAACACAGATATTTGTCATCGAGGGCTACCATCGAACACGCAATGATAGATGCTGCGCGCGAATTCATCGCTTCGCGAAATCAAGAACAAGAAAATAGCAAAAAGCCTTAGGCTCTAGACTGGACTCGCACCAGCAAAAAAGTGCAGTCGGAAAGTCCCCGCGGAAACCCGGGTCGTTAGCCCTTAGATAGTTCTTTACCGGATCACATCTAAAAAACAAAGCGTGTGAATTCCTTCACAAGTTTTTTGATTCATTAAGAATCGTAACTAAGGCCTGCCCGCTGCAATAGCTTCAGGCAGGTAAAACCGGAATCGAATCTACCTGTTGGTAGACAGACCGTCACGCCCGAAGGCACACGACCTGCCCGGCGGTTTTAAGTCATGCTCGTTTACCACTGTTGTTCAGCGAGTATCTGTTTAAGTAAGTGTACATAGCGAAAAAATCAATATTACTCCTAACGGGAAAAGGATGGCATTCGCCATCCTTTAAGTACCTAAGGCCTGCCCGCTGAAACAGGTTGGGCAGGTAAAACCGGAATCGAATCTACCTGTTGGTAGACAGGCCGTCACGCCCGAAGGCCTGCCGGTTTTTAGTCATGCTCGTTTACCACCGTTGTTCAGCGAGTATCTGTTTAAGTAAGTGTACCTAGCGAAAAAATTATATTGTTCCGAACGAGAAAAGGATGGCCTTTGCCATCCTTTAAGTACCCCCGATGGTCAGAAAGTCGAACCAGATTCATTGAGGATTTGAAGCATTTATACAGATTGGAACATGTTATTACCCCAATTAGGGCATATTTTATTAACTTATCCAAATCATAGACTGTTTTCCTACAGTTCTACAGAAACTTTGACAGTTGGGCAATTGAAATGAGTTCAGATATTTGCTTGACCTGAAGTTTTACCATTTGCTAATTTTTTGGAGCAACCTTGAATAAAGTTCACAATTGAAAGACATTAATATTAGAGTTAGTCTATCATTGTCATTCAATAATATTTCGATTCCATTTGTTAAAATATTTTAGCGAACGGATCCCATATTATCAGGCAATAAAGATCCAGGATATAACCAGCCGTGGAGCTGCATTAAATTAGTGACATAATGTAATAGTATTACGATGAAACGAATACGCATTCAATACAGGTTGCATTTTATTTCCTTAGCCTAACTTTTTAGCCATTCTCTCACTTTTCGTTTTGCTTCTGATTTTATTTTAATGATTTGAATACGTTGGGGCGTAAATGAAATCTTAATTAGATTATGCGAATGTAGATCCCTCTTCACTTCTAAAAAATACCAGTTTACAAGTGTGCCCATTTCATTTGTAAACTTTACATTAGCTATATCCATCAAATGAGTTAGTGTCACCTCTTCATTTTCCAACACTTCAGAAAGAATGAGAGCTTTTATTTTCTCATAGTAAGTTTTTGGTAACGATGGGCCACATTTCCCAGCCGATCGCCATATGGTAATGGTTTTATCGTCCATTAGTTTAGTTGCTGTTAGTAGGGTTTAACATGCTTATTTTTCAAAACTAAACTCAACTTCATTTGCCCAGTGCTCTTTCCAGTCTACTTTAAATGATCCGTTGATTTTCGAGACGCTTCTCTTATATGCAAGTTCCATGCAGCCATGAGGTGTGTTATCATTTACACGAAAAGAGAATTTTATTTTTTGCTTGTTATCTAAACGTGTTTTTACCGCTGGAATTTCTGACCAAGGAATAGCGACCTCAACAATTCTTGTATTGCCATCGCGCACTATTTTTAACTTGCCATTTTTAACAGGTCCATCAAGCGGGGATGGGGTCTGACGGGGAAAGAAATGCTTGTGCGGCATACCAGGAACTTTTGATCGCCACAATTCAGTTCCACCACCATACTGTTCGGCAACGGGATTCAAAGCATATTCATAGTCAGTGCATTGGTAATTGGTGTATCCTTTCATCGTTCCTGGTGGAAAAGGATACAGCTCTTTTTCCTTTTCACTCAATACATTGAAGGCAATTTGTATGTTGTCATGATTCGAAAAATTACCAAAGGGTGTCTCCGTGTCTTTACGATATGAGTATCGTCTCACTTGAGAGGGCCAGTTTAATTCGAGTAGCGGTGTATCTAAATATGAGGAATCAGGCACATCATTATTGCCCCAATTAAAGTCAATAATATTGTCAACGCGCTTTGTTCTAAGTGCATTAAAGTTGGTACCATTAAACCACTCAGAAGATAGACCGTTACCTTTCTTGGTTAAATTCTCTACACTGAATAAAACTGAAGCAGGAACCAAACCTTTTTCATGATGTTTACTTTTCCAGAGTAGACTAATGCTGGCATCGCCTTCATCTTTTGCAAACTCAATTTTTATATTGTAGAGTGTATTCTTTTTTAAGAATACGGTGGCTTCGTTTTGTAGTATATCTTCTGTTTCGAATCCACTTGCCCATCCATCAATCAAAAGCTTTCCGTCTACCCACAAACGAGCCTGACCTTTGCACGGAAGATAAAATGTATATGATTCCGAATGATCGGGTTTTAATTTCCCCGTCCAGCGACTAGAAAAAGAAATGCCATCCTGTTTCATAGCACCACCAAAATGAAATCCGTCATAGGGTATGTATGACTTCTCTGGATAGAAAAATTCGTCTGTGTCTAATGTTTCAAAACGCCTCATACCTTCATCAATTGATTCGTCTGAAATTTTTGCTGCAAAGTAAAAGTAGTTTTCATCGTAGGCGAGGTAGCCAGAAGCAATTCCGCCTTTTGCTGATGTATCAAAATTTTTGAATGGAAACCAGGCTGCTTCTGTTAAGCTTGTGGTTGAAGTTCCGTCAGCTTTTATTATTTGTGGCAGTATGTGTGCCCAATCTTCCAACTTCCCATCAACTTCTATTGTTCTTTTAGATATTACATTAACATGAAGTGTTTCATGGTGAATTGCTTTCCCATCAAGAGCTCCATCAAAAATTAATTCCAACGGATATAGATTGTCCGTTGATGCCTTGGCTGATTTTACTTTAAGTTTTATAAACTTAGTTTCATGAGCTTCGAAATGTAATGGAGTAGAGGGTGATTCGAATTCAATATTTTCAACATCAACATTCAACAATCCATTTATGGGGCGGTTAAGAATATTGGTGAGCTTTAATGTTAGTTCTGGTTTGGTGGTAACAGGGGAAGTGAAATCAAATGCGATGGTTTCGAGTGGCTCAATTCCTTTTATAGTTGATTGTTTTACGGTCTCGATCAATTTTTGAAATGAATTTGGACTACCATCGGAGCGAAGAAAAAAGCCACGACCGTCAAGCGGAACAGTAATTATATTTTTATCCGAGTCAATTTGATTACCATAAAAATCAAACAACTGAAACATTCCATTGTAGTCGTTTAATGAAAGTGTAGCGTTGCTTAAGATTTCATCTTTTTCGATTCGTTTAAGTATTGAGTCAATTTTTAATTGGTCATGGCGAGTGGCTAGCAAGGCAAGCTGTTGTAGTAAATGTTGTTCGTGTTTTTGTTCTTCTAAGCCTCTGGCTGTGCGGAATAGAATATTCCCTGCTCCAAACTCTTCCCCTATGTCGCCTACAACTATAAGGGTACCATCTTCCTTCTTTCCGTTCAAACCTTCAAACTCTGATATCCAAGGAAGGCCAGTTTTAAAAAGCAGTTCTTTAAATTTGCGCTCGCCTAAAAAATGTTGAGCAGCACCAATGGCAGGAGCTACTGACCAGGCATGAGTAATTTCGGTGGTTCTTTCTTTGCCTTCATCATCTAAATAAGATTGATTCACAATCTCACAAATGTTGCCCCAGTAGATTCCCATAGCACGGTCATAGCCCGCAGAGCGATTGGTGGCTACTACGGCAGCTACGCGATCATCTACATTAGCAACCCAGCTTTCGGTATCCCATATTTTTACTCTCCCACGATTTGAATTGCGATCAACCCATTTTTTTATGGTGGATGATGCCATCATTCCTTGATAGTGAATACTGCAAAAATCAAAACGGTCTAAAAACTTATCTGTTCCATCGGCAAAAAGTTTGTCTAAGGCGTTTGAAGTTGAGCTGCATCCACCCACGAGTACATCAACTCCTGAATCGCGCCTCGCTTCTTCAACTGCTTCCGCCATTTTAGTGTAAATTTCTCTATACCTCGGAATGTCAGCGCCCCAACCTGAGATAGAAATTCCTTCCCACGGTTCATTCCATAACGCAAAAGCATTTATCGGTCCTTTTGGCCAACCAAATTCAGAAGCCAGTTTGTATACTAAGTTTTTAAAATCTTCATCATATTGTGGCATCCAAGCCATATCTGTTTTTGTGTTCTGCATCACACCTTTATCATCTAACCAAGGACGCGGGATTCCAAGCGGATGTATTTTTCCGAATGCGTTGGGCGCGCTCATCTTTACCAGCACCGCGATGTCCGATTTTTTATAGGCTAAAAGTCTTTGTCGCTCTGCGTTGTACCATGTTTCAAAATCAGGATCAGTTGTGGGATGGTAATCTACACCGTGTCGTATGGCATGAACACCTAAACGTTCTAACACTTTGTTAGAATTATCGTCAAGGCAGAAGGAGGGATATTGAATGCTCTCTTTTGGAGCAGAGAATGTGCGGGCACAACTTGTAATAAAGTGTCGTCCGTATTCGCCAAGGTCTGTTACGATGCCATAGGCACCAAACGTTTTAGGTAGGTTCGGTTTGATGGTGATGTTCTGAAATCCTCTGGAACGTATTTTTATATCGATCTGTAATTTTTCTATTTCGCTTATTTTAAACATCTGCGGAGTCCATATGTCATCTGGTCTTCCGCGTGTGGCATACGATATTACTTCAACAGCACCTGCAAAGGAGACTTCCTTGTATGTATTATTTTGTAGTTGAATGGTTAATTCTACTTCATCATTTGGCCACAGAATATTTCCAGGAATAGAACTTTTAATTAGGTAGGCACTTATTGAATGTTCGGTACGACCTACATCAACTCCAAACGTTTCGCCAAACTCAGGAATGTCTGTGCCCGACACCATTTGAGCATTTGAAATTGTAAGGACTACTAAACTGAAAAAAAAAGTAAGAAGACCTCTCATGACGCATTTGTGTTAATCGAACTTTACGCTTTCCGCAAGTGTGCGCGCGTCATATTTTAACCCGTATTGATCTAAAACATCCTGTGGTACTCCGTTCCACTGATTAGGCTGATTCCCAACATACCCTAAATCCTTTATTCCTATTTTGCTAGTGAAAAAACCCGTAGCAGTTAAATTGCGCATTAGGTTAAAAAACGCAACGCCTTGCTGCATTTCAGGTTTAGCCTTTTCAGGATAGGCAATCTCATCCACCAATAACAGTTGCTCTTTTGAGGAACAATTAATGAATGTGTGGCTATATTTTTTTAAGCATTGCATGTCGAGCCAGCGTAAGCCTCCGCGCATAGGTAATTGATTATCGGGCATATCTTTTACGATAAACTCTATGAATTCGGGAACTTTGGCTTCAGTGGCACTGCCTGATGTTTCGTCTTTTGGAATGATGATATCAGCCAGAGTGCTTATCGTTTTCATTTCGTGTTCATCGAAAAATGTTTCACTAGCAAGCTTCAGCTCCCGTTTGAGTTCATCGGGTGTCCGATCGATTGTAAAGGTCTTAGGCACCTCTTTTGCTTCTTCCTTTTTTGCAGGCTCGCACGATTGAAGGAGTAACCCTGCACCAGCAGAACCCACCACTAAACTTTTTAAATATTTTCTTCTGTCCATAATTTGTTGCCTGTTGTTCGTTGATTGTTGTTTGTTGCGATTCTAGAACAACCAACAATGATCAACGATTGATTATAAATTTTGCTTTTTAAGTTCTTCAATAATGTATTCACTGGTTCTCATCGAAAGTGCCAGTATTGTCCACGTTGGATTTTTGTCCGCTTGCGAAACAAATACGCCACCATCAACTACAAAAAGATTTTTGCAATCGTGCGCCTGGTTATATTGATTAACCACTGATTTTTTTGGATCATTTCCCATGCGGGTTGTGCCCACTTCATGAATAATTGCTCCTGGAGTTGCTAGTCCATAATTATTTTCCTTCGTAGCCTTTTCAGAAGTTACTACTCCTCCCGATGCATGAATAATTTCTTCGAAGGTTTCGTGCATGTGCTTGGCTTGTTTGATTTCGTAATCGCTCCATTTGTAATTGAAGCGCAATACCGGAATTCCATATTTATCAACGGTTGTTGGGTCGATCTCACAATAGTTATCTTCCCGGGCGATGGCTTCACCTCTTCCCGCCATACCAAACGATGCTCCATAGAAATAGCGGTAATCATCTTTTAATGAAGCACCGTAGCCACCTGCACTTTTCTGCACACCATTTCTTCCGGGATACTTTCCGTTCGTATTCTGAATATCGAATCCAAATCCGTAACCGGGCATATTCATTCCTCCTCCGTATTCTATATGATAACCGCGTGGGAAATCAAGCTTCTTATTATCCAGCCACCATGGTGTATAAATGTGTGTGCCGCCAACACCATCTTCGTTATACCGTTTTCTGCCAACCAAATCAGGAAGTATACCGGCCATGCCCGTACCCGTTGAGTCAAGAAGGTATTTGCCAACGACTCCACTTGAATTGGCAAAACCATTAGGATTTTGTGTAGACTTTGAGTTAAGTAGTAAGCGTGCCGATTCACAAGCACTTGCGGCTAACACTACAACCTTTGCGTTTACCGTATATTCTTGCAGGTCATCTTTATTTACAAACGATACTCCCGTTGCCAAACCTTCATCGTTGGTTTGAACTTCACGTACCATTGCATTCGGAATAATATCAACGTGCCCACTTGCAACAGCGGGTTTGATTAAAACAGATGAGGATGAAAAGTCGCCATACACTGTACAACCTCTGTAACACTGCGAGCAAAAGAAGCAAGCACCTCTCTCTTTATTATTTGGTAGTGGACGTGTGAGAATAGAGAGTCGTGATGGAATAACGGGTATTCCTAAAGTAGCGCCTGCATTTTTAATAAACATTTCGTGCAAGCGTGGTTTGGGCGGAGGAAGAAAAATGCCATCCGGTTCGTTGGGCATTCCTTCTTTAGAACCAAAAACACCAATTAATTGATCCACTTTATCATAGTAGGGAGCAATATCTTCGTATCCAATGGGCCAATCTTCACCAAGTCCATCAATACTTTTATGCTTGAAATCGCGCGGTCCAAAACGCAACGAGATCCTTCCCCAGTGGTTGGTGCGTCCGCCTAACATGCGTGAACGAAACCAATCAAATTCCGTCCCGTCTTTGGTTGTATACGGTTCACCTTCCAGTTCCCAACCTCCATAGGCAGCATCAAAATCTCCAAAATTTCTGTAGGATGTACTGGCTCCGCGTCTGGGCGATTCCCAAGGCCATTTCAGTTGCATCACATTTTTGGCAGGGTCATACATCGGCCCAGCTTCCACCACCACCACATTAATTCCAGCCTTTGCTAATGTGTACGCGGCCATTCCGCCACCCGCACCAGAGCCTACAATGCACACATCATACGCCTTAGACGTTTTCTTAATTTGAAAATCTGACATAGTACTTCTAATAATTTTTCGAAATATAAATTTTCACAATGAAGATTTTTCAGCAGGGAATTCTTATAAACTATGTTTTAATGGCAAAACCAAGGTTCTGAACGGGGCTGATAGAGAATTGTACTGAATGAAAAGTTGAAAAATGCTTTAGCGGTAGATTTGCAATGTAAACGATTGCTATAAAATCATATTTTGAATTTAAGCGTATGACCTGATGGCAGTCTTTTATATGG
Organism: Chryseolinea sp.; assembly: GCA_041742155.1. GTDB lineage: Bacteria > Bacteroidota > Bacteroidia > Cytophagales > Cyclobacteriaceae > Chryseolinea. Next base: position 224,189 of record JBGSJE010000016.1, on the reverse strand, counting down.
GCACAACCTATTTTGCTCGTTACCTCATCAATAGAAATACCTCCCTTTAACTATGCGCAACCTATTTCTTTTTCTTCTTCTACTTGTTTCTGAGGTTGGTCAGTCTCAATCTATGGAATCTATTCCGGCAAAAAATTCATTGAAGTTTGTTAAAAAAATAATTAGCAGTGAAAATTTTGAATCAGTAGGGGTATTTGATGTGGATGGTGATCAAATTGTTGATTTGGTATCGGGGAGCTTTTGGTATAAGGGGCCTGATTATCGCATCAAGAATTTCATTACTGAAGTGCAACGATTTGGCACCGAGTACTACGATGATTTTTCGACCATACCAATGGATGTAAATGAAGACGGTTATATGGATTTTATAACCGGTGGATGGTGGGGTAAAAATTTATGGTGGCGTGAAAATACCGGAAAGGGCAAAGATTGGATAACCCATAGCTTGGCAACTACTGGAAATATTGAGACTACACGGGCTTTCGACTTGGACGGTGATGGAAAAATGGAAATCATTCCGAATACACCAGGCCAGCCCTTAATCATCTATAAAAAGGAAAAAGGCAAGGCTTCATTTCTGGCAACACAAATCACTGAACAGCACGGTCATGGTTTAGGTTTTGGCGACATCAACCTGGATGGAAGAATTGACATTGTTACAAGCACGGGCTGGCTCGAATGTCCTAAAGATGCAAGCATGCCGTGGAAACTTCATACTGAATTTGCTTTGGGTCTTGCCAGTGTTCCCATTATTGTAACAGATGTTAATAAAGACGGATTGACTGATGTTATTGTTGGGCAAGCACATGACTATGGGCTGGATTGGTATGAACAGCGTCTTGGTAAAGATGGCCGAAAATGGCTGAAGCACCCAATCGATCCATTTAACTCACAGTATCATACCGTGGAATGGGTTGATATTGATAATGACCAGCAACCTGAACTATTAACAGGGAAGAGGTTTAGAGCACATAATGAAAAAGATCCTGGCTCATTTGATCCTGTTGGACTGTACTATTTCAAATGGAATGGAGAAAGTTTTACAAAACAAATTATCGCATATGGAGAAGCCGGAGTTGGTAAAGGAACAGGCATTTACTTTTCGGTGTATGACGTAGATAATAACGGATGGCCAGACATTATTACCGCAGGAAAAGACGGCCTTTGTATATTTTATAACATGGGGAAATGAAACTCAATTTCGGCTTCCAATAACTAAATCTGAATTCTATTTAAGTAAATACATTTAAATTAAATGCATTAATACTATGAATAAACTATTCTGCTGCGTTCTGTTTGTTGCTTTAACGATTGCTGCCTTTGGGCAAAATGCTAGCACAACGCCAAAGCTAAAGGAAAAAATAAAACTGTTTAACGGCAAGAACCTTGACGGTTGGGAAGGCGACACAAAAATCTGGAGAGTGCATCGGGGTGCCATTGTGGGCGGTAATAAAAAGGAGCAAATACCTCAGAATGAATTTTTAGCCACTACTTCATCATTTAAGAACTATGACCTTGAAGTAAAATTTAAAGTAAAAGGCTACAAGGGTTTTATTAATGCGGGTGTGCAATTTCACAGTCAGCGATTAACGAATCCATCCAACGAAATGGCAGGATACCAGGCCGACATAGGTGGAGATTGTATGGGTTCGTTATATGATGAATCACGAAGAGATAAGTATTTAGTTCAGGCCGATCAAAAGAAAGTGAGTATTAAAAAGGGATGGAATCAATACAAGATCCGTTGTAAGGATAATACCATCACGCTATCGATAAATAATGTAGAGACATTGACCTATACAGAACCTGATCTTTCAATTCAGCAATCCGGGAAAATAGGTTTACAAATTCATGGTGGCGGAATTCTCGAAGTTTTTTACAAAGACATCGTACTGACACAGCTGGATTAATTTGGTTGTATGATTGCAAGCGTGGTAAATTTTTATTGTGCGTGGGTTCGATTCAATGCGAATAAAATTGTGCAGGGTCTCTCTCCGAAGGAGGCGCAGGACTATATTTATTAGATAATCTTGTCTTGTTCATACTTTACTTTTTGAATTAAAATGATTCTGACTCAGAAAGCGCTTAACGATGCACATCTATAACTATTAGATGCTTTGTTAATATAAGTTCCAACTTCTTTTTGGATAACCTTTTCATTCTCTGATAAAACGACTTTTGCAGTAGGATTAAAAAATTCAACTTCTCAACGCAAATTCAAATTTTCTCTCTTTCGAAGCATCTCCAAAAAGTTTGGATGGGATGGATATTGTTCTGGACAATATGAAAAACTATTCAGGTGGATAGAAAATACTTTTGGTGCAGCAAACGATTGCATATAACAATGAAATCGTTAACGCTCAAAAAACATCTCTAACAACTTAACCAAAAGAATCTATGAAAAATTGTACAAAATCCATTTTTGATTGGATCAAGGAGCAGCGACTGCCAATGCTCGTCCTCATTCTTTTTTGCTGTTCTTTAACCGGAAGATCGCAAACACTTCCGGGAACGTACACAACTTCTTGGGCTGGCAATACCTTCGCACCTACTGCGGCTAATCCCAACAATTTCATGCAGAACTGGGCCAATAGCATGTTTGTGGACACAGACGGAACGATCTATGCAAATGCTTATTGGGATGAAGGTGCAAAGGAAGCTGGTATCTATAAGAACGGGCAATGCATAGGCATCATTCCCAATCAACACCTAAATGTTGACGGAGGAGCCATTACTGCAAATGCAACTTATGTTTGGGCAACTGTCAATGAATATCAGGTAAGAAGGTTTCAGAAATCTGATTATTCTGCTTCAGGAGCTGATATTGCAGTGAGTACTGCTGGCAATCCGGTAAGAGGTTTGGCGGCAAGTTCTACGGAGTTGTTTACAAGTGATTTTACAGGGAACAGGATTAAGGTTTTTAGCACGTCAACTGGTGCAGCTGTTCGCAATTGGGCGGTAACTAATCCAGGACCATTAGCACTTGATGCAAGTGGTAATGTTTGGGTGTTAAGTTATACCACAAACTCATATGGTCCTGGCAATACAATTAGATGTTACTCAACAACGGGAACACTTCTTAAAACAATTACGCTGGCATCAGGTGTACAAGGAAAGTCAATCGCTATTAATAAAAACAATAACGAACTCTATGTAACAGATATTGGGCCTAACATGCAAATCCATATTTATGGATCTATCAACGGCACACCCTCGCTGATACAAAGCTTTGGAACGCAAGGAGGAATTTTAGCGGGTACTAAAGGACTTGTAGCAAATTTAAAATTTAATGTTCCTAACCATGTAGGTATTGATGGTTCTGGAAACTTAATTATTTGGAGCAATGGAAATAATACAGATGGCATGAAGGCCATTGACGGAAATGGATTAGGTACGCACTTGGAAAGCTATACAAGGGCTGGTGTAAAAAATTGGGAAATACTTGGGCTTCATTTTGTTGACATGGGTACTTTTGATCCTGCATCTGATGGATTGGACTTTTATACCAAGCACGAACATTTCACAATGGACTATTCACAACCGGATGGACAGCAGTGGACGTACAAGGGGTTTACATTGAACAGGGATGCCTATCCCAATGATGATCGGATGCTTCAGGACTTTGAATCGCATGGTGAGTCTACTACTATTGCTCGAAGAGTACAGGGAAAATTGTTCTTGTACATGACGTCAATGTACGCAGGCGGCTACCAAATATATCGCTTTGACCAAACCGCTCAGGGGGAAATAGCCATCCCTTGTGGAACCCTTTCACAATGGGAGAATTTATGGATAGATACTAATGGAAATGGAATTGTAAATACGGGTGAGAAAACTGCAGCATTGAATTTGCCAGCTGGAGAATTCTGGGCTCAAAGTGTTGATAAGAATGGCACTATTTGGATGGCTGACATCACTTCGGGTATACGCAATTACCCAGTGCAATCAATCAATAGTTCTGGAGTTCCCGTATACTCCAATACATCCGCTCAGGTAGTTGCTACCCCTGCTCCCTTTCAAGAAATTTTCCGAATGGATTATGATCAGGAGACAGATGCAATGTATCTAAGCGGGTACACTCAACAAAAACAGAATACGAACGATGATTGGGGAGTTGCGGGAAGGGTGCTCGCAAAATATCCGAATTGGAGTACTGGTAATCGTACTGCGGCATATACCATAGATTTACCGTATAACACCACCACAAATGAGACGGCTATTTCTTTTATTGTTGAAGGTGATTATATCTTTGTAGTAGGCGTTACATCAAGAGGTAAAGTTTGGGTTTATAATACTTCGAATGGTGCGCTCGCCGGTACGATGATTCCGGGCTCAAACGTAGGTGGTATAGATAAAACAGGCTGGTGCGATTTGCGCTATAGTGTAGATGCGTTCAAAAGAAGCAGTGGCGAATACCTAGTAACTGTGGAAGAAGATTTTTTTGCTAAAGTTTTGATTTATCGATGGAATCCAGGAACCTCGTCTTCAACACCCACAGTAACCACTACCGCAATCTCAGCCATTACGCCCACATCTGCGAGTAGCGGAGGAAATGTAACGAATGGAGGCAGTTCTGGAGTAACAGCGAGAGGTGTATGCTGGAGTACGTCAGCTAATCCTACAACGGCACTAACTACCAAAACAGTTAATGGATCTGGAACAGGATCATTCACAAGTGCTATTACAGGTTTAGTTGCTAGTACCACGTACCATGTCCGTGCTTATGCCACTAATTCAGTGGGCACCAGCTATGGCAGCGACCTTACATTCACAACTTCTTCGGGCGGTGGAGGTGCATCATTAACGAGTTCGGTTTCTATCAATACCAACGCAGTTAATCTCACTTCAATTGGAACTGCAGACTGGAAACACTTCCGTAGCAACGTTCGTAAATCGAGCGGAAGTAATTCCATCAGCAATCCTACGGTAATTGGAGGTTCTGCTATTAATTATACCGATGACGCGCGTGCGATGTCATGGACAGGCGGGACACCCACAGCAACAGGAACCAATGTAACTACCGGAAAATACAAAGAAGGAGTCGGCAATGGATTTTCGTTTACAGCTCCTGCCGGTAATGGCGTTAATACATTATATGTATATGTTGGAGGATGGAACTCTAGCGGTACGTTAACGGCTCATTTATCTAACAGCGCTGCCCCAGATTACGTAAACACGACTTCATCTTATGCAAATGAATATGATGCGGTCTATACTATTACGTACAATGCTGGACAAACGGGCCAGACCTTGACGGTAACATGGAAACAAGCATCTGGATCCGGTAATGTCACTATTCAAGCTGCGGCACTTGGAGGTGGTTCAGCTTTTGCCAGAGTAGGCTCACCAAAATCTGAAACAGAAACGTTAAAATCGGACACTGAAAATCAACTTTCTGGCAGCGTCTCGATATATCCAAACCCAGCCACTAATTTTGTAACAATTGATTTTAACAGTAATCTGAAGGAAGAACACGCGAAAGTTGAGATGATCGATTTATTGGGGCGAAAAGTTTATGATTCGGGTATATTGTCAAATGTGTCCACTCTGCAAATTAGTACAAGTAGTTACCCTAAAGGCAATTACGTGATCAGAATAAAAAGGGGAGCGGGACAGGTAACGAAAAAGTTAATGATCGAATAGCTAGTAAAATTGAAATATAAGAATTAATGATCTTTTAGTTAGGAACATTAGTCTTCATTCTAAAATCCAGATAGCGAATACGCTATCTGGATTTTTTGATTTGAGTCCAGGTATGGTATTATACCACGTTATGATAATCTGGAAAGCACACCAATAATAATTTTAAATGTATTGGCTGGAAAATTATCAATTCTGGACGGGGTTGATAGTGCTTTGTACAGTATGAAAATTCAATGAATAGAAAAGAGAATAATTTTATCGTTCAAACGATTGCAATATTTTCATTAGAATCTGGATAAATTACGTCAAGCCTATTAAAAAAGTGAATTGAATTTTGAGTACATAAGGCAGAAGTCGTTCACACGCATGTTTAGTAAATAACAAACCGAACCTTAAATCAGCATTTTAAATCAAAGTCATGAGAAAGAAATCGAGTACCGCAATCAGTGTAATCTGCACCATCACCTTAATTTTAGTGGGGTTAATGGAGATCCGCTGTGGAAGTAGCAATGATGTAAAAAGTTTCATGCTACCCAATCAATGGAAATTTCAAACCGGTGATAGTAAAGATTTTTCTAAAATTGAATTTGACGATGCAGCATGGAAAGAAATAAAAATTGACACGTTTTGGGAAAAGCAGGGTTATGAAAACTATGATGGAATTGCCTGGTACCGCGCCCACGTAGTAATTCCTTCATCTCTAAAAGAAAACAACACAGCAGTTCAAGCACTTCATCTTTCATTAGGACCTATAGATGACGGAGACGAGACCTACCTCAATGGTGAAAAAGTAGGGGGTATGTGGGGATGGAGTACCAATAGATCCTACATTGTTCCTTTCAAATTAATCCGGTGGGATGAGGAAAACATTATTGCTATTCGCGTAGACGACACCACATTAAATGGGGGAATCTACGGTAGATCACCTTCTTTAAAAGATGCCATGCTTTCCGATGTTTTAAAAATTAAAACCAATCATAAGCCAGTTGACTTTACTTCAGCCAATAAAAGTTTTAACGACACAGTAATATTCAATTTTAAAGTGCCTGTTGAAAAGATGGAAGGATCGCTACAAATAAAAGTATATAGCCCCCAAAGTAAAATTATTGCATTTGAAAAAAATATTGATGTAACAGTGGGTAGCGGTTCCGATTCAACTTACATTTCTTCTGTTGAAATAAAAGAACTGGGCACGTATAGAGTAGATTATTCTTTTGTTTGTAAATCAGTTTCCGATACCATTAAGTATTCAACCGTATTGGCGTATGCTCCGCTTCCTCACACCAACGAGCATACTGAAAATCCGATTGTTAAACTCGCTATACCCGATGAAGCAATGCCTTTTGACTTACAAAATATTTCATTTGGTGGATATTTGGACGATCGTCTTCAAGCCAACCTTGTTCAGCGATTATTAAAGATTGATGAAAAAGGAATTTTAGAGTGTTACTATAACAGACCAGGAAAACAAACCTGGGTGGGTGAGTATCCAGGAAAATATTTACACGCAGCCAGCAGGGTTTGGCGATCAACTAAAAATGAACAATTAAAAACTCAAATGGATCGCATTGTCGATATCTTAATTGCATCCCAAAATGAAGACGGTTATTTAGGAACCTATTTGCCTGAAAATTACTGGACAGATTGGGACGTATGGGCGCACAAATATAATATGTTAGGATTGTTGAGTTATTATGCTGTAACAGGATACAAGCCAGCGTTGGAGTCTTCTATAAAAATGGGTGATTTGTTGTGTAGAACCTTCGGAGAGAATAAAGGTCAGCGAAATATTGTCGAGAGTTCGGGACATGTGGGCATGGCCTCAACAAGTGTACTCGAGCCAATGACCTACCTATACCGTTATACGAGTGATAAAAAATATCTTGATTTTTGTAATTATATCATCAGTGCTTACGATTCCAAAAATGGACCTCAGATTGTCACCACATTATCCACTATTGGTAAAGTTGATAAAACAGCGAATGCCAAGGCGTATGAAATGACTTCTAACCTGACTGGCATTGTTAAATTGTATCAATTAACAGGAGATAAGACGTTACTTAAAGCGGCAGAAAATGCTTGGAACGATGTCGCAACCAATAAGCTTTATATCACTGGTACTGCAAGCGAAGAGGAGCGTTACCGTGCGGATTTTTATCTTCCTGCCGGAAATGAGGTAAACATGGGTGAAGGATGTGTTACCACTACATGGCTTCAGTTTAGTCAGGCATTATATTATTTAACAGGTGAATCAAAGTATATAAACGAAATTGAAAAATCTGTTTATAATCATTTATTCGCAGCTGAGAATCCGAACGATGGCTGTGTGAGTTACTACACTGCTTTGCAAGGCAAGAAGCCATACCGTTGCACTATAGATGCACATTGCTGTTTAGCTAGTATTCCACGAGGCATCGCAGCCATACCAGAGTTAGCTTTCGCAAAAAATGCGAAGAGCGGTTTTGATATCAATCTTTATTCAACAGGAAAACTAGTTGATAAAATTATTACAAAGGATGGTAAGGAAGTTAACGTTACTTGTTCGATCGAATCAACATTTCCGCAAGAAGGCAAAGCCACAATTACGCTAAACCCTGAAGCAATAAGTGAGTTTGAATTGTCATTGCGCGTGCCGGAATGGAGTAGAAATTTTAAGGCTGTTGTAAATGGAAAAACTATTGCCGGAGTTTCTGGTCAATACATAAACCTTTCACAGGTGTGGGACAAAAAATCAGTTATAAAAGTTTCTTACGATATGCCAACTCAAATTTTAGATGGCGGTAAAAGTTATCCTGGATACATTGCTTTAAAATATGGAACCCAGGTATTGGCGGTTGACCAATCACTTAATCCTGAAATTACAGACTTCGATAAATTGTCAATGGGAAATCCGATGCTTAAAAGTGTACCAGCATCTTCACTTCCGAAAGGTTGGTTTGGAAATCAGCTTTTTAGCGCACATGCTTTTTATAATGGCAAAGCCGTTAATCTTAAACTTGTGCCTTACGCTGAAGCGAGTCAAACGGGTGGAGATATTAGGGTTTGGATTAAAAAGGAGTAGTCAGTACCGCTTCAATTTTTAAAATTGCGGAAAGCTATTCTTACGAATGGTGTTCTATAAAATTGCAACCTTGAATCCTCATTTTGATGTTTAGATCGTATTGATCATTAAAAATAAAATATGCCTTTAAAATATTTATTGTCCATTGTTTTTACTTTTTGTTTAACAACATTATTCTCCCAAACAAAATCATTGAAGAATTCTCCTTTGCTCAAGGAAGGAACCGCGAGCAGTGTAGGGGTATCGGAGGAGAGGTTGGTTCGCCTCGATGTTATGTTGAATGATGCTGTCGCCAAAAATGAAATACCGGGTGCAGTTGCACTCATTGTAAGAAATGGTGTCATCATTTACCACAAGGCATTTGGATTGGCTAATAATGAATCGAAAAGAAAATTAAAGCGTGATGATATTTTTAGGATAGCCTCACAAACAAAAGCGATTACTTCAACTGCGGTAATGATGCTCTGGGAGGAGGGAAAATTTCAATTGGATGATCCAATTTCTAAATTTATTCCTGAGTTCGCTACCGCTCATGTTTTGGATTCAGTATTTGCAAATGGAACGTACAGCACCACTCCAGCAAAGAAGCAAATTACCATCAGGCACTTGCTTAGTCACACATCAGGGATTGGCTATGGCGTGATAGATGGAGATGCTCGTTTTCAAAAAATATACAAAGATGCTGGTGTAACAGATTTGTTCACTACTGAAAAAATAACAATTGCCGAAAGTGTTAAAAAGCTTGCGAAGCTTCCGTTGCATCATAACCCCGGAGAAAAATTTACCTATAGCGAAAGCATTGACGTACTCGGATATCTGATAGAGGTGGTTTCTGGCATGCCATTAGATAAATTTTTCAGGACTCGAATTCTTAATCCACTCGGAATGGACGATACCTGGTTTTATTTGCCCGAATCAAAACATCAACGATTGGTTTCAGTGCAGAAATTTGAGAATGGCAAGTGGATAAAATATCCAGTAACATTTTACGATCCTGACTATCCGCTAAAAGGAGCAAAACAATTTTTTTCTGGCGGTGCCGGTCTTACAAGTACCGCAAAAGACTATGCTACATTTTTGCAGATGTTTTTAAACAAAGGTGAAATAAACGGAGTTCGGATTCTAAGCAGATCAACGGTTGACTTTATGTTGGCCAACCAAATTGGTAATCACTGGGGAGAAGATGCAGGCGCATATTTTGGTTTGGCGTTTGGCGTAATAGATGAAAAAGGTGAAGCAATGGGTGGTAGATCCAGCAAGGGCACATTCGAATGGGGCGGATACTTTAATACAAAGTATTTTGTTGATCCTAAGGAAAATATTGTTGCCATTTTATTGAAGCAAACCCAGCAAACTAATTCGGATAACACCGAATGGAAATTCAGAATATTGGTAGGCGCAGCAATAGATAATTAGGCGTGTTAAAGGCTGAACTTTATAGGCTGAATGTTTTCTTTTCTTATCGAATCCTTTCATTTGATCTATAAAAAATAGGCATCTGAGAAAGATTGTTAAGGTTCAATACAAATGGATATTTATTAAAATTATGATTTGACTTATAAAAGTATAGGCCAATTGTTCAATTTGGTGATTTGTATCGTTTGGTCTCACATTATCGGAGTTCTTTAGCTTCGTTAATATATGTTACTGAGGACTTCAGTCTGATATAAGGATGGTTCGCAATAATCTGGCGATACAACAATTTGAATAAACGAAATTTCACAAAATTAAACTGCTCACATATGATCTCTACTAAGCCTTCAATAACTTTACTAGCTACTCTCTTAATCCTTTTAGTTTCTTCATTAAGCATTTGGGCTCAAGTAGCTCATCCTCCTGAAGGCGATAACCAAAGGTCAAAGGTTTGCCAATGGATGGGTGAAGTAGAAGTGTGTGTTACCTATAACAGTCCTAATGTAACCTCGCCATCTGGTAAAAGCAGGCGGGGTGAAATATGGGGGAACCTGATACCTTATGGATGGAACCAGGATAGGTGGATGGAAAATGATGGAGAACATCCAACACCAAAACCTTGGCGTGGAGGAGCAAATGAAAATACCACGTTAGCCATTTCACACAACATCTTAATAGAGGGAAAAGAACTTGCAGCTGGAGTGTATGGAATGTTTTTTCTACCAGGAGAAAGAGAATGGCAACTCATTCTCTCAAAAGATTCAAATAAATGGGGACACTATTTTTATAATGAAAAGAATGACGTTTTGCGAGTAAAACTAGTTCCTGAAAAGGGAGAGTACAGAGAGTGGTTAACCTACGATTTCACAACAAAAAAACCAGACAGTACAACACTTGCTCTTTTATGGGAGGATTTAAAAGTTCCAATTCACATCAGCATCCCCAATATCCATAAAGTTTACATAGAGGAAATTAAGAAGGATCTTACAAGTAGCAAGATGTTATATTGGTATAATTGGCATGAGGCTGCGAAGTATTGCTTTTATAATAATGTTGAACTTGAACTTGGACTTCGATGGGCTGATAAAGCGATAAATCAAGACTGGATTGGCAATGCCAATTTTGCAACATTAAAAACAAAGGCTGATTTACTACATGCTTTGAAAAGAGATCACGAAGCTGATTCTATTATGCAATTTGCTATTAAATATTCTGGTGGTGTTTTTGAACTCCACAATTACGGAAGGGAGCTGTTGGAAAAAATGAAGCTTGATGAAGCAATGAAGGTTCTTAAACTCAATGCTACTAAGTATCCTGATTATTGGGTTACACAGCTTGGTTTGGCAAGGGCTTACGGGGCTAGTGGAGATTTTAAAACAGCTTTAAAATATGCGTACGCTGCAAAGAAAATTATTCCAAAAAAGGAATTGGCAATGAGGCATCTGTCACTGAAAGTCCTCATTGAACAACTAGAGAAAAAACAAATACCAAATGTTTATTTATGGAGTAGTGGGTGCGTACAGGAATATTAAACTAATTGGGGAAACAGGCATCGGTGTCTGATCTTATTTTTCATTAAAGAAAGAAGTATAACTACACAGTTAGAATGCTTCCTAAATAAAAATCAAGGCAAAAATTATTTGATTTATTATTGGGCTAAAGCCGGTCGCTAACCCTATATCTCCTTAAGGTTTACTTTTTTTTAGTTTCGTTTGCAAATTCAATAACCACAGCCATATACTTTTTAGGAAAACGGATAGCTATTCCTTTTCTATCTTTTTTTAATTCAATGCCTAAATTCTGTGGATAGATAATTTTAGCTTGCTCAGCATTATCAACAGGTACTTTTACATCAGCCTCTCCGGCAAGTCGCCAAACTGCGATAAAATTTTTATCAGTATGTTTCATACCCACAGCTACTGAGGAAATTGAATCTGTAAAAGAGGGCATTCCTAACGGAAAGAATGGAGTTGCGTTGGGTAAGTATTCTCTAATTTGATTTTTGTATACTGAAATACCATTTACCACCTGACTCATCGCTTTGTCGCTAAGCTTATCAAGCTCGCCACTAAGGTGTATACGGGAGAGCATAGAAGTAACAAGATTAAAAGAAGCCTCTTCAGCAGTGGAATTCTCTAACGGATATGCCCAGGCTGCAAGTTGCTCAGGAAGCACTGCAGCTAATTCCCCCACTATTATTGAAGGATATTTACGATAGTCTCCCTGATCAGATGAAGATTGTAACTGATGACGGGATAAAGCTTCATAATCCATCCGCATTCCTCCTCCGCTACAATTTTCAAGCACCAAATTAGGATATCGAATATGCAATGAATCGATCCACGTATACATAGATCTTACATTTTCTAACAATCCTTGCCCCGCGCTGGATGTATTTAGCTCTGTTCCAAAAATTGCACTGCAGTTGTAATCCCTTTTGATGTACTCCACTCCATATTCATCGACAACTCTTTTTAAGACCTCGTTAGCGTATGATATAACTTCAGGATTTCGATAATCCAAAAAGTAGCGGCCACCTTCATTTATACGTTTACCATGTCGCATAAAAAACCAATCGTCTGGTTTATCTTTTAATGGAGATTTAACGCCTGCCAACTCAATCTCTAACCACAATCCTGCTTTCATTCCTTTTTTACGAATGGAGTCGAGAGGCTCTGATATTCCATTTGGAAATCTGGATTTTGCAGGTTGCCACATACCAATTCCATCCCACCAAGGTTCTTTTAATTCACCATACCAGCCAGCATCAATAACATAGTATTCAGCACCTGCTTTGGCAGCAGCGCGAATTAGCGGAAGTTCTTTTTCTGTTGTCGGATCAGCCCAAAGGCAATTCATATAGTCGTTAAAAATTACTGACATATTTGAATTCGACTGATGAGGCATTAACAAAACTTTTCTGCGGTAGTGGGTGAGTGCTTCAACAGCTTTATCAAAACCACCGCTAACAGCACCAACAGCAACCGTGATAGTAGTATATTCTTTCCCTGGTTTTAATTCTTTCCATGCTTGATGATGTTGTTCGTCAGGGCCACCTAAATATGTATATGATCCGGTTGTTCCTGTGCTGGATGCCATTTCGGTATACCAGGATCCGCTATGTTCTATTTGCCAGAACCAAGTAATATCTGCTTCGGTATTTTCAACGATTACTAAAGGTAGATATGTTGATGTAGACATAGCACCCAAATTGTTAAACGTTACCTTACCAGTCATATCTCCATTTCTGGTATTCCACTGTAGTTCTGAAGGCTTGGATTTATGCCATTGTCCCTCACTGTTATAATGATTACTTGCCCAATGGATGAGCAACTTGTCCTCAAGTCCCTTCGTTCCAAAACTTGCCATATTATTGATCATAGCAGAACTTAAGTATTCTATACCAACAGTTTCCTTCCCTTTATTGACAAGGTGTGTATACCTTCTTACTACCGGGTTGTTGTTAAAAAAGATGTAATGGGACTCTATCAATAAATTAGAAACAGAATCAGTTTGTGAAATAACTAAATGCGAGCCGTTAGTTGTCTTGGTTTCAGTGTATCCGGAATACTTAAGATTATAACCGGGCTCTCCACAATCAAAGGTTCTGCCTATTCGCTTTCTGCCAGTTATTTGAATTGCAACTTCAGGGTCGCTCTTGTCAATCATTTCTGGAAGTTTAATACTTGCCTTATTGTTTGAAGGGCACATGTATCGTTGTCTCAAACTGCCTTTATAAAAATCATATTGTATTGCTAGCCCCCCGCTCTCCAGTCTGAAAGGTTTCTGGAGCTGGCTTTGGGCTAAATGGAAGTTTGTTAACAGAACAACCACTAATATCAATCTTGAGGAGTAGTACATTTAAGGATATGATTTAAAGAAAAAAATTGTCGGTTTAAAGTAACTCAATCTGGGGTGGATCGGCTTTTTCGTGTGTACATTAAAATATTCAAAACAATCAAGAAAGGGAGTTTTACAAAAAAATAGTAAAATGAACTATGTGAGTGTTGTTTTGTACGCTGTGAAAATACGTTTGCAATAAAGACACCTAATTTTAATGGGCCAATTGTAAAATCAAATGCTACTTGTAATTAGATATTGTATCTTCTTTTCTGTATTACTTCTAAGCTATCAGACAGCGTTCCCGCAGAATAAGGAATTAGATCTGGACTGGGAATCGTTACTTAAAGCCACCGATAGAAGTTCTTTAGCCAATAACATGGTTGCTTCTCACAACCCGTCTCCCCATGCCTGGGAACATTTCTCAGAAGCACAGAGTGCCTTTGGCAGAGTAGTTGTTCCGGAAGTATTGGGAATTCACACAGGACACATTTATACAGCTAACGGAAGTAATTCATTATCTCTGCAAACTATCAATAATGAGACATGGCTTCCATGGATTTATACTGGTAAAAATGACAACATCAACGTTTCAAGAAGTGTAATTAAAGACACCTTTGGATCAAAGATATCGCTTACAAAAAAAGGTAAAGGTTTGCTAATTATAGAATTGAACAAGTTCACAGATCATTACTATAGAAATTTTAGCAAGGTTCAGATTAAGATCAATCACGAAGCCAATAATCAAATCACTTTAACGTGGAAAACATACACAATCAATTTTTCATTTCTAGGGATTAAAAAGATTCTTTATAGCCATGACCCAGAACCTATTTTAGGAAAATTTCAGAATGGATCGGATACACTTTTTAATGATCAAAGTCTTCTCAATCATTTTGAAAGAAACGGAGAACTATTTGCTGGTGCTATTTTTGAAAATGACATGGAGGTTGTCATTGAAGTAACAAAGAATAATGATTTGCCTCATGTTATTAAATTTGATGAAATCGTTAGTAGCTCACGCAAGTTTTGGATTGATTTTTTTGAAAGCAAAATTCCACGCGTTAATACTACAAGTGATCTTATTAAAAACACATATTATTTAGCCTGGAATACATTCTGGTCGAATCGCAGTGATGGTGGTAGCGGCATGACACCTTATCCCTACATATCTTCATCAAAATTTATGTATCCCATGCAGTTCTATTGGGATGAAGGATTTCATGCGGTAATTTTAAGTTACTTGAAGGATAAAAATTTGACTTATCAATATTTAAAGAACTTTGCTTACTCTCAGGCAAAAGATGGAGGAATGCCCGGTAGTGTTTCAATCACAAAAGATCATGATGAATATATGAAATGGGCTAACGATAGTGGAACGTATGATATGCAGCCACCTATCATTTCAATTATTCTCCAGTATCTAAAAAATAAATCCGGGTGGCCAACTAACCTGCGCGAAGTTTATGATGTATACTCAAAAAATATAGATTGGTTATACAGCAAGTCACGCGATACAGATCAGGATGGAATTCTTGAATATAACAACAGCTATCAGAGCGGTTGTGATAATTCTCCCCGATGGGATGGCCGTTATTTAAACGAAAAGGAGTTAGGGCCAATGCAGCCAGTTGAAGCTATTGATCTAAATTGTTGGATGGTTAATCTACATTTAATCTTGGGTGAGATGGCAGACTCGTTAGGGCTCACTGAACAGTCTAAACAACATTATAAAAAAGCAGTGGCTTTAGAAATTAAAATAGAAGAGTTGATGTGGAATGAAACTGATGGTTTCTATTATGACCTTGATGCAAAAACAAACGAGCAAATAAAAGTTAAATCACAAATGGCATTTTCAGTACTTCATTTGCCAAAGGTCAAGACAGAAAGAATAAAACGCATGGTTAATGAACATTTAATTAATCCTAAAGAATTTTGGGTAAAATATCCTGTGCCTGGTGTTTCAATTGATAGCGAATCCTTTTCGGAAACAGATATGTGGAAGGGACCAGTTTGGATAAATATCAACTGGATGATTATTGATGGATTGGAAAAGCAAGGATATCATGACATTGCTCAGCAATTAGCATTTCGAACAATTTCACTTGTAGGTCCAAGATATGCTAAAAAGAAAACTGTCCGATCTGCGAGATTTAATGAATGGTTCAATCCTGTAACCGGAAAGCCTCTGGGCAATGAGAATGTAAGTTGGAGTTGCTTGGTGATCGACTTAATTCAAAGATTTGATTGGAGCAATGTGCCAGCTTCAAATGAGTATTGAAGTGTTTAAAAAGAATGTTATGGGTGAATCTATTTAATAAATTAATTTTTCTTCTTTTCCCAGTTTTGCTAAATGCAGTGCTTTCATCTAAATGGTTTTGATTCATCCTCAACATCTCTAATCCGAATTCTAATTGTTTTACAGTGTTTCATTTTCTTAAATCTTTCTGCATTCGCTCAGCGTAAGAATTTGGTAATTACTTTGGTGCCCATTGATAATGTTTTAATGACCGAAGTAATTCAAAATGCTATCGATAAATGTGCGGCATTTGGAGGAGGTACTGTTAATTTCAGCGAAGGCACATTTCTATCTGGGAGTTTAGAATTAAGAAGCAACGTTACTTTGCATATTGTTAGTGGTACGATCCTTCAGGGAAGTAGCAACTACAGGGATTACAGAAATGACGCCTTTATTTTCGGTAGAAACCTTTCAAATATCAGCATAGAAGGTCAGGGCATTATCGATGGTGAGGATTGTATCAATCCAAAGGGAGAAGAGGGATTTCGGGGGCCACATTGTGTTAAGTTAATAAACTGCAAGAATATAATCATTCAAGGTATCACAATAAAAAGAGCAGCAAATTGGGCTATCAATTGTAGGTACTGTTCAAAGGCAACGATTAAAAATGTTTCCATCTATGGTGGACATGATGGATTGCACACACGGTTTTGTGATTCGTTTAATGTGACAGGTTGTGACTTCCGCACAGGGGATGATGCTTTTGCTGGAAATGATAATCGGAATTTTGTGATTGCAAATTGTAAAGTGAATACATCATGCAACGGTTTAAGAATGGGCTGCTATAATTTAACAGTTAAAGATTGCAAGTTTTGGGGACCAGGAGAGTACATGCATAAAATACAAAAACGGAATAACATGCTTGCTGCCTTCGTTCATTTTTCACCTAAGGATGAAGCACCTCAACTGACGAGTAGTAAATGGCTGATTGAGAACGTTACGGTTGATCAGGTAGATCATGTTTATATGTATAATTATAGAGACGGCCTTTGGCAAACCGGAAAACCTGTAGGTGTTATTAAATTTAAAAATGTTAAAGCAACAGAAATTCTCAACGCATTCAATATCATTGGGGATACCTTGCGGCAGTTTAGTCTTAAAGTCAAGAATTCAGTATTCTCGTTTAGGAACGGTGCTGTTTATTCAGAGTCTATGTTTGAAGGTTCGAATACGGACTCACCCTCATTTTTATACTTCAGAAATTTTAACAGAATACTGCTACACAAAGTGATATTAAACAACTCGGGCGCGAATTCTACTCTTGACGTAGTCAACGGTAAATCACTGCTTTTAAAAGACACTAGCTTTAATTTGAATTGTTCTGAACCTTACAGTATAAAGAGTGTCAATTCTGTAATTGAAAGAGATGTTAAGATTTGCCTAATCAAACGTTAAGTTTTTTATTCCGTCATCCAACTCTTTCGTAGGTGACACAATTCTAATTTAAACCCAGAGTGCGAGTAATGAAGAAGAAACTCACCAGATAGTCATACCGCTTTTTCGAAAAGGAAAGAGGATGAGGCCTTTCGCAGTTACATTTTACTCAGCGTGAAAAAAAAAATTACTGTAGATATTGCTACGCATTGCGATTTTGTTCCGAGTACTTACGTGGTGACACTCCAAACTGATCAGTAAAGCATTTTGTAAAGTAGGCGGCATTTGAAAAGCCTACCGTAAAAGCGATATCCGTTATTTGCTTGTTGCTGTTAGTAAGAAGCCATGCTGCTTTTTTTAGTCGAATGGTTCGGATAAATTCATTGACCGATTGATCTGTTATCGATTTCAGTTTAGTATAAAGAAGGGTTCTGCTTACGGCCATCTCTTGTGAAAATTTGATTGCGTCAAAATCACTGTCGCCATAATTTTCCTCTACAATCTTCATCGCATTTTTTAAGAAGTCTTCATCTGGTTTTGAAGTGGTTAATTCTTTTAGATCAGGAAACATCTCTTTGATGTATTTCTTTCGAAGAATTATTCTGCTTTCTATAAGATTATCGACCCGTTTGAGAAGTATTTTATTGCTAAACGGTTTTGTTATATAATCATCTGCTCCGGAATCATATCCCGAGATAATACTCTCTTCCAAAACATTTGCTGTCAATAAAATGACGGGTATATGACTGGTGAGTATATTCGATTTAACTTCTTTGCAAAACGTTATCCCATCCATACCGGTCATCATTACATCGCTTATAATAATGTCAGGCGTAAATCGTTTTAAGGCACTGAGTCCGGCAAGAGCATCTTTTTCAGAGTCAACGCTATAATGCGCTTCCAGTGTTTCCCGAATGAAGTGTCTCATTTCGTCATTATCTTCAACAATTAATACCTTGCTTTTGCCATTTTCAATTACCGGTTCGTCATCTTCTGCAAATTGAATTTGTTGTTCTTCCACCTGAGGAACAATTAAAGCTTGCGGAAATTCTATCGAGAATGTAGTTCCTTTTCCAATTGTGCTTTCAACCTGAATTATTCCCTTCATTGTAGCTACCAAGTCCTTGGTGTACGCAAGACCAATACCACCAATATCTTCCTTTTGCTGTTTCGCTCTCCAGAATCTCCTGAACAAGTTTGGCATGTCTTCTTTTGCAATACCAATTCCGGTATCTGTCACATCGATTTTTAGATTGTCATTGGAAGTTTCAAGCTTAACAACGACCGT
Organism: Chryseolinea sp.; assembly: GCA_041742155.1. Classification (GTDB taxonomy): domain Bacteria; phylum Bacteroidota; class Bacteroidia; order Cytophagales; family Cyclobacteriaceae; genus Chryseolinea. The sequence continues at coordinate 205,271 of JBGSJE010000016.1, read as the reverse complement.
GCCGTTTTGAGGAGTGAATTTGAGCGCGTTATGAATTAGATTATTTAAAATTTTATCCAATTTGTCTTTATCAATATACACGTTCAGCGACTCCGTAGGTGTATCCAGAATAAATTCGATTTTCTTATTCTGCGCTATGTCTGAATAGTTGATATGAAGCTCTTTCAAAGTTTCTACAATATTGACTTTTGATAACTGTGGGGATTTTTCAGTCTCGAATCGTTTGAAGTCGATAAGTTGATTTACTAAATTCAAAAGCTTAAGCGTATTTCGGTTAACGGTTTCTAATCTTTTTAAAACAACCGGATTATTCTTTAACTCATCTGTAATCTGTTCGACCGAACCTGAAATTAATGTTAAAGGCGTGCGAATCTGGTGCGATACATTGGTAAAAAAATTAAACCTTTCCTGAAATTTTTCTTCTTCCTGGTGCCTGCCGATCCGCTCCAGTTCAAGTTCATGAGTTAGTGTTTGTCGGTAAAGTAAAAAGCGATAAAAAAGAAATATGGTTACCAGAAGAATAATGATGTAAAAAAGTTTAGACCAGATGTTCCAATACCATGGGGAATGAATGATGATTGAAACTTTCGAACCTTCGGTATTCCAAATGCCATCGTTATTGGAACCCACGACCATGAACGTATAATTTCCAGGAGGAACATTGGTGTAAGTTGCTTGCTCGTCAATACTTGCAGATGTCCAGTCGGTATCAAATTCTTTGAGTATGTATTTGAATTTGTTCTTTTCTGGTAGAGTGTAGTTTAATGAACTGAATTCGAATGAAAAGGAAGATTGATCATGGTTTAAATGAATTTCATCTGTATAAGAAATATCATCCTTCAGCACGTCTCCTGTCTTATTGTTAACAACTTTGTTGAAGAGTTTGAATTGGGATAAGATTACTCTAGGGATGAGTTGATTGTTTATAATGTTTTCCGGGTTAAAAGAAGTTATGCCATTTACTCCTCCAAAATAAAGCTTTCCCTTTGCATCTTTATAACTGTATTCCAATCCTTTGCTTACACCATCATTCTCGTTATAATATTTAGTTTCTCCGCTTTTGATGTCAAATTTTACCAGCCCGAGCCCATTTGATATCCAAATCGAATTTTGGTTGTCTTCCCGGATAGAATAGACTTTTTGATTACTTACATCCGCCAAAACATTTTGCTTGAATCGATTTGTATTGTAGTTAAATGCGCTTAATCCGTTTGATGTACCAATCCAGATATTACCATTTGAATCGTTTAACAAACTATAAATAAAGTTGCTTGCTATGCTATTGGAATTATTCGGTTCGTGGAAATATTTTACTATTTTTTTTGATTTAGGATCAAATCGGTTGAGTCCGTTTTCTGTACCGATCCAAATATTTCCCTTTGCATCTATACAATAGCTCATTGCTGAATTATTACTCAGACTTAAAGAATCAGATTTATTATGCCTAAACCATTCTACTTCTAATGTTTTTGAATTGAATTGCGCAATTCCCTCAAACGTTAACAAAAAAAGTACTTCACCCGCTTTAAAAATATTAAGTATACAATTCCCATTTGGAGTTTTACTTTTCAGGTGCTCATTATACTGTTTGTTAGTCCCTGTTTTAGGATCAAAAAGGCTTAGTCCACCTCCCCAGTTTCCAATCCAAAAAGTTCCATTGCCTCCATCATGAATTGATGCAATGCCTCCATTCACTTTTGTGCTTTTATATATTTCTTCCAGTGACCAGAATTTAAGCAAATTCTCATCACTTGAAAATTTCTTAAGTCCAAAATCTCCACCAATAAAAAGGTTTCCATCTATATCCTCTAAAAAGCATTTTACGGCCCTGTCCTTTTCATTTTTCGATGTGTTGATTGATTCAAAGGAGATCTTAAATTTAACCTTATTCGGATCGTATTTGTTGATACCCCCAAATGTACCAATCCAGACAATATTGGTATTGTCCAGATAAACAAATGAACAGTGGTTGTTATTTATACTGTTGTTTTCAAAGCTGTTTGTGTAAGGATTAATTATTTTAAAGTTTTTGTCTAGTTGATAGAACCCATATTCCGTTGCCACCAAATAATTGTTCAAGTTATCTTTTTGAATGGCAGTTACTTTGTTTGATCCTTCCCTTGATCCGGAAAACACCTGGTTAAAAGCCGTTAACTCTTCAATGTCGGATTGATATACACCATGTCCACTTATAGATACCAATAATGAACCATTGTCGGCATACAAGTTGTGCAAAGGCTGATTTCCAAATCCATAAATTGACGAGAGCGGAATTTCAGACATTTTGTTTCTTTTGATGGAATATTTAAACAGATGGCCAGACCATGTGCCCATGTAAATGGATCCATCATAATACGCATAGCATGATACGTTGGTAAATGAACTTAAATTCTGCGATGTAAACGACTTTTTATAACCCTTTTGATAATCAAATTCATAGAGTACCGATTCGGAAATTATGAAAATTGAATTTGATTCATTCTCAACTATTCCAATTAGTTCATTTCTCTCCGCCGAATTTTCTAATGGCAGTGGAATCGACTCGACATTGTTTTTTTTCTTGTTGAATAAATTAAGGCCAAGAGCTGTTCCTACCCATAGGCGGTCAGCGTGGTCTTCAAAAACACTTACAATTTTATCATCCAGTAAAGATGTTGAATCGCCTGATATGTGATTGAATTTCTCTATGGCTCTGCCGTTGTACTTGTTGAGTCCTTTGTCGGTACCAAACCACATTAATCCCTCACTGTCCTTAAATATGCAGCGGATCGTATTGGACGATAAACCCTCATTGATCGTTAAATATTCGAACTCCACTTTCTCCTTTTGAGCCTTTATTTTCGGAGAAAATAATAATATTAATAGTGTTGCGAATAGGACTCTGCTACTTCGTACTCCCATATCATTTAAGTAATACCACTTGCGATAAATATAGGAGTTAAATCGTTTGAAAACTCAAAATTCGATGATTTGGACTATAGGAATAGTCTTTTGTACTTTATGAAAAGTCTTTGGAGTGGCAAACACTGATTATTGTAGAGTTAAAAAAAAGGTGTGATAAAGAGCATTTTTAAATTCAGTTTAGGTCTTTGTTTATTTTTCTTTTTCGGATGCGAACGAGAGCTTAATTCACCAATACACTTTTCAAATGGCAAATATGTTCTCAGCTCAAACGATTTGAAGGTTGAAGTTGATCCGAACGTAGGAGGGCGAATTACTTCCTTTAAATTGGGCGACCTTGATATTCTTTTGCAAAAAACTGTAAATAAAGAGAATTATGGATCGACTTTATGGCCGTCTCCACAAAATTGGCCTTGGCCTCCGTCATCTGTGCTAGATCGAATGGCGTATGCATCTGTTATTCAGGGGGATACACTAATTCTTACAAGTTATCCGGATCAACTCACCGGACTTAAATTTTCCAAATCGTTTAGGATCGATGAGCGAAAAAATGCATTGACAATACAGTACACGATCACTAATATTTCAGACCTATCTCTTTCGGTAGGCCCTTGGGAAGTAACCCGGGTACCTTCCGGTGGTATTAGTTTTTTTCCGGTTGATTCACTTTTGCAACAACCACTTTCGAACTTAGAATCAGCCTTTACAAAACGTGGCGTAACGTGGTTTAAGTTTGACGAAGCATTACTTACATCGGACCAGAAATTGTTTCAAGGGGGTAAGCTTGGGTGGCTGGCGCACATCAACAATGGTTTGCTTTTCGTAAAAAGTTTTCCCGATATAAAACAAAATGAAGTTGCACCTGGACAAGGCGAGGTGGAGATATTTGCAAGTGAATATCATACCTATATTGAATTGGAAAATCATGGAACCTATTCAATTTTAAAACCAGGTGAGAGTCTTCACTATCCTGTTATCTGGTATTTGCAACTTGTCAATCCTACGATTAAAGCAGAAATGTTTAATGATGACTTGGTCAACTCTGTTAATGCGATAGTAGCACAATAATATTTTTAATCAATTTAGAATGTGTATAAGGAATAGTATTCTATTTGTTTTCATTGTGACCTTGTCTGCTCAAAGTTTTGCGCAGCAACGAACTCAAGTAGCGCCAGGAGTTTGGAAAATAACCTTTGGTAAACCTGATCCATTTACGCCAACCAAATATGCCCCTGCTCAACCCTCGTTGAAAGCAATGAAAGAAGAGCTGCCTTCAACAGGATTTCCCCTTGACTCAACAAAAATTTCAATAGCGCTGAAAGGCCAGAGTTGTAAAGTAGAATTACCATTAGATGCTAAAGAGAATTTGTATGGATTTGGCTTACAAGATAAAAGTTTTCAACAACGAGGTTTACGAAAGCATTTGGTAACCAATAGTTGGAGCATTGGTAATGTAGGTTTTTCACATGCCCCGGTTCCGTTTTATATATCAACAAACGGATATGGTGTATTGGTAAACACTGCGCGATATCCCGTATTTTATTGTGGTACTCATTTCAAAATTCAAGATGTTGAAAAGCTATCGGGCGATTCGATCCGTACTCCCGGCACATCCATTTTAGACTTATATAAACCACTTGAAAAATCTTCTGAATACATGACTATTGATATTCCAGGATCATCTGGAATTGAAATTTATATTTTTGAAGGGCCAACGGTTAAAGATGTTATCAGGCGTTACAATCTTTTTGCCGGAGGTGGTGCAATACCACCTGTATGGGGACTTGGTATAAAGTATAGAGGCATGACTGCTTTTACGGAACAAGACTCTTACTCCGTTGCGGAGTACCTTCGAAACAATAATATCCCCTGTGACATGTATGGATTGGAGTCTGGTTGGCAAACCGTTGCGTACTCGTGTAGTTATGTATGGAACAAAGAGCGATTTTCTAATCCCGATAGGTTTATTGCAAAAATGCAAAGTCTTAACTACCGACTTAATCTGTGGGAGCATGCTTACGTTTACCCCACATCACCTATTTTTAAAGACTTAAAAAAGTATTCAGGTAATTATCTGGTATGGAAGGGTCTCGTTCCTGATTTCACACTTCCTGAAACAAGAAATATTTTCGGCTCTTATCACAAAACCAATTTTATTGATAGAGGCATCTCAGCCTTTAAACTGGATGAATGCGATAACGCCAATTATGCTGAAGCAAATGCAAGCTGGGGTATTCCTGAAATTTCAGAATTTCCATCGGGTATTGATGGCGAGCGTTATCATCAGCTTTTCGGACAACTTTATGTAAAAACCTTATTTGATGTCTATCATAAAAATGACACGCGAACACTTTTAGATGTTAGATCGATGGGTGCATTGGCATCCTCTTATCCTGCTGTTCTTTATTCCGACATGTATAAACATGCCGATTTTGTGCGAATGATTTTGAATGCGGGTTTTTCGGGTCTTCAATGGTCGCCTGAAATACGAGAAGCCCATTCGGAAGACGATTTAATTAAGAGAATACAGACAGGCATCTTGTCTTCTCAAATTCTGATTAACGCGTGGTATCTGAAACACCCACCTTGGTTGCAATACGATTATGATAAAAATATTGCAGGGGAATTTTTGCCACAGGCAAAGCAGTTAGAAGAAACCGTGCGAGGTCTTTTCCGACTTCGCATGAGTCTTATTCCTTATTTATATAATGCGTATGCAGAGTATCACTTCAATGGCGTTCCGCCTTTCAGAGCATTGGTAGTCGACTACCCAAAAGATTCAGTTGTTCATGCTATTGACGATCAGTATTTAATTGGAGAGAATCTTTTAGCAGCGCCTTTTATTGATACAGTCAGTGTTCGCAAAGTTTATCTTCCTGAAGGAAACTGGATTGATTTCAATTCGCATAAGCGATATGCTGGAAAACAATTTATTTCCATTCAGTACAATCCAGATCAACTTCCGCTTTTTGTTAAAGAAGGAACCGTATTGCCATTAGCAGAACCATTAAATTTTATAGACAACAAGATACCTTTTAAAATTACCTGCCATGTATTTGGTGGCAAGCCTACCTCAGCAAAAATGTTTGAAGACAATACTGATAACTTCGGCTATGAACGTGGAATCTTCAATAGACTCAATTTGATTTGGGATGGCAAAAAAGGGAAGGTTAAAAAAGAAGGTAACTACAATGGGTCAATGTATGAGATTGTAGGTTGGAAGAAAGTGGTGGTTCATTAATTCTACTTTGTAATTATTACGGCTTCGCTTCACGCCACAATATTTACGCAGAGTGTTAGAATAAGAAACTTAACTCCATAGTCACCTCTCCTCAGGAGAGTGACCTAGGAGGGAGAGGCGATTCATCATCCAAAACATCAGCGCTCCGGTATCACTACCAGAGGCTTTTGATTTTCAACTATTAAACTAAACCAAATCAGTTGGCATCCTTCTGCTTGCACAGGGACCGAGGGTGAGGCCTTGCACAAGTTCTATCAAAGTCATATAAACCCTAACATCAATGTTTACAGTAGATGCTTTGTTATTCTTTTTTCCTCACAAGTTAAATCTCCGCTAAAGACCCGAATTTCAGAATAGAAAATGCTGAATTTGAACCAGAACAACACAGTTTTGGACAATATGAAAACCTAATTCTGTCAGTGTAATGGAAATTGCAATCGTTTTAAACTTCCAATCCTATGCAAACGAAATCAATTAAACAGTGTTCAACTTTTGTATTTGCTGTGGCATTTACAATGTTCACCATCTTTTTATCGTCCTGTGGAGGCGATGATCCTGCACCGGCTCCAGTGGCGGACTTTACATATGTTGTAGACGAAGAAACAGGGCTTAAAGTGACCTTTACAAATACTTCTGAAAACGGGGTATCTTATTCGTGGAATTTTGGCGTTACTGGCGCTTCCTCAACAGTTGAGTCTCCAGAATATACGTACGCTTCAAGTGGTGCCTACACCGTAGTGTTAACGGCCACAAATGTAGATGGTGCTACGGCAACCAAATCAAAGACAATTGCCCTTACTGCAATACCACAAAATGTTTTTCTAAATGGTGAGTTTACTGATAATTCGAGTTGGGTAATTCTTGACACTCCTGATCAAGAGTCAGGTCAAGAATCTGATTTTACATATCAAAATAATTTCACATTTACAGATGGGAAGTTAAATATATCAGGAAACTACCTTGCTCCGGATGGAGTATCTCCTGCCAGGACTTTTGGTACAATCTATCAGGCTGTTGAGTTAGAGGTAGGAACGTATAAACTTTCTGGAGATTTTTTCTCACGAGGCCATGGAGACGCTTGGATGTGGATTCAATTGCAAGATCAGGCTCCCGAGGCTAATACTGTTCCTGAAGAAGGTGGAGATGGAACCATACCTCTAATTGGTATCGATTTTCCAGGTTGCCCCGCAGATTTCTCAGGTGATATTTTAGGTTTTGAATGTCGGTGGGATGATGGCGATTTTGATACAAATGGTGTAGCTGAAATAACAACCCCAGGCACTTATTATTTTCTCATCAATGTTGGTCAATGGGAATCGACATATGGAACAATGGGTTTCAATAATATAGCTTTAAAGAAGATTTTGTAGTTCTCAATCCAAAATAGAGTATCCTTTTGTAAAGGGCATTCTATTTTCATAACCTAACTTAACTGACTATGAAAATAGCTAAATTTTCTTTTTTTCAATTTCGTTTTTCCGCTTTCTTATTTGGACTGCTGATAGTCATTTCATGCAATACTGAAAGTGATAAAGTAATAATCAATCCTCCCACATCTGATTTTTATTTTGTTCCGAATGCGGTGAATACTTTGCAAGGCAAGTTCATCAACACCTCAACTAGTATAAAGAGTTTTATTTGGAGTTTTGGTGATGGCAAAGTAAATACAACGGTTCGCTCACCACTTTATACTTATAAAGAACCCGGCACATATTCTGTAAAACTTATAACCGTAGGCTGGAATGATGTTGAAGTAACTACTACAAAAGAGATAGTTGTTACACCACCAGATGCCATCAATTTTGTTGAAAATAGTGGTTTTGTTGATGATCAGTCGTGGTCTATCACTTATTTATATGGCCCTGATATCACCACTACATTTAGTAATAAACTTACTCTCAGCGTTGCTGCTGAATCGCAGTCGGGTATATTAATTCACCAGGCTGTTGAGCTTGAAGCGGGCACCTATCAGTTAACTGCAAATTATGATGTAGATGCCACCCAATATAACGTATGGGCAGAGTTTTATTTATTGCCTAATGAACCCGTTGAAGGCGAAGAGCCAGAAGATGAATTTAAGATTAGCGGTTTTGAGTCTTTTGGTGATTGCTCAGGCATAGCCTTCGCTGGTGACCTTTCAGAAGTAAATATAAATTGTAGAAGCGGAGAAGATCCTGAAAATGGACAAGTAACGGTTGCTACTTCTGGAATATATTATTTTACCATTTTCACAGGTGCCTACGATGGAAACTATGGAGGTAACTTTAACCTGAACAACGTTGGATTATTTAAACTGAATTAAAAAACGCTTTAAAAAACGCAGAAATATGAAGACAAAATTACTAGACAATTTTACTCCAAAGCTCACTATTATTACCATCGTTGCTATTGGATTTTTTATAAGCATATCTGCAACAAGCGCCCCTTCGAACGGAATGGCGATAGAAAGCAGTAATCTTCAGCAGCAAACAATTTCAGGAAAAGTAACGGATGAAAATAATCAGACTTTACCCGGGGTAAACATAGTAGAAAAAGGCACTACCAATGGTACAGTTTCTGATGTCAATGGGGAATTTAAATTAAACGTCTCAAACCCATCGGCTATATTGATATTTTCATTTATTGGGTATTTAAAAGAAGAGGTTGCAGTTAACAATAGTGAAACATTAAGCATCCAACTTTTTCCTGATTTGCAAACACTATCAGAAGTTGTAGTGGTGGGATATGGTGTTCAAAAAAGAGCCGACTTAACGGGTTCTATAGCATCAGTAAAAGGAACAGAAATCAATAATCTTCCAACAAGAAGCGTGGCCGAATCTTTACAGGGAAGGGTAGCAGGAGTAGAAGTCGTTAAAAACGATGGTTCACCTGGAGCACAGTCCACCATTCGAATACGCGGTGTTAGTTCATTAAATAATCCTAATCCCATCTATATAATTGATGGTGTAAGGTCATCATCTGGCGCATCTTTTAACATGCAGGATATTGAGACCATTGATGTTTTGAAAGATGCAAGTGCTGCGTCAATCTATGGAGCGTCTGCAGCTGGGGGGGTAATTATCATCACAACAAAAAAAGGAAAGTCGGGCACAATGAAGGTTAACTTTAACGCCTATACGGGTATAAGCAAACCAATCTTAAATGATCTTTTGAACCGCGATAATTTCGTAATAGCAAAGGCCGCAACATTAAAGGATGTTACTAATGGATCACCAATTGAAACTCTGCCTGATACAGATTGGGTAGATGAGCTATACCAAAATGGCATGGAGAATAATTATAACCTTTCTATTTCTGGAGGAAGCGAGAAGTCGTCTTTTTATTTATCTGCTGGTTATGTAAATGAGAAAGGAACTTTTATTGATACCGATTTTAAACGGTACAGTGTTAGAATAAACTCTGATCATAAGCTGGGCAACCGTATTAGAATTGGAGAATTTTTATTAATCAATAAAACATACAGCAATTACGGTGCAAGCAACGGTGATTTTCCATTTCGTTCAATTCCTACTATGGCAGTATATGATCCAACTAATCCTATTGGCGGGTTTGGAAAAGCCCCTGCTGGTTTTGGAGGTACGAATAGGGTAGGAACAGAACTCAGCAGCGATTTGAATGAGGAAGGATTTGGTATTGAAGGAAATGTTTTTGGCGAGCTTGAAATAATTGATGGATTGATTTTTAAATCAACCTTTGGATACAATTTTGGCAGTTCAACGGATACTAAATACCGTGGCGCGTATGACTTTGGTCCTGTAAATAACTTTTTTCCTACGCTAGAAAAAAGTATTTCGAATGGAGAATTTTTTACAGCCAATGCTACCCTTACCTATTCAAAAATGATTGGTAAGCACAACCTTCAAGCTACCGCTGGTTACGAAAGGCTTCAGGGAATTGGGTCAGATTTAAGAGGTTCGTCTTCAAATTTGGCATTGGCTCCTACGAAGAATTTCTTTGTTACAGATGTTACTGGACAGCGTGTATACGGTGGGTATGATGATAATAGCTTGATCAAGTCATTTTTCGGAAGATTGAATTATGATTTTAATGGAAAGTATTTATTCACAGCTTCCGTTCGCAGAGATGCTAATTACCTGAAATTCGGTCCAGGAAATCAAGCCGGTGTTTTTCCAGCATTTTCAGTTGGTTGGAAACTGAGTGAAGAAAAATTTGTTCAAAATGCTTTGCCAGGATTTGACCTCATTAAGTTGAGAGGGAGTTATGGAACGCTTGGAAATGATCAGATTGCTGGGTACTTATTTTTGTCACGGTTTTCGGAAGTGGGGCAAAATAGTTTCGGCGGTGGAGTGAGATCGGTAGGTTTTGGAACTTCGGGGCTATCAAATCCTTCAATTCAATGGGAATCGATAAACGAAACAAATGTGGCACTCGATCTTTCTCTATTGAAATCAAAACTTACGCTCACGTTTGAGTATTACATTAAAGATACCGATGGAATGATATATGATATTCCGCTTCCACCTTCAGCCGGGGTAGGGGAATCCATCACAGCAAATGTTGGGACCGTAAGCAATAAAGGATTTGAATGGAATGCATCGTATGCCGATCAAATTGGTGAGTTTAACTTTTCGGCTTCTGTAACTGGAGCGTTGAATAAAAATAAAGTGATCTCCTTAGATGGAGTCAGTAACAATCCTATTAACGATGGTAGTAATGATATTAGTGGCGGGTTTGGTGTGATGACGGGGCAAAATATTAATCGCACGATTGTCGGAAGATCGTTTGGAGAATTCTATGGATATGTGGCGGATGGGATATTTTCAACAGATGATGAAGCACTAGCGCATCCTCAATTTGACGGAGTACAATCGCGTGCTGGCGATTTGAGATTTAAAGATGTCGATAACAATGGAGTGTTAGATGATGAAGACAAGCAATTTATAGGAAATCCAAACCCCAAGGTAAGTTACGGTATCAACCTGAGCGTCTCATGGAAAGGATTGGATGCTTCAATATTATTTAACGGTTTAGCTGGGGTGGATATTTTCAATGGTGTTGCTCCCTATAAGAGTTATTTTTTAGGCGATGGGAACACAAGTGCAGAAATATTTAAAACGTCATATTTCAATGGAAATGGATTGACAGACAGACCAGCTGTAGGTCAATTCGAGAATGGTAATTTTATAAATGATCCCAATGGCAATTACACTCGTGTTTCAAGTTATTGGGTAGAGAAGGGAGATTATTTGAAACTGAAAAATATTCAGGTAGGGTATTTACTTCCTACCAAGTGGGTCAAGACTATTAACCTTTCAAGTTTTAGAATATATGCAATGGCAAATAATGTTTTTGCATTTACTAATTACACTGGACTTGATCCGGAGATTGGGTTTAATTCCGATCCTGAAGATAGGGGCGTGACAAACAGGGGTATAGATACTCCAACCCTATACCCAAGAAATAGGCTATACACCATAGGAATTGATATTAATTTCTAAAATAATAAAAATTAAAAAATATGAAACGGTTTATAATATTAACACTTGTTTTCATTTCGTTCGCCACCAGTTGTACGAATGATGATAACGTCAGTGACCCCGGAAGTTACAATGCAGGTAATTTTCCTTCCACCCTTACACAGCTTCAATCTGTTTTAACGGGCGTTTATTCGCAGCAGCGTGCGAATGGATTATATGGGTTTGAATATTTGTCTAAAATGATATTCTCATTAGACCATACTGCAGATTTAGGCTTTACAGAATTTCCGCAATGGAATGAGATGCAAACAAATAATGTGAGTGTTTCAAATGCATACGCTGAAGCAGCTTGGGATGCATTGTATACAGGTGTACAGCGGAGCAGTACTTTTTTGACTGCCACTGAAAACTACCGGGAAAAATATATGAAAGCGGGAGAAGAAATGGAAGTTGACATAATGGAAGGTGAAGCTCGTTTTTTAAGAGCATTCTATTATTTCCATTTGGTTAATCTGTACGGTGAAACATTTATTATTGATGGTGTAGGGGGAGATGCTAAAGGGGTTCCGATCATACCTACCGTTAAAACTATTGCCGATACACAAGTTGCGCGAAGCACCGTACGGGAAGTTTGGGATTACATTATTGCTGATCTTATGCAATCAGTAACGTTGCTTGAAAATCAAACTTGGACGGGTAATAATATTGCAAGAGTAAGTGGTTTTGCTGCCAAGGGTTTGCTCGGTAAGGCTTATATCTTTACACAAGATTGGGCAAACGCAAAAAATGTTCTAAAAGATGTTATTGACAATAGCGGAAAAACACTTGTAGCTTTTGATACCTATAAAAACATTTTCAATGGACAAAATGAATTTTCGCAAGAATCCATATATGAAATAAATGTTGATCGTGATTTGACATCAATGTTTGGCACTTTTTCGGGCCCTAACATAACAACGGCAGCAGGATTAATTTACGCACCAACCGTGATGCAAGATGATGCATCAGCAGGAGCCTTTGGTTATGGAAACATATTTTTACACGATAAAAACCTAGAGCGTTTTGGCTTTCAATTGCCAATACCTACACTAGTCGATAATCCGGATTTTGACTCTGGCGAAGATCCTGGAATTGATAATTTAGAGAAGGTAATTGATCCAGACTATTTTGATGACTCTAATCAGTTACGTGTAGATAAGTCGGTTGATCCACGTCTTTACATTAGTGCTTTGGAGCCATGGGTGGATGAATTAAATGATGGAACGCGAGATAGGTTAGTGCTAAAGGCGAAGGAAATTGCGAGTAATCTTCAACCCTTGTATTATGGCTGGAGTTTGAAAAAGATGTCAACATTACAAGGCATACTTTGGAACTTTAAGGCCACAGATGATTCAAACATTTATTTTTTGCGTCTTGCTGATATTTATTTGTTATACGCAGAAGCTTGTTTAGAAACTGGTGATAATACCAATGCCCTAGAGTATATAAACAAAGTTAAAAGAAGAGCATACAGTTTTCCAATTAACTCGGCTTCACCTGTTGATTATGCAACGTTAACGAGCCCAACAAAAGCGACCGATGCTTCTTTGGCCAATAATCCGTTGCGCTACGAACGTTGGGCTGAACTATTTGGTGAAGGACAATGGTGGTTCGATGTATGCCGGTGGAAGATTGGAGATACGGAGGCAGATTTCTATGATACAACCATCCCGGGTGATATTCAATGGTCGGACGCTAAGTCATATAAACTACCTATTCCGACTGCGGAAATTAATACCAATACAAAGATTTTGCAGAGTAGTGGTTATTAATTCTGATGGCATGCAGAAGTATCTAAATAGGGAATAAAGAAAATGCTTGGACGTAATACTTCATAATATTCTTTAGATGATTCTTTTTTAGATTAAGATAAAATAGAATGGGAGTTTCAAAATTTTGGGTTTTCGGTTTTTAGGTTTAAAAATGGACTGCTTTACATATTACTGCAGTCCGTTTTTTTTATCTCCAGCTGGTTTGAGAATTTTTTCATCGTATATAAACTGTAGATCGAATTGCAAGCGGCACTAAGTATCAGAAATGATCTTCGTGAACAGTATTGATAGAGAATTGTACAGCAGCAGAATTTAAATCTTTCAGATTGAATTACTTTTCTAGCGCGAATGAATTCAAATCAAAAACCTTGAAACACTATTAGATCTTTACAAAATGAAACAAACGAGGTTATCAATCAAAATTTATTTGACCCTTGCTTTGGCTATTAGCCTGATGCAATTGAGCGCTCAGACTCTTCCCGGCATTTCCTATTCAAGTTGGATCGGCAATACCTATGGTGGCAAGAATAGTTCAACAGGTTCACCCGATCCTTCCGACCCAGCAGATAAATGGATACAAGATTACATTGACTGCATGGTGGTGGCGGAAGATGGCACGTGTTATACAACAAGTATATGGGATGAGGCACATCGGGAGTATGGAATTTATAAAGATGGAGATGTGTTGGGAAATGAGGATAGGAGTATATCCTGTGGTTTGGCAGGAGGTTACACTATTAACGGAACAACGATTACAGGTAACGGCAAAACCATTTCAGATGCAGGCAAGCCTACTGCAATTGCGATGGGAAGGGGAATTTATGAAGGTAAATTGCTCGTAGCTGACAATGGTCAACGAAAGCAGATATTGATTTACGATGTTTCTTCTGCTCCAATTATTATAGAAAGATTGGGTGTTGAAGGTGGCATCGCATCTGACTTTACGCCTGCTTACGCGTTTCCATCAGCAATAAATGCTCCTGCGTATCCTGTAAAAAATTATCCTCCAGGTTTTTACCATCCATTAAAACTGTGGGGCTTAACGGGGGTGGGATGTGATAACGCAGGTCGCATTTTTGTGAGCACCAGTGAAATGGGCTCAGCCATACGTTGCTTTAAAAAAGTATCAGGTCAATGGATTCTCGATTGGCGTGTTGAGAATTATTTTTTTGTTGACAATATTGGATATGATGAGGAAACAGACGCGGTAGAGATTTATGGTACGCAGGAGCATATTAAACTTGATCTTGATGAAACCGATCCCGGAAAACAATGGTCTATTCTGGGTTACACGTTAGATTCATATAATTACCCGGAAGACCCACGCGGTATTGAAGAAATTAAAGCTGGGGGAGAGCATATGCTTACCTCCGTTGAAATGCGTGAAATAAATGGCACTCGATATCTATGGTCACATGGAATGACTTGTCAGCCTCCTGTAATTTTTAAGTTTAAACCGAATACAGATATCGCAGTACCTTGTGGAATGTTTTTCGGACGGGAACACCGTATTTATGATTTACCTCTTAGTTTTTATTGGCCACCACAAAGACCGTCCACAAACGTTGATGAGACATTATTTTGGAGTGACTTAAATGATGATGGAAAATACGAAAGCAATGAGTACACATCGCTTCAAAATCGATTTGAAGGAGGTGACTTTTATATTGACAAATCAGGAAATTTATGGCAAGGGGGTAACACGATAAAAATTTGGAAGGCTACTTTCGAAGCGAATGGAAATTTAAAATATGCGGACGCTGATATTGAAGAGATTACAATACCAGGGTTAGGTGAAATTGGTAAACTTAAATTTCAGGAAGAATACGATCGGTTGGTTATTCTTACTACTGCCTGCCGCAATATTAATGGTGGCAAAATGTATAGTATCGATAATTGGTCTACAGGCAATAGAACACCGAGGTTTATTTCTGATATAAAGGGCCCTAATCAATCTTCATGGACGGTTGCAGGCGACTATGCTTTTGAGGTAGGATGGGAGACAAGAGCCAAAGTTTGGGTTACTGATTTAAATTCGGGAGCATTGGTTGGAACGATGATTCCTGATGCATCCTGCGGAGGAATTGACAGGACAGGTTGGGTTGATATTGCATCGGGAATCAAAGCCTTCAAGAGAACATCGACAGGAGAGTACTTAGTATTTGTTGAAGATGACTTTCTTTCGCGCGTAATTCTGTATCGGTGGTGTTCAGGAGGTGGTTGTTTAAATGGAGGACCAGTACAAGGTGTCTTAGTATCGCCCGGTTCATCCACTATTAAATCGGGAGAGTCTATGCAGTTAACCAAAACATTTTCTCCTGTCAATCCAAATAATATCAATGTCACCTGGAGTTCAAGCAATGAAGCAGTTGCAACGGTAGATCAAAACGGTTTGGTAATGGGAGTAAGTGCTGGTGTTGTAGCCATTACACTTACAACGCAAGATGGAGGCTTTACTTCTGTGGCAGAAATTACGGTAGAGTCAGCGTTTCAAGTTAAACATACTCAGGGTGGAATTTACATTGATGGAAAAATTGAAGAGACAGATTGGGTACTTGATAACCTCATTGCAAAATCTACTGGAGGTATTCAAAATAACGAAGGATATTTTGATGTGCTATGGGATGAAAATTATCTTTATGTAGGCGTTAGTATAAAGGATTCAAAAGTGATCTATTCTCCCACGATCAATCCATGGGACAATGATGCTATTGAAATTTATATTGATGGAGATCAGAATAAAGGTACGTTTTATGATGAGTTTGATGTTCAGCTAATTCAAACGACGGGTTCTAATGCTATTTGGTCCAGCAGAGCTGTATCTGGAATTCATAAATCCGTTTCTATTATCGATGGAGGATATTCAATGGAGTTTGCTATTCCATGGAGTGTTGTTAATGCATCTGTAACTGCCGGCTCCGGCATTGGCTTTGACATAAGCTATGATGATAATGACACCGGTAGCCGCGATGGTTCTACTACTTGGTATGGTGACGGAAATAATTTTAACAACACATCCAACTTTGACGATCTTATATTTCTGGCAGGCTTACCCACAAGCATAGCCGTAACCGGAATAGTACTTGACTCAACATCGGTATCAATACTGGTTGGGAGTAACAGACAAATCAACGCTTCTGTTTCGCCCATCAATGCAGCAAACAAATCGATTGTGTGGAGTACTTCCAATACATCGGTTGCCAACGTTAGCCAAACAGGATTGATAAGTGCAATATCACCTGGCGAATCGACCGTTTTTGCGAAAACTATTGATGGTAATTTTCAGGCAACCTGTTTAGTCACTTCTAAATCAATCATTACTTCAAATGACGAAGATGTTGGAGGCAATGTAAACGTATATCCGAATCCTGTTACGGAAGATAAGATATATCTCTCCGGAATTAATGGGTCAGTATCCATAAAAATAGCAGATGCATTAGGTAAGGTTATTTATTTAAAAACTACGATCGTAAATGGAGTTTTAGAAATTGACGATTTAAAATTGAGAACTGGAGTATATTTTTTAATTGTGCAGAATGATACGCGAGTTTTTAAATTGATTGTTAAGTGAGGGTGGGTATGCAAATAATGTTAAAAAAAATTCCAACCTTTTTATTTTCAGTCAATTTAAAACTAAGGGCACTGGCCATTCTAACAGCATCATTTTATGCAGTTGAGTTAAATGCTCAAATTCAAGCCAAGCCCGCTGATAAATTTGTTGATATGATAGGTGTTGATGTTCACTTCGCTAGAAGTTGGACAGCGTATACCAACAACGATGATAATCCAAATGCAGAACAAACAGCCATTAATGTTTTAACCAATTTGCGAATCAGACATCTTAGAGATGGAATCTGGGGTTGGAGTGGAGGTACTGAAGATTTTGATAAAGATGGACGTGGCGTAGTTGAGAGATTCTCTACTATATCTCAGGCAGGTGATGTTGCAGGAATTCCGGGAGGTTTTTCCTGGATACTTACTGATAATACAAATGATTGGAAAAAGATACGAGACAATTATCTTGTTCCGTTAGGGAATAGAGTTATTGTGTTAGAGGGTGCAAATGAAAATATGGGTGTATCAGGAGATACACAAGCATATACACAAATACGCAGTTGGTGGAATAATATTTTACCTGTTCTTCCCAATCTCAAAATCGCAACCAATACAGGCCCTACGAATCCGTGCCAAATAAAAGATTCACAATATATTGGTGATTTCGTTCACTATGGCAATGCACATCCTTATCATTTCTGGCCACCCTTTAAACCGTGGGGCAAAGTAAGTCATTGTAATTTCAACAGTACACCTGCACCGCCTACCACTCCGATGTGGACTTCGCCAGACAACACCACTGCTGGAAATATTGGCTTCATAGAAGCAACACGAAAGAAAAGAATTCGACCAGATCAGCCCATGATCTTTACAGAGTGGGGATACCCTACTATTTCAAATGATAATAACAACTGGGGCGTTGATGAACCCACAGCAGCAAAATATATGCTGCGCAGTTTTCTGGAGCATTTTAATGCAGGTATTGTGTATTCATGCAGCTACGAACTTCTGGATGGTGACATCGGTAGTACAGACCCCGAAAATAATTTCGGACTCGCTGATTATAATGGTAACTTAAAACAATCAGGCTTGGCGCTGAAGAGATTGATTTCCTTAATAGAAGATAATGGGTATACTGATATCTCAACAAATTCATTGAACTACACTTTAAGTGGCGGTGGATTAAGTTTTAGTGACGATCAAAATCCTACCACAAATGAAATACACCAAACACTTTTGCAGAAAATTGATGGTAAGTATTATTTATTGCTGTGGCAGGAAGCAATCAGTACCAATTCAACAGGTGAAGGAATTACTATACAATCAGTAAACGTCACTATCAATTTTGATCATACAATATCAAGCCTGAAAGCATATTTACCAGCGACAAATGATAACGCCAGTCCGGTGTCAACAGACGTTAATACAGCGTCATTCACTGTAAGCGTTCCAGATCATCCTGTTGTAATAGAAATTGATGACAGTCAAGGAGCGGTATTACCTTTGAGCTTAACTTTAAACCCTTCAACTATTTTTATTGATATTGGAGGTACTCAACAAGTTACCTCCACGGTCCTTCCATCAAACGCTACCAATAAAAATGTAACATGGGTAAGTTCCAATGCTGCATCAGCAATGGTAAATTCATCAGGCATAATAAAAGGTGTTTCTGCTGGCACAGCAGTAATTACGGCCACAACAGCAAACGGAAATTTTACATCAACTACAGCCGTAACCGTTACATCAGCATTTGCTGTTACCGGTTTAAAACTTGATTCAGCAACTGTAACCGTTATGGTTGGTAACTCAAAGCAACTTATTGCTTCGGTTTTGCCACAAAATGCAACCAACAAAAACTTAATTTGGAATACGTCCGATCCTTCAATTGCTACGGTGAATCAAAATGGATTGATCGCTTCAATCAGTCCCGGACAAACAAACATCACGGCCAAAACAACAGAGGGAAGTTTTGAAGCAACTTGTTTGGTTACGTCTAAAGCAATCATAACTGCAAATTATGAAGCGGAAAGAATAAATTTCCAAACATACCCTAATCCGGTTACTGATGGTAAAATATTTATTTCCGGAATTAACGGCTCTGTATCTATTAAGATAACAGATACCAATGGTAAAAGTCTTTTTGTAACAAAAGTAATCTCTAATGGTATTTTAGAAATTCAAGATTTGAACCTTAAACCCGGTTTATATTTTTTATCCCTTAACGATGATAAAGAAGTTTTTAAAATATTGGTTAAATGAAACTACTGATTTGAACTAGTTTTTAAACTTAAAAAATTTTAATATGAATAAAAGTAAAGACACTTCACGCAGAAATGCAATCAAGAAAATAGCAGGATCAGCAGTTGTAGCCGTTGCTGGGATATCTCTTTCACATCGCCTTTCAGCGGCAGAGGCTGTGTTAGACGAAAAGCTGAAAGGAAAGGTAAATCATTCTGTATGCCGATGGATATACAAGGATATTCCGTTGGAAGACCTTTGTAAGTCAGCAAAAAAAATTGGCATTACCTCCATTGAGTTACTTGTTCCGGAAGAATGGCCGACCATAAAAAAATATGGATTAACATGTGCTATGGTAACGCCACACAACCCAAACAAGCGACTTGAGAATGGGTTTAACGATCTTGCGCTGCATAACGAGTTAGTGGAGGTTTATACCGACTTGATACCGAAAGTGGCTTCGGCCGGGTTCAAACAATTAATTTGTTTTTCCGGATTACGAAGAGGGTTAGACGATAAGACGGGACTTGAAAATTGCGCAGTGGGTTTAAAGCGATTGATACCGCTTGCAGAAAGACATAAGGTCATTCTATCAATGGAGTTGCTAAACAGTAAAGTAGACCATCCGGATTACCAATGCGATCATTCGGCATGGGGCATAGAATTAGTCGATAGAGTAGGATCTGAATATTTTAAGCTGTTGTACGATATTTACCACATGCAAATTATGGAGGGCGATATCATTGCTACCATCAAAAAGTACCATTCGTATTTTTCACACTATCATACAGGAGGTGTGCCCGGAAGACATGAGATAGATGAAACGCAGGAAATTAACTACCCAGCAATTATGAAAGCCATTGTAGAAACAGGTTATACCGGATTCGTGGCCCAGGAGTTTTTTCCAAAGCGAGCAGATAAAATGGCATCTTTAAAACAAGGCGTCCTAATTTGTGACGTTTAGTATTTTATTTCAATACTGATCAACTGCGCAACGTCTTTAGATCAAATCTGATTAGAACCGAAAAAGTAGAACATCATGTTTATCATTGAAAATTATAGTACCGCAGTTCTGTTTTGTATTGTCACCATGCTGTGTTGGGGCTCTTGGGCCAATACTCAAAAATTAGCGGCATCAACCTGGCGTTTTGAGTTATTTTATTGGGATTATGTTATTGGCATCGTTTTGTTTGCAGCGATACTTGCCTTCACGTTAGGAAGTTTGGGCAATGGTGGAAGAAGTTTTTTAAGCGATATTGATCAAGCCTCTTCGCAGAACATAGTATCAGCTATGTTGGGTGGAGTTATTTTTAATGCTGCTAATATTCTATTAGTGGCAGCAATTGGCATTGCGGGTATGTCAGTGGCTTTTCCGGTAGGCATCGGTTTGGCTTTGGTTATTGGTGTGATTGTAAACTATTTAGATAATCCTGTAGGTAATACATTTTTTATTTTTGGTGGTGTAGTACTCATTGCAATTGCTATTTTATTGAATGCTAATGCCTATCGCAAAACCTCAGCATCAAACAGTAAAGTATCAAACAAGGGACTGTTACTTTCCATACTAGCAGGTGTGCTCATGGGTTTCTTCTATAAATATGTTGCTGGGTCTATGTTTCCTAATTTTAATTTTCCAGAAGCGGGTAAACTAAGTCCATATACTGCTATCTTTTTCTTTTCAATCGGAATACTAGCAAGTAACGTTTTGTTTAATACCGCATTGATGATACAGCCCTTTGTGGGTAATTCTGTTTCCTATCGTGATTACTTCAGCGGTAGCGTTAAAAATCATTTGACAGGAATTTTGGGCGGAATTATTTGGTGTGTTGGAATGTCGTTTAGCATTATTGCTTCTGGAAAAGCAGGTGCAGCAATTTCGTATGGGTTAGGTCAAGGTGCTACCGTTATTGCTGCGTTGTGGGGAATTTTTATATGGAGAGAATTTAGAAATGCACCGAAGGGAACTTCAACAATTCTTAACATTATGCTACTACTCTATGTCTGTGGTTTGGCATTGTTGATTGCAGCGCGGTAAGATGTAAAAAATATAATAACTAAAATAATTTCGGAAGATGGCAAAGGTTGTAGTGATTGGGAGTTCCAATACAGATATGGTAGTGAAGACAAAACAATTTCCACTTCCAGGTGAAACTGTTTTCGGAACTGATTTTTTTATGTTTCCGGGTGGCAAGGGTGCTAATCAAGCGGTGGCATCTGCTCGCATGAAGGGTGATGTAACCTTTATTTGCAAATTAGGAAATGATGTTTTTGGGCAACAGGCCCTGCAAGGATTTAATAACGAAAACATCAATACTAAGTATATAACCATCGATCCAAATTATGCTTCTGGCATCGCCATGATTTTGGTTAATGCCCAAGGTGAGAATGAAATTGTGGTGGCTAGCGGTGCAAATGCTTTGTTATCCATTGATGATATTACTTTTGCTGAAAATGCTTTGAAAGTGTCGGATATTGTTCTGATGCAATTGGAAACGCCAATTGATACAATAGTTTTCGCAGCAAAAAAATGCGTGAACTTAGGGAAGAAGGCAATTTTAAATCCGGCACCTGCCCAAAAGCTTCCTGAAGAAATATTTGATTCGTTGTATTTGATTACGCCCAATGAAACCGAAGCCCAAATACTAACAGGTATACGCGTAACAGATGTGAGCACTGCTGATCAAGCAGCCACAATACTATTAAAGAATGGTGTGCAAAACGTTATTATCACGCTTGGCTCAGCTGGTGCGTATTTTAAGAATAAAGAGCAGTCATTTTTAACTCCATCTCCAAAAGTAAATGCTGTAGATACAACAGCTGCTGGTGATGTTTTTAACGGAGTACTGGCTGTTGAACTTGCAAACGGTGAGAATTGGCAAGATGCGGTACAACAAGCTTGTAAAGCAGCCTCTATTTCAGTAACTCGTATGGGTGCTCAAACTTCTGCTCCTTTTCTTTCTGAGATGAATTGTAATGAGCAACAAACTGTGCTTTGATTTTA
This sequence comes from Chryseolinea sp., assembly GCA_041742155.1. GTDB lineage: Bacteria > Bacteroidota > Bacteroidia > Cytophagales > Cyclobacteriaceae > Chryseolinea. Next base: position 183,086 of record JBGSJE010000016.1, on the reverse strand, counting down.
GATTCAGCTTTCCTTCTCAGTTGTAACTGTATCATTTCATATTCAAGCGTGATATATTTATACAACTTCATTTAAAAAAAATCTTATCCTCATACTCTTTCATAACCTTTCCTGTCACATCCATCCAATCAGGAAGGATGTAATAGTAGCCCCTGGAGCCTCCAAGTTTATAGGCGATCACCCTACCGTATTTAACCGCCTTATGTAAATGAGCTGAAAAGGCCTGCGCCTTGAACCGGCTGTATTGCAGGACAAGTTCGTAGGGCGTCATGAATTCAATTATTTCCGTTGAGAGCAGTGGCCGCTTGATCTTCTTTAAAACGAAAACAATCTTGTTTACCCAACTCCAGCTTTTATCGTACTCCGTTTTATCAATGTGAGGAATCTTTGCTTTGAGTTGCTTGAGTTCCATAAACACTTCCTCCAATAGCATATTGCAAACGGCAACATCATCATTAGCCTTGTCTAGAGATGAGGCTAGGTCATAACACTTCTGGATGACCTCCTCCTTATTCAGTTCCTGTAAATTCTTGAGTCCATCCCTGGTTTTACTTTTATCAACCGGTATTTTTCCTTCCTGTCTCATATTCTCAATCCCATTTTAATTCAACTGCACATTTTGTAACCTCGATATTATCCTGATATGATCGCATTTCATTGTTGTATGAATCAGTTCTAATCCTTCTATGACTCTGGTATAGCTCCCATATGACTATTTATTGCGATATTCTAACACGGAGTGAACTATCCCGTCAATAAATTCAATACTCTTTTTGATCGTTGATGGGCTGTCAGGATAAAGTGATGTTAATTTATTCTGATAGTCATCAACAACAGAAAGATCCAGCCACTCTATCACTACAGGAAAACTATACTCAAAGAATGATCCCTTGTATAGCTTCATAAAGGCCAGATAGATTTCGATCTCTTGCTCAAAATTCTTAGGCTGCAATGCAGGTAAATCCTTATAAACCTTCCTGGCGATTTTGTACAGCGTACTAAACTCTACATCTGTATCAGTAAAATTCAGGGCCTTTACATATTCAAAAGGCTCAAGCCTTGATAAGACACTCCATAGCTGATTTTTGAGGTGTCTTTCTAAGAGTACATGGATACCGATGGCATATTGATCGTACTTCTTATTGGTTCCCTTCAGGTCAAAGTCATTTCCTCTTTGAGCAAGTTCATAACTAATCGTTTTCCTGATCACCCTTTCCTCCATTGTCATAAGACCTGGATAGTGGACTCTATCTACCTCGTTCAAATCCTTATAATACTGACCATAGTGACATCGCATCATGGTGTTCTTTCGATCATAGGTGATCAGCATGTATAAAGGATAACGCTTTGTCTTCCCTTCCATAATAGGCAGCACGGCTTTGTTTATAAAAAACTTTACCGTCACCTTCTTGGGCCTAGTTGAGGATGCCCTCTTTCTCTTCGTTTTCATAGCGCATTCATTGGGTTATCATATTAACGCAATACAAATATAAATGTTATTTATATTGACATATAATAAATAACAATATATATTTGGATACCTGTCCTGTTCCGTTGATTGATTCTCTTCTCCTTTGAGATTATGTGAAGTTGATAAAAGTGTGTGGTTATGGAAGAGGCGAAAAAGATTTCTATCGCTCAGTGTAAAAAGATACTTGAAGAGGGTGGTACTGTCTATTCTGACGAGCAGATTCGGATTATACGGAATGTGCTTTACAATCTGGGGGAACTTGAGTATCTTATTTTTAAACAGATGCAGATTTCTGATAAAAAAGACAGAATTCAGGACATTTCTGAGAAGGCTGCATAATCTTTGATGATATTTACTTGAATAATCTGTCGATATGAGAAAGGTGATTTTATATGTGCGTGTTTCCACTGATGAACAAGCAAAACTTGGATATAGCTTAGGGCATCAGGAGTTAGTTCTTACAAAATTTTGTGAGATCAAAGAATTTGAAGTAGCTGGGATTTACCGGGAAGACTTCTCTGCGAAGAATTTTGAACGACCAGAGTACAAAAAACTTTTTCAATACTGCAAATCGCACAGGAAGGAAATCGATCATGTATTAATCACTAAGTGGGATCGGTTTTCGCGTAACCAAACCGATGCTTTACAGGAAATAAAGAAATTCAACGAACTTGGCATTGAGACGAATGCAGCCGAACAATGGATAGATTTTTCTATCCCTCATAACAAGATGATGCTATCCATCTATTTGACTATTCCAGAAATTGATAATGATGTGCGAGGGATCAATACAAGGATGGGCATTAGGCGAAGCTGGAAGTCGGGTCGATGGACTGGAGTAGCTCCAGTAGGATATTCAAACGGAAAGGATAATTCAAGTAAACCTTTGTTAGTAATCGATGAGCAAAAAGCAATTCTTGTTCGCGAAGCATTTGAACAATTTGCTACCGGGCTGTATGATAAAGAGGAATTGAGACGCATCATGTGGGAGAAGGGCTTGAAACTAAGTAAGAGTACTTTTCCAAGAACACTCCAAAATCCTGTTTATGCAGGGAAAGTATTTGTTCCTCAGTACAAAGACGAGGATGCAGAAGTTGTTCAAGGAATACATGAGGCAATCATTTCAGAGGAGCTGTTTAGTAAAGTACAACGTGTTGTTACCGGATGCAGGAAGCATAAAAAGCAGTACGAGAGATTAAATGAAGAAACTCCTTTGCGAGCTTTATTAACTTGTCGTAAATGTGGGGGCAAACTTACAAGTAGCACATCAAAAGGTCGTAATGATTTCTATAACTATTATCACTGTAGGAGTAAATGTGGTGAGAGGATTCCAGCGGAAAGAGCGCACAAGGCTTTGTTAAAATACTTTGATGACGTAACCGTCAAACCAGAGGTTGTAAACCTGTATATGAAAGTAATGGAAGGCATTTTTAAAGCCAACGAAACGCAAGTAGATGGTGACGTTAAAAAGGCCAAGGAGAGCTTATCTCAGGCTGAAGGTAAATTGGCTTCCCTTGAAGAAAAGTATGTCATGAATGAAATTGAAAAAGATAGCTACAGTTTCATGAAGCCAAAATTCAAATCAGAAATAAAAAAGTTCCAGGACAAGCTTGATGAATTACAGGGAACGGAAACAAATCACAGTAAGTATCTAAGCTTCGGTGTGAACCTGATCCAGAATCTGAGCTTTTATTATGAAAATGCGAGCCTCATAAACAAGCAGAAACTCATTGGTTCAATTTTCCCTGAAAATCTCATCATTGAAAATGGCGAATGTCGAACCGCCCGTGAGAACGAAGTAATCCTTGCGTTAAAGGGTTTTGAGCGAGATTTTAAAAAGGAAAACCCGACCGGAAAGTCGGGTTTTCCCGTTGAGTACCTAAGGCCGGAATCGAACCGGCACGCCCGAAGGCACACGATTTTGAGTCGTGCGCGTCTACCAGTTCCGCCACTCAGGCATTGCCTGGGGTGCAAATATGGGTAAACTTTGATTTCTGTACAATCTACAATTCAATATATTTCTCCAGCGAGTAAGCCTGCGGACGCTCCGAAAACAACGTTTTTACACCACTCCATACCCTTTTGAATAACTCCGAACGCCGATACAGATCCAGGCTTTCCGCGCTGTCCCAATGGCTAAGTGTTGTATAAACCAGCGGATCATGAATATCCTTAAGCAACTCGAGATGGCTGCATCCCGTCATATTCCGGATCGTATCCTTGTTCTCCCCAAAGATCTGTAGAAACCGCTCTACACCGTCCGCTGTAAAATGCATCCTGACAATCCGAATCAACATAGCTTGTGTGTAAAAGTCCGAAATCAGTAGTTCAACCGTAAACCGTTATTCGTCAAAAATGATGTTCACGGTACCATCGTAACCCAGGCCCAGCAGTTCGGAAGCATTACCTTTATAGATACCGATTTCCAGCAGGTTCAGGCTGTTAAAAACAATGAAGCACTCGCCTTGTTCCGCCTGGCTGTATTGGGTGTTGATCCGCCTGAATTTTTCCCCTCCAAACTGGATGGTGTAGCCCCGGTCTTTGCTCAGTATTTCGAACGTTTCTTTTGAAATATTCGTAATAAGGTTGCCGACGGAGTCCACGCGAACGATACTTCCGGTGATTTGTTTTTTTGTGGCTTTCGCCTGGCGGTCGATCATTTTCTTAAATTGAGTCATCGGTTTCCCCAGGGTGGTGATGGGCATTCCGCTGGCCAGCTTGGAGGCGGCTTGCGCAAAAATGTCGCGCTCCGGGAAGGTGGTGGTGATGGAGTTTATGGCGTTCAGCTCCACCAGCTGCTGGTGGGGTTTGTCGCTGATCAAACCAAACAGGCCGTTGTCGCACCCCACAAAGAAATGGTCTTCCATTTGCAGCGCGATATAGGCATCTCCACGACTTCCAGCCGAGTCGACACCGACGAGGTGAACGGTTCCTTTGGGAAAATCCCGGAAGACAGCGCGAAGTACAAACGCCGCGTGCGCGATATCTGCCGGTTTGATGTGGTGGCTGATGTCTTCCACGCGAATACCCGGATTGACGCTGATGATCCTCGCCTTGATCGCCGCGACATAGTGGTCACTTTCGCCTGAGTCTGTAAGGAGGGTTACGATGGCCATGGTTGATGCTGCCGCAGATATTCGCTAATTTTGATAAGGCAAAAGTAAACATTTTTAAACCAGATTGTTTTTACATTAAACTTTGTAATTCGTTGATTGAAAAAGTAGTAACACTCGAAAATATTTCCATGATCGATTTCCTGGGAGTTGAGAACAAGACAATAGATACCTTATCCGCCGCTTTTCCAAAAAGCAGGATTGTGTCGAGGGGGAACCAGATCGTGATTAAGGGAAGTACCGCAGAGATCGTTCAGATCGATGACATCTTAAATTCACTCGTGGACCACTATCACAAATACGGCCGGGTTACCGGTGAGAACGTGCAGGCTTACATTGACCGTGAGGCTGAAATGATGTTGCCCGAAAGCCAGAAGCCTCTCGGTGAGGACATCATCATCTATGGTACGAAAGGCGCCCCGATCAAAGCAAAGACGGTTAATCAGCAGAAGCTTGTTCAGCTGGTCAAAGATAACGATCTCGTGTTCGCGCTGGGCCCGGCCGGTACGGGAAAAACTTATATTTCCGTGGCGCTGGCCGTCAGGGCACTGAAGAACAAGCAGGTAAAAAAGATCATTATTACCCGTCCCGCTGTCGAGGCAGGTGAAAACCTGGGCTTTCTCCCGGGTGACCTGAAGGAAAAGATCGATCCTTACCTTCGGCCGATCTATGATGCGCTTCACGACATGATCCCATACGAAAAACTGGGCTATTACATGGAACGTGAGATTATTGAGATCGCACCGTTGGCCTACATGCGCGGACGCACGCTTAACAACGCGTTTATCTTGCTGGATGAAGCGCAGAATACAACGCCCATGCAAATGAAGATGTTCCTGACACGTATGGGACCGGAGTCAAAAATGATCGTGACCGGCGATACATCCCAGATCGACTTACCCTCCCGGCAAAGCTCGGGCCTGAAACAGGCGATCCGGATTCTAAAGGATGTGAAAGGTATCGGGTTCGTCGAGTTGAGTGAAAAGGACGTCGTCAGGCACAGGTTGGTGAGGGATATTATTGAAGCATATGGTAAGGAGACTTCCTGACGGAATTTATTAACTTTCTCCATGTTCCGTTGGATACCGTACCCTTTTGTCCGAGTCGTTGTGTTTTTTTGTACGGGTACCCTGATAGCCATTCACGCACCCGGTGTGATCGGCGAATCGGGCGCTCAATGGATTTTTATTGCCTGCTGCTCCCTTTACCTGCTCCTCGCTTTTACCTGTCAGCAAACACGATTCAATCCGGGGTTCTTTGGATTTCTCGCGATTCTCACGGGCGGGTACTGCTACCTGCTGCTGCACACACAATCGCGCAGGGCGGACCACATCTTAAATATCAAAACTCCTGCGGCTTATTACACCGCTGTCATCACAAAACCGGCGGAAGAAAAGGAAAAGTCCTGGAAACTGGAGGCTGAGGTTTCCGCGGTCAGGCTGGATGAGGGCTGGTCGGAAAAAACAGGGAAGGTCCTTCTTTACATTCCGAAGAACAGTGTATCTGAACCTTTCCGGTATGGCGATGTCGTGATGGTCAAGGGAAGTCCGCAGGTTGTAAGAGGTCCCTTAAATCCGGGTGAATTTGACTATAAACGATTTCTTTCCTTCAAAAATATTTACCATCAGCATTTTGTGAGGGGAGAGGACATCCGGTTCATTCAATCTGCACCTCCGTCGATTTTCATCAGGCAGGCGCTTGCCATCCGTCAATGGGCGGACGGGACGCTGAAGAAATATGTTAACGGTAAGCGTGAACATGCCCTGGCTTCGGCCCTTGTGCTGGGAGTTACCGATGGGCTGGACAATGATCTTCTAAACGCCTATTCCGCAACGGGTGCCATGCACGTCCTCTCCGTGTCCGGTCTCCACGTCGGGATCATCTATTGGATGCTCCTGATCATTTGCAAGCCATTGGCAAAGTTTAAAAACTCCAAATGGATTGTGGCGGCTATCAGCGTTTTTGTGCTGTGGGGATATGCATTCGTAACCGGGATCTGCCCGTCCGTTTTGCGGGCCGTGTCCATGTTTACATTTGTCGCGATCGCGAAACCCTGGAATCACCGGACGAACATCTACAATATACTGGCAGCTTCCGCCTTTTGCCTGTTGCTCTATGATCCGTTCATGATCATGTCGGTGGGATTTCAACTCTCCTATCTCGCCGTGCTCGGGATCGTGACGCTGCAACCGCCGATCTACAGGCTTTGGGAACCACGCCAATGGTATTGGGACGAAATATGGAAGGTTTCCGCTGTTTCAATCGCCGCCCAACTGGCTACTTTTTCACTTGGTTTATTTTACTTTCACCAGTTCCCGAATTATTTTTTGCTGACCAATCTGATCGTGATCCCCGGGTCTTTCCTGGTATTGGTGATCGGTGTCGGAGTTATGCTGATAAGCTTTGTGCAGCCGGTCGCTGCCGGGTTGGGCTGGGTGCTGGAATGGATCATAAAAGCGATAAACGAGACTATTTTTTTTATCGAAAAACTACCGCTCAGCCAGTTAACGAACATACAAATCAACGCACTCCAGTGTTTTACCCTGATTATACTAATCGCCATGTTTTTTTTGTGGAGGGAAACAAAAAAAACTTCATGGCTCGTTTATGCCTCGGTGTTATGCTGTGTTTTTTCGGCGGGACAATGGAGTCAATACAATAAAACCTTTCCTGTCCGGATGCTGACGGTTTACAACATCCCCGGTCACACAGCCATGGATTTTTCCAGTCAGGGTACGGTATATACGGTGGGCGATTCTGCGTTGCTCAGCGACAAGCGTAAAACAAGTTTTCATGTGCAGCCGAACCGGATCAACAGCCGGGCCGGAAAAGTGGTGGGTGAACCCCCGGCACGAATGCTGTTTGAGGGATGCATGCTGGTAGTCTGGAGCGGAAAAACAATCGTTCACATGAAAAGCAACTTATCCAGGATTCCCGATGACGTGAAGGTTGACTACCTTGTAGTGAGTAACGACGCATTAAAGAACGCGGATGTCGATTGGGACAGGATTCATCCTACTGACGTGATTTTGGATAGCAGTAATTCTTTCCGTCACGCTGATCGTATAGTAGCTGAGTTGCGGAACAAGGGCGTACGGGTTTATTCTGTATTACACGACGGAGCCTTTCAGTCAACATTATAAATACATTATGAATACCATCGATTATGCAGTAAAAGACAACATCGGGCTGATTACATTAAATCGGCCCGGGAAAAGAAATGCCTTAAGCGGTGAGGTTGTTACCGAATTGAGAGCTGCCTTTACAGCGGCCGAAGGTGACGACCGGGTGAAAGTGGTGGTGTTGAATGCAAACGGGCCAGCGTTTTGCGCAGGAGCTGACCTAGAGTCTCTCCGGCAGCTTCAGCAATTCTCATATGAGGAAAACCTGGCCGATTCCATTCATCTGAAAGATCTGTTACTCCAGATATACACGCTGAAGAAGGTGGTCATTGCCGAAGTTCAGGGCCACGCTGTAGCTGGTGGCTGCGGCCTCGCTACGGTTTGCGATTTTGTTTTTGCTGTTCCGGACGCCATGTTTGGGTATACAGAGGTAAAAATCGGATTTGTACCGGCCATCGTCATGGTATTCCTGCTTCGCAAGATCGGTGAGGCAAGAGTGAAGGAATTACTGTTGTCCGGTGACCTGGTGTCAGCGGAGGATGCCCATCAGCTCGGGATGGTAAATAAAATTTTTGCCAAGGAAGACCTCTCCTCCGAAGTTTCCGCCTTCGCCCGGCATCTTGTCACCACCAACTCCCTGCACTCCATGATGGTTACAAAACAGATGATCGCATCGGTTCAGTCACATCCCCTGGAAAAGGCGCTTGACCTCGCCACGGAGATAAATGCAAAAGTGCGGGCAAGTGAAGACTGGAAACGGGGTGTGAATGCTTTTTTAAACAAGGAAAAGATCAATTGGTAACACGGCCCGGCGATTAAGTACGGTTATAGATAATTCCTGGGTTTTTATTAGCCGCCGCTTATCCTTAATATTCGCTATTGGAAACACCCCTCTCCATATTACAAAAGTACTGGAAGCACAACCAGTTCAGGCCTCTTCAGGAGGATATCATACAGGCGTCGCTGGATGGAAAGGACGTACTGGCGTTATTGCCGACAGGCGGAGGAAAATCGGTGTGTTTTCAGGTACCGGGGTTGATCAGGGAGGGATTGTGTATTGTCATAACACCTCTGATCGCATTGATGAAGGACCAGGTGGAGCAATTAAAAAACAAGGATGTACAGGCGGTCGCGATCCATTCAGCCATGACGAGGCAGCAGATCGATATCCTCCTGGATAATTGTATTTACGGTTCAGTGAAGTTTCTGTACCTGTCGCCGGAACGCCTGCATACGGAGATGTTTGTAGCACGGGTGAAAAAGATGAACGTGGGACTGATAGCCGTGGATGAAGCGCATTGTATTTCACAATGGGGATATGATTTCAGGCCGTCTTACCTCCGGATCGCGGCATTGCGTCAACTGAAACCGGATGTACCGGTTATTGCTCTGACGGCTACCGCCACGGCCGCTGTACGTGACGATATTATGGAGAAGCTGGAATTCAGGCGGAACGCCGCTGTTTTCCAGAAGTCGTTTGCCCGCGACAATGTTTCCTTTGTCGTGAGAAAAACCGAGAACAAAGACCGGAAGGTGCTCGAAATATTGCAGAAGGTAAAAGGCCCGGCCATCATTTACGTCCGGTCGCGGAAAGCTACACAGGAGGTTGCGGAATGGCTGGGAAAGAAAAAGATCGCCGCATCGTATTACCATGCGGGGCTCGATTATGAGGAACGTACGAAACGGCAGGATAACTGGATCCAAAACAAGAGCCGCGTTATGGTGGCTACCAACGCCTTCGGTATGGGTATCGACAAACCCGATGTACGTGTGGTGATCCACCTGGACTTGCCGGAAAACCTGGAGTCGTATTACCAGGAAGCCGGCAGGGCGGGGAGGGACGGCCTTCGATCCTTCGCCGTGATGATCTACCAGGATGCCGATGTCCTCAACCTGCAGGTAAAAGTGGAACAATCCCAGCCATCGCCGGATTTTCTAAAAAAAATATACCAGGCGGTTTGTAACTACTACCAGCTTGCCCTGGGGAGCAGTGAAGGTCAGAGCTACGACTTCGATCTCGCCGACTTTACGGAACGCTTTCACTTTCATGCAGCGGAAGTTTACATCGCGCTGAAAAAACTGGAGGAGGAGGGACTGATACAGTTTAACGAGAGCTTTTACAGCCCATCCACGCTTCACCTGCTTATGGATAAGGCAAAATTATATGAGTTCCAGGTGGCCTATGCTAAATTTGACCCGATTATTAAAATGCTGCTGCGCCTTTACGGAGGCGAACTGATCTCAGGCTTTGCCAAAATATCGGAAGCCTACCTGGGAAAAGCATTGAAGATATCCACAGCTGAAGTGGTAAAAATCCTGAATCACCTCGGTGAACTGCAGGTCGTATTGTATCAGCCGGTAAAAGACAAACCACAGGTAACATTTGTACTGCCACGGCAGGATGCCGACAGGTTGCCGCTGAACCTGAAACGCCTGGAGGAACGCAAAACGCTTATCATCGGAAAAATGAAAGCGATGATATCCTTCGTTTCCACGACGCATCGCTGCAGGATGCAGATGATACAGGACTATTTCAACGAAGTATCGTTAAAAACCTGCGGTATCTGCGATTTTTGTATCGAACAGCGGAAAAAGGAAAACCTGCATGCCTTTGAGGATTTGAGAACAGAGATAAAGCACGTACTGACAAAACAACCCCTGACGGTGGAGCAGGTCGAGGAGCTTATCGCACCGCGGGATCAGGAACTTTTTGTCGATGTAGTACGCGAAATGGTGGATGAAGGAATGCTTGTGTATGATTCCACCTGGAAATTGAATCTCGCTGAACAAAAAAGGTAGCATTGGGTTTATTCACTGACACGATTTGTTAAAATGACGAAGTCAATCGTATACAAGTGCTGAAATCGCAACTCATGAAAAAATTTATCAAAATATTTCTTTACGTACATGCCTTTCTGGCGCTGGCTCTCCTGTTAACACACTGCAGCTTTTCGCATTATGCAAAAAAGTCTTACGAGACAGCCCGCGCGAACAAGCCGTATGATGTGATCATTGTCCCAGGTGTACCGTATGAAAAAGAAAACACTACATCCGTTATGAAGATGCGGATATTCTGGGCCAAGCACCTCTATGACAGCGGCTTTACCAAAAATATTATCTTTTCGGGATCAGCCGTGTACACGCACTTTGTTGAGGGTATCGCCATGAAAGTTATTGCCGATTCGCTGGGGATACCACCGGAACATTCTTTTTCAGAAACAAAAGCGGAACACAGCACGGAAAATGTTTATTATTCATGGAAGCTGGCGAAGAGTCTCGGGTTCACAAAAATCGCACTTGCGACCGATCCGTTTCAGTCACGCATGCTGAAAAGTTTTGCCCGGAAATATACTCCCGGTGTCACATCCATTCCCATTGTATTCGGAATGCTTGATATCGACGATAAGACGTTGCCTGTGATCGATACTACGGTGGCACACGTTCCGGATTTTGTATCGATCACCAGCCGCGAAGGATTCTGGCAGCGCTTCAGCGGTACCATGGGGAGACGAATAAAGGAAGAAGTGGAAGGGGAAGCAAAAACGAATGGTGACCGATTTCCCAGCGGCAACTAGGTACTCATTATATCGGTCAAAGCAACGTTCGATGAAGGATCGAGAGCCGGAGGGCATGCCTGGAAAAATATTCATCCAGGCCAAAACGTTGTTGATAAATGTAGAGATATCCTGTTTCAATGGATAATTTTTTAGTTACATAAAATTCAGCAGTTCCGTTTATCCGACTTTGATCAAATGTGTTCTTTTTGTTGTTTAACATGATCTCATAGGCAACCCTCATGCTAACCGTTGTGATATTTTCAGTGTTGACTTTTAACGGAATTTTGAGCAGCGCCCGGTACCGGACCCGGCAGACATAGAACGATTTCTGCCAGACACTGTGTTCCTGGTTTTCTTCGATAAAGCGGTTGTCGACGCGAATCCTGCTTTGAAAGGATAACTTTCCCGCTGGTTGCTCGAAGGTAACTTCGCCGACGGGACGTACTTCGGCTGTTGAATGATTATAACCGTTTTCAGGTTTTTGAGCGAAGATGGAGCTAAAGGTCATCCCGGCTCCAATATCCCATTTGCCTTTTTTGTAATGAAGGTGGCTGTGGCCGATCAGCTGATGTTCGACGTCAGGATTAAAAAACCTGCGGTTGTCGATTTCATTGGTCCAGTAGAAGGAGGGAGAGATGATCAGCTGGTGCTGATAACGCAGCCAGTATAAAGCCTGTTGACTTACCGCCCGTTGTCCGAAGGCAGCGGAAAAGCTAAAGAGACAGGAGACAAAAAATATTTTTTTCAAGGATTTACGGTGCCAGTAGTTCCTGTGCGTTTTGCAGGGCGACCTTTGAAGGTTTGTCGCCACCAATCATTTTCGCAATTTCTTCTACACGTTCGCGATCGCTCAAAAGCCGAATGGCGCTGATCGTCTTTGACGCTGAATTGTCCTTATAGACGTAATAGTGTGAATCCCCTTTTGCCGCGATCTGCGGCAGGTGGCTGATGGTAATGAGCTGGTGCCCTGCCGACATCAGCTTCATCATGTTTCCAAGTTTTATGGCGATCTCGCCTGATATTCCACTATCAATTTCGTCCAGCACCAGGGTTGGCATGGCTGTCTTTTCCGCCATCACATACTTGATGCAGAACATTAGCCTTGAGAACTCACCACCCGACGCGACCTGCGCGAGGGGTTTGGGAGCGACTCCTTTGTTGGCGCTAAACAGAATTTCGATTTTATCGATTCCCGAGGGGGAAAGTTCCGTTTCACCGGCGTCGATTTGCAACGCGGCATTGGGAATACCCAGTTCCTGCAACATCGCTGTGATTTGTTTGCACAAGGATGTAAAAACCTTTTTACGCGAGGTACTTATTTTTTGTGCTGTCGCAATGGCGCTTTTGCTTGCGTTTTCAAAAGTTTGCCGCGCCCGGGCCAGTGATTCATCGAGGTTGGATGTAAGATTGTCTTTTTGCGCCAGGTTTTCCTGGATCGCGAGCAACTCCTTCGTGTCGGCCGCTTTGTGCTTTTTCAGAAGGCGATAGATAATACTCAGCCTTTCCTTTACTTCTTCCGCCCGCTCAGGATCGAATTCGATACTATCGCCTTCTCTCTCGATCTCGCCTGTGAGATCGTCCAGCTCGATGATCACACTTTCCATACGCTGAAGTAACGTCGCATACGCGGGTGAAAAGGAGGAGATATGCTGCAGGTGATTACGGGCTTCCGACAGACTGTTCCGCGAAGCGAATTCGGAAAGATTGACAAGATCAAGCACTTGCTGAAACCGGCTTTTTATTTCCCCGGAATGCTCCATGATCTTCAGCTCCGATTCCAGGGAATCCTGTTCGGATTCTCCGAGATTGATTTTTGTCAGCTCTTCAAGCTGGAAACGAACGTAATCGGCTTCCTGACGGAGTGTGTCCGCCTGGGCGGTAAGTGTTTCCAGTTCTTTTTTAGATCGCAGGTAAGTCGCCCACTGATCATAATACTGGTCCCTGAGGGCGACATTTCCTGCGTACGCATCGACTAATTTAAGCTGGAATGACTGCTGACCTAATTGAAGCGTCTCGTGTTGCGAATGGATATCCATCAGCGAACTTCCGATTTTTTTCATCACCTCCAGTGTGACAGGCGTATCATTGATAAATGCCCGCGATTTTCCTCCGGGGCTTAGCTCACGCCGGATGACGGTATTGTCGTCGTAGTCCAGGTCTTCCGCCTTGAATGTCGCCTTTAGTTTATAATCCCTGATATTGAAGGTTCCTTCAATGACGCATTTTTCATTTTCATCCCACAGCACTTTGGTATCGGCGCGGTTCCCCATCAACAACCCCATTGCACCCAGCATAATAGACTTTCCGGCGCCTGTCTCCCCCGTAATCACATTCAGGTTAGGGGATGGTTCCAGCACCAGGTGCTTGATGAGAGCGTAATTTTTTATGGTAAGGTGCTTCAGCATCAGACTATTGTATCCAGGTACACCTCAGTGATTGTATTGAATGGATGCATGGCTTTTTTAAGCCGCATATTTATTAAAACTATTCCGGAATCATTTACTTCCTTCAATTCGCCAACCATCGCCGTATTGTCAGACAATACAATATTAATTTTTTTGCCCAGAAAACTCCCGATCCTGCTTTTAATTTCAGCAGGGTCACTCAGCCGTAATTGTTTCGTACTCATTTTAGTGTGCGGATCTTGCAAAGCTGCCTAAATCATGGAATGAATCCAAGGAAACCGGGTAAGTCAGTTCTGGATCATCTTTTCGTAACTGGACCGGTTTGAAGGGTCGATGGCTGTTATGATATCATAGGCTTCCCGGCGGACCTGAATGTTTCCAGATGAAAAAATATTCGCGAGCTCCTTGCTCTTGGCATCGAAGAAGCTCACGACCAGGATCGATGTGGGATTCACGTCCCGCACCTTTTTCACTTCCCTCAGGCCTTTTAAGATAACCTCCCGGCTTTTGTCTGGGTCTTTGTCGAATGTATCCAGCCCCAGGCGGTGATAGGAGTAAAGCGACTTCCGCATTTCCTGCATCTGGCCATTGTTATAATTTTCAACAATCCAGTAGCGGCTCCGGTTGCTGTTCAGGGGCTGCCATCCCGGTCTGTTTGCCTGCTGTGCGTTGTTCACGACAGCCAGCGCCCGCTGGAAGTACGGTGTACCCCCCAACTCGCTGAAGGTATCGCCATCCACACCGATGATCAGGTAAGCGTACAGCGCCAGCATGGAGGTGAGGTTCGTGGTGTACGTGTTGTCGTTGTACTCCAGCGGCAGGGATTCAATGTATTCGAACTCCCAGTCCCGGTCGGCAAAATTAAAAATGAGGCTGGAGTAATTGGAATTGTAAACCGGCCTGGCTGCCTGCACCTGAACGGACGCTGAAAAGTTTCCGATCGCCGGCATCTTGGTGATGGTGATCAACATATTGCAGTTGATCTTTTCATAGTTCTTATACGCTTCACCCGTCCACTTGCGGGAATTCATGAACTGTTCTATGGAGGTCTTCATTTCCCGGAAGATTCCCCGGTCGGAGGTGGTGATCTGTGTGCTGTTGATTGTTACCGTGCAGTTCAGTTCCTGTCCACGGACCTCCGCGGCCAGCACTAGCAAGAACAACAGATAACAACCAAAGCGTAAACTCATGTGATTATTTTACATTCAGCTCGTATGCTTACCCTGGCTTTTTACCGACTCAACGATCGCGTTGACAATGTCGGCTGCCACTTCCTTTTTATCTTTTAATGTAAAGGACCTTAACTCCTGCTTCCGGTTCAGGATGGTGATCTTATTGGTGTCATGTCCGAATCCAGCGCCTTTATCGTTCAGGGAGTTCAGTACGATCAGGTCAAAATTCTTGGCCTCCAGTTTTTTCAAGGCATTGGCCTCTTCATTTTCCGTCTCGAGTGCAAAACCAACGATCACCTGACCGTTGTGTTTTAGTTTGCCAAGAGAGGCGGCGATGTCATGCGTTTTAGTCAGTTCCAGTGTGATGTTCCCTTCCTTTTTCTTGATCTTCTGATCGGCTTTCGATGTCGGCTTGTAATCCGCAACGGCGGCGGCCAGTACCGTTATATCCGTGTCCGGAAACAGCACCGAACAGGCGTCGAACATTTCTTCAGCAGAAGTTACCTTCTTAACGTTTATAAGCGGGTGGCTGGTATGCTGATGAGTTGGTCCGCACACCAGGTTTACCGTAGCGCCCTGATTTGCCAGTTCCTCGGCAATGGCGAAGCCCATTTTTCCGCTGGAGTGGTTGCCGATAAAACGAACGGGATCGATAGCTTCGTACGTGGGCCCGGCTGTAACCAGTACGCGCTTACCGCTTAGCTTTCCGTTCGCTGAAAAAAAAACTTCCAGTGTTTTCATGACCTCCTCGGGCTCGGCCATCCTGCCAGGCCCTGATAACCCGCTGGCTAGTTCTCCAACGCCGGGTTCAATTATATTATTGCCGAAGGTTTTTATACGCTGAAGATTATCTTGAGTGGCGGGATGTTTCAGCATATCGAGGTCCATAGCCGGGGCCAGAAACACGGGGCATCGCGCCGACAGGTAAACAGCCATTAACAGGTTATCGCAGATGCCGTTGGCAATCTTGGCGATGGTATTGGCTGTAACGGGCGCAATGATCATCGCGTCGGCCCATAAGCCGAGATCGACATGATTATTCCATAAGCCCGAAGCGGAGTTATTGAATTCGGTGAGGACGGGGTTTTTGGAAAGAGTGGAGAGCGTGAGTGGTGTTATAAAATCGAGGGCTGAAGGAGTCATGATGACTTTGACTTCAGCCCCCGCTTTGACCAGTAACCTTGTAAGCACAGCCGATTTATAAGCGGCAATGCCTCCTGAGATCCCAAGGATAATTCTCCTGCCCCTTAGCATGGGTCAAAGAGATTAAAGGTCCTGCCTGGTATTGGTTTCACCGCGCATGCGGAAATTAAGTTTTTCTTCCAGGAATTCTTCCGTCGCCGTCGTGGTCGGTTTTGGCATACGCTCATAGAATTTTGAGATCTCGATTTGCTCACGGTTCTCAAATACCTCTTCAAGATTATCGACGGTCGTGGCGAACTCAGCAAGTTTATTGTTTAATTCTTCCTTGATGTTCACGGCGATCTGGCGGGCACGCTTGGAGATCACAACTACCGACTCATAGATGTTGCCGGTTTGTGCTGCGATTTTTTCGATATCGCGGGTGATTACGGATGATTGAACTGCCATAGGTATTTATGAATTATTGTTTTTCGATTTATTTATTCTTTCCAGGCTGGTAGCATAGAGTTTTTCCGCGTCCTGAAGGAATGTACTGTTGGGATATTTATCCACGAATTCTTTGTAGTGCTCGACAACAGCCTTGTACCGGTCAAATTGTTTTGAATAAATGCTCTGTTCCGCCAGCTTATACTCCGCCTGGATAACCAGGTAATAGGTCCGTTCCAGGTATTCCGAGTCCGGATAATTGTCGATAAAATTGTCGAGCGCTACGATCGCTGCTTTATAACTGCGCATCTTATAATACTGGTAAGCATTCTCGAATCCTTTTTTCTCCAGTTTTACCTGTGTGGTGGAGATCACCTCAATCGCCTGGTCCCTGAACTTGCTGGTGGGATAACGGTTCAAAAACTGTTGCATCGCCGCCATGGCATCGATACTACTGGTCTGATCCAGATTCGGGTTTGGCGAAGACTCAAACAACGAGAAGGCATACATAAACCGGGCTTCTTCGGCCATGCTGCTTCTACCGTAGGTCTCGTAAAATGTCTTGAACTGCTCCGATGCCAGTAAATACAATTTGTCGTAGAACTGGCAGTAAGCCAGGTAGAATTGTACTTTCTCCCCCTCGGGAAGACCGCGGACGATCGGAATGATCTGTTCAAACAGGACGGACGCTTTGTAATAGTCCTTCTTGTTATTATAGTAGTTCAGTCCCGCGTCGTACTTCACGCGCCAATCCTGACTCTTTTCAATCTTGCGGAACTTACTGCAGGAAGATCCGGTCAACAGAATTATAGCAATACAGAGATAAGGTGTTACTCTTCGCATAAGCCCGCAAATATAGTATAAGAACTGTAATCTGGGAAACGTGATTTTTAGGCCTATGATGGCGGGAAGGGGAAATTAGTTTATTTTCTGACAATAAGTTTTCGGGTCATTACGCCCTCATTGTCAATATAAAGGGTATAAAAATAAATTCCGGCACTCAGATCGTCGGTTTTTACCCGCACGAAATTCTCAAAAGAGGGCAGGGGGTATTCGCCGACGATATTGCCTAAAATGTTGTGAACCACAATCTTGGCTTTTACCTGGTCGTTCAGGACCTTATAATCCACAACTGCCTGATCTACAACGGGATTAGGGTATACATCGTGCAGTGTAATAAACCTGGAATGGTAAATATTCTGTTTCTCCGGCTTTTCTTCAACAGCGAAATTCAGTTCAAATTCCAGCGATTGGCCCGGGTTTGATTTGTTGTAAGCGACGTATTTCAGGGCACTTTCGCCTGAAACCAGGCCCGCCTCCAAAACCACCTGAAAATTATTCATCGTCTGACCCGGCTCCACCTTGATGATATAATCCTCAATGCGCTGGTCCAGGCAGTTGTTATCGAGACAAAAATAGTTTTTCTGGGTACTTCCGATCTGTCCGTTGACCTTGCGGATAATGAGGGTCATCGATTTGTCAGAGGTGTTTTTAAAACTGATAGGAGCCTTGATAGTCTCTCCGATAAGCCCTTTGTAAGTTTCCTGGAGACTGGTTATTTCAAATCCCTGCGAAAAAACGCAAGAACTTGTGAGCAAAACAACAAATGACAACAACAGAATCTTCATACAAACTATCCAGTTTCACAAAATTTAAACTTTTCATCGGTTTGTCATAATAGAATGGAAAGAATTTCGTTGCGAACGGGATTTTTTTTTCGGAACAAACGATTGCGGCCTTTTTTTGTGGAATTATTGCCTCACAAAAGGTCTGACAACATCCTTTTTTGCCGGTTTTTCCTTTTGTTTCCAGACGAATCCTTTTAAGGTCATATCCTCCAGCTTCAGTTCATGCGGGGGAATAAAACTGGCCTCGGGTTGGGTGTAAAAACTCAGGTTGTTGACTTTACCATCCTTGAACCGGATGGTAATGTTGCTGCAAATGATCTTGTTCATCCCCATGGACGAGGCTTCTTCTTCGCTGAGCACATAATAAATGCACTCGCCGTTACCCTCAACAATTACCCGGTTGATCTTTTTCTCCCTGAACTCCGCTGTCATTTTTCGTCCCTTTATCTGGTTGTAGTTCAGCAGCGAATCTTTGGAGATGACGAATGAATTAACATTCAAAAAAATGCGGTCGATCGTGTTATCCCTGATCAGCATGCGGATAGAGTCAGCGGTCATCTGGTTACCCTCTGTCCAGAGGATGGGATTTTTATAGAAGTAGATGGTTGAATCCGATTCACGATACTCCAGCGAATCGGCAATGCCTTGCAGGTCGCTGCGGAAGATTTTTACGTTGTTATAGGCTAATAGTCTTTTTTTCGACGGGTCCGCGTGTTCAATGGAAACCAACGTGTCGGCGGAAATAAAAAGTGTGTCGTTGTTGTCCCCGATCTTGGCGACGTAGGCGTTGTTGTAAATCTTGGAAACACCTTTCAGCTTGTTGTAGTCAACCGACTGACCATAGATGATGATATTTTCTTTTTTCGAAGTCATCACCACATTTCCCCGGACCTTGTAGATCTTCCGTATATCATCCAATTGGTAGTCCAGTCCTTCGAGTTTGTAGTCCAGGGATTCACCCTTTCCGAGTTTCAGGTCCGAGCGCCGCGTTTTTGTGTCGTACTCGCCACCGTTATAGAGGAATCTGCTGCTGTCAGCCTTGTACAGGACATCCGTGGGTGTTCTGAAGTAAATCATCTTCGTTCTCGAGTTATATTGAAGGCTATCCGAAGTCATGACGTAGTCCGGATTTTTCACATCAACATCTTTTTTGAAGGAAGCCATGTTAGAGTTCAGGTCGTAGTATCCCTTCTTGCTGGTGAGGACGTTGATGCTGTCTACCAGCCTGCCGCCATTGAAATAATATGCCTCGTTCTTAGGCCGGTCAAAGTCCAGGAAATCTGTGTAGAGGGTAGAGGTTTGCAACTTCGTGAAGACCACATTGTTCCTGAGCTTTGCTTTTTTCGTGTCGCCGTCGTACTGCAGTTTATTTCCCGTGATGGTAATAGAATCTCCCTCTGTGATCCGGATACGGCCAAACGCGTCGATCGAATTCTTCGATTTGTAGAAGTAGGCGGAGTCGCAGTAAATGGTTGTTTTGTTTTGTGTGAAGATGACGTTGCCGATCACCCGTTCAAACTTGTTCCCCTCCGCATCCTTTCCGCTCCTCAACTGATCTGCCTGTTTGAGCTTAACTTTTTTCTGCGCGAAAACAGAAGGTGCGCTGCCGGCGGCAAACAACATGAGCAGTAAAAGGCATCTGAAATTCCGTACGGAAAAGCAAGTAAAAGCGGACAAGGTGGAGGCTGCATGCATGGCGTTGCAAGCTACGACTGTTCGGGGGAAAATCGTAGATAATGGGTTAGTTAAAGAGGTCAGAAATCGTACATTTGGTTGTGCTTGAGCAATTTTTGAACCATATCGAACGATTCAGGCTTTGTTCCAGGTCGGACTTGATATTGCTGGCCGTCAGCGGCGGTATTGACTCCATGGCTATGCTTTACCTGTTCCGGGAAGCCGGCTTCCGGATTGGCGTGGCCCACTGTAATTTTCAGTTGCGCGGTAAAGAATCGGATGGCGATGAAGAGTTTGTGACGCGGGTATGTAAGGAACTGGCGATCCCCTTTTTTGTCAAACGATTTGAAACGGAAGCATATGCCTGGGAGAACACACTATCCACCCAAATGGCGGCGAGAGAACTGCGGTATGCCTGGTTCGACGATTTGTTAAACCGCCACTCTTATACCCATATCGCTACAGGCCATCACTTCGACGATTCGATGGAAACCATTCTGCTGAACATCACGCGGGGTTCAGCCACGGACGGCCTGGCCGGCATACCGGTGAAAAACGGAAATATTATCCGGCCCCTTTTGTTTTCCACGCGAAAACAGGTGGAAGGATATGCGATCCACAAAGGCCTGGTGTGGAGGGAGGACGAAAGCAACCTTACGGATGATTACCAGCGAAACTTCATACGCCACCAGGTGTTGCCGAAGTTAAAGGAACTCAATCCTTCTTTGGAGACTACCTGGCAAGGGGGAATTGAAAAAATCCAGGGCGACCTCGCCTTCATTCATCAGGCGTTTGACGACTGGAAAAAGCAATTTGTCAACGAACGCCCGGCCCGTATAACCATCGATAAAAAGGGTCTCGCGGTGTTGGCCCAAAGTGCCACGCTGTTGTGGCGTTACGCGAGAGCGTTGGGTTTTAATTTCGAGCAGTCGAAAGAAATTATCCATTCGCTCAACGGGCAGGCGGGAAAGCGGTTCCTTTCTTCTTCCCACCTGCTGGTCATCGATCGCGAGCATCTGATCATAACACCCCGTCGTGACGACTGGAATGAGACCGCCGTCGATATGACGAACCGGGAATCGCAGTTGGGTCCGTACTCCCTTAAAATGGAAGCGTTATCGGAGATCGTTGCCCTTACGGGGGATGACGAAGCCATTGTGGATGCCGGTCTGCTTGTCTTTCCGCTTCGGTGGAGGAAATGGAAACCGGGCGATTTTTTTCATCCCCTGGGAATGAACCACCGGAAGAAACTCAGCGATTTTTTTATCGACAAGAAACTTTCCGTCGCCGATAAAGAAAACGCCACCGTCGTTGAATCGGACGGAAAAATTGTTTGGGTAGCGGGTTATCGTATCGATGACCGTTATAAACTGACACCAAATACCGTGGCGATGGTGAAATTCAGCCTCACCGGACCCCGGTAGACCGATTACCCGTTGTTAATGGAAAAATGGCTTTTGGTGGAAATTATTTTCAAAATCATCCCTTATTGATAACTTGCCGCGCCGAAATCGGAAGGTCTCGAAAGCAATAGCATTACAATCAATAACTTAACCTATTAAAAAATGAAAGTAACAGTAGTGGGCGCTGGTAATGTTGGTGCCACATGTGCCGATGTGTTGGCTTACCGTGAGGTTGCCAATGAAATCGTTTTGGTCGATATTAAAGAAGGTTTTGCCGAAGGTAAGGCACTCGATATCTGGCAAAAGGCACCGATTGATCTGTACGATAGCCGTACCATTGGAGTAACAAATGACTATTCCAAAACGGCAGGCTCGAATGTCGTGGTGATTACGTCGGGACTTCCCCGCAAACCAGGGATGAGCCGTGACGACCTTATCGGCACAAATGCGGGCATCGTGAAGTCCGTTACCGAAAATGTAGTCAAGTACTCACCGGAAGCAATTATCATCATCGTTTCCAATCCGCTGGATGTGATGACCTACCAGGCGCACATCACCTCCAAATTTCCACGTACACGTCTGATGGGAATGGCAGGTATACTGGACACTGCCCGGTACCGTGCCTTCCTCGCCGAAGCATTAAACATTTCCCCAAAGGACATCCAGGCGATGCTGCTCGGCGGCCACGGCGATACCATGGTACCCCTGCCCCGCTATACAACGGTAGCCGGAATTCCCGTAACAGAATTGATCGACAAGGATAAGCTGACTGCTATTCTCGAAAGAACAAAAGTCGGTGGAGGAGAATTGGTTAAACTGATGGGAACATCAGCCTGGTATGCTCCGGGATCGGCAGCAGCGCAGATGGTTGAAGCAATTGTGAAAGACCAGCGCCGCGTGTTTCCCGTTTGCCTCCGACTCGAGGGCGAATACGGTATCAAGGATTGTTACTTAGGAGTTCCTGTTGTACTGGGTAAGAACGGCGTGGAGAAAGTAATCGAACTCGATCTGAACGAAGGAGAGCGCGCATTGATGGAAGCGAGCCGTGCTGCTGTTCGTGAAGTGATGGATGTACTCGAAAAATTAGGGTAATATATTTCACAGCTGGGAAGTCCGTACGATCATCAGGACATTCTCAGCTGTTTTTTTTTCCGCCATAGATTATCTCTCCTTTTACCAGGCCGAATTTTTTCCGCTGCTCTTCGGAGAGTTCATTTACAAACGGATCCTCGATCGGTGTCAGTCCGCTCTGCGCAATCCGACCGGTGTAATCCCGCCCGTATTTCCGCACATGATCGTCCTGACCAAAGAGTTTTTCGCGTTCGCGTTTATCCGTGACCGACGCATCTTCGAACGTTTTGTCGGGTACGGGATTAAAAAACGGAACCTGCATGATCGCCAGACCGCCGGGTGTTAGTACTCTGTATATTTCCCGCATCGCGCGGATATCATCCCTGACATGCTCCAGTACATGATTACAGAGAACGACATCGAATGTATCCGGCTCAAAAGGGATCTCATGGATATCCATCTTTACTTTCGCCAGCGGCGACTCGATATCGGCGGTGATATATAACTCACCGTGAATTTTTTCGAACCGCCTGATGAAGCAGGCTTCAGGGGCGATATGCAGGACGTGGAGCCGGCTGTTGAAAAAGGTTGTTTTTTCTTTCAGGTATAGCCAGATAAGACGGTGCCGTTCCAGCGAGAGGCAATTCGGGCAGAGAGCGTTTTCCCGGGGATTGATCCGTCCATAGGGCAGAAATTTTCTGAAACCTTTTTCGCAAACGGGACAGGTTACGGTATTGCCGGCATAAAACAGGCTGAGTACCCTAAGGCCCGCACCACTCACTTGCTGGAGATATTTTCGGGGAATGTAACGGATTAACCAGGAAATCAATTTTTTCATCGTGCGGCAAAGTAAAACGTTACGGTTTTAAGTTCAAAACGGCGCTTTTTGACCCTGCCGATCACATCCCGACCTGCTATCTGCGCCGGCGAAGGCGGTCAAAATTTTAGACGAAAGAATAAAACTATTTCCCCTGTCTTCTCATCTTTAATCCAGGAAACAGTGGAGACCCCATAAACTTCAAACCTGTGTGATTTGTGACCGAAACGCTACTCGACATCGCGATGATGCATGCTGACAACCTGATTGCCCGGGCCAAGGAAGGGGATCAGAACGCCCAGGGTAAAGTGGTGCAACTGTGGTATAAGCGAATTTACAACTTCGGCTATAAATTTTTCCTCGACCACGACATGGCAATGGAAGTGTCCCAGAAGACTTTTATTTCCATGTGCAAGAACCTCCCGGCCCTGCAGGATAATGCGCGGTTCAAGTCCTGGCTCTATAAAATCGCCGTGAACTATTGCCGCGAGGAGGCCAGGAAGAAAAAAGGGAACCGGTCGCTTTCATTCGATTTAGTGTGGAACAAGGATGCCGAGGATTCGCCGAATTGGGAATCGTCCTCGCAGCGTTACGATAACCCCGAGAGTCAGTTTCAGCAGCGCGAATTGTCGGATGTGCTCCAGGAGGCGCTGATGGAACTGAACGTCGAGCAACGCGAAGTAGTAATTATGAAG
This sequence comes from Chryseolinea sp., assembly GCA_041742155.1. Taxonomy (GTDB): domain Bacteria; phylum Bacteroidota; class Bacteroidia; order Cytophagales; family Cyclobacteriaceae; genus Chryseolinea. Next base: position 159,389 of record JBGSJE010000016.1, on the reverse strand, counting down.
GAGTATGAGGGATTGAAGTTCAGGGAGATCGCTGAAGTCCTTAATATTTCGGAGAACACGGTAAAATCCAGAATGTACTATGGCCTGGATGGACTCCGTAAGATTTTGGATCGGAAAAATATCAATAAAGAAACAATTGGATATGGGCTATAAAGCAAGCGAACAGGATATGATGGCTTACCTCTATGGCGAGCTGGAAGGAAAAGAGAAAGAAGCGTTCGAGCAATATCTCCTCGAAAATGCAGAGGCGCGCGCCGACTTTGAAAAACTGAAGCAGCTCAGGTCAACGCTAAGTCATGTCAGGGACAAGGAAGTAATCGCGCCACCGATCTTCATAGGCGATAACAAACAACGGCCGATCTGGACAATACCCTATCTCAAAACCATTGTCAGCATTGCGGCATCGTTGCTCATCGTGATTCTGGCCGGAAAATTTGCGGGCCTGCAGGTAAGCTTTTCCGACAACGAGTTGAAGGTCAGTTTTGGGGAGCAGCTCCCCGTCTCGCCCGCGGAGATCACCAAGCCGCAACTGTCCCTAACACCAAACGAGGTTCAGGAGATGATCAACACGTCGCTCAGCCAGCAAAATAACGCCATGCAGTCGAACTGGACGGAAGCCCAAAAGAAACTGGATGCATCCATCACCAAAAACCTGGCGGCCAGCTCGGCAAAAATCGACAACCTTATAAAGGAATCATCGCTGGCCTCGCAAGACCAGATCAGGCAATACGTACTGGCTATGCAAACCGAGAATACGCAGGTAGTCAAGAACTACATGCAACTTAGTTCAAGCGAGCAAAAACAATATATAGAAGGCCTGCTGGTGGACTTCGCGAAGTATTTGCAACAACAACGCAATGATGACCTTCAGGTCGTTCAGACGCAGTTGAAGAGTCTTCAGCAGAATACGGATGTTTTTAAACAGGAGACTGAACAGATCCTGACCAGTATTATTTCCACCGTTGGAAACAAAAATTCACTGGGAGTAAGAAATTAGGAAAGAAAATAATAAAGCTAATATGAAAAGGTTCATTCAAATTTTGATATACGGGGTGGGTGTATTGTTACTGGGTTCACATCCCATGGTTGCCCAAAAATTAGATCAGGAACGGATGCAACGGGATATTGCCGTTGCTGAAAATGTGCTGACAACGCTTATTCGTCAGCAATTCAATAATCAGCGTACCTTTTTTCCTCTGGAAATAAAAGGAACGTATCAGCCCGGCTACGGCGTGACCTTCAGCCTGCCCGCGGATTTCACAACTCCCATTGCATTTATGCAAGGCGGTGGCTCGAACGATGTTGTGGTCTGGGGTATCGACCCTCCGGGCGTTGCAAATTTCAGCACCGGTTTTAACTACGATAACCGTCAGCAGAGTGAAGATGATCGTGAATCGGCAATCGCCGGAGAAAAAACCATAAGATTGAAAGATAAGGCGAAGGAAAAAAAGCGGCTTGACATGGACAGCGTCCGGGACGCCTACAACACGAAAGTGATCGAGGCAGCCAAAACATTCATGGTCGATTACGCGGACATGATAGCGCAGTTGAGTCCGACGGAACGAGTCATCGTCTCGAATCAGGGGAATCAGCCGCGGATGTGGGTAAACCAGTATTTCAGCGCACCCAAAAGAACACACCTGTCGGTCGAAGCCTTAAAGTCCGACCTGACGCAATTGCGCCAGGGAAAAATTACCCGCGACCAGGCGCTGGCCAAAATAAAAGTGGTGAATACGGAAACGGCCGAGGAAGTGGAACCGGATCTGGAGTTGCTGTCGAGCATCTTCAGCCGATTGTACAGCCAGGACCTGTCAAAGACCTATTTTACGGGCGACAATGTGTATTTTGAACGGCTCCGCGATTTTGGTGTAATCTATTATATGCAGGTTTACAGTGGTATTGAGCGAGGGGATTACAGCAGACGGTATATCATGCCTACACTTGGCCTGGATGATGTAGACCAGGAGACGAAAGACAAAAAAGTAAAGGAGCTCTATCCGAAATTTGAGCAGGACCTGAAAGACAATATTCTCGAATACGGACGCACCATCAAAAGCCTGAAGGATGAGGAAGCATTGATTTTTCAGGTTGCGATTACAAAATGTGCAGGCTGTGGCATACCGGCCACACTGGAACTCTCCATCAAGGGATCGGAATTGAAGGATTTTAATTCGGGAAAAACGGACCGGAATACCACCCTCGCCAGGTTCTCCGTCAAGAAGGGTGAGAATCAATAATGATATTTTAATGTGCCGGCCTGCAATCCCGATGCAGGCCGGCACGTTCTTTTATACCGTTCGTCAAGAATTTATGTTAATAGCGGGCCGATTTGTAACTATTTTTTTAGTTTTAAGTATATCTGGTAAGGAGCGCTTTGAGATAGGACTGTAGCAGGGTTCGATATCTACAGTCGGTAAAGGATAGCAGAAACAGGGATTGTCTTCAAAGTCAAAAATAATACAGTAATGAAAAAAAAATTACTTATTGGCGCAGGTGCATTTGCCATTCTGCTGATCGGCTATTTTATTGTTCGTGGAAATAAGGCAGGAGAGATAGCGGACATTATCACCGAAGTCAGGCTCGGCCCGTTCAAAGTGGAAATTGAAACAACGGGTGAGCTGGAGGCGAAAAATTCCGTGAAGATCCTCGGCCCCGGGCAGCTCCGGGACTTTGAGATCTGGCAGGTAGCCATCCAGAGTATCGTCGACGAGGGAACCGTGGTCAAAAAAGGCGACTGGGTGGCAAGTCTTGACCCTTCGGAGTTCCAGAATAAATTCAATGCCAAGCAGATCGAACTTGAAAAAGAGAATGCGGAATTTGTGCAAACCCAGCTCGATACAACGCTGTTGCTACGCGAAGCAAGAGATCAGCTGATCAACCTTAAATATGCCGTGGAGGAAAAACGGATCATCCTGGAACAATCCAAATTTGAACCACCGGCAACCATCAAACAGGCGGAGATCAACCTGGAAAGGGCCGCTCGTGAATTCGAGCAGGCAAAGGAGAACTACAACATAAAGAAACGCCAGAATGCCGAAAAAATGAAAGAACAATCTGCCGAACTCCGCAAAGTGCAGAACGAGAATTCGGCGATGACACGTGTACTCCAGGCATTTACCATCCTGGCACCCGAACCGGGGATGGTCATTTACACGAAAGGCTGGGACGGCAAGGCCATTAAGGCCGGATCGCAGATACGGATGTGGGACCCCACGGTCGCCACACTGCCGGACCTCACAAAAATGATGTCCAAGACCTATGTCAACGAGGTCGACGTACGCAGGGTCCAGAACGGACAGAAGGTGGAGATCGGACTCGACGCCTACCCGGATAAAAAGCTGTCAGGAGTTGTTACCCGTGTTGCCAATGTAGGTGAACAACGTCCGAACTCCGATGCCAAAGTATTTGAAGTGGCGGTTGAAATCAATGGAACGGATCCGACGCTGCGCCCCGCGATGACGACCAGCAATAAGATCGTAGCCAAAACAATCGATAATGCACTTTTTATTCCCCTGGAATGCCTGCACAACGAAGCGGATACAATCACTTATGTCTATAAAAAAGAGGGTGCAAAGACCGTAAAGCAGGAGGTCATGATCGGCGATACCAATGCAAACGATGTGGTTATTCTTGGCGGACTCGCGGCGGCAGACAGAATCCATTTATCCATTCCCCCTGGCGTCAGCGAGGACGAGATCAACTTGCTAAAGGAAATGAATGGAAAACGGAAGAAGCAGGAACAGAAGGACGGTGAGAAAAAAGACATTGTCCCTGTCGCGCTTGTACCCGGCGCCGGCGGCAACCAATAAACAAGGTTCTGTGACGGCATGATGACACAACTCACCTGAGCGAACCGGAACGACCAAATGAACTTTACTGAATAGCAAAAAATTGCCGGTTGTCTGCGGCCAATACGGTTAGAGAAACATATACATGCAAATTCCCGTCGTACCACAACGTCTCCTGGCTAATCTATACATCGCGATAGATGCGGTGATTGCCAACAAGGTCCGCTCCCTGCTCACGGCTCTTGGGATCATTTTCGGGGTCGCAGCCGTAATCGCCATGCTTGCGATCGGAAATGGTGCACAACAGGAAATCCTCGACCAGATCAAACTGGTGGGTGTAAACAACATTGTTATAAAACCGATCATCGAGCAGCAGGAGGAAAAAATAGAAGAGCAGGTCGGCCAGCGTGAAAAGAAAAAATTTTCCCCGGGATTGACCGTACGTGACGTAAAAGGTATTGAAGCCACTATTCCGGGGATAACGAAAATCAGCCCCGAGATCATTATTGATACCCATGTGATCCGGGATGGCTTCAGGAGGTCGGCTAAACTCGTCGGCGTTGATCCCAGTTATTTCGATATCTACAATTTTGAACTCGGTGAGGGGCAGGTATTTAACGAAGAACAGCGCCGGCTCGGAGCACCGGTTTGTATCATCGGGTATTCCATCAAGTCGAAATTTTTCCCCACCGAGGATCCGATCGGCAAAAGTATCAAGGTTGGTCAGCATTGGCTGAGGATTGTTGGACTTCTCAATGAACGGGTCGTCTCCAAATCCAGTATTAGCAAACTGGGTATCCGCGATTTTAATATGGACATATACATCCCGCTGCAGTCTTTCCTGATCCGGTATAAAAACAGGGACAAGATCACGGCGGAACAGCTCCGGCTTCAATCGATGCGAAGCCAGGGAATGGTATTTGGCAATGCGGGCACGACCAGTACCGAAAATGAGATGGAGAAGAAAAATTATCATCAGTTGGACAGGCTCGTCATCCAGGTCGATGCTACCGACTTGCTTACACCGACCGCGGAAATCGTATCCCGCTTACTGGAACGCAAGCATTACGGCGTAGTGGACTACGAAATTGAGATTCCTGAATTGTTGCTGAAGCAGCAACAGCGGACCAACGACATATTTAATTATGTGCTGGGAGCTATAGCAGGTATCTCGTTATTGGTTGGTGGCATCGGGATCATGAATATTATGCTGGCGTCGGTGCTGGAGCGTATTAAGGAAATCGGACTGAGGCTTTCTATCGGGGCCAAGAAAAGTGATGTGGTTCAGCAGTTCCTCTTTGAAGCGATTATGATCAGTGTGAGCGGCGGAATCATTGGTGTTATACTGGGTGTGTCGATGGCACTTATTGTTTCGAAGGTGGCCGGCATTCCGACGATCGTGACATTTTCATCTATTATATTATCCTTTGGCGTAGCGGCAACCGTTGGGTTGATCTTTGGAATCGCTCCCGCCCGAAGAGCAGCCAATCAGGATCCAATTACGTCGTTACGCTATGAATAAGATTTTAGTAATACTAGTATTGCTCGGTACTACCTTCCAGAGCGTTGCACAAAACCGTTTTACCATAGCCGATATTATTCAACGGTCCCAATTACAGTCTCCGGATTTCAAAATTGCCGAAACCCGGCGCGAGACAGGTTACTGGGCTTACCGCCTGTTCAGAAGTAATTACAATCCCCAGGTCAGGTTGATCAGCAACAATCAGGGATCACTCTATAACAACAGTTTCAGCCCTGTATTGCAACCGGATGGTTCGATAAAATACCTGCAGGTCGATCAGTTCAATCCGGGGGTCAATTTCGCGTTGGAGCAACCCATTCAATGGACCGGTGGAACCATTTCCATGAATTCTGTTTATAACTATTTCAATAACCTGAGTGATAACTCCTCGCAGTGGAACGGGTCTGTCTTTAATGTGCGGCTGAGTCAGCCTATTTTTGCGTACAACCAGTTAAAATGGGATAAACGCATCAGGCCGATTCAATACGAAGAATCAAAGCGTGACTATGCGGAACAGATGGAAGAAATCGCCCGCGACGCGGTGGAGAATTTCTTCGGTGTTCTCCAGGCGCAGGTCAACCTTCAGATTTCTCAGTACAACCTGGCGAACAATGATACGATCTATAAAATAGAACAGGGCAGATATAATATCGGTACGACATCGCAGGATAAATTATTACAGGTTGAGCTGCAACTGCTCCGGTCTAAGCAGGAAGTTGCGCAAGCCCGTCTCGACCTTCAATCATCCAGCCTTCGGCTCCGAACGTTCATCGGCTTGCAAACGGGTGAGAGTTTTGACCTGATATTACCCGATGAAATCCCCGTCATTGCCGTTAACGAGGAAGATGCGCTCAAGTATGCCAGGGAGACGAGATCCGCATACATCGCTTTTGAACGGCGGAGGATTCAGGCAGAGTCGGGAGTGGCCCAGGCAAAGGGAAACCGTTACTTTGTAAATCTTGAAGGAGGATACGGAACCAACAACGTAGGCGCCAGTATCGGTGATCTGTATCAAAAGCCTGCCCGCCAGCAGTACATTAATCTTTCGTTCAACATACCGTTGCTCGACTGGGGCCGGCGCCGGTCCTCGGTTCAGAGTGCCTATGCGGTCAAACGACTTCAGGATTATTTGATCGAGCAGGAGGAGGGCAATTTTGAGCAGATCATTTTGACCCAGGTACGGCAGTTCGAAATGCTGGGTCTGCAGATTGAGATCACGAAAAAAGCGGATGAAGTAGCGTTCGAAAGGTATAATGTAGCCCAAAACCGGTACCTGATCGGAAAGATCGATATTACGAACCTGAATATCGCATTAAATGAAAAGGACGCTGCAAAGCGTAGCTACCTAGAAGCTCTCCGTTCTTTTTGGGTTGCCTATTTTGACCTGAGGCGATTGACCCTGTACGATTTTGCCGCGCAGAAGTACCTCTATAATCCATTTACTGAAAAATAGATTCTTAAACAGATTTTAGCAGTTCCGACCGGTATTTTGTTAATACACTTGATTTGGAAACAAATCCTATGTAGCGGTTATTCTCAACCACAGGCAGGTTCCACTGGTTTGTATCATCAAATTTTTTCAGTACGGTGTGCAGGTTTTCATCGAGGTTGATCAATGCCGCCGGCTTACTCATCAGGTCTTTTACCAGGACATTTTCGTGTTTTTCCGGATTGAAAATAATACTCCGGATATTGTCCATGTGTACGATCCCAACCAGTTCGTTCCTGTCGTTGACCACAGGGAAAGTATTTCGGCTGGAGGACGATACTACCTGTATCAGCGACAACAACGATTCTTCCGGGCTGATTACAGAAAAATTCTTCTCGATCAGCGATGACAGATCAAGCTTGCTGAGCAAAAATTTGTCCCTGTTCTCAACGGTCTGGTTCAGCATGCCCGAGAGCTTCTTTCCCTCCATCGAAAGTGGTTCGACGTAGTTAGCTACCGTTACGCTGAGGGCAGAAACGATCATCAGTGGAATCATCAGTTCGTAACCACCTGTTATCTCAGCGATAAGGAATATGGCGGTGAGCGGGGCATAGAATACGCCGCTGAGTATCCCGGCCATTCCGACGAGTGTAAAATTTGTTTCGGGAATTTGTGTGAAGCCCGTGAGGTTCACGATTCGGGCAAACACGAATCCCATGTAGGCGCCTACGAAAAGAGACGGGCCGAAGCTTCCGCCATTTCCACCACTACCGATCGTAATGGCCGCCGCGATTGTTTTCAGGAACATGAGCGCCCCCAGGAACATCAGTAATTGGCTGTCGGTATGAATAAAATCGCTGAGCAGGCTTGCCTTCGCAAGGTCTTTGGCGTGTAGATTAGAGAGGATTTTTATCGTTTCATATCCTTCGCCAAACAACGGCGGAAAAAGAATCAGCAGCACGCCAAGCATCACGCCGCCGAGGGCAACACGCGTCCAGATGTTACTGACACTTTTTATCTTTCCTTCAACCCAGGTAAACATCCGGGCGTAATAAAGGGATAAGAAACCGGCTAGAATTCCCAATACAATATAGAACGGTACATTATAATAGTTGAAAGGCTGCTGCAGGGAGAAAGACAGGATAACGCCTTCCTGGAGGATGATCTTGGAAAGCAGCGCTCCACAGGCCGCGGAAATGATGAGCGGTATAAATGCCGCGGCGCTTACATCGGTGAGAAGAACTTCAACGGCAAACAACACTCCGGCGATAGGCGAATTGAAGGCGGCGGCAATACCGGCGGATGCTCCGCACGCCAGTAGGATCGTACGGTCTTTATATGACAGGTTGTATTTACTCCCGAAATTTGACCCGATTGCCGATCCGGTACTGACCATCGGTGACTCCAACCCGGTCGATCCACCGAAACCAACGGTTAGCCCACTGGTGATCATATGGGAATACATGTTCGTATACCGTATGAGACTTGATTTTTTAACGATCGAATAAACAATTTCAGCCGTACCTTTCTTGAATTGATCTTTTAACAGGTAACGGACATAGAGCACGGTAAGCAGCAGGCCAATAAGCGGGAACAGCGCGAACAGCAGAAATTCCTGGAAATGATTGGAGTAAAAGCCCACAAAAGCCTCAATACTGTGAACGAAGTATTTCAACGTCACCGCAGCCAACCCGGACGTTAACCCGACCAGAATACTGGAAAGGACGAAGAACTGCCGCGCGGACATCTTGCCTTGTAGGTACAAAATCGGTCTGCTTACGATATCGTGAATCCTTTCGATCATTACATGTTTTATATTTATCTGCCCAAGTACTTCCAAAGGTAACGATTGAACGTCACTTATGATTTTAACCGAGTTAAGCCCCCGAAGTTCCCCGATCACCGGACGTTATTCCCGACCGGAGTTTTACTTTGGTCGGATGGCTTAATTTAAAATCTTTTGTCCGCTTGTCTATTTTGTAGCGGGAGTTCACATACCCTTTCGAATAGGATTTCACCCTTGCCTCAAACTCAACGGATACCCCCTCGGCCAGGGCAATGCCTTGAAAACTTTTTGTATAGCTGAACCAGATGTGATCCGTAACAACCTGGTTGGTTTCCAGGTCCGTTACCTGCAGGAGCAAAATGGTCTCCTCGCTATAACCCTTGTAGTTGACTTTCTTTCCCATCCTGCTGAATGTCGCCGCAAATTTTCTTCGTTCACCTTCCTTATTTCCCAGTGCCTTTCTCATGTCGTTCGGTTGCCGGTGATTTATTTGTCGATATGGTATTCTCCCCGCAACGGATAATGATCGCTAAGTTTTATGTCGTACATCGTTTCGAACCCTACGGACCGGACATCACGCGTGTAGAACTGATTGTCTATACGAAGAACCCGCAGCGTTCCCCCGCGGTAGGTAAATCCCAAACCTCTGCCGGATTCCTCAAACGTATTTTTCATTTTCCTCTTCATCAGCTGGTAGGAATAGGAGTAGGGCATATCATTAAAATCCCCGACGCAAATAACCGGGTACGGGGAGATACCTATAAAATCCGCCAGTTCCCTGATTTGTTTACTTCTTTCGAAAACACCTTCCTTCAACTTCCCCAGGATGGTCCGTGTGGTTGATTTTACACCTCCGAGGCCATTGGCTTTTCTGGGGTCAAATTGCCCCAAACCCATCGATTCAAGGTGGACATTGATTACCCGGATTGTATCCTCGTCGATTTTGATGTCCGCAAAGGCAATCCTGTTAAAACCGTTCTTGCTGGCAAGTAAGTCCCCGTGGTTCACGATGGGGAATTTTGATACGATCAGGATTCCTGTTCTGGAGTAATTGACGTGCCGCGGTTCCTCCTCCTGGGAAAAATAGTAGTGCATCCCTTTTTGGTCGAGTTGCTGAATGACGTTGAATTCCTTGCTCCAGGGATAGTTGCTGAACTCCTGAAAACAGCGGATGTCCGATTCCCCGTTAATCATCCAATCTTTGAGTGCGATCCTGGCACTGTCGATATTTTCATAGGCATAAGGTCGCATGTGAAAACTGCCGATGTTGTAGTTAAGGACGGTGAAAGTCTTTTCCGGGGTTTCGGTTCCCCTGAAAAAAGACTTTAGCCCCACGGTTCCAAAAAGAAAGGGGAACCCGATGATGAGGGCGATGATATAGTATACGCTGGATTTTTTTCGCAGTATCAGGGAGATCAGCAAAAGAATGTGGTTCACCGCCAGGGCCACCGGTATAATGAAGCTCGTTACCCAGAGATTGAATTTTTCAGCCGGCGGAATTCTCACCGAGACGTAGAGTATGGATAGTAAGACGGCAGCTACAAAATTGAAATACTTCACCAGATATCCGTTTTGTGTCGTTCAGATAACACTATAACATGAAACTAATACGCAAAAATAGGAATAAGCGGTCACCTGTTTTCAATCGTCAGGGTGAAATCGGGTACCCAAACCTGATAAAAAGGACTGCAAACGAATGAACGGCCATGTTATTTCTGGTGGAAACTTTCGCTCACGAATTTCAACACTTCAGGTAATGCGGTACGCCAATACGTCCAGTTATGAACCCCTTCCCGTATCCGGAATTCGTGCGGTATCTTCTTATCGATCATCGCTGCGTGGAGAGCCATGTTACCCTTGATGAGAAAGTCCTTGTCGCCGCAGTCGATGTAGTAACGTACCTTTTTCAATTCATCTGCGTTTCCGGTCTCGATGATTTTTAAAATGGAGTTTTTATTGTAGTGGTCGGTAAGCCTGTTTTTTCCCGTGAGTTCTTTCTTCCCATAAAGCTCGCCGAGGGCTCCCGTCCACGTGCTTTCCTGCGCATTGATTATCTCGTCGTCTGTAAATACACCGGAACTCAGGGGAGCGGCGGCAGAAAACATTTCGGGGTGTTTGGTAGCCATAATAAGTGTGCCGTAACCACCCATGGATAATCCGGCTACAGCCCGGTATTGTTTGGTCGGGCGTGTCCGGTAGGTGGCTTGAACGTGTGGAATAAATTCTTTGATGAAAAAGTCCTCATATTTTGTCTTGCCGTCGTAACTGTTGATGTACCAGCTAACACCCGCGTCAGGCATCACGATGATCATCGGGGCAACTTCACCGCTTTGCATAAGTTTATCCCCGATCAAATGGGCTTCTCCGAATTGCGTCCATCCGGTTTCATCATCGGTATAGCCGTGGAATAAATAAAGCACCGGATAATTCCGGTTGGACCGGTCATAGTCCGCCGGAAGGTAAATACTGTACTCGACGTCTTTACCCAGAATACTGCTTTTTACCTTAAGGCTTTCTTTCAGAACACCTTGCTGGGCAAAGGTAATAAGGGAAAAAAATGTGAGGAGCAGAACAATGCTGTGTTTCATATGCGTCGATTTCAAAAATTTAACGCCTACAATGTAAAGAAATACAGGCGCAAATCATACGCTGAAACAGATAACTGAACAGGATCACTTCGCAAAGGCTGGTACAGCTCTGTTGTTTGATGTTTGTTCGTATGCGTAGGAAATAGTAATCAATTCTGGCTCGTGATACGGAAGCCCCAGGAATGAAAGTCCGACCGGGAGGCCGAAGACCTGTCCCATCGGAACGGATATGTGTGGGTACCCTGCAATGGCAGCCGGAGAGTATACGCCGTAGCCGGTGGAATAATCTCCGTTCACATGGTCGGTGCACCAGGCGGGCCCATTCGTCGGCCCGCAGAGCGCGTCAAGGTGGTGTTCGCGAAAAACACCATCCAGTCCTTTTCGGGTAATCTCCAGAATCTTCTGCAATGCGTCACCGTACTCTTTTGTCTTCAGATCACCTTTTGCTTCCGAACTTTCCAGTATATCCTGCTTAAAGAAGGGCATCGCCTTGTCCTCGTTTTTCCGGTTGAAGTCTATCACTTCTTTTAATGTTTTGACTTGGGTGCGCGCCTTTTCCAGGTACCGGTTTACGCCGTCCCTGAATTCGTACTGTAACACGATGAACTCGGAGGGGTACAGGCCTTCCATCCTCTTCATGAGGTCAACCTCCACAACCGTCGCGCCACCGGCCTTCAGCTGTTCCAGTGCTTTTTGCAGCAGGCTGTCTACGACCTCATGACCTTTCAGCATCGATTTTTCAACACCGATTATTTTCCCTTGAAGTCCCCGGGCATCCAGGAACGGCGTATAGTCCTTCAGGGATTTCTCCCTGCTTTGCGACGTGACCGGATCGTCCGGGTCGATCCCGGTCAGGGCCCCGAGAAGAAGTGCCGCGTCCGTAACAGTCCGCGCCATCGGACCGGCAGTATCCTGTGTATGTGAAATAGGAATAATACCCGAACGACTGAGCAATCCAACGGTAGGTTTAATTCCGACAATACCGTTAATGGACGACGGGCACGCGATGGACCCGTTCGTTTCCGTTCCGATTGCCACGGCACACAAATTCGCCGCTACCGCTGCACCCGATCCCGAACTGGATCCGCAAGGATTACGATCCAACGCATACGGATTTTTTGTCTGTCCGCCACGGCTGCTCCATCCGCTGCTGGACCTGTTCGACCGGAAATTGGCCCATTCACTTAAATTGGTTTTCCCAAGCAGCACCGCCCCGGATTGGCGCAACTGTTGAATGATAAATGCGTCCTTTGATGCAACATTCCCCTCCAGCGCCAGTGCTCCGGCAGTGGTCATCATTTTATCTCCGGTATCGATGTTGTCCTTGATCAATACGGGGATTCCATGAAGTGGACCTCTTACTTTTCCGGATTTCCTTTCCTTGTCCATCTCGTCGGCAATGGATAAGGCGTCGGGATTGAGTTCGATGATTGAATTTATGGCCGGCCCGTTTTTGTCGATGGTGTTGATCCGGTCGAGGTACATTTCCGTAACGGACCGCGACGAAAACTCACCGTTTTGCATTTTTGCCTGGAGGTCTTCAATCGTAAATTCCTCCAGCGGGAACGGGGCAGGTTCGGAAACCGTTGATGTCTTTTTCCTGTCAGGCGCGCAGGCCAGGTAAGTTGTCAGGCTTACACCGGCAAGCCCACTGGCTTTAATAAAGGTTCTTCTTTTCATATCGGTAGGCGCGAACGGAGATCATCCCTCTTTTATGCCCGGTGGCACACAGGGTATTGATATCGGAAAGCTCACAAAGTGAAGATAAGGTAACCGGGACGCTTTCGCAACAACGTATTCAGGCCAATCGTTATTCGTTTCTCAACGCATCAACGGGGTTGGCCAGCGCCGCCCGGATACTTTGATAACAAATGGTCAGGAGGGCAATACCGATGGTGAACAGAACACCCGTCACAAACATCCACCAGGAAAGATCGATGTGGTAGGCGAAACCATTCAGCCATTGATTCATAAAGTAATAACAGGACGGCGCTGCAATTCCGAATGCCAGGACAACGAGCAGGACGAATTCTTTTCCGAATAAGCCGACGATCTGCGCGACCGATGCACCGAGAACTTTCCGGATACCTACTTCTTTTGTTTTCCGGATGGTCATGAAGGACAATAATCCGAATAATCCCAGACAACCAATCACGATGGTAATAATGGAAAATACGGAAAAGCCGTTGAAGATAAGTTCTTCCAGCGCGTAGTTTTTTAACAAGGCATCGTCGAGGAAGGTATAATTGTAAATACCTTCGGGATAAAGCTCTTTCCAGGCGGACTCGATAAATGCCAGTGTGGCGGGAAGATTTTTACGGCTTTGTAACTTGATGTTGGTACGGTCAAGCCACGCGGCCGAATTCAGCAGGAAGCAGGGCGTGATCTCGTCCTTCAGTGAGTTGTTATGAAAATCCCTGACCACACCGACAACAACGGCCTCCCCTTCGTTGATGATCAGTTTTCTTCCGATGGCTTCTTCCGGGGTCCAGTTGAAAGCCTTTATCACCTGTTCATTGACAATGAACTCGGTAAATATTTCTTTTTCCACGGCGGAAAAATTTCGTCCGGCAAGGAGTTCCAGTTTGTAAAACGAGATAAAGTTCATGTCCGCTCCTTTTTCCTCGGCTTCCCTGGCTTCCTCTTCGCGTTGCCCTGGGAGTCTGAAACTGGTGCCGTAGTGATGATTGTAATCGGAAAGCGGACCGCTGGAAGAAAAACTGACTTCCTTTATTTCCGGATTCGTGAGCAGTTTCTGCTGAAACGCCTCGCGCTTGTCCAGCTCGTTGAGGTTAGTAACAAGGACCGGATCTTCCTGGCTGAATCCCATATCCGAATACTTAAGAAAATTCATTTGAGATCCGACGACCAATGTACCGATGATAAAAAGCTGAACGATGGAGAACTGAACAACGATTAATGCGCGCCTCAGCGAAAGGCCCGATGTGGAGCTGCCTATCTTATTTTTCAGTGCTTCCACCGGCCGGTAGGAAGCCATGACAATGGAAGGATATAAACAGGCCAGGACAATGATCACACATCCGATGAATATTGCCAGCGCAAACAGGGTCCAGTCCATGGAAAGCTGAAGCTGGATGATGGCGAGCATTTGATTGATCCCCGAAATGGATAATTGCGTGAGAGCAATGGAAAGGAGTACCGTAACACTGACCAGCAGGGTGTGTTCGTACAGGAATTGTTTGACCAGCCCGAATCGTGAACTTCCCATCACTTTTCTGACACCAACTTCGCGTGCCCGTCCCGCTGCCTGGGCGGTAGCGAGATTTATAAAATTCACACACGCGATAATTAACATAAATACAGCCGTACCCGCAGCTGCAAAGATAACCTTAGAAGGCATCGTATAACTCTGCGGTGCGCTTCCGAACTTTTCGTCCGTATGGGATTCCTTCAGAGGTTGCAACCGGTAATCAATCCGATTGTCGTCTTCGGGTTTAAGATACTTTTTCTTCCAGGTGTGCAGTTGCTTTTCCAGTTCAGCAGGCCCTTGCTCTTTTTTCAGGACGATAAATGTCGTTCCCTGATAATTTCCGGACCAGTTTGATGTGGGATAGGGATTGTTGATCCTGAAAAACTCGTACGGAATCAGCATCGAATACTTTAACGATGTGGTCGGCGGTGCGTTTTCAATCAATCCGGTCACCGTCAGCGCGTCTCTATTGTTCAGGAAGATACTCCGGCCCAAAAGGGATTTTTCGTCCCCGTCTTTGCCAAAATACTTTTTCGCGAGACTCCTGGTCAGGACTACGGCGTTTGGTTTGCTTAACGCGGTGTTTGGATCACCCTGGATCCATGCAATATCGAATACCTTGGGGTAAAACGGGTCAACGTACAATACGTACTGTTCTTCGTAGCGCGAAATATTTCCTCCGTCATCTTCGACCCGGAACATTCTGTTCACCGGGCCGCTTACCTGTGTGACCAGCGGTATCTGTGCAAAATCATTTCGAATGGCCTCCGCCAGCGGGTAGGCTGTAGTATTCCAATAGTAGGTTTCTTCCGCAAACTTCGTTTCCTGGACAACTTTGTAGATCTCGTTGGACCGGGCGTGGAACTGATCAAAGCTGGTTTCGTAACGGATAAAAAGACTGATCACAAGGGCGGAAGTAATGCCCATGGATAGCCCGATAATGTTAATGATCGTGAATGCTTTATTGCGCAAGAGATTACGCCAGGCTAATACAAAATGGTTGAAGATCATAGTTTGTAAATTGGTGGAAGAAATAGCCGTTTATTGATCGCCGGGCTTTCGATGCATGGTGCAGTCGGTCACGTGTTCGTTCGGGGTAAAAAGTAATGGGAGGACCGGTCAGAAGCATCAGTATTTAAGTCAGGTACCTGGTCATTTCGAATTTCGGGCCAAAAACATAAAACACTCAATTCGATTTCCTTTGGTCATTTGCTGAACTTTCTTTGTTCATGAGCGGTCGGATACGTGCGGTATCGGACTACGGGATGATTGAGGTTTTGAGATTGTATTGCCTGCTCAGCTCCGACGTTCTGCGGTAGAGACTGTCGGCATACCAGCGCTCACTTTTTCTTCCATATGCTCTCCGTACTTACTTCCTCTGATGTAGCAATACAGGCAGTTGAAAGAACATCCGCTATAGGGGTTAATGGTATAGTCATCCAGAAACCAGGGATATCTTCGCTTTTTCTTATTCAGTATCGACTTGACCGAAACTTCCGCAGGCATGAATCAGAGTGGACTGCAACACCGGCGTACGTCTGCCGTACGATCTTTCCGTCGCGTATCACGAACGTGTCGGTGCCGTACTGCAATTTGAACCGCGGTGTAGTGGCTTGCCAGATGATGTATCCGATATCGTCGTGAACGATCGACTTGTCAAGTTGCAACGTACTGGAGTCTTTTGGAAACGCCTCGAAGGCCGCTATAAAATTGTCCCTTATCTCCTGCAGCCCGACATAGGTCTTGTCGGGAGTGATCAGCACCGATTCTGCCGTATAGTCAGCCATTGTCCCTTCGAGGTCGTTGGCCTGGAAGGTCTTCCAGTGGTGTTCCAGGACTTCTTTTGTCTTTTCCTCGGATACGGGAGCGGCGGTCTTTACGGTGGTTTTCACATCGCAGTTTGTCAGGGCAAAAGCGAAAACAAAAAGTATGTAGTTTTTCATGACAGGGTGGTGTTTGGTTTACGTAAGATAAACAATCGGATTGGATTGCTAAATTGAGCTTTTAAATGACTTTAACATGATGCGTTTCCCGGCTGTCCTGATTTCGCTTGGCATTATCCTGATGTTTGTTTCCTGTCGTGACACCGCTGACCGGCTAAGGCGGGACGTTGAAAATGAACTTTCGAAAGAACCGGGATTTTTTGCCGTCGCTTTTAAGGACTTGAATACCGGAAACGAACTGCTGATCCATGAACATGAAAACTTTCATGCCGCCAGTACCATGAAAACGCCGGTCATGATCGAAGTTTTCAAACAGGCCGCTGAAGGCAGATTTTCCATGGACGATTCCATCACGGTGATAAATGAATTTAAAAGTATTGTTGATGGAAGTCTGTACAGCCTCGATTCACTCGATGACAGCGAGCACGCACTTTACCGGCAGATCGGGAAAAAACGCATGTTGTCCACGCTTGTTTACGACATGATCATTGTTAGCAGCAACCTTTCGACTAACATCATCATCGACCTGGTGGACGCACGGAAAGTGACGGGGACAATGCGCGACCTTGGCGCCCGGGATATTCAGGTCCTCCGCGGTGTCGAAGACGACAAGGCTTTTGCGAAAGGACTGAATAATACTACGACTGCCTACGACCTGATGCTGATCTATGAAAAAATGGCACTCGGCCAATTGGTGGATAGCGCCTCGTCTGGGGCTATGATCAAAATATTGAGCGACCAGCGCTTTAACAGCATCATCCCGGCGAAGTTGCCCGGCGATGTAAAAGTCGCGCACAAGACGGGAAGTATCACGGGTGTTCATCACGATTCGGGGATCGTCTTCCTCCCGGATGGCCGAAAATATGTTGTCGTTCTTTTGGGCAAAGACCTCCGCGACGATGAGGCAGCAACCCGTATGATGGCGAACGTTTCGCGTTTGATTTTTGATTTTGTGATCAGGGAGAACTGAAGGGCTTCAGCTGTTCGAGGATGGATAAAAATCGCCCGGGGTCGTTCCGGCGGTTCAACTCCTTCATCTTCACCACCTGATCCCTGAATTCCGTTCCGGACAATAACCGGTTGATTTTAGTTTCGATTTCATGTTCCGAATCTGTTCCGGGATCGCCTCTCAATCCCATCCCGTGAAAGACAATGCGGGCAGCGTTTCCCTTTGGATCATACGTTGCGTGAACAGGGTATACCAGCATGGGTACTTCCGCGTCGATAGCCTCCTTAATGGAACTAAGCCCGCCGTGGGTAATAAAAAGGTCGGCATCGTTGAGCAATTCGACCTGAGGTACGGATTGAAAGGTATAAACTCCTTCCCCCGGATATTGCTGAATTTCCTTCAGCATTTTTTCGTCCCTGACCGATAAGACCAGCACGTGCTTCAGGCTGCAGGATACACGGATCAGTTTCGCGACAAACGCCGGGATAACCGCCTTATCATCCGGATCGGTCGTCCCGAATGAACAATAGATAAGCTTCGACCCTTTTGTCTTTTTTTCCGAAAGGATTGCCGCCCTCACTTCCCTGAATTTTTCACTTCCAAAGTCGCGCTGTACCGATGCGATGAAGCCGATGTAATGCTGGTTTGGCCCGGTGGCAAAGTCCGGGAAGTCAAACTCCCGCGGGGCGAATACAAACTCCGTTACCCCGTTGACCGTAAAATTGAAAAGACTGGGAACCCGGGAAATGAAGCGAATGGGGATCCTGTTTTTTTTCAACCTCCTGTTGATGATGAACTGATCGTCAAAAAAGAAATACGTTAATTTTTTTCGCCATTTTTTAACGAGGTGCTGTTTTCGCCAGGTTCGTATGGCGGCCTGTTCGCTTTTTTTGTCTCCGGGAAACGCGTAGGAGTTGATGGGCGGCCGCCCGGGAATAATAGTAGTGGGCAGCATGTTATGCAGGATAGCCATTTTGATACCCCTTGCCAGGAGGTGAGGATAGAGAATGATGAAGTCGGTTGCCTGGTTGGCATCCAGTAAAACGATATTGGGATGAAGCTCATCAAGCATCTTGATTAATTCCGTTTCACGCTGGATATATAGCCGGTCCGTTATCCTGTCGAGGAGTGTGGAAAAGTAAACGCTTTTCTTTTTGCTGATGGTATTTGTCCAGGTCTCAAACCCAAGGCCAAACGGTACGGATTTTAGCCCGTAAAACGGGAAGTGCTGGTGTGTAACGTATAGCCTGAAGTGCTCGACACCGGAGAAAAAAACATCGTAATGATTTTCCCTGAGCATGTTAGCCAGCGGAAGGCAGGGGTTGATGTGACCTATTCCATGGTAGTGCAGGAATACAACCCGTTCTTTCATGGAAAGAACCATAACTTAACAGCCATGCCAATGACAGAGACGATCATTACCCGTTTGATCCACACTTCGCCTTTGTCAACGCTCCACCGGCTGGCATACCAGCCGCCCAATGCATGACCGATAGCGAGAATAAACCCTGTTTGCCAGATGATCTTTCCTTCCCATGCGAACACGGCAACGGACACACCTGTGTAAACGATCGCGACGAACACTTTGATGTAATTCGTCTTCACCAGCGTAAAGTTATTGACGAGACTGAGGACACCGATAACGAGAAAACCGATACCCGCCTGAACAAATCCTCCGTATATTCCGATGAAGAAAAAACAGATTGTTCCGATAACCTGACGTTTGGCCGACATCTTTTCGACCTTGTTATCGGAACGGAAAGGATCAAAAATGACGAGCCCGATAGAGAAGATCATTACCACGACAAAGATGCGGCTGAAGATCTTATCATCAACGGTAGATGCGAGGAGTGAACCGATAAATCCTCCGACCAGCGACACAAGCCCGAGAAACAGGCTGTATCGCAGCGGAAGTTCAACTTTTTTGCTTTTGAATCCACCCACCGCGGTAAGGTTCTGCGCCAGGATAGCTACACGTGCAGTGGCATTTGCCATCGTAATGGGAACACCCATGAACGTGAGTATGGGTACCGTGAACAGTGAACCGCCTCCTCCGACGGTATTGAGGAAAGCCGCACCAAAGCCGAGAATTATGATAAAAGGAATTTGATACAGTTCCACAACTTTCCGGTTAACGTTTATACTACCTCACCTTTACATTTCGTATGATCCTGGAAAACAAGGAGGGCAAAAACCGCTTTATATAAATGAGCAGGATTTCCTTTCCGCCGATATAAACTTCCTCTTTCTTTTTTTCGATGGCCATAACGATCTCCCGCGCACACCAGTCAACAGGTTTGCCCTTTGCCTGTAGGCTGTCCATTTTGTTAAGAGGTGTTCCGTCGCCGGTCAGCGCGGAGTATGTTATGGGTGTATGAATGACTCCCGGGCACAGCATGGTTACGTGAATATTGTCTTTGTAGTGCTCGGCGCGGACCGCGTCGAAGAACCCGTGCAGGGCATGTTTGGATGCCGCGTAACCGGAACGATAGGGTGTCCCCAGTTTTCCGGCGACACTGCTTAATGTCGCGATTTGTCCGGACTTCCGGCTGACGAGGTGGGGAAGGATGTATTTTGTCAGTGCCACAGCGCCGAAAAAATTCACCTCCATAATACGCCGGTAGACATCCATCGATGTTTCCTGCACCATACTGCGTTGACTTATACCTCCGTTGTTGATGAGGATATCAATGTGACCGAACAATTGAATAGCCGATCCGGTTAACTGTTCCAGCGTTTCAGGGGCCGACAGGTCAACCGCAAGAACCCGAATACCGGCTTGCGCTTCCTTCGTACAATTGTTCTTCACACGTTCAAGTTCTTCGATACGCCTTGCCGACAAGATTAACCTGCAACCTTTTTTGGAAAGTTCATAAGCTAAGGCTTCGCCGATCCCGGAAGATGCCCCCGTCAGCCAGACAACCTTATTGGTGAGTACAGACATCTGTTATGGTAATTTTATATTTTCGTTTTCATCAAGCTCCCAGAAAGGGTTATAGGCTACCTCGATCAAATGGCCGTCCGGATCTTTGAAGTACCCGCTGTACCCACCCCAATACACCTTCTGCGCCGGTTTTATAACGGTGGCCCCCAGCGTTTTCACCTGTTCCAGCACGTCGTCAACTTCCTTTTCGCTTTTTGTATTGTATGAAATAGTAAGACCGGAGAAACCGGATCCGGCTTCACTTACCCCGGCATCCGCGGCGAGGGCAATCCGTGGATGTAATGCAAGCACTATTCCCCCCAGGGGAAACAACGCTAGTTCCTCTACACTTGCGGGGGATTTTTTCCAGCCAAGACCTTCGTAAAAATCAACCGAACGTTGAAAGTCGGAAACACCAAGGGTGATCAGGTTTAATTTCTGTCTCATCGTTAAAGATCAGGAGTTTATATTATCGTAAATAACAAAATCAAAATTGTACAAATGCCTGTCATCCGCCTGGTGGTAGCGGCGTGACGTTTCTATCCATTCAGTGGGGTTTACATCCGGGAAGTAGGTATCGCCTTCGATCACCGCGTGTATTTCGGTCAGGTATAAACGATCGGCATAGGGCATGGCGAGTTTGTAGATCTCGGATCCGCCGATTATAAATGTCTCCCGCTCGCCATTCGCACGGGCAATCTCCAACCCCTTGTCCAGTGAGTTGACGACAATACATCCCGGCGCCGGGAAACCTTGCTGATGGGTGACCACAATGTTTGTGCGATTGGGAAGTGGCTTGAATTTTTCCGGAATAGAATCGTAGTTTTTGCGGCCCATGATCGTATGATGTCCTTTGGTAGTTTGCATGAAATATTTCATATCGTCAGGCAACTGCCATGGAAGGTCATTATTTTTTCCGATCACCCTGTTTTCGCTGAGTGCTGCGATCAATGATATAATCATACGTATTGCGAAAAAGCCGCGCGCCATGTCCGGCAAACGAAACAGTTACAACGTAACGGCTCGCGGCGTAAAATTATAATTTATTACCACGGAAAAACTCCTGGATATTCATTTTCCTTTTTCCCTCTGCCTGAATTTCGTCGACAGAGATCCAGCCATCAAGGGTTTTTACATAAAGATAATTTTTGTTGTCGGTGTCCGTGTAACCAGGCTCCGGTTTATTCCCGTTCCGGACGACTAAAGATACCTGGTGTATTTTAAAGGACTTTCCCGAAAACAGGCACCATGCTGTCGGATACGGATTCAGGCCGCGGACAAAATTTCTGATCTGCTCCCCCGTCTGATGCCAGTTTATTTCGCACGTTTCTTTAAAGATCTTCGGCGCATGTTTGATCGTTTCATTTTCCGGCTGCGGCAGCGAAGGATAGTCGTTTTTCTCGATGGCCTTCACCGTCTTTAAAACAAGTTGTGCCCCGATTTTCATCAGCCTCTCGTACAAGGAACCAACGGTATCGTGATCGTGGATCGGTTCTCTTTCCTGGAAGATGATACTTCCGGTGTCGATTTCGTGTTTCAGGAAAAATGTCGTTGCCCCCGTTTCCTTTTCGCCGTTTATAATAGCCCAGTTGATGGGAGCGGCGCCACGGTATTGTGGAAGCAAAGATGCGTGCAGGTTGAATGTGCCGATCGACGGCATTGCCCATACGGATTCGGGAAGCATCCTGAACGCGACGACCACCTGGAGGTTGGCACGGTAACTTTTCAGTTCGGCGAGGAATTCCGCTGATTTGAGATTCGTGGGCTGAAGTACAGGTATCTGATGCCGGAGGGCGCTTTCCTTTACGGGCGAAAAGACAATCTTTTGCCCCCGGCCCTGCGGTTTGTCAGGAGCGGTTACGACAGCGACAACGTTGTATCCGTTACCCACCAGGATCTCCAGGCTTGGCACGGCAAACTCCGGTGTACCCATAAATATTATTCTCAGCTCCTGCATGTACTTGTTCGTTGACCGTTGTGCGAAATAAAGCAATTAGATCTTTATTTTTGATACCTGTCGAATTTAAAACGCCTGACAACGCAGGCTAATCCCTCAGGTCTTTTCGCATATATTTTTTGCAAATGGGACACGTCGTCCAGATGTGGCCCCGGGCAGGGCAGTATTCCCGTCCAAAGTAGATGATTTGTAAATGTGCTTTATTCCAATGCTCTTGTGGGATAAGGCGTTTCAGATCCTTTTCGGTCTGTTCGACACTTTTTCCGTTTGTCAGTCCCCACCGGTATGCCAGGCGGTGAATATGCGTATCTACGGGGAATGCCGGCAGCCCAAACCATTGCGTCATTACAACGGAAGCCGTTTTGTGTCCTACAGCCGGAAGTTCTTCCAGTTGCTCAAAGGTACCCGGAACTTCGCCGTTATATTTTTCAATGAGTATTTTCGAAAGGCCGTGGATCCCTTTCGATTTCATCGGCGATAATCCGCACGGTTTTATGATCTCGCGGATTTCATCGACGCTCATCTTCACCATATCAAATGGATTGTCTGCGCGACTGAAAAGCGCGGGAGTGGTTTTATTTACACGGATATCCGTGCACTGTGCGGAAAGTAACACGGAGATCAAAAGTGTATAGGCATCCTTGTGTTGTAACGGAACCTGCGGTTCCGGGTAATATTCATTCAGGATGTTGATGATGTCGTTTACCTTTTCGGATTTTGTCATGAGATCATCGAGCCTTCGGGCAACAGTTCAATTACAGCGATCGCGGCTTGATGCCTAAACGCTATAATTTTTTTTAAGGGTATAGTAAATATTTTTTTCTCAGTTCTTTAAACTGATCGAGATCTTTCTGCCAGGAGGCGCGGATCTGTTCTTCGCTCATTCCATCCCTGATCTGTTTCGCGAGAAGCGTATTTCCCGCCCACCGGGCAAAGTGTGGCACAAAAAAATTGTCTTTGTCGGGGAACGCGTTGTACATATCGATGAGATAATGCAAATCCACTTTTTTGGCGACGGGTACGTGCTGCAGGTCTAATCCATAGCAGAGTTTGTTCTCGAGAGGAGGATCGATGGCCATACCTTCTGTGTCCATCGGTGTAAACTGGAATGGCATGTTCCTGAGATCAGGGTGACCGATAACCTGGAAAGGAAATTTTGTTCCTCGGCCCAGGCTCAGGGCTGTCCCTTCGAAAAAACAAATGGATGGATACAATCGTACGGCCTGATCGTTGGGAAGGTTGGGCGAAGGTTTCAGTGGTAATGAATACTCGTCGGCGTGCGTCCAGTTTTTTAGCGTCACGATTTCCAGTTCACATTTTTTTTTCCCTTCCAGCCATCCTTCACCGTTTATCATTTGCGAATATTCCCCGATTGTCAAGCCGTGAACAACCGGTACGGGATGCATACCGATAAATGATTTGAATTCGGGCATGAGCACCGGACCGTCGATATAACCTGCATTCGGATTGGGCCGGTCGAGTACGATCAGCTTTTTACCGTTCTCTGCGCAGGCTTCCATCACATAATGAAGGGTTCCGACGTACGTGAAAAACCTGACTCCAACGTCCTGTATATCAAAAATGACGATGTCGACGTCCGCGAGTTGGGCAGCCGTTGGTTTTCGATCCTTTCCGTAAAGGGACACGACGGGCAATCCTGTCTGAGTGTCAAAACCGTCTTTGACATGTTCACCGGCGGTAGCTGTGCCGCGAAAGCCGTGTTCCGGCGACATGATTTTTTTTATCGTTACCCCGCAACTTTTTAAGGTATCGGCAAGGTGACGTTTTCCGACCGTCGCAGTATAGTTTACAACCAGCGCAACCCGCTTGTCCCGGAGTTTGGGAAGCAGGACATCAAGCTGCTGTGCCCCCGTTCGGAGTTCGCTTTCGTAGGCCGGCGCGTCAGGATGGACGGCGACCGTATCCGCATTATCGGGGCCTTTGTGACTGCTGCACTGAAAGCTCGCCAGTAACAGGGGAAAAAGGACAATCAATTTAATGTCTTTCATGGTGCAAATTTATCATCTTCTGCAAATAAACCGGTGTTGTACCCGTTCCCGGCATCTATGCGATTAACTCATACACTGTAAAATCTCACGTTGGTCCCGGGGCACAGTTGGTTGTGGACCATTGTTCGCTTATTTTGCATGGGAACTTAACAAACTGAAAAGTTAGCAATAACCCTTGAACCTTTCATATTTCATATCCAAAAGAATCAGTCGCGAGCAAAAGCAAGGGTTCTCTTCGGCTATTCATAAAATCGCCGTAACCAGTATCGGTGTTGGATTAGGTGCATCGATCATTTCCTTCTTGGTTATGCTGGGCTTTCAGCAAACTGTGAAGAACAAAGTATATAGTTTCAGCGGACATTTGTCTGTGACGAAGTTTACCATGAGCAATTCGCCGGAAGAAGAGCCCATGAATTATCACATCAGGATATACGATGAGCCGACAAAATTTCCCTTCATCACCCATGTCCAGGAGTATGCGCGTAAGGCCGGCCTGATAAAAACCGCGGGTGATGAAATTCTGGGCGTACTGGTGAAAGGTGTTGGCAGAAGTTTCGACCTCGATGCTTTCCGGGAAAATATGGTGGAAGGAAAATTTATCGACTTCCCGGATTCAGGGTATGCGAACCAGGTGGTCATCAGCCGCACTATTTCCAACAAGCTCAACCTGAAAGTCGGCGACGATATCATCGTTCATTTTATTCAAAACCCGCCGCGCCTCAGAAAGCTTCAGGTCACCGGTATATACGAGACGAATTTATCCGAGTACTTTGACAGCAAAGTTATCCTTGCTGACATCCGGATGATCCAGCGGCTTAACGACTGGTCTGACAGTATCGCGGGGGGTATTGAAATTTTTGTAGACGATCCCGTTCAGGTCGACGAAGCAGGCTACGCTATTGGAGAGACCATGGATTTTGACCTTAACATCGAGCGGATCAGCGACAAATTTATCCAGGTATTCGAATGGCTTAATTTATTGAGCAGACAGGTTAATATTCTGCTTGGCATAATCCTGATCGTGGTGTGTGTGAATATGATCTCCATTGTCCTCATTCTGGTCATGGAGAGGACCCAGATGATCGGGATGTTAAAAGCGATGGGCGCCGATAACCGTCTCATCCGGTCTGTTTTCATCTTCAACGGGATCAACCTTATAGGAAAGGGACTGCTGCTGGGCAATCTGATCGGCCTTGGCCTGGCCTTTCTTCAGGATCAATTCAGAATTGTGAAGTTGAACCCGCACGACTACTATATGAGCTTCGTTCCCATCGGGTGGAATGTGGAAGTAATAATATTTTTAAACATTCTGACCTTCCTCGTTGTTACCGTGGTGCTCCTGATTCCCACAATGGTAATTGCGAGGATAAACCCGATCAAAACCATTCGGTTTGACTAGTAATCGCAGCGGATACTGAAATAATTTTATATTTTTGTTTTAACAGGGAGCCCACCCTTATCCGAAATGTTTAAATGTTATGCAGTTAAAATTCAAAAACCCAGTTAGGCCTGACCTAACGAACACGATTACTAAACGTAACCGTAGACTCCAGGCATTCTTTAATGCGAAGAACCTGGACGTGCGGTTGCACGGCGACGCCCAGAATCCGCTGATGGTTTTATGTGGTTGTGTAGGCTTGTCATCTTATGTCCACAATTTCGACCTTCGAATGCTGGACAAACCCAACCAGGGGGAGGTGATGAAGATCTACAAACTCACTGAAATTATTCAGGGAACCAGGGAAGAAGTTGTGGAATGGTTGCAGCAGTATCCCCAGATGCCGTTGTTCCGAATCCAGCACAAAGACAGCAAGCTGTTTCTCTGTGGTTTCAACTTTGTCGACCGTGAACAGAAACTAGGCCGTTATCCGGTGTTTGCGCGTGAAGATTATCACATCTACAAGCAACGGGAAGCCGCTGAAGACATCCTGAACATGTTGAAGGAAGATGGCTACGAAGCCGAGATTACCGAGCCCGACCTGGAATTGGTAAAATCGCACGTCGGACCCATCACGTTCGTCGGGTTTCAGGAGTGATTTTTTCGAAGTTTTGGTTTAAGAAGACTGACCGAAGGGGATGTACTTCTTAAACCAGCTTTGAATGGTCATTTGAAGAACACCGAAGAATGCTTCCTTGAAGATTCCGGCTGACATTTTAGATTCGCCCCGTGTGCGTTCCGTAAAGATTATCGGAACTTCGTTGAGGGTGAACCCGAATTTCCATGCGAGAAATTTCATCTCGATCTGGAAAGCGTATCCTACGAATTTAACCTGGTCGAGCGGAATCGTCTCCAGAACCTTCTTGCGGTAACAAACGAAACCAGCTGTGGTATCGCGGATCGGCATGCTTGTGATCAACCGCACATAGCTGCTGGCAAAATAGGAGAGTAGCACTCTTCCGATCGGCCAGTTCACGACGTTAACGCCCGTAGCGTAACGCGAACCGATCGCCACATCGCTTCCCCGCTCGGAGCATGTCAGGTAAAGGTTCACCAGGTCTTTGGGATCATGCGAAAAGTCCGCATCCATTTCCAGGATGAAATCATAGCCTTTTTCGATCGCATATTTGAAACCGGTGATATAAGCGGTCCCCAGGCCCAGTTTACCATTGCGTTTTACCAGGTGTAATTTTGTTTCCGTCTCATTATAACCCAGCTGCATTTGTTCTACGATCTCGGGTGTTCCGTCAGGTGAATTGTCATCGACAATCAGAATGTGGAAGTCCTTTGGCAAACCAAATACCGTATCAATGATCGCTCGGATATTGTCGCGTTCTTTATACGTGGGGATAATGACGATTGCGTTGTTCACGTGGCTAGGCGGATTTGACAAATCTATAAAAAGTCACTATTTAAACAATCGTTTACGAAACTTGGTTTTTCTGAATTTTAAGGTTATGACGGGAAAAGAGGCGAACCAGGCATGTTATGCGACCACACCGGCAGGCACAATCCGTCATTAACCCGGAAATGCCGGGTGGAGTGATTTTTTTTTGCAAAATTTTCCCCGTCTCAACTAACCCGTGCTGAGGGATTTGCAGTGGACAGCAATCCGATTCCTAGGCCATCTCCAGTTCCCGGGTGTGTTTGGCCAGCTTTTGCTGAACGTCAAAAGGTACTGGGGAAAATTCGGCGAAATGTTGCGTAAACCGTGCCCGCCCTTGTGATAGTGAACGGAGCGTGGTCGAATAACGGTCCAGTTCCGCCAGCGGTGTTTTAGCCCTGATCACCTGGTAATTGCCCTTGCTATCCATACCCATGATCAGCGAACGACGGGTTTGCAGGTCACCCATGACTTCGCCCATGACATCTTCAGGCAGCATAACCTCCAGGTCGTATATAGGCTCCAGGAGTTGTGGCTCCGATCTGAGAAAAGCATCCTTAAATGCCATCATTCCTGCGATCTTGAAGGATATATCGTTGGAATCCACGGGGTGCATCTTGCCATCGTAAACCATCACGCGTACATCCCTGACGTACGATCCGGTGATCGGACCTTCTTCCATTTTTTCCATCACGCCCTTCAGAATCGACGGGATAAAACGGTTGTCGATAACGCCGCCGACAATACAATTGTAAAAAACCAGTTTTCCACCCCAATCCAGATCGATTACTTCTTTTCCCCGGACGGGGAACTCCGACGGCTCCGGCATCCCCTCCGTGTAAGGCTCTATTTTGAGATGGACTTCGCCGAACTGACCGGCACCACCGGATTGTTTTTTATGCCTGTAATTTGCGTTGGCTGACTTGCGGATGGTTTCGCGGTAGGAAATCCTGGGGCTCTCGAAGTCCACCTGTAGTTTGTACACGTTTTCCAGGTACCATTTGCAAACGGCCAGGTGTAATTCACCTTGTCCTGAAATCAGCAGTTGTTTGATTTCTTTGGAATACTCGACCTGCAGCGTCGGATCTTCCTGGTGGATCTTATGCAGTACTTCCCCGATTTTTTCATCGTCTTTTTTGCTCAGGGCGATAACAGCCGTGCGAATCCGTGGCTCGGGAAATTCGATCGGCTTCACCGTCACGTCGTATCCGCGGGCATGCAAGGTCTGGTTGGTATAGGTATCCTTTAGTTTGAGCGTGGCACCGATATCGCCCGCTACCAGTTTGTCTACGGGATTCCTCGTTTTCCCGTCCATGATAAACAGTTGGTGGATCTTTTCCACAGCCCCGGTCTGGCTGTTAACCAGTTCCGATGTCGTATTGACTTCTCCTGAAATAACTTTAAAAAACGACAGCTTACCCAGGTTAGGTTCGATGTGCGTTTTGAAAACAAAAAGAACCGCCGGCTTCGACTGGTCAAACGCGATCTCGTTACCCTCCTCCGTAAATTCCGGTTTTGCTTCCAGGGGTGACGGCGCGACGTTGTCGATGAAGCCCATCATCCGTCCGCTGCCCATATTTTTCTTTGCCGACATCACAAACAGGGGGAATACATCGTGGTGAATCATACCCAGGCGAAGTCCTTCCCTCATTTCATCTTCATCCAGGGTTCCCTTCTCAAAATATTTCTCCATCAGTCCCTCATCATTTTCCGCGGCGCGTTCCACGAGTTCGTTGTGCAGGCGGTCCGCTTTCTCCTTTTCCGATGCCGGGATGGGAAGTTTTTCCGGCTTTCCGCCCTCCGGGGGAAATTGATACATCACCATCTTGAGAAGGTCGATGATCGCATTAAAACGCTCTCCCTGATTAACCGGATACTGCATTTGTACCACGGCGTGACCGAATTTTTCCCGTAAGGTGTGAAGTGCATTTTCAAAATCGGCTTTCGGATGATCCACCTGGTTAATGGCGAATATCAGCGGCTTCTGGAACTGGTCGATGTAATCCCAGATGAGTTCCGTACCGACTTCAACCCCGTGCTGGGCGTTGATGACCATCACACAGGTATCGGCGACTCGTACCGCCGAGATCATTTCACCGATGAAATCATCAAAGCCCGGTGTATCGATAATGTTGATCTTATAATCGCGCCATTCGGTATGCATGGAGGAGGCAAATACGGAGTTACCTCTTTCCTGTTCTATCTCATGAAAGTCGGACACCGTATTTTTACCTTCGATGGTACCCCGACGGTGAACGATACCGGCTTCAAAAATCATGTCCTCGGCCAGCAGGGTCTTGCCGGCCTTCGGCGCCCCCAACAGAACAATGTTCTTCAGGTGTTTTTCATCATAAATTTTCATGTGCGTAGCGTTTAGTCGTCACATGGAATGCCCGTGAACCTGGATGCGGAAGGATATTCAAGGCATCAATTGAGCATTTCATAAGGCGAGTGGTTTAGAAATGAACAAATGGAAGGAAATGGAATTGAATATAGCCCAAAAAGGGTAAAGGGAAAAGTAAAAAGTCAGGTAAGAATGCGGAATTCTTTTATATATTGTTTTGGAGTTCTAATACGACAACGCTTATGAGACGGGAAAAAAATGTACTGAAAAAAATACTGCTGGCGATGCTGGTATGTTCGGGTATGATGGTTCATGCACAGACTTTTGAAGGTGTGATTACATGGAAGATCAACATGGAGATCACGGACCCGAAGATGAAGGCGCAGATGGAAGAAGCGAAGAAAAAAATGGACGACCCTGCCACAAAAGCGCAGATGGAGGAGATGAAAGAGAAGATGAATGACCCGCAGTTTAAAGCGATGCTGGAATCCAATCCGCAAATGAAAGCACAGATGGAAGCTGCCATGAAAATGATGCAGGGCGGAGGTGATCTAAGCTCCATGATGCCGACCGGGTACATTATCAAAATAAAAAACCAGAATGTACTGACGACCATGCAAGGTGGTATGATGGCCAACATGGAGTTTCTTTTTCTCGCCGACAAAAAGGTTTCGTACCGAATCGACCGCGAAGCCAGGACGTATTCCCCGTTGCCGCAGGCAACCCCCGATGCATCAAAGGAGCCTGACACGAAAATGGATATTAAAGTCACCAAAACTTCGGAGACAGCCAAGGTGATGGGGTATACGTGTACCCGGTATATTGTTGAATCGGCCGTTCAGGGGCACTCCATGCAGCAGAATTTCTGGACTACCACGGCGATCAAGGACTTCGACTTCAAAAGCCTTTCCCATCAGCGGATAGGCAACAGCAAACAGGCTCTTTTTTACGAACAAATCGAAGGGGTTCCGCTGAAAATGGAAATGATGATGCCCCAGGGCAAGATGGTGATGGAAGTTACCGAACTGAAAAAACAATCTTTACCGGGATCTGATTTTACGATCCCCGCAGGCTTCAAGGAAGTACCCATGAAATTTTAGACCGGTTTAGGTGGTGATCGGGTGAGAAGTGACCGCGTCCATAGAAATGGCGATCATTCTTCAATACCCCAATACCTTCAGCATACTTTCGCTCGTCTGCTCTCTTGCAAAAAGCTTCGTCGTAATTACACCGTCCTCGTCGCGGTCGATCAGGACATGTTTAGGTGCGGGGATAAGGCAATGCTGAATACCCCCGTATCCGCCAAGCGATTCCTGGTAGGCGCCGGTATGAAAGAATCCGATGTAAAGCGGCTCCTCGTCCGTGATCATCGGAAGGAACACTTCGCCGGTGTGCGCTTCCGAATTGTAGTAATCCATACTGTCGCAGGTAAGGCCGCCGATGTTAACCTTGTGGTAGGGATCGTCCCATTTGTTCAAGGCCAGCAGGATGTATTTTTGATTCAGGCCCCAGGCATCCGGTAAATGGGTGATGAACGAGCCGTCGATCATGTACCAGAGTTCCTTGTCGTTTTGCAATTTCTGATCCACGAGCGAATACAATACCGCACCGCTCTCGCCTACGGTATAGCTTCCGAATTCCGTAAAAATGTTTGGAACGGGAACGTTGTTCTTATCACAGATCCATTTGATGTTTTCCACGATCTGTTCGATCATGTACTTGTAATCGTAATGGAAAGTGAGGGATGTTTTGATGGGGAATCCGCCGCCGATGTCGATGGAGTCCAGGCTGGGGCAGATCTTCTTTAGTTCGCAGTATTTGAAAATGAAACGGCTGAGTTCACTCCAGTAATAGGCGGTGTCTTTGATGCCGGTATTGATAAAGAAGTGCAGCATTTTCAGCGAGGCCTTGCTGCTGTTTTCGATCTTGTCCTTATAAAAACTGTTGATGTCGCTGTAACGGATACCCAGGCGGGAGGTGTAGAACTCAAATTTAGGTTCCTCATCGGCGGCAACCCGGATTCCCACTTTGTAGGGTACCTTTACATTGTCCTCATAAAAATCGATCTCTCCCAGGTTGTCGAGGATGGGGACGCAGTTTTGAAACCCATCATTCAACAATTCACTGATATATTGGCGATAGGAGGGCATTTTAAACCCATTGCAAAGAATATGGGTGTCTTTTGAGATCTTACCACGTTCGTAGAGAGACCTGACGATCGGAATATCGAATGCCGAGGAAGTTTCCATGTGGACATCCTGGTTCTTCAGCGCTTCCTCCATGATAAAGGAGAAGTGCGAAGACTTGGTGCAATAGCAGTAGGTGTATTTCCCGTTATACTTGAACCGTTCGATCGCACTATTGAATGTCGCCTGGACAAACCGGATGTTTTCGCTGATCCGGGGGAGGTAGGTCAGCTTCAGGGGCGTTCCGTACTCCTTGATGATGTCCATCAGGGGTACGTCGTTAAACAGCAATTCATGGTCTCGGACCTTGAATTCTTTCTGAGGGAACTCGAAAGTTTGCTCAATGAGCTCGCGGTAACTCTTCATTGAATCGTGGGACGTTAATCGTTATGGGTTGACCGTGAATAAATCTTAACTTAATATTAATGTCACTACAGGTGTATTCTTTCAGGTTTTCGATCAACTGTCATCTCTAACGATCAACCTCCGGGCATGAAAGAGGTGCAATATTGTGATAAATTTGCCATCTTTGCAATACACATTCAGAACGCATGGTCAATCGTTTTCCCTCCTTGGTTTTTGTCCCGGAATACATCGGGATGCGCGCCTTACCGGACCTCTGAGGGCGCCCGGGTAACCGGGATTCTGCCAGTTTAACGATAACCATATTCAAAACTTAATTTATATTCCTGTGAAAGAGTTGAAGATCATTGAAGTGAAGTCTGAAATAGGGGCGGGTACCCGGGGTGCGAGCCTGGGTGTTGAAGCCATCAAGATCGCCAGCCTGGACCTGCATTCTGATTTCTTCAAGCAATATGAGTCTGTGGAGGTCGAGAATGTCAATGAACTGCTCTTCGACGGTGCCAAGCACTCCTACGCCAAGTTTATCGACGGTGTAATGATCATGGAGGAACGGGTATGCCTGGAGGTTTACGAAACGATCTGGGAGGAGTTTTTTCCGTTGATCATTGCCGGTGATCACAGCACCGCCTACGGAACAATCGCCGGGATCAAAAAAGCAGATCCGAAAATCCGCCTTGGCGTGATCTGGATTGACGCCCACGCGGATATCCATACGCCCTTTACAACCCCTTCCGGAAACATGCACGGAATGGCCCTCGCCATGGCGACGGGAATTGACAACCTGGAGTGTAAGGTAAACGACCCGAGAGGAGAGACGCTGGAGTATTGGGAACAAATCAAGAACGTCGGGTTACCGGGGCCGAAGATTTACCCGGAAGATATCGTCTATATCGCTGTGCGCGACCTCGAAAAACCGGAAAACTACCTGGTCAACAAATACAATGTAAATTTCATCGAAACGGAAGACGTCAAAAAAGCCGGACCCGCCCTGATCGCCGAAAAGGCCCTGCAGATGCTGGACCACTGTGACGCGATCTACGTTTCATTCGATGTCGATTCGTTGGATTCGCGAATCTCCGCCGGCACGGGTACTCCCGTGCCCAATGGCCTTACCGTTGAAGAAGCGAAAATATTGAACGCCGAGTTGGCGAAAAGCCACAAGGTATGTGCATGGGAGATTGTCGAGGTGAACCCTACGCTCGATACGGAAAACCGGATGGCCGAAAGCGCCTTTGAGATCCTTGAAGCAACAGCCAGATCGATCGTCACAAGGCCGGTACTCGCCTCCTGAACGCGTCCGACGTTTTATTTTTCCAGCAACGCGATGTACTGCTCAATGGTCGTCATGATGTTGCTGCGGATAATAGGATCCGTAAAGATCTTTGGTATGCCGATGGGCTTAGACAGGATCCGGTACGTTACTTTAGCTTTGGTGGGATCAACTTGTTCGATCGTCCAGCTTCCCGATAGCTGCATGCGCGTTACACCTTTGCGGACAGGCGCCAGCTTTTCATTTACTTTTGATTGAAATGAGATGTTCAGTATTTTTCCCTTGTTGGGAGATGTAACTTTATACTCCATGAAATGGTCCTGGTCGCTTACAGGCCAGGGGATATCGTGATACGAATATTCCATCCAGGTGGCCGTATCCCGCAGCGGATAAAGTTTGTATTCACTTACGTGACTTTGCCACTCCCTGATCTTCTTCTCATTCTTCAGCAACCGAAGGCCGGCGTATATACTGTTGTTGAAAAAAAACTCTCCCTTCACCTCCCGGGATTTTACAGGCGGGTTGGAAGAT
Organism: Chryseolinea sp.; assembly: GCA_041742155.1. Classification (GTDB taxonomy): domain Bacteria; phylum Bacteroidota; class Bacteroidia; order Cytophagales; family Cyclobacteriaceae; genus Chryseolinea. Next base: position 125,768 of record JBGSJE010000016.1, on the reverse strand, counting down.
GGAAACGTCAGCCACCGTTCATAGATGGCGATCGATCCTTCTTTTTTTACCAGTACGAACCCGTCCTTGTCCTGGGCAGTAAGTTGTAACGGTATTCCTGCGCACAGGCAGATAAAAAGAATGGAACGAGCGGTCATACCGGGATTTCTGTGTTGTTTAAGCTGCTTAAACCTCTGACGATCACTTTGAAAAACATTTCGGTTCAAACAGCAAGCCTAAATTTACTCCTTAATCTTCATCCTTTTTCCTTAATTTCGCCCGGAAAACGAGTTTTAACGCCAATTAAATAGTATCATGAGTCAAAACAAACCGATTTCTTCCTTTCTCGAAAAGCATTATCTGCATTTTAACGCCGCTGCGCTGGTGGACGCGGCCAAAGGTTACAAAGTGCATCTGGCAGCAGGTAAAAAAATGATGGTGACCCTGGCAGGGGCAATGAGCACCGGAGAGTTGGGAATAAGCTTTGCCGAAATGATCCGCCAGAATAAAGTCCACATTATTTCCTGCACCGGGGCTAACCTCGAGGAAGACATCATGAATCTGGTTGCACACTCGCACTATAAACGTATTCCCAATTACCGTGATCTCACACCTGAACAGGAATGGGATCTGCTGCAACATCACCTGAATCGCGTTACGGATACCTGTATTCCCGAGGAAGAGGCGTTCCGAAAATTACAAAAGCACCTGTACAAGGTTTGGAAAGATGCCGAAGATAAAGGTGAACGTTTATTTCCGCACGAGTTTATGTTCAGGCTCCTCAATAGCGGCGACCTGAAGCAATATTACGAGATCGATCCACAGAATTCATGGATGATCGCAGCCGCCGAAAGGAACATGCCCATGGTTGTGCCGGGATGGGAAGATTCCACCATGGGAAACATCTTCGCGTCGTATGTTTACACAGGCGAACTCAAGGCCTCCACGATGAAAAGCGGTATTGAATACATGGCCTGGCTCGCCGACTGGTATATCAAAAATTCCGGCAAGGACGGAATCGGCTTTTTTCAGATCGGCGGAGGAATAGCCGGCGATTTTCCCATCTGCGTTGTTCCGATGCTTCACCAGGATCTGGAAAAGGATAATGTTCCCTTCTGGAGTTACTTCTGCCAGATCAGCGACTCAACAACCAGTTATGGCTCATATTCCGGCGCTGTGCCCAATGAAAAGATCACCTGGGGAAAACTCAGCATCGAAACGCCGAAGTTCATCATCGAAAGTGATGCGACGATCGTTGCGCCTCTCATATTCGCTTATGTTCTGGAGTGGTAAACGACATCACGGTTATCTACGTACAGTACATGACGTTCCTTATTTTATCGCTGAATTCATTTCATGAGTCCTGATCATATTTTAAAAACCGAAATACAAAAGGCGCTTTCGTCTCTATTTGGTCAGTCGACCGATCAATTTCAGCTTCAGCCTACCAACCAGGAGTTCGAAGGATCACATACCCTGGTCTGTTTTCCCCTGACAAAGATTTCGCGGAAGAACCCGGAAGAGACCGCTAAACTCATCGGTGACTACCTGGTCGCCGGTTCAGGTGTGGTCGAACGGTTCAATGTTGTGAAAGGATTTTTAAATCTTGTCCTGAAAGACAGTGTTTGGGTCGACGTCTTTCGCGGTATTTACGCCAACGCTGATTATGGGCGACTTCCGGACAACGGACAGGAGGTAATGGTGGAATACTCTTCACCCAATACAAATAAACCACTGCATCTGGGGCACCTTAGAAATAACTTCCTCGGATACAGCGTGGCGGAGTTGTTCAAAGCAAATGGGTATAAAGTACACAAGGTACAGATCATCAACGACCGGGGTATTCACATCTGCAAGTCGATGGCTGCATGGAAACTTTTCGGCAATGGAGAGACACCGGAAAACAGCGGGTTGAAAGGTGATCACCTGGTTGGTAAATACTACGTGATATTCGATAAGACCTACAAAGCGCAGATCAGCGAATTGATGAACAACGGTCTTACCGAGGATGAAGCAGGTAAGCAGGCTCCGATCATGGTAATGGCCGTTGATATGTTGCGCAAGTGGGAGCAGAAGGATGAAGACACCGTCGCATTGTGGAAGATGATGAACAGCTGGGTGTACAAGGGGTTTGAGGCGACCTATGCCCGCATGGGTGTTGATTTTGAGAAATTATACTACGAATCCGATACTTATCTGTTAGGAAAGGAAGAAGTATTGAAGGGCCTCGGGAAGGATGTTTTTTTTAAGAAGGATGACGGGTCGATTTGGGTTGACCTGACCTCAGACGGATTGGATCAGAAGGTGCTGCTGCGATCCGACGGCACATCGGTTTACATGACCCAGGATATCGGGACTGCTATTCTGCGGTTCAGGGATTTCCCCAAAATCGCCGGCCAGGTATATACGGTTGGAAACGAACAGGAATATCATTTCAAGGTCTTGTTCCTCATTTTAAAAAAACTCGGTTTTGAGTGGGCAAAGCGTTGCTTCCATTTGTCGTATGGCATGGTCGACCTGCCGACAGGCAAAATGAAATCCCGTGAAGGAACGGTGGTGGACGCTGACGAGCTGATGCAGGAAATGGTCGATGAGGCGGAAAAGCAAACCCGCGCGATTGGAAAAATCGGCGACTGGGAAGAGAAAGAGGCAAAAGAACTGTTCGAAATGATCGGCCTTGGAGCACTTAAGTTTTTCCTCCTTAAAGTTGATCCCAAAAAGCGGATGCTGTTTGATCCGAATGAATCGATTCAACTGCAGGGATTCACCGGACCGTTCATTCAATATACGCACGCCCGGATCAGGGCCATTGTCCGAAAGGCGGAAAGTATGGACATCACGGTATCGGACGACGACCTGAAGTCGATCGTTTCACTCGAGCCGGCTGAACGTGACGCGTTAAACCAGCTGAGTCTGTTTGAGACAAGGTTGAAGGAGGCTGCTAAGGAATATTCGCCTGCCGTAATAGCCAACTATGCATTTGACCTGGCCAAGGAATACAATAAATTCTACCAGAATATTCCCATCTTTAGCGAGGCGGATCCTTCGAAACTAAAGTTCCGGATCGCCTTCTCCAGGGCCGTCGCAGACACGATCCGAAAGGCTATGGGGTTGCTTGGCATCACCGTACCGGACAGAATGTAAGCCCGGCTGCCGGCGGTTAGGAAATATTTGAAATTATATCTGCACAGGCAGAACAAACGCGACGGCAGACATGTTCATCCTTAAAATACACAGCAAATGAAAACACTCCTCGTTACCATCCTTTTACTAACGACACCTATGGCATCCATCTACGATTTTAAGATCAACTCCATCGACGGTACGGTGATTGATTTTTCCCAGTACAAAGGAAAGAACCTCCTGATCGTTAATGTAGCCTCAAAATGCGGATTCACCCCACAGTATGCGGATTTACAAAAACTTCACGAACAGTTTGGAAACAAAGTAACGATCCTTGGTTTTCCGGCGAATAACTTTGGCGAACAGGAACCGGGTACCAACATTCAGATCGCCGAATTTTGCGAAAAGAATTATGGGGTATCCTTTCAGATGTTCGAGAAGGTTTCAGTGAAAGGAAATGACCAGCATGCCTTGTACCAGTGGCTGAAAGAGAAAACGGGAAAGGAGCCAGGCTGGAATTTCAGCAAGTACCTGGTGAAGGCTGACGGGACTGTGAAATTTTTCGCGTCGAACGTCAACCCGCTGGACAAACAGATTATCGATGAAATTAATTAGAACGGTAGCTATCGTAACAGCTTTTATGGGACTCGCTGCATTTCTTTCCAGTAAAATTACGTCGGGGCGGAAAGCGGACGTAACTGGTTCTATATACGATTTCAAAATCGAAGCCCTGGATGGCCGGGTTATCGATTTTTCCACATACAAAGGTAAAGCGATCCTGATCGTTAATACGGCTTCGAAGTGCGGCTACACACCGCAATACGCAGACCTGGAAACCATCCATGACCGGTATGGCGACAAAGTCACTGTCCTTGGATTTCCCGCCAACAACTTTTTGTGGCAGGAGCCGGGTTCCAACGATGAGATCGCTTCTTTTTGTCAGAAGAATTACGGCGTGAGCTTTCAGATGTTCGCGAAAATTTCAGTAAAGGGCGGAGACAAACACGAACTGTACAAGTGGCTGGAAGCGAAGTCCGGCCATTCCCCTTCGTGGAACTTCTGCAAGTATGTGGTGAGCAGCGACGGTATCACTGTAAAATTCTTCCCGTCAAAAGTAAACCCGATGGATCAGGAAGTGTTGGACGCATTCCTGAAATGATTTGGGCTCCGGATCTTTGATCGCAGAATGCGTATGCCAGAAATTTCCGATAAAGAAAGAGTCCTGCAGGAATGTAAAGACTATGTAAATCAACGGATCACAACCGCGACGCAGGCCATGGATCAGGCGCAGCGTGCGGCAAACGAAGAAGGAAAGAACAGCGCCGGTGATAAGTATGAAACAGGCAGGGCAATGATGCAGATCGAAAGAGATAAGGCAGCCCGGCAGTTGGACGAAGCGCTTAAGCTGAGGGATGTATTGGATCGGATCAATCCCGGTATCCGACATGAAAAAGTATCGTTGGGAAGTTTAGTTATAACAGCTTCCCGTAAGATATTCGTGAGTATCGGTATCGGAAAATTGATGGTGAACGGCGAAGATTTTTGGGTCGTTGGGCCTGCGTCGCCGTTGGGCAGCGTGCTGATCGGACTGAAGGACAACGACGCCTTTACCTTTAATAATTCGTCAGATACGATTATCCGGATTTTATAAAACGCAGGATTATTAATTTATATTTCAGTCTTAAGTTATCCCGATATGGACATTAAGATATGGCTTCATGCTTTCCGGCTTCGAACGTTACCCCTTGCACTTTCCTGTATTGCGATGGGCGGGTTTCTCGCTGCATCGGTTCATGCATTCCGCTGGAACGTTTTTGTTTTATGCGTTGTCACTACCATTTTTTTACAGATCCTTTCGAATCTCGCCAACGACTACGGGGATTCCGTCCACGGTGCCGACAGCGCTGACCGTAAGGGACCGTCGCGTGCCGTTCAAAGCGGAGCGATAACACCGGGTCAGATGAAGACCGCGGTGATCGTCTTTGTCGTGCTTTGTTTAGGCAGTGGTATTTCGTTGCTGTTTGTTTCCTTCGGAATGAACTGGAACGCCATATTGTTTTTCCTCGGACTGGGAGTATTGAGTATTCTGGCGGCCATTGCTTATACTGTTGGAAGAAGACCCTATGGGTACATCGGGCTGGGTGATATTTCCGTCCTGATTTTTTTTGGCCTTGTCGGTGTAATGGGATCGTATTACCTCTTTACACAACAGATATCGTCGCGCGAGATCCTTCCCGCCCTGAGTTGCGGATTTTTTTCCATCGGTGTTTTGAACGTTAATAACATACGCGATATCGAGTCTGACCGGAAGGCGGGAAAATTTTCCATTCCCGTTCGCATCGGTCGGGAAAATTCTTCCCGTTATCACTGGTTTCTGATCCTCGGGGGACTGATAGCCGCCGGCGTTTATACCTTTCTCACCTTCCGGTCGCCCTGGCAGCTACTGTTCCTGCTCAGCGCTCCGTTATTTGTCAGGATCGGCGTGGCCGTCGCCAGGAAACCTTCCCATGAACTGGATCCCTATCTCAGGCAAATGGCACTTTCCACTCTTTTATTTGTTCTTCTTTTTGGTGTTGGATTGATTTTATCCTTGTGATTTAAACCTAATGCCATAAACATGTGTCTATAGGAACACAAGCATTGTTCGGCGGTTGACTTGGATTTATGTTTCCGGCATCCTTTGTGCATTGCCTTTGCGAAAGAAAGAAGATTGATATAAGTTGTCCGGGGCAATTATCCCGGCTTATATTTCGTTTTATCATAGTATGTTTCCCGGAAGTATGAAAAAAATTATTGCCCTGCTTTTTTTGCCCCTTGCCTGGTCTTGTCAGCCGCCTGATGACACGGTGAAGTTGCTGGACGAACTTGTTGTATCCACAAATTACGATACCGACATTAGTTTCGATTCTTATACGACGTATTCAATGGCTACGGATACCATTGGATTCGTTTCCAACAAATCACCGAACGATACCATCATAACGCAACGCGAAAGCGACTACCCCCGCCCGGTATTGGAGAAGGTGCAAACTAATCTCGCCGCCAGGGGCTATAACCGCGTTGACAGCGACGAAGACCCTGACCTCCGCATCAACGTATACGTTGTGAACGATTTTAACCTTTTTCAGGAGATCGTGTATTCCAATTATTACTACCCGTCTTATTACGGGTATGGGTACGGTTACGGATCTTACTACGGTTATCCCTATGTAAATACGTATGCGACCAATACAGGATCGCTTGTCATTGAGATCCTCGATCTGAGAAATATTACGCCTGATAAAAAAGTCAAAGTGATCTGGAGCGCCTATATGGGCGATGTGTACAGCACGATCGACCTCATCAAACAATCGCAAGAAGCGATCGACCAGGCATTTGTTCAATCTCCATACCTTGACAGACAATGAAAACAGTACTGGTGATTTTGATAACATTTTGTTATACCGCGTCGCAGGCGCAGGACAATTATTTCTATCTCAACTGGGATGTGACTTCGCCCCTTACGAACAAGGAATGGATTGGTACCACGGCCACCAGAGGCGCAAAACTGGGATTCCGGAAATTCATTGGGTCGGAACGCAAGTTCTCGGTCGGAGGGGATATTAACTGGAGTTACCTGCGGGAGTACAAACCAAAGGAGACGTTCCAGCAACCCGGCGGGGCGATTACCACGGATTATTTCAATGATATATTTAATTTTGGTGTTGCAGCCAGCGGTCAGTATTATTTTCCGTTGGGGGAACGTGAGCACTTTTTTCCTTACGCCGGCCTCGGTCTTGGCGCCGGCCGCAATACATACTCGGTTTCATATAACATCTACCAGGACCAGGAAAGCAGCTGGGGTTTCCTGGCCAGGCCGGAAGCCGGTATTCTTGTCCGGATCAGCCAGCGTAGAAAGCTGGGTGCCATGGCTGCCATTCACTACGACTACCTGACCAGCAAAAGTGAGAGTTACGACTACAACAATTTCTCGGCAATTGGATTCCAGTTGGGTATTATGTTGATGCAATGGTGAGGTAACTCATTGACTGCTAGCATTTAGATTTTTTTTTAGCCCCGTTATCCCCACGCGCGGGCTTCTGTTATCTTTGCAGCATGTCACAACAGATTCTCATTCTTGATTTTGGTTCTCAGTACACACAATTAATCGCTCGCAGGGTTAGGGAACTCAACGTCTACTGCGAAATTCATCCATTCAACAAAGTACCGCCCCTGACACCGGATATCAAAGGTGTAATCCTTTCCGGCAGCCCCTGCTCTGTCCGCGACAAGGGTGCGCCTTCCGTGGATATAAAACCATTTGAGAAGATCCCGGTACTGGGCGTCTGCTACGGAGCTCAGCTCATCGCTCATCAGCACGGTGGCGAAGTGTTGCCTTCCCACATGCGCGAATACGGCAGAGCCCGCCTCACCACCGTTGATCATCATAATGAACTGCTGAAGGAGATTTCACTGGACACACAAGTCTGGATGTCGCATGCGGACACGATTGCTTCCGTACCCGCGGCATTCGAGGTGATCGCCAGTACTCCATCAGTTGCCGTGGCCGCCTATAAGGTGAAGGATAAACAGGTTTATGGTATCCAATTTCACCCGGAAGTCACACACACGACAGAAGGCAAGAACCTCCTCAGAAATTTTGTTGTACACATCTGCGATTGCGCTCAGGATTGGACTCCCGACCAGTTTGTGGAAAGCACCGTCCAGGATCTGAAAAACAAACTCGGCCATGACCAGGTGGTCATGGCCTTGTCCGGGGGTGTGGATTCCACCGTTGCAGCAACCCTTATTCACAAGGCTATTGGAAAGAACCTGCATTGCATTTTTGTGGATAACGGACTTTTGCGGAAGAATGAATTTGATCAGGTGCTCGACTCCTATAAACACATGGGTTTGAATGTGAAAGGCGTCGATACAAAAGATAAATTTTATAAAGCGCTTGAGGGCCTTTCGGAACCGGAATCGAAACGTAAGGCTATTGGCCGGACGTTTATTGAAGTATTTGACGAGGAAGCGCACCGTATTACGGATGTAAAATGGTTAGGTCAGGGCACGATCTACCCTGACGTGATTGAATCCGTTTCCGTAAACGGCCCGTCGCAGACGATTAAATCCCATCATAACGTCGGTGGTTTGCCGGATAAGATGAAACTGAAAGTGGTGGAACCGCTGAATACGCTGTTTAAGGATGAGGTGAGGATTGTGGGTAAGACGTTGGGTATCGATCCCACGATTTTAGGTCGCCACCCGTTTCCGGGGCCTGGGCTGGGTATTCGGATACTCGGCGATATTACCGCAGAGAAGGTAAGAATACTACAGGAAGTTGACAGTATCTTTATTTCCGGTTTGCGCGAACACGGACTTTACGATAAAGTCTGGCAGGCCGGCGCCATGCTACTGCCGGTTCAGTCGGTCGGTGTTATGGGCGACGAAAGAACCTATGAACGGGTTGTAAACCTCAGGGCGGTTACCAGTACGGATGGTATGACCGCGGACTGGGCGCACCTGCCCTATGATTTCCTGGCAAGCGTATCCAGTGATATCATTAATAAGGTGAAGGGAGTCAACCGGGTTGTTTATGACATCAGCTCTAAGCCACCGGCTACAATTGAATGGGAATAACGATGAGACTGAAGTCAAATATTTTTTCGCTTATATACGCTGCTGAAGTAACAGCGGTTCTTTTCAACGGTCATCTATGATAGGAAAACATGTAATCATTTTTTGTGTCGCACTCCTGTGTCAGACTTCGTTGTTTGGCCAGGTTGACTTCACGAAACAATATTTCAATGCAAAAAACCTGTTCCGGGAGGGAAAGTACAATCTGGCGATGGAGACTTTCAAATCCCTGATGCCTTACGACCGGAACAATCAGTTTTCAGAGTATGCTACTTTTTATTATGCACTTTCCGCTTACAACCTCGGTTATAAAGCGCTTGCAAAAACCAATCTGAACCAGATCAAAACATTGCATCCGGCGTGGGATAAAATGGATGACGTGAATTTCTGGATAGGTAAGATCAACCTGGAAGACAAAGACTATTTTCAGGCTTTGAAAGTTCTGGCAACTATCCAGGATAAAAACCTCCTGTCGACCATTGAGGCGATCAAGGCAAAAAGTATCAACGAAATCGTGGATGCCGAGACGCTGAAGATGATGCGGGAGGAATATCCGAAAGACCGTATTGTCGCTACAGCCCTGGCAAAATCATTGTCAAAAAATTTAGGTAGCCCTGACGATAGAAAACTCCTTGAGTCGGTCATAACGGAGTTCGGGCTCAACCGCGCCGACTACATCCCCGAAGCACCAAAGACGTTTTTTAGGGATATCTATTCCATTTCGGTATTGCTTCCGTTTATGGTCAATACCCTCGATCCGGCGCCAACTTTGAAACGCAACCAGAATGTGCTCGATCTGTACGAAGGAATGAAACTTGCCGTTGATACCCTGGCGAAGCAGGGCACGAAGATCAGCCTGCGGGCTTACGATACGGAGCGTAGTGTTGAAAAAATAAAAAAAGTGTTAACCACGGATGAATTGAAAAATACGGACCTGATCATTGGTCCCTTCTTTCAGGAAGAAAACAAATCGATCGTTGATTTTTCCCTGGCCAACAAGATCAACACCTTCAATCCGCTGCACAACAACAGCGAGCTTATTGGCATCAACCCTTATGCGTTTTTGTATCAGCCATCCCTGGAGGCACTTGGCCGGAAATCGGGTGAATTCCTGGCGGAATATGCCCGTAAAAAAAATTGTATGGTATTTTACGGAACCTCAAAACGGGATTCCGTACTGGCGGCAAATTTTGTACAGACTGCTACTGAAAAAGGACTTAAGATCGTCTCTTCAAACCGCCTGAGCCGCGAATCCTCCCGGACCGTGTTGACAACCCTGGCGACACCAACGGAGTACGACGAGTTTCGTTATCCCAAACAGTTCACGTTAAAGAAGGATAGTCTGGGATGTATTTTTGTCGCCTCCGACGATGCATTGATCTATGCGAAAGTGATCAGCAGTATAGAAACACGGGGTGACCAGATCATCGTCCTCGGGTCTGAAAACTGGCTGGAGCAAAACACGGTTGACCTCGAAAAGTTTCACAACCTTCCGATCGTATTGAGTGCTCCGAATTTCGCCGGCCCCGAGAAGCCGGCCACGCGCGCATTCATCCGGAAATTTGTAAAAACCCATGGCCGCGCGCCGTCGGGTTATGCCAGCATCGGCTATGAATTGATCCTTTTCCTCGGAAACCAGCTGAAAAAAAATGGCGTTTATTTTCAGGATGCCCTGACAAAATCCGGTTTTATTCCCGGTAGCCTTACCGAAGGATACAACTACCAATCCGGACGGAGCAACGACCTTATTCCCTTTATCAGGTTTGAAGACGGAAGAATGAAAGTCATTCAAAAAAAATAAGGGACCAGTTTGTCACTTCATTCCTCCATTGAATATCAAAATTCCCAGCACCATGGATTTCGCCAATAGCAATGTACTTTTTGAAAAAGCAAAAAAATATATTCCGGGAGGTGTGAATTCACCGGTCAGGGCTTTCAGGGCTGTTGGCGGTAATCCCGTGTTCATAAAAAAAGCTAAGGGCGCATTCCTTTATGATGAGGATGGAAACAAGTTTGTTGACCTGATCAATTCATGGGGTCCTATGATCATGGGGCATGCTCATCCCATTGTTGAAGAGGCTGTGAAAGATGCGTTGTCTTCCTCTTCATCTTTCGGAGCACCTACAGCCAGGGAAGTAGAGATGGCTGAGCTCATTTGTTCCATCGTTCCTTCCGTGGAAAAAGTAAGGATGGTGAACTCCGGAACGGAAGCGACGATGTCCGCTGTTCGCGTAGCCAGGGGATTTACCGGTCGCGATAAGATCATTAAAATGGAAGGTTGTTATCACGGCCATGGCGATTCGTTTCTTATCGCCGCAGGTAGTGGAGCCCTGACTTTCGGAACACCCGATAGCCCTGGTGTCACCAAGGGGACAGCGAAGGATACACTCATTGCCCCGTTTAATAACCTCGCAGCGATTTCCACGATTGTGGAAGAAAACAAAAATGAAGTGGCCGCCATCATTCTTGAACCGGTGGTGGGGAACATGGGGTGTGTATTGCCGGTTGACGGATACCTTAGCGGGCTGAGGTCTATCTGTGACAGAAATGGTATTGTGCTGATTTTTGACGAAGTGATGACCGGATTCCGTCTGAAGCTGGGAGGAGCCCAGGAACTTTACCAGGTTACCCCGGATCTCACGACGATGGGAAAGATCATCGGCGGCGGATTGCCCGTTGGTGCATACGGTGGCAAGCGGGAAATAATGGATCATGTTTCGCCGTTGGGACCGATCTACCAGGCAGGTACATTATCGGGAAACCCGCTGGCAATGGCGGCCGGACTCGCCATGTTACATCATCTTCAGCAAAATCACGGTATTTACACCCAGATCGACCGAACCACAACCCTTATAGCCGATGGAATCCGGGAACAATTGAGGGAAGCAGGCCTGAATTTTACCCTCAATCAGGTAGGATCTATGTTCACCCTTTTTTTTACGGATAAACATGTAACCGACTTCGACACAGCTAAAACATCCGATACGAAAAGATTCGCCCGCTACTTCCAGTCCATGCTCCAAAGCGGAATATATCTTGCCCCATCCCAATACGAAGCGATGTTCGTGTCCGCTGCAATCGACGATCTGATCCTGGACCAGATCCTCAGCGCCAGCCGCGAAGCCCTAAAGAAGCTTTAACCGGGTTGCGGATGGCTGTTCGATGTTCAGGGGGGCTGACAAAATGTTTAAAAAATGCCGATTTCATACATTGAAAACGTTTGATTTTCGGAGACGTCCTTTGTTTCAACTTTTCATTTTCAACTGATTATTACTTAACTTTTCACCGGAACCTTTCTTTACCCAACTCAATTCTTTGACGACCATGAGGAATCGTGCGCTTAAGTTTACTATCGGATTTGCCATTGCCGGACTGATCATTACCTTCCTCGTCGCCTATGTCGAGCGGGGCATGGTGAGTACCTATGAGCAGAACCTTCCCTATCTGACCCTCCTGGACAAAGTCAAAAATGATGTGACAAAAGCACACTTGTGGCTGGAAGAACTGATTTCCGGCGACGGTAGTCTCAGCTTTGAGCGCGATGTGCAGGCGCCTCTCAAGGCTTCCAGGGATATGCTGCAAAGAGTATATGACGGAAAAGAGATCCATGCATCCTTCGGAGAAGCCGAAGACGTGGAGATCAAGGCCTTGTTGAAAGAAACGATATTCAATCTTGATAATCTTATCCTCTCCGCCGATGACCGCTGGAAGAACCGGGTACAGACAACCGTTCCGGCAACGGACAGCACGGCGGCCGTAGTCGTCGCAGGTCATGCCGGAGATGCACGTGATCAGCAGTTTGACACCTCCTTTGAAACATTTCACAGTACCGTGAAGAGACTGGAGGAACGTATTGACGAAAACGTGAACGCCAATACCGGTTACATGGATGTAATCTCCTGGATATCGATCGTTTTATTGATCGCTGTGTTTGTGGCGTTCTCCATATTGCTGTATACCCTTCAGCACAAGTCAGGCAAAATGGCGGTCGAGCACGAAAAAAGGCTGGAGCAACAGGGGAAAGCCGTGAGCTCACTCTCCACGTTCATCGAGGCAATTTCAGCCGGCGATTACACCGCGGACCTTAAACTGGAAGAAGACGGCGCAAACCTGGGAAATACGCTGATCACCATGCGCGACAAGCTGCGGATAAATGCGGAGGATGACCGCAAGCGTAACTGGTCGACATCTGGGCTGGCTCAGATCGGAGAAATCTTACGGGTGTCAACGGGAACCACGGAAGAGCTGTTTGACAACATTATCAAGTTTGTTGTGAAGTATACCCGGAGTAACCAGGGCGGGCTGTTCATCCTGAACGAGGAAACCGAAGGTGATAAATTCCTCGAACTGGTTGCATGCTATGCGTTCGAGAGGAAAAAATACCTGGCCAAAAAAATCGGCATCGGCGAAGGCCTCGTCGGGCAGTGTTTTTTGGAAGGCGAGCGGATTTATTTACTGGAAGTACCGGAGGAATATATTACCATAACGTCCGGGTTAGGCGGATCCTCCCCGAGTGCTTTGCTGATCGTGCCGCTGAAGGTCAACGAGAAAATTTTTGGTGTACTTGAACTGGCCACATTTGACAAATACGAGGCTCATGAAATCGAGTTGGTGGAAAAACTGACAGAAAGCATTGCGTCTACGATATCTGCCGTCAGAATCAGCGAGAGTACGCGGATCCTGCTGGAAAAGACACAGCAGCAGGCGGAAGAAATGCGCGCCCAGGAAGAAGAAATGAGGCAGAATATGGAAGAGCTCGAGGCCACGCAGGAGGAAATGAGAAGAAAGGAAAAGCATATTCAAAACATGCTTGACGGCGAAAAGAAACGCAACGAGATCAGCCACAAGAACCGTCAGGTATTGATGGAGCTTACAAAGAACAAAGACATCCAGGAGGGGAACTGGATACCGTCACTGGAAAAGATCACCAGTTCGATCACCCGGCAGTTGGGTGTTTCGCGATGCAGTATATGGGAATACAAACCCAAGGAAAACAAGATCAGGTGTGAGAAACTTTTTCAGCACAACAAGGGCACGTTTGAATCGGGTATGGAATTGTCGGGCCGGGATTTCCCGGGATACTTTGAAGCGGTTACCAGCGAGGAGATCATCATTGCCAAGGATGCCCACACACACCTGGCTACACGTGAATTCTCGGAATCGTACCTGACGCCCATGCGCATCGAGTCGATGCTTGATGTGCCGTTCTTTAACGAAGGTAAGATCGCCGGTATCATCTGCTGCGAGCATCAGCAGGAGCAGAAAGACTGGACGGACGAGGATGTGGAGTTTCTGAAGTCATGCGCGGACCTGGTTACCGTGGCGTTTAACACCACGAAGATCAACCGCATGCTGGATCAGCTGAGCAATGACCAGGAAACAATGCAAACCATCATCGACAACATACCACGTGCAGTGTTCTGGAAAGACAAAGAGCTGAGATTCCAGGGGTGTAACAGGATTTTTGCAAGTGTCGCGGGTCTCAAGTCGCCGCGCGAACTGGTGGGCCGCACGGACTACGATATGCCATGGAAAGAACATGGCGATGCGTACCGGGAGGATGATGCTGCGGTTATGAACAGCCGCAAACCGCGTCTGGACCTGGAGGAAAGAAATGTGAACAGCGATGGGGTCGAATCGTGGGTATTGACCAGTAAAGTACCCGTTATGAATAAACACGGCGAAGTAGTAGCGGTTTTGGGAATGTTTGAAGACATAACGGACCGGAAGCGCAAGGAAGCCGAGATGGAGGCCAATATGAAAGAACTGAACGAGCTTCGAAAGATGCTCGAAAAGAGGAATAATTAGTGGATTTTTTGCCAAAGTATTACCTCTGTGAGGTAGGGCGTATTCAGGATAACTAATTTTTAGCCGGAGATTTACTACTTTTACTCACTAATACCCAATTCATCAGGTTATGGATCATCGCTTTTTAACCTTACTAGCTGCGTTTCTGATGGTTTCCATCGGTCTTTTTGCGCAGGGCGAACGAAAGGACAAAACCGCCGTTACGTACGAGGAACTCTATGACGAGCCTTATTCGGTGAACAAACTGTTTGTGGGCCTCATCCCGCTTTACACCGACATGTTCGTTACGAACATCAATGCCGGCTACGGCGCGGAAGCGGTCTACTATCACAAAGACAAAATGGATTTCAGGGCGCACTTTCGAAAAACCTACAGCCAGCAGTTTTTTGATTTTTCGAGAGACCTCGCCGTGAAAAAAAGCGACGTTGACAATCGCGCCGAGGTATACAATTATTTCGAATTCGGAGCTACTTATCATATTAAGGATTTTGAGGAAAGCTCCAAAACGAAAATGTTTCTTTACAAGAATAGCTACAAAGGCAATAAGTGGGCTGCCCGGGTTCCGCTGAATGCTGAAGTCCCCTGTAAAGTCAGGAAGATCTATGGCGCCCGTCTGGGAGCGGTGATCTGGGATAGCTCAACCGACCTCGGACGAGCCCTCGAAAAGCAGGGACTTAGAAACGCAGATCTTAAGAATGCCGAAGGCGTTGGACTGCCGGAGACCATCTTCGTGAACGGAAGAAACGAGTCATTCGATGTATTCAGTAATGTCGCTTCAAAAGGATTGTACCTGGGGGGGTCGATGTCATGGATCAAGAACGTAGCGGTCAACTTCGATAAGTTTGAAGAGGGAATTGATGACCTCATTCTCACAGTTTATCTCGACGCATTGTATGCCCCGAGTATCGAACTCGACGACGTTGTATATGTCGACAATGATGCGCTCAGCCCGAACTTTGGAACCCATACCTACGATGTAAGCCCGATCGAGATCAAGTCCTTTGGCTTTCGCGCAGGTATCGATGGCCGTTTCAACAGGATGTTCAGCTGGTCTTATGGTGCTGAAGTCGGTTACCGCCCCAGTCTGGGTGGTCGCATGCTTTACGCAATGTTTAAGATCAGTTTCCCGGTCTTCGGAACCAACCTCGACTACAAGGTTGAGTCCTTTGGGAAATAATCCAGGCTGAATTCAAGGCCTAAAATCAGGTTAGTATGTCCTGGGATATCCTCATCAAGAACATTAAGGGATTAGTCCAGGTGCGGGAACAACAGACCGATGTTGTTGCCGGAAGGTTAATGGCCAACCTGCCCGTGCTAACGAATTCCTACCTCGCCGTCAAGAACGGTTGTATCGCCGATTTCGGAAGCATGGACAACCTGCTGACACCTGGAGCGGCAGAAGTCCTCGATGCTTCCGGTTGTTTTGTTTTTCCAAGCTTTGTCGACTCACATACACACCTTGTCTTTGCGTCCAGCCGGGAAGACGAGTTTGTAATGAAGATCAAAGGCGCAACCTATGCCGAGATTGCGGCGAAGGGAGGAGGCATCCTGAATTCGGCACGCAAACTTCAGAATGCATCGGAAGACCAGCTATTTGAAGCCGCCGCCGCGCGGGCATTGGAAATAATAAAAAGCGGTACCGGCGCCGTGGAGATCAAAAGCGGATACGGATTAACCACCAGGGACGAAATGAAGATGCTTCGTGTGGCCAGACGTATCGGTCGCGAGACACCTTTGACTGTAAAAACAACCTTTCTCGGTGCGCACGCTGTTCCGGCGGAGATGTCTAAAGAGAAGTACATTGACCTGATCGTCCATGAAATGATTCCCGCGATTGCGGGTGAAAAGCTGGCGGACTATATAGATGCGTTTTGTGAAAAAGGATTTTTTTCCCCCGAAGAAACGGAAAGGATCGTGGAGGAAGGCAAACGGTATGGTATGAAGCCCAGGATTCACGCGAACCAGTTATATCGTTCGGGCGGTGTACAGGTTGGTGTCAGAACCAACGCCGTCAGCGTAGACCACCTGGAGAACATTGGTGATGAAGAGATCGAGGCAATGGTGGGAACCTCCGTCATGCCCACCGCATTACCGGGAGCAGCCTTTTTCCTGGGACTTCCGTTTCCGCCGGCAAGGGACATCATCGGTGCGGGACTTCCGCTGGCATTGGCGTCGGACTTTAATCCGGGAAGCTCACCGACTGGCAATATGCCCCTGATGATCGCCATTGCCTGTATCCGGATGAAGATGACCCCCGAAGAAGCTATTAACGCGGCAACCCTAAACACAGCCTTTGCATTGGAGCTGCACAAAACGCATGGAAGCATCACCCGCGGAAAGGTCGCCAATGTGTTTATTTCCAAACCGATGCCTTCTGTGGCGTATCTGCCCTATGCGTTCGGCAGTTCCCTGGTTGATAAAGTTATATTGAATGGCAGGATATTTCAGGAATTACCTTTCGCTACCGGTTCGAAAAAGTAGTATCGTTTTTTCCAGATTGTAATACCGGTAGCCAGGTTGACAAGGCCCAGCACGGCTATGGGAGTCCTGAACAGTATCAGCACGATATGGCCGATGCAGGCAAAAAAAATAAAAGGCATCATTTGCTCCTGTCCCCTGTCCCGGAGGTATAAAAACCCATAAAACAATACGAGTATGCTCCAGCCCATTACCAGGAGGGAGACAGCGTCGCCGGTGTTCAGGTCGGCCGGCAGGTTTTTAATAACCGTACCGGTTTCGGGTATTGTGAGTAGCCCCAACGTTAGCAGGAAATGACCGATTCGCGAAGGGAACGGTATGGGAAGATTCCGGAGCAGGCTGAAATGAACATTTTCAAAACGGTGCAGTTCCCAGACCAGATTGATATTTGCCGTGAAAGCGATCACAGTAGCCATGCCAAACAACCGTGCGTCGTATGAATCGTATTTATAAAGCTGCGACACACCTAAAAGCACGATACAACTGAAGATTTTTGTGCCGGCTAACATCAACAGCTCGCGACGGATTATCCATTCCGGAAAGTAAAGAAAATAAGGCCTGGTAAACCGGGTGTTCAGATAGCTCGTGAGCGCCCATATTCTTTTTTCGGTGTGTGGGCGGCGTAACGCACCAATTATCCGGAGGGATGACAGGATGATAAGGGAGAAGCATGCTACTGCAGTCAGGCTCAGCGTTAGTGTTCTTCCGTTCTTCCAGGCTATAGCTGCGAGGAAAATGCCGTACAGGATCATCGGCATCAGCTGAGCAGACAGGGCTAACGCGGCGGAAAGGAATTGTTCCCGCATTGGCAGGAATCCAAAAGCATAGAGAAATTCGTTTTCATCGCGGTTCAGGAGTTCCAGATCGTATCTGACTACCTTAAACGTATAGAGTATCCAGACCGCGACAGGTATCAACAAAAAGAGTGGCGATGCAACAAAGAACTCCGCCAGCGCGATGTGTTCGTAACTGCGCATAAATCCAGCCGCGATTCCAATTACCAGGAGAAAGAAACTGGCATTGCTTCGATAAAACTCGTGCACAAATACCTTGTTCAATATCGTCGCTACCGATCTCAAGCTTCCTGTATCGTTTTGTTTTCAACCGTCAGCACCTTGTTAAGAGTAAGCGACGCATGGTCGATCATCTGGTGTGAAGAGATTAAGAATATCGTTTGATACTGCTCCACGTATTGCCGGATTATCGACAGCAATGTCTCCCTCGATGAGGTGTCGAGTGTGATTAGCGGCTCGTCCAGCACAACAACCCGCGGTGCACCCAGAAACGCCAGGGCGAGGCTTAGCTTTTTCACCATACCGCTGGAGCACGCACTGCAGGGCTTATTCTGGTATTCTTCGATTCCGAATCTTTCAAAAAAATGTTTCTGCTGTTCCTTTGTCGCCCCCTTGCTGTGACCGATAAAACGGACGAGGTCTTTCGGCGTCAGGAATCCCGGAAAGAGCGGCTCGGCTTCGCTATAGTTTATGCAACGACGGTATCCGATCGGATCGTGCAACAGCCTGATGCCGCTCAGTTCAATTTCTCCCTGAAAAGGAAGCAGGCCGGTCAGGCACCTGAAGAAAGTTGTTTTCCCCGATCCGTTCTCACCTTTTATCCAGTAAACTCCCGCGCGAAACTCCAGGTGCGTCACCGACAGGATCAACGTGTCTCCATAATGTTTGGTAAAATTCCGGACCGAAAGCATCTTCAAATCAATAATTGTTAAAGAAACGGAATCTTTTACATAACTGTTCTATCGGTTTCTGTGTTGTTGAACGCGGTGCATTCGATCCCCGGATCTTCCGCAAATTTTTACGATTAAACGTACACGACATATTTGATTACCGGGCTGACTCTTCTATTTTTGACAAATTTGCTGTTAATGAATACTACCGAGCTTGCAGAAACGATCAGGAAAACTGTTCGCGACGTACACAATTATCCGAAGGACGGTATTGTTTTTAAAGATATTACACCGGTACTGGCGAATCCGATTCTATTGAGGGAGATTACAAGGGCTATTGTTAATGAGTTCCGGCCACTGCAGGTAGACGCCGTGGCATCCACGGAGGCAAGAGGATTTATTTTCGGATCGATACTCGCGCATGAACTGGATTGTGCTTTTATTCCGGTGAGAAAGGCCGGTAAGCTTCCTTATAAGACCCGGACCCAGCATTACGATTTGGAGTATGGCTCCGCTTCAATTGAGATGCATGAAGACGCGGTTAAGCCGGGATGGAAGGTCCTGGTGCACGACGACCTCCTGGCTACCGGAGGAACAGCTGCTGCGACAGGCGAACTGATCAGGGGCCTTGGAGGCCTGGTAGCCGGCTTTTCCTTCGTGATCAATCTCAGCTTCCTGCCGGGTGAAAAGATTCTGGAAAAACGCTTCGGAATTAAACCTCATTATTTGGTGAGTTATTAACTTTACTGGTCCTTTTGTGTTTAAGTGATATGTCTGATGTAGTTCATATTCCCATGTTCCCCCTTTCAATTCTTCCCTTGCCGGGGGAACTGGTACCTCTCCATATTTTTGAACCCCGTTACCGTCAGTTATTACAGGATGCCGAGATAAACGATATCAGTTTCGGGATCTATTTTAACCATGAGTCAAATGAGCAGAAAATCGGTTCATTGATGAAACTTGAAAGTGTCATCAAGCGATATCCGGGTGGTGAGGCGGATATTATCGTAAAGTGCCTGGATATTTTTAATATGAATGTGCTCTTAAGGACGTACAGATCCAAGATGTACCCCGGTGGGGATGTCAGGTTTTGGAATGTGGAAAAAAACACGTTCCCGGGACCCGAGTTGTTCGAGCTGTTCCTGACTTATTTAAAGCAAAGGAATATTAACCGGCACCAGACGGTCTTTAATATATTTGAGATCGCCAATGAATTGAGCCTGGATATTACTGACCGTTACAAACTATTAACAGCAGTTGAAGATAAACGAGAAGCTTTTATACTGAATCGGGTCAGATTTCAGATGCACATCCTTGAGCGGGAGGAAAAAAGTAAGGATAGCTATCACCTAAATTAATATTTTTTAACTGCAACATTCGCCAGGTAAAATCGTTGGCGACGAATTTTCAGGTTTATTTGAATCCGTTTTCTCCGCAGGCCGTTAGATGCGCCCTTTCATTTCTACATTGGGATAACGGTATTGTTACCTATTAGTTAACATAAATTAACGATTGCGCTGCAACCCTAAGGGTGATCCCCCCGTCTTAAGCTGTGTATAAAAACAATACCCTTATGAAAAAGATCCTCTCTGTTTTGTTGATGCTGATGGTAGTTAGCAGTGTAGTATTTGCGCGCCCGATTGATAACCCGGTGACAACAACCGGTGTTGCAGTGATGAAAAGTGGAACAACCTTTAAACTATACTATAAAGGTGCGGAACAAAGCGACGTGAAGGTCGCAATCCTTGACAGTGGTGAAAGGCTGGTTTTTTCCGAAACTATTAAAAAGGTTGATGGTTTTGTAAGGCCTTATAACTTTGCAAACCTCCCGGAAGGAAACTATACAATCGAAATTTCAGATAAGACCGGAAGGCATGCTGAAAAAGTAAAGTATAGCAAGGGAAAGGTCGAAAAATTCGTCAATGTTGTTAAGGTGACCGGAGCAGGTGATAAATATTTGCTTACGGTATCCAACAAGCAGGCTGACGATATCACAGTGAAGATATTTGATGAAACCAACCACGTTATTTACAGCCAGCGCGAAAGAGTGATCAGTGATTTCGCCAAGATCTATAACCTTGAAAGATTCTCCGGTAAGTTTATTTTCGAGATCACCGATAGTAAAGGTATTACCAAGTCGCTGACCAAGTAGTCTTTGTAAGATCCGATAATAGTTGCGAAAGCGGAAGGGTGATTGACGTCACCCTTCCGCTTTTATGGTGTTTTCCAATACCTATTTTGTATCTACCGCAAACGTTGTAACTATTTTTATTTTACCGCGAGCGTTTGCGGACGTTTTTCTCCCTCTGATTTTGGCATTTTGATTCCATTTTTTTCCGCAATCGATTTTTAACCAATTAAATCAGGTTTCCTTACAACATCCGGCTTCGTAGTATATGCCTCCCGTATATTTGTGCATAAACAAAAACAAACACGACTATGAAAACAAAATCACTTTACCTCGCAGCTCTTATTGCAATAGCAGCGGTAGTAACAGCAGTCGGAAAAGATGAACCCGGTAGCCAAGGATTGGCGGTTGTACCTGTGAAAGGATCTGAAGTATTCAAAATTATTTATAAAGGCGAAAGCTCCAGCAAAGTAAAGTTGAATATCTACAACTCCTCTTCAGAGATCGTCTTTTCTGAAACAATGAATGGTGTAAACGGATTCATCCGCCCCCTTAACTTCACCGGCCTGCAGTTTGGTGAGTACACAGTAGAGCTGACAGATGCATCAGGCAAGAAAGTTGAAAAGATCAACTATCAGCCTGCGAAATCCGAAAGCAACGTTCACGTTTCCAAACTGGTTAACGAAGAAGGTAAGTTTTTGGTGTCTGTCGCTAAAGCAAGCAGCGAAACTATCACCGTAAAGATCTTCGACGAAGCTAACAACCTTCTTCACATGAACACGAAACAGGTTGCCGGCGATTTCGCGCAATTGTACACGCTGAAAGACTTCGCAGGAGCCGTTACCTTTGAGGTTTCTGATAATACTGGCAGCATCAAGACTGTACGGTTTTAATAGTACGGATCCTGATCCTGTAAACAAAAGAACCTCCACCCGAGGTTCTTTTGTTTTTTGCCGCTTTTCCCACTGATGCGTGTGTGTTGTGTGTACCTGATCTGCGATTAAATTACCGCTCATCCGTTATCCTGTTTTCTTAATTCCGGTTTGAAAGGTATCTTCGGACTCAAACTTGGAAATATGCTCAAATCAGTTTTTATCGCCGGAACACTCAGCCTTGCTGTGCCGGTCCTTCATTCGAACGCTCAGGACTTTGAAAGACTTCACCAGGCGGAAGACCTCACAAAGGAGAATCTTTTTTCCGTGAATATCGAGGGTCCTGCCGTAGATAAGAAAGGTAACCTGTACGTTGTAAATTTCCAGAAGGACGGGACCATTGGATTGGTAAAACCCGACGGGAACGTGGAGTTGTTTCTGACCTTACCGGAAGGCAGTACCGCCAATGCCATTCAGTTCGATAGCCATGGTGATATGTACCTGGCCGACTTTACCGGGCACAATGTGCTGAAGGTGGATATGAAAACAAAAAACGTCAGTATCTACGTGCATAACGATGCGTTCAATCAACCGAACGATTTGTGTATTAACAAGAAGGATCAGCTATTCGCGTCGGATCCGAGCTGGAAACAAAGCACAGGAAAACTCTGGCGTATAGACAAAGGAGGCAAAGCAGTGCTTTTAACCGACCAGATGGGTACGACCAACGGCATTGAATTGAGCCCGGACGAGAAAACACTCTATGTGAATGAAAGTGTACAGCGCAAGATCTGGGCGTTCGATGTGAATGATAAGGGAGATATTTCAAACAAAAGACTCTTCGCCGAAGTTACCGAATTTGGTTTCGACGGAATGAAGTGCGACCGGGACGGTAATTTATACGTGACAAGACATGGTAAGGGTACCATCGCGGTCTTCGATACCAAGGGAAACATCATCCGGGAAATTCAACTGAAGGGCAAGAGTTGCAGCAACCTTGTATTTGGCGGATTAAATGGCAAACTCGTTTTTGTGACACTTCAGGATCGGAAGGGAATGGAAAAATTCCGGAACAACATTCCCGGAAGGACCTGGAAGTAAATTATTTCACACCGGACACTGCTCCACCAGTTCAAGTCTTTTCACCACGCTTTCTTTTTCCAGGATCGTACCTGGTGAAAGCACGGCGTTTGCGCCGATTCGCGTATGATCGCCTACAAGCGCTCCGAATTTTGTTACCGGTATGGTCACTCTTCGTCCATGAACGAGCACCGTTATTGTTTTGTCTTTTCTTTCGTTGTAGTGATTAGCGATGACACTGCCGGCTTCCATATTCACACCCGATCCCAACAGGGAATCACCGACAAAATTGAAGTGAGCAAGCGCACTATGCCCCAGGATCAGACTGGACTTGACTTCGCATCCCGGCCCGATGACACTTTGTTTTCCGAGGAATACACCACCTCTGAGGTATGCATGAGCACCCACAAAACATCCTTCGGAAATGATGATATGACCTTTCAGAATAGCGTGATCCTCTATCCTCGCCGTTTTATGAACCGCTACACCGCCATTGACAATGTAATCGCCTGACAGTGTTTTTATTTTGTCCGATAGCATCTGTTCCACAGTTCCGGGAATGTTCCAGGGCATTTCCTGTTGAAGCTCCGGAAAGGTCGCAACAAAATCATGGAGGTATTCGGTAATATCAATCATGCTGACGTTCGTAAAATTCAAGGGGAAGGCTGTCCGGGTCTGCGAAGAATGTGAATTTCCTGCCGGTGTATTCGTCCGTACGCACAGGCTCTGTTGCGATACCCTGGCTGTTTAAAAAAGCTACTGCCGTCTGAACATCATCCACCTCAAATGCCAGGTGCCTTAATCCACACGCTTCCGGCCTAGAAACCCGGGCTGGCGGATCGGGAAAAGAGAACAACTCAATGCAGTAGTGGTCCCCAATCGCCAGGTCCAGCTTATAAGATCGTCTTTCGGCTCTGTAGTTCTCCGAGAGCACCTTGAAGCCCAGGATTTTGGTGTAGAACTTTTTGGATGCTTCATAGTCGGAGCAGATGATAGCTACGTGATGAATGGAATTGACCTTAATCATTTCCGAAATTATGTATTTTCGGGAAAACAATTTTATGCCGGACACAATCCTGATCATTATTGGAATTATTTTTTTTCTGGTCGGAATTGCCGGTTGTGTTCTGCCGTTGCTACCAGGTCCGCCCCTTTGCTTTCTCGGTTTGCTTATTCAACAACTTCATGAGAACCCGCCATTCAGTGTTAAGTTCTTGTTGCTGTGGGGTGGGATAACCGTTGTCGTTACGGTGATGGACTATATTATACCTCTTTACGGAACAAAAAAATTCGGTGGAAGTAAATATGGCGTTTGGGGCTGTACGATCGGATTGATCGCAGGCTTTTGGCTGGGACCCTTGGGCATTATCGCCGGGCCGTTTCTTGGCGCATTCCTTGGTGAATTGATGGCCAACAATGATTCGGCTACCGCACTGAGGTCCGCCTTTGGATCATTCATCGGCTTCTTGCTGGGAACCATGCTGAAGCTCGTCGTATCCGTTATCATGTGCTGGTACTTTGTTCAGTTCGCCTATCACACGATCAGGGCGTAGAAAGGCCGGGCAAGCGGTGCGCTTCATCAGACATCAGCGTTATTGAATAACGATTGTTACTTTATTTATCCTCTTCTCCTCCAGCTTTCCAGTTTGTTCGCCGCCTCCGGAATTGTCTTTGTCGTCTTTCCGGACAATTACGAAATAGGAGATAGGTTTTAATTCTTTCAGCTTCAGATTCCCTTTGCTGTCCGTCACACCCTCCACGGCGACATTTTTTTCAGCGGTATAGTCTTCTTCTTTTTCAAAGAGTTGTACGGTTGCCCCTTCGACCGTATTTCCCACTTCATCCCGCACGGTAATGTTCAGCGACGTTTTGATGATTTGAAAACTGGCGAGGGAAGCCATAACCCCAAAGACAACTAGAATGCGAATAGCGGTTTTCATGGTGATTAGATTGGTTAATGGTTTGAAGTACCTGTTTTTTTGATGTCCTTCAAAACCAGAGTCGTAAAATTTGTTCATATGTCCGGCAGAAGGTCGCGTCGATCCTTTAATGGTTTGTGACAAAAAAAGGATCGGATCATTTTGATCCGATCCTCATCCTTATCTTAAAAGCGACTTGTTGCGGATTATCCGCTCACCGAAGCAGCACCACGCCGCCACGTCTTTCCTGGATACCTTGTTCCGGCCTGTACGAACTCTTGTATCGTACGACGTAAGAATAGGTTCCTGCAGGAGCCAGTTGGCCGATGTTGTTGTTATAGCCACCGTTCCAGCGGAAGTCCCGTTGTGTAGATTGATAGATCATTTCACCCCAGCGATTGAAAATAAAGACCTGGAAGTCCGAATCGTCGATAAAGAACGTAAAGAGTTTAAAGGCCTGATTGACCGCCTCACCGCCTTGTCCCAGAACATCACTTGTCGGCCGGAATGCGTTTGGCCCCACAATGACCGGATCGCACTGTATCAGAACATTAGTCTTGTCCGAGCTGGAACAACCGAAGGAGTTTATAAGGTTAACGGAAAATATCCCGGGTTCACCGGCAACCAGCGTTGGCGTGGTTATGCCCAGTGTAACACCGTCCTTCAACCAGTCATAGCTGATAAAGTCTCCCGGGTCAAGTATCACCTGGCGTGTATTTGGATCCGGGTTGGCGGGATCGGGGCAAATAAGCGCTTCCTCGTTCAGCAGGCCAGGAGTTGCAGGGGCAAGTAATATCTGCAGGTCGGCGCTGTTAGAACAGGTGGCAGCGATGGCTGTCACGGTGTAAGTCCCTTCGCGATCGTCATCGAGGGTTGAACCCGTCTCTCCGGCAATAATAGAACCGTTTAGCGCCCACGTGAACGTCGCTGGCCGGCTGGGCACTGCAGTTAGCGTGAACGGCGAACCTTCGCAGGGCGTGGACGTGGTGAGCGTTACGTCAAGCGCACCGTCGACCTCCACCGGCAGGGTGTTGGAGTTGCTGGTACAGCCTGTCACGGGGCTGAAGATCGTCACCGAATATTGTTGACCATCGTTGGTTAGCCCCGCCGTGATCTGCGGTCCGGCCAGCGTCAGGTCGAGTACACCGTTCCTGAACCAACGGTACAGGAATGGACCGGCCGGTGTAGCTGTTATGGTGACGAGTTCCGAACAAGCGTCACTTTGGGTGATGTTGGCAACAATCGGCGTTTCAACGTTTACGGTAATGGCTGTATCGAGCGCGCAGAATCCTGCCTGGGTAACCGTCAGGTTGTAGGTATGAATACCGGGCGGTGGTGTGGCTGATACCTGGGCGAGATTAGCCGTTCCGCCCACGATAGATGGCCCTGACCAGGTAAATGTATCTCCCTGCGACGCTGTTATGGTCACGGGATTCGCGCATACATCCGGGGTCAATGTCAGAGGAACCGTTGCAGCCTGATTGATAGCCACGTTCGGACTGGAAGCAAGACAACCGTTCGCAGAAGTAACTTCCACCAGGTACTGACGATTGTCGCTTGGCAGTCCCGCAACGTTGGAACTGAAGTTCAGACTGTTGGCGGTACCGGTTTCAACGGCAACACCAGGCACTGTGACATCAATTATCCTGTAGGAGAGCGGGAATGTCGCCGATCCTAATGTCTCGGTTACCACGACATCGATGTTCATAGGATCACACGTGTCGTTTGTTGTCCCGGCAACGGTATAGGCGACGTCGTTGACCGCCGCTGTTGTCGTGGTCGTACATCCCGAAACCTGGTCGGCAACGGTAATGCCATACGTCCCCGCACCGAGGCCGGTAGCGGTCGGAACCGGTCCGATACCGAGATTGATATCCGATACGGACGTCGACGGACCTGTAACAAAGTATGAAAATAATGTACTCGGCGGGCCTGTGATGTTGAATGCTATGGATCCGTCGGTAGCACCGCAGGTCGTCGGATTGGTTACAACCGGGTTTGAAATGACGGGAGACGGATTTATCGTATAGATGATCGAGTCCTTCAGGAAGCAGGTCGTGATGGGATCCGTGATAATAACTTCATATTCGAAGGTCGGCGGGCCGGGAACCGATGTGTTCACACTTTGCGTCTGACCTGTGCCGGCAGGAACACCGTTGATCGTCCACGCGTACGTCGCACCGGGATTCTGGGCGTTCAGGGGCGCTATAGGCGTATTCTGACAAATCGTGAGATCTGCGCCAAGGTCGGCGATGGGTCGGTTGTCAGCGGCTAAAATCTGCCCGTCCGTGGTACAACCTGCGGCATTGCCTACTGTGACGGTATAAATAGCCTGCCGGTTAACCGTAATGGTCCTGGTCGTATCGCCGGTCGACCACAGATACGTCAGTCCCGGAATGTTGGATGGGTTCGCATCGAGAATTTGTTCGCCGGTACAAAGCACTACGGAAGTTGACGGGTCAGGTGGCACATCGTTAATGCGATGCTGGAGGGTCATCGTCGTATCGAGACCACATCGGTTGGTAAGCCTCAGGGACACATCGTAAAGCCCGGGTGTATTAAACAGGAAATTAAAGGACTGCTGATCTGATGTTGTTACCACTGTTCCCCCCAGCCGGACTTGCCAGAAGAACTCGTCGATAGGATCCGTCGGAGAACCCTGAAAGTTGACGGAGTCCTGAATACAGGCTCCGGCTATACTGATACCCGGACCTTGTATGGGATCCGCCAGGTTCTGAATAAAGTTGGGAAGGCCAAGGTTGCTGTTGGTTCCCGGCAAAAGCCCGAAGCCGTTCAGCAAAAATGTGGAAACCTGTGTAGTGTCTTCGTTCGCCTGGATGGTACCCAGAAACGACTCGCCGTTTACAGCCACGTAAAGTTGTCCATCAGGCCCTGTTTGTATGGCTCCTAATTCTTCCGTAACGGGAGCAATAGGCGGTTTCTTGAGGTACACTGTACCGACCGAATCAAATGCGAATTCGACAATTTGTGAGGATGCTCCTTTAAGCGTGGCAAAGAGTTTATTTCCTCCGGGAGAAAACTCGACACCGTATACCTGACCGTTGGGATTGTTCAGGTTTGCCGTCCGGAAATTCGAAACGATGCCCGTTGAATCGGCGAAGTCGAATACTTCAACAACGTTCGAAGTGCCGGGTGTTGAAAGCGCCACGGCAAGACGGTTCTGCGCTCCGAGTTTCATATAGCCCTGTCCGTTCTCCGCCGATGTGATCGTGTGGTCGGAGCCGATACTGGAAATCACCGGGTTGCCGATGCCGAGGTCCGTGATCCGGTATGCGCGGAAGGAGTTATTACCGTATTCGTGGGCGATCAGCCAGTTTCCGTTACCGGTAATTCGCTCCGTGCTCCGGGAGAAGAGCAACACATTTTGTTCGAGCAGACCGCCGGTTCCCCCGTTAAGTTTCAGGTCGAACAGGGAGTATCGGAGTTCGTACGTGTTCGTGCCGTGTATCTCCTGTGTTGTAAAAATGTAAAAGAGAGTCTCATCTCCGGGTACGGGAATGATAATAGCGGCCTGAGAGGATCCCGGTTCGCCGCCGATCCCTGTAGCAATTTCCACATTGGTCCTGTTCCACACCTTGTCGCCATCCGTAAAAAAGATAACCTGGCCGTTGCGATCGCTGATAGTCGCTGTTCCTTCCGGTGCGTTCATAACGGGATTTGAAATCGCGACGACCGGGTCGTCGGGCAATGGGTTAAAATCGAGCCCTGCCTGATTTCCGAAATACCAAATATTGGCGCGCTGGTCCTGTACGCCGTATTCCTTGATATTTACGCCCGCATAGGTTGAACATGTTCCTACTGTTGCAACGAGGTAGTAGTAACCTGCGGAGTCGGGTTGGAGTGTTGCCGACGTCGCGCCCGCAATAAGGCCGCCCGGGCCGTACCACTGCAATTGTGGTGAACCACTGCCGTTGACAGTAGCGGTAACACTGAACTGTCCGCATTGCGGAGGAGGATTTGGTGCCTTGGGAAACGGAAGTTCACAACTACAGGCTGTTGTGTCCTGAACCAGGCTGATCTCCGTATCGAAGTCGGTGATCGTAACAGGTTGGGATGTTGTCGCTGTTTGTCCGTTCAGAAAAGCGGTGACCGATACATTGTAGGCACCTCCCGCCGGGTAGGTGTAAACCGGGCTCCAGTCGCTTGACCCTGAACCGTCCCCAAAATCCCAGCGAAGACTATCCGCGCCCGGAACCACGGTTGGAAAAAAAGCTGTCGGAGCATTTGCACACAGCCCTTCCGGTATAAAGGTTACGGCGATGTTCACCGTATCACGCGGAGCAAAGGATGGAAATTGTGACCCCGCAAAGTTGATATTTCCTGGAAACGCCTGAGGCGTATAAATAACGTTGGCAGCAACGGAGTCGGTATCTGCAATTTTACCCAGAAGAAAAGGACCACCGGAGCTTGCCTGGTACAGGTGATAAATGGCGCTGTCCGGTGCCATTTGTAAACCGAAGCTTCTGAAAATAGTATTGGGCTGGGGTAATACCGAGGCTAACGATGTAATGGGATTGTTAAAGTCGAACTGCAGCACGTCGGCCTGTATTCCGGTTTCCCCGTTCCGGGATAAGTATAAGTACTGGCCATTAGCGCTCCATTCCGTATCGTAAATAGCCTGGTTCGTGGTGCTGTTAACCCCGGAATTAAGAATACGCTGCTGAAAAGTGAGAGCACCTGTCGTAGCGTCGAAGGTGAGGATCTCCACGTCGCGTGTGTCCTCCTGAGGAGAAACAGCGATACGGCCCGACGCCGGATGGTAAGCGAAATTTGCCGCCAATTCGATCAGTCCCAACCCGGAAAAAGTGGTGGATGTGGTGGGTCCGGTCGGTGTAAATAACGTCACTGTATAATCCGCTGCGCCGACGGCGTGTGTAATCAACCAAAAATTATCTCCGTTCGAATGTGGTATGGTGATCATGGCTTCGGAACGTCCCGTCAGACCTGCCACTGCCGTATTCGTCGGTGTTGTCGGGCTACCCAGTGCCGGCGTGGGAAAGACCGCATTTCCAAACAGCGTCATGTCCACTATCCGGTACGATATTGCTCCCCCGGCTGTAAAATTTGCATCGTTTGCAAAAAGGTAGAACTGGTTATCCTGCCCGGGAACTTTGGCAACCGTTACCGGCTGATTTCCGGAAGTATTGGCACCGAGACCCGTGCCGTTGGGCATCACCGTATTTGATACATCATAGATATTTGCTCCGTCGGTATAAAAAAGAAGATTTCCATTCAGCTGATCGCTTACAACCGCGCTGCCACCCGTACCGAAAGGAGTTGCCTGATTGGTTACAAGCGAAGCGGACTGATCAGACCGGCTGAACCGGATTCCCTGAGGGCTGTTTCCGAAATACCAGTTGTAGCCCGAAAAATTCTGGGACATCGCCCCCAGTGGCATCAATACGAGTAAAAGGAATCGGAATAATTTAGTTTTAAGCATCTTCATAGGTAGAGCACTCTTCAACTTACTTTTAAAACTATACTGAATCAAATGTAAAACGCCCAAGTTCATCTAAAGTATACAATTTGCATAAAATTGTCGTTAATAGTTAGCGTTGAGGCGTTAACGGGGAGGCGACCAGTCCTTTTAAAGTGTGAGTGTGCGCACCAGATGATTAGACAACGTTTAACAGCAAATAGATGTGATTAGCGGACAAACTATTTCATAAATTTCCGATATACCTTTAATTTGCCTTGATTGCGTAAACTAAATACCCGAAGTTGATGTACAGGATACCCCTGCTTTTATGTGTGTTAATGCTGGCTTTGGATGGTACGGTAACTGCTCAGGACCCTCAATTTTCCCAGTTTTATGCGGCTCCCTTATATCTTAATCCGGCCATGGCAGGCTCGACCGGCCAGGCCAGAGCGGGTTTGAATTACCGCAATCAATGGCCGGCGATCGACGCGAATTTCACGACGATGTCCGCTTACTTTGATTACTTTATCGAAGATTATAACAGCGCCGTCGGTATCATACTCACGCGCGACAGGGAAGGTTTGGCCGGGTTACGGTCTTTGAGCGTCGGCCTTCAGTATGCCTATGAATTAAAAATCAACGAAAATCTCGGATTCCGTCCCGGTGTTCAGGTCGCCCTTTTTAACCGTGATGTGAATTTTGATAAACTAACTTTCGGCGATCAGTTCGACCCTTCTACCGGCCAGTTCCTCGATCAACCCACGGCTGAAACATTCAGGACGAATTTCAGCAAAACGTTTGTTGATATTTCCTTCGGCGGTGTATTGTTTACCCGCAGTGCGTGGCTCGGTATTTCAGCCTGGCATCTTACACAGCCGAATCAAAGTATTATCGACGAAAGCAGTCCGTTACCCCGTAAATATTCCTTTCACGGAGGCTTCAAATTTTACCTGAAGCCAGGTGCAACCGGCAGCGGTATCAATACACGCAAAGCTGAACGCAGTATCGCCCCCGCGATTCAATACAGGCATCAGGGGAAATTTGACCAGATGGATGTTGGCTTGTACTTTACATCCGAACCGTTGGTTCTTGGCGCCTGGTACCGTGGCGTACCCTTTAAAAACATCGACGACTTTGTAAACAACGAGTCTATCGTTTTGTTGCTTGGTTTTACACAGCTTGGGGCGAAAGACGCGATCAATATCGGCTATAGTTTCGACTACACGATTTCAAAGCTCGGGCCCGGAAGCGGCGGCGCGCATGAATTCAGTTTAACCTATACGTGGCCGATGCGAAATCCCCGGAAACCACCTAAGGATAAATTAATTATTCCTTGCCCGGATTTTTAGTTACGCTCAGGGATTGCTCTCAGCGTGTCCGGTAATTTTTGGCGGCATATGGATATCGACACACTCCGTAAGTTCTGTCATACCCTTCCCGCGGTAACGGAAGACATCAAGTGGGATCACGACCTGTGCTTTTCCGTCGGCGGAAAAATGTTTTGTGTGATTGGCCTGGAGCCTCCGTCCCGGATGTCATTTAAAGTTCCGGATGAAGAATTTGAAGAGTTATCCACCCGTGATGGCTTTATCCCGGCACCTTACATGGCCCGTGCAAAATGGGTTTCGTCCGAACACCCCGGAAGGTTGAAGAAAAAGGACAGCGAACAATTTATTGCACGATCGTACGAGTTGGTAAAATCCAAACTCACTAAAAAAGTTCGCAGGGAACTGGGACTGGATTAGGCCCTTGTCAGGTGGCAAAAAAAAAGGGCTGAATGTCAGCCCTTTTTTTTATTCGATCAGTGATGATGTCCGCCTGGACCATGTACATGTCCGTGTGTTATTTCTTCGTCCGTTGCATTTCTAACTTCAATGATCTCCACTGCAAAATTCAGTTCAACACCAGCCAACGGATGGTTCGCGTCGACCGTAATGGATTCCAATCCAACTTCAGTGACCGTCACAACATCTCCCCGGTCGGTAGAAAATTTCATTCCTTTTTTTACTTCCTGATCGCCGAATGCGGAACGCGGTACTTTTTGCGTCATAGCAGGGTCTTTTTCGCCGTATCCTTTTTCAGGGGAGATCTTTAATTGAAATTTGTCGCCAATGGCTTTGCCTTCAAGGCCTTCTTCCATACCAATGATAAGGTTGCCGGCGCCGTGCAGATAGTACAGGGGTTCACGTCCGTCGCTTGTGTCAATGATGGTCCCTTCATTGTCCCGTAGTGTGTAGTGAATACCGGCTACTTTGTTCTTTGTGATTTGCATAATGTCTCGAGTGTTTAAAGTGGTAAAAAAGAGGCTGGAATTGTGCTGATCTCATGCAAACCAGGCAGAAAGGCTAACCTCCGGAAAGTTTATGCAAAGGTAATAAAGATCGCCAACTGTTTGTTTTGAATCCCTAATTTTGAGGAGATTGTTCAAGACACCATGATGAATTGGATTGTTTTAATTGTCGCGGGATTATTCGAAGTGGGCTTCGCTACCTGTCTGGGTAAAGCGCGTGAGACGGAGGGAGTAACTTCAACCCTTTGGTGGACCGGATTTGCCATATGCCTTTCGTTAAGCATGGCACTGCTTTACAAGGCTACAAACACATTACCTATCGGTACGGCCTATGCTGTCTGGACGGGCATCGGGGCTGTGGGTACGGTCGTTATGGGGATACTTGTCTTCCGGGAGCCGGCTGATTTTTGGCGCCTGTTCTTTATTACCACATTGATCGCTTCGATCGTTGGATTGAAGGTTGTATCGCATTGACATCTCAGTCACCGGCACTCATCCTCCCTGCACGTTCCAACTTCTGTTTCGAGCGTGGCATGCTGTATGCCCAGGTGCTCCAGTTCGTGCCTGAAACTGTTTTTTATCTTTGATACTTCCTCCTCCGTGACGGATTCCTGGAGGACCAGGTGAGCGGTGAGTGCGTTTTCATTGGTGCTCAGTGCCCATACATGTATATGGTGGATGTCTTTAATTCCGCGCAGTTTCAGGGCGGATTTTCGAACTGCACCGATCTCGATATTTTTTGGAACGGCGTCCAGCGAAAGCGAAAGGCTATCGCGTAGCAAATTCCACGTACCGACGACAATAACGATCATGATGATGAGACTTATGGCGGGGTCGATCCAGTACCAGCCGGTATATGAAATCACGACGCCGGATACAACCACGCCGACTGAAACGAGGGCATCCACCATCAAATGCATGTACGCGCCTTTGATATTCAGGTCTTCGTCCTTGTTTCGAAAAAAAAGAAACGCTGACACCGTATTGATCGCGATGCCGATGGCAGCTACCCAAATGACAACACCGCTGTCCAGTGGCTCCGGCCTGATGAACCGGAATACGGATTCGTAACCGATGCTTCCGACGGCAATCATCAGTATCACGGCATTTAGAAGTGAAATCAGGATGGACGCCTTCCGGTAGCCATACGTGAATTTTTCCGTAGCCTTCACCCGAAGAAGTTTAAAGGCCGCCAGGGCGAGTGCCAGCCCGGCCACATCGCTGAGATTATGACCGGCATCGGAAATGAGCGCAAGAGAATTCGAAACAAAACCAGCGATAAACTCGATCGCGACAAAAGCAAGGTTTAACGCGATACCCGCTATGAACAGGCGACTGATCTGCGTAAGGTCTACCCGGTGATGGTGATGGCCGTCGTGATGGTGATCGTGCATAGCGCAAAAGTAGGTCGCCAGGGCGTGCAACAGGTTTTCATTTGGGAAATTTGTAAACCATTGTATCTAAGTAATTTATCTCGTACATATCCGCCTGTAAACGATCGGGCCCTGGAAATGTCCCGCATACGGGACAACGTGTCCGTTCAGCGCAGCCTCGGGCGTGTCTTTACCGGTGTGTGATCCTTACCTGGTTTCTCAGAAGGAAGAGTAGTATTGGCTGTGACAGCGGTGCGCAGACGGTCAGGAAGCTGAGTAATTGTTCTCCCGAAAACAGAATGAAGAGTATTTGATTGTTACGGATTTGTTCTAATTTAGACCGTTGAAATGCGAGGGTGAAGAGTGCCTTTTCGCACAACGACATTTTTTAAATCAATTCTATACTATGAAAAAAATACTTGTTCCCACTGATTTTTCAAAACCGGCCATGAATGCAACCGAAGTAGCCGTTGATATAGCAAAAAAATCGGGTGCTGAACTTACCCTGTTGCATGTTATTGAAGAGGCTGTCGGTAACTCCATGAATGTGGAAGGCCAGGTCTCGGAAGATGCGGGTTGGGAAGAAAAACTTTTTACGCTGAAACTTATTGAAAAAGCGAAAAAGCAAATGGCGAAATTGATGGACGATCCAAAACTGGACGGCGTACGGGTGAAGCAGGAACTCCGTGTGGGATCACCTTATCACGGGATGAACAAGATTATTTCTGAAAAGAAAGTGGACCTCGTCGTCATGGGGACAGCGGGACATTCCGAGCTGGAGCATATGATCATCGGTTCGAACACGGAAAAGGTTGTACGCACAGCACATTGCCCGGTATTAACCCTGCACAACAAACCATCCGGAAAGGACTTTAAGGATATCGTTTACGCCACGTCCATGGATAAGCAGGAGGAAGTGTTCTCGCGGATTGTGCGCACAACACAAAAACTTTACGATTCAACCATCCATCTCGTTCGTATTAACACACCCGGAAATTTTCAGCGCGATGTGATCGTTAAAAAATACATGCAGGATTTTGCCAAAAAACTTCAGCTGAAAAACTTTACAATCAACGTGTTCAACGATATCAGCGAGGAAGAAGGTATCATTTACTTTGCCGACAGCATCAACGCGGACCTGGTAGCGATGTCAACCCATGGACGCACCGGTTTCGCTCATGTGCTCGCGGGAAGTATCGCGGAGGACGTTGTGAGCCATTCCCGCCGTCCCGTCCTGACATTTGTGACCAAGCACAGAAAATAAGACGCCACAGTCCGAAATATTCAAAAGCCCGGTTATATACTGGGCTTTTTATTTTTATTTTGCCCGGATGGATTATTACGGGATTTTAGGTGTCAGCCCCTCGGCCAGCGAAATGGAAATAAAGCGCGCTTACCGGAGGCTGGCCGTTGCCTATCATCCCGATAAAAACCCTGATCCGCAAGCCGAAAGTTTTTTTAAAGAAATCAACGAGGCTTACGATGTATTAAGCGATCCGGAAAAGAAAAGGGTATACGACCTGCGGCTGCAGAATCCTTACATAGACATATCGCCGCCTGATAATCAGCCCAGACATCGTGACCCCAGGTACAGACCCAGTTCCCGGGTACACCGCAAAAGCGAAAGAGAAACACTCCGGGATCTTATGGCGGAGTACGTACCTTTTGCACACCGGATTAATCAATTCGCCGTGATCATCTGCATCTGCCTCCTGGTGGATTATCTTTCACCCATGCGGGAGAGCCGGGAGAAGATCACCCGGACGTACAAGAAGATCACCTATGAACGAAATTCGTCAACCACCTGGTGGGTTATCGAAACCACGAGTGGAAAAAGCGCCGCTTTGCCATTTACGGTTTCCGACCTGGCTGTCCCGGGCGAGTTTGTGACGATCTATTCATCGTTTTTTTTAGGGTTCCCGCGAAGAGTGCAAGTGGCTTCAGAGGTCGTCCGGATGGGAAGATCGATCTACGGCAACTTTATTTTTATCCCGGTTGTCTTATTGATCATTTCTTCCATGGGAATTATTTTCCGTAAAAATGTGGAGTATGCTTTTAACCTGGGAGTCACTAGCTTTGTAATTCTGGTGTTCACGGGTATCATTATGTTGTTACTATAACTATGGCGAAAAATAACGACTGGAAAAAAAGAGATGGTGTCGTCTACTCGACGGCGGATAACTTCGAGTTCAGCTATCAGCAGCATGAGGAAGGAGAGACCCTTCCTGCCAGGCAGCAAAACCTGAAGGTGTTCCTGGATAAGAGTATGCGCGCCGGGAAGCAGGTCACGATTGTAAGCGGGTTCGTTGGAAAAAAAGACGACCTGGAGCAATTGGGCAAGATGCTCAAGTCGAAATGTGGAGTCGGGGGATCGGTAAAAGAGGGCGAGGTGATCATACAGGGAGATCACCGCGATAAACTTGTTCTCATCCTTCAAAAAGAAGGTTATAAGGCCAAACGATCCGGCTGAGCATCGTGTCCCCGTCTGCCGTCCGGATATGTGCTGCCGTAATGTTGGGCAGTAAATAGCAGGTTTTGCAAATTCCGTATACCATATTCGCTCTTTCCATCAAAGGGTTAATTTGTCCTGACTGTAAAAAACGCGCCTGTACTTCACTTTGATGTTTAGTTGGCCGGATCAAACCGATGTACGATTTCAGCGACTATTGGAATTCAGATGTTCGCGGCAAGTCGCACCTTTGCGTGCCTGCTATTGATCCGGGAATCAAACGTGAAATACATTCGATGCTTTTTTACAGTGGTTGTAATCGTTCTGACGAGCGGCACTGTTGTCAATGCAGAATGTTCGTTTCCCCGGAACACAAGGTCGTCGGACGCCTTTCGCAAGTCAAATCGTAATTATTCGAATGCCTGTTCGCTACTTCTGAAGAAAAGAACGGCAAAAACCAAAACCTTTAAAAAGGTGAAAGTGAAGATGCCGAAGTGGAGGTAGCCGCCGTTAACTGTTTTTCTGACCGTCAAACCACTCCTTAAAATCACCCACCTTTTCGCGGCTGACAATAATCTCCTTTTCAAACTCCTGGGCTAAGGTAATTTTCAAACGGCTGTTCGAGTAGACCAGCACATCTTTGATCGAATTGATATTCAGAATAAAGGTCCGGTTGAGGCGGAAGAAGATTTTTGGATCGAGAATGGTTTCCAAAGACTCCAATGTATAGTCGATGATAAATTTCCTGCTTTGCGTTGTCACCAGATAGACGTCCCGTCCGTCCGCGTAAAACAGGGTGATTTGTTCGGTGGTGATTGAACGGATATGATCCCCGAGTTTGACCATGAAGCGCGTTTTATATTCCTTCGTCTTCAGGTTGGAGAATACGTTTTGAATACGATCGCGTTGTTCTTTGCCGATGTGTAATTGTTCGCGCAGATTTTCCAGCTTCTTGAGGCTTGCCGATAAATCGGTAAACGTGATTGGTTTTAAGAGGTAGTCGATGCTGTTGACCTTGAAGGCGTCGAGGGCAAATTCATTGAATGCGGTAGTGAAGATCACGGGCTTCATCACATTTACCTGCTGAAAGATCTGAAAACTAAGACCGTCTATAAGCTGGATATCCATGAAGATCAGATCGATCTGATCCTGGTTTCCGCGAAGCCATTCCACCGCCCCCGCTACACTATCAATTACAGCGATAACCTGGGCCCGTTGATCGTACTTGAGCAGATAACGTTCCAGTTTTTCCGCCGCCGGGACTTCATCCTCGATAATTAGAACTTTCATCAATAAGTCGTGATTTCTTCCGCCACGCGAATCACGGGCAATTTAATATAATTTTCGTCGTATGCTTTTACTTTGATCATCGGCAGGTCGCTGTAGAGTGAATACGACTTCTGCAAACTGGCAAGAGAAAGTTCCGTGTTGGGGTGAATGATCAACCGGTCGTTCAGTTTGCTTTGAATAGTGATATAATCATCTTCGAGGTAACACCGGATCACCATGGGCTCGAACCTCGATATGATAGTGTTGCGGACAAGGCTCTCGATAATAACGGGTAGTGATCCCGGAATCAGGATAGCACCCAGTTCGTCGGGCTCAAGCGACGATTCAAAGCGAAGCTGGCCGTGGTGCTTTTCATTTAACAGCTTCGTCAGGTTACGTGCAGCCTCCAGTTCGATCGAGACAGGAACCAATTCCTCCTGCCGGTTACTTAATACATACCGATAGGCACTCGCGAGACAATCTATATACTCTTCAGCCTGTTCCACATCGCGGTACATCAGGTTTATCAGGCTTTCAAGACTTTCAAACAGCAGATCCGGGTTGATATCATTTTTGAATTCCACCATTTCAATTTCAAGCACTTCCCGATGCTGCTTCTCCGCCGCCAGCTTCACCGTATTCTCCTTCTGCAAGTAGTGATTGCTGAAATAAAGAATGTTATACAGAACCGCCGTTACCGCGTAGATGATGAAAAAGATCAATAGCTGAACGGAGCTGATGGAAAAACCCACGACATACGAGAAATAAAGCGTCAGTCCGGCAAAAACAAGGGATACGGAAATAACGGCGGTCAACACAAACTGGACCGGCGTGCGGATACCCTGGTATTTCGGGGGCAGGAACCTGTCGAGGATCAGCACAATGATCCGCATGGATTCGAAAGATAAGTACGTCAGGGCAATGCTGATATAAACCTCTTCACTGTTGTAAAAGTCGTTCACCTGCGACACGTTGTTGTTGATAAGCAGTATCAGCAGGTACGTAAGGACTCCATACACCAGTGGCGCGAGCAGTCTGAAAAACGGATTATGGATAAAATAACGTTTCATGTCTTACGCCGAATGCTTATGTTCCTGTTCCTTGTGGTGAATTACCGGCAGCGTTACGCTGAATTTTTCATCGTCTTTGATCTCGATTTTCTTGTCCGTAAAAAACTCGTACCGCTTCCTGATGTTTTCCAGGCCAACCTTAAATGATTGTACCGAGTGGTCGTTTCCGATTTTTGTGTTGATCACCCTGAGATACGTATTGTCTTGCGCAGTAATATAAATGAACAACTTCTGGTCGGAACTTATGTTGTTATGCTTTACCGCATTTTCCACGAGGATCTGAAGGGTCAGAGGAGGGATCTTGCTGTTCATGATGTTTGAGGGCAGGTTGATCTCCACGTTGAGTTGTTGCTGAAAGCGTATCCGGAGCAGATAATAGTAGGACTGTACGAAGTCGACTTCTTCTTTCAGCGGGACAAACCGCTTGTTTTGGGTTGAAAGAATGTATTGATAAGTCTGTGCCAGCCTTCTGATAAATTGTTCGGCCGACGGCCTGTCCTTGTAAATCAACGAAGAGATAGTATTGAGGCTATTGAACAGGTAATGCGGGCTTAGCTGGCTTTTTAAAGCTTCGAATTGTAACTCTAGCTGCTTGCGTTCGCGCTGCAGGCCCTCGAGTTGTGCGATGGCATATTGCTGGTAGGAGTAGAGCAATGCATAGATCACTTTGTAAATAAAAATAATCGCCAGCAGCAGGATACCCACTTTCAGGTTCATGTCTTCATCCGCGGTAGAAAACCCCGTCCAGAAGGTTTCCGTCCCCAGCAGAAATACAAATACCATGGATACTCCCAGTATGATCGTGAGACCGACGGTATAGTTAACAACATAGCCGACGAGGAACCGCGCCGCATAATGGTTTTTCCAGGGCATCAGCTTGTCAAGCCCCTTGTTGGTGTAGTATAAACCCGATCCGGCAAGCACACCAACGAGGGCGCTGGCCAACAGTCCGGAGACATTCCCGGAAACATCGGGGAATACAGCTTTTTCACTGAAGTGTATATAGGCATAAAAGAATACACCGATTGAGCCGGATATGGAGATGACCAGGGCTATCCGTTTTAAGACAGGCGTCAGGTAAAATGCTGGTTCCAGTTTGGGCATGGTCTAAGTTACATATAAATTCCGCCCGCGGGACAGTTCACCTTGATGGAAAGGAACAAAGGTAGGGCCATGCTAATCGATTGCTTTCAGCGCCCGGCCATAATACGATTCGGAGTCGATTTGTTTCGCAGCTTTCCGGTACACATCCTTGACAGTCGCGTCGGATGTCCGGACCTGGCCTGCCACACTCATTAATACTTCAGTCAGGTAGTGGTCTGAATCTATGTTGGCAGCGGCATTCAGGAACTCGATCAGCTGATTTTTACTGAGACCTTTTTTTGTCGCTGTCCGCAATACGTCACTGGCATAGTTCGAGGAGCTCAACTCGCCGCCTACTGAAATCAGTACCTTGAATGTTTCGTCCGTAAGCTTCTGATGCTCCAGTATATTCTTTAAGGATGACGATGCATAATAATCGGAGTTGACGGAATTTCCGATCAGTTCAATCACCTGCAACTGTACATCCGGGTCCATTACGCTTCGGTCAGCCATTGAATTGAATACCATCGTTTTGTAATAATCGGAATTTACATCCTCAAGGGCGTTCACCATATTTTTTAAGACGGGCTTTGAAACACCGGGTTTTTCGAGCGCCTTCCGCAATACTTGTGTCCGGTAGTAATCGGACGGGATATTTTTTGACACGATCACCAGTTCATTCAACGATTCATCCTTTACGTCACTTTGGTCCAGCAAAGTCGTCAGCACAACGGACAGGTAGTAGTCCGAGTCGATGTCGGCTGCGGACTGAAGAATCACTTTTACCTGTGCAGGCGACGCGGGATATTTTTTCAACGCTTCCTTCAGGACAACGGACTTGTAATAGGCGGAGTTTATTTTTTTTGTGCCCTGAAAAAAAGCTTCGGCAGCCTGCGGCGTGGAAAGCATCCGGCCGACGTTATTTTGAAACACGGTGGAGAGGTAATAATCCGAGTGTATTACATCGGCGATCGTTGCGATGACCGACGGCAAGTCGGAGTCGGGAATATTCTTTTCCATCAACAGCCGCGAATAGTGCGCCCGTGTATAGTCTCCTTCAAGGCGTGAGAGTTCTGCCAGGACAGCAGCCGGACCTCCCAGTGCGTAAATCCGGTTTACCCGTCCTTCAGACCCCAATGTGGTCGTACGTACAATGTCCGGCAATATTTCGCCCAGCCAGTCTCTTCCGTTGGGTTCCCACTCCATCTTCGTCCGCCCTTCGTAATATTCTTTTTTTATTTTTCCGCCTCCCAGCGACTCGACTACGATGGTTCGTTTACTTCCAAAAACGGTTTTTGTGATTTGAAGGTATCCATCATTGGAAAGGCTTTTGATGTCCTTGTCGTCGTCTGTCACCTCAAGTTTCCCTCTGACCTCAATATTAAAATTCGTTACGCCGGTCGAGTTTCTCCACCGATAGACTCCGCGGCTTGATTCGCTGCGCGAAGCACTTTCGGTTTGGGCAAACGCCGGTTTTACCACAAATGGCAGAATGAACAGCATTAACATGATCGGCAAACTTCCTCGGTCCGTACACATAATAAATTCGCGTTAAGTTTCTTCGGTTAACGGTGCAATTAGGGGCTTTGGATGTTTCTAAAAAAGGGTATTGTACCGAACTGTTGCAGCCGTGTATTGAACTGCAACGCAGCCGTTGCGACTCCCTCCGTCACCGTCTGCGGATCGCTGTCACCCGCGGAAAAAAACTTGCACCCAACGTCCGGGATGAGTCAAGGGTGAGATCACCCGAAACGCAGGCGTACAGATCCCCTAAAACCGTTTGCGATTTCCAGTACGGAAGTTCCCGGAACATCAGCCATTCCGGAAGGCTGCTTTTCCAGAAACACTTCTAAAATGCCATCGGTGTATTAACACGCGCGGTGTGACCAAAGATTTATATCTTACCCCCGATTTACCTAAACGAATACCGAATGAAGAGTACTTACTTAAG
The DNA here is from genome assembly GCA_041742155.1 of Chryseolinea sp. Lineage (GTDB taxonomy): Bacteria > Bacteroidota > Bacteroidia > Cytophagales > Cyclobacteriaceae > Chryseolinea. The sequence goes on along the minus strand of JBGSJE010000016.1, from coordinate 84,153 downwards.
GTATGTATACAGAATGTTTATATCTGTTCTTTTTGTAATACCCATTACCGTTTACAGTCAGGAGGAGCGTAAACTGGCTCCGGTTTCCCGGACATATGCGATCACCGGCCTGACTATTGTTCAGGCACCAGGCCGTAAGATCGAAAATGGTACCCTCGTCATCAGGGACGGATTGATCGCAGCTGTTGGAAAAAACATCGCCACTCCCCCGGACGCCATCGTGATCAAGGCAGACAGCATGTACGCGTATGCGGGATTTATTGACGGCCTTTCGCGTACTGGTGTCGTGAAGCCAAAAGAAGAGTCCTCGAAAGAAAAAGTGAAAGACCCCGGAAACCCTCCACCTGAACGGGCAGGTATCACGCCTCAAAACGACGTCAGAAATTTTCTGAGCCCGGCCGACAAGTCGATAGAAGAGATGCGCGCCCTGGGTTTCACCACAGCGCACGTTGTGCCCTTTGGAGGAATGTTGCCTGGATCGGGCGCGATTATTTCGCTCGGTGGCGATTCCCCCGATAAAATGGTGACCGTCCAAAAATCTGCCTTCTATTCCGAGCTGGCGAATGCAGACCGGATCTATCCGAATACCGTCATGGGGGTTATGGCCAAGTGGCGTGAGCTCTATACGCAGGCAGTCGCCGCAAAATCGTATGAACAGGTTTATGCGTCGAATCGCAATGGGATCGAAAGGCCTTCCCCCGACCGGATACTGGAAGCCTTCTATCCGGTGATCGACAAACGTACCGCAGTCTTATTCAGGGCGGAAAAAATACTGGAAATACAGCGTATCCTGAGCCTCCAGTCTGATCTCGGATTTCCATTAATCCTGGGCGACGTAAAAGAAGGTTGGGATATGATACCAAGGATAAAGTCTTCGGGATCGAAAGTTTTTCTGAGCCTCGATTTACCGGAAGAAAAAAAGGAAGAGAAAAAAGATGAAAAAAAGGAAACAAAACCAGCTCAGGAGGAAAGTGTAACGGCAATGGACAGCGTGGAAAGGGCCGCCCTTGAAAAACGGAAGGCTGATTTTACGGCGCTGTATGCTTCGCAGGCGGCGATGTTTCAGAAGGGGGGAGTGGTGTTCGGATTCTCCACACTGACAGTGAAAGCAAAGGACATCGTTCCTAACCTCAGGCGGATCGTTAAAGCGGGACTCACGGAAGATCAGGCGCTGGCGGCGCTTACGACATCTCCGGCCCAGCTTCTGGGATTGTCTGACCGTCTCGGCTCGATCGATACCGGAAAGCTGGCCGACATTGTCATTACCGAAAAGACGTGCTTCGATGACAAGGCAAAGGTCCGCTACGTTTTCGTTGAAGGAACATTGTATAAAATTGAAGCTAAGGATGAGAAATCCAACGGTGAAAAAAAAACTGATAAACCCTGAAGCAACTATGGTCAATCTTATATTCAAACAGCGTCACGGGTCATTCCATAAAGACACGGTCATAATGAAGATACAACTTTGCTGCCTGGTGCTTTGTCTGCTGACCAGCCGGTCGCTGGCTCAGGGCGATGCCGGAAGTATGTTGATCAGGGGAGGTACCCTACTCACCATCACGAAGGGTACACTGGCCAATACAGATGTTCTGGTGAAGTACGGCAAGATCGTTCAGATCGGTAAAAATATCTCCGCGCCGGAGGGTACGAAAGTGATCGATGCGGGGGGGATGTTTGTGATGTCGGGTATCATCGATGCTCACTCACACGCCGGCCTTGACGCAATCAACGAAGCCACGAGTCCGGTAACGTCCGAGGTTTTTACCGGCGATGTAGTTAACCCCTTCCAGATCACGTTGTACCGGGCGCTGGGTGGCGGAGTGACCACCATTCACGCGATGCACGGATCGGCGAATGCGATCGGTGGCGAATGTGAAACCCTTAAACTGAGGTATGGCGTGAAGGATGCCGATGCATTAAAGATGGCAGGTGCACCCCGTACGATCAAGTTTGCCCTGGGGGAAAATCCAACCCGTGTGCATGGATCCGGTAACAGCATTGTACCTCGTACGCGTATGGGTGTTGAATTTGTTATACGTGAGGCGTTTTCCAAAGCCAGGGAGTACCAGGCGGCATGGGACGCCTACAATAAAGCAAAGGGGCAAAAGGGTTTCCGCGGAGCGCCACCGTTATATAGCAAACGTATGGAGACCCTCGCCGCTATTTTGAGGGGTGACATCATCATCCATTGCCATAGTTATCGTGCGGACGAAATTGTTATGTTGCTGAAGGTCTGTGAAGACTTCGGAATCCGGAAGCTTGTTTTCCAACACGTGAATGAAGGATTTAAAGTTGCGCCGGAACTGGCCAGGTTTGGAGCAATGGCATCGGTCTTTGCCGACTGGTGGGCCTACAAGTTTGAAGTATACTACTCTACCGCGTATAATGCTGCTATCCTCACGCGAAATGGTGTGACGACATCGATCAACTCCGACGACGGTGAATTAATGAGGCACCTGTACCATGAAGCGGGCAAAACCCAAAAGTATGGCGCGCTCACGGACGACGAAGCCCTGGCGCTGATCACACTGAATCCGGCGAAGCAGTTGGGTATCGACAACCGGGTTGGGTCGCTTGAGGTGGGAAAGGAAGCCGACATAGCCATCTTCCAGGGTCATCCGCTATCCTCGTATGCAATACCAATGATTACCGTGGTTGACGGCATCGTACGGTTTGACCGGGTGAACGATCGGGACGATATGCGCATCTATATCGATCCAAGGCAGCCGATCGATGTATCGATGCAGGAGCGGGCAGATAATCATTCCGACAATTGTATGCAGGATGCCGGTGATAGTTTTAGTCAAATATTCGAAGGTAACTAATAAGGCGAGGATGAAAAAAATTCAATTGATAACAACTGTCGCGATCCTGGTGCTTGGTGGTATCGTATCAAAATCGGCTGCTCAAAGCCCGAAGGGTAAATACGGGACGTTTGTACTGACAAACGCGACTATACAAACGGTAACCAAAGGTGTCATTCAAAACGGCACGGTCGTGATCAGCAATGGCAAGATCACGGCTGTTGGTACTAGTGCAGCTGCGCCTCCGGGTGCCGTGGTAATTGACTGTAGCGGCCAATGGATTTATCCAGGGATGATTGACGGTGGTACCCGGCTTGGATTAAGCGAGGTAGGTTCGGATCAGCGTACGCGTGACTTTAACGAAGTCGGCGACGTTATCCCGCAAATGAAAGCGCTAAGTGCCGTGAACCCGAATTCTTCACTGATCCCCGTCACCCGGATCAGCGGGGTAACCACGGTGATCGCAGCGCCGGAAGGAGACTTGATCCCGGGCACAGCGGCTCTTATAAACCTGTATGGATATACGCCCGATCAGATGTTCGCCGGGTTCGAAGGCGTTGTATTGGTTTTTCCCAACACGACAAGAAAAGGTTTTTTTGACCGGAGAACGGATGAAGAGATACGGAAGGCTTCTGAAAAAGCCATTCAGAAATTGAATAATGTATGGGATATGGCGATACAATATCACAAGGTTGACTCTGCCACGAGATCGAAAGGAGTAAAGTACCATCCGGAGATGCAGGCGTTGTTGCCCGTCGTAAGAGGAGAAAGGACTTTAATGGTGGAGGTGAACGCATCCACGGATATCCTGAAAGCGTTGAAATGGATCGCGGATAAAAAAATAAAAAAAGTGACCCTGACTGGTGTAGCCGAGGGTTGGAGGGTGGCCGGCGAAATTTCGAAGGCAGGTATTCCTGTCGTTGTAGGCCCGGTGCAGGAAATGCCGGCCAGGGATTATGACCGGTATGACAAAGCATATGCGAACCCGGGTCTGTTGAAGAAAGCAGGTGTAAAACTGGCCTTGCGAAGTGCGCACGCTGAAAACGTCAGAAACCTTCCGTACCACGCTGCATTCGCTGCGGCATACGGCCTGGGGAAGGAAGAAGCCTTACGTTCCGTGACAATCGTACCGGCGGAAATATTTGGAGTAGCTGACAGGCTCGGTTCGATCGAAGTAGGAAAAGACGCAACCCTATTGGTGAGCGATGGTGACCCGTTCGAGACAAAGACCAATATCCGTCACGTGTTTATCAACGGGTGGCAGGTTCCTATGGTGAGCCGTCAGACGGAATTATACGACGAATTCCTGAAGCGTGAACCGGGTATTTCAAAGAACTGAAAATACTGGCCGAAGAAAAGCGAGGCGATGATTCGGCGGGGACAGGTTAACCGCTGATCCAACGCCGGAACTCCGGTGCAGTTTCTTTACTTACGTGAATATCATCTTTCATTTCGGGTTTTAAATAGACACGGATCTTTCCGTTGTCCGGTTTAAATCGTTCAATAGCCTTCAGGTTAACGATATATTTTCTGTTGATCCTGAAAAATTTATTTTTATCGAGAACGTCCGTTACTTCCGCGAGATTCTTGTCGACGATAAGCTGGCGGCCCGAAAAATCCCGGACAAATACGATCTTATGATCTGTGAAAAAATACGCGATGTCATCAGGCTCCAGCGCGATAAATTCATTTCCTTTTTTTGCGATAATCCGGCTACCGGAAACCTGCTTCGACTGTTGCAACAGGCGAAGCACATTTCCCTGTGCGAAATGCTTTTCGAGTTTTTTAACCTTGCTTAACGAACGTTCCAGCTTTTCTTCTGTGATAGGCTTTAGCAGGTAATCGATGGAATTAAACTCAAAACTTTCCAGCAGGTACTTGTCATAGGCCGTGGTAAAGATCACGGGAAACTCAACGGGGAACCGCCTGAAGATTTCGAAAGAATGATCGTCGGAAAGCTGGATATCGACAAACGCAAGATCCGGTGGAGCGTGCTGGGAAAGCCACTGCAGGGCTTCCTTTACGCTGCTGATCTTTGCCGTCACCTCGATCGACTTATCCAGTTTCGAGAGCATGGACTGCAACTTTGCCTGCGCCAATAGTTCGTCTTCAATGATAATTACCGTCATGATTTATCGATTATTCAATGGAATAAGTGGAAGTAAGACCTGGAAGAACGCATCCCCGTTGACAACCCGGATGTTTTTTCCGGTAATGATCTTAAACCGCTCGTCCAGATTCCGCAAGCCGATGTGAGATGAGTGCTGAAGATTTTTTTTGGGCTGAAGTCTGTTCCGGACGGTCAGCACATCGGATTCGATCAGAAGGTCGACCAGCAGCGGTGTTCGTTCCGATATCTCGTTGTGTTTAACGGCATTCTCCAACGCGACAAACGCGGAGATCGGCGGAATCAGGTATTCTTTTTCGGCCGTATCTTTGAAATGACGCCTGATCTCCAACGCGCGTCCGAACCGAAGGCGCAATAACGCGGCATATTTGTCCATGAATAAAAACTCGTCTTCCAGCAACACGAGCGTTTGATCCTTTTGCGACAGAATATAACGGTAAACATCCGCAAGGTTTTCCGTGAATAGTTTCGCCTTTTCCGTATCGGACGAGATCAGGTACGACAAACTGTTCAGGGAATTGAACATAAAGTGCGGATCGATCTGGTTTTTCAGGGCCTCCAGCTCGGCCTCTGCCTTGGCCTTGGAAAGGTTCGCATTCCTGACTTGCTCACCCTGCTGTTCCTTGACCATAAAAACGGTTTCATATACGTGCGTGACGAACAACACACAAATGACATTGATCAATGTAACAACCAGGATATTGTCCCACTTAATGTAATCAAACCCTGCCCACTGGTACCACATACACAGCCAGGCGATGGTCAGGGGAGACGTGAAAAAAATGTTGTTCATAAAAAGCAGCACGAGTTTTTCGATAGGCCTGTCGAACCACGTGAATCGTTTCCGCGTGCGGAACAACAGGTAGCGGTTACCCTGCCAGATAAAGGCTGCAAGCGCGATGAAGTATAGATACCCCAGCCAGTAGGCGGCACGATCGTAGTCAAGTGAACCAAAAAGCCCGGTCAGGTTCGGGATCGCAATCCCGAAGAACGGAATACCAATGAGCCGCATGGTCCGGTCGTTCAGTTGTATTTCGCTGTCAGCAATATTATTTTCCGCTTCAGGCACCGTTTATTCCGTTTCAGTTCCACGGTAAGTTTCCGTGTTTATAAAATTGACAATTTCAGGAGTCACAAACTGCATCGGCATCATTTATTTAATACACAACAACCCTTCCCAATCTTAAACCTGAACACATATGGAAGTACAACTCAACTACTGGGCTCTTTTAGTAGCCGCGGTTTCAACGTTCCTCATCGGAGGATTATGGTATTCACCTGCTGTCTTTGGCAAAGCCTGGATGCGTGAGAATGGATTTACCGAAGAAAGCCTCAAAGGCGGAAATATGGTAAAGATTTTTGGTCTTTCCTTCGTGCTGGCCCTGGTTGCCGCCGTTAACCTGGCCATGTTTATGGGGCCGGAAGATAAACCGGCAATGGGCGCGTTATGGGGATTCCTTGCCGGTTTTGGATGGGTTGCCACATTCGTGGGAACACATTACCTCTTCGAACGAAAGTCGTTCACACTATTTCTAATCAACGCAGGTTATAGTGTCGTTTCCCTGACGATCATGGGTATCATCCTTGCAGCATGGAAGTAAACGCTTCCTGCTACATCCTGATGAGGAACGCATTGGCAATCCATTGATAGGCCACGACACCAAATGTAAAGATCGGAAAGAACACGGTAACCTCGCCGGAGGAGAGTTGTGTAAAGATCGCGGCCAGACCCGTGATCGCCAGCGCTACGGAATATGCGGCGAGGATATTCTTCGATCGCTTTTTCTCCGGTGTCAGCATGGAAGACAGCGGGATCATCATACCGATACCGAATATCCCGATGATACAGTAAAGGAAGTCGCCGGCCAAAAGATAGGCGAGAAAGCCGCTGGCGCCGACAAGGAAAGCTATACCCACGAGATTGGAAGCTTTGATTTCATCGTCCGTCAATGCGTACCGGCCGTAGACATTCAGGCGCAGAAACAGATTCGATAACGGCGTAATGATCCAGGTGGAAATGGCAAAAGCGATATAGAGGTATATGATAGGGTTGAGAAAAACAGCAAGGGTTTCATTGTTTTCGGAAACCTTGCCCAGGAACTTGACGCCGAAATACAATCCGAGTATGATCGCCCATTGGGCCTTGCCTTTGAAGTTGCTGATCCAGAAAGCATACTTCAGGAACAGCCGGTAAAAAAGGTAACGGGCCTTCAGTGCTTCCACCAGTCCGGCTTTTGCATAGTCGTAGCCCGGATTTATTTTTAATGCCTCCCGAAAATGTTCCAGGGCTTTTTTGTGATCGCCGGCTTCCAACAGACCCCACCCGATATTGGAATGGGTATGCGGATTTTCAGGGTCCTGGTTCAGCGCTTCCTGGATCGTGGCGTAAGCTTCTTCTTTCTTGTCGAGCTTGTACAAGGCAGCAGAACGCGAATTAAGGCTTTGCAGGTTGTCGGGATCGGCTTCGAGGCCTTTGTTGGCATTATCGAGTGCCTGTTTCCATTCCTTTTGTTTTAGGTTGATAGCCGACAGTAAACCAAAATAATCGGCGTTGTGCGGGTCAAAGGCTATGGCGTTGCGGATGAATTTCTCAGCTTCTTTAAGCTTGTTGTCGTTGTGATGAAACAGCGCCTGAAGGTAAAGCAGGTAATCGTTGTCGGGCTCCTTGCCGATGGCGCGTTGAATAACCTGTGTCGCTTCACCGGTTTTTCCCTGCTCGGAAAGGCAGATCGCAAACAACGCCAGGGCTTGTGTATTTTCTGGCTGCTGGGAAAGTACCATACGCAATTCGGTTTCGGCGTCTTTATACCGTTGCAGGGTTACCAGTTGCTGAGCCCTTTCCAATTGTGCGTCGATCATTTTTTTATTTTTAAGTATTCAAGAATTTCATCGTATAACCCGGAATCATTCGCATATAAGGCATAGTTACGGGCGGTGTTGAACCATTCCTTTGTCGATGGCTTGACCTGCCTTAGCGCTGTCATCAGGTCCTTGGTGTGGATGGGCTGCGGTACGCCTTTTTCGAAAGACTCCCTTAGTTTTCCCTCGATCGTTATGTCAACCAATGCCTTCAGATCCGCGCCCGAAAATTCTTCCGCCTGTTTTGATAGCGTCACGTAATCAATGACCGAGGTTGGTTTGTCTTTTAACAGGATCTTCAATATGGCCTCCCTGCCTTCGGCGTCGGGTGGCCTGACGAAAATTATCCGGTCAAATCTCCCGGGTCTACGGAACGCGCTGTCCAGGTGCCAGGGTGCATTGGTCGCACCGAGGACAAGAACACCTTCGTTTGACTGGTCGATTCCATCCAGCTCTGTCAGGAACTGATTAATGAGCGTTTTGCTGGACGAGTGGCGCATGTCGGAACGACTCGCGCCCAATGCATCGATCTCGTCAAAAAACAAAACACACGGCGTTCTTCTCCGGGCCATGTCAAACAACGCGTGAAGTTTTTGTTCGCTCCCGCCGCTCCACATATCAAGCACGTCGTGAATGCCGACTGAAATGAAGCTGGCATTAATTTGTCCGGCTGTTGCGCGGGCCAGGTGGGTTTTGCCGCAACCAGGCGGGCCAAACAGCAGAATACCACCCCCCGTTTTTTTACCATACGCTTTGTAAAGCTCGGGGTGAAGAAGGGGTTGAATGATCTTTATCTTTATCTCCTCCTTAACTTTGTTCATTCCCCCGACGTCTTCGAAATTGATGGATGGACGTTCCAGGTTTCCGGCCTCTTCTTCGATTGATTCCAGTAACGCTTCTACTTCCCCCTGCGCAGCGGTTGGTTTCCTCAGCTGAAGGTCCAGTTCGGCATCCGAAAGCGCCGGATTAAGGCCAAGCGCCCGTTTGTAATAATCAATTGCTTTGCCGCTCTCGCCATTTCTCAACAATGATTTGCTTATCATCATTAACAGGTTCACATCGTTGGCTCTCGAGTCCAGCAGTTCTTCGGCGATAACAATGACGATTGAATACTTCTGCTGTTCGAAATAGATTTTGGCAAGGCCGATTTTAGCGGGTATGTTTTCCGGCTGGCCTTCGAGGACAAATTTGTATTCGACCTCGGCCTGCTCAACTGCATGATTGGCCAACAGCGCATCGGCAAGTGTAAGCCGCAACGGTACGTTATTGGGAGAAAATTGTAACGCTTCACGCAAGTTGTTTATAAGTTCGTTTTCCATGTGTCGTTCTTATGGGAGATGCAAAGATTGATCAAGGGTCACAATATTCAACGGTTTCTGTGTAAAAAATTAGGTTTATTGCCGGGATACCTACTCCGGTAATGAATCCGGACACAGTTGGAAAAAGCAGTCCGATTTCCCGCTTTTCCGTTTTTACAGCTTTTTAAATTGCAGGAGGACCTTACCTTTTGTAATTTCCTCCCGATAACTAAAGCCGGTATTATGCAGTGGAAAGGCAGAAGACAAAGCGGAAATGTGGATGACCAAAGGGGACGCAGCGGTGGCGGCGGTATGGCCTTTAAGGGCGGACTGGGGACCATTGCCGTAGTCGTTGTGATCAGTCTTATCCTGGGTAAGAACCCGCTAAGCCTGCTGCAGGACATACAGACGCAATCGGGCGCTGTAACTTCAGAACAGGATGTGAACTGGCAGCCGACAGCTGAAGAAGCGGAGCTGGGGGAATTTGTGAGTGTGGTACTGGCGGATACGGAAGACGTGTGGAATAAACTCCTGGATGATTACCGCGAGCCGACTTTGGTGATGTTCAGCGGTTCGGTGCAATCGGGTTGTGGTTCCGCGAGCGCTTCCACGGGTCCGTTTTACTGCAGTGCGGACGAGAAAGTCTATATCGATCTGAGCTTCTATGAGGATCTGAAGAATCGTTTTGAGGCACCGGGTGACTTCGCCCAGGCCTATGTTATCGCACATGAAGTTGGCCACCATGTCCAGCACCTGATGGGAATAACAGACAAGGTACATGCCACACGCGAACGTGTAAGCGAGGAGGAATACAACAAACTTTCCGTGCGCCTCGAATTGCAGGCTGATTTTCTTGCCGGCGTGTGGGCTCACCACGCAAATAATATGAGCCGGATACTCGAACCCGGAGATATTGATGAAGCCTTGAACGCAGCAAGCGCCATTGGGGACGATCGCCTGCAAATGCAAACACAAGGACAGGTCGTCCCGGACTCCTTTACCCATGGCACCTCTGAACAACGCATGCGCTGGTTTAAGAAAGGGTTTGAGTCAGGCGATGTTGCGCAGGGTGATACTTTCAACACCACCGATCTTTAGGCGTCCGCCTTTTCGTATAGTGTGAAATTAATTTGTGTGCTTATCTTTGGTCTCCATGGACCAGCATCGTTACTTATCAGCCTTCGGAGAAATCCTGCTATTCATCATCGCCGGTGTTGTCTTCATATTAGTGACGTTGCTGCTCTCTAAACTGGTACGACCCGATCGCCCCAATGCGGAAAAACTGTCAACCTACGAAAGTGGTGAAGAACCTGTAAGTTCGGCCTATACCCAATTCAACATACGGTTTTATGTAGTAGCGCTGGTATTCCTGCTGTTTGAAGTGGAGATCGTATTTCTCTTCCCATGGTCAACTGTTTTTGCCAGCCCCGTCTTACAGCAGGAAACCAATGGTAGCTGGGGATGGTATGCGCTGATCGAGATGTTGATTTTTATCGGTGTACTGGCACTGGGCCTGGCTTATACCTGGGTAAACGGGTACCTGGATTGGGTTAAACCAAACCCCGCGCCAACGCCATTCCGGTCGAACGTGCCGAAGGAACATTATGACGCCATTAATGAAAAGTATAAAAAGACAAATAAACCCTGACTTGTAGCTTACTATGGGATTATTGGATCAACGTTTTGAAAGCGGAGGAGTCATTGTGACGCGACTGGATGACCTGTTGAATTGGGCGAGATTGTCGTCGATGTTTCCGATGACTTTTGGTCTTGCCTGTTGTGCAATCGAGTTTATGAGTACCGGGACAACGGTATACGATATGGATCGCTTTGGAATGGCCCCACGCGCCAGCCCGAGGCAGGCAGACGTGATGATCGTCGCCGGTACTGTTACTTTTAAAATGGCCGATCGAATCAAAAGGCTCTACGAACAGATGGCGGAACCACGTTATGTGATTTCGATGGGTTCATGTTCCAATTGCGGCGGTCCTTACTGGCAACACGGATATCATGTCGTCAAAGGTGTCGACCGGATTATTCCGGTGGATGTTTATGTTCCGGGTTGCCCACCCCGCCCGGAGGCGCTGATCGGAGGGTTCCTCAAACTACAGGAGAAGATAAGGGCGGAAAGTTTAATGGCCCCCAAGGCAATCGAAAAACTCAACCGGCAAACCCATGTCAATACCTGAACACGTCGTGACCCTGGTCAGGGAAGCTTGCACCCGTGGCGACGCAATCCCCGATGAAAACGCGACACCCGGGGCGATAAAGATCCCGGGGGAAGATTTGCTCCGGGTTGCCCGTAATCTGATGGAGAGCCCGTTGACTTATTTCGACATGCTATCCTGTATAACTGGTATCGACAACGGTGTCGATGCTGGAACGATGGAGATTGCCTACAATCTGTATTCAATTCCCTTCAACATTCAATTGATGATCAAGGTGATCCTACCGAGGGATAAGCCGGAGATTGAATCGGTCAGCCATATCTGGCGAACGGCCGATTGGCATGAACGCGAGATCTTTGACATGTACGGCATTCAATTTCTTCACCATCCCGACCTCCGCCGGATCCTGATGCCGGGTGATTGGGAAGGGTATCCCCTGCGAAAGGATTATAAGCATCAGCAATATTACAGAGATATCAAAATAGAGTATTAATGCATGCCAACGGATAACATCCAATATCGATCTCACCCCGGGAACCTTCACCTTTCCGTACCGAACAAATTCAAGGAAAGTAACTTACGGGCGGAAGAGATGATTGTTAACCTGGGACCGCAGCACCCGTCAACACACGGCGTGTTACGTCTTGAAGTGCTGATGGACGGGGAAATTGTCAGGGAGGTTGTTCCGCATATCGGATACCTGCACCGTTGTTTTGAAAAACACGCCGAAAATCTCCCCTACAACCAGGTTATTCCGTTTGTCGACCGCCTGGATTATGTGGCGTCTATGAACAATGAGCACGCCTATGCCATGGGGGTTGAACGTATGCTGGGTATCGAACACCTCATTCCGAAACGTGTGGAGTACGTTCGTGTGCTGGTCGCAGAACTTAATCGAATAGCGTCGCATTTTATTGCCATCGGGACTTACGGAATGGATATCGGCGCATTCACCCCTTTTTTTTGGCTGATGCGCGACCGGGAACATATTCTTCGCCTTCTTGAATGGGCTTCCGGCGCGCGGTTGTTATATAACTATATCTGGATCGGCGGCCTGTTCTACGACCTCCCTGTCGGTTTTGAAGAAAGATGCCGGGAGTTTATTCAATACATCAAACCGAAACTGGCGGAACTTGAAAGTGTGTTGATCGAAAATAAAATTTTTATCGAGCGAACGGCAAATGTAGGCGTGCTTCCACTGGACCTGGCGATCAATTGCGGAGTAACAGGTCCGATGCTTCGGGGTTCCGGGCTGCGCTTTGACCTGAGACGCGTGGATGGATATTCGGTTTATCCCTTGCTTGATTTTGAGGTACCCGTGGGCGAAGGAAAAATGGGTACCGTGGGCGATTGCTGGGACAGGACATACGTGCGCATGCGTGAAATTTATGAATCGTTGAAGATCGCGGATCAATGCCTGGATCAACTCATCGGTGAACACAAACGCACCAGGGATTTCGACCCGCAGGCACTGGTTCCTAAAAAGATCCGACCCAAAGCGCAGGACTTGTATGTCCGCGCCGAGATTCCCAAAGGGGAACTGGGTTTCTTCTTTCGGGCTGACGGCAAAAGCGATGTACCCTTCCGGTGCAAGTGCAGATCGTGCAGTTTTGTCAACCTTTCGGTCCTTCCGGAAATTGCCAAAGGTATCTTGATAGCCGACCTCATCGCTATTATAGGCTCCATCGATGTAGTGATGGGTGAAGTTGACCGGTGATCATTTAATTTCGTCCATGATAAAGATACTCACAGCCAATCAGATCCGAGCCCTCGATGCCTATACCATCGAGCAGGGAGCGATCGAGTCCATTGACCTCATGGAACGAGCCTGTCGCTCCTTCGTAAACTGGTTTGTCGAACGGTTTGATAACCAGAGTACAGTAGGCGTGGTGTGCGGCACCGGAAATAACGGTGGTGATGGACTTGGTATCGCCCGGATACTTCATGACCTGGGATATCCAGTTAAAGTATGGATTGTTCGGGGATCTGTCCCGGAATCGCCCGATTTCAAAATCAACTTCTCGCGCCTGGGGAAAAATAAGGTCGAAATACTGGAGGTGATCCATGAGTCTGATGAGCGCTTCTTTGATGACCGGAAGGTATTGATCGATGCCGTTTTTGGTTCGGGCCTTACACGCCCCGTCGCCGGAATTTATGCGAAAGTGATCGAATGTGTCAATAAGGCTGCAGCTGTCAAGGTTGCCGTCGATATCCCATCCGGACTGATGACCGATAGCCATTCAACGGGCCCGGTAGTGAAAGCCGATTTTACGGTTTCTTTCCAGTTGCCGAAGATGCCTTTTTTCTTTCCGCAATATTATCCGTTTGTCGGAGAGTGGAGCCTTGTGGATATTAATCTGAATAAGGATTTTATTCGCAACGCGGATACGCAGCATTATTTCGTCACCCAGAAAGATTGCCGCAAGATCCTCAGAAAGCGGTCGAAATTTGATCACAAGGGAACATTTGGCCACGCCTTACTCATCGCCGGCAGCTTGGGAAAAATGGGAGCGACAATTCTGGCTTCAAGAGCAGCTCTTCGCGCTGGTTTAGGTCTGCTTACTGTCCACATCCCCAAGGTGGGGTATACGATTGTGCAAACGGCTGTGCCCGAGGCGATGGTAAGCATAGACCAAAATGAAAATTTTTTTTCGTCTCCCATCGGGGGAGAAGTATACGATACTATCGGTATCGGCCCGGGTTTAGGGATGGATGGAGTTACAGTACAGGCATTCCGGCATCTTTTGGAGCAACATCCCCATCCAATGGTCATCGATGCCGACGCGCTCAACATGCTGTCTGAAAATCCCGACCTCCTGGGGCTGGTTCCGCCGGGAAGCATCTTAACCCCGCACCCGAAGGAATTCGGGCGGCTCGTGGGAGATTGGAAGGACGATTTTGAACGGCTGGAAAAACAGAAAAAGCTGGCGGCTCAGCTTCAGTCGGTTATCGTTTTAAAAGGGGCATTCTCGTCCATCGCGGCCCCGGATGGGCGTATCTTTTTTAACCCGACCGGAAACCCGGGTATGGCCACCGGAGGTACGGGTGACGTATTGACGGGGATCCTGACAGGCCTTATGGCTCAGGATTATGAATCCGTAAACGCGGCAATCCTGGGGGTTTACCTCCACGGGCTGGCGGGTAACCTTGCTTTGCCCGAGACAGGGATGAGCAGCCTGATAGCTTCCGATATCGTCACCTTCCTGCCTGCAGCTTTCCTCAGGTTGTACCGGGAATAAAAGAAACACCATATATTTTTCCTCCCATTTAAACCTTTTGCGCTTATACCACATCTAAGGGTTAAAACAAGCTTCATAAAGAATATGCCCTTTATGAAAACTTTGGTGCGAAAATTGTCGTATATTAACCATTAGCGAACTTAAGATGAGGTCAATTTTTACTATTTTCATTCTCTTTCTACTGGCTGGCTCTGCCGTCGCGCAGTCGCAGGCAAGTTATGATTATGAGATAGCCGACCGCAAGGACATCGCCAAGGCCGTCCATATTTTCCCGAACCCAGCCGTTGAATTCGTGCACGTCCGCCTGGAAAATGTTAATCTTGACAAGGTTCAGGTGTCGATGCACAATATAATCGGGAATGAAATCGCCATCGAAACGGAACGAATTGACGAGCATGAGATCCGCATCAGGGTAAAGGACTTTGACACGGGATATTACCTTCTCGCGTTAAAAGACGAACACTCGAAGTTCCGCGGTACCTATAAGTTCCTGAAACGGTAGTTCACTCCGTTAACCGGGAAGCAGCATTTGTAACTTATTGCTGAAATTCAATATTTCCTCCTCCGACGTATCAAACGAACACATCAGGCGGACTTCGGAAATGCGTTCATTCCAGGTGTAAAAGAAGTGCTCATCCTGAAGAGCCGGAATCACCTCGCGGGGCAGTGTCACGAAGATTCCATTAGCATCAACAGACTGTGTTATTTTCGCCCCTTTAACTTTTCTGATCTCATTGGCCAGTAACGACGCCATCCGGTTTGAATGTGCAGCATTCCGTTTCCATAGATCATTGGACAGCAACGCTTCAAACTGCGCGCTGATAAACCTCATTTTCGAGTGTAGCTGCATGCCCTGTTTTCGGATGAACTTAAAATCCTTCGCCAGATCGGCTGAAAAGAACAGGATCGCCTCTCCAAACATCATTCCGTTCTTGGTTCCGCCAAACGAAAGTACGTCTACGCCGGCATCTCGCGTAATGCGCCTGAAGCCCTCGTTCAGGCTGACCGCGGCGTTTGAGATCCGGGATCCGTCCATATGAAGAAAAAGATTGTGCTTTCTGGCGACGCGCGATATCGCCTCGATCTCAGCAATAGAATATACCGTAGCGTACTCTGTTGACTGCGATATCGAAATGACCTTGGCCTGCGGGTGGTGCTGATCGTCCAGCCGTTGTATCTTCTCTTCGATCTGACTCGCGTAAATTTTTCCATCTGTTGTCGGGATGGTTACGAGTTTGCATCCCATAAAGACTTCGGGCGCTGTCGATTCGTCCACATTGATGTGAGCCAGGTCGGAACAGATAATAGAATGAAATGACCGGGTCAGGGCGCTTAACCCGAGTACGTTCGCCCCGGTACCGTTGTAAGCAAAGAAGACTTCCGCGTCGTCACCGAAATAGTCCCTGAATTTACCGATCGCTTTTGCCGTGTACTCGTCGGCTCCGTACGAGCCCGCATGTCCCGTGTTTGCCTGAAGCAGGGCTGCCATGATTTCCGGATGAACGCCGGCGTAGTTGTCACTCGCGAATGTATTTTTCATTTCTCTTAAAATCAGTTGTTAGACGACCAAAGAACCCTAATTTAGGGTTATATTTCAAAAACAATTTTTCGAAAAGTATGGTAAATATCCTGGTACCCACAGACCTTTCTGACCTTTCCAAAGTAGCTGTTGAATACGCCATTAAGATTGCCAATAAGCTGGATGGTACGGTCACGCTCCTTCATGTGATCAATATCATTCAACCTACCCGGGCAACGATGCGGCTAAGGCTAAAGACGCTTGAACAGGAGCTGGTGGATATCGCGAAGGAGGACCTTGAGACACTGGTGGCGGAAGTTTCAAAGCATGTAAAAACGTCGCAGCCGATAAAAGTAAAAATTGTGAAGGGTGCTTCTTTCAACGATACCGTAAAACGGGAAGCAAAGAAACTCCGGTCGGGTCTTGTTGTAATGGGAACACGGGGAGCGAGCGGCTTGAAAAAATATGTATTGGGAAGTAATACAGCATCGGTGATCGAGGTAAGTCATATTCCCGTTCTCGCCGTTCCTGAACTGGGAACCTTCAGGAATTTTAAGAATGTGGTTTATGCAAGCGATTTAACCCACCTCGAGCGGGAACTGAAGACCCTCATACCATACCTTCAGAAGTTTGATTCGATCGTCCACCTGATCCACATCGCTTCTTCGCTAAAGGAAGTGTCGGCGTTGGAAAAGAAGATAGATACCGCCATTCAAAAAAGCGGATTTAAGAATGTGATCGTGCGGGTTATGGTAAACAAAAAGATCGATGAAGCGATCGATCATTATGTGGAAACCACAAAAGCCGATCTATTGACAATGTTCACCCATGATCCGACCTTTTACGAAAAACTGTTTGACCGGAGTATGACCAGGAAGATGGCTTTTCACAGCAAAGTCCCGTTGCTTGCCTTCAGGCAGCATGGATAATTCTTTCGGATCGGCTAGAATTCCGCATTACCGGGGTATCGGGGAAATGGGATTACATCGCGGATATTTGTCATGCCCGTAACAAACTGAATGAGCCGTTCGAAACCTAACCCGAATCCGCTATGGGGAGCTGAACCGAATTTGCGCAGCTCCAGGTACCACCAGAGGTCTTTTTCGGGAAGGTTCAGTTCCTGAACGCGTTGCAGAATCCTGTCGTAACGTTCTTCGCGTTGCGATCCGCCGATGATTTCGCCGACACCGGGAAAAAGCACATCCATCGCGGCAACGGTCTTTCCGTCTTCGTTCTGGCGCATATAAAAAGATTTTATAGCGGCAGGGTAGTTGAAGAGGATGACCGGCTTTTTAAAATGTTTTTCCACAAGATACCGTTCGTGTTCAGATTGCAGGTCTGCTCCCCAGGAATCGATCAGGTACTGGAATTTTTTCTTTTTATTAGGAGTGGAATTCCGGAGGATTTCAACCGCTTCCGTATAGGATAACCGTTGAAAATCGTTTTCGGCAACAAACTTAAGGCGCTCGAACAGGCCGAGTTCGCTACGCTGATCCTGAGGTTTGGCTTGTTCCTCATCCGCCGCGCGTTTGTTCAGGAATTCGAGGTCTTCGGTACAATGCTCAAGGGCATAACGAACCAGGTACTGGAGGAAGTCCTGAGCAAGTTGCATGTTGTCCTTTATGTCGTAAAATGCCATCTCCGGTTCGATCATCCAGAATTCTGCCAGGTGGCGGGTAGTATTGGAGTTTTCAGCCCTGAATGTGGGACCAAACGTGTAGATTTCACCCAATGCCAGTGCATAGGTTTCTCCTTCCAGCTGACCGGAAACGGTAAGATTTGTTTCGCGCCCGAAAAAATCCTCCTTAAAATCTACTTTTCCATCTTCCCCCCGGGGTGGATTGGATGCATCCAGTGTGGTGACTCTGAACATCGCCCCGGCGCCCTCGGCATCTGATCCCGTTACCACCGGCGTATGGATATAAAAGAATCCACGGTCGTTAAAGAACTTATGCACGGCAAAAGCCATGGCGTGGCGAACGCGCATAACGGCGCCAAACGTATTGGTACGTGAACGAAGGTGAGCGATGTCCCGCAGGTACTCCAGGCTGGGTTTGTTTTTTAACTGTAGCGGAAACTTCTCGGGATCACAATCCCCAAGGATCTCGAGTTCGGTGACCTTAATTTCCTGGGCCTGGCCTTTTCCCATCGACGCGATTAAGTTTCCGGTAACCGATATACAGGTTCCCGTGGTTATTCGTTTTAAGGTAGCTTCATCCAGCATGTCGAGTTCAACTACAGCTTGCAGATTGACGATAGTCGATCCGTCGTTGATGGCGATGAACTGATTGTTCCTGAATGTGCGGACCCATCCGCTGACGGTTACGACCTGACCTGCCGGTTGAAGAGAAAGAAGTTCCTTGATTTTTGTCCGCGCCATTTCCTTGTAATATATTTTTACAGATTCTATTTTGCCATCCACAGGGGCAAAGGGTGCAAAAAACGAAAAAACTTGGGGATTTTCATAGCTTCACCTTCGGTAATAGCGGTTTGCAGAACAATATGACGGAACGGATATGGATAGCCCCAAAAGGGGACGAACGGGGACGGAGACTATGACTATTTTTTTTACCTTTGAGTAATTAGGTTAATAATTTAAATGAATTTCTATTCATGCAAAAGCTTGGTTTAAACCAGTCATTACAGCAAAAACTATCGCCGCAGCAGATCCAGTTTATCAAGTTGCTGCAGGTTCCGACGGCTGAGCTTGAAGGGAGAATCGAAGAAGAACTGGAAATTAACCCGGCCCTGGAAGAGGGGGAAGAGCAGGAAAAGCCCGAGGAGAGTAACAACGAAGCGGAAGCCGAAGAACTTCAGGAACCAACCGCCGCCGATGAGGACGTCGATATCAAGGACTACCTGGCCGACGATGATTATAGCGGATATAAAATGCAGGGCGATGGTGATGGTGACGAAGAAAATCGTGAAATGCCGATTCCGATGTCGTCTTCCCTTCATGAACAGTTGATGAGCCAGCTTGATTTCCTGGGCCTTGGCGAGCGCGAATATGCTATCGGTAAACAACTGGTGGGAAGTATTGAAAGCGACGGGTACATCCGCCGCGACCTCGAATCGATCGTCAACGATATGGCTTTTTCACAGGGTATAGAAACGACGGCTGAAGAAGTCGAAGCTGTGCTGCGGAAAATTCAAACGTTTGATCCCCCGGGCATTGCCGCCAGGAATTTACAGGAGTGCCTCCTGCTCCAACTCGACCGGATGGACAACGGCCACGATATCGATGTCGCCGTTGCAAAAAAAATCATTTCGGAATGCTACGAGGAGTTTACCAAGAAGCACTATCAGAAGATCCAGAAGAAACTCGATACCGAAGACGAGGATTTTGTGCGTGACGCGATGGAGCTCATCATAAAACTAAATCCCAAACCGGGGGGTGGAAGCAGCCAGAATGCAACCAAAAATCAGTACATCATCCCGGATTACATCCTGACCAATAACAACGGAAAGCTCGAGCTCACGCTGAACAGCAGGAACGCTCCCGATCTCCGGATCAGCCGATCTTATACCGATATGTTCAAGGCATATGACAAGAGTAACAAAAAGGACAAAAAGTTAAAGGAGGCTGTAACATTCGTCAAGCAAAAACTGGACGCCGCAAAATGGTTTATCGATGCCATCAAACAACGACAGCAAACCTTGCTTCGGACGATGAAAGCCATTATCGATTTTCAATACGATTTTTTCCTCGAAGGAGACGAAACAAAACTTCGTCCCATGATCCTGAAAGATATTGCCAACATGATAAATATGGACATATCCACGGTGTCCAGGGTGGCAAGCAGCAAGGCTATTCAAACGGATTTTGGTATTTATCCCCTGAAATACTTTTTTTCCGAAGGTATTACGACGGATTCAGGTGAGGAGGTAAGTAGTCGTGAGGTGAAACAGATCATCAAGGATATCATTGAAAGTGAGGATAAGGACAAACCTTTTTCCGATGATAAACTGGAAACCATCCTCAATGAAAAGGGCTATAATATCGCGCGCCGGACTGTAGCCAAATACCGTGAGCAACTTAATATACCGGTTGCCAGACTAAGAAAGGAGATGTAGTAGTGAATTTACTGGCGCGAATTGTTTCCATTCTGTTTCATCCCCTTTTACTGGCAACTTATATGTTCGCCCTCTTTTCCCTTGTCCTTCCCGCAGGATTGGATCCCCTTAAGGATGATGGACACTGGAATTTTGTGTTCCTGATCTTTTGCGTGACATTCCTTTTACCTGCCCTGAATATTGGAATATTCAGGACGTTTGGTTCTATAAAATCCCTCGCCATGGAAGAAAGGCAGGAACGTATTATTCCCTTTTCATTTATTACGATCCTCTATGGCGTGGTTACCTACCTTTTTTATTCAAGAACAAGGGTCAGCATCGACGACAACCTGCTCAAATTTTTAATCATCATCGACATCCTGATATTGATCGCTACGATCGTGACCATTTTTTACAAAGTGAGCGTACATAGCATGGCGATCTGGGGACTGATCGGAATTCTGCTCCCGTTAAATAAAACGTCCGAGGACGGAGCTCTTTTTTTGCCTACAATCCTGGCCTTCGTCGTTGCAGGCGCCGTGATGACAGCCAGGCTTCAATTGAATGCCCATACACCCCGCGAAGTGATGATCGGTGGAATGCTGGGTTTTGGAGTCAGCTTTGCAGCGATGGTCATCATGTTCTGATTTGCCACCCATTTCACCGAGCGGTTACTGCCGCCGTTTTTCGCCTACTCTCCGCCACCCGAACAATCATTCACAAGTCTGACGTTGGAGAATTTTTCAGGACCGTCCAATAGCGCCTTGCACCGGGCGCACTGATCATCGCCGGCGACTTCTGTGAACTGGATCTGAAACTCGACGCCCGGCTGGATAACACCTGAATCGTCGGTCAGGTGCCCTTCTATAATACACGGTAACACTGTTGAGAAGACGTGCTGATGAACCACGCCGTTTCCATCATCCCAATCCTGTCCCTCACCAAAGTACGCCGCGTCGAGTATCTTCAGTACCGCCTGGCCGCAAAGTTCCTTCACGAGTTTTACCCTGACGCACGACCCCGAAGTTTCACTTTTCTGATCGCATGAAAAGAGTATAAATGCAATGATTGTTAAGGTTGTCGTTTTCATGTTTGTATTGTTTTATTTCAGGTCGCCTGTTCCCGTTAGACACTCCGCCAAGGTCAAAAGTTGGAGTGACGTTTTAAAAACCGGGCCTTGAGACAGCGACATGAAGAAAGAACAACAGGAATTCGATCATTGGAATGTTAACGTGGAATTTCCGGAAAACAGATAAGGACTGCCAGGGCTGGTCAATCCTTATCTCATGCGTTATGTATCCGCGACTCGGGCTATTTTTTGCGCGCGGTTTTTACCTCCACCTGAATACCCGCTAGCACCTGACCACCAGGCAATTCGTTGGATGCGTAGTACAGATTTATTTCCCCCTTATGGCCAGGCAACGAAGTGATTTCCTCAGTTGAAAGCGTCATAACATTTTTAACATCCGGAGAATCAATAAAATCCCATTTTTTAAGTATACGGTTTTCGACATCTTTTGCCATTAGTTTTCTGGCCGTCCCGATCTTGCCGCAGTGGCTGTAAGTGACGGCGATTTGTTCGTCGGTTACTCCCGTGAGCACGAGTTTTGGAGTATCGCGGATTCCATAAATATGCTCCTGGATGACAACCCTGTTATCCAGATAGATTTTATAACTGTCACCACCGGGTATCGGTGAAAATGAGCACAAAATGACAGCGAAAGCCAGGATAGTCAGGCTTTCGCCGGTCAAAAGTTTTTGCATGGGTTTCATAATGAAATTGTTTTTGGTGAATGAACAAGCGGAACTGTTATTGGCTACGCTTCTGTTCAAACTAACGCAGCAATATTCATTACGTCCAGGTGGTTTGACGACCGGTAGCATCTTCTTGATAAAACGCATCGTGCAAACACCGGAGCCTATCCCTTACTCAGGCATCAAATTGGTAGCGACGCCAATTCTGTTCCACGAGTTGATACCGATGATCGCAAAGATGGCTTCGGCTACATACTTTTCCCCCAATAACCGCACGGCCTGATGGTAGGTAGTATCGGAGACCCGTTGAGTGATAAGTGTCACCTCTTCGGTAAGCGCGAGGATGGCGCGCTCTTCTTCTGTGAAAAAAGTTGTTTCGCGCCATACAGAAAGGGCATAGATCCGTCTTTCATCTTCGCCGGCCTCTTTCGCTTCCCGCGTATGCATGTCGATGCAGTAGGAACAGCCATTGATTTGCGATGCCCGTATCCGGATCAGGTCTTTGTGCCGGGCGGAGAGGCCGGTTTTATCCAGGTAATTTTCGAAGTGAAGCATTACTTTGTAACCTTCGGCGGCCACGTCGCCGATTTTTAGTCTCGTTTCCATTTGTTGTTTGTTTAATGTTGTCCTGCAAAACAAACAGGAAGGCGATATAAAAATCTTAATCTAGTTCAAGATCGGTCAGGCTTTCCTGGCGCGTATCTTACTCAGGAATTCCGGTGTAAAACCCAGATAAGAAGCCAGCATGTATTGCGGGATACGTTGAACGAAGTCGGGAAACAGTGCGTTAAAATGCCGGTATCTTTCTTCTCCGGATTGACTGAAAATAAAGTGAACTCTCATGAGTGTCGCTGCATAAGCGCGTTGTAAAACCAGCCGGAAGTAACGTTCGAGTTTGGGGACTTCGGCGAACAGTTGATCCTGTGCCTGCCTTTCCAGGATCGCGATGGTCCCGGATTCGAGGGCCTGGATATTGAAAGAGGTTGGCTTTTGCGAATCGAAGCTTGTGTAATCCGTGATCCACCAGTTATCGATGCCGAACTGAACGATCTGTTCGGTGCCGCTATCCGTGTTGGTGTACATGCGGAAGCAGCCCTTCATGACAAAATAGTTCGCTTTGCATACCTGTCCGCTCACTAGTATCAGTTCCCTGTTTTTGATGTCACTTACCTGTACATATTGTCTTATTCGTTCTTCTTCTGCCGGGTCGAGGACAACATACCGGTTGATATGCTTCAGCAGGGGATCGAGCACGTTGCCGGTATTCATAAACGCGGATGAATGATTCGGTCAAATATAGGTAGATACGTCGGCTGCCGTGATCTCGTCGCCACTCATAATCACCAGGCGCTCGACTACATTCCGCAACTCCCTGATATTACCCGTCCAGTTATGCTGTTTCAAGGCATCAAATGCTCCGGGCTGGATGCCTTTTTTCCTTGCCCCGTATTCTTCGGCAATGTCTTCCAGGAACTTATCGACGAGCAGGGGGATATCCTCCCTGCGGTCATTCAACGCGGGAACCTTAATCACAATAACACTCAGGCGATGATAAAGATCTTCACGGAATTTGTTTTCTTCAATCTCTTTTCTCAGATCCTTGTTGGTCGCGGCAATGACCCTCACATGTACCGTTATTTCCTTGTCTCCACCCACGCGGGTAATTTTATTTTCCTGCAGTGCGCGAAGTACCTTAGCCTGCGCGGAAAGGCTCATATCGCCGATCTCATCGAGGAAAAGTGTTCCGCCCTCGGCCAGTTCAAATTTCCCCAGGCGTTGTTTGATGGCGGATGTAAATGAGCCTTTTTCATGACCGAAGAGTTCGCTTTCAATAAGTTCCGACGGAATAGCGGCACAGTTGACTTCTATCAGGGCTCCGTTTGAGCGCTTGCTCTTTTCATGGATCCACCGGGCTACAAGTTCCTTTCCCGAGCCGTTCGGCCCCGTGATCAGTACGCGTGCATCGGTGGCACTTACCTTGTCGATCATTTCTTTCACCTGACGGATCGGTTCTGAATCCCCGATCATTTCAAGTTTTTTAGAAATTTTTTTCTTTAAAACCTTCGTCTCCTTCACGAGGGATGATTTGTCAAGGGCATTTCGCAACGTAATCTCCAGGCGTCCGAGGTCGAATGGTTTTTGAAGAAAATCGAATGCTCCTTTTTTGACAGCTTCCACGGCAACGTCGATAGTTCCGTGGGCGGAGATCACGATAAAATTCGTGGCGATACCTGCTTCCTTCGATTTTTCCAACACCTCGAGGCCATCCATCTTGGGCATTTTTATATCGCACAGGCAAAGGTCGAAACCACCGCTCTCGAGTTTTTTAATTCCCTCCAGGCCGTCTGCAGCTTCCTCCACCTCATGGTTTTTTTCTTCCAGGATTTCTTTCAGGATGGCCCTGATCTTATTGTCATCTTCGATGATTAAAATTTTCGACATCGCCTTTTTTATTAGAGATTAAAAATAAAGAAACCTGTCAGCT
This sequence comes from Chryseolinea sp., assembly GCA_041742155.1. Classification (GTDB taxonomy): domain Bacteria; phylum Bacteroidota; class Bacteroidia; order Cytophagales; family Cyclobacteriaceae; genus Chryseolinea. Next base: position 59,845 of record JBGSJE010000016.1, on the reverse strand, counting down.
TCTGAAACTGACAGGTTTTTTAAAAATAAGCAAGCCTGTAAGCCGGGTTCTGTCGTCCGCAAGCGGAGCCTTATCATTTATCTTGCCCGGGCATCACTGCCCGGATCAATCAGTCTACCCGCCCCGATATTCCGGCAAGCCGGAAGTTGAACGAGCTGCCCAGGATCGGGGCCTATTTGACCTTTCAACGCGTAAGGTTTACCCTGCGCCGGATGTCACCACCCGGCCGGTGAGCTCTTACCTCACCATTTCACCTTTTCCTGTCCCGAAAAATCGGGTCATGGTAGTTTATTTTCTGTGGCACTTTCTGTCTTGCCCCGACGAATCGGAGCAAGCCTTCCCGTTAGGAAGTACGCCGCCCTGTGTTGCCCGGACTTTCCTCCCTTTTCAGCTATTGCTAAAAAGAGCGATAAGGCAGCTTGCTTGCCGCAAAGGTATAAGATATGGGCGATTCGTGTTGAGAAATATGAAGTCTTTTGTGCCGGTGCAGCCTAGTGAATATCCTTGCCCGTTAATTTTAATTCATAGTGATCAGCCAGCTGTGCGACTTCCTGGATCATTTCCTTGATCTGATCCTGCGATACACTTGCCGCCAGGCAGGATGCTTCAACCTTAAGAAACCCTTCTTCCAGTACAAATTTACTGTAGTCAAAATTCGCATTTTGCTCCAGCAGGTTCTTCAGATCCAACGCGGGCGAATATTCACAGACTTTTGACGTAAAAAGGGCCTGATCCCTGCCTGACACGGCACTTGTCTGCGTGATCGCCAGAACAGTCTGAAAGCGGCTTCCGTTAATAGGTACGACAACCACCGATTTCGCGTGATCGTAGTCCGTAAACTGTCCACCAATTTGCTCGGCATATTGTTGGACATAATTCAAGATGTTCATAAGAGGTTGTTTGGTTAGCTAACGGAAGTTATGAAAATCAGGCGCTTATCATAATATCTCCCGCTCTATATTTTTTCAGCTCAGAAGTAAAACGCATGGAATTTTGTTCCCTTCGGGGAGAATTCAAGGGCAGGGGCCGGCAGTTTGATCATACTGGCGATAAAGATCAGGGTGTTTATAGCCTTTGACCTGGACCGGATCGCCCGGACATCAAAATCAATGGAGAGATAAAATTGCCGGTAGGCACCGGGGTATCCGGCTTCCAGGTTTTGTGCGTCGCGGGCATAGACCATCCCTTCGGCTCCATATCCGGCAGCCAGGTTCAGCCAGCGGGGAAAGGGAAGGAACTTATCCATATCAAATGAAAGCCAGTGGGTTTGACCATTGTAGTCCTTAAAAATCTCGCCGGGCAATCCGTTCCCCAGGACATTAGGGCGAAGCGGCGCATAGTCTGTTCGGTGGAACGAGAACTTGGGATAAATCCGGGGCTCCTTCCAAAGCCTCGATTGCCCGAGGAAAAAAGCGGCGCCCGCCGCATTCGCGATGAGATCACCTGCCGAGGCTCCATAGGAAGCGGAGTAACCGTCCATAATCTCAATGGGTAACATCACGCCGAATCCAACCAGCGACCCGATAAGATCGGATTTTTTCCGTGATACATTACACCAGGTCAGGGCGCGGGACGTCCCATAGCTCAGGTAAAACGAGGAGAAAAAATGCCCGAGCTTGTCTACTTGTTTCCATTCGGCATTGTCATTGAAAAACCGGAATGATTGCTGCGGTGAATCCTGATACCATAACTCGTTCAGTGCAACGAGCGATACGCCGTAAACAACTGCTGAACCGGCCATCAGACCTGTCAGCTTTTTTTTGTTAATCGTGAACGAGGAATCACTTGGTTGACCGAACGACAGGGCGGGGACTGCAAGGAATAAAAACAATAACTTATTCACTGCCGTCATCTTCTTTAAGCGCGTCTTTTATCAGTTGCGCATTTTCCTGTTCCTTTCGCTTCTGCCTCCTGGATGTTGAAAAGAGATCCCTCAGTTCGTCAAAGCTCTGTGTGTGAATAATGCTGGCGCCGGTGGTCATGGCTGTCTGGGTATTGACCGTATTCAAAATCGGATTCACATTCGTACGGCTGTACATCTTTACCCGTAATTTTCCGTCGGCGGTGAGTTTGTAATCCACCGTCCAGTCGCCGGCTACATTGGAGGGACTACCCTGGGAATTTGTCGGCTGACTGCTTGTGTTGTTAAACGTTCCATCACCGGTCACGCGGAGGCGACCGTTCAGGAATGTGTAGGAGAAACGAAGCTGAAAGGTGTTGAAGGACTCCTGATCCATCGATGCGATATCGACATCGATCTCCAGGTTTTCATCGACCTGGCTCATCCAGTAGCTAAGCTGATTGGAGAGCAGTTCGCTCAGACTGCTCACCACGGAGCCGCTGGTGTTGAACGATTCGGGCGGCGAAAATCGTCTTAAGATGATCAGACTGAATACCTGCCGCTTGAGTTCCTGCTCGTCCAGTTTATTTTTAAAAGCTGTAAAAATGAGATCGAGATTTACTGGCTGACCGTTTTCTGTCCGGATATTCTGGGGGAGGTCTTTTGCCGTGATATCAAAATTGATCAGCGGAGAAAGCATCGGACCATCCAGTTGAAGGAGTACCTGTACCGGGTATTTCCGTTTCAGCTGCGGCGTATTCGACACGCTGGAATTGTCCGTACCCGTCTGGGGTACAAGCGGCAGCAGCGATGCCAGCTGATTATAGGACGCGTCGATATCCATTACAGCCTGATAAGGGTCTCCCAGCCATGTGATCCTGCTTCCTTTTTTTATTTCAAACTCCTTATTGATGATGTCATATAGGGTAAAATTGTACCAGCCCTCGGTGAACTCGAACGGACCGAACATATTAAATTCTCCCTTTGTATCAATTTGTAATTTCAGATCGCCGTTTCCGCGCCCTCGTATGATATCACCGGCCTTTAAGTCGAATATGATTTCGCAGTAGGCTTCCGGTGTTACATCTAGGTTCAGGTCGAACGTAAGACCGGTCAGGTTGATCTTGTTACTGATATTTTTGGTGACCTTTTTCGTAAAGGTGGTGTCGGTAAAATTCACAAAATTGATGAACTCTTTCTGGTCTGTCGATGAGGTCCCGCCGATTGGAATATATACACGTGTATTTTTCTCCGTCTTGGCCGAAGACGTGATCCTCAGGTTGGAAATAGGGCCCCGGAAGTCAAGCGTACCGGTGGCATAGGCCTGGCCATAGAACAGACTATTGTCTTTGATACTTGTGTTCAGCACCTGGAAATTACGGAATGAAGCATCCAGCGAGACCGACATGCTGGCAAACGCCTGATGTGTAATCGCTCCGTTCAGTTTTCCCTTGTTTTTAAAACCGTCAGTGAGTTCGATCTCTTTAAAATAAATGGACGTCGGTGTTAACCCGATCTTTCCGGTCATTCGATACATCGTCTTCAGGTAGTTGATCATGATCTGCGCGTCACTCATCGTCCCTTCCCCGCGAATCTCGGGTGCCGCCAGTGTGCCCGTTATTTTAAAGTCCCCGGATACCGTTCCCCCGATCCGGCTGAATATATCGTCGAGGAAAGGTTCGATAATATTCAGGTTTGCTTTCTCCAGTTTGGCGACAATATCAAGTGGCGACGTTTTTTCTCTCGGATTGTATTCGCCGACAAGATTTAAGATCCGGCTATCCATACGATCGATGAAGAGGTTTATGTCGAATTTGTTGTACGCAGTATCCCATTGGTTTTTCCCGGTAATGTTTCCGATCAGGAACTTGTTAATGGTGAGGTCCTCAATATTGATCTCGTTTTGCAGTGCAGCGTCCTTATAATAATTACTCATGTCCAGCCTTGCGTCCATGATCCCGGTGAACTTTTTGTCCGTCAATGCATTCAGAAGCGACAGGTCCAGTTTGTGGATAAGGAGGGAAAGTATTTTCGAAGGATCTTCCGATAGCTGACCCGTAAGGCCGACTGATTGTTCGGCATTCACCAATGCAACATTGTGAAACGTCCAGTTCCGGTCCTTTATGGAAGTGAAATTCTGTGGCGAAAATTTCCATTCCCTGTCGAGCAGTTTCAGGGCGGAAGGAGCCATGGAAATGATCGTACTGTCACGGTGAAAGTCGACAGCGCCTTTTAACCTGACGTAGTTGGTTTGGCCTTCCTGGTCTGCGTCGAGACCAAAATCGATGTGATTCTTGTTCCAGATACTTTCCGCGAGGAGGTTTTTTGTTTTTACGTTGGGACCAATGGCCTGGTACCCGGAATTGACACTTGCGATAGCCAGTACGCTTGTGCTATCCGCAATTTTGGATGTAGTCAGGTCTATCTGTGTGTTCACAAACAGTGTACTGTTGTAACGCAGCGAGTCGAAAGCCGTGTAAGCCTGGAAAATGGTTGTGTATCCGCTCGTGAAGTTCCCGTCGATAGTTGTATTGGGTGACAGGTGAAGGTCGATGCCAAGCAGGGTGACAAGAGGTTTTATATCTTTGAGCTTGACAGTAATTCCAGCCTGATAGGATTTTGGTTTATAGGTTTTTCTCCGGTAATAGTTGGCGGTTGCCGTCTTGTTGTTTTTTATGTTGAGGGATATTTCCGTTGACAACGTCAGGATATCCTTATAGAGATCCGATAAGAGGTAGTTTCCTTTTATCCCGACATCGGCAAGGGATGTTTGCAGTACCAGGGATCGTTCATTTTCACCACGGGTTGCGTTCAGGTGAATTCTCTCCAACTGCAGGGATTCGTCATAGTAGCTGATTTGAAAATTTCTAACGTCTGCCGTTCCTGCCAGCGAATCCAGGGACCGACCTGAGATATCCGCGTTGAAATCAGCATGGAGGAAAATAGTGTCCTTCGACAGTTTAAGGTTATGCAGAAACGCCGTATCGAGAGCTGCCTGCACATTGATCCGGTTCCTTCCTTCCCGCAGATCGATTGAACCTTTCATCTTGATCTGAAGGTTGGGGTCATCGATCTCCAGCAGCCCATTGAATCGTTCCGAAGCCAGGCGGGCATGGGTAATGATATTCTTGTAGTCGTAACCTTTGATTCCGAGAAGGTCGACAAAGCCGTCAAGCCGGAAATCGGCGGTATGCTGCGTAAGGCCTGACCCGATCACCTGCCCGTCCATCGTTACTTTTTGAAATGTTACGGTATCGTTCAGGTACCGGCCGAGATCGAACCGGTCGAGAGAAAGTTTGCCGCTGTAAATAGATCGGTCGATGTTTTCCTCGTTTATTTTAAAGTTGATGTCGGACTTTATTGTGCCGAGGTTGCTGGCAAAATTTCCATTCGCCACAAAGTCGTTCGGATAACCGAGAAACTGACCGTCCATAGTAAGCTTTCCCAATGGAAGAAGTCTTTTAAGTGTATTATCGTTAAAAAGAAAAGCCAGGTCGTTGGGATCAACCACAGAGTTCCTGAGGTTGATGATCATAAACGTTTCCGTCACGTTCGGAAACCCATCCATGTCCAGTGACCCCAGAAGGTGGGTCTTCCCGACATCAATTTTCATTTTTGTAAACTTGAATTTGTTAACCCTGCCGTTGAACGACCCGCTGATCTTAAGCGGTTGCTCAATGCGCTCAACGCCGGGCGCGAAAAAAGCCAGATCCTTCGGATCGATAATGGTATTGTTCAGGCTGGCATGAATCCGTACTTTTTCTACAAAACTGTTCATCGCTACGAGTCCATCATACCGAAAAAGCACCGTGTCGGTGACGGTACTTTCTCCGGCCTGGAGATTCAGGCCAATAAACTCCATGGAAGTTTGACAGAGCCTGAAAAAGGTCGAAAGCTGGTTGATCCTGAATTTTGTCTTGGTATCCTGGGCGATCAGTGTACGCAGGTTGAATTCGGTAGTATCCCCCAATATCACAAAACTATTGAGCTGACCTTCGTCTACGCTAAGCGAAAAATGATTATAGTCAAATCCGTTTTTTATCGTGTCGCGGTATTGATCGATGTAGGTGAACTGACTCCGGTTGATGAAGGCCTCGCCGATATTTATTTTTGGCGTTTTTCCTCCGCCCGAACCACCGTAATGCGCATTGATGTTCGCGATGAATACATTCATATTCAGATCCCTGGATGTATCCGACTCATTGATTTTCGTGAGGTACACATGAGCGCTATCCAGGTAAACGCCATCGATGTTTACGTTTCGGCCATCCAGGAGTTGAGTGAGCTTGAAGTTGATCAGGATTTGCTTCGCGGTGATCATTTTATTTCCCTCCGGATCGTACACCGTAACATCCTCCAGTTCGAGGCGGTCGAACCAAAGCATCTGGGAACTCTCTATGGTTGTCGTGAATCCGGTAAACCGGGTAAAATCTATCAGGAACTTGCCGATAAAATAATTCTGGACAGGCGGAATCTGCAGGATAAGGAAGCAAGACACGAGGAGAAAAAGTAGAGCCGTAAACGTATACGCCAATACTTTCGATAACCTATTTTTGATAACTTGCAGGTTCATTTGTTAACGCATGCACTCGGTTATCCTTGCCATTGAATCTTCGTGCGATGAGACGTCCGCCTCCGTGATTGTAAACGGCAAGGTACTTAATAATATTATCGCCACCCAGGCAGTTCACCAAAAATACGGCGGTGTTGTCCCTGAACTGGCATCGCGTGCTCACCAACAAAACATTGTAGCAGTTGTACGGCAAGCGCTGGAGATAGCCGGTGTGGGTACAACGGATTTAAGTGCCGTCGCGTTCACCAGAGGTCCGGGTTTAATGGGTTCGTTGCTCGTGGGAACTTCTTTTGCCAAAGGTATGGCGCTGGGACTGAATATACCGCTGATCGAAGTAAATCACATGCAGGCACACGTGCTCGCCCATTTTATCGACGACCCCAGTCCTTCGTTTCCTTTTCTCTGCCTGACCGTCAGCGGCGGGCACACTCAGATCGTTTTGGTGAATAGTCCATCGGACATGCAGGTCATCGGCCAGACCCAGGACGATGCGGTAGGGGAAGCGTTCGACAAAGCTGCCAAAATCCTGGGCCTCCCATACCCCGGCGGGCCATTGATCGATAAATTAGCCCGGCAAGGGAACCCGGCTGCGTTCAGATTCCCGGAAACGGTGATGCCGGGGTTGGATTTTTCATTCAGTGGAATTAAGACCGCCTTTATGTATTTTTTGAGGGACGAAAAGCAGAAAAACCCCCTGTTTGTTGAGGAAAATCTCGCCGATATTTGCGCCAGCCTTCAGCACCATTTGGTCAGTATGCTGCTTACGCGGCTGGTACAGGCAAGTGAACAGACGGGCATCCGGGAAATTGGCATCGCCGGCGGGGTCGCAGCGAATGCGGGCCTTCGGAACGAACTGGCTGCCACCGGGGAGAAATCAGGCTGGAAGGTTTATATTCCTGCATTTGAATATTGTACCGACAATGCCGCGATGATCGCGATGGCAGCGCACTTCAAATATGTGGCTGGTGATTTCTGTGGGCTTGACACGGTACCGATGGCAAGAATGCCATTTTGATCGTAAACCATTCCCTGGGAGGGGATGCAGGATTTGGTGTCGCGGAAAGTATAGCGCCGGGTCGCACATATCGTAGAGTGGTATATCCTCGCGATATTGTGTCGGGTCTCTCCTGAGGTTGTTTAGCCGGTTGTGTTACCTTTGTCCGCAATGGCTTTAATGAAAGAATGCAAACTGAAACCGCAAGGAAAGAAATGAATCAAAATCCAGTCGATCCATACCAGGGCATATCCGGACGACGTTTTGTTGCCAATGGAAGAATGGGATCGATCCTGCATGGGGTGACGGATCACGTTCCTGGTGATTTGGAAAAGGCATGCTGTCTGGTAATACAAAGAGGAAGAAGGGCGAATAACATATGAAGAAGCAGCGTTTTTCAAATGATATAAATATCAGGAACCGCCAGGCTGGTTTTGAATATGAACTCCTGGATAAATACGTGGCGGGAATGGTGCTGACCGGTACGGAGATCAAGTCAATCCGGGAGGGAAAGGTTAACCTTCAGGACGGATATTGCTATCTGAATAACGACGAAATGTTCGTGAAAGGAATAAACATCACACCGTATGGTCAGGGTACGCATTACAACCATGAGGCGACACGAGAAAGAAAACTGCTCCTGAAACGTTCGGAAATTAAAAAACTGGAGGGAAAGGTTGAAGAGAAGGGACTGACGTTAGTACCTACCCGGTTGTTTATCAACGAACGCGGGCTGGCGAAACTTGAATTTGCCCTGGCGAAAGGAAAGAAACTCCATGATAAACGTGATAGTATCAAGGACCGTGATGCGAAACGGGAACTAAACAGACTTAAATTAAAGTAGTTTTAACGTACCCTCTATTTGATGGAAATTTTGGATTTTGGTGTTTGTCGCCTCAGCATTGTGCCCGTTCGGGCCGATACCAGTGACAAGTCAGAACAGCTTAGTCAACTGCTTTTTGGTGACCATTATGAAGTAACCGGACAAAGTAAGGACAGGAAATGGTTGCGGATCAAAATCAATTTTGATCAGTATGAGGGTTGGATAGATACCAGGCAGCATCATACTATCCTTCGGGAATATTTCGAATACCTTAACCGTGCCGAGTTCAAAATCACAACCGACGTTACGGCGAGCATTCTCTACAACAAAAGCCCGCAGATCATATTGATGGGGAGCATGATCCCGATTTCCAGTTCGGAATTATTTAAGATGGAAGAACAATTCGCCTTCAATGGTGAAGCGAAAAATCTCGGGCAGAAGCGTGAATTCGAGTTTCTGAAAAATACGGCTATTAAATACCTTAACGCTCCTTATTTATGGGGTGGAAAAAGTCCTTTCGGAATCGACTGTTCGGGGTTTGCTCAAATGGTTTTTAAAATATGCGGTTACCGGTTGTTCCGCGATAGCGGCCAGCAGGCTAACCACGGCAAGCTGGTCAAGTCCGTTGATCAGGGAAAACCCGGTGACCTCGTATTCTTTAAGGACGCCGACGATAAAGTCAACCATGTGGGTATTTTGCTGGACGATGACAGGATCATACACGCCTCCGGCCGCGTCAGGATTGATCATTTGAATGAAGAAGGGATACTGAACCTGGAGACAAAGATTTATACCCACCAGTTCGCCCATATCAGACGAATACTTTCCGAATAACACCCGGTCCCTACAACCTATTCTTACGGCTACTCCTTTGTTAGTACGGGGATTGGTTTTATCTTACCATCAGAAAACCTCGTGTGTTTTCATCCTTTTGTTGGCAAGGATCGGGAAATTGACAAGGTTATGTTTGCTCTAACGTTGATTATTTTCGGATGAACAGTAGGGTATTGGTACTTAATCAGGATAACAGTCCATTGATGGTTTGCTCGGTCGAGCGGGCCTTTATTCTCGTTTTCCTGAACAAAAGCGAACTGGTCAGGCCGGCGAACGGGCATCGCCTGCACTCCATTACCCACAGTTACCCTATGCCCTCCGTCATCAGGCTCAACCGGTATGTGAATGCTCCCTACAAAGGAGTCAATCTTACCCGCCAGAATATTTTCAAGCGTGATAATTTTGAGTGTCAGTATTGCGGAACGCGGCGCGAACTTACGATCGATCATGTTGTTCCCCGTGCCAAAAACGGAGCGGATAGCTGGACTAACCTCGTGACTGCCTGCAAACGCTGCAATGCCAAAAAAGGAGACTACACGCCGGAAGAGGCCGGGATGCCGCTCCGGAAAAAACCATATAAGCCGTCGTACGCTATTTTCCTGAAAGATCATATGAATGGACAATCCGGCGAATGGGACACTTTTTTAAACGGCCATCACAATCATTGATACTTCAATCGAAACATGTTTAATCTTCAACGGAAAACTGCGGTAATAACGGGTGGCGGCAGCGGTATTGGTAAAGCTATTGCCGAACTATTTGCTTCAAGCGGAGCGGAGGTATTTATCCTCGAACTTAATAAATCTTCGGCAGATGAAACCGTAAAATCCATCACCGCTTCCTCGGGCAAAGCCTCGGCGTTTGCCGTGAATGTATCGGACCAGTCACAGGTAAAAGAGATTATTTCTTCCATTGCCCAGAAAGCCGGGCGCATCGATATCCTCGTGAACAGCGCAGGGATCTCTCATATCGGTAAACTGGACAACACACTCGAGGAAGATTTCGACCGGGTTTACCAGGTCAATATAAAAGGTGTATATAATGTGATGCACAGTGTGATCCACTATATGATACAGCAGGGTGGCGGGGTAATCCTGAACATCGCATCGGTGGCTGCAAGCCTTGGACTATCGGATCGCTTTGCCTACTCCATGAGTAAAGGAGCTGTTCTTTCCATGACCCTTTCCGTCGCAAAAGACTACCTCGGCAGCAATATCCGGTGCAATTGCATTTCCCCCGCGCGGGTGCACACCGCTTTTGTAGACGGTTTCCTGGCCAAGAACTATCCTGGAAAAGAAAAAGAAATGTTTGAAAAATTATCTAAATCGCAACCCATTGGCCGTATGGGTAAGCCCAGTGAAATAGCTGCCCTGGCTTTGTATATATGTTCGGACGAGGCGGCATTTGTAACAGGTTGCGATTACCCGATCGATGGAGGTTTCGTAAAACTGAATACCTGACCCGTGCCTGAAACGCTCTTATTAATTTAATACATGGATATATGAAGATTTTACGATTTGGTGAACCTGGAAAGGAAAAACCCGGAGTTTTGATTAACAATGAAATATTTGATGTTTCGGCTTTTGGCGAAGACATTGGAGAAACCTTCCTGGGATCTGACGGCCTTAACAGACTGGGACAATGGTTGAAAGACAATACCGGCGCCCTGAAAAAAGTCGCCCCGGATGTTCGCATAGGGGCACCGTTCACCCGACCGTCGAAGATCATTTGCGTAGGGCTGAATTATACGAAGCACGCATTGGAATCGAACATGCCGCTGCCGACCGAGCCTATTATATTTTTTAAATCCACCACGGCCCTCACAGGTCCGAACGATGCCCTGATCATCCCGCGTAAAAGCGAAAAAACGGATTGGGAAGTAGAGTTGGCTGTCGTGATCGGTAAGGTAGCCTCATACGTCGAGGAGAAAAATGCCATGGACTATGTTGCCGGCTTCTGCCTGCATAACGACTACAGTGAACGGGCCTTTCAGCTGGAACGAAATGGTCAGTGGGTAAAGGGGAAAAGTTGTGATTCGTTCGCGCCGATGGGACCTTACCTGGTGACAAAGGACGAAATAGCCGATTTCAACAACCTGCATATGTGGTTAAAGGTGAATGGAAAGATGATGCAGGATAACAATACCGATGACATGATTTTTGAGGTGCCTTTCCTGGTAAGTTATATCAGCCAGTTCATGACCCTCCTTCCGGGCGATGTCATTTCAACCGGTACACCGGCCGGCGTGGGTCTTGGCTTCAAACCTCCGATTTACCTGAAAGCCGGCGACGTGGTCGAACTCGGTATCGAAGGATTGGGTGAACAACGCCAGGTTGCCAAAGGAGCTTAGCGGCGTCGACTTTACAACCTCAGGTTGCCGGGTTCACAAGAGCGATATTCTCTTTATGCTCTTTTCCATGGTGTACTTCGGTCTAACGGTTGTAAAATCCTTTAATCAGTCTTGCGATACGGTTTTCTATCCCTAATTTCAGGGATGTGAAGACGCTTGTTGTACGGCCCGGCCTCATTCTTGTCCTTGGTATTTTTTTCATTACTTCCGGCTATCCGCAGTCGGCTGAAACACCTTTGACTTTATACGGCAAGGGTCGGATACTTGCGGAAAAACAACCTGAAAGAGCATATGCAATCCTTGGTGAAGCCATGCGGCGCTCAAAGGAAAGTAATGACCTGCGCGTTTATGTCGCATCATTGAATGCCTTATCTTCCCTGGTCTTTCGTGACCTGGAGGATAAAAGGACTGAAGTGTTTACCTGGGTCAAAGAAGGTGTTGAGCTGACGAAAGATGTAAAAGCCGATAGCTCGCTGGCGGAACTCCATTTTAATGTAGCTGAGTTTTACAACGCAGACTATGAAATAGATCTCCCCGTTCTCCACTATGAAAAAGCTATCGCGATCTGGGAATCGCTGCCCGGCGTATGGCAGGAGCAGATCGCCAATGGTTATCACGGCCTGGGTGACATCTACAAGTACAACAAAGGCGATTTTTTATTGGCGGAAAAGTCCTATGAGAAAGCTCTTCAGATCAGGGAAAAGATCAACCTCGATAATATCAGAGTACTCACCAGAAATTATTACAACCTGGCCACTACCAATAACTCGCAGCAGGATTATGAAAAAGCCCTCGCATACGGGATAAAGACACTGCAGCTGGCGAGACGCCTTAACGATCCGATATATCTCGAAATGTCAAATGCGATGCTTGCCGGTATTTACCGCGACAAGAACGACCTTCAGATGGCCAGGCAATATTACCTGGAGGCGATCGAGCTGAACAAAAAGACGAATGATCCGGGAACGCTTGCATGGTACTACCAGGGACTAGGCCGAACGTTGATGGCTGCTTCGTTGTACAAAGAAGCATTGACGTATTATTACAAGGCTTATTCGCTGTACAAAAGCCATCCGACGCAGGATAAGTTATTATACATGGACCTTCTTCAGCTGATCGCCAAAGCGTACTCGTTACAGAAGGACGATAAGTTGTTCGGGATAACAAAAGATCTGTTCCGGGAACTCGGCGCCCTTGGTATGGAACATAGCCGCAGGGCGTCGCTTGCCTATATTACAATCGGTGAATATTATGAAAGCCTGACAAAGTACGATTCCGCCGTCTCGAACTATCAAAAGGCACTGATTGCGTCCGTCAAAACATTCCACTCCAGCCGTATCGAAGACAACCCGACGGAAGATATGGACGGATTTGACAATACATTCGCCATCCTTGCGATCAAAGCACAGGCACTCAAACGCCTTTACCATCAAAAGAACAAACCCGCCTATTTGGGCTACGCGTTACGATGCCTTATCCTTTCTGAGGAATTGTTGTCGAAGGAAAGAAACTACCTGGACATGGAAGATGCCAAATGGCAATTCCTGGAATCGAACTATGATGTGTATGAAGATCTCCTTTCCGTACTGTTTGAGGCGCGTAAGATCAGTACTGCCGATACATTGATCCAGCTTGCCTACCGTTATTTTGAGCAAAGCAAATCGCGTTCACTGGCTAACGCACTAACATCCAGGGAGCGGAATCAGGATATTTCAAGCCAGGACAGTCTGATCCGAAGACACGCTGACCTGAAGGTCCGGCTATTTAATATCCAGGATCAATTGAATCAGGCGATCGCCAATGCCACCACGGACGAAGCCACGGCAAAACTCCGTAATGAAGTGGTGCTGCTGGACCGTCAGATCCAGGATTGCAAGTTCTCGATTGAACAGAAATATCCCGGATATTTTAACGCCCGTTATGGATTTACAATGCCGCAGCTCCCTGAGATACAGACGCTGCTGCATAGTGGCAACCGGGTGATTCTCGAGTATTTCTGGGGAAATGAATCGGTGTACGCACTTGGGATCACCGAAAAAACGGTCGAGTTCAGACAAGTAGGAGCTACCGACAGTGTCCAAAACCTGGTGGATGGGTTGGTGGAACATTTCAACGCCGAACACGCGAGTACGGACATAAACACGTTTAACCGGTTTATTTTCAGTAGCCATGCGTTGTATTCCATGCTTGTAAAACCTTTTCATCCATTGTTACCCGCCACGGCACGGATACAGGTGATCCCCGATGGCTCGATTGCACAAGTGCCGTTTGAGATCCTCCTTTCCGAAAAACCGGATATGGGTGCAGTCAATTACCGTGCGCTGAAATATCTGATAAAAGACTATATCGTCGGATATGCGTACTCGTCGACCATGATTTTTCACAAGCGCGCAAGGATGAACCGGTATCCATCGCTGCTTGCCATCGGATTTACCGGAGGACAACGGCTCCGCAGTTCTGACCCGGAACTGGAGGAGATACAAGGCGCGGAAAAGGAGTTGGATGCGTTGTCGAGACGTTTTTCTAAAGGTAAATTTCTCACGGGGCCCGACGCCACGGAATCCAATTTTAAATCGCTCGCGCCTCAGTACGATATCATTCACCTGGCGATCCATGGAAAGGGCGATGTCGACAAGGACTTGTCTGCGAGCCTTTACTTCCGGAAGAAGTATGATTCCCTGAACGACGGCGAACTTCATGCCTATGAACTTTATGCACTGAAGTTCAAGGCGTCCATGGCTGTATTAACGTCATGTGAGTCCGGCCTTGGCAAGGGATACAGAGGAGAGGGAATGATCAGCATGGCGAATGCATTTACCTATTCCGGCTGCGAAAATATCCTGTTAAGCCTGTGGAAGGTAAACGACCAGGCATCCATTGAGCTGATGGATAATTATTACGGTTATCTGCTGGAGGGTACGACGATCGACGACGCGTTACGGCTTGCAAAACTGGATTACCTTAATTCCTCGGACGAACTTTCTGCAGATCCGATGGTTTGGGCGCCTGTGATCGCTTATGGAAGCCTGGATCCGATATTTCCGGAGAACAGGAGCAGGGTGGTCGTATGGTCCGTTGTGGCTGTCGCGGCCACGCTGCTCCTGATTTATTTTTTTAAAAGAAGGCTGCGACGCTAACCCGTCAACGGGGAAGTTTCTTGTCGCCATTTATAGCCGTCTTGGATTCAACCGTTAGCGTGGGAGGGCTCAGGTATTCGTATGTGATGCGCGTTACATTTTTTTCCTTCAGTTCAACGGTTCTTCCTTCTTTGTTAAAATAGTTGTTAACGATTTCTTCGATGAAATTTCCTTCTTCGTTTCTGTTTTTCCTCACTTCGCGGTAGTCGGCGTACGACATGTCGTTTTCGTCTTCGCGGCCGGCTTTGATCTTAAGCCTTTGGTCATAAATTTCAAGTGCCTGATGAAATCCTTCGGGTAACCTGTTTTCCTTGCAGGAGTCGGTGGACTCCGTATTGTTGCTTCTGTCAAAATAGATGTATTCAATCACCTTTTTGATCACTTTGTTGCCGATAAAATTAAGAATTTCATTTACCCTGTTGCCGTTGAAATTCGATTTTTCAGGTTGGGTATTGGGTGTGAACTCAGGAACAAAATCAAGTACAAGTTTGATCTTAAAATTCGGGTCCGACATCGGAAGATCAGTGGCGATTACATTTAAGTTGAAGTTGATAAATGACCGTTGGGTTGATTGTAATTCTTGGTTCATTTGGATTTGTGTTTGGGTTGAGTTTATATGTTTAAGGGTTATTTCACTTTTTCAAGCAGTTCCTTCGCTTTTGTAGCGTAAGAGATTTCCGTTTCTCCGAGTTCGCGAAGCATGTTCCTGGCGCGATCGATGTCGCCGCTTTTCAGATAACAAAGACTTAAATACCATTTCGATTGTATGTCGAGTTCATCATAGTCTTTGTTCAGCGTCGTGAAGTTAACTTTGGCCTCGTCGAGGTTCCCCAGTATCAGGTTTGAGTTCCCGAGCAGCAACAGGATACCAGGTTCTTTTGCCGATTTTAATAACTCGGTGAACAACGCGGCGGCTTTTTGATAGTCGCCCTGTTCATAAGCCTGAAATGCCTCTGTCCTGGCATCCGATCTGTTTTCGCCTCTAAGGGTTGGTTCAAACACATTGGGGTAAGGTTTGAAATAAGCCGCGAACAATTCGTCGGGCGTTTCATTAAAGGAAGTAAGGAACAACCGGGCGACGACAATGATACCGATTGTGGCAGCGGCAGCATAAAGATACCAGGTTTTCAAAGGCCTTGTAACGTTGCGCCCCTGACCGTTCAGGTTCGATTCCAGGTGCTCGAGGAATTGCAGGTCTTCAGTGATCGCATGGTAACGTACCGCTCCGATCAGCGCTTTCTCCTGTTCCACCAGCGTTTTAAAACTGTCGTCGGATTCGACACGCTGGGCAAAATGTTTCATTTCCGATTCACTTAGCTCGGCGTCGAAATACTTTTCGACTAATGTAATATCGTTCTCAGAATGATTCATGATTTATAACGATTGAGTTATTAACAGATTCCTTTTCGAATATTTTCCGCAAGCGGGCCATACACTTGCATTTTTGATTTTTGGCTGTTTCCGGATTTTTGTAATCGAGTTCCGCGGTTATTTCCGGGATACTTTTCCTTTCATAATAGAATAGTTCGATGAGGCGCTGGCATGGCTGTCCCAGCTTATTTAGCGCACTTTTAGCTCTTGCAAAAGCATCCTCGTCGATCGTTTGTGTCGGTTCGTCAATGAGATTTTCCTTCAGCCATTTTTCCTTGCTGATCGGTACGTATCGTTTTTCCTTTCTGAAATTCTCTTTGGCTATGTTCTTCCCGATCCCGAAGAGATAGGTTTTTACGCTGCTCATCAGGTGTTCCAGCTTTCCCTGCTTGATGTTGTCGTGAAAAATCAGAATGGTTAACTGGTAGATATCTTTACTGTCGTCGGGCGAGCAGTGGTATTCCCTGCCGATCCAGTGAAGGAATTCTTCGCGGTATTCTTCGTAGACCAAGCCGAGCTCGGTTTGTCCGCCAGTCCGGATTTTATGTATTATTTCTTCCTGATTCATGTTGACGGACTTTATGTGGCGTCACGAACTAAGTAACCCATCCATTGTCTCTTTAATTTCGAATCAACCCACAACCGCCTTCTCTGTAGTCAAGGTACTATTTTCGGCCGAAAACCGGATGTAACCTTCTGTAAAGCGTTCCTTAACGGGGGTTAAGCAACAATTTTGAGGGCAACAGAGCTTTTTTCGACCCCCATCCAACCGGATGACCACATTCGTTATCAACGATAATGATCAGGAGTACAACGATTTCCGGGGCGAAGACACCCGGCGCAGCTTCCATCCAACCCACCCGGGAGCGATCCCTGAGATAATTTTTTTTTGTCCGGCGGGTTACTTTCGCACGGTCCTAACATGAAGGGTGTCTCTAAAAAGAAACCCTAAAAAAATATAAGATGAACACTCCATTTACATTCAAGGAAAAAGAGGTTTTGGCCCTGATCTCTGCGGGACTCACCACAAAAGAAATTGCCGGAAAACTGAACATCAGCCACCATACAGTGGAAACACATCGTAAAAACCTTCTTCGGAAATGTGAGGCAAAAAATTCGGCTCAACTTGTGCAAATGGCTTTTTCACAACAAATCATTCTGGTTTAGAGTAGAAGTCCCTCTCTACTTCGTTGTCTGCAAGTTATTTCGAAATAGTCTATGGTTTGGGTTGACAGTGCCCGGGGCTTCCGGGTGCTGTTTTTTTTAACTCAATAAAATATACCGAACGGTATATTTTATTTTTTTTACTACATTTGTGCCTGTGAACAAGGCAACCCGTACACGGCAGTATATAATTGATAAGACAGCGCCTGTTTTTAATACACGGGGTTATAGTGGCACTTCGCTCATTGACCTGACAACGGCCACCGGTCTCTCGAAGGGGGCACTGTACGGCAATTTTGGGAACAAGGAGGAGATCGCCGTAGAAACGTTCAGATATGCCATGCGCAAGACGCGTGAAGCCGCCAATGCAAAACTGGATAAGGCAAAAAATTTCCGGGAAAAAATCACCAGCCTGTTTGATTTCTATGAGCAGTTCGTATTTAATTCACCCGTCGCCGGCGGATGCCCGCTCATGAATAACGCTGTGGAAGCGGATGATAATAATCGTTTTCTCAAAAAATATGTGACGGGTGAAATCCGAACGACCATTGAATTTATCGAATCCCTGTTGATTCAAGGACGGAGGGCAGGCGAATTCAAACCCAACATAGATACGAAAGAGCTGGCTTTGGTTTTTTTCTGCTCCATTGAAGGTGCCATCGTGATCTCCCGGATATTGTCTTCGAATGCACCTATGAAATCGGTGATAAAACATTGCAAAAATATTCTCGAACAAATCAGTCAATAACCATGATGGAACAAAGAAGAGTCGTCGTTACCGGTCTGGGCGCGTTAGCGCCGTTGGGCAATACCGTCTCCGAATTCTGGAATAACCTGATCGCGGGTAAAAGCGGAGCTGCACCGATCACGCGGTTTGATACCACCAAATTCAAAACAAAGTTTGCCTGTGAGGTAAAAAACTACGACCCGCTCAATTATTTTGAAAAGCAGGATGTCAGGAAGATCGATCCTTTTACACAATACGCATTGGTTTCTTCAGATGAAGCGATAAAGGATTCGGGCCTCGACCTGGACAAGATAGACAAGACCAGGGTCGGTGTGATCTGGGGTTCCGGTAATGGCGGTTTTTATACCTTCCAGCAGGAAGTAATGGAGTTCGCCAAAGGCGACGGTACGCCACGATTTAATCCGTATTTTATTCCCAAGGTAATCGTCGACATCGCTTCGGGCTGGATATCCATTAAATATGGTTTTATGGGTGTGAATTTTACAACGGTATCGGCCTGCGCGACGTCAACGACAGCGATTATCGATGCGATGAATTACATTCGATGGAATAAAGCCGATATTATTGTTACGGGCGGGTCTGAAGCCGCGGTGAACCAGGCGGGCATCGGGGGCTTTGGTGCCCTTAAGGCATTGTCGACACGTAACGATGACCCACAAACGGCGTCGCGGCCATTCGATACAGGGAGGGACGGATTTGTGATGGGCGAAGGTGCCGGTGCGCTGGTATTGGAAGAGTATGAGCACGCCAGGGCGCGCGGTGCCAGAATATATGCCGAAGTCGCCGGTGGCGGAATGTCTGCCGATGCCTATCACCTCACTGCCACGCATCCCGAAGGTGCCGGCGCTCTCCTGGGTATGAAGTGGGCGCTGGAAGATGCGCACCTTGCACCGGAAGAGGTAGACTACCTGAATCCCCATGCCACTTCCACGCCTGTCGGGGATGAAAGTGAAATGAAAGCCGTTTCAAAGTTCTTCGGACCACACACGTCAAAACTTTTGATCAGCGCCACAAAATCGGCTACAGGTCATTTGTTGGGAGGCGCGGGAGCCATTGAGTCCATTATTTGCATCAAGGCGCTGGAGACGGGTGTGCTGCCGCCGACCATAAATACATCGAACGTAGATCCGGCACTGCCGGCCGGCCTCAATATCATATTGCGTGACGCGGTAAGAAAACCGATCCGGGTGGCCATGAGCAACACGTTTGGCTTTGGCGGCCATAATGCTTCCGCAGTATTTATTAAGGTATAACCGTTTTTTTCGTGCCCTCAGTTACAATGGCACAGGAACGATACAAGCGCAGGTAGATGCCGTCGGGTGGACTTGTTAGTTTTTGACAATTTATTTTTCCCGCAGGCTGTTCATGACTTTGTTGGCAAACACGAAGTCATCGAGTTCTTTAACGCCGGAGTGTGTGATGTCATTCTTCGTGCCTTCCCATAATTTGTTTCCCTT
This sequence comes from Chryseolinea sp., assembly GCA_041742155.1. Taxonomy (GTDB): domain Bacteria; phylum Bacteroidota; class Bacteroidia; order Cytophagales; family Cyclobacteriaceae; genus Chryseolinea. The sequence continues at coordinate 40,554 of JBGSJE010000016.1, read as the reverse complement.
GTACAGGAACATGATATGTTCTCCGATCCCCATAACCGAGTTCATGTCATGCGTTACAACGAGTGTGGTGATATCCAGATCCTCCGATATATCCTGAATGAGTTCGTCGATGACGATCGAAGTCTGGGGATCGAGACCCGAGTTGGGTTCGTCGCAGAAAAGGTAATTCGGGTTGTTCACAATAGCCCGCGCGATACCCACGCGCTTTTTCATCCCTCCGCTGATCTCGGAAGGCATTTTTTTATTCACGTTCTCCAGGCCAACCCGTTTCAGGCAGAAGTTTACCCGTTCGATCTTTTCGGCCACCGGCATCCGGGTGAGCACATCCAGCGGGAACATCACATTTTCCTCGACGGTCTTGGAATCGAAAAGCGCGCCACCCTGGAATAACATTCCCATTTCCCGCCTGATTTCGATCTTTGTATCGCGATCGCTGCTGTAGAAATCCCGCCCATCATAAAAGACCTGCCCATAGTCCGGCCGAACAAGGCCGACAATACACTTCAGCAAAACACTTTTTCCTGTGCCGCTGGCACCTATGATGAGATTGGGTTTACCCTTTTCAAAGTTGCCGCTGATTTCCTCGAGTACGGGCTTGTCGCCGAAAGATTTGGATATGCTTTGGATCTTGATCATTTCGAAAGTAGAAGTTGAGCCAGAAGATAGTCGGCGATAAGTACGGCGATTACACTGCTCGTTACCGCCTGCGTACTGGAAATCCCTACTTCCAATGCGCCACCCTGTGTGTTATAACCTTTGTATGACGAAATGGAAGCAACAAGGAATGCGAAAACAAAAGACTTGATCAGAGCGAAGACAACCGTGAACTCGTTGTAGCTGGATCGCAGTCCGTATACATAGTCATTCGGTGTGATGATTCCCGTTAACGTACCTGCCAGGTATCCTCCGACCATACCGCATACCCCGGCGATAATCACAAGCAACGGATACATAAGAAGCGAAGCGACGATCTTTGGGAGCACGAGGTAAGAAATGGAATTGATCCCCATAACTTCCAGTGCATCGATTTGTTCCGTAATTCGCATGGTCCCCAGCCCGCTCGCCATGCTCGAACCGACCTTACCGGCATAAATCACAGCGATAATGGTTGGTGCAAGTTCCAGTACGATCATTTCCCGTACTACCTGCGAGATCACGTAGTCGGGTATAAAATCGCTGACCATATTGTAGGCCGTCTGAACCGTGGTAACAGCGCCCATGAACGTTGAAACCAGCGCGACCAGGAACAAAGAACCGATCCCAATGCTTATGCATTCTTCCAGTACAAGTTTGTAATATGTTCGGAATGTTTCACGGTTGATAAACAGGTGACCGAGAAACATGAAATACTTACCAATCTCCTTGATCATAAAATACAATAAACGAAGGCAATCACTACCTTGCGAAAGATACCCAAAAATCTAACATTTAACATTCATGAACAAACTCATCGTTGTAACCGGAGGTACCAGGGGTATTGGTCGCGCGGTAATCGGGAAGTTTGCCGGCGAGGGCTTCGATGTAATCACCTGCTCGCGAAGCAAAACGGAGTTGGACACGCTGAAACGTTCTGTATCGCAGGAATATCCATCGGTTGAAATATTCGCGACCGTATCCGACCTCTCCGACAAAAAACAAGCCGACGGGTTTTGTGCGTTCGTCCGGGGCCTGGGAAGATCCATCGATGTGCTGGTGAACAATGCCGGCTATTTTATAGGTGGTGAGATCGCCACCGAGCCGGACGGTACGCTGGAAAGTATGATCAATGCAAACTTGTACAGCGCCTACCATACAACCCGGGGGTTAGTCAGCCTGATGGTTGCGAAACAGCGTGGCCATATCTTTAACATGTGCTCCATCGCCAGTTTTATGGCTTATCCGAACGGCGGTTCATATGCCATTTCCAAATTCGCGTTATTGGGTTTTTCAAAATGCCTTCGGGCCGAGTTAATGAGGGACGGTATCAGAGTCACAGCCGTGATGCCGGGCGCAACACGAACGGAGAGCTGGGCCGGAACTGATTTACCTGACGAGCGGTTTATGAAGCCGGAGGATGTCGCTGATGCCGTTTTTTCGGCCTATTTGTTGTCTCCCCGGAGTGTGGTGGAGGAAATAATCATCCGCCCCCAGCTTGGCGACCTTTGACCGGAGTCAATTAAAAAATCGGGTAAACAATATCACCTTTTTCAGGTTAAATTTGCCGTAAACAAGGACACTGTGAATCCACACGTTGCGACCATAAAATCCTACTGCAACAGCCTCGTTCAGTACAGCAGGAGAAAGACTATTGAGGTGAGGGTAGGAGACGTCCCCATGGGCGGCGAAAATCCCATTCGTGTACAATCCATGACCACGGTTGATACGATGGATACAGCCGGTTCGGTTGCGCAGTCGATCCGCATGATCGAAGCGGGTTGCGAGTATGTGCGCATTACAGCGCCAAGTATGAAAGAGGCGCAAAACCTGGAGGCGATCAGGAATGAACTGAGAAAACGCGGTTATAAGACTCCGTTAGTCGCCGATATTCATTTCACACCCAACGCAGCGGAACTGGCCGCTAGGATCGTCGAAAAAGTGAGGATCAACCCCGGCAACTACGCGGACAAAAAACGGTTTGAAACGATTGACTACACGGAGGCCTCGTACCAGGCTGAACTCGACCGGATAAGGGAAAAATTTATTCCCCTCATCCGGATCTGCAAGGAATATGGTACGGCGATGCGCATTGGCACCAATCATGGGTCGCTGTCAGACCGGATCATGAGCCGGTATGGCGATAGTCCGATGGGAATGGTGGAATCTGCACTTGAATTCCTGCGGATCTGTGAAGATGAGAACTATTACAGTATTGCCTTATCGATGAAGTCCAGCAACCCACAGGTAATGGTGCAGGCATACCGCTTGCTGGTGCAGAAGCTGGATGAGGAAGGTTTTAAGCCTTATCCCCTTCACCTCGGCGTTACCGAGGCAGGCGACGGCGAAGATGGCAGGATAAAATCATCAGTCGGGATCGGTACATTGCTGGAAGACGGCCTTGGCGACACGATCAGGGTGTCACTTACGGAAGAACCCGAGGCCGAAATACCCGTGGCATACGACCTGGCAAAAAGGTATGACAACAGAGCGGGACACGATCCGATCCCTCCGGTCGAATATTATCCGGTCACGCCGTACGAATACAACCGCAGGAAGACAAGGGAAGTGCTGAATATCGGCGGAGCTCACCATGTACCGCGTGTCGTGGCCGACTTCTCGCTAAAAACAAAGGTGACGCCCGCATCCCTGTTTGCCCTGGGGTACCAGTACTCTGTTCCGCTGGACAAATGGAATATCACGGACATGGCTTGTGATTATATATTTCTGGCGGATACGATCGTTGATTTTGAAATACCCGGCACACTCGGACTGATCTACAATCACCAGACGTGGATCAAGCAAAAGGAGCAGGTGCGCGCTTACCCGTTTATTCGCGCATCCGAATACATCCAGGGAGTGGAATGTTCAGATAAACTGAATTTTATATACGCCTGCCTTCCGGATATAAACGACGAACTGATAAAAAAACTGAAGGACGATACCACTTCCGTTCTGTTTATCGATACCTACAATAACCATGGTATGGCTGAGCAGAGAAGGTTGTTTGTAACGCTGATGAACGCCGGATGCGATGTTCCGGTAATCATCGGGAAAGCCTACGGAAACCTTACGCTCGAACAGCTGCAACTGTATGCTGCCACGGATTTTGGCGGACTCCTCGTCGATGGTCTTGGCGACGGTATCTTTATTGCGGCGGAAAACTGCGGACCGGACAAAAAAATCAATGAAACGGCCTTTAACATCCTGCAGGCTACACGTACGCGTATCTCGAAGACAGAGTACATTTCATGCCCATCGTGCGGCCGGACACTTTTCGACCTGCAGGAAACAACAGGAAAGATACGGTCTCGTACCAGTCATTTGAAGGGAATCAAAATAGGTATCATGGGCTGCATCGTCAATGGTCCCGGTGAAATGGCCGACGCCGACTACGGATATGTTGGTTCGGGGCCAGGGAGGATCACGTTATACAAAGGCAAAGAAGTTGTTCGGAAAAATGTACCGGCTGCAAAAGCTGTGGATGAACTGGTTAACCTCATCCGTGAACATGGCGACTGGATCGAGCCGGGTTTGAATGGAACCGGCGCCAATGAAGGAACACATAATTAACACGAAGGAAATGGAAACGAACAGAAGTTTAAATAACCCCGATGATTCCGCACGCGCAGCGGACAAGAAGAATTCGTGGAAAGACTTTTTTTCGCTGGGGGAGGTCGGCGGGTATTTTTTTAGAAAAAAGGATCCTTCCAGACCGTCGAACATCAACATCAGAATGATGCACGGGATCAATAAGATATCCATTGTTGTATTTCTCCTCGGTGTCATTTTTCTTATCCTGAAACGGCTCCTGTGAGTGGATATCGAAGCGTACAGGAATTTTTGTCTTTCCAAAAAAGGAGTCACGGAAGAATTTCCCTTCGGTGAAGATACACTCGTGTATAAAGTAATGGGAAAAATGTTTGCACTGACGGATGTCCGGGATTTTACGAGCATAAATCTGAAAGTTGTACCCGAAACAGGAATTGAACTGCGGGAAAGGTACTCGTCCGTACAGGAAGCCTATCATATGAACAAAAAGCACTGGATCACGGTACTGATGGATGGAGGGATTCCGGACAGGCTTTTGTACCAGTGGATCGATAATTCGTATGATTTAGTTGTGAACGGACTCACTAAAAGCCAGAAATCAGCGTTAGATTCTGTGTAATTTGATTATCAAAGGCTTACAAATCCACATTTTTAAAAGTTTTTCCCGGTAAAATCCCTATTTTTGATCGATTTACCCTATTCATGGCAAGGCCATTTTTTGTATTACTATGTCTTAGCCTTCTCTTCAGCGCGTGCACACAGCGACTGATATGCCCTGCTTATCAAAGTGCCTTCATTTACGATAAAGATGAACTGCGGAAGAAGTTCAGTTATTTCCAGGAGGATTCGACGCCAAAGATACTCACCGCTAGTAAGACGAAATACCTGATTGCCGAACCGGTATCCTACAGGAAGAAGATACGCATGATGCAAACCGTTCAGATGAAGGACGTCAATCCAAAACTTCCCGATTCCCTGCAGGTGGGTGAGGACGGACTTATGGGTGAAGACGGCGTCGTACCGGGTGCGGAACTCGATTTAGCCGCCCGGTCGGTTATCGATAGTATTTACATCGTAGATGTGCCGCAGGACACCACACAGGTCGAAGGGGACAGCCTGTACGTGATTACCAAAGACAAAGAGCTGAGACTGCTGAAATATCTCACACCGGACAGCGCGAGATATGACGAAACCTCCGGAAGGTATGTTCCGAAAACGCCAAAATATGAGGTCGCGGATATTCGTTTTAACGTCGAGCAGGACAATTACATGTGGTACTTGCGGCGAAACCTGATATTGCCGGATGTCAGACTCGCGCAGATGATGCAGGCGGAGGACAATAAGTCTGTAAAAAAGAAAGCAAAGAAGGGGTTCTTTAAAAACCTGTTCAAGCGGAAGAAGAAAGACGCCGTCGATTCTGCTACCGTGGCGCCACCCGCGAAGAGCGATGAGGATTTTGATTATGTCGACGAGAGTGGACAAGAACAGCCCCAGGAAAGCACACAGGCACAGCCGCAAAAGAAGAAAGGAGCGTTTGGGTTCCTGAAGAAAAAGGATAAGAACAAGCAAGCTGAGGTTGATTCCGCACCGGAAGAGGGGAAACCGAAAAAGAAGAAAAAAGAAAAGAAAGCAAAAGAAGTTGCAACACCCGAGGAGGAAGAGGTGGAAGAAGATGATGGTTTTTGATCCTGCATCTTTCGGAATCCGTTCGGCGTGATAATCGTAACATGGCGGGAATAACAGTTCTGAAATACGGAAAAAAATCGATCGTGGAAATCGATTATTCGGATTGCAAAGAGCAGGCAATGATAGAACTTCTCAAGGCGCTTGAACAGGAGATAGCGTTGAAGAATGAACCACAATTGATCCTCTCCATTTATAATGTCAGGAACTTTGCAACAGCCAGATTTATGCGGCGGGTGGAAGATGTGACAGCGCGGAATATTCACCTGATTGATAAAATGGCCATTGTGGGAATCAGCGCCACCCAGGCCGTCATTTTGAAGGGGTATAATTTCATGTTCAAACGAAACTTCCGGGCCTTTGATCAGCGTGAGTCTGCCATCGCGTATTTGCTGGATGATTCCACCTCAGACAGGAACCCTCCGGATTATTGTTAGCCTAATCAAACAACGTCAGGTTTCCGAACTGGTCGGCCGGAGGTGTCGGTATAATGAGTGAAGGCAGGTTGGTATGACTATCGTGAATCCGCGGTGACACCGGATAATAATTCATTTTCTCGGCGGGGTATGGAACAAGCGTCTGGATCAGGTCCGCTTCGTTGCTTTCCGGGTTCATCCAGATTTTTTCGGACGATGGCGTAAGAATCACGGGCATACGCTCCTGAACCGTCGCCACCATTTCATTGGAAGCTACGGTAATGATCGAAAAGGTATGGAGTTCAAGGCCATCGGTATCTTCGAATTCTTCCCAGATCCCGGCAAAAGAAAATAACTCCTGATCCGTAGCGATGAACCGGTATGGGATGGCTGTCTTTTTTCCTACCTTTTTCCAAGCATAAAAACCATCAGCGGGAATGATACACCTGGTTTTCATAATGGCTTTCTTGAGGGATGTTTTTTCAAGAATTGACTCAGTCCTGATGTTGATGATCTTTTCTCCCAACGCTTTGTTCTTTGACCATTCCGGCGAAGTGCCCCAATAAAATATCGATACACCCTGGGGTGTTGCATGCGTGATCACGGGAAGAAGCTGAGTAGGCGCCGCATTGTATTTCGGCGCATAACTATCCAGGACTTCGGAATGAAACCTTTCTTTGATCCTGGAAGACGAAGCGGTAATACTATAGCGGTCGATCATGCGTGTTGCCCGGGTTGAAGTTCTTTGTCAGATGATTGATTCGAGGAAAGAAAGCGCACGTACCTCGGACCAATATAAACCATTTTCGTTGAATTGAGAGAATCCGACGTGCCCTCCGAATTCCGGAACCTCGAATTTCAGGAAAGGGTGATCCTTGAGGGCGGCAAACGGGAAACACGACTCGCTTAAGAACGGATCATTTTTAGCATTCACGAGCAGGGCCGGCACCCGGATATCGTTGAGAAAATGGAGTGAACTGCATTTGGTGTAATAATCGATCGCGTCGTGAAATCCATGTAATGGTGCCGTGTACCGGTCGTCGAATTGAATCAGCGTTTTGATATCTCCGATGGCGTTCACATCCAGACCCTTCATCAATTTTGATTTATCGATCACTTTTTTCTTCAAACTTTTTAAGAAACGGTTGGCGTAGATCCAGTTTGAGGCGCTGGATATTTTCAGGCAACTTCCGTGAAGGTCTAGGGGTACGGAAAAAGCAACCGCTCCTTTTATTTCACCTGTGACCGGCTGTTCGCCCAGATATTTTAAGGTCAGGTTTCCGCCAAGACTAAAACCGATCAGAAATATTTCTTCGTATTGTTTTTGCAGGGCATACCTGATCACGGCGTCCAGGTCATCGGTCGCGCCGCTGTGATAGAAACGAAGCTGACGATTCATCTCGCCGCCGCATCCCCTGTAGTTCCAGGCGACTACATCAAAACCACGGCTGAAAACGGCGCGGGCCATCCCCATGATGTAAGCGCGTGTCGAATTCCCTTCCAGTCCGTGCGATACCACAACGACTTTTTTCGATCCTTGCTGCAGCCAGTCCAGGTCCAGGAAATCTTTATCTGGTGTGGCGATCCGCTCGCGCGTGTAAGCGATCTCCGGAATCCTTCTCAGTAAGGCCGGATAGATGGTCTCAAGATGTGCGGTAAAAAGTAACGAAGGTCGTTTATAGGGGGCGGTCAAGATGGTATTATGGCTTGTTGGCTACGATGCGTAAATGAGCCACGTGATGTTCTCCATGCCAGGCATACATGGCGACCATACGTTCCAGGGTGACGTGCTTGCCCGTTTCGGGGTGAACAAAGCTCTTCCGGAAATCATCCGGCTCCAACCGCCGGAGGAGGGAGGTCCATTTCACATGCAGCGCTTTGAGCAGTTCAATGGAGATAAGGGGATCAAGGCGTGTCTCGGGAGTCTCCGCCCATTTCTTTTCCTCGTATGCTTTGATCACAGGAGTGGATTCGGTAAGCAACCATTTCGTTCGCACATAAGCATTGATATGGCTATCGGAAATATGATGGATGACTTGTCTGGCTGTCCACCCACCGTCCCGGTACGGTGTATCCAATTGTTTTTGCGACAGGGTATGCAATGTTTTTTCGACTTCTTTTGGCAACGCCTCGATCGTGTCGATATACTGTTTCAATTCATCCGCAGTGTAACTGTCTTTGGGAATAAATTTTCCTGCCGGATAACGGAGTTGATCGTCATTATTCATGAAATTCTGCTTTTGCTTTTTTTCGTCTGTTTCGAACCCGGATATTCACCATCTCAATGATCATCGAAAATACAATGGCAAAGTAGATGTAACCTTTGGGTACTTCCTTGTGCAAACCTTCCAGGAACAGCATAAAACCGATGAGGATAAGAAAGCCCAGGGCCAGTACTTCCATCGACGGGTGCTTGTGAATAAAATTGCTGATTGCTCCCGAAAAAATAATCATGATACCAATGGAAAGGATCACGGCGATGATCATAATGATGACGTGTTCCGTAAGGCCAACCGCGGTAAGAATGGAATCGAATGAAAAGATAATATCCAGCAGAATGATCTGAATGATAATTCCCGTAACGTTGGCTTTTCCGGTGCTGCCGGTCTCTTCGTCATCGTCTTCCCCCTCCATTTCATGATTGATCTCCCTGGTACTTTTTGCAATGAGAAATAAACCGCCGAAAATGAGGATAAGATCGCGCCCGCTGATGGGCATTTCCTCCTGAAAAATCAAGGTGGCAGGAATCGTAAAAAGGGCTTCCTTAAATTTCATCACCCAGGTGATGGTCAGCAGCAGGAGAATCCGTACCAGCATCGCGAGCAACAAACCCATGTTCCGGGTTTTGGCCCTGATTTCCACGGGCAACCGGTTGGAGACAATAGAGATGAAGATGATATTGTCTATACCGAGAACAACTTCAAAAAACGTAAGCGTTAACAAAGCAAGCCATGCCTCGGGATGCAGGAAGATTTCCATGTACAGGGATCAGTGGTTATTAAGCGCTAAAAATAGAATAAGTAACAGTATACTCCAAAGACGTTAGAAATTATAAAAAAACCCCTTTTCCCCGTAATTCGCCCTTGGCTGAAGTTTTTGTTTCCATGTATGATCAATCGGGTTACCGGTTGGTGTACGGGTTGATTTCCGCTGCCGGGGGAGTTTTTAAGGATTTAACTGCTGCAGGAAGGACTTCAATGATTCAAGTGACTGAACCTGATCTCCTTCGATGATACGGAGGTCCTGACTTTTAAAGGCGTCTTTGTTAACATTTGTGCCAGGTGCCGTGACTATAGCTTTGCCGATAATGGGTTTTTTTCTTCCGAAGCCCGGAGCTTTGAGCAGGTCCAGGGCCTTCATACGAACCCATTGTTCGTTGGCTTTCCCTTTGAAAATCACGGCGACATCCAGGTTGCGGAGATTTTCGACGTGCTTTTGGCGGAGTTCCAGAAGTTCACCCTCGAATGGGGGCAGTAACACACTGAAACCTGACTTTTTGATCAGGTCCACATACGGCCTTGCCTCATCCAGGTCGGCCTTGTCGTGGATGAAATAGATGGCCCGTCCGCCTGTTTCATCCAGTAATTTTTTCTCACTGGCATCCTGGAGTTCTTCGCGGATAATATTTTTAAAATCTTCAAGAGGTGTTTGCAGGATTTCCGTGTTTTCCTGCCCCTCGGAGTCGCGTTTCAGGGTTTCGATAAACCTTTTTTGCCGGTCGCTTACGTGGCTGACATCGGGAGTGATCCAGATAAGCCTGGAAAAAATATCTCGGTTTTCTTTTGCTTCGATACTTTTCTCAGCAGCGAGTTTGTTTTGTAATTCCTGTGTGGATCGGTCGCTTCCTTCCGGGATATCGCCGTAGGTTGATCCGATGAGGTGAATCGACATGCTGCTTCCGGCAAGGTCTCTCCGTACAATACTCTCCAATTCGTTTTGTTTCCCCGGCAGGGTCTGCGACGGCAATACCGTATAACCCAACCGCTGCAATTCACGGTTAATTATATTACGCTGAACAAAAAGATCATGACCGGTCTCCGCCAGATAAATTGTCTTGCGGTTAAAAATGCTCTTGACATCCGAACCCGACTGTCCCGTTTTCAGGAAGGTAAGGGCATCAAAAATATCGTAACTCAGATCGACCATCTCCATCCAGTACTGGCGTTCGGCTTCGGCGCCAAAATAGTCGTCGTAATCGCGGATCTCACCCGAATCCGGGTCGAGCTGATACATCTGGTAGCCCAGCAGATCCGTGATCATTTTGGGTTGTTCCTGGACGGACAAAGGTGCCTTGAATACTTTAAATACCCTGTTCTTTTTTTGAGGCCCGATTGCCTGGATAAATGATTCAAGATGTTCCGTACACCGCGATGATTGTACAAATTCTTTGGAAAGAATAAACACACAGGCGCCAACATTGTCAAGCCTGGGCGAGGTCATAGTGTCAAACTCGCTTTTGAGGAGGACGTTCGGTTTATATCCCGATACCTGTGTGAGCATAAGATCAAGGAACTTCCTGAATTGTGTAACCCATCCCGTGCCCTTGTTTCCTGTCACCGCGTCGTCGCGATCGGCAAAAACTATCAGGACATCAATATCTAAGGCCATGTGTTGAAGTTAGCGTTGGGTAAAAAATTACCGGATACCTCGTGCAACGTCATTCCGGGTTGTTATCCAACACCGGGTTCCATTCATCTGCCGTAAGAAATTCCAGTATTCAGGGCTCCGTACAAATCTCCCATTACCCCTAAAATTGATTATATTCCACCAAAAATCCTAAGCACAGGGATCCCGGGTTATAAAAAACGGCGCGTCCGCGTTTTTAGGTAATTTTCTTACAGCGACGATTGCTCCTATGGCAAAATTCCCCGCACAAGGTTCCTTTGTAAGTTTCACGACGAAAATCCACATTCACATCGCGTTTATTCTTGTAGTTTTGAACTCAAAATGCACCCTTATGATAAGACAGGTTTACTTCCTTTGTTTGGTATTGTTCTTTGCTGCGCTATCCGCCACAGGGCAGGACAACAAGTCCCTGGCTGATGCCGAACGCTATTTCAGTGTGAGGAGTTACGACGTAGCCTTGCCAAAGTTCCTGGCAGCCATTCAGGCAGGTGAAAAAGATGCCCTCGTCCACTACAAGACCGGCGTATGCTATCAGAAGTCGCCGGAGACCGATGAGCAGATCAAATCCATTCCGTTCTATGAATATGCGCTGAAAAACGGAAAAGAGCTGCCTCATTCACTTTACTACGATCTCGGCTCGATCTACCTGAAAGATGAGAACATCCAGAAGGCTCTCGAGAACTTCCAGAAGTTCAAGGAAGTCAGCAGTAAAGCGGATAAAAAAACAATGGCCCAGGCCGATGAGGCTATCCAGATTTGCCACAATGCCATTGCCCTGATGTCCGTACCCCGCGATTTTAAAGTGACTCATTTTAATTCAATCATCAATACGAAGTATACGGAGTATAACCCGGTCGTATCCGCCGATGAGAGCGTTATGGCTTATACGGCGTTACGACCGAACACCGGCAAGACGCGGACGGGCGATAAATTCATTGAAGAGATCTATATCACGTATAACAATTCGGGAGCCTGGTCGGAGCCGAAAGTCGTCCCGATCGCACACGACTACAACGTAGGGACTGCTGGTATCTCCGCCGACGGCCAAAAAATGCTGATCTTTATGGGCGGAGCAGCCGATCCGGGCAGCCTCTTCCAGATCACGAAAGCAGGAGATACCTGGTCGAAGCCCAGCCTCATCACCCCGTCGATCAACACACCCAAATACCTGGAGTCTACCGCAAGTATAACGCCCGACGGTAAAACTATCTACTTCGCCAGCGACCGCCTCGGCGGCCAGGGGGGACTCGATATCTTTAAAACGACGCTTCAGTCAAACGGCTCTTGGACGGCGCCGGTAAATCTCGGCGGTCAGATAAATACCAGTGCAAACGAAGATGCACCATTCATCCACCCCGATCAGAAAACGCTGTTCTTTACATCGGATGGCCACAATACAATGGGCGGCCGCGACATCTTCGTCAGCCGGCTGAACAATAATGCGTGGACAGCACCCGAGAATATGGGTTACCCTGTAAACACAACCGTGAACGATAATTACTTCACCCTGATCGCCGACGGAACACGCGCCTATTTTTCCTCGGACCGGAAAGGTGGAATGGGTGGACAGGATATCTACTACATCGATCTCCCCGCCGAATCGGCCAATATTCCGCTGACCATGATCAAAGGAAAAATTCTCAACGCCGAAACGGGAAAACCGCTGCCGACAAAAATATACCTGATCGATAATGAGACGGATAAAAAGCTTGATTTTGTCTATGACCCCGACCCGGTAACCGGGAACTACCTCATCATCCTGCCACCTTCCAAGAACTATGACATGGTCATCGAGTCAGAAGGATTTCTGCCTTACACCCTGAATATCAATGTACCTAACCAGACGTATTTCTATGAGCTTTACCAACTGGTAAGCCTGAAGACAATCAAACAATTTGACGTTGTGGTTGGTCAGGAAGTTCAGGTAAAAAATGCGTTTTATGATACCGATCAGGATGTAAAAGCAGATTTGCGTAAGACGCACGAAGCGAAACTGGTGCAGGGTGGCACGCTGGATGTTTACGATATGATGCTCGACCTGATGGCTGCGGAAGACAAGGAGGGAATAAAGTACCTCACCGACCTGATCCAAATGAAGGATCCGATCGAACAGGTGAATTTTAACGAGAAAGAAAACTCGCGCATCGATGTCGCCACCCGTACTTACTATTACGACGAGAGCGATGAGAGCAAATTCGAACAGAAAAAAGTAGATGGCAAAACCATTTTTTCATTACCGACATTCATGGTTCATGAAGAGATCAAAAAGCAGAAACAGCAGCCGGAGAAAAAATCGGCCGCATACGACAAGGCTTTGTTAACCCGGAATGCGAACATTTATTTCGACGCAGGGAAGAGCGACCTCAAAGCGCAATACAACGCACAGCTTGATGCCATGCTTACCGAACTGAACAAACATCCGGACCTCGGTGTCGAAATCCTGGGCTTTGCTTCGGCTGAGGGTTCGGAAGAATTGAACCGGGAGCTTTCGAACAAACGCGCAATATCCGTCCTGGATTATATCAATCACAAGGGAATTGTAAGAAGGCGAATTGTTGCAAAGGGTTACGGAGCGACTAAAGACCAGTCGGTTTCCAAAGAGGAAGGCCGGCGGGTGGAGGTTAAGATCGTGGACTTGAATGCCCTGGATGGCATGAAGTAAGCGAGTATAGAAAACATTATTTGGAAAGAGGAGGCTGTCTCAAAAGGGCAGCCTCTGTTCGTTTTGAACAAAAAAGATGAATCATAGCGCACGCTTTCAGCAAGCTCCAGGTTCCACTGTAAGGAATGTTTATAAAAAGTCGCCTCAAACTTTTGCGACGACCCCTTCGATACAATTTTCACGGCAGTAACAACGAACTGTCTCCATAACTCAAAAACCGGTATTGGTTCTCCAACGCGCTCTGGTAAACTTTTTTCCAGTCTTCGCCGATCAACGCGGCGACCAGGAGGATCAGTGTGGAACCCGGCTGATGAAAATTGGTGATGAGCCCCCGGCAGATCCTGAATGTGTATCCGGGAAGGATATAGATGGAGGTCTCACCCGTGATATGGTTTATACGCCGGTTATCCATATAAGCGAGAATGGCTTCCAGCGATTTTTCTTTTGAAGGCAATTCTTCCTGTCGGTAAGGGTCATATTGATCCACCACGAATGCGGAATCGGGATCATGAAGAAGTTTTACACCGTACCAATACAGGCTTTCGATGGTACGGACCGACGTGGTACCGACAGGTATGACGATCTTATCTGACAACAGGTGCTTTATATTATCGCGGGTAACCACCACCTGTTCATTGTGCATTGGGTGTTCGGCAGCGTTGAGGACTTTTATGGGACGAAACGTACCGGCGCTGACATGAAGGGTCAGGAAGTCGGCCATAATATGTTTTTGCTCCAGCGACCGGAATACGTCCGGGGAAAAGTGTAACCCGGCCGTTGGGGCAGCTACGGCACCCTCGTGGTGTGAGTACACCGTTTGATAGCGTTCCCGATCCGATTCTTCGGGGTTACGGTTCAGGTAGGGAGGAAGTGGCGTTTCGCCGCACATACTGACGATCTCGGCAAAGGTGCGCCCTGTATTCCAGGTGAACCTGACCAGTCCGTCGACCTTGTTCAGTAATGTTACTTCGAGCGTAGTATCGTTGACTTGCCTGGTGAGCGGTGTTCCTTCGTGCCACCGTTTAAGATTGCCTATTGTACAGACCCACGTGCAGGTTCGTTCCGCCTCCATGGCCTCGACCAGCAACGTTGACGGACTCACTGGGTGCAGCAAAAAGATCTCGATCACAGCACCCGTTTCTTTCGAAAAATATAAACGCGCAGGAATAACTTTCGTGTCATTGAAAAAAAGCATGCTCTCCGGTGGCAAATAACCGGCGATGGATTTGAACTGATCGTGCGCGATCTCACCGCCCCGGTAAATAAGCAGTCTGGATTCGTCGCGCCGGCTCAGCGGGTAACGCGCAATCCTGTCGGCAGGGAGGACGTACGTATAGTCGTTGATATCCAGGTGCATGATTCTAAAAAACCAAAGTTAGCTGTAAAACCTTATTTTCGTTGCGGATTTTCTCTATGGCATTGCTGACATCCTATTTTAAGAAAACATTCAGGTTCGGTTTTGATGCCCGTACATCCCGCGGGTTGATGAAGGACAAGGTTTCCTGGTTTATCTGCATCCGGGATGAGCGCGATCTTACCAAAACCGGTATCGGCGAATGTGGCCCGCTCCCCGGGCTGAGTGTGGACGATGTCCCGGGTTTTGAGGAGGTACTGTCAAACACGCTCCGGGAGATAGCATCGCTGGCGCAAAATGAAATACCGGCCGAGGGGATGTTGAATGAAATTGTTCCCCGGGATTTTCCGTCGATCCTCTTTGGGCTTGAAACCGCGGTGCTCGACCTGGAAAACGGAGGCAGGCGCGTCCTTTTCGAAAATGATTTTCTAAACGGAAAACCGATCCCGATCAACGGCCTCATCTGGATGGGCGATACGGATTTTATGGTGAAGCAGATTGACGAAAAAATTGCGCTGGGATTCAGGTGTATTAAATTAAAAGTAGGTGGCCTGAGTTTCGACAAGGAAATGAAAGTCCTGGCCTATATCAGGGATAAATATCCGGATGAAGGGATCACGATACGGCTCGACGCAAACGGTGCTTTTAAACCCAATGAAGCCCTGAACCTGTTGCGTGAGTACAGTCGTTTTCAGATCCAGTCTATCGAACAGCCAATCAAACCGGGTCAGGGGGAGATGGAGGAACTCTGCAGGCGGTCGCCTATCCCGATCGCGTTCGACGAGGAGTTGATCGGTAAAACGGATCCCCGGGAAAAAAGAGAGCTTCTCAAAAAAATGAAACCGTCGTTTGTCATTTTGAAACCGACATTGCACGGAGGTCTTTCGGGTTGCCGGGAATGGATCGCCCTGGCGGAAAATGCCTGTACCGGCTGGTGGATAACGTCTGCCCTGGAGTCCAACATCGGCCTGAACGCGATATGCCAGTTTACGGCCGGTTATCCCATCACCATACCCCAGGGACTTGGTACGGGGATGATCTATGAGAATAACATTCCTTCACCGCTGGTTATCGACCACGCGGGTATCCGGACGGACGTGCGCCGCCGCTGGGAGATTCCCGAGGAAATGCGCTGACGTTGTGAATTGACAGCCCGTTACTTCAGAAAATCAGCCAGCAAGCGATGAAAATGGTGTGTTCCCTTTTCCATTTTGACGGAGTAGCGGCCATGTTTATAAAATCGTGAGCGAATTCCTTTTTGTACGTGCTGTACGATGTCCTCGTCCTCCATTTCCACCTGGTGAAGGTTAGCACCGGCTCCCTGCCGTAATTTATTCTCATCCCAGACGTAAGAGAGGAAGGAAACTTTGGATTTCGAAGACGACACCGGTCGGACGATGTTGATGGAAAGGCCCCATGGATAAAAGTTGAACATCATGTTCGGGAACACCCAGAAATAGTATCCGGCCACTCTTTTGCCAACGTCCATCGCCTCCGGCGGGAAGTCAAACACAACATCGTTTTCTTTACCCAGGCCGAGTTGCAGGTTGGAGTATTTGTACAGTTCGGTGGTGTATTTCCCGTAGTCGATCACGGCATTGAGACCGGCGTGAACGAACGGGATGTGAAATCCTTCGAGGTAGTTTTCGCAGTAGAGTGCCCAATGCGCATCCACCGTGTATTCGTGCGAGAGTTCAGGTCTGAAATGGAAATCGTGGAAAGGCATCCAGCCCACCCGATCCATTATTCCGCCGAAGAAGTCCTCCGGCCGTTGTGAGGGATGCAGCGATGTGAAAAGCCATTTGCCGAACGTAAACAACGGCAGCTTCGTCAGGTTATCGTCTTCCGTCGGGAAATCCGCTACTTCCTTGAATTCCGGCATGGATAAAAACTGCCCGTTCAGATGAAACCTCCTGCCATGGTACCGGCACCAGATGTCGTTCAACTTACAGGGCCTTTCCACCAGCAGGTTGCCGCGATGTGTACATACATTGGAAAGACAGTGGAGGTTGTTATCCTTATCTCTGGACAGGAGCAGGGGCTCGTCCAGGTATTTCTCAAGCAGCGTTACCGGGGTAACCCAGCCCGGATCCTTCACCTGGTCGGTATCGCCTGCAAAATGCCAGGTATTGGCGAAGATCTTTTCCTTTGCCAGTTCAAAGTATTCCGGTTTTAAATAAAACTCGGTTGAAATCGTTTTGGCCAAACTGATGTCTGGATTTACTTCAAATTTGCTCATGAGGGGCGGATTCTTCCCCAAAATAACAAATACGTGTCGCATACCTGACAACCGCTTTTTAAATATTGGAATAGCTTTGAATCACGATGAAAAACGGTTTACGGATTATTTACTGGGTAGCCCGCATTTGTGCGGCGGTGATCATGGCTCAAACGCTTTTTTTTAAATTCAGCGGGGCGGAGGAATCGGTTTATATTTTCACGACGGTCGGCATGGAGCCCTGGGGCAGGATCGGCGTGGGCATTCTTGAACTGGTTGCAGCGGTGCTGTTGCTCATTCCGCAGCTAGCATTTGCCGGCGCATTTTTGGCACTTGGACTAATGCTGGGCGCCATCGGGATGCACCTGACACTGTTGGGTATCGTTGTGCAGGACGACGGAGGTTATCTTTTCGGTCTGGCAATTGCCGTAACGGCTTGCTCCCTTTACGTATTGTTCATCAACACAGATCGTATCACGACCCTGGTAGCGGATATTCGCCGGAAGGTCAGTTGATTTCTTTCAGGGCTGTGTCGAGTTCGGTTTTAAAGGTCTCCTGAGGAAGGGAGTTCTTTAATCCATCAACGAGAAAGTTTGGTATTTTTTCGGACCGGGCGATCTTTCCTTTTATCTCCTGGATCATTTCCAGGGCATTGGCTTTACCCTCAAAATCCGACTGTGCCTTCACCTTATCTTCCAGTGTATCCCATGCGCTGATGCTTTTGGTCTGCACGGCCTGTTGTGCCAGTACTTTTTCATGATCAATGGTCTTTCCGTCGATGCACGCGTTGTATTCATCGATCAACTGGTTAAGCTCTTTTTTGCCGTATGTTCCGTCATCGATCTTTTTCGCAACGTCCGGGCAATCCTCCATGAATTTTTTCATGTATTTTTTGAAGCTCAGGTTCGGCACATCTATTCCTTTGCCATCCTTTCGCAGGAGATATATCCCGTCAAAGGTGACCTGGTTTGGCATCTGGTAGTTGTACAGCGACAGGAAGCCCGGTTTGATCAGCTTCATAAATGTATAGCCATCCGGACCTTTAACGGGCTGGTACAATTCATCCTTGTAACGAAAGATCCTGACCTGGAACATGGGGAAAACACTCTTCTTTTTGTCTGCCGTTATCACCTGCACTTTCTTATCGACACCATAAAAGAGGGGTTTGATCTGGCCGGTTAATGAATCCCCTTTGGAGGTGATCAGGTAGTCTTGCGCATGGGAACAGTTATAGGCCAGAAGCAGGATGATCAGCAGAAAAAAATGAATGACGCCGAAGCTTTTCATAGAAAGAGCAGTTTTAGACCGGAAAGATAAGGGTTTAAATTTTTTTCAATTGAAAACTATTCCGATTTTCCTTTTGATTTCAACCTGCCGGTATCTTTCAGGGCCTTGTTAATGATCCATTCCAGCTGTCCGTTGGTGCTCCGGAATTCGTCCGCGGCCCATTTTTCGACGGCTTTTAATATTTCCGGATCAAGTCTTAAAACAAAAGGTTTCTTCTGTGCCATTAATCGATTGCTACGTACTTCGCTGTACGGAGGTAAATGCCAAACATGCTAATGATTCAGTGTGCCGGCGTTGACCACCGGGCTCACGTCCTTGTCCGCGCATAACACAACCATCAGGTTGCTGACCATGGACGCTTTTCTTTCTTCATCCAGATCGATAACGCCCTGCTGTGAAAGCTGGTGAAGCGCCATCTGGACCATACTGACGGCACCTTCAACGATCTTGAACCGGGCGGCGACTACGGCTGTTGCCTGTTGCCTCCGGAGCATGGCACTGGCGATCTCCGGTGCGTAGGCAAGGTAGCCTATCCGTGCTTCGATGACATGTATTCCGGCAATATCCAGCCTGTTCTTCAGGTTCTCTTCTAACGCCTGGTTCACTTCTTCATGACCGGAACGAAGGGTCAATTCAGCATCCGTATCGAAGTTATCATAGGGATAAAGCCCCGCCAGCTTCCGGACCGCCGAATCGCTTTGTATCCGGACAAAGTTCTCATAGTTGTCGACTTCAAACGCCGCTTTAAAAGTATCGCGGACCTGCCAGACCAGGATAACACCGATCTGGATAGGGTTCCCTACCTTATCGTTGACCTTAATTTTTTCGCTGTCGAAGTTGCGGGCGCGCAGGGAAATAGACTTTTTCGAGAACAACGGGTTGACCCAGAAGAAGCCGTTATTCTTGACCGTACCCCGGTAGTCTCCGAACAGGACCAATACCATGGACGTGTTGGGATTCAAAAAGAAAAAACCGGGAATAGCCAGCACTGCTACGACCAGACAGAAAATAAAGAGAGGTTTAATAGCTATGCCGATGGCAACGATCACGAGCATGATCACAATCATCAGGTAGCCGGAAAGAGGCGTATAGTTCTTTTCGTGATTCATATAGTTGATATTAAAATGATATCATTACAATACTACTTACGGAAACCACCCCTTGCAAGTTTCATGGTGGAAATATTTTTTTGAATGGAGTTATTAGCTCAAATTTGAGACTATGGTAATGTACAATCCCCGTCAGTGGTTCTCACTGATCTTTCATTCTTACAGCCGAAGGGTTAT
The DNA here is from genome assembly GCA_041742155.1 of Chryseolinea sp. Lineage (GTDB taxonomy): Bacteria > Bacteroidota > Bacteroidia > Cytophagales > Cyclobacteriaceae > Chryseolinea. The sequence goes on along the minus strand of JBGSJE010000016.1, from coordinate 20,837 downwards.
GATGACGCTGTGGCCCGCCCTGGCTTTCATGTGCGCGTATTCGACCCTGATCTGTTACCTTTTTATCGATTATTTCAGGGTTCATGAAGCGGATTTTCAACCCACCATAGGGATGCATTCCCTGCTGGGAATAGTGCTCGGCCTTTTTCTCGTGTTCAGGACCAACACTGCCTACGACCGGTGGTGGGAGGGACGCAGGCTATGGGGCGGGATGGTTAACAGCACCCGGAATTTTTCCATGAAACTAAGCGCCTGTCTGACCCGGGAGAATCACGAAGACCGGGATTGGTTTGCGAAAATGGTTCCGAATTTTGTCTTTGCGATGAAGGAAAGCCTGCGCTCGGGCGTGCAGTTCGCCGAGCTGGATCCGCCGGACGAGCAGTTCATCAACGACCTGAAAAAATTCAAGCACAAACCCAACCGAATAGCTGCATTGATGTACCAGAAGGTAAACCAGCTCTACGCCGCGAAGAAAATTACAGGAGACCATCTCATTAACATGGACAAGGAATTGAAGGATTTTATCGACCTGATCGGCGCCTGTGAACGTATTAAGAATACACCCATTCCCTATTCGTATATGATGTACGTGAAGAAGTTCATCACCATATACATTATGACACTCCCCTTCGGTTTTGTTACGCAGTCTGGGTATATGACGATACCTATCGTTGTGCTGGTATCATTTGTATTGCTGAGTGTTGAATTGATTGCCGAAGAAATCGAAGATCCCTTTGGCCGCGATATCAACGATCTTCCGCTCGATGAGCTGGCCGTCAAAATGCGGGAGAACGTCCGCGAAATACTGTTGTAAATTCCGATGCCCTGTTATTCCGTTAAGAAATCGATATCGACGTTCAACGGATAACGCATTAAATATTCAAGTGCTTTTTTAACGGTCATATTTTCAAAAAGCACCTGGTACAGTGTACTGGTGATAGGCGCCCTTACCTTGTAATGATCGGCAAATTTTTTTGCGATCTTGACGGTATTGATCCCTTCGGCCACTTCGTCGGTGCTGGCCAGAATTTCCGTTAGCGTTTCACCTTTCGCAAGCCGGTAACCTACGGTGAAATTCCGGCTCAATGAACTGTTGCACGTCGTCACAAGGTCGCCTATACCGGCCACCCCGAGGAACGCTTTTGTATTACCACCCAACGCCCGCCCGAGATAGATCATCTCCACCATACCGCGGCTGACCAGCAGACCTTTTGCATTTTCCCCATAGCCCATTCCGCTAAGAGCTCCCGCAGCGATCGCAATAATATTTTTCAGGACGCCTGCAAGCTCGACACCCACGACATCATTGTTTCCATACACCTGGAAATTTTCATTGCGAAGTAACCGCTTGCCAAGATTGATCACTTCATTGAAGTGGCTGGCGATAACCGTCGCCGCCGGATGTCCGTCAGCAAGTTCACGGCTCAGGTTTGGTCCGGCCAGGCAGCCTACCCGTACGGCTACACTCTCCTCCTGGATCACTTCACTGATGGTCTTCACCATGCTGCGATCGAGGGTCGGCATCGAATCGAGCGTCTGTCCCTGGGGCAGGGTGACGTCAAATCCCTTCGTGCCATGGATAAGAATATGATAGGGATGAATATGCGGCGACAGCTGTTTCATCATCGACCGGAAATGAGCGGAGGGAACGATGGGAAAGATCACATCGCATTGGTCGGCGATCCATGCCAGATCGCTCGTCGGTACCACGTTCGCATGCATCTTGTGGCCGCGGTTTTCGCGTGTCTGAAGCATTCGCTGAATTACCTCTTCGTCGCGGGCGTGCAGTAAAACTTTCCGCTGGCGCGCCAGCAGGTTGGCGACTACACTACCGAAATTACCGGCGCCGATCACACCAACCGGTTTATCATTTTCAGACAAACTTCTCGAGGTCATATCCTACGATCCGGTTATGGTAGTAATACAGGGTATTGAAGTCCTTCGTGATGATGTTACCTTCCTTGTTCAGTAATAAAGGCCGTTTCAGGTGAAATATGCCGACATTGTCGAGGCCATGACGGATCACCAGATCGATGTTTCCCTTCAGGTGGGTAGCATGGTAGACCTTGCCATTTTCCTTCAGCGTATAGATCTGTTTGCGAACGCGCTTGCACGCTGTACGGAATTCTTCATACTGAATGACCTGATCCTCTTCAGGCAGGCGAAGCAGGCCGAACAAGTCCAGTTTGGGATGTTTCTTCTGCCAGATTTCAAAGGCCACAAACGCAACGAGGTGGCTGGCGAAAATCCGGTTGATCCGATGATATTCGGACACGATCTTCTGACTGAGCATACGGGTGTATTCATCTTCCCGCTGCTTGTCGACGGTAATCTCTCCGCTGGAAACGAAGTAGTCGCGGGTGTTGATGATCCTTCCCTGCGGATCGAGGCTGTTTCCCGTATCGTCCACATAATTTCCCATTACGTCGAGGCCGCGTCCGATCGATACCGATATATTGGAACCCTTGGTAAAAAATTTAAACAGGAATTGAAGCAACTGCCAGCTTCCGTACTTGTCCTGCTCGGGCAAATACCTGTCCTGACCCTTTGACGAAAGGTATTCGTCGATGAGATCCGGCGCTTCCAGTACGAAGTGATAGTTCAGTGTGACCGGTACGATAAATATTTTTCTGACTTCCTGGCCCGCGGGTGTGTCCAAATAGAGATTCCGTTGTGCTTCGATCGTGGAGCTTAACAATCCGAGCTTCAGGTGCTTCTCAAGCATTCCCGACCTGGAACGTGTTCCCCCCGGGAAAAATATACTGTGGGCGCCTTTCTGGACCGCAAGCATGGAATAAAACTTAAGCGTCTCCAGGTAAGGCACATTTTTTTTCCGCCGGTCCACCTTGAACGCTCCAAGGCTGTTCATAAAATAGGCGAATATCTTGATATTGAACAGGTTTAATCCCGCGCCGTAAATGAAAGCCGGTAACCCCAGTGAATGAATGATCCAGCCGATCAATATGGAATCGAGGTTGCTGAAGTGAGTGGGTACCATCACTACGGTTCCTTCTTTGGCCAGGGTCCGGAGTTGTTTTACTTTTCCGACGATCTGGATTTTGTCCCGCAGCGTGTAGCGATTGCGGAAGAAGGCTCCGAATTTTTTGACGCGTGCCCCGTTGAGCAGGCGCGCAAACCAGAACTTGACAATCTCGCGGGTTAGGCGATACGAATTGGCTTTGAAGTTACCTGCGATCTCGTTCGAGTAGCGCGATACGATCCGTAGCAGAAGTTCATCCGCTTTAGCCTGGCATTCTTCCGGATCTTTTGCCGATAGTGCGACCAGTTCTTCTTTTAAGTCTCCCCAGAAACGAGGTTCGTCTGCCGGATCCACCCGCCAGCGGTTGCGTTTCATACGTTGCTGTTCGCGGTAGACGGTCGCTTCCAGCTCATCCAGGAGCTGCTTGGCAGTAGGGCGGTTCTTTTTTATTTCGGCGAAGGCTTTTTGCGCCACTTCCTCGATAAACTCTTTCCGGTTTTTGCTAAGCTGGTAGACGGGCCAATCGGGAATGCCGTCCAGGATAGGTTTATATCGCTTATTCTTATTTTTCTTCTCAACTACTTCCATGGAGGGTGCAAAATAAAACATTTTCCTGCACGGACACGCAAAATGAATTGATTTTAAGCTCGTTGCACGGCGTTCGCCAGGCTCGTACGCATAGCCATAAAACGGCTCAGACCTTCCTGAATAAAAGATTCGTCGATAATTTTATAGAGTTCAGCCTCACCGGACACATCGTATTCATTGATCTTGAATGTCTGCTCCAGTAAGCCCTGCTCCAGTTTGATCAGGTAACGATTATTCCAGGCAAAGACGGTTATTTTGCAATCACGATGTGGTATTTCTCCGACAACACGCATACGTTGATGATTTTATACACCAAATGTAATCAACAACTGTAATACGAATGCAGGAATCTACTCTTTTGAATCCGACGCTTCGTGGATCAGCAGGCTGTGCTTGATACTCCTTAACTCTTGTTCCAGGTTTTTGAAGACCGTGCTCCTGTGGAGTTTATCCAGTTCCATCTGGCGGATAATACGCTTGATTTCCATTTCGCGTTTGATCAGCGCAGACTTGGCTTTGTCATCGAGTCTCATTATAAGGGAGGGCGTGGTTTTAGGGTTTGGTTGCGCTAAGATATCAGATAAAGTCAGACATGGAGAAAGAACCATTCAAAATTTTTTCGGATGGTACTTCAAGCCATTTATTAAGTAGTGTCGCATAAACACTCCGAAAATCAACCTGATGGATAAGATCACCTTGATCAAGATTGTAAAGGTCAGGGCTGCCGTTGATGAAGCCCCTCCGTTTTAAATTCTTCGAGACGACAAACAGGTTGTTAGCCGTACCGTGATCCGTACCGCCGCTTGCATTTTGTCTCACGCGCCTTCCGAATTCTGAAAAAGTCATGATCATCACATCATTCATCGTGTCTTCGCCCAGGTCATCGACAAACGCATGAACGGCCTCGGCATAGATGGCCAGCAGCCGCTGATGCTGTGCCTGTTGGTTGGCGTGTGTATCGAATCCAGACAGCGTTACATAGTAGATGCGTGTTCCGACATCGGAGCGTATCAGTGATGCGATCGTCTTTAACCGCGTACTGAATTCATTTTGCGGATAGGCTGCACTGTTGATTTTCCCTTTTGTTTTGGCATACAGAAATTCCGCAGACGACGAAGTCTCCGCCAGTGTCTTGTACAAGTAGTGAAGCGATGAATCGTTGATCTCATTGACCTCAGAGGAACCTGGTATGTTCTTCGAAAAATGATGATGAGCCGCACGGTAAAACTTTTCCGGATTTTTCATGGCCAGTCCCTTGATAACATCCCCTTTCAACGCCATGCTGAGGGTGTCATCAACTTCGATGGCCTGCGCGGTACAAAGAGATTTCCCGCAATTGGAGTCCAGGTAACGTCCGATCCACCCTGTTTTAAGGTATGTCGCGGCGTCACTACCCGATTGCCAGATATCCATCGACCGGAAATGTGAACGATCCGGATTGGGATATCCCACATTGTTCAGGACTGCGAGGTAACCGCGATCATACAGGTCTTTCAGCTTCGACAACGCGGGATGAAACCCAAGTTCATCCGTGGCTTTTAAAACATCGGCGGCGCGTATAGCAATACCGGGCCTGTATTGATAGTATAAATCGTTCCGGTATGGAACAACGGTATTCAATCCGTCATTGCCACCCGACAACTGAATGACAACCAGTATTTTTCCCTGTTGCTGTAACCTGCCTGACGATTCGAAACCGGTTGCCTTGAGGAAATTCGGGATCATCAGGGTACCGGCAGTGGCAACCATCGAGCTTTTGATAAAACCTCTTCGTGATGTCTTCATAGTGGTCAGCTTAATTGGTATTCCGGTAATGACATGAACCCGATAAACGCTTTTTTTACAAATTCAGGATCGCTGGTGCTACCACCGGCATAGTTGCGCACGACTTGCCGGCTGGCCTTCAGGCCGGGTCTTGCCAGCAAATAATATTCGATCGCCGACAAACTCTCGTCAGCCGTTGCCCTGACAAAACGTTCGGCGAGTTCGCCCCAGTTTACGCGGAGTGTTATTTTTTTTTCTTTCACACGGTTGGTTTCGTTATTCACGTCGCCGTCGTCTTTTGCATCGATGGTGGTTTCACCGTTTTTCAGCATGACTGACGCGAGCGACATCCGGAATGTAAGACTTGAACTGTCGATCCATGCGGTTCCGGAGGGCCACCCGCCGACGTTGGGAGGCAGCAAAAGAACCTGGCCCAGGGCGCGCTGTACAAATAATGAAGCCTGAGGGTATTCAAACTTTCCGTTCGTCTGGGTCAGCATGCCGGCGACCAGTTCCACAGGAGACTTGATCCGGTTACCCGTATACCGGGGATCGTAAAACCAGGACGATGTAAATATTCCGAAGAGTATTTTTTTGATATCATATCCGGAATTAAAAAAATCCGTCGAGAGGGACGCCATCAAATCATCGTCCGGTTGATCATCGCTCACAAAATACTGCCAGAGTTTTCCCATCACGAATCGCGCTGTCTGTTTGTCTTCCAGTATGATCTCAAGTATATCTTCGCCGCTGAAATTTCCCTTCCTTCCCCGGAATGTTTTCAGCCCATCGTCGTGCACCTTTTCGCGGAAAAAGAATTTTCCCGAAACCGGATTGAACGCCCATCCGGTGAATGACCGCGCGCTGTTTTTGATGTCGTCTTCCGTATAATGACCGCGTCCCAGCGTAAACAGCTCCAGTAATTCGCGCGCGAAGTTTTCGTTGGGACTGTTCTTTTTGTTCTGCTGGTTGTTCAGGAACTGAAGCATTCCGGGATCTTTTGATACGGCGTGCAACAGGTCGCCAAACTTTCCCAGCGCGTGCTGGCGAAGGACGTTGTTCTGTTGTTGTGCCAGGTAGCCCGAACGTACGCGGCAGGCAAAATGATCGTGCCAGAACAGGGTCATTTTTTCCCGGATCACCACCCGGGGGTCCGTTAACTGATCCATCCACGATCCGTTCAGTTTTAAAATGTCCCCCCGCGATTTGCTGATCGCCTGTTTGATGGTATCGGTTGGCGAATTGGTCTGCATCTGGGGTATTTCACCCTTTTCCACTACGTTGAGCGGTTGTATGTGGGCGGAGGAATGCAGCCAGGCTTCCGGATTGTAACCCTGTTTTTCATCAGGCAAAGACAGTCCAAAGGCTGCGCGCAACCGCAGGTGTTTCTTTTTTTGATCGGATTCCATGCGCCTTAGATGTGCAAAAGGCGCGCGGGTTTAATGCGAAAAAGAATTTAGGCGTTGCGAGACTAATTTCAGGGCTTTAGCGTTAACTTAAGTGTTATTTTAAGTTTAGAAACAAGGTTATATATTGTAACCGATTACAGTTGGTCGGCGTTTCCCGAAGAGGAGGTTAAGAAGCATGAATTTTACCGCTATTGGACAAAATTTAAGAAGAGCGTCTGTTGTTGCGCTGCTACTTGTGCTGGCGACAGCATTTCACACGAACGCTACCCACTTGCGGGCAGGAGAGATCGTGGCAGTCCGGGAGAGTTGCAACAGTCTCACGTTCATCATCACGGTTACTGTTTATACCAATACCAAGTCCACCGTCAAGTTCGGTGGCGATCAGGATATCCTGAACTTCGGCGACGGTACCTCCATGCTTATTCCCGAGACTGAAAATACCATCCGGCTGGATCTGAATGCCGAAGGTATCGTGGCTACTGCTTCTTTTACCGTGAGGCACACCTATTCCGGGAACTCTACCTTCATCATCAGTTACCGTGAACCCAACCGTAACGAGGGAGTCCTTAATATGGACGCGTCGATCAATACGACATTTTACCTGGAGACCATCGTTTCGACCGATCCTTTCCTGGGTTGCAATAACACACCGAAGTTACTGGTACCCCCGATCGATGAGGCTTGCACGGGTGTAGCCTGGTCGCATAACCCCGGTGCCTATGATCCGGATGGTGACAGCATTTCCTTCGCGCTGGTTGTTCCCTTCAGTGACCGCAACACCGAAGTAATCAACTATAAGAACCCGAACGATCCGAAGTTTTATACTTCTTTTAATACGGGCAATGAAGCCGGAACCGGTGCGCCGATGTTTACGATCAACCCGGTGACCGGTACGATCACGTGGGATTCGCCTGGCGCCGTCGGTGAGTACAACATCGCTTTTCACATCATCGAATGGCGGAAAAAGAACGGCGTCTGGTATCAGATGGGATACGTACGGCGCGATATGCAGATCCTCGTGGACGACTGCGACAATGAACGGCCGGACCTGATCATTCCGGCGGATACCTGTGTCGTTGCCGGCTCGGTGCTCGATGCCACAATCTTTGGTATTGATCCCGACAATGACGATGTCAAGATCGAGGCTTTCTCCGAGATCTTTAATTTCCCGAATGCACAATCACCGGCTACCTATAGTCCCGTCCCCGGTGTCGAAGATTTTCAGCCTACTGTACCTACGCCAGCGGAACTGAAATTCAGGTGGAACACAGAATGCGTCCATGTTAAAGACCAGCCTTACCAGGTTGTTTTCAAGATAACCGACAATCCCGATAACGGACCGAAGCTTGTCACGTTTAAGACGTGGTTTATTAAGGTAGTCGGGCCGGCTCCCGTCTGGAACGATGCCCAGCTTGATCTTGCAAAACGACATGCCAACCTGCAATGGGATCCTTACTTCTGCCAGAGCGCCGAGTCCATGCAGGTATGGAGAAAAGTTGATGGTTCGCCTTTTGAGCCGGATAACTGCCAGACCGGTATGCCTACTTACCTGGGCTATGAACTTATTGACGTACTGGCAATAAAGGACAGCAACAAAGTTCCCATCACAACCTATACCGATACCAATGGCGGCAAAGGACTGGCACCGGGTGCGAAGTATTGTTACCGGCTTGTCGCCGTGTTTCCCCTGCCGCGCGGTGGTGAAAGTTATGTCTCCCTTGATACGTGTGTGGGGCCGATACTGGCAGATGTACCGATCATCACCCATGTGAGCGTTGAAAAAACGGATCTTTCAGCAGGGCAGATCCGGGTGAGCTGGAGGAAACCATTCGACGCCAATACCACGCAGTTTCCGCCGCCGTTCCGATACGAAATTTACCGGGCCGTCGGATTTGCGCGGGGAGGGGATTCCGTTAACGTAACGCCTCCAGGCATCTATTCGGATACGACGTTTCTTGATGAGGGCTTAAACACCGAAGAGAACGTGTACAATTACAGCATCGCCGCCTATTCGTCAACAGGTGGATTTTTAGGTACGTCGGCAGCGGCCTCGTCGGTAAGGCTGGATGCCAAGTCGCAGGTCAAACGAATTGAACTGAACTGGAGCGCCTTTGTACCGTGGTCTAACCAGATCCAGACGTTTCCCAATAAACACCTGGTTTACCGGGGTCCGGAAGGATCGGTGGAAGCCGACCTCGTCCTGATCGACAGCGTCGATGTAAGCGCAACGGGCTTTATTTACCTGGACGAAGGGCAGTGGAATGGCGTTCCCCTGGTGGACAACGAAATATACTGTTACCGGATCATGACACGGGGAGGCTACGGCAACCCGGCAATAGGCCAGCCGTTAAAAAACTTCTCACAGCTGATTTGCGCACAACCGGGCGATACGATCCCGCCCTGCAAACTCGAACCGCCCCTTCGCAGCACGCTCGACTTTGTGGATTGTAACGATTATTACGAAAAATTCTGTCAGAAGGACAGTTACAGCAACATCATTTACTGGAGCCGGTCCGACGACCCGGCTTGTCAAAACGATGTCAGGAGTTATAATGTGTATGCGGCCAGCAGGAAAGGCGAAGACTTCTCACTGATCGCGGAGAACGTAAGGGACACGTTCTACATCGATAACAACCTGTTGTCTTTTGCGCGATGTTACAAAGTCGCGGCGGTGGACCGTTCCGGTAATGAAGGCGAACTCAGCGACGAAATCTGCATCGACAATTGCCCGTACTACGAGCTGCCGAACGTATTTACACCGAACAACGACAGTTACAACGATACGTTTAGTGCTTTCAGCATCCGGGGATTCGAATGCGGCGAAGAAGGCGACTGCATACCGGCTCAGCTGAAATTGAAATGTGCCCGTTTCGTCGAAAGTGTAAAATTTGTGGTTTATAACCGGTGGGGACAGGAAGTGTTTACCTACGACGGACGAATAGGCGACGAAGTGAACACCATTTACATTGACTGGAATGGCAAGGACGAGAAAGGTACCGATCTGGCTTCCGGCGTATACTACTTTGTCGCCGAGGTTACGTTCGACTCCGTTGATCCCGCCAAAGAGACGAAAAAGATCAAGGGATGGGTACACCTGGTCAGATAGAGACCACGTCGAAGATCCTCGTCCTGTTCGATGGTGTGTGTAATCTCTGCAGCGGCGCCGTACAGTTCATCATCCGGCGCGACCCCGGTTCGAAATTTCTTTTTGCGTCGTTGCAATCCGGTTTCGGAAAAACTACCCTCGTGAAATTCGGGCTGGACCCTTTGTCGACGCACAGTATCATCGTTATTAAAGACGGATCTTTTTACCAGCGAAGCGATGCTGCCTTGGCAATCGCGGGCGCGCTACCGGGGATCTGGCCGTTTTTCGGCATCTTCCGGTTTCTGCCCCGTTTTTTCAGGGACGGGATCTATAACCTCATCGCGGCAAACCGTTACCGCATCTTTGGAAAGAACGACCGCTGTATGATCCCCTCTCCCGAATTAAAGGCGCGGTTTATTGATTAGGTTTCACGGAAGGGTTCTTTCAACCGGACTTTTAAGTTTCAGGCTTTACCCTTAAACTTGAAGCTAATTTCGTTTGAACATGAAAGCATACGTTTTTCCAGGTCAGGGTGCCCAGTTTACCGGGATGGGCAAAGACATATATGAATCCAGTTTAACCGCCCGGAAGTTGTTCGAACAGGCGAACGATATCCTCGGTTTCAATCTCACCGCGGCCATGTTCGACGGCACCGCAGACGAACAAAAGCAAACGAAGGTCACGCAACCGGCGATCTTCTTACATTCCGTCGGTGTGGCGCTGTCCAGTCCCGCGTTCGCTCCGGACATGGTAGCCGGCCATTCCCTGGGCGAATTTTCGGCGCTTGTGGCGAACAAAACGCTTTCCTTTGAAGACGGCCTGCTCCTGGTATATAAAAGAGCGTTGGCGATGCAACGCGCCTGCGAGATCACGCCGTCGACCATGGCCGCCATTATCGGTCTCGACGACAAAATCGTGGAGGATATTTGTGCGTCTATTGATGACGTTGTGGTAGCGGCGAACTACAACTGTCCGGGTCAGCTCGTCATCTCCGGATCGATAAAGGGTATCGAGACAGCATGCGAGAAGCTGAAAGCCGCCGGCGCCAAACGTGCGCTTCCCTTGCAGGTGGGCGGCGCGTTTCACTCTCCGTTTATGGAACCCGCGCGCGAAGAACTGGCTGCCGCCATTGAAAGTACCATCTTCGGACAACCGCTTTGTCCTATATATCAAAACGTGAATGCGCTTCCCTCTACGGATACAAACGTCATCAAGAAGAACCTCATCGCGCAACTGACCAGCCCGGTCCGGTGGACGCAGTCCGTCAGGAATATGGTGAAGGATGGAGCAACGACGTTTATTGAATGCGGCCCGGGAAAAGTGCTGCAAGGTCTGGTGAAAAAGATAGCTCCTGAAGCGGAAGTTATGAGCCTTTGAACAGCGGATCAGGTCAGCTTCCGTACGTCCAGTTCATCCGTACAGGAAGACAACAACTCCGCGATCGTTTTTTGAAGGACGGGATGAATAAAATCCGGGATCAGTTCACAGAGCGGAACCAGCGTAAACTTCCGGAATGCTAACTGCGGATGGGGGATGGTGAGCGCGTCGCTGTTCACAACCTCGCTACCGAAAAAAAGAATATCGATATCGATGATGCGTTCGCCCCATTTTTCCCGCCGTACCCTTCCCATCTTCTTTTCAATGGACAGGATGGTGGTCAGCAGGCTGCGGACATCCAGCGGCGTTTCAATCTCGGCAACCTGGTTGTAAAACGCGGGCTGTTCGGTTATTCCCCACGCGTCTGTCTCGTAGACCGAAGACTTCCTGTTGATCGTTCCCGCCTCACCCGCGATGGAACGCAGGGCGGTATCCAGGTTTTTTTTCCTGTCGCCGGAATTTGTTCCGAGTAAAAGAAAGACCGCTGCCGTCATACGATATCGCTCCCGCAAACATACTTTTTTATTCGTATGAGTATTGCTTACTTTTGAAACTTAAATCGTGCAGTATGAATTTTTTAAAAGCGTTCCTGACTTCTTGCCTGGGTACATTGGTGGCCATGGTATTGGTCATCGTGGGACTTATCATCATTATCTCCGCTTCCGGCGATGAAGAGGTGGTGATCAAGGATGATTCGGTTTTACAACTGGACCTGGATGTGCCCGTCATTGAACTGGAAAAGGAAAACCCGTTTACGGGACTCTCCTTGCTGGGCGGTTCGTCACCCAGGCCTGTGGGACTGGTACAACTCCGGCAAACCATTCAATTCGCGAAGACTGATCCAAAGATCAAGGGGATATTTCTCAACGTCAGCTACCCGATGACAGGTTATTCGGTGATCGAAGAGATCAGGCAGTCGCTTATCGATTTTAGAAAAAGCGGGAAATGGGTGGTAGCCTACAGCGAGGTGATGTCGGAGCAAGCCTACTATCTCGCCTCCGCGGCCGACAAGGTTTACCTGAACCCCGAGGGAGAACTGGAGTTCAACGGGCTCGCGATTGAGATCAGCTTCTTTAAACGTTTGTTCGATAAACTGGATATCAAACCGGAAGTGTTCCGGGTCGGCGAATTCAAAAGCGCGGTAGAACCGTTTCTCCTGGAGAAGATGAGCGATGCGAACCGGTTGCAGCTCACGGAGCTGATCGCATCGATCTACGATCATGTGCTCGACCGCATTTCGGAATCGAGGAACATCCCGAAGGAGAAACTGAAGGAGATATCCGATAAAATGCTGGTGCGCAATGCCGCGCTGGCACAGCAGTACGACCTCGTGGATTCCCTTCTTTACCAGGACCAGGTGCAGGATGAATTGAAGGACCGGGTCGGCCTCGCCAAAGACAAGAACGTGGAGTTTGTGAAATACAACCGGTATAAGGAAAGTATCTCTACCTATAAGGATTCCAAAAACGAAGTAGCGGTGCTGGTTGCCGAGGGAACCATTCTGCCGGGCAAAGCGCAGAGCGGCCAGTCGGTTATCGGGTCCGAGTCATTCAGCGACGAGCTCCGTAAGATCAGGAACAACGATAAAGTGAAAGCCGTCGTGATCCGGATCAATTCGCCGGGAGGCAGTTCGCTGGCATCGGATGTGATGTGGCGGGAGATCGCCCTCACGGCGAAAGTAAAACCCGTGATCGCGTCGATGTCTGATTATGCCGCTTCGGGAGGATACTATATGGCTATGGGCTGCGATACCATTGTTGCTCAGCCGCATACCATCACCGGGTCGATCGGTGTGTTCAGCGTCCTGTACGACGCCAGCGGTTTCCTGGGCAACAAGATCGGGATTACCTCGGAGGAACTGAAGACGGGTGAGATCGGCGAGCTGATTACCGTAACCCGGCCGTTGAGCGAGGCGGAGAAAGCCATCTGGCAGAAGCGTACGGAGGAAGTTTACGAAACCTTTACGGGCAAAGCCGCGGAAGGAAGGAACATGTCGGTGGAAAGTATCAAGAAAGTAGCGTCAGGCCGGGTGTGGAGCGGTGAGCAGGCGAAGGAACGCGGCCTGGTCGATGTACTGGGAAGTTTTGAAGACGCCGTTGACATCGCGGCCGCAGCGGCCGGTGTGACGGACGACTACAGGGTACGTTACTATCCGCAATACAAGCCGACGATATTCGAGCAGCTGGTCACCCAGTTCGAAGAAGATGCGCAGGCGAAAGCGTTGCAGGAGCAGCTGGGAGAAAATTATTACCTCTACCAGCAATGGAAGAACGTGAAGACCTATGAAGGTATCCAGGCGCGTATGCCTTTCGAGATGAAGATCCAATAACAGTAGCCCAAATGAACGACGGAAAGATGACACCCATACGGAATAACTGGACAAGAGAAGAGATCGCCGCGATTTACGATCAGCCCATATTGAACCTGATCTACCAGGCGGCTACCGTACACCGCGAATACAACGACGCGCAGGAAGTGCAGGTATGCACCTTGTTGTCCGTGAAGACCGGCGGTTGCCCGGAAGACTGTGCCTACTGCCCGCAGGCCGCCCGTTATAACACGAATGTGAAAGTAGAGAAGCTCATGGAAGTGGGCGAGGTGCTGCAAAAGGCTACGGAGGCGAAGGAAGCGGGGAGCACGCGTTTTTGTATGGGCGCCGCCTGGCGCGAGGTACGCGACAACCGCGACTTCGACAAGGTCATTGAAATGGTGAAGGGTGTCAGCACCATGGGCCTCGAAGTATGCTGTACACTGGGTATGCTTACACCGGCGCAGGCGCAAAAACTCAAGGAAGCCGGGCTTTATGCCTACAACCACAACCTCGACACGAGCGCGGAATTTTACGACGACATTATAACGACACGGACATACGACGACAGGCTGGAGACGCTGGAGAGCGTACGGAAGGCGAAGATCTCCGTGTGTTCCGGCGGTATCATCGGAATGGGAGAGCGGGGGGAGGACCGTATCGGTATGCTGCATGTATTGGCTACGTTGCCCGAGCACCCCGAGTCGGTTCCGGTGAATGCGCTGGTGCCCGTTGAAGGAACGCCGCTGGAAGATCAGCCTAAGGTATCGGTGTTTGAAATGGTGCGCATGATCGCGACAGCCCGCATCATTATGCCGAAAGCGATGGTTCGTTTATCGGCGGGAAGAGTGCGCATGACGCTGGAAGAACAAGCCTTGTGTTTCCTGGCCGGCGCGAACAGTATCTTCGCGGGCGACAAGCTTTTGACTACGCCGAACCCCGGTTATGTGAAGGATAAAGAGATGTTCCAGGTGCTGCAGCTGACGCCGCGGGCGGCCTATAAAGAGGCTGAAAAAGCGGTAATCGGGTAAGTTTTCTCATGTAATATTTGCCGCTGATTTTAAACAAAACGGTGCCGGAGGTGCTATTTAAGCGCCTGACTTACAGCGGTCGGTATGGTGTTCCCCGGGTGATCGGTACCTGTCTCTATGTGATTCATCGTGATTAACGCCCGTTAGGAGGCAATTTTCATTGTCTCATCGACTATAGACCTGGGTAACCTGTGTATTTGTTTTTTTACTTTTCTTTTTTCGATCCGGATAAGTTTAAGGCTTCCTTTTACATATATCTCTCCCGCCTCTTTAGGAGATTTGAACTGTCTATTCGCTTGGCTATTATTCTGTAAAAGCAAACATCCGCGCGGGCGCGGATATTGCGTGTACGCAGCGCCGCTTTTTGGCCAGGCATACTGATCCACGAAATGCACCCGGAGATAACCCCGGCAGCGATTGCATAGATTAGCAAGCCTGATAAAGTCAGCTTAGCTTACACGATGAGAGTGAGATAAATGTCTCGGTGGTTTTATTTGCTCACCCAGCTTAATTATTTGTCATCAAGAGCAAGACCACCAGCAGGGGCATCTATTGCTTCTTGAGTTTTAGATTTGCCTTCATTTTTCTGCGCGGTCGAAGACGACGCAAAAGTAAATGATAGTGTTACAACAGCGACACCGGCAATCAAAAGAAATATTTTTGATTTCATAGATTTAGATATTTTGAGTTTTGTATTTGCAACAGACACTACTTGGGATCGAGTGGTGCACCACCTCCATTGAGTTCTGTATTAGGCGTTACTTCTTCTTCAGTACAAGCGGTCATGGTTACGGCTGCGCTAAAAGCAATCAAAAGGATGTAAAGAAATTTTTTCATGGCTTTAATAGGTTTAAGTTTTTTGAAATAGGTTAGTTTAGAACTAAATTGATGACTCAAAGGTGGAGTATTGCCTACTATTTTTTCACGCAATAAAATTTTGGAAATTACCCGTGTACCATAAATTTTTTAAAGCTGCGAAACTCACGATCCTAGTAATCTTCGGCTTGGGAACGTTTTTACACCTTAATGCTCAGGATGAAAGAAAGATCGACTCACTGATTGATCTGATAAATTCTGAAACAGATCCAAAGAAATTAATGTTGTTTAAAACGGAACTTGGCTGGTACTATCTGAACGCAAATGACGTCAAAGCTTACAAATACTCAAATGAAGGATTTGCTTTGGCCAGAGAATTCGGCGACTCAGTTCAAATGGTTAAGGCTGGACGAGTTCAAGGGCAAGCCCTCCGTCGACTAGGTAGGCTACAAGAATCTATCGATATTCTTACCACGATATCACCTATTGCAAAACGGAATGGCCTGCGTGATGAGTATAAAAAAATACTAAATGGGTTGGCTGTTGCCCACACGTTTAAAGCTGAATATGATAAAGCTTTAGAGTATAATTTTAAGTCCCTTGTTCTCCGAGAGGCTGAGGGTAATAAAACGGAAATTAGTATTGCTTTGAATAATATAGGTTTGGTCTACTTTAAACTTCATAATTACGAAGGAGCGTTGCAGTATTACAATCAGGGACTCAAACTAATGCAAGAAATTAAAGATACAACTGGCGTTCATGCTGTTTACTTGAACCTTGGCCTCTGTTACTTGCATTTGAAAAAATTCAATGAAGCGAAGGAGTACACTTTGCGGGCTTTGAGACTTTGTGGGGACAATTGTAGCGATGACATCATAATTATGGGTGAATTTGGCTTGGGAGAGTCATCGTACTGGTTGGGAGATTTAGATGACGCAGAACTCCACTTGAATAAATCACTCTCTCTTGCAAGGCAAAAAAATGATATGCGATGGCAAGCAGAGAATTTGGTTTATCTAGGTGCTGTTTCAATGAAAAAGGGCGACTATGACCAAGCTGTTGTTGCGTTCAACGAGGCTGACTCTATTTCGGAAGTAGGAGGGTTTAATCAACTGATGATCGAAATTTATCGGCATTTTTCTGACTTATACAATCGGAGGCAAGACTATAAGAATGCAGCATTGTATCAAAAAAAATATATACAGCTTGCCGACAGTTTGATTGGCCAGGAATTGGTAAAAAATATCGGTAAGATCCAGGCAAACTACGAGGAGCGGGAAAATATTGCCACCATCGCGTCTAAGGAAGAACTCATTCAGCGGCAACGATACTTTAACGGGGCTGTGTTTTTAATTGCCCTGCTTGCCGGGCTGCTCGTCAGGGTGCTGCAGGTCGGAAACCGGAACATCAAACGGGTGAACGCAAAATTGTCGGAGGCGAAGGAGGTTATCCAGCAGCAGAACGCGGAACTGGAAAACAAGAACAAGGAGCTGGATATCGAAGTGGACAAAAAGACGGTGGACCTCGCCCGCGCCAACCAGTCATTGAAGCAGGTGAACGACGAACTGGATAATTTTATCTACAAGACTTCCCACGACATCCGCGGACCGCTGGCCAGCCTGAAGGGGATGTGCAACGTGGCGCTCATGGACGTGAAGGACCCCGTAGCCCTGGATTACCTGCGCAAGCTGGATGCCACCGCCGAACGGCTGAATTCCATTTTAACACGGCTGGTGATCATCAACCAGATCAACAACTCCAAGCTCACGATCGAAAAGATCGACTTTACGAGTGTCGTGCACGACGTGCTGATGCTGGAAAAGAAAAAAGGCCTGCCGCCCGATCTCCGGATCAGGACCTTCATCGACCCGGCGGCCACGATCGATTCCGACAAGGAACTCGTGCGCATCGTCCTGGAAAACCTCATCGACAACGCCATCAAATTTTACAACGACTCCGAACGGGTGGAGTCGTTCATGCACGTGCACGTGGGCACGATGGACAACGGCAGCGTGAAGATCCGGGTTATCGACAACGGCATCGGCATCAGCGAATCCAGCCCCGGTAAACTTTTCCAGATGTTCTCCAGGGCGTCGGAGCGCTCGGAGACGGGAGGGATCGGATTGTACATCACGAAAACGGCGACGGAAAAGATCGGCGGCCGTGTGGGCCTGATGACCACGCCGGAAGGGTATACGGAATTTTACGTCATCTTCCCGGCCACACCGTTCGTGGTGTGGGAAAAACTGGTCCCGAAACCCGCCTGAGAATCCGGTCCCGCTTGGCTTATCCGGAAAATACTCCCCATCTTTGCAAACTGCCGGTGGCAGTATCCCCATCACTATGAAAGAATTCAAACGTTATACGGTTACCGCGGCGCTGCCTTATGCCAACGGTCCGAAGCACATCGGCCACCTGGCAGGCGCTTACATTCCGGCCGACGTATATGTGCGCTACCTCCGGTCACGGCAACAGGATGTGATCTTCGTCTGCGGAAGCGACGAACACGGTACGGCTATCCCCAACCAGGCGCTGAAAGAGCATACCACGCCGCGCGCCATCATCGACAAGTACCACGCGCAGATGCGCGACTGCTTCAGGGAACTGGGCATCGCCTTCGATATATACCACCGGACGAGCGAACCCATCCATCACCAGACCTCGCAGGAGATCTTTCTCACCCTGTTCAACAAGGGCCTGCTGACGGAAGAAACGTCGGAGCAATATTTCGACGACGAGGCGAAAGCCTTCCTCGCCGACCGCTACATTACCGGTACCTGCCCGAAGTGCGGCAACCCCGGCGCCTACGGCGACCAGTGCGAACGATGCGGTTCGTCGCTGAGCCCCCGCGACCTCATCAACCCCCGGTCTACCCTGACAGGCAACGTGCCCGTGCTGCGTGAAACAACGCATTGGTACCTCCCGCTGGAGCAATACGAGCCGTGGCTGAACGAATGGATAATAAAGGGCCACGCGCAGGACTGGAAGACCAACGTCTACGGCCAGTGCAAATCGTGGATCGACGCGGGCTTACAGCCCAGGGCCATGACGCGCGACCTGGACTGGGGCATCAAAGTGCCGCTGCCGGGAGCGGAGGGAAAGGTGTTGTACGTGTGGTTCGACGCCCCCATCGGCTATATTTCGGCGACCCGTGCTCTCTTCCGCGAAGTGAGTACCGGTAAGCTGGAGTTCGCGCAGCCGAAACGGGCATTTCCCGGCGCACGGGAGGACGACTGGAAAAAATACTGGCAGGACGAAGAGACGAAGCTGGTCCATTTTATCGGGAAGGACAACATCGTGTTCCACTGCATCATCTTCCCCATCATGCTGCACGCCCACGGCGACTACATCGTGCCCGACAACGTGCCGGCGAACGAATTTATGAACCTGGAGGGTGATAAGATGTCGACCAGCCGGGGATGGTCCATCGAAATGCATGAGTACCTGGAGGACTTTCCCGGCAAGGCGGATGTGCTACGCTACTGCCTGCTCGCCAACCTGCCGGAAACGAAGGACAGCGAGTTCACCTGGAAGGATTTCCAGGCGCGCAACAACAACGAGCTCGTGGCGATCCTGGGGAACTTTGTAAACCGGGCGCTGGTGCTCACACAAAAGTACTTCGACAACCGGGTACCGGAACGTGGCGCGCCGGAGGCGATCGACCTTGCGGCTATCGAAGCGCTGAAGGAGTTGCCGGGCCGCATCTCACGGTCACTGGAGCAGTACCGTTTCCGCGAAGCTACGGCCGGGTTGATGGACCTCGCCCGCCTGGGGAACAAGTACCTGGCCGATACGGAGCCGTGGAAAGTATATAAGACCAGCCCGGAGCGCGTGGGCACGATCCTGAACGTGGCCCTGCAGATCGTGGCGAATCTCGCCATCGCCGGCGAACCGTTCCTGCCGTTCACCGCGCAGCGCATCAACGAAATGCTCAACCTGGAAGCGCGGCCCTGGCCGGATGCCGGGTCGGACGCGTTGCTGAAGGAAGGCCATGCACTGGGGTTGTCGGCGCTGTTGTTTGAAAAGATCGAAGACCCCGTGATCGAGTATCAGGTGCAGAAGCTGCACAACAAGAAAAAAAGCACGGAACCGGCCTCGCCGGTCCTCGCCCCCCTGAAGCCGGAGATCACCTACGACGATTTCGCGAAGCTCGATATCCGGGTAGGCACGGTGCTGATGGCGGAAAAAATGGAGAAGTCGAATAAGCTGCTTAAACTGACCGTGGATACGGGAATCGACAAGCGCACCATCCTCAGCGGCATCGCCCAGCACTATGCGCCGGAAGAACTGGTCGGTAAACAGGTTACGCTGTTGGCCAACCTGGCGCCACGGAAGATGATGGGTGTTGAGTCGCAGGGGATGATCCTAATGGCTGAGGACACAAATGGGGAACTGAAGTTGCTACTACCACTGAATGTCGTGGTGCCTGGCTCAACCGTCGCTTAAATCCAGAGTACTTAACCTTTGTTAAGGGGCCATGCCACATTGTAGTGTTACCAGAGTTGTTGACCTGAAAGATTATCAGGTTTTCCGGATTGATTTCCTCTAACCGAATATTCAAATTACAATTGATATTCTTGAACTACTGTGCGATTAGCTTGTAGTTTAATAAGCCATCTATGTATTCACTTAAAGCTTAATATGATATGAAAAAGACTAAAAATTTTAGATACTCTCTTATTAGCCTTCCTGCTAGCACTCAACAGGCGCTTTTTCTTATTAAGGAGGAACTCAAGAGCCGAAAGTTATTCTTAGCTCTTCGCGAAGCCGGACTTGACGACTGTTATTTTCAGCCCCACCTAGATCATCTTATTTTGCGTAGTGTAGGTTTAGACGAAAGTAATGATGGAACTTTCAGAGTTTACGATAATATCTTAGAAAAGAGGAGCAAAAAAATCGAAGCGGACAATGATTCGATCATGAAACAAAGTCTTAAAGTATACCAAGAATTGATGATTGAAAAAAAGAGACTATCATCAAGTGAGAAGAATTAAATAAGACAGAACTGGATAATTCCATTATATAGCAATGTGGCCATTTAAGGTGTAGCTTCTTAATATATTAATTAAAAAGGTATCGCGATAATAGAAAGGAAATGGTATTGAATTGATAATATTACGGGAGAATTTGAAGACTTCAATAACGAATTAGTTGAATAAACTCTCTTAGATCGTTTTTAGGTTGATTCATAAAGGCATCGAAGGCTGAGAACAACATTATGTATTCCTTTGTACTTTGAGGAAACGTTGAAGCAAGTATAGATAGGTAAAAGTGCCTGCTTTCAATATCTAAGTGATTGTCGTTAACATATGAAATCATAGTATCGATGGAAAATATGGGTAGCGTCTAAGTAACTGTGTAAAGGTACGATTGACCTCTGGTGCGTTGTAGATGAAAAGCTACAGCATCAGGTCAATCGATGATATTCGAATTTCGTACCTTTAAACACAGTTAACAAATGAAAAAGAAAAAAGAAAAG
>JBGSJE010000015.1:0-361645 GCA_041742155.1 Chryseolinea sp. | reverse complement strand
GGGCGCAGTCCTGCGGACATGCTGGCCGTGGATTCATGGAAAACTCGAAGCGAGTTTCCCACAAATCCACAACCGGATACAACAACGATAATTAATGAAATTGTCTAATTTGCGATTGCCCTAAAAAGGGGGAGCTTACATAATGTAGTCTTTGTCCTTAAAAAATAAAAAATCGATGTAGTAGTCAAGTAGGCCAGTTATAACAGAATGTCCGGTCAACTCTAGTGACAGAATTTCTCTGTTTGAAAGAATATTTAGCTTACAAAAATCGAATAGTGATGAAGCAACATTTAAAGGATCGTCTTTTATTAACTCTTCATTGTAGACTCCGGCAACAATCTTCTCCAAATTATTGATAAAATTTGTTTGGGCCAATTTCACCAAATACGCAATTAGGAAAATTCTTAATTGAACAAGCTTTGTGATCTCATTAGAGTTTTTCCATTTCTCGAAATGATCTAACAAGTCTGGAACTTTTTTAACGTTTAAGTTCGACTCAAGAAATGTCTTGTATTGAGCATATGTGTACCATCTTTTACTTGCACCGTCTTCAATGTCCATAGTTAAGTAGCAAATGGAGTCCGCTGCTTCCATTAAAAACGCTAATGGGTGACGTGCATATTTTGAATCTTTAAAAAGGCCACATCCTTTAAAAACTGTAGTCAAATAGCCTTTCTCCGTCTGAAACACTCCACGTTTAGACTTAATAATCAATTTTTCATTAAGGGCCTCCGTGTTTGGATATTTGACATATGTTGCCAAAGTGGCAAACGTCAAATTTAACCCAACAAGGTCATCAAGCCTTTGTAATTTTGTCAAAACCCTAAAGCCTTGAGCGTTTCCATCGAACAGAGTAAAATCTTCTCGCTCCCTTTTGTTCTTGAGCTTGGGTGAATCCTTTTGTTTGAAAAAATTGACAAAATATTTCTGAATTACTTTTTCTCCAAAATGACCAAAAGGAGGATTGCCGATGTCATGTACAATACACGCATTTTTGAGAACTACAGGAATTAATCTGAATGAATCCTTGGGATCAAGACCGGTTTTTTTCTGGAACGTCTTATTATCGCAAATCCTCAGCCCAAGCGAATGACCAATTGCCATTACTTCCATAGAATGAGTTAATCTCGAATGTATGTTGTCATCCTCCGTCAATGGAAAAACTTGAGTCTTGTCATGCATTCTCCTTGTCGCTGGACTAAAGATCACCCTTCCAAAATCACTCTCGAACTCGTTTCGTGGATCGGTAACTTTCGAACGCGTTGACTTTCGTAGTCGACCATCATTTAGTAATTTTTTCCAATTCATATTAGGCAGAGGTTATCTTATTATTGAAATGTAGCAATTAGGTTTCTGCTCAAAATCTCTTCTGAAATTGTCGTCATTAGGTATTTTTCTCTCTGGATCATATATCACAAAAAGCTTATGCTTATCGATCGGATATTTTGTAATATCGGCAGCAATACCATCAGTGATCGCACTCTTTGCTGTCTTGCCTCGCAGGTATTTCGCTTCAATTAAAAGATCAATTCCCGCAAATGAATGATCTGGAATCACACGTGCGATTGAAAATCGTAATGCTGGAAATTCACGTTCATAGTCTTCCCGTTCTGCTAATAACAATGCATTGATTATGTCGTTTAACGAGTTTTCATGTCCAGGTTTCGCATGATTACATGCTTCAGGAATGGCGGTTGTAAGTTTTTGTACTATTCTGTCGATCAATAAATTCACTGAGGGCCGCAAGTACACTCGATCATCAATATATGAGTGGAGTGAATTCTTCTTTTTTGGTTTTAAAGGATTTGATAAGAGTCGGATTCGCTGCAACGCTGTTAATACTTGATTGGTGTGTCTCTGTGTCAGCTTGTAGATTTTGGAGATTTTTTCGGTGTTGATATTTCCCTCCAAAAAAGGAACAATGTCTGTCAGGATGTCCAATGTCTCAAAGGGAAAATTGATTTCACTAAGTTCATTAAGACGACTAACTAGGTTAATATAGTCATATAGGTGAGTTCTGGACTCTTCACTGTTTATCTCATCATTCGAAATATCGATGTCGTAGATGGCATCATACTCTTCCAAACAAGAAGCAAATGCTGCGAATCGTCTATCAATACACTGCGAGCATCCACCGCAATGGCTCGCATTTGTTCGGTTTTGAAATTTTTGAAATGTTTTAGTACAAGATATTGTCGAATTGATGTATTCAGACTTACCATATGATTTGATTTTTTGGAAGATATCAGTCTTAGTATTGTAGAGGAAAGGATGGACAATTTTTCTGTCCTTGTTATCGACTTTATTATAGAAGCCCTCCAGGAGTTTTAGGGTTTTTGGATGCGTGGTCCGACTGGATCGTGAGTTTATTAAATCTTGTCGTTTGTAAAAGTTTATCGAAGTTATGCCATTCTCAAAAACTAGAATTTTGTCGTCTGAAGCAAGGGCTGACAGTGAGTGAGCAATGGACGTATAAAGAAATATTCTTGTACGTTGCGTTTCCTCAACCGCCCTTTCACCATGAAGACTACAATAGAAAGGAAAGTATTGCAACCTTCCTGGGTAGTCATTGTTTAACTTCCGGAATATCCCTTCTTGTATTTGCGTAATTGCCGAATTATTTGACCTATGACTGACAAGGATTAGATTCCGGTCACTGGTCTCAAGCACTTCGAAAATGCCCGCCAAAGAATCAAGGCCTCCTGAGAACAATGCAACAATAGAGTTTGGCTTCTTTTCCAGTTCGTATCCTTCTCTGTCAAACAAGTTTGTCTGTCCAACATCTTTACCCCCTTTAAGAAAAGTGAATTGAAATCCAATATCACCGGAAACAAATGTTAGCGCAGCATCGAGGCTTTCGTGTACTCCTTTTTTATTCCAAAAAGCGTAATCACGAACGTTGATCACAAAATGGAAGAAGCGGGACCAATTATGATACTCTAGGGATGATGTTGTGCCTCTTTTTACTAGTCTATCTGCCGCGTAAACATAGCCGGCTATTTCCAAGAGATCTTTTATTCTATTAGGGAAATGACAATTGACATTCTTGATGAAATGCGGAAGTTCGATAGATACATTTTGATCGGAAGAACTCGCATCGTACGTTAGTCGAAGAATATGCGAACTTGGCGCACCCTTGAATTTTCTCGGCAAGGATATTCCACCACAGAGTATAATATGTGGATTATCCTTACTCAAACTTTTCTTCTCTTAATAATTCACTATTTATCTTTTGAAACGCAAAGGATAAGAATCCTTGAATCTTTTCGTCATTAGGCACACCTTGCTTGATTACTTTATTAAACCAGCCGGCTGAAAAAGATTGTGTTATTTTTGAAGTTTCAAATGCGTGTTGTGATATCTCTTTTACATGCTCCGCTAGTTTTTTATTGAATTCCTGTCGATCGTACATGTTACCTATGCGTGAAGAAGCTTCGCGCTCCAAAAAATATTTTAGGTATCGTTCCGTGAACTTAGAAAAGAACTTTCTTGACAATTCGCAGAACCCAGCTCCATTAGCTGCTTTCCGCCAAGTTTCAAAAGGATTTTCTGTTGAATCAAATATTGAAGACTGTTGTATTTGATGTTCTCTCGCCCATTCGCTTACGGTGTCAACAATGGACTGGGAGGCAAATGATGAATACTCCTTTGACTGTTGATTATGCGATACAAAGTCTTGTATGGATGTCGTTAAATCAAATAAATTGAAATTGACTGGCAGGTTGATTCCCTCTTTTTTAAGAAAGCTTGTTGAATTTTTAAGTGAGGAAGAATACGCAAGAAGGATGATGAATTTGAATGCTGAAAGCACACCCTTGTCTTCCTCAATTCTTTTGAACTGACTGCGTACATTTTTCGTAGTTTCAGAAGCTATTCTAGCAACGTTGGATTGTGTTGATGAAAAGCTTCCGATATCGTCTACAATTCTGCGCCATTTCTTCGTCTTCGGTAAATAGCCAATTCGCTCGTGTCCCATAAGTGGAGTTTACTTGAATAAACAACTTGAGCGATTCCAAGTGGGCTAGTGATCGAGTGGATCGGGTGGGTCAGGGAATCGTTACTAAAGTAAAAAAAATCAGTCAAACGGCAATGCCCCGGCTTGATCAAATTCGATGATCAGATTCTTTTCGAACCATTTATAGGGGCTCATTCATGTATCCATGAGGATTGCAAATAACCGTTGTTATCCCAACATCATACTTGATAGAATTGAGGTTGATACTTTAATAACATACGCTCTAGGTAGAAGCATAACCTGATGATCTTGCCGTGATAATAACTAAGATTGTTGAGAGACTGATTAGGTGTGCGCTTGGTAGATGCATTTCGGTAATGTCCAGGTTACGGAAACGTTGCTGGCATCATTTCTTAGACTTGGTAGGAACTAGTAATTCCGAAATGTCCACATCAAGAGCAATTGCCATTTCGCGAAGCATTAACAGAGAAGGCTGTTGTTCATTGTTGCAAATCCTGGTGATTGTATTAGGAGCTTTCTTCATCAATCGACCGAAGTCCTTATGGGAGATTTCTTTCTCAGTCAGCACGACCTTTAAGCGATTGATTTTGATTTTTTCAGGCATCGATTGATACTGTTTAGGTATTATATAATCCTAAAATAGGATTAATCTGATCGAATTTAAACTTATAAATCTCTGTCTGTGAGAATGTTATTATTTTTATTGATACGTATTGTATCATTAATAATACGTTTTATATATCTTTAGATACGTTATAGATATGTTTTAAAAATTTTAAGGATATGAACAATGCCCAGTTTCCATTAGTCAAACTACCCTCAGATATTCAGTTCACCTTATATCTGATCAAAGAAGAACTCAAAAGCCGCAAGTTCTTCAACACGCTACAACAAATGGGGCTTGATGACTGCTACTTCCAGCCACATCTTGATACGCTCATCCTTCGAAGACTCGATATGGATGATGATTCCGATTCAACCTTTGATGCATATTACGAAATCATCGAACGAAGGAGCAAGAAGATTGATGCTGATAATGATTCGATCATGAAGCAAGCTTTGAAAGTATACTACGAACTTCTTGAGCAACGGAAAAAACTCAACGCGGTTAAGAAGGAAGCCAAGGTTCTATAGAAACAAATCTTGTTATATCATTGAAGAAAAAATCATCCTGCGATTTCAATCGAATAGATATCAACCGATTTTTCTTTTCCCTTTAGTGAAAATGTTCCCAGGAATTCGGGTGCGATGCCTTCATCGGTAGACATCAACTCAGATAAATGTTTTGAGACAAGAAACTTTTTGTCAAGGGTGTTACATAGTGTCTGAATTCTGGATGCCGTATTTACCGTGTCTCCATGATAGGCAATGTCTCGTTTTATGTCCCCAATTTCTACAGCGGTAACCGTACCACAATCTGCCCCTCCTTTAAAAGTTGGGACGACACCAAATTTCCGGACATAACGTTCACTTCGCTTTTCAAATAGTTCATGGCAAGTGTGGAAGAATTTATTACAACGGTAGGCATTCTTTCTTGACAACGTCCAGGTAACAACGACTTCATCACCCGCATACTGATAGATATTCGCACCGTATGCATGCAGGCACTTATTGATATCCAACATGAACTCCTGCACAAGACTGCTATAGCGGGAGTGCCCTAAATTTTCCGCCAGCGTTGTTGACGATTTTAGATCGATAAACAAGAATATTCTTTGTTCTTCGCGTGGCTTTCGATAGACCCCCATCATCAAAGGAATGAACACATCGCGACCATATTTTCGGAAGGTTTGGTTAGCAAGGGCTACCATCAGGGAAGCAAAGCTATATTGGCTTAATAACACATAAAATAAATTTTTCCATGTTTGCTGGCTAAATGCCTTTTCGGGAAGGAACCGATCGCTAGTGTAAGCGCGGGCAACTTCGAAAGTAACCAGGAACACAATAATGGAAACTACGATTTGCAGTGCAATGATCCGCCCTGATGATTTCGCGATGAACAGAAGTTTGTCGGCAAAATAACTAATGATGCCCAAGATCACGCCATGAAACAACGCAAAGAAGAGTGCATATGCCAGAATGTGAAATGGATCAAGTGAGATGGTGGCTTCCGTATTGCTGAGTATAAAATTAAATCCAAGATACAGGTAGAGTGAAAGAAACACGTGCAAAAAGGTCCACAAAAAAATCTGGAGCACGATGTACGCTATAATTGGCGAGCGAAAAAGGAATGACGTTCTATGCATTAGATTGTACATTATCTTTTTTGATTGTTATTCCTTTTTGGAACTCTTGCGTGTTCATTTCCATTACATGCTTCATTTCTTTCAGTGTGTCAGTTATCCATCATTAGGACACACCCAATTCACCAAGAATTCAAACAAATGAAAACAGGTTCATGGTCACCATGTACCATGAAACCTGTTTATCACCCTGCAAACAAAACACCTTTACATTCTCACTCCGCGTGTACTTAACAGTCCCCGAAGGAATATTTTATGAAAGTGCGGAAGCAATTTTCTTCCCTCACCAAATGGGTTATTGAGTTCTGTCACGATCACATAAAGTAGGTTGAAGTATAACACCACAAACAATTCAGACTCTATATCATCCCTGTAAAAGCCTTCACTTATACCTCGCTTTAAATTCTGCTGAAGATAAGGTGCCAACGTCCGGTCTTTATATTCATTTAATCTACTCCAGCTGGAGTTACTATATTTCCTAAGTTCGAGAAGAATGGTTGGAGTAAGGTCTGATGCCAGCCTTTCGACAAACTGAAAAAAGTTCTGCAGCTCGGTTATCGCAGTAGGTGAAAGCAACGGGTTCACTTGCAAATAAGCCGTGTGGCGGATCAACAAATAATCCACAAAGGCTGAAACCAGACTTTTCTTAGAATGGAATTGACTCTTCAATTCTTTTAAACGGATACCGCAAGCCTGCGCTATGTCGCTGACATGCGCTGCTCGTATCCCTCGTGCTTTGAATACTGGAAGTGCTGCTTCCAAAATACTGTGCTCACTGATTTTCATAACCCAACAATTTACGCTTCCTAACCCTTCAATTCACCAATTGATTTCCTGTAGAGCACCTCGTTAATTTTATACTCAATTTTCGCATCAATCAGATTACTATAGGCTTCTTCCCAAAGTACTTGAGCCTCCTCCACATCTTTACCCACGATGGTGCCTGCCTTGAAGCGGTCATTAGTAAGTTTCAGGTTTTCATCAGCTTGCTCCAGTGAAAGAACTGATAACCGGACATTTTTTGCAGCCTGATTAAGTTCTAAGTAAGCATTCTGTACTTCAAGATTGATCAACTCATTTACATCTTCGAGGCGTTGCTGCTGGGCGGCAATCTTGAAAGTTTGTTCTTTTACTTTATTTGTCTTTCTGCCCCATTCAAAAATCGGGAATGAAAGACTTGCTAATCCATAGTACGAAGTCATGTGATTCTTCCCGTTTTCAAGATTTACACGTTGGCCACCTACAGCCAGTCCAGTGAGAGAAACGCCAAGCTGTGGTAATTGCTCAGCCTTCAGCATCTTGCGTTGAAGTTCTTCAGCTTCAAGGGCTCTTTTGAGCATTCGAATTTCCGGACGACTATCTGCTGACGCATCGCTTAGTGAAGGCAACTCCATAAAATTGCCCGTCACGGAGTCCGACAGCATAAAATCTGTAGTGCCTGCATTTCCCATAATTTGCGCAAGGTTCAGTTTGGCCATCACGAGTCCGTCATGTGCTTTTGTGAGGTTTAGTTCCGCTTCGTTCAACGTCACTTCAACTCGCAACAAATCATTTTTATAAATAAGCCCTGCATCAAAGCTGTTTTTCAAATCATTGCGCAGTACCACTAACATCTCTTTGAAACGTTGGGCCAGAACAATTTTTTCAGTCACCTGAACAACCTGCCAGTACGCCTTCTCCACATCTGCCAACAGATCTGCAGTAGCAATGTTCTTTCGTTCCTGCTGTATCTCTATTCCTTTGGCTGCTGTTTGCTTACCATAACGAATTCTGCCGCCCGTATAAATGGGCTGTGACAGCGTGATCGATCCATTGACAAACTGGTCGGGAATCATCCCGTTGAATGCGCCACCTAACGGTGAGCCCAAATGTGCTCCAATAACCGATCCGTCCAGCTTTGGTAAACCATTTGCAGAAACAGACTTGTGCAATGCACGGGATGCTTCGATTTCATAATCGCTTGCTTTTATTTTGTTATTGCTCTCTAAAGCAATTCTCCTGCAGTCTTCCAAACTATATTTTTCCTGAGCATACGCAATGACCGTGGCATGGCATACCAGCGTTGCAATCAAAACGATGCGAAAGTTTATTGTCTTCATGTTAATTATCTTTTCTATCTGAATTTTTTTATTTGAACTAGTGCCCATGTGCTGGCTTGTATTGAATAGGGATTTCTGCATCTGCAACGGGTTGCTCCTGAATCTCCGGACTAACAAAAAGAAAATAGAGCAATGGTATCACAAAAAGGGTGAGCACCATCGATACGATCAGTCCTGAAGCGAGTACACTTCCCATCGGAGCCCAGAGGGGTGACTTGCCAAGGATCATCGGAACAACTCCCACAGCGGCAGCAGCCGAAGTCAGGAAAATCGGGCGCATCCTTCTCTTTGCTGCGGCCAGGGCAGCAGCCTTGATAGTGTAGCCATGATCGCGAACAAGTTCGTCTGCATAGTCTACGAGGATGATTCCATTTCGAACTACAATACCAATAAGGCTGATGATCCCCATGAAGGCTGTGAAGCCGAGAGGATTGCCGGTGGCATACAGGCCAAAGAATGCACCTAACAAACTCAGCGGGAAGGTTGCCAGAACAATCAGTGTTTTGCCCATCGTTTTAAACTGAAACAACAATGTGATGAGGATCAAGATAAGGCTGGTTCCCAGTGCCTTGGCCATTCGTGGATTGTTTTCTACAGATGTTTCGGCATCTCCGCCATACCCAATAGTAATTCCTTCGGGCAATTCAAGCTTGTCCAGTTCAGGCTTCACAGATTTCAAAATATCTGAAGCTCTGACACCCATTTGCGCTTCCGACAGTACGCTGAGAGTCCGAAGACCATTCCGGTGCGCGATAACTCCTGTATGCCACGCTGGTTCTAATGTTGCCACCTCTTTCAGCAACACTTTCGTTCCAAACATTGTCTGCAAGTGAAGATTTTCTATATCCGTAATGTTGTCTCTGTCGGTCGGATCCAATCGAAGGTATACATCCACTGGTTTGTCACCTTCCCATAATTGAGATACAGCAAATCCTTTTAGTCCTGCACCAAGTGTTTGTGTAATCGCCTCGTTGGTTATGCCAAGCCGTGAGGCTACATCCTCCTTGATGGCAATCCGCACACCGACATAATCTTCTTCATAATCCGGACGAACCCAGTTCGTTCCCTTGGCGTTGGAAAGGATTTCTTTAACCTGCGCTGCTACTCTTTTCTGATCGCTTAGATTTTCACCGATGACGCGTACAGAGATGGGTGATCCTTCCTGCATGCTCAATTGACGGAGACGAACAGTTCCATCAATAACGAACCCTTCCAACTGTGGAAGATATTCCTTCACCACATCATTCGCATCGTGCGGACCGGTGGTCGTAACAAAAATCTGTGCATAGTGACGTCTCGGTACTTCAGGTGCATACGTGATGTTAAAACGTGGAGAACTTGTGCCAACAAAGCTGGATATGTTCACAACACGCTTATCGGTCAATAGCGCCTTTTCAACTTTTCTCACCACTTCTTCTGTTTCGGCAAGAGAAGTTCCATTGGGCATCCATACCTCCGCATTAAATTGCTTGCTCTCGCTTAGCGGAAAAAATTCCTGGCTTACCTTACCTGCCAGCACCAGTGCAACAGCAATTGAAACCACTGCCACACCTAGCGTAACTTTTGGCCAGCGAAAAGCCCATTCAACTCCCACATTAAAACCGTGCTGCAAATAATCGAGCATACTTTTTCTCACTGGCTTATCACCCACATGGTGCTTAAGACCTTTCTTAATAAACAGGTAGCAAGTGAGTGGTGTTAGGAACAGTGCGACTAACATGGAAATAAACAATGCGATGGCTACCGTAACAGGCAAAGCCTGAATAAAGTCTTTTGGTATGCCAGAAAGAAAAAATGAAAGTGGAGCGAATGCAAATGTGATGGCAAGCGTAGCTGTAAATATCGGAACCGAAAGCTGCTGCGCTGCTTGCCATGCAGCTGTCCATGGAGTGATGCCTTCGTCAAGCTTTTCGATGTAATTGTCAACAACAACGATGGCATTGTCCACCACCATTCCCAGAACTATGATGAGCGCAGCCAACGAAACCTGGTGAAGCTCGATTCCTACCAAATTGATGAATCCAAAGGTCATCAAGATTGAAATCGGTGCGGCAACTGACGCAACTAATGCCACTCGAGTCGGTAGCAATAAGATGATTACAACAATCACAGCACCAATAGCAATTCCGAACTCGGTCATGAAATGCGCCATGCTCTCCTTAACTACTTCGGGCTGGTTTACAATGATCTGTATTTTAAGATCATCCGGAAATCCCTTTTTAATTTCGTCCAGCTTATGTTCTACTGTTTGGCCAAATTGTACAATGTTATTGCCAGGCTGCATCTCGATTGCGAGCATCATGGCGTTATCCTCACCAACCCTGATCAATGACGATGGTTCTTCAAATCTGCGTTCAATCTTTGCAACGTCCTTTAATCGAACTATCGTTCCCGCAGGTGTAGTATAAATGATCTGGTTACCTACATCCTCGATTGTTTTGTATTGGCTGTTGGTGAACACAGGAATCGTAGTCGATGCGATAGTGACTTCACCGGAATAACCGGTCATGTTTTCAGCCTGTAGTATCCGAATAACCGTGGCAATATCGAAACCATACTGAACCAGTTTTGCATCATCGACCGAAACGTAGATCTGTTGCCGTTGTCCTCCTCTGCGGTTGATTTTCGAAACCTCGGGTATAACTTTCAATCCATCTTCCATCGTTTCAAGGTACTGCTCAATTTCAGCGTAGCTGCGCTTGTCTGATGACACCGTAATAATCTGTGCCACTACTTCACCAAAGTTGCTGTCCACAACCGGACCGATCACACCTTTAGGGAGTTCCTGTTTCATCAGAACATTCAGTCCGTGCTGCAGGGTGCTCCAGAATTTCTTTCTGTCTTTAACCCAGGTGTACACTTGCACGGTGATGAACATCTGTCCATCCTTGGTTTGTGAAGTGGTTTTCTTTTTTTCTACCTCCTCGAAAGAAAAGAGAAACTGCTCTACTTTGTCGGTCACCTGCTTTTCCATTTGAACCTCGTCAGCGCCTGGATAGAATGCGTACACCATGGCTACGGGCATTTCGATTTTCGGATTTTCCGACCGGGGCATATTTAACAGTGAGTAGGTTCCAAACAGGATCAGCAGACCAATGAGAACCAGGGTGACCTGCCTGTATTTCATTGCCGCCTCAATAATATTTATGTTGTGTTTTTTCATCTTCGTTAATGTTATCATTTTATAGACTTGCTACCAGCAGAATTCCTTCCTTGAGGCGCGACTGTCCTTCTACTACTACTTTGTCACCGATATTCAATCCGGTCACAATAATTTCATTTTCTCCAGTGATCCCTTTAACCTCTACTCGCTTACGAACCGCCTTGTTCTGATCATTGGTAATAAATACATAGGCAACGTCATCCGCGTCACGAACAATTGCCTTCGCTGGTATTGCGATAACGTCAACATTTTTTCCGGTGCGTATTGATACATTGGCAATCATTCCGGGCAACAATTTGCCAGACGCATTGTCAAGCTTCACTTTCACCTCGTACGTTTTCGCGACAGGGTCAGCTTGTGGATTAATGATGGTTATCTTGCCGTTAAAGGTGTCGTTTAGCGTTTTAACAAAAACGCCCGATGCCATACCCCTACCCAAAACCCCAACTTCACTTTCTGGTACAGCAACTCGGGCGTATACTTTGTCTGTCTTTACAATTTGAAATGCCGGAACAGCAGGAGCTACAGCGCTTCCGCGTTCTATCATTTTTTTTGAGATGATTCCGGCAATGGGCGAAACAAGCTTGCTGTCTCTGATGTGCTTGCTGTAGATTTCTTTATTTGCTTTAGCCTGCGCAAGTTTTGTCTGAATGTCAATAAAATCCTTTTCAGGTAAGCTCCCCTTTTCATACAAACTATTTAGGCGACTGTACAAGTCTTCTGCCTGCCTTAGCGTGGATGTTGCAATGATGAGGGCGTTATGGTATTCAGTATCATCAATGTAGGCCAGTAGTTGACCTTGCTTGACAAACTGTCCTTCTTCGACAACAATGTTGCTAATTATGCCTGGCACGGCAAACGATACCAGGGCAGTGTTTTCCGGTTCAATAGTTCCGGAGTACTTGAATTCCTGGAGATGACTATCATGTTTGATTTCCAGAACATTGACTTTTAGTGCTTTTACAGGAGGTGTTGTTTCTTCCTGCTTACAAGCGGTAAGCGATGCGGCCACAACAATGCTTGTCATGGCGATGGTTAGACTCTTGTTCATGTCTTTTAATGGTTAGTTTTTTTGCTTCTATTATTTCGGTCGATCAAATCAAGTGACTTATCGATGAGCAAAGGTCTTTAGAAAGTGTACTGACCGGAAGGTTGACAGATCGGGATAAATGGTCTAAAAGTCGGTTGAAGGGGATTCTGAAGACTAATAAAGTTTTGTTGCTTTATCGGCAGACCCCAAGACTGGGGCACGGCTTACATATTTAAATATGAATACGCTAAGCGATAGAGGATTATCCGAAAACGTTACCGAATGTTCTGACTAGCCCTCATAGAACCAAGGGTAAAACCAAGACCGACTTTTAGACTAGAACTGGCGAAGTGTCACCCTTACACCGCAGTCACAGGTATTGCAATTTTGCCTCCGCATTGAGCAATAAAAAAATCAAGCTGTTCTATGAAACATCTATACACAACTGCATTATTTACAATGAGTTTATTGTCTGCTCTCAATATAGTGGCGCAAACTAGAAAACCAACGCATATGCTGCGTATCCAAGAAGACAATGATGCTCTTAATGTTTACGGAGAAATTACAGACCGATCTTATACGAACGGATCCCGAATCGATTATTTTCAGTCGTCTCGCTTACCACGCTTCCTAAAAGGAATAATACCTACTTCCGGGGACAGCAGTATCCAAATCGATGGTTGGGGTCTGGCTCAATACATGGTTACGCCTAAGGATATCTCTACGAGCGAGCATCAGCCCGATGATTATCCCTACGCAGGATCTCTAGTTGTCACACGCTCTTTCCTTTCGTTTAACCCAGTAAAGGAATTCTCCTACCAAAGCGAGTTTCTTATCGGAGTCCGCGGTAAGTATTCCATGGCAAAGGAGTTGCAAACCGTAGTACACGCTAACATGAATTACCCGAAACCACGTGGTTGGCACAACCAGTTAGACAATCAGCTTTTAATTAATTTTACGTTTACCGCGGAAAAGAACCTGTTTTCCTGGCGTAATGTTTTGGAGTTAAATGGAGGCATACAAACCCGAGTAGGCTCCTTTATAGATGCAGTGCTTGTATATCCAATGTTACGTATTGGCAAGATGTCACCCTATTTTAATGGGTTTTTAAGTTCGCATGCCTCCAATAGGAAGGAGGTAAAACAAAAGCTGCAATATTACTTAGTAGTTAAACCCACTGCGTCTTTCGTAGCCTACAATGCAATGCTAAAGGGAGAACGCACAAATGCCGGGGAAGGAACCAAAGCGTCAAACTCATTATCTCACTACATGAGTGATGTACAATTTGGGGCTGTGATTGCCTATCATAATATTTCATTTTCATATTTGCAGACACACACCTCATCGTACGATAAAGGACTTTACAATCACAGTTACGGCACAATGGAGCTTTGCGTCAGATGGTAGACTATAAGTTTCCGTGACTTTTTTTAGAGGACTATTCTTTTTTTGTGAGAAATAGCCAACTAGCCGCCAGGCATCGGCAACATTTTCGCGATCTCCTTTTGGGAACGGATTGATTCGATTGAATCATTATTGATAATCGGAACATTATTACCGAGATCATCAATTGTGACAGCCTGAGCGTTGTCCATTAATTGAGTATTGATCATGCGGATCAATTCTGATTTTAATTCGGGATCGTTCACAGGAAAACAAACTTCGATCCTCCTGTAAATATTTCGGTTCATCCAATCCGCTGAGCCCAGGTAAACCTCAGGGTCGTTGTTGTTATTGAAAATAAAAACACGTCCATGCTCCAGGTATCGGTCTACAATTCTTCTCACGGTAATATTCGCACTTATGCCCTCTTTGCCCGGCACAATGCAACAGATACCTCTGATAATCAGGGAAATTTTTACTCCAGCATTTGAAGCCTCATAGAGTTTAGAAATTAAGACCCGGTCTTCCAGGTTGTTAAACTTGATGGTGATAGAAGCCGGTAGGCCCTTGGCCACATAACCTATCTCTCGGTCGATCAGTTCAATGAAGCGCTGCTGCAAATTGAACTGGCCAACGAGGAGATGTTTGAAGTGTGGCTTATCATGATGGATCCTCTTCTTTCGTTTCTTCAAAATTCCAAACAGCGTTTCGGCTTCATTCAACATTCCTTCGTGTGAAGTCATGAGAATATGATCCGTATAGTACTTTGCCGTATTCTCATTAAAATTTCCTGTAGCCAGTAGTCCAAGCAGTTCTGTTTTGCCACATACCCTTCTCTTTACGAGAGCAATCTTGGCATGCACTTTCAACCCAGGAATACTTTCAATAATCTGTACACCGGACATTTTCATTTTCTTGGACCACTTGATATTGTTGGCTTCATCAAACCTGGCTTTTAGTTCAACAAAGACGGTCACCTTCTTTCCATTTTTAGAAGCACTTATTAGCGCATTGGCAATTCGGGAATCACTGGCTACCCGATAAAGGGTCACATATATACGTTCAACAGAGGGGTCAATTGCCGCTTCATTAAAAAATCGCAAAACCGTTTCGTACGTGTGGTAAGGCGGATGAAGAAGAATATCCTGTCTTTTTATTTCCTCAAATAAAGAAGCTCTACTATCAATATTAAAATTTACTTGAGGCCATACTTCATAATTAAAATGCGAATCCTTTAATGGCAGGGCTGATAAGTCTCTCAAATTATGGTATGTACCACCCCGAATGAAGTTGACGCCTTTGAGATTGAGTTTGCTTTTCAAAAGCTTCAACGCATCATCCGGTAAGCCGGGTTGATACAAAAACCGCGTTGCTAATCCCTTGTCACGTTGACTAATCTTATTTTCTATTTTTCTGGAAAGATTGCCCATGGATTCATCCTGAAGGTCAAGCTCAGCATCACGCGTAATTTTAAAAGCATAGCTGCCAATAATTTCCTGATCACTAAAGATTCGATGCAGGTTTGATTTCACAACATCATCCAGGAAAATTATGTATTGCGTGGTATCACGAAAGATTGAAAAGAACCTTGATAAAGCATCGGAAGGAATATTCACAATGTAGACCGTCTTACCACCCTTCGTTTTGGTAATCACGGCCAGGTAGAGCTTATTGTTCTCTGGAAAAAACTTTGTATTGTTTGAAATATGTACAATCTGAATATAAGCCGCTACCGAATGAATAAAATGATTTGCAATGGTGTCAACAATCTGCTCAGGGATTGTTTGATTATATACGATCTCAATATTGTATTCCCTTATCTCCTGAAGAATTTGCTTTATAACTTCACCAAAGTGCTGTTGCTGCTGGAGTATCTTTTCATTAACCTTTGCCAGCAGTTGATTGCTTTTTTCAAGTTCACTCAGCGCCTTGATGACCGGCATACGCACGCGGTAAAACTCATCGAGGTTTGAAGAATAGATCGCTAGAAATCTGATCCTCTCCATTAACGGAACTGAACGTTGCTGAGCTTCCGTTAGCACTCTTTCATTGAAGGAAAGCCAGGAAAGATCGCGATCAAAGAACATGTCAATAACAGTAGATGATGAATCAGGCTTCTTTTTCTTCATGATGGCTCAAGTTAATGTACATCACCCAAAATCAGCTATATCCCCGGCAATTATTGCAAGTCATCTTTCAAAAAAATAGGCTTCTGATTCGACTTCGTAATGCTTCTCATCCGGCATGATTAGTCGATGCTGTGTCATGCGTAATATAAATGCCGTATAAAAGTTTAAATCATTTGAGTATTCTTTTCAGTTTTGGAACTTTAGTTCAGTATTTTGATGGTTTAATCGTTCCAGTTCTCCGATCACAGGAACCTGACTTTGCAGGTTTGCCTGTAATGATGTTTGAATAAAGGTTTCCAACTGAATAAATTTAGCGGCCTTTAAACTGCCAACCGTCTTTTCCATTTTTTTGAAATAGACTTTATGCAGAGCGTTGTATCCATCCATACTCTCCATGAAATTCACGATCAGCTTGTGGGCTTCAGCGTCATTCAATGTCTGATATTTTTCTGCATATTCCTTTAATAGTAAAAAACCTTCCTTTTCAATACCTTTTCTTTTCTCTTCATATTGATCATACAAGTGCCAGAAGGAATTTTTCTCTTTGTCCTCCAATTGCATATACTCCGCTATGATTAATCGCTTACTTCTGCCAAAGAGTGCTTGTACTATATCGATATCTGCGTTATCGCTTTGACAATAGGCAGCATGGCCCGCAAAAAGAATTGTAAACAGACCTATAATTATTTTTTTCATTTTTTTATTAATGAATTGCTTTAAAAAATGTTGCAGTACAGATCCCGGTGTTTTAATCTGTACTTCATAGCCTTACTAAATTACCGGAGGCCAATATGATCGCTTTACTACTGCATCATGCTTAGAGTAAAACATTTCCTTTTTGAGAATCCAAATTGATGATGTATTCAAAGCACTATACTTTATGCTCGAGTAAGTCTGCTGGTTTTAACCACGATTGCATTTGTAAGTGTAGTGCTGCTTGACTAAGCTCCTCTGTTGATGCTACCGATGTTGCGTTACTTTTATCATCCGGTCTGATGATCAGACGAAGGGCTGCATCATGGGTAATAAAACTCAATCCCCAGTTGAGTATTATTTTCATTCTATTCCGAAAACTGATTAATGGCAATAGGTGAATGAATAACCAAATTAACCATGCGAAAAATCCTTTCACGGAACCTATAGGCAGGTCAACCACTGCCTTGTATTTGGATATGATAGCCATCTTTCCATGATCTTGATGTAAAAATGCAACCGGCTCCATTAGCTGTTCTGCCCTTATTAAATTTTCTGCGAGCCATTGGCCTTGTTGAATTGCCACTTGCGCTACCTGCGGATGTCCATTTGGATAGGCGCTGTCAGAAGTTTGATAACATAAATCACCGATTGCAAAAACATTGTTACATCCCTTTACCATATTTATTTCATCCACAATAATGCGGTTGCCTTTCGTAAAAGCTTCTGGAGCGAGTCCGTGTATTTTTCTTGCTATTACGCCTGAACACCAGATCAAGGTTGACGATAAAATGATTTCTCCATTGCTCAAGGTTACTTTGTCGTCTTGGTAGTCTTGTACTAAAGTTGCCGACAATATCTTGACGCCTAGGTTAGTCAACACTCGTTGCGCTTCATTTTGGGCGGTCTTGCTCATTGTCTTCAATGGCACCGGTCCGCTGTCCACCAGATAGATGTGCCCTTCACCCTCTCTCAAGCCACCATCTGGATAGTCTTTCGAGATTATACTCCGTCCCATCTCGGCAATCATCCCTGCCATTTCAACACCGGTTGGGCCACCGCCTGCTATTACAATATTGGTAAGCCTTTTTTTGTCACGAGTTGACGTTGCCCGAACAGCTTCCTCCGTTCGCAGAAGAATGTGGTTGCGAATTCGCAGTGCATCATCAATTGTTTTCATTGGCAATGCATTCCGCTTCAGATTCTCATTGCCGTAAAAGTTTACTTCTGTCCCGATGGCAAGCACCAGGTAATCGTAATACAATATGCCATTGCTGGTTTCGGTCAGATTACGATCCGTGTTAACGCGAAGGAATTCACCCATAAAAAAGTGTACGTTCTCATGACCCTGAAGCAGCTTCCTGAAAGGATAGCTGATATTAGAAGGTTCTATAAAGGCCGTTGAAACCTGGTAAAGTAAAGGTGGAAAGAAATGGTAGTTATTTTTATCCACCAGTACTACCTCGAACTGCTTACTACCTGACAAGTGTTTTGCAAGGTTTAAACCTGCGAACCCACCACCTACAATGACTACTTTTTTCATTTTCACCTATTAATTTCAAGCTATTTCTTCCGATCACATTTGTTCTTTATTGAGGCAAAGGTGCGTAGAAGAATAGGTCATGTGAAGGTGACTTTCGCGGGGAAAAAGGTCCAAATGTCGGTTGTGCAGAATATTTCAAACTATAAGAACAAGTTCGTTCTGAATTCTTTTGGGGAAAGACCCGTTAAGCGTTTGAAGTACTTACCAAAAAACGAAGGGTCAGAAAAATTCATTAAGGAAGAAACTTGTGCAATACTGTAGGCAGGATTTTCCAGAAGAAGTTTACATTCAAGGATAACAAAATCATCAATTACTTCACCGGCATTCTTACCGCTTACCTCTTTCAACGTTTCGGTTAAGTACTTTGCTGTAACGTTCAGGAGACTCGAATAAAACTGAACCTTACGATCCTCACGGACATGTTTGCTAACAAGATCGGCAAACCGTAGTACCAAATCTTCCTTGCGTGTTAACTTATTGATTGTCGGTTGCGCGTACTTTGCACTTTGTGCAGCGACTTCGTATAGAAATATGGCGAAGACATGGTACAGTTGTTCTTTTCCATAAGGGTGAGCAGATGCCGCTTCACATCGCTCGAACAGATTTTCCATCAACGAGAGAATAGCGGAGGCATCTCCAGTCTGGAGTTCCCAATGAGGCATACCGTTGGACCCGAAATATTTTAGTAAGTCAAGTGATCGCTTGGTGATACCCGCCTGGGCTAGCGTGTCTGGCGTAAATGTAACAATCACTCCTTCAGCCGTTGACGATGCCGTCACAATTTGTTTGATGGCATGCGGTGAGGTGACCACCAGGCTGTTTTGACATAGTGAAAAAGGTTGAAAATTGACTGATGCGTTAACAGTTCCATTGGTAATGAGCGCAATCGAAAAATGGTCTGTCCGAAAGTATTCATTAAGGAAATCAAAGTCAGCAATCTGAACCATTCGGGTTACATCGAGGTCTTTGAACGAGGTGGTAACACGAGACTTACCATGCGCTAACAATTCGCGTTGCGTAAATACAGTAGAGTGAGTCATTTTTAGAAATACTTAATTATCAGCAATGACCACCGAAGAAGTAAAACAGCAGTTTCATGAACAAATCTTCTGCGTTTGCTACACCACTTTTGTTCGTCCGATCATTATTGAAAAGAGTCTAGGAAGAAATCGTTTTAGATTAATTGCCAATAATTCCTTAAAACCTGCTATCCAAATTTCTTCTTTGTTTGCAGTAATCCCCTCGATAATTTTCCTGGCCACGTAATCTGGACTCAAACCGTTTTTTGTTGCTTGATCCATGGTGTCTTGTTTTGTGCCTTGCGCGGTTAGTGCGTTGATAGAAATGTTTGTCCGTACAAAACCCGGGCACACAATTAAAACCCCAATGTTTTTGCTTGCAATCTCTACCCTCAAAGAATCAAAAAATCCATGTAGGGCATGTTTTGATGCGGCATACGAAGAGCGTAAAGGGGACCCAATTTTTCCGACTACACTGCTAATAATTACGATATGTCCCGAATTCCGTATAAGCATTTCCGACAAAACTGATTTTGTTACAGCAACTGTTCCCAAAAAGTTCGTATTCACTATATTTTCATCAACCTGAAATTTTGTTTCTGCTGCTTTACTTCGTTGAGATACTCCTGCGTTATTGATCAGAATATCGATATGCCCAAATTTTTCTAAAATCTCGTTTCCAGTTTTAAAGACATCGGAATGATTGGAAATGTCAAGCGGGAACATGTACACTTTGTCAGGTGAAGCACAATTCATTTTTACCCTGGTCAGTTCTTTTTCATTTCTTGCTGATAGAATAAGTGTGGCGCCTCTCCGGGCAAAAGAGTACGCCAATGCTTCACCAATTCCTGATGAAGCTCCCGTTATCCAAATATTTTTTTGTTCAAAATTCATAGGTCTTGGTTCGTCCTTTCCTTACAATTTTAAATGGTGTCAGGAATAATTTATTCCACTATTGGAATGTCCCATTTTCCTTTGCCGTTGTGTTTTAACTTTACGATGGAGTACCCCGCATTGGTGTTATTCTTTCTTTTATGAATTTCATTGCTTCATTGACCCTAGTAGTCAGGGGAAACCCAACTTGCGTGAGATTCTAGATTTTGATTTATTCGAATTATACCTCTGAGTGTTTCGTTACCTCGTTCTTACCAAAGGCCTCACTCAATAGTTTTCGGGCTAGCTTCAATTTTTCTGTTCTTGTCCAATAGTCATTCTTCAATTCTTCGATGCGTCTTTCTATCTTAGCCTTCCTTCTTTCCTTCACGAATTTGATTTGCTCCTGCATCGCATTGGCTTTGTCAAGAAACTCATTTTTGGTTTCAGTCAACTTTGTCTTTAGTTGATCACCAATAATTACTGCTTTCACTTGAAGTCTTGCGATGGCTGATCGTATTTCTGCCTTTGTTTCTTCTCCCGCCTCTTTCAATTCTTCTTTTAAGTTCTGATACTCAGCTCCAATGGCTTTGCTTTCACGTTCCAGTTGATCTTCCACCACCTCATGCCTGAGTCTTCTGAATACCATTGCATGGGTAGCCTTCAGTCTGAGATCAACCGGTACTGTCCACGTTTCATCTATTTCCACGATAACCGCAGTCTTGCCCTTCTTCATGGCTCTTGAAATTTCATTACCAAACTCAACATTGATTTGATCAGCACTTGCATCGAACATAACCCCTGCCAATGCACCGATGGTAGCACCTAATGCGATGCCTACAGGACCACCAATCAACCCAATCAAACTACCCGCCAGGAGACCTGTAGCTGCACCTACGGCACCGCGGTCGGTTCCTATCTTAAGTTGTAATTCACCGTTTTCGTTTCTGGTTACTACTGCCGAAGCAAAGAGTGTAATATCACCCTCTTTATGCAAATCTTTTAAAGTCGTCAAGCCTTCGTACGCTGAGGTTTCGTTTTCGAAAACAGCTACCAACATTTTGTTCATATATCTTAATTTAATTTTTAAGTGTCCGAGATTATTCTTTAAGCTTCTCTGATCTTCCATTTATTGGCTTGCTCATCTATTCCAACGTCCGATGAGTGTTTGGAAACCTCCAGCTTCATTTCGAGATCGGCAGCGTAAATTCTGGCCGATAGATCGCGAGTAATCGCATCCAATTTGTTAGCTGCATAAACCAGATAGTCTTTTGCTTGGTTAGCATCTTGGTTTCCGCAATGCGTATTTTCATACATATTCGACAGGCCGAGAATGCTGCATACAGGACCACGAAGATCGTGCGCCACAATGTGCGCTATTTGCTCAAGCACACTTATGTATTTTTCTCTTTGTTCTTCGGCCTGCTTGCGTTCGGTTATCAGCATGCGCAACGACAAGTAACTTACTATTTTGTTGTTGGCATCAAACGTAGGGATGATGACGGTGTCCACCCAATAGAGTGAACCATCTTTCGCTCGGTTTAGTAATTCGCCCTGCCACATATTGCCACTCGAAATAGTCTGCCACATGTTTACAAAAAGTGAACGAGGATGATATCCGGAGTTGACTACGCTGTGGGTGTTTCCCAATAACTCTTCGTCTGTGTACTGAGAAACCTTCTTGAAGTTATCGTTAGCATGAATGATAATTCCGTTCGAATCGGTGATGGATGATATTATGTTAACATCGATGGCCGCACGGTATGCTTCCAGCTGACTATGGAGCTGCGATCTGACCGATGATTTCTTTACTTCTTTAAGATATCCCTGGATAGCTATAAAGCGACCTGCATCATCATATTCACCAACAAAGTTATCTTCTATTAGTTTTGCAGGTCCCGACTTCGTAAATAAATGGTATTTGAGTTTTTTTGATTCACGGCTCTGAACGCAAAGATTTTTTTTCTGCGCCAGTATCTCTTCATGTTCGGGGTGGAGGATTAGAAGATATGACAAGGTGTTCTTATTTAGAAGTTCCTTCACCTGGTATCCAAGTAAGCCGATTACTTCTTCGGCCAGATCAGAAAGATGAAATTCAGGTTCGAACGCCATGCGGTAATGAACTCCGGGCAATAAACTTACAAGTGCCACGGAACGATCGCCTTCAGCAACTTTACTTCTTCCTATTTTAAGATTTTTTAGCCAATTGAATTCCATACCATTAATGTTATACCTTGAGCCTACACACTAATCATGGCTTTTGCCATTTGACGAATCATTTGCAATCCCATCAACAGATTGAAATGATAGTCCGTCATGCTTTGCGGATTTTTTTTGCCCACTTTTTTTATTTGGCGAACTTTTCCGTTCCGCTACATGACCATTCAAGATGGAGGTGATATCCCTGGCGAAAACAACGGCTTCAATGATTTCATTGGCCTTGTTTCTCATCGGTGTAAATGATGAAATGAAGTGATGTGTTGTCCCGTCAAACTTGCTTTCCACGTTAATCTCAAAGGATTCTCCCCTGAACACACGCTTGAAGTGTTGGGCAAATTGTTTCTGCTCTTCATCGGAACGCCACCCGAATGCGACCATTCCTTTTTGGGGATGAACTCCCAGAGCATCTAACATCAGAGCAAATGACTTATTCCATGTCACAAGTTTAAAATCCTGATCGACAGTAAAAATTACGTCCTGTGATGTATTGAGAAGTTGCGTGAGGTATTCCTCGCGAACCTCAACCTCACGCGCTTTTTGCTCCATGGTTTCCTGCGTTGCCGAAAGTTCCTCCATATTCTGTCGC
Organism: Chryseolinea sp.; assembly: GCA_041742155.1. Classification (GTDB taxonomy): domain Bacteria; phylum Bacteroidota; class Bacteroidia; order Cytophagales; family Cyclobacteriaceae; genus Chryseolinea. The sequence goes on along the minus strand of JBGSJE010000015.1, from coordinate 338,688 downwards.
AGTTCTTCTTCCTGCGCTTTCAATTCTTCAGTCTGTTGCTGCGATTCTTTGAGAAGACGGGCAGACTCCTGCTGCGCTTCAACCAACTGACCAACATTCTTTGCAAAAACTACGACCTCTAAAATTTCTCCAGCCTTAGATCGCACTGGTGCATAGATTGAGAGATAGTAGTCTTTTCCACCTTCCCTCTCGCTTTCCCATTGATATTGAAATTTCTCCCCGTTTAATGAACGAGTCCAAAGAGGAATCAATGATTTTCTATAGTCAGGCCACCACTCGAAAGCATTCATGCCTTTTTCGAGTTGAAGTTTTAATTCTTCGGCTGTCCGTGCGAACGCTTTATTCCAGGTGATCAACCTGAATTCTTTGTCAACGGTATAGATGAGATCATCGGTTGCGTTTAATATCTCGGATGCATAAGCTTCTTTTACTTCCAGATCAGACATTGCGCGTTGCATTGCTTCCTGGGTGGCCGAAAGCTCCTCCATGTTCTGTCGCAGTTCCTCTTCTTGCGCCTTCAGCTCTTCCGTCTGTTGTTGGGCTTCTTTGAGATGACGTTCGGACTCATGCTGTGCTTCCACTAACTGACCAATGTTCTTTGCGAATACAACGGCTTCCTGTATCTCACCTGTTTTTGATCGCACCGGTGAGTACATGGCGAGATAGTGATCCTTTTGACCGTCTCTTTCGCCCTCCCACTGAAATTGAAATGTTTCTCCATTTAGTGCGCGAGTCCATAACGGAATTAATGAACTCCTGTAGTCCGGTAGCCACTCAAATGCATTCATACCTTTTTCGAGCGATAGATTTAATGATTCTATCAACTTAGTAAAGGCTTTGTTCCAAGTCACAAATCTGAAGTCTTTATCAACAGTGTAAATCAAATCGTCTGTTGCATTCAACAAGTCTGCCGTGTAAGCTTCTTTCATTTCCAGATCCGACATTGCGCGCTCCATCGCTTCCTGCGTTGACGAAAGCTCCTCCATGTTCTGACGCAACTCCTCTTCCTGCGCTTTTAGATCTTCGTTTTTTTGTTGGGCAGATGCCAGCACTTCTTTTAATTCTTCAGTTCTCTTGGCCACTTTTGACTCCAACTCAAGCTGAAGTGCTTGAATGTCTTTCATGTCTTGTATATCAATCAATGAACCTGCTACACGCAGCGGGTTGCCTTTTTCATCCCGCATTGTATTTCCGATGGCGCGAAACCACCTGTAAGAGCCGTCTTTCAGTTTTAATTGATACTCTACATCATAAGGAGTTCCACCAGACAGGTCATACAAGTGAGCAGCAAAAGCATCCAGTGTCTTCTGCTTGTGATCAGGATGAAGCAGATCAGACCATGCGTGCAATACGTTAGGAAAATCCCTTTCATCACTATAGCCAAGCATATGCCTAAACCGATCGGCCCAAAAGAAAGGAGTGTTATCGTGTATGTTATTGTCTTGGGGTACTTCCAAATCCCAGAGACCTTCAGTGGTCGTTTTCGTTACCAGTTCGAACTTTTGCAAAAGTTTGTTTGCTTGATCCTGTTTCCTGACTAGTTCTTCCTGAGTAGTGGAAAGTTCTTCCATATTTTGGCGCACTTCCTCTTCCTGTGCTTTCAATTGCTCTGCCTGCAATTGGGTTTCTTTGAGCAAGGTTTCGGTTCGCTCACTACTTTTCACGGCAGCAATGCTCGAAGCAATGCTTTCGCCCAATTTTTCTACAAACTCAATTTCATAAGGTTCAAACTTTTGAAAGGAGGCAAGTTCCACAACCCCAAATATTTTTTCGTCAAGCTTTAAGGGTACTAGCAAAATGTTTCGTGGCAATGCCTCGCCTAAGCCGGAGGTGATTTTTATAAAATCCTTAGGAACATCAGTCATGTAGAGCGTGGATTTCTCCAGCGCCACCTGACCAGCAAGTCCTTCACCCGGTGCAATTCGCTTTTCCAGAAACTTTTTTCTGTCATAGGCATAACACGCCTCCAATTCAAGAAAGATATCTTCCGGATTATCGTCATTCAACGCAAACAAAGCACCCTGATTCGCCTTCAGATAACCCACAAGGTTTCGTATAATGCTGTCTGCAAGCTGTTGCCTTCCATCATTGTTGCCTGACCGCAAAATCTGAACAAATTTCGCCAGTCCCTCATTCACCCAATTTCGTTGCTTCTCGGTTAGCGAGTACTTTTTCATCTGGTCACGCATGCTCACTAATGAAGTCTTGAGTTCAGAATCACTTATCTCCGTTCCGATGGAAACATCAAGATTGCCATGTTCTATTTCTCGAACAAATTCAGTTGCTGAAGCTATGTCAGCATTCAGTTTCTGAACTCTTTGATGTACATCCTTCCATTGGTTTTCCTTAATGAATTTGTATCGGATCATAACGTTAACTTTTTGATGTGTTTTAAATAATTATCGGACCTGCCAGATAATTTCTTGATCAGGAATTTCTTTTCGGTACCTCTTGATGAATTGCATTCATAAAATCAATGGCTCATGTTTATATTGGGCTAATAATTCTTTTACACTTCATCAGCGATGACCAAGAAAAAGGCAAGCTTTTCTTTGCTATGTCACAAACCCCTCTCTGACATGTGCTCCAATAAGGTCACGCGCAAAGACTAGCTTGCCAATATTTTTGGTTTACCTTGATAAACAATTTACCTGTTGAATTGCTAAGACAAAGTTGATCTATGAAACGCGCTGAAAGAAGGTTGCCATTTCGGAAGTATTGGTCGAAAAGTCGGCTGGTACGGTAAAGGCACTTTTATCCTGAGAGAAACCTTCAAGCGTAGTTCGCTGGTTTGAATTTGATAAACTATAAAAAGGTGTTTCTCGCTCTCGAATGGAATCAAGTTTCTTTTTTGCGGCCAACCTCCCAATTTCTATAAGCTCCCTGGATTTTAAAAATTCAAATGTTCGCGCTGATTTACGAGAAATCTCTATTAGAATTTCAGGGGGATACCTTTCAATCGTCAACTGGGCGAGCTGGTTGGCTGCCGATGCAATTGTATTATCAACAAGATCAAGATAGTTTACGCTTCTCCTACGATTTTTATCTTGAATTGTGATATTTGAATTATCTACCGGAGTTTCTGCATTTACATTTACAGCAACTAACAGGTCGTTTTCGGTTCGGATAGCATTCTTGATTGGAATGTTGTTCACAACACCCCCATCCACCAAGATGGATTTCCCAGCCATTACCGGGGTGAAAACTGTGGGGATAGAAATAGAGGCACGGATTGCATCATGAAGGTTTCCGGTAGAAAGCACTACTTCTCTTTCATGGACAAGATCATATGCTGTTGCTGTATATTCAATTTCTAAATCTTCGATCTTTGCATCGGAGACGAATTTCTTCAAGATATTCAGAATCCGGTCTCCTTTAATAAGGCCCTGAAAACTGAACGCAAAATCCAATAATCTGATTATCTCTCGCTTATCGAGGGTATAGAGCCACTCTTTGAATTCCCTGAGTTTCCCCATGGCATAGATACCACCCACTAACGCTCCCATTGATGTACCAGCAATGGAATTAATAGTATATCCCCTCCGTTCGAATTCTTCAATTACCCCAATATGGGCAATCCCCCTGGCTCCTCCGCCAGATAAGACCAACGTTACATTTTTAGTTGTCATGGTCAAGCCAGCTGGGCTGGGTAACTTAATAGAATGAGTGCGCACTGTAATAGTCCATGGTTTTGTTGAGCTAGTGCGTGCAAATGTAGGTCCGATAGCGAGATGCAGGAAGGTTCTCTCTTCGGGAGTATTGGTCTAAAAGTCGACTCCACATTCAATCATGAAAAGCGCTTACTTGCTGAGTGCTTTTGCCTGAGATTGGTTTAGACATAAAGTGAATGGCGCACGGCCAGGGTCTTTATGCGAGAAATCTCTTGCAATTTGACTGGATTCCTAATCCAAATCCTGCTCTTCTCAAAGTCGATATACTTCTTTTGCTTAAGTGTTGCGAGGGTTCGAAATACGGATTCAACGGATGATCCAATGATATTTGCCAACTCCTCTTTTGTAACGTAAAATTTTATCGCTTCCTCAGCATCATTGCCGAACATAGCTTGAAGTCGCACCAATACTTCGGCAGTACGCTGTAACACTGACTTTGTTCTCAGGCTTGATATTACTTCATTTAGCCGAACGTACTCGCTGCCAATTTTGCCCAAGATATTTGCATCTATTGAAGAACTGATTGGTTTCACTTTGAGCATTATCGATTTTGGAATAAAGCATACCTCTGCGTCTGTCAGGCAGGTGGCCGTATAAAAATTTGTAGCAGAAATCAGACAATGGTGCCCAAGCATGCCCTTATCCGAATAGAGATCAATAGTAATACTTTCACCATTTCCAGTATCTAGCACCAACTTTACAATACCCTTACGGATGCAAAAAAAGCCTTGAGCACTTGCGCCCTGCTCAAACAGGTTTTGGCTCTTCTTTAGGCTAATCGAAACTACGTACTCCAGCATAGCACACCTGTCCTGTTTTTCAAGATCTCGGAGCCAGCTATATTTCAAAGAATTACATTCTCCACTACAACAAGTCTTATTCATTTCATTATCATATTCTTCGTTCACACATCTCCCGATCTTCCCGACAAATATCCTGAAAGTGTACGGTTCAGATCAAGGTTTCTTTCTCGGGGTTTCTGGTCTGGAATTCGGCTGACTTTAGCTGAGCCTCATTCTTCAACGATGTAATCCATTAAAAAAATAGATCGCAATTTTACGGGTCTCTAACATAAACAACACTGTCATCTGCAATGCTATGTACTTTCATAAATCATAGTACACACTTCCAACTGCTTTAGATAGGGCAAAGCATTTCGTATAGTTTTGGTCGAAATCGATTGTTGATTGCACATGACAATAACACCTGAACTTATTATTAGCCTCCCTCATGTTTTTTACACGGTTCGTGTTGCGGATAGTTGCACATTAAGATCAGTCAGTCCCCAGTGTCTTGCCTGGCTAGGATATACTCTGGAAGAACTGCAACGTGACGATTATTGTCCCAGGGAAAGGCTCATTCACCAGGATGACCGTGATGTGGTGGGGAGAATGCGGAAGCAGGCATTAGGCAGTGAGTCATTGACGACACTGGAATACCGCTTACTGACAAAAACAGGAAACATCCTTCATGTTATCGACCGTTGGATATCCTATCGTTCGCCTCAAGATGATTGCTGGATTGTTGAAGGTCAGCTTTCGGAATCAACCGGATGGATGATTAAGACCAGGCTGATAAATCAACTCAGGGCCTACAGAGATGCTGTTGATGTTAATCTTATCTCATCCATTACGGATCAAGCTGGAAAGATCATTTACGCCAATGAAAATTTTTGCCGGATATCCAAGTACACCATCACGGAATTGATTGGTCAAAATCACCGGATAATTTGTTCTGGCCATCATCCGCGAAGTTTTTTCACAGACCTTTGGAAGACGATATCAAGCGGCAAACTATGGCATGGTGAAATTCTGAACAGGGCAAAAGACGGAAGCCTATATTGGGTAGCCACCGTGATCATTCCCATTTTTGATGATCAGAAATGCGTAGAAAAATACTTGTCGCTGAGGATGCTTATTACGGATCGTAAGCGATCGGAGGAACAACGGACCAAATACACTGAGTCCTTAGAAAAAATTGCTTTTATGGTCGCTCACGATACACGCGGCCCTTTGTGTAATATACTTGGACTGGTGCACATACTCATAAACGATATGGTAACTCCTCAAGATACACCTGTGGCACTCAGATATCTTAACGATGCATCTATCCGATTGGATCAGGTTACCAAAAAATTGTCACAGTTCGTATTTGAGAATGAAAGTGAGTTAAAAAAAAGCATTAATGGTTGACAAGATTATAGAACATCATGCAAAAATGCACAGTATTCGAAAGTGGGAGTTTTCACAATTGAAAGTGCAAGAATAAACGATGTAATTGGGAAGTTACGACATATTATCAGAGAGTAAAGCAACTATGATCCTGTCCATCGTTAGCCATAAGGGCGGAACCGGCAAAACTACCACTACCATTAACCTGGGAAGTGCATTGGCATCCATAGGCAAACGGGTATTGTTGATTGATTTTGATGCTCAAGGGAGCCTTAGTTATTCGCTGGGCATTGCGGCGGTACCAACAGTTGCGGATGTTTTAGTTGGAGACTGCAGCATTCACCATGCCGTTCAGGTACGCGAAGGCATGGATGTGTTGCCTGCCGATAGAGGCTTAGCCGATGTTGAGCTTGCTATTGCAAAATCAGACCTGCGCTTTGTACACCTATCAAGACTTCTGGCTTCATTGCCAGAGTATGATTTTATCTTGATTGATTGCCCGCCTTCTCTATCCATGCTGACTCTTAACGCGCTTGCTGCATCGGAGTTTGTCTTGATCCCCATGCAATTTGATGTCCTGGCATTGCGAGGATTGGATTCAATGCTAGATACCGTGAAAAAAATGCAAGAGGTCAATAATAATTTAAACGTGCTTGGCGTGCTACCCATTATGGTCGATACACGCAAAAATATTTTCAGAGAAATACAGGAACATCTCAGGACAAATTACACTGTGCACATTTTTACCAGCGCCATTCGACCGAGTGTAAAAGCTGCCGAAGCTCCATCATTCAGCAAAAGTGTACTCGCTTACGCACCGGGTTCCACTACTTCACACGACTATTTGAGCCTCGCTGATGAAATAGTTGCGATTAAAAATGCACACGCCATAACAGTACCAAAACCTTTAACAGAACACGATGGTACTTGGCGCAAACCTTAGAGAAGAAAAGCAAAATGAATACAACTACGGAAACTTCTACCTTTTAAACCAAGCATGGTGTAGATGTTTAGACCAATACTCCCGAAGAGACGACCTTCCTGCATCTTGTTACGGTCTTTACATTTGACCGTGTCAAAAATGCACAAGCAATAACTGTAACCCAAACCTTTTAACTGAAATACTATGGCACTTGGCACAAACCTCAAAAAAGAGAAACTGATTCCGAACGGAATAAATGAATTAGAAAAAGAAATCATCGCTGAAAACACCACAACTATGGAAAATGAATTACAAACAGCCGTTGTGAAAACAAAAGGCAACGGCCACACAGCTGACCAAATGCTTGACATGAAAGGTCAACTCGATGCCATCAATCAAGCATTTGCTTTTATTGAATTTGACACCCAAGGAAACATCCTTAGCGCTAACACTATTTTTCTGGAAGCGATGGGATACAAGCTCGGTGAAATCAGAGGCAAGCATCATAGTATTTTTGTGGATGCCGCTTACACACGTAGCAACGACTACAAGAAATTCTGGAACGACCTCCGCGCAGGAGAATCTCAATCAGGTGAATTTTCACGTATCAATAAAGACGGAGAGGTAGTTTGGCTACTCGCTTCATACACTCCGGTTGCGGATGACAAAGGCAACGTAGTGAAAGTGATTAAACTCGCCACCAACATAACGGCCTCAAAAATTTTGAATGCCGATTTTGCTGGTCAGGTGGAGGCCATTGGAAAGTCTCAGGCGGTAATTGAATTTAACTTGGATGGCACTATAATTACCGCCAATGACAATTTCCTGAATGCCTTGGGTTACACCCTGAATGAAGTGAAAGGCAAACATCATAAAATGTTTGTAGAAGATAGCTACGGAAGAAGTCCTGCTTACACTGATTTTTGGGCCAGACTAAATCGCGGCGAATATGTCGCAGATGAATTCAAACGCATTGGTAAAGGTGGTAAGGAAGTCTGGATCCAGGCTTCTTACAATCCCATTCTCGATTTAAGCGGACGTCCTTTCAAAGTCGTAAAGTTTGCCACTGATGTTACAGAGCAAAAGCTTAAAAATGCGGACTACGAAGGTCAGTTGGCAGCCATTGGGAAATCAAATGCTGTGATAGAATTCAACATGGATGGAACTATCATCACGGCCAACGATAATTTCCTGAATGCGCTGGGTGGGTATTCATTGAATGAAGTGAAAGGTAAGCACCACAGGATGTTTGTTGAATCTTCGTATACCCGCAGTTCTGAGTACGCTGACTTCTGGCGAAAATTGAATAACGGAGAATTTTTTGTAGGCACGTTCACCCGCATCGACAAACGTGGCAAAGAAGTGTTCATCCAGGCATCCTATAATCCAATCCTTGACTTGAACGGGAAACCCTACAAAGTGGTGAAGTACGCACTGGATATGACTGAAGTGATCCGCGCCATTAAATCAATGGCAGCCGGAGATTTGGCTATTCGCTGTGATGAATCGGTAGACAATGGTGGATTAACGGCAGAAATAAACAAGGCGCTGAATAATCTTAACTCCGTGCTGGGGCAGATTAATCAGGGTTCTGATGTCGTAGCCAAATCTTCAAATCTTCTTCAGAAAAAAGTGGAAGACATGAAACGTAACTCTACTGAAGTTGCAACAGCAATCGCTCAAATGGCCAAAGGCGCACAAGATCAGGCTCAACGCACCGATGAATCATCCAAACTGGTTAACCACGTGATGGTCTCTGCCAATGAAATGGAAAAGAAAGCAAACACCATCAACAAAGCTGCTGAACGCGGACTTGAAAGTTCTAACCAGGGTATGAAGACGGTGAAAGTTTTAGTGGAGAACATGACCGGCATTAAAGAATCAGCGGGCCAGACTTCACAATCCATCGGTGTATTGACAAAACGTACCGAAGAAATCGGTCGCACCCTGAATGTGATTACCGACATAGCCGGTCAAACCAATTTGCTCGCATTGAACGCAGCTATAGAAGCTGCACGGGCTGGTGATGCAGGTAGAGGTTTTGCTGTAGTAGCGGAAGAAATTCGCAAGCTGGCAGAAGACTCTCGCAAGTCGGCAGTGGAAATTGAAAAAATAATTGGTGATGTTCAGAAAGACACAACAGCAGCCGGTAAAGCAATTGATACGATGGAAGCGAGTGTGAAAGAAGGCAACAAGTCAAGTGTGGAGGTAGAAAAAATCTTTCAGGAGATTTCCAAATCAAGCGATGAAACCTTTGGAGCCTCCAAGGAAATTCAGGCCGCAACGTTTACCCAAAAAGAATCTATTGGCAGTGTGGTGAAAAACATCGAACAGATTGTTACGGTATCTGAAGAAACTGCCGCAGGCGCTCAGCAAGTAGCCAGTTCGAGCCAGCAGATGAACAACGGCATGCTGGAAATTGCAAAAGCCGGAGATGAGCTTTCAGCAGTCGCGGCAGAGTTGCAAGCTGGTGTAACTCAGTTTAAGTTGAAGAAATAGGCAATAGAAAATAGGACGAACGATTAACTAATTTCTATTAACAGACCAAAGAATCAAGACAATGACTGAAACAAAACAAACTACCGAAGGGAAAGAGGTCACTCACGCACGCATACAACAGATTGTGGTGTTTAAGTTGGGGCAAGAGGAATACGGCCTTCATATAGACCAAATCAAGGAGGTGGTCATCACGCCTACCATCACACGCATGCCTCAGACGCCTCATTATATAAAAGGAGTAGCAAACATCAGGGGCAACGTAATTGCCATACTAGACATGGAAGAAAAATTCGGGTTGCAGCGCAATACTGAATCTGTAAAAACGGGAAACAACTTCACATTGGTTATCGAAAGTGAGGAATACAAAATGGGGATTTTAGTAAGAGAAGTTCCCAACACGCTTTCCATTTCTTCGTCAAGCGTTGAAGATTCCATTTTTACTGGCGACCACCAGCAAGAGCAATCATATATCACTGGCATTGTGAAGCTGGAGAAACGCCTGATCATTATGGTCGACATTTTTAAAGTGATTAACGAACAGGAAGCCCAGCAGCTTTTCAAAAACAAAAATGCCCAAGAAGTAGAGGTTTAGTTTTTGTTAAACTCAAGTCATCTCGAAGGTGGGATTTTTGGTAGAAAAAAACATTGTATGAGAAGCAAAGTACTTAGTATCAATGAAGTGGATGTAACGGCCAAACCGGTTGTCTACACCTGTTACGGATTGGGATCATGCATTGGTTTGTTCCTGACAGATAGGTTGCGCGGCATATCTGGAGGGGCGCATATTCCCTTGCCTGATTCGAATAAAGAAAGTGAGTGGCTTGGCGTTTCGGGAATGATCGATATTATGCTCGAAAACTTAAAAAGTATGGGAAGCAATTTGAATTGCTTGCGTGCGAAGATGACGGGTGGAGCCCATGTATTGGAAACCATGACGAACATTGGTGACCAGAATGTTCAATCAGTTCTTCAACAGTTGATGAACCGTAAAATATACCTCGCGGCAAAAGATGTAGGTGGAAAAGTATCAAGAACTGCTCGTTTTAATAGCGTGACGGGTGAGTTGAAGATTTCAACTTCAGAATGTAAAACGTATAGCATTTAATTTAAACTCTCTTACCCTCCCTCTCCTGCGGATCGGATGGGGTGAGACAAAACAAATACCTATGACAAAAAATGTTCTAATCGTTGATGACTCGCTCTACATGAGAACGGTAATCAAAGATGCGCTCGAAACAGCAGGTTTTCGCGTAGTGGGCCAAGCTGCCAATGGTGAAGAAGCTATTGACCTGGCGTTTGAATTGCAGCCCGATATTATCACCCTGGATAACATCCTCCCAGATATGATTGGCACCGATATTTTGAAAGTGTACACCGAAGAGGGCCTTCTTTCAAAAGTGATTATGATTAGTGCTGTCGGTCAGGAGTCTGTCATACAGGAAGGGCTGAAGCTTGGCGCAAAAGCGTATATCGTAAAACCTTTCACTTCCGACCAGCTCCTCAGCGAAGTGAAAAAACTCTAAACCGTTACGCAATATGTCCGATGGAAAAATAAGAACCTTGCTCATTGAAGATTCGGGGTTCATGAGAATTCTCTTATCTGATTTGCTTCGTAAAGATCAAACCATCGAGGTAGTAGGCACTGCCATGAACGGTTTAGAGGGCGTGGAAAAAGTGAAGTTACTGAAACCCGATGTGGTAATTACCGACATGGTGATGCCGCAATATGACGGCCTATACGTTGTGCAACAACTGATGAAAGACATGCCCGTGCCTATTATATTAATGAGTTCGTTAGACCGTGCCGACCAAAAAATCTTTGAAGCATTGAAAGAAGGCGCATTTGATTTTATTGACAAGCCACTGGAAAAACAGGTCTCGGAAGGGTATCTCCCGCTTACGCGGATGATACGCGAAGCTTCGATTACGGATTATCTTAAACTTCGCCAGCTAGTAAAAGGCAGGAATACATTCGTTCACACCTTTGCAGCCCGCCTTAATTACGACATTATTGTCATCGGTGCCTCTACGGGCGGGCCAAGTGCTGTAGAACTAATTGTGAACAATCTTCCAAACAACCTCAACATTCCGGTGCTCATCGCACAACACATGCCAGAACGTTTCATCGAATCGTTCGCCACACGACTAGCTGATACTACGGGCTTGAAAGTAAGTGTCGCCAGGAATGGAGAACACTTATTAAGTAATCATATTTATCTCGCCCCGGGCACGGCCAATATGCGCATCAACCTTTCCGGATCATGTCCCGCAGCGGAGTATGTGTACGATCAATACAAAGAATTTAATCATCCTTCTATTGATTGCCTCTTTGAATCGGTAGCAAACATTTACGGTAGACGTGCTATTGGTGTGATTCTAACAGGCATGGGTAAGGATGGCACACACGGTCTTTCAAAAATAAAAGAAGCCGGTGGCCTCACGCTTGCGCAGGATGAAGGTTCTTCGATTGTCTATGGCATGCCCAAAGCTGCGATGGAGTCGGGCGCTGCTATGCGCCAGGTTTCTTTAACTGAAATTCCAAACTTTATCATCAGTGCACTATGAGCAACCACGAAAAAGACCAAGAGTACCGCGAAATATTTTTAGCCGAAGCGCTTGAAAATTATACTGAAATAAATCGGCTTCTTACGGTATTGGAAAAAAATGTAAATGACATCAAAGCAATCCAGGCTTTGTTCCGGATAACACACACCTTGAAAGGCAACGCCACCGGCATGGGATTCGATAAAATTGCAGAGATGGCCCACGTGATGGAAGATTTCTTTGGCGAAGTGCGTGAAGGCAGAATTTCACTGGGCAGTGATATTTTTTCTTCTGTATTTAAAGCAGCGGATGTTTTAGGAGAATTAATTGAAGCTATTAAAACTCCAAAGGATGTAAAGTATCGCGGCATCAAAACGAAGCTGGAGGTATTCATAAAAAGCGCTAAAGGAACTTCTTCACAGGACTTAACATCATCCAATCCGATTTCAGAAATTGAGACCAGCAAGGCTGCTGATAAAGAGCATAATGAATTAAGCAATAAAGAAGGGGATGAATCCGAAGTGGAGTCCACCAACGTTTCATTTTCAGACCTCGTTCAGGTACCCGTCAAGAAATTAGACAACCTGTTGAATCTTGTTGGCGAATTGGTCATTGAGCGCGACCGCATTATTGCCAACAGTGGAAATAATCATTCCTCAAACGAGTTTTCAAGACTCAATCGCATTTCATCTGACCTTCAATATTCTGTGATGGATGTTCGCCTGGTTCAGGTGGGATTCTTGTTTAACAAATTTCACCGCATTGTGCGCGATGCGTCCATCAAAGAAGAAAAGCAAGTGAACCTGAAATTGGAAGGAACAGAAACGGAAATTGACCGCAATATTTTACAAGTCATCAGCGATTCCCTCATTCACCTGATTAGAAATGGAGTTGGACATGGCATCGAAAAACCGGAGGCAAGAAAACTAAAAGGAAAACCGGAAGAAGGCACATTAACACTTTCCGCAAACAGTGAATCGGACACGGTTTTCATCAGGATAAAAGATGATGGCTCTGGTATTGACCCAGAAAAAATAAAACAAAAGGCGATCGAGAAAGGATTGATCAACACACAGGATGCTAATCTGATGAGTGACCGTGATTTAATAATGCTCATTTTTGAACCCGGCTTTTCCACTATGGACCAGGTGACCGCAATTTCCGGAAGAGGCGTTGGAATGGATGTAGTGAAGAGAGCAATCGATTCTATTGGTGGAATGGTGCAGGTAGATTCTATGCCTGGAGAAGGAACAATCTTTACCTTGAGTCTTCCATCATCAATGGCCGTAAAATCTACATTGCTGTTTGAATTGGAAAGCCAAACGTATGCCATACCACTTTCATACACCGAATCAGTAATTTCAATTTATAAATCAGACATTCATAAAGCGGCCAATGGTTTGATTTCCGTTCATCTCAGCAACACCATCCATATTGTTTTTCTTTCTGATTTATTTGCCCAAAGCCTGGGCCGTTCGCGTGAGCGATATTTTTCCTTTGATAAGTTGCACGGTGAACAAAAGCTGGAAATTGTAGTCGTGTCATTCAATGGAAACCGCATTGGCTTTATTGTTGACAAGCTTCTTCAGCAAAAGGAAATTGTAGAAAAACCACTTCGCAAACCATTCGATAGTATTTCATTCCTGAGCGGGGTAACCATACTTGGTAATGGAAACGTGTGCCTGTCATTAAGCATTCCGGGCATATTAAATGTCATCTTAAGCAATCAGGTGAACAGAACAGTATATGCATAAAACAATGCTAAACGGGAAGAAACATATGTTGACCGAAAATCTGAAAGCAGCCTTCAAATCGGGTTACTCCAATGCCGTTACTTCGCTGTCAAAACTGACCAACGACAAAATTCAGTTCAATAATTTTCATGATAACTTTCATCGGCTCGATTCTGACTTTTTTAACAAGCAGGCGTCCTTCAGTCGCAACGGGGACAACCACCTCATCACCACAGAGATATTTGGCGATATCACCGGCAAAAGCTATTTGTTCCTTTCCGATACGGAGTTCGAGATGCTAACATCAGGTGTTTTAAATTCTGATTTGAAAGAAGAATACATCAAAGAAATGGATAACATTCTTTCAGCATCCGTCATTACTCATTTGGCCAATAACCTGAAATTGAAAATGTATGGCGACATACCCTTTTTCGTAGGGAAAGTAAAGGGTAAGGTAGAAGACATCATTTTTGACGACTTTAATGAACAGATTGATGAGGTTTATATTAATGCTATTTCTTTCTCCTTTGAAGCTCGACCAGATGTTACTCCGTTTTTTGTATGGGTGGTTGACAGCCAAGTACAGTATGCATTGGAATCAAAAGTAAACTAACATGTAAGCATGTACGGGAGAACGCTTTTTCTTTTGGCAGCAGTGACGACCAGCGGGGCGATAGTCTTGTGCAGTCTTCAATATGGGCTATTAAACTGGCTTAACGTTCTCATGATTACCAATTTGGTAATGTTAATAGCATTGCAAAACCGGTTGGGTTTTGTCTTGTCAGATTTACTGAGAATCTCGGGATTGCAAAAGCAAAGCGCTAGTATTGAATCATCCCTTAAGCAATACATTTTAAAAGCGAAAGCTAGTGTAACAGAAGCAAAGACTGCTATATCAGGCATCAATGAAATAGGACAGGATAAATTTGTGGAAATGCTGTCGCAAATAAACGATTCTGAAATCCAGGCATCCCTTCAGGCAGCGCACGACAAAATAGTTACACTTAGAAAAAAGGAGAAGGAAAATAACTGGATAACAGAAGGTGTTGCCGCTATTGCGGAATTAAAACAAAAAGGAAATGATATTGGTGAGTATTCGCTGAGCACAATTTCCACAATTGTAAAATACCTGAATGCCAATCAGGGAGCATTCTTTCTGCTCAAGTCTGATGATCGTGATAAATGGTTTGAATTAACTGCCGCTTATGCGTATGGGACGAGGAAGTATGTAGAGAAAAAATTCAACGTGGGCGAAGGGCTGATCGGCCAAATCTATTATGAAAAGGAAATAATTTGCATAACCGATGTGCCAAAGGATTACATAAGAATAACTTCTGGTTTGGGTGAAGCCCTGCCACGGTGTGTTTGCATCTTACCATTGATGTCGGAGGGTGAACTACATGGCGCCATTGAAGTAGCTTCATTTCAAAAACTCCAATCGCACGAAATGGAGTATCTGAAAAAAATTGCGGATAGCATTGGTTATAATCTCGCTTCCTTAGAAAACAACAAGCGCACGGAGATTTTGCTTGAAGAATCGCAGAAGATGGCACAGGAAGTGAAATCACAAGAAGAGGAACTACGTCAAAATATGGAGGAACTTAAGTCTACACAGGAACAGATGAGACGTAGAGAAAAGGAGCTGGATGCTGTCATGTCTTCCCTTTCAACCGTGGAGCTTGACCTTGAGGGTCAGGTGTTGAAAGCCAATCCCGTTTTCCTTGGGATAACAGGTTACTCAATGTCAGATATTAAGGGGAAACCTTACACAAGCCTTATTCCCCAGCATAGCAATGACCTCATTCAATATCAAGTGATGTGGAATAGCATTTTATCAGGCCAGTCTTTCTCGGGTGAATTTAGGATTGTAAACAAGGAAAAGAAAGAATTGTGGATAACCGGAAACTTCACACCCATACTAAGTGAAAGTGGCCAGCCCTATAAAGTAATGGTGATTTCACTCTTCACCACGCAAGACAAAGAGAAGTTATTGGAACTTCAGGAAATGGTAACTGCCTTTAAGAATTGCTTTCCGATGGCAGAAATCAGTCAAGACATGACTTTTAAATCAGCAAACGACCTGTTCTTATCTGAACTCGGAATCAAACGCCTGGAGCTAAAAAGAACACTTCCGCAGAATGTGCTTGCCAATGGCTCGTATGGTAAACTCGAGCAATTTTTAAGCAATCATCAGGACCAAGCCAATCATGTTGAATTAAACATCCGCAACAAAAACGGAGCCACTAAAAAATTCAGCACCTCACTCATTAAGATTAATAACACGAACGATCAGCAAAAGAAAGGTTTGTTGATTTTGCGAAACGTTTTATGAAATGGAAACCGGACAATCTACAGACAGCATCGTTATTTCCGATGAAGAACTTAAGTCGCTTACGGATGCCATACAACAACGGCATGGCATAGATTTTAGCTGCTATGAACCCAAATCACTCAAGCGCAGAGTGATAAGGGCATTGCATGTATTCAATCTTACGGCCATTCATGAACTTTGGACAAAAATTCTCCGTGACCATTCCTTTATCTATCCTTTCTTGGATGAAATTAGTGTAGGTCTTACATCCATGTTCCGCGACCCTGTGCTATGGAAAAAAATGCGACATCTGCTGAATGAAAGTCTTTCGCACAAACTTAATTTATCCATTTGGCACGCAGGCTGCTCGTCCGGGGAAGAAGTTTATACGATGGGAATTGTGTTGAAAGAATCATCATTCAGTAAACCGGTTACGGCTCTGGCCACCGACATCAGCAACCAGGCCATGGCAACGGCAAAGAAAGGGGAGTTTAACACTATGAAAATGGAGGAGTATGACAAAAACTATCTACAATTTAATCCTGCCTCTGTATTAAGAAAATACTATTCAACCGAGAATGGTTCTGCCTTTATGGACACCAGTTTAATTAAACATGTTACGTTTGAACATCATAACCTTATTACCGACCCATTTTCAAAAACATTCGATGTTATCTTTTGCCGCAATGTGATGATATACTTTGACAACAATGCCAAACGCAAATTATTCGATAAGTTCTATGATGCCCTAAACGCTAATGGTCTATTCATCATTGGTTTTTACGATGCCGTATTGCCATTAGTAGATCCCAATAAATTCCGGGTGCTGGACATTGATGCTAAGATTTTTCAGAAAGTATAGGAGAGTAAGGTAGAGAAAAAACTTGGTTGACTATTGTATTGATTATCCTCGGCTCTAATGAGCCCTGGTTTTTATGTTGTATGAAAAATAATTTTAAGACGCAATGGATAGATTACTTTTTAAGAAAATCAATTTGCTCATTCACCTGGCACATATCGATGGCCAGTTTGTTGAAGCCGAGAAAAACCTTCTGGTGGAATTACTGCAACGTGCTCATCTGGATGAGGAGTACATGAAAGTGCATCGGTTAACCGGCATCGAACTGAATGAAATTCAAAGCTACCCGGATAAGTCTGAGTTGCTGTATTGGGTGGTGAAAATGATCCATGCCGATGGTGTATTACATGACTCGGAAGTAAAGTACGCTAAGCTTCTTGCACGCGAGCTTGGATTCCGAGATGAAGTAATTGACCATTTTACTACACACCCACTGGAATCGCTTGAGCATTTTGAGACAGACGTCCATGAGTTTCAACGAAGGAACAGACTGTAGGCAGCCTCACGACAAAGGTTGTACCCTTTCCAACTTCAGATTTAAAAGTAATTTCACCACCAAGTTGGGCAACAAGTTCCTTCACAATGGACAGACCAAGGCCAGTGGAAATTTCGGAGTTTGTGGGTCGGTTTGAAAGTCGTTGAAATTTATTAAAAAGCTTGTGCTGCTCTTCAGGCGGAATCCCCGGCCCTTCATCCACCACTTCGAACTTCACTTCTTCAGCTTCAAGACTTACATTCAACCAGACTTTTTTCATGGAAGGCGAGAACTTGATGGCGTTGGAGAGAAGATTATCCAGAACACGTGTCAGGTTGTCGGCATCCGTCTCAATTGTCGCATCAACACCTTCGATATGAAAGTCGATATTTTTTTTTGCCGCCAGAGCAGCAAAGCCAATTTGTATTTGGCCGAGCATGCGCATAACACTCACCTTTTGCCAATTCATCGTTGCTTTTCCTTGTTCAATTCGATTGATATCGAGGATGTCAATTATTAAGCGTTGCATTTTTTTGCACGAGTATTGAATGTGTCCTAAGTATTCAGCCTGCCTGGGAGACATATTTTTATTTTCAATCTTGACGAGCTCAACTAAGCCCTCAATTCCACAAAGGGGAGCCTTTAGGTCATGTGCGGCAACGCCCATGAAATGATCTTTGGCCTTTATTGCCTCTGTAAGCAAACTTGTTCGTATCTGTACCTCCTCGTTCAATTGCCTGTTTGTTGACTTAAGTTTTGCGAGTAGTCTCGCGTTGAGTTTGTCCCTTCGTATGATGGATACCAGGGCAATTGAGCATGTCAACGTGAGAAGTGCAAAAGACGAAAACCTGGTAACGCCGGAGCTACCAATAGGTTGATATGTCGATCGTTGTGTATCTGATTTCATATATTCCAACACTACGGAAGCTTCATTGCTGAACTTGGTGTAGGTCGCTATAGCGGTCAGGACCGACAGAAGTATTGAAGCCATCAATAAGACATACACCGTACTGGTCCGAACCCGTTTTAGGTTAAATATTTTTCGAAACCGTACCCGCCCTTGAACTGTCGATTTTCTTCTCTTGAAAGAAATAGCAGCATCAGGTCGGTCATGACTTTCTTCTAAACTACCATTCATCGTTAAACTTTGAGTCATCTTGATTGTATCCACTTTTTAGGAAACCCTGCTTGACGTTGAAATGTATGTGACCCGGAATCTTGTGGCATATCCACTATGAGCGAGGCATTTACGGCCACTAATTGCCGGTTAAGGATATGAACAAGCTGAATACAGGAAGTGTCCATCGTTTCAACCCCTCTCAAGTTGAGCTTATACGATTTTGACTTGCCGTGCATTAAGAGCTTAAGCAAATTCAATCTAAACGAGTTTTCGGTGCAAACAGTCAACTCTCCGGTAGCCACTAATTCTATACAACCTTCGGTTTCCTGGATTTGAAAAGTTGTTTTGGTCATAAGAGGATTTTTTTTTGCTTCGTATTGTGCTTCAAAATTCCAGTAATATTTTTCTAATTGAAAGGTCATATCATCGGCAATTTTGGTCAAAAATTCCGGCACCATTGATCGCACTAAATCTTTTCGAACCAGTAAGAAGAAACACTCACTGCTTTCCCTTAATTACCAGACAAGTTAAATCTCACAGCCTAGAATTGGTTAGGCTTACTGCTCGCAGAAGTCTTACTTCAATTCTCCATACGCAATCAAAATGCAAATCACAAAAACGACAACATTGGGAATGACTGAAAGTTTGAGCTTGTAGTGTATCAGTCCTGCAACAATCATTGTCAAGGCCAGGCTTAAAGAAGAGATGATAGATATAACAGGGTATACATCTAATAGTGTGGGCAATATCAAACCGAATACTCCTAAAATTTCCAGAAAGCCAATCACCTTGATTTGATTTTCGTCAAGGTCCCTTAATCCTTTCAATCCTTTTTCAAGGAGTTTGGTTTTTGAAAGAACTATTTTGCTAATGCCAGTGAAAGTGAATAACAATGCCATTAATCCTTTCAATACCCAAATCGTTGTTACCATATATACATCCATTAGTTTAGATTGTTTTGTGTTTAAAAACTTGTCAAGTGTTATTTGCCAGGTCAGGGAAATCGCTTCTGCTTGTCCATTATGAACATGCTTAAACGATTTCCCTTCCTCTGAAGGGCGTGTTCAGATGTGCAGTATGTTGCTTTTAAATGGCAGGTAATTTCTTTGAAAAAGTATCCAGTTGCTTAAGCTTAAACGACAGAAATATTTTGAAGACTCCAATGGTTATAAATGCGCCGGCCGTCCACATCACAATAGTCAATCCGGCAAACATAGGATTCCAGAGCATGATAAATGAAAATAGCATGCCTAAAATGCCAAGGGCTAATAACCATCCCCACTCCTTAACACCAAACGATTTCAAATCCACTGCAAAACCTATTGCTGCAAAAGAGCGGAACAGCAACATAAAGCCAACGAAAAAAGGTAATACGGTAATCGAAACCAGTGGACTTGATATCAGCCAAATTCCAAAGAGCAAATCAACTATACCACCGGCTAACACCCATCCCCAGTTGTCCAGTTGCTTGCGATTCGATATGGAATAAACTACTTCAAAAATTCCGTTGACGAAAAAGGTGACACTGAATAGAATAGAAAGTGCCAGGTAGGATTCTAACGGTGTGCGTAAAACCAGGACTCCTGTAATAATGAAAAGAACCCCAAGTATCAACGACAGGTACCAGTATTTGGTAGCATCGTTTAATGTTTTTATAATTTGGTTTGCCATTGCTTTAAATTTTAAGGGTCATTATTAAATATTGTTTTCTAATGTCACTGTTGCACACAATGCAACTCACATCACTTACTTCACATTGTCTTTAAAAAGATTTTTAACGGCAGTACCAAGTTCATCATTGTCATGCTTGAATTCTCTTTTGAATGATTCATACTTTGTTACCGCTATTTCATTGAACGCTTTCAGGTCAGCTTCAAACTCAGCATTTTTTTGATTTAACTTTGCTTTTTGCTCATTCAGGTTTTGCTCTAGCTTACTTAATTCACTGGATAATCTTGCTTTTTCTTTATCATTAGCTTTAGCAATTTTATGTTTAAGATCCAACACCTGCTTGTCAAGGGCGGCCATAGTACTGTCAGATTCATTTTTAAATTTTTGCCAATCTGAAGTTGCTCTTTGTTTGGCTTCTTCATTGGAAGTCTTGGCGGCTTCTTTCAAGTCTTTGCTTGCCTCTTTGAGGTTTTCGTTCGCATCTTTTACATGCTCTTTTGATGCTTCGCCACAGCCGCTTAAAAGCGATACGGTTACGAAACCTACCAATACTGTAAGTGCAAATATTTTTTTCATTTGTTTCATTTAACTTTCAATAGAATGTCTCGGTAAGTAGTCCGACTTTGTAATGTTTAAAAGTTTGCTTTAGGTTCTTTTAGTTTAAGGCCCACCCCATCCACTGCATCTATACTCGAAGATCGAATACCCCTCATCGGCTGTGAGGAGAGCACAAATTTTCAATCAGCACAAAAGTCGATGAGGTGAGGCCGAAAATCAAAACACAAAACAAACTCAAAACTGATACAGCAGGATTAGTTCTGGTTAACCAAGCCAGAGGTCAGTTCACTTAATTGTCTATTCAGATCCTTCACCTTATTCTCGTGTCTGGCTATTCTGCTTTTTATCCTGTCTGCCCTTTCTTTATTGATTTCATCGCTGATGGTATTCACAAATTCTGTGACATCTGATTTTACTTTCGCAATACCGGCTGTCGTCTTTTCCTTAACACTTGTTTCAGTAGCTTTTGCAGAAGCCACAAACTCCGAAATTGCCGCCTTTCTTTTTGCTTTCAATTCAGCAATTTTGTTTTCAATTCTTACTCTATCCTCCCCGATTGCCTTTTTGAGAGCTGCTCGTTGTTCAGCAATGTCATCTTCAATTTTATCAATTTGCACATTCACATACTTGTCGTACTCAAAATCAACATCGCTCCTGGAAATTACCGCACCAAATGGTTTGAGGGAGGTATCAACGAAAGCATTGCTGTCTTCATCTATTTCAGCAATAATGGATACCGTTCCGGCCGTTAGTTTGTCTTTTGTTCGGGCAATAAAGTCATCGGAAAAATCATAATGACCCATATCAGCAATTGCACCGATGGCAGTGCCGGTATACAATCCAATGACAAATCCAACCGGACCTCCCAGCATACCCAACAAGCTTCCAACGCCCATACCGGTTAGCGTTCTCCATCCTCCGAAACTATCTTCTTTTAAAACTTCACATTCTCCGCTCGCTCTTTTGCGAACCAATATCTTTTCATAGATAGCGATGTCGCCAAATGAGTCTAACTCAATCAACTTGTGCATGGCATCAATGGCCTTGCTTTCATCCGTAAAGGAAACTACGATGATGTTTTTCATTTTTTTGGTCTTTAATGGTTGAGAAAATATTTATTTATTCTGGCTGCTAATTGCAACCAAGTAGTGCCCCCTGTGTGCATTGCTTAGCAAAGCTGTTACAAAAACTGGTTCAAGAGAAGGTCAGAATATCGGCAGTATTGGTCAAAATATTCCCTCAGCACCTAATCGTTTTTATTAGTTATAAATATCTTAATACCGAAAGCTGCTATCGTTCATATCGAAATTGCTATAACGCTATCACAAAAGCAGAAGATTTTTGGCAGG
Source organism: Chryseolinea sp. (assembly GCA_041742155.1). Lineage (GTDB taxonomy): Bacteria > Bacteroidota > Bacteroidia > Cytophagales > Cyclobacteriaceae > Chryseolinea. The sequence goes on along the minus strand of JBGSJE010000015.1, from coordinate 316,805 downwards.
TCATTAATTGCATGAGGAGTCGATCCGAATCTTTTTTAACAAGGAGTTTGATTGGGCAATATGAAAAGGTTCTTGCTAAATCCGCATGCCCTTAACATTCAGTACACCGTGCAGGAAAATGTCATTAATATGCGTGATTGCTCTTTTTGTTTGAGTCCAATCACACTCGCTTTCGAGCACTATTCGAAGAAAATAAAAGTAGGTGGACCCGTACAACTCGGCATTAAGCCCTTCTCTATAAAATCCTTCGGCGAATCCGCGCTGAATGTTTTTTTTCAGGTATGGTAGGAGCGTGTCTTCAACAACATCTCTGAGTTGATCCAGAGCGAATGGATGGTGCCGTTTTAATTCTAACAAAATCTCTCCGCCAAGTGCTTCGATGGTCTCCTCAACGAACCTATAGAAAGTCTCCAACTCAGTAACCGCAGATGGAGCAAGTGTTGAGTTGATTACCAAATATGCTGTCTTCTTGTTCACGGTATGTCTGACGACCGCCATCATCAACTCCTTCTTGGATTTGAATAATAAGTTAACATCCGAGACGCTAATGCCGCAGTTCCTTGCCACCTTTTGCATACTTGTGAAACGGATACCGCGCTGTTTGAAGAGTGCGTGAGCTGTCTCAATTATTTTTTCTTCTCCAACCTTCATGTTTCTAAAGAAACCCATTCTCCATTTTGATGCAAGCAAACTAATTTACCCTGGTCATCAGTTGTTAGCTTGATATTGGGTGCTCGCCTTTCTTTGTAAAAGTCAACTTAAAGCCAGAATGAAGGAAGGTCAATTTTTCGGAAGTGTTGGGCTAAAGGTCGGTTCCTGGAGCACCTAAGTTAAGAATATACACTGGTCTTGAATTCCTTAGGAGAAATTCCTGTAATGCGCTTGAAATACTTTCCGAAAAAGGACTGGTCGCTAAAGTTCAATAAATTGGCAACTTGCGCTATAGTATGTTCCGGCTTTTCAAGCAACAATTTACTTTCAAGTATTACGAAGTCATCAATAATTTGTCCAGCCGTTTTGCCATTGATCTCTTTTACGGTTTCCGTCAAATATTTTGGTGTCACATTCAAGGCATCGGCATAAAATTGAACCGAGCGTTGTTCCCTAAAACTATTCGAGACAAGGTTTGCAAAACGGATCACCAGTTCTTCCTTACGCGTCAGTTGTCCAATGAGCGGTGGAGAGTACTTCTGACCTTGTGCAGCAATTTCAAAGAGGAAAGCCAGGAAGATATGATTCAATTGTTCTTTGCCAAATGGCCTGTCGGAATGTGTACAAAGGTCGAACAGATTCCGCAAGTACTGTTCAATAATCACTGCATCTGCTTGCTTGAGATTCCAGTTGGGTTTGTATTGAGAACTGAAGTAATTAAGAAGATCATGCGAGCGTTTTGGCAACCCTGCTTGATTTAAATAGTGTATTGTAAAATGAACGACCATGCCCTTTGCTGGTCGCGATGAACGAATCATCTGCTTAATTGAATTAGGTGCTGCCACAACAAGCCAGTTTTTTTCCAGTTTAAATGGCTGAAGATTGACAGACATTTCTACTGACCCGCCCGTCACCAGCATAATCGCAAAATGGTTCGACCGAAAATATTGCCCAAAAAAGTCGTAATCGGCAAACTCGATTATGTCACTCACAGTCAGTTCACCACACGTAACAGTAACTCGCGACTTCCCGTGTGAAAGCAATTCACTTGGTGTGAGAACCGGTGGCAGAGCAGTTTTAGCCATTCTATAAGATTTAGGGGCTTAGTATTTAGAGTTTCTAAAAGCTATAAAACCACGGACTCCTATCGTCAATATCCGGTGACTCCTTTGATTCAGCTCGGGTATAGTAAGTGACGATAGCAAAGACACTCCTAATTTAATCAATTCATTGATATTTATTCACTTGAAGGTATTGCATCAATCCGGGTCGAATAACGGTTGATTTCCTGAACTCGATATATTTCTATTTGGCCAATTCTTGACTTTTCAATCCGACAATTGAAATCTAATGACATCCTTTTATTAATGAACTCATTCATTTTGTTTATTTTTGAATATAACCTCACGTATTCTAACTACCCGGTGAGTTAAGAGGTGAGTCTTTGAATTTGTTCTTTACAACATATTGAGAAATAGAGGGTTTGGAGGATAGTTCGAATCTGGCCACGATTATAACGCATATTTCCGGGCAGATAATAAATTTCTATCATCCTTTCGGTGATCCAGTTGGGATTCTTTTCGATTGGTAAACTGTTAACGCTTAATTATTTTGCAGTTTTCATTTACTGCCACAAAAGAAAAAGCCGCCCATTCCCACTTACTCCCAAATCAGGCAACTGAGCAATTCTTCATTTAAAATCACCAAATGTTCCGAGAGTCATATCAGCTATATTCACAACATTGGGCGAAGAGTGGAAGAAAAGTTGACCGCAGCTGATCTTTCTTGCTGTCGCTGATCCGGAAAAGGCGCAAAGGTATTGGATCGTGGCAGCTTGAGGAAATTGAAAAGTGGCACTTAGGAATTCGGTAACAAGTGTCGCATTGGCCGCAAGATCAGAGTTGACAGAGTTTTACAAAAAAAGAGGATTCACCCCAGCGAACGCCTTCCAAACTTCTTTTCCATTTGGACATGAGGGTTCAACTTATATAATGTTTCCAACCTTAATTTTTTATCCAGTTGGTTAAATGAAAGATGTCACTTCCGCCGGAAAAACCTTCACTTTTCTTTGTTTGATTCCAGATATCGAAATCCATTCGGCATAACTATCTTGCTTTCCAATTATCGTAATTTGTTCCTTGTGGTTTATTTCTTTTTCTAGTATTGTTACATCATATAAAAATACTATTTCGTGAATCATCGCGTTATTGTATTCAAAAATATTCTCAATAACCGTGAGAAGTCTGCTGTGGACTACGGTTGCACCGAGTTCTTCGTTTATCTCCCTTCTTATTGCAATTTCCGACATTTCCCCAAACTCAATGCCGCCACCTATCGGCCTATAGAAAATATTCTCACCTTCAATACTACTTCCTTTCTGCATGAGAATTTTTCCATCATTTCGAATTAGTGCTAAGGCTATTGGTCTCATTTTTGAGAAGGTTACCAGATTCCTAACGATTTTTTTTTGACTACCTCATAAAATTGGGTATTATTCCGGATATAAATTCCTCGTAATCAGACACAGAGTGTATATCACACTCAGCGAATTTACTAATCAGCCTTATATCCTCGTCATTCCACCGGTCTTGAGTTTCAACAGACATATTAAAGATGAACCACAAATCGCTAAGTTGTTCTGGGGTTACGTCTAGATCTGGTAGAACATAAACGGCAACTCTGGGACACTTGCAAGCATAACCTAACTCGGCTATCGTCCCGAAGGACTTTGTATTCACCAGGCCTATCACGACATCGCTTGATTCAATCTTTTCTTTTACCATATTCCAAACTTGCGCTGTAGTTAGCTCTTCAGGAAGCTTATTCAAAAAATCTCCATCGCCCGATGGTGCTCTTAAAATCCATGGACCGTTATGGATATAACTCCCGCGATCAATAATTTTGTCACCATATTTTCTACCAATCTCATCTACACTAACCTTTTCATCAATTTCAAGAACGGTGAAAGTCTCTGGGTGTTCTGGTATTCTGCTGGCGAAATATACCTTCTTCATATAACTAATTGTCAGTTAGTGGACCAACTTAAGAATTGGTAATGAACATCAACTTAGCCAAGTTTGGAACTGTAATTATATCTTCCTTAAAGTTAGTTTTCCTTTTCGGAGTTTCGAAGTAAAATAATAACCAGTCAGCAACTTATCATTTTCAACCAAAAGGCTTTGACAACCTTCACCCCGCTTATTTTCGCCATTTTGTTCTAGAGTCGGCTTAACTGAATAAATGTAATCTAGGCACCGCCTTGCCGGTGTTGATAAGTCCATAGAAATAGACCCTAACTTTGATCTGGTGTATTTACCGACCACTTCAATTTGAATTTTTGTCCAAGACTGTTCAATAATGGCTTTCACTGGATAAATATCGAAATGGGGTTCGTTTGGTTTTGTAACTTCCCCTTCCCATTCGCCAGATAGATCCGGGATGTTGTGGATTTTCTTTAGAATCCAAATCCTCCATAAATAATTGTCGAAAAGCCAAAAATAAAATCCAAACAGTGCAAATGATGAAGGAATCGATATTTCGTAATTTAGGCTTTGAAAAAACGCTTTAATAACACCCATCGTAGCGGTCGATAGGACAGCCAGGAAAAAGATAATGTTTCGCCGGATTTCGGTGTTAATTGAATAATTGATCATAGCTTTTGAGTAAAAACCTTCGAGAATATATGTGACTCATAACCTTTAGCTCCACACGGGTCGGATCCAAAAAAGGGTCAATCGCAGTCCGACTACTCTTAATTCGAAGATAAATAAATTCCTGTCAATTTATAGTGACCTTGATCTGCCAAAGCCTATCACCCGTTCCGGAGAAAAATCGGAATATTTCCAGTTCAACCTCCTTTTATAACAGGGCGTTTTCGTTTCTGCTCCAATAGTTCATTGTACGCTTCCAGCGCCTGGTTCATCATGGAGTCATTACCGGCATCGATCTTTTGGCTTCTGCGCTCCATGATCTCATAATATGCATCGAAGATTTCCCCGGTGTCTTCATCCATGCCGAGGTTGTTCAGGATCAGGGTGTCGAGGTGAGGCTGAAAGGGACAGTCATCGAGGCCCATGTCCTGGAGGGTGCGAAAGAACTTGCGGCTTTTGAGTTCTTCTTTGATCAGGTAGAGGGAGATTTGAATACATGAGGGCATTTGCGCTGAACCTGGGAAATTCATAAAAAAATTTTTTTTCGTTTGAACAATATAAATATATCATTAAAACGATTAAAATAACAATAAATGATATATAAATACTATTTATAGATAATTATATATGATTTAAACGCATTTAAAGCGCTAATTTTCAAATATTTAGATTTGCTTAGAATCATTAAAACATGAGCAAGTCTGCAAAACCGGAATACAACCGACTGAAGGTCTTGTTAGCGGAAAAAAAGGTAACGAATAAAGAACTGGCTGATCACTTAAGCGTGCGACCCGGAACGGTTTCCCGGTGGTGTACAAATGACAGCCAGCCAAACATCGCGACCCTTTTTCAAATTGCAAAGTACCTGGATGTCAAAATCTGTTCATTGCTCTCTCAGCAGTGAAACCAAATGGAACTTGTCGTGACCCATCACGCTCCGAGTCCGAAGTCGAGACAAGGATGATATTGCCTCCTCGGCTTACGCTTCTAATCTTGAACCTGTGATCTTGCAGTATCAACCTCAGTTCTGGATTCATGGTCATATTCATGTGCCAGTAAAATATGAGGTTGGTAGCACGAGGTTTATCTGCAACCCCAATGACCATATGAATGAACCTTATAATGGGTTAGGGAAAAATCTTGTAATAGAAATCTGAGGCCTTCGGGTATTGCCGCTTGACTGGATTTTATTTAATTTAGTAACGAGTCCCTGACCCACTCGATCACTAGCCCGCTCGGAGTCTATTAACACACTATATCGCCACCTGCTGGCATTTGAACTACGACTAATGGACAAATTTATTTATAATTGGGACCGTTTGTGGTTGCCGTTTGGAAGTACCTACAAGTTAGATAGCCTAGGGTTTCCCTCATTTACACATTACAATTTTGATTCTGGCAAGACTTTGAGCGATGCTGTGACTCTAAAGGCCCTGAAGGCCAAACCTTGTGTAGTGCTATTGGGAGAACCTGGAAGCGGAAAAACCACAGAGGTCGAGCGCGTTGATAACAACAATGAATTAGTCTTTAAATTTGAGTTAAATAAACGTTCGTCTGAAACAGAGTTGATACGTGGCATTGAAGAACACGAAATTTTTAGAAATTGGTTAAACGGCGATGAGCAAAACCTCTACTTGTATCTCGATGGATTAGATGAGGCTCAGTTAAACATCAAGACAATCCGCAATGCTATAATTGATTGGCTGCAAATCAACTCGAATAGGTTTAGGCTTGGCTCAAAGGCAGGCTCAAGAAGACTCTTTCTGAGAATAACCTGTCGGTCCGGGATTTGGAGCAATAAGATGACTGCTGCATTAAATCAAATCTTTGAACCGAGTAATGTTGGAGTCTATGAATTGGCCCCGTTAACCCAGGATCAAGTAAAGGAGGCAGCCGTTGTACACTCAATCAATACGGACGAGTTCATTCAGATTATCGTTAAGAACGACTTGATTGCCTTTACAGCGGAACCAGTTTCACTGAAATTTTTACTCGCCAGCTATTTATCGAAAAAACTTCAGGATGAAAATTTTAATAAAGCCAGCATATTCTATGAAGGCGCCATTCATCTAGCTACGGAGATGAATGAAATGTATAAAATGCACCTTGAGCTGACAGCTGAAAGCCGAGTGAGAATTGCCTCTCGATTGGCTACTTATATTATTTTATGTAATAAACCAACTATTTGGAACGATGCTTCGCAGGTAGGTAGCGATAGTCAAGATTTGCTCCTTGATGAGATCGTAGGGGATAATTTTACGATGGATGGCACGGATATATCAATACAAATGAGGAATGCTCAAGAATGTATTAGTTCAGGATTGTTTACGTTGGATAATGTTGAAACACGAGTTTTGTTCAAGCATAAAACATATAGCGAATTTCTTTCCGCTTATCACTTAAATGGCCAGAAAGCCGGTGACATCCTTATTGAGCAACTTCTTTCTTCTCCCTTTGATCGGATGTATGCAATTCCGCAAACACAAGAGGTTCTCAAATGGCTAGCAACCATGAATTCCAGCGTCTTTAGAAAGTTTCTAAAGACTGAGCCCCTTTTACTTCTGAAAGCACACCGACAATTTTCATTAGACGAAAGGAAAATGCTTGTTGAAGCAATCCTCAATCAAGCTTCAGCTTTTCAAATTAAAGATAGCCATGATACTAGAAAGTACTACAATAAACTGTCTCATCCACTGTTGGCAAAGCAGTTAAAAAAAGCCCTGCAATCGCGACAAAACACGTTAGTGACAAGGGCTGCCATTGATATCGCTGGGGCATGCATGGTGAAGGACGCCGTAGAGGTACTTCTTGAACTTGCTTTAGATCTTAAAGTCAATGCATATCTAAGAAAGGAAGCAATTAATTCCCTTGGGGAAATAAATGATCACTCTTCTTTGATGCGACTCCAAAATCTCTTAAGTGAAAAGCATGACGAGGACGCTGATGATGAAGTAATAGGCTCAGTTCTCAAGGTTTTATACCCCCAAATTGTTACAATAGGATGGGTTATTGACAACCTAAGAGTAATCAGAAACAAGAATCTTTATGGGGCATATAGGGGGTTCTTGGATTCACTAGGAACGTCAATTTCGTCTGAAGAGCTAACTGCAGCCATCGATCATCTTTTAGGGAGTCGTATTATTTTTAAAGACTCATATGGAAGTGATTTTGAGAAATTGTTAGGTGCTATCTTAAATCGAGCATGGGATGGTGTTGAAAAAACGGTTGCTCCTAATTTAATAGCTAAGTTCCTGGCGAAATTTTATAAACACCATATATCATTTGAGGTCACGAGGCATGTGGAAATCAGGAGGGCGGTGACTATGGAATTGATAAAAAATCACAGAGGATCAGTCAAACCGTATGATATAGTAGGTAGGATTTCTCATAAAGGTGGTCAATTATTGAATAGCTCTGATTGGGACTGGCTACTTTCAATCGTTAAAGAATCAACTGATGAAGGGGTCGTGGAGTTCATATCGCAGTCGATGAAATATTTGTTTGATCACAACGACTCACGCAACGTTGTGGAATTTCTTGAAGTTGCCTTTCAAAAGTCCGTCATGCTCAAAGTCTACGCCACATGGCTAAACCCTGTCGAACTGGGTTCTAAATCAGCATTGGAATCAAGGCGCGAATTTGAGATGTCCCGACAGTCGCAAATAGCGAGACCAACTAATGGTGAAGAGCAGGTTTCGGAACCACAATTCAGTAATCTGGAAAATGTTGTTAAACATCTCAGGAAAGTTGAATTGGGAAATTTAGATGACTGGTGGAAACTGATATTGGCGTTAGGAGTTGAAAATGATAATTATTACAATCATAGCGATTTTGAATTTGATGTTACGAGGCTGGCTGGGTGGAATGAATTAGATATTGAGACCACGTCCGGCATTAAAGAAGCGGCCAAAAAGTATTTGCAAGAGTACACTGACCCCGATAGCCAATGGATTTTTACAAATGAGTATAATAGAAGGGAGTTGGGCGGCTACAAAGCCTTGTTTTTACTTTTTAAAATGAATGATCCTTTTGTGAAAAACTTGGATCAAGAATTTTGGGATCAGTGGCAAGAAATTATCTTTTATTGCGTAATAAACTACTTTGGAGAAGAAAATGAGGTTCACTCAAACATCTTGAGTTACTCGTTTGAAAGATCGCGAGAGTTGTATGGTCCGTTAATTAGGAAATATTTCTTAAACAAACGGGATCAAGGAAAAGACCTTTTTGAACTTTATAGGTTGCGCAACATCGTAGATAATTCAGTTGGTGGCGCACTACTAGATCTAATCTCCGCTAGTGCTAATAGAAATAATGAAATTATTCTCGACACCATATTTGAAAAGGGGTTGTCAATTGGTTATGATTTTGCCTGGAAGAAATTAAGAGAACTATACCGCAAACGAGTTAAGGACGTAGATGTACTCGTGCAGGTTGTCTCTTATCTGGTCCGTTATCCAAGAGAATCAGACTGGGAACTTTTCTGGAAAAAAGTAGCCTCAAAAAATGAATTGGCCAAAAAAATTGTTTTAAAAGGCTCCGGTGACTATGGATTCGGAGAAGTTGGGAACGTAAAAAAGCTAAGCACCAATCAATTGGCAAATTTGATAATTTGGCTTTTTAGAAATTTTCCCCCCAATACAGATCCTATACATCAAGTTGCATATTCACCGACGTATAGAGACAATGTGGCGGATCTCAGAGGAAACATAGTCCGGTATCTAATTGAGATGGGCACTGTTGAATCCCTCAATTCGCTCAGGAAGGTTGCGGAATGCTTCAAAGATAATCAAGATTTTAAATGGTGGCTGGTAGGTGCACGTGAGAATCTTAGACGCAACATGTGGGAACCTCCAAAGCCTGTTCATTTGCGAACCTTGCTTAATGACGTAAACAGCCGTGTTGTCCGAAGTGAGGATGATTTGCTATCGGTCGTGAAGGAGTCTTTGGAACGTTTGCAAAAGAAACTGCAAGGCGACAACCCTGCTGCTTTCTTCCTATGGAACAAACACGGAAAGTCCTTCAAACCAAAGGACGAAAACTCATTAAGTGATCTGATCAAATTGCACTTTGAGTATGATTTAAGGGAACGAGAAGTTATAATTAATCGAGAGGTCGAAATAAAAAGAAGCACCGGAAGAAGGGACGGTCAGAGGACGGACCTCTACATCCAGGCCTACAGTAAGCAGCAATCAGATAAAGTTACTTTGGTTGTGGAAACAAAGGGCTGCTGGCATAAGGACGTAACAAGTGCTATCAGAACTCAGCTAAAAGATCGGTATCTGGCGCGATATAAGAGTACTCATGGCCTGTACGTTGTTGGTTGGTTTTTCTGCGATCATTTCAAACCGAGATTGAGAACAGGAAAAACTCTTTTAACGAAGGAGCTAAAGGAACAAGCGATGACATTGAGTAATCAAAATGTTAGCATTGATTGTGTTGTGCTTGATTGTACAATCTAACCTAATCTGTCAGCAAAATTTGCCTCGAAGAATGCTCATTTACTCTTCGCATGCCGTTTGCGTTCCCTGAGTATATCGTGCCCAATAATATTTCTTACAGTTTCAATTGGAACTCCATTCGTTGAAGTAAAAGTAAGGCGAACGTATTTAGTACTGGTTTGAACGCCATGTTCCTGGCGCCTTTAGAAATTATTTGCAACCATCATTTTTGAAGCATCTCCAGGCGGATTCGGTAAAAACCTACTCATCTTTTAAAGACTGCAGAGGATCCACCATCGCCACCTTTAGTGTATGAATTCCAACAGTCACCCAGGTAATTGCCATGGCAAATAAGCCGGCTCCGGCAAACATCCACCATTTCAAAGCGACTCTTTCTGAAAAACCATTCAGCCACTGAACCGAAAGCCCATAGCTCACGGGAAGGGCAATGCATATGGCGATGAGCACGGGCCAGGTGAATTCGCCGGCAAGCAGCCTCACTATGGTGGAGGTACCGGCACCAAGCACTTTCCGGATACCGATTTCCTTCATTCGTCGTTCGGCGGAAAAGGTGGCAAGTCCGAATACGCCCAGGCAGGAAATAATTATCGCGATCAGCGAAAAGTACCTGGAAAGATCTGCGACCCGTTCCTCCGATTTGTACATGGCATTATAGTCGTCGTTCATAAAACTAAATGAAAAAGCGTATTCAGGGAGGAACCCGTGATACAGTTGTTCGAGTTGCCCGATCGTTTCCTTCTCCGATCCTGCTTTTATCCTGATCATCACGGTCCTTCCCGTTGGCAGGCAGCGCAGGATCAACGGCTCGACCGATTGGTGAAGGGAGCCATAGTGAAAATCTTCGACCACCCCGATTATTTCACTTCCGCCGTTCATGTCAATCTTTTTCCCCACAGGGTCCTTCAGATCCATCATCCGCACGGCGGTTTCATTCAGGATGACTCTGGAATAACCGTCGTGATGTTCCTTTGAAAAGGCTCGTCCCTCCTTCAGCCTGATACCCAGGGTTTCAATAAAATCGTACCCTACTACCGGCGACTGAAAAACATAGTTGCGTTCGTCTTCATTCCCACTCCACGTGATACCGCTTTGTCCGAAGATCTCCGTAAGGATATTTCCGGACATATTGGTTGCGCTCGTTACGCCCGGTATTGTCTTTACCTGTTGCAGAAAAGTTTCGAACGTGGCATTGGATTTTCCCTCCAGCAGCCCGCTCCACATATCGAACAATTCACCTTTCCACTGAAAGATGACAATGTTATCGCGGTCATATCCCATGTTTTTTGAGCGCGCGTAGTCCACCTGTTCCTGGATCACCAGCAAGCCGATAATAAACATGATCGACAGGGTGAATTGAAAAACAACCAGGCCTTTGCGGATGGTCAGCAATCCCCAGCCTTCACCTGTTTTGCCTTTTAATACCACTGCCGGCCTGAAGCCTGACAGGTAGAAGGCAGGGTAACTTCCGGAAAGCATACCGGCCAGCAGTACCACGCCGGTTACTCCCGCGATCATTGATTTGTCGGGAGACAGCGTGAGGTCTTTGTCCGCTATTTCGTTAAATGGGGGAAGCAACATAATTACCAGGGGTATGGCTATGATCATCGCGAATATCACCAGCAATACAGCTTCGGTCATGAACCGTGCGATCAACGAGGATCTTGCCGCACCAATCGTTTTTTTAATTCCGATCTCTTTCATGCGCAATGTAGCTTTGGCCGTCGACAGGTTCATAAAATTGATGCAGGCAATCGCCAGGATGAAGAAAGCGACAACCGAAAACAACCTGACATAAACGATCCGGCCGCCGTCAGGTCTGCCGTTTTCGTAGTGGCCATTGAGATATCTGTCCTTGTACAATTGCGCGAACAACTGAAACTTATCTTTTAACGCACTTTTTTTTGTTCCCAGCAACCATTCTATCTTTTTGTTGAAATTATCGACGCTTGCCCCATCCCTGAGTACCACGTAAGTGGAAGCATAGTTTCCCGTCCATTCTTTTGCCCACCGGTCGTTGTCGAGCAGAACATCCATGCCAATCAGGAAATCGAACTGTGCTGTGCTGTTTCGGGGGAGTGATTCGAATACTCCCGATACGACGAACACGCCGTTGAAGAACGGATGTTTCCACTCCAATGATTTTCCGACGACATCGTTCGTTTCGGGGAATAGTTTTTTTGCAAGCGCTTGGGAGATCACGATGTTATTTTTGTCTGTCAACACACTGCGCTTGTCACCCTGAACAAGGTTGTAGGAAAAAACATTAAAGAAGTCCTCGCCGGCGTGCCATCCACCGGCCTGTACGTGAACCGTATCGGATGCCGTGAGGATACCCGTTCGCGTTTGCCAGCTGAAGAAGTTGTTTACGGAGACGGCATACTCGACTTCAGGCATGTCAGCCTTTAAAGAAGCGGCAAGCGGTACCGGTGTGGCGTCGAGGGTTTGAATGCCATCAGTGGATTTGAAATTGTTCATGATCTGATAGAGTCGTTCTTCCTTTTCATGAAACCGGTCCACGGACAATTCATCTGTCACCCAGAGCATGATGAGTACCACGCAGGTGAGGCCGCTGGCCAATCCCACGAGGTTGATCAGGAACGTACTCTTGTAACGCGCGAAGCTTCTCAGTGAAAGCAGCAAATTGTGATATAGCATAGCGGTTGCGTTTTGTGTTGAAAAGGGATTTTCACGGGCAATTATTCCAGGTCTGAACAGGAGGATCACATCCCGAAGCAGGAGCAGGTTTGCACGCCACATTTTCATCCTGGCAGCCCGCCGTTCGAAAAGTTCCAGCAGGTCGCCCTCGATATCCGGATAGTACTCTGGCTTGCAAAACCATCTTAGTATTCTCAAAATGAACGTCCGGCTTGACATACGCTTCGTGTTACCCAAGTTTTAAGACTATTTTTGGCAGCGATTCCCATAGTTCATTACGCGTCTTGCGGGTAAATTCGATGGCTTTTTTGCCAAACGCGGTGATCTCAAAGTACAATTTCGGTCGCCCTCCACGCGGCACCGTCGATTCGCCACGTTTTGATTTCAGGTATCCTTTTGTTTCCAGGCGTCGTAAGGTCACCTGCAGGGCACCAACGCTGACTTCCCGTCCGGTTCGGTTCTCAATTTCATCCTTGATCGTAATTCCGTAGGCATTGCCGTGCAGGATACCCACGGCAAGCAGGACGATCTCTTCAAATTCTCCTAATTGTATGTTCTTCATACGTATTACTACAAAATAGTAATACAATTAACAAAAAAATAGTTGAATAATGCAATACCCGAAATAAACTGAGACTAAAATTATCGGCAGGCCCCTTACGGGAGATAAGATGCCGGATGACGCTTCATAATGTTTATAACTTGAATTTGATGCGTTGGATGTAAACTTGATACACTTCAAAAAAAATGCCTCCCGGGGTATAGGAGAGGCAGTGTGGTCAGTCTTTATCCCTTCGCTTTCATGGGTATCATGTCGTTGTGATCCAGGGAATAACTGTCATGCTCCAGGTAGAGCTTTTTAAAAGCTTCCAAATCATCCGGCCTTTCATCAAGCATTTGATACATTTCCTTGAAAAAGGTTTCGCGGTTAAGACCGGGATTGAAAATCATGGTCATCTTCACCACTGTGTCCGAATCATTATGATAACCGTGAACGGACAGTCTCGGAACATAAATTACCGTTCCAGCCTGTACTTTTGTTTCCCCTCCGGCGGTAAGCACCGTCAACGTTCCTTCCCTGATAATAAAAGTTTCGTCCATTAATTTATGATAGTGCAATTTCGGGCCTCTTGCTTTCGGCTCCATCTCGATATCATATAATCCATATTGATTGTTCGTAACTGATGTAGGTACTATTACTTTTAGCTTGTTCCCGTGGCTTTGAAACTGTTCGTGGCGAGTTGAAGGAACGATGACTGCATCATCGTTCCATTCATGTTGAAGTAAGTGATCCATCTTGCAAATGATTGATTATTGAGGAATTTCTTCGACCAGGATTTCATTACCTGCTTGGTCATAATAGGTACACGTCATCTTGTCCATGCAGATTGCCCATTTTTCAATGCCGAACGTGGCACACATTTTAATAAACGTAAGGAAGTCCGTTTTACCCTGCTGGTGAGCCGCTAACTCAGCTTTAAATTCTTCGTCTTTTGAAGAGCCTGCAATTACCAGGGGGTCATACTTTGCGGGCACTTTTGCCGTGTAATCGTCAGCACCATGATAGTCGATGTGCCCGTCTGTAACATAGGCTTCATAGTGCGTAACCCCTAAGGCCTTAATTTCCTTAATGTAGGAAGGAAAGTCGGCACCTGATTTTACTTTGCTGTGTGCCGCTTTGATTTGTTCTAGCGTAAACATTGTTTTTTTGGTTAATTATTAACGATTTGTTTGAATTACTATGCGAAGATGCAAGGATGAGGATCCCGGTAATTGTAAAAAATCGTTTATTTCCGGGATGTACTTAAAATGCCAGCTATTGACCAGTTCACAGTCCAACGCCGGGAGTTAAGATCAATCGGCATGAAAATCAATCAGGTCGCCGGTCAATTTACCAGGCATCCGGGGCCGGATTTACGGCTTTTTTATGCGTTGGAAGTTGCGAAGAATATGCCAGGGTAGGAGGTGGGAAGAGGTCCTGCAGGATATTAGGATAAAGTCTGCAAAAGTCAGCAGCAGGGCCAAGGTTGAGCGCGCACTTGGCCGGATGCTTCTATCGGGCAGATGAAAACCGTTCATCTGGTACAGACAATTGGTGGAATTAGTAGTACGCGCAATTAGTGGAATACCAGGCCTTTAAAACGACTTACCAATGAGTCAGATTTTTTGTCGTTTGTCGTTTTGTTGTTGGAATTTGTGGGCTACACATTATGGCTGACCCTCTTTACTTTTATCCGAAAAGGTCTTTCCATCACAACTGTACTCAGCAGCCGCCTTTGCGCGGGGGAGATTTATAAATTATTTCACCATCTCGTTCTGCATAGTCGCCCGATACAATCGGATATGAATACTTGGGCGCGTACGATACAGAATGGCTTCTTATAATTATTTTGTCGTTGACTTTCAGGCTATGCAGGTTCTGAAATTCATTAGACTTTTTCGGCCCAAAACTGAGAATATAATCGTCACCATTAATCCTGACCATCACTCCGAAACCTAATCGCGAGCCTGGCGGAAGGGAAAGAGAGGTTACAACAGCCTCCATATTGCTAGAATCACTTGTATGGTTCCTTATTTTAGCCGCACCGGCAAGCACTTTTTGACCTTCGGGCGAGGCTTTCCATTTATTGAACTGAATACCATCCGGGGTAGCCTCCCATTTTTTCAATGCGGCTTTCCTTTCAGCAGCAGAGAGTGGCCTTGGGGTCGATTTTTCAGACTTTTCATTTTTGATTTCGCGATTGGCAAATACCAGTCCGCTTACCACCACCAGCGATAAGATCAGCGCATAAATAACCTTTTTCATATTTTTTGCAGGTTTAATTTTCGATTCCAACAAAGCTACAGGAGTTTGTGCCAGCTTTTAGTAAACGAATTGTTAAAAGATGTAAACGAAATGTAAAAGTTGCATGGTTCGCGTACCCTAATGAGAAGTAAGTAAGGCGCCAACGCTAAAACCTCTGCGCCATCGTGCAGAGGCCATATTAGTTGGTAGTAACGAGCCGATGGAAATACCGGAGGACTCACAAACCCATGAAGGACTGAACATGAGTTTTTCGAAATGCTGTAGGGATCAGCCTGTTGACTGTAGGCTTACGATAACGAGTTCAAATCCATGGCTCCTCATAGAAATAATCACTCATCTTTCAGCACATCAATTGGATTTGTTAGTGCAGCTTTCACTGAATGATAACTTGTTATTATAAAGGAGAATAACAGTGTTCCAAGCCCTGTGAGGACAAATACCCAAGGTGATGGAGCTATTCTGTTCCCGAAGTCCTGAAGCCATTGTTGAATAAGCCAGTACGAAACCGGGGCACCCACAGCGAAAGCTATTACAATCAGTTTAGTATACCCCTGTGAGATAAGGACTAAGATATTCCAGACACCAGCGCCAGATATTTTACGGATACCTATTTCTTTGGTGCGTTGCTCTAATGTATAAATAACCATGCCTAGCAATCCGAGACATGCAATAAGAAGTGCAAGGCTGGCCATGATCCGTAAGGACGTTCCAAATTGCTTTTGAGTTTGTAATTTTGACGCAAAAGCCTGGTCAACAAATTTATAATCGAATGGCAGGTCGCCGGCATGTTGTTTCCAAACTTTCTTTAGTGCAATAAATGTAGACTCCCATGCTTTGCTGTCTTGGGGAGCTATGCGAATCAGGGCAAATTTATTCTGATTATAAACCTTACTCTTTATATGAAATATGGCCATCGGCTCAATACGTTTTTCCAACGAGGTATAGTGATAGTCCCGCACTAGACCCACTACTTGAAATTTTGTACTCTCATTAGGGTAGTCTATTACTTTTCCGATGACTGATTCATCCGCATTCCATCCCAATGTTTTAACAGCGGTTTCATTCAGGATAACCCGATCTATATCCGCAGAGTCAGAGGTAGAAAAGTTGCGTCCGACAAGTAATTCAACTCCCAACGTAGGAAGATAGTGTTCGTCTACTGCCGCAAAATTCAGCTTAAAATCCTTGTCTCCATTATTCTCAGGTTTGAAAACGTCATTGCCCATATAAAGCGGTATTGCGGCACAGAAAGATGTACTGACAACTCCTGGAATATTGGATATTGCATTGGTTAATGTCGCTCCGTTTTCAATCCGCTCAACATGATTAATAACCAACAGGTTCTCTTTATTAAAGCCAAGGTTTTTCTCGGAAAAAAAGTTGAGTTGCTGGAAAACAATAGTTGTACAGATAATAAGCACAAAAGACACAGTAAACTGCACAACGACTAATCCATTTCTAAATCCCTTCCCCTCCCGTCCGGTTTTCAACTTGCCTTTCATGGCTTCTACCGGGTGAAAAGCGCTTAAAAAGAGTGCGGGGAAACTGCCCGAAAGAAGGCTCATGGAAAGCAATAAAAAAAGCATGATTATCATTAATCCTGAATCACGGACTAAATTCATTTCAAGAGTCTTGCCTGTGATTACATTGAACCACGGAAGCAGAACCTGAGTGAAAGCTAATGCTGCTGCCAGAGCCAACAAACAAAATGCAAAAGCTTCAAGAAAATATCCTAACCCCAGTTCCCTTCTGCCGAGCCCCAGTATTTTTCGAATGCTTGCTTCTTTAACCCTCCTGGTAAATTGTGCAGTTGATAAATTCATGAAGTTTATACACGATAACAGGATGATAAAAACTGCGGTACCGACAAGGGTATACGTAATTTTGAGGTTTCCTGTGATGTTATAATTTCCGACTACATCGTCGGAATGTAAATGAATTTGCGTGAGCGGTTGTAAATATAGTTCCCACGATTTTCCCGTCTTGAGGTAATCATCAAATGACATGTTCATATTGCCCTGCAAAGTAGCTTCCGCATACTTGCGTGGAATCGGCTTGAGCTTCCTGCGCGTAGCTTCAATATCGGTGTTCTTATTGAACAAGATGAATGTTTCCAGTTGTGTCCACATCCAACTCAATTGATTCCTTTTAACCCTCGGAAAACTCGCCATCGACATCAGCATATCAAAATCAATGTAGGAGTCATCCGAAACATCTTTAACCACAGCAGTTATTTCAAAAGTTCGTGAGTTTTCACCCGTGCCTATTTGTAAAAGCTTACCTATAGGGTCCTCGTCTCCAAAGTACTTTCGTGAAGTTGACTCCGTTATAACAATGGTTTGCGATTGCAGCAAGCATGTCTCCGGATTACCTTTCACTACCTGAAAGCTGAATACTTTAAAGAAATTTGAATCCGCTGCCAAGAGGTTTGACTGATCATGTGCAACTACTTGCTTTGATGCATCTATGTACGAAACAAGAAAGTCGCCGGCAGTATGGATACTGGTAACCATTTCCACTTCCGGGAGTTCCGCACTAAGTGCTTGTGCGACACCCGGACCAGTCCGGGCTAACTGCTGATCATTCTCACCCCATATATTGGTTTGATTGACACGGTAAATGCGATCAGCATATTTATGAAAGCGATCGTGACTAAAATCGCTTCGAACATATAAATAGATGACAAGCGTGCTGGCTATTCCTGCGGTAAGCCCAAGAAGGTTGATGATTGAAAAAAGCTTTTGTCGTCTGAGGTTGCGAACGAAGATAACAACGTAGTTCTTGAGCATAGGTGTTGGCTTTGGTTAATAGCGACAACGACAATGGTTATGCCAGTTTCTAAGACGTCGCTGTTTTCTTCTTAATCATGTCTATTCAAAATGTTCATGTCCGCAATTGGTCAGAAGTGTTCGATATTGATCATCCATTCTTTTTCAATTTTTGATTTCTGGCTGTATCAGGCACGAGTGTAAGCGATACGGAGGTCTCATACGTTAATCAAGGGTTGAACGTTAAGTTGTTTGAGATTCGTCCGTGATTTAAGCGATGTTGAAGGAAGTGTCCGAGTTGCTGATTAGCTCTTTCTTAAAGTGGAACAAAGATATAGTTGGTTTAAAGGGCGACTATGTTATGCCTAACGAACCGTGGTGTAGTGCGCGACCCGTACGCTACGTGGTGTGAGGTGCGCCCCGTCAGTTTCTACTGGTGCGGCCGTCTCCGTAAAGTGCGTTAGTAATTATTGATTAAAATACAATGATGCTAAGGGCATAGATTATATATTAAACCTGCATAATTAATTTGATGTCTTCGTTGGCCTTAAATAACTGCTTCGCGGCCTTTAACGCCACCATATCATCTTCTACTTCAGGTTTATCTGATATTTTAATTTCATGAGATCGCAATTTTTTGGCACTATAGATATCGGCGGAAAATCCGGTAAGGCCATGTGGAGCAGCAGTTATTTTTTTCCTGTCTATAATGAAATGAGCGAGACCTGAGTTGATGAAAGAATCACTTATTGCATCAGATTGATATGTATACGTTAGTGTTCCCTTCTTGATATCGATATTAGGATTTTCTGAAATCCAGAATCCGAAGTAGCCTTCATTTTCCCTAAAAGCTTTACCTCTGATCACTAACGAATCAAAATCCTGTTCAAAGATTTCGATGTAATATCGTTCCTTTCCAGATCTCCCGATGTAGAAACCGATCCAAACGCCCTCAAAATAATAAGCGCCAAAAGCCCACTTTTTGATAATTCGAACATTTAAGATCAAAAACTTTAGAATTACCAGAAACGACCTATAAATTCCGATAGAACTAACAGCCGCCAAAGGTATTTTTAAACCAGAGAAAGTAAATTCAATAGGAGCCAGCACTTGCCAAAGATAAAAGACAATTAACGTCGTTGTTGCAAGGGCTAAACTGTGAAGTCGTATTAACGGAGTCATGGTATAATGGATTGGACACAGTTTATAGGCCTCACAGATTCCCTTTCCACAAACTCCTCGGCTACGTTCAATCCTTCACACATGGCAGGCAATAAATTTGGCGTTACAACAAAAAGGCCCATCCATTCTTCGAGTTTTCCGAATAAATAGAGGGGCTATATATTGAAGATAGGAATTTTTTATTTCCGAACAAACCCAATCCAAAATTCTAATTGCCACCGCGCCAGCAATGTGGCTGATCCACGGGTAGTTCGACGCGGCTTGTAAGCAATCTTCTGAAAAGATTATCATTGTTTTGATTCAAACATTTCCTTGGCTATCATTATAGCTGTCATCGCTCTTGGCCAACCAGTGTAGAAAGCTAAATGAGTAATAACTTCAACTAGTTCAGCTTCGGTCAGCCCGTTATCTTTCGCACGACCTAAATGATATTTTAATTGTCCAGAATGTTCACCTGCAACTAAAGCTGCTACGGTGATTAAACTCCTGTCTCGTGGCGAGAGTTCTTTCCCTTCCCACAGATCACCAAAAAGTACGTTGTCAGTATATTCGACAAGCTTTGGTGCAAAGTCTCCTATCATTTTTTGTGCAGCGGATATTTTTTCTTCTTTACTCATTTTGATTTGTTTTTTTTATTGTCAATAAAAATGTGGGAAGGTATATTGTTTAAAAGTGGGAAGGTATATTGTTTAAAATTCGTCAAATATTGCCGCCAATAACACAGTAGCCGTATTGCCGTAGTCCCTTAGCAAGATAAACGAATTCCCATTATCCGGAGAAAGCTTCGGTGCAAAAGATTTATAACCATGTTTTGGAACCCTTGTTCGTATATCTCCAAGAGGATAACCGAAATGCCTTTATTCTGAATATCACCCATTCCCAGTGGGGTATTGATCGGATTGGATCAGGCAATTTGTTTCAAAATAAATAGTCTGGTAGAAATTCAAAGGGGAAAGCAGGTGTGGGCCGTCTGCTCGATTGGCAGTAGTAGGGCCCCTTTTACTCTCCTCAAATTTAAACGAATCAGTAACCCCAAATTAACTCCAATCCTTGTTAGTTATATTATTGTTTGAATCCCGTCTGAGCGATATGGTTGTTATTCAGTTTTCAATGAGTCCACCGGGTTCTTTTGAGCGGCTTTCAAGGATTGATGGGATGCTGTAACTAATACCAGCAACAGCATCGCTGCGGTCACCACAAGAAATGAAGCGTATGAAATAGTAATGTGCGATGTGTAGCCTTCCAGAAATATTTGCATAAGGTAATACCCAATCGGAAAGGCTAACAGAAAGGAATAAAGAACCGGCGGGATAAAATCACGACACAACATCAAGGTTACCTGACCAACCGAAGCACCAAGTACTTTGCGAATCCCAATTTCCTTTGTTCTTCGCTGGGCATTAAATAGTACAAGTCCGAACATTCCCAAACAGGCAATTGAGATGGCAATGAAGGTGAAGGCAATGGAAATGTTACTTAACAATTTCTCACGGTACAATTGTCTTTGAAAATCAGAATCCAAAAAACTGTAATTAAGCGGAATGCCAGGCTGTAGCTTCTCGAATATATTTTGGATATGAATCAGGGCTTCATCCAGCTTTCCTTCCTTGTATCGAATGAACATATTCGCAAGGTATGAAGGCTTCCCAAAGACAAATACCACCGGCTTGATGGCCGAATGTATATCATCGTGCTGGAAGTCTTTAATCACTCCCACGATCTCTCCTTCCTGTTGATCATACATATTGTATGTAATACGCTGGCCAATGGGATTCTCAAACCCCAATAAGTCTGCTGCATTCTGGGTGACTATAAAGTTTAGCGAGTCCGAAGCATGGTTGCGTGAGAAATTTCTTCCCGCTACAAACTCAAAATTGAGGGTATTAAGAACGTGGTCGTCAATATTGGCACCATAAAACAGGAGAGGACTTTTAAATGGGCCAATTGCCCGATTGCACTCTGCGTAGCCGTTCACTTCCATCGGGCTGGCGCCTCCAAACGCAGCTGATTCAATGGAGGTATGTGCCTCTACTTGCTCGCGGAGATTTTCAAATGAAGGATTGAGGTTTTCATCCAGCCAGACATTGATCACCCGGTGTTTATCATAGCCCAAATCTTTCTTTAACAGAAAGTCAGTCTGCTGCCACGTGATGAGCGAACAAAAGATCATGATAACAGATAGCGTGAATTGAAATATCACGAGCGCTTTGCGCAAACCACTGCCGCCAATAACCGAATAAGGATTACTTTTTAAAACGGCAATTGGTTTAAATGACGACAGGATCCACGCCGGGTAGCTGCCTGCCAGTAAACTTGTCAGCAGAACGATGGCTAGCAAACCGATGATTAGCAAGGGATCGGCAAATGACAAAACAAGTTGAATCCCAACTAGCTCGTTGAAGAGTGGGAGCAGAAGATAGGCAAGCATGATTGAAAGCAGAGCTGCTACGCTGGTTATGATCAGGCTTTCAATCATAAACTGACGAATCAGGTTTGTTTGTGTGGCACCTGTCATTTTACGAACGCCAATTTCGCGCATGCGCCTGGTGGCCTGTGCGGTTGAAATGTTCATATAATTAATGCAGGCCATAATCAGCACAAATAGTCCTGATATGGAAAAGATGATGACGTAAACGATTCGCCCACCCGATACTTTTCCGTTCTCAAAATTCCATCGAAGGCGCCAGTCGGTAACCGCGAGTAAAAGAGATTTGGTGTCTTCTTGCGGAGATAACTGAGCGATTTTCCGGTCAATTCTTTTTTCGACACGTTCTTGTGTAGATGGATCAAACAGTTTTAAATCATAATTGACCCAATCATCGGCATCTTTTGGCCGTGCGCTAAATGGAAGCACAAAATTAATGTAGCGGAAAGAGCTGTTTTCCGGATACGGAGAAAATATTAGTTTGATAACATATTCCGTTTTGCGATCGATCAAAATAGTTTTACCAATGGCATCGTCACCGTCAAATAATTCGCTGGCCAGTTTTTTTGAAATAGCAATGGAGCGATTGTCAACGAGCGCGCGGTCAGCATTACCCTGAAGTTGATCGGGCACGTGAACGGTAAAGAAGGCGCTATCGCCATAAACTCCGGTTTTATGAATGGATGTTTCTCCGTTTGCCAGCATCCCGTTTTTGTTTTCTATTCGTGTAACAGCTTCAATCTCCGCTACCTCGTTCTCCAGAAAGTCCATCAAGGGAATTCTGGTTCCTTCCTCGGTATGAATTTCGCCTTCCACCTTATTATGCAGCAGTAGTGCAAAGATTCGCTCATGATCTACCACGGATTTATTGTAAGTGAATTCGTAGTTCACCCAAACAAAAAATAACAAAGTAGTTGTGATTCCCACGACCAGACTACTAAGGGTAATCGCAGAAAAGGAAAGATTTCTAAGGAAATTCCTGACTACAAAGAGTAAGATGGAAGGAGTCATAGTTAACGTTTTAGTTTATAAGGATACGGAATAGTTGAGCGCAATTGATTTTTTTGTCTTAGCTTTTTTTGGCTGCCGTGCATCCCCACTTTTCGTCGAACTAATTTGTCCAATCCTTCACTTGGAAGAACTTTCACTTGTTTCGTTTAACACATCTCACCATAAATTTATAACGACAACATAAGGCTGACTTTGGGATTAGGACAATCAACGTCTAAAGAGTTTTCATTTGTCAACGAAGCCTAAATCCCTATTTACATTTTCTTTTTTCGATTTTAGAATATAGAGTTCTGTCAGAAGTATCCCCGCCAGTAGAACCAATATTCTCGTGATTAGATTAACAATTGTGTTAGATGTGCTTTCGCTCTGTGAGGTTACAAAGAATGATTCAACACCGTTACTCATTCCAAGTACTGAAAGGGCTAAATTCAGGCCTACGTGGATTCCGGTCGGAAGGGCAATGCCCTTGGATCTGATTGCCGCTATTCCAAATATCAATGCCCATATACCAGGCCCTAAAAATGCAGTCAAGATGCTCCACCCAAGAGGTATATGATATAAAGCAAAAGCGATTAAAACAATTAATTGAGTCAGCCTTAACCCAAATGCTTTATTTAATTTTAAGAGCGGATATGATCGGAATACAATTTCTTCCATAAATGCCGCTGGTAGTATTGCCAAATACCAGAACCATATCCATGGATTTATCGCGGCTGGATTTTTTTGAATGTGAAGTCCGCCGAATAAGACCAATATCAAAGTGATAAACGAGAAGCTGGTAATGCCAATCGCTAAACCCTTAAAAAATTTGGATAAAGTATCCTTCGTCCAAAATAGGTTATATTCTATTAAGGATTTTTTTTCAGCCTTTATAAATATCCAGGTCAAAAATATAGCAATAGCTGCCCCGAATATTCCAAACGTAAATCTGTGAACATGACTCGGAAAAATCGCACCTGATTGAGATGTCATAGGAATCAGTAACACCAGAAACAGAATCCAGTAACCCGTAACCTTTAAAATTGAATTTCTCTTATCAAGCGAATATTTCATGTAAAATAAATAACATCTAGATTTTTGTTGTTCTAATTGTGCCGCCCTATTGCTGGCAACAGTCGTACATATGCAGTGGCGCCTTTCCGCAAATTTGTCCCCGTTGTGAAATACAAATTTAGGTAAATACGGCCAAAACTCTGCACCATACCTGACATTGCTTATGTACTTTGTTAGCGGCTGTTGCTATCCGCTCTATTTACTAACAACGATTTCATAAATTTTCGGCCAAAGTTTACCAGTCACAAAGACTTTGTCGGAAAGAGAATCATATGCTATGCCATTCATTTCTAGTGAGCCTGGGTATATGCTCCGTGCTTCAGATGCAAAGGAGGTCAAATCAAGTTTTCCAATTATTGCACCGTTATTTGGATCAATTTTGAGGATAGTGTTTGAAGTCCATAAATTGGCGTAGATATTATCATTAAAATACTCCAACTCATTCAAATTATTTGTCGCCGTACCATTCTCAGTCACTGGCAATATTTTAACTATGCTTAGGTTGCTCGAGTCCAGATACGTCAGCATGTTCGTGCCATCACTCATAATAAGTTCTTTTCCATTGGTTGTTAAACCCCAATCCTCCTTTGTAGGAATCGTGAATTCTCCAATTTGTTTGAAAGTTTTTGCGTCATAAATGAACCCTATTTTGGACTTGTAAGTAAGTTGATATACCTTGCCTGCTAAGAACGTAATGCCTTCACCAAAGTATTTCTGTCTGTCTATTTCAACCTTAATAATAATCTTGCCAGTTGATAGGTCGACGTGTCCAAATAACGATCTTGTCTGTGGCAAATCATTTGTTGCACCAGTACTTTCATAGAGTTTACCATCATGTATCAAAAGCCCTTCAGTGAAGGAGGTCGTATCATGTGGATATGATTTAATGTACTTGTAATTTATACTTGGGATTGAACTACTGGGATCGTCCTTAGTCTCTCTTCCAGAGTTGCAGTTTGATAATAGCATTACAGTGAAGAAAATGGGGAGTAGTCGTAAAGTCATCCGCTAAATTAGCGGAAAACTACAGAATGCCGATTTTCGCCTTCCAGCTTCAGAAAGTAGATACGATGCGCCGGTACAAAAAACTGCTGGTAAATTTTGGAGGTTTACAAGGTCTTGGTTTTATCGCAAGTACTGCGAAAGATCTCCTGAACTTTGATCAGGCTCTCAACAACGGAATTCTGTTAAAGCCTGCAACATTGAATGAAGCCTATCAACCTCAGAAATTAAATTCTGGTACCTATGCCGTTGTAGAACCGGGCAGGCTAACATTCGGACTTGGATGGTTTGTTTCAACAGACACTACCAGAGGTCATATCGTATCGCATTCGGGATTTATTCCGGGTGGTGCTACCATGTTTATCAGAAATATTTCAAAACAGCAGTCCGTTATCGTCCTGGACAATGGTGAAAGTGATGGCCTGCATCTCACTGCTGAAAATGTCATGAATATCCTGACCGGTAGAAAGTTTCTCCCTCAGAAAAAATCTCTCGTTAAAATTTATGCGGATGATTTGTTGAGTTCCGGAGCAGATTATGCCGCGTCATCTTTTCAGGAAATGAGGTCGGATACAGCTCACTATCGTTTTTCATCCGGTGAGATGGACTATGCAGCTAGGGAATTAAATGCAGCCGGCTACAAACTTCAGGCATTGGAAGCATCCAAATTGCTCACATTTATTGACCCTGCTGCATGGCAGACATTCAACAGCTATGGCGAGTTGCTGATGGCTAACGGAAAGCCAAAAGAGGCAAGAATAATGTTTCAAAAATCATTGTCTATTAATCCTGAAAATCAGTTCGCCAAGGAAGCGTTGACTAAACTTGGGTTAGATTAGTATCCCGTGGATAGTTCAGGGGCGTCCGGTAGTTGTGATTTAAAATAAAAAAGCGTGATAATTTCTTATCGGGCTTCAACGTGATCCCGCTGGGATTTTTTATTGGCTGATAAACCGTTAACGGTTAATTATTTCGCAGTTTTTAGTTACTGCTGCTCCCGAATTACTCACCTATGGGAAGGGTACAAAGAACATCAAAGTGATATAAAGGTAAGGATTTCAAGATTAGTTCCATAGAACTGCTCTACATGTCTTCTTCTACCACTTATTAGTATTCCAAACGTAACCACAACTGCTACAAATGTATTCTTGCCCTAATGCGCTATCACGAAGTTGATTTTTGTCCGTCTTAAACGAAAACTCTGCATCACACCTTGGGCAATGATAAGGAACGCCCAGAGAAGCAGTAGGAAAGAAAGCATTCAATTTTTCGTAAAAAAATTCTTTGCTCAAAATTTCTTCAAGCTCTTTCTTAGACGGCATAGTCGTGACGACCTCCTCTTTACTGAAATCTGAAAGAGCCGCAGAAAGCGTACTAAATATTTTGACCTGCAATGTCGGATTAAGTCTGAAGAGATCTTGATGGAGTAACGAGTTTAAGTAAAGCTGTTTGTCATGCTCGGTGAAATAGTCTCGATCCATTGACACGATCCATAATTTTTTAATATCTTCTACACGAGTCAATAGTTGCTCCCATGACAACTGATCACCAAGGGGATCTACTCTTTTGCCTGGAGGATTTCCGGTATCCTTTCTTAGACGTGCTCTAGCCAATTCAATTTCTGTAGGCTTAACTGCAACTGTAAAAAGCTTTCCTAAAAGTAAAGAAACGTTATCTTTTGATCGAGAAACATCTAACAGAACTTCAGCAAGTATTGGACGGAGTGCTTCATTCGATTCAGCTACTTTAGATTCAAGCTCTTTGCGTGTTTTATTCCAAGTTGACAATTTGGGCGTGCTGATCTCGTCCATGTGCTCGGGTAAAGATATGTTAATGAAGGTCGTTTGCTTAACGTAATTGTCAAGTGATTGCTTGAATACGGTGAGCTTGTTTCGATCAACCTCATCGACAATTTGCTCTGTAATGAAAATTTTGTCCTTCAATTCCGAAAGCGAAGCCAAAAGCTTTTTAAATTCTGGTCGATTTGAGTTGTAAAAACCTAAGTAAATGTTCGCGTCTATGTAAATACAATTCATAATCACTCAACAGTATTGATGTTTCAAAAGTAGGTGATTAAGATGAAATTGTAATACCCTTTGGATGGCTGGTAGTATTAATCTTGAATTTAATCTCGTAAAATCTTTAGATAACATCTTCCTCAGTCTCAATCACCTTACAACTTTCCAAATACTTCAGCATATTTTAAAGCTAAGCTGGTTTACCATTACTGAAAATCAAATGTTCTGATAACATCCGCGTAAAGGGTATTCTGTTCAGTCGAAGGCTCATTGCTCTTTAGCGCACCCAGGTAAATCAGTCCGATAAAAATGGAATAAAGATTTTCTTCAATAATGCTTATATTGTAATTCACAAGTCATGAAAATCTTAAGCTAAAATTCTCACGCTCGCTTAGAATGAACTTTCAATCTCAGGGAGACAACGAAGCCGTTAACGCCGCTATTACCGTAGAGCTATCAGCCACAGAAATACATCTGCTTAAATCATGGAATTCAAACGACCACTATTACAGAGCGAAGTATAAGAATTGGGATAGAATTCGTCAGTTTCTAAAATGGTTAAGATTTAGATCTGAAAAGTTCATCTGGGGTAACGGTGAACGAATAGACAAACTACTATTCTTCGTTTTTTACCTATGGATAACTATGACATTTTATGATGTTTTTACTTACCGTGATCCAGTTCTTCTTTCTTCATATTGGGATGCATTCATCTCAACGCCTTACATATTTTTTGTTGCTAGCCCATCTAATTTTCCAAATTGGTTCACCGCACTTGTTGTTGCGGCCAGATTGTTTTGTTTTGGATTATTCATGTCAATCGTCATAAAACGCTTTAACAGGAGATAATATGCACATTTATGCATTTGGCTCGATTTGCCGTGGAGAAATGGACGATGTATCTGATGTAGACTTACTAACCATTGTTGCCAAGAATGAGCCCAAGCCGAATCAGAATGTTTTTTCAGTGTACTCATATAATAGAATAGAAGACCTTTGGCGCAATGGTAACCCATTTTCTTGGCACCTGTATAAAGAAGCCAAATTAATTTACGCTTCCAACGGTACTGATTTTTTAAAAACAAATGGAGAACCGTCGCCATATGACAATTGCGTAGCTGACTGTTCAAGATTTGCTCTACTTTTTAACGAGGCGTATACCGCATACAAATCAAGGCCTAGCATCTTCGAATTGTCAGTTATATTTCTGGCGATGCGAAACTTTGCCACATGTTTTGCACTCGGGTATTTAAATAAATTTGAATTCTCCAGAAGGGCTGCGCAAAACCTTGGAGAGTTCTCTGTTGAAATCCCTGAAACGACGCATAGAACGCTAGAGCGTGCTAGGATATTGGCTTCAAGGGGCAAAGGGATTTCTGTAACTGCCCAAGAAATATCATCAATCGCGCCGGCCTTAGTTAAGATTGAATTATGGTTGGAGAAACTGTCAACATTGATATACATAGAAAATGAATGATTTTGTAGGTAGGATTCAAGCCCAGCGAGAGGTGATTGCGATTATAAACGAACGCTACAAGCAGTCAGAAGAACTGTATGGACTATCGCGAGGTGCAATAGAGCGATGGTGTGTCAACAACAATGTCAACATCAGTAGCGAACTATCTAAAGTGCTGCTGACTATTTCAGACAAACTGATGTTTCTCGCCAATAAAAGCCAACAGCAGGTTACTGATGATTACAAGATCAGATTTGAACAAATTTCAAAGCTAACCGCTAAACTCAAAACCCTGGTAAACTAATTACCTCTGAACAGCATTGAGCCTTCATCCCAATTAAATCGTAATTGACGACCTGAAATTCAATTTACGAGACGGCCTCCACGCAAAAGATATTTGGATTACCATAGTAGTGCATAGCAGCCCAACCGGCCGGAAAATAAAAACCTGTATGCTCATCAAAACCATTTCTTGAAACGTAAACATTTGCCATTTGTGTTGCTTCGCCCGCAGGGTACCCATTCATTAAATTTTCTAAAAAATTATCTAACCACCCCGGCGTGATTAATGGATTCAAATCCCAAGCTGGTGCAACTACCGCTTTGTATCCAATAGCCAGAATCTCGTGCGTAAATGATACAAGCCTCTGTACATAGATTTCCTGGGAGATTAATGCTGAACTGCAAATAAATAAAACTGCAATTTCACCCTTACCATACACTTTTTCCATTCGTTTTCGATCTCCCACATATGCGTGACCAGCTTCATGAGTCGAATAGACACCGCGAAAACCTTCGAAACCTTTCCCGCCATGCGCCATTACCACGTTAATTTTTCCACAGAGTGGTTCTTTCGGAACCAGGTCGGTTGAAATCGAACCTTTGTACTTGTCGATAATTGGCTTAAGCTTTTCATATCCCATCTCTAAAACAAAATCACCATCATCGGTAGGAACCCAAGCCTGTAGAATTAGCTGATCGGAAGCTCCCATTGAAACATCTCCTCCGTTAAGAGAAAACCATTCTAACGATATGACGTTGGAAACGGCTAGGTGAAAAGATGTAAAATCAAAGTTATCATTTTGTGCGATCGCTTCCTTTACTCGTTCTTCATGTAAAGGGAGGTTATTTTTTTTACTTACTTCGAATTGAATTAGGTTTGAGGGGAAATTTGCTACCGTCACTGATGTCGTTACCAACAATTCTTTGATCTCTCCTTTGATGGTAAGTTTCGCGAAATTTAGGTGCTCTAACAGGTTGATATATTTTCCTTCCTGCTCATTTATTGGAAATTCACGTTTGTCGTCAAATGTGAAACCCGCAATTTCCTTTGCCCATTCGTACTGTTTTTTAATGTCCCATAAATCCAGTTTTTCGATCCGTATATTTTTGTCAGATTCAATATATACACACAGTACTTCACCATGAATTTCAGCAACCCAAATCAATAACTGATGCGGTTTTAATTGTATACGATTTATAAGTTTGGCAGAATAGTCATTTAGATACTCACGGAGCTCTAACTCTTTCTTAGTCGCGAATCTTGATGTCTGCCCATTTGACTCAGTCGCTTGAAACGTAAGACGATTATCATTTAATACCAAACCAGTTAACAACAAATATTTTACATCTATGGGCTGGATGGAATTCAAAAAGGTATTGTATGCGAGAGCTCGCAAACCGCCCATTTCTGACGCATAGTCGTCAAACTGCCGTGTTTCATAGGCGCGTACTAATGCACCTAGGAAAATGCCTTTGCTCGCCTCTGCGGGAAATACCAAAGCGTGAAGGTACTCCACTTCCTCTTTTGGAATTTTACTTTCCAACATCGCTAAATAGTTGTCAATTTTATCGACAGGATCAATTAGCTTCTTCTTGATCAACAATTTGATGTTGTATAAAAAAACTATCCATGGGACCACAGCATGCCTTGCCATATCGACGATATCCTGGATATTATCATCAATATATTTCATCATTTCATCTCGCTTAGTGGTAAACTGTTTCGGATCACTGATTTTCGAGTTAAAATAGCTTATTGTGATTTTCTGGCTATCATATGAGCTTAATGGAAAAGATTTGAGAGACAAATAAATGGATTCAACCATGTCCTGATAGCCAAATTCGCGCGCAAAAAGCATGGAATTATAGATGCCATCAAATGCCTCTTCTTCGTCAATCTCTCCAATTGTAATCAAAGTTGCGAAATAGAGATTTCCATAAAACGCCGCATCAAAAACACTGTTCTGTTTTAAGAAGCATTTGAACTGTACGAGCCATCCGATTGCAGGATGATCCGGATTGCGGAAAGAAAACTCAAGCACTTCCTCAGAAAAATCACGTGCCTTTTGATAGTATCCATTATAGTTCAGCAACTCAACGAAGTTTATCATCATCGAATATTGCGCTGATCGAAATCGCTTATCGTTGCCTGCTAATTTAATGTACACTATAAGCGGCAACATAAATGTATCGAGCTCATCCTCCGAATATTTTTTCTGGTATACGTCAGATAGTACTGTTTCTAAGAAGCGAAGTAGGTTCTGTTGTTCAGAGTCTATGAAATCATGTTTAGTTTCCCATGTTGACAAACTTAACTCAATGGCAGGTTTCATATTCATCTCTAAAAATCGCTTCATTTGTAAATCGGCAGCTTCTGAGTCGATAGGAGTAGCAGCGGTCTTCTCTTTTTTTCTGATCGGTCGATCTCCTAATTTTCCAATCATTTGATCAAGTGCGAAGACCAGGTACGACATTCCGATTAGCCTACTGTTTTTAAAAATATTGAGCAAGTGATTTCGAGCGAATCGATCAGATCGATCCAAAGCAATGTAGTTCATTACAATGGGCATTAAATATTGGATTCTTTCCTCGGTTGCTACTTTAGTTGCTTGCAATTCCGGCTTACGATCCAATTCATCTCCGAAGTAAAACATTTGCTTAAGGCAAAGATCGAGTTCATGGACATCGGTCCAGATTGACTCCTCCAGTTTGATTGTTTCGCTACCATCTCTCAGAACTATTGGTCTTGAGTCTGGGAATGAAATGGGATGGGGACGAATTTTATGAGTTTTCATTTTCTCATAAATCAATGGGCATCTAAAAGAAAACTGAGCAAACTTGGCCCCGAACTCGTCCTCTGTGTCATAATATCTGTACGATGACAGCGTCGTTGATTGAGCCGATTGATTTTTGATACTTAGGGTTGACCTTTGATATTCCCCAATTGTGAAATAGTTCTTAAATGCAATAGAGTCTAGTACTGGTACTTCTTCTACAACTAAACCGCTGAGTAAAGGATGATTTGTAATCAATAGCCCCCCGACACGAACAACTTTTGTGTTGAATAACTTGCCAGCCTCGGCGGCTATTTTAGCTTTTCTGTCATTCAATCTATTGCTAGCGACGAATAAAGAATCAATCGCCCTTCGATAGCCCCTTGAGCTCAGTGGATACGAATACAGACAGGGCTCAATTATCAGGCAGGTGGCACCAAACGCTACAATTAAAAAATTCCCTTCGACGGATAACTTCCTTAATGATGACGCGTCAGCAATTAAGACTCGATATTTTGTATCCCAACTTTGAATCGCAGACTTTAAAAATTTTATGAATAACTTTTCCTGTGTCCCCTGCGCCAAAAAACTGTTTATGATCTGATCCGCCCAAAAAGTAGTATGTCCGTACGCCGCCGATACCAATGAGAAATAATAGTACTTGTCCGAACTCATTAAAGGGAATCGCCAGAGATCGACATTGCTGTTAAAATCGGCAGTAATTACGGATAGAATTGACTGAATGACTTTCTCTGGCAGTTTAGTAAGTTTTTTTAGAACACTGATTAAATGTTTTTTCTCGATGCGGACTGGCACGTTCGTAAGTTTTTGCTGCCGCACGCAATTAGTGACAATCTCCGTGACGTTAATCAGCTGGAATGGAGAATGAAGAATACTTAAAACATGAAGTATATCGTCAATTGTAATGTCGTTTAGTTTTGACAATTTATACCCATCTAAATGCTGATAGAAAGTCGAACTTAAAACTATAGTATTGTGGAGAATTGTTTCGGGTACATTTTGCTCACCTTCGAAAATGATTGTGTCCTCAATAACTTTTATTTGTGGCATTTTGGTTTTAGGCGTCGGTGCGCCCATAAGATGAAAGTGACCCTCTTGCGTAAGACTACTTTCCCGATCCTTCCCGGCAAGGCGGATCAAATAGTAGTACTCAGGTTCGTGCCTAAAAATAAGTTCGCTTGCTGTTCTTGAGATCGTTCCAAATTCATACTTCACAAATCTGAATGCCTCCTTTAGATTCACTAAGTAGTTAAGTATCATGAACAGTTTTCGAACTTCTGTATCAATGTCAACATCGTCTACTCGCTGATTTTCATTGTCAATGTCATCAAGATCATGAATGATTTCTAAAAGCTCGTTACACACGTCAACAGATATATCTACAGCATCGCTGACATTGCCGGTCTGGCCAAAAATATTTGTGTACTCTTTGTCACCCAGTTCTGAGACATTTGTAACTCGGGTAGGCCCTTTTATAGGTTCTTGCGGCATTGAATCAACGCGCATGCTACAATAGTCAAAGTTCACGTGTGCTAGCACACGCTCAATCAAATTGCGATTTGACAGTGGGATTTGACTTATTTGGTCGATGACGTCATCAATTAGCTGCTTGTAAAGCATGTTCAAATCGAGCACTGCGAATAATAGCTGTTGTCCTTTAGAACCTTCCTTAACATCATACGATCCGGACTCGAGGTCTGGCTTTATGTAATCGAGCAGTTTGCTTCTATCGAAATCGTCATTTAATGGATCTGCAAACGAATGGTTTGCAATTGCACTTTTTATTAACTCTTCAAGAAGATCGTTTGAACTCTCCATTGGATATAAGGTTGATGTTGGAATATTCGAAAATTTTTAACGAGGCCATTGCGTCCAATGCTTTAAAGATTTGCAATCTTCCCTTAAACGACCCCTTCCACGAATTCTAAGCGCATCAGAGTGAGATCAATCTACTTGGTCTAAAGCTCAAATGCTCCCTATACTCCACATACCCAAGCTGGTTCTTAGTCAACGGTGTCTTCCCAATCTCAAACTCCGGAACCACTTTATGGCTATGTCCAAAGATCCAGTAAATCAACATTTGAAGCCTCGATCAGGTTAAACAATTCGGTTGCAAAGGCTATGTTGGGTTCACTATAACGGTACTTTTCGGCTTCTTTTGATTTGCAATATTACAACCAACGTGAGTTCTACACGAGAGCATATGGCTTGCAATTATTTAAAATCTCTTCGAGTGCCTTCAATACTTCGAGTAAATCAAGTGATTCACCTCGAAAAATTAAGGTATTATTAAACGAATTATAACCTCGGTGGCCTCTAACGCCAACACCTGAAAGAGATGGATTCATTGCCAAATCAATGTAAACCCCGCTGGATTGATTTTTAAACCAGTCGTCAACCTGCTCATCATAGTGTTCGAAATAGTTACGAAATTTTCGATTACAAAGGATGTTGCTATTTTCAATCCTAAGCATTTGGCGCAATCTTTCTCCGCGAGCCTTATATTTAGTTTTAGGCCAAAGTATTTTGGACACATTCGCGGTGGCTACGAGAATAGATTGAATTGAGCTCCAAGTATCCACATAGCCGTCAGGAGATTCTAAACGTTCAGCGGCTCTTCGTGCAATTTTTGACTGAAGCACGATTTCTCCTATTAAAACCATTTCTTGAAGAGGATTCATTTTTATTGTCAGTGCTTTGTCAAGCAAAGAAACTAAATACCTGCGCAACCTATCTGCGCACTACCCATGTTATTGGAAGATATTCAAATTTACCCTGTTTTCGCCAAATCTTAACCTACGTGAGCTCAGTTAAATCAGGGAAAGCGTGTTATTTAAATAGATTTAGCTATATTTGTTCACTAAATATCCATGTTCATGTTTCATGAACAATTGAATAAAATGAACAAAAAAGAGCGAGAAATTATGGATGCCGCCGTTAAAGCATTCCAACGCGAAACGGGGTTACGAGCCGAATGGGCAGGGGTAAATCACGATCGCGCCGACAACGGCGTAGATGGCGAACTAGACATTTTTTTTGACCAAAAGCCTCTTCATTTTAAAATCGAAATCAAGACCGAAATCCGTCCGCACCACTTGGACAGAATCGTTCATCAAAACAAAGTAACCGGACCCCTGATCGTAGTGGCGGAATACATCCAACCGAAAGCGAAAACGGAATTGCAGCAGCTGGAAATCGGCTACATAGAAACAACTGGTAACGTATTTCTCAGACGACCGCGTCACTTCATTCTCATCGACACCAAAAGAGAAACAATTCCAGTCAAGGAAGCCAATCGCGCCTTTACCAAGACAGGATTGAAAGTTATATTCTTGTTCCTGCAAGATGAAACATTTGTTCGGCAGCCATACCGAACCATCGCAGCAAGAGCTGGCGTCGGCTTGGGGAATGTCAATCACATCATGAATGGATTGAAAGCACAAAGAATATTGGTGCTGAAAGGTAACGATCAATACTTCATTGCCGACAAAACTGCATTGCTTGACAAATGGCTAGAAGCATATGAACTAAGATTAAAGCCGATGCTGCATCTTGGCAACTATCGTTTTGCAAATCGCGAAGACTTCTTCCGGTGGAATGAGCTTGCACTCGATGCCCAAAAAACAGTCTGGGGAGGTGAGCCTGCAGGAGACAAATATACCGACTATCTAAAACCAGAAACGCTCACGTTGTATACCGAGGAATCTAAAGCCGAGCTGATGAAGAAGTATCGACTCATTCCAGATGCGGAAGGAAATATAAATGTATATGAGAAATTTTGGCAAGATACCATAGACCAACAAAAACCCGTTGTGCCACCACTTCTGGCGTATACAGATCTTATGAACACGGGAAACCAACGATGCATCGACACAGCAAAAAAGATTTATGAAGAATACCTCAAAAATAAATTTGAGCCGTCAAAGTGATCCGCGACTGGCTGAAGTGCTACATGCCGTGGACAAATGCTGCACGGAACTTGGGATCGATTTTTATATCCTGGGAGCGCTGGCTAGGGACGTGTGGTACCGTGAGGGCGAGAATCCGATTTTGGGCACGAAGGATGTCGACTTTGCAATCCTCATTCGCGATGTCGAACAATTTAGTCAGCTCAAGGAGATGCTCGGAAAGTCTTTCGGATTTACACCAATTGCCGACAACGAATTTGCATTGATTGCTGAGAATCGACTGCAAATAGACATCCTTCCGTTCGGTCAGTTAGAAGTTGAGGATGGCCAGGCATTCGACGTAAGCAAACATAAAGTCAAAGTTAACGGCTTGAATGAAGTCTATCTTCAGTCTGTCAAGCCTGTATTTCTTTTTGACAATCGTGAATTCAATGTGGCAACCCTTCCGGCCATTTTCTTATTGAAACTCATTGCTTATGATGATCGACCAGAACAGAGACCCAACGATCCCGAGGATTGTATGAGCATTATCCAAAACTATTTCGAGCTTCAACAAGATCTGATTTATGATAACCACGCCGATCTATTTGGTGAAAATCCACTTGAACAAATAGCGGCACGCGTTATCGGAAGAGAACTCAGGGGCACCTTGAACCAAGAACATGATGATCAGCTTCGAGAAAGGGCAATCCAAATTTTGCAAGGACATATTCAGCTAAAAGAGAAAAGTCAATTCGTTTTGCGAATGGCTACTTCGCTTTATTATGGAACCGATGAATCAGTGATGTACCTGGAAGAAATCCTTGCCGGCATTATGGAGCCATTGACACCAGAAAAGACAGATGAAAACGCTTGATTTTTTTCAAGTCTGTTTTGAAGATGATCAGCAAAAACATTTCTATGAGTTTGCCACACCGTACTATAGTGAATTTGTAACACCGTATTTTGAAAACAGCGTAATCGCGAAGGTGCGTCTTCAAAGTCAGGCCGATCTCATTGGAGTGGCATCATGGCGGCTAAAAGAAAAGAGGAATTCTCTTCCCGTTCACCGAGTATTGAAGTCGACAGTAGGGACGGAGCTGTCACTTGAGAAAATATTGAATGCAAAATTCGACGTCGCAATTCTTACTCCAATGATGCCGGGTCATAGAATGCTGTCAACAGGACAACAACTCTTCGGCAACACTTGGAGTGAGTCTTTCAAGCATCTATCAACTTTTCTTGCCGGCGCGTTGTCAATGAAAATTCCAGACGAAATTTCCTTCCCGATTTATGGAAATCATTTTATCGCGACGCGCGAAGTTTATCGGCGATACGTAACCGAATGCTTAATACCTACCCTAGAATTCATGGAGGAGGAAAAGGCAATGTTCCTCCGGAACTCGGGTTATGTAAAAAGCAAGTCAAATGCGGAAGGTCTGACCATACTTAAACTCTATCGGGAAAAGTCTGGACGCGATGATTGGCCCATTGCACCTTTTCTGCTCGAACGACTTTTTAGTTTGTGGATTGAACCGCAGAATCTACAGATCGTCAACCTTTGATCATTTACTTTTGAGTGCGCCCTAGTGCTTCTCAAATGCATCAAAAATTCTCATCCATGTGTGAGGACTGATTTTTTTCTTCTAAGAATTGATCGCTGCTAAAGTCCATTGTGTAAAATATTGATAGGATAATCGGAATTTCACAGATTATCCTGTTAAAATCTTACAACTTTTACATTCTCAATCCTCTTTTCCTTTTCCTCTGCTTTTCCTTCAACTCACGATCCACCATATCCTTGCCTGCTGT
Source organism: Chryseolinea sp. (assembly GCA_041742155.1). Lineage (GTDB taxonomy): Bacteria > Bacteroidota > Bacteroidia > Cytophagales > Cyclobacteriaceae > Chryseolinea. The sequence goes on along the minus strand of JBGSJE010000015.1, from coordinate 279,893 downwards.
AGCTAAAGCGAAAGCAGGAGGTTCGTTACCAGCGCTGAGATTATTCCCATCCCGATTGCTATCGGGATGGGCGTCAAGTAGCGTTTTAAGCGAGATGACTTTTGGTATTTTGAGAACAGAGTTGATAGCTCCGTCAACTGTTCGCTCAGTGTCCCGGTCAGCCTTTGCAATTGCTGTTCTGATAATTTGAGCTGCGAATGATGGTCTGTAAATGAAAAGCTCAGGGTTCGATGCTTTGTCCGGAAGCTTTCCATATCGTTGAGTACCTCCCGGATCGCATATGTCAGAGAATGCGCGTTGACGTTTCAGGGCCAATTCCTTTCCCTTTCATTATTTGGCTATGCGTAGAGCACCATTAGACCTATCAAATTAAGTCAATGCGGTTACTAAAACCCCCATTTTTGTATATAGTCTACTGTGAACAGAGTTAGCATTTGTTGTAAGTTAGTCGTATGATTACGAGTAGAAAGACCGAAAGCTAACCGTTCCAAAACCCAAATCGATGGCAGGTCTTTAACTGTTGTTTCTATGCGTTTCTTTACAGTTGTCTTTGTCGTAGCAATAACCTGTTCTGCCTGTTATTCGCAATGGCAACAAGTCTATCCGATATCCAATGACCTGTACGAGGTTGCTGTTCCAGCTCCCGGTAAGATCTTTATTTTGTCTGCCGCACAAAATCAGTCCTATGTTTACATATCGGGCGATAGTGCGAAGACCTGGAAGAAACCCAGTCCCGTCGGCCAGGAACCAACGAGTGGGCTAGTTTTTACGGACAGTCTAACAGGTTTTACAGCATCCTTCCAGTCCGTTTACAAAACCAGCGATGGTGCAAAGACATGGAAGAAGATCGCACTTCCTTCAGGAATGCAAAATCCCCTGGGTATTGTTTTTCCTACAAAAAGCACAGGCTATATCATTTATTCCAGCAATAAGATCATAAAATCAACTGATAGCGGCGAAACCTGGAATGTGCTGACAAACCTTCCAGCAGGCACTGATCCATATTCGAAACTTCTGTCGTTTTCGGACGCGGATCACGGTTATATTGTTATTGACCGGCTGCTTTATAAAACATCAGACGGCGGTGCTAACTGGAGCCCTGTTACTATGAACACTTATGCTAGCGCAATTTGTGCAGTCAGCCCGGACGTTGCCTTTGCCAGCGATGGATATTCGACTTTCAGAACCATTAATGGAGGACAATCGTGGACTCCGGTATGGTATTCTCGCTCCGACGTGATCCATTCTGTCTCACAAGACACCACATTATTTTTATCTCCTTATGGCATTGTTTTAAAAAGCACCGACGGCGGGAATAACGTTGGTCAGACCTACCATAGTAGCTTTTTTATTTCCTGGCTGCGCATGGATTCGTTCGGACAGTTTGTTTGTGCCATCGGTCAGGATTTCAGCATACTTACCAGCAGGAACGGAGGCACAACATGGAAAATCAACAATATCAGACCCCAACATGGAGCGTTCAGCGGCGTTCATTTTACAGATAAGAACAACGGATTAATAATCAGCGAAGACGCCGGTATTCTACGCACTACGGACAATGCCAAAAGCTGGTATTATTCCGAAGATAACATGGTTCGCGACGACTTCTCTGAAATCGCGTTTGCCGATGCCGACACCGGTATTGTCGTGGTCACTAACAACTATGCCTATACTACGCATGATGGCGGTAAGTCCATTTTTTTTAATGACTGGACTCCGCCAGTTGTAGGGCACCGGGCTACTTTGGATTATGAAATGGTTAATGGCAAGGTCATTTATTCCGTAGGTGTTAGTGGAACAGCCGCCAAGTCCATCGACGGTGGAAAGAGCTGGACAACTTATACGCTGGGTTTTCAGAATCAGCTGAATGCTATCAAGTGTCTTGATGCCAGGACATGCCACGCCGCCGGTATTGCAGGCATGGTGATAAGTACCTGGGATGCAGGTGATCATTGGAAAGTGCACAATCTACAAGTGAATAGTGACCTGAAGTCTGTTTGTATCCGGAATGATAAGCTTGCATTCATTGGAGGTGCGGGTGGCATGATCCTTAAAACATCAGACGGAGGACAGACATGGAATAAGACGGACACGCCTGCAAACTGGTCCGTTATTTCGTTCGAGTTTATCTCTGACCTGAAAGGTTACGCCATCACAGAGGGAGGCGAAATACTTCGCACAAATGATGGCGGCGCGAATTGGAAGCTAAAGGATAATCTGCCTCTTCCTAATTCCTACTCATATTTGAAGGAGACATTCATGCGGGACACAACAAATATCTATGCGATCACCGACATCTATATGTATAAGTGGACTCAAAAAGTCGAAGAAGACGAGGAACCCGGCAATGTGACCGCAGTGGAAGAATGGAATAAGGACGAGCAAATAGCAGTCTTTCCCAATCCATCAAGGGGACTTTTGCACTTTAGCAACAGCACCGTTATTGATGAAGTAATTGTCACAGACACAATGGGAAAGGTGGTAAAGCATTTTATTGGTAATTGTCAATCAATCGACATCACCAATATCGTTCCAGGCCATTATATAGTTAGGATAAGGCAAAAGGAAAAGACCATTATAAAACACGTGGTAAAATTATGAAGTTGGATAAACAAGTTTGGTTGCTGCTTTTCGTACTTGCTATAACCGGATGCGATGAAGAAAGTGAAAATGCAAAGCCTACCATGGAAAAGTACGCAATGCTGGAAATCGTTAGCGGAAATAATCAGACGGGAGTAACGGGACAATTTCTAAAGGATTCAATAATCATTAAGGTAACTCCAAAAAATTCCTCGATAAGAGCAGACCGATTCTATGTACGCACTAAAATGACTAAAGGGAATGGTTACGTGGAACAATTCTACTATAACAACGCAACCTTCGCATCCACGAATGGAAAGATACGTACGAGGTGGAGTCTAGGGTGCGACCAAAACGAACAAAAGTTTACGTTCTACCTTTACAACATCGACAGCTGCATGTATGCACAGATCCCGGCGCCCGTATGCACACCGGTTGATTCAATAACATTCAGCGCGAAAGCATCAACGCCAGCGGGATGGAACAGGTCTTGCGGAATAATTGACCCGGATTATTACAACACTAATTTTAAAACATTTGGCGGACAGGTATATGCGGTTAGCCGTGGAGCACTTTACAAAATGGTGAGACAGGATGCGGCATGGTGGGAAAAGATAACTTCTGTTCCCGTTAACGATGTCGCGTACTTCGATTTTAACAGCGCAGGAAAAATGTTCATCGTCTCAGAAAATCAGGGTGTGTTCACCTCAACTGATCTTGAGAACTGGACTTCAATCAGAAATGGACTACTCGATCCAAGAGATCCAATAGGTCTTTTGGTGGAAGACTCCGTGGTTTACGTTAGTTACTATTTCGATGGACTTTACCGGTTGAGAAGCGAGTCGACGTTCTGGAAAAAACTGCTCATTAATGGAACATATATAGACCGATATGAATTCCTCGCGAGACATCCCAACGGAACACTTTATACTACGGACAGTTGGAATACCATTTGGGAATCAAAAAACTCCGGGGATTCATGGTCAAATACGGGAATAGAATGGAAGTATAAGAATTACCATGTAGAAGACTTCAAGATACATCCGTCCGGTCAGATTTACATCGGAGCAAATGATGCGACACTTTCGATACTTGACCCCGCCACTTATACCGGCGATATGTTTAGTTATTATCAATACAATGCGTCGATGCAGACCATCAATAACATTACTTTCCGCGAGGATGGAGTCTATTACCTTGTGAACTTTACGCCAAACCCAGGGATCTATTCATCTGCTCACGGCTATCAGAAGTACGACATTGGGTTTAATGAAAAATTTAGTCGGTTTGTTTTTGATTCTCAGGGTCGCGTGCTTGTAATGAAGTGGGATGGCGTTTACTACAAGAAAGAGTAAAGTAATACTTTTTGTCTCAAAGAGGACTCTTCGTTATAAAAGAACGAAGGTGATGAAACAATAGTGTACCTGGCGCATACTCTTTGCCGAGAAGTGCTTTGATTTCTTCAATGTGTTTGCGATAGACGCCAAGCAAAGTTTTACTGTCATCATTCTCGATCCCGAGTAAAAAGTTTCTAACTTTCTTCGCTGTGATTTCTTCTCCGATAGTTAGCAACTCCCGGTGGGCTTCAAACACTTTCATTTGAAGCATGTCCAGATAATTATTGAGTTGCCGTGTTTCTTCTTTCCTCGACTTGACTAGTCTACCGGCTTTACTGTCCCATTTTACCGGATCAGGTTTTCGCTGCGTTGCAAATTCAATACGCTCCCCTTCAATTGTCACCGCATGTAGATTGGTGCAGGTCCACTCTCGTAATTCGTCCTTGTTCTCAGCAGGAAAGGACATTCATTGTCTTGTTAATGCGGACGAGTTATTTGAGTAGTCGGTTCTTGTCGCTTAGATTAAATCTCTGAGTAGAAATCCGATATTCCTGATTTCTTTTTTTGCCAATAGTTGCACTCCAGGTCATCAACGAATCTCCTGTTCTTTAGCTGCTGTTCGATAAGGCAGATCGTCATGTGTTCGTGAATGGCAAACCTCATTAGCGATATGATACTTTTAGACATGGTAACCGGATTTGTTTCTATGAAACCTTGGCTTCCTTCTTAACCACGTTAAGTTTTTTCCTTTGCTCAATAAGCTCGTAGTATGCTTTCAACGCTTGCTTCATGATGGAGTCGTTATCAGCATTGATCTTTTTGCTCCTCCGTTCGATGATTTCGTAATAGGCATCAAAGGTGGAATCCAGTTCATCATCCATACCGAGACTTCGAAGGATGAGCGTATCGAGGTGGGGCTGGAAGTAGCAGTCGTCCAGCCCCGTTTGTTGTAAGGTGTTGAAGAACTTGCGACTTTTGAGTTCTTCTTTGATCAGAGATAAGGTAAACTGGATATCTGAAGGCAGTTTCACTGGGGGATAGGACTTGTTTTGCGATTTCATGGGTATAGGGAATAGCCTATAAAATTATAATGAAAAAAACCATAGATAATAGCCTATACCATAAAATTCTTTTGTTGGTTTATTTGGGTGTGGCAAAACAACTGATCCGAATTCGTTATCAAAAGCAGCTTGTAAAGCTAGGACTGCACATCAGGAAAATGAGAGAGTCGCTAGGAGTGAGCCAGGAGCAACTTGCTGCGGATGCGGAAATACCTTATTCAAGCGTAAACGAAATTGAGGCTGGTAAGACGAATCCAACGATAGCCACCTTAATGGCAATATCCGATGCGCTTGACATACCTATTAATGATCTCGTGAATTTTAGGTAGCGTTACGCAGGTTGGAGGGACTTCCGGAGCTCTGGTCGGAAAACGATAAGCAACCTTGGGAAATTAATTTTGTCTGGTCAGACTAATATCTTTATCTTCGTAAAGATTCCTTGCCCCGCCCGATCCACTCGATCACTAGCCCACTAGGAATCTAAAATAAAGAGGCGCCAGATGTGTCCTCGAGCTAATCCCTTTGGTACCATGGCCACTCCCGACTTCCGAAGTTTAACAATTAGACTTTAAAATCGATTTCAATGACCAAAAAAAAAGGAGCGGATAACGTCATCAAGTTAACCAAAAATAAAACTTCAGTCGTCTTGAATTACCAAGAAATGCCAGTGATCAGTTTAATTCGAGGAACGTTGATAGGGTTTAAAAATAGTTGGGTCAATCGTTTTACTTCAGCTCGACTAGTAGTTAGAGTTTTTGCCGCTGACGCATCAGCATTTTCTGAATCGCCTGTGCCATTCGGGGCGTTAGTAAGTCCCCATCATACGAAGCCAAGTGTTGAAATTAATCAAACCGTTGGATACGTGTCGCATCATAAGGCTAAACAAGAATATGACCAGCCGTGGTCAATTGAAGTGTGTTTGTTCAACTTTGAATTTGCAGCAGGAGAGTCTGTAATAATTGAGTATATGGACACTGCATACATAAATCGTCGATTAGATGATTGGATAAGCCGAATTAAGAGTTTCTATGAGATTTTGACAGATTGGATTACTGACCTAAGCGACCTAACATCGAGAGAAGGCAAAATGCCAGATATCGATGAGGAAATGATGAAGACATTCGGTGTGAAACCTCGAAAAATCAACTCTCTCGATATTTACAAAGATCGTAAACTAGTTATGCTTATAAAGCCCTTCGCTCTTTGGACATTAGGCGCGAATGGTCGGATTGATTTAATGACGAGTTCAGGAAGCTATATCGTTGTAGACGTAGCCGATCATTTTATGCCTTCAAAATGGGAAGTATATCTCAAAGACAGTAGAACAAAGGGCGTAAGCCTAACCAAAAAGAATTTCCTTAATATTCTCAACGCATGAAAGTTATCAAAGAGCTGGAAATTCTTTACTTCGATATAGATCGGGATTATGCCACTAAAGAGTTTGCGGCACATGCAAAAGGACACCAAAAAAAGGAACAATATTGGCGTCAATGTCGCGAGCTAAATACTCATGCCTATTTTCTCTTTTTATTTACAAGGTTGGAAGCTCATATTAAGGATCAATCAACTAAGTTGATTAACAGTCGGATAGCAAATATCGCTCATTGGAAAACTCGTGCAGTTTGGGAAATCATAGAACAAAAGAGGTTACATTTTAATAAACACACCAGTCTCTTAACGCGATCAGGTTATGCTGACTTCAATTTAATTAACACATACTATTCTCATCGAAACACTATTGGACATGGTGGAACAATTCCTGGAATCACGTTAGCAATCAATATGATCACGGTTTTTAATGACATGAAGCGCCTTCAAAGAATTTTAAGGCGCTAATGATTAAAGCAATAGCATGCTTACTTAACATTTTAGATCATGGGCGCACAGTCGTGGATAGAAGACTTAAATAAGTTTTTAAAGAACACTCCGTTAGTTGTATTGAAATTTTCAACGGAATGGAAAACACTGCAACAGTCTCGAAACGGACTTACCGAGTTTACGATTGCTAAGCCACATAGTCAGACTGAAAAGATTAGATCCCCGTGTTTTTGCCTGTTGCAGGGAACATCAAATGTCGACTCCATTTATTTAGGATTAATAACTTCTACGGGAGCGGTCACAACGCTTGAGACCAGATTGAAAATTAGAAAGGCAAAAGTCCTTTATCCGAACGCAAACAAGGGCTTTATGACGCTACTTGTTGATGATAAATTCAAAAATGACTTCATTAAACGAACAACTAAAGCAAATTCTGTCGTCAAACTATCACCATCGCTATCTATTTATTTAATAGAAAGATTACTTACGATACAGCCGAACATTTCTACTATTAATAGATTATGGGATTTCATTAATAGGCCTAAGGCATTTACTGGTCCACTTGCGTTGCAAGATGATGCAATCAAAATTGCATTGAGACTTTTCGGACTAAGCATCAATGACGATCCGATTGAAGTAGAAATTGAGACTGACAACCAATCCGCGATTTCATACTATACGCCCTTATTAGAGGATGCAATAATTGAGCACGATGCCAGATATGTTCCGAATTTTAAGCTTGTCGGTTCTGATGGTACAGGGAAAGCAATTTTCCAGCACCAAAATCAATTTCTAGAGATATATACAGCTAATAAACGCCCCCTTGAGAAAGTCTTTGGAGTGGATCTAGTCTACATCAATTTGACAAAAAAGAATACCGTGATGATTCAGTATAAAATGCTGGAACCACTAAAAGAAGAATATGATACGGACTGGATTTATCGCCCTAATGATCAGTTAGCAAAGCAACTTAAGCGTATGAGGAAATTTTCAAATCCGGAATTAGATACCCAGGACACTACATACCGGTTTAACGACAATATATTCTATTTAAAGTTTGTTAAAAGAGATGGTGCAATTAACGATGGAGGAGTAATGCTTCCGTTGCGACATTATGAGTTAGTCTGCAGTGATCCCACTGCTTTAACTGCACGGAACGCTGTTAGAATTAGTTTTAAAAGCCTGAATGGTCACTATTTAAGATCCACAACATTCCTCGAATTATTTAAATCTGGATACATCGGTGCAAATGCAAACGCAACAGATTCTTTTCAAAAACTTATTAAAGCGATATTGCAAGCTGGAAATTCAGTTGTCGCAGCAATAGAAAGCGCAGTTTCGGAAAGTAAAAAAAACGTTATCGATCAGCCAATTTCTCCGGACAGCAAATATGATGATTTACCATTCTAACTGGTGATTCTTCTATGGCAAATCAAACATCAAAAAGAAAGAAGGCGAATACTTCCTTGACCTTGGATCAACTCGGCTTGGATTATCTGGCTAAGAAATGGCCAGATCAGGAGAAATTTCCCTTAAATATTGATGACTTAGGAAGAACCGTATACAAGATATTGACCGATGATCTTTTAGAAGCCAGAGATTGTCTCATAGTAACAGGCTTCACGTCCCTTTCAAAGATTGTTGATGCGTTTGGAACAAATAAATTCAATAATCTCAAAAGTATAAGGATACTCCTGGGTAACGATCCAATACTGCAGAAAAGGAGCAAATATCCTTTCAATTTCGTTGAGCTCGAATTAAAGGAGTATTGGATTTCAAAAGGGATCTCGCTCTATTTAGGCTCCTCTGTTCTAAGCATGATCGATAAATTAGAAAAGAAACAGGTAACGATTCGCTTCACTAAGAAATCACATGCGAAAATCTATATAACTGAAACTCATGCAATTTTAGGTTCATCAAATTTTAGTAGGCAAGGGCTGGAAATACAACAAGAAGCTAATATTCGCAAAAATCAATCGGATGACTACGAAGACACAAAGCAAATAGCAGAAAATTTCTACAGCGAAGGAAAGGAATACAATAACGATCTAATCGATTTACTGAAACAATTATTAGCTGATGTCACTTGGCAAGAAGCGCTTGCAAGAGCTATTGCTGAGGTGCTTGAAGGAAAATGGTTTGCTAGTCATAATGAATTTTTTCAAAGATTGAATGAAAAGAAATTTTGGCCAACACAATTTCAAGGACTGATTGAAGCAATCAATATTTTGATTGATAAGGGAAATGTTTTAATCGCAGATCCCACCGGTTCTGGTAAAACCAGAATGTGCTCTGCGACTATAATTTCCTTCTTATACTGGCTATGGCAAACAGGGCGCCAAAAGTTAAAATCAAATGTTCTCCTGTTTACTCCTCCAATGGTACGATCGAATTGGGAGACAGAGTTAACTGACCTAGATTTTCTTAACTATAAGCTTCGCTCTTTAGGAATTCTTAGCAATGCTTCTGAGGACAATTTGAAAGACATTTTAAAGGAAATTCATATTTCAAACGTATTGATTATCGATGAGGCTCATAATCTTCTAAATCCCAATTCAAATAGGAGTCGCAATGTCAGCACCAACAATTCGGACTTCAAAATTATGATAACCGCTACACCTGTTAACAAAAAACTCGAGGATTTAGTAAGAATAATTGAACTCCTTGATATCGATAATCTTTCCGATGATGATTTCACTCATTACAAGGCCATCAAAGAGGACAAGCTTCGAGATGTAAAGCAAGAAGATCGTGAACGCCTCCGAAGCTTCATCAACAATTTTCTTGTTCGCAGAACGAAGTCTGAACTGAATGCAATAATTGATAAGAATCCTGAGGCCTATAAAAATAAGGGTGGTAAAAACTGTCGATTTCCTGCGGTGAAGAATTTGTCGTACTTAACAAAGGAGACACTCAGCGATAAATCTATAGTAGCAGAAATATCGACCCTGGCTGAAGGATTGAAGGGTATTAACTATTTGAATACGTTCGAACCAAGGAAACACTTGATAAAAACTGAAGAAGACAAACGAAAATATATCTCGCAAAGGGTCGAAGGTGCGAGGCATCTGGCTATGTATAACATACGTGCATGTCTGAGATCTTCTAAAGTTGCATTGCTTGAATATCTACTAGGAACGAAATATGTTAATGACGAATACGCCTTGGATTCAAATAAGAATGATTCCGGCAATGTCATTAACAATATTGAGGGATTATCGCTAACACAACCCGTTCTTGGTTTCGAAAGTAAGGACTTTCCTATATGGCTCATGGAAAAAAAGGAATATCAAGAAGCTTGTGCCAACGAGATATCTATATATGGGAAAATAACAACCCTTGCCAATGGATTAACAGTTAGCCGAGAACAAGGAAAAGTAGATGAGATTTTGAAACTGTTAACGGCAAATAACATTGTCATAGCCTTCGACTCAAAGATTGTAACGCTAGACCTTTTACACAAAATGATCCAGACTGCTCCCCATGTGCAGTCTTTCGTAGCGACTGGAACAACCAAGGCTATGGTTGAGAAAGCGCTTAAGATATGTTCTGCGGGGACGACTTATAAGGATACCGTAATATTTTGTTCCGATATGATGTCGGAAGGAGTGAATTTGCAAGGAGCATCTTCCCTTATTTTACTTGACCTCCCTTCCGTTGTTCGACTTGTCGAACAACGAATAGGTAGGATAGATAGAATGGACACTAACCATGAAGTGATTGACATTTTATGGCCAAATGATAGTGAGGAATTTTCGTTAAAAGGAGATAAGCGATTAATTAACACTTCTGTTTTTGTCAATTCTACCATTGGCGGTAATTATCAAATTCCATCTGAGCTTATGGACAGGCATTTTGAGAATGTCGAAAGTATAGAAGCTATTCAACAAGAGCTTGAAGAAAAGCGAGGCGAGAAGGGATGGGAAGGTTCGAGGAATTTTTTTAGCCCGATAGAGTTGTTGAAAGGAAGGTTTGTTCCTGACGACCTGTATCAGATGGTAAAAGATGTAAAGTCTTCAGTCAAGGTTAGAGTTTCATTCTATGAATCTAAAAAGGATTGGTGCTTTATAGCAACGAAGGGAACGATTAAAGAGTCGCCCAAGTGGATCTTACTTGAGCCGGAACTTGATCCAATTTTCGATTTCATTGAGGTTGCTCAGAAACTGAATCAGTATCTACCTCTTGTTGAAAAGGATCGACTAAAGTGGCAACAGGGGAAATTGGATGCTTATTTGGAGGTCTTCCGGGGACAAGAAAAACTGCTGCTTCCAGTTAAAAAAAGGCGGGCGCTGGAGGTGGCTCAATACATCCTTTCTCAGAAATTTTCGAAGGAAAAAGATTTGAAGATAAGACGACTATTAGAAGATAATCTTTCATTATTTAAAAACTCGATCAAAGTTGATATGGTGGACTTCTATTCTCTTTCAGAGATGTGGCTAGGTATTCTTCAGCCACAGATTAATAAAATGAAAGACTTACCTAAAAATAGAAGAAAGGCCCTAAATCTGAATAGTCTCAAAAACGAATGGAAGAGAATTCATATTGATGAAGTTGCACTTCAAGATATTCTTGACAATTGCACTCAAGCTGAAACCATAGACAGCAAGATCGCAGCTTGCATAATTGGAGTCTCATCCAGCTAGCTTCTAAAGAAAATCGTTATCCCAAATGTATTCAATTGTGTCAAAAAATCCAGCCAATTTGCTGGTATTTCAGGATTACATCTCGTTCACGTGAAACGGAGGTCAAGGAAGAAGTTTGCATTGTCTGGAGTAGATACCGAAAATAAATTTCATTCGGTACAAAGAAATGCGCGGAGAAAATATCGAACAAGATATTACCCCTTCAAGCGTTCTAAAATAATAAGTTCCTTGATTACTGAGGTTGCGTTCAAAATATCATTGTTCTGAACTTTCTTTTTCGGTTTCTTATTAATGCTTCCAAAGTAAATTTTATTCGGTGTTTCATAGAAATACATTCTGATAGCAACAGGTTCAAACACCCTTAATTCAAAAATTTTGATTCCTTTTTCTTTTTCAGGAGTTACATCTTTTATTTTTTCATCATCCGGGTAAAATCTTGTAGTTGCCTTTCGTTCAATCGCATGCTGGACGTGGCTTAGCATCTTCTTTTGTGTGGAATAAGTTAAATTTTCAAAATCTTCTTTGAATCTTGCATCATGCTCACAGTGCCCAACAAGCGCGAGTAATTTGTCAAATCCGTCCGCTCGTTTTACAATGTCCGCTTGGATATAATCAGAAATAAAAGTTGTATTTGAATCTGCACCGTATTGATTCAGGGCTTCACAAGTTTGTTTTGTTTTATCACTGATTGTAATGGCGTTTTTCTTTAGTTCGTCATGAACTGGAAGCGTAAAAAGCACTCCGTTATTGTTCTGAACTATTTTGGCATTTGTTGCATCGTGCTCGACTTTATTAATAGAAATGGTGAATCCACCACCAAGTAACATATCAATATCAACCTGATTGTAATGTTCTTCAACAGGGTACTTGCCAAAATTTCGCGATGCGATCTTTAATAACTCACGGTCGAGCTGTTCAATACATTTTTTTAATGAAAAATTTTCTGCATTTAAGAAAACTCGCTCTGGTAGACGATCAGTGACGATTCCGTCAACTGTTGTCGGAAATTTTTGCCTTATGGAATCATAATGTGTTAGTGTAGCGGACAAAAGTTTCACCAGTCCATCGTCTGTTCCATTTTTAGGAATGCTATCGTTAAAGCAGAATTGAAACATATAGGTGATTACAGAAGTTTAGAGGCGTTTAATTCAAACTGATCAAATAATCCTTTTGGCCACTTATCCAATCTTCCATCATCAGTCATTTCAGGAGAAGCGACTTCCGTATTTTGCTTTTCATTTAACTCAAACCAGTGTATCTGCACATTCTTGGCAAACCCAGTGGTTTTTTTTGCGGCTATTCGTATTCCATCAAATATGTGATCGCTATGCGTTTCTATTATCACCTGAGTACCAACCATTGAACAAAGTGAAATGAGATTTGCTAGTTCCGTTTGTCCTTTCGGATGCAGGTGTGCTTCTGGATTTTCAATAATCACCAAACTGTTTGGAATCAACGTTCCAATCAATAAAGAAACTATTACCGATAGAGAATAACTTAAACCAAAACCAACATTCGTGGCTCGATGTTCGTTGAACATCGAATAAGAAGTGTCACTGTTTTTATTAATCTCGTAACGGAATTTAACATTTGGTGAAATAACACTCAGCCACCCTCTGATGTTGTATTCCAAAGTTTCTCCTTCTGATTTCGGATGGACTAATCTAGCGGCAATCGTTTTGTCCTCAAACAATTTAATGAACTGAAAAAGATTTTCTCCGTTTGCTCCGATTCTATTTCGTTTGAGGCTATCGTTGTAAATCGGAACAGAAGTTTTTGGGCCGAATCTGTTAGCGGAGATGTAAATGATTTCAGGGTATTTGAATTCCTCTCTATTTCTGCAGGCATATGGTTGTTCTTCAACATTGCTAATGGCGATTGCGGTTGTAAATTCCAGGCCAAATTCGTTTGTTACGGATAACTGAATTTCTTTGCTGTGATAGGTGTTCCTAATTTCTTCAACTGAACCATGGCCATCCAATAATATATTGTTCTCGTAACGCTTTGCTTTTTCAAGGATGAGCAATGCTTGGATAACAGAACTCTTTCCACTGCTGTTAAGTCCGGTGAGAACGGTTAGTTGTCCTAATTTAAGCCTACGGCTCAAAAAGGACTTGAACCCAGTAAGTGATATTTCATTGATCATTGTGTAAATTCTTTTAATAATGCTAACAGTTTTTCATAGCGGTCCTTCACTGAGCTAATCCTCAAACTGTCTCTGGAGATAACATAAATGAATTCCTCCTTGTCTAAAAGCTGAGAGTGTTTTTTTATGAATTGCTCTTTATTCTCCAATAGCTTACGAAACTCATCCTGTGATAATTGCCCTAATAGGTTTGCCCACACTTCAAACAATGCTTTGTTTAGTGGGGTTCTTCGTTTGCCGGGATAACTTTTTCTAAAAGCGTGTTCTCCAAAAATCTCCTGTGCCCTTGCCATTGCTTTCGCAAATCGTTCTTCTAAAACTGTAACATCAGTTACTAAAACATGTTCTTTTTTTACCTCTCCCTTAAAAACTTTTGCTCCTTCTTTTCCATTCAGTGAGGGCATGATGTTTATGATTCTCATGCTGTCGCTAAGGAATGTGTCCATGTCACCGTTTTTAGGATAATTCAAATGTGATCGAACATTGAATGCAAGGCAACGGAGAATAAGTTCTCGATCCATCATTCGGTTTGACTTTACTGAATAACCTGTTGCCTTCAAAAATTCATCTTGTTGTGAAAGGCGCAACAAAAGTTTTGTTGATTCACCGATGTAAAGTGCATGGCGGATTTCCTGTGGAGTTAAAGGCTCTCCACCTGTGTTGATGCGTTTGAAAATATTTCGCTTTACTTCTTCAGGTGTCCCCGGATTGATAATTGTGAAGGTAAAACCAGTTTCAAGAATTCGATTTTTGATATTAACTGGAAGTCCACTAAAATTTAACTTGTCGTATTGTTTCCAAAATTCAAGTTCGTGCAATTGAAAGCCCTTCCCTTTAAATTTTTCTTCCTTAGTCGCCAAATATTCATCACCCAAAACAAAACTGCGAATGGTGCTTAATCTTTGCAATCCATCCACTACATAAAAATTTCCTTTCTCGTCTGCAGAAACATAAAACATTGGCAACGGTATTTTGAGCATCAAAGATTCTATGAGGCGGCATTTTTTATTATCAGTCCAAACTTCATTTCGCTGAAAGTCAGGATTCAGTATAATGGTCTGCTGCTCCAGTCTGCGCAATAATGTTTCCATCATTACGGGTTTGGTATCAATAGAAATCTTTTCGGGGTCAAAGGGTTGAAACTCCTCGTTTTCTTCCTCTACCCCTTGTGATAAAAGGTCTAATTGCTGTTTTTCAAGTTCATCATTATTCTGTGACATATTTTCGATTTCCGAAGGTTCAAGGTAGAGTTCTCCTCGTAAAATTTTAAATGCTATAATTCCCCTTTAAATGCCTTGTCCAATAATGCGGGCATCAATTCTGTGAGTTCTTTGTCGGTTTCTGTGTGTTGTTTTTTGATAGCTGTTACTTTGTGTAATAGTTCTACAAATTCTTCCTGCAAGGTAATATCGGGAACTGGAATTTTTATTTTCATCAACTTGTCCAAACCTAAAGTTTTATTTCGTCCTGCTCCTCCGGGACTGCAAGCATTTATATCTTCCAAACCTTTTGGGGAAAGAAAATGAAAACACAAAAATTCCTCCAATGCTTTTTCTTTATCAGCCACGCAAGAAATAAAACGGTGTGAACCGTAACGGTCATTATCCTCTTCTTTGGCTACTGCAATCCCACCTTCCCACGCAAATACGTTGCTGAAGACCAAATCGCCCTGTTTGATTTGAAATATTTTTTTGGTGGCAACTTCTAAACCTGTAAGTGCAGGTTTGTGGAAAGTTCCTTTGCCAAAACATCTTATTCCAAGTTCGGGATAAAGCGACTCCTCATTCAGTTTTACGTTTCGTCTGATGATGGGTGCAATTTCTTTCATTGGTAGCCATTCAGCAGCTTCAATCAGATTTGTGTATTTACTGAAAAGTAGATTATTGATGTCTTTGCTTTGTTCCGTTCTTATTTTTTTGACTCGCTCAATACGTTGTTTTACACTTTCAATTTTTGAAACGATGCGATTTTGCTCTTTCAACACCGGAAGGTTAATTTCAAAATCTAAAAAAAAATTTTCCTTAAATCTGTTTCTGCTCGCTTTGGTTACACCAATGCAATACTGCTCAACTTTTTTCCAAATTTTGGATTGATTGAAATAGTAATGAAGAAATTTTACATCTGCCTTTGTCTCATCAACTATAAAGGTTGGAAATTCGTCAGAAGCGTAGCAACCCTCAAAATCATCTTTCACAAAACCGAATGCTCCTTTCCAAGCAAACAATCTGCTGTAAATAAATTGACCAGAAATAACTTTGTTCAAACTTTTACTACTAATCTCTGCACCTCGCTTTTGTTCACGAACAAAAAGCCCTCTGCCTTCTAAACTCATTCCTAATAAGGAATAAGTTTCAGTTGGGATTAAAGCAATTGAATTTTCTGACTGCTTAACAAATTCACCGATTTTTTTAATCTTCCAGTTAGGCCTCATTATTTACGGCTATTTGAATGATGTTGTTAATTTCCTTCATCAATTGGATTACTTGCTTTTCCTTTTCCATAACTGAGCTAACTAACTCTGTAGGCTCACGATATTCAAATTCTCCTTTACGGTTTGGGTTTTTCAAATCAAGATTGACATTCAATAATTTACCAGTGGTATCTGTAAGTAATACGGATTTCAATTTTACTTTCCATGCGTTGTCGTTTTGTTTCCGTTTGGTCCACCATTTTTTTATTTCGTCAAACTCTTCATTCTGTATTGGCTTTGTCTTGCTATATTTTTTTCTTTCATCTGGTGGAAGTAATTCGTAATACCAAATATCTTTTGTCGGTTCACCTTGTTCAAAAAATAGAAGGTTGCATGGAATGTCCGTGTAAGGTGCAAATATGCCTTCCCCTAATCTCACTATTGTATGTAGGTTAAAATCATCAACCAGTTGTTTCTTTACTCTTGCTGCAATTCCATCAGCAAACAAAGTTCCGTGAGGAACAACTACTGCGGCTCTGCCACCAGCTTCTTTTGGTGTTTTCTTTTTCAATTTTCGCATGATGAGTTGCAGAAACAGAAAAGCTGTTTCTGCTGTCTTTTTATCGTCCGGAAAATTATTTAAGATGCCTCTTTCTTCTTCACCACCGAATGGCGGATTCGTGAGAATAATATTTACACGTTCTTTATCGCCAATTTCACGGAGTGGAATTCGTAAACTGTTCCCATTATCGATGTTCGGATAATTTAAACCATGCAAAAGCAAATTCATTTGACAAAGTAGATAGGGAAGTGGCTTTGCTTCACCACCAATTATTGAATGGTCTTGCAGAATTTTCCGTTGCTCAACTGTTTTTGCTTGTTTTTTTAGATGTTCAAATGCCGCGACTAAAAATCCTCCTGTTCCACTCGCAGGGTCAAGAACTGTTTCTCCAATTTTAGGGTCAAGCATTTCAACCATAAACTTCACAACTGGTCGCGGTGTATAGAATTCTCCAGCATCTCCGCTTGCATCTCTCATTTCCTTCAAGATGCTTTCATACAAGTGAGAGAGTGTATTTATTTCCTTGTTGTTAGTAAAATGTATCTCATCGATCTTGGTTACGACATCTCGCAACAAATAACCGTTTATCATTCGGTTTGTAACTCCTTTGAAGACTGTTGCAATAACATCTTTGCGTTCTGTCCCTGTTTCGCTTTGCAGCGCGCGCAAATAGTAAAGCAAACCAGTTCGTTCTTTTCCATCACTCAATTTTACCTTCTCATTGCTGATGAACGAAAGAAAATCATCACCGGTCAATTTTTTATCCTTTGCCCAATCTCTCCAACGGTAAGGACTTGCAATTGCAGGTTTGTATTTCTTTCCTTCTAACCGCGAATTCATTTCCTGTAACTGTTCATTGTCGTCTAAGAATTTCAGAAACATTATCCATGTCAGCATTGGCAGACGGTCACCGTCACCATTCATGCCTTTGTCTTTACGCATGATATTGCGGCAACTTTTAATGATTCCTGATAAACGTTGCGCGGGAGTTTCTTGCTTTACAGCTTTCTCTTGCTTATTCTTTTTTGTCATTATTTAATTTATGCTGCTTCTGCGTAAAGCAAGGTTTGTAATTCTTCGATTGCTTTTTTGTATTTGTCGAATCCACCAAATTCATTTACAATTTCAATAGTGTTGCCCTGCTGTGTAAAAGGTTCAACCGAAATTATATCGGGTCGGATTTGGTTAAGGCCAAAGTCAATGTATTTTTCTAAAATCGTTTTCAAAACTTGTTGTGCCTTTTCGCTGTAAAGCGAAAAGAAATCAGGTTTGTTTTTTTGTAGAAGTTCAGCTCTTTGTTTTCTTGTCTTAGGTTTCAGGTTGTAAGCGATAAAACAAAGTAAGTCAAATGGGTCAGCCTCTTTTTGATTTGTAATTTCCATCAATTGTTCAATAGAAATCCCAATGTTCTCTAAATTCTCAATGATTAGTTTACGTTCGGTTAAGTTATTCCAATGACCGCGAAAATCATTTGCACTAGGAAACAAGGTTGAGATTTTTTCTTTAGCGTATTGAGTGAGTTGAACAGTAATTAATTTTCCGCTGATGGGGTCAATGATTTGAATAGTTTCAACTGCGATTCCAACCTCACCTTCTATTACATGGTATTTTCTTTGGTTACTCGTCCCTCCCGCGTCATTAATATTGCCATTAAAATCTTCAAACTCATCTTGGTTGTAGTTCTGGGGTTCAGGGAATTCTTCGTAAGTACCTTCAATTCTTTCTCCGTTGCTATTAATTTCTTCTTGTGTGATCAACGGTGGTTCGCCATCAAAGTCAGGGTCGGCAAAATTTCTTGTTGCGCTTCCTGTATAGTCAAGTATCGAAAAAAATAATTTCTGCTTGTCTTCCCTGACTCTTGTCCCTCTGCCTATAATCTGTTTGAATTCGGTCATTGAGTTTACCATTCGAAACAATACGATGTTTTTGCATGTTGGTACATCTACACCCGTGCTCATAAGCCGTGAAGTTGTAACTATAACCGGAATAAGTTCGTCAATGTCCATGAACCTTCCTAGATGTCCTTTACCAATATCTCCTTCTTCTGAAACTATCCGGACTGCATAGTCTGGATATTGGCGAACAAGGTCTGCGTTGAGATTACTTAATTCTCTGCGAAATTGGTCTGCATGTTCTTGGTCAACGCAAAAAACAATTGTCTTGTCAAATCTTCCGTTTTTCAACATGAACTGGTGAAGATGTTTTGCGACCGCTTTTGTTCTCGGCAAAAGCGAAAGAGTATTTTCGAAATCGGCAGTTCTATATTCTCCATCTGGAATTAGATTCCCAGCAGCGTCAAGTTGTCCTTCTTCCGGCCTCCATCCTGTTGCATCCACCTCAGTGACCACTCGGTGGACAATGTAAGGCGCAAGAAAACCATCCTCAATTCCCTGTCGCAAACTGTATGTATAGATGGGATTTCCGAAATAGAGATAAGTGTCTTTATTATCGCCACGCAATGGGGTAGCTGTCAAACCTAATTGAACCGACTTGTTGAAGTATTCTAAAATGATTCTCCAATTGCTGTCGTCCGATGAACTTCCTCGATGGCATTCGTCAATTACAATCAGATCAAAGAAATCTCTTGGCAAATTCCTGAAAGCACCAATTTTGCTATCGTCTTCCGCTAATGATTGATAAGTTGAAAAGTAAATTTCCCTACTACTTGGCAGACCTTCTTCTGGGACTAGACACCTTGCATCTCCAAACATGGCGAAATCTTTTGCATGCGGGTCAGTGACCAAAATGCTTCTGTCAGCGAGGAATAAAACCTTGGGTCTGCGATGTTCCCCTTTCGTGTTCCAACGGGTGCTCCAGAGTTTATAAATAATTTGAAAGGCAATAGTCGTTTTTCCTGTACCGGTAGCCAGAGTCAACAATGCTTTTCGGTTTCCCTCCAGAATGTGCTGCACAGCGCGGTTGATTGCAGTTTGTTGGTAGTAGCGAATTTCTTTTCCGGGTGTGGCAACAAATGGTTTTAAGAGTGTTTCTTCAATCTCTGGTTTGACTTGTTCAATTGTATTTAATCGAGTCCACAAGTCTTTTGCCGTAGGAAAGCGATCAACTTTATTTTCTAAACCAGTGATAAAATTGAATTCTAGGATTTCTTTTCCGTTAGTGGCATAAGCGAATTTCAGTCCAAGGATTTGTGCGTAGTCTTTAGCTTGTTGCATTCCTTCAGCCGCTGACTTGTGTTGTCGTTTTGCTTCAACAACAGCTATTAAATAATTTTGCGAATAGCGTAGTAAGTAGTCGGCCTTTTTTGCTTTCTTTCTTCGGGCAATGCGTCCAATAACAATTATTTTTCCAGCGGTAAATGGTCGCTGTTCCAAAATTTGGTCATCCGTCCAGCCGCTCTCATCTTTAAGTTTAGGAATAACAAACTTTCGACAAGTATCTGCCTCGCTATCAATTTCTTGAATATGAATTATAGGGTCTGACATTTTTTGCCAAAAGTAAAGCCTAAAATAGCTATTTTAAATGGAAGGGAATCCGATTCAGAGTCTATCTTGATTTAGTTTTATATAAAAATGAATTAGGCAATTAATAAATAAAGTGCCGTTACTTACCTCAAGCAACCCCTATTTCCCGTGAGTTCTCCCGTGAGTCTAAAAATAAAAATGGCCAAGGAAAGTTTCCTTGGCCATCTCTTGTGATCCCGCTGGGATTCGAACCCAGGACCCATACATTAAAAGTGTATTGCTCTACCAACTGAGCTACGGAATCTGACTACGCGAGCTTCGAAGGAAATTGTCCAATGCCGAAGGGGGCGCGAGTTATAACTAAATTCATCAAGCCTTACCAGAGCTTCGTCAGACGCAGTCTGACTTTGCAAACCTTTGTTTGAATATTATTCCAAACTGAGGGTCCGCTTGGTATTTATTTCATTCTTCAAGCTTTACCAGAGCTTTGTCAGACTTCGTCTGACGAACCAAGCCCTTCGTTTGGATATTATCCAGACGAAAGTCCGCTTGGTATTGTTAATTTCTTTAAGCCTTACTGGTGCGTTTGAATGCTCAGGTTCGGCCGGAGTACCTTGCATGGACAGATAATTATGTCCTCTTAAAGCGTCCAGGAGAGATTTAAAACCCTCTTCTCTACTACAGTTTGCCAGTTTTAAAGGCTTTTCCGTAATTGAGGTCGCAAAGGTAACAGGATATAAAAAATATGCAAAGACAGGTTCTAAAAATTGTCATCATTATTCTGGCCCTCCTGCAGGCCGCACCCGACCTCCATGCCCAGGTCTCCACCTTCCGCCTCCAACAGGCTGATTCCCTGTACGAAAAAAAACAGTATACCCAGTCCCTGGACCACTATCGCTCCATCCTCGACCAAAAAGAATATACGCCGGCTATGCTCCTCAAAATGGCCTATATCGAGGAAGGTCTCAACCGCGTAGGGCAGGCTCTCTATTACCTCAACCTCTATTACCTGGCTTCCAAGGATAAATTCGTACTCGAAAAAATGGACGAGCTGGCCGCCAAATACAACCTCGACGGCTACAAAAGCTCCGACGCCGACCTCGCCCTTTCTTTCTACCACGACTACCAGCTACCCATCTCCATAACGCTTGCCGCGGTCGCCGTTTTCCTCCTCAGCCTGCTTTTCTACTGGCGGAAAAAAGGCAACCGGTCCGTGGCTGTCGCCGTTCTCCTGGTCGTTACCCTCGCTCTATTGGGTATACACCAGAACCTCGGCGGACAAACGTCGACGGCTATCGTCGGGGAACCGAACACGTATCTGATGGATGGTCCATCACCGGGGGCGTCCGTTGTGTCCGTGATCGAGGAAGGTCACCGGGTGGAAGTGGTTGGCAAGGTCGATGTCTGGTATGAGGTGAAGTGGAATGAAAACACCGTCTACGTCCGGGATCACAACCTGCTGATGGTGGCGTTGTGAACCGCTGCCGGACCGGATTCATTCACAGCTTTCGGCGCGATAGTCAGTGCGTCATGATAACACGGATAAGTAAAATTCTTTCCCATCATGGAATTTAAAACGAAGTACATCACGTCCGAGATCAAGCTCTCTGTTTTTGAGGATGAGTTGTTCAAAACGGAGGCGCATTTCGAACATCACATGCTGATCTGGTTTATGTCGGGCGAGACAAAAGTTATCCAGGCGGGCAACACGTATACATTCAATGCCGGCGATATATTCCTCATCCCGCGCAACGAGGTGGTCACGGTTGTCAACTACCCGAAGGATGGACTGCCGCATAAGACGGTGGCGATGCATCTTACGACGGAGCGCCTCCGCGATTTTTACTCCGCGCTGGATATCAGGCCGCGTCCCGCTGTGACGGACAAAATATACCAGTTTAAAAAACATCCGCTTTTGCAAAGTTGCATGGCGTCGCTGGTTCCTTATTTCGATATGCAGGACAACTTCCCCGAGAAGATCGCGTCCATGAAAATAAACGAAGCGCTGACGACACTCCGCACGATCGACGAAGATATCGACTCCATCCTGGCCAACTTCGCGACACCCGGTAAAGTGGACCTGGCCACGTTCATGCAAAGTCACTTTATGTTCAACCTGCCGCTGGAAAAGTTCGGCTACCTCACGGGCCGCAGCCTCTCGACATTCAACCGGGATTTCCGGCGCGTGTTCAATGAGACGCCGCAGAAATGGCTTACGGCAAAACGGCTGGAGCTGGCGCACTACCAGATCACCGAACACGCGAAGAAACCGGCGGATGTTTACCTCGAAGTGGGATTCGAGGACCTTTCCCATTTTTCTTTCGCGTTCAAAAAACGCTTCGGTTATATACCGACGACGCTCCTGCGTAGGCAAGCCTGATATAAAAACGTTTATGTGGAATAATGGGTCCCGGTTCCGGGTGACATTCGCGTCGGGATACCGGAGACCCGTTGTTGATTATGTATTCAATACCTGTCCGCCGTCTATGATGAACTCGGCACCGGTTATAAAAGTAGCATCGTCACCGGACAAATACGCGATCAGCTTTCCCACCTCATCGGCCTGACCAAACCTTCCGACAGGAATACCGGCAAGAATAAAATCCTGAATCTTCCGGTCACCGAGACCCGATTTTTCCATGATCTCCGTCGCTACCGGTCCGGGGCTTACGGAATTCACGCGGATCTTTCGCGGCGCCAGTTCGATCGCGGCGACCTTCATGAACGCATTCACGGCGGCTTTGCTCAAGGAGTAAACCGACGTATTCGCGCTGGATGTGTGCGCCGATGTGGAAGACAACAAGACCACAGAAGAACCGTCGTTGAGTATCGGTATAAACCTGCTGAGGGTGAAGTAAGCGCCGCGGACATTGACATTTAATACATCATCAAACAACTTTTCCGTAGCCTGTTGGATGGTCGAGAACAACGAGATGCCGGCATTGATCAGCAGGATATCCACTTTCCCGAATCGCCTGGCCACTTCCGTTGTCAATGCATGGATGTCGGCCATGTTCGATTGATCTGCGATGAGATTGTCCACACCAAGTTCCGCTGCCGCTTTCTCAACGGCTTCCCTGCGTCTGCCTGTGATCACAACCCGTGCACCGTTCGCCTTAAGTTCCTTCGCGGCCGCGTATCCGATGCCACTGTTACCGCCGGTAACAATGGCAATTTTCCCGTTTAACTTCGTCATTTCTTTATTTTACTGAATGTGTTTGCGCCTTGTCAGGTTTAACTACGCTACATGGCGGGTTATTCTGCTTTGAATGAAAAGCCAAGCATCTCCTCCGTCAACGTCCAGAGGCGTTTAGCGCTGGACTCATCCAGCGAATACGCTTCAACACCACCTTGCATGGGAGCGACGGCGGATGATTTTAATGCGGCAACATCCGCGTCCTCGCAATACACGCCTCCGATGTCGTTGAGCAAGGGACTTGTTGCGGCCCATACGGTTGTCGCGGCACCCTGGGGCACCGTTTTCAGGCCGGCCAGGATCTCCGGTTTCAGGTTGCCATCCTGATCGAGGAATCTCATTTGCTGAAATAATTCGAGCGATGCTTCCCTGCCCAGTTCGGTTCCGTGAATCGAACCGGGGTGCAGGGAGTAAGCCCGTACATTCGATGCTTTCGCGCGGTTGTCCAGCTCCAGGGCAAACAGGTTGCTCGCTGTTTTGGATTGGCCGTAAGCCTGAAGGGTCTCGTACCCGCGGTTCAGGAAATTGGGATCGTCGAAATTGAATGGTGCCATCTGGTGACCGAGTGAAGATACGTTCACAACCCTGGCGCCATGGGCATGCTTAAGCGCGGGCCATAGCTTCGCCGTGAGGTGAAACTGTCCCAGGTAGTTGGTGGCCAGCTGAGATTCGATACCACGGCTGTCGCGGCGTAGCGGTACCCACATAATACCGGCGTTGTTGATCAGCAGATGAAGCGGTCGTCCGGAAGCGATGAATTTTTTCGCGAACGCGTCGATAGACGCGGGATCCATAAAGTCCATCGACTCAAGTTCGACGTTGTTAACGCCTTCGAGGTTCTTCTTTGCTTTTTCAATGTCGCGTGCGGGAACGATCACCGTTGCGCCGGCGGCGGCTAATGTCTTCGTTGTTTCCAGTCCGATACCCGCGTTGCCCCCGGTGACGATGGCAATTTTTCCCGTCAGGTCGATACCTTTTATAACATCTTCGGATGTCGACTTTCCATCAAAGCCGGAGCGGAGGGGTTGCTGTAATTTTCCATTGTAGTTGCTGATTTCCCTTGTTGATTTCATACCTGTGTATTTTTGTGTTTTGTTGATACAAAGGTATGGGCGCCTGTTCGCGGGGACTTTGTTCAAAGTTCCAAGTTTACTTTGTTCAGAATTTCACACGGTGATGCTTGTCGTCAGCGGGACATGAAGCGGTTCAACCGCCGTTTTTTCTATAGGTGTTACCGTTAAAATCTTTTTATGTATGCCGATTTGAAAGCGTATACTCCGCGATCCAGACATGAACGTGGAATACAGGGTAATACCGTTCCGGTAGCCGTCGGGTGAAGGAGAAGACATGATGCAGAATTGAACTGATTTATTTCTAAAGTCCGGTGATCGTGAATTCATAATTTTTTGAAAAACTCATTTTATATGCCTTTTTGCTTTGGCCTAGGCTATTATGACGTTTTTTCAATAAATTAGACAACCGTATGGATCACTCCTGGATGAAAACATGCCGATTTCTGTCATGTTGCCTGTTTCTCTTGGCGGCACCATATTACCTGTTCGCCCAGGAATACAGATTTGCTCACCTTGATGCTTCGGACGGACTTTCTCATAATCACATTTCATGCATTTTCAAGGACAAGACTGGGTTTTTGTGGATTGGAACCCAATCAGGGCTGAATCGTTTCGATGGAAATTCCATTAAGGTTTTCCGGAATGACCCGGCAGATTCTTCAACGATTCGTGACAATATTGTCGCAAATCTCTTCGAAATGCCCGATGGAAAAATGGGTATGATAACCGGCGCAGGTTTCTGCCTGTACGACCCGATGCATGAAAAATTCACGGCGGATTTATCGTCAGTCCGGACGGCTTATCACGTAGATCCAGAGGTTGTGAGCAATGTGTTCAATGACGGAATTGGCAATTATTGGTTCATTTTAAGGGACTCCGGACTGACGTGTTATGATAAGGAGAAAAAGCATGCGATGTTTCTCCGGAATAATCCTGCCGACACGACAACCATATGTTCTAACACTGTTAGTTCCATATCGCGTAATCAGGACGGAAGCTACTGGCTGGTGCACGCTAACGGTATTCTCGAAAAAATACGACTGAACGGCTCGCAATACAAAGTTGTATACAGGAGTTATGGCCTTCAAAAACAGAGTCACTTAAAAAACAGATCCAATGTCTACAACCTCCTCGTGGATAGTGACGGGGATTTATGGTTAAACGTGAAGTATGATAATATTGGAATCTATTATATTGACCTCAAGAAAAACAAAATCCATCACATCGATGAAAATTCGATCCCCGGAAAATTGAACAAAAACCTTGTCTCGGGGATCGTGCAGGACAATAAAGGATTGATATGGGTTGCCACCGATCATGGTGGTATTAATGTTATTGACAAGAAAAATTTCTCGGTCCGATACATTTCCCATGATCCCGAGAATAAAAGCAGCCTGGTTCACAACAGCATCACATCGTTTTATAAAGACCAGGAAGGTATTATATGGATCGGAACATATAAGAAGGGATTAAACTATTATCATGAAAATATCATTCGGTTTCCACTTTACGGAAGGTACTCGGAGCCCTTTAGACTGCCATATGAGGATATAAACCGTTTTGTTGAGGATGATAAAGGAAATTTATGGATCGGAACAAATGGGGGAGGGTTAATCTATTTTGACCGAAAGACCGGGAAGTTTACAACGTTTAAACATGACCCGGATGATCCGAACAGTTTAAGCAGCGACGTAATTGTCAGCCTCTGCATAGACCATGAGAAAAAGCTCTGGATCGGCACCTTCTACGGAGGCCTCAATTGTTACGATGGAAAAAAATTCATTCATTTCCTTCACGACCCGGCAGATCCGAAAAGCCTTTCGGGCCGAAGTGTGTGGGAAATCTTTGAAGATTCGCAGAAACGTCTTTGGATAGGGACGCTGGATGGAGGGCCGAACCTGCTGGAAAGGGAAACCGGAACCTTTACAAAGTTTTATTATGGAGGGCCGCCGAACGGGATCGTTTCTCCCTACGTATCGGCTATCGCGGAAGATGCAGAGGGTAACATCTGGATTGGCTCCTCGAATGGTATTGACGTCCTGATGAAGAAGTCAAATACGTTTGAGCATTTTGGGTCAGTTAAAAATGATACGTCAACGCTTTTAAGCGAGATCGTAATGGATATCAAACCGGACTCCCGGGGCCGGATCTGGGTGGGTACTAAAAGCGGCCTGAGTCTTTTTGATAAGGGAACCAAAACATTCAGAACATTCACTGATAAGGATGGGTTGCCGGATAATTTTATACTTACCATTCTTGAAGACGGGCAGGGCGATCTGTGGCTCGGGACGTCCAATGGCCTTTCTCATGTCACGGTCGGTACGGGGGACAAAATACCTCAGCTTACATGCAAAAACTACAATGAAGCCGACGGTCTGCAGGGAATGCAATTCAATGAGAATGCAGCCTTCCGTACCCGCAGTGGAGAGTTATTATTCGGGGGCGCCAGCGGCTTCAATATTTTTAAACCCGACCAGCTTGGCCGGAACCGGAATAAGCCAACCGTTATTTTTTCCGATTTTCAGTTATTTAATAAAAGTATTAAGCCAGGCGAAAGCATTGATGGCAACGTGCTGCTATCAAGCTCTATCGTACAGGCACCCGAAATAGTTCTTCCGGCAAGCAAGAATGTGTTTTCGATAGAGTTTTCGACGTTAAGCTTCTTTCAACCCGGGAAAAATATTTACAAATACAGACTTGAGGGGTTTAATGACGACTGGCTGCTGGCCGATAACAAATCACGCAGGGTAACTTTCACGAACCTCGATGCCGGAGACTACACGCTACGTGTGATAGCCGCAAATAATGACGGAATATGGAGTGACCAGGAAGCCAGACTTCACCTCAAAGTATTGCCGCCGTTCTGGAAAAGTAACGTTGCTCTGATCATGTATATAATCGTAGTTATCGCGGCGTTAGTTATTATACGTAAAATAATACAGCAGCGTGAAGAGCTCAAATTCGCGATCATCCAGGAGCGGCAGGAAACCTTGCGTATGCGCGAACTGGATATGATGAAGGTCAGGTTCTTCACCAATGTCAGCCACGAATTCAGAACACCAATCACATTGATTCTGTCGCCTATCGAAAAATTGATGAGGAATAAACTCGGACACGAGGAGCAGGTGAAATATTTTGATCTGATTCAAAGAAACGCAAAACGTTTGCTCAATCTCGTAAACCAGCTACTTGATTTCAGAAAACTTGAGGTTCAGGAACTTAAATTTCAACCGTTTCAGGGAGATATTATAGAATTCATCCGGGACACGGTATATTCTTTCTCCGATTTGTCGGAAAAGAAGGATATAAAACTTGATTTTCAAACTTCGGTAGGTTCGTTGGAGACCGTGTTTGATGCCGACAAACTTGAAAAAATTATTTTCAATTTGCTTTCGAATGCATTTAAATTCACGCCGGGCCAGGGCAGGGTTTCCGTTGATGTCGGATTAAGCGGAACATCGAATAAAAAAATCCTGGAGATCAACGTCAGTGATACGGGCATCGGAATTCCGCAGGAAAAGCAGGGAAGAATTTTCGATCGGTTCTTTCAGAGCGATTTGCCCAGGAGCATGGTCAACCAGGGTAGCGGAATCGGCTTATCGATAACAAAAGAATTCGTTAAGATTCACGAAGGAACGATTAGCGTGAAAAGCGAGCCGGAAAAGGGCAGCTGTTTTTCAGTACTGCTGCCTGTGAAAGAATTACAACCGGCGTCTATAAGCCGTTCTTCGGAATCTGTAAAGGAACCGGCGCAGGATTCCGAACAGGTACATGCCGCAGCTGGTAATGAAAAGCCATTGGTAATACTGGTAGAGGACAATGAAGATTTCCGTTTCTACCTGAAAGACAATCTGAGCCAAACGTACAACGTAACCGAAGCGAAGTCTGGAGAAGAAGCGTGGAAAATGATTCTTACAAGTTTTCCGGATTTGATTGTAAGCGATGTAATGATGCCCGGAATGAACGGCCTGGAGCTTTGTCAAAAAGTAAAATCCGATAAACGAGTCTCACACATCCCGGTTATCCTGCTAACGGCCCGAACAACCGAGGAACAACGCCTTGAAGGCCTCGAAAGCGGTGCCGATGATTATATCAGTAAGCCTTTTAATTTCGAAATCCTTGAGTCCCGTATCCGTCACTTGATTCAGCAACGGAAAAAACTCCATAAAGCCCTTTCACAAAATGAAAGTATCAAGGCCAGCGAATTGAAAATTACTCCTCTGGACGAACAATTCATAAAAAACGCAATCGAGCATGTGGAAAGCAATATATCGAATGCAGAGTACAGCGTGGAGGATCTTTGCCGGGAACTGGGGTTGAGCCGTGCGCTCTTTTTCAGGAAGATGATGTCGCTCACCGGAAGATCGCCATTGGAATTTATCCGGGCGATCCGCATGCAGCAGGCGGCGCAATTGTTGGAAAAAAGTCAGCTTACGGTGGCAGAGGTGGCTTACAAAGTGGGCTTCAATAACCCAAAATATTTTTCCAAGTATTTTAAACAGATTTACCACGTTCTTCCCTCCGCCTATGCGGCGGGTAAACGCCGGCACGCTACTTAGATACACTGACATTTAATTCGTCTCCGGGCTGTGTGATTGTTGGGTCGCATGAACATCGGTGCCGGCTTTTATTTTTTTGCGATCCTGTTTTGGACGAAAAAGAAACAAAACCATACCCTTATAAAGATTTTTTGTATCCATTTGAACTGTCGTATGGTTCTATATTAGCGCCTGCTTTACAAGCCAGATGGAAAATAAAAAGACGAAAAAAATGTTTCTTTTATTCGTGGTAGAAATACTGATGTACCTCGTTATTGGCATTTTAATTTCGTGGATGGTGATGAGTTTTATCTGATCCGGTTTATTCCATTTCCTTTTTGAAAACTCCGGATCGTCGTCAAAGCAACGACACAATGTCCTGGGGTTAATGAAACCGGCCTTTATCTTCAAAAATCCACGTTTGACCTCCCGATTATTCCGCCGCGGCGGTATCCACCGTTGATGCATATTGGAGCCAAAGGTTCAGGATGGGTTTGCGGAAATTTCATCCGCAATACAAAATGATACCCTGAATGATACTTTTTCGACACCCCGGATACTTCTGGCTAACCAAAAAACGACAAATGGATGCCCTTCCGGCCGCCTGCAGGCCGATATATTTGATGCAAACGATTGTGTGATTTTTTTTCATGCAATCATTTGCTAAACCATTTTACCACTAAAAACAAACTACTTATGATGAAAAAACTCTACAGGTGCATAGGTGTTTCTGTACTCATACTGCTGGGGTTAGCGGACGTTTTCGCTCAGCAAAATACGGTTACAGGAAGAGTGAAAGACGCCTCCGGCGGATTTATTCCGGGCGTGAACGTATTGCTGAAAGGCACAACCATCGGAACGGTTACAGACCAAAGCGGATCGTTTACCATTCAGGCAAATCCTCAGGATGTTCTCACATTCTCCTTTATTGGCTATCAGAATAAGGAGATTGTCGTGGGCGAGCAAACACATTTTGAAATTACGCTTGCCGACGATGTCAGGACCCTCGATGAAGTGGTTGTGATCGGCTATGGTGAATCGAAAAGAAAGGACATCACAGGTTCCATATCTTCCGTTAGCGGCGACGATCTCCGGAAAATGAACCCTGTTACCTTCGATCAGGCCTTACAAGGAAAAGTGCCGGGCATGGTAGTACAACAAATTTCGGGGCAACCGGGTGGTGGCGTTTCAGTACAGATCAGAGGTGTTTCTTCTTTCGGATCGGCTGGCCCGTTATATGTTATCGACGGTATCATCATAGGAGGAGTAGCTACCCTTGGTCCCGGCACTAACCCGTTGGCTGCGATTAACCCTTCGGAAATCGAATCTATCGATGTCTTAAAAGACGCATCCGCCACCGCTATTTATGGCTCGCAGGCAACAAATGGAGTCGTCGTTATTACAACAAAAAGAGGCACCGTAGCACCACCGCGAATTTCATATGATTTTTATACAGGGTTTCAGCAATTGCCTAAGAAACTTCCTACGATGAATCTGCGGGAGTATGCGACTTTTATCAATGAAAGAAATACGGGTATGGGCTGGGGATTCGATACCCGGCCTGAGTTTGCTAATCCTCAGTATTTAGGCGAGGGCACTGACTGGCAGGAGGAATTATTTAGAAATGCGCCCATGACCAACCACACGGTTACTGTAAATGGAGGCGACACCAGAACGCAATACCTGTTTTCGGGATCATATTTTAACCAGGAAGGTATTGCCCTGGGGTCGGATTTTAAAAGGATCTCCGCACGGGTTAACCTGGACAATAAAACGACCAATTGGTTGAAGATCGGAACGAGTCTTCAACTGGCTAATATCAAAGAGAATGTAAATTCTTCCAGTTCAAATGTAATCAGGACGGCACTCAGCCAAACGCCTGATATACCCGTAAAAAATGCCGATGGAAGCTGGGGTGGCGCATATAATCCCAATGGCTGGGTGAACAGCACCGTAAACCCGTATGCGATAGCCCTTATTAATAAGGACGAGGTAAGCAGGAATCAATTATTCGGTAATGTTTACGCCGAGATAACATTTCTCGAAGGGCTGACCTTGAGAAATGAAGTAACAACAAGTTTTTCCATGGCCACGGAAGATAAATTTAATCCGTCTTACACCATGGGACTTGTAGAACAAAACACCAACAGCGCTTCATACGACTATAATCAAAGCATTTATACAACAGTACGGAACTATCTCACGTATTCGCGTTTGTTCAACGATAAGTACAGTGCCAATGTAATGGTGGGTCACGAGGCTCAGTTAAGCAAAGGTGAGAGTGTAAGTGCGAGCCGTACTAATTTCCCGTCAAACAACGTGCAGGTAATCAGTAGCGGTGATCCGACCACAGCCCTTAATGCCGGTGGTAAAAATCAGAGCGCACAAGAGTCATACTTCGGCCGGCTAAACGTCGGATTGTTTGATAAATACCTGCTTACCGGTAACGTCCGGACAGACGGTTCTTCCAGATTTGCAACCGGAAACCGTTGGGTAACAACATACTCCGGAGCCTTTGCCTGGAAGATTCATAATGCAGACTTTTTGAAAAGCTTCAAGAGTATTAATGAGTTGAAGCTACGGGCAGGCTACGGCTTAACGAATAATCAGAATATCAGGGACTACGCTTATACATCTACGTTGAGTACTGTTGCCACCGGTTTATCGGGTATATCACAACTAACTCAAAACGTTGCAAACCCCTACGTGGAGTGGGAAAAAACAAAATATGCGAACGTTGGTCTGGATGGAACTTTCCTTTCCTGGCGCCTCAACTTCTCCGTGGATTTTTATAACCGGAGAACAGATGGTCTGTTAATGCAAATTCCCTTACCGATGTACTCCGGGACAGCTATTGGCTGGTCTCCCGGATCTCTGGATGCGCCTTACGTAAACGTGGGTACAATCGACAACAAAGGATTTGACTTTAGAATAAGCTCTACGAATGTCGAAAGGAACGGTTTTTTATGGAAGACGGATTTAACGGTATCGCGAAATATCAATAAGGTTTTGAAACTCAATACCGATGGTGCGTCACTTGCGGGGTCGCCATACAGCCAGACCGTTGTTGGAAGATCTATCGGCGAATTTTATGGATACGTTGTAGATGGAGTTTTTGCAACGAAGGATGATTTCGAGACACATGCGTTACCCGTAAAGAACGGCGTTCCATTACCTGTGGGCGCAGCAGGCGGAAGTATCTGGTACGGCGACCTGATGTTTAAAAACATCAATGGTGATGGTATTATTAACGAACTGGACCAAACCTACCTCGGATCCCCGATACCTGAATTTCAGATCGGGTTAAACAATTCCTTCTCCTACAGGAATTTTGATTTGACTGTGTTTTTCAGCGCCAGCTATGGGAACAAAGTGTTTAATCAAATGCGTGTTAACGGCGAGAACCCCGGTACCAGCTTCGGTTACCTGAAAGTATTGAATAATTATGCGAAGCTCGCCTTGATCGATCCTGACAAGCCGGATACTGACGTTGACAATGTATATGTGGTCAATCCCGATACCAGGATTGTAGGTATCAGGAACGATAATACAAACGAAAATAACAGGCCGTCAGACAAGTTTGTCGAAGATGGATCCTTCCTGCGATGCAAATCCATTTCTCTGGGTTACACGCTTCCGGACAAACTGCTGCAAAAAGCGCACATCAGCGCGCTACGGGTATATATGAATGTATCAAATGCGTTTCTGATCACTAACTATAAAGGTATGGATCCGGAAATTGGCTCATGGAATCCGCTGAACGCCGGTTATGACGATGGGTTTTATCCGCAACCACGCGTATTTACCATAGGTGCAAGCCTGCAGCTAACGAAATAAGCCTGTGATCGAAGTATATCGTATGTGATGTGATTCTAAAAAAAAATGGAAATGAGAACAAAAAATAAAATAATAACCCGTCTGCTTTTCGTCGCCGCGTTGATTGCCGGTTGCAGCGAGGATTTTCTTGACCGTCCGCCGTTATCGCAGATAAGCGCGGAGAATTTTTATCAAACTGCAAATGATCTGAGACTGGCAACGGCAGCGTTATATGGCGGCTCGCCGTGGGGTGACTGGAATTACAACTGCTACTTACCGGTGGGTGAGGTCCTGAGCGGCAATATGGCTGTCGGCTATTGGGGTGATGCGGTTCAACTTCATACATTTTCCGTCACCGGAATGAATGAAATAATGATTTCAAACTGGAAATCGATGTACAAGATTATTGCCCACTGTAATGTTACCATCAATGCCATTGAGCAAAAGGCTCCTGCATCGATTCCAGAGGCAGACAGAAACGGAGCTATTGCCGAAGCAAAGTTTATTCGGGCCTATGCGTATTACAACCTGGCGCTGTTGTGGGGTGCTGTTCCCATTATAGAGGATAATACAACGCTGATTACCTCTCCGTTGGTGTACCGTAATGCGCTCCCGGATGTTTACCAGTTTATTGTCGAAGATTTGCGTTTCGCGGCGAAAAACCTTCTTGCCGCCGATGCACAGGGAAGAGTAACGACATGGTCGGCACAAGGTCTGCTGGGTAAAGTGTATTTAACCTGGGCCGGGTTGAATACGGAAAACCCCGGCCAGCGCAACCAGTCCCTTCTTGACAGCGCTAAACATTATGCCGGAAATGTTTGTAAAACAAGTGGTTTGTCGTTGCTGCCCAATTATGCCGACATTTTTAAAACTCAGTTTAACGATAACCAGGAATCCCTGTTTGCGCTCCAATGGGCTCCCGGCAGCGCATGGCTTGAGGGTAACATGTTGCAAATCTATTCTCCGGGTGGCACTGAAATATCGGCAAACGGGCAAGCCGGTTGGTTTGCGATATCGCCTACATACGATTTATATAAACAATATCCGGAAGAAGACTCGATCAGGCGTAAGGCTACTTTTATGCTTAAGGATGACTACTACCCTGAGCTGAACGCGGCGGGAGGAGGGTATACGTACAAAGGTAACTCCGGGTTAAAAAAACACATCGTTGGCACAAATGTCGATAACAATGCGCCAACCATGACATTGACTTCTTCTACCGAACACAATGCGTTATTAAGACTAGCCGATGTATACCTGATCTATGCGGAAGCTGTTATGGGCAATAACAACTCAACAGCCGACCCCGACGCGCTGCTGTACTTCAATAGGGTTCGCATTAGAGCGGGGCTTGATCCGGTAGAATCCATTGATGCCGGTGCGTTGTTCAAAGAACGAAGGATCGAATTTGCTGCTG
This sequence comes from Chryseolinea sp., assembly GCA_041742155.1. Classification (GTDB taxonomy): domain Bacteria; phylum Bacteroidota; class Bacteroidia; order Cytophagales; family Cyclobacteriaceae; genus Chryseolinea. The sequence continues at coordinate 245,874 of JBGSJE010000015.1, read as the reverse complement.
AAGGTCTTTTTTGGGAAGATTTGGTGAGGCTTTCTTATTACAATGCTCCGGAGGCCATAAAAATCCTTAATGAACAGGAGCGCGTCACATTTACAATCGATAACGGTGTCGCCACAAAGGGTGATGCGTACGGGATCATTACACCCGCGACTGAAAACACGTTTAAGTTTCCGTTGCCCTCACGCGAAGTAACAGCCAATCCAAAGTTGTTAGACCCACCCGTAGCCTACTCATTTTAAAACATAAGAGAAATGAAAAAGATAATATACAATAGAAATTATTTTATCCGGATCTTCTGGGTGGCAGTTGTTTTCATGGCGGTACTGGCCTGTGAAAAGGATGAACTAAGCCCTCCGGTTATTACTGAAATCCGGAACTACGCCCAGGCGCCTGACGATACCATTGTGCAAACATTGAATGCCGGCCAATGGGTGGTGTTGCTTGGAAAAAATCTGAGCGAAGTTACACAGGTATACTTCGGCAGTATCCCGGCTACGATCAACAACACTTTTGCAACGGACGGAAGTGTCGTTGTACAGGTGCCTTCCATTCCGTTTCAAACCGTGCCCAGAGACAAGTTGAATGTTATTACCGTGGTTAACGGCAGCGGGGCCACTTCTTTTGAAATTGTGATCACCGGAGCGCCTTATATATCCTATGTAAGGAATCACGCTTCCCCTCCCGACGATATCATTGTTGAATCGATAGTTGCGGATCAACAAATCAATATCGTTGGATATAATCTTAAGGACGCGACGAGCATATCATTCCAGGGTATCGAGGCTGACCTGGCCAACGTTGTATACACCGATTCAAGCGCTATTGTTCAAGTGCCTTCCGAATTGTCGGGTGGCGACGCGTCGCTTGTAAATACCATCAGCTACACCACCAAGCTCGGAACGGGTATTTTTTCGATCCGGATTATCGGCCCTCCCATAATCACGGGTGTTTCTTATGAAATGCCCAAAGAAGGTGACGTGGTTGTTCTGTATGGAAATAACCTTCTTTCCGTTCAGGATTTTACTTTCGCCGGGGCAACCATCACTTCCTACGAAGAATCGGAGGATGGAAAGTCGATCAAGTTTACCGTGCCCGAATTAACGCAGGGTGGTCCCGTTGAGATTACAACCGTCAGCGGCACTTTTACGACAGCGTACAATGTAAATGATATCGCAACGGGGGCAATATCCACTTTTGAATGGGGTGACGACTTTCGTTGGGAATGGTGGGGAGGTGCCGAGCTTACCAGTGGTGACCCGAATTCCGGATGGCCACCATACAATGCGGATTTTCCAGGCAATTCCGGAATGTATCTCGTGCTGAAAAATAACCCTTTGAACGGTGGCGCCGGAGATGAGTCCGCGAATGCCATCCGTATTCCGAGCGCACAGTGGATACCAACCGAAAATCTCACGGAACCTGCGAATAGCTGGGCACTCAAATTTGAAGTCAATGTTCCCAATCCATGGAATGGGGGCACAATCAGTATCAAGAGTTCCAATGATAGCTACAGAGCCCGGTATGAGCCATGGAAAATTTCCGCAACGGGTACGGCCGCATACTCCACCACTGGCTGGCAAACTGTGACCATTCCATTGTCTGCGTTCCGTTCAAACGACGGGAATGGTGATCCGATAGCAAGCCTCGCGACCTTGTTGGGCGATAGCGGCAACAGCGGTCTGATCCTTTATATGCATAATTACAGCGCTTCACCTACACAGACAGGGTTCTATGCAGCCTTTGATAATTTCAGAGTAGTAAAAAGATAAAACGACACCAGGAAAACGGAATGTAAGTAAAGACCTGACACGTGTTCAATGATAAATTGAATCATCGTGCAGGTCTTTCGATGATATTGTGTACGTAAAATGACGAATATTATATGAAGATCTTTTTTTTTCACAGGATTACTTTAGTATTTCTTGCAGCCATTGTTTCTCTTTGTTCTTGTAAAAAAGAGGATGTTGATCCGGAGCTGTCGGTTTCACCTACGACCGTTTCCTTTGCAGCAGCGGGCAGCACATCGGAAATTACTTTAACATGTAACAACAGTTGGAGTATCAGCAACGCGGCATCAGACTGGCTGCAATTGAGCCAGGCGTCGGGTAACGGCAGCGTTACCATTCAACTAACAACCGTGCCGAACGCTACTGGCTCTACGCGCTCCGGCATATTGACAGTCAGTTCTGAAAATGGTCAGGCAAGGCGCATAACGGTTTCGCAAGTCTCTCAACTGTATCCGTCTTATAATACGTTTCCCAAACCACCCGATGCGACCGGAATGAGTAGCGACGCAGTAGAACTTGCGGCGAAAATAAAACTGGGCTGGAACCTTGGGAACACGTTTGAATCTCCAGGCGGGGAAACAGGTTGGGGCAGCCCGGTAATAACGGAAGACTATATTAAATTTGTAAAGCAGAAGGGTTTTAACGCAATTCGAATTCCATGCGCGTGGGATTGGCATCATGTAGATGACAAGGCAACCGCGCACATCGATGAGAATTGGCTCAACAGGATAAAGGAAGTTGTTGGGTATTGTGTAGATAATGATATGTATGTCTTACTCAACATCCACTGGGATGGAGGATGGCTTGAGAATAATTGCACACCTGCTAAGAAGGATTCAGTAAATGCAAAGCAAAAAGCTTACTGGGAACAAATAGCAACAACGCTGCACGATTTTGACGAACATCTGATGTTTGCAAGCGCCAACGAGCCAAACGCAGATGACGCTACCGAGATGGAGGTATTGCTTTCGTATCACAAGACTTTCGTTGACGCCGTTCGCGCGACCGGTGGCCGGAATACTTATCGGGTATTGGTCATACAAGGAGCAATCGAATGGCTGGATGTTGAGTCATTCCCAACCGATCCTACGCCAAATCGTATGATGTACGAATCACACAATTATACACCGTTTCAATTCTGCGCTCTGGACGGCGATGCATCCTGGGGTAAGATGTTTTACTACTGGGGAGCCGGGCATCATTCCGCGATTGAACCTGACCGTAATCCTACGTGGGGAGAAGAAGATGAGCAACTCAAAGGATTCAAATTGCTAAAGGAAAATTTTGTCGATAAAGGTATGCCTGTGCTGATGGGTGAATATGGCGCGTACAGGCGCGATGGCAGCAACCATGTTCCTTTAGATCTGGCGACCCACAACGATGCAGTTGATTATTGGCTGACCTATGTAACCAAACAGGCCCTGCTTCACGGGATCAAACCGTTTTTCTGGGATACCGGTGGCGCACTCGACAGGCAAAACAATACCGTAAAAGATCAACGTACCATTGATGCCATTATCGCGGGTGCTGATTAGAATAAACGCTCAGCCTGGCGGCGTTTACCCTGAAGACAGAGACGGAGGATTCTTTACAAGGCATGGATATAAAATGAAGAGGTCGTTGATCATCGTTAGGAAGCTGCGCTATAGAAACCTGATATGAAAAAATATTTACTGAAAAATTTATTGGTGTCAATGCTCTGCTGTTCGGGAGCGACTATAGCACTTGCACAAGCCGTGACCGTGACCGTCACCGTTAACGCCACCCGGGATAAACGGGCGGTGTCACCATACATCTATGGTCGCAACAACACATTTGATCAGCCGGCCTCTTTTTATAAGGATGCAGGCTTGCGTTTTGCCAGGATGAATGGCGGCAACAATGCCAGCAAATATAACTGGCGGAGAAAGATTACATCACATCCGGATTGGTATAACAATGTTTATCCCAACGATTGGGATCAGACCTCGGTGGAAATTGCGGCCGATCATCCTGATATACAGGTCATGTGGGCGTTTCAGTTGCTCGGCAGAGCGGCCTCCGGCAGGGATCACAATTTCAACGACTGGGCCTTTAATGGATCGCAATATTGGGAAGGACATGGTCAGAATTTGGCGGGAGGTGGTGTTCCGAATACGGCAAACCCCGGTGGAAAAGCGTTGGCAGAAGGTGATACCGCTCTCTACACGATGGCATGGCCTGCCGACTCTTCAGTAGCGATCCTGGATCATTGGTTTGGCAACGGTGGCCTTGGGCTAAACAAGAATCAGTTTCAATACTGGAGTATGGACAACGAGCCTGATATTTGGGAAGGAACGCATGATGATGTAATGCCTGACCAGATATCGGCTTTGGAATTTGTGGACAGGTTTATAGAACTGGCAAAAAAAGCGAGAGCGAAATTCCCGGAGATAAAAATCTGCGGCCCCGTTTCGACCAGCGAATGGCATTGGTATAATTGGAAAGGTGGTGGGGTTACAGTCAGTGGAAAATATTACTCTTTCCTGGAGTATTTCATTAAACGATGTGCCGATGAGGAAAAAACATCGGGTATCCGGGTGCTTGATGTAGTAGACATCCATCATTACCCTTACGCGCCGGCCGATCATGATGCGCTTCAAAATCACCGGATATTTTATGATAAGGATTACAATTACCCCGGGGCAAACGGTTTGAAATCCATTAACGGTGGCTGGGACAATTCACAGACCAGGGAATATATTTTTCAGCGCATTGAAGATTGGTTGACGCTGCATTTCGGAGCGGACCACGGTATTACACTGGGTCTCAGCGAATGGAGTCCGGGACCATCGGACCCGAATCTGGCGTCCGTAATATATGGTACCCATCTAGGTACGTTCGCCAGGCATGGAGTCGAACTCTTTTCTCCCTGGACGTGGTTCAACGGCATGTGGGAAACACTACACCTGTTTAGCCGATATTCGAAACCCTTCAGTGTGTCAAGTCCCTCTTCCGGTGAAAACACGGTATCCGCATACACAACCGTGAATGAGGCAGCCGACTCAATGACCGTAATCATTGTGAACCGGGACATGTCAGATCATAGCGTAACCGTAAATCTGAATGGAATTTCCGTGCCAGACGGAAGTTATACTACTTTGCAATTATCATCGTTGCCATCCAATGAAACATTTGTATCACACACAAATAATGCGTTGAAAGAAAGCTCGGTGGAAGTAAGCTCAGATTTCTTTGTTATCTTGGCGCCGGAGCTTTCAACTACAGCAGTCTTGTTAACCAAAGCAACATCAGAACCGGTGATAACCGGAATTGAAAAGTATAAGCGCCTGCCTGCGGGCATAAACATTTATCCCAATCCTGTGTCCGATCTCATTTCGGTGGACATAAACTCCGATGTAGCTGAATCCATAGAAGTACGTGTGAATGATCTGACCGGTCGCGAGATACAGTCCGATCAAAAATATTATGATGGCACATCACCAGTCACCGTTAATATATCGGCGCTTCCTCCCGGGTTCTATTTATTGCTGATCAGAAAATCCAGCGGCACAACTGTTGAAAAGTTCATGGTAAGCAAATGAAAACACCCATACACCATGAGATGAGGCAACCCGGCGATAGGATTGATTCCAGGTGAAGCCACATGATCATAAACAATAAATAACTTCAAAGACCTGGACTTGAAAATTCTATCAACCTTCTTCAGCATCACAATATTTCTGTCGAACATCCTTGTCAACGGAACAGAAGGATATGGGCAGCCGAAATCACAATTACAAAGAGCGAAAGAAAACTTTGACTTCAACTGGCAGTTTCACAAAGGTGACATCGCCATGAAGCGAATGCTCAAGGCAGGTGGCCAGGGGGGATTGACCGACGTTAATGTCAATATTATTTCCGCTAAAGACACAATTATTGACTATACGGATGAAAACAGCTATAAGGTCTTTTACCCTCGTGATTGGAGCGATGTGAGTGTTCCGCACGACTGGGTTATTGAGGGCGATTTTGTAAATGACAATACATTGGGTAGCCAACCAGCCGGCAATGGATATTTGCCCACTGGCATCGGTTTTTACCGGAAAGAATTTGAGATCCCGGCAGCTGATTTGGGCAGAAAAATATCAATCGAGTTTGACGGTATTTTCAGGAACAGTACCGTATGGGTAAATGGTCATCTTCTGGGGAACCACCAAAGTGGATACACTCCCTCAAATTACGACCTGACGGAAGTTTTGCGTTATGGGGACGAAGGCCGAAACGTCGTATTGGTGAAAGTTGATGCCAGCGAGTACGAAGGCTGGTGGTACGAAGGTGGTGGTATTTACCGGCACGTCTGGCTTATGAAAACCGACAGGCTGCACGTGGATAGATTCGGAACGTTTATAACAACGCCATCCGTTTCGGCTGACGAGGCTTCTGTAAGTATAAAAACCACCCTGAAAAACGAATACAATACCGATAAAAACGTTAGGCTTGTTTCCCGGATTGTCAATGACAAAGGAGTAGTGCTCGATAGGAAAGAATCGTTCCTGCAAATCGGGTCTCTTGGTCACATTGAAATATCACAGGAGGGAACCATCAAAAAACCATTGCTTTGGTCGCCTGAGACACCCTACCTTTACAAAATACTCACAGAGGTTTCGGAAAATGGAAACGTAGTGGATACGTATGAGACCACTTTTGGGGTGAGGACAATAGAGGTCAGCCGCAATGGTTTTCTTCTCAATGGAAAGCTTTATCCGGTAAAGGGCACCAGCAATCATCAGGATTTTGCGGGCATCGGTGTTGCACTTCCCGACAAAATAAACTGGTATAAGTTAAAATTACTTAAGGAAGTCGGATGTAATGGCTATCGCGCCCATCATCCGTCCACTCCCGAAATGCTTAATATGTGCGATAGTATGGGAGTGCTCGTGCTGGCTGAGAATCGCTATTTATCCAGCTCCGGGGAGCGTTTAGAAGATTTGAAAACCATGCTGTACCGGGATCGAAACCACCCCTCTATATTTATGTGGAGCATGGAAAATGAGGAGGCGATACAGGGTTCTGTTACGGGAGCAAGAATACTTGAAACACTGGTAAACACTACGCACATGATCGACCCTTCACGTCCTGTCACAGCCGCGATGAACCATGGCAGAAACGAAGGTGGGTATAGCGAAGTGCTGGATGTTGTCGGGTACAACTATGGAGACAAGAAATTGGCTTATGTAAGAGATTATGAGAATAATCCTGAAAGAGTTGTGTTTTCTACGGAGTCAACAAGTTTTGTTTCAACACGCGGCGAGTATGAAAACAATCGGGAAAAAGGTTTTGTATCGAACCTCAGTAAGTGGGAGCCCAACTGGGGTCCTTTTCCCGGCGAAGATTGGGCAGACATAGTTAAATACCCTTTTCTCGGCGGTACTTTCGTTTGGACGGGCTTCGATTACAGAGGCGAACCGACGCCTTACCGGTGGCCGTGTGTCACTTCGCATTTCGGGTTTATGGATATCTGTGGTTTCCCCAAAGACGGATACTATGCATACAAAGCTGCATGGACCAGTCACCCCGTTGTTCACATATTCCCGCATTGGAATTGGGGAGGTAAAGAAGGACACAATATCGAGGTACACGGCTACACCAGTTGTGAAGAAGTGGAGTTATTCCTTAACGGCAAAAGTGTAGGGAGACAGAAAGCGATTCCCTATCAAAAATTGATATGGAATCTTACATACCAGCCCGGGAAGCTGGAAGCACGAGGGTATAAAGGGGGCAAAGTGATTACCAGAGATGTTGTTGAAACCACAAAAGCTCCTTCACAGGTGGCGGTAACCAGCGATTGCAATACCCTTCGGGCGGATGGTCAGGATGTCGCCGTTATCAGGATATCCATCAAAGACGCCAAAGGAAGAGTAGTTCCGACAGCTGATAATCTGGTGAAATTTTCGATCGAAGGTCCAGGAAGAATAATCGGTACCGGAAATGGTAATCCCAGCAGCCACGAACCCGATAAGGCCACCCGGCGCATGGCTTTTAACGGATATTGCCTGGTTCTGGTGCAGTCCGATAGGGAAGGGGGGGAGATCAGATTAAAAGCGTCTTCTGAAAATCTGGCAGGTGATGAAGTCGTTATTAACGTTAAGTAATCCGGTTGATTCCAATATGAAAAAGCTAAATCAAATTCTCTTTATGAACAGATGTTTCTTGTACGGAATTGTTATTTCCATGTGCCTGATAATCGTCAGTTGCACGCAACCAAAAGCTCCAGCTCCCATCGGCCCTGTTCCGACAGAAGATCAGATGAGGTGGCAGGAAATGGAATATTACGCTTTCGTCCACTTCTCCCTGAATACTTACACCGATCAATCCTGGGGATATGGTAATGAAGATATTAATCTGTTTAATCCTGAAAAGCTGGACTGTCGTCAGTGGGCTCGTATTTGCAAGGAAGCAGGTATGAAAGGAATAATTCTGACGGCAAAACACCATTCAGGTTTTTGCCTTTGGCCATCAAAATACACCGAGTATTCCGTAAAAAATGCTCCGTGGAAAAATGGAGAGGGAGATGTAGTGCGCGAAATGGCGGAAGCTTGCAAAGAATACGGTTTAAAAATGGGCGTTTACCTGTCTCCGTGGGACAGAAACCATCCCGATTACGGAAAACCGGAATACATTACGTACTTCCGCAACCAGCTCACGGAATTGCTTACGAACTATGGCCCCATTTTCGAAGTGTGGTTCGATGGAGCCAACGGGGGCACTGGATATTATGGAGGTGCCAACGAAAACCGCAAAATTGATCGCACCGTCTATTATGATTGGAAGAATACGTATAAGATGATTCGCGAATTGCAGCCCAACATCGTGATATGGAACGATGGAGGCGACAGAGGTGACCTTCGCTGGGTTGGAACGGAATCAGGTTTTGTGGGTGAAACAAACTGGAGTCTGTTGAACGGCACAGGGGAAGTAGCGTGGGAGATGTTGCATTTCGGTTTGGAAGATGGAGATTCATGGGTGCCGGCTGAAGTGAATACTTCCATCCGGCCGGAGTGGTTCTACCATCCAAATGAAGACACCAAAGTAAAAACGGTGCATCAATTAATGGATACCTATTATAACTCTGTTGGACGTAACGGAACCTTACTACTTAATTTTCCGATTATGCCCAACGGTTTAATTCATGAAAACGACAAAAAAGCGGCATTGGACCTGGCGGAAAAAGTCAACGCTTCGTTTGCGGAAAACCTTGCTGAAAACCAAAATGTCACGGCGTCGAATATTCGTGAAAATGCCGACATATTCGGAGCCGACAAGGCTGTTGACAACAATAAGGACACGTATTGGACTACCGACGATGGTATAACAACGCCGCTGTTGACAATTGATTTTGAAAAACCGACATTGATCAACCGCTTTTTGGTGCAGGAGTACATTCGCCTGGGGCAACGTGTGAAATCTTTCACGGTGGAGGCGCTGGTCGACGGAGCCTGGAAAGAACTGGCTAAAGGAACAACTATCGGGTATAAACGTATCCTTCGTTTTCCGGCAGTTGCGGCGACAAAAGTCCGATTCAATATTACCGGTTCGAAAAGCTGCCCGGTAATTTCCAATATCGGAATTTATAATGCGCCGGTGTTCCTGAATTCGCCTTCCATTATCAGAAGTCAATCAGGGGAAATAACCATCAGCACAAATGATATAGGTCCATATTTTTACTACACGTTGGATGGCAGCGAACCCACACTGAATTCGGAAATGTATTCAGGCCCTGTTCCGACAGACGGGAAAGTGGATGTAAAGGCAATCGCCTATGATCCGGCAACGGATAAAAGCAGTCCTGTGACGCTCGAAAAATTCGACATCTGCCGCAAAGGTTGGAAGATCGTTGGAATAGACGATGTAAAGGCCGCTGCGATCCTGGATGGAAACACGTCTACCACCTGGCATCACCAAAGCAAGGACAAAAAAATGCCTGTCGACCTTGTCGTCGATTTAACAAGCGAACAAAATCTTAGCGGTTTCAAATATCATCCCGATCCGGGTATCTGGAGTCCTGGTATCATTACCCACTACGAATTCTATGTATCAGCCGACAATAAAACGTGGAAACTGGCAGATCATGGGGAATTCTCCAACATCAAAAACAACCCTGTATGGCAAATCAAAAAATTCCCCGTTGCCAAAGCCCGCTATATTAAGTTGCGGGCCTTGAAAAATGCGGAGAACAACGATAATACAGGATATGCTGAATTAGATGTGATTACGAATTGATAAATCTTAAAGTGTGTTGAAAAAAATTTTATACTCTGCACTTGTTCAGCTTCTATTAGGCACAATCGTTCAGGCACAAACGACCTTCTTTGTTTCCCCATCAGGGAATGATGCTAACAGGGGAACACAAGGAAAACCTTTTGCTTCAATAACCAGGGCGCTTACCGAGGCCCGTAAAACGCGGGGCAGTGTTATGATACATCTGTTAGGGGGTACGTATTACCTGGAACATCCTGTAATCCTAACGTCCGGCGACTCGAGACAAAAAGGCGAAACACTTACGATCAGGAATTTTGAAAATCAGAAGGTCGTCGTTAGTGGTGGGAAGCCTCTGAACCTGAAATGGGAAACCTACAGAAACGGTATCTGGAGAGCTAAAGTGGACCAGGTGTTTGTATTTGATGAATTGATTGTCAACGGGAAATTGCAACGAATGGCCCGCTATCCGAACTACGATGCTTCCGCCCGTTTCCTGGGTGGAACAGCAGCCGATGCGTTGGGCAAGGAAAGGGTCGCCCGCTGGAAATCTCCGCAGGGAGGGTATGTGCATGCGCTTCACCGAAACGAATGGGGAGATTTCCACTACATTATCCGTGAAAAAAACGGCGACGGAGAACCTGTTCTGGAAGGCGGCTGGCAAAACAACAGACGCATGGGTATGCACGAAAAGCACCGTTTTGTTGAAAACATTTTCGAAGAATTGGATACGGTCAACGAATGGTTTTACGACAAGGAAGGTAAAATCCTATATTACTATCCTCCGGAAAACCTGGATATCAGGACCGCGAAATTTGAAACTTCACAACTTGCCCACTTGTTTGAATTTAAAGGTTCGGAAACCAATCCTGTAAAAAACATTTCGATCGAAGGACTCACGCTTACGCAGACGCTCCGCACCTTTATGGCCAACAAGGAGCCGTTGTTACGCAGTGACTGGACTATTTACCGCGGGGGCGCTGTACTTTTCGATGGTGCTGTAAACTGCTCGCTAAAAAATTGCACCCTCAACAACCTCGGAGGCAATGCCATATTCTTCAATAACTTCAACCGTAATTGTGAGATATCCGGGAATATGATATCGGAAATCGGCGCCAGCGCCATCTGTTTTGTTGGTGATCCCGGTGCCGTATGGTCCCCAAGTTTCGAATACCACGAATTTGTTCCACTAAAACAAATAGACAGAACTCCCGGCCCTAAAACAAACAACTACCCGGCAGAAAGCAGCGTATACAACAACCTGATGTTTAACCTGGGGTTGGTGGAAAAACAATCGGCAGGAGTGGAACTGTCGATGTGCCGGAGCATTACGGTGAGCCACAATACGATTTATGATGTTCCCCGCGCCGGTATAAATATCAGTGAAGGAACCTGGGGTGGTCATATTATAGAATATAACGATGTATTTAACACGGTAAAAGAGAGCGGTGATCATGGCTCTTTCAACTCCTGGGGCCGTGATCGCTACTGGCATCCTGACAAGAAGGTCCTCGACTCGATTGTCGAAACCAATTTTAACCTTACCATGCTGGACGTAGTAAACCCGATTACTATCCGCAACAATCGCTTCCGTTGCGATCACGGTTGGGATATTGATTTGGACGATGGATCAAGTAATTATTTTATTTACAACAACCTCTGTCTTAACGGAGGTATAAAACTTCGTGAGGGTGTAAACCGGGTGGTTGAGAATAACATCATGGTTAACAACACCTTTCATCCTCACGTCTGGTTTAAGAACAGTAATGACGTGTTTCGGCATAATATTGTTTCAGCGGGATACCTGCCCATTAATGTTGACGTTTGGGGCAGAGAAACAGATTACAACGTGTTCCCTGACTCTGCTTCGCTCAAAGCGGCGTGGAGCAGGGGGACAGACAAGCATTCCGTTTGTGGTGACCTTGATTTTGTAGATCCACAGCATGGCGACTTCAGGCTGGAAGAGGGTTCTATCGCCTTTTCCACAGGCTTCAAAAACTTTTCGATGGATAGTTTCGGCGTTATTTCGCCGGAATTAAAGGCACTGACCAAACAAGCGCCAATTCCTTCGGTAATTTCCCTTAGCAAGGTGGGTGATACTGAAGTTATCGATTTTATGGGAGCGAAAGTTAAGAATCTTGCGACGTTGGGGGAGCGTTCGGCAACCGGAATGGATGCTACCCGGGGAGTCCTCGTGATAGACGTAGCAAAGGGATCCGGAGCTTCAGCGTTCCTGCAAGTTAACGATGTGGTTTTGTTCTTTAATAACAGGCCGGTTGATAAGCTATACGATCTGCTGGAGGCGCGAATGTCGGTCATAGGGACAAACACCGAGGTTGTTGTTTTCCGCAATCAGAAAGAAGTAAAAATACGGGTTGAATTAAATGATAAAAAGTAGACGCTGCCGAAGCGTGACCGGTGCATCTAATGTTGAGTTCGTAACCGTCGGTGCGAAGGTCACTTCAGCGATCTTCTGTTAATAAACTCATTAAATACATCCTTGTACTTATCTGCGATGGGAATACTGATCTTCCCAAATGTTATTTCATTTCGCTCTATTGTTTGAATTTTATCCAACGCGACTATGAAGGATCGGTGTACACGCATAAATTGTTTTTTCGGTAATTTTTCTTCCAGTATTTTGAGGCTCATGAGCGTAAGGATTGGCCATTCTTTACCTGAAAGAAAAAATTTCACGTAGTCCTTTAACCCTTCTATATATAATATATCGTTATAGTTTATCTTAATCAGTTTGTATTCCGATTTGATAAAGATACCATCTTCTTCGACAACAGGATCAGCTTTTGCCTCCGCTTTCCTGGTCAACTCAAACCATTCTTTAGCGCGATTTGACGCCTCCAGAAATTCCAGATAGCTGAATGGTTTGAGTAAATACCCCAATGCGTTTACTTTAAATCCTTTAAGCGCGTACTGGTCGAACGCGGTGGTGAAAATTACTTTTATTTTGCTGCTTAGGGTTTGTGAAAATTCCAGGCCGGTCAGGCCGGGCATCTGGATGTCCAGAAAAAGAAGATCAATGTCTCCGTCCTCCATAAATTTCAGCACGTCCGTCACTCCGGTACATTTTCCAACGAGATGAAGGTAAGGTGTCCTGGTGACGTAGTCTTCAAGGATACCAAGGGCCACCGGTTCGTCATCGACAATGAGGCAATTGATCATAAATCGAGGGTTATGGTGCATTCGAAATAGTTTCCCCCTGACGTAAAGGTAATAGTATGTTTTTCCGGATAAAGGAGCGTCAACCTTTTCTTTAAATTATCGAGCCCGATGCCTGAACCGCTGCGGTCCGTATCGCTCTTGGGAAAAGAAGTGTTTTTGATGTTGAATGTCAGTTGTTTTGATTCGGTTACCGACATCACCATTTCGATGAAAGCCGGTTTATCGAGGTTAACACCATGTTTGAAACTATTTTCGATCAGTGAAATGAAGAGTAGCGGAGCGATCGCGATCCCTGTGCTCTTTTCGGGAAACGTCGAATCCACTCTCACGTTCGGGGTCATTCGCAATTTCATAAGCTCTACATAGCTTTTTGTAAAGTCGATTTCCTTACTTAAAGGAACAAACCTTTCATTGCTCTCGTAAAGCAGGTATCGCATTAATTTGCCAAGCTGATGCATGGTTTCCTGCGCCTTTTGAGGATCCTGGATGATCAGGCCGTAAATGTTATTCAACGTATTGAAGAAGAAATGAGGATTTAACTGATTCTTCAAATTAAGCAACTCTGATTTTATGCGGTCACTTTCTAATTCCTTGCGAAGTTCCTCGGACCTGAGCCATTGTTTTGTAGTAACGATCGCCACGCTTACGGCTGTAGTCATGGCAAGGGCGATGAAATTTCTGATGTAAAAATGTTGGGGAGAAGTACTTTTCGAGAACGGGTTGTCGTCGATCGGAGGCAATGTCAGGTATTTCAATTCCTCCATGGCCAGGCTACACAAAAAGAAAAGGACTAAATTGGTAATAAAGAATCCTCCGATTTTGCCGGAAAATAAGAATCTGTGGATCAGTATATGATAGTTGATATAAAAGACGATCACAAAAAATACAGGAACGGTCCACATCCTCAGATAGTCCTGAAAGGTGTGTGCGCTGTTTTCGGATGTCAACAGCGGGAGATTAAAGATAACGGCCCAGATCAGCAGATGAAGGGATATTTCCGCGTATCTTATTTTCTTTCTGTCTTTATTCTCCGGTATCACGTGTTGATCTTTTACTGTAAAGAATCCAATTTATTAAAACTTATTCGTACCGTAATGCAACGATCGGGTCAAACCTTGCTGCTTTGCGGGCGGGATACCAGCCAAAAAATATCCCCGTAATGGCGCAGACGACAAAGGAGATAATAATTGACGAGGGGGTAATCAGTGTCGGCCATCCTAAATATTCTGAAATAACGTAGACACTGCCAACGCCAAGCAACACACCAATTAGTCCGCCGGTGATGCTTATTAAAATCGCTTCCACGAGGAATTGAAGGAGGATATCCACACCACGGCCGCCTACAGCCATACGCAGGCCGATCTCCCGCGTACGTTCGGTAACCGACACGTACATGATGTTCATAATGCCTATGCCGCCGATAATCAACGATATACTTGCAATCGCTACGAGTAAGACAGTCAGTATTTCGCTTGTAGAACTGAAAGTGGAAATTAATTCCTGCTGCGACCTTACGTTAAAATCATCTTCTTCACCGGCTTTAAGTTTGTGGGAGACGCGAATGATCTGGGCCATTTCAGCTGCTGCTTCCTCCGCCAGTTCTTCGCTTCTTGCGGAAGCCGAAATGGATTGCAGATGTGTTATGGCCAATATCCTTTTTTGTACTGTTGTGTACGGCGCGAGAATAATATCATCCTGGTCCTGACCAAACGTATTTTGACCTTTTGCAGCAAGCACACCAATAACCTTGAAAGGAATTTTGTTGAACCGTACCGTTTGACCGATAGGATCCTCCCCATTCTTAAATAAATTCTTCAGAACAGTTTGCCCGATGACCGCCACTTTAGCGGCAGAAGCTACGTCTTTTTCCGTAAACATTTCTCCCGTCACAACAGAGAGCTTGCGGATAGCAAGATAGGGAGGACTTACTCCATATATAGACGTGGGCCAGTTATTTGCTCCAACGATTACCTGCCCGTTGCCGTTTACCTGGGGAGACAGATCGGTCAGGGTGGTATTTTTTTCCTTTAAGGCTTTAAGATCGTTCAACGTTAGTGTTTTTGAAGCTCCGAAGTCCTGCTGTACACCACCGCGAAAGTCACTGCCAGGTTGTACGAATACCATATTCGATCCCATGCTTGAGATCTGGTTTTTGATACTCTGCTTGGATCCTTCACCGATGGCCAGCATCGCGATGACTGAGGCCACACCGATGATGATCCCAAGCATGGTAAGGAATGCGCGTAACCGGTTCCGGTGCAATGCTTTCCAGGCGATTTTTGAAAGATTAACGGTTTTCATAGGTGGGTCTCTGATTCTGTTTCCTTTGGCAATTGTTCCAGGGCTTGTACGGCACGGATCTGTTTTTCAACCGGATAATCTTTAATGATCTTGCCGTCCCGTAATACAATCGTTCTCTTGCTTAGCATGGCGATGTCAGGTTCGTGGGTCACAAATGCGATCGTTTTGCCTTGTTGGTTCAGATCCTGAAACAGCGCCATGATCTCGTATGAGGTTCTGGTATCAAGGTTGCCCGTAGCCTCATCGGCCAGGATCAAAACCGGGTTATTGACCAGGGCTCTTGCGATAGCTACACGTTGTTGCTGTCCACCGGAAAGCTGGCTTGGCGTATGATATGACCGGTTTGAGAGACCCACCAGCCGCAGGGCCTCTGATACTCTTTCCCTTCGCTCTTTTGATGAGATGGACTCATTATATAATAGAGGTAGTTCCACGTTTTCAAAAGCCGTAGTTCGGGGCAGGAGGTTGTAGGATTGAAATATAAAACCGATTTTTTCATTTCTGAGTTTAGCCAGCTGATTCTTGCCAAGGTCCTTTACCAAAAGGCCGTCGATCCGATAGGTACCTGACGAGGGCTGATCCAGGCAGCCGAGCACATTGAGCAATGTTGACTTTCCCGAACCGCTGGCGCCCATGATCGTTACAAATTCTCCTTCCTCAACCGAAAATGTGATTCCTTTTAATGCTCTCACCGTTTCTTCGCCCATCACGAACTCGCGTTTGAGATCGGATATATCAATGATCTTTTTCATTGTGTTACTTCTTTTTTTGTGCCGGCGGTTTCGGCATGAATGGACTGGAATTCTCACCGGATGCAGCGCCTTCGGTTGCCTGTGTCTTCAGCGCGTACACAACGAGGTCGCCTTCTTTTAATCCTTCGGTAATTTGTGTCGATAGGCCATCACTCGCTCCTGTTCTTACCAGTTGTGCTCTGATCCGGCCGCCTTCCTTAACCCAGACCGTCCGTTGGTTTTCTTCCGCGGTATTGGAAGCTGCCAAGGTATTATGACCGGCTTTGGATGGAGAAGGTGCTTTTTTTTCTGACATATTTGTTCCGGAATCTTCTCCTGCTTCCTGTTGATGGTAAGCTGCCAGCAATTTCTCATCAGGCTGAAAGTTTAGCGCCTTTGTTTCAACGACCAGAATGTCATTGACCTCTTCTGTATAAATGGAAATGCTGGCGGTAAGTCCGGGCATTAGTTTTTTTTCAGGATTGTCCGCTTTAATGATCACGGTATAGGTAATCACGTTGGATTCTTCTACCGGCTCGAGCCGTACCTGTGTGACGTTTCCGGAGAACGAATCATCCGGATAAGCATCCACGGTGAAGGTAACCCGCTGACCGGTCTTTACCTGTCCGATGTCCGCTTCATCTACATCCGCTTCCACCTGCATTTGTTTCAGATCCTGGGCAATGGTAAAGAGCGTAGGAGTGGCGTAGCTGGCGGCAACGGTTTGTCCGACCTCTACGGCCCTGGAAATAACAACACCATCTATCGGCGAGTAAATACTGGCATAACTCAAATTAGTCCTGGCCCTGCTAAGGTCGGATCTCCGCTGGTCAACAACGTTTTTTGCGTTGTTAAGCTTATACAGCGCTTCTTCATAGTCCGTGTCACTGACTACTTTACTGTTGTAGAGTTTACTGATCCTTTCAAAATTCTTTTGCTGGTAGTCCTGTTCGTTGAGCGCCGTGTTGAGGACGGCATTCGCCTCCCATAGTGCGGCTTTTAAATTCGTCTTGTCCAGCTCCGCTATTAGCTGATTGGCCTTTACCGTTGTGTTGTAATCAACCAGTATTTTTTCGATAACACCGGATACTTGTGTGCCGACTTCAACCTTATTCAGCGGCTCAACGGTTCCGGTAGCGGTGACCATTTTGCTGATCGACCCGGTTTTGACCATAACGGTCTCTACTTGTATATCAACCGTATCTTTTTTGAAAAAAATGAAATAAGCCGCGGCCGTCACGGCTAATAAACCTACGACCGACAATACAATTAAAATAGTCCTTCTCATTAACGTTAGAATTTAATTTCGTTTCCCTGGTAGAATTGTAAGAGCAGATAATAAAGTATTGTACTATACTTCGCTTGCAGATACTTTTGCTGAGCGGTCAGATATTCGTTTTGGTTGATCAACAGGTCTACTGTGTTTACCAGCCCAACATCAAATTGCAGTTTCGTTAGCTCATATGCTTCTTTCGCTGCATCCACCTGAGCCGAAGCGGCGGTCATCTCACTTTGTGATCCTGACGCGCTTTGGTGGGCATTTTCAATTTTTTTATACAGCTCCTTCTTCTCGTTGAGGATGTCCAGTTCCGCAGACCGGATTGCAATTTGTGCGTTTTGAACACTGGATGTCGTTCGCAGATTATTAAAAATCGGAATACTCAGGCTAAGGCCCAGACGCTGACTGAAATTGTTATTTAGCTGATTCTCAAACGTGAAGTTCTGGGTGTTCGTGTAACCTGTCGACAAGGCTCCCGTGAACGATAAAGTCGGCTGATATCCGGCTTTTGCAATTTTAAGATTGAACGTTTGAACTTCCCTTTGAAGGACGCTTGACTTAACCTCAGGCATAACAGCAATCGCTTTTTCATAGACTTCATACCGGTCAGGTATGATTATGTTGCCGAATTCGACTTCAGGAGATACAATTTCAATAGATTGTCGCGGATCCAATTCCAGCAGCTGTTTTAATGTTAACAGATATTGATTCAAGGTATTCCTGGCGGCGACCAGCGTATATTGGGCGGTCGCGTATTGAGACTTGATATCGGCCAGGTCCTTGGCTGCTACCGAGCCTGCATCATACAGGGCCTTGGTTCTTTCAAGTTGTTTTTCCGAAGCATTGAGGTTGATCTCCGCGCTGCGTATTGATTCTCGCGCATAGAGAGCCTGCAGATACGCCTCTGTGACGCTCAGCGTAATGCTGTTTCTGGCTTCTTTAACAAACAGTGAATTCTGTTCGACAAGGAGATTATTTTGCCTGATCGTATTATTCACCTTATTCCCGTTGTAAAGCGCGACCTGTGCGCTAAGACCGAAACTCGACGACTGAACCGTTTGAGAGACAAACTCATAGGTAATCGGATCGGTACTGGTTCCATGGTTCAATGATTGAGACGCCGATCCGCTTATGGTTGGAAGACGTGTGGCCCGCGATTGTTTTAAATTGATCTTGGAACTCTGTTCATCCAGCCGTGACTGGTTAACGGTAATGTTATTGCTTGTGGCATATTCAATGCAGCGGGCGAGACTCCATGCCTCCGATGTTTGAGTTTGTGCGGACGCGGAATGTGTAATCAACAGGACAAGAGTCAAAGGAATTAGGTGCTTCATTTGTCGGGTCGTCATTTACTTTTTAATTTATTAGCTGCGCTAAAGCGTTCTTCTTTGCCTTTCGTGTATGATCCGCTTTGAGCGCCGACTTTAATTTTAAACTGCATTCAGACGGATAGGTTCCAGGTATTGGATGTTCCGGTGAATTGTATAGAAGAATAGCCGTATTCCCGTGATGTGACAAAATCACTTCGCTGTCTTAAGAATTGCAAGCACTTCGCCGGATGCCACGGGAAAAGGTTTCATGTCATTGATGAAAGAGCTTTCTTTTATCGTGGATCGCTGTATAGATAGCTTTATATGAAACTCCGTCGTCAGGAAATATACAATTGGCGGTATTTTGTAGACGAATTCCGCTTTCGCCCAGACCATATGAGAATGGACGGTACCGGGCAGGTACGAACTTAGGTCAACTAGTGGATGACGGTCGAAAGTCATGACAAATCGCATCACGGATAAATTTGAATGGAAACAGGATTCGACGGCGATAATTCGTAGATGATGCGGAGTTTTTTTGATCCTGAAAGAGTATTAAACCTGCGATGGAAATGATTTTTGATTCACGGGAACCTGATTTCGAAAGATTTCGGGAATACACGGAAAACGCCGGGCATTCATTTTTCAATAAGATTTTTTCACTTGATTTCGGAGGAGAGTTTCCAATTTTTAGCAGGAACAATATTTTAAACGAACAAGCCTTTAAGATGGCTTGTTCGTTTGGTTTGTATCAATAACCGTCGTTTTGCGTCAGTACATCGGCACCCTGCAGATCAATTTGTCGTTGTGGAATAGGCAGATATGCATCGGTGGAAATGTATGTCGCTCCACCTAAGTTGGTGGGAAGTTTAGCGCCTTCGTAGCTGAGGTATTCGTTGATTTCGGTGACATCGACTCCCCACCTCACAAGGTCGTAAAACCGGTGACCTTCCAGGGCCAATTCGAGCTTCCGCTCAAAGCGTACGGCGGCGATCGCCTCCGTTTTACTTAACGATGTTGGGTACGTACCGATCGTATACGTTGCCGCATCCTGGGTAAAATCAAGTATAGGTGATTTGAAGTTGCCGTCCGTAAAACCAACCAACTTTCCTTTGACAAATGATTCGGGATTTGCGGCGCGTGTTCTCACCTGATTGATATAGTCAACAGCTTGAGCGACGCTACCAGCCTCAATTTCCGCCTCCGCTGCCATTAGCAGAACATCGGCATATCGCAAGATCATAAAGTTGATGGCGTGATATCCCGGAGTCCACGAACTTCCATCCTGATAAATACCCTTTTCTGATTTGCGATAGGAATATTTTTTCTGCGTGTATGGTCCCGCATATGACTGATCGCGTATCCAATCGAATCCCGGATGGGGCATCCAATCGAGGAACTGAATGTATCTCCGGCCGATTGTCAGATCCAATCGTGGATCAAGATTTCCCTGATCCGGTGTAAATGCGTCGTCGCTGGCTACACCCTGATCGGTAACTAGCTCGAAGGTTGTTTTGTATGAACCGTCGAGATAAGGTAAACCATCGGGAGTGGTCCTGTATGAGCTTGCTAATTCGAAGCTTGGGCCGAAGAATCCACAACATTCTCCCGGGCCGGAGGGGCCGGTGTTATAAGGGTAGTTCATCGCCAGGTCATGATTGGTATTATTCACGTCACCGGTATTGGCTGCCGCCTGGAATGCGAAGATGGATTCTTCATGGTTTTCATTCTCACCCACAAACACGTCTTCGAATTTGGGAACCAAACCATACTTTTTACCCGTAGAGGTCTGACCGTCGGCAATTACTTCATCAAAGATCGCCTTAGCCTTGGAGAACTTTTGCTGGTATAAGAGCGCTTTTCCGAGGTAGGACGCCGCAGCCCATTTGTTTGCTCTCCTCACATCGGACTGAGTTTCGGGTAAATTGTCGTAAGCATACTGGAAGTCCTCTTCTATTTTGGACCAGATATCCACATCGTTGTGCACATCGCTGGCTTCGGTGTCAGTCATCGTTTCGTCAACCCATGGTACATTGAGAAAGTTTTTCTTCAGGTCGAAATAGTAGTGTCCTCTCAGAAACCTGGCCTCTCCGGTGAGCCGCTTAATATCCGACTCGCTTACATCAGCCGCATTTTGAATGTTGGCAAGGAGCAGATTAGCCCGAGCCACTCCCTCATACGATCCCGACCATTTATAATTCACCTCGCTATTTACCGGGTCGAGTTCAAAACGCTGAACCGGATTCATGGAGTTGAAATCTCCCGCATTACTGCCCTTATTGGCCTCGCCTCCGCGAATACTTCCCCACATCCAGTTTGAAGCTCCACCATGCCAGCCGTTACTTCGTCCATTCAGTACGGAATAAACCCCTACAAGTAACCCTTCCAAACCCTTCAGGGATTGAACCTGTGTTTCGCCCAGTTGCCCTGTAACGGGAACCTCCAGGAAATTATCCTTGCAGGAAAACGGCATGGAGCTTAACGCAGCCAGGACCGTAAATACAATTATAGAATGTTGATTGTTTTTTTTCATAATAAATAATTATAGCACTCAAAAAATCAAGACAATTATTGCCGTATTAAAATGTGAGATTAACACCGATGTTAAATCCTCTTGTCACCGGAGCATTTCCAATATCCAACCCTAAGGTTGTATCGGCTTGTCCACCTACACCCGGGTCTAGCCCTGAGTACTTTGTGATAGTAAAAATATTCGTTCCCTGAACATATATGCGTGCGTTGACAATACCATATCGGTTAATAAATTCGGAAGGAAGTTTATAAGCCAGCAACAGGTTGGTCAGGCGTGCGTAATTTCCGTTTTCGACATAATAGGAAGTTGACTGAGTGTTATTGCTGAAGTTGGAAATGTTCTCGAAAATAGGAACGGTATTTCCGCCGTTTTCGGGCGTCCAGGAATCACGGACATTCGTTCCGATGGCGGCGCCGGTGAACGAAGGGTAGAAGTCGGTAAACCATTTTGAGAAATTGTAGTTTTGTAAGCCGAGTGTGATACTTAAGAAACTTTCCAGTTCAAAGTTTTTATAGTTGACTTTCAGATTTAACCCGCCTGTAAATTTGGGAACCGGGCTTCCCAGGTTTGTGCGGTCAGCCGTAGTAATAGATCCGTCCTTGTCAATATCTTCATAGCGGAAACGTCCGAGGCCTTTTCCTTCCTGAGCAGGTGCGGCATCGACCTCTTCCTGCGTTTGGAACAGCCCTTGTACTTTGTAACCGTAGTAGGAGGAGATAGACTGACCAACCTGATTTCGGATTACATTCCCGTTACGCGTACTGCCATCGTCAAAGTAAGTTACACCCGGCGCTAATGCAATGATTTCATTCTGCAGGAACGAACCTGATCCCTTGATCTCAATATCCACTACTGAAAAAGCGGTTGCCCGTGTGATTACTTCTATGTCGATACCCTGATTTCGCATTTTCGCGATGTTGATCGCCGGGTCAGCGGCAAGTCCGCCGACAACCGCAGCGGTCTCGAGTGTATAAAGAAGGTCGTCGGTGTCTTTTCTCCAGAGATCAAATATCACATCCACTTTTCCGTCCAGGAAGGAACCATCGAATCCAATGTTTGATGTTGTGGAGGTTTCCCATTTGGCATTGGGGTTTCCTATTCTGCTTCGGTAGAATCCTTCCGTTACACCTGAATTGGAACCGGTAATGTCGTAGGTTGAGAGACTGACGCTGGACGCAAACAGGTTGAACTGGTTCATGGGATCCACATTATTGGAGTTGCCAAGCTTCCCCCAGCCTCCCCGTATTTTCAAGTCGGAGATGAAAGAATTTGAAGCCATGAAATTTTCTTCTGAAATCCGCCAGGCCGCTGACACGGCGGGGAACGTACCATATCGTTCTTCAGCGCCAAACCTGGAGGAGCCGTCCCGTCTTAATAGTCCCGTAAAATAGTACTTATCGTTGTAGCTGTATTTGAACTGGCCAAACATGGAAAAGAAGTTTGAGCCTTTTTCATAAGAACTATTAACAACTCTTCCCGAGCTTTGTGTATTGGTGATACTGATGTAATTGACATCTGTGGAAAACGGGTTTTGGCCGGAACCGCTGATATTCCGGGTAGTGCCTGTATTGAGCGCTTCTATCCCGGCCATTACGTCGAACGCATGGTTGCCGATCTTATGATTGTATTGCATCGTGTTCGTGAAAGTCCAGTTGTAGCCAGCCTCTGCGCCTTCGCTATAAGTATAGGACGACGTGTTTTCCGAGTTTTCATAGGTTGGAGGGCTATAGGAATAAGTGTAACTATTCCCCAGCGAACCACCGATGCTGCTGCGGAACATGAGATTTTTTAAAATGTCGATTTCTGTATAAACATTTCCAAAGCCGGTGACGGAATAGCCGCCGTTATCTTTGCTTCGGTTTCTGGATGCGACTGGATTTCGCGGGTTATTAAAGCCTTTCGCAGCGGTACCTGCATAACCGCCAAATTCGTCATAGACCGGGATAATGGACGGCATCCGAAAAGCCGACAATATATCCGTCTCTTCGTTAGCGGCGCCGCGTCCTCCATTTCCGCCGATAAGGCCTCTTATTGAAATATAGCTCATCTGAAAATTCTCCCCTACACGCACTCTTTTCAACATGCTGTGCTGTGAATTCAACCGAATGGAGTATCGCTTAAAATCCTGGTGAAGGATAATTCCTTTTTGATCCTGGAGGCCAAGACCCAGGTAGAAGCTGCTTTTTTCACCACCTCCCGAGAAACTCAGGTTATGCCTGTTGAGAGGAGCTACCCGGGTGATTTCATCCCACCAGTTCGTTCCTGTTTTATTGGCTTTTATAACCTGGTAAATGGAACCTTTGGAAAGATCTACATTGTATTTCTCGCTCTCTGCATCCATATCGATTGTCCCGATGACGCCGGACTGCGCGCCGACGGCGAGGTAATCGGGAAGTACAGGGGATTGACCGGAACCATATTGCGGATGGTTATACACCGCAGTAGTCCCGTTTTGAAATGCCGTGTTACTGATCGCCTTCCAGGTCCAGTCCGCCGTCTCCTGGGGATTTAGGGTATTGTTCACTTTGCCGGGAACAGTAAATCCAAACACGCCATTGTAATTTACCTTTAGTGCACCGGCACCTTTTTTTCCTTTTTTGGTTGTATATACGATCACACCGTTGGCCGCGCGCGCGCCGTAAATGGAAGCGGATGCTGCGTCCTTTAACACCGTTGTACTTTCGATATCGTCCGGTTGAAGAAAATCCGAGGACCCAACGGGTACTCCGTCTACGATAAGAAGGGGTTCGTTACCACCAAAGCCGCCGAATCCTCTTATGCGAACTACACTGGTGGTACCCGGCTGTCCGTTTGTGATAACAGTAACCCCCGGAACACGGCCTTGCAATTGCTGCTCGATATTTCCCGACGGTACGGCTACAAGTTCTTCCGTCTTAACCGTGGAGACAGCCCCGGTTACATCCCTTCGGTTTTCCGTCGTATAACCGGTAACAACCAGTTCTGTCAATGTTTGCACATCGGGGTTCATTTGAAAAGCGAACGACGTTCGTGCGCCCACAGTCGTCTCAATGGTTTGATAGCCAATGAAACTGATGACTAAAACCGACTCATCGCCGGGCACTTCGATGGCGAATTTGCCCTGACTATCGGTAGCACTTCCAATAGTTGTACCCTTTACGAGAATATTAATACCCGGCATCGGCTCACTGTTCTCGTCCGTAATGATGCCTGTAACGACTCGTTGCTGGCAAATGGCTGATGTCGACATGATTACCCCGAACACCACCATAAGCATCCAATCTTTGTAATGTGTTTTTCTCATCTTAGGCTTTTAGGTTTAAATTTTGAATCACTTAAAGCAGTTGAACTTATCTTAAACCAAACCTTTGGCTCATGATAAAATCAAAAACTCAAGATGAAGTAAGTGCAAAGGGATGTTCCGCGTCGGAAAAAAAGACCGCTCCCGGTTTTGTATAGATATATAGGTCTATTAATAAGACACAACACCTTTATGCATTCGAACCCGCAAAAGATTTCTGAAAATAGAAATGATAAATTTCGGATGACTTTGCCGGCGTGTTTCAACTGCGCCCCGACTCTTGACTTCACATACTATTTCGGGATATAGCATTGACAGGTGCA
Organism: Chryseolinea sp.; assembly: GCA_041742155.1. Taxonomy (GTDB): domain Bacteria; phylum Bacteroidota; class Bacteroidia; order Cytophagales; family Cyclobacteriaceae; genus Chryseolinea. The sequence goes on along the minus strand of JBGSJE010000015.1, from coordinate 220,933 downwards.
GTCATGCACGGAACGACGACTGCAAAGTTTGGATAATACCATTTTAAGGAGACTTGCGTTTGCTAAAGCCAGGCCAACTTTCAGTGTGTGAGCGGACCAATCAGAGACAAAACGCATGAAATCGTATACGAAAATTGAAATCAACGCTGGTCACAAAAAACGACCCTTTGCACTTTATTCTTTTGGGGGCAAGGCAGAATTTAAATTCCGGGCGGCGAATTAATTTCCTATACATCGTTACTCAACGGATGCAAATTGAATATCAGGAACGGGCGAGACGATTTTGGGTCATTGGATGTTGAGAACTGCGCTTGCCATCAAATATGTAAGAACGTCCTGATGATAAAAGTGAAACTGGCCACTCATCAAGAGTCCGACCCATAATTAAGCGCTTTCGGAAATCAATCGATCGGATCGTGTGCCGATGGGATCACGGCGATTTTGCCTTTGGTAGTGCCGGAAGTCATAGTTTTATTTCGGATCCTTTTCATTACCTGCGAGGACTGTTGATAAAGAAACGAACTGCATCCTTCCGGTGCATCGGAGATTTTGAGCTTTTATCCTGGAGTCCAGGGAATTCTATACCAATTCTGGATTTTAATTGGTTTCTCTGAAGGGAAAGGCCAAGCGCCGAAGATTCCCATTCTTTTAAGCCATTAGATTAAAACTGAACTTGACAGATACTAGTATTAAGGCAACATTATGATGTCGCATCGTTTAGCATTGTATCTAGCCCTGAAAGGGCGGTACAAATTGGCCCAGGGTGAAGCCCTGGGTTTTAAGTGGTAGTTTATTTTAGTCCTGAAGGGGCGTAATAATAGTGTTGCTTACGACAATCAATCATTGACACGATACCAGGAGTTCATCGTTGTATTTGAATGCGGGGCACTCAAATACAACGATGAACATTTTTGGTCTCAACGAAATTGAAAATTAGTCCTCATCATCATATTCATCATCGGGGAGGAATTCAAACATGTTGTCCCAGTAACTTGATCCATTTTGTCCAGTGGTGATGAAAATTCTGTTACCAACCACAAACCCAACGGCACGGCTTCGTCCTGATCCTTCAAAGGCGGTTTTTTCCTTCCACACACCGGAGGCTGGGGTATATTCGTATGTTGAATTGGTTGTGACTGACCCTGCCAATCCTGTTGTCACGAATATACGATCCTGGAAAACAAACCCGACTGCATTGTGCCTTTGAACAGCCGCTACAAAATCGTCATATAAGTCTTCGTCGTCATCTTCTTCAGGTGTCAGCTCTTCCCAGGCGTTTCCTTCCGGGTCATAAGCCCATATGTCAAGTCTGTAACTTCCGTTATTCCGGCCGGAAAAGACATATCCTTTGTTCTCAAATGCGATCCCTAAGGCTTGTTCTCTTTTGCCACCAGGGTATCCTCTTATCTCGCTCCAACTATCCGTCTCCGGAGTATATTCGTAAAAATCGCTCAGATAATAGTCACCGTCATTTCCTGTTCCGACATAGCCTTTATTTCCAATGGAAAAAGCAACAGCATTATATCTTGCAGAAGGGAAATCCGTCAACTGACGCCATTCATCGGTAGATGAATTATACTCCCAGAAATCTGACAGTTCTTCTTTGTCAAGGTCAAGGTTACGGCCGAGCCCTACATAACCTTTGTCACCGATGGAGAATGCCACGGCCCATTCGCGAGGTTCTCCCGGAAAATCCGCAACGTCATCCCAATAGCCATTATCGACGTTGTAAGCATAGAAATCACTGAAGTAATCATCGCCGTCATAGCCAAGTCCGACAAACGCAGTGTTTCCAATGGTAAAGGAAACAGCGCCGGCTCTGCGCTGACCTTCAAAATCGACTGCCTCTATCCAGTTTCCTACTTCGTCCTCTTCTTCATCGTCATCGCACGATTGTAAGAATGGTATTGTAATCATCAGGTATGTCAACAGGATACGAATAGCATTTTCTTTCATCTTCATACAAACATAAAATTTAGATTTTCTAGTCTTCATCATTTACGGTTACCACATGTATTTTTACAATCATCTCATATTGATTTTTCTGGTCTCCGGCATATAAGCGTGTAACGGAGGAGGAGAGTTCGGCGTCGGGCAACGTAATCATAAGAGCGTTACCGTTGAGTTCGTAAATACTGAGTTGTTGTTTGATAAACTGTTCGACGTCTAACTGATAGTAAGTATCCCTGTCATACGGATTGGTTACGAGTTCAATAGACATGGGATAGGCGTATTGTACTTGATTCTTTTCATTAACGCCGTTAACAGATAACTCCTCCGGAAGGCCTGCGTTAAACTGGTCTGATTTGTGAATAGGTCTTATTTCAAGTATTGCGTCCGAAATAATCAGGTTGCCGTTATCACGGAGTATCGAGTTAATGAAAGGGAATTCTATCCGCATACCCAATGCTCCCCCCTGGAGATAAAATTTCTCATCGGTTAATGCGGAATTCAAGGCGTACCTGGTCGATTTCAAATCTTTAAGGTTAGTATCGGACCGGTCGCTTTTAATCGAATTGAAGTAAAATCCACCTTCTGAGGAGCCGGAAACCGAAAACGTGATATACTCCTCGTCAGTCTCCTCTCCCGAAAAGTCCATATAATACAAACGCAATTCCGCTTCAGTTGAAAACCCCAAAATGGCGCCGTCGATCGATGAATCCGGAGATACGACAAGTCCTCTTATTAATTTTTGAAAATCATCAGCATTGGAAATGCTTTTGGATCCGATTTTAACGAGGTCGTATAACTGTTTGCCAAGTTCATCTGAGATTGGAATCTCCAGTGAGTCGGTTTTGTTGGGCCGCGGAAGAAAGTCGATTTGTCCCAATGGGATTGGGTCGTAGTCAAACCCGGATGTGCTATAGAGTTTGCCGTCTGTTTCAGTTTCCATATTCTCAGTGACCCGATGAACGGAGAATGTTTGAAGGGCTGATGTGTCGTAATATGAGTATTTGTCATATTTCAGCACTAATGAAATGCGCGAGTACCTTGTATTTGTTTCTTCAATATTGGTTGAGCTGGCAGGTATAAGTTTGAAGTACGCCTTGCAGGTCAGTGGACCAAGGTCTTCATCGTTATGATACCCTATCAATAAGCGTGATGCAGTGCTTGTTGGAACACTATCAAAAAAAACCGTGGATGCTTTGATTGAAATGGTATCGATATACAGCACGCCAAGGTCGCCATTTTGAATAAAGTTGCTTCCTATTCCTGAAGGTTCACTGCAAGAATAAATAAGACCTGAAACGACCAGGATGGTAAGTGGAAAAAACCTCATCAACAATTGTTTAATTGATCAAATAAAGAAGTTGTTCGTGCAACGAGCAACAATTGTAGACCAAGCGGGGTAAAACAGATGCCAGTGCCTTTATTTCAACAATTAAAAAATGTGGCCTTGCGGACCGATGGGTTAAATAGGTTAGCGCTGAAGTTAATATGGATTTCAGCGTCTTTTCCATTTCATTGGCTCGTGGTTCAGGGTGAAAAAAGGAGCGGGATATTTTTTTGCACAAGGAGGTCGTCAAAAGGAGGGAATTTGTCTATATAATACGGCAGTTGATATCTTTCATTTTTAAAGTAATGGACATCCCGATAGATTCACGGAAAATATGTCTATGGAGGTGAATTCGCGGGTATTCAGAGTTGGTTTATTGGTTATTTTTATTGTGTTTGTCGGAACTTCTCTCTATGCTCAGGGTATTTCGGCATCGCCATATTCTGTTTATGGGATAGGGGTCCTGAGAGACAGGACATCGGGATTAAACAGATCGATCGGAGGTACAGGGATTGGCATTCGCGACCCGTTGCATTTGAACAACCTTAACCCGGCGTCCTATACATCCATCCAGACCATTACTCAGATATTTGAAGTCGGGTTATTCGTGGAGTCCGATTATTACGAAACTTCGAAGGAGTCGGGCAGATCGTCCACCGGTAATTTAACCAGCATTAATTCCTGGTTTAGATTTTCAAAAAAATGGGCCGGGAATTTCGGTCTCACGCCCTTCAGCAATGTTGACTATAGTATCTCATCGAATTATGCGCTAGGGGAGGCGGAGGGATCAACCGTGCAATATTCGGGAACCGGCGGGATTTCTCAGTTTTATATTGGAAACGGCTATCAGCTTACAAAAAATCTTTCGGTAGGAGTTAATCTTTCATATTTGTTTGGATCGATACAAAAGAAGGAGACAATTGATTCCGGGATAGGAGCCGGAACCGGGATAACGAAAAAGACGAACGTCAACCGGATTAATGCAGATTTTGGCGCACAATACACTTTCTTTTTAAAGAAGAACAGGAGCCTGTCTTTGGGATTGACATTTGACGAGCGCCTTAAACTAAATACATCCGGGGATGTAATCGTTTCGGAATCTTTCGAAGAAGATACACTATGGTCTGAGTCAACGAAAATAGATGATTTTATCCTGCCCATGAAAGTCGGAGGTGGTGTCTCATATCAAACCCGGCGCTCAACCATTTCAGCAGATGTAACTTTTAGTGAATGGTCCAGAGCCAAACTCGAGGAGGGTATCAGGCTCCGGAATACGCTTAGATATTCCATTGGATATGAATATAATGGTGACGATGAATCGGATATCTACTGGAAGAACATTCAATTACGATCAGGAATCTATCTCCAGGACAATTATCTGGTCTTGAATAAAAGTACATTCGCGGATTGGGGGTTTTCGCTTGGCCTTGGCCTGCCATTTAACGGTAATCGCGGACTCGTTAATTTCTCTTACAACTACAATCAATCCGGCACCACGTCTAACGGTTTGATCCGGCAACAGGCTAATGTCTTCGTATTGGATTTTACATTCAGGGATTTGTGGGGGATACGGAGAAAGTTTGATTAGCTATTGCGTCGTATGAGGTATTCCATTCACCAAAAGGGGTACTGCACGCGAGGGGTAACTCCTTTATCTTTTAGCGAATTTGGAGTTTGGTTTTAAAACAGGACTTTTTGACTTACTGACTGCTTGTATATCGCCACATCGTACCGGCGCACCGCTGATATGGAAAGGAAGGTTACTGAATTGTACTAATGCACGATCTCCATCTTCTTTTTACCGATGATCCGGCCATTAACGGCGAGTGCGTACGTGTAGGCGCCAGGGGGCAATTGATTTCCGTGAATAATTACTTGTCCCGAACCGGGGATGAGTTTTTCAAGTAAAAGGACTCTTTTGCCCTTGGCATTGTAAAAGACGAGACTGACATCGAGCGCTCCGATTGCCCGGTACGTAATCGTGGTCGATTCGTCGGCCGAAAAGGGATTAGGATAGTTTTGGCTTACGGTCAGCTTTCTTTCGATTGTTAGTTTGGATTCCTGGTCTGAATTGATATCGTGCTGAGACATCGCTTGAATGGATGTAAGGCAAAACAAAAAAGAGTAAAATATAAAGGTGGATTTCATTTTTGATTTTATCGGCCAACTTACCATTCTTCCTTCAGGCGGAAAACTAAAGTATATGAAACGGATTTGTTACAAGACGAAAAGCACGATTTCGTCTGATAGAAATTCAGGACTTACGGAGATGCCATGGTGAAAACGTCGCTTTTTCTCTTTTCTCTTTTTGTTTTGGGAGGTCAACTGTGTTTTTCCCAGGACGAATTAATGACCGGAATCGTGGCGGACTCTGCAACGTTTGCACCGTTACAATACGTAAACGTAAAGGTCCGGAATTCAACGCGTGGCACTACCAGCGACAGCAAAGGTAATTTCAGCATCCACGCCGGCAGACGGGATACATTAACGTTTTCTTTTATTGGTCACAGAACTGTCGAGATACCGTTATGGGATTGGGAGCCCGGCATCGTATTAATGGCGGAGGAACCGACGATATTGAATTCAATTACGATCAGGGACTCACCCCTTGACAACGCGTACGAGTACTTATTTGAGGAAGAGAATGAAAAACTAAAAAAAGCATCCGGAAAACTTCGGTTTTATTATTCGAAGGAGAAGAAAGAGAACATCAAGGTTCGCCGGTTGGACAATGAGAACCTAAGAGTAAAAACGTATGTTGATCTCCTGGTCAACAATGACGAAGTAAAGAAGGGACTGATGAATAAGTATAAATTGACCGAATCCGAATATTATGAGGTCCTTTTGAAGTTTAACGCTAAAAATAGCGGGTTCATGTATTACCTGACCGGATCTGAACTGTTGAGTATGCTTAACCGTTTTTTTGAGGCCCAGGTAGGAGGAAAATGAGTTGATCTGGCCGCCACTTGTAGCTGATCGGGGAAAGCATCGCCGGATTGTCGATGGTTAGAAGGATTAATCTATCAGCTCCCGGCACGGATCTTATCCAATTTTTCCGGAGATCGAATGCTTTCAATCCTTGAACCTCCAAGTTTAACCGCATTCGTAATAAGTGTTTGTTCCGAAGTGAGAAGGATCGTGCGGTCGTGCATTTCCGCCTTGCGCACTACTTTGGTTAACCCTGTGATAATTTTTGCGATGCCGCGCGCTTCACACCAGACCTCGCCAATACTCATTTGCGTCAGATCAAGAACGCAATCACCTGAGACTTTGATCTCCATGCGCCGGCATACGCCATGAAATGAGACTACGCCATGACCTCGGAGGTTTATACGTACCGTGTACCTTGGACAATAAATCAAGCCCGAGGCCTTAAAGACACCGTTCATAACCAAAGAGACATTGCTGTGATTAGAGATAAAAATTGAATCGGTGTCTATCTCTCCGACATATTTTAATACCTGCGATTTAATCCCCATTTGAATTTATTAAAAGTATGGCTTTAGCAATGTTATCAATAATATATCCATTAAGATGAATAAATAGACCAGCGGCCGTGATGTATAGACATGAAGGAAACGGATGGATAGTATAATATTTTAAAAGCTATGGAATATTGGGTTGTGATGATTGTTCTTAAATCGCATAGGTGTTAATCGCCGTGGTTTTGAATTGAGGTAAGGATCGCGTTAAACACTTTTATCCACGTAACCGCAGTGAGTTTGATGTCAACTACTTGCCGCTCTTTTCGATATTCGAAACGATGGGCGGATAATATTCATAATAATTCATGTTTTTTTGATTGGCCGTTGTCTGAGACATGCATGGCACGCCCAATTATTTTAAGACAGTCAGGGATGTTATTCCGGGTTGTATCAATCGCAATACTGCCGGTATTGTAGGGTTCGTATATTTTGGAGTTAGTAACTTTAAACAGGCCTACCGTTGGTGTTTGTACGGCGCTTGCCAGGTGCATCATTCCGCTGTCAGCGCCGATGAAAAGGGCAGCATTGGCGACGACGGATCCTACTTTTCGAATATCCAGGCTGTAGAAACTCGGAGCCCTGAAATTGATCATAGACGTATTTTCAGCGGGAAGTATTTCAACGATGTTGTAGTCGTAAAATTGCTGTTTCAGCCTGTCATAGAATTCCACCCACCAGGCGGATGGGTAGATCTTCCCGCCTGTCGCGTAGGTAAAAATACAAATTGTCTTTTTATGGTCAGGCACCAGCTCATCGAGTGTCTTCCGACCCTCAATGATCTCGGCGAGGCTTAGTTTGAGGAGCAATAGAGGTACCTTCTTATTCCCGACCTGAAAGCCGAGGTTGATCATTTCACCGCGTAAGCTGTATACGGGATATTTTGCCATGTGCTCGCAATCATGGTAGATGAGTGTCATCCATTCATCGGTGTCGCCGAAAAATTTGAATCGTCCATTCGAAAAGCGAGCGGATAGCCTGCCTGAGGATGAGTGCCCCACGGCATTGATCACGATGTCGTATCGCTTTTGCATGATCTGGAGCCAACCACTAAAATAGGCGATGAGGTTCCGGAACGGCCTTCGTGGAAGTTGGATGATCCTGTTGATCTTATAATTCTTGAATATCGCAGGGGCGGCCGAACCCTTAACAAACAAGTCGATCTTTGCATTCGGGAACAGGTCATGCACCTCTTGCACAAGCGGCGTCACAAGAAGGAGATTCCCCAACCGGTGATTTGGTCTGCAAATTAACACACTGCAGACTTCGCGTTTGAAAAGCAACCCATTTTGGCGTTGGTTTCCGCGTCCGACGTTCCTGGTCAGGAATCCCATGATTTTTCTTCGCAGCATGTTCACTTTCTTAAGCATCGTCATGTCAATTGATGATTTCAGTATACAGGTAAGAAGCCTTAGACTTCCCTGGCGGAGGTAGCAAGTGAACGCACCCTCCAGGGAAAGAAGACCGCCTTAAAACGTTTTCTCCATTTGGTCAAATTATTCCTGCGTGTCCGTAGTTGCAGGATATATTGAAATTCGTTTCCTGTTTTACATCCGTGCAACTCGCCGTATCGTTCCACCAAAATTTTCAGGCACTCATCGGGCATCGATAGTTTTGCGAAATTTCTTATACCCCGTAAGAAACTCACCCGGCCAAAGGTGACGCGGTTCAGATCCGTTAAAGCGAATTTCACTTGATTCCCTTTTCCGTTGCAGAATATGTTGCCATTGGAGTAGTCACCGTGGTAAACTTTGGATTGATGGAGGACGAAGGTGAATTCGGCCAGCGACAATAACACTTCGGTACGGTTAAAAACATCTTTTAAACCGTCATTCAGATTCGTGTGCCCATGGTAAAGGGATACAAAATAACTTTCGGTCAGAAAACCGTATTGATAGCAGTCTACATAGGCGATAGGGTCGGGTACGTCAAAGCCCTTGGCCAGCAATTTTACGGATGTTTCATAAGATCGCTGAGCTTTGGACTTCCGAAACAACGAGTAGGCTAATTGGTTGGTAATATACATCCCCTTGAAGCATTTGATCACAACCGTATGGCTTCCCGCGTCGCACCTCCTGATGTCATTGCGGAAGTTTTGGATTATCTCCGTAATACCCTCGAATGTTCCCGGGATGGCTTTTACGAAATCAGCGAGTGAGTTATACCGGGGATTAATAACAATTTCCATATCAGGCAAGAGGCAGACATCTGCCCGGGTTCTTCTTAGTTAGAGATTCGCTTCCTAGTTACCTGTACGCTGTAAACCGGATCGAATAACAATGCGAAAACGATCACATGTTTACAGGTACAGATGATTTTCAAACGACTAATCGGTTTCGAAGTTGTTGCCGGTTGTGATTGTGTAGACGTTCAGGGTGATTCCACCGATAAACTCTTATATTATCGTTCCGCGGGCTGATTGATAATCGTGAACAGTATTCGCCGTGATACCGTCAGACTTTCTTGATAAGTCCTGATCCCGTCTGTGTAATGCTATTCCTGTCGCAGCATTCCTGCCTTTCATCTACACTTTATAACAACGATATAATCAGCGTGTCATGAATACGTTTTCTTCCCATTGTTCTACCGTGAATATTAATAATGATGTTTTGAAAATGTTCTTAAGGGATTTTTCGAAGACCCATGAGGTTACCGCACATTTGCCGCCGACTTTTTACCCAGAAACAAAGCCAGGTTTCCACAGTATGCTTACTAAGTATTCTAATGCTGACTGCATGCCTTGTCACCGACAGGGCTATCGCACAGGATACAGATAGCACGGAGTCCTATAAACCAAGCCGGAAACCCACACACCGCGATACCGACCGTTATGGAGACCCATTCTCGAATGATGAAAAGGTGTCTCCATTCTTCCTTAGAAATCCGGTACAGACAGACATAGAGATCGATACGGCTTTGAACTATACGATATACGAGAAGATAGGGACCCTGAATTACCGCCCTGTCTCCGGGATGTCGCTTTCGGAATTCAAGCAATATCAGGAACGGGAGCTATTGAAAAATTACTGGCGAAGCCGGTCACGCGCCCAGGACGGTGAAAGCGCCGTCAGCGGCAGAAACCTTATTCCGAAAATATTTATCAGCCCGGTCCTGGACCGGATCTTCGGAGGAAGTTATGTCGAATTAGTACCACGTGGATTTGTAACGGTTGACTTCGGTGCGGCCTTTCAGCGGATCAACAACCCTTCTATCCCCATCCGCCAGCAACGAAGCGGGGGTTTTGAGTTCGATCAGCAGATCAATATGAGCGTTACGGGCAAGATCGGTCAAAAACTTGCCGTCACGGCAAATTTTGATAACAATAATTCTTTTGACTTTCAGAATAACATGAAAGTCGAGTATACAGGCTTTAAGGAAGATATCCTGCAGAAACTTGAGATTGGAAATGTAAGTCTTCCGTTAAATAACACCCTTATCCAGGGTGCTCAAAATCTCTTCGGTGTAAAAGCGCAACTTCAGTTTGGAAAACTTAAAGCTACCGCTATCGCATCGACGCAACGTGGCAAAGCGTCGAGCATCAATATTGATGGCGGCAGCAACGGACAAATCAGGTCTTTCGAGATCATCGCGTCCAACTATGACGAGAACAGGCATTTTTTCCTGGGACATTTTTTCCGGAGGAATTATGAAAAATGGATCTCGAATACTCCACAGATAATTTCGGGGATCAACGTTACACGGGTGGAGCTCTATGTGCTGAATCGAAAGAAAGACACACAGTCATTGAGGAATGTAATCGGGTTGATGGATCTGGCTGAAGGGGAAACTATATACAATGATGCGGTTCTTTCCAATGGCACGGCTATGCCTGCGACCAATAACGCGAACAATCTTTTTGATTTTGTAACAGCGCAAAAGCGCGCGCCCGATGAAATAACTACGACCCTCGAAAATTTCTTTTCAGGCAGTGAAAACATTGGAACTGACTTCGAGAAGGTAACCGGAGCCCGAAAGCTGTCTTCTACCGAATACACTATTCATAGCCAACTCGGTTATGTCACCCTTACCAGGAAACTTCAAAACGATGAAGTACTGGCTGTTGCCTATGAGTACACGTACAATGGAAAAAACTATAAGGTCGGTGAACTTTCCGAAGATTATTCAAACCTTAAGGACGAGGAAGTTATTTTTCTGAAGCTTCTGCGGCCAGCGAAAATAGCGACCTATGATGCAGCCAGGCACGTCATTCCAACATGGCCTCTTATGATGAAAAATATCTACAGCCTGGGTGCTACCCAGCTCTCCAGCACAGGATTTGAACTGCGCGTTATTTACCGCGATGATGCTTCCGGAATCGACAACCCGCAATTGCAGGAGGGAGGATCGGTCCGTACCCGGCAGCTGGTGGAGATCTTTGGACTGGACAAGCTCAACCCACTTAATGACAGGCAACGGGACGGGAACTTCGATTATGTAGAAGGCGTGACGATCAACTCCGCTTCGGGATTAATGATCTTTCCATACCTGGAGCCATTCAGCGACGCCTTGCGCCTGGCGTTTGAAGGTGAAGCATCCGAAGACTACCTCATCCGGAAATATTGTTATGATACACTCTATGGGACCACAAAGTCTGATGCTGCATTGTTGGCGTCGAAAAACAAGTTCTATCTCAAGGGACTTTATACAGCTAGCTCATCCAGTGAAATCTCCCTTGCGGGAATCAGCATTGCGGAAGGTTCCGTGAAGGTGTATGCCGGTGGAATCGCACTGACCGAGGGAACAGACTTCGTTGTGGATTATTCTTTTGGTAAAGTGACTATCCTGAACGAATCGATCCTCAGTTCCGGTAAAGACATTGAAATTCAATATGAGCAGAGTGACACATTTTCCTTTCAGACGAAAAGCCTGCTCGGAACACGGTTTGACTACCGGCTTAACGAGGATGTGAATTTTGGTTCCACGTTATTATATTACAACGAGCGGCCATCGGTTAGCCGCAACGCAGTTGGAACCGAACCTGCGCGGAACATTCAATATGGACTTGATTTCAATATCAACAAGAAAAGCCGCGCGCTTACCAAGCTCGTTGATGCCCTGCCGTTGATCCAGACAAAGGAAGAATCTTCCGTCCGGTTAACCGGCGAATTTGCGCAGCTTATCCCCGGAACATCGAATGTCATCGACGGAGAGGGAACCGGATACATCGACGATTTTGAAAATACAACCACACCGTACTCTCTTATGAGCGCAGGGGGATGGAAGCTCTCATCGGTTCCGAAAACACAGGATTTTCAATTTGACCCCAGTAACGGTGCTGTGGATGATTTACGCGCCGGATACAAACGTGCTAAAGTAGCCTGGTATTCCATCGACAATCAGCTGCAACGTGATGGCGGCTCACTCAGACCCGATAACATCACTGATAACGACCTTCGGAATCATTATGTGCGCGGCGTTGACCCTCAGGAAATATTTCCTAACAAGCAATTGACACAAGGCGTGTATTTTGAACAAATCCTTGATGTCGCTTATTTTCCACATGAACGGGGACCATATAATTATTACCCCGGAATAACCTCCGCCGGACTATTGCCCAATCCCAAAGATAACTGGGCCGGAATAACCACACCGATCAAAACGGAGACGGATTTTGATAAAGCAAATATCGAATATATCGAATTCTGGCTACTGGATCCGTTCATCAACCTCCCCAGCGGAAATGGAAATGTGTTGGATGGAAATTTTAACAAACCCAATGAAACCGGGGGTAAGCTGGTCTTCCAGTTGGGGACTCTGTCGGAGGATGTGCTCCGCGATTCCAGACATGCTTTCGAAAACGGTTTGCCTGCGAACGGAGACCTGAATTCGGGAGAAGTTACGGACAACAGCTGGGGATATGTAACATCACAACAATACCTGACGAACAGTTTTGACAACACGTCGTCAGAATCCCGCCGGCATCAGGACGTTGGGCTGGACGGCTTAGGTGATGAAAAAGAGGCTGCATACTTTTCTGACTATCTTAACGCGCTTGACCAGACGGTACGGCAAAAATTCGAAAGTGATCCTTCAGCCGACAACTTCCGCCATTTTCTGGATACTCAATATGACAAGGACAACGCTCAGATCCTCCAGCGATATAAGGAGTACAACGGACAGGATGGAAATTCACCGATCTCATCTGGAAATATCTCCTATTCAAGCTACCTGACACCCGACAATGAGGATCTGAATGCCGACAATACATTGAATGAGTCCGAGGAATATTATCAGTATGAGCTGAATCTCAAACCCGGCGCGCTCAGTACCGGATATGAATATATTGTCGATAAGATATCCACCACCGAAACCAATGTACTTAATGAAGCGGTTACCTGGTATCTGTTCCGTATTCCCATTCGCGAATACAACGAGATATACGGTAATATAGATGGGTTCAAGTCCATTAAGTACATGCGAATGATAATGACCGGATTTGAAGAGCCTGTAGTGCTGCGACTGGCCAATTTCAGAATGGTGGGAAGCTACTGGCGACGATACACAGGCGACCTGAAGGAAGGGGGCCTTTCCGTTGATACTGAACCTGATCTGGATAATTTTACGATCTCTGTTGTTAACCTGGAGGAGAATGCCGTAAAAGATGTTAGCGCTAATAAATCGGGATATGTCATACCACCAGGCGTAGTACGCGACCAGGACAACTCTTCGACTGTATACCGTCTCTTGAACGAACAATCCGTGCAGATCTGCGTGGATGGGCTTGATGATGGCGATGCACGTGCTATTTATAAAAATCTTTCGGTTGACCTGTTCAACTATGGACGTATCAAAATGTTTTTGCACGCCAATAGTAACTCAGAAGACGATAATATTTCGGCTTTTCTGCGGATGGGAACGGACTTCGACGCGAACTACTATGAGATTGAAATACCACTAAAAATTTCTGATCCGAACGACGCGAGTGAACGGGGTGTTTGGCCCGAAGATAATGAAATCGATCTGGCGCTGGATGAATTGTACACATTAAAAGCATCCCGCGACCGCGAGGATTTCCCGCTTACGGAGATTTATCCAAGAGCAGGACCGAAACAAGCCGGACGTCATCGCTTACGAATTCTCGGACGACCAGACCTGAGCAGTGTACTCTCCCTGATGATCGGAGTGCGGAATACAAAAACTGATGACAAGCGTGCACATTCAGCATGTGTCTGGGCGAACGAACTTCGTGTTACGGATTTTGACCGCACGGCAGGCTGGGCTGTTAATACTACCGCTTCGGTGAAGCTCGCGGACTTTGCCACCTTCAACGGTTCATTGCGTCATACCACATCCGGCTTTGGGAGCATCAGTTCGAAGATTTCTGAACGCACGCGCGAAGAAACGACTGCTTATGATTTGTCCGCGAGCATAAACCTCGATAAGCTTATCCCGCGCAACGCAGGTATTAAAATTCCGATGTTCGTCAGTTTTGAAAACACGTCGGCCACACCTGCCTATGATCCCGCCAATCCGGACATGAAGTTAAGTGCCGCTCTGCAGGCAATTACTAACGAAGACGACAAACGGAATTACCTTGAGATAGTCCGGGACAGGACCGTTCGCAGAAGCCTGAATTTTATGAATGTACGGAAACTGAAAACCAAGCCGGATGCGCCCTCGCGTCCCTGGGATATCGAAAATATCTCCCTCAGCTATTCCTATCGCGATGAGAGACAAAAGAATTTTACAACAGCAGAAGCTCTGCAGAAACAATACAAAGCATCTGTCGCGTATACATTCAGTCTGAAAAATACGGCATTCGAACCTTTTAAAAATTTCAATGGGCTTTCTTCTTCCTGGCTTAAACTTATCAAAGATTTTAACTTCAGTCCGTTGCCCGCCAGCGTTAACGTGAGGGCCGACCTGGATCGTTCATTTACAAAAAACACCTACAGGAACACGGGTAGTAACGGGACCTTTACGGAGTCTGACCCTGCGTATGTAAAATACTTTACGTTCAATCGCCAGTACAACATGCGGTGGGACGTTTCAAAAAATCTGACGGCGGAGTACACCGCCACAGCCAATGCTGTCATTGATGAGCCTGAAGGCGAACTTGATACAAGGGAAAAACGGGATAGTGTGATCAACAACCTGAAGAACCTCGGAAGAATGAAGAATTTTGATCAGAACATCGCCTTGAACTACACCTTGCCATTGGATAAACTTCCCGTCACCAACTGGGTAAGCGCAGACTACCGTTACCAGGCTAGGTATACCTGGAAGGCAGGCACGTGGAATAAAGCGGATTCCCTTGTGAAGAGCGGAGAACAAGACCTCGCCGATACGCTTGACTTTAAAAATACCATAGCCAATACCCGCACACAGAATTTTACAGGCCGTATCGATATGGTGAAACTTTACAACAACATAAAGTTCCTGCGACAATTGAATACTCCTGTGAAGCCGAGTCCTCAAAGACCAAACGCAAAACAATCCGCTGACACCGCGAAAATCAAGGAGATACCATCGACGCCCGTATTCGCCAGGAATTTCTTCAGACTCCTCATGTCTCTGCGTTCACTGAACGCCACATATTCGTTATCGGAAGGAACAGTTTTGCCCGGCTTTATCTCTACGCCCAGGTTCCTGGGGATGGATGAGCAGTGGAAGTCACCCGGATGGGGTTTTGTTTTAGGAAGTCAGGACCCGGACATCCGTTTTGACGCAGCCCATAAAAATCTGTTGACCACTAACGGGAGCCTTACTTCTGCGTTCACACAGTCGAGGAACGAAAGTATAACAATTCGGGCAAACATAGAACCCATATCAGCGCTCAAGATTCAACTTGATCTAAAGAAAGAGAGCTCAAATTCCTATGAAGAGATATTCCGCTATGATCCTGAGCAACCCAACGCGGATGACAACGGCTTTGCTTCATTGAGCCCGAGCCGCAGCGGGAGCTACAGCATATCCTTCATAAACATCAGGACAGCCTTTGACCGGACCAATGACGAGATTGAATCCAATGTGTTCAAGAAGTTCGAGGCTAATCTGATTACCGTCCGTGACCGTTTCCGCGATCTTAACGGCGGCGAGTATGACACCACGACACAGGATGTGATCATACCTGCGTTCATCGCCGCGTATACCGGTAAAGATGTAAGCACAACCGGGCTTACACCTTTTCCAAAAAATCCTAAACCAAACTGGCGACTGGACTACACGGGACTGGGTAACATTCCAGTATTAAAGGATATCTTTCAATCGATTACTGTTTCGCACGCCTATCAATCCACATACTCTGTTACCAATTATTCGAATTCCCTCGAATACAGCGACGTAGATCAATTGCGAATCGATCGCCCGGTGGAGGACTATAATAACCGCTATTTTGGAGCTGCTATTGACGGTACGCAAATACCGGTCTATATTATCAGCAGCGTGCTGATAGCAGAACAATTCTCGCCGCTGATTGGTATTAACGTGAGGGCTAAGAACCGTATGACAGGAAACCTTCAGTATAAGACACGCCGGGAACTTTTACTTACAGTTTCCAACGCGCAATTGACGGAAACATCGGTTAGAGATATTTCTTTTGAATTCGGATTTACAAAAGCAAATTTGAAATTGCCCTTCAGGTCACAAGGCAGAACCATTGTCCTGAAAAACGATGTGACATTCCGCCTCAACGTTTCTGTCAACGACTCCCGTACGATTCAACGGAAAATTGATGATGTCAATACATTGACCAATGGGAATATCAGCGTTCAGCTGCGCCCCACCATCAACTATGTCCTGAACCAGAAATTGAGCCTGCAGTTTTATTTTACACGAACTATCAACGAACCCTTGGTGTCCACTTCGTACCGGCGTGCGACCACTAATGCAGGCTTACAGATACGGTTCAATCTTGCGCCGTAGGAATGAAAAGACCGGCTATGTTTGTCTGGAAATGAGTGTCTAACGCTGCTACATCGGAACTTCGTATATATTCGGTCAACAATATTTATACGAAATATTTTCATCAAAATGAGATCGGACATTTTAGAACCCTTGTCGCCTTATTGTAAGAGTTAGTCTACTAACCGAGTTACAAGTGAAGAGTTCCTTTTAATATTACAGGTCTTAATTCTATAAAATTATGTCTTGTAAAAAATATCAAAAAATCTATGGCGTGCTGGTGTTTGCCGCTATGAGCCTGGTGAGTGTTTCATGCAGTGATGATGATGATGCGGGTACGCAAAAAGCAACCGTTAAATTCTCGACTTCGGCGTCAAGTGTAAACGAGGGCGATGGAACGATTGAAGTGCAGATATCTGCAACCCAGGCGAGCTCCTCCGATATCGAGGTCTCATTTGAAGTATCCGGATCTGCCTATCTGAACGGAGATTACACGCTGGAAACAACTTCGCCCGTTATATTGAAGGCTGGGGAACAAACTGCCACGATTGTACTGAATCTTCTGGATGAGTCCATTATAGAATCCACGGATGACGAGATAAAGATCAGCCTGACCTCGATCGGTGCCAATGCGTTACTCAGTGAAACATCCGGAGAGTTGGAACGGACTGTTACGATAAGTGACAACGACGTAGTGAACGAGGGTGAACTCCAGGTGGATTTGACCTGGGATCTGGGCGAAGGCGTGGATATCAATGGCGTGAATTTCGATCTGTACCTGGCTACTAATGTGGTAATTGAAGATAATACCGTCACGGATGCGGATCTATACACTGCAAGTGAAGGCACTTCCGGCTTTGAAACGTTGTGGATCACCCAGGATGACGAGGATACTGAATATTATATTGTTGTGAACTATACGGAAGGTAATGTTGATGCGGAGTTCACCATAAATCTCAACGGCGGCGATAGTTATTCCGATGAAGGTATTTCAGATATTTTTGATGCCGACGATGTAGGAAGAGCGATATTTTACGGGCCATTGACGAAATCGGGATATTCCATCAGCCGCAGGAAAGGATTTCAAAGGGTCATGTCCACAGTAGTGCTCGCCAAATAGCTAAAGCGGTACATATTGCCTCGCCGGAGAGAATACATTTAACATGTTCTTTCCGTTAATGGTATATCCGTTAGCGATATAACTGACAGCCTGGCCGGCCAGCCTTTAGTCAGAGATCTTAAAAGATCGTTTATAGAAGTCCGGTGAATTGGCAAGACGGTCAGTGGCGGAAATTACCTTCTTTAACCCAACTCCTTCCGCCGGGTCAGATCGTAAAATCCCAATGCCAGTACGCCCGCACAATAGAGCATGGAATTCAGTATGGCTTTATCGGCGGTTTCGGAGTCCAGTCCCGGGTTTTCAAAGTATACCAGCAATGGTTGCATATAAGGATAATATGCGATGTACTCCCATTGCCGGATCATGAAACCTCCGATCAGCAGGGCGAGTCCTATTCCGAGTGGTGTGATAAAATTCTTTATACGAACACTAAGCCAGTATTGAATAGCGGTGATAGCCAGTATGGACTGATACATCTTTGCTCCCATGTGGACGAGGTTCGACCAGGGAACCGGGTTTGATAAAAATGGATAGTCCGGGTTAATAACACCAACGGCATAGCCTGAGGCAACGACAAGAACGGTAAAGAGTATAAAGCAGGAAAAAATCAGAAGATGTATAACCAGAAATTTGGAAAAGAAAATATCCGCGAAGCTTCTGGGCGTTGTATAGACCTGCTTCCAGGTATTGTTGCCGTATTCAAGCTGCGCCATGAGACTAATCAGTAAAATAATGTAAACGGGCAGCAGGAAGCCGGCCGCGATGGCCCAATTGTCGTTGATGAACAGCGTCCACGTATTGTCTTTCATCTTCGATACAAAAACGTCGGGCCGACCCAGCAGTTTGATCACATTCACGGCTGGAATAAAAGCCGCTCCGATGAGCGTAAGCCAACGCGCATTTGTCCGCCGTGTCTTTAATAATTCCGCTTTGGTATTGGACAGGAAGCTCATCATGCTGAAATAATTTGGATAAAGAGATCTTCAAGGTCGTTGCGGACGAAACCAAGCTTATAAACTTTTATGTCGTTCCGAACCAGGGTGTGGTTGATCAAGGCCAGTGATTCACGGTTGTCAACATGGACATGAAGGGTAAAGTCACCCGCGGGTTTAACAGACCACTCAGTCAATAATAATATGGCTTTCGCCGGGTCGTCCACTTCAACTTCCACGGTAGTACTACTGGATTTCATACGCTGCAATTCCGGGAGCGTTCCCTGGAACAGCAGCTTGCCGTGGTGGATGATACCGACATGGGTGGCGATCTTTTCTACCTCGCTCAGCAGGTGACTGGACACCAGGATGGTCTTGCCAAATTCCCGGTTCAGCCGGATGATCAGATCGCGTGTTTCGATTATTCCGGTTGGGTCCAGGCCATTCGTTGGCTCATCCAAAATGAGTAGTTCGGGATCGTGCAGCAATGCGATGGCAATGGCGAGTCGTTGTTTCATTCCCAGGGAATACGCGCTGGTCCGCTTATTCGCGGCGTGTGTGAGTCCGGCTATGCCCAGTACCTCGTTGATCCTTTCCTTCCCGCAGGAGTATGCGAGGCGGAAGACTTCCAGGTTTTCCCTGCCTGTCAGATGTCCGTACAATGAGGGTTGTTCGATCAGCGACCCGATTCTCTTCAATAACTTCAGCCTGTTCCGTGAAAGCTCTTCTCCGAAAATGGTGATCGGGTTGTTGTGGATCTTCAGCAGGCCCAGGACCAGCTTTAATGTTGTGGTTTTCCCCGCGCCATTGGGGCCGAGGAAACCGTAAATACTACCCTGGGGAATGGTGAGACTAAGGCTGTGCAGAATTTTTTCCCGTTTGGTAAAGGAGAACTCCAGTCCGTTGGTGCTTACGATAGGTCCGGTCATGCGGCGTTCGTTGCTGTTTCCTGAGAGACGATTCGTTGTGCATGATGTTACACGACGGTCGTCATTAATTTTGTATCCGGTGGATAAAACACAATTCGGTTATCCGCGGGATGTTGTATCTGTTTACTTTACAGTCTCCCGTAAATTTATGAAAACCAGCTTTTCCTTGAGGGCCGACCGGTAATTATTGTACTTATGGACCAATAACGGAAAGCCGACACGTTGAAGCGTATTTATTCCGACGCTAACCCAAACTGAGATCATAACGGAATCACTGCCTGCAAAACCAATACTATTTCGGACCTGTATCTCTGGAATTTCAGGCATATCCAATTCCTAAACGACATCGCCTATAAGCGGCTGGAATTCGCCGTTAAATGTTGTTTATTCAGTATATTCTGCTATCTTAGAAAGTAATTAAAATCATGTGTGTTTTGTCACAACGCCCCACGCACACATGTGACTCAAGTGCATAACCACCAATAGAATTTGTCAGCGAAATTTCCGTAGGCTGCCATCTTTTAGTTCGATCTATATTAATGATGCATTTCCGGTTGCAGATGCTCGGTGTATCAATTCATGTTTTGAAAAGTATTTAACGTTTTTAGATAGTCAATGGAAATGAGAAGAAAAACCGCCGAGTTGGCCACCGCCAAACGAGAACTCCAGTTACAAAACAAGGATAAACAAGAACGCGCAGCGGAACTGGTAATTGCCAACAAGGAATTGGCATTTCAAAAGAAAGAGAAAAAGAAACGCGCCGACGAGCTCCTGCTTGCCAATATAGAGCTCCATAAACAAAACACGGAAAAAGAAAAGCGCGCCGCCGAACTAACCATTGCTAACGAGGAACTGGTTTTTCAGAACCTTGAAAAAGAAGCAAGGGCTTCGGAGTTGGCGGCCAGCAACCTGGAATTGATTAAGGCGAAAGAACAATTCAAGCTTGTCGTTGAGTCCGCGCCCGTATCGATGTTGCTGGTCAACAGCGATGGATTAATAACCCTGGTAAATAAACAGACGGAAAACTTATTCGGATACCACCGGAGCGAGTTAATCGGAAAGACCCTGGTGTTTCTTGTGCCGGAGTACCTTCGCTGGGTGAACAATAACGGAAGCGCAAGTTTGCCGGGGTTGGTCGATCCGGATGATGAAGTGATGGGATTGAGAAAGGACGGAATGGAATTCCCCCTTGAACTTAGATTAACGCAAATTGATTCCGCCGATAGCGGTCAGGCTCTGGTCTCTATCACTGACATCACAGAAAGAAGGACATTGGAAGTCAACAAGCTGAAAAGTGATTTCCTTGCCAACATGTCGCATGAACTCCGAACGCCGCTCAATGCGGTTCTGGGTTTTTCCGAATTACTTATTGACAAAAGAATCGGTGACCTTAATCCAAAACAACTGGAATACCTGAACGACATTCACACAAGCGGAAGACATTTGCTTGGACTGATCAACAACGTACTGGATATTGCCAAGATCGAAGCCGGAAAAATGGATCTGGTTGTCGAGACGTTTGCTTTGGATGAAGTCATAGACGAGGTAGTTCATACCTTGAAAGCTATAGCCGATAAAAGATCGATAAGGATCAACCTGCGGTTATCGGATTCAATCGGGAATGTATCTATCGATAAAAACCGCTTGCGGCAGATATTGTACAACCTGCTTTCCAATGCGATAAAATTCAGTCATAAGGGTGGAGGAATAACGGTGGAGACCCTTGAAAGCGGCGACACGTTCGTACTCAAGGTGCATGACGAGGGAATAGGTATCGCGGCGTCTAACCTTAAAAGACTGTTTATACCCTTTGTACAACTTGAGACGGGTCTGGCACGCCGTATTCAGGGTTCAGGACTGGGTTTATCGGTAACAAAAACCCTTGTCGACCTGCACGATGGCGAACTTGAAGTGGAAAGTACACTTGGTAAAGGCACAACCTTTATCGTCAGGCTACCGGTGACGATGGTTCAATAAATTCGTTGATATGAGTAGCATCATGGTAATTGACGACAATGACAGCAATCTCAAGCTTACGGGAGATTTGCTGGAGTATGAGGGTTTTCGGGTAGCCAGGTGCGAAGATGCAGCGGCAGCGTTGGAAACCCTGCAGGAATTTCGTCCCGACCTGATCCTGATGGATCTGGCTCTTCCCGGTATGAGCGGACTTCAGCTCACGCGAAAATTAAAGGCCGATGAGAAGACGCATGCCATCACGATTGTCGCTCTCACAGCTTCTGTCATGAAAGGTGATAAGGAAAAAACATTGAATTCCGGATTCGACGGCTATATTCCGAAGCCCATCGATACCCGGACTTTTAAAGAACAGGTTATGCACTACCTGAATAAAGATGGATAAACAAACTATACTGGTAGTTGACGATACGTTGACCAACCTCAAGCTAAGCAAAGATATTTTCGAGTTAGCGGGATTTAACGTGATTACGGCCGAAGATGGTGAATTGGCTTTTACGGTTCTCGCCGATCACCATGTCGACCTTGTGATCACGGACATCATGATGCCAAATGTCGACGGCTACCTGTTGTGTTACACCATTAAGGCCAGCGACAAATTGTGTTTACTTCCGGTCATTATTTATTCCGCGACGTTTACTTCGTCAAGTGATGAAGAGATGGCTATTGAATCCGGCGCCGACCTATTTATCCGCAAGCCGGCGTCAATGAATACATTGGTACTTGCCGTACAAGACCTCCTGAGATGTGCTGCGAAATTAATCCAGAAGCGTCCCAAGCAGCCGAAATCCCTGAAAGCTACAAGATTGTACAACGAGGGGCTTGTTCATAAGCTGGAGAGACGAAATATCGATATGGAGGAAGCGCGCCTGAAGCTGGAGAGAAGCGAGGCCCGGCTGAAGGCGGCGCAGAGTATTGCTTGTATGGGTAGCTGGGAAATCGATCTGGCCACCAATGTGCATCAATGGTCGGATGAGTTGTTCCGCATCTTTGGTTCCGATGTTGACGAAACGTTACCCTGTCAGGAATTTTTTCTATCCTTTATTCATCCCGATGATTTTGAATTTGCAAACCACCGGATGACGACTGCATTGCAGACGCTGGAGGGTTCGGCATTTGATTTTCGTTTCCTGACAAAGGCCGGTGACATTCACTATGGATACACGTTATACCGGTTCGAGTTTGATAGCGATAGCATGCCCGTCCGTTTGTATGGTATTGTCCAGGATACCACGGAAAAACGACTTGTGGATGATGCGTTACGGACCGCATACGATCGCCTGACCTTTCACCTTGAAAATACACCACTGGCATTTATCGAACTGGATGATCACAACCTGGTAAAATCATGGTCCAGGGCCGCGGAAGAAATATTCGGCTGGAGTAAACAGGAACTGATTGACAACAACATTACGGGTGGCAGTATCGTACACGAGCATGACCGGCTCTGGATGGAAGAACAAACACAAAAACTGATCAGCGGCGAGATATCGGGTAACAAGGTTCAATACCGTACTTATACAAAGTCGGGTAGAATAATTTGGTGTGAGTCCCTGAACTCTACACTGAAAGACAAAAACGGAAAAGTAGTAACCGTCATGTCTCTTGTGCAAGACATAACGGAAAGCAAGGAAACGGAGCAACGCAGGGATTTTGACCGTAATAATCTTAAAGCGCTCGTAAACAATACTAATGATCTGATCTGGAGCGTAGACAGGGAATACAAGATCATTACATCTAATAGTGCGTTTGATGCGATGGTTAAATTGAGATCCGGAAAAATTGTAACGGTAGGAAGTAACGCACTGGATACAGCGGCTGACGACGACCAAAGTCAACGCTTTCAACATTATTATGACCGTGCGTTCGGCGGTGAAATGTTCACGGAAACGGAGCATTCAAACCAGCCGGCGGAATTGTGGTTCGAAACTTCTTACTATCCCATTTTCAAAGGTGACGTGGTGGTTGGTACTGCATGCTTTTCCCGGAATATCACCAAGCAGCGTGAAGCCGGCGATCACTTGCTTTTGCTGGAATCCGTTATCACCAATACGAATGACTCTGTCCTGATCACCGACGCAGGAGCCAAACCGAAAATCGTATATGTCAACGATGCTTTTACAATAATGACGGGATACGAAGCTGAAGAGGTGATGGGAAAGACGCCTGACATATTGCAGGGACCGGCGTCTGACAAGAAACAACTTGAAAGTGTTCAAGAGGCGTTGCGCAATGTCCGGCATCTGGAGGCAGAGCTTGTCAATTACAAAAAGAACAAAGAGGAGTTTTGGAATAATTTCACAATGGTTCCGGTACATAACAAAAATGGTTTGCATACCCATTGGGTATCTATTCAACGGGATGTTACTCCACGGCGACAGCAAGAGGAGTTTGCAAAACGAAAACTGGAAATGCTGGTGGTGGAAAGAACAAAAGAATTACATGACGCGCTTAAAAAGGAGAAAGAACTCGTGGAGATGAAGAATAAGTTCGTGACGATCGCTTCACACGAGTTCAGGACGCCCCTGGCAACCATCAGTTTCGCCGCGGAGTCCATTCGCAGTTATTTTCATCAGCTTACCGGCGATGAGATCACCCGCAAACTTGTCAAGATCGAAGATCAGGCAAGCCATATGACCAGTCTCCTCGATGATATCCTTACGCTGGGCAAATCGGAGAACGGAAAAATAAAGGTGAACCGGATCAGTCTTGATGTAAGGGAATTTATTGAATCGATCATCGAAGAAGTCCGATCTACCGCAGCGGGCAGTCGTCAGATCAATCTTGTTTTTTCCTGCACCGACAGCAGGATCAATGCGGACGACAAACTGCTGCGGAACATCATCAACAACCTCCTTACCAATGCCTTGAAATTTTCGGAGGCGGACACGCCGGTAAACGTAAAATTGTCGGGCGGGAATGGGGAGATTGTAATTGAAGTCAAGGATCAGGGAATTGGAATCGAGGAGAACGAGTTGGAGTTGATTTTCGAATCCTTTCAGCGTGGCTCAAATGTATCCACGGTATCGGGAACGGGTTTAGGTCTTTCCATTTTGAAAAAAGCAGTCGAGCTGATGGCAGGTTCCGTGGAGGTAACAAGCACAGTTCGCAACGGATCGACTTTCACGGTAAGAATCCCTGTCCTGTGAAAACTATTCTACTGGTTGAAGACACAGAGCATCTCGCAGAAGAGATCGGCGATATTCTCCGACTCGAAGGCTTTCATGTTCTATTCGGCAGCAATGCCATAAAAGCGTTGGAGATCCTGTCCGGTACTACTCCGGACCTGATCATCACGGACCTGCTTATGCCGGTTATGGATGGATTTGAATTTATTCGTCATGTCCGGGCCATGCCCACGCTCGCAGGGATCCCAATTATTATTTTGTCTGCTAAGGCATCGCCGGAAGACAAACTATTGGGCATCGAAGTGGGAGCCAGCGCGTTTGTCAATAAGCCTTGTAAGGCGTACGAATTGATTGCGCGTATAAACGCGTTTATCTGACGATTGGTGTGACCGAGCTTTTGATGTTGTACTTAACGATTTAACTACTTATTTTTCTTCAGGATCACATGCATGGCCCTTTTGCCATACGTGGTTTGTATTTCCCTGAATCCCAGACCGGGTAAATCGATTCCGGCAAACAGATGTTCTCCCCCTCCGAAAAACACGGGCGCGAATGCAAGATGCATTTCATCGATATAACCTGACTGCAAGAACTGACGAATGGTTGATGTACCACCACCGATGCGTATGTCTTTTCCGTTAGCGGCGCTCCCGGCTTTTTCCAGCGCTGATTCAATGCCGTCCGTAATAAAATGAAATACCGTTCCTCCGTTCATGCTGACGGATTCTCTGGCGTGATTTGTTAAAACAAATACAGGAACATGATAGGGCGGATTTTCACCCCACCAACCTTTCCATTCGTCATTTTCCCACGGTCCGCGAACTGGTCCGAACATATTTCGTCCCATGATCCACGCCCCGATGTTTTCAAACGACTTTTCCGCGAAGTCATTGTCCGTGCCTTCCGTTCCATCACCGTTGCCATACATGTTCTGAAACATCCTGGTGAGGAATATCCACTCGTGAAGTTCCTCACCTCTCTTGCCCAACGGGTTCTCCCTGCTTTGATCGGCTCCGGCTCCATAGCCATCCAGAGAAACAGAAAATGCGCTTACTTTAACTTTACTCATATTAACTTCCGTGTCAATTCCTCTTTGAGTTTCGAGTATCAGAAATTACGCTAGGGGAACAGGCAGGTATTTATGGAGTAGCGTTCCATTGTTGTATGCGATGGTACTCTCCAGTTCGAAGCGTTTTTGCTCTTTAAAAATGGAGAGTCCGCTCCCGATCGCAATGGGCTTCCTGAAAATATAAAATTCGTCGACAAGGTCCTGGCTAATCAGCGAGCTGACAAACGTGGCACCGCCGTAAACCATAATATCCTTACCGGCTTGATTTTTCAGGGCCTTTACCGAAGCAGCGAGGTCTCCATTTTCCACTTCGACGTTTCTGCCTTTAATAGATGTCTGCGTGCGGCTGAAAACAATTTTGCGCATCGTTACCATTTGCCGGGCTAAAGGTTGCTCTACGCTGTCGGGCTGGTTGTCAAGCGTAGTTTCCCAGTGATCAACGAATCCGGGGGTCATCTTCCGTCCCAGCAGAATGGTATCGCACGTACCGGCCAGTTCGATTACCCGATGTAGGACGGATTCATCCCGTTTACCGATCCACATCCAGTCCAGCTCGCCATTCGGCCCGGCTACAAAACCATCAAGGGTCATTTGTACCTGTAATTTTAATTTTCGCATGGATATTTTCTTTAAGTGTGATTGCCTTTTACCTGTTACAAATATCGGAAAAAACCTCCGTGACCACGAGGTTGTAATTGCGACATACTAACAGGTGAATTGCGTCAAAAGTGACGGACTTACAAATGGAAATCTTCTTTCTGTTAACAGAACGTTAACAGCATTCTTGTTCCTTGCTTTCCTGGTTTTACAACAGCAAATGGAATGATGCCGGTAATCGGGTTTCGCACGGTTAATCGTTACTCATCCTTCAGACATTCAGTCGGATTCACGCTTGCGGCTTTGAGGGTTTGCAATCCCACCGTAAGCCAGGCGACCAGCAATGCGATGACGCCCGCGCCAGCGAAGAACCACCACTCCAGATCGATGCGATAGGCAAAGCCGGATAGCCACTTGCTGGTGATCGTGTAGCTCACCGGCAGGGCGATCACGATAGCGATAATAACCGTTCTTGTAAAATCACCGGACAAAAGCCGCACAATGCCGAGACTACTTGAGCCCAGGATCTTGCGGATACCGATCTCTTTTATCCGACGCTGTGCCGTGAAGGCCGCCAGCCCGAACAGTCCCAGGCAGGAGATCAGGATAGCAAGACCGGCAAAGTATTTCGAGAGGGTGGACACGCGTTGCTCCGATGCGTAAAGAGCCTGGTAGTCGTCGTCGAGAAACGTGTAGTCCAGGGGAAAGCCGGGATTGTATTTCTTGTAGAAGGCATCGAGTTGTGCCAGCGTTTCTTTTTCCCTTCCCGCTTCAATCCGCGCCATGATCAGGCTGGGTGGAGCGAAGTTCCTGCGGTGAAGTATAAAGAGCTGCGGCTTTACTTCTTCGTGGAAGGATTCAAGATGAAAATCTTTTATAACACCGATGATCTCAAGGCTTCCGACACCTTTTATGTGTTTACCGATCGCGTTATCAAATCCCATGATCCTGGCAGCCGCTTCGTTGATGACTACCCGGGTCGTATCGTTTCCGAAGTCCCGCGAAAAGAACCGGCCTTCCTTTAGTTCAAGACCCAATGTTCCGGAAAAATCAGGATTGACAGCCATCAGCTCCGCTCGAAACTTGTCATCGGTTGTTTTCCCTTCCCAGTCGAAACCTACCGACCAGCTGTGCCCGGTCATATCGCTGGTGGTGCTGGCGGTATTCCGGATGCCTGGGATTCGCTTCATTTCCGAAAGGAATGTTTCGGTATTCTCCTTCACCCGTCCTTCGACGTCGAAATAGATCACGTTGTCTTTGCTGTACCCGAGATTGGTGTTTTGTACAAACTCGATCTGCTTGTATATCACCAGGACAGATACAATCAATACGATCGACAACGTGAACTGAAAGGCTACGAGACCCTGGCGGATCCAGATCTCTCCGGCGGAGGTCTTTAACCTGCCCTTCAGTACGGTTACGGGATTAAAGCCGGACAGGAAAATAGCCGGGTAGCTTCCGGCCACCAGCCCTGTAGTTATCGTGATGACGGCAAGCACCGCGACTAGCTGTGGCCCGGGAACGAAGGTGAGTTCCTTTCCGGTAATAACGTTGAATTGGGGAAGTGCTATATTTACCAGAATTACTGCCGCCAGCAGTGCAAGCAGGGTCATAAACATGGATTCACCGATGAACTGGACAGCCAGCCGCTTTCGGCCCGCGCCCAGTGTTTTCTTTACACCGATCTCTTTTACCCTCACCCCGGCCTTGGCGGTGGAGAGGTTCATAAAATTGATGCATGCGATGATGAGTATGAACAGGCCGATGGCGGAGAACAGCTTCACGTAGGTGATCCGTCCACCGGACTGAATGCCATTTTCAAAATTGCCGTGCAGGTATTTGTCGGAATAGCGGGTGGCGAACAGTTGCGGGGAGTTTTCGTCGCCGTTGTGCTTGGTCCGGAAGAAGTTTTTGATCTTGGCATTAAAGTCGGCAAGATCGGTCCCTTCCCGGAGTACCAGGTAAGTTTGTGGTCCAAAGTTATCCCAGGACTTATACCAGGGTGCAACATCGAGATAGGAATCGAAAGGAAGAACGAAATCGAATTGAACCGATGAAACGGTGGGTGTCTTCATGAATAACCCTGTTACAAGATATTCCCTTTCGTGGTTGAGCTCAATGGCTTTGCCAACCACACCTTGGGTTGTACCAAACACCTTCATGGCCAGTTCGTCGGAGATGACGATGGAATTTTTGTCCGTCAGGACCTGACCTGCGTCACCCTGAATCAACCCGTACGAGAAAATGTTGAAGTAATCTTTCCCCGCATATTCTCCCGTGGCTTTAATATTTTGTTCGCCGACCGAAAGAATAAACCGGTCAAATCCACGCCAGTTGGGTGGGGCCACGGCAGCCGCATATTCAATGTCCGTCATTTCTCCCGCCAGCTCCACGGCAAGTAGTCCTGTCGTCGCGTCTGTCGTCCATACTTCGTCTTCCTGTACATTTAACATTACCTGATAAAGCCTCGGATCCTTATCGTGGAACTTGTCGACGGACAGTTCATCACTCACCCAAAGGTAGATGAGCAGCGCGCACGCCAGCCCGGTGGAGAGTCCGACCAGGTTGATGATGAATGTTCTCTTGAAGCGCCTCAGGCCGCGGTAGATAATGATCAGGTTGTGTCGTAGCATAAATCAGCATTTAGATGTGATGTTAGCAATAAGGCTGCCTGAAACCGAAGGGGCGAAAATCGCTCCCGAGGGGAGTTACTCTATTATGCAATGTTCAATCGTGAACAATTTCCGTCTGAAACCGAACGGACGTATTTGGTTTTCCGTGGTCGTGACAGACCCTTCAATGTAAGTGACAATCGGGATTTCAGTGACACAAAAGCAAGAGCCGCATTTACGCCGGACTCAACCTACATTTGTTCAACGGTGGCAGCTTGATCCGATCGATTGAGGTTGTACACCACGGCATAAATGGAGATACTGATAATCGAAGCAAAGAAGCACCAGACAGAAACAATATAGTCTGTATACAAAACAGCGGTGATCACGTATGATATCAGTACCGTTACACCCAGCAGCCATACCCGTTTGATGCGTGAGAAGAATGGCGGCGCGACCGTGGCGATCATATAAAGCAAACCGCCCCCGAGACCCAGTGCCGGCGGATAGTCCTGTTCGTATGAAATGTGATAACCGATTATTTTCGCCCCAACCGGGTAGGATAACAAGCAATAACAAAGGTAGAAAGAAACCAGAGCGCCGGTCGCAACGAGAATTTTTTCGATCGCTCGTCGCCGTTCCGGAGGTTCGAGCTTCAATACGGAAAACGGCACCCATACCGGCCAGGCTACTTGTGCGAAGAACAAAAAATTGTACGTCATAACATCCCGGAGCGAGGTATACGCGGTGTCGGTCAGGGAAAGCCACAGGAACCCTTCGGTAATCTGTTGTATCGCAAAAATAAGGGGAATGCTTGCAAAAGGAAGTTGTTCCGGTGTTTGCGCTTTCCGGATGGTGGCTACACCTACTACAGTTAAAACAGCACCTGCTCCAAAACTTGCACTGGCTGAAAAGCACATAAAGCGGTTGATAAAATTGAACCGAGGCGAAAGTGTTTCTTTCCCATTGGACGGGGTCGCCTCTGAACTTGGGTTGCAGATCCTGGAGAGGGAATCAAATCCTGTTTAATATACCATTAATACAGGGGGAAGTTTGATTTCCCTGGGATATATTATTCCACGGCCGAAGAATGCCAACAATTGGTGTGAAATCGAAAGTGAGGTTTTGAGCGCTTGAACCGCCGGGTTATCGGAGTATAAAATATTTACCGTTCGGCTCTGCTTTCTACAATCACGGACGGCCCAATTTAAGGTGGGCTGTTTTTTCCGGCAAGTATCTTCTTAATCTTTTCTTACACTGTTGGTACGTGTCCATAGCCGGCTGAACACGGTGTCTCCCGGCACGGCGGTTCATGGATAACCGTCATTCGATGCTATCAGACATTTCAAGCAACTAAAAAACAACTGAATTCCTACCCATTTTGTATTTCATATCTGCATTGTAAAAATTTCCCTAGTTTTGAGCCATGAAAATTTTATTAGCTGTTATTATCGTCACATTTCCGTTTTTCCAGGTCCTCGCCCAGGATAAATTTGGAACCGGATATTATCTGACCAACGCGGGCGATACTGTCCGGGGTTTTATCGAGTACAAAGCCGGCTACGACGAAGGCTTTAAATTTAAACCCAATCTGAAAGCTTCAACACAACGCATCGCGATCAGCCAGGTGAAATCACTGGCGTTTACTTCAGGTACCAGCTATGCACGTGTGGAGTATCCTGCCACGGGAAACCTTCCGGCAACACCGGTATTTGTCAGGCAGGTTGTGGATGGCGAAGTGGACCTGTTCTACCACGAAGGAAGAATGTATCTCGGGTCGGAAAAGCGTGGACGTTTTGCATTGTCTAAAAAACGGTCGTCGAATGGTGCCGAAAGTTTAAAGAATCAACAGAACAATCTCGGTGCATTCAACATTCTTTTCCAGGATTGTCCGGCAGTACAGCAAGAGGCGCAAAAAACATTTGTCTCGGAGGAAAATTTAGCAAGGTTGCTTCGTTCGTATCACGAATGCCGCGGACTTCAATACAGGGAGTTCACAACAGTATACCCCAGGCGGAAGGTGCATGTGGGTTTCTTCGCCGGACAAAGCGTGTCGGCGTTAAACTTTGGCAAGCCGGCAAACTTTCCGGAGACATCCTATCTTTATAATTCCGATTTTGGTACATCTTCACACCCGACTTTTGGGGTGATGACCCTCATCGGTGGCAGATCACCCTATTCCATATTCGCGTTCCAGGGTGGGCTTTCCTATACCAAGGCTGAATACCGGGCGACATGGTCCTACACAAAGGGCGATTTTGGAGGATACGATATCACAAAGACCACCGATACCCATGTTGAATATAGCATGCTGTCGTTAACAGCCAGGGGCCGATTATCGGGGAGGTCGAATAACCTGAACCCGTACCTAGCTTTTGGGTTGGAGACGCATCAGTTCCTTTCACTGGATGAAGGTGTTTATCAGATCACCACGATAAACGCTTCCACGGAAGATGAAAATTTCAAGCTCGGTATGGTACGTTCCGCACTGGCGGTCTGGGCATCCGCTGGCCTTCAGAAGAGAATTGGGGGCAAGGCGTTGTTTGCGGAGGCTAGCTATGAGAACAGTCATTTTGCAATCGATGATCCCAAGAGCGCGCAGGTGACGGTAATGGCGTTCCGGGTTGGATTTATGTTTTAAATACGCTAAGTTCCCTATCCGGAAACTCCGGTCGATTGCTTATATAATTGAGTCAACCCGCCGATGTGCAAAAAGTCAGCGTGCGTTTGTCGAACCCTACCTTGTCTGTTGTTCATGATGTGTTGCCTGTGGTCATGCACCGAACCGGAGGAGGAGGATGTGTTGGAGGAAGTTGTCGGAGAGGTTTTTATTGATCCGCTGGAAGGCCTGCCGGACGAAGGGGAACTGAATTTTACGGCCCCGGAAGTCGGACAACGAAGCCGGTTCGTCCTGTTCGAAGCAACCTACTCTTATGAAACTGCCGACGCCACGTTCACCTATCAACCGGATACCCTGGTGGTCGCGATAACTGAAAAGAAAACCGATAGATGGATTGTGAAACAGTTTCTCACTGCGGGGTCGAATTCCAGGGTTAATAAATATAATGGCTTCTGGGGTAACATGGTTGATTCTGTGTTTCAGTCGAACCTGCGACTGGACGACGACTCCATACATTTTTACCGCGATCCGGAGGATTGGTTCATCACCTATGCTTTTCCGCGGCCCCAGAAATTCCCGCTTTCGCCCGTTTCCGGTGAGGCCCTTGAACGGGATAATGCATGGCCTCTTTTTACGATTTCTAATCCCGCACGGTGGACAGCCTTTATCGCAAACTACGATCACAGGGGGAAGGTATTCCCCCGGCTGAACATTTATTTCAACTATACAGAGACGGGATTCGACGGATGGGGATACACTTATGTATATGGTCCTTCCGATGGCCTGGTCAGGATAGCGTGGGTGTATGCCTGGACATCGAATGAAGCGGCCGGATGGGATGTGATTCCGCGGGAATAGGAGTCTCTTCGATTCTGATTAAAAAGCATTTCTTTCATTTCAACCATCGTCGAAATGCTTTAGCTCAACCTGTAGCCTGTTATTAATAACGCGTTGTTCGATTCCCAGGGAAGTTCTTGAAGCATCTTACACTTTCTGATTCTATTTGGTAAAAATTTCCAAAAAACATTGCGCAACCAAATAATTGCATTATATTTGCAATCACATGATTGCATGATAAAAATCAAATGGAATCAAGACGAGACATTTTTCAAGCGATAGCGGACCCAACACGGAGGGCAATAATAATGCTTCTTGCGGCCCAGTCAATGACACCGAATGCCATCGCGGAAGAATTCCATACCAGCAGGCAGGCGGTTTCAAAGCACATTCAAATTCTCACAGAATGTGACTTAGTGAAGCATGAAAAAAAAGGGAGAGAAATTTATTATCACATCAACGCAAAGAAAATAGATGAAGTTGATAAATGGATTGAGCAATTCAAAAAGATCTTTGAAACTCAGTTCAGTCAACTGGATAAAGTCTTATTAACCCTCAAAAAGAATAAAAAATGAACAACAATTTACTATTTGAGTTTACCGTCGACAAAGAAAAAAAAATGGTATTCATAACCAGGGAATTTGAAGCCGAACTTTCATTGGTATGGGATGCTTTTACCAAAGCGGAAATCCTTGACCAATGGGTGGCGCCTAAACCGTGGGTATCAAGAACAAAATTTATGGATTTTAAAGTCGGCGGGCGAAGATTTTATGCTATGGTAAGTCCGGATGGGCATGAGCGTTGGGCAATTCAGAAGTACATTTCCATTAGTCCCAAAACAAACTTCAAAATGTTTAATGCCTTTTCAGACAAGGATGAGAACCCTGAATTACCAGGTTCTGAATGGGATTACACGTTCATCGAAGAAAATGGAAGGACAAAAGTCAATATTACGATTTATAATGAATCGCTTGCCCGTATGGAGAAGATGATCGAGATGGGCTTCACTGAAGGATTTAAAATGTCTATGGACAATTTGGATAATTTATTGACGACTTTATCGCAATGAAAAACAATGAAGGATTTGAAAATGCAACGGTAATTCAATAGTTGTATGAATGTGCAGGAACAAATCAAAGAGTATATTAAAAGCCAGCCCGACCCAAAACGTCGTGACATGGAGGATTTGCACCTCATCATTCTCCAGGAAATGCCAGGATGTAAATTATGGTTCATGGACGGTAAGAACAGTGAAAATAAAACTGTTTCCAATCCTAATGTAGGATATGGATCTTACACCATAAAATATGCTGATGAAACAACACGCGAGTTTTATCAAATTGGTTTGAGCGCAAACAAAACCGGAATTTCCGTCTACATCCTTGGTATAAAAAACAAGACCTACCTAGCCCAAAACTATGGCAAAAAACTGGGTAAGGCGAGCGTGAGCGGATATTGCATCAGGTTCAAAAACATAAAAGATATAGACCTTGATATTCTTAAGGAGGCAATACGGCATAGGGTTTCGTATGATGATTGAAATTTTCAAAACCGATGTGCGGACAAAAAAACAGGCGGGTAAAATCCTGGCGCAACTTTCAGTTCAATATCCCGACGCTAAAATAAGTTTTGACTTATCTGATTGCGACAGAATTTTAAGGGTGGAGGGAAGAAATATTTTACCCCAAAGGATAGTTGAACACATAAACGCAAGCGGGTTTTGTTGTGAAGTGTTAGTTTGACGGTAGTGCATCGCGTGAAATCTATCGCAAATGCTAAACACCGTTCTTTCATGGTGGCAACCGGACATAGTCCAACTGGAAAGCGATTTTTGTGGCATAAAGGATCCTAACCGCCTGTTATTTATTATTTGATCTAAGCCTTGGCGGACAAAAATTGTCAGGACAACAGAACTACCTTAAATCCTGGTTAGCTCAGAGATCGTAACATCCAGAACGGTCGCGATCTCATGCAGGGTGAAAACAGTTGGATTGGTTTTCCCGCTCTCGATTCGTTCAATACTCTGCCGGTCTCTCATTAAAGCGCGGGCCAGGTCAGATTGGGTCCATCCTTTTCTTTCCCTTATATGGGCAATCCTTTTTCCGATCTTCTTTGATAGTTCTTCCTTTTTCACAGACACCGTTTGAAACAGAAAGTTCCGGTATGGTCGGCAAAAAGATGTCAACAATAATGTTGACATCTGAAGCAATGCTCTACCTCATCCGGGAAGAACTCAAAATACGAAAACTGTTCCACGCCCTGCACCAGGCAGGTATCGATGATTGTTACTTTCAACATCACCTGGATAGCCCTATCCTCGTTGGCATCGGCTGGGAGGATTACTCCGATGATTTGTTCAACCGCTATTCGGCCATCATGGAAAAACACAGTAAGAAAATTGAAGCCGACCCGGACTCTATCGTAAAGCGGGCGCTTAAGGTGTACGTCGAACTGATGCATGAAAAAAACTTCCGGCAACAAGGCAAACAGTGAACAATGCAGTACGTGATGAAGCTTTAACGCAACGCAGGAGTCTACAATAGCGGCTCGGTTCATTATGACAGCACGCGAATGAAGTCCGGTAGGAAAGCGATTTTGTGCCATCCAGGTATCCTGACCAGCTGTTATTAATCATAGTATTAAATGACGTCCGTCAATCCGAATCCGTACCCCGGGGTTTTCCTTTGAGAAAAAAAGATATGAAAACCTTCATGCTCTGTCTTTGCGCTTTTTTCATTTCAGTGTCGGTCGGCGCACAGATCAAAATCCCGAAAAAAGCACTGGAGAAAAAGGCCAATAAAGAAATAGAGAAAAAGATCGAGGAGATCCCCAAAAAAAAGGAAGAACCGAAACCTGCGGATAAGTCCAAAGAGACACAGCCGCAGCAACAACCTCCGGCAGAATCAAAGGGAGAAGAAGGGAAACCTACTCTTCAGACTTATTCGAAATTCGATTTTATCCCCGGTGAAAAAATTATTTTTTACGATGATTTTTCCCAGGATAACATCGGCGATTTCCCGGCCCTGTGGAATACAAATGGTTCGGCGGAAGTTGTCTCAAGCAATCTGTTCCCCGGTAAATGGATGATGTTCAGTTCGCGGAATGCCGTTTGGACGGATGTGTTGCTGGACCTTCCGGATAATTATACGATTGAGTTCGACGTGATACCGACCCGGGGCGAAGAAGGCGGTATGGGCGGATACAACGTCCGCCTCATTCAGAGCATTAATGCGAAAGCGTTCGATCACGGATCGGTACCCGGAAAAGCGGGTTTCTATTTTGGCGTGGAATACTTTGGCCGTCCGGGTTACAGGTCGTACATCAACAATGACGAAGGTAGAGACTTGGGCTTAAGCGGATCAAAAGAGGGACAGGAATATTATGAAGTGGTGGATACGAAGTATCACATTTCCATTTGGGTACAGAAATCAAGGATCAGGCTATACCAGGATGAGAAAAAATTGTTCGATCTTCCGAGGGCTTTCCCGCTGGCGAGCGTCAAGATGGACAGGCTGCGTTTTGAAAACGGCGCCGCCATGGTAAGCAATATCCGTATTGCCGTCGGAGCTCCCGACATGCGCAGTAAACTTATAACCGAAGGTAAACTGGTCAGCTACGGTATCTACTTCGATGTGAACAAAGACGTAGTAAAACCCGAGTCGTACGGTACCTTAAAGGAAATTGCCACCGTGCTCCAGGAGAATCCGGATGTTAAGATCAGGATCGTCGGACACACGGACGCCGACGGTGCCGACGCGTCCAACCTTGACCTCTCCAAACGCAGGGCGCTGTCTTTTAAAGATGAACTCGTCAGGTCGTTTAGTATTGACGCCGGCCGGATCGAAACGGATGGCAGCGGCGAAACGAAACCTATTGCTCCAAACGATACGCCATCCAACAAGGCCCTTAACCGGAGGGTTGAATTTGTGAAACTATAATGCGGATTGCATTTTAACAACGAATGTATACCTGAACCTGACAGACTATAGACCTCGTTGCTTCGTGAATTGTACACCGAAGCATCGGGGTCTAGTCGTCGATTTTTCCCTCCTGAATCTTGCCATCCGCGGTAAACAGAAGCTTGCGTTTGCCCGACGGATTCTCCAGGTCTACCTGGTATAAAACTTTTCCATCCGTTTCGATCTTGTCGGCATCGTCGACCTGGTATTCCTTGAAGTCGTTTTTGATCTTGGCGAGGATTGCCGGAGGAAGCTGAGACTTGGGGAAGTCCTCCTTGTGTTTTTTAATACTTCCGCTCTTGTCGATCCATACATCGTGGCTTCGTTTGCCAACCTTGAAGCCCGCCTTATACAGGTCGTCTTTCTTTTTCCACTTCAGCCCTGTAACCTGCGGAAATGTTGACTGGAATGTCGCAAGCACGGGCGGGGGTACTTCCTGTTGTGTGATGTCCTGCGCCATGGCGGTCGTGAGCGCGGCGATATAAAGGGCGAAGAATAACGTTTTCATGTTTGGTGCTTTTAAGTGGAACGGTGCGTGGTAAAGATAAGGCCAATTCCCCAAACCCTCTGCTGCGCCGTCGAATTCCAACCCTGACCAGCGAATGCGATCGTTTTCGGCGTGAAGGAAATATCATTTTTATTCGGTCCGGGTATCGGCTGGCTTGACGTTCTTTGCCCGGAGCACAACAGCGAGCACAATGATCCACACCATAAACACCGCGATGTTGATACGTTCCCACACTCCGATGAACGGTGTAGGGCCGTTGGTTGGGATCTGCGGTGCTTCCAGGCTTGTTAACACGCCGAAGACAAAATGAAGGGCTATCGATACGATGGTATAGATCCGGAAACGGATTCCATTAGCCACCGCGCCGAACGCCATCATTGCGATCATAAAAAGGACGGTTACACCAGCCCAGGCGATGTGCAGACTATCCGTCAACGACGGTTCGAGCCCGCGCTGATGCATCGGCGGCCAGTAGAAATTAAAGACACAGTAGGCGATGACGAGCGAGCCCACGATCTTCAGGGAACGTTTTCCTCCGGCCGATTGCAGAACGCCCCATCCGAATGCGGCGAGCAGCAGGGGATAGGGTGTGACCAGCAACACCCACAGAATCCGCGTCGGCGCCCCGATGGCTGACAACTCGCTCACGGTAAGGGAAGATATCGAATATCCGTCGTACAAAGCCGGCACAATGATGTTAATGGCAACATACCAGATGGAAGACAGGATGCCGCATGACAGCAATACCTTCCGCGCAACCTCCCCATCATGCCGCAGGGCGATCAACGGGATAGCTACCACCCAGCCTAACAACACTGGGATCCCCCACATCAGGTGCAGCCAGTGCAGTTCGTTCACAATGATAATCTCAACCACGAACCAAATGAACAGTCCGCCCAGCCCAATCCCCGTGAGGAACCAGTCAAAATGTTTCCTTCGCAGGACGGCGATAAAGGCAGCAGCGTTCAGGATCCCCAGTCCAAACAGGATAATCCCGGGTATGAGGAAATCGAGGAACACACCGTGGAGGAGACTCACAGGCATATCCATCAACCTGCCATCCGGGGCCAGGACGAGTAAGGTTCCCCCTGCGAGACAGCCGGCGCCTTCATATCCCAGTACCAGGAGTAACATCATGCGCTGCCATTGAGGCTGTACAGCCGCTCGCTTTGATGATGTTTCCGGCTGTTGTTCTTTTCTTTTGTTTACTATCGCGGTCGCTTCCATAATTACCGGATTTATAATTGATGTATTTTTTCAGAAGTGCCAGCCGACCTTCACGGAAACTTCGGGCGTAACCATTGACGGTTTGAATTCCTCGTTGTCGACCGTGACATGCCGGTCACCGCTTATCCGTGCGTGCACAGCAGCCCATGGATTCAGATAAAAATTCCGGTATACTTTCCAGACATAACCGGTACCCAGGGTGAAGATCGTTTGGTTGTATGTCGCTGTGGAGATTTTGGCGTCCGTCTGGATACTTCCTTTCCAATACTCAAGCCCGGCGCCGATCCACCATTTTTTAAAGTCCGGTTTAAAAAAATAATCCACAATACCGGTGTACGATTGAATTCTGTTATTCGTAAAACCATCCTTCACAAAAAAAACCGGTGTGGTCAGTTTAGTAACAATAGCCCGGTACCTGACCTGCTTTTGTCCCAGCCACACCGACCCATAGTAGCCTCCCGTGATGTAAGGCAGCGCGTCCACCTCAAATCCAATCGTCACGGAATGCCTGGACGCAGCTCTCTCCTGCGAATACAGGGAACAGTTCAGCAGGGTCAACCCCAACAGGAAGATGAATTTCATAGTCATTGATCTCAACTGTTCATAAAGGTGCGGATCCTCCTTCGGTGAACAAATGACTTACGCTGGTAATCACTCCTGATAAAGATCAGGCGGGAAATGTTGAAGTAATGCGACGAACACTACCCGCGAAAGAACGGGTAGACTGGTCCGGCGACAGGAAAGGTGTCAGTCGCCGGGCTCATATTTAATAAGAAAGGCTATTCTTTCTTTCCATACCCGGAATACCCGTTCGCATAGGCGCTGTCTTCCAGCCACAGGATCCGCGCGCCTTTGACGCAGGAGAAATAGGCGTTGTATGTTTTTGGTTTCCCCTCCAGGTCGGAAAAATGGATTTGCCAGTTGTTGGGCACAGTCACCTTGCCATTCGAACTGACGTTCTGAAATTTGATATTGCCGACCATACCGCTTGCCACACTTAGCTCCCAGTGGTACGTGTT
Organism: Chryseolinea sp.; assembly: GCA_041742155.1. GTDB lineage: Bacteria > Bacteroidota > Bacteroidia > Cytophagales > Cyclobacteriaceae > Chryseolinea. The sequence goes on along the minus strand of JBGSJE010000015.1, from coordinate 181,800 downwards.
GCCCGAAAATTTAAATATCTCCGACGAAGCATGCGTATTCGCTCCGGCGTCGGCTCCGGTATATGCGTTGACGTACTGTATCATACCGGAAAAATTATTCGTCCACGTTCCCTGCAGATCGGCGGGGCCGACGGCGAACTTGTTATAGTTGGCCATAATTTCAACCCTCTCCCAGCCGTAAGACGTTTCGTGATAAGGGCCGAACTCCTGCTCAAAGGTCCGTTTATCCGGCGTGATAAATTCCAGGTACTTACCACTACCGTTGGAATAGTTCATTTTAAACAACACGACGTGCGCTGCTCTGCCCGTCGTTCTTTCGACCACGTCAGCCTCGGCAAATTCGATGGATTGCCAGCCGGTGATGGGCTTGAATTCAAAATTACTGGCAGCGCTGTATTTAGGTGCGACTAACACGTTCCACGCATTTTTCAGCCCGTCGAGCAGCACGGAGTTGTAAGCGTCCGCATTTTTATTCGGGTAGTGAATGAGCACTTTTACATTGCCTTTTACGACCTGCACCCAGTCTTCCTGTACCGTGCTCGTCCATCCATTGTCGAAATTGGTGGTGGAGAAAGCAAAATGGCTGGTGGCAGCGGGCGCCGGTGGTGATTGAACGGGTGGTGATGGCTGAGCCGGAGACTGGCTTGTTGTTGCCGGTTTTTTCAGATCGACCGACTCCAGAAATTTTTCGATCTGCGGCTGGTAGTCTTCCGTGTTGGTCAGGATCACGATACTCAGACATCTGGCATAACCACTCATGGTGACCAGCATCGACAATGACTGCGCGCCGTTGAATTCAAAAGGTGCAACTCCGGCCTGTACGTCCCATCCGTTCTCGGAAGCGGGAGGTGTCAGTTGTGGTTTTGAACCCGGCTTGTAGGTCTTCACCACCAGTTCCTGCCATTCACTTTCGAAATCCGCCTGAAGGCTGCCCTTGCTGGTGGTGCTTTTATAAATCCCGATCTGGCAGTATGTTCCTTTCTGATTATTGGTGATCGCGTAGCTGATCACATTCTTGTTACTACTATTCTTTGTCCAGCCACCGGGTGGTACGTAGGTTGCCAGGTCATACGTTTCCGCCTGACCCCTTACCGTTGACGCGGAAAAAATAAACACGGAGAGACTTAGCGCATATCCGATGCGGGTGGTGTTTGATCTGAACATTCGAAAAAAATTATGAAGTGGTTTCAATCTTTTGTGATTTTGATATTGCTGATATAAAATCTGTCGTTTTCGCTGTCGCCTCCGCCGGCATAGAACGACAGGGCATTAAAAAGATGCGCTGCGGGAATGGCTTTTTCGTATTCCGCTAATTTAGTCTGATCGATAAAAAGCTGCAACGTCTCACCGGCCTTCTTTATCTTCACGTTAACCCGGTTGATTTTTTTGTCGTTGGAAAAGCCGGTCGCCACCAGCCACTTGGAAGCGTTCATGTAACCCGGAGGGTAGGGGAACTTCGCTTCGACGGCCACTTCTCCATCCTTGCCATCATAACCAGGACGAATTTTTACCTGCAGATAGGACTCTGCATTTCCCGGTGACGTTTCTTTCATGATCCGGACAATTAACCCTTTGGCACCCCAGGTAAAGTGTTGGGCCGCCACGAGGTCATAACTGAGGGTAAAATCCTGGGGCAATGGTTTCTTGACCTGATTGGGAATGAGCGTATACCCTTTCGCCATCACGGTCCAGTTACCTGTCAGCCCATCCGGTGTGGAGACAACGGTTGACGTACCATCGGAAGCGAGATTGGTTTGCCAGCCGACAGGTTTTTTGCCGGCAGCCGTTGTGGAAAAATCCTCAAAAAAATGTACGTTTTTATCCAGGGCGCTTTTTTTACTGGTTTCCGAAGCGACAACCGCTACTTCCGCTTCTTTAAAGACGGGAGAGCGAAGTGGTTTATACGGCTGTCCCTTTACTTTTTCAGGGTAAAAGAAGAAGTTGTAGACATAGTCGAAATTAAAATTGTTGAGGATGGATTCGTGCTGGTGTTTATCGATCGGGTCGGCCGGATAATAATCCCAGGAGATCAGGATCCACTGCGGCTTATCTGTTTTACAGCGTTCAGCCGTCACGGGGTCGATTTTGTAAACGGCGATTCTACCCGCAGTGGACTCCGGGTCGGTCAGTTTACCCTGGCTGAACAGATCGTTTCCAAAATCGAGGTCACTGAGGCCCGGTTGTGCGCTGGTCATCGCGGGTTCTTCCAGACGGTTCTTATACTTGTCCCTGTTTTGTTTCAGTCCGTTCCGGTAACGTTCAACTTTTTCATCCAGCTGTTTTACGGAAGTCTTCATTCTTTCCTGGACACCCTGTTCGCGTTCGGCGATTTTTTTCTTCTCCGCTTCATAGTACACGGGAATGGCGGCTTCCAGTGCCTGCATGTATTCCGCTTTCGTAATCTTTATAAAGGGAGACCGGTTGTCTTTACACAATAGCACCGCCTCTCGTCCGCCACCGAAGCCGAGATTCTTGATCCACAACGTCGTGTAGGGAGTGAGGTTCTTTACACCCGCCAGGTCATAATTCTTTTTAGCTTCCTCCTTTCCATTCTCTGCCGCTTCAAAGGATGGCATCGTAAAGTAATATTGGTTTCGTGTACAGATATCGCGAACCGCAAATTCACCGGGTACCTGGTTGGCGAATATGCCCCAGTAAATGTGGCTGTTTGTGAAAGGTTCGATTGTATGACTTTTATTGTATTTCAGTTCGATATACGTTTTGGCATAGGCGCCGTAATGCTGTGGTTTCCCGGCCGTATACTGGTTGTACAGTCCTAATTGTTCGGACACGGCTTTTTTCACGTCGCCTAACGCTCCCTTCGGCATGTAACTCGCCTGGATCCAGTTGGCCAGTGTATCGCATATGGATAATTGCGCCGGTGAGTAGACCTTGTCGTCAACCTTTTTTGATTCTTTTATACCCTTGTAGTGATAGACCTTCATCCAACCGAGCACGTCGTTTTCAATGGACTGTCGGGGTATCGGCTGGGCGATCGAAAAAAGCAGAGTAGAAAAGTAGACGAAGCCGGTTACGATGAGATTTTTCATACAGGACGGTGTTAAGAAATTGGGCTGCTTTAATGCGATTAGCCGGCATACTTTTCATTGGTAAAATCACAGATTACCTGCTGTTGATTTCCGTTATGTGAGTATCGGTTCACTTGTCTATGTTCTCTGCGCCGAAGGGAGAAATTAGTCTTTTGTCGTTCATCCACCATTCAAGTGGCGATAAATCTTTCCAGGCGTTCTATACAAAGATCCCTGGATCCGGATTCTTATGCTATCCTGTAAAAACAGGAGATTTTGGGAAACGTATGTATCCGAGGGTAATTCCAGGGGCAGGAAAATGCAGGTTGGAAGCCGTGCTGCATTATGGAGTGACCGTCACGATCACCCGCTTATACCGGGTTAATGGAGGAGTTCCTTTGTCGGTGACTTTAAGAATAAAATGAACGGTTTGATTGCTGTTTACGACAGGTGCAGTTACCGGTATCCGGTATAAGTTCGGAGCATAGGGCTTTAAGGATACGATTCCTTTGTAGGTTCCCGCTTCCGGATATTGAAACCAGAGATAGCTCATGGAGTCGCCGTCGGGATCCATGGAACCGGCCGCGCTGAGGTAGAACTGTTGTCCGGATTTTACCCTAAGGTGTTCCTCATGCGCCAGCATCGGAACGGGCGGATGATTACATTCGTTGTAGTTCCCTGTTGTCCATTGTATCCGCGCGGCAAAGTCGTTTTGAAATTCAGTTCTCCAGCGCCAGATGGTTTCACGATTTCCGGTATAGGTTTTTTTGTCGGTTGGTGACACTACCGAATCTTTTGCATTCGTCCAGATGAGTCTTGTCTCCGGTTCGTCTTTCGGCCAGTTATCCCTTTTGAACATACCGGTATTTGAGTCTTCAAAGGCAGGCAAATAGTATTCATAACGGCCACCCCACCCGCCATAGTCCGGATGCCCGGGATCATTCAGGCCATTGTGGATGAGGTTCAGGAAGGCCGGAGTATCTCCCTCCATTCCATACGCTACATCAGGATATGCGGCTCCAAGCGGACCGTGCCCTTGCTGAATATTTTTTGCGAGCCATTCGGCGCTGACTACCTCTGTATTGGAACCCGGCGCCCGGAAAGACATACCCAACCACGTCGCATTTACATAATTGTATCCAGGTGTTACCACAAAAAATACGGATGGAAAATTTTTCCTTATCCATGGGCCGCTGTCATCCTGGTCGGAGATCGTGTATATCCGTAATTTCCGGTACATCTGTTCCGCTTCCGCGGAACTCTTCGTGTTCTTGATTTTCCATAAAGCCTGCGCCAGTGTATTGGGCCCTCCCCATACACTAACCCACAACGGACGCTCATCATTTTTCTCCAGTACATGAACGATCCAATCAGACCCTTCCGAATCTTTTCCTTCACCCACGCCCAGCATACCATAGACGGGCAATCCCCGTTTCACTTTGGCCTTCAGGACATCATATGCCGGGTATCCTTTTTCGTGCTTCAGCAAATTCGGTTGTACTTTCTTATAGGCATCCAGTATCGAGAGAATACTTTCCGGCGCCACCATCGTTTTCTGATGAATGGACGTTGTTGCCACCAGTCCTTCAATATCCCACTGATTTGAATACAGCAAAAAACGAATTAATGACTGTGCGTCATCCGGATCCGCTTCTATATCGGTCAGAACAAGTACACGTTCTTTGGTATCAGCTTGCGCAAACACACCTATGGACATGAACGATACCAGGATCAATAATAGCAGGGGTCTTACTGTTGATTGTTCCATATTTATTTATCGGTTGCTCACAGATACTTCAACCAGCGTTTCTCCCTGTGCGCCGATTTATAACGGGCGTACTGGTCGCTGAGAAAGTAGAGTATAATAGTGTCTATGACAAACACAAGGTACAATAACGGCAGGTTCCACCGGTTCGCTTCCTCAATAAATACATAGGGTGAAAACGCGAACCAGTCGGGATGAATGACTCCGTCCCTGATCCATTGGACGAGCAGCGCGCTGACGTGAATAAGGGGAATGTGCAGTAAGTAGTAAAAGAATGCTACACTCCCGATCGTGCTAATCGCCTGGCTCAACCATCCCTTCGTCTTCTCCGCCGACGGAATGAGTGCAATAACCGGTCCGAGTGTCATCAGTAAAAAAAGTACGGATGCAGGATATTTTTGCTGGTTCAATACCTGCAGCAGAAAAGGCAAGCCATCCGTGGAAGGAGTTTGAATGGCGCGGACGATACCGAGGATGATAAAGATCGCGACCATCGACGAGCCTGTGATCAGGCATACCTTGCGGCTTTGTTTTTTTTCCATGAGCAGGATAGCACCAAAACCATAACCGGCTGCCATCACACCGATCCATGGAATGATGGCGTACAGCACCGATACGTTGGCAAACGTCTCGAACCCAGAAGGGTAAATGAACTCCCATAGTTTCCCGAATGACGGTCTGATTGCTTCCGGTAACAGGTAAGGAACGTTGGCAGCTACGCCCTGGAATATGATGATGGTTATTCCTATGGCACCCACGACTGGCAACTTCATCCAACTAAATGCCGCCAGCAGGATCATACACCAGCCTAGCATCCAGATCACACCGGCCAGCACAAACGAGGAAAAATCAAGTTGGAAAGTCCAGAAGAATCGAAGCACGGTCAGTTCAAGGACGACAAGCATGAGGCCGCGTGTTACGAGGTACTGTGCGAGTTTTGCTTTGTTGTTTATCCTGACCCCATAAAGGAAGGCGCTCGTGCCCGCTAAAAAAGCAAATGCCGGAGCGCAGAAGTGTGTGACCCATCGTGTAAAAAAAATTCCAGGTTCAATGCCTCCCGCCGGTAATCCGGAGTACACCCGAACGTGATCGATCGCCATGAGTATCATTACCGCGCCGCGTAAGAAATCAATCGATCGGATTCGTGACGCTGTAGTGGTTGGTGAAATTTCTGTCATAGGGAATCAGGCTCGCCATTGAAAACAAATCCCGTAACCATCCGGATCGGAGAGGTATAATTGTTTCATCCCGTAGGGCGTGATCAGAGGTGGTTCAGGGTCACATCCCTTATCCATTAATTCAGCGTAGGCGCCATCGACATCCGGGCAGCCCAGGTAAAGGATCGTATCGCGATGATTCGACGTCCGTACGGATTCCGGCGAGCCGGGTCGCACCGGAGTTTCGTATTGTGTGTTCAGCATCAGGTTCACATCCTGTCGCGTTAACCAAACCCAGCCGGGATCATCTTTTTCTCCGGCGCTGTCACGGACCTCAAACCCGAGGGTACCAACATAAAAATGCAACGAGGTGTACATATCGTACACCTGAAGCAGAGGGCATAACGATTGAATCTCCATTGTGGTAAGCAAATTATTTCCTGCCCGGTCCGGATGCTATGCCCGTCGGGCTAGTTCATAAAGATACAAGGAGGGATGAAATTGGTTGCCATCGCGCAGATACTTTTTGACGCGCCCCGTGTTTAACGGGCTTGACTGACGCCGCCCCGTTCTTTACCCGTCATTCGCTGCGCAAGGACCTGACCGGGTTCATCGTCGCGGCACGAATGCACTGATAACCGATCGTCAGCATGGCAATCAACAGGGCGACACCGCCGGCGATCAGATATACCGCAGGGCCTATTGTTGTTCGATAGGTGTATGATTGTATCCACCATTGTACGCCATAATGTGCTACCGGTGCGCTGACCACAAAGGCGATGAGAACCAGCTTACCGTATTCTTTGGACAGCAGGAATACAATACTTTTCACGGAAGCACCTAACGTTTTGCGAATCCCGATCTCTTTCGTACGTTGTTCTGCGGTAAATGCGGCCAGTGCGAAGAGCCCCAGGCAGGCGATGATAATGGCCAGGCCCGCGAACACTCCAAATATTTTAGCAAGCCTTTTTTCCGCGTCGTACATTTTTCCGTAGTCTTCGTCCAGGAAAGAGTATTCGAATGCATTTCCGGGTGCGAATTTTTTCCACTGTGTTTCAATACCGGCCAACGCTTCCTGCGTGTTGTTACTTTGAAAGCGGAAAGCGGCGTATCCGTTTGAGCGGCCGAGAAAAAGGGCGAGAGGCGATATACCCTCGCGCATGGTGGCAAAGTGAAAATCTTCCACGACCCCGACAACGGTCCAGGACTTGATTGAGCTGAGATCGGGTGATCCATCCGGACGTGTTGCCGTAAATCCGCTGATCTTCTTGCCGATCGGGTTAGAGCCCAGTTCAAATTTTCCCACCGCCGTTTCATTCAACACGATACTTTCGGTCGAATCGGAAGGAAACTCCGGGGAAAAATTCCGGCCGGTTTTTATGTTCATTCCCATCGTCCGGATGTAGTCGTAGTCGACTCTCCAGTCTTCGATACTTACCATCTCCTTGATGTCATCGCCTGTGGGAATTTTTCCTTCCGGCCAGAAGGTGTTGTTACTTCGCCACGTACCCGTTACCGGCAGATATCCCGTGATGGTGCCTGACGCGATAAAGGTATTTCGTACCACTTCGTCTTTAAAGGCCTGGATGTGATTATCGAGCAGGTTCGCTTCGTGGACCAGTACCACCTGATCTTTTTGAAACCCGATCCTTTTATGCTGGGTATAGCTGAGTTGCTTCTGAATGGTGATGGTACCAATAATAAGAAATATGGAAATGATGAATTGAAACACGACGAGGCTGCTGCGCACGAGGCCGCTTTTCATGCCGAGCGACAGTTTTCCTTTCAGCACGTTGACGGGTTTAAAGGAAGACAGGAAGAAGGACGGATATAGTCCGGCAAAAAAACCGACGATCAGGGCGGCGGCAAGCATGGTCACGTAAAAGGAAGGTTGTTCAAGCGGCAGTGAAAGTTTACGGAGGGCAAGGTCGTTGAACACGGGGAGAAGGAGGTAGGCGATCACGATAGCGAGCAAGAAGGAAAGGACACTGAGTACAAATGACTCCATAAGAAACTGTCGCACAAGGTGTGAACGTAATGAGCCCATAACTTTACGGATACCCACTTCCCGTGCGCGGTTTGTAGATCGGGCGGTAGCCAGGTTCATAAAGTTGATACAAGCCACAATGAGGATGAAAAATGCGATGGCTGAGAATAAATAAACGTACGTGATGTCGCCGTTTACTTCAAACTCTCCTTCGAGGTCGGAATGGAGGTGGATATCCGTGAGCGGTGTAAGCCAGTACCGCCAGTAATTTCCGTCAGCCTGGAATTTTTCCATCGTAAATTCACGCTGGAATACATCGGCCAGCTGGGGCCCGACGTATCGTTCGATAAATTGAGGGAATCTCGATTCGAGTTGTTTTGGGTCGGCACCCGCTCGAAGAAGCAGGTACAGGTTCATCCACCCGCCGCCAATAAGGCTGGTGTTCTTTATCTCTTCGCGTCCGGTGCTGGACCGGAAGATATCAAAATGAAAGTGACTGTTGTCGGGAAGATCTTCAAAGACAGCGGTGACGCGGTGGTTGGCATCATCGTCGAGGATCAGGAACTTACCGACTGCATTTTCACCGGGAAAATATTTAGCAGCCATTTTCCGGCTGATCGCCACGGTATTCGGTTCCCGGAGGGCGGTGTTAGGGTCACCTTCCAGCAGAGGTATGGTGAAGACACTGAACAGGGTGCTGTCGGCCCACGCCGGGAGTTCGTCGTCAAACCCTTCCAGGATAATTCCACGGTAGTGGAGATCCTTGATGATGTAGTCGATATGGTCCTTTGTCAGTTCAGCCATACACGTATGGATCGGTCAGCTCCACCTCACCTGAAGCACATCGCCCATGGTCCGGATAAAGTCGGCAAACTCAGCGACACGTTCTTTCGCCTGTGTTTTACCGGGGGCGGTGAGCGCATAATATTTCCGTATGCGTTTGCCGATGTTCACAACTTCGGTTTTCAGCAGTCCGTCGGCCTCGAGCTTATGCAACGCCGGGTAGAGAGCTCCTTCGGTAAGCAGGATCCGGCCTTCCGATAATTCTTTCACACGTTGTGTGATTTCGTAACCGTACATTTTGCCGTGGTCCTTGAGAACCTTTAATACGATGGTCTGAAGGGTTCCCTTCAAGAGTTCGGGTGAATGCATAGAAGATCAATACATAAGTAAGTTATGCATTAGACGATTGCGGGAGGTGCCAGGTTGCACGGCGTTGTATCTTTTTTTTCAGAGGCCCGGGAAAAACCGGTGTTTTTGCCGTGCCGCGATCCTTCACAAATTCGCCTCTTTTAATTATATTATCGTGGCGGTTGTAAAATTAACAGCCTCTTTTTATCGAATCAGCATGAATATACGGTGTCACCCCGTCAGGCAATTTTGGCTCATTTCCATTTTTTTGGTGGGATGTATTGACCCATATCCGGCGCCCGATATTACCGAAGATATTTCCATTCTGGTCGTGGATGGTTTTATAAATGCCTCGGACGGAAGTGCAACGGTTAAGCTGACACAGGCTGTCAGCCTGGATGAAAAAGATGAATACCCCCCGGAAAGGGGTGCACAAGTCACCATACGGTCTGAAGACGGGGGATCGTTTACACTGACAGAACAGGATTCCGGCAACTATATGGTCGGTGGGATCACCGTTGATCCAGCCTCGAGGTACCAGCTTAACATCCGCACCTCCGACAACCGCCTGATCACGTCGGATTATGTGCCGGTTATGCAAACGCCGCCTATCGACAGCATCACCTGGCGAGGGGAAGAAGATGGCATCACCGTACTCGTCAACACACACGACGATACAAAACGGTCGCGCTACTACTATTGGGATTATGTCGAAACGTGGGAGTACAAAGCGCCATTCGCTGCACTTTATACGACAAGGGATCACGTGGCGATTTATGTAGAGGAAAAAGACCGGGTCTACACCTGTTACCGGACGCAACCCTCCACCGATATTGCGATCGGATCAACATTTCGGTTGACGGAAGATGTTGTACGCGATTTCCCGCTCACCTCCATAAAAAGAGAATCATCCAGGCTCAGTGTTTTGTATAGCATAAAGGTGCGTCAACGGGTAATAGATGAAAAAGAATACGATTTTATGCTTGACCTACAACGCGTCACGGAAGGTATTGGTGGATTGTTTGATTCACAGCCATATAAGATCCTGGGCAACCTCTACGCAACGGATTCCCAGGTACCCGTACTTGGGTTCTTCCGAGCCGGATTTGTCCAGGAGCAACGAATATTCATTTCGTTGCTGGATCTACCGGAATATCTGCAGGTACGTCCCTACAACTATTGTGTATTGGACACGGTATGTGGCGGCGCCCGTGGTCCCGATTCTCCCTATAATTGCTCCGTCGATGTTTCCAGTCTTCCCGATAATGCCTTCCTCGTCTCCAGTTTTTCCTGGGGTTATACAATGACTACGGCACCGTGTGCCGATTGCCGCTACCAGGGTGGAGTGCTGACCAAACCCGACTTTTGGCCCTAGCCTCCACGTGATCATTATATTTTCAACCTATATATATGGCAGGCTTGCCATGGTGCTGTTTGAAATACTGTTATTAATCGATACTTTTTCCCTCTGATCCACCTGCCTATGAAATACCTGCTGTTGTTATGCCTTTGCGTCGCTGCTTCTTCAGCGTCCGCTCAAAGATCCCTTACCGAAAAGAAAGTCGCAACGTTCGATACCTATGTCGGCAGGGTCATGAAAGAATGGGACGTTCCGGGTATGTCGATCGTGGTGGTAAAGGATGGTAAAGTCCTTTTCAAAAAAGGATACGGCGTACGCGAACTCGGTAAACCCGACGCAGTGGATACACAAACATTATTTTCATGCGCGTCGACAACCAAGGCGATGACTTCCATCGTTCTGGGTATGCTGGTCGACGCAGGTCAGCTTGCATGGGACGACCCGGTTACAAAATACATCCCCGAACTGCGTCTTTACGACCCCTACGTCACCCGCGAGCTCCGGATACGCGACCTGCTTCTTCACCGCTCGGGACTCGGCAGCACGGACTTCTTCTGGGGTATCATGGATATCCCCGTCGACGAAATGCTGAAGAGACTTGTCCTGGTAAAGCCGTCGTATTCCTTTCGTGACGGACATGAATATCAGAACACGATGTATACAATAGCCGGTCTCATCACGCAACGGGTGGCGGGAAAGAAGTGGACCGACGTTATGCAGGAAAAACTTTTCGCGCCGCTGGAGATGACGCAGACTGTTGCCAGCCGGTCGCTGAGCAACAGTACAAACATGACCAGGCCGCATTACCCGGTCGATGGCCGCAAGACGGTACTCAACTACCGGAAAGATTCGGAGATAGCCGCCGCGGGAGGTGTGTGGTCGAATGCGGATGATATGTCGAAATGGATTATGGCGATGCTCGACAGCGGCAAGTACCCGGACGGACGACTCGTTTCCAAAAAAACATTTGAAGAGATTTTCAAACCTCAGACTATCGTTCCCTCAAACGAGTATCCGACGTTCAGTGTGCTGAAGCCGCAATGGATCACCTACGGGCTGGGTTGGTATCAACACGATTACCGGGGTAAGAAAGTAAATTTTCACACCGGCAGTCTTGCAGGACTCACCGCTATCATCGGTTTGATCCCGGAAGAGAAGATCGGTGTTTATGTATTTGGAAACTACGACCATGCGGAGGTTCGCCACGTGCTGATGTATAAAACGTTCGATTGGTTCGCCCTGGGCGGGGAACGTGACTGGAATTCGGAGTTCAGGGAGCTGTACGGTTCGCTTCGTAAACAAAACGACGCGGAACGCCTTGACTTTAAAAACAGCCGTGTCCAAAATACAAAAACAACGCTGCCATTGCACGCATATACCGGCCGGTACACAAGCGACATCTACGGAGAGGTTACCGTGCGTGAAGGCGGCGGAAGCCTGATCTTCGACCTGAACGACAAATTCCTTGTCGCCGACCTGCCGCACTGGCACTACGATACATTTTACGGATCCATAACAGGCGATGTGGGTCAATACGACCTGCTCGCATCGTTCAGCCTGGATGAATACGGCAAACCGGCGTCGTTGACAATCAACGGACTGTCGTACGACCGGGATAGCGAATAACGCGGCCTTTCACTTTTACTCTCCGGGGTATCTTTTGTGATAATGGTGATATCCGGAAGGTACCGCCTCTCACTGGCTGGAAGCGATACCTTTCTTGTCAGGCAAGGTTTGAAAATCCGACAAATCCGTTTATTCGATGCGCAATGCCTTTACGGGATTTGCAAGCGCCGTTTTGATCACCTGGTAGCTAACCGTAATCGACGCAACAAATAGCGAGAAGCCTATCGCCCAAACGAAGGTCCACGCGTCGATCGGAACCTGAAACCTGAAACCCTGAAGCCACCGGTTCATCAGCCACCATCCAACGGGGGCGGCGAGCAGGAATGCAAACACGATGAGGAAGGCGAACTCTTTTCCGAAGATCCAGGCGATATGACCCGCCGTTCCGCCAAGCACTTTCCGTACACCGATCTCCCTGGTCTTTTGTGAGACCATAAAGGATACCAGCCCGTACAAGCCCAGGCAACCAATGATGATGGCCATAAAGGAAAAGATCTGGATCAGCTTTAACGTTGTTTGTTCGGTTTCGTAAAAACGGGCAATGCTGTCATCCAGGAACTCGTATTGAAAAAGCTGATCGGGGTTTTGCCGCAGCCATAATTTTTCTATGGAAGCAAGGGTTGATTTTGCGGTCGCCAGGTTAAGCTTGATCGCGACGTTATAATAGTCTCCTGTGTTTGTAGTAATCAACACCGCGCTGATGTCCTCGTGAAAGGATTTATCATGGAAATCTTTTACAACGCCTACTATAGGCGCTTTCATTTGGCCACCATTGGCTGTAATGATCCTTCCAAGGGCTTCTTCCGGCGAGTTCAGGTTCAGTTTACGAACCAGGGTCTCATTCACCAGCATCTCCCTCACCGTATCAGAGGGAGCAAGATTTCTTCCGGCAACCAGCGGAAGGTCGAAGGTCGCGAGATAATCCGCATCCCCTGATTTTATACTCGTCCTGAAGTTGACCTCTTCCGTGCTGTTGTCGAACCGGATGGAATTACCCCATTCGTGCTCGGAGGCGGGCGCTGCAAAACAAACCGAGATTTTTTCCACGCCGGGAGTTCCTGAAATCTCGTTCTTCAGCGTATTGAGTTTTCCCGGAGATGGATCGGAACCCACGGCTACCATAACAATAGCATCTTTGCTAAATCCAAGATCCGACTGACGGGTAAAGCGCATTTGATCCATGATCACTACCATGCCGATAATCAGCACCTGGGAAATCGCGAACTGAGCGACGATCAGTGAACGCCTCGTATTAAAACCGCCTATATGCTGTTGGGAAACTTTTCCTTTCAGGGCTGCGACGGGTTGGAACCCCGCCAGAACCAATCCCGGGTAACTGCCTGCCAGGAATGTTACAAACACACCTAACACCAATATAAATGCCACCAGGAGGATGTCGGTAAAGATGTTGACAGAGATATGTGTATTAAAAAGCTGGTTCACAAACGGGAAGGTTGTCCAGGCTAGCAACAGGCCGGCAAGCAAACCGAGGAAGGTAATAATCCCCGTCTCAAAGATAAATTGCCAGAAGAGTTGTGTTTTTAAACTGCCCATTACCTTTCTTACTCCAACTTCCTTGGCGCGTTTTAATGCTTGCGCGGTTGCCAGGTTGATAAAATTGACGCAGGCTGTCACCAGCAGGAACAATCCGATGACTGATAAGATCCAAAGATTACTTTTCTCCATGGCGCCACCATATTGCGCATTGAAATGAATATCATTCAGGGGCTGAAGTTTGTAGCGATGCACGTTTTTACTCGTTGGCCGGAATTTTTTCACATAAGCCGTCATGGCTTCCTCGACTTTGGCCACCGGTACCTGATGGTGCAGAAGCACATAACACTTCATTCCGTCCCGGATACCACCCCAGCCGTTGGTGTCATCTGCCAGCCACGGATCAAAGGTTTTGAGCGAAGAAAAGGACACAAATATTCCGGTTTTTATGTCTGTATTCTCCGGCAGGTCCACCAGTACCCCCGTTATCGTAAAAGGCGTCTTGTTTTGCAGCCAGAATGTTTCGCCGACGGGATCCCGGTCGCCAAAGTATTTCCGTGCCATACGCTCAGTGATGATGGCTGTGTTCGGTTCGCGGAGAATCGTTCGGACATCTCCATGCAGTAACGGGAAATTGAAGATCTCAAAGAATGTTGGCTCACTGAAGGCGAGGCCTTCGGGCTCCATGAATTTAATGACTTCGTCTTTTTTCCGGATAGCGATGAGTAGATCCCCTTCCGTATAGACACGGGCGACCTTTTCCGCAAATGTATAGTCACGCCGGAAGTGCTCGCCCAACGGTGAGGGTACATTGCTTTGGTAAGCGATCACATCGCGGTGCAATTCGGTGACGACACGGTAAATTCGTTCGGAGTCCCGGTGGAAGTTATCGTAACTTAAATTTTGCCTGACCAGTGAAAAAATAAAGATACCGCAGGTTATGCTCAGCGCCAATCCGGTTATATTGATCATGGCGTAGCTCTTGTTTTTGATTAGATTCCGGTAACCGATCTTGAAATAATTTCTGAACATACTGTAATTGATTATGTTTTTATAATTTCCCGAAGGCCTGATGATAGAAGGCCTGAACAGGAGGAGAACGTCGATGATGAATTTGAGATCGGCCTTTCGCTTTCCAAACCTCGCCAGTCGGGCCGCATAAACTTCCATCAGGTCGCCTTCGATATAATCCTGCATCCTGGGGTGACAGTACCAGCGGAAGAATTTCAGAACGAGGCGCGGTGGATTATTTTTCATATAGATCATCCGTTACCCGCCAATTGGAATATGGTTTTCGGAATAGCCTGCCAAAGTTCGTCACGGGTATTCTTCGCATACAACATCGCCTTTTTACCCATCGCCGTAATTTCAAAGTAACGTTTGGGACGACCCGCTCGTTCCTCGGTAGATTCACCGGCAAAAGACTTCAGATAACCTTTGTCCTCCAGGCGCCTTAGCGCGGTGTGAAGCGCACCCATACTGACACTGCGGGAAAGCCGCCCTTCGATCTCATCTTTTATGGCGACGCTGTAAGCCTCGTTATTGAGGATGCCGATCGTCAGGATAACGATCTCTTCAAATTCCCCCAGCTGATATTTCTTCATGGCTGTCGTATTATTATCTAAATGTAGGAATAATAATCGTGCCATTCGTAAAAAGCCCGAATCCAGGAGTGCACTGCCGGGTGACACCTTCTACACTGGCCGGTTTTGAACAACGATGGTGTGTTACTGAACAGTCCGGAATACGATGTTTAGCGTATAGCGATAAAACAGTATAAGAATATTCGTTGAAGGGGAAAGGTGGAATTATTTGATAGCCGATACCGGCTTACGATCCTTGGGCAACGGAACACAAAGTGAAACATCGGGTGGCACCGGCGTACCGGCGAGCCGTTTATTTCCGGATGTGTGCTGCCGCCGGATTACCGGATTTCCATCGAAGAACCCAAAAGGTACAAGAGAAAATCCAAGCGTATGCGTGTTCATGATAGGCCATTCTTCCGGACGCACAATATGTGTGATGCCGAGGTTGTACCACAACACGACATCCTTACCGACAACCGGCTCGTCGTTGGCGATCCATGCCGGGAGTCCGTCGCTCACGCCGCGTGTATTCGGATATTCGCCGGCAGGATGCATCTCATTTTCCCTGTACACCGTCACCCATACCTGACTTTCCAGGAAGTCGGCCATTTTTCTCGGACCTGAAGGTATACCCGCATAAGGGAGCGCGTTGGACCCGGGCATGATCATGTAACTTTTCAGCTGACCCATTGCGTTGGTGGACTTTGAATCTGCAATCATCCAGTGCCTGTTGCTGGATGGATTTAGGTTCCGCTGCCCTTCGGATTCGTTACGGATGAGCGACATTTGTTTTGAAAATGCGTTGTTGTGCCGATTACCTGCGGAAGGCGGCACCGTGACCGTGTTCATTTCCTCCACGAGGTTTTCCGTTCCATCGACATCGAGATCAAGGCGGAATGAGAAGAAGTGCTGATGGTTCACCGCTTCCACGTGCGGGGCTACCAATGTACCGTAATAGTTACCCTCGAATGTGTCGTCCGAACCACCCGGCGCATCGCTTACTCTGTTTACACCTTTGATACCGACAATACCGGTGAGTTCTGCGCGGAGGTCTATGGTACCATCCTCGTGGAATATCCATTTGATACCGTAGTCATAATTCCAGACCCTCGTAAAATATTTCACCACAATATTCCGTGCCTCCCGGGAAAACTTTCCGTGCCGCGTGATAGGTCCGCCAGATTCCTCATACACGGCAACGATACTGTCCAGTTTGTGAGGTTTACCGTCTTCGCTGTGAAAAAACGTCGAAATGAACTGCGCGTTCATCGGAACATCCGCTCCCGCTTTAAGGCCGTTCATGATCGCCGGGTCTGCTTGTCCCATACGGTATGCACCCACGTCGTAGTAATTCCAGGCGGCGTGGGTGAGGTCCGTGGATCCGTACGGTACATACATCTCCGCTACCGACGCGCGGTAAAGTACCGGGCGCATAGTACCCTGATCGTTGTATTCGGCTCTATATATAATGAGTCCTTCCCGGTTGTCGACACCGATGCGAAATGTCCAACGATCGCTTTTTACGCCAAAACCCTCGAGTGTAAAACCTGGGCCTTCCGGCTGCGAGATGATAAGCGGCTTGTGCGGAGCGGGAGGAGCCACGGCCGCGGGATCGAAGTACCCGATATCCTCCGGTTTATAAAAACCTTTCCTGCCGTCGTCCAGTACGGCGAGTACCTTTTGCGTTGTCAGGTCGACATAGGCAACCAACCCGTCGATGAGGAGTTCATGGTACTTTTTGTTGATGTATTGAGGCGTACAAATCATCTCGCGATGGTCTGCCGGCGCCATTCCCATCTCACCTGCGAACACGTACGACGTTTTTACCGAATCGGGGTGTACACCGCGCCTTTTGAGACCGCCCAGCCAGGCCGTATCTTTTTTCAGGAGGACATCGGTCAGGGTATCGCCACTCAACCCGCCTGCTGTTACACCAGGGATATGATCAAAGGAAACTACTTTTTTAGCCGTGAGGTCCACGACGGTTTCAAATGTTTTATTGGTACTCCAGTCGTAAAGCACGGCAAATGCTTCCCTCCGGAAAGGTTGCCCGGACCGGTAGCTGAGAATGTCAGCCTTCGCTGGCTCCTTCAGGTTGATCACAAAGAAGCGAAATCCCGAATCTATTTTATGTTCCGTGAGAAGGAGTTCTTTTACTTCCCTGATCTCCACATCGTTCAACGGATCCAGAGGATGCGGGAGCACCGATCCGGGAATGACGGCTTTCGTTGTTTCGGTTTTGTCGTTCGAAGAACACGCTGACATAAACAGCGCGAAGATGATGATGGCCTGAACCACGAGCGCAGGGCGTACATATTTCCTCATAAAGATTCGGTTTCGGTGTTAGATGCGCCAAGTTGATAAATATTTTCGTTAGTGCGTAATTTTTACGCTAAGACCTGATATATTAGTGCGTAAATTTTACGCTAAGATTCGAAAAGTGCATTTTAGTGGTCATTTTCTCACTATTTAATAACGGAAAGGCTTGGACGAACAACCGGGAAATATGATAAAGGAGGTGTCGGTCGACTGCGTCATGTTTGGATTCCATGCCGACGAGTTGAAAGTACTCTTATTAAAGTGGAGTGACCAGGACTGGAGCCTGCCGCGGGGACGGATATTCAGGTATGAGCCGATCGCCGATGCGGCTTCGCGTGTTTTATCGGAGACAACGGGAATTCAGGACGTATTCCTGCAGCAGTTTCATACGTTCGGCGCGACGGCAAGGGTGAGAAATCTCCCGGGTCACGGCAACAACGAATCACCGGAGCGACTAGCCTACGAGTTATTTCATGAGAGCATCGTATCAATCGGATATTACGCACTTGTGGATTTTGAGAAAGTGGTTCCGAACGTAACGGGTACCTACCAGTGGTGTGAGATCCCGGCGATACCCGAGCTGTTACTGGACCATAATGACATGATCGAACTCGCCCTGGTCGCCTTGCGAAAGGATCTCCGCTACCTCCCGATAGCCAACCTCTTGCCGCAGAAGTTTACACTCCGGGAGATGCAGAAGTTATATGAGACGATCCTGAACCGGAAGTTCGACAGGCGGAATTTCCACAAGCTGCTGATGAGCTACGATTTTCTGATCAAGCTCCCGGAAAAAAGACTGGGCACAGCTAACAAGTCGCCGCACCTTTACCAGATCGATTCCGAAAAATATGAGACCGCGTTACAAGATGGTATTTCTTACTGAGCATATGATCACAACCTTAAAAAATGCAGGATTGAAATGTGTTTCCCTGTTACTGTTTGCGCTGCTGAGCTCTTCTGTCACGATACAGGCGCAGGAAGGCCCGCAGAAAAAGATCAGGGTCTTTGTGATCGGCGCCAGCGATAAGTACCATAGCCCGATGGTTGAAAAATCGGAGCGTATGTTTCAAAAGCTGGCCGCACAAAACAACTTTGATATCCATGTTACACAGGATACGGCGGAAATCAATGCAGCCAACCTGGCGCAGTACCAGGTTTTTATACAACTCAGCTATGCGCCTTTCGATCTTTCGCCCGCCCAGCAATACGCTATCCAGCAATTTATTTCGAAAGGAAAGGGCTGGATTGGAATTCATGCGGCCGGTCTCATCGGTAAACTTTTTGAACAACAGAAAACAGGCGACTGGAAATGGTACAGGCAGATGATGGGCGGTGCATCGTATACCCCACACCCTCCGTTGCAGGATGGCGAGGTAAAAATAGAAAACCGGGTGCACCCGATCACAAAAAATCTTCCCGCCACCTTTACCCTTCGCGATGAATGGTATGAGTTTGACAAGGCGCCGGCAGATGCGAACGTCCTGGCTGTGGCGAACGAGAACACCTATAAACCGCAAAGCGCCATGGGTTATCATCCCGTAATATGGACGAACCCGGCGTTCGACCGCGTAGTGTATATAAGTGTAGGCCACGATACTACTTCCTGCACGAATGAAACCTACAACATCCTTCTCCGTGACGCTATTTACTGGGCCGCTGACCAGACGGGAAAGGAACAGAAGCAGATGGATAATTTTCTGCAAGCCGAAGCTTCTGTCCTGACGAATCAAGTCGGTTACAGCACCACGCTTCCGAAAGGCGCGATGTTCAGAAGCAGGTTACCCGCTCCGGAAGGTTCGGTTTTCAGCGTTGTTGATGCCCTCACGATGGAGCCTGTCTATGAAGGAAAAATCCGCCAATCGGAGCAAGTTAAAGAATGGAATGAATACTGGTATAGTCCGATTGATTTCAGCGACGTTGTGAAACCCGGTTATTACAACATCCGCGTGTCCGTGGATAGTAAGACTTACAGGTCATTTGATTTTGAGATCGGTGAGCAACTCCTTACACGAACACTGGTGCCCGCGATCACGCGCTTTTTTGAAGGACAGAAAGCCGACTCACCGGAAGAACTATCTGGCGACGCGCAGGTAAAACTGTTTGGCAGCGACAAGACCGTTGACCTCCGCGGCGGGTGGTGTGATGCGTCGGGCGACGTAAGCAAATATTTTTCACACCTGGCCTATACGAATTTTATGAATCCCCAGCAGACACCGCTGGTCGATTGGTCCATGATCCAATGTGTTGAGTCTGTTCCCGGTCTGCTGAAAGACACCGGTGTAAACGACTCCCTCGTCAACGCGGCGTTTTACGGAGCGGACTACATCATGAAGTCCTTTTCCCCGGAAGGGTACTTTTATATGACACTGTTTTCATACTTTAAGAAGGACCCGAAAGAAAGACGCGTTGTCGGCCTGCTCGCAGACAGTAAGACCACCTCCGACTATCAGTGCGGCTTCCGGGAAGGAGGAGGTATGGCTGTAGCCGCACTGGCCAGAATTTCAGCGTGGAAACGGCCGAGCAAATACAAACCAGCTCAGTACCTGGCGGCTGCAGAAAAAGCATTTGCCCATCTTCAAAAGAACAGCATTCAATATATCGATGATCACAAAGAAAACATACTGGATGACTACACGGCGCTGATGGCTGGCACAGAGCTGTGGATAGTCACGGGAAAATCCATGTATCGCAAGGCAGCAAGGGCGCGGGCGGAAAAACTGGAGTCAAGATTATCCGCGGAGGGATTTTTCTGGAGTAACGACGAGAAGACGAGGCCTTTCTGGCACGCTTCCGATGCAGGCCTTCCGTTGCTTTCACTGATCCGATATCTGGAAGCTGAGGATGATAAGGCTTTGCGCGAAAAGGCACTGACAACCATCAAACGGTATATTGACTATCAACTAAAGATATCAAGGGAGGTAGTCAACCCATTCGCTTATCCAAGGCAAACGTTCAGCCTGAACAACACGATCCGGAATGGATTTTTTATTCCGCATGAAAATGAAAGCGGTTGGTGGTGGCAGGGAGAGAATGCACGTATCGGCTCATTAGCGACGGTGATGTTGAGGGGAGGAAGACTCGTATACCCGGAGAAGAATGCCACCGGTGTCCGATCGGATATCGCCGGTTATGTGTGCAGCCTGATCGACTGGGAGCTCGGCAAGAATCCCTATCAGTTATGTATGATGTATGGTTACGGCCAGGTAAATGTTCCCTATATGGCGGCGATGTACGGACATGGATCGGGAATAGGGGGAATTTCCAATGGTATAACAGGAGCAAAAGACAAGGGCGATGGATCCGGAATAGATTTCAGATATGAAGATAACGGGAACGAATGGCGTTGGAGTGAACAATGGATCCCGCATACGGCCTGGTTCCTTCAAGCCCTCACCGCATTGGAGTCGAAATAAAATTTAAAAAATAATGAGGCCATTAAATCTTTTCATTTTTGCATTGCTGCTCTGCGTAGCGGCCGCTACTTCAGTTGTAGCGCAGCCCCGGTTCAAAGCCGTCGTGCTGGCGGAGCGCGGCGAAATACACGAAAGTTTTGTAGTTGCCGCACTGGAGTGGCTTGACAGTTACAGCAAGAAAGAAAATTTTGAGTACACGGTAATCACGAACGCCGATACGGTCTCCGTGACTTTTCTGGCGGCACATAAGCTGTTCATTCAACTGAACTATCCGCCTTACCGGTGGTCGGATAAATCCAAGGCGGCTTTTGAGGATTATATCGACAATGGCAAAGGAGCGTGGATCGGATTTCATCACGCATCGCTGCTGGGAGAATTCGACGGTTACCCCATGTGGGGATGGTTTTCAGATTTCCTGGGAAGCATCCGCTGGAAAAACTACGTGGCGGCCAGGGTGGACGGGGAAGTGTTCATTGAGAAAAAGCGTCACCCTGTTTTCCGAAAGATGCCTTCCCATTTTAATCTGCCCGGCGAGGAATGGTATACATTCGATCGGAATCCGAGGGACAGGATGGAAGTGCTGGCAACGGTCGACGAGAACAGTTACAAGCCGGCCTCCGACATTAAAATGGGAGATCATCCCGTCATCTGGTTAAATCCAACGAAAAAATCCAGGAACATTTATTTCCTGTTTGGTCATCACGGCGGATTATTTGACTCGAAAGAATTTAAGCAACTTTTCGCCAACACCATCGAGTGGGCGGTAGACGGGAAATAAGTACATGAGAAAATTTTTAATAACCGCGCACGGCACCTTTTCATCCGGCATAAAATCGTCACTCGATATAATCATTGGCCGGACGGAAAATGTTTTTGTCATCAATGCGTACGTCGACAGCAATGCTTCGATCGAGGAAGATCTTAATGCCGTGCTGCGGAATGTGAGTGCGGACGATGAACTGATCGTCTTTACGGACTTGCTCGGTGGCAGTATAACGAACCAGGTCCTCCGGTACGCCCTTAGGGAGAATGTTCATGTCGTGTCGGGAATAAATCTCCCGTTAGTAATAGAAGTGATGCTTGCCAGTGAGGAGGAACCTGTAGCGAAAATTATCGAGGGTGCTATTGCCAGCGCCAGGGAACAGGTAACGTATGTAAATAAATCCATGAATAAAGAATACGATCATGATCAAACTGATACGAATTGACGACAGGCTCGTCCACGGACAGGTATCATTTACCTGGGTGCCTTCCCTGGGCATCGATTGCCTTATTGTCGCGAATGATAAAATCGCAAAAGATGATTTTCAGAAAATGACGCTGGGACTGGCAAAGCCCGCCGGCGTCAAGCTGCTGATCAAACCCGTCGCTGATACCGTTGTTTTCCTGAACGACGAAAAAAACAAGGCTCTGAAAATTCTCGTGCTCATTAATTCGGTGAAGGATGCATTTGCACTGGCAAGTGGTGTTGACGGGATAAGGTCGATCAATTTCGGCGGAATCCGCGCAAGGGAAGGTGCAAAGCTGATCTCGAAAGCCGTTGCCCTAACGGATGAAGATATTGATATGGCCAGGGAGTTGGTTCGACGGGGTATTGAACTTGAACTTCGCCAGGTCCCAACAGACGAAAAGCAGAAAGTTTCTGAAATGATCTAAGTAAAACGATGCGCTGAGGAAGAACCCTATGACTGTGACTTTCATTCTGATAACACTCATTGCCATGTTCGGGCACTCGGAAGATTTTCTGGGAACGACGTTATTAAACCGTCCGCTGGTATTGGGTCCGCTCGTGGGGTTGGTTCTGGGGGATCTTCAGCAGGGAATTATTATCGGTGCTACATTGGAATTGATCTTTATGGGGAACATCAAGATCGGTGCGGCCATTCCCCCGGATGTAATAACGGGCGGAGTGCTGGGTACCGCATTCGCCATCCTTTCGGGAAAGGGTGCCGCAGTAGCGCTCGCGCTGGCTGTTCCGATCTCCATTCTCGCGGAAATGGCGGTTAGCGGTTTGTTTATTTTCCGTTCGGGACTTAATAAAAGATTCGCCCGGTTTGCCGAAGCGGGAGATTACAGAAAGTTGCAGCGGCTTCATGTCATTTCCGGTTTGCTGAAACCCCTGTTGATGGGTACTATCGTTTTTCTGGCACTTCAACTGGGATCCGATGCGGTGAAATCGTTGCTCGATAACATCCCTCCATGGGTACACGCAGGTCTGCAGGTTGCGGGAAATATGTTACCGGCGCTGGGTTTCGCGTTGCTGATGGTCGTCATGTTTAACCGGAAAGTTGCGCCATACTTCTTCCTTGGTTTTATTCTGAGCAGTTACCTGAAACTTCCTATGATCGCCATCGGAGGCCTGGGTGTCATTACGGCGCTGATTGTCACAAGCCTGACGCACAGGGAAACCGTTGACGGCGAAGATATTTCAGCCGACGAAAACCCCGGGCTGCCGCCGTCTTTTTCCCGCGCCGAAATCAGAAGCCTTTTTTACCGATCCCTTGCCCTGGAAGCGAATTTTAATTTTGAAACCTGCCAGAATACCGGTTTTGCATTTTCAATGATCCCTGTCTTACGGAAAATATATCCCACAAAGGAAGCGATGTCTCTTGCCCTCCGGCGACACCTACAGTTTTTTAACACCAGTCCCTATGGGTCCACACTCGTCCTGGGGATCACGGCTGCCATGGAAGAGCAAAACAGCAGGACGAAGGATTTTGACGCTGAATCCATCAATGCCGTAAAACTCGGACTCATGGGGCCACTGGCCGGTATTTTTGATTCCCTTTTCTGGGGAACCTTTAAAGTGATTGCCGCGGGTATAGGCACCTCACTCGCACTGCAGGGCAATATCGCGGGACCTGTTCTTTTTCTCCTTATTTTTAATGTACCTCACATCTTGCTGAGGTATCACTTAACCTTTATCGGCTACACGCAGGGTAATCGATTTCTTCAAAAAATAGCGAGCAGCAATGTCATGGATAAGTTAACTTCCGGTGCCGCCATCGTTGGGTTAATGGTAGTGGGCGCGATGCCGGCATTGCTGATGTCGGTTAAAACGCCGTTGTTTATCGGCGCTTCAGACTCCCGTATCGCAGTCCAGGAAATCCTGGATCAGATCGTACCCGGTATTTTACCGCTGGCGCTGACTTTTGGCACCTATTTACTGTTGCGGAAGAATGTGAAGACCACGTACCTGCTGCTGGGTTTATTGCTGACGGGGTTTGCCGGAAGTGTTTTCCATTTATTCGCCTGACTATTAAGTAAGATCAGTGAACACAAAAAAACATCATACAGATCATAAAATTTACGGCGTGGGCGCTTCTGCCGGAATTTCCATCGGCAAGGCTTACGTGATGAAAAAAAATGTCATTGCCGTCACGGGAGCGCTGCTGCGGGACGACAATGAAGTGATAAAGGAAATCGAAAAATTCGAGATCGCCGTAAGGATGTCCGTTGAAGAGGTGCTGACAATCAAAAAGGGTGACCGTTTGAAGCTGAAGGAAGAAGAAATTGAAATTCTTGAAACGCATATTGAATTCCTCACCGACCCTCAGCTTAAAGCCGATGTGTACAGGGAAATACACCGCGACAGACGTCCCGCAATGGATGCCGTTATTGAGGTGATTAAAAAAAACGTCGGAGTATTTAAGAACATGGACAACGAATACCTGCGGGCACGTGCAGCCGACGTTCAGGATATCGGTGACAGAATAGTAAAGAACATCCGTCGAAGGAAGTCTCATGATACGCCGGTGTTCGAGCCGGGTACCATCATCATTGCGGAAGATATTTTACCGTCCGATGCGATCACCCTCGACATGACCTGTGTTACCGGATTTGCCACGTCGCTTGGAGGAAAGACGTCGCACACCGCGATCCTTGCAAAATCAAGAACGATCCCCGCAGTACTGGGATGCGGTAACGCATTGACCGGTATTGACGACGGAGATGTGCTGATTCTCGACGCGATAAATGGTATTGTGATCGTCAATCCAAACGAGGCTTGTATGGAAGAATACAGGGCAGAGAAGGACCGGTATGACCGGAAACGACAATCTCTGAATTCGTTAAGGCATACTCCCGCCTCCACAACCGATGGTGTGGGGATCGAATTGCTTGCTAACATTTCCGGAGCGGATGACCTGGAAGAATCGTGGGAGTATGGTGCTGAAGGTTCCGGACTCTTTCGTACGGAGTTGTTATTCATGAACAGGGATTCGGTTCCGCCGGAAGAAGAACAATTTGAATACTACAGACGGGTAGCCATCAGGTCGAAAGGTAAAGTGGTGACAGTAAGAACCATTGATATCGGCGGCGACAAACCACTGGACTACTTCGGGCTCGGACAAGAAGAGAACCCTTTCCTGGGATACCGCGGAATCAGGATCAGCCTTGATAAAAAAGATATTTTTATGGCACAGCTCAAGGCTATCCTTAGGGCAGGTGTTTTCGGGAATCTCAGGATCATGTTCCCGATGATCAGCAACATGCAGGAGTTACGCGTCGCCAAGGGGATACTGGAAGAAACCAGGCGCGAACTGGAAGAGAATAATATTGACTTTGCCAGGGATATGCCGGTAGGGATTATGATCGAGGTCCCCTCCGCCGCTGTCACCGCCGATCTGCTGGCGAGAGAAGTGGACTTCTTCAGCATCGGTACCAACGATCTATGCCAGTATACGCTGGCTGTTGACCGCGGAAATGAAAAAGTAAAAGATCTCTATAATCCTTTCGATCCGGCTGTCTTACGGTTGATCGCTTATGTCGTGGAGCAGGCGCATAAGCGGAAGATCAGCGTCGGGATGTGCGGCGAACTGGCATCGGATCCAAGGGCAACCTTGCTGTTGATAGGAATGGGATTAAAGGAATTTTCCATGAGTGCGGTCTCCATCCCGGCTATCAAGAGTGTGATCATAAATCATTCTTACACCAGGGCAAAGGAGATCTATGAAAAGATCCTCGGCATGGACAATTCGGAAAGTATCATCAACTATCTTCAGCAACAGACATGATTTCGAACGATTACGTGATAACCGCAGCGGAAGGAATCCATGCCCGACCGGCTACGGCATTGATCAGACTGGTGAAGCGATACAGATCGGTAGTATTGCTGAAGAAAGGCGAAAAATCCATCCGGCTGAACAGCATGCTTAATATCATGACTTTCGGCGCAAAGGCCGGCGATACGATCACCGTCGAGATTACGGGAGACGATGAATCGGAAGCGTCGCTGGCGATTGATAAATTTTTCAGGGAAGAATTAAAAAAAATATAAAGGGTATATCATGAAAATCACCATTGCGAAGAACGAACGGGAATTTGACGTTATGGCCGCGTGGCGGATCATCGGACAAATGCTGGAGAAACCGGATTCCGTTATCGGCCTTTCGACGGGGCAAACGACGTTCAATATGCATGCGATCGTATCGGAAATTCACGCGTCCTACCCGTTTGATGTATCGCGCATAACGCTTTTTAATGTTGATGAGCTGACCAACCTGCCCCGCGAATACTCCGGGAGTTGTTATACGATGATACGTAACCAGATCGCCGGACCATTGGGGATACCAGACGAAAATTTTATAATGCCGCCGACCCTTTCAAATGACTTTGAAGGCGAATGTGTCTTGTTTGAAAAACGATTGGCGGAGCGTGGCGGTGCTGACCTCCAGATGCTGGGCCTTGGAGCCAACGGTCACATTGGAATAAACCAGCCCGGTACGCCCTTTGAGAGTGAAACATGGGTTTCGCCGATGGACCCGGATTTTGAGGCGCGGGTTCGCAGTGAAACAAACGTCCCGGACGATATCGTGCTCGGTGGTCTGACGCGTGGAATCAGGAATATCATGCATACGCGAAAACTGATCCTGATTGTGAAAGGAGCTCACAAGGCGGAGATTGTTGAAAAGGCTGTGTCAGGCCCGATAACAACCGATATTCCGGCATCAGTCGTACAACTTCATCCGAACTGCGAAATTCTGCTGGACGCAGCCGCAGCGTCGAGGCTTAAGGGAATTTGAAACGTGATCTAAACTTCACACTTCAATTTATTTGAAATGTTAACCCGTTTCACGGCACGAATTCTTACCGCCAACTCCCCATTTAAGGATCCGGAAAATCAACGGTGAGTGCTTGGATGATCGTGTGCTATTTTCACCGCGATGGCTAAGGGCCGCAAAGAAAATCGTTGTCCGGATATAAGATAATTTGATCTAAATTTCGCGTTTCAATTTCTTGAAACGTTAATCTGTTTTTCAGCACGAGTTCTTTGCGCCTACTTCGCGGCTTGGCGCCTTTGCGGTGAAAAGGAACAGATGAATAATATTCGTTTTTAATGCATCGGTATTTATGGGGCTGGAAAATCAACGTGAGTGCTCGGATGCTAGTGTGCTATTTTCACCGCGATGACGCAAGGGCGCTAAGGGCCGCTAGGAAATCGTTGTCCGGATATAAGATAATTTGATCTAAATTTCGCGTTTCAATTTCTTGAAACGATAAACTGTTTCACCGTACGAACTCTTAGCGCCAACTCCGCGCCTTGGCGTCTCTGCGGTGAAAAGAACAGGTAAGTAAATATTTTTAGGACCGCACGGAAAATCTTGGTCTTAATCCTACTCACTCCTCAACGTATCCACCGGATTTGTTTTTGCAGCTTTAAAGATCGTTGAACTGGTCGTAAAGATGCCCACGACAAAGACCGCAGTGGCACACAGGACTACCGGAATAATTCCGACCGGTATATGGTATGCATAGATCTGTGCCAGCAAAGTTCCCGTAAGGTAGTATCCGCCGACCGACCCGAGGACCACAGCGACCAGCAATACGATCATAAACTCGCGGTTCAGTAAACCCACGATGTTGTTTATGGAAGCACCCAACGCCTTCCGAATCCCGATTTCTTTCGTTCGCCTGGCTATGTTGAGCGATGCAAGGGCAAAAATTCCGGAAGCAGATAACAGCCCCCCAAGCAGCGTAATGAACAAAAATATCTTTTCCAGGTTGGCATTTAATTCACGGCTTCCCTGAAGAACAAGATCTTCCTGGAACCTGCTTTCGAATGGTTTGGTGGGATACAATTCTTTCCATACTTTTTCCAGGTACTTTTGTACTTCGGGCAGGTCGGAGTGTTCCGCTTTTACGACGAGGTTGACATACTGGTTTTTGCCTGCAGGATAAAAAATAAATGGTTCGATCTCTTTCGACCGGTAAAGATTATCCACGTGGTTTTCCACGACACCAACCACATGCCTTCTCTTATCATGGAGTGTTACGATCTTGTCAAGGGGATCGACAAGTCCCGTTTTTTCGACGAATGCCTTGTTCACGATAACGGCCTCTTCCTGGTCGGTTGCATTTTCGGCGTCGAACGTGCGACCCGATGCGAAGCGGAGGCCCATCGTCTCGAAGTAATTTTTTCCGACACCAGCGGCCTGAACGTTGTATTCACCGGTATCGATTCGCACAGGTGTCTGGTAGGTGCTGCTTCCGATGTTTCCATCACTCACCCCTATGCTGAGGATCTTCGGATTCGACGAGATCGCAGCCTGCATCGCTTCGTACTCACGCTCGCCCTTCAGGCTTACCGTAATAAGCATATCCTTGTCATACCCGAATTTAATACCCTCCTGGAACGTTGTGTTTTGAATAAAAACAACTCCTCCGATGAGTACAATGACGGACAGGGCGAATTGAAGGGTAACCAGCGACCGTGTAAGGATATTCGTTCCCTTGATCTTCACCGTACCCTTTAACAACAGTGTAGGTTTGAATTTGCTGCTGAACAAAGCCGGATAGATTCCCGCGAGTAACGATGTAAGGAACACGAGTGTGATCAGCGCGATAAAGAGATTTACGCCGCTGAGGTCTTTAAGGTTATACGGAAGCTTCCACATGTTGACAAATGCCGGCACGATTACCTGCGCCATCAGCAAACCTACTACCAGGGCCATGGTAATCGTAATGACCGTTTCAAGGAGAAACTGGGACACGATTTGCGCTCTTGCGGCACCAATAGCTTTCCGTACTCCCACTTCCTTGAGCCGTTTGGAAGTCATGGCTATGGACGTGTTGGTAAGGTTGAAGCAAGCGATCAGCAGAATGAGTGCCGCCATCGAACTGAACACTACTAAAGGCAGGGCGCTGATCCGCATATTGACCCAGTTGTAACGGATATCATCCTGTGTAAAGGTTGACTTGAATGGCTCGAGGTTGTAAGCTTCGACGACAATATCGGTTCTGACTTTATTCCGGGTCGGAATGTACTGGCTGAACTTCTTCGCGATCTCATTTGCGTTTTCCGGCGACGTAAGTTCGAGGAACGTTGCCGGGTTTCGCCAGTCACTCCAGTCATCGATCTTGATCTTGTTGATATCCATAAAGTTTTCCATACGCATCAGCGCATCGAAAACGAAGGTGTTGTTGGCCGGTATCCTCTTCAATACACCGCCGACCAACATCTGAAGTTCTGATTCGTTTACGGAACTTAGTACCATGATCTTTCCCACAGGGTCCTCATTGCCGAAGTATTTTTTAGCCAGCTCCTCGCTGAGAAAAATGGTGTTCTTTTCCTTGAAGGATTTATGGCTCCCTTTAAGCAGCGGATAGTCAAAGAGGTCGAAGAACGAGCTGTCGGTAAACGCAATACCTTCGTTGAATGCCTTGTCGCCGTAACTCAGGGCACCGCCCCCATAAAGAAAACGTACGTAACGGTCGATACCCGCGATTTCGTCGGCCGCGATGGGGGCCATCACGATCGGGGCCTGGTTGTCGATCGCCAGTTTCCCGTCTTTTTCGTGTGATACCGTATGGATCTTGAAGATGTGGGAGACTTTGGCAGCGTCATGGAAATTATCGAACTCGATATTAAAGGCCAGCAGCAGATAGGCGGTAATGCAACAAGCGAGCGAAATTCCCAGGCCGAATGTGTTGATGACGAAGTAACTTTTGTTTTTGAGTAAACCCCGGTATGCTACGCGCAGGTAATTTTTGATCATATATCTTAAATCTTAATGATGACGATGCTCCTTTAATTTTCCGAATTCTGTAAGCCGACAAGTTATGTACACGCTGGTGTCACCGGCAGTTCGAAAGGAATTTCCATAAAATCCGGCGATCATCCATAGTGGTGAGCCACTTCCTGGTAGGACGCTGAAGACGCGGTTATGGTTGCATCTTTTTGGGGAAATCGCCTGGAATTGAGTGATTTCTGACGGAATTCCGGTGTTATTGGCCCAATTCTTCTCTCGTACGACCCTTAAATACATTTTGCCGCCGCATGTCCAGGAGTTTCAAAACCGGCGCCAGCCATTTTTTGATATACCGGTCTCGATATTTTATCATCATTTACGCGCGGCCGCTTAAGAAATTGTACATTGAATTTACTTTAATATTCCATTGTAATGAAAGCGACTACACTCATCAACAGGAGAAACTTTATTCAACAATCAAGCGCTCTGATGGCTTCCTCCCTGATCACCCTCCCCGCGCTGGCCACACCGAACGCTTCATCGTATAAAATGGGACTTCAGTTGTTTACTGTCCGGGCGCCACTGGCCAGTGATGTAACCGGAACCATTAAGAAAATTGCGTCGATCGGCTACGAGGATTGTGAAACCTACGGCTTCGACCCGGAGAAAGGTACATACTATGGATTAAAGGCTTCATCGTTCAAACAACTACTGACGGACAACAGCATGATCGCTACCAGCGGCCATTACGATTTTTCAAATTACTTCGACAAGAGCGCTGATGCCATGATGCGTTACGTTGATCGCTGCATCGAGGGCGCTCACCACCTCGGCCAGCGCTATATTACCTGGCCATGGCTCGCCCCGGCATTCAGAACCATAGAGAATTTCAGGGTACTAACGGTTAAGCTCAACGCCATTGGCGAACGTGTAAAACAGGCAGGACTCGGATTTGCGTACCACAATCACGACTTTGAATTTACAAATCACGGCGGTGAGAATGGTTATTCTATTATCATGACTGAGACGGATCCTTCCCTGGTCAAACTTCAGATCGACCTTTACTGGGTTATGCACTCATCGAAACTGAGTCCGTCCGAGTTGTTTGCGAAACAGCCGGGACGCTTCGTGATGTGGCACATCAAGGACATGGACAAAATTTCCCGTGACTATTCCGAATTGGGCCACGGCTCTATCGATTACACTGTGATACTTCCGGAGGCATCCCGTGCAGGGCTACAGTACTACTACATTGAACAGGGTGGTAATTTTGAAAAGGATCCACTGCAAAGTGTGACTGACAGCGCGGCCTTTTTCAAGAAAAATCTGGAGCGATACCTCTTGTAACGTAATCGGTGTCTTGGTGACCTCCCGGCAGGCGACAAGCGATCGGTAGGTGAAGGTTTTGATCCGCCATCCCTTATGCAAGCGCTTTCCGGATTACAGGCAGGAGAGCTTTTTCGTTCGACCGTTCAACAATAATTGCCTCACATTGATTGAATTTTGAAAACGTCCTGATGGCATCGCAGATCGCAGTCACCCTGGCACGCGTCAGTTTAAGGGACTCGAAGTGCAGGTTGTGAATGATCAGGGTCCGTTGCTTTCGATCCGCTTTTGAGTCCATCCGGGCCACAAATGTATCGCCGATCAGGATAGGCAGCGAAAAGTAGCCATACTTCCGTTTTGGCTTCGGTACAAAACACTCCACCTGGTAATCGAAGTCAAAAAAATCGCGGAGGCGGTGCCTGTAAACATTGAGCACGTCGAACGGGGAGAGGATAAATACGTCACCTGACAGTGATATTTTTTTTTGCTTATAGCCGGAGAGCATATACAGGGCTGATGATTTCAGGCCTTCTACTTCGACGTTACAGATTTTTCCCTCGCTGACAAGGTTTTCAATTTCGGCCTTCAGGGGGCCCTTGAAAAAGCGGCTGCTGAAGTTGATCTCTTTGAAGTAAGCTATCCCCAATGCCTGTAGCGCACGCAGGATTACATGCCTGGCAAATTCACGGTCGGTAGGTATCGTCGTATTCACGTCCCCCGGGATAATATTTTCCGGAAGATCGTATACCTTTTGAAAATCTTTTCTTCTTACCGTTATAAGGCTTCCGTCGAAGTGAAGCCTCTCAAGTGCAACCTTTGAGGGGCGCCAGTCCCACCATCCCGAACTTTTTTTTATGCGGTCATTTTCGAAATCCCGTGCCATTAAGGGGCCTTCGCGTGCGATCCGGTCCAGTACTTTGTTCATCAGGTTGAGCTCCGTTTGCGTCAGCGATTTCCTTTTCGACAAGAACGACGCTTTAATGGGTAACGAAAAACGGAAGTTTTCCATTGGGATATAGCCGGCAGCGTTTGTCCAGAATTCAAAGATCCTGCCCTCAGCCTGTAGTTCGTCCAGCCACTCCGGGGTATAGTTGGGTACCCGCGATACGATAGCATGATGATGAGCCCGCTCGACCACGTAATTGGTGTCGATCTGTAAAAAGCCGAGATGTTTAATCAGTTTGTAAACAGCCTCCTTTCCTCTTCCAAACTGCGCGGCTTTGGAAAGCCCGGCGGCGTGAAGAATAATTTTCCGCGCCTGTGCTTTGGTAAGCGTTATCGGTTTCATAAAATTAAAGTAACGACTTTTTGAACAAAGCCACACACCTTCGGTTTCAGAAGGCGAAAAATTGATGGCAATTCAGTGAACCGGACTGAAAGATCCGCGTTCAGCCGCGCCGTTGAAAAGCATCCGGAAGCTGCCGTCGCGGGACGCGGTCATTTTTCAATGGTCAGCCCTGTTATTTTATCCAGCCGCGCGACAATACCCCAGCCGTAAAAATCATTGGCGACACCGATCAAAAGTTCATTGTCACCCGCGGAAAGGGGTAGTTTCACACTTGCATTTTGGATGGTGCAACGCCCGTCCGGTTCTTTTTTGCTGGGACCTAAATAGATGTTCTTGTCGGCATAGATACGTTTTCCGTTGAGATAGATCCAGGCTTCGTCGCTGAACCCAAATTCCAGTTTTCGTTCCTGGGCGGTGGCCGACTTGATACTGGTCTTTAGCCAAACGATTCTTCGTACGTCGTTCTTGCCGAACTTCCGGGTCAGGTTGATCAATCCTCTTCGTTCGGCGGCGACGGGTTCCCAGGTGTCGTTCACCTTGGGCAGAAAGTCGTCGTTGAAATCGGTCATCCCGGTTGCAATGGGTTTGTTCACACGCCATTTCCGCAGGTACTGCGTATCTGAGGCCGTGGGGTCCGCTCCGGCTTTTGGTGACAATGCCTCTACGGCGTTGGCTTTAATCACAAGATTTGAAATGATCACCTGTCCGTCGAATGCGATGGCACCGTGGGTCACATTTCCCTCGAGCCTCGTGACATGCAGCGAAGGCGTTGTCTGGCTGTTTACATAAACTTTCATTTGCTTACCGGATATCACCAGCTTCACATGGTTCCAGGTGTTTCGTTTAAAATCGGCGGTCGTCTGGAAATGATACAGCATATCCCACAGGTTTACACCTGAAACATGAGGAGCGTATTGAATGGCATCGACGGCGGTTTTGTCGCCAGCGCGCGCCGTACGAAAGTAAAAGCATTCATTTTCAGCGGCGCTGGCCCGGTGAAAATAAAATGAAGTAAAGCGCGGGTCGATAGGTTCCATGTCGTATTCAATCGTGCCGTTGGTGAAGTCGATGTTTTTCAGGATAGCAGGTTCGCTGTTACCCAATACCTTCATCGCTGGGACAGACTTGTACTCGAGGAACTCTACGGTACCGGGCTTAAACTCCCAGTTTGCGGCCGAGAGTGGAATTTTTTTTGATCCCGCGCCGGGTTGGCTTTGTGCCACGGAAAGGTTTGAAATCACCATTGTGAATAGCAGGCACGTTAGATTTTTGAGAGACAGGTTCATAGTCTAATAGTTTTTAAATTTATTCGGATTACGTTTTTGTTTTCGCGAACCTTGTTACTGACCGTCGGTAAACACGGTTCAGCGTTCATTCATTTCGTAAGCTCTTCACCGGATTCATGCGAGCGGCTTTTATTGCCTGAAAGCTCACCGTACACAAGGTGATCAGCATGGTAACGGATCCTGCGGCCAGAAGTATCCACCACGGTACCGTTGTCCGGTATTCATACTTTTGCAACCATTGTTCCATAAAGTACCAGGCCACCGGCGCCGCGATTACAAAAGCTACCCCTACCAGCATCACAAATTCCCTTGATAGAAGTCCCCACAGACCGATTACAGAAGCGCCCAGTATTTTCCGGACACCGATCTCTTTGGTGCGTTGTTCCGCTACGAAAGATGCAAGCCCGAAAATCCCCAGGCACGAAATAATGATAGCGAGGACGGCGAAGACATTCGCCAGGGTGCCGATGCGCTGCTCAGCGGCGAACTTGCGGCCGTATTCTTCATCCACAAACCTGTAATCGAAAGGGCTGGATGGGTTATGCTTTCTGAAAACAGGTTCGATTCGTTGAAGAGCTTCCGCAGTACTCAGGCCCGCCGCGAGCCGTATGGTAATAAACGGACCGATATCATTCACCAGAAAGTAAACACCCTGCTGCACCGGCTCGTAGGGCGACCGTATGATCATGTCGCGGATCACCCCGATCACCGTGAAAGTATTATTGTTGAACCGCACGGGTTTTCCAACAGGATCCGTCAATCCCATATAGCGTACGGCGGCTTCATTTAAGATAATAGACGCGCCATCAGTGGAAAACGCCCTGGAAAAATCGCGGCCTTCTTTGAATCCCCAGCCCACCGTTTGACCAAAATCATATGTTACACCGACCAGCGCGAAAGACATCCGGTGCAGGTTCTGATCTTTACCTTCCCATTCGAAGTTGTCGTCAAAGTAATTGTCTTGTGTTGTGGTAGCTGAGGATTGGGCGAATCCCGTAGCGCCTCCTGACTCAAGCAATTCCTTCCGGAGGATATCATATTTTCCAAAAAGGTCCGGTGTATTCATGGTGACCCGGATCAGCCCGTTTTTGTCGTAACCAACCGGTCTGTTCTGGGCATGTTGAACCTGCCGGTATACAATAGCAGTCCCAACCATCAATACCATTGACACAAAGAACTGAAGCGTTACCATCGCCTTGCGTGGTATAACCGCGAGGTTAGGGGAACGGAATGTTCCCTTTAATACTTTTACGGGTTGGAACGACGAGAGGTATAATGCCGGATAACTTCCGGAAATGCAGGCGGTAACTGCAATAAACAGTGCCGAAAGGATCCAGAACAGAGTGTTAGAAAACGGCAGGCTGATTTGTTTATCCGACAGTTGGTTAAACCAGTCGAGGCTAAGGGAAACAATACCCAGGCTCAGAATAAAAGCGATCCCGACGACCAGGAATGATTCGCTTAAGAACTGGTTTATCAATTGGTTTCTCATGGAGCCGATGGCTTTACGGATACCCACCTCTTTCGCTCTTTTCTCAGACCGTGCCGTACTCAGATTCATAAAGTTGATACAGGCCAGCAATAGCACAAAGGAACCGATCATACCGAAGAGCCATACCTGCTGAATTCTTCCTCCGGTCTGAACACCATTGTCCCAATTAGACCGCAAATGCCAGTCTTTCATAGGGTGAAGAAAAACGGAAAGTTCATAACCGGCTGCCGATGGACGGATGTCTTTGATCCGCGACCAGTAGACATTTTTGATCCGTTCGGAAACATCAGACATCGATGCACCAGGATCAGTCTGCACAAAAATATTGAATGAGCTGTTTTCCCAGTTGTTGAGAATAGCCTTTACGTTATCATTGGAATTTACCAGCGTGCTAAAAGGACAGAAGAAGGAGACATCTGAAAACCGGGTATTCAGCGGAAAATCTTCGAATACCCCGGCAACTTTGAGATCCAGCCTGCCGTCGAGTAACAGCGTTTGGCCCACAGGCTCACCGGCGCCAAAAAGTGCGCGTGCAAGGGATGATTTCAGGAGAATCGTATTGGGATCACCAAAAGCGGCGTGTGATCCTTCCGTCAGTTTCAACGTAAATATTTCCGTGAATGCCGGCTCCACAAACATTCCGGGATATGAAAGTTTCTTTTCTCCGAACGCGATCAGGTGTTCATCATTGGCGGAGGCGAGGGCTACGTGTCTGAAAATGTTGGCATAGTTCGTTCTAAGTTCACCGGCTAACGGAATGGGAAAGTGATTGCTGTTTTCCGAGACGTAGATGATTCCATTGGCACCTTCCTTTCTGGCTAACTGCGCTATCGTTCCATAGTTCCGATGATACGTATCGTACGACAGTTCATCGCCTATCCATAGGCCGATTAGAATCGCGACAGACATCCCCAGCATTAAGCCGCCGATATTGATGATCGAATAACCTTTATTGTGGACGAGATTTCGCCATCCGACTTTCAAATAACTTTTGATCATGATATTGCTGTTTATGGTTGATTTCCTTCGCCGTATCGCGAAGGGTTTTATGAACCCGAAGACATTCTTTATGTAACCGGCCTTTGCTTTCCTGACACCTGTCCGCTTCGCCTGGTAATCAAATTCTTCCTGGAGATCTCCTTCAATTTCCTCAAGGAGGTGTGGCGCGCAGTACCATTGCAACAATTGTTTAGCCCATCCCGGCGGAGATGATTTTGAATCCGATGATTTCATATCGCTGTTGTCATCGAGCATAATCGCTGCCGGATATTTTTGATGTCCTTAATGTTTGATTTAGGTGAGCCGATCGTTGTCACGTTAGCCGTCTATTAAATCCACTTTTGCTGACCAAATATCTGGCCAATGCAAAAACATTGATTTTGCAGGGATTTTAAAGATTCTGAAAAAAAGAATTTTTTACTTTGTCCGCTGGTGGCCGTAAATGCGCGTTACTGGACATGGTGGCCTTTGATAAAATCAGGTCTCGTCGACTTTCAGACTAAATCGCGTATAATTTCCCAGTTCGGATTCAACGCTGATCGTGCCATTTATTTTTCTTAACGTCTCTTTCACGATGAACAAACCGAGACCGGAACCTTTGGAGGATTCTGTTGCGCGGAAATACATATTGAATACTTTATCCAGGTACTGCTCGCGGATACCGATACCATTGTCGGTAACAGAAAGGTTCCATGAATGATCGGACGGAGTGTATTCGAATTTTATCCAGCAGTCATCTTTATTCGGATCGCGGTATTTGATACCGTTGCTTACAAGGTTGTGAAGAATAACCTTGAGCCGTGCGGTGTCGGTATGCACCTGTGAAGTTTCGTCCACCAGGTTGATGAATGTAAGTTTCGAAGCTTCCTGCCAGAAAGCAAGTTCGGAGGTCACCTCCTCGATGAGGGATTTCAGATTTACGTTTTCACGCTTGACCAGCGTGTGTGTGTTCCTTGCGTAATCGATCATACTTTTGATTACGTCTTCCAGCTTCAGTACGGTTCTTTTGATGTAGTCGGTATACACGAGAATCTTGTCGTGGTCGGCCTCCAGTTTGATGAGTTCCACCAGGCCGTGAATGGATTTCAGCGGCGCACTCAGGTCATGCGATGCGCTGTATACAAAACGGTCTAGTTCGAACACGGTCTTGTTCAGGTCGTTGATCGTATGTTTAAGCTCCTCCGTTCGTGTTGCAACCGTCCTTTCGAGATTTGTATTTATTTCCCGCAGTTGTTCACGGGCGTTTACGAGGTTTTCCTGTTGTTGAACGATCTGTTCGTTTTGTGACTGGAGTTCTTCATTTTGTGCCAGTATCTCGTTGTTCTTATCAAAAATTTCGTGCTGTTGATGCTGCAACCTCACGTTCATGGCATGGATCTCTTCAATCCTAGACTGGAGTTGCTGATTGGCTTCGTTTAATTTTTGAGTTCGGGCTTTTACCTGTTCTTCAAGTAATGTCTTCTGGCGAAGTAAAAACCGGATCCTCACCGTATGAAAGATCAACGCGCTGACGAGCAGGGCTCCGGCCAGGAATACCCTGAACCATACTGTTTGCCACCAGGCGGGTACGATCGTAATGGTCAGCCGGAGTACGTTTGAAAGATCGTCGTTTGACCCGCCCCGAGCCTTGACCTTCAGCACATAGCTACCGGGTTCGAGGTTGGTATAGGATATAAGCCGCCTGCGCATAACAGGCTGCCAGTCCGTGTCAAATCCCTCCAGCATATAGACGAATTGTTCCTGTTCCGACAGGGTAAAACTAAGAGCGGCGAATTCGATGCTGAAAGAATTCTGATCGTGGCCCAGCGTAACATGTTGTGCCGTGATAATGCTTTCATCCAGGATCCCTGTTCCCGGGAGTTGTTCCACGTTGTCGACAAAAAACCGTGTGAACACCAGGGGTGGAGTTATCTTGTTTTCCGTAAAATCACCGGGAGTAAATGAATTGGTACCGTGTATATGTCCGAATACCATCTGGCCGTTCGAACGTCTGACGCTGCTGTTGTTGTTGAATTGGCCGGTTGAGATACCGTTGCTACTGCCGAAATTCCGGAACGACTTCAGCTTTTTATCGAACATGCTTATCCCGGCATTGTGACTGACCCACAAACGGTTCAGGTTGTCTTCTTCAATGGCGTGAATGGCCAAGCTTGTCAAACCATGTTTGTCGCTGAATACTTCGGATGAGTTGTCTTTCGGATCGTAACGGATGAGTCCCATGTTTGGAGACCCGGCCCAAACCACTCCTGATTCATCCTGGTAAATGCTTGAAACGGTCGTCGAGGGCTTCAGATGGTTTGTGGTAATCGTCCTGTAGCTCGTATCTCCCTTCAATAATAAATTCAGGCCGCCTACATCTTTACCCAGCCACACGTTTTCGGTTTTGTCCACATAGATGGCGTTGATCCTGTCAATCTGGTTCAGGTTCGTGTCTGGTTGTTTTACCTTTAATACGTGTCCATCTGTGATACGGTAACGGAACAGGCCCTTGTCGAATGAACCGATCCACAGGTTGCCGCTGGCATCGGTGTCCAGGGACATGACTTCCGTTCCGATGTCGATACCGGAAGGAGTGGTGTCGATTTTTTTGCAGGATCCCGTAACAGTGTTATAGCGAAGCAAGCCGTTTCCCCAGGTGCCAATCCAAAGATTTTCACGTTCGATCTTAAGCGCCTTGATCTTGGTGATATTTTCGGGAACGGAGATGTGGTTCAATGAATAGTCTTTCGAGTTATTAAAACTTCCGGTAAACCGGTACAATCCACCGCCGTCCAGGCCCAGCCAAAGGCGTCCCTGGTGATCTTCCTGCAATGCATTGATATTTCCGTAACTAAGGGGACTATTCACATCGGTCGAAATATCCATAGAACCGAAGTTCATGGAATTCTTGTCGTAGAGGTTTACACCCTCGTAAATCGTGCCGGCCCAGACTTTATCATCGCTATCCACATATACGGTCTTAAAGATGCTTCCATGAATTCGCGTGTTATCGGATTTGCCCGGCAGGTATGTGGATATCACCAGTTTGCTGAAAGGGTCGACGTCTCCTGAAACCATACTTAACCCGTTGTCCGTGGCAAGCCATATATTTCCCCTGGCATCGCCGGTTACAGACGGTACGAAATTGTTTCGCAGGGACTTTTCATCATTGCCTTCTTTTACTTGTATGTGTTTCCCGGTTAAAGGATCATAAATGATAAGGCCGGATTTCCATAGTCCGGCCCATATAAGATTTCTGGATCTGTCTACATAGATGGAGGATACATAACGGTCCAGTTCACTGATGGGGTGCGGGTAACTTTTTCCCGAACGAAGGTCGAAAGTAAATAACCCTTTACTGTTGACGCTCACCAGCAGATTTGAGTCCATGTTATGGGTTATCGAGTTAAAACGGTTTAATGTTTTAGGCATCGTATCGGTGGTGAAGAACACATGTTTAAACTGCATGGAGTCGGGATGACCGATCTTCGACCGGAACAAATTATTCGTACCCACATACAGGTGTCTGTCTTTCCCTTCATTGAGGGACCGTATGGTTAGTGTTTCGGTGAGATTGTCATTCCCCGGAAGCAGGTATTGTTTGAATGAATCTTTTTGCCTGTTGTAGCGATTCAACCCGCCGTCCAGTGTACCCACCCACAGATTGTGGCGGGAATCCTGAAAAAGACAGAGAATAAAATTGCCACCCAGGCTTGTTGAGTCACCCTCTACCTTTGAATAGATCTTCATGGAAGTACCGTCGAACCGGTGCAGGCCGTCTTCGGTTCCGATCCAGACGAATCCCTGATAATCTTTGAGGACTGCCCTTACATTCCCGTTCCGTAAACCCTGTTCCTGCGCTATGTTGTTAAAAAAGATCGTTTGGGCCACCGCGAAATGAACAAGAAGATAAGCCACAAACAGGAACGCGTACTTCATAATCCGGCCTTCAGATACAGCTTGATTTAGCTTTTACACAGCTGCCGTTTAATGTGGAATCCGGCAGTCGCGGTATTGTCAATAAGTTAGGAATTCGAAGTGAATGTTGCAGTTACGTAGCATAAATTCTTTTCGGACTTTAGTATTTCACCGGATAGGGCCAATTTCATCTATTATGGCCATTCGGTATCGCAATTTTATCACGTTGACCCGGGCGTTGACAAGTCCGACAGGTTAGACAGCAGTGTCCATTAAACCGGTTCTTCGTCAGCTATAACGTTGCATCTGCAGGCAGGAATGAAAAGTCGTTAAGGGAGAATAGTAGCTGAACCCATCGTAAGGCCATCCAACAGAATTCGGATGGTTAGTCAGCCGTGCTGTCCTGATTTCCCGGTAGGGGAAAAGCGGGACGACAATAATTTCTCGCCGAAACCTTTGCGGAAAATCAAGTATTAGGTATATTCATAACAGTGAGCCCATCACAATCCTGCGTATGAAGGAATGTGATGGGTTTGTTGTTTTGTGCCCAGGCGTGGGTAAAAAATTGTCAAACGGTAATTTCCGGTTTATGGCAGACTTAAATGACATGCGCACGTACCAGTTGAATCTTTCTCTGGTTGAACCGGTCGCTGAATCCTGCGGTGGTTTCAGGTCGGAAGGCGCCTGCCTGTTAACAACTTGTATTGATGTCACCCTCGCCGGGGATGAGTTCATCAAAGGACTGACGCGAAAGATAAACAGGCTGCTCGATGAGCAACTCTTTGTAAGGAAACATCACCAGGAGTTTATTACCCTTACGCCGCGGGAAAAAGAGGTGTTGTGCCTGCTTGGCCGCGGATTGAATAATCCTCAGATCGCCACACAGCTTTGTATCAGCAGGAAGACCGTCGAACAGCACCGCAAAAACATCAACCAGAAGTTGCAGATCACCACCTTTTTTGATCTTGTAAAATATATTCAGGCTTTTGATCTGACCTG
Organism: Chryseolinea sp.; assembly: GCA_041742155.1. Classification (GTDB taxonomy): domain Bacteria; phylum Bacteroidota; class Bacteroidia; order Cytophagales; family Cyclobacteriaceae; genus Chryseolinea. The sequence continues at coordinate 140,677 of JBGSJE010000015.1, read as the reverse complement.
ATCGATCAGAATACCCAATATTGGGTATTGAAATAGTTTTCTAAAATGAGAACCTTTGATTGTTGTGAGCGAGTAACGAACCGGTGGCGTGAGATCAGCCTGACATAAGACCTGTCGTCATATTTAGATTTTATTGTGTGTGATACGATGAGAACCAAGTTTTTTTCCGTTCGTCGATTTCTCCAGATTCAATTATTGATTTGGTTGGGGACCTGTTTCCAGGGATGTTACCACTATCATGTTCATGCTCCGAATTTTGATCCGGCAACTGAATACAGGAAGAAGACAGCGCATGCATTGTTCTGGGGTTTGGCTCAGAAAAATGTTCTGACGGAAAATTGTGCCGTTACCCACGGGATGGATGAGGTCAAAGTTTCGACCAACCTGGGATTCGCGATTATTACAGTGGCCAGCCTCGGGATCTGGTGTCCGATGACCGTTGAATGGAAGTGTGCCAAGCCTTGCCAGGACGAGGGCGACCTGTAATATATAGAGTGATATCATTCCTTTTTTAATAATCATGGCCCGAATCGAAAGTACCGGCGCAACCTCATGGGAGAACCGTCACCTGACGTTTACGCAGGAGATCGAAGACTTGTGCGATATGTGGAACGGAGATGAAGGGGAAAGTATCGATCGTTATAATAAAATGACCGACGCGATCCGGCAGGAAATCGGGAAGGTGATTTCGAAGGGTATCCCTATCCGGGCGCTGGGCGGAGGGTGGTCGTGGACAAGAATTGCCACATGCGCGGGAAGAATGTTGAATACGAAAGGTTTGAATACGGTGTTTAAGATATCGGATGCCAACGTTTCACCTCAATATCAGGGTGAGTCTGGCAGTCTGCTGTTCGCGCAGTGCGGAAATTCCATTCTCGAGTTGAACAACTACCTCCGGAAAAAAGGACGATCGCTCAAGACGTGTGGTGCGAGTAACGGTCAAACGATTGTCGGAGCAATGTCCACCGGAACACATGGATCGGCATTCGATTTTGGCGCTGTCCAGGATTTTGTCGTTGCTATTCATATTATAACGTCGCCGGATACACACTACTGGCTGGAACGAAAAACATATCCCGTGGCGGCCGAAACGCTTCCGGGCAAGTTTGGTGCGGAGCTTCTGCGTGACGACGAAGTATTCAACGCGGCACTGGTGAGCTTCGGGAGCTTCGGATTCATTCACGGCGTAATGCTGGAGACGGAAAATATATTTCTCCTCGAATGTTATCGCATGCGGCTGCCGTTCAGCGCGTCGCTCGATCACCTGATGACTACCCTCGACTTTTCGCAATCCGGATCGTTGCCCCTGAATGAACGGCCGTTTCATTTTCAGGCATTGGTAAATCCTTATGACATGGATGCGGGGAGTTATGTCAATGTGATGTATAAAAGGCCTTATCGCACGGATTATAATCCGCCGGTTGCTACAGCAGGCGGGTTAAGCCCGGGAGACGACGCTCCGGCATTCATCGGTTTGCTGGCTGAAGTCGTTCCGGCGGCGACACCACTGATTGTCAATGCGCTGGTAGGATCTTCGTACAAGCCATACTCAAACCTGTGTGGAACACTGGGTGAGATATTCACCAATACCGACAGGCGGGGTAAAGTATTGAGTGCCGCAATCGGGATACCATTGGATCGGGTGGTGATGGTGAAAGATCTGCTGCTGACGACCAACGACAAAAACCGTTTTGCCGGTGTGTTTGCTTTCCGCTATGTAAAGGCGACAAAGGCGACACTGGGGTTTACCAAATTTTCTCCCATAACCTGTGTAGTTGAACTCGATGGTGTTTTTTCGGAAAAGACGCTGGAATTCTACCGCGATGTATGGGAGGCGCTTGACCGCGCACAAATCCCTTTTACTTTCCATTGGGGAAAAGTTTGCGAGATCGATCAGGAGCGGCTGGAAAAAATGTATGGATCAAACGTGGTATCGTGGATAAAGGCGAGGAACCGGCTGCTTGATCGTGATAGCCTGAGCGCGTTCACAAACCAGCAGATAATGGATTGGGGATTGACCCAGCCGGTCGCGGGAGAACCTTTTATTACCTGATGTCTGATCGAAGCAAGCATGTTATTAGTCAAAATTCACTGAAGCCATGAAATCCATTACACTTTCGCGAAAGTTCTGGATCCTGTTCTCCACCATATTTATTGTGGCGGCTGTTTTTGCTTTTTATTTCCTGGTATATGTAGCCGCGCAGGAAGCGGAACTACGGGAGAAGAAATTCAGGGCGTTGGCGCAATACGCCATAAACATTAACGAAAGTTACCGGGAGGCCAGTAAAAAAATTCTCACGGAAAGGCGCAGGGAGATTGAGGCGAAAAAGGGCGACCCCGATCGGATCGATAGCCTGGCAAACACAAAACTGTGGAAAGCCAAGCAGGAAATTGTAAACCGCCAGGCAAAAGACGATGCCTTTGACGAACTGCTGATCCAGATCGATACGTCGATCATGTTCCAGACATTTAACAATATTCTCAGCAAGGACAATCTCGGTTCGCTGTTTGTAAGGGATACCAACATGTCGATCAAACGGACGGGCACTTTTAATGTCAATGACCGGGAGTATCTCCTGTTCATGCATCAGTTCCAGCTCAGTGACGACTTTAATGCACCTCAGCTATGGCGTATCTATGGACTGAGTCTCAAGGATTCATTTCAGCGACAGGCGCGGGCTGTCGAGTTAATACTCGCGCTCGTTATTTGCCTGATCCTCATTATTATTTTAATAGCCATGCCGTTGCTGAAATTATGGGTTATGAATGAGCTGGAGAAACTCCAGATGATGAATATCTGGTTCACCGGGTTCTCGGTCATTGTCGGTTCTTCATTCATCGTGCTGATGGTCCTGCTGGGTAACGACTTCGTCGACAACCTGGATGTCGATAACCAAAGACAGACGCGTAACACAAAAGGTAAAATATTCGATCGCGATGAGCGCCTCAAGTCGCTTTCCGATTCTGTCCTGACACAATTTACGGGGGAACTTCGGGATATTTATGATCAGCTCGTCGAGTGCCGGGACAGCGAGAGGTTATTGATATCACTTATGCCATGCCCGTATCAGGGCGGCGTCTTACGAAATCCGGAGATATCCGGGTATTTCTCGAAATACAGATCTTTTAACGAAATTCTCTGGATCAAGAAGGACGGATCTCAGGAGGCTATGCTCGCCACGCATGATATAGATTTAACCGATCCGGATCTCAACTTGAATCTGCAGGAAAGAAAATACTTCAGTTGGGTGTTGGCCGATAGCACCTGGTTGTTGCCGGATGCGACATCGCCGGCAGAAGCGATCTCCCTCCAGTCCATTCATTCATACCGGACGGGCAATCACGAGGCGGGTATTGGTATTCCCTGGAATGACGGAGTACTGGCGATAGCTACTCGTTTGTCGTCCGTCATGGATCCGCTGCTGCCACCGGGTTATCAGTTCTGTATCATCGATCGGGAGGGAATGGTTTGGTTTCATTCCAACACGGATAAAAACCGGCAGGAGAATTTTCTTGACGAAACGAGCTACCCCGGAAAACTGATGGCGGCCTTGAACGGCCGGCTCGAAGTTCCGCTTAGCCTGAAGTATGAACACCGCAATGTGCGCGCCCTGGTCACTCCGATACCGAACATGGAATTATTTCTCGTGACCCTTCACGACACGGAGTTTTATAATTCACCGATCGTCCTTACGTCAGGCTTCGCGCTCGTGCTGATCGTGTTTATGTTGCTGATCCAGGGTATACACCAGGTCATTATATATGCCTGCTCGGTACGGTATTCCCAGCTCCGGATTCGGACATTCTTTCTCGATTGGCTGCGCCCGAAAGCAAGCTGCTTTCCGTTGTACGAAAAATCCAATATTACGCAGGGAATACTGCTGATTGGTCTTGGTGCGCTGTCGTATGTTATACACGAACGATTTCTGATCGTCTGCCTGCTCACGCTTCCGGTATACCTGACAACCTATCACTATTATATCATGACAGCGAGAAGTATCAATGACGATCCTTCACAGAACAGGCTTCCTGTACCGTTGCGAAAGTCATTGCTGATCGCGAGCGCATTTTTTATTGTGATTATTAACCTTATCGGATTCTATTACCTGGAGAAGGAAGGTTTCTGGTGGATCATAGTCATACAGGTGGTTATCCTGCTCCTCCTCGTTTTCTCCTGGCTAAAGGCTTCCGATGAATTTTTCTTTCAGATGAAAATGGGAGCAGCCAGCGTATCAAACCGTTTACCGGCCCGGTTCGGAAGCCATATTAATTATTCACCCTACATCGCCTGCCTTTTTCTTTGGCTGATCCTAGTCGGCGTGTTACCTACATATTATTTCTATAAAGTCGGGTATTACGAGGAATTGTCCGCCTGGACACGGTACATTGAACTGAAGTCGGCGACCGCATACGAGGACCGTGACCGGATGCTGAATGAGAAACTTGCTAAAACGTTTAGCAAAAAGGATCTGCGTTCGATCCTGTCTTCCGGTAATTACCTGAACAGCACGACAGAGGTCGATACCATTTCGTCAGTTGCAAATTATGAACCCTTGCCTTGCAAGTATTTTTACAATCTTCTCTTCCACGGCAGTCCTGTGATCTCCGGGCAGGTGGAATTATCACGCGCCGCCATAATACCGCGCGCCACGGATAAAAAATGGGAAACCTATAAAAAGAAAGATAACGAAGGGGAATATTCGATAGCGATTGCTTACAGACCGGATAAAGGCGAACCGAAGTATTATTCATCCACGCACGAGTCTTACAGGTTCCTGAAGGGAACATACTGGATGATATCGCTGGTGGTATTATTGTTGGGAATCTTCGGTGTATTCAAGATGCTGCACTTTTGTATCAAACATATTTTTGGGATGGGCTTGTTGCGGATCGGTAACGCCAAGGGAATAAGTATCGCTCCGGGTATTCGTTATTTTATCGTGGGCCTGCCGTACTCGGGGAAGAGAGCGCTGATGGAAGAAATAATATCATCGTACAGCCCCGATAAAGTTGGGGTATTGGATTTGCGCACGGGCCGGGCTATTGACGTACCCCCCTATGCGTCGCTGATCGTTCTGAAGCACTTCGAATATGGTGTTAATGACCATAACCACAACGAGGAAAAACTAAAGGTATTCAACAAGATCCTTGACATGCGGGATACGAGTGTCATTTGTGTTTCCAATATAGAACCATCCGCCATAATTGAATTTTACGAAAAACAGGCATTGTATTACTCCACGGTGAAACACGACCGTGAACTGGATGGACTATACCGGAAATGCAGCCAGGCTCAACGGCACTGGAAAAATGTGCTGAGCGGGTTTAATATCCACTACAAGGCGCTGCAGCAGGGACATACGTTGGCCGGATCCGAAATGGCGGATGAGCTGGATCATGGCGAGTACCTTCCAACCCTGGATAAGTACATCAGTGCAGGCCAGGGTACGATGCAGGAGAAGGAGGAGGCAGTAATGCAGATCGAAGAAATGTCGCAAACGTATTATCAGTCCTTATGGAGTTCATTTTGCAACAATGAAAAATTCATTCTGTACGACCTTGCCCGCGATGGATTTGTCAATATGAGAAATATCAAAGTAATCCGCGTACTCCGGCAGAAAGGTGTTATCCAGTTCAGGGATTCCCTCGCGATCATGAATTCCAGCTTTAATAATTTTATTCTTTCCATTGTGAACGAAGATGAAGAGCTGAAAATGGAACAGGAAATGCGTGCCAAGGGTAGCTGGAACACCCTTCACCTTGTTTTGGTCATTACCATCATCAGCATTATCGCATTTCTGGGTATCGCACAGCAGGAATTGTTCAAGAACTTCCAGGCTATCCTGGCGGCAATCGTAACGTTGCTTCCGCTGCTGGCCCGGTTCAGCGGGGTTTTCAGCGGGGCGAAAATAAAGGACTGATGTAAGTGATGTGTATAAAAATACAATGTTATGGAAAAGACATCCGATAAGGAGAAGAAGGACGAACAGGGAGAACCGAATCAGACCCTGACCCTTTCAGCGGCGTTGCTGGCACCCCTTAATTCCATATTCGAGGCGCAGGTTCATTCATCGCGCGCTTTCCTGAATTTTCTTTTACAGATGGGTTTTCGCCACCGGTACTCGGACGCGGAAGTGAAAAAACTGGAGGAAAACAAGGAAGAAAACAAAGCAGCACTTGACAGCATCGACTTTGAAAGGAAGAAGAAGGAAACGATCAGCCAGCTGTTGGCAAAAAAGAAAAGAGGAGAAACGTTATCTCCAGACGAACTTATAGAACTGCGCCAGCTGCAACTCGAATATGGGGATTTATACCAGCAATGTATAAGTTACGTTGATCCGTTAGGGACCGACCGCCAGATCTTTATCCCGAACCTGGCACTGCTTCCCATGAAGCCACTTAGCATCGAAAGCGCAACGTTCAATTTTGAACTGCGGGTGAGCGACAATTCAAAAGACTTTAAGCAAATGGGTACAATTTCCGGTTTTGAAGATTCGAAACGTCCATGGTTCCTGATACAGCCAAAAAGTGTGCGGGGCGAGTTTGCATCGTCGAAAGAATCGGGAACGGACAAGAATATAAAAATAGAAGTCAAGGTGGGCTCCACGGAGATGCCATATGGCCTGCACAAGCTGCTCAGTTCCCTTACCGATCTTGCGGAAGACGCAGAAAAAACTAGATAGAAATAATATTCACCTTTAAATTATAACGTTATGGCAGACAAAGACAAGGACAAAGATGTCGCAAGAGCGGATCAGGGCGCCACGGTAAGTCCGGCTGAATTCGCGAAGATCCCCCTCGATTTTATTATCGCTACGCCGTTGTTAACCACGATCCAGGCGCATCGCCTGGCGGCGGAAACAACGCTCGACTTCGTGAAGAACATTCTTCCAAGCGCCTCGACAAATGTGGAAATGAAAATGAAGGTCCGGCAGAAGAAAGCCGACGGAACAGATGAAGAGGTGGAAAAAACTATTTCCGTTCCCCTCATAACGCTGGTTAAAGTACCCAGTCTCACGTTCGATTCGCTGAGTGTAAGCTTCAATTACAATATCTCCCAGATCTATAATGAAAAGGAGTCATCCGCACAAAGCCTGAAGCTCGACATTGGTACGAAGGGATTGCTGAAAGGACTGCTTAACGCATCGCTGACAGGCTCCGTGGATCACAGCCGTACACGCGAAAATACAGCCAACCGCGGTGGAAGCCTGGAAGTGAAGTTGCATGTCAGCGAATCTGCCCTGCCTGCGGGTCTTCAGAAGATCATCGACGCGCTGGTGGAAAATATCAACGTACCGACAAGCCCAAACGCGTAACAGCCGTGCACCTGCCTGCGATTTCGCTGGCTGGAAGGTTTAGTGTATGGCTCACGTTGAAATGTTACCCACAGTTACTAAGGAAAATATGGGAGAAGCTAAAGATCAGCAAGTACCGCACGTTGAAGGATTTGTTCACAACCTTTTGGACGAAGTGATCAAAGCCGAAATGAGTATGCACCAGGCGCAGATACAGGCATGGAAGTGGTTTGCCGAAACACGTCCGCACGGCGATCTGATTAACGAAAACATCCATGAAGGTTTTGCCGGGAGCCGGTACCTCTCGGTTAGAGACCTGAAATTGGATTTTCGAGTGAAGCCCTGGCCTGTGAAGAGGCTGTGGGACAGGCTTCGCCTTGCTTACAAACTGCTGAGGGGCAGCGCAACGTTGGGGTTATACCGACCGATGGTCTACGAGGTCTGTCGCGGGGACGAACCGGAGGGCATGGATATTCATCTGCACATCTGTCGCGATTACAAGGGCAACTATCAGGTAAATCAACAACGGGAGAAACCAATGGATCATGCTGGGTAAATTTAAAGGTACGCTGTCCGCGATCAACGACCGTGAATGGGACTGGCAGGAAACGCCGTTTTTTACGCGGCCTGGTGAGTCATTCATTGGCGCATCCAACAGGCTTGGACTTCTCGATCTCGGCGAACTGAAGCAGCAGAACAAAACCTTCGATCAGGGGCAAACGAATGAACCGCAGCCGATAAATACAGAAGGTCCGCCGGAGATATTGAGTGACGATACTGCCAGAATAATCCGGGCCATGACGGCCAAAAATTACCGCGTTGCCCGCAACAGCAGCAAGAACTTCAATCTTAACATTGTCGGGTTGCGCAACGATGACCCTACTCCAAATTCATTTAACGATCAGATCTGGGTCTTCTGGAAATACGAAAACAAATGGACCCTGAACAAGTTCAAAGCGACGACAGATCCGGGGTTGACGTGGCTTACCGATCCGGGAAAGAGTGCTGGTACCGCCATCCTGAAAGAAGGACAATACCTGGGTTCTCACCGGCTGGGCAAACACCGCGGCAAGTATGAAGCGCTGGTGCAAGCCTCACCGGTGACTGTCATCCGCGATTTCAACCGCGACCGGATACTTGATTTCGATTCCGGCAAGGAACAAACCGGTATATTCGGAATAAATATTCACAGGGCGACGGAGAAAGGGGAATCTGCCTTCGTTAACAAATGGTCCGCCGGTTGCCAGGTATTTGCGCGGTCTTCCGAATACGCGGACTTTATGAAATTATGCAAGGCTGCGCTCGCGGAATGGGGAGATACCTTCAGCTACACGTTGATGCGGGAGAGTTCGTTGTCGTCCTGATTGTAAAAAATTAAATCAACTTTCGATCCATATGATAAATCAAAACCCGCTGACTGTACTGACGATTGTCGATGAGAAAAAATCAGGATCCCTCCGGCTGCTGCTGGACAAGATCTATAAAGACGTGGAGGCAAACGACGTTATTCCGTTTGTGAAATTTACAAGAATACACTTCGCACGCTTCGTCATCATCGAATCATCACAGGTCCGCGGGGTCTCCACTCCAACTTACCTTGCGTTCAGCACCAACTTTGACGGTGAGCTGCGCCAGCACCTGGATGAATTGTTCACGATCGCAGGCAAGGGTTTTGATCAGGTGTACGATCATTGTACAGGCTACGACGGCTATGGAGACATGGAAAGACGAATTGCTTTTTTCGAAAGGAACATGCTTCCTTTTCCGAACGCCTTTTATAACGGCCACCGGGGATTGTCCGTAAGTCTCATTAAGATCCAGAATGATGTCAGGAACGCTATACAGGATTTTTTGAACAACAACCCGCAGGGCAGCTTGCAGCCGGCGCAGATCCGGCAGAATATTTTGGATCATCTGAACAAAACTAACATGCTCGGTGTCGCTCCTCCTGAGATCAAACTTGATTCCGTCTGGCCTACGGTATTGGTAGTGGTTCTGGTAGCGGCACTAATCTGGATAATCATGGGCCTCAAGGTGCTGGGTTCCATTATCGTTCTGATGTTACTGATACTCCTCCTTTTGTATACGACGTTGAGAAGAAAGGAGAAAAGAGATCCGCAGATCGAAGACCTGGATAAAAAGCGAATAGCCGGCAGGATTGCCGTTCTCCAGGAAAGGGAAAATTTTAACGTCCAAAACCAGCTGACGCATATTGTACCCGTTAAGGAAGGATGGTTCAGACTCTTTATGCTTAAACTGGTACTGGGAGGGATTAATTTTCTGGCCCGTACAGTATACAATAAGGGTAAACTCGGGAACATCCCGACCATACATTTTGCGCGCTGGGTGTTGATCGATGACAACAAGAGATTACTTTTCTTCAGCAACTTCGATGGGTCGTGGGAAAGTTACCTCGGCGATTTTATAGACAAGGCGGCCGTAGGTCTCACGGGTGTATGGAGCAATACCCTCTTGTTTCCCAGGACAAAAAATCTTGTTCAAAAAGGCGCGACTGACGAGGAGCGATTTAAATACTGGACCCGGATGAACCAGATACCCACGCAGGTCTGGTACAGTGCCTATAAATCGTTGGCGGTCGTAAATGTGTCGAACAACAACGAGATTTACCAGGGCCTGTTTAGGAACATGAATCAGGAAGAAACAATAGCGTGGCTCAGAAGACTATAACGGTAGTTGCAGGCAAAACGAAATGATAAAAATGGAAACATTGGAATTTAATGACATTCAGGGATTGCTGATCCGTTCATATACGGATCTGCCTTATGCAAATTTTTTGTTGTGCCAGGCCCCCGACGGCCACTCCCTTGGAGCTTTCACAAGGGCGATCGCGTCCGAAATCACATCCGCTGAGGTGAATCCGACGCGGTGCGCGAAAAATATCGCCTTCACGAACCAGGGCATCAGCCTGTTGAAGCTTCCGATGAAAGAGGATTTTGCCGGCGACTTTATGGAAGGTATGAACTCATCGTTCCGGAGCCGGATATTGGGGGACTACAATGCGAATGGCCCGGACAACTGGCATTGGGGTGCACAGAACCAGGATGAGATTCACTTCATGATGATGCTTTATGGACGTGACCCGGATGAACTCGGTTCCTGTCGTCAAAAAAGTGCCGACACACTTACGCAATGCGGGATCAAAGTCCTGAGGGTTCTTGAATCGAAAAAGATCGAAGGCGAGAAAGAACATTTTGGATTTCATGACGGTATCTCACAACCCGTTTTGAAAAGCCTGAAACACAAAAAACCCGGCACGGAGGACAACGTTGTGGCTGAGGGGGAATTTATTTTCGGATACTGCAATGAGTACGATCAGAAACCTATTTCTCCGTCGCTGACTGACGGAACTGATATTGGCCTGAATGGCAGTTACATGGTGTTCAGGCAAATATCGCAGGATGTCCGGGGATTCTGGAAATACATGACGGAAAAAAGCGACGGCGACCTGGATGCCGCAGTCTATCTCGCCTCCAAAATGGTGGGAAGGTATCCCAGTGGTACACCACTTGTACTATCGCCGGAGAAGGATGATCCTACCGGGAAGTATAACGAAGCCAATGATTTCCGGTATGGCGATGACCCGCACGGTTATAAGTGCCCGATCGGGGCGCACATCCGGAAGGCAAATCCCCGCGACAAGATCGATGATGACCCGGAAGACTCGATAATTGTCGCCCGGCGTCACCGGGTATTAAGGAGAGGAAGGCCGTATGGTGATCCCATAGCGTCGTCATTTTTGCCAGCCGATATTCTGAAAGCAGATCCCGCACCCGATCGCGAGGTCGGTTTATATTTTATTGCTTTCAATACGAACATCAGCCGCCAGTTTGAGTTTATTCAGCAGCAATGGATGAATAACAAAAAATTCGGGAACCTGTATCACGACCCGGACCCGATCGTCGGAATTGATGCGAAACCTCCCGCAAATTCGACTGAGAAACCTGAACCTCCCGGACAGTTTACGATTCAAACCGAACCGGTAAGAAAAAAACTAGTGGATGTACCGTTGTTCACCCAAATCAAAGGAGGGGCCTACTTTTTTATGCCAGGCCTCCGGGCTCTGAACGAAATGGCAAATCGTGTGAATAAAAACAACGTTTAACATGCTGCAGCGATTTCTTTCTTCACCTTTTTTCTTCCGCGCGTCGTCGGGATTGCTGCGACTCTTCTTTCCAGTGCTTAAAATCGGACCATGGGTCGTTGTGTCGCGGTTCGAAGATGTAAAAGAAGTCCTTGAGCGCGACAACGACTTCACAATAGCGCAGATCAATGCGAAGAGAATGCGCGATGTGAATATCGATTTTTTCCTGGGTATGGATAATTCGGAGCAACTTGCGCGGGAAAAGGGTGTGATGGAGTTGATAGCCGGCTCCAACGACCTCGCGATGATCATACAATTGGTTGAAAAGGAGGCAGCGGTTATTATGTCGCAGGCTGGTAAAAGCATTGAAATCGTCAGTGTGCTTTCGCGCGTTGTACCCCTTGTCCTCATTGAAAAGTACTACGGTATACCTGTTGGCGACCGTACGGATATGCAACGGTGGATGAGAAAGTTGTTTCATCACCTGTTCCTGAATCTCAACGATGACCCTGTTGTAGCAAGCGAGGCCAAACAGGCCGCACGCGAACTGGAAGTGTACATGAACGACGTGATCGACGCTCAGCAAAAACTTTTCGATGCGGGGAACACATTTCCAGACACATTGCTGAACAGACTTTTCCGCCTCCAGCAAGAGCATACCTTCATCGATATAGATTTTATCCGGAGGAACCTCTGTGGCCTGATGATCGGCACTGTCGATACGACGAGTAAATGTGTGGTGCTGGTCTTGCAGGAACTCCTGAGGCGGCCGGAAAAGCTGAAGGAAGCACAGGAACTCGCCCGCGCAAATGATATCCGGAGATTAAAGAACTATTGTTATGAAGCACTGCGGTTCAATCCGCACAACCCGATCGTTGTCCGGTATTCTTCCAGGGAATTGATTCTGGGCCGGAAAAAAAATTATCGTATTCCGGCTGACCGGAAAGTAGCTGTCGGGATATTCTCGGCGATGCACGATAAATCGGCGTTTCCCGAACCCGGATCATTCCACACTGACAGACCAAACGAATACCTTCATTTTGGATACGGACTTCATGCCTGTTTTGGCCGTTACATCAATGCCGTACAGATTCCACTGCTTGTTGCATCTGTTTTAAAGCGCACGGACCCACGTCTCAAACCCGGAAAAAAAATTGTTTATGACGGACCGTTTCCGGACCAGTTTTGGATGGAATTCGATTGATTTGGCCGCCGTTCCGCACGGCACTGAGTTCGCGGACCGAACCGTGTCCTTTCAGTTTGTCCCCCTGATAGGGTTAGGAAAAGTCAACTTTCACCAAAAAGTCAAATTTCGCCAAAAAAAAATCCGGCGCCCCGGCGATACGCTGACGGGATTCCTGTTTGTTTGCATCGGGACACATATATAATAGTGTCTTCGGCTATGAACGAACCCACAAGAATTGCCTTGATGGATGAATTCCCGGATTTTGGGGCAAAAGGCTTTGACGTGAATTCAGACAATTGACGGTTCATGTTGAAGGTGAAACGACTTCATTAGTTGAACATGGATCTGTAGGGTGCCTTTCAGCCCCGTATACAACATCGGATTTTCAGTTTGGAGAAAAATAGAGAATGCTACGATCGGGATTTTCACGCCGTTCCCTCAATTCAGTTCATCGCGTTGCTCATTAGTGAAGTTGATCTCGGAAGGTCTCAGTGTTTTCCTGATATGTATCAATTACTGATTGAAATAGGGCTCCCTGCCGCATTACCCGCCTCTATTACGGCCTCTGAATTAACTTTTCCCTGCAAACAAGGTATCCTTAAGAGGAATCCCGATTTATTAAATTCATCAATCTCCTGATTCCTACGCGCCCGCCAATGAGCAGCTTTGTTGGACATTTTAATGCCCATGAACACCAGGACAATCGTAAGTAAGCCAAAACGCGCGCTGCTAATTGATTTTGAGCTTTATGCGGACAACGATCCGGATTTCAAGAGGGAATTAATCACTTTGATGATTGATAACCTGAGGGAGGTCCTCGCAGCCTATAAAGCTTCCGTTAAACAGAGCGAACCGGATATATTCAGCAAAGCCTGTCATAAAATGAAAACGACACTGGTTATGTTGGAAGATCCAGAGCTCACTGCTGTTGTTGAGGATTTAAAGAGGCCAGATGCCGAGCCCGGCAATGTTTCGCGGTTCGGAAAAATAATTGCTGAATTAATTGAAAGTCTGTCGGAAGCAAAATGAATTTATAATGGAGTCAACGACAGAACCGATCAATATCTTTCTTACAGTGGATATGCATACCCTCAACAACTATTTTAATAGCCATGACCCAGCTCCGATCTATAAGCGGCAGTTAAGTCACCAGTTGGAAGAATATATTAAAGGGACAGTTGCACCTGCGAAGCGCTATTCGGTGATCTTCTACAAATTTAAGTGTACAAATGAAAAGGATAAACAATATGCTCAACCATTAATTTACGCTATCCGAAGACACTATTCGTTGAAACTGGTAAGCCGGAAGAAAGAGTTTGACCGATTTAAGATACGCAGCTGGATTCTGCTCGCGGTAAGCGTTCTTGTTGTGCTCGTTACACAGGGATTTGTTCCGATGCTGATCGATGAAGAGAACAAAATTCTTTCAGCCTTGCATAATAGTCTTGATATTTTCAGTTGGGTACTACTTTGGAGGCCAATCGATGTATTGTTGTTTTCATGGAATCCACATCTGAAAGACATAGGCTTGCTCAACAAGCTGGCCACTGCTGAACTGATTATTATAGAATGTGAAAAATAGACTTATATGTTCGATTCCTTTATTCTTGATGCTGATACAAGTACAGGCACAGATCGGATTCGAACAGTATTGTTATGTGAAGAACAGAAAGATGACAGCACTGGTGCCCATATTGAATTACGAAAGCAACAACCATTGGTATGCGGAAGCAAGGTATAATTATGAGGAGATGAACACTTTTTCAATATACGCCGGGAGGACTTTTTCAAATAACAAGAATTTACATTTCGCTATCACACCGATGCTTGGTGGGGTGTTGGGTGAGTTTAAAGGAATTTCATCCGGTCTAAATGCGGTCCTTGAATTCAATGACCTTTTTTTTTCAACGCAGACCCAGTATACGGCTTCATTTGATAAGAATAATAATAATTTTTATTTCTCGTGGTCAGAACTTGGATATCAGCCCTGGAGATGGTTTTTCCTCGGTGTCACAGCACAACAGACCTATTTAGCAGAGGCAAATTCGCTGGAATCGGAGCCTGGAGTTTTCATTGGTTTTTGCGCTGGGATGTGGACATTTCCATTATATGTTTTTAAGCCGATGACGGACAATAACTATTTTGTATTAGGTATTAATTTCAGTATAGATGGTTTTAACAGGAACAGATAGATGAATAATTCCGATTTCACTTTAATTTTTGCGTCATGAACACCATCCTGGGAGGATTTATATTATTCGTTTTTGCTTCGTATGTAATCCTTTGGCGCATGTTCAAAGGGTTAACGAACAGGTCCATTGAATTACAGAGGCAAGTGCAGGAAAAATCAGAGCTTTTGACATATGCTTTGACGAATGAGCGCCGGGCAGCAGATCACGTCACTGCAGCGAAAGAATCTAAGAAAAAACTGTTGTCTGTCATAAACCATGAAATCCGGACACCGCTCAATGGCATTCTGGGTATGGTGTCTCTTTTGGAAGACACCTCTCTTACTCTTGAACAAAAGGAATATAATCAGACGATCCGCGCGTGCAGCGAAAACCTGGTGACCACGATCAATGATATCTTTATGGGTGACGCATTGGCAAGCTCAAAAGACGATATTGGAAAATCCAACCTGGAACAAAAAAACTTTGACCTTAGAAATTTATTCGATGAAGTTTTTGAAGTGTTCGCAAGTGTCACTGCACGTGCAGATTTGGAGTTGGTTCATCACATAGATCCTCTTGTTCCTTCGTTGCTCGTTGGAGATAGCCTGCGGATCAGACAAGTGTTAATGAACCTTATTGAAAATGCTATTACGTTTACCCGTGAGGGAGAAATTTATGTGAAAGTGGATCGCTTGGCGGAATTAGGAAGCTCAATAGAACTTGGATTTGAAATTCATGACAATGGCCTGGGGATGTCTAATGATAAGATTAAACTCTTATCCAGCGACGGTCATTCTGCGTCAGCGACAGGTACTCATGGGGATCGTGACAGCGGATTGCTCACTAGCAAAAGGATAATTCAATCCATGGGAGGTCAACTGGAGATTGAAAATGTCAAAGGAAAAGGGACAATAGCTAAATTTAATCTACAGCTACTCAAAAGCGAACATACCCACAATGGGGATACTGATATGAGTTCGGTACGGGGAAAAAAGGTATTAATAGTTGAAGATAATATAACGCTGAGCAATGCTCTTAACGGGGAGGTGATAAACTGGGGCCTAATACCGATAGTTGCACGGTCAGGAAAAGAAGCATTGGAAGTACTTGCACGGGATCATGTAATTGATTTGATAGTGGTTGAAATGCAGATGCCCGTTATGGATGGGTTGATGCTTTCCCAGGCAATCAACCGCGATTATCCGGCACTCCCCATAATTTTGTTGACGGTGACAAATGACGAGGAAAGTAAAACCTCTCCGGAGCTTTTTAGTTCAGTGGTTTTTAAACCTGTAAAATATCAGGTTCTCTCGCAACACATCCTGAGCACATTGATCAATAAGCATAGAGGTCCCCTTTCAGAAACTCCCGGCCAGACGCAGAAATTAACTACCGATTTTGCTAAAAAGTATCCATTGCGAATCTTGATTGGGGAGGATAATCGAATAAATCAAAAATTGGCTATTAAGGTGCTCGGAAAGCTGGGTTATGATCCGGACATCGCCCAGGATGGTAAAGAGGTGTTGGAAGAAGTAAGTAAGGTAAACTATGATCTTGTTTTTATGGATGTTCAAATGCCCGAAATGGATGGGCTGGAAGCCACCCGTATGATTCGACTCTGTTTAAGTGTTCAGCCGGTGATAATTGCAATGACAGCCAATGCCATGCAGGGAGACCGTGAGGAATGTCTTCAGGCGGGTATGGACGATTATCTGAGCAAACCGGTCCATGTCGAAGAATTAGTTATTGTCCTTGAGAAATGGGCGTTGAAAATTAAAGAGAAACAATAGATACTGTGGAGAGCGAGATAAATGTCGAGTATCGTAAAGCCGGCAATTTAGTTAGGCCGTTGAACTGCTCCTTGGGAAGTTTTTGGAGTACAGGATTTACAGCATGTATTGCTAGCGTGGTATTCGTGTTTTGTATTTCTTCAGCTGTGTTTGCGCAACGTCAGGATTTAAAATTTACACACTATAATACACGAACAGGACTGGCTAAGAACTTTGTCTGGAGGACATATCAGGATCACAAAGGGGTAATTTGGTTCGCTACCGAGAATGGACTGAATAGATTTGATGGATACAATTTCATCGTCTATAAACATGATCCTCTCGACTCGAATAGCCTGGGGTCAAATTCGATCAGGGCTATATATGAAGACAAACAAAAGAATTTTTGGATTGGAACGACTACGGGTCTGCATCTGTATGACAGAAAAAGAAATTCCTTTATACGTTTCGATAAGCTTAAAGGAAGTGTGGAGTCGGTTTATGAGGATCGGTTTAATAACCTTTTTATTTCCACCCGGTTGGGAAAGGTATATGTCGTTGACCCGTCTTCAAAAGACATTAGTATATATGGTAATTCCAAAGATGGGCCGTGGGAAATTGGAAGCTTCTATAGTATGTTCGAGGACAGTGAAGGTACCCTTTGGTACATAAACGAATTGGAAGTTCAGACGATCGACCGAGTTAATAAAACCTTAACCAAAGTCGACGTGAAAATTAACTCCGTTACGTCTGTTTTCGAGGACCATCGAAGAGACCTGTGGTTCTCCAGTAGAAAGGAGGGACTTGTTCGTTATGAAAGAAAGTCTAAGACATTTACCCATTATGTAAATGATCTTGAAGATCAGAATTCTCTTTCCGACAACAGCGTTTTTTGTATTGCGGAAGACAATAACGGCAAATTGTGGGTTGGTACGGATCACGGCGGACTGAACATAATCGATAAAGACCGTAGGACTTTTCATCACTACCTTCCCAATCCCGCTGATGCGGAAAGCATAAGCAGTCATGCGATATATTCGTTTTACCAGGACAAAAACAACCAGATATGGGTGGGTACTTATAACGGGGGCGTCAACCTTACAAAGGTTGACAAGTTTGCTCATTACAAGAACACACGTGCCGACGGCTTTGGGCTAAATATTAACTATATTCTTTCCTTTGCCGAGGATCGGAAGGGTAACATCTGGATTAGCACGGATGGCGGTGGTCTTAATTATTATAATTCGCGCACAGGAAAGTTTGAATATCTTACCCACGATCCAAAAAATCAAAATACTATCAGTAATAATTTTGTTACAAATGTTTTTGAAGATCATGAAGGATACATATGGGCAACTTTTTGGAATGGTGGCCTTGATCGAATCGACCTGGTAAATAATAAATTCACTCACTACCGTCACGATCCCAACGACTCAAATTCGCTGGTTAGCGATCATGCCTGGAAAATATTTGAGGATAGCGATTTGAATTTATGGATAGGTACCAATGATGGATTAGACATGTTGAATCGGAAAACCGGAAAATTTATTCACTACTCTATGTCAAACAACGGCTTGAGTAGTAATGGCATCAAAAACATTTACGAGGACAAAGGTCGGAACCTGTGGGTATCAACGTCGCATGGTTTGAATGTTTTGAATCACGGTAAACGTATGTTTAAAAGTTTTTTGAATCGAGATGATGTTCCCGGAAGCATCAGTAATAACAGCTCTTTATCCGTATTTCAGGATTCACGAGGGCGGATATGGGTCTGTACCTTAAATGGTCTTAATCGATATGACCCCGCTACCGATTCATTTGTTAAATATTTTGAGAAAGATGGACTGCCAAGTAATTCGGTATGTAGTATTCTTGAAAGTAGAAACGGAAAACTATGGATCAGTACTCAGAATGGTTTGAGTGTTTTTGATCCTGATGAACGAACAGCACGTAACTATACCGTTGAAGATGGACTGCAGGATAATGAATTTAAACAATTCGCTGCATTAGGGACTTCAAGCGGAAAAATGCTTTTTGGTGGAAATAACGGATTTAACATTTTTGACCCGGATAGTATCTCATCAAATACGATTATTCCCCCGGTAATGATTACTGGTTTTAAAATCTTTAATAGGGTAATTGAGAATGGAAACGAAAATTCTATTTTGAAAGAATACATTTCAGAAACTGAAACGATAACACTTTCTTATGATCAATCGGTTATTACTTTTGAATTTGCTGTTTTAAATTATGTGTTGCCTGAAAAAAATCAATATGCATATAAATTGGAGGGTTTTGATAAGGACTGGAATTACATAGGAACAAAGCGCACGGCAACATATACGAACTTGGACGCAGGCGAGTATACATTTATAGTGAAAGGTTCAAATAATGATGGTTTTTGGAATGAGCAAGGCACACGGATAAAAATTATTGTAACACCACCATATTGGAAAACCTGGTGGTTTAGAATTGTTTTAGGTTTGTTAGTCATAGCTTCCATATATGGATTCATTGTGTTTCGGGTGAATTCTATACGGGAACAGAAGCTTCAACTGGAAGAACGGGTGCTGAAGCAGACCGCTGAGGTGATTGATCAACGAGATGCCCTTG
Source organism: Chryseolinea sp. (assembly GCA_041742155.1). Lineage (GTDB taxonomy): Bacteria > Bacteroidota > Bacteroidia > Cytophagales > Cyclobacteriaceae > Chryseolinea. The sequence goes on along the minus strand of JBGSJE010000015.1, from coordinate 121,541 downwards.
AGGCACAAGCCGAAGACCTGAAGTCATTGCACGAGCAGCAAAATGCTCAAACGGAATACCTTCAGATGTTAAATGGTGAATTACAGCGACAACAGGAAGAAAATGTGTTAAAGTCGAAGGAAGCTGAAATCGCAAGATTTCAGGCGGAAAAAGCAAATCAGGCAAAAAGTGTTTTTCTGGCTACCATGAGCCATGAGATCAGGACTCCGATGAATGGCGTCTTGGGGATGGCTGCTTTGTTGGCGGGTACCAAGCTTAGTGCAGAACAGCAGGAATATACTGACACCATCCGAAGTAGCGGCGATGCATTGCTTACAGTCATCAATGACATTCTGGACTTTTCAAAAATTGAATCTGGGAATATGGAGATCGAACATAAACCCTATGACTTGAGCCAATGCGTAGAGGCTGTCATGGATGTTTTTGCCCCCAAAGCAGCGGAAAAGAATCTCGACCTCTTATACGAAATTGACCACCGTATACCGACAGAAGTTATTGGCGACAGTCACAGGATTCGTCAGATACTTCTAAATCTGATCAGCAATGCAATGAAATTCACGCACCAGGGTGAGATTGTTCTGGGAATCAAATTATTGAACATCAAGGATGAGCAATTGGAGCTTCAGTTCAGTATCGCTGATACAGGAATCGGAATTCCTCAAGACAAGCTTTCGCGACTCTTCAAAGCATTTTCCCAGGTCGATTCGTCCACGACACGTAAATATGGTGGAACGGGGCTGGGCTTGGTAATCAGTGAACGCCTTGTTGGGTTGATGAATGGTTCAATTGACGTGAAAAGCGAAGCTGGTGCCGGCACGACATTTACGTTTTCCGTCAAGTGCCCCCTGATCAATGGAGAGGCGGATCAGGTGATGAGTTACAACAATGTAGACTTGTTAGGGAAGAAAGTATTGCTGGTAGACGACAATACAACCCATTTAAGAATACTCAATAATTACCTCACAAGATGGAAGATGACCACAACACTTGCATCTTCGGGTGCGCAAGCATTACAAATTCTTTCGCACTCTGCCGGCTATGATCTTGTCGTTACGGATATGCAGATGCCAGGTATGGACGGAAAGACCCTGGCGCAAAAAATAAAGATAAATCATTCCAATCTTCCAGTAATTCTATTAAACTCATTTAGTGATGAACCCAACTCGAATTCGTCTGGATTGTTTTTCGCTGTCGTAAAAAAACCAATAAAACATCTTCAGCTGAACCGTGAGATTCTCAGAGCGCTCAGGTCGGACGTAGACGCAGGTACGGAGGTTATCAAAAAGGATCAACAAATACTGACCACCGATTTTGGTGAAAGATACCCCCTTCGAATTCTTCTGGCGGAAGATAACCCTGTAAATCAGAAGCTAGCCCTTCGCGTGCTTTCGAAGTTGGGTTACAATGCCGAGGTAGCCCAGAACGGGATGGAAGTCATTGAAAAATTTGATGAACAGTTTTATGATGTGATCTTAATGGATATTCAAATGCCTGAGATGGATGGTTTGGAAGCGACACGATTAATACGGACAAAACAGTACCATCAGCCGGTTATTATTTCAATGACTGCAAACGTAATGGCCGAGGATAAGGAAGCATGTAAACAGGCTGGAATGGATGATTATATAAGTAAGCCTATTAAGATTGACGTTTTGGTAAGCGTTCTCGAAAAATGGGCACTTATAATCAAAGAGAAAATTGAGTCGCGTTAAAAATATTTTGAAAGTGAGATTTAAAAAAACAGTTCTAGTAATGTGGTTGGTTTTGATTTTTTCTGGAATTGGAATCTTGTTTTGGTATCAAGAATGGGTTTATAATTTACCAACACCGGTTCCGGTGGATTATGAGCCGGTTGCAATCGGAGATGAAATTGACGTGCAGATTGTTGTGTCGCCAGGTTCCTCAAAACCTGTTTTTTTGCATTTTTTTAATCCGGATTGCCCTTGCTCACGTTTTAATATTCCCCATTTTAAATCTCTTGTCCAGAAATATGGAGGTGTGGTGAATTTTGTAATAGTTCCAATGATGCTGAAAGGACAGCAGTATACTACCGCCGAAATTCAAAATAAGTTTGGCCTCGACATTCCGGTTTTGTTTGACTCCAAGATTGCCGCGGTATGTGGGGTCTATGCTACACCTCAGGCTGTCATCATCGGAGATGGCGATAAGTTGTATTATCGAGGAAACTATAACCGCAGTAGATACTGCACTGATACAAAAAACAACTTTGCGCAAATAGCCTTGGAAGCGCTATTGCGGCAAACTGCGAATCCGGTCTTTAGTCCTATGGCACTCAAGGCATATGGATGCCAAATAACAACCTGCATAAAATAATGACAAGCACAATTGCCAGCGTAAGTGAAGATGGGCTTCTGATCTACACAAAAGTGTATAGTGAAGAGATCAAACGAAGGTCCGACAGACTAATGGATTCAATTCTTATTAGTTGTTTTTTTATAGGAATTGTTCTGGCTCTGTTTTATGATACATGGTCAATCGCTATAGGTGTCGGCGGACTTTCGCTGTTAGCCTATTATACAATTAAGGTCGCCCTGCCTCATTCAGATCTATATCAATATATTCTCAGTATAGTCCTGGGTATTTTTATGGCCCAGTATATATATCAGATGCATGGCATGTTTGAGATGCATTTTTTTGCATTTATCGGAAGTGCTATACTGATCACGTACCAGAATTGGAAATTGCAAATTCCAATGTTGAGTATCGTTTTAGTTCATCACGCCTTTTTTGGATATCTGCAGAATTTAGGCTATGATGGTATCTATTTTACGCAACTGGATTCACTGGAAGTACGGACGTTTATCATACATATCCTTTTGGCAGGTGTGATTTTTTTTATTTGTGGATTATGGAGTTACCAATTGAACAGGGCCGGTCAACTACAGATCAATCAGACATTGGAACTTGGAAGGCTGCAAAGAGAAACCGGTCTCCACGAGCAAAGGCAAGAAAATGAATTGAAGCTTCGAGCGGCATATGAGCTTGCAGAACAGGCTCGCAAGGAAGCTGAGAATGCTAACCAGGCAAAAAGTGTGTTCCTTGCAACCATGAGTCATGAGATCAGAACGCCAATGAACGGAGTTATTGGAATGGCTTCTTTGCTGGCCGAGACCTCCCTCACAAATGAACAACGCGACTACACTGAAGTAATACAGAATTGTGGCGAGAGCCTGCTCGGAGTCATCAACGATATCCTTGATTTTTCCAAGATCGAATCTGGCAAAATGGAATTGGAATATAATGACTTCGATGTAAGAGGTTGTGTCGAGGATGTCTTGGATATTTTTGGAGTTAAAGCGTCTCAAGCCGGTTTGGACCTTGTCTATGAACTCGATTACAATGTTCCTATGCAGGTTGTGGGTGACAATCACAGGCTCCGCCAGGTACTGATCAACTTGGTCGGAAATGCAGTTAAATTTACACAGCGCGGTGGCGAAGTATTTATAGGTGTCCATCTTGTGGAATCTAATGAAAACTCTTGTATGTTGGGTTTTCGGGTTAGGGATACGGGAATTGGAATTCCCAATGACAAAATTGAGAGGCTTTTTAAAGCCTTTTCACAGGTTGATTCTTCGACAACTCGCAAGTACGGTGGGACCGGATTGGGGCTCGTAATCAGCCAAAAAATCATTGGCCTGATGGGAGGGTCAATTCAGGTTGAAAGTATAGAAGGGCAAGGGACTACTTTTAGTTTTACTATCACAACTGACACAAGTACGAAGGCTCTCCAAAACCATGTGACGAACGGTATAGCGGGGCAGGAAGGTAAAAAAGTACTGATAGTTGATGACAACTTAACGAATTGTAATATCTTAAGAATTCAGATGATGCAATGGAAGCTCGTTCCGACGATTGCGTATTCTGGAAAGGAAGCGATGGAAATAGTGGAGAGAGACGAGAACTTTGACCTCGTTCTCACTGATATGCACATGCCTGAGATGACAGGCGTAGGACTGGCAAAGTATTTAAAAGGTTCATACCCCCTATTACCAATTATTCTACTTAGTTCTGTAGGTGACGAGATTGCGAAAGACCATTCTGATTTATTCTATTCAATAATGAACAAGCCAGTGAAACAAAACGTCTTAAGCCAACAGATTGCTAATGTGCTTCGAAAATCCGGTAAATCGAACCTAGCCAAACAACCCGTGCAAACATTGAACAGCGGGTTTGCTGGGGAGCATCCATTGAGAATTCTTGTTGTAGAGGACAACCTAGTCAACCAAAAACTTACCATACGGGTTTTACAGAAGCTTGGGTATCCAGCAGTAGTCGCTGGAAATGGACTCGAGGCAATTCGTGAAATGCGACAAAGAATGTATGACCTGATCCTGATGGATGTTCAGATGCCGGAAATGGATGGTCTTGAAGCCACCAGAATAATCCGAAAAGAGATGGAGCGCCAACCCACGATTGTTGCTATGACCGCCAATGCTATGCAAGGTGACCGGGAAGACTGTCTTAAGGCTGGTATGAACGATTACATCAGTAAACCAGTGAAACTTGAAATCCTGGTAAACGTATTGGAAAAGTGGTCTGTAAAGGCTGTTGATTGAGTAATTTTTTCTATACCGATTTGGTCACATCAATTTCGGAAGTTGGTTCATGCTTCCCTGCGAAATATTCCGGTTGGAAACTGCGTAAAAATATATTTCCGTTTCTGGTGATCTGCGTCGTAGTTACGTTTAGTGTAGAAGTTTTAGAACTTTATTAGCTCTTATTCGATTGCGACATCAGGTAAACACTACGTTTTTTTTAGTTATCCTGATTTTTATAATCCATCATTCCACTGATTTAAGGGAATTCTCTACCGCCCAAATTTGCTAGACAAATTTAAAGCAATCTGATATGCGCAAGAAAATGCTCTCTGTGACAGTGGTTTTATTACTTATAACGGCTCCCATTTTTGCTCAGCCGCAAAACCCCCACTTCGATGTTGATAAACGTGTGCCCATTGGTGGCATAGAAATACTTTTGATAGCTGGTGCTTTTTTTGGGATCCGCCGGATAATCATCAGAAATCGTGTTTTAGCTTCGGAGCGACCTTTATAGAGGACAAGTTACTTATTGGTCGTTTCTTTCAGGGATTGTTACCGTTTGGTGCATGAGTTATAACTGTTTGAATTGCTTCCCGTATCTGCTAAATAAATAAAAAGGGTCTCGCGGGTAATGGATTTTTTCCGGTCTCGGAATCCATCCTATTGTGGTTTTTTGGGATGACTGGTACACCGTGGATCAGATCATATCAGGGAATCCCTGATGCCCCAAAGAAATCCCGATTTTTCAAATTCATCACTGTCCTGATTTAAAACGATCGGCCAATCCTAATCTTTGTTGAGCCAAATTCGATTCACTGGAAAACAAAATGAAAAAATTTCTATTACTTTTAACCACTTCGTTAACCGTGTTGCAAATCGCACATGCGCAAAACATTGGGATCAATTCAACAGGTGCTACACCTGCAGCCTCAGCAATGTTGGATATTTCGTCAACAGATAAGGGATTGTTAATCCCGAGAGTCGCGTTGACTTCAACAAATACAGCAGGACCTGTTATATCTCCAGCTACCAGCTTACTGGTTTATAACACAGCGACTGCAGGAACAGTACCGAATAATGTAATTCCAGGATACTACTACTGGAATGGTACAGCCTGGGTTGCCTTTACGAGCACATCCGCTGCTGCTACCGCATGGACATTAGGCGGGAACACCGGCGTTACCACGTCTAACTTTGTTGGAACTGGTGACGATAGAGCGTTGATCTTTAAATCCAACAATCAATCCTACCTGGAATTTGGACGAAGACAAACTCTTGGGCTAGTCGACGGGTATACAGAGTATACGGACCCAAATGAAAAGGTGACCTACGTACGCTCTGCACTACAATTTGAGGCAGCCGCTGCGTCTTTTTATAAACCTAAAATGTGGACCGATGTTAATGGAAACTTTCGGGTAAAAGGTGCCTCTGCAGGAACTGACTATTTTGAATTTGGATCAACAGGTTCTGCAAATAATGGGGGTTTTGAATTTATTATTGGTGACGACGGCGATGAGCCCATTCTTTTTAAAAGCTACCATTACATCAACGGGATGTCAGAGATCATGCGACTTCAAAGTGGTCGAATGGCAGTAGGTTCTAATGCGTTTGATGCGACCAATCCCGAAAAATTACTAATTGACGCTGGTAATACTACGTCCTATAACTTAATGACTGGTAAGGGTAGTATTGATAATTATCTTCAGATAAATGTAAGAAATGGTTCCGGCGGTGGAAGTGCTAGTTCCGACCTCGTTGCGAGTTCAAATAATGGTACTGAATCCGTGAACTACATTGATATGGGTATTAACTCCGGAGGTTATTCAAATACTTCATTGCCTGTTCTTGGAGGCGCAAATACAGCATACTTGTATTCCACTGGAGCTGATCTCGTAATTGGAAATGCGACAGCAAGCAGACCAGTTCGATTTTTTACTGGTGGTACTGCCAATGCGAACGAACGAATGCGGATTGATGGAAGCGGCAGAGTGGGTATCGCAAATCTCGCGCCTACAGAAGCTCTTGATATCACAGGTAATTTCAGACTAAGTGGCGCCTTTATGCCAAACAACAATGCCGGTACGTTAGGATATGTACTTCAATCTAACGGCGCGGGCGCTGCTCCAACCTGGGTTCCCCCTGGTTCTGCTGGTGGCTGGTCACTCACGGGAAATTCCGGCACTACCGCGGGCACTAACTTTATTGGAACAACCGATGACACTGATTTAGTCATTAAAACCGGCGGCAGCGAAGTGATGAGGATATACAGCGGCGGCCAGATTGATCTTGATGCCGGTGTTGGTTCTGGATCAGACCCAGGGTCTGCTGTATACGCTGTTGGTGATTTTAATAACTATCTCGAAATAAATGTTCAGAATTTGAACAACGGCAATTTGGCTAGTTCAGATATCGTAGCAACGGCGGATAACGGCGATTCCGTGTCTGTGTATGTGGACATGGGTATAAACAGTGGCGGGTATTCGAATGCGGCCAGTAATATCCTCAACGGTGCGAATTTGGCCTATCTCTATGCGCATGGTAGGGACTTCAAAATCGGAAACGGATCGCCGGGCAGGAATCTGATATTCTTTACAAATCCCACTGGCGGAACCTTAGGGACAAATACCGCAAATGGACTAGAAAGATTGCGTATAAGCCAGAACGGAAATGTAGGGATAGGAACATCCAACCCTTCTTATATGCTTCATGTGAGCGGGAGTGCCGGTAAACCGGGCGGAGGCAGTTGGACAGCGGCTTCCGATAGAAGATTAAAGAAAGACATACGAGATTTTTCAGACGGCCTGGACATACTCAAAAAAATCAATCCGGTATGGTTCAAATATAATGGACTAGCCGACATGCCTGACGACGGGAAAAATTATGTCGGCGTAATCGCTCAAGATATGCAGAGGGTTGCTCCTTATATGATAAGCACTTTTACGGATACGGAAACAAATACAGACTATCTGAATTACGATAGCAACGCTGTTATTTACATTCTTATCAATTCTGTTAAGGAACAACAAGTCCAAATAGAGGTGTTAAAAAAACAGATTGAGGAGCAGGAAAAAAGACTTTCAAGACTGGAAGAAAAATTTAAGTAGTATGAGCGTGACCAAGTCCAGTGTGTCTTACCATATTCCGATTCAAATAGAACGGTCTCTTGATTTCCGCCGCGTGCTGCTAATTGCGTTCTTCTTAAGCGGTATAATTTCCACCTTTGGTCAAGCTCGATTGGTGCTAAACGGTGGCATTGTCAATATCTCCCAAGGTGCTTACCTTATCGTCGACAATCCGAATGCCAACGCTATCACCCGTGTCAGTGGTCACATTATCAGCGAAGGCGAAAACAACCAGATAAAATGGGCTGTCGGTACCACTACAGGAACATATACAATTCCATGGGGTTATGGCACTGCCAACTACATTCCGGTCTCCTTTACAAAAGGTACCGGTTCCGGAAGTGGCTATTTTCTATTTTCGACATATCATACAGCCTGGAATAACATAACACAACTCCCCACTGGTGTTACAAACATCAATGGTTCAAATGGAACGGATAATTCTGCCTATGTCTCTGACCGATTTTGGCAGGTCAATGCCGTTGGCTATAGCACGAAACCAACGTTAACGGATCTTCAGTTTACATATCTTGATTCAGAAAATGGTGCGCCTAATACCATTGCCGAAGCTAACTTGAGAGCTAAGCGTTACAATGGCAGTTTGAATAGCTGGACCGATAATATCCTTTCCAGTTCTGTTAACACCACGTCAAATGCTGCGACCGTAACGTCTGTAGACGTTGCGAATTTGCAGGTATGGTGGATGTTAGGTACATTAAATACGGACCGCTATTGGGTAGCTTCTGCAAATTCTACATCCAATCTTGCCGCCAACTGGTCTGAAACTCCAGGCGGATCAGGTAATGCTGGTGTTCCCACTATCGGGGATGCCGTTTTTTTTGACGGATCAAGTGATTTTAATTGTACCGTTGACGCAGATTTTTTTGCCTCAAGTTTAACGGTCAATAACGGATTTTCCGGGGCAATTGTACAAGGACCATTTGCTATTGTGGTTAATAACGACGCTGTTTTCTCCGGTGGATCTTTTGTAGGTGGAAGTTCGCCGCTAACGATCAATGGAGATTTGACCATTTCGGGTTCGGTATTTACGGCACCTGCCTCAATTGTAGTAGAAGGCGATTTTAATATTGCCAGCGGATCATTCGCGCACAATAATGGAACTGTTGTATTCTCAGGCACCAATGGGTCGTCACAAAACATCACCGGTACTGCGACAACATTCAACAATATCACAGTTACAAATACATCAACGAGTCCCGCGGTAAATGTTGAGAGCGCACAGAATTTAAAAGGTATTTTGACACTGGCGAGTAATGTCACCGTCGATGCGGATGGATCTGCCAATACAGGTGTACTCAAATTATTATCATCGGGCGACAATCCAACTGAAGATGCAGCTATTGCCGTTCTTCCCGCGGGAGCGCAGATTCTCGGTAAAGTTACCGTGCAACGTTTTATGGCTAAGGAAGGCCCAAACAGCAACAGAATCTATCGATACATTTCATCGCCTGTTCAGAACGCTAATGTTTCCGACCTGCAGCAGGAAATTCCTGTTACCGGAAGTTTTACAGGGCGCAGCTCCTGCGTTGGTTGCGTCTCATCCAGTCAATCCTTGTTTGCATACAATGAATCTATTATTGTCGATAACAATGGTAATGGACAATATACCGAGCAGGACGGATACATTGATTTTCCGGATGTAACAAACACGGAAATATTTCAGCCTGGCAAAGGTTATGCCTTGTATGTCCGTGGTAATCTTCTTACAACTACTTTATGGGATGTTCGTGGACCGGTCAACAGCGGCAATGTTGCACCCATAGTATTCCCGGTATCGTATACCAATGGTGGTACTTTGGCTTATGATGGGTGGAACCTTGTTGGAAATCCTTTTCCCTCCACAATTGATTGGAATGCATCTTCCGGATGGACAAAAACAAATATGGATGGCTCTATTTATATGACAGATAATGGAGGCCCTGCCGTTCAAACAGCTACCTGGAACGGAGTAACTGGTACAAATGGAGGATCACGTTATATCGCCATGGGACAGGGATTCTGGACTAAGGCAAATGGCAATGGTTCCCCGATACTTCAGGCGAACGAAAATATCAAAGTCGCGGGTACCCAAACCACTTTTATCCGGGAGGGCAGTCCTGATAACTTGTTACGCATAGCCATGGTTAAAGGAGCGACACGTGACGAGACGGTAATTCATTTCAGGGAGGACGCAACAGAAAATTTTGATTCCCATGCCGACGCCTTGAAACTCGCAAACAGTACTTTTAATTTATCTTCCCTTCAAAATAATGGAAAAGGACTGGCAATCAATTCAATTTCACCCATTGTTTGTAATACCGAGATCAGATTGAATATTGAAAACGCGGCCATCGGAGACTATCAGTTGAATTTTTTCGAGTATGAGTCTTTCCCAAGTAATATTGAAATCGCACTCACCGACAACCTTACTGGCACCATTCAGAATATAAAACTAGTTTCCAAATACAACTTCACAGTGTCATCTGATCCCGCAAGTTATGGATCGACGCGTTTTAAGATAACATTCCAATTACCGGAACTTAGTCCTGTATTATTGGTGTCTGCTGGCTCTATATGTGATGGATCAGATGGAATGGTAATGATCGAAAACACTCAGGAGGGAGTTAATTATATTATTAAATCTTCATCAGGTGATGTTCTGAATTCGGTAATTGGGAATGGTAGTGTATTGTCTCTCACACTCCCATCTGCGAATTTAAGCGAAGTTGAGAATCAATTCATGATTAGCGCACAGTGGCAAGGTTGTGGGTCAAAAGTTGAGGTGCCCGTTACGATAGGTGTTTCTAAAATATATGAAGTAACCTCATTAGAAGTGCCAAAGATATGTAGGGAAGGAGTGACCACTATCCATGCCTCGGGAGCACCGGCAGGCGGATCATATAACTGGTATGATTCAGAAGATGCTGCAATTTCAATTGCTGACCAGCATTCAGATTCTCTTGTCACGGGGGTGTTATCCAAATCCAAAACGTATTACGTTTCTATAATTAACGAATTGGGTTGCGAAGGAGCCAGGAAATCAGTCTTGGCAGAAATTGTACAGGTTGACGAGGTTCAAATTTACTTAGATAAAAACGCGAATCAGCTGGTGTCGAATTATGAAGTCAACAATCAATGGTTTTTTAATTCAGAAATGATACCTCAGGCAAACGGACAAAAAATTTCGCCAGATCAATCAGGACACTACGGGGTGGAAGTCACTGTGGGTGGATGTCAAACAACCGCATCGTATGAGTTCATACTTACTGGAGCCGAGAAATACAAAGAGGCTTACGTTGCTGTATTCCCCAATCCGGTAGTGAATCAGCTCACCATTACAATTCCTGACTCATTTCAATACGTAGCTGAAATTATACTGATCAATAGTGCCGGGCAAACCGTTCGCAAATTGGAAAAAATCGAGCAAAATGGACATGTATTCTATTTTGATATGGGCAATCTCCCCACAGGTATTTACGTATTACGAATTTTGGGAAGTAATGGTGTACATGACCAAAAAGTAATTAAATCTTAACACTCAAAAATAAAATATGATTAACTGGAAAACGTCTATTGGTATCTCTCTCTTTATGATTGCAGGAATTGAATTTCTGAAGATCAAAGACCATTTTAATCCTGAGAGAGTCACTCAACTTGTTGTTCTTTTAATCGGCGGGTTCATAATAACCACGACAATTGCTGCTTTCTTGCTGATACAAGGGTTGAAGAAGAACTACCAGTAAAAAGAACGCTTACGCCGAAGGCTATCGTTGATCTTCTAACGAATCTTGAATTGATATTTCGGATTTCGTTGACATAAAAGAATGGAATCGAGTAGTTCGATCTGCTACTCCCGGATTTTGCAAAACGTTTATGGTTGCGGTCCCAGAGTAACCGCCAGAACGTTTTTGATTAATAACCTCTTAATCGAGCCTTTGCGGCGGTCTTGGGTTGTAAAAGGCACGGCTTGAATTTAAAATGCTCGGTGGTTTCATTTGATACCGATCATGGAAGGTTATATTTTTCATGGCTAGCTTGCGGCGTATCATGTTTGGAAGTTGCATTACCTACGTTGATTGTACCTGCACATGGTACTACGCCACGTACCTCACTCACTGGTTATCTGCCATCCAGCGATCTGGCTAGCCTCACGGAAATATTGTCCAACATTGAAACGTGCACGTTGGATATAAACCAGCTGTGCAGGTGCCTTCTGTTACAGCGTAAAATTGGTTAGTGAAACTTTAACTCGGTCATTTTTTAAAAATCCTTTACTTGCTATCAGAAGCCTAGATCGAGCTTTCGTGTCTTTACTTTTATCGTTTCGTTCGGCGTAATTCAGACGACCGGGGGAATACTTCTGATTTTTAATAAGGCGAGGAATGCATCTGGCGCCGCTGCCATGGTGATAACGTTTTGCGTCGCTACAGCCGCAAATTTCAACCGGTTTTGTAATTCCTGGTCATATGCATGGCGAAGCTGGCTTATTTTACGCCATCGGGTAAACAAGCCCGCCTTCGCCGATGCTTCAGCGGTGCGAGGGTGGGACTAAAATTACGTCCGAAGAAACCGCCAGCGATATTCGCCTGGTTTTCCAAGGAGTTTATGTCCTGACGCATTTCATAGACCAGAGTTGTCTATTACCGCTTTGTGAAGAAACCTTTCGAGTAGAGCTGGAAGTCTTTTCCGGGCTCGGCAAGCTCAAAGACTTCTTCAAATCCGTTGGTGGCCGGCGTATAGGTCTCCCGGGCCTTCCAGCCGTCGGGAATGTTCTCGATCGCTTCGGTAACAAATACAATTTTTCCATCAGGGGAAAGGGTCTCGGCGATGTATTGGTTTACAAAACCTTCGCCATGAAACTGGCGGAATACAAACGTTTTCCGCATTTTGTCGTAGCTGACGTAGCCGAAGTCTTCATGCACATAGCCTTTCGGATTTTCCGGTGTGGGCGGATAAACGGTTCTGTTTTTCATTTCGATGTATTGGCGATTGTTCACAAACTGGTAACTTCTTTCATATTTCCCTTTGCCATCGACTCCTTCGCCCGTGCCCGTCCAGGTGCCGATGAGGTGGCTGAATGGAAGCCATAGGCTATCCTGTTTTGTAAGCTGTGCCATACTCAGGTGAGGAACGAATAGCAGTACCGTAAGAAAGTGTTTCGTTTTCATGATTGTATCCTGTTTTTGAGATGCGTAAAGATGAAGACCAGTTTCGAGTTTTAATTGTATAAATCGGACATTAGTAGACCACATTCGAGGAGGCTAGGTAGGAGGTGGGGGTCATACCGGAAAACTCACGAAAGTCGTGAATGAAATGAGCCTGGTCATAATATCCACTGAACAGGGCCACATCTGTTAAGCTCGGATTCTTGAGCTGATTTAACAGGTCCAATGTGTGGATAAATTTTGTGATGCGGATAAACTCCTTCGGAGAAAGCCCGATGCACTTGTCAAAACGCCTGATCAATTGCCGGTTGCTCAAACCCACCTGATCCGCCAGTTGCCCCACAAGCACCTGCCCATGAGCTTTCCTGATTTCGTGGATACAGTAATCCACACCCTTGTCGGTGACCCCGTTTTTTAATAACAGGATGTACAGATAATCCTGAATTAATTGTGAACGCTCCTGTGTCGACTTAGCCACGTAGATTTTTTCTTCCATTTCCGTCGCTATGTCCGCCCAAATCTCGGAGAGGCCCGTTTCCTGGTTTGAAATTTCTTTCATGGGTATACCAAAAAAACGGTAGGCTCCAAAAGCCGGAAAACGTACTGCGATCATCCCTGTTTTTCCAGTTGCCTGTATCTTAATAGGATTTTTCATCTGAGCGATCACCATACTCTGTTTCTGAACTGAATTTGTGCCATTGGAAAAATGAGTGGTGTACGGATCTCCGAAATGGAATACAAGTTCGACGCAACTGTCGGGTAGAATGCAGATCGGTAACGTACCGGGCATACTGTCATCGCTTTCCATGGACCATATCACCTTGATATAAGGTTTCAGCATTTCCGCGACTTGATACTCCCTGTAAATCATTTTGTCTGTGACTAATAAATAAGATACGGAAACCTGTCGGGAACTTCAAATACCGGGTACCGGATGGCGGCGCGGCATGGTTTGACGGAAACGCCGAAACCGGCAATTATCTGAATAACATGTTGAATTGCCGGGAGATTTTGTATTAATTTTCGTATCATCATCGTTTAGTCATTAAAATATTGTGAGCGTGATCGTCAGCATTTTAGGTTGTGGTTGGTTTGGATTGGAACTCGGGAAGAAACTGGTCAGGGAAGGACATCACGTCAGGGGATCGACTACATCTGCGGCCAAACTTCCCGTCCTGGAAAACGAAGGCATCGACCCTTTTTTGATTGATTTCACAGGTGAGCGGATCTCACCCGCGGATCCGTTGTTTTTTCATTGTGATGTGATGGTGATCACCATCCCGCCGAAAGTAAGGTCCAATCCCGCGAACCGGTATATTCCGATCCTGCAATCGTTGATCGTGTCGTTGACCGATCATGCTGTCCGTCGTGTTATTTTCATAAGTTCCACTGGTGTTTACGGGGATGTCAACAGCCGCGTGGATGAAACAACGATCCCGTTACCGGATAGTTTGTCCGGGAAGACGTTGCTGGAGGCCGAGTCGCTTTTTCGCCAGAATAATTCATTTGCCACGACCATCGTCCGGTTCGCGGGCCTGACAGGACCGGGGCGGGACCCGGCTAATTTTTTTTCCGGGAAAAAGAACATCCCCAACGGCCGGGCGCCTGTCAATCTGATACACCTTGACGACTGTTGCGGGGTGTGCCTGGCGATCGTAAAGCAACAGGCATTTGGGTACATCATCAATGCCTGTGCACCGGACCACCCCGAAAAAATGGAATTCTATTCAAGATGTTGCATACGGGCAGGTATACCGCAAGGCGAATTTTCAGATGAGCTTCTGAACTGGAAGATCGTCGATAGCTTGTACATACGGGCATTGCTCTCCTATACGTTTTTAGTCCCGTTGCAGGATTTTTACCGCTGACGGCCCGTCGGGATTCACCACCGGCATTAATCCCATTTCCAATCGCCGGCCAGCCGCAACGGCTCTTCCAGGTGATTGTCGATCATAAACTGTTTTGTAGTTTCTGAGTCCATTTTCGAAGCCGGAAGCCTGGGAGCATTGGCAAGTCCGTACAGGACCATCGTCCCGAAACGTGCCGTGTTGACAAGGTGGTCTTTATTGACAAGCTTGAAGTCGTCGCAGTTTGCGTGGTAACATCCGTAGATCGATTTATCCAGGTTGCCGATGAGTCCCAGGACCGGTACACCTTCCAGCATAAACGGCTGATGATCGCTGTGAAGTCCCGAGTTTGCCGAGTGCGTATTGCGGAAAATGGTATCGATCCTTCCAATCTCGGAGCCGAGACTTTTGAAGAAGGTGGAATCGTCGAGTTTGCCACCGGCGTTAATGCCGATCGGGTTCCCGGTCATATCGAGGTTCATCATATACCTGATGTTTTCAATCGACCCGTCCTTTACCGCTTCCTTAACCATAAAGGTCGAGCCCAGCAAACCCTGTTCTTCACCCATGAACATAATGAACTGGACGGTTCGTTTCGGTTGCAGGTTGTTTGCCTTGAATGCGCGGGCCATATCCAGAATAGCGAAAGAGCCGATACCATTGTCAATTGCTCCAGTAGCGAGGTCCCATGAATCAAGATGACCGCCGACGATAATTTTTTCATCCGGTAATTCCGATCCACGGATGGTAGCGACGACATTGCGCGCTTTGATCGGGTCGCTGTGATTGGTCATGACGATATGCGCACTTACCTTTTCGGTCTTAAGCTTTTCCTTCAGCGTGGAGCCGTCTTCTTTTGAAATGCAGATAGCGGGTATTTCCAGCAGCTCGCCGGTAACGGAAGCGGTACCGGTAAACAGTATGCCGCCATCAACCTGGTTGTAAATAATGACGCCGATCGCTCCGTGCCTGATTGCTATGGCTGTTTTTTCACTTCGGTGCAGGTTCCGGGCACCTTCGGCGGTACCCGGCAGGATGCCGATATAAAAGAACGCGATCTTACCCCTGGCAGCATCGGGCGCTCCCGTATAATCGGCTTCAAGGCCGTTACCCATGTCGACTATTTCGCCGAGGACGTCCGCCTTTACGGGCGAGTGACCAAGCGTTACAGCCGTGACGGAATCTCCGCCGATGGTTACGGCAATATCACCCCGGGACCACGCTTCCACTTCGAAAGGCTGGAAGGAAACATCGTCAAAACCGTATTCCTTAAATTTTTGAAACGTATATTCTTCCGCCTTACTTCCGTTTTCAGAGCCGGTCAGCCGGTGACCAATGGTGGAGGTCGCTTCTTCCAGTGTGCTGTACGCCCTGGAATTTTGCCTGATCTCGCTATCAAGCCTGGTAAAAGTCTCGTTCAGGGTTTCCTGTTTCCGGCAACCCGTAAGTGCTGCGAGTATCAGCACGTAATAAGCAGTTTTTTTCATAAGCAGGTTAAGGGGAGAAATATAGTCCGTCGCCCCTTAAAACAGAAACATAAACGGGAGCAAATTTTTAATATGCCGGTCCGCTTTGAACAAACGTTTGATTTTTTCGGTAGTCCGGACCAATGTCGTACCGTTCGATGGCGGCAGCAGCGGGGAATCCTGCACTCTTTTTTTGCAAACCTTGAAATCTTTGTCAGCTTTGTCACGTTGTTAAGACTTGGACAAAGACGCACTCCGGTCCAGGTTCAGGTAACTCCTCTTTTACCTTCATCGGGTGTTTATTAATATTCACGCTATATTCCTGAGTAGAAAAATGAAAATACTGCTTACCTATTTAAAAAATTATAAAGGCCTCATTACAATTGCCCTGCTACTGGCAACCACCAGCCAGGTTTTTTCCCTGCTTGATCCGCATATCACGGGTAAAATAGTTGACAACTTCATTGAGCAAAAGGATACCCTTTCGAGACCGGTCTTCATCCGGGGTATTTTATACCTTGTCGGTCTGGCTATCGGCGCCGCGATGGTTTCCCGCATTGCAAAGAACCTCCAGGATTATTTTACCAGCATTGTTGTTCAAAAGCTCGGAGCAAAAATGTACGCAGACGGGCTGAAACACTCGCTGGAATTGCCGTACCAGACCTTTGAAGACCAGCGAAGCGGCGAAACATTGGGGATATTGCAGAAAGTCAGAACGGATTCTGAAAAGTTTATCACCTCTTTCATCAGTATCCTTTTTGCCAGCCTCGTAGGTATGATTTTCGTCGTGGTGTACTCGCTCACCGTTAGTTATAAGGTTACGCTGGTGTATTTTGCTTCCGTCCCCATCATCGCCCTGACGAGCTGGTTGTTAAGCCGAAAAATTAAAGTTGTTCAGAAAAGTATCGTGAAAGAGACCACCGCCCTGGCTGGTTCAACTACGGAATCGCTACGGAATATTGAACTGGTCAAGAGTCTGGGCCTGGCTAACCAGGAGATCGACCGGCTGAATAACACCACCTATAAGATTCTCGGACTGGAGTTAAAGAAGGTGAAATACGTAAGGGGGATGAGTTTCCTCCAGGGAACCACAGTGAATTTTATACGGAGCGTGATGGTCGTGATTCTACTGATCCTCATCTTCGACAGCGAAATTTCACCGGGAAAATACTTCACCTTTCTTTTTTATTCCTTCTTTCTGTTTGGCCCCTTGCAGGAATTGGGGAATGTGATTATTGCCTACCGTGAAGCCGAAGTTTCGCTCCTGAATTTTAACCGGATTCTAAGTCTCCCCAAAGAAGCGAAGCCACCCAGGCCCGTAAAAGTTGGAAGAATAAAAACGCTGGAGTTTGATGACGTAAGCTTCAAACATCAGTCTGCCAAAAACAACGCATTGAATAAAATCTCCTTTTCTACCCGTAACGGACAGACCGTAGCGTTCGTCGGCCCATCGGGATCGGGAAAAACAACACTGGTAAAACTTCTCGTCGGATTGTACCCGCCGAAAGAAGGAGCAGTCCTGTACAACGATGTGCCCAGTACCGAGATCAATCTTGATGAACTCCGCGAGCGCATCGGCTTTGTTACTCAGGATACGCAACTGTTCTCCGGAACGATCCGGGAGAACCTGCTGTTTGTGCGACCCGACGCCACCGACGAAGATTGCCTTACCGTGCTGCACAAGGCCGCGTGCCAGACCCTTCTGGCGAGAGCCGACAAGGGACTCGATACGGTGATCGGCGAAGGAGGCGTCAAGGTTTCCGGTGGCGAAAAACAAAGACTCTCCATCGCACGTGCCCTTCTCCGGCAGCCGGATATCCTCGTTTTTGATGAAGCAACATCGTCACTCGACTCCATTACCGAAGAGGAGATTACGGAGACGATCCGGGAGGTTTCCACGATCAAGGATCACATCACCATTCTTATTGCGCACCGCCTCTCCACGATCATGCACGCGGACAGGATATACGTCCTTGAACGCGGGAATATAATTGAGTCGGGGAGACACGCGGAGTTGTTGCAGGAAAAAGGATTGTACTATGCCATGTGGCGTCAGCAGATTGGAGAGAAGGACAGTGTCGAAGTATAAACGTGAAACTGGGGACGGGTAGTGGCGATCAACGTATAAGGTTTATTTCAATCCCGTGTCTCCGGCTATTGGTTTTACTACCCGGTCTATCACCACGACCATTAATTTGTCCATGTATTTTTGGATCAGCGAAAACCAAAGGGATATAAAAAAAGTGAAGAACAGTGTTTCCCGGATATCGCGGTCGGGCAGGAAGAGGAAGTAGAGAAGAAAATACAAATAGAAATTGCGGAAGAAATCTATCGCGACCGATCCTGCTCTGTTTCTCATGATCTAATCTAAGGAAAAGTATTTTAAGATCTTGTGGGATGCCGTTGTTTGTTGATGGGTGGTGTTGCCCGAATTTGGACAGTACGATAACACAAGTCTCGGAAGAGCATTTTTCAGACCCATCAGGCCTGTTACCTGTATAAAACCCATTACCCCCAAGTCTTTCTCATTTTACCCCGCCGACCCCTCACCTTACATTTCTAGGGGTTTCCCTGATTTTACTAATTCAATATTCGCCTGATTTCCCCCAACCAGGCTTTTTACAGTTTTGAGGCGGGAAAGGAACATCAAATTTCCCCTGGGTTGGCTCCCCCGGGTGCCGCGCAGTCATTTAAAATAAAACTATGAAAAAGACCCTGCTCTTCATGTTGGCAGTCACGGTTATCGTTGGCTCGGCACACGCGCAATTTTCCGGTTCGTTCGCTCCTTCGAACTGGACCTTCAGTTCGACTACTACGGGAGGAGATGGCTCGGTGACAACTTCAGGTGCACCCTCATCAATTGTATTGAGAGGAAGTGACAACAATAGTGGCAGTTGTTGCGATCAATACGAACAGTATACTATTACGGTTCCTTCGACCGGTACCATCAGCTTCAGCTATAGCCATGTTAACCCCGACCTCGATGACTCACAATATGTCGTTAACGGAACACCGACCTCGATCACCAATTCCGGAAGCGGAACAAAATCCAATATTGCTGTCAGCAGCGGCGGAACGTTTGCGTTCCGGGTAACGAACTACGATAACTGCTGCGGACGCGGCGTACTGACGATAACAAATTTCGTCTTCACACCAGCCTCACCGGTAATCAGTGTTCAGCCGGCGAACCAGAGTGCATGTTCCGGCGGCAACGCTACATTCAGCATCACCGCTACCAATACAACAAGCTACCAGTGGCAGGAGAACCAGGGATCCGGTTTCACCAACCTGACCAACGTTGCACCTTATTCAGGCGCTACTTCAGCCTCGCTGACGATCACGGCGGCAACGGCCGGAATGAACGGATATACCTACAGGTGTATCGCCACCGGAAGTATTTCCCCCGCAGCCACCAGCAACTCAGCATCACTGACAATCAACAGTTCACCCGCTATCACTTCGCAGCCCGCCGCCAGTGTCGTCTGTTCGGGCAGCAACACTACCTTTTCCGTAACAGCTTCGAATGCCATCGCTTACCAGTGGCAGGTCGATCAGGGATCGGGTTTTTCAAACCTGACCAACGGGGCTCCGTACTCAGGCGTTACCACATCGACCCTGACTATAACGGGGGCTACTACGACGCTTAATGGTTATGCATACCGTTGTGTTGCTACCGGTACCTGCTCGCCTCCGGCAACATCGTCGTCTGCAAGTCTGACGGTGAATGCATTGCCATCCGTCACAGCTCAGCCGGCCAGCAGCGCGATCTGTGCGGGAACAAACACAACATATTCGGTAACCGCCTCCAACGCAACGTCCTATCAATGGCAGGTTGATCAGGGCTCCGGATTCGCCAACCTTACCAACGTGGCACCCTATTCCGGTGTAACATCTTCATTACTTACGATCACAGCTGCAACATCGGGGATGAACAACTATGTATACCGTTGTATCATCACTGGAACCTGCGCCCCTTCCGTCACATCGGGTTCGGCAACGCTGACTATAAATCCTTCACCCGCCATCACAGCCCAACCGGCCAACCGGACTATTTGTGACTCGGGCAATACAACATTTGTGATAACAGCGTCCAACGCAACTTCCTATCAGTGGCAGGTGGATCAGGGTTCAGGTTATACCAATATCAGTAATGGCGCACCCTACACCGGAGCTACTACCGCCACGTTGACAATCACCGGAGCGTCGATCACCATGAGCGGGTATTCATACCGGTGCGTTGCCAGCGGTACCTGTTCGCCGGCAGCCACGTCTAATGCCGGTAGTCTTACCATTAACGCATCTCCCGCTATTACGAGCCAGCCATCGAACAGTACTATATGTGCCGGAGCCAATACCTCGTTTTCCGTGACCACTTCAGGCGCAACGTCTTTTCAGTGGCAGGTGGACCAGGGATCCGGGTTTACCAATATTTCCAATGGCGCGCCCTATAGCGGAGCGACATCCGCTACGCTGACGATCACAGGCGCGACAGCCGGACTTAATGGATACTCTTATCGTTGTGTGGCAAGTGGTACGTGTTCACCGCCGGCAACTTCAACAGCAGGAGTGCTGACCGTCAATGTCTCACCTGTGATTACGGCTCAGCCGGTTAATAGTACTGTGTGTGACGGAAATAATACAACATTTTCAATTACGGCAACGAATGCTTCATCGTATCAATGGCAGGTGAACACCGGCTCAGGTTATGTCAATATTTCGAATGGTGTGCTTTACGGTGGTGCGACATCGTCCACGTTAACCATCACCGGCGCCACCGCTGGAATGATCAGTTATGCTTACCGTTGTGTATCGACCGGCGTTTGTTCGCCGACGGCTACATCCGGTGCAGGTATTTTGACAGTAAACTCCGCACCGGTCATTACCGCGCAGCCATCCGGCTCCACAATCTGTGCCGGAAACAATACGACATTTTCCCTCAACGCCTCCGGCGCCACCTCTTACCAGTGGCAGTTGGACCAGGGCTCCGGCTTTATCAATATTTCTAACGGGGCACCCTACAGCGGCGCTACCACTTCAACACTGACAATAACTTCTTCAACAGCCGGCCTGAATGGATATTCTTACCGTTGCGTCGCAACCGGTGTCTGTTCACCGGCAGCGATATCCAACTCTGCCACCCTGACAATTAACGTGCCGCCGGCAATTACTGCTCAACCCCTGAACCGTTCCATATGCGCCGGCAACAATACAACATTTTCAGTAACGGCATCCAACGCATCTTCCTATCAGTGGCAGGTGAATCAGGGTTCCGGTTTTGTGAACCTCCCCGAAAGTGCGCCTTACAGCGGAGTAACGACTTCCACGGTTACTATTACGGGAGCGACTGCCGGTTTAAACGGCTATACTTTCCGTTGCGTCGCCACGGGATCTTGCGCGCCGGTATCCACATCAAATCCGGCAACCCTTACTGTCAACGTTGCGCCGGTAATATCCGTCGCCCCTTCACCTGTGACGGTTTGTACGGGTAGTAATACAACCTTTTCCGTGACAGCCTCAAACGCGTCGTCCTACCAGTGGCAGGTGGATCAGGGTTCGGGTTTTACCGACCTTTCAAATAACGCGCTCTACTCCGGTACTGGTACATCCATCCTGACACTGACGGGAATTACCGCCGGGCTCAATGGTTATTCGTACCGCTGTTTAGCAGCCGGCATCTGCACTCCTGCGGCAACGTCGGACGCGGCGGCACTTACTGTAAACATCCCGCCGACTGTGACCGTTGCACCGGCTCCCGCGACGATCTGCGAGGGCGGCAACGTAACATTCAGTGTCAGCGCTTTATATGCTTCATCCTATCAGTGGCAGGTTGATCAGGGATCGGGTTTCGCGAACCTGCCGGCCGGTGCTCCATATTCCGGAGTAACATCTTCCACCCTGACGATCACAGGGGCGTCATCCGGTTTAAGCGGATACGCATATCGTTGTGTCGTGAGCGGAGTGTGTTCGCCCGCTGCAACGTCGACTCAGGCGACGCTGACGGTCAATGTTGTCCCGCTAATCACCGCTCAACCTGCAGCCAGTACAATATGTTCGGGAGCCAATACGTCGTTTGTCGTCGTTGCGTCGAACGCAACCTCCTATCAGTGGCAGGTCGACCAGGGATCGGGATATGTATCTCTTTCGAACGGCGTACTTTACTCAGGAGCGGCTTCTGCAATTTTAACGGTTACCGGCGCGCCGGCAACACTGAATAATTATAGCTATCGTTGTGTCGTGGGCGGCGTGTGTGCGCCTGCTGCAATTTCAGACGGCGTGAACCTGACCGTAAATGTATCACCTGCGATCGTGGTTCAGCCCGTCAATAGCACCGTGTGTGCGGCAGCCAGCACGTCATTCAGTATCACAGCGTCGAATGGTACATCTTACCAGTGGCAGGTGGACCAGGGGTCCGGTTTTGCCAATATTTCCAATATATCACCCTATTCGGGAGCAACTTCCCCGACATTAGATATTACCGGTGTAACGGCAGGCCTGGATGGATATTCCTACCGTTGCGTTGTCGGCGGATCCTGTTCGCCTTCCGTAACATCCAATGGCGGTATACTTACCGTGAATACAGCGCCTGCGGTACAGATTCAGCCCGCCGGAAGTGCGATCTGTGAAGGTGGCAACACGACCTTTTTCCTTACCGCAATACATGCCACGTCCTACCAATGGCAGGTTAACCAGGGGTCCGGTTTTGTGAACATTTCAAACACATCGCCGTACGCCGGTAGTACTTCCGCTACGTTATCAATCAGTGGAGGCGTACCGGCAATGAACGGTTATACATACCGTTGCGTTGTGACGGGCTTATGTTCACCTGACGCCATATCCGACCCCGCTATGCTGACGATCAATATCCAGCCGTCTATCACGGGTCAGCCCGTAACAACTACAATTTGTGAAGGTAACAATACCACGTATTCAATAACCGCCTCCGGTGCGACGTCCTACCAATGGCAGGTCGATACGGGTTCCGGATTTACAGACCTGGCCGGTGGTCTGCCGTACGCGGGTGTTACTTCACCGACACTGACTATCTCGAACGCTACCGCCGCGATGGACGGATATACTTACCGATGTATAGCGGGCGGTGTCTGTGCTCCTGTTGCAACGTCCGCTTCCGCAAGCCTGGTAGTTAACACGCCCCCGTCGATAACGACCCAACCGTCGAACACCGCTATTTGCTCTCTTGGAAATACAACATTTTCAGTTGTCGCATCCGACGCGTCATCGTACCAGTGGCAGGTGGATGACGGTTCCGGATTTACCAACCTGACCGGTAACGGCACCTATTCCGGAGTATCGACATCGACACTCGATATTACTTCAGCTACAATAGCTATGGACGGGTATCTGTACCGGTGCGTAGTATCCGGAGTCTGCTCGCCTGCCGTAACCTCGGCGAGTGTTTCCCTGACGACCACCGAAAACATCGACCCCGTTATTACGGCTTGTCCCGCGAACATTACGGTTGATGCAACGGCCGGTACCTGCGGCGCCCCGGTCAGCTGGACTATTCCGACCGCATCGGACAATTGCGCTGTTACATCCTTTTCCAGCGACTGGCAGCCGGGAGATACCTTTTCCGTTGGAACAACAACAGTCACATATGTGGCTCGTGACGCCTCCGGTAATACCACTACCTGCACATTCGATGTTATCATCGTCGATACAGAAAAACCTTCCTTCCTGACCTGTCCGTCCGATATCGTGGTGAGCAATGATGCCACGTTGTGCGGGGCCGTTGTGAATTTTACCGCACCGGTTGGAACGGATAATTGTGCCGGTCAGACTACTGTGCGGATGGAAGGTCTGGCCAGCGGTGATTTCTTCCCCCTTGGCACGACGACACAGACGTACATGGTAACGGATGCTGCGGGAAATTCCGAGACCTGTTCCTTTACCGTAACTGTGGAGGATCAGGAAGTTCCTGAGATCATCTGCCCGTCCGATATAACAGTGAACAATGATCCAGGAACGGCGGGCGCTATCGTAAACTTTACCGCGCCGACTGGAACGGATAATTGTTCGGGTGTAGTGACGGAACTTGTCGCGGGTGCAGTAAGTGGCTCGTTCTACCCGGTGGGAACAACAACCCAAACGTATAAAGTGACGGATGCTTCAGGAAATTCAACTACATGTTCCTTTGCCGTGACCGTTGCAGATGCTCAGCCGCCCGTAGTTACGCTGGCAACATCCGCACCGGCCCTGGTCAATAGTAATTTCACCGTTACGTTTTTATTCAGCGAGCCGGTAGTCGGTTTTGATGTCGCGGATATCACCCTTGCAAATGGTTCTGCATCCGATTTTACAATGGTTACCAGCGCGGAGTATTCAGCCTTGATCACACCCACGAGCGATGGCACCGTGAGCGTTGCATTGTCAGGGGGAGTTGCCACCGACCTTGCCCTGAACGGCAACGTGGTTTCCAATACGATCGCCATCTCTTACGACGGTACGGCACCGGCCGGATACCTTGGACGATTCAACACAAGCCAGGTGAATACTACCAATGTAAATGATGTTTCGTTTGAAGTAAGTGGAGCGGAAACCGGCGCTACAATGTTCTACAGTATTATGGGAACCAACAATGTGTCGGTTACCGGTATTGCACCTGTTGATGCCGGTCTTTTCAATATCACCGGTCTCGACCTGTCCGGTTTGGCTGACGGGGAAGTTATACTTTCAATTTACCTGGTGGATCCGGCCGGAAATACCGGGGCAACTGTTACCGATGTGGTAATAAAAACGGTTCGCAATATCGTATCCGTTACATCGATTGCCGATATATCCGTGCCTATCCGCACAACCTTTGATGATGCAAATGTTCCTGCTGCGGTAGAAGTAGAATATGCTACCGGTGAGAAAGAAGTGTTGAGTATTGTCTGGGATACAACCGGTTACAACGGGATGGTGGCTGCGACCTACAACCTGGAAGGGGAGCTGGTGCTTCCGGCCGGGACAACCAATCTTGATGCTCTCGTCGTCCGTGTGACAGTTACGGTTCTCCCGAATATCGCACCCGTTGTGTTGTTGTTGAGCAATCACAGTTTTCAGCCCGCGATCGCCAGCGATGAACCTATCGGTCAGTTTACTACCGAAGATGAAGACGATACTGAATTTGACTATGCCCTGGTTTCCGGCCCGGGGTCGGAAAATAACGACTTGTTTCTTATAGACGGCGACAGGCTGTACTTGAAGGATAACCAGGGTCTCTCAGGCCAGACAACATTCCGGATACGCGTAAGAAGCACCGATTCTTTCGGGAATACGGTCGAAGAAATATTCAGTCTCGAAAAGACTGAATACAGCCAGGCGGATATCATTATACATAACACGTTCTCTCCGAATGGTGACGGAATTAACGATTACTGGATTCCTTCGGAACTGAAGTTCTTTAATGATGTGACGGTTGAAATATTCGACCGCTCCGGTGTTCGCCTTTTCAAATCCGATAACCCGGAGGAAGGCTGGGACGGGCGCGCGATGGGTGGCAGGGTACTGGACGGACCATTCTTCTACATCATTCACATCAACGATCTGAATGTCACGAAAAAAGGTATTGTGATATCATTAAAGTAACAGCATCGCTATAACAATCAATCTCAACCGATAGACATAAAACAAAATCAACGTGAAAAAGACCATTCTTTCAATATTCATCGCCTCCGCCTGTGTGACGACGTATGCTCAAAACAGGAAATATGTATCCAGCTTTTCTGTTTTCAGCCAATACTATAATCCCGCTTTCACGGGATTTGACGGATCATCGGTCAAGTCGTATTACCGGGATCAATGGACAGGTTTTGATGGTGCCCCGAAAACAGTTTTTATTTCGGGAGAAGTAAACCTCGATGACTATCTCAAGACCGGTGAACAATCGGCCAGCGGGCAGGTTGTAAATAATGGTATCCGTCATGCCATCGGTGTTTACATCCTGCGCGATACGTACGGTCCCTTTGCTGAGAACCAGGTCTATGGCACATACCGGTCGGGTGTGAACCTGACTGAAAGCCTGAGGCTTCAGGCCGGAGCTGCCATTGGTTATCATAGCCAGAAGCTTAATGGAAACCGGTTGACTGCTGAAGATCTGGGCGATCCCCTGATGCAGAAATACTCCGGTCTGACCAGCAGCGCAGGCAGGATCAATATGAACCTAGGCCTTGTACTCGCTGGTGAAGATTTTTATGCGGGGTATGCGATGCAAAATATCATGGGCAAATTAGGCGGGAATGAAACAGTATTTGTAGGTGAAAACAACACGGTACAGTACGTGCTTCAGGGAGGTTACCGGAAAGCGGTTTCGGACCAGGTTGGTGTAGCGGTAAATGGTTTATTCCGGTATGATAAGCAGCAAAAGGAAACCCTGGAAGGCCAGGTAAAGGGAGTTTTTTATAACACGGCGTGGCTGGGTTTAGGTTATCGCAATTCGCTGGCGTATACATTCAGCGTTGGTTTCCGGATGAAGCAAGTCAGTATGGGATATGTGTATGAGACACCGGTGGGTAATTCACAAATGAACGGCAGTACCAGCGAGATCCTGTTGCGATATGATCTTTTGAAGGTCGTTCACCCGCGCCTGGGCAGAAAAATGACGATGTGGTGAGCGTTGAAACAGGTATAGGGCTAGTCGCCCTTGCTCGTAACAATTGAATACAACGATATCTTTTCTTCTCGTCCCCGCAGGTCACTTTCGCCCAACGCGACCAGTTTGAATTGCGGGTCGTCCCACAGATAGTTCGCCAACTGCCCGGAAATAAGAAGATCCGCGTCATAGACATTGCATTGTCCCTGGATGCGCGAAGTAGTGTTCAATACATCGCCCGTAAAGATGATCTCTTTTTTGATTACGCCGATCTCCCCTGTCGTTACTTTGCCCACATGAAGTCCTGCTTTGAACGCAGGCAAGATTCCGAATTTCTCAACATACGTATGACTTTGTTTTTTGATCTCCGACTTCATCGCAAAGAAACACCGGATGCAGTTGTTGTTGTGTAAACCATCCTGAAGTTTCCACGATATGACCACCTCATCACCGACGTATTGATAGATCTCTCCCGAATATCCGATAATCGGTTTTGTAAGATCGGAAAAATACGTTTTGAGCATTTCGAAATATTTGACGTGACCGATATTTTCAGCGATGGTCGTGGATGCTTTCATGTCCAGAAACATGAATATCCGCTCCTCCTCCACCGGCGTATGATACTTTCCACGGAAAAAGTTATGCAACACTCCCTGGCCAAGATTCTGGCTTACTTCGGAGTAAAAGAGCGAAAAGCCGATGATAGAAGCGATATACAACTCCACACTCCAGA
Source organism: Chryseolinea sp. (assembly GCA_041742155.1). Taxonomy (GTDB): domain Bacteria; phylum Bacteroidota; class Bacteroidia; order Cytophagales; family Cyclobacteriaceae; genus Chryseolinea. The sequence continues at coordinate 94,058 of JBGSJE010000015.1, read as the reverse complement.
ATGAAAAGCTTGAAAAAAAGGCCCCGGCATAATCCCACACCCTGGTATCGGACAGCGGTAGATTCAACTGGATGGCATTTGTGATTAACGTGACACTAAAGAGGAAAAACATGATCGCGGCTACATAGAGGAGTGTTTTATAAATAATCTTTCCTGCAAATGTCCTCTGAATAAAGAGCTTGTCCAGGTAAAGGACTTCCACCGTTCCGATAGCCACACCCATGACGAGGGCCGTGAGGGGTGTGACCACAATGGTGGTCCCGAACGAATAAGGGTTGGCCGTGGAGGGGTAATAGTCGAGCCCACCGAGGATTCCTCTCTCCAGCAACGTGTAGACAATGCTGTAGATCAACCAGATTATCCCAAAAGGAATAATCCGATATATCGTGTTCTTATTTTTTGGTGACAGCATGTTGAGAGGCGGGTTTGTCCGCTCATTTATTGTCCCGATGATTTCATGGCCTGTTCGAGCAGCCACTTTTCCGCGGTATCGATGTCGTCAAATGTTTCGATGAAAAAGCCTCGCTGGCGGCCGACTTCCTTCCAGTACCCTCCGAACTCATGACCTTTGCCCTCGAATACCGCGGCCATTACAAGATTTTTCAGGTGCGGCTGTTTCGTTTCGTATCTTTTTACAATGTTGAATGCTTCGTTCAGCGGAACATTGATCTCGAGATTCCGATAGTCTACCAGGAGGTAGCGGCTGTTTGTTTCAAGCACTTTCTCGTAGATCGCCGAGGAAGCTGCCGCCATAGATGTCAGGTTGTCCCGTTTGCCATGGCCGATTACCAGTAAATACCGTTCCTTGAGCAAAAAGGAAACAAGGGGGGTGTCCGTCACAAGTTCCGTGTTTTAAGGCAAGATATTTTATTTCTCTATAAACTCCATTGCTAGTCCAGGTGACGCTGCGCTACCGATTCCTGGGGCTTAGTGCCGATAACAGGCCGATGGATTGTGTTATTTAAATATGTTTTTCTCCGCGAGGAGCTTTTTGTACTCGGGCAGGATCTTATCATAAAGTGCCTCGTCAACTTTCTTCAGGTTGTTAAGCAAAACACCGATACCGGAATCCTTCGGTTTTACACGCTGCTCCTTAATGTCCAGCATCTTTTGCCGGATGGTCCCTTCCAGTTTTAATAGTTCTCTTTCGGTCATGGTAGTGCAGTTAAGACGCGCGTATGGGTGTTCTGGATGATAGTTTGTATTTGGGGCAAATATCCGATTTCGGCGCGAATTATTTCGGCCCTGAATGTTTTTTATCGGAGGCAGGTATTCTCATACGCCGGTCCCTGTATTCTGTGATTGATACGAAGGAATATTTACGCGACATTCGAATGTGATCAAAACAATAGCTGTGTCTGCCTGGATACGGTCATGTTGAGTAATACTATTTGAAACGTCCATGGCTGACAAATCCGATTCGTGATCACGGAATCAATGTAAAAAATTGAGCGTATCGTTAACATAAAACACCATTCATTATGAAAAACGGGAAAAGCAGTCGTGAAATGAAATTCAACTATAATGAATCACCGCGGGTGGCACCTGGGCATCGTTTGCCCGAAACACTGGAAATGCCCGCCGAAGTTCATCCGGGAATAAGAGCCCGGATGCTTATTGAGGCAGCTCTTCAGAGTTTTGAGGGTGTGAACACCTCCAAATTGAGTCAGTTGAAGGTTACGGCGAAGGACATCGTTAAATTCCGAAAGGAAATAAAGAACGCTTTGTATGCCATTATCAAGGAGGAGAACGGATATGACATACGGTTACGGTCCGGCTCGATCGCCTACCTGGGAGCTTTAAAATTTAATGAGGCCGCGGATCTTATCGTAAACATTGCGTTGAACACCCGTGAAAATAGTTTCGTGAGAGCATATGCCACGGAGACGCTGGGAAGAATAAAGGGAAGAACAGTATTGGCCGCCCTGGATGTACTTATTCATGACAGCGTGTATGCGGTGAAGGAAAAAGCGATCAGGGTAATCGGAAAGGTTGGTGCAAAAAAACATCTCCGTGCGCTCAAGGCTATCGCTACTGCGGATGCTGATCCGGAAATACAATTCAGAGCGAAAGCCGCTATACACCGGATTACAACGGGGAAACAATTGCAGCGAAGCCGGGGAATACGGACCACCGGTATTTTGAAAACTGCACCGGAAGCGGGGAATGTCCGGCAGATCGGGAAACATATAAAGGTTAAGCCACAGACAACCTTCGGTGAGGCTGAAGAGAGAGGAGGCATGGACCTGATCGCAAACATCGAGCTTGAGCAGCGAGCGCTGGAGAAAACAATTCGTCCCATTGCCTATGAAATTGTTGACGGTGCGCCAAAAGGGGTGACGCGCCTGATCCTGCGTGGTGACAGGGCAGGTGACGCTATCGTGTCTCATCATACGGGAAAGACCTACCGGATCCACGAAGATGAAATTGCCCTCGATATCCCACCGCGCAAACATCCGCGGACCGGATGTTCACTGGACCTGGATCTGGCGTGCGACCGGCATATTTATTCTATTCATAACTGGCTGCCGGATGCTCCGGTAAGCCCCGTGATTTATTCGGTTCAGCCTGATGACGGTGTGATATGGGCGAAAACCGGTTTTGGGCTGAAAATAAAATTTTACGTACCCGGGAAAGAAAAAACCGCACTGCTGAAAATGAGGATACGGATGCCCAAAGACAACTGGAAAGATATTCAACTCCTGGTCACAGGCGCAGAACTCGAGAACGGCGAGAAGGTGGTCCCCGGATTTTTTGCAGCGATACCCGGCAGTATTCAGATCGATACCGCGCTGTATCTGCAAAGTGGCGGTGCCTGCAAGCTCCATTCAGGTTTAATGGCACTTCCGGCCAACCCCATATTCCTGAACGTAAGTCCCAGTACAACGGGTACGATAGGGGAGGGGCCCGCACATTACAACACCGCCGAAAATAAATTTTACTGTTATGCCAATTTACAGGTTAGCAATGGCTTTCCTCATGCGGTTACGCTTGGTCCGAAGGTAACGGCCAGGGTCACCGACGGTGGAACTCAAAAAGATAATTTTTCTTTCAATATAAGCACATCGGTTGTTCCGGCTAACTCCACCCGGACCATTGGTGTATGGATGAGTTTTGGCGGCAATACATACGATGTATTTAAGGACTATGGCGATGTAACCATTCAACTGACATTGCAGACCACCGAAGGGGATATTACCGACTCACACGTTTGGGCTGCTATGGCTCAGGTAAAACTTGCCCTGAACTTTGTGGGAAATTTTTCGGCTACAACGCGAAGTCAGTTGCAGAGCGTGGTAGACAATGAGGCAAGCGCGATTTATGAGCAACAAAATCTTTATATAAGTGAGTCCGCGAGGTTTTTATTACCCTCGACCAGCGGCGACTTCGGCCGGTACCGGGATATTGAAATGGATGATAATAAAGACAGTGATTGCACCTCGGGTAGTGACGAGGCGGATGATCTCAGAGACGACTGGAGTTCCCCGAATGAAAGCTGGCTGGACGTGTGGTGTGTTGAAACACTTTCCGGCCCTGCTTGCGCGGCAAGTGTTGGAGGGTTTTCACCCGTTGACGGACCGACCGGAAAGGGAGGAAGTAATTCCGGAGTGATCATCAAGATGTCCAGTGCTGATTTATCCACAACCGGGGGCCGCAACCTGATGGGAATCATAATCGCACATGAGGCGGCGCATTTCCTGGGACTCAATCACCACGGGACATCGTCCAATTTTATGGCAGCCAGTACAGGAGGTAGTAATACGGATATCACCCATCAGCAATATCTTGACATGACGGAACACGGATTCGTCACGCGTTTCGTCGTATGATCCGCTTGTGGAAGTTACGAGGATAAGCCAACAAAGGTGCGGAATCCGTTGCGTCGGTTACACGCACCTTTTCATCCGCGTTTCCGCAATATCTTATGTATTTGCTTAACAAATACAATAAAACTATTGACAATTGCGTTGATTAGATATACATTTAGTGAACAAATACTCGTATCACTATGAAAGGAACAAACCTGGGCGAATTTGAGGAGCTTGTTCTACTTACTGTCGGCATTCTGAACAGTGAAGCCTACAGTATATCTGTCGCGCAGGAGATCGGCAGGATTACCAAGCGCAAAGTCAGTTTTGCCGTCGTACACTCCGCGTTGAACCGGCTGGAGGAGAAGGGTTACGTGGACTCCAGGCTGGGAGGCGCAACGAACGAACGCGGAGGTCGGAGTAAAAGGATGTTCACGATTTCGCGCTCCGGCAAAAAGGCGTTGCTTCTGGCGAAAGAGCAGCGCGATGAGCTCTGGAGTCTGATTCCCAAAGTCGTTTTTAAAAATGTGTGATCGTATGGATCGTACGCTCTGTTTAAATGCCTGATATACACGTTATGAATAACACCTCACAACCCCGGCCTCCTGTTTGGGCCCAGCGTTTTTTTGAATGGTACTGCACACCCGAATTGCTGGAGGACCTCCTTGGTGATCTGCACGAATTATATTTCATGAGGATGCGGGACAAAGGTATTTTTTATGCCCGAACGCGTTTTGTCCTGGATGTATTTCTATTCCTGAAACCATATGTATTTCGCCGGAGGCGCCTGCAGCCACGGGAAAGCTATAACCTTTTCCGCCACTATCTGAAAACCGGGTTCCGCAATGTGAACCGCGATAAGCAGTACCTGGCGATCAATACACTGGGACTTGCGCTGGGTATATCCAGCGCGCTGATCCTCATCGCATATGTGTATAACGAGCTGTCGTTCGACCGGCATTTTAATAATGCCGACCGCATTTACCGTGTCAGTTGCAGCACGCTGATCGACCACACCTATACCGAGTTTGCCCCGGTACCGCCGGCCATCGGCCCTGCATTGAAAGAAGTGGTTCCCGAAATAGAATCCCTGGCCCGGTTCCAATACCTGACCAGTACCGCCCCCGTTAAATACAAGGATGTCTCCTTCTGGCAAAACGGGATGTTCCTTGCCGACTCGACGATCTTTCGCGTATTGTCTTACAAATTTCTCGTGGGTGACGAGAAAGCCCTTCAGGGCCCGGACCGTATCGTATTGTCGAATAGCCTTGCAGTGAAAATATTCGGTAGCGACTACCTGCAGAATAATGATATCATCAACGCGCCGGTTCGCATATTCGGAAGGGACTTTGCCGTCACAGGGGTGATTGAGGATGCTGCTCATAACACGCATGTTCGGCCGGTAGCATTTATCGGATGGCATGGATATGCGGACGACAATATCTGGAACGACTCGCATGCCTATACATATATGTTATTGCGCAAGGGCACTGATCCGGCAACGGTCCAGTATAAGCTGGATAAGTTTACGGCTGAAAACGAGAACCTCCGGGCCGTCGCTACGGAGTTTGGTGCAAAGGTGAGTGTGTTCATGCAACCGCTGACGGATATCCACCTGTACTCCGCCAAGATGTATGAACTCTCCGCCATCGGTAACGTGAATTACGTATATGCTTTTTCAATTATTGCGATGTTCTTTTTATTCTCTTCCGGTATTAACTATACAAACCTGGCGATCGCCGCGTCGTCACACCGGTATAAGGAAATCGGTGTGAGAAAAGTAATGGGCGCGCTTCGCGACCAGATCAGAAAACAATTTATAACGGAGTCGGCCCTGCTGGCCTTTTTCTCGGCGTTGCTCGGCTTGTTTTTCTTCTACCTGATGATACCCAGGTTCAACCAGCTAATGGACTATCAGTTGGACATCAGCCTGCTGTTAAACGCGAAGTTTCCCCTCATCGCGCTGGTGGTAATTGTTGTGCTGTCGGCATTTTCAGGTTTTTACCCGGCCTTTTATCTGTCCATGATTAATCCGGTGCTGGTATTCCGGAATAAAGTAAGCGCCGGCGGCCCTAAGATGCCGTTCCGCAAAGCTCTTTTATCGGTGCAATTCGCGATCTCCGCCTTTATGATCGTAGCGGTACTGGCCGTCACGGAGCAAATGAATTTCCTTCGGAAGAAGGAGCTGGGATTCAATAAAGAAAATATTCTTATCGTGTCATTCCCGGACGGACTGGCCAAACATCTTCCCCTGCTCAAAGAAGAGTTGCTCAAGTTGCCTCGTGTCTCCTCCGCCGCCGCCTGTAGTTATACCCCGGGACCTTCCAGCCCCATCGACGAACATCTCGTGGAACGCGCGAATGGAGAAATGAAGTCCAGTACCATTGCCAGGATTTTCTTTGACAAGGATTATCTCGGGCTGCTGGGGCTGACAATCGTGGAAGGCCGCAACTTTGATGCAGACAACAAAGCCGATTACCAGCATGCCTTCCTGGTAAATGAGGCTGCTGTAAAATCCTTTGGCTGGGATAAAAGCCCCCGGGGTCCGATCGGACGGGAGATCGACGGGATGAACTACGGGAAAAAAGGAAAAGTGATTGGCGTGGTTAAGGATGCAAATCTTTTCTCATTAAAGCACAAGATCGAACCGCTTATCATGAATCTTAGCGATTATGAATCGCGCCTGTATGTAAGGATCGCTGGAGGTAATACCGACGAGGTTCTGAAGTCCGTGGAAAAAACGTACAGCCGGGTGATGGAAAATACGGCTATGGAATATCAGTTCCTCGACGATCAGTTTGACCGGATATACGATGCTGACAAAAAGATGAATGCCGCTCTCATGAGCGGTGCGCAAATACTGATTTTTATTTCCTGTCTTGGCCTGTTCGGCCTCTCGGCATTTATGGTAACCCGGCGTACGAAGGAGATCGGGGTCCGGAAAGTATTGGGCGCCTCTTCCTTCGAGATCATGGCCTTGCTGTCGGGTGATTATATACGCCTGATCGTCATCGCCAACTTCGTTGCCATACCCGTCGGTTACCTGGCAATCAATAAATGGTTACAGGTGTATGCATACCGTGTCGACTTGGCATGGTGGCTGATGTTGGTGCCGGTAGCGGCTACGATATTCCTTGCCGTAGCATCCATAAGTTACCAGGTAGCGAAGGCATCCGCCACAAATCCCGTGAATGTGCTGAAATACGAATAGTGAAATTCTCCAGCCTCTGCATCACCGGATCCGCATTTCGTACGATACAACGCTGACATTGCTGGTCGGGGTTGGATAGCCGCGCCGGAAGAGATCATCAAAGAGGACAATTTTACGGTTAAGGGTGCGAACGCAGTTATCCGGATGCTTTTGTTTGAATTCGCGGCTTGTGTTTTTCGAGGTTTTCGGCGTGCAACAAGGCGATGACCATGATCAGGACGGCCAGCATCGTCTGGATGATCCAGACAAACGTTTTTGCTGATATGACCGGCAGCAGGCTGTGCGCCAGTGAATACAGGAATAGCGCCAGTGATGTTATTACCAGTGGTTTTAGAAGAATGCGCTGCAGTTTTTCGCTTGGACGACCGTCAGTTCCGCCCCTTCGTGCTGTCATAACGAGCGAAGTAATTGTATACCCTAGCAGTTGTATCTGGAAAATCATATACAATACAAATTCCTCCTTTCCTGAATTGGTGTGTTCAATACCCGGTGCCAGGTACGACAGTATGTAAAGCAAGAGAATGAATGTTGCAGGTATGAAGTGGATCAGATGGCCCTTCCTCCACGGAACAGGGGTTAATACATATTTGCAATATAAAAACAGAACGGGTCCTATGAGATACGAGCATACGGCAACCGTTGTGGTCGCCAGGGGCATCAAGGTGTACGGAAGGTACCGGATCAACGGTTCGGCGCACGCTATGCTGATCAGCGCCGTATAGGCTCCCAGCAGGATTGCACGAGTGCCTTTGGTGAACAGGATCAGATGGATCCCGATAAACCAGCCAATAAGAGCAGTTGTTGCCGTGAGTATTTTCACCGGATGACTTCACTTTTCCCGGATGCAATTTGCAACTCCTTTTCCAATCCCGGATCCCGCGAAGTGGGCGATATCCCGGGAGTAGTCGTTACCTTTTTTGGCGTATGTGCCATCCGGCAAACACAAATTCCCACAATTATTCATGATATACACTTCCTTCCGACCTGATTTTAATCAGTTTCAGGAAACCCTGAAATAACCATTTTGCATCGACAACTTTTAGTAAAAATGCCTAACCTGAAAAAGAACCCCTTATCCATTTCCAAGGCCGAAAAATGGCTTGAAGTGGGCTACGAATTATTTGCAAAGGACGGAGTACATGGAATTAAAGTCGAGAGACTGGCCCGTATTCTTAACCTGAATAAATCCGGTTTTTATCACTATTTCGGCGACCCGGAGCAATTTATGGATGAATTGTTCCGCTATCACAATCGCATAGCCCGCCAGATGGCGCTTGAAATTCCGGACTGCAAGTCGGTCGATCCCGATTTCTTTCTGCTGGTCGTCAAGTACAAAATATGCCTGCTGTTTCAGGGCCAGCTTCTGAGAAAGTCCAATCATCCCAAATACGCTTCCGTATTTATGGAGGTCACCGGTATCCTGGACAGGCCGTTTTTGCCACTGTGGAGCAAGTTCATTCACCGGGAGGACGATACAGAGACAGCACTGAAGTATTTTACCCTCTTCCGCGATTCGTTTTACGCACGGGCAAACTTTGAGAATGTTTCGTATTCGTTTTTGCATAACCTGTTGACGGATTCCCAGACGGTGATCAACGAGATGTTTTCAGCAGACCCACAGCCTAAAGAGGCAATGCCCGGCTACTAAGCAACGCCTGCTGATCTCCCTATCCGTCATCGCTGAAATAATTTATCCGGTTTCTCCCAATAACCGGGTCGGTTTCATATTTCGCGATCTTAATAGACGCTATCGTCTATTAAATCATTCATCCTCTTGCATCATTCTTCCTGGTCTTTTAACGTTCTTGTGTCATTAGAGACTTAGACAAGTACCGGCACCAACCAATGGGATCTGGTTCACGTGGAAGAACTTGAGAAACAAGCCGTCCAAATTCAGATCTGGCTATTTATTGATAGCGGCAACGATCATTGCCGAATGCAAACCGAAATCTTCGACGAATTTACACGTCAGGGTATTGTCCCCGAAAAAATAGCGGAAGCTCTTGCCCGGCTGATGAACAAGCCCACCCATGGTCTTGAATCGGAAGAACTGATCGACGGCGGAAGAATCTTCCGAACAACCTAGTCAAACGCCGTGACGGTTTTCAATTTGTCCGCCTGGTGCGACGTCAGACAATGACATCCGTTACCAAAAACTCCTTTAACCGTCTACGGCCGCAGTCTTTGCGCCGGGATGAAGGACTTACTACCTTCAATGTATGAAGATATTACGAGTCCTGATGCTGCCCTTCGTTGTGTTTGCTTGTAAAAGCACCGAGCCTCCGGAGTTAGGGGCGACTGCTTTTACCGGCGTGACAATCATCGACGGAACTGGCGCCGAACCGATAGTAAACGGCGTTTTGCTGATCCGGAATGGCCGCGTCGTGGCAGTCGGTGGCGAAAATAGTGTGGATATCCCCGGTGGAGCCACCATAAAGAATCTCTCTGGTAAAACCATCATTCCCGGCCTTATCAATGCCCATGGGCATGTCGGCGATGTGAAGGGAATTGACGGCGGTCACTATTCGCGCGAGAACGTCATCGCGAATCTTGAATTATATGCCAGGTATGGTATTACTACCGTTGTAAGCCTCGGCGGGGACAAGGCAGATGCCGGACCTCTTCGCGCTCTGATGGACACAACTTCCGTCGGAAAAAGAGCCAGGCTGTTTATAGCCGGCGAGGTCATTGTAGGAAACACTCCCGGGGAGGCATTAAAGGTAATTGAGCGGAACGATTCGATGGGAGTGGATTTTATGAAGATCAGGGTCGATGACAACCTGGGGACATCTCCGAAAATGACTGAAGATGTTTACCGTGCCGTGATCAACCGTTCCCATGAGCTGGGCTATCGTGTGGCTACGCATATGTACTACCTTGAGGATGCCAGGAAGCTGCTCGAAGCCGGCACAGACCTGCTCGCCCATAGTATCCGGGACACGTCAGTGGATGAAGATTTTATCCGTCTCATAAAAGAAAAAAAAGTGGGCTATTGTCCTACACTGACCCGGGAACTTTCCACATACGTATATGGCGATACGGCTGCGTTCTTCTCCGATCCTTTTTTCAAACGGGAGTACGGATCATCAGTAGTGATACCGTTGCTTGACCCGGCCCGGCAGTTGCAGATCAGGAACTCGCCAGGCGCCAATACATACAGGCGGCAGCTGCCTGTCGCGATGGCTAACCTTAAAACACTTTGCGAGCAGAGTGTCCCCATCGTTTTTGGCACGGACAGCGGAGTACCGGCGCGGTTTATGGGTTACTTCGAACACCTGGAAATGGAGATGATGGCGGACGCCGGCCTGTCGCCGATGCAAATACTGGTGTCGGCTACGGGAAATGCTGCCGGATATATGGGCCTGAAAAACGTCGGTACGCTGACACCGGGTTATTGGGCAGACTTTTTGATTTTGGATGATGATCCCCTGAAGGACATCAGAAATGTGCGGAAGATCTCGGCAGTCGTTATCGGCGGCGAGCCGGTTGGCGGGTCAAGGAATGAATGAGCACGGTTTGTAAAAACGATGAAGATCTATCAACGCGAAATACAGTTGTCGGAGTACCCGCGAGGCTTTCATCTCGTAACACACTTGATTGAACAGGCTATGCCAGGCATCAGGGATATTACAACGGGTCAACTACAGGTTTTTTTAAAACATACTTCCGCCGGTATCACGATCAATGAAAATGCCGACCCGACGGTAAGGGGAGATTTCGAACGTTATTTTAACAAAACGGTACCGGAGAATGCTCCCTACTATAAACACAACACGGAAGGACCCGATGACATGCCGGCACACATCAAGACATCGATGCTGGGGAGTTCGGTAACCATACCCATCACAAACGGCGAACTGAACCTGGGTATCTGGCAAGGTATTTATTTATGCGAACACCGCGACCGGGGAGGAAGAAGGGATGTGGTGATTACAGCATTTGGGGTATGATGGGAGGTTCGTATGTTATCCCGCCATTTTTGTCTTTTCTTCCTGATGACGCCACAGCTCCTGGAAAACCGGGCTGCGTAATTTCAATTCGCTGAAGGTTCCACTGTCGGCGATACGTCCGTTTTCAAGGATGTAGATGTAATCGAAATACGTCAGCAGGTATAAGCGATGAAGACTGGAAACCACAACTTTATCATCGAACTCTTCGAATAATTTGGCGTAGATCTGCATTTCGGTCTTGGGATCGACGCTGCTGGTAGGCTCATCCATGAGGACGATGTCACTGCTTTTGGCCGCCAGTATACCCCGGGCCAAAGCCAGCCGCTGTTTTTGTCCCCCTGAAAGGTTAACACCCTTTTCCTGGATGTTTGACTGGAGACCTTTTGGCAACTGACTGATGACCTCGCTAAAATGCGCTGTTTCACAGACCGCCTTGATTTGATCTTCCTCAAAGGGTAGCCCAAGGGTGATATTGTGCTCTATCGTGTTCTCAAAAATTTCGGGTTCCTGGGGAAACAAAGTCACGGAACCCGCGAGACTGTTAACAGAAATGCCTGGAGATCCGTCAACCTCCACCCGCGTTCCGGGCTGAGGTTCGTATAATCCCCGTAACAAAGCCATGAGCGTACTCTTGCCGCTTCCGCTTTCTCCAATAAAGGCGATCCGCTTGCCCTTTTCCAGGTCAATGGAAATATCATGAAGGCTCTGCGCTCTTTCTGTTGTCGAATACGTTTCCTTGTGCGAGAAGTTGAGTCCCCTTATCGATATCCGATTCCATACGGCAGGAAGGGGGTTGACATCGTCGGGCAAGTGCTGTTCTTTGTAAGCTTGTGTAATGGAACGTGCAGTCTGTACGTCGGTGTCGTATTGCACGATCTGCGTGTACTGCCATGCGACATCGTGAAATACACTCGTAAACTGATTCACGAATCCCAGTAAAGCCACCAGATTTCCAACCATGAATATTTTACCTGGTTCCCAGTTTTGGTGCACGTACCCAACAACCGTAACAACGTAGATCAACCCTACAAGCATATCCGCAACAAACCATTTCCATTCATTGATCTTTACGGTACGCATAAATGGTGAAAATACATGCGCCACTTTAGCCATCAGACTTCCTTCCATACGCTTCTCCAGCCGGAGGGTGATGACCGTGATAATATTCGAAAGGCTGTCGAACAACGTGCTGGAAACGACGTGCTCTTTTTCATTCGTTTCATCGAGGGCCTTGATAAAGGGTTTGTCAAATTTAAAGATCACCCACACGGTCAGCACTCCAAGGCAAACCCCGATCGCGCCGTACAGCGGAGAAAAAACAAGCATGGCGATAAACGAGAAAAAAAACTTCGACAAAGCGTACATGTACAGGAATCCGTTTTGAAAAAAATCCTTCAGCGCTTCATACGCTTTCCGGATCCTGTTGATTGTCGCACCGCTGTGATGATCCTGGTGCCACTTGACAGGCAGGTGCAATGTTTGATGATAAAGGTCCTGCAGGAAATTCCGGCTCAGATTGAAAGCCAGGTTGCGTTCCAGTATCCTCGCCGGCCCATGAAAACCCCATTCGATTGTTTTCAGAAGCAGGTAAGCCCCGCCGTAGATCCATGTATATTTCAGATGATGAAAGCCTTCTTTCTGAATAGAGTTGATGAACCAGCCGTACAGGATCGGGAATAGCGCAAACGTCCCGCTTGCCAGAATGAACAGTGAATAGACGATCACATACTGTTTCTTTTCCTGCCGGGCGAAAGTCCAGGCTGTTTTCATCAGGGATATATATGGATTCGGCATATTCGCTGCTGCAAATTGTGGGAACGAAAATTACACCGGAATTTTGTCTTTTTTCGTTAATCCGGCATCGCCCGCAGGTTTTCCTGTAAGCGGGAACTTGACTACCTTTCCATACTGATGTGATATGCGAGTCAATCTGCTTGCCTGTGTGGCGATAATAGTTTTCGTGGGGTCCTTTACAAAGTATGCGGAAGGTCAGGCCTCTCTCCCGCCCCTGGATCTGCGTATTCTATTCGTTCCGGATGCCGTCACCATTTCAGGCAAGACGGTGATGTATTACGAGATCCACCTGGCGAACGCTTCACCCGACACCATCGACCTTGATAAACTGCAGGTGCTTCGTACATCCGACTCGTCCGTTGTTTTGACTATCGAAGACCTGGAAGACAGAATCCTATTGCCGTTTGCCTCAAATGTTATATATATAGAGTACGACGTGTCGGGCTTAAAAACAGGGACCGGCCTTTTTCACCGGCTTCAATGCCGTAAAATGGGCAACCTGGAATCCCCATCATTTTCAGTCGACGGTGCGGATTTCGATGTAAAACCGGTGCCGGCCATCGCCCTTCGCCCGCCGTTGAGCGGCGGTCCTTGGGCTGCCATCTATGAACCGTCATGGGAGCGCGGACACCGGCGTGTGATTTATACCGTCGATGATAAGGCCAGGATCCCGGGCCGCTTCGCGATCGATTTTATACGACTTAACAATAGCGGCCAGTATGCCGATGGAAATGAAGACGAGATCAAGAACTGGCTTGGCTACAGTGCTCCGGTGCTGGCGGTTGCCGACGGTATTGTATTATCCATACGCAACGATTTTAAGGAAAGTAACACGGTATCAGGCCACCCGTCTGTTAGTGCCGGCGACGCAACGGGGAATTACATTTCCATCGGTATCGGGTCTCAATATGTGGCGTTTTATGAACACCTGAAACCAGGGAGTATCAGGGTGAGGCCCGGACAAAAAGTCAAAAAAGGCGACATCATCGCGTCACTTGGATTTACCGGACAAACTACCGGACCTCATCTTCATTTTCATATCGCAGATAAAAATTCGCCGCTCGGAGCGGAGGGAATTCCGTTCGTGTTTGAATATTTTATGATGCTCGGGTCATACAAAGACCTGGAAAAATTCGGACACAGTCCATGGATACCCCTAAACGGGAAGCCTCAGGAAGTGAAGGGAGAGAGACCTCCACCTAATAGCGTCCTGAACTTTGAACGCTGATACCATGGACCCAACCATGATTTTCCGAAACTGCTTGTAACATATTCGCCTTTTTTGCACACCACTTATATAAAAGGAAAAAGTTGTATGCCGAACTTCAATACTTTCGCAGACCGGGCTTTCGTTTGGATTATTTCACCATAGATTAAGTCGACACATTCTGGTATCTAAATGGAATTCTTTCGTTATGGTCATACGAAATATATTGTTGAATATGAACCCGAGAGTAATCTGGCTGATCGGTTTGGCTTTTGTGATGCTATCGGCCTGCCTGGAGCCTTATCCTCCGCCCGGCAACCTGCCGCCTGTGAATATCCTGGTCGTGGATGGGTTTATGAACAGCACCGATGGATCGGCAATTGTCCGGTTATCGAGAGCGGTACCCCTCTCGGACAAAGACGTATTTAGACCCGAATCGAACGCAACGGTTACTATACTGACCGCCGATGGCGGGACCTTTGATCTCGCACAACAGGATTCAGGGCGTTACTCGTTAACCGGAATGATCATTAACCCGGCTTTAAGGTATCAATTGCATATCCGTACGGATGATGGTGAGGACTATTTTTCCGACTTCGTGGATATCCGGCAATCACCGCCAATCGACAGCGTAACCTGGCGTCCTGGTATCGCCGGCCTGGACATCCTAGTCAACTCACACGATGATAGCGGGAACAGCCGCTATTACCGGTGGGATTACACGGAGACATGGGAATACCATGCGCCGGTTCAGTCGGCTTACAAAGTCATAAACGGCGAGGTTTTTTTTCGGGACGTGGAAGAATATCTGTATACGTGCTGGAAAACGGTCCCATCTACCAGGATCCTGATCGGATCGTCCGTCCGGTTAACGGAAGACGTTATACGGGATTTTCCCCTGATTTTTATCCCAAAATTCTCTGACAAGATTTCCATCAAATACAGTATGCTGGTCAGGCAAAGGGTCATGGATAAAATGGAATACCAGTTCTGGAGCGATTTGCAGAAGACCACAGAGAGCATCGGCAGTCTCTTTGATCCCCAACCCTATGAGATAACAGGCAATATCCATAGCGCCGGCGGCGGAGGTGCCCCTGTACTTGGATTTTTCAGTGGCGGGTCCGTTAATGAACAACGGTTGTTCCTTAACTATAAGGATCTTCCGGAGAATTTAAAGGAAAGACCTTATAGCTTCTGCGTTTTGGATACGGTTTGCCTGTTCAAAGGACCCAGTACGCCCTACTCCTGTATAACAGACATTCCGAACCTTCCTCCGAATCCGTTACTGGTCGGAGGTCTCTATGATGGTCCGACGTTGTATGGATATACATTGGCCAATACAAGATGTGCCGACTGCCGGGTTTACGGGGGAGGAGTATTAACCAAACCGGCTTTCTGGCCCTGAGCACGCAGGGCTATTTCATTAAGGTGTTCGTTTGTGAACAATCTCCCGGAAAAATTTTTATTACCAGTCGAACGAAGCAACCTTTGGCAGAACCTTCGCGTCTTTCCAGGTAAATCCGAAATCCGATGAAAATTATAGCGACCCTAACTTCCATGTTTATTCTTGTCGTTACGCTTTGTAACGCTCAGGACAACCGGTATTCATTCAAAGAGAGCTATGAACTTGGTTCAACTCCTCAGATTAGCGTATCGTCTTCCGACGGTAATATTGAAGCGGTAGCATTCGGAGGAACTAAGGCAGATGTGTTCTACATTGTTACAAAGCACCACAAGGTGTTAAATATCAGCCGCGAGGAACTGGAAAAAGAGCTGATCCTCGAGGTAGTTCACTCCGGCAGCAGTCTCAGTATTGTGGTAAAGTATAAAGACAATTTCAATTCGTTTAACTGGAACGATAAGATGGTTGTGAGTTTCCGGCTACAGCTCCCGGCCTCGTCAGCCTGCGACCTTCGCACCTCGGACGGAAATATTTCCATGAAAGGACTCAACAATACTCAAAAGTGCAAGACCAGCGACGGCGACCTGGACCTTTCGGATATCGGAGGTTCTGTAACCGCTGCGACTTCAGATGGTAACATTACCATCAAAAAGGTAAGCGGTAACGTGGAAGCAAAGACAAGCGACGGTGACATCAGGATTGAGGAGGTGAAAGGAAATGCGGGAGCAACAACCAGTGACGGGAATATTACCGTTACCAGCCTTTCCGGAAGTACAACGGCGAAAACTTCCGACGGCGATATTGTATTCCGGGATCTGACGGGTTCACTGAACGCCACAACATCGGACGGAAATGTAAGCGGAAATCTCCTGCAACTGACAAAGGAACTTACCATCCGTACCAGCGATGGAAATATAACTGTTGCGATTCCCGACCGCCTGGGGCTTGATCTCGATATCAAAGGTGAATCACTGGATATACCCTTGTCGAATTTTTCGGGACGATCGGATGAGCGGGTGATCCGGGGAAAATCGAACGGTGGTGGTATTCCCGTAAACCTATCAACATCCGGCAACGTTAGGCTGACCTATCGTTAGGGCGGCTTTCGCAGAATGATAAATAAGTAAGGCCGGGATGACCGGCTTTACTTTTTAAATTAATTGTCCTTGATCGGCTGACCATTTGCGTCGAACCGGTATGCCCTGACTCTGTTTTCCGCGTCATCACGCATCTCCAGGACAAAAATACTTTTGTCGGAATTTGCATAGAACGTACCTTTTTCCCAACCGGTAAGTTGTGCTCCCGTGAGCGTATTCTTAATCGGTTCGGGGACTTCGGTAGCCGGAATCTGAACCATATCTTTCCGGTATGCCGGGGTTCCGGGGTCAGACGGCCGGATCGAAGTCGAGTCTTTTTTCTGTTGTTGTTGAGGATCCTGAGCCTGAACGGCCGCTACACTTAAGCAAAGGGCACCGGCGATAATGAGCATTATTTTTTTCATGATTTTTCAGTGTTTGATTGTTACCTGTTTCACATCAATTGAATATGGTGCCAATCAATCCTTGAAGGACATTTCGCGCCGATTGATACAAAAAACTACATACCGGCTGCAGAGTGGAAAAACGATGATGCATTTTTCTACACTTTCGGAAAGCTCATGAGAAGAGTATTCTACGCATTCAAGCCCGTATCATCGCTCACAGATCTCCTTCAGGCGCTTCAGGGCGCCGGGCCATCCATCATTAAACATGTATTCCCAGTCAGGACTCGTTTCAACCACTACCTTCAGCGTTGTTTTACCATCCTTTTCAATAAAGGTGTAACTTTCCGTCGTACCGATCCATCCTTTTGAATTTTCACTATTCCGGTCTAACGTTCCGTCAGCTCTTATTGTCGCGATATGTTTTGCCAGAATAAAATCGTGTGGGTTGCATTCAACGAGATTAGCCATTGTACCTCCTCTGCCGGGTAAAAGGAATCGGATATCTTCTCCCTTTTTCCAGGTTCCATCATAGTATGAATCCGGCCAGCTTGCACGAACCCATTCCCGGTAGGAGTCGGGTTGTAGCATGGTATCCCATACTTTTTTCTTTCCGGCGTTTATTTCAATTGTAAATTCGAGTTTTTTCATAATACGTTTTAGTTTAGTGTTGTGACTGTTTCCCGGGTTCTGTCCTTGTGAGTTTTTTTTCGGTTTACATAACGATTTTTGTTACTGTACAAAAGTGAATTTTCCGGTTATAATCAACAGGGTGTGATGGCGACACATTAACAGGGTGATTGCGTCAATTTTATCTGACCTGCCGGCCGGGACTGAAATCTTCAGGTAAGTTGATAAATGTCACTTTCCAGGCAATCAAAAATCACCCTTAACCACCGGGCCTTAAGATACTTTGCAACCTTAAGGCAATGGATATGCGAAGCTTGAGTTTTTTATTCCTCCTGACCGGACTGATAAGTTGTGGTCCGGCTGTTTCCTATTATTATGATTTCGACCGTTCCCAGGACTTTACCAGGTATCGTTCATTCGACTGGAAAATGGATCTGGCCTCGGAGTCGAAGGTGAATCCTCTTTATTATAACGAGCTGAGCGATAAACGTATCCGAACGGCAGTGAACGATGCCTTGCTGAAGAAAGGCTATGTGAATCGGCAGAATGATCCGGATCTGTTCATTCACTATCACATCACCATTGAAGACAAGACCGTGGCGGCCCTGGATCCATCCGGGCATAATTACAACGCCTACTGGCTGGGAACAGAGCTGAGCACATACCAGTATAAGGAAGGAACCCTTATTGTAGACCTAATGGACGGTCATTCGAATACACTGATCTGGCGGGGTTGGGCTGTAGCTGTCCTGGAAGATCTACGGCCTGAAAACCTGGAGAAGAAGATCAGGATCACAGTCGATCGTATATTTGAAAAGTTGCCGGATGCTTCACGGAAATAACAAGCCTAACTTTCTTTTTCGCTGTCGTAAAGTTTCAGGCCGTTCATCAGGCGATTGATACTTCTGGCAAGGCGGTTCACTTTCGTTTCTTCTTTTTTTGCGCTATAGATCCATTCAACATAATATTTTTTTTCACTTTCAGAGATGGACTGAAAAAACTTCAGCGCAGCCGGTTCATCCCGGAGACATAGCAGCAGTTCTTCCGGCACCTCAAGTGGTTCTGTATCCGGGTAAAGTATGACATGGACTAGATCACCTTCTTTCTTATTTATCTTTTTCCTGATCTCAGCCTTCACAGGTAAAAACAAATTACCGTTTCCCATTGGCATCAGATGATATTTCCGGATCTCATAACCGTCGATACTTCCCCGGACTTTGACCCATCCGAAATGAGCCTTTTTGTCTTGAGGAATTTCCGGGATCTGCGTATAGGTCCAGCCCCCTTTTCCTTTAAATTTCTCCAGTCTGTATTTTTTGTTGACGAGTGGCTTCATTAATACATTGCTGATGGCGATACTCCGGTCCCGCATCATCCTTTGCTACACTACCTCTCTTTGCGGTAAATTTTATTGGGCCCTAGGAGCACGCGGTAAAAATAACGAAGTTTATCAATATAGCCCGCTGGCTGAGCAATTCAAATCGAAACCAATTGAGTATGTCGACGGAGGAATTTAATGAAGGCTTCGAAGAAGCGAGGCAGCATTTGAAATCTTACCTCCTGCGACTCACTGCACATGTGGAGGATACGGAAGATATCGTACAGGATACCTACCTCAGGGCGATCGATGCGTTGCCACGTTTCAAAGGCGAGTCTTCGTTAAAAACATGGTTATTCGCTATCGCCTCCAACCTCGCGCGTGATAACCTGCGCTCAAAAAAAAGGTGGGTCGAAAATGTGACAGACGTCGCGAAAGAAGCGGCACTCCAAAATCCCGTATTTTTCCGCGAAGCCATGAGTATCCGGCATTCGTCCGCGCAGGGCAATTTCGAAATCCGCGAACATATTGCTTTTTGTTTTACCTGTATTTCCAAATCCCTCCCGCTCGAACAGCACATAGCCATTCTTCTTAAAGAAGTTTATGATTTCAGGGTGAACGAAATTTCCGCGATCATGGACACCACGGAAGCGATGGTTAAGTATTACCTCCATTCGGGGCGCACAAAAATGATCCGGATTTTCGACGGTCGTTGTGCACTCATTAACAAGGAAGGAACATGCCACCAGTGTACGGAATTGAATGGGATTTTTAACCCCCATCAACTGGCCGCCGAGGAAACGGCAAAGATCGAAATGGTGCGGGCTGCCGGATCGGAAGACAAGGAGCACCTTTTCGGGTTGAGGATGGATATCCTCCGCGGTATTGATCCTTTTGAGTCCGGCGCCTCCGAACTTCAGCTTCATCACCTTCAGCATAATAGGACAGTTATGGAGGAATATTTGAAAAAGAACAGGCCCTAGCCCACCGTCACAAACATAGTTGTAGATGACCTTTCCTGCCCTAAGCCGATTATTTACCGGTTTTTTGTTAAATCTGCTCAATAAATATTTTCTTCTATGGATGCGTTAGCCTATCGTTTTTGTGGTGCCGTTCGTCTAACATGAAATTTTAGCAAGAAATGACGCCCGATTACCCACAAATCCCAAAGTCCACGACGATCAGGTCCGCTTTTGCCAGGGAAACTTCTGTACGTGTTGCGATTCACGCACACCCTTCCATCATATGGACACTATTGACCACCGCGCATGACATCGCCCGGTGGACATCGACGATTTTATCCCTGGAAGGTGACATACAACCGGGGAGAAAAATCAGGCTTAGATCCAGTCTCGCACTCAAACGGACCTTCACGTTAACAGTAAAAGAGTTTGAGCCGGAAAGAAAACTGGTTTGGGGTGACGGCCAGGGAACCCGGACATTTACTCTTGAGAGTACCGGTGGGGTTGTTTTATTCCTTATGTCGGAGAAGATCGGGGGAGTGTTGTTCCCGTTGTATAGGAGCTATATTCCATCCTTTGATGATTCCTTCGAAAAATTTGCAACAGACTTAAAAAAAGAAGCGGAGTTAATTGAACAACAAAAAAATTAAGAGATATGGACAAGGGAACAAAGGAGAACCCATGGATGCTTCAAACGCCGCCGATGACGTCGTCTTATGAGATGTACCGCGATGTGAAAGATGGAAAAGATGTACTGGTTTGCGTTGTCGGCAAGACAACGTTACTGTACGACTACCGGTGCGTAAAAGATCTGCACGCCATGCTGAAGAAGCACGGTGACTGGATGGAACTTGGCGCGGCAGACGAACAAAAGCCTGCGAAAGAGGGTACGGTGGAAGCCTGGGGCCGCTCGGCCATGAACCCAGCCGGTGGATGGTATGGATTAAAGAAAGGGCTCCGTGGAAGATTCGCATTGTATGTTCCGCCGCTCCTGGAGAAATTAGGCCTTGCGGAAGTTGAACACCATCCGCGCAATAACCGGATGAAGGCTGTATAAGCGCATCAATAAGACGCGATACCCGGCTCGACCTTATTTTTTAGCGGTGCACTGTCCACTGCGGTTTTCTCTTCAATGGCTTTAATGGTTGTTTTTTCTTTTTTGATGTCCGTGCGGATCAAACCAAACGCACTCATATAAATATTGGCGACCCATACGAGAGCGAAACCGCCGACAATGTAGCCACGCCAGTCATCTATCAACAGCCGGAAGTCTGTGAGCAGCATAAAGGCAAGTGTAACGTAGTGACTAAAGCAATACTCACAGGTAAAAAGGTAAAAGAACTTCCTGGTCCAGAGATTTCTCCCGCGTTTACTGCGTTTTACACAATATTCACGCGGCTCGCGGAAAACGTCCTCATGTGTAACTGTCCAGGCGATACACGCAATGGGTATCGCCAGGATGAAGAGCGTATATAGTTGCAGCTGAATACTCATGCCAAACATCTTGCAACTCCGTGCGGGTAGCGTGCGACAGATATGTCGTCGTGACTGAAATGAGGGCCTGCCTTGATCATTGGTGACTTCACTTGGTTTTAGCAGATCCGGCTTTTTGCATCCGTCTTTCCAGTTCTTCCTGGCTCACATCTTCACGGTGCGTCGCTATCCACCATTGATTTCCCCATTCGTCCCGCACTCCGGCGGACCGGTCGCCATAGAACTCGTCGGTGGGTTCACGGAGCGATTCGGCAGTGGCTCCGATTGCGCGCCGGTAGACCGCGTCCACATCATCCATGTACAGGTACAACATGGCTGGAGTGGGAGGAAAATTTTCCATGGTGTCTGCAATCATGATCAGGGAGTCACCTATCCGCATAGTCGCATGGCGGACAGTATCGTTCTCACCTTTCATCTCGGAGATGATTTCTCCGCCGAACACACGTGAAATAAAATTCATCAGGCGCGATGCGCCGTTTACGACGAGAAACGGTGTAATGGTATGATACCCCTCGGGTACGGCATTAACCTCCTGTATCTCTGATTCTCTGCCGGCTTTTTTCATAATTGGTTTATTTTTTTGAGTTTACAATTTGATCCGCCATAATTTTCAATCGTTCCGGTTTTATGCCGGTTCGGCTTTCTGCTCCGGAATCAGTCCTTTATCCCGGAGGGCTTTGTGTTCGTCGCCTGTCATGTAAGCAAATATTTTTACCTCGCCCTCGAGCAGACTTACTACGTAGGTAGTGTTAAAATCTATCGTTCCGGGCATATTGTCTTTCGAATAACTGTACCGCCAATAAATTCGCGCGAGCGCAGGAAACTCGTCGATCAGGGTTATGTCTTTTGAAATGATGTTCATTCCCGTTGAACCAATGCTTTTGTAAAAGACGAAACCCTCACCGATCCTCTCCAGGAACTGTGCGTCGTTTTTTCCGCACATCACACCGGAAGGTCCCGATTCAACAAAGCACGGGGCAAAGGAAGATGTAATTTTTTTGTTCACATCGGAATCGTCGGACACCAGGCCACGGTTGAAGTGCAATTCGTAAGCATTGAAAAATTCTTCTATCTGCTTTTTCTTTTTGCTCATACACGCGAGTGGTTAAGTGAAACAATACTCCGCCGGAAGGGAAAATCCGAACAGAAAACATCCGTTCATCAGGTTGTGTATAAATATTGTGCCACTATAAGTTAGGGCTATTTTCGACGACCCGCTGACAGAAGGCTGTAAAAAATGTGGAACAATTGGTTCAACCTGCCGGGCGTCGTCCGTTAAATTCCCCGGCCGGCGGTTTTTCATCTGAATATAACAGCTCGTGTAACTCTTCCGCCAGGATATGGATTAATTGCTTATTTTACTTGTAATAATCGAAACAATATGACAGGACGAAGAACCTTTCTGAAACAACTCGGGTACGGAGGTATGGGCCTCGCGATGTTGCCGTATTTGCCAGCCTGCACATCGACAGTGGCAACAAAAACCATTGGTGGCGCTTCCCCTGAATCCATGGGGGTATCGTCCCGGGGTCTGACTGATTTTTTTGATGCTGTACAAAAAAGCGGACTTGAGTTTCACAGCATCATGATCAATCGCAACGGCAATACTATCCTTGAGGCCTGGTGGGAGCCGTTTGAAAAAGAATATATTCATACTTTATATTCCCTTAGCAAAAGTTTTACTTCGACCGCGATAGGTTTACTTCACGACGAAGGGAAGATCAAGGTGAATGACAAGGTGATCGCTTTTTTTCCGGAAAAGCTGCCCGCGTCCGTGTCGGATAATCTGTCGGCGATGCGCGTTTATGACCTCCTGACTATGCATACAGGGCATGACCAGGATACAATGGGCCGGATCCGCGCGTCGGGTGAGACGGATTGGGTGAAGGCATTTCTTCAGCTTGAGGTTCCGAAACAACCTGGCTCGCTGTTCCTGTACAACACCGGAGCGACGTATATGCTTTCCGCCATAGCACAAAAGATCACGGGCCAGAACCTGATGAGTTATTTGCAGCCCAGACTCTTCGGACCACTAGGCATTACCGGCGCCGACTGGGAAGAAGATCCGAACGGAATCAATGTCGGTGGTTATGGTCTGCGCATCCGCACGCAGGACATTCTCAACTTTGGCCAGCTCTATTTGCAAAAAGGTCTGTGGAATGGAAAGCAATTGATTTCCGCCGCCTGGGTGGAGGATGCCACAAAACGCCAGGTAAACTCGCAGGATAATGACAGCGACTGGGGTCAGGGATATGGCTACCAGTTCTGGAGATGTAAGCCCGGATGTTACCGCGGCGACGGTGCATACGGCCAGTACTGTATTGTGATTCCTGACAAGAACGCCGTGATTGCCATTACCAGCGAAACGAAGGACATGGGTGCTTCCATGAAACTGGTATGGGATCATATACTTCCGGCCATGCAGGCACCTTCATCTGTGGTTGTGGACAAAACAGCAAAGCAAAAACTATCGCAGACGATATCGCGGCTGTCGTTGCCAATTGAAAACAATTCCGTACCGGATCACATCGCTGCCCAACTCAACAACCGGTCCTTCACGTTTGAATCCAACACCCTTGGCGGTGAAAAGGTATCATTTGTATTTCAAAAGGATAGCTGCACGGTGACCTTCGTTGAGAACGGCAGGACCATACGCATCGATAGCGGTTTGCACCGTTGGATCACGGGAGGAAATATCAAGCAGGGGAATACCCTATTTCCGATCCGTGGCCGCACACCCAAGCCGACGCGGATCAGCAGTTATTACTACTGGCCCGAAAAAAACAAAATGGTTCTGACGCTGAAGTACGTGGAGAATGCACACGCTGATATTTTTACATTTCTGGTAAACGACGGACAGCTGGATATGGAGTTTGGCAATAGTCTTTCTTTCCAGTCGTCAAACCAGGAACAGCGGCCATCCTTGCGCGGCATCATGAGTTAAAGCCGCCCGCGCAGGTATGGAAACCTGGCGTCTATCCGGCTATTCCATCTTTAACGCTTTTACCGGGTTTTCACGGGCAGCCCGTATCGACTGGAAACTGATGGTAAAGATGGCAATGATCAACGACGCGAGTCCGGAAGCGGCAATGATCCAGGCGTCAATACCGACGTGAAAGGCAAACCCCTCGAGCCAGTTGTTCATAAAATACCATCCCAACGGTGCAGCGATCACAAAGGCGATCAGCACCAGGAGTGTAAAATCACGAAAAAGCAACACCATCACCTGGGCAATAGATGCTCCCATCACTTTACGGATGCTGATTTCCTTGGCACGCTGCTCACCGACAAATGTCGCCAGTCCAAACAGACCAAGGCACGCGATGGAGATCGTTAATATGGTAAATACTAGAATAATGTAGCTCATGCGTTGTTCCGCACGAAAGAGTGCGTCAAAATTCTGATCGAGGAAAGAATATTCAAACGCATTGGACGAATATTTTTTCCAGATACGTTCAAGCAGTTCCACCTGCTCCTGTGTGTTGCCGGCAGAGAGCCGGATAGCCATTTCGCCATTTGGTTCCCGGCCCAGCAGGATACCCATTGGCCGGACGGAATTCCGAAGGCTTTCAAAATTAAAATCCTTCACTACGCCGATAAGGGTTAGCGGCGTAGGGGTTTCATAGTTGTACGAAAGCACGGTGTTTCCCTCCACTTTGTCGAATCCCATTTGCCTGTACGCGGTTTCATTCAGTATGATAGCCAAAGAGTCGGACGGGAAATCACGAGAGAAGAAACGGCCTTCGGCCATCGTTAACCCCATAGCCTCAAGGTTATCATAGTCGACCTGGTATACCGATAAGAGGTAATCCTGCTCGGAGCCGCCTTTCCGGTATGCGCTGGTCCAGCTGAGGTTCGGAGGAAGCCTGTTGGCAAAACTCGCTGCCACAAATTCCGGGTGCGAATTCAATTCATCTTTAAATGCTTTGGCATTTTTTCCAAGTGAAAATGTGTGAAGAAGATTTACGACATTTTCTTTGTTAAAACCCATGTTCTTTTCCTGCATGAATTTCAGCTGCTTGTATACAACGAGGCTTCCCAGGATAAGCGCTATCGAAATGATGAATTGAAAAACGACAAGCGAATTCCGGAGTTTCGAATTCCTGAAACCGGCACGCACCTTTCCTTTTAAAACATCCACCGGATTAAATGCCGTGAGATAAAAAGCCGGGTAACTGCCGGCCAGCAATCCAACTACGATCGTGAATAAAACGATGGATCCGATAAAAACAGGGTTGCTGAACAATGAAAAGTCCAGGGATTTTCCCGACAGGTCATTAAAAGGCTGCAGCAACAGTGCCATAATAACAAGAGCCAGCAGGGTTGAGATCACACTGTAGATCATCGATTCGGCAAGGAACTGTCCGATCAGACGCGAACGGAATGCGCCAATCGTTTTCCGCACACCAACCTCCTTAGCGCGGTTGGCGGACCGGGCCGTAGCGAGATTCATAAAATTGATACAGGCGATCAGGATAATAAAAGCCGCGATAGCAACGAATATGTAGACGTATTGCAGGTTTCCGTTTGGCGATATTTCCTCAGCAAGGTCCGATTTGAGATGAATATCCAGCATAGGCTGAAAGGAAAGACCCAGATCATCACCTTTTGCCTTGAACTCTTTAAGTGTGAGACCGAGGAATTTTTCGATCTCGGCACCCATATTTTTTTCACTCAACACGTCGAGCTGCGATTTCACCTTGGTAAGGTCGCCTTGCTGCCGGATCTTGATGTAGGTATAAATATTATTGGATGTCCATTGATTGTCGCGCATGTAATCCCACGATTCGCCCGAGAGTATCATATCGTACCGGATGTGTGAATTGGCGGGTGGGTTTTCCACGACACCGGTAACCTCTGTCGCCGTTTTTTCGCTTCCTCTCAGGAGAATTTTACCGATCGGATTTTCGGTGCCGAAATACCGCGTCGCTGCGTTTTCAGTGATCACCACTTTATTCGTTCCCTTCAGGACGCTGGAGGCATCGCCCAGGAGCAGTTTAAAAGAAAAAAAATCAAAGAAGTTGGAGTCCGCAACTAAGAAATGACTTTCCGTAAAGGCTTTGTTTTCATAACTCACCGGCATGGTGCGCCACAAGCCGAACCGCGTGGCATCTTCGACCTCGGGTACTACCGCTAGCAAGGTGTGAGCAACTGGTGCCGGCGAGGTTGCCCCGTCGAATGCATTACCCTGGAGCCTCCCTGAAAAAACAAGCCGGTACATTCTTTCTCCATCGCGGTGGAACCTGTCGTAACCGACCTCATCAACCACATAAAGAATAATGAGCAGACTGGCGGCTATTCCCATGCTCAGGCCTGCTATGTTGATACCTGAATAGCTTTTTTGCCGAAGCATGATACGGAATGCTGTCTTGAGGTAGTTTAGGATCATAACGCTGAGATTTGATGGTTAGACGCCTGAAATGGGTGATAGGTTGCGTCCGCCGTCGCTGAAGGCATGGCGGGCGATACCCGGATGGGTGTGCCACCAAACCGGAGGTAAACGTCCTTGAATTTTTGAGCCGATTTTCGAAAATAGGCGCTAAAAACAAGTTTTGCCGGGGAACAAAGTAAATGAGTTAACTCCTGCTGAAGCCATTTATGCGAGGTATTGCGCACGAAGTGGAGGAGTGTCGTAAATCGCATACGGTGGAAATCCGGATTCAGTGCGACACAGACTGGTTTCTCACCGACGAGAAACTGATTCGCAACATTGTCATTAACTTATTGACCAATGCGATAAAGTTATCGCCCGGGAAGAAAAAAGTTCTGTTCACCATAACATGTGATGCGGAGCGTTATACCTTTGTCGTCAGAGATCATGGCTTAGGGATTCCCCGGAAGGACCAGCAGGAATTGTTCCAGCCATTTTACCGTGGCGCCAATGCTCATGAGATACAAGGTACAGGACTGGGACTATCGATCGTAAAAAAGGCGGTTGACCTTTTAAGTGGTACGATCCGTTTCGAAAGTAAGGAAGGAGAGGGAACGACTTTTATAATAACCTTGCCGTTAACGTATGGACAGGAGAATACTGGTAGTTGACGATACACCCGATTTGCTGGATAGTATCAGGGAGTTCCTGAGGATGGAGGGGTATGATGTGATAACGTCTGTTAATGGAAAGGACGCCCTCGAAAAAGTCGCCCTGCTCAATCCCCATCTGATTATTACCGATTTGTTGATGCCGGTCATGGACGGATTTGCACTGATCGAACACGTGAGCAACAATCCGCTGACTGCAAATATTCCGATCATTGTTTATTCGGCCAAACCTGAACAGGAAAGTCAGGACCGGGTAAAGGCACTGGGAGCCCGGGCATTTGTGATCAAGCCAAGTACATTGGAACATCTGCTTCAATGTGTTCAGCAATTGATAAAGCCGTAAAGAAGACTGAATCAGTCCTTATAAATCCATTAGCTGTAAATTCCGTGCACGCCCGCTATTGCCAATAATTCCTTGATACAAAATTTATCGCTTGTTATAACACCCGGTAAGGGTGGTGTTAATGTTGGTAAAATGTATTCTATTTGGTAATTGATTCGGTTCGGCGAATCCTGAAATAAAAAAGTGACATGACGAGTAAGGGGTAAATCGTTCTTAAGGTACTTATGTATTAACCCTTGTCGACAGGTCGCGATCGTTGTTTTTTATTGCTGTAATTTCTTTGACGTGCAGAGGAATGTATCTACTTTTCTCAAAGTTTGGTAACGTTTGCGCAATGTTAACTAAGGATTTATTGGACCACCAGGATAATTTTTCTCTTACGGACGAAGCATTGATCCAGATGCTTCAGAGCAATCATGAGTGGGCGTTGAAAGTTGTCTTCAACCGTTATCATGTTCCATTATATCAATTGGCTGTTGGCGTGCTGCGCGACGAGGATCTTGCAAAGGATGTCGTTCAGGATGTGTTCATTGACCTGTGGAACAGGCGCCACACATCCAATATCCTGATGCTGAGTAACTATCTGTCTACCGCGGTCAAATTTCAATCGCTGAAACAATTAAGGAACGGCAGGATGCAGGACCATCATTTGCGCGCTGTCCAGAATATCCAGTTCGTTAATCAGACAGAAGAGTCCATTAACTTTAAAGAACTGGATTCAACCTTGAAGACGGTGCTTGAACAACTTCCGCCGCGTTGCAAGCAGGTATTCGAACTTAGCCGCTTTGAAAACCTCAGCCATAAGGAGATCGCAGGTAAACTGGGCATTACAGCCAAGACCGTGGAAGTTCAGATACACAAGGCGCTGGTCGTGCTCCGCAAAAGCCTGGACAAGACCGTTGTCTTTATTTTTCCCGGCCTTTTTCTTTAATTCATTTCCAACAGAAAAAAGAATTTACATTTTGTCGTAAGGGATAACCAACTGTACGGGTACTATATGTTCAGGGGGTATTACCGCAATGACAAAAGAAGAATTTAACAACATCATCGACAGGTATCTTTCCGGTGAAGCGTCACCCGACGAGAAAAGACTGGTAGACCATTTTTTCAGATCACAACGGTCAAAACAACCTTTCCGCGACACCTCCATCAGCGAAGAGATGTGGGCTGCCATTGAGAAACGCGTTCATAAGCGGGCGCGACCAAAGAATCCCGCGCGAATGATCATGGCTATCCTTTCTATCGTTGTCCTTTTTTCAGTTTGCCTGGGACTGTTTTATAGCAACAAGAATACTCCGGCAGAGCGTGTACCGTGGATAACAAAGGAAGCAGCCTATGGACAGAAGTCGGTTGTTGCGCTCACGGACGGTTCGAAAGTTTTTCTCAACTCAGGAAGTTCAATATCATACCCGATAAAATTCCTGCCAGAAGTAAGGGAAATCATATTGGAGGGAGAAGCCTTTTTTGAAGTGGAAAAGGACGCTGCCCGGCCCTTCGTGGTACGCACTGGTGAGATCACAACAAAAGTATTGGGGACTTCTTTTAACATACAGGCATTTCGGGGTAAACAGATCAGCGTAACAGTAGCCTCCGGTAAAGTCGAGGTCGCGGCTGAGTCGGATTCAGCGCTTCCCGGTGGCAAGGTGAAACGGGTGGTCCTGAATCCCAGGCAGCAGGCCGTATTCAAGGACGAGGAGTTGACAACCACTGATGTTGATCTTACAAAATTCCTGGCCTGGAAGAACAACACGTTAAGATTTGATGACGCGTCAATCGCCGATGTTGCGACTGAACTGGAACGCTGGTATAACGTGGATATCGAATTCGAGAACGACAAAATACTCAACTGTCGGATCAATGGACAGTTCAAGGATCAAAGCCTTGTAAGCGTGCTGAAAAGTATTCAGTATATGTACAACATCAACTATCGAAACTCAACCCAAAATCAAATTATACTTTATGGAAAAGGATGCAAAAAATGAATCGTACAAGGTCGTAAATACATCGTAGGCTGTAAAAACAGTAAGTCCGGGTTCCCCTTGACTCTTGGCGGAACCAGGGTGCCCGGACTACAGCCGAAATAAATGTATCATCTACTTCAACCTTACAAATCTATGCAAATTACTCTATCTAAACTGATAAAGTTTATGTCGCTGCAATGCCTGATAATCATCCTTATACAAGTGATGACCATGCAGTTGCTGATCGCTGAAAACGTAAAAGGTCAGAACCTGAAAGCCACCAAAATCTCTGCGAAAGTCAAAAGCCGGACGCTGGAGGATATCTTTAAAGTCATCGAAAAAAACACGGATTACGTATTTGTCTTCCCGACTGATGTCAAGGACCTCGACGATACGTTTTCTTTCCACTTCAAAAATGAAAGTATGGAGAATGTGCTTCTCCGGTTAGGCCGGGTAGCCAGGCTCAAGTTCAAGGTAGTTAACTACACGATTACCGCGGCATTTGATGAAAATTTGATGCTTAAACCGGAAAAAACTCCGGTTACAAGGAATGTGGCGATCATCGTGTCCGGAACGGTTACCGATACTGAGACCAGTATGGCGATTCCCGGGGTCAACGTCCTGGTGAAGGGAACTACGATCGGTACATCCACGGATGCCGATGGAAAATTCTCTCTCGAAGTACCCGATGAAAGCGCAGTCCTGCTGTTTTCATTTATCGGATACCAGACCAAGGAAGTACCGGTGGGAAATCAGACTTCGATCACTGTATCCCTGGATGCCGATATTACCTCGCTGCAGGAAGTTGTCGTGGTGGGTTACGGTACCCAGAAAAAATCAGACCTCACCGGGTCCGTTGGAACGGTAAAATCAGAAGAAATCCAGGAACGCCAGCTTCCCTCCGTTTCACAAGCTATCGCCGGAAGAATCGCCGGTGTCGCGGTAAGTGTTAACTCGGGCCGGCCCGGAGGACAATCCAACGTAAGGATCCGCGGATTCAGTTCGATCAGCACTTCCAACAACCCGCTCTATGTAGTGGACGGCGTGATCATGCCCGTCGGAACGCAAACCGATGGATCGTATTCGCTGAACAATGCCATCGATAATATCAACCCCGCCGATATTGCTTCTATCGAAGTATTGAAGGATGCTTCGTCGACAGCCATTTACGGTGCAAGGGGCGCGAACGGTGTGATCATGATCACCACCAAAAGAGGAAGCTCAACCGGCGGAAAGGTTACTTACGACATGCAACTGAGTGTGCCGACTATCGGACCAAACCGCGTTGAAATGTTGAACGCCCGCGAATTCCTGGCAACGGAGCAGCTGGGTTGGGACAACCTTAAAGTATATGATCCTGCGGGATGGAATCCCACGGGAGGCCCGAACGGAACAGGTTCACATTCCTCCGGAAGACAGGATCCGCAAGACGCACGCGCGGCCCTGACCAACATCGGGACCTATTCTCTATTCGACGCTGACGGGAATCCGTTGTACGATACCGACTGGTTCAAGGAATCGACACAAAATAAACTCTCGCAAAACCACCAGTTGTCCGTTACCGGTGGTAACAAGGAGAGCAGTTATGGTATTTACCTCGGCTTCCGCGACGACAACGGTCTGCTCCTGAACTCTTTTCTCAAACGCTATTCCGGCCGTTTTGTAATGGATAGTCAGGTGAAACCCTGGTTGAAAATTGGCGGTACACTTGGTTACAACAACCAGCAGGAAAATATAGTCGATTTTGGAACCGGCGGCCTGAACTCGGTACGGATGATTACAGAAGCGCTTCCGATCCTCCCGGTACGCTATCCGAACGGTGCCTATTCCCACAATAAAAATTACTCGGCTTCTATTGAAGGCGGACGGAACCCTGTAGACCAGTTGCTGAACAATTCCTATGACCTGTTGAGCCGCACCACGCTGGGCAATATGTATACGAACATCAGACTGGCTGAGGGCCTCGAGCTTCGTTCCACTATAGGCGTGAACATCCTGGAACGCGAACGCAAACGGTACGACGGTCGCCCGGCGCTACAGACACCCACATACGTGAACTCGGCTAACGAACGGGGAACCGCCCGTGTAAGAAGCGACCGCGAAACATTCTGGTCGTTTGAGAATTACCTCACCTATAATAAACGATTTGCCGACATTCATTCGCTGACTGCGATGATCGGTACGTCCCTGCAGGAAACCAATATTTATTTCTTTCAGGCCAGTTCGAGGAATTTTATTTCCGACTTCTTCCAAACCAATAACATCGGAGGAGCACAGGACTTTGCCGTGGATTCGCCACCGGTGAGTTCAGGTAAGGCGCGGTTCGCTTTCAACTCTTACTTCGGCCGCGTGAACTATGGGTTGCTGGACAAATACCTGCTGACACTGACAGGCCGTATGGATGGCTCATCCAAATTTGGCGAAGCTAACAAGTACGCATTCTTTCCTTCGGCTGCCCTCGCGTGGCGTATCTCTGAAGAACCTTTCCTGAAAGGTAACAACGTAATTTCGAACCTGAAACTTCGCACAAGTTTCGGGCAGACCGGAAATTCGGAGATCAGTACCTACTCGGCTTTACCTACCCTTCGGGTTGTAACAGGAGTGATTAACAATGCCAGGGTGCTGGGAGTCGCCACGAACAGGCTGGGTAATTCGGATCTGAAATGGGAAAAAACCGCGCAGTCGGATATCGGTCTGGAGCTGGGATTATTCAATAACCGCATCATGATCGAGGCGGATGTGTATTACCGGAAAACCACTGATATGCTGCTGTCTGCACCGCTACCCGTTACATCGGGATATGAAACGATCACCCGTAACGTTGGAAGCATGGAGAACAAAGGACTTGAGTTCACCCTGAACACGGAAAACTTCACAAGCAACGATTTCACATGGAGAACGACGTTTAATATTTCGATCAACAGGAACAAAGTGCTGAAGCTTGCCAACCCTGCTCCGATATTCGGCGTGGGTAACCCGAACTTCACAAACCAGACGGGTGTGATTATGGAAGGACAACCGGTGGGTTCCTTCTGGGGGCTTGTGCGGTTGGGCACATGGGGAACGGATGAAGCCGCGGAAGCAGCGAAGTTTGGTGTGAACACATACAGGGGTACCGGAAAACCATTGTTGCCGGGCGACGTGAAATACCTAGATGTTAACGGCGACTATGCCATCAACGACCTGGATCGAATGATCATCGGAAATGGTAATCCGAAATCATTCGGTTCGTTCATCAACAACCTTACCTACAAATCTTTTGATCTGACGCTTGATATCCAGTACTCTTACGGAAACGATGTGCTGAACATGACCAAACATTCCGGCGAAGACCGGACTGGTCTGGCCAACAGCTACAGTTCCGTCCTGGGCGCCTGGACACCTGAGAACCAGAACACCTCTATTGCGGCTGTCAGGGACTCAAAGGCCGGATACGTTTCGAATGTAGATACTCATTGGGTTGAGGATGGATCATTTATCCGCGGCCGTAACGTGGTTCTCGGATATACACTATCGAGCGCTTTCACGGAGCGAATACACCTCAGCAGGGCGAGAGTATACGTTTCCGCACAAAACTTCTTTTTATCGACGAAGTTCAGTGGAAACGATCCGGAAGTGTCAACGTACACCAATCCGTTCGCACAGGGGCAGACATTTTTTGATTACCCCAAACCCACAATCTACATGTTTGGCGTCAGCGTAGGATTGTAATATTCAACTGAATGATTGCCGATGAAAGCCTCACTCCGGAATGCGAAATCCGACAGTGACTTTTATCGGCACTTTACACTAAAAAACTATACATATGACACTCACTATAAAAAATATCAGTAAGCTGCTTCTCTGCGGTGTATTCGTCGCGGGTGCAGGCTGTTCCGATTTCCTGAGAGAAGAAGACCCTTCCAATATCGCTCCGGAAACATTTTTTACCGTCCCGGAGGATGCTGAAGCCGCTGTTTACGGTATCTACGAAAACCTCCGGTTCCACGGGGATGGAACGGGGATTTTCTCAGCGAATTTTCAGATGCTCGATGCGCTTAGCGGCACCGCTGAAACAGAAACCGGACAGAACTCCGATCTCAACAACCTGTACGGCTTCCAGCATACAGGTGACAATCTTCACTTATCACAATGGTGGAGACAATTGTACGATGGTATAGCGAATGCCAATCTGGCTATTGAAAAAATACCGGGGATTCCGGGCTTGCAGGATGCGGCCTTGCAAAAATGGGTCGGACATGCCCGGTTCATGAGGGCTTTCCATTATTTCTGGCTGGTGCGGTTATGGGGCGATGTACCGTTGATCACCGAACCGATTTATACGTGGAATGACCCGGCTGTGAACGCTGCCCGCTCGTCGGCGGAAGAAGTGTATGCAACGATCGAGGCCGACCTGCTTGCCGCAGAAGCGGCGGGATTCCCCATGACAGACGCGTCGGGACTGGCATCCCAGGTAGCAGTGAAATCATTGCTTGCCAAAGTATACCTTACGATGGCCGGACAACCCCTGAACAAAGGAACGGAGTACTACCAGAAAGCGGCGGCGAAAGCCAAGGAGGTTATTGACTATGCCAATGCGAATCCTGCTAAAGTAGCGCTGTTCCCCAGCTATGACGACCTTCACAACCCCGCAAAGGAAAATACACTGGAACATATATTTATGATCCAGTATGCCGCCGGCATCGCGAACGCCAATTATCAGACGTATTTTCTGCCGAACAACACCAATATCACAGCGTCAGGCGAAGTGGGTACAACGGTACCTACCGCCGGATTCCTGGCCTCCTATGAAGCCGGTGACAAAAGAACGGAGGAAAAAGGTTTCTACTTTAAAGAGTACTTTTTAGGTGGTGGAACAGGTGCTCCTACTACACTGAACCGGTTTTATGTATTTAAGCATTTTGATGTGATTGCGAACGGGGCACCGCCTCCGGGTCTTGCGGGTACGGGAAACTCGGGTCTTAACTATCCGCTGATCAGATACGCTGACGTATTACTGGTATATGCCGAAGCGCAGAACGAAAGTGGAGGACTGAATGTGGATGCTTACAATGCGTTGAAGGTGATCCGCGACCGCGCAAACCTGGTTACTCCCGATATCGGAACATTTTCACAGTCGTCGTTCCGTGAAGCCGTGTGGCGTGAGCGTTGGCACGAACTCAGCTACGAGGGTATAACCTGGTTCGACATGATCAGGCTCGGAAAAGTATATGATGTTGAGAGCGACACATTTGTTGATTTTGCCGGTGCAAGCCTCAATGGTGCTTTACTTAGCGAAAAACATCTTCTGCTTCCGCTCCCGGCCGCGGATTTCAGAAACAACCCGAACCTGAAGCCGAACAATCCAGGTTGGTAAACAATATCCGTTAGCTGAAAAACCTTACTGCCCCGGCGACCCCGGGGCAGTTTTTTTATGACCTGTCCGGTCGCTATCCCGAAGTATTGGCGCAGTATCCAAACAGAGCCCCGTTCACCCACCGGATGCCGGGCGTCGACCTGTGAACGAATCGAAACACCGTGAGGAACAATCTCCTGATGCGCCAACGGGTAAAATCACCATTCTGGGGAACAGGCTCGGTTTTCTCCCATGGTATAGGTTTTGAGAAAGGAATGGTGCACCAAATAAAAACGATTATGAAAAACAATGAAAATATTATCGAGGTATTGAATGATCTCATCCGCATCAACAGGGATCGTATTGCGGGTTATGAAAAAGCCACCGAAAGTATCGAAGGAGAGGACGAAGGATTGGAGTCATTGTTTCAACAGCTGGCTTCGGAAAGTGGAAGGATTAAACAGGATTTAACCGATGAGGTAATTGCCCAGGGCGGCGAACCGGCTAACGATTCCACATTATCGGGTAAGATCTACAGGGCATGGATGGGTGTGAAGGATACATTTGCGGCAAATGACATTAAATCTACATTGGAGGCCTGCGAATTTGGCGAAGATGCGGCGCAAAAAGCGTATGCGGAAGCGTTGAAGGAAGATGTTAAGTTGCCGGAATCGGTGCGGATCATGTTAAAAGAGCAAAAAGAACTCCTGAAAATGTCGCACGACCTGATCAGGAACAAGCGGGACGCCTACAAGGAAATGGTATAATCACCGGTTCCGGGGAGTTGAAAATTTTACCACCAGTGACACTGCCGGGCACCGGCTGCTCTTACTTCAAATGATTGGGTTAGCTGAAGGAAAAGTAGTCTGGTCCCGGCATTTTTTGAAGATCAACTTCTTTCAATCTGACGGCACATACGTTTTCAGTTTTCCCGGGTTACTTTTTCCATTTTCTGCATAAAGAACATCCTGGAGAAAAGCCGGTCATTATTTATTGCCGGTTACCGGACATTAAACGCTCGATCCTTGTTCACAACTTTTTCTCTGCGGGCACTGGTCGACGATGGTGTAAGAACAAATGCAAGAATTATGAGAAACGGAAAAGTGCTGATTAGTATGATGACAGTCACACTTGTGATTGTGCACATGAACCTGATGACCGGGTGCCAGACGGCTAACACCACGGATGTAAGCATTGGCAAAGTTTCGCACCAGAGTGCAAACACTATTGTGAGTGCGCTGTTCGAGGCATCGGTGGGCGGGGAGCCCGGCTTGTTGATTGAAAAACAAATGGACAAACAGGCCGGTGAACTCTTGTCGGCACTGAAAGGTGTACACGTGGAGCGGCTGGCGGAAGGAATCCTGATCACAATGGACGCCGGCACTTTGTTTGAACGGGACTCTTATGGGCTCCACTCGACGAAAAATCTGAGGGCACTCGCCGGCGCGTTGAAGAAATACGGATTTACAAATACACTGATTGAAGCCCATACGGACAGTACCGGTGAAGAAGTATACAATCAGTCGCTGTCGGAGAAGCGGGCCCACGAAGTGGAAGAATACCTGCTCAGGGAGGGAATCAAAAGCGGGCGGATAAAGGCCAGGGGATATGGTGAACGGCAGCCGTTAACGGGTAACAATACAGAAGCAGCAAGGTTGTTAAACCGCCGGCTGGAGATAGCCATATTTGCGAATGACGAAATGAAGAACCTTGCCATGACGGGAAAGGTCAGCAACTTCACCGCTTCAAACCGCTAGGAGAATTACGCCGCGACTGTCTGACCGGAGACTTTGCGGTAAATATAGGAGTGGTAAATATGTCTTCTTGCAAAGCGATCGGGCGCATCTGATCCGGTGAACTTGAGGTAAATATTCCGGGGAATACCAAAATACTCATAACTGCTTCCGTCCGCGAAATTGATTAGCAAGGTTTGTGACTTGTATTGGAAATCGAGTATACGGGAAGCGGTAATCACCTCGGTGTATTGTTCCAGGTTCTGCTCATGTGTTTCAGGGGCAACACTGACGAGGAAATGATAGGCCTCGATAAAGGCTTTGCTTTTTTCTTCAGCATCCAGTTTTGCCGCATTGTTTTCCTGAAACTTATCAGGATGCCATTCCTTCATAAAATTCCGGTACACGGATTTTAATTCCTTCAGATCGGCGGTTTTCTCCACGCCGAGGAGCTTTCGGTATTCTATGATTCTTTTCATTTCGGCCGCAAAGGTACTGGTTCCGCTCCAAACGTCCATTCCTGGGCCCGGGCGGATTTGTAAACAACTTGTTATCAACTCCTTACAATTTTTTTCATTCAACCACCGAAAAATCTAAATCGTTGCCGGACGCGGGTTTGGCATAATTTTTCGTTTAGTGATAGAAGCTAATCAGTACAACTATGAAAAAGGTGTGGAGTAAAGGTATCGTGATGGTTATAGCTGCCCTTTTTGTGAGTGTGTTCAGCATCAACACAAGTAAAGCTCAGGGTAGCATTTCACTGCAGGTTTTTTATGATGAACTGCAGCCGTATGGAACATGGATGCAGCATGGCACTTATGGCTATGTGTGGATGCCGCAGGTGGATCGCGGATTTACACCTTATGCAACGAATGGATACTGGATCAACACGGAATACGGAAATACATGGGTATCCGACTATTCATGGGGATGGGCGCCTTTCCACTACGGACGGTGGTTCCACGACGATTTTTATGGATGGATGTGGGTGCCGGATACGGAATGGGCACCAGCATGGGTAGCATGGCGAAGCGGAGGCGGGTACTACGGATGGGCTCCTTTGATGCCGGGATTTGGTATTAATGTGTCCTTCAGCTACTACGACAGGCTCCCTTCATATTATTGGAACTTTGTTCCTTACCGGTATATCACTTACCGGACCGTTTACAGGCACTGTGTTCCAAGGCCACATGTCGTAAACATCATTCACCACACTACCATCGTTACCCATAACTATACCGACAGCCGGAGGCGTACTTATTTTACCGGACCAAGCCGGAGGGACATGGAAAGGACCGGACGAACGAGGGTAGAGGTATATAAAGTTGCGGACAGAAACCGCCCGGGCAGAACGGAGATTGAACGGGGAACGGCAAACTTCTATAAACCTGAGGTCGATGGCAGCCGCGGAACCAGGTCAGGAGCTATGCCCACCCGGTATGTGAGGCCGGATGAGAACGGAAGAAGTGAAATTGTTGAATCGCGTCGGGAAAGAACCACGGAAAACCCCGATCGCGGCCCTGCCAACAACACTCCGAGGGAGAGGATCGGGCGGACAGAAACGGCAGAACGCGAAATACGAAATAACGCTAATGAAATTTCCGGTCGCGAACGTGAAATGATTGACCGCAATCCGCAGCATGATGGTAGTCAACGGAGAGAGCAAATAGAAAGGCAGAGAAATCCCGCAACGACGGAAAGATGGCAACAAAATTCAAGGCAGCCGTCTAATGAGATCAGGAGAAATCCTGCTCAACAATCCCAACGCATGCAGCAAATGGAGCGGCAGGCGCCGGGCAGGTC
The DNA here is from genome assembly GCA_041742155.1 of Chryseolinea sp. GTDB lineage: Bacteria > Bacteroidota > Bacteroidia > Cytophagales > Cyclobacteriaceae > Chryseolinea. The sequence goes on along the minus strand of JBGSJE010000015.1, from coordinate 55,584 downwards.
GCAGCAGCCGTCCCGCGATTTTCAACCGCAACGGTCAGGCCAGACACCGGGCGTGAAAGGGAATTCCATGCAACAACAACGGCCACAACAGATTCAGAGAAGTGCGCCCCAGCAGCGGAACTCTCAGCCTGCGCGAACGGGCGGGCGCGAGAATTCCTCCAGAAGAAGAGTTGATTAATTAAAATACATTAGGGTAGGTTAGGGTCAGGCGTCCGGGCACAAAAGCCGGGGCGCCTCTTTTTTTTACGCGCACGCGAAAAAATTAACATTCTCTTGCAATCGATTGAAAGGATTAGTAATTATGCAAGGACGCATTAAGTGTTAATTAAACACTTTTGCCGGATCAACCACGGTAAATTCCGAATACCTAAAAATCAAACAATATGGCATTACGCACTTTTCTAATCTGTTTGGTTCTGGCGGCGACGCTTGGGACGAACGCACAACCTGTTACTTCGATCGTGATCCGACCTCGGGAAGCCACCGTTGTGATCAATAAAAACATTTACGGCCATTTCGCCGAACACCTGGGCAGATGTATCTACGGCGGATTTTATGTGGGAGAGGGAAATTCAAAAATTCCCAACGCCCAGGGCATCCGGACAGATGTGGTCGATGCGCTTAAAAAACTAAAGATCCCGAATCTCCGGTGGCCGGGTGGTTGTTTTGCCGATACATATCATTGGAAAGACGGGATCGGCCCGAAAGACAAACGGCCTACCATCGTTAACCAATGGTGGGGTGGTGTCACCGAAGACAATAGTTTTGGCACACACGACTTCCTGAATTTATGTGAAACCCTTGGAGCTGATCCGTATCTGGCAGCTAACGTCGGTAGCGGCGAAGTAAGTGAACTGGCCGACTGGGTCCAGTACGTCAACTTTTCCGGAACAAGCCCAATGTCGGGCCTGAGAAAACAAAACGGCCGCGAAAAACCGTGGAATGTTTCGTTCTGGGGTGTTGGAAATGAAGCGTGGGGATGCGGAGGAAATATGCGCGTGGAACACTATGCCGATATATATCGCCAGTATGCAACGTTCATGACGGATTGGAGTAACACCAGCAACCTGTTCCGAATAGCCAGCGGCGCGAACGAAGCCGACTATCACTGGACGGAAGTCCTGATGCGGGATATACCACATAACATGCTGGAAGGTGTAGCCCTTCACCACTACTCCACCGTGAAATGGGAGACAAAAGGCTCGGCGACGAATTTCAGCGAGGAACAATATTTCGCAACCCTTAAATCCGCATTGTGGATGGAGGAACTGGTAACACGGCACTCGACCATCATGGACAAGTATGATCCCGCTAAAAAAGTAGCACTCGTCGTCGATGAATGGGGAGGATGGTACAATGTGGAAGAAGGAACCAACCCGGGTTTCCTGTACCAGCAGAATACCATGCGCGATGCCATGATCGCGGGAACAACGCTGAACACCTTTAACAACCACGCCGACCGTGTACGTATGGCCAACCTGGCACAGACCATCAACGTGCTTCAGGCCGTTATCCTGACAAACGAAGAAAAAATGCTCTTGACGCCTACCTACCACGTTATGGAAATGTATAACGTTCACCAGGATGCGAAGCTTGTTCCGATGTCCATCCGGTCCGCCGATTACGTCCTTGGGAAAGAAAAACTCCCGGCCGTTTCCGTTTCCGCTTCAGTCGATAAAAACGGAGCAGCGCATGTATCACTGGTCAATATCGACCCCGTGAAAGCACAACCTGTCACGGTCGATCTCAGCAATCCCGTTTATAAATCCGTTACGGGCCGTATCCTGAAATCAGCAAAACTTCAGGACTTTAATTCTTTTGAACAACCCGACAAGATCAAGCCGGTACCGTTTAACGACGCGAAAATTAAGGATGGAATTCTTCAGGTAACACTTCCTCCTTTTTCAGTTGTTGTATTGGAACTCAAATAAGACTAGCGAAAAATAACATAAACCATCCATCTCATGGTGCTCCGAAAATTATTCCTGCCGCTCTTGTTGGCCGCTTCCTTCACCGGAAGGGTAGAAGCTCAAACCCCGCAGGTATTGACCGTACAGATGGACAAACCGGTTGGGGAAATCCAGCCAACCATGTGGGGAATATTTTTTGAAGATATTAACTACGGAGCGGACGGAGGTATTTATGCAGAGCTGGTAAAGAACCGTTCATTTGAATTTCACAAACCCCTGATGGGATGGAAACAACTTAACAGTGAACAGTTTTCCAATAATAATGAATCCGGCAGTACCCTCATTGTAAACAGGGCGGAGGATTCGCCTGACTCACGTTTTGCCCGGGTAACAGTCAACGGAGAAAAGAGCTATGGTCTGTCGAATGAAGGTTTTTTCGGAATGGGTATAAAAAAGGACATGACCTATACGCTTTCGCTCTGGGCAGCCAGGCCTCAAACGGGTGATACGAAAGTGCGGGTCCAGCTTGTTGACAGCAAGGGCACAGTACTGGGTGAAACGACGATCATTCCCGCCGGTGAAAACTGGAAAAAATATGCAGTCTCACTAAAGTCGAATGCGACAGAACCGAAAGCTTCTTTGAATCTTTGGTTTGAAGGAAGAGGTACTCTTGATGTTGATATGATCTCGTTGTTCCCGCACGATACCTGGAAAAACCGACCCGGTGGTCTGCGTGCAGATCTGGTTCAGCTGCTTGCCGATATGAAACCCGGCTTCCTCAGATTTCCGGGTGGATGTATTGTGGAAGGCCATGAATTGTCGACCCGGTATCAATGGAAAAAAACCGTCGGGAAGGTGGAAGACCGCGATGTAATGATCAACCGCTGGAATACGGAATTCAAGCACCGCCCTGCGCCTGATTATTTTCAAAGTTTCGGACTCGGTTTCTTCGAATACTTTCAGTTAGCCGAAGATATCGGCGCAACACCGTTGCCGATCCTGAGTTGTGGTATGGCATGTCAGTTCAACACCGCTGAAGTCGTGTTAATGGAAGACCTCGACCCTTTCATCCAGGACGCACTGGACCTCGTTGAGTTCGCCAACGGGCCGGCAACGACATCCTGGGGAAAATTACGGACCGACATGGGACACCCGGAACCCTTTAACCTCAAGTTTATTGGAGTAGGAAACGAGCAATGGGGACCACAGTACATCGAACGTTATAAGGTCTTTGCATCCGCCATCAAAGCAAAATATCCTTATGTGACGATCGTATCAAGCGCGGGTCCGTTTCCCGATGGCGAGTTGTTTGATTATGCATCAAAACAACTGAAGGACCTGAATGCAGAGATCATCGACGAGCATTACTACCGCACGCCGGACTGGTTTTTGAAAAACGCGACCCGATATGATAGTTATGACCGGAAGGGGCCCAAGATCTTTGCCGGAGAGTATGCCGCCCAAAGTGTGGCAACGGTGAGCCCGGATAACAAAAATAACTGGCAGTGCGCATTGTCGGAGGCAGCCTTTATGACAGGACTCGAGCGAAATGCAGACGTTGTATACCTCTCGTCATACGCGCCGCTTTTCGCCCACACGGAAGGTTGGCAATGGACACCGGACCTGATCTGGTTCGATAACCTTCATGCTTACGGTACCCCGAATTATTATGTGCAGAAACTATTCGGCAATTATAAAGGGACGCACATTCTTTCAATCTTGTCACCTTCCGGAAAAATAACGGGGCAAAACGGCTTATATGCTTCCGCTGTTTGGGATAAGAACAATGGGGAAATTATTGTAAAAGTTATCAATACAGCCGATCGCGCGCAAAACACGAGGTTGCGCTTCGCGGGTTCCAAAAAAGTGAACACAAAAGGCAAAGCCCTGGTCTTGCAGTCGGATAGCCCTGATGCCGTAAATTCCATCGAAGACCCCACGCACATCAGCCCGGTAGAGCAACCGATTACGGGGAGAAACAAAACCTTCGATGTTTCACTGCCTCCGCAGTCCATGTCTGTTCTCCGGATCGGAGTCCGGTAGCGGTCACCAACGGTTTGTGAAAATTTCGCCGGCATTCTTGCCTTCCCGTTTTTTTAATCATCACTTCCGAGCTTCCATTGAACTTCAATCAGGGGGAATCGTCTCCGGAAATCAGGTTCGAAATGAATAATTTCCTTACTTTACTTTTCTCAATCGCAGGCGTTGTATAATGATCATTCGTCTTTATGAAACTAGATTCCGGTACATTAAGGCTTTCGGCAACAGACCTGGCCAACTACCTCGGCTGTAAATACCTGACCCGTCTTGACCGCTCAGTAGCGATGGGTGAATTACCTAAACCCGATTGGTTTGATCCCGCCATGGCTATACTCGCAAAGCGGGGAGAAGAGCACGAGGCAGCGTACGTCGAATACCTGCGGAAAAAAGGAATGAGCATTATTGCATTGAAGAACAAGCCGGTAGCTGAAACCGTGACCGCGATGGAAAGGGGATTCGATGTGATTACACAGGCTACCCTGAGCGAAGGACGTTGGCTCGGTCATGTCGACATTCTGTTAAAAACAACGGGTAAAAGCAAATTTGGGAATTGGTGCTATGAAGTGCAGGATACCAAACTTTCCCGGAACACCAGGGCAGCAACGATCCTTCAGCTCTGCCTTTATACTGACCTGCTGTCCGGGCTACAGGAAAGTACTCCATGGAAGATGTATGTGGTTAAACCGGGTGAGGATTTTCCGGCGGAAGATTTTCTCTTTACCGACTTCAGGGCTTATTATAACCTGATTCGCAGGAATTTTGAAAATGCAGTTAATAGTCCGGCGGGAGACCTTTACCCCGACCCTGTACCCCACTGTGAGATCTGCCGGTGGTGGAAACGTTGTGATACCCGACGGCATGAAGATGATCACCTGTCGCTGATTGCCGGTATCCGTTCTCTCCACAGGAATGAGCTCACGCAGCAACACATCAGTACCCTGACCCAGTACGCGGAAGAACCTCAACCGCTGCGCCATAAACCCTCCCGCGGGAATATTGAATCGTACAGGTCCATTCAGGAACAGGCCAGGATTCAGCTTGCAGGAAGGATTAAAGGCGGGTTGTTATATAAATTATTGGATGTCGAAACGGGCAGAGGTTTTTATCGCCTTCCGGAACCCGATAAAGGCGACATCTATTTTGATATAGAAGGCGATCCGTTCTTCGACAGAGGTGGATTGGAATATCTGCTGGGCATCAGCTCCAGGGACGATAATGGCAGAATGAACTACGAGGCATTCTGGGCATTCAACTATCCGGAGGAAAAAAAATCGTTTGAGCAGTTTATCGATCTGGTGATGGAGCGCTGGCGACGAAACCCATCCATGTACATTTACCATTACGGGATCTATGAGCCTGCCGCGATAAAAAGACTTGCCGGAAGGCACGCGACGCGGGCAGACGAAGTAGATCAGTTACTGCGTGCAGAACGTTTTATAGATCTTCATGCCGTTATCCGCGAGGCCCTGAAGGCAAGCGTTGAGCGCTATTCGCTGAAAGACCTGGAAGGTTTTACAACCTATAAGCGAAAGATCGCCTTGCCGGTAGCCGGGATGTCGCTCCGGACGCTTGAATCGGCGCTGGAACTGGGAGAACTTCATGCCCTGCCTGAAGAGACAAGAACCACCGTGAAGGAATATAACGAAGATGACTGCCTGGGGACTGCGGCATTGCACACATGGCTGGAGGAATTGCGAAAAAAAGCCATCGACAACGGGTTGACTATTGTACGGCCCGAAAAGAAAACGGGAGAGGCGCCGGACAATGTGCAGATTATTCAGACGCGCGCGCTCGCATTGTACCGGGGATTGACAGCTGACTTAGGCGAAAATCGTGCGGAATGGGATGAGTACGCAAAAGCAAAGTGGCTGCTCGCGCACCTGATAGATTATTTCCGGCGCGAAGACAAAAGCGCGTGGTGGGAATATTACCGTGTCCATGAACTGGACCGTGAAGCGTTGCTTGATGAACGAAAAGCCATTACAGGCTTAAGGTTTGAGCGCCCCGTTGAAACAAAAGGTAAAATAAGGGTACCGGTGCACCGGTATTCCTACCCGCCACAGGAAGTGAGCCTGGAGGAAGGAGATGAGGTACATGCTGTAAAGGGTGAAAAAATCGGAACTGTCCATGCCGTGTACCTGGAGAATTATACAATTGACATAAAAAAAACGGGTAAGACAGCTGACGTCCATCCGGAATCGGTTCATGTCCTTGAGCGTGTCGATCCCGGTGCTCTGGCTACGTCTGTCATGAACCTGGCGGAATCGATAATTGAGAACGGATTGGAGAGCGAGTGGCCCTTTCGCGCTTCCCGGCACCTGCTGCTGAAGAAAAAACCACGGCTACTCAAAAGCGCGGATGGAGACCTGCTACGGCCCGGTGAAGATCTGGTGACCGGTGCAGTCAGGCTCGCCCTCGATCTTGATAAAAGTGTGCTGGCAATTCAAGGGCCTCCCGGTTCGGGTAAAACGTACATCGGGGCTAACATGATTATTGAATTGGTGAAGGCGGGTAAAAAGGTAGGAATCACCGCCGTAAGCCATAAAGTGATTCGTAACCTTTTTGATAAAGTGCACGAACTCAGTAACGCCGGCAACGTACGCATTGACCTTGTTCATAAGGTAACAGAGAAAAGCGATGAACTACCGGTAACGCTTACGGAAGTTGTAAAAAGCGCTGACGCGATTGCGGCGCTTGACCTGGGCAAAGTGGTAGGAGGTACGGCCTGGCTATGGGCAGATAATAATTCAGTCGGCGCGCTGGATTATCTTTTTGTTGACGAAGCGGGACAGATGTCCCTGTCCCAGGTGTTGGCGGCGTCGCGCGCGGCACGGAACCTCATCTTACTGGGGGACCCGCAACAACTGGAACAACCTCAGAAAGGTTCGCACCCGGAGGGAAGTGACATTGCCGCTTTAACCTACTTGCTTGACGGCCACAAGACGATGCCACCAGACAAAGGTTTGTTTCTCAACGTCACGCGCCGGTTACATCCCGCGATTTGTGCGTTCACCAGCGAACTGTTTTATGAAGGCAGGCTTACTTCCTTAGGGGGATTGGAAAGGCAAATCATTTCAGGAACTTCAACTTTTCCCGGTGCAGGGCTATTCATGGTGCCGGTTGTACATTCCGGAAATCAGGACAAATCAAAGGATGAAGTTGATAAGATCGTCGTCATCGTCGAAACGTTGCTGGCCCCCGGTGTCACGTGGACGACATCAGAGGGTAAGGTCACGGCTCTTCAAAAGCAGGATATTCTGATCGTTGCCCCATACAACGCCCAGGTCGGTGCCCTGCGTGAAAGACTGACGGGTTTCAAAATTGGTACCGTCGATAAATTCCAGGGCCAGGAAGCGCCGGTGGTGATTTATTCCATGACCAGTTCATCACCGGACGATGCCCCTAGGGGTATGAGTTTTTTGTACAATCCAAACCGGCTGAATGTGGCTACAAGCCGCGCGAAGAGTATGGTTATCCTGGTCGGATCGCCGGCTTTACTGGAACCCGAATGCCATACGATAGACCAGATGCGTTGGGCCAACGCGTTGTGCCGTTACAAGGAATGTTCGGTCACAATTTTATTGTAATCGATTGTTTTCACTGTGTAATCCTGTTCGCCGGACTGGCTACTTTTTGGTGACAACAAAAAAACGGTTGTGTGGAAAAATCCGGAAAGGTGTGAAACTTTTCCGCTATGCGATCGGTTGACCAAAATGACCGAAAATACAATGCTATGATGATTTAGTGCGGCGGCGGTAGATATTTTACCGCACAGCAATCGCATTATTTTTAGTGGGTTTTTCCGGACTTCAAAAAGAACACATCTGCAAAACAATAATTCTATGGTAAGTCAACAGGGTCGCGATCTGGATTTCGTGGTAGTGAATGATCAGAATCTGGAAATGTTATATGAATTTAATGAAATAGTGGAGTCGATTCATTCGAGCATAGCGACAAGAAAGCCGTTGTGCTTTTTTCTTCACAACGACGATGTTGCCATATGTATTTCGCCGGTGAAAAAGATAATCGAAAATCAATCCTCTGCGGACAAAAGGGAAATGGAGATCATGCTCGACTACGAAAATATGATCGTCAGGCTTCACGATATCATGGCGGTTGGTGAGTACGAAACACACTAACCGTTCTTAAATACATCGTTGCGAGACCCTGATCTATTCGTCCCGAAGAGACTGCGCCGGATTAGTTACGGCCGCTTTGATGGATTCGTAGCTGACAGTCAACCATGCGATCAGCAAGGCTATGGCAAAAGCAACGGCGAAAACGCTCCAGTGTATGGTGGTGTGAAAGGCAAAACCTTCCAGCCATTTATTCATCGCATACCAGGCTATCGGGGCTGCGAAAACCATGGCGATCAGAACCGGTTTTGTAAATGTTTTCGATAACAGGCAGACTACGTGAAATACAGAAGCTCCCAGTACTTTACGGACCCCGATTTCCTTTGTGCGGCGTTCGGCCAGAAATGCCGAGAGTCCATATAATCCAAGGGACGAGATGAATATTGCCAGGCAGGCGAACACCGTGAACAGATCGCTCAGGCGTTGTTCCGCCTGATACGTATTCTGTATATCCTGGTCGACAAAATTATATGTGAAAGGATAGTCGGGATTAAGTTGTTTGAAGATCCCTTCCATCGCCTGGATAGTTGCCTCGGCTTGCCCGGCTTTTGCCTTGATCACAGCAATTCCGCCCCACGTATTAAGACGCAAGAGCAGTGGCTCGATGGGTTGCTGGATCGGTTTGAAATTAAAATCCTTAACGACGCCGATGATGACACCCTTTCGTCCCCAAAGAGTCAGGTTCTTGCCCACTGCCGTTGCGGCATCCATTCCCATTGTCTTCAGCGCCATTTCATTTACAACGAGATTCACGGTATCTGCATTGAATTCCTTTGAAAAACTGCGGCCGTCGATCAGCTTCATCTTAAAAACATCCATAAAGTTCTCGTCGATCGCGACGTTCGAGAACAACGGTTGAAAACCGGGATCTTTTCCGTCCCACTCAACACTGATCGTGCCATTGGAAATACTGGATGGCAGGTCGGACACAAAACTGAAGTCGCTCGTTAATGAGTTTTGTTCAAGGGATGTGCGTAATGCCTGGTACTTGTTCCAAAGGTCTCCGGTCATGCGCACATATATCAGGTTCTCCCGGTCGAAACCCATGTTCATGGTACGGATGAACTGAAGCTGGTTGTAAATGACACTGGTTCCGACCAGCAGGATTATCGAAACCGTGAATTGGACGACGACCATCGTGTTTCTGAACAGGCTGCTCGCCGCACCTGTTTTCAGGTTACCCTTCAGAACCGTGACCGGCAGAAATCCGGAAAGGAAAAGAGCGGGGTAGCTGCCGGCGATCAGCCCGGTAATCAGCGTAATAAGGAGGAGCCCGCCGATCAGCTTGATGTTAAGGAAATTGATCGTCAGTTCTTTTCCTGCCAGGTCATTGAACAGGGGAAGTGCTGCGATGACCAGGATAACAGATAGCAGAAGCGCGATAAGCGCAATGATGGATGACTCCGCCAAAAACTGACGGATGAGCTGAAAACGGGCGGCACCAGCCACCTTGCGAAGGCCGACTTCCTTGGCTCGTCGCGCGGAGCGTGCGGTAGCAAGATTCATGAAATTAATGCATGCGACACCCAGAATGAACACAGCCACTACGATAAAGATGTATACATACTGGGCATTTCCGTGTCCGGGCAAGTCGGCCAGGAAATTGGAGTGTAAATGAATATCCACCAAAGGCTGCAGACTGAATGATACTTTAAGATTAGGCTCGTTTGCTTTGTAGATTTTTTTGAAAGTCGTCTGCCAGTGCTTTTAGCGCCTCGGGAGTAGCGACAAAAGTTTCGCTCAGTTGGAGGTAGGTGTAGAAATTAAAGTTATCCCAGATGTTGTCTCTAAGGTCCCTTTCGGTTCTGGTTAGAAATGCCATTGGTTGCAGGAAGTCGAACTTCAGGTGCGAATTTTGGGGGATATCGGCCAGTACACCCATCACGGTGAAGTCATCCTTATGGTTTCTGCGGATAACTTTTCCCATAGCATCTTCGTTGCCGAAATATTTTTTCGCCATCGATTCCGTGATCAGTATACCTTCCGGGTGATGGAGCGCTGTTTCAGGATTCCCGGCTATAAGTGGGAAATTAAAGAACTGAAGGAAATTTGAATCTGCATACAATATCCTCGTCTCTTCAAACATGCGATCTTCAACCTGCATCAGGTCGGATTTATAAGCACTTATCCGGACGGTACTTTCTATTTCCGGGACTTCATTCCGAAACGCCTCGGCAACGGGAGCGGACGAAACTGCTGCATTGATATTCAGTTCTGCCAGGCTTGCTGTCAGGCGATAGGTCCGGTCGGCCGACGGGTGAAAACGGTCGAAGCTTAGTTCATCCTGCACCCAAAGTAAAATTAATATGCTGCAGGCCATTCCGATCGCAAGGCCGGCGATGTTGATGAAAGAAAACGCCTTATGACGAAGGAGGTTTCGAAATGCGATCTTCAGATAGTTCTTTAGCATGGAAAAAGTATTTAGGGATATCGGATATGGTTAACGAGGTTACAGACAAAATTACGATTCAAACAGGATCTTCATGTCAATTCATATGCCAACGGCATAATCAGGGTATCAAATACATCAGGCGATTAAATTACTCCCCGGACCGTTCAAAGGTGAACACCGCGAACACCCGGGCCGATCGCTTGTCGCATTCCACCCTCTAAAAAGACGCTTTTAGCCGACCTGACGTTACATCCAATGTGATATGTTTGTATAGAAATTAATAAATCACAACATACAATGGAAACCATGGAAAAAACAAAAATCACGGTTCAGGCACAGGTTAATGCGCCTGTTGAAAAGGTATGGTCTTATTGGTCCGAACCGAAACACATCATGCAGTGGAACAGTGCTTCGGACGACTGGCATACGCCGTATTCGGAAAACGATCTTCGCACAGGAGGTAGGTTCAAAAGTACCATGGCGGCGCGCGATGGAAGTGTAAGCTTCGATTTTGAAGGTGTCTACGACAACGTTGAACCTTTAAAGGTAATCGAGTACTCGATGAGCGACGGACGAAAAGTAAAGGTCACGTTCAGCTCAACAGGTAAGGGAACAACCGTGACGGAAATTTTTGACGCTGAGCAGACCAATAGCGTGGAAATGCAACGCGGCGGCTGGCAGGCAATTCTGGATAATTTTAAGAAGTACACCGAGACCAAATAGCCGGTTCCTGGTGGCTGATTTAATAACGAAGGATCTTTCAAGAGGTCCTTCGTTGCAAATACCAATGTATAAATGCGATTTCACGGCTTTACTCCTCTTTTTTTCATTTCTTCAAGCAGCTTCTCCGGAAAACCGGGCCGGCAGGAACAGTTTTTTTGGTGATCCCGGTGCCATTTCAAACGTTGCTCGAACGTGGCATTTTTCGGCATCTTGTGTTTCAAATGCCATGCCTTGTTGATTTTGGGATCCATAAGCTTTTCTGTTTAGAAGGATCTAACGTACCTAAATACTGCAATAGTTGAGGTGATACCTGTCAGTTCTCATGGTGATTCACGTCAGGCTGATGCTGTAGTCCGGTGTGAATCTTTCTGTAAGGATGGCGGAAATAAATACCCTGTGTGCGACTGGTTTTAATCGCTGCAGGCAACCCGGAAACCTTTATTGTGGTTACGGGAGGTGGGCGACAAGGGATTCCGGTAGGTATTACGGCAGTTGCGGGCGCCGATATCCCAGGCACCGCCTCGCAGCGTGTAGAAGATCCCTTGCGGCGGACCAGTGGGATCTTTCTCCGGACTGATGGCATAGTATCCGGGATCGTACCAGTCGCTACACCATTCCCAGACATTTCCGGTCATGTCATACAATCCAAGTTCGTTGGGCAACTTTTGGGCTACTGGCATCGTGCCTTTGCTTCTCCCTGAAAACCAGGCCACACTATCGGGTTTGTCAGCCCCGCTGTAGATATATCCTTTGCTCTTCATGCCGCCGCGCGCAGCAAATTCCCACTCCGATTCTGTGGGCAGGCGGTAGTGCTTACCCGTTTTTTCATTCAACCAGAAGCAGTAGGCAACAGCATCATCCCAACTGACATTCACGACCGGATGATCTTCCTTTTGTCCAAACCAGGGTGCTTCCGGCATCCTGCGACCGGTAGCCGCGCAAAAATCAGCCCATTGGGCTACCGTTGTTTCTGTTTTCGCAATCAAGAACGATTTTATAACAACCTGGTGCACGGGTTTTTCATCCTTGTCGCCGGCATTGTCCCCCATCATAAACCTTCCGCCGGATACAAAGACCATCTCCGGCTCGCGTCCCTGGGCAGGCAGCGATCGTACGGGCAGCCAGGCTATTGTAACAATTATCAGGAACCTGGTAATCATTTTGCGCCCCGATTAAATGACATTCCAAGCCAAAGCAGCGCATCGGCGAACAGATTGTTCTGGATATGATCCGACAACACCCGATCACCGTGCCCCATATTCAGGTAGATCATCCTGTATTTTGTATTGGTCCAGACAACCGGCGTATCGCCGCCTGTAAGGATATCTTTAATGCCCAACGGGTAATTCATCGGGTCCAGTGTCACGAGCACTTTTACGTTTTTGTTTTCCCTCGGTGAAGGTTTCCATTGATACCATTCGTTTACCGGCGATGCGAACGCCATGGGAACGTGGCGGGTAACAGGATGGTTGATGTCGTCCACGAGGAGACGCGCCGGAAGAGGTGGCCAGTTATTAGCTTCAAACACAGCACCTCCCAGGAAATCCACGAACCAGGGCCAGGCGGTGGTCTTATCGTTGTAAGCGGATACATGGAAACCGATCCATCCTCCGCCGTTCTCCATATATGTCTGAAATGCCTTTCGCTGCCGGGCGGTATGTGGAAAGTCATTGACCCACATAACAACATCGTAGTTTTTAAGTAGTGTGTCGTTCAGGTTGGTCCAGTCCTTGGTGACATCAAAGGTGAAATTATTTTGATCAGCCAGGTCCGTAAAGAACAGGCGAAGATCCCTGGAAAAGTCAACATGGTCGCGTTCGACTTTTGTGCTGTAAAAGGCCAGTACCTTAAACGATGGTTTCTGTGCAAAGCAGCCAATTGACAGAACGACCAGCAGGAAAGACAGATGAGAAATTTTCAGCGATGCCGTCGTCATCTACCGACCTCCTTCCTGGTTGCTCCGCCCAGCCACAACACGGCATCTGTGATCATGTTGTTTTGATCATAGTTGGAGAATATTTTATTACTGTGGCCCATATTCATGTACAGCATCCTGTATTTTGTGTTGGTCCATACGACCGGTGTATCTCCACCGCTGATGAAACTTTTCACACCCAACGGGTAATTTTCAGGCGCAAGGGACATAAGGACTTTCACATCCTTGTTGTCGCGCGGGCTGGGTTCCCATTGATACCATTCGCCGGTGGGTGAGATATAGGATTCCGGCAGCCTTGATGTGACGGGATGATTCCTGTCGTCGACAATGACTTTTGCGGGTAAGGGAGGCCAGTTGTTGCTGTGGAAATAGGCGCCTCCGAGAAACGTGTTAAACCATTTCCATTTTGAATCCGGCAGATTAAAGGCCGATACATGACAGCCCAGCCATGCGCCACCCCGATTGACGAATCGTTCAAAGGCGGCCCGTTGATCGTCGTCCTGGGGAAAGTCATTAAGCCAGATGATCAGGTCATAGTTGGCGAGGTACTGATCATTCAGATTGCTCCAGTCTGTTGTGGCGTCGAAGGTAAAATCCTGCTGACCGGCGATCAGATCGAAAAAATAAAGGGCATCCTTCGCGAAATTTATATGATCCATTTCTCCCTTGGTCGAATAGAACGCAGCAACCTTAAATCTCGGTTGCTGGCCAAAAGCTATCGATGCCGCCATGATTTGCAACAAAGCAAAAAATCCAGTACGTAACGTTAATGATCCTGCCCGCATGATTGTATACATGCGAGTATAAGAAATTATACTAAAGAAATGAACACACTTCTGACCGCTGGTGACCGGTCGTCATTTTAACCGAGGCTCGTTTATTCGAGGCGCTTCCGGAGCGATAATATCTTCCTGGCTGAGAACAAATTCGGCTCTCCTGTTCTTTTGGTGCTGTTCTTCCGAACAATCCTCGCCATGACAGGGTACTACAGGAAGGGTTTCGCCATAAGCTCTCAATACAATTCGTTCCTTTGGGATGCCTGCCGCGATCAGGAACTTACTTACCGACTGAACCCTGCGCTGGGATAATTTTATGTTGTATTCGTCCGTTCCCCGGTCGTCTGCATGACCGGCAATAATAAGTTTGGATGTGCGGTCAAGATCGAGGATACTTTTTACCTGCAGGAGATACGTCTCATCCGCGGGATCAAGATCTGCCTTGTCGAAATCGAAGTAGATATTACGGAGTTTGGTGACGTCGGATTTTTGCAAACCCTGCAGGACGCTGGATGGATTGGTTCTTAGTTTCGACAGCAGCCCTTTACCCAGGTATTCGTTGCCGCGGGGTGTTTCATGGTACAGCAAGCTATCCCGTTCCGTAATTTCACTGAGAGTTTTTCCCGTCTGGATGTACATCTTCGACGTACCCTTGTCGGTATCAAGAGACAATAGTTCGGACTTACCCGATTTAATATTGTCAGCGATGATATTGGATTGCCTGGAGACCAGCGGTAGTTTCTTTTCTGTGTTGGGTTTGTCTTCCAGGATCACCGTGAATTTGTGGATTTCCGGCCCATTCTCCGGAAGGATCACCTCCTGCAATGTAGTTTGATAATCATCATGCGATACGGAAATATTATATGCATCTCCGTGATTTCCCTTAAAGGTGAGCAGGCCTTTTTCCGTGTTCACTGGGATCGTTTGTCCGGTCTTCTTGTTTGTTACGACGGCCTTGAACGCGTCGACGGGATCCCCGGACCGGTTTGTCACAAGTCCGATGGCTGTTACACCGTTGCTCCTGTCTCCGTAAAGGGGAAGGGGTATTGTCTGCGACGCCTTATCGTTTACACCGAGGGTTGCGATACCGGAAGTCATTCCAGAAAGGTCATCTTTCGATCCTACAATGAGAAAAGTTGTTCCTTCTTTTAATTTGAAGTCAACGATACCCTTATCGTCAGTGGTAAGCTCCTGGTCTTTATCGCCAAACGTGATGACTTTTACATTGGCGTTGGCGAGTGGCTGATTGTCGTCACCCCTGAAAACGCGTGCCGACATATCAAGCGGCAACGCATCCGGCAGGATCATCTTGAATACTTTTGGATCTTTATCATTCAACCCGATCTCCACGCGGTGACTGGCCTGGTGACCGCCATCATCCTGAATGTCGATTTTGTAGTTGTGTCCCTTTTCGCCGAGGAAGGAAATCTGCGATTGGTCGCCCGGGTAGTCGATCTTTTCACCGGTCGTTTCATCGACAATGGAAATTAAAGAAGCCTTTTTCGGGAGGCCGTCCTGGTTTTCGATAAATCCGATACAAGCGATCCGGCTGGTGTCGCCGTAAGCGGGGATTCTGTGCTTCTTTGAATGGTCCGCTACGTCTGACACGATGCCGATCCGGTTGTCCTGTGTGCCGATGATCACATAAGCGGTTTCCTCCGGTAGTGTAAAGCTGAAATCTCCGTTGGTATCGGCATTCAGCGTTGAGTCATTGCCACTGCTTGTGATAATATGGATGTTTGCGCCAGACAACGGTTCTTGAGTCAGACTATCATAGATGTGTGCGAGAATATTGATTTTTTCCTCGGGTTTTTCGAAGTAGAAGAGATCATCGTCGCCTTTCCGCGCTGAAGCAAAATAACCACTGCGTTGATCCATCCTCGTGATCAGCGAAAAGTCATCGGCTGTGGAATTCATGGGATAGCCCATGTTGACAGGCGGGCTGAACCCGTTGACCGTTTGTGTGCACTCGAAGATATCAAGGCCGCCTAAACCTCCATGACCATTGGAGGCAAAGTATAGTGTTTTGCCGACGAAGAATGGAAAGACTTCATTTTCAGCTGAGTTTACGACGGGACCGAGGTTGAACGGTTTTCCCCAAACACCATTGGTTCGGACTACGCGGTAGATATCTGTTCCACCGTAACCTCCCGGCATATCAGATATAAAATACAGCGTGGATCCGTCTTCGGATATGCTTGGATGAGCGAAGGAATAAGCGGGATCATTAAAAGGTAATGGGGTTGCTTTCCACGTATTTTTGCCCTCATCCAGGTAAACATCGTATAGCGCAAGCTTCCTTTCGAAAACATCCTCTCTGCCTTCGACGGTAACCGTCTGGTTCCGGTTGAGGATCATTTTTTTGTATTGACCATAGAACATAGCCGGTCCTTCATGATGGCGCGTGTTCAGGTCCTTCTCGAAAACCTGTGGACTCCCAAGCTGCGTTTTCGTGAGCACCGGACTAATGTACAGGTTCAGGAAATGACTGTTGTCCCAATGGTACTTCTTCCTGAGCGGACCTTCCGACCTCGCCGAGGAGAAGACAATTCCATCTTTGAAGTATGCCGGTGCAAATTCCGCAACGGAAGAATTGATGCTAAGTGTATCGACGGAAATTTTTAACGAGTCCTGGTAGTACTTCTCAAAGTCCCTGAGATCGGAGAGGGCTTTCCTTGCCTGGTAACTGTTGGGGTCGGTATTGACGACATGTTCGAGGAGAGCGTCCGCCTGGTTCCTTTTCTTTAACGTGACCAGTACACGCGCATATTGATAATAATCGCCGACTGAAAACACGGCATTGTTTGCCCTTGCCTCGATAAACCACTTTTCCGCTTCTTCCGGCATATTGATCCGGGTATAGCCGTTTGCTATCTGAAGCATGATACTTCCTGGATCCGGAGCCTTCTTAAGCGCTTTCTGGTAGTAGTCAATTCCAGACTGGTAGTGATGATGAGCGAATTGCGTGTCACCGAGCTTCCGGTAGGCGTGACTGCTGTGCTGCGAGAAGGCTTGCGATCCGGCAAATAAAACAAAGAGTACGAGAGGGAATATCTTTTTCATTCGAATTTCAATTTTAACACTCCGGCCATAAACCGAAGGTGAGTGGGTGTGAGTTACGGGACGTTGTCTTTGTAAAACAAAAATGCTAATGATACGTTCCCGTTTGCGGAACCCTGTCCTTCCACGCCTTTGATGCTGAATTCATCCATGTGCAGCCCTGATCGAACTATCCATCCGGAGTCAATTACACGACCCATTACAACGCATCATGAAACATCAGAAATACCGTGGTGAGTAAACGATATTTCTGTTCGATTTGATATTGTACGTCAAAACTATTTCATGGGTACCATACTGAGTGGTAGCCAGGTTGCTTGTAGGGTATCCGTAAGAATAACCGAGCGCCAGTTGTTCTGTGATATTCCATTGAACAAGCCAGTCAAAAGAGTCTTTCATCCGGTATGATACGCCCAGCCAGATAGCTTCCTTGATCAGGAGATTGGCATTTATATCATATTGAAAGGGACCTCCTTCCACCCACCTGAGCAATAAATTGGGCTTTAATTTAAAGTTGGAACCGAGATC
Organism: Chryseolinea sp.; assembly: GCA_041742155.1. Lineage (GTDB taxonomy): Bacteria > Bacteroidota > Bacteroidia > Cytophagales > Cyclobacteriaceae > Chryseolinea. The sequence goes on along the minus strand of JBGSJE010000015.1, from coordinate 38,083 downwards.
GAAAACATGACCGGCAGAAAGAAAGTACTGACGTGTCTGTCTCGACTTTATAATGGCATCCTGGCTGTCCCAATGATTGTTGATCAGTGTTGGTAACGAAAGCCCTACATAACTTCTTTTCGAGTAATAATACATTCCGATACCCAGGTTCGGCAGATACCTGCTTTCTGTCTGCGAGAAAGCCGGATCGGGTTGACCACCTGGAGTAATAATGATGAGGTCTGTCAGATTCGACTGATAATATGTAATACCTGCCTGTGCTCCAACGGCGATTTTCGCGTTCGCGGAAACCGGAATCCGGTAAGCATAGGTTCCATATGCGGTATACTGATTGGTAACTCCGATCTTATCATGAATAAATACACCGCCTGCAGCAGACCGGGATAACTTTATAGGGGAATGGAAAGACGCGACCTGTGTTTGAGGTGCCCCGTCAAGCCCGCTCCACTGAGCCCGGTAGGCGGCAGTCAGTGTCATCGACTCGTGGCTACCCGTGTAAGCCGGGTTTATAACGAGGCCATTAAACATGTATTGGCTGAAGAGCGGATTTTGCTGCCCGAAACCCTGCATACTTACCAGCAACAGCCCGGTAATCAACGAGAGTATGCGGGAACGTTTTGTTATTACTGATTTCGCTATTCTTATGGTCAGAAGGTCGTTCATTATTTAATTACTTTTTTACCGGATCACCACCACATACCCGTTCAGGGCGCTCAAACCTCCACCCGGTTCAAGGATATAAAAGTACGTTCCACGTTCGACAAGTTTGCCGTTAAATTGACCGACATTACCCCGTCCATCCCAGGGGGAATTGGAGTTTTCGTAGCCCGACTTCTGATAGACAAGAAGTCCCCAGCGATCGTACACCTTCACGATATTCGTCGGATAACCTTCAATTCCCTGGATATACCAGAAATCGTTGTTACCATCGCCGTTAGGTGAAAATCCCTGGGACACGATCAACTCTTTGAATTCATATTCGATCGTCACGACGGCTTCGTCCGTAAGGCCGTCAGGGTCAGAGATCTTGTAGGTGAAAGTAACGGTGGTGGAATTGGTGCCCTCCGGGGTATAAACGATCTCTCGGCCTACGATCTGTGCAGAGCCCTTCGTCGGTGTTGTGACGGATACAATGGTAAGTTCTTCTTTTGAATTGTCAGGGTCATAATCGTTGTCCAGAACATCGATGGATACGGGTAATATTGAGCTGTGCACAATGGCATCATCCACAGCTACCGGAGGCAGGTTTACATTGATGACAGATATAGTCACTGTCGCAGGCGCTGAAACCGCTCCGGAAGGATCTTCGACGGTATACGAAAAAGAGTCGTTGCCAACATAGTTCTGTTGGGGTGTGTAGGTTACAATTCCTGTCGAGGGATTGATTGACACGGTGCCATGCTGGGGGGCTGTAACGATCGCGAGCGAGCTGGGGTCGATCACATCGTCAACGTCAAAATCGTTGTCGAGCACCGGAATACCTACAGGGGTATTCTCATTGGTGGTTGCCGCGTCGTCGATAGCAACCGGGGCATCGTTAACGGGTGTTACGATGATGGTTACGGCGCCGGGTGCCGATGTCGCTCCACCGGCATCGGTGACGGTGTAAGTGAATGTATCTGTACCGTTGTAATCCTTTTCGGGACTATACTCAATAGCGCGCCCGTCGGGTTGAACGGATACGGAACCATGAGCAGGATTGCTCGCTACAGTCACCGTGGCCGTCGAAATCGGATTGTCAACATCGGTATCGTTATCCAATACGGAAATTACTACGGGTACTTCCTCGGGCGTCGTTGCCTGGTCAGGCACAGCGACCGGGGCATCGTTGACCGGATTAACGGTGATCGAGACAGTAGCGACATTTGAAAACGCTCCGCCGGTATCTTTGAGTTTATAGGTAAAGGAATCGCTTCCATAATAGTTCGCAGCAGGCGTGTATCGTACTTTCCCCGTACTGGTATTCACAACTAATACGCCATGCGCCGGCTGTGTTACAATTTTGATCATTGAACCTGTGAGTACATTATCGACATCCGAATCGTTGCTCAGCACGGGAATATCGATCGCTGTATCTTCATTTGTAACAATGGCATCATTTGCTGCTACCGGGGGGTCATTGACCGGGATGACGGTAATAGTCACCAGGGTCTCTGCCGAGTTATCCTTTCCATCGTTAGCGTAGTATGTGAAAGTATCAATACCGTTGTAATTGAGGTTCGGCATATAGGTAAACGTACCATTCGGGTTGAATACGAGCGTGCCGTGTTGGGTCGTCTGGCCCAGCGTCGCGGTAAGCGGCTCCCCTTCCGGATCTACGTCGTTGTCCAGAACGCAAAAGCAGTTAACCACCAGTTGCGTGTCTTCGTTCGTGCTAAATGCGTCAGGATTTGCAATCGGCGGGTCCTGTATGCAAACCACCGTGATTTTTACCGTACCGTTGCAGCAGGCATTCGTTGGCGTTTCATCATCACAAACACGGTAACTAAAGGTGTCTTCACCATGGAAATTCGCATTCGGGGTATAGGTAAACGTGCCGTCGGCATGAATAACAACCTGGCCATGATCAGTAGCCTTGGTTTCGGCGGTAACGTGGAGTGGACTGCCCTCCGGATCGCTGTCATTCGTGAGGACATTTTCGGTCAGGGGAACGTCTTCATCTGTTGTGAATATATCCGTAACGGCATGAGGATGCTGGTTTGGATTAAGTGCAGGCGTTGAAACAGAGGCAAACAAATGCTGTGAAACAAGCACACACAGTGCAAAAGTCACCAAAAACGCAAAAATGCCCCGTTTACCCCCCTTTATTAAGGAGTGTTTGGGTGATGCCGGATATTCTTCTCTCTTTAAATCTTTCATCATCGTAGGTATCAGTTGCTGGCCGGTATCATTACACAATACTTTAACCATTTAGGGGCTTTATAAGCAATGTATAAAATGGGCTCTAAAATATGGACTTCTCTCCAATTTCTTACATCATTCATGCAAGAGAATAGTAACCCATCCGTTGAAAAAATCTGTGATGAATGATTATCAGGACCATGTAAACAAAAAACCGGCCATAACACCATTATTTTTAGTCAATACCTTCATAAACAGTGGATTATTAAATTTTTATCACCGTATTGAAGCCCGAAAACCCGTTTTTCAATCGAATGCATAGCTGTTGTACGCGTACGAAAAATCAATAACTTTTCTTTTTTTATTACGCACCTGCCATCCACCGGGAATTGAGTGTCAGTTTCCCGATTCGGTAACCCACTTTCCGACAAACCTTTTGGGGAATTTAATCCACGAAACACGTGTACGTCGCAAGACAGTCAACTGCCGCAGTGGAGCACAAGGCATCGTTTGTCGATCGCTCTCCCGGCACGGTCCATCCCTGAAAATTGATAACTTTCCCCAACTGAATTCCGTGCAGGAAAAACCCAACAATAAAAATCTGTTTTTGACAGGCATGATCCTGAGCATGACATGCTGGGGTTTTAGCTGGACTGCCGCCAAGGTGATGGCCTCATATGGATCGCCGATCACGCTTTCATTTTTAAGGTTTGCCCTGACTTTCATCTCCATGCTTATCATCCTGGCCGTTGTGAAACAGCCCGGTCGGATCAATGTAAAAGGAATACCGGACCTCGTCGGGGCATCGCTCATTATTACTGTATATACACTTCTTTTTTTCAAGGGGCTGACTACCGGTAAGGCTGGAGCCGGAGGTGTCCTCGTCACGGTTCTGAACCCGATCATATCGTATGCCATCATGTTAATCCGGGCAGGGCGGCGGCCATCCCCGAATGAGGGGACAGGGTTGGGTCTTGGAGTACTGGCAGGTATCGTGTTGCTAAAGCTCCCGATGGAAGCGGATAGGATCTTCAGCGCGGGAAATATTTATTTCCTGTTTGCTTCGCTCTGCTGGGCCGTATTGAGCGTCTTCACATCGCGGGCTTCGCGATATGGATCGGCCGTTACGTTCAGCGCCTGGATGTATGGCTTAAGTACGTTGTTGTTGCTTTTCTTTGCCGGGGTAAAATCACCGCTGGAAACGTTATCAAATGCCAATGGTATTTTTTGGTTTAATTTATTTTTCTCGGCCACGCTCGCAACATCCATGGCAACCACCTTTTATTTTGTCGCTACGTCGCGTCTGGGCGCCAGCCAGGCCAGCAGTTATATTTTTCTTGTGCCGTTTTCCGCCGCACTCGGCGCCTGGATGTTCCTGGGTGAGATACCGCAGTGGCACACGGTAGTGGGAGGGGTGCTCGGTATCGCCGCGGTTTATATACTGAACAGGAAACTCCAGCCATTGCGTTGAAGTCCGGGCAAAGGCAAAAGAAATCAGGTTTACTGCGGATATTGTTGGCCCGAATTTCAATATATCGAATAGCAATCAGGAAATAAATACCTAACTTAAATTCCGCCATATCAATTCAACGCCGGATGAAATTTGGATTTAGCAGCTTCCTCTTGCTCCTTCTCCCGCTAATGGAGCACTGTACTCCCGCACAGGGAGCTCAGGACGCGACCGTGTGGCCCGGGGAGTCCTGGGCGTTGAGTACTCCGGAGGCGGAAGGACTCGATGCTGGTGTGATCCAGGCGATTCACGGGGATATCCAGACCGGACGTTATGGCTTCATTGATGAATTCCTGCTGATCCGCCATGGTAAAGTTGTGGCGAACCATCACTATAATCAGAACTATGACTCCATTGCCGCGCACTATGACACGGCCAACCACTTGTATAATTATGATCATCCCGACTGGCATCCGTATTACCGGAGGAGCAACCTGCATTCCCTGCAATCGGTAACCAAAAGTATCACATCCATCGCATTGGGGATTGCCATGGATGAGGGACATGTAGATAATACGAAGAGTCATCCCATGGAATTATTCAAGGGCTATAAGCAGGACTTCACCGACGCTCGCAGAAAAGCGATTACCCTGGAGGACCTCCTCACCATGCGCAGCGGGCTGGATTGGAACGAGGCGGGGTCTTACGAAAATGCCGACAACAGCTGTATCGCAATGGAGCGGAGCAACGCCTGGATCCAGTATGTACTTAGCCGGCCGATGCGGGAGGCCCCGGGTACCAGGTGGGACTACAACAGCGGTGTAAGCATGCTTTTGGGAAAACTCGTGGGAATAGTTACGGGTAAACGTGTGGATAAATGGACGGAAGAAAAATTATTCAAGCCGCTGGGCATCAAAAATTACTTTTGGAAAACGACACCTGACAACGAAGCAGATACGGAAGGCGGCTTGTACCTGAGCGCGGAGGACCTGGCACGGATAGGCTATTTGGTTCTTCACAACGGTAAATGGAACGACAGGCAGGTTGTCTCCGCGAGCTGGGTCAGGAAGTCCACAACACCGGTCGTCGCGGATATTAATCCGGGCAACACATCGAATGATTCCGGCTATGGATATCAGTGGTGGGTCCCAACGGCAAAGCCATATATTTTTGCCTGCAACGGATACGGTGGACAGTTCCTGATGGTAGCACCGGAATACGACATAGTCGTCGTTTTTAACGGCTGGAACATTCATTACAATCGACTCCCGCTTTCAACCTATGATGCGCTGAAAGACCGGATTATTCCCGCTGTCATAAAGTAACCCCGCCCGGTAACGGATAAAAAGAGATTACATCACAAGTTTGAGAAAGTCGGCGCTCTCCTTTAGTCCGTCTTTCATTTCTACGAAGTAATTTTTTACCCCGGCGTTATTTGCGGCTGCAAAAAAATCTTTCCAGTCGACCGTTCCTTTTCCAACGGCAACCATTTGATCACCTGTTCCGGGCCAGTCGTAGAGGTGAGCGGAAATAAAACGGCCCGGATACTGACGGAAATAGTCTGCGGCCTTGTAGCCAATATTAACAACGGCTACCTGGAATTGCATCTTGATCAGCGACGGGTCGAATTGTTTGAGCAAGGCGTCGTAGATCAGTTCACCGTCCAGTTTTTCAAATTCTCCGTGGTGATTGTGGAAACCCATCTGTATCCCGGCTTTTTTGGACTGCTCGCCCAGTTTGTTCAGTTCGTCGGCCGCTTTTTTCCAGTCCGACAACGTAGCGGTTTTGGGTAACCCGAACGAGGATAGGATCATTTGACTCAGCCCCCACTCTTTTGCGTAGTCGATTCTTTCCTGGGTGTGTTCCTTCAATTCAGTGAATCCATAATGACAGCTGATACAGCTAAAGCCCGCGTCTTTAATGATTTTTTTCAATTCCGGCGCTTTAAGTTTTTCAAGGGCACCAAATCCCCACTTGGCATAGCCGGGAGGCGAGCACATCTCGATGCTGTTATATCCGAGTCCGGCCATGGTTTTGAGCGTTCCGGTAAAATCTTTTTCGATGGATTCCTTTACGATCCAGCTCTGGAATCCGATAAGGTTCTTTGGCGCTTTTTTTCCCGCGTGAAGGAAAGCGGGTGAAAGCATTGAGGCGCCGGCAAAAGCCGCGGCGCTCTTTGTGATAAAAGATCTTCGTGAAAGTTGTTTCATATCAGTTTTTCGTGTGTTGATAAATTCTTTGGATGATTATAAAGTAAATAATTACTCTAATAATCCCGACGAAAATGTGATGGAAACCGGTGGGTTGGGAAGATCGGTCGAATAGAGATAATCGCCCGACATTGATGCCGCCTTCAGATTTTCAAATACGTATCCTGATGGCGAGGGCTGTGAAAAGCGCGATTATCCAAATCGGCCAGAAGGCAAATCCGCAGACCACCAGGATTACAACTCCTGTCATCGACAAATACGTCGTAAATCCTGAATCGCCCCGAACGTTGTTTCCGCAACGATCGCATACCCGTGCCGGATGCGTGTAATTTTTTCCGCAATGGAGGCAAGCTTTCAAAGGTGTTTATTAAAAGTGCGGTATGATTTACTTAATCCGCGAAATGTGGCAGCGTGCTTACGCCAAAAAGATTTAATAGATTCCCTAGATGTACGTGATCAATCCCAAGTGACGGAAGAATAGTTATCTCTTTATTCCGTGACAATCCAGGGTCAGTTAGCCGTCATCGGGTAGCGATTGCCCTTAATCTGAGGACACTTCTCAAAACATTTTACCAAACGATTTTATACACCGATAACACGACTACCTCGATGAGTGAGGCATGATGTTCATTCTAACTATTCTTACATTAATTTTTTTGCCTGTTAAACTAATCGATCTGGTATTTTGTTAATAAACGACGAAAAACGATCGTGTTGCTTTGGTTTTCTTCTTCGCTCCTCCATCAGGTATCGTGCCCTGGCGGGTTAGTTGCCTATGCAATAACTGGCGCTAAACAAAAGCAGACTTTAAATTGAAATGATTACATTATGTCTCATTACTAAAATGCTCTTTATTCGTTTTATCATGAATAGGTTGTTGATCATTCTCTTTCTGGCGGGCACAGTACCGTTGCATGCCCAAAAAAAAATCGATCAAGCTGACTTTGCCGTCCTGCAAAAAATGGAAGCCCATCGCACAGCGGGTATGACAAAAGTAATGCGGGTGATTTCAGATGCCAGTAAATTTGTTAACATCGGGGTGCCTACCGGGCTTTTTGTAGCTGGTACTGTACGCCATGACAAAGACATGCAACAAAATGCACTTTACATTGCCAGCAGCACCGCCACCACGATCTTATTTACCTTTGCTATCAAAAGACTGGTAAAACGGCCACGTCCTTTTCTCGCGCATATTAACTTCCACGCGGTATACCAGCCGGCAGAACATTCTTTCCCCTCCGGACACACTTCAACCGCATTTAGCACAGCCACTGCATTGTCAATGGCTTACTCAAAATGGTATGTGGTCGCTCCTTCACTTCTTTGGGCAAGCTCAGTGGGATATTCGCGTATGTACCTCGGTGTTCACTATCCTACCGATGTCGCTGCAGGCGCTGCTCTGGGTGCCGGTACCGCGCTTGGCTTCCAGTTTATGAAACGATAACAAAAGCATAAACGGGATTAGACGCTTTTCATTGGAAAACGCATGCCATCACCGCCGTGTCTTTTTCTCCGCAAAACTCTCCAGGAACCCGTAAGCATTGGAAAATACTTCCTTATCGTGGTCGCTCATCCGGATCGTTGGGCCTTCTGACATACATATATTTCCGAAACACATCGACGTCAACCATCCATCGTTTACCGGTGCGGGACTGACTTCGGATTTTACATCCGCCACTTTCAGTTCCTTCAGTTTTTTCAATATTTCCGCACGATTGGATTCCGTTAGGGCAAACACACTTGTTTCGGGCGCCTTCATCCCGGATTTTCTGATGTATTTACAGGAGTCGTAAGTGAAGGTCAGATCCGTCCGGCTTCCGTCCATGCTTCCGCTGTATGACACCCTGATCACAAAGTTTTTAGTCCAGGTATCCGGTAATTTTGCGTTTTCGGTGATTTGTGCCGAGACGCGGAGACTGGCTGCGAAGATCAGGATGGAGACAATTGATGCGTTCATAAAAATTCAATTTGGTTTGTGGCTAGGATGCCAAAATCCGGGAATTCCATAAACTTTAAAAAATAATCCTGAACGCGCGTTGATATTTCCGCCGGTCGAATGCTTTTACCGTTGTACGGAAATGTTCGGATATCAGGCGACAGGATGGCCGTAACGTTGAATGATCGTTTATTATTCTTCCAATCCTGTCGGAACGGAAGGATCGGGGTTGAATTTGATTTACGTTTGGTGACGACAACATTTCATTGAACCGCAAACGATTCAACATGTACACTCAATATCCTTTCAGCTTAAAGCCGTCCGTATCTGCGAATCTGATCCATATGCTTCTGCTCGCCTTACTTGCTGTTCTCACCTTTTTCCGGTGCTCACGGGAAAAAGAGGTGCGCATTGATTATCTGGGACAAACGCCTCCGGGGTCTACGGCAGCGCTTTTTGCACCGGGCCTGATCAGCACCGATGGTTATGAACACAGTGCGCCGGCTTTTTCCCCCGATGGCACTGTCGTCCTTTGGACAGTCGTTAATAAATCGTACCGCGCGTCGATGATGGAAATGACATACCAAAACGGATTATGGTCTGCACCCCGGAGACCGTCGTTTGCGGATAGCCTTTCCGATGATTATTATCCCTCTTTTTCTCCGGATGGGCGCAAATTGTACTTCAGCTCGAGAAGGAAAATGCCGGACGGTTATCCACAAACTCCTGATATGAGAATTTGGGAAGTTGAACGAAATAATAACAGATGGGCCGATCCCGTACCAGTTGATACGACAGTGTCGGCCGGCCATGAGTACGCACATTCCATTGCAGCGACAGGAACTTTTTATTTTTCGTCTTCACTCGGAGAAGGAACCAGCCTGAACTTACGCCGGTCGGCGAAAGTAAATGGTACGTATGATGCACCGTTATTGCTTCCTTACAATATAAACAGTGTGGGCTATGAAGACGGACCCTATGTTGCTCCGGACGAGAGTTTCCTGATCTTCGAATCGCAAAGACCCGAAGGGACAAACGGAGGCATAGACCTGTACATTTCGTTCAGGACTGAAGACAACGAATGGGGTACGCCTGTAAACATGGGGCCGGAGGTAAACTCGGAAAAGGCGGAGCGTTTTGCGCGTCTCTCGCCCGACGGGAAGTATCTCTTCTTCGGCAGCAACAGGAATATGTCAGACACGAATTGGGGCTTTGATATCTATTGGATCGACGCGAAAATAATCGAAGACCTGAGAAAAAATGGATCTTCGGGCAAACGGATCGAGCAGCCCCTTGGGCAGGAATTAATGGCCGCGTTGTATTCCGCGGATATGGAAGCGTCTTCAGCCTTACTGAAAGAATGGCTGAAGACACATCCCAGCAGTATCGATGCCACCTCGATATATAGTTCCGTGCTGCGAAAACAAAAGCAGTATGCCGAGGCTGAGCAACTCCTTTCGAAAATTCCTTCATCATGGAAAGAGAACAGTACGATCATTATGGAATCGGCGCTGGCTAAGTTTGGAGTGAACAAAGACGATGAAGCTGTCCGAATGCTTGCTCCCATTCTTGGAGAAGGTGAACAGCTGCACGAACGGAACCTCTACATGGCGAAAGCCCTTCTCGATATGAGGCTATTCGACAGGAGCGACGAATACTTCGAGCGTGCTATGACGGTCTCGCCGGCGAGTTACCCATACTACGACCGCGCCCGTACGTATGCCCGTCTGGGCGAAAAAGACAAAGCGTTCGCCGCTCTCGAAAAAACTGCAGCCTTCGGCAACAACTCAAGAACAGAATTCGAAGACGACCCGGCTCTTGCAGCGCTGAAATCGGATCCACGCTGGAAAACGTTTCTGGAATCCGTAAAGTAGCACGCCTCTACAGTGCCGGTTGCCGGTTCGTTCTCAGGTATCCGATCAGATCCACCACTTCTTTGTCTGTGAGTGTTTCAATCAACCCCTCCGGCATCAGCGAAACCGACGCTGTTTCCTGCGATTGAATATCGGATTTATTCAATACGAGCTGATCTTGCCCGATAACACGCAACGTAACCTGGCGATCGTTCTCCCCGATAATATTTCCGCTATAGGTGCGACCATCCCGACTCGTGATCACAACCATTCTATAGTCGTCCTGGATTTCACTGCTGGGTTCAATGATGTTGTTGAGCAGGTAGGTGAGGTTGGCCCTGTTGGAACCGGTTAGGTCCGGACCGATATTGCCACCTTCGCCATACAGCTTATGACAGGCCCCGCAGGTCCGCTGGAAGATAGCCTTCCCGTTAGCCAGGTCCGCTTTCCTCATTGTCTGGTCCGTGAGCAGGTTCTGGTATCGTTTATAGGCCAGCGCCTTATTCCCGGAGAGTTGGTCTATGGGACCCCAGACTTCAACAAAGCCGTTGCCCACTACCCGGCGGAGCTGACGGGCGACGTATGCAGGTACATCACTCTTTTTTATTTTGTTGTCCTTGATGGCCTGCGTGAGTGAACGGCCGTATGTTGATCTGCTGGATAATGTCTGAAGCGCTTCTGCCTGTTCCTGCGGCGCAAATTTGCCGAAGTTTTCAACCAAAAGATCGCCCAGGGGTTCGTGTTCGTAAGCGGCCGCGGCACGGATTGCCTCCAGCCTGAGCGGAGCTTGTTGGATCAGTGAAGGAAGGACCGGCAGAAGTTCCGGCCGCTGGCGGGATGCAAGGCTTTTTAATGCATCGTGTTTCGCTTCAAGTGCGGAAGCAGGATTCCTGAGAACCTCCAGATAGCGTTGTGCGGCTTCCGTATCGCCAAATAACTGCGCGATTTCCTGGGCCAATGAAGCAACCGACCCGTCGGATTTTAACTTTATGTACACGGCATTCCAGTTCGCCGGCGGCTTAATATCCGACCTGCCTTCCAGGCCTGCGCGCATGCCGCGTAGTATCGCCGTTGTCTGTGTCGGTCGTTTTTCCAGTTCGGCAACAAGCAGGTTTAAAACGTTGGCGTCAACCAGTCGCCTTGAGGTAAATTCCGCGATCATCGGAATTTTTCCGGCGCCTGCCAGTGCAATGGCGCGTGCGGGTGACTGTTCCGCCAGGTCTTCCATGCCGTACCAGATCATCTTGGGGATATTGTGATCATCGATGTCGTCACCTCTGGAAACTAACCCTTCCGTTATCCGCCAGCGCACATCAGGGTCGACTCGCTGGAGTGCGGCCGCGAGGTAAAGTCTTACGACAGGCGATGGATCATTCAAACTCATGCTGATCATCCCGTCCGTTGCCGTTTTGGTCGCCTTGTTGTCTTCGCAAAGCATCTGGATAGACCAGGACCGAACGTATTCATCCTGGTCCTTCAACGCCGTCACCAGGTCACTCTCGCTGAAGTTGCCCGTAATATGAAGAGCCCACATGGCCCGAAGCCTGTGGTCGGAATTATTTTTATCGGCGAATATTTTTCTCAAGTGCTCGATGGAACTGCCGGAAAGTTTTCCTTTCGTGGCGCGGTATTGCAGGATGACACGCGCGCGACGGGCATGCCAGTCGCTGGGGCTTGTTTGTAGTTCTGCCAGCTGTTCGTCGGTCATTTTCCCAAGGTCTGCGTACCGGCCGTTCCAGTTCGTTGCTGATGAATTCACGGGACTGATGCGGAAGATCCTCCCGGTTTCTTTGTTGAGAACTTCCTTTCCGCAAATGTCCGCATCATGCCAGTCGAGTACATACATGTCGCCGGAGGGTCCGACTTCCATACTGAATCCGATCCACTGTGCATTGTTGGCGAGCAGGAAGTCGTCACCGTGATGGGCAACAAACCCTGAGCCTTTGGACTCGAGCACATCCGAAAGTACGGCATGTTCGTGGATGTTCGCCATAAATATCCGTCCCTGATGGACCTTTGGAAAGGCATCCGATTGATAAATCCGTGCGCCGCCATGGGCAGATCTGTGCCGGTGATCGACAATGGTCGTGATATCACTGTAAACATACGGATTGAAGTGCTGGCCTCCCTGCCGGTGATAAATGCCACCCGGGATCACATGGAATAAATGGGGAATAACGCAGGCCGTAATAAACAGCTGCCCCTTGTTGTCATAATCAATACCCCATGGGTTACTGAAGCCATGCGCCACGGCTTCGAACCGCTTCTTTGTCGGGTGGTATCGCCAAACGCCGCCGTTGATGTCAACACCTTCTGCTTCCAGCAGATCTTCAGGGAAAGCTTCCTTATGCCGGTAGATCTTGCCTTTTCCCTTGGGCTTTCGGATTTTGGACGGCGTGGCGAAACCTTCGAGACCGTATAACCATCCGTCGGGTCCCCAGTGGAAACTGTTAATCGTCTCGTGCCTGTCGCGTATACCCCAGCCGGTAAGGAGTACTTCGATGTCAGCTTTCTCCGCCAGGTCGTCACCGTTCTTGTCCGGAACGAAAAGCAGGTTGGGAGGGGCCCCCAGGAAAAGACCGTCAAACCCCACGGCTATTGCCGAAGGAAAGGGGATGCCGTCCAGGAATATCTTGCGGCTGTCTGCGACACCGTCGCGATCCACGTCTTCCAGAATAATGATGCGGCTATCTCCGGAGTTGGAAAAGCCGCTGCCTCTGGATTCGTAATCACGGTTCTCTGCGACCCACAATCGGCCGCGGTCGTCCCAGCAGAACGCGATAGGTTGCGTGACCATGGGTTCTCCGGCCCATGCGTTTGCCTTAATACCCTCGAGCATGGTCATACTCTTAACCGCCTCTTCCGGCGTAAGGAATTTAGCCGACCGTCCCTCTTCCTGCGCGATGGTCCAGAGGGCAGCAGTCGTGTACAACGAATTGCTGCCAATGTACTCGTCCCATAATTTATTTAATGTCACATCGTTAAGGTCGCCCGTGTAGGCGACAACCTGGTGGCGGATAATTTCCGTTTCGCCGGCCTTAATACTCCAGTCTCCCATACGCGCCCGTGCCGGACCAATTCCTAACTGCCCGTCTACCCTCCATGTCTGCGGAAAACCGCCGTTGTCAGGGTGATCGAAAATGGCAATGTGCGCCAGGTCGTCGCGGCCTTCAACCTGCATACCCGCATCCACCCACATCGCGCGTTGACCTTCGGCCTTTTCATTACGCTGCCTCGCCGCATTGACCACTTCTCCCTTTATGCCTTCTTTCCAGGGCATCCTTAAAAACAATCCGCCATAATCGAATTCCCCGATCGTGACATCCGTTATGGCCTTACCTTGCCATTCGAGCGCGAGAAAGAACATCCCGCCCCCTGCATGCATTTTCCACCGCTGAGTCTCTTCCATGACAGGCTTGCCGTCGGCGTCCAGCATATTGTATACAGTCTCCCAGGAAACCTCCGGACCCTCGGCCTCGATGACTGTAAAGGAGAGACGTTTCCAATAACCGCCATCAGGATGATGGAAGAAATCCCGCCCAATACTTTTCTCCATACCGGGAAACTTATCCTTTTGATAAAAATATTTGTGCACCGTATCCATCGGAGCGCCCGTTCCATTTACACGCGTAAACCCCCAGTAGAGTCCGGTTTGATGCTTGTGGTGGCCTGGACTATACTCCGTCAGTTGTCCCTTGCCATCCGGCGCCGAGATGGGATGGAGGTAAGGACGAAAATCCGGTTTTGCATTTTGAATGACGATCGCTTGAGACTCCCCGTTGCGGAAGATGGAAATAGTGCCTTCCTTTTCGTCTTTCGTAACACGGAGTACGACGGTGTCGGCTTGATCAATACCTGCATCCTGTTTTTTATGGGGTCCGCATCCTGTGAAGGACATCCACAGGCATAGGAGCAGGGTAGAATAGAATAAGTGAAATTTCATCGGATGGGCTGGTTTGGCAGTGCGTTGTTTCTGAATACAATCTAACAAAAACGCGCATACTCCCCAGTCCTTTTTATTCAGCGTGCGTGGAAGGAGTTATCCTGAAAGAAGCAAATCATTGGAATGTGTGCCGTGACGTGTGGATCAGTCCAAACCGTCAGGCGGTATGCGGCCAAAATGGGGATGGTTGAGATCGCGGCAGTGCCCGCGGATACTAACAGGTTCGTTTATTTTGTCGCACGGATTATTTCCAGCTCTATTCGATCGTTGTAATGTGCGTGTTTGCTGGTTGCGGGGTAGATCATCCTTTCAGCGCCCTCACCAATGATCTGGACCCGTTCCGGGCGGATACCTTGTGCGATCAGGAATCGTTTGGCATAGGCCGCTCTCAGCTCGCTAAGTTCTTTCGCCGTGGCGGATTTTTTTTGATCGTGTTGATTGATCTCAAAAAATTCAGTCATTATTCCGGCGGTAATAATAGTACGCGGTGCGTCGCCGTTACAATATCCGTGTATTACTAAATGTATGGCCGGGTCTGCCTTCATATGCTGGGCAAGGCTGGTGATCTCCGCTTTGTATGATGGATGGATGATCGCTGTATTGTAGTAGAAGCCAAGGCTTCCGTATTCGATATAGTCGGAACGCTTTATTCGCGTTAATTCAGCCGGGAGCAATGTGGTGCCGGAGGAAGTTGCTTTGACCACAACCGACTCATTCACGTTTTCCTTTTTTTCGACGGACGTAATCTCCGGTGTGAATCCCTTTGGCATCGTCGACACATAGCTGTCACTGACCGGTGTAATTGCTGCAAACCCGTTTCCGTTTTCGCTCACCGGTCCTTCCGGGGTCTCTGCATACGGCCATTTGATCTTCTCCACAAAATTTTTGCTGACTTCATTTACAAGCCCCGATGCTTTTTCAAATTCCGTTCCACTGTTTAACAGGATCATGGTGGTCAGATCTTTCCATAGAAACCCCGGTTGAAGGAGTTGAACATAATATAAAGCCTGCAATGGACTTAGCGGTGCATTTTCGCTGAATCCTTTTTTGTTAACGAGATCACCTATCGTGGTAAGATATTCTTTTGTATCAAACTGCGCATAGGAATAGTTTGATAGTGCCAGTAGTACTACCAGCACTAATGAATACGTTTGTGACCGCATGGTACAAGTGATTAAGTGGTATAACGAATGTAGCTACTATGATAATCCCCTCGGCGCTGTACATCTGAAAATACGTTCGCTTAACGAGGAAAAAGTAAATGGACACCCCTGTCAACGAGCGATCCTTGCCAGGTGCAGGATCGAATGTCATTAATGAAGAGCAGCCTGACTGTGTTACCGGCTAGGCATTAGGGTACGGTAATATACAGTAAGATTGTTCTATATTCGTTAGTGAATAAGTTCGTCAACACAATGAGCAAAGCACTAACAAGGATGGGTTATATCGCCGTGGTTCTTTTCACCACGGGCGCATTCGGTCAAATGGTTCCGACACAACGCGACGTCGTTTATGCGAAGGTGGACGGAAAGGAATTAAAACTGGATCTTTATATTCCCGAGAAGCCGATAACGAATGGATTGCTGGTATGGGTGCATGGTGGCGCCTGGAGAAGCGGAACGAAGGATGGTGTTCCCAGGATCTTTCCTGAAAACGGTATTCCGACTGCAAGTATTGAATTCAGGCAGTCGACGGAAGCGAGGTTTCCCGCCCAGGTACACGATATCAAGGCGGCAATCCGTTTTCTTCGCGCAAAGGCTTCCGCCTACGGATGTGACGCGGGCAGGATCGTGATCGCCGGATCATCGTCAGGCGGGCATCTCGCTGCCGCAGTCGGCGTAACCAACGGTCAGGCTGAGCTCGAAGGAACGGTCGGTGATTACCTGAAGGAATCGTCTGACGTTCAGGGTATCCTGGACTACTTCGGCGCGTCAAACCTCAACACCATCCTGCAGCAGTCGACACCGTTCGGACTCAACGTGAGGAAGCCGGCGCTGGAATTGTTGCTGGGTTCCCTGCCGGAACAAAATACCAAGCTCGCCACACTTGCCAGCCCGGTTGCTCATGTGGATAAAAATGATCCTCCGCTTCTTATCTTCCACGGCGATCAGGATCCGCAGATGCCGATCAATCAATCACACGAATTGACAGGCGCGTACAAAAAGGAAAACAGAAACGTGCAATTCGATGTGGTATACGGCGCGGCTCACGGTGGCGACGCATTTTACACGGGGGAACGAGTGAAGCTCGCCTTGGATTTTGTCGTGGCTATTCTCGGGAAGAAGTAACGGTGGCTGCCGTAGTGTAACAACAATACAGTGGTACGGATTACCCTGCGCCTGAACCGGAAATCAACGGTGATGGTAAAGGCTTCCTAAAAATCTTCCGTATACCGGACTGTAAATTGCCCGTCTGTAATGGTTGTAACGGATGTTCCGTCAGACTTGGCCACTTTGCATGAAAATGTACCGGTCACTTTGTAGGCTTTCTTTTCATTGAATGTCCCGTCTGCAACGACATTGGATATCGTGACCGTGTTGGTCCCCTGGTCTACATAGTCCGTATGGTAGGCGATATTGTTTTCCTCGAACCCGAATGCTGCGATGGGGAAGCCATCGTCCTTGAATGGAATAGTCTTGTTTTTCAGATTCTCGATCATGGCCGCCGTTACGTCGCTGACCTGACAGATATCGATGCCGGCGTTTCTTGTTTCATCTAGCGCCGGGATGTAGCTGCAACTACAGTCGCCGCACACCTGATAGCCCGGGTTTCCATCTTCAAACAGCTTTGCTGAACCGTTTGCCTTAAAGTATATAAAATAGGCGGTCGCTGTAGGTGGTTCGGTATAGGTGAATACGGGGCCTTCGGCTATGTTTCCGCCTACCGCGACCGTTACTTTTCCCGTTCCCGCGCCGTCAGGGACTTCGGCTACGATTTGATTCGCCGATGCGCTCAGCACCACGGCTTCGGTACCATTGAATTTTACGATATTTTCTCCCGGAGCATCGCCAAATCCCGAACCGGAGATCGTAACCTGCGTACCCGAGGGTCCAGTGTCAGGCGAAATCCCGGATATCGTTGTGCCAGCGCCTGGTGTTTCTTCGTCATCCGAATCACATGAGGACAAAGCTGAAAGCGAAAGAACCAAAAGACAATAGACACAAAACGGAGAATTCCTGAATTTCATGGTAAAAAATAAATTATAAATACAGTCGTCATCACAGGCAAATAGAGTTTATAACTTTATTTCCTCCCAAACTTACTGTTGCGGCCGGAGAAATAAAAACACCGGAATAGCAATAAACCTTACATTCAACGTACATGTACCTGCCTTCATGATATCATTACTCGTTTTTTTTTGAAGGATCTGGTTTTTTTTAATCATTTGACAATTGGAAGACGGTCACTTTTTATTGACAACTGATATGTACACAAAAAAAAGTTATGCAGAATTCAGAGGTCAGTCAGCAACATGCCGTTAATGAGATCTACAATTACGCGGCTAATCTTATTGTGAACGAAAAGAAAAATGCAACGGACGTCAGGCTCGCCCTTGCAGAAAAGGGCTTAAGCGAAGACGCGGCCTATACCATTGTAAGGAATGTTGAGGACGAGATAAAAAAAGCCAAAAAGGATGCGGCTACAAAAGATATAATCTATGGCGCGCTATGGTGCGTAGGTGGAACGGTGGCTACCGTTGCCAATATAGGATTTATCTTTTGGGGTGCTATACTTTTCGGTGGTATCCAGCTGGTCAAAGGCCTGGTCAACTATTTTAGCGCCGACTAGCCTGTCAGGGATGCAACATGGAACAGACACAAGCGCATTTGCCTGTGTCCTCCATGTGGGATGTTCCCGCGTTTCAAAGCTGTATAGCCTGATGCCGCCGGTCTAGAATGATTCGTCGGCACTGGGTCCGTAACTTCCCGGGATCGGAACATTCAGCAACCGGAGAAACACGCCAAGTTGAGCGCGGTGATGAATAACCTGACTGAAGGCCATGCGCAAAACGTTGCGTTTGGGCTCGGTGCTGTAAATTGTTTTTCCGCTCCGCAGTGTCCAGGGTTTATCCAGTTGATCTTCCCGCGCTATAGCCAGGTATTTTCGTCCTTCTTCAAGGCTTTCTTCAAAGTAGGCCAGCAGTTGCTTCGTGTCTTTGACATCTCTTGCCTGATATGGATTGTTTTCAAAATCCAGTTCATCCGTCGTAACGGTCATCTTAATCCACGTAGGCAATTCGGCGATGTGCGTGGCCAGCCTTTTTAAAGTCATGCTCTTTTGATGCGGCTGCCAGTCAAATTTTTCGGATGGTACGACGGAAAGCATGTTGCGGGTTGTAACGGCTTCCTGTTCCAGTTCGCCGATAAGGGCTTCAAGTTGTGTCATAGTCTTTGTGTTTGATTTGACTCAAAGAAAGGCGGCACCCCTGACAACCCTATGTCAGCATATATTTACAGCACAAATTTTTTTTCAGGCATTTACCCGGCGACCAGCATCACGACTTTTTCTTCCGCGTCCCGGTTTTCAAACGCATCTTTTGCTGTCAGATCAAACATCCCCTGAAAATGAACTAAAAAAATAATGGATGCTTTTTTAATCGAAGGGACGTCGGTATTATATACCGGGACGGTATAAAATTTAACAGGACCATTGGCGTGTTTTTCCCTGTACTGGCCCAGCAACCTTCGCCAGTTTTCATCAGGTACCCGGATTTCTCCCGGAACCTCAATACGAGCCGTGTTTTTCAGTACACCCGATACCTCGAAGACGCAGCCACGCTTGACAAAAGGTTGTATTTCCCGCGCCGTCTGGCCCAATGATTTATCAACGACCGGGACATGTTCTTCAAACACTTCCCTGAACCTGACTTTCAGGACCAGGTTCGATTGCTCCACCATATCCGACAGGCTTATCTCTAACGAGCGGGTATTGCTCATATCCGTTTTTCCGAAGGTAATCATTTGCTTGACAATATAACGACGGACAACTACGGGAGACGATCTTCCCGGTATTGTCCGTCGTATTGCTAAAAACAGGTATTCTTTCCGGTGTACTTAATTCCGGGCAGCCAGCACGTCGTAGTTATGGACTGTTTTTTCGAGGAAGCTGGTGAATGTTTTTTTGTCATCCGACTGAACGATATGATAGGTTACGGACAGGCCGGACGAGCTGATGACCATGCGGAAATCGTTGTCATCGATCTGATGGAAGTCGTAACGCCTGGAAATACCTTTGGGGAACTTACCTTTGATCTCATCGGAGGAAACGATGCCATGATCGGTGATGAACTGAATATTCACCGGCTCATCCGTGGGGATGGCGTGTACAAGTCTCAATACACCGGGCTTTGCCGTTGGCATGATTTTGATGCGGGACTCGTCATACTGTGCCTTTACGCTGATCGCGGAGAATGTCAACATCGCGATCACCAGAGTCGTTAACCTGATTTTCATAATTTTTATTTGATTTGTTGTGTCTAACAATCAGGAAAACGGAAGCCCCGTAATGAAGATGTCATGGTCGCGTAAGGAATTGTAATAAGATGTCACGGCCGGTTTTCTCTTCGGTCACTTTTCCCGAAACAATCCAGGCTCGGAATTGTAATTATCAAGCGGGTTTGTCTACTAACCGCTCGACGCTTCCCATGCCCGTGTTTTACCAATGAAAAAGAGAAATTCCTTCAAACTCATCAGTATCCTATTCATGTGCGTAGTCGGTGCCGTAGTCGGTTTTTTTGTCGGCAAACTAGGTGCCCGAGCCTCTTCCGGTATCCCGGGAGAAGTCGTCCTGATCTCGTGTATTCTGTTTATCCCTTCTTTTTTTCTTGTCATCGGATTACATGAATTGGGCCACGCTCTTGCCGGAAGGGTGATGAACTTTGATTTCAGAATGTACGTCGTGGGCCCGTTTATGTGGGTGAAGGAACGATCGCGTTTAGTCTTCAAGTGGAACAAAAATCTAAATGTTGCCGGTGGCCTCGTGGTGAGTATGCCGATCGGTACCGACAATCTCCGGAACCGTTTTTCTATTTACGCTTTTGGCGGACCTCTGGCGAGTATGGTGGTGGCGGCCCTGGCTTATAGCGCTTATCGACTGGTCGACGTGGATGCCACCTCCGGGTTGCCGCTGCAGACCGGGAAATACTTTTTGCTGGTTACAGCTCTGTTGTCAGTTGGTATTTTCGTTGTCACCATCACACCCTTGCGCAGTGGCGGATTCTTGTCTGATGGTGCCCGGATTCTGCGTCTCCAGCGTGGCGGGGAAATCTCACGGTTCGAAGTGCTGATGCTGAAAATTATCTCGGAGGTATCAGGCGGTACCAGGCCCCGGAACCTGGATATGAAGGAACTGCAGGAGGCGAATGAGCTAGCCCGGAAGCTGAATGATCCCTACCTTGTTTATATAAATTCCTTCTATTACCAGGCCGCTTTTGATCGGGGTGATCTGGAGCAGGCGGAGTTACATTTGAAGGAATACATCGGCAGGGCCGGTGATATACCGCAGGGTATCCGCAGCGCATTGTGGCTGGAAGCTGCATTTTTTTACGCTTATGGTAAACATGACCTGGAGACGTCGTTGAAGTATTGGGCTAAGTATAAACCCTCTGCGGTGATCCCGAAAGGCCAGGTGCTGGCAATCGAGGCTTGTATCGCATATTTGAAAGACGAGAGAGGCAAGGCTTCCGTGAGCATTGACGAGGCATTACAAGGATTGCCGCAAATGATCGATCAGGGCCATGCTTTGGTGCTTGAAGAACGCCTGATGACATTGAAGGCGAAACTTGAATCCCATTGAAAAGGAAACCGGCTTACCCGGGATCGTTATCGCGACGACACAATTAATAAAAACTAAATCCGATTATGACACTGGAAATTCTATTACGCTACCTGCACTTCGTCAGCATTTTTACCATTGTGAGCACACTGGTGGCTGAGCACCTGATGTTGAAAAGAGAAATGACCCGGACTGAGATTGCAAAACTTGCGCGTATCGATGCCGTGTATGGATTTGCTGCTCTTACGCTGTTGTGTGCCGGGCTTACCCTGTGGCTTGGAGGTATCGGAAAGCCCGCCGTCTATTATTCCAAAAACTGGATCTTTCACACCAAGATAACGCTGTTTGTCATCGTCGGACTGCTTTCGATTTATCCGACCGTGTTCTTTACTAAACAGCGGAGGGGAGATCCTTCCGAAGTGATCACCGTGCCTGGAAGGGTATTCTGGATGCTGCGTTTTGAATTGCTTCTGCTGTTTGTTATCCCGCTGCTGGCCGGGTTGATGGCGAGGGGTGTGGGTTTTTTCGGATGACCATGCCATCCGGCACCAGCCAACTCCTCGTTTTTATTGCTTTCAAAACCATTCCCGCCCGCGGATTGCAACGGATGAGCTATCTGTTTTAAGCTGTTTTTGAATTTTTTTGAAAAAATATTCAAATTTTTTCTCGAGCGACCCCCTTTTTTATGCATGCGTTTGTACGCCAACCTGCAATCGGTTGATTTTCCGGAATTGTTATATTTTATCCTTTAAAAACGACTAGTCAAGGTATGTTATTCTGCACAACGGGTTGATTACGAAAGTAAATTTCACAAAATTCACTTGCACGTAACCTAAACCGAATGAAAACGAGCGCTGTTCCTCCGGTGGCAAAAATGCCTTATGTGAAACTCCTGAAAAACCGATAACGCTTTCAAATCTTCCCCAAAAATAACCCACGAACACCACCATGAAATCAAACGTCAACCGAAGAACATGGCTTAAGCAAAGTGCTTTGGCAGCAGGCAGCATCATGACAGGGCTTTCCTTTACAAACGAACTTCAGGCCAGACAGGCTTTTGGTATGAAACCGGTGTATGGAGTTCCCGCGCTGGTCGAAAAATACCGGATACCCATGCAGGACCGTATGAGTTTGAAGGCCCGCTTGTTGGCGAACGAGAATCCGTGGGGGCCGTCCAAAAAAGCGATTGCGGCAATAGCAGCCAGCGCCAGCCTGGGTAACCGCTATGTGTATAACAGCTCCCTGAAAATGATTGAAATTCTGGCGGAGAAGGAGGGAGTAACCAAAGATAACGTACTGCTCGCTGCAGGTTCGACGGACCTGCTGGAGAAAACAGCGTTTGCCCTGCTGATGAAAGGAGGAAATGTGATTTCTGCCGATCCATCTTACATGTCGCTGGTCAATACGGCGCAGTCGATCGGTGCGACTTGGAAGAATATCCCGCTTCGCCCTGATTATTCGCACGACCTCGCCGCAATGGAAAAAGCTATCGATGCAGATACTAAACTGATCTATGTATGTAATCCCAACAACCCTACGGGTACACTGACAAACAGCGATGAACTCAAGGCATTTTGCAAGCGCGTGAGCACCAAGGTTCCGGTTTTTATCGACGAAGCATACCTGGAACTGCTGGACAATGCATCAGCGCAAACGACCGTGGGATTGATCAGCGAAGGATTTGATATCATTGTCTGTCGTACATTTTCCAAAATTCACGGGATGGCAGGACTCAGAATGGGCTATATGGTGGCCAAACCGGAGCGCGTTAAGATGATTCAGGATCTTGTCAGGACGGAAATGGGAATCTCCTGCACATCACTCGAAGCGGCAATGGCAAGCCTTACCGATGTCGAGTTTCAGAATTACACGCGTACCAATAACAAGATAAACCGCGAGTATACATTTGAGGAATTGAAAAAAGCCGGTATGAACCCTATACCGTCGTTTACAAATTTTATCCTTTTCCCCATTCAAATGCCGGTAAAAGATCTTCTGGACAAGATGTTTGAGAAAGGTGTCGGTATCCGCGGTTTTGAAATTCACGGCAAACAATACGCCCGTGTCAGCATGGGAACCATGGATGAACTGAAATTATTTGCGAAGAGCCTGAATTCAATTATCAGCTGAGCTTTTTCAGTTAAGTAAAACCATCCCGGCAAATGAGTTCCGTAGAGACAACGATTTCCCTGCTGCTGTTAATTCTGCTCGGCTATTTATTCCGCGGCAAATTTAAGGGCAAGGAACAACGGGATGGTTTAAGGACGATCATACTGAGTCTTGCCCTGCCTGCCACTATTTTGATTGCATTGCTGAAGATCAATTTTTCAGCAGGGCTTATCATCATTCCTGTGTTGGCCATGGCTTTTAATCTCATCATGTATTTCCTGGTCAGCAAACTTCCTGTAAGGTCCTTCTTTCACATACCCGAAAACCAGTTCCGAACCCTCGTATTGCTGATCCCTTCACTTGCGCCGGGTCTCTCCTGTTTTCCGTTTATACTTGAATTCAGCGGAGAGTCGGGTGTCGCCATGGCTGCGCTTGCCGATATCGGTAATAAAATCTTCGTACTTATCATCGCTTATGTCATCGCGATGAAATGGTATTACGATTCGCACCGCGAGGTCAGCGGTGATAAAAAAGTAAATATCAGGGACGTCGTGATTTCCCTTATCAATGAGCCGGTGAACCTGGTGATCGCGCTGGCCGTTGTGATGCTTTCCCTGGGGTTGTCGTACGATTCCTTTCCCGGGTTTTTGCGGCAAAGTATCGATAAGGTCAGCTTGCTGATGACGCCGATGATCCTTCTGTTTATCGGCTTGTCCATCCGCCTTACATGGCATCAGGTACGGACGATCTTTTCATTTCTTTTTTTCAGATCCAGTATCGCTTTTCTTATTTCGGCGATCCTGCTGTTGATCCTGCCTGTCAACGACCTGGCAACGATGTTACTGATCGTTGTATTTCCGCAGAGTGCCTGCAGCTTTTGGCCCTATTCTCATATGACAGCCGTGAATACACTGGAGGACAAAGTGAACAATCCGAATAAACACAGAGTATTCGACCTTGATTTTGCCATGAATGTGCTCGCTTGCTCGATGCCTTTCTCGGTGGTGATCATTTTAATTGTGTTCAATTCAGGTCAGCTGTTCGGCAACGTTTATAATGTACTGATCGCTGCCGGCGGATGCCTGGTGGCGGCAGTCGTACCGGTGTTGATTTCATCGTTCCGGGTGCAAGGTTACGCGAACGATGTGAAGCAGTCGTCGTAAGAATTGACGGACAAAAAAAGTCCGGCTAACCTTTTCAGTTCTGCTCGAAATAAAATACTCCGTTCTTGTTTCCGATCACAAAGTCGAGCTTGCCGTCTTTATTCATGTCCGTCGCTTCGAACTGAATCCCCACTCCCGATGTATTGTCGATCAGGTGCCGTACCCATACAGGTTTCTGCTTCCCGTCTTTCAGCAACTCGAACCAATACACTACCGCCGGTTCCATCCCGCCTGGTCCATGTCCCTGGTGCGAAAAGAAACGTTTACCCGTAATCAGGTCGGGTAGCCCGTCGTTGTTCACGTCTTCCAGCTCAATGCTGTGAAGTTCCGAGAACGTACTGTCGATTACATGCCGCACAAATGAAATATTCTGCTGCCGGTCTTTCACCTGCTCATGCCACCACAAACCATAATCGTGTGCGGAACCTGAAACGACATCGGTGTCGCCGTCATTGTCGAAATCGTAGGTAAGCATTTGCGAGCAAGGATAACCGAGACTCGCTTCGTGAAATTTCCAGGGCGAGGTTTTCATGTCTTTGGGCCCTTCCCACCAGCCACCGATGATCAGCACATCTTTGATCCCGTCTCCGTTGATATCACCCCATCCGAGACCGTGGGAGAACATACCGATACCTTTCGCACGGGGTTCGCTAATGGCAGTTGATTTCCATGTTACTTTTTTTGACCGAACAGAGCTGGTCCACCAATTCATCTGGCCGGTTTTCTCATTGCCGAACACCAGATCCTGTTTTCCATTTCCGTCGATATCGACCATCATCGGCGATTCGTTCGACGCAACCGAGTCGATCAGACTTCGTTTCCACAGTACATCCGCTCCGGCCGGATTTTCCAGCCAGTACACTTCTTTACCGGGGAAATCAAAACAGATCAGGTCGATCCATCCGTCCTCGTTTACATCCGTCATAAAATTCAAAAATGAATCGCTGTATCCTTTGGTATAATCGAAACGTTTTGGTTTCCAGATGTCATGAACTTTCCAGTCCGGCGCCTCAAACCAGCGGGCGCCGGCGATGATATCTGTTTTCCCATCCTTGTTTACATCGCCGACCGTGGCCGCTTCTGTGTAAAACTCGTCCCAGAGGTGAGCTTTTTTAAAACTTACCTGGCCTGTCGTCTGGGCGAGAGACGATGCAGAGAGGCCCAGTATCAGCAAAGCCGTTATATTTATCTTGCGATGAGGTAAAATCGGTTTCATGTTTATCTTTCGTTTTTCCTTAAGAAAATAGGGCCATTGTTACTGTTTATTACTCTTCATGATCACAATGTACGCAGATAGTTGATGAGTGAATAGAAATCGCGTTCCTTGATGGTTTCACCGAAAGAGTCTGGCATCAGGGTGTACTTTAATAATTTCTCCTCTGCGATATCCTTCTTTTGGATACTGAATTCCTTACCCGTTACATCCGCGAATACCCGGGCGCCACCTTCGTCACGACGGAAGAGCCCGCTTTTGAGTGTTCCGTCCTTCAGCGTAATGCTGTAGTTACGGAAAGCCTGAGATACATTCCGGTTCGGATCCAATATTTTTTCCATCAGGCCATGGGTTCCCGTTTTGCCGATACCATCCAGTTGCGGACCAACTCCAAGCTGTCCGCCCGTCTTGTGGCAAAGGCCGCAATTCTGTTCGAAGACCATTCTGCCGGAGTCCAGGCTGAGGTCCGATTTGGCCAGGAGTTCGAAGGCCGCAACACGCTTGTCGATCAGTTGCTGCCGCTCTTCGCTTACGGGCTCAAGAGATGCGGTGAGGTCCGCGAATTCTTTTTGTTGTTTGGCATTAGCCTTGGCAGTTAACCGTTCTGATACACGCTGACTAATCAACACCCTGGGAAGGATCTCGCCTCTCCTGACTTTCTGGTAAACAATGTCTTTTCCTTCCGGTGAGCCGGCCAGCGCTACGACTACGGATTCCTGTACATCGGTTGGAATAGATTTCAGCTCACCGAGCACGCTGTTGATTGCTTTTCCCGGGAACTCACCCAATACAGCCGTTATCCTTCGCTGGTATTCGCGTACCGAATCCGTTGCAATGATACCGGCACCGATCGAAGCGTGCTCCGGGCTGATCTTCATTAACGATCGCAAAGCCGCTTCCCGGATCGTCCAGCCAAGCTTCGGTCCCTGTTCCAGGAATTCTTTCAATTCGGGGGTCAGTTTTTGTACTTTGAAATTCCCGGCGATATCAATGGCGGTGCGCTGAAACATTACTTTTTCGTCAGAGTCTGTCGTGTCCGTAGCCGGATACTTCTTCAATAGCCCTTCGGCGAGTGCGGGGGCATAGGCGTCGAAGATTTTCAGGTTCGAGTTGTCGGTCCGTTGAGCTATACCGTCGGTCAGGCCTTTGTAAATCAGCGCTTGCAGCTGGATATCATCCTGGTGTTTGGTCATGCTGCTGCCGACAACCCCGGAAAGCTGGCCCACCGGGGTAAACCGTGCGATTTGCGTGTAGGCAGCTGGTACTCTTTCCCGGGGGAGTTTTCCGGTACTCATATAGTTAGTCAGGAAACTGGCGGATGCGGGTAGGGGAACATCAACCATAATGGCAGCGAGAAAGTCCAGCTCCTTGTCTTTCCATTTTACGTCGACCACTTCCCGGAGCAATTCGTCCACCCGCAGCATATTCCGGATCGATAGGCGCGCGGTGTAAAAAAGGTGACTGTCGAAACCTGGATCTGTTTTATCCATCACGCCGAGGGCTGTTTCCACCGACCTCACTTCCGGAAATGCAGGCAATAATTCCAGCGCCGCTCGCTGAACATGAGGGCTTTTATCCTGGACAGCGTCCATGATCAGTGGGTAGAACTTATGGTCCGCTTTCCGTTCACGAAGAATCCGCAGGGCATGTAACCGTACCAGGCTGTCTTTATGAAGTACGGCAGTCTTTAACAGGTCATCAGTCAGTCCATCCAGCCGATGAACGGCCCACATCAAATGAATGTATTTCTGCGGCGCCAGGTCCGGTTTACGAATCTCCGCGATCAGCGCGTCCGTTGCTGTTTTGCCGATACGGTCCGTAATCTGATCGGTAGCCATCATCCGGATTGGAAGGTTGTCGCCGTTCAGCGCTTCGATTAATTTGTTCAGGTCGGCAACGGTAAGGTCCGGTTTGTCGCGGTCCTGTCCTTTATAGGTGATCCGCCAGATCCGGCCTCGTTGTTTGTCCCGTTTGGGGTGATCGAGAGGTACTTCGTAGTGACCAATGATCGCGTTGTAGAAATCGGCGACATAAAGGGCGCCGTCGGGTCCCAGTTTAATATTAACAGGCCGGAACCAGGGGTCCTCGCTTTTAATGAAGTCCACTTCGGACTTACCCACCGGCGAAGATCCATTCCAGGTGGCGGAGTAACGATGTACCCTGGAATTTACGACGTCGCCAATAAAAAAATTACCCTGAAAATCTTCTGGAAATTTTGTGTCGGCATATTGAGTAATACCGCACAGGGCGGTGGCTTCATTCTCCAACGACTTCATGTCGGGTGCAAATCCCATCACGGAAATTTTTCCGAAGTGTGGGTAATCGCCGCCGCGAATCAGCTGGTAAAGCGGGGAACTGTGGCTGTCTGTTGAATAAACATACCCATAGATGTCGAAGACGAGGCCAAAGGGATTGACTTGCCCGAAAGTCATTTGTTCTACCCGGCTACCGTCAAGTCTGAAACGAAACGTGTTTCCCGACACTAATGTAATAGAGTCTTTGTCGGAACCTGAGAACCTCGAAAAATTCGTAAAACCATGACAGGCATAGACCCAGCCATCGTAACCGCGCATAAAATTGCTTACCATGCCGTGCGTATCCCGGTAACCGAACGGCCCAAGCATGAGCCTGCTGCTTTCGGGTTTACCATCTCCGTTCTCATCGGTTAGGCGGTACAGGTTCGGTACGCTGAAGGAAAGAGCGCCATCCTGAAGGGGAAGAATTCCGATGGGAATATTAAGGGTATCACTGACCGTGGTGAACCGATCCGCTTTACCATCGCCGTCTGTATCCTCGACGATAGTCAGTTTATCGGTTCCACGCTTGGCTATGTTGGGAAATGGATATTCGAATGACTGGGTAACCCACATCCGGCCTTTGGCATCAAAGGTCATGTTGATCGGTTTGTCGATATCCGGTTCCGAAGCGAAAAGCTGAACTTCAAAACCGGGAGGAAGAATAAAACCTTTCCTTTCCTCTTCCGGTGTGCGCGGGTCCGTTGGCCGGATATTTTCGCTGAAAAAAGGACCGCTCGTTTTGCTGTCATCCCTGGGAGGCTTTTCACACGCGAAACAAAGGAGCACAGGGACAAAAAAAGCGTGGCCAATGCGGGTTGAGATCTTCATGGGTGTAGGTTTAGCAGGCAGTCAACTTAATAAAAATGCGGGCGAACTTCAAATGGAATCGATATAGACGAAAGTATTGTGGCGAAGTATCTTTGTTAATACGGGAACAGAGCAGGATACGAATTCCTTAATTTTTTTACATAGGCTTGCCGGTTTTTTCGCTGTTACCGTGTACCCTAGGTGCTGGGGCGTAATGTGGACAACGCAGTGAAAGATCGAGCGGGAGTCAGGCTTTTTTATACCGTGAATTGCGGCACCGCCGTTTATATTCATATTTTTATCGCGAAGAGGCTCGTTACCCGGCGGAAAAACAGTAACTTTTATCATCTTAAATCAGGCTTAGTATTACCGTTATGCAGTACCAGCAGCAAGAAGTAGGTGCGTTGTTTTCCACGCTTCTGGTCTTCATCCAACAATCGGAGGCCGTGCCGAATTCTGCATCCATTCTGGAACAACAGGATGCACAGATCCAACGAACACTTTTTTACGCGTTGATTCCGGTGGTTGTTGCTTTTTCGTTTATCGTTTTTATTTTTTACCGCGCCAAGCGCGAATCTCATTTTAAGCAAAAGGAGGCTGAATTAAAGCTCAGTATTTCCGAAATGGAAATGAAGGCGCTACGGGCGCAGATCAATCCTCATTTTATTTTTAATTGTCTCAATTCCATACATCATTACATGCACGGTCACGATATATCGAAAGCCAGCGAATATCTTATAAAATTTTCACGGTTGATCAGGCAAATTCTGGAGACCTCCGCCTACAGGGTTATACCGCTGACGGACGACCTTCAGGCATTAAGGCTCTATCTTGAACTGGAACAACTACGGACTAATCATTCCTTTGATTTCGAGATCGTGTTACAGGAAGGAATTGATCCGGATGTTATCCATATTCCGCCGTTATTGATCCAGCCGTTTGTTGAAAATTCGATCTGGCATGGCGTCAATCAAAAGGGTAACGGCGGAAAGATTCGTCTTGATATAAAGCGGGATGACCGGATGCTTATTTGTATCCTTGAAGACAATGGTCAGCAGGATGGCGTAAAACAGCATTATGATCTGTCGAACACCGTGAAGAAGACGTCGATGGGGATGGCGCTAATTCAAGAGCGACTTAAGGTTGTGAATCAAAGGCATCAAACCGACGCGAAATTTACACTGGTTGACCTGTTCAATGAAAAGAACGAACTTACAGGCAAACGGGTAACGTTGCTGTTACCTTTTGAAGACTAGTAATCCCGGGTTGCCAGCGGGCGGTTTTAAGCCCCGAAGCCGCCGCGAACTATCAAACGTTAGAGAAATGAAATACAGCGTATTGATCCTTGAAGACGATAAACGACAGCAAAAATACCTGAGCGATCTCTTACGTGCGGATTTTCCGGATTTTGAAATCATAAAGATTGCTTCCACAGTGGGTGAGGCAAGGACTTTCCTGGATAAGGAGACGCCCGACTTAAGTTTTATGGATGTAATTATTCCACCTGATACTTCCTTCGATCTTTTACATTCACTTCCCGCTATTCCATTCGAGATCATTTTCACCACATCCTTTGAGGAGTATGCGGTTAAGGCTTTCCGGCTGGCGGCAATCGATTACCTTGTGAAACCCATAGACCCCGGAGAACTGGGTACTGCACTGGAAAAATTCAGGAAAAAAAAATCCGTTGCCAGAAGTGATGCACAGATCAGGAATTTACTTTCAAACCTGGTTATACGGCAATCTGACCATTCGAAAATCGCCTTACCTACCCTAACGGGATTTATTTTTGTGGCTGTAAAAGATATTGTGCGCTGCGAGTCGGATAACACCTATACGACTTTTTTCACGCATGACAAACGAAAGATCATCGTATCCAAAACGCTTAAGGAATGCGAGCAGATGCTCTCCGAGTATCGATTCTTCCGGGTACACAATTCGCATCTGATCAACATGGAGTTTATAACGGAATACATCAAGGGTGAGGGGGGTATTGTAAAAATGAGTGATGGTTCGCAAATAGATGTATCGAGGAGAAGGAAGGAGGAATTTTTACTCCAGTTAAAACGAAACTGATTCCGGATTCTTGTCATACCTGCCGGATTCTATCTAAAACCACCCGCATGCTGAATGGTGCTGTTATCAAGCGTGCAGGGTTGCTACATTAACATAAGTATTTAAACGATCAAGCCATGGCTAAACTGATAGCCTCTACATTTATTGGCAGTGGTTCGTTGTGGTTATATCTGGATGATAAACTGATCATGAAAAACAGTGATTCAGCCACCGTGGATCTTGAGGAGGATAGCGAATACGTTGTACACTGGTTTGTGATGGGCTCACCCTGGTCTTCCTATTCGATTACAATATCCTCCCCACGGGAGGCTGAGTTTCAGCTGACACGAATGGTAGTAGCATCCGGAAAAGACCAGGGAGCATTTCGGTTCTGTAGCTAAACAGGATCGAAATTTTATGCTAACCGTGAAACCCCCCGACATATGCAGATAGACTTCGACGAAACAGCAAGATTGATTTCTGATTTACTCCAAAAAACGACGTTGAATAATATTTCCAAAGGAATATCGATCGGCGGCGTTTTTAACGCGGATCAATTCAGGTTGCAGCCTGGAATGAACGGCGTGCTTTTGTGGTTTTGCTACAACCCAGGGCCGTCCGATCTCCCCGGCTTTTTTATGTCAGTAGAACAGATCCCCCAGTACCAGGGTATCGTTCCCGTTCCCGGACCGAACGTAATCCGCCCCGTTAACGTCTTTACATATACGGAAAATGATATCGACCCGCAAACGGTCAAATCTTACCTGCTCCGGCAACCCAGCATCAGGAGCAATACCGGCCTTCCCATACCCGCGGGAGAAGTATCCAATCTGGCCACAAACTTCAAATCCCTGATGACGATCGCTTCCGATGTATATTCCGATCCGTATTGCGTTTACCCTTTTAGCTTTTTTGGGGAAACACCCAGCCACGAGATTCAGCAATTCCTGGATCAGGGCGCCGTATCCGTAAAATATTTCTTCGGTTACGACGAATCGGAAAGACCGAACAGAATTCGTGTGATATTAATAGCGGTAGATAGCAATGGAAATAATATATTAGGGAGTTCTGCCATAATGTTGCAGAAATCGTTTCCACCGCCACCTTATCAATGAACGAATCTCAAACCGTCATAAAAGGCCTCCTTGCTCTCACCATACTAATCCCTTTGTTTACAGGCGCATTAAAATTCCGAACAGCCGACCTCATCAGTCGGCTGTTCGTTTTTTTTCTACTGCTGGGCCTGACAACCGATCTGACCATGTGGTTCATGATTCATACCGGAAATACATCGCCGCTCCTGCCTGTTTTTAATGTATACTCACTTCTGGAAGCGCTTTTCTTTTTTTGGTTCCTGCAGGCGACGATCGTGTATCAGCCGTTGAGGACCATTGCCAGAGTCTGCCTGTTCGGAACGGTACCATTCTGGTTGTTTAGTGTTCTTATCTACCCGTACCTGGCGGAAGGTAATCCATCCCGCAATGCGCCATTCGACGCCATCTATGAGATCGTTGTTTCTTTCATCGCGGGATTTGCGCTGCTTCAGTTGGTGGAAAAAGAAGATTCTGTTTTTTCAAACGAGGTGTTTTGGTTCACGCTTGGTATTTTTTTTTATTGCTTTTGTACCTTCTTTATTATGAGTTTCCTTCAGACCAACATCGGTCTTCAGATCTGGTTTCTCAATAATATTATTAACATCATTTCTTACTCCTTTTATACGCTGGGTTTTGCACGTATCCGGAAAAGAACGGGCTGAAGGACGTTATGATCCGCCTGCTACCCGGTGATTGAAACACCTATAAGTCGACCGATGCCAAAGGTAATTCCCGCGGCCACTAGTCCGAAGGTCAGTTGCCGAAACCCGGAACGCCAAACGCTTTTTCCGGTAAAGAGGGTGATCGCCGCGCCAATGACAAACAAACCGAGTCCGCTGAGGCTTACACTCAGAACAATCGCCCTGAAACCGGTAAGGAACATAAAAGGTATGACAGGGATAACAGCTCCAACGGAAAAAAGTACGAATGAATAAATAGCGGCCTCCATGGCGGATCCTTTTAATTCATCCGGATTTATTCCGAGTTCCTCCCTTACGAGCACGTCGTGCGCATGACCCTTGTCTTTCATAACGTCGGCGGCCATTTGCAACGACTGCGTTTCCGGGACACCTTTCAGCATGTAGATCATCGCCAGTTCCCGCTGTTCGCCTTCCGGATTAGTCTCCAGTTCCTCCATTTCAATCTCCATTTGATTTTCGTAAAGTTCCTGTGAACTCTTTACGGAGATCCATTCGCCGAGCGCCATCGACAACGCCCCGGCTAACATACCGGCAAGTCCTGTCAGCAAAACACCACCCTCACCGGCGGTGGCGCCGGCTATGCCCATGACCAGACTGAAGTTCGAGACCAGACCATCATTCCCGCCCAGTACAGCAGCACGTATCGCGTTACCACCCACCGACCGGTGCCGGCTTTCGAA
Source organism: Chryseolinea sp. (assembly GCA_041742155.1). GTDB lineage: Bacteria > Bacteroidota > Bacteroidia > Cytophagales > Cyclobacteriaceae > Chryseolinea. The sequence goes on along the minus strand of JBGSJE010000015.1, from coordinate 4,957 downwards.
TCTGGATATGTACGCGCCGGCAGTTTCGGGCTGCTTTTCCAGGATCGACCGAAGTATCTTTACATGACTGGTTTCTCCGCCGGTTATCGCGTAATTGTTTTTTCTCTTCGTAGTAATGATCGCACTCGAAATACTTCGCTCCGTATCCAGCAACACCCCAAAAACATAGTCGTAGCCGAAGATCTTTCCGATCGTATTCAGCACACGGGCACGCCACGACGGCTGTGCAAGTTCCTTCGGACTCATATTCTCCTTTTTTCCAAATGCTTCCGCATGTCCTCTCTCGATTTCACTCATCTGGGCAAATACGTTGGCAATGACAGGATCCTTTTCGTGCTCTGCCAGTTTCTGGTACAGGTATGAAGCGTCTATCTCTGTCTGGATACTCTTATTCCGCATATTCTGTTCTTGTTAACCGTCTCGCGTTGTATTTTTTTTTGAAGGTAAACAATAAACAGTGCGATGAAAATGATTTTCATCAACCCACTTTGCCCGAAAATGACGGACACGAAAGCACCCCGGAAGCGGTATTTCAAGATAAATCCCAAATAAAGGTACCTTCGGGATTCCGAACTTTTGAAAATGCTTTTTACCTTGTTGTTCAAACCAATAAAACCCATGATTATCCTGTACATCATTTTAGCTGTCGTAGCCGTCGTGCTGCTGGCGGCGGCAGTCATGCCAAAGACCATTGATATTTCCGCTCAGATTGTCATTGACAGACCTGTTAATGAGGTTTTCAACTTTGTCAAGCTCCTGAAGAATCAGGAAAAATACAGTGTATGGGTGATGGCTGATCCGAATATCAGGATCGACTATAAGGGAACTGATGGTACCATAGGTTTTATATCCTCCTGGAGCAGCGACGACAAGAATGTAGGCGTCGGAGCGCAGGAGATCAAGGCCATCAGGGAAGGCGAACGATATGACGTCGAACTACGTTTTGAAAAACCGTTTAAGGCCACAAACCAGGCTTTCACCACAACAACTGCTCTGGATGCCGGGCGTACAAATGTAACGACCACATTCAAGGGAAGTAATCCCTTCCCGATGAACCTGATGATACCTATGATCAAAAGTATGTTGTTGAAGGATATGAATAAAAATATGGTGAACCTCAAAAATGTGTTGGAGGGCAAGTGAATCAGAGGGCACACGCGAAACCTTATTGCCCGCAGGTGACTGTGTATGGCCGGAGGCGATAATTATTATTGTGAATTAAAATTTCCGATGTTGATGAAATTTAAACTATGCCGGAGTACCCGGGTCTTTGCTCCTTCCTGTTCGTACAAGCGGCTGCATCAAATATTATTGAGTGCTGTTTGTATTTCGGCATTACTTTCTTCCTGTTCTTCCGGGAACCGTGAAGCGAAAGAAGAACAAGTTAGCGTCGTGGCGTCAGCGGATTCGACGCTGGGGAATAATACAATAAAGGGTAACCTGTCGTTAGCCGAGATGTTGTCGGCGCCGCACCGTGTAGTTTTGACAGGCCTCCCGGATCACCGGCTAGTCACTGTTTATAAAGTACGGAAGGCGCCCGTTTCCGCTGAATACTATGGGTCGTCACGAAGTGTATACGACGAGTACGAGGAAAGCGAGCTTCAGCAGCATTTTATGCCGGGTATTGACATCATTTATGGATACAACTTACTTAACGTTGCTCACTACGACCTGGCGACCGAAAAATTGAATTTTTTGTTTGATCATCCCGTATTGGTGAAGTCCCTGTATTTTCCTTCCTTCATTCAGGATTCTTTATACAACAAGCCGGTTAACCGGAATTATTACATGGTTTCAGTCTATGACGAGGATACAAACGGCGATACGCTCATCAACAAGACCGACTTACGGCGATTCTACTATTTCAGTTCGTCGTGCCAGGAGAAGGTTCAGCTTGTACCGGCCGACTATTCCGTCGTTCGATCTCAATTCGATCCGCCAAATGATCTCATGTATATTTTTGCCAGGCACGACGTAAATAAAAATGGAGTGGAAGACAAGCAGGAACCATTGCACGTTTTTCACATAAGCCTGAAGGAACCGGCAGCCGCAACAAAGATGTATTGACACAACCTTGCCCGGACTTCAGGCAGATCTCCCTTTCAGCAGATTTTTCAGGTCGGGATGATATTGCGATGTTAAAAATTCCGTGATGGTGAATGCTGCCAGTTGGTGTATGAAGAATGGATCTTCATGCAGGATCCGCTCCAGGGCTTCTTTGGAGTCCGCCAGCGCCAGGATGATACCCCCGGTCCTGGGAACCTTACGGCCCGAAGCGACAAACACGTTCTGTTTATAGTACTTCCGGAGGAATTTCACATGATCGGTCATGTGAGCGTCGAGCTTTTCCAACGGCACGATATAGTTCAGGTTCACGATATACATATAGTATTTTGCTAAACTTTCCTGGCTGTTTCCCGCTTGTGGTGGAAGATATAGGACAGAGCGAGAAATCCAAAGGGTAACACCATGAACAATTGCTCCGGCTTTGCACCCTCTACACAAATACCGGAGTAGGTAGCACCCACCAGATCAAAGAAAAGACCAGCGTAAGCCCATTCCTTCAGTCGTGGAAATCCCGGAACGATAATGGCAATCACACCAAGCGCCTTTGCCACACCGAGAAATGCAATAAGGTATTTCGGATAACCTAACCCGGTTATGAAGGTGACTGCTTCTTCGGTGACCATTATATCGGGGATGGCGGAGAAAAACATAAATGCGCCGAAGATACCGGTAAAAACCCAGTACAGGATATTTGTCTTTTTCATGGCGATTGTTTTGTTGTTACATGCAAGTTAGGGGTGATGTATAAACCCGCAAAGGCGCATAACGACAAATTGAGGGTTTGTTTGCGACAATAAAGGCGGCGTGATCAACTATTTCTTATCCAACGCAGTCTGAAGTGCCAGGATACCCATGACAAAACCCGCGGAGTTCCGGGCAGCGATCTGGTAGAAATCTTTTATATCGGTAATAGCATTATTGCCTGCGTTGTCACTCATGCTTCGGATAATCAGGAACGGGACCTGCTGCTGGTAACTGACCTGAGCGACAGCTGCGCCTTCCATCTCGGTGGCTTCGGCATTCATTTGTATTCTCAGTTCCTTTGTCGCCTGTGCGGATGAAACGAATACATCACCTGTTACAATCGTCCCGGAAACAAGTTGGGAGAGCCGGGCGCCAGAAGATACGCTGACCTTTTCCAGCGACAACTGTTTCGATGAGGCCAGGGCAAGTCGTACGAGGGAGGTATCACTTTGAAAATACACCGGATTCTCCTGCATGGTTGACGGATTGCGTGTAGGCCTCCGGGTAGTGCCGTCTTTTGTAAGCGTCCCATAGTCGTGATGGGCGATCCTGGTCCCGATCACAAGGTCGCCCGGCAGGAGGTTCGGGTTAATTGCGCCGGCGATCCCGGTGAACAAGATGGCTTTCGGATGAAAATGCTCAATCAACAGGATCGTGGTTAATGCCGCATTTACCTTTCCAATTCCTGTCTGTGCGATCACTACGCGCTGACCATTCAGCATTCCTTGCGTAAAGGAAATACGCTGTATGACGAATTCCGTTTTACCCTCAACGTGGGAGAGGAGAAATTTTATTTCCTCCGGGAATGCGCCAAGGATCCCGGTGATATCATTTTGAGAGGGAGGCGGCATCACGGTAGCCGGGCGCACCTCAACGATAGACTGTGCGATCACTGCGGAACAGGTCGTCGTTGTGACGATAACAATACTATAGATCAGTTTAATCATAACACGACAGTTAATGGTTTGCTTACTCCAACGCAAGCGATACGATAGCAAATACATCTATTATCCAAAGGGTGATGGGTACATCCTTGTATCTTCCGCGCGCAACTTTTAGCAACGTCCAGGAGAGGAAGCCCCAGGTAATTCCCTGTGTGATCGAATACGTAAACGGGATCAGGATCATCGCAAGGAATGCGGGTATGGCTTCATCCATTTGCGTCCAGGCAATCCGTGTTACGGGACGGACCATGTATGCTCCCACCAGCACAAGCGCCGTTGCGATCGGTGGAATGGATTTAAGCAACGGTGAAAGAAAAAGGAAAGGCAGAAACAAAAGGCCTCCGGTTATTGCCGTTAACCCCGTACGGCCGCCCGCCTCTATTCCGACAGCCGACTCGATGTAAGCGGTACCCGGACTGGAACCGAACAATCCGGCCATCACGGTAGAGCCGGCATCGGTGATAAGCGACCGTTTGATATTGCGCGGCTCGCCGTTTTCATCGACCAGGTTAGCAGCTTCCGACAACGCGACAAACGTCGACAGGCCATCGAACATACCGGTGAAGACAAAAGCGAATATCACCGGAGCAAGAGCCTACGAGAATGAATGCACGAGGTCGAGTGAAAAAAGCAAACTGAAATCCGGGGCCGCTAAAAATCCCTGCCACGTCACAAGAGGTGTATTTCCACCCCAGAGCCGGCCGAGTGTATAAGCCAGCAGGGTAGTGGCAGCCATTCCGAACAATACGGCGCCGGTAACTTTCCTTGCAATGAAAAAAGCGGTGAGAAACAAACCAAAGAGGAAAACGAGGAGTGGTGGATCCAATTTTGCCATCCCGATAACCGTCGCGGGATGATGTACAATAAACCCTGCATTCACCAAACCGATCAATGCAATGAACAACCCGATGCCTGCTGTAATGGCATAGCGCAGAGTTGGCGGAATAGCGCGGACAATATGAGTCCGGATATTAAAAACAGAGAGCAACAAAAAAACAACGCCCGCCCAGAAGACAGCGCCCAGGGCAATCTGCCAGGGAACCTTCATTCCGATCACCACGGAGATTCTGTGTTAATAACCAAGCCTTTTTAAATTTAGATATTGAAATATGGATAACTCGGGACATGACTACAATTTGATAGTTTTCAGTTGAGTTATCCACATTCCAACATCGGATAATTATTGTAAAAATTCTTAATTT
>JBGSJE010000014.1:0-345893 GCA_041742155.1 Chryseolinea sp. | reverse complement strand
ACAGTATAACAACGAGAGCATTTTTGAAACCAGAGATTTACCGCAGCGAATTTTGGTTGTCGGTGGTGGGCCGATTGGGATTGAAATTGGACAGGCTTTACATCGCCTGGGCTCTTCAATTACAATTGTGCACCGTGGCGCAAACATTCTTCCACACGATGACCACGAGATTGCTTCGATACTTTTTGAAAGGTTAAAAGGAGAAGGCGTTGAAATCATTTTGAATTCGGAGGTGAAAGAATTTATCAGTGCAAATGAAGCTGTAATCGTTGATAAAGATGGAAAGGTTATAAGTATAGCATTTGATGCAGTATTTGTTTCCGTAGGCCGAACCCTTGAGTTGGGGCAATTGAAATTAGAAAAAGCTGGAATAGCAGTAAACAATAAAAAGATAGAGGTAAATGCTTATTTACAAACCAGCAATAAACATGTTTATACCTGTGGGGATATTTCCGGTTCACTCCAATTTTCGCACGCTGCTGAACAACACGCAAGACTTCTGTTGAATAATTTGTTTTCGCCGCTCAAAAAGAAATTGAATAACGACAACATGTCTTGGGTAACGTTCACTGATCCCGAGGTAGCAACCTTTGGTTTGCAGGAAAAACAACTTCAGAAACAAAATAAATCTTTTGAGAAACTAGCGATGGATTTTACTGACGATGATCGTTCCGTTGTGGACAACTACCAATATGGCAGACTTGTGCTTTATATCTCAAAGAGCGGTCTTTTACGTAAGCAAAAGGTTTTAGGAGGTTGTATGATTGCTCCTGGCGCTGGTGAACTTATCCAAGAACTCATATTGGCCAACAGTGCGGGCATCAGTGTTGATTCTATTTTCAATAAGATTTATCCTTATCCTGTGGCTTCACGCGTAAATCAAATGATCATTGTAAAACATAAAGAAAAAATATTAACTGGTGGCTTAAAGAAGCTACTGCAATTTATTTATCACATTTTAAACTGACGTCTATGGAATGGTTACTTGACTTGAAAGATTGGTTTATGGGGCTTGGTGAAAAATATAATGTGAACCCGATTATTTTTGGTTCGATTTACGTGGGAGCTATTCCCTTCTTCTTTCTTTCACTGAGATGGGTGGTAAAAAGGATTAAGCAAAGAAAATCTGTTGTGATCCCCGTGCTATTAACAGGTTTCTTTTTTGTGTCAGCGTATTTATACCTGATCATTGCAGGCCGTAACATTCCCTTTTGGGTTTACTTTTTTATCGGAGCAATGGTAGTCTATGGCCTATATTCCACAGTGATGAAGGTGAAGGGCAAGCTAAAGGGATAGTTTAAGAGTATCTCATCGATAATGATAGCTTAGATAGGCAAAAAAATGGGGAGGACCAGTCCGAGAATTACCATTGAACAAGAATAAATGGTTCCCTGGAAGCACCTCCCCATGACGTGCCTTCTAAAAAAGTCTAACAATTAAACCGACATTTTTCTTCCTTTCGACTTGCTCTCCTTCGGCTCATCCTTCAGGTCTTTCTTTTCAGATTTCTCTTTTAGCTCGTTTGACTCCCCCTTGTGTTCCTTCACGCCTTGAAACTGTTTCTTCATGGCGGAATCGTACACAATCACATTCCGGTCTTTTGGGTTCGCTTCAAAAAACATTTTTTCTTCCTTGCCATCACGTTGGAAAGTGACTGCATGAAGATTTCCCTTCTCAAGGCTCTTCATCACGGTTGCTTTTTGATCAGCATCAGCAAGTTCTTTGATGGGATGCTTTCCTAAGCTTTTCTCCAGGTCAAACCCGTAGGCAGTATGATAGCGATTCAATTTGTGATTGCCGTTATCATCCTTCTCTTTGAAATTGATCTGAAGCCAGGCTTGATACGGATTGTCCTCGCGATCCATTAGTTTTTTGTTTACCGCACGTCCGTCCAGCATATTGTAGGCTTCTTTCGCTGTTACACCATTGCCTTTGTTGATGTAAAAAGTCTGTGATTTTTCTTTCTCCGGATCTTCGTTCTTCAGCGTTGCCTGATACTTATTCACAAAGTACATATCGCCTTGTTTGGATTTGGAGAAATCAATCTGGTAGTCCACCACATCTTTCTTTTCTCCCTTCGAAAATTCTCCCTGGAATGGAAGTTGAAATTGTTCCTTTCCGGCTTTCATGTTCTTTTCCAGTTCGGCATTCAGCTTATCGCCAAAGCCGAGGTAGAAAAGACGCTCTTTCAAAAATTCTGAGTTTTGTTCGTTCATGATTGACAAAGTTTAATGTCTTACGTCAAAGATTTTATAGTACATCTAATCACTTTTATTCGGAAGGCACAGGTCTGGCATGTACAATCGTCTTGTTCTTAACCATTAGCTTTATATGCCGTCCTCCCTTTTTCTCCATCCATTCAATGACAAGCACCTTAGCATCGGGTATGGTGAATTTTTCAAGAGCAATGACTACATCTTCTGTGCTTTTGCCTTCCACCTCATTTGTATTTCTATGCTGATAAAGCGGTACCTCCGAAACTTCCTGCGAAGCTGTGCGCTTTACGTTTTGTTTGTCCTTGACATAGAAGCGTAATACATCCGTATGGAATGGAATGTTTGAGTTGTTGGATATCGTTAAGTGATAGAACATGACGTTACCCTGAATGTATATTCCCTGAAGGGATAGCTTCATTCCGCTATGAGAAGTTCGCTTAGGGAGAACCGCTGGAGGTGACCCTAAAATATTTTCGGCATATTGCTGCATTTCAGCAGAGGTCAGTTCTGTTTGAAAGAGCAGCGGAGCATTATTACTTTCCGTTTCACCGCTTTTATTAACGCGAAGGGTAAACAACTTCGGATGTTCTGCGTAACTCACCATAAAGTGATGCAGCTTCCCATCGGCTGTGATCACAGTAAGGTTCGTCTCTTTGAAGTTTGTTCTCCCGGCTTTGAGTTGAAGCACGTTATTCACGCCTTTTGCTTTTTGTGCGAGCAAGTCACGGCTTCCGCGATCCACCGAAGTGATACTGGCGGGAAAGACAATGCTCGATGTTTTGTTGAATGTAACTTCAACCTGCTGCGTAGCTGCGGAAGGCTGACTGTTCGCCTTTATTACGAATAGTGCAAAGCACCCTCCCAAAATGATCCGTACATAAAGATTGTTCGAGAAGTATTTCATGTTGAGTTTTATTTAAGTGAAAGAAAAAGTTGTGGCAATTGCTTACCACAACTAAATCACAATTGTTTTTACCAAAACAAATCTCCCAGGCCTCCTAACATCAGCAGTTTGATGTACAGGTTGTTGAAGAATGAGAGAATGGACAATGTTACTACGCCTTTCATATTGTTGATATTTAAGTTTATTGACTGAATTGATTTTGTAGCGTTGCTACAGACAACGCAATAGCTGCTGATACCCACTACAGCAATAGCAGTAGCAATACCGGCCATGCGTGTGTTACGAATGCGCCTATGGCGCCAAGAAGGAATAGCATAGTTGTAACTATTTAATTTGTTCAAAATGTGATACCAATAATCTCCTACAGAGACTGCAACACCTGTCAGCGACACGTGTACCTTACCGAGTTCCGGACCTCGTTCTGCCATTAGCGTTTTACAATTGAAGTTGTTGCAGACACATCTTCATTGCTTTTTACCTGGGGCTGGCTGTTAGCATCCTTCAGCATCAACATCAGTATGCCCCACAAAATAATTCTTGCGATCAGACTCATAAGTGAATTGTTTTAATTGTTTTTAATTTGATTTATTGAATCGATTGGTTTTTGTCCTGCAGCAATACCTGGTATCCAGCCTTCACTGTTACTTTTATCAGTTTGGCTTTCTTTGCGAATAAACCTTTCGCTGCTTCAATGCCTGCAGTAGCAGCCTGTACACCGAGCGAATTGTCCATGGAATACAACTGCATATCTTGTATCGATTGACTGGAAGCTTGCTTTGCAGCATCACGCGTGATGGCACCTGGTATGTAAATACCTTCCATGCCGTCCAGATCAAAGACGGAAAGTGATACAGGCAATAGCGAGTTTGCATCACGGATTGACGTGATTGATATGGTTAACCTTTCTCCGTTGATCGCACACGTACCAAATACAAACTGATCTTTTTCGACCAATTGGCCGTTGATGTAAACATCTGACAGCAACCTTAACTTGACAGTAGATCCGGCTACAACGGTTTGGGTATCGTGGATGACAGCTTCAATCGCATTTGCACTTTCTTCTTTGGCAAGCTCTTCATCCGCCAGTCCAAAGAACCCGTTCTGCGTAGACTCAATTGTATATGGGCGACTGCTGTGTACACTATCTGGTATTATACTTCTACCTGACGATCTTTGATATTCCCCAAGTGTCGAGATGTTGTCATCCGTCACCACAGCTTCCACCGGAAAGACCTGCTCCTTGTGCTGGCTGCTTTGCTCTCGAATTTTTTCACGAACACGCTCTGGGTGTTGAACATCGAGAATCTTATCCAGCATACTTTCGATCTGTTGCATCTCCGGATCATTGGTGTCGGTGCTAGACATGATCTGCATCATCTTCTCTAACCGATCCACATCTTCGGTGATGGGTGTACCCGATGCAGGAATCACAATGCCTTCAGATGAGGACGTTTTCATAGTCACAGGTTGATCGGGCTGATCGATCTGCCGTGTTAACTGTTCCAGTTTTTGATTGATCAGGGCTTCATGCTGATCCATCTGGGCATACTTGTCTTTGGTTCCGAGCGATGTATTGAGTTTGTCCTCGAGCTTGGGGATGGTATCCGATGAGACGCTTCCTGTTAGTGTACTGACGACATAGTACGGATCATTTCTTCGCGCTTCTTCGTATTTAAGAGAATCACGCTTGGCCTGTTCGTAGAGTTCAAACTTGTCCCATAGCTCATCCTCTTTGTCGAAATGTGCTCCGGGCAATTCCATGTTCAGTCCGGATTTAATTTCCTGTGCCTGAACCGGTGTGCCCTGGCCTCCGCCAAGCGCCCAGAAGATCATGGTGATGAATGGCAATACGAGCAAAGGCAAGACCATGTAGAATTTTCTTTGCTGTAAAAATTTCTGTGAATGCGGTTTCATGTGAATAGTATTTAGAAGTTAGTATTGAGTATAAGATTATTCGCTGGTGATCACTTATAAAGACCAGTGAGGAAGTCAATGCTGTCCAGCAACCCTTCGCGTCCGCGCAGCAACTCTTCATAGGTTGGTCTGTCAAATTTGTAAAGGCTATCCAGTGTTGATTTGAATTCTATTAGCATCTGCAAATCTTCCAGCGAGATGACGGGCTCACGTGTATCAGGAGGAACAATAGTGATCGTGGTCTTCATACCCTCCGGAATGGTGAACGAACCCGAATCAGAACTTAAGAACGGCCGGACAATTAACTCAAGGCTGATACAGCCCATGAGTATTCCAAAGAACAGCAGGGAAAGTTTTTTTTGTTGTGATGACAGTTTCTCACTTTGCTTGCCTAGGAAAGCAGCGATGTAACGTTTCAGCCGATCTATTTTTTCAGACAGTTTTGGTTTTGTTTCCTCCTTATCAGCAGGAGTTGTTTTCGGATTATCGTTTGTAGTTGATTTCATAGCGATTATGTTTTATCGGTTTATAGTTTTGATGTCTTTGTTTTCAAGGGTGTTCCAACGTTCGATGAGGAACCCGTGTGAATTATTGTCAGACCGTGCTACGTTGCGTAAGTATCCTTCCGTAATCAGGCTTCGCATGACAATGGATGTTGCACGAATGATCCGCTGTTTAGAATAATAGCGGAAGTAGTACGGGTAGCTGTCGAGGTTCAGTTGAATGCTATCAACCTCAATATCCTGGCTGATATTCCCGGAAATGATGTTGGAGTAGTACCGGCTTTCTTTCAGGTTATCGTATTGTCGCTTTGCTGATACATCAGCCAGATACAAGGCCTTGGTTACATGGGCCTGGATCATCTTATCGTCTGGATCGAGCGTAAAGAAATAGTGATGGAACATCTTTACATGATCCCGGGCTTCTACGGGAATGTTATCCTTCCGCTCGGCAGAGTATGCTTCGAGTGCTTTCGCATTGGAGAGAATATAAATTCTTTCTTGCGTCTGTGTGATGAGTTGAAAACTCTTGTACACGGTATAGCAACAAATGAAAGCGCATGCCACGATGAGCGCCAGCGAAAACAAGCGGATATGCTTAAAGGCTGTATCAATATTTTTAAGCTGCTGGAACATGATGTGCTTATTTTTTGCCGGATAACTTGTCATGCATGTAGCCACCAGAGGATCCCTTGTCCTTATCACTACCCGATGAGCCAGTCTTTGATTCTGAAGAAGGTGATGACTTGAAGAGTCCTGCAGCCATCGTAGCTCCGGCCGCCGTCATGGATGCTGACGAATGTGCAGAACCCATGAATACATTGGACGCTTTATGCAGGAGTATATTTCCACCTCCCGCATTAACGATGTAGTTGGCAACAGAGGGTACTGTGAAATATCCGATGATACCAATGATCAGAAAAATGATATAGCCGGTATCCGAGGCGCTAAAGAATGTGTCGCCATACATCTCGATTTGTTCGATGTCTATGCGAAGCATGTTCTCTTGTATTTTAGCAATGATGCTTCCGAAGATGTTGGCTACCGGAAGCCATAGGAATACATTGATGTATCGGGCGATCCACACGGTCAACGTATTTTGTAAGCCGTCAAAAACTGACAGCCCAAATACGAGCGGCCCCAGGATGGCAAGTACAATGAGGTAGAATGTTCGAAGCGTATTGATGCAGAGTGCAGCTGCTTCATAGAGGATATGCAGTATTTCAGACATCCATTGCTTGATGGCGTTCTTGATTCCATAAGCCGTTTTAGCCATCAGGAATTTTATCCCGTTGCCAAGTAAATCAAGCCCTGATTCTTCTTCTCCGTCCGGGTACATATATCGATACCACTTTCCATGAGTTCCTTCGTCACCATACAATTGCCAAGTAATCGTTTTCTTAATGGCTTCTTCCTTTTGCTTGAGCAAATACGCAATGGCATTGTTAGAGTTATTCATCATGGCGGCTGTGCCGGTAACCGTTGGTTTTAATACACCATTCATCATAGAGATGACATAGGGAAAAAGAAGGATGGCAAGCCCCAACGCAAAAGGTCTTAGCAAAGGATAAAAGTCAATCGGTTCAGCGTTGGCAATACTGCGCCAGACACGCGAAGCGATATACCACAGGGCAGCAAATCCCGCGATGCCTCTTCCAACTCCGATGAGTTGATTGCAGAGTGGCAGCATGTCGGTGTATAGCTCATCAAGTACACTTTGCAGACTGCGTATTTCACCTGCGAAAGTCTGTGCTTGAGAAAATATTGGAAAAAGGATTCCTGCGACCATCACTAGGATGGCCATTGTTATTCTTGATTTCATAAGGGTGTCTTAAGGTGTTACTTCATAAAGCTTCTGTAATGTTTCCACATCATGGTTCTCGCGGGCACGTTGCATAGCTAGCATCTGTGTGCTGCTGTTGAAGACCTTCAGGAATACGAGTTTGTTTTCCATGTCGAGATAAATCCGGTCGATGGCCTGCAAGCGTTCTTCATCGCTCATGCGAAGTTTAGTTGCCGTCACGATCATGAGCAGCTCATCGAGGTTACGCAGGCTTTGCTTGAACAAGTAGCCATAGACATTTTCCAAATATTTAATCTCGCGCACCGTCAGGTTCGGATCATTCTTGAATCGATTAAATGCCCGCTTGTATTCTTTCACCAAATACTGTTGGTATTGTATGATGTAGGGAATGCGTTTGTAATTTCTTACCGAAGGGTTCACGGCAAAGAGTCCATCCAGAAATACCTGATGCAGGTTGAAGTTTCCTTCGGCTATATCTTTGATCGTATTGTATCCCTTGGTGATTATTTTATATCCCTTGTACATGTTATCCAGAATTTCTTCAAGCTGTTGCAACTTTTCGTAATTGAGAATGAGTTGCACGGCTTCCTGTGACTGCGCAAGAGTTCGCACTGGCAAACTCAAAACAAATAGCAGACAAAGAAGTGTTGTTACTTTTTTCATGGCCGTACTTTTAAAATGAAACTATGACTCAGCATATAAATTCTTCGAACCGTTGATTTGGTTCTTTTCCTTTGCCCGTTCCAGGGAAAGTAACTGCGTGCTACTAATGAAGTCTTGCGTGAAGGCATACTTATCCTGAATGTCGTCATGCACTTTGTCGAGCCTCAGCAATCGTTCATCATCTTTCATTTCTGCTTCACCAGCCGTGGTGATAACCGTTAACTCATCTATCGAGGCTTCACATTCCTTAAGCATATTCTGATAGACGTCTTCGATATAGTGTACTTCGTCCAGTGTTAGATTCTCGTCCTTGCGACAGGTCTCCAAAAACTTCCGAAAGTCTGACGTGATACTGAGCTGATATACGAGTACTTCTTTTACCTTGGGGGAATTCTTCACCACCGGACTTACCTGTTTTAAAGAGTTCAAATAGTCTTTGTCCAGGTTAAAGGTTCCGTTCTTGATATAGCCAATGGTAGTAAGTCCCCTGTCAACAATCTTATATCCCTTCTTCAGGTATTCGAGGTATACTTTCAGGGCAGCGATTTGCTGAATAAGGTATTTCCGTTGTGTCTTCTTCTGGCGGAACCATTCATTCCAGTTCGGTGATTGTGCCTGACTCATCAGGAAGACCGATAGCATCAGGATAGTGACAACTATTTTTTTCATAATCGGCGTGGTTAGATTTTTATTCCTTTTTTCTGCTCCATAATCGTCCGGTTGGCGTATGTCCGATCCGGTATTTCTGAATTATTTCCAATAGGAATCTCTTTGTGACGAAGCACACCAAATTGATTCCCATACTCAATGTTCACCTTCATTACGCTGAACCCATCGCGACTATTGAAATCCGAATAAAAATTGCAACGCACGTAAGGGCTTTCATTGTCTTTCCAGTGTGTATATGTTGTCAGATTAACAGGCCCAATATTTCTCTTCTCTTCATAGCATTGAAGGGTGTGTTTGATCAGGTTTTCTTTCAGCTTATCGTTGAACCCAAACGATGATTGAAAATACCCATCATATCCTTTTTGCTTCATCAATTCGTCAAAGGCATTGATATGGTCAAACATTCGTTGCATGGCGCTTTTATTTGGTTCCTTCTTGCTTCAGCAGATCATGAATGCGAAGCATTTCACCGTGGAGTTCTCCGGCAAGGTGTTGCAACCGTCCCAGCTCATCCATGATGTCGGATTTATCAAACGATTGATAGCCACGCACTGAAATCTTCTCCCGTATCAGAAGCAGTTGACTAAGCGGATTACCTATCCTAAAGCTTATAGCTATCAGGTTTCCGATATGCTGCGAGACCCTCTGCTGTATTTCACTCATGACCTTCACGTTTTATAGCCCGTATAACTTTTTCACGCGGTCAATTTCATATTGTGTCCTTGCCCGGTTGAGACTTAGTTGATAGGTATTCATATTGAATTCAAGCAGGTCGACAAAGTTCTGCTCAATACGGTCCCCGGCCTGCGTGATAATGGCGAGTCGCTGCGCATCGGTCATTTGTGTTTTGAATGAGTTGATGACCAGTAGTATTTGATCTAGGTTTCGAACACTTTCATTCAGAATGCCTTTGTACACCCGGTACATATAATCAACCTCTGCCTCCGTAAAGTTTTTATCTTGCCGGACGAGGTTCCAGGCTCTCCTGTATTCATCTACAATACGAATCTGTTTGTCCATGATCTGCCGGATACGTTGATAGGCAGCCAGTGTGTTCTTTACTTTCCAGAGTTCATCGTAATACTCCTGGTATAGCTTTCGGTGCTTCTCTGTCCATTCCGCGATCTCGGTAAGTTTGAGTTCAGAGAGTTTATTCTCCAAAACTTTCTGCGCGTTTTGCAACCAGATCGTTTTGTTCTGTAGCCGTTGAATCATCAGGTCAACTGCCTTGATTACTTTCTTTACGGCCTCCTTGATGATCTTGGCAATGGCAATCACTGCCCCATGCGCTTCTTGCTTCGGTGGCGTTACCGTAAGAAACACTGTGGTGAGGAGCATGATGAGTATTGTTTTTCTAATGCGTTCCATGATTCAAACATTTTAAGTCACTTTACCTAATCGGATGTCATTAGCGAGTGCTGCGATTCCTTTCCTGATATCGCCCCATTTCTTAGTGTACGCCTGTACTTTAATTTTCTCGGATTCCTCGGTAGTATAAGCCAGGTATTCTTCTAAAGAGACTTCTGTGGCATATACTTTTGAAAGCACACCGCCAAGACTGATAAATACCTCCTTGTATTTTCGGGAAGGATCGTTGCTCTTGTTGATGGAAAGAACCAACGCTTTCTCTTTCTCGGTCAGACCTAACAGCTCCTGTATCTGATCGAACTTGTTCTGGTACTTACTCTGATCTAATAGAATCTTACAGTCGGAGTTATTGATAATGGCTTGCTTGACAATGGGAGAACTAATGATGTCTTCGACTTCTTGTGTCACCACAATTGCTTCTCCATAGAACTTGCGTACAGTCTTGAACAGGTACTTGATATACTCCGCCATTCCTTCCTTGGCAATGGCTTTCCATGCTTCTTCAATGAGAATCATTTTGCGTATGCCTTTTAGCTTACGCATTTTGGAGATGAATACCTCCATGATGATGATGGTCACGACCGGGAAGAGGATGGGGTGATCCTTGATGTTGTCGAGTTCAAATACGATGAAGCGTTCACGAAGCAGGTCGAGATTCTCAGAAGCGTTGAGCAAGTAGTCGAACTCACCACCCTTGTAATACGGGCGAAGCACATACAGAAAGTTCTCGGCATCGAAATCCTTCTCCTTCACCTTGTCGGCTTTGAGTATCAAGACAAATTCATCCCGCAGGAATTCATAGTAGGTGTTAAAGCATGGAAACAGTTTATTATCTCTTCCCAACTTTTCATAATACATCTGTAGCGAGATTGAAAGGGCTACATACTCAGAGCGATTGAAGGTTTCGTCATCCTTTTTCCAGAGTGCAAGCAGTAACGTTTTAATGCTTTCTTTCTTCTCGGTATCCAGCGTATCACCAGCACTGATGTAAAAGGGATTAAACTTGATTGGGTTCGACTCATCATAAGTGAAGTAATATCCATTCACCAAATCACACAGTCCTTTGTAGGAATGGCCTACGTCCACGAGCACGATATGTGTGCCTTGTTCATAGTATGAGCGGACCATGTGATTGGTGAAGAATGACTTTCCTGATCCGGAAGGACCAAGAATAAATTTGTTACGATTGGTACAAATGCCCCGCTTCACGGGTTCATCTGAAATATCGACATGCACGGGTTTACCTGTAAGCCGGTCACCCAGGCGAATCCCAACCGGACTTAATGAAGAACGATACGAAGTTTCAAGATTAAGAAAGCACGTAGCTTGTTCAACGAATGTATCGAAGGTGTCATTGAGTGGGAAGTCGGCTTCATTGCCTGGAATGCCTGCCCAAAATATTTGAGGTGCGCCATCAGACTCCTGTTTGGCTACTGCATCCATTTGTGCAAGAGCTGAAGAGACCTGTGTTTTCAATTCTTTCAACTCCGATTTATTATCCGTCCAGAGCATCACATTAAAATGCGCTTTCACCGGCTGACGTTGCTGACCAATGGCTTCATTGAGAAAATCATTGGTGGCATCTCTGCTGATGGCATTCTCGCGTGAATAGGTTGACAAGGATTGAAGCCTTAGTCTTTTACTCTCCAATTGTTTGATGGTCTTGTTAACATCTTCGATAAAGACATACTGATTGTAGATGTGATTGCAGGATAAGAGTTGTCCTATAGGCGAAGCAAAGCCTACGCTAAACTTGGTTTTATCAGTCGAGTATTTATCGTAGTTGATACGTGACCCACAGAGTGTGGGTAAGTCTTCCACATCTGAAAGCGCATAGACTTGGCAGTACTGATCTCCGATCTTAAGTCCATCCTTGAAATGAATATCCTTGATCATCGGAGTATCGGTTTCGGATAAAAGAAAACAGTATCGTTCGAGCAATCCTGCTTGCTGTGCAGAACCAACCAAAGCATCATTATTGATGCGTTTCAGTTTTACAAATCCACTATCACCGAGTATCCGCTCAAACTGGCCTGCGCTGTCGAGAAACTCCTGCATACGTTGCGGATTGATCATTTCGGAAGGCACAACACTGCTTCTGATTAGATTGGAGAACATCGAACTCGATAGTTTCCTATCCGCTGGTTTCTGAGTCAGGATGATGTAGCAGCGATGATCCAGGTATGGCCTTTCATTGAAGAAGCGTTCGCTTGACCTTGTTAAAAATGACAAGTCAGTATTTTCAAAATCAGCTTTGTGCTTCTGCGCAAAGAACCAATCCTGCTTATGAAAGACAGAGTTTTTCGGAAGTACACGGATAGCCTTGATCAGTATCTGATGAAATGCTTCATAGTCCTGATCGGAAAGCGTAAATAACTCCGGCAATGTTGCTTCAAAGGCAAGGCTTACATCGCCTTGCTTTGAGAGAATACAATTGTGCTCTACCTTGTACACTGGAAATGTTTTGAGCAATGGAATAGCTTGTGACATGATGTAGTTGATTAAAATTCTTTTGAAATGCGTTCACCAGAAAGGCCGAGAAAGATTGTTCTCGACCGGCATGCGAGGTATTCCGGAATGTTACGCCTGGCAAGTTTCTTCAACAGTCCATGCTGGCCGTAGGTATCACTCAGCCGATATATGCCCGTGAAGAGTAAAGTGCCGACCACGAGAATCAGTCCCAGACACACAAACATATTTACTCCACTGATATAGAGCACCGCGAAAATAATCAGCAGCAGGATTACACCGATACCGAGGTATCCGATGTACTGTGCTTTTAGTCCTTTGAACTCGATGGGCTTATTAATGCCCTTGTTGATTTTATATACACTGTTCATAGCCTTAGCGATTTATTACTGATTACATTTTGCGTCCACGTCTTTTTCGTTCCTTTACAGGCTCTGTCTTTTCACTCAAGTCTTTTTTGCTTCTATTGGATTCGGAAGGAATTCTGCTCTCATAAAAGTCCTCATCACCCTTCATGATCTGCCGATCCCACATCGCTTCAAGTTTATCCAGTGCCGGATCGTCACCGGTGGACTGCTCACCTCTTTTCGGTTTATCTTGTGTATTCATACAGATAAGATTTTCTTATACACCGAAGAATGATTTGAGCACAGTGGCAACCACCACAAGGAAGATGCAGCTGCCAAACCATGCGGCTGCTACACGACCTGTATCCGGATCACCACCGTTCCATTTTTGATATACTTTCACAGCGCCAATCAATCCGAGTACCGCACCGATGGCATACATGAGGTTTGTGCCTGTATCGAAATAACTTCGTACGCGCATGTTGGCTTCGTTGATACCGGCATTACCATCTTGTGCGTAGGCATAGAGATACGTAAGGCAATAGGCAACCACGGCAAGGGCAAGAGCCTTTGCTTTCTTGAATGTTGAATAGGTTTTTGTCTTCATAAGGGTTTTGTGTTTTTAATGGATGGACTATTTCTTTGAAGGCAGCTCGTCTTCCCACCAGGAGTTTATCTCTGACAGCGAGAGGTCGAATGCAAATTGATTTCGGGCTGCATCGATGATAAACAGATTGATAGCATCCCGGTAGATAGTGCCGCGCAAGTGGGGGTAACGGAGTAAAAGCGTTTTAAAAAGTGACTCACCCTCTGCCTTATCGGACTTGCATTCTGCCATGAGTTGTGAGAGTGTTTTGACTTCTTGAAGCAGGTCAGCTACACTACCGATGAGCAGATTGTCGCGGGTCCATAATACGACTTCGGGTGAAGTCACTGTTTCTGGCTGGTCATCATCTGAGGCTACATTAATTTCTTCAGCTGGACTAATAGTGGAACGAAGCTCTCTTGATGATTCTTCCTGAATATTTCCCATTACAGAATGAGATGCAGTAACCTTCGTTGATTCCGATGAGACCAAAGGTTGCTGTCCTCGTGTCTTTACGTACTGAATAATTTCCTGATGGTAGAGCAGTAGCGTGGTGATACCGTAGTAGCAACCAATTACTGCAACTACAGTTGTTAGAAATATTTCCCAGGTGATAGAACTGAACATAAGCCTTCGTGTTTGATTTCGAAGGCTAAGGTGTGAGTGATTAAAATCCCGTATTCACAATTCTGCCAGAATACGGAATGATTTATTTTTTGTAGTACCTCATTTCAACAACGCTATTCAATTAACACTGCAACTACAAATTCGACTCAATAGCTATAATAAAAATGAGGAGTCTGATACAGTCAATATTTGTTGGAGGGATTTAGAATACTTTGTGATTGTTCCATGTGAATCATTTGATAGAAAATAAATCTATAACAGTTCTAAATTCCTTTGGCAAAATCAAAAGGCGAGTACTTCAGGATTGTTAAAATGGGCTTTTCGTTTTTGCACATTCCTTTGTTCCTCCTGCAATTGTTCGACTTCTTGTTCTATTTGCTTTTTCCTGCTCTCATGCCGCGATAACGTAGACTGATTTGATCTTATCATATCTTCTTTAGTAGTTGCAATATGAGCCTCTAATTCAGTTATCAGCTTTGAAAAATCAACTATTGGATTCATACTGGTAATCCTGACCTGTAATTTTCGTTTGTTCTGATCAAAGTCTTTCTTATTCATCATAAATATGATGTCATTCCGATTTACAAATAGACCATCGAAAGAATTCGGTAATTTCTGCAGAACTGGTTTTAGGATACTTGTCTCAATTTCAATTCTGCGAACAAAAACAATTGATTCCCTAAACATCGAAAAAAGTGAGATGTCTTTAAGAATGACAACATGTTCCTGACCTAGAATCTTTCGTATAGATGTAGGTTTGAGTAAGGAGTATACTTTAGAATATATGGCCTTATCACGTTGCTCCGCCAGAAAGTTGGTTTTCACTGAATTGACCCCATTTTTAAATTTCGCCTCTACGTGGCCTGGAACGAACTTCGTCCATTCAATTGGCATGGCCTTGCCTTCTTCCCAGCAGGTAATTAAAGATGAAGCGACCTGATGAGTATCGAGTTCTGTTTTAATTTCTTCAGCAATCAGCTGAGTTATTTTCTGGATAGATTCACCAACGCTGGACAGGACGTTCAACTTTTCATCTATAGAAATTTGTAAGGTTTCAATTTCGGAATTGTATTCTTTGTTGCGTTCATTTTTAAGTAGCTCTTTCATCTGCTGATCACTCTCTTTGCTGAGTTGATCCATTTCCGTTTCAATTTCATCCTCAATTCTCTTCTTTTCACCGAGGCTATCATAGTAGTAAACCATCCTTTTATTATGGTTAAAAGTAAGGCTGCTGAAAGTGATAATTTCCGACTGAATGGAATCAGTTATTATGAAACCATCTTTTACATACTTTGAATAGTGGCATTTTAGTACAAGATCGTTTTTCTCTTTTGATAGTTCATAGCACTCCTGATCAAAGACAAATGCGTTTTCGTTGTTATTGCAAAACACATCACTATATGCTATTTCTCGATTTGTATACTCAGGATAGAATTTATCAAAGACCCAAAGTAAGAAGTATCCGTGTTTTCTGTAGAAAACCGTCCGACCAATGATTTCCTTTAGCCATGTTGTAGAAAGTTGCAATTCAAGGGAAAAGCGAGTGCCTTTGAAGATTCCATTGATATCCGGCTTTCGCCATTCTCGTCTTTGATCACCGGGGGATATTGGTGAAATACTAATTACCTTTTCAAGGTTTAGATCCGTTATCAGTGCATTCTTGCTCAGACATTGTAAGATAAGCTGTTTGTATTCGATTTGTTTACGACCTTCCTTAGCGCCATTATATTTCTTCGCATTCAGAATTTCTATTGATGGACTAATGCCGGAGTAATAGGCACATTCTTCAATCCCTCCATAGTGAAAATGTTTAAAGTAGTGTACACGCTCAACAGTGGCTGGGGGCCAAACCGGTTTCAAACAATAACCGCACACATATGGTGGTTCTTCTCCAATTTTATGAGCTTGGTAGCATTGAGTTCGTATACGGTTGATTTCATTCGGAGTCTTGCTTAATATCTCCTCTGCGCTCCAATATATTCCATCGGCATCCCTTACTTCCTTAATACTTAAGTGACCTTTCATACTTGTGAATTTACAGAAAATACACGCCTGTCCCAATGGCGTTATCTACGATGCCTGATTCTGGATTTTTGATTATTTAACTCCCTTTCGGGCAATACAGTTTGGTCATCCTCTTTTGAAGTATTTTGTATTGATGTGGTTGCTTTTTCAATCCGAAGATTAAGCTCGTTAATCTGATGCTTGATTTCTTTGATTGCATTCTTGTCCTTAAACTCTGCTGAAATCTCCTTGCTATAGGTAACGATTCGCTTTTTATTTTCTTCAATGCTTGACATTGTATTTTCAATGATCTTGGGAATCCGCTTCACTGAATCAACAACATATCTCCCAGCCAACGCGGGACTTTCATTTAATTTACCATCGGCATAGTTATACACCTGACCACTACTTCCGGCAACATAAACCCGGAGCAGTTTAGGGTCGTATAAGAGTTCAAAATGCATGAGCTTGGCAAGTACGATGTCTCTCACACTACCTCCGTCCTTATTTAATTCCTGGACCTTACTAATCAGTAGTTCGCCAGCTACTTTTTTATCATCAATTGAGTGATTACCAATTATCATCGGGATCTTTTCAAGGTCTATGGATTGAACGGACTTCCAATCCGCTTGCAATCTTCCAAGTGCATTTTCCTTTACTGTGATATCACGTTTGGTAAGATTGATCTCGAATTCTGCTTCCGATTTTCGCTTCAGGAATACATGATAACTTCGTTCGAGATCGTAGAGTTTCTTTTCCAGTTTTACCTTCTCAAGTAATTCGGTGTTACCACTCAGCAAAGCAACATACTCCCCGAAATTCATTCCACCTTCCTGATCGAATGCACCTTCATCAATCTTGCGTTGATCAATGGAGTTATTTTTGATCTGACTGATAAACTTCTGTTTATTGGATAGGATATTGAACTGATATGAATCCAGCGTCCGGTTCACGGCATAGATATAGTTCATCACGGTGTTGCTCCGAAACTCTTTGGCCGCAATATTTCCCTGCCGCCCGCCACGACCTGTCCGCTGCTCAAGATCACTTGGTCTCCACGGTATGTCCAGGTGGTGCATGGCGATAATCCGCTCCTGTACATTCACACCTGTACCGAGCTTCTTCGTACTTCCAATAAGCACCCTGACCTCACCTTCATTTACTTTCCGGAAAAGTAATTCTCTTTTCTTCTTTGAGTCATGGTCGTGGATGAATTGAATTTCATTCGGCTTCAGGCCGAGTTTAGATACCAACAAATTTTTGATCTCTGAATAGAGGTTGAAACCGCTTCCTCCCGGAGTGCCTATATCACTAAAGATCAATTGAGTCCCCTTATAAGTGCCACTCGACTTATACTCCCTGGCTACCGTCTCGCACAACTTGTTCAATTTACCATCGGGTTCATACGGATACTTAACCGGGTCAATCAATCGCATATCGATGCTCATCTTACGGGCGAGATTTGTAGCAATCAACATCATGGCACTCATTTCACTTTCTGAAAAATGCAAGTCAACAAAGGCAGGATTTTTTGTCTTAGTAAAGTTGATAAGCTTTTGCGTGTACTCCTGTTGCTGTATCGTAGGTTCAATATTGACTACTACATTCTCTACCTTTGGCTTCTCCACTTTCAGGTTAGCATCGGTGACTACGTGGGAAATCTCTGCATAGAACCGTGCCAGTTCCGGAACCTTAATAAATTCGCGGTAACGCTCTTTTATCTTGAGTTCATTAGTGACGGAGAACTCATAGGTCGCGCTTTTCCGTGCATACATCTTCGCCCAGGCATCAAACGAATTGATACGAAGTTCTTCCAGTTTCTGTGGACGCTGATACTTAAAGAGCAGGTACATTTCAACCAGGCTGTTGCTGATAGTCGTTCCCGATAAGAACGTTACACCTTTATCACTACCCTTTTTTTCTTGTATGGTGCGAATGGCAAACTCCAGGTTCAGTGCACGCTGGCTTCCTTCGGGATCACCAAGCCCCGCTACTTTTTGATGACGCGTAGTGAAATGAAGATTCTTGTACTCCTGACTTTCATCCACGAAAATGTGATCGAAGCCCATCTTACCAAAATCGAGTATGTTCTCATCGCGTTTGATTGAAGCATCGGCTTCCATCAGGCGGACGGTGAGATTTTGTTTTCTTGTTTCAAGCCCCTTTAGAATACGCTTGGATAGTGTCTTGTTCTCAGCGAGTATCTTCAGGTCATCCTCCAGGTTGTCGAGTTCGCGGCTAAGTACCTGCCTTTTGATTACGGGCGACTGCGGTATTGCCTGGAACATATCGTGTGTCATGATCACAGCATCCCAATCATTGGCGGCAATGCTGGCAAATATCCCTTGACGTTTTTGTCGGGTAAAATCTTTCTGCGGATCGGGAGCTAGTACTTTTGCCGATGGATAAGCTTTTAGAAAATCCGCAGCAATGTCAGCGACATTTGCCTTCATGCAGAGCAGTAGTGGTTTCTGTGCAATTCCCAGCCTGCGCATTTCCATGGCTCCCGTAATCATCACCAATGTTTTTCCGGCACCTACTTTATGATCAATGATTCCACCGTCTTGCTGGAGTACCATCCAAAGCGCGTCTTTCTGATGTGCACGTGGAGCAAAGTGTTTCAATCCAACAAGCTGTAAGTGGGATCCGTCATAATTACGACTGACGCCGTTGTTGATATTTCTGTTGTAAAGTTCTTCGATGCGCTCCGATACGTCCTTTTTGTCGTTTAGGAAATTTTCGAATGCTTCCTTTACCTCTTTAATCTTCATCTCCACATTCTTCATACCGTCCGCGTCAGGTAGATACTGAGGAGGATCAGTATTGGGCACACGTATTTGCAGGTAGGGCTGCGTGTCGGCCATGGCATATTCCATGATCTTGCTTCCGGTGATCTTGCCATTATGCGTAGTGGCAGCGTATGTAATTTCTTCTTCGTTGCTATATCTCTTTACATTTATCAGGTACATATCCGATGAGCCCATGTACTTTATTTCCGTCGGTTGTTTGAAAAGGTGGTCTGCGAAACTTTCGTAGATGTCCATCGGTATCCAGCGCTCGCCGATGTTGATGTCAATCAGTTCACGCTTAAGAAAAGTAGGACGTACTTCGTTAAGTCGCTCCAGGTGGAGATCGATGTCCTTTTGGGTAAGATTGGTTTCATTCAAATTGTTGCTCTTCTGCAAATCTTCCAATAACTCAAGCTTACGAACTACATTCCCACTGAGGAATTCATCTTTGGTAACGTAGGATTGTCTTAACCTATCTTCCACGTTTCGAAAGAGCAGTTCAGCATCAAGACCTTCCCGGACCACTGAACTTTTATCTTTTTCCAGCAGCGAACTGATAAAATCAAGATCAACACCATTGCGGGCATTCAGCGAGAGCAGAATGGTATCCTTCAAAGATTCTGGCTTGTCATGAACGCGCTCGACATTGTTGACCTGCTTTTCAAAAATGTCGGCTTTGCTGTACGACTTTCCCAGAAGCCTTTCTAATGAGAGGACCTTGAATCCTTCTGCATCTAGTAGAAGGAGTTTTTTATTAGAAGGATGGTTGAGATTACCATACCGAAACACAAAGAGATCGTACCGTGCATTGAGTTCACTTCGATGGTTCTTCATCTCCACCGCATTACCGTCCAGTTCAGCCTGGATCAGTTTGTTGAGCGTATTGCGCAGGCCGGTAAACAAGAAAGTTCTGTCAAGGTCTTTTACTATCGGCTGCGACTGAAAAACCTTTTCAACACCATCGAAATTTACTACTCCAACCTTCCCCTGGTGAACGATAAGATTACCGCGTTTTAATAAGTCATACTCAGGAAAGCTGTGCGTTAAAACATTAGATGAATCTGGAACATCAGCAGTCTTCGAAGACTCGGTTTGGTTGGTTTGTAATTGTGTCCCGGCATTTGATAAAATGTTTTTAATACCGTTCCGTATCGTATCGGTTGAAGCTCCTTCAAGGGGAAGTACATCGAGTGACCGTCCATCGTATTGTCCTCCGGCAGTAAGCGTACCCAATACATTGCCACGGTGCTCCAGGTAGTAACTGTTAATGTCCACCTGTACAGATTCACCTTTATCATTGAGCACCTGTACTTTGTCGGATGCAGTGAACAGTCGGTCATCAGATGATAAACTTTTCTTCCGTGTATTCTTTTGCAGCAGTACAATGTCTGTTACTGGATACGTACCGGCCTGCTCGAACACTGTATTGGGAAGCCGGACAGATGAAAGCAGATTGGCATTCTTCATCAGGTATTCGCGTACTTCCTTATTTCCCGGACTGTCCATCACACCGGCAGGTGCAATGAATGCCAGCGTGCCGCCTTCTCTCAGGTTGTCGAGAGATTTGACGAAGTAGTAATTATGAATCCGGGTGGTTGCCTTGATCTTGGCAGGAACAGCTTCACGAAACATGGCATCGTCAAACACATTGATGTTCCCGAAGGGAATGTTGCTGATCACCAGATCATAATTTCTATTTTTGAAATTCTCATAACCTGAGTGAATTGCTTCTATATCCGGGTGCAATGACTTCAACGCTTTGAATGTTGTGTCGTCTTTCTCAATGGCCGTGATTGATGATTCCGGGAAGTGCTTCTTTAATTCACGTAGAAAGTTTCCGGTTCCTGCTGCTGGTTCCAGAATTGTCCTGATGTCATTGTATTGCTTGAGTGACTCTACGATAGGTTGTACTATAAACTCCGGAGTGTAGAAGGAAGAAAGGATACTGTTCTTCAGGCTGGACAGTGCATTCCTATACGTCCCATTGAAATGCTGTTGTAGCAGTTCATGGAATTGCCGGACTTCCTTTTCATAACGAAGGTCTTCGGAACTCCACACGGAGAGATTGTCCAAGGGCAACAGCAATTCTTTCAGTGCACCGAAGCCATGAAAGGACAACCCATCGGAGTTACTCGAATTGTTAACACTTTCATCATTCAGCGTGCTTTCGAGCAATGCCAATCCGTTGCGATAGGCTTCACGTTTCGAGAACTTCTCCATCGTCCTGGATCAAACCGTGAAGGCAATCGTTCAATGCAATTTCTTTTGCACCTGACTCATCATAGCCAGCGTGCATGGCAGCCTCCAATGATTGGAGGTATATATCAACCCGGTGAGAGATGAACTCATCAACGGTTGTTGATTTCAGGAACTCGTCCCGTTTCTCTCCTGGCAAATCCGACAATGCCTGCCGTAATACATGGGCTATTGGAAAATCAAGATTGGAAATGTCTTTGTTGGGATCGATCATAGACTTCTTGTTTTAAGAAGCCCAAAGTGATGGAGATTATGATGGGATGTTCACAATTCTGACAGAATTGTGTCTGGAATATCTATTCTTTTAACTACTCAAAGGGATTGAAATACTCATAGTCAAAATCAAAAGTAAGAGATGATTTCAGGTAGCTGATAAATTCGTCATCGCCCTCCGTTGGATTGGCCATTCCTACAACTCGGAGGTACACTTTCTTTCCTTTGTCCTTAAACAGGAAATGATATTGTAAAAGCTGTCCCAACGCCTCGCGGATACACATCTGTACAGAATTATAAGGCTTGACCTCATAGAAGAATATTTCATCTTCATTCTCTCTCAGCAAATCGACCCTGTTCTCATACTCCATTTGTACAGAGTTGGGATACTCCGAATTTAACAAGTCAAAAAAAGCATTCTGTATCTGATTATGAATTCTGTTTACTGTTGTTCCTTCGATTGGTCTCCGCAAATAACTTTCAGTGTTCTTCCGTTTATCTCCACTATTTGGAATCGGCTCAGAATATATCGGCAAACGTATCAGTGAGTATGATCCAAATATTTTCATAAAGTCCTCTGACTTCTTTATTGGATCAACTTTATGAATGGTCTTTGGATAGTTAAGACCAACTTTGTGATTCAGGTCGTGCTCCAGATAATCAACAAAAATGCATTGACCCAGCACAGGGTCGGATTTGTATATCTTGCCTTCTCGCTGAACAACCTGGGCATAGGCAATGATAGTAAGATTATTGTATGCGCCTTCTGATTTAATGGCTATGATGTCCCCGGGCTCTAAAGATGTAAGAATAGAAATGGTGGTTTTTACCGATGTAATATCTTCAGAAATTTGGCCTCTTAAAGAATCTATTAATTTATCAATCACGCTTTTCGGCTTCCCGATGTACTCGCTTAGGTCGATGTCCCACAAAAATCCAGTCGCAATAACACATTGCTTTAGCATTTCCGGAAACATGTCTACATAGCGATTCTCTTCTTCATTCCAATACTTGCTACCGACAACATAGTAACTATTCGATTGTGCGTTTTCTACGAACTTGTGCCACAATCCGAATGCAAATTGAACCACACCTTCGCTCAAATCCCTTCGTTCCAGTATTCGGGTATGAATAGCAAAGGTGTTTGTATCATAGGTCACGTTGATTCCTAGACCCTGTGAAATGGCGACAAGAGCGGCCCTGCTATATAAAGGGAGAATCCTATATCCCGAGTAGAGGAATGCAATTTTCCATTTGGCCATGCTATGTAAGTCGATTGCATCAATTCTGGCAAAATCACCACTCTGTGCCAATTGCACGGTTTCCGAAATAATTGCACGAATTCTCTCGAAAGCCGTTTCGGCATCCGGGCCATACTTATCTAGCCAGGAATAAGTGGCATCCTGCAGTATGGAGGTTCTCTTATAAGTCCTATTCGCCTTTCGCTTCCATATTCCAAATTTGACCAAAGAAACTCCGCTTATACTTCCCAATTTTTCCGTGCCCCACTCGACCTGATAGCAAAAGGTATTTTCATTTCCAACATCCGTATATTCTGAAAGTGTCATCGTTGCAACCCGACTTGAGGGCCATTCAGCCAAGAATCGGTCTAATACTTCCTGATACTGATCTTTACTAAGCTTCATGTGTATTGATAAATAGTTTAATCTTAATATAGTTAATGTATGAACGACGTAAAAGTTGACCGCCTAAGTTATTCTACCTTTTCCAAAAGCCTTTCCGTGAGCAACTTCAAAAAGTTGGCTTGTCCACTCTTCCTGATCCGTATCTCCGAAAATACCCTTGCGTAGTTTCCAAGATCAACTGAAAACATAGCTTCAAAACAAGTTACAATCTGCTTCACATCGGTCTTGCCATAGTTGAACACCCCGGCTGCATGGAGGGCATAGATCAACTCTACCAATGCTACCTTCTGCGTTGTCCACTGAAGCGGATTGTAGGAAGCATCGCCGGTATTCCTTTCTGATTTTCGAATGGCATTCAGAATATGTTCCTTGATCAGTTCATGCGCCAGGATTTTGGCGAGTTTTATATCGTATTGCGTGGAGAACTTTTCATCTTTTTCCACGGGCATATACTGCGTGTTGTTTCTCACAAAGTATTGACTGTCGAGATAGGTGGCTCCCGACATGCAGTATTCATAGAAAGACTGATTTTTATAAGCGAAGTGCTGAAGCTTACGCAAGACCTTATAGTAGTTATCCATGCGACTCTTCCGGTCACGGAACGAATCAAAGAGGAGAATCTGGAATCTCTTCTTGTAGTAAAAATACTGGCTTAACAGAACAGGCTTTGTCTCTTTGAAGAATTTAACCTCTTCCTGCTCATCCGTAAATTTGTAGCTCACGGTGAATCTTTTTAGCTCGGATAGTATTTCACGAATGGCGGTTAATGCTTTGCCCATCCCTACCATATCGTCTGATCCGGTGGATTCCATTTCTTTTATGCGTTTCTGCAAGCTTTCTGAAAATGAGGTAATGTCCATAGTCGTTGAATTAGGTTAAGCTGCATCTGGCAAGCGGTCTGCAATGATGTAGCGGATGTCTTCTTTTATTCGTAAATAATTTTGCTGCACTTCTTCCGCACTTACTTTCCTGACTGCCGGAATAGGCTGATAGCTTTCTTCTTCTTTCTTCAAAGCAGCGTGATCGTTTAGTATCTCTGCGTGAAATACTTTGAGAGCAATTTTCTGATCAGGGTCATCGGCTACCATACCAACAAATTCACCGGATGAGAGTGAGGCAATCTTGGATGGCGGTATAGCCGCATCAAGTTGTGTCGATCTACTAATGGAGGTATCCGTGCGATTGATTGAAACACTTTCGCGTTCCTGTACAATCCTTCCAAAACGTTCCGATAAAAATTTAGATGTCTCACCAACCACCTGGCCTGAGATGACATTGCCCACAATGTTCATGATCACCTCCGCCTGGTCGCGGCCATAATCTTTCTTCAACTGCGAGTAATCCTGTACTGCTAAAGTGGTGGCTACTTTGTTCGAACGGGCCGTTGCTATTAGACTGTCGATATTGTTAAAGTAGACTGTCGGGAATTCATCAAAGATGAGACTGCTCTTCATCTTGCCTTTCTTATTGATAAGTTTGATGACCCTTGAAATGTATAGCGATAATACTGCACCGAAGATCTGTTGCTTCTGCGGGTTGTTACCCATGCACACAATCTTGGGTTCATCCGGATTATTTATATCAAGGGTAAAGTCATTACCTGATAGCACGTAGTATAACTGTGGAGACGACAACCGCGCCATGCCGATTTTAGCGGAGGCTATCTGACCTTCCAGTTGTTCCCAGGCTTCATGACGATAGGCAGATTCAAACGGATTAATAAGAACATCGATCTCTGGTTCAGTTCGAAGCAAGGGGAACATCGTCTTATAATCTAGTTGCATCAACTCTATCACATGTGGTAGTGTGCAATATTTTCCATTCTCATACTTCCGAAGAAACCAGATAATGGCCGTCACAAAGTTGATGGGTGATTCAACAAAGAAGTCGCCTTGCTTTTTAATCCAGTCGCGGTTGAGTCCAAGCATAATCGTTCTGGAGGATTCACTGGCATCGGTAATGTCTTCCATCGTTACAGGATCAAGGGGATTGCACCGGTGCATGATCTTATCGAATTCAATAACATAAAACCGGGGAGCAAATTTGTAGCGGCTTGAAAACTTTAGCAGCGTGTTGTAGGCAATGACGGAAAGATCATCGTACTTAAAATCATAAATGAACATGCTAAAGCCTTTGCGAATATGTTGTGTGATAATGTGCCGGATAACAAAGTAGGATTTACCGGCTCCCGGTGTACCAATGACTAGCAGTGCCCGAAAAGGGTTAATGAAATTGATCCAGCTTCTTCGCGGTTTGTTTTTCAGAAGGTATTGTGCCGGGAGGTTGATAGAGTATTCATTTTCCAGCAATCGTTCCTCCTGTGGAAAAGATTCATTGAGCTTATTGAAGATGTCACCGCGAAGTTGAAGTTTGATCAACCGCGAAAGCCACGTGCCTCCGGTTAAGAAAAGTATGTATCCTGTAATAACGAGAATTATATATACTCCACTTTCGATAGAAACGTCAACGTTGAGTGCGAAAACAAAATGCCCCAAGAGAAATAGTATCGAGCCAATACCCATGAATAGCAATGATGTAGAAAGGCTGATGTTTTCATCTTTCTTTCCTTTGGCTCCAACAAGCGATACGATCAGAAGAGCAAGGGACAACAGTTTTGAATTCCAGATCGAACTGAATAATCCTGTGGCGGATATATTCATCACTACGCGATCAATGAACTCCATCGTGTAACCCCACAAGAACATTGCATGATGACAGTAGTAATAAAAGTGTAAAATCAATATGACCATGCTGCATATCCGCGTCAGGTCAATGATCTTTCGTAAGGCTTGTTCGTTTTCTCCGGTTTGCATATTCAAATACGTTTAGAGTCTATGTCCTTTCCTTTTTCGTCTACGGTTGAGTTTGAGAGCTGCTTCCGGAGAACTCCGGTCAAAGTCTTCGGCAGTGACTACATCATGCAGGATGTTAGCTACTCCTGTACTGCCCGAATCGGTATGAAGAGTAAAGCCTGGGCGGTATGGCTTAACTGTATCTTCTTTCGCTGCGAGTTTGTCAAGGATGGCACTTGCACTATATGGTTTCCCAAGATCACTTCCATTAAAAACCACGCGTGCGCGGTTATCCACGAACGTCACGCCATACGTGCGCCCCTCAGCATTGGTTCGAAACACTACCTGAATGCCAATCTTGTCCAATGCTGTCTTGAATTGTTCCCTTGTGTTAACTGACCGCGCTTGCAGTGCTCTATCCACCATTTTTCTAAGCCGCTCCTTCTGTGGTGTTCGCAATACTTCATTCAACTTGAATTGTTTCTCCAGGAATGCAAGTGTTGGCTTGCCACTAATTGCGCTGGCTTTTACCGGTATGCCGACACGTTTTCCTTTCTCATCGGTCAGACTATAGAGCAATCCTTTTTTGCTGAACATTTTGGATTTCTCCGTCCCCCGGTCAGCGGTGACATTGTATTGCCTTAGTACAGCATTTAACTCAGGAAGAGAAGTGTACTTGTATGTTCGCGTCACCATGCTTACGATGTTAACAATACTCCGTCTGGTCTCGGACTTTCCGTAGATGGCTTTAGCAACATCTACTGGTTGAATCACTTGCCTCTGATTCTTCGTTTTGCTTTGCGCTTGCACCAATCCGAACTCAACCTCTATTTCTTTCCGCGCTTTCTCGGATTGATTCTTTGCGAGGTAGTGTATGGGAATCCGCTTTCCGTTTTCCTGAATGAGTGTAGTTACGATGTGAACATGAGGATGTGCAGCATCGGTATGTTCATAAACTAAGTATGGCTGATCACCGAAACCAATCTTATCCATGTACTGCGCTGCTATCATATTCAGTTTATTCTTGTCAAGTTTTTCAGTCGTATCGAAATTCAATGAGATGTGAAGTGTGTTGGTCTTCGTGCGTCTATTGAGATCATTGAGTTCTGTGAACCGCAATAGTTTTTGATAGAAGTTCAGCTCGTTCGCGTCCTTCTTAAAAAGGTTCGCCTGAATGCATGTGGCTTTACCTTCCATTACCTTATGCTCGTTATAGTTAAGCGCTCCTTGCATGTCTTTTCCACTGATCACTCTCGCTACCATTATTCGATTAGTCTATCTAGCACCGTTAACAACTTGTCTATTTTGTCTGATACCTTTTTGTACTCATCGAGTATCTTCAGCGCTTCAAATATTTTTTGATTCGGAATAGTGGTTCCATTGAAGTAGCGCGTCACCTGGTTGATATTCGTCCCAATCGACTTTAGCTCCTTCCTGATCCCTGTCAGTTCGACAGTCACGGCATCCGTTGTCGCATCTTTGTGATACCAGTTGATCCTTTCTTGTAGCAGGATCTGCCGTGCGAATTCTCCGATGGTCTGACAATTACTATTCTTGCGCAACCCTTCAAGCTTGTTGTAAAACTGTTCTGTTACCCGTACACCAATGAGGTGATCGAGTGGCTCTGACTTGCTGTATTTCCGTTGGCCCATACTTATTGATTTTGGCAAACCACAGAAGCCGAGTTCCGAGGCTTCATTCCCCGAAGAGCCGACAGGCGATGAGGCAAGATGCCAAATGTGTTAACATTTGTACATCTTGCTCCCCGCAGAAAACCGCGGGGTGTAACGATGAGCATTTCAAATTCCGGTAAGCATATCCTTTCCTCTTTCATGGTCTTCGTAGTTGATTTTTTGTAAGCGTAGGTTCCGTATTGCTTTTCCTTTCCTGAAGGATTCGCTCGATGTCTTCATAATCGTAGAAGATGACGCCTCCGATTTTGGAGAAGGGCAGCGTGCCGTTAATGCGCAGGTTCTGTAATGTTCCAGGCGAGAGGTTTAAAAGCTTCCTGACCTGAGGAGATTTGAGCCAGCGTTGCGATGGCCCTGCCTGTCTTTGTGACAGCAACTTTTCAATGGCTTCGAGTAGTTCTACTTTGAAAGCCTCTAAGTCCTCCGGGGTAATAATATTGGTTGCCATGATTTGTTCCGCTTTGAAAATCTATGGTTCAAATCACGGTTGTAACCCGTTGTTAAAACAGTCACAACTGTCCTAGGACACCCTGTAACTATCTCAAAATCAGTGATAAATATTTTAAAGATTTTCTAAAAACAGGGATGATTACTTTTGCATCAGCGCGGAAACTCCTGTCGGTTTTTCACTTCAAACAACCCAAATCTTTTAAGTTATGACACAGGAAATCACTCATCCCATCCTTCAGAAAGCCATCAAAAATCTTGACGTAAGCAAGGAGTTTAAGGCGATGGCGAAAGCCAATGGATTCAAGACACTGCAGGATATTTTAGACATGCCGTTGCACGAACTTCCTTATAAACCACAGTCAGGGTATCGGATGTTGAAGGAGTTTTTGGGTATCTTGGAAGAGTATGGATTGAGTGAATTGGCAGACAATTGAGTCTCATACTAAGCGAAACCAACTGTCCCCTAACCGAAAGCTCCTTTATCAATGAAACGAATAGGCAAACTTCCTTCAAGCTTAAACGAAAAGCCATACATCTACCGCATCGAACTTCTTGACCGGTTTTATAAACTTCTTGACAACAAAGAGCTGGTTTTTGTCAACCCGGACAAATGGGAAGATCCTCTTGAAAATCTCATCTTCAATGCCAGGGTCATCAAGGATGGTAAATCTTTTCAGAATCCAGCGAAGGAAAAGATATTCTCACAATGTTGGAGCTACGAAGGTGATTCGTACGGGATATGGAAAATATACACCACTAAGGCCGATGACAAAGGAATTGTCAAGCGGCACATGGGTGTACGAATCACAACCAGACTTGACCGGCTGAATCAGCTTTCCAAACTCAATAAAGGCCAGTATTTCTATGGTGTGATCGACTACAAATGGAAATATGAACTCGATCAGCTCGTGAAGAGCAGGCGGATACGCGAGGCTCTGCGCATTACGACTCCCGACAAGAAGCACTTGGAAACACTTTTGCTAAAAAGAAAATGCTACTCATTCGAAAATGAAATAAGGTTGTTCGCAATCCCGGAGAAAATAAGTGCTAGCAAAATTGAAAAACACTTATGTCGTCTTTCTTTGAATCCTAAAGATTTCATATCCTCGGTTCGTTTCGATCCAGGAATGGAATATCAGGAATTCAAAACACATAAGGAGAGGCTGGTACAACAATATGGTTTCAAGCCAACGCAGATAACGCAATCCACGTACTTTAAAAAAAACAGATACAAGATTAATCTGGACTAAAAAATCGAGTCATTTAATGAAACCACCACAACATATTTCCGACTGGCTTAAGTTTAATTCGTTTCTCAGTGAACAGGAAATACATCTGGAAAAGATTATTAATTCCCTGGAAGGTTTTCATTCGACCTATCAATACCAAATGGTCTTGCACAACTTTCTTCAGCGATACTATCTGAACTTCATGTCAATCAAAAACATCTGGGGTAATTTTCTAAAGAACTCAAAGTTCAAGTTCCCGGTGTACTTGCTGCTAAGATCTTTAATCGCAGACAATATACTGATGGTTTACTTAATCGAATCGTTAAAATTTGAAAAGGCATATAATAACGAACAAGGTGCGCCCCGATTCAAGGCACACGAACCCGCGTTTATTGAACGATATATAAAGGCTTCAAATCCATTCTTTTTGAAAATCGAGAAGGAAATCAAAACAAGAATTGCCACAAAAGAAATTACGCCTGACGAGGCAAGTGAGTTACTGAAAGAGGAGCGTGAAAAATACCCGGAACAGTTTGAACCTGGTCCAAAGTTAAAAGTAAAAAGAATGGATGGGCTGGGGCCAGGAGAAATGATAAAGTTCCTCAACAAACAGGGCCGTTCCGAATTCACGGGCATTTATGAATACTATTTGTATTTCTCACAGTTCGAGCATTTCACCGCCAAGACTGAAGAATTCATGCAGCGGGATCGTGAGGATGAATTTGAACATCTGAAACGAGCCGCAGAGCTACTCTTGAGAGGTTTGGAATTGAATCTAATGACCCTGCAATTACCAAAGGACTTCATTGAAAAATCGAAACTCTTGAGAACCTCTTTTATCAATATGTTTTGGCCGGATGATCAGAATGAAATGTGAACAAGTGAGAAATATCGTTTCTGTTTTTTGTTATAGTTAACAATTTTCAGAAATAAATTATATCTAACCCGAGAGATTTAAAGGTTAAAAAGTAGGGTGTTGCTGCCGGGAACTGTTATTAGGGAAAGAGCCAGCAAACCTATGATTAGAAAGCCTTCTACAGAGCTGATAGCAGTTCTGCTTATCATCCTTTTCATTTATACTGCTTCCAGCAAATTGCTGGATATTGCCGCTTTCCGCAAACAAATGCTGAATCAGCCTTTGCCGGAAACACTGAAGCAGAACCTCGTTTGGCTAGTTCCTATATCCGAAATAACGACTTCCATTTTCCTCATCATAAAGCCTGTCAGGCTTTATGGATTTGTACTTGCATTCCTGCTGATGCTTGCTTTCACCCTTTACGTGAGCCTGATATTGACAAGGACATTCGCTTACATTCCCTGCTCGTGTGGTGGCATACTTAATACCTTGTCGTGGCAAGCCCACCTCATCTTCAATATTGCCTTTACCCTTCTTGCACTTGCCGGAGTCATTATCGAGCGAAAGCGAAGACTGATGATAACCTGAAAAATATTTGCGCAGATGCCAGGCTGATCACCGGGCGCAGGGGAACGCTGAAAACCTGAAACAGAGTAGGCACTTTGAAAAACCCGATAGACGGTTTGATGCTTTTTGAGTTGTTAAAAAAGTATCCATTGTTATGAAAAAGTTCTTTGGAAAATTTCTGCCTGCAATGGCTTTCCTCTTTGCGATTGGTGCTGCGTTTGTTACGCAAGCCTTTGATGCTCCGCCCGTGGGAACACTGAAGGCCAAGATCGATGGCGCCTGGCAGCCCATCAGCGAAACGCAGTCGTACACCTGCGTCAGTAGCTCTGACGAATGTGTGGCGAGGTTCAACCAGCAAAACCAGATGATACCTGGTACGTTGGTTCCCGGAACCTATGATGCGGACTAAGCCGACATACAGTTCCGTAAAAAAGAGCATGGATGATTTACATTCATCCATGCCTCTTACCTAAGAAGTAAATTCCTTTTTGAAAACGGATTCTATTTTCTCCAGCAAAATCGGCTTGGAAAAAAAGTAATCGATACCAAGCGACTGTGCCTGTTCAATGTCAGCCGGATCGAGGGTTGATGAAAACATGATCGTCACGAGCTTGCAGTCTTTGAGGCATTCCATTTCTTTCACTTCGCTGAAGAACTGAAACCCGTTCATGATCGGCATGTGCAAATCAAGTAAGACCACCGCTGGAAGATTCATCGCACCTTCACATCCCTGGTGAAGTATATCCAAAGCCTCTTTGCCATTGTATGCACTGTAAACATTATTCACACACGCATACGCAGAAAGTATTCGTTTGCTGATCAAGTGGACGAGGTCATCGTCATCCACCACCATTACATTTCGTTTGAGGGTCATTGGCAAAAGTATCAACGTGGGTTTTGTTCAATTCCACTTGTCTGGATTTCCTGATCGGGAATCGGGAACGCATACCGTACATCATTGGGAGCTAAACTGTGTTCCGTTCCATTCAGTGTCCGGTGTAACGTAATTGCAAAACGTTCATCCTGATTCAATCTCTTCAGATCGCTCCATCGCGTGGCGCGGAAGAGAAGTTCCTTTCTTCTCTCTTCCAGGATACGTGCAAGAAGAATCTCCGGATCAGTTTCGCTTACAGGAATAAATGATCCTGCCTTCCACCGTTTTTCAAGTAGCGCATTCAGATCTTCAACTGCCCCGACAATATCCCCAAGCCTTGCCCTGCACTCTGCACGAATCAGATAAACTTCATCGTTGGCAATCCCACCAAACAGAGTAGATGTTCCGGTGTAGTTCGCCTTGAAGGTATATCGGTTCGGACTCCGAAGCCTGAAGAAAACCTGCTTGCGTAAATCATCATTTTCGTATGACGCATACAGTAGCGTATCCACATACGTTGTCGAGAATACTGTATAGCCATAGGTGATCATTTGTCCATGAAACAAAATCTCATCGTTCATTCTTGCCACAGGCCGCGTTGCTGCCGCATTCAATGTATTGTAATCCAATAAATAATTGTTCTCGCTTAGTGACGCACTCGCCCAACTCTCGGCATTTTCGTATTCTCCCATAATCAAATAAACCCTGGCCAGTAATGCCTTTGCAGCCGCAGTAGTTGGTCTTGTCTTGTATGATGAATTCACCGGAAGCAATGGCATTGCTTCAGTGAGGTCATTGATAATTTGGTTTAATGTTTCGAGCCGAGAAGCTCGGTTCACTTCTGCATTTACATCTGCCGTTAACCGGACAGGAATTCCTAAAGCAGAACTTTCACCGACAGGCATTGAAAAAAGTTCAAGTAGCTGATGGAAAGCATGTGCGCGAAAAAACAACGCACTACCTTTTATACTTTTCCATTGCGCTTCATTGGCAGACGTAGGCTCTATCTTCTCAAGTCCTTCCAATACAACATTTGCATAGAACACTTGCTGATACGGAATATTCCAGTCAGCACATGCTTCACCTTCATAAATGTTATCCTTCCAGATATAACTGTTTCGTTCTGTTGCCGTGAATAATCCCTGCCAGGCATTGTCCGTAGTAAAGGCATCATTTGAAGCGACCATGCCGATAGCAGGAACGATGTTCATGACACGGTCAGCATTATCAAGTAGTGCTTGTAAATCATTCAGTGTAGTCGGCACAACCAAGGATTTATCCGGTTTCTTCTCCAGGAAATCCTCACTGCATCCCGCCACGATCAGGCAGAATAAAATCAATATGGCATAAATGTTTCTTTTCATGTTAGTTGATGTTTAGATCAGAAATCAATTTTAACTCCGGCAGCAATACTTCGTACCGGCTTCATTGTCGGATAGTCGGGATCAAGGTCACTATCAGTTGCTTTCCAAAGTATGCCAAGGTTATTGGCATAGACATAAAGATGAACCTTGCTGAACGGCAAACGTGAAAACTGATTTCTATCCAGTGTATAGGTAAGGTTTATATCCTGCAACCGGATATGATCACCTTTCTCCACCAGTGCGGAAGAGTGCATATAAAAATCATCCCTGTTCTGGTCAATGAACTCAGGCATCGAAGGGACAGGTGTTGATTGCTCATCACCGGGATTTTGCCACCGCTTTGCATAGTCGCCATGATCAACTTGTCCTTTCAGAATATTGCTGTATCTCAACGAACTTCGTTTGAAATAATAACCAAGCCTGTAACTCACATTCACCGACAAGGAAAGATTCTTCCATGAAAATGTATTTCTGATCGAACCGAAGGAAGTGGGCCGTGCCGATCCGTGATAGATGATGGATTGCGTAGTCGCTTTGCTGATGATTGTAGCGTAGTCGCTACTGATAGCACCATCAACATAACCTTGTGGATTTCCGGTTTCCGGATCAAGTCCTGCCCAATCGAAACTGTAGATTGCAAAGAGCGGTTTTCCTTCGAGCGGATACGAGATAAGCGAACCTCCGCTTCCATCATATACATACTTGACTGCCGGAGCGTCTATCTTATACGAAGTCACTTTCTCCGTCAGATGACTGTAGAGAAGATTCGCATTCCATTTAAACGCACGGTTGATGATCGCAGCATTCAGTACGAGATCAACACCATGTCCTTTTGTATCGGCATTGTTGCCCCGGAACACTGTAACTCCAGTGGATGGTGGATAAGGTATTGAACCGATCAGGTCGATTCCCCACTTGGTATAATACTCAATGCTTCCACTCAGTATTCTGTCTTTCGTTTCAAAGTCAACACCTGCATTCCAGATCTTCACGCGTTCCCATTGCAGTGCGGGATTGGGTGGATTAATGATCGTGCTATACGGTAATCCGGTTAGTGCATTATATCCCAGACTCACCGCTGTCGTGTAAGCGGTTACCGATTTATCAATATTACCATTATGCCCAAATGTTGTACGCGCCTTCACGTAAGGAAGCCACGACCATTTGTAAAACGGTTCATCACTTATGGTCCATGCCAGTCCCGTTGACCACAACGGTACTCCGCGCTCGTTGGCTTTCACACCAAAAAGATTGGACTGATCTTTTCTTGCACTGGCTGAAAAAGTGTAGCGGCTTTTGAATGTATAAGCTGCGTTCGCGAAATACGAAATGAACCGATCGGTCATCGAACTAATTCCATCCCTGTTGTATATGGAAATGTATTGCCCCGGATTGTTGTATGCCGGAAAGAACGAAGTGTAATCTACTCTCTGTGTCGTGGCCAGGTCATCATTGTACCCATAGTACCGGTAGTAGTTTGCATCTGAGTTCAGTTCTTTTACCTCATATCCTGCCAATGCCGATAAAGCGTGGTTATCCCATGCATGATTCAAATTGAGTTGACCACGGAAATTGTAACTGGATGAATGTTGGTCATACGTATCCAGTATTCCACCCATCGGAACAGGATAGGTCAAATTTCCATCCACATCAACTTGTGTGAACTTATTGATCTGATCCCGCGTGGTGTATGATTCGATTCGTTGATTGTCCCGCGTTGCCGTGGTGCTGTTCCAATATTGATAAAGTATTTCAGCGTTGAGGCTTTTGTTGAACTTGTATTGTAGTCGCGTGTTGATGCGGTAATCCTGTAAATGTGAGGTATTGTCGCGGAAGTCGATCTCATCGAGCGGAGAATATTTCCAGTTGAGCAATCCATCTGCCTGAGCCTGTTCTACAAAACCCAACCGATAGTCTTTAATCACTGTAGCGTTGTTGCCTTCATCATCTTTTAGTCTCGCATAAGGATACATGGGCGAAGTAGAATTTAATCGCAGGTTTGTGAGGCCATCATTATTTCTGGATCGTTTCGATTGTGCGTAGTACAACCCTGCACCCACTTCCAGTTTATCGCTAAAGAACGACCATGTGTTGTTTGCATTCAGTGTAAAGCGACTGAAATCATTACCCGCCAAGTTCTCCATATTTCTGTCCAAACCAGTTGACACGTTGTAGCGGTGTGAATCTGATCCGCCCTGAATGCTGATGGAATATTGTTGATTAACGGCATTTTGATAGAGGTACTTCTCATAATCTCTGCGCACATCGTTCTGTTTTAGCAACGACAGTTGCTGTTCCATTTCATCGCTCTCTATCAGTCCGTCACGGTGCGCAATCAATAATTCCACTACTGGCGTAAGCGACTCATGGCTGTCCGATACTTCTGCACTTTCGTAGTACCCTTTGTCAAAGAGCATTCGCTCCACATCAATGAAATCACCAGTGGTCATACGTGGCGCGTAAAATACATCTGGCTTCTGCGCGATGGTGATATTGGAATTAACAGATATACGTGGAGCCTGATTACGTTTCCCTTTTTTGGTAGTGATCACGATCACACCATTTCCTGCACGGGCTCCCCAGATGGAAGCAGCGGCTGCGTCTTTCAACACGGTCACCGATTCAACATCGTTCGGGTTAATGTTGTTGATATCGCCATCGTAAGGAAAATTGTCGATGACGATCAGGGGACTGGCATTGCCGAAAATGGTACTCCTTCCGCGAATGCTGATATCATTCGTGTTGCCCTCCACATTCCGGTTAAAGATCAAACCGCTGGTAACATCTTCAAGGCGGCTCAGCACATCCGTACTGATACGCCTGTTGACAACTTCATTGTCCACCTGGGTGAAGGAACCCGTAGCGCGTTCTTTTGGAATCTCCTGGTAGCCGGTGGATACAATCATTACCTCATCCAGTGTAGCGATATCTTCCATCATGGCAATGTCCATCTGTGTCATTGAGCCGACAGTGACTTCCTGTGACGCGTAGCCGATAAATGAAAATATCAGCGCATCTTTTTCTCGCGCCTGGATACTGTAGCGTCCATCGGCATCTGTCGTGGTTCCGATAGTAGTACCTTTCACAATAACATTTACACCGGGCAGTGGTTGGTTATCCGTAGCCGAAGTGATTCGCCCTCCAATCTGCGACTGGCACAATGCATCATGACTGCAATACAAAATCAGCAAAATGAGTAATTGATTTTTCATAGGGTATTGGTTTTAGGTTAATGAGTCAGTGTTTAGTTCGCATCGCGGATAACAAGCACTTCGATGTCGTGCTTCTTCTCTACCAGGTCGAGATCATAACCCGTCAATGCTTTGCGCAGATCATCAACGCTACTCAGCTTAGCATCGAGATTTATATCCACATTGCCTTTGTATCCGGTATCATCGACAACCGGTTTGTTTAGGTGCTGGAGGTAATGGTTAAGCTGCGAGACAAGCAGTTGAATACTGCTGTTGGTGATGGAAAGACTAAATGCATCTGCATTACTAACAGAATTAGCCTGATTGGATTTCAGCTTGTCATTGTCTGACGTCCGAACCAATACGAGGCAAGGCATTGCACGTTTCTCTACGGAGGCGATGTACTGCGGAAACAGTCGCATCATATCACTACGCATGATCTCAAACACTTTCGCAGATAACGGTTTAGGCACGATCACTTCATAGCACCATGCATGATCACGAAGCCACGCCTTGAACGGTTCACCTTGCTGGCTGGAGATTAGAAGCGATGGATCTTTTACTTCCAACACAATCCGGTTACGACTGAAGTAACGTGTCTCGTCACTCCACGCCAGCGCAAACATCAGTTGTATCCATGCATTCGCCATCGTGATGCGCGTAACCGAACCCTGTTCATCGCGAATCACATCGAAGCGACTCTGCACACCCTCAACATAGCTGCTCAACAGCGACTGAAAAAGAATTTGTTTTCTCTGAATATCCAATGGCTGAAAGAGCAACGGTGTCTCAGGATCATACGGTTTCATAGCATCTTTCTTTTGCACAAGTGCCTGACTGGACTCCGCTAACACTTTCTTAATCGTAACTGCGTTCACTTCATGATGGCCCGTGATTGCCACTACAGTTCCAGCCCTATCAATCCACACGTAGTGTGGAAGCTCTTTGTGTGGAAAGAGTTTGGTGAGAGTGGTATCACCCGTGGCAAAAGGAAGCGTTACGTTTTTCATCTTAGATGCTTTCGCCAACAATCGCTGAACATCTTTTTCTGACTGATACGTAACGGGCAAAATCTGAATCTGATCTGCAAAAGCTTTCTGCAACGAATCAGACTTTGGCATCATGGCGATACATGGTGAACACCATGTTGCCCAGAAATCGAGGATCAGCAATTTACCTTTGTAGTCAGCGAGATTAATTTCATCTGCCGAGTGACGTATAACATTCCGCACCGTAACATCCGGTACTTTATCACCAATGGACAAAGCCCGTTGGGGGTATGCTTCATTGTTGAAAAACAAGACGCCTATAATTACGCCAATGGCAATTCCCGCAGACCCCAAGAAGGGCCTGGGAAAACGGCATGGCAATGCCCGGAAGCATAAGTTGATTTTCATGCTCATTAAATTTTAGGGTGAAAGAATTAGAACAATAGAACCGGGTGATTCACAAGCACTGAAGAGAATGCTACGCGATCACACCGGTTGATGGACTCCATTTATTATTAACCTAAACTTCTGGTCCACCGAAGCTCTAGCGCAGGTGGATCAGCTTGGAGGCCTTTTACAGTGAGTGAATATTTCTTCTGCGCGGGTCATGATTGGAGCATAGCTTGTTTTTGTAGTGAGCAATCTGCTCTCATTGACTTTGTAATCATTTGAAGTTGCGTAAGCAGCTCATAGACTGCTTTAACATTCTCCATTAGTTCCGGCTCGCATTTACCAACTTCTATTTTTTTCAGGATACCCCTGATCCCCCGCTCATAACTCGTTAGCTTCTCAATCCCCATGACGGGAATCGTTATCAGCTTTTCCTTACTGTTATTGTTGCCTTCAGCCATAAAATGTACTGCATTATTACACTAATGTACTGTTTTATAGTACTAAACACAACTTTGAGTACTATTTTCTGTGATTAGTGTACCCAAATACTATATTTATATACCAAAAATTCAGACTTATGAGTGATCTGACCCGATTAGGGGAGTATTTCGAAAAGAAATCCGTCAATAAAGCCAGCGTAGCGCGAAAGACCGGACTCGGTAAAAACAGGCTTACGGCTATCACAACTAGTGACACTGCAAGACTTACTGCGGAAGAGCTGTATTTAATTGCGCTGGCAATGGAGGTTAATCCTGGTGAGCTGCTGGAATATGTTTGTGGACATCTGACCCTTGAAAAGGAAGAATGAAATATATCGGGTGCATTTCAAAAAATATTGCCTTCTCCGACCCTCATAGCAGCAATAGAATTTGATTATGAACAGTATTTGATTGAGAATAAACCGCACAATACGTTGAGGCGAATAGATTACACAAACAAGATTAATACCTATGCAGCTCGGTTTGTTCTTGAGGTAGAGGGGTTTAATGCGACCAGTCAATATCACATCAATATTCATGCGGAGAGTTTTCTCATTCCAGTACTGAACGAAGTTTTCAATTTGAAATTGAAAAATTTAAATGCTACTCAAGGGAGAAATTTTCCAGCGATTGATCTTGCAGATTTTGAAAATCGAGTTGCATTTCAAATAACAGCCACCACCACGAATGATAAAATAAAAGACACTCTCGAAAAATTCAAAAAAAACAATTTACACCTACAATTCGATTCCCTTTACATATATATAATCACCGAAAAGAAAGAACGGTATCCGCAGGAAGTATTTAATGCACTATTGTCGGAAGGTTATGTATTCGATGTAAATGAACACATTATCGATAAAGATAGCCTTCTTCAAAAAATTAATGGAATTAGCTCGACTCCGAAACTTGAACTTTTATCTAATATTTTTGAAAGAGAGTTTTCAGATTCAAAAATCGGCGCCGGTACAGGCAGTAAGCACCACTATAACTCTCAGCTTAGGAGTATCGAAAGTTTCATTAAAGATTTCAAGACTACATCTGCACTTCAATTGCTGGAGAAGTTTTTTAGGGATATAGAAGATGCAACTCTTGGAGAAAAAGATAAAAATGAAGTTTTGGCCAAGGCGTATTCGCTTATTGGTTTGTGCAGGATCGAAAAAGGAAAACCCAATAGTTCATTCGTAGGAAATATACAAAGTTACAAATACGAACCGTCTAATGCTTCATATAAGGAACGTGCTTGCGTTTCATACTACTATTCGGACGAAAAGGAAAAATCACTAGAGATCGCGAACGAGCTTCTCGTAGAGAATCGAAGTAACGAGCGAGCATCTGCAATCAAATTATTCTTAGATGCTTCATATACTTTCGCTGAGGTTCCTCAAGCAGTTAAAAGTGGGATTACATTTAAGAGGATATACTCAAATCTTCTTTTATCTAGTCATGAAGGCGAGGAGAAGGTAGCTGAATTGCTATTTTCGGAATTAAGTGAAAAATTAATCCCTTTGGGAATAGATTTTGAAAATGCTGACTATTGGGATTTAGTGGGTCGATTTTCATTTCATAAAGGAATAAAAAACCAGCCCAATGCATTTAGCAGCGGAAAGGAAAACTATTCTGGAAATGAGCTCATCAAATACTCAAACAAACTCCTTCGCGAGATGCACCA
Organism: Chryseolinea sp.; assembly: GCA_041742155.1. Lineage (GTDB taxonomy): Bacteria > Bacteroidota > Bacteroidia > Cytophagales > Cyclobacteriaceae > Chryseolinea. Next base: position 306,371 of record JBGSJE010000014.1, on the reverse strand, counting down.
TCGGGTAAAAGACACTGAGATATACAAAGATACCGCTGGGTTTAAGCTCTCTTCGTTCTATTACTTTTATTCAGAATATTTGCTGAATGGACAACCAACCGATGTGACTAGCATGGTTGAATTATATGAGAACGCGCTAGCAAAGGAAGATAAGACCAAATACCTATTCTTTGAGTTAGTGGTTTGCTTAAATCAACTTCATCGTTATGAAGAGGTGCTCAAACTTACGGCATCAATTAGAGATGAAAAGGATTCATACCTGCATCTCATGGAATTTGCCGCTTACTCCGGGCTTAACAAAAGAGAGGAAGCAGTAGACAGTTTCCTAAGACATCTCGCGTTGATAGATTCTGTGAGTGATATTGAGGTAAATAATCTCTTAAACTTCTTTGATCTGCTTATTCAAGCGAAGAAAGATGTTCACACTTTTTATATCGAATACATTCACCAGAAAAGATTTGACTTAGAATTCCATCGAATATTAGTGTTCTCTTATGCACATCGGTATTCTCCGAGAAAGGTACAAGAAGTGGAGTCCCATTTGACTAAGCTTGTAGACGCTTATAAAGACTTACGACAAGAACTGCGCTACGTTATTCTCATTGTGCTACATTCTCTACAGAAAGCGCAAGAGGTTAGCCAACTAATAGACAAATATCACGATTGGCAAAAGGAAGAGCTTCCACTGCTCCTATACACAACAAGCTTACTGATTATTAGAAGTGATGCCATAAAATTACTTGAGGTTTTAAAATTCAGAAGAGAACATCATCCCGAAGAAAGACTATTGTTGGAAGAATTAAAAATTCAAAGTTTGGCCGAGAATGCGGACCAGACTTTGGAAATTTCTTCATTAGGAAGAATAGAGTATCCTGACAATCTTGATTTTGAGTTTTATTATATACAATCACTATATAAGAAAAACAATAAAGCAGAACTTGCCAGTGTATTAAATGAAGGATTGCTAGAAAAGAAATTCAATTGGCGTCAAAAGTTCGTTTTATCTAAAATCCTAATCGACAATGACAAGAAACAGCTTGGCTTGGAGCTATTCTATAGACAAACGGTTAGTGATCTTTCTAGTCCGGTTCTAAAGCAGCACTATTTTACTTTAACTACTTTAATTGGTGATCGGGATGATATTCCCTGGCCTGATTCAGTCAAGGATGAAACAGTTGTGCAAATCAGTGACGGTGAAAGGACTTATTTTATTGATGTAAACTCTAAAACTATCAATGAAAACAGAATTGTAAAAAAGATTCTGGGTTTGAAGGTTGGAGAAGTCATTGATGTCGAGGATTCGATGACTCATAAGAAAGATAAAATCAAAGTATCGTTTATTTATGACAAGTATTCCGGACTAACCGCTCGCATTACGGATGAACTTAACCAGTCGAAATACACAGGGATGAGTATCAAGTCGGTAAAGTTTGATGGTTCCGACCCAGAAAATATTAGCAAGAAATTGATTGAGGAGTTTGGCGAAGCCGGAGACAGAAATAAGATTAGGCGTGATGAGGCATTTTCGAAATATTATCGAGGCGCGATTTCTTTTACTGAACTGGTGCGCTCTGTATCGTCCGCAAAACTACTTGATCTATACAGTTTCCTTACCTCCCGAAACAGTGATGGCTTTGTTGTAATACCCTTGCGTTACTTTAATAATATAAGGATTAAGGATGATACTGAATTTGTCATTGACTTGACGACACTGCCAATTTTAAAAAAGATTTCAGAGGACTTTCCAGATTTGATCCATGGAAAATTTGTCATCTCTCAGTATGCCATTGAATACATCGAATCAGAACTTGATGAAGCTAGAAAGCTACCTGAAGAAGGGCTGTCAGTAATAATTACATCCTCAGGTGTTATTCCGAACCTGTATCCACCAGAGTATAAAAAGAACAGAATCGAAACCTTCGAAAATATTTTGGAGTGGATTAAAAAGCTCTGCGAAACTAGAATTTCCAAAGAAAAGTTGGATATGATAATAGCAAGACCTGATTTAGTTAAGGAGAATGACCTCGTCTTTAATTACTTTATTGATACAACTCTACTGTCAATTGGTAGAACCCTTATCTCTGACGACAGGTTGCACAACACAAAGTTTGCAGATAACTACCTTACGGTGAGTCTTGAATATTACCTTCAGTATTTCTATAAAGATGCATTCAAGAGTTCTCTGCTGCCGATATTAATTCGTAACCACTATGTAGGAATCAGGATATATAGAGAAAATCTTGAACAAGAATTTAAGAAGCCGCATTATGGTGGAAAAAGCACTTTTCATTTTTGTTTGGAGAATTTACCGTTTTCAATAAATAATGACACAGGCGTATTCAATGATTGCCTCGATTTCATCAAATCTATTTACTCAGAGTCAATGCCCCTTGCTGCAAAAAAAGAGGTTTCGCAAAGCATTCTGGTAAATGTCTTGAATGGATATCCGAACTTTCTTCAGCTTAGAAACAGTCTTGTTGACATCATTAATTCAAAATTCTTTCTACTCCAACTCTATTTGCCTGACGTACTTGATGATTTTACAGCAGCTTTGGAAATATTAAATCGGACTTCTGCAATGACTTCACCAAAACAATGAAAATTGAACAGGAAATAAATGGTCGTCAAAGGAATGAGACAACGACAAACAAGATTTGTTATAAGTTATGAGCTAAAATAAAAATCGAATCACGGAATAATGATGCAAAATGTAATATCAATAAAGCAAAACTCGACTCTTGAAGACGTTGATTTATATTATGCGGAATTGTATAGGTATATCAAACAGGAAGCAACGGTACATATCAGCTTACCAAAGGAACTAAAGAAGCATTATCTAGGATTGGTACCCGCCCTTATTCAACTGGTATGTACGTGGGTCCGTTACAAAAAGTCTGGCAAATTAATATTGTCAATTTCTGCCAATGCAACACAACAAGAGATAGATGACCTATATGAAAATGAATTGATCTATCCACTTGTAGCACTTGTTTGGAATAAAAATGAGGTCTATGATAAAAATGGTTCGACAAACCTGCGTTCATTCTTGAGGGATAAAAACCGGGAAGTTGCCAGCAGAATGAAAAGTGTGAAACCATTCAAGGGATACAAATTGCCCTTGGTTATTTCTGATCATATTGCCGGAGCCGATTTGCCAATTTTTGAAGCTAGTAATGATTTCAAAAACGAAGAGGATATTAGAGAGAGCTTAAGACCCGCCATAAATGAGATACTAAACTTTATCCTGAGTTTGAAAACTGAGCATAAGGTTGTACTAAATGATTTAAAAAAAATCACCTTCGAACTGATGAAGAATACTTTCGAGTGGGGAAGGACTGATGGGTATAACGTATCGCTTGATCCAAATCTCCGAGGTGTGCTATTCAAATTTTACAAGAACAGACGAAAGACTCTTGTTGAGGACTTTAATAATCATCCAGGAGTAGTACATTATTTAAACAATAAAGTCCTCAAAGAAAATACGCAAGCTGAGTTATATTTCCTGGAGCTATCTGTTTTTGACAGTGGCATAGGCTTCATCAAGAAGTTTAAGTCACTAAATCCTTCTACCAAATTAAGCGATGTCGATATAGTGAAAACGTGTATGATTAAGCATAACACCTTAGCGCAAGGCCTTGAGAAAGAGGATAAAGGTATTGGATTGGATCGGGTATTGAAGACGCTCAATAAAAAGGGTTTTCTACGAATAAAGACCGGGACTGTTTGCTTATATAGGGATCTTATAGCCAACAACTACTTGGAACTGGAGAAAGGAGATGTCGATAAGATGGAGTTGTTTGATTGGAAGAAAGAGAGCAATACGAAGTACACGTCCTTTCCATCAGCCTCCGGTTCTGTGATTACAATTCTATATCCGTTATCCACTCAAGAAGAATAGGATATGAACAACCACTACATCTATAAATTTACGTATATCGAGAAAGAGAAGGGTGTGGAGAGGGTTGTGTCGGCAACAGTAATATTTTGCGATCGTGACGAAATAAATCCAATCACTCTTTCAGCGGCAATAAAAGCGTTCTACGAGCAAAATTCCCAAACCGATAAAGTGTTTGTGATTGCCCGGAATTCGTTAGAGTCAGAACTCAATAAAATATTCGTTGAAAATTTACACAAGACGTTCAAAGGAATCCCAAAGCGTCAGGAAACACACTTGTTGGACAATCTATACCTGTTGGTGTTTAATCAGAAAGGGAATCTTGAATTAGTGCACTCGAGACCCAAGAAGATCCCAACTGGATTTCTGAAGAACTACCTGAATGAAGGTTTGCAAAATATTTTCATAAAGCGGGGAGGCTTAGTTTCCTCATCTGGAAGCTCTCATCATTATGTTTTTCCATCTGGTAAGCATTGCGATAAGTTTTTAAGAACAGGAAACATTTTACTGGCTAGTTCAGAAATATATTTTATTGCCTACGCCCTGCTAAGGCATTTCGAGTTTACCCAGCACTCGCAAATTTACTGCGACACTTCATCCATTAACAGTATCGCCTTTGCGTTGTCCGACCTCATCAATAGATTTCAAGACGAAAAAGAAAGAAGGCAAATTCCGATTGAAAGCTTTAGCTCGTATGAGGGATTATACAAGAATGAAATAAGCTATAAGAACAATAGTTTGCTGTTAATCTCAGCATCAACCTCTGCTAATATTGTTTCATACATACTGGACAATCACAAGGAGATTGATCGCTCAAATATCATCGTGCTATACTATTTAGGAGAAGTAAAGAATTATTCAAACATAAAAGATAAGGTAATATGCAACTTAACTCACTCGAAAAGTAATCCCAACGGAATTCAATTCTACCAAACGTTTAAATCTGATAACTGTGAGTTCTGTGAGAAGGGATCATTTCCTGTGGAAGTAAAGGGTGATTCATTTTTGTTAGAGCAACCTAAAATAAATCGAATTTTGTTGGGCGTGAAAGATCCGGAAAAATACCTGTCGGAGTTTGTTGATCAATTTAAGTCAAGGAAGAAGAAAAACACAGTTTTAAAGGTCCATTACAAGGAGAAGAATACGAACAAGTACGAGATATACATAGACTATTATGAATTGCTTGATGGAGTGAAGAAATTAAGGTATTCTGAATATCGAAATAAGCTAAATGCGTACGTGAATCAATATGTCCCAAGTACTACCAAATACATTGTTCACTTGGAAGATAAAGCGTCTGAGGAACTGGCCGACTATATCATTGCGAAAATTGGAGATAACTATCTAACAAAGAAAAAACCAATTAAAGTTTCGCAAGATAATTTAAGCAAGGTCAAGAAAGAATCTGAGGGATCTGCATTAGTAGTTGGCTCTTGCATTTCAAATGGCAAGAACTTACTCTATATAAGCAGGGCGTTGCGAAATTATGACAACCTGAGAATAGTTTATTTCATCGGCATCACCCGAACGAAGAACAAGGAGTATCTAGATAGCTTGAAAAAGAATCTCAAGCAAGGAACTTACGGTGCAGAATCGAGTTCATTCATCGAAGTTGAATCTATATTCTGTGAGAATAATTCTAAAAACTCCTCATGGCTTAGGGAGATTGAATTTATAAAGGAGTTTATTGATTTTCTTGGAGACAACATGACTTCAACTTCTAAGGAAACACAAAGGTTTTTAAAGCAGCGAAAGGCGATTCTGGAATCGGGAGCCGGTGATAAGAATAGAGGTTTATCGCAGGAGTTATTCTACCCTCGTGTCATTGATAGTGAATATCACCAACTCGAAATAAGGAAGAACTTTGCCTTCTTTGAATTTGAAGGTTACGTTGGGGATGTCACACAATCTGATATTTACTTCACCATTTCAAATATCATCAATGGCCTCAGAAACACCGATAAACCAGACAGAAATCTTAAACAAACTGTTTATGTTCGAAACATTATTGAACCTGGGAATTTTAATCGTTTTAATGATGGGATTATTCAGGCTTCAATTTTACGAGCAGCGAGGTCAGAGGAATTAATCTACTCTATTGATCCAGATCTCTCGTCTGAAATGTATGGAATACTTGAAACCATTATTAAGTATCATGAGGAGGAACAGGGTGAAGCACTCTTTGAGTTTCTTTATGCTATTTCTATTAAGAAATTGTCTCTCAAGAAAAGCGATCTTTTAAAGGTGTTGAATCTATTAGATGAAAAATGTAAGGGAGAGATATTTCTTTGCTTCTCAAATTTTATTCGAGAAAATGTATTTACGGAAAAAGAACCGACTCCATTAATAAGACCTGTCAGTCGAAAGAAAGCATCTAAAAAATAGGAAACCAGCAGAACCTACACCAGTAAAGTAGTCTTGTCAAATTTTACTTCAAGCCTACGAATATATTGTGAATGGAATGTGAGTGTGCTGACGGTGGATATTGTAGAGGGTTTGCGAAAGTAAAGTTTGAACAATGGGTGCAACAATTATATTGGCCAAACAAGAATCGACAGATAGGATACTACATATAAATGATGTAGAAAAAGATCGTATTGGTTTTTCCTGTGTTGGCTGTAGCAAAGAAATGGTTGTTGTAAAAAGTGAAGCGAGGAGAAAGGATTGGCATTTTAGGCATAAGGATGTAACGTGTTGTAATGGAAGCAAGGATAAAGCTTTACACGATTTTGCGGTACAGCTCTTGATGGCGAATGCTGAAATTGCAATTTCAAAGAAATTACAAATTACCTACAACGAACCAAGAAAAGAAGTTGCACTTTTTGGTAAGCGCTCTGATGTTACCGTGAAATTTGAAACTGAGGATATACACTTTGAAGTTTTTGTCACCCATGATCTAGACAAGGAGAAGATCGACTTATACAAAACCAAAAAAATAAAATGTATAAAAATTGATTTGTCTAATCCTGAGTTATTGACTGCACAACCTGAAAATATTGTGGATGCGGTTCTTAGACAGACCAAAAATAAAACAGTTGTTTATTGGGAGGATGAAAAGCTAATTGAAACAATTCAACCGGCTTCTAGCGATAGTGGCAATGGTAATGGTTGGCTCTATTTATTATTTTTCTTTCTTGGGGCAACATATATTTATAATCTATTCACTGGGTCAAAAAGAAAAAATTCCAAGAAAATTGCATTTCGGAAAAAATGATAAGGTAGCCAGTTCAGCTTAAACGAATACCCGACAACGAAGATCTTATAAAATATGATCTGAATGGTTGGGTGAGGCAATTGATTTTGCTGAGCGGTTGTCAAGAGGTTTAGTTTGATTGAAGCTTGCTATAAATTATAAGGCTTATGCTCAAGGATGTTTTAGCTGACAATCTGGACATTGTTTTTTGCGGTACAGCCAAAGGAGAGGCATCTGCAAGACTTGGCTATTACTATGCTGGCCCAGGGAATAAGTTTTATGGGGTATTAAGCAGTGCGGGTTTTACTCCAAAGAGACTTTTGCCGAGTGAATGTTATGAAGTCAACAAATACAAGATAGGTCTAACTGACCTTGTTCATACTCAATCCGGCAACGACAATGAAATTGATGACGAAAGCTACGATGTAGAAGGCTTCATATCAAAAATGGAAAAGTATAATCCAAAAATCGTAGCCTTCACAAGTAAAAAGGCGGCTTCTTTTGCCCTTGGTTTTCGAGGGGTAACGAGTTTAATTGACTATGGATTGCAGAAAACACAAATAGGTAATTCCAAGGTTTTTGTCCTTACATCCACTTCTGGGAGTGCCAGAAGATATTGGGATGAGTCTTATTGGCTTGAATTAAAGGGTATTTTAAAATATTGATTATCTGCACTTTACAATTAGTGTAACCTCAAAGCATATATAGCATCAAGTAAGTAAAACGAACAAGTGAAATATCAAAAAGTAATAACAGGATTTCAGACCAGTACCAATGAGGGTCTTAAAACCCTTTTTGAGGGGTATGGACAAAAGCTTTTCGGTTTTTCGGTAACCCATTTTCATATAGATGAAGATGAAGGGTATGATGTTCTTTATAAAACAATAGAAACGGTAGGCAAGGTAATTACGCGATATGATTTTAGTTCAGAAAATCACTTTGCCAATTGGCTTTTCAAAATCCACAAGAACAATATCCTTCAATTACTGAGAAGTAAAAAAAGTAAAGAACAAGAATTTCAAACTGTTGACTTGAGTGATTGGGAAAACGAAGTAAGGGAGTTAGAGGATGCCGATTTCAAGCTTGATATTTTCAAGCCTGTAATCGAACAAATTTCATCTATCAACCCCTACGTTAGTTCTTCGAAAAACAACAAGCTTTTCTTAGCAATGCAGAAAGCATTACAACAACTAAGCGAAGTAGAAAGAGAGTTGCTTTTGTTAAGAATGAACAACTATAGCTACGATGAAATTGCAGCAATGCTGAACATTGAAAACAATCAACTAAAAGTAAAGTTCATTCGGGCAAAGGCCAAATTGCAAAAGAAAACATTGGAATTACTAAACGACACATACAATGAAACAAAATAAGGAAACAAAACCATTCGAGAATTTGCTGATGGCATACATCACAAAAGAAGGTCAGGAAAACTTTGTTTCAAATAGCTCAGACAAAGAAGCGGAGATCGTCTTTGCAAAGCAATTCAGTTCAGCACTCTCTCAAGAGAGAGTAAACACTTTGATTTCATCTTTAACTGAATCTTTATCGAAAGATACCTTGGGTTCGTTAATTCAAAATGCATTGGCAAGCAGTGATACAAATATTAGCGACCTACAAGCCAATACTGGCTTAACAACATCGCTTTTAGAGGATATAAAATCTGATATGGTCTTTACTAACAGTGTACCGGTGAAGTCTCTTGTGAAATTATTGAAACTTTTAAATGTTTCATTAGAAAAGGCACAGTTAGCCATTGACACTACTTTTGAAAGATTGAGTGCTGAGAGTAAGATGTTTTTGACAATTCCTATGAAGGCACAACCATCTTTCCGAAAAGGGATGTCCAACAACACTGGTGCCTTTGACATGGTAAGATTGAAATCGGATGAAAGCTACTTATATCAGAACAAAGAAGCTTTGGACAAGTACACTAAACGTCTATCGGAATTATACAGAGAAATCTAAAGGACAGTAAAATGGAGTGGAGCATATCAAAATTATCAGCCCTCAGACAATGTCATAGGAAATTCTATTTCGCCTATGAATTATCTGATTTCCATTTTACTCATCCTATTAGAAGGAAGGCGTTTGAGTTAGCTCAATCAAAAAATCTGAGAATGTGGCAAGGTACTTTGATTGATAATTTTTTTAGCAAAAAAATAATTCCTCTGTATAAGGACAAAAAAAATATAGATTTTAAAGCCCTAGCGGATGATCTTGTAGAAATAGCTAAAGCGCAATTTGCCTTTTCGGAACAACATCTTTATAGAGACAAATCGGTTACCAAAACGAAGGCTGGAGACGCATTTCAGATACTGGATATTCATGAATGTGGAGTTCCTCATGTAGAGGAAGATGTACTTAGTGTGTATTCTACAATCAAGGAAATAATCTTACAAATACCACAATACCCAAGTCCTGAGGAAGGAAAGACGTTGCATGAGTACTTAGTGTCGTCAAACTATTTGCAAACCGATATTAAGTATTGGAGCTATGAATTCGAAGGAGTAAAGTTAAACCCTCAAATTGACTTGGTGAGGCATAAGAACAAGGCAATTCATGTAATTGATTGGAAAGTGTCAGACAGCAACACCAGCGATTACTCTAAGCAATTATACCTTGCTGGCATAGTTGCGTTTCACAACATCAAGAAAAGTAATCTTGAAAAACAATGGTCGCCGCCCAAGTTGGAAGACTTTTCATTGTTTGAAATTAATTTAATGAATGGCAATAAAAGACAACATCCATTTACAAAAGAAAGCGCAGCCGGGGCATTGGATTATGTCTATCAATTTAAAGATGAACAAGAGCAGCTTTCAGGATGTAAAAAATGGGATGAACTGAATATTGAAGATTACATCACAACGGACAAAAGGGAGACATGCATGTTCTGTAAGTTCAAGCCGTTGTGCATTCACTTAATTAAAAACAATTTCAAATACGATGAAAACGAATATTATAAATTGGTTTCGCGTCAGCAACTGGTCTGAGTTTAACTTTCAATATCGCTTAGTCGATGTTAAAATTGAAGGAGTAGGCAATGATACAAAATTGTTGAACAAGGCGTTTTACAATGCCCTTAACCACCTTGCATATTCCACAAAAGGAGTTGTTGCTACAGCTTACCACGAAAACAAAAGATATGTTGCCGTGAAGGGCGATGCCATACTAAAACAAGAGACTATTACTGGTAGTCCAATGAATGTCATATTGACACCATTAGAAGGCGTGTTTCAGTTGAACGCCAAAACTATGGATGATCAGAATCTTGACTTGGCTTTAAAATTTTTAGACAGTGCTATCAACTGGCAGCTCAACAAGAATAGAAATCTATGGGATGCCGGAATAAATACCTTTTTAAAGAAAACTCCTCTACCTCTTTCCAGTGAAATTGAAACTGATATTTACCAAGGTTTCAAGTTTAAGATTGTTGCAGCAGATAAAGACAATGTGTTTATCTGTCTTGACTTGGCATATCGCTATGCTGATAAGAAAACGCTATCTGAGCTTTTGAAACTGATACCAAAGGAAAGGCACAATGATTTAGTATCCAATAAAAATTTCCTCTACTTAAATGGTGACGACTGGTACACCGTAAAAGGAAAATCAATTGGCGGTTCTATTTCAGAACACATGATGACAATTAGTCAAAAAAATGTATCGGTCTATGACTATATAGCAAATGATGGTAAATATGCTAACGCTAAATTTAAAGCACCACTAAATAAAAACTCAGAAACCCTATTTTATTCTTATGCCTCAAATGCAGCAAGTACTTTCGCTAGTGCGGCTTGCTTAGCAAAACGAATTCGTTTTGCAGAGGACGATTTACACAGAAATTCGATCAACGATCCTAACAAAAGATTTTACAAAGCGGAACTCTGTATTTCAAACTATTTTCAACATCTCAAATTCAATGGTGTTGAAATGAAAATTGATGCAAAACCATACAAAAAGGATTGCAAGGTGTTCAGTCTACCGGCATTAAAATATGGAAGAGGGGCGGTACTTAACCCCTATGAAGGCACCGTTAAGTATGGCAAACCAATAGATACATTTCCAAAGCGCAGACGAGAATTTGTTTTTAGGAATGGAATATTGTCAGAAACACCATTCACAAATCAATACTTATTCATTCCGGATAATGTATCTCTTCCCTTTGGCAAAACATTAAAGTATTATTTTGATAAAGGGATGAAAAATATTGCCCCCCACTTTCCGGGCTTTATTATCCATGAATACTCAACCAAGAATGCGCCATTTGCTCACAAAGTCTTTTCTGATTTGAAAAAATATATTGAGCAAAACCGATTGGCAGGTGGTAGTGCTATTTTTGTGCTCCCTGAAAGTTCCGGTGATGAGGGCACATTCATAAGATCGCTCCACAAGATTATAAAGAAGGAATTATTTGATACTATTAAAATTAAATGTGTTAGCGCAACAAGCTTAAAACGATATTTAAAATTGGGTGTAAATGAACGGTATCCACTTTCATACGCTGTTCCGGATGGATTAATGCGAAACTTTATTTCGTATCAAACAAATACTTTGTTTGAACATCTTATTATCAATAAGAAGTGGGCGTTTGCATTATCACAAAATCTCAATCATGATTTGTACATAGGAATTGACGCACATGAATTTTATGCCGGATTCTGTTTCTTTTTCGGAAATGGTGAAAAGATAGTTTTTGAGGTTGATAAGGTTTCTAAAGGCACTGGTACTTTTCGCAATGAAAAAATAAATTACAAAGTTATTGCCGATAAGATTTATGCTGTTCTATCCAGACATTTGTCGGTGGAGGAACACAAACCAAAAAGTATTGTAATTCTTCGTGATGGGGTAAGCTACGGAGAAGAAGAAAAAGCACTATGTGATGCGATGCAAAGACTTTCTGACGCTAAGTTATTGGATAAGGATACCGTTCAAACCGGTGTTATTGACGTAGCAAAGTCTACCGCTGTGCCAGTCAGAGCTGCGGCATTTAACGGAAATTACCGATCTCTGGCAAATCCGGATTGCGGCACCTATTTCATGATGAATAAGAAAGATGCTTTCATTTTCAATACAGGTACGCCATACACTGTGCCTGGATCATCAAAACCAATTCATGTGTCGTTCACTTCTGGTAATATTGACTTTGAAAAGGCTCTCGAAGATATTTTCCGTTTAACACAGATTACATTTTCATCACCTGACAGGCCAACCTCATTACCCTTGCCTCTGAAGCTAATTGACACTTTGATTAGGGATGTAGCTCACGAATATGATTTTGCATTTACGCAAGAGAAGGAAATCAAAGCCTTAGAACCAGCATTAAACTGACAAAGAAATGAGCGACTTTAGTTTATTATATAAAAAGTACAATTCTGTATCAAATCTCACAAATGATTTGAATAACTCAGTTATTACGTTGAAGCGGAGAAGGGTCTCAACTATCAAAGCGAACAACGAGAAACATCCCAAACTTGCTGTTACGGAAGATGAAGTAGCTAAGGCAAACTCGTTGCTCTTAGCCATTCTTTCTCTTTTGGATAGTTTCTACAAAGAGCAGGACACAAAGAACGAGTTGTACGAATTGATGGACAACGCCATGTTTCAAAACCAAATTTTAAAGAATGTTATCTTCAAGAGCGACATTACCAATACTCTAGTAAAACTTAAATCAAATAAAGATTTAACTGAAAAGGATTTAATAAATATTGATAAATTCATTTCAATACTTGACAATGAAGCAGCTGTGCTTTTTAGAAAATTACGTACGAGCAGAGGATGAATAATTTTATAAAAGCATTGTACGCAGACCTGTTGCACCGGATTGATGTTGTTGTTAGCGACATCAAGAGCATGGAACATCACCAAGATATTAAGGATAGATTCATTGCTGATACACTTAACCAATTCGCACTAATTCGTAACGAGCTGCAAAGTGCCTTAGATACCGGTGTTTTGGAAATAGATATTTTTTCAGGAAATAATCTTTTTAGATTCAATAGGGTTCATAGGGAGTTTAAAGCAATTCATTCTTATCGTTATTTAGCAATAAAGAATTACAAAGAGCCGGAGATTTTTTTCTATCAGGTTATTTCTCAAATTTATTCAGAGCATCGAATAAGTGCATTGCCGCCAATTGTTTCGACAATTAGTAACCACGACTATTATTATTGGGCAGTACCTTACTTCGAAATTATTGCTTTGCCATCAGGTGAAGAGCATAGTTTGTTGAACCTACCCGATATGTATCATGAAATTGGTCACCTTCTTCATTCAATGTTTGGAGGAAAAAGTTGTGAAGTTTCTGCTTCTGTCATAGATAAGCACTTTGCAAAGGAAATTGTTAGAGTAATTGATGACGGAACTGCCATTCATTTTCAAGAAACATTAGAACTCGCGAAATACTTGTGGCAAGCATCCTGGTTGGAGGAATTTAGTTGCGATTTGGTCGGAACTTACATGACTGGCGCCTCTTATGCGTGGACGAACTTAAAGTTACTTTCCACAGGACACGGTTCAACAAAGATTTTTGAATACTCGCAATCCCATCCAGCAGATGAAGCTCGAATGCGGATAATAATTTTAATGCTTGAGAAATTGGGATTGACTAATGACAAAACACGGGTAGAGACTGCATGGAAAGTATTCTTGAAGGACACAGAGGTTTTTAAGCCAACAGATTATGCCTTGTTGTATCCTCAGAAATTATTACAACACATCGTTGACGAATTCTTCGCTTTCTATCAGAATGCGGATTTGGCTTCTCATCCCGAACTTCTTCATAAAGGAGTCAATTCAATTTCTTGTTTATTGAACAATGCATGGGATACTGCACAAACCAATCCTGGCAACTACTTTAATTACGAAATAGATTCAATAAATCAACTGAGGGCAGCTTTTGGATTAGCTAAAATTTAGAGGCTCATTCATAGAATTAAATTTATTGCGTGGACAAATTGGGATCAGGCTTTCTCCGTATAGTGCATTTAAAGCATTACGATTGGATGAGACCTTCTGAATGATCATGCAAAACCAGTGATGCTGTAAAATAGTGCCGTTAGAACAGCGGAAGAGAACCTTAAAATAGAGATTCTACTCATGCAGAATCGGGAAGGGTTGAAAAGTGAACAAGGTGCCGAAGTTCAAATCGCATATGAGGCATTGGAAGTAAAGCCGAAGTTTCTGATCCAGTATTTTCCCAGAGACTGTTTTTCGGTTCTCAATAACCTCAGTACACAAAACTCTTAATTGCCTTGTCAATATCCTGATAGAAAAGCGTGAGGTAATTTTCCGGTATAGCCCCATTATCTTTTCGCATCTCCAGTATCAGTTGATCGTAATGCGCCAGATCGACCGGAGAAATGAGCAATGTCTGAAGTGAGCGTTTTATGAATTCCTGCCTTACCCTGGAAACATCCGACAGACGGTGGTTTTCTAAAACATACTTTAAAAGATTTTCATCAACCAATAAACTTTTGACTAGATCATTTCGCACCGTTCGGATTCTGTCAATCGTATCCGGTATCTCGTTTTTACCGACTAAAGGTGTATTTACTTCTTCTCTCATGTCATTGCAAGATAAAGAAATGTAAGACGAGTACCGGGTTCATTTCAATAAATGAAGTAACAGGAGATTGAATTAAACTCCTGTTACTTCGATTCTGAGTCAGCTTAGGTATGCTGTAAGCAATATCTTTGCTTTTCCAGTTCTGATAACGCAGCTTCATCCCATCGCTCACAACCTTGTTCGATGTTATCCATATAGGCGACATGCCTCTGATCTTCGTCATCATAATAGAACCTGATGTCGAGGTAGATACCAAAGTCATGTGGACAGCGGATGATCTTGAAGTGCGATCCTGTAGGAGGAGCACCATACACACGCTGCAGTTGGCTAATGTAAGTGCGTGCTTCAAGCCGTGCCTGATTGATGTAGTCTTCCATCCCTACTTGTGCGCAAGGTTCGCTTAGCGGTGTTGTTGTTACTAATTCGATGTAGTCTGTCATAACGCATCATGTTTAAGTTGAACATTTTTTATGCGCGACTACACCGGCTCTTACGATGACAGCACAAGGATTGAAATCCTTGTGCGCTCCTTACCGGAGGAAACGGAATAAATGGAATGTTGCGGGGGATGTGGGTTTATGCCGTAGTCTCTGGCAAGGAGTCAGCGAAAGAGCCGAACTTGGTGCAAAAAAATAGGCAGGAAATCTTTCGATCATCCTGCCTTATCCAAGTAAATGGGCTCCCTGAATTTTATTTTGATGCGACCTCAATTGACCTTCATATAGACATTGCGTTCACTTTTTCCTTTTCGAAGCCGATTGCCCACCAGGTCAATCTTCAAAGATAAAAATAAACCGGATAACTCAGGGTTGAGGGTACTGTCAGTAGGGTCAAACGTTGCCCTGTAGGTCGGCATCGGGTGGTTGTCCTCCAGTTGCAGGTTTTGCCATCCCAGGGTATCGTAGTCATTTTGCCGCCACTTATTATTGACGATCTCGTACCCGTTCTGCTTGGGTAAAATGAAGATGGTATCGCGGATCTTTCCCATGCCCAACTTGCGATCTGTGAATGGGTGGGGCACTTCAAACCCCACCTCTTTGACATATCGTCCAACGATCTGCTCTTGCGTCACTTCTTTTTCGGAACAGGCTTGAAAAAGAATGATCAGTACAATTGATGATAAAATCTGTCGCGTCATGTTAGTTCTTGTTTATATAGTCAACCATTAGCAATAGCATATTTCGAACGCTCCGCTTGGTTCCATCTTCCGTATTGTAATAGCGTACGCGGAAACTCTCGTATGAAATACTTTCCAATCTTTTCGTTTGAAAAAACCGCGAGAAGAATCTGATCAGATCAGATACGTTTTTGTTGTTGATGACTTTTGTTTCGATAAACACCCTCAGCAAATACGCCAACTGAGAGACGGACATCTCGGTTTTCAATTTGACGTCCTCTGCCAGCACTGTGCCTGCCGCATTTTTTTCATTCAGTTTATGCATCTTTTCCAGATAGAATACTTCTTCGGCAATCCATTCGGCTAATTGTTCCTTCAAAGAATGTATCGTTCTGTTGTAACCCACACCGGGTTTCACCTGAGTCTGGTTGACCATCTTCAGAAAGAATGACAACCTTTCAATTCTCCCGGAAGATGAATCAACCGTTTCCAATTGAGCCACAACATAGTTGGTATAGTAGCGAAAGTATTTAATGGTGTTATAGTTTAGGTAAAGCAATTCAGACCGAAGGTCATCATCGATGCTATTTTCATCTTTCCTGAAATTGACTATGCGCTGAATCTCTTTTTGAATCTCTTTGACGTAAATAATTTTCCGGTAGGTGATCTGTCCTGTAGGAATGTTCTCTATGAACTTCTTCATCGGATGTAACACAAGTTCGATGAGTTGAGGTTCTGTGGATAGTCGGTTGAGGTGATCCTGAAGCTCGCCATAGGTTTTAACAATGTCGCTACCCGCTAATGTAATGTAGCTTTCCGGTGCTTTCGTGTCCTGATCGAAATACTTGGTAAAGTGCCGCTCAATGAAAGTCAATAGTTCCTCAACTGCAGCACAGGATAGTCGGTGAAGTTCGTAATAGTTCTGATCCTCGCTGCTATCATCTATGACCTTAGCAAGCTGATCCGTCAGCCGGATCAATTCCTGCTGATGTAACTGAATGTGCCGCTCCAGGTGGCGTTCGTCCTCGAAGGCATATATCTCATGAACGAACTTCTTTTTTATTCTGTCAGTCTCGTCCCGTAAAATGTTCTTCGATGCATCCAACTGATCAGGCGAAATAGAAACACCCTGCTCACCTGCAGCGAGTAGTTCGTTGGTAATGACATGCTCCAACTTCTCCAGTTCATATTTTAAGACCGCATTCATGCATGATCGATGTCAGTAATGAGCCGTACACGTGAAAGAATTTCCGGGTGTTCTTGTACTTCCATTACACAAATAGAATCGATCACCCTACCGAAGAGATATAATCATTGTTCAGTAAAGTACATTCAGTTGTCCGCTGAAGGCGGTGGACTGCGAGCAATTGACGAGTGTGAGTTGGTAGGTGTAGACGCCTGTGGGAACGATACTGCCGGTTCCGTTAAGTCTGGCGTTCCAGTTAATATCTCCACCAATGACTCCTAAATGATTTGCTGTTACTGTTGCACTGGCGGCAAATACCTGAACGTTGCTGGCATTTTTGATCGTAAGCGTATAACTGTATGCGTTGATCGGACTATAGTTTTTGCCTGAATCGGTAATAATCCAGTTATCATTATAGCCGTCTCCATTGGGCGTAATCAGGTTCGGAATAAACGTATCGAAACTTCCCGTCAGGACCCGATAGACCGTCACCGTGGCAGAGGTTATCTGGTTTGTATTTAGGTCTTGCACCGACACGTTCACGTCAGCGGTCTGACTCAATGCAAGACTTACGTTAGCAACTCCATTAGCAGTAGGCCATGCGATGGTTGGAGTTACAATGGACCAGGTGTAGGAGTAACTACCGGAACCTCCGCTTACGACCGCTGTGAGTGATCGCGAGCATGAGTTCGCAGCAGTACCTGTTTGATTGATCGTAACACTTAGCGCATGACTTTGAATGATCGAAATAAATTGCAGTGTCAGCAAGAGTAGAGATGTTTTCATAGGAACAGGGGTTATTTTTTTCGGAACAATGAAAATTGAATTCCGGTCTTTATTCTATAAAGTGATGAGTTCGGCTGCATAGCCGCTTTATTAACAGCACCTATAAAGTACAAGTATCCGGGTTCAATAAAGATTCCGCAGCTATTGCCAATCGAATAATGTGCAATAAAGCCGATGGTGCCGCTGTATATGGTAGAGCGGTTTGCATTGACGAAATAGCTGGTAGACGGATCGCCATTATTGATATAGGTAGTGCGCTCACCTTTTTCAACCAGGTAAGATGGATAGAAACCGGCGGCAATGCATAGCGAGTATTTTCTTTTGGTGAGTATTCCGTAACCAATTGTCAGGGGTACTTCCAGATACCGAATTTCTACCTTGGTCTTATCGGGAATTGGAAAAGGATCATCCGGGTCGAGTACACGGTAATTGTAGGTCAAGGCAAAATCCTTTGTCGCATACCCAATTCCAAGTGAAACATAAAGCTTTGAGGAGACAATAACATATCCACCCATGCTGAGACTATGATTCCAGCCCACTTCGTATTGCTGAAAGGCGATGTCCCGATCTATGAAATGAAAACGGTTATAATCCACAGCATAACTGAAAAATACTCCCGCTCCATAAAACTCAACCCGCGATCTTTTTTTAGCAGTTGAGAATAGCGAAGGAACAGGAGGGAACTCAACCTGCATGAATTTGTTGGTGGCTTGATGTGTCGTGTCTTTCGCATCTTGTGAATTTGTTTGATGTGAAGATTGTAAAGAATCCTGCGACGAGTCTATGGGCTGTGCAGTCGAATGCTCACTAACAATAACTTTCGATAGGCTGTCTACTGGTGAATTTATAGTTGTTGTAATAGGTACCTTAGTGGTATCGGCAATACGTTCGATTCTTTGCCGATTCACTGGCCGCGCATATTTAAATACGACAGCACTATCGATTATCTGATAAATGAGTCCTGCTTGTGAGCAGATCATCTGTAATATTTCGTAAAGGGTTCTGTCCTTTGCAGAAAGACTAATTGTAAGGTGTGAGGGTATATTATCAATACCGAACGAGATGATCACTCCGTGATTGGTTTCCAGTATCTCGAAGAGTTTGTCCAGACGAACATCCTTGACATCAATTGAAACGCGTCTTGTCAGGTCAACTTGTGCGTACAACGTCAATGTTCCGGAAAGCGAGAGTGTCAGTAAAAGTATCCTCATAGATAAATGTTTTTCATGGTACACAACCAGGGCCGGAAACCTGATAGTAGTTTCCAAGCTGTGAAGTGAATTCTATATCGAGACTGAACGCAAGTGTTTTTAATACATCCTCCAGACGTGCGTTGTCGAATTTCCCCGTAAAGCGACAGCCCAGTAATTTTTTCTCATTTACCCGGAAACTTATCAGATATAACTCTTCCACAAGTCTGAGCACTGTTTCCAGTTCGGTATTCTTAAACTCCAATTTTCGCGTGTACCAAGAATTGAAATTAGGGTCTACGTTTACGGACTTTGTTAAAGCCCCTGTATGTATTGAAAAAGATTTCTCACCACTCACAAGCGTTGTCTCCTGATTGTTGGATCGCACTTTGACCTTGCCCGAAATAACGGTTACCTGAACTGAAGAATCTGCGTAGGACTTCACAACGAAAGAAGTGCCCGTAACCGTCACTAATGTTCCGCCTGCCGATATAGTGAATGCCCTTGTTTCTTCTCTCACGTCAAACATGGCTTCACCAAAAAGGATCGCCTCTCTCGCGTTCTCAGTACTATTAAATGTAATGGACGAATTTCGGTTCAACAGAACCGTTGAACTATCTGGTAAGAGGAGCATGTTATTCCCGCTGTTTGAAAATCTCACGGAGTTCACCGGAGCTTTTTTAAAGTAAAGTACAGTGGCAAAAGCACCTGCGACTACTACGCAGGTAACAAGCATGACATTTCGAATCCGGTTTGTTCGTTGGTACTTTTTTATCCGCTTATCCTTGTTGACTGAATCCTGAACAGCACTTTCAAGCTTTTTCATTTCTTCCTGAAAAGTCTCGTCTGTAATTTCTTCATCTTCGTCATCGGCTCTTTCCCAGATTTGTTTGATTTCATCAAATGTCTGTTGGTTCTCCGGGGACGCGCCAAGCCATGCTTCGAGCAGTTTCTTGTCTTCCGGTGAAATTTCCCCGGTCAGGTATTTATGGATAAGAATATTGTAATCCATGTTGGGCATAAGTGCTTATTTACCTCTATCACACATAGTCATCGTGATACCCTACCATCAGGGAGAATTTTTTCCAAAATTTATTCGATCAACGCGATCACCAGCATTTTAATGTAGATACCTAAATACTGGCGCAGCAGACTCAGTGCCTTGCTCATATTTTTCTCTACCGCTTTTTCAGTGACGTGGAAGTGATCTGCAATTTCCTTGTAAGTCATTCCTTGCTTACGACTCATCAAGAATGTTTTCCTGGCATGCATGGGAAGTCGGGCCAAAGCCTTTTTAATCTGCTCCTCCAGTTCACGAGCTTCCAATTCTGAATCTGCCGGAGGCGCTATTCGTCCGTGTCCCGAACGATTTACGATTTCTCCCATAAGCCGGTGGCGTGTCCTGCTATCACGGTCGTAGTTAATAGCCTTGTTGTGTGCGGCCCGGAATAGGTACTTCCGGAGTGGAGGCACCAGGTTTAAAGAGTGTCGTTTAATCCAAATTGCTGTGAATAACTCTTGAACAATATCTTTGGCTGCATCATGATCAGGAATGAAGTCCTTGACGTACGCATAAACAGCTTTGTTGTGACACTTATAAAGCAGTGAGCACGCAGCGGTATCGTCTGCTGCAAGCAGTTTTAGGATTAAGTCATCGGTATTGTTATACTCATCAATCATTCATGTCGCCAACAGTTTGATGAATTGATATACGTACGCAAGAACGGCTTCTTAAAATACGGATTTAACAGAACCTTAAAAACTGATAAATGTCAGTAGTCGATCAGGTCACTTCGCCCAACCATTTTTAGAGCCCGGACAAACGATTGCTACAGGCCGAATTTTATTGTGCTAAGTCATCCATGTAACACTCAGAACAAGCATTACCCTACCATCGAACGTTGAAAATATTAGTCTGTGGGGAGAGATTTACAACGTGGAGCAGACGATTTTTTATATAATCTGGCCACTTGGTATCTGGTTGTTGGGGTTGATAAGGCACATTGAATGCAGTTATCAAAATGACGCCGGCACAATTTTCTCATCCTTTTCATTGAACTGATTAAAGGCCAACGTTATTTTCATTTTACTGGCTAGTAACGGATGAAAGGAGGGGTTGTAACGGATGTAACCAAACCGGATCAGGTCTTTAACGATTCGATGGTATGTAGCACGTGCGCGAATTTTAGAACGAACCATGAGTTCTCTTCTGCTCACGCGAAACCATGATTGGTAGTGCTCACTTACTGAATAATGAATGATGGAGGCAAATAGTGCAATATGATTTGGAGACAACCTTGAATCAGCTGTTGCGTGTGAAATGCAAGCGATAAGTTTTCTGTAGTCATCCATAGTTGCCTCGGCAAGCACAATGTCTTGAAGACAGCAATAGCATGTTCACAATTCTGACAGAATGTATATGAAATTATTTAACGAAGCGTCGAATAGATTGCGTTGTTTATTGAAATTCTCTTAGTAAATTTGATTTGTAATCAAACGTGATTATTTCAAATCAAATTCTGGTGAACAAAAAGGGAGTTTGATTTTTTTAGATATTGTTACAAGCAGTAAATCAAATCGTTGAATTATAATTTCGATTCCTGCCGGGGCTACATCGCCCGACCTAGCTTTAGCGACGTCGGGAAGAACAAGTGAGAAACGATACACTCACACCGTTTCTCCTTCGCTCTCCACACTCACGCTCACTCTTCGTTCTGGACAGTTTCGCTAAAGAAAGCTTAAAAGTGTGGCTTTTAGTATAGTGTCAAATCGGGCTGAAGGATCTGAAAAACAGTGTGAGAGCGGAGAGCGAGAGCGGATACCTTTTTACTGTTTCTCCTTTGCCCTCACGCTCATTCTGTCACACTACCGTTGCCCGCTATGGCGTATGCAGTTTGGTGTCAGTTATACTTCTATTTTATACTACTCATCTTAATTTTTTCATTTATTGACAAATTATTGAAGCGTGTCTTGCTATTAGTTGCCACTTCCCGTTTTTATTCATCCAAATATTTGTGAAACGTCTTTTGTAAATTTGTCCTGCTCTTGCAGCTGGTGTGTCGTTTTTTGATACAAGAGTTTCATGCCCCATTGTGATTACAAGGTTTTTTTGAAATTGCATCCTTTCAATAACTTTTTCATATGTGCTGTAGTCAATCATACCCGCTTTTTGGATTAGCAGAATAGAATCACGAGTTCCTGTTACTTCATTTCTTGGAGTGTTAACCAAAAACTCTGGTGCCCAATTTTCTTTGAGTGTATTTGTGTCTCCATTTAAAATTGCTTTCACTCCTGCTTGCTCTAAGGCTCGTATTTCAACTTCAATTTTGGAGTTGTCTTGTGCGGAAATCGAAAACGTTAAAAATGAAAATGCGATTAAACAAATGTACTTTGTCATATAGTGTTGGATTTATTAAGTATGTATTTATTAAGATGAAGTAATGTGTACTACTGCCTGTGAAGAGTATCTAAATTCACTTTCTCCCAACTCGCAGAGGGAGATTTCCTGAGTTTTAATTTCTTTTCTGTCTTTTAGATTCGTCTGCGAACTGGTACAACGTGAAGAAATCCTGGCCTGAAATACCTTGTCTGGTTTTTTATCCAGTGGTTATTGCTGCCAACGGCAACTGCGTCATTGTGAGGCGTGAGGCGTTAGACAAACCAAGTTAGTTAAATGTTGCTAAAAACATGAACGAAAGTCATCTATTGCAGAATAGTTTTTTGGCAAACGCTGTTTGGATCTTCTTAGAACGGCCTTCCCCTTAGTGATTTAAAAAGTGATTGTTCATAAACGATCTCACCGTCTCTGAAAAACTTCGCGGTTTTCAGGTCAGTATTTATGTGGACACTGTCGCCCTTTCTTAACATGTGTTTTTTTTGAGACCATCAAGTCAATTTTGCCATCTTGCCGGTATGAAAACACCGACAATCCGTTGAAACGCAACTCATCTTTCAGTCCAGCTTCCCCGTCCATGTGTGACATGGAATAAAGCCTGTCCTTTTTTTTTCTGCACGGCCTAACGCACCCGAAAAATCGAATTTCAGTTGTGAAAGATACCACTCCCTCTCAGACTTAACACCTTTCATATGATTGGCTCTTTTGCTTGCTTTGGTGTGAGTGGGTGGGCAGGTAATTTGTTTAAAAATATATAGTCTGGGGCGAGATTCAAAGGAGAAGGGTGGATTGGATTACTTAATCTTGGTGCGGTCAAATTTTGTTCGTACGTTCGAAATGACACATTCAATCTCCAGCAGGGATTGACGATCTCGGATTTTCTCCGTCAACTCATGTATGGAATGTGTAGGATATATTTCACGTATTTATTTTATTGTTCCATCTTCTGCGCAACACGGTTATTTATGATCGTATATATCGCTACTGCCTTTTCTTTCCCTTTTATAACAAGAGTGCCCAATGACAAAAGACTGTAGCGCGAGTTGGGTCCCAGATCATCAGCAAATGCTCGTGACAACAAAAGTAACTGACCTGCGCTGTTACAGGACGATTGTATCCGGGCAGCTGTGTTTAGCGTATCTCCGTGATAAGCGATGTCTCGTTTCATATCTCCGATCTCTACGGCTGTTACCATACCGGCATCTACTCCTGCCTTAAACACTGGCACTACCCCAAATGTTCTGATATAGTATCTTGCACGTTGTTCTATCCGAAGTTGACAAGCAAAGTAAAAGTCCAGTGCCGTTATCGCATTTCTTGCCGATCGCTTCCAGGTGAGCACTACCTCATCTCCTACATATTGATAAACATCAGCATGATGTCGATGCAGGCAGTGATTGACATCAAAGATAAATTGCCGGATAAACAGGCTATAGTTGATATGGCCGAGCTGTTCAGCTAAAGCGGTCGATGACTTTAGATCCAGAAACATAAATATCCGACTCTCTTCCCGCGGTCGTTTATAGATACCGAGCACAACGGGAAGAAAAGTATCTCTGCCATATTTCCGGATGACCTGCACTCCAAAACCTGAAAGAACGGAACCTGTAACATATTGAAAGAAGATAATACCAAAAACCTGGTTCCAAAAGGTAGGTGACAGATCAGGCAAAGGCCCTATTCCGGAGAAAAATGTATCGGTAAGTAAATAGCGAATTAAGATAAATGAAAGTATAAACAAGAGTATTGAAACGACTATTTGAATAACAACTCTCTGCCAAAGGGTATTTAAAATAAAGACGAGTCTGTCAATCAGATAATTGGAGATCCCTAATAAAACTCCATGAAAGCCAGCCAACAGCAACATAAGGATCAGTAGCAATTTGAAATTTAAATGAAAGGATACTACCATATAGGAAGTAAGTGATTGTATAAACAGGAAGATAAAGCAGGCGAAGCAGCTATTGATAACAATCCAAAATATCACCAGCGCTACGATGTTGCCGAAGAGTGGATGCAGCGCCATTTCTCTAACTTTTCCCATCTGTTTTCATTATAAGCTTACCGGATCAGAGTGTTTCAATTGATCGGGTCGATTCCTTTCAAAATTAAACACGTTAGTGGGGCACAGTGTCCTACATCAGCCAGGAGACCCGCTACGTAATGTTCAAAGAGCTGTTCATGGGTTTTGTATAAATCAGAAAGCGGGGTTTGAGCCAGTCGTGAAAACAGCGTTTCAATTTCCAATAATCTAAGTTCTGCCAGCATGGAACTATCAACTGGTTTTCGAAATGTTCCCTGATGCTTACCATATTCAATGATCGTTGCAAGACACTCCGCCAACGTATTGCGGTGGTTCATAAATGCCCGGAACGCCTGCTCATGACTTCGTTCAAGATCCTGTACAATGGATATGTTAAAAACCCGTAGCAATGCTATTAATTTTCCATCAAATGCGCTCAACCGTGTTACCGCATTTTTCTCATGGAGTAAGTGTTGTGCATCATGAAAAAAGTCAGCGAAGGTCGCTTCCACAAATTCTTCAATCAGTTCATTTTTACTGTCATATAAGGCGTAATATGTTTTTTTTGCAATACCAACAGAGTAACATATCGCGTCAATGGATACACCTCTTATTCCATAACGCGCAAACATCGTTATCGCTGATTGAAGAATCCGTTCCCGGGTCACCATACCATTAAGACACTGGTTTACATTTTACGAACGGAGCCATTCCAGGGCTGCAACTTCCGATGATAATTGTTTTACGTCGATTGTTGATGCTTTTTCCTGGCTCCTCACCTTGGTGATACCTGCCTGAGCAAACGGATCTATTGGTGCTATGATTGCCATTTTTTTAATACCATTCTTCGCAAAGTCATTAGCGCTATCCATTAAAAATGCCAGTACTTCCTGCGAGAGGACTTTTAGTTCTTGCTGATTAAGTAAAATACTTTCGATATGCCGCTTATGGATGGCTTCATTCAGCATCTGCCTGTCTTTGATAAATTCTGCTGCTTTCAGAAACCCACGAAGTCGGATGATGAGTGTCGAACTATCCGGCACCAGACAGATTTCCATATTGCCACTCCTGGCGATTACACCTTCAGTCATTTTTCAAATCTTAATAGTTTGTATTTTATAATTAAATCCTCTCAATCCTTCACATTCATCATAGCTCCAAAGGCTGTGGACACAGTCAATCACTGCCCAACCCCTAATTATATGGTCCACGAGCCTGAGGAGTATGATTTTTATCTAAATCGCATGGGATGAAAGGGGTTGATCGTGTGCACCAGCTGATGCTGTAACGGCACTCAACTGCTGCTCAATTTGTTTTTTTGCATCCGGGTTTACCCATCCTAACTTTTCCATTATCTGGTCCATGGTTTTGTAAATGACAGGGACGACAATTAATGTAAGGAACATCGACGAAAGTAAGCCTCCTATGATTACCCAGGCCATTCCATTCTTGACTGCACCAACACCACCCGAGGCGAATGCAATAGGAAGCATACCGATTACCATGGCGATGGTCGTCATGAGTATGGGACGCAGACGCGCGTTGTTGGCGTGGATCAATGCATCATCCGTGTTTTGTCCTTCTTCTTTCATTTGATTGGCAAAGTCAACTAACATAATGGCATTTTTCGCAACAAGTCCGATCAGCATAATCACACCCAGTATACTAAATATGTTTAGTGTATTATTGGTCAGTGCCAGCCCTAGCAAGGCACCTATCAACGAAAGTGGAATAGAGAACATCACTACGAAGGGTCTGATAAAGTCATCATAAAGCGCAACCATGATCAGATACATCAACACCAATGACATGAGTAGTGCAGTGCCCAGGGTACCGAAGGAATCGCCCTGACTTTCTGCATCGCCCCCGAACACATAGCTCACACCAGGAGGTTTGGAAAGTGTTGCCAACTTCTCGCCAAATTCGGAAGAAACGGTACCTGAAGGTCTTCCAATAACCTGCGCCTGAACATTGACAGAGGCAAGTTTATCTCTACGCTCAAGCCCACTGGGCCCTGAACTTTCGACGACGGTTGCGAAATCTGCAAGCCGAACGTTCTCTCCGCGACTATTCACCATCATCAGGTTGCGTACGTCATTGATATTTTTCCGGTTGAAATTGTCATAACGAAGGTTGATATCGTATTCAAATTCTCCGTCCTTGAACTTCAGCTTTGTATCTTCATCCGTGCCACTGAAAGCGGTCTGCATGGTTCCGCCTACCACATCTACCGTCAAACCTAATGCGGACATCTTATCGCGATCGAGTGATACCCGCACCTCCGGGTTTCCCTCTTCCACCGATAGCTTTGCTTCATTTACACCTTCCAGCTTGCTCAAAACAGCCATTGCTTTCTTCGCAAAGAACATGGCGCTATCCTGGTTAGATGCCATCACCACCAGGTCAATGGAGGCTTTGTCTGCTGTTCCCATAATACTGACTGGAGTGGTTTTCACTTTAGCACCTGTCAACAACGCGGCAATATCCTTTCTTATTTGCGCCGCATAGATATCAGAAGGCTCATCGCGTTCGTCTTCATCCACCATTGTTACGGTAATCTCTGATTTGTAAAACGTTGCCTGCGTACCTCCAAAGGTGGCTCCACTGCTTTCACTACTTTGCCCTACCGTAGTGGTAAGCGACTTTATCAACGGCTGCTTACTCAGGAAGGCTTCTGCCTTCATGGTCATCTGATTGGTTTGTTCAATAGATGCGTCCTTTGGCAATTCGATTCCCACAATAAACTCTCCACGATCACCTTTGGGAATAAATTCTCCCCCGATAAAACCTCCGGCCAGAAGCATGAAGGATGCGATAAGCAAAACAACCGTTACGATTAGCGTAACTGCTTTGTGATTTAATGCCCATTTCAGAATGCCTGTGATCCATGCTGTAAACGTTTCAATTTGTTGCTCAAACCACAGAATGAATTTTTCAAAGTAATTCCTTCCGGTCAGATGTTCGAGTTTACCAAACCGCGAAGATAGCCATGGTACTACGGTGAAAGAAACAATCAGGCTCAACAACGTCGAGATGACCACCGTAATACAGAATTGACGAAGGATCATAGACACCAGTTCATTGGTTAACGAGATCGGCAAAAACACCACCACAATTACCAGTGTAATCGAAGTAACCGTCATTCCGATTTCTGTCACGCCGTCATACGCTGCTCGAACCCGGTTCTTGCCCATCTCCATGTGACGATAGATGTTTTCCAGTACCACAATGGCATCGTCAACAAGGATACCTACGACAAGGGACAAGGCAAGTAGCGTCATCAGGTTGAGGGTGAACCCCAACGCGTACATCCCGGCAAAGGTAACGATCAGCGATAACGGAATGGAAACCATTACAATGAGCGAGTTTCGGATGCTATGAAGGAACAGTAACATGATCACGGCTACTAACACGATGGCGATGAACAAGTCAAAAATTACATCGTCTGCCGATTCAAGTGTAAACGTAGAGGAGTCAGATGCAATTAAGAGCGAAACGCTGTTACTGCTGTACTCCTGCTCAATCTGTTTGATTTGTTCGGTCACTCCTCGGCTAACCTCAACCGCATTGGCATCCGACTGTTTAAAAATCTGAAGGATTATCGAAGACGTACCATCCTGACGCGCAATCTTACTGGCGTCTTTCTGCGTGTCCTGAACATCAGCCACATCTTTTAATCTCACCTGTGAACCATCATTACTTGTCGCGATAACGAGATTACGCAGCACATCGACATTGGAATATTTCCCGGAAAGACGAATCAAGATCTGGTTTTCTGTTGTCTTCAGCCTTCCTGTGGGGTAATCGACATTGGCGTTGGTTATGATCTGGCGCAACTGCAATAAGGAAAGCGTGTGAACATTCAGTTTGCCGGCATCGACATTGATTTGAATTTCCCGCTCCTGGCCACCGATCAACGTAACCTGTGCCACGCCGGCCATACGCGATAAGCGTGGAGCCAGACGTTGATCTACAAGATTATAAAACTGCCGGTCATCCATCTTTGCCGTAGCCGATATGGTCATCACCGGAAGATCATCCAGAGAGAATTTAGCAAGAGAAGGCGTCTTGGCGTCCTCTGGCAACGTGGAGAGTATCCCGTTAATCTTACGCTGTGCTTCTTCCAGACTGGTCGTGGCATCGGCACTATTATCCATTTGTACGGTCACAGAAGAAACTCCTTCCAAAGAACGTGAAGTGATTTTATCGATACGCTCCATAGAAGAAACTGCGTCTTCTATTTTCTTGGTAACCGTATTTTGCACCTCCTCCGGGCCGGCACCCGGATAGACTGTCGTGACCGTAACAATGGGCTGCGAGAACTTGGGTAACAACTCGTAGTTGAGCGATTTATAGCTGAGGTATCCCAACAGCCCGAGCACCGTAAATACGACGATGATGAGTATTGGCCGTTTGATTGATATTAATGTGATTTTCATTTTCGAAAGCTTTTATAATATTAGCGCTGCACAACAACCGGAGTTCCTTCGGTGAGATTGATTTGTCCGGAAGTAATCAGGGAGTCACCTTCATTAAGCCCTTCACGTACCTCTACCTGATCTCCAAACAAGCGCGCAGCAACTACTTTCAGACCATGGGCTTTTCCATCCTGAAGAAGATAAACCTGGTTGCTGTTGACACCGGAAGTAAATGCCGAGCGTGGAATTAACATCAGCGGTGTTCGCTCAGGCAAGCTGAAATTTGCTGTACCATACATGCCTGCCTTCAATTCCTTGCCGTTGATGTTGACTATTTCTATTTCAACCGGGTAGTTAAGAGTAGCATCACCTTTGGGTGCAATGAACGTGATTGTTCCAGCGTAGTGAGTTTCGGGGAAGACACTGGTGGTTACGTTAACCTGATCACCTGTTTTTAAATGAACAACCTGTGATTCGGAAATGCTAACTGCGAGCTTAAGCCGGGATATATCAACGATCTCCACCACTTTGGTTCCAAGCGCCAGATAACTTCCTAACTCAACAAATCGCTGGTTAATCACCCCGCTTACCGGGGCTTTGATCTGTGCATCGCTCAATTTGCGTTGAGCCTGAATATATTTTGATTGAGACGTTTCGACCTGGAGTCGCATGTCATCCACTTGCTTCTGTGTAACGCCTCCGGTGGCAAGTGCTTTTTCATAACGTTCCAGATCTTGCTTTGCCTGATCGATTCTTGCTTTCTCTGCCTGTAAGTCAGCACGAAAAACTTCATTGTCCACCACGGCAATGATATCTCCCGCTCGCACGATACTCCCTTCTCTTACATTCAGCCGGGTGATCCGTCCTGCTACATCAGCAGTAAGTTCGATCTGATTTACAGCTTCAAAGTTTCCATTGGCAGTAAACGTGTTATTAAATTTGGTACGCGTTACTTTCGAAACCAGAACGGGCACTGCGCCCGATGAGCTTTCCTTTACCAGGTTGGTACGCTCGGTATTTTCGTGCTGAATGCTCTTCAGCCTGTAGATAATAATAACGAGTGCCAACACGACACTGACTACATAAATGATTGCCTTTCTCATGCTATTTTAATGATGTTTTTTTTGTGTTAATTAATTTTCATTCAAGAGACTTCTCACCGTACCGGTTGAGCGAAGTGTTTCCAATTCAGCTAACTTATAATTGAGCAGTTCGCGCGTGTAGATATTCTTTGCTTCCGTATAGGAGTTCTGCGCATCCAGTAAATCGGTGAGCGAGGCGATACCCAGTTTGTAGTTGGATTGACTTGATGCATATACCTCAGTAGCGAGTTTTACATTTTCATTCTGCGATTTCAATGTCTCTAAGATGTTGGACATTTGAATGCGGGCATTGGAATAGCTGGCGTTGGCCGATAAGAGAGCTGATTCGCGCTGTTTTTCCAATTGACGTATCTGAATTGAATTCTGCTTCACGCGTGAATAGCGGTCTAGCCCACTAAATAGGGGTACACTTAGCCGTAGCCCGAAGGAACCCATACCATAGGTAATTGCGCTACCTCTACCCGTAAATGCTTCACCCAGCTGGCTGCTCATCACATTATAGTTGTAGCTGAAGTAACCACTTAGACGTGGGTAGTTTTCAGCTCGTGTTGCTTTACGTTGCAACTCACTTAGTCTGAGCTGTGAGTCCAGTAACTTTATTTCTGTTTTATTGTTCACATCAAATTCATCCGGCGTTGGCGTATTCGCCACTTGATGTTCCAACTTTTCAAAAGCCACATTTGCTAAAGCCAATGAAGTTTCAAAAGGAACTCCCAGGAGCACCTTTAGCTGGTTGGTTTGTGTGGTGAGTTGGTTAAGCGACTGCGTGCGCTGCGATTGGGCATTGATCAGGTTCACCTTCAGGCGATCCAGATCCAGTTTTCGTGCCAAGCCATTATTATATTGCCCTTGTGCAGCAGCAACAAGTTTTTGTAAGTTTCTGACGGTGCTGTCCTGAAGACTGATCGTCTCCCAGCTTGCCAGAATGTTGTAATAGGATTGCGCCACCTGGTTTATGACCTCTTCCTCTGACTGCCATGTCGAGAGTTTGGAATACTCTCGCCCTGCCTGTGAAGCTTTTAATCCCGTAAAGGCAGCCATATCGAATAACGGCTGGCTGGCTTCAACACCCAGCGATGAGCTATAGGCAGTACCTGCCACCAGTGCAGTGGGACTCTCGGAGACACTTCCATCGGTTGAAGGAAAAGCCCCAGCCGGAAGCACAATTACCTGTCGTTTGAAATTGTTGGCCACATTGCCGCTTCCGGTAATCGAGGGCAGTGTTTTAGCGCGGGTTTGCACGATTTTCTGTTCCGTGATCTCTTCCTCATACCGGCTTACTTCAAGAGATTGGTTACGTTGTAGAGCACTTTCCAGTAGCTGCTTTAATGTAGCTGGTTGCTGCTGTGCCGCGGCGGACAATGCAAGCAGAAGACCAGTAGCTACCATATTTAACTTTATCATCTGTGTTTAATTTATATGTTTAATATTTGTGTTTAACAATAGTGTTAATTGATAGGCAAAAAATTTTTAACTTGCTGGATATTCTTCGTTAAATATCGCCTGGTACACCACTTTTTTCCGCTCCACAAGGAAGGCTTTGTACTGGGTATCATCGAAACCAAAAATGGTTTGCAGAATTGGTTTACCAATAAGTGGATAATTGCACATCGACATCAGGTTTGCCATAAAATGGTTCACGGTAATGGGCAGGAGTTTCCCTTGAGCTATTTCGAGTTCCAGTTGTTTACCAATGAGTTCCTTTATTTTTTCGGCATTGCTGGGATGCAATTCCTTCATCTTCTCAGGGTTTTTTGCCATTTCCGTCACCAGAAAGGTCTCCAGGTAAGGGTACTGCAGAGTATGGTCAACAAACGCATCAAGGAACGCTTTTATTTTAGTTCGCAATTCCAGTTCAGAACCTAAGATATCAGCGATTTTTCCGGTTAGCCCCCGCATGGCTTCCTCCAGAACCATGTTGAAAAGAAAGTCCCGACTGCGAAAATAATAGTGGATAAGCGCACGATTCACTCCAGCTTCTTTTGCAATTTCTTTAGTAGAAGCGCTAATATGACCTTTTGTGAAAAAGATCATTTTTGCCGTTTCCTTGATCAAAATCTCAGTTTCCGTATGTCCTACGACCATTAACAGATATGTTTAACACTTGTGTTAACGCAAAGAAACGTAAATTGTTTTTAAAATCCCAAACATATTTTTGAGAAGTGGTTTCAAGGGTAAAAGAAACTAGATGCCTTTACTTTGATCGCAGAGATTTAACCGGATTAGGCAGCGATGCCTTGGTGGACTGATAGCTTATGGTTGATAAAGTATTATTAAAGCAAAAGCCCGGTAAAAACCCACCAGGAAATTTCTATATGATGGGTGTATTTTGAATCCAGTTATTCATTTTCATTGAATATGCCGGAATGGTCTGCCTTACGTATTCCGCTAATTGCCAGTACTGGCAATTCCACCAATCGTCTGTACCAGGCAAGGCCGGTATTCCGCTAATCATCAATACCACCCAAAGTATTAGGATTTGATGATAAAGTGATCTCGTTTTAAGGTGAACAAACCTTGAACGAACATGTCACAATCCTTATGTACGCATCGGATTAGACGAATTATTGAATTGTATCAGGAAGGCCGTAGCATTTGGGAGACCAAACGGTTTAACAGGTTTGTCGCGTACCACTATCCGGGAATATTTACAACGCCTACAAAAAAGTTGATTGGATCCAGAGCAGTTGCTAGGTAAGGACGATTGCTTCGCTCGTTCTAATTCTGTACGTAGATAGTTTTGATCGTGGTCAGAGCGGACGGAAGACCGATTCTATTTTTATCGCAAAGGTGCAGTACAAATAAAAAAACTACTCATGGTTGTTAATACACTACGTTTACTTGTTTTTTTTGACAACTAATAGTGGTCTTACATACATCTACTGGAGCTGTTACCCATAATATGCCGCCAGTCTTTATCTTTGATTCGGTTACAGACAAGTTTTTAAAATCTCCACCGCTTTTTCCTGCTCATTAAAATTCAAAGAAGCGAAGCCAAGTCGTACGGAATTGTACTTTACTTTATCCGTATCATAGTCTTTTCCATTTCTAATGACTAGTCCCTTTTTCACCGCGCGCTCGGAAACAATGGATAGGTCGGCCTTATGGAATTTTGCCCAAATCGACATCCCTCCGCCAGGTATTTCAAAAGATAGATGTTTGCCCAATTCCGTTTGTAATACGTTACACAAGTGATCTCTGCGTTCTTTATACAGGTTTACCGATTTTTTAATATGCCTTGCCATCGTTCCGTCTTTGTACAATTCAGCAATGGCATTTTCCATCAAACTGTCTCCTTGCGTGTCGATTGATTTTCGAAGATAGGTGGACGAACGAATAAATGATGCAGGGGCAACGATAAAGCCAAACCGTATAGCAGGCGCCAGCGTTTTGGTAAACGTTCCGATGTAAATCACACTACCATTCCGATCGAGACTTGCCATGGGCATGATGGGCTTACTGGAATAGTGAAAGTCATAGTCATAGTCGTCTTCAACAATGGCAAACTTATACTTTGCCGCCAACGCAAGCAGTCGTATTCTTCTTTCGGATGATAAGGTTACCGTGGTGGGGTTGTGATGATGCGGAATTACATACACCATTCTTATTTTCTGTCGTTGACATATTTCTTCAAGCGTGTCAATATTGATCCCTTTATCATCTACGGGTAAGTCGATCACCTTAGCACCTAATTGTTGAAACGTAAGGTTCGCTACGGTATAACCAGG
The DNA here is from genome assembly GCA_041742155.1 of Chryseolinea sp. GTDB lineage: Bacteria > Bacteroidota > Bacteroidia > Cytophagales > Cyclobacteriaceae > Chryseolinea. The sequence goes on along the minus strand of JBGSJE010000014.1, from coordinate 272,777 downwards.
ACTACCTGCAATTACAGTATCACCCGGCTTTAAGATTATCGATGCAGTAAGGTACAATCCCATTTGTGCCCCTCTGGTTATGAGTATATTTTCAAGGGAACTTGGCAAACCTCTGGTCTCATTTAAAAATGAAGACAATGTTTCTCTCAACATTATGGTTCCTTGTGCGCCGCCATACATCAGGTACTTTTTTTGAGAAGACAGTCTTGAAAGTCGTCTCATGGTTTTAATCAGCTGTTCGATTGGGGCAATTCGAACGTCAGGAAAACCATCGTTAAATATAAGTTTATCCGTTGGGGCGAAATCCGAGAGTTGAACCGGCACAATCCGCTTTTCATCAAACTGGAAGCCGGTTTTTTCAGCTATTGTGAATACCTTCGTTTCTTCTGTTATCTTCCTCGGTGTTAATAGAGGAAGAACCTTTTTTATATAGGTGCCTTTTCTGGGATGCTTTTCGATCCAGCCTTGTGCATCCAATTCATTGAAAGCTGCCACCACCGTCATTCGATTAACTTTTAGCAGAGAGGCAATTTCTCTTGACCCGGGCAATTTCAACCCCTTCCTTAACCTTCCCTGCCGGATATGTTGCATAAAGCCATTGCTTATTTGAATATAAACCGGTGTATCGGATTGCGTATCGATGACTATTAGTTCCTTTATCACGTTCATATCTGGATTAGCTGATAATTAAAATCTGGACTATTTACATCATCCAACAAAGATGGACTTTTGGGTCGTGAAAGTGAAACATATTCCTGTTTATGTATGGAAACTGTAACGATTGTCAAATGAATCGACAGAAACAAAAAACCATTCTTGCCTTTGCGGCCGTTTATCTGGTTTGGGGGTCAACTTTTTTTGGCGTTTCCATCGCTCTTAAATCTTTCCCACCTTTCTTGTTGTCGGCATTGCGGTTTCTTATTGGCGGGTTACTATTGGCGGGCTATTGTTATCTTAAAAAACAACCGATGCCATCCGTAAAGGATATCGTGAATTTTTCATTTTGGGGAATTATAATTTTTGGTGGCGGTGTGATTGCTGTGGTCTGGGCTCAGCAGTATCTGCCTTCTTCACTGGCCTCCTTAATTATAACCACCCCGTTTTGGTTTATTGTTTTGGATAAATCGCAATGGCACGTCAATTTTAAAAACTTCTGGATATTGACCGGACTTATCGTAGGGTTGGCCGGTGTACTCTTTCTAATGTCTCAAAAGGCATCCAACCAATTTCAGGTAATTGATTTTGCACAAACCAAGTCAATACTCGTGATGGTCGCGGGCAGCATGTTTTGGGTAATCGGGTCACTTCGTTTAAGGGGTAGTCAAAGTGGCATTTCTGTTTATGCAAAAACTTCCATACACCTATTGGCCGCCTCTGTTTTTGCCATTCTGGTATCCTTGTTTTCAAATGAATCAACCATTTTTAATTGGCAGGACATCCGTTATGACTCCTTATTCGCATTATTGTTCCTCGCTATTCTCAGTACTACCGCAACATTCATTGCGTTTGTCTGGCTAATCCAAACGAAGCCTGTAGCGGTAGTAAGTACCTACGCCTACATAAATCCAATGGTGGCCGTCTTGCTCGGAGTATTGGTAGGAGGCGAATCCATCAATACCGCACAGATTGTTGCCATGTTCGTCATCCTGTCGGGCGTGTTCCTTGTCAATATTTCAAAGTATAAGTTCAAACTATAAACAAGGAGTTTACTATTGGATGCTACTATGTGAAAAATACAAACGAGCAAAGACGCAATGAGAACCACTGAACTCAAGTGGTCCGCTTGAAATCCCGGTTCGACATTCACCCCTGCTTGGCCTTATGCTGCAAGGTTTTTCATACGATACTGCAGCGGTGGCATTCCATAGGTATCCTTGAATACTTTGACAAAATGCGCGGTGTTTTTAAAACCGCTTCTGAATGCAATGTCATTTACTGTATCATTCGTGGTTTCAATCAGGATTCTGGCGTACTGAGCTCTCGCCTGAATTAGCCATTTACCGGGTGAGGTATTGTATGTTGCATGGAAATCCGACTTGAACGTCGAAAGACTTCTGCCACAGAGCCTCGCATATTCCGCCAGACTCATCGGATGAATAAAAGAACTCTCCATCACGTCGCGGAGCGATACCTTTCCGTTTTCACGGATTTCCCTGAGACAGCGAGCCAGGAGCCGGTTGTTGCTGCCCGTGAATATGTTCAGCAATAGTTCTTCGGCTTTCACTTTCAGCAATTCGTCAGGTGGTGCCGTGGCTTTTGAAAAGTAGCTCAGTACGGAATGAAAGTATGCTGACAGGGACTCATCCACTGCCATTGGAATGATACTGTTGTTTTTCTGGGCCGATAGGCCTGCAGACATTTGTTGTGTTGCCGGATACTTGTCAGCCACTTTTTGTACGAAGTCGTCGGTAACAAAAATGATTAAAGCGCAATAATCGCCGGCGTCGTGCTGCTGAGCGACATAACTCCCTTTTCTGACAAACATCGCGTCGCCATTGCGTACCACGTACCGGTTCTTTCTGTCTGAATACGTCGTCACGCCACTGAGAACATAGGCGAAGTAATTGCAGTGGGTCCAAAAGGCCACTCTGTCGCCGCCAAGCAGGCACTTGTACTCTACAATCAGGAGATCATTGACCTGGTATGTCTTGTAATAGTTACTGTTCGTAATGTAATCGTAGATGTTTAGCATGTTCTTGTGATCATAGAATTAATATAGAATATAACGGTCTACAGGACTAGGGAACGGTGATGACCCCGGCGATGTTACAAAAACCTGTCACCAAATTATTTCAACTTCTGGGAAAATCCGGGGATTTAAGCATCCCATACTTTTGTGCCAGTCTTTAGCGGACGGTTATAACAAAACAATTATGCTTAAAAAAAACCCGGAATTTATGAACAACTCCATTCAATCGAAGTCACGAAGAAGGTTTGTAGGGCAGCTTGCCGCAGGTGCTGCTGCAGGACTGACGGCCATTTCCACCATCAAGAACCCGGCCAGCGGAAACACAATTAAAATTTCCAACAATGCCGAAGACTGGTTCAAAAAGAGCAAAGGATCTCACCGGATCGTATATGATGCGTCAGAGCCGCATCAGGGAATGCCATTCATCTGGGCATGGGTATTTTATCTTACCAACAATGAGACCGGGACCTCTGATTCAGATATGACTGCCATGGTAGTGCTTCGCCACAACGCCATGCCATTTGCACTCAACGACCGCATATGGAAAAAATACAACCTCGGTGAAGTGTTTAAGGTGACTGACAACACAACGCAAAAGCCGGCTGTCCGGAACCCTTATTACATACCTCAGGCGGGAGACTTCCCGGCACCGGGTATCGAAGGCATCCGGAAAATGCAATCACGAGGTGCCATGTTCTGCGTGTGTAACATGGCTCTGAAGGTATACAGCGGAGTGGTCGCCGCATCGTTGAAACTGAACCCTGAAGAAGTATATCAGGATTGGCTGAGCGGCGTGCTGGAAGACATTCAGATAGTACCATCCGGCGTGTGGGCCATTAGCAGGGCGCAGGAGAACAAGTTTGACTATTGCTATGCTGGAGGATAATTGCTCATTGCTATCCGATCAAGGGGCAAACAAGCCCCTTTTTCTTTTGGTATTCTTCATCGGATGAACGTATCGGCTGAGGGATATATCAATTTTTGAACATTCATATTTCAGTTATTACAAATAAATTTTGAACTGGCGTGTCCGTAGTCATTTTCGACCGGATCAAAGGCCTTGCGTGGCTGGCGATCTTTCTGGTCTTTGTCGAGGTTACTCTTTTTATTATCTGTCTGGAACATTGGTCCAAAGACAGGGAAAGCCGGGATGAAAATGGCATCCCTCAGCCCCTTCGACGGGAGGAAAGACTTTGGCAGGCGCCCGATATCTCCGGCGTTCCGCGTGATGAAGCAGGTCTACTCATCGCTTATGGGCGTGAATTGATTGAACATACAGCCTGGTATCTGGGACCACAGGGAACTGTCGCTCAGGTAAGCAATGGTATGAATTGCCAGAACTGCCATCTGAATGCAGGTACAAAACCCTTCGCGGCAAACTATAGCGCAGTAGCCTCTACGTACCCGAAGTATCGGGAGCGATCCGGAATAATTGAGGACATTGAAAAACGTGTGAACGACTGCTTCGAAAGGAGTCTGAACGGCACGCCGCTACCCCGGGAGGGACGTGAAATGAAAGCAATCATCGCTTACCTGAAATGGTTAGGACAGGATGTTCCAAAACTGGCAACGCCTGAAGGTGGCGGACTTGTGAAATTACCAATGCTTGCGAGAAGCGCGGATACATTGCGTGGAAAAAGAAATTACCTCGTATTCTGTTCCCGCTGTCATGGAGATGACGGTAGGGGAACGATGGGGGACAACGGGAAAGAATGGAAGTATCCGCCGTTGTGGGGTTCGCATAGCTATAACACGGGCGCCGGACTATACCGCATCTCAACATTTGCCCGGTTTATCAAAGCAAATATGCCGTATGGCATCTCCTATAAAGAGCCCGTCCTCTCCGATGAAGACGCGTGGGATATCGCGGCGTTTGTAAACTCCATGCCTCGTCACCATAGGGACTTTTCACGTGACTGGCCTGACCTCGCTTCCAAACCATTTGATCACCCGTTCGGTCCGTACGCAGATAACTTTTCAAATGACATTCACAAGTATGGCCCTTTTGGTCAGATCCTGAACGCTAAAAAGTAACATGGAAGTATTAGGATACGTTGCTATCATCTGCATTGGTTTTTTACTTGGGAGTGTTGGCGCCGGCGGTTCCATGCTGGCGATACCGGTTCTCGTATATGTGTTTTCAATAGACGTGGAAACGGCGTCGGCATATTCACTTTTTCTTGTCGGAATATCGAGTATTTCCGGTGCCTTGCTTAAGCACAGCGAGCAACTTGTTTCCATTCGCACGGTGCTGCGGTTTGGTATACCTTCCTTGGCAGGCGCGTTTGTTTCCAGGAACTGGATTATTTTATATATCCCTGACGTTCTATGGGACGGTAACGGTGTGTTCTTATCGAAAGAAGATCTTTTACTCGCACTGTTCGCGTTGTTGGCATTCGCATCGGCTGTTACCATGCTGCTGAAAAAAGAACAGAACACGCATCGTATTTATACTCCAAAATGGTTTTTGTTGATGGTTACCGGGACATTGACCGGACTTACAGCGGGACTCGTTGGTGCGGGGGGTGGATTTCTCATTGTACCGGCGCTGATCCTGTTTGCAGCGTTGCCTTTTTCCCGGGCCGCGGGTACAAGCCTGGTGATCATCGCTTCGAACTCGCTGTTTGGTTTTTGCGGCGATATGCTTAACCGGTCGATCGACTGGCCCTTTCTCCTCGGTCTGACGGTACTTGCGACTATCGGATTACTCCTGGGCTATTGGTTGCACCGTGATGTTCAAAAGTTATTTTCGCAACGACGTTTTGCATGGTTCGTGATGTTGATGGGCGTGTCGATCTTGGCCGTGCAGATGATCCGGTAGACCGTGACTTTGAATTCTGCCTATACTATTCCCTGTTTCTTTTTCTTCGTTTTAAGTAAGAATCCGGTCTTGATCATCCTGTCTAAACCACCACAGTGAACACACCCATAGGCGCCGACAGGCCAGAAGGAACGAAATCAGCGTTGTTAATTCAGGGTAGTATTTTTTATTAGGTGAGGGTCAATTTGTTCAGAGACTTGTCCAGTTTTTATTGGTGCAGAAGTCCGGATCCCGACAAATATCTAATATTTCAAAAGGACTTGGTTCTCATCACGACCAGTGCACCCGGATACTGAACAGTTGTGCTTTCTTCTCCTGTAATAAAGAATCCGGTTGGCTTGAATGGAGTCACCGTCTTCAACGAACTTTTAAGTGTTTTCGAGAATCGGCTACTTGATGTTTTTAGTTGGCCGATGTTTTTTACTCCATTATCAGATGTTTCCATCCATACAAAATAGGCTTCTTTTGGGGGCGTAAGCCTGGAGGGATTCGCTAAGCGCATTAATGCCAAATCGATTGTGTAGTTGTTGTTGTTGTCTTTTTTCATGTGTACAGTGCCTTCCGCACTCGGTACAACTGCCGATGTCTCAAAGGCGATTTTTTTTGAACAGGATGCCAATATAAAGGCAGCCGTTAGTGTAAAAAGGGTTAATGTGACGTTTCTTGTAAAGTAAGTCATAGGAGTAGTTTTTATAGGTGGATTAATAAACCGGATATTTTCGTTCTTCGGTCAGAATGAAACCGACTATTATCATGCCACGTGAATGATCATGCCCGTTTGTTAAATACCCCCCTTTGCGAGCGTTTAAAAGAAGAGTCAAAACTATTCATTCCCCAAGTGGGGAATGTATTCAGCAAAAGCGTTATTCATGCGGTCCGGTTTTACCGGTAGAGACTGCGAAAAGAAAGGGGAGAGAAGACCGAAAGTTCTTAGACTGGTGGTTATTAACATTGTGATTTCGGAAAACGGGGTGATTGGGGACGTGAGCGGGGATTGGCATTCCGATAAAAAATATCTCAATGATGAGAACTGCTGGTAGGAAAGAAGCACTTTATCATTTTTTTGATTTGATCTTTTCAACCGGAATGATGCGTAGCAAACATGTTAGGGGCTACTGGCTATTCGTTTATTTACATTTTCTATGTACACTATAACTATTTTACATACATTTACGTAATTAATATCGAGGAGACGGTAGGAACCATGGCGAATTCGAAGGATGCCTGAAAAAAGCGTAGCATGAAAGAGCAACGGCCACACCATCCGCCCTCCTGGGCACAACGATTCGTAGCTTGGTATTGTAAGCCTGGGTTAGCGGAGGACCTTACCGGGGATCTCAATGAATACTTCGATCGTAATGTACGATCCGTGGGGCCGCGTCGCGCAAAGATGATCTATATTATAGACGCCTTCAAGTTCTTCAGACGTTATACTGTACGACGACCAACATTTGTCAACCTTTTTATAAACTGGATCATGATCGGAAGCTACATCAAAACATCGGGGCGCAATTTAGTACGCAACAAGCTGTTTTCGTCCATCAATATCGCCGGACTTGCCGTCAGTATGTCCGTTGGGTTACTGCTGATCGCTTTCGTGCTCGACCTGGGCTCATACGACAGGTTCCATGAAAATGGTGACAGGATCTATCGCATCACCAACGTCGCGAGTTTTAATCGTGACCGGGGTAAGTTTGCCACTACATCGATCAAGACCGGTAAGCTTATCCGGGAGAACGTGACTGGCATTGAAGAGGTAGTTATCATGCGCAATGATTTTTCGAAGGATGCTGTCGTTGGTGATGATATTATTCCTGTAAAAGGTCTGTGGGCGGAGCCATCGGTGTTCAGGGTCTTTACATTTCCCATGCTGGAGGGCGATCCGGGTACCGCTCTTAACGATCCTTACTCGATCGTGCTTACGGAGACGGCGGCGAAAAAACTGTACGGTAACCAATCAGCCCTGGGAAAGGCGATCAAATTCGACAACCTTGAATATCAGGTTACCGGAGTAATGAAGGATGTACCCTTCTTTTCGCACATCAAGTTTGAAGCGTTGGTATCACTGTCGACGGCTGAGCAACTCAGCAGGAACGACAAGAACTTCGAGAAATGGACCAGTATGTCGCATTACGTGTACCTGCTGCTTCCGGAAAATGCCGACATGGCTTCCATTCAGTCGCAGCTCGACGCTATTGCAAATCAGGAGAATCTCGCGGAAGAAAATACCAAGATCCAACTCGAGCTTCTTCCTTTATTTGAGACCGTTGTGGGAGAGGAATTCCGTCGATCCGAAGGCGGAGCAGGGTCTATGGGTCCTCATATGTCTCCCCGTGTACTGTGGATACTCGGCGGGCTTGCGCTCGTCGTGATATTGTCGGCGTGTTTCAATTATACCAATCTTTCAATGGCGCGGGCTATGCGCCGCTTTAAGGAGATAGGTCTTCGCAAAGCTATAGGTGCCGGTAAGAGCCAGGTACGGCAACAGTTCATGGCGGAGGCGATCATCATCTCCCTGGCGGCTCTTGTTCTATCATACCTGATATTTCTCGTATTACGACCACAACTGATTAACATAGCTCCCGAAATGCAGCGCATGGTGAAGCTCGACCTTACACCGCCTATGGTGGGTGCCTTTATTATCTTTTCCGTCGTGGTGGGTATTATCGCAGGATTCTTGCCCTCCTTTTTCTTTTCGAAGGTCAGCGCGATCAATGCGCTCAGGAATGTGTCGTCGGTGAAAGTATTCAAACAGGTAACCCTCAGACGTGCGCTGGTGGTGATTCAATACACGGTTACACTGATCTTTATAACAGCAACCGCCGTCGGCTATGTGCAGTATAAAAACATACTTGCCTTCGACCTGGGATTCAACACGGAAAACATCCTGAACATCGATATGCAGGGGAATAAGCCTGATGAGTTTGTCCGGGAACTGGGCGGGATGCCGGAAGTTACTGCACTATCCCGGTCGCTGATCGTCACCAGCATCGGAAATGCGTGGGGTGGCTTTATGAAATACGAAAACCCGCGCGACTCCGCACTGGTCATGACCAACCACGTCGACGAAAACTACCTGCCGCTGCATGGATACGAACTCGTTGCCGGAGGAAATTTCATGGCACGACCTGTCACGTCCGAGGCTCGCAGCGAAGTGATCGTTAACCAGCAGTTCTTAAAACGATTTAACATTGGCAAAGGCGACCCCGCGAAAGCAATCGGAGAGGTGATTACATTCAGTAATATCAGGGAACATGGACGCAGGATGACCATCGTTGGTGTAATAAAAGACTTTCACTATGGCAAGATCGACAACCTCATCGAGCCGGTGGCATTCATGTTCTGGATGCCGGGAGACAGGACAGTAATCAACGCAAAAATACAAAGCGCAGATATATTGGGGACGACGGCCAGGATCGAGTCCGCATGGAAGAAGATCGATCGCGTTCATCCATTCCAGGCTGAATTCTATGACGAAGCGATAGAAGATGCCTACAGCGAATTTTCCGCCATGATCAAGATCATAGGATTCCTTTCATTCCTTGCCATTTCTATCGCGTCTATGGGATTATTCGGAATGGTAGTGTACACCACGGAAACAAGGCTGAAAGAGATCAGCATCCGAAAGGTGATGGGTGCCAGTTCCGCCCAACTTATCTACTTGCTGAGCCGCGGTTTTCTGGTGCTCTTGTCGATTTCGGCGCTCATAGCCCTGCCCGTTACTTACTTCTTCTTTGAGCACGTGGTGCTCACGAATTTCCCCTACCATACACCCGTGCAATTCGCGGAGCTTTTTGTTGGTTTGCTCACCGTACTTCTGATCGCGTTCATGATGATCGGGTCGCAGACGATGAAGGCGGCGGGGAGTAACCCGGCGGAGGTACTGAAGAATGAATGAGGGGTAATCAAAATCTATTCTTCTTTCAGCGTGTTCACTGGATTTACGGAAGAGATTCCGAACGTTTTAGTGACAATAGTAAGTACCGAAATGACTAAAACAGCGCTCGCCGGGCCAATAAAAAGCCAAGGACTCAAATCGATTCTGAAGGCATATCTCTCCAGCCAGTTTTGTATCAAAAAATAAGCGGCTGATATCGAAATGATCATGGAAATCACCACCAGGGAAATAAAGTCCCTGGAAAGCAAAGCCATGATTTGTGTCACGCCCGCGCCGAGGACTTTTCTTACTCCAATTTCTTTGGTTCTATTGGCGACGGTAAAAGACACCAGGCCAAATAATCCAAGACAGGAAATCATGATGGCGAATGCAGTAAGTGTTCCAAAGACCTCCTGGAATTGCTCTTCGGATCGATATTGCTTGTCAAACTCCTGGTCCAGGAAGAAGTAGTCGAACGGACTATCGGGAAAGACCGAAGAATAAGTATCCTTGATCAGAGCCAGACTTTCTTTCACGTTCCCTGATTTGATCCGCACGCTAATGAGTTTGTTATTCCCTTCGGTGTGCAGGAATATCATTGGAACGTACGCGGTTTTCGCACTGGCCTGATGGAAATTTTTGATGACTCCGATAATCGTGCGTTGAGCACCCCAAAGGTCTATTTTTTTACCTATCGCGCTGTCGGGTTCCGGAATTCCCCACCGTTCGATCGCCTCTTCGTTCACCAGTATTTTTTCCTGGCTTTGATCCGCCGCAATGAAATTCTCACCCGAAATTAACTCCATGTCCATCGTCGGAATAAAATCAGCATCCGTGAAATAGATATAAAAGTTAAACGATTGTTTTTCCGTGGCTCCCACCAAATTGACTCCCACGTTTGTTGAGGCCAGTTCACTCGAGGGCTGCCCCGGAACACAGCTGGATAGCGCGACGGATTGGAATTGTGAATGAGCCAGCAACCCGTCTTTAAATACCTGGTAATTCTCTCCCTGATTATTACCCGCGGAACGTACAACAACGGTACGGCTGATATCCAACCCAAGGTCTTTTGCCCGCATATAATTGAGCTGGCGGTCTGCGGTAAACGTCTGAATGAGCAAAAAAATAGTAATCGAGAACTGGACGATAACCAATGCTTTTCGAAGAATTATCCCGCGGGCAGCCCGGGAAAACTTTCCTTTTAATACTTTAACCGGCTGGAAAGACGATAATATGAAGGCCGGAAAAACGCTGGACAAAACCGTGATAAAAAGAACAGCCGAAATCATCGTGTACCAGAACACCGGGTCATTCCAGAAATGAAAACGGGGTGGAAGTCCGGCCATGTTTCTGAATGCGGGAAGAACCAGTACCATCATACCGATTGCAAAAAGCGCCGCAAAAAAATTGATCAGGAATGACTCGGTAAAAAACTGGATTCTGAGTTGATTCAGGGAAGATCCTACTACTTTCCGGATACCAACTTCCTTTGCCCTGTCTAATGATTTTGCCGTTGAAAGGTTAATGTAGTTCACCACGGCAATCACCATCACCAAAATAGCTACACCGAGAAGGAAATAAACGGAAACATCATCACCGTTTTGTTCCATCTCATAGGATTTGTGAGAGTATAGGTGAATATCCCGGACAGGTTGTGCCACGACCCGTTCATTCAATATTTTTCCTTCACGGTGCAGGCGATCATTGAACCCGTTCAAATCAGCGAGGAATTGCTCATACTTACCCGGGTCCGAAAGAAGCAAATACGTGTAGGCGTCATTATTGGACCAGGCATTTTTATTTTCACCAAAAGTCGACTTCAGGGAAGAGTATGAGATTAACATGTGGAACTTCAGGTGGCTGTTTGGGGGATTGTCAGCGACCACACCCGTTATTTTAAAGTCTTTATTGAAGGTGGACATCCACAACGTTTCTCCCGCCACATCGGTCTTCTTAAAATATTTAAGTGCCTGCGATTCCGTGAGGATTATCTCGTAAGGCTCTGCCAACAAGTTCTCGTGATTCCCGGAAAGAAGCCGACAGTTGAATAGCGTGATGAAAGCAGGGTCAACGCAATATATTTTGTCCTCCCTGAATGGGTTGTCGCCAATCTTGAGTGTAGCGTTATTAATGGGATACGCTCTGGCGAAGTTCACTACGTCCGGAAACTCTTCGGAGATTCGGGGTGCCATGGCGGGATATGCTTCGGCATCCTGATCGATCACTGTTTCTCCGTTCAGGTAGTCCATCGTAATTCTCAGCAGGCGGTCCGCTACCGGATTTTGATCTTCATAGCTCAGTTCGAAGCGCACGTACGATATGATCAACATGGCGATTGCCAGTCCGGAAGACATTCCCAGGATGTTGATAAATGTATAGGACTTGTTTTTTACGAAGATCCTAAATGAGATTTTCAGGTTGTTTCTGAACATGATCAGTCGATTTGGTTCCCGGATGAGATGAAGACTCGGATTAAGGGGCAATAGTTGCATGCCGGTTGTAAATCACTATGTAACAGGCGCTGATTTCATGTCAATTTGAAGTCAATGACTTTCGCTCTTCGCGCCGAGGAGCGGTTTACCCTTTCCTGAAAATTTATAAGTGAAAAGTCGTGGCAAGCTGCAACCTGAACTTAAATCCTGCCGTTAATCCCATTAGTTATAATTTTGTATATTGAAGGCAAAATTGAAAACATGAGCCGGGTTATTGGAGAATTGGAAGAACTCATCCTGCTCGCGGTCTGCATCCTGGACGGCGACGGATATGGGATTTCTGTAAAAAAAGAAGTGGAGCGCCATACCGGACGCTCTATATTATTAGGCGCTATACATATTACCCTCTACCGGCTACAGGACAAAGGTCTCCTCGAATCCGAGCTTGGCGGAAGCTCTGAAAAGAGGGGCGACCGGAGAAAGCGACTCTTCCGGATCACCAAAAAAGGAATGGAACAACTGCGTGCATCGCAGGAGGTACGGCAAAAAATGTGGAGCCTGATCCCACAACTCAATACTGGTTCATGAACAAGGAACAACGATCGTGGATACGCCGGGTGGCGGTCAGCCTTTTTGAACGATGGGTTGGACGCGCCTATAGAGAAGAGTTCCTGGGCGACCTCGATGAAATGTATCAAGATCGCCTGGCGACAGGCGGAAAATTTATAGCGGAAGCAATGTATTGCGTCGACGCCGTTCATCTCATCATCGGCTTCCCGTCAACGGTAAAAAAACAAAATCATACTATGTTTATCGGCAATATGATCAAGATCGCCTGGCGCAGTGCCGCGCGTCACAAGCAATTCACTATTCTCAACCTGCTCGGTCTCACGCTGGGCATCGCCACCTGCCTGGTTATCGGATTGTACGTGTATGATGAATCCACCTACGATACGTTTCACGCCAACGGCGACCGGATCTACCGGATCAATCAACCCATGATCTGGAACAACTGGAACGAACAATTTTCGGGGACAGGACCCGGGATCACCGAGGCTATCCGGACAGACATACCGGATTTCGAAGAGGTAACGCGAATTATGCATGCCGGCGAACAACAGATCCGGGTCACGGTCAACGATAAGGCTACTCACTTCGACGAGTCTGAATACTTTGTCGCGGAAGATAATTTTTTCAAGGTGTTTTCATTTCCGGTCCTCAAGGGCGATCCAAAAACGGCTTTGAAGGAGCCAAACAGCATGGTGATTACGGCATCGACGGCAAAACGTTACTTTGGAGATGAGGACCCGATGGGCAAGTTGATCGAACTCAGGACCACAACAGGAACGTACACATCCTACACCATTACGGGAGTACTTGCCGACATTCCCGCAAAATCACACTTGCAATTCGATATGCTCGGTTCACTTTCTTCTGTCGCGGAATTCAAGGACAGCCGGTGGACGTGGATATGGACCATTTTTGGCACGTACGGAATGGTGAGGGAAGGAACGGATGTAGCGGCCACGGTAAAAAAACTTCAGGCCCTTCCTCCCAAGTGGGCCGGCCGCACAACGCAGGGAGTCTTCAATCAAACCTTCGAACAATTTACGAAGGGCAAGCCCTGGACACTTTATCTTCAGCCATTGCGGGATATTTACCTCGCCAGGTCGCCGGGGTTCAACCGGTTTGGGCCATCGGGTAACCCGGAGCTCGTCATGGTCTTCGGCGCCATCGGCGTACTTGTTCTCCTGTTGTCGTCCATTAATTTCATGAACCTTTCAACCGCACGATCGAGCAACAGAGCCAAAGAGGTTGGTGTGAGAAAGGTGCTTGGCTCGGAAAAGAGCACACTCGTCCGACAGTTTATTATCGAATCGGTTTTGTTCGTCGCGGCCGGTACAGTCGCTGCGCTTATTCTCGTCCAGCTTTCGCTGAATGCCTTTAATACTGTGGCCGAAAAGCAACTGACCTTCCTGCCCCACCTTACCAATCCGTATTTTTTCGGGACACTCGCCGTTTTTATTCTTGTCGTAGGCTTTGCGGCCGGAAGTTATCCCGCGTTGTACCTGTCAGCGTTCAAGCCCGCGGAGACACTGAAAGGAAAACTGAGGACCGGCTTCAAAGGCACCGGTATCCGTAATGGGCTGGTGGTCCTTCAGTTCACGGTCTCCATCGCCCTTATCATTTGCACGTTCTTCGTTCAGAAACAATTGTCCTACACGCGCACGATCGATGTTGGTATCACGAAAGACCATGTGCTTCAGGTTTACAACATGCATCAACTGGGCGACGGCGCCGACGTGTTGAAAGCCAGCCTTCAAACCAATCCTGCTTTCGCTGTGGTCGCCAGATCAGGTTTCCTGCCACCAAATGTATGGGCGAGCGATCGTTATCGCGCGGAAGGACCGGACCAACCTGTTGTGGACATTCGCTATATGCGTTGTGATGAAAATTACCTTCCGTTACTTCAGGTTGAATTCATCACGGGCAGGAATTTTGATCCCGCGAATACCGCGGACAAATACAATATCATCATCAACGAGGAAGCGGCGAAGATACTGGGCTACGGATCGAAAGAAACCTGGGGTGAACATTCGCCCTTGGGTAAGTTTGTCGTCCAGTCGTTCGGATCTGAAGAGAAATTCCAGATCATCGGCGTCGTCAGGGATTTTAACTTCACCAGTGTCAAGCAAAAGATCGAGCCCTTGCTTATTATGCATAGTGACAACGATAAGCATTGGAGTTACAGTGCGGGCTTTCCTTCGTACCTGTCGATGCGGCTTAATCCGGCGTCCGTCCGGAACGGAGACGAACTCCGGGGCATCATCGAAGGTGTGAAGAGAGAGGTTGCCAGGGTCGACCCCTCCATTACGTTCCGATATAGTTTTATGGATGAAGAGTTCAACGATACGTTCCGTGAAGAAAGGAAAATGAGTGTCATCCTCAACCTGTTTACTTTTCTGGCGGTTGTTATTGCCTGCCTCGGTTTGTTCGGACTGGCTGCATTCTCAGCCGACCAGCGCAAGAAAGAGCTTGGTATCCGGAAGCTGCACGGCGCCAGTGTTCAACAGCTGGTCTTCCTGTTCTCGTCGGAATTCACCAGGCTGGTTGCGCTGAGTATTGTGATCGCCACACCATTGGCATATTTGATGACGGACTACTGGCTTAGCAACTTCGCTTACAGAACGCCGATCGAAAGTTGGGTATTTATTGTAGCGGGACTTACAGCTATGTCGATCGCGGTCTTTACCGTCGGGTTCCAGTCATTTTCAGCCGCTAACGCAAACCCCGCGGAGGTGCTGAAGAACGAATGAACATTTGGATTTATTCAATCCAAATGTTGATCTCTTGTTTCCACGAGCGCTGATGGTTCGTCAGGTAAGGCGTCCGGTAATTATTTATCGGGTTAATGAGTATCTTTTTCGCGACAGGGCAGTTATGGAGCAAACAATTGTGTTATGAAACGCTCTCTTCTTGTCCTGACTACACTCTGTCTTTTCAGCTGTAGTAACGAAGAAGACGTGCCGGCGGGCAACCGCACCGTTCACATGGCAGGTTTTGTGGCAAATTCCGGAGGAGAAGGAGTAGCCAGCTATTGGAAAGACGGTATATATACTGCGCTGGAGAGCCCGGCGATTTCCTCGCAAGTCAGCTCTTTATATGTCGATGGATTGTCTGTGTTGATTGGAGGTTCGAAATTTGTTCCCGGTTCGCCCGCAGCGGCACTGCTCTGGCGCAACGGTACGGAAACGGTTATCGAGGATGCGTTCCCCGGTCCTATGATCGCTTCGCGTAACAACAATTTATTTGGTGTGTGGCTGGGCGCGGAAGGTTGGGTGTTCTATAAAAACGGTACCACTCAACCCATTAGCGACACGGCGTATAATTTTGCGCCGATGGGTATGGCCCTTCACGGAGATGACGTGTATATATCCGGATACTCCTCTGGGCCGGCACTGCCTCCGACGTATTCGCCGCCACAGCATGCACAATACTGGAAGAATGGTCAATTGATTTTCAGGGAAAGTGAAGTCTCCAATGCCTTGTCCGTTTTCATTCATAAAAATGACGTTTACATTGGGGGAGTTTTTTATCCCCCCGGCGGCCTTACGAGCGTTGCCTGTTATTGGAAAAACGGACAGCGTATTGATCTGACTGACGGTGGCGGAGTTGGTGTAGTGCGATCCGTGTTCGTTGCGGACAACCATGTATACGTGGCTGGAATGATGAACGATCAGGCTGTGTATTGGAAAGATGGCGATGCCGTTGCACTTACAACCTCGGGTACCTATTCAATGGCTAATTCCATTTTCGTGCAGGGCGAGGATGTGCATGTTGGTGGTTATCAGAACGGGTATCCTGCTTACTGGAAAAACGCTGTAAGACAAGTTATCGCCAATCAGGACAAACAGGGTCAGGTTCTTTTTGTTGTTGTTGGCTCGAATTGACGCGGTAACACAAACTTCAACAGAACCGGAGTCATTTAACAAGACCATAGTAGTTCGTTCATAATTCGCTAACTTCAACGGGTTTCTTTTTCCGTCAGAGGATATATCTTTGAGCCCTCATACTACAGCATCATACCTATGCGAGGGTTTATAAAAAGGAAGTCCTTATTCTTGCTGCTTTCATTCATACTCGCAGCAACCGCGTATTCGGAAGCCCAGGATTCCAATCAATTCCCCGAATGGAAGGAGGGGTACCTGGATATTCATTTCATCAGCACCGGTGTCGGAAATTGTGCCTTTGCTGTTTTACCGGATGGAACCACGCTGCTCATCGACGCAGGGGAGGAGGATCCTACCTCGCCGCGCGTGCTGTCACCGCGAAACACCCGCAGATACCCCAACTATTCCCGGCTCGGCTTTCAATGGCAGGCGGATTACATCACGGCTATGTTCCCGAAGGGCCGTGCTCCCGTTCTCGATTATGCCTTGATCTCACACTACCACGACGATCACTTTGGTGGAATTTATCCAGGCGTACCCAGATCCGGAAAGGGCAATTATTTCCTGACAGGTATAACCGGTGTGGGTGATATTATCCCTATCAAAAAACTGATCGACCGCGGATACGATTATCCCTACGACTTGAAAACACTCGACAAAAGCAAATCCACAGACCTTCAATCGCTGCAAAACTTATGGGACTTTACCGCCTATCATGAAAAGCAGTCCGGCCTGGTTCATGAAAAATTGATCGTGGGTTCCGACAAGCAAATAGTACTACAGGTGAACCCGAAAAAATTTCCCGATTTTAATGTCAGAAATATCAATGCCAACGGCGAAGTGTGGAGCGGTACGCCGGAAAAGCCCAATCGTACCAAGTTACCCGACAAGGAAACGATAAAGCGTACAGGAGTCGGGCCGGGCGAAAACCCGCTGTCTTGCGGAATACGAATTCAATACGGTGCTTTTACGTTTTACACCGCCGGCGATATCCCGGGAACCCAGGCGGAGTTCGAGAAAATGCCTGAATGGTACGACATGGAAAGCAGCGTGGCACCCGTTGTAGGCGAAGTGGATGTGGCAACGACCAATCACCATGCGAACCGCGACGCGATGACTCCTTATTATTTAAGTGTGCTGAAGCCCAGGGTTATTATCCAGGAAGTCTGGTCTTCCGATCATCCAGGCCATGAAACCCTGATCCGGATGACATCGAAAAAGATATGGCCGGACGAACGCGACTTGTTTGCAACGAATATGCTGGAGGCGAACAGGCTCGTCATCGGGGATCTGCTGGATAACAGTTATAAATCGACGCAGGGTCACATCGTGTTGCGCGTGATGTCCCAGGGAAAGGAATACTTCATTTACGTCCTGAGCAACATGGACGAGAACAGGCGTATAACAGGTGTCTTCGGACCTTACCGATCCAAATAGATTTACAGACAGCGGCTTGGCGGCACCAAAACCTGCGCAATCCTTATTTATTTCAAATACTCCTCGAAGGGATATAATCCTTTATCTTCGAGATCGTCTCTGATCTTTTTATGGTTGTCCCAGAATCTCTTTTTTATCTTCTCCATCACGACTTTGAATTCCGGAATATTTTTCAGGGGATCAACGAGCGGATCGTCCTCGACCAACAGGACCCAGTACTGGAAATTGTTCTCCTTTGAAAACAGGTCAAGCTCTTCGATCGCTTTTTTTGTTTCTCCGGTATTCGAAAAATACAACCCCCTGAACAGGTGGAGATATATCGAGGATTGGTTCGAATCGGCAAAGTCCTTAAACTTTTTCCGGTATTCGTCCGCAAGTTTTTCTTCCCCCATTTGTGCATACACCAGGCTGATATTAAGGTATTCCTCGTTAAAGATTTCGAGGCGAAGGCGTTCCTTCCACGATAGAAATCCTTTGTAGTAGAGATAGGCGCTTTTGTAATCCCTTGACAGGTAGCAGAATTTGCCCAGTTCTTTTTCGATATCCGCGCGGGTCGTGTCCTTTTCAAATTCCTTCAACAACAGTTGCCGGGTCAAACCGAGGTCCCGGTTTTTCGCAAAACGAAAAAGGACGCTCACGTAACGGGAGTAGAAACCGTTCGGATCATACGCCAGCGACTGTTCTACATAGTGAATACCTTCGTCTATAAATCCCGCCTGCATCAGGGCGTTGGCGAGATTGAAATACCGAAAGCCGAGCGAAGCCGAATCGAGGGTGACACGATCTTCTTTATCTCGCATTAATGAATATTCCACGTACTTTCCCGGGTCGGGTACATATAAGCTGTAGAACTCGGTGAGGAAGTGTAATACCAACGATGAATGTGAATTGTATTCCAACGCTTTTTCAAGGTATAATACCGCCGGTTTATACTCTTTTTTGTACGCATAAGCCAACGCCTTCGCGATCAGGCTTTCACCAGATTGCGGATCGAACAACATCGCGTTGTCTGCATACTTGACGATTTCTTCCGTATAGTTTTTCCTGATGGTGAAGATATCCATGTAATACTCGGTCATCACGAGGTGGGCATACGCCAGTCCGAACTTATCATCGAGGGCGATGGCTTTTCTGAAATGATCCATCGCTTCGCGCAAGCTTTCGCCTGTGGACTGATAAAAGAACTCTTTGCCTTTCAGGTAAGCGTCGTAGGCTTCCAGATTTTGGGTGGGAATTTTTTCGATGCGGTTCCTGGCTTCCGGGCTGATGATCACCTGAATTTCTTCGGCAATGTTTTTTGCCAACTCCTGCTGCAGGGCAAAGATATCTTTTGCCTCCCTTCGGTACTGCTTTGCCCAGATGTGTTTATCCGTTGCTCCCTCGATCAATTGAATATTAAGCAAGATCTGGTTACCGATTTTCTGACCGCTTCCTTCCACAAAATAGTCGGCATTCAGTTCCCCCGCCATCTCGGAGATGGATTTTGTGGTGTTGCGGTATTTTTCCGACGTTGTGCGGCTCAACACCCGCAGGGCTTCGATCTTCTGCAGGTTGTTCAGCGTCGATTCCATTAACCCGTTTATCAGGTATACATTAGTGGAATCGTTGCTTTCATTTTTAAAGGGCAGTACCACGATCGATTGTTCAGGGACATCCTTCTCAGCACGCATATAATAATAGAAAAGGACAGCCGAAAGAATGGCAAGCCCCGTCAGGACGGCAAGGATGACGTGTTTCCGCCGGTTACTACCGACTTCCTGGTCTGGCGTGATTTCCGAAGGCGCTCTTTTACCCGCCTCGCCAGGTGGGTAGCCGTAATGTTCGCGAAAACATTTGATGAAATAAGAAGTGCTATTAAAGCCTACCTGCTGGGAAATTTCGGAAACATTTGAAGCGGTGTTCTGCAACAACAGCATAGCCCGTTTTAATCGGGCTTCGCGGATGAGCTGGTTCACCGGTTTGCGGGTCGACTTTTTTACTTTTCGAAGCAGGTTCGACCGGCTCATATTCATCGCTTCAGCCAGTTCAGTGACCCCGAATTGCTCATTCACGAGGTTTTTCTCGATGATGCTATCGAGCTGGTTTAAAAAATGGATATCGGATGCGGGGGAATCGGACATGCGGTGCCAAACGAAGTAAAGTCGAACGCGATTTTACAGAAAAGTTAGCACAATAATCCTATGAGATGTACAGGAAAGGTTTAGGCGCTTCAGCGTGGCAGGGAATTGTACGCCTGGTTCATTAAGTATTCGTCTCGTAACCCTGTGGCTGGAACAGGTTTAGTCCGACCGGGGAGTAAACGATGATGGTTTCCCGCTTACCTTTTTAACAACCTTTGGTTGATGAGGTTCGTCAGGCTGTCGCGGTAATTGCGGCTGATCGGCAACGACTTTGTACCCACAGTGAGTTCGTTGCCTTCAATTGACTCTATCCTGGAACGGTTAACAAGAAAGGACTGGTGTATTTTAATGAAGTCCGAAGCCGGTAATTGGTTCTCAAGGCTCTTCATGGTAAGATAGGCAATGATCTTTTTACGGTCTGTGCAAATTGTCAGATAGTTGCCGGATACTTCAGCATAAAGGATATCATTCAATTCAACTTTTTCAATACGTTTTTCACTTTTAATGAATATGTACGACGGCTGCAGCGTGTTCCCGGGCTGAGTCTTCATTTCATAAAAATCTTTGGCCTTTTGTACGGCTTTTAGAAACCGGTGGAGGGCAAATGGTTTTAAAAGGTAATCGATGATGTCGAGTTCGTAACCGTCAAGAGCGTATTGAGGGAATGCAGTTGTCAGGATGACCATCGAATCGATATTGACCCGCTTCAGCATTTGCAGGCCCGATACCTTCGGCATCTCGATATCAAGAAAAATGAGGTCCGGCCGGTTGTTGTTGAGGAACTCCTCGGCAGTCATCGCACTCTCAAATTTTCCCTGTAAATCCAGGTATGGAACCTGTTCTGTAAACTCATGAAGGATCTTTCTGGCGACCGGTTCATCGTCCACGATAATACAGCTGAGTCTTTTCATATCGTAAGCGTTAACTGCACGCGGTAAACGTTGTTTTCGGTTTTTATTTCCAGATGGTAACTGTCTTTATACAACAATTCCAGCCTTCGTGTGGCATTGATAAGACCGATACCTCCCGGTGAAGACGCCGCTTCATCGTATGTATTCTCGCAGGTAAATTCGATTTTATCTCCTGTCTGTTTCAATGAGATGATAATACGATTGATCGCTTTATCTTCCCGGGAAACGTATTTGAAGGCATTTTCAACGAAGGTCATAAAAATCAACGGGGCAACCTTCACTGTTCCGTCCGTATAATTGATGTCCAGTGTCACTTCCAGGTTATCGTTACTACGGGCTTTTTGCAGCGCCACATAGTTCCGGAGGTGTTTGATCTCTTTTTCGATCGCAATCATGTCGACATCCGCGTCGTATAAATTGTATCTCAGCAGGTCGGAAAATTGTACCAGCATATTTCTGGCCTGGCTGTTACCCATATCGATAGAGCCGTATATGGTGTTGAGGCCATTAAAGAGAAAGTGGGGATTGATCTGCAAACGCAGGTATTTTAGCTCTGTTTGTAACTGGTTGATATGACTGTTTTTTACCTGTTCCTGCTGTTCCGCCCACTTCTGCGTAACGTATAACATCGAGGTGATCACGGTGCAGCACATTCCATATACGAAGTTGTCCCAAAACCCCGAGCTGGTTTCCGTGACCGGATCTTGGAAAACGGTTTCGTGAATGAAACTGTTATAATGATTCATCGCGAACGTATAAAGGAAGACCAGTCCGATCAATGCTGACGCGTACGCGCCGAAGAATTTTTTATCCAAAAGACTGGGGATGAGGAATAACTTGTTTGCCAGGATCAGCAGGCCAAAAAGAAACAGGTGTGAGAAAATGGTAGCGAGATAAGAAAAGCAATCGAGCACGCTTTCGCCGGTATATAGGGGTTTTTCGACAACCAGGGCTCCGATGTAGGCAGCACAAAAAAGTAAATATGCGGTTCGTTTGTTGGTAAGCATTGTTTTTCCTGGCATGAAGATATTCCATTAAATTGAAAACCGGAAACCTTCCTTTGGTGGCAAATCCGGATTTCTGTCAGACTGGAACAGGTATCACGTAAAACCTGCTGTCTGTCATAAAAATTTAATTTGAGTTCTGCCTTTTATTCCCGTGACCTTCCGGTTGGCAAGGGCAATGCGCCACGAATTTTTAAATAAATACACCATTACACATTTCATGCGATTAAGGTTTGTTTTGTAGAATATCCGTTCATCTGTCACAGGATGTTCTCAAATGACGGCGCGACGCTTAATTTTACAGAACAAACGCAGGATACGGTCCGTTTGAAAACCAGGATCATTTAACCCAAAACGAAAGATGAAAAACATAATACAGTTCGGAGAAAATGTGCCGGGATATGATATTCCGGTATTGAATGAACGTGAGATCAGGGCGGCGGCCGGTATTTTGTTTCTCGTCATTTACACATCGCTGATGCTCATTTTGTTCGATGGCGATTTCAGGCTGGCGAAATATGCTATCGCTGTTTTTTTTGTGGACTTTATGATAAGAGTGTTTATCAATCCCAAATTCTCCCCGTCACTGATAATAGGCCGTTTGATCGTGTACAACCAGATGCCGGAGTATGTGGGAGCAAAACAAAAAAGATTTGCATGGATAATTGGGGTTCTGCTATCAGGTTCCATGTTTGCCTTGCTGATCGTGGTAAATGCTTACAGTCCGTTTACCGGTATTATCTGCCTGTTGTGCCTGATCTTTTTATTCTTCGAGGCGGTATTTGGAATATGCCTGGCCTGTAAAGTTTACCGCGTTGTCTATGGTGAGAAAGCACAGTATTGCCCAGGGGAAGTATGCGATGTAAAATCCAGGCAACCCATCCAACGCACATCCCGCGCCCAGCTCGCGGTAGTGTTTGTCTTTATCGTTGGCATTTTTCTGATGGTCCGGTTTTTCGCCCCCGTGATCAATGTAGCGCCTCACAACATGTTCGCGAAGAACACCGGGAAAACCAAGTAAGGATGACTTCCATGATTTCGCTGGAGAACTATTTTCATCCGTTCCGGGAGAACACCATCGGCCGTGGCCAGACGTTCTGTTTTCCATCCGGGCAAAAAGAGATCATCTACGCCGACTGGACAGCGAGTGCAAGAGGATACCGGCCGATCGAAAACTGTTTACAGAATGAGGTGGCACCTTTTTTTGCCAATACCCACACACAATCGACCACGACGGGGAAGCTGATGACGGAGGCTTACGAAGAAGCCAAAGCTACCGTGAAAGAACACGTCCATGCGAATGCGGATGATGTATTGATCTTCTGTGGTAGTGGAATGACATCCGCTGTTAACAAATTGCAACGCCTCCTCGGCATACGAATGCCCGAACGAGCCGTTTCTTATATGGCGGATGGAAAACTTCCGCGCATCGATGAGGCGTTAAGGCCTGTTGTGTTCGTAACGGGCATGGAACACCATAGTAATCATGTTTCCTGGCTTGAAACGATTGCCACAGTGGAAATCATCGATCAAACCGGCGATGGCAACGTTGACCTTGAACACTTCGAAAAGCTTCTGATAGCGTACAAGTCCAGAAAAAACAAGATCGCGGCGGTAACAGCCTGCTCGAATGTTACCGGTATACAGACACCGTATCACGAAATAGCAAAGCTGATCCATTCGTATAACGGGCTGTGTTTTGTAGACTTCGCCTGTTCGGCGCCTTATGTTCGCATCGACATGCATCCGGAAGATGACAACGCCAGCCTGGATGCGATCTATTTTTCAATGCACAAATTTTTAGGTGGACCCGGTACACCGGGTGTCTTGATATTTGACAAGAAGATATATGACAATACTGTACCCGATCACCCGGGTGGTGGAACGATAATGTACAGTAATCCATGGAAGGCACGGCAATACGTATCCGACATTGAGTCGCGGGAAGACGGCGGAACCCCTGCGGTCCTGCAGGGAATAAAAGCCGCCATGTGTATCCGGCTGAAGGAAGCAATGGGTATCGCGAATATCCTGCAGCGTGAGGAAGAACTGTTGCAGAGGGTGTTTTTCCGTTTTTCCGAAATGAAGAATGTTACCGTATTGCAAGGCGACCAGAAGAACAGGCTTGGTATTTTTTCATTTATGGTAACAGGCGCTCACTATAACCTCATCGTCAGGTTGCTTAACGACAGGTTTGGCATTCAGGCGAGAGGCGGATGTTCTTGCGCCGGCACATATGGACATCTGTTGCTGAATGTAGACCCGGTGCAGTCCGGCAGGATCTGGAGTGCCATTCATTCGGGAGATCTTTCAAACAAGCCCGGCTGGATCAGAATTTCGTTACATCCAACCATGACGGGTAAGGAAATCGAGTATATTATGGATGCCATTGAATCCACCGCGTCGAACTTCCGCGAATGGATGACCGATTATCACTATAATCCGGCATCCAACGAGTACACAATCAACACAGAAACGGTCAACGAGCAACATCACGTCCGGGAATGGTTTACCATTCGGTGATTTGTCCCGAACGGGGTAATACAAGCCGTATTTTTCATTCCAGAAACCGGTCTACCCGACCTGGGCTTCCTGTGTATATGCCGGTTTCCCTAATTCCTTCAGCCTTCGCACGCGAACCTGTCCGGCGTAAAAATACTATGAAAATTAATTTTTGTTTTTTTTCCTTACGGACATACATCAAGAAACAGCGTGATATTTGTCATTCCGGTCTTTTTCACTCGTCGCGCAACGATACTGATGTGCAAAATCGTCACAGATGGACACACAGGCGTGGAGCAATTTGCTGAAACGGGGCAGGAACGGAGTTACAGGTTAGAATGGCGATCAAATCTGTGTAAGATGCGGGACGACAGATGTATCATGACGGGATCATGACAATTATCATAACAGGGAATCGAAATGAGTGAGAGAAATCAGGCAGTCCTGATTCCATCAATTGTACTTTTGTACAACCTTTAAGACATTATAATAATTGATCTTTGAATGAAAAAACCGGGTTCAGTGTTTCTGTTCTTCACAGGGAAAGGCGGGGTAGGTAAGACTTCGCTCGCATGCGCGACCGCAGTTAAATATGCGGACGAAGGGAAATCAGTTCTTCTTGTCAGCACTGACCCTGCTTCCAACCTTGAGGACGTATTGGAGTCTCCTGTAAAAGATACGATAACACCACATAAAACGCTCAGTTCGCTTTTTACGGTTAATATCAACCCTGAAACTTCGGCTCAGGAGTACCGCGAAAGAGCCGTCAGTCCCCTCAAAGGTGTGGTTTCTTCAGACGAGATTAGAAAAATTGAAGAGGGACTTTCCGGAGCCTGCACAACCGAAATAGCTTCGTTCGACGAGTTCTCGCGTTTTATAACCGGCGAAGGAAACCCGCGGCTGTTTGATGTTATCATCTTTGATACGGCGCCAACCGGGCATACTCTTCGTCTTCTGGAGTTGCCAGCTGCCTGGGATAATTTCCTTGACAATAATCCTAACGGAGCATCCTGCATAGGACCTTCCTCGGCTTTAAAGAGCAGTCATGAACGCTATGAAAAAGTAATCGAATGTTTGAAGGACGCCGGGCAAACGTCGTTTTACCTGGTGGCACGGCTTGATAAAGCTTCACTGAAAGAAGCGGCGCGCACAAGCGCAGAGTTGATAGGATTAGGTTTGGCCAATCAGAAATTAATGGTCAACGGAATATTTAGCCTGTCAGATAAGTCCGATCCAGTTGGCATGCAGATGGAGAAAATATCCGAAAAGGAACTGTCTGAGATACCTGACGAATTAAAGACCCTTGAAACTTTCAATTTTCCCTTGCTCCCTTATAATGTACTGGGTATAGAAAAATTGAGATCGCTTATGGACAAGGATCTGCAGGAAAAAATTATCAAACAAGAAATATCAAAAACACCTTCTGAAATTCGCCATGTAGATGATTTGACCAAACTTGTAAATTCTCTGGAGGAAAGCGGCAAGGGATTAATAATGACAATGGGCAAAGGTGGAGTTGGGAAAACTATTGTAGCGGCATCAATTGCAACCATACTGGCTAAACGGGGTCATCAGGTTCTTTTAACAACGACCGATCCGGCAGCTCACATCCGGGACTTCATGAATCAACTGGATAATCTGCCCGAGACGTTAACGATCGAAAGAATAGATCCGAAAGCCGAGACCAGGCGTTATACAGACAGCGTTTTTGAAAGCAAAGGAGCTTCGCTAAACGAAGAAGGTAAAAAATTGTTGCTCGAAGATCTTAAATCACCATGTACGGAAGAGGTTGCGGTCTTTCATGCATTTTCAAGATCCATTAACAAAGCAAAAAGGCAATTTGTTGTGATCGACACAGCACCTACGGGTCACACGCTGCTTCTTCTGGACACGACGGGAAGTTATCATAATGAAATTTTAAAAAAACTAAGCACAGATCCATCTAAAATTAAAACGCCGTTGATGTTTTTGCAAGACAAGGATTTTTCCAAAATAATTCTTGTTGCATTGCCGGAGACAACACCAATGAGAGAAGCGGAGAGCCTTCAAAATGATTTAAAAAGAGCAGGAATTGTTCCCTTTGCATGGGTAATTAATCAATGCCTTTCTTCCGTCGAAGGACTTAAAGATCCGGTACTAAAAATACGCGCCGCATCTGAGATCGATATTATCAATAAAATAAAGGAAAAATTAGCCATCAGGACGTACGCTATCCCATACATGGCTAAGACTGCATTATTACCGGCAATACTTGAGCGCTACTTTACAGACGGAATCACCCAGGAGACGCACGCGAGTATCTCTTGAGCTCATGAAAAGTACTCATGGCAGATCTAGTGATCTGCAGCGAATATTTCCGGTAAAGAACCGAGATCATTCTATTTTAAGATTATCAGAGACGGAAACCAGCTTCCCGAATGGATCGCGCATAAAGCTCGTCAACACCATCCCGAATCCCGCGACGTGAGCTTTGTCATTCATAAACAGTAACCGGGCGTTCGGCATGGTTCGTTGATCAGCCGGTTGTAGAACGGACGGGTCCAGGGATCCAACTCGCCTGCCGATATGAGCGCAGGAATTTGGGAGTATACCGGTGTCTTAACGTAGGATGGTTCCGGGCTTACCTTCCAGCAGTCGCAGATCTTGTGGTCAGGATTGTTAAATGGATAGGCGGAAAGCCACGGTACAATTTTGTCCTGCTCCCTGACTCTTAATATGTCGGAGTATGCTATTTGTTCGGAGCAGTAAACCGATAATCTCATTCCATATGAGATGCTTTTGTTCCCGGCGTATTTGCCATTCAATACATCCGTTACATGTTGTTCGTGATGCCCCTGTACAATATCATCAATGATCCCGGGTACCGTTTGATAGGCGGAATTATTCAAATTGTTGAAAATAGCATCTAACAATTCGTTTTTGGAGTACTTAACACGATACGCCGGCACACCTTCTTTTTCCTGGTACAGGATAACGAATTGTCTACCTGAAATCTCCGTGAAATATTTCCGAAAGCGCTGTTTCAGGTCGGGATACATTTTGTTTTGAGCCGGGTCTTTTTCCACCCGGTCGAATAATGCATTAAGCGCTTCGTCGTGATTGAACAGTGCGTGTTCTTCGTACTTCACGTAACCTGGTAACGGCGAATTGAGCAACAGGGACTTAATACCTTTCGGGTGATTGCGGGCAACGGTGAGCATGAGGCCACCGCTGTACGAAACTCCAAATAAAGTGAGGGAATCAATGCGAAGGACTTTTTTCAGATCGGAAATGTCGGCAGCCGATTCAATTGTATTGTAAGCAGAAAGGTCAACACCTTGTTTTATGAATTTTCTCCTGCAGTTCGTTACTGCGATCCTTATCAGGCTGTCTTTCGACTGGTTAAAGCGGTATGCATTTCTGATGGCGTCATCAATTCCTTCGCAGTCCAGACTTGGAGTGGCATTTTTTGTTCCGCGCTGGTCAAAAAAGATAAAGCCTCCAAAGGAAAAGCGTTCCGAGTTGTATCGCAGGCTGTCACCCGTGATAATGGTAGCGTATCCCGGGCCTCCTCCGGTATACAGGACGATGTTTTTCGTGGAGTCCTGACCCGGTCTTCTTGCAAAGATGAAAGGGATTTTGACAAGGTTTTTATTGGGCCTCTGTCTGTTCTCCTGCACAACTAATTTTCCGCAAATCGCCTTTAACCGGGCGTCCACCTTCATAAGGCAGGGACATGGTTCGATATAAGGGGTATGAACTTGCGGGTAGGCTATGCGCCATATTGAAGCCAGAATCAGAAACGGTACAATTCTTTTCATTCCTTTTTAACAGCAAGAAAGGTTCAATTATATTATGTTTAAAGTAAAAAACGGACATATTACTACTCCGCCATCGACGTCAGGTTCGACCCTGTAAATTTTT
Organism: Chryseolinea sp.; assembly: GCA_041742155.1. GTDB lineage: Bacteria > Bacteroidota > Bacteroidia > Cytophagales > Cyclobacteriaceae > Chryseolinea. Next base: position 244,630 of record JBGSJE010000014.1, on the reverse strand, counting down.
TTACATCCTTTGAAAAATGACTGAAATCATAGTAGCCGAAATCGTAAGGGCAGAAGGTTTTGGAATCCAACTGATAACGGGTTAATGCTTCCCTGCAGCGGGTAATGGAAAGAAAGTGTTTGGGAGGGGTACCTATTGCCCGGTGAAAATACCGGTTAAACGTCTTTTCAGTAACGTTCAGTTGCAAGGCGAGTTCATTCAGTTTTGTTGCCATTTCGCCTGTCCGGAACAGGTTGATCGATTTTTTTACGCATTGAATGTGGAATTTCCCGGCGTAATTTTTTCTCAATTTTTCCAGGAACACCTGCTCAAGTAAACGGACCTTTTCATCAAGGGAAAAGAAACACCTGACCTTTTTTAAAATACCAGCGCTCAGTACTTCATTCGCATTGACAATGTCGTGTCCGATTTTAGCCTGACTGATTCCGAAGATGGACTCGAATCCCAGCGGACGGAATTTGATGGTGAAGATGTGATCTGCGGGCAGATTTATTCGCTCCAGCATCGTATTCCGAAGAACCAGGATATCCGATTTTTCATCCACGTAATTCACTCCCAGCCCATTGTGAAGGTGATAAGGAGAACCCAGATTTATCCAAATGGTAGGTGTGAAGCTTGGGAATAGCTTTACCGTGAAATCGCCCGTCCCGATGTAACGGCTCGCCTCCGGCGATGTTTCCGAAAAGAATTCGATGTATTCTGCCAATTCAGGACATGGATCTCGGAATAGATAAAGCTTTCGTATGTCATCAAATATTTCTGTCATTTCCTGAATCTTGTCAGATGTCTGCGCACAACTCTAGTTAACTTCTTTCAGGCGGAATAGTTACGCAAAATCCCTGAATATGGCCGGTTCTGGCAATGTCGATAGTTCCATACCGGCAAACGGAGGCCTTGCATAAAAAAAAATCGTTTTAGGATTGCACACTAATGTATAAAATTTATATATTTAAGTAAATTATATATAAAGGATGTCTAAAAACGAATTTGTGAAGGGAACGCTGAAGACCATCATTCTTAAGCTGCTGGCTCAGGATAAGCAAATGTATGGCTATGAAATAACGCAGCGGGTGGCGCAATTATCGAAGGATGAGATCAGGCTTACCTTCGGCGCCCTGTATCCGACCTTGTACAAACTGGAGGCGGATGGTCTGCTGATCACTACCACAGAGATCGTGGATAATCGTGCGCGGAAGTATTATTCACTCACACCGGCAGGCAGGAAGCTTGCGAAGGTGAAGATATCCGAACTGAAACAATTTACGGAGATCCTCAGCGCCATTCTGGATGATAGTTCAAAACCGGGACTTACCATGAAAGTATGGGCAAGCTAACGGACAGCCAGAAGGACGAACTGCGGAAATACCTGGTAAGCCAGGGACTTACCTTCAAACCGCTCCTCGATGAAATGGCCGATCACATGAGCTGTGAAATGGAAGAACGTATGGACGAGGGCAGATCCTTTCGCGAATCGTTCAGCGATGTGACGACGGAGATATCAGACAATCATTTTCAACAAATACAAAAACAAGTTATGGATACAATAAACAAACGTTTTACGCTGGCAAGGGCCTTCTCTTTTCTCGCCCTGGGTTTCCTGATAATCAGCACATTGTTCAAGATCATGCATCTCCAATACGCGGGTGAAGTGCTTTTGCTGGCTTTCGCGTTTCTCGCAGTATCTCTATTAACGGCATCGCTGACGGGAATCTCACGCAACCGCGAAAAAAAAGGAGCTGCGGTAGTCGTAGCCATTACCCTGGGAATAGTCGCATTATTGATTGGATACGGCTTCAAGATCATGCACCTGGCAGGTGCCGACAATATTATCCTGGGCGCGGTGTGTGTGCTTGTCGCGTCGACGCTGGTTAACACCGTATACGTCTTTCAGTTTGCTACAGGCAAAGGAAATCTCTTGACATTTCTCCACGAAAAGTACACACCGGGAATCGAAAGATTCTTCTTTTTCCTGCTACTTCCCCTCGTGGTCTATAAGATATCCACCATTTTGATGACGTCGGAAGGCCTTCCGGGGAACATGGCGTTGTTGGTGATTATATTCGGTTCCGGGCTTCAATTTATCGCCTTGTGCTGGCGTACAACGGAAAAGGATTTATCGAAACGCGATACCATGACATTAGCGGCAACTATGATATCGTGCGTCTGCCTGCTTTTACCGTTTTTGGGACCACTGGTTCCCATTGACGTCCGCATGGTGATCATTATGCTTTTTAACGTAGTGGCCGGATGGCTGGCTTACCGGATGGAGCATGAACCGAAACGTTTTGTCTGGCTGCTGGTCGTACTGGGTCAGGTCGTATTTATTGGATGGGGACTTATCCGGTTCGGTACAATTCCCGCGTCCTTTCACTCGTTTTTTTTCAATCTCCCCATCCTGGTAATATTAACAACGGGACTCCTGTTCACGAGAAAGGAAGGAACACTCCGCGCTTACATGGTTATAGTACTCAGTTCCTACCTGTTTGAGTACATGATGTGACGCAAAGAAAATTCCGATTTACGTCATGCTACTTGACGCCTGACTTCTTTTCATGACAGTTAAAACTTCGGCGCTGTTAACCTCCGCGGAATTTACAGGTGCCGTGTACAACTATTTGTCTTTTTAGTTCATCAGTATTGACACGGGAGCAATTTGCCGGGAGACCGTGCCGTTTCAATACAGACTCTAACAGGTGATATAATGAGACAGAATTATTTCAAGGTTGCCATCCGCAACATGCTTGCGCAGAAGTTTTATTCATCCCTGAATATTCTGGGATTGGCTGTGGGTATGGCTGCGTCTTTTTTGATCATGTTATATGTAACCGAGGAAATAACATTCGATCGCTTTCATTACGATTATCAGAACATTTATCAGACCGGGATGCACGTAAGGATCGGGGGGCAGGAATTTAAAGTGGCTTCGTCATGTCCTCCACTGGCCGCCGCAATGCTCGATGAAATTCCCGGAGTGGAACAGGCGACGCGGCTCATTCCCCGAGAGACGGTTTTGATGAAGTATGAAGATAAAAGTTTTACGGAGGAACGAGCCTTCATGGCGGATTCAAACTTCTTTGTGTTTTTCAGTTTTCCCCTTCTTGAAGGCGATGCTAACACCGCGCTAAAGGCGCCTCATTCAATTGTACTGACCACTGCTTCGGCGTTACGGTATTTTGCCAACGAACAGGCTGTTGGCAGGATCATCACCGTCGATAAGCAAGCTTTTACCGTTACCGGCGTAGCGGCTGTACCACCTTCGAACTCACAGATACAGTTCGATATGTTGCTTTCGTCGGCGTCGGACATAGCCTACCGGAACGCCGGCTGGGATGATTCGGACGGAACGCTCACCTATTTCAGAAAGAACCCCGACACCCCGTTACCTTCAGTTGAGTCGAAACTCAGAGACTTTGTTATGCGCCACATTGCCCCTCAGATTGAACAAGGTTTTAATGTAAGTTTTGCGGATTTTGAAAAGCAGGGAGGTATCTACACCTTTATTACGTACGCCCTTTCCGAAAGCCATTTATACCATCCGGAAATCGCGGATACACCGACACCGCCGGGAGATGCCAGGAATGTATACATCTTGTCGGGTGTTGGTGCATTTATTCTGCTGGTGGCCTGTATCAATTTTATGAACCTGTCGACAGCTCGCTCGGCCAGGCGTGCCAAAGAAGTCGGCCTTCGGAAAACCGTGGGATCTTCGCGAAGCCAGCTGATCATGCAGTTCTTAACCGAATCGTCAGTCCTGGTGCTCGTAGCAACTGTCATCGGGATAGCTTTGTGTTATTTATGTATTCCCGCCTTTAATCTCCTGACCGGAAAGGCGCTGCTCTTTCAACAATTGATGTCCCCGGCAACGTTGGTGGCGGTATCCATCATTTTTGTGATAACCGCGTTGCTTGCGGGAAGTTACCCCGCGTTTTACCTGACCTCTTTTAGTCCCGCAGATGTACTGAAAGGCAGGACAAAAACGTCGGGGAAAAGCAAAACATTGAGGAGTCTGCTGGTTGTGATCCAGTTTTCCATTTCCACAGCGCTCATCATTTGTACGATAGTCGTGTTCAGGCAACTCCGCTTTTTGCAGGACAAAGGAATTGGTCTCGATAACCGGCATGTCCTCGAGCTCCATCAGGCGGACAAGTTGGGCAACAACTATGGCGTATTTCGCGACGAGCTGCGCAACGTGCCAGGAATCGTAAATGCCAGTTACACCACGAACAGTTTTCCAGGCGTAAATGCGGCGGTCGGATTTCATGTTGAGGGACTGGAGAAGGATATGATGTTTCCTTTTTACTCCGCCGATTACAATCACCTGGAAGTCCTGAAAATTGAACTTGCCGACGGACGGTATTTTTCCCCGGAATTTCCGGCGGATAGCGTGGCCTGTGTCATCAATGAGACGGCCGCGAAGGAGCTGGGATGGACTGATCCACTGGGCCGAAAAATTAAAATAGACGAGCATTTCGCGCCCGAGGTGATCGGCGTGGTAAAGGACTTTAATTTTGAAACAGCAAAAATAAAGGTCAGGCCCCTGATCATCCTGCCGAGGCAGCAGTCGGACAATTTGCTGATACGCTACGCGGGCATTGCCGGCGACGCGGTTGCGGCCCTGGAACGTTTGTGGAAACAATATGCACCGGGTGAACCTTGCGATTATACTTTTCTGGATCAGGACTTCGATCATGTTTTCAGGGAAGAACGGCGACTGGGACAATTGTTCGCATCGCTGAGTGGTGTTGCCATCTTTATCGCCTGTCTCGGCCTCCTCGGACTGGCTTCATTTACGGCTGAACAAAGAACGAAGGAAATTGGTATCAGAAAGGTGTTGGGTGCAACAGTATCATCCGTAAACTCGATGTTGTCGAAGGAATTTTTAATACTGGTAATGATTTCTTTTGCGATTGCATCGGCTGTTTCCTGGATGACGATGAACGCCTGGCTGAACACATTTGCCTATCGTATTGAAATGGAACCGTTCGTATTTGTATTGGCTGCCATCATCGCTATCGGCCTGGCTTGGATAACGGTCAGTTATCATTTTATCAGGGTTGCCCGCTCGAGTCCGGTGGACGCGTTGCGTTGTGATCAGTAGATTTTAGCGACATCTTCGTTTCGTAAACTCGGATGCTTTTTGGATATTCGTCTATGACACAAATCGCAGGACAGGATGACCGTAAAAAACCGAGCCTTCCCAGGGCTATCCTTACAGCCGGATTGCTTGCCGGGACGTTGGATATAACAGCAGCAAGCGTACAGACACTGATCAATGGAAGGAGTCCCGTGGCCATGCTAAAATTTGTGGCCAGCGGAGTGTTTGGCGCTGCGTCGCTGACAGGCGGAACGGCGTTTGCCTTTTACGGGCTGTTCTTTCATTATTGCATCGCGATGGCATGGACCGTGGTCTTTTTTTTGATCTATCCGAAGTTCACTTTCTTGTCCCGGAACAGGGTCGTTACGGGTATCGGCTACGGGTTATTCGTATGGTTGGCGATGTCGCAAGTGGTCCTGCCGTTATCCAATACTCCGGCGTTTCCATTTCGGATTTCCGGGGCGATCATCGCTGCACTGATCCTTATGGTGGCTATCGGGTTGCCTCTTTCTTTTATGGCGCACAAATTCTATTCGTCACGGAAAACAATTGGATAGGTCAGAAGGTGGTTGAAGAGGATCGGTCCGAAGGAGACGATGTGACGGGATATACGAAGGTGTACAATTAACGGAAGGGTCACTTCCGCACAACGGTCACGGTGTTGGTGAATATGGTTATGTTGAATGGTATACTGGCAACCTTATACGAGCGGGATATCCGCAAACTGATCGAAGAGGTCAACCTGTTCAGGAGTGAAGAAGATCTGTGGAAAACGCACGGGACGATCAGGAACCCGGGCGGCAATCTGGTGTTGCATATCATCGGGGGAAAGAATTTCCTGATCGGCGCTACCCTTGGCGGAACGGGATATCTCCGTGACCGCGACAGCGAGTTTACACGGAAAGGAGTGGAGCGAAAAGTTCTCGTAGCCCAACTGGAAGGTCTGATCCCCATGATCAGGGGGGTATTGAAAGTCATCGACCTCGAGGCGGATTATCCGATGCCGTTCGACGACGCGAAACGATCGAACCGCTACGTACTGGTACAGTTACTGGTTCATTTGAACTACCATCTCGGACAAGTTAACTACCTGCGGCGCAGCCTGGAAGAAAATACTAGTTGAAGTAAGCCACAAAAATTGACGAGCTTGATTAAAAGAAGCAAGGATGTTGCGTGATCAATATGTGATAAGCACGAAGATCGACTGTCGTGTTGTCTGATTAACAGGTGCACAGCACGGATTGAAGGGCGTAAATTACCGCAAAGCCGCGGATGGCGCGGAGTTTCCGCGAAGGTCAATGCGATGAACCATTATAATTTGATGCAATCACTTTTTAGTACGCCCTTTCATCCTTGCGGTCCCATCGCGCCTCTGCGGCTTTGCGGTGAAAATTTCCACGCACGTGATTAAACGCATTACACAAGATCCTTAAGGATACTTAAAAAAAGATCAACTTGTAGTGTTGTCTGATTACCAGATGAGAAACACGAACAAAGTGGTGTGATCCGTTATGGTTTTTTCACGGGTACAATAGACGGATCGTATGTAGAGCCTGCGGCGACCTGCACCAAGGTGATACGGACATTCGTCGGAAAGTATCTTTCATGGTCAGCACGTTTGTGAGCATGGCCCTGTCCGCCACTGTCGTCTTTGATCACAAGGTCCATTTGTTTGATGCCCTCGCTCCAGATAATCGATTCGTTCTCCCAGAACGAAGTCATGGGAACATCTTTCTCATAGATGCCGGGTTCGAGATACAGGTCCGTATTCGTACAGCCGTAGCCGTTTCCCTGGCCCTTGTTGGGGATATAGCATAGTGTCCACGTTGTGGGAGCATTTCCGGGCGGCTTTTTAAATACCTCGAGACGGATATGAACCGTACCGTTCCGGTAGTCCACAGGCGTAGTCCAGTCTTTTGGAACATCCGGGCTCAGCATACTGCCGGTGACATAATAATGCGATTTACTCGGGGTCGAGTTGTCGGCGTTTTCCTTTGTATACATGAATGCTACATCGAACAGCATAAACTGTTTGGATGTTCCTTGCGACTGACCGGGAAACGCCAGCACGCAAAGCAGTAAAGGAAGATAAAGGTATCTGATCATACGAGGTTGATTTAGTTGGGTCGGGACTATTTTCATTTTTTCTTTTTCCCGGCCAGGAGCTGTTCATATTGCATTTTGTAAGCGGCCAGCGTTTCAGGTTTCCGCGAACGATCCGCTTTGATAATGGATAACAACAGGTTCAGAGACTGGATTTTCACTTCGATTTCAGTCATCAGCTTTGTTTTGTCTATTGCCATAAGGGATCGGTTATAAATCAGACAGCGGTTTGTCCGGTGATATTTTTCACAGGGATGTTTTCTTTTTTCTTTCCGATGATCAGCCGGATCCCGGTATCGTACGTGAAATAACTCCACATCCAGTTGATCAGCACCACCAGTTTGTTGCGGAACCCGATAAGGGAGATGAGGTGAACAAACATCCAGATAAACCAGGCCTTGAATCCCTGCGTTTTGTACGTTCGCCCGAAGAATTTCAAGTCGGCTACCGCCTTATTGCGGCCGATCGTGGCCATGGATCCCTGATCCTTGTAACGGAATGGCTGAAGGGCTTCGCCGGCCACTAACCGCCGGATATTCTTCCCTAACCACCGTCCCTGTTGTATGGCTGGTTGCGCCATCATACCAAAGCCTTCAGGATGTTCCTCCGTGACCATTGCGGCCATATCACCGATTGCGTAGATGTTGGAATAACCTTCTACCTTGTTGTATGCGTCAACCTTCAACCTGCTGCCATTGCCAATAGCGGATGGGTTAATGCCATCGATGACTGTGCCCGTAACGCCTGCGGCCCAGATCAACGTCCGTGTACAGAGCGACTCTCCCGTATCAAGTTGCACATTGAGTCCATCATACGATTTTACGCGGCAGTTTAGCCATATCTTCACACCAGCGCGTTCTAGCAGCCCTTTCGCCTCAGCCGCCGCTTCATCGGACATACCCTTCAGCAACTGCGGCCCGCTTTGTACCAGGTGAATATCCATGTTCACAAAGTTCAGTTCGGGATAGTCTTTAGGAAAAACGTGCTTGCGAAGTTCACTCAATGCCCCCGCAATTTCCACACCAGTAGGCCCTCCACCCACAATGACAAAATCCATCAGGCTGTTCATCTTCCGTTCGTCACTGACCTGAAGCGCCAATTCGAAATTTGTAAGGATGGTATTTCGAAGTGCCAGCGCATCTTCGATGGACTTGATCGCGATAGCTTTTTGTTGTATTTCCGTGTTGCCGTAAAAATTCGTCGAAGCACCGGTAGCGACCACGAGAAAATCGTAGTGAATATCTCCGATGGACGTTTCCAATAATTGTTTTTCAGTATCGACGGCAAGCGCATCGGCCATCCGGAAATAGAACCCTGACTGTTTTTCAAAGATTTTTCTGAAAGGGTATATGATTGACGAGGGCTCAACTCCTGCCGTCGCCACCTGGTAAAGCAGCGGCTGAAAAGTGTGGAAATTCTGCCGGTCGATGACAACAACCTGAACGGGAACATTCCGGAGTGCTTTGGCCAGTTCGACACCGCCAAATCCACCTCCGATGATTACCACCCTTGGTTTATCGCTCTTTTCTATTAATGCCGCTTCTCGCATCGCAGGAACATGGGATTAGTTGGTTATACTCTAAAATCTAAAATCGTCAATCCAAAATCGTCAATCAGGCAGCTACCTAAAATGTACGATTTACAATTTACGATTAAAGCGAATCCCCAATCGTCAATCTAAAATCGTAAATCCAAAATCGTCAGCCGTTTTTCTTGTTGTACCGGTTTCGGTATTCAAGGGGCGCAAGACCGGTAACCTTTTTGAAGATTGTGCGGAACGCTTTGGTGTCGTTGTACCCCACATCAAACATCACTTCGTTCACACTTTTGCGGGTTGTTTCAAAACTTCGCTTAGCGGCTTCCATTTTTACACGCTGCTGATATTCCACAGGGGTGTTGCCTGTAGCCTTGATAAATCTACGATCGAAGTTGCGCCTGCTTACGGCAAAGTCATGCGCCAGCTTTTCAAAGGAAAACCGTTCCTGCAAATTATGCTCGATCACAGCCTGGGCTTTCTGAACAACCGGATCGTCGTGATCTTTCTGACCGGTGAAAATGGTGAACACGGACTGACTGTCGCGATCGATATCGATCTGAAAGACCTTCGAACAGTAAATGGCGGTCTCACGGTCATAGTATTTTTCCACAAGATATAAGATGAGATTCAGGAATGAAAACGCGCCGCCGTTAGTATACAAGCCCCGTTCGTCGGTAATGATCTTTTCCGGAACAAGACGGACAGCGGGATGCATCGTCCTGAAAGTTTCAACGGCCGCCCAATGCGTTGAGCAGGCTTTCCCGTCAAGCAATCCTGCCGCACCGATCAGGAAGGCGCCGGTGCAGATACTTGCTACTTCCGCGCCGTTTACATATTGCTTCCTGATCCATTCAACAAGTGGCGCGTTTTGCCCGACAACATGCCGATAGTCGTGGTTCAGGGACGGTACCAGTATAAAATCCGTTTTTTTAATGCCCGTGACAGTTCTGTGCGGCTGGATCGAAAACAACCCGTTGTACAGGTCCACGCGTTTGGACAAACCGGCCAGTTCAATTTGAAATACCGGTTTCTTCCCTCTTTGTTTCCAGTATTCATTTGCTCTCGTCAGGATCTTAAACGAACCAACGATACTGCTTAAGTTGATCTTGCCGTCTGGAACGAGAATGGTAAGGCGTTTCATCTTTTTTGAACAAAACTAAATAACAACGTTGTCCAGATCAACCCGTCAGCATGTCTATTTGACACCCTGGGAACTGGATTTCACGGGTAACGAACATTGTCCTTACCGCGGCGCAACATTAAGCTTGTCGATATTTTTTTGAATGGTCTGCCGGTCTGTCTCCGTTTTGGCGAGTGAAAGCGCCTGATAGAAATGGTCTATTGCTTTCGCGTTGTCAATGCCGGTGTTGAGGTGTCCCATGAGGGCGAAGTAGAGGTGATTGTTGGTCAGCCTGATCTTTTCAGCTTCGGCGATAGCTTCCGGTTTGCCCCTGACCTTGGACAATGCATAGGTCCGGTTCAGCGCTGCCATAGGTGAGTACTCGAGGGTAAGTAGCCGGTTGTAAAGTTGAAGAATGTTCTCCCATTTTTCTTTTGTGTCGTCCTTCCGGGTGTTCCAGTAAGCGATGGCTGCCTGGAGGTGATATGTGGAAAGATCGGTTCCGCCGGACGCGCATTTCAGGTAATATGCTCCTTTCCCGATCAGGTCGGTATTCCAGAGGCTGGTATCCTGTTCATCGTATAAGACAAGTTCCCCGTTCTTATCCATTCGCGCATCGAATCGTGAGGCGTGAAAACACATCAGCGAGAGCAATGCGCATACCTGCGGTGTGTTGGTCGATTCGTGCTCCACAAGCATCGTACACAGCCGCATGGCCTCCACGCATAGTTCCTTCCTGACCGTCTGGTTTTTGCTGACTGAATAGTATCCCTCGCTAAAAAGCAGGTAGATCGTCTTCAGTACGGCTGCCAGTCGTACGCCGATTTCGTTTTGTTCCGGAAACGCAATACTGACTTTTTCGTCCCTGAGTTTTTCCTTCGCTCTTAACAGCCTCTTGTTGATCGTTTCTTTATTGGTGAGAAACGCATCAGCGATCTCCCCGATGCCAAAACCACAGAGGGTCCGCAGCGACAACCCGATCTGGGCTTCTATGGAAATAACGGGATGACAAATAGCAAACATCATCTGCAGTTGACTGTCGATTATATTTTCCGGCGACAGATCAAGTTCCACCTGATCGGAAGAGTGTAAATCGTTTTTCAGCTCTTTTGAAACCCTGCTTTCAAAAATGGAATTGCGTTGAAGTTTATTCCTGGCTTTGTTCGTGGCTACATTATACAGCCATGCCGTTGGATTTGGCGGAATGTTATCGTAGCCCCAGGTTTGCGTCGCTGCGAGAAATGTATCGCTGGCGATGTCTTCGGCATTTTCGATCTGACCCATACCAAACCGCTTACAGAGTACAGAAACCAATTTTCTGTACTCTGTCCGGAAAAGATGCGGTATCAGCCCCTGTTGTTCCTCCATTACTTAAATGTCCATATTCACGGAAATATTACCGGGAGCGCAACCGCTGCAATCGTTTAGTGAACCCCATCTCCCTTGGCGATCCTCCTGACTTCCACACTGTTTCCTTCGCCCTGCAGGACAGGCGAACCCTTTGCAAATTCCACGGCTTCGTCTACCGAGTTTGCTTTTACAATGATATAGCCGCCGATCGTTTCCTTGATCTCACCGAACGGACCGTTGGTGACGACGTTTTTGGACCGGACGACACGCGCGTCATCGAATGGCAGGCCATTACCCCCGCTATATTTGTTTTGTGCGGCGATACCTCCGATCCAGTCCATGGTTTGTTTCATCCAGATCTGCATTTGTTCGGGAGATACCAGCTTGCTACCATCCTGGTGTCTGAAAATCAACATAAATTCGTCCATAGCGTAAAAAAATTAGGTGTGATAAAATAATTGAATTGTACGCCCATAACAAATGAGTTTGGGGAAATTGGACACGATCCTGCTGATTTTATTTGGGATCCGTAAATGTTATCGCCCTCTCGTCAATCGCGAAGCTTAACTGGTCCTGTTTGAAACCCGTTTGGTCAACATTATTTCCAGATGCAGTGCTGAAGGCGTTTATTTGAACCGAGACAACAGCTGACGGAATGAGCCATACAAAAAAATCCATGATAAGCCGGAGGGATTTTATCCGGGTGAGTGCACTGGCGGGCGGAGGTATGCTGATTTCCATTGTGTTGCCGGCGCGGAATCTGCCTGGGTCAAATCGTACAGGAGGAATAACGGCGATCAGCCCGCTTCTGGATATTGGTGAAGATAATAGCATTCATATCATCCTGTCGAAAGTCGAAATGGGGCAGGGGATGTGGACCACGTTGCCGATGTTAATGGCCGAAGAACTGGATTGCGACTGGAAAGACATACAGGTTTCGCATCGTCCGTCTGGGCGTGCTGTTGATTTTAAAGACGATTTCCTCATGGAGTCCACCGGGGGATCCGATTCAACGCGTTCGCAATTTGAAAGGTACCGGCTGGCCGGTGCTACCGCCCGGAACATGTTGGTAGCGGAAGCCGCCAGGCGACTTGATGTCAGGCCGGAAGACTGCCGCACCGAAAAGGGCTATGTCGTCGCCGGAACCCGACGCCTTACGTACGGGGAGCTGGCTGCTGCTGCGTCTGTACTGCCCGTTCCGGTGGTGAAACTACGGGAAGCGTCGGAATGGAAATACATTGGAAAACCGATGAAGCGCCTCGATGGTCCAGCGAAAATCAACGGTACGGCTGTTTATGGTATCGATATCCGGTTTCCGGGTTTGCTCACCGCTGTCGTCGCTCACGCGCCGGTCTTTGGTGCAAAAGTAAAATCGTTTGACGATTCCCGGACGAGATTGATAAATGGTGTCCGGGATGTTGTGGAGATTCCAACGGGCATCGCGGTTATCGCAGATCATTACTGGGCCGCCAGCCGGGGGCGGGAAGCATTGAAGGTTGAATGGGATCTGGGTCCGCATTCGGCTATCAGCAGTACAGCACTTTTGCAAGAGTATGCGAAGCTTAGCCACACAAAAGGCTTGACCGTTCAACAACGCGGGACAGTGAACGGCATGGCACCCGGCTTAAAAGAAACAGTGGACGTTACGCTCTCTGTACCGTACCTCGCTCATGCTCCAATGGAGCCGTTGAATTGTATGGTAAAGGTAACCGGTGGAAAATACGAAGTATGGGCGGGTACCCAATCGCCGTTGCACCATCAAAAAGAAGTGGCCGCTTTTCTGGGGTGTGACCCCGGCGATATCCTTTTCCATACCCCGTTGCTGGGCGGCAGTTTCGGGAGGAGGGGATCGTTTGATTCGGATTGGGTAATGGAGGCGGTGCGGATTGCCCGACTCACGGGAAAATCCATTAAACTGGTCTGGTCGCGCGAAGACGATATCAAAGGAGGTTACTACCGGCCGGCCTATCTGCATCGGGTTGCCGTCGGTATTGGTACGGATGGCTATCCCGTATCGTGGGAACATCATATCGTCGGACAGTCATTGTTTGTCAATACGCCTTTAGCCGATCTTATCGTTCACAAGGGTATTGACTACAGTTCCGTTGACGGAGTGAATGGTTCCCCGTACTTTGATCCGATACCGAATTACTCGGTCGAGTTGCATACTACCACCGTTGGTGTTCCGGTTTTAGCCTGGCGGGCGGTGGGGAATACCCATACGGCCTTCGTGATGGAAACCATTGTGGACGAGCTTGCATCCAGGGCAGGCGTTGATCCGGTCGACTACCGCCGTTTGTTGCTAAAAAGTAGTCCCCGTCACCTGGCGGCGCTGAACCTGGCTGCGGCGAAGGCAGGGTGGGGTGATCCCGTGAAGGACGGAGTGTTCAAAGGAATCGCCGTTCATTCGTCCATGGGGAGCTGTGTGGCCCAGGTCGTGGAGTTATCGGTTGAAGAGCAGAAAATAAAAATTCACCGCGTTGTCTGTGCGATAGACTGTGGTCTTGCCGTCAACCCGGATGGTGTTAAGGCACAGATGGAAGGTGGTATCGTATTCGGTCTCACGGCTGCACTATACGGTGAGATCAAGATTGAAAACGGCGTCGTGGAGCAAAGTAATTTCAATAATTACCCCATGCTTCGCATGCGTGAGACGCCCAGGATAGAGGTATACATCGTGCCCAGCAACGAACCCATGGGTGGTGCGGGTGAGCCGGGTGTATCGCCCATCGCGCCGGCACTCGCCAACGCCTTGTTCGCGGCCACCGGCAAACGGATTCGCAGCCTGCCGGTAAGTCTCCACGACTTTAAATAAATTTAATCAGGCCGGATTTTTTTAACTTACACCTGACAGCCGTACAAGTTGCGTTCAGACGTTTACATTGCAGGGTTGAATTTTGCTGAACCATCCGTCTTTCGGGAACAGAATTTGATAGCACGGCTAATCAGAAATTGTGTTGACGAACAGCCGGTGGCCCTACGCAACGAAACCGAAATACCATGAAATTATACACCTGCAGCCGTTGTCATAACCTGCTTTACTTTGAGAACAACGTTTGCCTGAAATGCGGGCATACACTGGGCTTCGATGCCTCGAAGCTGGACCTTATTCCCTTGCTCGCGCTGACTGACGGCGTCTATCAGGATATAACAAATCCCCGCGGGCTTTACCGACTGTGCTCAAATGCGGCATTTGGGACGTGCAACTGGATTGTTCCCGTCAACAGCCTCTCCGTATTCTGCAGCGCCTGCGAACTCAACAGGACCATTCCATCGCTCACCCCCGAAAATTTTGACCGGTGGAAAAGGATCGAGGTCGCGAAACACAGGTTGGTCTATTCGCTGATAAAACTGGATCTTCCCTTTGAACCCAAAACAACACCGGGTGACTCCGGGCTGGCATTCGACTTTCTCACCCGTGTTCCGGAGGGTGACCGCGTCATGACCGGTCATGATCAGGGGGTGATCACGCTGAATATTGAAGAAGCCGATGAAGCAGAAAGGGTCCGGAACAAGCTTGACTTCGGGGAGAAATACCGCACGCTCCTGGGGCATTTCCGCCACGAAACGGGTCACTACTATTGGGATATCAAAATCAGAAATAACGGTATCCTGAAAGCATTCCGTGAACTATTCGGAGATGAAACCCGGGATTATTCAACCGCTCTTCAATACTACTACACCAACGGGCCTGCCCCCGACTGGGCGGAGTATTTTATCAGTGCCTATGCAACCTCCCACCCCTGGGAAGATTGGGCGGAAAGCTGGTCGCACTACCTCCACATGATGGATACGCTGGAAACCGCCTACTATTTCGGATTACGGGTTCGCCCCGAGAAGACTTCTGGTGTGCCCTACGGGGAGACGGAAATCCAACAGGACCCCTATACCATCCGTGATTTTGAAAAAGTATTCGAGGCATGGCTGCCCCTCACGTTTGCGCTCAACAGCCTGAACCGTAGTATGGGCTATGCTGACTTTTATCCTTTTGTCGTTCCGCCCGTGGTCGTATCCAAACTCAGATTTATCCACGACCTGTGTATGGAGGGGAAAAGACTTTTTCTTTGAGATTAATTCATCCCGGGTATCGTCAGCGCGTCAGACAACCGGGAACATCCAGGGCGCGCGGTACGACGGTTTGATAAAAGCATCAGCCTTTGCGTTACCAATAAAGTGCTGCTGTGAGTTATCCCAATAGAGTTTATCACCGGTCCGGTAGGCGATATTTCCCAGATGGGCCAGTACAGCTGCATTTCTCCCGACCTCTACATCGCAGCGGGAAAGCTTCCTCGTCCGGACACTGTTAATGAAATCGGAAACATGTTTTTCGTGATCGTTCCTGTCAGCTTGCTGAAGGGGCATGGCTTCCATTTTTGGTTTGCCGTTCTCTTCCTCTGCGATAATTTCCCATCCCTCGCGATTGATGACCAGGGTACCGTTATTTCCGATAAAAGCGACACCATAATGCCGCCCATAATATCCGTTACTCAATCCGCCGGCATGTTCCCATTCGATGAGCAGGTCATCATATTCATAAATCACGGTTTGGGTATCCGCTGTTTCAATAGCGTTTTCCGGATACGCATAAATACCTCCGGCTGAAACGATTGATTTTGGCATCGCTCCGTCTACGGCCCACAGGGCTATATCCAGGAGATGAACTCCCCAGTCGGTGAGCAGGCCGCCTCCATAATCCCAGCTGAATCGCCAGTTGCCATGAAACCGTCCTGTATTGAATGAACGGGCTGGCGCCGGCCCAAGCCATCTATCGAAATCAACTCCCGCCGGGACTGCACTGTCGGGTACTCTGGCGCTGGTCCTTCCATACTCAAAGAATCCCCACGCTTTGATTTTCCTGAGCTTTCCCAGGTGTCCGGATTTTACCATCTTCAATGCGTCCTGCCAATGCTGGCCACTCCGTTGTTGCTGTCCTACCTGTACGATACGGTTATATTTTCGGGCTGCCTTCACCATGACTTCGCACTCTGCGATGGAATTGGCCAACGGCTTTTCCACATAAACATCCTTTCCCGCCTCGCACGCGTGAACAGTTGGCAGGCAATGCCAATGATCAGGTGTACCTACGATAACCGCGTCGATAGATTTATCGTCGACGATCCGGCGGTAGTCCTTCACTAGTGTGGGCGTTTTTCCGGTCAGCCTGGCGATCTCAGCACCTTTTTCATTCAACACATTTTCGTCGATGTCGCACATGGCAACGCATGTTACACCGGGCATTTTCAAATGATCTTTCAGGTTGTAAAGACCCATACCCCGGCATCCGATCAGAGCGATTCTCACTGAATCACCCGGCGGAATTTGTTTCGGCGTTCCGTATGAAAACAGGGGCGATAACGCCGAGCCGGCAAGAATCGAACCGGAGTGTTTCAGGAACGTGCGTCTTGAGTTATCCATAAAAGATCATCGTTTATCCATATAAATATAACAGTACGGCGCAAAAAAAGACCTCGCTATCCTGTTTTTGCCGGCCCGCGGCGGGCCATGCGGGACTGAATTCACGCAACGTTTCCAAACGCAGGATGTCAGGGATTCCCTGATAGGGATCGAGGTCGTTTCCCCGGCCACCGGCAAACGGCGTGTTTAACGGCTTGTGATTGCCATTTTCGCCCTGGGCCGGCCCGGTTGGGTGGCGGCAAAGGGGCGGCTTTAAGGGAATTCCTGATTTGTCAAATTCAATCTTAGCCTGATCGACGGTAGCAGGGTAATGAAGAGATTTGTGCCACAATACAATCTGTTATGAGTATCGACAACACGAACCAGTCCAAGCGTAAACTTCTTATTGATTTTGAGCAGTATGCCGATAATGATCCGGACTTCAAAAGGGAACTGGTGACGTTAATGGCGGAAAACCTCGAAGAACTGCGTGATGCCCTGAACCTGTCGGTTTCCGGACACGATCCCCTGCTCTTCAGCAAATCGTATCACAAAATGAAGACTACACTGGTCATGCTGGAAGATGAGGAATTTGATTCGGTGATCCAGCAGTTGAAAAATGGTTTGTACGATACCCACACCGTTTCCGAGTTTCAACGAATTGTGGCGGAAATTATATCCAGCCTTGCAACTGAAAACAATTCATAAATGAACCCGATAGCCCGGCGGAGACTTCCCGTTATACCAATTCTCACCTTTCTTTGCGTGTCGGTCTTTTCATATGCGCAAAGACCCGAACTCAGGTTCGAACATTTTAACACGCGGAACGGACTCAGTAAAAACTTTATTGAAAGGACATTCCAGGACCACAGGGGAATGATGTGGTTTGCGACGGAGAATGGCCTCAATAAATTTAACGGTTACGATTTCAGCATCTATCAGCACAACCCCCTCGATTCCACAACCCTGGGGTCTAATTCCGTCCGCAGTATTTATGAGGACAAGCGGAACAATCTGTGGATAGGAACAACCAGCGGGTTACACTTGTATGACCGGAAAAAAAACAACTTCACGCGTTTGGCAGGTCTGACGAAACCTGTTGAACTGGTCTTTGAAGACCGCTTTCAAACCCTGTGGATAGCGACCCGCAGAGGCGAATTATATATTTTCGACAGGAATTCCGGAGCGTTCATCCTTTTTGCACCTGAGCCTGCGCCGTGGGATATCGGCAGTTTCTACAGCATGTATGAAGATAGCCGGGGCGTGTTATGGTATGTAAATGAACTGGAGGTCAAAACGGTGGACCGCGAGAGAAAAACGGTTACGAAAGTCGAGGTAGGGATCAACAGCGTGACAGCCATATTCGAGGATCACAAAAGGGATCTTTGGTTTTCCAGCCGCAAGGAAGGATTATCGAGGTATGAAAGAAACACGAACCGCTATACGCGTTATGAAAAAGACGCAGGAAGTTCCAATTCCCTTTCCGACAATGCCGTGTTTTGTATCACGGAAGACAGCAGAGGCAAACTTTGGATCGGGACAGACCACGGCGGGCTCAACATCCTGGATACAGACCGGAAAACATTTTATCATTATCTTCCGAATCCTTCCGATCCTGAAAGTATCAGCAGTCATGCCATATATTCCCTCTACCGCGATAACAACAACAATATCTGGGTGGGTACGTACAACGGTGGCGTTAACCTCACCACCATGCAAAAGTTCACGCACTATAAAAATACGAATGGTGACGGTCTCGGGCTCAACAATAACAATATCCTTTCTTTTTTTGAAGACAGGAAAGGGAACATCTGGGTAAGCACGGATGGTGGCGGTCTCAATTATTATAATACTCATACCGGGCGGTTTCAGTATTTAACCCATGACCCGGAGAAGAGGAACAGCGTCACCAATAACTTTGTGATCAACGTCTTTGAAGATCATGAGGGGATGGTGTGGGCTGCCTATTGGAACGGGGGTATGGACCGGATCGATCCGGAGAAAAAGATATTCACGCACTTCAGGCATGACGCGCGCGATACCGCGTCTCTCGTCAGCGACTATGTCTGGAAGATCTTTGAAGACAGTGAATTTAACCTGTGGATCGGTACCAACGAAGGTCTTGACAGGTTAGACCGGAAGAGGGGAAGATTCCAACACTACTCAACAGCTAACAGCGGGCTGCCTGACAACGCAATTAAGGACATTTTTGAAGATAAAGAACATAACCTGTGGATCGCGACAAGGCACGGACTGGGCCGCATGAACAAAGCGGATCAGTCTTTCACGGCATTCCTTCACACGGACAACGATCCGGGAAGTCTCAGCAGCAACGACGTGATGTCCGTTTTTCAGGACTCGAAAGACCGGATCTGGATTTGCACGCTCGATGGACTGAACCGGTATGAAAAGTCCATCGGGACATTCGAAAAGTTTTTCGAAGAGGATGGTTTGCCCGGCAACTCGTTGTGCAGTATGCTGGAGGCCGGTGACGGAAACCTGTGGATCAGTAGCCAGAATGGATTAAGTATGTTCAATCCGGCGAAGCGTACTTTTGTCAATTACACCGCGGAAGATGGCTTGCAGGATAACGAGTTCAAGCAATTTGCAGCATTAAAAACATCCCGCGGTCAGATGCTTTTCGGGGGAAACAACGGTTTCAATATCTTCAACCCGGACAGCATTTTTACAAACACGTTTATTCCGCCGTTGATGGTTACCGACTTTAAGATCTTCAATAAAACGGTAAGGAACTCCGACGTTAATTCTGTTCTGGAGAGCCACATCGCCGAAACAGAGGAGATCACATTA
This sequence comes from Chryseolinea sp., assembly GCA_041742155.1. Taxonomy (GTDB): domain Bacteria; phylum Bacteroidota; class Bacteroidia; order Cytophagales; family Cyclobacteriaceae; genus Chryseolinea. Next base: position 225,220 of record JBGSJE010000014.1, on the reverse strand, counting down.
TCGCATGATCAATCGGTTTTTACAATTGAGTTTGCCGCGTTGAATTTCATACGGCCGGGGAAAAACCAGTATGCCTACAAACTTGACGGATTTGACAAGGACTGGAACTACGTGGGAAACAAACGCACGGCAACTTATACCAACCTGGATGCCGGTGAGTATATCTTTCGGGTTAAAGGTTCCAACAACGACGGGTACTGGAATGAAGAAGGTATTTCCCTGAAGATTGTAGTCACACCACCTTATTGGGAAACCTGGTGGTTCCGGACGTCCATGGCCCTCGCTGGCATTTTCGCGATTCTGGGTTTGTTCAGACTGAGAGTTAATACTATACGACGCCAGAAATCGAGACTGGAGGAACTGGTAAGGCAACAGACAGCGGAAGTTATAGACCAACGTGACGCCCTGCAGGCCCAGACGGAAGACATGCAGTCATTGCACGAAGAACAAACGGCACAAACCGAATACCTCCGTGCGCTGAACGAGATATTGCAGAAACAGAAGGAAGAACTTGAACTAGCCAGGCAGGAAGCAGAGCGTGCCAACCAGGCGAAGAGTGTTTTCCTTGCGACCATGAGTCATGAAATCAGAACACCGATGAATGGTGTGTTGGGTATGGCGTCATTGTTGTCGGATACGCCTCTTTCCCCTGAACAAAGAGAATATACCGATACCATACGCAGCAGCGGCGACGCCCTGCTTACGGTGATCAACGATATCCTGGATTTTTCAAAAATCGAATCCGGCAATTTGGAAATTGACAGCGATCGCTTTTCCCTCCGGCAGTGTGTTGAAGATGTAATGGATGTTTTCGCGCCTAAGGCCGCCGAGAAAGGAATGGACCTTTTGTATGAAATAGATCCTGATATTCCTTCATACATTTCAGGGGATAGTCACCGGGTGCGGCAGGTGCTGTTAAACCTGATCAGTAATTCGATGAAATTTACCGACAAGGGCGAGATATTTCTGGACGTTCGCTTGTTGAGCATACAAGAGGAAACGATGCAACTCGCCTTCTCTATTCATGATACCGGAATCGGTATTCCTCAGGATAAACTTTCACACCTATTCAAACCGTTTTCACAAGTGGACTCCTCCACAACACGAAGATATGGAGGAACCGGACTGGGATTGGTAATCAGCGAACGCCTTGTAACCCTCATGAACGGTTCGATTAAGGTGAGCAGTGAGCCGGGTATTGGAACTACTTTTCACTTTACCATCCGTTGCAACGTCATTTCCGGTGGAGACCATAGCACCGAAGCTGAAAATTTCGATATAAAACTCCGGAAGGTGCTGGTAGTGGATGATAATGCGACGCAACGAAAAATATTTCACAATCTTTTTACCCGCTGGAAATTGCCCGTTACACTTGCATCTTCCGGACAGGAAGCTCTGGAATTAATAGGCCACGGTGATGGCTACGACCTTCTTATCGTGGATATGCAGATGCCCGAAATGGACGGATATATTTTATCGCAGCGTGTCAAAACCTTTCGCCCGCACCTTCCCATCATACTGCTGAGTGCCCTCGCCGACCTGAACCAGGCGACCTGGCCCGGTATGTTTTCATCCGTAATAAAGAAGCCCGTAAAACATCACCTGCTGAAACGGGCGATGCTCAAGGCGATCAGCGAAGAAGTCAAACCGGAGGCGGTTGTAAAAACACAGCAACTTTTTTCCGCGGACTTTGCCGCCAAACATCCCGTTCGCTTACTTCTCACGGAAGACAATCCGGTAAATCAGAAACTGGCTCTACGGGTATTGAGTAAACTGGGATACGACCAGGTAGATGTTGCCATGAACGGATTGGAAGCAGTTGAGAAATGTAACGCGGTCGCTTACGACATCGTGTTCATGGATGTACAGATGCCGGAGATGGACGGATTGGAAGCAACCCGTACGATCAGGTTGAAAGCACCCCACCAACCGGTTATCATTTCCATGACGGCAAATGTAATGGCGGAAGACAAAGAAGCCTGCCGCCGGGCGGGTATGGACGATTATATCACGAAGCCTTTTAAACTGGAGATGTTTGCCACCCTGATCGAGAAGTGGGCCAGTTCTGTATCGGAACCACGGCAGGCTTAAATCGGGAAATTTAATTCGGACACACCGGAGAATCGTGTTTGAAATTATAAGAAAAAATTTAAACTCTGAATAGACGGTTTCGTCCAATAAAAATCTTGAGTTAACGGACAGCCTGCATTATCTTTAACCGCATCGAAAAAGTTACGGAGTGAAGTGTTATAGTTATTGAACTAAATAAGGTACTTTTAGGTAGCCCATCCAATACAGAGTAGTTCTGTCTACTCGACAAAATTGCGAATGCTCAAAGCAGGTTTCCCAGGTTAATGCTGCTTTGAACGTCGTGTATTCAAAATACGATTTTAACTAAGCAACGGACCTTTTATGGGTCCGCATAGAAGCTATGGTGGGTCTCGAATTAAGATTGGTATCCGGTTTTATCCTGACACTTGGAATTTTCCTTGTGCTTGGCATATATACTTACCGGAACAACAAGTCGCAATTACAAACGAGTTACAAAGTCGCTTATAGTTCCGAAGTATTGCTGAGCGCCGAAGCCCTCCTCAACGCCCTTGTTGATGCCGAGACGGGTCAGCGGGGTTTTGTCATTTCCGGAAAGGCTGAATACCTGAAGCCGTACCATACTTCCAGGTCAAGCCTTGACAAAACGCTTCGCGAACTGAGAGGTCTTACCTCGCGTAACGAATTGCAGCAGGAGATGATCGACTATCGCCTTGTACCGCTTATACAGCAAAGGCTTTTAATAATGGAGCGTGTGATCGCCGGACGCAACCGGGGTTTCGACGCCGCTCGTGATTCCCTGCTTGCACTTGGAGGGATCAACGTGATGGATTCGATCCGCACTGTGGTGTCGGAGATTCAGCAGATCGAAAGGGCGCGGCTGGAGGAATACAGGATTTCCGCGGAGAGAGAAGCTGTTTTTTTTAACTATGCTTACGCGGCAACCGGTGGTGTCATCGTATTTATCCTTTCCGTCATTTTTTCCGTCATCTATCAGAACCTTAAGAAGCGTAAGAAAGCCGAGGACGCGTTGCGGGGGGCGTCAGCGGAAGTTCAGGATCTTTTTGACCATGCCCCCTGTGGCTACTTGTCGTTCGACATGGATATTTCCATCCAAAATATAAACCAGACGATGCTCAAGTGGACAGGGTATTGCCAGGAAGAAGTAGTGGGAAAGATGACAGTTGAAGACCTTCTTGCAAGCTCCGGCAAACATTCTTTCAGGGACATCTTCAACGAGGATTTTGAAAAGTATAAGAAAAACGGCTACGTCAACGATGCCGAGTTTGACGTACGCCGGAAAGACGGTACTAGCCTTCCCGTGATCATGAACACCGTACCGGTATCGGATACGCGTGGCAATTTTGTGAAAAGCCGATCCGCTGTATTCGACAACTCAGCCCGGAAAAAAGCGGAACGGGAACGGGACAATTTTTTTAATAACTCCATGGACTTGCTCGTGGTGGTTTCCATGGAGGGAACGATTATCAGCTGGAATACGGCGTGGAAGGATTTGCTTGGATATAGTGACGATGTACTGGAGGGAGCAAATATCATCAGCTTTATTCACCCCGATGACACAGGAAGATCGCAACACGCGTTAACGGATATACTGGGTGGCGGCGAAAAGGTAATAAGTTTCGAAAACAGGTTCAGAACGAATAGCGGCGCTTATTGCTGGTTATTATGGAATGCCGTTCCGGTAATGGATAAAGGTGAAGTCTATGGATTTGCACGTGATATTACCGAAAGAAGGAGATCGGAGGAGAAAATCCGACGATTGAACGGAGAGCTTGAGGCGTTTACCTATTCCGTCTCTCATGACCTCAGGTCGCCGCTGCGGGCAATATCGGGATATGCACAGATACTGAAGGAGGACTATTTCCATACATTCGATGACGAAGCGAAGCGTGTCACGCAGATCATTATCAATGGTGCGTCACGCATGGGAAAACTCATTGACGACCTGCTCGATTTTTCCAGGCTGGGCAGGAAGAGCCTTTCTCTTACAAAACTGAACATGCACGAGATCGTCGACGGCGTATTCCGCGACCTTACAACCGATCAGGACAATGGACGGTTGCAAATCAAGATATTGGCGCTGACGCCTGTACATGCCGACATGACGATGTTGCGGCAGGTTTGGGTGAACCTCATTTCAAATGCCATCAAGTATTCATCCAAAAAAACCGTTACGGAAATTGAGATCGGGTCTTTTTCAGATGAAGACAAAGTGTGCTACTATATAATCGACAAAGGAGCCGGTTTCGATATGAAATACAGTAACAAGTTATTTGGTGTATTCCAGCGCCTGCACAAAGTAAATGAGTTCGAAGGCACCGGTGTGGGACTGGCATTGGTGAAGCGTATAATCGAACGGCATGGAGGCAGCGTCTGGGCTGAGGGTAAGATAAACGAGGGTGCGACTTTTTTCTTTGGAATACCGGCGACACCGGTACCTGATACGAGTCAACAATGATCTCATAGTTGTGTAAAAGTCGAACGCAGACAGGTATTGATTGGGATTGTTTATTGTAAAAGAGACGCTGGACCAGTTGAGCGGTTCAATTTTATCGCGGATCAGTAATAAAATACATGGCACATACTTAAAAAAAATATTTATGACAACCACCACTGTTGAGATGCTATTGATCGAGGATAACCTTCAGGACGCGGAGCTCGCCATACGGGTTTTTAAAAAAAATAACCTTGCGAACAACCTTCTCCATCTGGAAGACGGACAGGAAGCGCTGGATTTTATTTCCAACGAACAAAACGAACTGCCTAAACTTATTCTGCTTGACTTGAAAATGCCCAGAATAGATGGGCTGGAAGTATTGAGGAATCTTAAAACCGATGCCCGAACCAAATCGATTCCCGTGGTTGTTCTCACATCATCGAAGGAGGAAAAGGACATTATAGAAAGTTATGAGCTGGGTGTTAACGCCTATATCGTAAAGCCGGTTGATTTTGAACAATTCGTAACGGCCATTACGCAGGTTGGTTTATTCTGGCTGGTGTTGAATCAGCCGCCGGTCCAGATTGATAAGTAATATATTATGTTATGGGACATCTTCGGATCTTAATGCTCGAGGACCTGGAAGAGGATGCAGGTCTGATTGAAAGAATACTCAGAAAGGACAAAATTTCGTTCACGATCCTGCGCGTGGATACGCGGGACGATTTTAGTGAAGCGCTCGGCGATTTTTCGCCGGATGTTATTTTGTCCGATCATGCGTTGCCGATGTTCAATTCCATCGAGGCACTGGAACTCTGCCGGAAAAACGGTATTCATGTTCCGTTCATCCTGGTCACGGGTACGGTGTCCGAGGAATTTGCGGTCAATTGTATCAAACGCGGTGTAGACGACTATATCCTGAAATCGAATTTGTCCCGGTTACCCATGGCGATCGAGCATGCGCTGCGGCAGCATCAATACGAGGATGAAAAAAAACAACAGGAGGAAATCCTTCGCAAGCAGAATGAAGAGCTTGTGAAAATCAACCGGGAGCTGGATTCGTTTGTTTACAGTATTTCCCATAACCTGCGTTCACCGCTTAGTTCGGTGCTGGGACTGGTCAACGTGGCGAAACTCGATCAGGTGAAAACTTCCGAAACCACCGAACGCTACTTCGAAATGATCGAAAGCAGCGTGCTGAAACTCGACTCGACTTTAAAAGAAATACTGGAGTACTCTCAGAACACCAGGACCGACGTGGAAGTCGAAGAGATCGATTTAGAGGGCATGATCCGGAATTGCTTCGAACTTCAAAAATTCCAGAAAGGATACGACGATATCCGGGTACAGGTGAGTGTTCAACAGGAGTCACCGTTTTATTCGGACGCGCACAGGCTAACAGTTATACTGAATAACCTCGTCTCCAATGCCATCCGTTACCGGGATACCTCAAAGCAACGGTCGGTCGTGAATATCGACGCGCAGATCAATCCGGCGTATACAACCATACGGGTTATGGACAACGGTATTGGTATTGCACCCGAACATTTACCCCATGTGTACAAGATGTTCTTCCGCGCGACGGAGAGAAGCGATGGCGCCGGACTTGGTTTATACCTGGTAAAAGAAACGATCTTGAGACTGGCGGGCTCCATTCAGATTACCTCGGTACCGTTTGAAGAAACCGTCGTCACATTTACAGTACCCAACAAACTTTTGATCGCGTAGACAAACCATGGATTTCCTGGATTCCATACTAAACAACATTGAAGAAGCGCTGCTGATCATGGACCGCGACGGTAAGATTCTGCTCATTAACAATAAGGTATCGCTCAGGAGCGAATTCCTGCGTCTGGACAGGGCAGTCACGCCGGGTGAGTACCTGGAAGACATTGCTCCGCCGGAACGAAAGAGCACGGTCCGTAAAATTCTGCAGCGGATTCGCGACGATAAAAAACCGGAAAAATCGTTTGCCGAATACCTGGACAGGCAACAGGTAACGATTTACCTCGACCTGCAATACGTACCCATACTAGGCGGCGACGGGAACCTGACACACATCTGTTTATTCATACGCGATATCACGGCTCAAAAGGTCTTCGAGAAAAAATTGATTACGGAGGCCAGAAATAACAGTAACCTGATCGAGCAGGCCAATGCCATTATTATCGGCGTAGATGCCCTGGGATACATCACGAACTGGAACGACCATTGCACAAAAGTTTCGGGGTTTGAAAAAAATGAGGTCTTTGCCCGAAAGTTGGATGAAATTCTTCTGCTGGGTGAAGGATACCTGCATACGCTGCAATCGTCGCAGCAGGAAGTAAGCATGAGAACGAAGAAGGGAAAAAAATTGACCCTTTTGTTAAGTGGTACGCCCCGCACGACCACGGCGGGCGAAGTTGTGGGTTTTACGTTTGTCGGCCAGGATGTCACGGAATTATCCGGTTACAGAAAGGAGCTTGAAAAAAAGGTTGAGGAAAAGACCACCGAACTCAAACGCGCCCTGAGCAAGGAGCGGGAGTTGGTGGAACTCAAGACCCGTTTTGTTTCCATCGCCTCCCACGAGTTCCGTACACCCTTATCATCGATCCAGCATGCAGCGGAATTCCTCAAACGTTACGGTACAAGGTTAACCGGACCCGAGGTCCAGACCAAACTGGAAAAAATCCAAAAGCAGGTTGAACATATGACGCACCTGCTTGATGACGTGCTTACTTATGGCAAGAACGATTCGGGAAAAATAGCGGTTGTCCCGGTTTCTGTCGGTATTGTGGATTTTTTCACCTCCATTATGGAGGAGGTAGAGCAAAGTACCAGAGGATCCCATGAAATTTTAACCGATTTCTATCACGCCGACGGCCAGCTGGTAACCGATGAAAAATTACTGCGGAATATCACGATCAACTTTTTGACAAATGCTATTAAGTTTTCCCCCGGCAAGACGTATGTGGAACTGATCGTCCGGAAAATCGACAGCGACCTGATCATAAGCGTCCGGGATGAAGGTATCGGGATTCACCCCGATGAGCAGGACAAGATATTCGAGCCGTTTACCAGGGGTGCGGAAACTTCGGCTATCGAAGGTACCGGGTTGGGGTTATCCATTGCGAAGAAGGCCGTGGAGCTGCTAAATGGATCGATCTCCCTCGACAGCCAGGTTGGCCGTGGTACAACTTTCACCATCATCATCCCGGAAATTCCGGAGTAAATAACGGAAGGGCACTTTTTGCTGCCCTCATAAATTCCTCAAATTCCCCTCGATTATTACATCGTGTCAGGATTTTCCTTATAGCCCGTCAGGGTATGCTTGACCGCATTTAGTCCGCCTGGTGAGAGACACCCTTCAGTTTCTCATGCGAGACATAGAAACCCCCAATTTACGGTCGTTTGCGGCCGTTTTATGAGTTCATATTTTACTTTTCCTGATTTTTTCCAAATCAGGATTCGGCTGCTGTAAAGCGTGGTGAGGTAGCGCAAATTTGTATCAACAAACAACAAAACAAACCACATTATGATTATCAAGAGCAGAATCAGGGAAAAGGGGATCAATGCATTAATGATCTTATTCTTATTTTTTGGCACAGGAATATATTCCTGTACGGTACAGGCTCAATCTTTAAGCCCCGTCAAGTACATGGGTTTTGAAGTAAGCTTCGGTGTTCGATCTTTTGCGATCAACAGCAACATCGCCGCAATAAACAAGATGGCTGTTGTGGAAGAAGGCGCCAGCCTCGGCGTTATTTTTGGAAATGACTACCTGAAAGCAAAAGTGCGGGCAGCCGGATTTTACTATTCCTCATCCAAGGTTCCCCACACGGTAGACCTCTTTGAATCGGAAGGATTGTTGAATTTTTATCCGATGAAATATCTGTTGAAGAGAGAACTTCCCTTTGATGTTTATCTCCTGGGAGGTATAGGTATGGATAACCTCAAGTTCTACGGTAACTACCTGACTGAGGATCCCGGTAAGATCAATTACAGCACGACAAAGGAGCCTTACCTCGGCAAACTTTCACAGATCAATGCGAGTGTCGGAGTTGGTTTCGAATATCAGTTGCCCATGGCCAACGACTTTGTGCATTTGTTCGCAGAAGCCAAATACGGAAAACCTGTCCGTTCCTCCAGTAACAATGATTCGTTCCAAGGTACGTCGGTCGTCAATTTTACATCGATCAGCGCGGGAGTGAGTTTTGGATTGCACAAATAGTCTGAAAAATCAACATTCCGAAACCACTGTAAACACGACACAAAACATGAAAACGATATTTCTTTTCCTTTTCACCATGTTATCGATATGCGCAAAGGCCCAGGATCTGATCGTATCGGCGGGAGGAGAGAAGACGGTGAATGGAAACCAATACAACGGGTCGTTACTGTTTGAAACGAAGAAATTCTGGGCAGCTGGGGCTTTTTACCAGGCGGGAATTAATCGGGAGCCATCGGAAGGCAGGTTAAAAGATCCTTTCTATGGACTGGTTCTTCAGGCACCGTTGGCCCAAAGTGAAAGAATATTGTTTGTCGCTGTGTTGCGTACCGGTTTAGTTAATGACCGTTTTGTTGTCGTAACCCCTGCATTGGAGACACGGATATCCGTGACGCGCAAGGCCGGATTATCGGTAGGTGCGGGGTTACGGTATGGGTATCCTTCTTTGTCAGCCAGGTTATTTGTGAAACTCTTTTGATTACGCTTATGAAAACCACAGTTGCGTTAGTCTCCGTGCTTCTGATTTTGATCTTCGCGTCGTGCGAGGAGGAAGCTTCGTTGTTCCGTCAGTTTGTTATTCCGGAGGGAGAACATTACGCAACGACCCGCGTCGTTCAGGCACTGCAGTCCGATAAGGTAAGCTTTATGGCCAAATTCGACGCCTCTGCCCGTTATCATTTTGATGAAAGCGGGTTTCAGGATTCAAAAAACAAGTTGTTGGGCTTTTCAGATTGTAATTCGCTGCACCATGAGAACAGCGCCCGCTTTGCCTGGCAATGGTACAACGACCGCCTGGAGATATATGCCTACTGTTATGTGAATAGCGAACGCGTTGAACAATTTATCGGTGTGGTGGAAATTGACGCCCTTAATCGCTACGAATTATCTCTTACGGAAAACGCTTACATTTTTCAGCTTAACGACAGCGAGCCCGTTACAATCGCGCGGGGAAACGTCTGCGATTCGGGAGTCTATTATATGCTTTGGCCCTATTTCGGTGGAACCCTGCCTGCCCCGCACGATGTCACCATTCAAATTCAGTTAAATAACTGAAACAGGGTCGCTCATAACCCTGAATTTGCCCGATTGACGTCACATCGGTCCCCCCGGGGGCTGATAATTCCAGGCGAATTCCGCCTTGTCCCGGCGAGACAACTCCCGAATACTTTTTCTGTGACAAAAAAACTGTAGATTTACTTACAGCAATAACTATTCAGTCTGCGGATGGTTTATTGAAGAGCCACAAGTAAATCAGTTGAATGAATGAGCAGTAAAATTCGAATTGCCGTCGCCGACGATCATGGCTTGATGAGGCAAGGTATAATCTCCATGCTACAGGGAGACGATTCAATAGAAGTTGTAGGTAGTGTCGATAGCGGGGAAGGAGCTGTCAATATGGCAAATGACCTTTCACCGGACCTCTTCCTGATGGATATCGTGATGCGGGGAATGACGGGGATCGAAGCCACACGGTGGATCAAGGAACACAACCCTAAAATCAGGATCATCCTGGTCTCCAGCGAGGTCAACAAGGATTACATCACGGCGGGTATTAAATCCGGCATCGACGGTTATTTACCGAAGGATACGGACAAGGAGACGTTGTTGATGGCAATCCATACGGCGATGAGAGGTGAAAAGTACTTCAGCCCCGAAATCACCGCCCTGGTCTTTCAGGATTTTTACCTCAAGGAGAAGGACGGCAAAGGGCTTCCCACCAAAAAAACGCTCGAACTCACCAGGCGCGAAGAAGAAGTACTTGTTCTGATTGCCCACGGTAAAAGCCTGAAAGAAATAGCGGATGAATTGTTCATCAGCGTTAAGACCGTAGAAAGCCACAAAATGCATATTCAGGACAAACTGGGCCTTAATAATGCCGCTCAACTCGTGAAGTATGCCATTGAGCATGGTATGATCGAGTTAAAAAAACCAAAAAAATAAGTCACGCCGCAAGGTCCCTTCTCTTATCAGGGATTTCCTGATATTCCGCGCTCTCCTGATTTTTAGCGAATCCGTTTGCTCCTGATTTTTCACACCTGTTACGGTTGCAATTTTACCTCATCAACCATTAAAAGAAATGAGCCAACTAATGAAAGAGGTTATGGAAGAAACCAGGCATGTTTTACCTGTCAACTCGGTAGCGGAGTTTGAGTTGGTAAAGGCGAAGAACGCGATCGAGCAGTTCATCTATAGCTGTTCGCATACAATGAGAGGCCCTCTGAAGTCAATTGCGGGATTGGTTTACTTATTGAAGAACTCCAGAGAGTCACCCGATGTCGACCCTGGCTATTATTTGCATTCCATTGAAACCACGGTAATAAAACTGGAACATGTACTCAACGACCTGGAACAATTCCTGACGAACTCCAGCAAGGAGATATCCACGCGTCCGGTAGACGTCAAGGCGCTGATCAACGATGTGCTGGACGACTTTCGCGGATTGATCGACGAACAGCAAATCGAAGTTGTGGTAACGGTTAAACAGCTGGTTCCATTGTACACCGAACAAAGCAGTCTCCGTATCATCCTTTCCCACCTGATTTCAAATGCTATCGTTTACCAGGATATTGAAAAGAAGAACAAGGTTCTTAACATTTACCTGAAAGCCGATACATTCACTTGTATCATTCATGTAAAGGACAACGGCATAGGAATGAGTGACGCCGTACAATCCAACATCTTTCGACTCTTTTACAGGGGTTCTGAAAAATCCACCGGTTCCGGGGTCGGACTTTACATTGCACACGAGCTCATTACTAAAATGGAGGGGAGTATCGCGGTATCTTCCGAACCGGGCAAGGGATCGTGTTTTTCCGTATCCATTCCAAATCTGTCTGTTTAGGAAAGTTTTGTCAAAACTGAAAAGCCGTTCATTGTATTGATTAACCGATTATGAAACAATATCAAATAGAGCTCGAAGAAGAACGGATGAAGGTTCTGCGCAGCTTTCATATCCTGGACACAGACCCGGAAAAGGATTTTGACGAGATTGTGGAATTGGCTTCGGTCATCTGCGAGACCTCCATATCCGCTATCAGTCTCGTTGACAGTGACCGGCAGTGGTTCAAGGCAAGTAAGGGCTTGATCGTAAGGGAGACGCCCCGTGATATTGCTTTTTGTGAAAGGGTTATACGTCAGGGTGATTTTATGATGGTGAACGATACCCTCCTGGATAATCGTTTCAAGGAAAATCCATTAGTGACCGGAGTACCGCATATTCGTTTTTACGCCGGTATGCCGCTTACTACGTCTGAAGGATTTAATCTGGGTACATTATGTGTGGTTGATTCCAAACCTAAACAGTTGTCGGAAAGCCAGATCTTTGCACTTCGTATTCTGGCAAAGCAGGTCATGAGACAATTGGAATTGAGGGCTACGGTGGAAAAAATGGAAGACCAAAAGCATTCCCTGATGCAAAGTAACCGCAACCTTTACGAACTTAATCAGAACCTCACTACATCCGAAGAAGAGATACGCAGCAACCTGGAACAGATCAGCAGCCTCCAGGCAAACCTGGAAATACGCGAAAGCCAGTACCGCGGACTCATTGAAAACGCTTCCGACCTGATCTATGAACTCGACTACCTGGGGCGTTTTACATTTGTCAACCCTGTCATGGAACACGTCGCGGGATATAATAAAGGCGAATTATTGCATAAAAATTACTGGGAACTCGTACATCCCCAGCACCAGGAACACGTTGTCGAATTTTATAAACAACAGCGAAAATCCCGGACCGAAAATACGTACCTCGAATTCCGGATGCTCACCCGTTCGGGCCAGAGCGTATGGATCGGTCAGAATGTTAGCATGCTCTTCCTGGAAAACGGTTATGTCCACAAGGTGACCGCCATCTCCCGCGATATCACGGAACTTAAAAGAGCCGAGCTTAACCTGGAGAACAGTGAAAAGAGATTTCGTTTGTTGTCCGAAAATTCCCCGGTAGGCGTTTTTGAAACAGATGTAAACGGAAAATGTACATACATCAATAAACGTTGCTGCAGGATGGCCGGCCTCACCGAACAGGAAGCATTAGGAGATGGCCTTGCCGCCGCCATTCACTCCGAAGACCGCTATTCGTACTTTTCACAGTGGAGGGAGACCCTTTCCGAAATAGGCGAGTATGCAAAAGAAATCCGTTTTGTAAATAAAGCGGGTGAGACTTCCTGGGTGATCAACCGCGTCGTTCAGATCACCGGGGACAATGGACAGATCGTCGGATATATGGGAACCACCGACGATATAACGGAACTTAAAAACGTTCACCGCCAACTTTCTCAACGTGAAGAACTATACAGGTTACTGTCAACAAACTCCAAAGACCTCATAACCCTGTTCAAGGCAGATACCAACGCAACGCGCATATTTGTATCGCCATCGGTTCGTACGATATTGGGCTATGAGCCGGACGAACTCATCGGAGAATCTCCGTTTGATCTGATCGTTGACGAAGACCGTGAACGTGTGCGGGAGATCACCCATACAAAAACCCTGCACGGCGAATCCACCACACTTGAGTTCCGGGTACGCCGGAAGAACGGAGCGATCATCTGGATGGAGTCCAATTCCAATCCTTACTTTGATATCGATGGAAATATGATTGGTTTTCAGACGTCGGCACGTGATATAACAAAACGAAAAGAGTTCGAAGAATCCCTCAGGGAATCGAAGGAAAGGGCGGAGGAAGCCACGCAGGCAAAGAGCCAGTTCCTTTCCATGATGAGCCATGAGATCCGGACACCGATGAATGCGATCATCGGACTGACAAACCTGTTGTTACAGGAGAAACCCAGGACCGATCAGAGGGAAAGCCTGGAGTTGTTAAAATTTTCCGGCGACAACCTGCTGACGATCATTAACGACATCCTGGACTTCAGCAAGATCGAAGCGGGTAAGATCGCGCTGGAATCAGCAGACTTTGATCTTCACGAGCTGGTATCAAATACCAAGAATATGCTGGAGCATCGTGCGAAGGAGAAAAGTATCGATGTCCGTTTCAGGTATGATGAAAAACTTCCACGGATGGTAAAAGGTGACCAGGTGAGACTGGCCCAGGTGATTACAAATATCGCTGGAAATGCCATCAAGTTTACGGAGTCGGGCTACGTTGAATTGTCGGTTGAATACAAGGGTGAAGTATCGGGTAAGCATATCGTTCAGTTCGGTGTTAAGGATACAGGAATCGGTATCGAGGCAAGCAAGATCGAATCGATTTTTGAACGTTTCTCACAGGCTGACAACGATACGACCCGGAAATTCGGAGGAACAGGCCTGGGCTTATCGATCACCAAAAGCCTTCTTGGACTGATGGATAGCTCCATACAGGTCACTAGTGTATTGGGGCAGGGATCAAACTTTTCCTTTGAAGTCGCTTTCGAGGAGGGTGTAGGCACATCGCGGACAGATTCAACCAGACTGGATGTAATCAGCCTGGCAGACAGATCGCTCCGTGTTCTCCTGGTTGAAGACAATCGCGTTAATCAGATCGTGGCTTCTAATTTTTTGAAAGGATGGGGTATTGCTGCTGATATCGCCAATAATGGAAAGGAAGCGGTGGAGATGATCCGGGAAGGAACATACAACCTCATACTGATGGATGTGCAAATGCCTGTAATGGATGGATATGAAGCGACGCAGCGCATCAGGAGTATGGAGGGTGAATATTTCAAGGAGATACCGATCATTGCCCTTACGGCATCAGCGATGCTGGGTATGCGCGACAAAGTGATGGAAGTAGGTATGAATGATTTTATCGCCAAGCCATTTGTGCCGGCCGATCTGCTTGCGAAGATCAGCACTTTCGTCGATGGCATTGATAAACGAATGGCCCGCGTCGGGTGAATACACAACGGTTAAAAACAATATCAGGAAGAACGGGACGGCATGGATAACAGAGACTGAATGGTATCCAGCAGCTTTTCGATACTACAGGGTTTTTTGATAAATACATCCGCACCCAGTTTCAGACTTTTCACCTCGTATTCCGGTGTATCGTTGGCCGAGAAAACAATGATGGGGATATTCTTCAGTTGATCCGATTCTTTTATTTTTTGGATCAGGGCGAGGCCGTCCATCTTAGGCATACGCAGGTCCGTGATAATTACATCCGGTGTATACAGGTAAAATTTATACATGGCTTCATCACCGTTCTCCGCAGTAATGATCTCAAACCCCTCCATAATCAAAAGCTCTTTCAGGTTTTCCAATGCTTCCGGCGTATCTTCCACGATAAGGATCTTTTTTGTCATAGGTGTAATGGCAATGTTACGATGAACACGGTTCCTTTTCCGATCCTGCTTTTGAAATCGATCTCTCCCTTCAACAGGTCAACGGCTTTTTTAACGATAGACAGGCCCAGTCCGGTTCCCTGGATAGCACCCACGTTTCCCCCCCGGTGAAATGCCGTAAAAAGATTTTTCATATCCTCCTCGGCAATACCAATTCCCTTGTCCTCTACTTCAATTTTTAAATGGTCATCGCTGTTGGAAACGGTTAAATCTACCGCTTTGATGAAGTTAGAGAATTTAATGGCATTTGTCAGGAGATTGGAAAGAATATTCCTCAATAGTTTTTCGTCGGTGTAAAACTCCTTGACCGTACACGTGATCTGTACCCGGATCTTATGCGTTGAGAAGTTCTGTTCAATTTGCCTGGATGTTTGTGTGAAGAACGATTTGATATCGATATTGGAAAGGCTTGTGGTGATCTTTCCTGCATCGGCTTTGCCGATAGTGAGAATATCATCCAGCAGGTAGGTCATGTGTTTTACCTGTTTTTCAATGGTCTCAAGCTTCGTCTTGTATTCTTCGGTGGAGATCTTATCGCGGTGTTTGTGAAGAAGACCGGCTACCAATGAGATGGTTGAAAGCGGTGTCCTGAATTCATGGGATGCGATAGAAACAAACTTGCTCTTCATTTCCACCAGTTCCTTTTCCTTCTGAAGCGCTTCATTGAGGTCGCGTGTCCGTTCTTTGACGATCTTTTCCAGCCCCTGCCTGTACCGGAATAACTCGGTTATGTCCTGGCCTACGCATATAGCGCCATAGATATTTTTATTTACGTCCATCCGTGGCGATATGCTAATCAGCAGGATCAGACGTTTACCGCTTTTGCTGACAAACGGCAGTTCATAGTTCCGGGTGGAATGTCCTTTAAAGACCCTTTTAAGAATCCCGTTGACATTCCGGTGGAGCGAGGGTTCCAGCAGGTTCACCCATTTTTTAGCAAGCACTTCATTCCTGGAATACTCCGACAGTTCCGTCGCAATCTTATTCCACTCGTTGACATACCCGTTCCGGTCGACGCCGAAGATCGGTACGTTGGCGTGTTCGATGAGGTTGCTCAGTTCACGGGCAATATTTGTGATCTGATTTTCAAATTCCTTTTGCGGGCTGATGTCTGTCTGAATAGCGATGTAGTGTTTTAGTATATTGGCTTCATCGAAGACCGGGCTGATGTCCAGTCGTAACCAGTACATACGTCCGCTTTTGGAGTAATTGATGATCTCCTCGGAAAATGAATCGTAGTTTCGGATTTTTTCCGAGATTCTTTTCACTGTCACAGGGTCCGTTTCGGGACCCTGCAAAAACGATCCCGGCTTACGGCCCCTCACTTCGCTAAGCGTATAGCCGGTCAGCGATACGAACCCTTCGTTGACCCATTCGATGTTATGGCTTGCGTCGGTAATGACAACGGAGTTGTTCGTCTTGCTTGCCACGAGCGACAACTTTTCAATTTCCTCAACGAATTTTTTCTGTTCCGTGATGTCCTGCATGGCTCCGATCATTCTCACCGGCTTGTTGTCGTGGTAGATAATATAACCGCGATCAAGTACTGTTTTATAGGTGCCGTCGGCGCAGAGGTACTGATACTGCGAGGTCCAATTGGTCTCGTTCGTGGCAAACGCTTCCTGGATCTCCCGGTTTATCCGTTCGTAGTCATTGGGATGGATCTTTTCTTTCCACCATTTTTTTGTCGAAGCGATCTCGCGTTCCGTGTAACCGAAAATTGACTGGATGCCGTGATTCCACAATTCGAAGTCGTGGATAATGTCCCAGTCCCAGATGGCGTCATTAGTCGCTTTGGAAAGGATCTGGTATCGGTCGTTATATTCCCGAAGGATGTCTTCAAATGTTTTTCGTTCGGTAATATCCTGTACCAGAGACATGATGGTAATGACTTTGTCGTCTTTATCCTTCATGACGGAATTGAACCACTCGCACCAGATCACCCGCCCGTCCTTGGTATAGTTCCTGTTCACCATGTTATTTCGATCGACATTGCCGGCCAGGAGTTGCTTTGCCGCTTTGTTGGTGATAGCAAGGTCTTCTTCATAAACCGTGCTGAACCCGCCCCGTTGAGTTTCGATAAACTCCTGTTCCGTCCAGCCGAAGATCTCCGAAGCCCGTTGGGACCAGGATTTAACCTTGAATTGATTGTCCCATTCAATATACCCCAGTGGTGTATTTTCAATATGGAAAAGCAGCCGTTCGTGTGCATCTTTTAATTCACGTTCAGCCAATTGTTTTGCATGTAAGGATTGCCGGAGCGATTGCTGCATTTGTTTTTTCTCCAGCGCCTGCGTGATCGCGGTCGGTAGCCTCATCAGATTGTTCTTCAGGAGGTAATCGTCGGCACCCGCTCTGATGATCGACGCGGCAAACTCTTCGGAGACCGCCCCGGTTACCAGGATGAAAGGAATGAATTCCTCTCTTGCGCGTACTATTTCGAGTGCTTCCGGCGACGAGAATTGAGGTAACTGGTGGTCACTTAAAATGAGGTCAGGTAAAAATGTGTCCAGCGCCGCGATAAAATCGGCGCGGGCATATACCACTTTTGAATCGATGCTCAGCCCACTGCGTTGTAGTGTGCGCTGGATGAAAACAGCATCGTCCGGGTTATCTTCAAGCATTAATATGCGTAATCTTTCCTCCATTTGCGGGTCTTGAGACGTTGAGGCCGGATCTTAAACCTTACTATTGGGGTTTACATTAAGCAGCATCCAGTAAAGGCCCAGCTCGGACACGACTTTTGAAAAGGATTCGAAGTTTACCGGTTTGACGATATAACTATTCACACCGTAAGTATAACTCTTCACGATATCCTGTTCTTCCTGGGAAGAGGTCAATACAATGACGGGGATCCGCTTCGTTCTTTCATCCGATTTGATGGATTTGAGGATCTCCAGCCCGTCCACCTTGGGAAGCTTCAGATCCAGTAAAATAAGCCGTGGATGATCTTCGATGGTACGGTTGGCATACTTGCCTTGTGCGAAGATGAAGTCGAGGGCCTCCGCTCCGTCGTCCAGGTGAAGCAGGTTGTTTGCCAGGTTATGCTTCTTGAGATTCCGGATAACAAGTTGCGCTTCGTGCTGGTTATCCTCTACCAGCAGGATTTCTATCGTGTGGTCCATATAGGGTGTACCTGTAGTTGTGGGCATTTTTGTGCAATTAAATTTGATACCTGGTTCTGCCAGGATCACAACGGTTGCCATAAGGTCATTTTTTTGGGCTGAACGGACGCTTAGGGCAAAGGATAGGAAGTGTTGTGCGCTTTAAATACAATGTAGTTTTAATTTGCCGTTTAGTCAAGCGTAAAAAAGAATGTGGTACCCTCGTTTAGTCTCGACTCGGCCCAAACGGATCCGTCGTGACGGAGAACAATGCGCTGAACGATAGCAAGGCCGACACCAGTGCCGGAAAATTCGTTGTGGCCGTGGAGCCGCTGGAAGACACCAAATAATTTATGGTAGTAATTCATGTCAAAACCCACACCATTGTCCCTTACGAAATACGTCGTTTTGTTAGTCCCCGCTACCATACCCACCTCGATTTCGGGGCTGGGTACTGTGCTTGAATATTTGACTGCGTTGGATAACAGGTTGATCCATATGTGTTTGACCAGCGCTACGTCGCAATACCCGTCATTTAATTCGTTTATTTTTATTTTGTCAGGAAGAAGTGTTCCACCGAGTTGTAATTCCGCGAGCGTTTCTTCTATCACCGTCTTCATATTCACCCGGGTTTTGCGGAGTTCCGAGCGACCGATTCTGGAAAAATTCAGAAGGTCGTCGATCAGCTGACCCATTTTTTTCGCGTTTGCCATAATGATCTCAATGACCTTTTGGCCATCCGCATCGATAATCTTTACATAGTCTTCCTTCAGTATCTGCGAATACCCGTCGATGATCCGCAGCGGTGATCGCAGGTCGTGCGAGACGGAGTAGGTGAATGCTTCAAGTTCCCTGTTCGCCGCCTGAAGCTGGCTGGTGCGAAGGATCACCCGCTCTTCCAGTTCCGAGTTCAGCTTCAGGATCTCGTTTTCGGCATTTTTTCTCTCCGTGATGTCCTGAACAATGCCCAGGATTTCGGCGGGCTGCCCGTTAACGTCATAGTTTACTTCACCTTGTTCATGAACCCATTTTTGGGTTCCATCAGTAAGAATGATACGATGATCCACTGAATACGGCTGGCGGTTCCGGATCGCCTCTTGCGTTGACTCCGTGATCAGATTCAAATCCTCCGGGTGAACAAATCTGAAAAACGTGTTTACATCGCCGTCAAATTCGTCGGGATCAAGCCCGAATATCCTGCACGTCTCGGCCGACCAGTGTAGTTTTCCCTGCAGCCCGGTTTCAGAAACCCAGTGACCGATCTTTCCCACTTTTTGTGCGGATTCCAAAAAGTAGTTCGTGTTGCGAAGATCAAGTTCAATCTCTTTTTGCCGTGTCACATCGCGACTGATTCCCACCAGACCAATGACATTGTTCTGCGTGTCTTTCAGCGGAACTTTTGTCGTCAGCAGGTACTTGCGTTTGCCGCCTGCGTTGATCGTTACCTCATCCAGGTCGATGACCGGTTCGCCCGTGTTAAAGACCGCTTCGTCGCTCTCGTGAAAAGGTCTCCCGATCTCCGGTCCGAAAATCTCGATCGCCGTTTTACCGATAATATCCGCTTCCGATGCTGAATTCATCAGTCGCAGATCGGCCTTGTTGTTGATGAGGAATCGTGACTTGGTATCTTTTACATAGATATAATCCGGAAGGTTGTCGATAAGTGTTCTCAATAAACTGCGTTCATGCAACAATCTTTCCTCCGCCTCCTTCCGGTCGCTGATGTCACGGTAGTTGGCTACGATTGCCTGAATAGTCGGCTCAAGAAGTAAATTCGTGACAACCCCTTCCAGCCAGATGTAACTTCCGTTTTTATGAAGCACACGATATTGGAAGGGAAATGGACGTCCGGGATTTTTGTGAAGAACTTTGTAGAGGTTGGCAAATTTCTCCCTGTCGTCCGGATGAACGTAGCTGATCACGAGCTTATCTTTCCGCTCTTCCGGTGAATAGCCGAGAATTCGGGTAACGGAAGGACTTTGATAGATCAGTTTGGAATCACTGTCGTTAATAACGATAGCATCAGAGATATTTTCGATCAGCGCCCGGAAACGTTTTTCACTTTTATCCAGGTTCTCTTGCGCTTTTTTCCGTTCGGTGATATCCTTGTAGAAGATCGTTAATCCATCCGCGGAAGGATATACCTTCACAAAGAACCAGATATTCATCGGGGCATAGTAGTTCTCGAGTTCAACAACTCTTCCCGTCTGCATAGCCTCGTGGTACTTATCCCAGAATGTTGTTCCGACCATCTCCGGGTGAACTTCCCAGATCACCTTTCCGAGTGTTCCCTGCATTCCCGCCGGGTGAGTGGATAAGGCGGCTTTATTGAGAAATGTATAACGCCACTCGCTGTCGACGGAGATAACACTATCGCTGATGCGATCGAGAAGCGTTTGTTTCTCCCGATGAGCCCGTTTTACCTCTTCCTCGGCCCGTTTTCTCTCGGTAATATCCCTGAAATAAATAGTGAGGCCATCCGGCGAAGGGTAGATATGATTCTCAAGCCAGCGTTTATAGGGCGCATAATATTCTTCCAGGTAGATATACACCTGTTCGTTCATCGCGCGGTGATAGGCATGATAAAAGGGTAGATCGACGCCATGCGGAAACTCCACCCAGATATTTTTTCCAACCAGGTCCGATGGGTCCCGGTCCAGGATCTCGCCAGCCCGTTTGTTCACATAGGTGTAGCACCAGTTTTTGTCGATCGCCACGAAAGCGTCCGTAATTCTTTCCATCAGACTGTTTCTTTCATCTTCGATCTTCTTCAGGGCAGTAATATCCTGAACCACACCTCTCAGGAATGCAGGCTTGCCCGCTTCATCATACCTGATTTGAGCCATTCCTCTGATCGCCCGTACTGTTCCATCCGGTGTCACAATCCGGCAATCCGGCAGGGGTGACGTTACTCCCCCAAAGGCGGATGAGAGCCACTTATTGAACTTTTCCCTGTCGTCGGGGTGTAACGCGTTGATAAATGTCTCACGGCTGGGAATAAACCCCGAAGGAGAGATGCCAAAAATTTCATACGTTTCATCCGACCACTCGATATGGCCGTTCAGATCGTCCGACCAGCTTCCGATGTGCGCTATACGTTGTGACTCCCGCAGGGATAACGCTTCTTCGCGCCATTCATCAGCCGATTTGGACAAATCCTGAGCAACAGCCGCGAAGACCGCTGTTATGATTTCTCCGCCCTCGCCCGCGACAGGTTCGAAGTGCAGCGTAAATACCTGTCGTACCAGCTCCCCGAATGCGCGGGTTACACGTTGAGATTCACCTCCGGAGCAGCCATCGATTAAGAGCTTCAGGAGGTCGCGATCCTGTTTGTTTGAGGCACAATCGGGGAGGTTCATACCTACGGCAATCTCCTCTCCATACAACTTGCGGAAAGTGTCCTTGCCGTATTGACTGACCTGGACACAGGAATATTTTTGGTTTACCGATACGAGCGGGGTGCCGAAAGAAGGCTTTCCTTCCCCCGGGGCAAATCCGCCGTTCATGTTGAGGTTTTCGTCAATACATACGTTCATTGGTCCAACGTTGATTTGAAAATGAATTCAGAAAATTTACGCCCGGGTACCCACACCTGCCTCTGGTTTTCCGATATATTAAACGGCCGGTGTTATGGATATCTAAATAATGAAGAAATGACGGCAAACGTGTCAGGGTTTTCCTGATTTTGAATTTATCAGGACTTCACTGATTTCGCAGGTACGCCTGATTTTTGGTAATTCCGTTAACCCCTGATTCCCGGGGAACGATTTACCACGAATTTTGAATAACAATCGCAAGAATCCACCATGAAAAACATCAGCATGAATAATTTTGGCCTCCCACATGCCAACCGGTTTCCGCAGCTCGACCTTTATACGGACGGAGATGAGGCATTTAAGCTGGTACTGATCAACCTGATGCTTGAAAACCTCGATGAACTGAAAATTGCACTACAGGCATCACATGCCCAACAGGATGTCGGGATCTTCGCCAAGGCCGTCCATAAAGCCAAGACAACGTTGAGTATTCTCGATGACACTGATCTGTGTCAAAGTGCGGATGAGATGAAACAGCAGGTCAATAAACCGGAAAACTGGATGCCTTTCTTCCGCCTTTGTGACCGTATGAAAGAACGGTTGATGGAAGAAAAAACGGATCAACAGTATGTACTGGATAAAAAAGCTTCAGGTTACTGAAGGATAAATGGATTTTTTCAGCCGCGTAATTTTTCTCGTCCACCTTTTTTTTACGAACCGCTTTTCCCGGATCGCAGTATTGCTATGGCTGTCCACCCAGCCGGTACTGGCGCAGCAACGAAACCTGAAGTTTGAACACATCGGTACCCGGGAGGGACTCTCGCACAGTAATACGATCTGTATGCTTCAGGATAGCCGCGGGTTTATGTGGTTCGGCACACGCGACGGCTTGAATAAATACGACGGTTACACCTTCACGGTTTATAAGAACGACGTCTACGACACCCTGAGTGTCGGTGGAAACATCATCATGGATATCGCGGAGGACGACGCCGGCGCACTATGGATCGCTACCTGGGGAGGCGGTCTGAACAGGTTTGACAGGCAAACGGAAAAATTCACTCAATTCACCCACAGGAAGGATGATCTTAATTCGATCTCCTCCGACCTTGTCAACAGTGTTATCATCGATCACAACGGGATGATCTGGGCAGGTACCGAGGGCGGAGGACTGGATACCTACGATCCGTCCCGGAAAGAATTTTTGCACTATAGGCATGACGTTGCAAAGACAAACAGCATCAGCCAGGATTTTATCAAGGATGTTTTTGAGGACAGCCGTCACAACATATGGGCCGCCACGGGAAGCAAGGGGCTAAACCTGTTTGACCGGAACACAGGTACATTTACTTCATTCAGCCACCTTGAAGGAGATCCCACCTCTATCAGCTCCGATGCGGTTCTGTTGATATTTGAAGACAGCCGGCATCAGCTTTGGGTTGGAACACGGGGAGGCGGACTGGATCAGGTTGATGTAGCTTCCCGTACATTCAGGAGAATTGGGAAGGCAAACGGACCGAATTCCGGGCTGGCCAGCGATGTTGTGGTCGCGATGGGCGAAGATGACGACGGCAATCTCTGGATCGGTACTGAAAACGGCGGATTGACCATCTACGACACATCCTCCGCGCGGTTTTATAATTATCAGCAGGACGATATTGATATCGCCGGTTTGAGTAATAATTCCGTTTGGTCGGTGTACCGGGATCTCAAAGGAAATATGTGGGTAAGCACGTTTTCCGGTGATATCAACTTCTGGAGTAAGGACGGAAACAAGTTTGAACATTTCAGGCATACGACTTCGAAAAACAGCCTGAGTCATAATAAGGTACTCAGCATAAGGGAAGACTCCCGTGGTAAAATATGGATCGGGACCGATGGTGGAGGCCTTGATATCTTCGATCCGGCAACCAATGATTTTCATCATTTCCGCCATGATAAGAACAGCAGAAACTCCATCGCCGGCGATCATGTACTCACAACGCTGGAGGACAGGCATGGAAACTACTGGATCGGAATGTGGGGTGATGGAATAACGCTGTTTAATGAGAAAAAAAATACATACCGGCACTTCCGGCATGACCCTGCCGATACGGCTAGCCTGAGCAGCAATAATGCGTGGTCGATTTTTGAGGATAGTCATGGTAATATATGGATCGGAACATACTTCGGAGGTTTGAATATGTACGATCCCAGCACAGGGTCATTCGTTCGTTTTGGCGATCGCGATGCCACGGAGATCAATAGCAACAAGATCAATTCGATCATTGAAGGCAGTGGGGGAGTTCTTTGGCTTGGCACCGATGGAGATGGCTTGTGTAAATTTAACGTTCAGACGTCAACATTCACGCATTACAGGCATACGCCTGGCGTAAACAGCATCAGCCATAACAGTGTAAGTGCCCTCCACGAAGACCACATGGGGAACATATGGGTCGGAACGATGTCCGGGCTCAACTACTTCGACGTAAAGGACAATACATTTAAAACTTACCGGAAGTCCCATGGATTACCGAATGATGCTATCCAGGGGATCCTGGAGGACGGGAAAGGTATTTTATGGATCACGACGAACCATGGCTTGTCGTTATTCAATCCCCTGACGGAGAAATTCACGAATTACGATGTAACCGATGGCCTCCAGTCCAATGAATTCAAAATGAATGCAACGTGCCGGAGCCGTTCCGGTATGCTGTATGTCGGTGGGAACAACGGATTCAACTGCTTTTGGCCGGACAGTGTCAAAGACATCCCTTACGACCCGCCTATCGTACTGACAAACTTCCAGCTTTTTAACAAAGTTGTTTCCATCCATGATAAGCGGTCACATTCGTCGCCTTTGAAGGCAAGTATTACGGAAACATCGGAAGTGACACTATCACATGAACAGTCGGCGATAACGATCGAGTTCGCATCGCTGAACTACATTCACGGTGACAAAAAAAAATACACCTATCTCCTGGAAGGGTTCGACAATAACTGGAACGATATCGATTCGAAACATTCGGCTACTTATACCAACCTCGGACCAGGCGAATATACCTTCAAGGTTCGCGGGATGGACAACCAGGGTAACTGGTCTTCGCAGGTGAGGGAACTTAAGATCAGGATCACGCCATCGTTCTGGCAAACGCCGTGGTTCCGGATACTTGCCGCTTCACTTCTTGTCGCCGGGATGGTGATCTTTCTTCAGGTAAGAACACGTGTCATCCAGTCACGTGAACGTACGGGCAGGTTGTTATACTCCACGAACCTGGAAAAGATAGCGCGGCAGGAAGCCGACAAAGCAAGGAAAGAGGCCGAAAAAGCAAACCAGGCAAAAAGTGTTTTTCTGGCCACCATGAGCCATGAAATACGGACCCCAATGAATGGTGTGATTGGTATGGCTGCATTGCTGGCGGAAACAAATTTGACGGACGAGCAACGGGAATACACGGATGTTATTAAAACGAGCAGCGAGAGCCTGCTGTCTGTTATTAATGACATACTCGATTTCTCGAAGATCGAATCCGGCAACTTGATACTGGAGAATATCGATTTTGATCTCCGGAATTGTATTGAGGAGGTACTGGACCTTTTTGGCGCCCGCGCGACGAAGAATGGACTGGACCTGATCTACCAGATCGACCACAATGTGCCAAGCCAGATTATTGGCGACAGCCTCCGTATCAGGCAGGTATTGATAAACCTGGTGGGCAATGCCATCAAGTTTACCCACCAGGGTGAAGTATTTGTGGGCGTTCACTTGTTACGCGTCGACCAGGATCGTTACGACCTTGCTTTTCAGGTTCGTGATACTGGCATAGGCATTCCGAAGAACAAGATCGGCGCGTTGTTCAAGGCATTCTCGCAGGTGGACTCTTCCACGACACGCAAGTATGGAGGTTCCGGTCTGGGTCTGGTCATTAGCTCGAAACTGGTCGCGATGATGGGTGGATCGATCCAGGTGGAAAGTGTTGAAGGACGGGGGACTACTTTTTCCTTTTCGATCGCCACACGGATCAGCACGAAGCCCATGCAGAATTATGTAACGGACAACACAACGGGAATCGAAGGGCGGGCTGTCCTGGTTGTCGATGATAACGCCACAAACCGTCAGATACTGAAGCAACAACTCGAAGGCTGGAAACTGAGACCCTGCGTGGCGGGTTCCGGTAAACAAGCGTTGGAGATGGTCGCGGCGGGACTTCGTTTCGATCTTATCATCACGGACATGAAAATGCCGGGCATGGATGGCCTTCAATTGGCGGGCCTCCTGAAAGAACAAATGCCTGATGTTCCGATGGTATTGTTGAGTTCCCTTGGAGATGAACGCGGAAAAAATAATGAGCAACTCTTTTTTGCCGTTCTCACCAAACCGGTCAAGCAGGGAATGTTATGGCAGTGTCTCCTGAACGCTTTCCGGCAACACCGAAAGCCTTTGAATGATCGCCGTCAGATCAGTGCGACACTTTCGCCTGAATTCGCGAACCGGCATCCGATGGAGATACTGGTGGCCGAAGATAACCCTGTCAACCAGCATTTGATCCTCCGGGTTCTCGGTAAGCTGGGATTCAAGCCCGATGTAATGGCGAATGGAAGGGAAGCGCTGAACGCCTTGCATCGCAAAAAGTACGACGTGGTCTTTATGGATGTTCAAATGCCGGAGATGGATGGGCTGGAAGCGACACGGGAGATCAGAAAGCAGCTCGCTGATCAACCTGTTATCATCGCCATGACGGCCAATGCGATCGAAGGTGATCGGGAAATTTGCCTTGAGGCGGGCATGAACGACTACATCAGCAAACCGGTGATGTTCGATGTCCTGGTCAACATCCTGGAGAAGTGGGCTTCCGTAATCCACGACAGGCATTATAGCCAAAATCTGTAGAATACTGAACTATCAGGGTTTTCCTGACAGATCAGGGAATCCCTGAGTACAATCCCGTAACAAGACGCCCGGGGCGGTCACCGGATCCTTTTTTTGTCCCCCTTCGATACCGTATCCGTTAAATCCTGATTTGATAAAATCAATCATTCGCTGATTCTTTTGAACCGGCCGGTTATGACCTTTGAACACGAACTAAACGAAATTCAAATAAATAAAACGTATGAAAATCCTGGTGTGTGATGATGATGCCGCAGTGGTCAGTATGGTCCGTTTTAAGCTATCGAGAGAGAACCTTGGCGATATTGAAACGGCAGTCGACGGAAGAATGGCTTTTGAACTCTTGCGTTCAACCGACTACGACCTGATCATTACGGATATTCACATGCCGTACCACTCCGGCCTGGAGATCACTTCATTCGTGCGAAATGACCAGAAAAAGAAAACACCGATCCTGATCCTGTCTGCCGAAGGACTGGAGGATACCGTACAGCAGGCGTTTGAGCTCGGTGCTGACGACTTTGTGGCCAAGCCATTTAACCTGAGCGAACTGGTGTTGCGTACAAAAAGATTAACCCGGTAAAATGGACTTTACGCAATCATTTCCATTTCTGCGGGAGCCCGCGTTTTTCGTGGCGCTGGCCCTCTGTTTCGCGGGTACCGCCGTGGTGTTTTTGATCGTTATCATGATCAGCCGCATCATTAAAACACGCCATACAGAAAACGTTGACGCGTTGCGGGAGGATTTTCAGAAAACGATCAATGCATTGATTATCCTGGATCAGTCAAAAGACCGGAATAGTCATTTTTCCCTTAATTTTTATCTTAAGGGTCTCCGGGAGAAGCTGTCGAATGACCTGCGCAAACAGGTTTTGATCGACGTGCTGATCGCGAACAAGAAAAACCTCCGGGGTACACCGGCAAAGATCCTGAAGAAGATATACGTAAGGCTGCAGCTGAAAAAAATAAGCTATTCGAAACTCAATCAAACCAACACGCTGACGATCGTTCAGGGATTACAGGAGCTCACCGAAATGGAATGCGCCGACTATCTCCCCACTGTTCAGGAATTATTCTACCATAAAGATACGCTCGTCAGGCAGGAGAGTTTTATAGGCCTGGTCCGGCTTACCGGCGATTCTCCTTTTGTGCTGGTCGACCACTACCAGGGATTTGTCACCCCCTGGATGCAGCTAATGGTTCACAAGCACCTTACAACCCTTCCCCTGGATAAGCTTCCCAAGTTCTATCGATGGTTTTACAGCGACAGCAATGAGATCAAAAAATTTGCCGTTGTTATGGCCACCCAATTCAGGCAGGCGGAGGCAATACCTCATTTATCCGTTCTCCTGGACGACATCAACGAAGAAATCTCCGGCCTCGCCGTCGCGATGCTTGGTGAAATGGGCGCCGTTGAACACGCGAACCTTATCGAGAAGATGGGAAGGGAGAATCTTTTGAATGATTCATTTTCGCTCCGGGCGATCCATGCGCTCGAGCAGATCGGGAATCCTGAAGAACATGGATCTTTCTTAGCGTGGCACATGGTGCACGGGTCACCGCTCACGCGGTTCGAAGCGATGCGTGCCATGCACAAATTGAAAATGAACTGCAGGGATTTTCTCATTGATTTCAACGCCGCCAACGACGAGTTGTTTGAAAACATTTACAGACATGTCACCACACCCTTACTCCAGTAAAAGATGAACGGCATCATGCACCTTTTTTTCAATGTCTTTAACGGAATGTTCATCCTGTACGGGATGGCTATTTCCCTTACTTACCTGACCCTTGCCCTCGTTTCATGGCTGGAACTACGGAGGTACACCAGGAAAGCTAAAGTCTCGGACTATACCAGCATTCTGTCATCGCCGCTGGCACCTGGCATTTCTCTTCTGGCTCCCGCTTACAACGAGAGCCTCACCATTGTTGATAACGTTAAATCGTTACTCTCCCTCATGTATAACAACCTGGAGGTGATCATCATCAACGACGGCAGCAAGGATGATTCCCTGAATAAGCTCGTCGAAGCATTCGACCTCGTTAAGGTTCCTTTCCACGTACAGTATCAGCTGTCGACAAAAAGAGTACTGGGAGTTTACAAATCGAACAACCGGGCGTTCAAAAAGCTTACCATCGTCGATAAACTGAACGGAGGAAAAGCCGATGCCCTGAATGTAGGTATCAACATCTCTACAAAACCGTTGGTCGCCTGTGTAGACGTGGATTGTATTATTGAAAGGGATGCGTTGCTCAAAATGGTAAAGCCGTTCCTCGAAGAGACGACTCCGGTCATCGCTTCCGGCGGCGTCGTCAGGATCGCGAACTCATGCGTTGTTGAAGAAGGCCGCCTGATCGAGGTTAAACTACCCAGCAAACAAATCGTACGCTTTCAAACACTGGAGTATATACGCGCTTTCCTGATCGGACGAATGGCATGGAGCAGGCTCAATGGCCTCTTACTGATCTCCGGTGCTTTTGGACTTTTCAGCAGAAGCATTGCCATCAAGGCAGGCGGATACGACACGAAAACGGTTGGTGAGGACATGGAACTGGTGGTGCGCATGCGTGCCTTCATGCATCGGGAAAAAAAACCTTATAAAGTAGTATATATACCCGAACCCCTTTGCTGGACGGAAGCACCGTCCGAATACAAGATCCTGGGAAGACAGCGCAACCGCTGGACAAGAGGAACTTATGAAACCCTGAAGATCCACCGCAGAATATGTTTCAATCCCCATTATGGCTTAATGGGATTACTGAGCTATCCCTTCTGGTTCTTTTTCGAATGGCTGGCTCCCATCATCGAAGCCTTCGGGTTGATCCTGTTAGGCTGGCAGTTGATGGCGGGTATGATCAATACTTCCTTTGCGCCCGCATTGCTGCTGGCTGTCTATTCATTTTCATTCATGATCTCCATCACCGCGCTCCTGGCGGAAGAATTTTCCTATTTCCAGTACAAGAGAAAGGTGGATATCCTGAGACTTGTCGTTACCGCGTTGATCGAGCCTGTCTGGTTTCACCCGAGAGTTGTATGGTGGTCTATACTGGGTAACATTGATATTATAAAGGGCAAAAAGTCGTGGGGGGAAATGAACCGGCAAGGCTTTTTTGCCAACAAGAAAAGTATCGGTGCAAGGGTATGAAAACTTTGGTTGGGATTTCGATCAGGCAATTTATTCCGGCGTCGGGGATGTTCGTGCTGTTATTTCTTTTGCTGCGGGCATACGAATGGTTTCTGTTGCAGGGTAATATCGATGGCTCGGATATCGTCAGCCTGGAATTGAGTTCGCTGATTTTCGATGTATTCTTTTTATGCGCGGTGATATCCCTCGTACTGGCTTTTCACCTGCTTATCTCCGCGGTTCACCCCACCACCGCTTACGCGGTCAGCAGCCTCATCTTCACTCTTTTTCTTCTGTTTGACGCGGCTGTGATCCGTTACTTTTCCGTTACCCGTGTACCGTTGGGGGCCGACTTGTTCGGCTACACGATACCGGATATCCTCACTACCGTGCAATCGTCAGGGGCGTCTGTTGTCTCCGTTGTGATGTTGATTGTAGTGATTATACCGGCGATGATGAGTTTTTTTTTCCGACTTAAAAGCATGCTTTTTGTCAAGCGTTTAAGTTTAACAGCGTGTTCCTGTATAGCTGTCGGTTTTTTCTTCGCATGGCTGTTGCCTCATCACCCCGCACCTCAACGTTTTGAGCGGGATTTGGACTACTTTATCGCGGTAAACAAGGCGCAATTCCTCCTGGCTCACACGTTGGAGTATGCCCGCGAACATATACAGGTACAACAACCCGCGGAAAACCACGATCCTTTGATGCATCCCCTGAATAGCCCGGATCAGTTGGGCCGATATCTCAGAAGAGCAGAAACGCCTCCCAATATTGTATTTATTATTGTCGAGGGACTTGGGCGTGATTTTTCCGGACCGGATGCAGTATACGGTGGTTTCACCCCATACCTGGATTCGCTTTCAGAAGTGAGCCTGTATTGGGAAAACTTCCTGAGTAATGCCGGGCGCACGTTTGGCGCACTCCCCAGCATACTCGGTTCACTGCCGTACGGACGGGAAGGATTTATGGCTCTCGGAAATAAGATGCCGGACCATCACACACTGGTCAGTTTGCTTAAACCCTACGGCTATAGCAGCAACTTCTTTTACGGAGGTAATCCCAACTTCGACAATCAGGATATTTTTCTGGAGCACCAGGGTTTTGATAAAACAATCAACCAATCCAATTTTCCCCCATCTCCCGGAACGGATAAAGAGTTACTTGCTTCCTGGGGTTATCCCGACCGTGATGTCTTTGCGTATGCGTCCCACGTGCTTCAAGGGTCTGCTTCGCCCAGGATTGATGTATACCTCACGTTGTCTACGCACGAACCATTTATCGCGCCCGATACAATGTATAACCGGCTCTTTGAATCCAGGCTTCGCGGGTTGAACTGGAATGGGGACAAACAAAAAACAGCAACTGAAAACAAAGGCATCTTTTCCTGTCTCCTGTATACCGACAATGCGATCCGCGAATTGATGCAGTCCTACTCGTTACGCCCCGATTTTGGCAATACCATTTTTATTATCACGGGAGATCACCGGCTGATCCCGATTCCGGAAGCCAGCAGAATAGACCGGTATCACGTACCCCTTATTGTTTATTCACCGCTTCTTAAAGAACCAAAGTCCTTTTTGTCCCTTTCAACCCATTCCGATATCACACCTTCCATTCTGAGCATGTTATCGACCGGGTATAGCCTTGGTTTTCCTCCTGAAGTCACGTTCCTATCCCAACCGTTGTCGACGGGGGCTTCGTTTTCAGGCGACAGGGATGTTGCATTGATCCGAAGTAAGAATACGACGGAAGACTACCTGTATGGTGAATATTTCCTGTCAGGGGACCGGTTGTTTAAAATTCTTCCCGGTCTTCAATTGCAGCCTGAAGATAATGACGACGTAAAAAAGAAGATCAGACAAAAACTTGCAGGGTTCAAGACAAAATCTATTGCTGCTCTCGAGGGTAATCACCTGTACGGCGCTTTGAAGGAAAGAAAATCTTTGCCCTTCCGGTTGTCGGCAAAGGATGAGGAAATTGTCAGCGCCATGGGCTGGGCGAGCCTTAACCCGGATCAGAAATTTGAAACGGCGAGGTCCATCGCAGCAGAAAGACGATATGCGGAATGCCGGATCCTTTTAAAAGTTATCCTGAATGCGAGCCCGAACTATCACGATGCCCGGATACTCATGGCACGCACATACGCGTGGAATCAGGAATACGACAGTGCGATCCTGTTTCTCAATCAGACCCTTGAACGTTCTCCGTCCTATGCGGATGCTTTTTGTGCATTGGCGGATATTGAATCATGGAGGGGAGATCCCAGACGGTCACTGGAGGTTGTCAACGAAGGACTGGCTTCAAATGGTTCCGACACGGAACTGCTGGCCAGAAAAGCACGTGCGCTGTCCCGGTTAAACAGAAAAAAGGAAGCAGGCGAGATCATTGGCGAGATTTTAAGGCAAAGACCGGATCAGGAACTCGCCGCCGAATTACAACGTGAGTTAAATAGCCAATAATAAAATAAAATATGAAGGGTAGATTCAACATGATCCTGGTTGTTCTGTTGTTTTTCTTGTACGCCGCTGCTTTTGGGCAGGAGCGTGGGAACGCGCCGAATTCAGGTGATGCCTTCACCCGCGCCCGTGATATGATTTTTAATCAAGAGCGGGAGGCGGGAAGAATGATATTGACGGAGATACTGCTCGCGGATCCTGATTTCGACGAAGCGCGAATCTTACTGGCGAGATCGCTTGCATGGGATGCTCAGCGTTCTGCTGCCCGGAAAGAACTGCAGGTCGTATTAGGCCACCGGCCGGACCATGCCGATGCGCTTAGCGCCCTTTATGATGTCGAGATATGGGATGACAGGTACAAGGACGCGTTACAGGTAGCGGATGCGGCACTGAGTCACTATCCTGGTTCAGCGGATTTTCTCTTCAAAAAGGCCAGCGCCCTCGCAAAGTTAAACCGGACAACGGAGGCCCTGTCTGTACTCGACAGCATTCCAGCCGACCACGCCCCGGGAAAATCCCTTCGGGAGCAGATTGTGACAGGCAACATGAAATACACAGCTGGTGTCTCCTTTGGCATCGATGTATTCAGCCGGACATTTCAACCGGCCATGTATACATCTCTTCAGCTTGCCCGCGCTAATAGCTGGGGCACGGCGATCGCGCGTATAAACCATTCGTCCCGGTTCTCGTCGGGCGGCATACAGGCGGAAGTTGATCTTTATCCGCGGATCGTTCGTGGTGTTTATGCGTACGTGAATTATGGCTATTCGTCAAGCGATTTATTTTCAAAACATCGAATAGGCGGAGAGTTGTATGCAGGATTGCCGCACCGGCTGGAAGCTTCCGGTGGCGTACGGTACCTGTATTTTGGTCAGGGAAGCGATGTGTTGATCTACACGGGTTCCATCGGATGGTACGTAAAAAACTTTTGGTTGTCGTACCGTCCCTATATTACACCAGGCCAGTCTTCGACATCGTTTTCGTCGACCTTTTTCGCCAGGAGATATTTTGCTGATGCCGACAGTTACATCGGCTTAAGCGGCAACGTAGGGTTCTCACCTGATGAACGGAGAATACAAAGTGGTGCGGGTCTGAGCAACGACGGTATTTATGTGCTGCGGTCCCAAAACGCGGGACTGGCGTGGCAACGGAAGTTTTCCGGGAGGTGGATTGTGAACCTTAGTTATACAATTGTCCACCAGGAACTGTCGTTTGATGTCGGCCGGTACGTCTGGATCAACAGCAGCTTTTTGAGTGTCAAGCGAAAATTCTGAGCCGGACAGGCATTAAAAAAATGATCCTGCCGGAGTAAGTGTCATCCGGTGAACCAAATACCGGTGGTAAGCGGGATGCGAATAGACATAACGTGAACAGGTTGGTTTGCGCCGGTGTATGAGGAACATTTCCCACCACTACTGCAAGCGGTAAAGATATTATTTGCTAAATGGTGATTTACAATAGATCTCCAGCGTGAATGCGAGTCCTGATGCCTTCACCGCTGTGATTTCACTTGGTAACCGTGTTCCGATATTTCTCCGGTAGCCGGCGAAAACCTCTGCCCCGACGAATTTATTGATCTGCCTGTTGTAGGCCAGCCCCATATCAAGTTCCGTTCTTCTGAATGCATACTCATCCTCGCAAACGATGAAGTATGCCCGTGTGAGTGCCTCCGCTTTTACGTACAGGATATCGGAAGGGGAGAGATTGTGACGCCAGGAGATCTTATGCGGCAGGCTGATTTCAATGCCTGCTTTGGAGGAGTAATTATAGTTGAAGACTAAAACAGGCAGCACGGTGAACCTGCCGAAGCTCCGGTTTGCCATCACCCCGAATCCTATTTCTTTGTTGACGGATTTTTTTCTCAGGTAAACCGATGTGAAAGTAAAGTTTAACGGAACGTGATCGTGCGACTGGTCCTGCAGGTTGCCGCTTTGATTGATGTTCAGGTTCGCCATCAGGAACGACGTGCTGTCGAGGCGGGCAACGGAACGAACGTCCATTCCCATAGAGCGCAGATTCCAGCTGGATAATAGGTGGAGAGGGTTCTCGCCGTTGCTTTCAAACTCCAGTTGTTCCGTCCGGTATTGAGGGCCGAGCATCAGGGCGAAACGCGATTTATAAACCACGGGAATCCAGGCTTTGAAAAAAAGATCTTCCTGTGTATAGGTTTTTGGGGCGGACCCCATGGTCCGGTAAACCCTCCCCGGTGCCTGCGAATGTTTAACGGTTATCCAGCGCGAAGGCGCCATTCCGGGTAGACCAGGTTTTAGTTTCTGACACTCAGACTTTTTGCCAATGCACAATAGCAGGCATACAAGAGAAAAAGAATACGCCAGGGACCGCCGTGTCAGGTTCATAAGAGGGTTATCGCAAAAAGCTTCAAGGTAAACAGGTTGGGTTTTTCGAATAAATCGATCGGGCCTGGTATAGCAATCGTGTAATATTTAATGAAAAACATGGAAATATACAATTCCGGTCACAACTTAGGGCCATACCTTTAGTCAAAAATTTCCCGGGTCGGAATAAACAAATATTGACCCACTTTTCGCGACACCACTGATGGACGGGATAATCCGCTTTTTTTATCAATTCAGGCTTACTCCTTTGGCCGTCCTTTATTACAGGATGGGTTAATTCTCTTTATTTTTATGGCCGAGTTCAAAAATGGGAAAGTTTAATTGGTAAAACATGAAGAGAAAGGCGCATTTTCTAATACTCCTGGTATTGCTGGCTTCATGTGCCACTTATAAGGCGCGTTATGCGAAAACGGCACGGCAATGGCAGGAAGCGGCCCCTTCCGCAAGCCTGAAGCTGAACCATACGATGTACCTGGTGGGTGACGCCGGGAATTCGTCCGAAAAGGGATCCACTCCGGTGCTGGCCTACCTCAAGTCAAAACTTCCGGCCGAATCCAAAAACAGCTCCGTGTTGTTCCTGGGTGACAATATATATGAGTTTGGTATGCCCCCGGCCGAAGATGTGGCGAAGCGTGCGGTTGCCGAACACAGAATTAAAGCCCAGTTGGAGATCCTTGACCAATTTAAAGGCAGACCGGTGTTCATACCGGGAAACCACGACTGGCGTGGCTGGGGACAAAGCGGTCTTAAAAGCCAGGAAACGTTCATTGAAAATTATTTGAATACGCAACGGGGCGTCGCCGATGAGGACGACTGGGAGAATTATTTCTTGCCGGACGACGGATGTTCCGGTCCCGTCGCAGTCGAGCTGAGCAAAGACCTGGTGGTACTGGTGGTCGACACCCAATGGTGGTTGGGTGACTCGGAGGAGGAGCCCAAGATCAACCAGGGTTGCGAGGCGAGGAACCGGGCGAGCTTCCGGTTCATTTTTGAAAACATGATCCGGAAATACAGGAACCAGAATGTTGTAGTGGCCATGCATCACCCGCTTTACACCTATGGACCGCACGGAGGTGCGTTCACGGCCAAGCAGCACCTGTTCCCGTTAACCGATATCAACCCGAATTTATACCTTCCGCTCCCGGGAATCGGGACGGCCGCGGCGATCTTCCGTTCCAGTGTCGGATCAAGGCAGGATGTTGCGCATCAGGATTATAAAGACCTGAGAACAGCCGTACTCGCCGGCGCGAAAAAGAACGGCAGCTTTATTTTTGTGAGCGGTCATGAGCATACGTTACAGTACATCGAAAACGGAGGACAAAAATTTATCGTCAGCGGTAGTGCCTCAAAGGAAAGTCCCGTTAGTCTGGGCAGGGGTTCTGAGTTCGCCACTGGCGCAATGGGATTCAGCACTATTCAGTTTTATGAAGGTGGAGAATCGTGGGTACAGTTCTGGGATGTGAACGAAGATGGCACGGATGCAAAACTGGTGTACCAGAAAAAAATCAAGGATGCTGCCCCCGTTGCCGCGGAAAATGCACAAACCGATTTTTCGGAATACGAAGCGCATCGGGATACCGTTGTGGCCCCGGTAACCAGGACCCGGATCCGCGAAGTAGGGAGCTTTCATAAATTCGTCCTCGGTGAACATCACCGCGACCTTTACCTGGAAAAGTATGCTTTTCCTGTCCTCGATCTGAATACTTTCAAAGGAGGTGTCACACCCGTGAAACAAGGTGGAGGAAACCAGACGAATTCATTGCGGGTCAGGGATGAGGAAGGAAGGGATTATACCTTTCGGGGAATGACCAAAGATGCCAGCCGTTTTCTTCCCTATCCTTTTAATAAGATGGTTGCCGCCAGGTTCCTCGTAGAGGATAATTTTCTGGCCACTCACCCCTTTGCGCCGCTGGCTATTCCCGTCATTGCGGATGCTATCAACGTATACCACACCAATCCCACACTGTATTACATACCCCCGCAGCCTGCGTTAGGTGTTTACAACGGCCTGTTCGGGGGAAGCATGCACCTGGTGGAAGAAAGGCCGGCGGGTAAAAAGTGGAAGGACGCAGCATTTTTCGGGAACCCTGATAAGATAGTGAGTACCCCGGACCTCACGGTAAACCTGTTGAAGAATCCCAAACACCAGGTAGACGAAGAGTGGGCGATACGTACGCGGATGCTTGATTTTCTCATCGGCGACTGGGATCGTCACGACGACCAGTGGACATGGGCCAGTATTAATCTGGAGAACGATACAAAACTGTACAGGCCGATACCCAGGGACCGTGATCAGGCGTTTTCCCGTTACGATGGACTCGTTCCGGGTCTGGCCAGGCAGACACTGCCGTTTTTGAGACAACTGCAATCCTACAGCGGGGAAATAAACAGCGTCAAATGGACGACATGGAGTGCGCGTCTTTTTGACCGGACTTTTCTGAACGAACTGAGCTGGCAGCAATGGGAGAAACAGGTGAAGTTCATCCAGGAAAATCTTACCGATGAGGTTATAACCAGCGCATTCGAAAAATGGCCACAGAAGGCCAGGGAGATTTCGGCGCCGGCCATGATCAGCAGCTTGAAGGCCCGGAGGGACAACCTGATGGCTACCGCCCGTACCCACTACGAATTTGTAAGCAAGTCCGTCGATGTGATCGGTACAGATGACCGCGAGCGTTTTGAAGTGGAACGGGTGAACGATGAATCCACCCGCGTGACGGTCTATGAGATCTCCAAAAAAGGCGCAAAAAAGGGTATTACATTTCAGCGTACGTTTGAAAACAAGATCACGCATTCCCTCGATCTTTTCGGCAACGGCGACGAGGACGAGTTTATCGTGCGGGGAGCCGTGAAAAAGGGGATCACCGTTCGAATGATCGGCGGACTGGGGGAGGATGTTTTTACAGATAGCTCGTCCGTTAAACGCGGAGGCCATAAAACGATCGTCTATGATGACCTCAGGAAGAACATTCTGTCGGGGAGTCGCGAGACCCTGGATAAAAGAAGCAGTCTTTCGAGGTATAACATCTACGACCGGCGCGGATATGACAGCGAGTACAACATCGCCATACCATTCCCGATTATCGGGTTTAACCCGGACGACCAGTTTCTCATCGGTGCCAGTTATAATATCATCACACATGGATTTAAGAAGGTGCCTTATGCATCGTCCCAGCGTATCGGCGGCAGTTTCGCGTTCGGAACACTTGCCTTCAAGGCGAACTACGAAGCCGACTTTTTGAATGTTATAAAGAATTGGGACTTCTATCTCGATGCTGTATATCATGGTCCGACCTATGCATTCAATTTCGCCGGCCTTGGTAACAACTCCGTAAGGCCCGTCGATGATCCTGACTTTTACCGGGTCCGCCAGGGCCTTGTCCGGTTGTATCCGGCTATCAAGAAAAGGTTTGCCGGCGTGAGCGGATATTTTACAGTAGGTCCGACCTTTGAGACTGCGAATATTGAAGACACACCGGGAAGATTTATAACGCAATATGGCGTCGGTGAAAACGAGGATATTTTTGAGCATAAGTATTTTGCGGGAACGGAAGTCGGGTTTCATTTTAATAATGTCGACAACATCTTTTCACCCCATTCGGGAATCCGTTTCAATACCACTTTCAATTGGGTCAATAACATCCGTGCCGATCAGAATTTCACTTCGTGGCGGGCAAGTCTTTCATTTTACAAAAGTCTCGATCAGGCGGAGAATTTTATTCTTGCATCGCAGTTTGGCTGGGGGCAGAACTTTGGAACGGGATATGAATTCTGGCAAATGCCGACGATCGGCGGGCAACAGGGTCTTCGGGGTTACCGGACAGAACGATTTTACGGACAGCGGGCCTTATGGCAAACCACGGATCTCCGCGTGCGCGTAAGCAGCAGTACAAATCCGATCTTGCCGTTCACTCTTGGCCTGTTCGGAAGCTTCGATTACGGCCGCGTATGGCTGAAGGGTGAGGCGACCGAAAAATGGCATAACAGTTACGGCGGAGGTCTTTGGATAGCACCGGTCGATGCCCTGATATTCTCAATCGGAGCATTTATCCCCAAGGAGGAATTTGAGGAGTCTCCCAGGATTGTGTTTCGTGTAGGCTTCGGGTTCTGACCCTCATCGGCACAGTGAACCGATGAATTCTTCGGTTAATGCGATGAAATAAAACGTGCAGGAGTAATGCTATGTGTGTTTTTTTTCAAGCTTCCGGTGGTTCTTCCTGTAAGATATGATGACCGGTACAGCCGTGACCACGATCAGTGACACAATGATGATCTCTACGTTATCGATCAGCGCGGGGAACATGTTTCCCAGCCAGTATCCCGCCATTACCAGCGATCCAATCCAGGCGATCGCTCCCAGCAGATTATACAGGAGAAACTTCTTGAATTCGATTTTTACGATACCGGCAAGGATCGGAACAAAGGTTCTGACGATGGGTAAAAATCTTCCGACAATAAACGCCATCATTCCATACCTTTTGTAAAAGTCCTGCGCCATGTCGAGATACTTTTGCTTGAAGAAGAAATTTTCCTTCTTGGGTCTGAAGTATAATTTCGCCCAGATACCGAAAAAGTACCCTACGGTCGAACCGGTGAACGCGGCGATCACCAGCATCAGGACCAGGAGTCCTATGGGTTGATCGATGTATTTGGAATTGCTCAGCAGCCCGGCGACAAACAACAAGGAGTCTCCAGGGAGAAAGAAACCAAAAAACAATCCTGTTTCCGCAAAAATGATAAAAAGCAGCAATATCAGGCCACCATATTGAATGATGTTCTGGGGATTAAAGAATTCAAGAAACAAAACCGTCATAACGCTCTATAATACGAAATAATGAAAAATAGACAATCTTACCTGGACAGGAGTTACAGGAGTGGACGTTTGTCAGGGAGCGTTTATTGTGGACGAGGACCATCCGGAATGGGTGATAATAGGTGCTTCGATACTTGATTCGCAGATCTGAAATATAACAAACCACAATGAACGCGGGATTTCAATACGGGGAATGAGCGGGATCTCGTTGTCAGCCGGAAATACGAGTATGCGGGCCGTTGGAGCCAGGTGGATGTCGATCACCTCATGGTCGGTGAAGTTAATGGATGGAATAGTCGAGTTGGAGGTGTGGGTGGGAAGAATAACATTAAAATACAATGCGATAAGGAGCACCATGAGTGCCTTAATAAAAAGACCGGACCGCCGCTTCCTTGTGATCACATTCATGTGAGTAAATCTAGTTCAAAATCCTGTGGTATCGATAAGGGGTTCAAAATTAACCCTGAAAAGGCCGATCCTCCGTCCTTTACCCGTTATTTCGGGCAGAAATACCGGTTTTCAGTCACGAACAAATATCCACCATTGCTCTTTTAGATGAGCGGAACATAAAGGCGGGACATCTCGAATTCCCCAATAATTTCAAAAAGCGTAAATTGTGTCAGGTAAATGACCGGTATACCGGAAGACCGGTATACGATGCGGATCACAGCGATTGGTTTTTCCCGCCGGACTATTCCGGGTTCGGCAGGGCAGGAGATCCGGAATTGACAGGAACCTGTGGAATAAAAAATATCTCTTATGATTCCGGAGTCACCCATGGAGAATCGGTGACCTTTGGAGGCGTGATGAGGTATTGTTTTAGCCATTATAAGCCGGGATTATTACAGCAGTAAGTTTTGATACCCGGTTACCAGATCACAGGGACACATTGAGCTTTAATTGTAGTTACTTCGGTATTCGCTGAAGTATGTAGGTACGATCAAATTAATAGCTGTTAAATTATTTCCAGGCATGTCAATGAAAATACCAAATCTTTGGATCATCGATGACGACCCGATGTCTTCGTTTTACATCAAGCGTCTGGCTGAGCTGGGAGAATTGGCTAACATCATTACCATATATAACACGGCACAAGGAGCGATCAACTACCTCCTGCACCATAAGAAAACTGCCGAGCACCTGCCTGATATTATCCTGCTCGACATCTACATGCCCGAAGTGGACGGATGGGAATTTTTGACACAGCTCCGGGGAATTGAAGATCAGTTGATAAAGAAAGCGGGCATATACATCATCAGCTCTTCCAATCACCCGCGGGATCTGACCCGGGCGGAATCCTTTCCCGACGTAAAGGCCTATTTCCAGAAACCGGTCACGCTGGAGGTTTTAAAAGAAATGGTCTCGGGTTATACCTCACACGCATCCTAGCGATCAGAATATTTTTGACGAACGGACGATAATGCGGCGCCCGTCAGTAACTCCCGGAGATCGAAGGGGGTATATTATTTGATGATTTCTATTTCCGTTCTCCGGTTGATTTCCCGGCCACCTTCTTCATCGTCATTTGAGACGATTGGTCGTTCGGAGCCGTAACCTTTTGCAGAAAGCCGGCCGGCACCAATACCCTTTTGAGTGAGATAGGCAACTACGGATGCGGCGCGTTTCAGGGAAAGAGCCTTATTGGCGGCGGCGTTCCCGCTATTATCCGTGTGTCCGTTGATCTGCACTTTCAGCGTTGTGTTCGCCAGCAGCAGTTCGCGGATGTTTTCGACCTCAGCCAGGGATTCAGGCTTGAGATCCGACTTGCCTACATCGAAGAAAATATTCTTCAACACCACTTTTGATCCTATCTCCGCCTTAACCATGATGATGTGGGTATCGATCTCCTGGTATTCCGCAAACTGCGGGACATTGAAGTTAATGGAGTTGAACAGGTATCCTGCTTTTTCAGTAGCGACCCCGTAGTTCCCACCGTGCGGAATCACCATCTCGAATTCGCCGGTTAAGGGGTTGGAATTGATCTTTGTGATTACTCTGTTGTTCTCATTGTCAACAAGTGAAATCACAGCGGCAAGCGGGGCGGCGTTGGATTCG
Organism: Chryseolinea sp.; assembly: GCA_041742155.1. GTDB lineage: Bacteria > Bacteroidota > Bacteroidia > Cytophagales > Cyclobacteriaceae > Chryseolinea. The sequence continues at coordinate 183,906 of JBGSJE010000014.1, read as the reverse complement.
TCAATAACCTTTCCTTTTAACAGGGTCATTACTTTCATATCCTTATGGACCTGTATCATCGGATCGACAAACTCCTCGCTTTTCGGGATCTCGGTCTGCACCTTTACCTCTTCCACCTTAGCCACAACAGGCTTGGGTTTCGGCTTGTATTTCGGGTCCAGGAATTGAATGGAATAAATGTCGGCATCTCCGAGCCCGCCTTCCTTTACCGTGGAGAAGTACCCTTTCTTTTTGTCGGGCGACAACGTGAAGAACCCGTCGTATTCCCAGGAGTTAAGAGGGTAACCCATATTTTCGGGCTTCGTCCATTTATTGTTCCTGAACTCGCTGACAAAAATATCACTGTTGCCCAGGCGCGGGTGACCGTCGGAAGAAAAGTAAAGCGTTACGCCATCGTGGTGGATAAAAGGAGAATCTTCATTTTCCGGTGTATTTATGATGGGGCCGAGGTTGACTGCCTTTCCCCAATCCCCTTTGTTATCCAGTTGACTGACATACAGATCCAGTTCACCCAGTCCTCCGGGACGGTTACTGGCAAAAAAAAGCTTTTTACCATCCGCCGAAACGGTGGCAGAGGTCTCCCAGAACATTCCCGTGTTTATGTTCTTGTTCAGAGGAGCTGGTTTTGACCATTCTCCATTTGTGAGGGTTGATGTATAAATGTCACCCTCACCCTCTTCATAGTATAAGAACAGTGTCTTGCCGTCCGGTGAAAGGGATGCGGCCGCGTCGTTGTACTTGCTGTTGATGTTTGAACTGATCAGTTTAGGTGCACTCCATTCGTTGCCTGTCTTGACGGTAACATATATATCCTCATAGTTTGTACTGGTTTTGACTTTCGAAGGGTCATCAGTCCGGTTCGACGTAAAAATCAATGTATTTCCATCAGCCGAAATCAGGGGGGAATAATCGTTGAAGGGCGTATTGACATTGATACCCAGGTTTTCGATGATCACATTCAATTCATTCTGAGAGAGCGAATCCGCGATATGACATTCCGCGATCTTTTCGTCGGCGATACTACCCAGTTCTTTTTTCTTCTTTTTGAATCGTTCGAAATGCTCGATCGCTTTTTTAAATTCATTGGTATTCTGAAAGGCAATCCCCAGGTGATAGTCGATATCGGGATTTACGGCCGGATTAAGGCGATAGGCTTTATCAATGTATGTGGCCGCCTTCGATTTTGTCTCCGAGTACAGGTAGGTGAGGCCGATCTTAAAATTCAACGAGGCGTCGTCGGGATTCATTTCCTGAGCGGCGAGGAAGGAGGTTAATGCATTTTTATAGTCTTTTTTTCCGTAGTACTTGTCGCCTGCGGCTATCAGGGCTTTTTGATCCTGCGCATAAGAGCCTGTTACAACGAATAGGAGAAAAACGGCTACACAAAAATATTTATCCATGTTGGTGGATACCTGGTTAAGGATGCTGAAAAAATCAATAACAAATATCGAAAAGTTAATGCAATTAAATCAATTAAAAAGTTGACGTTAAATCAATTAATAGTACATGCCTGTTTCAGGGATTCGGTGAAGGTTTTTTCCAACCGGGTCCGCGGACAAAACGCCCGGGTGTTGCTCCGGTATGTTCGCCGTTGACTAGGACAGGCACTCCGTTAACAAAAACATACACCATTCCGGTAGCGTATTGAAAAGGCTTCTCGAACGTGGCATGATCCTGAATTTTTGCCGGATCGAAAATAACAACATCGGCGAAGTAGCCGGGAGCAAGTAACCCTCTTTTTCGGATCCCGAGGTTCGTCGCGGGTAACTTCGTCAGCCGCCGGATCGCCTCCTGCAGAGTGATGACCTTTTCTTCGCGGACATACCTGGACAAGAGTCTGGCAAAATTGCCGTATGCGCGCGGGTGTGTGCTGGATTTCAGGAATACACCCTCGGGTGCGGAAGATTCCGCGTCCGACCCAAAACTCATATAGGGCAACCGGATCTGACGTTTGACATTTTCTTCAGACATCATAAAATATACTGTACCGACCCTCGTACTGTCGGCAATAACAAGGTCCATCGCGGTTTCCTCGGGCGACTTGCCGTGGATACGGGCAACCTCCGAGAGCGTTTTCCCCGTAAATCGTTTTAATGAATCGTTCGCGAAGCCGACCAGCAATACGTTGTCCGGGCTGCCTGCCATGAGTAACAGGTTTTCCCACGAATCCGAACGCGTCTTCATTTCCGTCAGCACCTTTTTCCGGATGGAAGGGTCCTTCAGTCTTTTTATCCAGGCATTTAAACCGCCTTCCTGAACCCATGTGGGCATGGACGCATCCAGGCCAGTAGCCCCGGCGGTATAGGTATACATGTCGGCCGTGATACGCAGCCCTTCTCCGTTAGCTTTGTCAATTTTCCCGATCACCGAATCGAGTTTGGTCCAGTTATCCTTTCCAGCCATCTTCAGGTGGTAGATCTCCGCGGGCACCGCCGCCTGCCGGGCAATGGTGATGGTCTCGTCGATGGCTTCAAAAATGCTATTGCCTTCACTCCGCATATGCGTGATGTACATTCCGCCGTACGGACTAACCGCCTGGCACAGCCCGATCAGTTCGTCCGTGCCGGAGTAACTGGCAGGGGCATAGATCAGTGATGCACCGATACCCAGGGCACCTTCTTCCATTGCCTGGCTTGCCAGCTGCTTCATTTTCTCCAGTTCCTCCGCCGTCGGCAGCCGGTTTGCCATTCCCAGTTCATGTATCCGGAGGGTCGTCGCACCCACAAACGATGCGACATTGCAGGCGACGCCTTTTTTCTCAAGCGATTCCATGTATTCGCCCAACGTTGTCCAGCCGATATCGAAGGTATAGTCGCGCATCTGTTCACGCATACCGGCCTTCATCTCATCGTTTAACGGACCCATAGACGTCCCTTCGCCAAAAACCTCGAGCGTTACACCCTGTCGGATATCACCTTGCGAGCGGCCGTCGAGGATCAGGCTCTCCGTTGCCCAGCTAAGCATGTTTATGAATCCCGGCGCTACGGCCAGGCTGTCTGCATCGATCTCCCGTTTACCTGTGGCTCCCGACAGATCACCGATGAATGCAATCGTGTCGCTGTTGATCCCGATATCCGCTACAAATGGTTCCCTTCCTTCGCCATCATAGACTGTGCCGTTTCGGATAATGGTATCGTATGTTTCTTTTTTGACGCAGCCGAAGAGCAGAAAGGCGGTTGCCAATGACACGAATAGTACCTTCATCAGACGTATTGGATTTAGTTGAATGTAGCCTTTATCCGGAGAATTCAAAAGTGTTCGGGCTAATGCTTTTTGTAGCCGTGTCCCCTCACAATTCTTCCGGGCTTGGCTCCCGTATGCACCCCATTGTTCAGTACCTGCACACCATTCACAAACACATGCACCATACCTTCCGCATATTGTTTTGGTTCTTCAAAAGTCGCCAGATCCTTTACCTTGCCGGGATTAAAGACGGCGATGTCCGCAAAGTATCCAACGGCTAGTTTTCCCCGTTTTTTAATTTTCAGATTTGAGGCAGGCAGCCACGTGAGCCTTCTGACCGCTTCTTCCATCGAAACAAGTTTTTCATCGCGAACATATTTCCCCAGGAAACGGGCAAAAGTCCCATAGGCCCTGGGATGCGTACCCCATTCGGCAAAGATCTCGTCATCGGACATGGAAGCACCGTCTGACCCGAAACTGATATAAGGTTGTTTGATGATCTTTCGGACATTGTCCTCCGACTGCTGATAATAAACGGCAGCAATGGTGGATTTGTCTCTCATCACAAGGTCTATGACTGTCTCGTCCGGGTCCTTACCGTGAATTCGCGCCACCTCGTCCAGCCGTTTGCCTCGATATTTTTGATTTAGTGAATCCAGGCGGAAACCGAGCAACTGTACGTCATGTGCATCCGAATTCCTGTACGGGATACCCATGCGCATTTCGTATAGTACTTTTTTCCTGATCTCAGGATTTCTCAGGCGCTTGCGCATTGCGGCAGCACCACCTTCCTGCACCCAGTTGGGAAGTCTTGCCGTTAATCCGGTAGCGCTGGCGATGTACGGATAGTGATTTGCAGTAATTTTAAGTCCGGCACGACGCGCGCTGTCGATCTTATGCAGTACGGTATCGATTTTATTCCAGTTCCGCGCGATGTTGATCTTAAGGTGATAGATCTCGGTTGGAATGTTGGCTTCTTTCGAGATCCGGAATGTTTCGTTCAACGCCTTGAAGATAAAATCGCCTTCGCTGCGCATGTGCGTGGTGTACATCCCGCCGTTTTTTGCTGCGACCTTTGCCAGTTCGATAAGTTCTTCCGTGGAGGCATAGTCGGCGGGAGCGTAAATAAGGGATGCTCCCAATCCTAATGCCCCGTCCTGCATCGCTTGCTGGACCAGCGCTTTCATCCGGCCAAGTTCGTCCGGGGAGGGCGGGCGCTTGTCATATCCCAGTTCATGTATCCGTATGGATGTAGCGCCTACAAAGGAAGCCGCGTTGGGACTAATACCTTTTTTTAGCAGGTAGTCAAAATAACCTCCGAGGGTAGTCCATAGGCTGTCAACCGGTTTAGCGGTATTTTTTCTTTTAACAGGCCCCGGGCTCCATCCTTCGCCGAAAATTTCCAGTGTTACACCCTGTTTGATATCGCTCATGGACCGGCCATCCAGGAGGAGGCTGCGGTCTGCCCAGCTTAACATATTGATAAAACCGGGAGCAATAGCCAGGCCGGTAGCGTCGATCTCCTTTTTACCGGTAGCTCCGCCGAGGTCGCCGATCGCGGCCACGGTATCGGATTGAATAGCAACATCACCCACGAACGATGGCTGTCCGGTTCCATCGTAGATCGTTCCGTTTCTGAGAATAATATCAAATTCCGGTTTGGGCCTTTGTGTACAGGCTATGATCAGGAGTATAGCAATACCGAAAACGATCCCATAACGCATAGAATAAATAAAACACATGTTACTCAGCTTTCACGAGAAAAGAAAGAGCGATTCACCGTTCAGAATAACTTTCCTCGTCCGGCAACGAATTGCACCGCGTCCTTTTTGTCAACGTCATGCGCAGGACATAAGGCTCGTGAGGCAGGTTGTTATTTAAGGTGCGGTAATCCGGTTAGTTTTTTTCAGGACATGCTGGAGTTCTACTGCCTGATCGCGAAAAGCTTCAAAAACACAGGGAAACGAACTTCCTTAACGGTCTCCGGATCCCATATTCGTGTAATTTCCTCCATCAGCACGACAACCGGGTTCGAACCAACGGTAGCCATGTATTTCTGCGTGGCTGACCAGCTTTCCAGATAGCCGCTCAGATGTGCGGGTGTCCATTCCGCCTTAATAAAAAACTTTGGCGCGACAATCTCCTCAAATGGAAACGCTATAGAGCGGTATTCTTCCTCCACTAACCTGCGTGCGTCATCCCAATACGGCCCTACCGTATTTCGGTAAAAGTTCATAATAACTTTATCAATAGCCGGTTCGATCTGCAGGAATGAATATCCCCACACGGCCAGCAAAGCTTCCGGTTGCGCCACACGCTCGACCTCCCTGTAAAAAGCATCGCGGTCAAACCAGTGAAATGCCTGTCCCACCGTAATGAGATCGATTGAATGATCCGGGATGGCTGTTTTTTCGGCACCTTCCAGCGAATAGAGAATATTGCTTTTTCGTACGGCGTTATCGAGCTGCCGCTGGCTGATATCTGTGGCGTAAACGTTTTCAAAATGATCAGCCAGGTACGCAGCCACCTGCCCGTTTCCAGTACCACAGTCCCATGCGTTATGTCTCTTCCCGAGATGCTGAAATATAAACTGATACAGCGTCTCAGGATTGGTAGGACGGAATGTCGCGTAAACATTAGCCTGCGTGGAGAAATAATCCTTAGCCCCGTTTTTTTTCATAAATCTTCAAATTGTTTGATTCGTATTCCAACGTTTTTACGGACAGTTGGGTCTATTGGGTCTGAAGTGTTTTAAAAATTTCGGAAAAAGGGTCGTTGGCTATTAAAAACTGTGTAAAAAGTTGATAGAGGTGGTTGGTTAGCTGTTGCAGGTAAGGGAGGGGCTGGTATTTTGACTTGAGCACGTCAGGGTCATGAGAGAAATCGCATGACCCTTTTTTATAACATCTTAGCCAGGATTTCCTTAAAAAGCTTGGCTGCGACCATAGCAGTTACGCCGTTCTGGTCGCGTGTCGGGTTTAGCTCCACGATGTCGGCGCCGACGATGTTAGCGTTTAGTTTTTGAAGGATCGTCAACACCTGCCGGGTGGAAAAACCGCCGGGCTCATGGTGTGAAACGCCCGGAACAAATGCCGGGTCCAGCGCATCCAGATCCAGTGAAATATAGAGTGGCCCGTCAAAATTGAAAACATGATTGTCATTCCAGTCTTTCATCTCAATCGCTTCCACGGCGAAACGTTTGGCCTGTTCGCGCTGATGCCGGTTGTAGGTGCGTATTCCGATCTGGACCAGTCTTACAGCCAGACCTTCCTCCATGATCCGGGCAAACGGACAGGCATGTGAAAATTTATTTCCTTCGAAGTGATCGTAGAGATCGCCGTGAGCATCAATGTGGAGAATGTTGAGACCGGAGTATTTTTTCGCATATGCCCTGATCACCGGATAGGTGATGGAATGGTCGCCTCCCAGTGTAATCACTTTATTTCCCGCCTGAAGGTGCTGACCGATACCTGATTCGATTTCACCGAATGCACCGGGCATGGCGGACAGGATGAGGTCGCCTGAATCGCGCCACCGAGAGTCGTTCTTAAGATCGATCCCGTTCTCAGTCCAGTAATTGGCGGAATCGGAATGATAGGCTTCACGGATTTTTTCCGGCGCCAACGATGCACCGTTCAGAAAAGATGAGTTTTCATCCAGAGGGATACCAAGACATATGACCATTGTGTTCCTGTATTACCTTATCATGCAACGGATAACCGTCATGTCATTTCATTTTTGCCTGCATCCATTCCTTCATTTTTTCCCACATATCGGGAGTATAAACGTGGCCGGTCTTTGGATATATGATGCTTCGGAATTCCGCCCCGGCTCTGTTCAGTTCATACACCTTTCCGACTACTGACTCGATTTTTTTGATTCCGCTCACGGGAGATCCGATGTCTTCGTCGCCGGTCATAAAAAGAACCGGACGCGGTGCGATCAGGCTGATCACGGCTTCGGTGTCGAAGTGTTTTAAAAAACCCGGCGTAAAATAGTAGATACCATGCGCCTTCAGCTTTTGCTCCGAGATCAGTTCCTGGTAACGTGTCAGACACCCCACAGCAACCCCCGTCCTGATCCTTTCATCCAATGCCATCAGCCACCACGATCTTGTTGCACCCATGCTGATTCCGGTGACAGCCACACGGGAGGCGTCAATATCATTCCGGGTGAACAAATAATCGAGTGCCGTGAGATCATCGCGCACCATCATAGCCCACAACGACCGGCCCATCCACAATTCGTATTTTGAAGCAGACAGTTCTTCCACTCCGCCGGTCTCCTGAGGCCCGCCGGGACCTTTCCCGCTTCTTTCCCCGAAGCAATATGCATCGATAGCCATGACCGCATATCCCATTCCGGTGAGTGCTTCCGCCGGTACCTCCGGTGTGTGGTGCGTCGTAAAAATTTCCTGTTTGCCGAGATCGTAATTTCCACCGTGCCAATGACAATAATATATCGCGGGGTGTTTAGTCTTCCCGTTCTTCGGGATCAGGAAGTATCCCGGTACAACAGCACCTGCCCCGTTGTTGAACTCAAATTTTTCAAGGATATAACCGCCTTTATCTTCCCTGGACAAGGTATGGATCGCGCTGGCGGGCGGACGTGGCGGCAGATCGCCCATAACCTTTACAAGGGTTTCCCGGATGGAAATCCTCTGCTTTTGCCATTCGCCAATAGTGGACGGCACGATTAGATCCGGTACCGGTATAGTCATGTTCTGGCCGAGAAGTAAAACGGGAAATAAAAATATAATCAGGCAGCTTGTTCTCTTCGCGGTTATCATAGCGTACGGATTTGTGACGGATAAAAATCTAAGGCTAAAATAACCGATCCCGTTGGATCCGTGCTATTTTTTGATCAGCCCGAGTTCTTTCAATTGTTCTTCCGAAATGGTAGAAGGCGTATCGATCATCACATCGCGGCCGGCATTGTTCTTCGGAAAAGCAATAAAATCGCGAATGGAGTCGGCGCCTCCGAACAAGGAGCATAGCCGGTCAAATCCGAAAGCAATACCTCCGTGCGGCGGTGCGCCGAATTCAAATGCTTCCATCAGGAATCCAAACTGCTTCTTAGCCTCATCTTCCGTAAATCCCAGATGGGTAAACATCATTTGTTGCGTAGGCCTGTCGTGAATACGGATCGACCCTCCACCGACTTCCGTGCCGTTGATGACCATATCGTATGCATTGGCCCTGACCTTTCCGGGATCCGTGTCCAGCAACTTAATGTCTTCCGGTTTTGGTGATGTGAACGGATGGTGCATAGCATGGTAGCGCTTTGTTTCTTCACTCCATTCCAGCAATGGAAAATCCACGACCCATAGCGCTGAAAATTTTTGTTTGTCGCGTAAGCCGAGTTTTTCACCCATCAACAACCGGAGTTCATTCAGTTGTTTTCTCGTTGTATACGATTCGCCTGCCAGCAACAGAATAAGATCTCCCGGCCTGGCATTGAATTTTTCGATCCAGACTTTCAATTCTTCCGCGGTATAAAATTTGTCCACGGACGACTTGATTGAACCGTCGTTCCGGTACTGTACGTACACGAGTCCCTTGGCACCGATCTGGGGACGTTTTACAAAATCCGTAAGCTCATCGATTTGTTTGCGTGAATATTCTGAGCACCCGGATGCATTGATACCGACTACCAGTTCGGCGCTGTCGAATACAGGAAAGTTCTTTCCTTTTGCGAGGCCGGTGATCTCCACAAACTTCATGTCGAAACGTGTGTCCGGCTTGTCGGAGCCATACAATCGCATGGCCTCGTCGTAGTCCATCCGCGGTACCGATGGCATATCGATATTTTTCACATTCTTGAAAAGATGACGGATCAGTCCTTCGAATGTATTGAGGATATCTTCCTGTGTGATAAAAGCCATCTCGCAGTCGATTTGTGTAAACTCCGGTTGACGGTCCGCCCGGAGATCTTCATCGCGGAAGCACTTTACGATCTGGTAATAACGGTCAAAGCCCGAGACCATCAACAGCTGTTTGAAAGTCTGCGGCGACTGCGGCAACGCATAAAACTCGCCGTGGTGGATGCGGGAAGGAACGACAAAATCACGTGCGCCTTCCGGTGTTGATTTTATTAAAACAGGAGTCTCGACCTCGATGAAATTCTGGCTATCCAGGTATGCCCGGGTTTGCTGTGCCATTTTATGGCGAAGCTGGAGACTTTCCCTTACGGGGTTTCGTCTCAGGTCGAGGTACCGGTATTTCATCCGGAGTTCGTCGCCCCCATCCGTATCGTCTTCAATACTGAAGGGCGGGAGTTTTGATGTGTTCAGTATCTTCAGGCTGGAGGCCTTTATTTCAATTTCGCCGGTTTGAATCTTGTCATTTTTCGACAATCGCTCCACCACCGTTCCCTCTACCAGGATCACGAATTCACGCCCCAGGTTGCGGCCTGCGTTCAATAATTCTGCTTCGATCTTGCCTTCTTCGAACATCAACTGGGTGATTCCGTAACGGTCGCGCAGGTCGATCCACAGCACACTTCCCTTGTCGCGCAGGCGTTGTACCCAACCGGTCAGGGTAACTTGTTTATTCACGTCAGTTATTCTCAATTCACCGCAAGTATGGGTCCGTAACATCTGAGTTTTAGTTAATTTAGCCGCGAATTTAAGAATACTTTGTCTACGTCCTCCATATGATAAAAATTAAAAGTGGCTGCCCGAAATGGCTGTTGTTGATTGCGCTGACGGCGATTGCCGCGGATACACCCAAGTTGATGAAAATTAAAGTCAACGACAACGTAACCGTCTCTGTTCCAAAGGACTGGATGGCGATGGCCCCGCAGGATATCGCGCAGCGCTACCCTTCCGTCAGGGCTCCTCTTGCTGCCTATACGAACCTCGAAAGAGTGGCTGATTTTAGTGTGAATATATCGGCGACACAATGGCCCGACGACGATATTCAGCTGGCGCAGAAATTTTTCAAGGCCGGCGTCATGAATGTGTTCGACAAGGTTGAAATGATCGACGAAGGGATTCACGAAGTCAGGGGTAAAAAGTTTATCTTCTTTGAGTTCGAGTCCCGCATAAACGGGACGCGCCAGCAGGAGGGAATGCAGGATCCCGTCGTGCGCTATACCTACATCCAATACCTGATCGAGCCGGGCAAGGCGCTTGTATTTTCTTTCAACTGCCCGAAACGGGAGCGTGAACAATGGCAGGAAACAGCGCGGACGATGATGAAGAGTATCAAAATAAAATAGCAGGTTACTTTTGGCGAAAGTAAAAGCCCGGGGTTGTCTTTCAGCGTTCTGCTTTTAGCTTTGTGCTTCCATGGACTTGTATACGGACGAGTATTTTATGAGGGAGGCTCTCAAGGAAGCGGCCAGGGCCCTGGAGAGCGGAGAGGTTCCCGTGGGAGCCGTTGTAGTTTGCAGGAACAGGATTATCGCCCGCGGGCATAATCAAACGGAACGGTTAACAGATGCGACAGCCCATGCCGAGATGCTTTCGGTTACGGCGGCGGCGAATTATCTGGGTTCAAAATACCTGAGTGAATGCACCCTGTACGTTACGCTTGAACCCTGCGTGATGTGTGCCGGAGCATTGCACTGGACGCAATTGCAAAAACTGGTGTATGGTGCATCGGACCCGCAGCGCGGCTTCAGCCTGGTAAGCACACCGCTGCTTCATCCGAAGACAGAAGTGGTGAAGGGGATCAAGGCGCCGGAGTGTAAAGCGCTGATCGACACATTTTTCAAAAGTATAAGAGAGTAAATTTTCAACTGAACGATAAATAAAAATCAAATGGAAGTAAAAGGAAAAGTGATACAACTCCTGGCCTTGCAAACAGGTATGGGTAAGAAAGGCCCGTGGAAAAAACAAGAATTTATCCTGGAGACGCAGACTCAATATCCAAAAAAGGTGTGTTTTTCCATATGGGGTGACAAAGTTGATCAGTATAATGTCGCCGTGGGTGATGTGTTGAATGTGTCGGTTGACCTCGAAAGCCGCGAATATAACGGAAGGTGGTATACGGAGGCACGGGCATGGAAGATTGACAAGAGTGGTGGATCAGCGGGAGGACCGCCCCCTGATGATCAGGAGCCCTTCTTTGCCGACAGTTCATCGAGTGAGGATCTGCCTTTTTAACATCGGCCTGATAATCCAGGCTGAAAATGAAATTTTCTCCGTCTGGTAATGGTTGTATATTTATGATTCTAAAAAATATGTTTAACCTTAAAAAAATATAATTATTATGGCATTTACACTCCCCGCGTTACCCTATGCATTCAATGCACTGGAACCCCATATCGATGCACGAACCATGGAAATACACCATGGTAAACACCATAACGCTTACGTAACGAATCTCAACAACGCGATTGCAGGCAAACCCGAGGAAAGCCTGAGCATCGAAGAGATCTGTAAAAATATCTCCAAGTATCCTGTAGCTGTGCGCAACAACGGCGGAGGACATTTTAATCACAGTCTTTTCTGGACGATCCTTGGCCCCAACGCAGGTGGCGCACCGACAGGCGCGGTTGCAGAGGCGATCAATGGTGCTTTTGGAAATTTTGATGAATTTAAAACCAAGTTTGCTGCTGCCGGAGCAGGCAGGTTTGGATCCGGATGGGCATGGCTTGTCGTCGATGGAAGTGGTAAACTTCAGATTTCTTCCACACCGAACCAGGACAATCCATTGATGGATGTTGCCGAAGTGAAAGGCACGCCGGTACTTGGTCTCGATGTCTGGGAACATGCGTACTACCTGAACTATCAAAACCGCAGGCCGGATTATATCACTGCTTTCTGGAATGTGGTGAACTGGAACGAAGTGGCTAAACGACTTGGCGCTGCGAAGTAGGAGGAGATCCTGATCATACGACAAATAAAAGAAGTAAAGGCTTTCGGATCGAAGGCCTTTATTTTTTAATCACGTACATCAAGCCGACTCTGATGGCAAATTCACCCTCAACATAAAAATCCCCCATCGCTTCGAAACGCCATTCTTCCGAAAGGGGTTTGTTCCAGCCGGCTCCGATGGAAAGATCATTTTCACCGGCAAGACCACGGATACGGGTGAAGAAATGTTCTGCCGGATACCAGCGTACGCCGGCCACGATGCTCACACCGTCTCCGGTCCAGATCTCGAAACCTCCGGTTGCCGCCAGTTCTGGAGAAAAAAAATAATTCCCCTCCAGGGCGATTTGTGCTTTCCTGGCAAATCCGTCGTTGTCTGTCTTTGTAAGATCGAAGGAACCACCCACCAGGAAATCTTTCTTTTCCTGTGAAAAGCACAGGTTGCTTAAAAGTAGTAATAGGATGATCAGCGCTTTTTTCATTTGCTAAAAAATGGCAGGCGCAAATATATCAGCCCGTGGTGTTGTTGTCACGTTTTTTTTCTGATGTGCTTAAAAAGTATGTCATAAAAAAAGGATCCAACGCTTGTTGAATCCTTTTGTGATAATGCGCTAGTGCATCATAGCAAAAATATCAGTGCGGCAGTATAGGACACAACGCATTGATTTTTAGAACAGTATATTCTGGATGCATGTACATTATTTTTGCGACGATGTGCTAGTCTCTGTTGGCTCTGCGCTCGCCACCCCAGCGTTTCTGCGCGTGGCGGAAAGAATTATTTCCGCCTGGTCTCCGCGACTGTCCCTGAGGTTTTCGTTGCTGCGGGGCAGGTCTCGGGCTGCCGACATGAGTCATGTGATAAGGATGATCCTCCACCACTGGAATGGTTTTTTTGATCAGTTTGTGAATATCGCTTAAATATTCGCGCTCTTCTTCGTCGCAAAACGAAAAAGAAATACCGCTGGCTCCGGCCCGTCCTGTACGACCGATACGGTGTACGTAAGTCTCGGGTACGTTGGGTAGTTCGTAGTTGATCACATGTGAAAGATCTTCCACATCAATTCCGCGTGCGGCGATATCGGTAGCCACCAGGACCCTGGTTGCCTGCGATTTAAAATTGCTCAATGCCCGCTGACGTGCGCCCTGCGATTTGTTGCCGTGGATAGCTTCCGCCCGGATACCGGCATTGGTCAGGTCTTTCGCAACCCGGTCAGCGCCATGTTTGGTACGGGCAAATACCAGGGCCGTGGCAATCGACCGGTCCTGCAATAAATGTAACAGTAATTTTTTCTTGTCTTTTTTCTCCACGAAATAAACGGCCTGTTGTATGGTGTTTGCCGTCGAGGATACGGGTGTGACTTCAACACGCGCCGGGTTCGAAAGGATCGTATCCGCCAGTTTTGAAATTTCCGGAGGCATCGTAGCCGAAAAGAATATGGTTTGTCTTTTAGCGGGAATCCGCGAAATGACCTTTTTTACATCGTGTATAAAGCCCATATCCAACATTCTGTCGGCTTCATCCAGGACTAACATCTTTAAATTCTGAAGCTTGACAAACTTTTGATCCATAAGATCAAGAAGGCGGCCGGGTGTTGCGATAAGAATATCCACACCGGCACGTAGTCTGTCCGTTTGAGAGCGCTGCGGAACACCGCCGAAAATGACAGTGTGCCTGATTCGAAGGTGCTTACCGTAGGCGGCAAAACTTTCATCGATCTGTATGGCGAGTTCACGCGTCGGTGTCAGGATCAATGCTTTGATACCTTCCGGACCTTTAACGAACAGTTCATCCTGATGTAATAGTTGCAGAATGGGTATGGCAAAAGCCGCTGTTTTACCTGTTCCGGTCTGTGCACAGCCGAGAAGATCCCTGCGCTGCAATAATACCGGTATCGATTGTTCCTGGATTGGGGTAGGTGTTGTATAACCTTCCGTTTTCAGAGCCCGCATAATGGGCTCAATGAGACTTAATTTTTCGAATGACATGTTTTAGTTTTAATGATACAAGAGGCTTGTAAACCTGTTTTTGATGACGCCTCTTGGTTAACCTTGCACGGAAAGTGCGTTTTTACGGGAATTCGGAGGAGTGACGCGCAAAGGTACACAATAAACTACGATTTAACACTATCGCGTTCACAAGTAAGCGAGCCGACGACGCAACCATCGTTGAATACGATCCTTTTGTTTCGTAATTTCATTTTAGTGTGACGTTAAATCCATTGGACCCGATAAATCAAACCTGTTGCCCATGAAAATACTAAAAATACTTTTTGTGCAATCGTTGTTTGCCTTTCAACTGGTAGGACAGCAGCAAGCGGATACGGCATTCGACCCGGTTGTCGCTCATCCTGCATATCGAACCGGTATCGGTTCAGTTGTCCTGATCGACGAAGCGCATCATAACTTTCATACCATGACCGGAAGGTATAAACCGTTTGCGGATGTATTGATGAAAGATGGATATCAGGTCAGGTCATCATCTGAGGTTATCACAACATCCACGTTAATCGGCGCGAAAATCCTGGTGATCGCCAATGCGCTGCACGAAAGTAACACCGAGCAGTGGAGGCTTCCGACACCTTCGGCTTTTACCCCGGTGGAGATCGCGGCAATCAATCAATGGGTCAACGAGGGCGGCTCACTTTTCCTTATCGCGGACCATATGCCTTTTCCGGGTGCGGCCGGACCACTGGCGGAATCATTTGGCGTCAAATTCCTGAATGGTTTCGCGATGAAGAAACGCAATGGCGGGAAGGACTTATTTACCGTTAAAGACGGTACATTCAAAGAAAGTGCGTTAAGCCGCGGAAGGAATAAAGCGGAAAATGTGACGTCAGTTCGCTCATTCACGGGTCAGGCGTTCGGGATTCCGGCAAACGCGGAGTCCATCATGCACCTGAACGATGAATACGAAATATTAATGCCGGAGGTGGCCTGGCAGTTTGACAAACTCACTCGGTCGATGCCTGCAACAGCTCTCGTTCAGGGAGCATACATGAAGTATGGTACCGGGAGGGTTGTTTTTTTCGGGGAAGCCGCCATGTTTACAGCGCAAACCCAGGGGAACAACAAATTTGGTATGAATGCAGCGGATGCCGGGCAAAATTTACAGTTGCTGCTGAATATCATCCATTGGCTTGATGGGCTGATTGACTGATACTTCGTTGGCAACTGGTAAGTCCCTGGAAGTTTCCATCCGCCGCGTTCCCTGCTCTTGAAGCCTGGTGGCCAGTCCGGTCAATGTGGTTGACTCCAGTTCGCTGCGAACGGATTGATCACCCGTCCATTCCCATTTAATAAGCCTGATCTCGCCATCCGCGATCTCAATGCCGGTAATGTCGCCGTCGTCAAAGCAACAACAACCGGTATTATAATAGGTCGGTTTAAGGCCAATAAAATCATCTTGATTTGCCCTGAAGCGTAAACGTTCAAGGTGAGTCAGCGACTCAAAAACAGGTTGGTGCGTGTGGCCGGTTACCAGCAGCAGGTCCGGCTGTTGCGAGGACCATTCGTACATCATGGTGTTGTGCGTTGTCTTCAGCGTGACGTTGTAAGCCGGCGTGTTGGGGTTAATGCGGAGGTAGGCCTGCAAAGGTGCCCAGATCACCGAGATAAAAAATTTTGAAAAGTAATTTCCATCGCTTTGTTCGTCACCCTGGTGACCATGAGTACAAAATATGGAAAGGGGTTTACCGTCGATCTCGCTTTCGAGCATCACACCTTCCAGCGCCACTACCCCGGACCGGTATATCTCTTTCAGTTCTTTCGCGGCTAACGGATTGATCTCCCAGTCCAGGTCGTGATTTCCGAAGATTTTGGTAAATGCGTTCCGGACGGCAAACTTTCTTTCCGCTTCGAACGATGCAACGTTATGCTTCCGGACCTGCGCCAGGGAGTTTTCCCACAATTCTTCCGAATCGCCGAGACAAATAAGGTGGAATCCGCATTGGTCATAGTGAGCGAGGGCTGACAGGTAATTTCGTTCGGCCATCATAAAATCGTCAGCGCCGTTCCTGGCACCTTTGTGTTGATCCGAAAAAATTATAAAACGGCTGTGAGCAGGATCAAGCGGAATGGAAAATCCTTTCTTTCCCGGATTTGCAGCGATCTCTTCTTTAAGTTTTGTCAATGCCGCAAATACCCTTACACGGTCGGGAGCCGATTCAAACCGGCTTACCAGCCATAAGATCGGTTTCAGCAATAAATAACGCAGCACTTTACGCATGTGTAAAAATACGGCCAATGGTTTCTGTAACAAAATCCGCGGGCGGCTGTATCATGATCCGTTCGTTAAAACATCTTTTTGACCATAGATAAAAATTTCCGTACGAACGTCGAAAATCCGAATGACCCGCGAGCGGTGATTGTGACAAATCTATAACTTAACGTTCAAAGTTAACTACAACCACCATGGAATGGTCTTTGAACGCCAGTCCGTCTGTTGCGTGCGTCCTCAACCCTAAATTATTTACCCATGAAATTTTTGATCTTACCGCTGTTCTGTTTTGTACTGCAAGTTGGATTGGCACAAGAGAAGCCCGTTGGAATTTTTCAGGACCACCTGGATGTCGGCACGCCCAAGAATACGGGAACAACTCAATACGATGCGAACGCACAGACCTATACCATTAAAGGGGCCGGCTACAACATCTGGTTCAACAGGGATGAATTTCATTTTGCGTACAAAAAGCTGAAGGGGAATTTTATCGTGACGGCGGATTTTGAGTTTGCGGGAAAGGGCGTGGATCCCCACAGGAAAATTGGATGGATGATCAGGGAATCCAAAGATGACAACGCTTCACATGTAAGTGCGGTGGTGCATGGTGACGGATTGGCCGTCCTTCAGTGGAGAAGGCTGAAAGGTGCATTCATGCGGGACCCGGAAGACGAGATCTTTGCGTCCAAAAAAAGTTATAAGACCATTCAGCTGGAACGGTCAGGTAAGCAAATAATCATGCGTGCCGCGCATCCCGGTGAGCCGTTCCACCTGATCGGCTCCGTAACAATGCCGGATATGCCCGATGAAATACTGGCCGGAGTTTTTATCGGGTCCCACAATCCCGATGTAATCGAGGAAGCCCGTGTCTGGAATGTGCGTATCGACCAGCCGCTGGCGGACAATTACAATGCATACAGGCAGGGATTTATTCTCGGCAGCAGACTGGAGATCATGAGTGTATTTGATGGGAAACGCAACGTGATCCACGAAGAAGCGGGTCGTTTCGAGGCGCCGAACTGGACACGCGATGGAAAAAGTCTTATTATCAACAAGGACGGATCGTTATTTAAAATTCCGGTGGACGGTGGTGCTCTTGAAAAGATAAACACAGGGACTGTGAGCAGAAATAATAACGATCATGGTATTTCCTTCGACGGAAAAATGCTTGCGATCAGCAGCCACCGGGACGGATTACCAGGTGGTGGATCGACGATTTATACGGTCCCGCTGGAAGGTGGTACCCCCAAACTGATCACCGAAAAAACTCCATCGTACTGGCACGGCTGGTCCCCGA
Source organism: Chryseolinea sp. (assembly GCA_041742155.1). GTDB lineage: Bacteria > Bacteroidota > Bacteroidia > Cytophagales > Cyclobacteriaceae > Chryseolinea. Next base: position 166,389 of record JBGSJE010000014.1, on the reverse strand, counting down.
ACGGTAAGGAGATATGTTACACCGCGCAACGCGACGGAAAGAACTATAATATTTTCAAAGCTCCTGTAAACGGTGGCCCGGAAGTACAACTGACAACCAACGCGGGTACACTTGCAGACGGACCCGAATATTCTCCCGATGGAAAGTACATATATTATAACGCCAACCTGTCGGGAACAATGCAGATCTGGAGAATGAAGCCCGATGGGTCCGGCCAGGAACAATTAACATTCGACGATTACAACAACTGGTTTCCACACATCTCACCGGACGGTAAATGGATCGTATACATCGCATTTCCCGCCGATATTCCCGTCGATGATCATCCTGCCTACCGGCGTGTTACTCTCAGGTTGATGCCTGTCTCGGGCGGCGCTCCGAAAGTGATCGCCTACCTTTACGGAGGGCAGGGAACGATCAACGTGCCATCCTGGTCACCCGACAGTAAATCTATCGCCTTTGTCAGTAACTCGGTGAGCAGCAAATGATCAGCGGAGCATAAAATATACGACGAAGGGTGCTTTTTTGAAGAGACTATCTTTATGTTTAGGGAAGATTACCACCCTGAGCAAGCATGATTGAATTGAAAGATGTCGACGTAAGGAAGTCGGGTTCAAAAGTACTCGAAGCATTCAGCTGGCGTATTGAACCGGGTGAGCATTGGGTGATTACCGGTGGAAACGGAAGTGGAAAAACAACACTACTGGAAGTGCTGGCCGGCGATGTTCATATTACGCAGGGTAGCATACACTACGGTTTTATAAGGGGCAACTCCTGGGATGAGCGCTATGCCGAACGCAAGGCGCTCATACACTATATTCCGGCACATCCCGTTCAGACATTTTTGCACCATGATCAGGGGATCTATTACCAGCAACGATACTACGGGATCGGCGACGAACGCGTACCGTGCGTGCGGGACCTTTTAGGAGAAGGGCTTGAAAAAATAAAGACACTCGCACTTCCGGAGAGTCTTTCGATCGATCCCCTGCTCGGCGTGGAGGTGACAAAACTTTCCAATGGACAGTTAAAAAAGGTTCTTTTTCTCAAAACCCTCTTAAAGAATATACCCAGGTTTTTGCTCCTCGATTACCCGTTCGAAGGCCTCGACCAAGGCAGCCGCAAAGACCTTTGTGATTTTATTGATGTTATTGCCACAACGTATTCCCTGCAGGTAATAATCGTCGACAATCACAATCACTTGCCTGCCGTCATCAACAGAAAACTGATTTTACCAGGCGGGTCGACGGCAGCTTTCACGGATATCAAATCCGAAACAGTAATTGAAAAAAAAGGCCCGGAATTTTTTGGGCAAAAGCCGATCATAGAGATCCGGAACCTGAAAATCAGTTATGGAGGCAACGTCATTCTCCGGGATTTTAACTGGAAAGTAAATCAGGGAGAACGATGGGCCCTTGTCGGAAGAAACGGTTCCGGTAAGACCACCCTGTTCAGTTTGATCTTTGCAGACCACCCGATGGCCTACAGCCAGGATATCTACCTGTTCGGAAGACGAAGGGGGAGTGGTGAATCGATTTGGGATATCAAACGGAGAATTAACTACCTGGGCCCTGAACTCATCAGTTATCTTTCTCCAAAGGGTATTTCACTGACAGCGCGCCAATATATTGTGAGCGTGAACCGGAACCTGAATAAAAACATTTTTGATGACTTGATACGACACTTCCATGCGGAAGATTTTATCGATCAGCCCGTTCGCCGCCTTTCTTCGGGACAGTTGCAGCTGATGCTGATCATTCATTGCTTTTTAACGGACAAGGAAGTTTTCCTCCTTGACGAACCGTTTCAGTTCCTCGATCTCCGGCAGCGCAAACATCTCACTGCTTACTTGCAGGCGCACCTCAGCCGCGACAAGACCCTGATCCTGATTACACACTATAAATCCGACCTGGCGGAGTGGACTGAACATACCATGCATCTTTAAAAAAAAACCTGATTTTAAAATACGCGGAATTATCATTTATCTTGTTCGTACATTCCAATACACAACCGGACATAAAAAGTCAGAAGATGCAGGATTTTATTGAAGAAGCGAACAAACATCAGGGGAACAAAGCCATAATTTCCCAGGAGGGAAGTTTTACGTACCGTGAACTCCTGGACCAAAGCGGCAGTTTCGCCGGTGTCTTGCTGAACGGCGCTTCCGACCTCCATGAGCAGCGTGTAGCCTTTATGGTAGATCCGGGTTTCGGCTATGTGAAGGTTCAATGGGCCACCTGGCGCGCCGGCGGAATCGCAGTACCGTTATGCCTGTCACACCCGCTTCCGTCGCTGCAGTATGTCATCGATGATACGGAGTCTTCCATCCTTGTTGTTTCTCCCCGGTACGCAACTATGTTGAAAGATCTCGCGACTGATAGAAATATCCGCTTCATCATACTGGATGATCAGGCGGTTGAAACCAAATTGCCGGTTGTTCATCCCGAACGCCGGGCGATGATCCTTTACACCAGTGGCACTACAAATTTACCGAAGGGAGTCGTGACTACACACAAGAATATCCTGGCTCAGGTGAGATCGCTGGTGGATGCGTGGGAATGGTCGTCGTCGGATTCCATTTTGAATGTATTGCCCCTTCACCACGTGCATGGAATTATCAACGTTGTATCCTGCGCGTTGTACAGCGGTGCCTGTTGCCGTTTCCTGGAGGAGTTTGATGCCGCCGCGATATTCGACATCTTCGCCCGCGGCCAGGTGAACGTATTTATGGCAGTACCCACGATCTATTTTAAACTCATTACTTATTATGAAGCGTTGCCGGCCCCGGAGCAGGCACGGTTGTCGGCGGCGATGGCGGCCTTCAGACTGATGGTATCCGGGTCGGCGGCATTGCCCGTCACGGTGATGGACAGGTGGAAAAAAATCAGCGGACATACGTTGCTCGAGCGCTACGGGATGACGGAAATCGGAATGGCGATCGGTAACCCGTACCGGGGTGAACGCAAGGCCGGTGCGGTAGGACTACCGTTGCCTGGCGTACAGGTACGGCTGGCGAACGAACAGGATGTCGACGTAACCGGTAGTGAACCCGGCGAAATCCTTGTTAAAGGTGATACTGTGTTTAGCGAGTATTGGCGGAGACCGGAAGCGACGAAGGAATCGTTCACCGCGTCAGGATGGTTCCGGACGGGCGACGTGGCGGTGAGGGAGGATGGTTATATCCGTATCATGGGGCGTAACTCCGTTGATATTATCAAGTCGGGCGGTTATAAAATTTCGGCACTGGAGATAGAGGAGGTATTAAGGTCAAACCCGGTCGTGAAGGATTGTGCCGTGATAGGTATAGAGAATGAAGAATGGGGAGAGATCGTCGCAGCTGCGATCGTGGAAGAGCAGAACGGCCTTGCGGAAATTCCGAAACTTAACGTGTGGATGCGGGAGCGAATGCCCGCCTACCGTGTACCCAGAAAATACATGATCGTTAAGGAACTGCCGCGAAATGCCATGGGAAAGGTAACGAAGAACGAACTCAAAAGACTTTTTTGAATATGCTGGTATACGGTGTGGCTGTTCTGGCCGGGTGTTTTATCGCAGGTCAGCTTATTGGCGATCTCCTGGGGCGTCTTCTGAATATCGATGGCAACGTGGGCGGCGTTGGATTTGCTATGGTGTTACTCATTTTGATCAAGGGGTGGATGCATAAACGACAGTGGTTTACATCCGAAATGGAGAGCGGTGTAAACTTCTGGAACAAGATGTACATACCTGTCATCGTCGCGATGTCATCCATCCAGAACGTGAAGTCGGCCTTCTCCAGCGGATCGGTAGCCATCGTGGCCGGAATTGTACCAACTGTTATCTGTTTTTTGGCAATTCCGCTTATATCGAAAATTTCCAGGCAAAAGGAGAACGTACCCCATGAATGATCTGATCGCGCTCCTTGTTAAGAATGGATTCGTCGTGGCACTCCTTGTCACCGGAATCATTGTGTATGTGTCGTCGGTACTGTCGGACAGGTTGTTTGGGAAGAAGGTACCGGGTTCTGCTATTGCTATTTTTATGGGTCTTGTATTTGCCTATGCCGCGGGCAGCATCACGGGAGGGGCACACGGTGTTGCCGATGTAGCGGGCTTATCGGGATTTGCAATTCTTGGCGGAGCGATGTTTCGCGATTTTACGATCGTGGCAACGGCAATGGGAGCGCATTTTTCGGAAATCAGAAAATCGGGACTGGCGGGAGTCATCTCCCTTTTTCTCGGTGTAGTGCTTGCATTTATATCCGGTGCCGTGATTGCCGTTTCAATGGGATATACCGACGCAAAAAGTATTACAACGATCGGTGCCGGTGCGTGCACGTTTATTGTGGGTCCCGTAACGGGTGGGGCAGTGGGTGCCAGCTCCGAGGTGATTGCCATCAGTATCGCGGCAGGTGTCTTCAAATCTATACTGGCCACGATCGGAACGCCGCTGGTCGCGAGATCGATCGGACTGAACAATCCGCAAACAGCCATGATCTACGGGGGAATGATCGGCACCACAAGTGGGGTAGCTGCTGGTCTCGCCGCGACGGACCCAAAACTTGTTCCTTACGGTGCCATCACCGCTACATTTTATACCGGTCTGGGGTGTTTATTATGTCCGTCCGTGCTATACTTTGTGGTCAGGCTCTTTTTTGCCTGATGAAACAGCACTACATTAAAATCTTTGAAACGATCCGCGTGCATTATCCTTCATCGGATGTCGCAGGTTTTTTGGCTTGCTTCGTTTGTTTAATGCGATAGCTGAAGGTCAGGTTGATCTGCCGTCTCCGGAACTGGAAGTTTCCTTCCGTATAAAAATTCACACCTTCGGTAATGGAGCGCATCTTCCGGGTGTTGAATACATCCAGCACATTCAGGTTGATCGTTCCGCGTCCTTTCAATACATCCTTGCTCATGGACAGATCCAGGTAGTACAACGCTCTGCGTTCGCCTTGCGCGGTTTTCTGCGGTGCTTCATAATTGCCTCGAACCTGCGCGTCAAAACTTTTCGGCAGCGTAAATCTTGAAGTCAGACGCGTGAACCAGCTGTACGTGGTGGCCTTGTAGGTTTCAACGATGTTGCTCCCGTCGATGTCGGAGTGGAAAAAATTAAAATTGAAGTCCAGTTTCCACCACTTGAAAGGTGTATAGCCGCTTTGGAACTCAATACCGTACGCTTTTTCGGAATTCAGATTTTCTGGCCTGGTGGATGCGTTACCGGTTTCCGAGTTCACGGTCCGGATCCTGTCGATCTTGCCGTCCGTATCACGGTAATATACCGACGATGAAAAAGTGCCCTGTTCAAAGTACTTGATGTGGCCCACTTCAAAAACGTTGCTGAATTCGGGATTGAGATCGGGATTTCCGCTGAAGAAATTCCGGCTGTCCGAAAACGTCATAAATGGACTGAGGTCGTTGTAAAACGGCCTGCGTACCCGCCGGCTATAACTTAGCTGGATGCCGTTCTCTTTCGGCAGATCGAAAGTAACGTGAGCGCTGGGGAACAGATTTGCGTACTTTCGGGGATTGACTTCGTTTGTCTCCTCGAGGGTGGTCTTTACATCCGTCCATTCGGCCCGGAGACCCGCCTGGTAGGAGACCTTCTTTGTTTTGTTTCCCAGGATACCGTAAAGGGCGTGAATATTTTCATCATACAGAAAGCGGTTGTCCAGGCCTGCTATCGGATCGAATCCACCCTGGTCGTTCTGAGCGGAGACTACATAATCATTTACCATATCCCTGAAACTGCTCCTCGCGCCGGTTTCAAATTTTCCTTCTTTCCCGATAGGTTTCACGTAGTCAAGTTGAAAAAGGAGTTGCTTTTCAAATTCATCGTTCAGCGAGGTTTCTATCCTTGAGTCGGTTTCGGTTCCTTCAGGTGTGTACGAGTATTGTGTAAAGAGCTGGTTGGAACTTTCCCAGTTGTCAAGGTATTTGATCTCCCCCGTCAGGTCATGACCCTTTTGTTCGAACGACCTTTTATAGATCAATGAATATTCTGAATTCGGTTCGATTTCATCTTCGTCCTGCCGGCGGGTGGTGTACCCCTCCATATTGTCAGTGGTGTTGATGAAGTCGTTGTAGCGGATATTGGTGATACGGCCGGCATCACTGCGCCTGAACAGGTAAGACCCTGTCAGGATACTTTTTTCATTGAAGAAATAATCCAGCCCTCCGCGAATGTTGTTGTTGAACCCGGTGACATACCCTTTGTTGGTTTGTTGTGTGATGGACGTTATCCCCTGATCATAAACTTCCTGGTATTGCGATCCAACGCCGGGTTGCTCCCGGTATGCGATAGCGTAGTTTATAAAAAAGTTTATTTTCTTATGCCTGTAGTTCAGGTTCGCCGCTGCGCCGTAATTTACAGGGTGCCCGGTGATAAGTTCAAACGATCCGTTGAAGCCCTGGTTCCTGTCTTTCTTCAGGACAATGTTAATGATTCCCGCCATTCCTTCCGCTTCGTATCGTGCCGACGGGTTCGTAATCACTTCCACCCGTTCGATCATACTGGCCTGGAGTTGTTGCAATCCGCTTCCGCCTTTAAAGCTCACCAGACCCGATGGTTTTCCGTCGATCAGGATCCTCACGTTGTCGCTTCCGCGAAGCTTGATTGTACCTTCGGGGTCTACGGAAACGGAGGGAATGTTCATTAATATATCGTTGGCTGAACCTCCGGCGTTAGCCAGGTCTTTTCCTACGTTGAAGATCTTTTTGTCCAGCGACAGTTCCATTGAACTCTTTTCCGCCTGTACGACCACTTCGTTCAGCGTACTTATCGACGGTGAAAGGGTGATTGAACCGAGGTCGTGCGACGAATGTTCTTTCGATATGGTAAATGGGTTTGAACGATGCGGGTTATATCCCATGAAGTCGATTTCCGCGTAGTACTGTCCGAACGGAACATCCAAGGCGAATTCCCCGGCCTCGGCGGATATGTTTCCGTTGATGAGCTTTTTATCCTCAACGGCGAATATCCGGATCGTTGCAAAGGCCAATGGAACGGAATTTAACGAGTCGAGGACTTTACCTTTTACAAGACCTTTGGAATCCTGCGCATAAAGGGACGAGGATATGACCATTAGAAACAGGACCAGCGGTATCCCGCGTCGTGCAATGACGCTGTAGCAAGTGCAGAATCCAGATTTGAACGGATTTTTCATGGTTGGCAGAGGATAACTGTATGAACAGTTCACGTTTAACATCCGCAAAAATCGCATAACGGAAACGTATTCGGTCACAATCTGGGAATGTAGGGTAGATTATTTGATAACCGGTCAATTCTCGGGGGGAGGTTGTCTCCTTTTCAGGACGAGGCTGTCGGGTGGGTATTGGGCTTTTAAGCTATCCATCTGTGCTTCAGCCCAGCTAACGATCAGTTGCCTTTGTGTATCCGTCAGTTTTGCGCCGGCGTGCAAGCCCAGCCAAGTATAGGATGCCAGAGGCATCTCACCTTCTTTCACCATCTCGATGGTTTCTTCAAACTTGTGATTTTGAACAGCTATCGGGAGCGATGTAAAATCTGAATAGTTGAGATGGCCCTTGCCGTCGGTAACATGGTAATTTAACCACCAGGCGAACGGCTGTATTTCGGCGTACCAGGGATATTCCGTCCGGTTGCTGTGGCAGTCGTTACATGCGACTTTCAAAATAGCCTGGACCGAATCCGGGATCAAATACTTCGTGGATACATCAAAACGCTGGTCGTCCGACAGGTTTTTCTCAGGGCGAAAGAACTGGATAACGACGAGGATCAGGCCTAGGCCTATCAATACTTTTTTCATACGTTCTGTTTTGCTTTATGGCATTTTCCTTCGGATCCGAGGCTATAATTTTTATAAGTAAATAAATATTTACGGTAATACGAAATAGCATTACTTTTCGTCGTATAGATTTTGATTTCCGGGTGTTTTCTCCGTCGCAGGAAGAAATGGCGGGTCAGGTAAACGGATGCGTTTTTATTTTTTGTTCAGTCAATCACATTGTATATGCAGACTATATTAGGAGCAAACGGGGTCATTGCCCGTGAACTCTCCAGGGAACTGGTTCAATTCTCCGGTCATATCCGCCAGGTGAGCCGGCATCCAAAAAAAATTAACGACTCCGATGAAACGGTTGTTGCAGATCTGCTGTCGTTCGAACAGACATCCGCTGCAGTAAAAGGCAGCGAAGTTGTCTACCTGGTGGCTGGTTTGAAATACGATGCAAAGGTGTGGGCCAGGGAATGGCCGATCGTGATGAGAAATGCTATCGACGCCTGTAAAAAACATGGCAGCAGGCTGGTTTTTTTCGACAACGTTTATGCATATGGAAAGGTCACGGGTGTCATGACCGAAGAAACACCCTTCAATCCAAACAGCAAAAAAGGAGAGATCCGCGCCAAAATCGCGACGACGCTGCTCGACGAAGTAAAAGGCGGTAACCTGGAAGGTATGATTGTACGAGCGGCCGATTTTTATGGACCGGGCGCGTTGCTTAGCCTCACACATGCCGTTGTACATGAACGATTAAAACGAGGAAAGTCCGCGCAGTGGATCGGCGATCCGGCGTGTGTTCATACCTTTACTTATACACCGGATGCCGGGCGAACCCTGGCGCTGTTGGGTAACACCGCAGCGTTTAATCAAACATGGCATGCGCTGACAAGCCACGAACGAATTACAGGAGAGGAGTATGTCCGTCAGGCTTGTGCCGTGCTGAACAGACCCGTACCCGGGATCCAGTCGTTACCGAAGATGGCCGTGCGTGTATTGGGTTTGTTTGTTCCGGTGTTACGCGAATTTGTAGAGATGATGTATCAGTTTGAAGATGAATACATCTTCGACAGTACAAAAATTGAAAAAGCCTTTAACCTTACGGCAACCTCTTATCAGGAAGGACTAAAACAGACACTTACGCCGTAAAGAGGAAGTCACCCGCACGAAAGTGCCTGAAACTTTTTTAAAACTTTTTGCGTAACTAGGGCAGATTGATATATTTATATCGGTCGATTACACATGATCTTGAGTTTAAAACAGGTAGAAAAGATATCCAAAGCCCTTGGCGACGCGAACCAGCTGAAGATTTTACAGCACATCTCGAAAAAGGGGGGATGTGGCCAATGTTCCGAAATACAGGGCGTAATTGACCTTACACAACCTTCCATTAGTCATCACATCAAGATTTTATTGGAAGCCGGCCTGATCGAGGCCGAAAAAGAGGGCAGAAACCACAAATACAACCTGAATGAACAGCTGATAAAGGATTATACGGCTGCTGTTAACCTCATCAAACCCGCCTGATTTTTTTTTCTGAAAATAAATAGAAAAATTTAAATGTATCTATGAACTTTTCCGGCTCGAAGGCGCTTATAGCAAGAACAAAATAAAAAAATTTACCCAAACACATCGAAACATTTAAATATATAACTGATTCAATTATGAACACCCGCAAATCCCTCACCTCTTACAAACTCGCGGACATCGAGCTGAATAACCACATCGTCATGTCGCCCATGACCCGCAGCCGCGCCATTAACAACGTTCCCAATGACCTCATCGCCGAGTACTACAGCCAGCGTGCCGGCGCAGGACTGATCATCACCGAAGGCACTTCGCCCTCACCGAATGGCCTTGGATACCCGCGTATCCCCGGAATTTTTTCAGCGGAACAAACGAAAGCCTGGAAAACCGTGACGTCAGCCGTGCATGAAAAGGGTGGAAAGGTCTTCGTACAACTGATGCACACCGGCCGCGTAGGCAATACCTATAATCTTCCCGCCGGTTCCCGCCTGATTGCCCCATCGGCGGTCAGGGTTCCGGGACAGACGTGGACAGATTCGTTCGGCATGCAGGACTACTCCGAGCCGGTAGCGATGACGTCCGACGATATACGCGCGACAAAAGCCGAATTTGTACAGGCGGCGCGTAATGCCATCGTTGCAGGATTCGATGGAGTAGAGTTGCACGCCGCGAACGGTTATTTACTGGAACAATTCTTATCACCTCATTCGAACCGCAGAAATGACGCGTATGGCGGAAGCTTGGAAAACCGCGCGCGGTTTGTTCTGGAAGTGGCAGCGGAAGTCAGCGAGGCGATTGGAAAAAACAAAACCGGGATAAGAATCTCGCCTTACGGTGTATACAATGATATGCCCCATTATCCGGAAATCGATGCCACGTATACGTATCTCGCCGAAAAATTGAACGACCTGGGGATCGTATACATCCACCTCCTCGATCACAGTTCAGGCGGAGCACCTGAAGTTCCTGCAAAAATTAAACAGGAAATCCGGTCGCGGTTCAGGAACACGCTTATCCATGCCGGCGGGTATACTTTGTCGACCGCGGAAAAAGATATCACCGACGGCGTGGCGGATATCGTCGCCATCGGGAAACCCTTCATTTCGAATCCCGATCTGATCGAACGGTTCCAAAAGAACCTTCCCCTTAATATCACCCTGGATGCCAGCACTTTTTTCACAGCCGGCCCCAAGGGATTTACCGATTACCCGGTCTTCGAGGAAGAAGCAATAAGCGCGTGATAAAATCGTAAACCCAAACCATAAATAATATGTCATCAAAAATTAAATCAACTTCAGTCCTGGTTACGCGCACGTTGCTGGGTCTTATCTACTTTGTTTTTGGCCTGAATTTCTTCCTGCATTTTCTCCCCACACCGCCGTCAACCGGTGGTCCGGCGGAAAGTTTTACGACGGGTTTGTTTCAGTCGGGCTACTTTTTCCCGTTCCTGAAAGGTCTGGAAATCATCCTGGGTGGCCTTCTGATCGCCCGAACATTCGTACCGCTTGCCCTGATCGTCCTCATGCCGATCACACTTAACATATTGTTGTTCCATGCTTTCCTTACGGATAACGCCATTATGAGTATCGTTATGGTTGCCTTGCACGTCTATCTCGCGTGGGCCTACAGGGACTATTATAAACCGTTATTCAAAAGCAATGCTACCATCAGTCTCTAGGCTATATACAGAGTTGCCGGTTGTGATTTTGTAACCTGCGGCAGGAGAAAAGACCGGGAGTAACTTCCGGTCTTTTTTTATTTACAGGATTGCCGTGATCGACCACCACCGAAAGCCAACCCCCGTCGCCGTTTGTCCAGGGTGTTGCACGATGATGTATTGTCCCCGTTATTTGGGATAAAGTTGAAGACCAAAAATCACAGATAATGGCAACACCAGGCAAAATGCACGTGTACCTGAACCGCGAGATCATTCCGTTGGAAAAAGCATTTTTGCACGTTTCGGACCTTTCGATACACCGCGGCTATGGTGTCTTCGATTTTTTCAAAATCAAGGACGGTCACCCTTTCTTCCTTCCGGATTACCTGGACAGGTTCTTTCATTCGGCCCAACTCATGCGTCTTGCGCCGCTTCATACCAAAGATGAACTCAGGTCTGTCATCTATAAGCTGATCGAAAAGAACAACATACCCGAGTCAGGCATCAAGTTGATCCTGACGGGCGGCTATTCGGAAGACGGATACCAGCCGGGTACACCGAACCTGATCATCACCCAGCACCCGCTTTCACTGCCCGGCCGGGATCAGGTTGAAAAGGGAATAAAAGTTATTACCTGCGATTACATCCGTGAATTGCCTGAGGCAAAGACGATAAACTATACGATGGGTATCTGGCTGACCGACAAGATCAGGCAACATCAGGCAGCCGACGTCCTGTATCACCGCAACGGGATCGTTTCCGAATTTCCGCGATGCAATTTTTTTATTGTAAGACACGATAATACAGTCGTCACAGCGGCGGGGAATGTGCTTCCGGGCATTACACGCAAAAATATTTTACGGCTCGCCGGTAAACGGTATCAGGCGCGGGAGTCCGTCGTTACCCTGGATGAAGTTTTCAGCGCCAAGGAAGCTTTCCTCACCAGCACCACGAAGCGGATAGTGCCCATCGTACAGATCGATGACAAAGTGATCGGCAATGGAAGGCCGGGTGACGTTTCTCTTTCATTGCTCGACGATCTTGTGGCATTAGAGATAGAAGACAATAAACTGAATGCGCGTCCGCAGAAGTTTTATCAGTTCTGACCGTATCCGGCTATTCTCCTGTTTCTGAAATAATTTGCACTTTCCCGGAACCTGTTGACATAGGGCTGTCACGTCCATCGTGTTGATTTGCGTATAACTTTTAATCATATGCAAATCAAGCAGGTCAAACCCATCAATTTTCTGTTTTTCCGGACTCAGACGAGGGTTCAGGAACTCGGTACCTTTCTTCAGGTCGGCCAGGAACTCCTGAAAGAAGCGGTGCAATACAACTTATTTGTCACCGGACCGGTACACTGGCATTATTTCGATTTTACGGGTGATGAAAACCAGCCGTTTACACTGGAGATCGCTTTGCCCGTTGCGGATTTTCCACAGGAGTACGACGGCAGGTTTCACCTGAAGAGAACAGAACCTTTTGCATGCGCCACCGCGGTGCACGAGGGGAGCTGGTTTGACATTCCCCAGACCTATGCTAAACTGGTTGAGTTTATCGGAAAGGAAAAACTGACGGCGCAGGGAGTAAACCGGGAGTTGTATATAAATGCGGATTTCAAAAACCCGTCCGGTAACGTGACAGAAATCCAAATGGGCGTACGTTCGTGAAGGGAAAAAGTATGAAAAGACTGATCATTATTGTGGGGGTAGCGGTGGCCGTATTGAGTATGCTGATCGCGTACTCGTCTGAAGCGCAGGATAAAACTAAATCAACATCTATGAAACTGAATGCCGGGATTGTGACATCCAGGTTAGCTGAAACGAAGGAGTTCTATTCGAAAGTGTTGAACTTTGGAATTACCTTCGAGAACGACTTTTACCTGCTTATGCATACGGGCGATCGGGGCGCGGAAATCGCATTTTTGTTGCCTGATCACCCGACGCAGCAACCGGTTTTCCAGCCTGCGTTCCAGGGTAAAGGGGTTTTTCTGACGATCGAAGTCGATGACGTGGAGGCGCACTACAACAGGATCCGGTCGCTGGGTATTCCAATAGCGATAACGTTGCGAACCGAAACCTGGGGCGACCGTCATTTTGCGATCGTGGATCCGAATGGTATCGGTATTGACATTGTTACCTACACGCCAGGGGAAGACAAACACTGACCATATGAAAAAAAGTACAGGGACCACCGCCGGAAAAACTACTTTCAAACCCGGCAAGGGTAAATCCTGGACGGACAAGGTACTTCTGGATGATAAGCAACCACAGGTGAAACGTATCGACAAAAAGTTCGCCGACATTCCGGCGGGATGCAGCATGCTGATCGCCACACCGCGGATCATCGACAGCTACCTCCGGACAATTCCAAAAGGAAAAGCGATGACGTTACAAACCATGAGGAACGATCTTGCCCGCGCGTATAATGCCGAATACACCTGCCCTGTCACCACCGGTATATTTCTTCGTATTGTTTCGGAAGCCGCGTTCGAACAATTGGGAGAGGGGAAACGGATTTCTTCCGTTGCACCTTTCTGGCGCCTGGTCGATGAGACGTCACCGCTTGCGGGAAAACTGTCATTTGGAAGCGACTTCATTAAATCGCAGCGCGCGAGGGAAGGAATTGCGCGGCCTGAAGCGACGAAGCCGAAGAGTTAACACATTGGCAGCGGTCAGCAGGTGCGAAATAATCTCCCCTAATTGTTATCTTGTAAGCCATCCCGACGGCTATGCATGAACATGAGAAGCTTATACAGCAGTTTTACACCGCCTTTCAGCACAAGGACTATGTCACGATGCAGAATACCTATCACCGCGATGCAACTTTTTCCGATCCCGTTTTCCGGAACCTGAAAAGCCAGGAAGTAAAAGCCATGTGGGAGATGCTCGTTACTGCGGGCAAAGACCTCCGGATTACGTTTCGCGATGTCAAAGCGAACGATATGCATGGGTCCTGCCACTGGGAAGCCTGGTATACATTTTCGAAAACAGGAAGGCAAGTCCACAACATTATTGATTCGTCATTTGAATTCCAGGACGGCAAGATCGTGAGACACCGCGACTCGTTCGACTTCTGGCGCTGGTCCCGGCAGGCATTGGGGATGTCCGGGTACCTTTTAGGGTGGACGTCCGTCGTTCAGGAAAAGGTGAGAGACACGGCGCGGGCGACACTGGAAAAATTTATCCGTAAGACGGATAGCTGAGCGCCCGATCTCTGCTGTTGCATATGACAACGAAAACCGCAGGCCGGTAACATCAGGCGCTTCTGAATTCTTTCTTTAGATTTGCAGCATGTTACTGGAAAAGGTGCAGGCTGTAGAAAAGGTCTTCGAGACGCTTGACGGGGAGATCGCAGCATTTCAGTCATGGTCGGGATTGTATTGTCCCACAGGATGTGGTAAGTGTTGTTTCAAACCCGATATAGAAGCAACGGTGCTGGAATTCCTGCCCTTTGCGCTTTTCCTTTACCGGGAGAACCAGGCCTTTGAATGGCTGGAAAAAATCAAAAACGCTGACTCACTGCTTTGTGTCATTTTAAACCCAACACAGGGGGGAGCGGGTCTTTGCTCGCAATACACCCATCGCGGACTGATTTGCCGCCTTTTCGGGTACTCTGCCCGCACGAACAAGTACAATAAAAAAGAGCTGGTTACCTGCCAGATCATCAAGTCGGAACAAGCTGTAAATGTGGAGTATACCAATACCCAAATTGCGGAGGGAAAAGAACTGCCGGTGATGAATCAATTCTACATGCAGCTTCATGCCATTGACGCTGAACTGGCCAGAGAATTTTTCCCCATCAACGAGGCCATAAAGAGGGCAATTGAGGTTATATTGCATTACTATGCGTATCGGGAATAGTTTTTGGAAAGGGGCGTTGTTTTTTTTGCTGGTGACGGGTGTGCACGGACTTTCCGCACAGGTGAACGATAGCATTTCGCACAAAACGAAACCATTTGAACAGTATTGGACCAAACCGCACATTATTCCAAAGGTTGGAGTAGGCCTGATGGACCGCGCCTTTGTGGAAGTTGGAGTACAATGGCATGATATCTACAAGCATCCACTCACCCTTCTATCCCGCGGGCCCTATTGCACGGTCGACATTTTTATCGATGACAGCAATATTCTGCTTGGCCCCAAACTCGGCTACGAGTTCACGGCCGGCCTGTTTGGCGCTGCCGCCGATGTAACTTATTTCATCGATCACAATTACGATGGCGAAGGAACGAACCGGAGTTCGATTCAGGTGACACCGAAGGTTGGGATTTCAATCCTGGGCTTTGCAAACCTTTTTTACGGATATGCGATCCCGTTAACGGATGAAAGGATCAGCACCATTACCCGCAACCGGTTCTCACTTGTCTTTAACCTCAACAGATATTATCTCGACATAAAAGAAGCGCCAAGGAAAAAATGAATGGAAATATTATTGTTTCCCGGCTACGGTTGGAACAACGAGACTGCCTTAACAACAAAATCCATGGCTTGGGGAACGGATATGGCGGGTATGATACCTGATTGGTCCTCAAACAGGTTCCGGTAACTTCCACTCCACAGGGTAAGGGCGATGATCAGCGCCACAAAAATCCCCAGCACCAGTGTCAGTTCCTTATATGTAAATCTTGCTTTCACCGTGTGACGTTCAACCAATGGCATGCCAGCCTTAATAAAGGCCTTTTTTGGCTGGAATTGCCGTTTTCGGCTTATATGTTGTTCAGTTGTGAACATTGGATCATGTGATTCGTACAGTGATTACCGCAAAAAGGGTTATTGGTTACGTTTTACCCGCCGGGAAATATTAAGTCGTAAAATCGGACCTCTTTTCTGCCTAAATTTGTTCCTGGAAGCAAGCGATATATTACAGATCATGAAAAGAATAGTTGCAGTTGCCGCAGGTCTCCTCCTCGCCACGTTGATCAGTTCGATGACGGTAGAACCGGCTGAAGGTCCGGTGCGGTGGATGACATTCGAGGAAGCCCTGAAAAAGTCCAAAACGGAAAAACGCCCCGTCTTTATCGATGTATACACCGATTGGTGCGGGTGGTGCAAGGTAATGGATAAGAATACCTTCAGTGATCCGGTAGTGGCCAGGTTGCTGAATGAAAAGTTCTACGCGGTGAAGTTCAACGGCGAGCAGAAAGAGGACGTCGTTTTTGACGGAAGGACGTTCAAATTTGTGCCGAGCGGAAGGAACGGGTATCACCAGTTGGCTGCTGCCTTGTTGAATAATCAGCTAAGCTATCCTACGGTGGTGTTCCTGGATGAAGAATTCAAGATGATCCAGCCACTGCCGGGCTACCGTCAGGCGCCGGAATTTCATAAGATCGCGCAGTTCATCGGCGAGGGTTATTACAAAACTCAAAAGTGGGACGAGTGGCAAACGCAGTATAAATCACCATATTAGAAAAGATCATAATTTCCCGGTCACAAAAAAGCCCTGGTACATTTTCGACACCAGGGCTTTTTTTATGGTTTCGATCGAAAATCAGTCTTCTTTCTTCTCTTCCTTTTTGGTCTTCACAAAGTCGATATAGCCCAATGCAGTGGCAAAACCCACCAGGACCGCGACAATGGTGATAAAAATGCTAGCGCCGTCTCCAATAAACTGTTGAAACATGTCAGGTTGTTGTTATATGGACAAAGGTATATTTTGAGTGGCTACTGTGAAAGGATTTCGTGTTAAAAATTAGTTAACGGCAAGATTTTTGACAGAAGGGATATTCAATCGATTTAGGGCGAAACAGAAGCTTTCCGGTCAGCCACGCTTACCCTATCCCCAGTTCACTCTTATTATCTTTTAAGACGTTAATAATGAACTCAATGTGTTCATGCAGCGGGAGGCCTATCAGCGCTGTGCCGGCATATACTTCTTCGCGGTCCACTTTGGCGGCAAAGCCCTTGTCCTTCAGTTTCTTGATCACGGATTTTGACTCGAGGCTGTTAATACCGTCGGGCCGCACCTGGCAGCAGGCAACAATAAAACCGGTTAACTCGTCGCAGGCAAGCAGCGCTTTGTCGAGAAGGGAATTATAGGGCACATTCCATTTCGTATAGTGGGCGGAAATAGCGTGTGCAATCTCTGCTTCACCCAGAGCTACCAGCTTTTCCACAATCACGCGGGGATGTATTTCCGGGAATGCCTCGTAGTCGGCATCGTGCAATAAACCGGCGATGGCCCACTTCTCGGAGTCTTCGCCCCATTTGCCGGCGTAGGCTGCCATCACAAGCTCAAGGCTGCGCATGTGGCGAAGCAGACTGGGGTTGCCCGTCATCGAATACAGTAAATCACGTGCTTCACTCAGCGTCATTCTTCTGCCTGGCAATTTCTTTTTTAATCTTGAGCGATTTCTTCTTGTTGATATAGTAAAAGTTCAGTCCGCCGAGAATGCTCAACACGGCGATAATAACCAGAATGATAAACAAGCGGCTGTTCCGAAGTTCGAGTTTGTCGATTTCATTTTGCTTGCGCAGTATATCGTATTCCTTTTCTTTCTCCTGAAAATCGATTACCATTTCCATCTGAGCAATATTCTTGGTGCTTTCCTCGCCGTATATCCTCTCGCGGGCCTCATCATACTTCTGCTGTAACTCATAAGCCCCTTTCCAGTCGTTCTGATTCGCTGCATTACCCGCCATACCTTTGTAAATCGACGGAAGGAATGAATAAGCCTGAAGTTCCGTACAAAGGGATAGCGCTTCGTCCAGATAGACCTTGGCCGGTTTAGCCTGCTTCGCCCGCGCATAGGTAATACCGAGGTTCGTGACAACGTTCAGGACTCCTAGGCGGTTGTTGCTCCCGCGTTCAATTTCCAACGCCTTTTCATAAAATTCAACCGCCCGCTGGTAATTGCCCTGTTTGAAATAAATGTTTCCCACGTTGTTCAGAGGATCGGCAAATTTTGCACCGATCTTTTCGCTCAGTTTCGTCGCTTCTTCGAAATAACGCAGGGCATTGTCAAACTCCTGCGTTTCGAGGTAGAGATTGCCAAGGTTGTTCAGGGAGCCTACGATCTTTTGCTCGTCATTCAGTTCCAGAAAGAGTTTGTACGATGCCTCCAGGTATTTCATCGCCTCCGTGTACTCTTTTTTGATCGAGTAAATATTGGATATGTTATTTTTTGTAGTGGCAATACCCTCCTTGTTTTCAAGGCCTTCGTAAATCTTGAGCGAGGTGAGGTAATAGTCCAGCGCCTTGTCCAGACCGCCCTGGTTGCGGTATATAATACCCAGATTATTATAGGAAGCGGCCATTCCCTTGCTGTCGTTGATCTCTGTTGCCAGGTTCAATGCCTCCCGGGTGTATCCCAATGCCCGGACCGGGTCTGAGCTGAGGGTAGCCCGGAAGAGTTCATTCAGGGTTTTTACTTTACGATCGTTTTTTGCCGTATCCAGAACAGCATTCAAACTGTCGATCTTCTGACTATAGGAAATGGAGGATATCAGAGTGGTTAAAAAAACTGCCCAAAAGGTTTTTTGTATCATGGTTAGGGTATGACGAGTCTAAAATTAATAACTATTCTTCATATTAGCATTTCTATTTTAAATGATCACAAAGCGTCGGTTTTGACGCCGCTTATTTTGGGATGGACTTTATTAAAAACCTTTTTACCCATGCTCATTCGATTTTCTTTTGTCATCGCCCTGTTCCTCTGTTTCGGAGGAATGCCGGTTAACGCTCAGGTTGTATCGCCGGATGAAACAGCCGTAAAAGAAACGATCGGTAAACTCTTCAAGGGAATGGAGCTCGGCGACAGTGCGATGGTCCGCGCAGCATTTGCCGAAGAAGTGACGATGGCCACATCACGGAGGGATAAGGAAAACAACCCGTTGCTGACCCGTGAATCATCGCTGGCTGCATTCCTGAAGGCTGTAGGTACGCCGCATCCCGATGTCTGGCACGAAGAAATCTGGAATATACATGTTCAACTGGACGGCGACCTGGCGCAGGTTTGGTGTGACTATGCTTTTTACGTTGCTAACCGGTTCAGTCATTGCGGAGTGGATGCTTTTCAACTGCATCGCGGAAAACAGGGGTGGAAAATATTTCACCTCGCCGATACGAGGAGGACTAACGGATGTGTAATCCCTGAAGGAATTCAAAACAAACATAAATAACGGCCGATAGCCTGAGTGACCGACATCCATTTAAAGACATATCAGATGAAAAAAATTACCCTGCTTTTTGCACTGATCCTGTTCACCGCGCCGTTATCCATGGCGCAGAAAAAAATCACAACCTTTATCCTCATCCGGCACGCGGAGAAAGGAAGTGATGATCCCAGGGATCCGGAACTGAAACCGGAAGGAATGGAACGGGCCGACAGGTTGGTTAAAATGCTCGCGAAAACAACAGTCGACGCGATCTATTCAACCGGGTATAAACGGACGCAACAGACAGTAGCACCGTTGGCAAAGGAGAAAGGAAAGTCTGTATAGAATTATGAGGCCTTTAAAGCGGAAGAGATCGGACAAATGCTGAAGAAACATGAAGGTGGAACCGTTGTCATCAGTGGTCACTCCAATAACATTCCCTGGATAGCAAACCTGCTGCTGGGGCGGGAGGAATTCAAGGATTACGATGATGCGGATTATGGAAATGTGCTCATCGTTTCGGTTGTGGAAAAAGGGAAGATCGCCGCGGTTACCTGGCTGAGTTATTGAGCGGGAAGGCCGAAGCCTGCAGAAGCGAGGCTCTGCCAGGAATCGACGAGGAAAGTAACTTCAGACGTGGTATAACAGCGGGAAATACTTCCGTTCCCTGATGGCATTCTGCCCCGTGAATCGTTATCTTTAATTTATGAAAAAGCTGGTGGTTTTGTTTGTCTTTTTAGCTAGCGTCGCAGTTCAGGCGCAGCAGGCGGACGAAATACGCAAAAGCATTTATTTCGGAGGAGGTAGTTATTATGTGGAGGACTTTCAAATCGAGGAATTATACGATTGGCTGGATTCCATCCCGAACATGCTGGACAAATATGAAATCCACCTCATCAGTCACACGGATCCGATCGGCGGGAAAGAGTATAACGAATGGTTGTCCAGGATGAGGAGTGAAGCTGTGCAGCATATCCTGCTGGAAAAAGCTATCCCGGACCACAAAATTACGATCAAGGACTGGGGCCTGGAAAACCCCGTTTACAGCAATACTTCGTACCAGGGTATGCAAATGAACCGGAGGGTAGATGTCATTTTGTACCCGATTATCTTTTAATACCCGACACCGTCCGGAATAGGACACCGATTTGCACAATCGGACGTATCCCGGGGTAACAAAAGTCATTTCAGGCTAGTCTAAGCCACCAAAACCCCTTGGCATTATTGTTGGCCTTAAGGGCATCCGAGGGGCCAGAGAGCCGATTGTTAACAACCATTTTCATGATCAAACTACAGGATATTGACAAATACGTGGATTCACGTTTCCAGCGCACTTTTGTTCTTAAGGGTGTCCAGTTACACGTTGAGCAGGGCGAATTTCTTACCATCATGGGTCCCAGCGGCGCGGGTAAGTCGACGTTGATGAATATTATCGGCATGCTGGACGAGCCATCGGCGGGAGAGTACTACTTTTTCGATGAGCCGGTCCATAAGATGAAGGAGAAGCAGAAGTCGGAGATGCACAAGAATTACATCGGGTTCATTTTCCAGGCTTATCACCTCATCGATGAGCTCACGGTATACGAAAACATCGAAACCCCGTTGCTCTACAAAGGAGTAAGCGGAACGCAACGCAAGAGTATGGTTGCGGAAATGCTCGACCGGTTTAACATGGTCGCAAAAAAGGACCTTTTCCCTGAACAATTAAGCGGCGGTCAGCAGCAGTTGGTAGGTATAGCCCGGGCGATCGTTGGACAACCGAAATTATTATTGGCGGATGAGCCCACGGGTAACCTGCATTCGGATCAGGGAAGGCAGATCATGGATATCTTCAAAAAATTGAACGATGAAGGGATCACGATCATTCAGGTAACCCATTCCGAAGAGAATGCGCGTTTTGGAAAACGAATTATCAGGGTGGCTGATGGAGCCATCGTTGCGGATGAAAAAGTAACCGTTAATGCATAAGAAGAAATGAAGAGAATTATATTTTCCGGGATCTTTTGTTTAGCCGTATTGATTGGCCGCGCACAGCAGCCGTCTACCGCAAAGCTGACGTTTAAGGACGCCGTAAAGATAGGCCTGCAGAATAACGTCACGCTTAATCAGCAAAAAAACCAGTTGCAGTATACTCAGATTAACAAGACTTCGACGTTGCTGCAAATGGGACCGAGTGTTCAGGCTTCCGCGGATTTTTACCGCACGGATGGAAATTCGTTCAACCAGAATGAAGGAAAGGTTGTTAATGGAGTTATCGATTACATCGGGGGCAATGCGAGCGCCAGTATGCCCGTATTCGGTGGATTCAATGCGATGAACCAGTACCGCGCCGCCAACAACACAAACGAGGCGCAGTTGTACCAGGTCCAGCGCTCCAGCCAGGACGTTATCCGCGACGTTTCCAATCAATACCTGTTTTGCCTGCTCGACCAGGAACTGGTAAAAATCAACGAGGAGAATGTTGCCACACAGACTGTCAATTACAAGCAGATCAAAGAACAGGTTGAACTGGGGGCCAAAGCCGAGTCCGATTTATATAATCAGCAATATCAGCTCAAGAATGCCGAGTTATTGCTGGTACGGGCGAAAAATACGCTGAAGAATGATATTGCCACGCTGGCATTGACCCTGCAGATCGATCCTAATATTTATTTTGAAGTGGAACGTGTGGAGTGGGATATCAATCAACTGGTTGCGGACAGCCTCACGCTGGATGCCATGTATGCGACGGCGCTTGAACGGAGAAGCGACTTAAAGCAGGCCGAACACCGGGAAAAGGCGGCGCATTTTGGCTACTCCGCCATGAAGGGAAGATATTATCCCAGCGTCACGGCGAATCTTCAGTACGGATCACGGTACAACTATATACAGGGTGAAGTCAACCGCTCGTTTAACGATCAGTTCACAAAAGACAATACGAGTCTGAGCTACGGTTTCAGCTTGTTTATTCCCATCTACAACGGGCTGCTCTACCGGTCGCAGGCAGCCAGTTCGCGCGTCCTGTATAACAACGCCAAGGTTCAGAGCAAAAACGCCGAGGTTACCGTGAAGACGGACATCCTCCGTGCTTACCAGAATTTCAACGATGCCAAGACCAGTTATGCTGCGTCGCAGGCCCAGCTTACGGCTGCGGAGATTTCTTATAAAATGGAAAAGGAACGTTACGACCTCGGCATCTCCAACATCGTTCAGCTGTCGACTGTAAACCAGGCATATATAAAGGCGCAGGGTGACTTTAAGAGCGCCGAATTCAACCTGATGTTCCAAAAGCTGTTGATCAGCTACGCCATGGGTACCCTCCAGTTCGAGGACATACCCTAGCCTTACATTCGAATCAAGTATAAGTCCTGCCCAGCGGGACTTTTTTTGTGTCCGGGCCGTAACGACGGGAAAACCGGGAACAGGCTGGGAGTCCCTGAAAAGCGCTGCAGGGGAGCAGGGTGGCGCTTTGTTTTACAATAGCGCATGGATTTTGGCGTTTTTTCGTACCTTTGCAGCCCCGCTTGAGTAAGTGGGCGGGCTCCGATGTTCCGGGGTCTGTAACATCAACTAAAGTGTAGCTGGTCCGCCCGTCCACTGCATGTAAAAAGGGCGTTTTTTATGGCTAAAACATCAAAACCAGGTGAAAGACCAAGAAAGGTTGTAACAGCTGAGGAAGTTAAACCCGTTGTGAAAAAGCAAAAAGATAGTAAGATCGAGATCGACGAAGACGATCCGTTGGCTGAGATCAAATCCCTTCAGAAAGAAGAGATCGCGACCGAAGCCATACCCGTTTCGGAGCTGAAAAAAGCGAAATACGAGAAACAAGTACCGGGTGAATTTGACTTTGATGCATTCGACACCAAAGGTTTTGGTGAAGGATATTCCAAAGACAAGCGTGCCGAAATGGAGAAAATGTACTCCGGAACGGTCACCTCAGTTGATAGCGGCGAAGTGGTAAAAGGAGTTGTGGTTGGAATCAACGACCGCGATGTAATCCTGAATATCGGTTTTAAATCCGATGGACTGGTGCCCCTGGCAGAGTTCAAGGAGATGACCAACCTGAAGATCGGCGATGTAGTCGATCTGTTCATCGAAGAGCGTGAAGACGCTATGGGTCAGCTTGTATTGAGCCGCAGAAAAGCGAAGCTCGTTAAGGGCTGGGAATATGTACAAACCGCATTGGATAAGGATCAGGTCATCGAAGGTTTTGTTAAACGCAGAACAAAAGGTGGTCTTATCGTCGATGTATTCGGAATCGAAGCCTTCTTGCCCGGTTCTCAGATCGATGTAAAACCGATCCGCGATTTTGATATTTATGTGAACAAGTCGATCGAAGTGAAAGTTGTTAAGATCAACTACACGAACGACAACGTGGTTGTATCCCATAAAGTGTTGATCGAGAAAGATCTTGAACAGCAGAAAGCGGTGATCCTTACCAACCTTGAAAAAGGACAGGTACTGGAAGGTGTGATCAAGAACATGACCAACTTCGGTGTATTCATCGACCTGGGTGGTGTAGACGGATTATTGCACATCACGGATATCAGCTGGGGACGTATCAACCATCCGGAAGAAGTACTTAAACTGGACCAGACGGTCAAGGTTGTTGTACTGGATTTCGATGGAGACAAGAAGAGAATTTCACTGGGTATGAAGCAACTTACGCCACATCCTTGGGATGCACTGGCAGCTGAAATCCAGGTTGGCTCTAAAGTAAAAGGCAAGATCGTCAATGTTGCCGACTACGGAGCATTCCTCGAATTGCAGCCTGGTGTTGAAGGTTTGATTCACGTCAGTGAAATGAGCTGGTCACAACATCTGCGCAATCCTCAGGATTTTATGAAAGTAGGAGATGAAGTGGAAGCTGTCGTACTGACGCTGGACCGCGACGAGCGGAAGATGTCACTCGGTATCAAACAACTCACTGAAGATCCGTGGACAAGACAAGACGTTCTTACCAAGTACGCTGTGGGAACGAAACACAAGGGTATCGTCCGTAACCTGACCAACTTCGGTTTGTTCATCGAACTGGAAGAAGGTATCGACGGCCTGGTACACGTTTCCGACTTAAGCTGGACGAAGAAGATCAAACATCCTTCCGAGTTTGTGAAGGTTGGTGATACCATGGAAGTGCAGGTATTGGAGCTGGATGCGTCTAACCGCAGGCTGGCGTTGAGCCATAAGCACATGGAAGAAAATCCGTGGGATACGTTCGAAACGATCTTTACGATTGGTTCGGTACATAAGTGTACCGTTATCAGTAAGAACGACAAAGGCGCGGTGCTGGAGTTGCCTTACGGTATCGAAGGTTTCTGTGCGGCGAAGAATCTTCAGAGAGAAGATAACGCCAAGATTGAAGTAGGTGAAAGCCTTGACTTCAAGGTGCTGGAATTCTCGAAGGACGACAGGAGGATCGTGCTTTCGCACAAATCGATCTGGTCAGCCGACGAAGAAAGGCCTGCAGCGGCAGCAGCCAAGAAGAAAACAGCTCCTGCAAAAGGAAGCACCGTACAATCGATAAACCAGCAGTCGGAGAAATCCACGTTGGGTGATCTTGAAGCGCTCAGTGCGTTGAAAGAAAAGATGTCCGGAGGCGACAAAGCTGAATAATTCCTGATAAATTTAGAAGGGAAGGTGACTGACGATTAGGTCACCTTTCCTTTTTATAACCTTGCAATAACCCCTGTTTTTTTTAGTTTTGCACGGAACAAAAAGGTCTCGTGGCCGAGTGGCTAGGCAGAGCTCTGCAAAAGCTTCTACAGCGGTTCGAATCCGCTCGAGACCTCAACAAAAAGTAAACCGCCCCGATGTAGTCTGGAAGCGGTTTTTCTTTTTTATGAAGAAGGGAAGACCTATTTATATTTTGTTGTTACCCGAGACCAGGCTCATAAACTACTAATGATTTGAAGCATGGGTCTTGATGAATGAAAAAGAAAAACCTAGCGCGTTAGGGCGAGCGGCTTACTTTTTTGTTGAAGCGCCCACTATTACCGGATCACCAAAGGTATCCGCTCGAGACCTCAACAAAGAAGTAAACCGTCCCGATTCGATCGGGAAGTGGCTCGAATCCGGTCGGGGCGATTGATCATAAGGTGGAAATATTTACACTTCCATGTTCAAGAATAGATTGAGCGCTATCTTTTTTGTTACGCTTATGCGTTTCAAGCATCTTTTTTGAATGTCATCGTAATCATGAGGAGAATTCCGCCAATTTTGCTGAAGGATAAGACTCCTTTCACCCCGAGATTTTGGAGAGTGCGTGAGATTTCAGCCACCTGCGTGGAGGATTTACATTTCGTAAGTGTGATAAGTTTATATTTCGTCGATGAGTTCCAGTTTCAAATTCTGAAAGTCGTTTAGCGTTGCCAAGTTTTTATTTTTAAAGTGAATGATGAGCGCTTCGCTAAAACAAAAACACGAAAAGACACGGCTGCTCGATCGTACCAAAAAAATTAAAAGCTTGGACACATTACTATCCAAGCATCTTTTAATTTAATATCGCTGATCTTCCGGGTGACAGTATTTTCGCATACAATAGTAATCTCTTTTCTCTTTGGCCTCAAGCTTCCGGCTACCGTCAATTTCATCCTCATCCCAACGGCGGGCATGTTTCACTTCATTCTTGGTAATCCAATAGTGTGACTTGCAATCGAAGCCCCAATTACCGATCGAAGGATTCAGAGACACAAATTTACCGTTGAAGGTAAGCTCCCAGTCTGTTGGCGAAAGAGGCGTGATCACCTCTTGTCCACAGCCACAAGCACACTTGTGTACTGCCGTAGCGTATTCTAACGATATGTAAAGAATACCCTCCTCGACGTAGTCTGGAATGAATTCTACGAATTTATGCTGCAGTGTCTTCATTTAGTAGTTGCGATACGTTAATTGAATATGTTGTGTGATGCTCCTCTTTTACATCTTGATAAAAGCCGGTAAGCTTCTTCCATTTAATCACAGCGAGCATTGCGTTAAGACCATTGAGTTCGGCGATCTGAATATTTGTATTGTATTCATTTTCGTGTTGCTCGTCTGATCCCGAAATACGGATACCTATGTGATCATTTTTTTGAGATGTTCCAAGAGTTATTCTCACCGTCCCGACAAGATTATTGTCAGCTATGCTAACGCCAAGTCCTACATCGATACAACTGACATTATTCTTAACAAGGAAACCTATGACCGAGAGTCGAATACGATTTTTGTCGATGCAAACAAATACATAATCGTATCCTGTCAGTTCCATAAAATTGCTCTCATCTATATAGTATTCATGGATGACGATGTGGCGGTGCATCCTTGAATATATCTGACTGTAGTAGGCAACTTTTGTTAATGTCCCATCGAGTTGTTCAATGGAAGCGGCGCCGGGAGCACGGAAGGCATTGTGCTGAAGAAACGGGTCGCCATCATAAATATGAATTTCAGCTACCGGAGTTTTAGCAACTTGATCCAGAATGTAGGCGCCCGTACCACCCATGCCAATAATGGCAATTTTCTGGCCTTTAAACTTCGCCGATATCGCCTGTATATTGGCTCGACTGGCGTTGGTGTCGAGATAATTAAAGACCGATTCGGATTGATTCTCAGCTATCGGGCGAAACGTCTTTGCCGTGACGGTCGCGTCCAATGAAATGGCGGGAGCCGAAATCATCTCGGCGTATCTTGAAATTTTTTCAAAGTAGTCTTTATAACCATTAGGGGGCCTGTTCGAAAAGGAATGGTTCACTGTAATGCCCTCGCCAACAGTCTGCGTACCGCTTGCATGTTGAATACCGGTCATTATACTACCATCCTGCTGACAAGGATGATCACCTGAAAAAAATATCACGTGTGTGGGGGGGGTAATGTCCTACCATTCGACTGATTTAATTCAGAAACCAGCACACCGTAGACAATTTTTCTCGCATTATTCACATAGGGAATATGGTGGACACGAACGTGTCCACCCATTACCTCGATTTCATAACCTTCATCCCGAAGGCGCTTCAAATCAGTATTAAGATCGATTTGTAGGTGTTGCATTGAATACCATTTTGTTTTTCACGCGCACTTTATCACCTTTTGACATCGATCCTTCCGGATTCTTACGTGGTCCGTTGTCGTACGTGACCGTGTAAACCACATTGGGGTCACTGCTTGAGCCGCCAGCGAGTTCTACCACCTGTTCGTAAGAGATTTTTGATTTGGCCCAGGGCTTTGGACGACCGTTCACGATCAACGTTATTTCAACGTCCGCCCGAACAGTTTTGAAATTCTCTGTGCCTGGACGGGAAAGATTGACCCTCTCGTCGTCCTCGATCAGCAAATCTTCGAAATCACCCTTGTTGTCAAGAACGATCTCGAATTCCTCGGCCACATTGGCAACCTTCCTGATCTGCTTACCAATGATATGTTGCTTCTCCCACGAGAATTGCTTGCCGTCAACATTGAAGTGCAGCGGTCGCTTAACATAGAAGTATTCGATACCTTCTCGCCCCAGATCGACTTTCCCTTCGTTGGTAATTAGTTCATCATCCCACGGTTCCGGCAATGACAAATACAGTTCCTGCTCGTTGCCAATGTCTGCAAGCTCCTTTAATTGTTTACCGGTGATGAACTGTTCATCCCAGCGGTATTTTTTGCCCTCAATCTCAAGGGGCAATTTTTCGATTATCTTGTTCATAAGTTCTTTGATATTTAATTGTTTTAAAAAAGTGGACTGTCCGTTTATTTGAACAGTCCATTGTTAATCAGGCTACCTTTGCGCTAATGAGACAACTCCAGTTTGGATAGCTGTCGCTCTTATGGCGATTGTTTCTCCATTGAAGGGGTTGAAGATTTGCCCAGACATCAGATCCACCGGCCGCTACGGGCATAATGTGATCTATTTCCCAGCCGTGTTCAGAGATAAGCCCGTACTCATCCCGCTTGATCCAGGCTCCACAGGTATCTTTTCTCCACACCTGAGGGTCATAACCCGGAACTACGCTCGCTTTTTGCCACACTGTGTCTACAGTTGGCTTGCTGAAACTTTCGTTCAGCACCGTTGTGTTTGGTACATGTAATACTGCCATTTTGTATTTATTTACGGTTTTTGGCAGCCGTTTGTGAAATTGCACTTGGACAATACCCTCCTGTGGCATTATTTTAGTGCAGATAATAACAAGAGACGTCCGGCAGAGGGGTTGATTAATCCCTTGCGCCACAACAACGACATCTCAAAACCCCATGGATCACGGCCGCTCAAAGTCAGAATCCTGGGGTTTTCTTTTTATGGGCTATTTTTTTCGCTTCTTAATCGGTCTCATCATTAGTTTAAAGTATTGTACACTATCCTTTTTCTCCGCCCAGATGTCAAAAATCACCCTATTCTCGCGGTAATTGATATCTAGCTTATCCATGATATGCTTTAGCCTCAGATAATAGTAGTTGCCTGCCTTATTGACCTTGAATGCCTTATCATCGTCATCCGTTGTCGGAACCAAGTACAGGTTCGGGTCTTCTGGATCTTCAGCATTCTTCGAAACCCTAAATGCACGGTTATTTTCAAAATCAAGCAGTTTATTCGCTCCAGTGGAGAATCCTATTTTCCCGTTCTGGTGTGCAGTTGCTTTAGCGACGCCTATGTCATCTATTGGTGAAAAATCCTCGAATTTCATGGTAACAAAATTAAATAAATTATATACACTCCTCCAAATACTTCGTACCCCAAAAAACTAAATAATAAGTGTAACTATTTGTTTCGCACTTCAATTAATCCCTGAATATCTGCCTCATTCGCTTAAAACGCACAATTTCAATAAAAGTTCCTTTGTAAGAGAAATTTTCTCTCATGAGAACAATTTTTTAAATTATTCGTTCTAATTACTAACTATTTTGAATTACTTAGAATATATTAAGAGAAAAATCCACTTATGCTCATACGGTTCGTAGTATCAAACTTCCTGTCTTTCAAGGAAGAGACAGAGTTTAATATGCTCACGGGGAATTTTAAGATTCACGGGGAGCACGTGTATACAAATAATGGCATTGAGATTCTGAAAGGAGCTGCCATTTATGGAGCAAACGGAGCTGGAAAATCCAATTTCATAAAGGCTCTAGCGTTTGTGCAACAGCTTGTGTTTGCCGAAAAGCTTGATTCGATTCCGATCAAGCATAAGGCTGTACAGGAATATTTGAACAAACCAACCACGTTCGAACTCGAATTCGTCACATCTACTTCGACGTACTCGTATGGATTGATTTTGGACCACAATAAGGTGTTGGAAGAATGGTTAGTTCGCCTCCATCCAAAGGGAGACGATGAAATGATTTTTGAAAGAAAGGTAAGCGGGGAGAAACAATCCATTGAACTACACAGTAAATATCTGGTCACTGAACTGGATCAGTATCGACGCGATATGTTCGTCAACGAACTGGTTGAGAATGACACTATCTTTTTAAGATTTGCAGCGACTCTAAAAGAAAACAAGATCACGGAAATCACGGAGGTTTATCGTTGGATTGCAGAAAACTTGATCATTATCTTTCCTCAATACAAGCCCATGCACATGGTCCCTAATTTCGTTCGCAGAAAAAAATTCCATGCCTTCAGCAATACAATTCTTTGTGGAGCGGCCACAGGAGTAAGCAAAATCGATGTGGAGACAATCCCTTTGGAGAAGTACTTTGGTAAGGACGACTTGCTAAAAGCCAAGGAAATATCAAATCGCTTAGCTTCTGGGGAACAGATGATCCCAGTCGGAGCAAATCCACTAACTGAAAATGCTCTTGCCGTTATGGACAACGGAAAGCCGGTAATAAAGAAACTTTTCACCTGGCATATTGGCGAGGATGGCAATCCTATCAAGTTTGAATTGTTTGAAGAATCAAGCGGAACACAACGATTGCTGGACTTCCTTCCTGCCCTGTATGCCTTGATCTATAACAATGCAGTTGTACTGATTGATGAAATTGATCAAAGCATACATCCATCTTTATTAAAATCGTTGGTTAAAAAGATCATGGGCGACAACCAAGCAAAGGGTCAGTTGATTTTTACAACGCATGAGTCCAACCTGCTTGATCTCGATATTTTCAGACAGGATGAAATCTGGTTTGCTGAAAAGAATGATGCCGGTGCGACAAAATTGTATTCTATGAGCGAGTTCAAGCCTCGGTACGATCTGGATGTGCGAAAAGGATATTTGAACGGGCGATTTGGTGCAATACCGTTCCTCGGCAATCTTACAGACCTAAAGTGGGAAGAATATGCCGAGGAAGAACAGGGGGTATAAGCGCGGTGAACCGTTTCGTGATGCTATTCTTTTTGTAATTGCTTGTGAAGGCGCTGTTCGTGAAAAGGAATATTTTGAACTTTTAGCAACACGATCATCCCAGATAAAGATAACTGTGTTGGAGAACAAAGGTGGCAATTCTGCGCCGAAGTGGGTGTTGGACAGTGCTGCCAATTTTGTGGAGCAGAAAGAACTCCGAGATGACGATCAATTGTGGTTTGTTATGGACGTAGATCTGTGGCCTGCCGACCAGCTGAGAACGATTCATGAGGAGTGTGAGAAAAGGAACAACTGGCATATGGCCCTGAGTAATCCATGCTTTGAAGTATGGTTGTATATGCACTTCGATGATATTCAGAACTCAACGTCTACTAGCGCACGAGAATTGAAAGCGGAAATTAATTCGAAGGTAAGGGGTGGCTATAATAAGAAGGTTTTTATTCCGGCCATACGGGAAGCTCACCGGCGTTCTTTAGCGCTTGATGCCGTTAACCATTTCATGCCAGAATTTATGCGTACGAAATTGCATCTTCTAACCACTGAAATCTTTACCATTATAGGCAATAATACAGGGATTTGATTTTCGATTTCAAACTGTACGTACCTATTCCGTCTCTTAAAGGGGGATTACGATTGATCAAATCAAAATCATCCACCGATTCAGATCGAAATTTGCGTTAGTTAGGCATTTAAATCCACGAGCGTTTTCAAGTCCAAGATGAAACGGTTAGAAAATTGTACGCTCGGGACCTCAACTGCTTATTCAACGGACGGTTCGAATCGTCCGCCGCCATAGCGCCTCGCGAAGGCGGCCGAACAAAAAAGTCATCCCCCAAGGCTGACTTTTTTTATTTTTATACCACTACCTCTTCTTCAACATCAAACGTCAATTCCCACACCAGGCGGCGTCCGCCGCCGTAGCGCCTCGCGAAGGTGGCCGAACAAAAATCATCCCCTAAAGGCTGGCCTTTTTTGTATGGTACTATCTCCCATCTGTTGAGTTCATTTAAATATTTTTTTCTTCGGGAGCTACATTGTCCATCAGAGTTTCTGAACTGTAGTGGTCTCCTGTATATGTCTATGTAGTTTTGATGACGGCGTATTGCTATTGCGCGGAAAAATATCAGGGCATCCGAAGAGAAAAAAACAATCCTTAGCCTGTGAAACTGCTATGTTGAGGATGTTTACGCCCTGATCTAAGAAAAAGCTATTGCCCAGATTATTCAGGCCGTAGACAGTTGAGAATAAAATTATTGGCCTTTCCGTGCTCTGAAGTGCGTGAACTGTTCCGATGGTGAGGCCTGAGGTGCTGATGCCGGCTTTCAGAAGGGCGGATTTAATAGCAAATTTCTGAGCCGTAAAGGGAGGCTGTGCTTCAGTTTTATTTGACCGACTAGAATTGACAGTGTGTGTATATATCTCTACCAGTTTTTCTATTCCCTTGTACTTTCTCCATAGTTCTATTCCGCTTATTAACTCTTTCTGACGACCGACCAGTTCTTCGTGGAATGGAATGCCTGATCGAAGCCCTCTCGAATTCATCAGGCAAAAGGGTGTTCGGCTGCCGGGTCACAGAGTTTCTTAAGGAGGCTCGGCTGAAGGTCGTTCTTTAGCAGGAAGTCATACAAACTAAGAAAAACGGCTTCGTGTTGCCTGTCTTGATGTTGATACTTGACTATTGACAGTAAATAGTAAACAGTCAAATTTTTCCTTTATATTTGACTATTGACAGTAAACAGTAAATAGTCATATGGCCTCCATAAACGACGTATTTGAGCTTTTTAAGAAAAACAAAGAACTGAGCGTCAAGGAAATAATCGACCACCTGGGTATTTCCAAACAAACAGCCCATATCGTGTTACACCGCCTGGGTGGACAAAATAAGGGCGAATAACTAGGCCGACCCCCGAAAACGGTTTATCGCCTCCGGGAGGAGGGCGAGGTTAAGCCAGCCGAAATCCCGGCCAACATCAATGAAGAGACCCTTATTTTTCTGAAAGAGCCTGGTGGTGACCGAAACCGGTAAGCTTCTGGAGGGAATTGAAGCCTTTTCATACTGGTGTCGCCAGCGAAAGTTTCCCCTGGAAAAGACCCTGGATGAATACCGGACAACGAAGAAAAAATACGACCGCTATTATTCCGACCAGGGCTTTATAAACGGAATGGAGAAACTTAAGAACACGAAAGGCTATGAGAAGATCTGGCTGGACAACTTGTACTACCTGGATTTCTATGCCATCGAGCGCTTCGGCAAAACCCGACTCGGCACTCTCCTCCACTATGCCAAGCAAGGACAAAACAAATACCTGATGAGTGTCATGATGAAGGAGGCCAATCCAAAAATACACAATATGGTCAATCACCTCGGCGCGGACGCCGTGGGTTTTATTCCTCCTACCATCCGACGAGAAGTTCAGATCATGAAATACATTCAGGCGGATCTTCGGGTTGGCATTGCCCGTGATCGACATCAAAAAACTCAGCAACATTATTCCTGTCCCTCAGAAATCACTTTCCAACCTGAACGAGCGTATTCGCAATGCCGAGCACACGTTCGCCATCACCGAACAACGAAAATTTGATCACGTTCTGCTTATTGACGATGCAGTAGGTTCCGGTTCCACACTCAATCAGATCGCTGCAAAAATCAAAGACAAAGGTGTCGCTGGAAAAATTACAGGTCTTGCGCTGGTTGGCAGCTTCAAAGGATTTGACATCATTACCGACGTGTAGTAAAGAGTATGATGGGACTTGATTTTATTTAGCATTTGCTGATGACTAATCACTCCCGGGAAAAGTTATTCATTCAGATGACTGAAAGCTCCAAGCCTTGCCAGCCACAATAGGCGTATCCGTTCACCCTTATATTCCTTCTCAGTTTCCCACGTCCACTATCCTACCTGACTGTTTTTGATGTAAATTTAGAATGCCGGTGGCCAGTGCTGAAGGATCCCTAAATAAATCCAGTCAATCAAAAACATGAAAGGACCACGATCAATAGCAGGTATGGGAATTCTGATCCTGCTCGGTGCAGCCATTACAGCATCCGTTTCTGCTCAGCGCACCTCAAACCGGTATTCCTCGAAACCCGACTCCATCGCTACCCATAAAGTTGTGCTGGATAATCAGTCCAGACTGATCTCATGGATCACACCTCAGTCGAAGGCGTACG
Source organism: Chryseolinea sp. (assembly GCA_041742155.1). Taxonomy (GTDB): domain Bacteria; phylum Bacteroidota; class Bacteroidia; order Cytophagales; family Cyclobacteriaceae; genus Chryseolinea. The sequence continues at coordinate 132,965 of JBGSJE010000014.1, read as the reverse complement.
ACCAGTTCCTCCGTCAACGGTGGAATTTTATCAAGACCCTGGTTCCCCAAAGTCCCGGGCCCGCGCCACGGTCGTTATATCCGCAGTATTATTTTTATTGTGCATTCCGTGTCAATCAGACGACGGGCGAACTGGAGCCGGACCAGTGGATGAATGATGTCGGTGAAAAAATTCCCAACTGGTTTGAATCTGCGCGGCTGTATTATGCCTATACCGGAGACGAATCGGTAATGGATATCGTAAAAAAATTTACGGACTATGCACTTGAACACGGTACCAGTCCCGGGAATTTTTCATGGCCCAATTTCCCCTATACGACCACCAATGCGGGCGACACCGAGTTCCGCGGATTTACCACGGCAAAGAGATTTTCCCTTCATGAGATCCAGGTCGATCATGCCGGAGAGATGGGGCTGACCTATTACCGCCTCTACCAGTATACAGGTGATGAGAAATATCTGAGCGCAGCAGTCGATGTGGCGAATACGCTGGCGGGTAAGGTAAGGGTTGGAACGGCGGAAAGATCGCCCTGGCCGTACCGGGTGATCATGGATTCGGGCCAGGTTACTGCGGAGTATGGTGCCAACTGGACAGGTTGTTATATGCTTTTACGCTGTCTGATCGACGCAAAGGTGGGAAATATCGATGCTTACCTGGACGCCTGTAATAAGGTGCGCGATTTTATGTTGGCTTATCCCCTGAAGACCGGATACTGGACCGACGGCCATTCGGATACGGATGTAAAAACCAATACCTATAAGAGCAACCTGAGTGCTAGTAATTTTAAGCTGCTCATGTTTGACTTTCCCGAGTTCAATGCAGCGTGGAAATCCGATATTCCAAAACTCATCGAATGGACGGAAACGCATTTTATCGCACGAGGTGCGCCGGGCGAGCCGGGAAATCAATGGGGTGCCAATATCGTAGGTGAACAGGACGATTTTTTATACAAGATGGATTATCAGACTGCCCGTTATGGCGCAGAGTGTGCCAGATGGTATGCCGTTTCGGGCGATGAGACGTACAAAGAAAAAGCGTACCGCTCATTGAACTGGGCCACGTATAGCAACGACGTTAATGGAATGGCTTTTGAAAGTCCGCTGAGCAAAGGTGTTTTAAGCTGGTGGTCCGATTGTTACGGTGAAGGGCCGCGAATGTTCTATCATACACTGGCCGCCGTACCGGAGTGGGCGCCACCGGGTGAAAATCATATCTTATATTCAGAAGGAATTTTGAAGGAAGTAGCCTATCGCGATAAAAAAGTCGAATATTCAGCGACCAAGGCAAATGGGGTGGAATTTTTGCGCGTAGCGTTCAAGCCATCCGCTATCACCCTGAACGGGACCAGCATTTCCCCGCATCCCGGCGCGAGTGATGGTGGATATGCGTTGAAGGATCTCGGCAACGGAGACTATGCGGTAACGATAAAAAGGACGAAGGCGGGTAAGGTAATTGTCTCGGGTTCCTGATTCAGCGATACGATGCTTATTGTATATTGTCTCCACTCCAACAAACAGAAACCCAAATGATAGCGCGTCTGTCAATTTTTTGCGTATTAACGGCCTTCCTAAGCGTCAGCGGTCAGGGTCAGGGAATGACTGATCAGCCGAAGGGATCGCTGTGAATTGACGGGTTGAAGAGATTTCAACAGATCGACGGCATCGGTGTCAATGCCAATACATCGGCCTGGAACGGCAGGGAACTGGAGCCTGCATTGGACCTGTTACTTGATTCCATGCATGCAACGATCTGGAGAGTGGTGGTGGAGACGGTTGAGAAGTGGGAAGTAGTAAACGACAACAACGATCCGTTTACCTTCAACTGGGAATATTATAACAAGTTGTACGAGACGCCGAAGTTTCAAAGAGCATGGGATATGATCCGCTACCTCAACGCGCGTGGCGTGAGTGACAAGCTGATGATTAATTTTATGGGATTTGCTCCGTCCTGGATGGGAATAAAAGTTATTAAACCCGAATACGAGGATGAATATGTGGAGATGCTTGTTTCATTTTTTCATTACGCTATAAAAAACAAAGGTCTGAAGTTTGGCCTTATCGCGCCGACGAATGAATCCGAGCATCACAATTATTCGGAAGGTCCTCACCTGGACGGAGTGCAGCATGCACGTATTTTGAAAAAACTGACGGCCCGGATGGAAGCGTTGGGAATAATGGGCAATATCCGGATCGTTGCCCCGGACAATGCGAATACGGCAATCGCTATAAAAGAATTTATTCCGCCCTTAATGGAGGACCCGTTGCTGATGACGAGGATCGGTCACCTGGGCTTTCATAGCTACGGGGGGCATTATCCGGGTTTAGAGGAATTTCTTGATCAATCACCTTACCCGGGATCCATTATCTGGGTCACGGAATGGAACGCCTGGTGCAAGGGTTGTGACGACGGCATACTGGGTGAATACAACTATGATTTTGCGGCTACATCCGTCGGTTATCTTTTAGACCTTTTCGAACACGGAGCATCCGCGGCGCTGGCTTTTGAAGGCTATGACAGTTACTACGAGCATCATGCACCCTCACCATTCAGCTACTGGGGAATGCTGGCTTACGACGCAAAGTCGAAATCGTACACGCCCAGGAAAAACTTTTATGCCATTCAGCAGGTGTCGAAATTTGTGCGGCCGGGGGCACGCCGTATATTCAGTACCACTTCCTCAGACAGCCTGTCCGCCGTCGCGTTTTACGACTCCACGGTGCGTCAGGTTACCATAGTAGGAATAAGCCGGGGACATCGTCCGATAGATCTTACAGGATCACTCGAAGGTTTACCCGTTATCGATCGCCTGAAAACATTTTACACCACTTCCGCAGATAATGTTCGTGAAGGTCGTGATATCGCCGTCGCCGGAAAGTCGTTTCGTACGATGGTACCGGCAAAGAGTATATTTACATTCAGCGGGACTGGGGAACATACATCATCTGTTCTCAACCCCGAACCAGACGATTGGTTTACAGGCGATGTTCACGTTCACCGGAACTGCGGGGGAACGGACGTATTACCGGAAAACGCGCTCGTGACGATGATGGAGGATAATGATCTGAGCGTCATATCGCTCCTGGCGGATATTGGCAACGGCGAAGTCCTGGAGAGCCGGACGGATATGCTGAAGGTTAACGGGAACGATGCGCCGCAATCCCAACCCGGCCGGATTGTCCATTGGGATGCCGAATGGCATTGGGATGCAACGTACGAACAATTCGGCAAGCAGGCCCTGGGTGGTCATCTGATCTTACTGGGTCTGAAAGAAGCACACCAGATATGGGATGAATCTCCTTATAAGATACTGAACTGGGCCAGACAGCAGGGGGCGATCGGCGGTTTTTGTCATTTCCAATACCTGGATGACAAGATCCAGAATGAGTTGAACTGTTGTATTCCCATTGAGTACCCGGTAGAGGCGGCTCTTGGTACCATGGATTTCGTGTCCGAAGATGTATTCGGAAGCAACTCTCCCAATAACGGTACCTATAATAGCGAAGCGGCAATCCATGCATACTACAAGTTATTGAATTGCGGATTCAGGTTGGGTCTGACCGCCGGTACTGATTATCCCTGTAACGACAACGAACCATTCGGCACATTGTTAACCTACGTCCAGGTGAAGGACAAAGCGCTGACCTATGGCAAATGGGTGGAGGGAATTAAAGACGGCAGGACGGTTGTATCCAGAAACGGTCACCGAGAATTTATTGAAATGAAGGTGAATGGAGCGTATGGCCCGGGTGATGAAATCAAAATGAACGGCAAGGGAACTGTTTCACTGGAAGTTAAGTGGACGGCAGCAAAGGATTTTTCCGGAAGAGTTGAACTGGTGAGCAACGGAAAGGTAATCGCCAGTCAGCAAGGTCATGTGACACCCGGCGAACCGGTTATTCTGAAATACAACAAAGAAATTACGGCCAGCAGCTGGATATGTGCACGCCGTATGGATGACAACGGACATCAGCTACATTCGGCTCCTGTTTTTGTAACAGTAAATGACAAGCCGGTTCGGGCAAGTGCCGAGGACGCGCAATTTTTTATCACATGGATCGACAACATCATGCACAAAACTGAGCCGGGCGGAGTATGGAGCCGGTATTTTACAAAAGACCGTAAAGTTGTCCGGCGTCGCTATGAAAAGGCCAGGAACATATATAGCAGGATCCTGGCGGAATCCTCGGTCCAGGAAAAAAGTAAGTAATAAGTTTTCTCCAAACGACAACGAAAAATGGATAAAGCGGTCGGTGTGATTTTGGATTGTGGCCAGATGAAAAAAATGAAAACAGGTTTTGTCTACACACTATTCGCGTATTTGATCGTGATGGGATCCCTTCATGCAGCACCCGGACCGTTGTCTCCTATACTTGTGTTACACGCCTCTGAAAACCTCGGATTTTTTACCAGCGAAATATTAAAAACGGAGGGTTTTAACGAATTCCAGTCGGACTCGTTTTCCGAGAAAATCACGGTAGCCTATTTGAGCAATTTTGACGTGGTGATCCTGACCGAATTCGCTTTAACTGGGAGACAGTCGAAGATACTCACCCGCTATGTGAAGGAGGGGGGAAGTCTGATAGCGTTCAGACCGGACAAAAAACTAAGCGATGTTTTCGGCATCAGGGGCAAAGGAGGAACGGTGAGTGACGGTTATATCGCGGTCAACACAAGCGATGAAACGGGCAAAGGTATCAGGGCTGAAACGCTGCAGTTTCATGGAGACGCAGATCGTTATGATTTAAAAGGAGCAAGGGAGATAGCCGGGTTGTTTAAAGATGGTGTTATGGCAACGGGACTGCCGGCCGTGGTTATGAACAACTTCGGTGAGGGGCATGCGATGGCTTTTTTATATAACCTCCCCCTGAGCATTGTATATACACGGCAGGGAAATCACAGGAATGCCGGATTGGAAACGGATGGAATAACGGGTATTCGCGCTATGGATTTGTTTACCAATGGTTGGGTGGATACAACGAAAAATATCCTCAACCAGGCGGATGAGCAGATGAGGTTGCTATCCCATGGCATCGAAACGATGGCAAACTATTCAAAACCACTGCCCCGGTTCTGGTATTTTCCCGACGCGTTGGAATGCCTGGTGACGCTGAACAACGATGGCGAAGACAACAAGGAAACGGATTTTCAAAAACAGTTTGACGATGTTTATTCAAAAGGAGCCCGGATGACGTTGTACGTGAAAGAGCTCGATCTAATTTCAAAGGAATGGGTCGATACGTGGATCGGCAGAGGTTTTGAAATCGCGGGTCACTATGATGATACCAGGCAAGCCGTTGATCCCGACTGGGCAACGATGGACCGTGTATATAAAAACCTCAATATCAAATTGAGATCGGAATATGGAATTGATTCGATGCTTACCGTCACCAATCACTGGTTTGTGTGGTGCGGGAAGGATAAATACGGAGCAAAGGATTTTTCGGCCCAGGCGAGGATTGAGGAAATAAACGGAATCCGGTTGGACTGTAACTATGCGCACTATGATAACGGATCGAACCAGGGTCATTTTTTAGGTGCGTTTGGAAAGAACCAGGGTAACTATACCGGAAGCGGGCTGATCATGAAGTTTGCGGATTTGCGGGGGGACATTATCAACGTATACCAGCAGCTGAACAATGTCTACGATCAGCAATACATGGAACATGACGACAAGGAGGGATACTTCAATTGCTTTAAGGGACTGATGGACCGCAGTCTCGGTGGTGAAGCATATTCTTTCATCAGCGTCAAGGCGCACAATGCGGAATATTTCTTTTCAGAAATACCACTTATGAAGATGCTGGATTATGCGAACAGCAAAGGTATCCCCGTCTGGACAGAACTGAAATTGTTGGAATTTTTGAGGGCAAAAAACGAAGCGGCATTCCGGAATTTGATTTGGAAGGACAATGAGCTGTCCTTTGAAATAAAATCTACCCTGAAGCATAGTAACACGCTCACCTGTATGCTCCCGCTCGTGCACAATGGAAAAACGATCCGTAGTATAAAACGAGACGGGTCGGAACAACCTTATTCGGTAAGATCAATAAAAGGTTCCGACTATGCTGTACTAACGATCGCCCCCGGATCCGATTATAGTTTTGTGGTGCGATACTGATTCGGGAGTGGAGGCACAAGTTTGGTTTCGTTCAATAACGATTGGAACTCAACCTGAAACTTGTAGAGGTTCGGCACGGGAAGGTGTTTTGAATTACCGGGATTAAAATTAACTTTAGATATACCGGCTCAAAAGAAATGGTATCACGTGAATTTGATGGCAAGGCAGCATTTCGATACCATGTACGTCTTGTGAAAGAAATTCCCAACGGAAATCTGCAATGAGCGCTACTTATGGACAACGACAATAATGTATCGAGGAGAAATTTTATAAAGAGTTCTTCGCTGGGGTTGAGTGCCGGGATGGCAGGGATCGCGGGTACTTCCGGCGAGAACGCCCGCGACGAGAAGAAAAAACTACCCAGGGAGATTTGTGTTGCCAGCGTCGATCTCAAAGGACTGTGGCCTGATTCTACACGGGAGTCACGAATCAGAAGGATACTCGAAAGAATGGACGAAGTAGTGAATATGAAGCCCGACCTGATCTGCCTGCCGGAAATGTTTGATACTTCATGGGTAGCAGAACAGAAACCTCTTAACGAGCTGGCGGAGGACGAAAAGGTTCCTGGTCCGGTTACCGCCCGAATGGCAGCATTTGCCAGGACGCACAGCTGTTACGTGGTGTGCCCGCTGATCACAAGGAAAGACGGAAATTTTTACAACAGCAGCCTCCTGCTGGATCGCAAGGGGAGTATCGCCGGGGTGTATCACAAAATACATACGACTAAGACGGAAACACTGCCCAACGAGACTTTTATCGGAGGAGCCACAACACCCGGGGCCATCGATCAACCCATCGTTGAGACGGACTTTGGAAAAGTTGGTATGCAAATATGTTATGATGCGAACTTTGAGGAGGGATGGGATAATCTCAGAAAAAAAGGTGCCGATATCGTGCTGTTTCCTTCGCAGTTTCCGGGAGGGAGGATGCTGAACTACTACGCACGTCTGCACGAGTATTACATCGTTTCAAGTACCGGCGGTGACGCGAGAATAATTGATATCTCCGGAAATGACCTGGATTGTTCCAGCGAATTTGTCCGGTACGCGTGGGCAACGATCAACCTGGAAAAGGTCAATGTTACGACATGGCCGACCCGGGACAACCTTCCGGATCTCTTCGAAAAATACGGAGACCGTTTGAGAATCAAGGTTTGGGGTAATACTTCGGTCATCACCGTTGAAAGTCGAGATCCTCAGCTGAAGGTTTTGAAGGTCCTCGAGGAGTTTGGAATTCCCACCTACGCCGGCTTGTTAAAAAATGAAACCGAAATACAGGACAAACACAGGCTGCCGGTGGACAGGAAGTAGAACGTGATGTGCTAATTGAACGAAAAAATTCAAATGAGTAAATATGTGTCAAAGGTAAACCGGCTTCCCCGCGAAGTTTGGGTTGCAGGTATCAGCCTGAAAGGTCTCTGGCCAACCAGTACGATTGAGCAAAGGATGAAAGACGTGCTGGACAGGATGGAAAGCGTATATGCCTTTGAACCCGATATCATTTGTCTGCCGGAGACTATCCATACGTCGTGGATCACCGAAAAGAAATCCCTTCAGGAAGTTGCAGAGGATGAAACAGTGCCAGGCCCGGTCACCCGTATGCTGGCCGATGTCGCCAAAAAACAGAATTGTTATATCACCTGCCCGGTTGTAACAAAAAAAGACGGCCGTTTTTATAACAGTTCAATCTTGCTGAATCGCCAGGGGAACATCGATGGAGTATTCCATAAAATTCATCCCACGTCCACGGAAGTGAGCCCTGAAACCTATTATCAGGGTGGTGGTATTACGCCAGGGCCTGTTAAATCACGGGTATGGAAGACCGACTTCGGTAACGTCGGGATGCAGATATGCGCGGATGCTGACTGGGCTGACGGCTGGCAGTCGTTGAAGGAAGGTGGTGCTGAAATGGTGTGCTTCCCGTCCCAGGGTCCTTATTCAAATACATTGCGCGATCGGGCCTGGCTTAATCACTATTATATCGTGTCAGCAACGGGAGAGGATGCGCAGATAATTGATATGACGGGGGAGGTAATCGCCGCTGACGGCGAATTTGCGCGATGGGTCTGCGCGCCGTTGAATCTTGAAAAAGAGTTCCTGCATATCTGGCCGAACACACTTAAGTTCGGTGACATTCAGAAAAAGTATGGCCGTAAAATCCGTTTTAAAATTTTTCATCCGGAGAACTGGGCTACGCTGGAGAGCCTTGATCCAGATATTAAAGTGAGGGATATTTTGCGGGAGTTTGAAGTCCCTACCTATGACGAGCAACTCCGCGAGGCCGCAGCTATACAGAACAAGTACAGGGTCTAGCCAGGTATGACACAGCCAACGATTTAGCGTTGCACATTTTGTCGTTCCTCTCCGTGGCATTCCCCTTCCGGTCCAATTTGAAAAACTTTAGCCTGACCATGTCAAATACAATGAGGATATGGTAAAGGCCGCAGGCTCCCGAAACGCTGTTGGCCAATCTCACCGGCCGCGCAACGTTTCATAGATTATCAAACCGTTAAATTTTTACCCAGATCCTGTCGGATCGATTCAAAAAGCGATCATGAAGAGGTGATCCCCGGTTTCCGGTATTGTGCCGTTCTGGCGATTCCCTTAAATTCGGTTATCAAGTTCCTCGCCCCACCTGATCAGTTGATCGCAAGCCCACTTGGAATTTGACGTCATGCTTTCGTTTGCTCTTTTACCACTTCGATCCGATCGAGACCGTACTCCTTGTTACCAGGTTTTCAGATATGAGCTACGTAACGATGTTGTTTACTACTCAAGTTATCTCGTAAGGATTTTAAAATTAACTCTTTGTTATATGGCTAAACGCAAAAGTGAGTCTAACTCCACTCACATTAAATCACCCAATGTCGATGCAGCCCTTCGTATGTTTGCCAACTGCACACAGGAAGTCAACGAGGCCCGGGCGGAATTCCGCGGCAACGTCGCCGTATCCAAAAAGCGAAAGGCTTTGACCTCGTTCCGTCAGCAAAATCTGACAAGTACACCGGGGTTAACAACCAAGTTGGAAAAGCAAGGTAAGTTTGGTAACGCACCGGAAGGAATTCTGGTAAATGTTTTTATCGAGCTCACCGACGCCAAGGAAAACAAGATTGAAGGTGAGGTCCGCCGGAACGGGAACCTGGTATCCGCCCAGATCCCACTTACAAAGGTAGATGAGCTGTCGAAAAAGAAGAATAAAAATGGTGAACCCAGCGTCCTCTCGATTGAATTAAGCCGGACACTGAAACTACCCGAGTATAAAGTCACGAATAATTATGCAACCGGTTCTGACTTTAAAAACCTGCTGAAGTCCTATCGTACCAACGGTGCGGCACAAGGCCAGGTATTAATTGGTATCATTGACGTTGGAGGTTTTGATTTTTCACATCCTGAATTTCTGGATACACGGGGAAAGACTCGTTTCCTGGAGATTTGGGATCAGGGTGGTGATTTTCGGGTACCGGTGACCAGACCTCCATATGGTTATGGACTGGTTTTTTCGCAGGAACAAATGAATAACGCCATCCGCCAATCCAGGAAGCTGGGCGTTCCAGCGTACCTGATTGAAAAACAATCGCAAATTGTGGTAGGCTCTCATGGCACGCATGTGGCCAGTATTGCAGCCGGCAACAATGGCGTCTGCCCCGATGCCGATATTGTGGGTGTTTTGATTTCCCTTTCCAAAGAGGACCAGGACCGGCGAAGATCGTTTTACGATTCCTCGCGGTTGGTACACGCCGTCGACTACCTGATCGCCTACGCGAAAGATCTCAATCGGCCGATTTCCATTAACATAAGTCTTGGAACCAATGGACATGCGCACGACGGTACGGATATTGTGAGCCGGTGGATAAATTCGGAACTCACAATACCCGGACGTTGTATTTCCGTAGCAGCCGGAAATTCCGGACAGGAGTCGCCCGGGTCTGCTGACGATATCGGCTATACGATGGGTCGTATTCATACCAGTGGCCGGATTGAAGCGACCGGACTGGAAGCGGATATTCTTTGGAATGTTGTTGGCAATAAAGTTTCCGACGTTTCCGAGAACGAACTGGAGATCTGGTATGAACCGCAGGATCGTATTTCCGTCATGCTCAAGCCGCCCGGACTTCCCTGGTTAGGTCCCGTTGAACCCAATGCATTTATCGAAAATGAACAAATCGAAGACGGAAGCTTCATCAGCATTTACAATGACCTCTATCATCCGTCTAACGGACTTAATTATATCAGCATCTACCTTTCCCCCAACCTTCGCGATGAGATTATTCCGATTAAAGCGGGAGAGTGGGTGGTTCGTTTGATCGGCACCGAGATACGAAACGGGGAGTATCACGCCTGGATCGAACGCGACGACCCCAGGCCGTTAGGCGCGATTGGAGAGAAGGAAGCCTGGAACTTTCCGTCTTTCTTCGGGTTAAAAAGTAATGTAGACAACACATCCATCAGTTCATTAGCGTGTTCACGCAGTGTTATCTCTGTTGGTAACCTTGATCTCGAAAGGCAAATCGTTCATGAGAGTTCGAGCCAGGGGCCGACGCGGGACAAGCGATTGAAGCCGGAAGTTATTGCCCCGGGTAGTAATATTACTGCGGCCAAAGGATTTGCCGGCGATGATGAGCTTTGGATCAGTATGACGGGGACCAGTATGGCAGCTCCTATTGTATGTGGCGTGGCAGCGAACATGCTCCGCGTTAACCGGAATCTTACTGCGGCTCAGATTTGTGGCATTATGATTCGTACCAGTAAACCGCTGCCTAGTCTGAGTTACTCGTGGCAGAATGACTGCGGTTTCGGTGTGCTTGACGCCGTGAAATGCCTGGCAGAAACGGCCATTATAAGTGAGAAGCGGGAAATTAAATTACCAGGCTCCAAAAAGAAAAAAAGGAAAGCTTCCGCTAAGAAAATACTGTCCTCATCAAAACGAAAAGCAAAATGAAACTCAGAATTTTTCAATCCGACAAGGGAGATTGTATTCTGATCTCAGCCGGAAATAAAAACATACTGGTCGACGCAGGTATCGCTTCTTCCTATACCGAACACGTTGCGCCTGCCATCAGCAAACTGAAACAAATTGATTTACTGTGTGTATCGCATATCGACGACGATCATATCGGCGGCGTTCTGAAGATGGTTGAAGATATGGTGGATTGGCGGGTGTTTGACTTTCATGAAAACAATGGGACCCCAATCAAGGCGCCTAAATCTCCGCGTCCGCCGAAAGTAGCACAGATCTGGCATAACGCATTCTCGGAATTTAAAACCAAAAATCAGGCCGATATCGAAAGCATGCTTGCCGCGGTCGCCAATATAATGAGCACGAGCGACGTAGCGGACGATCAGGAGATCAGCGAGCTGGCTTACAGCAAGGGGCAAGCCATTCAGCTCAGTAAAAGATTGAAACCCGGACAGTTGAACATTCCGTTGAATAAGGATTTTGGCGGTAAGCTGGTGATGATCCGGAAGAATACAAAAACCGTTACCGTCGGTAATCTGAAATTGACGATTCTCGCGCCGTTTGAAGAGGACCTTGATATTCTGCGCAAGGAATGGAATACATGGCTGGATGACAACCAGGCGGCCGTAAAAAAAATCAAAGACAAAATGAAAGGAGACGAAGCATTCCTGGGCCAATCCACCAGCGATGTCAATTTCCTGATAGCACTAACGTCTGTCCTGGGCGACCGCAAGAAAGTGACCGCTCCGAACCTGGCTTCCATCATGTTTTTAGTCGAGGAGAACGGCAAGACGGTATTAATGACCGGCGACGGCCACTCAGTAGACATCATGAAAGGTTTGAAGGCTGCCAGAAGGCTGAATGCCAACGGAGGGTTGCACGTGGACGTGTTAAAAGTTCAGCATCACGGTTCAGAACATAACATCGATGATAATTTTGTGAAGGTGATCAGCGCTGACAATTACATCTTCTGTGGAAATGGATCCCACACCAATCCCGAACTGGACGTTATCGACCTGATCGTCCAATCACGGATTGGTAACAATGGAAAGCAGAACATCAATGGAATGAACAACAAGCCGTTTACCCTTTGGTTCAATAGTGGCGAATCGGTGACCAAAAGCGCCAACAAGGGCCACATGATGGAAGTCGAAAACCTGGTCAAGGGCTACCCGTCCAGGGTAAAAGCCCGGTTCATGCAAAAGGGAAAAAACTTTATGGACCTTACCCTGTAGTTTCAATCAGTCGTAAATAAATAAACGCGTTATGCCTCTGAAAAAATACGGCGTTCTCAAAGGAAAAGCCACCGACAGCCTGCTGGCAACACCCGGCAACGAACACTTTCAAATCAAGATCGAAGCCTCCGGTGTATTCCACCGTATCGCGATCAACGTAAAATCCAAACTGGCGCCACCGGAAGTACTCTTCTACATGGACGAGGATTTTCACCATTCGATCCTCGCCGATATTCTCGATCAGGCGCTGGCGCCCGGATTTACAGCGCTTCCGTCGCGTCCGAACTCAATCGCCCTCGATTTTATTCGGCGGAATATGTTTCCCATCGAAGACATGAAAGCTATTCCTTACAACATGCCCGGAGCGGATAACGACCTGAACGAGAAGGTCGGGTTCTATGTGAGGCAGGCAATCACGGATGGCGACGCAGTCGTGTATGCGTTTGGTGAGAAGTGGGGTCCGGAAAACGGGGTAAAGGATAAGTACTTCAAATTCGAACCCGGCAACGGTATTCACGACATTCACATGAACCAGGGGAATGATGGTCAGTACAAAAAAGACAATGGTGTTTACCAGGATGGCGGACTGTTGATCCATTTTCCGTCCCGAAACAAATGGATTGCCGTGTTCATCGCCTTCCAGGTTCAAAAATGGCATACGGATGATATCACCGGGAATCCGCTTAATGATCTCCCGATACATGATGTTGATCAACCCGAGTTCAGCACGCCGGTACGACTCGTCGCGGCAATGGTAAATCCAAGAATACCGGATGTGGGCAACGAGTACATCATCCTGATCAATAAGTCTGATACTCCAATCAGTCTGAAGGATTGGAAAATTTTCGATAAGTCGAAAACGAAATCGGACACGATTGGAAATGTGGTTATTCCTGGAGGTGACACCATACGCATACCCTTGTCGGGAACAGGTGCAGCACTGGGAAATGATGGGGGAATAATCACGCTTCTCAACGAGGACGGACTGAAGGTCGATGGTGTATCGTACACGAAGGCAGATGCGTCTGTACCAGGGACGCTCGTTATTTTTTAACGGTTAAATCCAGTGCGAAGGCCCTATTGAACACCATTATCGCTTCGTCTGTAACAATTCCATCGATTAAAACACAAACACACATTGTTTGACCTGCCCAGTCCGGCAAAAAAAGCTGTTGTTTTTTTTTGCTTTGAGGTTAGTTTCATCAGCCGTGCGGCGTTTAGGAAACGACCAGTTAATTAACCGAAACCGATCTTCGGTCAGTTGACGGGCAATGATTTTGAAGGTGAAAGTCATTCTAACGATGTGGCCATTCGCTACGCCGTGCCGGGTCATTAGGTTAGGAATGTAAACAAGTATAAGAAATGGAGAAAATGGAACTCGTGAGTGTGCACAGTCGCGCCACCACACATTTGCCGGCGGAGGTATATCACTCAATTACGGACTTCATTGTTTCAAGAGTAAGGGAGGAGGAGGAAATTTCTTTTAACAGGCTCCTTGACGAGGCGCTGGCATGCAAGTCCATAAAATTCGACCGGAACCCGGGCTGGTGCCTGATTCAGGTCAAACGCGATCTTGAGGCGAAGGGTGTGATCCAGGTGATAATGAACCGACGCAACCCGGCGAGTCAGATGATCAGGCTGAGCCGGAAAAGAAGGTCAATCCTCTGAAGGTAGCCAGGGAAAAAATTGACCCGGAAAGATGATCACAAACGTTTTCGCTTTTAATCTGGCGGGAAAGCTGTCATTTTCGCGGGTCTCAGGCTTGTTCAAATATTTTTCCCAGGGGGATTAGAACCCCTGCATTAAACCGTTTAACATGATTAAATTGTGGCATATTTAATTCAAGAGCAAATGAGTCATTATAAGGACTTTAAGGCAAAGGATTTCGCGTTGGATGACAGCTTTCAAATGTGGGTTTTAAGTCCAGATGATGAGAAAGAGCATTTTTGGAACAACTGGATAGCAGCACACCCGCGGCAGAAAGAGGAAATTGAAGAAGCGATAACGATGGTGAAACTTGCCGGGCTGTCGACGGACAAAGAAGCAAACAGGGCCTACCTCGGCGTCTGGGAAAACCTCCGGGCCAATGCCCAAAAAGGGGAAGAAAGACCAGTGCGAAAAAGTGTAAATCTGGCGACATATGCTTACCTCGCCGCGGCCGTTTCCGGAATTTTAGTGATCAGCATTTATTTCTTTGGAGCGGCAGACGACGAGCGTGTTATCCATACGACAGACTTTGCCGAAATCCGGGAAGTTGTTCTTACCGACGGATCTACGGTTACGCTAAACGCGAATTCGTCGCTAAGCATTTCCGGCGCGTGGGATGAAGGAGGGGAGAGAGAAGTGGCGTTACAGGGGGAAGCTTTTTTTTCTGTTGTACAAACCAGGGATAAGAAACCTTTTAAGATCAAGACGCCGTCAGGAGTAACGGTTCAGGTATTGGGAACATCATTCAATGTAAACACCAGGAGAGAAAACCTCTCCGTGTACCTGCAATCCGGACGGGTAAGACTGGAGACAGGCACGGAGGAAATAATTTTACAGCCTGGCGAAAGAGCAGATTATGATAAATCGTCACGGAAAGTGATGGTGCGCGCAGAGGAACCACAACAGTCGAATGATAAACTCGCATGGAAGAGCGATCTGTACATCATGAATGACCTTCCGCTGTCGGCGATCGTGAGGGATATCGAGGATAACTATGGTGTGTCGGTTGTCGTGCAGGACACTACGTTGAATGGCAGACGAGTTACGGCGAAAGTACCGGCCAGGGACGCGGACCTCTTGTTTAAGGTTCTTTCCCAGGCCCTGGAATTGGAGATAGTAAAAGATGACGGCAAGATCGTGATTCGTCCGCTTAAATAATGGCGGCCTTTTTTGTATAGTGAAGGTTTGGCCTGAACCTAGTTTGAAACCTATGAACAACCGTTCACCCAGGGTGATAGGAGCTTTCGTTGCGTTGGTATCATGTTCCTGCATGGTAGGCAGTAGCTATGCGCAAAACCTTGCGTTTAAAGCTTCGGAGAAAAACACGATACTCATGCCTCCCGGCGCCGGTACACTTCCCCTGACGGACATACTGGAGAGAATTGAACATCACTATGGTGTAAGCTTCGCATACCAGAAGATATTTTTGTCGGGAAAATCATCAGTATACCGTCCTCTCCTCGATGAAGACATCGAATCTTACCTTAAGGAGATACTTACACCTCACGCGTTGTCTTTTAAAAAGATCGAGAACATAAAGGAGCATATCTATATTATTTCACCGGCTGAGAAAACCAAATTACTTCCATCCTCCGTTTTGGATACGGATTCAGCCGCGATAACAGAAGATGAAAAAATTACGCAGCCGGTCTTTGTGTATGGTTCCGTGAAAGCAGCCGCGGAAGGTGTCGCGATACCGGGTGTTAATGTTGTTTTAAAAGGAACTTACACCGGGACCACGACTGACAAAAACGGAAATTTTTCTCTTGAGATCCCTGCTGACAGCGCAAGTACCCTGTTGTTCTCCTACGTTGGATTTGCCACGGAACAGGTAACCGTTGTTAACAGCGATCGGGTATCTGTTGAACTTCATGAAAATATTCATTCTTTACCAGAAGTCATCGTAACAGCCCTGGGAATTAACAGGGATCAGAAAACGCTCGGTTATTCTGTCAGCACATTATCCAATACAGAATTAACCGCTTCCGGAAATACAAATGTTGTTTCCTCGTTGTACGGAAAAGCACCCGGCGTAAGAATACGGACAGCTCCGGGTGGCGCGACAAGCGCGGTAACAATTCAGGTCCGCGGCTTGAATTCCCTGAATTATAATACCCAGCCCCTATACGTAATTGATGGTGTCATCATGCGCGACGGAAATGAAAAAGGTGCGGCCGGTGTAAACAACGACGACTATTTTACGGACACTCGTATCCGTGGGAACGGGATCCTCGACATCAATCCTTCCGACATCGAAACGTTAACCGTTCTGAAGGGAGCCAGCGCGAGCGCACTATATGGATCGGATGCGGCTAGCGGAGTCGTACTAATTACAACGAAGAAAGGATTGCGACGCCAGGGCATGGGTGTAAATATTAATTATCAACTGACACAGGAGGAGGTCGCGTTTACACCAAAATACCAAAACGTATATGGGCCCGGCTTCGATAGCAAGCGAAATATTGCAGAAGGTGCCGATGAGGCGGGATGGGTATCGGTGGACGTCGACGGTGATGGTACGGTTGACGGTAAGCGACCCTTATTCGAATCGTATAGCCAGTTTGGTCCAAGGCTGGAAGGGCAGGAAGTGCTTTGGTGGGATGGTTCGACCCGGAAGTATTCAGCGCAACCTGACAATTACAAGAACCTGTACCGGAAGGGTTATGGATCGGTCTTTAATGTTTCGCTTGTGAACCAGATCGATAAGTGGTCCTACCGGATTTCATATACAAGGAACGACTATGCAGGAATACAGGTAGGGGGAAAACTTGGCCGGAATATGCTCAGTCTCAACACTTCACTCCGTCCTAATACACGGGTGAATATGGACCTGGTGGTTAACTATACAAACAGCCACGTGCACAACCGACCGTTGAAGATCAACAGGCTAACGTCCAGTTGGAATGGTTTTTTTAGCCGCGCCGAGGATATGTCGTTGTTTTTTGACAAGTACCGGACGACCGGGGGTTACAAGTGGGTGCCGTACGACCAGTCGCAGTGGGATCCCAACGAAGCCCTGAAGTTTACAACGCCGCGCGGATTCGAGGTGATGAATTTATTGTGGCAACAGCTCGTCAACAGCGAGGATGAAGCACAGGACCGCCTGATAACAAGTTTTACCGTCGACTATGAAATTTTAAAAGGTTTACACCTGCGGGGCAGGGCCGGAAATGACTTTACTACATCTTCCACAGAAACGCGTCAACACAACGAGTACCCTACGCAGTTTAACGGATCGAGTAGTACAGGCTCTTATGGAATTGCCAGCGGCAAATACGCTGTATTTTATTCCGACGTATTGTTGTCTTACGCTCAGAAGTTTAACAAAGACTTAGGGTTTACCGTAAACGGAGGTTTTCAGGTGAGGGATGAGAAATACAGAACGGAATCGGTGAGTACCAATGGCGGTTTGGTATTGGAAAACTGGTTTAGCCTGAGTAACTCCTACAACCCGACCCTCAATACCAATTTGTCGAACACAAAGATCCTAAAGTATGCTTTTTTAGGTGTCTTGAATGTTCACTATAAGAACTACCTGTTCCTGGAGGGAACGGGAAGGCAGGAGTATTCGTCAACATTACCGCCGGGAGGTAACCGTTATTTTTATCCATCTGTCAATGCCGGTTTTATCCTATCGGATGCATTTAAGATGCCTTCGTTCATTAACTATGGAAAAGTGCGGGCATCCTATGGTATCGTCGGAAACGCGCCGCCGGCCTACGAGGCTAACATTCTTTATAACCTGAACAGTCTGCAGACATCGTCCGGTACGGTTATCTCGGCCACGACAAACGGAAGCCTTTTTGGTAACAACAACATCCGGCCCGAGCGTAAGCATGAAATGGAGTTTGCCCTCGATACCAGGATGTTTCAGCATCGCTTAGGAGTTGACCTTACCTACTACAGAAGCCGAACCATTGATCAGATACTGAAACTCGACCTTCCGGGTAGCACCGGGTCGGACCGGATACTTACCAATGTGGGGACGCTGACAGGCTATGGATGGGAACTCGGACTTACAACCACACCCGTTGTAAAACCTTTTCATTGGCAGACTGGCATTAATGTAGCATATAACACGACAACGCTGCAGCGATTATCTCCCGGGGTAGACCAATTGATTTTCAGGAGTATGGAAGGAGGGTCTATCCGGGTCGTGGCGGAGAAAGGTCAGCCAATCGGTAACATTTACACGTATCCGCGGATGACCGACGCAAATGGCAACCACATCATTAATAGTAACGGATTGTATGTTATGGATCATTCGCGTTATGTCAAAGTGGGTAATATGTTACCCAGGTTTACCGGTGGGCTTATGAATTCTGTTCTTTACAAGAACGTTAGCCTGCGGTTTAATTTCGATTTCAGTTTCGGCGGCCAGATCGTATCGCCGGCGCTAAAGTATGGTATGGGGGCGGGGTTGTATGAGAGTACGTTGGCGTACCGTGACGCCGCCCACGGCGGGTTGCCATATTATGTCGATGGATCGGGTAACAAAATTCTTCTTCCCGATCACAACACGCCACCGCCCGACGATAGCAGGGTGTACCATGACGGCGTGCAGCTGAAAGGTGTCCGGGAAGACGGCTCGGTGAATAACACTGTGATCGACGCGGCAACTTATTACCTGAACACGTTTGACTGGGGTAACGATGCATGGAATGAAAAGGGCGCGGTCTACGACAACAGCTACATAAAGTTCAGAGAAGTAGTTTTGGAATACACCATTCCAAAACAGATCTCCGACAGGTTGCACTTTCAGGATATCCGGTTCTCACTGGTCGGAAGGAATCTATTGTACGTATGGAGAACGCTGGAAAACATTGATCCGGAATCGCCGATTGGCACGAATTGGTTGAACCAGGGGATCGACGAAGGCGCCGGAGCAGCCACTCGCAGCTATGGGTTTGCTTTAAACCTGAGTTTTTGAAAATAAGGAAATGAACGCTAAAGCTTTTACCATATTCCTTTTATTGGTGGTCATGATAAGTACGTCGTGCCAGGATGAACTCGCAGACCGTTACCTGAACCCGGACAAAACGAATACACCTACCATCGATAAGTTCTTTACGTCCCTGTTAAACAACAACCGCGTGAGACCGTCCTATTGGGAGGTAAGCACATTCGTAAACTGGCACATTGGCGTGTATACCCAGTCAGTTGGATTTTTGAACAGCCAGTCGGTCTACCAGCAAAACGAGAGTTATATTCAGGACCGCTGGAATGATTTTTATAGGCCGAGTGCGAACGGAGCGGGTGTGGTGGCGCATTTTCGTCAAATGGAAAGTACGTATGCCGCGTTGTCCGAAACGGAGAAAGCCGCCAACCTCGTATACTTGCGATTGGCACAGGTGGTTTTATACGATCAGGTAACACAAATGGTCGACCTGTGGGGCGATGTTCCTTTTTCCGACGCCGGAATGTTAAATAAAACAGGGGATGTTATCTATCCGGTATTTGACGATGCACGGGAAATCTATCAGTATACCATTGACGGACTCAAGGAGGTTGCCGGATACCTTTCTTCCGCTAAATTGTCGCAAGCCGAACAGCTGCTTCTATCCAGGCAGGACATACTTCTGGGTGGAGACCTGGATCAGTGGTGGCGGTATGCCAATGCACTCAGGCTGCGGTTACTCATGCGTACCTCATTTGTCGATGAAGCCCGGGCGCGCAGCGAGGTAATGGCAATGCTGGCGGATCCGGATAATTTTCCATTGTTGAAAGACACCGATTACAATCCCTCTACAAGTGATATCCTGTTGGCGCCACTATCGAACTATACAGACGATCTGCATGCGGCTTTTGCCGACTGGACAAACTATCCCGCTCCCTACTTTATGCTGGAAGAAGTCCTGAAGCCGGCGGACGATCCGCGTATCCCTGTAATGTTTGATAAGTTCGGAAGCGAGCTGAACAATCAGTTCACTCCTAACGAAACGTTTAACGCCATGCCACTTGACCTTCCGAGGGTGGAACAACAGGCGGTATTAGGTAAGTATGCGATCATAGATTCGACAACCTTCCTCTACAATTCCAATCTGCCGGGCGTGATCATGACGGCATCGGAAGTAAATTTCCTGAAAGCGGAAGCCTTTCAGCGTTGGGGTGGAGGAGATGCCGGATCGGAATTCAGGAAAGGCATCATGCATTCGATAAAATTTTATTACTACCTCAATAATCTGAATAGAACGCGGCCCGTTCTCGAACCGCCGACACAGCAAATGATCGAAGCTTTCCTCGGTGAATCGGAACCCGTCCGGTTCGAAGGTGACGAAGACGACAAGCTGAAGATGATATGGACCCAGAAATGGGTTCACTTTGGTTTTCTTCAGGCGCCTCAGCGGTGGGCTGAACAAAGAAGAACCTCCTTTCCTCGATTGCAATTTTTTCCGTCCGGGCTGACGGGATATGAAATGCCGCCCAGGCGGCTGACGTATCCGGTGAGTGAACGGACTTTTAACAGCAACTACCAGCGCGTTGCCGCCGGTGATCTGCGAGATTCCAGGATCTTCTGGGATGTGCGCGAATAAACCCTTCGTTCGTTTGCTTTCGTTCGCAACGGCCGTCCTCGGCACGGCTTCACAATTATTTGGTTTTTTTTCCTTCCGGGGAGATTAGATTTTCCCATCCCACCCGTTTGGAAACAAATATTGGTTTTGGCTGAAGCCAGTGTTATTGACTTGGTGCGCTGAATGAAAATTCACCCGTTGTGAACGCGGGACCTGAAATTTTGAGTTTTTGGGTTTGGCAAAATGAACTTGATAGTTTAAGGTGCGCACCATGTTAGTATCGCCGGCCTTGTTGTGTTATCGCCAGGCTTCCTGTTGAATGAATACACTGTCGCTTAACGACAGATTCAGATGAATAAAAATTTAAACCTAACGATTAATCTATGACGAAAAATTTACGAAGGAGGGTAAAGCCAATCATGACTTTTATCCTGAGTTTTTGCTTCACCCTGGGCATGTACGCCCAGAATGCCACGGTAACGGGTACCGTGACGTCGAAGAGTGATGGCTCCGCGCTACCCGGAGTAAACGTATTTTTGAAAGGAACAGCAACAGGTACGACAACGGATTCGGATGGTAAGTATACGATAGCTGTAGGAGGAGGAACCGGCGCGATTGTCTTTTCCTTTATCGGGTTTGCTTCCCAGGAAATCATCATCGGTTCTCAAACGGAGATAAATGTTGTGCTGGAGGAAGACGCCACGCAGCTTAGCGAAGTCGTTGTAACCGCACTTGGTATCACCAAAGAAGCCAGAAGGCTTGGTTATGCCGTAACAACGGTTAACGGTGATCAGCTCGATAAGGCAAGAACGACTAACGTAGCACTGTCCCTTCAGGGAACGGTCGCTGGTTTGAATGTAAAAGGAACCAGTAGCGGTCCCGGTGGGACAGCCAAAATCCTTTTACGTGGTATGCCCAGCATGAACAGCGGCGGCGCGCCACTGTTTGTAATTAACGGCGTCCCTATGGACAACACGCAGCGCGGAAGTTCGGGAGAATGGGGAGGTGCCGACAACGGTGACGGAATCGGTAACATCAATCCCGATGATATCGAAACCATGACTGTGCTGAAAGGACAATCCGCTTCTGCTCTTTACGGAGCCAGGGCGTCGAACGGTGTGATCATCATTACTACCAAAAAAGGTAAAAAAGATGATTTTTCGATCGAGTACAATATGAATTTTATTGCTGATAAAGCCATCAACAATACCGACTTTCAATACGAATACGGACAGGGGTCGTATGGCAACAAACCTACTACCGCTTCCGACGCTCAGCTCACGTCACGTATGAGCTGGGGTGCCCGCCTTGACGGCAGCCAGGTCATACAGTTCGATGGTAATCAATACGCGTACTCGGCGCAAAAGGATAACATCAAAAATTTCTACAGAACAGGTACATCGTTCACCAACACAGTATCCGTTTCCAAAGGTGGTGAAAACGGCGCCGTAAGGTTATCGCTGTCGAACCTGAACAACAAATCGATTGTTCCGAACAGCGGACTTGACAGGAAGACCATTAACCTGAACGTTGATCAGAAGATCACCAACAGGTTAAGTATCAACCTCGTTGCCAACTACATCAATGAAGAGTCAAAGAACCGTGCGCAATTAAGCGATGGACCAATGAACGCCAACAACGGACAGTTCCTGGCTACCAATATTGATGAAACCATCCTTGGCCTTGGCTATGATCCCGTAACCGGTATTGAAAACCGATGGGGCGATGATGAATATGTAACTAACCCTTATTTTGTTGTCAACAAGTACGTGAACAACCTGGGAAGAAAGCGGTTGATCTCTTCCCTGTCCGCGCGTTACGATATCCTGGATTGGTTATATGTTCAGGCGCGTATCGGTTATGATTCGCAAAGCGATAAACTTTTTAAAGTTACACCGTGGGGAACAGCCTATTCACAAGGTTTCCGGGGAGGATTGGATGACCTCGCGAACACACAAGGTTATGAGCTCAACGTCGACGGACTGTTGGGGATATCGAAAAAGATCACGACAGACATCAGCCTGGACGCGCTGCTTGGTGTGAACACCCGGACAAACGAATCGGAGCGGATAAAAATCGGAGGCGGACCCTTCATTTTACCTAACCTGTACAGCTTCAGTAACGTCACAAACTTTAACCGCGATTACACCTACTTTAAAACAGGAGTAAACTCCGCGTATTATTCCGTGGATCTGGCATATAAAGGTTTTCTGACCGTAAGTACAACCGGAAGGTACGACGACTACTCGACCCTTTATTCTCCGACTATCTCGGATAAGACAACGGCTATCTTTACACCATCGGTTTCAACAAGTCTGATTTTTTCCGAGTTGCTCAATTCGCAGGTATTAAGCTTCGGAAAATTGCGCGCATCGTTTGCTCAGACCAGCGGGGAACTGGGAGAAGCATACAAGACCAGTCTGTACTACAGTCTTGATAATTCCTTTTTGGGAATTCCAATGGGATCGTTCAGCACTTCGTCGCCGAATTACAGCCTGAAACCGTTTACGACCACCGAAGTGGAGATCGGAACCGAGTTAAAGTTCTACGAAAACAGGTTAGGCTTTGATGTTACCTGGTACAACCGGAAGACGGATAACGAAATCATGCCGAGTAATTTTAGTGTGGCCTCCGGTGCCACCAGCGGATTTATCGGAACCGGTTCTACCAGGAACACAGGTATCGAGTTACAGCTGAAGGGAACACCAGTCAGAACCAACAACCTGGCGTGGGACATTATTGCCAACTTCACATCCGTGAAAAATGAAATTCTTTCTACCGACGAGGACGATAAAAATCAAAACCTGGGAAGTAACCGCGGAACGTTGGGTAATGCGATAACAGCTTTTGTTGTCGGCAGCTCAGGGCCTCAGATCCTGGCGTACGATTATAAGAGAAGCGCGGGCGGCGAGATTGTGGTGGATGCTTCGGGCCTTCCGGTTCGCGGCGAGCTGATCCAGATGGGAAGCGTGATGCCGAAATTCTACGGTGGTCTTACCAATGAACTTAGTTATAAAGCATTTACACTGTCGTTCCTGATTGATTACAATTTTGGTAACAAGGTTCTGTCTGCAACCGAGTATTACTCCATCCTGAGGGGGTTGAACAAAATGACACTTGAAGGCAGGGAAGAAGGCATTACTACGGGAGTGACCGAAGCGGGCGCAACCAATACCGTTACCGCTGAAGCACAAGACTATTACCGTGCGGTAGCGCAGCAGATCACGTCTACGAGCGTTGTGTCCGGTGACTACATTAAACTGCGTCAGTTGACACTTGGATATTCCGTACCGGCGTCGATGCTGGCAAACGTTCCGGTATTCCGGTCAATTCAGGTGGCGTTGGTAGGTCGTAACCTGGCAACCATCATGAAGAAATCAGACAACATCGACCCGGAAGCATCTTTCGGTTCGAATGTAAGGTATTACGGTATTGAAGGTACCAGTTTGCCATCGACCAGCTCGTATGGTGTGAATGTGAACCTCAAGTTTAAATAGGCCGCTATTGTTTGTACAAAAACTACTGATAATGAAAAAAACAATTAAATATATGACAGTTGCACTTGCCATTGTTCTGGCAGGATGTAACGATCTGGCGGAGTTAAATGTGGATCCCACAAAAGCTTCTCCCGGTAATTTCGACGCGAACTACTTTTTATCTTCCAGTCAATGGGTTTACCTCGACGGTACTATGGGTTATAATGGTCCCACCTTATTTCAAAGTGGCTGGGTGCAGATTCTTGCTTCCACTTCTTCGGGTGGTGCAAACTACTATTCGAACATGGACAAGTATGTTCCTTCCGGAAACACGAACGATTATCAGGGACGCAGCTGGAACAGTTGTTACCGTTCCGCTACCCTGGCGAATGAGATCGTGGAGCTGACCCAGGATGATCCTGAAAAAGTGAACCTGACGAGTATTGCCAGGATCATGGTTATTCTGAATGTGCAGTACGTTACCGATATGTACGGCGACTGCCCGTATTCCGAGGCGTTGCTGGTGAAAAGCGGAAACACAACTCCCGCTTACGATGCGCAGGAAAGTCTTTACGCGGACATGCTGAGCGACCTCGAGGAAGCCGTTGGAAACCTTGACGAGTCGAAGTCAGGCCCGACAGCGGACCTCATCTACGGCGGTGATGTTTCCAAATGGAAAAAATTCGGTTATTCCCTGATGTTAAGAATGGCAATGCGCCTGACGAAAGTTGACCTGGCGACTGCCAAAACGTACGCAGAAAAAGCAGCAACGGGCGGAACGTTCGAAAGCAATGACGACGATGCATTCATCGTCTGCGACAATACGAACGGATACCGGAACGACTATGCCCGTGATTTCACTACACAGGCCGATTTCTATCAGGTAAGATGGAGTGAAAAGATGATCAGCTACCTGGATGTCAATGATGACCCGCGTCTGGGAGTAATCGCCGAGGTTCCTCAGGATGGACTTATCGCGAATCAAACGGTCGGTCTGGCCGGCGATTCTGATCCCGATATTCAAATCGGACTACCGAACGGTTTTGACCTTAACGCGGAATCAACGGATATTTCAAATTCCCCCAATTATCCGGGTGGAACGGGAACCGGTGAAGATTTTACACCGATCGGAAAATACTCCAGACCCCGCACAACCATCTATGGAAACCTCAATGGTCCCGTATTTATCCTGACCTATGCGCAAACCGAATTACTGCTGGCAGAAGCCGCGGTGAGAGGATTTAGTGTAGGCGGTACTGCGGCCGCTCACTACAGGAACGGCGTGGTAGGCGCGATGTTATCGCTGTCTCCTTTCGGTTCGGATGCCACCATTAGCTCAGCCGTGGCAACTGCTTATGCCGATGCACACACACTGGATGTTTCCACTACGGAAAATTCTTTGAAAATGATCAACGAGCAGTATTGGGCAAGCAGCGGCGCCCAGCTGAATTTTACGGACGCATGGAACAACTGGAAAAGATCCGGATATCCTGTCCTGACACCGGTGGTCTATACGGGCAATTTTTCCGGAGGAGTAATTCCCCGGAGACAACCATACCCAACGAATGAAGGCACACTGAACAAAGAAAGTTACGATACCGCGGTAGGAAGACTTTCAGGTGGCGATACCTGGAGCTCAAAGACCTGGTGGGATAACTAGTTTTAGAGAACAACACTGTTGACAAGAGGCTGAACCATCAAACGTTCAGCCTCTTTCATCATTTAATAAAACACCATAAATGCACGCCTATGAAACCGGATAAGAAAGCAGGCATACGTATTTGTCACGCCTGGCCCCGGAAGTACATCTGCGCCGTGATGTGGATGTTGGTATCCGTCAGTGGAACCGCACAGGAAGAAAAGCTTTTTGAATCGGTACCTTCTTCCCGCTCCGGCGTGAATTTTAAAAACGTCATTACGGAAAACGCCAGGCACAACGCCCTGACGTATGAGAACCTTTACAATGGGGGCGGGGTCGCGGTTGGAGATATTAATAACGACGGGTTGGATGATATTTATTTTGTGTCCAACATGCAGCGCAACAAACTTTTCCTGAACCTGGGAAATTTTACATTCAGGGATATTACTGCTTCCGCCAAAGTAGGAGGGCGTGAAGGCTGGAAGAGCGGCACCACGATGGTCGATATCAATGGCGACGGCTTGCTCGATATTTACGTATGTTATTCCGGAAAATCGGAACCGGCCAAGAGAAAAAACCAGTTTTTCATCAACAAAGGAAACCTCCAGTTTGAGGATATGGCGGAGGGGCTCGGACTGGCTGATGAATCCTATTCCACACAAGCGGCATTTTTTGATTACGATCGCGACGGTGACCTCGATGCCTTTATTCTGGCAACTAACGTGAAAGTGATCCGCGACCTCGAATACGCGCAGGCGCGAACAACCACACATCCCTATGCGGGAGATAAACTCTTCCGGAACGACGACGGTAAATTTGTTGAAGTAACACAGTCCGCCGGAATCCTGTCCAATGCGTTGGGCTTTGGACTTGGTGTCGCCGTATCGGATGTAAATATGGATGGATGGCCGGACGTCTATGTGTCGAATGACTATGCCGAGCCCGATTATCTTTATATGAATAACAGGGACGGAACGTTCACCAACAGACTGGCAGACTATATCCAGCACATTTCCCAGTTTTCAATGGGATCGGACATCGCCGATATCAACAATGACGCATGGCCGGATATTTTCACGGCAGACATGCTCCCCGCGGATAACAAACGCCAAAAACTTCTTTACGGTCCGGATAACTACGAACAGTACGCCCTGATGGTCAACGAGGGATTACACTATCAAAACATGCGGAATATGCTTCAGCTCAACAACGGCGACGGTACCTTCAGCGAGATCGGGCAACTGGCAGGTGTTTCGAATACCGACTGGAGCTGGGCGCCGCTCTTTGCTGACTTTGACAACGACGGCTGGAAAGACCTGTTTGTAACCAACGGATACTTCCGCGATTATACCAACCGTGATTTCCTCAAGTACAAAGGCGACTATTATTTCAGGAAAGTGTTGGCAGGTGAAAAGGCCGATACGCTGGAACTGGTGAGTTCGATGACATCCACTCCCTTGCATAACTACATGTTCAGGAATCTCGGCGGCATTACTTTCCGGGATGAAAGTAAGTCATGGGGATTTGAAAAACGCACCTTCTCGAACGGGGCGGCTTACGCGGACCTGGATAACGACGGCGACCTGGATCTGATCGTCAGCAATCAAAATGAAGAGGCACTGCTTTACAAAAATCTTTCCCGCGATAAGAAACCAGGTGATAATTTTTTGACCGTTCAATTAAAAGGTCATGGAAAAAATACCCGCGGCCTGGGAGCATCGGTAAGTGTACATACAGGTGCCGTTGTGCAGTATCTGGAGCAAATGCCGGCTCGCGGATATCAATCCTCTGTAAGTGATAAGTTGCATTTCGGATTGGGAAAAGCGGAAAGGATCGACTCGTTATCGGTACGCTGGCCGGATGGCAGGAAAACGGTGCTCGCGAGTATCCCGGTTAACCAATTAGTCGTCGTAAATGAGGCGGAGGCCAAAGATGAAGTTTCGAAGGCAGAGAACGTTCAGGCAACAACCTTCACGTGGGTTGACTCACCGCTGAGATATGTACATACGGAATACGGTGCCAATGATTTCAAACGACAACCTCTCCTGACAACCATGTTATCGAATTGCGGACCGGTCATAGCCACGGCGGATGTAAATGGAGATGGACTGACCGATGTATTTGCCGGAGGTACGAACGAAAGCCCTGGTAAACTTTTCTTTCAATCCCCGGATGGGAACTTTACCGCATCGGCTGCTTTTAGCTTCAAAGAGGATTTTTCCTGTTCGGATGCCGACGCGGTGTTCTTTGATGCAGATAGCGACGGTGATATGGACTTGTATATTGTCAGTGGCGGATACCATGACTATCAAAAAAATGACAAGGCGCTGCACGACAGGCTGCTGATCAATGACGGCAAAGGTAATTTTTCCAAATCCATTCATACCCTTCCTCTTATGACTGGTGCGAAATCGTGCGTCCGCCCAAGCGACATAGACCTGGATGGCGATCTCGATCTTTTTGTGGGAGGAAAAGTGATACCAGGTTCTTATCCGGTAGCCGCCGAAAGTCATTTATTGTTAAACGACGGAACGGGCCGGTTCCGGTCGGTAACAGGATCAGCCCTCCCGGATCTTGCGGGAAGCGGGATGATCAGCGATGCGTTATGGATGGATGCAGACAAAGACACCTATCCCGATCTTATCGTGGCGGGAGAGTTTATGCCAGTCCGCGTTTTCCTTAATGAAAAAGGAGAACGCTTCAGGGAAGCAACCGGACAATATTTTGATATTCCCTCATCGGGTTTGTGGAACAGGATGGTCTCGGCGGATTTTGATCACGACGGCGATGACGATCTCCTCGTGGGAAATTTTGGTTTGAACTCACAATTCAAGGTCACGGAATCACGGCCTCTTATGATGGTTTACGCGGACTTCGATAAGAACGGATCCATTGATCCCGTCATCACGAATTACATACAGGATAAAGTCTACCCTTTTGCGGGACGTGATGAAATGCTGGATCAGATCTACGCGCTGCGAAAGAAATTCACAAACTATGCTTCATATTCCGATGCTTCCCTCACCGACATTTTTTCCGGTGATGAACTGAGGCAGGCGACGACGCTGAATGCGAACGAACTCCGGACGGTTTATTTTGAGAATGCAGGAGGAAGATTCATAAAGCACCTCCTGCCACCTGAAGCACAGTACAGCCCGGTCTATGCTATTGAAGTCCTTGACTACAATAATGACGGAAATCCGGACTTTATCCTCGCCGGAAATCAAAGCGCCATCCGTATTCGCCTGGGGAAGATGGACGCTAATTACGGACAGCTTTTCCAGGGCGATGGAAAAGGAAACTTCACATACATTCCTCAGACCGTTTCGGGGCTTTCCCTGACGGGGGATGTGAAGTCTTTAAAAATACTACGCGTGGGACATCAGGATTACCTGCTTGCGGGAGTAAACGGCGTGGGAGTTGTATCCTACAGGAAGAATCCCCTCGGGGGCAAAGTAAAAAGGAATCCGTAAATAGTCGTTAATTATTGAAATTCAACCCAGGAAAAACTGAAACGAATGAAACATATTCTTTTGTCAATAACCTTTCTAATACTGGTCGTCGCGGGATCCGTTCAGGGTCAGGGTAACCTTCATCAGCAGTCTTCGACCTACCAATGGCCGGATGATCCCCTGGTTGTTAAAAAGCTCGAGACCTGGCGGGACCAGAAATTCGGGATGATTATTCATTGGGGTTTGTATGCCGTACCCGGTATCATCGAGTCGTGGCAACTGTGTTCGGAAGACTGGATCGAACGTGATAGCAATTCGTCTTATGATAAGTACAAGGACTGGTACTGGGGATTAAAAAATGATTTTAATCCGACGTGCTTTGATCCCGAACAATGGGCGGAGGCGGCGAAGAATGCTGGTATGCGGTACGTTGTATTTACTACAAAGCACCACGACGGCTTTAATATGTTCGATACGAAGGAGAGCGACTTTAAAATTACTAATGGACCATTTGCCGGTAATCCCCGGTCGAACGTGTCAAAATACGTATTCGATTCTTTCCGGAAACGGAATTTTATGATCGGAGCTTACTACTCCAAACCTGACTGGCATTCGGAATATTTCTGGTGGCCCAAGTATGCGACCCCAAACCGGAATGTCAACTATGATATCCGGAAATATCCGTGGCGATGGAATAAATTTAAAGAATTCACCTACAACCAGGTCAATGAACTCATGAACGAATACGGGTCGATCGACATTCTGTGGTTGGATGGCGGATGGGTAAGGCCGCTGGAGACTGTTACGGACGAAGTGCGGGGATGGGGTGCTCCGATTCCGCCGTGGAGTCAGCACGTCGATATGCCGCGTATTGCCGCGATGGCCCGCCGGGCACAGCCGGGTTTACTGATCGTTGATCGCACCGTTCATGGTCCTTACGAAAATTATCAGACACCCGAACAAAGTATTCCTGCTGAAAAACTTGATCACCCGTGGGAAAGCTGTATCACACTGGGAGATGCATGGGGCTATGTTCCAAACGACAGGTATAAATCCGCCGCAAAGGTTATTCACACCTTGATTGAAGTAGTCGCAAAAGGAGGAAGCTTTCTTCTTGGTGTTGGTCCGGGTGCAGATGGAACGTTCAATGCGGCACAGGTGGAAAGACTAAATGAAATCGGTACATGGTTGAAGCAAAACGGATCAGCGATATACTCCACCCGGACGGCAAAGCGCTATCGTTCCGGCAATACATTCTTTACACAGGGAAAGGGAGGTGAACTGTATGCGCTCGCTTGTTTGGATCAGGAAGGCACACCTCGCAAGACGATCGAATGGGACGGTAATGTACCCGCAAAAGGAAGTCAAATGAAAGTGGTGGGCACAAATACCAGGGTAAAGTGGAAAGCGGAAAACGACCATGTAACGGTTTTTTTACCGAAGGCTTTGGCCAGGTCAATAACGCCTGCGCTGGCGTTCGTGTATAACGCTGAATAAACCTGACTACCCTGCGTTTCAGGATGGCCTGAGCTTTTATAAAAAAAATCACCATCCGGTATTAGATATGCTGAAAGTTACCGTTTGGGAAAATCCGTCACATACGGATGCGGACGTTGAAAAAGGTGTGAAAAATAACAGATAATGAATAGAGCTAAATAACGGCCGAATATTGTTCGGCGCTTTAAATTATTGTTAACGTTTCGTTTTACTTTTCAGGTGCAAATGGCGATTTTGTATCCTGTTTACGTACACAACAATCTACAACGTTTGAAATGTGTGCGCGATGGATTTGTAGAACGCGAATGATGAAGGGAAGTCAACGGATATTAAACGACGTAATCCCGGATCAGGCTCCGGATGGTAAGTTGGTATCGATCAATGAGTATGTTCTGTGGAAGGAATTCAGGTCCGGAGATGTGGCTGCTTATGCCCAGATCTACAGGCGGTACTTCTTCGTATTGTACAACTATGGCAAGAAGATCAGTAGTGATAACGAACTGATTAAAGACTGTATCCAGGATTTATTCATTAAGATCTGGAATAACCGTGAAAACCTTAACGATACAACATCCGTCAAATTTTATCTCTTCACGTCCCTTAAGCGGAAATTGCTCGACAGTCTGAAGTCGCCTGTTCAACGGCTTAAATCGGAGGAGGACGTTATGAGTATGAACCTCTCGGACAGCAGTTACCTTGATGACGAGGCTTATCACTGGCAGAAAGAGCAGGTCCTTAAGGTCATGAATAAACTCTCCAGTCACCAGCAACGCCTCCTGCAGATGAAGTTCTACAAAAATCAATCAAACCAGGAAATAGCGGATGAACTTGGTATCACGATTCAATCGGTTTATAATTCGGTGTTTAAAACCCTGCGAACGATCCGTAAACAACTATCCGTTATTTTGTTGATCATTATTTCAACCCTGAATCCCTAGCGGGCAGGGATACGGTGTTTTCAAAAACGGCCGTCCCATCGCCACGGTTCATTTCAACTCCCCATCCGAATAAACAGGCAGACTGATCGCGGTTGAAATACATTCGCCTGCTTCTTTCACGTCGTAATCAAGACCGAGAAACGAGGTAACCGTGCAAGCCAATTGCTTGAGAAAATATTTCCCGCGCGTTTTCATTTCTCCAAACGCCGGTGTATCAGGTCCGATGACGGCAAACCATGCCTGACCGGATCCACCGAAGAGCAGACCATGCTTTTTCCATCCTTTATCTGGATTTCTACCCCGGCCGTGATCGGTTGTTATCAACAGGGTGGTCTGATCCTTATAACCTTCCTGCGACTGGATCCAGGTCCAAAGGCGTGATATGATCAGGTCGGTGCGGCTGGCGGATAACAGGTAATCGTCATAACGTCCGCCATGGGCGTGCTGATCCGTTTCATCAAAACCGATGAAGAGTACACGGGGCCTTTCCCGCTTTAAATATTCAAACGCATAATAAAAAGTGAAAGCATCATATCGTGAGCCGTGCGGGTTCGGTAGCAAGGATTGAAGCTCGTTGAGGAGATCTTCGCGTTCGGACCTGCCGTGTTCCGCCATCTCCTTTCCGGCATTCACCGGAATGCCCGATCTTTCTTCCCTGAAAATGTAGGGGAACACATCCCACGTCCCGAATGCCGCCACTTTGTTCTTAAAACCAGGCTGGTTGTGAATGAATTCGAGAACCGTCGCATTGGGATTTTCGACGGGATCATTGGAGCGCACGCGGCGTTCCACAAAACCGGTTAGAATTTCACTGTATCCCGGATAGGAAAACCATTTCAGGTTCGCACAGTTAACCTGATTGCCAAGCTCCCGGTTTCCATACAGCTGGCCATTAGCGGCGATCTCTTTCCAGAAAAAAGGCATAAGCTTTTCACGCCGCGCCGCCGCCGATGAATTCCAGTACGTGTAGGCGTCCGGGTTACGGGTATACTCCGGGTTGAATAATATCGCCGAGTCGGCGCCGCCGAATACTTCCTGCCAGCGCAATCCGTCGAG
This sequence comes from Chryseolinea sp., assembly GCA_041742155.1. GTDB lineage: Bacteria > Bacteroidota > Bacteroidia > Cytophagales > Cyclobacteriaceae > Chryseolinea. Next base: position 100,379 of record JBGSJE010000014.1, on the reverse strand, counting down.
AGTGACGATGATCAGGTTCCTGGTGCCCGTATCCTGTGCTGTAAGCCCAATGCTACACATACACATGAAAAGGAAGAGTTGGATTTTTCTCATCAGTTTTTACAAAGGTCCGGATCCTCCTTCACCTGGTCATTACAACAAGTTTACATCTGTATGAAGAAAGGTTGGACGGTTTATCGCATTATGAACACTCGCGGTAATACGGCTGTCGCCGCGTACGGGTAACTACGGCCGAATACCGAAATACCGGCGGCCCATTGCCCGATTCACGGTTCGTCATTTAACGATTCGTTCATAATACAATAGGTTTCAATTCTTACCTTGCAAAAGTGAACGACAGTCCCGAAGCAATCAACCGTATACCTTCGAACAATAAACCATGAAAGAAGCACATGCGAACATCTCGCGCGAACAAGGCGATATCAATACCGGCGATCTCCGCGAAGTATTCATCCGGTCGCTTGGCGACACGACAAAAAACCTGATCGGCGAGGACGCAAAATATTTTCTTCACCAGGCGCTGTCAACACCGGTGATGAATGTGCTTCGCAAAACAGAAGGGGCGTGGATAGAAGATCTCGACGGAAAGCGATACCTCGACCTCCATGGAAACGGTGTTCACAATGCCGGCTTTTCAAATCCCGATGTTATCGCATCCGTGATAAACCAGCTGCAGGATCAGCTGGCATTTACGCCACGACGTTATACCAACATCCCGGCTATTGAGTTGGCGAAAAAGCTGGTGGCGATTACACCACCTGAACTGACCCGGGTGTTGTATTGTCCCGGCGGGTCGGAGGCAATCGAAATAGCGGTGTCGCTGGCGAAACATGTGACCGGCAAATGGAAAACCATTTCATACTGGGATTCTTATCACGGCAACGGCTTTCAGTCGTCCAGTATCGGCGGCGAAGAACACTTCTCAACGGGTATGGGACCGATGGTTCCCGGTGCTTTCCACATCGAGTTTCCCAATTACTACCGGAACCCCTGGGGGCTGACAGACGTGGAACAGATCGATACACTGTACCTGCGGCAGCTGACCGTGATCCTTGAGCGTAACCCCGACATAGCAGCGATCATTGCCGAGCCGATCTCCGCTACTCCGGTTGTGCCGTCGGTTTCGTACTGGCAGCAGATCCGCGAAATCTGCGACCGGAATAATATCCTGCTGATCTTTGATGAAATTATCGAAGGCTTCGGCCGTACAGGCAGGTGGTTTGCCTGCGAACATTATGTCACACCCGATGTGCTTGTACTGGGTAAGACGCTGGGTGGAGGACTTATGCCTTTCGCGGGAATTGTAACCCGGGAGAAATACAATGTACTTCGCCACCGGTCCATCGGGCACTATACGCACGAGAAGAATCCATTATGCTCGGCAGCGGGCCTGGCTACCATCAACTACATCGAACAGCACAAGCTGGTGTCCAATTCAGAAATTCTGGGGGAATACCTGAAGCAACAACTGGAAGCGCTGAAAGATGAGTTCCCGGTGATCGGCAATGTCGCGGGAAAAGGTTTGCATATGGGTATCGACCTGGTACTCGACCCGGCTACGAAGGAACGTGCTGTCCGCTATGCGGAAGCCGTCATGTACGATTGTTTGCGGCAGGGTGTAGCCTTTAAGGTGATCGAAGGTAATATTCTTACCATGAGGCCTTCCCTTGTCATCAACCGGGATGAATGCGATCTGATCATCAGCGCGCTGCGAACGGCGTTCGGACGAATTCCGTTGGTTAGATGATTTTAGGTTTACGGAATTTTGATTTACGGAATTTTGATTTACGATTTTGGATTTACGATTTACGATTTTTGATTCACTCAATCGTCAATCGTCAATTGTAAATTGTACATTTTAGTTAGCCGCTTGATTTACGATTTTTGGATTTACGATTTTGGATTTACGATTTTTGGATTTACGATTTTAGATTTACGATTTTTGGATTTACGATTTACGATTTTGGGATTTACGATTTGCGATTTTTGGTTTCAATTAATCGTCAATCGTAAATTGTACATTTTAGGAGGCTACCTGATTTACGATTTTGGGATTTACGATTTACGATTTTGGGATTCGCTTAATCGTCAATTGTACATTTTAGTTAGCTGCTTGATTTATGATTTTGGATTTTCGGATTCACTCAATCGTCAATCGTAAATTGTAAATCGTCAATTTCAGTCAGGAAAAACCTTAAAATAAATACGCTATGACTTCAACCCGACGGGAATTTCTACGGAACACGGTTGCTGCTTCTGCACTTCCGTTTATTCACACCATGCCACAATGTGAACCTTCCTATCCTTTTCCGATCTCCAGCAATGCCTACAACTGGCACACTTTTTACGGACGAAGCGGTGAGTCATGGGGTGAGGATTGGGATTCATGCCTGGCTGCCTATGCCAGTACAGGATTAAAAGCGTATGAGGGAAGTTTCAATTCGGCAGAAGAGGTCGGCAAACTCGCGCCATACCTGCAGAAATATAATATCGGAGTTCCATCCCTTTATGTGAACAGCACACTTCATACGAAAGAGGATGCGCAAAAATCCATTGAAAACGTATTGGCTATCGCGACAGCCGCAAAGAAACTGGGGACAAAAATAGTCGTTACAAATCCGTCACCGATACAATGGGGCGGCGATGTGATCAAATCGGACGAGCAACTGGAAGTCCAGGTGATGAACCTGGGGAAACTGGGAGCGTCCCTGCGGAAAATGGATATGCGTCTGGCGTATCATATCCACGATATTGAGTTGAGGGCCGGCGCAAGAGAGTTCCATCATATGATGCTGAATACATCTCCGGAAGACGTGGGATTATGCTTTGAAGTTCACTGGATTTATCGCGGATCACAAAATTCCGAAGTTGCAGTATTCGATGTGCTGAAGCTCTATGGTCAGCGTGTCGCCGAAATTCACATCCGTCAGTCGGTAAACGGGATTTGGTCCGAAACATTCGGCGAAGGCGATATTAACTATCAGCGGGTGGCCGGCGAAATTAAAAAAATCGGTATCAGACCTCACCTGGTTATCGAACAATGTGTGGAAGAGAAATCCCCCAACACCTTAAATGCCGTCCAGGCGCACATTAAAGATTTGGCGGAAGTTCAGAAAACGTTCAAAACGCTATTGATGTAGAATCAGTCCATTGCCATGCCCGCCGTGTTAACAGGAGCCGGGGAAATGGATTTGTAGTCCCGGCAGGTCTGTTATTGTTTTGCGGCCAGGTCGGTGCCTTCGATTGAATTTACAAACTCCATAAAATCCCTGGGTCGGAGTTCGTTGAGAAAGCGTGCGCCACCGGGACGGGCTCCCATGACAATCCCGAAGTTTTCCTCCATTTTTTTGAAGGAAGCACTGTCGGCAAATTCCGTCATGAGCATCAGATCAAACTGCGGTACGTCTTGCTTACCGGTACGGATCAGACGGAATGATTTTATATAACCCTCTTTTTGTGCCGCCTCGCGGAATACTAGCCAGTTATTTTCATAAAAGTATAGGGCCTCCTTTTCTTTTCCCGGCTTTATCCTGACCAGGTCGATCACCCAAATCCCGGGAGATGCTTGTGCGAAACCTTCGGAAATCTGAAAACACGCCATTGTGATGACGACCACGACGGTTCTTTTAATATAATGTTGATTCATGGGGTAAACTTTTATAACTTCATTCAACGCCGGTTTTCCCCTAATTGTTTCTTCGATGAACGTTGAATTTGTATTCTACTACCAACCCGCCAGGTGACGATTTTGCATTTACATTTCCTCAAAATGCGGATTAAGTTTTGCGGGTTGACCAAATCAATGCCATCAACCTGACGCCGTTAACTTCCAAACCATTTACTTTGATGCTTCGAGATCAAGGTTATGAAAAACAAGTCTTCACGACGGGCATTCCTGGCAACCGTTGCCTTGGGTGCTGGTACTTTGGCGAGTATGAACAGCAAAGCAGAATATCTTCCACTCCACGTACCTTCGGATGTTTCTTTTTCCTCGCGGAATGAAAAGAAATTTGTTCCCGTCATGATCACGCCTTTCCTCCCTGATAAAAGAATCGACTATGAAGGGCTGGCAAAGCTCATCGATTTTTACCTGGCTTCGGGTGTGAAAGGTTTTTTTGCCAACTGCCTGAGCAGTGAAATGTATCACCTTGGTGACGATGAGCGGCTGGCACTGACGGATTTTGTGGTAAAACGTGTCAACGGTACGTTGCCAGTGGTTGCAACTGGATCGTTCGGTGATTCTATTGACCAGCAGGCGGCATTCGCCAGGAAGATGTCTGATACGGGTGTAAGTGCTGTTATTCTGATCACCAGCCACTTTGCCGGGAAAGATGAAACCGATGATGTATTGATCGGGAATCTTGAAAAATTCCTCGCGGCCACTGGCAAGATTCCCATGGGTACGTATGAATGTCCTTCTCCTTATAAAAGGATCATCACACCGGCGGTGCTGAAATACCTTCTCTCCACCAAACGGGTTATCTACCACAAGGACACCACGCTTGACCTCGAGCGGATCAAGGTGAAACTGGATATGTGCCGCGGAACTAACCTGGAATTTTACGACGCTCATACACCCAATGCGATGTATTCCCTTCAGATGGGAGCAAAAGGAATGTCCTGCATCGCGGGTAATTTTTATCCGGAGCTTTTCGTCTGGATGTGCGCCCACGTGAACGAATCGCTGGACCTCCCGGAAGTAAAATGGCTCCAGTCGGAACTCACCAAAGCGGACGCCATCATTTCCCAGGGCTATCCGCAAAGTGCGAAATACTTCCTCCGGAAAAGAGGGCTGCCGATTGAGACGATCAGCAGAACAAACAATACGCAATTGTCCGCGGAGCAAAAGCTGGCGTTGGATCAGTTGCATACATCCCTTTCTTCATGGCACGAACGATTGGGAATAAAAGCCGTACATTGAGCCGGTATCATTTGATTCATGAATAAAACATATAACTGGGGTATTCTGGGGCCGGGGAAAATCGCCCATCGTTTTACCGAAGCCCTCCAGCGCGTTCCCGATGCGCGGGCGTACAGCGTTGCGTCCCGCGATAAGAATAAAGCCGCCGCGTTCGCTTCGGCATACGGCATTCCCGTTGTACACGACGACTACCATGCGCTGATCAACGACCCGGATGTCGACATTATCTACATCGCTACACCCCACGCTTTCCATAAGGAGCAGGCGTTGTGGTGCATGGAAAACAAAAAGCCTGTGCTGTGCGAAAAACCACTTTCCGTCAACTATAAAAGCACCGCGCAGATCGTGACGGCTGCCCATACCCACAATACCTTCCTTATGGAAGCCATGTGGACACGCTTTATGCCGGCAACATTAAAAGTTCAGGAGCTGATCGCTGCTGGCGCGGTAGGGGAAGTAAAATATATCCGGGCCGACTTTGGAGATAGTTTTCCCTTTGATCCCTCAAGCCGCGTCTATGACCTGAAACTTGGAGCGGGATCAATCCTGGATATCGGCATATATCCGTTATTCCTCATCCTGCTGATCCTGGGGAAGCCGGATGAAATAAAATCCATTGCGCACCTGGCTGAAACGGGCGCCGACGACCTGGCAAGCGCAATGCTTTACTATAGGGATGGAAAAATCGGGACCATGCTTTCCGCCAACATTCTCCATACTCCCATTACCGCCGAGATCATGGGCACAGAAGGTATCATAACTATGCACTCCAACTGGTACAATACAAAGTCGATCGCCCTGACAAGAAGGGGCAAGGATGTGGAGCATATCGATGTTTCTTATGAGGGGAACGGTTTTGAATTTCAAATACAGGAAGTGATGACCTGCCTGGACAAGGGTGAAAAGGAAAGCCCGTTAATGCCATTGGATTTTACCTTGTTACTGGCCAAGACGATGGATGAGATCTGCAACCAATGTGGTGTTGTTTATCCCTGACCGTTGCGCCCGGTACAATTGCGTATTTTGAAGTTTTCTAAACGCAAAAGTCAACATCATTACCCCGGCCTTCCCTTTATATTTGGTTTCTGAAAATTTGTTGCCGGGCATCCGGTTGAACAATATTGACGCGGCGTTTTTTTTATAGGGTTAGTGATAAATTCGTTCTGGGTAAAACGAGTACGAGCCGGAATGTGTTTCTTTCCAAACACGCCGGCTCTTTACTTTTGCTGAATGGTCAACTTTGTGAATATGAATGTTAAACACACCTGGTTTTCGTTAGCGTTGTTATTAATAGCCTGCCAGCCCCAAAAACCACCTCCATCCGAAAGTACAGTCAGTCAGGTGATGGACAGTGTCATCACGAGGCTGTACAAAGCCGTCCCGCCGGAAAAATTCGACAGCATCGACGATACTTTTATCCTGGATTTCCTTCGCGAAGATGAAAAACACGTCCTCGCTACCCGCTACCAGTATTTTACCGTCAATGTTCCCGTGACCGTCAACCTGATGCGTCACAAGGAGCAGCCCGTAGTCCCGTTCTGGATCGCTCCGGCCGGCTTTAAAAAAACACCGGATATCGTCAGGAACGCCGAAGGTTACGAATACGAGGTTTGGACGAAGGATTTTGATTCCGGACTCGTGTCCCTGGGAATAAACGGATTTGATAAGCACAGGCCGGTATATTTTGTTTCCGTGGCGCCGCAGGATCCGGTCGCGAAACTGGAAATCAGTTCGATATACCCGCAGACCTACAACCTCGACACATTAAGGAACGGCGCCTTTACCTATCATGACTGGTCCGGCCTGTTATTGACGGAGGTGCCGGAAAAAATGGTGGGACAAATACTCTTCACTACTGTACGGGGCCGTGCCCGCGAAGCACATGTGATCGGAGCATTTCGAAAGACTCCATTCCCATCGACCCCGACTCCAGACCAGGTGATGCTGACATGGAGTGCATCCCCCGCTACAACAATCGACCTTCAGTGGCGTACCAATACGTCCGTCTCCGGCGGGAATGTTCGTTACTGGAGAACGGGGACCACAGACACGCTAACCACTGTGGCAACGATGGAGACGATACAGGACCGTATGCTTTACAACGACAGGTATATACACCGTTATAACGCTCACCTTGATAAACTCAGTCCGGGTACAGGTTACACGTACCAGGTGGGTTCGACGGAAAACAAGCTCAGGACAAGCCCCGAAACATTCCGTACGGAAGCAGTCGACAGCGATCAGTTTTCATTCATATGGTTCGGCGATACACACACATTCCCGGATTCCGGAAGGCTTGTGAACCTCGCGGAGAAAAACGCCAACATCGCTTTTTATTCCATCGCCGGAGATATCGTGAGTACCGGACTTTATCGCGACGATTGGGATAAACTTTTTCACTATTCCGGAGGCGCATTTTCGCGACGTCCCCTGATGCCGGTATTGGGAAACCATGACCGTCAGGATGGTCTCGGAGCGCGTCTGTACTATGATCTGTTCAGCCTTCCGCTCAACGGTCCGCCGGATGTGGAACGGGAAGCGACCTATTCGTTCGAATACGGCAATGCGCTGTTCCTCATGATCGATGCCACTTCCGATGTCGATGATCACACCGCCTGGATCGGCGAAACGCTCCGAAACACAAAGGCCACCTGGAAATTTGTGATGTTTCATTTTCCACCCTATAATTTTGAAGAACCATACCTCGACATCCAGCAGGCATGGGTACCGTTATTCGACAAGTATCACGTCGACATGGTAATGGGTGGGCACATCCACTACTACATGCGTTCGAAACCGATGTATAACGGGAATGTGGTCGATTCATACGCCAGGGGTACCGTGTACGCCATATCCATCAGTATCCCGTCCACACACGGCAGTATGACCGCCGAGCCTTATGCGGTTACGCAATATGATGAGGGATACTTCTATCAACTGATGGAAATCAAAGGGGGACATTTGAAATACACAACCCTGGATAGCAAGGGCGTAATCAGGGATCAGTTTGAGATACGGAAGTAGATCCGTCTGCGGGAAGCGGTTAAAATGTATTGAGTTCAGGTCCACGGGAAACAGTGTATGCAGCGAAGAGCGCAACAGGTGTTGGCCTTCTGCCTGTGTCAGGTCGTCAGGGTATGCTGATACCTTCGCGCTAACGGGATTTAACAGGAATTTATCATAATTATGAAAACCGAATATTTTAACTATTACCGGTTAACAGGTTTAATATGTATCTGCATTTTCTGCTGGTCGTGTAAACAAGCGTTGCAGACGAGCGAGAGGGATGTTCCGATACTGACATCTTACGCCGATACTGCCTTCTGGCAGGAGTTTCACGATCCGTTTCCCTTTAATGATGACCCTTCGGGTGTTGAAGTGAGAAGCATTGCCGTGGATCCGGGCGGTGATGCATGGATCGCTACTCCCGTGGGTTTATTTTTCAAAAAAAGCGGAACACGGAACTGGCAGCATGCGATTCCGGAAGCCGGGCAGGGACCGTCTTTTGCTGTGGAGTCGGATGGAAGGGCGATCTGGATGAGCAACTGGAACAGCGTGTACCGGTTTATGAATGGTAAACTGGAACGGATGCCGGGTGCTGTATCTCCCATCTCGGCGTTTTGTGTTGCACCGGAAGGTGTATATGCGCTGGGTGCCCGTGGGGTTTGGCTTTACCAGGGCGATCGTTGTGAAAAAAAGGATTACCCGATCGCGCGTTCCATCCGCGATGCAGTCACCGATAGTGACCATGGGCTGTGGGTCGCGACGGATGTGGGTCTTTATCATGCCACACCTGCGTCGACGAAGCAACTGGTCAATACAAACGACCTGATCAGTGCGTACATCCGCGGTGTGTCTGTGAATGGAAGCAACGTTTGGGCCGGTGGGCTGGGTGGTGTAACCATTCTGAAGGATGAAAGAAAATCAAAGGTACTTACGCCGGAGAATGGCATCCCTTCCATCAATGTAAATTGTGTGAAACGTTCCGCGGAAGGCGTAATGTGGGTCGGCACCGATGTAGGTGTTGTCCGGTATAATAAAGACAGTACACATTCGCTGTTGTTTAGCCGTCGCTGGCTCCTCGATGATAAGGTAAATGATATCGCTTTTGATTCGGCAGGCAACGCATGGATAGCTACGGCCAAAGGGGTAAGTGTGATCCGGAGAAAAAAAATGACGCTGGACAGCAAACAGCTTTACTTTTATGATGTACTGATGCGGCGGCATATTCGCGATCCCTGGATCGCCGGTCAATGCCGGTTACCCGTCGCCGGCGATACCTCACAATGGGAGCCTGAGGATGACGACAATGACGGCGAATACGGCGGGAACTATCTGGCGATGGAAAGTTTCCGTTACGCCGTAACAAAGAGCGACGATGCGAAACAAAAAGCACAGAAATCTTTTCGCTTCCTGAAATTCTTACGCGAAGTAACTGAAAGCGACGGATTTTTTGCGCGCACCATTGTTCCGTCGGACTGGACGTCTGTACATGATGTAAACCGCACCTACACAGAACGGGAGCTCGCCGAAGAGTTGGTGAAGGAGCCGAGGTTCAAACCTGTACCCGTCAGGTGGCGTAAATCAGCTGACGGTAAATGGATGTGGAAAGGCGATACCAGCAGCGATGAAATATGCGGTCATATGTTCGGTTATTATTTCTATTACGAACTCGTTGCAGACGATAACGAAAAGAAAGTGGTAGGTGAACATGTCGCAAAAATTGTCGACCACCTTATGGCTCACGATCTGAATTTAACGGACAGGGACGGACAGGCGACCCGTTGGGGTATCTGGTCTCCGGGTAAACTGAACCGCGATCCGGAATGGTCGCCCGACCGGAGCCTGAACTCTATGGAGATGTTGTCGTTCCTGAAACTAGCCCATTATATGACGGGAGACGAAAAATACCAGCGCGAATACCTTCGGCTGATCACCGAAGAAAAATACCGCGAAAACATGGCTAACATCCCCAATCAGAACCCCGCCTGGTTTATCTACTACGATGTCATCCTCGCGGCATATGCTTACCCCATATTGATCGGATGCGAGAGGGACCCGGAACTGGTAAAGTTTTATGAAGAGCACATCGATAACTGGATGGAACAACGGCAGGGTGACAATAACCCCCTGATCAATTTTATCTATTGTTACTCGAGGAATAAAAAGACGGGACTGCAGGCGTCGGTTGAACTTTTAACCGATACCCCGCTGGATCTGATCGACTGGTCCATTGACCATACGAAGCGCGAAGATATTGAAGTTGTTCATAAGCCGGTGCTGGGCGATATCCAGGTAAATACACTGCAGCCGGCTTCCATCAGGTCCACTATCCGGTGGGACAAGAATCCGTGGGCTATCAATGGCGGGAATCATCACCTGGAACGCGAACCCGTTTTCTGGCTCCTGCCATACTGGATGGGCAGGTACATGAAAATGATCGAATAATCCACCGGTGAAAAAAAACCATTTTCGCAAAGCATTCCTTTATAAACGTAAATTCCATACGACATATCCGGGCTTTTGTCAACCTTGCCGGTATAACCTTTATTCGATGAATCGATTATTAAACACAGCGCTTATTTTCAGCATTCTCATTACCGTTTCCTGCTCGGAAAAGAAGGCAACTGAGGGTGCGCAGCCCGTTTACGAAGATGTCGCTTTTAAGCAGGACCTGAGTATCAAGTATGAACTTCAGACTGAAGGAGTGTCGCTACGGAACGTATACAGCGACCGCAACGGTGTGGTACAGATCTATTCCTCATCCGGGTTGTTAAAGACATTCGGGGGAGAGTTCCTTTATCCCGGTACGCTGGTTCCGGACAAGACGTACCGGCCGATGGCGGATAAGAAAATCAGCAATCTCGGTTTATACGATGGCCAGTTTGTTTACCTGGAAGATAGCGCTGTTTTTAGCAACGCATGGGCAGGTGAACTTTATTCGAGACACAATATGCGGGAAGCTTCCCTCTTCGAGGGTGGGGAGGCGTTTGCTTTCCTGATCTCCGATGGCCAGTCCCTCCAGTATCTTCTGGATTCGAAAGTGCTGTGGTCCGGAAAGACCGGCGAAAAAATTACCGACATACTTTTCGACAAGGCCCGGAACCAGTTCTGGTTGCTGGCCGGACAGTCCGTTTCCGTGTTTTCAGTAAAAGACCAGTCCCTGACAACGGTTCTGCCCGGAAATAACTTTACGGCCTTTGCGCTTTCAAACAATGCAACCGAGCTGGTGGTCGGCACGACTGACGGCTACTTCGTACTCGACGCGGAATCAAGGCAGCAAAAAGGTGAACCGGTAAAGAAACTTCCCTGGACGGAGATCACAACGATCCGGGAAATTGACGGTAGTCTCTGGTTTGGAACAACAAAAGGCGCTTTCACAAAAGACAAGGAAGGGAAATTCGTTTACTACGCTTCAAGGCGGTGGCTGCCGTCTGACCACGTGGTGGATATTGAAAGCGGTTCCCAGAATTCGATATTGATTCTCACCGATAAAGGGCTTGCAAAGATCTGCTTCAATGACATTACACTTCACGACAAAGCCACTTACTATGAACAACAAGTGCGGGCACGGCACATCCGTCATGGCTTCAATGCCACGATGGGTTATATGAAAGACGGGAGTCTGGCTACAGGATCGCTGGAAGATTCCGACAACGATGGACTGTGGACATCGATGTACCTCGGCGCCGAGGTGTTTCGCTACGCTGTGACAAAGTCTGATGAAGCGCTGCAAAATATCCGCGAATCCATGGATGCGATGGAAAGACTTTATTCCATCAACAAGGTTAAGGGTTTCCCTTCCAGGTCTTTCGAGAGGACCGGGTATAAATACGACGATGTGGCGTGGAGAAGAACGGAAGATCCCGAGTGGGACTGGAAGTCGACGACCAGCAGCGATGAAGCGATCGGCCATATTTTTGTATTCGGTGCTATGGCTGAATTGCTCACGGACCACAAGGATCTTCAGTCCAGGGCCGTAACATTGATCGATTCCCTGATGCAACATACAATCGATAATAACTATTACATGGTCGACTGGAACGGGAAGCCTACGCTGTGGGGAAAATGGAATCCCGAATATGTTAATGCCCGGCCCGTAGGTGTCGGTGACAGAAAGATTAACTCCTCGAATTATATAGCGATGCTGCAAACGGCTTATCACTTCACCAAAAAAGAAGTGTATAAGGAAAAAGCATTTGAACTGATGACGAAACACGGGTACTTCGACAACCTGATGCTTTCCATGAGCCAGGTCAGAAAAGCCGATGAAAACGCCGACGACTGGAGTAAGATGTTGTCCGAGTCCTGGAATCATTCGGACGACGAAATGTATTTTGTCGGCTACTGGGGACTTTACCGGTATGCTTTTAACGACACGCTGAAAACAAAATTCAGGGAGTCTATCCTTGATCACTGGCAGATCGAACGCCCGGAGAAAGAAGGCGCATGGAATATTTTTACGGCTATGACCGGCACGCCTGATTTTGATCTGAAGGAGGCGATCTGGTACCTTCAGGAATTTCCCCTTGACCTTATTCACTGGAATGTGACGAACAGTCACCGGAAAGATATTGAAAGGGTAGGGGAGAACTTCAGGAAACAGACGACCACAGAGGTGCTGCCGGCGAGTGAACTTCCCGTCAGCCGCCACAATGCAAACCGTTTTGATCTCGACGGCGGCGATAACGGTTCTTCCGAGTACAGCGCAGGCGATATCTGGCTGCTGCCATATTGGATGGGCCGGTACCTGAATGTTATCAGCGCACCAGTAGAGAAGGGTTCATGACAGTTCTAATAAGTTAATGGATTGAGCAACTCAACAGGATCACATACCGCCCGGCTTACATCGCTCGATGCGATGCGCGGCTTCGTCATCGCGGCCATGATCCTTGTCAATTTCCCGGGCAACGATGAGCATGTATTTCCCCCGTTGCGCCATACGGTATGGAACGGTCTTACACCTACCGACCTGATTGCTCCTTTTTTTCTTTTTATTGTGGGGATCTCCATCGTACTGGCCTATTCAAAGCCTGTCGATACCATCGGGGCAAGTAAAAGACACAAAAAGATCGTAATCCGCTCGCTGAAGATTTTTGCCGTAGGGATTTTCCTGAACCTCCTTCCCGACTTTAATTTTTCAGACTTACGGTATACGGGAACACTTCCCCGAATCGCGTTGGTTTTTTTGCCCTGTGCATTTCTCTACCTGAACACCACGGTAAGGCAGCAGGTATGGATCGGCGGTTCCATCCTGGTCGCTTACTGGCTGGTCATGACACTCATCCCGACGCCGGGTACCGGCAGGGTTATGCTGGAGCCGGGCGTAAACATCGCGGCCTGGATCGATTCGAAATTTTTACCTGGGAAAATGTGGCAGGGCACCTGGGATCCCGAGGGGATACTCAGTACGTTTCCTTCGATAGTATCGGGTATCACAGGACTGCTTGCGGGTAGCCTGATGATCAGCAACCGAACCGCTGATGAAAAGATCATCCGCCTGATGATCGCCGGACTGGTATCCACAATCGCAGGGTACACGTGGGGCCTTACATTTCCCGTAAACGAAAATATCTGGACAAGCTCATTTGTCCTCGTAACCTCAGGGCTGGCTGCCATGGTTCTGGGAACCGCTTACTACGTGGTCGATGTGAAGGGATATGCACACGGCACCAAACCCGGGATCGTCTTCGGAGCGAACGCCATAACGGTTTATGTGATGGCCGACCTGCTGGCATTGATCTTTTACCGTATGAAGGCCGGAGGTATCACGTTGAATGACCGCGTCGTAAATTTCCTGATGAGCACCGGGTTCTCTCCCGAATTCGCCAGCATGACGTATGCCCTGTTGTTTGTCCTTATCAACTTTATCCCCGCGTGGATCTTATTCCGGAAAAAGATATTTATTAAACTTTAACGGACGCCTGTAGATGGAAATTGTTTATGAACGATACTGAAAAAATGCGCTCCGCCGGCCGTCTGACTTCCCTCGATGTTTTTCGCGGTGTCACGATCGCCGCCATGATCCTTGTTAACTATCCCGGAAGCGGAGAATTTATTTATGAACCGTTGGAACACGCGGTTTGGAACGGCCTTACACCGACAGATCTTATCTTCCCGTTTTTTCTGTTTATCGTTGGTGTTTCCATCACACTCTCGTATACAAAGACACTGGAAAAAGGAACCCTCAGGAGTACGCTGCATCGTAAAATTATCTTCAGAACGCTGAAGATTTTTGCGGTCGGACTATTTCTGAGCATGCTCCCTTCGTTTGACATACTGAACATTCGTATCACGGGAGTACTTCAACGTATATCCATTGTTTTTTTCGCCTGCTCATTCCTTTTCCTGAATACCTCCTTCAGGACACAGCTTGTTGGCGGTGTCGTGACGCTGGTTTTATACTGGCTGGCCATGACGCTCATCCCCACTCCCGGATTCGATGAAGTTATGCTGGACAAAGGTGTAAACCTGGCCGCCTGGGTTGATAGTAAGGTACTCCCGGGCCGGATGTGGCAGGGTACCTGGGACCCTGAAGGCGTGTTGTCCACTTTCCCGTCTATCGTGACGGGTATCTGCGGAATGCTTGCGGGTCACTTGTTACTCGGCAACAGGCCGGCAGGCAATAAAGTGGTGATATTATTGGTATCGGGATTCGCCGCTGTTTCCGCCGGCTATGCCTGGGGTTTTGTATTTCAGGTCAACAAAAACCTGTGGAGCAGCTCTTACGTGCTGGTGACAGCAGGAATGGCGTCGCTGGTGTTAGGTTCGTTGTATTATATAATCGATGTGCAGAAACACACGCGGGGAACGGCACCGTGGCTCGTATTTGGATCAAATGCCATCGCGATTTATTTTATTTCCGATGTAATTTCTTATATCTTTTACCTCATACCGGTTGGTCCGGACGCGCTGAACGAACAATTTATGAGGTTTTTTACAGGCCTGGGGATAGAACCGAAATTGGCAAGCATGAGCTATGCTTTTATTTTTGTTTGTATCAATTTTGGTATTGCCAGTATCCTGTATGCGCGGAAAATCTTTATAAAGTTATAAAGACGATTTTGCATTTTACAGCTATAACGGAATTCCTAACTACCTACTTCACCACGCGAATGAAAAACACAGACATGAATAAATCAGGATTGTTCTTTTTCCTTTCTGCGATCTTCCTGTTCACTTCCTGCCAAAAGAAAAATGATTTTTCCACCGTGGATCGCATAGGCGTCGGGTGGGAACTGGTGACGAACTTCACCGATGAAAAGGGCGTGTTCGAAGCGGAATTCGTCCTGAAGAATAACAGCGACGTTTCCCTTACGGACAAGAACTGGACATTGTTCTTCAATATGGCTCCCAGGCCGATCCTTCCCAATAAATCGCCACAGCCCGCTAACCTGTATCACATCAACGGCGACTGGTATAAAATGGTACCCAATGCCGGCTTTGTGCTGGAACCGGGCGAATCACTGACCATCGCTTACCGGGGAACGGAGGGTGTCATCAAAGAAACCGACAGGCCCTTGGGTTTGTATTTCGTTTTTAACGATGAAAGCTCCGAGGAGAAAATTGTAGAAGTCAAAGACTATTCGTGGACGCCATTTGCAAAACCGGAACAAATCAACCGGAACCCGGAAGACGAGGAGCCGATACCCACGGCGGAAGTAATGTATAACAACAATGCAGCCGCCAGCCTCCTGGATGATTCGCAGATTCAGCCCGTTTTTCCGTCACCGGTAAGTTTAAAAAAGACGCAGGGATCGTTTGAGATCAATAAGGATGTATCGATCTTTTTCCAGGGTGGGCTGGAGAAGGAAGCCGCGTATCTGGCGTCGGGATTGAAGGATATTACCGGCAACGACTACAAGACGGAGATGGGATCATCAAAAGCAAAGTCGATTACACTGGATTTGAATTACCGCGCCGCGTCACCCGAAGCCTACAAGCTGACGATCGCTGACGGCGGTATTGTGATCAGCGGTAGCGGCGCCGCCGGCGTCTTTTATGGGATCCAAAGC
Organism: Chryseolinea sp.; assembly: GCA_041742155.1. Taxonomy (GTDB): domain Bacteria; phylum Bacteroidota; class Bacteroidia; order Cytophagales; family Cyclobacteriaceae; genus Chryseolinea. Next base: position 84,443 of record JBGSJE010000014.1, on the reverse strand, counting down.
CTGCGGTCGATGATCCCCGTTGAGATCTATCAGGAAAGACCTGCCGCCTTTTCGTTGCCTGGCGTAGCCGTTGTGGACGCGCCGCGCTTTGCCTTCAGGGGATTGCATCTTGATGTGAGCCGGAATTTCCAGACAAAGGAAACGATATTCAGGCTTCTGGACCTGTTGTCATTCTACAAGCTCAACCGTTTTCTCTTCTATACAACGGAAGATGAAGGCTGGAGACTTGAGATCCGCGACCTGCCTGAGCTGACTACGGTCGGGGCACAGCGTGAACATACTTCGGGGAAAGAAACCGCCGTGCTTCACCCGGCTTATGGATCCGGACCTTTTGCCGGGGCGGAGGGAAAATATGGTCATGGTTATTATTCGCGCGAGGATTTTATCGAGATGCTGAAGTACGCAAACGATCGCCACATCAAAGTTATACCTGAACTCAACTTTCCGGGGCATGCGCGCGCGGCGATCAAGGCGATGGAGGCGCGGTACCAGCGACTGATGAGCGAGGGGAAGGAAGCGGAAGCAAACGAATACAGGCTGATCGATCCGGACGACAAGTCGGTTTATTTGTCCGCACAGGGATATACCGATAACGTCGTCAGCGTTGCCCGCGAATCGTCGTTTCATTTTTATGAAAAAGTTGTTGAGGAAATTACGCAGATGTACAAAGAGGCGGGATTGACCCTTGATGAATTTCATACCGGTGGTGATGAAGTACCAGAAGGAGCATGGACCAAGTCGCCGCTTGCCGCCGCGTTGATGAAGGAACATCCCGAGATCAGAGACCCCAAGAACCTGCAGGCGTATTTTTTCAGGGAACTTTCCCGGAGGCTTAAAGGCAAAAACCTGCAACTCCACGGATGGGAGGAGGTAGCCATGATGAAGACTGAAAACGGAAAGTACCTCCCTAATCCGGAGTTCGCGAACGATCTTGTACCCTACATCTGGAATAACCTTTTTGATTTTGACCTTGGATACCGCTTGGCCAATGCCGGTTATAACGTGGTGCTCTGCAATGTTTCGAATTTTTACTTCGACCTCGCCTATAGCAAGGATCCCGAGGAACCGGGTTTGTACTGGGCCGGATTCGTCGATTCACGCAGTGCCTGGACGTTTGCTCCTTATGACATGTTCAAAACCACGAACAAGAACTCGATGGGACACAAGCTCGACCTGGAGTCAGGCGGCTCTGGTGAAAAAGGAATGGTTATCCTGGAACATTTGAAACCACAAGCCAGGAAGAATATCCTTGGTGTAGAAGCGCAGGTATGGAGCGAAACCATCAAGGGACGCGATATGGTAGAATACTACATGCTTCCCAAACTTATGGGATTTTCCGAAAGCGCATGGGCGGCGGAAAGGAGCTGGGAGACGATCGAAGACAAAACAGAACGCGAAAAAACCATCCAGGAACAATGGAATGTGTTTGCCAATACACTGGGAAAGAAAGAACTGCCTCGCCTGAGTTATCTGAACAAGGGTTACAACTACCGTATTCCGCCGCCCGGCGCCGTGATCGAAGACGGTAAGTTGAAAGCAAATGTCGAATACCCGGGATTGATCATCCGGTATTCAACGGATGGAACGGAACCAGGCCCGGATTCAAACGTGTACGAAGGACCGGTGGAAGTAAAGGGCCAGGTAGTCCTGAAAGCATTCGACCGCGCCGGTAAGTCAAGCCGTTCTGTCCAGGTTGATTCTAACTGACAGGTAATACTGCGCAAAATGACGTTTTAATGACGCAAAAGTTTTACAAGGTTACCCCGGTACAGCTATACTTTTGTTGAACCGTTTTGGCAGTTTTTTGCCCGTCATTTTAATTAATACGTCATAGCATCATGGTAATCGGTGTTGATCTTGGAGGAACGAATCTTCGCGGCGGTATAGAAGACCAGGGCCAGGTCTTTAATTTCAAAAGAGAATTATTCGACAACAGGCAGTCGCTGGAAGGAACCCTTATGCAACTGATCAGGTTTGTGAGACCGCTGATGCATCCTGATGTGAAAGGTATCGGAATCGGCGTCCCGTCTGTCGTGGATGTTGAAAAGGGTGTCGTTTTTAACGTCGCTAATATTCCGTCATGGGAGCGCGTTCCGCTCAAGGATATCATGGAGGATGAGTTTGGTGTGCCGGTGTGTGTCAACAACGATGTTAACTGTTTTGCCCTGGGTGAACATCAGTTCGGAGCAGCGAAAGGATTCCGCAATATTGTTGGTGTTTCCTCCGGGACCGGTCTGGGCGCCGGGATCATCATCAACAACCGGATCTTTCACGGAAACAACTGTGGGGCCGGTGAGATCGGACTGTTGCCGTACCTCGATCACAATATCGAATATTACGCCAGTGGAAACCTGTTTTCCGTATTCTATAACACTACTGCCGAAGAAGCCCACCATCTTGCATCGGAAGGAAACGTAGAGGCCCTGATTTCGTGGAGGGAATTCGGGATGCACCTCGGCGAGGCTCTGAAGTGTGTGCTGTATGCCTACGATCCGGAGGCGATCGTCTTAGGGGGATCGTTGTCTAAAGCGTATGATTTTTTTAAGGATGGGATGAATAAGTCCCTTCAGGGTTTTGCCTATCCGGAATCCCTTAAACGCGTGCATATTTTTCAATCCGTGAACGCGAACGTCACCCTGCTCGGCGCGGCAGCCCTGGTGGATATTTACGCAGACGCTTCGTTGAAAGCGTAGTTTCCCCTGACTGAAATACACGATCTGCGCCTTTCATTACGCCTTTGTTACCATTCTAACAAATTGAAATTCATTCTGTTACCGCAAGATTAAATAACGAACTCTTGCGCAAATACTGCACCGGTTAACGCAAAATGCGGGCGCCCCGGACCGGTTAATTGACGACTTTTAAAGAGGTAAAGCGATAAACCGTTAGTTTTTTTTACGGAAAACGATTGTCCGGGATCATGATATGATGCCTTTCATATCGATTTCGGAAGTAAATGACAAATATCAGGATTAAATGAGTCGACAAATAATTAATATCAACACGGAATCTTAACCAATCCACTATGAATCTAAATTTTTACAAAATGAAGCTGGGCAGGAGCTGTTTGTTTTTCCTGCTAACGGCAATGCTGGTGGTCACCCAGACCTTTGGTGGCACCATACGAGCCGATGTGACTGTTACTGGGAAAGTGACGTCGTCCGATGACGGTACCGCTTTACCAGGTGTGAACGTGTATGTGAAAGGTACACAAAACGGAACCATTACGGATGGCGAGGGTAAATACACCCTGGCCGTGAGCGATGACAATGGTGTGCTTGTGTTTTCCTATATCGGGTTTACGACACAGGAGATCAGTGTAGCGGGCCGGTCAACCATTGACGTTGTACTGCAGGTGAATGCCGAGACATTGGGTGAAGTAGTGGTGACGGCGCTGGGTATTCAGCGTGAAGAAGTAACATTGGGTTACTCGGTGGGCAAACTGAAAGGCGAAGATCTCGTTAACGTCGCCCAGGAAAATGTACTGAACAGTCTCGCGGGCCGTGTTGCCGGTGTGACCATCAACTCGACAGGTGCCGCCGGATCATCGGTAAGAATGACAATACGCGGTACAAAATCCCTCGTGAACGACAATCAGCCTCTTTTTGTCATCGATGGTGTACCGATCGTGAACAGCCTCAACAACATTGCCCAGGTCGGAAGTGATAACCGGGTAGACTACGGTAACCCGATCGCCGACCTGAACCCGGAAACCATTGAAAGTATGACCGTGCTGAAAGGCCCCAGCGCTGCGGCGTTGTACGGCTCTCGTGCAGGTAACGGTGTGGTTATCATCACAACCAAAAACGGAAGCAAATCCAAGAAGGTCACGGTAAACGTAACCTCGAACACGGTTTTTGACATCCCATACAAATTCCTGGACATGCACACTAAATTTGCGTCTGGTTACCTTCCTTTTACACCGGACAAGAACCCTTATCCGGGTGGTATATTGCAGGTTGACGAGACATCTGTCGGTGGTGTTGGACCGGAACTGGACAAAGGATACAACGCGATCCAGTGGAACAGCCCGCTGGATGCCAATGGAGATCCGATACCTACACCGTTGGTTTCCCACAAGGACAATGTCAAAAACTTTGTTCAGACCGGAATTACTACCACGAACGGTGTTTCTATAGCCAACAGCAACGAAATGTTGAACTATCGATTGTCATATTCCAATATGGCTAACAGGGGTGTTATTCCTAACTCCGACCTGTTCAAAAATGCGCTTAGCCTCAATACATCCGTAAAAGCATCATCCAAACTGACGATCAGCACCAGCCTGGATTTCAGCCGGAGCAATTCAAACAACCGCCCGGCAACAAACCGCGGGGCCAATCCGATGCAGTGGGCGTACGCCGTTTCCCCTCACATCGACATCAGAGACCTTAGAAATTATTGGGTTCCCGGTCAGGAAGGATTGCAACAATTCACACAGGACAATGGTGCCGGTGAATACAACAACCCTTACTTCCTCGCCTATGAAGTGAACAACAGCTTTGTCCGCGACCGCGTCTTCGGGAACCTGAAGGCCGAGTACCAGATCACACCCGAACTGAGTATCATGGGTCGCTATGCACTGGATACGTATGAAGAAAAGCGCGAAACAAAAATGGGTAACAGCTACACCAATCAACCGAACGGCGCTTACGGTATCTCCAATATCAAGCAATATGAACGGAACGCCGACTTCCTGCTTACCTACCAGAAAACTTTTGAGCCCTTCAGCTTTACAGCTTCCGTGGGAGGTAATAACCGGTACTATGAAACGAGTAACGTCGTCAGCAAAACCAGGAACGGAACAGGTCTGATCATTCCGGGATTATTCACACTCGGAAACATCAAACCACAGAACCTTGAATACGGAAGCGGATTGTATCAAAAATCCGTTAACAGCGTCTACGGTCTGATCAACCTCGGTTACAAAGACATGATCTTCCTGGATCTGACCGCGCGTAACGACTGGTCAAGCACATTACCCGAGTCGAACCGGTCGTATTTTTATCCGTCAGGATCAGTTAGCGTTTTGGTTAACGAAATGTTCAATATGCCTTCGCAGATCAGCCTGATCAAGTTAAGGGGTGGTGTAGCCCAGGCAGGAAATGATACCGATCCCTATCAGCTCGCCCAGGTACTCGATCCAATCGAAGCATGGGGTAGCGTTACACGTCTTTCCAAATCAGGTCTGATCCTCACACCGGATCTGAAGTCTGAAAAAGCAACGTCGTATGAAGGAGGTCTCGATTTTAATTTGTTCAACAACAAGATCCGGTTCGGCGCAACCTATTACTACCTGGAAAACGTAAACCAGATCCTGTCTAACCAGGTTCCTTCATCAAGCGGATACACCAACCTCAAGTTTAATGCAGGATTGGTTGTCAGCAAGGGTCTCGAACTCACACTGGGCGGAACACCGATCGACAAGAACGGCCTCCGTGTGGACGCCAATCTTAACTTCTCCAAGAACAAGTCTATCATCGAAAAACTGGGTGGCGGTCAAACCATTTACACATTCTGGACAGACGCTAAAGGTGGTGCATGGACCTACGAAGGCGATCAGATCGGCGATCTCTACGATGCTGAACTGGTCACCGTGGAGGATAAGAACTCACCTTACTACGGATATCCTATCCTTGACGAAGACGGATCATGGCAGAGTGTCAGTGCGGCAAATTCGAAGAACAAGATCGGAAACTACAACCCTGATTTTATTATCGGTTTGCAGACATCCGTGTCCTACAAGCGCTTCAGCCTGAACCTCTCCTTCGACTGGAGGCAAGGTGGTGAATTCGTTTCGCAAACATACCGTTACAGCGAATCGGATCTGAAATCACAACGCTTCCTGGATCAATTGATCAACCCTAACGGACTGGAAGGCGATGCATTGCGCGACTACCTCGTGGCCAATGAAGATGATTTGATCAAGGTTACCGATAAGTTCAACATCGTCGGCGGGCCGACGGAAGAATATGGCGGTTACCCGTTCGAAGTTTATGGCAACACATATCCCTATGGTGTGTTTAACCCGGGTGTTATTGCAGAGTACGACGATGACGGAAATATCACCGGTTACGTAGAGAACCTCGGCGGCGCCGGAACCAAAATCATTCCTTATGGCGACAACTACCCATGGAGTTTCACCAAGGCGGCAACATTCGATGCTTCTTTCATCAAACTGCGTGAAATATCCCTTGGGTACTCCATCCCGACTTCATTGGTGAATCGTATCGGATTACAGTCTGCCAGCCTTGCCGTGTATAGCCGGAATATCATGCTCTGGACAAAAGCCAAGATCGGTATCGATCCGGAAACAGCATTCCAGCAGGAAGCTTCTTCTCAAGGTGGTGGTATGCAGTTCAAACAAGGTATCGAACGCTACAACGTTACGCCCTGGGTGATGCCGATTGGTTTCAAGCTCAATCTTACTTTTTAACATCTAATCATGAGCGATATGAAAATCTTCAATAAAAAATATATCATACTGACAGTTTTGTGTACGACGTTCTTCTTCTCCTGTGAAGACCTCACCGAGCTGAACGAAAATCCGAACGGCGTACCTCCGGATGTCGTTAACCCCAACCTTGTCCTCCCGACTGTACTGACGGAAGCCGGCAAATCGTTTGTGAACCTCGGTTACGGCGATATCGGTGGTGTTATGCAACACACCCAGAAAGACGGATGGTGGAGCGGACACAACGACTATGACTGGAGCAACCAGGATTGGGCAGGTTACTACGCGATCCTTACCGACAACAAACTTGTGTACGACCGCGCTGTTGAACTGGACTATGAATTTCATCAGGGTGTTACACTGGTGATGAAGAGCATGATGTTTGGACTGATCACCGATCTTTGGGGTGACGCTCCGTACACATACGCTCTCCTGGGTGAAGAACTGGGTGACGGACTGGAACCTGTTTTCGACGATCAGGAAACTATTTATACCGGTATCCTGGCGGACCTGGAAGCGGCGAATACCCTGTTATCAAAAGATGAATCCGAATATACCGGTATCGCCGGCGACGTGGACGTTATTTACGGCGGCGACCCCGCTGCATGGCGTAAACTGGCCAACTCCCTGATGCTTCGTTACTATATGCGTATTTCTGCCAAGAAACCGGATGTGGCAAAAGCAGGTATTGAAAAGATCGTGGCAAACCCTTCCCAATATCCCATCATTACAAATTCCGGTGAAGATGCAACGATGGACTACACCGGTACAAGCTCGGATACATCGTGGCCGAACAATACAGTCTTCGATGCCTCCGAAAGTAATTTCAGCAGAACGAAGATGGCGGCTACATTGGTGGAGGAGCTCCAGGCGCTCAACGATGCCAGACTCGGCGTCTGGGCGAGCAAGGTAAAGATCCCGCTGGTGGTTGATGCAGCATTCCCTCCGGGAACAGATGAGATCGTTGAGATCGATGGTAAACAATACCGCCATCTTTCGCCAGACGTGATCGGCAGCGCAGAAGTAAACACCGATCCGGAGTACGTCGGATTACCAACAAGCTTAACCGGTTTGCCGGTAATGTACAATCTGAATCCTTCCGCTAACCAGGGTGCGTATAACCCGCACGTTTCTCAATTGAGCGACATGTATAAGGATGCATCCGGTGGCTTGCTGAAGGCGCGGTTTTTATCGGCTGCGGAAGTGCACTTTATTCTGGCCGAAGCAGCCCTGAAAGGATGGGCCGCTGGCAATGCGAAAGATCATTACGAAGCCGGTGTACTGGCTTCTCTGGAAGCATGGGAAGTTGAAGACTCATACGACGATTATATCGCTCAAACCGATGTCGAATATTCAGATGGCGATGGTGCCGATGAGAACCTGAGAAAGATCATGACTCAGAAGTGGATAGCCAGCTGGACTGCTGCCACCGAATCCTGGTTCGACTACCGCAGAACCGGTCTGCCTGCCCTTGAAGCGGGACCATCCGCAAAAAGAAGCAAGCTGCCCGTACGTTTCTATTACGGCACCACAGAGTTGTTGCTGAACGCCGATATGGCCGCAACAGCACTGGATAAACTTATCCAGACTAACTACTCCGGTGCCGATGGCAAAAACAGCGCTTGGTCCAAGCCATGGGTAATCCAGGGCACAGGTAAGCCCTGGGAATAAGAATTTGAATTTTAGGTTTGTCTGAATAGCGGAGAGTTTTCTCCGCTATTTTTTTAGTTTGTGTTGTAATCTCAATCCGCCTCATGCGTAAAAAATATCTAGCTGTTTTTCTCACCACGTTGGCTCTCGCAGCCTTCGTCGGTTATGGTTTTCTCAATGACCACGAAAAATCACCCGGACATCATCACGATCACTCCGATCACTACCATGACGAATCCGGTACGGTAGCGACACCGCTGACTGCGGAATTATTAACACCCGCAGCTCATCCCGACCGTGTCATCCTTAACCTCACCGAAAATCCTGAAACGTCTCTCGCCGTCAACTGGCGCACCGATACAACGATAACGGAGGGTAAGATCGAATGGGCTGTTGCAACGGCAGGACCCGAATTCCTCGACCAGGTTAGCCATGTTGTCGCCCGTCGTGAACAGTTGTCCGTAAAACACGGTGATGAGCCCCGGGTAGTTGCGGCATATTTTTCAGGAGTCCTGGACAAATTAACACCCGGTCAGAAGTACGTATACCGGGTAGGTGGTGGAGGATACTGGAGTGAATGGTACCAGGTACAGATGCCCGAATCTTCAAAAAAATTATCGTTCATCTATTTCGGTGACGCCCAAAACGATATCAAGTCGATGTGGTCGCGGGTTATCCGCGAAGCTTATAAAACAATGCCCCGCATCGATTTTATGTTACATGCAGGAGATCTCATCAACCGGCACGACCGGGACGTGGAGTGGGGGGAATGGTTCTATGCCGGAAATTTTATTCATGCAACGGTACCGAGTGTGATGACCCCCGGTAATCACGAATACGGAAAGGGAGTTGTACTGTCACCGCAGTGGCGGCCGCAGTTTAACCTGCCGGCAAACGGTCCGAAAGGTCTGGAGGAAACCTGTTATGTGGTTAACTACAGTAACCTGAAAGTGATTTCCCTGGACGCGGAGCAGATCGATGAATCGCCGTTGTATTTGAAAAAGCAGGAGTTATGGCTTGATTCCGTTCTGACTCATGATCCACGGCAATGGACGGCGATCACGTTTCATTACCCTGTCTTCTCGACAAAACCGAACCGCGACAACGAGAACCTGAGAAATCATTTTAAACCCCTCTTTGACAAACATAAAGTGGATATTGTGTTGCAAGGCCACGATCACGCCTATGGCAGGGGAATGGTCAGCAATGTCCCGACGGGGAAGAATATAAAGGACGATTCTTCCGGTACGGTCTACGTGGTATCCGTAAGCGGCCCGAAGATGTACGACATATCGGACGATCCGTGGATGCAGCGAAAGGCCAGGAACACACAGCTGTTTCAGATCATTACCATTCAGGATAATAAACTATCGTACGAAGCCTATACGGCGCACGGTGAATTATACGATGCATTTGATCTGATGAAGTCCAAAACAAAAGTAAACAAGCTGGTAAACCGTATTCCCGGAGTACGCGAGCGGCTTTGACCGGACAGGTAAACATCACAATTCTCCGGATTTTACGTTTGCGTTTTTTGAAGCACATTTTACGTGAAGTGAGCGGAAGATATTGAATGGATTGGGGTACTTTTAGACTTGTGTGATATGAAAAAACTTATTGTCATCGTTCTCCTGTTTTGCGCCGGGAATGGATTCCATTCATTCGGCCAGGAGTTCCGGGCGGGTGCAGCGGTCCGTGTCATCACACCGGATCCATTGTTGCCGGTATCCGGCGGGATAGGAACCCCGAAAAAGACAACGGAAAAAAAAGGCGACCTCTACGTCCGCGCGATCGTATTTGAAAACGGCACGACCAGAGTAGCCATCGTCAGCATCGACAACCTCGGCTGGTCCGCCGCGCTGGGTGACCGTTCCAGGAAGCTGGTCAAAGGTATCCCTCCCGAAAACATTCTCATCGGGGCAACCCATACCCACAGCGCACCAGACGCCTATGCTTTTCCGGATGAAACAGGAAAATCGTATGCGGACCTCGCGTACCTGGACTGGTGTGTAGGGCAGATCGCCGATGCCGTGAACGAAGCGGTCAGGAATCTGAGTCCCGCGTCCCTGAAAATCGCCGTCGGGCAGGCAAAGGGAAAGATCGCTTATAATTATTATGCGGATCAGCTGTATGACCCACGCTGCGGTGTAATACAGGCTGTCGGCGAGTCGGCCGTTAATAAAGGAAAAGTTATTGCTACACTTATAAACTATGCTGTTCATCCTGAGGTGATCGGTTCAGGCAGGGGAATATTAAGCCCTGATCTATGCGGACCGTTGTACGACAGGATCGAGTCCAGGGCCGGTGGTGTGGCGGTTTTTATGAACGGCGCCCAGGGCGGAATGGTCACCGCCGACAACCGGACGGATGAAGGTAAAGAAAACAACAACTGGGATGAATGTATCCGTATCGGAAACACACTGGCGGATGAAGCGCTGCGTATCGTGGCGGAAGCCCCCCTTCAGAAATCACCAGCGCTGTTTTGTGCGTCCCGCAAAGTTGAATTTCCAGTAGAATCGGAAATGATGCGCTACATCATGAAGAACTCTCCCATCAGGATGACTACCGGGCGCGACGATGCTGTTACCACCCGGTTGAATTACCTCCAGGTGGGAACTGCAAAGATCCTCACGATCCCGGGCGAAGCTCTTCCCAACATCGGTTTTTACATCAAACGGAACATGGGTACGGAACACGCATTCCTTTTTGGACTTACCAACGATGCCTTCGGATATATGCTTACGAAGGTGGATTTTAACAGCTTTAAACGATACGAATACGTAAGCCGCACCAGCCTCGGCGAAATGACAGGCGAGATCTACATTCATGAGGTGATGGAATGGATGAAAGAAATGGCGAAAAAGTAATACATGGTCAGTACCTGATAATAAATAATCTATAAACATTCATCCGATGAACAAACGTTTTATTTTTCTATTGATTGTAGTGTTGTTCCAAAGTGCGATCACGAGGAATGCCAATGCGCAAAAAGCATTAACACCGGAAACCGCCCTGGACGGCTATATCAACAACGGCGATAAGACCTTCCGGTGGGAATTGAAAGAATCATTCGCATTGGAAAATGTAAAGGCGTATGAATTGTTGCTGACCTCGCAGCAATGGCATGAATTCGTCTGGACCCATCAACTTACGATCCTGGTTCCCGATCAGAATGCCTATGACGGCGCGTTGCTGTTCATCACAGGCGGCAGCAACAAAAAAGGACTTCCCAACTGGAAAGGAAAAGACGACGGGTTCACAAAAGAACTTGCAAAAGTGGCTGTGAAAAACAAGGGTATCGTGGCCTTGCTCCGCCAGACTCCCAATCAGCCGCTATACGGCGACCTTACCGAAGATGCCCTGATCTCTTTTACCCTTCACAATTTTAAAGAAGACGGCGATTATTCATGGCCATTACTTTTTCCGATGGTCAAGAGTGCCGTCCGCGCTATGGACGCCGTTCAGGAGTTTTCAAAACAAACGCTGAACCATGAGGTAAAAAGGTTTGTGGTTTCCGGTGCGTCGAAGCGGGGATGGACTACATGGCTCACGGGAGCGAGCGATAAAAGGGTCGCGGCGATCGCCCCGATGGTGATCGATATTCTGAACATGCCGGTGAACCTGGATTACCAGGTGAAGATGTGGAAAGACTACAGCATTCAGATCGAGGATTATGTAAAGCTTGGAATACCCCAGACGGCCCGCTCCGAAAAAGGGGAAGCGATAACGACGATGGTTGATCCCTATTCATACCGGAAGAAACTGACCATGCCCAAGATGCTTTTTATGGGAACGAACGACGAGTACTGGACCGTTGACGCGATCAAACATTATATCGACAGCATTCCCGGCCAGAACTTTGTACACTATGTACCGAACGTCGGCCACGATCTCGGCGATAAAAAACAGGCGATGGCAGCCCTCAGTGCTTTTTTCGGAGCAACATTGGCCAATAAACCTTACGCCGTCTGTAACCCTTCGCTAAGCTACTCGAAGAAAGGAATTACATTAAAGGTGAATGCTTCCGCGGACGTACTGGTTGATGCGATCCTATGGTCGACAAATTCTCCCGATACGGATTTCAGGAACGACAAATGGGAGGGCAAAAGCCTCGTGTTGAAAAAGAAATCCGCAGTTGTCACGTCCACACAACCCTATCCGGCGAGTGGCTACCGTGCCTTCTACCTTGACCTGAAGTATAAAGACGCCAACGGGGGAGAGTATACGGAAAGTACCAGGATGTATGTCGCCGATAACGACGAAGTATTTGTCAAATAACGGGGAAGCGTGAGTATGCGTATTTCGGGTTTACTTTTCCTATGCTTCTGCAGCTTCGTTGTTTTTGGACAACGTAATGTTGCCGACATCAGAAGGGATTTCCTGGATGCATCCGGCGGTACAGTCATGGTGGCTTCCCACCGGGCAGCCCATAACATCTACCCGGAGAATTCCCTCGATGCCATTCGGGAGGCAATCCGGATCGGCGTCGATATCATTGAAATTGATGTAAAGGTATCTTCCGACGGCGTACCTTTCCTTATGCACGACCGGACTCTCGATCGAACCACGACAGGAAAAGGCGATCCGGAAAATAACACATGGGCGGAGCTTCAGCAACTATCCATCGTCGATAAAGGAAAAAGAACGGCTTATAAGATTCCCAGCCTGGAAGCGGCGCTGGAACTGGCCGACGGTAAAATAATGGTCGACCTTGACCTGAAGACCGACAGGATTGAAAAAGTCATCGACGTCGTGAAGCGTACCGACACAAAGGAAATTGTCTTTTTCTTTGACAGCGATTACGCCATCCTTCAGCGAATAAAACGATCAGACAGTGAATTGATGATCATGCCCCGTACACATTCACTTGCCCAGGTGGATTCGGCGAACATGTTGTTCGATCCACCTGCCGTACACATTGACTTTTCATTTTACACGCGCGAATGTTCAAACCTGATACGGAGCAGCAACGCGCGGATATGGATCAATGCACTCGGTGAACCGGACGGCGAGATACGGTCGGGCAAGGCGAAAAAAGCACTTCAAAAGATTTTGTCAAACGGCGCCAACATCATCCAGACCGATGAGCCATTGTTGCTGCTGGAAGCGCTGGAAAAATACGGGTACAGGCCGGCAACCTCTGTTGCTGTCAACAGATGAACGCATGAAACGGGGAAAGAACTATTTCGTAAAATTTACGATCACCGTGTTGTTTGCGGGTGCTGTTCTTTTAACAGAAGCGCAGGTCGCATCACAAGGAAAATTTCCGATGATCTCCGCGCACCGTGGCGCTTCACGCAACGCCCCGGAAAACACAATAGCGGCTTTTTCAAGGGCGATAAAGCTGGGCGCGGATTTTATCGAGATCGATGTCCGTACAACCGCCGACGCAGCGCAGGTAATCATGCATGACGGATCACTGAAACGCACGACCGGCCTGGACGCAAAAGTGGAAAAGACGACGCTTGCATCTATCCAGGAACTGTCGGCCGGCCAATGGTTCGGTGAAGATTTCAGAATGGCTAAAGTACCGACCCTCGAGGAGGTATGTGAATTTGTGCGGAAAGAGAACAGAACGAACGGGCAGTCGGTAAAACTTTATGTTGACTGCAAGGATATCAATACCGGCGAGGTTGTACGGATCTTAAACCAGTACAGCCTGCTTGACTCGGCCGTATTTTACGGCGATCTGGTTGTGTTAAAGGAGATCAGAAAGTTCTCCGACCGCGCGCGGCTCATGCCGGCCTACCCGGGAAAGGAAAAAATGAAGAAGGTCATACATAAGATCAAGCCCTATGCATTTGATGTGTCCCCTTCGGATCTGAGCGAGGAAATTATTTCAATGTGCCACATGAACGGTGTGCGGGTCTTTTCTGATTTGCTGGGTGAGTATGATCGTCCGGAAGTATACAGGAAAGCAATAGGCCTGCATGTGGACCTGATCCAGACGGATGACGTGTCAGCGTTGATGAATACCTATAATGAATTCAAAAAAACAACTCCCGAATGAGAAACTTGATTGCATATTGCCTGGTGTTGGCGGGATGTGCCGGTTGTGAACAGCGTGCCGTGATCGACGAGACCCGTTTTGATGCGCATCTCGTCTTCCCTTACCAGGATGAACATGTACACGGATCAACAATAGTTGAATTGCCGAACGGAGATCTGCTCAGCGCATGGTTTCAGGGTTCAGGAGAACGCTGGGCCGATGATGTGCGGATCATGGGTTCGCGGATGGTAAAAGGAGATACGGCGTGGTCTCAGACCTTTGTAATGGCGGACGTTCCCGGTTTCCCCGATATTAACCCCATCCTGTTTATGGATAAGCAACAGCGGCTTTGGCTGATGTGGTACCCGGTGCTGGCAAATCAATGGGAGACCTCCCTTCCGATGTATCGGATCAGCGAAAATTATCTTTCGGCTGGCGCTCCCGTCTGGTCCTGGCAGGATGTACTCTTTGTTAAAGTGGGCGACAAAACGGAACGAGGTATCCAGCCCGGCGATTCTTTTGTGAAACAGGTTGATGACCAACTGGAGGCCTATGAGTCGTATTTTAAGGAATCGTTACTGCCAGTCTTACCGGACAGCATGAAACATTCACTCCTCCGCGAATGGGAGAAATACAAAGTGAAAATGGATAGTCTTTCAAAAGGAGAGAACATGATCAGAGGTGGCCGGGTTAAGGCGGTCAACGAGGAGAAATCGGCACCATTGGGCTATCCGCTGACACGGCGCCTCGGATGGCAGACGAAAAACAAAGCAATCTTTCTGGGAAAGAGGATGATCGTTCCTCTGTATTCAGATGGCTTTGACTGTTCACTCTTTGCGATCTCCGACGACGGTGGCGGAAACTGGGTTTACAGCAATCCGGTTTTGGGTGGAGCAGGTATCCAGCCTACCATTGCTCTGGGAAAGGACAGCTTACTGGTTGCGTACCTCCGCGACAACGGTCCCCCGCCACAACGGATGCAGCGTACGGAGTCACGTGACAAAGGATTGACATGGAGCATTCCCAAAGACGACCTTCTGCCTAACCCCGGTGCCGGGTTCGACCTCGTCACGCTTACGACCGGAGAATGGCTCATGGTATTTAACGACTCTGAAGAGAACAGGCATAACCTTAGCGTGGCCGTATCCGACGACGAAGGCCGGAGCTGGAAGTGGAAGAAGAGTATCGAGAACGATACACGGAAGGAGAAGGCGACATCCAGCCATTACCCATCCGTTGTGCAGGGATCCGATGGTCGTATTCACGTATCTTACAGTTATCACCGGGACGACGTTAAACCGGGCAGAAGCGTGAAACACGTATCGTTTCCCCTGAGTTGGGTAAAGGAATAAACATAAACCAGTAAAAACAGTTGACAACGTGACAAAAAACCGTCAGACTATTATCTCTTCGATTATTGTGGCGATGGCCCTCGGAACCGCATGGGCTGTACGTGGCAAGTTTGGTCACGAACAGGGAGCTGCGTGGGCCGGAGCTGTTGGCGGTCTCGCCATGATCCTGGTGGCAAAAAGGGCAGACTGGAATAACAAGATATTCAAGGTCGCCCTGGCGAGTGCGTTCGGGTGGGGTATCGGCGGTATGATCAGCTACGGAGTTGTCGTCGGATATGGACGAGGCTCGGACTTCGGGAATGTCTATTACGGGTTGCTGATGCTTTTTGTGATCGGCGCACTCTACGGGTTCCTCGGTGGTGGTTTCCTCGGTCTTTCCCTGGCCGACTCTAAAACATCTCCGGTGAGGTGGCTTACATTGATCACATCGATGGTTGCCTTCGGACTCCTGACCTACGGTTTCCTCATCAATCAGCTGGAGTGGTTGATGACTCCGCCGCGGTCGGAATTGTGGGCCGCGTGCCTGGGAGGTGCTATCGCTCTCGCCTGGTATTTGATCCGAGAAAGGCAGGCGGCTTCGTTAAAAGTTGCGGCCCTGTCTGCACTCGGAGCCGGTTTCGGCTTTGCATTCGGAAACTTTCTTCAGGTCCTTGGCCATGGATCAACTCTTCCATTCAACTTCTGGAACATTATGGAATATTCCATCGGTTTTTTCGGTGGATTGGGAATGGCATATGGGACACTTACCTCCGGTTGGTCCGCACAGCCGGAACCTTCTGCCCGGCAATCCAATCTTGTGCCGATCATGCTCGTTTGCCTGCTGATTCCTTTCGTCGTATGGGATCAGTCGTTTGTTGCCGATAAGCTCACTTTTATCCTGGAGCTCGGTGGCAGCGGTGATACGATCCTTTGGTTTCAGGCGCTGGCCGCCCTGGCTATTTTACTGGTAGCGCTCATCATGCTGCTCCGGTACTACAGGTCGGCTTATTTTTATTCCGATGTCCGTGGTGTTTTTGTTTTGTATCTGGGCCTCTACACGTTTCTGAGCTTTTTACTCACGGGAATATGGGTGCATCCTGTCGAACAGTACTTGTATCTGGTCAACATCGCCGTGATCCTTTTTATGCTGCCATCCCTGAAAAACAATTTTGATGTCCGGGAAGACCGGCCCGCCAGGTGGTTCCTGATTCTGTTTGCAGTGTTCGCCATTCTTGCCGTGTGCGCGGTGATCGCTATTTATTCGCATGAAGAACTGAAGGGAAGTCAAATCCGCTTTAAATGATAAATGTCGCCGTCATCGGTTTTGGTTTTATGGGCATCACACATGCCATAAACATCCTGCGAAACAAGAACATTACGTTACAGGCAATCATCACGAGGCATCCGGAGAATATCGATTCCAAACTCAGTGAGCAAGTCGGAAATTTTTCCGGCGGTTCTCTCGACAGGGAAGCGATCGGCAGGATAGCCACCTATACAACACTGAGGGACTGCGTGAAAAACGAAAAGATCGACGCTGTTCATATCTGCGTTCATTCGGATTTGCACTATGATATGGCGAGGGAAGCCATCGAATTCGGATTGCACGTATTGCTGGAAAAGCCGATGTGCCTTCGGCAGGAGGAGGCGAAATTGCTGATACACCTGGCGCACCAGAAAAAAGTCACGCTGATGGTGGCACATGTAGTCAGATTCATGCCTGCCTACGTCAGGTTGAAGCAGTGGATTGACGACCGTTCATTCGGACCGCTTGAATTTATATCGCTTACCCGGTTTACCGGTCTGGCATCCTGGGGACAGTGGAAAGAGAAGCAAAAGGATTTTGGGTCGTCGGGAGGCGCGCTTTTCGACCTGGTCATTCACGATATCGATTTTCTCAACTATGTGATGGGTGCTCCCGGGAAGATCAAATCCATCTGTTATCCCGGCAAGCTGAGTATGCAGGACTATGTGAGTGCATACTGGCAATACGGCGACGTATATGCGAAGATCGAGGGCGGAAATACATTTCATTCGGCGTTCCCGTTCCAGGCCGGGTTTATGGCAAGGTTTGAAAATGCCAGCGTCAACTTTACCAGTATGGAACCCGGAGTTATTCAGGTATGTACAAATGAGGAGAGGAAACGTATCCCTATAGCGGATCCCAATGAAGGCTTTTATAATGAGATTGATTACTTTGCTTCATGCATCGAAAATAACACGGAGCCGCTGGAGTGTATGCCGGAGTCGTCACTTCAGACGATCAGGCTGTGTTATGATCATCTGTAACGAAGACCAGGCATATGAAAAAAAAATTAGCGATTAACGGAGGACAAAAGACTGTAAACAAGACCTTCAACTGGCCATTGTTTGATGAACGCGACGTTCAGGCTGTGACGCAGGTAGCCGCGAGCGGACTATGGGGCAACCCGGATTGCGGCGGACTCGTCGAAAAGTTCGAGAAGGAGTTCGCCGCTTACTGCGGAAGTAAATACGCTATCGCCTGCGTTAACGGATCGGTATCCCTTCGCCTGGCCCTGATAGCCTCCGGCGTAAGACCGGGTGACGAAGTTATTGTTCCGCCATACAGCTTTATCGCTACCGCATCGGTCGTGATCGAGTGCAATTGTGTGCCGGTTTTTGTGGACATACAGGCGGATACGTATAATCTCGATCCGTCAAAAATTGAAGCTGCCATCACACCCCGCACGAAAGCGATCATTCCCGTTCACTTCGCGGGACAGGCCTGCGATATGGATGCGATCATGGCAATAGCGAAAAAGCACAGCCTCTGCGTGATCGAAGATGCGGCGCATGCTCACGGCGGCGAATACAAGGGTAAAAAACTGGGAAGCATCGGTCATGCAGGCTCATTCAGTTTCCAGTCGTCGAAGAATCTGAATGCAGGTGAAGGGGGACTCGTAGTCACGGATGATGACAGACTCTATGAGCTCATGAGTTCACTGCGAAACGTGGGCCGTGTAAAAGGTGGACAATGGTATGAACACCACTATGCCGGCTGTAACTACAGGATCACGCAGTTCCAGGCTGCGCTGTTGTCCGTCCAACTCAGCCGCCTGGAAGAACAGACGAAGTTGCGCGATGAGAACGGGCGTTACCTGAACGAGCTGCTTGCGCCCGTGGAAGGAATCCGGCCATTGACGCGTGGCCATGGTGAAACCCTGCATACCTATCACCTCTATATTTTCCGGTACGACAAGTCAAAATTTAATGGACTGTCGAAGGAAGAATTTTCCAGGATGCTGAACGCGGAGGGCGTGCCGTCGTTTATGGGTTATCCGCAGCCGTTGTACAAACAGCCTGTGTTCCAGAAAAAGAATTTTATGTGTTATGCGCTTCCCGAAGAAGTCGACTATACGGCGGTGCACTGCCCGGTATCCGAAAACGCCTGCTATGAAGAGGCGGTGTGGATCCTGCAGCACGCCATGCTCGGAACGAGTGAAGATATGCAGCAGTTTGCCGAAGCAATAAAAAAGATCCAGGCTGCGGTTTTGTAGCGGATATTGAAAGGCCAAAAAAATCTCCTGATACCGTCGCATCAGGAGATAATCATAAATGATTGAAACAGATAGTCAGACCGTCAGGCGGACTGCTTGGCTACTACGTGTTTTTTACGGTACTCCATGGGAGTAAGTCCTTTGATCTGCTTGAACTGCCTGGCGATATTCTTGCTGTCCGTCAAGCCGAGGTCAAGGGCGATTTCAAAAATGGTCATGTCGGTCTCAAGCAGTTTTTGCGTGAACTTTTCGATCCGCTGGTTATAAATATATTCGTACACCGGGTATCCTGTGGTCATGATAAACCTCTTTTCAAGCGACCGCCTGGAGAGTGGTACCTCTTTCAACACCTGATCGACCTTGAGGTTCTTGTCGAGGTTGCCGTGGATGTATTTAAGTGCGCTGACAATGTATTTGTCTTTGCTCGCGAAGATATCGGTTGAGTGGCGGGTAATGACCTGTGTCGCCTTGACGATGATATCCGGACCGCAACAGGTTTTTTCTTCGATCATTTGTTCGATAAGCCTTGCCGCTTCGTACCCGCTTTTTTCGGAATCGAGTTCGATGCTGGACAGGGGAGGATCCGAGAGATCGCAGATCATGTCGTCGTTGTCGACTCCCAGAACGGCTACTTCGTCGGGTATGTGTATACCGGCATGACGCGCAGCTTCCGTGATATGATGCCCCTGGTTGTCATCACAGGTCATCAGGGCGATTGGTTTGGGCAGTGATTTGAGCCATTCACTTAAGGCGGATGGCTTGTAATACCACAAGTCCATCGTGCATGGGTCCTGCAGTTCGTAATAATGAACATCATAACCGGCTTCCTGAATACGTTCTTCAAAACCTTCTGACCGTTCCCGCGACCATACGATATTCTTGAAACCGTAAAACGCAAAATTCTTAAATCCTTTTTTAAGGAAATATTCTGCGCCCAGCCTTCCGGTTTCCCGGTAAGCCCCTGTTATGTTCGGAATGTCTGTAAATCGTTCTTTAAAATCCTGCGCTATTACGGGGATATTCGCCTGTGTGAATTTTTTTACTTCCTCGTCGTTGTAAAATTGACCAATGATGCCGTCTGCTTCCCATTCTTTTGCCCATTGCAAAATGCCGTCGATACCGATCGTTTCACGGTAGTATGTAGGCATCTTACAGAAAGTCCAGGGTCCATGATCTTTCGAGTAACGTGTAATTCCCCGGAGAATGTTTTTGTTGTACTCTTCTCCGAAATCGCTTAGTAAAATAATTTTGATCATCGTATTATTTTTAGGGTAAATGAGTTTCAAATACTGTTTCCAAAATTATAATCAGAGGGTTGTCGTTACAGCAGGCTGACGGACACGTTTTTTTTGATCGTATGTTGAAAGAACGTCGTGTCCTTGAGTTTCTTCAACAGCGATTCACGATCGGATGTATCGAATGTTTTGAGTGGTTTCCTTACCGGGCCGCAGTCTACACCGATCAGCGACATGATCTCTTTTCCAGCACCGATGCCGTTGTATCCGAGAATGATCTTATAAATCGCATCCGCCTCACCTTCAAGCCTGATCACATTTTCAATGTCGCCCGCGTGATGGGCGTCGAGCATTTTCCGGTAGATGTCGCTCATATAGTTGTAGGTACTTCCCACGTAGTGCCGGTTTCCGGCTGTGTAAAGCATCATAAACGCTTCGTCCGTTCCCCAGTAGAGCGAATAGTCTTCCTTCGCATAGTGTATGCAATGCTGATAATCCACAATGTCGGTATAGCTGTTTTTTAGTCCCGCGAAATTGGGGATCCGCTTTGCGGCAATTTCCAGGAAGTCGATCAATGGAAAATCCACGCCGGTAAGGGATGGAATGTTATAATAATAGAAGGCGGTATCGGGAGCGGCAGCCGCAACGAACGCGCATTGATCGATCAGGTCCTCCAGCGATTTGGGTCTGAAATAGAACGTTGCTACCATCGCAATACCATCCACTCCCTGTGACTGCGCATGTTTAGCCATGTGGGCGGTTTCGTAAAGATTACAACTTCCGATATGAACAAAAATCTTGAAATCCGGACGGTTCATTCCCTTGCGGCATGCAATCCATGTTTCAACAAGTTTAAGGCGCTCGTCCAGGCTGAGGGACATACATTCCCCCGTCGTCCCGTTGAGAAAAATTCCTTTTGCACCGGTATGAATACAATGTTCAAACAAGTGCGGAATCCGGCTATAGTCAATCGATCCATCCTTATGCATAGGAGTGAATACGGCATTCAGAATTTCAACAGCGTGCGTTTTCATATGCTGAGGAGGGTTTACGGCTTACAAAATTTCATATTGAGTATGGGTTCAAGTTGGATATACCAGGCCCCGTAATCAATGGCGTGCATTATTAAAAAGATGTATAAAAATCTGGTCTTGTCAAAAACTGTTTTTACCTTGGAAGTACGATAAATGATGATGAAGATTGTGTTAGATTTTTGTGAAGGTTCTATGTATGCAGGATAACACCTCTCACCGTTATTGCATTATACCACAGAGTGTTCAAAAACGGATACTTCGTCACGCATTGTGTAAAAATCTTTTTTTGACCGAAATCGGATACGAGGCGAACACTTCGTTCCGCCCCTTTACAAAAAGTAAAGTCGAAAAACTCTTCCTGCTCGTCTATATTGCCAGGGGAGAAGGGATATACAGTCGCGGCAAAAGCGTCTTTCGGGTGACGGAGAATGACTTTTTTGTACTGACAGCCAAAGATGCAACTACCCTGGAATCTTCACGGGAAAATCCATGGAGTATTTATTGGGCATATTTTTCGGGAGCACAAGCTAAAAATCTGGTCACTCACCTCACGGGGAATGAGCCTGGCCCGCGCCAGGCTAAACCGCTAGTCGGCCGTGTCGCCCAATTCAATGATATCCTGCATCATCTGGAATTGATGGAAAATATTGAGAACCTGGTTTATGCCAACAGCCGCTTCTACAGCTTCCTGTGTTCCTTCCGGCTGATGGTATTATCGTCCCCGAAATACAGTAAGAAGGACGGCGTCATTCAAAGTATCGAGTATATGCGTGAAAACATCGGCAAGATCCTCACGCTCGAAGAACTTGCCAATGTCGCGGGCCTGTCCGTATCGCACTACTGTGCCATGTTCAAGCAGAAGACGATGCAAACACCCATGCAACTGCACACGTCAATGAAAGTTCAGCGCGCCTGCCAGTTACTGCAAAACAGAAACCTTACGATCAAGACAATTGCGTATAACCTGGGATTTTTCGACCAGTATCATTTTTCAAAAGTATTCAAGCAGACGATGGGAGCCGCTCCCAGGGAATTCCGGAACAAGGGTGTCGCCGGAAATGTATAATATCCTGTCGGACATGGACACGAGGTGAACGGGTGGTGGAAAAATTTTGAGATTAAAGAATGTCGCATTTTGAGGTATCTTAGCCGCTAAAGGCGGGGTAAGTCATGCTGATCCGGTCAATCTTTATAAAATTTTATTGTCTTACAACTAGCAGGATGTGCCCGTTACAATCCTGAACAAAACGAACCTATGAAGCACAACACGCTTATTGTATTGCTGATCTTCCTGATTTTTTCCGTTATTTCTTTTCTTACGAATATCCTCGGGCCGTTGGTTCCCGATATCATCGAAAGTTTTGATCTGAGTATCGGCCTCGCCGGATTCTTACCCTTTTCTTTTTTTGTTGCCTACGGGATCATGTCGATCCCTTCCGGAGTACTCATCGAAAAATATGCGGAGAAATCCGTTCTGGTCGCCGGGTTTCTCCTGGCTACCGTGGCTGCTCTTATGTTCGCTATCTTCCCGACGTTTGAGATCGCCCTGTTATCCCTGTTTTCGATCGGCATCGGAATGGCCATGCTTCAGGTGGTTATTAACCCGTTGCTCAGACATGCCGGGGGAGAGGAACACTTTGCCTTTAATTCCGTATTGGCGAATTTCTTTTTCGGTGCCGCATCTTTTCTCAGCCCGCTGCTCTATAGCAGTATGGTGAGCAACATTCATAGCGATAACAACAACGCCATCGTTTTACTTTTTAACAAGCTGGTGACACCTGAGTTAAAATGGGTATCGCTATATTGGGTCTTTGCCCTGACCAGCCTGTGCATGATCGTATTGATCGCATTTGTAAAGTTTCAGAAGGTGGAATTGAAAGCCGACGAGCGGATGGATACCGGAGTTGCCTTTAAAGAACTGCTCCAAAACAAAAACGTGATCCTTTATTTCGTCGGGATATTTTGCTACGTGGGAACGGAACAGGGTGTTGCCAACTGGATGTCGAAGTTCCTGCAACTGTACCACGGTGTCGACCCGGCTACAGGTGGGGCTACCGCTATCTCCTATTTCTGGGGACTCATTACCGTCGGATGCTTCCTGGGATTGCTGCTCCTGAAATTATTCGACAGCCGGCATGTGTTGATCGTATTTGCGGCTGGTGGGATTGTGGCGTTAGCCCTGGCCCTGTTCGGGAACACCAACGTTGCCCTGGTTGCCTTTCCCGCAACCGGTTTTTTTCTTTCCATTATGTGGTCCGTTGTATTTTCCCTGGGGATGAATTCCGTCCCTCATCACCACGGGACATTTTCCGGGATCCTGTGTACCGGTATCGTCGGTGGCGCAGTGATGCCCCTTGTTATCGGGGGTATTGCAGAACTGACCGGGCTCAAGTTGGCTATGATCGTTCTTTTTTTAACCCTGGGCTATGTCCTGAGTATCGGGGTCTGGGCGAAACCACTGATTACCAATGCTACGGTGAAAAGCTGGAAAGAGATATTCAAAAGCAATCAGCAATCATAAAATAGACTGATGAACTCACTTCCCATTATCGATATATTGATCATTGCTGCTTACCTGCTGGGTATGGTAGGTGTCGGTATTTATTTTTCAAGGAAAAACAACAGCACGGATCAGTTCACAAAGGCGTCCGGCCATATTCCCGGATGGGCACTTGGCTTAAGCCTCTATGCCACATTCCTAAGCAGCAATACATTTCTGGGCGTTCCGGGTAAGTCCTTCGGTAGCAACTGGAACTCTTTCGTCTTTAGTCTGTCCATGCCGTTGGCTGCCTGGATAGCGGCAAAGTTCTTTGTCCCCTTTTACAGGAAGAGCGGTGAGATCAGCGCTTACACCCACCTTGAACATCGGTTCGGACCGTGGGCTAGAACGTATGCCATGCTTTGTTTTTTACTCACCCAACTGGCCAGGATGGGTTCGATATTTTTCGGTATTGCCCTGACCCTTCAGGCTCTTACCGGTATCGACATGCGCACGATTATGGCCGTTAGCGGAGCATGTATTATCGTATACACCATGCTCGGCGGAATGGAGGCCGTTATCTGGACAGAGGTGGCGCAGGGAATTATTAAAACAATCGGCGCTGTGGTTGTCCTAGGTATCGTGATCGCCGAAATGGAAAATGGTTTTTCCGATATCATTACTATAGGAGGTAACGACGACAAGTTCAGCCTGGGAAGCTTCAGCCTACTGGACTTTAATACATCTACCTTCTGGGTTGTGTTCCTGTACGGATTTTTTATTAACCTGAATAACTTCGGTATCGATCAAAACTACGTGCAGCGCTATCACACGGCGAAGAGCGAAAAAGAGGCTGTCAGAAGTGTCTGGCTTTGTGTGTACTGGTACGTGCCGGTTTCCCTTGTTTTCTTTTTTATCGGAACGGCGCTGTATGCCTACTATCAGCAGCATCCCGAACTTATTGAGTCGGTAAAACAACAGGTGTCCATCGACAAGGGTATCCCCGTTGCGGCCCTTACAGCGGCGGACTATGGCGACAAGGTGCTTCCTTATTTTATGGTCACAAAAGTACCCCACGGTTTACTCGGATTGATCATAGCAGCAATCCTTTCCGCCGCTATGAGTACGATCAGCAGTGGAATGAACAGCAGCGCAACGGTGTTCCTTAAAGACATCTATCAGCGATATATAGACAAGTCCATTACGCCGCGGAAAGAGTTGCGGGTACTGTATATTTCAACAGCCACTATGGGATTGCTGGCGATCCTGACCGGAATTGTCATGATCGGTGTAAAGAGCATACTGGACCTTTGGTGGCAGCTCGCGGGAATATTTGCCGGCGGGATGCTTGGATTATTCCTGCTGGGTATGATCAGCAAAACAACGGGCAATGCCGTTGCCAAACTTTCGACCCTGATTGGAATTCTGGTCATTCTCTGGATGACTTTTTCCGCTCTCCTGCCCGATAAGTACGCCGCATTCAGAAACCCCCTTCACCTGAATATGGTCATCGTAGTGGGCACACTGACGATCTTTTTATGCGGGGTACTGATCTCGCGGATTAAAGGTTCTGAACCTCATTAACGGTCGTATGATGCGTCACGGAAGTTGGCAAGACAGTTTGATACTATTGCTGTTATTGTGCGTGGCGTGCGATACTAAAAATCAAAACGAAACCATGAAGGAAACACAACTCACGAATACTCCGTACGGACATACCTTAAATTCCACGCAGGTATTTTCCCCCGACGATCGATGGATATTTTACGATACACGTAATGAGGATACACACATTGCCCGGACCGGCAGTATTGAAAAAGTTAATGTCGTGACAGGGGAAATTGCCGGAGTGTATCGGACGCAAAATCAAACGGCATCCGGGCCAGGCGTTGGTGCCGTGGCTTGTCACCCGGTGGAGAACAAAATAATCTTTATTCATGGGCTGCTTAATTCTTCCGCGGAGCGTCCCTACGGATTCACCAGGCGTTTCGGTGCGATAGTCGACGACAGACAGCCTGGCTTTTTTCATGCGGAAGCGCGAGTGGTCCGGGAGCCGCTGATCGCCGGCGCATTGCGGGGAGGTACGCATGCGCATAGCTGGAGCGGTGACGGTCAATGGATCAGCTTCACCTACAACGATTTTTTGATGGAGGCATTGGAAAAACAAGGTGAAGGGGTAAAAGACCTGAGGACAATCGGTGTAATGGCGCCCGTAACCTCGGTTACTGTAAAGCCGGAAGACGATGAAAATTTTTCGGGAGCTTATTTTTCCGTCTTGGCTGCAACGGTTACAGAGAATCCAACACCAGGCACGGATGAAATATCACGCGCCTTTGATGAGTGCTGGATCGGCGGGTCAGGTTACGTCAAACCCGATGGAGCCGTTCAGCGGCGGGCGATCGCCTTCCAGGGAAATGTAGTTACGCCGGATGGTACCGTGGTTACTGAAGTGTTTGTGGCTGACCTTCCTGAACAACTCCGCGCCGCTGATGGAAAACCCTTGCAAGGGACACCGGTAACAAGACCTAATGTCCCCGCAGGATTACATCAACGCCGGGTCACATTTCTATCATCACGCAAGTACCCCGGTATTCAGGGACCGCGAACCAGGCTGCGTACCGCCCCGGACGGAAGTTTAATATATTTTCTGGCAAAGGACGACAATGAAGTGGTCCAGGTGTTTTCGGTACCTACCCTGGGCGGATCCATTCGCCAGGTCACTGCTCTTGAACATTCCGTCCAGGCGCAGTTCAACGTTAGCCCTGATGGCCGGAAGCTTTCCGTTATTTCCGACAATAGTGTCTGGATGGTTGATGTGTCAGGGGGAGTGGCGACGAGGCTGACAGAGAGGAGCTCCGACGAGGATGCACCCATTGGCGGCGCTCTATGGAGTCATGATGGGAAAGTGCTGGTGTTCAATCGTTATGCCGGCGGGCATTCCGGCCGGTACCTGCAAATCTTCAAACTGGAAAACGCCGGTTTATAGCTGCCGGGTGGGCTTACGTTATAGTGAGAAAGGAAACACGCACGGTCGTACCTTTACCCGGCTCGCTTTCGATTTCAATTTTTCCGTCCACCTTTTTTACCATGTCCTGGCATATCTTTAAACCAAGACCCAGGCCTTTCTCCTGTTTCGTCCCTTTTTCGGAAGCATAGTTTCCGGAAAGAATATGTCCGATCCGGTCCTTTGTCATACCTCTTCCGCTGTCTTCCACCGTAATAATGTACTGACCGGGTTGCTGCTGCGTTTTGATCCGGATGAAGCCGGACTGTGTGAATTTTATGGCGTTGGATATTACATTCCGCAAGGTGATGGAGATTATTTCGCGGTCACACTTCAGCATCCTGTTTTTGTCAAGGTCAAGTGAAATCTCCAGCGCCTTCTCCGCATATGAGCCTTCATACACCGTAAGGATCTCGTCCAGTATTTGCGGAATATCCACATCTTCGATGGATG
The DNA here is from genome assembly GCA_041742155.1 of Chryseolinea sp. Taxonomy (GTDB): domain Bacteria; phylum Bacteroidota; class Bacteroidia; order Cytophagales; family Cyclobacteriaceae; genus Chryseolinea. Next base: position 57,296 of record JBGSJE010000014.1, on the reverse strand, counting down.
GGCTGATCGTATCAAAGTTGTTGCGTGTCCAGAGCAAGGTTGTATCCAGGAATTCGAGGAGGTGGAACGTCTTCCTGATCAGCGTTTTCACACTCTCCGTATATTCTTCCTCGGAGAGTGATCCTTCATCGTAAAGCCGGAGAACGGAGTACAGATTACCAAGTGGCATACGGAGATCATGACTGAGAATGGATAAAGTCCGGCTCTTATTTTCATTCAACCGCCTCAGCTCTTCCTTGCGGACGATCTCTTCATTGATATTGACAAAAGCGACAAGGTGGATCGGCCCGGAAATGGATGCTTTCACTTCATACCACAGGTCGCCCTTCTTTTTTGTGCGTATCCGGGCCTTCAGAATAACGGAATCCTCGTGCTTGAGCAGATGAAGCGACCGCTCCTTCCAGGCATTTATCGTTTCTTCGCGGTAAACGGAGTCGGGATATGCTTTTTCAAACCAGTCGTCCAGCGTAGGGATTTCCGCGATGGTATACCCGATCTCATCCTTGAATTTTTCATTGACAAACAAGTTCACCTGTTTGTCCTCTCTCCACTCTGAAACAAGAAAGGGGTATGGAAGAAAATTCAGGACTTTTTCAATACTGATTTTTTCCAGGCCCAGCATGGTATTGATTTTGTCCATAGTCGTCTGTTCAAATCATTTCAGGATTCGGAATAGATGCCGGTTCCCGAGAAAATACCAGTTGGCTTTATATATTACCCTTAAAATAGTACATTAAGTTAACAGTGCGAAATCCTGTAAAACTGACGAAAATCACCTTGCCAGCTGAGATTGATCAAGATGGCAATAGTTGAATTCCGCGGTCCGACAGCGATTTTGAATGACCTGATGTCATCGATATGAACAGAGTAATCCTGATCACCGGCAGCACCAGCGGTATCGGCCTCGGTATCGCCCGAAGGTTTGCTGCCAACGGCGATTCGATATCTTTCCACGGCCTTGAACCCAACGGCGAAGAAATTGCTTTGTCCATCGGCCGGGAGTTTGATGTGCCGGTTTTTTATTCGAGGGCTGATCTGTTGGAGGTCGGTTCAATTGAAACACTGATCAATGAAACGCGGAGCAGGCTTGGTCCCATTGATGTACTCGTAAACAATGCCGGTATCCAGCATGTGTCCGCGATAGAAGATTTCCCCATTGCCCAATGGGATCATATCGTCGGCGTAAATCTCAATGCCGCCTTTCACACGACACGATTGGTGTTGCTGGAAATGAAAAAAGAGAAAGGTGGCAGGATCATTAATATTGCGTCCGTACACGGTCTGGTAGCTTCTGAATTTAAGGCTGCTTACGTATCGGCCAAACACGGACTGATCGGGCTCACGAAGGCGACGGCGCTGGAAGGTGCACCGCATGGTATTACAGCCAACGCCATTTGTCCAGGCTATGTCGATACGCCGCTGGTAAGAGATCAGATAACAAGTCTGGCGAGGGCACACCGGATGTCCGAAGGTGATGTTATTGAAAAGATCATGCTGGCGAAGCAACCGGTCAAAAAATTTGTAACGACTGATTCCATCGGCGCTCTGTGTGTGTTTCTGGCTTCAGGCGAGGCCGAACTGATTACAGGTGCTGCCATTCCAGTCGATGGCGGCTGGAGTGCGCAGTAGCAGTATTACGAGTTCTCCGGATTTTGTAAGTTTATCCTATTAACCCCATAACCATGAAGCTCCCCATTTTGCGAATCTGCCCATTATTATTATCGATCGCGCTGCTTTTTTCCAGCTGTAAGGAGAAAAAACCTGCGGAGGTGGCTGTGACAGACGGAGTCAACCCGTCGGTGGACTGGAAACTCGGCATTGCCTTCTGGACTTTTCACACCTTCAGTCTTCCCGAGGCATTGGAAAAAATAGACAGTTCCGGTGTGGATATCGTGGAAGCCCCCACATTTTTCAAATCGGGCAGTGCGTTAAACGATTCGCTTATTGGCGACCTTTCGCCCGCGGGAATCGAAAAGGTAAAAGCGCTTTTCAGGCAGCGTGATATTACCGTTGAGTCCATGTACATCGGAGGTGACAATACCGTCGAGGCCTGGAAAAAACAATTTGACATAGCAAAAGAGCTGGGAGCAAAATTTGTGACCGCTGAGCCACCCGTTACATTGTGGGACGAAGTCGACAGCCTTGCCGGCGTGTACGGTATGAAGGTTGCTATCCATGAGCACTGGAAAGGTGTGAGCGCATACTGGCACCCGGACTCGGTGCTCGCTGCGATAGCCGGTCATCCGAATTTTGGTGCATGCGCCGATCTCGGGCACTGGCCAAAGAGCGGCGTCGATCCTGTTGAAGGAGTGAAAAAACTGGAAGGCCATATCATCGCGATTCACTTAAAGGATATCGCAGAATTCAATAACCCCAAGATTCAGGATGTTCCCGTCGGTACGGGTGTTGTGGATTTTCCGGGAGTATTTGCAGAGCTCAAAAGACAAAATTTCAGGGGACCAATTTACATTGAGCGGGATGCCGAAGGTAAACCCAGTAACCTTCCCTCGGTTTTTCAGACCATCAAATATTATAACGACGAACTGTCGAAGTTAAAATGATAAAGCGTTGATTCGACTCCGGGTATTCGTGTAGTGATTGCCTTAACAAAACAGAACATGAAAATCACGGCTGCAGTTGTTTTTCTCTTCATGGTCACCGGTTATACCTTTTGCCAGGATGAGAGAATGATCGACCAGATCAGAGCACATACCAACGGTACGGCTGTATGGTGGGCCGGCCACAACAGCTGGATTATCAAATCCGGTGACTTGGTGGTCGCCACGGATCTATACCTCGAGAATGACGGCCGTATTGAACCCTCCCCGATTACGCCGGAAGAAATTGCGTCGGAGATTGATATATCTTTTGTTACACACGCACACGGGGATCATTTTAATGAATATACATCGAAAGTACTCCTGGAGAAATCATCCTGTATTTTCGTCATGCCCGAAAGCTGTCTTCCTGTCGCCCGCAAACTCAAGATCCCTGACAGCCGGATTGTTGTAGCGAAGCCGAGAGAGTCTTTTGTTGTGAAGGGTGTCGCAGTAGATGCATTACGCGCGATTCATGGAAATGCTAATTTCGCCGTCTATTACGAGGCAAACCTGCAGGATTGCGGGTATGTGATTACCATCGGCGAAAAAAAATTCCTTCAGCCCGGCGATTCCTATCTGCTGGAAGATCATTTGTTTTTGAAAGATATCGATGTCCTGTTTTTCTCGCCGACGGAACACAACATGTATATAGACCGCTCCGTATTTCTGATCAATGCCCTGGAACCGGACTATATCTTCCCCCAACACCATAGTACCGTCGCCGTGGATGAAAGTAACCGTTTCTGGGCAAAAGGTTACCCGGACGAAGTAAAAATAAGATTAGCCCAGCCGTTACAGAAACGGTACCACGTGCTGAAACCGGGAGGCAAATGGCTGATCAAATGATCTTGTCGCAGAAGTTTTCCGGTACTTTTGATGTGAAAATATTATGTGTATTTTAAGTGGTGTTTCGCATAATGGATGGCGGACGTCGTTTTCGAAAATCTATGGGAATAACAGTTGTTCGATTTCTTAACATAATACTGGCGGCACTCGTGTCAGGTACCGTGTTCGGTATTTTCTTTGGATGCGACCCGGCGAACCTTTCGTACGAGACGTACGTGGAGCAGCAACAACTGCTGATCAGAAGCCTCGCCGTGATGATGACTATTCTGGGTTGGATGACGATCGCGTTGACGTGCCTGTCAGCCTATTTGCAACGGGATGACAGGAATGTTTTTCTCGCGTTGCTTCTGGCCGCGGGACTATTCGTGGCAACCGGGATTATTACCAGGGTGGGTATTCAGCCGATCAACGCGATAATGTTAACATGGAGCCGTACCCTGGCCCCCGATAACTGGACGGAGCTGCGCGATGAATGGTGGACATTTCACACGGTGAGGATGTATGCAGCGCTTGTTTCGTTGGCTTTAATAATTTGGGCAAGCATAAAAAAATGATAAGCTAAGCAAGCTAACGCTGAAGTATCACGTGAATATTTACTATGAAGTTGTAATTTTTTGGCTGTTACGACCGAATGTCCTCGTTCCGGTGAGTGGTCCTGTGTCGAATCTGTGGACGCTTGGTTCTATTTTTCGGGTGTGAGTTGTGATCGTATCGGAATAAAGGTTAACCGTTTCCTCTTTTGAACCCCTGATTGTTTCGAAGATGACTGTTATTAACGTAGTTACTGCGTTTCCCGGCTTTTGACTGTTTCCTTTACTGAAGACTCAAAACATTAGGGAATAGGACTGTTTATAGGTATCTTACTTGTCATTCCTACATTTTCGTTCGGATGGTTTACATCTGTGAAAAAAAAATCATCGGTAACAGTTAAAAAGAAAATACCAGTTGGCAGGAAAAGATCAGACAGGAAAGTATCGATAGGTGGTGAACCCGTCTTGGCCGATCTTACTATCCCGCCGGATAAGCGTCCGAAACCTTTTCCTATTGTTGGCTTCGGCGCTTCGGCAGGCGGCCTGGAAGCATTCATGACGCTGCTCAAAAATCTTGACTCCAACCTGGGGATGGCTTATGTTCTCATCATGCACCTTTCCCGCAACCAGAAAAGTGCGCTAGCGCAGATACTACAGGCCAAAACGAAAATGCCGGTACAAACTGTAACCGATGGAATGGAGGTGATGGCCAATAACGTCTACGTAATTCCACCGAACACCTTTATGAGTTTGGTCGATGGACATCTCGCACTTGCACCACGAACATTCACTTCTGTTGGTAATTTTTCCATTGATTACTTTTTGACGGCACTGGCATCGGTCTATAAGAATAATGCCATTGGTGTAATTCTATCGGGTACCGCATCGGACGGAACATTGGGTTTAAAAGCTGTTAAAGCAGAGGGAGGAATAACGTTTTCACAAGATGAGTCGGCCGAATTTTTTGGGATGCCCGGGCATGCATTTGATTCCGGTTACGTGGACTTTAAATTACCACCCAAGGGAATTGCCGAAGAACTTGCCCGTCTTGTGAAATCATCGTACACCGTAGTGCCTTCCGATAAAATTGAGGCCGTGCACGTAGCGGAGCTGAACGGTCATCGGGATGACCTTAGAAATATATTATCGGTTGTTAAGAATAAACTGGGTATTGATTTTTTCAATCATTATAAACACGCCAGTATTTACAGGCGTATTATGCGGCGAATGGTATTGAATAAATTTGAAAACCTGGCGGAGTACTTTTCATTTCTCAAGACAAATGCCAGGGAGGTTGATCTTCTCTACGACGACTTTTTGATCAACGTAACCCATTTCTTTCGCGATCCTGAATTTTATGAGATTCTTACAAATAAGGTCTTTCCTGAGATTCTCAAGCGGGGACAGCCGATAAGAATTTGGGTTGCAGGTTGCTCGACGGGCGAAGAGGCTTATTCGATCGCTATTTGTTTAATCGAGTTTTTGGAAAAGAAGAGTCAGAATCTTCTCATACAAATTTTTGCGTCCGACCTGGACGGTGCCGCCATTGATAAGGCACGGGCAGGAGTTTATCCGGCGAGTGCTCTTCAGCGGGTTTCCCCCGAGCATCTTAAACGGTTTTTCAGGAAACTGGACGGACATTATCAAATCGTCAAGTCGGTCCGGGAAATTTGTATTTTCTCCCAACACAATTTGCTTTCCGACCCGCCTTTTTCCAGGATGGACCTGATCAGCTGTCAGAATGTGTTGATCTATCTGGAAGCACAACCACAGAAAAGAATATTACAGGCATTTCACTACGCCTTGAATGCTTCCGGTTTTCTTTTTTTGGGTAAATCCGAGACAACTGGAACTGCGAGCGATCTGTTTGAATTGAATGACAAAAAAACAAAACTCTACTCGGCCAAGGCAACAACATCACCCAGGCCCAAGTTCAATCCCGCTGTTTCGGCATTCGTATTACCGCATATCGTGAATACAGCCCTGGGACAGCAACCGGAAGTTACGATTGACAAAGTCATGAGCCAGCTTATGTTGTCGCGTTTTGTACATCCGAGCGTCGTAGTGAACAAAAGTATGGTCATTATCCAGTTTTTTGGTATTACTTCCCGGTATCTCGCACCTGTCACAGGGAAAGCAAGCTTTAATGTATTTAAGATGATCCGGGAGGACCTGGTCGTCGACCTGCGCAGTTTGATTCAGCAGGCACGTAAAACCGGGAACGTCGCTATTAAGGAAGGTATTCTGGTTTATAACGACAAGGTTCCGCAGAAAATAAACATCGAGGTCGTTCCCAGAATAACGAATGGAGATATTTTCTTTCTCGTGGTATTTAAAGGACACGCTGTCGTCCAGGCCCAGGGGACTTTAGATGGTAAGCTGTTACAAACCGGTATCGGCCAGGAGCGTGCAACCATTTCAAAACTGAAGGCTGAATTGGTTCAATCCAAGGAAGTTATCCGTACTACAAGTGAGGAGTATGAAACGACCTATGAAGAACTGCAGGCAAACAACGAGGAGATTCTGTCATCGAACGAAGAACTGCAGAGTGTAAATGAGGAACTCGAAGCTTCAAAAGAAGAGTTGCAATCTGCCAATGAAGAGCTTACAACGATCGTTGACGAATTGTCTCAAAGGAACCTTCAATTGAAGGAATCCCAGACCTACGCGGAAGCGATCGTCGAAACGATGCATGACCCATTGCTCGTATTGACATCGGATTTTAATGTCCGTATGGCAAACAAGGCCTTTTATGAAGCCTTCGGACTTACACCCGAAAACACGGAAGGTCACTATGTCTTTTCCCTGAGTGAAGGCAATTGGGATATACCCCAACTCCGGGAACACCTGAAAGACGTATTACCTAAGAAGACAAATTTCAAGGAATTTGAAATCAAACATACCTTTAGCGAAATAGGAGAGCGGGAGTTGATTGTAAACGCTTACCGCCTTAAACAGGGTGATAATCCAAAAGAATCGTTGATCCTGCTGGCCTTCGATGATATAACGAGGAGAACCCACGCGGAAGCGTCATTGCAAAAGAGCCAGGAGCAGCTTAAACTTTCATTGATCGGGGATTCAATAGGAACCTGGTGGTGGAGCCTTCAAACCGGGGAGATGAAATGGTCCAGGGAAAACGAACTGTTGAACGGTATGAAGGCGGGAACATTTCAGGGACTCTACAGGGATTGGGAAAACCTGGTTCATCCCGACGATATATCGAATTTAAAGGAGGCCATCAAAAACTCCTTCTACGAGCGCGTGCCGATTGAAATTGAATACCGCATCGTATGGCCGGACAACAGTGTTCACTGGATGTTGTCCAAAGGCCACCCGTATTTTGATCCGTACGGTCAGCCGGAAAGAATGATCGGAGTCAGCATGGATACGACGGAGAGAAAGATGCAGTCTGAGAACCTGGAAAACCAGGTGGATCTTCGTACAGCCGAGTTGCAAAAAGCCATTGAAGAGCAGCGAATAGTCAACGATCAGCTTAAACAATTTGCGTTTATTACCAGCCACGACCTTCAGGAACCTCTTCGGAAAATTCAGATCTTTTCCAACCGCATGTCAAATCCTGAAGCGAACCTGAGCAGTTATGCTCAGAAGTACGTGGATAAAATCAACGCGTCTGCCCTGAGAATGTCGACTCTGCTAAAGGACCTTCTTAGTTTTTCAGTTCTGGTTAACACGGATGTCACGACGCCTAATCGGGTCGATCTTAATCTCCTCCTCAAAGATGTTATAAACGATTTTGAATTAGTGATCGAAGAAGCCGGTGCTGTTGTAAATCTTGGGCCTCTTCCCGTTATTACGGCAGAACCCGCTAAGATGAATCAGCTTTTTCATAACCTGCTGGGTAATGCGTTGAAGTTCTGTACGGATAAGCCGATTATCAATATTACATCCGCTGATGTTACGGAAGAAGACTTCCTTGAGTATCCCGAATTGAAAAAAGAGATTCATTATATCGCGATCCGCGTCGAAGATAATGGAATCGGATTTGATCAAAAATATGCCCAGCAGATTTTCACCCTTTTTCAGCGGTTGCGCGACAAAGTTGGAGCAGAGGGAACCGGCATGGGTTTGGCGATCTGCAAAAAGATCGTAGAAGATCACGGGGGATTGATTTTTGTAAAAAGTGTGGCAAACGAAGGTGCTACGTTTACGGTATACCTTCCCGCTGAAATCATTGACAACCCAAACACGGAAATCATAGCCTCATGATTTCAACCGACACGGTAAAGCAGTTAAACGGAAATTCATTAATTTAGTCCCCTTAAAACAGAATTCACATGAATGCCTTTTCCAGAAGCTGGATGATCACCAAGTTGACCTTCGGCGTCATTAATAAAGACCGCGAGTTGTTATGGTTCGCCCTTTTGTCGTTCATTTTTTCGACCTTGTTTGCAGTCGCCATGATCTTCCCGTCCATCATACCGACGTTGATGGAGAGCGACTTTTCGCAGGACTCCCTTCAGTTTTTTGAATACCTGATGATATTTCTCACGTATTTCGGCCTGGCCTTTATCGCAACGTTTTTTAACGTATGTGTGGTATATACCACAAAAGTCAGGTTCGAAGGTGGTAATGCTACCTTCGGCGAGAGCTTCCGGTTTGCATTGTCAAAACTCTACCTCATATTTCAATGGAGCCTTCTGTCTGCGACCGTTGGATTGCTCCTTCGTATCCTTCACAACCTGGCTTCAAGCCTCGGTAAGGTTGGCCAGCTTGTTGCCAACATCCTGATCAGCCTGCTTGGAATGGCTTGGAGTATCGTCACTATTTTTGTCGTACCGGTTTTGGTTTATGAAGGCCTCGGGCCTATCGATGCGATCAAAAAATCCACAGAAGTGATCAAACGTACCTGGGGAGAAAGTCTTATCAAAACCATCGGTCTGGGACTGGTTCAATTCTTTGTATTTATGATCATCATCGTTGCCTCCGGGCTCCTGACCTATATGCTGGCATCTTCCCTGGACGTGACTGGAGCATTGATCGGGATTTCAGTTGGCTTGCTGTTGTTGTTGCTTACGGGACTGATCTTTACAGTAGCCAGTACGATCTTCAATACCGCCCTCTATGTCTACGCCAATGCGCATAAAGTTCCAGACGGATTCAGCGAAGACGTGGTCAGGAACGCTTTCAGGCCAAAATAAATTTGCCGGGAAGATTGGGAACGGGTGGTTCAGGACCGGATATATCAGGAGAAGGAACCGGGATCGGAAAATTCCTGTTCCGGTTGCCTGAATTCTTTTTCGCTTTTTGCGATTACGATCGTAGCCACTCCGTTTCCGATCAGATTCGTGATCGCCCTTGCTTCGCTCATAAATTTATCGACACCCAAAAGGAATGCAAGCCCCTCGATGGGGATCTTGTGAAGCGTGGTCAGGGTCGAAGCCAGCACGATGAAGCCGCTACCGGTCACACCGGCAGCTCCTTTCGAAGTGATCATCAGTATACCGATAATGCTGAACATTTCCCCTGCAGTAAGGTGGACGTTGTACAACTGGGCGAGAAATATCACAGCCATCGAGAGGTAGATGGACGTTCCATCCAGGTTAAAGGAATAGCCGGTCGGGATCACGAGGCCTACAATAGATTTATGACATCCCATTTTCTCGAGCTTTACCATCACCGAGGGCAGTGCGGCTTCCGATGAAGATGTCCCCAGTACGATCAACAATTCCTCTTTAATATACTTCAGATAGTAAATGACATTTATCTTGTAAAAACGAAGGATCGCACCCAGGATCACAAAGACGAAAAGAAACATCGTAATGTAAACGCTGACCATCAGTTTGCCGAGAGGAATAAGGGTCTGTAGTCCGAATTTGCCGACGGTAAAGGCGATGCCGCCAAATGCTCCGAGCGGTGCCAGGTACATCACATATTTCAAACCTAAAAAAACCAGCTTTGAAGCGCGCTCCAGAACCCGGATGATAGTGGCACGGTGCGACAGGAAATTAAGTACGATGCCGGTCACGAGGGCTACGGCTAATACCTGTAACGTGAAGTTGGCAAGGAAAAAACCGTACCAATCGAACGCCTCCGGTGCGCGTGTGTATTTGCTGGCATCCTGGATCGGCAGACCCGTTTTATCAATATTGCCGGGCTTAATGACCAGGGCTACCACAATTCCGATCGCTAACGCCACCGTTGTGATCACTTCGAAATAGACCAGCGACTTAATGCCGATGCGCCCTACCTTCTTCAGGTCCCCCATACCACTGATGCCCAATACAATGGTGAGGAAAATGATAGGGGCAATAAATACCTTGATGATGTTGATAAAGGTCTTTCCAATGATGTCTGTTTGGATGGCTTTGTCAGGATAAAAGTGCCCGAGCCAGATTCCGGCCAGGATGGCGATCAAGACCCAGAACGTAAGGTTGGTGACTATTTTTTTCACATTCATGCAGGCCTGAATATGCTTCTTTTTTTTCTAATGCGGGAATATCCGGGCGTTTGAAAAAATGGTATTTTCGGAACATGTGGAATTGTCCGTTATGTGGCCAGGCTTTTGCCCGGATAAACCAGGTTCATTCCTGTATGGATCGGTCGTTGTCCGAATTTTTTGAAGGGAAAGGGGAGCACACCGTTTCCCTGTTCCGGGATTTTGCCGGGTGCTTCCGGGAGCTGGGAGATATAACCATTCATCCCACCAAATCGATGATCGCCTTCGCCGCAACCAGGCGGATCGCCTACGTTATCCGGTTAGGGAAAAATTTTATAGATGTCGTCTTTCCGTTTGACAAGCCATACGAGGACAACCTGTGTTTCCGGAAGATCGCGCAGGTTCCGGGTACCAGTCAGTACAACCATCACCTTCGCCTGGAAAACAAGGATGACATTAACGCCGAGGTACGACGTTTTATGAAGATGGCTGTTGAGAAAGGAATTTAACGGACCGGCTATTTTTTATAGAACTTCCACGAGCTTTTAAAATCACGGGTTAAAGGTTGTTTGGTAAGCAACGCCCGTACCATCTCGACAGGCATACTGTTTTCCTGCATCACGGCATCGTGAAATTGTTTTGGCGTCATCTTTCCCGTATCGACAAGCTCCTTCTTGAGGGCATAGAACTGTAGCGCCCCCGTCATGTAGGCGAGCTGGTACAAGGGTCCGTAATCCGCCGTAAACGACCTTCGGACTTCGCCTTCCGCATTGGCACGTTCATGACCCACACGGTCGACGAGGAAGTCGATACATTGCTGTGGCGTCCATTTTCCAAGATGATAGTTCAGGGAGAATATAATTCGTGCGCAGCGGTGCATTCTCCAGAACAGCATTCCGATCCGGTCTTCGGGCGATTGTGGAAAGTTCATATCCCATAGCACCATTTCCCAATAAAGCGCCCACCCCTCGATCCAGAACGGCGTATAGTAGTTACGGTAGACCTTGTAACGGTTGGCCATAAATTCCTGAAGGTGGTGTCCCGCAATCAGTTCATGATGAACTGTAGCCCTGGAGAAGTGAGGATTGTTTCCCCTCATACTCATCATCTTGTCCTGATGAGCCATCTCGTCCGTGGGATAGGAGATCTGCAGAACTTCCCCGCCAAGGAAAAAGGGACTGATCAGCTGCTGCTTTGGCGGTATCATTTCCATTCGCCACGATTCTTCCGCAACCGGCGGGATCGTGATCAGGTCGTTCTTTTTCAGAAAGTCAACGGACTCGTTGTAAAGTTTTAACATCGCTTCAGGCTGATAGCCGGCTTTCACATAGGATTGTTTTACTTTTTCCTGAGCTTTCCGCCAGTCGTCGCCGAATCCCATTTCCCGCGACGCTTTGAGTAGTTCCGCATCGCACCAGGCAAATTCCTTGTTCGCGATCGCCACAAGGTCCTCCGGCGTATAGGGGATCATCTCAAACTGCAACAGGCGAAGCAGCTCTTCACTGCCGATAGGGTTGCCGATAATTCCGCTTCCGTCATCTTTCGGTAGAGTGGATGGGTCAACTTTCTTTTTGACTGACGCGGCATATTCCGCCAGTGCGCTGTCCAGCTGGTGGTAAGGTTTTGTTACCCACCATGTGAATTCGGGGTCATAACCGTTATAAAATTCAAAAACACTTTTGATTGCCGCCTGATGCCCCTTGATAATTCCTTCGGCACGCCTCACCTGTTTTCGCGTAAGAAGGGGCTCGCCTGAAATTTTCGCCGATGCTTGCTTCACCGTCTTCAGTACGTTGTTCAGCGTGCCGGCTACTTCGGCACTTTGTAAATGAGCGCCGCGGCGGCGCATTTTTTCAAGTTCGTACAACGGTTCACTGTACGCGACGAACTTCAGAACGGCAGTGTATTCTTTTTCTTCTTCTGAAAGCAGACGTATTTCGTTCTCCAGGTTTCTTTTGAAAAGAATGTAATCAACCTTGCCACCTGTCGTCATGGATTCGAAGGGAAGGGCCTCCAACCTTGCCCGGTAATCCTGGTAGAATTGTTTGAGCCGCTCACGCCTTTCCGGGGAGTTTTGAATGACGTAGAACCGGCGAAGGCTTCCCTCGTCTGCGTGGAACTGGATGATAAGCGGCGCTACCTCCGTTACCTGCGATGCAAGGGATTCCGGTATGGCCTGTGCGCCTGCCAGGTGAAACATCGAGGATAGAATGAGCAGCGTAACGCTTGCCTGGATCTTTCTGAAAGGGAAGTTCATATCGAATGATTAAAAAAACAGGACCGAATAACCGGAGGGAAATTAACAAAATTAAAGCAAAGGCTTTATCCGGATGTTACGGTACTGTACTTTCATGGGAGGACCGGCGTGAACCTGCAGTCCCAGGTACCCGGAGAGTTTGCGCAGTGTCTTATCGTTGTCCGTAACCTCACTCATCAGTTCACCATTAATATAGTGCTGTAGTTTATTACCCCTGGCAACAATCCTGCATTCGTTCCAGTCGCTGGTTTTGATGTGGGACCGTAGGGATTCTGCGTTCCCGGCTAGCGGTGTGATCGCGGGTTTTTGACGGAAAGCCAGAACAGCCCGCTCTCCACGTTTAGCCATAAAACCCCGGCCTCGTTCCTCATAACTTTGACCGGTATGTTGATGCCGGCCGTCAATATCGGCCTGATAACCTTTAAGCCCGTAGCGGACACCATTTACCGGCTCGCTCCGGTAGTTGATTCCGCTGTTTCCGTCGGGTGATATCAGGAACTCAAGTTTTAATTCGAAGTCGTTCGTTTGTCCGGCTGTCCAGAGGAGAAAAGTATTTGCTTTTAACTGCTTCGCGGGCGTTACCTCACCTATGAGGATACCATTTTCTATTTTCCAGATCGCCGTGTCTCCTTCCCATCCCTGGAATGTTTTACCGTCGAAAATCTGTGTAAAACCGTCATTGTCTCCCTGTCCCAGGCAGGTAAGAACGCATGCACTGAAAATAATAACCAACGCGAAAGCTCCAACTTCGGGCAACTGTATTCGTCTCATCATGTTGAATAAATATTGATCCATCGGTCCGGCAAGTTAGTAATCCGACGTCTTTTTACCAGCATAACCGGAATGACTTAATTTTACCAAAGTCCTGAAATTTCAGATACTTCCCGTTTTTTACATGTTTGCAGAGATGGAGTTAAATCCCCAACTTCAAAAAAAAATTACCATTAACCGAAAACCGTCACGACAATGAAGAAATTTCTGTTAACCGCAGGTATGATTTATTTATTGTGTTCTTCTGTTTCGGCTCAGCGGCAACCTAAAGGCAAACTGTTTATCATTGGAGGTGGATCAAGACCCGATGCGATGATCGAAAGGATGATCGGGGAATCGGGTCTCCGCGCGGGTGGTTTCGCCGTTGTATTACCAATGTCCAGCGAGGAACCGGACTCTGCTGTTTACTATGGCCGGCGACAATTTCTTGAACAGGGGATAACTCACATTTACGGGTTGCAGTTTGTTAAGGGTGAAAAGCCGTCATCGCAGAAGCTGGACTCTATCCGGCATGCCAAGTTGATCTATATCTCCGGCGGCGACCAGAACCGGTTTATGAACATTGTGCTGGGTACTGAAATTGAAAAGGCTATTCACGATGCGTTTCAAAACGGATGCTTTGTGAGCGGAAGCAGCGCCGGAGCGGCAGTGATGAGTAAGATCATGATCACGGGCAACGAACTGAAGCACCCGGAATATACTTCTACATTCAAAAACATCGAGGCGGAGAATATTGAAACAAAACAGGGGCTGGGTCTGATTCAAAATGCCATCGTCGACCAGCATTTTGTCCGAAGAAGCCGGCACAATCGCCTGATCAGCGCGATTATCGAGTTCCCGGATATGATGGGTATTGGCATTGACGAATCCACCGCTATCCTCGTCAAAGGTAACGATGCGGAGGTTGTCGGTGAATCGCAGGTGATCATACTTCAGAATCCCCAACGTTCGAAGGTTGTACGGAACGGGAAACTGGGCGCTTCGGATCTCCGGCTTACGATCCTGTTACCCGGTGACACCTTCAAGCTCCGGTGATACTGCCTCTTGACAAGCGTGATTACTTTATCATAAAGTAAAATTGGTAATCGGTATTTGTGATTATCTTGCTGTTGAACTCCGGGCCGTGTAACTGTTCCTGAAGTATCCAATATCTTAACCTCTAATTAACAAGCTATGTCAAATGTCAAAACGGTGATCGAAGAATGGGCGGTAAAGGACCTGGAAGACGGTTCAGCATTGAAGATCGCGGTGATCGCCAACAGTGAAATGGGCAATGAATCGAAGCCCGGCATACAGGTCCATTACCTTGGATACATCGTCAATTATGAACCGGTGATCGTGGAACGGTGGGCCTATCAGGCGGGAAAGGCGGGACTTACAGAATATCTCCTGGAGGACTACTCGTGGATGGTGCACGAAGATCAGTATATCAAGAATTACCTGGTACTGGGCTCCCCGCTGAAGGCCAGGGTTGAGGTGAAGTCACGCAGTTCGAAGCCTGTGGTGAAAGAATATCCCCTGCCGTTTGAATTTTCGTAACGGTTAAATACATAGCATCAATGAGCCGCTCGGATCAAGGGGTACTGTTTATCGCGCTCGCGGCTGCGGGGACACACATATCCGCTTTTATCGCCGGACTGGTCACGAACAGGCTTCCTTATTTTATGTCAATTTTAAACCTGGTATGCAGCCTTGTACTCGTTCTTTACTGGATACAAAAACAGGTCCGCATAACACAACATATATTCGAAACGAGGGAAATGCTGGTATTGTGTCTCGAAATAACCGTCGTGACTGTTTCCGTGTATTCCCTGGCTTCGAATAACTGGAATACTTGGTTAAAGGTATTCCAATACATTGTGTCAGGAATCCACTTGCTGGTTTTGTTAGCTTTTATACTTTTTATGCTGACGTTTAAAATGAAAAAGCTGATGTAAGCCGCTTACGTCATCGACACCACAGTTGGTTTTCTCCCCAGGATTTTCAGTTGTCTTGCATGCCCGGCCAACGCATCCATAAACGTCCTTGAGCTTTGATAGGGAAGTCCGAATTCCTTCGTCGTGGTTTTGACGATGCCGGAGATCTTGCGATAGTGCACGTGGCAGATGTTGGGAAACAGGTGATGTTCGATCTGGAAGTTCAGGCCGCCGACATACCAGGAGAACCAGACACTTGTATTGGCAAAGTTCGTGGTGGTTAACAACTGATGAACCGCCCAGTTGTTTTCCAGGGCGTTGTTCTTGTCAGGCAACGGAAAGTGTGTTCCTTCCATGACGTGTGCGGGCTGGAAAATGATCGCCAGCAGGAAACCAGCCAGGTAGTGCATGATCAAAAACCCGATGAGTACTTCCCACCACAAAAGGTCCGTTACGACCAATGGAATGATAATAATGTACAGGAAATAAAAAAGTTTTGTACCGATCAGTATGGCCCATTCCCTGATCAGATTGGCCTTGTGTTTTTTAACAAGACCATTCCGCTGGTATCGCGCCAGACGAATAAAATCTTTTGTGATCATCCATACCAACGTCATTAATCCATACAAAAACCAGGCGTAAATGAATTGATACCGGTGCATGTGATTCCAGTCGGAATGTGGATTAAGACGAAGCACGCCTCTGGGGCTGATATCTTCATCTTCCTGGTGAATATTCGTATAGGTATGATGAAGTACATTGTGCTGTATTTTCCAGTTAAAAGCGGTTGCGCCGACAAAGTTGATGGAATATCCAATCAGCGTATTCAACCACGCTTTATTAGAGTATGCCCCATGGTTCGCGTCGTGCATTACCGACAAACCGATACCGGCCAGACCCAGGCCCATAATCACTGTCAGTAACGCGCGCCAGCCGGATCCGGTCACCAGGCTTGTTACGATCAACAGGTACGGAATAACATAAAGGCTAAACATGACAATGGTTTTGATCACCATCTCACGGTTCGCATGGCGGGTGATATTATGTAATTTAAAATAGTCGTTGACACGGCTGTTCAGGGTAACAACAAAATCCCTGGATGTTGTTGCAAAGGTGATGGTTTTGGAAGATACCACGGTTGATTGAAATAATGGTCAGTACTCGGGGACAGTCTTTCAATTGAAGAAATACTGGAGGAGGAAATGGAATCGCTGCGATTTGTACCTTCCGGCAGGACTAATAGAATTGATAGGCGAAGGTACGTATTTTTCAGCTAGGGTGAAGCATCATCGCGGGCGGTTGATCCATGTTTTCTGAAAATCAAATAATTTAACAGGATTAGCGGGCATTTTATTTTTTCCACGCCACGTTAAAAATTTGATTCTGCCCATGTGCGGCTCGAGCGACTGCTCTTTGGCTGGTGTTATGGCTGCACAAAACGCCGGTCGCGGAATGGTCTCAACGGTAGCGTTTCGCGCTCTCCAGGCTAAGGGATTCGATGCAGCGGCTTTGGGTAACCCGGCTTGAAAACGGACCACTTTCCGTGTACGATCGTGCATTTATGAATCGTCCCCATTTTTTCGAGCACATGGTCGATCAGCCGCCGTAAGTTATCCGGGCTTGTCTGGATCCTCGCGTTGATCAGCATCCTGACCTCCCCCGATTCAATCTCCGGAATCCTCACAACGCTACTGGTAGTCGCCGTCGTAAAACTGATCTTTTCCGTCCACCGGTCTGACTCCAGGAAAAATTTGAGGTGACCGATGGTATAACGATGTTGCTGGATCAAATCGAAAGCCGTGCCCACGATACTCCGTACAATACGGGTAGCATTGTTATGGTCTGTGCGGATGGTTATGCTCTTGTCGAGCCAGGCCAGCCTGGATTCTCCGTCACTATATTCGTCGTAGTCGATATCGATGGATGTCCTGCTCCTGTTCCCTGTAAAACCGTCGATGGCTTCGATCCACCGGGCAATGTCAGCGTCATGAAGGGAATTCTGAAGCTGGATCTTTTTTTCCGGATATTCGGACTGAAGCGTTTGGTAAACGGTTTTAAGATCTGTCGGCTCGGTCATGTCCGTTTTGTTAAGTATCAAAAGATCGGCTTCTTCTAGCTGCTTTTTGTAAATGTATCGCACTGACTCTTCGAGGAAGGATGCGCGACCTTGCATTAATGAAAGCAGATAAGGAGCATCGGCAAACACAGTAACAAAAACGTCGATTTCCGGCCTTTGTATGCCGAGGGGTTTGACGATCGTTGCAAGAAGGTCCGTACACGACCCCACCGACTCGGCGAAAACGAAATCAGGCAAATCGTTCCTGAAGGAAAGCAGGTGTTCATCCAGCTGACTGTAGTTACAACAAAAGCAGCCATTGGAAACTTCCCGTGCGGGAATACCGGCGCTTCTCACAAATGCCTGATCGACCTGCTGATCACCCTGGTCGTTGGTGATAACGACAACCTTCTTATTGTTTGCCAGCAGTTGTTTACAGGCCGCGACGATTGCCGTCGTCTTGCCGCTTCCGAGGAATCCGCCGGTTAAAATCAATTTCATTGTCGGGTAAGTTTCAGCTACCGAAGGTAAAACATCCTCAAAGGATTTTCCCGATTAGCTGTGCCGAATCGGAAAAAAAACTAAATTCAAATCACCAACCATAAGAATCACTGCAACATGAAAAAAGAAGACGGTCGTCGTTTATTCCTGAAAAAAATAGGTACAGGTGGCATCACGGCTGCAATTTTGCCGGCGACCCTGATAGTACAGGACGCTGCAGCTGAAACAACTGCCGTGAAAAATATTTATGAACGAAAGAAGACTGCGCGGGAATATAATGGTGTATACACGGACGAGTATTTAAAACGAATAGCCTTCCCCATTGGCGGATTGGGTGCCGGTATGTTTTGCATGGAGGGAACGGGTGCCATATCGCATATGTCCGTTAGAAGCAAACCGGACGTCTTTAACGAACCCGGGATGTTCGGAGCTATTTCCGTAAAAGATGTAAAAGGCGGGGCGAAAGTGCTGGAAGGACCTGTTCCCGATTGGAAAAGTTTTGGGCAACCCAACACCGGCAATGGCGCAAGTGGCTCGATCTTCGGGTTACCTCGTTTTGAACAGGCTACATTCAAAACCAGGTTTCCATTCTCCACAGTATCCCTGAAAGAGGATGACTTCCCTCTGGCGGTGGAGTTAACGGGTTGGAGCCCGTTTATTCCAGGCGACGCCGATCATTCGGGTCTGCCGGCGGGAGCGCTGGAGTACAAATTCATCAACAAGGGTAGTCATGCCGTTGAAAGTGTCTTTTCTTTTCACAGCAGGAACTTCATGAAGCCGGGGGAGGACAACGACAAGAGCGGGAAGAATTTTATTCAGGGCCTCGCCAGGGGATTTGTTTTGTCGCAGGCAGCCACCGCCGAACGCCCTCATGATGGAGGCGATTTTGCGATCTTTACCGATTCGGACGACACAGTCGTGGATCACTGCTGGTTCAGGGGCGGTTGGTTTGATCCGTTGACGATCACATGGGAGTCGATCCGGAAAGGAGAAGTAAAAAATGTTTCTCCCGTGGAATCCGGGGCACCGGGTGCATCGCTTTATGTTCCGTTTAAATTGTCTCCGGGGGATTCGAAGACTATCCGGATAATGATGGCCTGGTACGTGCCGCTGTCTGATTTGCGTCACGGCGGTGAAGCGAAGGAGGAAGATAAATGCGATCCGTCCACCGGTTGTTGCGGGACTTCCGCGGAACTGGGCGCGGCCATCGCGGATAAAACGTATACGACGGGAAAGTATAAGCCCTGGTACAGCAGCCGGTTTAAGAACATCCAGGATGTTGCGACATACTGGTCGGCGAACATGGAATCCCTCCGGAAACAGTCGGAACTTTTCAGTGATACGTTTTATTCAAGCACACTTCCCGCCGAGGTTGTTGAGGCGGTTGCGGCAAACCTGACGATTTTAAAATCCCCTACCGTGATGCGCGAGTACGACGGTCGCCTTTGGGCATACGAGGGATGCGGCGATACATGGGGATGTTGCCACGGTTCCTGCACACACGTCTGGAATTATGCCCAGGCTATACCACACCTGTTTCCGGCGCTGGAGCGGACCCTTCGCCACACGGAATTCTGCGAGAACCAGAACAGGTATGGACATCAAACCTTTCGGGCGGCGTTGCCTATACGTCCCGTTGACCATGGATTTTACGCGGCCGCCGACGGGCAACTCGGAGGAATTATGAAAGTTTACCGGGAATGGAGGATCTCAGGGGATGTAGAATGGTTGAAGAAAATGTATCCGATGGTGAAGAACAGCATCGACTATTGTATCGCCACGTGGGATCCGAAAAACAAGGGAGTTGTCGAGGAACCTCATCACAACACCTACGATATAGAATTCTGGGGACCGGATGGCATGTGCACAAGCTTTTACCTGGGCGCGTTGAACGCGATGGTCGAGATGAGCAAATACCTGAAAAAGAAAAAAGATACCGACGCTTACCGGAAGCTTTACGATAAAGGCAGAAAAATTATCGAGAACGATCTCTTTAACGGCGAGTATTTTTACCAGAAAATACAGGTAACCGGTCTGAATGCTCCCAACCCTATTGAAGCTTCGGCCAAATCGATGGGCGGGGAATATTCCGACGAAGCGCGACGGCTGCTCGAAAAGGAGGGTCCGAAATACCAGTATGGTACGGGTTGTCTTTCTGACGGCGTACTCGGTGCCTGGCTTGCCAATGTGTGCGGACTCGACGATCCGTTCGACAGCGAGAAAATAAAAAGCCACCTTTCCGCCGTTCACAGGTATAATTTCAAAAGCGATCTCAGCGAACACGCTAACCCGCAACGCCCGTCTTTTGCGCTGGGAAAAGAGGGAGGCCTGTTACTTTGCTCCTGGCCGCAGGGTGGGAAACTCTCTCTTCCGTTTGTATACAGCGATGAAGTGTGGACGGGAATTGAATACCAGGTAGCGTCTCACTTGATGCTCATGGGAAAAGCTGCGGAAGGTCTCGATATCGTGCGCGCATGCCGTGACCGTTATGATGGCCGTGTTCGGAACCCCTTTAATGAATACGAGTGCGGACATTGGTACGCGCGCGCGTTGTCCAGTTATGGGTTGCTGCAGGGACTCACCGGAGTGCGATTCGACGCCGTGACAAAGATTCTCTATGTGGATTCGAAAGTAGGCGACTTTACCTCGTTTCTTTCAACGGATGGTGGATTTGGAACGGTAAGTTTTGTTAACGGAAAAGTATCCGTAAAAGTGGCGCAGGGAACGATAGCTGTTAAAAAGGTCAGTATCGCCGGAAAACTTTCCGATTATATCTGACGAAGAGGCCGGATAAATCAACGCGCCTTGCAATCCTGTAGTTTTACCTTAGTTTACCGCCAGCTTCCGCCGGTGCGGGTGGCAACTGTTTCGCTATGTTACGTATGTCAAGCGCCAGCGAGTAAATGATCGACAGGGTATGAAGCGGATCCTTCGATCCGGCAGGAAGTTCGTCTGTTTTTGTATTGGAAACTTTTTCGTCCGATTCGAGATAGCCGGCGGCCTGCTGCAGTGCGGGGACGATCTTATCCGCCCATCTTGACGCCTCCGGTGCCGAAAGGTCTTTCAACGAAAGTGACGAGATCCGGCTCGTCAGTGAATGACTGGCGATCACAAACTGGTGGACCGCGGAGTATTGCCCGGATTGACCCGGTTCAGCCAGCATCTGCTGAAAATTATCGGAAAGATTAGTCAGCGCAACGATAGCGGCATTTCTTGCTGAATTGTATTGCTTTCGGTGAGAAACAGGATCATGGAGACTATTCCAGGCGGAAAGGAAATAGGATGTATTCGACACCAGCATTTTTTTCATCGCCGGCTGGATGTTGTATTGCTGCCAGACGGGAAAAATGAAACGCGCTGCCAGCGCTGCGATCACCGAGCCGATCAGGGTGTCGAGAAGACGTTCGGCAATAAGGCTCTTGAATTGAATGGGGTTCAGGAAATGAAAGGTGATGAGAATATACGTCGTAAGAAAAAGAACAAAGCCAAGGTAGTTCACACGTAACAGGCTGTAGGCAACCAGCATCGACAGGATCATTACGACAACCAGCGCGGTGTTGTCGGAAATCAGGTAAAGTATCCCGCTTCCCAGTGCTACACCACCCAGCGTACCCAGCACCCGTTGTGTATTTCGTTTCCGGGTGAGGTTATAAAGGGGTTTCAGGATCGTGATGACGGTTAGCATGACCCAGTACGCATGACTGAGAGAAAGCAGTACGGAAGCACCAAAGCCTATCAGGAGGGCTGATGTTATCCGGATGGCATAGCGGAAATAATTGGAACGAAGCGTGAGATTTTCTTTTAGCAGGGAGATCGTAACAGGGTCGGAGTCCTGCGGTTTTTCCAGTTCCTGGTCTGGAAAACGATTCGGATCATAGGATTCCATGCGTGTGTACCGGACGATTTTCCGCAACCGGCTAACAATACCCCTGATGTTTTGAAGCGTCTGCTGAAGCGCAACCAGACTGTGCTTTTCGGCGGCGGACAGCGTGTTGTTGTCGTTTTCAAGTATGGCTACATCCAATGCATCCAGAGCCTTTTCAAGTTTGGGCATCCGCTTAACGGGGATCCCGGCCTGTACGAACAGACCGATATGTTCCAGCTCGGCAACGACCTGCAGGGCGAGATGATAGAATTTGTTCAGCAAGGAGGCGGGTACCTGTTCGTGAAGCGTTTTGTAGTCCAGGTACGAATACATGGTTTCTTCGAAGAGATCAAGTGATTCAAGAAAGATCATCATCAGCGACCTGCTTTTGGGGCTGGCGTCACCGACAAATTGCCGGGTCTTGAACAACAACTCCCGAAGCTGCGTTTGCGATTTAAGTACCTCCACTTGTTCCTTCATCACCCGGTTAAACGTATCCTCTACAGAACTTCCGTTTTTATAAAAGGCAGCCCGCGCCCTGATGTAATTAGCGATCAGCATCAGATTTTCGCCCAACGCCTGCTCCACCGTACGGTAGGGCTGGAAACGGTAGAGCAGCAGGCTTAAGGCAGTATACCAGAGTCCCCCCGCCGCAGTCAACAGTCCATCCAATGCGACCTGGTCGTGTTGCCGGAACGGAGACATATGGATTAGCATGACCACTATGGCCAGTGTGCCGATAGCTCCGCCACGGTTACCATAAATACCGAACAGGGAGAAGAAAAAGGAAAAAATCAATATCTCGGAAAGCAGCAGGTAGGGATAGCCGTACATCAGCCCGGTCATCACAACGACGAAGGTATTGAGTGCGGTAGCGATGAGCATCCCGTTCCGCCGGTGATGGATTGGTCCCGGTGTGTCTGTAAGGCTCACGAACAAGCCGCCGAACAGGAAAGGCATGCCGGTGGAAAGCCACCCCTGATAGGCCATAATGAGCATCGGGACCATGACCCCCGATGTGATCCGTAGACCCGAATTCCAGTATTGACTGGTAATAAATTTCTGGATCTCCTGTAAATAGTCTTTTGGTCCCTGCATCTGGTGCAAAAATAAGCCATGCGGTGCAGTATCGAAATGAATACTTTCGTGATCAGTATGTTCGCTTCAAATCCGAAGGTTGTAAAGGTGATATTTTCCATTCTTAAATATCTAACGTTTAAAACGTGGTATTCAGATCAATGCATGCATCGGGCATCCGGGAGGAGTGTGTGTGCCGGTGATGTAATTAGTTTTTTCTTTCCTGTGGAATTCAAGTTTCAAACACGCTACCTTTGCTAAGCATGAGTAATAGAGGCCTTCTGTTTATTCCCGACATCAGCGGCTTTACACGTTTTGTTACCGAAACGGAGATCGGACACAGCCGGATAATCATCCAGGAGTTACTGGAGATCCTGATCAGCGCTAATGGGATTGGCCTTGAAATTTCGGAAATAGAGGGCGATGCGATACTTTTTTACAAATACGGCGAGTCACCTGACGTGGGAACCTTGTATCAGCAGGTCGCGAATATGTTTTGCGCCTTTCACCGGCACATTAATGCTTATGAACAACGTCGTTTCTGTCAATGTGAAGCCTGCAGTTCCACGATCAACCTCACGTTGAAAGTGATCACACATTACGGGGAATTCACGGGATACAATGTCAGGACATTTAATAAACTTATCGGTAAGGATGTGATCGTCGCGCATCAGCTTCTTAAAAATGATATCCAACAGCACGAATACTGGCTCGTAACAAAAGACCTGGTGCCGGGCGAACCACAAGGCGAACTTCCTTCCTGGATGAACTGGAGCACAAGTGTCAGGCAAACGGAAAATGGCAACATCCCGTTTAAGTATACCCTGCTGAGCCAGCTAAGGAATGAGTTAACACCCGACCCGCTCCCGGACTTCGATCTGTCCGCAAGGCAAAAGGTAATCACGGTCAGCAAAGAATACGACGCGTCCATACTGGCGGTGTTTCATGGAACCGGAGATTTTCACCACCGCAGCCGTTGGTTTAATGGGATAAAATCGATCGAAGGGTTGAACGACTTTTTACCACGGCTGGGAATGAAATGCCGTTTTATAACGGATGACGGAGTCGAGATACTGTATGCAAGCAGCTACCGTTACACACCCGATAAAATTGAGTTCAGCGAAACAGACGAGATAAAAGACACAGCGACCTGTTATACACTGGAAAAAATTAATGCCGGAAAGACAAAGCTCACCCTCGACTATTACATACCCGGGACAGACAGCCGGATCTTTTTTAACTGGATCAGGAAAAGTAAAAAAGAAAAAGCGCTGCTGAAATCACTGGATAATCTCGACCAGGTGGTAAGGGAAATCAGGATACCCGGAGAGGAATAACATCCTTCGGGAATTCTACTTTTTCCACATCACCCAGCCGATAATGCACAACACCCCAAGAGGAAGAGCAGGATCCAGCCATGAGCCTCCGGTTCCGAAGCAAAGGTTGACCAGCGCTATCATGATTCCGCCGATAGCCCAGGCGATAGTCGTCGGGAGTGACCATGCGATGATCTGCTGTTTTACATCGGTCATGCCGATCAGCCGGCTTACCACCCAGAAAAGACTGTCGTTGAAATAGCTGAACAGGAAAGCGCCGATGGCTGCCGCCTGCGCGGCGAATAACATATTCATGCCCGGCACATGTGCGAGGATCGGGCTCGTGATCGAAGCAGCGGTGATCATGGCAACTGTGGCCGATCCCTGGATCAGCCGCAAAGCTGAAGCGACAAAGAACGGGATCATGACGGGCGAAAAGGGAAGGCTCGCGATCTGCGAAGCTAATTGTGTTCCCGCGCCGCTCTCCCGAACGGCAAATCCAAGCGCACCCCCCGCGCCGGTTACCATCAGGATGATCCCCGCCGACTGAAGTCCTTCTTCCAGCCGCGCCGATGTCTGGTGCCTGTCCATATAGGGAACGAGTGTATAAACAGCCAGCAGTGTACTGATGCAGAGCGCGATCACGGGGCTGCCAGTGAAATTAAAAATTGAGACCACCCAATGCAGTATGCTGCTGTCTCCTTCAAGGTGAGGAAAGAGTGTGATCAGGGCTTTGATCAGGATAAGAACAATGGGGACCAGGATGGGGAGGAGCGACAACATGAAAGAAGGAAGTGCCCAGACCGGTTTATCCTTCAGATAGTTGTCGTGGATGTTTTTCAGATTTTCGTCGCTTAGATCGTCGGAGGGAGAAAAAGCCGGGTACTTCCTCGTAAGCCATTGCGCATACAACACGAAGGCGATCGTGCAGGGGATCGCGAATAACAAACCCAACAACATCATTGCTCCTATATCGACGCCAAACAAACCGGCGACGCCGAGTGGCCCGGGCGTTGGTGGAACGATCGTATGGGTGACGATTAGTCCGCCGCCCAGAGCAACACCGAGCGTCATAACGGAACGATTCCCTTTTTTCGAAAGGGCTTTTGAAATCGGGTATAATATCACAAAAGCTGAGTCGGCGAAGATCGGTATGCTGACCAGATAACCGGTAAAAGCCAGCGCCCATTCCTCACGTCGGTTTCCCAGCCATTTTATAAATGAATAAGCGATTTGTTCGGCCGCGCCCGACACCTCCAGTATCCTTCCCATCATAACACCAAGTCCGATAACTATCCCGATGGTACCCAGTGTCGAACCAAATCCTTTTGTGATGGCGTCCAGCGTCTCCGTAGCGGACAGGCCGCCGGTAATTCCGGCAATACAGGCTGCGATGATCATGGCGATCAGCGCGTGTACCTTCGTTCGCAGTACAAGAAAGATCAGTACAAAAACGGCGATGAGCAGACCGATGACCGGAAAAGAAAGATCGTTCATCGGTTCAGCAGTTGGTTGTCGCGGATATGTTGTGTAATAAAATTATCAAAGTTGGTGTCCGCTTTAAACCCGATTTTTAAAGCTCGCCGGTTGTCGAGCGATCCCGGCCAACTGCTGACGATAGCACGGATCGACTCATCGGGTTTGAAAACAATCCTGGAAACAGTTTCCGCACCGGAAACACGGCTGAGGGAATCCAGCATCTGTTCAACCGTTACGCTGATACCCGGAAGGTTAACGGTACACCAGTTGCCGAATGACTCGCCGGGCAGCATGGAGGAGAACATAATATTATCGACGACCGTCGCCGGGCTGGACAACCAAAGGGAAAGGTCGGGCGACACGGGGCAGGTAGCCTGCTCTCCGTTCAACGGTTCGCGGATGATGCTGCTGACGAAAGACGAAGCCGCGAGATTCGGCCTGCCGGGACGAACACAAATGGTAGGAAGCCGCAATACCCTGCCATCCACAAAATTCCTGCGGGTATAGTCATTCACCAGTAACTCTCCCATAGCCTTCTGCGTGCCGTAAGAGGAGCGCGGATTAACCGCCGTAGTCTCATCGACAACGCCGGGAAGATCGCCACCATATACAGCAAGCGAGCTTGCAAACACAAACCGGATACCCGGTCCATTGTGACGGCACGCTTCAAGCAGCGCACGTGTCATATCCAGGTTGACTTTCCAGCCCAGATCAAAATCCTTTTCTGCATGACTGCTGACCACGGCTGCCAGATGAAAGACGATGCCAGTCTGTGTGTTGATAACCGACGCCACATGATTTTCCTTCGTCAGGTCCAGTTCAAGGCATTTTATCCGGCTATCGTTGCCGGGGTTCTCCGGCATTACAACATCGACGAGCAGCAACCGGTCAAAAGGCGCAGCACGATTAAGAAGGGCACGCGCCAGACGTTGGCCCAAAAAACCCGCCGCACCGGTAATAACTATTTCCATAGCAAAATCTCTATACTTGAAATTTACAAAGACATATAAACTTTAAATAATTAATTTGAGGCGCCCGGGACAGGGACGACGAAGTATTACTTGAAAGGTTAATAAAAGGATTTTACGAATGTATTTGAATGCGAGCTCCAGATTGAACGAACTGCCTCCCGAGTACCCGGAGTCCCTTCTTTCTTCAATCCGTACCGGGTTTCTGAAGAGCGAAAAGACAATTGTTGTACTGGACGACGATCCAACGGGTACGCAGACCTGCTATGATACCACCGTTTTGATCTCCTGGCAGGCAGATCTGATCGCGGAAGAACTTGAGAAGAAACCCTCCATTCTGTTTATACTCACGAATTCGCGGAGCCTGACGGGTGAAGACGCGGTGGCGCTGACGCTGGAAGTGGGCCGCAATTTACGCGAAGCGGTAAGGCGAAGCGGGAGGAAAGTGGTGATCGTGAGCCGCAGCGATTCAACCCTGCGAGGCCATTTTCCCGCCGAAGTGGAAGCGATCGCAACGGCGATGGACATAAAGGATTATATCACTGTTTTGTTACCAGCCTTTATTGAAGGACGCCGCTTCACCATTGATGACGTTCATTACATTGTAGAGAACGACAAACTTATACCGGTTTCTGATACACCCTTTGCCAAAGACGTCGTGTTTGGATACAGCCATTCGAACCTCGGTGACTGGGTCGAAGAAAAAACAAAAGGATCCGTCAACGCATCGGCGGTAAGGTCGGTTTCCCTTCGGGATATTCGTATAGGTGGCCCGGCCGTTGTCATGGAAAAATTAATGGCATGCCGTAACGGGGATGTATGCGTCGTAAATGCGGCCGGTTACCGCGACATCGAAGTATTTGTCAAGGCAGCTATTGATGCGGAAATGTCGGGGAGAAAATTCCTGTACCGTACTTCCGCAACGTTCGTACCCATTCGCGCAGGGCTTGAATCAGGAAAGTTATATATGCCGGGTCGAGTAGATGAAACCCGGACTCGCGGGTCGTTGGTCGTCGTGGGATCGCACGTTCCCAAAACCACGGGCCAGCTTGCCTGGCTGCTGGAACACCACAATTAGAAGGCTATTGAAATCAATGTTACGGCGATTCTGGCAGGCGGCGCAAATTCGCCCGGACCGGATTCGATTGCCGGGCAAGCCGATGCATGGCTGGCGTCTGGACATGACGTCGTCATCTATACGAGCCGCAAACTGGAGGTCGGTACAGATAAGAGTGACAGCCTGAAAATAAATGCAGCGGTTTCCTGTTTTCTCGTCGACATTGTAAAGCGGATCACCGTCCGGCCCGTGTTTATCGTGGCGAAAGGAGGTATTACTTCGAGCGACCTGGCTTCCAAGGCCCTGTCCGCTAAAAAGGCAACCGTTCTCGGACCGGTTATACCCGGAGTACCGTTGTGGAAGATGGATGAGGAGAGCAGGTTTCCGGGAATTCGTTATGTGGTTTTTCCGGGTAATGTAGGAGATGAAACCGCTCTTGCGGAGGTTTGCAATCGGTTACGGAATATCGCTGCTGATTAGTCCAATGATTCGGGGTGAGTAAAGAAGAGTTGAGGTTGGTTTAAGTGGCGATTGACTTTCGCAGTTCTGCCTCTGTTAATAATATATAATTCGTATTTTCGCTCCCCAAACCAAACAAATTACATCATATGTCCCTTGTTTTAGGCTATGCGCAGGCAAAAAAGGTATTTGAGCATGCGAAATCGAATCAGTATGCACTGCCTGCAGTAAATGTGACAGGTACGAATTCTGTCAATGCTTCTTTGGAATCGGCCAGGGAAGTCAATTCCCCCATCATTATCCAGTTCTCAAACAGCGGAGCGTCGTTTTTCGCCGGCAAATCCCTGGACAATAAAACGCAGCAGGCATCGATTACCGGTGCAGTTGCCGGAGCAAAATATATTCACGAAGTGAGCGACCTTTACGGAGTTCCTGTTTTACTGAACACGGATCACGCCGCCATGAAATTACTTCCATGGGTTGACGGTATGATCAAAAAAGGGGAGGAGTTCTTCAAACAAAACGGAAGGCCGCTGTTTACATCGCACATGCTGGATTTTTCAGAAGAGTCACTCAAGGAAAACATCGAGGTCAGCAAACGATACCTTGAAAAGCTGACGAAGCTGGATATGTACCTCGAAATAGAATTGGGTGTAACCGGCGGAGAAGAAGATGGTGTGGACAATACCAGCGTCGAGAGTTCAAAACTTTATACACAACCCGAGGATGTCGCTTATGCTTATGAGGAATTGATGAAGGTGAGCGATCACTTTGTTATCGCAGCTTCCTTCGGAAATGTTCATGGCGTCTATAAGCCCGGTAACGTCAAGCTTGAACCTGTTATTCTGAAGAACTCCCAGGAGTATATTCAGAAGCACTATAAAACAGGCCCGAACCCTGTTAACTTCGTATTCCATGGCGGCTCCGGTTCAGAACCTGAAGCTATCCGCGAAGCGATTGGCTACGGCGTTGTGAAGATGAACATCGACACGGACATCCAGTGGGCATTCTGGGAAGGGATTCACAAGTACTATCAGAAGAACAAGGACTTCCTGCAATCGCAGTTAGGTAACCCGTCAGGCGCAGATGCACCTAATAAAAAATATTACGACGGCCGCGTATGGTTACGCGATGGTGAAACATCCATTAAAAACCGTCTCGTCCAGGCATTCGGCGAATTGAATGGCCTGAACAGAAAAGTAAATTTATAAGCTAAAGATTCTTCCCATCCGGACTTTTCTTTGTCCGGGTGGGAATGCTTTTTCTCACGGAAACACCGTACGGTGTTAGCCAACCATGCTAACCTGAGCAAACAGCTCATTCCGCTTTTCGATTTTTCTCACCCTCCGTTCGTGTCGACGATTAATTCATAACGTTGTTCCTTCAGCGGTTTGTCGAATGAGGTGGAGTTTTTTTCGCCCACCAGTTTAAACCCATGTCTCATGTAAAGTGAGGCCGCGGTGTGAAGCTCATGTGTGGTTAACAGGTACGCTGCCTGGTAGCCACATTGCCGCAGGAATTCCATATACAATGTCATCAGTCTTTTGCCGAGGCCAATACCTCTGTATTCGGGCTCGATGTAGAAATACCGCAGTTGGGCCGTATTGTTCTCCCTGTGCATCAGAACCATAAATCCGATGATTTTGTCAACATGTTCACATACCCAGACCCGGTCTTTGGAAGGGTCATATCCGCTGTAGAACTCGAAGATACCGGATGCCACGTATGCTTCGAAGGCTAAGCCGAAACCGTACTCGCGATGGTACAATTTTCCATGGCGGTAAATCACGTAGCCAAGGTCTCCGGGCCTGAGTTCCGTGCGTATCGAAATATCGTCGGGGTTTATGTTGGGGTACATATCGTTAGCTATTGGATTTTTGTGCTTTTAAGAGGATCGTTCTTATTTCCGTCATATGATGGACTAGGCTTTCACATTCTTTGTCCGAAAGCCCCGAAAGCAGGTTTTTTAATTGCTCATTGGATGCTTTGTCAAGGAGTTCAAATTCTTTGCGCCCCGTTGCTGTCAGTTCCAGATATGCAGCGCGCCCGTCGGCCGGTGACCTTTTTTTTCTGATGAGCTTGATTTTGCCGAAGTGCCGGAGTATCCGGCTGAGATAACCTTTGTCGATCTGCAAAAGGGAAATCAGATCACGCGCCGTCAGGTCGTCACGATGATATAATTCGTACAGTACCCTGGCTTCCGGAAGGTTATAGTGATTTGTGAGAATGTAACGGTCGAGTAAACCGAGTATTCCGGTGTAAAACCTGTTAAACGAGCGGATCGGTTGGATGTGACTTGTCTTCACACACCAAAAATAATTAAATAGTTGACAAAAGCAACTATCTGTTCCTGTGGCCGGATACTTCTCAGGCCCTTCAACGCGGGTTACTGAAATTCCAGTTTTTTGATCAGAAAAAATGGCCTGTACTCCTGAATTTTGGGATCAAAAAAATCCTTGCTTTCAAACGTGATCGCTACCGATTTCCCGACGAATTCGGTATATCCGGATGTCAGTTCCTGTTGAGATTCAATATGGGTAAGCCAGTAGTATTTCATGGTCTTGCCCGATTCGTCCCGGACGTGAAATGCGACAAAAAAATCGCTGTCAACCTTTGTGATGGTTCCCTGGGTCGTCTGGTCCTCGCTCCCTTTGTTAGCTTTCTGGTTTTTTTGCGTCACCTTGACCAACGCCGCCGGGCATACCGTTGCCATCTTCATCCCGATGACCCTGCCCAGTTTTTCACCGTTCGTTTCGATCTCATCCAGGTTTACGTCATAGTCCTTTTTGAGCTGTTTTTTGTATGGCATGGACGCCTCGATCATACAGAGACCCAGTTCCATATTGTACTGCTGTCCTTCCAGGTTGTCTGGAACCTTGCCGAGGCATTCACAGGACTGAACAACAATTTTATCCATATACTCTTGTGAGAAAGCCGAATGGACACAGAATAGAAGCAAAGTAATTGTAATGTATTTCATGATAATATGGCTATTTCTTTTTCGTATAGAATATCGTCTTTCCATCAAAGGTCACCGTCAATCCGCTGAGTTTCCCCGACGCGTCAAACACAAATTCAACTAACTGATCGGAAAATTCCCGGATCCGGAACACATTATTCTTATAGGGATCGAGGTGCTGAGGCGGCGCTGAGGCAATCACCAGTCCATTACCGCTGAGGACGATGTTTAGAGCACCTCCATTCAGTTCATACCGTCCCGTCAACGTCTTCAGAAATACGGGATCGGAAAGTTTTTCATCCGCCTTTTTTGCAAAAGCCACTTCCTTTTCATCGAGGCTGACCTTTACCTGGTTGACGGTTCCCTGGGCATCGGTGATAAACGATAAAGACCATTTTCCGTTGATCTCGTCGTCGGGTGATGTAAACCGGTCGTAGTGATAATGCGTGAGCGGCATACTTGTATTGTGAAAGTTGAAAGCGAGGCCGTTGTTTTCCTGCGTAACCTTCAGGATACCATAAGCTGCATCCTCGTATGCGCCGGTATAGTCGGCCAGCGGATGGGAAGGCTGCGTACCCGGTACACGGTCGGTATCGGGTTTCAGGCGCGCTTTCCGGTCGGTTTCCCTGTTCTCCAGGTATTCTTTCAGAGCACGGTCACTCCATGGTGTTTCAGCCAGGCCCAGGAGTTTGTCATAAATGATGTTGGCGATGATTCCGGGCAGCACGTAAGCATGTGCGCCGTTTACAAATACGATCACGCCGATGCTATCCGCCGGCATCATGGAAACACTGGAATAGATACCACCGATAGCGCCACCATGCTGGGTTCGGTAATGCCCTTTATATGCGGACGAACCCCTTCCCATTCCGTAAATCGAATTGAGGTTTTCAAAATACTTGTCGGGAACAGACGCTGTGAGGCTTGCCGGCTGCAAGGTCTCTTTTATGATGCCGGCTGGAATAACTTCCGTCCCCTTGAATTTGCCGTTGTTTAATTGTGCAATTACCCAGTTGGACAGATCGTTGATACTTGAAATAATGGAACCGCAAGGACCGACACCCTGGAATTTTGTATAAAACGGGTAGGGCAGCAGTTGCGATGTATCGCGCTTTTCATAATATGGCCTCATGAAGTCGCCTTGCCTGGTCATATCTTCCGTAATGAATATGGAATGACTCATATTCAACGGTTTGAATATCCGGTTCGTCACATATTCCTCCCACGTCTGACCGGAGAGATATTCAATGACGGATCCGGCTGCCCCGTACATCAGATTGTTGTACAAATATCCCTGGCGCAGGGGAATACTGGGTTCGAGGTATTTGATCCGGTCGAACAGTTCTTCCCTGGAAAAATCGGATTTATACCAGATGTTATCGTGTCGCGAAATTCCGGTACGATGTGAGAGCATATCACGAATAGATACATTGGCGGTCAGTTCATCGGTATTAAACCGGATGTGCGGCACGTAATTACGGATGGGTTTATCCCAGTCCAGTTTTCCTTCCTCCACGAGAAAACCGATAGCGGTGGCCGTGAAAAGCTTCGTGTTGGACGCGATCTGGAACAACGTATTGGGAGTAACCGGGAGTTTGTTCCCGATGTCGCGGTAACCATACCCTTTGGCGTAGACTAGTTTGTCCTTCACGACGATCCCGATCCCGCAGCCCGGAACATTCCAGTCCTTCAGGATTTTTTCAACGGTTTTGTCAAAACCCTTTAACTTTTGTGAGACATTTAACGGTTGGGTAAAGGAGAGGTGGCATACTGAAAATAGTATCCCGATGGTCAAAAAAAATCCCGCTGACTTCATGTGCAGACTGTTTAAATGGCTTTTGGTTTTAGTTCAAGGCACCAGCCGCTAACACTCCGTTCCCCTGATCATCATCACTGATCTGATCGCCTGTTCTTTCAAATGTAGATATTTCCCCCTGGTTTTGTCCTGTTTGTAATTTTCAAAATCGTCTTCACCGGGAAAGCTTACCAGGTGAATTTCATAAGGAAGGTCGGTGTTTCGTTCGATCACCTGTTGTTCTGTCGGTCTGATCCGTAGCATCAGGATTCCATTATAGTGTGCGAGCAGAGGCAACACAAGGTCTTCGAACTGATGGAATGTCTCCTCTTCGCCCTTGTTCAGGTAGATGAGTTGGGTAATGTATATCATGTTGAATTTTAATGGGTACCCTGAAAGTTACCGTTTTGGAAATACATCGAAAAATCCGGATTTAGGGAATTTCCGCCTGTCTCGGCGCCCCGGACGCATCCCGTTCATCAATGCCTGTCCTCGTTTGGGCAATATTTTAATTCCCCTTATATAGTTCGCAACCCTGTGGAGGGAATTTAGTTTAACTTTATTAGTCCGGTGAAGCGGACTGATACAGGTGATCTCCAAAACATAAACAATTTGTCCATCGACCCGAAATACAACTGGCTGTTCAGGTACAAGCTTTATCACCTGCCGTTCTGGTTTCTCTATCATTACTTGTGGTGGACACTCACGATCGGAAGTCCCTCGCAGGCGATGCATAATATCTTCCATTCCGTCTACTCGATCAAGTATTGTTTTTACGTGGTCTTCCAGGCGATTGGCGTGTACTTCAACCTGTATTACCTGATCCCCCGGTTTCTGGAGAAGGGCCACTACGTCAGGTACCTCACGTTTCTGCTGGCGACCGTGCTGTTGACGGCGGGGCTAATCGTCCCGGGTTATTACGTCAGTGCATGGATATCCGACCTTACTTTTGCCGAGTTATATAAACGCGATCCGCAGAAGTTTACGTATTTCTTCCAGGTCAATACCCTGCCGTCGACCATGGCGAGTATTACGCTGGGGATGAGTGTTAAACTGGCCAAGAACTGGATACAGGCACGACGAAGGGAGCAGGCGCTGGAAAAGGAAAAACTGGAAACGGAACTGAAATTCCTCAAATCGCAGATCAACCCGCACTTTCTGTTCAATACCATCAATTCGATTTTTGTGTTGATCCACAAGAACCCGCAGATGGCTTCCGAATCGCTGGCAAAATTTTCCGATCTCCTGCGTTACCAGTTATATGAATGCAATGAGCATGAAATTCCATTGGATCAGGAACTGAACTACCTGGGAAACTTTATCGAGTTACAGGAGCTGAGGCAGGATCACAACTATATTGAACTTTCGGTGGCAATGGAGGAACCGGAATCGCCGAATCTGTCGATCGCACCTTTTGTGCTGATCCCCTTTATTGAAAATGCCTTCAAACATGTGTCGCAGGAAAAGGGCATGGCAAACTGGATCCGGATCAAACTTCAATTCGACAACGATCAATTGCAGTTTACGATTTCAAACAGTGTTGCGGCTCAATCCACAGTGTCACCGGAATTTATGAAGGCCAACGGAATAGGGTTAAAAAACGTCAAACGCAGGCTTGACCTGATGTATCCGGGTGAACATGAATTGGTTATTCAGCACGGAGGGGATAAATTCAATGTGCACCTCCGGATCCGTCTGCATGAAAGGGAAGTGCCCGAATCTGCCATGAGTATGTTAATCAAAAGTATGTAGCTTATGACCTTGCGATGTGTGGTTGTTGACGATGAGCCCCTGGCGCGCGAATGTATTACCAACTATGTCAAGGCTGTCGACTTTCTGCACCTGGAGGGTGTTGCAGGCAATCCACTGGAACTGGGACAGGTACTGGATAGTGGCAGCGTTGATCTTCTCTTCCTGGATATTCAAATGCCTGTTATGAATGGGATTGAATTTCTGAAAGCAACTGCCGATCCGCCGCTTGTGATCATTACAACAGCCTATCCGAGCTATGCACTCGAAGGTTTTCAGCTCGATGTGATGGACTACCTTGTAAAGCCCGTCACCTTCGACCGCTTTTTCAAGGCTGTGAATAAAGTGAAGGACTATCATAAGTTATTGACAAGATCTGCGGCACATGACAGGGCTAAGCCGGGTCCGGCAGCTGAATATTTCTTCATCAAGTGCGATTACAAATATGAACGGATCTATTTCGATGATATTCTTTATGTGCAGGCGCTGCAGAATTACGTTACGATCCATACCCGAAAAGGAAAATATATCACGCTCCTGTACCTGAAGAACGTGGAACAGAACCTGGATAAGAACGCGTTTATCAGAGTACACAAATCCTATATTGTATCCATTCCGAAAATCGAGGCGATTGAAAACAATGAGATTATTATCCAGTCATTCCGGATCCCGATCAGCAGGAATTACCGTGATGAGGTAATTGAAAAAGTGGTCAATGACCGGTTATGGAGGAAGGCGGGAGATACGTAAACGACGGATGTTTTGAAAAAGTCGCTTTACTAACCGGCAAAACGGGTGAGCACGAATTTTAGATAAGCAACAAAGCCAGCGATGTAACAACGATCGCGATTGCTCCGATCCCGAAAACGAGCGTCAATACACCGCCCGCTGAGCGCATATCGTTGTAGGTGTCGACGGTCTTTCCTTCATTTTCACGTCTTCGCTTCCATTCTTCAAAATCCATGGTGATTGGGTTTAATTTCGCTGCTTCGTTAAAGACTGTTCCTGTTTAACACACGTGCATGACCTGGTTTTTGTGTGATTTTACTTACCAAATTTCGCCTCCAGGACGTAACGATCTGTCAGGGCTATTCTGATTTTAAGAAATCAGTGTTCGCCTGATAAGTAGCGGCCAAACAAACCTGTAATAGCTGAATGCAGCCGGTTTCGGTCTAACCGGTGGGGAGCAGTTGCTCCACGTTACCCAGGAAAGCACGGTCTCCGAGCAGCTTGAACCATGAAAACAATTTTTTTGGAACATACCGCTGGGCGTAGGCATAACCCACGGTGTCTTCCCGGTCGTATCCCTTGACAATGATGGCATTTACGGGTTTTTCCTGATAAGGCAGGAATCCGTCGTAAACCAGCACAATGAATTGACTTTTTCTTTCAGCCTTTATCAACCGTATTCCCTCACCCAATCCGGCCTCCGGGTCTTCCGTAAAAAGTTTGAGCACTTCTTTTTCTCCGTTATACTCCATGATGAGGAAAGGTGTTATCGGGCCCTTACCCTTGATTCTTACACTTTCTATTCCATGATTCAGGCCGAAGAGCATCAGCTCGACAAGCCGCCGGTTAGCCTTGCTTATGTTTTTAGCCTTGATATCAAATGTTGTATCCATAAAACCATTGAGAATCCGGAATGGACTATTTCAAACACACTATCCATGCGTTTGACCCGTGTATACGACAAGATTCCCGGGACGGGCTGGTGATCCCGTTGATGGGATCGGGAAGGCGAGGAATCGCTACGAATTTAAAATGTTTCCGGCGACCAAGCAACATTCAGCGGATCCCCGGAAACAGGTATTTTTTGCGTTACTTCAGGGCTATCAAATGTTCTTTTCCAATACCTTCCGGCAATACTCCACACATTTGGCAACTTCTTTAACCGCATCCGAGCCCGCAGGTACCTGGTACTCCAGTTCGATAGTGGCGGGAAACTTGTATTTGTTCTTTTTCATCAGTTGCAGCACGCTTCCGATTGGTGTGTCGCCTTCACCCCACATCACATTGTCGCCACCATTGGCTTTGGACTTGCGGTCCTTTACATGCATGCTGTAAATCCTGTCGTGTTTACTTTCGAGTAAGGGAATGGGATCAAAACCCGCTGCTACATAGTGACCGATATCGCAGTTAAGGCCGTTGTACTTCGCTTGCGAAAGCGCTTCGTCCCATGCGTTCAGGGTTTGCTGAAGATGACCATGGTAACCGATACCGATTTTGTGCTTATCCGCAAACGCGCCAAGTCTTTTGCTTTGTGCGGAATTTCCCGGTAGCTCCACCGTGACATGACTGGCGCCCAGTTCCCTCGCTACACGCAGGGCATATTCGATCTCCGCGTCGGTGTTCTTTTCACCAAGGGCGGCCGGCTTCCAGGCATAGATGGATACGCCCGCATCATTGTACATTTTTCTCAGCTGAATGAATTTGTCCATGGATGCGGAAGCCCTCCATGCGGCTACTTCACCTGCCTTTTGCTCTTGTTCGGCCTTTTGCTCCGGTGTCTGTTGTGGCCTTGGACCTCCTCCCGCAGGCCTCGGTTCGGTTGAGGTATGCGGAGCGCCGGCAAAGGCCTCCGCGGTATTGCCCATCAGTTCAATAGCGCTGATGTTGCAATCCAGGCAATACCTGAGTAACTGTTCCGCATTGCACGGAAGGCTCCTGAACGAATACGAAATGGCGCCGACTTGAACGCCGCCAAATCTGGAATTGGGTTTCCCGAAGTTCCTGAGAATGGAGGGAGCGCCGATGACAGCTGGCGATATCAGCGCGAGTCCGCCCAATGCCGCCGTGGACTTTTCTATAAACCCGCGTCTCGATAGCAGTGACCCGGTCTGGTGTTTATCGGTTTTCATGTTGTGTTTTTTAAATGAAGAATAATATCAGACCCGAGGCTGGGTCCTTCAAATGGAAAGTAAGGGAATCGTTGGCCTTTTGCAACAACTTGTTGTGTGCGTGTGTCATTTTTCGTTGGCCTGACTGGCGCAGTATTTGTGTATCGTACGACTGCCGGTATTATTGACACGGCGGATGGCACAGGAAGTTAGTCAGATTGGCTTCAAACGTTTGTTGTGATAAGCGGTTGAATTTTTGTTTGTATCCGGGTTTCATTTCACGGTGCGGGAGAATTTAAAACATGGATGTAAGGTTTTATCATTTTCGGTGTCGTGCATGTTAACATGAAGTGTTTAATTGCTGTCAAATTTTTTTAATCTACGATGCGTTTCAACTTTTTATTCTACTGCTTTATTTTTTCATATGAACTGGTTGCTGCTTCGGGAGGAGATCAAAAGATAATCAGGCGGGAGAAAGAGGCGGTACGGGTCGAGCAATCGCCGGACATTGACGGGTCGCTCGACGATGAGGTCTGGCAGCAGGAAACGGAAAAAGTAAAATTTATCCAATTTCAACCCAATAACGGCGCGGTCTCCGATTTCGAAACGTCGGTTCAGCTGGTATACACGGATAAGGCTATTTATGTTGCAGCCAGGATGTATGATCCGGCACCCGAAAAAATACTTCGCGAGTTCGGAAAACGGGACGATTCGGGACGAAACGCAGACTCCTTCGGATTGATCCTCGACCCTTATGCCAGCGGAATGAACGCCTTTACCTTTTTCGTCTCAGCCGCAGGTGTACAAAGCGATTTTTTCCTGTCCGGCAGCTCATGGGATTCCAACTGGGACGCTGTCTGGAACAGTGCGGTGAAAGTTGATGAACAGGGGTGGACCGTCGAATTTGAAATTCCCTATTACGCTTTCCGCTTTCCCCGGCAGGAAGTACAACACTGGTCTGTCAATTTTTTTCGCGGTGTAAAGAGGAATCAGGAGGAATCATATTGGAATCACGTCGATAATTCAGTGCAGGGTATTGTAAACCAGGCAGGCGTTCTCACGGGCGTGAGGAACATACAACCGCCGTTGCGTTTATCCTTTTCACCGTATGTAACCAGCGCCTTCAACAACGACGGAAACACCGGCAAACGAAAATTTTCCCTCACGGGCGGAATGGACCTTAAGTTCGGCCTCAATGAAAGTTATACCCTTGATATGAGTCTGATCCCGGACTTTAGCCAGGTACAGTCTGATAATGTCGTCTTGAATTTATCCGCTTATGAAGTCCGGTTCAACGAGAACAGGCAATTCTTTACGGAAGGAACCGAGTTGTTCAACAAGGGGAGTCTGTTTTACTCACGCCGTGTAGGGTCCACGTTTGGAACCATCGATTATGACGACGAAAAAGAAGAACTCGTAAGCAAGCCTTCGTCAGCCAATTTGCTGAATGCTGTGAAGATCTCGGGAAGAAACAAGAAAGGCCTCGGTCTGGGTTTCTTCAATGCGATTACCGATAAAACGCACGCTAGTATACGGGATATCGAATCCAACACGATACGTGATGTGATGGTGGATCCCCTCACCAATTTTAACGTACTGGTTGTGGATCAAAACCTGAAACACAACTCGAACGTAAATTTCACCAATACAAATGTCAGTCGTGCCGAGGGAGGAAGGGATGCCAATGCGTCCGGGTTAAGCGTAATGATGCACGACAAAACACTGACTTACCGCGCCAGGGCCTATGGAAGTTACAGTATCGTGAATCAAAAAGACGACGATGGAAAGTATCGGACCGATCCCGGCTTCAAGTACACCCTGGAGTTCAGCAAAGTCAGTGGCAAACTGCAATACGGTTTAACGCGGATGGTTGAAAGTGACACCTATCAGATCAACGACATGGGTTTCCTTCAGGCAGCCAATGAGATTTCCCATTCGGGCTACTTCCGTTATAATTTGCTTAAACCGCATAAGATCCTGAACCGGTTTAACAGCACGGTGTCGTTCTTTCACGACAGACTTTACGAGCCCGATGCATTCAGCCGTTTTAATATGTCGCTGAACTCTCACGCACAGTTCAGGAATTTCTGGGGCCTTGGGGCGCAATACAATTCAAGCCCGGTTACGGCATACGATTTTTTTGAGCCGCGCAACGACGGCTATTACTTAGCCGTGGCTCCATCCAGCAGCTATAACCTTTACATTGAAAGCGACGGCAGGAAGCCGCTTAAAGGAAACGTCTACTCCGGTCAATCGAAAAGAAAGGAGTGGAATCAGAATTCCGATTGGCTCGGCCTGTTCCTGCGGTACCGGGTAAACAATAAGCTGTCTTTCAATATCGAAGTGAACACGGAAGAAACGCAAGGAAGCCGTGGATACGTTACGCAGCTGGAAGAAGGTAACGGACCCAATATTGTATTTGGTGAACGCGATATCAAAACAGCGACGAATGTGGCCGGCATCAACTATACATTTAACAATAAAATGGGACTAAACCTGCGGGTACGGCATTATTGGAGTAAGGTCAAGTATGATTCGTTTTACAAACTTGAAGAGGATGGTACGCTGAACCATTCTGACTACACAGGTCTGACCAGCGAAGGTGTACCCGAACACGATACAAATTTTAACGCCTTGAATCTCGATTTTGCTTATTTTCTTCAAATAGCACCTGGCTCATTCGTTAACCTGGTATGGAAGGATGCGATTAATTCCCTCACTAACGACGCCCAGCTTGATTACTTTCAAAGTTACCGCCAGGCTTCCGGGACACCGCAGGTCAACAATGTTTCGGTACGTCTGACCTACTTTCTCGATTACCTCACCATGCGGAAAATGGTATCAGGTAAAAGCTGAGACCGCCATCACCAGGCGCATCGATCATATCCACTTGCTGAAAAATTACTGCTTCCGGGGGTATTCGGTTTTTAGATCACCGTCCGTAGATTGTTTGACAATAAACAACGTCACAACCTTCTGCCATGACCACCTATTCCCTGAAACTGGGAGCTGTATTCGGATTTATCTCGGTGATCACAACGCTCGGCGTTCACCTGATCGTGTTACCCGCTTCGACCTTTGAAGAAAGTGTAAACCTGGTCAACAGCCCCTTATATGTTTTCAGCCGCTGGATGATTGTCTTTCACTGCCTGGCGGTTTTTATTTCAATGGCCGGTGTTTATATCGCCCTTAACAAGCCCGGAAACATTCATACCCTGCTGGGAATATTTTCATTCGCCGTTTTTTCCTGGACGGAGATCACGCGGATGTTTCTTTCCCTTACGTATCTTTTCGGTTTGCGGATGGCGTACCTGGCAGAGCAGGCCCCCCAGCTGAAAGCCCTTATCAAACAGGATATTCTACACTTCAGCGGGATAGGGAATGGGTTGTTTCTGGTTTTTATTCTCGGTTTCGCCCTTGGAAATCTTTTTTATGGAATGGAATTTTTGCGGATGAAGGGATTTCCGCGGTTGATCGGCGGCGCGTTGGTTGTCTGGTTTTTTACCGGCCTGCTTGCCATCTTTAATGAATTCGTGACGACGGAACTTGTATCCGGTTTTTTTGGCGTTTTTAATATTACATTCCAACCTCTTGTCAGGGCCATGATGGCCTGGTGGCTCTTCAGGTCTGTCACCTCCGAGTTTAAGTCCGGAAGTATCCGGACCGCTTAGAATAAGCACATGAATCTATTGTGTTTGTTTTACGCATTGAAAATATATTCCTACATTTTCAAAATATTCTGTCCCATCCCCGGTGCTGCCGGATTAAGGACACGACAGGATGTGTCGGTGAAATACCAAAAGAATTTTCACGGTACATCAGGGAATTAGTTACACCATTGAGGTCCTCAGCGAAGACCGCGCAATCAAAACTCCAACATATGAAACGAAGAACGTTTATAAAGAACACGGGGGTCCTTGGACTGGCGACATTGGTTACTCCGGTGGGAATTATCCAGGCCAATGGAAGGAAGGCTGAAGGCGACGACTTCGCCGGAAACTTCAGCAAACCTCCTTCTTCAGCGAAACCACATACGTGGTGGCATTGGATGAATGGCAATGTTACCAGGGAAGGTATCACACTCGACCTCGAAGCTATGGCCCGTGCGGGGATCGGAGGGTTTCAGAATTTTGATGCGGGGACCGGCATACCCAAGGGTCCGGTTCAGTACCTGAGCCCGGAATGGCTCGAGCTGAAGAGACATGCCATAAACGAAGCGGACAGACTCGGCCTTGAGTTCACCATGCATAATTGTCCGGGGTGGTCGTCAACCGGCGGCCCCTGGATTACACCGGAGTTATCCATGCAGGAAGTTACCTGGAGCGAAATCCGGATCGATGGTGGCAATGAGACCAGCTTGCGATTACCCCAGCCGTTAACCCGTCTCAATTTTTACACGGATATCGCCGTGATCGCCTGCAGGGCGTTACCGGATGAACTTACCTCGGCACCTGACATAAAAAGCATCCGGACAAACAGAAGCGCGGTGGACCCCAAACTGATTTCAGGTGAATTGCCTGAGGGAGTTTTAGTGGAGCCGGATCAAAACGGATCCGGTAATCCGGCTTATCTCCGGTTTGAATTTAGAGAAGAACGCACGGTTCAATCCGTTTCCTTTCTAACGTCGGCGCAACAGGCGGGCCCGGTTTTAGTACAGGTATCGGACAATGGTACGGACTTCAGGGATGTGATCTCCTTAGGAGGTGGTGGAGGTTTTGGCGCACCGGTGAGCGGACAATTGTTCCTGACAGCCAATTTTTCTCCACAACGCGCAAAGTACTTCCGGCTGGCGTGCAATCAGTCGCGACATTTTACACAAGTCAGGTTTTCCAATATACCCAGGGTTGACGGATGGCAGAAACGTGCTAATTACAGTTTTAACGGAAATGGTGTAGAGAACATAAGCTCCGGAACAGCTATCGGACGGGATGGGATTGTTGACGTGACAAAATATTTCAGGGATGGAACGCTGGCCTGGAATGCGCCGGCGGGAATATGGACTATCCTTCGGTTCGGCTATACACCTCTCGGAACGATGAACCGGTCCGCACCGGATACCGGTGTTGGCCTCGAATGTGATAAGTATAACGGAGCCGCGATGGAATTCCACTTCAATAAGATGATGGAAAATCTGTTACCCGACCTTAAGGGAATTGCAGGCAGGAGTAAGGCCGGTTTGCTGATCGATAGTTACGAGGTGGGTATGCAAAACTGGACACCGGGCTTCGAGGATGAATTTCAGGAGAGGAACGGTTACAGCATACTGCCTTATCTCCCGGCAATTACCGGCAGGGTTGTGGAAACCGCGGATATAACAGACCGTTTCCTGTGGGACCTGAGAAGAACCCAGGGAGATCTGATGGCGGATAACTATTACGGAAAATTTACAGCGCTATGCCACCGGCATAACCTGGTATCGTATATTCAGCCATACGACCGTGGTCCGATGGAGGAAATGCAGATCGGTTCAAGAATAGACATCAATGTGGGTGAATTCTGGAATAATCTTTCGTCGATCTTTCAAAACAACTGGACGATGCGGCGCACGGTAAAACTTTCAGCGGCGATTGCGCATACGAATGGTCAAAAAGTTGTCGCGGCGGAATCATATACGGGTGAACCGGAATCGTCGAGGTGGCAGGAGTATCCGTTTGCCATGAAAGCACTCGGAGATAAAATGTTTACCCAGGGATTAAACAGAATCGTGTTCCACAGGTTTGCGCATCAGCCTCAT
Source organism: Chryseolinea sp. (assembly GCA_041742155.1). Lineage (GTDB taxonomy): Bacteria > Bacteroidota > Bacteroidia > Cytophagales > Cyclobacteriaceae > Chryseolinea. The sequence continues at coordinate 14,127 of JBGSJE010000014.1, read as the reverse complement.
CCTACCGCGCGCCCAGGCATGACGATGGGTCCGTGGGGTATTCACTTTGACCGGACCAATACCTGGTGGGAAGGTGGAAAAGCATGGATCGAATACATATCCCGCTGCCAGTATTTATTGCAGTACGGAACCTTTGTAGCCGATCTGATTTATTTTACCGGCGAAGATGCAGGTACCTATACAAGCGTAACGCCCGATAAACTCAATCCACCACCGCCTGCGGGATACGACTACGATTTGATAAATGCGGAGGTATTGAATAAAGCGGGTGTTTCAGGTACGCACCTCTCGCTGCCGTCGGGTACCCAATATAGTATCCTCGTTTTGCAGGAACAAAAGACGATGTCACTGGAATTGATCCGGAAGATCAGGCAACTTGTTCAGGATGGATTAACAGTTGTCGGTGCAAAACCTGAGCGCACGCCCGGGCTAAGGCACAGGTCGGACGACGATCGTGAATTCCGGAAAATTGCCGGCGAGCTTTGGGGACCGGTGAACGGTAGTTCAGTAACAACGAACCGGGTTGGAAAGGGGACTGTCATTTGGGGAGTTCAACTGAGTATAATCCTGGAAGGAATGGGCCTGGTGCCCGACGTTAACATATCCTCCTCCTCCGGAGATGCGGCCGTGACCTTTATTCACCGCAGGGACGGCGAAAAAGACATTTACTTTTTGGCGAATCAAAGAAGGAGAGAAGAATCGTTGGTCTGCAGTTTCCGCGTGGGCAACAAGCTGCCGGAACTGTGGGATCCGCTCACGGGAGGTATCACACGGGTATCGGTTTGGAAGGCTGAGAAGAATGTGGTCACGGTGCCTGTTCACCTCTCCCAGCAGGGATCCGTCTTCGTCGTATTCCGGACGGTTCCGGATTCGAGATCTCTCAACACCGTATCATCTTCGTCGGGGCGTATCCTTACGACTGATCATTTCCCCGCTCCAGGCCGTAGACTATTCCCCAACTTAACAAATACATTTACAATATCCTGTTGGGTCAAGCCTGAAAATAATGTCATGCTGGGAACACGGAATTTTATGGATGGCCTTGACCCATGGACAGATAATTTTGCGATCTACCCCGCTTCCGGTGAAAAATTATATGGACCAGGCCATGCTACGTGTGGGCTAGCTGTTGGTCGAAATGGCGTTGCCGTATGGGAGCATGGCGGAAAGAAGCCGGTATTTGTGCTCGGTGTTCCTTCGCCGCTTAGCGGATGGACGCACGTAGCGCTGGCGTACCAGGACGGCGCTCCCTCTGTTTATATCAACGGAACGTTCATTCAAAAAGGCGGGCAGTCGGGTGCTATGGTTCATCCGGGAATCGGCGAAGCTTATCTACAGGAGGGTGCCTCATATTTTAACGGGGATATGACAGAACCTTCGCTTGCCGGGAGAGTATTGAACGAAGACCAGCTTAAGGGACTGATGTCCGTAAAACACGATTTTGCGTATCACAGTACCCGGGTCGTCGAGGAAAATGGAGGTGATAAAAAGCAATTGGTCTTTTTAAAAAATGGTGACTTTGAAATATCAGAAAGCACCGGTGGGAAACGGAAGATTTCAATAGAAGGTTTGGGTTCGCAGGATCTGACGGCGGACTGGCAGGTTACTTTCCCTGAATCTTCAGGTGCACCGGCCAGCGTGTTGTTAAAGGAATTGATTTCGTTGCACGACCATAACGAGGACGGCGTAAAATATTTTTCCGGCACATCCACATACAAAAAAACATTCTTCTTTTCCGCCAGGAGTAAGCGGAATGATAAGAGGAGGACATACCTGGAACTGGGTCAGGTCGAGGTGATGGCCGAGGTTATATTGAATGGAATAAATCTGGGTATATTTTGGGCACGACCCTACCGGATCGACGTAACCGGGACTATAAAGGCAGGGCAAAATGAGCTGGAAGTGAGAGTAACAAATCAATGGCCCAATCGCCTTATCGGTGATGAGCAGTTGCCGGAGCCTTACCGCTATTCGCCCGGTGCCGGCGGGAGTGGTTTTGCCAGCCTGAGTGGCGGTGCCATCCTTGAATTACCGGAGTGGTACCGTAACGGAAAACCGATGCCGGATAACGGCAGGGTTACGTTTACGACGTGGAAACATTACACGAAGGATTCCCCTTTGTTGCCCTCAGGGCTGATCGGACCGGTGCGATTGACGACGGGTTTAGCCGTTGATGTTTGAGTTTAGTGTCTGCTTTCTACTGGTGGAATGCGAAAATGGGTATATCGGAAATGACGCTCAGTGTTTTAAAAATGCTCTTGTGAAAAAGTGCGCTGATGAAATTACGGTGAATACTGCATACGGCGACTACGTCGGGCTGTCGTTGGTTGATGTAACTGTTGATGGCCTGGGGTACTTCCGTGGATCGCAGCGTATCGAAGATAAGCGGGACCTCAGCTCCGTATTTTTCTTTCAGGATTGTTTGCCAGTCGCGTAATTCGTCGAGAACAACGTCACTGTGCGCCTCTTCCAGAACCTCGAGGACAGTGAGTTTTGCATTCATTGTTTTTACAAAGGGTATCAACTGCTCTACAGGCAAAGTACCTTCGCGGATGTAATCGTAAGCGTAGGCGATATTTGTGATATCCCGGTACATACAATTCGCAGGAATAAGCAGCAACGGTACATCTGTTTTCCGCGCGGCATTGTACGTTTTACTGCCGGAAAAAAACTCGAGAAGGTTGTGCGGACCTTCCGTTCCCATTACGATGAGATCATAGCCACGTGCGTTTGAAGCGATCGTTTCCGATAATGAAGCGGTGGAAGATTGAACAATAGCCCGGCACGAGATTTTGAATGTCCGGCTGATTTCGTCGCTTTCTTCGTTGAGGATCTCCTGGTTAGCCTCCATGCGCAGGGCGTTTCCCCGGATCAGTTCCGTAGCGGAAAGTTCGATAGCCGGTTGTACATTCAGCAGTGTGAGTTCAGCTCCCATCTTTTGCGCCATTTTTGCCGCAAATGCTACAGCGTTGTTTGCTGCTTCGGAGTGATCGGTTGGACAAAGTATTTTTTTCATAAGTCAGTTATTTAAGTGTTGACACCAGCTATTCTTTTGCAGATCTTTTTTTCTTTCTTTCTTCTTTTTCCAGTTTTTTGAAATAGCCCCTGAACAGGAAGTTCGATTTCATGGCCTCCATATTTTCATTAAAGCGCGACGTTCCCTGCTCTACATTCCCGACGCTTCGCAGGAGTTTATTTCTTAACGTCGTATCGGCTAATAACAACCCCGCTGTACCGTCCCCTTCTCTTAGCTGCTGTACGACCGTTTGAAGATTCTTCATCATATCCGATGTCCGGTCGCTTGCCTCCTGAATCTTTGACAGGGAGTGATCCAGCCGTGAAGAGAGTAATGTGTCCGTAAATATCGTGCCAGCAAGGCCTTCACCTTTGTCGAACCGGCTGATCATACCTTTGGCTGTTCCCGTGAGGTCAGCTGTATTTGATCCGGCACGGCTAAAATCCCTTACCGCGTGTTTCAGGTCATGCGTTATTACCGTGTCGGATAAAAGGTTCCAGAGGCTGTTACTACTGTTGAGTTTGATAGTGATCTCTTTAAGATTTGTGGTAATTCTCTCCATGTTTGAGTTGGTGGTACTGAGGGTGCGCAACATTTCATCGGTTTCGATTGGCTTCCGCGATTGGATGATGGACCCCTCCGTAACAGCAGGAAAATCACCGGGCTGGGAATTGATATTCATCAGTTTATTGCCCATCAGCCCGTCTGTTCCGATCGACGCCACGGCATTCTGTTTGATATACCGTTTCATTTTTTCATCGATAGTCATCACCACAAAAATGGATGTGTCGTCGGAGACGGTAATGGCCTTGACGGTACCTACGTCAATCCCCTTGAACCGTACATTGTTTCCCGGAACCAGTCCGTTGACATTATTAACAACCGCTTTGATCGTGAACGTGGAACCGAGCAGGTTCCTGTTTTTTCCGATCATGTACAGGGTAACGATCATAAACAGCACGCCGCCAAGAACGAATAATCCCAGTTTTGCATTGTCGACTTTTTTTGTTTTCATATCCTATTCGAAAAATTCCCGGATTTTCGGATCCGGCATAAGTTGAAGTTCACTAAACGTATTGTTGGCATAACATTTCCCGTCGATAAGCATGATTACACGATTGGAAGTTATCCGGATGCAATTCATATCGTGGGAGATGATCACCGACGACGTGTTGTATTTCTTTTGAACCTGTACGATCAGGTCGCTGATTTCCCGGGCGGTTACCGGATCCAGTCCGGTCGTCGGCTCATCGTACAGGATGATCTCGGGCCGGAGGATCAGTGTCCTGGCAAGCGCGATCCGCTTACGCATACCGCCTGACAATTCCGCGGGCATCATATCCACCGTGTGTGCCAATCCTACGTCTTCGAGTGCTTCCATCACAGCCGCTTCAGCTCCCTTCTCGCGCTGCTCTTTGTTCCAGTGCCTTCGTAAAGGGAATTCAAGGTTTTCCCGTACGGTCATGGAATCGTACAAGGCGTTACTTTGAAACAAAAAACCGATACGCGCGCGGACATGGTCCAGTGAATCCGAATCAAGTTCACTGATGTCTTGTCCTAAAACCCTGATCGTACCGTCATCCGTATTCATAAGGTTAATAATACATTTTATCAACACCGATTTTCCCGACCCCGACTTTCCCAGAATCACCAGGTTCTCACCTGGGTTTACCTCCATGGAGAAATTCCGAAGCACATGGTTATCTCCGAACGACTTGTTAATATTTGCTACTTCGATTACTCCGGCCATATGCGATCACGTTAATCCGAGAAGGTCCGTGATCTGAACTGCGATAAGGTCAATGATAAAAACCAGCAGTGATGCAACGACCACCGCCGAGTTCGCAGACCTGCCTACACCTTCGGTACCTTTTTTAGAAAAATAACCTTTGTAACACCCAATCAAACCAATAGCGAAACCAAAGAAAAATGTTTTTGTGATAGAGGGTACTACATCGCCGAAACTCAGCGAATCAAAGACCTGGGTCCAGAATAAACTCCAGCTTACCGCGCCACGGATGTTTACGCCCAGGTAAGCCCCATAGAGAGAAATGGCATTGGACAGGCTTGACAAAACCGGCAGCATAAGTGTGGTAGCCACCACGCGTGTTACGATCAGGTATTTGAACGGGTTTGTGCCGGATACCTCCATAGCATCAATTTGTTCCGTGACCCGCATTGACCCCAGTTCCGCCCCCATTCCGGATCCGATCTTTCCAGCGCATATCAATGCCGTTATCACCGGAGATATCTCCCGGATGAGCGACACGGCAACCATCGCCGGTAACAATGATTCCGCTCCAAATTCCACCAGGGTCGGCCGCGATTGAATCGTAAGCACCAGACCCATAATAAAAGCGGTAATGGAAACAAGAGGTAAGGATTTATATCCCACCCAAAAACATTGACGGATCAGTTCCTCGTACTCCTGCCTGGGCTTTGTGCTTTCCCGGAACAAACGACCTGTAAAACGGGCGATATCCCCGGTTTCAGTAAAAAAGGTGTAACTGCTTTTGAAGAATGGGTTCACGCTGCTATTGATTACTCTTTTTACGAATGAAATCAAAAATAGACAGCTCCGTCCCTTTCGCGGCTGACGCGCATCAATTCCTGATATGACAATTGTCAGGTCAGGGATGTTCCTGAATTTTTTCTCCCAGCGCTTTCGCCCACTCGCGAGTCAGTGACAAAGCTACCTTGACATTAGGGTCCCCGGTTCGGGTTTCGTCGTTGGGCCGCATCAGCCACAGCGAACGGGACCCGATGATCGTCGCTTGTTTTTTCAGTAGAAGTTCTTCCAGTTTTTTGTGGGAAGCACCGGTAGATCCGGCACCAAGGGTAATGGCTACCACCGGTTTTCCCTGCAATGACCGGCCGTTGATGTACCGGCTGATCGCCCAGTCAGGTTCCCAATTATAGGTATTGCTGCAAAATACGAATGCGTCAAATCGTTCCTCCGGGAATTTATTTGCCGCCGCTACGGATGCCACCCGGACGTTCAGGCCCATGTTGGCCAATTCGTCCGCCAGGACACGGCAAACCTGTTCATCAAGATTATAGAAGGGATCGGGATCAAAAACGATAAGAATTTTCCTTGCGGTCTCGCTGTCGCCTGCTTGCCAGCTCTTCTCAGGTCCGGCCGCTTCGACGACCAGGGTAAGGACTAGCCACACGAAGCAAATGCCTGTTAAAAAGTAGAACAACTTTTTGTAAATACCTTTGGCTTTCATGGGAATTCGGATCGTTACTTGCCGTTACCACCAACCCCATACACGGATTGCCAATGAGATCAGTATGATGATGATGATACCGATCAACAGGAGGTGTTTTTTGATGTGTTTCATGGTCCTGTAATTTTTGTTATCCCCAAGGTCTTTCAAACAGCCAGCGCATTGGAGTGGTCTTTTGTGCCGGAACGAGTCCGTATCTGGCGATACTCTTATCTTTTATGAACTCCACGGCTTCGGGAATAGAATCCGTAACAAGGATAAGGTCCAGGTCTTCCGTAGAAATGGTTTTTTGTCGTTTCATGTATTCGATGTGATCCAGAAGCTCGCGGTGAAAATCCCTGTCGAAAACGATGATCGGGAACTGGTTGATCTTTTTTGTTTGTGTCAACGTCAGAGCTTCGAAAAATTCGTCAAGCGTTCCGAATCCACCCGGAAAGACTACAAAAGCAAATGAATATTTTATCAGCAACGTCTTGCGTACAAAGAAATAACGGATACTGACCCATTTGTCGAGGTATGGATTAGGCGATTGTTCCATAGGCAATACGATATTACACCCCACAGACCTGCCTCCTACATCCTTTGCTCCCCGGTTTGCCGCTTCCATTAACCCCTGTCCGCCACCCGTCATGACCGTAAAACCCAGGCGTGCAATTTCTCCGGCCGCGACCCTGGCTTTTTCGTAAAATTTGTGATCGTCCGTAAACCTTGCCGACCCAAAGAATGTCACGCAGGGACCGGCGAAGTGAAGGGCGCGGAATCCGCGAATAAACTCGATCATCACTTTTATAATAAAACGGAACTCGTCCAACCGTGACTGAGGCCCTTGTAAAAATTTGATTTCTGATTTTATTTCTCCCACCGCTGATCGATTACGTGTGCTACCCTAGAAGATATCGTTGATTACGTATGTTGTCTTATTAAAAGCGAATGTGTCCCCCGGCCGCTTGCCCTTCATAACCTGAAACAACGGACTTTGGACAGAGAGACCAACGTACGACTTGCCGTCCACATTAAATTGTTCTACGCTGGTTGAAATGTAGAACGTCAGGGTGTCGGTAACAACGACTGCGCCTGGTTCAGCCGAATGCGATACCACGTCTGCTGTCGTCTTCAGGTGATCCAGTTGTTCCAGTTCATTTGCTGCGAATTCCAATTGGGTTTTCAACAGTGTGCGTTCGGAATCTGCCTGCGCCTGCTGACCAAGCCGTGTGCCGTCGAGTTCCTCATCAGCCGCGTCGTCCTCACTTTCTTTCAATTCATGCAGGCGTAGTTTGAAATCGTTCATCAGGGAATGTTGCCTGCGAATACATTCTTCAAGCAGTTTTCGCTTAATTTTTTGCATAATAATAGTGGATAGGTATTGTGATGCGGCTTGTGTGTAACGGCCGGAATATCCCTTAACCGGCTTTTTGAATAAATTCGAAGAACTCCTCCCGGAAATCGTGGAAAGCTTTTGAAAATGCCGAAGCCTCATCCATGATCGCACGGTGTTCCCCGAAGTACTTGACATTGGTTTCGTCCCTGGTCTCCAGCATGTTTGCCAGGGTGGTTTCGTGTTCGCGGAGTTTTTTCCGCAGCGAATCGATCACCTCACCGCGATAGTAGGTGATGAGGCTTTGAAAGTGGTCGATCTTTTTCTTGTCGTCTAACGAGGTGAGCCGGGGTGCCCGTTCGTCGAGAATTTTTTGAAACGCGCCCAGTTCACTCTTCCAAAGTACGGAAGCCGAGAGCCATTCTATTGTCTTTGTGTGTTTTTCGATCAACTCGGGTTGGAGAATGTAATTTCCGGAAGTACCTGTGACTGATATCATAAGATTTAATTTTATCGAAAGTACATATCCATGGCAGGGAAAATTACGATGGATGTCATTTTATCGACTGATTAAGATCAGGTAATCCCCGGCAGCCTTCGCGATAGCAAATTCCTGACGTTTGTCAGGCTCAAGTCTGACGCTTCTCACGGACATCGGCATGAATTCAAATTAGATTTGTTGAACCGTTGCATTTAACGCGGCTCTGTATGAAACCTTTTATAATCCACTACAACGAGATCACGATGAATGATCTTGCCCTCGTCGGAGGAAAGAATGCTTCATTGGGTGAAATGATCAAAAACCTCACGCCGCTGGGAGTCAGCGTTCCTGATGGTTTCGCCGTTACAGTCGACGCGTTCTATAATTTCCTGTCATTTAACACACTGTCGCCACAGCTACAGACGGCGCTTGACAGAATTGACCGGATTACACTCGACAATCTGTCCGAAGCGTCGGCTTGCTGTCGCGAATTGATCATGCGCGGTATTTTTCCCGATGACCTTGCCAGGGAAGTAAAAGGTGCGTACGCTGACCTCATGGAAAGTCATGGGTTAAATCCTTCCGTGGCCGTTCGAAGCAGTGCCACCGCCGAAGATTCACCCACGGCGAGTTTTGCGGGTCAGCACGATTCGTTTCTCAACATCACTGGCGCCGATAATGTACTGCTGGCGGTAAAAAAGTGTTATGCATCGTTATTTAACGAACGTGCCATCAAATACCGGATCGACAACGGGTTCAGCGATATGCAGGTCGGAATTTCCGTCGGCGTTCAACTGATGGTCCGGTCGGATAAAGGAAGCGCCGGGGTTGCCTTTACGATCGACCCGGAAACGGGAAACGACAACATTATTTATATAACAGGTGCATGGGGGCTGGGTGAAAGTGTTGTACAAGGCGCCGTAAATACGGACGAGTTTTATCTTTTCAAAGAAGCGATCGCCCGAAACATTCATCCCGTTGTACACCGGTCTCTCGGCGATAAAGCGCAGATGCTGGTATATAGCGATACTTCAGACAAGAATATTTCCTGGAAACAAACGCTTCCGGGACTTCGTGACCAGTTCGTACTCAATGACAGCGAACTCAGCCTGCTGGGGAGCTGGTGTTATTCAATTGAGAAGCACTACAAGCTTCCCATGGACATTGAGTGGGCCAAAGACGGTGAAACAGGTAAATTATTTATCGTTCAGGCCAGGCCTGAGACTGTTCATGCGCAGCATAAAAATCCTGTAATAAAGGAGTTTATCTTCAAAACAACAGATACTCCTTTGCTGACGGGAAAAGCAGTAGGCCGCTCGATAGTAAGCGGGAAAGTTACGGTTGTTAAATCCCTGGCGGACGCACCAAAGGTTCAGCCTGGGGATATCATCGTCGCGGATATCACCAACCCGGACTGGAACGCGCTGTTGCGCAAAGCTGTTTGTATCGTTACAAACAAAGGCGGACGGACAAGTCATGCTTCGATTGTAGCCAGGGAACTGGGCATTTGTGCTGTAGTCGGCACGTTAAACGCAACTGAGAAGCTGACGGATGGACAACAAATAACCGTATCCTGCGCCGATGGCGACCAGGGGTTGATCTACAATGGACTGCATACCTGGGAAGAAAAAGAAATTTCACAGGATGCGATCGAGCATACCCATGTTAAACCGATGTTTATCCTGGCGGACCCCCAAAAGGCGCTCCTGTACGCTACGTACCCGAATCAGGGTGTCGGGTTGTTGAGAATGGAATTTGTGATCAGCAACAGTATTCAGATTCACCCCATGGCGCTGGTGAAGTACCCGGAGCTTCCGGCTAACAGCGAGAAGAAACAGATCGAAGCGTTGACGAGACACCATATTGATAAGAAAGAGTTCTTTATCGAAAAATTATCGGAAGCCGTTGGCCTCGTTGCTGCTGCATTTTATCCCAAAGAGGTCATCGTCAGGATGAGCGACTTTAAGACGAACGAGTACGCCAAATTGCTGGGGGGAAAACTCTTTGAGCCGGAGGAGGAAAACCCGATGATCGGTTTCCGTGGAGCAAGTCGTTACTACAACGAACGGTACCGCGAGGGGTTCGGGCTGGAGTGCCGGGCGATACGCCGTGTGCGGGAGGAGATGGGCCTCGACAACGTGAAAGTAATGATTCCCTTCTGTCGTACCATCCAGGAAGCCCTTAAGGTCCAGGATGTCATGAAGAGTTACGGTCTGGAAAGGGGGCAAAAGGGCCTGGAGATTTATGTGATGGCTGAGATCCCCAGCAATATTATACTGGCCCGGGAATTCGCTCACCTGTTTGACGGTTTCTCCATCGGATCCAATGACCTGACCCAGTTAACGCTTGGGCTGGACCGGGATTCTGAAATCGTGAGCGACCTTTTCGACGAAAACAACGACGCCATTAAGGATCAGATCCGGCACCTGATCGAATGTGCGCACCAGGAGGGTGTAAAGGTCGGCTTATGTGGCCAGGCCCCCAGCGATTATCCCGCTTTTACGTCCTTCCTTGTTCAGTGCGGCATTGACTCGATATCTTTTAATCCGGATGCTGTAGTCCGGGGTATTTCCAATATCGCGCGTGCAGAGGCTGCGTTGCATTCGTCTGAAGCCATTCTGAAATAACAATCCTCTCATCAAACCTGACGATCATGGACAATTTTAAGCGTGAAATATTTGATAAACTGGGTAATCTTTTCTACGCAATCGCGAAAGATCAGCATGTGGCCCCGATTGAATTTGGCGAACTGAAGATGCTGATGCGCAAGGACTGGTTAACAGAAATACCGGAAGTTTCCGGTTCGGGTGTGTCAGAACCTTCTCACCTGATCGTACTCACTATGGACTCCCTGTTGGGTCAGGCAACCCCTTCGGAGAGCGCTTTTAACTCCTTTACGAGATTTTACGGTACGCACCGCGAGCAGTTTTCAGATGCGTTAAAAGGAAAGATAATCGATACGGCCAATGCGATCATAAACGTATTTCCATCAGCGGCCAGGTTACAGAATAATCATTTTATAAAACTAAAGCTGTTGTTCGGAAACTCCAGCCTGATCCCGTTGATGTAATCTGGTATGCGTGTCTCTGCCGAAAGAAAATCGTACGTGAAGGTTTTGCAGCTTGTTGTCTATGGTTCCGTTATTTTATACTTCGGAAGGAACATCCTCATACCGGTAAGCTTCGCCCTCCTTGTCAGCTTCGTTCTATATCCCGCGTGTGCATGGCTGGAAGCCAGGGGAACAGGGCGAATTGCGGCAATTGCAATTTCAATCTCACTACTGATCGTTGCCGGCTTTTTGCTGGTTGCCCTGCTGGTCAGCCAGTTTGTAAATTTTATGGTTGAATGGCCTGCAGTTCAGCTGAAACTGTCATCGGCGGCCGGTGAATTCAGTTTACTCCTGACCGATGCATTCGGACTATCGAAAGATGAACAGGACGCATTGGTCAGGCGGCTGGCCGATCAGTCCGGTGGCAACTTGCTTCAGTTCATCAGGAGTACAATTGCGGCCTCCGCTTTTTCGGCGGTGCTGCTCGTCCTGGTTCCTGTTTATGCCTTCTTAATACTCTACTACAGGGATTACTGGATGCGCGTTGTATATCGTCTTTTCCCCGGTGAAAAACGGGATAGCATCAAGGATATTGTCAGGCTTACCGTTAAAGCTTATTATAACTTTATAAAAGGAATGGGTATAGTATATCTCGTTGTCGGGATACTGAACAGCATCGGGTTACTGATAGTTGGTGTTCCTCACGCCATACTTTTTGGGTTTGTAGCTTCCGTGCTGACCTTCATACCCTACGTGGGGATTGCTATCGGTTCATTACTTCCCATTACCATGGCCTGGATCACATACGATTCCGTTTGGTATCCGGTGGGCATCATCGGAATCTTTGCTTTTGTTCAGTACCTAGAAGCGAACATTATTTTCCCCCTGGCTGTAAGCCACCGGTTGAATGTAAATACCTTTGTTATGCTCCTTTCCATTTTTGCCGGAGGTGTGCTGTGGGGAATGGCAGGTATGATCCTGTTTGTTCCATTCGTGGGAATCGCCAAGCTCATTGCCGATCATAACCCGAAATGGAAAACGGTGTCGATGATCCTGGGAGCGGATTCGTCCCGATAATTTGGCCCGGATGGCTGGATTGCCAGGTGTTTTTTCGCGAAGGTGGTATATATGATTTTTGTCATGCCACTTCTCCGCGCAATAGGTCTAAATTTACCGGCTTAAGAGACACCATTTCATCCCAAATACATGTTGTGTTATTTGAAAAAATTTGCTCTTGTATGTTGCTTCCTCGGAACACTGCAAGGTTGCCGTCCGGTCGCCCCGGTCGTTCAAAGGCAGCCGGATAACTTTGTCATACCTAAAGTGGAAATACCACTCCTGATACCGGAGGACTCCACCCACGCAGTCTATCACGGGTTAAGGTATGTTCGGCATGTATATCAGTTTTACAAAACTTCCGGTTTCAAGCCTGCTTGGAACAACAACGGATCTTCGTACCTGCTGGATTCGGTTGTCGCAGTTGTTGCGAACGCGCGGTTGCACGGACTTCTTCCGCAACATTATCATGCAAAGGAGATCAATGATCTGAAGTTTTCTTCGGAACGGATATCACTATGCCGCCGGGACGTGTTACTGACGGACGCATTCCTGTCCCTGGTAAACGACGTAAAATTCGGACGGATGAATGCTGCCGTCGTCCCGTTGAATCACGACAGCCTGAACGTGCAGGTTCTTCTTGAAGCGCGGAGGTTAGGCCGTGTGGAGGCAACGCTAAGGATGTACGCACCACAGGTGCAGCAGTATCAGCAACTTCAAAAGTCACTCAAAACAATGATCGATGCCGCTGATTCGGCCAGCCGTGCGGCATTGCTCGCGGGTACAGTATACGGTGTAACTCCTGTATTTGAAAAAGTGCAATGCATCGAAGTGAACCTGGAGAGATGGAGAATGGAATCCGCTTCATTGGGAAACAGGTATATCTGGATCAATATCCCGGCTTATCAACTGCGACTCACAGACAATGGGATGGTCGCCCTGGAATCGAGGGTGATTGTTGGGAAACGGGATACACCCACACCAACATTGAGCAGTCAGATTGAATGTATCACATTGTATCCGTACTGGCACGTCCCCCGGAAGATCGCGGTCGAAGAATTTCTGCCGGAAATCAAAAAGGATACATCTTTCCTGTCGCGAAATAATTTTCAGGTACTGGACCGGAAGGGTAACATTTTAAACGAGGATTCATTGAACTGGACTTCCTATACACCAAATAATTTTCCGTTTACACTCAGGCAACGCGAGGGCACGGAAAACTCATTGGGTGTGATCAAATTTGTATTTGATAATCCGTACCAGGTGTTTCTTCATGACACCAATGCAAAGGGACTTTTCAGGAAGGAGAACCGCGCGTTGAGTCACGGGTGTATCCGGCTGGAAAAAGCCAGGGAACTTGCCGGTTACCTTGCTTCCGGGCAGGAGAGGATAGATAAAATTCTGAAACTGAAACTGAAACAAACCATCAACCTGCCGCGTCCGATCCCGATCTACGTACGGTACTACACCTGCGAATCCATTGATGGTATCCTGCATTTTTACAACGATTTGTATCTGAAAGACAGGGCAATGATAAACTACCTTTACGGCCCGTCATCTGGCGCAGGATTGTAATACCGGATCGTTGATCATGTATTGCCGTTAGTACATCGTCGCAAAACAAATGTACATGCACCAGAATATACAGTTCTAAAAATCAATGCGTTGTGTCCTATACTGCCGTACTGATATTTTTGCTATGACGCACTAATGTTAAGTTCAACGTTATAATGTCGCATCCTTTGGCTTTTGTCTTTAGCCCTGAAAGGGCGTTACATATTTGCCCAGGGTGAAGCCCTGGGTTTTAAGCGGTAATTTGAATTTCAGCCCTGAAGGGGCTTAATAATAGGTGTGCCGGGCATGTAGTAAGACTAAAAGGTGCGGGGAGTTGTACCCCCAAGTCCTGAAGGAGCCGTGATGACCGGAATCCTATAGTCGAAAGCAAGGGCGTCCTAAGTGATTAGGAGGTCTGAAGGAAGT
>JBGSJE010000013.1:0-541035 GCA_041742155.1 Chryseolinea sp. | reverse complement strand
ATTTCCGGATGGCTACATAACACCACTCCATAACACCAAAACAAAAAAGCAGTTACATCATTTTGTAACTGCTTGATTATCAAAGAGCCCCCTGCCGGAATCGAACCAGCGACCTACTGATTACAAGTCAGTTGCTCTACCTGCTGAGCTAAGGAGGCTTTTTACCGTCTCAGGAGCCTTGATTTTTGCCAAGTCCCCAAAACAGAGGTGCAAAAATAGAGTAAGAATGCTTTTTAACAAACTCTTCGGCAAATTTACTTGAACATTGTTACCACAGGCCGGTCGTCGTGGAATACTGCCCACAAAAGCAATTTTTGCCGTTTCCGACCCCTGTCCTGCCATTTGAACTGTTCAGGTCAGAACCGGGACCTTCCGCTTGCTCTTCTTCCGGTACTCACTCGGGGTGATCTCCACGATCTTCCGGAACTGCTTGTGAAAATTCGACAGGTTGTTGAACCCGCTGGCAAAGCATACTTCCGCTATCCCGAGGTTTCCCTCCATCAGCAGCTCACAGGCATAGGCGATCCGGATTTCCGTCAGGTACCGGAAATAACTCTTTCGCGTGCGTGTCTTGAAGTAACGGCAGAAGGCTGCCGGCGAATGATCGGTAAGCGCCGCCACATCGGCCAGGGATATCGGCTCGCGGAAATGAGCGATGGTGTAGTGGTACACTTTGTTGATCTTCTGCGATGACTTTTCGTGCGCGTTGCTTACGTAGTTGTTTGTATTCAGATACTCGAACTCGTCAGACCGCGCCAGGATATCCAGCAATTCCAATAACCCGAGGATAGCGGTTGTTCCTTCGTGCTCCCGGATGCGGTGAAGTTTTTCGCCAACGATGATGTTTGTGTTTCCGTAGAATTTGAGTCCCCGTAACGCGCGGGTGAGCAGTGCGCGGACGGGACTGAATTCCCGGAGATCGAAAAACCGTTCGCCAAGAAAATCTTCGCGAAACTGGATGACGATGCTCTCGGGTTTTTCCGTCGCGTTCGCCTGATAATATTCCCTGTCCCGCTGACGCGTGTGCGGAAGGTTCTTTCCCAACAGCAGCAACTCCCCTTCTTCTATCGTCCGGATGCTGTTGCCGATAAAGTTGGTGCCCTTTCCTTTTATGCAGTACAACAGCTCGATCTCCGGGTGATAGTGCCAGGGATTGTTCCAGGCAATGTCATCGCCCTTGATCACGAATGCCCTTTCAAACGGAGGAATGATTTTGAGCAGGTGTGGCTTCTGCGGGATGGATTTTACCATAATACTATTTACACACTTTTGGATATTCAAAACCAGTATTATGCAAAAATAGCATACCATTTTGATAATCGGGTGGATGCAATCGTTTGAAGCTATACCTAAGATTGTGTATCGGTAAGATGTAAACACATGGTCCTGGGTATCAGCAGCTTTACATATGGGTGGTCTGTCGGCGTGGCGGGAAAAATGCCCGTGTTACCGTTCACGGAAGTCGACCTGGTCGATAAAACGCTCGAGGCCGGACTAAGATGCCTTCAGATCGGTGATAACCTTCCTCTTCATACGTTGTCGCGCGAAAGGCTGGACAACCTCAAGGCACTTATCGTTCGTCATCACATCCGCCTGGAGGTCGGCGCACGGAAGCTTACGCCGGAACACCTTCACACCTATATCGCCCTTGCCGCTTTTTTTCGTTCACCACTGCTGCGTTTTGTGGTGGACGGCGACCAATACGAACCGGATCATGCAACGATCGTCGCCATCATTAAAGAGGCTGTTCCCTTGCTAAACAAGTACAACCTTGTACTGGGTATCGAAAATCACGACCGCTTCAAGGCAAAGGAACTGGCCGCTATCATGGACGCTATCGGCAGCGAACGGGTAGGCATCTGCCTGGATTGTGTGAACTCACTGGGAGCGGGCGAGGGACTGGATTGGGTTTCTTCCGTACTGGTTCCCTATACGGTGAACCTGCACGTGAAGGACTTTACCATCAGGCGGTTTTCACACATGATGGGATTTACGGTTACCGGTACCCCTACTGGTGAAGGTATGACGGACGTACCGCGGCTGCTGGACAATCTCGCGCCGTTCAACCGTTGTGAAAGTGTAATCCTGGAACAATGGGTTGAACCCGAAGGAAACATTGAGAACACGGTGAAAAAAGAAATGGAATGGGCCGCCCGGAGCATCCGGTTCTTAAAACAACTTCCACACTTCAAAGACAAGGTTTAATATATCTATTATGGGAAAACATAAAGTCGCATTGGTCGGAGCAGGTGGTAAAATGGGATGCCGCCTTACCGATAACCTGAAGAACTCCGCCTATGATATGAGCTACATCGAAGTCAGCCCGGCCGGCCTCGAGCGACTGGCTCAACGGGGCGTTACGGTCTCCACAGCCGAAACAGCCGTAGGGAACGCGGACATCGTGATCCTGGCGGTGCCGGATATTTACATCGGTCATGTCGCAACGGAGATGCTAGACCGGTTCAAACCCGGCGCGATCGTTGTCACCCTGGATCCGGCTGCGGCAGTGGGCGGGCACCTTCCCAAAAGAGAAGACATCACTTATTTCGTATCACATCCCACTCACCCTTCCGTATTCAACTGGGAGGAAGATAAAAACCGTCACTTCGATTATTTCGGTGGCATCACGGCACGTCAGGCTATTGTCTGTGCCCTGATGCAGGGTCCTGAAGAACACTATGCGACGGGCGAAACGCTGGCAATGACCATGTACGCGCCTGTCACGCGTGCGCATAGAATCACCGTGGAGCAAATGGCGTTGCTGGAACCCGGACTTGCCGAGACGTTCCTCGGCGCCGTCATGTTCACCATGCGGGAAGCGATGGATGAAGTCGTAAAGATGGGTGTACCCAAAGACGCCGTCTTCGATTTTTTTATGGGTCACATCAATATCGACCTCGCCCTGTGTTTCGACCAGATCCCGGGCGGAGTTTTCTCCGATGCCTGTTATAAAGCTATTCAGATCGGAAAACCTCTCATCTTCCGGGAAGACTGGAAAAAAGTACTCGACCCCGAACACGTAAAGTACCAGGTCGGTGTGATGACAAAAATACCTTCGAAATAAAAATCAATACGGATATGCGTCTGCGACTTACTCTCCTCCTGTTTTCACTTTGTGTTTTCCACCTGGTACCGGCCCAGCTACGGGTCAGTCCGGATCAACGCTTCCTTCAGACAGCCGACGGTAAACCTTTCTTCTGGCTGGGAGATACGGCGTGGGAACTCTTCCACCGCCTGACGCGGGAAGAAGCCGAAATGTACCTGAAGAACCGGGCGGACAAGGGATTTACCGTTATCCAGGCCGTGGCTCTAGCCGAACTGGACGGACTTCACGATCCCAATCCCTATGGGGAGATCCCGCTTGAAAACGACGACCCGACAAAACCGCGTGAAGCGTATTTTCAGCACGTGGATTTTATCATCAGGCGCGCGGAGCAACTGGGACTCCATATCGCGCTGCTGCCGACCTGGGGCGATAAAGTATTCAAAGACCGTTGGGGTGCGGGCCCGGAGATCTTTACCGCCGACAATGCGCAGGTGTACGGGAAGTGGCTCGCCAGCCGGTATAAGAACCAGAAGAATATCATCTGGGTGTTGGGTGGCGACAGGAACCCGCGTAATGATAACGATGTAGCTATCTGGCGATCGATGGCCCGGGGTATTGAAGAAGGTTCCGGCGGGGCCGATAAGGCGTTGATCACCTACCATCCCCAGCCCAACGCACTGGAAGACGGCGGATCTTCAAAATGGTTTCACAACGACAGCTGGCTGGACTTCAACATGTTTCAGACCGGTCACTGCCGTGAAAACAATATCTGGGATCGGATGGCATTGGTCTACAACCGGAAACCAGCAAAACCGGTACTTGATGGGGAGCCATTGTATGAAGACCACCCCGTTTGTTTCAACGCGAATGACCTCGGTACATCCAGCCCCTACGATATCCGGAAACACGCATACATCGACGTGTTCGCCGGCGCATTCGGCCATACGTATGGTTGCCACGACATCTGGCAAATGTATGCGCCCAACCGGACACCTGTAAACGGTCCGCACTTTCCGTGGTACGTGGCCATCGACCTTCCCGGCGCAGGGCAGATGAAACACCTTCGTTACCTGGTTGAATCGCGGCCGATGTTCGATCGCGTACCCGACCAGAGTCTGATAACCAATGCCCTGAACGCCAATGACCACATCCAGGCTACCCGTGGCAAGGATTATATCTTCGTTTACAGCGCACAGGGAAAACCGTTCACCCTGAATACGTCAAAAATATCCGGTAGCGGTATCGTGGCCTACTGGTACAATCCCAGGAACGGTGAATCGAAGGATGCCGGCAGGTTTTCCAAAAAGCCGCAGCAAGACTTCACCCCTCCCGCGTCGGGATACGGACAGGACTGGATCCTGGTCATCGATGACGCTTCCAAAAATTACCCGGCGCCCGGAATTAAAAAATAAAAACGATG
The DNA here is from genome assembly GCA_041742155.1 of Chryseolinea sp. GTDB lineage: Bacteria > Bacteroidota > Bacteroidia > Cytophagales > Cyclobacteriaceae > Chryseolinea. The sequence continues at coordinate 536,569 of JBGSJE010000013.1, read as the reverse complement.
AGTAAACCGTTTACGGGATCTCTTTCAAGGAACTAACAGGATGAACCATGTCTGACGAAAAAAAACTTCGCTTTGCCGTCATCGGTACCGGGTTCTGGGCCAACTACCAGATTCCGGCGTGGATGGAACTGGAAGGCATCGAACTGGTGGCGCTTTATAACCGTACGAAGTCAAAAGCGGAGACACTGGCTCATCAGTACGGTGTACCGCGCGTATACGACGATGTCGGCCAGCTGCTGGAACATGAAACACCCGACTTCGTGGATATCATCACCGATGTGGACACGCATGCGTTGTTTACGTCTATGGCGGCAAAGAAGGGCGTTGCCGTGATCTGCCAGAAACCGATGGCGCCCAAGCTATCCGTTGCATCGGAAATGGTATCCACATGCGAACGGGCGGGAGTTCCGTTCTTCATCCACGAGAACTGGAGGTGGCAGGCGCCGATTCGAAAGCTGAAGGAAATTCTCAACGGCCGGGAGATCGGAAATCCTTTCAAAGCCAGGGTTACATTCTGCTCTGGTTTCCCGGTATTCGAAAACCAGCCTTTCCTGGCCGGACTGGAAGAGTTTATCCTCACCGATATCGGTTCTCATATCCTGGATGTGTGCCGGTTCCTGTTCGGAGAAGTGAGCACGCTGCACTGTCATACGTCGCGGGTGAATCCGGGTATCAAGGGTGAAGACGTGGCCAACGTGTTTATGAAAATGAGCAGTGGGTTGTCGTGCTACGCGGAAATGTCGTATGCGTCGATACTGGAATACGAGCCCTTTCCCCAGACGTTTGTGCTTGTAGAAGGTGAATACGGATCGGTATCGCTGACGCGAGATTACCGGATCCACGTCACCACCCGCCAGGGAACGCAGGTGATCGACGCCTCACCGACGCTTTATCCATGGCTGGACCCCCGTTATGCGCTGGTTCATTCCAGCATCGTGGACTGTAACCGGAACATACTGAACGCCCTGAAGGGAAGTGGAAAAGCTGAAACAACCGCGGCCGACAATCTGCAAACGGTACGGCTGGTGCATGCCGCTTATGCCTCTGCCGCCGGGGCAAGGATCATTGACATGAAAACGTTTTGAAAAGGTGTACTCAGGAGAGCAGAGACTTGACTACCTTTTTAATGGAGTTCTTCGCCAACACCATATGAACCGACGCGTCGTACAGGTTTTCGCCCATAACGTCACCGAAGCCCGGTGTCTTCTTTTGCGACGTATTACCCAGTGGCAACGCAAACTGTTCGGCAAAATCCGGTTGCTCCATCGGGAACCGGACGGCCCTCAGGTACTCCATGGGATAAACGGGATTTAACCATTTTGAAGATTCACTCCAGTTCAACCATTTATACTTATACCATGAACTTGAATACAATTGATGCGCATGACTCCAGGTCGCGATCTTCTCCGCCATTTCCGTATCGGACATTACATACGAGTAATGGTGACAGGGTGTATCGATCACTTTACGATGCTGGTTGTTGCACAGACGCCTGTCGATAAACTTGATATCGGATGCACACCGCAGGGCAAAGCCCGCATTGGTGCTTTTGATACCGCCGTTCATGTCCATCAGAACATAATGCGAAGATTTCCAGAAATTATACCAGGTAGTAATAAAATGATCGTCAGATTTATTCCGAAGCAAAATGTTCTTGATCTGTTTCCACGCGGTTTCAGAATAGAACTCATCGGCATCCTGCGTAATAAACCAGTCAAAACCGTCTTGCCTGGCTTTGATCAGGCAGTCGTTCCGCATGTCTTCTTCCGTTTTCCAGTCGCCGCTGATGATCTCGATCTTATTGCTGGAGGAGGCAGCCTGTATGTCCGCGATCTTCGTGGGATTCCTCAGTGTTTCGCGGGACTTTTCAATATAACCAAAAGGTTTTTCAGCATGAGCAATATAAATTTTATCGACATGAGGTTCAAGGTTCTCGAGGACGGGTTTCAGGAACCGTGTGACATTGTAAGCGAGAACGTGGGCGGCAATCTTCATGAATATGGGTTTGAAAAATAACGTGAATCTATTCTATTTTCCCGTTATTCAAAAGGCCGTACCGGGCCGGATAAGGGTGTCAGAACAGTATCACGGACCGTTAATTCAATTGACCATCAATAAGTAACACAAGGAACTGCATTTTTCATCATGAAAACACACGATTGCGAACCACGGCGATGGAAGGTATATTTGATAAGTCCACGGATATCGATTGAATTGATTGATCCCACCCTATCCTGCTCCTGAACAGCCATGCAAAGCCTTCAACTGGATCATATCACAAAAAAATTCCCGGGCGTAACAGCGCTTGATGATATCGTCGTGTCTTTTCTGCCGGGCGAGATCCATGCGGTCGCGGGCGAAAACGGCGCCGGAAAGAGCACCATGATGAATATCCTCACGGGTAATCTTCAGCCCGACAGCGGCGAGATTCTCCTCAACGGGAATAAACTCGTCATCAAAAATCCCAGGGACGCGTTTGAATACGGTATCGCTATTGTTCACCAGCACCTCAGCCTCGTCGACAGCCTCAGTATCGCTGAAAATATTTACGCCAACCGGCAACCTCACAACCGGTTTGGTATCATCCGCTTCGGCGAACTTTACAAAAAAACCACGGTGCTTCTCCATGAGCTGGGCCTGGACGAACTGGATCCCGCCACACCGGTGACAAAACTTTCCGCCGCTAACCGGCAGATGGTTGAGATCGCCAAAGCACTGGCCCAAAATCCTTCCATCCTTATCCTGGATGAACCTACAGCTTCCCTGACGGAAAAGGAAACGGCGATCCTGTTTACGATCCTTCATCGCCTGAGAAAGCAAGGAACGGCGATCATCTATATCTCGCATCGCCTGGATGAGATATTCCGGCTGTCGGATCGGGTCACCATCCTGAAGGACGGAAAGTACCAGGGTACGTTTGCCACGAAGGATATCGCAAAAGATGAGCTGATCAGGCGTATGGTTGGCCGGGAGATCAAAGCGCTGAAGTCGCAATCGACCGCATCGACGGAGATCATGCTTGACGTGAAAAACATCTCCGGCCCTCGCTTTAAAAACATTTCATTTCAGGTATACCGCGGAGAAATTGTCGGGCTGGCCGGACTGATCGGCGCCGGTCGAACCGAAATTGCGCGGACGATCTTTGGCGCCGACCGCCTTGAATCCGGCGAGATTGTACTGCGAAATAAAAAGCTGGACGCGCACCATCCCCGCGAAGCGATCGCCAACGGAATCGCATACGTGCCGGAAGAACGCAAGAGCCTTGGATTGTTTCCGGATATGTCCGTAGCCGACAACATTGTTTCCGCGGATCTCACCCTGGCGGCGGGCGGAAAATTTTACAACCACTCAAAAGCCCGCCAGACCGCCCTGAGGTCGCGTGATCAATTAGGGATTACCAGCAAAGGTGTGGAGAAAAAAGTTACAAACCTCAGCGGCGGCAACCAGCAAAAAGTTGTGTTAGCCCGGTGGTTGCTGACCCGGCCGGATGTCCTGATCGTCGATGAGCCAACGCACGGTATCGATGTGGGCGCGAAATACGAGATCTACGGAATACTCAAAGACCTGGCGAAGGAAGGTAAAAGTATCCTGATGATCTCAAGCGACCTTCCCGAACTGATCGGACTCTGCGACAGGATCCTTGTGATCAGGAAAGGTATCGTGGCCGGTGAGATCGCACGGCCGGATTTTTCGGAAGAAAAAATAATGTCACTGGCTGCAAACTAACAGAAACATGCTGAAGAAAATTATCGAAGACCGCGTTTACTCTCTCCTTGTGCTGCTGACTGTTGTGGTCGTCACGGCCGCGTTTGTCTTCCCCGCCACGTTCCCGACGTTTGAAAATTTCAGGCAGATCCTCCTGAATTTATCCATCGATACGATCGTCGCCGTTGGAATGATGATCCTGCTTGTATCGGGCGCCTTCGATCTTTCCGTCGGCTCCGTCGTTGCATTTACCGGATGTCTTACCGCCTACCTGATGCATTTCTATGGTATACCGGTACCGGTCGCCATTACACTGGGACTGACGAGCGCTCTTGTCGTGGGATTTGTGAACGGCTATCTCATCGCTTACATGGGTATCAACCCGATGATCCAGACACTGGCGATGATGGGGATCGTCCGCGGCTTTGCCCTGATGGTAAGCGGGTCGGGTATCCAGAATCTCCCCTACTGGTTCAACGCCATCGGGCAGTCGAAATTACTGGGAATACAGATGCCCGTATGGTACATGTTGCTAACGGTCGGGATATTCACATTTCTGTTGAACAAGGTCGTCGCCTTCCGCCAGTTCTACTACATCGGCGGGAACGAAAGAGCCGCGGACCTGTCGGGTATCCGGGTGAAACGGGTGAAGATGGCGGGATTTATTATATCGGCGATGCTGGCCGGTCTGGCGGGTATCCTGTTGTCGTCCCGCCTGGGTGCTGCTCTTCCCACCATGGGCCGGGGGCTTGAGCTCCGTGTGATCACGGCGGTGATACTGGGCGGAGCCAGCCTCAGCGGCGGACTGGGAAAAATTCCCGGTGCCCTGCTTGGGGCATTGTTTATGGGTATCATCGCCAACATTATGGTCATCTCCAGGATCTCCGGGTACTGGCAGGAGATCATCCTGGGTGTGATCCTCATCGGAACGTTGTGGCTCGACAAGTATCTGCAAAAACGTTACTCGGGATCAACATAATGTCATGAAGGCAGTACCCGCCGACCGCAGCAAAATAATACTGGATTAAAAATCAACCCTGAACACATGAAACAACCGGTTACCCTTGTTATGATTCTCGCCCTGCTGCCTGGCGCGTGCGAACTTCCGCCCCGGAACGATGCGTCCACTGAGAGAAGGGAAATCACCGTGGATCCGGAAGAAAAAATCGAGAACGAAGAATACGTGATGGTGACAACAGCCGTAACGATGCCGATGTATGTTCATCATGACCAGGCAGCATTCAAACGCTGGGGTGAGAAGATGGGTGTGAAAGTCTCTATTCTCGGCCCCGCCGAATGGGATGTGCCAGCCCAGATCAATACCATCGAAGAGGTGATCGGCACGAAGCCTACCGGTCTGCTGATCAATGGAACGGATCCGGCGATCGCCCAGGTGATCAACAAGGCCGTTGCAGCGGGTATACCTACCGTAGTGTACGACTCCGACATTCCCAATTCCAACCGCCACGCTTTCCTGGGAACGGACTGGTACGAGATCGGCAAAATGCAGGGTGAGGAGATGGTGAAACTCACCGGCGGCAAGGGTAAGATCGCTTACATGGGTATCCTGGGACTGACAAACATGGAGAGCGGATTTCAGGGCCTGCTCGACGTCCTGAAAAAATATCCCGGTATCGAGGTGGTCGGTAAATTTGATGACAAGGCGAACGTGGAAGAGGCGGCCCGGATCACGTCGGACCTGATTTCCGCGCATCCGGACATCAGCGGGATCTGCGGGTTTGATTCCAATTCCGGACCGGGTATTGCGCTGGCCGTCCGGGAGGCCGGTAAGACCGGAGCGATCAAGATCACGACGGTGGATTGGGAACCGGAGCATCTCCGGTTAGTGAAGGATGGCGCTATCCAGATGCTCGCAGGCCAGAAGCGCGAGCTCTTTACCTGGTACGGCGCGCAGTTCTTATACGACATGGTTCACCAGACCAACAGGCTCGCCGAAAACGACAGGCAGGCGGGCATCACGAGCATACCATTCCAGATCAACACGGGATTGCTGAAGATCACAAAAGAGAATGTGGACCAGTTTATTCCAAGGCAGGATAACTGACGGGTCAGACGGTTTTGAGAAGCTTGAGCTGATCTTTCAGCTGCTTGAGGTGGTCTGATGCTTCCCTGATCTTTTCGTTAAACTCATCCTTCACCTTTTCGGCATTTTTCGACCTGCCGAAGAACTCGAGATTGTTCTTCCAAAGGGCGATATCGTTCTCCACCTTGGTGATCTTCTTGCGGATGATCTGTTCTTTTTGATAGATCTTCCGGTCTGCCATCGGATCGTTCCGCAGTTCGTTTAGCTGGTTTTCCAGGCTGATCTTACCCTTTTCGTCTTCGGTGATACCCGGTATCGAGTCGATAAATTTATCGACGGCTTCCTGGTAGCGGTTCCGTATGGCATTGATGTCCTTGCGGGGTACAAAACCGATCACGCTGAATCTGTCCTGCAACTCGCGGAGTATGTCCAGTGTTCCCGTTTTCGCGGCGATATGACTTTCAAGCTCCGTGCATATCTCCTCTTTCAACCGGAGGTTTTCACTTTGCTCCAACTCTACTTTATCGTGTTGTGTTCTTCGCTGTTCGAAGAAATGGTCGCAAGCATCCTTAAATTCCTTAAATACCTTTTCCCGGAATTTTTCAGGCACCGGCCCCACGTCTTTCCATTTTTGCTGCAGGTTCTTCAACTCATTGGAAGTGCGTTCCCAGTCGTTGCTTTCTTTCAGTTCCAGGGCTTTTTTAACCAGGTCGTTCTTGATCTGCAGGTTTTGTTCCCTTTCCTCATCCAGTTTTTTAAAGAACGCATTTTTATTGTTGAAGAAAGTCTTGAATGCCGTCCAGAATTTTTTGTTCACATCTTTTGCCCTGGCACGGGGTAATCCTCCGATTACTTCCCACCGTTTCTGGAGGTCCAGTATCTCTTTTGTTTTCTGGTTCCATTCCTTGATGCGGTCGGATTGAAAACTGATAAAGATCTGGACTTCTTCACTGAGTGTAGCCTTACTGTTATAGTTTACCTGGAGTTCCTGCTGGAGGTTCTGGAGGTATGCGTCGCGCCTGGCATATACGGCATCGGATGCCGTTTTGAACCGCTGCCATACGGCTTCCTTGTCTTCCTTTGGAACGGGGCCCAGGTGCTTGAATTCATGGTGCAGTTCATTCAGTTCGCGGATCGCGTCCTTAATGAGCTCGACGTCGGCAAGTTTTTCCGCTCGGGCGCAGAGTTCAAGTTTTGATTCGAGGTTTTTTCTGCGGTCAAGTTCCTTCAGCTCAAAATATATACTCTGGTTATCATAGAACCGGTCGGTCAGCGCGTGGTAGTTGGCCCACAGTGTTTTGGCGTGAGCACCCGGCACGGCGCCGATAGCTTTCCATTCTTTCTGGAGCTGTTTGAAGGTCTCGAACTGATCCGTTGTATCCTGCGAGTCGGAAAGGACGCGCAGTTTTTCCAGGAGTTCCTGCTTTTTCCTGAGGTTATCCGTTTTGTTTTCTTCCTGTTGCTTGAAGTACTGCGCTTTCCTGTCCCTGATGAGCTTGAAGTTCGCATCAAAGATCATGTCAGCCTCGTCGCCTTTGTAGTCGAAATCTTCCTCTACCCCGCCGGTTGCAATAAATTTCGACAGTGCTTCGGATCGTTCTTTTTCGCGTATTTCGTCGTACAAAGGTTTTACCTCACGGAGGACGTGATCTGTTTTTTTGAAGTTGTCCTCCCTGGATAGTTCTTTGAGCAGGTCTGCAAACTGCTGCTTGGTGAAGTTTGTATAATCTACCGGTTCATCCTCGTGATGTTCCTCAATCGCTTCATCATGTTCTGAAAGGTCTACCTCAGACTGTAAAGTATTACCATGGTTCACCAATCCGGGTTGATGTGCATGTTCCTGCTCTTCTCGTTTGTCTCTTTCCATTTCCATGGTCAATAATCATTGCTACGCGCTTTAGCGTAAATTTACTAAAAATGCTCAATTCAGTCTGGGGTCTACCGGATAGTTGGAATATACCGAAAAACGGCCGCCCATATTATCTAACGCTTTTTTCCATATAACTGTTGGGTCGGTATCAAATAACAGTTCGTCGGTAACAAAGTCACATACGATCCACGAGTCTTCCTGCAACTCGGATTCCAATTGTCCCTGGCCCCACCCGCTGTACCCCAAATAAAACCGGATATCCGATGATTTTATTGCGGCAATATCCAATTGTGTCATCAGGCTTTCGAAATCTCCGCCCCAGTAAATATCATCCCGGATCTGAACAGCATTGGTAACCTGTGTATTTCTGTGGAGAAAATGCAGCGTGTCCTGTTGCACCGGCCCCCCGACAAACACCGTATCCTCTATTGTCCGGATATCTTCCATTACCTCGTTTATCTTGAGAATGGATGGTTTATTGACCACAAAACCAAACGATCCATCGTCATTGTGTTCGCACAACAAGACTACTGTCCGCTCGAAGTTAGGATCGGCCAGGTAAGGCTCCGAGATCAGGAGTCTTCCTTTTTCAGGTTTCAACTTGTTCTTGTACTTAAAAAACTCCATGCCGTAGATTCCAGGTGGTAATTTTTCGTAAAACACATCACTTTCAATACTTGAATAAAATACTTCATTCGCACGAATGCAAATTTTATTTCTTTGTTAAACTTTATACCAAATTGCAACCGTATGCACAAACTAGCTGGTTTACGTAAAGAATATTCAAAAGCATCGCTCGATATTGCAACTGTGATGCCCGATCCTATCGGTCAATTCGATAAATGGTTCAAGGAAGCACTGAAGTCAAAGGTACTTGAAGCAAATGCGATGTGCCTGGCTACATGTGACAACAACAGGCCATCCTGCCGTATCGTACTGCTGAAAGGTATTGAAGACGGAAAGTTCCAGTTTTATACGAACTATCACAGCCATAAAGGAAAAGAACTGGAAAACAATCCCGTTTGTGCGCTAACATTCTTTTGGGCGGAACTTGAACGCCAGATCAGGATCGAAGGAACGGTAACGCGTGTGGATGAAAAAACATCGGAAGAGTATTTTCAAAGCCGGCCCCTCGGTTCGCAGATAGGCGCATGGTCGTCACCTCAAAGTACCGTGATCGGCAACCGGGAGATCCTGGAGGAACGTGTCAAACAGATACAAACACGGTTCCAGGGAAAACAGATATTACCCAAGCCCCATCAGTGGGGTGGATTCGCCGTTGATCCGTTGATGATTGAATTCTGGCAGGGACGGGAAAGCCGTCTTCACGATCGCATCCAGTATCTCAAAGGAGACAATGACTGGCGTATTCACAGGCTTGCTCCCTAGAAAATATCAAAAAGGGTATTAACGCCGGTAGCCTGCCGGATAGTAAAACCTTCCCCGAATGATTTTCCGATTGCGTGGCCGTATTCGATGGCGCGCGCCTCCAGCATTTTCAGAAAACGCGGATTGGAAATATACGTCTCCGGTTCCTTGCTTTCAGGGTCAAAGAACTGCGTCTTAAATGCCCGGATCGCATTCATTTTCGTATCCATAAACCCGGAGATATCCACGATAAAATCGGGTTTGATGTAGTAACTCTGCACGTAGTGATAAACGGCTTTCGGACGCCACGGAAGTTGTTTCTGTCCGTTGTCGTCAACGGTCTCGATCTTTACAAGTCCGGAGAGGAAGCTGGCATCGTAACCCAGCGACGCGCCTTTACCATGATCGACATGCCTGTCGTCGATGGCATTAGCCAATAGGATATCGGGTTGAAATTTCCGGATCGCACGAACAACGGCGAGCTGGCTTTCAGGATCATTTTGAAAAAAACCGTCTTTCAGACCCAGGTTCTCCCGAACGGAAACGCCAAGGATCCGGGCTCCCTCGGCTGCTTCTTTTTCCCTTGTCTCCGGTGTTCCGCGTGTACCTAACTCACCCCGTGTGAGGTCGACAATACCTACTTTATAACCGAGGGAAACGTGCTTGGCTACGGTTCCGCCACAACTGATTTCGGCGTCATCGGGATGCGCCGCCAGAACTAGGATATCGAGCTTCAATGGGTAATATGTTTATTACGGACGATGTGGACAGATCTCTTAATGTACGGCTTCCATCTCTTTCGCTACGAGGAATTTTTCAGCATCCAGTGCACCCATACATCCGGTGCCCGCGGCGGTGATCGCCTGCCTGTATACCTTATCGGCGGCATCTCCTACTGCAAAAACACCTTCTACATTGGTACGGGTGGATCCGGGTTTAACCTGGATGTAACCGGTCTCATCCATGTCAATAAACTGGCGGAAGATATCGGTGTTCGGCTTATGGCCGATCGCCAGGAAGAACCCCTGCACGGAGATTTCTTTCTTCTCTCCTGTCTGGTTATCCACCAGCCTGACGCCGGTCACGCCGGAGTCGTTACCGAGAATCTCTTCTGTTTCTGTATTCCAGTGAATCTCGATGTTGGGTGTTTTCAGAACCCGTTGTTGCATGATCCTGGAGGCGCGCATCTCCCCGCGGCGCACGATGAGGTGAACTTTTGTGCAAAGGTTGGCAAGGTAAGTCGCTTCTTCAGCCGCGGAGTCTCCTGCTCCTACGACCGCGACTTCTTTTCCACGATAAAAATATCCGTCGCATACTGCGCAGGCGGACACACCCTTGTTATTGAATTTTTCTTCGGAGGGAATTCCGAGATACTTCGCCGTAGCTCCCGTCGCGATGATCACCGATCCTGCGATAATCTCGTTCTTTCCATCGACTGTAACCTTCAGTGGATATCCTGAAAAGTCCACGGAGGTGACGAGTCCGTAGTGTACTTTGGTTCCGAAACGTTCCGCTTGCTTTTGAAGATCCATCATCATCTGCGGTCCGTTGATCCCGTCGGCGTAACCCGGGAAGTTTTCAACGTCGTTCGTGGTCGTAAGCTGACCTCCCGGCTGACCCCCGGTATAAAGTACCGGCTTCAAGCCGGCGCGGGCAGCATAAATGGCAGCGGTATAGCCGGCCGGACCGGAACCGATAATGAGGACTTTTACTTCTTCCTTTGTCATATCAATTATTTGCAAGTAGAACAAAATAAAAGGTCTCGGAATTCGAGACCCTTAAAATAAATATAAAATCATTCATTATTAACCCAGGTAAGGCTTTAAAGCCTTGCTCCTCGAGGTATGCCTTAATCTCCTGATAGCCTTTTCTTTAATCTGGCGAACCCGTTCCCGTGTAAGGTTAAATTTCTCACCGATCTCCTCCAGTGTCATGGAGTGCTCACCGTTGAGGCCAAAGTACAGGGTGATGACGTCGGCTTCGCGCTGCGTCAGGGTCGAGAGGGCACGCTGAACCTCCCGGCGGAGGGAATCGTTCATGAGGCCGGAGTCCGGTGTTTCCTCGCTGTCGTTTTCCAATACATCGAGCAGGCTGTTTTCTTCACCCTGCACGAAGGGTGCATCCATCGATACATGACGGCCTGAAATCTTCATGGTATCGACAACTTCCGCCGTTGTCACATCGAGTACTTCCGCCAGCTCTTCGGGTGAAGGCTCACGTTCGTACTTTTGTTCCAGCTCGGAGAAAGTCTTTGAAATTTTGTTAAGCGAACCCACCCGGTTCAGGGGCAGGCGCACGATACGGGACTGCTCGGCGAGTGCCTGAAGGATGGATTGACGAATCCACCAGACGGCATACGATATAAATTTGAATCCGCGGGTTTCATCGAAGCGCTGGGCAGCCTTGATCAATCCCAGGTTTCCTTCATTGATCAGGTCGCCCAGGGACAGCCCCTGGTTCTGATATTGTTTAGCAACGGAAACGACGAAACGTAAATTAGCTTTTGTGAGTTTTTCTAATGCTATCTGATCACCTTCCTTGATTCGCTTGGCCAGCTCCACTTCTTCATCCGGAGTAAGCAAGTCAACCTTTCCAATTTCCTGGAGGTACTTATCCAGTGACTGGCTTTCGCGGTTGGTTATCTGTTTACTGATCTTTAGCTGTCTCATTCTTCTAAAATATACATTTGTTTGTTAAACAATATACTGTCAAAAGATAGTTCTTGTCAATGATCCAATAACGTTAATTATGCCGCCGTAGTTTCCGGTCTTGGGGGTCTGGGCAAGAGGACTTTCCTTGACAGACGATATTTTCCTGTTTTTTTGTCTACTTCAATCAATTTTACTTTTACTTCTTCGCCTACTTCAAGCACACCTTCCATGTTTTCCAGTCTCTCCCACTTGATCTCGGAGATGTGGAGAAGGCCGTCTTTGCCCGGCATAAATTCCACGAATGCACCGAAAGGCATGATGGATTTTACTTTTCCGTCGTAAACTTCCCCTACCTCGGGGATAGCGACGATACCTTTTATACGTCTCAGGGCGGCTTCCATTACCTCCCGGCTCGTTGCAAATACTTTGACAATACCCTTGTTTCCGACTTCTTCAATGGATACCGTCGCACCCGTGGTGTTTTGGATATCCTGTACCACTTTACCACCGGGGCCGATAATGGCGCCGATCATATCTTTTTCAATGATGACGGTTTCGGCACGTGGTGTCTGAGGTTTAAGATCCGGTCTTGGTGCCGAGATAGTCTTCTTCATCTCGTTCAGGATGTGAAGTCTTCCCTCCTTCGCCTGAAGCAGCGCTTCGCGAAGGATCTCATTGGTGAGGCCGTCGACCTTGAGGTCCATCTGGCAGGCTGTAATACCCTGCTCGGTTCCCGTTACTTTGAAGTCCATATCACCCAAATGATCTTCATCACCCAGGATATCGGACAGGATAGCATACTTACCCGTTTTGCTATCGGATATCATACCCATAGCGATACCGGAAACTGCTGCTTTCACCGGTACCCCGGCGTCCATCAGTGCCAGCGATCCTGCACAAACCGTGGCCATGGATGACGAACCGTTCGATTCAAGGATATCGGATACGATACGGATCGTATAGGGATTCTTTTCATCGGGAGGAAGCACCTGTTTCAACGCCCGGAGGGCAAGGTTTCCGTGACCCACTTCCCGTCGTCCGGGTCCGCGATTGGGTTTTACTTCACCGGTTGAGAAGCCCGGGAAGTTATAGTGAAGGATGAACTTACTGTACCCTTCGATCATGGCGCCGTCGATCATCTGCTCATCCAGTTTGGTTCCCAGTGTGACCGTTGTCAGCGATTGGGTTTCACCGCGCGTAAAGATCGCGGAACCATGTGGCGACGGAAGATAATCCACTTCGCTCCAGATGTCGCGGATCTCCTTGGTCTTTCTGCCGTCCAGGCGAACTCCCTGGTTGAGGACCAGATCGCGGGCCGCTTTCTTTTGGATTTCCTTATAATACCTTTTTACAAGATCCTTGTTCACCGTAGTGTCTTCGGGAAGGGACTCGAGGTATTCGTCAAGCACTTTTGAAAATGCTTCCGACCTCAGCTTCTTATTTGTTGTCAGGAGGCTTGCCGCTGCGTACAACTTATCGTACATCAGCTTCCAGAGTTCTTCGCGGAGAGCCTCGTCTTTTACCTCGTGGCTATACGTTCTCTTCTCTGTTTTTCCAACAGCCTGTGTCAATTCAATCTGAAGTTTACACTGCTCCTTGATCGCTTCATGGGCGATACGCAATGCTTCGAGCATATCGTCTTCGCTCACTTCTTTCATCTCCCCTTCCACCATCAGAACATTTTCAATGGATGCGCCCACCATCAGGTCGATGTCGGCTCTGTTTTTTTGTTCCAGCGTCGGGTTTACAATGAACGCGCCGTCTACACGTGCTACCCGCACTTCGGATATAGGGCCCTGAAAAGGAATGTCTGACACGGACAACGCTGCCGAAGCGGCAAAAGCGGCCAATGCATCCGGCAACGCTTTTTCATCACCGGAGATCAGGTAAAGCATCACTTGGGTATCGGCGTGGTAATCGTCCGGGAAAAGAGGACGTATGGCGCGATCGACGAGGCGGCTGATGAGCACTTCGTAATCGGAAAGTTTGCTTTCGCGTTTCATAAAGCCTCCCGGTACTTTTCCGGTAGAGGCAAATTTTTCCTGGTAATCGACTGATAACGGAAGGAAATCTGTTCCCTCCTTGGCATCTGGTGAGGAGACCACAGAGGCCAGCAGCATGGTATTTCCCATTCTCAATACAACTGAGCCATCGGCCTGGCGGGCAAGTTTACCCGTTTCAATTGTTATTTCGCGGCCATCCGGCAGCTTACATGTTTTCGTTACGACAGTAGGTTTCATAAAAGGGTTGATTAAAGCCTCGTCGGGAGGCTTACATTGTGTTAAAAATGCAAAAAGGGAACCTTAGGGGTTCCCTTCGGGGAATGTTTTTAAATTACTTTCTAAGATCCAGGTCGGCTAGGATTGCTCTGTATCTTTCGATATTGGTATTCTGAAGGTAGTTCAGCAATTTTTTGCGTTTACCTACCAGCTTCATAAGACCTTGCTGGGTAGAAAAGTCTTTTTTGTTGTCCTTTAAATGTGCCGTAAGGTGATTGATACGATGCGTAAAGAGGGCAATTTGTGATTCGGCTGAACCAGTTTCTTCTTTTTTCTTTGCAAACCCATGTTTTGCAAAAAGGCCTTGTTTAATTTCTGTAGTCAGATACATCTCAAAAATGTTATTTTCCTTTATTTCAGGGGGCAAAGGTAAGCCAATACGGCTGAATTTTCCAAAAGATCGTTCAATTTTCCTGTCCGGCTCAGGCAGGTTTTACGTGTGAAACCCTCCGCCTGGCGAACCATCTTTTGAGCTTGTCGGCCACAACGGAGTAAAAATCGGCCTCAAAAAGGCGCGCATCGGCCCTGGCCTGGCGCAAAAACAGCAATCCGATGGCAAAAAGCACGATATCGGCTATCCATACCCCCACCGTCACACTCAAGGCCCCTTGTTTGGCCAGTTTCTCTCCCTGCATAGTGAGGACGTAATAGATAATAAAGAACAGGATCGAAACCAGGAATGGCACCCCAAGTCCTCCTTTTTTAATGATGGCACCCAGTGGAGCGCCGATCAGGAACATGGCAATACAGGCAAACGAGCTGGCCAGTATTTTGTGCCACTGGATTTCAAAGGTCACCATCTCCCGCTTATAGTTGTCGACACTGCTATTGGTATTCATTACCTGGCTTTTCAGCGACCTGGCCATATTTGCCGCCCCCTGCAGGACGTCGCGGCTGGCGGGAGCATGGTAGATGCTGTCGATCTGAGCGATCCGGGCCGAGTCAAACCCGGCCCCAACCGCCGGCTTTACCGGCGTTTTAATGGAATCCGCACTGGCTTCGGTGCCTGCCGCCGATGCTAGGGATGGCTCTGTGGTAACCGGTTCCGTCGCCGGTACTTCGGCTGTAACGGCTGGTGATGGAACATCTTTCCTTTTTTCCTGCAACAGTTTTCGTTTCCGTACGGTGTCTTCCCTGACGCCGCTGGTCCGGGTCGTATCGGTCCTCCTGATACCTCCGATCAGGCTCCCTTTGTCTTTATAGGGGATCCTGCCTACGGAATCGCGGTAAAGTTTATGTTGATAGATCTCCTCCGGCATAACCAGGGAATCGTCCTTCATATAGAAGTTGAAATAGCTGGGCCGCGACAGGTAGTAGGTCAGCCGTTGGTTCAGCACTTCACGATTCAGTGAGTCGAGGTCGTCCTCCAGTTCAGACAGGTTGCGCATGATGCGGTTTCCCTGGAACCACTTCTTGTCGGTGGTCTGAAGCTGAAAAGATGAAAGATCGAAGACGACCTGGGTTTTTGTGAACTTGCTTCTGCTCATGGACTCCTGCTTGCCTGTCCCTCCGCTACCGGTGAGTTCCCTTTCGTTGCCTGAACCTTCCGTGTAGTTGTAGCCGTTGTACAGTTCGAATTTCAGGTACCGTTCATTGAGGATCGTATACATTCTTCCGGAGTCGGCGATCGTTACCTCCTTGTTTCCGTCATTTTTCCGGTGATCATAAACGATCACACCTTTTAACGCCTGTTCATCGTTGGGAAATTTTTTATTTACCTTGATACTCAGGTTGTCTATGCCGCGGTAAAACGTTCCTTCCCGGAGTTCCAGCGCCGGCTTTTTCTGTTTGATATCGTAGAGCAAACTATACGCTTCCAATGCGGCTTTCGGGACGAGGTTATTGTTGGCATAAAAGGCCAGACCGGTCAGGAGGAGCACGAAGAAAAATATGGGGCGAAGTATACGAACGAGGGATATCCCTGCGCTTTTTATTGCCGTCAGTTCGAAATGTTCGCCGAGGTTTCCGAAAGCGATAAGGGATGAAAGTAAAACAGCCAGGGGCATCGCGGTGGGAACGGTAAAGATCGCGAAGTAAAAAAAGAGCTGGCCCAGTACGAGTCCGTCGAGACCTTTTCCGATGATATCATCGAAGTACTTCAGCATGTTAATGTTGAGCAGTATGAATACGACAACGAGGAACGTTATCAAAAACGGACCGATGAAAGCATCCAGAATAAGTTTATCGATTTTTTTCATTTACCAAACCCCTGAATTCAATTGGGTCAAAAATAAGGCCAATTAACGGGAACCGGTAAAGCCGGGTATTAAATTTATCCGCCCACGGTTTTCCGGAGGGATTCGATCAGGCCTTCCCAAAGATCCTTGAGTTCCTTGAGGTCATCAAAATCGGAGTAGTCGAAGATCTTGATGTAAACAGATTGTGTCAGGTCATTGAACTCCAGGCGAAGCTCAAAGTAGGAAGGGTCTCTTTCGTCGTCTTTGTTTTCAGGAAAGAACTCAAAGCGTACGAAGTGGTTGGTTCGATGCGCGGCCAGTTTTGCTTTATGCTCTTCGTTATCCCAAAAGAACGTGAAGGATTTATCCTCGTTGTTAATGGTAACGTCGTCGGCAAACCATTCGGATAGTCCACCCGCGGTCTGGATATACGGATACAGCATCTTTATCGACGCGTGTATTTCAAAATCCGCGGTAAACAATTTTTTATTGGACATGCTGAGGGTCGCCATAGGTCTTAATGCGATGGAATTTATACCATTTTAGGCACTATGGCAAACCAATCGGCGACCGAATTCAAAAGAATCAAAAAATATTGCTATTGGCACAGGAATGAGGGTTTCTGAAAATATTCCGGCCTATCCGGAATGTTTTTCAGCAGACCGTTTGCTGTAATTCCGACAGATCATCTGTTTAATGAAACAGCCGGCCTTCATGTGATTTTAATTTTTTATGGAGGAATGACAAGACCTTTTAACAACAAATTCTACGCCATCCGGTTTATAGTTTCTTCGACGTGGGGACTTTTCCTGCAGGATTTATTTTAGAATAAAAATCAAGAACAGCGTCTCGTTTTAATAACAGGTTAATTCACGCAAATTAATGTAGCGAGGAGGAGTCCGCCAACTGGCGGATATGAATCCGGTGTCTATACCTGGTATAGAATGTTTTTGCCGAAAATCCGTTAAAATTCACAACTTTACATTGTAATTTTGAAAAACGAAGCGACAATAATTCCTACCTTTAGGCTATGAACACGGTGGTTATCAATAAGAAAAAATATGTGGTTGTTGAACAGAGGGAATACGATAAACTGCTGCAAAAGGCTGCTGCAAAAAAGCCCGCTGCTCGCAAGCTAACCTTGAATGAAGGCAAGAAGCTGGCTTACAAACTCATCGATAATTGGCACAGAGAGAAGTAACTATCCTTGATAAAGCAGCCAGAGAGGTAGCTTATGTTGCCTATTTCATAGAATCCAAAGGCCTACCAGAAACGAGCAAAAAGTTTGTCGATAATGCGTTTTCATTTTTTAAGAAACTAGGAGACAATCGAATTAAGCATAAACCTTGTAGTTTTTCCAGGTGGAAAGAAGAGGGTTATCGCTGTGCTAACTTCAAAAAGAAATATGTAGTAGCTTACCTCGACCTGGAAAACGAGGTTGTCATTTGTGATTTTGCTCTCCATAAAATTCTCAAATAACAACATGCACAAATTCGAAGAACACACATCCGCCAAATCCGCCGAGCTTGAGCGCCGCCCCTTTCGATTAAATAGATTAAATGTAGCGGAGGAGGAGAGTTGAACTGCCTTCGCCTACTGGCGGATATGAATCCAACGTGCTTTAAATTAAATGTAGCGAGGAGGAGAGTTGAACTCCCGACCTTCGGGTTATGAATCCGACGCTCTAACCAACTGAGCTACCTCGCCAAATGAACGCCCCTGTTTTTGGGAGCGCAAACTTACAAAGTTGTAAACAATAATCACAAGGGTGATGATCAATTATTGAACTTTCCGGTTCTGATAGGTGGTAAAGTCCGGGACCCTCGGCTCATAACCGCCAAAAAGCAACGGAGAAGCAAATAAATAGTCGGCCGTAGTGCGGTTACAGGCCACGGGAATATTCCAGACCACCGCCAGCCGCAACAACGCTTTGATGTCGGGATCGTGCGGCAAGGGTTCCAGCGGATCCCAGAAAAAGATAAGAATATCAATTTTTCCCTCAGAAATCAGGGCTCCGATCTGCTGATCACCTCCCAACGGACCGCTGTGAAGCCGGTGGACTTTCAGCCCAAGCTCCTTCTCGATCAACATACCCGTTGTCCCTGTGGCATATATTTCGCATTTTAGCATGCTTCCAAGGTTAAACTTCGTCCATTCAATAAGTTCCTTCTTCTTATTATCATGGGCTATAAGGGCAACTCTTTTTGTACTCATAACATTTCAGGCATTCTTTCTAAAAATACGGTATTGCAGGTTGTAATCCTTATCCTATTTTTGCCCACCTGTTTGAAATTATGGAGCAAGAGAATATCGCACGATGGGTCGAACAAATCGCAAAGGAGTTCGCCCTCGACGTGAAAAACGTTAAAGCAGTTGCAACCTTACTAAAGGAAGGTTCAACTGTACCATTCATATCGCGGTACCGGAAAGAAATGACGGGCAGTATGGATGAAGTGATGATCACCAACATCAGGGACCGGATGGAACAACTTCAGGAACTTGATTCACGACGGGAAGCGATCATCAGTTCCATCGAGAAGCAGGGAAAATTATCCCTGGAACTCATGCAGGCAATCGTCTCTGCCGAAACCATCGCCCAACTAGAAGATATCTATCTCCCTTTCAAACCAAAAAGAAAGACACGCGCCAGCGCCGCCAAAGAAAAAGGACTTGAACCATTGGCGCAACGGATCATCGAACAGGATAAATTCGACCTCGATAATTTCTCAACCACTTTTGTCGATCCTGAAAAAGGTGTTAACGATATTCAGGAAGCACTCGCAGGTGCGCGCGATATCATCGCCGAATGGGTGAGCGAAAACCAGGTGGTACGCAAAAACGTCCGTGAATTGTTCTGGAGTGAAGGTACCATCGAAGCGAAAGTTCTGAAAGGCAAAGAGCCGGAAGGTCAGAAATATAAGGACTACTTTGAGTGGAAGGAACCGATTTCGAAGACTCCCTCCCATCGCCTGCTTGCCATGCGACGGGGTGAAAAAGAAGGTATCCTTTCGCTGGATATTTTTCCTCCCGAAGAAATGGCCATCAGCTCGATGGAACGTCAATATGTAAAAAATGAAAACGCAGCTGCCGACCATGTCAGGCTGGCGATCAAAGACTGTTATAAAAGACTGCTGAAACCATCGATGGAAACTGAAATCCGGATGGAGTCCAAGATGAAAGCAGACGAAGAGGCGATAAAAGTATTCGCCGACAACCTGAAAGAACTGTTGCTTGCCGCCCCGCTCGGCCAGAAGAACGTGTTGGCACTCGATCCGGGATTCAGAACAGGCTGCAAACTCGTATGCCTCGACAGGCAGGGGAAGTTGCTTCACAACGACAACATCTACCCCAACGAACCGCAGCGCGAAACGGCAAAGTCGGCAGCAATCATAAAATCACTCTGCGAAAAATACGATATCGAAGCCGTCTCGATCGGGAATGGTACAGCAGGACGTGAGACAGAAGCCTTCGTCAAGTCTATCGGATTGAACCATAAGATCATCGTCGTGATGGTCAATGAAAGCGGCGCTTCCGTGTATTCAGCGTCGGATGTCGCGCGGGAAGAGTTTCCGGACAAGGATATCACGGTCCGCGGCGCTGTCTCGATTGGCCGACGGCTAATGGACCCGTTGGCTGAGTTGGTGAAGATCGACGCCAAGTCTATCGGTGTGGGTCAATACCAGCACGATGTCGATCAGTCCAAACTGAAAAACGGTCTCGACGATACGGTCATGAGTTGTGTGAACTCTGTTGGTGTGGAAGTGAACACCGCCAGCAAAGAGCTACTCTCTTATGTGTCGGGTTTAAGCCCGGCACTTGCTAAAAATATCGTGGAGTTCAGGAACGAACACGGTCCGTTCAAAAACCGGCAGGCGCTCATGAACGTTTCCAGGCTGGGCGAAAAGGTCTTTGAACAGGCGGCGGGTTTCTTACGCATCCGCGAAGCCGATAACCCATTGGATGCAAGCGCCGTCCACCCCGAGAGTTATGCCGTTGTTCAGCAAATGGCTAACGATCTCGGATGCGCCGTAAAAGACCTGATGACAAGCGTCGAATTACGGAAGCAGCTCGACCTCCGGAAATACGTCACCGATAAAGTCGGCCTCCCTACGCTGACCGATATTCTCACCGAACTTGAAAAACCGGGACGCGATCCCCGTAAGGAGTTTGAAGTCTTCAGTTTTACCGATGGCGTGAATGCCATCAATGATCTGAAGATCGGTATGCGCCTCCCCGGTATTGTTACCAATGTAACGAATTTCGGGGCCTTCGTAGACGTAGGTGTCCACCAGGATGGACTGGTACACATCAGTCACCTGGCTGATAAATTCGTAAAGGACCCCCAGGAGGTTGTTACGGTCGCGCAAAAAGTGATGGTCACCGTTGTCGAGGTGGATGTTCCGCGCAAGCGCATCGGTCTATCCATGAAGAGCGATCCGTTCGGCCAACCTGAGCCTGCCGCTGCTCCTAAAACACAGTCGTCATCCAGGGACAAACGCGTTAAACCAAAGGCTCCCGAAAAAAATAAAGAAAAAGAGTTGAGCATGGAGGAGAAACTGGCACTGCTCGTCAATAAATTCAAGAAGTAACGGGACTAAAGGACCGGCTTCTTGAGATTTGATAAGGTGCACAGCGAGGATAGTATTATTTAATGCTCAGCGTTTTCGAGTGGTTGTTAACCCGCCCAACTGAATTTTATACTATATGTTCCCAAACCACAACCCGATCAACACCAAGTCATGGCAAAAACTGGAGGTTCAGTTCCTGACCATGCAGGCAACTCACATGCGTGAACTGTTCCACGACGACCCGGATCGCTTTTCGAAATTTCATGCACAGTTCGAAGACATCCTGGTGGACTATTCCAAAAACCTGATAACGGAAGAAACGATCAAGGATCTGGTGAACCTGGCTCATGAGGTTGATTTGAAAGACGCGATTGAAGCGATGTTCCGGGGAGTAAAGATCAATGCGACGGAAAACCGCTCCGTCCTTCATACGGCGTTGCGAAATCGCAGCAACAGTCCGGCGCTGTCAGATGGCACCGACGTGATGCCGGACGTCAACCGCGTGCTGGAACAGATGAAACGTTTTTCAACGTCCCTTCTGGACGGCGCCTGGAAAGGGTATACAGGAAAGTCCATTACGGATATCGTTAATATCGGTATCGGGGGTTCCGATCTTGGTCCATACATGGTCACCGAGGCACTCCGCCCCTACTGGAAAAGTATCAGACCACATTTCGTTTCCAATATTGACGGAACCCATATCGCCGAAACCCTGAAGGGCCTTAACCCGGAGACCACCCTCTTTATTATCGCATCAAAGACCTTCACCACGCAGGAGACCATGACAAATGCCGGAACGGCGCGCGCATGGCTGCTGGAAAAGAGCGCCGGAAAGGGTGACGTAGCCAAACATTTTGTTGCTGTGTCTACCAATACCGTTGAGGTGACGGCATTCGGAATTGCTCCCGAGAATATGTTCGTTTTCTGGGATTGGGTAGGCGGCAGGTATTCACTCTGGTCTTCCATCGGGCTATCCATTGCCTGTACGATCGGGTTTGAAAATTTTGAAAAACTCCTCGAGGGCGCGCACAAAATGGACAACCATTTCAGGAACGAGCCCTTTGAAAAAAATATCCCCGTTATCCTGGCTTTGCTGGGTATCTGGTATAATAATTTTTTCGGCGCAGCGTCCGAAGCCATCCTACCCTACGACCAGTACCTGCACCGTTTTGCCGCCTACTTCCAGCAAGGCAATATGGAAAGCAATGGTAAATCCGCGGACCGGTCCGGTCAACCGGTAACCTACCAGACAGGGCCAGTAATCTGGGGTGAACCGGGAACGAACGGGCAACATGCGTTCTATCAGCTCATTCATCAGGGTACGAAGATCATCCCCTGCGATTTCATCGCCCCGGCTATCAGCCACAACCCCCTGGGCGATCACCACGATAAACTGCTCTCCAATTTTTTCGCGCAAACCGAGGCGCTGATGACGGGAAAAACACAGGAAGAGGTTGAGCAGGAACTGGCAAACGCGGGATTGGAAAAGGACGCTGTCGCGTTCCATACACCTTTCAGAGTATTTGAGGGTAACCGGCCGACAAACAGCATCCTGTTCCGGCAACTTACGCCTGCAACGCTGGGAAGTCTCATCGCGATGTACGAACACAAGATCTTCGTTCAGGGTGTGATCTGGAATATCTACAGCTTCGACCAATGGGGTGTTGAACTGGGCAAAGTGCTGGCGAAGAAGATCCTTCCGGAGCTTGGCAGTACCGCCGAAATCAGTTCGCATGATTCGTCAACTAATGGATTAATCAACTATTTCAAACGTTTGAAGTCCATTTGATTAAATACTTAATTGCAAAGTACAGTTCGTCCACTATTTTTGTTGGATTTTAAATATCAATGGAGAATAAAATTTCGAAGATTGGAGTGTTCACGTCGGGTGGCGATGCTCCGGGAATGAATGCCGCCATCCGTGCTGTTGTTCGTGCCTGTGCTTTTTACAAAAAGAATTGCGTCGGTATCATGCGGGGATATGAAGGGATGATTGAAGGGGATATTATGAAACTGGATGCGCGTTCGGTCGGTAATATCATCCAGCGGGGTGGAACAATCCTGAAGTCGGCCAGAAGCAAAGAGTTCAGAACACCGGAAGGCCGGAAGAAAGCATTTGACCAAATCAAAAAAAACAGTATCGACGCGCTGATCGCTATCGGCGGCGACGGAACGTTTACGGGCCTTCATAAATTCTATGAAGAGTACGGAATCCCTTCTATTTGCATTCCGGGAACCATCGACAATGACCTGGCGGGAACTGATTATACGATCGGTTACGATACAGCCACCAATACAGCCGTTGAAGCCATCGACAGGATCCGCGATACAGCGCTCTCGCACAACCGTCTTTTCTTTATCGAGGTAATGGGACGCCATTCGGGATACATCGCCATAAACAGCGCAATCGCCGGTGGTGCTGCCGCTGTTATTATCCCGGAGGAAACGACATCATTCGACGAACTATACGCACTCCTGGAAGAAGGAGGTAAAACGAATAAAAAATCCAACCTGGTTGTTGTAGCCGAAGGATCCAAAATCGGCGACGCTCATTCTCTTGCCCGGCAGGTAGCGGAACGTTCCGACTACTTCGACATTAAAGTAACGGTGCTCGGCCACCTTCAGCGGGGTGGTTCCCCAACTTACTTCGACAGGGTACTGGCATCGCAAATGGGTGTTGGCGCCGTTGAAGGGTTGCTGAAAGGAGAAAATGATTCCATGGTGGGTATCCGAAACAAAAGGATCGTCTTCAACAAGTTTAATGATATCATGACCAAACATCATGAGATTGACAGCGAGGCGCTGCGTATTCATAAAATTCTTTCCATCTGACGTTTTTACTACGATATAAACAGGTAATACTATGAGAGAACTTACCATCGGCATTGATATTGGAGGAACCAACACAAAATATGGTATTGTAGACCGCGCAGGAACTGTTGTTTCCCATGGTAGCATCTCCACAACACAATACGAAGAGTTTAAGGATTATTTTCACGGCCTGGCGGAGGCCCTTCGCGCCGAGATAAAAAAAATACCCGGTGAACACAAGATCATCGGTGTGGGCGTTGGCGCGGCTAATGGAAATTATTATAAAGGAACCATTGAACGCGCCACGAACCTGAAATGGAAAGGTATTATTCCGTTGGCGGATATGTTCAGGGAGGAATTCGACCTTCCCGCTATTGTCACGAATGACGCGAATGCCGCGGCCGTGGGCGAAATGGTATATGGCGCGGCCAAAGGAATGAAGGATTTTGTTGTTATTACGTTGGGTACCGGACTGGGTAGTGGCTTTGTCTGCAACGGGCAGTTGTTGAACGGTAAACACGGGATCGCGGGAGAAGTGGGTCACACGTCGGTAAACCCCGCGGGCCGTTTCTGTAACTGCGGCAAACGCGGATGCCTGGAGACATACGTATCGGCTACTGGAATAAAGCGTACCGTCTACAAGCTTCTCGCCGACCACCTTGAACCCAGCGAACTTCGCGGTATCAGTTTCGACAACCTCACCACAAAAATGATCACAGAGGCGGCCGTACGGGGAGATCTTGTCGCGCTCGCCGCTTTTGAGTACACCGGAAGAATACTGGGTATGAAGCTTGCCGAGACAGTGGTTCATACCGATCCCGAAGCTATTTTCCTGTTCGGAGGTCTTTCACTTGCCGGAGACCTGATCTTCAAACCTACCATTAAACACATGGAGGCCAACCTGATGCCGTTGTTCAGGGGCAAAATCAAAGTACTTCCATCCGCGTTACAAAATCAGGCAGCACCGATTATCGGCGCCAGCAGCCTGGTATGGAATTACCTGGACAATACCGCAGCCCTGAAGGAAGCTGTAGCCTGATCATTCCGGCAGAAATGGGTTAGCGGAAGCGTTATTCCACTTTGACACTCAGGTTATCACCCAGCAGGGTAAAATGCCTGATCCACTCCTGAGAGTGACCGTCGTGGTTCCTGTTCCGCGTCGATATTTCGAAATAGAGGTTCTGACTCTTGTAGAGATTGGGCATCAGATTGAATTTCAGGAGCAACGGAAACAACCGGTTTAACCGTTCGATGCGCTTGTAGTTATCACCCTCGGCTCCGATTCGCTTCAGCTCCTTAAAGATACTTTCACCCGCCAGACGTTCGACCTTTCCCGTATCCTCGATGTCCAGTTTCCACTTTACGAGTTCGTTCATGATCCGTTCAACCTGCAGGATGTTTATCCGCTCCGACTCAAAACACCTGGTCAGGTCGGCGTTGAGAATGTATTCGAACGTCGTGCGATAAGCGGTAGGGATCGGTGTATCGTTGTTTGCCAACGCCATCACCAACGGATAGTCGCGGTTATATATTCTGCGCAGGGAATTCTCCAGGTCACGCATGCTCTGGTAGGTGATCAGGTTGAACACTTTTCGTTTTTCATCCTGGAAAAGCTGCCATATCGTGTATTTTTCCGGGCCAAAGTACGTCTGCATAAGGCCGATAATATCACCCAACCTCGCTTCCTCAAACGCCTTTACCATCTGCGTCTGCATGGTGGCAAACTTGTCTTCAGCCATATCGAGCGAGATGTTACCGATGATGTTGTGCTGGCCCATGTAGATCACGGCGAAGGCAAACTTCTTTTCCGACCGTGTTACATTCGATCGGACATTGGTAACACCGAGTACCAGTTTCTGTTCCCCCGCTTCCTTGCGGATAAACACATCGTTGTGGGTGGTGTAGTTGAATACAGGAAAGGATTCCGGGTCTTCTTCAAAGATCGATGCGACCGCGTAATGCATCCCGACCCGCTGCAAATTCGTTTTTGACGGCACCACGTACTTCATGTAAACATCCGCGCCGTTCTCCAGTGCGGTCAGGTTGCTGGGTGCGTGTTCCAGTCTTAACAGGAATTCTTCCTCCAGGTGGATATTACTGGTCTGACTCACCAGCTGCATGGCGCGACAAGCGTACTGCAGGATCTGAACGGTTTCAATTCCCGAAATTTCGTCAAAAAACCAGCCGCAACTCGTATACATCAGCATCGCATTGCGCTGCACTTCCATCAGCCGGAATACCTGGTTTGGCTCTACATCACGGGTACAATGTTTTTTCAGAAATTTCTGAATAGTGTCGTCGTTCCTGTTCAGGATAACATTGATATAATCTTCACGCGCTTTCCAGGGATCTCTGAGAATTTTCTGCGCCTCGGATTCATAGATGACTGCGAGCTGGTCCCGTAGCCAGTCTAACGATTCCCGCAGCGGCTTCCTCCACCGTTGATGCCAGTTAGGTTTACCGGAGTTACAACCGCAATCCGATCGCCATCGCTCCACTCCATGCACACAGCTCCACGAACTGCTCTCATGTATCAACACTTCAAAAGTCGGAGGATTGTGGGAAAGGAACTCGGCATAGTTCGTGAGCTTATAGTCCTCCTGTCGACCGATATAATCGATGCAATACGCGAGGGCCATATCGCCGTGTTTATGGTGGTGTCCGTATGTTTCCCCGTCGGTCGCCAGGTGGACAAGCTGCGGTTCATCCGCTTCAGGATCGAACGCATCGATGAGACGGTGTGCAAATTTTTTTCCGTCGTTCAGCAGCCCGTTGAAAGCAACTCCCTGGGCGATGTCCCCATCGTAAAAAAACAGGACAATACTTTCACCGGAGGGCAGCACGTATTTATATGGTCTCCGTGTATCCAGTGTTTCCGTGTTCACTTCATCCCACTCGGAAACACCCGATTTTCTCACGGCCTTTGCCTGACGTGGCGCCAGGATCGTAAATTTTATTCCATGCTTAACGAGTAGTTCAAGTGAACGGGTGTCGACCGCGGTTTCCGCCAGCCACATACCTTCCGGTTTACGATGGAACCTGAATTCAAAATCCCGGATCCCCCAGATGATCTGCGCCTCCTTGTCCCGGTCGTTCGCCAGTGGCATGATGATGTGGTTGTATACCTGGGCGATTGCGGATCCATGACCGCCAAAATCTCTTACACTTTCCCGGTCGGCCTCAAGGATAGCTTCATAGGTCGCCCGATCGTTCACCTCCATCCATGACAGCAGCGTAGGCCCATAGTTGAAGCTTATCCTGGAATAGTTATTAATGATATTTTTGATAACAGCTTTTCCGTTCAGGATCCGGGAAGCCGTATTAGGTGCGTAGCATTCCGCTGTAATTCTTTCGTTCCAATCGTGGTACGGGTGAGCGGAATCCTGAACTTCGATTACTTCAAGCCATGCGTTCTCCCTCGGGGGCTGATAAAAATGCCCGTGAATACAAATATGTTTTTTCAAACAGGTTCAGAATTAGGTAATTAAAATTTATTCATCATGTGCTCAAGTCATCCAGCTCAAACTCATTCACTTCTTTCTCCAATTTTAGTACTGAGATTGCCAGCGGCGGTAAAGTTAACGAAATCGAATAATCTCTTCCATGGTACTTTACAGGTGAAGTCATCAGCGACCCTTCGTTCAACACTCCACTTCCAGCATACTTCACATCGTCAGAATTAAACACTTCTCTCCACTTCCCTCTGTACGGCACACCAACGCGATAGTGTCTTCTCACTTCCGGTGTAAAGTTACAGATTACAATGAGCAATTCCTCTTTTCTGTCGCCCTGACGCTGGTAGGCGATGACACTGTTTTCCTGATCGGAATAGTCTATCCAGTCAAATCCTTTCGCTTCGAACTGATGCAGGTACAGGCCTTTTTCTTTCTTATAAAACTCATTCAGGTCCCGCACCAACGTTTGCACTCCCAGGTGGACTTTATAGTCCAGCAAGTGCCAGTCCAGGCTTTTTTCATGATTCCACTCTGCCGTCTGCCCGAATTCTCCACCCATAAATAAAAGTTTTGTACCGGGATGTGTATACATGTATCCGAACATCAGGCGCAGGTTTGCAAATTTTTTCCATTCGTCGCCCGGCATCCGGCCGGCCAGGGATCCTTTGCCATGCACAACCTCGTCATGGGACAGGGGTAGCATAAAGTTTTCCGTAAAGGCATACATCACACTGAACGTGATCTCATTCTGGTGATACTTCCGGTGGATCGGATCATTGGCGAAATAATGGAGGGTATCGTGCATCCATCCCATCATCCATTTTTGTCCGAACCCAAGACCACCGAGGTAAGTGGGTTTGGACACACCGGTCCACGAAGTGGACTCTTCCGCTATTGTTATCGCGTCGGGGAACTGTCCATACACCACTTCATTCATTTCTTTCAGGAAAGTGATCGCTTCAATGTTTTCATTTCCGCCGTGATGATTCGGTATCCACTCTCCTTCTTTCCGGGAATAGTCAAGGTAAAGCATGGATGCAACGGCGTCTACACGCAAACCGTCTATGTGATACTGGTCGAGCCAGAACAATGCATTGCTGATGAGAAACGACCGTACCTCGTTCCGCCCATAGTTAAAAATGTAACTCTTCCAGTCGGGATGAAAACCCTTGCGCGGGTCAGCGTGCTCATAAAGATGTGTGCCGTCGAATTTAAAGAGGCCGTGTACATCTCCCGGGAAGTGCGACGGTACCCAATCCAGCAGAACCCCGATTCCCTGGCGGTGAAAACAATCAATGAGGTATTTAAAATCCGACGGGCTTCCGTAACGGCTAGTCGGCGCGAAATAGCCCGTAAGCTGGTAACCCCACGATCCATAAAACGGATGTTCCATTAACGGCAGGAATTCAACATGTGTAAATCCCATATCCTTCACGTACTTCACCAGCTCCTCCGCCATTTCCGGGTAGGTCAGGGACCTGATCCCCTTTTCTTCCTCCCACTTCCGCCGCCATGAGCCGTAGTGCACCTCGTAAACGGAATACGGTTGCTTTTTTCCGGCGAGACTCCTGCGATGCTCAAGCCATTCGGAATCCTGCCACTCGTAGTGCGGCGTCCATACGATAGACGCTGTCTTCGGAGGTTCCTCGCAATAGGTAGCAAACGGATCCGATTTTTCAAGGAACTCTCCCGAACGCGAAGATATCGCATACTTATACGCTTCGCCGTGGCGGATGTCTGTGAAAAAACCCTCCCATATCCCCGACTCGTCCCACCGGGCATAAAGTTTATGCCGACCGCTTGTCCAGTGATTAAAATTACCGATCAGTGAAATCTCCTTTGCATTCGGGGCCCATACGGCAAAGTACGTTCCCTCCCGTTCGCTGTCCTTTATGTAGTGTGCGCCCAGCTTCTCATACAGCTTGAAATGTTTACCTGTTTTAAACAGGTGCACGTCAAAATCCGTCAGCAATGAAAAGCTTTCAGGAATGGTTGCGGGGGGATTCGAAGCTTTTTTAGCCATGGCGTTTCTATCTGGTAGTGGTTGTTGTTTCTGCTGGATAATGATCAGTTCGGCAATTGAAAATGTCTCCCTCTTTGCCTTACTTCTTTTTGCGTTCGTCCTTTTCTTCCTGGTACCGTCTCATGTGGTAGTATATCCCGCGAAGGGGTATGATCGTCCAGTCGGGCCGTCCATTGAGCTCGTATCCGAGTTCATATATCGCCTTCTCCAGCAGGAAGGTACGAATAAGAACATCATCTTCATACGATAATGTAGCGCTCATGCCCATCCTTTCCATGTATGCTCCCAGGTAGAAACGTCCCACATAATGTTGCCATTGTTCTGCCCACGATTCAAGGAACTCGAGGTCGCGATCGCGATAATTTTCATTCAGCAGGATCTTTCCAAACGCCGCATAGTGGATGGATCGCATCATCCCGGCCACATCTTTCAGCGGGCTTTTTTTCAATCTTCTTTCACTAAACGACAGGCCTGGTTCACCTTCAAAATCAATGATCACAAAATCCTTACCGGTAAACAGAACCTGGCCCAGGTGGTAGTCGCCGTGAACGCGGGTTTTCAGTCCTTTGATCCGTATCTGATGTATTTCGCTAAAGCATTCCAGAATTTTATCTTCGAGCATCAACACCTTTTTGGCAAACTCCTGCACTTCGGGTGTAAGTTTCGATAAAGATGTCTCCAGCAGGCTAAACCGGTCTCTTACCAGCTTTCTGAGAGACGAATACATAGACCGCTGGTAGTTGGCTGTGAAAGGTTCCGGTACGAACGCGGGATTTGAATTATCCGATGCCAGGGCCAGGTGCATTTCGGCCGTACGCTGACCCAGCCGCACCATCCGCTCATAAAATCCCCGTCCGATAAACTCCTGGATTACATCCGGCGCATCTTCAAACCTGATCGAAGAACGATTGACAAACTTCGGCAGCTTGATGGTTTTGCCCTTTGCCATTACACGTTCGTAGAAACGTCCGACAGAGTCCACAGACATTGTCCACGCTTCGCCCTGGTTCTCCACTTTTTCCTGCAATAAACCAAACACGATGACACTGTTCTCCGGGCCATGATACTCGATGCTTCCGGCGTACCGCGGTGAATTCTGAAACGAAGTATGTTCCGATAAAAAGCGTACGATCTCCAGTTCCGGGTTCATCTCCTTTTCAAGTTTCCGGTAAAACTTGAAGAAATAGAGGTCATTGTAAATGATCGCTGTATTGCTCTGATCCGATTTCAGGATCTTCGAATCAACGTCCTTGTTGACGTCGATCTTGGCAAAAACACTTGAATTGAATTGAAGCGTACCTCCTTCATCATCCCTCACCTTCGTCTCTTTCTCCATGTTCACGAAGAGGAAGTCCCGGAACACCTTATCATAGCTGCTATCCATGATAAAGCCGGCTTTACCCTGAATCTCCGCGCGGCAGACCACACTTTGCACCGTGTACTCTACACGCTCCAGTATACTGTCCGACGGCAGGAAGGTAAGCGGAATGAAATAAAACTCCGGCAGCCGCTGCACATAGTGAACTTCAAGAATGGTCAGGAAATGGGTGTCACCATCTACTTTAAGAGGAATTGTTTTATGGATACTTACCTTGCTCACTACTTTCGCCTTCCCGCCGAACCACCTGCATTTTTTCATAAATGGAGGAAGGACCTTTCGTTCCAGTTCCCTCACCTCGTTGTAATTGTCGAAAAGCTTTTCCCAGGATATCTCCGTTTTAATAAGGGGGAGTTCGCCGCTGGCCTCTGATTTTTCTTTCTTTTCGGCAGCATCGACCTGAAACCAGAAGTAGCCGTACGGCCCTATCGTGATCGCGTACTCTCCTTCCCCGACGTTGAGAAACCTGTTTTGACTGAAGACTTCCGTTACGTCGCACCCCTTGAATTCAACGAGGTTCAGCGTCGCTGCCTGGGAGAACTGCGACAGGTTCGCCACTACGATGATCCGTTGTTTTTCATATGTACGGACGAAGGAAAGGATTTTTGCGTTCGAACTTTCGATAAATTTCGTTTCTCCCCTTCCAAAGATGTTCAGCCTTTTCCGCATTGCTATTACATTCTTCATCCACCACAGCAACGAAGAATGATTTTCCTCCTGTGTATTTACATTGACCGATTCATGCCGGTAGATCGGGTCGGTAATGATCGGCAGATACAGACGCTGGGGATTTGCCGTAGAGAATCCTGCGTTAAGGTTCATGTTCCATTGCATGGGCGTTCGTACCCCGAAGCGGTCGCCGAGGTATACATTGTCGCCCATTCCGATCTCGTCGCCGTAATACAGTACAGGTGTTCCGGGGAGGGAGAAAAGGATCGCGTGGAGAAGTTCAACCTTCCGGCGATCGTTGTTCATGAGCGGTGCAAGCCTTCGCCGGATACCTACATTGAATTTTGTGTCGGCGTCGTTCGCGTAAGCCTTGAACAGGTAATCCTTCTCTTCTTCGGTTACCATTTCCAAACCCAGTTCGTCGTGATTCCGGAGGAATACCGCCCACTGACTGTTCGGCGGGGTGACCGGTGTTTGTTCCATAATATCCACGATGGGATAACTGTCTTCCGTGCGCAAGGCCAGGAACATACGCGGCATCAGCGGGTAGTGGAAGTTCATATGACATTCCTGTCCGTCGCCGAAATACGTTGCCGCGTCTTCCGGCCACAGGTTCGCTTCTGCGATCAGGATACGGTTGCGGTAGTTTTTGTCGATGTGCGTACGAAGCTTCTTCAGGAATGTATGGGTCTGCGGCAAATTCTCGCAGTTCGTTCCCTCCTCCTCATACAGGAAGGGAACGGAGGGCAGCCGGAAGCCATCGACCCCGATCTTCATCCAGAAGTCAACCACCTTGATCATTTCAAGCTGTACTTCAGGGTTATCAAAATTTAATTCGGGCTGATGCCTGTAGAACCGGTGCCAGTAGTACGCTTTTGCCTCTGCATCCCACGTCCAGTTGGTGGCGTCTTCAGATGTGAACATGACGCGGGCTTCCTTGTACTTTTCGGTGGTATCGCTCCATACGTACAGGTCGCGGTAGCGGGAACCCGGTTTTGCCTTGCGGGATCGCTTGAACCAGGGGTGCTGATCGGAGGTGTGGTTGAGGATAAGTTCCGTTATTACCCGGATACCTCTCCGGTGCGCTTCTTTTAAAAATTGTTTAAAATCCGCCAGCGTACCGTAGTCTTCGTGAACATCGCAGTGTTCAATGACGTCGAATCCGTCATCCTTCAACGGCGACGGGTAAAACGGCAGTAACCAAATGGTGTTTATACCGAGGTCTTCCAGGTAATCCAGCTTCTGGATGAGTCCCTGAAAATCTCCAATACCATCACCGTTGCTGTCAAAAAAAGCACGGACGGAAACTTCATAGATGATAGCGTCTTTGAACCAAAGCGGGTCATTGTTTTTGAGAGGGGTGCTCATGCCGTTTACATATAAGATTCGTGAAGCTCGACTTTAAACAAGTGAAATGGAATTTTGAACGGATCCAGTTCAACGTAATTCCATTCCTGCGTCCATGTATATTGCTCCTCGGTAATCAGGTCCTTTACTTTTACATTGATATGATCTCCCAGCTTCAACTTCCATTTTGGAAGTTGAACAAACCCGGATTGTCTTCCATGGGGATCAAGGTTCACCACGACGAGTATGATGTTCGACAGATCGTCGGTGGCTTTGAGGTAAGCGAGCAGGTTCACATTTTCGATGGAACAGAACTGGATATTCCACGTCGACTGCAGTGCTTCATTACTTTTACGGGCATCGTTCAGCAACGCGATTATATCGGTCATCCGGTTGGTTTTTTTCCAGTCGTGCCGTTTTATTTCATATTTCTCCGAGTCGAAATACTCCTCTCTTCCCGGAACGGGTATGTTGTCGTAAAATTCATAGGGCGGACCATAGATACCATAGTTCGACGAAAGTGTCGCGGCAAGTGCAAGCCGCTGAATAAAGATATTTTCACCCTGGTGCTGAAGGTGGAACGGAAGTATGTCCGGCGTGTTGGGCCAGAAGTTTGGACGGAAATAATTCCGCGAGGCAGTGTTCACAAGTTCGTTCATGTAGGCGATGATCTCGTGCTTTTCAACCCGCCAGGTAAAGTACGTATAAGACTGTGTGAATCCCACCTTGCCCAGCGAAGCCATAATCTTCGGACGTGTAAACGCTTCGGCAAGAAAGATTATGTCGTCGTGCTCCTTGTTTACTTCTGCAATGGCCCACTGCCAGAACGGAATCGGCTTCGTATGCGGATTATCCACTCTGAAGATCCGGACGCCCTCTCCGATCCAGTAGGTAATGACGGACTTCAATTCCATCCAAAGTTCCATCCACTGATCCGTTTCAAAATTAAAGGGATAAATATCCTGGTACTTTTTCGGTGGGTTCTCCGCGTATTGAATGGATCCATCCGGTCGTTGCTTAAACCATTCGGGATGTTCCGCTACATAAGGGTGATCCGGCGCGCACTGAAAAGCGAGGTCCAGCGCAATATCGATCCCGTGCTTTTTCGCTTCCGTGATCAGCCGCCTGTAGTCTTCGGGCGTTCCGAGTTCACGGTGAATTGATTTATGCCCCCCTTCGTCACTTCCTATCGCCCATGGCGAGCCCGGCTCTCCTTCAATAGCCTTGACGTTATTGTTTTTTCCTTTACGGTTGATTTTTCCGATCGGGTGAATCGGCGGAAGGTAAAGAACATCAAACCCCATTTGTTCGATCCGCGGCAACAACTTTATGACATCCTTGAACGTTCCGTGCTTTCCTTCCAGTGAAGCGGACCGGGGAAAGAGTTCATACCATGAGCTGAAGTTTGCCTTTTTATGCTCAACGACCACTTCCAGTTCTTTGTCATAAGCTGTCTCGTGCGTCACCAGTGGATAGTCGTGCACCAGCTGGCCAAATGTTGCTGCCGTGACATAACCAATAGCGTCTGCGTAATCGCCCTGCAGGTGCCGAATCGCATGTTGTAAAACAGCATCCTTCCCGCCGTGATCAAGGACTTCCAGAAACCGGACGCCTTCCTGAATCTCGACGTGAACATCCACACCGGCTGCCGCTTTCTTTTTAAATCCGTCGTACCATGTATCAAAATGGTCCATCCAGGCATAAAGTGTAAAAATGTATGTACCCTTTTCCATTACAGGGAAAGAGCCCGTCCAGGTGTCGTTCATCGCGTGGTTCATCTCCACGTGACTCCAATCCGCGGCGCCCCGCTTCTTATATTTAAGCTTCGCCCTGATATGATCATGCCCGTCTCCAAAAATATCCGCCGTTACGTCAACGATTTCACCAATCGTTCTCTTCGCGGGGTATAACCCCATGTCTACCTGGGGCTGAACGTTCTCAATAACTACCCGGGATTTTCCGTTTACATTAATCATGCAGTATCAATTCAAAATAACAGTTGAGAACGCCGGCAATTTCAGTTCGCCGCTGTTCAGTTTTGATGTTCCCTCCGCGTCATATTGAACCACATCGAACCGGCTATTTTCGCCTGTCAGCGGGATCGTAACTTCCACATCGGATATGTTCGTCAACACCAGTAATTCTTCCCCCTCATACTTGCGAATGAAGCTTACTACTTCCATCATATTAAGGCCGCTGTCTTCGATACTGCCGAATGTCAACGCCTTGCTGGCATTACGAAGGTGAATCAGCTTCTTGTAAAAGGAATATAGTGACGACGGATCTCCCGACTGCCGGCTCAGGGGAACTACGGTTTCGGAAGTGGAGTATTTCGGTGATTCCCAGGCCGTTTGCATAGCTTCATTTTTTTCCACATCCCAGATAAACGGTTCGCGTATGTATTCATCCGGTTTCATGCCTTTCATACCGATCTCCTCCCCGTAGTACAGGTATGGTGTGCCGGGAAGCGTCAAAAGGATCGCGGCGGCTACACGCATCTTTTCAGGATCATCCTGCAATTCACTGTAAATCCTGTTTTGATCATGGTTCTTGAGAAAGATCGCGTCGATATATTCGGTAGTCACGGATTTATAGAAGTCGCTTATTTCCTTGTACTTCCTGATCAAACCCACGGTATCCCTGCCTGCGTTCACCACGCCGGTAATGGCATATCCCAGGTCGAAATTAAATAAAGCCGGCAGGCCCTTGAGGTAAGGGGCTACATCTTTCGCTTCTGACCACACTTCACCGACGAGGTAAACATCGGGTTTGATACTTTCCATCGACTTGCGGAACTCCTGCCAGAACAAATGGTTATCCGCGGCGCGGTCAGTGGGGAAAATATGCTTTGCCGCATCGAGGCGAAAACCGTCGACGTCAAGGTCCGAAAGCCAGAATTTTCCAATGTCGACAAATTCCTCCCTCACCTTTTTATTGTCGAAGTTCAGGTCAGGCATCCCGCCCCAGAAAAATCCGTAGTAGTGCTCCGACAGCGTATCCCCGTTAACGGGGTGCCACTGCGTTATGTTATCCGAGTCGAATGAAACCGTTTTTTTTGAGATCTGATTCCGGATCGAATCCTTTTTCGCCCAGACGTAATAGTCCCGGTACGGACTGTTTTTGTCTTTGATCGCCGCCTGAAACCAGGGGTGATCCGAACCGGTGTGGTTCAGAATCAGGTCTACCACAACTTTGATGTTCCGCGCATGTGCTTCGTCTACGAACTTTTTAAAGTCCGCTACCGTGCCATAGTCCGGGTGGATGCTTTTATAGTCCGCCACGTCGTACTTATGGTAACTCGGCGACTTCATGATCGGCATAAGCCAGATACCGTTCACGCCGAGATCCGCCAGGTAGTCAAGTTTGGCTGTCAGTCCCTTGAAATCACCTTTCCCATCGCCGTCACCATCTGCGAATGAGAGAACGAAGACCTCGTATTTTACGCCGTGCGGCCACGTCGCGATATTTTCCTTTTCCTTTTCGCAGGCATTTAATAAAAGGAGTAAAAGCGGAGCGGCAAGATAAAATGATCGGGCCTTGATCTTCATCCGGTTATTTTATTTTAAAGATATAAGAACTGAAGGGTTTACATCTCAACTCGAACAAAAATTCAGGACTAAAACCGACTTCCGCCTCACGCCACAGGAGGTCCCTGGCAATATAGGTGGTTGCCGGATCCAGGCCCATTTGTGCAATCGCCTCTTTAGGGATCTGAACCTTGATATCCATGTCTGCGGCGTTATAACTGGTCACAATCAGCAGACGCTCATCGCCCGAATATCGAAGAAAGGCGTGGACTTTTTCGTTAAAGTTGCCCGCTTTAATATTAAAATCCGTCAGTTCGATGATATCGCCGTGCGAAATCGCGGGATTGGTCGTTGCCAGGGTGAGGAGATCCGTGTAAAACTGCCGGATCTGCTTCTGTTCGAGCGACAGGAGGTCGCCGGTAAATTTACCTCCGGCCATCCACTTCTGGTGTTCGGGGACTCCCCAGTAGTCATAGATGGTCGTACGGCCGTCTTCGCCCTGGAATCCTTCATTGCCGGCTGCTCCCTCACCGACCTCCTGGCCGAAATAGATCATCACCGGGCCGCGGTCGAGAGTCGCGCTGACGACCATCGCGGGAAGTGCTTTCCATGGGTCTCCGGCGAAAAACCGGGATGCAATGCGTTGTTCGTCATGGTTTTCCAGAAAATGAAGCATATGATCCTGAATGTCCGAAAGGTTCTGCCGGATGTGATCGATCTCCCGCGTACTTTGCTGTCCGGCTACCAGCAGTCGCAGCGTATCGTATAACTGGACCTTATCGTACAGATAATTGAACCTGCCCTTTTCGATGTAATTCCGGTATTCGGAGGGATTGTATACCTCCGCGATAAAAATGATCGAAGGATTAACCGCCTGAACCTGCGGAATGGCCCAGTTCCAGAACTCAACCGGTACCATTTCCGCCATATCGCAACGGAATCCGTCAACGTTTTTACCAGCCCAGAATAAAAGAATGTCCTTCATCTTATTCCATGTGTCGGGTACGGGGTCGAAGTGCGTGGTACGCCCGCCCTGAATGTCTACACCGTAGTTCAGCTTGACGGTCTCGTACCAGTCATTAACGCCAGGGCTGGATGAAAACACATCATTGCCGGTAACCTTAGCAGGTGTCTCCGTGTATTTTCCGTCTTTCGCGGCAATCGTACTGTCGCTGATGACCATTTTTGTTTTAGGCGCCTGGAACGATTGCCCGGGCAGATAATAGAAATTGTTGCTTGCGCGGAAGCTTACAGTCTTATCGTCTGTTTCACCCAGATCTTTTACACCCGCCGGTCTCACATCCGAATGATAAACCCGGGCGACGTGGTTGGGCACAAAATCAATGATCACTTTCAAACCCTGGTTGTGCGTCCGTTCGATGAGTTGTTCAAACTCCTTCATCCGGTTTGGAACAACGACAGCCAGGTCGGGATTTACATCGTAATAGTCTTTGATCGCGTAAGGTGAACCCGCAAGGCCTTTAACCACATCCGGGTCGTCAGGTGGAATACCTTCGGCCGCGTAGTTTGTCAGCAGCGCATGTTCGATCACGCCCGTATACCACACATGGGTTACACCGAGGTCTTTAATTCCCGAAAGCGCGACGTCGGTGATATCGTTAAACTTACCTACACCGTTTTCATCCCTTGTTCCATAGGTCTTGTTTGTAGTCGTTTTATTACCGAACAAACGTGTCATGATCTGATATACAATCATTTTTCCCGACGCGGATTCCATGGGCATAGGTGGGGGGATTTTTTCCTTTGGTTTTGTACAGCCGATCAAGATGCTCAGGCCGACCAGGCAAACTAATACTTTTCTCATAGGTTTGAATTTAAAAAAGAAAAGACAGCTTTTTAAGCTGCCTCGTCAAAATCGTTCGCGATATGATATAAATCACTTTTTTGAAAGCTTCCCGGAGCGGTAGATATAAAATGCCAGCACACATACGCAGATCATAAGTCCCAGAAATTCCCTGGACTCCTCGATGTAAAGATGTTGCATCTTGGC
Organism: Chryseolinea sp.; assembly: GCA_041742155.1. Lineage (GTDB taxonomy): Bacteria > Bacteroidota > Bacteroidia > Cytophagales > Cyclobacteriaceae > Chryseolinea. The sequence continues at coordinate 498,686 of JBGSJE010000013.1, read as the reverse complement.
AAGATCATCAAACAGGTCGGCTTTGTTATCGTGTCGAAGCCACTCCATCAAACCGGGAATATAAAAGACACTGTATACCAGGAAAAGAATCATGATGGCAATCAGAACCTTTCTCGGGTAGTACTCGAAAATAGCCATGATACTGATGACGGCCATGGCGCCGTAAATCAGGATCCATAACACGGGATCCGGATCGTTAATCTGAACGAACGCAAACACGAGAAACATGGCTGCGAATAAAAAATTTACAATTCTCATGTGCTGTTTAACGATTTATAAATACGTGTTATTGCTTTAAGGATAAAAGAAGATGCGGCTTTTGCCTGCATCTTCTTTTAATTTTCCGAAGGTCAAAGAATGGTCTTCAGGTATTTGGCGGAAGCTTCGACACTGACGATGGGTTCGCCCGGATACGTTTCCTGCTCCACATACCAGCGTTTCATACCGGCCAGTTTCGCCTGAGCAAAGAGCGCTTTGTAGTCGATTGAACCGGTACCGATATCCGCGTTCCGGTTGCGGTCGGCCTTATCCATATCCTTGATATGCCATTGTTCAAAACGGCCCGGGTACTGGGCAAAATATTTGACGGGATCATGCCCTGCGTTTACAACCCAGTAGATGTCCATTTCCATACCCACCGTCTTATGATCGAGTTCCTTTAACATTACGTCGAACGGGATCTGCCCGTCTAGCTTGTCAAATTCGAAAGCGTGGTTATGGTATCCGAAACGTATGCCATGCTTATTGCAGACTTCACCGGCCTTGTTCAGGTCGGCGCAAATACGCTTGTAGTCGTCAATACTCTTGCGCTCAGGCTCATTGATGTAGGGAACGACCATGAATTTCTGCCCGTTTTTCTTGGCATCCTCCACGGCTTTGATCCATGTATCGCCTTTGATCATGTTCAGGCCGTAGTGACCGCTGGTGACCTTCATACCAAGGCCTTTTACGTAGTTGCAGAATTCCTGGAAGTCAAGCCCGAAGATCTGGCCGTTGTTATAGCCATAGGTCTCCAGATCCTTATAGCCAAAGGTGGATACTTTTTGCAGTACTCCTTTGGGGTCCTTTCCAATGGTGTCTCTAAGGGTATATAGCTGAAGGCCAATGCCTTTCTGGGCTTTCCCCGCTGCGAGGAAAGAGGGAAGCGAGAGCAACCCTACTGCAGCGAAGGAAGCAGTTTGAACAAATTCTCTTCTTTTCATGGTCGGTTGTGGTTATAGGTTATTACATGGGCTACTTGTTTTCGAGTCGTATTCCTCCGAAGTACAATAGAGAGTTGTCGCCTGCATTGGCATTCCGGAACACAATGTACAGGTCGTGAAATCCGTTCTCGGCTTCCAGGCGAACAGGCAATGTTGAAAGTCCGGCTTTCGAAGCAGTTACTTTTCCCAGCAGTTTACCGTCGGGTTTATCCAAACGGACCTCGATGTCTCCTCCGGGGTTCATGGCTACATCGCGGATAAAGGCGGTCAACGTGGCTTTTTTAACATCCGTGAGGTCCAGGTTCTTGTAAACAGCATGCGAACCGTTGCGTACGTTCTCGAGAGCCCAACGTCCCTGGTTGTTCACTTTACGGGCGATGTGTAATTCATCCGCCTGGTTTGCATTCAGAAGACCGCTTCTCAATACCACGGCATCGCTGGCGGACAAAGCGGGCACCTTATCCACGCCTTTGTCGAAGTAGGTGGCGGTTAGTATATACGCGCCGTCCTCTTCGCTGCCGGCGGCTACGGTACCGGATAGCGGAAGTTTCTTCTCAACCTTGTCGTCACCGAGCGAAAGGATGTAATCAACCATCTTCTTTGCATCGTCCACGCTGATCTGCGGATGCGCTGCCATCTCCGTGGTTCCCCATACCCCTGCTCCTCCTTTTATTATTTTTGCAGCCAGCAGGTCGATAGCTCCCGTCTGTGTTTTGTATTTCGCCGCAACATCCTTGTACGCGGGACCGGCGGATTTCTGGTCTATGGTATGACATGATTTACAGTCGCTTTTTTCGATGAGCACCTTGCCCGGCAATTCGGCCGTCGGCACCTGGTGACCTTGCGCGATCTGCGTCATGTCAAAACCCTTCAGGTAATTGAATGTTACGGTAACAGCATCCGGCGATATTTTACCGTCAGCTGTTGTGCCATCCTCATGGTCAGTCACGACAACCTTGTATTGAACCGGTGTACCGGGGAAAAAGAACGTTTTGTTTCCTTTTGTGATCTCGGCCTTCACCAGCGGCGGATCATTTCCCGCGATCACCTGTACCTGGGTGGTGGCGCTAAGACCTTTGTCGTCTTTCGCTGTCAGTTTCACTATTGCGGCGCCCGGTTTATCGAAGGTCACATCGAAGTTTCCATCCGGGGATGAAAGTTTCTTTCCGTCTGCTTCCAGTTCATAGGTCAGTTTATCTCCGTCGGGATCAGATGTACCCCCCGCGTTGAATTTTACATTCAGCGGCAATGCCCCGGAGGTTTTGTCTGGTGTAAGCTGAACCACCGGCGGACGGTTACCTCCGTTATAATCGATCCTTACCAGTCGTGCGTCGAGGTTCTGTTTAAACCACACCGTTCCGTATTCGATCATATACAACTTACCGTCCGGGCCATAAGACATATCGATGATGTTGTTGAACTTCGTGTTCGGCATAAAAGGTTCAATGTCCATGATGGCGCCGTCGGCATTCATGCTGACGAGGAACATGAAATTCCGGATCCAGTCGTAGATCATCAGTTTGCCGTCGAAATAATCCGGGAACGCAGTGGATACGCCCTTGTAGTTTTCGCTGTAATACACCGGCCCGGCCATGGCATTTCTTCCACCCTCTTTCACCATCGGGAATTCTTCGGACTTCGCATAAGGATACCAGATGAACGGGGGACTTACCGGCGGCAATTCTCTTTTGCCGGTATTATTAGGTGATTCGTTGATCGGAGCATTCGGATCCCACTTTGCCAGTACTTTTTTGTTGGCGAAATCGTACTTCGCGTAGGCATAGTTTTTTCCAACAAAGTACGGCCATCCGAAATAGCCGGCTTTTTTAGCCTGGTTCACTTCGTCATATCCACGGGGACCGCGAAGCGAATCGTCCTGGCCTGCGTCCGGACCCACCTCTCCCCAGTATAGATACTTTGTTTTCTGATCGATCGAAATCCGGTAAGGATTCCGGCATCCCATCACATAGATCTCGGGACGGGTCTTCTCCTCTCCTTTCGGAAAGAGATTTCCTTCCGGAATGGTATAGGTTCCGTCTTTTTCGACGTGTATTCTCAGGATTTTGCCCCGCAGGTCATTCGTGTTTCCTGACGATTTCTGCGCATCGAAAGGCGCGCGTCCGGGAATCTCATCGGAGGGACTGAATCCGTCCGAGGCAAACGGGCTGGTGTTATCACCGGTTGAAATGTAGAGGTTGCCGTCGGGTCCGAATAACAGGGATCCACCGGTATGGCAACACGTTTCACGCTGCACCGCTACTTCGATGATTTGTTTTTCCGTAGCCATATCGATCTTACCGCCGGTAAACGTAAATCGCGACACTACATTGACGGATTTATCCGGGTGGGAATAAAACACATATACCCAGTTGTTCTCGTTGAACCCGGGGTCGATGGTCAGGCCGATCATACCGTCTTCAGATTTCGTCCAGACGTTGAACGTGTTGATCACATTCACTTTTCCGTCGGCCGGGTCGTAGAGCTTTACATTTCCCTTGCGTTCGATGAACATGATCTTTCCATCGGGTAAGACAGCCATTTCCGTCGGTTCATCAAGATTAAAATCGAGTACCGTTTTCGTGAACCTGTTTTCTTCCGGCGCACGTTTGGTCCTGGCCTTTGAATAATCCAGACTTCTCTTTTCGCCGAGCGCATAATTTATACCCTGTAATAAATGATCCAGGAAAAGGGAATCGGTGTAGCTTTCTTTTGTGTGTCCTAATCCCGTATAAAACGAACGGCCTCCTTCAAATTCATGATACCACGCGATCGGATAGCTTTCACCGTTTTCACCCCCTTCGTATGAACTTTCGTCCAGGTTGAGGATCACGTTAATGTCGGGTGATATCTTCTTATAGTTATACCATTCGTCTGTCCGCGTCCATGAATCGGGAGTGGCATTGGTTCCAAAAGGTTTTACTTTCCTGATAGTAGCTTCCTGTGTCTTCGGATGGCTTTTGAAATACGCCCCCAGGAGCTTTCCATACCATGGCCACTCATATTCCGTATCTGCGGCGGCATGGATTCCCACAAATCCACCACCTGCTTCGATGAATCGTTTAAAATCCGCCTGTTGCACGACGTCGAGTACATCCATCGTCGTACTGAGGAAAATGACGGCCTGGTAACGTTTGAGATTTTCGTCATTAAAAAAAGAGGCGTTCTCTGTTGTATCAACATCAAAGCCATTCTTTGCTCCAAGGTCAGCCAACGCCGCTTTGCCCGCTTCTATCGACTCATGGCGATATCCTTTCGTTTTTGAAAATACAAGCACGCGTGGCTTTTGTTTTTCCCCGCAGGAAAGCAGAAAACAGAAAAGTACAATTATCGAGATGTATGATTTCATTCGTTCGTTATTAGTATCCAACACGCTATGCCTGCACGCGCAATAAATTTGTAAGGATGAACAATGTGATTATTAAAGGGCCTTGATCTTGATGTTCCGGAACGATACTTTGTCGCCGTGGTCCTGAAGGGCTATACGACCTTTCTGTGCTTTACCAAAATCGGGCATGGACTTGAACTTGCTGCCGGCAACCATCTGGTCCCATTCCGGTGTATGCATGGTGAATTCCACGACCTTCGTACCATTCAGCCAAAATTCCATCTTGCCGTTGTTGGATACGATTTGTGCGTGGTTCCATTCGCCGGCTGGTTTGACCGTTTCTTTCGAGCATGAGATCAGGTCGTACAGATCACCGGCGCGGTGTTTAATGATCTTGGCGTCGGGATGGCAGGTGTTGTCCAGTACCTGCATCTCGGGACCTGTCAGGTAGGTGGCCGAGTATTTGAGGTCTTCGATTACATTGAAGATGACACCGCTGTTACCACAGGCGTCGATCTTCCATTCGAGGCTGAGCTCATAGTTCTGGTACTCCTTCTCGGTCAGCAGATCGCCCCGTCCTTCTTTCACCGTTTTATCGAGGTAGAGTTCGCCGTTGGCAACCTTCCAGCCTTCGCCGGCTTTAGGAGAATTGAAGGTCCTCCAGCCCGAGGTGGTCTTTCCATCGAAAAGCAATGTCCATCCCTCTTTCTTTTCTTTTGCAGTCAGTGTATTCTGAGCCATTGACGGAGTTGAGATCGTAAAAATCAGCGCCATCAGGAGCGCGGCCTGGTAAAGTTTTTTCATGTAGTTTTTTTTAAGGAACCTGAGATCTTGTCCGCGTCACGGGTGACACGGCAGCTGTATCTCAGGTTCCTGTGTAATTGTTATAAGTTCGTTTAGTCCTTCGGTTGTTCTCCATCCAGGGAGAGTACGTACATAGCCATTTTCTCTGCGTCAGCCATCGACACGTCGGCATGCGGCGACATCGGGATTTCACCCCAGACACCACTGCCACCGTTGATGATCTTACCCGCCAGCAAACTCACGTTCGCCTTGGTAAAATCGTATTTCTTGGCGACGTCGGTATGCGATGGGCCGATGATCTTGTTCGTAGGGTGATGGCACGTCTTGCAATCACTTGCATCCACCAGCGCCTGACCCTGTGCGATCAGGTCGGTAGATGATTCCTTTGCCGGTTCTGCTGTTTCATAATCATCGTATGCGTCTTTCGTCTCTTCCTTCGCTTCCTCCTTTTTTGATCCGCACGATGTCGCCGACACGCTTACAATCCCCGCGAGGGCAATCACTACAAATAATTTTGTCATTGGTATTCTTAGTTAAGTGGTTATAAACAAATTCAATAAAACGCTAAATGCCCAGCACTTTCTTGTTGAACTTCTGGTCCTTACCGCTCGCTGCAAAATCGTCAAATGCACGTTCGGTTACACGAATAATATGGTCTTTGATAAAAGGAGCTCCCTCGGCAGCGCCCTGTTCGGGGTGTTTGATCGCGCACTCCCACTCCAGCACGGCCCATCCGTCGTAGCCGTATTGTGATAATTTCGAAAAGATCGTTTTAAAATCAACCTGCCCGTCCCCCAGCGACCTGAATCTGCCCGGACGATCGACCCAATCCTGGTAACCGCCGTATACACCGCTCTTTCCCGTCGGGTTGAACTCCGCATCCTTCACATGGAACATCTTGATAAACTGATGATAGAAATCGATGTATTGAAGGTAGTCCAGTTGCTGAAGAACAAAATGGCTCGGGTCGTACAGGATGTTACAACGCGTGTGTTTTCCCGTTGCTTCCCAGAAACGTTCGAATGTAATTCCATCGTGAAGGTCTTCTCCCGGGTGAATTTCATAGCAGAGGTCAACACCTGCTTTGTCGAACGTATTCAGTATGGGTAGCCAGCGTTTAGCCAGTTCCCGGAAGCCGTCTTCCGCGAGTCCGGCGGGCCTTTGTGGCCAGGGATAAACGGTGTGCCACATCAGCGCCCCGGAGAACGTTACATGGGCGGTGAGTCCTAAATTTTTGCTGGCCTTTGCCGCAGATTTGAGCTGGTCGACGGCCCACGCTGTTCTTTCCTTCGGATTATTACGGTATGCTTTCGGGGCAAACGCATCGAACATTTCATTGTAGGCAGGATGTACGGCCACAAGCTGTCCTTGCAGGTGTGTCGATAATTCCGTGATCTGGAGTCCGCACGACTCAACAGTACCCTTGAACTCGTCACAGTAGTCCTTGCTTTCAGCTGCCTTCTTCAGGTCGATACAACGGGGATCCCACGCCGGAATCTGTACGCCGATATAGCCGAGCGAAGAGGCCCATTTACAAATGGTCTTGAGATTATCGAATGGAGGCTTGTCAGCCATGAACTGCGCGAGAAATATCGCGGGTCCTTTAATTGTTTTCATTAAAAGGAATGAGACGTTTAGTTAGACATTGATTTTCAGAAACGGGCTATTTCAGTTTTGTCCACTTCTGGTTCGATTTGGATGACTTCACTGCCGTTTGCACGAAAGTCATACCGTGTACGCCATCATCCACTCCGGGAAAGTCATACTTCGCCGTATTGATCTTTTTACCGGGTTTATAATCGCGGACCGCTTTGCCAAAAGCTCTGTAGATATTGGCGAACGCTTCGAGGTAGCCTTCCGGGTGTCCAGCCGGGGTCCGTGTAAATTTCTTGGCATCATCCGAGAGATATCCCTGCCCCGCCCGGATAATTTCTTTCGGACGGTCGAGCCACTTTAATATCATCGTATTGGGATCTTCCTGTTTCCATTCCAATCCTCCTTTTTCACCGTAAACACGGATATTCAGATTGTTTTCTTCACCCGCAGCGACCTGTGTGGCCAGCAGAACGCCCGATGCACCGTTGTCAAACCGCAACAACATGGAGCTGTCGTCATCGAGGAGACGACCTTTTACAACCGTATTCAGCATGGCACAAATTTCAGTGATCTTTGCGCCGGTTATGTACTCGGCGAGGTTGGCAGCGTGCGTTCCGATATCACCGATCGCACCACCCATCCCGGATTGTTTTGGGTCCGTTCTCCAGGATGCCTGCATATTTCCGGTACCTTCCAGCAATGTGGAGAGCCAACCCTGTGGATATTCCACGAATACCTTCCTGATCTTACCGAATTTGCCCGAGGCGACCATCGCTTTGGCTTCCTTCACGAGAGGATATCCGGTATATGTATGAGTGAGTCCGAGTACCAGACCGGTTTTGGCGACAAGTTTTTGGAGGACCTTGGCTTCTTCCAGGTTAAAAGAGATGGGTTTTTCAACGATGACGTGAAAGCCGCTTTCGAGGGCCATTTTAGAGGGGCCGAAGTGAACGTGATTGGGAGTAACTACGGAAACAAAATCGATGCGCTGATCGGGAGGCATGTTTTTTTCAGCCTCGAACATTTCCTGATAGGTTTCATAAACACGCTTGGGATTGAGATATAAGGCCTCGCCTGTTTGTTTGGATTCGCCTGGAATTATACTGAAAGCGCCGCAGACTAATTCAATTTCTCCGTCAATTCCGGCCGCTTTGCGATGTACTGGGCCAATAAATGAGGTAAGCCCTCCGCCTACCATGCCCATGCGTAGTTTTCTTTTCATTCGGTTTTAAATTGTTTGGTTTCAAATAAGGGATTAAAATATTAAAAATAAAGAACTAAAATTACAGAAATCGATTGCGGAAAGCGTTGGAGGTCATAATTTTTTGCGGTTTCGTGGACGTAAGCGATTTTGGAAACTTATAGTTAACCCGTTTCTTTGAGCTGTTCCAATCACCGTAGCGCATGACTGAATCACTCTTCCTTAAGAACCTCTGGTATTTTTCGATGCACGGCTCCTTTTTAAAGCGGGGAAAACTGATTGGTAAGGAAATATTGGGTGAAAAGATCCTTTTCGGCCGCGACGAAAACGACGAGCCATTCGCATTAAAAGACAATTGCCCGCACCGTGGTGTGCCGTTGTCGCAGGGTTGGTACGATGGAAAGGTCCTTCAATGCTGTTACCACGGCTGGAAGTTCGATCATTCCGGCACCTGCGTCGGGATACCGGCCCTCGCCGACGACAAATTCGACCTAAAGAAAATCAAAGTATTCAAATACCCCTGCCGCGAGATCAACGGAACGATATGGGTATACATCCCGCAAAATAAAACACAGCTTCAGGGGGCCGACGAACGGATTCCCGACCTCCTCGCACCTGCGGACAAAAAATTCCTTTTCGTGGAAAAAGTGATCATGCCCGCCGATATCGATCATGCCGTCATCGGCCTCATCGATCCCGCCCATGTTACCTTCGTCCATCAGTCCTGGTACTGGCGGTCATCCAAAAACCTGAAGCTGAAGGAGAAAAAATTTGAGCCTGTCGATCTGGGTTTCAAAATGATCCGCCATACACCCTCCTCTAACTCAAAGGGCTATTCGGTCCTGAAAGGCGGAACTTCCACCGAGATAAACTTCCAACTCCCGGGCGTCCGCACTGAACACATTCAGGTCGGAAAGAACGAGATCATATCCATTACGTGCCTGACGCCGATCAACGAGCATGAGACGGAACTGAATCATATCTTTTACTCAACCCTTGGTTTTGTTAAATATATGTGGTGGCCGTTGCGATACCTCGGTAAACAATTTATTCACCAGGACCTCGGAGTCTTCCGGAAACTGGGGGAAGGGCTGAAATCCAAACCAACGTTAATGCTACTCGGCGAACCAGACGCGCAGGCCAGGTGGTACCACGAACTGAAACGGCAGTGGGATCTCTCCCAACAGAACAAAACCCCTTTTGTCAATCCCGTCGAGCCCAAAACACTGCATTGGATCACCTAGTGCATCATAGCAAAAATATCAGGACGGCAGTAAAGGATACAAGGCATTGATTTTTAGATCTGTATATTCTGGATGCATGTACACTTATTTTTTTACGACGATGTACTAGCCGCCGTTTATATCCGTGTTGACCCCGGTCAACGAAAATCCACACTTCGAATTTTTAAAACGTTGCTGTAATTCCGGATTGCCCCGCTTACCTTTGCTGGAAAATCAAAACAAATGTTCCTGTATCTGAAAGCAATAAGGCTCGTTCCGGCCGTCATTATCGTTATCCTCACCGCATACTATTGCCAGGCGCAACAGGAGGATATCCAATGGTCGAAGAACGGTGACTCGTATTATACTACGGAGGAAAACGAAATTATCCTTTACACATTACCGGCCAGAGCGAGGACCGTCATTTGTTCAAGAGAGGATCTTACTCCCCCGGGGCAAACGTCGCCCCTGGCTGTGGAACGATTCGCGTTTTCAGAAGACCGGAAAAAATTAATGATCTATACGAACACCCGGCGGGTATGGCGGATCAACACGAGAGGAGATTACTGGGTATTCGGACTCGGTGACAAAAGCCTGCGAAAACTGGGAGCATCTCTTCCGGAATCATCCCTCATGTTTGCCAGGTTCTCACCCGATGGACTGAAGGCTGCATATGTCAGCGGATACAATATTTATACGGAGGATATTGCCACACAAACCGTTCGCCAGCTGACTACGGATGGTAACCGTAAATTCATTAACGGGACGTTCGACTGGGTTTATGAGGAAGAGTTCTCCTGCCGGGATGGTATACGATGGAGTCCGGACAGCCGTTCGATAGCTTTCTGGCAGATCGATGCCAGGGGTACCGGCGATTTTTATATGATCAACAATACGGATTCCATTTATTCAAAAGTGATACCGGTGGAATATCCGAAAGTGGGTCAAAGCCCGTCGGCGTGCCGGATCGGTGTGATCGATATCGCTACAGCCAAAACAAACTGGATGAATATCCCGGGGGACCCGAGGCAACATTATATCGTCAGGCTCGAGTTTATTCCTGGTACGTCAGAATTCCTCATTCAGCAGCTTAACCGGAAACAAAATGAAAGCAAGATCATCCGCTGCCACGCTGTTACCGGCCAGACCGCGGTGATCAGCAGCGAAACAGATGAAGCATGGGTGGATGTCATTACTCCGGATGAGGACTCCTATGCTGTCGACTTCCGGCACCAGATTCACTGGCTTGCCGGTGGCCGCGAGTTTTTGTGGACCAGTGAAAAGGACGGATGGCGGCACCTGTACCGGGTCAGCAGCGACGGAAAAAAAGAATCACTCGTTACGGGAGGAAATTTCGATGTGATCACGCTTTCCGCGATCGACGAGAAAAACGGCTATGTATACTTTCACGCGTCACCGGAAAACGCGACACAACGATACCTCTATCGAACAAAGCTCGACGGCAAGGGAAAACCGGAAATGGTTACACCCCGTGGGTTTTCCGGCTGGCATGAGTACAACGTAGGGCCCGCGGCGAAATTTGCGATCCATACGTTTTCGAACACCAATACCAGGCCGGCTTCGGAACTGATAAGTTTGCCTCAACACCGGCCGCTGGCAGGGGAAAGCATATCCAGGTCGTTGCAATCCATGCAACAGGAAAAAGTCACCGAGTTCTTTAAGGTCACAACAGAAGACGGTATTGAAATGGACGGCTGGATGGTAAAACCTGCCGGCTTTGATGCCTCAAAAAAATATCCCGTGGTATTTTTCGTCTACACGGAACCATGGTCAGCCACGGTTACCGACCGGTATGGTTCGTCTATGAACCGCCTTTACAAAGGTAACATGCGTTCAGACGGATACATTTACATCTCGGTTGACAACCGCGGTACTCCCGCTCCAAAAGGACGGGCCTGGAGAAAATCGATCTACAAAAAAATCGGCGTCGTGAATATCCGCGACCAGGCGATGGCCGCGAAAGAAATAATGAAATGGTCTTTTGTAGATCCGGACCGGATTGCCGTCTGGGGATGGAGTGGCGGCGGATCAGCCACACTGAACCTGATGTTCCAGTATCCTGAAATTTACAAGACGGGAATTGCAGTAGCCGCCGTTGCCAACCAGCTTACCTATGACAACATCTACCAGGAACGGTTTATGGGGCTTCCGGAGGAAAACCTTGAAGATTTCCTCCGCGGTTCACCCATCACCTACGCCAAAAACCTCGCCGGGAACCTGCTGTACATTCACGGTACGGGTGATGACAATGTGCATTATCAAAACGCAGAGATGCTGCTGAACGAACTCATCCGGCACAACAAACAATTTCAATTTATGGCATACCCCAACCGGACACACGGTATATCCGAAGGCAAGGGTACCTATGACCATCTTTCTACATTATATACGGAATACCTCCGGAAATATTGTCCGCCAGGCGGGCGTTGATTTTTTTGTTTGTGAGTATTTAAGAGGAAGCGTTGCACCACAGCGGCACCGTTACCTTCCGATGCATCTTAAAAATTGTGCCGTATCTTTTGTATTGAAAACAACCTGCCTGGCTTCGCCTTTGTCATTCCGGAAGTCAAGAGTGATCTGGCCGTTGTTTTCGCGCACCCGGGATATTCGAGAATGGGGTATACGGTGAATCAGGTCGTGCTGCCTGGTAATTCCGGCAAACAGTAAAAAACTCCTTAACCATAGTTCGTTATCCGTAACCACAATTTCCATCGCCCGGCTCGCGCCACCGATCTTTGTCTTCCACGATCTCGTTGAGTATCCCGACGCTGTTCTGTCACGGTACTTCACCTTCACGGTCCGTATATCGGGAAAAATGGAGAGCGCCTTTTTGCCGGTGTCGTAAAAGGTCTTCACCATCACGATCGCGATCGCTATAAAAACCAGGACAAGGATCGATCCTCCATCCATAATGATCAATTAAACGTATCACCTGCCGCCGCCTCATCGAGGAACCAATGCAGGGTTCCCCGGTCAGGCTGAATAAGCTGAGCCGGGTACTCTTCGATGTTCAGGGGATCCTTCAGGATATGTTGTACAGCTTCGGCTTTCGACGCACCGTATACGAGAAAAGCGACGTTGTGCGCGGCGTTGATCAGGGGAGCTGTGAAGGTGATCCGGTACATATTCACCTCCTCGACAAAAATTTCCTTTATCCATGGGAACCGCTCGTGCAACAACGGCGAATGGGGGAACAGTGAGGCCGTATGCGAATTGTCACCCAGTCCCAGGAGGACCAGGTCGAACCGCCAGGGTAAATTTTGAAAATGGCGTCGGATCCTCTGTTCATAGTCCCGGGCCGCTTCATGAGGAGAAAGGGATGTGTTGACGGCAAAGATCCGGTAGTCGCCAATATGAAGGGGCATAAACAACGCCTTCCGTGCCATATGGTAATTGCTCTCGCTATGGTAAAGCGGTACGTAACGTTCGTCCCCGAAAAAGAAGTACACCCGGTCCCAGTCGATGCGGTCTTTATACCCGGAGGCCAGCAGTTCGAATAACTTTTTAGGGGAACTTCCACCCGACAGCACGAAGTTGAACCGACCGCGTTGTTTTATGGATTCGCCCGCAACGGCGGCAACAAAATCCGCCAGCGAAGCGATCACTTCATCCGGTCTCTTAAAGATGTGTAGGTTCATTTGTTTTTTAACGGAAGAGCGAACCAATGAAAACCATCCTTCGCGATCAGGGCTTCGGCTACCTCCGGCCCCCATGAATCGGCAGGGTAATTCGGGAAACTAAGGCTTTTCTTTCCACTCCATGCGGTGAGTATCGGCATGAGGAGGTCCCATGCCACTTCCACCTGATCACCCCGCATAAACAGCGTCTGATCTCCGATCATCGTATCCAGCAACAGCGTCTCATATGCCTCCGGTGTCTCTCCGTTATAGGTTCCTTTATAGTCAAAGATCAGGTCGACGGGATTCAGGATCATATCCAGTCCCGGACGTTTTGCCTGAACCTGAATACGAATGCTCATTTCGGGTTGAATACTGATAATAAGCCTGTTTTGCTGCCACCCTTCGATTGCTTCAGTGGGAAAGATCATGTGAGGTACATCCTTGAACTGGATGGTGATGACCGAAGACGACTGATGCATTCGTTTTCCCGTGCGCAGGTAGAACGGAACACCGTGCCACCTCCAGTTGTCAACAAAAAACTTGATCGCTGCAAATGTTTCCGTATTGGATGCCGTGTCGACTCCCTCCTCTTCCCTGTACCCTGGGACTTCTTTTCCTTCGATCCAACCTTTGCCATACTGGCCGCGAACGGCGTTTTTTTGAATATCTTCCGGTTCGAACTTTCGCATGGCGCGCAATACATCCACCTTACGGTTCCTGACCTCATCCGCCTGGAAGCTCACAGGCGGCTCCATGGCAATCAGGCAGACAAGCTGGAGGATATGATTTTGTACCATATCGCGCAACGCGCCCGCTTCGTTGTAATATCCGCCCCTGTCGCCAACACCCAGCTGCTCCGTTACAGATACCTGCACATGATCGATGTGGTTCCGGTTCCACAGCGGCTCGAGTATCGAGTTGGCGAACCGGAAGGCCAGAATATTCTGAACGGTCTCCTTCCCCAGGTAATGATCGATTCGGTAGATCTGGCTTTCCGAAAATATACTGTTCAGAAGCCGGTTCAGTTCTTTCGCCGAGTTAAGGTCGGTACCAAAAGGTTTTTCAATCACGATCCTGGATTTTTCCAGGTTAGTAGTGAGATGATGTCTTGACAGGCCTTCAGCAATGGGCGCGAAAAAACGCGGCGCTACGGCCAGATAATAGATGACACACGGATCTGTACTCCATTCGGTGCCGGCCTTTTTTATCCTGTCTCCAATACCGGTATAAGTCTTGTCGTCGTTTATTTCGGATACCAGGAAATCAACGTTCGCGGCAAACGCTTTCCATTTTTCAGGTGCCGCCTGCCCGCTGCGTGAAAACCTGTTGACATCCTCCAGCAACAGGTCCCTGAACTGGTCATCGGTCTGCTTTGTACGTCCCAAACCAGTCACTTTAAAATTCTTCGGCATCCACCCGTCGAGAAAAAGGTTATAAAGGGCGGGAATCAGTTTCCTGGATGTCAGGTCGCCGGTGGCTCCGAAAATAAAAAAAACGATGGACTGGTCATGAACGGGGCTCTGCGCTGAATTCATTTTTGAGTTGGATGAACGTGATAAATTTATTTAGCAAACCATTGCGTGTGAAAGACGCCTTCTTTTCCAATTAGCTCGTACGTATGGGCGCCGAAATAGTCACGCTGAGCCTGTATGAGGTTCGATGGCATCCTTTCACTTCGAAGGCTATCGAAATAGCTAAGCGCAGACATAAATGCCGGCATGGCAATACCGGCTTCGACGGCGGCGGCCAGCACCGTACGGGTACCTTTCACCAGTCCATTCACTTTCGCCTGAATACTGTCATCCACCAGCAGGTGCGTTAATGCCGGGTCCTTTTTATAAGCCTGGTAGATATCTTCCAGGAACAGGGAACGGATGATACAACCTCCCCGCCAGATCAATGCAATACGGTCCATTTTCAGATCATACCTGAACTCCCCGGAAGCCTGTGACAGCAGGTGCATTCCTTGCGCATAGGCGATGATCGTCGAAAAATAAAGAGCTTCTTCCAATGCCTTGATTAATTCATCGGCCGGATGATCGATCTGCCCATTACCCCGGTAAAAACCGGCCGCCTTTGTTCTCAGCGCCTTGTACTTCGAAAGGTCCCGCATGGCGACCGCGGCGTCAATCACCGACAGCGGCGTCTGCAGGTCCATGGCAACCTGGGAAGTCCATTTCCCCGTTCCCTTCGACCGGGCTTCATCCTTTATATCGTGCAGAAGCAGGTGATCGGATCCCTTTTCCCGGAACGCCAGGATATCACGTGTGATTTCGATGAGGAATGACTGAAGGCGTCCTTCACTCCACTTTTTGAACGTCGCATGAATCTTTTCGTCGGAAAGTTTCAATCCTTTCTTCATGATCTCGTAGGTCTCTGCAATCAACTGCATGATGCCGTACTCAATGCCGTTGTGTACCATCTTCACAAAGTGACCGGATGCACCGGGCCCGATATACGTCACACAGGGATCTCCATTTACTTTTGCCGCTACCGACTCGAATATCGGCTGCACGACCTTGTAGGCAGTTTCGTCGCCGCCGGGCATCATACTCGGACCTTTCCGCGCTCCTTCTTCGCCACCGGAAATTCCCATGCCGAAAAAATGCAATCCTTTTCCCTTCAATTCCTCCACGCGCCGGTTCGTATCCGTAAAATGAGAGTTACCGCCATCGATGATCAGGTCCCCCTTTTCCAGCAGGGGAGCCAGTTCGGCGATGACGTTATCAACAATCTTGCCCGCGGGGACAAGCATCATGATCGCCCGGGGTGTCTGAAGGCTTTCAATAAATTCATGAACGGAGAGGAATCCCCTGACCTGGCCTTTGCCCGATTCGCTGTGAAGCGTATCGATCTTACTTTGGTCCTTATCATGGCCGGCGACTTTAAAGCCGTGATCCGCCATGTTGAGCAGGAGGTTGCGGCCCATTGTTCCGAGACCGATCATTCCAAAAACGTAGTTATCGCCTTTCATTGGTGGTGATGTGAAGTTGTATATATTCAGGTTGAAGAAAAAATTTACGAAAAACAGGTATACCCGTCGTTACTTTTCGAGTGCTTTTACTTTGGCCAGCCGTCGGCGGTGTCGCTCGGCGCCGATGTACCTGGCGTTGATGAAGTCAAGGATGAGTTCTTCAGCCAGTTTGATACCCACTACCCGTCCTCCAAGACACATCAGATTCATGTCATCATCTTCCACGCCCTGGTGTGCGGAGAAGCCATCGAGAATCAAGGAAGCCCGGACACCATTTACCTTATTGGCGGCGACAGAAGCCCCCACACCACTCCCGCAAACAGCTATGCCGCGTTCGCATTCCCCCGCAGCTACCGCTATTGACAGCGGTATGACAAAGTCGGGAAAGTCGTCCGAATCATTCAGTTCATAGGCACCGAAGTCTTTTACTTCATGACCTAACCTTGTCAGCCATGACATTATGGTCTCTTTCAGATGGAACCCTCCGTGGTCCGCCGCTATTCCGATTTTCATCTTCTTCCGGGTTTAATGACCTCGCCTGATATTTATCGTCATGACAAGACCGCAATCAAACCGGACCTGCCATTTTATGGGTCGTAATTTATACATATCGTCCCTATAAATCATAATTATTAAATAAGGACAGGCAGTTTTGTATGATCCATTTGGTCTGTATATTAAACCCTGTTCCACTGAAGAAAAGACCTGCACATGCCATGAAAGAACTCCTCCGTTTCAACTATTCCATTTATTTTTCACTGGCGCTCCTGGGTATTTTGTCCTGTAAGGAGAAAACAAACTCTCATTCTACCTGGTCGGTATACCGGGGAGATCTTTCGAATACTGCCTACTCCGGGTTGGACCAGATCAATACCGGGAACGTGGATCAGCTGAGTGTCGCATGGATCTACCATACCGGAGATGCCGACTCCGGAAACCGCTCCGCGATCCAGTGCAACCCGCTGATCGCAAACGGAAAGATGTATGTCACATCACCAAAACTGAAACTTATCGCACTGGATCCGGCATCCGGAAAAGAACTATGGAAATTCGATCCCTTTGAAGGAAGCCAGGCTACCGGTGTGAACCGGGGCGTAACGTACTGGGAAGAAAACGATGACCGGAGGATCTATTATTCAGCCGGCCCCTACCTCTATGCTATTGACGCCGACGATGGAAAGGTCGTTCCCGGATTCGGCAACAGCGGCAAAGTGGATTTGCGCGAGGGGCTGGGACGCGACCCATCAAAACTGGCGGTCTGGGCGACCTCACCGGGCGTCGTGTTCAACGACTTGCTGATACAGGGAACAGCGCTGGGCGAAGGATACGACGCCGCGCCTGGTTTTATCCGGGCCTATGATCTGCGTAGGGGAAAAACCGTGTGGACTTTCCATACAATACCCCAACCGGGAGAATTCGGTTATGATACGTGGACGGAAGAAGCATACAAGCAGGTAGGGGGAACAAACAGCTGGGCCGGCATGAGTGTCGACGAGGAACGGGGAATGGTCTTTATCCCCACAGGCTCTCCTGCCTTCGATTTTTACGGAGGAAACCGCAAGGGACAAAATCTGTTTGGAAACTGCCTCCTCGCTCTTGATGCCGCTAACGGAAAACTGATATGGTACTACCAGCTTGTACATCACGACGTTTGGGACTATGATCTGCCTGCGCCACCGAACCTGGTTTCCGTGGTACACGATGGTCGAAAGGTTGATGCGGTCGCTCAGGTAACAAAAATGGGAATGGTGTATTTGTTTAACCGCGACAACGGCGAACCGATATTTCCCATCGAAGAAAGGCCGGTACCAGCCTCGGCTATACCGGGTGAAGAAGCGTGGCCTACGCAGCCCTTTCCAACGAAACCCCTGCCGTTTGTACGTCACCGGTTTTCAGAAGAAGATATCACAGACCTCTCGGTTGAATCGCATGAGGCGATCGTGAATAAAATAAAAGGCGCCCGGGCCGGATCCATTTATACGCCTCCGAGCCTGGAAGGTGCGGTTCAGTTTCCGGGTACACGGGGAGGTGCCGAGTGGGGTGGCGCTTCCTTCGATCCCGAAACCGGTGTCCTTTATGTCAACGCAAATGAAATACCGTTGCTTATTAAAATGAAAAGGCAGGAAATGGCCGGCGATGAGGAATTCCTGGCTTCCGCGGGCCAACGGATTTACACCCTTAACAACTGTACTATGTGTCATGGAGCAGACCGGGCCGGCACGAATGTATTTCCGTCGCTGCTGAAACTCTCCGCGCGTAAAACGGAAAAACAAGTAGCCACCCTGTTGAAAACCGGAAAGGGGCAAATGCCGGCATATCCAAATTTATCTGCAGACGATACGGAGGCGTTACTGGCCTTTTTATTCGACAAAAAAGAACTGAGAAATAAACGATCCGATGCGTTGGAGGACAGCGCCCGTAAAAACTACCGTTACGTTCACGATGGATGGAATGTATTGACGGATCCTTCCGGGTATCCAGGTGTCAAACCACCCTGGGGGACACTGAACGCGATCGATCTGAACACGGGTGACATTTTATGGAAGGTTCCGCTGGGCGAGTACCCGGAACTTATCACGAAGGGCCTCCCTCCCACGGGCACGCAAAATTTAGGCGGCCCTGCCGTGACAGCCGGCGGACTCGTCTTCATCGGAGCGACAAAAGACGAATACTTCCGGGCCTTCGATAAAAAAACGGGAGACATACGCTGGCAATACAAGTTACCAGCCGGCGGGTATGCCACACCAGGTATTTACGAGGTAAATGGCAAACAATACGTGGTGATCGCCGCAGGCGGGGGCGGCAAAGTGGGTTCAAAATCGGGGGACAGTTATGTCGCTTTTGCATTGCCTGAATAGGATCCGCATAGAATGAGGTCGCGTTCGGCATTCCGTAACCGGGTACCTGAATAATTTCTATCTTTGCGTATCCAATACACAAATGCAACAATCGATCAGGGTTTCTGTGGATGCAACGGTCTTCGGATATGATCCGGACGATGGCGTATCCCTTCTGCTTATCAGTCGCAAGTATGAACCTTTTAAAAAGTTCTGGGCTTTGCCGGGAGGACTGGTCTTAAATGACGAATCGCTCGAAGAGGCAGTCCGGAGGGAACTGAAAGAGGAAGCGGGGATCGACGTAAGCTACCTGGAGCAACTGTATACGTTTGGCAAAACGGACCGCGATCCGAGAAACAGGGTCATCTCCGTCACTTACTATGGGCTGGTAAGACCGAAAGATTACCAGATCTCCGCTCAGACCGACGCCGAAGACGTGGCGTGGTTCAATATCAATAAACTACCAAAGCTGGCGTTCGATCATAAACATATAGTCGATACGGCAGTCAGGCGCCTGCGGGGAAAAATCTCCTACGAACCAGTAGGCTTTGAGTTGCTGGACAAGAAATTTCCGTTCTCCCACCTGGAGAAGTTATACCAGGCTTTGCTGGGCCGGGAACTGGACAGGCGTAATTTTAAAAAGAAGATCATGGCCTACGGTTTTCTCGATGAACTGGAGGAAAGTATTCAACGCGGCGCCGGCCGCCCCGCCCGCCTGTACCAGTTTAATAAAAAGAAATATTTCCAGCTCCAGGAAAGTGGTTACAACTTCGATCTTTTTATCTGATCGTCAGCGTATTGCATAATTATTGTAATTTTTACACAAAATACCTTGAAACAAGAAAACTCTTCGTTTATATTTGCGTATATATTACACAAATAGAAAAGAATGAGAAAAATCGGAGTAATCATCGCACGGTTCCAGTCACCCTACCTTCACGACGGCCATAAGGAACTTATCCACGCGGTTACAAAAGATCACGACAAAGTGGTCATCGTACTTGGAATCGCCCCGGTTCGCGGTAGCCGGAAAAATCCGCTGGATTATCATACACGGGAAAAAATGATCAAGACAACCTATCCCGATATCGTCGTTCTTCCCCTGCCCGATCACCCCTCGGATACGCGCTGGTCAGCGAACCTGGATACACTCCTGTCCAATGCTTTCCCCGGTCATCAGTTCAATTTATATGGCAGCCGCGATAGCTTCATTCCCTTTTATCGCGGGAAATTTGAAGCCACCGAACTACCCGAAACCGGATCTTACAGCGCCACGCTGATACGCGAACAGATCAGCAACAAGGTACTTGCCGCGGAAGAATTCCGTACAGGGATCATATACGCCTATTCCAACACATACACTAAAGTTTACGCTACCGTTGACATCGCCGTCTTCCGGTACAACAGGACGGAAATACTGCTTGGAAAAAAAGAGATCGATAATAAATGGCGATTACCCGGCGGGTTTTCCGATCCAACAGACGAAAGCTTCGAAGATGCGGCAAGACGGGAATTGACCGAGGAGTGCGGCGCTATTGAGATTACCGCATTGATTTACGAAAAATCATTTCGGGTGAACGACTGGCGCTACCGGTCAGAGGCCGATAAAATCATTACCTGCCTGTTTTCAACGGACTTCATTTCCGGAAATCCCAGCGGTAACGACGACATCGCGGAAGTCCGGTGGTTCCCGCTCAGCGAACTCGGTGCAATGATCGACCGGCATTTGACTGCGGAGGAACATGAACCCCAGCTACGGTTATTAATATCACGATATATTTCCAACTAATTACAGTCATGAAAACACAGAACCTATTACTACTTGCGGATGCTTACAAATATTCCCATTACAAATTATATGCACCCGGCACGACAAAGATCTACTCTTACCTGGAAAGCCGCGGCGGCATGTTCAATGAAACCGTCTTTTACGGACTGCAATACTTTCTGAAGGAATACCTGGAAGGTAAAGCGTTCACCCACGAAAACGTGGACGAAGCCGCCGCGATCCTGGATGGTGTGTTCGGAAGAACAGGTGTCTTTGACCGGTCAATCTTCGACTACATCCTGAATAAACATGGAGGATATCTGCCCGTGAAAATCAAAGCCGTACCCGAAGGGTCAGTCATTCCTGTAAAGAACGTCCTGATGACAATTGAAAATACAGACCCGCGGTGCTTCTGGCTTACCAATTTCCTTGAAACCCTCCTGATGCAGGTTTGGTATCCCACTACAGTGGCAACATTGTCAAGGGAAATCAAAAAAACGGTTGAACACTACTTTAATAAAACAGCGGACGAGGCAGCGAAGGGTTCCATTGAGTTTATACTGAATGACTTTGGCTTTCGCGGTGTGAGTTCGGTAGAAAGCGCCGGGCTCGGCGGATCCGCCCATCTCGTAAACTTTATGGGTAGCGATACCGTATACGCCTCGTCTTTTGCGAAAAAATACTACGACGCAAAACGCGTCTACGGTATGTCTGTCCCCGCCACCGAGCACTCGATCATGACCTTGCGCGGCGCGACGGGCGAACGTGAAATATTTGATCATGTTTTGAATTCCTACCCCGAAGGAATACTGGCCTGCGTGAGCGACTCCTATGATATATTCCATGCCGCCGCCGATCTTTGGGGAGGTGAGTTCCGTGACAGAATATTGCAGCGGAAGGGTACGCTCGTGATCCGGCCTGACTCCGGCGATCCTGTTCAAACCTTGCTGAAAGTATTTTCAATCCTGTTCGGGAAGTTTGGTTTCTCCCTGAATCAAAAAGGCTACCGCGTTCTGCCTCCCCAGGTCCGCGTCATACAAGGCGACGGAATCGACCACCAGTCCGTACCCCTTATTTATGAGGCGCTGGCAGCGCAAGGTATCTCGGCGGAAAACCTCGTACTTGGTATGGGCGGCGCCCTGCTGCAGAAGGTAAACCGCGACACGCAGAAGTTCGCCATAAAATGTTCCTATGCGGAAGTGAACGGATGCATCGTCAATGTTCAAAAGACACCTGTTGAAATGAACGGCGAGGGTGAACTGGTGAAGTCCTTTAAAACATCAAAAGCTGGACGGTTAAAACTGACTCAAACGGCCGCGGGGTACAGGACCATCGCCGAATCCGGCCCGGGTCAGGACTTACTGGAAACAGTTTTCGAAAATGGAGAGATCAAACGCACCTGGTCCTTCCCTGAGATTCGCGACCGGGCAGCGATAAAAGAGATGAACGCGGTGGAAATTTAAATTCTTAATAAACACAAATAATGATCACACGGGCTATTGAAAATTGTATGCGGCTTGCCAGGGAAAAGAAATGGAACAAGACCTATTGGGCATTCGACATCCATGGTACACTGCTGAGACCCAATTTCAAAAAAGGCGAGATCAGCCGCGAGTTTTATCCCCATGCCCTGGAGGTAATGCGGAACCTGAACAAGCGAAAAGATATCGTCAAGATCATGTACACCTGCTCCTACCCGGATGAGATCAGGCAATACATCGAATTCTTTGCCGGATACGGCATTCACTTCGATTACATCAATACAAACCCCGAGATCACGGATGGGGCATACGGCTATTACAAGGACAAATTTTATTTCAACGTGCTGATGGATGACAAAGCCGGGTTTGACGGGGAAAAGGACTGGGAAGAAATAATGAAAGTAATGGAGAAATACTAAATCGATAAAAATATGTTCGGACTGAATTTCAAAAAATTTGATTCCATGACGTATGTGATCCACAACGTCAACGGAAATGTAAAACGCGAAGGGAAGGCACTCAGTTTTTTTTATTTTTCGCCTGTATCAAATATCGTTGCTGTACCGCTGGGAAGCCGTGATATCCAGTTTATATTTAACGAAACGACCCGCGACTTCCAGACGATCACCATCCAGGGGCAAATCACGTACGTAATCGAAAGCCCGAAAGCGCTGGCTGATTTTTTTGACTTCACATTAACCGATAAAAAGAATAACCACGCCGAAAATTTCGAACAGCTCAATCAGCGGCTAAACAATGAGGCGCAAACGGCTACTTCATCCTTCATTCAGGGTCTTTCTTTAAAAGACACACTCCGGAGCGCCAAAGCGATCAGCGGTCAGATCGGTGACGGCCTAAAGTCGTCACAAGCCATAAAAATGCTGGGGGTTGAAATTGTAAGCGTGGATGTTCTCGCCGTGAGACCTACACCGGAGATGGCCAAGGCGCTGGAGACCGAAACACGGGAGGCATTGCAAAAGGATGCAGACGAAGCGATCTACAGCCGGCGCAATTTCGCCGTTGAGCAGGAACGCAGGATAAAGGAAAGCGAACTCAACACGGAAATCGCCGTCCAGGAAAAACAAAAACAGATCAACGAAAAACAATGGGAGATCAAGATGATCGATGCCGATAAAGCACGCAAACTCAGGGAAATGAAAATGCAAGCCGACCTGTCTGTGGAAGAACAGAAAACGAGGCTGACGGAACTCCAGGCTGAGAACGACAAACGTGTCGCAGATTCCAAAGGGTACATGCTGGAAAAAACACTGCAACCGTATAAAGACCTCGACTGGAAAACGCTTATGGCTATTCAACCGGGGAGTATCTCTGCCATCGACAACATCGGTTTCGCCTTTCGCGAACTGGCGGAAAACCCGGGCAAGATCGGGACTCTGAACATCAGCCCCGACCTGCTGGAGACTGTGATCAGGAATCAAAAGACAAAGTAACATGCATTACGAAAATGTCATTGTCGTAACCGGAAGCACACGCCTTGAACAACTGGTCCATCGGTTCAACACCCGGGCTCAGGCCCGCTTCTACATCGAACACAACGGCGGCGACTTCCGCGTTTATGAAGACGAGCACGACACCTTTCACCGGTCGTTAGACCACGTGCTGAAGACGGCAGGTAACCTCGGTCGCATGAAATGGATTGACCGGAAATTCCTGCCGAATTTTTTATTCAGCGAACAGGATATCGTGGTTGCCGTAGGACAGGACGGCCTGGTTGCCAATACCGCAAAATACATCCTGGGTCAACCACTGGTCGGTGTGAATCCCGACCCGCTACGCAACGACGGTGTGCTGCTTCCCTTTACTAAAGACGACGTTGAAAAGATACTAAAGAGCGTCTTTCAAAACCGGTTCAACGCCAGGCAGGTGACCATGGCGCAGGCCACTACCAACGACGGCCAGACCCTGCTTGCGTTCAACGACCTTTTTATTGGACCTGCGACGCACACATCCGCGCGATACACCCTGCGTTTTCACGACAAATCGGAAAGTCAAAGTTCAAGCGGAATTATTGTCTCTACCGGCGCCGGTTCAACCGGTTGGCTCAGCTCCGTGATGAACATGTCTAACGGTGTGTTTTCAACCTTTCAATCGTCGAAAACAACAGTTACCCTTAATATGGCATGGGATGAAGACCGGCTGGTCTATGTAGTACGTGAGCCGTTCCGGAGCAAACATTCCCAGATCAGCCTGACGGCAGGTATCATTTCCTCCCCTGAAACCCTGACCATTGAGTCGCAGATTCCTTTTAACGGAGTAATTTTCAGCGACGGAATTGAATCCGACTACCTGCAGTTCAATTCAGGGTGCAGCGTAGATATTACGTTGGCCGGAAAAAAAGCCCTGATGGTACAACCTGCGAAATAAGATGACACGGAAGCCGGCATATCCGCGGCGTTGCCGGTATCTCAACCGGGATGCCGACGGCTAATATGGTAGCCATGATTTGATTCCGGAACCCTGAAACGAGGGAAGAAAATAAACGACCCGGCAAAAGGCTTTCAAATGTGTCGGGATAAAATGATCTTAGCGAAAATCCAGGATCGTTTATGTATCTGCTCTTCCCCGGCCGTCACCACCTGCTGACGCAATTTCAATTTGATTATCTCAAACACATCATAAACAATCCCTTAACAGATATCCTGGATATCAACGGGCTACCCCTTCGAAAGAAAGACAAAATCGAGGCCGTCGTTTTTGCCGTGACATCGGCGAACCACAGTAACACCAGGAGAAACCCCCTGCCCTTCTATATGCGGGCGCTGGCGCTGGAAGAATTCGGGAAGGCATTGTCCATACCCTGTTTTATCTACGGGATCGACGATGTTGGTACGGTGACAAATTTCTCCCGCTATACCGTCAAGCGCATCAGGCATGAAAGTGAAGGAATGTTTGATCTGCGTCCCGATAACTGCGTTGTTCTTTGCTCAACCCCCGTATTGGAGATGTATGAGAACGACGGATTCAGCATCTTTCCGGCAGAACTGGAAGACAGGCGAACATGGAAGCATAAAACACCATTGCCATGGGATGTTGTTGAACGGATCTCCGTGACACCAACGTGGGAGAACGACGAGGAAGTCAGGAGTCATATGCATGGTGCGTCGTTTGACGTCTGGTCAAAATACAGGTTAGGTTCAAAAGTTCAGTTGCTCTTTAAGGACAAAATGATCAGCGACGACGGAGACATCACCACGACACGGGACTACAATACCTATGTACGGCAGATGGATGAGATCGCGGCGCTGAAGTTCGAGGAGACATTGCCGTACATCCAGCCGGGACGTATCGGCGACATTGGCTGCGCAGTTGGTTCCTGGATCAAACTGGCATGCGACCATGAACGGCTGAGGGAGTCCGATTTTTACGGTATCGAAGTAGCACGGCACCTGTACGACATCTGCCAGCAGCGCAAACACAATGGCGAGTTCAAAAATCCGTTTGTGTTTTTCTCGCAGTTAAATGCAGTGACCGGGCTCGTGTTCGACCGGAACTCTATGAACACGATTCATACTTCCTCCCTGACCCATGAGATTGAATCTTACGGAAGCCGTGAAGACCTGCTCTCCTTTATCCGCAATCGATACGAGGAGTTGGCGCCGGGCGGCGTGTGGGTCAACCGCGATGTAGTCGGACCGGCCGGCAAGGACGAGATCGTGTTGATGAAAGTAAATGACCAGGATGGCCGGAACGACGACTTTGAAGGGACATTCACAACGCGCGGTGACCTGGCACAATACCTGAAGGGGCTCTCTACGAAGGCCCGATTCCTTCGTTTCGTCCGGGACTTCCGGCATAAGGAAGGGTATAAACTCCGCTACACAACCGTACAGCTGGATGGTCGTGAATATTTCCGGCTGAGCCTGAAGGACGCCTGTGAATTCATGAGCCGGAAAGACTATGTGGACAACTGGGAAAGCGAGATGCACGAAACGTTCTGCTTCTGGGATTTTGACGAATGGAAGCAACACCTGACGGAGGTCGGTTTCACGGTTTCGAATGCATCGACAGCCTATTCAAATGCATGGATCGTCAAGAACCGTTGGGAAGGGAAAGCAGAGCTGTTCACAAATACAGATTCCCCTGAAAAAATGAACTACCCGGTAACCAATATGATTGCTGTAGCTATCCGGTTGTAACACACCGGTTATTGATAACGTCGGGAATACCGTCAATTCAGGATCTGCGCCGCGTGGTCTTTTGTTTCCACTTTGTCAATGATATCGGTAATAACACCGTTGCTGTCGATGATAAACGTGGTCCTGGCGGTTCCCCAGAATTTCTTTCCATCCCTTTCCTTCTCCACCCACACCCCATATGCCTGTGTGATCGATTTATCCGTATCCGCTATCAGGGTAAAGGGAAGATTGTACTTTTCCCTGAACTCACGATGCGAGGCTTCATCGTCGGTACTAACACCGAGCACCACATATCCTTCGTCCGTTAATACTTCGATGTTGTCGCGAAGGTTGCATGCCTGTGCCGTGCAGCCCGGTGTCTGGTCTTTCGGGTAAAAATACAATACGATCTTTTTCCCTTTGAAAGACTGCAGGCTCACAACGCCTCCATCCTGATCCTTTCCTTTAAAATCCGGAGACTTGTCACCTATTTTCAGTTTTGATTGAGCCGAGACATGCGCAAATGCGAAAATTCCCAGGCAAAAAATCATCAGCATCATTTTCATACGGTTCTCATTAAAACATTGTGGATTCGAATTTAGCAAGGCATTTTCATAAAAATGCATAAACCTTCCACATTTTCACCTGCGCGCAACGCTTTGGGAATGACGACCTGTGTTGCGCATCCCACCGGTAACATAATATTTAGGGCTTTGTCTTAAATTATTTTAATTTCCAGTCCTATATCTGATCAAAAACCACTACATCATGCAAGCCAACAGACGCAACTTCATAAAACGATCACTCACCACTGCTGCCGGAATTGCCGCGACGGCTTTACCCGGTCACCTGCACGCATCGGCCAGTTCGGAGCGCCGGCCGGTTATCAGCGCGGAAAAGAAAAAAACTTCAACCGCGGCCGGGTCCGTCAAGTTCTCCGTCATCGGTCTCAACCACGGTCACATTTACAGCCAGGTGGAAGCGGCGATCAGGGGCGGCGGACAGCTGATGTCCTTTTATGCGAAGGAACCCGAGCTGGTGGCCGCTTTTTCAAAAAGACATCCCACGGCAAAGCTGGCGCGAAGTGAAAAAGAGATCCTCGAAGACAAGTCCATCCAACTGGTTGTCAGCGCATCGATCCCCGTTGACCGCGCACCCCTCGGTATCGAGGTGATGAAACATGGAAAAGATTTTATGGTCGATAAGCCGGGAATCACCACCCTGGAACAACTGGCTGAAGCGAGGAAAGTACAACGCGAGACAAAAAGGATCTATTCCATCATGTATAGCGAGCGGCTGGAGAACCGGGCAACCATCAAGGCGGGTGAGTTGGTAAAAGCCGGCGCTATCGGAAAAGTTATACAAACTATCGGTCTGGGTCCTCACCGGATGAACATCAAATCGCGGCCGGAATGGTTCTTCAAGCGCAATATGTACGGTGGAATCATTTGTGATATCGGATCGCACCAGTTTGATCAGTTCCTGTTTTTTACGGGATCGACACAGGCATCGGTGGTCGCGTCGCAGGTGGGGAATGTTCATTATCCCCAATACCCGGAATTTGAAGACTTCGGTGACGTCATGCTCCGCGGAAATGAAGGAAGCGGTTATATCCGCGTCGACTGGTTCACGCCGGACGGTCTTAATACCTGGGGTGACGGACGATTGACGATTCTTGGCACAGATGGGTTTATCGAGATCAGGAAAAATATCGACATCGGCGGACGAACCGGTGGCAATCACCTTTTTCTTGTCGACCAGAAAGAAACCCGTTACATAGACTGCACGCAGGAAACGCTTCCCTATGGCGAACAACTTATCCAGGATATCCTCAACCGTACGGAAACCGCCATGTCGCAGGAGCATTGTTTTCTGGCCACCGAGCTGGCACTTCAGTCACAACAGCAGGCACAAAAAATGACGATCAAAAAGTAGGATGTTGCGGCACTGATACCGGTGGTGTCCGGGGTTACGACACTTGTTTTTGTATGGAGAAGGTCGCTACCCGAATTCGGGACCTAAAATGGCAAACTGTTTTTCGGGAAGTCCGGGCCAGGCGTTAGCGCCCCTGAACATCCTCGTTAAGGGCCGCAGTTCGGAAAAGCCGGCGGCTGATAACCACGCGATCCACTCCTCTGAATGATGTAACACATCGGTGATAACGGGTTTCCTGCTACAAGCCAGTAGCGCAGCCGATGCAAGGTCCGTTGCATCCGACACGTTATGCGCAATGACGGGGCCGAGATGTAAATACGTGTACCCCCTCCTGCCCAGACAGTATCCCCTTACGTCATTTCCTTCTTCGACGACAAAACACATTTCCGGATCGCGTTGCCAAAGGTCGTTCAGGATCACCCGCCGGTCGGCGCCGAACACATCGAGGTCGAACAAGGCTATTTTTTGCAGGTCGTCCTTTTCGATTTGACGGGCACGGTTAACCCGGAGTAACCCGGCGTTTTCAGGGGACCATCGCATCCTTGTTAACGGATACTCTTCCCGGAATCCAAGTTTTAAATAAACCTCGCGACCCGCCGGGGTGGCGTCCAGCTTAACCGTTTTCTCATCAGCAAGTATCGCGAGGGCCTCATTCAATAATTGGATACCCGTACCCTGCCGTTGCCTGGACGGATCGACCAACACCATTCCGATCCAACTGAAATGATCCTGGTATCGTACGGTAGTCACCGTTCCGATAACCTTGTGAATTTCATCCAGCGCCACACGGCAACCTTCGGGGCTGAGTTTCAAAAATAACTCCCAGTCGGCGGACAACTGGTTCCATCCGATAGCACGGCAAAGTGAAAGACCTGCCTGAATATCGTTGGCCAGCATGGGCCGGAGGATCATAATTTTTCAGTTTTTTTCGGAAGGAGTGATACAGCTATTGTACCGACTACAGCCAATACGATCAGCGCAGCAAAACCGTTGGCATAACTTCCGCTTTTATCCCGGAGCCAGGCGGCAAGCATAGGCGCAAACGCCTCCGCTAATCCGTCCGCTGTAATGACCAGACCCATTACCCGTCCCATTACTTTAACACCGAACAATTCGGCCGCCATGAGCGGGATGATCATATAATCGCCGCCGAGGGCGACACCGAAGATAAATGCGAACACGTAGATCACGCCCGGTGTAGACGCAAAATACAGGAGCGGTATGGAAAGTGCGACGAGTGCATAGATAAGGATCATTACATACTTCTTTTGTATCCGGTCGGCAAGCCACCCCATGACTAAACGCCCGACGATACTGGCTCCCAGCACGATGGATAGGACGTTGGCCGCCGATTCCTGCGTATACTTCAGGTCGATGCTGAAAAACAGTTTCAGATTCTGACTGGTACCTGCAACCGCTCCGATAGAGCACATACTTCCGATGACGAGGAGATAAAATGGCCAGCTCTTTAGAATGTTCCTGAATGGTATTTTGGGAACATCTTCGTGTTTTGCCATCGCTGCCGCCCCGTCCGGATTTTCCTTTACAAACCAGGCCATTGGAAATGCGATCGCCACCATGATGATTCCGAGGGTCATCAGGGCATCGTGCCATCCGAAATTAACATTCAGCCACCGGGCTACCTGGGGCACCAGCATCCCTCCAACCCCGATACCGAGATAGGCAATACCCATCGCTTTTCCCCGGTCTTTATCAAACCACCGCGAAATCAGGACCTGGTTCGGCAACGGTCCGCCACACATATATCCGAGTGCGTTGAACATGTAAAACAGGTATAACTGCCAAAGCGATGTCATCCTGCTCAAGCCGATCAGCGCGATCCCACCCATTACGATACCGGCAAGCATCAGCCGGCGCGGTCCGAACCGGTCGATGATCCACCCTGCTAAAAATCCGAAAACAGGCCCGATAATGATCTTCGCCAGCGCATTACCTGACGTGACCGTAGCACGCGTCCAGCCGAAATCCGTCACCCAAAAATCATAGAAGAATGGCAATCCATAAAACATGATACCAACCAGGGAGAATAAGCTGAGAAAGCCTGTCGCCGCGACTTGAAATTGTCCTTTGCTTAATTTTTCAGATTCCATGTACTAAATATCAATTATTAATTTCGATAAATTCAACCTGTCCCTTACATAAGAATGGCGCGGCTCCCGAAATTTCCCGCCGGTTATCTCAGCTGAACCGTACAGGTTAAGACGAAAAAAAAACATTTCCGCCCGTCTAAATTTTTACCCGTTTATAAAAGAGCAAATTTTTCCCAGCCTGAAAGGGCATTCGCAGCGACCAGGCAGTTGCCCATGAAGTTTAGAACATGTAATTTGGTTCGCATACGTGTGAAATCATTGTTTTTCCATTAGAAACCACAAACCTCCATGAATACATTCAATATCAACCGCCGTCATTTCCTGAAAGGAGCGACGGCATCACTGGCTCTTTCAGCGCTTGGTGCCCAGGGGATGGACATCATTAATCCGGCGAAGACGCTCCGCGTCGGTCTGATCGGAACCGGATGGTATGGCAAGAGCGACCTGTTCCGCCTGATACAGGTTGTGCCCGTGGACGTGGTTGCACTTTGCGATGTGGACAAGAATATGTTGAAAGCTGCGGGGACACTTGTAAGTCAACGTCAGAAATCGGGTAAAACCCCGAAGCTATACGGTGATTACCGGAAGATGCTTGCCGAAAATGAAATTGATATCGTGCTGATCGGTACACCCGACCACTGGCATGCTCTCCAGATGATCGATGCCGTGAAAGCCGGTGCGCACGTGTATGTGCAGAAGCCTATCAGTGTTGATGTGATGGAAGGGGAAGCGATGGTTGCCGCCGCACGCAAATACAACAAGGTTGTACAGGTTGGAACACAGCGGAAGAGTACACCTCACCTGATTGAGGCTAAAAAGAATATTGTCGATGCCGGATTGCTGGGCAAAATCTCTCATGTGGAGATGTGCTGTTACTTTCCCATGCGAAATAATGGTAATCCTCCGCTGGAACCTGTTCCCGATTTCCTCGACTACGAGATGTGGACCGGACCGGCGCCCTTGCGTCCTTACGACGGCATTCCTCACCTGAGGTGGTGGAGAACCTTTATGGAGTACGGAAATGGAATCATGGGCGACATGTGCGTCCATATGTTCGATACGGTGCGGTGGATGCTCAAACTCGGCTGGCCGAACAGTATCGAATCGACCGGCGGCATTTATGTACAGAAAGATGGCAAGTCGAATATAGCGGATACACAGTCTGCTATCTTTAAATACAACGAGCTCAACTGCGTATGGCAACACCGTAGCTGGGGTACACCGGCAGACCCCGACTATCCATGGTCGTTCATCCTTTATGGAGACAAAGGCACACTCAAAGGGAGCACGATGCGCGCCGATTTTATCCCCCATGGCGAAAACGCACCCAAGCCGATCCACCTGGATGTTGTCTATGAAAAAGAAAAATATCCGGAAGACCTTACGGAAGAGCGTATTGAATTGAATGCCGCTCCAGCCACACGCTTACATATGCTTGATTTCCTTGCAGCCATTGAAAACAAGGGGCGACCTGTTGCCGATATCGAGGAGGGTCACATCTCGACGGCTTGCTGTATACTGGCAAATTTGTCCATGAAAACGGGTAGGCCAATCGTTTATGATCATCGTAAACGCGAGATCGTCGGCGACCGCGAAGCGAATGCACTGCTTCAGCGTCCCTACCGGCAACCATGGGTGCATCCCGATCCCAACAACATCAAATAAGCGTATCGTCCGCTGCAGTTTGACAGCTCATGCATCTGTGTCTCGTGTACCGGCGGGGCAGTGCATCTGAATACAGGAAATGAATAAAAAATTCTGATGCTTAGCCGGAATTGGCATATCTGTTTCGTACTCGCGTTTATCGCCTGCCTCGGCAGTTGTGATCGCGCAGCACCGGTATCGGTGAGTGACGAGGGCCCTTCTCCCGCACTACCTGCTGACGCCGAAATAACGACCTTTGTCGTAGAACCCGGATTCAAAATCGAACTAGTCGCGTCGGAACCCATGGTTCAGGATCCGGTAGTCATTACGTTTGACGCCGATGGTAGGCTCTGGGTTGTAGAGATGCGCGGCTTTATGCCCGATATAGATGGCGCCGGCGAAAATGAACCGGTGGGCAGGGTATCCGTACTGGAAGACACGGACGGCGACGGGAAGATGGATGCAAGCACAATTTACCTGGACAGCCTGATTATGCCACGCGCACTGGCACTCGTACCCGGTGGCGCGCTGGTTGCCGAAAACGAAGCGTTGTGGCTTACTCAGGATACCAACCACGACCTAAAAGCTGATAGTAAAGTGCTGATCGATCCGGACTACGCCGGTAGCGCCATGCCTGAACACTCAGGCAACGGCTTGCTGCGCGCACTTGACAACTGGTACTATAATGTAAAGTCACGCTTCCGGTACAGACTCGTGGATGGAACCTGGAAAAGAGACAGCACCGAATTCCGAGGCCAGTGGGGACTGAGTCAGGACGACGAAGGCAGGCTATACTACAATTACAACTGGTCGCAACTTCATGCGGACCTCGTGCCTCCGAATTATTTGGGCCGGAACAGGCATCACACCCCGACAACGGGAATCGATCATGGCCTCACCATCGACAGGCGGGTCTATCCTATCCGGAGTAACCCGGCGGTCAATCGCGGTTACATACCCGGTACGTTGGACGACGCGGGCAGGCTCATTGAATTTACGGCTGCCTGTTCCCCGTACTACTACCGGGGCCATATCCTTCCGGCGGAATATTATGGAAACGTTTTTGTTTGCGAACCGTCCGGCAACCTGGTGAAACGAAATGTGGTAAAGGAAAACGGTGTTCTACTCTCCGCATCCGATCCCCATCCGGGAACAGAGTTCCTTGCATCAACAGACGAGCGCTTCAGACCTGTATACATTACCTCAGGGCCTGACGGCGGACTTTACATTGCCGACATGTACCGCGGACTCGTACAGCACGGCGCGTACGTAACGCCCTACCTCCGCGAGCAAACTCTGTCACGAAAACTGGTGGCGCCCGTGAATCGTGGACGGATATGGCGTGTAGTACCTGAAAAATGGAAACCATCCCCTCCTGTCCGGCTTTCAGAAAAATCCACATCCGAATTGATTTCGCAGTTGGCGAGTCCCAACGGGTGGACCCGTGATATGGCCCAGCGTCTCCTGGTTGAAAAAAATGATAAAAGCATTGCGCAGCCGCTCGTCGAATTGATAACAACGGGAAACAACACCCTTTCACGCATCCATGCCCTTTGGACAATGGAAGGCCTTAAGATCCTGGAACCAGGTCTGCTCATTCAACTGTTATCCGACCCACAACCTCTCGTCCGTACGACGGCCATCCGGCTGCTGGAGCCGTTCGCAGCGGCGAGACCTCAGGTGAGGTCAAACCTTCAGTCGCACATACTTAAAATGTTTAGCACGGCATCCATCAAGGAATCATTGCAGATCGCATTAACATCGGGTGTGCTGGACTCAAAAGTATCTCTACCTGTGTTGACGGGAATCCTTCAGCACTACGATACATCGGCACTGATGCGGGATGCAGTCCTGAGCAGCCTGCAGGGAAAAGAGTTTGATCTTCTGAGAAGCATCATGTTTTCGACTGCGCCTGTCACGCAGTCTCCCGACAAGGAGATCTTCCTCGAAATGCTCACGGCCTCCGTTATCCGGAAGGGAAATTCAAGGGAGATCGGTTCGTTGTTAAAAATCCTCGAGAACCAGGACTCCCTGGACTGGCGGACGAATCCGATCCTGACGGGGATTTCCATTCAGAGCAGCAGCAGATCGAAGCCGATCCGGCTGGCCTCGGCGCCGGGAATCCTTACGCGAAAGGATCTGGATATAGACCCGTCACGAAGACAGGCGCTGGCTACTATGTTCGAATGGCCCGGTCACGTAGTAACACCTTCGATGAGAGCGAAACAATCCGTTCTTAGTGAATCCGAACAACGACAGTTCAGTCTCGGAAGGCAACATTACCTGACAACATGTGCGGGATGCCACGGGACAGACGGTGCCGGTTTAAAACGATACGCGCCGCCATTAATAGGTTCGGAATGGGTTTTGGGTGATGAAAAACGGCTGGCTCTGATC
Organism: Chryseolinea sp.; assembly: GCA_041742155.1. Lineage (GTDB taxonomy): Bacteria > Bacteroidota > Bacteroidia > Cytophagales > Cyclobacteriaceae > Chryseolinea. Next base: position 464,411 of record JBGSJE010000013.1, on the reverse strand, counting down.
ATTCTTCAGGGAATGGAAGGACGGCTTGAAGTTGACGGAAAAGTATACGATGCGCCGGATATCCTACCCGTTATGCCGGCTCACTCCACGATGGACGATGGCGCCATTACCGCTATCATGGTCTACATCCGGAATGAATGGGGTAATAACGGAGGTCCAGTGGGTAAGCGTACGGTAGGTACGACCCGCCACACATCCCAGGGACGGGTGATTCCCTGGACAGCCGAAGAACTAAACGAACATATGCGCAAACAACAATCGGAAAAAAATTCGCCATAACATCTTTACCATGTCTTTATCAATGGACGCAATCATATGAAAGACCAGCAAAAATCAACGCCGTCCGGTCATGACCGTATCGGAAGGCGTGAGTTCCTTCAGCAGACTTCCGCCGCTGCTGTGGCTCTGTCGTTTCCCATTATACCCTCCTTCCTGAAAGATCAGCCTATGGGTATCGTTGTACATTCTTACGCCAGCCGGTGGAATGCGAAAGAACAAAGCCAGAAGTACCCGGGATTTAAGAACGCTATTGATCTGATGGAGCATTGTCATCAAATCGGCGCATCGGGAATCCAGGTGGTTGTAAGAGACTGGAGCTCCGATTTTTCAAAGAAAGTCCGCGACAGAAGGGAAAAGCTGGGTATGTACATCGAAGGTTCGATCGGGACACCACACGATAGCGGCGACGTTGTGCGGTTCGAAGCGGATATCGTCAGCGCGAAAGAGGCGGGCGCGAAGGTTGTCCGGACGGTGTGCTCGTCTGGAAGGCGCTATGAGACGTACCATTCGCTGAATGCATTTAACGAAGCCAGGGACAGCGCCCTTACCTCGTTGCGGCTGGCTGAGCCTGTGTTGCGAAAGCACAACATAAAACTGGCAGTCGAGAACCACAAAGACTGGCGCGCTACCGAACTGGTTGATATCATAAAAAAAATAAACAGCGAGTGGATCGGTGTCACACTGGATTTTGGAAACAGCATTGCCCTAATGGAAGACCCGATGGAAGTGATCAACACACTGGCTCCTTATATGTTCACGACGCACGTAAAAGACATGGGTGTTGACGAATATCCGGAGGGAATTTTACTTTCGGAAGTACCCCTGGGAGAAGGTATCCTGGATATGCCAACGATCATGGCGACGTGCCGGAAATATCATCCGGAAGCGACGTTCAACCTGGAGATGATCACCCGCGATCCGTTGGAAGTTCCCTGCCTCCGGGAAGCGTACTGGGAAACATTCGAAGGTGTCCCCGGAAGCGAGCTGGCTCGGACATTACGAATGGTGCGTGAAAAAAAATTCAAACCATCTCTTCCGAAAGTTTCTCACCTTAGCCCCGACGAACGGCTTGGAGAGGAAGAAAAAAATATCCTAACCAGTATGGCATTCAGCAAAGAAACCCTCGGTCTCAAGTAACACAAACAAGCAGCACAAATCGATATGGAAAAACTTCCCGGCATCGCACAATTCAATCTTCATGGAAAAACGGCAGTCATTACAGGTGGCTCAAAAGGACTTGGACTGGCCATGGCCGCCGGCCTCGCGTCTGCCGGCGCGGATGTTTTACTCGTAAACAGGAATCCTGCCGAAGGTACGGCTGCAGCAAACGAACTGCGGGAGATGTACGGAACAAAAGCGTTGTCGTTCGCAGCTGATATCACCATCAAGGCGCAGGCAGATGCTATGGTTCAACTGGCATTGGATACGTTTGGAAAGGTCGACATCCTGATCAACAGCGCCGGAATTAACATCAGAGGTGCCATTGACGAAGTAACGCCGGAGGATTTTGCCAAAGTGATGGACGTCAATGTAACCGGTACATGGCTTGCGTCCAGGGCCGTTACTCCTCACATGAAAAAACAGAACGGCGGCAAGATCATCAACCTGGCCAGTACGCTGGGATTGGTGGGCCTTGCAAACCGTACGCCCTATGCGTCGAGCAAAGGCGCCGTAGTGCAAATGACACGGGCTCTTGCCCTTGAACTGGCCCCCTACAATATCAACGTGAATGCTATTTGCCCTGGACCGTTCTTAACGGAAATGAACCTTCCGATTGCCGACTCCGACGAAGCGAAAAAGTTTGTCGTGGGTGCGACAGCGCTGGGCAGATGGGCAAACCTCCGTGAGATTCAGGGCGCGGCGATATTCCTGGCCAGCGACGCCGCAAGCTACATGGTGGGCTCCATGCTTACCGTTGACGGAGGCTGGACCGCTAAATAGTTCATTCGTATTAAGCAAGGCAAACGATAAAAAACATCCGGATAATGGAACAGACAATTACAGGTGTAAAAAAAACCAACATACGCTATGGGATGTTAGCGCTGGTGTTCGTTAACGTAGTGATCAACTACCTGGACAGGACGAACATTTCCGTCGCTGCACCCGCGCTCAGCAAAGACCTTGAATTGTCATCCGTAGAGCTTGGCCTCATATTTTCGGCATTCGGCTGGACGTACGCGGCACTCCAAATACCGGGCGGGCTAATCGCCGACAAGTTCGGCCCCAGGATATTATATGCCGCCTGCCTCGTTACCTGGTCACTGGCAACATTGTGCCAGGGATTTGCAAAAGGTTTTATCAGCCTGTTTGGATTCCGCCTCGCTACCGGCGCATTCGAGGCCCCATCCTACCCGATCAATAACCGTATCGTTACGAGCTGGTTCCCGGAAAACGAACGGGCTTCCGCCATCGCATTGTATGTTTCAGGACAATTTATCGGGCTGGCATTCCTCACGCCCGTATTGGCTACCATTCAGTTATACGCCGGCTGGAGAGGTCTGTTCTTTGTTACAGGAGTAACGGGCCTCGTATGGGGTATCGTCTGGTACCTGTTTTACCGTGATCCGTTGAAACATCCCCGTGCGAACCAGGCTGAACTCGACTACATCGAAAAAGGCGGAGGTGTCTTTGAAAAGAAAGATGTGGAAAATAAACCATCGATCTGGAGATGGGAGAACTTCAGACAGGTCTTTTCGAGCAAAACATTATGGGGGGTTTATATCGGACAGTTTTGCGTCAATGCCACACTCTGGTTTTTCCTTACGTGGTTCCCTACCTACCTCGTACAATATCGCGGGCTTGATTTTATTAAATCCGGCTACCTGGCATCCGTCCCATTCCTGGCAGCGTGCGCCGGTCTCCTCCTCTCCGGGTTTGTTTCCGACCGACTCGTACAACAAGGCAAATCGGTAAGTATGGCGAGAAAGCTGCCCATTATCTTTGGACTATTATTATCCGTCAGCATCGTAGGCGCTAACTACACCAACGACACCGCACTGATCATCTTCTTCCTCGCGCTCGCTTTTTTTGGCGCAGGGATGGCGTTGATATCATGGGTTTTTGTATCGATACTTTCACCTAAAAACCTGATCGGACTAACAGGAGGCGTTTTCAACTTCATGGGAAATCTGGCGTCCATTGTCGTACCCATCGTTATTGGCTTCCTGGCAAGGGAAGGTGACTTCAAACCAGCTTTGGTTTTCATCGGTGCCCTGGGGCTGATCGGCGCCTGCTCGTATATCTTTATCGTCGGAAAGATCGAACGCGTAAAATCAACCTGACGGCGGTCAAAAGTACGGTCCCTCCTCCATCAGGATTTTTAGTCCCGGTTTATTTTTTTCTATTGCCAGCAGGACTTCTTTTGATGTGTTCGTTCTGTATAAATACACTTCCTTCAGGTTTGGAATTTTAAGCAAGTCGATCGCGGCTTTATCGTCGATCCTGGTAAACGAAAGATTTAATACCTCGAGGTTTTTCATGTTCTGAAGATACAGCAGACCGGAACCGTCGAGCTTCGTCTTTTGAAGATACAATTTCTTGACGTTGACCATCTGACCCACGTAATACAAACCCGGGTCGTCGATATCGCTGGCGGCAAGCGATACAATGGAAAAGACGCTGAAAAACGGACTCAGTTTCCTGAACTGATCGTTCGTAAAGGGTGCCGGCGGAAACTTCATGGCGATGGAGAAAAAGTTTCCCTCCGTCGCCGGGTCCTTCCGGATAGAGATGTCAAGGTCAACCGCTAATTCGTCCAGCGCGTCGGTAAGGGCCGCCGCTTTAATGCCGGCAATTTTTGCATTCGTTTTGTAACGGTTCAACTCCGGAAGCAGGGAATTGATCAGGGTTTTGACACTATCCGTCTTCGCGGCTTCCACGAGGGAAAGTGTATCCGTCGCGCCAGACGCAATCCAGAACTTCAACAGTTGTGTTTCCTGGGGGCTCAACGGTGTCTTTCCCTGCGGAGGCATATGATCGTCGTGTTCTTCCGGCAATACGATACGGTTGTATAACTCGCTTTTTTCCGGCTCGCCGGGTGTCACGGAAGGTAAGCCGCTTTCACCCATCCGGAGAACTTCCCGGTAGGAAGACATCACCAGTTTTCCCTTCGCCTTCAGTTCATTGTGACAACTCATACACTTCGTTTCGAACACCGGCGCGATGATATCCTGGTAAACAAGCATTTCAGATTCCGGTTTATCCAAATCACCGGATCCGTCGTTCATCAGCATCAGGTGCTCCGTAAGGTAATCCTGTCCATGGGTGACCGACCCGCCGAGGTGGCTCGTATATCCTACCGCGATGTTACTAAGAACCAACAACGAGAAATAGAACGGATAAACCCGGGGTGAGGCGCGGGCAATAACGTATAGTGCGGTCGTGGTACAGATGAACGATCCTGTAATAACACCCGCCCAAAGGTGCTGCTCTATAAGGTATCCCGAATATTCCCCCGACGCGAACAGGAAATACCCGGCTCCGACCGAAACCAGGGTTGTCACGACCGCGGCAATCAATACCGGCAAGACAATTACACCGGACTTTATAATTCCAAAATGGTTGGCCACTTCGAGGAGCAACGAGAGGATGATCAGTACGATGGGAAAATGTAAAACGAGCGGATGCAGTCTCCCGATGAACAAAAGGATTAGAGGAGGGTCAGCCGGGTGGAAGTACGGCAACGCGAATAACGAAAGTCCCCCTAAAAACAAAACGATGACGAAGGCAGAGTAGCTGACTTGCTGTATGGACTTCCTCAATGCTTACGCGGATTTACATGCATACTCCATTCCATAATTACTTGCCTAAGCCCTGATTCCCGATAACACACCCTTACTATCCCCGAATTGATCCTGCCCGATGTTCAACGCATCCAGCATGGTGAGGTACAGGTTGGCTAACGGTGTTTCTTTTTCGAAGACAAGGTTCTGGCCTGTTTTGATTTTTCCACCACCTTTTCCCGCCAGGACGACAGGAAGGTTCCGCGGTGAATGCCTGTTCCCGTCCCGAAGATCCGATGTGAATAATATCATGGAGTTGTCCAGCAGTGTTTTGTCGCCTTCGCGGATGTTTCTCAGTTTATCCAGGAAATACGCATATTGATCCACGTGCCAGGTTACGATCTTCGTGTATTCCTCCAGTGCTTCCGGCTTGTCCATGTGATGCGAGATCGAATGATGATTACCCCGCACACCGTCGAGGAAAGAAAAGTTGCGATCGCTAACGGAATTTCCGAACATGAAAGTTGATACGCGGCTCGCGTCACTCCAGAATGCCAATGTCATGATGTCTATCATCAGGCGGGTCTTTTCCGTAATATCAACTCCCGTATACATCTCGACATACTCGTCGATACGGGCATTTACCCTGACCAGTTCCTTCCTGATATCCGGCGTAATGTTGGCGGCAAATTTTTCTTTATTTTCCCCGTTGGAGATTCTCTTCTCCACGCTCCTGATCGACTCGAGGTACTCGGACAGCTTATCCTGGTCGACCCTGCCCAGGTTACTCTTCAGGCTCTTCGCGTCCTCCATCACCACGTCCAGTATACTTTGTTTCCACGGATCCTCTTTAATTTTTGCACCCGGAACAAATGACCTGAATAACCGGTCGAACGCAAGTCTCGGATCGATCTCTTTTGACAATGGCTGGTTCGGGGATTTCCATGAAATACTCGATCCATACAGGCGTGTAAACCCTACGTTAATATCGACACCTGTTGTAATGCGGTCAAGTCCGTACTCCAGGGAAGGAAACAGCGTTTCATTTCCCGCTTTTGAAGCGATGATCTGGTCGATGGAGACACCTCCGCTGCTGATGTTATCGCCGATCGTCTGTTTGATCGGCATACAGGTAAGAAGGCTGGCGGACTTCGCGTAGTGACCGTCGGCTCCTTTGAAGATCGAGTTCCGGTTCATCAGCTCACCCATCACGACAATATCCTTTCTGAACTTTTCCAGTGGCAACAACTGTGGTGTCAGGCTAAAATCGCTTCCGGTCTTTTCAGGAGTCCAGCGGTCGGGATGGACGCCATTCGGCATGAATAAAAAAGCTGTTCGTACAGGCGATGGTTTCACGGCGGGAGAACTCATTCCCGGTAAGGCCATCGCATCGAGCAATGGCAAAGCTATACAAGCCCCCATTCCCCGGAGCATACGCCTGCGTGATATGTGCCATTTTTTCTTCATATATCAGACCTTTTTTTCGAAATCATTAAGTTTCATCCTGAATGGATAGCTTTTTACCAGTTCTACGATGAATAGTTCGGGGTTGAAGTTATTATTCAGCAGACAGGACTCCAGGTGTTGCAGGGCCGGTTCATCCGTAAACAGGATCGACCTTCCCAGCGCGTAAGAAAGAAGTCTGGCTGAAAAATTACGAGCGATCTTCGCTTTCTCCGTCATCAATAACGTTTTCAGTTCGGCGGGTCCGTTAAACGTTCTTCCGTCGGCCATCACCCCCGACGGGTCGACGGCTGCACGACCATAACTGTCGCGCCACCGGCCGCTGGGGTCGAAGTTTTCGAGGCCCAATCCCAGCGGGTCCATTTTTTCATGACAAGACTGACACTCCGGCCGCGACCGGTGAGCTTCCAGGATCTTCCGCAAACCCAGGGCTTCGTGTGCATCCTGATCTTCCGTGAGCTCGGCGACAACAGCGGGGGGCGGTGGTGGTGAAATTCCCAATAGCTGTTCCATCACCCACTTTCCCCTGATCACGGGACTCGTCCGCAGGGGAAACGATGTAGCCGCCAGGACACTACCCATTCCCAGGACACCACCGCGGCTCGAGTCCGCCAGTACGGTCCGCTGAAGATCATCGGCGGTTACACCTTCAATCCCGTAATAGTCCGCCAGTTCTTTGCTGAGAAACGTATAGTCGCTTTTGATCAATTCCAGCATATTCTTACTGCCTGTCAGGACATAATAGAAATATTCCACGGTCTCCCTATACAACGCATTCCTGACAGGTGCGTCGAATCCCGGGTACTTCACGGGGTCGACCAAAGGCTGATTGTCCAGCAGCTTAGAGATACCCAGCCATTGAACGGCGAAGTTTTCGGCAAAACGTTTGGCTTTCGGATCCGCCAGCATCCGCCTTACCTGGCCTTCCAGTACGACCGTGTCCTCCAGCATTCCCGAATAAGCAAGATCGAACAACTCCTGATCGGGCATACTCAACCACAGGAAGTATGAAAGCCTTGTTGCAACTTCAAAATTACTCAACGGGTAAGCCCCCGTTTTTTCCGGTTCCTCTTCTGACCGGTACAGAAAATTCGGCGAGATCAATACTGATTTAAACGTCTGGGCTATGCTCTCATCAAAACGGCGGGGATTCTCCAGCGAATCCTTCTGATCATAGACAGTTTGAAATAAATCCACCAGCTTTGTTTTCTCCTCATCCTTCAAAAACCTTCGGAAAGCTTTCGTCGCAAACGGAATAATGACTTTCTCCGCTGCTGCTGCCGGCGGATTGATCTCGGCATAGTCTTCAAAAAAAAGCGACTTCACCCAGTTCCGAAACTGCTGCCACCAGTTTTGCCGGTACACCACCGGAACCACGTTCGCCCATTTCGTCTTATCGTTATAAACTTCCCCGATAATCATGTCCGCCGCATCATAGTACCGCTCCAGTTTCAGCGGAGTAAAAAACAACGCACCACCCTGGTTGTCGAAACCTCCCCCGCCGGAACCATCGGACGGAAAATAATTACGCGCATCGAAGTCAACCTGCAGTAAATCCAATACTGTATAATGGTATTCGGAGTGGCTTAGCCGGCGGATCACTACATGCCCTGGGCTTCTCTCCTGAAGGGAGTTCTGAAGAATACTGTTTATGCCGTTAACCAGTTCGTGATAGTCTTTCTCCGACAATGGTGGTTCGCTCTTGGGAGGCATTGCCCTTGTTTTAATCTGATCAAGTACCTTGAGCCAAAACTGACCGTCTTCAATAACTCTGGCCTGCTCCTTATAATTATCAAGGTTAACACCGCCCTTTGTGGTGCCCGTATTGTGGCATTCAAAACATTTTGTGGCCAGAAGGGGTCTGATCTCCTTTTCATAGCTGACCTCCTCCTGAGCGAATGACGTCAGGGTTGGTATCAGGATGATCAATACGGCGATTCGGATAGACATGACACGATGTGCTATGATAAATTTAATCATTTTTTAAAAACACATTATAAAGTTATGTCAATGGCGAATGGAACAGTTATTCGGCCGGTGTTTGCGGTGTGCTCTGAAATCCCGTACCGGTATTGACATTTAACGGTCCGGAGCCGGAACCGTTATGGAGTTGATCGTTAGCGCAACGAACTGTAAATCTTGTTGCTGATAAATCCGGCGTCATCCTTGATCCCAAAGATATGATTCGATTTACGGCTTCTCAACCAGGGAAGACCGATGAAGTAAAGTCCTTCCACTTCGGTCACTCCATTTTGATGTATGGGGAGTCCGCTGCTATCCACGACAGGTAATTTCAGGTAGCTGAAATTACCCTTCAGCCCCGTCGCCCAAATGATCGTCCTGATACCACACTCCGATAACCGCAGGCTTGGAACAGCCTGCATAAAATCGGAAACTTCAGCGGGCAGGTCCGCTTCGTCTACTTCCGGGTCCGGGTGTTGTTGCTGAAGCCTTCTGATATGCGTATCGATCATCTCCTTTACACTACTCGAAAATTCGTCCGCAAATTGTATATGCTTCGGGACGTTGTCGTCAAAAAATAGTTCATCCTGACTCCCGTCAATCATGCGGCCGGTCAGTGTCGCGCCCCGGCCGGCGAGGTATTGTAAACTTAGTGTGAGTCCATCGGCGTTACCCCGCAACAGAGGCTCTCTCATCCGGGTCAAACCGGTATCAGCGACCAACGCCGTCTTTACATCGTAGTATTTTGTTTCGATCAACCAGTCCATGATATCCCTGCCGCGATACCTTCTGGGTATCCGGGGGACCTTGCTGGTGCACAGGTAGACTATGCGGCCGGCGTCCAGCAGTTCCTCCGTTAGCTGACAACCGGATTGGCCGCTGCCCACAACCATCACGGCACCTTCTTCCAGTTCCATGGGGCCTCGATATTCACTTGAATGCAGCTGGCGTACTTCGTCAGCGATCAGGTGGGCAAAAGGTGGGATAACCTTGTTGTTTTCCGATCCCGAGGCAATAACAACCTGCCAGGCGTTGTAACTCCGCGGTGGCTCATTCTCCTGCGAGACGGTAACTATAAAAAACGGGGAGCCTGCGGGTTTTTCAACCGACACGACGTTGGAGTTCTCGCTTACCGGTAGCTGAAAACCGGACACATATGCTTCCAATGATGAGACGAACTCCATGGCCGTTCCAAAAGCTTCCGGTTTTTTGATTTTCTGACTCGCCCCCGGCAACGTATTCAGGCGGTTCATCGTGTTCAGCGTTAGCCCGTTCCACCGCTGAGATCGCCACGACTCCCCTATTCGTCCCTTTTCAAATACCACGTGCTCCAGGCCGAGTTGTTTGAGGTAATAGCTCAGGCTTAACCCTGCGTGACCGGCACCAACAACGATTACTTCCAGGATGGATCCGTTCATGAAATTGAAATTGAATCCGGAAGAACCACCCGTAACCTGAAGGTCGGGTAAAGGAAGAATGTGGCGGCCACATCAAAACATTTTACGGTGTGTATCAATGGTACAGGTCAGGTAATTATCTACCTAAAATTATAACAGTTCGGTGATACCCGCAACAACAGACCCAATAACGGCGGCGTGGCTCATGTGACGCTTCATTCCATTCGTTACTCCGCCGGCCTGATCCGTAACACCTTCCCTCCGTCAATCCCCAGGTATAAAAAACCGTCAGGTCCGGCCTTCACACTTCTGACGCGCCAGTTTTTATCGGAAAAAACCCGCTCTTCTGTAACGACCCGTCCGTCTTTAATTACCAGCCGGTTCAGGTGTTTCAGCGCCATTGCACCAATAAAAAGACTTCCCTTCCAGGCAGGTATTACCGTTGAATTGTAAAACTCCATACCGGATGGTGCGATGGAAGGTGTGAAGTGATACGACGGCTGCTCCATTCCATCCAGGTAAGTGATCCCTGCTCCGATAGGACTTCCGTCATAATCGATTCCATGGCATATTAGGGGCCACCCATAGTTCAGCGATGGCTTTATAATATTTATTTCATCACCGCCTTTCGGCCCGTGCTCATGCTCCCAGATTTCACCCGTTGCGGGATGCTGCGCAAGGCCCTGGGGATTACGATGGCCGATACTCCAGATCTCATGGAGTGCACCGGGGTCGGCGACGAATGGATTGTCTTCCGGTATACGGCCATCGTCGTGGAGCCTGATGACCTTTCCGAGGTGATTCGACAGGTGTTGGGCAGAATCCCGAAGGTAATAACGTTCGCCCATGGTAATGAAAAGATAACCCCCGGTCAAAAGAAGCCTTGACCCGAAATGATTTGGCTCCTTGTAGTATGGAAGTGCCGTAAACAGCCTCTCCCGGTCAGTGAGCCTGTTGCCATCCAGCCTGGCCCTCTCCACGACCATGGTACTCAGGCTGTCTTTCGCTGTGGCGAAGGAAAAGTACAACCATCCGTTCTGGTCGTAGTCCGGATGAACACGCAAATCCAGCATTCCGCCGTCACCCTCTCCGAGAACCGCCGGTGTGTTTTGGATTACCGTTTTTTTCCCGGACCGGATGTCCACGGAAAAAATACGGCCTGACGGACGGTCGGTGACAAGCATTGTTCCATCCGGGAGAAAGTCGATGGCAAACGGTACCGCTATGCCGTCCGTAACCTCTTCTACCATTACGGTCACAACGTCAGTTGACTGCGTAAACGATTTTCGTCCTGAACACGAAAACATGAGACATGCGGAAATACAGATGAATGTTTTCACGGGAACTACCATGGCGATTATGTTTTTTCACCATACAACGATTTTCAAGGCGCGGAGGCGTCCGGATTAATTAAGTCGTCATCCGTAAAAATTTTTCGCTGACCATCCGGAAAAAGAAACGGTTATCCGGGTGAACATTGGCTCCTCTCCGGGCGGGAAAGCCGGTTACCAGCGGTTGCATGAAATGACGGATGGAGTATGCAACGGCAATATCTTTTTGAGGAAGAAATGAAGAAACGATCGTTGCCGGTTTCCCGGGCGATTGTTACATTACACTTTCATTAACCTGAACCTATGCTGATCCTTCAACGCACCGCGCCTCTGGCGCTTTGTATTATTTTCCTGTTTGCGTCCCCGGTGTCTCTATACGCACAGCAAATAGACGAAGTCTATAACCAGAAAATAAGGGAATATACAACCGACCCGAAATTTCTGCCCTCATCCGTTCTTAATCTCCCCGACGATCCCACTGTGCCTTCGCCGCGGAAAGCCTTCGGTGACATTATCGGTGCACCGGGTATCATGCACCGGACGACCGAGATTTACCGCTATTATAAACAACTTGACGATGCATCGCCCTTTCTTTCTATGGAGCAGATCGGCACGACGGAAGAAGGTCGTCCTGTACAACTGGTGATCATCGGAAACGAGGATGCGATCACCCGGATCGATCACTATAAAAAACAACTTGGACTGCTGGCTGACCCGAGAAAAATAACCACTCAGGACGTCGAAAGGATCGTCGGCGACAGTAAGCCTGTGTTTTATTTGAACGGAGGTCTTCACTCGCCGGAAATGGGATCGCCTGAAATGCTGATGGAACTTTCATACCGGCTGATCACGGGCACTTCGGAGGACATCAAAAAAATACGCGACAACATCATTGTACTGATAAATCCGGTGTCGGAACCGGACGGCCGTGACAAACAGGTCGACTGGTATTACCGTTACAGCAAAGCGCGAAAAGAATACGACGACGGATTCCCCAAATCCCCGCCGTACTGGGGGAAGTATGTTTTTCACGATAACAACCGCGACGGCCTGCAGATCTCTCAGGAACTTACGAAAGCGATTTTTAAGCTGTACTATGACTGGCACCCAACGGTCATGCTGGACTTACATGAGTCGGTTCCCTTGATCTATATGTCGACGGGGACCGGGCCATACAATGAAACGATCGACCCTATCACGGTAGGCGAATGGCAGGTGATGGCCAATCACGACGTTACCACGCTGGCATCGCAGGGTCTTCCGGGTGCGTTCACGTGGGCGTTCTACGATGGCTGGTATCCGGGATACGCGCTTTGGATTGCCAATAACCACAATAGCATTGGCCGGTTTTACGAGACTTTCGGAAACGCGGGGGCAAATACATTCATGCGCGACCTTTCGGAACAAAAATATGCGGGTGATGATGTCACCAGCAGGGAATGGTATCGTCCCGACCCGGCAACGCCGCTGGTCAAATGGTCCGCGCGCAACAATGTCAATTACATGGAAGCCGGGGTATTGGGTTCCCTTTCCTACGCCGCCAACAACGGAAAGCAACTTCTCCGTAACTTCTACCAGAAGGGTGTGAACAACATCCGGAAAGGAAAGGAAGACAAACCGCGCGCTTTCGTTATTCCCCGGGAACAACACGACCCGTCTATGGCGTCGTACCTGGTCAACCAGTTACGCGGACAGGGTATCGAGGTTCATAAGGCTGAGTCAGGTCCGCATGCCGGCGATTACGTTGTCTTGCTTGAACAGCCCTATCGAAATCTCGCGGTGTCCCTTTTAACAAAGCAGAATTATCCCAAAGAAGCAAAGTTCCCTCCTTATGACGACATCGCCTGGACGCTGGGTTACCTGTACGGAGTGGATGTCAAAACCGAAGATAGCGTAACCCATGCGTTGTCGGATCTGAAGCTTGTCACCGCCGATACAAAATACAAAGGAACGACAGAAGGCAGCGGTGCGAACTATGTACTCCACTACAAAGCCCAGAGCACCGTTCTGCCCGCCTTGTATTGGATCAGATCTCAAAACAAGCAAGCCAAAACCGTCGTGCTGGATACGATAGCGGTTGTGGACGGGATAAAAGACACGTTGGGCGCCGGTTCCATTATCATTAAAGGGATCACGGCCGGCCAGGCTGCAAAGATCAACGAACAGTTCAGCCTGGACCTGAAGGCGACGCAGGGAACAACCCTGGTTAAACAACACGAAGTCAATTTGCCGCGTGTTGCCATTTATCATTCCTGGTTCAATACCCAGGACGAAGGCTGGTCGCGCTTTACGTTCGATCAACGGGGCATTCCTTATACATCTATCGATAAAGAAGAACTGAAGGCAGGAGGTCTGAGGAAAAAATTTGATGTGATCCTCATTCCACGAATGCGCGGTAATGCCAGTAATTTTATAAACGAGATCGACAAGCGGTTCGGCCCCATGCCCTATACGAAGACAGCAGAATTTCCCTCCCATGGAACGCCGGACTCAACTCCCGACATGACCGGTGGACCAGGTTTCGATGGCATGCAGCAATTGCGATTATTCGTCGAAGCCGGCGGCGTGCTGATCACGCTTGACAACTCCACGACGGTCGTGGTCGAAACCGGTATTACGCGGGATCTGCAGCCATACAATGCAGCAGGCCTTTTCCATCCCGGGTCCGTAGTCCAGGTTAAATCGCGGAAACCCAATCACCCGGTATTATACGGTTATCCCGAACTCTTTCATATTTTCAGGGGTATCGGACCATTATTCGAGGTAGAGAAATATCACCGGGATATGATCCTGCTTCAGTACGGTACCAAGCCGCTGAAAGATGAAATCGAATACACAGGCAAGATCCTGGGAATGCCCGATAAGCCGGAAGTAAAAACCGCGAAGAAGGAAGAAAAGAAGGATCCCCCATATGTGCTTTCCGGGATGGTAAGGAACGAACAAACCATTATCGGCCACGGTGGTATTTTTAATGTGCCGGTCGGAGCCGGAAGGGTGATCGCATTTACTTTTGATCCCTTACACCGGTACCTGAATCATCACGACTCGCCGCTGGTGTGGAACATTCTCATCAACTGGGATCATCTGAAATAGCATGTAAGGTTCGGGCGGAATGCGCTGACCGGTGTGGTTCAATCGTTACACGTTGTAATGATCCTTTTGCCAGAGCTTCGCTCCGCCGCGTATACCGTCGAGGTTAGTGGCGATTGATACGTTGCTGTCAAGGGGAAAATCAATCTTCTTTGCATTTCCACCGCTGATGTACAGGTAGTCGTAGTTGAAAACTGTCTTCAGGATCGCGAGGACTTTTTTCATTCTTTTATTCCATTTCTCCGGACCTGCATCCACGAATCCCCTGTTCCCGATATATTCATCGTACTCGCGGTCCTTGGATACCGGGTGATGGGCGAGTTCAAGATGGGGTAATAACATACCATCCATCAGCAGCGACGTTCCAAAACCAGTACCCAGCGTTACGACCATCTCGAGTCCTGTACCTTTAGCGATTCCCAGTCCCTGAAGGTCGGCATCATTGACCACCCGGACAGGATGCACCAGCAATTCGGTCAGCTTTTTTCCAAGGTCGACGTTTCGCCAGTTTTCCGTACCGAGGTTCGGAGCCGTAAGGACAACTCCCTTCCGAACATATCCCGGGAACCCTACGGACACCCGTGTATATCCTGCAAAACTTTTGGTGAGTTCCGCAATGGTTTCCATTACCCTTTCAGGCGTTGCAGGCGACGGGGTGTTCAGGCGCTGATACTCTTTCAGCATATTGCCCTCCGGATCCAGGAGAATTGCTTTAATACGGGAACCTCCGATATCAATGGATAAGATCTTTTCTTCCGCTGCAGTATTCGTCATATGCGCATAAGGATTCAGGTAAGGCAAAGTTAACCGGTCAAATATACTGAGATAAAATACACTGAGCCTGCGATCACGGCCTTACGGGAAAAGAAATTTGCGAGACCCCGTTCCCTTCGAATACAATGATTATGAAAGATTGAAAAATCGACCGATCTTAAGGTTAAGCGGGATTGAAATTCATGTTATGCATATGCGTCGGCTGTTGGTAAACATTCACTATTTTGGAGGCCTGGCTTGTTTCTGGTACCTTATTGTACTGGGCGTTAGTTCCTTGCATTTTAACCATCGCTTCTCCTTTGGCGAGGACCCCGGTGATACGATCCAATGGAGTCGGCCACTGCACCTCCAGCCGAATGACACAGCACGTCAGGACCTTTCCGAAACCATCCGCGACTCCCTTGCATTGGCGGGCTGGCCCCTTTTCTGGGAGACCCGGTTTGACTCAACCGGTGTATACCATTTTACCCTGGAACAACCCGCCCGGCGTTATCTTATAGCCTATTCGTTCAATGACTACAATGCCCGGATCACGGAGATCCGGAAAAACTTCTGGCAGGTATTTGTTTCACTGCATGGAGCCGGCGAAGTACCGAACGCACCGGTGATGACCGTATGGATGTGGTATTCCAGGCTTACCATAGTCGTGGTACTGATCTCCCTCATTACGGGGATCTATATTTGGATGATCGGGAAACGGGACAAAAAATCCGGGAACATCGTATTGATTGGTTCCCTGTTCGCTACACTGTTGTGGATGGCATTTATGTACTTACACGGATAACCTATGATCTATCATACGATTCGCAGACTCCATCTTTACTCCGGTTTTGTGCTGGCTGCTTTCATAATGATGTATTTCGTTACCGGTTTTGTAATGATCTTCGAAGACCGGTTCCAGCGAAAAGATGTGGAAGAACGCGAAATCCGTACACCTATTCCGTCGCGCGCGGTCGTTTCCAGCACGGATGCTCTTGCCGGATGGCTGCAACAGGAACTGGGGCTTGGTGGTCAATGGTATGAAGAACGGCGCAAAAACGACGTGACCTTGCACTTCAGACATCCCGGAACGGTTACAACGGTCAGGGTCATGCCGAATATTGACACGGCGTTTATCACCATCAAAAAAGGCAATGTGTATTCGCTGATGCACGGCTTTCACCGGCTGCATGGATATCAAGGGGGAGTGAATTATTACCTATGGTCTTTTTTTTATGACCTGTCGGCCCTATCGATGATTGTGTTCGCTGTCACGGGACTGTACTTATGGTGGAAAACGACCAGCAAACGGTTGGCAGGAACGCTCGTGCTGCTCTCATTCACGGCCGTTACCGCGGTCACGATTATTTACCTGATGTTCTATTCCTGACTGAAAAGGTTTATTCAACCCGGCGAAAACCCAGATGGCAACCTTCAAAACAATACCGGTAGCCCAGCCTGACCGTGTTTCCATCGAACGTTACATCGTAACTTGTTATAAACGTGGAAGGATCGGGTGAAGGACCTGGATCTTCCTCGAAAAATGCGATCACCGGCGGATTAACAGCATTGTGGATATAGTAAAATTTGAAGTCGCCGAAATCCGTCAGGTTGGTCCTGAGCGTTCCGTTTGACCTGAGCGTCAAGGTTTGTCCCTCCTTCACTTCCTCCACGATATAACCGAAACCGGGCGAATATCCCCGTTCGAAAAGAACCCAGGTACCTGTTAATGCCTGATCTCCATGCTCTTCATCAAAAGGGCTGCCGCTATTGTCATCACAGGACGCCATGGAAATGATGATCGCCATCAGGACTGTGTATATATTTTTCATCGCCGTTGGGTTTAATAAACGTTAGACCCGGATTTTCCCCGCATGGTTGGAACTCATTCTGCAGAAGGCAAAAAAAAGACCTGAGCTTCGGCCCAGGTCTTCCTATTTTCTCGGAATCTATAACCGTTCTCCCAATGTCACACCTTTCATCTCCTCCTGTTTGGAGAATGGTTGATTGTATAAACGTTTCCCCGTTGCCTTGAACAAGGCGTTGGCTACCGCACCACCAGTCGGAGGAAGCGCAGGCTCTCCGAGGCCCGTCGGGTCGATACCGTTGTCAACAAAATGGACATCGATCTCGGGTACCTCCTTGAGACGGATAAGGCGATAGGAATTGAAATTCTTTTGTTCCGTCGCCCCGTCCTTAAAAGTAAGCTGGCTATACATCGCGTGACCCAGTCCATCCACAACACCACCTCTCACCTGTTGATTGGCGCCGCTGAGATTTACCACCACGCCGCAGTCAGCCGCCGCATATATCTTTTGAAGAACCGGTTTACCCTTCTTCATCGCAACCTCGGCAACCTGCGCGACATAGGAACGGTGAGAGAAGTAAACGCTGAAGCCCTGCGATACATTCTTTTTTGTTCCCCAGCCGGATTTTTCCGCGGCCAGTTCAATAACAGCTTTCATACGGTCGATATCATACTTCACGGCACCAACCGGAGTTTTCTTGGCTTTGTCCAGCAGGTCGAGCCTGAATTTCACAGGGTCCTGTTTCGATGCCATAGCCACTTCATCCAGGAAGGCCTGTTCGGCGAACGCGAGGAAGTTTGTGATAGGTGCCCGCCATGCGCCGGTTGTGATGGGCGATTTGTGCTCTATCGATTCGATCAGGATATTGTCAACCGCTGCGGATGGAAAGTTGTCTTCACGGGTACAATTGCCGGAGTTGATACCAACGCCTCGAAGCTTGTAGCCGATCAAAGCACCTTTGGCATCCAATGCCGCTTCAAAACGATAACGAACCGCGGGACGATAGCTTCCGCCGCTGATATCGTCCTCACGCGTCCAGATCACCTTCACCGGCGCTTTTATAATGCTCGATAACTCAGCGGCTTCCAGTACGTAATCCGCCTTGAGCCTTCGTCCGAAACCACCTCCAAGTCGGGTGAGTTCCAGCGTGATCTGGTACGGTGAAATACCCAGGAGTTTTGCTGTCTCGTTCCGGGCCATCTCAGGTGTCTGCGTTGGTCCTACGAGTTCCACACCGTCGGGCCTCACATGTGCAAAGAAGTTCATGGGTTCCAATGGCGCGTGAGAAAGGAACGGGCACTGGTACTCGCGTTTGATCACTTTTGCCGCAGACTTAAAGGCTGCTTCCACATCGCCGTCTTTTCGTCTCACCGTCACCACGCTGGAGTCTTTGCTATCCAGCAGATCTTTAAACAACTTGTCGTGGTCGGCAGTGCTTTCCAGTACGCCGTCCGCTTCGTATTCGATCTTCAGTAGTTTCCTGGCCTTGTTCACCTGCCACGTGGATTTTCCCACAACAGCTACATTGTTTTTAAACGTGACCACATCCACGATTCCCGGCATTGCTTTCGCAGCCGCGCTGTCTACGGATTTTAATTTTTTTCCAAATGATTCCGGCCGCTGGATCATGGCGAAGAGCATGCCTTCACGATAAAAATCCATTCCGTAAAGCGGCTTACCCGTGATCATCTCCAGGTTGTCAACATTACGGACAGCCTTGCCTATAAGTTTGAAGTCCTTCTTGTCTTTAAGCTTTACTTCAGCAGGAACAGGCACTCGCGATGCTTCGGTAGCCAGTTCGCCGTACGTGAACTTGCCGCCGCTTTCGGCATGAATAACGGTACTGTTATCTGTCGTCAGCGATGCAGCCGGAACATTCCACCTTTTTGCTGCAGCCTCCATCAGCATGTATCGTGCGGTCGCTCCCGCCTTGCGCAGGCGCTCCCATGAATGAGGAACCGCGCCGCTTCCACCGGTCACTTGTCTTTCAAATTTGGTGGGATCGAGCGGTGCCTGCAATACTTTCACCTTCGACCAATCCGCATCAAGTTCCTCGGCGACCACCATTGGGAACGATGTCTTGATATTCTGACCCAACTCAGGGTTCGGTGAGAGAATCGTAATCACACCATCCGGAGATATGGATAAATAACTGTTAAACCCGATGTTCCCCACTGCGGCTTCATCAACTACTTCCAGCGTTGCTGCTGATGACTCCGCCCAGTGAAAGCCAAGCAAAAGACCACCGCCTGCCGTGGCAGCCAGTTTCATAAAATCACGTCTTGTTGTTTTTAATACAGTCATGGCTATTTCATTTTAGTAGAGGCAAGAACGATCGCTTCACGTACACGATGGTAAGTTCCACAGCGGCAGATATTGCCGTTCATCGCGGTATCAATTTGATCGAGCGTCGGTTTGGGCGTTTTATTCAGCAAGGCAGTAGCAGACATGATCTGACCCGCCTGACAGTACCCGCATTGCGGCACATCCACTTCATTCCAGGCAAGCTGAACAGGGTGATCTCCATTGGCTGACAGACCCTCAATCGTTGTTACTTTGTTCGTACCTACCGCCGATACGGGCAGCGTACAGGATCTCACGGCAGTACCATTCAGGTGGACCGTACAGGCACCACATTGCGCGATGCCACAACCAAACTTCGTTCCGACCAACCCGAGACTATCGCGCAGCACCCACAATAGAGGCGTGTCTGCATCCACATCGGCCTCATAGTTCCGGCCATTGATTTGTAAGTTGTATTGAGCCATTTCTTTAGGGTAAAATAGTTGTTTGTCAAGTTAGGAAATTTATGATTTGGGAGGCGGGGACACGGCGATTTTGTGTTATGCGGTTAGATATTGGTTTAAAGTAATTTCCCGGCACAGCGCCGACGTCATCACACTCCTTCACCGGTCTCATCCGCCTGAACGCCCCTCAAAGAGCACCTGCGTGCCCGGGGCAGGCTACAACAAACAATTTATCAGATACATTGTAAATCTTTCATTACCAATTAGTTGATTGTATCTAACCTAAAGTCGTTTATAACCACTTTTCCATCGGATTTCAAATCCGGTACTGCCAATAAATACTGAAGCTTCCATCCGGTTCGTAACGTACCATTCTCCCGCCCGGACTGGTTGAAGGCCGGTTTCCAATATTCACGTGCATGAAACCATCGCCTCATCAAGAATGTCTTCAAATGTTTATTATTGGAGAATTTTTCAATCGGGGAACAGGGACGTGAACGGGACAACACCCGACAGCCCTCCATAACTTCAGATTCATGCGCGCGGCAAAAAAATTAGTGGTAACCATAAAGATCGGTTCAAACGTCATTACCAATGCCCAGGGATTTCCGGACGAACAGGTGATAAAAAATATCGCGGGGCAGATCAAAATCCTACGCGACGAAGGCCATCATGTTCTGCTGATCACATCGGGAGCCGTGGCTGCCGGAAGAAGCATTTATCAATTCCATAAGAAAACCGACACGGTCATCCAGCGGCAGGTACTCGCTGCCATCGGCCAGGTGAAGTTGATTTCCCTGTACAAAGAAATCTTCGACCGTGAAGGTATCATCTGTTCCCAGGTACTGGTCACCAAAGAAGATTTCAAAAGCCGCAACCATTATCTGAACATGAAAAACTGCCTGACGGCATTGCTGAATAACGGCATCGTACCGGTCATCAACGAGAACGATGTAATCTCCGTTACGGAACTAATGTTTACCGACAATGATGAACTGGCGGGACTTATCAGCGCGATGACCAATACCGACATCCTGATCATTCTTACCAATGTCGATGGTGTCTACGACGGCGACCCGGCTTTACCAGGTACCAACCTGATCCATACGTATGACTCTTCTGTGATCAACCTCAGTGAAATTTCCTCCGGTAAGAAGTCAGGCTTCGGTCGAGGAGGTATCCTGACGAAGTGCCAGACTTCGGAAAAAATCGCCGGCATGGGAATACCGGTCCATATCGCCAACGGCCGCGCCGCTGATATTGTCCTCCGTGTATTGAACAACGAAACCGTCGGTACCCGTTTTCCCGCAAAAAAACTGACATCGAACTTTAAAAAATATATGGCTCATGCGTATGAAGAGCCGAAGGGTAAAGTAGTGATCAATGCGGGCGCCCGTGACAGTCTGCTGTCCGACAAAGCGAAAAGTCTGCTACCCGTGGGGATCACGCAGGTGGTGGGGAAATTCAAGAAGGGTGATATCATCCGGATCGTGGACGAAAAAGATCATGAGATCGGACTTGGGCTGGCCCGGTACGGTTACCAAAAAGCGAAAGAAGCCCTGGGCCTGAAAAATCAGAAAGCGCTCATCCATTACGATCATTTATATTTGCACTGAAATCAATGACATTGTGCTGGAAAAGACTTTTATAGCTGTACGGGAGGCGAGCCGGAAGATTGGATTGTTACCGGAAGAAAAAATCAATCAGCTGCTGTTGGCGCTGGCTTCCGGAATGGAACAGCAAACCGCGGCGATCCTTTCGGAGAATCAAAAAGACCTGGAAAGGATGTCGCCGGACGATCCGAAATTCGACCGGCTGAAGCTTACCGAACAACGGTTGGGCGATATCGCAACGGATATCCGTAAAGTGGCGGCTCTGCCCTCGCCACTGAATATCACACTGGAGGAAAAGGTACTCGAAAACGGCCTCGATCTCAGGAAAATAACGGTTCCGCTGGGCGTGATCGGCATCATCTATGAGGCCCGTCCGAATGTTACTTTTGACGTCTTTGCGTTGTGCCTGAAGTCCGGGAACGCCTGTATCCTGAAAGGAGGAAGTGATGCGGAATTTTCGAATCGTAAGATCGTGGACATTATCCGGCAGGTGCTGACGGCGCATCAGCAGAATCCCGACATGATCGTCTTACTTCCCTCCGACCGCTCGTCTACTCACGAATTACTCCAGGCTGTTGGTTATGTGGATGTAATCATCCCGAGGGGAAGTCAGAGCCTGATCGATTTTGTCCGCGACAACTCCAAAGTACCCGTTATCGAGACCGGGGCCGGAATTGTACACGCTTATTTCGACAGCAGCGGGGATCTTAAAAAAGGTGCCGACATCGTTTTTAATTCGAAAACGCGGCGGGTCAGTGTATGCAACGCGCTGGATTGCCTGATCATCCACGAGTCCCGGCTGAACGATCTGCCGCAGCTCGTTCAAAAACTTGCGGAAAAAAATGTACTTCTGTTTGCGGACGAACGTGCCTTTGCTGTCCTGAACAAAAAATATCCCGATGCCTTATTGGAAAAGGCAAGCGAAGGTCATTTCGGAACAGAGTTTCTCGATTACAAAATGAGCATCAAAACCGTACAGGACAGAACGGAAGCACTGGAGCACATTTTCAAACACAGCTCCAGGCACAGCGAAGTGATCATTGCCGAGGATGAAGAGGCTATCGGTCATTTTCTCCGGAGTGTTGATGCAGCTGCCGTATTCGCCAATGCTTCTACCGCCTTTACGGACGGGGGTCAGTTCGGCCTCGGCGCCGAGATTGGCATCAGCACGCAAAAGTTGCATGCACGAGGCCCCATGGCGTTACGGGAAATGACGTCCTATAAATGGCTCGTCCGGGGAAACGGGACCGTACGTATTCCCTGACACGAAAAAAAAATCACCTGGAGCCAGTGACCAGTTCGTTGAAGTAAAGCAACGTCTTCCCGATATTCTGATTCCAGTATTCATTGCTGTGCCCACCCTTGAACTCTTCAAATACATGGGGGATTCCTTCCTTTTCAAGCTGTTGATGGAGGATCTTGTTACTCGCGAACAGTTCGTCGTCGTATCCGCAATCAAACCGGAAAGGCGGCAGTTTCTTTCTGTTCTTTTTTAAATAGGATATCAGGTCCTCCTCCTTGAATTTTTTCCGGAAGTAAGATTGTTCGCCGGCGGCGAGAAATGGCAGCAGATCCTTCAGGCAGGTGATGCTGGAAAGTCCGGAAGCTCCTTTGAACATCGTCGGGTATTTCGCCATCAACCGGAGAGCGCCATAGCCACCCATGGACAGCCCACCGATAAACAATGGAAAGTCGAGGGTATTCTGCGGGACAACTTCCCTGACCAGGTCCACCACATCTTTGATGATCCACTTTTCGATATTCCGGTCACCGTGGT
Source organism: Chryseolinea sp. (assembly GCA_041742155.1). Classification (GTDB taxonomy): domain Bacteria; phylum Bacteroidota; class Bacteroidia; order Cytophagales; family Cyclobacteriaceae; genus Chryseolinea. The sequence continues at coordinate 441,469 of JBGSJE010000013.1, read as the reverse complement.
TGAAATATCCGGTTCCATCGCCGGACAATCCATCGGATGGCATGACCAAAATCATCGGCTCTATTTTACCGGCTCCGATAAGTTGTAAGGCGATGTTATGGACATTGATATTATAGGTCCATGCCCAGTGACTTCCATACACGCCGTGCAATAAAATCACGACGGGAATATTTCTTTTTATTTTTTTCTCCTGCGGGGGCACAAAAAAAGTACAATCTCCCCTTCCCTTCAGGTACTGGCTTTTAACAGTTACAAATCTGAGATGAGGGGGCTGATACAACGGGTTCGATATCTCTACCGTTCTGAATCGTTTTTTCATAGGTCAAAATAAAATTACTCCTTTCGCGATGCGGCCATTCAGCATGTCGTCAAACACATCACCAAGATCCTCCAGCGCGTAGGTTCGGGATATCTGCTGGTCCAGGAGCAGCTCACCTTTCCGGTAAGACTCGAACAGAATGGGAAAATCGACGGTCGGGTTGCATTTTCCGTAGAGCGGGTTAATATACACTTTATCCCACTCAAAAAGATTCATATCAATGGTGATCTCCTCCTCGATTCCACTTACCTGTACGGCTGTTCCTGCGTTCCGCACCAGGGCCAACGGTGCCGCTCCCAGCCCGGGATTGCCGGTACATTCGAAGGCGAAGTCGGCGCCACGGTTGTCGGTTAGCATTTTTACTTTCGCATATGCTTCGTCCATTCCGCCGGGGCCTTTCGCTACCAATATAACATCCGTTGCGCCGAACGTTTTGCTCATCTCGAGCCTGCTGTAGCTAAGATCCAAAGCGATGATCCTGGCTGCCCCTGCGATCCGGCATCCCTGGATCACATTTAAGCCCACGCCACCAGTTCCCAGTACCGCAACGGAACTTCCCTTCGTGACATTGGCGGCGTTAACCGCGGAACCATACCCGGTCATGACCGCGCATCCCATGATCGCTGCCGACGGGAATGGAATTTTTTTTGGCATCCTGATCACTGCCTCCTCGCGTACAATAGTGAATGAAGACAATGTCCCCAGATTAAAGGAACGCTCGATACCTTCGCCCAGGTAGGTTGTCCCAGTAAAATGCGGATGACCCGCCGTAACTCCTTTGTCATTCTTCCTTCCGGCGACAGGCGAATTGTTCTCGCATATGCTCCTGTTGCCAAGCTTACACTGAAAACACTCACCGCAGGGCATGGCCCAGTTCAACAGCACGTGATCGCCGGGAACAACACGCCTGACCTTGTTTCCCGTGCTGACGACAATTCCGGCACCCTCGTGTCCCATGATCAGCGGCCGGCCCCATTTCATGGAATCAAAGTCGGTATGACACACACCGGAAGCTTTTATTTCCACCAGTACTTCCGTTGGGTCCGGGATGCCCAGATGGACCTCCTCAACAGAAAACTCACCTTTCCCGTTGGTTATTGCGGCTTTTCCTTTCATGTCATCAGCTGTTAAATGTTAGCACTTCATTTATTCTTGCGAGATCACCTCATGATATTCACGGACCCTTCAATGTTTTTTGTTCCTCTTCAGGTGAATACCTAGTAACATATACGGGAACCTCCAGATTCCCGTCGGCCCGGGATAATGATCTCCGTTAGGGTGCAAAACCCAGGCATAGTCTTAAAGATCAGAAAATTAATCCCTTGCCGCAACGGTATTATGATCCTGTCCGTGAGCTGCGCTAGGCAACGGGATTCCTATGCTGTAGGGGAAGCGAAAAGTAAAACGCCGAACCTTGCCCCTCTTTGCTCTTGACCCAAATCCGCCCCCCATTTTTCTCCACAAATTCCTTGCACAAAATCAGTCCAAGCCCGGTTCCCTTTTCATTTGCAGTTCCTTTTGTGGAATGTTTTGAATCGATCCGGAAAAGTTTACCGATCACCTGAGGCGGCATGCCTACACCGGTATCGGTAACAGAAACAACAACATCGTTTTCTATTTTTGTCATTTCCAGAATAACCTGCCCTTCTTCGGGAGTGAACTTGATTGCATTTGAAATCAGGTTACGGACAACGGTATTTACGGAATTCTTATGAGCATGTACGGTTTGTTCCGTTCCGTTTTCATAGACCAAGGTGATCTTTTTGTTTTGAGCCTGCGCATTCAACAGCTCTGTGTTTTCACGGAGAACACCATCGAGGTCAAAGGGCTCCGGCGTGAATTCAATGTTTCCTGTCTGCGACCTCGACCACTCCAGCAGGTTCTCCAGCAAGGCAAATAAATTCTTCAACGACTTGTCAAAGTCCAGCGCGAACATCCTGATCTCCTCTTTGCTAAGACTTTCAGTATGATTGATCAGGAGGCTTGAGAACGACGTGAGTGAATTCAGCGGACCTTTGAGGTCATGACTGATGATGGAGAAAAATTTATCCTTGGTCGCATTGAGGTCCTGCAATTCAAGGTTTTGCACATTCACTTTTGTATTCGCGACTTCGAGTTCTTTGTTCAGGCGTTTTTGCCTGAGATAGAAGTACACGAACAATCCCACGATAACAAGGCACAAGCCGACCAGCGCAAATAAAAAGTTCCTGATTATCTTTTGTTTGCTGATCTCTTCTTCCCGAAGCATACGATCCGTCTCCAGCTTTTCGATCCGTGCCTCACTCTTTCCGATCATGTACCGGTCCTGGGTTGCCAGCAGTTGCTGTTCGCTTTTTTCACTTACGATGAGGTCATTTATGGCACGGTACAAACCTTTGTATTCCAAGGCCTTTTTAAAATCTCCTACCGCTTCGTAACACTCACTGAGGTGATCGTAGCTTTTTCCGATCTGAAAACGGTCGCCTGATTCCAGGCCTGCTTCAAGGCCGAGCTGAAGGTTCGCCACCGCCCGCTGCACATTCTTTTGCTGATAATACAATACGCCGATATTGTTAAACGATTCGGCGATACCACGTTTATCGCGAAGGGCTTGCCGGATCTCAAGGGCAACTACATGGTTAGCCAATGCTTTTTCATTGTTTTTCATCAGCCGGTATAACTCACCGATATCATTCAATGACAGCGCTTCGTTCTTTCTGTCCCCTTGAGACCTCCGGATCGATAATGCGAGCTTATGGTCATCCAGGGCTTTTGCATATTCTCCTTTGATCGTGTTCAGGTGCCCGCGGTTAAAGAGCGCATCGGCTTCCATCCCCCGCTCCAGGTCATCCTTATACTCCAGCACGCGGTTGTAACATATCAGCGCTTTTTCGGTATTGCCCAGAGACGCATTTATCTTCCCTGTTTCATTCAGTATCAATGCCAGCACAGCCGGGTTATTCAACGGTTCGGCGATACGCCAGGCGATACCGAGAAATTGGTCGCTCTTATAATAATCGCCTGCTTCTTCAAAGACCCTGGCGATGGCCAGGTATGTAAAAACTTGCCTGTCCTTTAGTCCGAGGGTATCCTCAATGCCCAGGGCTCTGATCAGGAAATCCATTGCCAATGCATAGTCGTAGGTCCGCGTGAGGTGAGTGAGCCCGATTTCCTTTAAAGCCCGTGCTTCCGCTTCCCGGTCGTTTGTCTCCGTTGCGCGTTTCAGTTTTGCTGTACCTTCCTGAATGGATTTCTCCGCCGTTCCCTGCCTCTTCTGAAAAAAGCCCTGGTACCACACCACATCCTTGTCAGCTTCCTGCGCGAATGACGGGATGCCGGCGATCAGGATAACCAGCGATCCAACCAGGATCCTTTTGGATAAATCCATTGTCCCTTTCGTAAGGAAAAGTGATATGCCATGAATACGTTCGTACATAGGAAATCAAATCAATGTCAATTCTCATCGAGGGATCAAGAATCTGCGGCACGCTAAAAAAATCCTTTTCTGAAAAAATATATGTCCCGGTAAAGCATGTCCGCTGGACTTCCAAAGTTAATCATTTACGAACACAAATTGCACCCGTGCAACTCCTGTCCAAATCGGCGAATACGGCCAGCCGCCAAACGGCAAGTACATCGTCGCAAAAACAAGTGTACATGCATCCAGAATATTCAGTTCTAAAAATCAATGCGTCGTGTCCTGTACTGTCGTACTGATATTTTTGCTATGATGCACTAGTGTGATCGTCCGAGGGACATCTGGCCGCCTGGATTCCTGATAACCCTCCTGGCGCCCCAGAAAAACATTTCATAATTGTGCCTCCAACCCGATTTGCTCAACCCTGCATCGCTTTTTTCACTTCCAAAAAGCCCGTTGTCTTGCCAATACAACTGGACCAACTCCTTTCCCCTCGCAGACCACATTTTCTCTGATTTGTATGCTGTTACATAATGAAGTCCGTCCATCAGTTTTGGTGCCGGCAAACGGATGATCACCGGCATCCGGTGTTCCGCGATCAACCGATGGATAGACCCGCAGGTGAAATATGTCTCAGGTGAAAGTCCCAGTTCGTACTCCGTTTCCTTTTCGAGCAGGCCGTTCAAACTCCCCTGAAAGCCGGGAAGGTTCATGCGGAACGGTCGCGGCCCGTCGCCGAACAGGACTTTATCTTTAAGCTTCGATTTATAATCGTAGGGTCTTTGCTTAAACTCATTCCAGGTTGCCGCGATCCAGACTACTGCGGCAGGGCCGCAAAAAACACCGTTGACCGATGCAATATCACTTGCTATTTTTCTGGAAACAGGCGTGTCCCACAAGGCGGGCAAAAGTGTACTCATGGAAATGAGGATGGACGATCAGGAGAATGTGTACAGATTACAAAAGGGACTCCAGGAGCCGGTCGTTTTTATCAATGTGGGATGCATAGAGTATTTTGTCCGTAAATCCGATGCGGACCTCGGTTAAGTCGTCCAGCAGGTAAACATAAATATGAATGCCGCTACCGATATCCTTTACCGGCTCTCCAAAAACTCCCACGATCGCACGGTAGTCCATGTCCTTCTTCAGATTTTCCCTGAAATATTCAACTGTGTTGGGGTTATTCCTGCCGTCATCGGAACAGGCAGCGAGGAACAAAATGAGCAGGCTTACGTGGATGTTTTTTTTCATTGTGTGGTCTCTGCATAAGACACCTGTTATGGAGAATACGTTGTAACGCTGTCACCAGTCGCCGTCGTCTTTTTTCTTTTTCCCGGCCTCTACAAACTGAAGCTTGTCCGTGAAAGACTGATCCAATAATCCAAGCATATTAGGTCTGCACCAGTCCTGGGCGAGTATCGTACCACTGTTCTTACAGGCAAAGCTGGTCAGGTTTTCCCGGGCGGTGATTTTTTTATAGCCGATATCACCCGTGAGCTGAATGGCGTTCAGGGTGATCCGGTACTTTCCATCCTTGACACCGACGGTTGCTTTACCACTGTATTTGCCGGTCTGAATGATGGATGGAGTTCCTACCTGTGTGAACTGAAACTTCTTGTAATCGACTGTCAGGTCATTCACATCAAAAGTGATTTCATCTCCCGCCTGCGATATGTTCGACAAATAAGGTAACGTCTTGTAATATTCAGCAAGCCTGGAGACGGTAGCTGAGTCGTGAAGAAAAATTTTCTGGTAGATAATTTCCTGTTCCGCAAGTTTAAAATTTCCATAAGTAGTATTTCCCTGCGCGGATGCAGCCAGCGATATGGAAGTCAGAAGAAAGTACAGGATCGTTTTCATCTTCGGGTTCAATTTGACGTATGCCGGGATCTTTCGCTCCCGGCCCGCAAGTTACGGAACAAAAGTCGCCGGAACGCGCCTCTCCTTAAAAAACAAAGGTCATTCAACCAAATGGCGGGTTGAATGACCTTTGATCATGCGGGTGCCTGATCAGATAAACTTATTGATCAGGTTTTCAATATACTCCTGTCTGCCGCTGATCTGCTGCGGTTCGCCGTTTTTATGAGCCAGCAGGCGCAATGCCTGAAGGGAAAGGTTACCTCTTGAGAACTGTTTACCTTTTCCGGAATCAAAGGAGCTGTATCTCTCCTTGCGCAGTTGGGTATATTCTCCATCATCCAGGATAGCCTGAGCGGTCAGCAGGGCTCTCGCAAACGAATCCATTCCACCAATGTGCGCGTGGAATATATCAATGAGATCGGTAGAGTTCCTTCTCGTCTTGGCATCGAAGTTCACACCACCTGTTTTGAATCCGCCCGATTCCAAAACGATCAGCATGGATTCGGTAAGCTCGTACAGGTTATTCGGGAACTGGTCAGTATCCCAACCGTTCTGGTAGTCACCCCGGTTTGCATCCATACTGCCGAGGAGTCCTGCGTCGGCGGCGACCTGAAGTTCGTGTTGAAAAGTATGATGAGCCAGGGTAGCGTGATTCACTTCCAGGTTCAGCTTAAAATCTTCCATCAGGTCGTATTGACGAAGGAACGATATTACAGTAGCTGCATCAAAATCATATTGGTGTTTTGTAGGTTCCATCGGCTTTGGCTCGATGAGGAAGGTTCCTTTAAAACCACTTTTACGCCCGTAGTCGCGCGCCATATGAAGGAAGTTCGCCAGGTGCTCCTGCTCACGCTTCATATTGGTATTGAGCAATGACATGTAACCTTCCCGGCCACCCCAGAACACATAATTTGATCCGCCCAGCTCAATGGTTGCGTCGAGTGCGTTTTTCACCTGAGCACCAGCCCAGCATACAGCGTTAAAATCGGGATTGGTAGCTGCTCCGTTCATGTACCTGGGATTTGAAAACATGTTTGCAGTACCCCATAACAGTTTTACGCCGGAAGCTTTTTGCTTATCTTTTGCGTAATCGACGATCTTCCGCAGCCTGCTTTCCGATTCTTTCAGCGTCGGACCTTCATCCACCAGATCGTAATCGTGGAAGCAATAGAACGGCGCTCCGATTTTGGTAATAAACTCAAAGGCTGCGTCCATTTTGTCATAGCCCCTTTGCATCGGGTCTGAACTTTCATTCCATGGGAAGTTTTTTGTTCCAGGTCCAAACGGGTCGCCGCCGGTTCCGCAGAAGGTATGCCAATACGCTATGGCGAATCGGAAATGATCCTGCATCGTTTTTTTTCCGACCCGTTGTTTCGGATTATAATATTTAAACGCCAATGGGTTGTCAGAATCGCGGCCTTCAAACTTGATGGGCTTTATACCCTTAAAGTATTGCCTGTTTCCTAGTGTAGCTTTCATTGTTTTAGGGTTATGATTAATTTATCTGGGATTACTATTAAAAGGGTCAGCCGATCTGTTTTTTCAGGATATCATTCCATCTCCGGTAGGCTTGCAAATACTGTGACGTGAGCTGGGCTTTTGGTTCCTCCGTGCGAATGATCTTAAGCCCGCTGAAGGCTTCTTTAAAAGATCCGTAAATACCCGCTCCGATACCGGCACCGATCGCCGCACCCTTCGCTCCGTCCGTATCATAAAGTTCGAGGTGCGCGCCGATGGTATTGACAAATGCTTCACGGAACAACGGACTGAGAAACATATTTGCATTTCCGGCGCGGATCACTTCAGTCTTCAGGCCCATACCCTGAAGAACATCAAAACCATACTTCAATGCAAAGACAATCCCCTCCTGCGCTGCACGGAAGACGTGAGCCTGGCCGTGCCTGTTAAAATTCAATCCGTGAAAAGAGGCGTTGATCTCTTTGTCCTCCAGCACACGCTCTGCTCCGTTTCCAAACGGCAGGATCGCCAGCCCGTCCGAGCCCACGGGTGCTTCCGCTGCGAGTGCGTTTATTTTGTCGTAGTCGTATGGTGTTCCGTTTCCATTGGCCTGCTTCCGGAGCCAACTGTTCAAAATACCGGTGCCGTTGATACAAAGAAGTACGCCGTTGCTTTTGGCGGGTTTTTGATCGTTCACGTGAATGAATGTGTTCACCCGTGACTTTGGATCATAAGCGTTCTTGTCCGTGACGCTGTAGATCACACCCGACGTACCGGCCGTAGCTGCCGTCTCGCCCGGATTCAATACATTTAAAGAGAATGCATTGTTAGGTTGGTCGCCTGCGCGATAGCCGATCGGTGTGCCTTCCTTCAAGCTCAGAAGTGCCCCGGCCTCCCTGGAAATTTTCCCCTGAACCGAAAAAGTCGCGACGCGTGGTGGCAACATTTCGGCGGGTATTCCATATAGCTTCAGAAGATCGGCGGAAGGCGATTCAGATGTATAGTCCCAGAACATACCCTCCGATAACCCTGAAGCGGTAGTTACTACATCCCCGGTTAATTTCATCGCGAGGTAGTCGCCCGGAAGCATTACCTTATATATCTTTTCAAAGACGGCGGGTTCATTATCTTTCACCCACTTCAGTTTCGACGCAGTAAAATTTCCAGGGGAATTCAGGAGGTGCTGCAACGAAAAGTCGTGACCCAGGTCTTCAAACGCGCGTTTGCCTGTTTCAACGGCGCGGCTGTCGCACCAGATAATTGAAGGACGGAGTACATTGAGTTGTTTGTCGACGCATACAAGCCCGTGCATCTGGTAAGAAATGCCGATCGCCGCCACCTCTCCACCTTTTATGCCCGCTTTCATCATGCATGCGGCCAGGCTTTTCTGAGCGTGGTGCCACCAGAGTTCAGGGTCCTGTTCAGCCCATCCGGGATGTATCGCCAGCATGGTCATTTCTTCAGCGGGTGATTGAGCCGATGCTACCGTCTGGCCGGTATCTGCATCCATGATCGAAGCCTTGACAGATGAGCTTCCCAAATCATACCCCAACAGGTATTTCTTCATATATAAATAAATTACAATCGATTGAAGGTTGGGTAAAGATATAACTTATAGTACATTTGACTACAAGTCCGTATGAATTATTTTTAACATTTCCTTCCCGGCTTATTTATGGAGAAACCTTTTTCTGAAGCTGTAATTGAGGCGCTTTCGATCGACTGCCTCATATTCGGATTTAAAAAAAACGAACTCGATATCCTGTTGGTGCAGCATGGAGAAGGCATCAGCAAGGGCAAATGGGCGCTTCCTGGCGGTTGGATAAAGTATAACGAAAGCGTCGATGATTCGGCCAGCCGGATACTCAACGACCTCACAGGGGTATCCAATATTTACCTCGAACAACTGAAGACGTTTGGAAATGTTGATCGTTACCCGGCGAAACGGGTCATCACGATCGCATACTACGCGTTGGTGAAGCCTGAAAATTACACCCTACATCCCGGGTTTACGGCGGCGGACGCCAACTGGTTCAAGGTGAGTGAAGTGCCGGAACTCCCCTACGATCACCATAAAATTCTTCAGGAGGGGCTGAGTTATCTCAAGCACAAAGTAAGGCATGAGCCGGTCGGATTTAACCTGATCCCCAAAAAGTTTACCTTACTACAGCTCCAGGAGCTCTACGAAGCGATCCTCGACAAAAAGCTGGACAAACCAAACTTCAGGAGGAAACTGATGAAGATGAACCTCTTGGAGCCGTGCGAAGAAAAACAGACTGCTGTCTCCCACCGGGCTGCCAGTCTGTTCCGGTTCGATAAAAAAAACTATAACCGGTTGAAAGAAAAAGGATTTACCTTTGAATTATAGCGTGGGGTAGTGTGTTACACGACCAGATATTTCGTCCCGCGAAAAACCATCCCCGGTGTTTATTACGTAATTCAACAAAAGGCTTTTAACTTTGTTAACAGATCATGTACAAACTCATCGCGATATTGTTTTTGTTTTCAACGCATACTATGGCGCAACAATTAATCATAACCGATAGTGTCAGGTTCCTCGCTTTAGGCGATTCGTATACGATAGGTGAAAGTGTTTCGGTGAACAACCGGTGGCCTGTACAGCTTACCGACTCATTGCACCGGAGGGGTGTTGACTGTTCCCAGCCGAAGATCGTAGCAACGACAGGATGGCGAACTGACGATCTGAAAAAAGCGATGTCAAAAGCGCGATTGAAACCAAAGTACAACCTCGTTTCCCTCCTGATCGGCGTGAATAACTATTACCAGGGAAAAACGGCCGAGCAATACGCGCCGGAATTCGAAGAGTTACTGAGACAGGCTATTCAACTAGCCGGTGGTAAGAAGACCAGTGTTTTTGTGCTTTCCATACCTGACTACGGATACACACCCTTCGGCAAGGACAACCAGCAAAAGATAAGCGCCGGTATCGATGCTTTTAACGCTATCAATAAATCCATCTCCGAAAAATTAGGCGTTAAATATTATTCCATCACCGGTATTTCCCGCCGGGGATTGGATGAACCGGACCTGGTAGCGCTTGATGGACTACATCCTTCCGGTAAAATGTACTCGGAATGGGTGGAGCTCATTCTGAACGACGTCACCTTCGTTCATGACAAGGAGGAAGAGGAAAATTGATCCGGTGCCGAAAGATCACCTCTCCAGCTTCACACTTTCATCTTTCAGAACAATTTCGATTGGCTCGCCCGACTCCAGGATTGTCTGAACACCTTCGGTGCTTACGTTAATCTTGATGACGCGTCCCCTGAACTCGATTCTGAATGAATAGGATTTCCATTTATCGGGAATAAACGGGTTAAAATGGAGTTTGCCATTTTTGATCCGCATGCCGCCGAAACCTTTGATCACACTCATCCACGTTCCCGCCATGGAAGTAATATGGCATCCCTCTTCGGTATCGTTGTTGTAGTCGTCGAGGTCGAGGCGCGCAGTACGGAGATAGAATTCATACGCCCGTTCTTTGTAACCGAGCTTTGACGCCAGGATTGCATGCACACAGGGTGACAACGATGATTCGTGTACGGTCATGGGCTCATAGAAGTCGAAGTTCTTCCTTAAGGTTTCGATATCAAAGTCGTCTTCGAAGAGGTACAGACCCTGCAGTACGTCCGCCTGTTTGATAAAACACGAACGCAATATTCTGTCCCAAGACCACTTCTGATTGATCGGCCTTTCTTCCGGCTTCAGATCGTTGACGCGAAGTAATTCCTTATCCAGAAATCCGTCCTGTTGCAGGATAACACCCCGCTTCGGGTCCTCCGGAAAATACATCTTGTCGACGATCTCCTTCCACTTTGCGGTTTCCGCCGGCTCATTAAAATTCACCTTGGCGGCGATCTCACCGTAACGCTTGCTGTCCGATCCCTTGACGACGTCAATGGCGTTTTGTGTGAATTTCAGCGTCCATGCACCGAGGTAATTGGTGTACCAATTATTGTTTACGTTGTTCTCGTATTCATTCGGACCCGTAACCCCCAGGATAACATATTTGTTTTTTTCCGCCGACCAGTTCACCCGTTGAGCCCAGAACCTGGAGATACCGATGAGAACTTCCAGCCCGTATTCGGCCAGGTAACCTGCATCGCCGGTGTAATCGATATAATCCCGGATCGCGTAAGCCATCGCACTGGTGCGGTGTATTTCCTCGAAGGTTATTTCCCACTCGTTATGACATTCCTCACCGTTCATGGTAACAAAAGGATAGAACGCTGCCCCATCCCTGAACCCCAGCTTCCGGGCGTTCTCGATGGCTTTCGGAAGGTGTTTATAACGGTACACCAGGAGGTTCCGGGCTACCTTCTTTTCGGCGGTGCCCAGGTAAAAAGGTATACAATAGGCTTCGGTATCCCAGTATGTGCTTCCGCCGTACTTTTCGCCTGTAAATCCTTTTGGCCCGATGTTCAGGCGCTCGTCTTCGCCGGTATAGGTTTGCGTTAGCTGAAAGATATTAAAACGGATGCCCTGTTGCGCCGCCACATCCCCCTCGATAGTAATATCGCATTCTTCCCACTTATGCGTCCATACGAGCGCATGCTGTTCGAATAGCTTGTCGAAGCCGGCGCTCATCGCCTCATCAAGAACCTTGTGACAACGCTCGGCCATTTTTTCCTTCGGATGATTTTCCGAAGACAGTACGGCCGCGTATTTATAGACCACCAGTTCCTTGCCCTCCTGCAGGTTAAGCTGGACGACATTACCTGCAAATTTCTCCCGTTGTTCAATATTGACCCTGTCAAATGCCACCTTCCGGCCTTCCGAAAGGATGCTGTAGCACATGCCGGTTGTTACGTGAAAGAAAGTTTTTTTTGTCTGAGCGGTCACCACCGCCCGTCCTTCGGAAGCCTCCTTGTGTATTTCTTCCCAGAATTTCTCATCGTAGTTTGAATCCTTGTTGACCACATCCGCATCTACATATATCGACAGCGTTGCCTTTGATGAAAAATTCAACGGCGTGATCGCATAACGGATCGCGCCAATCTCTCCATGGGCCATACTGCAGAACCTTTTTGATTCCACACGGATGGTTTTTCCATCGGGGAACGTGGCCGCGAAACTTCTCGTCAGTAAACCGACTTTCATATCCAGCACGCGTTTGAAGTCCTCCACCTTGCATTTAGCGAGATCAAGTTTCTGATTGTCAACGCTCACACGGATACCGATCCAGTTTGGCGCATTGAGGACTTTGGCAAAATATTCCGGGTAACCATTCTTCCACCAGCCTACCCGTGTCTTGTCGGGGTAATACACACCTGCCACATAGCTTCCTTTCAGCGTCTCTCCGGAATATTCTTCCTCAAAATTAGCACGCTGCCCCATTCTTCCGTTCCCAATACTGAAAACACTCTCGGAAACCATGTTATAGTGAGGGTTGAGTCCTTCCTCTACAATCTGCCACTCATGATGTTTTAAGTATTCCTTCATATCTATACGTGTTATGGAGTTGGGAATTAAATATAGGGTATGGATTACAATTCTGACAGTTCCAGGAGTTGAAATTCACCGGTCTTTGCGACAACTTTGTTTGCCAGTCTGAGTTGTGTGGCGGAACCCACCCCTACACACTTCATACCGGCGGCGATCGCGGCTTCCACACCCGCCTCAGCGTCTTCGAAGACGACACATTCGGAAGGTTTGACACCAAGTTTGTTCGCAGCCAGCAGAAAAATTTCGGGATCAGGTTTGGAATGCGTCACCATCGTGCCATCCACGATCGCATCAAATTCGTTTTCTATTTTCAACAGATGCACGACTGTCTTCGCATTCTTACTGCTTGAAGCCAGACCGATCTTGATACCGGCGTCCCGCAGTTCTTTGATGAGGGTCTTCACGCCGGGGAAAATTTCTTCAGGCGACATACGGGAAACATAATCTACAAACCAGTCGTTTTTCTTAACGGCCATGCTTTCCTTGTCACTTTCGGGAAAGGATTTTCCACCCAACTCCAGGATAATATCGAGGGAGCGCATCCGGCTTACGCCTTTCAGACGCTCATTGTCAGCTTCGGTGAGTTCAAACCCGATTTCTTTCGCTAGCCTTCCCCAGGCCAAAAAGTGATAGTGCGCGGTATCAACAATTACACCGTCGAGATCAAAAATACATGCCTTTACCAAAGTAGAAATTCCATTAAATGTTGAATGCAGTGTGCGTGTCGTGCGAAGGTGTGTACGGGGATCAAAGGTACGTTTCGCGGATGATTTTATCCGTTTCAGCCAGGGACTTAAATACCGCAAACGTTTTACCCTGAGTTCTCAAAGCGCCCAACGCATTGCCATAGCGTGCAGCTCCGATATAGTCATTCGCCTTTTGCAGTAATCCGAATCCAACACCGCCCGCGAACGAATCGCCGCAGCCGGTCGTATCGATCACATTGTCGACTTTTACCGCCGGCACCATCTCTTCGACCAGTTTCCCCTTATCCTTAAAATAGGTCAGGCAACCTCTTGAATCGACGGTTATGTAAACACATTTTACGCCGAGGTTAAGGCAATGCAGGGCAAACTCACGGAGCCCGTCGCGATCTACCTCTTCCGCCTCGACATAATAATCTCTCGTCTCATATTCTTTCTTGAACCAGGATGCATGGGCCTCCTCCAGGTTCATCTTTAAAACATCAATATACGGTAACCACTGATCACGATCGATCCAGAATTTCCGCTGACGTTCGCCCGAGAACAGGCATGCAGTAGTCGGACCGTGAGCATCGAAAATGATGGTACCTTTACTGTTCTCTTTTAAAAATTTCAGGGTATCGAGCGAGATCTCGTAGTCGCTTATCGGGATAAAAACAAAAACCTTGCAGTTCAGGAGGTTCTTCACATCCGCGGGCATAATGGGATCCATAAATCCCGTCTGCCTTTCGATCCGGTTGTTCATATCGATAAACTTCAGGCTGATGATATCACCCTGATCGTTCTTTGACGACAAATGTTTCAGGTTGATCCCCTCATAACCCTGAAAAACTTCCTTCACATTATCCAGGTCAACCTGGCGAACGTGACAAACGGGTATGATTTCGATCTTTTCTCCGGCGAGCACCGACAATGCAATCACAGGATGCGTAACACATCCCCATTTCTGAATCAGGTCGCCTTGATGCGTTACAATATGATCGCGGGGGATCGGTCCGAGCACTGCTATTCGTTTCATCAAAAAAGGTTTTAGAGATTAATGCATGTTTCTGTTCGATTCGTCCCTTAACAACTTCAACTGACTAAAAAAGCGGCGCCATACACACCCGCACTGTCGCCCAGCAACGGACGCACAATGGGGGTATCAAGCCGGTTGTTAAAAACATTTTTGCGGATGGCGTCGAGGCCGCGATCATAAAGCAGGTCGATATTTCCAACACCACCACCGATAACGATGACATCGGGATCCAGGATATTGATCACCACACTGAGGGCTTTGCCAAAAAAATCCACCAACCGGATCATCGTCTTTTGAGCCGTCGGATCTACTTTGGATTCCGCCAGTGAGACGATATCCTTTAACGGCTTTTTGTTACCCGTTTCATTAAAGTAATAATTTTCCAGCGCCGGTCCGGAGATCACTTTTTCCACGCACCCGGTTTTCCCGCAGTAACACGACCCACCTGATTCATCCAGGAAGTTATGTCCCCATTCACCGGCAATTCCCTGCAGGCCAATGATCGCTTTCCCGTCTACAACTATACCACCTCCGACACCTGTACCCATGATCACGCCAAACACAACTTTCGCATCCGGGAATTGTTCTTTCACCACACCAAACCGTGTCTCAGCCAAGGCAAAACAATCCGCATCGTTAGCAATGGATATGGGGAATCCGAGGAGTTTTTCAAGGTCATCTTTCATGGGGCGACCGTTCATGGCGGTCGAGTTGCAGTTCTTCATTACACCCAGCTTAGGGTCAAGCGTACCGGGCGTAGCGAAGCCGATCATTGCCGGTTTGTAGCCGGCCGCCGCCTCCATCATTTTTACAATCTTATCAACCTGACCAAGAATATGTTCATAACCCTGGTCTGCACCCGTGGGTACCCGGTCCCTGAAAATAACCTCGGGGTTGTCAGGAGACTTTAAAATAATACCTTCGATCTTGGTCCCGCCCATATCGATGCCCCAAAGCGCTTCCTTCAACGCATCCTTTTTTTTGCCTTCCATTTATCTGAATAACAATCGTTTTCAACTGTAATTTAATAGTCTGATGGGATAATTCACGAGAACCGGGAAATAATTAATAGCGACGTTGCCAAGAGCAGGTTTGACAGATTAATCGAACTTCCTGAGCGCCTCCAGCGTGGTGTTTAGGGCGTTCAGTTCCGCTGCTCGCCTTGAATCGTCCCAGGACAAATAGGTTTTGCATTCATTGGCGATAACTTCGCGCCAACGTAGCACCCGTTGGATATCAAAATGGATCAGCCCGGTACGCCGCACAAAGAAGTCGCGAAGCGTGCATACCATTTCATGATGAATACAATACCAGAGTTCCGCTTTCAACAGGGCCTCGTCGGCGTTGGACGGGTCTGGTTTTCCCATGTATTTCAGGATATCGTCAGCCTGCTGGCCGTAATTTTCAACCAGGTAGCGTGCCGACAGCTCGCTTACTTGAAGTGGTTTCAGCTTTTCGGCGACGGTCTGAATGTATTTCTTAACCTGTTTCTCTCCCGCGAAAGTATTGCCTGCCAGCCTGATCCCATCTGTTCTGCATGGATTGAATGAACGGTTATTGAAATGTTTTTTAATGACCAGGTTGACGACCCGCTCCGCCATTTTACGGTAACCTGTGAGCTTTCCTCCGGCGATGGATATCAGGCCTGTTGCCGATTCAAATATCTCGTCCTTCCTGGATAACTCGGACGCAGACTTACCCTCTTCGTGGATCAGGGGGCGGAGACCTGCCCAGCTTGACTCAATGTCCGCAAGAGACAAATGTACGGAAGGGAAAGTTGCATTGGCGGCATCGATCAGGTATGCAGCGTCTTTACGTGTCGCTTCCACGTCGTCCTTCGGACCGTCATAGGTTGTATCGGTGGTACCGACATATGTTGTGCGTCCACGTGGAATGGCGAAGATCATACGGCCATCGTCTACGTCGAAATAAATGGCCTGGCGTACGGGCAGCTTGATATGCGGAATAACAATATGAACACCTTTCGTCAGATGTAGCCGCTTCCCTGTCCTGGACTTGTTTATCGTACGGAGTTCATCCACCCAGGGGCCGGCCGCGCTCACTACAACATCTCCCTGCACAACAAATCGTTCGCCCGACAACTGATCCTCTACTTGCACGCCTGTGATTGTCTCTGCCCGGTATATAAACTCGGTCACTTTTGCATAGCTCAGAATGGAGGCACCGTACCCGACAGCGGCCTTGATGATCTCTATCGTCAACCGTGCGTCGTCCGTTCTGTACTCGGCATAGATAGCTCCGCCTTTTACATCGTCTTTTTTTAAGAGCGGTTCGTACCTGAGTGTCTGAAGTTTCGTCAGCATCTTACGCTGGTCTTCCGGTTTAACACCGGCCAGCCAGTCGTATATTTTTAATCCGACGGATGTCAGCCAGTACCCGAGGCCTTTTTTATCGGAAAGCGGCAGCAGCATTTTTTCGGGGACGACCAGGTGCGGCGCCAGCTGGTGTACAACAGCGCGTTCGCTTCCCACTTCCTTTACCAATCCAAATTCAAGCTGCTTCAGGTATCGGAGTCCGCCGTGGATAAGTTTGGTGGAGCGGCTGCTCGTACCAAAAGCAAAATCGTTTTTTTCCACGAGCGCTGTCTTTAACCCTCTGGACGCAGCGTCCAGGGCAATACCGGCGCCGGTGATACCTCCCCCGATAACCACCAGGTCATACTTCTCCGAAGAGAGCTTGCGTACAATTGCAGGGCGGCCGTTGTAAGAAAATGAAACCAAGATTATCTTCTTTAATTAAAGTGTGGGAATGCCTGAAAAGATAGTGATAAAAATTTTGAGCGCTAGTCTACCCACCCCTTCGTTCTTTCGACAGCCTTCAGCCATCCTTTATACAATTTGCTTCGTGTGTTATCCTCCATTTGCGGAGTGAACCGTTTTTGGATTTTTCTGTTGCTGATGATGTCGCCCTTTTTCCACATGCCGATATGAATACCGGCCAGGTAGGCCGCACCCATGGCAGTCGATTCGATTACCTCCGGTCGTTCGACTTCCGTTCCAAGAATATCAGCCTGGAATTGCATCAGGATATTATTAGCGGAAGCACCTCCATCGACCTTTAGACTTGCAAGCGTCAGCCCTGCATCCTCCTGCATGGCGTTCAGGATATCCTTTGTTTGAAATGCCAGAGACTCAAGTGTCGCTTTTATGATATGATCTTTCCCTGTATCGCGTGTAAGTCCGAAGATCGCCCCGCGTGCATACATATCCCAATACGGCGCTCCAAGTCCGGCGAACGCCGGAACGACATATACTTCATTTGAGCCGAGGGCTTTTGCGGCAAAATATTCCGAGTCTTTCGACTGATCGATGAGGTGCATGCTGTCGCGCAACCATTGCACTGCTGCCCCGGCGATAAATACGCTTCCTTCGAGGGCATATTCCACAACATCCCCGATCCCCCACGCGATCGTTGTTATCAGTCCGTTTTTAGAGAGCTGAATCCGTGAACCCATATTCATCAGCATAAAACAACCTGTGCCATACGTGTTTTTTGCCATTCCGGGTTCGAAACAGGCCTGACCGAACAGCGCTGCCTGCTGGTCGCCAGCCACACCTGCGATGGGAATATCCACCCCGTTGAATTTCCAGTAGCCGAATGTATGAGCTGACGGCCTGACTTCGGGAAGAATGGATGACGGGATACCCAGCGATTGCATCATCGTTTTATCCCAGGTGAGTTCGCGGATATTGAATATCATCGTCCGCGAAGCATTTGTATAATCGGTAACATGTACCGAACCGCCTGTCAGATTCCAAATCAGCCAGGTGTCTATTGTGCCAAAAGCCAGCTCTCCCCTGGCGGCCCGTTCCCTGGCGGACGGAACATTGTCCAGTATCCATTTGATCTTGGTACCGGAAAAATAAGAATCGATAACCAGGCCCGTATTGGTACGCACATGATCCTCCAATCCGCGGCTTTTAAGGTCCTCGCATATGGAGGCGGTGCGTTTATCCTGCCAGACGATCGCATTGTAGACAGGCTGACCGGTCTTGCGGTCCCACACCACGGTTGTCTCCCGCTGGTTGGTTATCCCGATCGCAGCGATCGACGTGGCTTCGACTTGGTAGTCCATGATCAGTTTTTCCAATACTCCACGCTGCGAATTCAGGATCTCATTCGCGTCGTGCTCTACCCATCCCGGTTGAGGAAATATCTGGCGGAATTCCTGCTGAACAATTCCCTTTATTTCGCCTTTGTCGTCAAAAAGCACAGCGCGGGAACTCGTTGTTCCCTGGTCCAAAGCGATGATGTATTTCATAGGTATGTTATGCGTTGATGTGGGCCATTACTAGGTGAAAAAAGTCTTGAACAGCCAGCCACCCAACAGACCACCCACAATAGGTCCCACCACGGGGATCCAGCTGTAGGACCAGTCGGAAGGACCCTTGCCGGGGATCGGAAGTATAAAGTGAGCCAGTCTTGGAGCAAGATCGCGGGCGGGGTTGATCGCGAAACCTGTCGTTCCTCCGAGGCTGAGTCCAATAGAAATGATCAGGGCACCGACGATAATGGGTTTCAGGCCGGTGGTAAACTCATTGGCTCCGATGAACAAGATACCCAACACCAACAGCATGGTGGCTATCACCTCGCTTATAAAATTGTTGGGGGCTGAGCGGATCGCCGGCGCAGTACAAAAGATACCCAGTTTTTTGGCGGGGCTATCGGTTAAATTCCAGTGTGGAAGGTAATGTAGCCAGACCAGGATCGCCCCGGTGAAGGCCCCGGCGAATTGAGCGAGTACATATCCCAATACCTGGTTTCCCGGAAAGTCGCCGGTAAAAAAAAGTGCAATAGTTATCGCGGGATTAAGGTGGGCACCGCTGATTCTTCCCACTGCATAGATGGCTAGAATGACGGCGAGTCCCCAGGCCACGCAGATGGTAAACCATCCGGCATTTTCGGATTTGCTTTCTTTTAACAATACCCCGGCGACAACGCCCTCCCCCAGAAGGATCAGGATCATCGTGCCCAGGAATTCCGCAAAATAGGGTGACATAATAGTTGGTTTGGTGGCCGACAATATAGCAAACCGAAATCGATTGTTTATCCCCGTATTCAATATTTACAGTTTTTTGGAGCCGTCCTGAATTAGTTGGCGCAAACCCGATTTTATTGGCCTGCCGATTTGGATTAGGTCGTATTAGAATCGTAATTGAAAGGTGAATTACGGGTGGGTTTTATGAGAAACCAGTTTGTACAGAATATGCCTTACGTCTTCCAACGGAATGCGACGTTACCGTGTCAGTTCTTAACGATACCTAAATCAAACGCATGAGAATTTTTACTTTTCGGATATCCCTTCTTCTTGCTCTTTCTTTTCTCTGTGAAGTCGCTTCAGCGCAAAACGAATGGGATGTTCCCTGGATCACGATCGGCGATTCCGCATCCATGATGCCCAAACAGAACGTTATCGTGACGGGGAGGGTGAGGATAAAGGAATCGGGAGCGCCGATCACCGGGGCGTCTATATCGGCCGAAACGTTCAAATATTTTGATTACTCCGACGAGGCGGGCCGTTACATACTGGAAATGCCTGCGGGCAGGTATCGTATCCTTGTACGCCATGTAGGCATGAAGCCCACCTTCATAAAGCTGCGGGTTTTATCCAATGGTTCTTTCAACGTCGATATGGTTGAAGGCGCGACAGACCTGGAGGAAATCGTCATCACCTCCCGCGCGATTGATAGCAATGTAAAACAATCCCTGCCTGGTCTGACCACGCTTAATGTACAGGAGATCCGGACGCTGCCGACGCTTATGGGGGAAGTTGACATTCTCAAGAGTCTCCAATTGATGCCTGGTGTGAGCAGCGTCGGCGAAGGATCTTCCGGATTCAATGTCCGCGGGGGGCGAATCGATCAGAATCTGGTTCTGTTAAATGATGTCCCGCTTTTTAATACATCGCATGCACTCGGTTTCATTTCGGCTTTTAACCAGGATATTATAAACGACTTCAGTCTTTACAAGGGAAATGTACCGGCAAACCTCGGCGGACGAGCTTCTTCGGTCCTGGAAATAAGTACACGCCGCGGCGACTTCGACAAGTGGAAATTCCAGGGTGGTGTCGGGCCGATCACCAGCAGGTTTACTGCCGAGGGTCCCATCAAAACATCCAAAACTTCCCTACTGCTTGCCGGAAGGCTCTCGCATGCCAATTGGGTACTGAAGAAAGTAAAGGACCCCGATGTGAAACGCAGCGAACTGTCTTTTTATGATGCTTTCGTCGGTTTAAGCCATCGCTTTTCGGAAAACAGTACGGCAGACGTTACGTTCTATTCGAGCCAGGATGATTTTCAGTATTCACAGCAATTCGGCTATTCATGGAACAACTACGTAGTGAATGGAAAGTGGCGTGCGCTGGCTGACCGGAAAGCATCCCCCACCCTATCTGTTTCATACGGTCATTTTAAAAGCACGCTGATCGATCCCTCCGGAGTGGATGCATCGGAACTGACCAACACGTTAAACTACCTGCAGCTCAATGAAACCGTTAACTACAGTCCGGGAGAAAAGCACACGGTTGTAGCCGGCATCTCCGGATTAGGTTATTTTCCCGGTGCCGAGGAATTGAGCGGTTATAAAGGTAATCCGAACATCTCCCGTCAGTCGGCCGACAAAAACAGCGGGATCGAGTTGGCTATTTTCGGAAACGATGATTTCCAGATCACAGACAATTTTTCCGTTTCCGTAGGACTCCGGTATTCGCACTATACCCACCTTGGCGCGGATACCGTCTACCGTTACTCCGCCGGTGTCCCTAAAACCGTACTAACGATCGAAGACACTTCGTATTACGGAAAGTTCGACAAGATCAAGACATTCTCCGGACTTGAGCCCCGTATTTCGGCACGTATCAATATCACTGATAACCAGTCGGTAAAAATCAGTTATAACCGAATGCGCCAGTACATTCACCTGATATCCAATACAACTTCGTCGACACCGATCGACCTCTGGCAGGTGAGCAATGAGTACCTGCCGCCACAGGTCGCCGACAATTATTCGGTCGGTTATTTTCTGAACCTGAAGGATAACGTTTGGGAGACTTCCGCCGAACTGTTTTACAAGCACATGAACAACCTGGTTGAATACAAGGACTTTCCAACCCTGTATTTAAACCGCCACCTGGAAACCGAGTTGCTTTCCGGGGAGGGAAGAGCATACGGTGGAGAAATCTATATCAGGCGTATAAAGGGAAAAGTAACGGGTTGGATCTCTTACACGTATTCGCAAACGCAGATCAAAGTGCCGCCGAAGGATGGTTCCGAATCCATTAATGGCGGCAAGTGGTACCCATCCAGTTACAACAAGCCTCATACTTTTAATTTTGTGTTGGATCGAAAGCTTCGGGGGAAGGGTGCTTTTTCGCTGATCGTGAGTTATAACTCCGGCCGCCCCCTCACCGCGATCGAATCCAGCTATATTGTCGGTGGAACGGTTGTTCCCGTTTACTCCGATCGAAACAAGTATAAGATCCCTGACTACTTCAGGCTGGATGTCTCGTTTACCATTGGTAATGTGCTCAGAAAAATTGACGACTCGCTCGTATTCTCCGTCTACAATTTATTCGGAAGAGATAATGCGTACTCGGTCTTTTACCAGCGGCCGGCGAACAATTATTTTATTCCCAAGCCATACAAACTCTCCGTGCTGGGAGCGGCACTTCCATCACTGACCTATAACTTCAAATTCTGATATGACAAGCCCGAAAAAAATACGAAAGGCCATTCACGCGACGGGGTTCCGTTTAATATGGATCGTTCTTCTCGGCAGCTGTCTCAGTCCGGTGGAATTCAAGACGGAAAACATCGGCGGAACCGTCGTCGTTTCCGGACAGATCAGTACGCTGGCCGATCAGAATATTATTCAGCTTGGTTTAACAGCCGATACGGAACGGCTTCCTCTTCCTCTATCAGGAGCAACGGTTGAACTACTCAACGACACCGGAGAAAGTTTTTTCTATGCAGAGGACTTTTCGGTGCCGGGAACCTATGTGTTGAATAACGTATCCGGTATCGCTCAGCGAACCTATCACATCCGCATCACGACACCAGAAGGATCCGTTTACGAATCCCAACCCGAAAAAATGCCGAACACCCCCGGGGAGGTGACAACCAACTACGAAATCGTAAACGAGGAGTACGTGGACCTGGAGGGTATCGTTTCCATTCAACCTTTTTTAAAGATATATGCCAGCAGTACCCTTCCCCAGGCAGAAGAAACGAACTATCTCAAATGGAATGTTGACGAGAATTTCCTGCTCTCGCCAACGGACTTCCCCGATCCTTTCGGAGTTATTCCACCGCCGTGCTACGTCGCACAGAATGCGGATCCTCAGCGGGTCGTATTATTAAACGGCGAAGATATCAGTACCACGTCTGTCAACAGCCTTCTGGTTGGATCCCGGATCATCGACTGGACATTTTTGGAAAAGCATGCCTTCACCACCTACCAGTCCTCCATGACAAAAGAGGCATACGAATATTGGCGCAAGGTAAATATTCTCGCTAATCAGGTGGGTTCCATTTTTGATACGCCTCCGGCTGCCATTACCGGAAATATGGTTAATGTGAACAACCCGGATGAAAGGGTATTGGGGTATTTCCAGGCTGTGAACCAAGGGTACAGCCGCTTCTTTGTATACCAGAGCGACTTGCCGTTCACCTTGCAGGTCGTCAATTGTACCTATTCCGGCGACCGCGCCAACTATCCGGCCAGGTGCCTGGATTGTACCTCTATTCGCAACAGCACCTATAACCGCCCCGATTGGTTTTGAATTCCCTTCATCGGGTTTAGTCACAAACAGAAAAGACGACAGCAGGGGCCGTAACCCAGACTGTAACACAAAGCACCTTGTTATTTAGAGGCCAGATCTTCTTTTCTAGTTTTGATTTTCTCTACGATGTAATCGCCTAGCGCTTTTCCCTGAACCAATCCATTGTTGCAAGCTGGCGTGTAATGAATACCACCGTACATACGACTCACGGCTGCTTCCTTACTGGCTTCCTCGAATGAATTGAATGACCGAGCCGTCAATCCAAACTCTATTTCAGTTGAGTCTGTGAACGCAAAATTTTTCCCGAAAAGGTCAGTCAGCGCGCATGCGGCTGCACTCGAGATCACGCTATGGCCGCTCGTATACTCGGGGAAAGGAGGTGTCTGCAGCAACGGCACCCAGTTTTCATCTATGAATTGGTTGATATACGTTTCGGGTCGAACAAGCTTGCTCCTGTATTTTTCGTCCCAGCAGGCGATAAATCCATCTACCAGAGAGATAGCTACCCTTACATAAGCTTCGGCGGATTGTACAAAATCCGCTTTTTTCACCGCGCAGGCTACATGGGTGATATTCATCCAGTGACCACCGGGCGAGATTTTTTTGGTAGCAAACATCACGTGGCCTTTTACATTCATTACAAAGGGATTACAATCCCAGAAAGAAGCGATCTGCCGCTGTTCCTCCGTGAGCCCTACTCCCACATCGTGTACCTCCATAGCTTCTTTGAAAAACTGGCTGTTCTTGTCCTTTGAGAACGGTGTAGGGCTCTGTGGTTTAAACTGACCGGCTGAATCGATAGCGAACGTCCTGATCTTATTCCAATGGGGTTCAATGGCATCCATATAGGCCGGCGGTGTCGGCTTCCACGTAGCTTCATCATCGATAATGGAGTATTTTGGGAATGAACGGCTTTGCTTGTAGTTATCTTTCGAAGACCAGGCGATGACATGATCGGCTACCTTTGTTCCGTATTCCACCGAACGCTCGAACACATCATCCGGCATACCCGTATCCTTGAATTCCTGCATGATCTGGGCGTAAAAACCGTCGAGCTTGTCTTCCGAAAAAACAAGTGCACGACCAACTTTCAGCATTGCCTGAACGGATGCCAGCGAATAGCAATACTCCTGACCTGCATCGGGCTGCGGCACCGGCTCAAATCCGTTGAGCTGTCCCGCCAGTGTGACATATGCAGGATCCTGATGAATAGCCGCCTCATACCCCGCCACACTCATATATGTATAAATCCGTGACGCGACAGGCGGAGAAAAGATGTCATGTACGATGATATCCGTGATCTGCTTAACCGAACGATGAAGAAATTCGGGATCCTGTGCTTTTGATCTCCACGCTGTATCATCCTGGGAACAGGAGGCCAGTATCAGGCTAAGAAAAAAGACTTTAGGTAGTGTACTCCTCATTGGGCTGATATTAATGGTGTAAAATTATCCTTTCCCGGGTGAATAAAAAAAGATTTAGGCAAGCTACTTACGGATCTGGAATTCCTTTCTTATGTCCCGGGTTGATCCCCTGCCCGTTTTTTTTACCGTCACAAACCCTTAGGTGATTGACACGATCAGACGGTGTTCTGCAAGCCACGGGTGCAAAAGATGGGCGCCAGACCTACCTGCAAATATCGGGATTTGTTCCGATACCCGAAATTACACCAGCTGGCTCATCATAGTCCAAAATACGTTTCGATCAGGACTATACTTTCGAAATAAACGGGAAAGTTCACTTTTTAGATTATCGATCCGCCTTTTGAAAAAATGTAATCGCACCGTTATTCCTGGATACTAGAAAGATTCTTCTCCCACCTTTGCCTGTTACCATTTTAATGTCCCTGGCCTCGCCGCGGACCACAAATCCCGACGAGTCCGCGCCCATGGATTTGAAATTCCCCTTGCCATCGCCCAATAATACACTGCCATAACCCGAATCATACCGGCCGATCTCCGGTTGCACGGCGTCCAGATTTCCCGCAGCTAAAACATCATCATGACCATCACCATTGATATCCGCTATGCAGAAGGAATACACGGGAGAAAACTGTGCGTCCGCCGGCAGCGCCCTGACGGAAAACTTGCCGTTACCGACGTTCTCGATATAAACAGACGCAAATGTGTATGCGTCCTTTCGAATAAAGTCCTGCCTGAGGCTTGCGGGAATAATATCTTCCAGTGTGACATCTCGGTAATTCGAGAACTTCAGAAATTTTCGCTTCAACGCAGGAACCTGTTTGATCAGTTGGTCCCTGGAAACAAATGGATACTGCTTACCCTGGTTAAAATAGGTGAGAATGTGGTCTATGCTGTTGTTGTTGTCGATATCTCCGATGTAAAGGCTAACCGGTTCTCTTTCCGAAGCCCGGAGCCGCGAGTTTGAGCCTACGTTCCCCACGACAAAATCCAGGTCACCATCCCCGTCGAAATCATGGGCGGCAATGGTATTCCACCAGCCGTTTGTTCCTGATAATCCAAACGCGGCAGTCCTGTTCTCCAATACAGCAGAATCATTTTGCGTTAAAATTGTAACGGCCATCCACTCGCCGACAACGATCAGTTCCGGGAGGCTGTCATTATTCAGGTCAGCCCACAGCGCATCGCTGACCATTCCCAATGAACGTTCCATACCAAGGCCGGGCAACATTCTTGCTGTCTCGTCGCTGAATTTTCCCTTCCCGTCATTGATAAGTATAAAACTCGGCGGGTCAGTTCCATACTTGCCTGCAATCACCCGTCCACCGATAAACAAGTCCGTATCGCCATCGTTGTCTGCATCACCGGGCACTACACACGAGGCATTAACAAAAATGGGAGGAAGGTTATCGTCTGTTCTTTTGAATTTTCCTCTTCCGTCGTTCAGGTACAGCCTTGGCTTGAGTTTTTTGTCGGGTGCGGTAAATTCCTGACCTCCGCTTACGACGACAAGGTCAGGAAAACCGTCGCCGTTTGCATCAAAGAACGCCGATCCAGTATCTTCCGCCGACGAGTCGGCAGCCAAAGCAGGTTGAACGGATTGCATAAAACTTCCATGGTTGTCCTGAATAAATATTTCGCCCTGCTGACCGCTCCCACCACCGACAAAAAAATCGTCGAGGTTATCATGATTAATATCTGCAACGGATATTTTTGGACCCTGGGTTGATAACATATGCGGGATGAGCCTCTCGACGCTAAACGCTATGAAGGTATTTTCTCTATGCTTATAATTCACGGTAGTACGTTCCACCAGTAACGTGGTGTTTTGTTTCCTGTTACTGCCGGATGATTCCCAATTGGCCTGATCCTGCCTGAACACCAGTACCTGGTTGGTCTTCACGGACTTCATCGTCTGCGTTTTATTATCAGGCCACCGGACGACTACTGAATCGATCTTGTCGTATTTCCCCAATCCGACGTGGGTGACGTAATCAACAGACGACAACCATCCGCGTGTGGATACCTGTTCGTGGAAAAATTTATCCTTTCCGGCATAAACAGCGATGCGCGTACCGATCCCGAAAGGGTTTGCGCCGCTGCCCTCAAGCCTGACCTTGATAAAATTCGTTGATCCGGCGGGCAGGTCGTTGCGATAAACGAACGCTTTTTTGTTGATGTTGCTTACAACGAGGTCAAGGTCGCCGTCATTGTCGAGATCCGCATAGGCGGCACCGTTGGAAAAACTTTTTTCGTCCCCCAGCCACTGGGACGAAACACGGGTGAATGTCAGATCACCGTTGTTTTGAAAAAATTCATTCGGTACATCGCCCGCGGGCATCTGATCGATCAACTGCTGATCGGTGTAATAGCGTTGTGCGGAATCAGAGGATATGTAATTGATGTAGTCGAGGTCGTTCGGTCTGCCCACGATTCCATTGGAGATAAAAAGGTCCTTCTTTCCATCGTTATCGAAATCCGCAAACAGGGGTCCCCAGCTCCAGTCAGTCGCTTCCATACCTGCCGCGGGTGCGATATCACTGAACATCACACTGCCGTCGGGGGCCACTCCCCTGTTCAGTTGCAACGCATTCCGCGCAAACTGGAAATGGTATCCATACCGAAGCTTAAACTCATAGATGTCGTAGGAATCTTCACCCGCCGTCGTCTTGATCACTCCCTCATCTTTCGGGAGCATATCCAATGTAACGATCTCGGGGCGGCCATCGTTGTTGATGTCGGCAATATCATTCCCCATGGAGAACCGGCTGGTATGCGGAATGGATTTTTCAAGCTGCTGAATGAAAGTCCCGTTGCGCTGATTGATATACAGGTAGTCATTTTCGTTAAAGTCGTTTGATACGTAGATATCCATGTAACCATCGAGGTTGACATCTGAAACGCCCACCGCCAGCCCGTAGCCGATCTGACTGTTCAGTATCCCGGCCTGGGAAGTAACTACTTTGTAGTGTGGTCTGCCCGTAGGGACAAGTTCATTCTGATACAATTTATCACCGGACAGGGGATCGCTTTGGTAACGTAGCATGGAGTGGCCGTACGAGCGGGCTGTGTGAACGGCATGATTCGCCAGGTACATGTCAAGGTCGCCATCGTTGTCGTAGTCGAAGAAGGAGGCTTGTGTTGAAAAGCCCTTGAAAGTAAGTCCGTAATCATCCGTCTTATCGGTGAAGGTCAGGTCGCCGTTGTTGATAAAAAGCTGGTTCCTGCCGTCGAACTTCTTATAATTCCCCACGCCACAAACGAATATGTCGAGAAAACCGTCACCGTTCACATCGGCCATGGTGACACCGGTCTTCCAGTTGCCCGCGCCGGCAACACCTGATTGTGCAGTAATATTCTCAAATTGCAGATCTCCCTTATTCAGGTATAGTTGGTTGTCACCCTGGTTGGAGGAAAAAAAAACGTCAGGCAAGCCGTCGTTATTGATATCGCCGGTCGCAACCCCTGCGCCGTTGTAAAAGTAAAGGTATTCGATGATGTTAAAATCGTCTGTATTCGTCAGCGTGTTCTCAAAATCAATTCCGGTGTGTGAGGACGCAACACGGTAAAACAAGAGATCCTTTTTGCCCTTTGGTTCGCACCCGGCCAAACCGGCAATTATGATCACGAAGAAAATCCTGCGCCACTGAGCATATGAATTTCCACTCACTTTTTATCTTTCTTAAGTGATATGACCGAATTATTATTTCTGGAAATAAGAACACACTCCCCTGCCCGTGTATTTATCGAGATGATGTCACGGATTTCGCCGTCGATCCTGACACCAGACTGCTGATGGGTGGTGGCTTTAAAATTATTATTTCCATCTCCAAGAAGTAAAATACCGTAGCTCGCATCATACCGCCCGACCTCAGGCTTAGAGCCGTAAAAATTTCCCCCAAGCAGGATATCAGTTTTCCCGTCGCCGTTAAAGTCATCGACCTCGATCCCATAGACCGGGGAAACCTGTGCTTCAAGCGGAAGGTACTTCAACGTGAACTGACCTTTTCCGTCATTTATCAGGATGCTTGTCGCAAGTTCATTAGCGTCCAGCTTTATTGCATTGTTCAATTGTTCCTCCGTAAATACGTCGGCAATTTTCTGATCCCGGTAACTTTCATACTTGAGGTATTTTTTCTTCAGCGATGGTATCTGGGCGACAAGATCGTGACGCAAGACCATAGGATAGCTCTCCTCCCCGATATAGGTGCAGACGATCTGCTCGAAGGTGCCATTCTGATCGAAGTCATTCACGTACATACAAACAGGTTTGTCTGCCGAAGCCCTGAACCGCGAATTCAGTCCATGATTCCCCGCGACAAAATCAATATCCCCGTCATTGTCAAGGTCTGCCGCTTCAATCCGGTTCCACCACCCGTTACTTTTGGAAAGTGCCGGGCTGTTTGTGCTTTCGCTGAATTTACCTTTATCATTTACAAATATCTTAACCGGCATATACTCACCGGTAATGATAAGGTCAGGATCATTGTCGCCATCGACGTCAGCCCATACCGCGTCCGTAATCATACCCACTTTATTCAGGCCCGTTGCAATCTGTTTTGATACATCCTCAAATTTTCCCCTTCCATCGTTTTTCAGAATATACCCGTTCATGGGGGTTCCGTATATCACCGGCAGGACTCTTACGCCGACAAACAAGTCCTGATCGCCGTCACCATCATAGTCGGCAGCCTGAACCGTGGATGTACTTTCAAAATTCATTGTCGGAAGGGCCTGATTCGATTTTGAAAAATTTCCCTTTCCATCGTTGATATACAACCGGTCCAGCAGCGATCCCGAAGAACTGGAAAATTCAGTCCCCCCGCTACAAACGTACAGGTCAACATCGTGATCCCCGTCGGCGTCAAAAAATACGGAGCCCATATCTTCAGACCCTTTGTCCGTTTCCAGGAGTTTCTCATTCGAACGTGTGAACGAACCGTCTTTCGATTGAATATACAAGGCTCCAGGCTGATCCTTCGCCCCTCCGATATAAACGTCGTCCATTCCATCACCGTTCACATCGCCTTTTGACATACGGGGCCCCTCCGTACTGAGCATATGATAGATCAGGTGATCGCGGTCAAAATCCACAAAGTCGTTCTCGCGGTGCACAAAATCAACAAGGGCCGGTACCGGATCCATCAAACGGCTTGAGCGCGATTGGTTGTCGGACGAAGCAGGTAGATCGTTACCGGCAGGTACACCGTTCTTTTGGTCCAGTGTCAATGTCTGGTTGGTTGGAATATTCTTCAGGATGTTCTCCGTCCCATCCGGCCACTGAATCAGTATCTGGTCGACGGTATCAATTTTTCCCAGTCCGATATGTGGCCTGGGGTCCATGGAAGATTCAAAGCCCCTGATCGGCATCTGCTCGATATAGAACGTTTTACCCTGGTCGGTTACGGTAATCCGTGTGCCGAAGGCGTACGTGTTTTTGGCCACGCCCTTCAACTGAAATTTGAGATAACGGTTTGCCGGCAGCATCAGGCTTGACTCATTGCGATAAACCGACGCAGCTTCGTTGACATTGTTTACCACAAGATCGAGATCTCCGTCATTGTCCAGGTCACCGTAAGCTGATCCATTCGAAAAATTCGGATTTCCCATGCCCCACTCTGCGGCCTTGTCGACAAAATTCAGATTGCCCTGGTTGTGAAAGGCAAAATTCGGAACCGGAGTGGAAGGGATGTACTCGACAAGTTTTTTATAGTCGACACGGTTCCCTGAAATAATGGTCTTCACAATTTCCTCATTGGAGATATACTGAAGGTAGTCCTGGTTGGTGAGGTCCTGAAAAATGCCGTTTGCGACAAATATGTCTTTTAGTCCATCGTTATCCATATCGAACATCAGCGCACCCCAGCTCCAATCCGTAGCTTCTACGCCGGCCAGCCTCCCTACTTCGCTGAAGGTATCGTCGCCGTTGTTCAACTGGAGCATATTCCGGGTGAACTGGTGAAAGTAGTCGCTCTGAACGTTATACTGATAGCGGTCCCAGTTTTCGAAGGTCGTTACCGTCTTGAGGCGGGCGTTGTCACGCGGTAACATCTCCGTTACAAAAATATCAGGGTAGGAATCATTGTTGATGTCTGCGAGGTCAGCACCCATCGAAGCACCGCTGATCGATTTCATCCGATCCGGAAGGGATTCTTTAAACGTTCCATCGTGGTTGTTGATATAAAGATAGTCGCGTTCGAAAAAATCATTTGACACGTAAATATCCTGCCAACCGTCCTTGTTTATATCGCCAATCGTAACACCAAGGCCAAAACCAATAACACTTCCGTAGACACCTGCTTCTCCGCTCACATCTGTAAAATGTCCGTTGTCATTTCGCATGAGTTTATCTCCGCCCAGGGAATCGCGCACCGGTCTTTCGTTTTTTCGAAGGTTAAAACTTCCTATTGCCTGGTAGGAATTGTTCAAAATATAAAGATCGAGATCTCCATCACGGTCATAGTCAAAGAAAGCCGCATGTGTTGTATACCCCTTGTCGGCAACACCGTACTCCATGGCACGTTCCGTAAACGTAAGGTCGCCGTTGTTGATAAAGAGTTCATTTTGCTTATTGTCGCCTTTTACATCGCCGGAATTGCAAAGGTAAATATCGAGCCAGCCGTCACCGTTTACATCCGCCATACTCACACCGGTTGACCATGCTTTCGTGCCATCCACTCCGGCTTTTGCTGTAATATCTTCAAATGTGAAATTTCCTTTGTTGAGGAAGAGTTTGTTGGGTGACATATTACCGGTAAGGTATACATCGATGAGACCGTCATTATTGATATCACCAAGAGCCACACCCCCGCCGTTATAATAGTTTCTGTAGGTGTAGATATTGAAGTCGTTGTCGAATGTGAGAATATTCGAAAAAACAATACCACTTGCCCTGCTCACCTCACGGAACAGCGTCGCTTTCTCCTCTTCTTTCGGGCGACAGCTCATCCACGCAGCAACCAAAACAATGTATAAAAAAACATTTCGGCAGAATCCTTTCCTGGCAATGATCATAGCTCTAATTCTGATCTGGTGCTGCTGCTTCACTTAACGCCTCCTTGATTTCTTTTTCCACTTTCAAATCTGTAAAAACGGCCTGAACAAACTGGTCGTCCTTAATGAACAGATTAATTCTCCGCTTGCCATCCATCTTATAGTATATCTTACCCATTGTCGGATGATCCAGCTCCTTAAAATCTTCGCCATACCACTTTTTAAAAAGAGGGAGTATTCTTACGAACAACGAATCCGACTTTGTTTCCCACGCCCATGGAGCCCACGCCGCATAACTGAATGTGACCGGCATCTCAAATATTTTGTCGTTATGGAATGTCGGATAAAACCGCATGCTTACCGGCCGGTTTAATTCGGTTTCCAGCACGTATTCAACATTTTGATTTGTGGGGCCATGGGTAAAAATCCTTTTCCTGTTATACTCCCAGCAATGATCGAAAAAAGCTTTCTTTTCCATACCCAGGGAAATCCCCAGGAAAAGGCTATCGTATTTTTTACGTTCCTCTTCACGGTATTTGCCGGTGCAGGACACGAGCATTACAACCAGGCCGGCACATAGGAACTTTAAAAACATTTCAGTCATTTTCACTTTGTATTATTTAGTAAGTTAACATTTCAATTTTGTCATTGTTCCTCGCAATAACGACGAGTTTTTTTCCCTTGTAAGTGATCTCCGCTATTGCCCTGATCTCACCCTTTATTGCGATGCCCGTTACCCCCGGGGAAAGGGGTTTGAAGTTTCCCTTTCCGTCACCGGACAACAATAGCCCGTAGCCGGCATCGTAAATACCCGTTTCCGGCTTTGCCCGGTACAGATTCCCGCCCAAAAATACGTCAAGGATTCCATCCTTATTAAAATCCCTGATCATTATCGCATATACCGGAGCCATTTGTGCCTGGACCGGCAGGTTTCTTTTCGCAAAACTTTTGCCTCCCTGGTTCAGCCACACGGCAGTCTCAAAGGTATAGGCGTTCAAAACAACTGATTTGGCCAGTACCTCGGACGGGAAAATTTCATCTATTGTCTCGCCCTGGTAATCTCCGTAATGCAGGTATTTTTTCTTTAATGCGGGGATCTGCATCAATAGATCCTGTCGGAGAACAAGCGGAAGGGCAACCCCCTTCTCAAACCTCGTCAAAATATGTTCGATGTTACCATTCTGATCGAAATCATTGACATGAAGCGAAACAGGTGTTTCCCTGCCGGCCTTAAACCGGGAATTGAGCCCATGGTTCCCTCCTGCAATATCGAGGTATCCGTCATTGTCAAAATCGGCCACTTCGATCGCGTGATACCAGCCGTTAGATCTGTCAAATCCCCAGGCTTCCGTCCGGTCAACAAGTTTGCCATTCTCATTCATAAATAATCTTAACGGCATCCACTCACCGGCAATCAGCAGGTCGGGTGCTTTGTCGTTATTAACATCCGCCCATTTGCTGTCCGTGATCAAGCCCAGGTTTCTCAGGGCCGGAGCAATCTCGTCGGATACGTTCAGGAAATGACCTTTACCATCGTTGCTCAGCAGATATCCATTGGCAGGAAGCCCGTAAAACGAAGGTATCAACCGTGATCCTACGAACAGATCAATGTCGCCGTCAAGGTCAAAATCCGCAGCAGATACCGTCGATGTACTTTCGAAAGCATTGGCAACGGGCAGGGGTTGCTTGCTTTTGACCAGCCCGCCGTTGCCAGAATTGAAGTAAAGGCGGTCTAACAACGCTGCGGAGTTGGATGAGAATTCATTTCCGCCGCTTGTTACATAGAGCTCGGGCTTACCGTCGTTATTGGCGTCAAAGAACGCGCAGTCCGTATCCTCGGACTCTTTATCCGCTTCAAAGATATCTTCGTTTGTTTTCCTGAAACCGCCTGGTTTCAATTGAACGAAGAGCGCACCCGCCTGTCCTTTGGCGCCGCCGATATAAAAATCGTCGAGGCCGTCGCTGTTGATGTCGCCGGTGCAAAGGCATGGGCCTTCGTTCGAGATCATGTTAAACAGCAGGCGGTCGCGGTCGAAATCCACAAAATCGTTTTCGGCATGAACATAATCCGCTCCTTTGATCTTGCCCGCGCTTTGGAATAACGGAGTGGCTAATCCCGGAATCCGCTTCAACGTCTGCGCCGGCAGTGCATCTTTCTGGTAAACGTGAAGGTACTGATCGGGATTTAACCCATACAATTTTGAAATTCTGCCATCCGGCCAGTCGATGATTACAGAGTCAATCGTACCAGTATTCCCAAGACCGAAGTGCAGTCGGGAATCGACGGTTGACATAAAACCGCGCATCGGGGAAAGCTCCTGATAGAACAGCCTGCCGCTGTCGAGCACCGTTACTGTAGCTCCCACACCAAAAGTATTCCGGCCTTCACCGTGAAGGACAACGGAAAGCGTGTGATTAGATGGAATTTTTTGTCTGGAACGGTTTTCATAAACAGACGACGGCATGTTCACATTGTTCAATACAAGGTCAAGGTCACCGTCGTTGTCGAGATCCCCATAAGCCGAACCGTTGGAGTGCGTGGGCTCAGCGAGTCCGAATTTATCCGCCTCGTTTGTGAAAGAAAGATCGCCGTTGTTATGGAAGGCATAGTTAGGAAGCCTGTTCGACGGGATTGAGTCTACCAGGCGCTTAACTACTGTTTTTTCCTTTCTCAGGATTTCGCGGATCGTATTGGGATCGGCGATAAAGCTGACATAGTCCTGATTGATCAGGTCCTTGTATATTCCGTTGGCTACAAATATATCTTTCAGCCCGTCATTGTCCATATCGAATATCAACGCACCCCAGCTCCAGTCCGTCGCGTGAACACCGGCCATTCTGGATATCTCAGAGAATGTGCCGTCTCCGTTATTCAACTGAAGAACATTCCTGCTGAACTGTTTAAAATATCCCTGCTCATAACTCAAGGAATATTTGTCCCAGCTTTCGAATTGTGACGTTGTTTTCAGCCTGACATCCGATTCCGGGAGCATTTCAGTGACGTAAATTTCGGGTAAACCGTCGTTGTTAATATCAGCCATATCCGCACCCATGGATCCGAGACTTATTTCCCGCATGTAGTCTTCGAGTGATTCCTTAAATGTACCGTCGCTGTTGTTGATATAGAGGTAGTCCTTTTCAAAAAAATCATTCGAAACGAAGATATCCTGCCACCCGTCTCTGTTCACATCGCCGATCGTGACACCGAGGCCAAAGCCGATCTTGCTCGTGTAAATTCCACTTTCTTCACTGACATTCACAAAGTGATCGTTGTCGTTCCTCAACAGTCGGTTACCACCGGTGGTGTCCGGGATATTCCGTTGATTTTTACGCAGGTCAAAACCGCCTACGGCCCGGAGTGAGTTGTTGAGCAGGTAACAGTCCAGGTCGCCGTCGCGGTCGAAGTCAAAAAAAGCGGCGTGAACGGAGAGTCCGTCAAAATCGAGGCCGTACGCTTTCGCTTTTTCGCTAAAAGTAAGATCGCCGTTATTAATAAACAGCTCATTCGTTCGTCTTTGTCCGCCGGGTGGCCCGGATTTACAAATGTATATGTCCGGCAATCCATCCGAATTGATATCCGCGATACTCACGCCGGTAGTCCATATACCTTCCGAGGAGAGGCCCGACGTGGCGGTAACATCTTCAAATTTAAAATTGCCTTTGTTTATATAGAGTTTGTTGGACACGAGGTTAC
Source organism: Chryseolinea sp. (assembly GCA_041742155.1). Lineage (GTDB taxonomy): Bacteria > Bacteroidota > Bacteroidia > Cytophagales > Cyclobacteriaceae > Chryseolinea. Next base: position 406,339 of record JBGSJE010000013.1, on the reverse strand, counting down.
CCGAGAAAAATATATCCAGCAACCCATCGTTGTTGAAGTCTCCCATACCAACGCCGCCGCCGTTATAAAAGCTTTTAAATGTGTAGGGGTTGAGTGTCTCGGTATGGTTCAGTTCATTAACAAAATGTACCCCTGTCTGTCCGGGGTCATGAAGTATAAAAAGTGTGTCTTCGGAGGTTTTATGTTCCGGGCTTTCACAACAAGCCAGCAGGAGGAGTATAGACACAAGAGGAACGTTCTTCAAAAAAAATGTAGCATTCAACATCCTCAGCATAATTCAACATGGGAAATAAAGCCACCCCTCAACCGGATGTAAAATTAAAAACAAGTTTTAATTGGCGTCACAAAAAAAAACAAAATAGGTCCGAAAAAGTGATTTTCGATTCATCAGCATCCTGGCTTGTGAGCATTCATCCTGTCAGGCGTGTAGCGTCGCTTATGTGACGATTCTACGCTCGTTGGGAACCCTATAAAAAAAGCGAGCATCCCCCGATGGAGGATGCTTGCTTTCTAATAAGAGACATAACTTAATATCCGAAGTTCTGAGTCAACTTTGAGTTGATGTCGATCTGCTGTTTCGGAATAGGGAAGACCGCGTACTTGGTATCGCTTTCAGGCTTGGCATCTTTAAAGCCCCAGGCCGATGAAAATTTACCAAAGCGTATCAGATCCTGGCGGCGTGTCATTTCAGCAAACATTTCACGGCCTCTTTCAGCCAATAATTTATCTGCATCCAACGCACCGAAAGCGTCAACCTTCGCACGGGTACGTACCTGGTTAACCAATGTGAGTGCTTCTGCATCACCAGGGCTCAATCTCCAGAGCGCTTCAGCGCGGGTCAGCAGGATATCAGCATAACGGAAGATGACAAAGTCATTGCTCATGTTGTCTGTTCCACCCTGCTCGTATTTATATTTGCCGATACGGGCACCACCCTGACGCCATGAGTTCGGGCCGATTTCATTGATCTTCGGCGTGAACACCAGTCTTGTTCCATCAGGATCAGGAGACGGAGCTGTTTCATTTTCGAAAGCAGGATCAACTGCAGGATCACCGTTAGGTTTGTACTGAGGGCCTACGAGAAAGTTGGAGAGGCGCGAATCCAGTGTACCGATATCATCGGCTACTTTATCTTCGTTTGCATCCGGCGCAAGACCTTTCCAAACCGGTCCCTGAGGTCCTGGGTTTGTAACAGGGTCAGAGTAGGAATTATAGAATTCTTCTACTACGGCATATCCGTTCCATGGTTGTTGCGTCAGGTTGAAAACTGTCTGGCTGGCGTAGTGAAGTGTCATCATGGGCCAGTTGAATCCGGTAGAGAACACTTTGTCATACGGATACACAAGGATATTTTCTGCGGATCCGGAGTTGTTCACGGCGAAGTTATCGGCATAAACGGATTCAAGATTGAATTTTGTTCCGTCGATGATCTCCTTTGCATCCGCGGCGGCTTTCGCCCACTGCTGAGTACCGGTATACACTTCCGCATTCAGGTAAAGTTTAGCACGGATCGAAAGCGCTGCCCAACGAGTCATTCTTCCGTATGTCGTAGCATCCTTTGCTGTCGGCAGGAGCGGAAGTATTTCGTTGAGTTCCGACTCGATGAAGTCGTATAACTGCTGACGTGTTGCATTACCGGGAGTCTCTGTGGATTTAAAATCCGTCACCAGAGGACCTCTCGCGAAGCCGTCCATGATCCAGTAATACCAAAGCGCCCTGATCGCACGTAATTCGGCGATGAATGCCTCGGCATCTTCATTACCAGCCGCCTTCAGATCCTCGAACTGGGAGATCAGACGGTTGGCTGTGTTCACACCACCGTACAGGAATGTCCAGGTGTTGTTGAAGAAAGAGTTGTCAGGTGTGTATTCGTGTTTATGTAACTGTTGCAAAACACCACCGTCGTACCAGTCTCCACCCTTTGTTGTGATGATCAGTTCATCCGAAACAAGTTCATTGGTAGACCACAATCCGGAGTGATTTCCAAGGCCACCGAAAGACGAGTAGGCCGCACCAAGTGCAGCTATGAATTCGTCATCGGTTTTGAAAAAGTTATCCGCAGTTACCGTACTGTACAGCTCTTCATCCAGGTCGGTACAAGACAGAGTAACAAAAGACATACTCAGCCCCACCAGCATTATTTTTCTAAAAAATCTATTTTTCATATTGTTAGCCTTTTTTAATTAGAAACCAAGATTTACACCTACGGTCCATGTTCTTGTAGTAAAATAGGTTGAACGCCTTTCAATACCGGAAGCCAGTCCATCATCGGGTTCGGGATCCGTATCCATGTAGCGAACTTCGGGATCAACACCTGTGTAGTCGGTGATCGTGAACAAATTTTGTCCGGTTACATAAATGCGGCAATTGCGGATCATACCACCTTTCTTCACATCGAGGTTGTACCCGAGGGAAGCGTTGTTCAGTCTGACAAAGTTTGCTTTCTCAACGTGATAGCTGTTTACGTTGGCCTTTGTTACGGAAGGATCGTAGTATTTTGTCGTTACGATGTTCCAGTTGTTTACAGTAGTGGTTTCGTTGTTTTCATAGAACGCGCGGTAGCTGTTCAGCAGGTCATGTCCAATGGCACCGTTCAGGAAGATGGACAGGTCGAAACGCTTGTAGCTGAAGTTGTTGTTAAAGCCAAATGTCATCTTCGGAAGTCCGTTTCCGATAACAGCCTTGTCTTCATCGCTATCCGTGGATATTGTACCGTCACCGTTTACATCCTTAAACTTATAGGTACCGTCGGCATTCACACCATCGTAAACAAGTCCCCAGAGATCGCCGAGCGGGCTGCCTTCCTTCACGCGAACCAATTGTACCGCACTCTGACCGGGAGAACCCATTGACGCACGGTATAGAACACCACCTTCTCCAATGGAAAGGTTTCCGTCCGGTGTTTTTAAACTAACTACTTCTGTCTTGTAAGTTCCCATGTTACCACCTACAGTCCAGGTAAAATTACCTTTGCTGATAGCGGCGTAGTTAAGAGTTAATTCCACCCCTGAGTTCTTCAGCTCACCCAGGTTAAGTTCTGTCTGTCCGAACAAATTTGGCGGAACAGGCACGTTAACGGGAAGGATCATATCCTTTGTTGTACGCTGATACCAGTCGAACGTACCGGACAGCTTGTTGTCAAGCATTACAAAGTCGAAGCCCAAATCGATTTCGCTCTTGTTTTCCCATTTCAGGTCGGGGTTCGCGTTACTGATAGGACCGTAACTGGGACCGTAAGCGCCGTTATAGAAGAAGCTTCCAGTACGGCCGAAACGTTGAAGCGAAATGTAAGAATTACCCGGCTGTGTACCGGTAACACCGTAGCTGGCTCTCACCTTCAAGCTGTTAACTGCCGGTATATCGATCAGGTTACTCAATGTAACGCCGGCGCTGGCCGCAGGGAATGTACCCCACTTTTCATTGGCACCGAACCGGGTAGATCCCTCCTGGCGTACGCTGGCGGAAACGAAGAAGTTGCCGGCGAAATTCAGGTTAACTCTTCCGAAGAATGCAACCAGTTTATTCGAGTTTGCATAGCTGCCCACGGAACCAAGACCATTGTCGAAGTCCAGTGCGGCATCGAGGTTGTTATAGGTAAATGCATCCGTGAGGAAATTTCCACCCGCCAGGGCAAAGCCCTCGTTGTAGAATTCCTGATAAGAATAACCTCCCAAAACCGCGAGGTTCACGTTGCCGATGGATTTATCGTAGTTCAAGGTTGTTTCGAACAACTCGTTGTAGCGCTGGTCAGTTGCTCTTCCTGCGCGACCCTGGCCTCCCTGGCCTCCGAATTTCGATGTCTTTTTATTCGATCCGCCATAAAAATCGGATTCAGTCTGGGAAGAATAGAACGCTGCAGCGCGGAATCCGTCAACAAAATCGGAGAAGTCATACTCGGCGCGAAGGCTCACCAACTGGCGGGTTTCTTTTTTGTCGCGCTCATTTTGTTCAACGATAGAAAGGGGATTGAAAAAGTCGAAGATATCACGTTCGGCATATCCGCCGTAAGCGGCACCCGCTGTCGGGCTGTTCGTTGTGTTATCATACACAGGCATCGTCGGGTTAGCGAGGATGGCATAGTTGAAAGATGCTGCGTTACCTTCCTGTGCGTCTTTTGTAGTAGACGATAAATTCAGGCTGAATGTAGCACGGTCCTTAAGGGCCTTTTGTGTGATGCTCAAACGGCCGTTGAACTGCTCAAAACCGGATTTGATACCAACGCCCTGGGAATTCCGGACGTTTACGGATGCGCGGTAGGTAGTCTGTGCGGTACCTCCGGTCAATGCCAGGTTATGTACCATGGCGTGGCCTTGCTGGGTTACTACATCCAACCAATCCGTTGTTGAACCCAGGTCTATGTGGCCTGGAACCTGGCGGTATTCCGCTGCGCTCATCACATCAATGCTGCGGGCAACGTTTTCGATGGCAAATGATCCGTTGTAATCGATTTGTACTCTTCCGGATTTTCCTGATTTGGTTGTCACCAGGATAACACCGCTACCACCCCGGCTACCGTAAATAGCCGCTGCGGATCCGTCTTTCAACACATCGATCGACTCGATATCGTTAGGGTCAACCGTACTGAGTGATCCGCCGATAATCCCATCGATAACAACCAATGGCTCTACGTTAGCTCCGATGGTACCAACACCGCGGAGACGGATATTGAAACCCCCGTTAGGGTCACCACCCGCGCGGGAAATATTCAAACCGGCAACTTTACCCTGTAACAATTGAATCGGGTTGTTAACCGTACCTTTGTTAAAATCTTCCGCCTTGATACTGGCGACCGAACTGGTGATCTCTTTCTTTTCCTGTGTACCGTAACCCACGACAACCACTTCTGTCAGCGCCTGGACATCCAGGGCAAGGGATACATCTAAAGCGGATTGATTGCCGACCACCACTTCCTGCGAAGTATATCCGACAAACGAGAATACGAGCGTTGCATTGTCGCTCACAGAAATAGAGTACTTGCCGTCCGCATCAGAAACGGTACCATTGCTGGTTCCTTTCTCTATAATATTAACACCTGGCACACCTGACCCGTCGTCAGCGGATGTCACTTTTCCAGTCACGGTTTTACTCTGGGCATTAGCCAGAAATGAGGCTAAGACGAAGAGTACGACCAGATACCTGCCTACTAACAGATAAAATTTCGTCATACAGTTTTTGGTTTGGGTTAAAATAATTTACTAACACTCACGAATTGCGATATACACACGTTTGCAATTCAATTTTAAGGTAGGTAGAACTTATTTAATACTTAATAAAAAAATGCATTTATTTTTACTGGAATCGACATCGCAATCGTTTCCAGTAATCAAAAACGGTGGAAAACAACCGGAACAAACGTTGACGCGCTCCCTCCCGTACCCGGCTCCGACAAGTTGCTTGCATCAAAGAAACCGGTCGGCTGAACTTCATCTACAAGCTTTCAGGTCAGGTACTTAGGCGCTACCGTTGCTCCCGTAACCTTACATCCTTCGCCATTCTACCACGGGAAATTTGTTGAATGCGCAAAAGCAATCGATTGCGGTTTGAAAAAATAATTATGCAACTAGTTGCGGTGATTCCGCAATAGTTTCTAAACTTGCATACATGAAGTACAATCAAGTAACCATTAAGGACATTGCCCGCGAACTGGGCATTTCTCCATCAACAGTATCCAGGGCCTTAAAGGATCATCCGGACATCAGTCCCCAGACCAAAAAGGCTGTCAACGAACTGGCAGAGAAACTCAATTACCAGCCGAACATTGTGGCGCTAAGCCTCCGGCAAAGCAAGACCAATACCCTGGGCGTGATCATTCCGGAACTTGTTCACTTTTTCTTTTCAACTGTTATCAGTGGAATCGAAGATGTCGCCTACAGCGCAGGTTACAACGTTATCATCACACAATCGAATGAATCCCTTCAACGTGAGAAGATCGATATAAAAGCACTATTCAACAGCCGTGTCGACGGCATGCTGATCTCCCTTTCCCGCGAGACCAATACATTCGATCATATCGAAGGTATCCTTGCGAAAGGTGTTCCTATGGTGTTTTTCGACCGGGTATACGAGAATGCCAATTCCAGCATGGTGATCGTCGATGACCTGAGCGGCGCCAAGGAAGCAACCCAACACCTGATCGATCAGGGCTGCAAGCGGATCGCCCATTTGGAAGGTCCTCCCAACCTGGGTATCACCAAGCAACGTCTCGAAGGTTACCTGGAAGCCCTGAAGGAAAATAATGTTCCCGTGCAATCCGATCTCATTGTGTCGTGTCCATTGGGAACCATTGAAGAAGGTAAAAGCGCAACGGAACAGCTGCTCAAGATGAGCAATCCTCCCGACGCGATCTTTGCAACCAACGACCCGGCTGCCATGGGCGCTATGCAGGCCATCAAGGAAGCGGGCCTGAAAATCCCCAAGGATATCGCCGTCGTCGGGTTCAGTAACTGGTTCTTCAGTGCGCTGCTGGAACCACCGTTGACTTCCGTCGATCAACCTGGATTTGAAATGGGACAGGAAGCCGCAAAACTTCTAATCCGTCAGATCGAGTTCAAGTCTAAGGACAATGAGGATCCAACCCCGGAAACAAAGGTGCTGAAGACCCGGCTTATCGTAAGAGAGTCTTCCCTGAAAAAAGGAAAGCCTAAAAAGTAAAAAGACAAAAGGCAGGTTTTACACCTGCTTTTTTTTACCCTGTTGCCGCAATCGTTTTCTGCACTTTTGTGCCCTGCCGTTTTAGGTTTAGTGCCTGTAATTATCTTTAATTGAGCCTATAATCAAGCGACCGCTACATGGCAAAAAAATTAACCTCTTCACGCAGCAAAAGCCTGGGTACTCTCAACGAATGGGCGAAAGTAACCCATGGCATACAGGGAAAGACAGACTTCGGAAATTTCAGGGTCTTGATCTATACGGATAATATGATCCGGGTAAGTATCACACAGGAAGAGGATTTTGAAGACTTCTCGTATGCGGTCATTGCAACTCCCCTTCCCGTGAATTTTATACTCACGGAGCACCCACACTCTATTGAAATCCAAACGGCGGCCCTGGTGGTCAACATCAGCAAAGGTCCCGTGCGTTTTAGTTTTCAGACCCTTCACCACCAGGTAATCAACGAGGACGACACTTCTTTTGGTACCAGCTGGAGCGGTGAACAGGTTACGACATACAAAAAACTACAGGAAGGTGAACGTTTTATCGGATTGGGAGAAAAAACAGGACCGCTTGACCGCAGGGGCTCCGGCTATCAGAACTGGAATACCGATAGTTTCGCCTACGGAACCGGGGCCGACCCGCTTTACAGTACCATCCCGTTTTATATCGGCGTCCATCACCACCTTGCATACGGGATGTTCTTCGATAATTCCCATAAATCGTTTTTTAATTTTGGAGCATCGAACGACCGCTTTTCCAGCTTCTCTGCGGATACCGGGGAAATGGACTACTACTTCATTCACTCGGGATCGGTAGCAGAGATCATCAGGGAATACACGCATCTCACAGGCCGCATGGAGATGCCCCCGCTTTGGAGCATCGGTTATCAGCAATGCCGTTACAGCTACTATCCGGACAAAGAAGTACTGACACTGGCCAATACCTTTCGCGATAAGGATATTCCAGCCGATGTAATTGTACTGGATATCCATTACATGGAGCAATACAAGATTTTTACCTGGAGCAAAAAGGACTTTCCCGATCCTAAGGCCATGATCGATCAACTCAAAGTCATGGGATTTGAAGTTGTCGTCATGTGTGATCCCGGTATTAAAGTCGAGGAAGGATACGACACATACGATGAAGGCGTCCGCCAGGACGTTTTTATCAAGTATCCGGATGGATCGAACTATGCCGGGCAGGTCTGGCCCGGCTGGTGTCATTTCCCGGATTTTACCAACCCCAAAACACGTCAATGGTGGCAGGAACAGTTCAAGGATTACGTAGCGATCGGTGTGGAAGGTTTCTGGAACGATATGAATGAGATTGCCTCATGGGGCCATATGCTTCCGGAAAACATCGAGATGAACTTTGAAGGCAACTACTCGACGATGCGCAGGGGGCGGAATATATATGGATTTCAAATGGCGCGCAGTACCTATGAGGGAACAAAAACATTACTAAAGGGAAAACGTCCGTTTAACCTTACGCGCTCCAGCTACTCCGGTATTCAACGTTATGCAGCCGTCTGGACAGGTGATAACGTCGCCTATGACGAACATATGATACTGGGTGTACGGATGGTGTCGGGAATGGGTCTGGGCGGTATTGCCTTCGCCGGGTACGATGTGGGAGGATTTGTAGGCGACGCCAGCACAAAGCTTTTTGCCCGATGGATCTCCATCGGCGCTTTCGCACCTTTTTTCCGCGCACATTCCATGATCAACAGCAGGGACTCCGAACCATGGGCGTATGGTGAAGAGGTTGAACAGATATCTAGGAACTATATCAAGTTCAGGTATCAGATCATGCCCTATATCTACTCCTTGTTCTACGACGCGAGCAATACCGGGCTGCCCGTTCAGCGTTCGCTGGCGATCGATTATACGCACAACTCCCGGATCTACGAAGGGCAGTTTCAGAACCAGTACCTTTTCGGACCTTATTTCCTTGTCGCCCCGGTTGAAAGTGATAAGGAATTTGTCCGGGTATATTTGCCCGAAGGGGAATGGTACTACTTATACAATGGGAAAAAGTATGGCGGAAACAGCGACATCATCCTCGAATGCCCGTTGCATAAACTGCCTGTATTTGTAAGAGCGGGAGCGCTTATTCCGATGCAGCCGGTAAAATCGAATACGAAAGAACTTTCGCAAATCCTGATTCTTCATGTCTACACCGGGAGGGGATCGTCCTTTACCTTTTATGAAGATGATGGTTCTACGTTCGAATACCAGACGGGGCGTTTCGCAAAGCGCGAACTGGTCTACGATTCCGAAAAAAGGGAGGTTATCCTTTCGCCCGTAACGGGTAGTTATCGTTCACCTGTGAGCAGGTTAAAGCTGGTTATTCACGGACTTGATGAGCATACCCATAGCATACGCGTTAATGGAACGGAAGTCAGACTTTCAAGGGATATCAACAGATTTTTTGCGCCTCTTGAAAAATTCGACCCGATATACGATCCTGAGCCGGCACCACAGGAAGATGTCCATACCGTGGAGGTAGAATACCTCAGCGATGAGTTGATATTTACGTGGTAACGCACGCCGGCTTGTATCAATTGCTGAATTAATTATTACTTTCATGTCTGTTTAAGGTAAAGCGTCGGGATTGTTGATGCCATGGCGTTGAGTTCAGGCTGAGGTTAGTGATTATGCTTGCCTTTTATTGTATGATCTAATGTGGCTGATTTCACTGACATGAACACTAAACCCCCGCTTTCAAAACCCCGCTTGTCACGCTGGCAGATCTGGAACATGAGTTTTGGATTTCTGGGAATTCAATTTGGTTTCGCCTTGCAGAATGGCAATGCTTCGAGGATCCTCGGGATCTTCGGCGCCGATGTTGAACACCTGTCGTGGTTTTGGCTTGCTGCTCCCCTTACGGGTATGATCATTCAACCCATCATCGGATATTACAGTGACCGTACCTGGACTTCATTGGGAAGACGAAGACCCTATTTCCTGGCGGGCGCGATACTTGCCACCGGCGCGTTGGTGTTCATGCCCAATGCCAGCATACTGGTAAATATACTTCCTCCCCTCTATGTCGGAGCCGGAATTCTCATGGTGATGGATGCATCGTTCAATGTGGCTATGGAACCCTTCCGTGCGCTAGTCGCTGACCTCCTGCCGTCGGATCAACGAACACTGGGTTTTTCCATCCAGACGTTTCTGATTGGAATGGGCGCTGTGATCGGCTCGTGGTTGCCTTACATTTTTGCCGAATTTTTCGGCGTGCAGAAAATTGCAGGATCCGGTGAAGTGCCGCTTAACGTTACGCTGTCTTTTTATGCAGGCGCATTTGTTTTTCTCTTTGCTATCGTCTGGACTGTGATTACCACAAGGGAATACCCGCCCGACGAATCCCAGAAAGAACGCGAGAGGAACGAACCCGGTGGAAAAGGAATTTCCGTGATCATACGTGACTTTACGGGGATGCCGAAGACGATGAAACAACTGGGCGTCGTTCAGTTTTTTTCGTGGTTCGCATTATTCTCCATGTGGGTCTTCTCAACGTCAGCGATTGCCACGCATGTGTACGGATTACCTGTGGGCGATACATCTTCGGGTGCCTATCAGGATGCGGGTAACTGGGTAAGCGGACTGTTTGGTATTTACAACGGGGTGTCTGCTGTTTACGCGTTATTGCTTCCTGCTATTGCACTTCGGATCGGGCGAAAGCTCACGCACAGTGTGTCCCTTACGGCCGGGGGCATCGGACTGATCTCCATTTATTTCATTCACGATCCCGTCGTCCTGATCATTCCCATGATCGGAATAGGATTCGCGTGGGCCAGTATACTTTCCATGCCCTACTCCATTCTCGCAGGTGCAATACCCGCGCACAAAATGGGGATATACATGGGAGTATTCAATTTTTTCATTACCCTTCCCCAGATTATCAACGGTGTTGTAGGCGGTCCGATTGTCAAATATGTGTACGGTTCAGAAGCGATCTACAGCCTTGTTATGGCCGGTGTCTTCCTGCTGATCGGAGCGGTCTGCATGCGGTTTGTGGATGACAAAGACGATATGATCCAGGCGCCGGGTAGGCGGTGATACGGTATGAGGATACTGATGTAACTTAATCGTTCATTTTTAAATTTATTTTTCACCTGCGCACACTATCTTTCGCCACAAATTGAATACCATCCCATATGAAATCAGGGCATTTGCTTATCGTTATTTCCGTACTTGTTCTTTTCGCCTGCAGCTCGGGAAAAAAGGCGTATGAAAGAGGAGATTATTATGAAGCCGTTCTGAAATCTGTATCCCGGTTAAGGCAGAATCCGGATCATTCAAAATCACTGGAAGCTCTGAAGAATGCCTACCCTCTGGCTGTTGAGTTTTATGAAAACGAGGCCAGGAATGAGATTGCCTCGAATTCCAATTATAAATGGAAAAATGCCATTCAGTCTTACAGTTACATTAACACATTATACGAAGCGATCCGTCAGTGTCCCGGATGCAAGAAGGCTGTTCCCAATCCAAAGAACTACTATGCGGAGATCGGGCCGCTGAAAGAAAAAGCCGCGGAGGAAAGTTATACCGCCGGCATCGACGCCCTGATGAAAGGTAACCGCAATGATGCAAAGAAAGCATACTTCAATTTTGTGGACGCCCAGAATTTTGTTCCGGGTTACAAGGATGTTATCGAGTACCTGGATAAGTCAAAAGATGTGGCTACCTTAAAAGTTATCCTGGAGCAAATTCCGGTACCCGCGAGATACAATTTAAGCGGCGGTTTTTTTCAGGACAAGGTGGAAGAGTTCCTTCGTTCGAACTATACGGAAGGGACTTTTATCAGGTTCTATACTCCGGAAGAAGCCAATGTCGTAAAACTCGCGGCGGCTGATCAGATCATCCGGATTCAGTTCGATGATTTCTCCGTGGGTAACTCCTCGCTTAAGGAAAAGGAAGAGACGGTCACCAAAGACAGTGTCAAGGTCGGCGAAGCGAAAATCGATGGCAAAGTTGTACCGGTTTACAATACCGTTAAGGCCAAGCTCACCACCTACCGGAAAGAGTTGACCTCGAACGGATTACTTAGTATGATCGTAGTGGATGCCAAAACTTCCGGCGTCTTAACGCACCGGAAGTTCAATGGCGAGTACGTGTGGGTCAGTCAATGGGCCCGTTTTAATGGCGATGATCGCGCGCTCAGCGATCAGCAGCTGAAGATGTGTAAACTGCGGGAACAGCAACCGCCAAACCCGCAGGATCTCTTCCTGGAGTTCACCAAACCTATCTACAACCAACTGGTACCGGCCATAAAAGGATTCTACCAAAACTATTAAAGGAGCCGGCCACCCGGCAGCAAATGTCGCCGATCCGACCAATGCCCATGGACAGCTAAACCATTTTGTACCCGGTGTGGTTTAGTAGACAATTACCATGTACTGATCTTTCGTTTATTTAATCCCCCAATTCCGGGATGCTAATCGAGGCAGTCGAAAACCGTGTTTTTATGACGAATGAATTGAATTCCTCCGGCCTGCAACTGGCGACCTTTGGATCGGGGTGCTTTTGGTGTACCGAGGCTGTATTTCAGCGCGTGGCGGGTGTGGAGAAGGTGGAGTCCGGTTATTCGGGCGGAAAAGTAAAAAATCCCACCTATAAAGAAATTTGCAGCGGTCTGACGGGTCATGCCGAAGTCATCCGCCTGACGTACGACCCGATTAAGGTAAGTTTCGAAGCCTTGCTGGAAATTTTCTGGAAAACGCACGACCCGACCACACTAAACCGCCAGGGAAACGACATCGGAACCCAGTACCGAAGTGTGATCTTTTTCCACAATGAAGAACAACGGCGACTGGCCGAGGCTTACAGGCATAAGCTTGACGAGTCAGGAGTGTTCGATCGTCCGGTTGTGACCGAGATAAGTCCGGCTACAACGTTCTATGTTGCTGAAAATTATCATCAGGATTATTATAACCTGAACGGCAACGCTCCGTACTGTGCGTTTATTATACAACCCAAGGTGGAAAAGTTAAAAAAAGTTTTTAGCGACAAATTGAAAAAATAGTTGATTTTTTTTTGATGCTGCGAAACCTGTGCCTGTCATGCACGTTAGTATTCCTTGAGTAGAGTAATTCTTCTCATAGGTTTAGGTTTAGGTAAACAAAAAAGCCCAGAGACGCTGGGCTTTTTTGCATTTATACACAGTCTGTCAACCGTCAGTCCGCTCTATACGGAATCATCGTTGTCCTTCTTGTCCACATCGTACTGTTTTTCCAACTGGTGTAGCTGCTGATTGAGTAAATCAATCCTCACCAGTAAGTTGAGCACCAGGGCATCCTTTACCTTGTCACTTGGCCGTGTTTTCATCTCCTCCTTCAATACCATATACATCGCTTCCAGCTGCTGAAAATCCTGTGTGAATCCATTCAGGCCTTCATTTTTCTGAAATTCATCGATCATTTCAACCTTCTCGGAAATTTGCTGAAAGTAAAATGCCTCCACATCATTGAACTCACTGTTGGTCTTGAGGAAAGCACCGTTATCCTTCCCGTCCCTTTTTTCAGGGATCAGCAGGTAAACGGACAGCGCCATAAAAATCACTGCGGCAGCGCGCCATACGAATAAAGAATTCCAAATACCCGCAGACCTCGCAGGCAAAGCCTTCTCGATATTACTCCAAACCCGTTCCGGTGGTTCCTTATCGTCAAACGCGCTCCGGTTTCGACCGATAAAATCTTCCAATGGTTCTTTCATTACTGGTAGTAGTTTTAAGACAAACCCTTTTCTGTCAACAATTCCCTTAACTTGTTCTTGGCACGGTTCAACTGCGATTTCGACGTCGATTCAGATATGCCCATTATTTCCGAGATCTCCTGGTGATCGTACCCTTCCAGCAAATATAAAGACAACACGGCGCGGTAACCATCCGGCAATTGCTCAATACATCGCTTCACTCGCTCAACGGTAAATTCATCCCCATATTCAGCGGGTGGTTCAGCCTCAGCAACGTCCCAATGCTCATCCTCCGGAATCGATTCATGCTTTCGCTTCTTCAGGGCATTTATCGCTTTGTTTACGACGATCCGTTTCAGCCAGGCCCCGAACGTGGCGTCACCCCGGTATTTATCAAGATTTCGGAAAGCGTTGATAAACGCTTCCTGCAAAACATCTTCCGCCTCCTCTTCGCTCCGGGTAATACGGTATCCTACATTATACATCGCCCTGGAATAGAGTTTATATAGGCCATAATGTGCCTCCCGGTCACCCGCCTTGCAGCGCGCAATCAGCTCTTCGTGCATGCTTAATACCTGCTGATCCAATCGAAATCCCACACTTTGGTTACAAAGACAAGTTAGAAAGAAAAGGGTTGCATCGAACGGGGCACCAATGGATATGCCACGGTGATTCATCCTCGTCGGCTTTTTTATTTGTTGCTTAAAACGAGCCCTTTTTCCCGGGCAATCTTCATCAGAAGTTCCAGGGCCTCTTCCCTGTTATTCTTTATTTCACCTTCCAGGATGGCCTCCTTGATCTGTTCCTTGATATCACCAATGATCCGGCCGGGCGGAATCCTGAACATTTCCATGATCTCATCCCCTGTCACCGGCGGCTGAAAGTTGCGGATATGGTCCTTTTGTTCCACCTCCGCTATTTTCTGCTCCACCAGATCAAAGTTCCTCAGAAACTTGCCTACTTTTTCCAGGTTCTTGGACGTGATATCGGCACGGCAGAGTTTCATCAGGGCGTCGATATCATCGCCGGCGTCAAAAAGCAACCTGCGGATGGCGGAATCTGTTACTTCTTTCGCCAGCGGTATCGGCCTCAGGTGCAGGCGGACCAGATTCTGGACAAACTCCATCTTCTCGTTCAACGGAAGCTTGAGTCTTTTAAAAATCCCCGGCGTCATGCGGGCGCCTTTTTCCTCATGACCGTGAAAGGTCCAGCCATGATTCTTGTCATAACGTTTGGTCGCCGGCTTTGCGATATCATGCAGTATCGCTGCCCATCTCAGCCACAGGTCATCCGAAACTTTCGATACATTGTCCAGAACCTGAAGGGTGTGAAAGAAATTGTCTTTATGGGCACGGTTGCCAACGTATTCAACGCCATGCAACGCCACAAGCTCCGGAAAAAACTGGTTCAATAGTCCACTATGAAAAAGGAGCTTGAAACCATAGGAAGGCACGGGACTTAAGATGATCTTGTTCAACTCGTCCGTAATACGTTCCTGTGAAACGATCTTTAAACGTTCCGCCTGTGTAACGATCGCCTGATACGTATCGGGTTCAATATCGTACCCGAGTTGGGACGCAAACCGGACTGCCCGCATCATACGCAACGGATCGTCTGAAAATGTGACAACGGGATCGAGTGGTGTACGGATCGTTTTTTTTCTCATATCCTCCCGGCCGTCGAACGGGTCGATGAGTTCTCCAAACCGGTCGTGGTTCAGGCAAATCGCCATGGCATTCATGGTGAAGTCACGCCGCCGCTGGTCGTCCTCAAGGGTTCCGTCTTCAACGATGGGTTTCCTGGATTCACTCCGGTAGGATTCTTTTCTTGCACCGACGAATTCAAGGTCGAGGTCGTCAAGATGGATCTGGGCTGTTCCGAAATTTTTGTAGACCGTTACATGGGCACCCGATCCAAGAGACCTGGCGACCTGCTGGGCGAGGTGAATACCACTTCCCACGCAAACAAAATCGATATCCTTGGATGGCCTGTTCAGGATCAGATCACGCGTGAATCCTCCGACGACGTACGTTTCCAGGTTCAACTGGTCCGCCACAGCGCCTATTTTTTTAAAAACCGGGTGGGTAAGAGAAGATGCTAAATTCATTGTCAATAGTTGTCGGCACGCAAAATTCGGCCGGCAAATTAACCATTACGGCAGGATGGACAAAGTAAGTTGTTGGTCAGCGGCGGCGGGAAGCAGCTTATCCGGTTAATTCCAGAATCCTTCCTTGCTGTTGAATGTGGGGCAAGGTATCAGCCTGTATTTTTTCTTGATATCCTTTCGCGTCGACTTGGTATTGAATTCATATACGATAGAAATCTCATGGGCACCGCCTGAAGCCGTCTGTAGTTCGGAAACGGTAAAATCATAACTGTAGCCGATGGTGAGATTTTTAAAATACAATCCCAGGTAAAGTATAAAAGCATCCTGTGTAATGCTGTTGATCACCGACTTTTGAAATGGCTTGCCCCTGTACCAGACTCCCACTGATACCGGATCGATGTGGTAGTTCAAGCCCAGATCCAGTTGTGTGAATGTGTTGCCCTGCATACGGTAAATAAACGACGGTGTGAGGTAAGAAACCCTGGCGCGGGTCTTTAAACTTCCGTTCAGGCTTAACCTGACTCCACCATGGACAGCGGTTTTCATGCCGAGACGGCTGACGTCGTTAAGTACGGAAAGGTTCGGTCTGTTCATGTGCATGAACGAAGCGCCGATCCACAGACTTTTCGAATACAGTAAGAATCCGGACCCAAAATCAAAATAACTCTGACGTCCCAGCTTGTTTAATTCCGGATCAAGTGATATTCCGTCGTATTCGAGGCCGTCGCCCAGTTTAAGTTTAGTCCGGTCCAATCCATTGGTTCCATATCCGAAAGAGAGCCCCGGCGAAAAAACGATGTTCTCCGTCAGCTTCACTTTATAGGAATAAAGCAGGCTGGCTGTCGTTGTCCTCCACCCTGCCGAACCCATTTTGTCAGTTGTGAACAGGAATCCGAAACCACTTCTCAGTTCATTGATAAAAACATCATAGGACGCTGCATAGGTTGAAAAAGCCTGGGGCAGGCTTGGCCATTGTATGCGGTGATTTAAAACAAGACGTTGCTGGGGCGTTATCCCGGTAAATCCGGGATTCAGATAAAGCGGGGCCTGGTAATACTGAGAGAACTGCGGATCCTGTGCCTGCGCGCAAAAACCGGTAATCAGCATAAACAAGGGTAAAAATTTTTTCATCCGCATTAAAGTTATTGATTTCTCATCGTATCAATGTTACATCTCCCACTTTCGTCGTTCGTTGTCCGTCGGAGAGACGCAAGATCAGCTTAAAGACATATACACCTGCGGGCAGCAACTTGCCATTGCGGTCATACCCGTCCCATCCGATGTTCCTGTCCCGGCTTTCAAAGAGTAGATTACCCCACCGGTCGAAGATCTGCATCTGAAACTCTTCGATACCTCGCGCGATCGGCAGGAAAACGTCATTAAACGTACCGTTGCCTGCTATCCCTCCTGTAGAGCCGTTCGGGTTAGGTGTGAATGCATTCGGCAGTTTGATATATCCGCCGTCCAGCGCAATCAGTTCGTTTCGAACGGTATCATAGCAAATGATATTTCCGTCGAGGATACCGTCTCCGTCTACGTCACGGTTACCATTGTCAAAACCTGCAACCAGGGTTACGTTGTATTTGCCCTCCAGCTTATACAGGTGACGGGGTTCAAATTCATTGGACGTCGTTCCGTCGTCAAAATCCCAGAAGTACTGACTTGCCCGCGCCGACTGGTTGAACGTCTGCATTTCGGTATCCGGTACATAAAGCGGGTTTGGCCGTAATTCGAACAATGCTGTGGGCACGTCGAACACTTCGAGTCCTTTTTGCTCGGCGACTGCTGTCTGACCGGTAGCATAAAAACTCGCCGTGAGATAAATGTCGTATACGCCGGGTTTGAGAATCCTGAATACAGGATTGGCCAGGTTTGATGTCGTCACCAATCCTGACTGGTCGTATACTTCCCATGCAAACGTGTCGGCGCCGGGCGACAGATTTTCCACTGTGATGTCAACCGGGAAACAGGATGCAAGAGGTGTTGCCCTAAATGCAGCTCCCAGTATCGGGAGCTCGATGTTTATGGTTTTTGTGACGGAACTCCGGCAGGTTTTATTGTCGATATCCCTGGCGTCGATGTTGATTGCCGTCAGGATCACATTCTTTATACCGGGGGTGGGATAGTCGACGGTAAACGGAGAGATACCCGTACCGTTAGGCGGATCCGCCCTTACATCGCCGAAGTCCCATGTATATTCAAAGTCGTTGTCATCAAGCGGTGCGGAGTTGTTGGTGAATTCCACTGTCGAAACACCTCCAGCAAAAGGAGCAGGTGGATCAGGCGTGTTGATGATATCTGCCGTTATTCCACGATAAACCTTTACTTCTTTCCTGTATTCCGCCGCGCATCCTTCATTATTCGATGCCTCGTAAACGACCTCGTAAATAATAGGATTGGTGGTGGTATTATTTGTCATCACATAAGTGATGTCGGGTACGGGGCCGGCCCGAACCTCCATCTGGTCCGTTGTTCCAAGAACCTGGTAATACCACTTTCCGACGTCAACACCCTGCGACTGATCGGTAAAACGAATGCTCTCACCGCTGCACAAAACGGGATCACTGGGCGAAATATTCAGAACGACTGTAGGAAAAACTGTTATCGGTTTCGTGGCGAACTTGGGCGCACACAACGCGTTTTCCGCCTGTAGCCTCACCGGGTAAACCGTTGAACTTTCCGTCGACCCCGCCGTGAAGACGTGTGTAATGGTGCTCACACCCAGCGGAATTTCACCAGGGTTGATCACATCCTGTTGTCCATCGGACCAAATCCATGTGTATTTAACACCCTGTTCGGCAACCCATTGGAATGTAAATGTACCACCGGAACATTGCGCAATCGGCGCCAGCACTGTAAAGTCCGGATCGATCTTGATAATATCCACGTCGATTGCCTGCGGAACATTCGCAGCGAGGCAACCGTTCAGATCTTTCACCCGGAGAAGGGTAAAGGTCGCTGGTGCCTGAAAATTACTGATAGGAATGGCTGTATTTTCCGTTCCGATAAGGTTAATAAAGGTGACAGCTCCCGAAGAGTAGTCGTATTCGATCGGGGCGGCACCTCCGGTCATACCCAGTTGAAGGGTAAACGATTCACCCTGGCATACCTCCGACGGTGCGTTAAACGATACGACCGGAAGTGGGTTAACGACCACCTGCACAATGTTGTCCTTGCCGAGTATCTCGCACGCTACGCCCGTCCTGGCCGACACACTTCTTACTATCCGCCTGAAATAGGTCGTCTGCGCCAGAACCAACGGATCGTATGTTATGGCAGTGGCTGCGGGAATATCGATCCAGTCTGCATCGTTAGCCGATCCTGTCAGCGACTGTTGCCACTGATACTGATAATTGCCCACTCCGCCGAAGGCCGGAACAAGCTGCTGAATTTCCGTCGGATCGTCGCCCTGGCAAATGGACTGGTTTATCCCGACAAACCCCGGACTGAAAGGCGGAGGATTTACGATGATCGCAGATGCGGGAAGAGATTCACAACCCTTACCGTCACGTACCACGGCCGTATAATTCCCGAAACCGAGATTTGAGAATGTTGTATTAAATGCCGGGGTGTTGACGATCGAAGGATTCAGCGGATCGCTCGCTTTTGTCAGTGTCACCGTGTAGTCAGGCGGAAGATTCCCCCCGGAAAACGTGATCGCGATTTCGCCGTCCAGCGCATCACGGCAGCTCAGGTTGAATCCGTTGGCATCCGTTGCAACGGCGAGGCTATTTATCTCCACTTGTGTAGGTTGATCCAACGTTACCTGGTCGGAATCCACTTTACAGTTGTTTGAGTCGGTAACCCTGACATTATATGAACCGGCACCGAGGTTTGTAAAGATCCCGTCGTTATCCGGATCGGTCGCGTTTGTCTGCAACAGCAGGTATGAATTGTAAGTACCCGTACCACCGCTTATGTTCGTACTGATTATTCCGTCGTTGCCGAGGAAGCAGGTGATCTCCTGGTCGATGTTCAGCGTCGCTACCAGCGGTGGTGGTTCCACCAGATCTATCGTTTCAGACACTGTACATCCGTTCACATCCTGTACTTCGATGGTATGGGATCCGGCTGCAAGCGAATTGAAGTCATACGTGACGACACCGGCATTTATAAACGGTCCGCCATCGATTCGATAAGCATAAACAGGTGTGCCGGTCTGCACCGTGATACTGATCTGTCCCGTGTTATCGGCGTTACAATTCAGGTTAAATCCATTGTAATCGCTTATTGTGCTTGTGATGGACACATTCGGATTGACGGTGTATTGTACGGCTACTACCTTCCGGCAGGTAGTGGGAATGTATTCGACCTCCACAAAAACGGGAATAGCATTTCCCATTACGTATGCGCTGAGGTCCGCGTCCGGTATAACCGCTGCGGGTCCCAGCCGGGGGTCAGTAACATACCACGTAATCTTCGTATCCGGAGTTCCGGCGTCCGGCGTAATAGACGTTTCAGTAGCCTTTAAGTTTGCCGTGTACGTATTTCCACCGGGAACATCCGAACAGGCGATCAGGTTTTGCGCATTGGCAACCGGCGATTTTAAGATCGTGACGACAAATGTCTGGATCGGGTTAATACATCCGCCCGGTCCGTCTTCACCGGGCTGGTTCCTGCCCTGTACTTCAAAGGTCACGGTTCCATCCTGCGTCGATGATGTATTGGTCAATACCATGTTGGAAATGTTGCCGATCCCAGCGGCGGGGCTGTTGACGACAACAAATGGGTCGACGATCTTCACGAGCCAGAGAAAATCCGCGTCGGGATTGTTTGCCGACGTAAAATTAACATTCAGCAAATCGCCGTTACATATCGTCGGGGCGACGGGGTCTACAATAGTATTCGGATAGATCGTTACATTGACCATGGATGGAATTCCCGAACATCCGATCAGCGTGCTATAGGGTATTATTTCGATCGCCACCACCTGGTTGATACCAGTGTTGTTCAGCCACCTGTTGTTGAACAGCACATCGTCGTCGTACAGGGTTATACCATCGGCTACGGGAATGTCGCCCGGTACAACCGGAGTGACGCCTGCCGGCACCGTCATATTATTGATGATGAATTTATCAACCGGGAAAGTATTTTCAGCCGAAATAAGCGTGATCTCGGTTTCCGCTCCGCTGCAGACGCTTCTGCTTAATGTCGGGTTCAATTGAGGTTCGGGGTTAATTCTCAGGGTAATAAAGCCCGACGATCCCTCGCAACCTTTCGCGCTGATCCCCGAAACAGTATAGCGAACGTTGAGCGGTGTTACCGTTTTATTTTCAAAACGGTCCGTAAACAACACGTTGTCACCCACCGGGTTCTGCGGGGGGGTCAGCGACGCGTTTAAAATAAACAAGCCTCCGTCCAATACGCGTGCTCTGTAATTATAATCCGTAGCCGGTTCGCTGCCGCCGGCAACAGCCAGCGTGATTTCCGCGTCATCCTGGCTGCAGATGGTCTTATCCAGCGTCGCCATGACCGGTCTCCGGTTGATGGCAACGGGTTGGGTGGCCACAGGGCCGACGCAGCCGACGGACGTTGAAGGAGTTACGATCACATCACCGGGAATGTTTCCAAAATTTACCCGCACTTCTTCCGTTCCCTGTCCCAGGATGATCGACGAACCCGGCGGAACACTCCAGGCATAGGTCAGGTTGGAAAACAAGGGTACATTAAAGACTACATCCGTTTCAAATTCGCATACTTCAGCCGGACCTGTGATGACAAGTGCACCAGGATTGTCCTCGATCGTGATCGTCAGTTGCTGAGGTACACCGGGGCAACCCTCGGGGGACGTTTCCTGTACCTCGATCGTAATACCACCGGGAACAACATTTGGAAACTGAAGCAGGACGTAGAAATCGTTCGTCGGGCCGATCACGGTGGCGGTTGGCGGTATTGTCCATTGATAGGTGTGACCCGGTTTCAACTGGTCGACCTTAAAGAAAATAACGTCCGTTGGATCAAGACACACGGTGTTGGGTCCGACGATCGGATTGTCAGTAGGGATTGCGTTGATACTGTAAGTCACCTCGGCCACGTTGAAGCAGCCTGTAATCGTGTTTTCCACCCGGGCGTAAAAAATCATACCGTTGGTGATATTATCCACATCGG
Organism: Chryseolinea sp.; assembly: GCA_041742155.1. Taxonomy (GTDB): domain Bacteria; phylum Bacteroidota; class Bacteroidia; order Cytophagales; family Cyclobacteriaceae; genus Chryseolinea. The sequence goes on along the minus strand of JBGSJE010000013.1, from coordinate 384,772 downwards.
CCGGTGTCGCGACGGGAATAGACACATTGCTGTCCGTGAACCAGCTGACACTCCTGTTGCCGGTGTTCAACGACACATCTCCGTTATAGGCTGTCAGGTCGAGATTATTGACAACACCCCCACCCAGCACTTCCTCACAGATTGACGGGTTCAGGTTCGCTACGAAAGGCTTTGGCTGAATAATAAAATTCACGACACCATCGGATGAGCAAACCGGAACACCTGTGGTGCTCACGCGAACGTAAAAGATTTCGCCGTTCGCTACATCTTCGTTCGTCGGGTCGGGTACGGCAACGGTACGGGCAGCATTCGAAAACCAGGTGACTACGGTGGCAAACCCGCCGTTGACCTGATTATCATAGAAGGTCAGGTCCACACCCTGGGCTACGCCGGAGTTTACAGCGGTTTCGCAGATGTCGTTTGGTGAAATATTTACGACAACCGGTGCCGTGGTTCTGTTTATAGTAAAGTCGGCTGTTGATGGTGCGCATGTGCCGGCCGCACTGTTGACGGTCCAGCGAAAAACGTTCGCGCCGAACTGCAGGTTACTGACAGCTGTGGTGATATTCAACGGATCGGTGATCGTAGGTCCGGCGGTTATGGCGGACCACACGCCTGATCCACCCTGGTCGGGCGGTATGGCATTCAGGTTCGCCGTGCTGCCGCAGACATCGAACGGAGACCCGATCACCGCGGCGGGAGCCGGTTTGTTATCAAACGTTATGATTACCGTGTTGCTGACGTTTCCGCAGGCTGCCTGTGGATGAATAGCCACCAGCCGAAGCGTTACGGTGCCGGCAGCAAAGTCACCTACGGAAGGGGAATAACTGTCGTTGATCGTAACACCGGGAATATTGGAACCCACGGCCGCACCGGATGAAACAAAGGTTCCCGTACCGGAAGCGATCTCCCACCGGCCGGCTGTTGCACCGCCGCCAACGGTACCGGTAATGGCAAAGGGTGCGATGGGGGCGGGAATAACATTTCCATCCACACAAACGGTCTTGTCGGGTTCCGGAGTGGATGTTGCCGGCTCATAAAAATCGACGTCAATGGTTGCTGATTGAGAGGGAGGCACACATGCCGTACTCGTAAAAGTCAATTGAAACCGGTACGTTCCGAAAACATCGACCGTAACGTTAGTCGGAATCTGGTCAGCATTCGCGATGACTGCGGTCCCGCCGGGAGGTCCCGAGACAAAGGACCACTGAATGATTTCGCCACCAGTCGGAAGGACTGCGCTTAGCGTACCCGCCAGGCCACAGACATTGCTGGCTGCTGGTACCGGAACAGCGGGGTTCCGGCCAAAAAGGATTTGTACATCGTCCTGGCTTTGGCAGGTTCCGTTATCTAACGACCATCTGAAGACGTATAAACCCGGTTGCGTAACCGTAACAGACGAGTTTTCAGCATTCAAATTACTAAAAGCCGATGTCCCCGGTCCGCTGACCTGTGTCCATACACTGCTGGTCACTGCGCCACTGGGTGTGTTGCCGGCAAGAGCGGGGTAAGTTAACGGTCCTGCTGGTACACAAATAGCATCGTCGGGACCCGCGGCAGCGACATCTGTATTGGGATTGATCGTATACACCACCGTGTTCGTGGCGAGCAATGCACAATTACCGTTCTGAATCTGGGCGCGGTAAGTATAGGTAGTAGGAAGACCTCCGACAACAGGCAGACCCAGCGTTGTCGGATCGACGGGATTGCCGGTTCCGAATGCCGCTACTGTGGTAAACGGTAATGCTCCATTAACAGAAACCTCCCACCTCACAATATTTCCAATACCCGGAATCCACGTGATCGGATTCAGGTTTTGACCCTGGCACTGGTTGTCTCCTCCCGTGATCGTTCCGGCATTTGTATTCCGGTTCACGGTGATCGATATTTCCGCCCGGGGCGTCTGACAATTCGGATTGGTTACATACCGTCTCCTGACCCTGATCTTGCGGATAACAGACGGGGAACCACCAAACGTACCGTTGGCAATATTAAAATCAGCCGTAATATTTTGTGCAACAGCATTCTGCCCGGAAGTCGGACTTAGTGTTACGTCGCCAACGACGGTATTCGAACCATCTACAACATCCCATGTATATTCTGTTGCGCCTCCGAAAGTAAATGCCGCAGCCGGAATGGGAACACTATAAGCCACACCGGTGGCGCCATTACAAACATTGGTAGAGCCGGCGATCGGTCCTGGTGTAGGGATGGCCTCCCGGATCGTGATGGTTACGGGAACAAGCGTACTTTCACACAACAGGGCACCTGCACCCACCTGGGCACGGTAACTGGCCCACATCCGGTATATCCCGGCAGTTGTGTTCGTAATCCCTCCGGGGAACGCCGAAGACGGAAACGTGGTGTTGTTACTTCCATTTGGATTCACGACTGCCGTGCCTGGAACTCCGGCATTATCACGGTACCATAATACAGCAGAACTTGCCGCTGCAAAATTGATCTGGAAATTTGGAAGCGGATTGGTCCCGTTACAAACTACCTGGTTCACCGGTGTCGGAGGTGCAGGCTGGTCAACTACCCGAATGATACCTTCCCGGAAAACGGCCGGGTCGCCGTCCGTAAACTGGTTACAGAAGTTCCAATAGTCCATGCGGACGTGGAACTCTTCGCCTACCTGTGCCGTGGCGGGGATCGTTATCGACAATGTATTGTTGTTGGCGAACGGCGGGTCGGAGATCGCCAATGGTTCACCGGAAATCTCGGGCATACCCACCGGAGTGAACGGAAAGCCAACGGGCGCTCCGCCGATGAGCACGCCACCGGTAATGGAATTTGTTGTTCCATATACAAATCGTCTCCAGCGTTTGGTCGAATTAAGACCAGTGAGTTCCTGGGGAGGCAAGCAGTTCAGCGTTGTGCGATCCGTGAAAGTTACGGTTGTGGAAGCTCCGGCACAGACCTCAAAAACATTGGCTCCTGTTGCCGTCTCGCTTATTTCCATGTCACCGGAACACTGGTCGTCTGTGTTGAACCGGAAAAAGTCCGGTGATGTACCGAACTGTGCAGGACATGTTGTTCCGGCAATTCTCAAAAACACTCTTGGTCTATACGAACATTCGGCTCCAGGGCGGGCGGCACAAGGACGCGGCAGAAAAACGTGTGTTATGGAAGGTATTTCGTATTCGTGAGGTGCCGGATTGTTGACAGTAATCGGACCTCCGAAAGCGACGATCTGCCTCGGTGACCCGTCATCCCAGTCAATTTCTACGGCGAAGTTCGCCGGTACACTTCCGTCCGCCACGTTGAATGCCGAAATCCTGATTTGGCCCGGCGCGCCGGGCTTGTTCAAACAGATCTGGCCGTTGTCAATACTTTGGGGACCTCCGGTAGGCTGGGGCGCGCCATTAAAACCGCCGCAACCGACCTGCGCCAGCAGATCACGGGCATCAAGAAGGGAAAGAAGGAAAATTACTGACCAAAAAAATATTGTACGTAGCCGTATCATCATGCAATCCAGGCGTTTAAAAATCAGATTTAGACAGACTTTTGAAAAATCAACCTAAAAAAACAAAGCTTCAGCTACTATAGACGATTCTGTATCCGGCGTAAAAAATATTTGTAACCTGCCGGATAGTGCTAAAAAACACTAAAGCAGGCTAAAGCTACCATTCCTTTGCCGGATTGGCAATATAGCAGGTGAACGGACAGGGCAAATCGGGAACCCCGTATCAACCGGCAGTTTGCAGCCCTACTAACGCACATCCAATCCCAAAATAAAGTCCTGTCACACGTCACTGCCCAAACGATAACTTACAATATAATGGCAATCGAGGAAAAACCGGCAACTTTAAACTGCAAGCCTTGAACTTTAAGCCCAGAACCCTACCTTTGCCCCCGATTTATCCAGGCCGCTTCTATTATTTATGTCATCTACCAAGTATATATTCGTAACCGGGGGAGTTACATCATCACTGGGAAAAGGGATTATTGCCGCTTCACTGGCCCAATTACTGCAGGCCCGCGGTTTTAAAGTCACCATCCAGAAGTTTGACCCCTACCTCAACATTGACCCCGGAACACTGAATCCGTACGAGCACGGTGAATGTTATGTGACCGATGACGGCGCAGAAACCGACCTGGACTTGGGCCATTACGAACGTTTCCTGAATGTGCGTACCTCCCAGGCCAATAATGTGACCACCGGCAGGATCTACAACAATGTGATCACCAAGGAGCGCAAAGGCGAATACCTGGGAAAAACCGTTCAGGTTATTCCCCATATCACAGACGAAATAAAGCGGAACATCTTTTTACTGGGTGAAACGGGCGAATACGACTTCATCATCACGGAAATCGGGGGATGCGTCGGCGATATCGAATCCCTTCCTTTCATCGAAACCGTAAGGCAGGTAAAATGGGAACTTCCTCCGAGCAGTTCTCTCGTTATCCACCTCACCCTTATCCCCTACCTCAAAGCCGCAAAAGAATTAAAGACTAAACCGACCCAGCATTCCGTCAAAGAACTATTGGAGGCTGGAATCCAGCCGGACATCCTTGTCTGCAGGACGGAAATGCCTCTGCCGATGGATATCCGGAAAAAATTGGCTCTTTTTTGCAATGTTCACCTGAACTCTGTAATTGAAGCCATGGATGCGGAGACTATTTATGATGTACCGATCCTGATGCGCAAGGAAAAACTGGATGAACGTGTGCTGGCTAAGCTGAAGGTTCACTCGAAAGAGGAACCTCACCTGGAAAACTGGAAGACTTTTCTCGGAAAGTTAAAGAACCCGGTAAATGAGGTCACGGTCGGGCTCGTTGGAAAATACGTGTCTCTTCCGGACGCTTATAAGTCGATAGCGGAAGCTTTCGTTCATGCGGGCACGGAGAATGACTGCAAAGTAACCGTGAAGTGGATTTCCTCTGAAGAAGTGACAAAGGAATCGGTTCACAGTATCCTGGGAAGTATGGACGGTGTGCTGGTTGCACCCGGGTTTGGCGAACGCGGACTGGAAGGAAAGATCGAAACAATACGCTACGTGCGCGAAAACAAAATTCCTTTTTTTGGAATATGCCTGGGTATGCAGTGCGCCGTGGTTGAGTTTGCCCGAAACGTGCTGGGATTGGAGGCGAGCTCTACGGAATTGAATCCCAAGACGAAGAACCCTGTCATTGATATGATGGAGGAACAAAAGAAAATTACGAACAAGGGAGGCACAATGAGACTGGGCGCTTACTATTGCAAACTCAAAAAAGGAAGCAAGGCATTTGCCGCCTATGGGGAAAGCCTGATCCACGAGCGTCACCGCCACCGGTATGAGTTCAACAACAAATACCTCGATCAGCTGGACCATGCGGGCCTTAAGGCCGTCGGAATAAACCCGGAATCCAACCTGGTTGAAGTGATCGAGTTAAAGGACCACCCGTGGTACGTCGGCGTGCAATATCACCCGGAACTAAAAAGTACGGTGCTGAACCCGCATCCGCTGTTCGTAAAATTTGTCGAAGCCGCGTTGGAACACAAAAAATCTTCAAACAACAATTAGTATAAGCAATACATAATGGATAGAAACTCAGCCATCGGCCTCACGCTCATTGCCGTATTATTATTAGGATATTTTTATTGGTTCTCTCCCGCTCCCGAACCTGTTACGCAGAAGACGGAGACAACTCAGGCTCCTGTAACAGCCGGGGAAGATGTAACGACAAAAGAAGAGACGGTACCTGACAGTGTACTCGCAGCCGCGTACGGAGAACTCTCATCCGCGATGAACGGATCGGAATCTTTCACAAATATCGAAACCGAAGACTTCAAACTAACCTTTACAAACAAAGGTGGTACAATCCGCGAGCTGGAACTGAAAAAATTCAAGACCTACAACCAGCAGCCACTCAAGCTGGTAACACCTAATTCCAGCGTTTTTAATCTGAAAACGATCTATCAGGGCAAGGACATTGATCTGTATGCTCTTTATTATCAGGTTGACCAGCGCAAGGTGGGTGACACTACCGAATTAACGTACTCTATCGCGTTGAGCGGCGGGTCCCGGTTCACGCAAACCTATAAGATCCCTTCTTCAGGATATGAGATCGGGTATCACATCAGCAGCACCGGCTTCGATAAGCAGTTGTCAGGCGATAATCTCACGTTCCAGTGGCTGAATGTGCTGAAGCCTATTGAAAAGGACCTGGTGGACACACGCGAGCAATCAACCGTCACCTACCTTACCCCTGCCGATGGATTTGACGAGCTGGACCAACGCTCGAAAGACACGGAGACGGAAGCCTTTGCAACTCCGGTAAAATGGGTAACGGTTAAGGAGAAGTTTTTCCTTTCCGCAGTAATTTCAAAAAATAATTTTTCCGGTGGCGAGGTTTCCACGTCGCTGAATGAGAGCGATAGCTCCGTTGTCAAAAGGGCAAACGTTAAACTATTCATTCCCCGCAACGATTTGGCTGCTGGGAAAGCAGACTATAAATTTTACTTTGGTCCTAACGATTACAAGAAGATCGGCAAGGTTACCGAAAACTTTGCGAAGAATGTATACCTGGGCTGGCCGCCGGTATACTGGATCAACAAGTTCGTGATCTTCCCCGTCTTTCATTTCCTGACGCAATTTATCTCCAACTTCGGATTGATCATCGTTATCCTGGTGTTGCTGCTGAAGCTGGTGCTCTTCCCTTTATCGTACAAGTCGTACCTGAGTATGGCCAAGATGAAAGTGTTGAAACCAGAGCTGGACGAAATCAAAGAACGTGTCGGCGAGGACATGACAAAAGTGCAGCAGGAACAAATGAAGTTGTATTCCCAGGTGGGTGTTAATCCTATCAGCGGTTGTATCCCTGTGTTGTTACAAATGCCGATCCTCTTCGCGATGTTCTACCTGTTTCCCGCCAGTATCGAGCTTCGTCAGCAGCCGTTTTTATGGGCGGAGGACCTCTCGACGTACGATTCGATTATCAACCTTCCATTTGTCGTTCCTTTTCTGGGAAGTCACATCAGTCTCTTCACGCTACTGATGACGGTATCCACGTTGATATACACATGGCAAAACAACCAGATCTCTTCCGTGCAGGGACCTATGAAATCGATGTCGTATATCATGCCCGTTATCTTCCTGTTCGTACTGAACCGGTTCTCTGCCGGTTTAACGTTCTATTACTTTGTTTCCAACCTTGTTACGTTTGCCCAGCAGGCTATCATCAAACGATTTGTGGACGAGGACAAGATCAAGGCGATCATGGAAGAAAACCGGAAAAAGAATGCAGCTTCGGGGGGCGGAAAGAAATCAAAATTCATGAGCAAACTGGAAGAAGCCATGAAGTCCAGCGAAGAGGCACGCAGGAAATCCGAGGAAGAACGGAAGCGCCGTAAAAAATAACGGAAGACGGCGCGGACATCATTCGCCGATTACGCTCTGGGTAGCTTGTTAACGCTGTCCGGTCGACCTGTTCATTGATTGTGCAACGATTGTGGATAATCTGTTTCACGATGTTCCACGAACCCTGAGTTTTACGGTATATTTGCAGCCCCCCGCAACCACGGGGGGCTGTTATTTTTTAAACGTCATCACACACGAATGGGAAAAATTATTGCGATAGCAAATCAAAAGGGGGGTGTCGGAAAGACAACTTCAGCTATTAACCTGGCTGCAAGTCTGGCTGTCCTGGAGTGCAAAACCCTGTTGGTAGACGCCGATCCGCAGGCAAACTCAACATCAGGACTCGGGCTGAATCCAAAGGATATCAGCCAGGGAATTTATGAGTGTATGGTTGACGGGGTCGATCCGAAAGACGCGATTGTCAAGAACGAGTTGAAGTTTCTGGATGTCCTTCCGTCGCATATCGATCTGGTAGGAGCCGAGGTGGAAATGGTGAGTATTGAACGCCGCGAGGAAAAAATGCGGGATGCCCTGGCGAAAATCAAAAACGATTACGATTTTATAATCATTGACTGTTCGCCTTCACTGGGACTCATTACCATTAATGCGCTTACAGCCGCGGACGCAGTTATTATTCCCGTGCAGTGCGAATACTTTGCCCTCGAGGGACTGGGTAAGCTGCTCAATACAATCAAAATCATTCAGACGAGACTTAACCCGAAGCTTGAAATAGAAGGTATCCTGTTGACGTTATATGATTCGCGCACCAGTCTGGGAAACCAGGTAGTGGAAGAAGTAAGGACACATTTCTCGAAGATGACCTTTAAAACGATCATCCCCCGAAATGTTAAGCTAAGCGAGTCGCCGAGTTTTGGTTTACCGGTGATCGTGCACGATGCAGAAAGTAAGGGTGCCATCAGTTACCTGAACCTGGCACATGAAGTCCTGGATAAAAACGGAATGTCGAGATGAGTAAAAAGAAAGCACTGGGCCGGGGTCTAAGCGCATTGTTAAGCGATAGCCCTGCGGATGAAAAACTGGAAATGGACAATTTCCCCGTGAGTACACCGTCCTCCTCCGGTCCCGTTATTCCCGATAGCGGAATGACGGAAATTCCATTGGAGGAGATCGAAGTAAATCCGTTCCAGCCACGGTCGCATTTCGATCAGGAGGCTTTGCTGGAGCTGGCCGAATCAATACAGGTGCACGGTATCATTCAACCGATAACGGTTCGCCGTTTATCCGGGCACCAGTACCAGTTGATCTCAGGGGAACGTCGCTTCCAGGCGTCGAAACTCGCCGGCATAAAGACCATCCCCGCCTACCTCCGGGTCGCCAACGACCAGCAGATGCTGGAGATGGCCCTGATTGAAAACATCCAGCGGGAGAACCTCAACGCCATCGAAATTGCTTTAAGTTATCAGCGGCTGATGACTGAGTGCAGCCTGAAGCAGGAAGAACTGGGCGATCGCGTCGGAAAAAACCGCACAACGGTAACGAACTACCTCCGCCTTTTAAAACTTCCGCCCGATATCCAGATCGCCGTCCGTGATAATAAGCTTTCCATGGGCCATGCCCGGGCTATTATCAATGTGGAAAATGCTGACGAACAACTTTATATCTTCAAAAAAGCGTTAAGCGAAGACCTCTCCGTGAGGAAAGTAGAGGAGCTTGTACGTGAGATATCCCAGAAAAACACCGGTAAATCGGAAACGACGGCGACTGCTGCACCGGCATCCCGCGAAATAGCACAGTTACAAAGCAGGCTCTCATCACATTTTGGCACGCGTGTTGTCGTTAAAAGCGATGGTAAAAAAGGAGATATCAGGATACCCTTCCTTTCCGTAGAGGATTTGAACCGGATTCTTGACATCTTGAAAATGTATTCGTAAAGTTCCCTGAAATTGCCCAGTCATTCATGAAAAAATGCCTTTTCCCCCTCGTGGTCTTATTGATGGTCGGGGCAACGGTTTGGGGACAGGATTCGGTGACGGTAGTCCGCGAAGACAGCCTCATCATACAAAGCCAGGATACCGTCCAGCTTAAAACCTATTCATCCCGGTACGATCCACGAAAAGCACTGCTCTATGCAGCGATCGTGCCCGGCCTCGGTCAGATCTATAACAAAAAGTACTGGAAACTCCCCCTGGTTTACGGTGGTTTTATCGCCCTCGGCTATGGTATCAATTTCTATCAGGAAGGATACATCAAGTATAAGAAGGAACTGTTCTATAATATTGAAAATGGCTACGACGCCGACACCGATATCCGGCCTAACGATGTCTATTCAACGGCTAACTACCGGCGTATTGTGGATCAATACAAACGCCAACGCGATTTTATGATCATCCTGATGGGCGGCATGTATTTACTTCAAATCGTCGATGCCCATGTCGACGCTCATTTAAAGGAATTCGATCTCAATCCCAACCTGCAGGTTTCCATTGAACCCATGATCGAACAAAACGACCTTATCGGAAGGCAGTCGGGGGTATCGCTTATCATCAAATTCTGATCGATTCGGTTCGCGTAAAAGTTCGTCGCGGGTTTCTGACTGACGGTTAAAAAATGCACTTTTGCAGGAAATTGGCCCTGTTAATAAAAAATTTGGCGAAGGGTCGATTCCGCATATCAGAAAACAGGTTCATTATGAAAATTATACTGCTTGGGTACGGGAAGATGGGAAAGATCATTGAGCGGTTTGCCCTTGAGCGGGGACACGAGATCACGGCCCGCATCGATATCGATAATCAGGATGAATTTGACAGCGCGCCCGCCGATGTCGCGATTGAGTTCTCCCATCCCGAAGCAGCCTTTTCCAACGTCTCGAAGTGCCTCAGGCGTAAACTTCCGGTCGTAAGCGGAACAACGGGATGGCTCGGTAAAAAGGCGGAGATCGACGCACTCTGCACACAAACGGGTGGTACATTCTTCTACGCGTCCAACTACAGCCTTGGCGTGAATGTATTTTTTAAACTCAACGAACACCTGGCTACCCTGATGAACAAGTTCCCTGAATATAACATCGTGATGGACGAGATCCATCACCTGGAGAAAAGGGATGCACCGAGCGGAACAGCCATCACCCTGGCAGAGGGGATCATGAAACACGTGTCCCGGAAAAAGGAATGGGTAAATGAAAAGACAGAAAAAGCCGATCAGCTTCCCATCTATTCTTTTCGCGTCGATCAGGTACCGGGAACCCATACCGTAAAATATCAATCCGCCATCGACGATATCGAGATCAGGCATACAGCCCATTCAAGGGAGGGTTTCGGAAAGGGTGCGGTCATGGTCGCCGAATGGGTCCGGGACAAAAAAGGCGTCCTGTCAATGGACGATTTCCTCAAGTTCTGACGCCGTTGGGAGGCCTAAATAGCCGGAAAATGAACCTACCCATCAACATCTGAGGGCAGGATCAATTATTTTCCCTTTATTTGCACGTTTTTATTTAGAAAATATATCCATATGAATTGGCAGTTTTGGAAAAAGGATTCCGCTGAAAAGCAAGAAGATGAACAACCGAAGTCTAAAGCCAGGGAATGGTGGGATGCGATCCTGTTTGCCGTTGTTGCCGCGACATTGATCCGATGGCTGATCATGGAAGCCTACACGATCCCGACACCCTCTATGGAAAACTCCCTGCTGGTAGGCGATTTTCTGTTTGTCAGCAAGTTTCACTACGGAACCCGGACCACAACCACTCCTCTTCAGGTTCCGTTGACCCATCAAAAAATCTGGTTTACCAATATTCCCTCTTACCTGGAATGGATCAGACTTCCTCAATACAGACTGCCGGGTATCAGTCACGTCAAGCGCAATGACGTCGTTGTGTTTAACGTACCACCCAGGGGTCTCAATGAAGGAATCGACTATCCGGTGGATCTCAAAACGAACTATATCAAACGCTGTGTCGCCGTTCCCGGAGATACATTGGTTATTAAGGATCAGCAGGTGTTTACCAATGGCCAGGCGCTTGAGAATCATCCGCAGATGCAGTATAGTTACCTCGTTACATCAGACGGTCCGATCAGCGAACGCAACCTGACGAAACTGGAACTGGGCCCGGAAGACTATTCTGTTTATGGTCGGCGGGAGGACGGTAATTTTGTCTACCTGATGTGGCTGACGAATGAAAAAGCGGAGGAGATCAAAAAACTCCCTTACATAAAGTCGCTGGATAAAGAGAAAAAAACGGAAGACGACGGTCTCATCCCCTATTCATCATACTACGACTGGTCAGGTAGCGGTAAAAAATACAGCAGCTGGTCCGCCGACAATTTCGGACCGCTCTGGATCCCCAAAAAAGGAGCGACTATCATTATCAACGATTCTACGCTGGCGTACTACGGTACAACGATCAAATTGTACGATCACAATAAGGATGTAAAAATTGAAGGTGGTAAACTCATCATCGACGGCAAAGAGGTTTCCGAGTATACATTCAAGCAGAATTACTACTTCATGATGGGTGATAACCGGCACAATTCATTAGACTCCCGTTTCTGGGGTTTTGTTCCGGAAGACCACATCGTAGGGAAAGCATTTTTTATCTGGTTATCGATAGATAAAAATGCAGACTTCATTCACAAGATCAGGTGGAGCAGATTTTTCAATCTGATACGATAGGCTGAGTGGTGATTGACACCGGGAGGAGGTTAAATCCTTGACCGGATATTCATGAAGTTCCGGAGATGGTCCGGTAAGCTGCCGGATGTCCCGTCATTTACCAATCGATCTCTTTCAGACCTTTGCTTTTCAAATACTCATTTGCCTTGCTGAAGTGTTTGCATCCGAAAAATCCCCTGTCCGCGGAAAAGGGAGAAGGATGAGCCGACATGAGGACAAGGTTCTTGTGTCGATCGATTATTTCTCCTTTCTTTTGAGCATACGCGCCCCACAACAGGTACACTACATTTTCTTTTTCATCGGAAAGCTTTTTTATCGCAGCGTCGGTGAAGACTTCCCATCCTTTGTTTTGATGCGAGCCCGGCGACGATGCCCGTACAGTAAGGGTAGCGTTAAGCAACAACACACCCTGCCTCGCCCACCGGTCGAGGTCACCCGATGACGGAATGGGCTTTCCCAGATCCTGTTTTATTTCTTTGAAAATATTAACAAGAGAGGGTGGAACTCTCACTCCATCCCGGACGGAGAAGCACAATCCATTCGCCTGTCCCGGTCCGTGATACGGGTCTTGTCCGATGATAACGACTTTTACATCGCTGAAGTCGCACGCGTCGAACGCATGGAAAATTTCCTTACCCGGCGGGTATACCGTTTGTGTCTGATATTCCTCCTTCACAAACCCGATAAGTTGTAAGAAGTAGGGTTTAAGGAATTCTTCAGACAATCTTCCTTTCCAGCTTGATGCTATTTTTACGTCCATAAATTCAAAACTAAGCGCAATCAGGAAAAGCGCAAATAATCTATCAGGTTAATCGTGATGGCATGGATTTTTGATCTTAAACTCATTGATTTACAGTCATTTGAAAGGATTTAAGGGCGTTCAACCAAGGAATTCCAAAAAATTAATATTTTTGATACGTATGGTAACAGAAATCACGAAAGGGATCAAGGTAAGTGTGGAGACGGAATACCAGCCGGCCTATTCAAGTCCGAGTCAATACCATTACGTTTTTACCTATCGCATCACCATTGAAAACCATAGCGAATTCACTATTCAATTGCTCCGCCGGCACTGGCATATTTACGACGCCGGGTTCAGTCAGCGGGAAGTGGAAGGTGAAGGAGTCGTGGGCCAGCAACCTGTTCTTGAACCCGGGCAGGCACATCAATACGTTTCCGGATGCAACCTCAAGTCCGGTATCGGCAAGATGATCGGTACCTATCTCATGGAACGCGTGGTTGATGGTGTTACACTTCAGGTAAACATCCCTGAGTTTACCATGGTCGCGCCCCTCCGACTGAATTGAACAACAAACTCTTTCAGCTCAGATCATTTGCCACCTACTGGCTGGATGCAGCGGACGCTCATTCCCTTCATTCTCCGTTCCTTTATGATCTATACACGAATACGATCAACAACCGGATACACGACACGGCGTCCGCATGGATCGAACCGCTGAGACAACTGCTGCTGAACGATAGGTCCGTTATTCAAGTCTCCGACCTTGGCGCAGGTTCTTCACACCTTTCCACACCGGCACGCGCCGTTAGCGATATCGCGAAAACAAGCCTGAGTCCGGCGAAATATTCGCTGCTCTACAAACGGCTTATTCAACGAATGGAAGGAAAGGTTGTCCTTGAACTGGGTACCTCGCTGGGAATAAACGCACTCTATCTCGCTTCTGCGCCCGGCACCGGGGTGACGACGTTTGAAGGATCGTCCGCTATCGCCGGGAAAGCGAAGGATACCTTCGGACGATCTCCATTGTCCAATATCACGTTGATCGCAGGTAACATCAACGATACATTGCCGGCATATCTTGAAACGGTAGCCCGGGTTGATTTCGCCTTCCTGGATGCGAACCACCGCTATGAACCCACGATGAAATATTTCCAGCAATTACTGACAAAAACCGATGAACGAAGCGTGATCGTGGCGGACGACATTCATTATTCTCCCGAGATGGAAAATGCCTGGACTGCTATCCGAAAACACGGGCGCGTAAAGGCTACAGTCGACCTATACCGATGTGGTATCGTGTTTTTTGACCCTAAACTGCAAAATCAGCACGTTGTTTTACGGTTTTAGGCATTGAATTGCATCGCAAGAAAACCTATTTTTGATCCTTCTATTCAGCACTTTATATGAACGAAAATACACCATCAGCACCTGCACCGAAGAAGAGCAATAAAAATGCAATTGTTATCGCGTTACTGTCACTTGTTGTGGTCGTTCAGGCGGTGAAAATTTATCTCGACTCGCAGGAAAAACAAGAGATCAAAACCGAACTCACCTCGACGGAACAGGAACTCGCCACTACCATGCAGCGGATGACGGAAATCAGCAAAGAGCTGGATCAGAAAATTGCAGAGGTGCAGAAACTCGGGGGTGATATCACGGATATGCTGAAGGCCAAGGCAGAGGTCGAGGCGGAATTAAAGCGATCCAAACGCGCCACAGGACAGGAGATCAAGGCGTTGAAAGACAAAGTTGAAGGTTACGAAACGCTTCTGAAAACAAAGGACGAAGAGATCACCAAACTGAAATCCATCAACAAAGAATTGCTTACGGAAAACACGTCGTTGAAGACAGAAAAAAATCAGCTTGGGGATTCCATCAACCGGCTCAGCGAAACGAAGGACGAGCTTGCGACCAAAGTAGCGATTGCCTCGCAGTTAAAGATTGAGAACATGAGGATCGTTGGACTGACCGACCGTGGTAAAGAACGGGAATCTCCTTTCAAAAGCCGGCAGATAGGTCAGTTGAAGGTCGAGTTTAACATCGCCGAAAACAAGGTGGCGCCAATCGAGGGAAAAAAAATCATGATCCGTATTGTCGATGAAAACGGCCAGGTGTTGTTTGATGTGAATCGGGGATCGGGCACGTTTATGTTCAACGGCAAAGAGGAATTTTATACCGAGTCGCAGGAAGTTCTGTTCGACAACACCAGGCAGAAACTTTCTTTCCTGTACGACAAAGGATCCGACTATCCTGCCGGCACGTATAAAATGGAAGTCTACACCGATGACTACCTCATGGGAAGCGGTCAGTTCGTGGTCAAGTGATCGCTGAATTTTTCACCGCGATCAACCGGCTTTCTATTGGTCCCTCCTAGTCTTTGACCCGGTTAAGCGCAAGCATTCCCAGCATCCAGTCAGGCAGAGGTTTGTCCGGATTCCTGTTCCGGATATTCAGGTACCATCCGATCTTTTCAATAATGGGGATCTTGTGGGTTTCCACAAATTCGATCAGCGTACCATCGGGATCTTCGCAGTATGAAAAGTGGCCGGCGGCCTTACCCATATCAAAGGAATCCCTGCTATCCACGGTGAAGCTGAAGTTGGCCTGTTTGCAGCGATCGGCGAGGTTGGCCATGCCATTAATGTCAAAACAAATGTGGATATAACCGAGATCACCCCAAAAACGGTCGCGAAATATCTTGTGAGGTGCACGGTTCCTTACCTCAACCAGCTCGAGTTCTGTATCACCCAGCAGTCTGCAAAAAGCTCCCCTCCTGTTCTTGTTAGACCGCAGGATCACCCGCCTGAATTCATTATCTCCACCCGGTACGCCGGCGTAATCGTTGAAATGCCTGACACCGTCGTATATCACTTCATTATACCCCAATACATCGGAATAGAGTTTTAAGGCCTTATCGACATCGGACACCCCTATAACACAGCCTGCAACACCTCCGGTGATAGCCCTGTCCTTCTTAAACCAGCTTTTGCTTTCTATGATTTCAAAAATGTTTTCAAAAGGGTCCTTCACGTAAAAGTGCTTCCGGCCGTCGGGTGATTCCTGAATGCCATTAACCAGGTTAACACCGTTTGATTTCAGCCGGTTGTAGGCCGCCTCGATATCCTGCGTCTTCAATTTAACAGCGAATACCCCGGTATCACCCAGTAAATGCTCGCCGGCAGATTTTTGGGGTGACCTGCTGGTGTATTGCCAGATCTCGAATCCACCGCCGCCCTGCATATTCATAGCCAGAATCGCATAACGATCCTCCGCACGGTCACCCGTATAACGTGTCATCAACGATGCTGTGGCACTATCCTTAAAAACCGGGACATCCATCCCAAAGTGCTTTCTGTACCATGACCAAGCCCGGTCTGCATCGCTGACGCCTATCCCAACCTGCTGTATTCCGCTTATTATATAGCCCATAATTACCGGTAAGTAAGTAAAATTTTATAAATCTGTTTCATATCCGCCGGCGATCGGCGAAAAAAAAACATAATAAAAACTGAAAGATTTGCGAATTGCACACGCAACCAACTGTTCGTTTCATACTTTCTGGCTGAAACAACAAGGTCTTTTTGAATGATCCGGAAGCTGTGGCGTTTGCGGAGGCGGATCAAAAAATCATAATCCTCCATGATGACGTACCGTTCATCAAATCCATGCAGCGATTCAAAAACGCTTTTGCGTAAAAACAGGGTCTGGTCTCCGCCCCGGCACATCAGGGCATCGAAACGTGTAAAAAATGCATTCACACGCAGTAAAAATTTGGAAGAATCAAACACATAACGGTAGCATCCGGAATCCCAGCCGCTACTTACTGCGAGCAGAATATCGTCGACGAAAGTTGGCAACAGTTTAACATCGGCATGTACAAAATACAAAATGTCACCCGTCGCCTGCCGCGCGCCCAGGTTCATCTGAACAGCCCGGCACAGGTGTGCGCATTCAATCACTGACGCGCCGGCCTGCGCTGCCAGAAAACGTGTACCGTCGCTGCTGCCCGCATCCACAACCAATACCTGCGCGACTTCTTCCCTGCCCAGATTGCGGATGAACGTGACGAGCGAGACAATATTCTCGGCTTCGTTGAAGGTCGGTATCACGACGCTGATCGTCATCGCTACGGCTTGAGCTTCACTTCGAAATTTTTGACCGGGTGATGCATGATCGCCCTGAAAATTTTTCCACGCTGAAAGAAAAACCGGTTCTTATTTCCCTGGACATTGACACTGTAAACATTTTCTTCGATGTTATCAGCCGGCACCATGATACCATAGTTGTCTGCCAGGATCGTTGTTATCCCCGGAGGATATTCAAAATAAAGCCGGGCTGAATTATACTCGATACTATCCTTGATGGATGTGTTGTTTTTGTATTTGTAACCGTCGACATCGACACTGTAATGGTCGTCCTTCCACCGGACTGATGATTTGAAATTTCCTTTATTGGAGGTAGTAACGACGGTCGAGGTTATCAGGTGGTTGTTCTTATAAACAGACGTCACGGCGTAGTCGACGCTGACCCGGACGAAGAACCAAAAACTCACCTTGCTGTGCAACGTATACCACGTGTAATTGTCCTTCGTCTCCCGCGTTGCCACCATTTCTCCGATCCGGATTCCGGCGGCGGTAATGTCGTAAATCCGCTTCTCAACTTCGCTATGTCCGGGAATGGATAAAAGCGTAAAAACAACGCCCGCAACTAATTTTTTGAAGACACTCATGGTGTTTCGTACCAATAGGAATGGTCAGGTTATCAAAATCCAACATACAAAAATTCGCGTATCTAAAGAAAGGTTAATTTTACAAAAATACGCAACATGAAAAAGCCCCTCCTGTCTTTAGTTCTCGCCTGTTTATTTTCGGCTACAGCCTTCGGCCAGCCCAAAGCTCCATCCCATGCCCTTTACAACAAGCTCCTGCAGAAAAACGTTGCAGGCGACGGGAAAGTAAACTACAAGGCATTCATAAGGGATTCCTCAGCACTAAACCAATACCTGAAGATCCTGAGCACCAATCCGCCAAACGAAAAAACATGGAGCCGGGAAGAACAGATGGCTTATTGGATAAATGCCTACAATGCATTCACGATAAAGCTGATCACCAAATACTATCCGGTAAAGAGCATTAAAGATATCGGAAGCAGTATTCAGATTCCCTTTGTCAATACTCCATGGGACATCAAGTTCATTACCATCGGAAAAGAAAGAATGGATCTCAACAATATTGAGCACGGTATCCTGCGGAAAAAATTCAACGATCCCCGGATCCACATGGTACTTGTTTGCGCCAGCAGATCATGCCCCATCCTGCTGAATGAAGCCTATGATGCGAAACTTCTGGACGACCAGTTTGCCCGGCAGACAAAGGCGTTTTTAAAAGACCCGTATCGGAACAAGGTCACGCCTGACAAACCACAGCTGAGCATGATCTTTAACTGGTATGGAATGGACTTCCGGAAGAATGGCGGGTCCGTTATAAAATTCATCAACACATATTCGGCTGTAAAGATCAAACCCGATGCGAAGGTAACGTACCTCGAGTACGACTGGAACCTGAATGAATGACCGGGAATCGCCGGTTATTTGCTTTTGAATACCAGTGTATCGGTTGCCAGTTCCGGAAGGTGGTATTGCCCGGTGTCTATATCGATGTTCGGGAATTTCTTTTTCAGCCCAACGATCCCGTTAACAGTGGTATTCGCCCCGAACAGGAAGATCTTTTTGATACTTTTCAGCTGAGACAGGTCGGGCAGCACCTGATCGCCAACTTTTGTACCCACCAGATTTATTACTGCCAGATCGGAAAGCGGCGCCAGCTCCTTAAATCCCGTGCCGTCAATATTCGTATGCTCAAGATTGAGTTGCCTGAGTTTGGTGAGTTTACCGATGGTCTTCATTCCGCTATCGGTGATGTTTGTGCGGCCGAGGTTCAGCCAGATGATCTGATCCCGGAGCGGAACCAGTGATGCCAGTTCTGCGTCGAGGGCTTCTCTGAAATTTACAAAACTGACGGAAAGATAATGGCTGTCAGTTCCCACCGGGATGACCAATATACCCTTTGCGCGGAGAGCGTCGATACTCTTTTTGTCGGCGGCTGCGACCGCTTCATCCGGAACCAGCAGATCCTCGGTGGATCCTTCCAGTAAGGAACTCAGGTAACCTTTGATCCTGGCAACCTGCTTATAGCTGCTTATCCTCTTTTCAAAATCCGCCCCTTCGTCGATCCATACCTGTATCAGCGCGATCTCCGCCGACGACGGCTGTGGTTTTTCATTCGGCGGCATGTGATGTTCATCTTCTGGCGGAAGCATCAGTCGGCTGTACAACGAACTGGAATCCGGAATATTCCCCTTAATAATTTCACCATGCTTACCTCCCCTTAAAATATGCTGCATGTCGTCAAGCCTGAGCTGACCTTTTTGTTTTCGCGAGCTATGACAGGAATAACACCTGGAGTCAAGAATCGGTACAATGATATCGCGATAGAGCGTGACGCTGTCGATGCCTTCGAGAGAAGCGATGCGGAACGGAGGGGACACAGCCTCCATTTCCCCGCCCGAAAAAGAAAACAAATAATCCTCTCCATGGGTAAGGGATCCACCCAGATGACCCGCTAGAGAAAGAACGCCGATAAGCGGGATAAACAAAAATATCCTGACCAACTTTCTTTTCCCTTTGTCCTGGAAGTAAGTAACGGCGCTTTTCCGGAGGAAGTACAGCAGGGTCGCAATGATCGCAGTAGCGATACCGGTATTCCGGTGAAGTGACAACAGGCTGTCGTCATAGCCACCCTCCTGTGAGAGGAAATATCCGCTTAATGCTGCCATGATGGAGAACAATGCACCCCAAAAAAGGGCGGGCTGAACGGCCTGGCGAAGTTTCTTATACCTTACAAAATAGGAAAGGAATTCAAATATGCCGGCAATGAACAATATCCCGATGGGAAGATGTACCAGTAAGGGATGAAGCCTTCCGAAAAAATCTGTTATCATCTGCGTGACCGGGTTAGGCGTAACGTTTACGAAGGGTATCCAGCATGTGTTTGTTGATCTGCCATTGATCTGCAACAGGCTGGCGTGTATAAGGTAATGCGGGCATATAATCTGCCGGTCCAAATTCAGTAAGCATCGTAATCGGTTTTCCTTCTTTTCGTTTGTATTCAACAATTTTGTCCCACCATGCGAAGTGCGCGGTGACGGCGTTTTTCCATTCGGGCGCCCGTGGATCATTAACCTGAGGCCCTTCCTGGTGACCAACCCGCGCATGAATATGACCGGTTCTCATCAGCGCCATGGCAACCGTTTCGGTTTGATCATCGAGCAACGATTCGTGCACATTGCACCAATGGGAAATGTCCAGCGTCAATCGCAGGGCCGGGATCTTTTCCATAAACTGCCTGGCTACCGGCGCCGAATAAAGTATACGCGAACGGTGCGTTTCATGGTACACCGGTATACCTGACCTTTCACTTGCGATTGTCGTCGCGTCAATAAATAATTTGTTTTCTTCGTATGTAAAAAAGTCCCGACCGGAGTGGCAGTTGATATAAACCGGGTTAAGCTTCGTCGCGCCTTCAAGTGACGCCTTGAATTGCGCCAGGTGTTTTTGCGGGTCCCTGTCGGATCCGCCGACGAGGAGCCCGTATTTCAGGTTGTGTTTTGAAAAGGCATCCAGGAATTCCTTCCTGTCGTCTTCAGCAACCGGGTACCAGGCCTCTGCCCCGTCGTAACCGTCTTTTTTTATGCTTGCGCAAAATTGATCCCAGGTACCCGCGTAACCCCAGTTCGTAGCAAAGATCAGGATTTGAAACCCCGGGGACGGAATCGTCTGCTTCAGTGGTTGCGCAAAACTATCCAGGTGTGTAGCCAATGCAGCGGTACCGGACAGGGAACCGATGGTGGTAATAAAGTCTCTGCGGTTAAGCATGTGGGGGATTGTGCGATTAGAAATTAAAGTAAAAGGTCTGGTAATTACGATGTCGGGGATATCAAGATAGGAAGAAACATCTCGTGGCTTAATGAACCGGATAAAGTAAGGTCCACGCCGGGTACACGATACAATGTATTAAACATTTCATTTTGGTTGAATTGGAACTTGTTACCCGTTTACGCGACGATCTCACTGATTACTTTTCCGGAGACGTCCGTCAGGCGGAAGGGTCTTCCCTGAAAATGATAGGTCAATTTTTCATGGTCGAATCCAAGCTGGTTCAGTATTGTAGCCTGGACATCATGCAGAGACACCTTGCCATTCACCGGGTAGTATCCGATCTCGTCGGTCTCTCCCCACGTCGTACCCTTTTTGATACCGCCACCTGCCATCCACATGGTGAATGCTTCCACATGGTGATCTCTGCCGTGAAAAGCCATCTCTTTGCCTTCACGGTTTTCCTGCATCGGAGTACGCCCGAACTCTCCGCCCCAGACCACCAGTGTTTCATCCAGTAGCCCGCGTTGTTTCAGGTCGAGCAGCAACGCTGTCATCGGGCGGTCAATCAGCCGGCATTTGTTCTTTAAACCGATATCGACCGATTCATTTTCGGAAGTACCGTGCATATCCCAACCCCAGTCAAAAAGCTGAACAAACCGGACACCTTGTTCGACGAGTTTTCTCGCCAGCAGGCAGTTGTTTGCGAATGACGCTTTTCCGGGCGTTGTGCCGTAGAGTTGGTGGATGTATTCCGGCTCATTGTTGATGTTCATCACTTCGGGAACGGACACCTGCATGCGGAACGCCATTTCGTATTGCGCGATACGGGTCAGCGTTTCCGGATCCTTGTACTCCAGGAAGTGCTGACGGTTCACCTCGTTGATCGCATCGATGGTCTTTTTCTTCAACCCGCGGTCTACACCTTCCGGATCACTGAGAAACAAGACAGGGTCGCCTTCCGAACGACATTGCACACCCTGGTAGACCGATGGAAGAAACCCGCTCCCCCATACACTTTTCCCCGCATCCGGAGTTTTTCCACCGGAGGTGAGAACTACAAATCCCGGAAGGTTATTATTCTCCGATCCCAGTCCATAGGTGGTCCATGATCCGATACTCGGCCGGCCCAGTCTCGGTGAACCTGTATGCACAAATAACTGCGCCGGCGCATGGTTAAACTGATCGGTATAAACACCCTTCAGGAAGGAGACTTCATCCGCTACCTGCGAAAAGTGAGGCAGATTTTCCGATATCAATGCACCCGACTGCCCGTGTTGCCTGAACGTTGCCTGTGGACCAAGCATTTTGGGAACACCCCGTATAAAGGCAAATCGTTTCCCTTCCAGCAACGAGGGTGGACAGAGCTGGTTGTGGAGTTTCTGCAATTCGGGTTTAAAGTCAAAAAGTTCAAGTTGTGATGGCGCGCCTGCCATGTGGAGATAAATCACACGCTTGGCCTTACCGGGGAAATGGGGTGGCTTGACCATCATCGGGTCCGTGGCGGACCCAGGTACAGGCGACGGGTTGTGACCACCTAAGCACCCGGTCAACAGGGTTCCCAACGCGGCTGCGCCGATCCCGGCGGCACTCTCCTTTAAAAAATGCCTGCGCGAAATTTCCTTTAGTTGCTCCGCTTCCGAATATTTATCAAGCATGGTTTTTCCATCGTTCAAGTTTGGGAATATTTTTCGTGTACACACCGGCCAGAAAACCGGGGAGTCCGAATTCTTTCAATTTACTTTTTACTCTTTCTTTCATCTCATTCAGCGTAATCTCCGGCATGGTGAAGTTGCCGCTTTCATAGCAGTTGGAACAATACATCCGGCTCTTGCTGCCATCGGCGTTTGTTCCGCCTCCCCGCGTATCCCGCTTCAGCGGCATACCGCATGACTGACAATTTGAATAAACACTATGCATATCATTCCTTGGTTATCACTTCGTCAAGATTCAGCATGGCATTCGCTACGACCGTCATCGCCGCAAGACCGGGTGATGTCTTATCCATCGCCGTGAGTTTTTTTGCCGCCGATTGATCCCTGGTGTAAATATCCAGGGCATCGTCGTACAAACCTTTTAAGACCGCGAGCTTTGCTTCCGGTATGTCGCGAATCAACACCATTTTGTATCCGGCGCGTATCTGTTCTTCGGGGGTCGCTCCCTTCTTCATCATACGTCCCGCAAAATTTCTCGAAGCGACTACAAACGATGAATCGTTCAGCGTGACGAGGGCCTGAAGCGGTGTATTGGTCCTTATCCTCCGGCTCACACACACCTCGCGGCTTGATCCGTCAAACATCATCATGGATGGAAAAGGACTCGTTCGTTTCGCATACGTATACACGGACCGGCGGTATTTATCTTCGCCGTCACTTTCCCTCCAGGCTTCGCTGCTATAGACCGAGTTCCATATTCCGGCCGGCTGATACGGCATCACACTCCTTCCATACATTTTTTTGCTTAGCAGACCGCTGACCAGCAACGACTGATCCCGCACCTGCTCGAACGACAACCGTACTCTCGGGCCGCGCGCAAGCAGCCGGTTAGCCGGATCCTTTTCGTACAACGCAGGCGTTATGCGCGAATCCTGCTGATAGGTAGCGGACATCACAATATCCCTGATCTGCTTTTTAATACTCCATTTGTTTTCATCCATGAACCGCAGGGCCATCCAATCCAGCAGTTCGCGATGTGATGGCGGTGCTCCCTGTGTACCAAAATCCTCCAGCGTCTCGACGATCCCGTTGCCGAACAACTGTTCCCAAAGGCGGTTAACCATGGTCCGCGCGGTAAGGGGATTGTCCCTGCTCATCAGCCAGGCGGCAAAGCCAAGACGGTTATACGGCTGACCTTTCGGGAAAGCGTTAAGGGATTCAGGCACACCGGGATTGACGGAATCACCCTGAGCCATCCAGTTGCCACGAATGAATATTTTTGTCGTGCGTCGCTGGTCCTGTGTATTCTCGATCATGATGGGTGTGTTTTCAACATCCGCGTTCA
Organism: Chryseolinea sp.; assembly: GCA_041742155.1. Lineage (GTDB taxonomy): Bacteria > Bacteroidota > Bacteroidia > Cytophagales > Cyclobacteriaceae > Chryseolinea. The sequence continues at coordinate 361,125 of JBGSJE010000013.1, read as the reverse complement.
CCAATTCCAGAAATTCCTTTCCGATACCCGGAAGGTCGTCGCGGTAAGCAAACCATTCCACGCCGCATACAGCCTTATCGGGAGAGATGGATGGATTGCGGAACACAAAATATAAATCGTGTCTGCCGGCTGTGGGTTTGACGGGATAAGAAACCGCCTTATCCGCTTTTTCGATTCTGCCGCCGCCGATCACCTCGCCGTCCAGTCTGTCTTTTCTGATTTCAAAAGAACCACCGGCGGCATCAGCCCAGTAGTTTATCATGAGGCTCGTTTTGCCATCGAGTTTTATCTGTTTCACGCGGGCGCTTCCGCCGGAGCGTATGCCCAGGTACTTGTTGTCGATGAGGGCTCCGTTGACAAACTCGTCAAAATCGTGGGGGTGGAACTTAGGCTCAAGCGTTTTAAGGAACTGTGCCACTTCCTTTTCCTTTTCGGGCGTGGATTTTTCCCGGACCCACTTTTTTACATCTTCCAGTTTTTTCTGATCTTCTTCCTTATACATCCTGAGATTCGGATGTTCGCCGGGAGTGTCTTCATCGCGGGTGTTATTAAAAAATGCCATCGCCTTATAATACTCGGTATTCAGGAAAGGATCGTAGGGATGCGTATGGCACTGTACACATCCCATCGTGGTGCTTTGCCAGACCTCCCATGTTGTGCTTACCCGGTCGATGAGCGCGGCTACACGGAATTCCTCATCGGTGGTACCTCCTTCATCGTTGTTCATGGTATTCCGGTGAAAGGCCGTTGCGATGAGTTGATCATCTGTCGGGTTGGGCAGCAGATCACCCGCCAGCTGTTCCGTTGTAAACCTGTCGAATGGCATATCGTTGTTCAGCGCACGGATGACCCAATCGCGATAGCGCCAGATGGATCGGCCGGCATCTTTTTCATATCCCTTCGTATCCGAATAGCGAGCCATGTCCAGCCACCACGATGCCCACTTTTCTCCGAACTGAGGAGAGGCCAGAAGTTCATCCACCACTTTTTCATAGGCGTCGGCGCCCTCATCCTGCAGGAAAGCCGTTGCCTTTTCAGGTGCCGGGGGTAAACCGATCAGGTCCATGTATACCCGTCGTATCAGGGTTGCCCGGTCTGCCTGAGGGGATGGCTGCAGTTTCTCCTCTTCGAGCTTTTCAAGAATAAAATAGTCGATGTCGTTATTAGCCCATGCTTCGCCGCCTCCCGAGAATGCTGACAGCAGGTTTTTGGGTTTGGGTACCTCGACCTGCCGCGGCGGCACGTAAGCCCAGTGGTCTCCCCATTCCGCCCCCTCTTTGATCCACTTCCGGAGCGTTTCGATTTCATCGGGAGTCAGGGGCTCTTCCTTGTAGGGCATTCTGATTTCCGGGTCGGTAGCGGTGATCCGGCGCATCAGTTCACTGTGCTCCGGGTCCCCCGGGATAATAGCAAATTTCCCGGATTCAGCGGTATCCAGCGCCTCATGCCGGAAAAGCAGGCTGAATTGGGCATTTCTTTTGACGCCGCCATGGCAGCTGATGCAGTGTTTATTGAGGATGGGTTTGACCTGGGTGCTGAAGTCAACCTTATCCGGTTTGCAGCCGGCGAGCAGAACAAAGAACAAGCCGACGGCGGAATAAAAAAATAATGTGCTGTACCTCCTGAACATATAGTATAAAAGTAGCTCAAAAACGGCGTAATCGAAATAAGAACTGTCCTGTGCTGGAGGCCTGAAATGAGTGGAAATTACTGTATTTGGGAGGGTGGGGAGAAGCGAAATATGGGGGAAAGTTTTTAAATCACCCCGGTTTTTGTACTTTTGCAGGCTCAAAACTAAAAAGTAACATGAACAATTACGAGACGGTATTCATTTTAAATCCCGTTTTGTCTGAAGAACAGGCAAAGGATACTGTCGAAAAATTCGTGAAGGTGTTGAAGAAAGCTAATGCCGAAATTCTCAATAATGAGCAATGGGGCTTGAAAAAAATGGCTTATCCGATCAACAAAAAGTCAACCGGCTTTTACAATCTCATTGAATTTGCGGCAGAATCACCAGTTATCGACACCCTCGAGACTGAGTACAGAAGGGATGAATCAGTAATGCGTTTTATGACGACAGTACTGGACAAACATGCACTGCTTTATAACGAACGCAGGCGCAAAGGGGAATTCAAAAACAAAGAGAACAGAAAACCTGTAAAAAAAGCTGAGGAGGGCGCCGGAAGATGACACTCATGAACGAACCCATTAAACGTGCAGAGATCAAACCGAAGTACTGCCGTTTCAAGAAGAATGGTATCAAGTACATCGATTACAAAGATCCTGACTTCTTACTGAAGTTTATCAACGAGCAAGGAAAGATCCTTCCTCGCCGACTTACCGGTACGAGCCTGAAGTTCCAGAAGAAAGTGGCACAAGCGGTTAAACGCGCCCGTCACATGGCCTTGCTTCCGTACGTAGGTGATTCATTGAAGTAATCGTTGAACCCTTAAAGAACTAACGACATGGAAGTAATATTGAAACAAGACGTAACCGGACTTGGATATAAAAACGATACGGTTAAGGTAAAAGCCGGATACGGAAACAACTACCTTATCCCGAATGGTTTTGCGTTGATCGCCAACGAATCCAACAAGAGACTGATCTCGGAAAACGTTCGCCAGGCTGCGCACAAAGCCGCGAAAATCAAGCAGGATGCTGAAGCCCTGGCTGCCAAAGTAGGTGACCTTGTCATTGAAATTGGAACAAAGGCGGGCGAAAGCGGGAAGATCTTTGGTGCTGTTACAGCCCTTCAGATCGCTGATGTACTGAAAGCGAAAGGCTTCGACATCGACCGTAAAAAAGTACACCTGAAAGAGATCCCGAAACAAATCGGTACCTATACTGCGACACTCGATCTTCACAAGGAAGTGAAGCATGAGATTCAGGTGAAAGTAGTGGCAGAGTAACGTAAAAAGTTTGTCATAAATGAGCCGGCTCGAGCAATCGAGCCGGCTTTTTTGTTTCTGTCCGGCCTGATAACACTCGTTTGCATAAATATTTTGCGAATTTTCGCCTGTAAATCTGTACGTTAGATGGTATTTTAGTTTCGATCTAACTAAACCCGGCGCATGAAGGCAACCGAACTCTTTCATAAGTACCCCCTTATTGGAAATACATGGGATGAAATGTACGATGAAGAGAAAGTCAGGGGACATTATCAGAATGTATTTGATTCGTTGTCAAGCATCGCAGCAGACGAACTGAGCAAAAAAGAAGAACTGGCCAAGAGCCTCTTTATGAGCCAGGGCATAACCTTCACCGTCTATTCGAGTGGCGAAGGCATTGAAAAGATCTTTCCCTTCGATATCATACCCCGGATCATTACCGCTTCGGAATGGGATTTTATCGAACGTGGGATTAAGCAGCGCCTTCTGGCATTGAACCTTTTCCTTAAGGATGTATATCACCAGCAGTTCATTCTGAAGGATGGAATTGTCCCGATGGATCTGATCTATTCCTGCCCGCATTATCTCCGTGAAATGCAGGGGGTAAATGTTCCCCACGATATCTATGTACACATCGCCGGTATCGACCTCATCCGCGACCATGACGGGACATTCTATGTGCTGGAGGACAATCTCCGGACACCGTCGGGTGTCTCCTATATGATTGAGAACCGGGAGATCACCAAACGTATCTTCCCCGACCTGATCCCTCAAAACCATGTCAGGCCGGTGACGCAATACCCCAACATCCTTTATAAGAATCTCGTGGCTCTTTCTCCCGGTCAGGTATCAGCGCCGAATGTGGTACTGCTGACTCCGGGGATTTACAATTCCGCCTACTTCGAACACACAACATTGGCCAGGCTGATGGGTATCGAACTGGTTGAAGGACGCGACCTGGTCGTTGAAAACCAGAAGGTCTACATGAAAACAACGGCCGGCCTGCAGCAAGTGGATGTTATTTACAGGCGGGTAGATGACGAATACCTGGATCCCCTGGTGTTTAATCCCGAGAGCGTTCTCGGCGTGTCCGGTATTCTTTCCGCCTACCGCAAAGGAAATGTGGCGATCGTGAACGCGATCGGCAATGGCGTTGCCGACGATAAGGCGATCTATGTATATGTTCCCGATATGATCCGGTACTACCTCAACGAAGAACCGATCCTGAAAAATGTACCTACCTACCAGCTGTCGCGCCCGGACGAACGGGATCATGTACTGAAAAATATTTCCAGGATGGTCGTCAAGAAGACCAATGGCTCCGGAGGGTATGGCATGCTCATGGGTCATGCGGCTTCCGACAAAGAGATCCACGATTATCAGCAGGAGATCCTGAAAGATCCCAGGCAGTTTATCGCGCAACCGGTCATCAGTCTGTCAAACGCACCCTGCTACGTGAATGGAAAAGCCCAGCCTAGAAGGATCGATCTCCGCCCCTTCGCGTTATACGGGCCGGGCGGAATTGAGATCGTGCCCGGCGGACTTACGCGGGTAGCGTTGAAAGAAGGATCACTGGTTGTGAATTCTTCACAGGGAGGCGGTAGTAAAGACACCTGGGTACTCGCACAGTGATACAACAATTTTTTAACCTTAGAAAACACATCAATGCTTAGCCGGGTTGCCGATTCACTTTATTGGATGTCACGCTACATGGAACGCACGGACAGTATCCTGCGTGTACTCAAGATCAACTATGCGTCATCTCAGGACAATCCGGATGATTTTTCCTGGCACCCGGTACTCCGGATTTTCGGCAGCCTGGAAGACGACGATATTTCGCGACTGGAGGAAAACAGCCGCAAGGTCCTTCAGTATATGGTCCTCGACCGCGAAAATCCAAACTCCGTATTTAACATGGTCACACTGGCCCGCGAAAATGCCCGCGGTGTCCAGGATCATATCACGGTTGAACTGTGGAAATGTCTCAATGAATTCTATCACGTTGTCCGGAGCGACCGGTTGATCTACGCCATTCAGCACGGAGATCCCATCACCGTCCTCGACACCCTGATCAAAGAGTGTATGCTGTACTTTGGTGTGAGCGATATCACGATGTTTCGGGGTGAAGGATTGTGCTTTATGAACGTAGGGAAGTTTATGGAGCGCGCTATCCAGTCGGCCGAGATCCTGGACTTAAAACTCAGTGATTTGTCATACGACCTGGACAAACCTACCGACACCGCCTACTGGAAGTACCTGCTGATGTCGATCTCGGGTTATTCCCTTTACCTGAAGCGATACCAGTCCGGTTTCGAAGCCCGTAACATTATCGACCAGGTCCTCTTCAATGTCGATTTTCCACGATCGGTCCTCTATTCGCTTAATCAGCTGCACCGGTATTTCGAGCGGCTGAAAAGTGAAAAAAATATGGAAGGCTTTGCAAAAGTCCAGTTCAGCATCGGCAAACTGCGCAGCAAGGTCCAGTATTCAGACGTGCAGAGTGTTTCAAACATCGGGTTGCATGACTACCTTACGGAAATTACAACGGGTATCGACGACATCGGAAGTACCCTGAACCAATACTATTTCGCCTACAGTTAATCAACATCAGAAAGAATGTCAAAATTCAAGATCCGGCACATCACCAAATATACGTACGAGACGGCGGTCCGGGACAGTGCGAACCAGATCATGCTGTATCCGATCAAGGATTCTCACCAGCAAATCCTGCAGCACAATATCCAGATAACGGGCAATCCGTTCGTTGATCTTTATTTCGATTCGTTCGGAAACCAGGTGGGGACGTTCACCCATGCGAAGCCTCACGACGAACTCGTGATCGATTCAAAGCTCCTGGTGGAGACCTTTCCCTATGTAAAACCTGACGACTCAACTCCGCAGGAATTGCAGTGGCTGGAACTGGCCACGTTAAAAAACCAGCTGGAGTTCATCGACTTCCTGAGGCAGGAAAGGTTCGCCGCACTGCCGGAACTGGAGAAAATAATCGAAGACGAACGATGCAAGCAATGTACACCGCTTGAAACCGCGAAACACTTTTGTGACTATATCTATACACAATTCGAATATAAGCAGGGTATCACTACCGTTGAGTCCACTCTCGATGAAGTCTGGAATCTGAAGTCCGGCGTTTGCCAGGACTTTGCTCATATATTGTTGGTTATGCTTCGGCTTACCAATATCCCCGCCCGCTATGTGAGCGGTTATATTTGTCCGAAGAAAAACGGTATGCGCGGCGAAGGTGCGACCCACGCCTGGGTTGAAGCGTACATTCCGTTCTACGGGTGGCTTGGCCTCGATCCGACGAATAATTCCTTTGCCAGCGAAGCGCACGTGAGGTTAGCGGTCGGAAAAAACTTCTCTGACTGTTCTCCGGTTAAAGGAACCTACCGGGGTACCTCCAATCATAAACTCGATGTAGCCGTCTCCGTAGGATACGAGGACGGAATCATTGCGGACGGTGAATACGAAATTCTGCAACCAGAGGTCAAACCCTCCGTCGCCAGGAATTCTTTTCGCCGGCACCAGGAAATGCAGATGCAGCAGTAAATCCGGTGAAGCAGGTATAAGGTACAACGTATGGATCCGATCCACTGTGTACCTTATACCCGATCTCTAACCTGATGCTTTAAAATTTATACCTGACGAATGCCTCCATCGCTTCGTACTCCGCCAGTCCCAGCGCATTGTATGCCTGAGCGGTAGCGTGGTTGCGGTCTTCGGCACGCATCCAGAATTCGCGTTTGTCGCTTCCGGGGAACATGGCACTGTCTTTTTGTGACTGGTGCTTGAACACAGCCCTTCTCTTGCGCATCAATTCATCCGGGCTGAGCGGTACAGCCATCTCGATCTGATCGATATCCCACTCCTGCCATGCGCCACGGTACAACCATACCCAGCAGTCCTTGGCCCAGGGTTTTTTCTTCAGCCTTTTGAGCGCTTCGAATATCGCCGCAAGGCAGACACGGTGTGTGCCATGGGGATCGGACAGATCGCCGGCCGCGTACACCTGGTGCGGTTTAACCCGGTCAAGGATGTCCATGATCAATAAAATATCCTCTTCGCTGAGCGGTTTTTTCTTAACGGCTCCCGTCTCATAGAATGGCATATCCAGGAAATGCATCTGTTCGTCGGGGATACCAACGTAACGTCCACCCGCCTTCGCTTCTCCCCTTCTGATCAATCCTTTAATCTTCAGCACCTCGGGACTGTCCAATTGACCCGGGCCCTTCTTTTGCAACGACTGAACGATCTTCTTATAGAACTTTGCGCCATCCGATTTGCTCAATCCGAACTGGTCGTTGAAGTCGCGGACAAAATCCGCGAACCGGATCGCATCGTCGTCGAACACGGCGATATTGCCGGAGGTCTGATACGCCACATGCACCTCGTGCCCCTGGTCAACAAGACGGATAAACGTACCGCCCATGGAGATTACATCGTCGTCGGGGTGCGGTGAAAAAATGATAGCCCGTTTCGGGAAAGGTTTGGCGCGCTCCGGACGATGTGAATCGTCGGCGTTCGGTTTACCACCCGGCCAGCCGGTAATAGTATGCTGAAGAAAGTTGAATACCTTGATGTTCACCTGGTAAGCGGACCCGAATTCTGTGATGATATCGCCCATACCGTGTTCCATGTAATCATGGTTCGTAAGTTTGAGCACCGATTTGCTAACCTTCTGACACAGCCATACGACCGCCTTACGGATAAGCTTTTCGTTCCACTCCACGCTGTCGAGTATCCAGGGGGTCTTGATGCGCGTAAGCCCTGATGCGGCAGCACCATCGACAATAATCGTACAATCCCTGTGTTTTTGTAGGAAGGATGATGGTATCTGGTCGGTCACAGGCCCTTCTACCGCCTTGTAAATAACGGACGATTTTCCTTCACCCCAGGCCATCATATATACTTTGGCCGCCTTCATGATTGAACCCACACCCATGGTAATCGCTTTGCGCGGAACATTCTCCTCACCGAAGAAATCGCTCGCCGCGTCGATGCGTGTCACCTGGTCGAGTGACACCAGACGTGTCAGCGATTTTTCGGATGAACCGGGTTCGTTAAATCCGATATGACCTGTGCGTCCGATACCCAATATCTGGATATCCAGTCCGCCAAGCTTGTCAATTTTCTCTTCGTAGCTCCGGCAAAATTCCGCCACATCCTCCTTACCAACCGTTCCATCGGGTATGTGTATGTTCTTCTTGGGGATGTCTATATGATCGAACAAATGTTCCCGCATAAACCGGACGTAGCTTTGCAACGCCTCCGGCTGCATGGGATAATATTCGTCCAGGTTGAATGTGTATACATTCTTAAAACTAAGCCCGTCCTTTTGATGCATCTTTACCAGTTCAGCATATAAACGGGTTGGCGATGAACCAGTGGCCAGCCCCAATACACAAGGCTTGTTTTCCTTCTGGCGGGTTTTAATTAAGGCTGCAATTTCTTTTGCAATGTAGGCTGATCCCTCTTCCGAGGAGCCAAAGATTTTTACCGGAATCTTTTCAAAGGCGGTAAGGTCGTTATTCATAATTTTGATTTGGTTTGCACGTATTTGAATCAAAGTCTAAAGTATCTCAAAAAGCGCGAAATTTTCAAGTGTTTGCGGAAACATTATTTTTATGAATCACTTTCGAACAGTCGTTAGTCCGGGATACTCACCCACCAAAATGGGCCTTTCCGACAAAATTTTGACGATCGGATCCTGTTTTGCCGATTCCATCGGCTCCAGGCTTCATGCCGTTAAACTTCCTGTATCCGCCAACCCCTTTGGTACTCTTTATAACCCGCACTCGATCCACAAGGCGATCCGTTATGCTGTATTTAATGAGATACCTCCGGCCCATTCATTCCTTCAACAAGCTGATATACACCTGAATTATGATTTTCATTCCGAAGTATCAACCCTTGACGGCGACAACTTGCGGACCCACCTGAAGGACATTATCGGTACCACGCATTACTTTTTAACCCAGGCGAAATGGTTGATCATCACCTTTGGAACGGCATGGGTATACGAGCGCAATGACACGGGCGAGATTGTTGCCAACTGTCACAAGCTTCCCGGGCGCAACTTTTCAAAACTCCTCCTGAGGGAAGCGGCTATCGTTTCTTCGTTCGAAGATATTTACCAGGAATTACGTACCGTCAATCCCGGCCTGAGGATCATTCTTACCGTCAGCCCGGTCAGGCATCTAAAGGACACGCTGGAATTGAACAGCGTGAGCAAGTCGGTACTGCGCACCGCATGCTTCACGTTATCCGAAAAACACCCGGCGGTTGAATATTTTCCCGCTTATGAGATGATGATGGATGACCTCCGTGATTACCGTTTTTATAAGGAAGACATGATCCATCCAACCGCTGTCGCCGAAGATTATATCTGGAAAAACTTCGCCGCCCGTTTTTTCAGCACGGAACTTGATGCTTTCACGGAGGAGTGGACAAGAATCCAACATGCCCTGGCACATCGTCCATTTCACCCGGCATCGTCCGGCCACCAGGCGTTCCTGAGGGAAATGTTGAAAAAGCTCGAGTCTTTCCGGGGGATTGTCGATGTTGACCGGGAGATCAGGGCATTACAATCGCAGCTTGCCCCTGGCAACTAAACTCTTACACCAGACCATGAACACACATCATCAAAACAGGCTGATCCATTCTACCTCGCCCTATCTGCTGCAACATGCGCATAACCCGGTAGACTGGTATGAATGGGGAGCGGAAGCGCTGGAAAAAGCCGTGAAAGAGGACAAACCGATCCTGGTAAGCATCGGCTACTCGTCATGCCACTGGTGCCATGTGATGGAGCGCGAGTCGTTTGAAATTGAAAAAATCGCAGCCGTCATGAACGCCTTTTTTGTCTGCATTAAAGTAGATCGTGAAGAACGTCCCGACATCGACCAGGTATACATGGAAGCTGTGCAGGCGTTGGGTATCAATGGCGGCTGGCCGCTGAATGTTTTCCTCACACCGCAGCAAAAACCTTTTTTTGGAGGAACCTACTTCTCGCCGCAGGCGTGGATACAGATCCTGAACAACATTCACAACGCATACATCAGCAACCGGCAACAACTGAATGATACAGCCGAAGAGCTGAGCTTGCACTTATTAAGATCCGATGTCGATCGGTTCAGGCAACAATCTTCAGTAAGCGACTGGCGTTCGGAAACCGACACCATTTACAGCAAGCTGGAATCCCGTTTTGATTCGCGCCACGGAGGAATGGACAAAGCTCCAAAGTTTATCATGCCCTCCGTGTGGCATTTCCTTCTTCGTTACCATCACATCACCGGCAACATACACGCCCTGGATCAGGTCAATCTCACCCTTCATAAAACAGAGCAGGGTGGAATCTACGATCAGATAGGTGGAGGTTTCGCCCGCTACTCGGTGGATGCCTATTGGTTCGCACCCCATTTTGAAAAGATGCTATACGACAATGCGCAGTTGCTGAGCCTGTACTCGGAGGCCTACCAGGTAACAAAGGATGAAACGTTCCGGACTATCGTGTATGAAACCTTCGAATGGCTGATACGCGAAATGACCGGAGGAAGCGGGGAATTCTATTCGGCGCTGGACGCGGACAGTGAAGGCGAAGAAGGGAAGTACTATGTCTGGACAAATGCAGAGATGGAAAACATCCAGGGCGATGACGCGAAAATTATTTCCTCCTACTATGGTGTCACGCCGGAAGGAAACTGGGAACACGGAAACAATATCCTGAAGAAGAGCGGAAAAGACGAGATGTTCCTGAAAAATCTTACTCCGCTGCAGACCGCCGGCTGGCCAACCGTATTAAAAAAGGCGAAGCGTAAACTGCTTGAACATCGTGAAAAAAGAGTAAGGCCCGGACTCGACGACAAAATAATTACAGCATGGAATGCCATGACCGTATGCGGTCTTACCGATGCATACAGGGCATTCGCAGATAACCGCTTTCTGGATGCCGCGATTAAAAACATGGGATTTATCGAAAGCGAATTAACATCCGGCGATGTCCTGTACCGTTCATTCAAGGGCAAGCCTTCCTCAACACAAGGCTTTCTGGATGACTACGCTTACGTGATACAGGCACTGATAAAATTATACCAGGTAACGTTTAATGAACAATGGATTCAACGGGCGGCGAAGCTTACCGACCACGTTATTCATTATTTCCACGATCCGTCGGATGGTTTCTTCTTCTATACGTCCTCGGCGGCCGAAAAACTTATCACGCGCAAAAAGGAAATCTTCGATAACGTCATTCCCTCCTCCAACGCCATTATGGCTCAGAACCTTTTTCAACTCGGAACCCTGCTCGACAACAGCGGTTGGAAAGAAACGGCACACTCCATGGTGAAGGCCCTTTCGCACATTACCCAGGCGGAACCAAACTACATGTCACAGTGGGCGATTGTTGCAACGGAAATGAACATGGGGATGAAAGAAGTACTGATGACCGGCACGGAAATACATACCTGGCGGAAGGAACTCCAGAAGGATTTTTATCCCTTTGTTCTTACGCAGGGTGCGAACGGTAAAAGTTCGCTGCCATTGTTTGAAGGAAAAGAAAAGATCATGGGAAAAGACACCATCTATGTCTGCTTTCAAAAGACCTGCCGGTTACCGGTACAAACGTTGGAAGAGGCCAGAAATCAACTAAATTAACGGCATTTTACGTACCTTCACCAAAACCTTATATCCTATGCGTTGTAGAAAGCTGGCCGTCGGCCTTGTTTCCGTTCTGATACTCGGTTGTTCACAAAAACCCGATGTTGTTGCCCCTGCTATTGTAGGTCCCACGCCGAGTGAAAGTCAGCTCGCCTGGCATGAGATGGAAACGAATGCTTTCGTTCACTTCACTACCAACACCTTTACGGGGAAGGAATGGGGATACGGAGATGAAAAACCGTCGATATTCAATCCTTCCTCTCTGGATGTCAACCAGTGGATTACCACGTTGAAAGATGCAGGCTTCAAAGGTGTTATCCTGACGTGTAAACATCACGATGGATTTTGCCTCTGGCCCAGTCAGTACACGGATCACTCCGTTAAGAACAGTCCGTTGCAGGGCGGAAAGGGTGATATTGTTAAAGAGGTCTCGGAAGCCTGTAAACGGGAAGGACTCAAGTTCGGGGTTTACCTTTCACCCTGGGACAGGAACCGGGCGGATTATGGCTCGCCATCTTACGTGGAGTACTATCGAAACCAGCTGAAGGAATTGTTCACCGCCTATGGACCTGTCTTTGAGATGTGGTTCGACGGTGCCAACGGTGGGGATGGATTCTACGGCGGTGCGCGGGAGACCCGGAAAATAAACGGTGCCACGTATTACGAGTGGCCCGCCACGCTTGATCTGGTTCGTGAGATGGAACCCAATATTCTGTTTTTCAGCGATGCGGGCCCGGGTGTCCGGTGGGTGGGAAACGAACGCGGTGTTGCAGGCGAAACAAACTGGAATACGATCAGCCCTGACACCCTTTTTGCAGGTAAGGGAGGCATTGAAAAACTTCTGAACGAGGGTAGTGAGAACGGAAATGCGTGGATTCCCGCGGAGGTCGATGTATCTATCCGGCCGGGATGGTTCTACCACGCAGAAGAAGATACGCTGGTAAAATCAGCTGAAAAACTGTTTGACATTTATCTTACTTCCGTGGGCCGGGGTTCAACCCTGTTGCTGAATGTTCCGCCCGACAGGCGTGGCGTTATCCACGAAAAAGATGTTCAGGCGCTAAAGGACTGGCGCGCGCTTATCGACAGGGAATTTAAAACCAACCTGGCCCTAAAGGCCAAGGCAACGGCAAGCACGTACCGCGGCACAAACGAGGTCTTTTCACCTTCCAACACAACGGATAACAACAAAGAGACCTATTGGGCTACCGACGATGGCGTAACGACAGGTGATATCGAGGTGCAACTGGACCAGGAAAGAACGGTGAAATACGTGGTCGTCCAGGAGTACATTAAACTTGGGCAGCGGATCAAGTCGTTCAACGTGGATGCCTGGGTTAACGGAGCGTGGAAGCCTTTGTCCAGTGCAACAACCGTAGGATATAAACGGATCCTGACATTCGATCCTACACAAACAAATAAAATCAGGATAAGCATTACCGCAGCCAAAGCTTGTCCGTTGATTTCGAACATAGAAATTTACTAATGTAATCAACCGTGATACATCGTGCTATCTGGGTCCTTGTTCTCTCTGTTACCTTTTATCAGGAGAAGGCATCCGGTATTTACATCACGATTGCACCGGGTCGTAAAACAACCTGTGAACACGAGTTGAGGATGGTGATCGGAAAATCCAGGGTATGTGTTTCCAAAAAACCGATCGTCGCGATCGATGAAATAAAATACATTACCGAGATACTTTACGACCCTAAAAGTATGGTACACTATATCGATGCAGGTCTTACTTCCTCGGGAATCCAAACGCTTAACAAGACCGTTAGTTCATTGCCTAAAAGCAGGTTTGCCCTGGTTGTGGACGGCGAGGTGGTTTGTCTTTTCAGCGGTGCCGCGGACGGAAGTATCAATGCCATTAGGCTGGGCGAAGATGCGAGATTGGAGGACCTGAAGACGATTCAGCAAGCGTTAAAGAAAATCGACCTTTAGACTCTCCCACACCCGCAACGGGGTTCGCGCACTTTGCCGTTATCAATTCCTGCAAAGGCACCAATGCCACCTTAAAAAATGATTAGTTTTACCCCCGATTCCCCGGGAGAAGTGAATGAATACGGAACTGTTTGAACCTGACGATACACGAAGTACACTCTTTGCCGAGTTGCTCCTCCCTGTCCCCATACCCAAATTTTTCACGTACCGGGTTCCGTTGGCACTGAACGATAAAGTAGTGGTCGGGCAGCGGGCTATCGTGCAGTTCGGTGACCGCAAGATCCTGACGGGAATCGTCGCTGCAGTACACGATAAACCACCGAAGGATTACGAAGCGAAATACCTGCTGGAGTTACTCGATGATTTCCCGACAGTCACGGACCTTCAGTTCAGGTTGTTCAGCTGGATCGCCGAATATTATCTCTGCACCGTCGGCGAGGTGATGAACGCCGCTCTGCCCAGCGGGCTCAAGCTTTCGAGTGAGTCAAGGGTCCAGATCCACCCGGCTTTTAATCTTGAAGAATCCGAACTTGCTTTCTCGGAAAAAGAAACGATCCTGCTCCGGAGACTCGCGCAGGAATCGCTTGAATACTCGGAAATCGTAAAGTTACTGGGGATCAAACACCTGTATAGTATCCTCAAATCGCTCGTCGGAAAAGAAGCCGTTATCCTTTACGAGGAAGTCCGGGAAAAATTCAAGCCGAAAACGGAAAAAAAAATCAGGCTCACGGACGATTTTAACAATGCCGGCGCACTGGAAACATTGTTCGAAACACTCGCCGCAAAGCCCAAACAGGAAGCCATCCTGCTCAAATACCTGCAGGACGTACCGGTGTTAAGTCACCCTGAAAAAAATAAAGACGGCGTTCTGAAAAAGAAATTACTGAATGAAGACCTTTCCGAATCGTCGTTAAACACGCTGGTCAGGAACGGTGTGTTCGAGGAGTTTGATTTTCTCGTATCAAGGTTCGGGGAGCCCGGTGAAAAAACGGAACAGCACATCATTCAGCTGAGTGTTGAACAGCAGCAGACACAGTACGAGATCCTGTCCAGCTTCAAAGAGCAAGGTATCACGCTGCTTCATGGTATCACCGGCAGCGGAAAGACGGAAATTTATATCAGCCTGATCAAGCAGGCGATCGAGGGAGGATCCCAGGTCCTTTACCTGCTTCCCGAGATTGCATTGACCACACAGATCGTACAGCGTTTGAAAAAGATCTTCGGCGCATCGATGGGCGTTTATCATTCCCGTTTCTCCGATAATGAACGTGTGGAAGTCTGGAACGGAATCCTCAACGGCCGGTTCCGGTTTGTCGTGGGTGTACGCTCATCGATCTTCCTTCCGTTCGACAACCTTGGACTCATCATCGTGGATGAAGAACACGATGCATCCTATAAACAGCAGGAGCCTGCACCGCGGTACCATGCGCGCGATGTCGCCCTGGTAATGGCGCAAATGCATCATGCCAAAGTATTACTTGGCTCCGCCACACCTTCCGTGGAAACCTATTTCCAGGCAACACATGGAAAGTACGGCCTGGTAAAACTCGATAAACGATTTGGGGAAGCGCAACTGCCTAAGGTCGTGCTTGCCGATATGGGTCAGGAAAGAAAACAGAAGTCGGTTAAAGGAGAATTTTCGCGTTTGCTGCTGAAGAGCATCGAAGATGCCTTGTCAAAAAAAGAGCAGGTCATTATTTTCCAGAACAGAAGAGGTTATTCACCGATGGTGAACTGTGAAGACTGCGGATGGGTGCCCAAATGTATCAACTGTGCGGTCAGCCTTACCTATCATCAGTTCCGCCATACTATGGTCTGCCACTACTGCGGATACCGGGAACCCATGCCGGAGAAGTGTCCCACGTGTTCATCGACCAGGATCAGGACCGTTGGCTATGGAACGGAGAAACTGGAGGAGGAACTGAATCTGCATTTTCCCGATACGGCTATCCGGCGCATGGATCTCGACACGACACGTTCCAAGACCGGCTACGAAAGTATTATCGATCAGTTTGAGCGCGGCGAAACGAACATCCTGGTCGGGACACAAATGGTAACAAAGGGGCTCGATTTCGATCACGTCAGTCTGGTGGGCATTTTCAACGCAGACCGCATGATCCACTTTCCGGACTTTCGTTCTTATGAACGGGCCTACCAGTTAATTACACAGGTCAGCGGTCGCGCCGGACGCCGCGACAAACCGGGAACGGTTGTCATTCAGACATCGAACCCCGACCATCCTTTGCTGCAAACCATCCTCCGGCACAGCTATGAAGAGTTTTACAACGGTCAGGTAGCCGACCGGCACGAACACCTTTATCCCCCGTTCTCAAGATTGATAGAGGTGACTGTAAAACATACGGACAAAAAAGTATGCCGTACCATTGCGCAGGTGTTGTTTGAAACATTCCGCAAGACGCTGTCAGGTACCAGAATACTTGGACCGGGGGAGCCTATGGTTTCCAAGATCCGGAACCAGTTCCTGATGAGTCTGCTTATCAAGATACCGCGCGGCGGAGCCGTGTTGCCGGAGATCAAACATTCTATCGTACAGGGAGTTCAACAGGTATCAAAAGAAAAGGAATATCGCAACGCCCGGATTATTATAGATGTGGACCCGGTGTGAGGGATGTTTGAACCGTCTGTCCTATTCGCAGGAAAATCTGGAATAGTTTTTCGATATTGTCTCCCTGTACCCATACAACCACCAAAAAGAACCGATATGAAAACTCTGATTGTAGCAGCTCTTCTGTTATCCACCTGGGTGACAATCCAGGCACAAAGCTTCAGAAAACCGGATAAAAGCCCCATGGACATGGCTTATTTCCCCGACCACTTTGCGCATGACCGGAAAGATGACGAGAAGGCGATCATCCGGGTGACGTACAGCCGACCCGCTAAAGGAGACCGCGAAGTGTTCGGCAAGCTTGTGCCGTATGATAAAGTCTGGCGTACCGGTGCAAATGAATCCGCCGAGATCAAATTCTACCAGGATGTCGATCTGAACGGTCAGAAAGTGAAAGCCGGTTCTTATTCACTGTTTACTATCCCCGGAGAAAAAGAATGGACCATTATTCTCAACAGCGACCTCGACTACTGGGGCGCCTATAAATACAATGAGAAGCACGACGTATTACGGGTTAAAGGAACGGTTACTGCGTTGCCGGAGTCCCTTGAAAATTTCAGCATTCAGTTTGAAAGCAAAGGCGACAAAAAAGGTGTAATGAAACTGGGATGGGACAAAACCGCGGCGGAAGTTCCCTTCAGTTACCAGTAACGGGAATCAACTGTTCTGCTATTAGAAAATGTAACTCCGGTGTTTCAACCATCACACATGAAAAGACTGTTATTCCTCTTTCTGATACCCCTTTTATTTATCAGTAGCGTTAAGCCTCCGAAAAAAGTGCTGATCTATACCCGCAACGGTAAGGGGTATGTCCACGAAAATATTGCCGCCAGTGTCGAAGCGTTGAAGAAGCTTTGTGCCGAAAACGGGTACGAGGCTGAAGCAACGGATGATGCATCGGTTTTTACAGACGCGAACCTGAAGAAGTTCAGCTGCATCATATTTTCCAGCACGAACAACGAAGCTTTTGAATCCGAATCACAGAAGGAAGCTTTCGTGACGTACACGCATAACGGAGGTGGATTTGTCGGTATACATTCCGCGTCGGGTTCAGAGCGTCAGTGGCCCTGGTTCTGGTCGATGCTGGGCGGAAAGTTTGTACGGCATCCGGAGCTTCAGCCGTTTACGATAAAGGTGATCGATAAATCCCATCCCTCGACAACTTTCTTAGGCGATACGTGGGCATGGGAAGATGAGTGCTATTATACGAACCAGCTTAATCCGGATATCCATGTGCTGCTGGCTGCGGACCTGACAACGATCAAAGATGAAAAAAAGGTTGAGTACCCCGGCACCACGTTCGGCAACTATTTCCCACTGGCATGGTGCCATGAGTTTGAGGGAGGCCGGCAATTCTACACCGCACTGGGGCACAAAGCGGAGTATTACAAGGACGAAAAATTTCTGAAACACCTGCTCGGCGGGATCAGGTGGGCGATGAAAGAAAAGTAAGAGATGTAGTCAGCTAACCCAGAATTTCCCAGTCTTCATTCAATACGGGAATGGCCTGGTGTGCGGTAAGGTCGAACTGCACAGGCACTACCGACACATAATTATTCGCGATAGCCCATTCATCGTTATCCTCGCCTTTGTCGAAGTTTACGAAATTACCAACCATCCAGAAGTAGCGACGCCCATTCGGGTCTGTACGCTGATCAAAGTCTTCCACCCATTTTGCATTTGCCTGGCGGCAGATCCGTATTCCTTTAACCGGTTCGTTCCTTTTAGGGGGAAAATTCACGTTGAGGGCGACACCTTTCGGTAATCCCTTTTCCAATACCTGTAGCGTTATTTTACGGATGTAATCTTCCGTATGGCTGAAATCGGCGTCGTGCCCGAAATCGGCCAGCGAAAAACCGATCGCTGGCGTACCTTCGATAGCCCCTTCAATCGCCGCCGACATCGTACCGGAATACAGTACGCTGATCGATGTGTTGCTGCCGTGATTGACACCGCTTACCACGACATCGGGTTGCCTTCCGTTTCGCAATACAAAATGACGGGCCATTTTAACACAATCCGCCGGTGTACCCGAACATTCGAATGCTTTTACACCTTCGAAAATAAAATTCTCCTCCAGGCGTAACGTCTCCCCTACTGTAATAGCATGGCCCATACCCGACTGGGGGCCGTCGGGAGCGACGACGATTACTTCGCCGATTGTTTTCATAACGTTGATCAGTGTCAGAATTCCTTTTGACGTGATTCCGTCATCATTGGAAACTAGGATAAGGGGTTTCATTCGAGGTGTTTAATAAAGAAAAAATGAGAGAGGAATTCCATACCTGAGGCTGCTCAAATCGAATTGTAGTATGCAACGATCCTGGCAAAATCATACTTGTCGTCGTACCTGAGCCTGTTGGTCCTGATGTATTTTTCAACGTCGTCCGATTTTTTACCCATCAGGCTCAGCAGGTCACTTTTGTTTCCCGTGAACTCGGTGATATTTCCATTTTCATCCAGAAAGAAATATTTATACACCAGCACCTGGCGGGAGTAAGAGCTGACATAAAAAGACGAACTATATGTTCTGTATTCGATAGCCTCACGCGATAACAACGTCAATTTGCCCTCCTCCAGGAGTTCAAAAAATACCGGGGCGCGGTAGCTGTTGGCCGTCGTGTACGGAAGGGCAAAAAACTGACGGTAACGCCGTACGGATGTGTCAAATATTTCGAAGAATAAAACCTTCCGGGCGCTGAAAGCTTCCGTGCGTGTGTCGTTGAGGTTATATTGAATGAGGTCCTGCTGAAGATCGTATTTGACCATCCCCTTCAGGGTATCGCCCTCCACCAGTACGATCTTCCCTTCATGCCATAATTCCGACGGCCATTGCTGTGCATGTACCCAGCCCGATAACAACAACAGCAGGGCAATGGTCAAAACCTTAATATTCCCGTATTGACTTCCGCCTGCATCGTTTCTTTGCGAAAATAACATCACCTTCATTTTTGTCTCAGTATGGTATGTCCGAGTTTGTCCCGTTTAGTCATGAGGTATTTTTCATTGTGGGGGTTCGGGACAATTTCGATCGGCACATTGTCCACAATCTCCAGCCCGTAGCCCATCAATCCCACACGCTTCTTAGGGTTATTCGTAATCAGCCTGATTTTGGTTATACCTAAATTACGAATAATTTGAGCGCCCACACCATAATCGCGTTCATCCATATCGAACCCGAGCTTGATATTCGCCTCAACCGTATCCAGCCCCTCTTCCTGGAGTTTGTAAGCGCGGAGTTTGTTCATCAATCCGATACCTCTTCCCTCCTGTTTCATGTACAGCACGACACCTTTTCCCTCTTTATCCACCAATTCCATGGCCTTATGCAATTGCGAACCACAATCGCAACGGCAGGATCCGAAGATATCGCCGGTAACGCAGGATGAATGGACCCTGACAAGCACCGGCTCGTCTCTATCCCATGTTCCCTTTACTAACGCCATATGGACTTCATTCGTATTGACCTGGTCGAAGGCCACAAGCCTGAAATGTCCGTGGGCGGTAGGCATATCGACCTCAATTTCCCGCTTGATCAGGGATTCCTTCTGGACCCGGTATTCAATAAGGTCCTTAATGGAAACCAGCTTTAGTTTAAACCGTTCCGCAACTTTAACAAGGTCAGGCAGCCGTGCCATGGTTCCGTCCTCGTTCATGATCTCTACCAGGACACCGGCAGGCTTAAACCCGGCAATTCTGGCAAAATCTATTGCTGCTTCCGTATGGCCGCTCCTCCGCAATACTCCTCCCCGTTTTGCCTTCAGGGGGAAGATATGTCCCGGCTTACCAAGTTCTTCCGGTTTTGTTTCCGGATCAACCAGGGCGCGGATCGTCTTAAAACGGTCGTGCGCGGAGATGCCGGTCGTGCAACCGTGCCCGATCAGGTCGACGGAAACGGTGAACGGGGTTTCGAACACGGCCGTATTTTGCCCGACCATCAGATCGAGTCCCAGTTCTTCGCAACGGTCTTCAATCAGTGGTGCGCAGATCAGGCCACGACCATGCGTAGCCATGAAGTTCACGATCTCGGGAGTAATACATTCCGCGGCACAGACAAAGTCCCCTTCATTCTCACGATCTTCATCATCCACGACAATAATCACCTTTCCATTCTTGATGTCATCAATGGCGTCTTCAATCGTGTTCAGTTTAATATCACTCATAGTTGTCTTTTCCTTTTCGCGCCTGCGCGCAGCCATCAGTATATTCGGCTTTGATTTAACAATAAAAATCAACGGTATGTTCCACCATCATTTTGGAACCACGATTCCAAGAAGAGCCGCCAGGTCTCTTTCCGCGCCTTTTAGTTGTTCATGGATCGTAAAATACTTTTCCAGGTCGTCTTCGTTGGTCGCCTGCTTCATCTGTAACAGATTATCCTCGGTTAGTTTCTGAATCAACCTGAATTTTAGTCTTAACACGTTTGTATAGGCAAGGTCGTGCAATACCTCCTTCTCGTTTGGAAAGTGGATGTGGTATTTATCACTCCAGTGCTTACTGGTTTCATACCGGGACGTCGTCAATTCCGCTACAACACCTTTGACGGCATCCGACCCGTGTTCCATAAAATAAAGCGTATCGACTACGACACCTTTTTCGGCACCATCCCTGAAGGCCTGGTAGATCTCACGGTAAACGGGATTGGTAAACTCCACATCCTCCAGCTCCGTGAGCATAAAATCGATCAGGCGTTGGTCATCGTAATGGCTTTCCGCATAGTTTAATAAAAGCCGCATCGATTCACGTTCCTGGCGCTGGACGATGCTGGCCATATCCGTTTTGGTGACCGGGCTGATATCTTCAACGGTCTCCTGCGGCTCTTTTGTTTCTTCGCGGGCACGATCCTGGTCTTTTTTCTTGCGTTCACCGATAACGATCTTGTTCAGTTCGGTCACAAGAACGCCCTCCCCCATACGCAGCAACTGGCTAGCCTCCTGTATATAGACCGAGCGTTTGATGGCATCCGGGATGAGCGAGATGCTCGTTACGATATCACGGATGGCTTCGGCTTTCTTTATCGGGTCCTGCGACGCATCTTTCGCGTAGAGGTCGATCTTGAAAGAAATAAAATCCTGCGAGTGGTCCTTGAGGTATTTCTTATACTCGGTGCTCCCCATTTTTTTTGAGAAGCTGTCGGGATCGTCGCCATCGGGAAGTAATACGACCCGGACGTTCAATCCTCCCTTCAGGACGAGGTCAATACCCCGAAGTGCCGCTTTGATGCCGGCCGCATCACCGTCGAAGAGAACGGTCACATTTTCCGTGAACCGGCGGATGAGTTTGATCTGCTCCTCCGTAAGCGCCGTGCCGGAAGAAGCAACAACGTTATCGACATCCGCCAAATGCATCGAGATCACATCGGTATATCCTTCCACCAGGTAACAGAAATCTTCCCTGCGGATTGCGTTCTTCGCCTGGAACATCCCATACAGCACATTGCTTTTATGGTAGATCTCGGTCTCCGGCGAGTTTATATACTTGGGCTGATCTTTCTCTTTCGTCAGGATACGGGCGCCGAATGCGATTACTTTGCCTGCCAGGTTATGCACCGGAAAGATCACCCGTCCCCGGAACCGGTCGTAAAACCTGCCGCCGTCTTTCCTGACGATCAGTCCGGCCTTCTCCAGCATTTCCTCGCTATAGCCGGCGCTCAATGCCTTCTTGTTGAAGTTATCCCACTCGTTGATACTGTAACCCAGCTCGAATTTTTCAATTGTCCTGTCATTAAAGCCGCGTTCGCGGAAATAGCTCAGGCCGATACTCTGGCCTTCGTCGGAGTGATACAACAGGTCCTTGTAGTGCTCCTTTGCAAAGTTCATGACGATGTAAAGGCTGTCGCGATCGCTCTGTTGCGCATGCTGCTCCGCGGAAACCGCTTCCTCCTTGATCTCGACACCGTACTTTTTACCCAGGTACCGGATAGCTTCCAGGTAACTCATACCCTCGTGTTCCATCACAAAGGTTATCCCGTCGCCACCTTTTCCGCTGCTGAAATCCTTGAATATCCCTTTGGCAGGCACTACATAGAAGGAAGCCGTTTTTTCATTGGTAAACGGACTGAGCGCCTTGTAGTTCTGGCCCGACCGTTTCAGGGTCACAAAGTCGCCGATAACATCGATAATATCGATGCGGCTCTTAACTTCGTCTATCGTTTCCCGGGAGATCACTTGGTACGGCCTGCTTGGAAGAAATTCAAGGTCTAAACTTTGTCTCAAAGATACTGGTTAGGTTTATAAAACGATTACCTAATACCTTTTAACCATTAACTCTTTCCCGCTAACTTGCGCCAGAAATTGTAATTACCGTACACCCATGAGTTTTACCCAATCCGATATCCTGAAAGCCCTTTCTACCGTCGAAGACCCTGATTTAAAGCGAGATCTGGTGAGTCTCAACATGATCCGGGATATCGTGACGAGCCCGACCCGTGTGGGTTTTACCGTTGTTTTGACAACGCCGGCTTGTCCGTTAAAGGAAAAGATCAGGCAAGATTGCGAGGATGCTGTTGAACGGGTTACGGGGCCCGACGTAGAGATCCACATCAGCATGACGTCCGCCGTCACCACACAGCGCGACAACGCCCCGCTGCTGCCCGGCGTCAAGAATATTATCGCGATTGGCTCCGGTAAAGGTGGTGTGGGAAAATCAACCGTTACCACAAACCTCGCCGTTGCGCTGGCTCAGGCCGGTGCAAAAGTCGGCCTGATCGACGCCGACATCTATGGCCCGTCCATTCCCACCATGTTTAACTGCGAATTTGAGCAACCCTCTGTAAAACAGGTAAATGGAAAAAATATTATTCTCCCCATCGAACAATACGGTGTCAAACTGATCTCCATCGGATTCCTTACTCCCCCCGACAGCGCTGTTGTATGGCGTGGTCCGATGGCAAGCGCCGCCCTAAAACAGTTTTTCAGCGACGCCGACTGGGGTGAACTCGATTACCTGCTCATCGATCTGCCTCCCGGCACCAGCGATATCCACCTGACCATGGTTCAGACGGTACCCGTTACAGGGGCGGTCATCGTAACCACCCCGCAGAAGGTGGCGCTCGCGGATGCAAATAAGGCGATGGCTATGTTCCGCCAGCCGCAGATCAACGTACCCCTCCTCGGTATTGTCGAAAACATGGCATACTTTACCCCGGAAGAGCTGCCGGACAATAAATACTATATTTTTGGTCAGGGTGGTGGCAAGAACCTTTCCGAAAAGTACAACGTTCCCCTGCTTGGCCAGGTACCCCTTGTGCAAGGGATACGCGAAAGCGGCGACAGCGGACTTCCCGCTGTGCTGAAAGAGGGAATCACAGCTACCGCATTTAAAGACCTCGCCGAATCGCTGGCGCGTCAAATTGCCATAAGAAATGCTAACTTTACACAAACGCAACGTGTAGAACTTAAAGTCTGATGAATACAACTGCCACTCACGAAGAACTCTCCAGAAAGATCGAAGCGTCACTAGATTCCATCCGTCCTTACCTGAAGGCAGACGGCGGAGATGTACAAGTCAAAAGCATCAGCGACGACAACGTTGTTAAACTCGAATTTGTCGGGGCTTGCGGAAATTGCACGATGTCGACCATGACCTTTAAAGCAGGTGTGGAAGCAGCCATCAAGCGTGATGTTCCGGAGGTCAAATCGATCGAAGTCGTCAATCTGATCCCGTTGAATCAGTAGCATTCAGAGCCATTCACGGCATTATTCTCCTTGAATTTTTCCCTTCAGCGTACCTAAGAATCCGTTTGGCGTAGGACCGGCCGGCCGGCATTCCGTTTATTTTCAAAAATGAATTTCCATGAAAGTAAACACCCTCTTAAAACGCAGACAAATGATCATGGTGATGGGCGGCCTTTTTATCGCGGCTGCCTGTCTGGTAAACCTTTCCTTTACAGTCCGGAACTCCCCCGTGAACCTCTGGTCACAGCTTGGTATTTCAGAAAGTACGGGGCTGGAAAACATTAAAAGAACATTCCTGGAAGGGTACCTGTATTCCTACGGAGCTTCCGCGGCGAAAAAAATTGCCACGGGCGACCGGGTGGCCGTGCTACAGGATCTGATGCAGTACACCAGGCAGTATGTAAACAGCGAAAATTTCAAAAAAGAGTATGAGCATGCGCGTCTGTCTGCTAAACCCGTGCCGCCGGCTACGCCGAAGTCAAAAGAGGAGATCCAGAAAGAAAGAATTGCCGAGTTGAACAAGTCGATCGCCGAAGGACAAAAATCGATGCAGACGCTGCCTGCGGATCTGGTGGAGACCTTCAAAGAGGTACAACAGATGTTGAAAGACCAGGTTAAGGATTACGAAGATCCTCAAAGTCCGATGCTGATCATGCTTGCCGAAGCGGAGCAGTTCAATTATCAGAATGCGCTTCGTCAATACGAAATAAATCTGGAGGCCTGGGAAAAAGCATATCCAGCCGATCATTCGGAGATGGTCAAGGCCCGCCTGCACAGGTTCCTGGAACTGACGGAAGGTATCGACTTTAACGCCGCGCTGCGGGAAGAATACCGGCTGAAAAAATTTGTTAACCCCGTATATGAGCAAAAACCGGCGGAATGGAAAATGGCATACCGGAGCGGCAAGCCGGTTGTGGATGCGGCGCGTTCATTTGCACAGCAGTGGCTGGCGGAATTAAAATAGCACATCGGGAAAAAGAAAAAGGAAGATACAGGTACTGTACCTTCCTTTGGTCATAACAAGCCGCCGTCACTTGATCATCCTTCCTGTGCCGGCAGACTTTCGCCGCCCAGGCGAACCGTGGTATGCATAGTAGAATCCCAGGCGGGCGGAGTTTGTAAAATACTTGGGCTCACTATATCCGTAACCGGCGTAGGAACCGGAACTGAGATTGGTAAATCCGCGGTAGTATGCGGCCGATACGCTGAAGGATGTATTGGGGATGGTATACCGTACACCCGCTGCAACACCGACATCGACTTTCCTGAAGCCGTCGGTTCCCCTTTCCGTGGAGGTAACCTCGCCATTCGATTCATTCACCACTTTGGCGCCCAGCAGAAAGGCAACCTGGGGACCGCCAAAAATCTCCAGCCCATTTG
Organism: Chryseolinea sp.; assembly: GCA_041742155.1. Lineage (GTDB taxonomy): Bacteria > Bacteroidota > Bacteroidia > Cytophagales > Cyclobacteriaceae > Chryseolinea. Next base: position 335,938 of record JBGSJE010000013.1, on the reverse strand, counting down.
CCACATATCCACTGGCAAAAACAGGGAGTTCGAGGTAATGGAGTCGCTTCTTTTGGCCGTAACTATAGCTGTACGAGCCGCCGCCGCCTCCCGGTTCATAATAACCCGATTCCTCCGATTCATACCCGAATCCCCGGTTGCTGTACATCACCCCGGGTTCGATCCTGATCTTGTCCGAGACAGGTACCTGCCATAACGCGCCCATTTGAAAACCTGCTTTCGCCGGAAATTTTTCCGAATCTTCCTTATCGCCGCTTAGCCAGGAAAAGCTCGGGCCGATATTGAACAAAGGCTGCGTAATTATCCGCTCAAAAGCCGACTTATTACGGGTGGGCTGGTTGTCTTCAGTTGCTGTATTTTCACCATGCATGGCGTTGTCAGCGCGTCCGAGTAATTTCACCAGATCGCTCTGGTCTTCCAGGCACGCTAATCCGGCGCCGATATCGCCGTAAAGGCCTCCGATGATCGCCATCAGAAAACAATCGTCACAACTTGTCAGAGAGAAAGAGGCGGCGACAATAAAAAGGGTAGCAAATTTTTTTTTCATACGATTCCTGTTCTATCAGCCGTTAAAGTTTTTTCGTTGTTAAACCGGATGGCACGGCGAACTCCGTAACATCCATTGTGTTGTATTTTACCGATGTGGCCGTACCCGTCATTTTGAATGTTGGAAGAACGATCTCGAACTTTAAGGGGAAACCATCGACCTTGTCGGGCAGCCTGAAATGTCCTCCGAAAAGACCGGAGCCCCAATCGGCTTCCTGGATCGAATACGTCGTCCAGATGTGAGCTGTGATGTTGCCGGAGTACTGAACATCGTATTGCTGGCAAACATACCCGGCGATGGTTACCGTTTCCTTCCGGCGCGTCACGACGGGTGCCGACTTGTCCGCCGGTACACGCGCGTCATTCATGTCCATTTCATAAATGTTTTTCTCATCGCGGCGGATGATAAATACCTTGCCTAGATCTTTGCGAGTGAGTATTTCAGCTTTCAATGGTCCCTCTCCCGAGATCTTCAAATCACTTCCTTTAAATCGTACGTCGTAATACCGCGCAATCCGGTCGCCAATACCTTTGGGTACATTACCTGTCAGTAAAGTCTCATAACGTACTGTGCCTTCAAACGGAACCACTACGCTCCGGAAAGCGGTGGTCAGGAGGAAACCAAGGATCAATAAAGAGAGGGTCCATTTTTTTTTCATAAGTATGCATTGTTTAATTGCTGCTTCGGTCATCACGATTTGAAATTTCGGATGATTACAAAGTTCACCGTATGATCCGGTGGCTACAACTACATTAAGATGTGGGATGTACCTCCATATTCAGGTAGTTTTCACCCAACATCAGGGATAGAAAGGAATTCCGATGCTGAAATGTGTACATGTCCTTCAAGTCGTTTACTCTTCTTATATTTGGTTTGAAAATCCGTAGCGTATCAATCAGGGTCTCGTGGGGCAGCCTCATCTATCTTTTGCGAAGAATGTTGTTCTGATCGTAGCATTGGTGATTTGCCCTTTGGTGGCTTTCACGCAAGACCGGTGCGGAGCCGTTGAATACACAGCGATCCTGAAAGAACAGGGCCTCTTGCGGGAGACCAATCCGGTATTTGAACGCTGGTTGTTGCAGAAGCAGAAGGAAAGAGCGGGGCGAACAGGGCCCCTGCGAACGAAAGAAACGTACCAGGTTCCGGTTGTGGTACACATCATTCACAACGGCGAAACGTTGGGCGCGGGGAAAAATATTTCCGATGCCCAGGTCATTTCCCAGCTTTCAGTCCTAAACAAGGATTACCAACGCCTGAATACTGACGCGGCCAGTACACCCGCGGAGTTCCAGGGAGTTGCGGGAGCATTTGACCTGGAGTTCGTCCTGGCACGGCAAAACCCGGAGGGACTGGCTACAAATGGTATCGTCCGCGTTCAGGGGACAAAAACATCGTGGACGATTAACGACAATTACCTGCTCAAGTCACTTAGTTACTGGCCCGCGGAAGATTACCTGAACATCTGGGTGTGCAATCTTTCGGACTTTCTGGGCTATGCACAGTTCCCCGTCTCCGGATTACCGGGTCTTGAAAATTCCTCGACCAATAGTCTGACCGACGGTGTCGTGATCGCCTATAATGCTTTCGGTTCCAGCGACGATGGTGCCTTTAACCTGTTAACGAATTACAGCAAAGGCCGGACAGCCACGCATGAGATCGGGCATTTTTTTGGTCTGAAACACATTTGGGGTGACGATGACGGCGCATGCGATGGAACAGACTATGTCAACGACACACCAAACCAGGCGGGCAGCACGGGAGGATGTCCGGCTCACCCGCGTCTGACATGTTCAAATGTAACCTCGATGTTCCAGAACTACCTGGACTATACAAACGATGTTTGCATGAACCTCTTCACGCAGGGGCAAGTGGAGCGTATGATCACGATTATTGAAAACAGCCCGCGCAGGGCCAGTCTTACTTCTTCGCATGGACTGGCGGATCCATTACCCGTTGCCAATGATCTCGGTATCAAAAGTGTAATCACACCGCAGCCCGGCGAATGCAGCACAACGGTTACACCGGCTGTCGAGGTAAGAAACTATGGCAGTAACACCATTTCATCGGCCCGGATCAGGATCAGGAAGGATGGAGTCATTACGGAGACAAAAGATTTTACATTTACACCTGCACTTGGTGCACTTGAATCCACGGCAGCCGCCTTTGCCCCACTCGCATTCACGGGCGGGAATCACAATGCCACCTTTGAAATCCTGTTGACTAACGGAGCAGCGGATCCCCAGGCATCAAACAACACCATGTCGCAGGACTTTTTTATCCCGCCGGCTATCGCTGTTCCTTTTCTCGAGACCTTCAACTCCGTTCCTTCCTCCTGGACAATCCTGAATCCCGATCAGAACCGGACGTGGGAGCTCGCCAGCGCGCCGACCGGTACGGCAAACACTGCGATGAAAATGGACTTCTTCAATTACGAAGATCACACAGGAGAGATTGACCTCTTGTTAACACCGGTCTTTGACCTTACCTCGGCACCGGCTGCCTTGTTAAAATTCGACGTATCGCACGCGAGATTTCAGTCCAGCAACGATGGTCTGAAAATCATTTTACTCGAGGATTGCAATACTGACATCAGCCAGGGAACGGTGGTTTACGACAAGTCCGGCGCATCGCTGGCGACCGTATCTTCGACATCCGCAGTATTTACTCCCGCCGGTGCCGGTGACTGGCGAAATGAAGGTGTCGACCTTAGCCTGTACGCAGGGCAGGATCATCTGCAACTGGCTTTTTTAGGCTACAACGACTGGGGAAATAATCTGTACATCGACAACATATCATTAACAACGGACCCGGTACATGATGTCTCGCTGACCGCCGTAGTTGCGCCGTCACCGGTATCGTGCCTGAACCAGGTAATTCCAGAACTTCACATAAAAAACACGGGGACTCTGATTGGCTCTTTACGGGTCGTGGCTTCCGTTAACGGCCAAAACACGACGCACATCCTTACCGGACTGAGTATCCCGGGAAATACGGAAGCGGATATCGAACTTGATCAGCTTTCCTTATCAGACGGTGAAAATGAAATCACTTTTGAAATCACCGAGGTAAACGGCTCGCCTGATTTTAATCCGGCAGATAACACAATCTTCCTGCGAACGGTGGTTAATAAGGCAACGGATGCAATACCGATCCGTCAGAATTTCGAAGGAGTATTTGAAAACACCTGGACTATTGTGAACCCCGCGGATGGCATGAACTGGCAAAAAAAATCAGTCGGAAAAAACACGGCCTTATATTTCAACGGGTTCGCCAACGCCTTGTCGGGAGACGCGGGCTGGCTGGTCAGTCCTGTGCTGGACTTCTCAGCAGCTTCCGAGGCCGGCCTGTCGTATGACCTCTCCTATGGTTACCGCAGCAATACTTCGGACCAGTTTTACATCCTCGCGTCGACAGACTGCGGTCATACCTTCAGCGACACATTACTGTTCCTGCAAGGGAATGCGCTGGCTGAAGGAAAAAGTTCTTCCGTCGCCTGGGAGCCGGGGGATGAATCCGACTGGTCGACAAACTTCATTGACCTGCCCGGGCTGGCCGGACAGCCGGACACGCGGGTTGCCTTTGTGTTTGTGAACGACAAGGGAAACAACATCTATATCGACAATATCGAATTTTATGTATCCGACTCGCCATTGAAACTCGATGAACCGTTCGCCGTTCACCCCAATCCTGTGGAAGACGGCATCGCAAACATCACCTTCAACCTTCCCGAAAAAGATGACGTTTTAGTGGATATTGCAGACCCTGTCGGCAAGATCCTGATCAGCGAGAATCTCACGGGAATTCTAAACCAGACCTTTCCATTCAGCTTGTCCGGCAGACCGGCAGGCCTATACTTCGTACGGGTACGGACCAGTGACCAGGTTATCGTGAAGAAAATTCTCGTTATCCGTTAACCCTCATTTCCGAGGGTCACGACGGGATCTTTTCGGGTATCCCGAATGTCACAGATTCGAACGTTCAACCATTCGCCCTTTTCATTATCTTGCGGGGGTAAAACGTAAACTTCTTAATGGCGAAAAAAAAGAAAGTAGCGATCCTGTACGGCGGCCGGTCCGTTGAGCACGCTGTCTCCGTTAACTCGGCCCGCAACATATACGAATACCTGAATAAAACGCTGTACGAACCCATCCCTGTTGGCATCAGCAAAGATGGCGAGTGGTTCCTGACACCGAACGTAAGCAGAGATATCGAAATGGGTAAACCGCTGGGACTGGTGCTCAATCCCAGGCACCCGGCATTGATCGATCTGAACAGCGGTGAAAAAATTACCGTGGACGTTATCTTCCCCGTACTCCATGGTACGGACGGTGAGGACGGCAGCATACAGGGTCTGATCAAAGCGATGGACCTTCCCATGGTTGGAACCGGTGTATTGGGTTCTTCTCTTTCGATGAATAAAATTGTTGCCAAACGTTTGCTGCGCGAAGCCGGATTACCGGTTACCGACTTTCTTACTTTTCGTTTTGATGAAAAAGACAAGATCAGTTTCAACAGGATCTCGAAGGCGCTTGGGCTTCCCTTCATGGTTAAGTCGGCAAGCCTCGGATCTTCTGTGGGTGTTACAAAAGTGAGTAGCCGGAAGGATTTCAAGCGGGCAGTGGACGAGGCCTTCAAATACGACAATGAAATGCTGGCGGAAGAATACGTCACCGGCCGCGAGATCGAATGTGCGATACTGGGGAACGAACCCGCGGAAGCGTCTTATCCGGGAGAGATCGTCATCAGTAAAAAATATGAGTTCTATACCTTTGATGCCAAGTATGTAGACCCGGATGCCGTTCGCATTGACGTACCTGCGAAAATAACGAAAGCTATTGCCGCCAGGATCCGGAAAGCATCCATAAAAGCGTATGAGACATTGCATTGTGAAGATTTCTCCCGCATCGACCTGTTCCTCGATAAGAAAGGCAGGATTTATATCAACGAGATCAACACAATACCCGGTTTTACCAATTCAAGTATGTACCCGATGATGTGGAAGGAAAGAGGCGTTGGTTTTTCCGACCTGATTACACGACTGCTCAACCTTGCGCAGGAGCGTTACGACCGCGGTAAAAGAATTGAACGCGATTTCCAGTCGGCACTAAAATTCTGAACCTTGTATATTTACGGGATTAAGTATTCTATAACACGTTGATCAATGACAGCGTCAGGCCTTCGGGTTAACCTTTGAACTATGAAATTTGACTTACGAAAATTTAAAAAAGATACGTTAGGCGGTTTGCTTTTTCACTTTTTCCTGGCCTCCGGTCTGCTGCTCGTCTTATTGCTTTTATATTTCTATGCTTACCTGCCGGGTACCACCAATCACGGAGAAACAATTACCGTTCCCAGTATTGAAGGAATGCAGATCGCCCAGCTCGAAGATTTTCTCATCAAAAGGAATCTTCGGTACGAGGTTAATGATTCCGCCTATTCTTCGGAATACCCGCCGCTGACGGTCCTTAAGCAATATCCTCAGGCCGGTTCGAAGGTAAAAGAAGGCAGGAAGATCTTTATCTCCCTGAACCGGATAAGCCCTCCCACCGTTCCGGTACCGGCGCTCGTTGATGGATCGGTAGTAAACGCGGACGCCGTACTCCGTAGCAATGAATTAAAAAGAGGAAGGATCGAGTTGGTCGCAGGCCCCTTCAACGTGGTCAAGGAAATGAAATACCAGGGACGGACGATCGAGGCGGGTCAACCGGTACCCAAAGGCGCAATCATCGACCTGGTGGTCATGGACGGGGGCAGTAGCTCCTTCGATGCACCCGACTATACCGGCTTAAACCTGGAAGATGCGAAGGTGATTATTTTTGGTTCCAACCTGAATATCGGGCTGGTTTCGATCGTGGGAGATACTACCGGCGCCGAGGCTGTGGTCCTGAAACAAAAGCCGGCACCCAATGAAAATATAAAGGTAGGCGATGTCGTTGATCTTTGGATTGGAAAGGCGGGAACAGTGGTACCCGAAGATGACGATGAATTAGTGGACGATAACTAATCACATTTCCCGGATGACGCATTTTACACAAAAGCAAATTTTTCAGGGCCGGTATTTATTGCTTGCATTTGTGTTGCTGGGCTTTCATGCATCCGGGCAGCTGAAGGTGTTTCCACATCCTCATTCAGCAGTAGGTGCAAAGAACGGGGCAAATACACGTCAGGCATCGTCGGCGCGGGTTAAGGAAATCGTTCCCGTAAGCCTTCCGTTCTGGGATGATTTTTCCTTCACACCGGTCAACGATCCGACTAATGATTCTTCCAATTATCCGCTGGACTCCCTTTGGGTAACCAACTTCACAGTCTGGATCAATAATAGCATGGGATTGCAACCTCCATCCATCAATGTAGCCACGTTCGACGGACTTGACTCCGCCTTTCTTCCGTATTCGGAACAGGTGCTGGCCAACGGCTTCCGCGACAGCCTGGTCTCACAGGGAATCAAACTCGGTGAGCCCGATGTCTCCCTGGCTGAACGTAGCACAGTTTACCTGAGCTTCTACTATCAATGGCAGGGCAACGGAGAAGCACCGGATGCCTCCGACTATATGCGCGTTGAATTCAAGAATGACCAGGGTGTGTGGGAAACGGTCATGACGATCCTTCCCAAATCATCTTTCCTGCGAACGGAGTTTTACGATACTCTTATCAAGGTGGACGGCGACCGTTTTTTTCACAATACTTTTCAATTCAGATTCAAAAACTACGGCCGCCTTTCCGGGCCGTACGACACGTGGAATATCGACTACGTATATCTGAATAAAAACAGAAGTGTCGCCGATACGGATTTTCCGGATCAGGCTATATCCTCCACATTGACAAGCCTTTTTAACAAATACCAGTCGATCCCGTATCACCATTTCCTCAACACAAACTCCATAACACCTCCGACGCTCGATGTATCCAATAATCTCGACGAGTTCACGGATCTCACATACCTCACCGAAGGAACATTCCGGAATTATATCAACGGCAACTTCACCGACACCTTCGTCAGTAATCTCGGTGGCCTTGATACATCAGCGATCAACGATGACGGAAGTGGTATTATCTTCCCGCTGGAGAAACGAAAAGTGACATTGGAATATATCCCCGACGCAGCCGACAATTCACAGTTCGATCCTGTTTCAGACTCCGTTCTGGTACGACTGAAGGTCAGACTCTTTACCGGCGATACCTTTGATCCCAAAACAAACGGTTATGCGAACGACTACGACCTGAATTACGTACCGATCGATTTCCGGGTAAACGATACCATCAGTTCGAAATACTTCCTGAAAGATTTTTATGCCTATGACGACGGCATCGCCGAATACGCGGCAGGTCTGACACAAGCCGGAAACCGTGCGGCAGTGCTGTTCGAAATGTTGACAGACGCCGTTGATACACTCGTAGGAATCGACATTTATGTTCCCGATTACGGACTGGCCAGTAACCTCACCGCAGATTTTTATGTTTACAATGACGAAGACGGCAAACCCGGTGACGTCGTTTATTCAATACCAAGTTTTTCCGTTCAGCGAAAAGGACTGAACAAATTCCAGCGGATCCGTATCCTGGAGCCTTTCCTCGTTGAAGGCCGTTTTTATGTGGGGTGGAAAGCACCAGTCGGCGGCCCGCTTAAAATCGGACTGGATGCCAGCAATAATTCGGGCGATCAGATCTATGTCAATACCAATGGAACGTGGGTTCAAAATACCGATGTAACCGGGAGCCTGATGGTCAGACCTGTATTTGGCAGCGGTGACATTGTAACGGGTATTCCCGGAGAGGAAACAGAAACCGGTGTTTTTCCAAATCCTAACACGGGGGAATTTTACATCCGCGGAAACGTCGACCGGCTGGATATCATCACCGTTACGGGCCAGTCCGTTTCCTATAAAGCCGAAGATCATGGCAACGACAAGAAGATATCCATGCAACATAACGCGCCTGGTTTATACCTCCTGAAAATCCAAAACGGCAACACGGTACGAACCGAAAAGATCATCGTCAAATAGGTGCCGTTTAGGCTCACTTAAATCCGACAAGTAATGGCAGACATCTTACCGATACGTCCCTGGCGATACAATCCGGAACTGGGCAAAACGATCGATGCGCTGACATCTCCCCTCTTTGATGTTGTGTCGGAAAAACAACGGAAAGCACTGTATCAAAACCCCTTCAACAGCATCCATCTCTCCGTGCCCGCGCAGCCGGGCGGAGACCTCGTTAATGAATGGAAAAGCAGGGGTATCCTTCAGCAGGATAAACTGCCCGGGATCTATGTCTATTACCAGTACTTTACGCTCGCGGGATCGTCAAAGGAATACTGCCGCAAGGGATTTATCTGCCATATCAAGGCTTACGACTGGGATGAAAAGATCATCCTGCGACACGAGAACACCATACCGAATGCTGTTAACGACCGGGTTGACCTGTTAGAAAAAACAGAACTTCACGTCAACCCTACCCATGGGCTTTTTACAGACCCGGCTTTCGAACTTGAACGGTACATGGACATCGCTATCGCAGATCCTGTGTACGAGACGGAAGATTATCAGGGAGTCCGGGATATACTGGCGGTTATTCACGATGCCGAGGTAATCAGAAAATTCATGGATTGCCTTGCGGGTAAAACGATCATCCTCGCAGACGGTCACCATCGTTACGAGGGATCGCTCATCTACAAACGAAAGAGAGCGCTGTCAAACCCGCAACACAACGGAGAAGAGGGATACAATTATCACCTGATGTACCTGACCAATACGGAATCGGACGATCTGAGAATTCTGCCCACCCACAGGCTCATCAAAAATATAAAGGACTTCAACGAAGATGAGATCATCAACAGACTTTCCGATTACTTCATTATCAAACCGGTGGATGACGCGGATACATTGAATGAGATCATTGCCGGAAAAAAATGGGCCTTCGGTTTACTCTTCCGTGACAATGCGTACAAAATTACGCTGAAGCCGGATGCCATTTCCACGATGTCATGGCCGTTTCCGGACCAGATCAAGGCTCTTGACCTCACGGTTATGCACTATTTCATCATCGAAAAAACGCTGGGTATTCCGGGGAAAGCGCAGCGGCAATCGGACAACATCGGGTTTGACAGGAGCTTTTCCGACTGCCTGAAGAACGTGCTGCAGGGCGAAGCGCAGATGGCCGTCATTACAAATGAAGTGTCCATCGAGGACGTAAAAAATGTCTGTAAAAGCGGTTTTACGATGCCTCAAAAATCCACTTATTTCTATCCAAAGGCGATCGGAGGGTTTCTCTTCAGCTCAATCCGTCAGGAAGAGTTTCAGCTTCCGTTCTATTCACCTTTCTGACCGGCTGACCCGATGGCCCTACGGAAACTTTTTGATATCCCCGAAAAAACTTATGTAACTTCATTCCACAATCAACGACTATTATGTTTGCATTAAGTCATCCGTTAGTACTGGCGTCGAGTTCACCCAGGAGACAGTACCTGATGAAAGAGGCAGGGTTCACCTTCACCACGGAAAAACCGGATGTGGATGAGTCCTTTCCCCCGGAGCTTCCAGTCGACCAGGTAGCGAGATACCTGGCGGAAAAAAAAGCGGAATATTTCCGCCTGACCATCAAAAATGAAATCGTCCTGACCGCCGATACCGTTGTCATTATTGGTAACCGGATCATCAACAAGCCGCAAGACAGAAGCGACGCGCTTGCCATGCTTACCGCGCTTTCCGGACAAACGCACCAGGTAATGACCGGTGTTTGTATCCTCTCCAAGGAAAAAGAAGAAAGCTTCGATGATGTGACCGACGTTACGTTTCAAAAACTGGATCAGAAAGAAATTGCTTACTACGTCGATACCTACAAACCTTATGATAAGGCCGGAGCTTACGGAGCCCAGGACTGGATCGGGATGGTCGCCATTGAAAAAATTGTGGGGAGTTATTTTAACGTAATGGGTTTACCGATCCATAAGGTATATCAACACCTCAAGCACTGGTAAATGAGGTCCGTCTGGAAGTACCTAACAACGCATGTTAAGGAAGATTATAATACGGGTGCCTATACGCTCGTCGCCTTTTTACTGGGTGTTGCCATCCTGCTGAACTACCGGTTCGATCTTCATGACCGCTTGCTGGTTGGCCTCCGGGGAATGACCAAGTTCGGGAGTTACTTCCTTTTCTACGGACTGGCCTATTTTACGGCGCTTTTGACGATAGCTGCGTCAAAAAAAGATTTTGGTTTCTTCCGCAGCAGCGAGTTTTGGGTCAAAAGTATTCTCGGCATCAGTGTACTCAGCCTGGACAGCAGCCTTCCTTATCTTCGCGAATGGATCTATCGCACGTTCGACACCGAATTGCAGTACTGGGCGCATAAGGTCGGCGTTAACGTGATCAGCTGCTTTACCGTCCTGCTGCCGTTGTTGCTTTTCTATTCCTTCTATGAGAAAAAAGCGACACACCGGTATGGGTTGAATTCGAATTCGTTCGACCCTCTTCCCTATTTTCAAATGCTACTCCTTATGCTGCCCATCCTGATTGCGGCCTCGTTTCATCCCAGTTTTGTCCGCCAGTACCCGATGTACAAGGTCACTTCTGCGCACATCTTTCTCGGTGTGCCTGAATGGGTAACGGTGGTGATATACGAGTTCGCGTACGGACTGGACTTCGTTACGGTGGAATTTTTCTTTCGCGGTTTCCTCGTTATAGGTATGGCTTCCGTTCTCGGGCGCAACGCCGTATTGAGTATGGCCGTCGTGTATTGCCTGTTGCATTTCGGGAAACCGGCTGGTGAAGCGATCAGTTCTGTTGCAGGGGGATATATTCTCGGTGTTGTGGCGTTCGAAACGAGAAGTATATTGGGCGGCGTGATCGTTCATATGGGCATCGCATGGATGATGGAGATCATCGCTTTCACCCAGAAAGCACTTTGACACAGGTGCCTACGACCGATAAACGGACATCAATTCGTTCGTGATCTGCAACGCGCTGAAACGCCGGACATATTCCTTGCTCTCGTCGATCATCTTCCTGCGCAACTCACCATCGCCCAGCACACGGGTGATCTGGTGGGCCAATTCATCTTCCTTTGTCGGGTTCACATAAATGGAAGAAGGGCCGGCGGCCTCACTGAAACACGAGCCCGTTGAAGTGATCACGGGAATTCCGGATTCGATCGCTTCAACCAGCGGAATACCAAATCCCTCAAACAATGACGGGTAAACGAAGAGTTGTGCACCCTGATAGATCGCCGGAAAATCGGTGAACGGTACGTCGTGCAAAAATATTACCGAACTCAATACACCCAGCCTGGTAGCCATAGCCACAACCTGTTTTTTATAGGTTGTTTCCCTCCCCATAATAATCAGGGGGAAACGCGAATCAGGGGGCAACAAAGCCATTGCTTTAATGATCAGGACTACATTCTTTCGTGCCTCCATAGTGCCCACGTTAAGAACGTATTGATCAGGAAGATTATACTTTCTTTTTGTTTTACTTACCTCTTCATCCGGCATACATTTCATAAACTGCGGATGACAGCCCTGATAAACAACTTTAATCTTCGATTCCGGGATCTTCAAAAAATCCACCAGATCTTCAGCGGTCTGACGGCTGATCGCAACGATACTTTGTGCGGATTGTGAAGCAGCTTTTACTTTTGCTTCATATATCCTGACATCCACAGGGTTGTATAATTTTGGGAAACGGAGAAAGATGAGGTCGTGAACGGTAACGATCTTTTTCAGGGAACCGGGCAAATTGGCCGGCAGTTCCTGGTTCAGGCCGTGAAATACATCCAGGGATTTGATGGTCGGTTCATAGCTGATCCCCCAACTCCGCCAAAGGCTTGATGCTTTGACCAGATTATACAGTACGGGCGGGGTAATAACCGTGACATTTGTGTTATCCGTGATTGGGTCAATTTCCGGATGCTGCCTTGCTTTCGGCGTATAGAGCACATACCGGTTTCCCGTGGTGTGCTCCAATAGTGAGCCGACAACAAACCTGCTGTAGTTGCCAAGGCCTGTGAAATTATGGAAGAGCCGCTTGGCATCAAATCCAATTTTCACTTGGGATAAGTGGTTTTATACAATTCCATGCTCTGAACAATTATCTCCATAGCCTTTTCCTTGGATTGAAACTCGTCGACAACAACTTTCTTATTCTCGAGCGTTTTATAGTTCTCAAAGAAATGCTTTAGTTCCATAAGAAGATAATTGGGAACATTCGTCATGTCCTCAATATGACTGACGCTAACATCCTGTTCGGCAACCGCGATTATTTTATCGTCGGCTTCTCCCCTGTCGATCATCCGCATGACCCCAATAACTTTTGAAGGTATGAGGCATCGCGGTACCACGGTGACAGATGTCAGGACAACGATGTCCAGCGGGTCATGATCTTCGCCCAGTGTTTGGGGTATAAATCCGTAATTAAGGGGATAATACATGGAGGCGTATAATACGCGGTCGAGCTTGATCAGACCGCTTTCCTTATCGATCTCATATTTCGCCCGTGATCCTTTCGGGATTTCAATTATTCCGTTAACATGTTCCGGCGGGTTTTCTCCAACCGCCACTTCGTGCCAGGGGTGCTTTACCATAACATTTTTTAAAAACAATATTAAACAAAAAGCCCTCCGATTACTACCGGGGGGCTTTCCTTATTTAGCGACCTTTTTATTCCTTTTTCTCAGGTTCCTTCTTTTCCATCTTTCTTATCTTTTCGCCATCCTTCAATCGTTTGGATACCGCCAGGAACGGGCCTACAATAACCTCCGTACTGTCGCTTATCCCTGAAAGGATTTCGATATTGTCATAGTCGCTGATTCCGGTCTTGACCTCGACCATCTTCGCCACACCTTTTTCATTTATGAAAATGACGGTCTTGTCGTCTTTTTTCTTTTCAGCTTTTTTGTCGCTGTTCGCCTGATTGTTATTTTGTTCCGGGGGACCATTCTGGTTTTCCGGCGCTTTGTTTTCCTCTTCCGGATTACGGGTCGTCACCGAAGCCAGCGGAACGGAGAGCGCGTTTTGTTTGGTCGTTGTCAGGATATCGACACTGGCGGTCATTCCTGGTCGGAATGGGAATTTATTGCCAGCCTTTACGAGGTCCTGGTAGGACGAACTAAGAATCAGGATCCTTACCTCGAACTCCGTGATCGCATCAGTGGAAGCTTTGTCTTTTGCCGTGTTTGCAATAAGGGTTACAACACCCTTGAATTCCTTATTCTGACTTGAATAGGCGTCGACATCGATAACCGCTGTATCGCCTACATGAACCCGTACGATATCGTTCTCGTTCACGTCCACTCTTACTTCCATTTTGTGCAGGTCGGCAATCCGTAACATTTCGGTACCCGCCATCGTCGCAGTCCCCACAACCCGTTCACCGTTTTTTACGATCAGTTTAGACACAACGCCATCCATAGGCGATACGACCGTCGTTTTCCTGAAATTCTCGCGCGCTTCGCGAAGCGAAGCTTCCGTGCTTCGGATCACATACCGTGCCGCCTCCACCATCTGTTCGGCAGATGCCACATCGTTTTTGGCGATGGAATAATTCTGAGTAGCCAGTTGCCAATCCGCATCCGAAATGACCTTCTCACTCCACAGCTTTTCATTCCGTTTGTATTCCGCTTCAGCGCGTATCAATGTAGCCTGCGATCTCGAAAGACTGGCTTTCGATTGCTCCAGGTTGGCACGCTGCTGGCTAAGACCGGCTTCGGCCCGCTCTAACTGGCTCTGCCATGTATCCGGGCGGATCTTCACCAGTGTTTTCCCACGTTTGACGGAATCTCCCTCTTCGATCAGGAGCTCAATAATTTCCCCTGATACTTCAGGTGCAATCTTAACTTCCGTAACCGGCTGAACCGTACCCGACGCACTCACCTTCTCCACAATTGTCACACGCTTCGCCTTGGCCAGTTCGACCTCAATTTCTTTCGGTTTGCCAATCCATCCTGCAGATTTGCCGACGATGATAAAAACTAAAAGAAATCCCACGGCTCCGATGAGCCAATAAATCAACTTGTTCGATTTTCGTTTTTGCTTTGCCATTGCGTGTTTATTAATATTCGAGTGGTTTGCCTTGATAGAAATCCAGTACTTTTTTCTTTAAAATAAAATCGTATTTCGCTCTCACCAGGTCTGACTTGGCCTGGAATAAATCATTTTCGGCGACCTGATATTCCACATAAGGAACAGCTCCAATATCGAAGCGTTGCTTCGTCATGCGATACGCTTCTTCCCGAGCATTAACCTGCCTGAGCGATGAGTTATACGTTTTTGAGGCGGCCAGTGCTTCATTGTAAGATGTCTCGACGTTCTGTCTCAATGTGTTTTCGATTTCCTTCGCCGCGATCGTAGCGATCTGCCGGTTGATGACGGAACGCTGATAGGCGGCTTTCGTTTGAAGACCATTAAATATAGGAATGGAAAGACCCAGTGAAACCTGCCTGAAAATGTTGTCCTTCAATTGATCCCTCCGGTTATAACCATTCACGATCGAGCCCGAAGGAATATAGACCGGATCGGAAGAATATACCGGGGTGCCACCCAGCCCACCCACTACACCGATCTGGGGATATGTGACCGCCGGATCTCCACCGTCGGCAATAAAACGGTCGCGGTCGGAAGCACTCGAATAATTACTATTTATGGATCCGTTAAGGCTTAGCCGCGGATAAAAATTTCCCCTGGCTGCTTTTACCGCAAAATCCGCGCTCTCGATCTTAAGGGCCGCACTCCTTACTTCCGGCAGTGTATTCCGGGCGATCTCGTAGATCTCATCACGGCCCTGATCCAGTACCAGGTTTTCGACACCGAGGTCCGGCGCAACAACATCCAACGGCGTCGATGCTGGTAATTGAAGAGCCTGTTTCAGCTGTAGCACTGATAATGTAAGAGTGTTCTCCCGGGTGATCACATTCAACTCGTTTGTAGCAACCTGCGCATCCAGATTGAGTTCGTTTGACTTGGGCAATGCCCCCGCGGCAACCTGCTTTTTAGTCCGGTCATACTGCTGCTGACTGGAACTGAGCTGAAATTTGGCGTTTTCGAGTTGCTCCTTGTTAAAGATCACATTAACAAACAACGAAGCGATATTCAAAACCAGGTCGTTTTTTGTCTTTTGCAAATCCTCCACCGATGCCTGGTAATCCCGCGAGTTTTGTTTTATCGTGTTCTGTATCCGTAATCCATTAAACAGTGTTACGGAACTGGAAACACCAGGACTGAGAAAATTAATCTCCTGCGTGGTGAACTCATTCGTAACCGGGTTTACAGACCGGCCCCAGTTATAACCGTATGAAACGCTGGCATTCAGGTTGGGCAGCAGTCCCATCTTCGACTGGGTCAAATTCACCTCACTGCTTTCAACGTTGTAGTTGCCGCGTTGAACGGTTAAGCTATTGGCCAGCGCATAGTCGATACATTGTTTCAATGTCCATGCATTGTCGTTGGCGGTAGTATCAGTTTGCTGAGCTTTTCCGGCGAATGACGCCAGAATCAAACAAATTAAAAGAAGTGGTATTTTTTTCATCATAATCAACGATCAATATCAGGTATGTAAATTATCTGTTTCACCCAGCTAAGACTCTGTAAATACGCTAATGTTACAGGTTTTATCCCGGAATCCATTTCGATCACGAGACACGCCAGGTCATGTTTGCCCTTCCGGGATACGGACATCGTGGCAATATTGCACTCATCATGGGCCAGAACGTTCGCGATAAAGGCGACACTTCCCTTCACATCGGTAGCCGTGATGACAAGGGTGTGAAGGTTGGCGCTGAAATCCGCCTTAAAACCGTCCACCTCTGCAATATTGATCATTCCGCCGCCGCGACTCTCTCCCACGACCTCCAGCATTCTGCCATCTTTTGTCAGCACAAGTTTTATCGTATTCGGGTGAAGCGTCGACGCATTCCCCACCGACTTAAAATGAAACTTCAATCCTTTCTCGGCCGCCAGTTCCGGTGCATCCTTGATCCTTTTGTCGTCCGTTTTAAAATCAAGAAGCCCGGCGATAATAGCTCTGTCGCTTCCATGTCCTTCGTATGTCCTGGCAAACGAGTTATAGAATGTTATCTCCGCTTCGTCCGGAATGCCGCCGAGAAGTTTCAATGCAGCCCTGGCGATCCGAACGACACCAGCCGTGTGTGAACTGGACGGACCAATCATCACGGGTCCGATCATATCAAATACACTGCTTTTCTCAGGCATACCGGTTTGAATACGCAATCTGTCGACAAAAAGATGAAATAGTTACAAAGAAAAAGGCGCTACCGGGTAAATTTTTGAAATTCAGACTGCGATCGGAGCCTTGATAGACGGATGCGATTTATATTCGACGATTTCAAAGTCTTCAAAACGGTAATCAAAAATCGAATCAGGCTTTCTTTTGATATTCAAGCCGGGCATCGGATAGGGTTCCCGGGAAAGCTGAAGGTTCGCTTGTTCGATGTGGTTGATGTAAATATGGACATCACCCCCGGTCCATACAAATTCACCGGGTAACAGATCGCACTGCTGAGCCACCATATGCGTTAACAGCGCGTATGAGGCGATGTTGAACGGAACGCCCAAAAAATAATCGGCACTTCTTTGATAAAGCTGGCAGGACAACTTCCCATCGGCGACGTAAAATTGAAACAAGGCGTGGCAGGGCGGCAATGCCATTTTATCGACCTCCGACGGATTCCATGCTGTTACAATATGCCTCCTGGAATCCGGTTTCATCCTGATTTGCTGTAGCACCTGGGTGATCTGGTCAATATGGCCGCCCTGTGGTGTCGGCCAGCTTCTCCATTGATGTCCGTATACCGGTCCGAGTTCGCCCTGCTCATCTGCCCACTCGTCCCAAATACTTACCCCGTTGTCGTTCAGGTACTTCACATTAGTGTCTCCGTTGAGAAACCAAAGTAACTCATAAATGATCGAGCGCAGGTGGAGCTTTTTTGTCGTTACCAGGGGAAACCCTTCTGACAGGTCAAATCTTAGCTGCCTTCCAAACACAGAAAGGGTGCCTGTCCCGGTCCGGTCGCTCTTACGCGTCCCGGTTTCGAGGATGTCGGCCATCAGATTGAGGTATTGCTTCATGGAAAAGGTCTCAAGTTTTCCGCAAGTAATGCATAGGGCTTAAGAATCTCAAGGACTGTGTGAATTAATCCTTTCGGCTAACGCCTGCGTAGCAGGTCCAGGGCAAAAACAACAGGGTGCCTCGTTTCCGAACAGGCGAAAGGCATAAAAAAAGCCCGCGATTTTGTCGCGGGCTCCTTGTCAGGCGCTTGATTAGCGCCGTATGCTTGTTAGTCTACATTAAGATTGCGGGTAACACCATTCACGGTGATCACAACTGCCTTATCGCAGGTTCCGTCGCCGTAGTCGATGACGATCTCCTTGGTGTTGTCGATCAGGTATCTTTTGATTCCTTCCACCGCTATCCCGCAGAACCGCTTATATTTCAATGCTTTGCTCAATGATACGGCGTAGTCCCTTGATCCTCTCGTCACGCCGCTTGCCGTGCTGCTTTGGTCGATAAGCAGGTAGTCGTCGGCCGGTGTTGCACCGCGAACCCACTGCCAGGTTATATCCGACTCTCTTTCAGCGACAGACCCATCGGCAAAGATCGCCTTTCCGTTTTCCAGGACGGCATTGAACTTCGGAGACTCCGTAGAACTCCCTGTAACATTTGTCAGGGTACGTGTGCCCTCCAGCTTGACGCCGTTGATAGCGTAGTTTTCAGTAGTCGTTACAACCGTAGATCCTACCTGAAAACGTCTGCCCGAATAGGTAAAGATCAATTTTCCTGTCCTGACATTTCCTCTTACCGTGCAGCCCAGGGTTCCAAAGTCAACGGTCATCACACCTTCCGGTGCTTCCGATGTTGATCCGGCACCCGGTTCGATCGTGACCACAACTCCCGCGCAGCCAAATCGCTCGTCGTCTATTGTGATGGTGATCGCCTTTCTTCCTCCATCGTATTCGGAATCCTCCGGAGAATTGATAGCCACACCGGCCATGTCATCCATATCCTGAAAGTAGGAGTCTGTCACAGCTTCTTCCGTTATATCCTGTGTGTCGGCAAGGGTAAGCCTGTCGTCTTCATTACAGGATGATATGAACAGAATTCCGCTGATTAAGGCCAAAGAGGTGATTTTCTCAAAGAGATTATACGTTTTCATGTAATTTTAAGGGTTTCTGATATTAAATTCGGACGGTTAGATTTGCCTTTGGTAGAAAGGTTTAACACAAAGGAAATTTTTTTTCACTTTTAAGTCTGTAAAACGACCTCATGGTAACCACACGTGTAAGATTTGGGCTGTTCTTAGTTGTTTTCGTTGGAAGTTTCGCGGCTAACAGCCAGGTACTTACGAAGATCGCGAAGCTGAAATACAATGGAGGCGGCGATTGGTATGCGAATAAAACCGCCCTTCCCAACCTGATCCGGTTCTCCAACACGGAAAACGGCACGAACCTCGCGCCGGAAGAGGATATTGTTGAAGTGGGAAGCCGCGACCTTTTCCTTTACCCTTATGTGTATATGACAGGGCACGGCAACGTCGTTTTTTCGGATACGGAAGCCGCGAATCTTCGAAAATATCTGATCGGCGGTGGGTTTCTTCATGTGGATGACAATTACGGCCTTGACAAGTTCATCCGGCTGGAGTTAAAAAAGGTGTTTCCGGAGCTGGAACTCATTGAACTACCCTTCGATCACCCGGTATATCACCAGAAATTTGATTTTCCGAAGGGGCTGCCCAAAGTACACGAACACGACAGCAAACCACCGCAGGGGTTTGGTCTCATTTATGAAGGACGGCTGGTGGTTTTTTATTCGTACGAATGTGACCTGGGGAACGGATGGGAGGACCAGCGTATTCACAACGACCCGGAGGAGAAACGCCTTCAGGCTCTTCGTATGGGCGCGAATATCCTCGCTTATTGCTTTACAAACTCTTTCTAATGAGGTTTCCTGTTCCGGGCGGTGTTATTTGCTTGTCATTTTTATTCCTCGTCTCATGTGTAACGCCTGAAAACAAGGGCGAGCGGTTGGCCAGACAGTATTGTGCCACTTGCCATGTTTTTCCCGACCCTGCGCTTCTGGCTAAGGCTACCTGGACCGAAAGTGTGCTTCCTCAAATGGCTTTTCGTATGGGCGTCGATTATGCGGCCCTTTCCTCTATTGCATCAGAAGACCAGCCAGCCGTGATGAGTGTCCTGCCCGGACAGTCTATGGTAACACCGGACGAATGGGATGCGATAAAGAAATATTATTCCGAAAAGGCCCCGGATTCACTAACGGCTCCCCTACAGCACGTCTCCGGACAGCTTAAGCAGTTCGAGAGCGAGACGCATCGGCTATCCATCGAACCACTGCTAACCTTCGTCAACTATGATTCCATTAATCGCCGGGTGTACATCGGAAGCCGGCTCAGCAAGCTTTACCAGTTATCCGAAGAGCTCGCGATCGAAGATTCCATTCTGCTACCCAGTCCACCGTCGCAGATACAGGTTCATCCCGATGAGCTAACGGTGTTGCTGATGGGAATTATGGATCCGAATGACCAGGCGAAAGGTAATGTGACGACACTAAAGACCGGCGATCACACATTTAAACGAATGATCGACTCCCTGAAAAGGCCGGTGAATTTCGAAGTCGCCGATCTCAATGCCGACGGCCTGGACGATGTTGTCGTTTGCGCCTTCGGAAATTATACAGGAGCGCTGCTGCTTTACAAAAACACGGGGGCCGGCAATTACGAAAAACAGGTATTGCAAAATTTACCGGGCGCGCGGAAGGTGATAGTAAGGGATTTTGACAATAACGGCATGCCTGATATCATGGCTCTGATGTCACAGGGTGATGAAAAGATTATCCTGTTACTCAATCAGGGTGGTTTCAAATTCAGGATCAATACGCTCCTTACGTTCCCACCCGTATATGGCTCCAGTTATTTCGATATTGCGGACTTTAACGGCGACGGCAAGCCGGATATTTTATATACCAACGGCGACAACGCGGATTATTCTATGGTTCGCAAGCCTTACCACGGTGTCAGGATCTTTCTGAACAACGGCAAAAATGACTTCACGGAATCGTGGTTCTATAATATGTATGGCGCCTCTCAGGCTGTCGCCCGCGATTTTGATCTTGACGGAGATCTGGATATTGCCGCCATTTCATTTTTTCCGGACTTCAGGACTCCCGAACAGGGCTTCATATACTTTGAAAACAGCAATGGCAGATTCACACCCGGGATAACACCTACAGCCGCGTCGGGCAGGTGGCTGACACTGGAAGCGAAAGACATCGACCGGGACGGTGATTGCGATATCATCCTCGGTCCGTTGAACTTTAACAGCGGAGTTCCAGACTCGTTGTTGCAACGTTGGCGAAATGAAAAGACGTCAGTACTGGTGCTGAGGAACAAATATTCCCAACGGTAAGACTACCTCATTACTCATTTAAGAGGATACATTTTAAAAGCTTGTCCGGAATTCCTTTTCAAGGTGCGCGTTAAGGTTCTTAAGGCCTTTCAGCATTTGAACCTTCTCTGCGCCGTCGCTGATGTTGTCATTCAGGTACTGAACCTCGATGAACAGGTTGCGTAACATGTACACATAAATCTTTCTGCCGTTTTTCACACGGGTTCCGAGGCTCAATGCACTTTTTTGGAGGTGACTAATCTGACTTGATAAAGACAAGTGGGGGAAGAAGAACTGGAGGATCATTTTTTTAATCGTTTTTCCCTATCCATTTACGATTATCACGCCAATGCATAAAACGGCGAAATCAGGCTGATTTCGGCCCTTGCCTGTACGGTAAATTCCACAATCGGGACTTTTATTCCTGTTTGAGGCCAGGGCACAGATCCGCGACCATCGATTCGGAATCAATAGCTCATCGAAAAATCAACGTTATCCGGCAGTTCCGCCAGAAAAAAAAGAACCAGCTTAGAAGCTGGCTCTGAATTCGCGTTCAAGGTGTGCGTTAAGGTTTTTGAGGCCTCTCAACAAGTTCACCTTTTCAGGTGCATCGTTCGGATTGTCATTTACATAAAGCACTTCTACAAACAGGTTACGAAGCATGTAAACGTATATTTTACGGCCATTTTTTACACGTGTCCCTAGGGATACGCCACTTTTTTGAAGGTGGTTAACCTGCTTTTCGATGGAAAGGTGGCGGAAGAATAACTGGAGGATCATATTTTTTTGTTGTTTTTCTTATCTGGTTTGCCATTACCGGGCCAGCATCAAAAAGCGCGAAATCAGCGCAATTTTGGCCATCAGGTGCAAGTAAATGTCCCGTATTGGGATAACAATTCCAATTCAGAAGAATTTCCACGGATATTCGGCGCGATAAAACCGGAGGTGTATCCCAGGTATTTTGAAATTAATAACTAATTACTTAGTTTCATACCTAAATACATAGTCAATGAAAGATCTGAAGGAGTTAACCAAAGCTGAAGACCAGGTGATGCAAATATTATGGGCGCTTCAGAAGGGGTTTGTAAAGGATATAATAGAGGCGATGCCCCAGCCGAAGCCGGCTTACAATACCGTTTCGACCATTATCCGGATCCTGGAGACAAAGGGGTTTGTCGATCATAAGGCTTACGGAAAGACCCATGAATACTTTCCCGTGGTTTCAAAAGACCGGTACACCAAGTTCTACCTGAATAACCTGATCAGGGGATACTTCGGCGGATCATTTCAAAACCTCGTCTCATTCTTCGCCAAGGAGAATAAGATGGACGCTCAGGACGTGGAAAAACTGCTTGAAGAACTCAAAAACCAAAAACCATGACCAGTTATCTCAATTACATCCTGGAAGCCAACATCGGGCTTATCATGTTTATGGTTGCGTACCGCGTGATTTTGGCCGGTGAAACCAATTTTTCCGTTCAGCGGCTTTTTCTTGTCGCGGGCATGATCACATCCCTGGCATTTCCACTGGTTCATCTGTCCGTTTCGAACAACAGTATTCCTTCGCTAAGCGACTTATTGCCGTCATACAGATTGCCGGAATTGACCATAAACCTTCAGGGAAAACAGGAAACCCAATTGATCAACAACGGCATCGATATGTGGTATTGGCTGGGTGTTTTGTACATCGGGGGCCTTGTCGTGTCCTTTTCGCTTTTTGCCATCCGCCTCCTGCAACTTACAAGGAAGATCAGCGTGAGTTCATTTTTCAGGGTCGGTAAACTCCGGATCATCGAATCTTCCGAACATAAGCACACCTTTTCTTTTTTCAATTACATTTTTTTGGGTCGTGCGAACGAACTGTCCGCGGACGAAAAACAAAAGATCCTTCAGCATGAAGCCATCCATGCCCGGCAGTACCATTCACTCGACGTATTGCTCGTGAGCGTAACCGGAATCCTCTTCTGGTTCAACCCTATACTTAAGATATATAGAAAGATATTCATTCAACTTCATGAATTCGAAGCAGATGCGCGCGCTGTCCGGAACCATGATGTGAATGACTACTGCACCCTCCTGGCGAAGGTTGCATTACAGTCGGCCGACTTTACACTCGCCAGTCATTTTAACAATTCCCTAACAGTAAAACGGATTCAAATGATGAGAACAATGAAGAAAAAAATAAGCACCTGGAAGATCCTGGCCCTCGTCAGCGTCGTTCCCATGGTATTTTTCATTCTCGCCTGCCAGGAACAGGTGATGGATGATATCGCCGAGATCGCGAAGAATTCAAGTAATGCTCTCGTAGTGCCGGAAGATATTCAGGCCCGCTACGAGGAACTGAAGAAAGAAAATCCGGCTTCAACCTACATTTTGGTTGAGTTTAATGAGGCAGCGGAGAAACAGCTGGGTGAAATGGAGCGCAAGTATGGCGTACCTAAACAAATCGAATTATTTACCCCGGATCGTTCCAAATCATCGATGACAATCAAGTCTGATGCCGGAGTGCTCATCGAAGGTGGATCCCCTCAGTTGCAGACCTTTGCCATCATCGAATACAACGACAGGATGAAAGCGATCGGCGATCAGTCAAAATCCGACGGAGATGTATTCACGGTCGTAGAAGACACCGCCACACCGAATGGAGGAATTCCAAAGTTCTATGAGCATATTGCCCGGACGATGTCGTATCCTGCCGAAGCCAGGAAAAACGGTGTTGTCGGCAAAGTGTTCATCGAGTTTGTCGTGCAGCCGGATGGCGCGGTCACCAGCCTGAAGACTTTAAAAGGTATTGGTATGGGCTGCGATGAGGAGGCCATCAGGGCTATCGCATCCTACCCCGACAAGTGGACTCCGGGAAAGAACAACGGCGTGGCTGTAAAACAACGCATGGTTTTACCGGTTACTTTTATGCTGGACGATCATACTACTGCTGACAATCAGGTAAAGAGTCCGGAGGGATCCATTCATGAGGTCGTGGTAGCCGGCCAGAAGCCAAAGCAAGAATGACAAATCCAACACATCTGACCTGACCCGGTCTTTACAAACTTCAGGAGGCAAGGCAATGGCCTTGTTTTCTGACGTTCAAAATCCTGTATTGCAATTACGGAGATTATTTCTTCAACCACGCGGTCAACTCCTCGTACGGGATCAATACCTCCGTCGGGCCGGCTGCATAAGGCGCGATCTCGTAACTGTTATAGAAAAAAACGATGCCTTCTTTTTTAAATCCAAAGTTTTGATTCAGCTCGAACCGGTCTTCCGGAAATTCGAAGTAGTTCTCATTCAGGGATGCTGTATCAGGGATCTCGCGCACTTTCCGGAATACTTTCTCACCGAAGTTTCGCAAGGCCTCCTTGTAGCCGCTCTTTAATATATCATCCAGGGTTATGTCTGCCCCACTTTGGGGACTGATATTGATAAAATAAGTGCCATATCCACCATGAGCCCCGCCCGTGTAATACTCCTCCTGCACGGAAAGGCTTATCAATGTGTCAGCCAGGATCTCGACCGAAACATCGGCGGTGTAGTGCCAGCCTCCGGGCCCCTCGGGCATCTCCTTCACGAAGTCTTCGTAGTCTGCAATGAAGCCCTCCCCGATTTCTTTCATGGTTTCACCTTCCGCTTCCGGATTTCCCATGGATACACCTCCGTCGATCTTACGTTTCAGAATTACCTGGACGGTGGTATCGAGTCCCGAAAATTCCGGGTAATGCACTTCATAGTACGCACAGGGAAGCGTGTCCGAACTACAGCCGCCGGCTGACTCGACCCTGAAATTCTTCATATCGAAACTGACGGGATTTTTCCGTTCTGTTTCTTTTTTGCTGCAGGCGTAAAAGGCGATACCGAGCAAACCGATATAGGCGAGGTGTCTGATCATCTTGCGTCGTTTATTTCAGTACTTCCTGTAGTTTTTTGTCGAGCGCCGCACCGCGAAGATTCTTAGCGATGATTACACCGTTCGGATCGAGCAGGACGGAGAACGGAATCCCGGTGATATTGTATGTTTGTGCTGCCTCGGATTGCCAGTACTTCAGGTCGGAAACATGCGTCCACGTAAGCCCATCCTGCCTGATCGCCTGTAGCCAGTCTCCTTTCGAACGGTCAAGCGACACACCAAATACCGTAAAGCCTTTGGTCTTGAATTTATTGTAGGCCTTGACGACATTCGGATTTTCCTGCCTGCAGGGGCCGCACCATTTCGCCCAGAAGTCCACGAGCACGTACTTACCCTTCAGCGACGATAATTTCACTACCTGGCCCGTTGTATCCGGCAATGCGATCTCGGGAGCAGGCTGGCCGATCGCAATGGTTTTCATATTGTCAACCATGCTGATGAAGCTTTTTGCATGGTCGTAATTAGGCCATTCCTTTTTAAGCTTGTCGGCGACGGCGATGTAGGTATCGATGTATTTATCCCTGTCCAGTACGCCGTTACTTTGCAACAAGTTGATTACGCCCAAAGACGAGGGCTCATTTCGGACCAGTTCGGCAACTTTATCATGACTTTTCTGCAATTCTTTCATATAGGCTTCCTGGATCGACGCCTTTTTCGCTTCGTCCTGTCGTTGGGCGGCAGCTGAATATTCCGCATTCAGTTTAGCCAGTTCGGGCGAGGATTCGGCATCCCTGAGGATAATCTGAGCTTTCCGTATCACTTCAATTTCGGGCGACCCCTTCACCTCCGCGAATCCATTCGGGTCGTTGCCGTCGACATTGATCTCGATATTGTTTTTGAATAGGATAAAATCGACGAACTGGCGGTTATAAAAATTGATCTTGTAATAGCCGGGTTGCGTCAGGTTGATCTTCTTTGAAAACGTGTAGTTGCTCTTCAACCGGATCGTATCCTGCCATCCAAGCTTCCCATTGGTGATCTCCTGTACGAGTATCTGTCCTCCGGACTGCGGGAAACCTACTTTTCCCGTAACTACCACGGTCCAGCCGGCGGCAACTTTCGCTTCCTCCTTGCTGGTAAATGAACAGGAAATACAAAAAGCAAATAGAAGGAAACAAAATACCAGCTTTCCATTAGCCGATCTGATTGCCTCCTTCACTGCCGTTGCCGGTGTCGTCCATCTGTCGATTATCTTCCGCAAAATCATACTTCTTCAAGTTTTTTTGTTAACAGTTCATTGGCAACTTTTGGGTCCGCCTTTCCTTTACTTCTTTTCATTACCTCACCCATAAACATACCCACAATACCTTTCTTTCCATTCTTATATTCTTCCACTTTTAACGGAAACTCCCTGAGTACCTCTTCGATGATCGGTATGATCGAGTCCTGATTGCTATCCTGGATTACATTGAGCTGTTGTGCGACCTCAAGAGCTGTCTTACTGGGATTCTTCAGCAACTCAGGAAATACACGCTGCGAAGCGATAGAGAAACTTGTTTTATTGTCTTCCACTAAGTTCATCAGTTCCACTAATACTTTCGGAGGAATAGGAAACTCATCTGCCGACAGGGTCAGTTCATTCAGATACGATTTCACCGGTCCCATCACCCAGTTGGACGCGGCCTTATAATTTTTCGTGAGTTTACACACGCTTTCAAAATAAAGGGCGACATCCTTGGAATCAGTCAGCACGTGCGCATCATACGGCGGTAACTTAAATTCATTTACATACTTATCGTACAACTCGCGCGGGAGACTCGGCATAGTCGATTTGATCTCGGCAAGCCATTCCTCCGAAACAACCAGGGGACTAAGATCAGGATCGGGAAAATAGCGGTAGTCGTTCAACTCTTCCTTCGTCCGCATGCTGTACGTCAGGCCGTTCGACGCATCGAAGGTTCTCGTTTCAGATGGTATCGTGTTCCCTTTTTCGATCTCCCCGATCTGCCGCTCGATTTCGTGATCGATCGCACGCTGAACATTGCGGATCGAGTTCATGTTTTTGACCTCCACTTTCTTTCCAAATTCCGGGGCACCATTCAGCATCACAGAAATGTTCGCATCACAACGCAACGAACCTTCCTCCATATTTCCATCACATATATCCAGGTACCGGACTAGCTTACGGATCTCCGTAAGGTAGGCGTAGGCTTCGTCAGACGTTTTGATATCCGGCTGACTGACAATCTCGATCAGGGGAACACCGGCACGGTTAAAGTCCACCAGGGTATCCGTTTCCTGCGCCAGGTGCATGGATTTCCCCGCATCTTCCTCGATATGGATACGGTGCAGCTCGATATTTCGCGCCCCATCCTTTGTATCGATCGTAACATAACCTCCGACACATATCGGTGTCCTGTCCTGTGTGATCTGATATCCTTTCGGAAGATCCGGATAAAAATAGTTCTTGCGGTCGAAGATATTGAACCGCGTAATGGTCGAGTGACAGGCGATACCCATCTTGATGGCGTACTCGACGACGCGTTTGTTCAGCCGGGGTAACGTACCCGGATGAGCCAGTGTCACCACACCTACGTTCGTATTCGGAAGACTGCCATACTCCGTCGAATCAGAGTTATAGATCTTGCTTTTGGTTAAAAGCTGAGCGTGAACCTCCAGACCGATGACTGCTGTGTACTTATCTCTTACTGATTTATCCATGATTCCCTTTTAAACTTTTGTAACAATCGGAAAGTAATCAGCCTGGTTGTTTATGTTCATACCTTCCAATCTATTGTTGTTCGTTTCGTGCGGATGGATGAAGGATCGCTGAGCACGATCCGGCGATTCCACACCGGTCTCCGAAACCGTAATGTTTTAGTGTATCAATTTACGCGCTTTTTCAATAACAGCGTTCAGACCGTCCAGGTTCTTGCCGCCGGCTGTCGCAAAGAACGGCTGACCGCCGCCGCCGCCATCGATTTCCTTAGCCAGTTCCTTCACCATATTTCCTGCGTGATACTGATTGGTCTGGGCCAGCTTTTCACCGATCATCACCGTTACCTGTGGTTTACTGTCCACGTCGGCGGCGAGCACAAGAAGCAGGTCGTCAAATTGGTTCCGGAGCCCATAGGCGATATTTTTCAACAAATCCGCGCTTGGCACAGACACCTTCTCGATGATCAGGCTATAGCCGTTATTCTTTACCACCTTCGACGCGAGTTCGTCCTTCAGTATGTTGGCCTTTTCCTGCTCAAATACTTCAAGCTTCTTTTCGAGGGCATGCTTTTCTTCCAGCAATGTTCTGGTGGTTGCCAGGATATCTTTCGGATTTTTCAGCAGCGTTCTTACCTGGTCAAGTAGCCCGATCTCCTCGCGAACATAACGTTCCGCCCCATCCGCCGTGATGGCTTCAATCCTCCGGACGCCTGCCGCTACGGAACTTTCGGATACAATCTTGAAGAGCCCGATGTGTCCCGTGGAAGGCACGTGCGTACCGCCGCACAGTTCAACGGAGAATTTGGGATCAAATGTAATGACCCTGACAAAATCACCGTACTTTTCCCCGAACAACGCCATTGCGCCCAGGCCCTTAGCCTTTTCGATCGGTACATTCCTTTTTTCATCCAGCGAAATATTTTCACGGATCTTCCCGTTGACGATCGTCTCCACTTTTAAGATCTCCTCAGGTGTCATCGCGCTGAAGTGCGAGAAGTCGAAACGAAGGAGCTTGTCATTTACGAGCGACCCCTTTTGCTCGACGTGTTTACCCAGCACCTGCCGGAGCGCCGCGTGAAGCAAGTGGGTAGCCGAATGGTTGTCCATGCTGAGCTGGCGTTTCTTCGCGTCAACAACGGCCCGGAAGATGCCGTCGAGATCTGCAGGCAGTTTATCCGAAAAGTGGACGATCAGTTCATTCTCCTTTTTAGTATCCGTGATGTAGATCTTTTCATTCGCGCTTTCAATAAAACCCGTATCACCAACCTGCCCCCCACTCTCCGCATAAAAAGGTGTGCGGTCAAATACAAGCTGAAACAACTCTTTGTTCTTCTGTTTTACCCTGCGATACTTGGTGATCCTCACTTCGGCATCCAGGTGATCGTATCCGATGAATTCCGTTTTTTCGTCCTCTCCCAACTCGACCCAGTCGCCCGTTTCTTTGGAGGCATCGGCTTTGGAACGATGCTTCTGCTTGTTCATTTCAACCTTGAATCCTTCTTCATCCACCGTGAATCCTTTTTCGCGTGCGATCAATGAAGTCAGGTCCAGTGGAAATCCGAAGGTGTCGTACAGTTCGAATGCCTGTTCACCGCTGATGACTTTATTCACGACCTCGGATTCCATCGATTCGATGCGCTTCAGTCCTTTCTCCAGCGTACGCAAAAAAGAAGTCTCTTCCTCAAAAATGACTTTTGCGACATAATCCTTTTGAGCTTCCAGTTCTGAAAACACATCTTTCAGCTGGTGACCGAGGATGGGAACGAGCTTAAAGATAAAAGGCTCCCGGAAGTTCAAAAACGTATAGCCGTACCGGACAGCTCTTCTTAAAATTCGTCTGATCACATAGCCTGATCCCGAGTTAGACGGAAGCTGACCATCCGAAATCGCGAAGGAGACGGCACGAACATGATCCGCTACAACCCTCATCGCGATGTCAGTTTTTTCGCTGACACCGTATTTAACATTCGAAAGGTCAGAGATAAATCCCGTGAGCGGCGTGAATACATCGGTATCGTAGTTTGAACTCACCAGGTTAATGGCCCGGCACAGTCGCTCGAATCCCATTCCGGTGTCTACATTCTTATTGGGAAGGGGCTTGAGCAGCGTGAGTTCGGATCGCAGTTTTTCCCTGGCTGTTTTTTTATCTTCTGCCGTGTACTCCAGATCGAACCGTGCCAGCACAGACGATCCTCCCTTTGCGGGATTCCAGTAACGTTCGAATTCCATGAAGACCAGATTCCAGATCTCGATCACCTGGGGATGATCGTTATTGACAAGATCCCTTCCCGCAACAGCTTTCCTTTCCTCGTCCGGCCGTAGGTCTATATGGATCTCGGAACAGGGGCCACAGGGTCCCAGGTCGGCCATTTCCCAAAAATTGTCTTTTTTATTGCCGTAAATGATCCTGTCCTCCGATACAAATGATTTCCAAAGGTCGAATGCCTCCTGGTCGAGCGGAAGGTTATCGTCCTTATCTCCGCCGAAAACGCTGAAGTACAACCGGTCTTTCGGGAGTTTATATTCCACTGTCAGCAGTTCCCAGGCCCAGGCGATGGCGTCCTTTTTGAAATAGTCACCAAACGACCAGTTCCCGAGCATTTCGAACATGGTGTGGTGATAGGTGTCAATCCCGACTTCCTCAAGGTCGTTGTGCTTACCACTGACCCTCAGGCACTTCTGTGTGTCGGCAATGCGGGGACTTCTCGGCGTAGCATTACCTAAAAAGCAGTCCTTGAACTGGACCATTCCCGAATTTGTAAACAGCAGCGTTGGGTCGTTTTTCAGAACCAAAGGCGCCGAAGGAACGATTGTGTGACCTTTACTGGCAAAAAAATCCAAAAATTTCCGTCTGATCGAACCCGAATCCATTCCTTCTGTGTGGTTTAAAAACTTCTACTTTCCAATTTTTGCTATATTACCCCTTTAAAAAGTACAGCAAGCCACAAAATTAAGCGCAGTTGACACAGTATAAGCAGGTATCGAGGATTTTTTTATGGCCCAGTTCACATATTAACCGATAGAATCTTCGTCCTGAATGTCAGTCGTCAAGTATCAATACAATCCTAAAACCTTTCAATACGAGCGTGCCCGTGTTACCGCGAGGGATATCGCGTGGTACGTCTGCGGATTGCTCTTTACCGGGCTGCTGTTCTCAGGCGGTATGATCGCTGTTCACGATTCCCTGACTGAATCAGAAACGGAGAAAGCGCTGTTAGTGGAAAACGAACTGCTTAAGAAACACAAGCCTGTTCTCGTTCAGCAACTAGCGGAGGTTGAAGATA
Source organism: Chryseolinea sp. (assembly GCA_041742155.1). GTDB lineage: Bacteria > Bacteroidota > Bacteroidia > Cytophagales > Cyclobacteriaceae > Chryseolinea. Next base: position 305,144 of record JBGSJE010000013.1, on the reverse strand, counting down.
AACTTGTTGCCCTGGAAAAAAACGACAGGCATTTGTACGCGCGATTATTCAATGCCGCACCGCCGGAATCCGAACCGCCAGTCAACACCCTGTCGCGGGAGCAGGTTTTACTGGCCGACGCGTCGTCATTCAGACAACTCCTCGATGTGGTGAAAACAAGATCGGAAAGTCTGAGGGAAAAATCCCTGGAGGGTAACAACTCTTTTGGCGACCGCATCAGGGTTACGAAAGATCACCTGGATATGCTCGCCTCCGTTCCCTCCATTCAACCCATTTCAAATGATCAGCTCGACCTTCTGGTCTCCGGTTTCGGAGAAAGAATAAACCCATTTCACAAAGGAAATTATCACCACCCTGGTATAGATTTCGCGGCTGCGCGCGGCACATCTGTTTTTTCAACGGCAATGGGTCGTGTGTCGGCGGTCAGCAGGACGAACCTGCAGGCCGGTTATGGAAACTACGTCGAGATTACTCATGGCAACGGATTTGCAACGCGTTATGCTCACCTCGGTGAGATTTCCGTACGGAAGGGCCAGGCCGTAGTGAAGGGCCAGGTTATCGGAACCGTCGGAAGCAGTGGCGGTTCGGTTGCGCCGCACCTTCATTATGAAGTCATCCGCGATGGGGAAGCTGTCGATCCGGTTCACTACCTGATCGAGGGACTCGGAAGCGAACAATATGCTGAATTGCTTCAACTCGGAATCAAAAAAAACCAGTCGCTTGATTGATGAGCAGAGTGAAGTATCAATATAACCCGAAGACGTGCAAGTACGAGCCGTGGTACCTGCGTGGCAAGGCGCTGCAGGATCAGGTAGCGATCTTTCTGGGCTTATCGTTACTATTGGGAGGCGGGCTTTACCTGATCTTTATTCGCAACTACAATTCACTGGAAGAGCAGTTGTTAAAACGCGAAAACCTGACGCTGAAAGCGGAATGGCAAATCATCGAGGACCGTATCCATGAATCTTTTTCAGCGCTGAACACCCTGGTGGAAAAGGATGATAAAAACTACCGTGTGATCCTGGATGCGGAACCGTTGTCCGCTGAAATCAGGGAAGGTGGTTCCGGTGGAAGCGAGAAGTTCAATGCCGAAGAGATCAGGGAATTTCCGAACCTTGTTTACAACTACACGATCCTGCACAAACTGAAGAACAAGCTGGACGTCGAGATCCAGTCGTACCAGGAACTGGATGAGATGTTAAATGAACGGATCCAAATGTGGGCTTCCCGGCCGGCTATCCAGCCCATCAGTAACAAGGAACTGGATCGTTTGCACATGAGCTACGGATCCCGATTCCATCCCATCTTCAAGGTAGTGAAGGATCACTTCGGCCTTGATTTTTCGGCCTCCAAGGGAACTCCTGTTTATGCGACCGGGGACGGAAAGGTTACCATGGCTTATTTTTCTCCAACCTATGGCAATGTTATTTACATCGATCACGGGCACGGATACGAAACCCGTTATGCACATTTATCGAAGTTTGCCGTACAACAGGGTGACCGGATCAAACGTGGTCATGTGATCGGCCTGGTCGGAAGCACGGGTACTTCTGTTTCGTCACACCTTCATTATGAAGTGCTTTTCCGGAACCAGCATGTCAATCCCATAAACTTTTTTCAGCGCGATCTGAGCAATAAGGAATATGAGCGCCTGATCGAAATCGGCTCGACTCAAAATAAAGCGCTGGATTGACATTAAAGCTCCCCCTGGTTTCTTGTCGCTTGTTCAATTCTCCCTTTCTTTGCAGGAAAATAAATGACAAACATGCGGATGATTTTAATGCTCGCTCTGGGGTTTTCTTTTATCGCGGCCTCCGCGCATACCGGTAGTGACAAACTTGTACTTCAACGGGATTCGGTGATCACGCACGACACGCTTACGATTGTCGGAGTCGGTGATATCATGATGGGTACGAATTATCCCGAAAACAAACTTCCTTCCGGGAACGGGGCATTTCTCATGAAAGATGTTGAATCCTACCTGAGCGATGCCGATGTGACGTTCGGGAACCTGGAGGGAACACTTTTAAACACCGGAGGAACCCCCAAGACCTGCCGCGACCCAAAAGTCTGTTACGCCTTCCGTACCCCAGTGAGTTATGTGGAAAACCTGAAACGCGCCGGTTTTGATATCATGAGCCTGGCTAATAATCACGCCGGTGATTTTGGAGATACTGGCCGGAAAAGTTCCATGAAAACCCTCGATTCCGCGGGGATTAAACATGCGGGGCAGTTGGTGAGGAAGTACGTGATTTTTGAAAAGGATAGTATTAAATACGGTATGGTCGCGTTTGCTCCGAACAGCGGATGTGTAAACCTGAATGACCTGGAGGAAGCGCGTCGCCTCGTTATCAGCCTTGATTCGATCTGTGATATCGTGATCGTCTCTTTTCACGGGGGAGCGGAGGGTGCTCAATTTCAGAACGTACCCAGAGCGAATGAACTTTTTCACGGGGAAAATCGCGGCGATGTATATAAATTCTCGCATGAGCTGATCGATGTTGGTGCGGACATCATTTTTGGCCATGGTCCCCACGTTACCCGGGCGGTAGAAGTATATAAAGAGCGTTTTATCGCTTACAGCCTGGGGAACTTCTGCACCTATCGCGGAATCAGTGTCAGCGGCGTGAACGGCCTCGCTCCGATCGTCAAACTGTACACCGACCGGAGTGGGAAATTTCTACAGGGCAAGGTCATTCCGACCTATCAGACCTATGGAACCGGGGTGAGGGTCGATCCTCAGAATCAAGTAATTAAGATCATGCGCGAGCTCACAAAAAAAGATTTTCCTGAATCAAAAATTCAGATTGCCGAGAATGGTTTAATTACTTACCTTGCTCAATAACATGGCTTATAAGGAAAAGGAAATCGAGAAACTTTACTACTCCATTGGAGAGGTTTCTGAAATGTTCAACGTAGCTCCGTCATTGATTCGTTTCTGGGAATCGGAGTTCGACCTTATAAAACCCAAGAAGAACCGGAAGGGAAACCGTCAATTTACAAAAGAAGATATTGATCATGTCCGCACGATCTATCACCTGGTAAAGGAAAAGGGATTCACTCTCCAGGGCGCGAAGGAGATGCTACGAAACGATACCCAGGCAGTGCGCGATAAAATGGAATTCATGGATTCACTGAAAAGGGTTCGTGGATTTCTTGTTGAATTGCGGGAGAAATTATAGTTACCGGTAAAGAATACGTTTAAACAGTTGTTGGTTATTGTAAGCGGATAGGTAATCCATTTATCCAGAGACTCCATTCTTATTTTCCTCCAATGGATCAGAACAGGCTTTCCATGCTTGCCCTGCATTTTATCCCCGGTATTGGTGATTATATCATCCGGCAGCTGGTAAGCTATTGTGGTTCCGCGGAGAAAGTTTTTAAAACCCCGAAAGGAAAACTTCTCAGGATACCCGGCATAGGCAGTGTCACCGCGGATGTGATCCTGAAAGGACGACCCTTCACGCTGGCGGAACGCGAAATCAGGATCGCGGAGAAGGAAGGTGTACAACTCCTGTTCTTCACAGACAAGAACTATCCGTCCCGCCTCAAACAACTCAACGACTCCCCCTCCTTATTATATGTCAAAGGCGGAGTAAATTTTGAAGTTTCAAAGACCGTAGGGATCGTCGGAACGAGAAATGCCACGGACTATGGAAAGGCGTGTGTGGAGGAACTCGTCCATGGACTCGTCCCTCACGGAGCGCTTGTCATCAGCGGCCTGGCATACGGAATCGATATTCAGGCACATAAACAAGCGGTGAAGAATCACCTGCCCACCGTCGGGGTAATGGGAAGTGGAATTGATGTCATCTACCCTACGGCCCATAAAGAGGTGGTGAAAAAAATGATCGGGGACGGTGGTATTGTAACAGAAAATCGTTTCGGAACAAAACCCGATGCGCATAATTTTCCGGCGCGCAACAGGATCATCGCCGGCCTGGCGGATGCCCTTGTGGTAGTGGAAGCTGCCGCCCGCGGAGGCGCGTTGATCACTTCTGATATCGCTAACAGTTATAACAAAGATGTGTTTGCTTTTCCGGGGAACATCGGGCAAAGTTATTCAGAGGGGTGCAACAACCTGATCAAATCGAACCGCGCATGCCTGATCACTTCCATCCGCGACCTTGAATACGTCATGAACTGGAGTCCCGGTGTTGCCGATACAAAAAAAAGAAATGGAACCCTCTCCCTGGAAAGTTTTGAACCGGATGAGCAAATCATCCTCGGGGTGTTACTGGAAAATAAAAATCAGATCGCTATCGACGAGTTGAGCTGGAGATCGGGGCTACCCGTCAATCAGCTGGCATCGCTGCTCCTGAACCTGGAGTTCAAAGGAGTAATTTCCGCGTTGCCGGGTAAAGTGTACAAGCTCATTCAATCCTAGTAACTCCCGTCGTTACCCTGGTCTTTCTGATTACACTTTTCTTTGATCACTTCGTAAGCTTTCAAATCGCCTAACTCACCGGCTTTACTGAGGTCCAGGCAGCCGTTTTTCATATCTCCGAATTCAATGCGCAGAATGCCCCTCATAAAATAAGCGTCCACGTTTTTCGGATTGATCTGGATGATCTTTGAACAGTCGTTAATCGCGTCCTCATATGCCTGGAGGAATTGTTTCGCCTTTCCGCGGTTAAAGTAAGCTTCAATGTTGTTTTCATTCATGGTGATGCACGACGTAAAGTCGGCGATAGCTCCGTAATAATCCTGGAGTTTCATCTTCACATTACCCCGGGCAAAATAGGCATCGGCAAACTTGGCGTTTTTTTCAATAGCGATGTTGTAGTCCTTCATCGCGCCGTGGCGGTCGTCGAAGTTCTCTTTGATGTTTCCCCGAAGGTAGTAGGCCGGGGCAAAGTTTGCATCGATTTCCAACGCTTTGTTCAGGTTCAGCAAGGCTTCCATAAACTCACGCTTTTCATACAGTTCCCTGCCCCTCTGCGTGAGATCCTTTGCGCTTTGGGAAAACGAAACAATAGACAGCAGGACAAAACAGGCGGTCAGATGGATACGGTTCATAGCTAGTCGGTTTAAACAAAGTTAACGGATAATATGAAGGGTGACAAACGATGTAACATTTTCAGTGCGTTGGAAATATTTGATCCGCCATTTTCAATGCCGCCACCAGTTCGGGTTTATTGATGGCGGTATCCACTCCCTGCTCTTCCAGGAATCCCAGGATCTCTTCCGTTGCCAGGTTGCCGACCAGTTCGTCGTCAGCCATGGGACATCCCCCAAAACCTTTCAGTGCACCATCAAACCGCGTGCAACCCGCGCGGTAGGCAGCATCGATTTTTTCCCTCGCATTCGCGGGAGTCGAATGCAGGTGCACGCCAAGGTCCGTCGCGGGATACTTCCCGGAAAGGGAGGCAAAGAGTTGGTAGATACCTTCGGGTTCCGAAACGCCGATCGTATCGGCGAGGGAAATCACGTCCGTTCCCGATGCCAGCAGGACATCTACAAATCCTTCCACGACATCAACCTCGTAAGGGTCGCCATACGGATTTCCAAACCCCATACTAATATAGGTCACAAGCTGTTTGCCCGTACGTGTACAGATATTCCTGATCTCCTCCAGTTCGTTCAGCGCTTCGGCGATCGACTTGTTCGTATTGCGCTTCTGAAAAGTCTCGGATATTGAAAGGGGAAATCCAAGGTATGTAACGGCGTCAAAGGCCGAAGCTTCCGAGGCTCCCCGAACGTTTGCAACGATCGCCAGGAGCTTTGTCGGGTAATTTCCCCTATCGATGCGATGCAATACATCTGCCGTATCACGCATTTGAGGTATTGCTTTTGGCGATACAAAGCTTCCCACGTCGATTGTGTCAAAGCCCACTTTCAGCAATTGATTAATGTAACTAACTTTCGTCTCAGTGGGTATGAACGTGTGCAGGCCCTGCATGGCATCTCTTGGACATTCGATAATTTTCATGTGGGTTGTTTAGTCAGGTAAGGGAGACGTTGGATGGTATGATCGGGGCTATTCATTTTCCGGTAGCGGGCATGACCGCGGCCGGTCCTGAAAATAGTTTCTTGTGGATAAGTCCGGCTGACCGGGATGAACAGCCACGGTGCCGGATGTGTTGGAACATATATTTTTTCATGCGCGTGCGGAAGGAGCATACGATGAGGCGATTTTTTATGAGTGCTAAGAACTGATTTTAATACGTTCTTTAAAACAGGTAAACAAAGATGAAAGGAAATTATTCGCGATTAACGGCGGCTAATGCATTTCGTCCCGGATTTCGATAATAATATGAATTTAGAACGATTAATTGTCCTCTTGTAAACACTCTACGTATGCCATTACCCGAATACAGTGGTACCCTGGGCCTGAAACGGGCCGCTCACCTTTTGAGAAGGGCAACCTTCGGTGCCACAAAACAACAAATTGATGCTTTCGCACCCCTTACACCCGCCCAGGCGATCACACAACTCTTCCGGCAGGCACTTCCCGATCCCGTATTACCCATAGACCCGGAAACGGGACAGGAATGGGTCTTATCCGGCGTTACGGATGCCAACAGCGACAGTGGAGACCTGGAGGAGTTCATCAAAAGGTGGTTCGTCGGCCAGATGCTGAGCGTTGGTATAGCTCCCGCAATATCCCTCGCCTACTCCGCGCGTGAAAAACTGGTTATGTTCATGCATACCCATTTTACGACCATCACATCAAAGGTCAGCAACAGCAGGTCCCTGTATTTTCAAAATCAGCTGTTCAGACTTTTTGCCCTCGACGCGATGAACCCGGCTCCGGAAATAAACTTCAAAAACCTGACCGTAAAAATCAGCGTCGACAACGCCATGCTGAGGTTACTGGATGGCAACCTGAACGTAAGCGGAAGTGTAAACGAAAATTACGGAAGAGAGCTGCTCGAACTTTACAGTATCGGGCGTGGTCTCGAAGGAACGCTGCCACCTTCTCCCGGTCCCGGCGATTACATTTTGTATACGGAAGATGACGTGAAAGCGGCCGCTCGCGTGCTTTCCGGATGGGACATCGACGATACGTTCTCCCTGATCGATATCGACACCAACCTTCCGCGAGGAACGGTGAAGGGTTCTCCGACAAACGCTTCCTCGCACGACAATGATCCTAAACAATTCAGTGCCCGGTTCGCCAGCACGGTGATCCAGGGTGATCCGCTGTTGCTCAACGGAGGTAACGCTACGGAAGCAAGCGCACTTGACGAGATCGTACAGCTGATCGATATGATTTATGCTAAACCGGAAACGGCAAAGAATATCTGCTGGAAGATCTACCGTTTCTTTGTCTATGCACCTCATACGCCGGCGGAAAGCCTGGCGATCGATGGTCCCATCATAACAGAAATGGCAAACACATTCGCTGCCAACAACTACAAGATCCAGCCCGTGATTGAGAACCTGTTAAGAAGCCAGCACTTCTACGAGGCAGGCGCGGGTACCGTTACAGACGACAATTTCGGTGGTATCATCAAATCGCCCCTGGACCTGACCATCCAGACACTGCGGTTTTTTGAAGTTCCTATCCCGGATATGGTTACTGCGCCTGGCGACTTCTATGATACCACAGGTGAGGTTCTCAATAATGTAGGATCGCAGGCGATGAATTTTTACGAGCCTTATGACGTCGCCGGCTATGAGGCTTATCATCAGTTCCCCATTTATCACCGGTTTTGGATAACTCCCAATACCCTGGCCAACCGGTACAGCTTCGTCCGGAGTGTCATCACGGCGGCGGAACCCGGTATGTTCAAGGTCAATGTATTCGATTTTGTAAAAAATAACATCCCCAATGCCACAGCTGCGGATGCCCGTCTGCTCGTCATCGAACTGGCGAAGTACCTGCTGCCGGTGACAGACAACCTTACGTTTGACGATGCCGCGGATGATACGTCGGGACTTACGGCACCCCGGATCAATTATTTTAAAGAAAGATTTCTTCAGACGTTTGATGAAGCTTACTGGACTACCCGGTGGAATGAAGGTGCCGGAGACCTCAGGGACCAGCTGGAATTTTTGTTTAATGCGCTCATGCAGTCGCCAGAATATCAACTTGCTTAATGAAAAAAGACATGAACAAATCAAGACGAGATTTTTTGAAGAAGCTTCCGCTGGCGATGAGCATCCCTTTTACGATCGGAGGAATTCCATTACGCGTACTGGGAGAAGGTAACTCGTTGTCGCGGATGGCAGCAGCCAGTAACAACGACCGCGTGCTGATCATCCTGCAGATGCACGGTGGTAACGACGGGCTGAATTGCCTGATACCGGTTGAACGTTACGATGAATATTACAGTCGCCGGGCGAATATTGCCATACCGGCGAAAAACAGTATCCGGAAATATATTCCCCTTGATAGTACGATCGCATCCGATGCCCAGGTAGGTCTTCATCCCGACATGCAGGCAATGAAAGGCCTGTACGACAAAGGACGCCTGGCTGTTGTTCAGGGTGTGTCCTATAAGAATAACAACGGTTCTCACTTCCGTGGTCGCGATATCTGGTTTATGGGAGGGTCAGCCGATGACTATTACCAGTCGGGATGGGTCGGCCGGTATCTGCAGGGTGAATTCGCTCCGCAAAAATACCCGGAAGATTTTCCCAATACCGAGATGCCCGATCCGCTCGCGATCGAAATGGGCAATGATGTGTCCCTGATCTTTCACCAGCAGGGAAGTATTCCAACTTCGCTGTCGCTGAACGATCCGGAAAGTTTTGCCGAACTGGTTGGCGAACTGGAGGGGTTCATCGATGAGCAGGTCGACCCGCGGGGGTTGCCGCCGGAATACCTTGAAGGGTCACCTTATTATAAGGAGCTGGATTGGATCTTAAGCCTGGAAGACAAATCGAAGGATTACGCCCAGCGTCTTTACGAGATCTACCTGGCCGGAGGTACATCTTCCATCACATATCCCGAAACGTACCCGTTCAATGCTCCGGGGGGAAGTTTGCGTAACCCGCTCACTCCGCAGCTTAAATTAATCGCCCGTCTCCTGGCCGGAGGATGTAAAACGAAAGTTTTTCTGGTGAAGATTGGCGGTTTTGACACCCACGCAGACCAGGTAGAAAAATACGATCCAACGATGGGTTCACACGCCGCGCTGATGTATCACATCTCATCGGCCATGAGCGCATTTCAGGATGACCTGCGAGTAAGAGGACTGGAAGAACGAGTGTTAAGCGTAACCACGTCTGAATTCGGAAGGCGAATCGATTCCAACGGAAGCTACGGAACCGACCACGGTACCGGCGGTCCGTTGTTTATTTTCGGTCGCGGTGTTGAACCCGGTGTCATCGGAAAGGTTCCCGATCTGTCTACCGGCAATGTGGAAATGCAGTACGACTACCGCCTGATCTACGGCAATCTGATGAAAGACTGGATGCTGGTAGATGATACCCGCCTGAACGAAATCTTCCCGGGCCTCATGACGTCGGAGGGTACATCTGACGGTGTTGTATTCCAGGATATACCGCTGGCACAACAGGTGATCACCAGCACGGAAGGATTCATCGGAGACCGTTTTGCTTTAAAGGATTGCTTCCCCAATCCGGCAAAAGAAAAAACCACCGTACATTTTATGCTTAACAGCAACTACCAGGTGAGTGTGGACCTGATCAATAACCAGGGGAAACAGGTCAAGGTCCTGGTCAATGGGCTCTACGAACCGGGTGAACACAAAGTTGAGGTAGACCTCGCCGGTTTACCCGCCGGAAACTATGTTTATCAGATGAAGACCGGATTCTACAAAGAATCGAAGAAACTCGTAATTTTAAAATAGAACCGAATCAAGAATGAAAAGACTTAACCTCCTCCTACTATGTTTCATGTTGGCCCTGGCAACATTTGCGCAGGAAAAAAAGCGAAAACCCTCTGCTTACAATCAGCAAAAGCAGAACAAAGAAGATGAGAAATTTTTAGAGAAGCAGTGGTGGCTGGGATTCAAAGCCGGCGCGAATCTTTCCAAAGTAACGGTTGAAAAGACTTATTCCGTTATTGCGCCAACCAACTACGAGGCGAGTACGATCGGTAAGAAGTACGAGTCCTTTAACCTGGTCGGCTCGCAGGCAACCATTGAAGTTTCATTCTACTTTAAACGTTTCCTGCTGAGCTTTCAGCCAACGTATCAGCACACCCGTTTTTCGTACGCGAACCAGTTCGTCTGGTCGTCTTCCGATGAGGTGACAAACCGCGTCGAGCTGAACTTCGAACAGGAACAAAAAGTGGATCATGCTATTCTTCCCCTTATTATCAAATACGATGTATACGGCAACAGGCTGCGACCATACGTACAGATCGGCGCGTATTCGGCCATCCTGTTAAATGCCACGAAGTCCGTGACGATGAAGGGAATCGACAACGCTGCGGGCGGCGACAACGAATTCGAGAGCGAACCCATTAATGTCGGTGCAAAAGATCTATTTGCAAAATATCACTGGGGTCTTCTCGGCGGCGTGGGTGTAAACTACAACCTTGGAAATAATGTGCGTTTAAACCTGGATGTGCTTTACAAATACGGGATGAGCAACATCGTATCCACGGAGAACAGGTATGGAAGCGACCGCTTATCCGGTATCGGCGACGCGATGGATGATCTGACCCTGGACAACCTGTCGGTTTCCATCGGATGCCTTTTCCCCATGCGTTTCCTTTCCAGTGGATTTAAAACATTAGATAAATAAGCGACCTGTTATGATCAAAAAAATATTCCCGATACTTTATACGGTGTTAGTCGTTTCTCTGCTGATGTCATGCTCGGAGGAATCAAACCCGGAATTCGACATCCAGAACTTCACCACCATCTTCGACAACAATCAGTTCGATGCGTCGTACTTTCCAATCGATATGAAGCAAACACCCGACGGGGGGTACATTATTCTGGGAGGAAGACGTTTAACGGATTCCAACTTTGCAGGGATATACCTGCTCAAGGCCGACAAATTTGGAAATTTCGAGAAAGAGATCGAAGTGGAAGAGACGTCCGTGAATCCGATTGGCAAGTTTACAGAGTATCAGACGAAATATTACTTCTTCTGTATGGATCCCCTTACCCAGCAAGCACAAATTGCTAATGTGGATGCCAATCTGGAAGCGGTAACCATCACTCCAGTTCAGGGCGGATTGACGTATCCGGCGGCAGCATCGTTTGTGGACAATAATTTCGTTTTGCTCGGATACAACAACGGCGACAAACAAACGGTCATCTCTATTTTAAATCCGGATGGCGGTGTACTGGCATCGAAGGGATATTCCATCGGAACCGGCGAAGATGTGGAAGAACCAATCATTAAACATTATATCCGCACAGGAAAGCAATATCCTTTTGAAGTCGGTAAAGCACCAAGCGGCCTTTACTATTTCAACGGCTTTTTCAACTACACATTCTCTCTTGTCTTCACGGACCTGACGGGCGATGATCCGGTCGGTGTCGTCCAGGGGCAGCAGGATGACGGTGGTTTCAGCGCCATCACGCCGCTGAGCGGAAATAAATTTGCGTCTGCCCGTTTTAACTTCGGCGATAATTTCCTCATTCCCAATAAAGATATCTCCACGTCCAGCATTACATCGAGTACGGATCTTGGCGGTTATAGCCTGCCTGAAATGGTACCGAACGCAAAAGTGAGAATTCTCAGGGCTACATCGGATACTAAAAATGTACTGGTCTACGGTACGGATACAAAATCAAAACAGATCGGATTGATCTATTATGATGAGGCTGCCGGGACCTTTATCAGCAGCAGGTACCTGGGGTTCTCCAATCCGTTCGAAATCGCCAGCCTTATCCAGACTTCGGATGAAGGGCTCGCCGTGTGCGGAACAACATATGTTGCGGGCCGCTTTCCGCGAATATGTATCTTCAAACTCTCCAAGGAACAACTCGACAGCGATGTAAACAAATAACAGCGCTTGCAGAAATAACGAAAAGGATGGCCGGGTGGTCATCCTTTTTTTTATCCATTACCTCCGGATGGTCACGCCGGAGAAAAGATTACTGGATCATTTCATACCTTGCCGGGGAATCCGATCTGCTATGACAATACTGGAAAATGTTGACCTTCAGCCGTATAATACCTTTGGCATCCAAGCGTATGCTAAATATTTCACGACACTGCGTTCTGTGGATGACGGAAGGGAATTACTGGCGTCCGACCTTTTTAAAAAAGAAAAGCATCTGTTTTTAGGTGGAGGGAGCAACATGCTCTTTACAAAAAACTATGACGGCCTCGTTGTTAAAGTAGAGATCGGCGGAACAGACATCATTGACGAAAACGATGATCGTGTGACGCTAAAAGTTGGTGCGGGTGAAAACTGGCATCGTTTCGTCTTGTACTGTGTCAGTCATGACTTTGGAGGTGTTGAGAACCTTTCGTTGATCCCCGGGACCGTTGGAGCCGCACCGATGCAGAATATTGGCGCTTATGGAGTAGAAATTAAAAAAAATATTCTACAGGTTGATTGCCTGGAAATCAGTACCGGCAAATCCCTGGTCTTTACAAACGCCCAGTGTCATTTCGGTTATCGCGAAAGTATTTTCAAGCATGAAGCAAAGGACAAATATCTTATCTCAAGTGTTACTTTAACCCTGACAAAAAAAAATCACCAGTTCAATACCAGTTATGGTGCGATTGAGGAAGTATTGAAACAAAACGGTGTGGAAAAGTTATCTGTGAAAAGTATCAGTGATGCAGTTATCCATATCCGGAGCACGAAGTTACCGGATCCGGCACGCATCGGAAATGCCGGCAGTTTTTTTAAAAACCCTTCTATTACACCTGAATTACATGATTTTATTAAAAATGATTACCCATCTCTTCCGTCATTTCCTTCTCCCGACGGGCTTGTCAAAATTCCGGCGGCATGGTTGATCGAACAATCAGGATGGAAAGGAAAAACATTTGACAACATCGGTGTGCACCAGCACCAGGCACTTGTTATTGTGAATTATGGAGGAGGAAGCGGAGAAAAAATATGGGAGCTTGCCACACGCATTCGCGATAGTGTAAAACAAAAATTCAACATCAGTCTACAGCCGGAAGTAAATGTGATCGGATAGCGAATGTGGATAACTTCATCTCAACTTGAAGGGTTTGACACTCGTAAAAAATTCTCGTTCACAAAAATATTTAGCAAAAAATTTTTGTGAATAAAATATTTGTTATAACTTTTCGTATCGTTTAACAAAAAATTCAAAACGCTATGGCAAAAACAGCGAAGAAAGCAGCAAAAAAAGCAGCGAAAAAGAAACCTGCTAAAAAGGCTGCGAAGAAGAAGAAGTAATTAGGCAAGGCCTAAAGAAACTTTGCGAAGGGAAGTAAATTAGATTTTACTTCCCTTTCGTTTTGAATACGGTTTATGATATCGATATAATCACCCGCCGAATCACAAAACCATTAATGGTTGGAGACTTCATCCTTGATGGCGGAAGTTTCCCGGGATTTTAACAGACAGTTACCGGCTCTTTCATCCGGTTGCGTAAAAATTCTAAAATAACTACTTGTCTTACAGTCGCAAGGCATGTAACTTACTTTCAATAATTCACTAACCCCGACTCGCTATGGCTAAAGCACCAGTAAAATCAACGGCAAAACCTGCCGCCAAGAAGAGTTCAGCTACCCCAAAATCCAAAACCTCCTCACCTTCGATTGAAAATGTATGCGAGGAAGCATGGAAGAAACTGAAAGACCTGGGCCTTGACGCTCAACTGCAAGCCGACATCGAATGGTGCCTTGGAAGTTACAAAGCCGACAAGAATCCTACAGGACTTTATGAAATGGCCGGGCGGGCGCTGCAGGTGTTTAATGCCGAAAAGGAAAAGAAGACGAAGGGTGTCACCGCTAAAATGATCAGCGACCTCGAAAAGGCGTTAAAGAGCCAATAGATCAGATCACCAGCTCCCCGGCATAGTACCTCCGGATGTGTGACGCCCGCTATATCATGTGGGTGACATTCGATAATTGTCCATGGTATCGCTCCACCGCTACTCCGAATTTTTTCAGGAAGTCCACACCTTCATCAGACGCAATACCTTTGTACTCCGCGTAAGAGTTCAGGTAGATCACTTTTGTAATCCCCATTGAAAAGATAATACGCGAACAGGCCAGGCACGGCGACAACGTTATATAGAGTGTCGCACCCTCGACCGACGTCTTGTTCTTAACCGCATACAGGATCGCATTTTGTTCCGCGTGTATCGCCAGCGAACAACCTCCCTTTGAATCGCGGGGGCATCCGACCGAAGGCCACTCCAGATCACAATTGTGTGTACCCGACGGAGGTCCATTGTAGCCAATAGAGATAATCCGTGTGTCCTTTGCCAGTACCGCGCCTACGTGCCGTTTTATGCAATGAGAACGTTTGGCGAGGTTAACCGCCAGCTCCATATAAATATCATCGAATTCGGGTCTGATCATATCGGCAAAAATAGGACCCGGAAGCCAGAATCCAGCATGGTTTCTGCAAAGTAACTTCCTGTTGTACCCGAAATTACTATCTTTAAAACTTCTATGATACGGAGAATACTGCTATTTCTGGCCCTCTTTACGGCCGTCGTAACGATCCCTTCACTGGCGCAGGAAAATGAAAGGAAACGGATCAGTCCGCTGGCTATAGTCGCAGCCAAATACAAGGATGCCTACATCAAAATCACATACTCGCAACCTTCCAAAAGAGGGCGGGAGATTTTCGGAAGCCTCGTACCTTTCGGTCAGGTATGGAGAACGGGAGCAAACGAAGCCACTGAAATCACCGTCACCAAAAACATCCAGGTTAACGGCACGCTGCTAAAGGCAGGCACCTATTCAATATTTACAATACCGGATAAAGAAAAGTGGACCATCATCGTGAATATGGAAGTGGGACTGTGGGGAGCGTACAACTATAACTCCAAGCTGGATGAGATGCGGTTTGACGTACCCGTCCAGCCCCTGACCGGTGAAGTGTATGAACAATTCACAATACAGATCGATCAGCGTAACGAGCTTGCCGATCTCATCATGGCCTGGGACAAGACAAAAATTTCAATTCCAATTAAGTTTATAAACTGATGAAACTGAAATTCGTTTTTTTGATGATGGTCGTCGCCATTGGTTGTTACGGTCAGGACCTGGCGGAACTCGACAAGAGAAACGGTTTTAAAGATATCAAACTCGGAACACCCGCCGATTCCGTAAAAGGATCCAAACTGCAGAAAGAATTTAAAGAAAAAGACGAATACCCCGCCAGGCTCTATTCCGTCGAATATCCTGACTATGAAAAGATCGGCGAGGTTAAAGTAAATAAGGTTGAACTAAAGGCGTATAAGGACCTCATCTATGAGATTAGGGTGGTAACGAGCAAGGATCCCCGCCTGATGAAAGCGCTGGAATCACTGTACGGTAAAGCCGACTACGACATCAAGAACGAGACGTATTTTTGGAAAACAGATAACCTGATCCTTAAATTTCAATCAGAAGGTAAAGGCCGCCTGGAACTCCTCTACATCTCCTATGGCCTCCACCGGGCGATGAAAGAAGACAAGGATAAAAAGGTGGACGACATTGCCAACGACTTCTAAACCGCTACTCATATGAAAAGGATCGTACTTATCCCGATGCTGACCTGCTGTATCTGTGGTTTTATACAGAGTGCACTGGCTCAAAACGACTCAAAAAAGACTCCGGAGTCGTCTGAAATCTGGGAACCTCAGCCGCGGATCATTACACCCGGAGACAAACCGGCAGACGCTCCATCCGACGCTCTCCTCCTTTTTGACGGGAAAAATCTCGACAACTGGATCTGCGCCGATGGAAGCGCACCAAAATGGCTGGTGAAGGATGGATCAATGACGGTAGTCGCCGGATCCCGTGACATCAAAACAAAAAAAGAATTTGGCGATTTCCAGTTACACATCGAATGGCGGGCACCGGCATCGGTGGATCCCAATCAAACGGGACAGGGTCGCGGTAACAGCGGAATTTTTTTGCAGGAACGTTACGAAGTCCAGGTACTGGATAATTACAACAACAAAACCTATGCGAACGGGCAGGCCAGCTCCATCTATAAACAACATATTCCACTGGTGAATGCCTGTAAGAAGCCTGGTGAATGGCAGGTGTATGAAATTTTCTACACTGCACCGCGTTTCAACAAGGAAGGCAGAGTGGTTATGCCGGCCTACGTAACGGTCGTTCACAACGGCGTACTGACGCTGAACCATGTGGCCGCTTGGGGGCCAACGGAATACATCGGACTCCCTGTGTACAAACCCTATGAAACGGGACCGATCCGGCTTCAGGATCATGGTAACCCGGTCAGCTACCGTAATATCTGGATCCGGGAGCTTTAATAACCGTGTTATTGCATTGCGCAAGATTCTTAACTTCCAATTGCCGTAAGTCCTGTTAATATCCATTCGATGAAAGCCCTTCTGTCAGTTGTACTGGTTTTGTTTGCAGGCATCGGCTGTAAGCCAACCGGTACACATAAAAGTGCCGCGGACCTTGAAAATACGTATTGGAAACTTTCGGAGATGAATGGCAATCCCGTCGCTACACCCGATGGAGCCCGTGAAGCACATTTAATATTGACGCCCGCGGGAGATCAGCATCATATGAAGGGTTTTGGAGGATGTAATTCCCTGGCCGGAAGTTATTCGGCCAATGGTAGCCATATCAAATTTGCTGTAGTCTCGACAAAAATGATGTGCGGCCCCGAACAAATGGAGATAGAAACTTATTTCACGAAAGCATTGAACGAAGCTGACAGGTACACGATTGACGGTGATGCACTTAAACTCTTCGCCGGCAATTCTCTTCTCGCCGTTTTCAGGGCCGTATACCTCAAATAGGCTTTTTGAAAAGACTAACCTTGTTCCGTTGCGAGAGCTTCAGATAAATAGACAGCGTGGCGAAAAGAATGAGCATCGCGATAAGCTGGGAATGAGAAAGGTAATTCTCGATGATAAATCCCCTTGCCAGATCGCCCCTCAAATATTCCAGCAAAAATCTTCCGACCGCATACATCATCAGGTAAACCAGAAAAAGCTGACCGTAAAACTTCTTTCGCTCCCTTAAAAAGAGCAGGACAAGCATCGTGAGAAAGATATAAACAGCTTCGTAAAGCTGCGACGGATGTAAGGGAGTGAGAAGCGGACGTGCCTGCGAAACGGGGTCGGTAAACGTAACACCCAACGCAGTGTCTGTTGGTTTTCCGTAGCAACATCCGGCGAGGAAGCATCCGATTCTCCCGAAAATATGAACCAGGCATGTGGTAATGGCCATTACATCCAGCATTGCGAACGCCGGCAGCTTGTTCTTTCGAAAGAAAAACAGCATGACAGGAATTGCAAACAGGAATGAGCCATAAAAAACAAACCCCTTCCCGGTAAGGAGTTTTTTTCCATGAGTCAGGTAATAAGGAATGTCTTCAAAAAAAAGAAATGCCTTTCCTCCAACGAACGCGGCTATAAAGATGAGAACAAACAATGTGTTTGCCTGATCGAACGATAGGCCCACATCTTTTTTTCCTCTCACAGCCATATAAGCAACACCCGCTATCGCACCCAGCGCGATCATAAACCCGTAACTATAGACGGATACCCCTCCGATCCCGAACATTACAGGATGCATAACCTGTTGTATGCTTTAATGTGATTCATTTTCCTTTCCCGCTATAGCGAAACGCTAACCCTTATACGATATTCTGTAGATCACACCGGCCTTGTCATCGGAAACCAGCATCGAACCGTCAGCGAGTACCAGGACATCAACCGGACGGCCCCATACCTTCTGACTCGGGTCATCCAGCCAACCGCTGGCAAAAACTTCATGGCCTGTTACTTTACCGTTAACCACTTTCACAAGGCTTACATTATGTCCGCTTTTTTTCGACCGGTTCCACGAGCCATGCTCCGCTACAAAGAGCTGATTCTTGTAACCCGACGGAAACATACTGCCGGTATAGAACTTCAGACCGAGAGGCGCTACGTGTGGACCGAGCTTATCGGCCGGTGCAGTAAAATCGGCACACGGTCTTTTGTCACCAAACTCCGGATCCTTGACTGTTCCCTCATGACAATACGGGTAACCGAAATGCATACCCGCTTTCGGCGCACGATTCAATTCACAGGAGGGCACGTCATCGCCGAGCATGTCCCTTCCGTTGTCGGTAAACCACAGTTCACCCGTTTCTGGGTGCCATGTGAATCCGACCGTATTGCGGATACCTTTTGCATAAACTTCGCGACCCGATCCATCTTTGTTCAACCGTGTGATACTCGCATAGATGGCGTCCTTGGGTTCGCAGATGTTGCACGGTGCACCTACCGGAACGTACAACTTCCCATCGGGACCGAACGCGATGTATTTCCACCCGTGATGTGTTTCCTTCGGATAGTCGTCCTTTACCACGGCAAGGGCCGGCGGATTATCCAACCTGGATTCAATGCCCGACAACTTGCTGATCCTGCTGACTTCCGCGATGTATAAGTCACCGTCGCGGAAGGCTACACCGTTCGGCATATTAAGTCCGGAAGCCAATACCCATTTTTTGTCGGCCTTAAAATCCCCGTTAGTATCCTTCACGGCGTAAACCTTGTCTTTGTCCTTATTTCCGATGTAGACCACACCGGACGGGCTGATCGCCAGCGAACGGGCATCGGGTACCTCGGCAAAGACCTCTATTTTGAATCCGGCAGGAAGCTTTATTGTCTCCAGGGGTAGGGATTCCGCATACGCTGTAAGCGCCGGTTCACTGGTATCAGCCCCGGTCACGACATTTTCGTTGACACTGGAGTTGCTGCAGGCCAGCACGCCAAGTGTGATCATGGCACTATACGCTAAAGCTTTCATATTTTTGTCAAGTTGTGTTTCACATTAGTTACTGTAATCAATCGATTGTTCATCCGGCAAAAAGGCCCTGGCATGAAATACGAGCGACTGTACTGCTAAAATTAAGTCATTTAGGTTTTAAAAAACAGGGCGGTTCCTTAAACGGTCGGCGCTAAAACGTCCCAAAAGTTTAAAATTAGACCGTATTACCTAAATCCTGATTATTTTTGCCTCATGGTTTCAGTTTCCAATATCTCCTACTTCATCGGCGGCCGTCCTCTTTATGAAAATGCCAGCATGTTTGTCAAACCGAAGGACAAAATCGGGCTGATCGGTTTAAACGGCCGGGGAAAATCAACCTTGCTGAAAATCATCAACGGCGATCTTAAGCTGGATGCCGGTTCCATCAGTAAAAGCGGAGACTGTACGATCGGCTTCCTGAACCAGGATCTCCTCTCCTACCAGACGGAGGACTCGATCCTTACGGTTGCCATGGGCGCTTTCAAGGAAGTCGTTGAGATCGAGCGTCAGATCGAACAGATTATCAAGAACCTGGAAACCGAATATTCGGAAGACCTCGTGGAGAAGTTGTCAAAACTCCAGGAAAAGTACGATCACCTGGATGGCTATACGATCCAGTCGAAGGCTGAAGAAGTGCTTGAAGGGATCGGGTTTGCTACACGCGACCTTCATCGTCCGCTCAAAGAGTTTTCCGGTGGATGGCGAATGCGCGTTATGCTGGCGAAGCTGTTGCTGGAAAAACCATCGCTGCTCATGCTGGATGAACCCACCAACCACCTTGATCTTCCGTCGATCGAATGGGTTGAAAATTACCTGCGCAATTACGAGGGTGCCGTCATTATTGTCTCCCATGACAGAACCTTTCTGGATAATGTAGCGACAAAAACAGTCGACGTTACCATGCAACAGCTGGTGACGTACGAAGGAAACTACAGCTTCTATTTACAGGAGAAAGAGCTGCGGCAGGAGATACAACAGAACGCATACGAGAACCAGCAGCAAAAGATCCGGCAGACGGAAAGGTTTATTGAGCGCTTTCGCGCGAAGGCCACAAAATCAAAACAAGTACAGTCGCGCGTGAAAGCCCTGGACCGCCTTGATCTTATCGAAGAAGTTGTCGACGATACCGCGGCTGTCAATTTTAAATTCAAGTTCAGTCAGCAGCCCGGACGGTTCATTATCACGTTGAAGAACGTATCCAAAGCGTATGGTCCGCTCGAGTTGCTGAAGGACACATCGATCTCGATCGAGCGCGGCGACAAGATCGCGCTGATCGGCGCGAACGGAAAAGGAAAGTCTACGCTGCTACGGATCATCTCGAATACAGAACCCGTCGACGGGGAACGAACACTGGGTTTCAATGTCATCCAGGCATTTTTCGCTCAGCACCAGCTGGAGTCTCTTCATCTGGAAAATGAGATCCTGGAAGAACTGAAGCAGGCCGGGTCAGGTAAGACGGAGCAGGAGCTTCGTAACGTGTTGGGTTGCTTCCTGTTTTCAGACGAGGATGTTTTCAAAAAGATCAAGATCCTTTCCGGGGGAGAAAAATCGAGAGTGGCGTTAGCTAAAACCCTTATCTCCGAAGCGAACTTCCTGTTGCTGGATGAACCGACCAACCACCTGGACTTCATCTCTGAAAATATCCTGATCCAGGCGCTGCAGCAATACAAGGGAAGTTTCGTAGTCGTTTCCCACAACCGGCATTTTGTGACACAGGTAGCCAACAAAATATGGTATATCGAAGACAAACAAATCAAGGAATACCCGGGCACATTCGAAGAGTATGAATACTGGCGCAAGAAGACTGAAGCCAGTGAGGTCAGGCCTGAACCACCGCGGAAGGAAAAGAAGCAGGAAGAAAGCAAACCCAAACCGGCCCAGGCTTCTCCTTCCGACAACCGGCTGAAGGGGCTTGAAAAGGATCTGAAAAAAGCAGAGGATCTTATCGGAAAGCTGGAGGAACAGAAAAGCGCTCTGGAGATGGATATGACCAAACCGGAAGTATTCGGGAATATTGAAAAACTAAAGGCTATTCAATCCGAATTCAACCGGGTACAATCCGAATTGACGCAGGCGAATAAAAAGTGGGAAGATCTCGCCACCGCGATTGATGAACTCAGCGTTTGAACGGAGTTTGATTACTCTACCTGCAGTGTAATGTGACTCAACAACCGGATGTCGGTCGGGTCTGAATAGTCGTATTGAAAGATCCCCCCGGTACCGATCATCATCAGAACATTTTTAAAGGGAATAACATCTGTTGCATTGATGTCCGCGTAATGGGCCAGCATGTTGTCAGAGATCTTGCTGATGTCAGCCACGTCGAATGCCTTAAGGCCGGCGTCGCCGTCGCAGATAAACAAGGTATTGCCATCGATACCCAGTCCGTGCGGATTGGTCATCGGATACGTCTCGAGGAGTTGTGGCGCCGCGAGGTTTTCAATATTGATCACTTCCAATTGGTTGGTAAAACCCTGGCATGCGTTTCCGGAACGCAGGGTAACGTATGCATATTTGTCATCCACCACCACAGGATCACAGCTGGTCACGTGCTGATACGTGCTCAGCAGTTGAGGAAGGTCTGGATTCGTGATATCCATGATGTGCATACCACTGCTTGAACCGATAAACAGACTTTCCTTGTAAGGAAAAATGGTTTCGATGTCCCAGCCGATAAAGCTCCGGTTTTTTGCCACGGGAGTTGTTTCTACTGTTACATCGACAGTCTGAAGGTCACCGCCGTCGAGCAGGTAGAGGTGATCGTCGCTCAGTGTGAATCTAGCCAAAGAACCGCCTACTCCGTTGCCAGAGCCGGACCCCGGAGCAATGGCGGCCTTTGAACTAAATCCTGCGGCTGCGTCACTACGGAGCGCGATACCGCTCTCATAGTACATGCCGCCCCATGGCTGATAGGTTACGTTACAATCCGATTCCGTAACCTGTATATTTTCCTTTTGCACCCAATCCGTGATCACCCCAAGGTTCGCGTCGGCATACATGCCAAGCGAATTATAACTTTGAAAAATATTCTCCAGTCTCCCGGTCTCACGGATCTCGTTTATATCCGAGATATCAAAAGCCATCAGGTCGCGGAAACAGTCGGCATACAGGGTATTGCCTCGGATGGCCAGGTCATATGTTCCGGGTATATTGAGGAACTTCAAGGGTAACGGGTTGGAAGGATCATTATTGTCTATGACATGAATACCTTCACCCGGTTCGTTCACAAACATCAACCCTTCTTTATAATATATTTTGCCGATGGTTTTGATCGCTCGCGGCTCGACGGCATCGATACTCGCACGGATATCGGCCATGGTTGCGTAAACAGGCTCGTAGTAGACATACTCATTCGTTACCTCGCAGGTATCGGAACACCCTTCGAGAAGTACGCTGATCCCCAGTAAGACGGTTAAAAAAAGGAGGGCATATAAGGAAACGTGTATCCTCTTCTGCAGTCTGTTTTCCAGTGTATCCATATAACGGAGAGTTTGTTAATTGACTAGACACAACCCTTTTGAAAAAGGTTGGAAGGACTAATGAAAAATGTAACGGAATCTCAGGCCGACGTCAAATGTGATCGGTGTTGATTTGATACCGACGTCTGACTTGTAAACCGAATTGATCGGGTAGCGGAGTCCGGGATTCAGGGCGACCCGGTACCGTTGTCCGAATTTATAGCTCAGTTCGGTACCCATTAATCCGCTGAAGTTCACGGACCGGTAAGGGGAATCGTCTCCCCTTCCCTGCGTGGTCTTGTCCAGGCTGCCACCTTCCGGTGTGATCGTATTCTGCAGGAACAAGTCGGTCGAGATACCACCATTCAGCTGCAATCCGAACTTTCTGTTCACCAGGAGATAACCGGCCTGCACGGGTACGCTGAAAAAGCGAACGTTGTTGTTTACTGAATAGGGAACGGTCGGCGCGAGTTTGTTGGCCGAAATGTCGGCCACTTGAGGCAGCTGGCTGATCTTGTCCAGTTCGTTGATCGACTCCGCCCTCAGACTCTGCAGGTTGTTGTCGCCCACGACATTGGTTGCCACATAATCCGACGACTGTGTGAGGTAGTTCACCCCACCCTGCAAGACCCATCGCCGGGAGAGACGTGTACCGACGTTAACACCAAATGAGTATGCCACTCCCGAAGCTTTCGATTGCTTATCGGCAACCGAGCTGTTCGCTAAAAACGCGCCGACGTTGGATCCCGCCGGAGCATTTGAAACACTGTGATTAACGGAACTGAAGCCACCTGCAGCAAACCCCAGGGATGTCCAGAGCTTTTCGGATCGATTATTTTTATTTTCCTTTTTATCCATCTCCGCATAACGTTGCTCTTCTTCCGCCAGCCTGGCCAATAACAGCGCCCCGGGGTCAGGTTTTACGATATGGGATTCCAGTGCCGGTACTTTCAGGTGGTGAAGCGGCGGAAGTTCACGGGCTGACAGGAGTTGCCCGCCTGCATATGGGGCTTGTACGGGTAGTTGATCGCCGCCGGCCACAACGGATGCGTTGTTGTCTCCAGACGCCCGGTCAATGTAGGCTTCTGTCGCGCGAACAGGTGCGATCGGCTCGCGTGTTGCGATATGGCGGCCGGTAGCGGAACCTTTAATGGTATGGTAGTTATCGTCCGCTTCGTCAGGTTCGCGGGCTGCTTTTACTTCCGCAGTCAGCTCCTTGCCAGGAGTAACATTAGTACCATCTGGTGGTGTTGCTTCAACCGGGGATTGATTACTGTTCTGAAGGTTTTCAGCCGCACCGTTTGCCGGTTCAACCGCACGGTTCGTTGTTTCGGATTCATTTGTGGTAATCACGCCGGTACGAGTGGAATCATTGTTATTTACAACATAGTAACCGATGCCCGCCACACACATGGCAAAAGCCACGGACGCGGCCGCCAGCAATTTATAAAACAGTAACCTGCGCCTGATCTTGCCACCTTCCGCTTTCTCCAACTCAAGCTCGATGTTCGTCCATACGTTTTCAGACGGAGTCGCCTCCGCTCCGTCAAAAGCATTCTTAAATGAGTCCTCAAAGTTTCGCCTCTCCATATCGGTCATAGTACGTTGATTCTTTTAATAATTTAGCTTGCAGCAAGCTCTTGGCACGTGCAAACTGTGATTTCGAAGTCCCCTCGGAAATACCAAGCATCTCGGCAATTTCCTTGTGGCTGTATCCTTCTATTGCAAACAGGTTGAATACGATCTGGCATCCCTGAGGCAGGGATTGGATCATTTCCAGCAGTTGAGTTACGTTGATTCCGGAGATACTCATTTCCTCTTCCGGCAATACGATCTCGGTGACATCCACCATGGGATAGAGATATAATTTCTTCCGCTGGACATTCAGCGCGGTATTGACCATGATCCTTGTAATCCAGGTATCCAGCTTGGACTCGCGTCTGAAATCTTTAAGACCCTGGAACACTTTTACAAAGCCCTCCTGTACAATATCTTCCGCTTCAGCCGTTGTTTTGGAATACCGAAGACATACGACCAGCATTTTCCGGCAATAGCGGTCGTACAAAGCTTTTTGAAAAGCTCTGCTGCCTTTGCGGCAACCTTCAATAAGCTCGTCTTCGCTGAGCATGTATCCGATAATCGGGGCCGTTTTGCATCTTTGACACAGGCACTTACGGAAAAGTTGGAAATGGTTATAACTTTAGCTCCTGATGAAAAACACCTTTTCCCTCATTACTTTCCTGGCATTGGCGTCTTGTACGCCGTTGTCGCAAAGTTCGTCTAATTCCGAAAGTAATCCTAAAGTGCTGAGGCTGATGGATTTCGCCTATGAAGCCCCCATCAAAACCATCCAACTATCGCCCGAAAATGCACCAGGCGACGGGGCGGTGGTAAGCCTGGGCCAGGCGGACCTGCAATTAAAATTCGACGACCTTCGCAGCGAACGCGATACCTATTATGCGAGGATCATTCACTGCAATTACGACTGGACCAAGTCAGACCTGCAGGATCTCGATTTTTTAACGGTATATAACGAGTTCCCCATTAATAATTCGGAGTTCTCTGTCGATACGCATATCCCCTACGTTCATTACTGGCTCACGCTTCCGCCGGTCAAGCTTCCCGGCAACTATGTCGTGATGGTTTACCGGGGTGTCAACAAAGAGGATATCATCCTCAGCAAACGGTTTATGGTGGTCGATCAGAAGGTAAGTTTTAGCAAAGACGGAAACCTCATCGGGGCAGGCAGTGTCGCCAATATGAATCAACAGCTGAATTTTACCATCAACTACAGTAATGTATCGATCCTTAATCCGCTGCTGGATGTTCATGTAAACATCCGCCAGAATCAGCGCTGGGACAATATAGCCGGAGATGTACGACCCAGCTTTGTTCGCGAGATCGAAAAGGAAATGGAGTACCGTTTTTTTGATGAAGCGAAAATGTTCCGGGGTGGAAACGAGTTCCGTTTTTTTGATATGAGGTCATTAAACAATCCCGGCAGGAATGTCGGATACGTGGCCAGGGCAAATAAACCTTACGATGTGTTTATCGCGAAGGACAAATCACGTGCAGACGAATCCTACTCCCAGTACAATGATTTTAACGGTGGTTTTACGATCGATAATTACGACTACCGCGACCTGGCCTTTACAAACTACGCCAATGTCACCTTTACCCTCTCTGCTCCGCCTGTAAAAGGAGAAGTCTATGTTGCCGGCGGATTAAATTACTGGAACCTGAATGACGAGAACCGGATGCAATACGATTCCGCCAAAGGACTGTACACCGGTACGATGCTGCTGAAACAGGGGTGGTACGACTACCAGTACCTCGTAAAATCGGAAACGCTGCCGCCCTACTATTTCGAGGGAAGCCACTTCGAAACGGAAAACTATTACGAGATCTTTGTGTACTACAAACCCTTTCAACCCAGGGCGGACTTGCTTATCGGATACGTAAGACTGGAAAAGAACCCGCGCTAGGCGTAGGTCATATCGTGCTGCGGCGCGCGCTGGATCGAGTCGTTGTTGGCAACATCCAGCATTCCAAAACCTTTATGCGTGAAATAGCCGAGGCCGTTTTCATAAATAAACTGCTGAACTTCTTTGGCGGCGTAGAGGGTGAACGGGAACGTATAACCTCTTACCTCAAATTTTACATCGTTATCGTACAACGGATAGATCCGGGCAAACTTTTTGTGTGAAGCCTGGATACGCTGGATGTAATCATGATCCGCCACGATCTGGAATTTGTAAAAGGACGCCAGTTGTTCCGCCGTGTATTTTCCATTGGCTTCCATACGCGACAGTGTGGAGTCGTATAACAAATCCGAAAACTCGTCGCTTTCCGGCGACACAAATTTCTTTCCGCTCTCGTCATTAAAGGCAGCCTGGATGACCACAATTGGCGAGATACAGAGGAAACGGGATTCATCGCTGATGGCTACCGGCTCTTCCTCTTCGATGGCTTCCGGTACCAGGTGCATATTTCCCACGATCACCTCCTTTTGTTCAAAAAGACGGGCTAAAAAGTAGTCGAGGAACGCCTTGTCGGAACAGGCGAAAACCAGCGTCACCTTGGCGGAAAAATAATGAAGACCTTTTCGGCTCACTTTTGTCTGCCCTTTAAGCCCGGAAAAATTGTATTGATTAAAATCCAGGTACCCTTTGTCCGGACCGAAGATCAACAACCCCTTGATCACCTGAGCGAGCAGATATTGATGATGAAACGGGACATACGCTCCCCTGTTTTTCAGTGAAAAAATGATCCTGGTTCTCAAACCACAAAAAATTTATTTGGGTTAAAAAAATTACCACCTGCAAAAAACCTGCTTATAACTGAATATGAGCAGTTTATAAAACTAAGAAAAAAAAGGAAACGTTCTAACGATTTTGAGTGAATCTTTAAACGTTGAAACGGAAATGCATAATGTCGCCGTCCTCGACGACGTATTCTTTGCCTTCAACGGACATCTTGCCTGCTTCCTTACAGGCTTGTTCGGTTTTATATCGCTGATAATCAGCTATTTTAATAACTTCGGCACGGATAAACCCCTTTTCAAAATCCGTATGGATCACCCCCGCTGCCTGGGGCGCTTTCCATCCCCTTTTAATAGTCCAGGCTCTTACCTCCTTTTCACCGGCCGTGAAATACGTTATAAGGTCCAGCAGGTGATAAGACGCTCTCAGCAGTTTGTTCAGGCCTGATTCGCTGAGGCCGTACTCCTGGAGGAATACCTCGCGGTCTTCCATGCTTTCCAGTTCCGCGATCTGCGCTTCGATGGCCGCGCTGATGACAACCACTTCGGCATTTTCATCCTTGACATGCTCCCGCAGGGCATCGACGTATGCGTTCCCTGTATGAATGGAGCCTTCGTCCACGTTTGAAACATATATAACCGGCTTGGCCGTCAGCAGTTGTAAGTCCGCCACGGCTACCTTGTCTTCTTCCGGTACCTGCACGGTTCGGGCATTTTTACCGGCCAACAGCGCATCCTTGTACATCTGGAGCACGGAAAGCTCTTTTTTCATTTTTGCGTCGCCACTTTTGGCGGCCCGCTCAACCCTGGAAATTTTCTTGTCGATCGACTCCAGGTCCTTTAATTGCAGCTCGGTGTCGATAATCTCCTTATCGGAGACAGGGTTAACCCGTCCGTCGACGTGCACGATGTTGTCGTTATCAAAACAACGGACTACGTGAACGATGGCATCCACCTCCCGGATGTTGGCCAAAAACTGATTTCCGAGCCCTTCGCCCTTGCTGGCGCCTTTTACGAGGCCGGCGATATCCACAAATTCGATCGAAGTAGGTAATACGCGCTGCGGTTTGACCAGTTCTTCCAAGATCTTAAGCCTGGGATCGGGCACCGAGATCACACCCACATTGGGTTCTATGGTACAAAACGGGAAATTGGCAGCTTCCGCCTTGTTATTGGAAATGGCATTAAACAACGTGGACTTTCCAACATTTGGCAATCCGACTATTCCGCACTGAAGTCCCATAGTAACTTAATTCATTCAGGGCGCAAATATAAAAAAAGTAGGGAGTCTGCCGCCGCGGGACGGTCAAATTGGGCAGGGGGGCACCAACAAAAAAACCTTTGAATAATCAAAGGCTTTTTTGGTATTGTAGATTTAGATTAGGTTGGTCAATCCCATTTCAGCTCCGTATCGACACCGGATGACTTGGTTGTCTCGGTTTCAGCTTCCGCTTCTTCCCGCTCAGGAGCGTGATCGAACTGGCTGAAGTCGACATTGGGCATTAATTCGTGTTTTACATGATTTACCGTGCTTGTCAGGGCTTCCATAAACTTGTTGAAGTCCTCCTTGTACAGGAAAATCTTGTGTTTCTCATACGTAAATCCATCTTCCTTGAAACGCTTCTTACTTTCCGTAATCGTCAGGTAATAGTCGTTCGAACGGGTCGCCTTAACGTCAAAAAAGTATGTTCTCTTGCCGGCTTTTACTTTCGCGGAGTAAATTTCGTCCCTGCCGTTTGTCTTGTTTTCTTCCACAATCCTTGAAATTTAAGGTTAGATTTAAGTTTGGTTCAGACTAAGGTAGTATTTTGAGAAATGATTGCAAACAAGACAATTAATATTTTAGCGGCGGATTATGCGTTTAACCATTTGAGCAGACGTTTTTTCAATCGATTTCCCCACGTGTTTTGAAGCTTGACCATACCGATATCACCCCACATGCAAGTCTGGAATTACTTGCCCGTCAATTAGTTGAAGGCTTTATTACGGGCCTTCACAAGTCGCCTTACCATGGATTTTCGGTGGAATTTGCCGAACACAGGCTCTATAACGAGGGGGAGAGCACCCGCCATGTCGACTGGAAAGTTTATGCCCGCACCGACAAACTCTTCAGCAAACGTTATGAAGAGGAGACCAACCTGAGGTGCCTGATCGCGATCGACACTTCCCCGTCCATGTTCTATCCGGTCCACAACAAAGCCAAGATCCGGTTTGCCAAGTATGCGGCGGCGGCTCTCAGCTACCTGCTGAACCGGCAGCGCGATGCCGTGGGGATGTGCCTGTTTTCCGATTCCATTGAGACACTCACACCGGTCAAATCGTCCGCCACGCATCTCAACAAGATCCTGCGTTTGCTGAATGAGGTCGATACGGAAAACAAAGCTGTAAACAAGAAGTCCAACGTGGCCAGTGTCCTGGATGAACTGGCCGAAAAAATACACCGGCGCTCGCTGGTCGTGATCTTCAGCGACATGTTCGACAGTACGGAAAATGCCGACAACCTGTTCAAGTCCCTTCAGCACCTTAAACACAACAAGCACGAAGTGATCGTTTTCCATGTGATGGATAACGAGACCGAACTGATGTTTGATTTCGAAGACCGCCCCATGGAGTTTGTCGATCTCGAAAGCGGTGAAAGGTTAAAGCTGAATCCCGGAGATGTAAAAAACACCTATCAAAGGGAAGCGGACCGGTTCCATAAAGCATTGAAGATGCGGTGTAACCAGTATAAAATAGACTTTATCGAGGCTGATGTAAAGAGTGATTTTAATGTAATCTTACAAACCTACCTGATCAAGCGGGAGAGGATGCGATAAAATATTTGGGCTTGAAAAATGCCAATTAGTTCTGAATGAGGTTTTTCAGGACATACCAAAAAATCCCGGTGCCAGGTATCGACACGGCGATTTCAACACTGCAAAGCAAATATCAAAACGTCAGGCCGGTATGATCTTGATTAAGCCTGCTCCACTTCCTGGTGAAGCCACGCTTTTTTGGCAAGAAGTTCTTCTTTGGTCTCAACCATATCAGGATCGGGAACGCAGCAATCGACAGGACAAACCGCCGCGCATTGTGGTTCTTCGTGGAATCCGGAACATTCTGTACACTTTCCGGACACGATATAATAAAATTCGTTGGAAACCGGTGTCTGGGATGTCTTTGCATCCACAGCTGAACCATCTTCCAATTCAACGTTTTCCAATTTAGTGCCCCCAGCCCAGTTCCATTCCTGACCGCCCTCATAGATAGCAGTATTGGGGCATTCCGGTTCACATGCACCACAGTTGATGCATTCGTCCGTAATCATTATTGCCATGCTTTTTCTATTTTTGACCTTTTCGCCTACAAAAATACATCAATCTATCCTAAAAACGGACACGTCCCCTCAAAAGTTTAGTAACCATGAAAGTTGAAGAAAGAATTCGCGCATTCGATAAACTCGGGGCTCTCATACGGGATTTAGGGGAAGAATCGCTGCAATCGTTGGCAGACCGGGCCGGCAATGAAAACCCCTGGTTTACACGGGAAAATATACAAATGGCCTTCCGGGGACTGGAAACAATGCTGAAGGAAGACCAGCTTCAAAAATGGATCTCCCCCTACTCTTTTCATCAGCCTGCCCGGAAAATCGCGGTAGTGATGGCGGGCAATATCCCCATGGTCGGCTTTCACGACCTTTTATGCGTCCTGATCAGCGGACATTCGGTGCTCATCAAGTACAGTTCCAAGGACACCGTGCTGATCAAATATCTGGTCAATGAATTATGCAAGCTGGAGGGACGTTTCATCGAGCGCATAGAATTCGCGGAACAACTCCGGGGGTTCGATGCCATTATTGCAACCGGCAGCGACAATACATCGCGGTATTTTGAATACTATTTTGCGAAGTACCCTCACATCATCCGCAAAAACCGGACGTCGGTTGCCGTATTGAACGGCTCCGAATCAGACGAACAACTGACTACACTCGGAACCGACGTCTTCAGCTATTTTGGGTTGGGTTGCCGTAATGTTTCCAAGTTGTTTATTCCCGCCGGATACGATATCAAAAACGTCATCCGGAACTGGGAACCGTTCCACGACATCATCCATCATCACAAGTATTGCAACAACTACGACTATCAAAAATCCATTCTGCTGGTAACACAGGCTCCGTTCCTGGACAATGGTTTCGTGATGTTCCAGGAGCACAAAAACCTGGTGTCGCCGATCGCGATCGTCTACTATGAGTTTTACAAAAACCGCGAGGAACTGGATGCAACACTTGATGCTAACAGGGAAAAAATACAGTGCATTGTCAGGGAATCAGACCACTCGAAAATCAAATTTGGTCAGGCACAGTTCCCGTCGCCGGGAGACTATGCTGACCAAATTGATACTCTTAAATTTCTTTCGGAATTGAATTAAGGCTTTGATCCGCGGAGGATTTCCACCCATCCGGTATACGTTTCACCGCCGTCGACCTGCAGGCGGTAATAATATATTCCGTCGGCCGCTTCTTCGGCGTTCCAGAAGTTGCCATCGCGGTAGTCATTTGATTTGAATACTTCATTACCCCACCGGTTGCTGATGATCAGTTTGTGCGATCCGGTTAACGGGAGGTTCAGTACTTCAAACGTATCGTTCACATTATCGTCATTCGGTGTAAAAATGTTCGGCACAAATACGCTTGAGTCCAATGGTATTTCTACATCCTGCGTCTTCACACAACCGGAAGCATCCCGGACTTTCACCCGATAAACACCGGGAGGAAGGTAGTCATACACTTTGGAGAACTTGTTCTGCGGATTCAGTTTCACTTCGGACCAATCGAAGATGACGATATCGTCGTCTGCCGTGGACAGCGAGATCTCATAATATAATTCGTTCGCATCCGAAACGAACCGGGTTCCACCGTCGATGTTCTCAATTTCAATACTTCCCGTTCTTTTCGGATCGGGGAAGGAAGGCTTGATCTGTCCTAACACGATACCCAGTCCCAGTCTCACATCGTAAACCACCGTGTCGGAAACCAACGTACATGTTCCCGCACCGGTTGTCTGCGTCTGGATCATCACGAACCGGTAGGTTCCGGGATTTGCCAGGAAGCTATGCTGAAGCGGCGGGTTGTACACAAATGAAACCGATTTGGATAACGGAATACCGGATGCGGTAAGGCTATCGATCTTGAAGAACTTATCCGAATTGCTGAATACCCTGATCACAAACGGTGCATCCGTCTGGCCGGTGATATTGTTCAGCGTGAGGTTCACATTATCGCAGCTCGATAACACTTCAAAATCGCTGACAGCCAGCACGCCTCCGATCGATACGGCATCGGTACGGGTAGGGCATGTGGTGGTACTCGACTTGAAGTACAGGTAGTATACACCACTGCCGAGGTTATTGAATGTGATGCTCGGCAGGCTCGGCGAGTTATAGGTAACAAACTGATCGTCGGCCGGAACGTTTATCTGGTCCTGGCTGATGGCTACCTCGAAGATTCCGGCATCGCTGATGATCACCTGAACGGAGCCACTGTTGCCCTCGTTGGTACAGGTTGCATCGGTCGGTATAACCGTCACGGAAGCCAGCGATACTTGTCCGGGCGCCTGTACGGCGATCGGTTTACTCTGAACGCAATCCAGGTGATCCTTTACATCGACGACGTAATTTCCCTGGGCCAGGTCCTGGTATTCCTTGAATCCGGCCGAGACATCCTCGAAGTCGAACAGCGTGATATAGCCTGACGGATCAACAGCAAATGAAACCGCTTTTTTCAACCTGATCTGCAGGGGATCCGATCCCGAATCACCACCCGCGATCGACGCAACCTGGATGGACCCATCGGTACCGTTACAGGTTGTAACGTCAACAGCCGCCACGGTAAAATCGATTTTCGGGAACGTGTGGTTGATCCTGACCATTACCGTATCAGGACAGGTAAACGCAAAGTTGTCATCCACCTTGATAATTATAAAGTCGTTGTCGTCGGCAGGTAGCCCGCCAGGCAGAGGAGCACCCGGTGTGAACGTCTGAGCACCGGACTCTACTCCGTCCAGCACATATTTGTACCAGTACTCGCCGGTCGTTGATCCGTCAACGCTGAGGATAGCGTTTCCATCTGTTCCGCCGAAGCAGGTTACATTAGCCGTAACCTGTTTATCCAGTATCTCTACCTGTGTCTTGAGATCCAGGAAGAAATCAACCGGACCGCAGGATTTCCCGTTACCTTCATCAATAATCGTGTATTGGTACAACCCTGAACTCAGGTCATTAAAGTTTGCAGTACCGGATGTGAATTTGGTTTGTGTGGTGCTGTTGATAGTCCAGATGATCCTGAATGTAGTCGGCGTTCCATCCGTGCGGGCGATACTAAAGGACACCTCGCCGGCATCCCGGTCGTTACAGCTTGGCTGCGTTACGATCGTCGGTTGAATAGAGCTGAAGTTCGTACAATCGGATCCGCCACCACCGCAGGCCGGGTCGCCCAGGGGACGCAATGTTATGGTTGCTGTCGCCGTTAACTGGGCTGAACAGGTACCGAGTGTAGCGAGTACATTAAAGGTTGTGTTTACGGCGAGGTTGCCTGTAGGTAACAGAATATTTCCACCGTTTCCAATCACCGCGCTTCCAACCAGGGCGTTACCCGAATTGTTTCTCAGCTGATAACTTACTCCCACCTCGGATGCTGCCACGATGATATTTGAAGATGCACCCGGGCAAATCAACGCAGACGCCGGAGTTGCGGACAGGTTAATGGCCGGTGAAGGACTCATCGTGATGGTCTCGGTATCGGTCAGTTCGATCGAACATGTACCGTTGCTGGCGACGACGTTAAATGTTGTGTTAATGGAGAGATTACCTGTGGGAAGGTTGATCGTTCCGCCCGTACCCACCACCGGAGATCCGATCGGGGCGTCATTCAGGTCGTCTCTCAGCTGGTAGTTTACACCTGTCTCGGAAGCCACAACCTGTATGAAGGTTGACGACCCCGCGCAGATCGGGCTGGCCGAGGAATTCACCGCCAATGAAGCGTCCAGGCTACCCGCTACAGTCACCGTTGGTGTTGTAGTCAATTCGACAGCGGGGCAGATACCGCTTGTAGCCAGTATATTAAATGTTGTAGTCACATTCAGTACGCCGGTCGGCAAACTGATAGTAGCGCCTGTTCCAATCACGGCGCTTCCGATCGGGCTGTCGTCCGCATCATTTCTCAGCTGATAGGAAACACCAATCTGCGAAAGGGATACGGTGACGGAGGTTGTTCCACCCACGCAAAGCGGATTCAATGTTACATTGACAACGAGCGCCGGGTTTGGCGCTACATCCACGTTTACGGTTTCCAAATCCACGAGTTCAATCGAACAGGCGCCATTGGTAGCGAGAACGTTAAATGTTGTGGTCACGGTGAGGTTTCCTGTTGGTAACAGGATGGTGGCTCCGGTTCCGGCAACGGGAACACCGACAGGCGTGTCGGTAGCATCGTCGCGCAACTGGTAATCCACACCGAGTTCCGAGTTGGCAATCTGGATGTCTGTGGCACTGCCTTCGCAAACCGGGCTTGCTGCGGCCACTACGGACAGGCTGGCGTCGATGTTTCCGGCTACGGTAACGGTAGCCAGGGCCGTAAGCTCAACCGGCGGGCAACCCGCACCCGTAGCCAATACGTTAAAAGTTGTCGTTGCGTTCAGGATACCGGTAGGTAGCGAGATAGTAGCACCCGTTCCGGCGACAGCCGTTCCAACAGCACTGTCATCCGCATCGTTCCGCAACTGATAGCTGATACCCGTTTCCGAGTTAGCCACGGTAATAGTAGTCGCGCCACCTACGCAAAGGGGATCGAGTGTAACGGCAACGGCCAGTGCCGCATTCGGCGCGGGACTTACGGTCACCGTTTCAAGATCTGTCAGTTCGATCGAACACGCACCGTTGGTGGCGAGGACGTTGAACGTTGTTGTGGCAGTAAGATTTCCCGTAGGTAAGTTGATCAGTCCACCGTTTCCGGCGACGGCAGCGCCTATGTTGCTGTTATCGGCGTCGTTTCGAAGTTGATATAATACGCCGTTTTCAGAGGCGGCGATCTGAATGTCTGTCGAGTTGCCGGAGCACAAGGCGCCGCTGGCGGCTGTTACGGTCAGGCCTGCGTTGATGGCGCCGGATACATTTATTGTCGCCAGGTTCGCCAACTCCGCCGGAGTACAACCGGCTGACGTAGCCAACACGTTAAATGTTGTCGTGGCGAGAAGTACGCCTGTAGGAAGTGTAATCGTTCCCCCTGTTCCGACAACGGGCGTGCCTATCGGACTGTCGTCCGCGTCATTTCTTAACTGGTAGCTTACACCCACTTCTGAACCGGCTACAGTCACATCACTGATGCCACCTGAACACAGCGGATCAAGTGTTACACCAACGGCCAGGTTGGTCAGTGGGTTCTGATTTACCGTTACGACAGCGCCACCGCCGAGCACAGTTCCGGCGCAGACCGAGGCATCGGATACGCTTACGATAGTGTAGGTAGTGGTTGTGGTTGGATTGACGGGGATGTTAAACGTACTGAAGATTGAAGGAATGACAGGGGACGTCGTGGTTCCATCGGAAAACTGGAAGGACCACGGACTGGTGCCCGTAAAAGTGACGGTAAGGTTTGTCGATGAGCCGGTACAAATAGATGTTGTTCCGGTGATCGTAGCTGTAGGACTTGGTGTAATGGTAATGCTGATCGCTGAAGGTGAACTGACGCAGCCGGTTACGGAGTTACGGACGGTAAGTGTACCGTTATAGGTCGCCGCGAGGGCCGATGCGGGAACCGTTATGCCTATGGGGCTCGCCGGCAGGGGTGCGTTCAAAACGTCAACGAAGCCCTGAGCTTCCGCTGCTGCATTGAAATCGATACTGTATTGATCGGGGCTTCCTGTTGTTGCCGTGTATACCAGGGAGGCTGAGGTCAAACCAGAGCAGATCGCTGTGATCGGGTCGGTCGTGATCGTTGGCAGAGGATCTACGGTGACCGCAACGCTGCCTCCGAGGGCGGTAGCCACGCAGGTGTTAGCATCCGTCAACGCGGTAACGCTATACGTACCCGCCGCAGGTGCAGGGCTCAATGTAAAAGTTGTAGTTGGGTGGTTGTTTACGGTGACCGGTGTAACACCATCGGTATACGTGAACGTAAACGGCGCAGTGCCTGTGAAGGTGAAAGTCACATCCGGTAATGTCGAACCCGCGCACACCGAACCTCCTCCGGTAACAGACGCGACGGTTGGTAATGGATTTACAGTAACCACAACCGGAGTGCCAAGCGATGTTCCCACGCAGGTGTTCGCATCCGTCAGGGCGGTGACACTGTAGGTGCCCGCTGACGGTGCAGGATTCAATGTAAATACTGTTGAAGGATGGTTGTTTACGGTAACCGGTGTAACACCATCGGTATACGTAAAGGTAAACGGCGCGGTACCCGTAAATGTGAAGGTCACTGTCGGAAGGGTCGAGCCGGTACAGACTGCACCTCCCCCACTCACTACGGCAGTCGGCAAAGGATTCACCACGACATTCACGCTGCCGCCAAGGGCAGTCGCCACGCAGGTGTTGGCATCCGTCAACGCGGTAACGCTATACGTACCTGCCGCCGGAGCAGGACTTAATGTAAAAGTTGTTGATGGATGGTTGTTCACGGTGACCGGCGTAACACCGTCGGTATACGTAAAGGTAAATGGAGCTGTGCCCGTGAACGTGAAGGTCACATCGGGTAATGTAGTGCCGGCGCAGACCGTACCGCCACCCGTTACGGATGCGACGGTAGGTAATGGATTTACTATAACAATAACCGGCGTACCAAGCGATGTTCCCACGCAAGTATTGGCATCCGTAAGGGCGGTGACACTATATGTTCCGGCGGCAGGCGCAGGATTCAGTGTGAATACATTTGTTGGGTGGTTGTTTACCGTCACCGGTGTAACACCATCGGTATACGTAAAGGTAAATGGAGCCGTACCTGTGAATGTGAAGGTTACCGTTGGTAGGGTCGAGCCGGTGCAGACAGCGCCACCACCGCTCACCACGGCGGTCGGCAATGGATTTACTACGACATTTACGCTACCTCCAAGGGCAGTCGCCACGCAGGTATTGGCATCCGTCAACGCGGTGACGCTATACGTACCCGCCGCCGGTGCGGGACTCAATGTAAAGATTGTGGAGGGATGGTTGTTTACGGTCACCGGTGTAACGCCATCGGTATATGTAAAGGTAAAAGGTGCTGTACCCGTGAACGTAAAAGTCACGTCCGGTAACGTGGAGCCCACGCAGACTGTACCGCCACCCGTTGCGGATGCTACGGTAGGTAGTGGATTTACAGTCACTACCACCGGAGTTCCAAGCGATGTCCCAATGCAGGTGTTCGCATCGGTTAAAGCGGTAACGCTGTATGTTCCGGCGGCAGGCGCAGGATTCAGTGTGAATACATTTGTTGGGTGGTTGTTTACCGTCACCGGTGTAACACCATCAGTATACGTAAAGGTAAACGGAGCCGTACCCGTGAATGTGAAGGTTACCGTTGGTAGGGTCGAGCCGGTGCAGACAGCACCGCCCCCGCTCACCACGGCGGTCGGCAATGGATTCACCACGACATTTACGCTGCCGCCAAGGGCAGTCGCCACGCAGGTGTTGGCATCCGTCAATGCGGTAACGCTATACGTACCCGCCGCAGGTGCAGGGCTCAATGTAAAGGTTGTTGATGGATGGTTGTTTACGGTCACCGGTGTAACGCCATCGGTATACGTGAACGTAAAAGGTGCTGTACCCGTGAACGTGAACGTAACATCCGGTAATGTAGTGCCCGCGCAGACCGTACCTCCACCGACTGCGGAGGCTACGGTAGGTAATGGATTTACGGTCACCACCACCGGTGTACCCAGCGATGTTCCCACGCAGGTGTTGGCATCCGTCAAGGCTGTAACACTGTATGTTCCAGCTGAAGGCGCAGGGTTCAGGGTAAATACGTTTGATGGATGATTATTTATTGTAACCGGAGTTACGCCATCGGTATAGGTAAAGGTAAATGGCGCTGTACCTGTGAAGGTAAAGGTCACATCCGGCAATGTCGAGCCAACGCAAACCGCACCTCCCCCGCTCACCACGGCAGTCGGTAACGGATTCACCACGACATTTACGCTGCCGCCAAGGGCAGTCGCCACGCAGGTGTTGGCATCCGTCAATGCGGTAACGCTATACGTACCCGCCGCAGGTGCAGGGCTCAATGTAAAGGTTGTTGATGGGTGGTTATTTACGGTCACCGGTGTAACGCCATCGGTATACGTAAAGGTAAATGGTGCTGTGCCTGTAAATGTAAAAGTCACATCCGGTAATGTCGTACCCGCGCAGACAGCTCCTCCGCCGGTAACGGACGCTACAGTAGGCAATGGATTTATGGTCACGGCTACAGGTGTTCCGAGTGACGTTCCCACGCATGTGTTTGCATCGGTCAAAGCGGTGACACTGTAAGTTCCCGCGGAAGGCGCAGGGCTTAGGGTAAATACGTTTGACGGATGATTATTTACAGTTACCGGTGTAACGCCATCAGTATAGGTAAAGGTGAATGGGGCTGTGCCTGTGAATGTAAAAGTTACATCCGGCAAAACAGAGCCTGTACACACGGGGCCTCCGCCACTGATCACAGCGGTCGGCAATGGATTGACGATAACATCGACGCTTCCACCGAGATTGGTCGCCACGCAGGTGTTGGCATCAGTCAATGCAGTAACGCTATACGTGCCTGCTGCTGGTGCAGGGCTCAGCGTAAAAGTTGTTGAGGGATGATTATTTACCGTGACAGGCGTAACACCATCGGTATAGGTAAAAGTAAAAGGAGCCGTACCGGTGAAGGTGAAGGTGACATCTGGAAGGGTACCGCCATTACATACCGGACCTCCGCCGCTTACCGCAGCTGTTGGTAACGGATTGATCTTCAGTAAGACGGTATTAGCCATGGTAGATGGTGAACAAAAACCATTCGTTGCACGAACCTGTATAACATCATTATTTGCAAACCCAGTACTTGGAAATAGCATCGGAAATGGACTAGCACCTGTCCCTATAAAGGAATTGCCGGATGTGACACCGTTCCTTAATATTGTATATGTGACTCCATTTTCAGAGTTATTAAGGGTTATGGTAATATTGTCACCAATGCATATATTAAGCGGGGTTGGTGTAGTCACAGTTTGCACCACCGGCGATGGATCTGTTATTGTAAATGACCTGCTGGATGAACAAATAGAATAATTGTCCGCCACAGTCAATGTATAAGTTCCACCAGGTAATCCCGGTACTCCAAGTAACGTCGCAAGATTCAGTGGGGTCGTTCCGTCCGTTGTTCCGCTAAGGGGTAACCCTGGCAGGCTATTCGTGGAAGTCCAAGTGTAGTTGTAGGAACCTCCTCCCGGAAGAGCCTGCGAACCTCCTGTAATGGAAGACTGCACCTGCCCATTCGTTGGGTTTGTACAAACAGTATTGTCGGTAAGAATGTCTTGTGTTAAAGAAACGCTGCTTAAATCTGTTAACGTAATGGGAGGGTAAGTCGCAAATTCTACAAACGTATTAATTGTGACAGTATTAGCCTGATCCCTGATAATGAAATTATAGACTCCGTCAGGTAACGTTTTCGATACGTTAAATGTATAGGTTGTTCCGACGTTAATAGGAACGGCGTTATCGTCGAGAGTACCCGGTCCATCAAGAAAAATTAAAAAAGCGGAACCTCCTGTTGCAGCATTAACAGTAATTTCTAAATATCCGTTGTCGGGAGCCGGTGATCCGCAAGGATTAAATCCCCGAAGGGTTATATCAAAAGTGCCTTTTACATAGTTATATGTTTGTCCGGCCGCAAAAAAATTAATACAGCAAAAGGATAAAATTATAAAAATGTACCTCATGCGCTTACAGCTAGTAGAAGTCTTATTCATTAATTCACTTGATGGTAAAACTTATTTTCTTCGAACAATCCGACGTGTTTACGATGCAGACGTATTTTCCCTTGGGCAAGTCGGTTAAGGTATTTATTTCAAAACGACCCTCATTAAGCACTTTACCATCGACCTGACAAAATATGTACTTAACCGTACTCCTGTCGCCTTTCAAAAGACTCACAGTCACCTGACCATTATCCAAACCGTTAGTTGATTTCTCGGTATCAACCTTAACCTCGATGGCGCTGCAATCTTTCTGTGGATAAGTTGGCTTAGAGGTTAACGTGCCTATTGCCATTACTAGGGCACAAACCATCAGAGTTTTGAAAAGCTTCATTTCTAGTAATATTGAAAAAATTACGCAATACTATATAGTCCTTAAAAAATTATTGTAACCAGTATATCAAAAAATAAAGATCAGCGTTACAATTGTCAGTTCAAAAAATCTACTATTCAAAAAAATAAGGCACCCAAGCTATGTACCTTTATCTGGAATAAGTTAATATTTCGGTTTGAGTATCTCGCTCATCACAACCGCTTTCTTCATGGCATCCAGGTCTCTGAAATCCCTTAAATACTCCGCCGCCAGATCGCGCTCTTCCGCCCGCTCAAACTCCTTAAACTTTCCAAAACTTACAACGGTATCTCCCACTTTCATGGTCTCCTCCAACGATGGTCTAAAGAAAGCCTGCTTCTTTGCTTCTTCATATGTATCATAGACCTTGTCCCGGGTTTTATAATCGTAGTTAACGTCCTCCAGGTCCTTCTCCTCTTCTTCCAGGGCGTCGTCATAATCAACAACAGGTTCCTGTTTTGGCGCTTTTGATTCCGTAATCTCGCGCAACAACTCCTCAAACGTCAAGGTCTTCGGAGGAGTGGGCTGGCCCGGCCTCGTTTGAATCTCCCGCCCCGCTTCCGGCCTCTCTGCATTTGCTTCCTTCGCTTTCTTCCGCAACCGGCTCAGCAGATAAACAACTCCAATTATTACATAAAGCCAAAACTGAAAACTGTCCATTAAAAACAAATTTAGAAAAAAAAATGAAAAAGCCACTCAAGAGCTCCTAAAGCTGTTTTAAGGGCTTATTTTCCGCTAAACAAAAATGAGTGCCGCGACCGGGATTTTCCAAGGTTTATCCGGGTAAGTTTTTGAGCGATAAATAGTGGAAATAACGGCTATTTTTCGCGAAAAAGTGGGTTTCCAGCCCTGCCACGCACGGGGAAATTTTTATTTTGATTTGCCAGCGCCAGTGGCTTACTTTGCGCTCCCTTTTGTACAGAAGGCAGTAGGCATACAGGCTGTTTTTACCCATCCTTTTATCCCGCGCCGTGTCACACACCGTGAACTGTTGACTGTCAACTGCGGGGCGATATTTTACCATAACAACCACTAAAGAGCATGCAATTAGCGAAACTGGAGATTAAAGGCTTCAAGAGTTTTGCCGACAAGATCGTTATCAATTTTGATGAAGGGATTACGGGGATTGTTGGACCAAATGGATGTGGAAAGTCGAATGTCGTCGATTCCATACGTTGGGTATTGGGTGAGCAGAAGACCAGCGCCCTGCGTTCGGAGAAGATGGAGAACGTCATCTTCAACGGTACCAGCCAGCGCGGCGCCCAGCAAATGGCCGAGGTTTCGCTGACCATCAACAATACAAAAAACATCCTGCCGACGGAATATTCGCAGATCACCATCACCCGCCGGTTATACCGCTCCGGTGAAAGTGAATACCTGCTGAACAACGTCGTCTGCCGCCTCAAGGATATCACCAACCTCTTCCTCGACACCGGCGTAGCGTCGAACAGCTACTCCATCATCGAGCTGGGTATGGTTGACGACCTCCTGAACGACAAAGACAACAGCCGCCGCATGCTCTTTGAAGAAGCTGCCGGCATCTCCAAGTTCAAAAAGCGCAAAAAAGAAACCCTCAAAAAACTCGAAGATACCGATACCGACCTCGAACGGGTGGAAGACCTGCTCTTCGAAATCGAGAAGAACATGAAGAGCCTGGAAAAACAGGCCAAGCAGACGGAGAATTATTACAAGATCAAGGAAGAATACAAGGACAAAAGTATACACCTCGCGAAGGTGGTGGTCAACAAGCAAAAGGATAAGCTCAATGCCATCAACCAGCAGATCGCGGAGGAAAACGACCGCAAAATAGCTTTGGCGGCCGATATCGCCGAAAAAGAGGCATCCATTGAAAAGGCGAAGGCAGAACTGATCCTGAAAGAAAAGACACTCTCGACCCGGCAAAAGGCCATTAACGAGTTTGTGTCCAAGATCCGCCACTATGAAAGCGAAAAGCAGATCAAGAATGAACGCCTGAAATACCTGAACGACCGCGCCACGGGGCTGCGGGATCAGATCGATCAGGACAGGAAAAGCAATGAAAGGGCACGTTTCAGTATTCAAAGCCTGGAGACCGAAAAAAGCGCTGCCGAGCAAATCCTGAACGAGATCTCCCACAAGCTCGAACATCTCAAGACCGATTATGAAGCGCAGAAAGGTATTACAATCGAACTGCAGACACAGTCCGATTCTATCCGGCGTGTTCAGCGGGAAAAACAGGAAGAGAGTTTCCAGATAAACAAAGGCGTCGAGATCCGCGAGATCCAGGTATCATCCCTGAAGCAGGAGCTTGAAAAGACGGCGTCGGATTCAACGCAGCAGAACGCGAGCCTCGTCGAGTTTGAAAATAAATTACAGATCCTCCAGGAAGACCTGGCACAAAAGAATACCGTCCAGGAGAACCTGAAAAAGGAAGAGGAAGAAGTTCAGGAAAGGATCATCGCGGTTGAAAAGACTATCGAGATGATCCGCGAGGAACTGAATGTCACAGGTCGTAAGCTCGATGCGCGTCAGAATGAATATAACCTTACCAAGTCGCTCGTTGAAAACCTGGAAGGCTTTCCGGAGGCCATCAAATTCCTCCGCAAGAAAGTGGGCAAAAATGCGCCCCTGCTGTCCGACATCCTGACGACATCGGAAGAGTATCGGGTAGCCATTGAAAATTACCTCGAGCCTTACCTCAACTACTACATTGTTGAGCACGAGGCGGAAGCGTATGAGGCGATCAATATCCTCAGCGATGCGGCAAAAGGAAAAGCCCATTTCTTTATCCTTGATGCCTTCGAAAAGTTCGAGTCTACGACGGGCCGGATATACGACAATGCATTTCCCGCCACGGAGATCATCGAATACGATCAGAAATACAAGAAGCTGATGACGTACATCCTGGACAAGGTGTACATCTTTGAAGGCGATATCAAAAACATTCAGGCCAGCGATGAAAATACGTTCATCACGAAGAATGGCAAGCTGACGAAACGTAAGTTCAGCATCTCCGGCGGATCCGTCGGCTTGTTCGAAGGCAAGAAGATCGGTCGTGCCAAGAACATGGAGAAGCTGGAAAAGGAGATCAAGGAGCACACGTCGAAACTGAACGACATCCGTGCGAGTCTGCTGGATAAGCAGGCTGACCTCGAAAAACTTCGCAACAACAGGTTGCGCCAGCAAATGGAGGAAGTGCAGCATTCCATCCGCC
The DNA here is from genome assembly GCA_041742155.1 of Chryseolinea sp. GTDB lineage: Bacteria > Bacteroidota > Bacteroidia > Cytophagales > Cyclobacteriaceae > Chryseolinea. The sequence goes on along the minus strand of JBGSJE010000013.1, from coordinate 262,129 downwards.
AGGTGAACGACGAGTATGTTTCCATCCGCACGAAGCGCGAGCAATTCTCACAAATGCTCAGCAACGCCGACCTTCGCAGAGAAGACATCCTCGAAAAAATCGATACACTGCTGCGTGAACTGGACGACCTGAAGCCAAAGGCTCAGCAGGCATTGCACGACCTGGAAGAACAGGAGAACAAACTGTCGATCATTACCGAAAATCTTTCCTCGAACAGCGAGTTGTTAAGTCAGAAGTCTGCCGCTTACAACGAACAGAATATCTTCTTCCACCAGCAGGAGAACCGTGTGAAGAGTATTGAACAGGAAACGCGGTTCAAGCAGGAGTCCATGGATCAAAGCAGCCAGCGTATTGAAGTCAACGCGGAGGAGCTGAAAAAGAATGAGGACGAAGTAAAACGTATCATCGAGACCACACAATCCAACGACGACGAACTCCTGGGCATGTACGCCGAAAAAGAGGAGATGGAAAAGGGATTGAGCGAGGCGGAAAAAGAATATTACGAATCACGCGGCCAAATCGACCAGGTGGAAAAGCAGTTGCGCGAGATTCAGCATCAGCGTCAGAATATCGACACGATCCTGATGGAACTGCAGAACCAGCTCAACGAAAGCAAGATGCAGCTGAATTCCGTGAAGGAAAGGCTGTCCGTAGAGTTCAACATCGACCTGGATTCCGTGATCGGCGAATCAACGCCTGAAGAATCGGAACATCTTGCAAGCGCGGATGAAGAGAAGATCCGGGTGGATGTACAAAAGATGCGCGACCGGCTGGACAACATGGGGCCTATCAACCCGATGGCGATGGAAGCGTATACGGAGATCAAACAACGCAATGATTTTATCCTGGCGCAAAAGGAAGACCTGCTCAAGGCCAAGGAATCGTTGTTCAATACCATCAGTGAAATCGAGGCGGTAGCCAGTCAGACGTTCATGGAAGCGTTTAACAAGATAAAGGAACACTTTATCCGCGTGTTCCGCTCGCTCTTCACCGACGGCGACGAATGCGATCTCCGGTTGGTGGATCCAAGCAACCCGCTGGACTCCGATATCGATATCATCGCGAAACCAAAAGGCAAAAGACCGCTGACGATCAACCAGCTTTCGGGAGGGGAAAAGACACTGACGGCGACGGCGCTGTTGTTCTCCATGTACCTGCTGAAGCCTGCACCGTTCTGTATTTTTGATGAAGTGGATGCTCCCCTCGACGACGCGAACATCGACAAGTTCAACAATATCATCCGTAACTTCAGCAAGGATTCGCAGTTCGTGATCGTTACGCACAACAAGCGTACGATGATCTCCACGGATGTGATCTACGGTATTACCATGGTGGAAAAAGGAATTTCAAGAGTGGTTCCCGTTGACCTCAGGGAACTGGCATAACGGAATATCATCTGATAGTAAAAAGGGCTCCCTAAAGAGCTCTTTTTTTTGTTCGAAATTCCAACTCACGCCGGCTAGACAAGTTGTGTTATGATCGTGTTCTCGCGGCACATGGAATACTTGTACCGGGGGAACGACTTATTGACGGCTGTAAAAAAAGGTTTGGAACATCCTTCCTCCATCCAGTCGTGCAACTCCACCACCAGGGTGTTGACCCTGGGCAACCATTCCTCAAAGTTTTCCTTAAAAACCTGCTTCTCGCTCGTTTCAATATCCAGCTTCAGAATATCAACCGAGTCCAGACCGTATTTTTTCATCAGGGAACTCAGCGAAATCGCGTTGACATTTCCTTCACCCGCGGTCTCTTCCACAACCATCGCCCACTTGCCTGCATTGTATTTATCGTAAACTTTTAAGGTCGTATCCTTATTCCAGAGCCCTGCATTTTCAAAATAGACATTCTCGTAAGCCGCGAGGTTCTTCTGCAGCTGCTGAAAGTTTTCAGGGTCCGGTTCGACGCAGATCACCTTCGCATCAGGGAATTCGTTTTTTATCTTGATAGCATAGAGGCCGATGTTGGCACCCCCATCGATCACGACCCTGGGCTGCTGCGGGTAGGTGATGCGGTATTCATTGTACAGAAACACCTGGTAAAAGGTAGGTATGTCGGACGTGCCCTTGCGAAGCGAGAAAGGGTAACGGATCCGCGGCACCCTCAGGTTCTCCAACCTGCCGGTATTGATCTCCAGAAAAAGCCTGGGTCCGTGCCAGAATCCGAAGCTGATAAAAAACTTGACCAATAACTTAAGCTGTTCCATTCGGGTGAGGATTTATGTTTGCATGGGCTACCTGTTTACCGTGAAAAGTGACATAAGGGTCTTTTTACAATCACTCCCAACGCTTAAACCGATGTTTAATAAAGGGAAAAAATTCAACTAAACCATACCGTCCAATGCTGTTGGCCGGGTGAAAGGACTCCGGGGGGTGATTTTGTCCCGCCGGACGTTTCGGTGGTGGTTTCAGGTGGTGCTTTTGCGGCTGAACAGCGACTCCGCAGGAGAACCAACGGGAGGAGTTCACGACAGGCCGGAAACCGGTTTCAGTGGAGGGTCAATGGCGGAATACTGGCAGAAACTGAAACTATTTAAACCGATTTTACGATTCTTTACATTCAACTTTTATATTTGCACTTCCTTTTAAATAAGGGGCTTTTTACACCTGGAGAGGTGGGTGAGTGGCTGAAACCAATAGTTTGCTAAACTGTCGTACGGGTTATTCTGTACCGGGGGTTCGAATCCCCCCCTCTCCGCCAAAAGGTTCAGGATCGCCTGGTGATGTGATTGCGCAGATTTATGTTTGATTTCGAAAAGCTTGAAGTATATCAGATCGCCAAAGGAGTTGTAACGGATTCTTTAAAAATCATCTACGCCAACACAAACCTTGATCAGTATATCAAGGATCAGTGGAAAAAAGCCAGCCTGGACATCCTGTTGAACCTTGCGGAAGGCACGGGACGTATGACCAGCGCGGACAAGAAACACTATATTACCATCTCCAGAAGTTCGGTTTTTGAGTGTGTGGCTATCCTACAGATCCTGGGCGAAACGGGTGCATTGCCGCTTGCAGAAGCGCAAAACCTTTACGACCGGTATGAGAAGATCTCCAAGATGTTGCTTGGGATGTACCGGAGTCATGAGTAGGCGGTTGGTAACTCAATGGTATCGCGGAAAGGTGAATCGGAGTTGGCCGATAGGAATGTATTAAGTATTGGTCCGGTAGCTCAACTGGATAGAGCATCAGATTTCTAATCTGACGGTTCGGGGTTCGATTCCCTGCCGGATCACGGGTGTAAAGCCATTAAATGCCTGTATATCAGGCATTTATATTTTATAATATCCTGAAAATTATCTCCTGGGTGCTGGTAAAGGTGTGAATACTCGCAATAATTGTTCACTAGGGATATCCTCATTTTTTCGAAGCGTGGCACAAAAGATGCAGGTCTGTTTTAACATGATCCTGCAAGAAAAAAGATTTTAAAGTTTTAAAAAAAAAGTAACTTTCACGCACCAAATGGCAAAAGCACAACCAAGTTTCCCCAATCCTAGACTCAGTATCGTGTGTTTAGGTAGTTGGAATAAAAAGCTATTTACTCCTCAATGGATTTCTCAAAATTTATATGATTCTCCCCACTCTAACAAGTTAATTGAAGGGACTATTAACCCGGTGGAACTGGAATTTACTTTTCGCCTAAATAACGTTTCACTTATTCCAAAGGAAAAATCGATTGAACTTCTAGTTCATGAAAATTCAGAAGATGCAATTAACTATGCGAATAAGTTGTTCGTAAAAATTATTACCCTATTGCCCCATACTCCAATTGTCGGATTAGGCTTCAACATTCAGTATGCAATTGATGACTCAACTAATTTGCCCCTTTGGAATTACTTGTTAAAATTAAATCACCGTTTTGAGGATTTTATGACCGAACAGGTTAGGGTCAGCCGCCCATTCGGGCACTATTCCTTAAGAATAATAACTACCTTTTCAGTGAATCCTAACATTATTTTCAACTTTGCTTACAATAGCAATTCAACAATGCCTAATCAAGATGTGTTTTTAAATCACTTTAAAGAGTGTCAGTCATTAATATTAAAAGAGACATTATGAATTCGGATCTTGTAATTATTGATGAACCCCAAAGTTTTTATCTAGGGGAAATTACAGCGAGCGCACCCGAAACAACTGGTAGTTCTGCTATCGAGTTTAAAATTTCGGTTAACAATATGCAGGAAATATTCGCATTTACTGTGAATGTTAGTGAGTTTAAAGAGATTATTAGGTTCACCTATTATAAATCCCGAAAAAACGAATTACAAATTCTTGCGATCAAGAATCTTATCAAGATCAGCAACTCGCTTCAGTTAAACTTACAGTTTTCTGAAAAAACAATTTCTGATCAGGAATTTGAGGAAGCTCTTGAAAAAAATCCGGAACATTATATTGTTGATGTTAGACCAATTGAGGATGAAGGTGATGTAATTATCATTGGCGATATTTTACAGGAAGTTGCACCGGTAGGTGAACTGGAATCAGATCAGGTTGCAAATATTTTTTCAATAGAGCATGACTCACTACTAAAAGTGTTCCAACATGGCAAGATGCTACCTGGTCGGTGAAAGCATAGAGGGCCTTGCAACGGAAATTTTTGCGAAAAAAATCGTTTTTAACGCTTATCTAAATCACCCAATTATTGGCAGATCGTCCCAATACAAGTGTGAAAGAGATGGCTATGCCGAAATTTCGAAGGAACTTGATCCTAAAAAACACCGAGTAAAAGAAACATCATTGTTAAATATCGGTGATTGTATCGAATCGGAAAAGTTTATTATTTTAACCCTAGAAATTTCCAGACTCGACGTATCCAAGTCGACGTTTTCGGGTCGACATAATTGTAATCACACAAAAACCCACAAATTCACATTTGGTGCAATTACAGTTCCCTTCAGCCACATTATAAGTGCCATAATAAATAAAGCAGAACAAAGAAAAATCACAGGAAAAGAGTGGACACAAAAATTAAAGCGTTAAAAAGTACCACATTGTTGCTAACACTTTTCTGTTCCTAATAAGCTACCCCTCAATTTCGGTTAAGATTTTAAGATGTTAAATAAATATCAACAAAGTAGCGTCGTAATCGCACTCTGTAGTTTCTAATCTAACTATCTAAAATTAATACTGTGTCGGCAATATCTGTTAAAGCCTGGGATAAAATGCAACCTCCTCAAAAACCACTACCAAGTACCATATACAGATACTCAAAATTAGATGAGTATTTCTACCAACAATTAATTTCCAATGAACTTTGGTTTTCTCGCCCAACGCAGTTCAATGATCCATATGATTGCAATATCTGCTTTGCTTACAAGCCCCCTGAAAAAGAACGTAAAAAAAAGGTCGTCCATTACACTTTTAAGTCGCCAACGCCAAAGAAATTAGAGAGCGCAGCGAAAAAAAATATTAATAAGTATCTGAAAAAGAGTGTGTCCGAAATCAATGAAAATCAATACTTATATGACTTAAGTCAGAATTTAATTAACAATCAGGGCCTATGTTGCTTCTCCTCCGTGAATGACAATCTCCTAATGTGGAGCCACTATGCAAACTCCCATAAAGGTGTTTGCGTCGGATACGACGTGGAATTATTGAGGCAGTCATTTCCAAATTCAAAAATTGCGTCCTTTGGATGGGTTCAGTACGGCAAAAGGTTTCCAAAAGTTGACTTTATTAAAAATGAATTGCAATCATTAAACAGAGTGGTCCGTTATAAAAGCATTGATTGGGAATACGAAAAAGAGATAAGAATCATGAGCACTCCTGGACCTCATTCATTCAAACCGGATGCCATTAAAGAGGTCATTTTTGGCCTAAACACTCCAAAGCTCCAAATTAATACTGTCATGGCTTTATTGCTTAAGAATTTCAGGTCTTTATCCATTTCAAAAGTTGAAATAATGGATGGTGAGTATCGAATTCGATTCAGTAACATTGTCAAATTTTAGAATTGTAAACCTAACCAACTTTCGTTCCGACTAAGGGCGATTAAAGTGTTTTCTATTGAGATTTCAACCCACAAAAAGAAATGTTCGTTGTCGCGTTTTGACTAGGATTTTGTTCTTTTCATCATCGCTCATAACGTGTTCTATAGTAGGGTGAATTCGTGCACTAATTACCAGATTCGTTCGACGAGATTGGAAGAGTCAGGCGCGGATTAGCTGACTTGGTATAAAATGTGAAACCTCTGGGGAGGTTTTGTGAAATAATGTAAAAGGCATAAAAAAACCACTGATAATCAGTGGTTTAACTAAATCAGTCGGGGCGGCCAGATTCGAACTGACGACCTCTTGGTCCCAAACCAAGCGCGATACCGGGCTACGCTACGCCCCGAACATTTTTTAGGGAGCGCAAAGATACATTTAATCCTCTCAGCTCCTAAACTGAACTGATGTTTTTGCGGAAAATATCCCTAAAAATGTTACCAGGCACGGGTTCCGCGGATACTAGCCAGTTTCGATGAAGAACGAACAGGCAAGGCATCATTGACCTGAGTGAGCATTGGGCTTCGTCGGGCTCGGCCCGACAACTGTTAGAAGATTGTACTGCCACAACAACGTCGCCCGCCTTCGTTGAGACAGCTACGGCGAGCATTTTTTTAATTCTCTACCATTAAACCCACCACTTCTCCAGGCGCCATGCACTATCCCAGAACATCCATTCCAGCCTGCAGCCGGTAAGAAATGCACCGGTCATCGATTCCTGTTGACCGGAGGTACAAGCACCGGCGACTTCATCACAAATCAGGATCGCCTTTTTTACAACTGCTCCAAAATCCTCACCTGAATAGGTATTGATCCAATGCTGGTATGGATTGTTGTCTTTATGCTGATGATGAAAAATGTAATCGCCAACTTCCTTGTAAACCCAGAAGCAGGGCAGAACGGCTGCCATGGCAACCTCCACCTGCGCGATCGCAGCCGTGCTGAGCAAAAAACTGTTGTAGTGATGACATGCCGGCGATACCTCGTCTATCTTTGCTTGTCCGTGCAGGTAACCTTTGTGCAATGCGCTCTCAACTACAATAGCTCCTTCCGCAAACCGGATAAAATCGAGTACATTATCCCTCGAATGAGCTCGTGCCGCGATGAGTGACAAGGCCCTGCCGAAGTTTTCGAGGTACTTCACATCTTGTGCGATATAAAAATTGAACTTTCCCCCATCCAATGTTCCATCGATCAGCCCGTTGACAAAGGGCATCGTGATGATCTGATCATAAATACCCTGCGCTCTTTCCCAGGCTGTTTTACTCCACGTCATGTGTGATCATTTTTAAAGGATTAAAAAAGTGATTCAGGGGTCCATGTCCTTTACCGGTGTGTACATCTCTTCCCAATAGTATCGACTCATGCACATAGGCTTTCGCTTCCGAAATGGCCTTCGTCAGGTCATACCCTCTCGCCATAAAAGCCGCAATGGCGGAAGAAAGCGTGCAGCCTGTACCATGAGTATTGCGGGTATCGATAAATCCCGATTCAAAAATCTCTTCCCGGTTGCCGGTGTCCAGGTACACGTCGGACAGCAAACTACTTTTCAGATGTGCACCTTTTATCAGTACGGCCTGACAACCCGACCGGATAATCCGACGTGCAGCCACCTTCATCTCTTCATTATTGGCGATCGTCATGCCAGCCAGGATCTGTGCCTCATGGATATTGGGCGTTACCAGTCTCGCCAGCGGAAACAGGTTCTCCTGCAGGCTTTTTATGGTGTTGTGCTCAATCAGTTTATCGCCACTGGTGGCCACCATTACGGGGTCAAGTATCACGGGTACGCCATACGGTCTGATGGCGGACGCGATTGCAGTGGCCAGGTCAGAACGGTGTACCATTCCGATTTTAATGGCAAGGGGACGAATGTCATCCATAACCGCTTTGATCTGGTCGTACACTATATCAGCTGGTATGCTGTGTATGCCCGATACACCAAGTGTATTCTGCACCGTGATCGCTGTAATAGCGGATGTTCCGAAACATCCGAGGGCGGAAAAAGTTTTTAGATCCGCCTGTATCCCCGCACCACCGCCGCTGTCCGATCCCGCGATAGTCAACACACTGTAATAACTTTGCTTTCTCATCTTGTTCTCATTCCTTTTTCAATTTCATTGCGAAACATTTCAGCTGCAACGGCTGGGTTGGCTGCGGAACAAATCGCAGATACCACCGCCAGGCAGTCCGCTCCGGCGGCAACGACCATCCGCGCATTTTCCTTATTAATTCCCCCGATAGCCACCAGTGGTTTTGAACTGATCGCCCTGATTTTACGAACGCCGGCCAAACCCCATTCAATAATAGTGTCTGTTTTTGTAGGAGTAGAAAAAACCGGACTTACAGCCAGGTAATCGGAATATTGCGCAGACTTGCCTGTTACCTGCGATTCGTCCTCAATGGAATAACCGACGATAGGATTGCCCGGCCACTCCTTCCGGATTTCACCGGGTGATACATCGGAATTTCCCACGTGAATTCCCGAGGCAACGCATTCCATGGCTATCCCTAAATTGTCATTAATAATTAAGGGGATGTTGTAATGGTCCAGCATGTCCTTCAACCGCATTGCTTTTTCCAGAAACGCCTTCCGTCCCAGGTTTTTTTCGCGCAATTGCACAAGATCCACTCCACCCTTCACGGCATCCTCCGTAACTTTGATGAGATCTCTTTTCCCGCAGGCTTTTTCATCCGTTACCAGGTACAGCCGGTATGGAAATTTTTCTTTTTCCATCGTCAGCTAATCCTTACGCGGTTAACAAATTCAGATTCTTCCATTGCATACAGCGCGTCAAGAATATTAACCTGTAAGCTCCCCGGCCCTTTTGATCTTTCAGCCGAAACTTCTCCGGCAACACCAAGCAACGCCATGGCAGATACCGTCGCATCCATCGGTTCAGTGGGGCGAACAGCTACGAATGCGCCGATTAACGCGGTAGCCGTACAGCCCATACCCGTCACCCGGGCCATCATCGGATGACCATTGTTGAGTTTTATAATTGCATCTCCGTTGACGACAATATCAGTCGCGCCGGAGATACAGACCACACTTCCGAAATGCGTGTTCAGCGTTCGTGCCGCATCGATAGCTTCTGTGCTGCGGTGGGTGCTGTCAACTCCTTTCGTGGTTGTAGTGTATTTACTGGCCAGTGCCAGGATCTCGGACGCATTGCCGCGTATAATCCTTGGACGAAGTTGTAACAACTCTTCCAGCACCTCGTTGCGATAGGGCGTTGCCCCGGCTCCGACGGGATCAAGTACCCAGGGCCGGTCTAATGCATTAGCCTGATCGATGGCCAGGCGCATGCTCTCCACCCAATACTCGTCTAGTGTTCCTATATTAATTACCAGCGCGCCGACGATCGAAACCATGTCTTTCATCTCTTGGTGGGCATGCGCCATTATCGGCGAGGCTCCAACAGCCAACAAAGCGTTAGCCGTGTTATTCATGACTACATAATTGGTGATGCTCTGTACGAGCGGAGATTTTTCCCGTACCAGCAAAATGTTCTTCCACAGTTGTGCCTGCATGATAGGTGTTTTAGATCCACAATAATTTACAGTCAATAGGAATTTTCCCGAATGGGACTCAACGGAGATTAAAGCACTACTTTTCCCTTCGCCAGTATGATCTGGATCAGGTTCAAAGGGTATTATCTCAGTTCCTGTCAGGAACACCCCTAAAGCCGGACCAAATCTAAACAAACTAATTAATAATCGAAAAGCAGCTTGTTAATATTAAGAAAGGAAATAAAATAAACGTACGTGCGTTTTGCTACCAAGTCCATTCAAACTAAATCCGTTTAGGTTTCTATCCTGCCACTTTGATATTCCGGGATATTTTGGTCGATACAATAAGGCATTTCACCTCATACCCGGAGAATCGTATTATAAATCCGTTACCCGTCCGTTTTACATGGTATAAACACCAACTTAGCCTGTAAGACCACTATGAAACTAACCGGGTACCTGAAGCGATTGGGGACCACATCCAGCGCTTGATGAGAACAACCTATCATCGTAAACTGTAATAACCAAATAACCAAACACTCAGACTTATGGACCGCAAAGACTTTATTAAACGCCTCGGATTCGCCAGCATCATGGTACCCGTAGTAACTTCCTGCAACGAAGAAGATGATCCTTCATCCGGAAGTTGCACCACGACAAATGCCGAAACAGAAGGACCGTTCCCGACAAAATCACCTTCCTCCTTGATTCAAACCGATATTCGCTCCGATCGTACCGGTGTTGACATCACAGTCAATATAACGGTGCAGAACAAAAACGATAACTGTAATGCCCTTGCAGATGCACTGGTTGATATCTGGCATTGCGACAAGGATGGGTATTATTCGGAGTACGGAGGTACATCCATGCAAAGCGTAGACTATACAGCCGTTCATTTTTTGCGTGGAAGGCAGGTAACGGACAGCGAGGGCAAGGTTAGCTTCGTATCCGTATTTCCAGGCTGGTATCAAGGCCGGTCTACCCATATCCATGTACACATCTATAACGCTTCCGGAGCGTCACTGCTGGTCACGCAAATCGCCTTCCCGGAAGGATCCGATAGTGCCGTTATCCAGGTAAATGCCGCCACGGCGAAGGGATATACAAAAGGAATGACCGGCTACACGTACAATAGTGCCGACAATGTATTTGGTGATGGCGTCAGTACGGAGATGTCGTCTGTGACGGGAAGCGTTGATAACGGTTATGTTCTTACGCATACCATCGTTGTTAACGCCTGATGAAAGGAATCGTCAAACTGGTTTATTCCAAGATCATCGATGCCGGTTCTGCCGGCGTATGGAACAAGAATGTGTTCGCGGACACCCATCGCGAATTTTTTATGCAGGCACAGCAATTTGATCAACCTGGACGTTTTCAGACATTTCAGGAAATTCTCGCGAACATCCCACAAGCTGAAAATATGAACTATCTGGTAAGCACGGCAGCGGCGGGATACCTTAAACAACTGAATGGCAAATTTCCAGACGTGCTGAACACACTGGGCAAAACGTGCGTACCGTTCAGGAACTTCAGATTTGAGGTTATCCAGTCGCACCGTAGTAACAAGGCACTTCATAAAGTAGCCATTCATCTGTATAGCGACCCGCTGACCTGGATTGACACGATCGACAGGCTCTTTATTTTCGGAACAGACTCCGAGCGTGAAAGCCTTTTAAACGATGGAGAAACAGAAACCCACTCTATTGTCCTTCTGCCGAATGTGGGAATATGTTCATTCAGAAATTTTACCGTCACTAAACCATAAACATCTATGCTGCCTCAACCACCGGTTATACGAATACAGCTTTCTGACCGAAGACATTGTATTCAGACAGAAAGCAAGCAAGCCCTGTTTACGCTGCCCGGTGAAACAGAAGTCAAGGAGCAGTCATTTCAACGCTTACATGTCTTTTGTGAGACGTCGCAGAAACCGGGAACAACAACCCATCACCGGTGTTCCGCAACCGGCATACTTTTTATTTTGCCGATCGTCGGAAAGGTCTCTATACATGATTTAAACAATGTAATAATTGCAGATGCGGGCCAGCTGATGACAATTGATGTGTCCGAAGACCAGCAAGTGGAATTCACCAACGTGTACCAGTCGGAATGGATCAGCTACTTGCTTTGGGAGGTCAAAACAGAAATTAAAGCGGGCGCGGCAATAACTGACTTTGACATTGAATCTTATGCGGGCAGACTTGTCAATGTGCCGGATAAGGTCATGTCAGCCATCCCGTTGACCGTACAATTGGGTTTGTTCAACGGACGTCAGGACTATTCACTCACATTCCCGAATTCAGAGCATAAATTTATCTTCGTTATCGAAGGCGCTTTTGAAGTGCAGAACAGACTCCTTCATGCCAGGGACGCACTGAGCATTCCCTATTGCAGTAGGTTGGAGTTCGAAGCATTGTCAAACAAGGCAATCATTCTGATCCTGTCAATACATGAGTGATCCTGACGGTAGCCAGTGCAATCAAAAACAGGGCAAGGTTTTATAAGTTGGTTTTGATCGTATCTATACCCTACTCATCTATATCTTTCCGCTGCCTTCTTTTCCTGTCATGCAAACGACCGGTACAGTAACGCACCATAATTTCATGCGATGCGTTCGTTTTGACGCTACGGTTACTGGTAACAGAATCAAATGCATAGCTGAACCGCAGTTTCTGGTCAAGCATACCAAAGCCCAGGAGCGCTGTGATCGATTCCTGATGACGATAAGAGATGCCGCTCCAGAAACCATTCCTGTTCTTCAACAGCAAACTGCCGTCGAAAAACGTATGGTCGGTATTGGAAACGTATTGTAGGCTCGGCGTCAACATCCAGCCCCTGGTAAGAGTAAAATAATAACCGGCAGTGGCGGTCAACAGCTTTTCATTTTGGATTCCAAGGGTTTCGTAATCAGCCCGCGTTACGAAGCCTTTTGCGGAAATTCCCGCATAATATTTTGTATGCTGATACCAAAAGCCGAGTGTAATATCCGGTCTCGTCTCCGACTGTTTACCTTCCGCAATGAGCGGATCGCCGGGATGTTTAACAATGTAGTCATCAAAGCTGATGACCTTGGATGCCACACCGCCACGAAACGCCAATGCCAATGTACTTTTTGCCGATATAGATATGCGGTAGGCATACGAAACCTGAATGCTGGTCGATGTTACAGCGCCAAGTCTGTCGCGCAGAAATTGAAAGCCGGTATTATGACCGGTGCTGTCCGGGTTGATACTTACATTAAAAAGCTGCAATTGCTGGGAAGCCCTATCGCCCAGGTAATCTTCGTACCCTGCCCATTGGGCGCGGTGTAAAAATGTAACACTTACTACTTCACCTGAACCGCTACAGGCAGGGTTTAAATAATAGTTATTCAACATGTACTGACTTAGCAGCGGTTGTTGCTGGGCTCGTATCCCGGCCGTAGCGGCTATCAGTATTGTAATCAGTAGTATTCCTTTTTTCATTAGTTTGAGTACATTTTATTGGTGATGTCTCCATTTACCTGTTTTTCATCACATGCACATATCCCTTGTATCGTTTATTCACATCTTTGAAATAGAGCTCATAGTAATATACTCCGCTTTCAAGATTCGCCCCCGTAAAGTCGTTGTTGTAAACGGACGATTCGTACACCGGTCTTCCCCAGCGGTTGACAACCTTGATTTCTGCGCTGTAAAGAAAGGGTTCTATAAAAAGCTGATCGTTCTTTCCGTCCCCATTCGGACTAATGGCATTGGTAATAACCAGATCTTCCACAGTAATGGCTTTCTCCACAGTGATCGGGCAATTCCTGTTATCAACACCGGTTAACGTTATCGCATATTTCCCGGGCTTGCCGAAGGCATATGTAGGCGCTTCTTCGTTTACGGTATTCTCATCAAATGACCATGCGAAGCCGGTACCCGTTCCGGTTGTATTTGTAAAGGTCAACGCTACATCGCTTAGAACAACACCATTGTCTTCCACTTCGGCTATTCCGGCTTTCATATTAAAATCTCCGGCCGTAAACCGGTTTAACGTTACTTCAACTGAATCCTTCCGAAAACAGGTTCCCTTTGTTACTTCCACGATATAGAGACCATCTACTGTGGCACTCAGTGCACTTTGATTATTGATTTCCCCTGTGGGCGTTCGCCATTGATAGCTATCGCCGTCTGTTATGTTTGACGACAATATCGCAGAAGGTTCACATGTATCCACGTCATCACCAAGCGACAAGGCAGGTTGGATCACAACTTCAATCGTATCTTTCAGTATGTAATTCGAAGTTTCAATTCTTACGCCGTACTTTCCGGATGCTGTTAACGCAACGGAAGGAGTTGTCTCCCCATGGCTCCACTGATAGACGGCCAGCGGATCTGATACGGCGACACTCAGCGCAATCGGCGATCCGTCGCAGGAAGTATAAATCGTATCTTTTTTAACATGGATGGCTATCGGATTTCTTTCGAGCGTAAGCCCGGTAACAATATCATTGGTCACTTCAGCCGTGTACACGCCTTCATCCGTCAATGTTGCTTCAAGGGTGTAGTTTTCCTGTATTGCCGTTGGTATCAAGACACCATCTTTAAGCCACTGGTAATGGTTAGCCGATCCTCCGGTTGTAGTCTTCAGGGTAACTACCGAATTTACGAAGACAGTGACGTCGTCTGCCAAGTAAATTGAACCCTGTGGTGTGTAGGAGAAGAAGTATATAGTCTGCGGAAACATCAGTTCAAGGTCAGTGAAACCGAGATTATTACTTTCTATGGCAAGATCCGCCATGTGCTTAAACTCACCATCCCAGGGACTGATGCCCGTAAAGTTGTTGTCCATCAGAAGTATGATACGGGGAGTTCCGAAAACGTTAGGGGGAAGGGGCATCTGGAACAGGAACGACGGTATGTCTCCTGTGTAGTCGTTGTTACCCAGGCCCAGAATTATCATCCGATGCATCTTACTCATTGAATCCGGAATTACACCTGAGAGGTGGTTGTCTGATAGTGCCAATGAATACAATCCGGTAAGATCTCCTATTTCTTCAGGCAGAGAACCTGTGAGATTGTTATCATTCAATAAAAGTTCCGATACCCTTCCCTCGCTGATATCGACGCCAAACCAGGTGGGCACATTTTGCCCGGGCGCTAGCCAGTTCGTGTTGTTTATCCATTGATCCCCTCCCGTGGTGTGATAAAACGCTACCAACGCGAGGGAGTCCTGTTCCAGTACCTGTGCCCTTGCGGTTACCCCCGTGAGCAAAAGAATCAGCCATACGATTTGTGTCCACCGCGAACTTCGCAAAGCCACCCGCTTTATCCCTTTCACTATATTCTTCGCAATATGTATTGATCTGTCTTTTTTCATTGTGTCACGATCAGTTTTATCACATCCATTGTATCACCGGTTTTAATATGCAAAAAATAAACTCCCGGTGATACCGTTCCCAATTCAATACGGTGACGTTGCGCGCTGAGCGAAGTTACCTGTGACGGAACGGTCATTCCCAGACTATTGAGGACCGACAGGTCTTGTATATCGTTGTAACTGCTCCACTGCAGGTAAAATATTCCGTTGCCTGGGTTCGGATAAATGGAGAAAGATCCATCAATATGCTCTGCGGCCGTTACCATTGATCTGGCTGTAAAATTCAGATCGCTTCGGCCAGCCTCTGTATTTTCTAAATCGATTGACGGCGGTGCAAACGAATACAATCCGGAAACCGGTGTTACCGTGCCTGACCATCCTTTATTGACCTGAATATTGAACTGCCCAAAAGCATCAGTTTTTATTTCCGTGGGAAATCCCTGCAGTATTATTCCTTCCAGCGGCTGCTCCTCCGCTGTCCGGACCATTCCCGACAGGTAAATTTCTTCCGGCGCATCAACAATGCGGTAAATGACGTCGATGCTACTCTCCATATAAACATTGGTCCGTTCACGCACCCGGTAGGTCACGGTATCGACATAGCTGGTGTCGGGTATTCGCGGAGATACGTACGCGATACTGTCTTTAACCGTAGCATCGAGACCTGTGTTGGGAAAGGCGATCCATTCCAGCTGTGAAGGGTGAAAATAATCGTCTTGCACGTAGCTATTCAAGTTGAGCGGCGGAAAGCGTTGTTCTCCCCTCACGATCTGCTGCTCCGGAATGGCTGATATCGAGGGTGGCTGATTGCCTACATCCGGTAAGTTGAAAATTACTTCAAAAGGGGTTATGCCACCTTCCGTATCGGATACCCATAAAGTGAAAGAGTCGGAAAATGTCGTGTCACTGGCTTTTATAATAACGAAGCTCAGCATCCAGTCGTTCTCATAAGGAGAGACATAAATAATAAATTCTTCTTCCGCAAAACGATCGGCATCTACCTCGTCGATGGTTATTTGAAGTTTATTGATGGCATCGAAATCATCGGTGATAAATGCTTTAAGAAATATATCGGATGACCAAAACCAAACAGGATTACATTCTTCCGAATCGCATTGAAAAAACTCCTCTTTCAGATACACTACGGGTACAGGTGCGACCTTCGGTGGTTGATTGGTTTCACTAAGTAAAGTGACAGAAACTGATTTGAAGGTTGTATTTCCCTGTTCATCCGTCGTTGACACGGTAACTGTGTCGGTACCCGTCCACAATGGATCTGTTGGCGTAATGATCAGTTCTTTTTGAATTCCGTTTACCGCGTTATCGGTTACCAGGAAATGCGCAGTGGAGGAAGGTACAGACCATAAGAGGTTTTCCGGATAGGTGAAGTCGTCAGTCGCGGATAGTAAAAGATTCGCATGTTGCCCCTTTCGGAAAATAACGGCATCATTTCCGGAGATTACGGGTGGCCTATTGGTGCCGATCACCCGGACCACATGACTGGTGAGTTCCCAGTTTCCAAAAGCCGGGTGCGTTACCCTGCAATAGTAGACACCTCCATCTTTCGCAGGGTCAAAATGAGTTAGTTGCATCATCTGCTGGTTGGAAATAAACTCAGGCAGATCCCCATTCAGGGTAGCTGACCTATACCAGGTATAAACACTTGACGTTAGATGGGAATAATTGTCTATCCCAAAGGATACATCTTCTCCGGACTCCGGGATGAAAGTGCGGGCTGTCCCGATGCGTGCCTGGGGACTAAGCTCCATATAAGCACCATTGGATTTTAATCCCGGGTAAACATCATTCAGGTCTGAAAACACAAATTTATTATCGCTGATGTAGAGCGTATGAACCACCCGTGTATCGGGGATGGTTAACTTTCCGGAAAGTTGATTGTTCCTTACCCAAAGCTGGACACGGTTGGGATAGGTTCTGTTCCACAATTCGTCAGGAATGCTTCCCTGCATCCGGTTATATTCGCCCCTTATCACGGTGAGCGATTTAATGGAGGCTATAACGGATGGAAATGCGGTGAACAGGTTATTGTCAAAAATGATACCACTGAGTTTTGTCAACTGCGACAATGTTTCCGGCAGGGTTTGAATCTTATTACCGGCTAAGTTCAAATCAACAAGTGACTCAAGGCCTCCCACAGCCGCGGGTAAGGAGGTCAGGTCGTTGTAGCCAATTTGCAAAGATTCCAGTTTTTTAAGATTACCGATTGATCCGGGCAATTGCGTAAGCTTGCAGGCATTAGCCCCGAGGTATTTCAGATTGGCCAGATTTTTAATTTCTTCGGGAATCGATGTAATAGCCGTATATCCGATATTTAATGTTTCCAGGTTTGTCAGCGAAAAAACACTCGAAGGCAATTCCGCAAGAAAGGAATTTGAACTAACCGATAAATATTTCAGACCGGTTAGCCCGGTAAGGTCCGGTATTTCGGAGAACTGGTTACCTGTCAGTAATAAAACCTCAAGGTTCGTTAAATTTGACAATTCTTCAGGTAACTCATCGAGCTTGTTGTGCGCCAGCCCTAAGGTCGTAATATTACTCAGCTCACCAATTTCCGGAGGCAGATAGCTGATGCCTAGATTGATTCCCAGACTTTTCAGCGTAGGTATATCTTTCAATATATTGATGCATGGCGGAAGATTATCGGCGGTAAAAGATGGAGTCAAAACCTCCGCGTTCAGGTTGAGTCCGGAGATGTGGTAAGGCTGTGGACCGTCAAAGCTGGCAACTCCCCATTGAGCTACATATTTCGTTTCGTCCCACAAAGACGGCCACCCGTATTTCTGAATCTCTACGTTAAAATTAGCCAGCACAGTTGAATCATGGGGATCGGTCGACGCGATCTGTGCAAGCAGGAAGTTACTGGTAGTGAACAAGGTTACAAAACAACCAACGATTCTTTTCATATTGGTTTTACCACTTCAAATCATAATTTCGAAAAAGCTATGAGGGAAAATCTTTGAATATCAAATCTACCAGTACCCGAAAATAAAATTGACGCTGTGTAATATTTTCCATCACTTTGACCGATTGAAGTTCATTCGAAGAGTGATGACCGCATGCATTTAAATTATTGTCGTCTATTCCCACCACGAATCATTGAACACTATCGATACTTCGTGAACTTACGATCGCAATCACCATGTGCCTGTACGCGATTTCAGACTCAAAATACCAGAACGTAAGAATCTACTGTTAGCTCTGCATAGTAAAACAAATGGAGCCAACGGATTAATAAATTGTACAAATCGGAACAAGCGCGGTATTCCGATTCATTTTAAATCGCAATGGCCCGCGACATTTCCCGTTCATCCTTTACGTTAGCCGGCTTCCGGAGAAGGTAAACTAAAAATCTTAAAACACTTGGCTCCGTTCAGTCCCACAAAATCGAACACAAGAAAGGACTTGTTTGGAAAAAAGTATTGTACTTTTCGGAATCATGTAAGTTTTTCAAAACAAACAAAATTTATTAGCAAGAGAACCTGAATGAACCGCGATCTCTTTTGGCGTTTTTCCGCTGATGGCTTTGAAGTCGCGGATAAGGTGAGATTGATCATGGTAGCCTGTTGCATGCGCAATCGAAGAAAGGTTGGCAAAACCTTCGTTATCATAAATGTATTTAAGGGCCCGGTTGAACCGGACCAAACTTATAAATTTCTTTGGCGGCATTCCAAAATGCGCCGCGAAACGGGAATGTAAGTAACGGGTCGAGTAACCCAGATGCGCAGCCAATTCTTTAACGGTAAGCCGATAGCCACCAGGGCTTATAATTTTTTCGCAGACCAGCAAAAAATCCCTGTTCAGCTGATGTTTATTCAATTGCTCCAGAATCTGTTTTTCCAACAACTCGATGACACTCGCTAAAGAATCCACCGGGGAGGTCAACAGCGTTCGGACCGCTTTAAGCGGAGCTCTTTCATCTTCCAAACGGACGAATTTGTTTATTATATCCGAAGGACTTTTACCAAATAGCATACTGAAGCAAGCGGGAAAAACAGATGCCCCGAAAACTTTCAGCCTTTTATGAGTAACCGTTACAATTGTATTACTGTAACCCAGGTAAAATCCTTCATGCAAAGGAAAAGTATGCCCGTTTTTATCGAAATAGGTATTAACCGGGTCACTACTCTGAATAAAAAAGAAAGATGGCAGACCATCCGGCAATAAATAATCACTCCTGATCTCGTCTTTATCAAATTCAATGGAGAAGAAGTTCTTTATAATTGAACTAACCGGTTCCGTAGGTAAAATAGCTGTAAACTTCAATGGCATAAAACTCAAAATCACAACGATGCAATTAAGCGAAAATTTACCCAACCGCAATATTGGACAATCGGCTTAAGAGTACCTCCCGAATTAAAATAGTGGAGCTTATCAGCCCATTAAAGGAAACACAGCGAAATCGGATAGCGACGTCTTGTCGAATTAGATAGTTTCGGAGATGAAAAAGAATTAATCATCAGAAACCTTCCGGGAAAGGCTTTCAGTTATATAACAACAATTCTTCTTTTCAACATCCGTTCTCCTCCCCGGCTTATGCATGGTGTCGTCAATTACATTCAACCGGGGGGTTATTCGATCCCGACCTCCCTCCTCTCACCACTGGTATTGAATACAGTGACTGCCAGGGTATTTGGCGGAACAATAAATGCGCGAGAAGACTGCGACAAATATCCGTTCCCGTAATAAAATTCCTGTTTTCGCGTACGGCCGTTTGCCAATTTGAGTTCGGCATAGACGTCCGAAGGCTTTAATGAAATAATCCGCCAGCGCGGTATTCCCCGGTTTGCGAACACACGGAGGCTGTCCTGGTTTTGAGTCGCCACCCACAACGGTTGGGATCCGGGCTGGAGAACTTCTATTAGGCTCTTGGCATCCTTGTTAACTAAAAAACCCGTTCCGGCTGCGGGTACAACCGTAAAATCGCCGCTTCCACTCCCCTTTAGGATACTCCCGATCCCTGCATCATACCATCCCGATAAGGGTTCTGCAGCATATGAATTACCAACTGTTATCACATCCAGGTTTCCATCCATGTCATAGTCTGTCGCGACCATACCAAAAACCGGGGCCACCTGCACCAGTCCAGGTAATTCGCGAAATATAAATTTACCCTGGCCTGCATTTTCAATGTACGCGGAACTCAGGTAGTTCGCTTTTCGTATGTACGCACCTTTGAGCATCTCAGGCGTGAATAGATCCGAAAAAACGGCATGACCATACGTGTCATATCGCTTTAGTTTTTTACGAAGCATGGGAAGCTGATCGATCAGGGTTTCACGGTAATGAACGATGTATTCCTTTCCTTGATTAAAATGTGTCAGGATCGGTTCAATGCTTCCGTTCTGGTCGAAATCTTTTGCGTAAACGGTAAGAGGTTGCTCGTCTGATGCTTTATAGAATGAATTGTGGCCCAGGTTGCCACAGATATAGTCCATGTCACCGTCGTTATCAAAATCTCCGGCCACGATGCTATTCCAGAAGCCGACCTTTTCAGAATGGTCTTCCCCGGAAGATGAAATGGAATTCACGGGCGCCAGTTCAGTTCCTCCTTGGTTGGCAAAAAACATGACGGGCATATACTCACCTGCCACAATAAGGTCGAACCATCCGTCGTTGTTAAAATCGCTCCATAGGGCATCCGTAACCATACCCGGTTCCGACAGTGTAGGAGCAATGGATTGGGTAACATCTTCAAATTTCCCCTGCCCGTTATTACGGAGCAGGTAACTCCGGGGAGAAAACGGATATCGTTCCGGGATTATTCTTCCGCCGACAAACAGGTCTAGGTCTCCGTCCTTGTCAAAGTCACAGGCACGAACGGTACTTCCGCTATCTGCTATTCGCGGAAGGGCGACTGGGTCAATGTCAAATTTTCCGTGTCCGTCGTTCCTGTAAAAACAATCCTGATACATTTCTTCACGGTTACCGAATTCACTGCTTCCGCTGACGCAGTATAAGTCCAGGTCGCGGTCGCCATCCGCGTCGAACAATAAGACGCCCATATCCTCGCCGCTTTTTTTAATGGAGTCCGCCAGAAAAAAAGTACCGTCGGCTTTCCTTAAAAAAACCCGGGTGGCCCTTCCGGCAGGGGAACCGATAATTATGTCCTCCCTGGAATCGCCGTTGATATCCCCCGAAGCTATTCCGGGCCCACCCTGCGAATATTTCTGAATCAGCAATCGTTGCGTCTTCAAATCGGCGTAGTCGGTCTCGGGCATCACGTCCGTAAGTGACATCTCTTTTGAAACTTCTTCAAATATTTTCGGCAACCGACTTTGTCCGGGCGTAATTTTTTCCGATTCCTTTTCATCAAACAACAGGACCTGGTTCACGTCAACCTGCCTGAGAACCTGACGGCCGCCGGCGGGCCACTCGACCACTACCGAATCAACACGGGCTGTTGCTCCCAGGCCAAAATGGATAAACGGTTCGACGGTAGTCTTGTATCCGCGCTGCAGTTTATGTTCCGCGAATTGAATGTTGCCGTTGTCAAAGATCGTTATCCGCGCACCTAATCCGTGACTGTTGCCATTTCCTCCCTTCAGTTCAATACGGAGAAAGTGGCTGCCGTCTTTTTTGATATCCTTGTGACCAGGGTCAATGAGGGTGTTCCTGTAGATAAATGCCTCATCGTTGATGTTGTTCATCACCAGATCCAGATCACCGTCATTGTCGAAATCTGCGTAAGCCACTCCGTTGGAGTAGGACGGTTGAGCCAGCCCCCATTCGTTAGCCTTGTTGGAAAACGTAAGATCACCATTATTACTGAAAACAAAAGACGGTTTCTTCACACCTTCGAGATCCTCCAGTGATTTGAGAATAACATTTTCCCTTGTATCCTTCGTCCCGAACATCGTAGACTCTTTGCGGTAGCTTACGAAATCCAGGTTCGTTACATCCTTACGGTAGCCATTGGAGATAAACAGGTCCCGTCGTCCGTCATTGTCGAAGTCGGCAAACAACGCGCTCCAACTCCAGTCGGTGGCATAGACGCCGGCCATGTAACCGATATCACTAAAGGTGTTGTTGCCGTTATTCAATTGCAAAACATTCCGTACATACTGGGGCTGATAACCCTTCTGTGTGGCTGACTGAAACCGGTCATACTCAACCCTGGGAAACATCGTCTTTTGGCGGAGGTTATCTTCAGGCATCATATCGACCACAACAATGTCTTCAAGTCCATCGTTGTTAAAATCGGCAATATCCATTCCCATACTGTTCTGGGACTGGTGACTGGTGAAATCCGCGATGCGGTTCGTAAAAGTCCCGTTGTGGTTATTTATATAGAGCAGGTCGTTCGACTGGAAGTCGTTTGCAACATATATATCAGGATAACCATCCCGGTTTAAGTCAGCTATGGCAATACCTAACCCCCACCCTTCTTCCAGCAGTCCTGCTTCGACCGACACATCTTTAAACACAGGCAGATCGTTACCGGACGTCCCTTCGTTCCTGAATAGTTTATCCTTGCTTTTTCCGGATCCCTTGTATTGTCCCAGCAATGTATTCCGGTTATAAATCTCCAATGCGTTCGTCAGCAAATAAACATCAAGATCGCCGTCCAGATCATAATCAAAAAAAGCAGCTTGGGTGGAGTAGCTCCTGTCCGCAAGCCCCACTTCGGCGGCCACCTCTCTGAAAACAGGTATCCCGTTACTGTCATTTCCCATGTTCAGAAATACGAGATTAGCCGATGACTTATCCATGTCGGGATGGGCGGTCGCCACGTGGATATCCAATTTACCATCCTGGTTGATATCGACAACGGCAACACCGGTACACCACGCGGAAGTTTCAGTGCGTGATGTGGTTGTGATATCCTTAAATACGAAACTACCTGTATTAAGATAGAGCTTTGAAGACACCATATTCCCTGCGAAGAATATATCGGACAACCCGTCATTGTTAAAGTCGCCAATACCTACACCCGCACCGTTGTAGATGTATTCGAATTTCAATACGTTCAATGAATCCGACTCGGTAATCAGGTTATTGAAGTTTATTCCCGAATGCGAGGATAGAACCATTTCAAATAAGTGTTGCTCACCCGGGCTATCACAACTCGTCGTCAGGAACAGCGTAATAAAAACGGAAAAAATAAAGGGCATGCAGACGCCGGTTAGCCTGTAACACGGGTGAAGGTATCTACCTGGGTTCGCTTCATACAAGTGAAGAGAACCTGATGACTGCATTAGGGACGGGCTGTCAGGGTCGTGCATATCGGGTAGATTTTATTTGTATGTTCGTGCTGGTACCGCTTAAAGTAAAGTGATAAATGCATCTGAACTATCTATTTTCAAAAAACAGTTGTAACAAAAAACCCCTTAAAGGAAAGGGGTTTTTTGAAAGTTAAACGATATATCTAGTAGCCGGGGTTCTGGTCGGCGTTCGTCAGGCTTGCATTGGTGGCAAATTCAACCTGCGGAATCGGTAGCCGTTCAAATTTATTTTCCTGAAAATAGCTTATCGGTTCCGTGGTGAGTTTGTCCTGTCTGCGCCAGCGCAGGATATCCCGGTTCCTGTGCTGTTCGCCTGCCAGTTCCACTCTTTTCTCATGAACGATTGCCTTAAAAATTTCATCCTTGCTGTTTACCGGAAATTTTCCCGCGATCGGATAATTCGGTAAGCTTACACTGGGGCGGTTTCTGAGTTCGTTCAGGTATCCGATCGCAGTAGAGGCGTTACCGAGTTCATTTTCAACTTCGGCAAGGTTCAGAAGAACTTCCGCAAACCGGATGATTCTCATATTCATCGCGCCGGTATAGAACGTCGCGTTGTTCTTGTAGAGGCTGGTGTACTTCTTCCAGCTGATCTTTTCCTGTACACCACCCAGCAACGATAAGTTTCCCTGAACAAGAGCATCGGTGAGTACTTCGCTTCCGTTGTTAAATGAATCGCCGATCCGATAGAAATTATCAGAAAAACGCGGATCGTTTTCGGGGAACCCGTCGGCAGTCCGTTCATACTCGGCTATCAACCCATTTGAGGGTATCAGGTTTCTCCAGCCAATTGCCGAATATTCCTGTGTGCGGCTGTTACCTTCCACATTCCCGGCGCTATTGCCGTCTGCGTCCCAGTTAAATTGGTCGTTAGCAAATCCTATTTCAAAAACCGACTCGCTATTGAAGGCAGTTTCCTCCAGGAAATTATCCGAGTATTCGTCCATCAACGTATAAACACCCGAAGTGTATACTTTATCCAGTTCTGTTTTGGCTTCATCGTAATATTCAAGGCCTCTTTCCATATAAACCCGGCCAAGAAGGGCCTGAGCCGCGCCTCGTGTAACTCTGCCGACATCGGTTCCGGAATATGTTAAAGGAAGGTCCGCCTGAATTTCAGCAAGGTCACTGATTACAAACTGAAGCACTTCATCGGCCGGGGTACGCGCCTGCGATTCAGTCAGGGACTTGACAGTGGTTTGATACAACGGAACATCACCCCATAGTGTCACGAGCTCGGAATAAGCCCAGGCGCGCAAAAATTTCGCTTCAGCGACCAGCCTGGCTTTCAGTTCGTCCGATATATTTTTGGTATTTGCCGATCCATCAATAACCGAGTTTGCCCGGTGAATCGTCCTGTAGAAGCCGCTCCATACGTCGGTTAGTACAGAGTTGGTAGGAAGATGCGCGCCTGTCAGTACCTGGTTACGGGCGCCTTCCAGCTGACCTCCGCCCGATGCAACATCGTCGGAACGAAGGTCGTGCAAAAAGAACCACTCGCGCGCCACAAGCTGAATACTCTGTGCTTTTCCATATATGGCGTTGACGCCTTTTGTTAATTCATCTGCTGTACTGTAGTAAGACTCAGGCGTTCCTCCGTTCGGATTCAATTTATCCAAATCGGCTTCATTGCACGCTGCGAACAGCAGGGCAACCATCAATCCGTTTTTTAATGACTTATATCCCATATTCAAATTTTATTTAAACTATAAAATTGATATCCTTCTTTGTTAAAATGACCGGCTGTCAGAATCCGACCTGCAGCCCCACCAGAAATGTTCTTGCTTGTGGAAACTGGCCGTAGTCGATGCCTTGCGTCAGCTGGTTGCTGAACCGAGATCCGATTTCGGGATCGTAACCTTTATAATTTGTTATGGTAAAAAGGTTCTGTGCAGCTACATAAACCCTGAGATTTCCCAGTGTATTTTTTGTGATAGCCCTAAGGGTCTCTTCAGGGACCGAATATCCGACACTGATGTTCTTCAGGCGGAAATACGAACCATCCTCGATAAAACGATCCGATGTCCTGGAGTTGCCGTTAGGATCGCTGTTCACCGCACGGGGTACGTTCGTATCCGTATTAGTAGGTGTCCAGGCATCCAGCACGGCGGTACCTGAATTAAACAAGCGAAGCATTCCTTCCGTCAGTACGCGCGTGCCATTGTATATCTCATTTCCCTGAACACCCTGGAAGAACAACGTGGCATCCAACCCTTTGTAATTCGCGGAGAAGTTGAGGCCGTAAGAAAAGTCCGGTAAAAAGCTTCCCAGGTACACACGATCGGCTGCATCAATTGCACCATTTCCATCCACATCCTTGAATCGGATATCACCAGGGGCAGCGTTGGCCTGCGTTGCAGCGTTCGCGACTTCGTCTGCCGATTGAAAAATTCCATCTGTCAACCATCCATAGAACGACTGTACCGGGTGACCGGCTTCCGTCCGGGTAATGTCCGTATTCCCGTAGTCGCCATTGGCTCCGCGGTCGAGCGTGTTTGTCGCAGATGCAAGCTTTCTCACATCGTTCTTGACAACACCGATGTTACCGGTCAAATTCCATTTCAGGTCGCCGCTGTTTTCGCTGTAGCCGGCCTGAAATTCAAAGCCCCAGTTACGCATATCTCCGATATTTGCGGATGTCGGCTGCGAGTAGCCGGTCGATGTAGCGGGAGCAACATCCAGGATGAGGTTGTCGGTGGTGCGGTCAAAATATTCAGCCGAGAATGTAAGTTTGTTCCGGAAGAATCCGGCATCGATCCCGATGTTAGTCATTTTTGTGACTTCCCATGTCAATGCCTGATTACCGAGCCGGTCATAATACGCGCCCAATGACCGTTGTCCTCCGAAGACAGCATTTGTCGATGAACTTACGGTAGATTGCCAGAGGTAATTTCCCGGTATATAACCCAGTTCTCCGTAACTGCCCCGTAATTTCAATTCCGAGATCGCCGATGCGTTCTTCAAAAAGTTTTCCTCGCTTATTCGCCAGCCGATTCCAATGGAAGGAAAATTTCCAAATTTCTTTCCAGGCGCAAAATTCGATGCGCCATCGCGGCGGATAGAAGCACTCAACAGGTATTTATTGGCGAATTCATAGTTGATACGGCCGATGTACGAATAGATTACGGACTCGTCTCTTGTTCCGGTAACAGCCTGGTTCGACAACCCATTCAATTCCTTGATCTCGTTCGTCGCGGCGTTGCCTGCGGCGTCAAGGGACGTGCTGGTGGCAGACTGGTATTCCATTACGGCAATGGCATTTATGTAATGCTTGCCGAACGTTCTGTCGAATGTTAACTGGTTGGTATAGATAGGTGAAAAATAGTTGTCACGGTTATCATTCAACGTCGCCTGGCTTCGTCCGTTAAATCCCTCGTTGTAGATAGGCTGGTATATGTATTGTCTGCCTGTATTAAAATCCGCGCCGATATTTACCCGGTACTTCAGCCACTTCGTTAGTTCCGCTTCGAGGAAAAGGGTTCCGAGGATCCGGGTGTTATTCTGAACATCAAGGTCCTGTACAGCCGAACGAACTGGGTTCTGGGGATCCGATCCATCGGCTCCCGTGGTTCCGCCATAACCGCCGATATTCGTCGGGTTCAGCACGGGAATGTAAGGTACCATTCGTATCATATTCTGGATCTGCGTGCGTCCGCCGGCATTCTGTTCTCTTTGTTGTTTACCGGTCCCGATAAACAACGTATGACCCAGGGTAATACGCCTGGCTATTTTATGATCGGAATTGATGCGTAAGTTGTACCGTTCAAAACCTGTTCCCTTCATGATGCCTTCCTGGTTGAAATAACCACCGGAAACATAAAAGCGCGATTTCTCGTTTCCGCCGGAGACCGAGATACTCGTTTGCGTAATCGGTGCGGACCGGAACAACTCGTCCTGCCAGTCGGTTTCCGTTTGAGCGAAGGTCTGTGTTGATCCTTCGTAGATCGGTTCATTCATAGTGGCGAAACGCGGTGGTAATGCAGCGCCTGCGTTTGTGAGAAGTGCCGTACCGTATTGAATGTATTGATCCCTGTTCAGGAGGTCAAGTTGTTTCCACGCGTTTTGAACGCCGACATACGAATCCAGTTGTACGTGAAGCTTGCTGTCTCTTGCACCCTTTTTAGTGGTGATCAGAATTACCCCTGCGGCCGCGCGGGATCCGTAGATGGAAGCGGAGTTGGCATCCTTTAGTACCTCCACCGACTCTATATCCTTACTGTCAAACAGGTTGAAATTTCCCACCTGGGCGATCCCATCGACGACATAAAGCGGGTTCGAGGCATAATTGATCGAGTTGATACCCCGTATACGCACGAGCGGTGCTTCACCAGGGGCCCCGTTGCTGGTCACGATAACACCGGGAGCTCTTCCCTGCAACGCCTGTTCTACGCTTGGGACGGGTAGTGCATTGATCTCTTTCGATGAAACCGTGGAGATAGCGGCCACAACGGATGATTTCTTTTGCGTTCCATATCCCACAACGACGACCTCTTCAAGTGAAGTCGCATCGGGTTGTAATGAAATATCAAAAACGGTGCGGCTACCTACCGGAACTTCCTGCGTAGCGTAGCCGATAAAACTAAACACCAGTATTGCATTATTATCCGCTACATTCAAATTGAACTTGCCATTCTCGTCCGTGGAAGTACCATTGGTAGTTCCGCGTTCAAGGACGTTCACGCCTGGAAGTACTTCGCCGCTTTCATCCGTGATCGTTCCGGTAATGGTGAGTACGAATTTCTCTACCCTCTCCGGCGTCACCACGTCGGGCCCGGCATCGTCGACAGAGCTCAATATGATCTGGTTTCCCACCACTTCATAATAGACGGAACTGTCAAAAATCTCGTTGAGTAGTTCCTTGATACTGATCGCCGGGGAATCGATCGAAATGTTTTTGAGATTCTTCACAATCTGAGGCTGATAGGTAAATTTCAGCTCAGCCTTCTTCTCAATGCGGTTCAGTATTGATTTCGCCGACTCATTTTTCACCACCAATGATATTTTTTTATCCAGAATTTCCTGGCCATTAGTATCAAAACTAAAGGCAAGAGCGCTGCATAACCCAGCCAGAATCATTTGTGCGACGGTGATTTTCATGAAATCAATAAGAATCCTTTGAATAGGTTTACGTTTATTCATATATTAAATAGTTTTTGTTTAACCGACAGAAACAAAGACCTGCAGTTCCCTTGGAATGCAGGGTTCTTGATCCGATGGTGCTCGCAACATCATCGGATTCTTTTTTTTTGTAAAATTTTACATAAGCGCTATTGTTTTAGTGGCACCCATTGCTGACTATCGTTATTGTTGATCCTTCCGTTTTGTATGAACCTTTTATCGCCTTGCAAATAATATTCAGCCTGTCATAAAGGTCCTCATTTGACAGGGTGGTCGTCAGAATACAGGTTTTAATCAAGTCCCTGTCATATTCTATATTGATACCGTATGCTTCTTCCAGTGCAGCCAGGATATCACTGACGGGCTGTTCATCGAATTTCATAAGAGGTTGTTCTTCCGGTTTGTGAATACGCTGAGGCTTTTCCACGATCGCCATGGAGATCTGCTTCCCGTTGTAGACGGCTTTCTGGTTTGGGGTCAGAATAATTTCCTCCGTCAGCGTATGACGCGGACTAACCGATTTCCGGGTAGTCTGGGTGACGGAAACCGTTCCCGTTTTTACGGCTACAAAAATTACGTTCTCTCTTGCGCTCACCGTAAAACTTGTTCCCAGCACTTTAGTCGTGATATTGCCGGTATATACAAAGAACGGACGCAGGGTATCGTGGGCTACTTCGAAAAAAGCTTCCCCTTCCAGGTGCACTTCACGTTTATTGTCGTCGCTCATATTCACGACCTGCAGGCTGCTCTTCGGTTCCAGCTTGATAATCGTTCCGTCTGGAAGCGTCGAACTTTGCGGGAATGGAGCGGTATTGGTTATCGAATAACGCTTTACCTTTCCGTTTTTTACAGCGATCTGTTCTCCTGAGGAAGGCATGTCCAGGGCATAGTACAGCAGACAGCCAGCAAACACGACCGATGCGGCAATTCCTGTTATTCGTAACATGCTTCTTGTTACCGGTCCACGCCGGGCGTGGCGAGATCCCGTATGGCGGGCAGTGGTAATGGATTTCCACAACCGGTTCTCCAATTCCTGCCTTTGATCAGGGCTTAGACTCAACCTGAAATCACTGCCGTAAGCACTGTACCACTGTTCGATAAATTCTTTCTCGGGTGCAGTAGCCTGATTGTTCAGGTAGCGCGTCAGCATCTGTCGAAACTGCTCTTTTGAGGGATTTTGACCGTTCATGGTCTAAAGACGCGCGACTTCCCGTTTTCCCTAAATCGATTGCGAAAATATTCTAAAAAAAAACAGACGAAATTAATCCTGCCGCAATGATCAGATACTCCTTCAGGTATTGCCGCAGTTGCTTCAATGATTTTGTTACATGATATTCCACCGATTTCTCTGTGAGGTTATGGCGTCTGGCGATCTCGCGGTTCGGGAGTCCCTCAATCCGGTTAAGAACAAAAATGTCGCGTGTTTTCTCCGGCAGGATCGATATCGCTTTTTCAATGGCCTGTGTAAGCTCGGCGGCATTTTCTCCGTTCGCATTTGCGGAAGGGAAATAAGCCCTGCAATGCTCAAAATATTTTTCCTGTGTAATTTTTTTTCGCAACTGATCGATACACCTGTTCTTCAATGAAGCATTCAGGTAGTGCGTGAGGTTTGTGATTAGTAAAACATTCCTTTTCTCCCAAAGTGTAACGAGCAGATCCTGCACTACCTCCTCCGCAAGCTCATGCGATTGCAGCTTGGCATACGCTACACTATATAATTGATACCAGTACTTTTTAAAAATATGGGCGAAAGCATTTTCATCACCTTCCCGAAGGCTGCTGATTATATCGCTTTCTGTTTGAAAATCCACCCTACCCATATGCTGGCTAAACAAATTTTAATATCAATGTAAAAAAGGTTTGCCTTAATTACAATCGATTACATCGTTTTGAAATATTCGCTGTCTTCACCGGCAGCACAAAGACCAGACAAAACTCATTTTTATGTATACCAGTCTTTCGATCCTGTCTGCATCCTGAAAACAAATTAATTCCTGAAGTGTTCACGCAAACACACAGTCACATGAGTAGCAATTGAAGCGAGCCGTTCCAACGTCGGTTGTACCGATCCAAACCGGCAATGTTTTTTTTATATCGTGATGTTGAAACGATTCCGGAATGCACGATTATCCACGATGTGCTCCGCATGCATCATGGTCATCCGCAATACTCCGTTCGGCTAAGCGCTGACCGAATGACCGCGCTGATCAGTAACGATCTCTTATGCCCGTTAAGATATTCCGATAGCTATAACTCCATAAAATCGAATTCGCATTAGCGATCGGTAAATAAAACTGACGTTCGAAAGGAACGTATTATGATGACCGTTCAATTCCCGGGGGCACCCCTTTGACCGTAAAAAAGGTTATTGAATTCGTATTTCCCGCGCGAAAAGCGCGACAGACCATCGGGCGCGGCCGGGGGGCACAATCACTTCTCCCGTCGTCATTTTTGCACCTCCTGTATAAATTTCAAACGTTTTCACAAACGATATTTTGAATTCCGGAGTCTCTGAACTATAATTGTATAAATAACACTTAATTTATTTGTCTCCCGCGAAAAAGGGAATCCAGGATGCGGCAGAGCCGTAGTGCAGTAGAGCGTGGTCCAAACGAAGACAAACAGTAAGCGCATTACCTGAACGACATGGTGCACGAAAAAAAAGCATACGGATCAACAAGGACTATCACATGCCTTGCAGCTTTTGTTGTCGCCGCGCTCTTTAACCAACTCTCAGCCCAGGTAACACAAGCCCATAACCCCATCATCTTTGCAGACGTACCTGATATGTCGATGGTCCGCGCAGGCGATGTATATTATATGAGCAGTACGACCATGCACATGAGCCCCGGTGTACCGATCATGAAATCCCATGACCTGGTTAACTGGACGCTTGTCAATTATGCATACGACACATTAGCCAACATCGACGAACTGAACCTCGTCAACGGGAAAAGCTCGTATGGGAGAGGATCATGGGCAAGCTGCCTCCGGTACCACAACGGGACCTATTATGTTACAACGTTCGCCCAGACAACGGGGAAGACATACGTTTTTACAACTGGCAACATCGAAAAAGGACCCTGGAAAGTGTCTTCCTTCGCGCCCGCATATCACGACCACTCTTTGTTTTTTGATGATGACGGTCGCGTATACCTGATCTACGGTGGTGGTAAGCTGAAGATGGTGGAACTAACAGCGGACGCATCGGGGATAAAACCCGGAACGATGGAACAGGTTGTGATCGAAAATGCCAGTACACCGGCTGGTGAAAACATCATGCTTGGCGCCGAGGGTTCTCAGCTTTTTAAGTTCGACGGCAGGTATTACCTCTTCAATATCGTGTGGCCCAAAGGTGGTATGCGTACCGTGCTCATTCACAGGGCGGATAAGATATCCGGTCCCTATGAAGGACGTATCGCGTTGCAGGACCTGGGTGTTGCACAGGGAGGCCTCATCGACACACCGGATGGCAACTGGTTTGCCTACCTGTTTCGCGATTACGGCGCTGTGGGACGTATTCCTTACCTCGTTCCCGTCCGGTGGACCAACGGCTGGCCTGTACTGGGAACGGATGGAAAGGTACCGGAGACCATTACACTTCCGGCCAGCAGAGGTTTAATCCCCGGTATCTCGGCATCCGATGAATTCAGCCGTGAAAACGGTAATCCTGCACTACCATTGGTATGGCAGTGGAATCACAATCCGGACAACCGGCTATGGTCCGTCACCAGCCGGAAAGGATATCTGCGCCTTACTACCGGGCGGATCGATACGGCTTTTCTCTCGGCGCGAAATACTCTCACACAACGCACGATCGGACCGGAATGTGCAGGTACTACATCCATTGATGTATCTCACCTTAAGGAAGGCGATATCGCCGGCCTTGCCTTATTGCAAAAAAAATTCGGCTTCGCGGGTGTCACAAGGGAAAATGGAAAGAAATACATCGTGACAGTAAGTGCGGAATCCGGAAAACCGGTTGAAACACAACGAATACCTCTTTTACAGAACCGGATCTATTTTAAGATCGCCTGCGACTTCACAGACCTCAAAGACACAGCTACCTTCTTCTACAGCCTCGACGGCAAATCCTGGCGGACGGCAGGTACATCGCTTAAAATGGCCTATACCCTTCCGCATTTTATGGGTTACCGCTTTGGCCTCTTCAATTACGCGTCAAAGGAAACTGGTGGATTCGCGGATTTTGACTTCTTCCATATTGAGGATAAAACATCAGCAAGAACAAAAACAAAATAAAGGAAATATAAACAAGAGCCTGCGGGAGCAACTCCCGGCGGTCACACCTGGATGAACTGCAGACTCTATCTCGCGAACACGTTACAACAGCTTTTCAAAGATTGATTAACACGAAGACGACGATACATCATAAACATATGGAACAGCTAACGTTACTCATGAAACAAACAACAAAAAGAAAGACGGCAACACTAATCGTGTTCCTGTTACTGACCGGTTACTACCTGCATGCGCAATACGGCGTCGGCCAGGCCCCCCGTGGATTCGATTCCCTGCGGGTCAATATCCCCCACGGGAAAATTGACACCATAACTTACAACTCGAAAACCGTTGGTGTTTCGCGAAAGGCGCTGATCTATACACCTCCCGGCTACTCGAAAAAGAAAAAATATCCCGTGCTCTACCTGCTGCACGGAATCGGCGGAGATAAAAAAGAATGGCTCAACGGCGGGAAACCGCAGGTGATCCTGGATAACCTGTATGCCACCGGGAAACTGGAACCTATGATCGTTGTCATGCCTAACGGAAGGGCTATGAAAGATGATCGCGCTATCGGAAATATGTTCGACCGCGAAAAAGTAGAAGCATTCGCCACATTTGAAAAAGATCTCCTGAACGATCTGATTCCTTTTATCGAGAAAAAATTTCCCGTACATACCGACCGCGAACATCGCGCGATCGCCGGTTTATCCATGGGCGGAGGGCAGTCGCTGAACTTTGGACTGGGGAACCTGGACAAGTTTGCATGGGTTGGCGGATTTTCTTCCGCGCCGAACACCAGGACTCCCGAAACATTGGTACCGGACCATGAAGAAGCAAAAAAGAAACTGAAATTGCTCTTTATCTCCTGCGGCGACAAAGACGGTCTGATCATCTTCAGCAGACGTACGCATGAATATCTGTTCAGAAAAAACGTTCCGCACATCTACTACATAGAACCGGGTGTACACGATTTTAAAGTCTGGAAGAACGGATTGTACATGTTTTCCCAGCTCCTGTTCAAAACCTTAGATCCGTCTACATTTCCCGGGTATCATACCGGCCTGGGCGATCCCGCGTCGACGAATGTTCCGAACGCACAGTACCCGCAGATTTTACCTGACAATCGCGTCGTATTCCGCATAAAAGCTCCCGATGCACACCGGGTACAAATCGATCTGGGTAAAAAGTACGATCTCGCAAAAGATACCAGCGGGCACTGGACCGTTACCACAGAGCCGGTCGTGCCCGGCTTTCATTATTATTCCCTGCTCATCGATGGTGTTGCGCTGGCTGACCCGGCCAGTCAGACCTTTTACGGTATGGGCCGGATGGCAAGCGGTATCGATATCCCCGAGGCGGGTGCCGACTATTACCTTCCGCGTAATGTTCCCCACGGTCAGATCCGGTCTGTAAACTATTTCTCCAACGTGACGGGTACTTGGAGACGCGCATTTGTATATGCGCCTCCGGGTTATGACGAAGACGTAAACAAAAGGTACCCCGTTCTCTATTTACAGCACGGCGGAGGAGAGGATGAGACGGGCTGGCCCATTCAGGGCAAAGTTGATGTTATCATGGACAATCTCATTGCCGATGAGAAAGCAAAACCGATGCTCGTCGTAATGGATCGCGGATATGCCGTTGATCCCACCAGGCGCCGAACGGAGGCCAAACCGGGTGACCTGCGCGCGGCTATGGCTAACAATGCATTTCCCGATGTATTGATAAAAGATATCATTCCTATGATAGACAAAACATTTCGCACGATACCCAATCGGGATCATCGCGCAATGGCCGGCCTTTCAATGGGCGGATTCCAGACCTTCCAGACCACGATGACGAACCTGGACAAATTTTCCTATGTCGGCGGTTTCAGCGGAGCGGCTTTCCTGGAAGCCGGCAGCGACATCACAAAAGCTTTCGACGGCGTTTGGGCGGATGCCGCGGCTTTTAACAAAAAAATAAAAGTAATGTACCTGAGTATCGGTACGGTCGAGCCGGAAAGGATGTACAAGAGTGTAAACAACTTTCACCAGTCACTTGAAAAAGCCGGTATCATACATACTTATTACGAATCACCGGGTACGTCGCATGAGTGGCAGACATGGCGAAGATCACTTAACCAGTTTGCTGCGCTCATCTTTAAAGACTAGCCGGACATGATATCCACAACTATGAAACGGTTTTCGATATTGCTTTTTCTTCTGTTCACTTTGCGGGCATCTTTCGCACAACAATCGCCGCTATCCATCCGGGTAGATGCTGCAAAAACGATCGGTGATATGGTACCGTTCTGGTCGTACTTCGGGTACGACGAGCCGAACTACACGACACGAAAAGACGGCCGGAAGTTATTAACGACCCTGACAAAATTAGGTCCCGCTACCGTTTACGTGAGAACCCATAACCTGCTTACGTCAAAAGGCAATAGCCCGGGGCCGGATCTGAAATGGGGCTACACCGATGCGTACAAAGAAGACAAAAAGGGTAATCCAGTGTACAACTGGACCGTTGTCGACAGTATCATCGATACCTATGTGCAACGAGGTATAAAGCCATTGATGGAAATAGGCTTCATGCCGAAGGATCTTTCATCGCGACCCGAGCCGTATGAACACACCTGGAGCAAGGGCGGAAACTTGTGGACAGGCTGGACATACCCGCCGAAAGATTATAATAAATGGAGAGAACTCGTTTATCAGTGGGTGAAACATTCCATTGAACGTTACGGGAAACAGGAGGTATCGACGTGGCTATGGGAAGTGTGGAATGAACCGGATATTCCTTACTGGTCCGGCAGGTTCGAGGAATATTGCAAGCTGTACGACTTTGCAGCCGACGGCTTGAAACGCGCGTGCCCGGAGTGTACGATAGGCGGACCGCATACAACGAGCCCCCGAAGCGCAAAAGCCTATTCCTACCTCACCCGTTTCATCGAGCACTGTCTTCGCGGGAACAACTATGCTACCGGGAAAACCGGAACGCCGCTCCAATACATTGGCTTCCATGCCAAAGGTGCGCCGGAATTTGTGGACGGGCATATACGCATGAACATGGGCGAACAACTGAAAGATATCCAGCGCGCGTTTGAAGCGGTTAATTCATTTCCGGAACTAAAAAATATTCCCGTCATCATCGGTGAGTGCGACCCTGAGGGATGTGCGGCCTGTTCCGAAAAAAGGGATCCGAAATACGGATACCGGAACGGAACCATGTATTCGAGTTACACGGCTTCATCGTTTGCCCGGATATATGAACTGATGGACGAATACAAAGTCAACCTGAAAGGTGCGGTCAGCTGGTCTTTCGAGTTCGAAGACCAGGAGTGGTTCGCCGGTTTCCGCGACCTGGCCACACACGGTGTTGACAAACCGGTGTTGAATATTTTCCGGATGTTCGGTATGATGAGCGGGCAACGGATTTCCGTACAATCGGATCATGGCATGAGCGCCCGCTCCATAATCGCCGACGGCGTACGCGAGAAAAACGACGTCTATGCGATCGCAGGTAAAGACCAGCATTCGATCTGGATGATGGTATGGAATTACCATGACGACAAT
The DNA here is from genome assembly GCA_041742155.1 of Chryseolinea sp. GTDB lineage: Bacteria > Bacteroidota > Bacteroidia > Cytophagales > Cyclobacteriaceae > Chryseolinea. The sequence continues at coordinate 226,127 of JBGSJE010000013.1, read as the reverse complement.
GTAACGGGAGTTGATTCCCCGATCGAATTGGCGATCAATAACATCGGCCAAAGCAAAGTTCTGGTACACCATTACCGCGTGGATCAGCGCTTCAGCAATTCATTTGAGAAGTGGAAAGCGATGGGTAGTCCTCAGCAGGTAACAAACGATCAATACCAGGAACTGGAAAGGTCTGGGCAACTGCAGCTATACACGTCGCCGTCATGGATAGGAACGGATGAGGGAAAGGCGGTTATCGCTTTTGACTTACCCAGGCAGGGGGTATCGCTGATCCGGCTGACCTTGTGACACGGCTTTGTTTGAACAAAACACTTTTGCAGAATCATGAATGTAGTTTTTCGAACGTATTTATCTCTTGTTATCCTGGTTTTATACCTCCCGGTATCCGGACAGGTCCGCCTTCCCCGGCTGGTAGGTGATGGCATGGTCCTGCAGCGGGATGCCGACGTCAATATTTGGGGCTGGGCGGGAACGGGTGAGAAAATCTCAGTACACTTTCTGGGATCACAATACAACGTCACGGCCAATGTAAACGGGGAATGGAAGATACAACTTCCAAAGCTCAAACCGGGCGGACCCCATAAAATGGAGATCAAGGGAAGTAATACCATTACCCTTAGCGATATACTGATCGGAGATGTCTGGGTCTGCTCGGGGCAATCGAATATGGAGCTTCCCATGGTCGTCACACGTTCACTGTATGAAGACGAAATAGCGGCTTCCACCAATACGTTTATCAGGCAATTTAACGTGCCGAAGAAATACAGTTTCAAAGGTCCGCAACAGGATCTGGCAGGTGGTTCGTGGCAGCACGCCGATCCGAAAAACGTTTTGCAATTTTCCGCTGTCGCATACTTCTTTGCGAAAGACCTGTACGCCCGTTATAAAATTCCCATCGGAATCATCAATGCGACGCTGGGCGGTTCCCGTGCCGAATCCTGGATGAGTGAAGAAGCACTTAAAGCATTCCCCACTCTGTATGAGGATGGCCGGAAATACAAAGACAGCACCGTGATCGCTCGTACGGAAAGTGACGACCGGAAAAGAATTTCCGAATGGAGCAAGTTATCCATCACCAACGACCAAGCCTACAACGACCCGGGTGGACGCTGGTCAAAACCGGAAACGGATGTGACAGCCTGGGATGAAACCGCTGTACCGGGATACTGGGTTCATGGAAATCTGAACGGCGTGAATGGTGTCGTCTGGTTCCGGCGTGATTTTCAACTCCCCTCATCCATGGATGGTGTGGAGGGCCGGCTGCTGTTTGGAAGAATCGTCGACTCGGACTCTGTCTTCATCAATGGAAGTTTCGTCGGGACTACCGGTTCACAATATGTATCAAGATCATATCGTATCCCGGCAACACTCCTGAAAGCAGGCAAAAATACCCTGGTGGCCCGGATCGTTAACAATTCCGGTAAAGGAGGATTTGTTCCCGGTAAACCATACATGATCGTTTCAGGAAAAGATACCGTTGATCTGAGCGGTGACTGGAGATACAAACCGGGTGCCCTCATGGAACCGCTCGCCCCTCCGACTCTTATAATATGGAAACCGACGGGGCTGTACAACGGTATGCTTGCGCCCTTGTTCCGATATTCTATTAAGGGAACTATCTGGTACCAGGGAGAATCAAATGTCAGCCGGGCCGTGGAATACCGTACCCTGTTTCCCGCACTTATAAAGAATTGGAGAGATCAGTGGCAACAGGGAGACTTCCCCTTTTTATTTGTACAGCTGCCCAATTACAATGAACGCCGGGATGAACCCTCGGAAAGCAACTGGGCGATGCTCCGGGAGGCGCAGCTTAAAACCCTTTTACTGCCGAAAACCGGGATGGCAGTGGCAATTGATGTCGGTGAATGGAATGACATCCATCCGCTGAATAAAAGAGATATCGGCCTCCGTTTGTCCCGGGTTGCTCAGCATGTCGCCTACGGGGACAGGAAAATGGTGTATTCCGGGCCGGTTTATCAATCCATGAAAATCAACGGCCACAGAATCATTCTTGCGTTCAGCCATACCGGTAGCGGACTGGTGGCAAAGGGAGGGGCGACGCTCCGCCATTTCGCGATAGCAGGTGCCGACAAAAAATTCGTATGGGCAAGTGCCGAGATAAAAGACAACAGCGTCGTGGTCTGGAGCGATCAGGTCCCTGACCCTAAAGCAGTGAGGTACGCGTGGGCGGACGATCCCGAAGAAGCTAATTTATATAATAAAGAAGGTCTTCCGGCGACACCGTTCAGAACAGATAATTATTGAGTCACGATAACAGAACACAAATGATTGAACTGACTTTGCACTTTTACGACTTCTGTAATATGAACGAGCGGCGTACGTCCGGAAACAAATACTATTACAACAATATTTTTCTAAACCATAAATCCAGGTCCCATGGTTGAGTTGTATACACACGCTAAAAAAACTGAAAAATCCGGTTTTGATAACCTGCTGCGCGGGTTAAACCTCGGTGCCGAGCCGTCGTTCCTGCGGTTCTTCAACAACAACGTTCAGCGGCTTTTCAACTACGGCATGTATGCTTCGGGAGACCGCGACGCAGTAAAAGTGTTGCTGCAGGAACTGTTTACGCTTGCCCGGAAGCAGTCCGATCTCGCGGGCCCCGGCTGGGCAACGGACAGCAACCTGTTCAGATCATTCCGTGGTTTGCTTATAAACAGCCGGAAGAAAGATCTCTTCCGGGGTATGTTCGAGCATCATCTTCCTGCATTCACAACTGTGACGGAAACCGGATTGAGCTGCACCGAGCGTGAAGCAATCTTCCTGAAATTTTATGCATCATTCAATGATCGTGAGATCGGTATTGTAATGGATCTGGAGATCGAACAAGTGCAGCGCCATCTGCACCGCGCGGTCGATGCATTGTCCCGTCAACTAAAGAGTTGACCTCGTCCGGATTGTGAGGATATCGTTACACATTTGTACTCCTCTCCGAGTCATTGAGCCTTGCAATCGCATCGCCCTTATACCGCACAAAAAAGTTGATGTAGATCGCCCGCGACAAGCGCAGTGTTACGGGAAACAAAATTATGGCTGCTAATATGGTTACGATCATGTATACTTCCGGCGGCGGGTTAAAAAGAACGCGGAGGGCGACATAAACCGTCGTAAACAGGGCTACCTGCAGGGCATAGCTGACATACATGGCTCCGGAAAAAAAGGAGGGCTCCTGTTCATAACGCAACCCGCAGTGGCTGCATTTCTCCGGCATTCTCGCGAATATCCTGCTGTAGGCCTGACCTTCAAACAAATTTCCCTCCTGACACTGCGGGCAGCGATGGTAAATTATACTATACAGTTTTGTCCCTTTCGGTATCATAACATGATTTTCGTGCAAATTAGCACGACTACTCCGCAGGGTCTGTGACGATTGTCACGCAGGATTGATTTTTTTCCCGTCTGGAAAAAATCCATCACGTCCAGGGAAAGTGGACGATGATATCCCGGGTGGCCCAGGCCGGTGTCTTCTGCTGATTGTCTTTGGCAAGGGCTTCGAGTTCGGCATAGCTTGCCGATCTCAGTTGCAATTGTTGCGCAACCGCGTTCATCATTTCAGGATCATCCTCATCCGTCAACAGTTGAAATATAGCAGGGCTCACATAGATTATCCGGTTGATCACCCACGCTTCCTTCATTCCAACCATATACGGACAGCGCCGTAAAAAGCATTCATCCTGGTCTATGATCTTGGCGTCGCTCATTTTACTGACATTCTCTTTCGTGGAAAACAACAAATCATCATAAAATGGTTTTCACAAATAGCACACAAAAACCAGGCAGATTACCATCGGGCTGCAGTGCTGAATAACAGGGGGATCAACAAACCCATTCGTAGGTATTTGTCCACAGCAGCCGGGACGCCTGCACGAATATTTCCACAATCGTCAACGCGGTGTCTGGTTGACGTTTCGTAGCGGGTTCCGCCGTGTCGTGCAATGTATTATCTTCGTGACACCAACAAATATGAACCCGATTCTTGCACGCACAAACGGCTTTCTGCTGGCCCTGGTACTCGGTACCGTAGTCCTCTATTTCGGTCAGCCCATTCTTATCCCGGTGTTCCTGGGTGCCCTGTTCGCCATGCTCATGGCACCGCTTTGCAGGCGCCTAGATAAAAAAATGAATCGCAGTCTTTCCAGTTTTATCTGTACCCTCATTGTGATGCTGTCTCTGTTGGTTATCGTGGGAATCGGCGCCTGGCAAATTGCATCTTTTGTTGAAGACATTCCCGCCTTAAAGGAAAGGGGTGGAAAACTGGTGAGCGCCATCGAAACCTTTATCGAGAATAAATTTGATGTTTCACAGGAGAAACAGGAGAGCCTTGTCAAAAAACAACTGAGCACATTGGGCGAATCGGCAACAAGCTTTGCTGGCCGGCTGCTGGGAAGCCTGACGTCTACCATTGGCTGGCTGGTTCTGTCGTTGCTGTTCACCTTCCTTTTTCTTTACGCGAAAGAGCGGTATGAATTATTCTTTGTGAAGTTTTTCGGGCGGAAGGACCCATCGGCAGTAAAAGCAGTTGTGGGGCAGATAAGCAAGGTCTCGGAACAATACCTGCTTGGCCGGACCATTTCAATCGTGATCCTGTTCGCCTGTTATGCTACGGCATTACTCGTTATCGGTATAAAGAACGCGATCTTACTCGCCGCCGTCGCCTCCCTGCTGACTATCATTCCTTATGCCGGAACGATCTTCGGAACAATATTTCCCATTATCATGGCGCTGGTGACCGAAGACTCGTTTCAACCTGTGCTTTGGACTGCCGTTGCCATGATCGCCATCCAGGCTTTCGATAATTATTTTATTGAACCTTCCGTTATCGGCGGCGAAGTAAACCTCAGTGCGATGGCGACGATCGTAAGCATCGTCTGTGGAGGTTTTATGTGGGGAATTGCCGGGACGATACTATTCATCCCGCTGCTGGCGATTGTTAAGATTGTGTGCGATCATGTGGACAGCCTCAAACCGTTCGGATATATCATTGGCGATCCCCGGGGCAACAAACCCTCCCGGATGAAGACGCTGTTTAAAAAGAAGATCAGCCAGTAGCCCTGCAGCAGCACAAAAAAAGCCGGAACGTCAATTCCGGCTTCTCCATTCAATTATCCTTTAACGGTTTACCGCTTGCATCAAAGCGATAGGTTTTCATCCGGTCATTGGCATCCTGCATCTGAATCAGATACGTATCGCTGTTCTTACTCCTGAAGATGGTGGCGTTCTCCCACCCCTTGTATTGCGATGCCTGTAAGGTCGATCGCAAACTTGCCGGTATTTCAGTGGCTTTAATTTTCACCATGTCTTTTACATAGTTCTGAGACGGTTGGACTGACGTCGTGTCCCGCGGCGGTTGCGCAGGATTCTGTGCGTTGGCTACGGCTACACTTAAACATAGTGCCCCTGCCATCATTAAAATTATCTTTTTCATCGTATATAGTTTTTTAGTTAATACGTTTTCCACCATTAATTTTATGCCAACATCCGCCTGGAATAAAAACCATCGGCCAGAACGGAAAGATTCTCATACCAGAAAGTTCAATACATGGGGGATCACTTCTACCGAAATGGACGACCCCCGTTCCATGGCGAGAAGTTCATCGTCAGCGTGTAACAGTTTTCCACCCCATTGGATTGTTACTTTCTTTGCCTTCAACGCCGTATAGAAGAATGTTTCCTTTTTGCCGTTCTTCAACCTGCCGCGTACATATGACGCGAGTTTTCTGCGCTGGGATTCCGTCACCAGGATCACGTCCAGTTCACCATCGCCAGGGTCTGCTCCAGGAGCGATATTTAAATTCGGACCCACGGAACGTATATTCATGACCTCAACCATGAGGAAATTTCCCTCATATTCTATCTCATCCAGTTTGATTCTGCAACGACGGGGTTTGTAACGTTTTACGATCTCCAGTAAAGTTGTCAGGGCGGTATGCAGTTCTTTTTCGGGATCATCCGATTTTATACTTCTGTCTTTCATTTCCTTCATGAGTCTCGGAAACACTCCAAATCCAAGTCCCTCCAGAAAAAACAGTTTCTTGCCGACCCCCTCAACCCTGGCTATATCGAACTTTTTTATGTTGTTATGTTTCCAGCGGCCTATGATATCATCCGTGGTACCGTTGATCCCAAGCGTCCGGGCGATGTTGTTCGCTGTTCCCGACGGAACAAGTCCCACACTAAAGCGTTTTGCAAGGATCTTCCGGCCAACAAGGTATGCTGCCAGCAATTTAATTGTTCCATCACCACCGGCTACAGTAATGACGTCCGTTCTATCGGGTATTCTTTTCTCACCGATCTGTTTCTTTGTGGAAGAATAACTACAGTCAAAACCCGCCGCCCTGATTTTTTCAATGAGGGTTTCCTTCGAATGGGCGCCTTCGCCAGCTTCAGGGTTGTGAAAAACCTTTACATACTTCATTTCTTTATACGGTTTGCCTGATCGGGTGCTATGCAATTTTATACCACGATGACTGGAATGATTTTGTATGATGATCCGGTATGAATATCCTGATCACTAACGATGATGGAATTTACAGTCCCGGTATCATGGCGCTCGCTTCGATTGCCAGTCGCATGGGAAACGTGCGGGTTGTGGCGCCGGATGTCGAACAGTCATCGATGGGACACGCTATTACCGGATCCCGTCCGCTGTCGTATAGAAAGTCTCCCATCAGTTTTGGTGATATCGATGCCTACCGCGTGAATGGGACACCCGCTGATTGCGTATCACTCGGAACTCATCTGTGGGCGAAGACGGATGTTGTATTGAGCGGGATCAACATGGGGTTAAACCTCGGAAATTCCATGTGGCACTCCGGGACACTGGCGGCAGCCAAGCAAGCTGTGCTTCTCGGCGTAAAGGGAATTGCATTAAGCACAACCGCCGGAAAGACGGAGCCCGACTTTAAACAACTCGAACACGCGGTAGAGACGACACTCAGCCTGTTGCTCGAGAATAAGGACGTCAATCTTATTAATGTAAATTTTCCCCAGGAAGCAAAAGGGATTAAATGGACCAGACAATCGGTGCGGCTATACGACGGTATGGTGATGCCCGGTACGGATCCCAGGGGACGTAAACATTACTGGATCACCGTGGTTCCCCTTGAGGCAGCCGAAGAGGGTACCGACCGTTGGGCTGTGGATGCCGGTTACATTTCACTGACTCCCCTCCGCCTGGATTTAACGGACGAAAAAGAACTGATAAAAGCATTGGCTGGTGACCCGGTACCATGGAAGACTGGAATTAATTCATTAAAAAATGGAAAAGAATAACGGCAACCAAGAATCAGGGTGGACAATAAATCGAATTTATACACCCCCGCCGCCGCAAGAGATGGATCCTTCGAAGCTTCCTGCGTCAGAGACCAAAAAGAAGAAAAAGAAGAAAAAGAACAAAAAACGGCCTCCCGGCGAGGACCAGGGAGACATAGAAAAACTTACACCCGCTGAAGAATTGTAATACCCAAAATCCAGGCCTATGATCGACTACAAAATAATATTGACCACCTTGGACAATTGCGAGCAGGACCAGCTCATCCACACTGCCGGTCACAAGCGAACCGGCTGGTCGCGGGATTCGCAGTTCATCTTTTTCCCGCTGGAGCGGCCTGATTACCACGAAAAGATAAATTCATTGAACGCCGTCCAATACCTGCTGCGCGTCAGGCTACTTTATACCATGCTGATGAAACCCAACTAGCCGGCGTCAATTCCGCGCTGCTTTTAATCCCACCGTTCTTTCCTCCACGGAGGGAAGCGGGCGAAGATTATGAACCGGCTTGTCAAGGTAAAAGTAAGCGGTGGCGGAAATGTCGTCCTGCCTGTAGAAATTCACCCATCCTTCCGGAAAAGCAGGATCATTCAGGGCCAAGGGTTTTTCCCTGTTCAGTAATTTGACAAGGTCGTTTTCTGTAGAGACCGTTACCGGAAGAAGTTGTGCGCCCTTACGCTGGTATTCTCTCACACGAGGCAACATATCACCACCCATCAACTGGATGGTTACACGGCAGTCCTTGTTAAAGTAGACCGGGTCGGGTACATGGTAACGGTACAATGCCCACTCACCGGTGACGGTGTCCGCCACGAGGCAGCCCTGGAAGTCGTTCGCATACTTTCCCTGTCCCCAACCTGTACCAATATAATCTTCTGTCCCTGTTCCGTTCAGCGTTGGTAACTCGCCGTCTCCATCAAGAAAAACTTTTACTTCTCCCTCACCCCACCAGCTTTTCTCGTACGATGGATCCGTTATAACGCCCATGTTCATACCGAGATAACGGCCATTGCCCTGTATCCGGGGGAGAATTTCAAAATCCTTTCCGAGAGGCGGTTTCCTGTCGCGGCTCCACAACGCGTGGAAATACAATACATCTTTATCAAGCGCCGCCATCTTCTGAAAATTGATGTCGTAAAAAAGCATGACTGTGTTCTTACCTTCGTTTGTCAGGATAACGCGGGCTCCATTCCGGTACGGCATGGGTATGTAACAATTGAACGAACGTCCCTCGGGATCGGAGAACAAGGCATTCTGGAACGCCGTTTTTCTGCCCAGGCCGATACCGAAGAAATCGCCTAACGGAACCGATACTGCCGGTGTCGCTGAACCGTCCCAGTACATTTCGATGCGCAGTGAACGAAGGGTAGCCGGTTCCCGGTCCCGCACAGTAAGCCATATTCGCTGGATAATACCGGCACCGGAAACATTCATCAGCACCTTTGTTTCTCCCGGCGCCACAAACTCGGAAGGATGTCCTTTTGCTTTTTTGTTCTCGGAACCTCCTTTGCCTTTTGCCGCTGTATTATTCTCGAAGCTCGCCCACCGGCTCTCAACACCCACAGGCATCCTGTACATCTCCTGGGCTATTGCTACCGGTACCGCTATTAGCAAGGCGCTGGCAGTCAGTAAAAAATTGGAATAGATCCTGTTCATGATAATAGTTGTTTGTCTGAAGTTATCCACGGAACGTATTGAGTCATCACCGTTTTCGTTTTCCGTATCAGCTTCCTAGCTGATGGTAGGCCAGCCAGGCCATCAATCCCGCTCCCTCGTGCAGGATGTCTTCGTCTACATTAAATGTTGATGTATGAAGGCCGGAGGTAATTCCCTTTGCTTCGTTCCTGGTACCAAGGACATAAAATACGGAAGGCACATGTTCACCATAGCGGGCAAAGTCTTCGGCAGCCATCCAGCTGTCGATATCGACAATATTTCCGGCGCCCAGATACGCTTCCATATATCCCCGCAACTGGGAAGCAAGCACAGTATCGTTGTACAAGGGCGGATAGCCCCGTGTGAACTCAACGGTACAGGTTGCCCCCATCCCTTCCGCCAGGTCCGTCGCCAGTTTTTTAATACGCACAAGCGCCTGCTCGCGCCATTCGTGATCAAGTGTACGGAACGTTCCTTCCATCACAACGTCATCCGGGATCACGTTACAGGATCCATCGGCAGTCACCTTGCCGATCGACAATACCGATGGTACCTTCGGCGATCTGTTCCTGCTCACGATCTGCTGCAGGGCAACCGTGATGTGGCTTGCAATCAATACCGGATCGATGACATTCTCGGGCATGGCGGCATGACCACCTTTACCATGAACCGTGATGCGGAAATTGTCGGAGCTTGCCATAAAACGTCCGGCCCTGAGACCTACCTTACCGGAAGGCAACCCGGGCATTACATGCTGCCCGATTGCGGCATGTACCTCCGGTCCTTGTAATATGCCGGCTTCTATCATCTTTAATGCGCCACCGGGAATCAGTTCTTCGGCGGGTTGAAAAAGTATCTTGACGGTACCGCGCAGGTCGTCTCTTATCTCGCGAAGGATTTTTGAAGCCAGCAGAAGCATCGACGTATGCGCGTCGTGACCGCAGGCGTGCATAACGCCCGGTGTACCGGAAACATAATCCACCGCATTGTTTTCATGGATCGGGAGCGCATCGATATCGGCACGCAGCAACACCGTTTTACCGGGCCTGGTCCCTGTAACTGTGACGTACACACCGGTGTCGCCGATAGGTCTTATGTCGGCAAAGCCGAGGACCCTCAGTTGCGCCGCGATATAGGCCGATGTCGCGACCTCGCAGAACGATAATTCGGGGTTGGCATGAAGGTGACGCCTCCACGCGATACAGGTATCACGGTCTTTGTATGCGAGTTGTTTGATCTTTCCCAGTAATTCCATCCGGTGTGACTTACGGCAGGTAATTAAACGTCACAAATTAGGTAATTATGAAGGTATCGGCAATCGCAGGTACAACTGGCGGGAAAGGAAGAACGGATAGTTTGACCCCACCCCGGGGCGAAAGACAGCAGGGCTGAATGACTGCAAAAAGCCGGGACCGGATAAAATTTATTTCCTATACTCTCAGGTCGGTCAGGATTCCGTTTATAAAACTCCGCCACTGAATTTTGTAAACGCCGAGAACAGGGCTTTCAACCACTCTGCCGTCACCGTTCACGTTATTTAACAGTTCGGCCGTTATATTCAAACCATTTCTGAAAACCCTGAATGTGGTGATTGCGTCGCTCGCAAGAATTCGCGCGTGTCCCAGCGCTTTGTAAAACGGTTTGGATATCATGGAAACACCGATCGTTAACGTTTCGGATTCATTGTCAGCACTCCCATTATACTCCACCGATTCGATCTTGAACAGGCCGTCCAATGCGGGGTCTTTTCCGTCCGCCGGATGCATTCTAACAAGGTCGTTTTTGCGGGCAGGTCTGCTCAGCGGGCAACCTTCATCATCGACGAGGCTGAACGCAGGAAGAAGAGAGTCTGACAGCGAATGCCACTTATTTACATCCAGTAGCCTGCCGGAAACCGTCTTGAATATCTCTGGGGCGTAATGATCGGAGTAGGTCGTGACGGTACATCCGATGGCAAATTTTCTTTCGATAGGTTGGTCGGAGGTCAGAATCATAGGATGATGGGCTTGTTAACGCCCGTGTTACAGCTAAAAACGGACCATTTTAAAGGACAGTCTTTGGCAACGATTTCCGCCGTTCAGGCAGTGGAGGCGTTGTGGTTTTTTTACCCACCCTCAGGCCAAAAAAAGGACAATCTGCCCGGTGATATGATTTAACTATCCGGATTTCATTGCAACGGGCAGAGTTTTACCAATGCCTTGAGACAACGGGACCCGATCCGGATTAAGGCATCGGTTTTGGAATATGCCGGTTTCCGCAGACCTTGTAAAATGCCAGGTTCACCCGGAGAACATTTGAAAAACATATCTATAAAAAATTAATGTAGACGTATTGTTATGAACAATTTATTACGCGGACTTATCGCCGGCTACGGCGCGAAAAAACTAGGCGGCGGTTGCCTGGGTACTGTTTTGGTGTTCATCCTGATTTGGGTTGCTCTCGGCCAATGCAATTAATGCCGGGTTAGCCGTCTACGGAGTAAGCTCAGATACCAACTTTCGCAACACATGTGGATTTTATTCCACGGTCATCCCCTCACAGGGAGGTCGAAAAGGGCAGGAATAATATTTGCCTCACTCCTTGAGACAATACCTCACTATGGAAAAAAATCTGAGAATACTGGCACTTGAGGATATGGAAGATGATCTGGAACTGATTGAATACATCCTATCGGATGCGCACCTCGGATTTACTACCGAGCGTGTCGATAACCGCGATGAATTCATAACCGCATTAAAACGGGGAAACATTGATGTTATTCTCTCCGATCATTCACTTCCGCAGTTTAATTCTCAGGAGGCGCTGACTATCTACCGGGAATCGGGGTTAAAGATCCCGTTTATTCTGGTGACGGGAGCCGTGTCGGAAGAATTCGCCGTAAACTCCCTTAAGCAGGGTGCCGATGACTACGTATTAAAATCCAACCTGACGCGTTTACCTTCAGCGATCATTAACGCGGTCAAACAACGGGAGGCGGAAGCCGCCAAAATGCTGGCGAACGACGCGATGCACAAACAGTACGAAGAACTGAAGAAGATCAACAAGGAACTCGACAGCTTCGTCTACAGCGTATCCCACAACTTAAGAGCGCCGCTCCGCTCGGTGTTGGGGCTGATCAACCTGGCGCGTATGGAAGATGAAAAGCAGGGCCGGCTGTTCACCGACTATTTCAGGATGATGGAGACGAGCATGAACAAGCTCGATGAAACGTTAAAAGAGATCCTGGACTATTCGCGAAACGCCAGGCAGGACCTCCACATCGAAAAAATCGATATCAGCAAACTATTATCCGATAATCTCGAGCGAATGCAGTTCACGCCGGGATCCGACCAGATCACAAAAAAAGTGGACATCCGGGAACATTGTCCGCTTTATTCAGACCGTTACAGGATTTCCGTAATATTCAACAATATCATCTCGAATGCCATAAAATACTACGATAAATTTAAACAGGAACCCTATTTAGGGATCTTCATCGAAATAAAACCGGACAATGTACACATGGAGTTCGAAGACAACGGCATCGGTATTGACGGGGAATACCTGAACAAGGTTTTCGACATGTTCTTCCGGGCAACCCAAAACAACGAGGGGGCGGGACTGGGCCTGTACATCGTACAGGAAGCATTGGAAAAACTGAGGGGGACTATTACGATCAAATCGGAGCTTCACAAAGGGACGGTCTTCATCATCGATGTCCCGAATACCCCGGGATTACCGTCTTTTTAACCCAGGTATTTCGTTATTGCGCGCCGATCGGATACCGGAACTAAAAATCACGCCCGGATTGATTTGAACAGTCAATATTTTGGCTTTACTTTCGTGAGATACTAGCAGCCATTTCATGAGCCTTTACCAGACAATCCTGCTGATTGACGACGACACAGAGGACCAGGAAATTTTTTTGGATGCATTGCTGGAAGTAGACCCGTTGATCCATTGCTCATTTGCCAATGACGGAGAAGAAGCCTTAAAGCTGCTTGGAGATACCGTCATTAAGCCCGACTTGCTCTTTATCGATCTGAACATGCCGAAGTTGAATGGCAAGCAGGTTCTGTCCGAATTAAAAAAATCCGGTACGTTGCAGGATATTCCGGTAGTGATGTACTCCACCTTCTTCGGACCGCAGGATATCGATGAGATCCGGGCGCTTGGTGCCGCACACTACATGGTTAAAGCTACCCGGTTCGACGACCTGTGTGATTCACTGGAACATATTTTGTCGAAACCCTGGTGATCAGACCAAATCGTCCTGCGTGACAGGCAGAGACACGATAAAAGTCGATCCGTCGTTAACCTTGCTCCTGGCTGAGATAAAACCATTATGAAGCTCCGTAATCTTCTTGCAAAGCGCCAGGCCCACGCCCGTACCTGCATAGTCGCCGTGGTGCTGTAACCTCCTGAACATACCGAAGATCTCCTCCGCATATTTCTGATCGAAGCCGATCCCGTTGTCTTTGACGAAAATACGGCAGTATTTACCACCTTGGTTCTTGTCGTGCCCATTAATACCCCGGCTAATTTCCGACCGGATCTCGATAACGACAGGTACCCCCGGCTTCCTATATTTTATCGAGTTACTCAACAAATTCTGGAACAGCGGACGGATTAAAGTGGGGCTTACATTAAGCGTGGGCAAGTGCTCTATGGAAACTATTGCATTCGCCTCACTGATCTCTTCCTCCATCTCCACCAGCAAGTCGTTCAACACGATGTTCAGGTCGCTCACAACAAACGCCGACTTATCCTGCGAGATCTTCGAAAAAGCCAGGATATCGATGATCAGCGCCTGCATGCGTTCGGCGGCTTGCTCGATCCGGCTCATGATCTTTGCGTCGTCCTTGAGAACGTCCCGGTACTTCGTAAAGAGCCTGTCGCTGAACATCCGGATCTTTCGAAGGGGTTCCTGCAGATCGTGCGAGGCCATAAATGCAAACCGCTCGAGATCCTTATTCGCCGATTCCAGGTTCGCGATATTTTCGAGCAGCTTATGATTGAGTTGTTTCACCTTCTCTTCCGAAATCTTCCTTTCATTGATCTCGCGTTCGAGGTTGCGGTTGATCGCGATCAATTTTTGTTCCTGCTCCAGTAACAACCGGTTCTTTTTGTATAAGTCTATAAGCACGCCGACTTTCGCCCGTAATACATCGGGATTAAACGGTTTGAAGATATAATCCACCGCCCCGGACTGATAACCTTTGAACATATTCTCGTCGCCGTAATTGTTGGCGGTGACAAAAATGATCGGAATATGACGAAGTTTTTCCCTTTCATAAATAAGCGACGCCGTCTCGAATCCATTCAGGTTAGGCATTTTTACATCCATAAGGATAATGGCGAAATCAAATTCATTAAGCAACACTTTCAATGCCTGCCTGCCGGAACTTGCTTTTACAAACTGATACCCGTCGCGTGCCAGAATGGTTTCGATGGAAAGCAAATTATCCTCCCGGTCGTCAACTAGTAATATTTTAGGCTGCATGCAATTCGTTTATTATTTACAAAACCACAAACGCATCAGGGAAAGTAGCTGGTCGATTTTTACCGGTTTGGTAATATAGTCGGATGCTCCCGCTTCAATACATTTCTGCCGGTCTCCCTTCATCGCTTTGGCTGTCACCGCGATGATCGGAAGGGTATTGTTCTTATGCTCACGCCTGATCTTCTGCGTAGTCTCATAACCATCCATTTCCGGCATCATGATATCCATCAGTACCATCTCGATCTTCGGGTCCTCGGTAAGTATCTTTATCGCTTCCTTCCCGCTTTCCGCGGTAATGACGTTGATGTTGAAGCGTTCGAACACAGTAGTCAGCGCGAACAGGTTACGCACATCGTCGTCGACGACAAGAATATTTTTGCCCGTCAGGATATCCTCTTTGTTCCGGATATTCTCGATGATCCTCCGCTTTTCAGGGGCGAGGTTCTTATGGTTGATGTGAAGGTGAGAGATGGTCTCCTCCAGCAGGTACTCGATCGAATTCACTCCTTTTACGATATGCGAACTCGAGTTGAGGTTCACACTTGTTTGTTCGGCCTTGCTGAAATCGCGTGCGGAGTAGACGATCACGGGCGTCAACTCGTTCTTTGCCTTGCTGATCTCCTGAAGCAACTGCTGACCGCTGATATCGGGCATGGTATAATCCAGGATGATACAATCAAAATCCTCGTCAGCCACAAGATCCAGGGCCTCTCTGCCCGTATTGGCGATTGAAACGCTCACGTTTTGATCGTAGTGGATCTTTGCGATCTGCGAGGAATCCAGTTCGTTGTCTTCCACGACCAATATTTTTTTAACTTCCTTGTTTTCATAGGCAATGATATCATCGAAAAGAGTGTCGAGCAGATCGTTGTCGATCGGTTTCAGCAGAAAGCTTCTGGCACCCCGTTTCAGGGCGAGTACCCTGTTCTCCTCGCCGGAAATGACGTGGATCGGTATATGACGATAGTTCAGATCATTGCGCAGAAGGTCGATCACCTTCCACCCGCTGGCCTCCGGAAGTTTCACATCGAGGGTAATGGCAATGGGTGAAAAACGGTTTATAAAATCAAAGACCTCCAGGTAATTGGTCGCTACGATCGCTTTTAGTCCTTTTTCATGTGCCTTATCGATGAGGATTTTTCCAAACCGGAGATCGTCCTCGACGACCAGTACAACCCTGTCGCTTGCCTGGATATGGCTCCGGTCATCGCCGGTCTCGTTGATCATTTCGCTGACGATATCCATGTTCCTGGACTCCACGCCGTCATGGGTTATCCGCAAGTTGCCCAGCAATGTATTACCCTGGTTGCCGTCGGGATCCACCTGAAGCTGTTGAATAACTTTGATACTTTCGGAAACATCGCGTGTGGCTTTTTTCGTCGAGGTATTCAACGGCAGGTATAGCGTAAATGTGCTTCCTTTTCCCGCCTGGCTGTCCAGTTCGATAGTTCCTCCGAGCAGTTCCGCCAGTCCCCGGCTAATTGAAAGACCCAAGCCGGTTCCGCCGTACTTGCGGCTGGTCGATCCTTCCGCCTGTTGAAAGGCTTCGAATATGATCGATTGCTTCTCCTGCGGAATTCCTATACCGGTGTCGCTGATGGAGAAAGCTACCACGGTTGTTGCCTCGTCGAGCGAGAGGACACCGGGCTTCCATAGCCTGTTCGCCTCAAAGATCTTCAATGAGACCTCTCCTTTGTCCGTGAACTTGAATGCATTCGACAACAGGTTCTTCAGGATCTGATTCAGCCGCTGGATATCCGTCTCCATGGAATTGGGGAGATTGTAGTCGGTCTCGATCCTGAACTTCAGGTTGCGGGCTTCCGAAATAGGTTTAAAAGTAGTTTCAACGAAGGAAGCGATCTCTGCGATCCTCACCGCCGAGATGTTGGCTGAAATAAATCCCGATTCGATCTTTGACAGATCCAGGATGTCGTTGATCAGCTGGATCAGGTCGTCGCCGCACGAGTGAATCGTTTTTGCATACCGAATCTGCTTGTCGTTCAGATTTCCTTCCGCGTTCTCGTACAGTTGCTGCGCGAGGATCAGGAGGCTGTTCAACGGCGTCCTTAGTTCGTGCGACATATTAGCCAGGAACTCGGATTTGTATTTTGAGGTGAGGGTCAGCTGTTCAGCTTTTTCTTCAAGCGACTTCCGGGCTTCTTCCACTTCCTTGTTCTTGGCCTCCACTTCGTCTTTCTGTTTCACCAGCAACAAAGCTTTGTCCTGTAATTCGTCGTTGGTCCTGCGAAGTTCTTCCTGTTGTGTTTTCAACTCGCCGGCAAGTGACTGCGACTGGGCCAGCAACTCCTCCGTCCTGGTGTTCGTTTCAATGGTATTCAATACAATACCGAGGCTTTCCGTTAACTGATCCAGAAAGTCAAGGTGTGTCTCGCTGAACGGATCGAGGGACGCAAGCTCGATCACGGCTTTTACATTATTCTCGAATACGATGGGAAGAATGATCAGGTTTGAAGGTCTTGCTTTGCCGAGCCCGGAGTTTATCTTGACATAACCATGCGGTACATTGGTGAGCAATATCTTTTCCTTTTCGAACGCGCACTGCCCGACTAACCCCTCGCCTATCGCAAATTCTCTCGGTATTGTTTTCTCTTCTTTGTAGGCGTAAGCGGCAAAGAGCTTTAGTTTCACCTGTTGCGTTTCCTCTTCCTGCTGCAGGATGTAGAACGCACCGTAGTGTGTGGATACCACCTGCGCAAGTTCAGACAGGATACGTTTGGTAACGGTCTTCAGGTCCTTCTGACCCTGGAGCATCTGCGTAAACTTCGCAAGGTTTGATTTTAACCAGTCCTGATCCTGGTTACGGAGAGTCGTTTCACGAAGATTGGTGATCATCTGGTTTATCGTATCCTTCAACGCCTCCAGCTCACCTTTCGCGTCCACGCGGATGGTTCGTGTCAGGTCCCCTTTTGTTACGGCTGAAGCAACTTCCGAAATAGAACGTACCTGGGTCGTCAGGTTAGCCGCAAGCTGGTTCACATTTTCGGTAAGGTCTTTCCATGTACCCGACGCGCCAGGCACACTGGCCTGGCCGCCCAACCGCCCTTCCACACCAACTTCACGGGCTACCGTCGTTACCTGTTCGGCAAACACAGCCAGCGTATCGATCATTTCATTTATTGTGTCTGTCAATTGCGCCAGTTCTCCCAGGGCATTGATCGACAGTTTTTGTTTCAGATTTCCCTTTGCAACGGAGGTCACGACTTTTGCAATACCGCGGACCTGGCCGGTGAGGTTGGATGCCATTTGATTTACGGAGTCGGTAAGGTCCTTCCACGTTCCGGCTACACCACGGACTTCGGCCTGTCCGCCGAGCTTTCCTTCCGTTCCCACTTCCCTGGCCACGCGGGTCACCTCGAATGCGAAAGAGTTCAGCTGTTCCACCATGGTGTTGATCGTGTTCTTCAACTCCAGCATTTCCCCGCGGACATCCACGGTGATCTTTTTCGACAAATCACCGTTGGCCACGGCCGTAGTTACACCAGCAATATTCCGTACCTGATCCGTCAGGTTGCCGGCCATCTGATTAACGGAGTCGGTAAGGTCTTTCCATGTTCCCGCAACGCCGGGTACGAAAGCCTGGCCGCCAAGCTTTCCATCCGTACCTACCTCGCGGGCTACACGGGTCACTTCGGATGCAAAACCACGAAGCTGATCCACCATCGTATTCAATGTATCCTTTAACTGCAAAATCTCCCCGCGAACATCCACAGTGATCTTCTTTGACAAATCGCCGTTGGCAACGGCGATCGCCACGTTGGCGATATTCCGGATCTGCGCGGTAAGGTTACCGGCCATCTGGTTAACAGAATCGGTCAGTCCTTTCCAGACACCACCTACGCCTTTAACGGTGGCCTGACCGCCGAGCTTTCCTTCCGAGCCTACCTCGCTGGCTACGCGGGTCACCTCCGAAGCAAAAGAATTCAACTGATCCACCATGGTATTGATCGTATCCTTCAGCTCTAACATTTCACCTTTTACATCCACGGTGATTTTCTTGGACAGGTCACCCTTCGCAACGGCTGTCGTTACTTCCGCGATATTCCGTACCTGGTTGGTGAGGTTGTCGGCAATTTTGTTCACGGAATCGGTAAGGTCCTTCCACGTTCCGCCGACACCCGGAACGTCGGCCTGACCGCCGAGCTGGCCTTCCGATCCAACCTCTCTGGCTACACGCGTAACTTCCGAACCGAAAGAATTCAGCTGATCCACCATGGTGTTGATGGTGTTTTTCAATTCCAGCATTTCGCCGCGGACATCAACGGCGATCTTCTTGGACAGGTCGCCTTTCGCTACGGCAGTAGTAACTTCCGCTATGTTCCTCACCTGGTTGGTCAGGTTTGACGCCATCTGGTTTACGGAGTCCGTGAGATCCTTCCAGGTACCTCCGACACCCGGTACGTTCGCCTGACCTCCCAACTGACCTTCAGAACCAACCTCTCTGGCTACACGCGTAACCTCCGACGAGAACGAATTCAGCTGATCCACCATCGTATTGATCGTGTTTTTCAATTCCAGCAATTCCCCTTTGGCATCCACGGTGATCTTTTTGGAGAGGTCGCCTTTGGCGACGGCTGTCGTCACGCCGGCGACGTTCCGGACTTGAGCTGTCAGGTTTCCGGCCATCTGGTTCACCGAGTCGGTCAGGTCTTTCCATACACCTCCCACTCCTTTAACCGTCGCCTGCCCGCCCAGTTTTCCCTCGGTACCTACTTCCAGCGCAACGCGTGTAACTTCCGAACCGAAAGAATTCAGCTGATCCACCATCGTGTTGATGGTATTCTTTAACTCCAGCATTTCCCCCCGTACGTCTACGGTAATTTTTTTCGACAAATCCCCGTTCGCGACGGCTGTTGTAACGCCTGCTATATTTCGAACCTGTCCGGTGAGGTTGGATGCCATCTGGTTTACGGAATCCGTGAGATCCTTCCAGATTCCACCTACTCCCTTTACGGTTGCCTGTCCCCCTAACTTTCCTTCGGTTCCCACCTCAAGCGCCACGCGGGTTACTTCCGATCCGAAGGAGTTCAGCTGATCGACCATCGTGTTGATGGTGTTCTTGAGCTCCAGCATTTCTCCCCGTACGTCTACGGTAATTTTTTTCGAGAGATCCCCGTTTGCAACGGCCGTTGTGACCCCCGCTATGTTTCTTACCTGGTTGGTGAGGTTACCCGCCATCTGATTAACGGAGTCGGTCAGGTCTTTCCATGTAC
Source organism: Chryseolinea sp. (assembly GCA_041742155.1). Taxonomy (GTDB): domain Bacteria; phylum Bacteroidota; class Bacteroidia; order Cytophagales; family Cyclobacteriaceae; genus Chryseolinea. The sequence goes on along the minus strand of JBGSJE010000013.1, from coordinate 206,467 downwards.
CTCCTACACCGGGCACGTCGGCCTGACCACCGAGCTGGCCTTCCGAACCAACCTCTCTGGCTACACGCGTAACTTCAGAAGAGAATGAATTCAGCTGATCCACCATGGTGTTGATGGTGTTTTTCAATTCCAGCAGCTCACCTTTCGCGTCGACGGTGATTTTCTTCGACAAGTCACCTTTTGCCACAGCCGTGGTCACACCGGCAATGTTCCGTACCTGTGCAGTCAGGTTTCCCGCCATCTGGTTAACCGAATCGGTCAGGTCCTTCCACACACCTCCTACGCCTTTTACAGTTGCCTGGCCGCCCAGTCTTCCTTCTGTACCAACTTCAAGGGCAACCCGCGTTACTTCCGATCCAAACGAATTGAGCTGGTCGACCATCGTGTTGATGGTATTTTTAAGCTCCAGCATTTCTCCTTTTACGTCGACAGTGATTTTCTTCGAAAGATTTCCCCGTGCGATGGCGGTTGTTACCTCGGCAATATTGCGAACCTGGTTCGTCAGGTTACCCGCCATATGATTCACGGAGTCCGTAAGATCCTTCCATACACCCCCGACTCCTTTTACCTTTGCCTGCCCGCCAAGCTTGCCCTCGGACCCGACCTCGCGCGCCACCCGCGTGACTTCCATCGAGAAGAGGTTTAACTGCTTCACCATGTAATTCACTTCCTTTGCTATGCGTAAAAATTCACCTTCAAGCTTATGGTCTCCGATCTCCTCGGGCATTTCTTGCGAAAGATTTCCGTTGGCTACGGAACTGATCACGTGTGCAATCTCGATAGTTGGGTGTACAAGGTCGGATATGAGGACGTTAAGGGAGTTCACACCTTCACTCCACGAGCCTTTCGCGCTTGGAATCTCGATCCGTTGTGTAAGTTTCCCCTCCTTGCCGATGGTATTACCCGCGCGCGTGAACGCGAGCATCATCTTCTCATTCAGTGAAATGATCTCGTTCAGTGTGTCGAAGATCTTTCCGTTTAATCCTGTCTCATCGATGGGCATCCTTACAGTAAAGTTCCCGTTCTTCACTTCCGTCAGTACCCGCAACAGTTCCCTGGATGACGTGCTATCGAGGGACGACATACTATGTCCGTTAGTATCGGCAAGTCCGTTGCCGCCATTACCATAAAGGTTGTGACGTTCATTTTTTTTCTTTGTAGATGCCGGTGATTTTTTCTTCGCTGATCCGATTTTTTTTTCCTTTACGGTGGATTTGGTCTTCATAGCTATTATTTCTTTTTGCAGATTCGTTTTCAACGTCAATGGACCTTTGAACACAGGAGGAGACTCAAATTTATGGGGCTCCTTAAATGAAATGAACGCCATTCCAAACTTTTTTTAACCGAAGCAAAAAAATCGAATGGAATCCATTACTGTGGATTTTTTTCTTCACATAATCGGTGCCAACAAACACCGAAAAAAAACAACTAACTTCCCATTCGAGTTTTAAACTTTGTTCGCCGGACCGGGAAAGAAATCCACATTGTCAGGGGGGCATGGTTTTTGACGAATTTATTCCATGAAACCGATCAGCAAAAAAAATCCGTTACCTTCAGATATCCTCCGGGATCTGGTAAATTCAAAACATTTTATCGTTTTCCCTGTTCGGGCGGACGCCCCTGCTCAGCCCTTCGAATGCCTGACTCTGGAGCAGTACTCTCAAAAAATCGCGTTATATCTTTCCAGTCTCCGGAATCTAAACTAGGAATTCAACCTCCCAGTGAAGGGGTCGCAGGTGTGTAAAATAGGCACATCGAAAATCCATGCTGTGGAAATTTTTCCACATTCACGTAGTCCTTCCATACGTTCACAATGCCGGTAAAAACAGATGATGGCGTTCTTTCGCCAGCCACGCTAACTGCAAAAATTGGCATCAATATTTCGAAGGCTGAAGAAAAAAGTATGAACGGCGATCCGGAATACGGGCTTACAGATAATCATGTTATTCAATTCCTTCGCGAACTGAAAGAACGATTACATTATAATTCGATGCGGAAAGTAATAGCCGCTCTCCGGCTTATCTTCCCCCTACTCAGACAAACCTTCAATCCCGCTTTAAATGCCCTGATAATCGAAAAAACACCGCGGCTTTTGCACCTGATCTTCTTTAATTCCTGCACCGGCAACCAGCCGGCGCCAAGCCCAACGGGGTTTCCGCACCTCGACGATGTTGTCGGAAAACTTGTCGAGCTGGACCAGGCAACAGGTAAACGTATGTTCAGATCGGAAATCGACGCGCTCCGGGTTGTGTTCATTGTACTGATGAGCCTGGAAGGTTTGTACAACACGGCGGGGATCCGGCTACTTCACCACAACTTCGTACGGGAGATCGATAATGCCGTGCAGGAGAAAGAAATGATTAGTTAAAACTAAGTTAAAAAAAATATGCTACAGCGTCATCCATCAATCTTTATATCCATTGCTCTTGTTATAGCCGTACTTAGCTTAAGTGGTGTGGCAGCAGGTTCTGCATCTTTCGCGCGGATATTGTTTTACCTGTTTTTAGGATTTGTAACCCTGTCCCTGGTACTTGGACCTATTCTAATCCGGCGGAGATAACTACCGGACGATTCGGATACGATACAAATAGCATCGTTAAGGTACCTCATACGTTGAGAGTACGTTGACGCATTACTGCTCGATTTTGAACGTAATATAAAACGTTGTGCCCGAATTCAATTCACTTTTCACATCCAGTTCAGCGCAATGACTGTTGAGAATATTTTTCGTGGATGTCAGCCCGAGGCCCATCCCGCTGGCCTTGGCGGTAAAGAATGGGTCGAACAATTTCCCCAGGTCCGCATCCGATATACCTTTGCCATTATCCTGGATCGCCAGGGTAAGGAGTCCGTTATTAACAGTGGCAAACACCTTCAGCACACCTTTGCCGGGCATCATCGCTTCGATAGCATTGATAATGATATTCAGCAGCGCGATTTTGATTTTTTCCTTATCCATAAGCATTCGCGGAAGATCATTGGCGTAGTGACGCTGAAGTTGCATCTGATTCAACTTGACGCGGTCCAACGCTAGTCCTACCGCTTCATCGAGAACATCAGACATAGAAGAAAGCTCCAGGTGGAGTTCTTTCGGTTTGGATGAGTTCAGCATTTCCCCCACGAGTTGCTCAATCCGGTTTACATTCCGCTCAATAATATCACCATACAACGTGGCAGAGTCATTTCCGTCCGGAATCTCCTTTCGCAGCTGGTCCAATGCCAGGTTCACATTCGTCAGGGGGTTTCGCACTTCATGTGCTATCGTCCTGGCGATCTTCCCTGTGAGCGACAACCTTTCCGCAACAATCATATCCCGCTCCGCTTGTTTCCGGACGGTTAGGTCATGTATAATTCCCTGGTAGCAACAAAATTCAGACGCCTGGTCGGGTATGTATACACAATTCAGCAGGCAGACCTTTGTTTCTCCGGATTTCGTGATCAGCGACAATTCAAAATCCTTGATCTGCTGAGTGTCCTGTAAACTCGATCTGAAAAAATCATAGTCCTCCGCGCGGGAAAAGATACAATCCACCGTGAGGGTGTCCACTTCGCCCGGAGAGTAGCCGAAGAACTTCAGGAATGAATCATTCACGTCCGTGAGAACGAGTTTGTCCGTGGCCAAAAAGATAGGATCGATAGATCGTTCAAACAAAGACCGGTACTTTTTTTCCTTCTCATCCAGTTCCTTCACGATCTCTGCCTGTCTGATGGCATAACGGATGCTGCGCTCCAGCAACGAAGAATTCAGATCACTTTTTACCAGATAATCCGACGCTCCATGGCTACTGGCATCAATATCCACCTTTAAGTCTCCCTGACCTGTCAGGATAATCGAAGGTGTGAGAATTTTCCTGTCGTGAATGAACTTGATCAGTTCGAGGCCGTTTTCACTTCCAAGGCGGTAATCAATAAGGAAGACATCGAAACTTTCCTGCAAAATCCGGGTACGGGCCAAAGCCGGGTCGGCTTCCCAGTTTATCTCAAACTCATAATTATCAATTCCTGAAAGGTACTCCCGTGTGAGCAGGACATCATCTTCATCATCCTCGATCAGCAACACTCTTATATGGTTTGACTTCATAGTACTCCGGTTTACAATTCACGCATAGCCGTTCGTTCATGCACTGTTTTCTTCATCCGGCTGATGACCGTAAGTCAACAAACGGGATGCCATCTGTCCGGAAAAGAACATACCTTTCCTAAAAGCTCATCGGTCCGGACCTTTTCATCACGAAGACCATACCACCTGAAAAAAAAATCGGAATGCCAATTCCGTCTTCCGGGTGTTGATAATTCCGGTTAATAAAATCTACCGCGCCATGAATGGTTTTGGGCGGCGGGGCAACAATTCCCCAACGGAATTATTTTATCCATTTATTGTTTGGGTTTCCATGAGGGACGAAAATATTTCCACATTGGTGTTTCTTGCGGACGATGACGAGGACGACTGCATGTTATTCCGGGATGCGCTCAATGAAGTAGCCGGTCATGTTTCCCTGACGGTACTGAGTAACGGAGAAGCACTTATGAACGTGCTGGAAAGGGATACGGCCACCAGGCCTGGGGTGATATTCCTGGACCTCAATATGCCGCGAAAGAACGGATTTGAGTGCCTGAAGGAAATCAAACAGTCCGATCACCTGAAACATATTCCGGTCGTCATCTTTTCAACGTCGAGCCAGAAAGAGTCTGTTCAAAAAGCGTTCAGCGAAGGAGCAAACCGGTATATCTGCAAACCCGTCAACTTTCACCTGCTAAAAAAAACAATCCGTAAAGTTCTTTCCATAAACTGGAAGGATGGTTCAGCGATCGCATTCAAAGACTTCCTGCTCCGTCCCTGACCTGACCGACTGCATTTCGGACGGGAACCTGACACCGGGGTGAATGGTGAATTAAAGTCCACATTTCGTTGTGTATCTCCTACATATCGCCTCCTGCCTGTCGCTTCAGGTGCCCGCAAATAGCGGAGCCAAAGATGGTATGATATTTTTAAACGAGAGCTATAAAACAGTTCATCAGACAGGTGAGCTATTAAACCATATATCTATGAAAAAAGCCACATTAATCATTGTCGTCACACTGCTGGCAATTGTCAATCACACTTTTGCGCAGGAACCCGCGATCGTCACGAGTGATAAACCCGGATGGCATAAAATCGGCGAAGTAAAAGCCAGTTTCAAAACCGAAAGCGAATCCATTTCGGTATTTGGAAAGGATGAATTTAAATCCATTAAGCTGAAGATCACCGACGCGCCGATCAACATCGATAAGGTGACCGTATTTTACGAATCAGGCGCAACGCAGGAAATACCTGTTAACGGAACGTTCAAGGCGGGATCGGAGACCGGCCAATTCAATCTGAAGAATCCAACAGATGAGCTGCAAAAAATCACATTCACTTACAAAAGTGAACCGAATGTAAATGAAAACAAGGCCCACGTGGAATTGTATGGGCTGAAATAACCACAAACAAAAAGGCCGATCGTTGTGGATCGGCCTTTATTTCTTTTATCCAGGAGTGATTATTGAATCATCTTCATCATTAAATCGCCATCCCTGGTGAAGACCAAAACAACGGTCCTCATATCTCTTTCAACCACAGCCTCATAGTAAGCTGTTCCGAAGGAATCGATGTGCGAAGCCTTTCCGAGATGCCATCCCGGGTACTCCTTCTCAAGCAGTTCGCCTACGTCAACCGGCAACTCAAACTGTTTGATCTCATTCTTGACCTGGCTCACGTATCCTGATTCATCAAACTGCAGCGTCACTGACTTTCCATCAAGTTTAAAGTTCGCTTCGTAACTGATCTCGTTAATACTCCAGGATACCTGATGTATTTTCGGATAAAGGACTTCAAATGCTTCCACGATATGTTGAGGTACGTCCTGGTCATCATCCTGGGCGGCAGCTGCGCCGGCCGTGCATAAGATGAGAACTGCGGTAAGGGTTTTATTGATCATTCGGTTAATTCCAGTGTTCATAGCAGACTATATAAACGTTGTTGATATTTTTCATCGTCTTGTATCATGAGGCGCAGTCCTTCCAGGACCTCCAGGGCACACTCACTTCTTCATAAAAAAGGGGATCGCTCAGCAGCGAAATAAACAGAAAGGATTTTTCATCCGAAAAGAAAAGCTGCCCTCCTCACCTTCCCGGCATTTTGCCTTCGCGGGAGGAAAAAAATTGACTACCTGATCGTTGAACATGATGTATAGATTAAAGCTTCCTGTGTTTTTGCCGTCGGAATACCGGATAATACCGTTACTCCGCACTATTCCAGGTCAAATAGCAGAGGTTAATCGGGGATAGCCGGGGAAGGTAACAGGGTTTTCAGGGATTTTTTCTGGCCCCTCAGGGGAATTGTTCGCTTCGCGCGGTACTACCCGTATTTTCCTTGCCCCTCGGTTTATTATACACGATGTAAGCGGTGACGGCCAGGATGATCAGCGCGATACCGACGATCATAAACGTTCTCTTTACCATAGATCTCCAATTACAGACGATTATAAAACAGGTAAGGGATGTAAACTCCTACCGTTTACGTCAGGAATTTTTTTTGCGCGGGAGCAGCCGGTGAACTTGTGCGTTACCGGGCCTGATTCTGAAAAGTAACGGTAAAATGGTGGATATCCCCGGCATACGAATAACCGACATTAAATCCCGCGACATCGCAGATCTTCTTTACGATGGACAAACCAAGGCCATGCCCCATGGCTGTCCTGGATTCACGGTGAAAGCGCTGAAATATTTTTTCGGGAAATTCCAGGGGCGCTCCTGGGTTGCTGACCGTGATGTGGTTTGCACTAAAATCGATGGAGATCGTTCCGGATTCAGATGCGTGGCGTACGGCATTGGAGATCAGATTATTGACAAGCACGTCAAAAAGAACGGGGTTAGCCCTGAGAAAGATTTGTTCCGCACCTGTCAGGCTGATCGTTAACTGCCGGTCATTCGCCTGACTCCGGTATACATCAATACACCTGGCCAGGGCCGTCTTCATTTCAATTTCTTCCACTTCAAAGAACTGCCTGTTTTCGATTTTGGAGAGCAGGAGCAGGTTCTTGTTTAAACGAGAGATCCGGTCCATGGCCTCCAGCAGGCTTTCAACGAGGTCGGCTTGTTCCTGGGTAAGGTCCCTGGTCTGGGCAAGCAATTCCAGTTTCGATCGGCTAATCGCAAGGGGAGTTTGAAGTTCGTGCGAAGCATTTTCCGTAAATTCCTTCTGGCTTTGATAGCTTTCATGGTTCCTGTTGACCAGTTGAGTAATAGCAGTACTGAGGTCCCGGAATTCGGCCGTTGAGGATTTCGGGAGGTCAATGGTTGTATCCGTATCGATCTGGTAGCGTTTCAGGCGGTCAAGAATAATATAAAACGGGTTCCAGATCGTCGCCGACAATTGCCGGTTAATAAAAACAAAACCGAGTAACAACAAAGCTATCAGGGTAACCTGGACCGCCACGATGGCCGAGACGAGGTCGGTTGTATTGAGCATCGACTCCTGTATCTGCAATACATAGGGTTTACCATCGATACTCACCCCTGAGCGCAGGATCCGAAAGGGATGTCTTTCATCCTCTTCGATGGATATGATAGTGGTCAGGATTGTGTCCTTTTCAACCGGTTCTTCTGTTTTTTCCAGGACGATCTCGTCGTTCATCAGGCTGAAGAACTTCAGATCTTCTTCCGTTTTGAGCAGGGGAAGTAACTCGTAAAATTCTTCTTTATGCGAAAGGAGTTCGCGATCCATATTTCGGATCATCAATGCCTGAATGGAAAAATAGAACAAGGGTGTTACGATCAAGAGTAATAGCGTGGAAAAAATCACGTAATTCCTGATCGTACGGGTTAACAGCTTCATGCCTCAAATTTATAACCGAGGCCGTATATTGTTTTAATATAGTCCGGACAATTTACTTCCTGCAGTTTCTTTTTGAGATTCTTCATGTGGGCGTAAATAAAGTCGAAGTTATCAAAAACATCGGCATCATCGCCCGACAGGTGCTCGGCAATGGCGTTTTTTGTAACAACCCTGTTTTTATTCGACGCCAGGAATAAAAGCAGGTCGTATTCTTTCCTCGTGAGGTCAACGGTTTTACCACTGACCGATACAGTCTTGCCCAGGAGGTCGATGGTAATTTCGTGAAGGGTAATGGTGTTATTTCCTCCGAAACGTTTTCTTCTGATGACAGCCGATACCCTGGCTCCCAGTTCGGCCAGGTGAAACGGTTTGGGTAAATAGTCGTCGGCGCCCATATTCAGTCCGACGATACGATCATCGATGGAATTTCTTGCAGAGATAATAATCACACCGTCCAGTTTACCTTCTTCTTTGAGTCGTTCCAGAATTTTCAGCCCGTTTCCGTCCGGAAGGGTAATGTCGAGCAGGATGCAGTCATACTCGTGCATCAGGATCTTTTCGTCCGCCTCCTTTGCCGTATACGCTACCTCGGTTACATAACTCTCCTGTCGCAAGTACTGGACAATGCTTTTGGCCATTTCACGTTCGTCCTCGACAATTAGAATTTTCATCTTTTACTTCGTTAAGTCCCCGGAGTTGGCCCGGGTCCGTGTTCCGCCGTAGCGGGATATTATCATTTTATTTCTAATTGCATCCGCAGCCTCCGCCGTTCTTTCCTCCGTTTGCACCGGACGCTCCCTCACGGTACATCTGGAAGCTCGTCTCGAATTTTTGGGTTTTACGCGCGGCGAGTTCCATTTCGGAATCGTTGAGATTCATTTTCTGGTACTCCTTGACAGGAGAGCAACTCATGGCAGACCACGCTACAACAAGCGCTGCAATTAGGGTACGCAAAATTCCGTTGGTTTTCATAAAATATATTTTAAGTCGATATGGGTCTGTTTTTAATTAGTCGGATTACCTGAACAGTGACACCCATGCATTGATCACGTTGTCAGGTTAATATTTTTTGAAGTATAAATCTCATCGCGATCGTCAACCACGATACAGGCCAGGCCTTTCAATTGATTGATCAGATCGATCCCTGCCTTGATGCCCATCACCATTACCGGTGTTGCCATTGCATCGGCAATTTCAGCGTTGGCGCAAATGATAGTCACACTTTTGATTCCGTGTACCGGGTAACCGGTTTTCGGATCGATCGTATGGGAATATTTTTTACCGTTGATGACCGCAAATTTTTCATAGTTGCCGGATGTTGCCACGGAAGTCTCGCTGAGTTTTAACGAGGCGAGCGGCAAGTCCTTTTTATCCGGGTCCGCGATGCCGATAGTCCAGGCATCACCATTGGGTTGAGTTCCCCAAACCGTGAGGTCCCCTGCCGCATTTACAACTCCGCTCTTTACACCCGCATTTTTCATCACCTGTCTTGCCTGGTCGGCCGCATAACCTTTCCCGATTCCGCCGAATCCGATACGCATCCCTTTATCTTTCAGGAAAACAGTCCCCGCTTCCCGGTCAAGTATGACATTCCGGTAATTGATGAGGCGGACCATAGACCTGGCAACTGTCTCATCCGGTAACGAAGTCATGTTCCGGTCAAAATTCCACAGGCTTTTGTCAATTGATCCATAGGTGATATCAAACGCGCCTTGCGTAAGCCTGGAAATCCTCAACGACCGTTCGATCAGGTCAAAGACTTCACGGTCGACTTTAACGGGTTCTATACCCGCCATTGCATTGATCCGGTTCGTCTGACTGTCGTCGCCAAAGGTTGTAAGCAATTGTTCTATACGCCTGACTTCGGCGACCGCTTCGGATATACGCGCCTCTGCCCATTCTTCATCCATGGCAACCACGGAAAATCCGAATTGATTGCCCATGAGTTTCAAACCCCTGCTGAATACACGTTCCTCCAGCGTCGTCATCATTTCCTTGTTGCAAGCGTCTTCTCCAAATCGGCGATAAACGTATCCTGGCTGGCAAATACATAACCATCCCATTCCTTGATAATCTTTCCGCCGGAATCGAGTAATAGTGTCAGTGGAAATTTCCCATTGGGATTATATTTCTCCGCCAATACTTCATTGTGCCGGGCCAGTTCCTTCGACAACTGGTTCTTTTTTGTCCTGGGAAAGTCCGCGCGCACCAGGATCAGATTTTTCTCCGCGATCGCCGAGAACGGCTGGCTTTCGAACACTTCCTTTTTCATTTTGATACAGGGCGCGCACCAGTCGGAACCGGAAAAGTTGAGCAGGATAAATTTATTGTCGCTTGCTGCTGCCGCCTTTGCCGCATCAAAATCGGTTAGCCAGACCTGTGGTGCGACTGCGATCAGTAAAAGGCTTATCAGAATTGCTTTCATATAGCGTCATTTAAATTTCAGTAGAAGAGAAAAAATATCAGCACTCAACCCGGTAGATCGTTCATAATGTCCATACCGCAATTCCAGTGCGTTAAACCTGGATACTCCCGCTATCCCGCCCGGCGGCGCATACCGCACACCAAGGCCGACCATGTTGCTGGTCAGGGTAGACAGGTCATAGTCGCTGGTATAAAACTCCTCGCTCAGAGCATGTTGCTGGTATCCCGCAAAATATTTCACACCCGTCTGGGTATAGTATCGATAGAACGGGCTAACCGAAAAGAACGGTGTGATCTTAACCGGTATCTCCAGTTCCGCGGTATGCGCATCCATTCCCCAGGTATCGTGATAGTACCGGTAGTACGTCCGGAAAATAAAGCGGTCTCCCGCGAAGTAGTTCAATCTTATCCCAACCGGTATCTTAAAGCGGGTATCGGGCAGGTTTTCGACTTTATGAGACCCGTCGTTAAAGTAAGTCCGGTGGTACAGGGTAGCTAATTGTCCCTCCTGGTAGGCGACATCGGCAAGCAAGAGGAGTTGAAGCCGCTTATTAACGACCTGGCTAAGCGTAAACGAGGTACTGTAGGAGTTTCGGGGTTTCGATCCCCCCTCCCCGCCGCGGCGCAGTTCGACGGGAAGAATGACACTCCAGGTATCCAGGAATACCTGGCCTTTCGCGCTGAACTCCCGGTTCTTGTCTTTCGACAGTTTAGACCATCCCAGGCTCAGGCCTTTCGAGAAATAGTCGTATTCAGTGGAGATCGATCCGTTAATGCTAACGGTTGAACCTTTTGCCTCGTTGGTGATCGAATAGTTGATGGATGGATAGATCCTTTTGTCTTTCGAGGATGCGGATGACAACGTATTGGGATCAATTTTATCCGACGATGCCGACGAGTAAAGATCGATGCCTACTTCCGCTGTGATCGAGTGCTTCCGCTTCCGGTGATCATACCGGGAGAGTTTTACATCGATCGTTGTTGCAAAATCTGTCAGGTGCTCCGACCCGATACCACCTGTGACAGCGGAGTTGTTGCCTTCCTGTTTATAATAACTTGATACAAAGTTGACCTCCTCCAGCTTCAGCTTCCTGGACTTATAGGAAGACGAATCCTGTGAAGATTGTGAAAAACCCGCTAATGTGAGAAGAAAGATACCACACGCCGCCAATGAAATTCTGAGCATACCCCACCGTAATTTTAGACCTGAGATTTATTGTACAAAAAAAGAAATACATTCTGAAGAGATTCTGAATTCAGCTTTTTCGTGCCCTGTTCACTGCCTTTACGCCCTCAAACCAGATAACGGAAACAAATCCTGATAACACACTGATGAAAAACTGAAATCCATCCGGCCTTTCAAATTCAAAAAAACGGGTTAAAGGAGGTACAAAGAGAAAGGCTGCGGCCAGAACCAGCGTTATGAAAATAATCAGCGGAACGAGCTTGTTCCGGTATCCCAGCGTCGTAAAGATGGAGTAGTGAAAAGACCTGTTCACCAGCGTTAAAAATACGTTGGCAGTGAGCAAGGTAGTGAACACCATTGTACGTGTAACCGGTTCGTTAAACGCATCTTGAACAGCGAATTGATAGGTAAATAGCGTTCCCGCCGAAATGACGAGGCCCTGTACAATGCTTGTGCCGAGTTCCTGCATGCTGAAAAAGGTCGACGTCAGAGGGCGGGGTTTTTGAAGCATGATATTTTTCTCCATGGGTTCATTTTCATAAAGGATGGAACACGTGGGCCCCATTATTAATTCCAGGAAAATGACATGGACCGGTGAAAAAATAGCCGGATAGATCCATCCCAGGGCAAGGGGAACAAAGACTGTCAGTATGATGGGAATATGAATGGAAATAATGTATTGAATAGCTTTTTTGAGATTGGAATAGATTTTTCTTCCCATGGCGACAGCGTCGACCATCCGGGAAAGGTCGTCGTCGGTGATGACCAGAGACGAAACTTCTTTGGCGATCTCACTCCCTTTTTTTCCCATGGCAATACCAATGTGCGCAGCCTTCAGCGCCGGACCATCGTTCACGCCGTCTCCGGTCATGGCGACGATCTGACCATTTGCTTTTAACGCGTTCAGTATCCTCAGTTTGGCATCCGGGAACATTCGTGTGAAAATATTCGTACTCATCACTTTCTCCTTCACCTCTTCTTCGCTCATTCGTAACAACGCTTCGCCGTTCAATACATTTTCACGTCCCTGAAAATTAATTTGCCGGGCGATCGTCATCGTCGTCGCGGCATTATCGCCCGTAATGATCTTCACGGTGATCCCTGCCCGGTAAAACGACTCGAATACTTCCTGGATATTTTTCTTTGGCGGATCATAGAAGGCAACCAGTCCGCGAAACGTGAAGGTCAGCTGCTGTTGTTCATCCGGGAAATTGTCTCCTTTAAAATCCGACGTAGCAACACCCAATACCCGGAAACCTTCGCCGGACAGGGATTGCAACGCTTTTTCGATAATTTCCTTCTCGTCGGCTGAAAGAACCGAGACACCGATAACAGCTTCCGGGGCTCCCTTGGCAGCGATCAGGCGTGTACCGGCGTCATCTTCAAAAACGTGCGTCATCATCGGTGGTCTTCCGCCCAGCGGATATTCGCGGATGAGTTTAAAAAAAGGTCTACGGTCTAAAACCGCGCTTTTTTCGTACGCTTCATGCAGGGCTACCTCCATCGGATCGAACGGGATAGGTTCGCTGGACCACATTCCCGATTCAATCAACCCCCGCTCTTCTTCCTGAGTCGCCGGACGGCCGGTTTGTTTTCCACCCGAAAAAACAAAAACGTTCGCCAGTGTCATGCGGTTTTCGGTGATCGTACCGGTCTTGTCCGTGCAAATAACGGTAGCGCTACCTAACGTCTCAACCGTTTTTGTTTGCTTTACAATTATCCCGACCTGCATCAGTCTCCAGGCGCCCAATGCCATAAAGGTTGTAAAAGCCACCGGTATCTCTTCCGGCAGAATGCTCATCGCCAGCGTGAGCGCCTTTAGCAGACTGTCCAGCAACTGGTATGATTCGAAATAGTTAATAGCCCAGACGATAAGGAAAACAACCGTTCCGACCGCGGCCATCCGCTTGACAAAACTACCGACCTGCCGTTGCAGTGGCGTTTCCTCCTCTTTGATGGATTCAATACTCTTTCCGATTTTTCCAAGCTCCGTTCCCGACCCGATCGCATCCACGCGGGCAATGGCCAGACCACCGACTACTGTTGTTCCCTGAAAGATCCTGTTTCTTTCCGTGTCTGCATTCTTGAAGACGGCGAGCGATTCGCCCGTCAGAATAGACTCGTTCACCGCGAAGTCGTTCGAGTGAACGATGATACCATCGGCGGGGACCGATGTCCCCTCCTCCACTACTATAATATCTCCGATAACGATATCCTCTCTTCTGATCTCCTGAATTGCTCCCTCGCGGATCAGCCTGCAGGCGGATTGAGTCAGGGTCTTGAGGGCATCCAGGGCATGACGGCTGCGGGACTCCTGGTACAACGAGATACCCGTGACAAGAAAGATCGCGAATACCATAAACATCCCGTCGCCGGTTTTGCCGCTGATAAAATACAAGAGAGAAGCAACCAGCAGCAACACGATCATCGGCTCACCCATCAAGGCCTTTAGCCTGTCAAAAAGATTGTACTTCTTTTTGACAGTCTCATTTCTGCCAAACGCCTTCCTGGAGTCGTTAACCTGTGCGGTAGTCAGTCCCTTAAAACCATAGTCGTTGGGCGGGGAGATCATGTTGAAAGGTAGAAATTTTTCACATTAGTATTTCCCGGGCGACGCAAGATCCATTATCCGGGGATGCCGGCACCAGGTTGAGATGTTAAGAACAATGATCGGTTTTTCCGGTTTGAATATCATTAAGGCCAGCAGCAAGCCGGAAGGCACAGCCGGTATAATATCTCACCGCACCGTGTACTTGTTTGGGAGATAAAAACGATATTGAACCCGAAAAACTGAATAGCCGGATGCCGTCAGCACAAGTGTCGCAGGTCGCCAGCTCCTTATGGGAACTGGAACTGGAAAAATCATCATCCCGGTACCACATCGTGGCGGCATGGGTAGCTATTATCTTTGATCCGGTTTTTGCCGTCACGGATTATTTCAATATACCGGAAAGCTGGGGGCATGTGTTTATCTTAAGGCTGAGTGTATCGGCTATCACGCTCTCGGCTTTGATCTTCAGGCGGTACATTCCATCCTACTTCCTGGTAGTTATTCCCTTTACCCTGATCTCCCTTCAAAACGCGTATACGTATAGCCTTATCGGTTCGGAACATCTCCTCGGACACAACCTGAACTACATGGCACTGCTTGTTGGCGCGGCCATGTTTGTCATCTGGGATTGGCAATACTCCGTGGTACTTGTATTGATCTCCGCATTGGCGACGTCGTATTTCCTGACGGCGAATCCTTTGCTCGAGTTAAACCAGTTTTTTGTAAGAGGGGGATTGCTGCTCATTGCATCGGCCGCTTTTATGACCATATTAATACGCACACGGCACGATCTCACGGTAAAGGAGATCAAGGCGCGCATAGCCCTCCAGCTGAGTAACGAGGCCATCAAAGCGCAGAACGAAGAGATCAAAAATCAAAACCTGGAAATCCAGGCGCAAGGTGAGGAAATACGGGGTATCAATGAAAACCTGGAGAACCTTGTAGCATCACGGACGGCAGAACTTGAAAAGAAGAACAAGGCTCTCGAAGAATATGCTTTTATCAATGCCCATAAGCTGCGAAGTCCGGTTGCCAGTATACTGGGATTGATCAATCTCCTTAACAAGATGCCCGTCAGCGAAGAGAACCAATCCGTACTGGAACACCTTAAATCATCCGCTGAAAAACTGGATGAAATCGTATCATCCATCACCAAAGCGATTCAGCGCGGAGAGCGGAAGTAGGATCGCTCTCCGCCGCCCGCTTATCGCTTCCGTTTCTTAACAACCGTTGTTGATCTCGTCGCCTTACCACGCTTGCCCTGGACGGTAGTCGTTTTGCGGGTTGCCTTCACTTCCCTGCCGCGTGGTGTTGTCGCGGTGCGGGTAGTCGTCCTTGTCGTCCGGTAGCGGGTTACCGATGCCTGGTTCCGCGTCCGGACTGTAACCGAGGTGGTACGGTGCGGAGTGTACACCCGGTGCGCATGAACGACGCGGTGTGTATGAACAACCACATAGTGATGCCTGTAGGGAGCGCGGTAGGGATAAAACACATGCCAGCGGACAGGCCTCCAGGGATGATACCATACCGGCCTCGCCCGCCATCCCCAGGGAGAAATCCATACAGCGTAAGCCGGCGCATATACATACCGGACAGCCGGCCAGGCCCAGACATTGACGACAACTGTTGTTTTGACGTTTTGTGCCTGCGGTTTTTCAGGCGCCGGTTCCACGATCACTTGTTCCCCGTAAATATCTTCATCGCCAACGATCTGAAGAACCGCGTCATCACCACCTTTTTTTTCCAGCTCAATGACCGCCACGTCCTGATTTTCTGTTTCTGAGACCACTGCCTGTAAGATAAAGGCATGCGCATCGCCGTCTCTTTGGTCAATGACCCTGATGTAGTCGATCTCTCCGTCGCCATTCAGGTCCAGGTTATTGACTTTGTTGTCTTCGCTGTTGATGAGCCTCTCAAATTCCTCCGGGGAGCCGGCTTTTTTAAACATTTCCAGTGCGCCTTCCAGGCTGAAATTGTCGCCCGGCAAACCGGTAGAGTCCTGGTCAGCAACTGATTGGGCTTGGATGGTCCCGGCGGCCAGGATACAAGCGGCAACTATTAAATACTTGCGTTTAAAATTCATGATTCTTCAATTTTCGCGGTTAGACTAAAACAGGTCAGAAAGGTTTAACCCAAGTGTAAAATTAGCCACGATACCCTATCCCCTGTCTGCGTACACCCTGAATAACGTCAGTCCGGCGACTGATTCATATCAGGAAAGCGCCGGTCATTCGCCCTTAATTTTAATCATTCGCAGGGAAGGTAGCTAAAAATCGCCGAGTGTGACTTTAGTTACTGAACACCAAAACGACAAAATATACTTTTACAAAAACATTTTACACCATGAAAAAAAATATGGGTTCGGCAGACAGGATTATCAGGTTAATAATCGCTGCATTCGTTGTTACACTTTATTTTACCGGAGTTATTGAAGGTACTTTGGGATTGGTCCTGATCGCGTTTGCCGCCATCATGGTACTCACCAGCCTGATCGGATCCTGTCCGTTATACCTTCCATTCGGGCTCAGTACATTGAGAAAAAAGATTTATTCCAAGGGACAATAAAAACGTACAGACATGATTGACTTATTAAAGAAAACGTTCGGGATCGGCACAGCTCCCGATTTTAAAAATCTACTTAAGGAAGGAGCCGTCATACTGGACGTTCGTTCAAGAGGTGAATACAAGGGCGGGCATATAAAGGGTTCGCTCAATATCCCCGTTGATGAGTTAGCCAGTAATCTCAACCGGATTCCCGATAAAAACAAACCGATCATTGCTTGCTGCGCATCGGGCGGACGAAGCGGATCGGCGTGTGGCATACTGAAGTCGCACGGATACACAAATGTCATCAACGGCGGTGGCTGGTCATCGCTGCAACATAAGCTATCCTAACATGGAACCACATTTTTATAACGTCGAGATCGCCTGGAATAAAGACCGCAGGGGAATGATGTGTTCCCCTGAACTGGCGGGTGAACATACCGGTGCAGGTGGTTGCATTGAGGTTGCAACTCCGCCCGAATTTCCCAAAGGTATACCCGGTATCTGGTCACCCGAACATCTATTCACGGCTTCCGTGAGCAGTTGCCTGATGACGACCTTCCTGGCGATTGCCGAAAATTCCAAACTGGATTTCGTTTCTTTCAACTGCACGTCGAAAGGCAAACTGGACCAGGTCGATGGGAAATTTATGATGACCGAAGTGTTACTGGAACCTGTCGTTGTCGTAAGAGATGAGAAGGATGTCGAAAAAGCACATAAGGTGCTTCAGAAATCCGAGATAAATTGTCTTATCTCGAACTCTGTGAAAGCCCGGGTTGTTATGACACCGGTTGTAAGAGTGGAAACCGTTAATGTTTAATACTATGGCACAGACCAGCTTTTCAGAATTGATCCAGGGTGACAAACCGACGTTTGTTGATTTTTCGGCAGAGTGGTGCGGGCCGTGTAAAATGATGGCTCCCATATTGCAGGAACTCAAAACAAAAGTTGGCGACAAGGCTAAGATTATCAAGATCGATATCGACCGCAATCCACAGGCAGCTTCGGCATATAACGTACAAAGTGTACCGACATTGATGCTTTTTAAGAACGGTAATGTGGTGTGGCGTCAATCGGGTGTCGTGCCCACGGAATACCTGAAACAAATTATCGATCAGCATTCTTAACTGATCGTCAATGTGTTAAGATCGCCATTTCGCGACTGAGGTACTTTCTATACGTTTATTGCGTATCTTCGCCGTATAGTTATGGGCTTTCTTCGGTTCGCGATATTGCCATGTATCCTGTTCTGCCTGCTTGGCGGAAATACGATTGCCCAGATCGGTCTCAACCTCAAACCTGTCATCACGGGCCAGACACCACAGCCGCTCAACACAGATGAGAATGTACCGGTGACAATCCGGCTTACAAATCTTTTTATCATCGACCTGAACGACCTTGATCACAGTGATTTTACCATAACATTATACGAAGGAAAAAACTATACCTTCCAGGGCAATACGGTAATCCCGGACAAGGATTATAAAGGTAACCTCACTGTTCCCATTACAGTAAGCGATGGAAAGGACGAAAGCAATAAATTCGATTTTAAAATACGGGTTAATGAAATTGAAAACGTAAGGCCGCAGATCACCGGACAGGTTGCGCTGAGCACCACGTCTGGTGAAGACATCACCATCACGCTCCCGGATCTTACCGTGGTCGACCCCGACAACAAATACCCGGATGACTTCACCCTGAAAGTCGCGTCCGGCCAGAACTATTCCGTAAAAGACAATACGGTAACGCCGAATGGAAGCTTCACGGGTACTTTAACCGTTCCCGTAACTGTTAATGACGGGGAGGATGAAAGCGAAAAATATAGTCTGAAGATCACCGTGACGGACCGCCCGAATGCCGTTCCGGTTATTACGGGACAGGATGATCTTTCCGTCAAGGAGGACCAGGCAATCACCGTCGCTCTGGGAAACCTGAAGGTCACCGACCCTGACAACGATTATCCGAAAGACTTTTCGCTGACAATCCACGAGGGTAGTAATTATTCATTCCAGGAAAAAACGGTCACGCCTGTGCTCAATTTTTCGGGCACCATCTGGGTCAACGTTACCGTGAACGACGGGAAAGATGAAAGCGCTGTGTTCCCCCTGGCGGTCGCGGTAATATCAGTTAATGACGCTCCGCTGATAACAGATCAGTTGGCGCTGACAACATTCATCAATACACCCATACCCGTCAACTTCTCGGATCTGATGGTAACGGATCCAGACAATAAATATCCGGACGGTTTTTCGATGAAGATCTCTCCCGGCTTTACATACACGGTCGATGGAAACGTGATCACACCCGCATTAAATTTCAATGGTACGATCAAGGCGAACATCACCGTAAATGACGGTACGGCAAACAGCAACACCTTCGAGCTGCGCGTCAGGGTGACCGCCGCACCGAACGTCGCGCCGGTTATCAACGGACAAAATCCGGATCCGATCATTACCACAACGGGGAACCCCGTAACGATCGACCTGAGTCAGTTACTGGTCACCGACCCGGATAACAGCTACCCGGCGGACTTTACGCTGAAAGTACAGCAAGGCAATAATTACACGGTTACCGGTACAACGGTGACACCTGAACCCAATTTTACCGGAACATTACCCGTAAGAGTGCTGGTAAACGACGGAAAAGCAAACAGCAACGTATTCAGCCTGCAACTTCTGGTGATACCTCCTTCGTCAAAACCCCAGATCATCGGCCAGCAAACGCTGATCATTAATGAAGATGAGTCGATCACACTCCGGTTAACCGATCTGGTAGTATCCGATGCCGATGATACATACCCTACGGGTTTTACCCTTGAGGTCCTGGACGATCCGGGCAAAAAATACGTGGTGAACAAGTTAACCGTTACTCCGGGGAAAGACCTCAATGGTTTTCTGGCCGTGCGGGTAACGGTAACCGACAATGACGGTAACGAGAGCGAGCCCTTCAACCTGGCGATCCTGATCAACCCGGTAAACGATGCTCCCGTAATTTCGCTGATGGAAACGGAACCTGTCTCCTACGAGCCCGGAACAGATCCTGTGTCGATATCGGCTACACTGGAAGTGACCGATGTGGACAACGACCATTTAAGCTTTGCTGAAATCAGCCTGGATCCCGATAATTATAGCAGAGGATACGACGAACTTCTTTTTACCAACACGGCAACGATTCGTGGGATCTTTGATGCGGAGGCCGGAAAATTGTCGCTGGTGGGCTACGCACCCCGGCAGGAATATACGGACGCGATCCGTTCGGTTACGTACCAATACCTCCTCCCGGAGGATGAGAACGGGACAGGTATAACAGTCCTTCCCGGAAACAGACGGGTACACGTCAGCGTGCATGACGGCCAGCAGCAAAGCGAGTTGGTATCCCGAAGCATCGTCATGGCCACAGAAGTACTCCTTAACATACCGACCGCCTTTACACCTAACGGGGATGAACCGAATGAAACATGGAATGTAAAAGCATTATCCAACGCCGATCAGTGCGATGGCGCCGTCGTCAGGGTATATAATAAAAGAGGGTTGCTCCTGTTCCAGTCGATCGGGCTGGAAAAGAAGTGGGACGGCACCTATAAGGGCGAATTACTACCGTCCGATACATACTATTATACCATCGACCTGAGACTTACCTACACAAAAAAGACTTACAGCGGCGTGGTTACTATTCTGCGCTGAACGGTAATCACTTCTTGTAAAAAGTAACACCTTCCAAATCACCACCCGCCGTCTGTTCCCTGCAACTACTTTCCTGACCAGACCGGCACATTCCCCCCGCTGGCCTCGAACTGAAAGAGGAGCGCCGATAAATTGAAATATTTCTTTAATATTACTTTATCTTTAAATTCTTATTAATCTTCATGGTACACCGTAACCAGCCAAGGACAAAATTTCTCCTGGCTATTGCTTTCCTGATCCTGGTGATTTCCTCCTGTTCCGACGACGAACCGACTGTAGTTGCTCCCGAGGGTATTTTTATAAACGAGGTCTACTCCTCAGGCGAGGATTGGATCGAGTTGTACAATGAAGGAGAAGCGTCAAAGAATATCGGGGGATATTTCATCTACGACGACGGTGCAACCAAATATACGATACCCGCCAATACAACTATACCCGCGAAAGGATTTCTGGTCCTTATTTGCGATGATACCGGTACAGGGCTTCATACGAACTTTAAGCTGACTTCCGACGGTGAAACGGTCTACCTTGAAAATTCGGGTGGTACGCTCATTGATAAGGTGGAGTTCCCTGCCTTACAGGACGGCCAGTCCTACGGACGTTACCCCGACGGAACATCGACACTGGTAATCTCCGGGAACACGAGCCAGGGTTTAACCAACGGAGATACACAGGCTCCGGCGGTCACCAGCACAACACAAACTCCGCTCGTTCCTGGCCTGGCTGATGCCGTGACGGTAAAAACAGCATTTGTAACAACTTCCGGACTCACCTCTGTAAAATTGTTTTACCGGCTGAACAGCGGAAGCTTTACCGAAACAACCATGACCCTTAGTTCGGGATCGTACTCGGGAACCATCCCCGCGCAAAACACAACCGGTAAAGTAGAGTATTACATCGAAGCAAAAAACAGCAGTAACAAAACGGCCTATGATCCCGCAACGGCGCCCGTCAAATTGTTCGATTACCTTCTGAATACCGATGTACTGCCGCAGCTATTTATCAATGAGTTCATGGCTGCCAATACCGCATGCTGCCCCGATACCGACAGTGGTACCAATGAGTTCGACGACTGGATCGAGATCTACAACGCAGGCACTCAACCCGTCAATATCGGTGGAATGTATTTGTCCGATAACAAGGCCAATCCTTTCAAAGACAAAATACCCAACGACAATGCCGCTGCAACAACCATTCCGGCGGGCGGTTTTTTACTGTTGTGGGCTGACGGCACCACGAGCCAGGGACCTTTACACCTCGACTTCTCACTGGCCAACGCCGGCGAAGATATCGGCATCTATTATATCGACGGAAGGGAGATCAATGCGTACACGTTTGGTGCGCAGGCGGAAAATAAATCAACGGGAAGAGTACCGGACGGTGGAGACACGTGGTCGACACAGGTGACGCCTTCGCCCGGGGCATCAAATAACTAGCGGCAATTAATTAGGCAGGCTTTAAACAGATAAACAAAAATGCTTGAGCTCTTTCCGGATCAACCCATATATGAGTACCCCGAACTGGTAAATATCACGTATTCATTCGTGTGGGCATTCCTGCTGGCCGCGATCATTGCCATTACACATAAACTTACTTTTACCGGTGACTATTATCCGAAGAACTTCTTCCAGTCGCTGATCCTGGGCGCCGTGGTGACCACAATGGTTATGATGGCTATCGGCGACAGCCTGGCGCGCGGACTGGGTGTATTCGGAGCTATGGCTATTATCCGGTTCAGGACCCGCATCGATGACCCGCGGGATGTCCTGTTCCTGTTTGCCGCGCTCAGTACCGGCCTGGCTATCGGTGTGTACGGATTCACCATCTCCTTTGTGGGAACCATGCTGTTTTGTGTGGTCGCAGCCCTGCTCCACCTGTCCCCGTTCAGAAGCTTTGCCCAACACAGCAACCTTTATTTTACGCTGGACCTCACCACAAACCTGCCACCGGTAGTGGAAGTTCTCAGGCAACACTGCCATGAATACAGGATCGTCAGTCTTACCGTAACCAAGGAAAATGCCATGCGGTATCACTATGCCGTTTGTTTAAAGAAAGAAGCCACAAAAGAACAACTGATCGATCACCTCAAAACAATGGCGGACATCAAACAAATAAAGATCACTACTAACGAATTAACAGGGGCATGATATGAAAACGTCATTCAACTGGTTTTATCCTGCCATTGCGTTGCTCTTCCTGTCCATGCTTTACATCAGCGCCAGGTTCTTCAAAGGCAGTGGAAATTCTTCAATCGGCGTCACCCAGTCGAAAGAGTATAAAATAAACTCCGAAAAATCGGCGCTCGTTCAAACTGTTCACGTAGTCCCCGGCCGTCAGGTCAAGGCGGGTGATGTCCTTGTCGAACTCACCAGCCATGAACTTGAGATGGATATCGATAAGTTAACAAACCGTATCGCCGTATTAAAATCGGAACAACTGGAAAAGTCCAAACTGGCGGCTTCGGAGATCGAATATGTAAAAGCCCAGCACGGTATTACAATCGAAGAAATCGAAACGGATATCGGGCAGATCAAAAGCAAGCTTGAGCTGAACCGGAGCCTGACCCGCGAGTTCGGATCGGCCGGCGATACGTCCGCACTGGTCCTTGCCAAAAATCCGCAGCAAACAAAATTACGGTCGCTCGAACTGCAAAAACAAAAACACAGCCGCGCCCTGCAGATAAAGATCGAAGATATCAGGCAGGAAAGCACCACCGAAACTAGTCTATTGGTAAACCAGATCAGGCTGCTGGAACGTGAACTGGAATTGCTCATCGACGAAAAAAAGAAGCTCAGCAAATTTGCCACTACCGACGGCGTTGTCGAAAATGTGTATGTGAAGGACGGCGAACAGGTGGACGCATTCACGCCTTTGTTGTCGGTGAACCCGGTCAGACCGTCAACCGTCGTTGGCTACCTGGTGGGGAAAAAGGGACACGTGCCGGCGATCGGTTCCACGGTTAGTATTTCTTCATATGATCTCAGGTCTGTTTCTGTCGCCGGCAAAGTGATCGGTTACGGATCGGTATCGGAGCTTCCGGAAATACTGCAGAAATCTACGGCCGTTAAAGCTTTCGGCCGCGAGATTTTTATCGAGATCTCTCCTGAAAACAGTTTTGCAAGCGGTGAAAAAGTACTGATCCGGTAGTATGAGCGGATATATCAAGAACATCTTGCTGTCATGTGTCACGGTGCTGGTATTTCCCTGCAGCGCGCAAGTGTCCATTCGTGAATTCCTTCAAACCGCAAAATCGGATCTTGAGCTTACCTCTTTTGACGAACAGATCAGGTACCTGGATACAAAACCTTACCGGCTGTCGCCGCTGAGAGAAATGGAATTCCGTACCAAGAACAACCAGCTCGATCCCTCACGGCAGGATTACGGGCTACGGTTTTCACCGGCCAATCCCTGGGAGTTGAAAAACAACAGCAATTATTTCAGGCAGTACAGAACCACACTCGCACTGGAGAGGGAACTGGTCCTGAAAGAGGCATTGACCACACGTTATAACCTCATCGCCGAATTGTTGTACTTCAGGGAAATCAAGAAACTGAAAGAAGATAACAGCCGCCTGATCACAACTCAGTTGTCAATTCTCGAAAGACAGGCGAACTCCGATCTCTTCAACGGCGAGGATTACCTTGAACTGAAACTGGATCAGATGGACAGGATGGTCGAACTGGAGGAAGCTGTTTTTGAAATGGATAACCAGCTCCGGAAGATGAGCGTTCTCTCTGCCAATGTTTCAGACGTCAGTATCGGATGGACTTATGCCGATATCCTTTCCGTTGAACGGATCGCTCAGGTATCCGACAGCCTTATGTCGGTTCAATCGACACCTGTTACGGTTACATACCGCGAAAACAAGATCCAGCTCGCCAACCAGGAATACCTGCTGGAGAAATCAAACATCAACCTCGGTTTTCTCCAGACTACGTACGAGGAATATCGCACCGAGCAGGATCGGAAACCGTGGAGTATATCGCTGGGTATCACCATACCGATAACAAATCCGAACAAGGGTGATATGACCAAACGAAGGCTCGATGCCATCGAAGCTACTCATGACCGGGATGAAGCGAAAGCGGAATTCCAGACTGAACGGTTGCTTTCACATGAGCAGTTGAGGAGTCTCATCAAACGCTACCGCGACATCCGGGAGAAAATCTCGGCATTGAACGTCGGGTCACTCTCGGGCACATTAAAAGCTATCAAAGACGAAAACCCCATGGCTGCCGTTCGTTTTAATGGAAATCTCCTTAAGCTGAAGGAGCTTGAAATAAAACTGAGACACAACATTGTGCTTGCGTATATTGAATTTCTGAACAGCACGGATAACATTCAGCAACCACCGGCGGTCAACTATTTGTCTGGTCGCCTTGAGCCCATAGGATTATAGAAACAACTCCATCGCTTTTCCGGAAATACCTGGCCGCGCTTTTGTTCCTGACAGTGCCCTTATCGGGCGTTTTTGCGCAGGATATCGATCATTGGGAAACCGCCGTTTACGACAGTTCGACCTGGAAGTATTTCCCCGGAACTTCCGATCCCGGTTTGTTATGGAATACACTAAACTACGACGACACATCGTGGCCGGCAGGCAGGGGAAGCATCGGTTACGGCGACGGCGACGACCGGACTATTATCCAACCCGTGTTATCTGTATTTCTCAGGAAGAAATTTACTATCGCCGACCTTGATGATATCGAACAAGCACTTCTTCACGTCGATTACGACGATGGCTTTGTCGCCTACCTGAACGGTGTTGAGGTAGCCCGGGGCTTCATGGGTTCCCAGACCACCATACCGTATAATAGTCCGAGTTCAGGCCTTCACGAAGCTTTTCTGTATCAGGGCCTTCCTCCCGAGTCGCATCTGATCAAAAAGGAAAAGATTTTGGGCTTGCTTACGGAAGGCGAGAATATCCTTTGCCTCCGGGTCCATAATGAAAATATCGGTTCGTCCGATCTTTCCGCTGCCGCTTTTCTTTCGTTCGGAATCATAAACAGCGCCACCCATTTCGGTCCCCTGCCCTCCTGGTTCGTTCCACCGCTGGTCTTTACATCCTCCCATCTGCCCATCGTCTCCATCAACACGAATAATCAATCGATCACGGATGAAACACGGATCGTAGCGGATATGGGGATCATTTACAACGGTGTTGGTATGCTCAACAATGTTGCCGACGAACCCAATCACTACGATGGCAAGATCAGCATCGAGTACCGGGGTGAGTCTTCGCAGATGTTTCCGAAACGATCGTTCTCCATCGAAACCCAGGACCTCCAGGGAAACAACCTCAACACAGGCCTGCTCGGTATGCCGATGGAAAACGACTGGATCCTGTACGCTCCATACACGGATAAAACCATGCTGCGCGATGTCCTGACATACAAACTGGGAAACGACCTGGGGCATTATGCGCCACGCACAAGGTTTGTCGAACTGATCCTCAACGAAGAGTACGCGGGGATTTATGTGTTGATCGAAAAGATCAAACAGGATAAGAACCGTGTTGACATAGCAAACCTGAAACCGGAAGATGTGTCGGGTGACGAACTCACGGGCGGATACATCCTCCGCGTCGATAAGACTGACAACAACGACTTTCCCGCCTGGACAACCTCTTCGGTCCCGCGACTTCCCGGAGAAAACATCATCAACTTCCAGTATTACGACCGGGAAGGAACGGACCTGACAACTTCTCAGCAGAATTACATCCGCAACTACGTCTCGGAAGCCGAAGCGGCGCTGGCTTCTCCATCCTTCATCAACACTTCGACGGGATACAAAAAGTATTTCGACATCGCGTCCGCTGTAGATTTTATCCTCGTTAATGAAATAGGAAAAAATATCGATGCGTTCGTATACAGTACGTACCTCTACAAGGAGAAAGACAGCGATGGCGGAAAACTACATATGGGTCCGTTGTGGGACTTTAACCTCGCTTACGGCAACGTAGATTATTCATCAAACGCGCAATACGCCCCGGGGTGGATGTGGGATGAACAGTACAGGATGTACTGGTTTCGTCGTATGGTAAGCGATCCCGGATTTGCAAAAAGTTTAAAATGCCGCTGGAACGAACTTCGTTCATCATTTTTAACAGACGGGTACTTTATCACCGCCATCGACTCCATGGCGAACCTCCTGGGAGATGCACAGGTCCGGAACTTCCAGCGTTGGCCCATACTGGGCACCTATGTCTGGCCCAACCAATACATCGGACTCACCTATGCCAATGAAATAAATTTTATGAAACAATGGATCATCAGCAGGCTGCAATGGATGGATGCGAATATGCCCGGCGTGTGCGATTTGATCACCGGAACCGAAGCGTTACACGATATGGAGCTTTCTGTCTATCCCAATCCTTCCAACGATTCATTTACGATTCGTATTGAGCGGCCTTCGGCGGAGGCGGTGAGGATTGAAATTCACAATAGTATCGGTGAATTGGTTCTTAAGAAAAGCACATCCGCCACGGATTTTGTCTGGAACACGACGGACACGAAGGGAAACTCCGTATCAGCCGGCTTATACATCGTCAGTGTCTATTCCGGAAATACGCTGATATCTCAAAATAAGATCACTAAAACAAAGTAACGAGGCTACATTGTCATTGCCCTTACTTTTGCGCTTGGTTTGTCCTTCTTTACTCGGGTATTGTCTGGCATTTTTTTACAAAAAGTCCTACATTCGGACGTATTTTATCCTTGAAATGAAAGTCCTCCGGTTTCAACTTCTGCTCGCTTTCTGCATTAGTTCTTTGTATTCTTTGGCACAGCCCGCAAATGATAACTACGCGGCAGCCACCGACGTAACTTCTCTGATTAACAGCTGCTCTCCGGCGGCGGCTTACACGACAACAGCCGCTACAGCCGATCTGAACAAGGGTTCCTGTTGGAATACCGGCGCAGGTCCGGTGGCCAATGTCTGGTTCAGGTTCACCGCACCGGCAAGCGGAAGGATCAATGTAACAGTCGATATCACCGGCGCACAAGGGACTCAACGGTATACGGAACTCGCCCTATGGCAAGCCGATGGAACAACACAGGTCGCCTGTAACCTGTATGTCAACAACACCGATGATGTCGTTGTCGGCGCGACCACTCTGACACCCGGTGCCACCTACTACATTTCCGTCGATGTGCTCAATACCGGGCAACGCGGTACATTCACCCTTTGTTTGAGCGACGCGGTTGACTACGATTATTACGAAGGTGCCACCGACGTCACTGCACTCATCAACACTTGCTCCGCCGATGCCATCTATTCCTCGACTGGCGCGACACCAGACAAGAACCCGGGCGCATGCTGGAACAACGGAGGGCCGTTGTACAACCGGTGGTTCAAATTTACCGCACCAGCCAGCGGAAGGATCAACGTCACCGTCGATATCAATGCAACAAAAGGAACACAACGATATACACAACTCGCCCTGTGGCAGGCCGATGGAACAACACAGGTCGCCTGTAACCTGTACGTCAACAACACCGATGATGTCACTGTAGCCTCCACCACATTGACGCCCGGCGCAACCTACTATATTTCCGTCGACGTGCTCAACAGCGGGCAGCGCGGAACGTTCACCCTTTGTTTAAGCGACGCGGTCGACTACGATTATTACGAAGGTGCCACTGACGTCACCGCACTCATCAACACCTGCTCCGCCGATGCCATATATTCTACAACGGGCGCGACACCGGACAAGAATCCAGGCGCATGCTGGAACAATGGTGGTCCGTTGTACAACCGATGGTTTACATTCACAGCACCCGCAAGCGGAAGGATCAATGTCACCGTCGATATCAATGGAACAAAGGGAACACAACGATATACACAACTCGCCCTGTGGCAGGCCGATGGAACAACACCTGTCGCCTGTAACCTGTACGTCAACAACACCGACGATGTCACTGTCGCCTCCACCACATTAACGCCGGGCGCAACCTATTACATCTCCGTCGACGTGCTCAACAGCGGGCAGCGAGGAACGTTCACCCTTTGTTTGAGTGACGCGGTTGACTATGATTACTACGAAGGCGCCACTGACGTCACCGCACTCATCAATTCCTGCTCCGCCGATGCCATCTATTCTACAACCGGCGCGACACCCGACAAGAATCCGGGAGCATGCTGGAACAATGGTGGTCCGTTGTACAACCGCTGGTTTACATTCACAGCACCCGCAAGCGGAAGGATCAACGTCACCGTAGATATCAATGGAACAAAGGGAACACAACGATATACACAACTCGCCCTGTGGCAGGCGGACGGAACAACCCAGGTGGCCTGTAATTTATATGTCAATAACACCGACGACGTCACTGTCGCCTCCACCACATTGACGCCCGGCGCAACCTATTACATCTCCGTCGACGTTCTCAACAGCGGGCAGCGCGGTACGTTCACCCTTTGTTTGAGTGACGCGGTTGACTATGATTACTACGAAGGCGCCACCGACGTCACAGCGCTCATCAACACCTGCTCCGCCGACGCCATCTATTCTACAACCGGCGCGACACCGGACAAGAATCCGGGAGCATGCTGGAACAATGGTGGTCCCTTATACAACCGTTGGTTTACATTCACAGCACCCGCAAGCGGAAGGATCAACGTCACCGTCGATATCAATGCAACAAAAGGAACACAACGATATACACAACTCGCCCTGTGGCACGCCGATGGAACAACACCTGTCGCATGTAACCTGTACGTCAACAACACGGATGATGTAACCGTGGCATCCACTACACTCACGCCCGGAGCGACCTATTACATCTCCGTCGACGTGCTCAACAGCGGGCAGCGTGGTACGTTCACCCTTTGCCTGAGCGACGCGGTCGATTACGACTATTACGAAGGCGCCACCGACGTCACCGCCCTCATCAACACCTGCTCCGCCGATGCTATCTATTCCAGCATGGGTGCGACGCCGGACAAAAACGCAGGCGCATGCTGGAACAATGGTGGTCCGTTGTACAACCGCTGGTTTACATTCACAGCACCAGCAAGCGGAAGGATCAACGTCACCGTCGATATCAACGCAACCAAAGGAACTCAACGATATTCACAACTCGCCCTATGGCAGGCGGACGGAACAACCCAGGTGGCCTGTAATTTATATGTCAATAACACTGACGACGTCACTGTAGCATCCACCACATTGACGCCGGGCGCAACCTATTACATTTCCGTCGACGTGCTCAACAGCGGGCAGCGCGGTACGTTCACCCTTTGTTTGAGTGACGCGGTTGACTATGATTACTACGAAGGCGCCACAGACGTCACAGCCCTCATCAACACATGCTCCGCCGATGCTATCTATTCCACCATGGGTGCGACGCCGGACAAAAACGCAGGCGCATGCTGGAACAACGGAGGACCATTGTACAACCGGTGGTTTAAATTTACGGCCCCAGCCAGCGGAAGGATCAACGTCACCGTCGATATCAATGGAACAAAAGGAACTCAACGGTATACACAACTCGCCCTGTGGCAGGCTAACGGAACAACCCAGGTGGCCTGTAATTTATATGTCAATAACACCGACGACGTCGTCGCAGCCGCCACTACGCTTACACCAGGAACTACGTATTACTTTTCCGTCGATGTACTTAACAGCGGACAGCGTGGTACGTTTACCCTTTGCCTGAGCGACCTGGCCGATTATGACTACTATGAGGGGGCGTTTGAACTGACAGACCTTAACAACTGGTGTTCATCGGATGCCGCATACTCCACCACCGGCGCAACAGCCGACAAGAACAGGGGTTCGTGCTGGAACAACGGTGGACCACTGTTTAACCGGTGGTTCAAATTCCAGGCTATCACGGCGAACGTGACCATTACCGTTGATATCGTCGGCGCCAAGGGTTCACAACGTTATACACAACTTGCTTTATGGCAAGCCGATGGCACCACCCAGGTGGCCTGCTCGCGGTACTCGGCATCCACCGACGATGTCTCGATTTCAAACAGTTCCCTTGTCGTGGGGAACTGGTATTACATTTCCGTGGATGTACTCAACAGCGGTCAACGCGGAACTTTTACATTATGTGTCAACAATATCGCCAACACATATTACTCCCGGGCCAGCGGCCCCTGGGACAATAATTCAACCTGGTCGACGGCAGGTTACGGAGGGAGCATAGCGTCGTCCTACCCCAACGCGGGAGACGTCGCCAATATCCGCGGTTATGACATCACTGTTCCAGGAGCACAACAGGCCGCGGAGGTATTCGTTGACGCAGCCACTGCCAACACATCGCTGACTGTAAATGCAAGTTCATCCCTTACGGTGAACGGCAAAATGACATTGAGAAATTCGGGAAACAACTTCACGGGGGCACTGAGCTTTCTCAGTAATAGTTCCGCATATATTAACAACAACCTCATTTTTGATCGTCAGGGCGGCAACGCAAATTTTGGAATAACGATCAGTACCGGCAGTACCGTTACCGTCAACCGTGATTTGCAGCTGTCCAGTTCGGGCGGAACAGTAGCGGACAATTTGTTTACGATGAACGGGACTGCGGCAGTTACCGTCAACCAGGATGTTAATTTTTCTTCAACCGGCGGCCGGCCGCTCAGGTTGCAGGTAAACAATAGTTCCGTGTTAACGGTCAAAAGGGATGTAAATTTCGTTGCATCGGGTGCGAGCCTGGAAGTGATCGAATTGAACAATGCCGCTCAACTGAAAATCGGTCGCAGTTTTGTCAGGGGTTCAACACCGTACGGCGCGATGACAAGCGCCAATACCGCTACCGTGGAATATAACGGTAGTGTGTATCCTCAGGTATTTGCAGCAACCGCCGGTTCCGGGGGGGATTCTTTTTCTTACGGCCATGTGATCATCAACAATACGCGGGCATTCACACCCCAGATCACGATGGGAGGAGCTGCCACCGTGAACGGCAACCTGACGATGACATCCGGGGTCGTCCGAACCACTTCTTCGAATATCCTGACGTTAATGAATGCTTCGTCCACAACTATTGGCAGCAGTTCTAGTTATATTGATGGTCCGATGCGCTACGAAGTCGCGACATCGACCGCGAATACCGTTCGTAATTTCCCCATCGGTAAAAACGGGGACTATCGTCCGGCTGTATTAACGGTTTCACATACCGATGCCTCCTCGGTTTTTTATACGGCTGAGCACTACAATTCATCGGCGGTCGCACTGGGCTATACCCTTCCGTTATCGATCGACCGGGTATCCGGCGCACGATACTGGAATATCGACAGACCGGGAGCTCCGGCCAACCTGAGCTCAGCCACGGTAAGGTTGTACTACGGTTCGGGGTCAAGCGATGGCGTAA
Organism: Chryseolinea sp.; assembly: GCA_041742155.1. GTDB lineage: Bacteria > Bacteroidota > Bacteroidia > Cytophagales > Cyclobacteriaceae > Chryseolinea. Next base: position 174,894 of record JBGSJE010000013.1, on the reverse strand, counting down.
CGGATTTTGCCAACCTGACCGTCGTAAAGAATGTGGGATCCGGCACAGTATGGTTCGATATAAACGGTACAGCTACTGGTAATGGGACCGGAAGCATCCTGTCCGGTTCGTTTTCCACCTTCAGCAATTTTACCCTGGGGAACAAATCGGGCGGAACAAATCCCCTGCCCGTGACCTGGAAGTCCTTTACCGGAACCCTAAACAACGGAACGGTAAATCTGAAGTGGGTTACCGCTTCCGAAAAGAACAACGATCACTTCGAAGTACAACGATCTGCCGATGGTGAAGTATTTGAAGAACTCGCACGCGTTCCCACAAAATCAGGCGGCTATTCGGACTTCGATCTGTCGTATGAATTTGCCGATGAGGACCCGCTGACAGGCCACAACTATTATCGGATCAAACAGGTTGACCTGGATAATTCGGCTACGTTTTCAAAAGTAATACGCGTAGACAATGATGCACAATCCATCCGGCTCGGCATCAGTGTGTTTCCCAATCCGGTTGAAAACAATACCATCTTTGTAAAAGTAAAAACAACGATCCCGAATGAAGAGCTGTACATCACCCTGCACGATATGACGGGACGCCTGGTGTTCCAAAATAACTTCATGGCTTACAACGGCAAAACGCTCGAGCTCAAACCGGAAAAACTGACTAAGGGAATTTACCTGATAAAAGCCCGGATCGGGCAGCTGACGGACACTCAAAAATTAATGATCGTTGACTGACCGTTAACCCATGGAAACCTTTCCGTTTTCCTCGGGGAAAGGAGCGGCAATACGCCGGTGAGTCAGCAATAATCCGGCTATTAAGTCCGTTTGCTCCGGTTGACAATATCTTTTTCAGGGCATTTTGGCCGGGTTGTAAAAAAATCACCAGCCACTTTAGCATAAAAACCGGGTTGGTAACGTCTTTGATCCAAGGCACCCCGGGAGAAATTTTTATGGACAGTTTTTCAAAGATGATTATCGAGGCCGTGGATAAAACGAAGAACGCGGTCGTTAAAATCGATGTATATAAAACAATAAAAGGTAAACTGAGACCGGCGGGATCAGGATCGGGTTTTATCTTTTCTTCGGACGGGATGATTTTTACAAACAGCCACGTGGTGGAAGGTGCGGAGAAGATCATGGTCAGTCTCCTGAACGAAAACGAAATCGAGGCGGTGTTGATCGGAAAGGATCCGGACACGGATATTGCTATTTTAAAGATCTACTCGGAAGGTTATTCCGTCGCCAGACTAGGAGACGCGACCCAGATCCAGATCGGGCAATTTGTTATCGCTATCGGCAATCCCTACGGCTACCAGCACACCGTCACAGCCGGCGTTGTGAGCGCGCTGGGAAGAACACTTCAGACACAATCGGGGCGATTGGTAGACAACGTCATTCAGTCGGACGCTGCCCTGAATCCCGGTAACTCCGGCGGACCGATGATCACGACGGAAGGAGAAGTTATCGGCGTCAATACCGCCGTTATTCAGGGTGCTCAAGGTCTTAGCTTTTCCGTCGATATCAATACGGCGAAAGAAATCGCACGGCAGCTGATCAGCGACGGGAAAGTTTTCAAGGCTTACATCGGGCTGATGCTGCAGGAGGTCGCGATCAACCCCAAGATCAGGACACACTATAACCTCCCAAATAAGAAAGGTTTGTTTGTTACCAAGATCCAGGAAGGCTCACCCGCCTCACGCTCGCAGCTGCAGGAAGGTGATATCATCATTTCGTTTAAAGGGAAACCCCTCAACAGCACGCACGAGTTGTTCAAAGAACTTACCAGCAAAGACATTCTGACCATCGTCGATATTTCCGTTATACGGCACACCGAGCTTTTGAATTTCAGTATTGCCCCTGTTGATCGCCACTAAATCGGATAAAAAAAAGCCCCTTCGGAAAGAAGAGGCGTAATACTTTTTGAATCCTATTCCGTAAACGGAACCTTTCACAAAGGAGAAGGAAACAAGAGATGGTCTTTTGTGCTTGGCGGCCGTTATGCGGCAGCGTCACAATGAGTATTGATACGGAAAGAAAAGCCGGCGGTTGCTTCGGCGGCATTTTTTCTTCTTTTCTTTTTATTGATTATTGAAGAATAGCCATCGCAAACGGTGGCAGGCTGATGGTACGCCCCGCATTCCGATATTCCCCCTCCTCTCCAGCGTTTAAAGTCATTTTTTCCATCGCGCCGGCGTCTATGATCCGGCAATGGCTGACACGTACCTCGGCAGGTAATGATACGGTCTGGATTTCATCTGTATAATTCGCCAGAAATATCGTGAGCTGCCGGTCGGCACTGACAAAAGCCAGCCCATCCGCCTTAAGCGGGTTGCTCATTACCAGCCGGACAACCTGTTTTGATTTATGGCGAAGGATTTCCTTCAGGATGATGTACACGGGATAAACCTGTTCATTGTCCACCTTGAATTCACCAGGCCAGGGTTGATCGCGGTGAGGCATGATCCCCGACCAGCCGCAGGTTTGAAAGTAGGTGATCGCTCCCGCGCCGCTTTCGGCGAGGTACTTGATGCTTCCCATGGTCCATCCGGCGCAGTATAGGGAAAGCTGGCGGGGGTCGACGCTGTCGGGAAGACCACCTTTCGCGCTTTTCTTTTCCTCTTCAGACGTTGCGCCGGGATTCCGTCGGGTGCGAAGTGTTACCGGTCCGATATGAACTCCCTTTCCTCCGGCAAATGTACGGCAGGTGCGAACAACCTCCCGTTGTGGTTTAAGATTTTCAGTGACCGTCGCCAGGTCGACAGCATGCGCCTGCGGGTTGATCGAAAATGTAAGGAAGTCGAGTAACTCCGGGGGTGTACGCTCACGGTTGATCTCCGTAAAAAATGCGTCTGTTCCGCCTCCGATCATACATTCCGGAAAATTCTGTCGCAACGTGGGGACAATACGCCCGATCAATTCGGCGTTCGTGCAATGCGAATCGGCCGGCAACACGACGATCCGCGCTATCCTGTCCTTCACACCGGCCAGCATATTCACAACATATGTTCCGAAATTCCACTTGGCAAACAGCACAATTTCAAGCGGTAACCCGATTTTTAAAGCTTGCTGCAGCTGCCCCGCCAGTTCCGATTCACGGCGTACCTCCACCCTGAGAAAATCAACACCCAGTTCTTTCAGGTTTTGAACCGCCCGTTCGTCGTGGTTCAGATTCTTAAGCGTTAACCCGATCGGCGGGAAAGGTACGGTTGTCTGTCGCTCAACGGCGAACGTAAGCGGTTCCTCCTGCCGCCGTAAAGTTTTTTTTGTCGTGACTTTGAAATGCACCGACTGGCTGACCCTGTCGCCTTTTTTCACCGACACGGGAAACGGGCGGGCTAGTGGAGTGCAGTAGGTTTTGAAAGAGTCGTCACACCAGTTTCGCTGATCTTCAGTTTCGAATATGTCGCCGATAAAATGTACTTCCGCTTCCAGCCGGTCAGCTGGTTGCCAGTACATACCGGTGATGTCGAAAAACGGCTGAAAGGGACTGATATATTCAGGGAATGTGCGCGTCTCTTTTGTTCTGTCCGAATGAAGGATCACACATTCCTTGCCTGACACAGTATCGATGGGATGGAGAACGGTGAATCCGAGCCGGTTTCTTTTGAACGGACTGAGTGCCGTTCCTTCGATGGTAAAGGTAACGCTGGAATCGGCCTTTCCCAGGATCACACAATTCCACCGGAACAATACATTTCCTTCGATGCAGTCAGCGGTATAGGAAATTGAAAAGCCGTCCGAGTTGGTTTCTATCTTCTCCCCGGTAATTACCATGGGTATATTCGCCCAATGCTCATCTCTGATGTAATGGTTGATCATACGGAGTACTTCCGTTTCTCCTATTTTGATATAGCGAAGGAAGCCCCCTTCATACTCTAGGGTTAATTTACCGGCCTGCAACTTCACGGGTTTGCGCAAAGGCCTGACAGATCCGTGCAAAAGGACAAGTGGATGCATGTTACGGGGTTATGAATGAATTCAGATTTGCAGTGGTCTTGTTAGTACCTGTTTAAATTTAGAATTTCCGCGGCATTTCTCACCGTTGGTAATTCAGAATCTATTCAGATTTATTCGTTTATTTGCTCTGGAAATGAAAAGGACTGGTCCCATACTGTTTCTGCTGATTTATTTGCTGTCCAGCACGGAGCTTCATCAGTTTCTGAAGGTACCGCTGTTGTTTGTTCATTATACCGAGCACCTTCAGGATAACCCTTCGATCAGCCTCGTTGACTTTATGGTGTTGCACTATTTCAGCGGCGACACCAGGTCCGTTGACTACGCACGCGACAAACAACTGCCCTTCAAAGGAGATTCGTGTCCAGAGATCTCGTTGGCCATCGCCATGCCACCGGAAGACCTCCCGGAAACGATCGTCCAGGTTTTTAATACAACCTGTAAAATAGGGATATTCAAATCACCTTTCAATAACACTTTCTTTCAGTTCTCCATCTGGCAGCCGCCCAGGGCCTGACCCACGCATCGTTTTTTTACATTTTTCAGGGTCAGCCTATTTGTTTTGTTTCATTCCAAAGACGACGGTAGCCTTATCCTGTTATTCCGCATTTTAAACCCGATCGCGAGACATGCTAAACTCCATTATTCAATTTTCAATTCGAAATAAACTCATCATCGGTATTCTCATTGTTATACTGATCTCCTGGGGAGCATACTCCGTTACCCAGCTTCCCATCGATGCCGTACCGGACATTACCAATAACCAGGTACAGGTGCTCACGGTAGCACCATCACAATCCGCGCTCGATATCGAACGCCTCGTTACATTCCCGGTTGAGCAGACTATGGCAACTATTCCCCATATCCAGGAGATACGCTCGTTTTCCCGGTTCGGGTTATCGGTGGTCACCATCGTCTTTTCCGATGCAACGGATGGGTATTGGGCTAGGCAGCAGGTCGGCGAAAGACTGACCGAAGCGAAAAAACAAATCCCGCCGGGTGTAGGAACGCCCGAACTGGCTCCCGTCACGACCGGGCTGGGCGAAATATACCAGTACATCATCGGCGTCAAACCCGGATTCGAGGATAAATTCTCCATCATGGAGTTGCGTTCCATACAGGACTGGATCGTGAGGCGGCAGCTGTTGGGTACCGCCGGTGTTGCCGATGTGAGCAGTTTCGGCGGAAACCTGAAGCAATACGAGGTAGCCCTCGACCCTGAAAAACTCCGAAGCCTGGATCTTTCCATCAGCGACGTTTTTACCGCACTGGAAAACAATAATCAGAACACCGGTGGCGCGTATATAGAAAAGAATACAAGTACGTATTTTATCCGCAGCGAAGGCCTCCTGGAATCATTGGAAGATATCAATTCCATTGTCGTTCGTAATAATGAGTCGGGGATCCCGCTGCTGATACGGGATATCGCCCAGGTTAAGTTCGGTCATGCGATCCGTTACGGCGCGATGACGCACAACGGCAAGGGTGAGACGGTCGGTGCCGTCGTCATGATGCTTAAAGGTGCCAATTCCTCGCAGGTTATCGCGAATGTGAAGGATCGGATCGCGCAGATCGAAAAAAACCTCCCGGAAGGTGTCACTATTGAACCCTTTCTGGACCGGACCAAGCTCGTCAATCATGCCATTGAAACAGTGACGAAAAACCTTGCAGAGGGAGCACTGATCGTCATTTTTGTGCTTGTATTGATGTTAGGCAACCTTCGCGCCGGCCTTGTCGTCGCATCTGTCATTCCCTTGTCCATGCTTTTCGCCGTCAGCATGATGAATCTTTTCGGAGTGTCAGGAAACCTGATGAGCCTCGGGGCAATTGACTTCGGCCTGATCGTGGATGGTGCCGTTATTATTGTGGAAGCAACGCTACATCACATTACTTCTTCGGGTTTCAGAAGCAGGCTCACACAATCCCAGATGGATGACGAGGTAGGCACGGCGGCGAAACGTATGATGAATGCTGCCGCCTTCGGACAGATCATCATTCTTATCGTTTATCTCCCGATCCTTTCTCTCGTCGGTATTGAAGGAAAAATGTTCAAACCCATGGCTCAAACCGTGATCTTCGCGATCATGGGCGCTTTTCTCCTGTCGCTGACCTATGTACCATTAGCCTCATCGTTATTTCTCAGCCGGAATCCTGTTCATAAAAAGAACATCTCCGACCGGATGATCGAACGGTTGCATCGTTTTTACGAACCTGTCCTCTCCGGAGCGCTCCGTAAAAAAGCCATCGTGATTAGCCTGGCTCTGGTTCTGCTCGCTGCAAGTGTGTCGCTCTTTTATACATTGGGAGGTGAGTTCCTCCCGGAGCTCGATGAAGGCGACTTCGCCGTGGATACGCGACTCCTGACGGGAAGCAGCCTCAGCGCCACTACAGATGCCACAACCCGTGGTGAAGCAATCCTGCTGAAGAATTTTCCGGAAGTGGAAAAAGTGATCTCGAAGATCGGTTCCGGAGAAATACCAACGGACCCGATGCCGATCGAGGCTGCGGATATGATGGTCGTGATGAAAGACAAATCCGAATGGGTATCGGCCAAGACAAAGGAAGAGATGATCGCCAAAATGCAGGATGTCTTGCATGAAAACCTTCCAGGCGTCTGGTTCGGATTTCAGCATCCTATCCAGATGCGTTTTAATGAGCTGATGACCGGCGCCCGCCAGGATGTTGTAATAAAAGTATACGGCGAAGACCTCGATGCTCTGGCGCGATATGCCGCGCAGGTCGGTAAGCTGACAAACGGTATCGAGGGGACGGAAAGCCTTTATATTGAAAATATCACGGGACTTCCGCAAATCGTCATCCGGATGAAACGGGCCGAGCTGGCGCGTTTTGGTATTTCCATTCGACAGGTCAATGAAGTGATCAACTCGGCGATGGCAGGCCAAAGCGCCGGTCTGTTGTTCGAAGGTGAAAAAAGATTTGATATCGTAGTGCGAATGGATATCAGGAACCGTCAGTCTGCGGAAGATATCAGGAACCTGTATGTTACCTCCGGTACCGGGCATCAGATTCCCCTGACGCAGGTGGCCGATGTAACCCTTATCGTCGGGCCAAACCAGATCCAGCGGGATGACGCGAAAAGAAGAATCGTCATCGGTTTCAACACCACCGGCAGAGATGTTGAAAGTATCGTAAAAGAGTTGCAGCAAAAAGTGGAGGCTAACATAAAATTCGCGCCGGGGTATTTTGTCACCTATGGGGGTACCTTTAAAAACCTGCAGGAAGCCAGAGCACGCCTGGCGATAGCCGTGCCGGTTTCCCTGGTACTGATCTTTGTCCTGCTCTATTTTACGTTCGGATCCGTAAAACAGGGGTTGCTTATTTATACCGCGATCCCCTTTTCAGCAATCGGAGGTGTCTTTGCCCTCTGGATAAGAGGTATGCCGTTCAGTATCTCAGCCGGTGTTGGCTTTATTGCATTGTTCGGTGTCGCCGTTCTGAACGGAATTGTACTTATCGCTGAATTTAATCGATTGAAAAAAGAAGGTTTAACAGATCTAACCGAAATTATTATGAAAGGAACCTCAACACGGCTGCGTCCTGTTCTGATGACAGCGATGGTAGCTTCATTGGGTTTTTTACCAATGGCTCTCTCCCATGGAAGTGGTGCAGAAGTACAAAAGCCGTTAGCGACCGTAGTGATCGGCGGACTGGTGAGCGCGACCTTGCTCACACTGGTCGTCTTGCCTGTATTGTATATGGTAGCTGAAACCATTTCCATAAAGCCTGGAAAAAACAAGGCGCTTATCGTGACCATATTTATCGCCCTGTTCGCGCTGTCGCCCGATAGCAACGCTCAGGATAAGCCTACCCTTGCCGAGACAGTGAAGCTTGCGCTGGAGAAAAATCCCGGCGTTCAGGCCGCAGCGCTGGAAACGGAAAAACAATCGGCCCTGCAGAAAACGTCATTTGACCTGCCCAAAACCGATGTCTCCTTACTTTACGGCCAGTTCAACAGTATTCAAAAGAAGGACAACAACTTTACCGTTACACAAAGTCTGCCGTTCCCCACTGTTTTTGCCCGGCAGGCGGCCGTGAACCGGTCGCTTACTGCAACATCGGTACTTAAGGAAAAAGTCAGCAGGAATGAACTTACCTTCCAGGTACGCCAGGCTTTTAATCACCTGCTTTACCTGAAGGCACGGGAAAAAACGCTGATGCACCAGGATAGCCTGATGTCGGATCTGGCGCGGGCTGCGTCCGTCCAGTACAAAACCGGCGAAGGGACACTGCTTACCCGGACCCTGGTGGAAACACAACAGGCCGAGGCACTGAACGCGTATGAACGCAACAAGGCGGACATCGAAATGACGCTACATCAACTGCGTCTTCTTTGCCAGTCGCCTGAAATAACGGATGTAAACGGCGATCTCGGGTCATTTATGCCGGAAGCAAATATCAGTACAACGGTATCACTGGATAACCCTGTACTGGCACTGGGTAAACAGCTGGCGGACGTAGCCGCCAGGCAAAAAAAACTGGAATCGGCACGGTTGCTGCCTGACCTTCGCTTCGGTTACTTTACACAGACGCTGATCGGAACGCAGAACATCAACGGCGAGGAGCGCTACTTCGGTTCGGACAAACGCTTTCAGGGATTTCAGGCAGGCTTGTCTTTCCCCCTATGGGCGTTCCCCTATGTGGCTCGGGTGAAGGCGGCGAGTTTGTCGGCAGCGGCAGCGCAGAAAAACCAGGAAGCTACCGAACTGCACGTCAGCCAGCTCTACAATCAGGCCGCGCTCGAACTGGAGAAAAACAGGAAAAGCCTGGACTACTACAAGAACACCGCACTCGAAACAGCCTCCCTTCTGTCGCGTCAGAGTCAGACAGCTTTTAGAAGTGGTGAACTCGACTTTACCTCGCTTCTGCTGAACCTGCGCCAGGCGCTCAGCATCAGGGAAGGTTACCTCAATGCCATGTATCAATACAATCAAAGTATCATTACCCTGCATTATTTAAATGGAAACGAATAATACGTCAGCAAGAATAAATGCCTTGTCCTCGGCAACCGGCAGATCGAAACAAGGCGAATGTGCGGGCACTTTCCGAAGGGGTCACATCGATAAGAACCAAAATTTTCCAGCCATTAAATCATCATTCATGAAATATCTTGTATTTTTTATATCCGGTTTTATTGCTTTATCCTGTTCATCGAAGCAGGAAGGAAGCCAGGCAGATGTGCTTCGGGCCGATCCGAACATGATCAAACTTACAGCTGCCCAGTACAAGGCTGCAGCCATTGAACTAGGCGTCATAGCGCGGAAACCGATGGGCACAACGTTACAGCTAAACGGCATGCTCGACGTACCTCCCCAAAACCTGATCACGGTAGCCGCTCCTATGGGGGGATTTGTAAAATCCACCAAACTGTTGCAAGGCATGAAAGTAAAAAAGGGTGAATCACTTGTAACCCTGGAGAACCAGGAATACATACAACTTCAGCAGGATTACATGGACACGAAAAGTAAGCTTGAATTTCTGGAGGCGGAGTATACCCGGCAACAGGAACTGGCAAGGGAAAATGTGAACGCACAAAAGTCCCTGCAGCAGTCCAAATCACTATACCAGAGCGCAAAGGCTACACTGAAAGGGCTGGAGGCGAAACTGGCGATGATCAATATCCCGGTATCCTCGCTGGATGAAGGTACGATACGTCCGTCGATCCAACTCTACTCTCCTATCGACGGCTATGTTACCGTTGTGAATGTCAACATCGGTCAATATGTGAACGCGACGAACGAGATGTTCAAGATCGTGAACATCGAACACATTCACGCCGAACTCCAGGTATTTGAGAAGGACATTCATCGGATCAAAGTCGGGCAAAAAGTCTTGTTCAGGCTTTCAAACGAGACAACGGACCGTACAGCGTCGGTTTACCTGATCGGTAAGGAGATCAGCCCGGAAAGAACCGTTCGCATCCATTGCCATCTCGATAAGGAAGATGATAGTTTGCTCCCGGGCATGTACGTCACAGCGACACTGGAAACCGCCCTGCGGGATGCCGCGGCCGTACCGACTCAGGCGATCGTTAATTTCGAGGGTAAAGAATTTGTTTTTGCCGCGACGAAAGACAAAGAGCAATTTGAACTCGTGCCTGTCACCACGGGAAGTGCCGACCAGGAATTTACTGAAGTACAGGCACCAGCGGGCTTTGATACATCACGACCCATCGTGGTCAGGGGGGCGTTCCAACTCCTGGGAGCTTTAAAAAATGCATCGGAGGAAGAATAAAATTCAGAATGTGCTCAGAATAGTAATGGAATAGTGACTATTCAGGTTGGTTTAAGGCTTACACACTATCGCGGAACGTTCCGTCCAGAGGCTTCAACTTCTCTACAGAATTGCACCTGTACTTTGCGGTATGATGACTTCATTTACCGCAAGGCTCATGGCCAACCGCTTTGGGTCCCTTTGGCTCCTGGCCATGATCGTCGTATCCGTTTCATTCGTTACGCGGCTGATACTGTTCATATATTCTTATCATTCGTTCGACTTCAGTATCGCGAACCTGCTTGGTGTATGGATCATCGGTTTCTTTTATGACATCATCAACGCGTCGTATGTTGCTTTGCCGTTGATACTTTTCCTTTGGCTGATGCCCGAAAGGATCTATCAAAAAAAGGGTCACCATTTTGTTCTGTATGGGCTATTCTTCTTTTTTATATCGCTTCTGCTTTTTAACGCTGTGGCTGAAGGGTTCTTCTGGGAGGAATTCAATACACGCTTCAATTTTATCGCTGTCGACTATCTCGTCTATACCACGGAAGTGATCGGAAATATCAGGCAGTCGTACCCGATCGAAATCATCATCGGATGGATCCTGGTATCCTCCATGCTGATCACTTATGCACTGGCACCGGTCATTGGAACAAAGACGCATGTGCCTATGGCCTTCAAACAACGCACACGATGGGTTGCCGTTTATGCGGTCTTTATGGTATTGAACGTTATCATCGTTAACAACCGCTTTCATTACTTCAGCCAGAGTACCTACGCAAATGAACTGGCTGCAAACGGCTTGTACGAACTATTCGCGGCTTACAGGAATAACGAACTCGATTACGATCAGTTTTATCCCCACATAAATATGCAACAGGCCGATACGCGTATGCATAACTTTATTCAGACTTCGCAGGACGCCTTTTTCAGGCCCGACCGCCCCTCGATCCAGCGGCAGGTCCGTCACGGAGGTGCTGAAAAGAAACTGAACGTAGTGCTGATCAGTGTTGAAAGCCTCAGCGCGGAGTTTATGGGAACGTTCGGAAACGACAGGAACATCACACCGTTCCTGGATTCACTCGCGCACGTGGGGCTGAATTTTACAAACCTGTACGCAACGGGTACCCGGACCGTAAGAGGCCTCGAGGCATTGTCGCTTTCCATCCCTCCAACGCCCGGGCAGTCCATCGTAAGGCGTCCGGGTAACGAGCAGTTGTTTTCACTGGCCACTGTATTCAATTCAAAAGGTTATGAGAGTAAATTTATATACGGCGGTTACGGGTATTTCGACAACATGGGTTATTTCTTCGAAAATAACGGATATGAAGTGATTGACCGCAGCGCGCTGGACGACGACGAAATAGACTACGAAAATATCTGGGGTGTTGCCGATGAGAATCTTTTTACGCTGGCGTTGCGGGAGATCGACAAGACGACGAGGGGGCAGAAGGCTTCCTTTACACATATCATGACGACGTCCAATCACCGCCCGTACACCTATCCCGAAGGAAGGATCGACATACCATCCCACACGGGAAGGGATGGCGCGGTGAAGTATACGGATTATGCCCTGCACAAATTTTTCAATGAGGCGGCCAAAAAACCGTGGTATGACCATACCCTGTTCGTTATTGTAGCCGATCATTGTGCGTCCAGTGCAGGCAAGACACAACTTCCCGTCAACAAATATCATATTCCTATGATCATTTTTTCACCCGGAAATATCGCAACCGGTACGCAAGACAGGTTAATGAGCCAGATCGATGTGGCTCCTACCCTGTTGGGCTTACTGAATTTTTCATACGACAGCAAATTTTTCGGTTATGACATGTATACACTGCCCCCCGGTAACGAGAGAGCGTTTGTCAGTACCTATCAGCTGCTGGGCTTTCTCAAGAACGACAGCCTTGTGGTGCTTGCGCCCAACCGGCCGGCCGAAGTCTACCACACTGGCCATAACCACGAAGTAGTGGGAAAGCCCGTCCTCAAGGCCTCCGCTTCATCCATTGCCAACGAAGCGATCAGTTGGTATCAGGTAGCCAGCCACGCGTTTAAGAGTGGAGAATTGAAAAATTGACCTGATACACCGGTTTTTCGACGGTATCCGTACCTTGCAGTGATTTCTGACTCGCCGAACTTATACATCCGGCGACCTGACTAAAACTGCACGCCATGAAACGGGAACAACCTCGGTCACAATTTGTAAGCGACTTATCCAAAACATCATATCCTACTTCGCAAAAAGTAGATATCAGTACCCTAAAAGGCACTCTGGCCGATTTTATCCGTAAAAAAAATCCGGATGTAAGTTCAGATTCATGCCTCTCGCTCTCCGAGCTGAATCAGCTCCGGCATCAGTACATCGCCGAAGTACTGGAGAAAGAAACAAAGGACATATCGGCCCTTGAAAAACTGGTATTGGACAAGATCAGGGAAAATGAAACGATAACGGACAAGCTGGACAAAGAAGAAAGATCCCAGCCTGTCTCCACAAGTCAGAAAATAGCGGACGTGGTGGCATCCTTCGGCGGAAGCTGGCGTTTTATTATTTTGTTTGGAATTTTTATTTTTTTGTGGATTGGTATCAACCTCCTCTGGTTATCGGGCAAAGGGTTTGATCCCTATCCTTTTATTCTTCTGAACCTGATCTTATCGTGTATCGCGGCGTTACAAGCGCCTGTCATTATGATGAGCCAGAACCGGCAGGAGGAAAAGGACCGGGAAAGATCGAGGAAGGACTACATGATCAACCTCAAATCGGAACTGGAGATCCGGTTACTACACGAAAAGATCGATCACCTGATCGTTCACCAGCAAAGCAAGCTGCTGGAAGTGCAGGAAGTTCAGGTGGGAATGCTGAACGATGTCATCAGCAAGCTGTCAGAGAAATCCAAATAATGCTCTTCCGGTTCGGAACTCTTTGCGAGGTGTGTGCTAGAATTCGTCGTCGTCATTAGTTTCCGATCCCCTACGGCTTCCTTGTTTATCCTTCTCGCGGTTTAATCGGTAAGAAAAGGTGACTGTGAACTGGCGGGCTCTCCATTGAAATTCCGAATTCGAATAGTATCCCTGCGTATCTATAACGGACCTGCGCTTGCGGCTATTGAACAGGTCCCTTACACCCGCAGTAACGGTACCCTTACCTCCCAGTACATCGCGGGAAAGGCCCAGGTCAAAGGAATAAATGGAAAGGTCCTTTCCCTGAGGAGTGATACGGGGTGCCCGGTAATTGAATGAAACCTGGAAATCCAGGTTCTTGAAAAAGCTCATCTTCGATGTTGTGCGGTTTGTCCAGGTATAGGTGTCGCTGTAGAGTCTCTCCTCCCGGTATGCTCCTTCTGTGACGGCCCTGTAAAAATTGGCATTCGTATTTACCTTCCACCAGTTACTGACGGTAAACGACAGATTGAACTCTACTCCAAGGGCGTTTTGCACAGCAAGGTTTACCGGGATAATCCGCGTGACACCGTCATCGCCGGGTGTCTCTGTGATCCGCTGTATAACATCCGTACGGTGACGGTGATAAACGCTCGACAAAATTGAACCGCTGCTCCAGTTGAGCAGATATCCCGCTTCATAAGAGTGCGTGTACTCCGGGCGTAAGTTCGGGTTTCCCACGAAATAAACCCTCGGATCCCTGAAATCCGAAAACGGCAAAAGGTTTCTGAAGTTGGGTCGGCTGATCCTGTAGCTGTAGCTCATTTGCAGCGTGTTGTTCTTCTTGAATTCGTAGGATAAGCCTGCACTTGGAAACAGGTTGCCGTATCGTTGCTCGTTTATTTCATCGCTGACCGTCAGTTCGGTGGTGATGTCCGACAGTTCTCCTCTTAACCCACCCTGAACGGAAAATTTGCCGAACGCCGAACTTCCCATCAGGTAGACAGCATGTATCCTTTCCGTATACACAAGGTTGTTTGTAAATGCATCGAACGGGATCCAATCGAGGTTTCCGTCCTGCTCCTCGAGGCTGAATTCGTTCCGGATGATTCGGGTAGTTGACTTCAACCCAGCCTCTACCCTTGTATTTTCCCCGATAGGATGTATGTAGTCCGTTTGAAAAAGCCAGTTGGTTTCATTCGCATTGTTCACGGCCCGCTGGTATTTGTTACTTCCGTCCGGCAGAGACTGTGTATAGTTCGTGCTTTCATTGTCTTCGCTTCTGACCCATTGACCATTGACCGAAAAATTCCTGTCCTTCTCCTTAAAATTCCGGTTGTATGTCAACGCGACTTCCACATCCTTTTCGTCTTCCGCTTCCCGTTCTGTTCGTATGGTGGTGTTCGCCAATAGATCGTTGGCATCGTAGTCGAAATATTCTGTTGTTGCATCGTTTATGCTGTTCGACGGGTTGTAAGTGATCGCGCCGGTGATGGAATTCAGATCGTTTAAAAAATAATCCATCCCCGCCCGGATATTATGCGACAGTCCGCCCCGCGAGCGGTTGTTTCGCTGAACATAGGTAAAACTCGTGTCGGCGCTTGTAAACTCCTGGTATGAGGTTCCTTTCCCCGGACTCTTCCTGTAATCTAAACCATAGCTGGAAAAAAAATTAATATTCCGGCTCCGGTAATTGAGGTTATAAGATCCACCATACAGGGAAGGATAACCGGCATTGAACAAAAAACTGCCGTTAAATCCCTTCTCCTGATTTTTCTTTAAAATAATATTGATGATCCCGACTTCGCCGGCGGCATCGAAACGGGAGGATGGATTCGTGATGACCTCCACACTCTCGATCATACTCCCCTGCAGCTTCCGCAGCGCATCCGGGTCGCGGGATGTAAGGCTCGACGGTCTCCCGTTGATCCAGATCGTGACGTTCTCACTTCCTCGCAGACTCACTTCGCCGTCTACACCAACACTAATTGACGGAAGGTTTCCCAGTATATCTGCCGCGTTTGCACCCGCGTTGCTAAGGTCCTTGCCGACGTTGAATACCCGTTTGTCCAGCTGGAGTTCCATCAGATCCTTTTCTCCCCGGACCACGACCTCTTCCAGTACATCGGTTGATGCGATCAGGGTGATCTTTCCAAGGTCGAGACGTTCATCTTTGAGGTCGACACCATCAATGATCTTGTCGTGGAATGAAAGGAACGTGATCTTCAGAAAGTATGTACCGGGTTTAATGTTGATCTGAAAATTTCCGTTTGCATCGGACACGGCGCCCGTGATCAATGTGGAATCCGACGCCGCGTAAACGGCTGCATTCCCGAACGGAACCGGTTGACCGGATTCATCAACGATGACTCCGGTAATGGCACCCTGTTCATCGTCATCCTGGGCGATCGCGATGATATGCGTGCATAAGAGGAAAAAAAACGCGGTGTATTTCACTGGCGAACTGTTTTGAATCCGAAAGACCGAACATATAACGCATGAAATAATCAGGCCAAGGTGGTAAATTCCTCCGCTTCTTAACAGAGATCATCCATGAGTGCATGTTTTTTTATATTGCCGGTAAAGAACTCCACACCGATGTACAGGATTCCACTATGCAAATACGTTTCAGCTATTTCCGGTTTTTCCGTACTTCTGGTAATAAAAGGCCGGGATCAGCAACATCAGCAGTGTTGGGTTAAGCACGAGCCTGTGTAAAAAAGAAATCATCGGCCCGTTGTAGTTTGGAAGGTATATCTTCAGTATAAAATAAGGCAGTAAAAAAATAATCATACCCGCTACCTGAACATACAAGGAAAAGACCACATACTTCCGTTCGTGGAACAGGGCGTAGATCAATCCGATTGCAAATGCGTCATTCAGCAGGAAGCGGATCGTCCGATTGATCAGAAATTTATAGATGCCGGTGTCCGTTCCCAGCAGCGCAGCAACATCGATACGCTGAAAGAGGAAGACCAGCAAAAGGCCGGCTACACTCAACAAGCCCGTGATTATCCGAAGCCGTACCATCAGGAAGCTACCGCTTTAGGGTTGGAGAACTTTCTTACCCATACGATCCAGAGGAGGAATACGACGATGTATAAAATAGCCGTAAAGAAATACTTGTGTGTGAAGTACATCATATCCGGCAGGTAGACCGATACCCAGAAAAGCAGAACGATACGCAATAAGTTCATGACGTGAATGACGGCAATACCCAGCGGTATAAACCACCACAACGTTTTTCCTATTGGTCCGAATGCAAACAGGAAGGCCACGAAAATGATTATTACGTTTATACCGTTACAACCTTCGTATATAGCCAGCGTTCGTTTATTCCCGAAGATGAGCTCTGTGGTAGGGTCTTTTACACTATCCTCAAATGAGGTGTCCCATCCACAGGCATTCAGAATGAAGCTGGTGTTTATGGTAACGATACGCGTTATAGGGTCCGGAGCCGGAGAAAAGGAAGTCACGTAGATACCATATAGCAAATTAGCCACTACATAGATCCCGATAAATTTTACCAGGAAAAAGATAGTGGGTTTGAATTCGGTAATGGAAAATTTTTTCAATGGTTTGCCCCTGTTTGTGTAGACAGAACGTTTATGCATTTTGCCGGTACGCCGGCTACACGCGTTGAGGCTTCCACTCGGCGGATCACAACGGATCCCATACCAACGACGCTGTTATCTCCTACCGTCAGGCGGTTCAGGATAGTTGAACCGGAGCCGATCAATGCCGATTCACCGATCGCAACTTCCCCGGCAACATTGACCCCGGGCATCAGCGAGGAAAAGTTACCAACGGACGAATCATGTCCGATAGTACAATTCAGGTTGATCAGTACATGGTCGCCGATCACGATATCGGTGGTCAGGACCGAACCGGCGCAAAGGATACTGCCTTTCCCACGGCGGATCGAATCCGCATCCTGAAGGATTACCGACGGATGGCGAAGCGCGGGAAATATAACTTTGTCCGTTACTATTTTTTTCGCAACCTTCTGCTTTGTAACGGGGTCGCCAAATGCCAGCACAACATGAACGACGCCATCGATGGCAGCGAGCACTTCCATTCCGCCAAGTACCTTGATACTTTTCACAACAGTGTTTTTCGAAAGGCCGTCATCCAGGAAGCCCATGACTTCAAAATCGTCAAGCGCGCGGACAAGCGAAAGTACTTCACGGCCGAATCCGCCGGCGCCGTATATCAGCAACGGAGTTTTCATTTGTTATTGTATTTAATGACCCTCGCCGGATTACCCACAGCCACCGCGTGATCGGGAATATCCTGGATCACGACGGAGCCGGCTCCAATAGTCGCCCAGGCCCCTATTTTCTTCCCGGGTATAACTGTTGTTCCTGCACCCACGAGAGCCCCTTCACCCACGGTTACACTTCCGCACAGCACAACGCCCGGGGCGAGGTGGACAAAGTCTTCGAGTACACAATCATGGTCCACCTGCGAACCCGTATTGATGATCACATGATTTCCCACGGAAACCTGCGCTTGTATGATCGCTCCGTGAAGGATCATGTTGCCCGTTCCCATACTCAGGTGCCGCGACAGAATAGCGGACGTATGAATAGCGTTTGTAAAACCGTGTTTTGTTTTATGAGCAATAGTTTTTCGGATCGCATTATCACCCACAGCCACTATAGCCAGAGCACCGGGCTCAAAGGCCGGATCGTATTCTCCACGCTGGGGAACGCCAAACAAATCACCGGTATACCGGGTATCGAACAAGCCTGCAACATCCGACTGCTGACTTAACAGGCAATCGAGGACCACGCGGGCGTGCTGACCCCCTCCGACAAGTATTATCCTAGGAGTTGCCATGGAATTTTTCCATTGTAACCGAAGTGGCGCTGCTGATACCTTCAGCCTTGAATACCTTCATAATTGTTAAAAGTAAGATTTTAATATCTAACCAGAACGAGATATGTTCCACATACCAGACATCCATGGCGAATTTCTTCGGCCATGACACTGTATTTCTGCCGTTGACCTGCGCCCAACCGGTAATACCCGGTGTAACATCATGCCTTTTCAACTGCTCCTTCGAATACAACGGGAGGTATTCCACCAGCAGGGGCCGGGGGCCGACGAAGGACATCTCTCCTCTCAATACATTAAAAAGCTGCGGTAATTCGTCCAGCGAGGTCCTCCGGATAAATGCGCCGATTCCGGTAAGCCTGACATCGTCGGGCAGCAATTTACCTGTAGCATCGCGGTCATCGGTCATGGTCCTGAATTTTATGACGGTAAAGATCTTACCATTCTTTCCCGGTCTCTCCTGCCTGAACCAAACCTTTCCCCCGTTTATGATGTAAAGCAGGAAAGCCACGGTCAACAGAATCGGTGAAGAAACCAGAAGTATTAAAAAAGAGACAGTTCTGTCGAAAAATGGCTTAATAATGGTTTTGTACAAGGCCTGGCGGATTAGGCTTAAAAATAAATATTTTCTCCGTAATTGGATCATCCCCCGCCCCATGGAGTGTGTATGGCTGTAGTTACACGAACGCTAAATCATTCCAATCCCCGACGGCAAAACCATGTTGTGACTTTTTAACGGGTAGAGGGTTCTTAGATCAACATGTTCGTGACGAACGTCGTCACGCCGCGCGGTTCCACATAAACCCTGTTTCTAAATGGAACCCAAAAAAAATCCGAGGTATGATATCCACCGGAAGCGTGGACTCATTCTTCAAATCAGTCTGCTATTAAGCCTTGCCATCGTTCTCACGGCATTCAATTGGTCAGTCCCGTTGACGGAAAGGCCCCCTCAAAAATCGCTGAACCCCGGGTCTGATGAGGTAATCCCCTATGTTCCCGTTGTGTATACCCGGACGCAAGAGCAACCTGCACCGCCGCCGCTGAAAAAAGTGCCCGCAAGCTTGCCCGTCTTTGTTGAAGTCGCCAATGATCGCAGTGCTGAACCGGATAACCCTGTAAATCCGATTGATCAGAACGGTCCGGAAAGTCCGGTGCTGCCGTTCGGAACAATTGAGCTACCTCCCGAAGTTGTCACCGATACGACTTTCCGTGTTGTCGGGAAGATGCCTGAACCTGTCGGTGGCTATGAAGAGTTTTATAAGACGTTACAAAAGAACCTGAAGTATCCGAAGGCGGCACAACGTTCGGGCGCTACGGGCAAGGTCTTTATCGAGTTTACCGTTAAGGGTGACGGCGCTCTGGAAGATTTTAAGATCCTAAAGGGCATCGGTTATGGTTGCGACGAAGAAGCCCGACGGGTCCTGGCATTAACGAAATGGAATGGTGGCCGGCAGCGAGGTCGTCCGGTAAAAGTAAGATTGGTGCAGCAGGTTGTATTCGCGCTTGACCGATAAGTATCGTTGTCCTAACTGTATTTAATAAGCGAGGATCTGTCGATAGCCTGGCAGATCCTTGCTGCTGCTAAATATTACAGGTGGTATCGCGTAGTTTGACTCAGGGCAGCGGGGCCGTGGAACTTTGATCCTCGCTCTTTTCAGCATATTGGCGAAAGGAGTCGCGAAAGGCGATCCTTCCTTCCTCAATGATCTCATTCGCCCGGTAAAACTCAAACACGCCGCAGGCATCGCGCGAGATGTTCACCACGATATCCGGTTTATATAATTCAATCATCAGTTCCGCTATACGCTCCTGCATCATGTCCAATGACTTCGTCAGGAGGTCGAAAAGGCCGAACATTTCCACCTTGGATTCAGCTTTGTTGTCGAGCTTCAATATCTGCGTCCGGAAAGAGTCGAGCATCTTCAGGTAAGCGGCTTTTTCCTTGTTTTCTTCCGGCATCTTGTTATTGCGGACGGAAACATTGGCGTTGAGGTTGACCGCCACGACAATATCGCCCGCCACCGGATTCACCAGGTTCAGGGGAAGGGGATTTAATACACCTCCGTCAACAAGCTGCGAGTATCCCTCAACGACAGGTGTAAACACGGTCGGTATCGCAATGGACGCACGCAGTGCCCTGAACAGGCTTCCGCTCTGGTAACGGACTTCTTTCTTATTCCGCACATCGGATGCGACAGCGGTAAACGGAATTTTAAAGTTTTCAATAGTGTGGTCGCCGATCAGTTGTTCAATAGCTCTGAACACCTTCTCGCCTTTTACAAAACCCTGCGAAGAAAATGCAAAATCGAACAGTTTGAATGTCTCCAGTTTTGTTAACCCGATCAGCCAGTGTTTGTATTCGTCGAGATACCCGGCACAATAGATACCACCGACCACGGCTCCCATAGAGCATCCCACTACTTCGACGATGTTATATCCCTCCTTATGCAATTCTTCAATTACACCGATGTGTGCCATCCCGCGTGCTCCTCCGCTTCCCAATACCAGCCTGACGTTTTTCATCCCTTTTTTTCCGATCTGCAAAGATAATACAGTCCGGGAAACAACTATATTTTGACTAATCGGAGGCTAACGCAAATATTACGGTCACCTTACACGAGGGAATTAACCTACAGCGATTAACCATAAGCCCATTCCTGTGACTGGCAATATCCGTTGGAGATTCAAATAAATGAAGCTCTGGAGATGGCCGGTTAAACAGATATGTATTGCGACGATGCAGTTCAAGGATGAAGGCGGTGATAACGAGTACTCACACTGCGCGGAGAGATAAAAAAAGTCCTGCTAACGATTGGCATTACGATAACCGCTAAGCGGCTACCGTAATCTCCTTCGTTTTCTTTCCCGCACCTTTAGCTTTAGCTTTTTTTTCCGCTGCCTTCTGTATTTTTTTCATGTTCTTTTTTACCTCGGAAGTTATCCGTTCGGTAAATTTTTCTGAAAAATTGGCCGCCAGTTTTTTTGTCTTCTTCGACGGATCGGCTATGTCCAGTTTAGCAAACACCTGCTGGATCGCTTCCTTGACCGTGTTACGGACTACTTTCTTTGTGATCTTGTTCATGGGTAAAATCTGTTTTGAAGAAACAAAGCTAAGCAGAGTTAAGTAAATGTTATCTATGTTAACATAAACTTAATATTAACTATATGTAAACATATGCAGGTTAATTGTAAACATGCGTCCCTTCTCCGCCGTGAAAAGATTCGCGGCATAACCAGGGAAGTGTATCAGCTGTTACTTCAACAATTTAGGTTGCCTGAGGTCCGATTAACACTTAGCAGGACGTGTAAAATGGAGTATAAAACAATAGTCAATCAAGGTCCATCTGAAGACTACAACGATTGTTTACGACTTAGAGTTTGTCGACGTGTGACGAAAGTTGCGTGGCTTAAAGGAATATCACCACTACATTCCAGCCGTTACGGGAAATAATAGTTTCTTAACCGAAAATACATTCAGGGGCATCAATGTGAATTTTAAATTTGTAAAGAATAGCAGGAAGGGGATCAACAAAGGTGATGTGATGCGTGTATTATTTATTCAGGTGTTTTTTCCGGGGTCCAAGGAGGATGATCGTGCAAATCATAAAATCAGCCCGGCGCTCTTACGGATTTTATTAACCAATTATTTATCATGGTTCGTCATCATCGCCGCTTACGTTGCAGGGTTATTCATTCCCCTGATGAACAATGATTCGGCACACCATGCCAATATTGCCCTCCGTATGTATGAGACAGGCGACTTCATCAACCTGATCGACCGGGGCCACGACTACCTCGACAAACCCCATCTGCTGTTCTGGCTTAGTGCGCTGTCGTATAAAATATTCGGCGTTCATCCGTTCGCTTATAAATTCCCTTCTTTTCTTTTTTCCATACTGGCTGTTTATTCCACCTACCAGCTGGCTATCGTTTTATATAACAGGGAAGTCGCGCGGCGCAGCGCCACCATTCTTTGCACGGCCTACGCTTTCTTTCTGGCAACCAACGATGTACGTATGGATGCCATCCTTACCGGAAGTATCATCTTTGCAACCTGGCAACTCATCAGGTTTGTCAACACTAAATTATTCGCATCCCTCGTCCTTGGCGCCCTCGGCCTGAGTCTCGGCTTTGCCACGAAAGGTATCATCGGGATCGTACTTCCTCTCCTTTCTCTTTTCCTCTTCATCTCCTTCCGGCGTTCGTGGAAAGATCTGCTTGACAAACGGTGGCTGGTTTTCGCGATCCTGGTGATTCTTTTTCTTTCACCGGTGTTCTATTGTTTTTACCTGCAGTTTGATCTTCATCCGGAGAAAGTAATCCGGGGAAGCAGCGGCCATTCCGGTATCTCCTTCCTCATCCTGGGTCAAAGCATACAACGGTATACGGGAAGCGGGTGGGGCACCAGCGGCGACAGTGATTACCTGTTTTTTGTTCATACATTCCTGTGGGCCTTTCTTCCCTGGAGCCTGACAGCCTGCCTCGCATTGTGGAAATCGTCCGCATGGCACGTCAAAAGCAGATTTGCCTATTCCGCAGAACGGCATGCATTCATCCCGGCGACGATTGTCATCATGCTGTTGATTTTGTCGGTCGCCAGTTTCAAGTTACCGCATTACCTGAATATCCTTTTTCCGTTCGTATCCATCTCCACTGCCGCGTTTATGAAAAGCGCCGGGGTGAAATGGCAAAAAGTGTTTTTCATTTTTCAAGGTATCACCATTGTATTGATCCTGACTGTAGCGCTTGCTCTTGATCTTTGGTCTTTCCCTCCGGATACATTGCCCGAAATCGCGGTGCCCGCTGTCCTTCTCGTCCTGTTGATCGTCCAATTCGGAACGGAAAAAGGAAATTACACAACCCCTACCCTGATCGCTACAGCTCTGCTGTTCTTCGTCCTGAATGTTAGTTTTTATCCGAGCCTTCTGCATTATCAGTCAGGTAATACGCTCGCTCATGCGTTAGGGAAGAAAAATCTCACACAACAGGATATCAGTTACCTCGAAGGCCATGAAATGTCGAACAGCTTCGATTTTCATCTGGGCCGGCTGATCTCCGCGAGGACCATAAACTCGCTTCGATCGACAGACCATCCGTTAATTCTTTATACCGGTCCGTCCGGACTGGCTGAGATCAACAGCGCGGGTATCCGGTATCAAATGATCGATAGTGCTGTCGATACCAGAGTATCCAAACTGAACATGGAAACGCTCGATCCCCGGAAAAGAAAAAAGATCGGAAATTTTCATTACCTGATCATGGTTGTTGATTCAGATTCTCTTCAGAATCATTCACTCAAAACCGACAGTCCGTAAACTCTCATGATTATATCCGTTACAATTTAAAGTGAACGTGATGTCGCCCCCGGATTTTTAAAATGAACTTGATACTCGGTTAACCTTCAGGACTCAGGTTGAAGATACCTTTGCCTTAAAGGTCAAACATGTTGCAAGAACGATCCCATTCAGCATTCATTTACCAGTCCTTTGCGTGTGTGATCACGCTGCTTTCACTCGTAGCTCTTATTGTTTCACCGGCCGACGTCGTAGTCGCGGTCAACAGCATTCACACACCGGAGTTCGACTTCCTGTTTCTTTTGCTCACGGGACTCGGCAACGGTATAATCCTTCTTCCCGCGTTGTTGCTGCTCAGTTTCAGGAACATTTCCCTCGCAATGGGCCTGGCCGCAAGCGGAATCACAGAGGGGATCATCGCTTACATCTGCAAACGTGTGATTTTTTCGTCGGCAATGAGACCATCTGCCGTGTTGGATGCGTCGATGGTTCATTTTATTCCCGGTGTTGAAATTCACAAATCGATGTCCTTTCCTTCCGGTCATACCATGACGATCTTTGGCTTATGTGTTTTTATTGCGTTGTGTTACCGGAATAAATTTGTCACTACGGGTCTCCTCATCCTGGCCACGTTGGTCGGTATCTCCAGGGTTTATCTCGTCCAGCATTTTCTGACGGACATCGTCGGAGGGGCGATTATCGGATCGGTCACGGGTATATTATTTTATCACCTGGTGGAGCAGATGAATAAACCAAGGTGGATGGATCAGCGCCTGGATATTACGCTGAGGAACTCCAACTCAAAACCCCGATTCAGTTAGCAAGCAACACCGTCTCGTTCGACTCGAACAGGTCCTTTCCGGAATAGACGATACCCAGGCCCTTTACGGCGGAGAGTTCATCGGCGTATTTTTTCCGGGTGATGATCAGCACCTTTTTCCCGTTCGTTGTAAATTTTTCCAGTTCTTCAGGAGAATTCACTACATCAAACGTACGGTGCAATGCAAAAACATAGGCGGGGTTAAAGATATGGTAAGCGACGATCTGATGATCCGGATACGATTCCCGGATAAGCGGAACCGAAGCCGACACAGGGTTACGGGCGTCAATCCGGGGATAGGCCACATAAAAAAACAACATCACAAGCAAAATCCATGATCCGCACCAACTGTACAAAAAGTACGATGTCCGCTTTTTTATAAAAAAATACCAGCCCGCCAGGCTACCGACGGGTAGAATCACAAATATCCATACGAGGTCGGTTAATCCGGACATCGATTCTTCCTTCGATAGCGCATAATAAGCCGCAACGCAAAGCCCTGCCGAGATAATCAAGTGGATTAAAAAGGGAATCCAGTGATACTGACCCGGCACCTGTCGTTCCCCAATCCGGTGTAAAAAATACCCGATACAGATCGCGAGGAACGGTATCGCCGGAGCCGGATAACTGGGAAGGATCGTTTTCGAAAAAGAAAAAAATGTGGCGAATACCAGACCCGTGATCAGGCAAAACAACAGCAGCGGGTGTTCCCTGCGTTCCCTTATTGTGAGGCGTACGGCCTGCACGATAAATACAGAAAAAGGAAGGAGCCCGACGATGAGAATGACAAACGGAACAAGGGGAAACCCGCGGTGGCCTTCCATGGTTGACGTGTAACGACTCAGGTTGTGGTCGAGAAAAAAACCCTTCAGCCACTCACCATCTGTCTGATAACCGACGGCCGCATACCAGGGCAACGCAATGCAGACGAAGAAGAGCACTCCCGTCGGAATATTCATTTTTTTTAAAGATGCCCAATTCAAGGAACCGGTGAAGAAGAGATAAAGCAAAATAATACAGCCCGGCAACACCACGGCGATCAGTCCCTTTGTGAGGAAACCCAGTGCGCTGGCTACATACAGCCACCTGAATTGTCTGCTATCATCGTGCATACCGTTGAAGAATGAAAACAAACTGACCGTCGTAAACAGGATCAGATATGGGTCGGGTACCGCGAGGTGGAATTGAATCGTTAGCTGGATGGAACTCAGGATAACCAGCGCCGAGTAGAAGGCAACGCTTTCGTTCAATAACCGTCTTACATTCTTATAAACCACGATAACCATCAGTAACCCGGCCACGGCAGAAAAAAAACGGGCCGCAAAAGGTGTAATACCGGCAACAGCATAGGAAGCTCGCATAAAGTAATAATGCAACGGAGGTTTGTCGGTTCTGAGTTGACCATTGAACGTAGGAACGATCCAGTCGCCACGCTGCATCATTTCCATGGCACAACCGGCATTCTTGGCTTCGTCCAGTATATAGATAGATGTTCCTCCGAGGTTGCTGAAATAAACCAGGCAACCGAGAATAATAACGATATAAAATCTGTTCATAATTTACATCCGCCGCGAACTTACAACTTCATCGGGACGTTTGAATTTAAGAAACCGTGAATTAATTAATATTTCCGCAATAGTGCTTTAATCGTCAGACAACCTGTCCCTGTTTAATTTGCATATGGAGTTATCTGTTGTTATTACGCTGCTGGATGAGGAGGAAAACGTTAAACCTCTGCTGGAGCAACTCCATGCGGCTCTCGGGCACATGGATCATGAAGTGATCCTGGTTGACGATGGTTCGACAGACCGCACCGTACAGTTGGTGAAGCGGTTTGCCCGCCCGAATGTTAAGCTCGTCGTGCTGAATACCAACTATGGTCAGACCGCTGCCATGTCCGCAGGTATTCAGGAAGCACGTGGAAAGTATATCGCTACCATGGATGGAGATCTTCAAAATGACCCGACGGATATTCCATTGATGCTGGAGAAACTAAAAACCGAAGATTGGGATGTAGTTGCCGGCAACCGGAAAAACCGGCAGGACGGAACATTTCTGAGAAAAATTCCCAGCAAGATCGCCAACCGCCTGATTGTAAAACTTACGGGTGTACATATCCGGGATTATGGTTGTACGCTAAAGATCTTCCGGAGCGAAACCGCCAAACACCTTGGACTCTACGGAGAGCTGCATCGGTTCATTCCCATCCTCGCCGTGGTGGAAGGTGGAAAAATTGTGGATGTCGATGTAAAACATCATCCACGGAAATTCGGCAAATCCAAGTACGGATTGGGACGGACCTTTAAAGTAATGAGCGACCTGATCCTGATGGTCTTTTTTCAAAAGTATTTTAAGCGGCCGATCCATCTTTTTGGTCCATTAGGCCTGATCTGTCTTTTTATCGGGTCGGCAATCAGTTTCTACCTGCTGATCCTGAAGATTCTCGGCAACGAGATCTGGGGAAGGCCTATCCTGATTTTAGGAATAACTCTTGTTCTTGCCGGAATCCAGTTCCTGACGTTTGGAATTATCGCCGAACTCATGATGCGGGTCTACTATGAATCGCAGAACAAAAAAACGTACAATATCCGCGAGATATACCGGAAGCCGGCTGAATTTGAGTATGAACCGGTCAGCTAGCCATTTACCTCTATCTCCCCCGGGCGCTTAGTAAGCCATCAATATCTATAAGGCTTTCATGATTTTTTGATGATTTCATAACACCCTTAATTTTTTTGCCATAGGTCAATGTAGAACTTTTGAGAACTTCTATGGCCAATGCTCACGACTACGATAAAGTGCTTTTTAAACGTATTCAAAGTGACGACAGGCTGGCGTTGAATACCCTGTTTGCAGCCCATTATCAAAATCTCTGTTCCTTTGCCAATACTTACCTGCATAATAAGGAGGAAGCGGAAGAAAGTGTGGCTGATGTTTTTGTTAATCTCTGGAAGAACAGGAAGAACCTGTCGGTTGAAAAGAATTTTAAGGCATATCTCTATATGGCGGTGAAGTATGCCGCCTTTGCCGCGCTTCGAAAACGCAATCCCGCGTTCAAAGACATCGATACGTTACCGGATACGTTTGCCAGCGAGTCTTCCGATCCGGAGCAGGTTGTGCTTTACGAAGAACTCGAACGACGTATCGAAAATGCCGTGGAAACACTTCCTCCGCGTTGCCGGCAGGTTTTCGTCATGAGCAGAATGGAAGGTCTCACCTATAAAGAGATCGCTACCATCCTTGATATCTCCGAAAACACAGTTGAAAACCACTTAGTCAAAGCCCTGCATATCCTGCGTGACCTGCTCAGGCCGCCGAAGGAACTGAAAACAATTACCTTAACAGGATCTTAACGTTTTGATAATTTTGATGGATGGTGGACGTGTCCCTGTTTCCTACTCTTTAGGAACAGAACACATTTACTATGGACGAGGAAAATATCCCAACCGGTTTAATCATACGGTATTTATCTAATGAGGCTACAACGGAAGAAGCTGAAAAGCTTCTGAATTGGGTAGCCGAGGACACCTCCCATCAGCGGATCTTTACAGAGTGGTCCGAGTTCTGGGAGCTTCAGTTGCCCAGTCCCTCGCCTTTTAATCTCGCCAAAGGATTAAAGACCATAAACGACCGTATTGATGTGTATGAGGCGGAAGATAAAATCCATCGCCGGTCACTTTCATGGATCCGCGTCGCTGCCAGCGTAACACTGATCGTGATGGCCTCGATTGCTATGATCGTTGGTATTCCGGTTGGCGACAACGTTCGTACCGGTCCGCTTACCGTACTGACCACCCCGGCAGGAAAGCGCATGACCATCACCCTCTATGATGGCTCCAGGGTTACGCTCAATGAAAATTCAACGCTAAAATATCCCGCTGTTTTTCATAAACAACGGGAGGTCATGCTTACAGGAGAAGCATTCTTCGAGGTGAAGAAAGATTCCCTTCATCCCTTTCTCGTACGGACAGCCGAACTGACTACACAGGTGTTGGGTACTTCCTTCAACGTGCAAACGCTGCCCGGGAAAATAACGGTAGCGGTGGTGAGCGGAAAAGTAAACGTATCGAAAGCGGGTGAAAGTGTAGTTCTGTCTCCTGAAGAAAAAGTTACTTACTCCAGGAGTACCAGCGTCATGCAAAAGGGATCTGCCAACCTCCCGGATATACTGGCTTGGAAAAACCCGTCATTGAAATTTCAGGATACACCGCTTTCCGATGTCGTTGCGTTGCTGGAAAAACAGTATGGTATAACCATTCAATTCGAGATAGAGTCGCTGAAGAATTGCCTGATGACCGGGAATTTCAAAAATCAACCGCTGGAAAAAGTATTGTCTGCCATCAGCTTTAGTATGGACGTGCATTTTCGTCAGGTGGACGATCGATTTTTCGTTTACGGAAAAGGCTGTGAAAAATAATCATACATAAACACTAAATCCATGTATAAAACTCTACGTCTTGTCCAAAAGGGAATGAAGTATGCCATACTGGGCATGCTTCTGCAATGCCTGATCCTAAATGTATTGGCCGCTGAAACCACCATTGCGCAGGACATTTACAAGGTGAAGATTCAACTTGTAGCGAAGAATAAAAGTCTGAAGGAAATATTCGCGCTCATCGAGGAAAAAACTGAATTTTCATTTACCTACAGCAGCAAGAAAGTAAACCTTGATCAGAAGCTCACACTGGAAGGAAACCTTTCCAACCTGGGCGAAATAGTCGAATCCATTCAAGCGCAGGCAAACCTGCAGATCAAACAGATGGATAATTTGTTGATGGTTAAGGCAAAAGAAACGAGATACACCGGAAAGGCGGCTGTTGGATTCATTCGCGGTCGTGTCCTGGATGATCAGCTGAACTCGGTCCTGCCCGGAGCAACCATCATTCAAACCGGAACAAACAATGGAACAACTTCGGATGTGAACGGCGAATTCCTGCTTCGTGTACCTTCGGGAGACGTGGAGATCGAAGTACGGTATATCGGCTTTCGTCCATACAGTGAAATTGTCCAGATCGCCGATGGCCAGGCAACGCAAGTCGACTTCCGGATGATCAGCGATGCCACACAACTGCAGGATGTTGTTATCACCGGAGTACTGCAAGGACAACAGCGGGCGTTGAACCAGCAAAAATCAGCTGACAACATCAAAAGTGTGATTAGTTCCGATCAGATCGGCCGGTTTCCCGATCCCAACGTAGCCGAGGCTTTACAACGGGTACCCGGTGTAAATATAGAGCGGGATCAGGGCGAAGGACGTTATGTGCTTGTTCGTGGACTTGCTCCCCAGTTTACCAATATCAGTATTAACGGCGAACAGATCCCTTCGCCGGAAGCAGATGTCCGGTATGTAGCCCTTGATGCCGTACCGGCTGACCAACTTTCCAGTATCGAGGTTAGTAAAGCTATCACACCGGATATGGATGGCGACGCGATCGGTGGTTCGGTAAACCTGGTGACACGAACAGCACAATCGGAAGATCTCAGCATTCACTCTTCCGCATTGGTGGGATATAACAACATCAGCGGCAAAGCCAATTTCCAGGGGTCCACCGAATTCAGCAAACGGTTCTTTACAAACAAGCTGGGCATAATGCTGAACGGAAGCTACTACGAAACGGAACGTGGTTCCGAAAACTGGGAGCGCGACGGCAACGACATGGAACTTCGCGACTACAACCTGACCCGTACCCGAACCGGGCTCAGCAGCACAATCGACTATAAATTCAACGAGAAACATGAAATATATTTCCGTACCCTTTACAATCGTTTCACAGACCGGGAGCTTCGCAGGCGGTATGTATTGGTACCCAATGCCGACGAATCGCCTTTCGAAGAAAACACCATCGAACGGTTAACGAAAGACCGGCTCGAAAAACAAATCGTGACCAGCTACAACCTTGGCGCAAAACATACCTTCCCGGGATTCAACCTGGACTATGAGGCCTCATACTCCGAAGGAATACAGGATACACCGTTCGACATCGAGGTTGCCAGTGCCGGCGAAGTCGATCAGCTATCCATCGACTTCGATACGAATCCCGACTTCCCTGCATTTACAGTGAACGACCTCGCGCATACCAGTCCCCAAAACATCTACCTGACGAATTCCATGTATGAATTTGATGAAGTGACGATGGGTAATACGTACGCAAAGGATGTGAACAAAACCGCCAAGTTTAATATTATGGTTCCCTTCAAAGCTGGTACAACCGGTGGCCAGGTGAAATTCGGAGGAAAGGTGAGAATGAAGGAGAAAAGCTACGATATCACTGAAAATGTATTTGGCTACACCGGAACGGAAGATCTGACGCTCGATATGTTCGAGGGCGGAAAGGTTAATAACGACTTCCTTGGTGGCCGGTACAACCTGCGGGCAAATGCCGATGCTGAACGGTTTATCGGGTTTTTCAATGCGAATCGCGATAAATTCGAATTGTCCGTCGAAGACAAATTGGCTACCGAGGCCGTCGAAGCATATTCTGCAACGGAAGATGTGTACGCAGGCTATGCGATGTCGAAAATACAGTTCAACAACCTGATGCTTCTCGGTGGAGTCCGGCTGGAGCACACTTCGGTTGAATATCAGTCGAAGAATGTTGTGAACGAAACGGATATCATCCCGACAACGGGCGGAACAAACTATACGTTTGTGCTTCCGCAACTCCATGTACGGTATCAAATCGGAAAAGATGCCAACCTGAGGGCAGCTGTAACGCGAAGCTATGCGAGGCCAAATTTCGGAGATATCATCCCGGCTCAGGAAATAAATGTCAACGAAAAGGAAGGTACCATCGGTAATCCATCGCTAAAACCGGTATCCGCCACAAACATCGATCTCCTTGGTGAAAAGTACTTCGGAACCGTCGGCCTGGTATCTGGCGGATTCTTTTATAAAAGACTTAGTGACTTCATTTTTCAACGGAGATTCGATTCAAATGTATATCCCGGTTCGGACGGCCAGGAAATTACATTGACACAGTCACAGAACGGTGAGAGTGCCTCGCTGCTGGGTTTTGAATTGGCTTATCAACAGAACCTGACGTTCCTTCCCGGTCTATGGAAGGGCCTGAGCGTCTACGCGAACTATACGTTCACATCGTCGAAGGCCAGAATCCAGTCAAGGGAAAACGCCGGTGGCACGGAATCAGTCCGGTTGCCAGGCCAGGCGAGAAACGTGGGAAACTTTTCGCTGGCATATGATCTTGGCCGCATCAACGTCCGTCTGGCAGCAAACTTCAACGGAGAATACATCAGTGAAATTGGTGAAAGTGCGGATGAAGATGTCATTGTGAAAGACCGTGTACAACTGGACGCGACAACGACCATTACGATCACCCCTAAACTCAGGTTTTTCGCCGAGTTCATGAATATCACCAATCAACCCTTTGAAGTATACCAGGGTAGTGAAACGCACTACATTCAGCGCGAATTCTACTCCTGGTGGTCGCGCATCGGTTTAAAGTTTGATTTATAAATCCTAAAAATTTACCGACATGAAAAGTCATTTTAATAAAATACTGTTCGCACTCGCAACCGGCGTGGCTATCAGTTGCGCCGACAACACCCTGGACCAGGAACCGCTGGATAACAACTTCCCGTTTCAATTGGTGCTGGATGCCGATGAAGGAGCCGATCTGCCCGACGCGGGAGACTATGGTATAGAAGTGAAGTTTGCAGACTATCTGCCCGACCTCAGGCTTCCGAATACCGCCATCACCCTTTCGTATACCTTTACAGATGTTGAGGGTAATATGGCCGGGGTCGCCATCGATAAGGTCGTCTATGAAGTTGAAGAAGGCGACTGCGTCTACGAACGTGAGCTGGACTTTACTCCCGCCGCCGATGGCCTGAGTGGTACGATCACTATTGCCCCGGACGCCAGCCTGGGTTCCGTACCCGCTGAATTTGAAGTTGTGATTGCGTTACCCGGAGAGGACGACACAGAAGGAAGTTTCACCATCGAATTTTCGAATCTTCAATCGTCCGAAAACCTCCTGCTCGGTTATCCGAACGTATTTGAATACAGCGTCCTCGATAACGAACTGGCTGGTGAATGGGAG
Source organism: Chryseolinea sp. (assembly GCA_041742155.1). Taxonomy (GTDB): domain Bacteria; phylum Bacteroidota; class Bacteroidia; order Cytophagales; family Cyclobacteriaceae; genus Chryseolinea. The sequence continues at coordinate 142,814 of JBGSJE010000013.1, read as the reverse complement.
TATGAAATTTCTTCCGAAGAGGAATTTGCGCGTTTCAAGGAACTGTTCGGACCGCTAAACCCGGAACTCGAAAGCCTGACCTTCGGTGACGTCACCGGAAAAGTAGCGACTGAATTCGAGTTCGAAGAAATGAAATTTATTCTGGAACTGGCGGAAACCGAAGAGGTAACTACCTGCGAGGATGGCGAAACCGAAACAGAGGTCGTTCACAAGGAAATAGAAATTGAAGCCGAATACGATGCGGAAGATAATGAACTCGAACTTGAAGGAAGTCACGAACTGATCAGCGACGATGGCCTGATTGAAGCGGAGCTCGACTACAAAACAGAAGCAACGTATGAAATAGACGGAGAGAACCTATTGCTGACTTTTTACAAAATTATTGACGAAGACAACTATCAGCCAGGAGAAGAATTGTTTTACGCAGAAGAGGGGATCAGCTTTACTTTTGTCAAAGACTAACACAAAAAAATCCAGGGGTTATGCCACGAAGTTTCCATTTTTACCAGGTGAACAAATACAGTATCCTCGCGATGACCATCCTTGGTATGGCTTCCTGTAAGTCACGCCAGCAGGAAACAGCGTCAACAGACTCTACCGGCCTGGTCGTTAAACCGTTGTACATCTCGGACAGCGTCCGGTATGACAGCGATGACCCGGCGATCTGGATTAACCGCGAAGATCCGTCGCAGAGTATGATCCTCGGCACAGACAAGGGTGGCGATACAGGCGACGGAGCCTTGTTTGTTTTCGACCTTCATGGAAAAGAGATACGGGAGAAAAGAGTGTCCAACATCCGGCGTCCAAACAATGTAGATGTTGGATATGATCTTCCGTTCGGCGGCGGGACCATCGATATTGCAGTTTGTACGGAACGCAATACAAATTCGATCCGGGTCTTCCGCCTGCCCGGTATGGAGCCGATCGACGGTAACGGGATCGCCGTATTCGAAAATGACAGCATGCGTCTGCCCATGGGGGTAGCCTTGTATTCCGATCCGATAAACAAAAACATGTATGCTATCGTCGGGCGCAAAACAGGACCTACCGATGGTTCCTACCTGTGGCAGTACCTTCTCAAGGACGACGGAAAAGGAACGGTGAAGGGAACATTAGTGAGGAAGTTCGGGAATTACAGCGGAAAAAATGAAATTGAATCCATTGCTGTCGATAATGAGCTTGGTTTTGTCTACTGCTCGGACGAGGGTGTGGGAATACGAAAATATTACGCTCATCCCGACAGTTCCAATCGTGAGCTGGCGCTCTTCGGAACATCCGGATTTACAGACAACCATGAGGGGATCTCCATTTATAAATTTGACGACGGCACGGGCTATATCCTGGTTTCAAATCAGCAGGCTAACCAGTTCCATGTTTTTCCAAGGGAAGGCACTACAACCGGGCCGCATGAGCATCCCGAGTTGTACGTCTTTAAAACGTCAACATCCGAAAGCGACGGAAGCGAGGTTACAAGCGTGGGCCTGCCCGGCTTTCCGAGCGGGATCTTTGTGGCTATGAGCGATGATCGTACTTTCCAGTTTTACCGGTGGGAGGACATCGCCCCTAAAACGCTCACGATTTCAAAGAATGGGAATTGAGGCCACCGTAAGAATGGCACGTTTCATCACCTGGCAGAACCAGATAGCTCAATCATGAGCGAGATCCAAAAACTTCTGCCGATTCCATCCACCCCAGAGCCGTGGATCCGGTATGCTTTATCGAACATATTTTGTATACCCGCGTTGATGTAACATTTCCTGTAAGAATACTGGGCTCTGGTATTCACCACAGTCCATCCCGGCGTTCCACCCTTTGCAATTCTGGTGTCGGATTTATCACCGCTGGATAAACGGTCTTGCTTCGAAGCTCCAATCCATTCGATCCGCCATGTGAGTTGCTTTGCTACTTTCAGATCTGCGCCCAGCCGTCCAAAAAATGGAGGAATCCGGCTTAGGGGTTCATTGCGTGTAATGTTATCGCCAATCGTATAGGTCGCGTTTGCAAATGCTGTTAACCAGCCATCTGTGTGATATTGAAATTCCGCTTCGATACCTTTTACTTCCGCCTTATTCACGTTTTCTTTTTTAAAGACCTTAAAGCCATCGAGACTATCCTGTCCCTCATAGGTAGACGTTACGTTGCCGATGAGATCACGCAAGTGATTCCTATAGACAAAAATCTGAGCTTCCAATCTCCTTCCCGTTACCCGCAACCCGGCCTGGTACTGGAACGATTTTTCCGGTTCGAGGGAATAGTTGGGCACCTCGTACCTGTAGTCTGCCACACCAAAACTTGAGACGTCATTGACGTTCGGTGCCCGGAACCCCGTGTTCGTCGACGCAATAAATTGAAATACTTCCGATGCCTTGAAAACCACTCCTGCATTTCCCACAGCCGCGTCAGGTTTAAGTTCGGTAAGGCCAAAAACCGGATCGCTCACCTTCATTTGCAAAAAATTATAACGTGCACCTAGTGACAATACAACCCGATTAAGATCAATTGTGTGGGTCGAGAATATCGCCGTGTTTAAATAGGTTGTCCCGTCGGGATAAAGGCCCCTTGCGGCAGTCGATTCCTGCGTGTCCTGGTCATAATCCGTTGCGCTACTTTCAACGCCGTCGTGATAAACTTCAACACCGGTGGCGGCGTTCCATCGGGAATTGAATTTTGAAATCACCTCCGCTGCCGCATGATAGGTATTGACATTGTCTCGTTCGTACCTCATGACTGAACTCCCGGGCCGTTGTTTCTCCCTTTTTTCGAGCGAGTTCAGGTACGCTACTGTAAATCTGACCTCGGAAAAAAATTTAGTACTGTAATATGACCGCATCCGCATATATCCCAAATCCCGTTGCTGAGGGCTGAAATGATACCTGCTATAATTTCCGGATACGAGTTGGTGGTACAGGGGCACATCTTTCTGCACAAGGTGCTGCCATGCAGCGGTAAGATAAATGCCATCGATCTTTGCACTGGCTTTGACATCCCATGCCTGATCATCATAACCTGTATGTTGTAGGGTTCCCAGGTCACCTCCGGCTCTGATGTCTCCCAGGTTTTTGTATGAAAGTCCACCAAGCAAAGTAAAATTGGCGTTAGCCAGTTCCAGCTCCGCACGGCCTGTATACTCCATGTCATGGTTCATGGCGCCGGCATACACTCTTCCTGTTACCTGCAGTTTGGTATCGGGAGCGAAACCGGGATCCCTCAAAAACAACTGGACCACGCCACCGATACCATCACTGCCGTATTGGACAGAACCCTGTCCCCGTAATACTTCGATCCGTTGCAGCGTGAGAGGGTCGATCGTATTCAGGTACTGGTTAGGTCCTGACCGAAAAATAGAATTATTAAATCGAATGCCGTCTACCAACAACAGGGTATGGTATCCGGTTAGTCCACGGATATAGGGTGATCCACCGCCCTGATTCGTTTTCTGCATCCATACACCCGGTATCGCTGCGGCAGCGTCAGGGCTGGTCAGCAGGGGCATCCGAATAATCTCTTCGCGGTTTTGATACACTACCGATTCCGCTACATCCCGGCGATCCGTATTCATACGTTGCGCGGTAACCACAACTTCTTCCTTCAGGACTATTGTACTGTCTCGCTGCCCAAACGTGCACGGTACAAAACATAAAAGACTCAGGAGTGTAACTATTACGCCTGTCAGGAGTTTGTATCCGGTTTTCATCGTCGTGTCAGGAAAGTGGTTTTGCCAGATCTCAGGTTTTGAATTCTTACCAATCTTTGTGTGGTAGTTCGCCGGGGAATCATGCGATGTATGTCTCGGGTTCTCACAGCGCCTTACGTTGCCGGTTGTTTAGTGATTCACTTCCTTTCGTTTGTCCTGTTCTCTTGCCCTTTTTATTTCATCCGGGTCATCAAGCTTCGGGGAAAGTCCGACAGCTTCCCAGTCGAACGCTTCATCAAACGGACTTAATGCGACGTTGGGATCAAATATTCTCGGATCCACCGACACGGCATTGTACGGTGAATAATCCGGCTCCCCTGTAAAACAGTCACTCATATCCGTTACACCAAAGTCGTACTGGTTCAGGTAAGGAATTCCGAGAACGTTCCAGAAGGTTTTAAATATTGAGCCGAAACTATAATGCTGATGACTATTAAAGTTCCTTTTTGCATAGGGTGAAATCACCATCAGGACGCTGCGGTGCGCATCGATATGATCACTGCCTCCCTGTGCATCGTCCTCTGTGACAACAATCATCATGTTCTTCCATTGAGGCAGGTGACTAAGGTATTCAACCACTCTTCCCAAAGCTAGGTCGTTGTCGGCCATATAACTCTCGTTAAACGGAAAGCCCGCCGCCGGGCGCTCACCTGCACCGTGATCGTTCAGCAATTGTAACGTGAGAACAGGAGGCAAATCTTTCTTTTGATCGATGTACCTCTCGTTAATTTCCCGGATGAAAACGTCTGCCCTGAACTGGTCCGGTATGGCCATGTTAAAAGTTGGAAATAATCTCGAGGTACGATCATATAACGGTCCGGGCATTGGATAGTTAACGAGGTACCGGACGCCACCATATTTGAATGTCGAATCGGAAAAACTACCGGCATCGAATTCTACTCCAAAGCCAAAATTATAAAACTCTATTTTGTTCCGTTCAAGGTGTTCCCACATTGAACCCGCCTGGTTGTAGCTTTCCGGGAATATCGCGCCGGCGGCTCCGGTCATGGCGAACTTCCCGGGAGCATTAGATTCTTCTTTCATACTCCTCTTGCCTCCGTACGCAGCCGGATGATGGGTCTCCATCCACTGGTTCGGATAGGTGTTCGTGAGCCACACGTGGCCGTCCGCCGATACATCGGCGTCCACGTAAAAATTATCGCTGATCGTAAAACGATCCGCCAGGGAAATATGATTCGGCATAACGGTTGCGTTATCAACCTTCAGCGTTTTCTTTTCGTTTGTGAATGAGACGTTCGCCGCGTACCGGGCAAGTGAAGAATCGCCTCTTCCGTTTTTCAACTGTCCAAAAACATCATCATACGTCCTGTTTTCCTTCGAGATAAACACGATATACTTTATCGGCGACTCTTTCTCCTTTGTATATGCGGGAACCGGATTTTTTGCAGCGGACGCCACAACTTCCTTAAAAGCGAAATTGTTCGCGATGACTTTTTGAGTCATTGTCTTCAACTCTTCGTCGGAAGGCAAATCTATTACTGACACGGTACCCAGCATCAGTGCTCCGATGTAATCGGCGGAAGGATGGTTAAATGCAGGCTTGAAGTCCTTTCCTCCGTTTGGACCGCTTCCAAAACCCTTGGCGTTGGATACGACCAGCTGTTTACCGTCTGGAGTAACTTTTAACTTAGAGGGAAACCATCCGGAAGGAATGTGGCCTAACACCTCCTTTGATTGCAGGTCAACTACAGCGATCGCATTGATTCCCGCCTCGGCTACAAAAAGTCTTTTTTGATCAGGCGATATAGCCAGACCAAAGGGTATTACACCTTTCAGTGCACCCAGGCGTGCGTCCAGTTTCAGTTCGATGCTCGTTACCACCGTATCGCGCTTTACATCAATGACGGAAACGTTATCGTTGTTTCCGTTGCTCACGTAAACGAAATTTTCCGTTGCCACCATCGAATTCGGGCTTGAACCGCCGACAGCTGAAATACCCTCTACCTCCTGCCCTACCAGCACACCGGTCTTTACTTTCGATTTGACCGCGGGATTACTTCCGCTTACATCGATTCCCCAAACGGAAAAAGATTCAGGTGCGTTGGGGTCTCCTAACGGAGCAACTTCCAGGGTATCGTTCTTTATACCTTCTTTCATCTCCTTTGAACCATAGGCAGATGCCGGGAACTTCAATGCGGTTTCCTTTAATCGTTTTTTATCGAGGGATTTGATATAACTGTATTCGAACATACCCACATTCGAAACATAGACTGTCCTCTCATCCGGCGACAATGCGATCCCGAACGGATACCGTCCTGTTTTTATATTGTGACTTACCTTGCCCGTCTTTGTATCCACGATAATCATCCTGAATCCTATCTGATCGACAGCATAAAGTTTTGATCCATCCTTGTTCAGCACCATATCACCAATGTATCCATCGCTGTAATCTGATCCATCGAATGACACATTACAGGAAATCTCCTTCACCTTTTTACCGGTACCCAGGTCGAAAACATAGATCCTGTTTTGTTGCCCGCCGGCTACGTACACCTTTTGATTATCCGGAGAAATCGCGAGACCCATAAAGACAGCCTCCAGCAGCCCTTTCTCCGGGTTAAGGGTTTCCGGTATCTGTTTCACTATGGGAGATCCCGAGTTGTAATCCGTAATTATAGAAATCGAAAACGGGCCAACGCCCGAGTTAGACGTAATGATCGTCTTTCCGTCAGGGCTTAACGTAAGACCAAAGGGATGCGGTGCAACGGTGATTTGTTTTCCTGCTGGTGTGATCAGCCGGCCATTTGGAATTACGGTGGTACCCTGCCTGTCGATCTTTGTGTATTGATCGGCGGCCGGCGACGTTGAAACCCAGACGCTATTGGACGCGACGCGTTCCTCTCCACCACAACCACCTATGATTGTAGCGATGCTCACTGCTAATAAAAAGCTGTATTTCATAATTGTGTTTTACCTTGTCTTTCGGTGTCCTACTTTACGATCTCCAGAAAATCTTTCAACCTGCCTTCTGAATCGTACATTTTAAAACTGAGGTCCTTGTCATGGACAGTAATTGTAAAGTAGTGATGACCTCTGTATGTTTTTGCGCTGAACCACGCCCGCGATGGAGCGAAATCCTCCAGGTTACCCCCTCCTCCTCCACCCTGGATGTAGATCACACCGTTTTGTTTATCTACGCGTCCCTGGTTGATTGCCATGGTTCGCTGATAGGTATGGAGGTGACCGAAGAACACCATATCCACACCGTATTTCTCATAGAGCGGAACAATTTTCCGTATGCGAAGATCACCGAGGTCGCCGGCACCTTTCCATGAATCTCCGTAGTCGTCTTCGTCGGCGGAATAAGGTGCATGGTGGTGCGCAACGAATTTCCATAGGGCCGTCGATTTTTTGAGCTGCTCTTCCAGCCATACATACTGCGCACCTCCCGGTGAAAAACTCTCCGCGTCATTGCTGTTCAGCATAAAAAATTCAGCGTTACCGTAGCGGAAATTATAATACCCCCTTTGGGGATACGTATGATATTGGTTGTACCAGTAAAGGTCATCCTCGCCGTTTCCGGGAACCGGAAATACCGGAATACGACCGGCCAGCTGACCAACGCCCTGGAAGTACTCGTAGTTCCATTCGAATTTATGGTCCTTGGTTCCGCCGTCTGTCAGGTCACCTACGTTCACGATGAAGTTTGGTCTCTCATCCCACATGAGCTTGGAGATCCGGTCGTTAATGTGGGGACGCGCTTCCGTATCGCCCATCACGCCAAAAGCAAAAGAGCTTGTCTCCTTTACCGCCGTTGAAAATGTGAGAATACCCGATTCCATCGCCGACCCGTCGCGCGCTACGGCTCTAATATTATAGAAGTAAGGTGTCTCCGCATCCAGATCCTTAAGCGTGATTTTGTAGATATTACCCGGTGATGTATTGTCCTTTTCCGTGGTTATCTTCTGGGTAACCATTGTAACGCTCTTGTCCAACGGAACCTTCTTTCCATATTCGATGACAAAATCCGCGGGACGATCGGTCTCCCAGACGATATCCATACTACCGGGAGTCGCGTTGTTCAGGTAAGGTCCGGCATTGAAGTGAAAGATGCCCGGAAACAACTTCCCTTCTGTTACCAGGGATTTCAAATATTCAAAACGATCGCCGACCGTCTTTTTATCCAGCGCGACGTCGTAAAGATGAAACATCTTGACGAGGTTGCCCAGATCCATGTACGGTTCCTTGCGCAGATACGCTGCCACCTCCAACTCCACATCCCCGGGTTTAAAAATCGCCATCGGGCTTACCGTTTGCTCGCCGACGAGCTCTCCATTAAAATAGAGTTGCATTTTTTTGCCGTCAAAGACCGCTACGATATGAAGCCAGTAATTTTTCCAGCCCCGCCGTTCGATTTCATAGGCAAGGAGTTTTGAAAATGTAAGACCTTCGGGTTTAATACTAAAAACGACATTCCTGCCGTAAGCGCCCAGCAGCCACACAGGTTCGGCTCCTGAAAATTTGTTCTTCACCGTTACCAGTGCTCCCACAGGTTGATTGACGTGATTGACCAACCACATCTCGGCACTGAAAGTTGTTTTTGGAATTTTATCCGGATCAATAAAATTGCTTATACGCTCCGTTGGCTCCTCGTCGTGAAAAAGCAGGGGGACAGTTTCCGCCTTGAACGTGGAACTTAGCGGACGGGGCGGATCCAATCGGGGACCGGGATAATTCTCCGCTTTTTGTCCCAGGGTATACTTAGGCCAGAACCACCACTCCTGCGCGGAGAGGCTGTGGGCGCACAAACAAAAAGCGACGACAAGGACCCTGATCATTACTTCGCCTTCAACATGGTGCCAACGACTTCTCCCGCTTTACCATCGCCATTGTATTCGAGGCCGAGAAATGCCGCCAGTGTCCTGGCGACCTGGTTCTGGTAATACTGGGATTCGGTTTTAATTTCACCAAGCGCTTGTGTATCCGGGCCGATGACGGCAAACCAGATCTGATCGGCGTCAGGTATCTCATCGCCATGACTTTTCCATTGCGTCGCGTCAGTACCCCTGCCGTGATCGCAGGTGAGCACGAGGGTTGTTTTGTTTTTATAGGTTGCGTCTGCTTGCAAGTAGTTCCAAAGTTCGCCGATAAAACGGTCGGTATAATGGGCAGCATTCAGATAAGCGCCATACTCACCCGCATGGGCAAAGTCATCCGTTTCATCAAATGCGAAATACATGACCTTGGGTTTATACTTTTTCATGTATTCCAATCCGTAGTAAAATGTAAATGCATCCAGCCTTACATCGCCCAATGGGTTGGGTATATTCTCGATAATATCGTTCAGCGTCTTTTCCCGTTCACTCAGTTTTGCATCGCTCACAGGTTTCGCACCCGTGCTTACGAATACGCCGCTTCGCTTATCGTTTATAATGTATGGAAAGACATCCCACGAAGAAAATGCCGCCACTTTTCCCTTATAATTACGCTGTGCATTTATAAATTCCAGAACATTCGTATTGGGGTTATACATTTTCTCATTGCTGTGTATCCTTTCGTTGTCAGCGTGGCCTGAAAGGATCTCATTGTAACCCGGGTAAGAGAACCACTGGTTATTCGTGACATTAACCTTATTTCCGAGTGGCCGGTTGCCATATAATTGGCCAGCCGATGCGATCGTGTTCCAGAAAAACGGTAACAATGCCTTACGCCGCGACGGCAGATCGTCGCGCCAGAATTTTTCCTTCAGCTTACCGTCTTTGAGGTATTGCTGCTGTTTTAACAAAGCGGAATCCGCCCCGTTAAAAAGTTCCTGCCATCGGAATCCATCGAGGGTGATCAATACTACATTTTCCGTCTTGCGGGGAGCCTGGCTATTTGCCGCCAGGGCCATGGAAATCAAAAACGCGAGTCCAAGGTATTTTTTCATTTTTTAAAACATATTAAGGTCAACAATAAAAAAACACCCAAAGGAACGCCTTCGGGTGCTTTTAACCTATTTGAAATAATTAATCTTCATTCATCCATAACACGTAGTCAACGTCGTCCACGTCGGAATTGAACTGTCTCACGAGGGCTGATTTATAGTTGTCGGCATTGTAAAATCCTTCGTCGGTCGGATACAGCCAGCGCTTGGGGATAATATTTGTGTTTCCGGTTCCGGGGCCTGAATGGAAAGCTGGTATACCGGTTCGTCTGAAATTATAGTATGCTTCGAGTCCTGAGTTCTGGAAGAACGCGAGATACTTCTGTGTCAGAATCTGAGTGAGGCCGTCAGCGTTGTTACCCGCGTATGCTACAGCCGGTTTCGCGAGATAATCTGTTACCGATGCCGTGACCGTCTTCAGTACATCATCGTTATCAGATTCTGTGATGGCAATCTGCGCTCCGTCCGTTATTCCCATGGAAGCCATGGAAGCCTTTATACCGTTCTGATAAAATGTATCCGCATTACCGGCAACCCATCCCCTGTTAATTGCTTCGGCGATATTGAAGCACAATTCCCAGTAGGAAATCTGGACTCCGGGCTCGGGGCCGGTAAATGTAGTGTAATAACGCTTCTGGTTGGCGTAGGAATAAAACCCTTCACCAGCCTTGGACGTCATGTCATCCAGGCTTTCTCCGGAAGGGGCTCCGGCATAGGCTCCAAAATCATCCGCTTCCAGAACCCCCTGAGGTTTCACCAGTGCCTTTGCCGGATTACAGGCGACAAACACGCGGGGATCTTCCAGATCTGTCAATCCTTTCACGTACGTCTGCGCCATGTTGTAACGGCCTTTATCGAACCCGCGGTTTCCGGGATTGGTTGGATACAACTGCGTCGACCCGTTGTATACATAGTTCATGTTGTCTTCATTGCCCACGAAGACGGGAAATTCACTTGCACTAGCCAATACTTCGGCAAACCGTGTCTTGATCTTCAATTCCGCATCATCCTCCTTTTTACTCAGGCTGATCAGCACACGAAGTTTGAATGTGTTCACAACTTTGCGCCATTTTTCCAGGTCATTGTTGTAGAAGATATCACCGCTCAGTGAAATATTTCCCTGTGATATCAATAATTTCAGGTCGGCGTTCGCCTCGTCAAGCCAGGTCAGAACCTGCAGGTAAATTTCCTTTTGTGTGTTGTACGCAGGTGCCGGACTCTCGAGGCCCTTCAGCGCGTCGGTCATAGGTAAATCACCAACCTTTTGCGTCATCCGCACGAAGTAGTAGGCTTTGAAAAATTTGCCCAATGCGGAATAGGGGTTTACACCTTCGGCTGTTTTGGCTGCCGCTTCTTCCATTTTCAGCACGTTTTTCAACGTGGTGAAATCAAGTTCGGCATTCGTCCAGTATTCATTCGTGCCGTAGTAGTTGTAGTTGCAGCACCAGAACTGATTTCTCCGGTGATCCAAACTCCACGGATCTTCTTTTAACCCGGGGAAATCGTTGTCCGGGTCGCTCACCAGGAGACCTCTGAATATCAACGATGGCGGAACATCGGCCGGCCCATTGGGATTTTTTGCAAGTTCTTCAAAGTCGCGGCAGCCGTAGAAACCGGTCAATGCCAGTAAAAGAAGAATATAGTTAAGTATCTTTTTCATTTTTGTGTTTTTAGTCATTCATTCTGATGGAATCGTCCTTGCGGAGACAATTCCATGTATTCATTAGAAAGTAAGGTTTACATTAAAGCCGTAGCGTCTCACCGTAGGTGTCTGAAGCGTCGAATAATCGCCCGAAGTATATTGGTCTATATCCATATCTTTCTTTTCGGAAAAATAAAGCAGGTTTCTTCCTACGAAGGAGATACTGGCGTTACGGATAAACGTCCGTGTCAGCATCGAAGACGGCAGGTTATACGTAAGGGTAACTTCCCGCAGTTTTGCGAAAGAGCGGCTTACTACATTGGCTTCTTCAGCGGCATAGTAGCGGCTGATATAATCCTGCAGGAACGTAGCTGTCGTGTTCGGTGCAAAGTCAAGTTCATCGTAGTTGGTAATCGCACCTGTCTGGGGATCGTACTCAATCGCCGCGTTGTTGGAAATCACCACACCGGGTCCGATATAACTCTTGATACCCTGCGTATCCTGGTAGCGTGCTTCGCCCATAGCTCCTTCGGTTGTCGCGATGTGACGACCGCCGCGGAAAGTCTGCCGCTGAATATAGTCGACAATCACACCGCCTACACGTCCGTCAAACTGGAAAGAAAGACCCCAGTTCTTATAGTTCAGTTTGTTGGTAATGCCCCATGACCAGTCCGGATTGAGGTTACCCAAAAACTGCTTTACCGCTGTGTTGATCGGCCTGCCGCCGGCATCATTGATCAGCTCACCATCGGGGGTTTTATAAAATGCTGCTGCATAATATCCGTCGGTACGATCTCCGAGCTGGTAAAAGCCGCTCCGCTCCTGGTTGCCGGCAAACTCATCGTAAGTCTCTTTAAAGGTTGACCAGTTAACCAGTACATTCCACTTCAGGCCCGTCGGGTTGGACACCGGTGTGGTGTTAAGCGTTATTTCGAGACCGTTACGTTTTGTCTTCGCGCCGTTTGCAATGGCACCGGTATATCCCGAACTCGATGCAAGCGCCTGTGTGGAAATCTGCGGTCCGTCGATGTTCGTAAAATAAGTCACATCAAATCCGACACGGTTTTTCAGGAACCTGACATCAAGCCCGAACTCGGTTGCTGAGCTGAAGTATGGATCGATGTTCGAGTTTGTAAGGGTATTGGGGTAGTATGCACCGGGCTGATTATTGTAAATCAGCGGTGTGGTATATACGGCTGAGTTGAAATAATCGGGGCCGTCATAGGGAGTGGTGAATGTCGAACCATATCCCAGCGGGTTTCCTGTCAGAGATACAGACGGCACAGGGCCGATCCGGCTTGCTGTTATCCCTCTTCCTACCTTGGCATACGCTGCCCTCAGTTTTAAGAAAGAAATAACTTCGGGAAGCTCAAATGCCTCCGAAAGTATAGCGCTTACGTTAGCGGAAGGATAAAAGTAAGAGTTTTTCGAAGAAGGAAGTGTGGAATGTTTATCCAGGCGGCCGGTGACCATCAGGTTTAACCAATGGCGGAAAGACGCATCCAGGGTAAAGTACCCGCTGTATACGGACATGGGTGCATTAAAATTGTACGCCTGCACCGGATTTAACGAATTGTCGAAACGATATGCTCCGGGCGTCAGGCTTGACGCTGGAACGTTCAGGTAATTCGTCGATACATAACTGGAGCGGTAGTTATACGTTCTGATATTTCCGCCGACGGATGCATTCAGATAAAAATCAGACGTGAGGTCTTTGGCAAACGTCAGTAATACATCGGTGTTATTTTCAATCAACGTCCGCTTATCTTCGCGGTAATCTCCTTTTGCGATCTCCCGGTCATACACCGTCGCGGAATATGGAAATTTTTCGGTCCTTATCATGTCGTATGAGGTCAACTGGGAACGTCCTGCGATATCCAGTCCCTCGGCGATCTTATACTTCAGCGACATAAAACCATATAAATCATTTTTATAATGACCTCTTAACCATTCCTCGGCCAGGAAATAAGGATTGTTGTAGCGGGTGTGCTCGGCATACTTTTGCTGTATCCCTTCTTTTCCCGGTTCCCAATAATCCTTCATATCATCAATATCCCAATCCGATGCACCCCAGATGATGATGTTATAGATCATACTGTTCGGTCCATAATTCACGTCCGGGATATTCGGTGTGTACTGGTGATTGTAGTTTACGTTTGACTCAAAACGAAGCCTGTCTGAAAAATCAAAGCCCGTTGAAACGTTAAAATTATCACTGTTCAGTTGTGTATTGGGAACCAGTCCTTTTTGATAGGAATGTGAATACGAAAAACGAAGGTCGTATTTCTCACCACTGGCCGAAACGGCGATATTGTTGGTCGAGATCAGTCCGGGGTTCAGGAAACGCTGAAGGTTGTCTTTTCCGCGGGCTACCCATGGTGTAGGCTTTACGTTGCCTGTCCAGGAACCGTTCGGGAAAGTAGTCGTATAGGTTTCGGTCTGACTTACTTCACCATCGTATTGAGGTATCAGTTGCCCGTCGAACTTTGGACCCCAGATATCATAATCCGCATCGTAATAACCGGTCTTGCCATCCTGGTAAGCATACCTTCCGTGATCGCCGGGACCATACTCGTCCTGCACTTTCGGAATGGTAAGGAATGTATTCTCCCACATGGTGGACGAATTGAAATCCACTGAAAATCCTCTTCTGTCCTTGGAGCCGCGTTTTGTCGTGATGATGATCGCACCATCGACACCTTGTGTTCCATAAAGCGCGGATGCGGCGGGTCCTTTTAACACCGTGTAGCTTTCGATATCATCAGGGCTGATGTTCCAGGTGTCGGAGCGAATGGGAACACCATCCACAACAAACACGGGAACGCGTCCGCGAAGTGAAATATTCGGCGCTCCGAGTAATTCAGCGGAAGCACCGATATTAAGTCCGGCGACTTTACCGACCAGTGAGTTGATCGGATTAGGCTCACGTGCCTTCACGAGGTCCTGACCTTTGACTTCCTGGACGGCATAGCCCACTTTCGATTTATCCTTCTCGATTCCCAACGCAGTGACAACAACTTCCGAGAGTTGCTTTGCATCAGTAGCCAGGGCAATGTCTACAGTGGTTCTTCCGCCAAGAGAGGCTTCCTGTGTTACATAACCGACAAAAGAAAAAACCAATGTTGCGTCGTTGGAAGCCGCATTGATTGAGTAGCGACCATCGGCATCCGTAATGGTTCCTGCCGATGTTCCTTTCACTAAAATGTTTACACCGGGCAGTGGCGAAGCATCTTCACCCGAGGTCACTTGTCCGGAGACAGTCGCCTGCGCATAAGCAGTCCCGGCGACAAAAATCCATGCCGCCAGACTAAACATGGCATACATGGCGGGATGTGCTAAAGAAATAAATTTCCTTAGTAGAGTTTTTTTCATAAAGTTGTTGGTTTGGGTTCTTGGTACCGGACACCATTAAAAAGAGATAAGGCCAAGTCGGCCGAGACCATCCTGGCTCTATCTCTGCTATGGCATTAAATACGCGCGTCAAAGATTAGGATTTGTCTTGACGTTACGCGAAAGCCCGGCGTTACGTCTGCATTAATCTTTTAATGGAAAATGAAAGCCGTGTGAAGTGATCTGACAATAAAAAAACGCCAATGTGGTTTCCCGTTAAAAAATTACATTCCTGACATCACAAATATTTAATGAGTTTCAACTCACAGTTTTTCGGCAAAAAGGCGCCGCCTGTTTTCATCTGAAAAAAAAACCGGCACGATACATTTCTGCATCTGTGCCGGACAATCCAAACCGTGACCTTATGAAATTAATCCTTATCCCACCAGACGGAAGTGTTTATTACATCCGCTCCCTGCCTGGCAACAGCGTCAGACCTGTTCGCGGCATTTAACGCCTGTTCCGTTTGCGGATAGATGTAGCGGACGGGGATCAAATCGTTATTTAAGTTACTGGCTCCCGGTGTAAGGACGGGGTATCCGGTTCTTCTCCAGTCGAACCACGCCTCCAGGCCGTTGAAGAACAAGGCCACCCACTTCTGTGTACCGATCTTATTCAGTTTTTCCTCCTGTGATCCTGAATATGCCAAGGCCTCCTGGGTGAAGTAGTCCGCAGGTAATGTAAGGTCGATCTGATAGTCAGCCGGAACAATACTTCTGTAGTAATCCAGGTTTGCATTGATACCGTTGAGATAATAGGTTTCGGCTGTCCCTGTGGTTGTAAAATCCCGCTCGCGCGCCTCGGCAAGAATGAATTGCAGCTCGGCGTACGTCATAATAAGTCCTCTTGAAGCATTGGCGACGGGAGCTGGTTTTCCCGCATCGTTACATACCAGGCAGGCGAACGTAAGTCCTACACGCGAGACATTCTGAGGTCCGCCGTTGTAACTTAACGCCTGCGTGTCTTCGAGCCCGTTAGGAATACCTTCAACAACCGGACTGCCGGCAACGACCGATTTTTCTGTCGGCCGGGCAAACACTGCCAGACGGGGATCGCTGGTGCTTTCCAGGTAATCGCCAAGTGTTTTGCTGAGGCGAAACTCATCAAATGATCCCACACGAGTTGTATACAGGGGCCATTGGTTCGGAGCGGACGTCTGATAAACCAGCGCTGCATTGTCGGCGTTGCTTTCAAATAGCGGGTTAGTCGTGGGGTTGTCCAATATAGCCTGGATGTCCGCGCTAACGCTTCGTTTGTTCGAAATACGCATCAGGTAGCGTAACCGTAATGAGTTGGCCAGTTTTTTCCACTTTGCAACCGATCCGCCGTAGATCAGATCGCCGGAAACGGCTTCCGCACTTGTTCCTAATATGTCGTTCGCCCGTTTTAGGTCAGCCAGGATTCCATTGTAAATTTCTTCCTGCGAATCGTACTTCGGCACATAGTTCCCGGATATCTTTCCCGTTGTGGCTTCCGAATAGGGTATATCTCCATAGGTATCCGTCGCAACTGAGAACATCCACGACTTCATGATCAAGGCAATACCCAGATAGTTGTTCTGAACGGGTACCGATTGTTCAGCAAAATTGATAATGTTCTGTACGTTTCTCATGTTTCCGTATACGCTGTTCCAGACACCGGAACGCTCACCCCATAAATAACGATCTTCATTAACGAACTGGATCTTGGCCGTGTGCTGGATAACGATGTTACCGATACTCCAGGCTTCTCCCACCTGGTCATTTATCGTATTCCTGATGACTCCCGAAAGCAACAGGTCCGGGGTAACAGTTGTCGGCACATTCGGGTTGGTGTTGATCTCTTCAAAATCCTTATCACATGCTACTGTAACAAGCATTGCCGTGAAGATGAAAACGATTTTACCTATATTTTTCATGATCTTGTTCAATTTGTATTGTTTAGAACTTCAGGCCGATATTGAAACCGTAACTTCTGGAAGATGGAATAGACATGTATTCAATACCAGGCAACGCAGTTCCGCCTGTATATGACATCACTTCCGGATCGATGTGCGGTACATCCGTCCACAGTGCGAGGTTTCTGCCTACGAAAGCGATACTCACGCTCCGGAACGGAAGCTTTCCGAAAAATTTGTCAGGGAAAGTATATCCCAATTGAACCTCTCTGAGTTTTACAAAAGACGCGTCATACATGGCTCCTTCGGCAACACTTCGTCCGCCGGTCCATGCCGAGTGCCACTGCCTTGGCAATACACGTGAATCGTTAACCGAAAAAGAGCCATCGGGGTTTTGTTGTACACCATCGCCAACAACGTAGGTTCCGTCCGGCGCATTCAACAACTGCGGGTCGGCCGAAGCAGACGCCTGAGGATAATATCCGTTCTCCCGTCCTTCAAGTGTTTCGATAATGATCCCGCCTTCTCTTCCTACCGTCTGTGTTTCGGAGTATACCTGGCCACCCTGACGGATGTCGAATAACGCACCTAACTTGATACCCTTGAACGTAAACGTATTGTTGATACCTGCCAGCCAGTCCGGGTTATAGTTGCCCAGTTTAATCCTGTCGGTGGTGGGAATCGGCCGGCCGCCACCCTGCCCCTGTGCATTCGGTGACGTGAAGACCATCTGACCCGTGAACTCACCGGTCGCATCATAATATGGTTTGGTGGGATCCGTGCTCTGAACCCGCGCAAATCCGATTCCGTACATATCGCCCATTCTTTCGCCAACACGCGCCTCGATGCTCACCCTGCGGCTAGCCATCACGTAATTCGACAGACCGTTCGATAATGAGACCACTTCACTTCTGTTCCCCGAAAAGTTAACATCCAGGTTCCACTGAAATCCATTCTCGAGTTTCAACGGTATTGTATTCAACATTACCTCGTAGCCGAAGTTTTTGATCTCACCGGCATTGATCGATAGACTGTTATAACCACTGGTGATCGAAAGCGGAATATTCAGGATCTGGTTCTTCGTGATGGTATGATAGTATGTAAGATCCAACCCGACACGGCCTCCCAAGAAACGAACATCCATACCTCCCTCGAAAGAGGTACTGATTTCCGGCTTCAGGCTGAAGTTTGCCAGGCGGTCTGTTTCGCCGTATACCTGCGATGAACCAAACGGATCGCTTGGATTATACGCTTGTGTAAACGTAAACGCATCGGTATCATTTCCCACCTGCGCGACGCTGCCCCGAAGTTTCAAGAAGGAAATAAACTCCGGCATTGTCGTCATATCCGAGATCACGGCGCTCAGGGCCGCTGAAGAATAGAAGTAGGAGTTATCTTCGGAACCGATACCTGCATCCTTCAGCTCTTGCGGAAGGGTAAGCGCGCTTGACCAGTCGTTACGCGCCGTCAGATCAAGGAACAGAATATTCCGGAATCCAATCTGGGCGGATGCGTACAGGCTGTTAATTCGCTTTTGCGTATTAGTTTGTGAACTCTGGAGCGGTGCCCTGAAATTGGTAAGGCTGTAAACACCCGGAATGTTCAGCTGGGGCGCATTTACTTCCAGAAATTCCGAACGCTGCCTGAGCTGGTTACCACCAATGGATGCTGTCAGTGTAAAATTCGACGGAACGATCTCCTTATTAAACGTCAGCAGGAAATCCGAATTTCTTTCTTCCGTTATGATCTTTGCCTCGCGGTACTGACCAAATGGGAAACGCTGCGTGCTGAATGCTCTCCTGTATTCCCGTCTTTCACTGCCAAAATCGGTAGCGGTGCGCAATTGCAGGCTTAACCACGGTGTAAAGTCATACTTCAGCGAGACATTACCGATAATTCTGTCTACGTACTGACCATTCGTGTTTTCGTAGACTGTGAAATAAGGATTGTCGTGATAATTATAATTGAAGTTATACTGACGTCGTCCTTCGAGTCCGGGCATCCAGTAGTTTTCCAGGTCGCCCACATCAACCGAACGGGGCAACCAACAGTTAAACAGGTACATGATGTTTTCAGTACCATAGCTGATGGACGGCCGGTTGTCGCTCTCACTCTTGATATAACTTACAAAAGCACGGGCTGAAAATTTCTTTGTAAGGTTATAGCCGCCACCGAAGGAAATGGTGTTCCGGCGAAGATCCGTGTTGGGAACAATCCCTGTCTGATCGAGGCCGGTATAAGATAATCTGAAGTCCCCGTTCTGATTGCTTCCAACCAGCGCCACATTGTTCGTAAGTGTCCGGCCGGTCTGGAAGAAATTCTTTATTCCGTCTTTATCGTTAACCCAGGCTGTGGGGGTAATCACACTGCCGGCGGGTGCATTGAGGTCGCCGCCTCTGAAATCGATGGGAGCACCATTCAGGGTCCTCGGCGAGTTGAATTGCGGATACAATTGTCCGTTGAAAGCCGGTCCCCAGCTCTCGTCCACCCCGTCCGTTAATCCGGCGCCGCCTCCGTTGACGAAAGCAAAATCACCGCCGTTTCCATTTCCCTGGCCGTAGACATTCTGGTATTCCGGTAACCGCAACGCGGATTCAAACGTTGTATTCGAATTCACTTCCACGCCAATACCTTTCGTGCCACGACCGGATTTGGTCTTTATTACGATAACACCATTGGCTGCGCGGGATCCGTACAACGCTGCGGCTGCCGCACCCTTTAATACGGTCATCGATTCGATATCGTCCGAATTAACAAAACTCGCACCGTTCCCGAAATCAACTTCCAGGTTGTTTCTGCCAGAAGCTCCGGTCAAACCATTACTGATCGGTACACCGTCAATCACGTACAGGGGTTGATTTTTGTTCAGGTCCATGGAGCGCTCGCCGCGAATGGTAACACGTGCCGATCCACCAACTCCGGAAGGACTTCCAACAACCGTAACACCGGCAATTTTACCCGCCAGTTGATTTACTACGTTTGTTTCCCGCGCCGTGGTGATATTTTCACTCGTCACACTTTGTACCGAATATCCCAGGCTCTTCTTTTCTTTCTCGACACCCAATGCGGTGACAACCACCTCCGACAACTGCATGGCATCCGTACTGAGACTGATATCAATTCCCGCTCGTCCTTCCAGCGGAACCTCCTGAGCTTTATAGCCAACGAATGAAAAAACAAGTATGGACTCGGTCGACGGAACGCTTATCGAATAACGTCCGTCTGCATCGCTGATCGTACCGGCAGCCGTACCTTTCACTAAGATATTTACCCCCGGTAACGGAGATGAGTCCTCTGCGGATGTTACCCGACCCGTAACAATCGACTGCGAGAACACAGGGGTGGTTGCTAGAATACATAGTTGCATACTGAGGGCGAACCCCAGCAGTTTCGGCAACAGAAATAATTTTCCTGGTAATTTTCTTTTCATAGAGTAGTTGGGTTTATTTCATAATCAAGATCGCGTCGACTTACCGATGGTGTCCGGCTAGTCACGGATATCAGGATGTTTGCGCCAAAGGTTGATATTTGGCTTGAATTGATTTTTAGTAAACTATTACGCGATAATTAAACTTTAACACAAAAATTAAACTTTGATTAACGTTTTAGGTTGGCCCGCTGGGAAGTAATGGTTTTTTGAAACGTATGCCCTATTTTCCAACATAACAATTTTGTAACACTGCCCTGGGTTTTTGCTCTTTCCCATTTTGCTGAAACAATTTGATATGTTTACAAGTGGTAAACACATTCTCGTATGGGCGACAATGAAATGATTTCGCGAATCGCGCAAAAGATCCGTATAACGAGGCTTCAGAAAAATCTCACCATTCAGCAGCTGGCGACCCGGATGCATGTAAGCAAAGGTTTGCTCTCCAAAATTGAAAACTCAAAGACGGTACCTTCCCTGCCGGTCTTCGTCACCATGCTTCAATCGCTGGAAATTTCTCCGAAGGAATTTTTTGAAGATATGCTCCTGTCCAACGGGCGGAAATTCCTGCTGATCAAAAAAGAACAACGTTCGTCGGCTAGCCGGGAAGGATTCGACTATCAGCAGATAACTTCACAAAACCTTCCCCATTGTTCGATGGAGGTATCGCTGGTCACCATTCAACCGGGCGCGGGAGGAAAGATCAACGTATATGAAGGTTACGAATTCCGCTATATGTTGTCCGGAAGCTGTGAATATGTGCTCGACCACGAAATGTTGCTGCTGGAAGAGGGCGACGCACTTTACATCGACGCTTCGGTAGCGCGCACGGTTGGTAACTATACCAGAAAGAGCGCTTTGATGTTGTGTATCCAATTTGCATTGACAGGCAGATAGTCACCGAACGATGATTGGGCCGGCTGTACCCCGAAATTAAATAAGACGTCCGGTAGCTTTATCCCGATTGTTTTCCGAAATTGATCTTCTTCGAAGGATTTCCTGAGTTTTGTCATTTTACTTGCCTGCAAGGAGTTGTAAGTTTATCTGATTTGTGACGAAGACGTAACTATCACTTAAAATGTTGGTGCTATGAGAGTACTTATGCTGGGCTGGGAATTTCCCCCGATGTTTAGCGGGGGCCTCGGAGTTGCCACGTACGGCATAGTCAAATCACTTCGCCACAAGGCCGAAATCAAGCTGATTATTCCATCGCACACCGGATCCGGCGATCTGCCGGATGTACACATCATAGGCCTAAATAAAATAACAGGGACCGGGAGAGGGAGCGAAACGACGTCAACGTATGAAGACCTTGCCGAAGAAGTTCACCGCATTCCGTTGACCCTGAGTCCTTACCACCATATCAACGAAGCGATCCTGAAAAACAAACTGGATCGGTTCGACATTTCATCGGAAGAAAGCCGGTCTTTCGGACTTGTGAATGATCTTTTCACCGACAACGAGGTGTATGGAGCAAACATCCTGAAAAAAATTGCCCTTTATACGGAGCTTGCCGCGCAACTGGCAAAGGACGGCGACTACGATGTTATCCATGCCCACGACTGGATCACTTTTTCGGCGGGTATCCGCATAAAGAAGATGTCAGGAAAGCCCCTGATCCTTCATGTACACTCGCTCGAGACTGACCGGGGCGGCGAATCCTGCCGCAATGAAATATACGACCTTGAAAAAGAAGCCATGATGACCGCCGACCGGATCTTCGCCGTGAGTCACTTCACCAAAGATCAGATCGTACAGCATTACCTGATCGACCCGGAAAGAATCAATGTTGTTCACAATGGCATAGATCCCGCGGAAATGCCGCGAACCACCCATGCCCTGAGAGACAAGCTGGTCGTTTTCCTGGGTCGGCTTACGCATCAAAAAGGTCCCGAGTTTCTTTTGGAAACGGCTGAAAAAGTAGCACGGGTATATCCCCGTGTAAAATTTGTCGTGGCCGGTACGGGCGATCAGTTCGCGCACGTCCTTGAGTCGTCGGCTTATAAGAAAATGGGGAACAAATTTATCTTCGCGGGTTTTCTTTCAAAGTCCGGTGTGAATGATTTGTTGTCAATGGCGGATGTGTACTTTATGCCTTCCGTTTCCGAACCCTTCGGCATCACCGCCCTGGAAGCTGCACAACATGGCGTGCCGAGCGTACTTTCAAAACAATCCGGGGCATCGGAGGTAATAAGCGCCTCGCTGACAGCCGATTTCTGGGATACCGACAAGTACGCGAACTATATCTATGCCCTTCTGAAATATAATACCCTGAAGGACGAAATATCCGCGCACGCGAAAGCCGGACTCGACAAAGTAACATGGGATCACGCCGCGCAAAAAATGTGGGAAGGATACCAGGAAACACTTAATACCAAAAAAACTAACACCCAGCATTAATGCCATCCGTCTGCTTTTACTTCCAGGTACACCAGCCATTTCGTTTGAAACATTACGACTGTTTTAAGATCGGGCACGATCATGCCTATGAAGACGAGGCAAAGAACAAAGAGATCCTCGACCGGGTTGCAGAAAAATGTTACCTGCCGGCAAACCGGTTGTTACTCGAGCTGATTGAACAACATCGCGGAAAATTCAAAATCGCTTACTCCATCAGCGGTACGGCGCTGGAACAAATGGAAAAGTACAGACCCGATGTGTTACATTCATTTCAGGACCTCGCCCGTAGCGGATGCGTTGAATTCCTTTCGGAAACCTATTATCATTCGCTGAGCTTTCTGTACTCGAAAGACGAATTCATCCGCCAGGTAGGCATGCACAGGGAAAAAATCCTGACGTTATTTCGCCAGTCTCCCGTGGTATTCAGGAACACGGAACTTATTTATAATAACGAGATCGCCAATTTTATTTCTGCAATGGGTTTCAAGGGTATCATCTGTGAAGGTCTGGACCATGTACTTGGATACCGCAGTCCGAATTTTCTGTATCACCCGCCCATGAACAAAACGTTCAAGTCATTGCTGAAAAACTACAAACTATCCGACGACATCGCTTTCCGCTTTTCGGACAAAAACTGGAGCGAATGGCCGTTGACAGCTCCCAAATTTGCACATTGGGTACATCAGACTGCGGGCAACGGCGATACGATCAACCTGTTTATGGATTACGAAACCTTCGGCGAACATCAGTGGCCGGAGACGGGAATATTCGATTTCCTTTCCCATCTGCCCGCCGAGATCTTCAAACACCCGGACTTTGACTTCAAAACCCCTTCGGAAGTTATCGCTTCTTACAAGGCACGCGGAGAATACGATGTACATCACCTGAGTTCGTGGGCTGATCTGGAAAGAGACCTTTCCGCATGGCTGGGCAACAGCCTCCAGCACGATGCCATGGAACGCATATACCATCTTGAAAAAAGGATAAAAGACACGAATGATCCGGAAATGGTCGACACCTGGGCAAAGTTGCTCACCTCCGATCACTTTTATTATATGTCGACCAAATATTGGAACGACGGCGATGTTCACAAGTACTTCAGTCACTACAATACACCGTATGATGCATACATCAATTTTATGAATGTTGTGACGGATCTCGAACACGTGCTCGAGGTGAGGTTCGGGGAAGGTCCGGAAGAACCGGCGTCCAGGGAAAAACCTACAATTGCGCTGTCAACTCCTCTGCAAGTCCAAAACTCAGCGTCATCCCGGCGCCACCCAGTCCTGTGACGATCGTAACACCCGGTTCGGGCGTCTCGATTAGATTGCTGTTTCCATGCACCTTCGGATAAATTCCGTGCCATCGTTCGGTGACGCGCAGTTTTCCCAGGTCTGCAAAGGTCTGCAGGTAGTTCAAAATGACATCATTCACGTGCTCACTGTCGAACGGTTCAACGGTACGGCTGTAGTGATGCGAGTCGCCGATGATCAGTTCTCCTTTTTCGTTTTGGGCAAGTAACACATGGATACCATGGTCCTTAAAATCGGCCGAGAGGTCATCATACCGTTTGTCCAGTTTTTGGAGAGACTCGCACCTCGCGAACGCCGAATAATGTCTTAACGTCAGTCCGGCGCATAACGTGGGCCCTAGCGTAAACGGTTTCTCCGGAACGGCTTTCAGCATCTGCAGCTTGCATTTTGAAACGGGATGCCGGTCGAAGACCTCGGGGTACAACGTCTCAAAGTCCGCCCCACCGCAGACAAAAACATGTTCCACACGCCAGGATTCCCTCGCCGTTTTGACAACAGGAAGATAGATTTCCTTTACAGCATGACCGAACTTCAGGATCAACCCGTACTTCTCTTCCAACCAAAACGGTATTCTCCGGATCGCCTCGCGCGCATAAACAGTTGACTCCGATCCACTCCACAATCCACCGATCAGACCTTCTTTCCTGGCTGCCGGACAACGTTCTGTTATTTCTGCCGGCGTTAACAGCGAACATGTATAACCCGCCTGACGATAGAGTTCAACAAACTCCGTCAGCACACACCATTCGTCTTCATGGTACGCAAGGTGCAGGGATCCATTGTCTTTCATCCAGAAACCTGCTTGTGACGATACGTCGGCCCAGTGTTTACGGCTTCGCAAAGCCCGGTCCAGTCCAACACCGGGTTCCTGCCCGATCGGCCAGACCAGCCCGAAGTTCCGAACCGACGCACCCACGGCAAACTGATCGCGCTCAAACAACACAACTTTAAATCCTTTTCGAAGAGCCATATAGGCGTGCGCCAGGCCGACGATCCCGCCGCCAACTATGGCAATATCTGCTGAACGGTCCATTATTGAATACGGTTTTATGACAGTTTCTTAAATTTAAATCTTTGGAACAAAGCGTTACGCGTTTCGCACAAGAATAAAGTTTCCTCTGTCATGGGCGATGTTATCGCGCTTTATGATTATGTTAAGGTTGTGTTTCGATGTTTTTTTGCACCTTTAACTTCCGAACTTTAAACCGGGAACCTGAACATGTGGTCAAACTTTCATATGCACAGCAAGTATTGTGACGGCAAAGGCGAGCTTATGGATTACATCGAACAGGCGAGGGCGCTCGGAATGATCAGCATCGGGTTCTCTTCACATGCCCCTGTAAATTTCCCCTGCAAATGGTGCATGCCTTCAGATCAGCTGGACACATACCTGCAGGAAATCGACGACCTGAAATCTTCCGTTACAGACATTGAAATATACCGAAGCCTGGAGGTCGACTACATTCCCGGCAGGATCACGCCGGCGCAATTTAACAACACACTCGATTACACCGTCGGGTCCATTCACTTTGTGGATGAATGGCCGGACGGAACGCCATGGGAAATCGACGGCCAGCATACGTTGTTCCTGGAAGGGCTTGAAAAAATATTCAACGGCGATATGCGGGCCGTTATCACCCGGTACTTTGAATTGACACGGGAGATGGTACAAACGTCGGAACCGACAATTGTCGGCCACCTGGATAAGATCAAGATCCAGAATCCGGGAGATAAATTTTTCCGTGAAAGCGACGCATGGTACAGGGCTGAGGTGGCGAAGACCGTTGATGTCATTCACAAGAGTCGTTCTGTTGTCGAGGTCAATACCCGTGGGATTTACCAGAAAAAATCGTCCGAGACCTATCCGAGTCCATGGATCCTTGAGATGCTTCACGCGAAAAAAATACCGGTCACCATAAGTTCCGATGCGCACCACCCATCAGACATAATTAACCGGTTTTCCGAGACAGCTTCCCTGCTTTCGGATATCGGATTTGAATCCATAACCATTTTACACGAAGGCAGGTGGAAGCCTTTTTCCTACAACACACATGGCATTATCTTCTGAGTCATCCATCACCCGGTGGCTAAAACAAACAAATGCCTTCTGGTTTGCGCTGTATGCGACCGTAATGGCATTTTCGCTGTATACATGCGTATATGCCTTCCGTAAAACATTTTCAGTCGCCACGTTCGAAGGAATAAGTTACCTGGGCATCAGCTACAAAGTGTGGCTTGTCACTTTCCAGGTAGTCGGTTATGCCTGCTCCAAATTTGTCGGAATCAAAATAATTTCCGAACTGAAAGCGAGCTCCCGTTCTTTCGGTATTTTACTTATGGTTGCTGTCGCCGGGCTATCCTGGCTGTTTTTTGCGCTGGTACCGCGGCCGTACAACATTATCTTTTTATTTACCAATGGATTTCCGCTGGGAATGGTTTGGGGAATGGTATTCGGATACCTGGAAGGCCGACGATTCACGGAAGTGCTGGGCGCCGGGTTGTCTGTGTCCTTCATCTTTTCAGCTGGATTTGCAAAATCGATCGGCGGCTTCATCATGCGCGACTGGGGAACATCCGAGACCTGGATGCCGTTTGTAACCAGTTGCCTGTTTTTCCTTCCACTCCTGATGTTTCTGTGGCTGCTCGATAAACTACCGCCCCCATCCGATGTGGATGAGCAACTGAGAACCCGGCGACAACCGATGGATGGTGTGGAAAGAAAAAACTTTGTCATAGCGTTTTTTCCCGGCATCGTACTATTTACGCTGGCGTACATGCTGCTGACAACCTTCCGCGACTTCCGTGATAATTTTTCCGCCGAAGTATGGAAGACCCTCGGATACGGAAACTCGCCTGAAATATTTACAACCACCGAAATACCGGTATCGATCGCCGTACTCGTCGTCATGGCAAGCCTGATGATGATACGGAACAATAAGCTGGCGCTGATGATCAATCACCTCATCATTTTTTTCGGACTCATCCTGATCGGTGTCAGCACGTGGTTGTTTGAACAAAGCCTGATCAGTCCGCCATCGTGGATGATCCTGATCGGACTTGGTCTTTACCTGGGATACGTACCGTTCAACAGCATATTCTTCGACCGTCTCCTGGCGGCTTTCAAATATGTCGGCACGGTAGGATTTATTATGTACGTAGCGGATTCCTTCGGCTACCTGGGAAGTGTCGGTGTGTTGTTCTTTAAGGAATTCGGATACGCTGAAGTGAGCTGGCTGGATTTTTTCATTTCTTCAGGATATATCGTTTCCATTGCCGGGAGTCTTCTGATTGCCGGTTCGATGATTTATTTCCACAGCGCCCGGGGAAAGGTCCTCAACACTAATACCTAGCTATCGTTTCATCCGCCTTCATAAGCCTGTTATAAAATTCGATGATCCGTATGGCGTTTACATCATTGGTGGTCCTCAGGTGGTTCGCAACGACGTATTCTTCCAGGTTTCTGCCGACATGTGTTTGCAATGACGGGTATACTCTCCTGTTAAACTTGCGCAGGGAAACAATCTCATCCTCGTACAGGATGAAGTAATCGAAGTCCAGCGCGTCGGAAGGATAACGCGCTTTGATTTTTTGTTTCCGAAGCAGCGTGACCTCTCCCTGAAGGACAACCTCGTACAGGCGATACTCCTGACGAACCGGATCACGATCCCCGAGTGATACAAATCTCCTGTTTATATTACTCGATTTGTCGTAAAAATAAACAGCCTGCAGGCGGTGAGCCGGATAAACCGTTCTGATGTCATCTGTTTCAAAAAGGATCAGGTGATAAAGCGGTTCGATCGATATTCTCCCCGCAAGCACGTCGTTTGTTTTCAGGACAACCGATCCCTCATGCCACGCAGGTTGCTGGGAGAAGAGCCGGAAGTTGATCAGGAGTAAACAAAGAAGTAGTATTTTCACATCATGTTACATTAACGTAACATGAATTTAATATTTTATTAATACTCAGTCAATACTTATCTCCAGAATTTCAAGTATCTCCTGTACATTTTCAATAAGATGTGTATGCTTTTCCATCTGAAGTTCTTTTCTTGAAAACGCACCGGTCGTCACGCCGATAACCAGCGCGCAACCCGCTGCGTTTCCTTCCTGCATATCGGAAGCGGTATCTCCAACCTTCGCCACACATTTCGCATCAGTCACATTCGTCAGTTCCATCGCCCTGTATATAAGGTCGGGGTATGGTCGTCCATGTTCCACTTCGTCACTTGTGACGCTGGCGTCGATGAGGTTTTCTTTCTTCCAGCCCAACCGTTCAAGCAACGGATCCGTGATCTGCCGGTCAAATCCTGTATCCACCACAACCTTCAGTTTATTTTGTTTCAGCTTCCGGAACGTATTGTACACACCGGCTTTCTCGCCGACCGATGGATCCTTCTGATAAAACTCAATCATCTCTTCGACGAACAACTTGTGGATTTCCCCGATCCAGTCTTCCGTGATCGGGCGATGACCCTGGCTTCGTTTCTCCAGCAACGTGCGGATGGCAACCGGTTTTGGAATTCCCATTACGGCATTAGCATCCTCCAGGGAGACTTCCACGCCATGATGTACCAGGGCTTTTTGCAGGACGCGGTGAACGTCTTTGTTATCCTTCACCGTTGTTCCGGCTAAGTCAAAAACGACAAGTTGAATGTCCATGGGTCGTTAGGTTTATCTTGCAAATTAGCCCATTGGGGAACACGGTCCGCACGGTGTGCGTGAAGCTTACTTTAACTTTCAGTCGTCAAAAATTAATTCGCAGATAATGAAAAGGTTTTTATATTCGTTGAAAATAAAATACCATGAGCAACAATACGGATCAGATCGTCCGGGAGGTCTTCGAACTTTATGAAAAACACGGCGATGAAGATTATATCGGCGAACCGGTATCTCAACTGGAACACATGTCCCAATCGGCGGAGTTGGCTATTAAACAGGGTTGTGACGACGAGGTTGTACTGGCCGCTTTCTTTCACGACATCGGCCACATTTGTGTGATGCAGAACGCATCCAACAGCATGGACGGTTACGGTGTAAAAAGTCACGAGAAGATCGGCGCGGATTACCTGCGCAAAAAAGGATTTCCCGAACGTGTGGCCCGGCTGGTTGAAAGTCACGTACAAGCTAAGCGTTACCTAACCTTTAAATATCCCGATTATTATAACGGGCTGAGTGAAGCCAGCAAAAAAACGCTGGAATTTCAGGGTGGACGAATGTCGGAATCAGAGGCGATGGCCTTCGAAAACGACGACATCTTCGAAACCAGTATACTCATGCGCAAATGGGATGAGCTGGCCAAAGAGATGGAAATCCCCGTCATGGATTTGAACGACCTCAAGGAAAGAGCAAAAAAGGTATTGGCTAAAACAGTCGCCTGACGATCACCGGGTAATCAGAACCCGAAGTAACTCTTCGCATTTCCGTAGCAAATGGCTTCAACCATTTTGCCTACACGCGGATCATCGGGAAGTTCACCGTTTTCGATATCCTTACCCAGCAGGTTGCATAAGATCCGCCGGAAATATTCGTGCCTGGGGAATGACAGGAAGCTGCGCGAATCGGTAACCATACCGACAAACCGCGATAACAACCCCATATTGGACAGGGCATTCATTTGCCTTTCCATCCCGTCTTTCTGGTCGAGGAACCACCATCCCGAGCCAAACTGCATCTTGCCCGGCGTCGATCCGTCGTTAAAGTTTCCCATCATGGTGGCAAACACTTCATTGTCGCCGGGATTGTTGTTATAGACGATTGTCTTGGCTAACTGATTCGTGTTGTCGAGGTAATCGAAGAACAACGACATCGAGAGCGCCTGTGGAAACTCGCCGATGGAATCAAATCCGGTGTCCGGACCCAGCTGCCGTAGCATTCTTGTGCTGTTATTTCTCAGCGCTCCCAGGTGGAACTGTTGTGTCCATCCCTTACTGTGGTACATCCGGCTGAGGTTGATGAGCACTGCACTCTTGAACGTGATGATCTCGGATTGATCAAGGTCTTTTCCCTCCTGCAGTTTTACAAACAAAGCGGTTGCCCTGCTTTCAGCGTCCGGACGGAAAGGCAGGTTTTCCAGTCCATGATCGGAAGCCCTGCACCCTAATGCATCAAAAGCATTGACGCGGTTTTGAAGAGCCTGGAGCAAGTCGTCAAATGTTTTTATCGCTACACCGGAAGCGGAAGAAAGTTTCGCGAGGTATTCCCGGTATCGTTCCGGGTTTTCAACGGCAAATGACTTATCGGGCCTGAACGTGGGGAACATCCGGAAGGCTGCCTTTTGCGTGGCAAATTGTTTATGGTATTCCAGCGAGTCGATGGGATCGTCGGTTGTGCACACGACTTCCACCTGGTTGCGCTGCAACAGGCGCTGAACGGAAAAATCATCCGGCTGGAGCATCGCGGTACAGGCGTCATAAATCTCTTTTGCTGTAGATTCGTCCAGCAATACATTGATTCCGAAATAATTTTTCAATTCAAGGTGAGTCCAATGATACAGGGGGTTCCGCATCGTATGGGGTACTGTTTCCGCCCATTTCAGGAATTTTTCGTACGGTGCAGCGTCGCCGGTGCAGTATTTCTCCGGGACACCGTTCGTACGCATCCCCCGCCACTTGTAGTGATCGCCCTCTAGCCATATCTCCGTCAGGTTCCTGAACTTCCGGTTCTCGGCTATATCCTTTGGTGAAAGGTGGTTGTGGAAATCGATGATGGGCATTTTCGAAGCATGCTGCTCGTAGAGATAGATCGCTGCATCGGTGTCAAGCAAAAAATCGTCTCCCAAAAAAATCCTTGATGTCTTTATCATGCGCTAAAGGTTATGGTCTGTAAGCATACGTTCGATGCCCAGTTCTAGTCCCCGCAATTCGGCCAAGCCACGTAACCGGCCTATCGCGGAATAACCGGGATTGGTTTTTTTGTGCAGATCGTCAAGCATCTGGTGTCCATGATCGGGACGAAACGGTATAGGCAGATCACGTTCCGACTGAACCTGTACCAGTTCTTTCATGACGGCGTACATATCCGTATCACCTTCCAGGTGGTTTGCTTCATAAAAATTTCCTTCGTCATCACGCGTGGTATTGCGAAGGTGAATGAAGTTAATTCGGTGTCCGAGTCTTTTTACCATACCGGCAAGGTCGTTGTCAGCACGCACACCGTACGATCCTGTACAAAAACAAAGTCCGTTGCTGGGCGAGTCAAATGCTTCAATCAGCCGGCGCGCGTCGGATTCCGTACTAACAACCCGGGGTAGCCCTAAGATCGGGAACGGGGGATCATCGGGGTGGATGGAAAGTCTGACGCCGGCTTCCTGTGCAACGGGGCCGATAGAGGAAACAAAATAATACAGGTGCTTGCGGAGTTTTCCGTCATCGATATCCCGGTACCTGTCTAAGGCCTTTTGGAACTCCGCCAGTGTATAACCCAGTTCCGCGCCCGGTAAACCGGCAAGGATATTTTTCTGAAGCTTGTCGATTTCGGTGTCGGTAGCCTGATTAAAATACGTTTCGGCTTTCTTGCGCTTATCCGCACTATAGCTTGTTTCGGCACCAGGTCTCTTCAGTACGAACAGGTCGAACGCAGCAAAAGCGATCGCGTCAAAGCGCAATGCCCTGGAGCCATCCGCTACTTCGTAAGCAAGATCTGTCCTTGTCCAGTCGAGAACGGGCATAAAGTTATAACAAACGGTTCTCACGTTGCAGGCGGCAAGGTTACGGATGCTTTGGGCGTAATTTTCAATGTACTGCTGAAAGCCAGGTGCTTGCCGCTTGATCTCTTCATGAACAGGGATACTTTCCACAACGGACCAGACGAGCCCCGCCGACTCGATTAATCGCTTGCGTTCCATGATCTCGTCGACGGGCCAGGTCGCTCCGTTGGGAAGATGGTGGAGTGCTGTTACAATACCGGTAGCACCGGCCTGGCGGATATCGCGTAACGTGACGGGATCGTTTGGCCCGTACCAGCGCCAGGTTTGTTCGAGTTTTTTTATGGATGTGTTTGGTTTTACCATTACCGACAGATGTTCAGGAGTTAAACGCCGCAGAAAACATTAAATCCGCCGTCTACCGGAATCGTAACTCCGGTAACGAACCGGGAAGCGTCGGCACACAACCAGATGAGCGTTCCCACCAGTTCTTCCGGTGCACCGAACCTTCCAAAAGGAGTCTGGCGGATAGCGGCTTCACCACGGGCGGTATAGGTGCCGTCATCGTTCGTTAACAATTTCCGGTTTTGTTCCGTCAGGAAAAATCCGGGAGCTATGGCATTTACACGAATGCCTTCGCCGAATTTTTTCGCCATCTCGACTGCCAGCCACTGCGTGAAATTATCCACTGCTGCTTTTGAAGCCGAGTACCCTACCACTCTGGTGATCGGACGGAAAGACGCCATCGATGCAATGTTAATGATCACACCTGATTTTTGTTTCGCCATCACATCGCAGAATACTCTCGTCGGTAAAACGGTTCCTGTCAGGTTCAGGTCTACGACCTTCTGAAACTCTTCCATTTTCAGGTCGAAAAAATTCTGTTCCGGCATGATCACGGCTCCCGGTAAATTACCGCCGGCAGCGTTCACCAGGATATCGATTGTTCCGAACTCAAGGATAATCTTTTCTTTCGCTGCGGCAAGGTCATGGGCGTTCAGTACGTCGGCCTGGACAAACAGCGCTCTGAAGCCGCGGGCTTTGAGGGCGTTTACGAGTTCCTCGCCGGCATCCGCTCTTCTGCCGATAATCACCGTGTTCGTACCTGCACTGGCCAGTCCGTTAGCCATTGCACTTCCAAGAACGCCAGTCCCCCCGGTTACGACGGCTGTTTTTCCACTCAGATCAAAAAGTCTATTCATGTATTTCAGAAAAAAATTGAGCCTTCTATCGCTACGGCTTATCCCGGCGTAGTCCACGATCTTATTCGGGCCGAAATTAAAGTTAGAATGTGAGAAAACTGAACCTGCAACCTGATAAAATACGTCCCGGTCATTCTTTATTCGATGAGGTTTTCGCTCCGGAACCGTTTGTGTAATTTTTCAAATGCCCGATCCGCGTCGAACGGGTCGGTATCGGAGTTGGTGGTATCCCTGATTGTGCTATCCAAAAGCGCCAGCTCCTCCTTAAGATTTGGGCAACGACCGGCCAGATTCCGGAGATGATCGGCATCACCATCATTGGTTTCCTTTTTGAGATACCGCGCGATCAGTGACCAATCTCCCATGCTAAGCCCTTTCATTGTCTTCTATATGTAAAAAGACGAATTTGGCGGACGGGACCCTTATTATTATGACGAGCTGGGGAGAATTTTACCTGAATGGTAAAGAACCGCGCAGGTGTTTTAAGGCGCGGCCCATTTGTGTCTCCACGGTTTTGACACTAACCTGTAGGATAACAGCTATTTCTTTGTACTTGAGGCCCTGGTCGCGGCTGAGTTCATAGATCAGTTTACACTGCCTGGGCAGCTTTGAAACCGATTGTTCCAGCCTGGAGGTTAGTTCATCCAGCACCAGCATTTCCTGGCTATTCACTCCTTCGGCTGCCAGATGTGTCGCGTTCTCCAGGTTGCAATGCACCATTTTTTTTACCTTCCGGAGGTGATCGAACCCTTTATTGCGAACCGATGTAAACAAGTAGGCTTTGGGAGACGAAACGATCAGACGGTTACGGTTTTTCCAGATACTGTAGAACACATCACTGACCAATTCTTCCGCTACTTCCGGCGACTTCACAAACTTGATACAGAATTGACACAGGGGTGAATACATTTTTTTGAATAAGTGCTGGAACGCGCCATAGTCGCCGTGTTCGATCACACGAAGGATGAGCGCGTCAATATCCGTCTCGGTTTTTCCCATAATTCCCGGGAATTTCCGTTGGGGATCGATGGCGTTTATCTCTAAGAAATTGCTCGCTGGTAAAGGTTGGTGCATAGCGTAAACGTTTGAACAATATAATTTTAAGACTTTTTGAAATAATATCAGCAAAACAGGGCGTCAGATTTTGAAAAAAATTTTCGAGCCCGTTCCCGGGAACGGTCCCGAAAAAGTATTTAATTTGTTACTACTCACCCGAATGCCACTATGGACAAAAAAGCCGTCACAATCAAAGACATCGCCCGCATGCTGAACATCTCCAAATCAACGGTGTCGCGTGCGCTCAGCGGCAGATCGGATATTCACCCGGAAACAAAGACCCGGATTATCCAACTGGCGGAGCAACTCAACTATGAACCCAATACACTTGCTATCAACCTCAAGCAGCAAAAGACCAATACGATCGGTGTCATCATCCCGGAGACGATCAACCGTTTCTTCGCCAGGTCTGTCGGTGGTATTCAAAAGATCGCCGATATGGTGGGTATGAATGTGATGATCTGCCAGTCCAATGAATCATACATGGCTGAAAAAAACAACCTGCATTCGCTTGTATCCAGCCGGGTGGATGGACTATTGATCTCGATATCGCGCGAGACTGACCGGTATGATCACTTCAAACCGGTGTTCGAAAAAGGGATACCTATGGTGTTCTTCGACCGTATTTGTGAAGATATAAATGCTTCACAGGTCTTCACCGATAACTTTGAGATCGCTTTCGAGGGCACGGAACATCTGATCTCCCAGGGATGCAGGCGGATCGCAGTTATGGTTGGTCAGCAACACCTTCATACGAGCCGCAACAGGCTCCGGGGTTATCTGGAAGCATTGAAGCGGAACAATATTCCCGTACTGGAGTCTCTGATCATCCACACGCATTATTCCAGTAACAAGATCGACGAATATACGCGATACCTCATCAACCTGCCGCAGCGGCCGGATGCTGTTTTCGCAATCAATGACTATACGGCTATTGAAATGATGCACATCATGAAAAAAAGCGGCATACGAATCCCGGAAGATATCGCCGTACTGGGTTTCAACAATGAGAATATGGGCAGGTTCGTTGATCCTCCGTTAAGCAGTATCGACCATCCCGCCCACGATATGGGCGCCGCCGCCGCCGAAATCCTCATCAACCACATCCGGCATCCCGACCTGAAACCGGAGAACCGGCTCATCAAAAGCAAGCTTATTATAAGGGAGTCGACATTACGAAAGAACCCGTGACCTTCGTCGCAGTTCGTTGATCAAGCACCATACCCGGCGTAAAATCAGCGTGAGTGCGGAGCGCGAAAAATCAGCGTGAGTGCGTAGTGCGAGAACGAAAATGCAATTAAAAAACCAGTATTTTCCTCGTGTCTCGCACTGGCACTAAAAAACAGGGTGAGTGTAAAAAACAGGGTGAGTGCGTAGTGCGAGAAACGAAAATGCCATTAAAAAATCGGTATGTTCCTCGCGTCTCGCACTGGCACTCGCACTAAGAATCAGGGTGAGTGTAAAAAACAGCGTGAGTGCGGAGTGCGAGAACGAAAATGCAATTAAAAAACCAGTATTTTCTTCGCGTCTCGCACTGGCACTGGCACTAAAAATCAGGGTTAGTGTAAAAAACAGGGTGAGTGCGAAGTGCGAGAACGTAAACGCCTTCATTTCAGTAATCAAGGTAAGTATTTCGGTAAAGCGAAATGTTTACCCTGCTTTTTTCTTCGTCACTCGCACTGGCACTCGCACTATAAATCAGGGTGAGTGCGAAGTGCGAGAACGTAAACGCGTTCATTTCAGTAATCAGGGTAAATATTTCGGTAAAGCGAAAATGTTAACCCTGTTTTTTTCTTCGTCACTCGCACTGGCACTCGCACTATAAATCAGCGTGAGTGCGGAGCACTAAGAATCAGCGTGAGTGCGTAGTGCGAGAACGAAAATGCAATTAAAAAACCAGTATTTTCCTCGCGTCTCGCACTGGCACTCGCACTATAAATCAGCGTGAGTGCTACTTCATCTCCCGGATCTTGATACTCCGGAAAGAGACTTCGTCGCCGTGATCCTGAAGCAGGATACGCCCTTTTTCCGCCATACCGAAGTTCTGGAAGGCCGCGTACTTGCTGCGTGCAACCAAGGCATTGTAAATGGGAGTTCCCCGCTGATACTCCACCACTTTGTAGCCGTTCAGCCAATGTTCCACACGGTTGTCAGCGTATACCACTACCCTGCCGTTGTTCCATTGACCGATCGGACGAAGCCCGCGTTTGATCTTAAGAGACGGAATCAGGTCGTACAAAGAAGCCAGCGTCCTGTTTCCAACAACGCCTTGTTTGGCATCGGGATGCTTTTCGTCGTCGAGGATCTGGTACTCCAGCCCGATGGCCGAACCTTTGTTACCCTCGGTTTCCGTTACAAAATATTTCAGACCGCTGTTGGCACCCTCCGTTAACCTGAACTCGAACTGCAGATCGAACGCGCCGTATTGTTGCTGGGATACTATGTCGCCTCCGTTTTCCGATTCCGCTCCTGCCGACTTTAATACCGTTAACACCCCGTCGCGTATCTCCCATCCTTTCTCCGGAAATTTATCCTTGTAGGCGCCCCGCCATCCCGAGCTGGTCTTCCCGTCCCACAGCAACGAGACTCCGTTCTTCTTTTCCTGTTCGGAGACGGTATTCGGAAGAAGGTTGACGACAAAAATCCCGTCAGGTGCAGAAGGCTTCAACTCCTGGGTCTGAATCCTGATATTGCGCCAACGGATGGTCTGCCCGGCTTCCTCCTGCTTGCCGATAGCGTGCACCTGGAGGGCGATAAACCCACGTGAGGTCAGGTCGTCGACCAGGTTTGCGGTAGGAATACCGTTGACCCAGATACGTATCACCGGCCCGATACATTCGATCCGGCAAGTATTCCAGTCTCCGTTTTTGAATGCTTTCTTGCCTTCCGAGTTATACTCCAGCGGGTAAAGCCAGTCTCTCCGGGCTTCGTCATAAATTCCGCCGGTCCAGGCGCGCGCAGACGGATCGATCTCCATCTGGTAACCGTGAACACGGCCATCGCGGTAGTCGGATTTACTTTCGCTCCGGAACTGAATACCGGAATTCATATCCGCATCCAGCCTGAACTCCAGCTCTAAAATGAAATCGCCATAGGTGTCTTCTGTCACCAGAAACGAGTTCGGTTCCTTAAACACAGTAGCACCGACGATCTCGCCGTTCTTCACCGCGTAAAGCGCCTTCCCGTTTAATTGTTTCCACCCGGAAAGGTCTTTTCCATTAAAAAGTTTTGTCCATTTGCCCTGTCCCTGCGCCGGGTTAAAGGCAAGGATCAACGAGAGTAGTACCAGCGATTTAAACCCTGTCATGATAGTCGTTATTTATGTCCTGGCAATATGACGTTTTCGGGGGAGACCCTCCCCTACCACTCATAAAAATTCCCGGAAGCCGGACGACTACAGATACCGCCCAGCACGATTGGGTATTTTTCCCCTGCCCCTTATCTTTCCGGAAATACACAGACGTGAACCGCGAATCCCTTGCCGCCAGCCTGAGCCGATACTCATCACCTTTTCCCGAAGAAAGCGTGTTTGTAAAACGTTTTCTTGAGCTCCTCGAACATCGAGACGCCTTCGAGCGAAATCACCTTCCCGGCCATTTCACCGCATCCGCCTGGATCGTGGATCCTGCGAAACAATTTATTCTGCTTACCCATCATGCCAAACTGAATAAATGGCTTCAGCCCGGCGGACATGCCGACGGAGATGAAAATATCCTCCGCGTTGCCCTGAAGGAAGCAAGGGAAGAAACCGGTGTCAGTCATTTCAGGGTATTAAAAGATGGAATTTTTGACATCGATATTCATACCATCCCGGCCCGGAATGACTTTCCGGAGCATTTGCACTACGATATCCGTTTCCTTTTTGAGGCGGATAAGAGGAATGCGTTATCGGTTACGGAAGAATCACACGACCTGGCCTGGGTACCGGCAGGTGAAGTACCGGCTCTTTCAGGCGGAAATACATCGATCATCCGGATGATCTCCAAGGTGAATCCGTCACTTTGAACTGATCAGCAGCAGTCCGAATCCCACAACAACGATCCAGAATTTATACATGCTGATAGCGGGTATAAGTACCCATTGCATTTGCATAACAACGGCAAGGAGGACCAATATAACGGCTATCGCTTTCAGGATGGAACGTGTTCTGTTGCTCATGATCTAAAATGTTTTCACAAATGTATACGATAAATTCATACGCTTCGGGAATTTCACTTCAGTACCAGGCTTCACTCTTCGTGGCGGGTTTCCAGGTGGAATCAGGTTCGAAATAATTCCATAACAACCGGGAAATGTTCCGGATCAAAACATATCCTTCGTTTTCCGGTGCCCAGCTTTCATCTTTCTGGTTTTTGGTAATCACACAAAACACATAGTCCCCGTGAGGAGCATTTACTAATACAACTTCGGATCTCGACTGGTTTACGGCACCCTGTTTGGAAGCAGCCTGTATAAAAGGTGGAATCTGCGACAGCGCTTCACTATCCCAATAGATCCGCGTCAGGTTCCGGTAAATCCTTTCACTCGCCCGCTGGCTCACAACCTTTCCTTCCCGGATAGCCACCAACAGGCCCGCCATCTCGCGGGGAGTTGTCTGACCCCAACCGTATTTGGCCCTGCTGGCTTCACGTCCCGTTGTGCGTGAATTCACACGCGTGATCGGGTAACCGTTCTTTTCGAGCCAGGCATTAATGACCGTTCCTGTTCCCGCTAACGACTGACACCATAAGCTGGCCGTATTGTCGCTGGTCGTGATCATCAGCATCATGACTTTGCTCAGCGCTATCTTTTCTCCGTCTTTAAAAGAACCCAATATATCTTCTCCGGCGTATAGCAGCGAATCGCGGTAGGTAAGCACGGCGTGATAGTCGATCTCACCTTTGTCGATTTTATCAAACATCCCGATGGTGATCGGCACCTTGATCATACTCGCTGTGGGGAAGATCGTGTCCGCATAAATAGCCGCGGTTTTGCCGTTTTTCAGATGATGCACATAAACGCCGGCATCACCCTGGAAATTTACCAGGAGTTCCTGAAGCTTCCGGGTAAGAACTGCATCGGGTTTCTGACCGAACGAGAGCGTACTGATGAAAAATAAGGTAAAAAAAAGGCGGTACGTCATATAATTATTTCCCCGCCCGAACTTAACGGTTTATACCATGCTGACAAATTAATTTTACTTTTGCACTCTATGGCTGAAACCGGAACTGACATTTTAAAAGCAAAGATGCTGTTGGAGGCCGGCGAACTGGTGGCTATTCCTACGGAAACCGTTTACGGCCTTGCCGCGAATGCCCTGAATCCGCTGGCTGTGACGAAAATTTTTGAAGTGAAGAACAGGCCCCGGTTCGATCCTCTGATCGTTCATGTTCCGGATCTTGAGGCCGCCGGCGCCTATGTGGAGTCGATACCCGAAAAAGCGCGGCTGCTCGCCTCGCGGTTCTGGCCCGGACCGGTCACCTTGTTGTTAAAGAAAAAGCCCGTCGTTCCGGACCTGGTTACATCAGGGCTGGACACGGTTGGCATACGGTGTCCCGATCATGCGCTCACGCATGCACTGTTGAAGTCTCTTTCTTTTCCGCTCGCAGCCCCCAGCGCAAATCCGTTCGGATACGTGAGCCCTACGAGGCCCGAACATGTGGAAGATCAATTGGGAAGCAAAATTGCCTACATACTTGACGGCGGAATTTGTGAGGTCGGGATCGAATCAACGATCATTGGATTTGACGGTGACTATCCCGTCGTATACCGGTTGGGTGGGTTAAGCCTGGAGTCCATTGAGTTCATCATCGGGAAGGTCGTACTTGAGCCTCACTCCGTATCCGATCCAAGAACTCCCGGGCAGTTGAAAAGCCATTACGCTCCGCGGAAAAAAGTGGTCATTGGAAAAATCGAAGAATTACTGCAGGAATATCCTGCACACTGCACAGGGCTTTTAACCTTTCAGCAGGATTTTAATTCACCTAACCAGTTTATATTATCACCCTCCGGTACGCTGGAAGAAGCGGCGCAAAATCTCTTCAAGGCTCTCCGCGCATTTGATCAAATGGACGTTGACATCGTTCTCGCCGAACTTGTGCCCGATACAGGCATCGGAAGGGCTATTAACGACCGGTTGAAACGCGCTGCCGCAACGGAGGGACTGTGATTTCACTGTTCACCGATCAGTGTCGTAAGTTTTGATGTTGATATTCTGGACAGCGCAAAGGCGATCGTTAAAAACGAGACTAGCACCGTACATGCGGACGTTGCGAGAAAAATCGAAAGGTTAATCGAATCGCGGAAGGGAAAGGATTCAAGCCACCGGCTCATCACCCACCAGCATAGAGGGGATACCAGCAGGATCAAAAAAACGATCAGCATTACATATTCCCTGGCGAAGAGTGCAAGAATGGAAATATAAGGGGCACCGGCGATCTTGCGGATTCCAACTTCTTTTTTCCGCTGATAGACCGTAAGCGAGGTCAACCCGAACAGACCAAGAAAAGAAATGACGATGGTGAGCGCGCTGAAGCAGGTAAATACACGCATCGCCTTCTGCTCATTCCGGTACTGCGCATTTACCGTCTCGTCGAGAAAATTATAGGCGAACGGCTCGTCGGGGAAAATCTCGTTCCATTTTTTGTTCAGATCATCCATCCGGTCCGGCAATGATGACCCGTGGAAGGCGACGAACACATGACTGATATCGTTCCCATGATGGGTTATTAACTGTGGTTCGACTTTATTGTAAAGCGAGCGGAAGTGAAAATCCCTGACAACACCGATCACATTACGGTAACTTCCTTTCCATGATACTTGCTGCGCCAACGGGTTTTCCCAGCCCATCATCTTCACGAAGGCTTCGTTGACAAGGACGGAATTTTTGAAATCGCTCATTCTCCCATCGAAGTTTCTTCCCTGCACGATTCCGATGCCCAGGGAGGGAAGGTAATCTTCATCTACGGCGTTGAACGAAACCATACGGACATCTTCTTTCCCGTCCGTCCTGATCGTTACGGAACCCATTTCCTGAAGGGATCCGGGAAGCGAACCGACACCGCCAAGAGCGACGGATTGGACGGAAGCCTGTCCGCGCAGATACTGCTTGAAGACCCTGAATTTATCGTAGCGGGAACTGTCAGCGGGAGAGGTAATCACCAGCACATTATCTTTCCTGAAGCCAAGATCGTATTTTTTTATGAATGACATCTGGCCCGACACAATGCCCGTGCAGATCAATAACCCGATAGAAATAAAAAACTGGATACCGATCGATACTTTCCGGACAAACTGCCCAGCCGGTGTGGCCACCTTTCCTTTTAACGCCTGTACGGGCCGGATTGAACTCGTAAAGAATGCCGGGTAGCTTCCGGCGATTATTCCAACAACGAACAGAATAGAAAGTAAAACCGGTAATACTTTCGGGTCCAGGAGATGTGAGGCGGTAAAATTCCTGGCTGTAAGTTCATTAAAGACGGGCATTAAGACTACGGTGACGGCACCCGCAAGCAGCAGGGCAAGAAGTGTAAAGAAAAGAGATTCACCGATATAACGCAGGATCAACTGGGAAAACGCGGCGCCCACTACCTTCCGGACCCCGACCTCTTTACTTCGTCCCACCGATTGGACAATCGAAAAATTAATGTAATTCAGACAGGCGATTATCAGGATCAGGAACGCGACACTGGAAAAAATAAAACTGTAATTCCGGTTGCCTTTTGGTGTATCGTATAGAAGTGGCGCCTGGAAGTGCAATCCCTTCAAAGGTTGCAGATGGAGCGTACAGGTCGTGCTTTGTTTGTGTTCCCGCAAGGGCCCGTTGATCTTGTCTTCGACGAGCGCAGCGATCTTCTTTTCAAGGGATAACCTGAAACCGGGCGCCTTCATGCTTTCGCGGTCGAACATCACATAATTGATGTAACTGAAATCAAACCAGTCGCCGGAATAGTCGGAGCTGTCCATGGACGCCAGCATGGGAAATCTGAGATCCGAGTTAAGCGGGATATCTTCCATGATTCCCGTCACGAGAAATTCTCTTCCCGACATGTTGATCGCCTTGCCCATCGGATCCTCTCCGGCAAAATATTTTTTGGCGATCGACTCGGTAAGCACCACACGCTGAGGTGCAGCCAACGCTGTGCGGGGATTTCCCTTTAGTATCCGGTACGAGAATACGCGGAATACGGACGAGTCCGCTTTGAACACACTTGCCTCCTTGAACAAGAGATTCCCTCGTTTTATGGTTGTTTCTGTTCCCATGTTCATGAAGCGGACTGCTTCTGACACTTCGGGGAAATTTTCCCTGAACGCATCGGCTACTGCCGAAGGCGAGATGACCACGTGTTCAGTCGAATTCTCTGAGTTAATTCTGGTTGTAACCCGGAAGATCCGATCCAGGTTCTCGTGCCGGGAGTCATAGGTGAACTCATCGATCACAAACAGGCTGATAAAAATACAGCTTGAAATCCCCAACGCGAGGCCAATCAGACTGATGGCAGAAAGGAGCCTGTTTTTAAGCAGTATCCTGATATATATTCCCGGTTTAACCATACCTTTCTTCGTTAACGATCAGTGTGAACCAAATCGGAGATGCACCTCACGGGTAAAAAGTTGAACCCGACAGGGATTCGTTCCGGATCACTGATAAACCGGTAATCGTGTTCAAATGGCTCCGGCCTTTTTTAGATCCTTCATTGTCACTCTCAACTTATTTTATAATATTGACGAAAACGTAACAGTAACCCCATGCCAAAAAAACTTCTGATCCTTACCGGTGGCGGCGATTGCCCCGGGCTTAACGCGGTCATTCGCGGAATTTCAAAACGTGCGCGTAAAGAAAAAGACTGGGAAGTGTATGGAAGTATTGAAGCTTTTAACGGCGTCCTGAACGAACCGCAGCAAATAATTAAATTGACGGGAAAGAAAACAGCGGGCATCCATGTCAGGGGTGGAACGATTCTAAAGACAACCAATAAGGACAACCCCATCAAATTTCCCCAATTCCAGCCTGACGGCTCCGTGAAGTACATCGACCGTTCGGATGAACTGGTGAAAAAATTAAAAGACCTCGAGTTCGACGCCGTGATCAACATCGGAGGCGATGGCTCCCAGAAAATATCAAAAATATTATACGGTAAAGGCGTACCGATCATCGGTGTTCCCAAAACAATTGATAACGACCTTTCCGCGACCGACATGACCTTCGGATTTCAGACCGCTGTGCAGATTGCAACAGACAGCTTTGACAAACTGGTGACGACAGCAGAAAGTCATCACCGCGTAATGATCATGGAGGTAATGGGGCGTGACGCAGGATGGATTGCATTGCATACGGCCATTGCCGGAGGTGCGGAGGTATGCCTGATCCCCGAGATACCGTATGACGTGCATAAACTCGTAAAACGGATTGCGCTCCGCTATAAGAACGGTAAAGGTTTTGCGCACATCGTTATTGCAGAGGGCGCGTGCCCGAAAGAAGGGTCAATTACCTCCACTTCCGGCGACAAGGGTTCCGAGCACGTGCGTCTGGGAGGCGTCGCTTATCAGCTTTCACGCCAGTTGAAAGATGCCGGATGTACCGCCGACATCCGCGAGACTGTTCTCGGACACGTTCAACGCGGCGGAAGTCCAGTTGCATATGACCGGATACTGGCAACATTGTTCGGGGTAAAGGCCTTTGAACTCGCCCTGGAACAAAACTTCGGACGGATGGTGGCTTTCCGGAATAACAATATCGTTTCCGTAACGCTGGAGGAGGCGACGAAGGACTATAACAAAGTAAATAAGGACTCCTTCCTCGTCAAGGCGGCGAAAGGATTGGGAATCAGTTTTGGAGACTGATGTTCACGTCAACGCCTTCAACTCAAACCCTTCCCGGCAGATGAAAAAGCATCGCCTGTCCGTTGCCCGCGTGGAGGAAGCGTACAAAAGGATCGATCCTGTTTTTTTGCGATCACCTCAGTATATTCTGGAATCTCTGAATGACGTCCTCTCAACGGACCTCATACTGAAAGTGGAAACACAAAACCCTATTCGTTCCTTCAAGGGCCGTGGCGCCGACTTTCTATTGTCGGAAGCCGACGCCTCAACGCCGCTGATCTGTGCCAGCGCCGGGAATTTCGGGCAGGCCATGGCCTACGCCGCGCGCAAACGGAATATCAAACTGACCGTCTATGCAAGCGTAAATGCCAATCCGCTTAAAGTAGACCGGATGAAGCATTTTGGCGCCGAAGTGGTTTTGTATGGTGAGGATTTCGACGCGGCAAAGCTCGAAGCAAAACGTGTAGCCAGTCTGTTAGGGTCTCGTTTTGTTGAAGACAGCCTCGATATAGAGACATTGGAAGGAGCAGGAACAATCGCGCTTGAACTTTTAAATTCCCCCAAACCCATTGATGTACTCCTCATCGCGTTGGGAAACGGAGCCATGATCAACGGTATCGGCAGGGTTTTTAAAGACCGAAGTCCCTCGACGCAAATCATAGCCGTTCAGGCGGCGGGTGCCCCCGCCATGATCGA
The DNA here is from genome assembly GCA_041742155.1 of Chryseolinea sp. GTDB lineage: Bacteria > Bacteroidota > Bacteroidia > Cytophagales > Cyclobacteriaceae > Chryseolinea. Next base: position 98,788 of record JBGSJE010000013.1, on the reverse strand, counting down.
GTCCTGGCAACAAAAGTCCATCGTCACCCATCCGTCCGTATCGACCATCGCAGACGGTATTGCCGTTCGTCTCCCCGTTCCGGAAGCGCTTCAGGATATGGAAGGGATTGTTGACAAGGGTATAGTCGTTCAGGATAACACGATCCTGGACGCGATGAAGCTGCTTCATGTACATGCCGGACTGGTAAGCGAACCTTCCGGTGCCGTCGGACTTGCGGCCATCATCGAAAACAACGAGGCCTTTAGCGGCAAGACGGTCGCCACGATCATCTGTGGCGGAAACGTGACGGAACAGCAACTGAGACAGTGGTTTTGACCGGCGTGCCGTTGTAATACCTGTAGCATCAAAATCGTGCATTAGAACGTGTACAATCGTTTTCTAAAAAATACCGGCAACGCATAACGGTCCACTGTTATCAGTTTCCTAAATTCGTCCCCGATCAAACAACCAGACTCGATATGAAAACCATTGATGACATCAACTTTAAAGGGAAACGTGCACTTATCCGCGTGGATTTCAACGTACCCCTCGACACGGCATTTCAGGTAACCGACGATAACCGTATTCGCGCTACCATTCCAACATTGAAAAAAATCCTGAAAGACGGAGGAAGTTGCATCCTGATGTCACACCTGGGAAGACCTAAGGAAGGCCCTGAAGAAAAATATTCGCTCCGGCACGCTGTCGCCAAAACGGAGGAATTGCTGGGTACTCCCGTAAAATTCGCCGGTGATTGTATCGGTGACGAAGCCTTTAAACTTTCCGCGGCGTTAAAACCGGGAGAAGTATTGTTACTGGAGAATCTCCGGTTTTATAAGCAGGAGGAAAAAGGAGATCTGGCCTTTTCGGAAAAACTGTCCAAGCACGGTGATATCTATGTCAATGATGCTTTCGGTACAGCTCACCGGGCTCATGCTTCAACAACTATTGTAGCCCAGTTCTTCACCGAAAAGTGCGCAGGCTACGTGATGGGTGCGGAGCTTGCCAATGCAGACAAGGTAATCAAGCGCGCGGCCAAACCTTTCACTGCGATCATGGGCGGAGCCAAGATCAGCGACAAGATTCTTATTATTGAAAACCTGCTGGACAAAGTTGACAACCTCATCATCGGAGGCGGCATGGCTTATACCTTCTTCAAGGCGCTGGGCGGAAACGTCGGTAAATCGCTGGTGGAAGAAGATAAACTGGACCTGGCGAAGGAACTGATCCAGAAAGCGAAAGCGAAAGGCGTTGAGTTCCTTTTACCGCTTGACTCGGTTATTGCGGATAAATTCGCCGCCGATGCAAACTCCACTGTCGCGAATAATCACGCCATCACAGACGGATGGATGGGCCTTGACATCGGACCGCAGGCTATCGCCGTATTCAGCAAAACAATAAAAGAGTCAAAGACTATCCTTTGGAACGGTCCGATGGGTGTTTTTGAAATGGAGAAATTTGCGGCCGGCACAAAGGCTATCGCGCAGGCAGTAGTTGAAGCTACCGAAAAGGGTGCCTTCTCGCTGATCGGCGGCGGCGATTCAGCGGCAGCCGTGGCTCAACTGGGATTCAGTGAAAAAGTCAGCTACGTCTCGACCGGTGGTGGAGCCCTGCTCGAATATTTTGAAGGAAAAGAACTTCCCGGTGTAAAGGCGCTGGGCTAAACTTCTGATATATTATTGCACGCAAGGAAAAAGGGTGATGTAGTGTCGCCCTTTTTTATTTAGGCTATCCGTTGCGATAATGAAACGTACAACCAGATGCAGGCTTAAAATGCTTTCCTGATCTTTTCGGCCGTTTCCGTCAGCACTTCGCGGGATGGCGTAAGCTTCGGTCTTGTGAAATTCAGATCGTCCGTTTGGTTCATCGGGACAAGATGAATATGAGCATGCGGTACTTCCAGGCCGATCACAGCGACCCCGATCCTTTTACAGCTAATCGCTTTTTTTATCGCGACGGCTACTTTTTTCGCGAATACATGAATACCTGCGATCGTATCGTCGTCCAGGTCATAGATATAGTCAATCTCCTGCTTCGGAACAACCAGAGCATGACCCAATACAAGGGGATTGATATCCAGAAAAGCAATGTAGTGTTCATCCTCGGCGATGATATGACCGGGGATCTCGCGTTTAATGATCTTGGTGAATATGGAGGCCATGCGTGTATTCCTTTAGTGACGCCGGATCAGCTTGATATCTTGACCACTTCAAATTCCATCTCGCCGGCGGGAGTCTGAATCTTCGCGACCTCACCGATCTTTTTGCCGAGAAGTCCCTTCCCGATGGGTGACATCGTTGAGATCTTTCCCGCTTTCAGGTCCGCTTCTTCTTCGGATACCAGCGTGTAAGTTACGGAGGCATTGTTCTTTTTATTCTTGATCGTAACCTTCGACAGGATCGACACCTTCGACGTATCAATGTTCGTCTCGTCGAGCAACCGGGCATTGGAAACAAGATCCTCCAGTTGGGCGATCTTCGCTTCAAGATGACCCTGCGCATCCTTAGCCGCATCATACTCCGCATTCTCACTCAGGTCTCCCTTGTCACGGGCTTCGGCAATCTGATGCGCAATTTCCGAACGGCCTTTCGATTTGAGATGACTCAACTCATTCTTCAACTTCTCCAATCCATCTTTCGTGTAGTATGATATTTTTTTACTCATGACTTTCAATTTTTTTTCCGACTTACTGGAAGACCACGTTATTCATTTGTTCCGTAGTGGTCAAAAAAGAAACAACGGCCTCATACCTGAGACCGTTGCCTGAGCACAAATGTAATACATTATTAATTTAATGCAAAAAATCAGGTCCCTACCAGCTCCGGGAGGTTTGTTTTGATTTGCTCCAGTATTTCATCGTCAAACCGGGCAAGGTAAAGGGTTTTTACTTTTGAAAGCTGTTCGACCGTCAGTCCTTTCGCGCCCCGCAGGTCCGCTTTGTATAAGCTTGCATTTTCAAAATCGGCGCCCATGAGGTAACAATTCTGCAAATTGGCCTCCATCAAAAAAGCATTATTAAAATTGGCCTTGATCAGGAACGCGTTTTCAAAATGCGCCTTGATCAGGAATGCATCCTTGAAGTTTGCTCCGCTGGCATAGGCTCCTTTCAGATTAGCCTGGTTAAGATTTGAATTCTCAAAATTCGTTTGATTGAGTCGCGCGTTTTCCAGGATCGATTCGATCAGAGATGATTGTGAAATGTTTGCCGAGTTCATGTTCGATCCGGCAAGGTTCGCATAGTTGAGGTTAGTTCTGGGAAGATGGCAGTTCACCAGATTAATCTCGTGTATTTTATGACGGTTCAGTCTTTTGATATTACCCACTGTTCTGAATGCAGCTTCTTCGGATTCCCATAGCCTGAAGTCGTCGATCTCATCTTTGTAGGTTCGGATCCTCCGGCGGATTTCGCCGTTCTGGTTCAGCCAGAAAATCAATATACCGATGACGGCAATATCAAATATCATTCCATGCGCTTCGGCCAGGATCTGCTGAATGAATGTATCGAACTCATACAGGTAATAAGGCAGACTGAGCCCCAGGACAGTTATCGTTACGATGATCAGTACCAGCGTGGACGTCAGCAACGGCTTTTCAATAATAGAATTGAAAAGTTCATGGATTTTTTTACTACGCTGCTGAAAAAAGCTCATATGGACGTCTAAGCAATATGGGAATTTAAGAATTTATGAAATTCAGGCCAACTGCAGGCTTTTGATTTTTTGTACCAAAGCTACGTTTATTTTCACATGCGACTCAACTGTCCATCCGGCAATGTGAGGGGTGAATATTACATTGGCATTTTTAGAAAGGTAATTAAAGGCCTGAAGCTGTGAAGGGGTCAGCTTTTCCAGTTTCTCGTTTTCCAGGACGTCCAGTACGGCACCTCTGATCACACCTTCCTCCAGGCATTCGGCCAACGCAGCCAGAGAAACTATCTCGCCACGAGCCGTATTCACAATAATAATCTGCTTTCCAAACTTTCTTAAATAGGTATGATCAACCATCATCCGGGTTTCCGCCGTCAACGGAATGTGAAGGCTCACAATGTCAGCCTCCTCTTCGATCGTCTTCATCGGGACCTCGCGGCAAAATTGGTCTGAAAATCCTGTTTTGTATTTGTCGTACGCTAAAACATTACATTCAAATCCGGAGAGGCGCCTGGCGAAGGACTGGCCCATATTTCCATAGCCGATAATTCCTACCGTCTTGCCCATGATCTCCTCGCCCCTGTTTTCCTCACGGTGCCACTCAAATTCCCGTACCTGTCTGTCAGCCCGGGGAATGTGGCGCATCAGACTCAACAACGCTCCTACGGTATATTCGCCTACGGCATCGCGATTCCCTTCGGAAGCATGTAGTACATGTATTTTCCGTGATTCCAGGTACGGTAAATCAAGGATATCCAGACCCGCACCCGCACGTCCGATGAATTTAAGGGTAGGGCGCGATCCCAACAAGTTCTCATCAATGACGGTTTTACTTCTGACGATCAATCCGGAGTAACCCTCGTGTATGGCCCGGATCTCGTCGCGGGTGATTTCAGGGCGATAGTCCGTCTTCCACCCGATTTCCGCCATCATGGAAAAAAGGCTCTCATGCATGTGATCGATAACAAGACACGTCGGGGAATTCATCAGAGCAGCAAATGAACGGTGAGAAAGTATACAGTCAGGCCGAGCAGGTCATTTGTTGTCGTAATAAAAGGACCGGCCGCGAGCGCCGGGTTAAAGCCGAAACGATTCAGTATAAGCGGCGTAATTGTTCCTATAAAAGAGGCAAACAGGATAACACTGAACAACGCCAGCGATACTACCATGGACAGTTCATATTCTCCGAAAAGCACCACGTTGGCACCAAATACTAAAACAGCGAGAAAGATACCGTTCAGCAGCGCAACGAAAAAAACCTTAATCAACCTCTTCCATAGACCTTCGTCCACAAAATCCGGGTTGGCGAGACTCTGCACGATCAACGATGATGACTGAATACCGACATTACCACCCGTAGCCTGGATCAATGGAGTAAAGAATGCAATGGCTGTAATACGGGCAAGTTCCGCCTCGAACAAACCCATAAATTTGGCATTCATCAAACCGCCGGCAATACCGATCAGCAACCATGGCAGACGTGCCCGTGTGTTTCTCCAGACACTGTCATCTTCCTCCACATCTTCGCTGATACCGGCCATGATCTGACGTTCCTCATCCGCTTGCTCGGTGATCACATCGACGATATCGTCAATCGTGATCCGGCCCACCAGTTGTCCCTGAACATTCACCACCGGAATGGATTCAAGGTCGTACTTCTTCATAATCTCCGCTACTTCACTGTCTTCCATGTAGGTTTCGACGGCGACAACATCTTTTTCGTATATATCCGCGACGATCGTCCTGGCCTCGGAAACAATGAGGTCCTGCAAGGCTACCCGCCCCAGTAGTTTATCCTGTTCATCCACTACATACACGGCATAGAATTTATTGACGTTCTCCGCCTGCTTGCGTATCTCGTCGACGCACTCCACTACCGTCCAGAAATACCGGGCTTTGATCAGTTCTTTCGCCATCAAACCGCCGGCCACGTTTTCCTCATAGCGCAACAGTTCCGTTACCTGTATTCTCAATTCCTGCTCGAGTCCGGACAATACCTGTTCCCTCTCCTTGATGGGGAGTTCGTTGAGGATATCGGCCGTATCATCTGACGCAAGCTGATTCAGGAAATTGATAATCTCGGATGGAGGATAGATCTTCAGGAATTTTTTTCGCGTATCCGGGTCAAGATCGCTGATGATCTCAGCCTGGGTTTCGATGGAAAGAAGGTCCATTACATGTTTGGACTCTTCGGCATTAAATTCATAAAGCAACGCGGCGATATCCGCAGGTTTTACATCCTCCAGTATCTTCCGGATAAATCCTTCATCCCCTTCATCCAGCGCAAGCTGGAAGCGGTCTCTGAATTCCTTCGTAAGCTCAAATTCAACGAGAGGCTGCTCCACGACTTTGATCAATTAGCTGTGTGAGGTTAACAAATGCTTCAACCGACAATTGTTCCGCTCGCTGATTCATGATTTCAAGCGACGAAATTTCGGCTGGCAAATTTAGATTTTTTAATGCGTTACGCAAGGTCTTCCTCCTTGTATTGAATGCCTGTTTAACAACCTGTACAAAAAGCTGCTCGTCACAGGACAACGTTGTCACGTCGTTACGTGTTAACCGTATGACAGCTGACATCACTTTCGGGGGAGGAGTAAAAACACCGGGAGGTACGGTAAATAGATATTCGATCCTGTAGTATGCCTGAAGCAACACACTGAGAATGCCATAGGTCTTGCTGCCCGGAGGCGCGGCGATCCGCTGAGCCACTTCTTTCTGCAGCATGCACACCAACTCATCGACACGGTCGCGATGGGCGAGTACTTTAAAAAATATCTGAGAAGAAATATTATAGGGGAAATTTCCGATGACAGAGAACTTTCCCGGAAAGATTCCGGGAACATCAGACTCCAGAAAATCCCCTTCGATGATCCCGGACCCCAGTTGAGGATAATGCTGCCGGAGATAAGCGACAGAATCCCGGTCGATTTCAATAACCTTCAGATCAACACCGGGCAGGTCGATCAAATACCGGGTAAGCACACCCATTCCGGGCCCAATCTCCAGTACCGCATGCGTTTCCTTTCGGGATGTTAACGACGCGACGATTCGATGGGCAATATTCTGATCGTGCAAAAAATGTTGCCCTAAAGACTTCTTCGGTCTTACCTTGTTCATTCGTCCTTCTGCATACATCCGGCACAATCTACAAGGAACAAATAGATATTTTTACTAAATCGCTTAGAATTGATCAATCCATGACCCAGACACACAAACCCCGTATCGGTATAACATTAGGTGATTTTAACGGCGTAGGCCCCGAGGTAGTCATCAAGGCACTTGCCGACAACAGACTGGTAAGCATCATCACACCAGTTGTTTACGGTTCTGCACGCGTGATCTCCTATTACAAAAAACTCCTGAACGTCGAAGAATTCAACTATACGCAGGTGCGAAACCGGGGACAATTTGCCCCAAAGAGTATTAACGTCATTAACTGTTGGGACGACAGCCTGGAGATCAGCCCCGGAAAAGCTACGCCTCAAAGCGGCAAGGCGGCATTCACGGCCCTGAAACAGGCCTGTGAGGAACTGAAGGACGGTGTTATCGATGCATTAGTTACTGCGCCGATAGACAAGCAGACGATCCACAGCGAGGAGTTTCCGTTTGCCGGCCACACCGGATACCTCACCCAGTTTTTCGGCGCAACTGAAAGCCTGATGTTTCTGGTAAGCGATAGCCTGAGAGTGGGCGTGGTCACCGAACATATCCCCGTACGGGATATTGCCGCGGCGGTCACGAAGGAAAAGATCGAAGCTAAGTTGAAAATTATGGAACAATCTCTTCGCAGGGACTTCGGAATAAACAAGCCGCGGATTGCCGTATTGGCGCTTAACCCGCATGCCGGTGATCACGGCCTGATCGGCCATGAGGATGACCAGATCATCAAACCGATTGTTACCGAGCAAAAGAACAAGGGCAAACTGGTTTATGGACCTTTTCCCGCCGATGGATTCTTTGCCTCCGGAAACTACGCCAAATACGACGGGATCCTGGCTATGTATCACGACCAGGGGCTGATTCCTTTCAAGACCATCGCGTTTGAAGAAGGGGTGAATTTTACGGCGGGCCTCCCCGTTGTAAGGACTTCACCGGATCATGGAACGGCGTATAGCATTGCGGGTAAGAACCTGGCCAGCGAAACATCTATACGGGCTGCAATGTATGCCGCAGCCGATATATTCAAGAAACGAAGCGAACCTTCCTCCTGAAAATAAGTTAAACCAGGTGACCTTTCTACAATCGGCCGCCAAAAAGTGCCTTCGTTTTATTATTTACCTATATTTGAATTCAAGTTAGTGGATATGGACATAGTTACGAAGAAGCAACTCAATATACTGATTCAACTCGCCGAAGCCGACAAGCACTTCGCCAAGATCGAGCGTGATATGATTTTTAAAATTGCCCGTGACAGGAAGTTCCCCGAGGAAGAGGTCAACGACCTGATCCGGAACCCACAACCCATCGACTCGCTGGGAGCATTGTCGCTGGATCAGAAGTTTGACTACCTCATGTCCAGTATCGAGCTCGTTTTCGTTGATGAAAACGTGTTTGAAAGTGAAATTATCTTCTGTAAGAATATCGCCATCAAACTGGGCTTCAAAAAAGGTATTATCGACTATTTTATCGAGCATTACGGCAACAAAACCACCCAGGAATTCAAGGAAGCGGCGATTAAGGAGTTTATATAAGGTTTTTTGGAGGGATTCGCCGGAAATACCAATTTTTAACCTTTTTTTACTTTCTAACTTAATTATTCTAAATTTGCCGACTAATTTTTAACACCCGGGCAGGGTTTGAGGTTGGGGGCTTATCGCATCAATATTGTCGGCCTGAGTAACAAAGAACACCATTTTCACTACGAATTTGGTGACGAGTTCTTCGGCAAATACGGTTCGGACCTTCTTTCAAGGGGTACTTTCCAGGTTGATCTGCTGTTGAATAAGCACGAAACTTTCCTGGAAGGTGAGTTTAAAATTAAGGGTACCGCCCGGCTGGTTTGTGACAGAAGCCTGGAAGAATTTGACTATCCTGTGGAAAATACGCATAAAATCGTATTTAAATACGGGGACAAGGACGAGGAGATCACGGATGAGATAGTCATCATCCACCGGGACACCACCTCGCTGGAAGTTGGACAGTTCATTTACGAGTTTATCGCACTTGCTGTACCACTTAAAAAACTGCATCCCCGTTTCCGGGATGAGGAAGATGAAGACGAGGAAAACGCAGAAGGAAAAATTGTTTATTCCTCTGAGGCGCCCGAGGAAACTAAAAATGGAGATGAAATCGATCCACGCTGGAATATTTTGAAGAAATTAAAATAAACTGTTTTAGACTATGCCGAATCCTAAGCGAAAAATTTCGAAAACCCGTAGAGATAAAAGAAGAACACACTACAAAGCTACTGCTAAACAACTGGCTGTGTGCCCTACTACCGGAGAACATCACCTTCCTCACCGTGCTTTCTGGCTCGAGGGAAAGCTTTACTACAATGGTAAGGTCGTGATGGAAAAAGAAGTCCTGGCGTAACATTGCATGAATCCAGTTCTCCGCGCAACATTTCAGTTTACTGAAATCACTATGCAAAAAATAGTGACCGTGGGGATTAAGGGTTTCAAGTGTGCTTCCTAGGAACTAAGTCATGTATGCTCGGCGTTTTTTCGCCGGGCATTTTTTCTTTTATACTGTTAACGGATTGACCGAAACTTCGAACAAAAGCAGATCACTATGACCAATATCAGAGCCGCCATTACAGGTGTGGGAGGATATGTCCCTGACTATATCCTGACCAACAAAGAACTTGAAACGATGGTGGAGACTACGGACGAATGGATAACCAGCCGGACCGGCATCAGGGAAAGAAGAATTCTTAAAGGGGAAAACCAGGGAGTTTCCGTTCTGGGTATTGAGGCCGTGAAGGATCTGATACGAAAAACCAAAATCGATCCCGCAGAAATCGACCTGCTGATCTTTGCAACCGTAACGGCTGACATGACCTTTCCGGCGACAGCCAATATCGTTGCTACTGCAGTCGGGGCTGTCAATGCGTTCAGCTATGACATCAGCGCTGCTTGTTCCGGTTTCCTCTTTGCGCTCACAACGGGTGCAAGTTTTATTCAGAGCGGCATGTATAAAAAAGTAGTGATCGTAGGCGGTGATAAGATGTCGGCTATTATGGACTACACGGACCGGACAACGTGTATCATTTTCGGCGACGGTGCCGGATGCGTGTTGCTCGAACCGACCACGGAAGATGTCGGTGTCATGGATTCCATTCTCAAAAGCGATGGTGCAGGCGAAAGTTACCTCCACATGAAAGCAGGTGGAAGCAGAAACCCCGCGACATTGGAAACGGTGCAGGCACGCCAGCATTACGTGTATCAGGAAGGATCGGCTGTTTTTAAATTTGCTGTAACCAACATGGCCGAAGTTTCGGCTCAACTGGCAGAACGGAATAACCTGAAACCCGAAAATATCGCATGGCTTGTACCTCATCAGGCAAATAAGCGTATCATCGATGCTACCGCCAACCGGGTAGGCATCACGGAAGATAAGGTAATGATGAACATTGAACGGTACGGCAATACGACCGCCGGAACGATCCCGTTGCTTTTATGGGATTACGAAAAGCAGTTGAAAAAAGGTGACAACCTCCTCATGGCCGCGTTTGGCGGGGGGTTCACCTGGGGTGCCGTTTATGTGAAGTGGGCGTATAATACCCGGTAAACGGGTAACATTTGGCAGGGTCACTCCTGTCATCCGGATTCTTGCAATTAATCAATTCATTTGTAACTTAAAGTCTTAATTTTTTATGGCGACCGTCTCGGATCTAAGCAAAGGTAACTTCATCCGTTATAATGGTGAAATCATGCAGGTTGAGGAACTACAGCATCGTACTCCCGGCAATCTTCGTGCGTTCTACCAGATCAAGATGCGCAACTTGCGCAACGGAAAAATTGCAGAAAACCGGTTCCGCCCCGGCGATGACGTTGAAATATTACGCGTGGAGACAAAGGAATATCAGTATCTCTACAACGACGGCGACAGCCTGGTGTGCATGGACAACGTGACCTTCGATCAGGTCTACATCGACAAAAAGTTATTGGGTGATTCCGTCAATTATATCAAGGAAGGTGTAACCCTTCTGATCGCTTTTGAAAACGGTGAAACCGCGATTACAGCGGAACCTCCTACCCATGTGGTCATGGAGGTTCAATACACCGAACCAGGTATGCAGGGAGATACGGCGACCCGGACATTAAAACCCGCGACCCTTGAAAATGGCGCGGAAATACGGGTACCGCTGTTTGTGAATACCGGCGATAAGATCAAAATTCATACAGCTACAGGAGACTATGTTGAACGCGTCAAAGAATAATAGCAAGTCATGACTAAATCCAAAGCATCAAAACCTGCTGTAAAAAAAGAAGTAAATCCCTCACGGGCTATACTCGATTCAGGAGCAACAAATCAACACGCAATGAAAACATCGGAAATAAGAGACCTTATCGATTTCATCTCCAAATCAGGATTGAACGAGGTGAATATTGAAACAAAAGAACTAAAGCTGAGCGTGAAGCGGGAACCGGATCAAAAAGTTTTTAAATCAACACCCGTTGTTACCCAGGCAGCTGCGTCAGTTCCGGCAACAACAGCCGCCACGACACAGGTTGTTCAGTCACCAAAAGCAGATTCACCGGTAGCGACCCCGTCGACATCCAAAAAAACAATCGAGATCAAGTCACCGATGATCGGTACCTTTTATCGCTCGGGAAATCCCGACACACCTCCTTTTGTGTCTGTCGGTGACAAGATTTCAAAAGGTCAGGCTGTCTGTATTATCGAGGCAATGAAACTGTTCAATGAAATCGAATCGGAATTCTCCGGCACGATTGTAAAAGTTATGGTAGAAAACGCTACGCCTGTAGAATACGACCAGGTTCTTTTTGTTGTTGAACCCGATTAAGTTCATTTGCTCCTGCAGGTTTAGTTTTAACAATCTGTTCCATCTAAACTCATATCTGTGTTTAAAAAAATACTAATAGCCAATCGTGGTGAAATTGCCTTACGGGTCATACGCACATGCCGCGAGATGGGTATCAAAACAGTCGCCGTATATTCGACAGCCGACAGGGAAAGTCTCCACGTTCGTTTTGCTGACGAAGCCGTTTGTATCGGTGATGCTCCCAGCAAGGATTCTTACCTGAATATACCCCGTATCATTTCTGCCGCAGAAATAACAAATGCCGACGCGATCCACCCCGGCTATGGCTTTCTTTCCGAACGTGCCGAGTTCTCCGCGATCTGTCACGAGTATGGTATAAAATTCATCGGCCCTACACCGGCGATGATCGAGGCGATGGGCGACAAGTCCACAGCCAAGGATACAATGAAAAAAGCAGGCGTCCCCACCATTCCGGGGTCGGACGGACTACTCGATTCCATTGAGCAGGGTATAACACTAGCCAAAGATATCGGCTATCCGGTTATCGTGAAGGCTACTGCTGGTGGCGGAGGAAAAGGAATGCGCATCATTAACAATGAATCGGAATTTAAAAAAGCCTGGGACGATGCCAAACGAGAGGCCGGTGCCTCCTTTGGTAACGACGGCCTTTACCTCGAGAAATTTGTTGAAGAACCACGCCATATCGAAATTCAGATCGTCGGCGATCAGTACGGAAAAGTATGTCACCTTTCGGAACGCGATTGCTCCATCCAGAGAAGGCATCAGAAATTGGTGGAGGAGACACCATCGCCCGTTGTAAATCAGGAACTGCGCGAACGGATGGGAGAAGCGGCTGTCAAGGGAGCCAGGGCAATCAACTTTGAGGGAGCCGGTACGATCGAATTTCTCGTCGACAAACACGGAAAGTTCTACTTCATGGAAATGAATACCCGGATCCAGGTTGAACATCCGATCACGGAAGAAGTCACGGATTACGACCTGATCAAAGAGCAGATCAAAGTTGCCGCCGGCGTACCTATCTCCGGTACTAATTTTTTTCCAAAGATGTTTGCCATGGAATGCCGTATCAATGCGGAAGATCCCGCAAACGGATTCCGTCCCTCACCCGGAAAGATCACCAACCTGCATATGCCGGGCGGCCACGGCGTACGGATTGACAGTCACGTTTATGCCGGCTACACCATTCCGCCAAACTACGATTCCATGATCGCCAAACTGATTATCACCGGCCAGTCCCGCGAAGAAGTGATCACCCGGATGAAGCGCGCCTTGCAGGAATTTGTCATTGAAGGTATCAAAACAACGATACCGTTCCATATTGCGCTGATGGACAACGCTACTTTCCGGTCGGGAAAATTCACTACAAAATTCCTCGAGACGTCTTTCGATTTTAGTATCCTCTCGAAATAACGAGTGCATTCGGAAATACGACCACTCATATAAACTTATTGCAAAGGGTATCTTTTTAGATACCCTTTTTGATTTCTTTGAGTATTTTACATTCGTATAACTCATTACTTAAACTTATTGTCTTGAAAAGAAGAGATTTTGTCCAACTCGCCGGGTTGGGTGTAGGCGGTTTGCTTTTACCTTTCCCCATGACGGGCCGGGCCGTGCCCCTCGAAGTTCTCCTGGAACAACCCCTTGACACGGTCGCGAAAAAGAAACTTGCCGATGTCGCCCTCAACTCGGCAAAATCGATGGGTGCGTCTTACGCCGATATCCGGATCGGGCGTTACCTCAATCAGTTCATCACCACACGCGAGAACAAGGTTCAGAACATCGTTAATTCCGAATCGTTCGGCGCCGGGATACGGGTGATCGTTAACGGCACGTGGGGGTTTGCCGCCACCAACAATGTTACCACGGAGGGGATCAGCAAAGCGACGGGTCAGGCGATCGCCATCGCGAAAGCCAATTCCAAATTCCAAAAGGAACCCGTCAAACTCGCTCCTGTCAAATCATACGGAGAGGTGACGTGGAAAACGCCGATTCAAAAAAATGCGTTTGAGATTCCCGTGTCGGAAAAAACAGACCTGCTCTTGCGGACGAACGCGGCGGCAACAGGTAACGGTGCATCCTTTGCGAACTCCAATCTTTTTCAGGTTAACGAGCAAAAGTACTTCGCTTCGACGGAAGGATCCTATATCGACCAGGATATCCATCGCATATGGCCAACGTTTACGGTAACAACCATTGACAAAGCGGCAGGATCGTTTAAAACCCGCCAGGCGCTGAGTGCCCCTATGGGAATGGGATACGAATACATGATCCCGAAAAATGAAGACAAACTGCCCGGACCCGCGGGTGTAGTGTTGTACCGGAACAGCTATGATATGGTCGAGGACGCGACGCTGGCCGCAAAACAATCGCGGGAAATGCTCACGGCCAAATCGGTGGAACCGGGAAAATACGATCTCGTGCTCGAGCCGAATCACCTGGGCCTCACCATTCACGAATCGGTAGGCCATCCGTTAGAGCTTGACAGAGTCCTGGGCTATGAGGCAAACTATGCCGGAACAAGTTTCGCCACGCTCGACAAGTGGAAATCGGGGAAATTCAACTATGGAAGCAAACTGGTGAATATTTTTGCGGATAAAACACAACCCGGATCCCTTGGAGCGGTAGGATACGACGACGAAGGTGTTCAATGCAAACGATGGGATCTCATCAAAGAAGGTGTTCTGGTGAACTACCAGGCTATACGGGATCAGGTTCATATCCTCGGCCAAAACGAATCCCACGGGTGCTGTTATTCGCAAAGCTGGAGCGACGTCCAGTTTCAGCGGATGCCGAATGTGTCGCTCGCACCCGGAAAGGATCCCTATTCGGTAGAACAGATGATCAGGGATGTGGAGAAAGGAATTTTTATCGCCGGCCGTGGATCTTATTCGATCGATCAGCAGCGATATAATTTTCAGTTCGGCGGAACCGTGTTTTATGAAATCAGGAACGGCGCAATCGCCGGTATGCTGAATGATGTGGCGTACCAGTCCAATACCCAGGAATTCTGGAACAGCTGCACGAAGATATGCGACGAACGCGACTACAGATTGTTCGGATCCTTTTTCGATGGAAAAGGACAACCTTCGCAAGTCAGCGCTGTTTCTCATGGAAGTTCCACCACCCGCTTCAACGGTATTAACGTGATCAATACAGGAAGAACGCTTTGACCCTAACCTCAATATGAAAAGAAGAAACTTTATACAATTGGCGGGAATGGGAGCCTCCGCTATGATGTTGCCAATACCATCCTTCGCGCGGAACATCGATCCCGGAGAACTATTGACACCCGGCCTGGATGTGTCGCAGAAAAAGAGACTGGCCGATATTGCGCTGAACACAGCGAAATCCAACGGGGCAACATACGCCGACGTGAGGATAGGAAGATACCTTAACCAGTTCGTGATAACCCGTGAGAACAAAGTCCAGAATGTCAGGAACACGGAATCATATGGCCTCGGTGTACGGGTTATCGCCAACGGAACGTGGGGCTTTGCATCCACCAACGAAGTAACGCCGGATGGTATAAAAAAAGCGGCCGAACGTGCCGTGATCATTGCCAAAGCCAATTCCAAATTTCAAAAAGAACCCGTGAAGCTTGCTCCCGTGGCCGCCCACGGGGAGGTCTCCTGGAATACACCCATCCGGAAGAACGGATTCGAAGTCCCTATTAAGGATAAGGTCGATCTGCTCCTGCAGGCAAACGCAAAGGCAATGGAGAAGGGTGCGAGCTTTATCAACAGCATTATATTCCTGGTAAACGAGCAGAAATACTTCGCTTCAACCGATGGTTCTTACATCGATCAGAACATTCACCGTACATGGCCCAATTTTACCGTGACAATGATCGACAAACAATCGGGGGGATTTAAGACCCGGTCTGCCTTCAGCGCACCCGTTGGAATGGGTTACGAGTATCTCGATGGCAGGGCGGAAGACAAGATTCAGGGGCCGGGCGGTATTATCCTGTACAACAAGTCATACGATATCGTCGAAGACGCCACGTTTGCGGCCGAGCAGGCAAAACAGATGATCGCCGCGAAGTCCGTCGAACCGGGCAAATACGACCTTGTCCTGGAACCGTCGCACCTCTGGCTCACCATTCACGAGTCCGTCGGCCATCCCACCGAACTGGACCGTGTACTGGGTTATGAAGCGAACTACGCCGGCACCAGCTTCGCCACACTGGATAAGCTTCAATCAAAATCATTTCAATACGGAAACAAGGTAGTGAATTTTGTTGCCGACAAATTACAACCGGGGTCCCTCGGCGCCGTTGGATACGACGATGAAGGTGTAAAGACGAAGCAATGGGATATTGTAAAAGACGGTGTACTGGTCAACTACCAGGGTATCCGCGATCAGGTGCATATCATCGGACAGAATGAATCCCACGGTTGCTGCTACTCGCAAAGCTGGCGGGATGTGCAATTCCAGCGTATGCCCAATGTATCACTGGCCCCGGGAAAACAAAAGGTCACTCCGCAGGAGATGATCGCTGGTGTGGAGAAAGGTATCTACATCGTAAAAGACGGTTCGTTCTCCATCGATCAGCAACGGTACAATTTCCAGTTCGGAGGCGTGTTGTTCTTCGAGATCAGGAATGGAAAAATTGCAGGCATGCTGAAAGACGTCGCTTACCAGTCCAATACACAGGAATTCTGGAATTCCTGCGTTCAGATCTGCGATGAACGCGACTACCGGATGAACGGCGCCTTCAATGATGGCAAGGGCCAGCCGCCTCAGTCGAACGCCGTCTCTCACGGCTCGGCGACAGCGAGGTTCAATGGCGTTAACGTGATCAATACCGGAAGAACACTGTGATTAGCTCAGTTATTTTTTACTAATAAGGATCAACCTATAAACATCTTTTATCATGGCAATATTTTCATCGGAAGAAGCTAAAAGAATACTGGAAAAGGTCATTGGCTTCTCCAAAGCAGACGATTGTGAAGTGAATCTGAACGGAACGAATGGCGGTAATATCCGTTATGCCCGGAACAGCGTTTCGACTGCGGGAGAAAACAGCGACGTAACGCTTGTCGTTCAATCCAACTTCGGCAAGAAGTCCGGTGTAGCGACAATCAATGAGTTCGATGACGCTTCACTGGAGAAAGTTGTCAGGCGCGCCGAAGAACTGGCGCAGCTGGCGCCCGAAAATCCCGAATTCGTCGGTCCCCTGCCGCAACAGGTGTATGGCGAATCAAAAACGTTCTTCGATTCCACGGCAAAAATTACTCCCGACTACCGGGCACAGGCCGCTGCAAACAGCATCAATCCGGCAATCGCCAAAGACGTTACCGCTGCCGGCTACCTGGAGGATTCACACAGCTTTGCTTCGATGATGAACACAAAGGGACTGTACGCATACAATCAATCCA
This sequence comes from Chryseolinea sp., assembly GCA_041742155.1. GTDB lineage: Bacteria > Bacteroidota > Bacteroidia > Cytophagales > Cyclobacteriaceae > Chryseolinea. Next base: position 81,805 of record JBGSJE010000013.1, on the reverse strand, counting down.
CGAACGTTGACTTTACCGTCACGATGCGCTCCAACGATGGTACCGGGTCGGGGTGGGTTACCCGAAATTTCAATGATGTAAAAAAACTGGATACGGCGGAGGCCTCGAAGATCGCCATTGATAAAGCGCTGCAATCCCGCAATGCGAAAGCGATCGAACCGGGTAAATATACCGTCATCCTCGAACCTGCCGCGTCGGCGGAACTTATCCGCAACATGTTGTTTAGCATGAATGCAAGAACGGCGGATGAAGGACGGAGCTTTATGTCCAAAAAAGGCGGAGGCACCAAACTGGGCGAGAAGATCATGGATGAACGGGTGACTTTGTATACGGATCCCTTCAACATTGACGTGCCAGCATCCCCTTGGACGGGCGATGGACAGGCGCGCAAGAAAATGGATATTATAAAGAACGGAACGGTAGCCAACCTTTTTTACGACCGTTACTGGGCATCGCAGAAGAATGTCGCTCCTATCCCTTTCCCCGGCAACGCCATACTGGAAGGAGGAGACGCATCCCTGGAAGATCTGATCAAGGACACAAAAAAAGGAATACTGGTTACGCGATTCTGGTATATCCGCTCCGTTGACCCTCAGACCCAGCTTTATACCGGGCTGACCCGGGACGCTACTTTTTTTATTGAAAACGGTAAAATCAAACATCCGATCAAGAATTTCAGGTTCAACGAAAGCCCGGTTATCATGCTCAACAACCTGGAAACGTTGGGCAAACAAGTCAGGGTAGACGTAGCCGGCGGCGGAGGAGGAGGAACCAGCTTCCTGATGCCCTATATGAAGATACGGGACTTTACCTTCACCAGTCTTTCCGACGCCGTTTAAACGCAGCATACAAGATCCCTGATTACGTCAGGGATTTTTGCTTTAAATTCCCCCAATCCTGTCTCGTTATTGACGTCACGACGATACCGCAGGGGATTTTCAATTATGGAAAACTTTTAGATATTGCCTTTGATTCACAAATCGATTATTCGTACTCATTAACCCAACAACATTTTGAAAAGAAGAGATTTTATGTACCTGACAGGCCTGGGAACGACGGCAGCGATGCTGTCAGGGATCCCGGGCATGGGGCGGTCCATTGCTCCCGAACGGGCGCTGGAAACCGTGGACGTTGCCCTGAAAAAGAAAATGGCGGATGTGGCGCTTAACGCCGCACGTTCCAAAGGAGCGACTTATACCGACGTGCGTATCGGTCGTTACCTGAATCAATTCGTGGTTACCCGCGAAGACAAAGTCCAGAATATCGTTAACACCGAGTCGTACGGCCTTGGAATCCGCGTCATCGCCAACGGCGGGTGGGGATTCGCGGCAACGGACAGGATGGACAACGACAGTATCGCGAAAGCAGCTGAACTCGCCGTATCAATGGCTAAGGAAAATTCGAGGTTGTTATCAGAACCACTTCAACTCGCTCCCCAGAAAGGATACGGAGAAGTGAGCTGGAAGGCACCTATTGAAAAGAATTCCTTCGAAGTACCCATCAAGGAAAAAGTGGACCTGCTGCTTTCGGTAAACGACGCGGCGATGAAGGGTGGAGCGAACTACATCAACTCCTTCCTGTTTATGGTGAATGAGCAAAAATATTTTGCGTCCACCGATGGCTCTTATATCGATCAGGATATTCACCGGATCTGGCCTACATTCTTTATTACTAAAATCGATGCGACATCCGGAAAATTCGAAACCCGGAATGCGCTCAGCGCCCCTATGGGTATGGGATATGAATACCTTAACGCACGTCCGCAGGATAAAATAAAAGGTGTCACGACCCTGTACAAAGGCCGTTACGACATGCTGGAAGATGCCCGGGCGGGAGCCGCTCAGGCAGGCGAAAAAATAAATGCCAAGTCGGTGGAACCGGGTAAGTACGACCTGATCCTTGACCCGTCTCACCTTTGGCTTACAATCCACGAATCTACCGGCCACCCTACTGAACTGGACAGAGTGCTCGGCTACGAGGCTAATTTTGCCGGGACGAGTTTCCTTACCCTGGATAAATGGCAATCGAAAAAATTCAATTACGGAAGCAAGATCGTGAACATTGTGGCGGATAAGACGCAGGTCGGATCCCTCGGAGCGGTCGGCTACGACGATGAAGGTGTACAGTGCGGACAGTGGGATGTGATCCGGGAGGGTATTCTGGTCAACTACCAGACGATCCGGGATCAGGCGCACATTCTGGGCTTGCCTGCATCGCAAGGGTGTTGTTATGCCGACAACTGGAGCAGCGTGCAGTTCCAACGGATGCCGAACATTTCACTTCAGGCGGGTAAAGAAAAGAAAAGTGTGGAAGAAATGATCAAGGGCGTCAAGAAGGGAATCTATATTATCGGTGACGGATCTTTCTCGATCGATCAGCAGCGGTATAATTTCCAGTTCGGCGGACAGCTTTACTACGAAATAAAAGATGGTAAGATCGCAGGCATGCTGAAGGATGTTGCATACCAGTCCAACACACAGGAGTTCTGGAATTCATGCGTTGAAATTGCCGACCAGGGTGATTATCGCCTGGGGGGATCGTTCTTTGACGGAAAGGGTCAACCTACCCAAAGCAGCGCAGTATCTCACGGTTCGTCAACGACACGTTTTAATGGAGTCAATGTAATCAACACAGCTAGAAAAATCGGATAATACCATGCCTATACTAACTAGAGACGAAGCTCAGGCTTTGTTAAAAAAAGTACTGAGTTATTCAAAAGCCGATGAGTGCGAAGTTAACCTCAATGGAACCGACAGTAACAATATCCGATATGCCCGGAATGCCGTATCTACCAGTGGTGCTATCAGTCAGACAAGCCTTGTCGTGTCATCCGCGTTCGGCAAAAAGCTGGGTGTGGCTACCATCAATGAATTTGATGATGCTTCCCTTGAAAAAGTTGTCCGGCGTGCGGAGGAACTGGCAAGACTTGCACCGGAAAACCCGGAATTCGTTTCCTTTCTCGGCCCACAATCGTACGCTGAGTCGATAACTTTCGTCAAGGAGACGGCCACGGCAACGCCAACACTACGCGCAGATGCGATAGCCCAAAGCCTGCAGGTTGCAAAAGAAAGCAAACTCGTCGGTGCGGGTTACCTGGAGGATATCACGGGATTCGCAGCCATGATGAATTCGAAAGGCTTATTTGCCTATAATACATCGACGAATGTGAATTTTTCCGTCACAATGCGGACGGAGGATGGAAAAGGTTCAGGATACGCGACGCGAGGCTACAACGATATCCGGAAACTGGATACTAATAAAGTCACGCAGATCGCTGCGGAAAAAGGAATAAAATCGGCGACAGCCAAAGCCATCGAACCCGGAAAATACACGGTTATTCTTGAACCCGCGGCAGCGGCAGTATTACTTGAAAATATTTTTTTCGGGTTGGATGCACGCCAGGCTGATGAAGGACGAAGCTTCCTGAGTCAACCGGGAGGTAAGACACGTCTCGGTGAAAAACTTGTCGACGAAAGGGTGAATATCTATTCCGATCCCCTCAACCCGGAACTGCCCACCAGTACGTGGACCGGCGACGGAAGACCACAGGAAAAGATCAGCTGGATCGAAAAAGGCGTCGTTAAAAACCTTTCCTATTCCCGGTATTGGGCTGAAAAGAAAGGTGTGAAAGCTATCCCCGGTCCCGACGGTGTTATCATGGAGGGTGGTACAAAATCTATCGAAGAACTGATAAAGGGTACTAAAAAAGGGATCCTGGTAACAAGGCTTTGGTACATCCGCCCCGTCGACCCGCAGACGTTGTTGTTAACGGGGCTTACCCGCGACGGAACCTTCTACATCGAAAACGGTGAGATCAAATTTCCCATCAAGAATTTCCGCTTCAACGAAAGCCCGGTGATCATGCTCAACAACCTGGAAGAACTCGGAAAAGTGGAAAGGACGGTCAGTGTTGAATCCAACATCAACTACCTCATACCGCCTCTGAAGATACGGGATTTTACATTCTCAAGTTTATCAGACGCCGTATAGAAGCGAACGATTCACAACGATCCCTGGCCAATAGTCAGGGATCTTTTTTTATGAGGCAATACCGAAATCGGTTGCTGAACGGATCCGGCTTGTGAATGTTCGTATTGTCACTCCGTTTGTATAATTTCCTGCCGCCTAACGTATCAGAAGATTGAAATTGCATGGCTAATATGCCCGATCAGAATAAGTTTTTTTTTACGCGCCTGCAATACGAGTCTGGTGATTGGGACGTGGATCAGCGTATGCCGGCAAATCTCCTGAATTCGCTCATTGAATACACGACGGTACCGGTAGACACTCAGGAAAATATCGTTCCACTGAACAGCCCCGATCTTTTCCGGTGCCCCTTTTGTTACCTCAGCGGACATAAGCTGGTCGAGTTCACCCGCCAGGAGCGCGAAAACTTTGAGAAGTATGTTCGCAATGGCGGATTTGTTTTCGTCGACGACTGCAATCATGATATTGACGGGCTCTTTTCAAAGTCGTTCGAATCGCAAATGGAAAGGATCTTCGGGGGAACGGCGTTGAAAAAAATACCCAACAATCATTCCCTGTACTCGGTCTTTTTCCAATTCGACGGACCTCCGACAACTTCACAGGAACTCAACGGCTGGGGCGACGACATTGTTCACGATTACCTGAAAGCCATCGAGATAAATGGACGGATCGGTGTATTGTATAGCAATAAAGACTACGGTTGCGAATGGGACTATGATTTCAGGAACAAAAGGTTTTATAAAATCGATAACACACGGTTCAGCGTGAACATCGTCATGTATTCAATGTTACGCTGAACAGAACCAGGGGAAATACAGGCAACTGTAATAAAGAAACTATGACACAAGATCTAAAACAAACCGAGCAGGCCGTTCAGGCGATCATCGAAAAACTGTCTGCTTTAAAAAAGGAGATAAAAAAAGTAATTGTCGGTCAGGAAGAGACGATCGATCAATTGCTGATAACCTTTCTTGCCGGAGGCCATGCGTTGCTTGAAGGTGTTCCCGGCCTGGCAAAAACACTGATGATCCGGACCCTTTCCGATGCGATCGACTTAAAATTCAGACGGATACAGTTTACCCCCGACCTGATGCCTTCCGATATTATCGGAACGGAAATACTGGAAGAAGATCATACGACAGGCAAACGATTCTTCAAATTCAACAAAGGTCCTGTTTTCTCCAACATCATCCTGGCCGACGAGATCAACCGGACATCACCTAAAACCCAGGCTGCCCTGCTCGAAGCGATGCAGGAATTTGAGGTAACCTACGCCGGCACAACGTATCCGCTGGAGAAACCTTTCTTCATCCTTGCCACTCAAAATCCCATTGAACAGGCCGGAACATTTCCTTTACCGGAAGCGCAACTGGACCGCTTCCTGCTTTACATACGCATAAACTATCCGACAGCGGATGAAGAGCGCGCAATCCTGGAAAGCACAACCGGAAAAAAAACAGGCCAGGTCAACAGGGTAATCGAAGGACCAACCATACTGGAAGCGCAACGCCTCGTGCGTGAGGTGCATATCAATAGCGACCTCATTCACCTGGTTAGCCGCATCGTTCGTGCTACACGTCCGGGGCAAAGTGAATCGTCGTACGTAAACGAATGGGTTCGTTGGGGCGCAGGTCCGCGGGCCGGCCAGGCCATGATCCTTACAGCCAAGGCCCGGGCATTGCTCCGCGGTAATTTTTCGGTTACGCCGGAGGATATCGAAAAGGTCGCCTATCCCGTATTACGCCATCGTATCCTGATGAATTTTAAGGCGGAAGCCGAAGGCGTTGCACCCGATGATGTAACCCGCCGGCTATTCGAAAGTATCACGACATCAAAGGGCAACTCTATCTGACGATGAAATCGCGACTCAACGACTTGCTTAAACCTGAAATTCTGAACACGGTAAGTGGACTGGAACTTATTGCCAGGATCATTGTCGAGGGATTTATGAGCGGAAGTAACAAAAGCCAGTCGGTGGGTGCGGGACAGGAATTCAGTCAGTACAGGAGTTATGAGCCAGGCGATGACCTTCGCCAGTTGGATTGGAAGATGTACGCAAGATCGGAACGCTACTACATCAAACAGGCGGAAATAGAAACCAATATCACGGTCAAGTTTATCATCGATGCAAGCCAGTCAATGGCATATGAGGAAAACAGGATCAGTAAACTTCAATACGCCAAAGTACTCACAGCGGCCCTCGCCTACCTAGCCAGAAAACAAAGCGATACGTTTGGCCTCTTTACAGTCAACAACAAAGACATCGTGGCGATCCGCCCCCGCTTTGAACAGCAGCAGTTCATCCGTTTCCTCGATGCACTCGTCAACCTGAAAAGCGAAGGTACGTGGCAAAAAGATAACGGGCTTGAACAACTGTTCGATCATCACGGTAAGGAAATGATCATCTTCTTCACCGATCTCTACGATGAAAGCGAAGACCTCCTTCGTTTTATTTCACGCCTGAAGACCCCCCGGAATGAAGTCATCGTTTTTCATATCATGGGCAGGAACGAAACCGATCTGACCTATAACGGATCCTATACATTTGAAGATCTTGAAACAGGGGTCCGCGTGAAGGTGGATACCGCGCTGCAGCAAAAAGCATACGTGGACAGAATCCGGTCGTGGATCCGAAAGTCGAGAATGTGGATGCTGGAAAAACATATCAGTTATCAACTGGTCATAATGGATGATCCGTTCGAAAAAACACTCCGCGATTTCCTGAAAGTACGCAAAACCCTGATGCGATAATGCAGTTCATAAATCCGATATGGCTATGGGGATTGACGGGGTTGGTTATTCCCTTGGGGATTCACCTGCTGAGCCGCAAGGAAAGCCGTATCATCCGGATCGGAAGTATTCGCCACCTCGAAACTTCCCACAGCAAACAATCGCTGAACCTGCGCCTCAATGAATTATTGCTCCTGGCCATCCGTTGCCTGCTGGTGATACTCCTCACACTCCTGCTCGCCGGGTTCTATCTCAACACGGATCAACATGATAAAAACTGGCTCCTGGTGGAACGTGGAATGGAGACCAACGAGGAATTGAAGTCGCTTCAGGACAGCCTCGGGAAGCAGGGATTCGAAGTCCGGTACCTGGAGCAAGGATTTCCGATACCCGGAAGCGCGCCGAAGTCCCCTGACGCCGGATACTGGAGCCTGGTTGAAAGTTTACGCGGTATGCCCCTGGGTAAAATAGTAGTGCTGTCCTACAGTTACGCGGAACGATTCAGAGGTAGGCGCGTCGACCTCCCCGCAAACATCACATGGCTTTCCATCACATCACCTCCGTCCCGGTTCTCGTTATCGGCAATCCGGTCGTCACCGGACTCCGTTTTGGTAAGGGAAGGAAACTCGTCGGCGGAGGAAACCACGTTCGCCCCGGCTGCTTATCCCGCCGGTCTCTCAAAAACTTTTTTTAAAACTCAATCTGAAACAGACTCCGTGGCCATCGGAACTCCGGATACCGTATCCGTGGCGATCATGAGCGATCCGGAATTCCGATACGATGAACAGATCCTGACAGCCTCTCTCCTGGCGCTGCAGGAGTCCTTGCCCATTGTGTTTGATATCCAGCCTACCGAACCCGATCAACCACCGCTCAAAACAGACTGGACGATCTGGCTTTCGCTGCGTAACCCTCCTCCTCTTCCGCAAAGCAATTTGATTTTATACGGGAAACCCGATCTCCCGGCTAACGATTTGTTCGAACGAAAAGACACCGAGCCCGGAACATGGCTGATCACAAAAAGATTAAACGAGCAGGTCGCGCTGGAAGGGAACTTGCCCGTGGAACTTGCCCGTCTGTTGCTGTCACAAGAGAAAACCGAAAGCAGGGCCAACGCGTTTGACCGGCGGGTACAGCCTGAACAACAATTATGGTCGGAAGTGCCGCGTACCGTCAAATCAGGAATCGGTACCATCGAACCAACGCCTACGCTACGCTACCTGGCCTTTCTTATTTGTATTGTGCTATTAGCCGAACGTCTACTTGCCATGAAAAGAAATCAATGAACGCCGGCGAAGCACGATATCAATTGCAGCAGGTAAAGCGTAAGTACATCATGCTGCGCACGCTCGAGGTGGTGCTTTCGGCCGCGGCTGTCTATCTGCTGATCACGCTGGCCGCGGGTTTTATTGTGCCGGAACATTCCATTGCGCTCCTGGTTCCGGCCCTGGCTGCCTTCATGTACCTTGTGCTTCGGACGCTTCGCCTCGGTATCTTCAGGGTCGAAGAGAAATCACTTGCGAGCTACATCAACCACCACTACCCTCAAATGGAGGAAAGTGCGGACCTGCTGTTGGCACCGGATGGTGACCTGACTACCCTTCAGCAACTACAAAAGAGAAAGTGCATAGAAAACTTTGATACGCTCTTTCCTTCCATAAAGCTTCCCCACCACCTCGGTCTTTCATTTGTGATATTCGTCGTCAGTGTTTTATTGTACGTCGGTGTGAAGTTTATCGATGGAAGAACGGACAAGCTGAGTTCGTCCGCCGCCGGCGATAAAGTCGCTGCAAATACGGTGAGCCCAGTCTTACCGGCAACCATCACGGAGGTCGTCATTGCCGTGACACCACCTGGCTATACGGGCACACCGCCGTCTACAACAAGTAATTTCAACCTCGACATCCTGGAAGGCACAGCGGTGGAATGGCGCGTAACGTTTACCGACAGTGTATCCGGCCCTCAGCTGGTATTCGCCGGGAAGGACAGCACGGTCCTTACTCCCGCCTCAGGACATCAGTACCTGGCCCATCGCCTGTTCTCTTCATCCGGATTTTATCAACTGACCTGGAAAAGCAAAGACGGCAAAAGAAAATATTCAGACTACTACCAGGTGGAGGTGACAAAAGATCAGCCTCCCGTCATCCGGGTTGATAATTTGAATCAGTTTATCGAATTCAGTCTCGACGAAGACCTTAAAGTTAACCTGAAGGCTTCTCTCGCCGACGACTTTGGATTGTCCGATGCTTACATCATCGCGACAGTAAGCAAAGGAAGCGGTGAGTCTGTTAAATTCCGTGAAGAAAAATTACGCTTCGACAAACCGGCAAACGTCGCGGGGAAGAGCGTCACCGCGACCCGGCTGATCGACCTTGTGAAACTTGGTCTTGATCCCGGAGACGAACTGTATTTTTATGTGGAAGCACTCGACAACAAACAACCGTTACCCAACAGGAGCCGGACGGAAACATTTTTTATTTCGCTTCAGGATACATCGTCCGTCACTACTTCCGTTGATCCGGGCCTTGGTGTGGACCTGATGCCCGAGTATTTCAGAAGCCAGCGCCAGATTATCATCGACTCGGAGAAATTGCTGAAGGAAAAGAAAAAGATCACAAAAGAGTCCTTCAACGCCAGGAGTAATGAACTGGGCTATGACCAGAAAGTCCTCCGCCTCCGCTATGGAGAATTTCTGGGCGAAGAATTTGAATCGGGTATCGGCCCGCAAGCGGAAATTCCCACTGGCGATCATGAGGATGAGGAAGAGGATGTGACTAAAAAATACGGCCACGTTCACGATAAGGAAAATGAACACAACCTTGTTGAAGAAAAAAAATCTGCCGGCAAGGAAACGCACAGTCATGATCACGACAGCGACGATCCGAAGACCGATCCCGTGAAAGAATACACACACATGCACGACTCGGATGAAGAAGCTACTTTTTTTACGCAATCTATCCGCGCAAAATTAAAAGCCGCTATTACGATCATGTGGGATGCCGAACTGTACCTTAGACTCTACGAACCGGAGAAGTCACTGCCGTTCCAATACAAAGCATTAAAACTATTGAAGGAGATCAGCCAGGATAGCCGGATCTATGTACACCGGACCGGTTTTGATCCGCCGCCGCTGAAGGAAGAAAAACGGCTCACCGGCGATCTGGATGAAATCGTCAATTCGACGGACACGCACGAAACATCGAAGGAAGAGATGTATCCGGATATCAACAAAGCGGCAGCCCGCATCGAGTTATTGCTGTCCGGGGACGACATTGCCATCTCCTCTGAAACAAACGACCTGCTCTCGAAAGCGGCCCTGGAACTTTCAGTTGCCGCTATCGAGCAACCCGGTCGCTACCTGAAAACACTCTCCCTTCTTAAAGCGGTGACTGAAAACGAACTGGAAGGCCAGGCCCTGCGAACGGCCATGATCCGGATACGTTCCACATTCTGGCATGTTATCCCTTCTTCAACCACATCGCCCCAGGCAAAGTCCGGCATAAGGCATACGTTGGACAACCGTTTTTTGAACAAACTGAAAGCCCTGAAACGGAATGGATGACGTGATGAATTTTAACGCACTCCTGTCGCCGGTCCTGGTTATCAGCCTGCTCGTTCCCATCACAGTGTTCCTATTGTGGATGGAAGCGCGAAGGACGTTCAGGTTCCGTTTCTTGCGAATACTGTCGGCTGGTATGATGATGCTGGCGCTCGCAGCCATCCTGTTGCGTCCATCGTTCACCGTCGATAAACCGGGCGATGTACTCTTGCTCACTCCCGGATTCGAAAAAGAAAAAGTCGACAGCGTCCTTACGCTAAACCCCGGCCTTGTAGTGAAGCACCTGACCGGCGCACAGCCCCATGTGCATTCAACAATTGTGCGTACTTCTGACGAGCTTCGGGATATAGCTGACAGGATCCGTTTCCTGGCCGGTTACGGTTTGAAAGAAGCTGAGCTTGAACACCTTCACGGAAAAAGTTTTTCATACATCCCGTCCGCTTTACCCGAAGGGATCACGGCAATTTCCATTCCCGAAAAAATGGTTTCCAACCGGCGCTACCAGGTCGAAGGAATATATAACGGAACACCTGCCGCCAGCAAGATAATCTTAAGCGGACCCGGCGGAAGGGAAGACTCCGTCACAGTCAGGGGAAAGGGACTTCATGCTTTCCATTTTTCTTACCATGCGCGCCGCCCTGGAAATATTATGTATGAGTTGATCGTGGCGGACAGCCTTGGAAATCGGGTGATCGAAAAACTGCCTTTGAAGGTTGGCGAAGCGAAGCCTCTGAACATCCTGTTCATACAAAGCTATCCTGCGTTTGAAACCCAGTACCTGAAGAATTTCCTCGCACAAAAATACCACCGCCTTGTGCTCCGGTATCAGCTTTCAAAACACGCCGTGCGGTACGAGTATGCCAACAGACCTCCTGTTTCCATGAATGCCATTTCGCGGAATACGATAAAGGAATTCGAGGTGATCATTACTGACAACGACGCGCTGGAAAAACTGTCACCCGCTGAAAGAACGATCGTGCTGGATGAAATTGAAAACGGAGGACTGGGCCTGCTGAACCTCCAGGGTTCTGTACCAAAAAACATAAAACCGACGGACGTTTTCCCGTTCGATGTCTTTAGGGTAAAGACGGATACCGCGGAAATTATGGGGGACTCCAGACGTTTTATTTTGCCGGCGATTCCCTTGCGGGTGAGTCCCGCGGCTTCCGTGACGGAACTTATCAAAAACAAAAGCGGTATACTCACCGGATATGGCTACCGTGGTGCCGGCAAGATCGGATTCCAGTTCCTGAAGGAAACATACAGGTTGTCGCTCTCCGGAGATTCTGTCGCCTACAGTGAAATCTGGACGCCTCTTATCGAACAAATAGCCCGCCCGGAGCAGGAGCCTTATTCCATTGACATCACCAGCCCCTTTCCCCGGTATCCGGATGAGCCCCTTCACTTCGAAGTTATTTCATCCGGACAAAAACCAGCGGTGACAAACGACAGCATCACGGTGCCCCTGAAGGAAGATGTGCTGCTGGACGACGTCTGGCATGGAACTGTGTGGCCCGGCAACAGCGGGTGGCATTGGTTGAACACATTACCCTACTATGTTTCGGAAGACGGTGAATGGAAAACCCTGGAAATCGCAAACCGGATGAATGCGACTAGATTGGTTGCTGTCACAGGCAATACATCAACTCCTGCGGGAATGATAAAAGAGGAAAAAGAAATTCCCCCTCTCCTGTTCTACATGTTGTTTTTACTGGCGGCCGGATTTATCTGGCTGGCACCTAAGCTTTAGGTACAGGTGTTTCAATAACTTTCACCAATTCATCATACCAGGGTGCCCCGTATTTCCGGATCAATGGATCTTTCAGGAATTTATAAACGGGAACCTGGAGTTCCTTCCCCAGGGCGCACGCCGGTGAGCAGATGTGCCACTTGTGATAGTTCACGGCCTCAAAATTTTTCTTCTGGGTAATCCGGATCGGGTACAGGTGACAGGAAATGGGTTTCTTCCATCCGATCTTTCCATCGTTGTAAGCCTGTTCGATACCACATTTCAGGATCCCCTTTTTATCATAGATGGCATAAACACACTCGCGGCCGCCGATGACCGGGGTACAAAGCTCTCCTTCATCATCGATGGTATGTGTGCCGTTCTTTTCAATTTCCTTAATGCCCTCCGGGCTAAGGTATTTCTTCACCTTGGGATAAATTTCCTCGAGTATAGCCAGCTCTTCTTCCAGCAGCGGGGCTCCGAAATCACCCTCCACGCAACAGGCACCCTTGCATTTCTCCAGGTTGCAGACGAATTCCTTATCGCGGATATCATCCGACACGAGCACTTCTCCGATCTTGATCATGATGCAAATGTAACAAAAAGAAAGGTTCAGGCTTCAAGCGGTTGGTCGATCAATCTCCCGATCTAAAACAATTCGAACTGCAAATGTTCACTCACATTCACATCGCGCTGTATCGCCTGCGCTGAAAACTGTTTGGAGAAGAAACCAATATCAAAAGCCGGCAGATCCATCAGCCGCGAGTCAAGTTTGTGACTCGATATGGCGGAATTCAATCCCTTCACCAGGAAATTGTTTTGATACACACGAACCAGTTTTTTGTAAAAATGAAAGTTGCTGTCCATCGAACAAAATCGCTCATAGTTTTTCGGGCCCGCTACAGTGGTCAGTATTTCGGCATGTTCCTGGCAGTAATACCTGACGTCCAGGCGGCTATTGATGGCAAAGGTGAAAGGTATCAGGAAGCTGACACCACGATCAGCCAGTTTTTCGATAACATGCCATTGAATATCAAGTGAAAAGGGATCTACCAGGCAGACGGTTGCAACTTTATGGCCGGCTTTCGACGGGGGAACCACAGCCACCAGGGCGGTCGTCAGTTCATGTGCCGGCAGGTTGAGAATTTCAACGTGCTTCTTCGGAAAGAATTTCTTCACACGCTTCTCAAGTGCTGCCGCCTGTTCGTCGTCCGCTTCACAAAATATCCATTTCTGAAAGGGTGGATCGAGGGCGAGCGACAGGAGACTGGAACCGGGGAAGACGTTTTTCTGATGACCCATCGAATACAGACCGCTTCCCGAAAAAAGATCGATAAAAATAATCTCATCCGATTTTGAAGAGGCATTCATGATGAAGGCCTGTAAGTAACTCCGCACGAGTTGAACCTTTACTTTAAACCAGGGTTCGGCTGCTGTAATACTTAATCCGTCTGACTGAAATGCTGGAACTGAAGGACTTGTTTTTAGGTTCAACGGATATACGTTATCATAAACTCAAAAGTAGGTTGTCCTGATCGCACCTGAAAGGCCGGATCAAACAATCTGAAAAACAATTTAAAAAATATCCCGATCGAGTGTGGATGGAAAAAGTTGTGTTCTAACTTGTGGCCAATTATGACTGATTATTTAGAGAGCTTGAATGAGCCCCAGTATGAAGGGGTGATCAATACGGATGGCCCCTGTATGCTTATTGCCGGCGCAGGTTCCGGTAAAACCCGCGTGCTGACATACCGTATTGCCCACCTGATGAGCAAGGGTGTCGATGCCTTCAACATCATGGCCCTGACATTTACGAACAAGGCGGCGAAAGAAATGCGTGAACGGATTGAAAAAGTCGTGGGAAGCGACGCGCGTAATCTCTGGATGGGTACGTTTCACTCTGTATTTGCCAGGATACTTCGCGCGGAAGCACACCACCTGGGATATCCCAATAACTTTACCATATACGATACCGACGACTCCAAAACGCTGATTAAAAATATCGTAAAGGAAATGGGACTGGACGATGCGGCTTATAAAGCCAGTACCGTCTACAACCGGATCTCCGCAGCCAAAAACAGTCTGATCAGCTGGCAGGATTATCTCAACAACGCTGAACTTACCGGCGACGATACGGCTAACCTCCGCCCCGAGGTGGGAAAGATCTACCGGGCCTATGCCATGCGCTGCTTTAAAGCCGGTGCAATGGACTTTGACGACTTGCTTTTTAATACCGATAAACTCTTCAAGGAACACCTGGAGGTATTGAACAAATACCAGCACAGAATTCACTATGTACTCGTGGATGAGTTCCAGGATACCAACCTTTGCCAGTATTATATTATCCGTAAGCTCGCGGCGGTACGGCAGAATGTTTGCGTAGTAGGCGATGACGCACAAAGCATCTACGCATTCCGCGGTGCCGACATCACCAACATTTTGAACTTTGAACGCGACTATCCCGAACTGAAGATCATCAAGCTGGAACAGAACTATCGCTCCACCAAAAATATTGTAAGCGCTGCGAACTCCGTCATTAAAAAGAACAGGGCCCAGCTTCCCAAGAATGTATGGACACAAAACGAAGAAGGCGGGCTGATCGAACTCATCAAGGCTGTATCCGACAATGAAGAGGGCAAGCTCGTAGCCTCGTCTATCTTTCATGAAAAGATGCAGCACCAGCTCAAGTTCAGCGACTTCGCGATCCTTTACCGTACCAATAGCCAGTCGCGTGCCATTGAAGAGGCCCTCCGGAGGATGAACATCAAGTACAAGGTCGTGGGCGGATTGTCGTTCTACCAGCGGAAAGAGATCAAGGATCTCCTCGCCTACATGCGATACGTCATGAACCAGCAGGACGAAGCTTCCTTCCGCAGGATCATCAACCTTCCCAAGCGTGGTATCGGCGATTCAACCGTAGACAAGATCATTGTAGCGGCAAACGATCACGCCATTTCGATCTGGGAAGTTATTCAGAATGCGGCTTCGTTCCTCGGCGGAAGATCGGCCGGGCCGATTGAGGATTTTGTCGCGATGATTAAACGTTTCGGTGTGGAGGTTGAACGCAAGGATGCTTACGATGCTGCGTTTGAGATTGCCAAGGGTTCCGGCCTGCTCAGGGAATTGTATGAAGACAAGACCGTTGAAGGACTTAGCCGGTATGAAAACGTTCAGGAGTTGCTCAATGCGATCAAGGAATTCGTGGATGACCCCGAACGCGAAGACAAAAGCCTGGGCTCATTCCTGCAGGAGGTTTCCCTGGTCACCGGACAGGATGAGGATAAAGACAAAGACCCGGATAAAGTGACACTGATGACCATTCACATGGCCAAAGGACTGGAGTTCCGCAGTGTTTACATCGTGGGCCTGGAAGAAGACCTTTTCCCCTCTCAAATGATGTTGAGTAGCCGGGCGGACCTCGAGGAAGAAAGAAGGCTCTTTTACGTGGCGATCACACGGGCACAAAAAAATCTGTACCTGTCGTATGCCCTTACCCGGTACCGGTTCGGACGACTTAAGAATTGCGAACCCAGCCGGTTCCTGGATGATGTCGATCAGACGTTCATTAAGGTGAGCAGCAAGTTCGCCGGACTGGAATCCGCTCCGCCACCGACACAATACGCTAAAAACCTCGTCAACGGCATTAAAAAGACCCTGAGCTCCGCCCCGCCGGTAAGACCTACAACCTATAAGGTACCATCCGACTTCGCGCCAAGCGATACGTCGTCCCTCCGGGAAGGAATGAAGGTTGAACACCCCAAATTCGGCTTCGGAATGGTCACCCAGATGGATTTGAGTGGTCCGGACCGGAAAGCAAAGATTACTTTTGACGATTTTGGAGAGAAGACCTTATTGCTTAACTTTGCTAAACTCAAAATACATGCGTAGAGGTTAGCTATCAATTCATGGTGGCGCAAGACCAACCACCAGTACATTGCTTACACATCGACATCACGAAATCAATTATCATGGAAATAGGAGAATATAATTCCTCGCGCCCGCTTATTATTTTAAAAGAATACGGCCGCAACGTTCAGAAACTTGTAGAATACATCCGGAACCTACCCGATATCGAAAAAAGGACAGAACTGTCCTACACCCTGATCGACCTGATCAAACAACTCACGCCCAGCATCAAGGACCAGCCCGATAACCCGCAGCGACTCTGGGACGACCTTTACATTATCGCCGATTTTAACCTGGACGTTAACAGCCCTTATCCGATCCCCGAACGGGAAATCCTTTTCAAAAAACCGATGAAGATGGATTACCCCAAGAACGATGTGCGCTTCCGTCACTACGGTAAGAACATCGAAAAGCTGGTAAAGGAAGCATTAAAGAAAGATGACCCTCAGGAACGGGAAGAGTCGATTATTTACCTGGGTAAATTGATGAAGACGTTCTACGGCAACTGGAACAAGGAAACCCTGGACGACTCGGTGATCCTCCGCGATATTCAGGCAATGTCTGGCGGCGCGTTGAATATGACCATTGAAAAAGTCCGCGAAGACAACCTCTTCGAAAAATTGTACAAGGAACGCAAGAAAGCGAGACCTCAGGGTCAGGGTGGACAGGGCAGCCAGCAAGGCAACAGTATCGGCGGACATCAGCCCCGTCACCAGGGCAGCGGCGGACACCGCCCCTTTAATAAGAACAAGAACAACAATTTCCGCAGACGAAGAGACGGGTAAATCCTGTTCTCCGGTACTGCCTGAGGATGTCAGGAATTTTCAAAACTATTTTTTTTCTTATTGACGATCAATGAGTGTTTTCAAAATTAAGGGCGGGAAAAAGCTGAAAGGCGAAATTATTCCGCAGGGCGCCAAGAATGAAGCGTTACAAATTCTAAGCGCCACAATCCTCTCCCCCGAACCGGTCACCGTACACAACGTACCCAATATTGTCGATGTCAACAAACTCATCGAACTCATCGGTGCATTGGGCAGCAAAGTGGAAAAGCTCGGACCTGAAACCTATCGTTTTACGGCCGCGAACGTCGATACCAAATACCTCGAAACCGATGAATATCGGAAAAAAGCTGCGGCACTCCGCGGCTCCGTGATGCTGCTGGGACCGATCCTCGCCCGGTTCGGAAAAGCAACCATGCCCAAACCCGGTGGTGACAAGATTGGCCGCAGAAGACTGGACACGCACTTCCTGGGATTCCAGAAACTCGGGGCCAAGTTCAACTTTGACGCCGAAGAACACCTCTTTCATATTGACGCCTCCGAATTAAAAGGATGCTACATGTTGCTCGATGAAGCCTCCGTAACGGGAACGGCGAACATCGTCATGGCGGCGGTACTGGCAAAAGGTACAACGACCATTTATTACGCCGCATGCGAACCCTACCTGCAGCAACTGTGCCTGATGCTCAACCGCATGGGCGCGAAGATCACGGGAATCGGATCCAATTTACTCACTATCGAAGGTGTTGAAAGATTGGGCGGAACAGAACACACCCTGCTTCCGGATATGATCGAGATCGGAAGTTTCATCGGGCTCGCCGCCATGACGCAATCCGAGATCACCATCAAGAACTGCCGTATCGATATGCTGGGAATTATCCCGGAGATATTCAGGCGTCTGGGCATCAAAATGGAATTCAGGGGAGATGATATTTACATCCCCTCGCAGGAGCGGTACGAAATTGAAACCTTCATCGACGGCTCAATCCTTACCGTTTCGGATGCACCCTGGCCTGGATTTACACCCGATCTGATCAGTATCGTACTGGTTATCGCCACGCAAGCGAAAGGAACGGTATTGATTCACCAGAAAATGTTTGAAAGCCGTCTGTTCTTTGTCGATAAACTCATCGATATGGGCGCCCAGATCATTCTTTGCGATCCCCACCGCGCCACGGTTATCGGGCTGGACAGAAAACAGCAATTAAAGGGTATCAAGATGTCTTCACCGGATATTCGCGCAGGGGTATCGTTGCTGATCGCGGCGCTTTCCGCCAGCGGTACAAGCGAGATCTCGAACATCGATCAAATAGACCGGGGTTATCAGAATATCGATACCCGTTTGCGCGCCCTGGGTGCGGATATTGAAAGGACGAGCTAGTCGTTAACCCGTTCTTCTATTCCAGGTCGATCTTCAATCCCACCGGACAGTGATCCGATCCGAGGTACTGATTGTAAATCATCGCGTCCTCGGCCTTTCCAATGATTGATTCCGAAACCAGGAAATAATCGATCCTCCATCCCATATTCTTCGCCCTGGCGTTAGTTACGTAATTCCAGTACGTATACTTTACTTCTTCCGGATAAAACCGTCTGAATGTATCGATGAATCCGGTTTCGAGAAGCCGTGTAAAACCGTCAATTTCAACTTGCGTGTAGCCCGCCGATTTATTGTAATTTTCTTTCGGCCTGGCTATATCGATCGGCTGGTGAGCCACATTCAAATCGCCGCATACGATCACCGGCTTTCTCCGCCTGAGCCAGTTGATGTACTCCGTAAAATCTTTGTCCCACCGCGAACGGTAATCCAGCCTCGCCAACCCTTCACCAGAGTTCGGCGTGTATACGGTCGTTAAAAAGAACGTGTTGTACTCGGCAGTAATGACGCGCCCTTCCTGGTCGTGCTCTTCGATGCCCATATCGTAACTGACCGACAACGGCTCGGTTTTACTCACGATCGCCGTTCCGGAATAACCTTTGCGTGCCTTGGATGAATTTACAAAGGCCTTGTAATCCGGGAATAGCTCGAGCGTGGACTTCACTTCCTCCAGTCCACCCTTCGTTTCCTGCAGGCAAAAGATATCGGGACTCATCGCTTTAATATCCTGAATGAAATCTTTTTTGATGATGGACCGGATTCCGTTTACATTCCAATTAACGAGTTGAAGGGACATGGATGTAGTTATGGTTATGAATAAACAATTAAAAAATCATGAGTTCGGGGTAGAGGGTGCGAGGTGTGTATCGGGTTCGAGTTTAGGTTAAAGTTCAGAAACGGGCAACTGAAGGGGTTAAGTTCGGGCATAAAAAAAGTCCCGCGTTGGCAGGACTTTCCGAATATCTCTGATTTTCAGAACCAGGCTTACTTTGCTTTAGCCTTGAATTCTTCCTTGATCTTCTCAATATCCACGTTTTTGATCACGGGCTGGAAGTTCTGTATTTTCAATGATTGGCGTCTTACAGCTGATTTAGCCTTGTCTTTGCGGCCTTTTCTCTTAAGTCTGGTTACTGACATGGTTTCAATTCTTTAAAAGGAGTGCAAAAATAACCGGGATTTTCAGGATTACAAACACAAATCGCAAAGATTTTGTCATAAAAACACATTGCCGGCCCTTGAATTAACACTTTGCAGCCAACCCTCTTTTATTCTTGGAACTTTAAACTTTGCGGCCAACCTTTGCGCCAGATTATGGAAAAACCCACTTTACCGAAAGGAACCCGCGATTTTGGCCCCGCCACCATGGCCAGGCGACAGTTTATCCTGGAACACATCAGGTCTGTATTCAAAACGTACGGTTTTCAGCAACTGGAAACTCCGGCCATGGAAAACCTTTCCACCCTGACCGGCAAATACGGTGAAGAAGGAGACCAGCTCCTGTTCAAGATCCTGAACTCCGGCGACTTCCTGAAAGACGTAAGCAGCGAAAAGCTGGCGGCAAAAGACTCCAAAGCGGTAACTCACGGTATATCCGAAAAAGGATTGCGTTATGACCTCACCGTGCCTTTCGCCCGGTACGTTGTGATGAACCGGAATGAGATCTCCTTCCCTTTCAAGCGATTCCAGATTCAACCGGTATGGCGGGCGGATCGTCCCCAAAAAGGAAGGTACAGGGAGTTTTATCAGTGCGATGCGGACGTCGTGGGTACCTCTTCCCTGGTGTGCGAAACAGAGATCATCCTGATGATCAAAGACGTCTTCAACCGTCTCGGTATCCGGGATTATACCATCAAACTCAACCACCGCGGTGTGTTGTCGGGAATTGCGGAATCCATCGGCGCGAAAGAAAAAGAATCGTCGCTGTTTATCGCCATTGACAAGCTCGACAAAATCGGTGAAGAAAAGGTGAGAGAAGAATTGCAGGCGAAAGGTTTCTCCGTCGAAAGTCTTAATTCCCTGTTTGAAATTCTGAACCTCAAAGGCTCCACAATCAACAAGCTCGCGCTGCTGAACTCGCGATTTGATAACCTCGCCGGCGGTGAAAAAGGCCTTCGCGATCTCCGGGAAGTATTCAACCTCCTTAATCACTACAAGGCGACCGATGAACACGTTGAATTCGATGTCGCCCTCGCCCGTGGTTTAAGCTATTACACCGGCTGTATCTTCGAGGTGAAGATCCACGGTGTAGGCGTAGGGAGCGTAAGCGGTGGCGGACGTTACGATAACCTCACCCAGGCATTCGGCGACAAAGACAACCTTTCCGGCGTGGGATTTTCTTTCGGTGTCGATCGTTTATTCGACGCGATGGAAGAGCTTGATCTTTTCCCGAAGGAGACACAGGTGTCCTCAAAAGTGCTGATCTGTCACTTTGATGAAGAGAGCCTTATATACGGGCTGGGCTTGCTGGCTGCTTTGCGGTCGGCCGGTGTATCTTCCGAAATATACCCCGACCAGGCCAAGATCAAGAAACAACTGGAATATGCAAACAAAAAACAGGTGTCATACACCATTGTTGTCGGCTCTGAGGAAATAAAAAGCGGCCTGCTAGCTTTTAAAAATATGGCAACCGGACAGCAGGATAAAATTACTTTCGAACAAATCATCGACAGACTAAAATAACTGAGCCCCTATGCAGTTCCCGTTAAGGTGTACCACGCTTCAAAGAGAAACCACAAACCCTTTGCTTATCTTAGCGATCCCGAGCCTTCGCGGTTAACATATTCAAATTATCCAGGCCCGCTTCATAAAAAAGACGCTGAGACCAAACATGCTTCCACACATTATCACCGATAAGCCGTTATCCCTCAGCCAGCTTTCCCCTATCTTATCCGGTGAAGTAACCGTTAGCCTTTCTGCGGAAGCGAAAGAAAAGATCGCCCGTTGCCGGGAATACCTGGATCTGAAACTGGAGAACTCCAGCCAGTCTATCTACGGGATCAATACCGGCTTCGGGTCATTGTACAACCGGAACATTTCACACGATCAGCTGGAGAAGTTGCAGGAAAATCTGGTGAAGTCGCACGCCTGCGGAACAGGTCCCGAAATACCGAAGGACATCGTGAAGCTGATGCTCTTCCTGAAAGCGCAATCTCTCGCTTATGGATACTCCGGTGTACAGGTGATCACGGTGGACAGGTTGATCGATATGTTCAACCGGAACGTCCTACCCCGTGTTTACGAAATGGGATCGCTGGGTGCGTCAGGCGACCTTGCTCCACTCGCTCACCTCACGCTTCCGCTTATCGGCCTGGGGGAAGTCAACTACGATAACCAGGTCTTCACGGGAGAAGCAATCAATAAAAAATTCGACTGGCCTTCCATTCATCTTCAGGCGAAGGAAGGTCTCGCACTTCTCAACGGTACACAGTTCATGAGCGCATATGGTGTGTGGTGTATTTATCATGCCCATCGGCTTATCCGATTGTCCACGACCATCGCGGCGCTTTCACTGGATGCTTTCGACGGGCGCATTGAACCCTTTTTAGAAGAGGTACACATGATCCGGCCGCATCCGGGTCAGTTGAATGTAGCGAAGGAGGTTGTCAGACATCTCGAAGGAAGCGAATTGATCCGCCAGGCCAAAAAGCACGTTCAGGATCCCTACTCATTCCGTTGTGTCCCGCAGGTCCATGGTGCCAGCGCAGACACTATCGATCACGTTACCCGCGTCATCCTGACGGAGGTTAATAGTGTGACGGACAACCCCAATGTTTTTCCGGAAAGTGACAGGATCATTTCAGCCGGTAATTTTCACGGTCAGCCCCTGGCCCTGGCGCTCGATTTTCTCTGCATCGCACTGGCGGAACTGGGTAGTATTTCTGAAAGAAGGACCTATCAGCTGATCTCAGGCGTCCGCGACCTGCCGAATTACCTTGTTGCCAATCCCGGTATTAACTCGGGCCTGATGATACCTCAGTACACCGCCGCTTCACTGGTAAGCCAGAATAAACAACTTTGCTCCCCCGCATCAGTGGATTCCATTGTGTCTTCCAACGGCCAGGAGGACCACGTCAGTATGGGCGCCAATGCGGCCACAAAGGCTTATCGTGTTGTGAACAATGTGTATTCTGTCCTGGCAATAGAGCTAATGACCGCCAGCCAGGCATTAACCTTCAGAAGGCCGCTGAAATCTTCGCCCTCGCTGGAGGCTTTTGTGGATAATTTTAGACAACACGTTCCGTTTATAGAGGACGATCGGGTCTTGCATGAAGACATAAAAAACGCTGAACAGTTTCTAAAGAACGGAATCCTGAAGGATGAATAGTAAGATCATCATAACCTTTTTGCTTGCTGTCTCCGCGTATGCGGCCCTGGCTCAACCGTACGGAAGTAACCTGGGCAGGTTCGAGGTTGACCAGGTAAAGGGATGCGCTCCGCTCACCGTTAACGTGACCATCAAGCCCCCGTTCATCTGCAACGGCGCCAATCCATGCGATATGGATTTCGAAAACAACAGCCAGTTTCAATCACTCACATTCTCCCATACCTACACCCAACCCGGTACCTACACGCTGAGAATATTGTTCCAGACCTCCGGATTTGACCAGATCACGATCGTAGTCACACCCAATACGCAACCGGCGTTTGAAGTCTATTCCTGCGGGGGAAACGAGACACAGGTGAAAGTCACGGACACGAACTACAATCAGTACGTCATCAACTATAATGACGGTAGCCCGGATGTTGTCGTACCCTCCGGAAGCCTGGCCAAGGACAACCATACCTTCGCTACATCCGGCAGCAAGATGGTAACGGTTCGCGGACGCAACCTCGGTTCGGACGACAACTGCAATCCCGCCAATCAAACGGTAAATGCGTTGCTGACCCTTCCTCCGCCCACGATCACTCAACTTGTTGTGCTGGATGATGCGCAGATCCGGCTCGACTTCAACAATCAGCAGAATATTTTATACAAGCTCGAGATCGCCACGAACTCCACTAATTTCCAGCAGCTCAGGGATGTTTATAATACCGCCACAGCCACGGTGGCAAGCCTGAGAACGGACGATAATTTCTACTGCTTCCGCCTCGGAGCCTTTGATCCATGCAACAACGTTATTGTATATTCCAACGTGATCTGCAGCTCGAACTTCGACGTTGCTGCGCAAAATAACGTAAACCGGCTCACCTGGGCGACGTCAGCAACCGGCGTCGGCAATTATTCGATCGCCAAGACGAACAGCGCCGCGCTGGTAGCAGGATCCGCGGCGCTGTCGCTGGACGACACCAACATCACCTGCGGAACGAACTACTGTTACCAGCTCACGACCAACTACACGAACGGAAGCCAAAGTGTATCGCTCGAAAAATGTGTCACCGCGGTGTCGACCACGATACCTGCGGTGGTTGAAAATATTTCGGCCATCGTCACGGATAACAACACCGTCAACCTCGAGTGGACACAGGATCCGGCCTTTACGGCTGCATCTTACGCCATACGGAAAGCAGGTACGCCGGTTGGTACTTCCGGCACTCCGGACTTTACCGATAGCGGTTATTCGGCGGAAGCCTCTGCCTGCTATACGATCGCCTACACGGATGTCTGCAACAACTCGAGCCCGTCAAGCGCGGAAGCATGCCCGATACATCTCACGGGAAGCCTGCAACCCGACAATGTCATCAGCCTGAACTGGACGGGTTACACCGGGTGGAAAAACGGCGTGGATCATTACATTGTGGAGAAGTTTAATGAGCAGGGTCAGCTTTTATTTTCCTTTAACACGGGCACAGCCACCGCGCTTGTGGACAACGAGGAAGACTTTACAACCCAGGTGAACGTTTACCGGGTTACAGCATTCCCCGTCTCCGCGGGAATAACCCCGTCCGTTTCCAATATCGTTACCGTGATCAAGGAACCGAACATATTTCACCCCTCGGCCTTTACACCCAACAACGACGGGCTTAACGATCTGTTCAAGGTATTCGGACAATTCACCGCAGAGGTCGAATTCAAGATTTTCAACCGTTGGGGTGAACTCCTGTTCCTCACCACCGACCTGGACAAGGGTTGGGACGGAACGTACAAGGGAGCGGCGATGCCGGAAGGCACGTATGTTTTCAGGGCTTACCTCACCGACCTCGCCGGAAGAACATCCGAACGGTCGGGCACTATCCTGCTGCTGAGAAAAGGCAAATAATTATCAGGCTTATTTAATTAACTTTGCTGCAAGGGTTTTTATATCAATACAATAATCCAAAGGTCCGAAATCATCAGGATCACTTAAAAAATTAAAACCGGGAGAGCGATATGTTTGACATGATGAAAATGATGGGCAAGATGAAAGAAGTTCAGGCCCGCATGAAAGAAGCGCAGGACAATCTTGTTCGGGTGAAGGCTTACGGAGAAGCTGGTGCGGGTATGGTAAAGGCAACGGTAAACGGCAAGAAACAATTGGTTGCCATCGACCTGGATCCGTCACTGCTCAAGGCGGATGACAAAGTCATTTTACAGGATCTTATTGTTGCCGCCGTGAACAAGGCAAACGAAGAGGCTGAGGTCCTGGCGAAAGAAGAGATCCGTAAAAGTACCGAAGGGCTTCTGCCGAACATACCGGGGCTGGATTTAAGTGGTATGATGGGATGAGCCGGACGGCCGTTGTTATCCTGAATTTTAACGGAGAGAAATTACTTCGGCAATTTTTGCCTTCCGTTATCCGATGTTCAGGAGAGGCGGAGATAGTGGTCGCCGACAATGCTTCCACAGACCAATCCATTCAAATTCTCAAGGCGGATTTTCCAACGGTCAGGTTAGTGCTCCTGGACCGTAACTATGGTTTCTGCGGAGGCTATAACCGCGCGTTGAAGGCGATCGAAGCCGATCAGTATGTGCTGTTGAATTCCGATGTCGAGGTCACACCCGGATGGCTCGCGCCCCTTACCGGCCTGCTGGAAAAAGACCAATCGATTGCTGCGGTTCAACCGAAAATTCTCTCCTACCGGGAAAAAAACAAATTTGAACATGCCGGAGCCGGCGGCGGCTTTATCGATTCGCTCGGTTATCCGTTCTGCCGGGGTCGTATATTCGACCATGTCGAAACGGACGAAGGACAATACGACGATGTACGGGAGATTTTCTGGGCCTCGGGTGCCTGTATGGTTATCCGGTCCGGCGCATTCCACCGGTTTGGCGGATTTGACGAAGATTTTTTCGCACATATGGAAGAAATCGATCTTTGCTGGAAGCTGCATCGCGCAAATCAAAAGGTTTATTATAACGGCAAAAGCACAGTCTATCACGTGGGCGCCGGAACACTGGCTTATGGTAATCCCCGGAAAACCTATCTGAATTTCAGGAACGGATTATCGCTGATTTACAAACACCTCCCGGGAGGCGAATTGGTCTATAAGTTCCCCTTAAGGATTATACTGGATTGGGTTGCGGCGGCGGTATTTCTCCTGAAGGGAAACGCTCCTGCCGGCAAAGCGGTCTTAACGGCGCATCGCGATTTTTTCCGAAACCGGCGTCGCGACCGGCAAAAGAGGGCGGATATCAAAAATATTGGAAAAGGCTATTCTTCGGCCGGAATCAAGCGGGGATTGATCCTGTTCGACCATTACATGCTCAGAAGAACGAGGGTGATTCAATAGTCCCAGATCGGGCTCCGCTTGCGCAGGTGCTTGCGCATATTGACGATAAAAGCGAGCGAAAGGTATATCAAAAGCGGTGATCCGAAGGTTATAAACGACGCGTAAATGAAAAATAGGCGGATACTGGATGTTGCAACACCTAATAGTTCTCCGAGATAGCTACAGACGCCAAACGCGTAGGTTTCGAAAAAATGCTGGATCCGATCGGTAATACGCTCCATAATAACAGGCTTTTCTAAACTTTCGACTTCCCAAATGGTTAATTCATCGACCAAAAAACAGGCTTACAAATATAACGTGCAGACCTCCTTAAAATGTCGGTGCGCTTCATATTTTTTTGAGTATTATTGCAAAAAAATACACGCAAGTATAGTTTTGCAACCTGTTTAAAATAAACCATAAAACAAAAACCAATGAGAAAAGTAGTTTACTCATTTCTGATCTTCGGAGCATTGACCCTTGCGGGCTGCACACTGCCCAAGATGGTGAAAATGTCTAAAGAACAACAGTTAACGGTTACTCCTAACCCACTGGAAGTTCACAAGGATACAGTTGCCTTTGATATGGCAGCCAATCTTCCTGTAAAAATGTTAAAGAAAGGTACCGTTTACACAGTAAATACTTTCTATAAATCAGGCGCCAGCGAAGTCGCTCTTGAGCCTATTCCATTTAAGGCTGAAGACTATCCGAACGCAAAAACAGAGCAACCTAAGGTTACGAAGAGCTTTTTCTTCCCTTACCAGCCTGCTATGAAGAACGGTACACTCGAAGTGGAAGGTGTTGCTTCAAAAGGAACGAAGTCGAAAGCTTCACCCCGTCTTCCCGTTGCAACCGGTTTGATCACCACTTCCAAACTGGTGAAACCTGTATCGTTTGCAGCATTTGCAGATCACGCGTACAACAACCAGGAAGAACTTGTTCCGGTTATCATCCCTGATTTCATTTTCGAACAAGGACGGTCTGTATTGAGAACTTCTGAAATCAAAAGTGCCAAAGGAAAACAACTGGATGCCTTCATCGCGTCTAAGAATGCTACCCGCACCGTAACCATCACCGGTACTCACTCACCTGAAGGTGCTGAGCGGATCAACAGCAAACTGTCCCCGGATCGTGCTGCTGCGATCGAAAAATTTTATCGCGCAGAAATGAAGAAGTACGACTATAAAGGTAAAGCCGATTCGATCAACTTCATCCTGAAGCCTGTTATCCAGGACTGGACCGGATTTAAAGATGCCCTCGCTTCTTATGAAGGTATTTCTTCCGAAGAGAAAGCCGAATACCTGAATATCATCAACGGCGGCGGAACATTCGAGTCTCAGGAAAAAGACATGAAGAAACTGAAGACTTACAGAAAAGTATTCAAAGATGTATATCCCAAGTTAAGAACTGCAAAGACAGAGATCCTCGTGGTTAAGGACAAGAAAACAGATGCTGAGATGTCTGTTCTCGCGAAACAAATCACACAAGGTTCATTGCCTGCTGATACCCTTTCATTTGATGAAATGATGTATGCCGCAACCCTCACGCCTTCCCTGGAAGAGAAAGCAGCTATCTATGAAGCGGCTACTAAAAAAGGTTCCAACTGGACTGCGCACAACAACCTCGGTGCTACATTTATCGCTCAGGCTGGTGAAAATCCAAGCGGTGCCGCAGCGTTGGCTGACAAGGCTCTTGCTCAACTGGAGATCGCTGCCCGCCTGAATGAAGCTCCGGAAGTTCATGCCAACCTCGCGTCAGTTCACATGCTGAAAGGCAACGCTTATGCCGCTTACAACCACGCATCAAAAGCCCTTGGCTCAGGTCTCCGTGGCGATAACGCTGCCGGTGTTAACGGTGTTAAAGGTGCTGCTGAGATCGTAAAAGCTCAATATGCTGCCGCTGTTTCATCTGAATCCGCTGCTACCGACAATGCTGATAACCTCTTCAACAAAGGTCTGGCACAAGTCCTGAACAAGGATTATCAAAATGCACTGACTTCTTTCCGGGAAGCTTCTGCTAAAAACAGCAACCTGGCCCTTGCCTACTACGGTGCTGCTGTTGCTTCAGCACGCCTGGGTAACGCCGATGGTGTCGTCAGCAACCTGACAAGCGCTG
The DNA here is from genome assembly GCA_041742155.1 of Chryseolinea sp. Taxonomy (GTDB): domain Bacteria; phylum Bacteroidota; class Bacteroidia; order Cytophagales; family Cyclobacteriaceae; genus Chryseolinea. Next base: position 53,993 of record JBGSJE010000013.1, on the reverse strand, counting down.
TAAAAAGCGATCCTTCACTGAAGGAAGCTGCGCTGAGCGACCTTGAATTTGCTAAATTCTCAGCTACTGAAACATTCAGAAATGCGCTGAAATAATTTTCTCCTTGGTTTACGAAAAAACCCGTCCCGGTTAAACCAGGGCGGGTTTTTTTGTTGATGATCAGTCAATAAATCCCTCCGAATTCTTTTATTCTGTTAATCCTGACCCTATTTTTACGCACTTTCTGAAATATGCTATGAGAGAACTCCAATTTAGGGAGGCCCTTCGCGAGGCCTTGAATGAAGAAATGCGCAGAGACCCAAGTGTGTTCCTGATGGGCGAAGAAGTTGCCGAATACAACGGCGCCTACAAGGTAAGTCAGGGAATGCTGGCCGAATTCGGACCGGAACGTGTTTTGGATACTCCCATTTCAGAGCTTGGCTTTGCCGGAATAGGCGTTGGAGCAGCTATGAACGGACTCAGACCTGTCATCGAGTTCATGACGTTCAACTTTTCACTGGTAGCGATCGACCAGATCATCAATGCTGCCGCCAAAATATATTCCATGTCCGGAGGCCAGTACAGCGCCCCTATCGTGTTTCGCGGTCCAACCGGAAATGCGGGTCAGCTCGGTGCGCAGCACTCCCAGAACTTCGAAAACTGGTTTGCCAATACTCCGGGACTAAAAGTTGTCGTCCCCTCTAATCCATATGACGCTAAAGGATTGTTAAAATCCAGCATCCGCGACAACGACCCAGTCATTTTTATGGAATCGGAAGTCATGTATGGCGATAAAATGGAGGTACCTGAGGAAGAATACATTATTCCCATTGGCGTTGCCGACATCAAAAAATCAGGAAGCGACGTCACCATCGTCTCTTTCGGAAAGATCATGAAAGTCGCTCTGGCGGCCGCCGCCGAACTGGAAAAAGACGGCATTTCCGCCGAAGTTATCGACCTCCGTACGGTCAGACCGATCGATTACGCTACGGTGGTTGAGTCCGTGAAAAAGACCAACCGGCTGGTTGTCGTGGAAGAAGCATGGCCGCTTTCCTCTATTGCCACCGAAATAACCTACCACGTTCAGAAACATGCGTTCGATTACCTGGACGCCCCTATTCAACGGGTCAACAGTCTCGACGTACCCCTTCCCTATGCACCCACATTGATCGAAGCCATCCTTCCCAATGTTTCCAAAACCATCAAAGCTGTAAAGGCCACGATGTACAGGGACTAGGAAAGGGACCATAGCACTATACAGCTCTTAAGGCTCCGACGGGAGTCTTATTTTTTTTCCACCAACCGGCCAGACGCCGTTTCATCACCGGCGGGTGATTCAGGAAAAGGAACGGAGGGTACACGCAAGGTAAACCAGGCGTAAACAAAGACCACCAGCAGTATGGCCGGCATCAGATAAGCCCCGCAACGAAATCGCAACCCGGTATGGCTGTACATACCCGATGAAAAATCCAAACCCGTCTTCAGCAGAAGGACCAGCGATCCCAACGCAAACATCATCAGGAGAATCCTGCCTGTCAGTTTTCGTATAACGTTTTTCCTGACTGCGAAATGAATGGTCTCGGCAAGAATAATACAGACCCCAACCGCCACAGAAACGGTCAGCAGCGCTTTGGGAAACGTGCGCAGGTAGTGGTACTTATAGATCAGCAAACCGATTTTTCCAAGGAGGTTCGGGCTGCGGATCAAAACAGCATCAAGTATCGTCAGCGCCGCTATGAACAGGTAAAAGTTGATCTTCGTCTTCATGTCCGGTACCGGGGAACAGGTGATTAATTCCCGACAATGTAGCCATTTGTTAAAATTCCATCCACGATGGCCCTGAAATTTACAGCGAAAGAAAAGTTATCTTTCAACCGGATAATCGGGCACCATGGACATCGTTTCTGAATACAGGATTAAATGAGCAAGCATACGTTCCCTCCTTTTTTTGAACAGCGTATGCAGGAACAACTCGGTGACGACTGGTCGTCGTTTGCCACCGCGCATGAGACCGAGTCACCGGTGAGTATTCGATTTAATCCCGAAAAGACAAAACCATCCGCGCTTCCCAACCGGATTCCCTGGACATCGAACGGATTTTACCTCGACGAGCGGCCGTCGTTTACCCGTGACCCGCTTTTTCATTCCGGTTGTTATTATGTGCAGGAAGCAAGTTCCATGTTCCTGGAGCAGGCCTTTTTACAGTCGGTCGACAGGGACCGGTCCCTCAATGTACTGGACCTTTGTGCGGCGCCTGGCGGAAAGTCAACGCACCTCTTAAGCCTGCTGAACAAACAAGGCTTGCTGGTCACCAATGAAGTGATTCGGGCGCGGGCATCGGTACTGGCGGAAAACATCCAGAAGTGGGGTTATAACAACGTTGTGGTCACGAACAATGACCCACAGGATTTTCAGCGGATAGCGGGTTTTTTCGATGTGATCGTCGCGGATGCACCGTGTTCCGGCGAAGGCCTCTTTCGCAAAGACCCCGACGCCATGCTGCATTGGTCGCCAGATCAGGTGGCTCTTTGCGCGAGGCGTCAGCAACGCATTATACATGATTTATGGCCTGCCCTGAAAGAAGACGGTATTTTGATATACTCTACCTGCACCTATAACCAGGCGGAGAATGAACATAACCTGGACTGGCTAGCCAAAGAGCACGCGCTAGAATTTGTTCCGCTGTCAATAGAAAAGAATTGGGGTATCCAGGTCGTCGAAAAGCCGGTCCTTGGCTATCGTTTCCTTCCGCACCGTGTACAGGGCGAAGGTTTTTTTATAAGCGTGATCCGGAAAAAAGCGGGGGAAAAAATGGTCAACATGAGGAATAGGCATTCGTTCATGGGGCCTTCGAAAAAAATATTGGAACAACTCAATACCTGGATCACCAGACCTGAAGAAAAAACATTCATCATCCGAAATGACCAGGTACAGTTCTTTCCAAAGGACAAAGCCGCCGAAATAGAATTCCTGGCAAAAAATCTGCACGTGATCACGGCGGGGACCGTTCTTGCGTCTGTCAAACACGAAAAACTTATACCGGAACACGCCGCTGCGCTATCGGTGGAGTTAGTGAAAGAAAACTTCAATACGGTAAACGTTGACCTGCCGGCCGCGCTGCAGTTCCTTCGAAAGGATACACTGTCCGTAACATCGGGTCAACGTGGATTCGCCCTGGTAAACTACAACGGGTCGCCGCTGGGATGGGTCAATGTCCTCGAAAACCGTATTAACAATCTCTATCCTTCCGAGTGGCGGATTCGAATGTCCGATAGAACGGGGAACGGTTGATGTAAAATGGAAACAGGATGGCCGGCTGAATACTCAACCGACTCATCCTGTAAAACCAACCCCGCTATCTTAATTGTCAAAATGCCTGTATCGCTTCCAGAATGCCGTTAGGAAATGCCACACCGCTAAAGAAAATACCCACACAAAAAACTTTTTCGTAATAGTTCGATCGTCCGATAGCCATCGGCAGTGAACTGACAGACAAAGCCGTGAACGCAACAGCAAACAGGATTGCCATCGCGAGGATTGCCGCCGGTGAATCCAGTATGAAGATCGCACCCATGCTCAGCATGATCAGTGCAAAACTCAGGGAAAAGGACTTCTGAAGGCCTGTTCTGTTCACCACACTGCTTACCGGCAGGGAAATCAACGCTGATAACACGAGTAAGTATACCAACACGACCTTTCCGTTAATACCGCCCAGCATCGCTCCCAGTTTCTCTCCCAGTAACTCCGGGAAGAGGTTAAACATGACCGTTGTCGGCAACCCCAGCGCCAGGCCAAGGAAGAAGATATAGCCATACCTGGACTTCTGCGTATCGAATGTAATAGCCGCTATCGGCCGCTGTTCCGCGTTGTCGCTGATCTTAAAAAGTGACAGCGAGTTTTTCTTTAATGCATACCCGGAAAGAAACACGACTGTTCCGCCAGCAATAAACGTCAGGGGCGCACCGACAAAGTCGATGATGTCGACGATAACCGGTTCCAGCGAGTAGATCAGGTTAGCCACGATAGTCAGGATAGCCATAGCTCTCGGTAACTTATCGACGGGTGTAAATAGCTCAAGGGTTGAAAGAGCGGGACTTGTAAAAATACTCATGGCGATAAGCCAGAATACAATCAGGATGGGAAGGATCCATTTGAAGATTTCCCCGGGGTCGCTGAACAGGGTGAATGCAACAGCCATAAAGACCATCGCTGCAAAACTTATCCCCGTCGTAATGATTGGAATTCTGTGACCCTTCTGAAAGCGGTAACGGTCCCCCAATCGTCCGGCGATAGGCGGAGTTGCCACCAGGATGATCCCCTGAAAAACCATCAGCGGGAAAGAGAAATCAGTAAAATGAAATTTTTCCAGTAGCTTGGGCTGATAGTTCTGGTAGGCAATCCAGCCAATGACCACAGAGCCATAAAGGGCGGCCAGGCTCCACAACTGCTTCCATTGTATGGTGTTTTTCTCCTGCGGGATAGTTAAAGCTTCCATAGACGTTCCGATAGACAACTTACATACGACCTGGCACCAAAAGGTGGATGCCGTGACAGCAAAAAATTCGGTTTTAAGGTCAATTTCTTTAATTTTGGCCCCGGAAAAGCGTTATCCGTTTCGATATGCGCGAGCGGCCTCAGAAAAAATCTCAGGCCGGCCTGCCGGTGATGATTAACTCAAAACAAGATGCTGTCAACCAAATACGATCCATCCGAAGTAGAAGATAAGTGGTACCAGTACTGGATGGACAACGGGATGTTCCACTCGGAGCCCAACCCTGATAAGGAACCTTATTGTATTGTCATCCCGCCGCCGAACGTCACGGGCGTATTGCACATGGGGCATATGCTGAACAACACGATCCAGGATATTCTCATCCGGCGGGCGAGGATGCTGGGAAAAGAAGCCTGCTGGGTACCCGGCACGGATCACGCGTCCATTGCCACGGAAGCAAAAGTTGTTGCCATGCTCCGCGAAAGAGGTATTAAAAAGTCAGATCTGTCGCGGGAGGAATTTTTGAAGTATGCCTGGGAATGGCGAGAGAAGTACGGCGGTATCATCCTCGAACAGTTAAAAAAACTGGGCGCATCCTGCGATTGGGAGCGAACAACCTTCACCATGGATCCGGCCTATTACGATGCCGTTATCGATGTGTTCATCGACCTTTACAACAAAGGGAACATTTACCGTGGCCTCCGGATGGTGAATTGGGATCCTGCAGGAAAGACCGCGTTATCCGACGACGAGGTTGTTCACCGCGAAGTTCAATCGAAGCTCTACTACATCAATTATGCGATCGAGGGAGCGGATGGTCAATACCTGACTATCGCTACGGTGCGGCCGGAGACCATTATGGCTGATGCCGCGATATGTGTAAACCCGAACGACGAACGATACAAACACCTGAAGGGTAAGCGCGCAATCATCCCGCTCATCAATCGCTCCATTCCGATCATAGAAGACGATTACGTCACCATGGATTTTGGTACCGGGTGCCTGAAGGTTACTCCCGCTCACGACATGAACGACAACGAACTGGGCAGAAAACACAACCTGGACGTTATCGATATCCTGAACGAAGACGGAACCCTGAATGAAAAAGCGCAGATCTTTATCGGCGAAGATCGTTTTATCGCCAGAAAAAAAATCGCGAAAGAACTGGAGCAAAAAGGTTATCTCGGCAAGACGGAAGATTATAAAAGCAGCGTAGGGTTCTCCGAGCGTACGGACGCCGTGATCGAACCGCGCCTGTCGCTGCAATGGTTCCTCAGCATGAAGGAGATCACAAAACCGGCGCTGCGGCACGTGATGAATGATGATATTCAACTCATCCCGGCCAAGTTTAAAAACACCTATAACCATTGGATGTCCAATGTTCGCGACTGGTGTATTTCGCGGCAGCTTTGGTGGGGACATCGTATACCGGCATGGTATGACGAAAACGGTGTTTATGTCGTAGCGAAAACAGAGGAAGAAGCTTATCGCATATATCAATCCAAAAATCCGGCGAAGAAAAAGCCGACCCTTACGCAGGATTCCGATGTCATGGATACTTGGTTCTCCTCCTGGCTTTGGCCCATGGCGGTTTTTGACACGACCATTTTCAGGGACGGCAACAAGGGAAATGCCGATCTGAACTACTACTATCCCACAAACGATCTTGTCACTGCCCCTGAAATTCTTTTTTTCTGGGTAGCCCGTATGATTATCGCCGGATATGAATACCGTGGTGAAAAGCCGTTCAGCAATGTATACCTGACGGGGATTGTTCGCGACAAACAGGGACGGAAGATGTCGAAGTCGCTGGGCAATTCACCTGATCCCTTGCACCTGATCGCAACGTTCGGCGCCGACGCCGTCCGTACCGGGATGCTGTTCAGTTCACCCGCCGGTAACGATCTGCCTTACGACGAAAAGCTGATCGAACAAGGCAGGAACTTCGCCAACAAGATCTGGAATGCCTTCCGCCTGGTGAAGGGATGGACGGTCGCGGGTGGCGATGTTCCCAGGGAAAACAAGGTGGCGATGGATTGGTTTGAATCGAAATTCAACAAATCCGTTGCCGAACTGGATGACCATTTTAACAAGTTCCGGATTTCCGATGCCCTCCACCTGGTTTACAAACTGATCTGGGACGACTTCTGTTCCTGGTACCTGGAAATGATCAAGCCGGAATTCGGTATGCCGATAGACCAGGTGACTTACGCAAAAACAATCGAGTTTTTCGAAAACTGGCTGCGGGTTCTTCATCCGTTTATGCCTTTCATCACGGAAGAGCTATGGCATGAACTAAAAGAAAAAGAAGAGGGTAACTGTATCATCAAAGCCGACTGGCCGACAGCCGGTACCACCAACGAAACGATCCTGACAGAAGCGTCCAACGCTTTTGATATTGTTACGGAAATCCGGAACACCCGGAATGCCAAAGGTATTTCCCCCAAGCAGGCATTAAAACTGATCGTTGGGAAAACGGATCAACCCCTGATCGATTCTTTCTGGCCGGTGGTTCTGAAGCTTGGAAATGTAAGCGATGTATCCGTTCAAGCTGAAAAGGTAGCAGGAGCCACCGCCTTTATGGTGAAGTCCGTTGAGTTCTTCATTCCAATGGAAGGACGGATTGACACGGCGAAAGAGCGTGAAGGTATCCTGAAAGACCTGGAGTATCAGCGCGGGTTCATGGCTTCGGTCGACAAAAAACTATCAAACGAAAAATTTGTTGCCAGCGCCCCTCCTCACGTCATTGAAACGGAGCGCAGGAAAAAGGCCGATGCGGAAACAAAGATCAAGGCGCTGGAAGAAAGCCTGCTACGGCTTTGATTGCTGAACCAGGCTGTTGTAGCGTTCGAAAATCGCCTTCAGGTGGTGTTCGTTTTTTGCGCTCAGCTGATTGACCTTGATGAATTTGCCCAGGTCCTCGCGCTGGTCGTCAAAAATAAGGAGCAACTTCTTGTTCGAACCCGGTAATTCCATCACCCGGTCTCCCACCGAAGTGAAATATTTCGATTTCTTAACCAGTTTATCGTCCCTGCTGCCTACATCGAACTGAACATTGTAGTTACCCTCCTTTACGGTGATGCTCGTCTTTTTAAGCAGCGGCTTCGTACCGTCGGCAACCACCTGGAAAAAACCCATCAGTGTGACATTTTCTTCGTTCTTAAATTCACGGGCGTTGATAAAGTACTGCGGACTCCGCGTGAGAGAATCGATCAACACGAAACTTTTTACCTTATCTCCGCGGAGCACCTTTACACCTCTGCTCCCTTTGATCTCGAGTTCATCGAGATCAACATCATAACGGAGCGGATATCCTTCAAGCAACTTGTCTTTTTCATAGAGCATAATGGTTCCCCGCAGCCAGTTCGTATAGAGGTAAGAATCTCCGATGAGCTTTCCTTCCGGCTGCGGGATGCCGTAAAGCACCTCGCCGGTGGTAAGTTCATTGATGTTGTCGAGTGTTTCGGAGGCCCTGATCTGGTTGGGAAGGGCTGAGACCGTTTGGCTGTAACTTTCAACAGAAAATAGGACAGCGATACAGACAACTGCGATTTTAGGCATATGATAACTTTTTTGAATTTTCAATTTCAATATACCGGATAACGGAAATAGCTGCAACTTCGCGGCTCGTTATTTTTTGTCGGTGTTTACCACAAACCGTTGCACCGGTATCAGAACCGCGCCGCCATCAGCAACTCAATATTCTTGTGTTTCAAACCAAACTTTGTAGCGACGTGTTCGTTTGTCAGTCCACCCTTGTAGGTATATACGCCCTTCATAAACCATTTGTGGGAGAATATCATCGCTTCAACACCACCTTCCTCGGCCGCGCGCAAAATCGTCGGTGTGAAAATATTACTCAAGGCATTCGCGGCTGTGTGAGCAACCCGGGACGCCACGTTCGGAACGCAATAGTGGATCACACCGTGCTTCCGGAACACCGGCTTGCTAAGCGTGGTAATCTCCGACGTTTCGATACAACCGCCCTGGTCGATGCTGAGATCGATGATCAGCGAATCCGATTTCATCTGACTTACCATCTCCTCGGTAATCACATGCCTGGGTCTCCCCTTCTCGGCGCGCAAGGCACCGATTACAACGTCCGCGGATTTTAGTGTATCGCTCAGCGTTATTGTGTCTATCGTCGAGGTGTAGATCTGCTGCCCCAACAGGTGTTTGATCCGGCGCAGTTTGTACAAATGATTGTCAAATACCTGCACATCCGCTCCCAGCCCAAGCGCGGCGCGAACGGCGTATTCGGCAACGGTACCCGCTCCGATAACAACCACTTTGGTGGGTGGTACGCCGGTTATACCTCCGAGAATAACCCCCTTGCCATTGTTGGCGGTACTTAGGTATTCGGAGGCGATCAGCATCACCGTACTACCGGCAATTTCACTCATGGCGCGGATGATAGGCATTCCACCCACCTTATCCTCGATGAATTCATAGGCAAGCGCTGTGATCTTTTTTTTGAGCAGCGCCTGAAGGCTTTCTACTTTCAGGTGTCCGATCTGCAACGCGGAAATCAGGGTCTGCCCCGCGTGCATCAGATCGATCTCTTCCAGCGTCGGGGGCTCGATCTTCAGGATGACATCGGCCTGGTAAACTTCCTGCGGCGAGTAAACAATTTTGGCGCCGGCGTCGCTGAATTGCTTATCGGTAAATTTCGACCCGATACCGGCTTTTGCCTCCACCCACACATCATGTCCGTTGTTAACCAGGAGGGCTACAGCGTCGGGCGTCAGGCTGATCCGGTTTTCCTGCAGCGAAATTTCCCTCGGTAATCCGATAAAAAAGGCGTGCCGTCTTTTTCTCACCTCAAGCAGCTGCTCCTGCGGGTGCATACTGGCTTTGGCTAACGCCTCAAACCCTGTTTTCTTCTTCTCCGTCATGGAATGAAATAGCTATAGTTCGCTGTGTATTGTTTTCTGCATCGATGGCAACGTCGACGTGCCGCGCCGGAATCAGGGATGGAACTTTCTCCGGCCATTCTACAAAACAAACGGAACCGGAATAAAAATACTCATCAGCCCCGATATCATACGCCTCTCCTTCATTCCGGATCCTGTAAAAGTCAAAGTGAAAAATACGTTGCCGTACCGGGGTCTCGTACTCATTTACAATGGAAAAAGTAGGGCTGCTCATCGCGTCAGCAACTCCTGCCGCTTTACATATTTCCTTGATCAGTGTGGTTTTTCCCGCACCCATTTCACCATAAAATAACCACACCCGATACGTTTCCAGCTGCATGGCAATGTATTTCGCGACTTCCCCCAGGTCCGACAATTCAACAGACCGGAAGACCGTCCCCTGCTCATCACGATACATTCTTCGAATTTAAGAAAATAATGGGAATGATGATCTCTTCCATACTCACACCGCCGTGCTGAAACGTGTCCTTATAAAAATTCACATAGTAGTTGTAGTTGTTCGGGTAAGCAAAAAACTGGTCTTCGATCGCAAAGACGTAGGAGGAAGAGACGTTCAGTTTGGGAAGGAACAGCCGCTCGGGTTTCTGAACGTGCATAACCTTGTCGCCTTCGTAGCCGAGGTTTTTGCCTTGCTTGTAGCGGAGGTTGCTGTTCACTGTGCGGTCGCCGATAATCTTGAACGGGCGCTTGACACGGATCGTTCCGTGGTCTGTCGTGATCACCACCTTCACGTCCTTTTCGGAAATCTTCCGGAGAATATCGATCAGCGGAGAGTGCAGGAACCATGATTTTGTGATCGACCGGTACGCCGATTCATCGGGGGCGAGTTCCCGAACCATAGCCATGTCCGTTCGCGCATGGGACAGCATATCCACAAAATTGTACACCACTACGTTCAGGTCATTCTGAAAGAGATTGTTGACCGTATCGACGAGGTTACGTCCTTCCTCCAGGTTTTTAATCTTGTGGTAGGACATCTTGACATTCAGGTTATTCCGGCGAAGTTGTTTTGCGAGAAACTCCTCCTCAAAATTGTTTTTACCTTCGTCTTCGTCTTCGCCGACCCAGAGGTCGGGGTTTGTTTTCGCCATATCCGAGGGCAGTAAACCGGAAAAAATCGCGTTCCGGGCGTATGCCGTTGTCGTTGGTAAGATCGAGTAGTAGGTTTCCTCCGAAGTCACGTTGAAATATTCGGTCAGCACCGGCTCAATTACTTTCCACTGGTCGAAACGGAGGTTGTCGATCAGAATCACAAACACCGGCTTTTTACCCAACTCCGGAAAAACTTTTCGTTTCATTAGCTGGTGCGAAAGAAGGGGTTTGTCAGCCTTGGGATCATTCAGCCAACCATCATAGTTACGCATGATAAAGCGGGCGAAATTTGTGTTGGCCTCCGTCTTTTGCATGTCCAGTACATCGCCCATCTCTTCATTATCCTTGTGATCCATCTGCAACTCCCAGAACACGAGTTTTTTGTAGATATCCGCCCACTGCTCGTGGTTCATGTTGTCCTGGAACGCCATGCTGATCTTGCGGAATTCCTGCTGGTAGTTCAGGTTTGTTTTTTCGATGACCAATCGTTTGTTGTCGAGTATTTTCTTTACGGACAGCAAAATCTGACTGGGGTTGAGCGGTTTGATCAGGTAGTCTGCAATCTTCGATCCGATGGCTTCCTCCATGATATGCTCTTCCTCGTTCTTGGTGATCATGACCACCGGAAGGTTAGGCTTGTTGTTCTTGATTTGTGTCAGCGCTTCCAAGCCGGACATACCGGGCATATTTTCATCCAAAAAAACCACGTCAAAATGTTTGTCATCGCACAGTTCAACCGCCTCTGATCCGTTGTTGACGGGCGTGATATCATAGCCCCGTTGTTCCAGGAAAAGTATGTGCGGTTTCAACAAGTCAATCTCATCGTCGGCCCACAAAATGCTATATCTTTGCATAATTCAAATTTTTACCAATTTAATCATTAATCGTTATCCACTACCGGTTTAATCGTTACCCGTTCTTAATTTTACGGGACGTATTAACCGGTCTGGACGACGCGAAACCCGCAATAGTACCAAGGGATGAACAAAAAAAAGATCATTAATGATCCGGTCTACGGATTTATTACGATACCGGGGGAATTGATCTTTGATATTGTTTCCCACCCGTTCTTTCAACGCCTGAGACACATCAAACAGCTGGGTCTGACCGATTATGTTTATCCCGCTGCCTTACACACCCGCTTCCAGCACGCCCTGGGGGCTATGCACCTCATGGGTAAGGTCCTCGGCACCCTTCGGATGAAGGGCATCGAGATCTCCGACGCCGAATACGAAGCCTCCCAGATCGCTATCCTGCTCCACGACATCGGCCACGGACCCTTCTCACATGCGCTGGAGGATTCGTTGCTGCCGGGAATTAATCATGAAAGCCTCTCCTACCTGTTCATGGAAAGGCTGAACACCGAATTCCACGGAGCCCTTACATTGGCCTTAAAAATCTTTCGAAACAGTTATAAGCGAAAATTCTTTCACGAACTGATCTCCAGTCAACTGGACATCGACCGCCTGGACTACCTCAAACGCGATTGCTTTTTTACAGGCGTCCAGGAAGGAACAATCGGCGTCGACCGGATCATTTCCATGTTACATATCCATCGCGACCACCTCGTCGTGGAAGAGAAGGGAATTTACAGCATTGAAAGTTTTCTCAATGCGCGCCGGTTCATGTACTGGCAGGTCTACCTTCATAAGACAACGGTAAGTACGGAGCGTATGCTGGTCAATCTCATCAGGCGGGCCAAGGCGCTGGTTCGTGCCGGTGAGCAGACCTCCGCGAGCCCGGCATTGCTGACATTCCTGAAGACCGATTTTGTGCTGGGCGATTTTAAGGAGAATCAAGGCTTACTGGAGATGTACGGCCAGCTGGATGACAACGACATCTGGGGCGCTGTGAAATTCTGGCGCCACCAAAACGATCCGATTCTTGCCTGGCTATCGCAAATGATGATCGACCGTAAGTTATTCAGGATTAAACTCAGCGCTGAACCGATCAAAAAAAATCAGGTTGAAAAGATCAGCGAGACGATCATGAAAAAATACGGTGTCCTTCGTTCGGAAGCTTCATATCTCTTCTCGCACGGCACGGTTACCAACGAAGCTTATGCGGAAGGGCATGAGATCAATATACTCATGCAGAACGGAGATGTAGTAGACATTGCCCAGGCATCCGACCTACCCAACATAAAGGCGATCAGCAAAATCGTGAAAAAAAATTATCTCTGCTGGCCTAAAAATGTATCTTTGTAGATAGCTTCTGGCAGTTTTTACCGGTAATCAAAGTTGACATCGGGGGTGTAGTCAGGGGTCAATGTCTGCATAAATTGTGACCACGTTCAGAAGAAGCTATTGAAAAAATTGTACTCCAACCCCACTCCCACACGACGAATACACTAGGCCGCCGGCCGGATTAATCATTAACACCATACAGAATGGAATTTACCGTCAATCAGATTGCTGCAATACTCGGTGGGGAAGTGAGAGGTGATGGAGCCGAGAAAATAATTATGCTCGCCAAAATCCAGGATGCAAAAAAAGGTCAGATATCATTCCTCTCCAACCCGAAATACGAACAATACATTTATACCACGCAGGCTTCGGCCGTGATTGTCAGCAAAGAGTTTACCGGTAAAAAAGAAATTTCCGCGACACTTATCCTGGTGGATGATCCCTACATCAGCTTTACGCGATTGCTGGAGGAATACCACAAGCTGATCAGTTTTCAAAAGTCCGGCGTGGAGCAACCGAGCTTTATTTCCCCGAATTCCGTGATCGGAAAAGACTGCTACCGGGGTGCGTTCTCCTACATCGGAGACAATGTGAAGATCGGCGATAACGTGAAGATCTACCCCCACGTGTACATCGGCGACAACGTAACGATCGGGAGCCATACCATCATCCACCCGGGCGTAAAGATTTATGCCGACACCCGGATCGGCAATAATTGTGTCGTGCATTCGGGTACCGTTATCGGAAGCGACGGGTTTGGATTTGCACCTCAGGAAGACGGATCATACAAAACGATCCCCCAGTTGGGTTCGGTGATCATCGAAGACAATGTCGCCATCGGCGGAAATACTGTGATCGACTGCGCCACGTTATTCGGTGATGCCACCATCATCCGTCAGGGAGTGAAGCTTGACAACCTCATCCAGATCGCCCATAACGTGGAGGTTGGGAAGAATACGGTAATTGCGGCCCAAAGCGGCATCTCCGGCTCCACGAAGGTCGGTGAAAATTGCTTGTTTGCCGGTCAGGTCGGCGTTGCCGGGCACCTGGTAATCGCCAATAACACAGGCCTGGGAGCCCAATCCGGCGTTTCCAAGTCGATTAAGGAGCCAGGCCAGAAATTCATGGGATCGCCTGTATTCGAGTTTAATGATTTTTTCAGGTCTTATGCCGTATTCAAGAAGCTGCCGGACATCAATTACCGGTTGCGCGAACTTGAAGTAAAAATGCAGAAACAGCAACCTAACTCGCTGTCGGTAGATAAATAGGCCCGTAAGCCGCTGAGGGAAGGGTAAATACCGTAAAATTGGATTATCAGGAGTTTGCAGTTAAATTTGCCCACTTTCGCAAATCATGCTCAATATCAAACAGCAAACTATCCAGAAATCCGTATCCCTTTCAGGTGTCGGGCTTCATACCGGTGTTCAGACCAACATGACCTTTGTGCCTGCAAAACCCAATCACGGCATCAAATTTCAGAGAATTGATCTGCCCGGATCCCCGGTCATCAACGCGGATTGTGACAATGTCGTGGACGTATCGCGGGGAACAACAATTGAACAAAGCGGTGCCCGTGTAAGCACCATTGAGCATACATTGGCAGCCCTTACGGGACTGGAGATCGACAACGTCATGATCCAGCTCGATGGCCCGGAATGCCCGATCATGGATGGAAGTTCCATCGAATTTGTCGAGGTCCTGAAAGCGGCCGGGTCGGAAGAACAAAACGCCCTGCGCGACTTTTTCGAAGTACAGGAGCCCCTGTTTTACCGCGAGGCGGCCCGCAACGTGGAGATCGCAGCTCTTCCGCTCGACGACTACCGGGTAACCGTCATGATCGACTACAACTCCCCCGTGCTGGGAAGTCAGCACGCGTCCATCACGGATATCCGCCAGTTTGAAAAAGAAATTGCCTCCTGCCGGACGTTTTGCTTCCTGCATGAACTGGAGATGTTGTACAAGAACAACCTCATCCGCGGCGGCGACCTCAACAACGCTATCGTGATCGTCGACCGGGTAGTTCAGGAAAATGAACTGGATAATATCGCCAAGATGCTCGGCAAACCGAAGGTAGCCGTGAAGCAGGAAGGTATCCTGAACAACATCGAACTACGCTATAAGAATGAACCTGCCCGCCACAAACTCCTGGACATTGTCGGCGACCTGACGTTGGCAGGAAGGCCTTTGAAAGCCCAGGTACTGGCCGCAAGACCCGGACATGCCGCGAACGTGGCCTTTGCCAAAAAGCTGAAGAAGGCCATGCAGGAGTCCGATAAAAAAGGAAGGCCGAAGTATAATCCGAGCCTGCCGCCGGTGATGGATATCAATAAAGTAGCCTCTACGTTACCTCACCGCTATCCTTTCCTGTTGATCGACAAAATTATTTACCTGGACAATGAAAGTGTTGCGGGCGTAAAGAACGTTACCGCCAATGAATATTTTTTCCAGGGTCACTTTCCGGGAAATCCCGTGATGCCTGGTGTGCTGCAGATCGAAGCCATGGCGCAGATCGGCGGAATACTTGTCCTGAACACCGTACCCGATCCGGAGAATTACTGGACGTATTTCCTGGGTATCGAAAATTTCAGGTTCAGGAAGATGGTACTTCCCGGCGACACATTGGTTATTCAATGCGATCTTCTCGCACCGATCAAACGTGGTATTGCTAAAATGACCGGACGCGCGTACGTTGGAAATACGCTCGTGTGTGAAGGTACTATGACTGCAAGTATTGTTCGAAAAGACTCATGAGCCGATTCCCACTCGCTAACGTACATCCTGAAGCCAAGATTGGCAACAATGTAATTATTGAACCCTTCGCCACTGTTCAAAAAGACGTTGTCATTGATGACTCCACCTGGATTGGTGCAGGTGCGATCGTTTGGGATGGCGCCAGGCTTGGCAAGAACGTAAAAATATTTCCGGCGGCTTCGGTTTCGTCGCCTCCGCAAGACCTGAAGTTTGCCGGCGAAAAAACCGAAACGCACATCGGTGACAATACCGTCATCCGCGAATCCGTGACCATCAGTCGCGGTACCGCTGATAAATTCAAAACGGTGATCGGAAGCAACTGCCTGCTGATGGCTTATGTACACGTCGCGCACGATTGTGTCATCGGCAACAACTGTATCCTGGCGAATGCCGTACAGGTCGCGGGACACGTCACCATCGATGACTGGGCTATTATCGCCGGCGCGAGTGCCCTGCACCAATTTGTGAAGGTAGGCGCGCACGTCATGCTGTCAGGAGGTTCGCTTGTCCGCAAGGACGTACCACCGTTTACCAAAGCTGCCCGGGAGCCGCTTACCTATGCCGGTATCAATACGATCGGACTGCGGCGAAGGGGTTTTACATCGGAAAAGATCAGCGAGATCCAGGAGATCTACCGCTACATATTTCTCAAAGGCCTCAACAATTCCAAGGCGCTCGATCTGATCGAGCGGGAAGTTCCTTCCAGTACGGAACGGGATTACATCGTGGAGTTTATACGCACGTCGGAACGGGGTATCATGAAAGGTTACGGCGGAAACGATTAACAGTACACGATCATTTTTCATGCCGGCCTGAATCGATCACACCCGAAAATAAAATCCATCAAGCCATCGACATCCACGTTGAAAACATCGGAAAAAAATTTAACCGGGAGTGGATCTTTCGCGGCCTTACTTTTTCCTTCAACTCCGGCGGGGTATACGCCATCACCGGACCCAACGGCTCGGGAAAATCCACGCTGCTCCAGGTGTTGTGGGGACAGATGCCAGCAAGTACCGGTACCATAAAATATGTTATCCCGGGGTCTTCGAACGAAGTCTCTGCGGACGACATCTTCCGGCACGTTTCCATCGCCACACCGTACATGGACCTGATCGAAGAGTTCACCCTGTCGGAACAACTGCGCTTTCATTTTGGTCTTAAAACGCCCCGCCAGGGGATGAACGAAACCGAGATGCTCGACCGGATGTATCTCCGTCACGCCAAAGACAAGTATATCTCCAATTTTTCTTCCGGCATGAGGCAGCGGGTAAAACTGGCCCTCGCTTTTTTCACCGCGGCGGACATCCTTTTCCTCGATGAACCGGGTACCAACCTCGACGCGCAGGCGTTTGCCTGGTACCTGGAGCAACTGGCCGGTCTGCCCGAAAAATGCCTGGTTTTCATCGCCAGCAACCAGGCGTCCGAATATCCGTCCAACGCACAAAAATTAGATATAACGGGCTTTAAGTGAAGGTTACATGGTCTTACCGAACCCGATTAACCCCCGTTGGAACGGCCGTAACCAGCCCCGTTCAGTTTGATTTTATTAATTTTACTGTCATATTCGTAACAAATAAATTGTTCAAGCATGAAACATGTATCGAGATTATTATCCCTGTTAATACTCGTTAGCGCAGGCCTTTTTTACATCAGTTGTGACGGTGGGGAGGACGAAAAAGGCCAGGAAGAATTGCAGCTCGACAAGCTTAAGGCGACCTGGACGCTTCAGAGTGTGGATAACGATGCCACGGACAGGACTGACGAATACCCGAACATGTCGCTCGTGATCTCCGGAACCTTCAGCGAAGGAGGAACCTACAACTATACCAGCGACGCCGACGAATGGCCCAGTGTAAGCCCCTGGAAACAGAACGATACCTGGAAGTTTAAGGCCGGCGCGGTAACCAGCGGCGTTGTCCGCCAGAGCGATCTGCAGGAAATGACGTACACGTTAAGCAACGGCGACAAGACACTGACCCTGAGTTTTAACTACCAGGGTCCGGGATTTAATAACGGAAGAACGGAGTCCGTTACCGGTAACTGGGATTTTGTCTTTACAAGACCCTGACCGATACGCACGAAAGAACAAGAGGCCTCCCCGTGAGGCCTTTTTTTTGGTTCGACTTTAGGGTCCCTTGTGCGAGGGCCAGTGTGCTCCGGTAGGTTATATGGATGACAGCAATACGTATAGCGTGTTGTTGTCGCTCATGCCCGCTGAAAATATCGCAATCCAAAAAAATCTCTATTTTTGAATCATAAAAAACAAATGAAAGCTGCTAATCTAAAATTTAATATTATCGACACCTACCTGGAACTTCTGAACAATTTAAGTCCGGATAGCAAACATGAATTAATTTCTAAGCTTTCAGACTCATTGAAGGGATCGAAAAAGCCGACAAAAAAATCGTTGGCTAGTCTTTATGGAGCTTTCGTCTCAAAAAAATCGGCCGAAGAAATCATAGCCGAATTAAAAAATAGTAGAAATTTCGACAGAAAGACAGAAGGGTTTTGAAAAAATACCTGCTTGATACAAATATCTGTGTGTATTTCTTAAAGGGGTTGTACAACTTCGACAAGAAAATTGGAAAAGCAGAAATTGAAAATTGCTATGTTTCTGAAATCACGATCGCTGAATTAAAATTTGGTGCAGAGAACAGTGAAAGCAAAACAAAGAACCGTAAAACTGTTGACGAATTTATAAGCAAGTTTACAATAATTCCAATCTTCAGTTCGCGGGACATCTACGCCAAAGAAAAAGCCAGATTAAGAAAAAAAGGAATTCTTCTGGACGACTTCGATCTACTAATTGGCGCTACCGCAATTTCCAATGATTTGATTCTTGTGACAAGAAACGTTTCCGACTTTGAGCGACTAGAAGATATAGTAATTCAAAACTGGGTGACTGAGTAGCAGGCACGAGCCACAACAATCGCATTGATCTACCATTACAAGTTCGGTCTGCCAATCCTGACCCTGGCCGCAAAACGTAACCCATTCCATGCTTCTTCCTTGTGGAAATTCTCCTGGACGAATTATTTTGAAAATAATTCCCCAACCCAACCGGATCCAATCCGATCGGCGGCACACCAGGAATTGGTAATGTCGAGAGTAACGGCACTACGGTTACTCTCTTAAGGATATACGAACAAGGGTCCCAAAAAATGTTAATAGATCTTTTGAAATGATGTTTTTCCGGATAATTTGGAATTCGTTTATCTTGCTAATGATAACGGCAATGCAGAAACTGTGTCGTTGGTGGCAAGGCTAAAACGTGCACAAAAAAAGTAACGCAACGACAACAGGTTTAATGAAAATATTTTTGATTATTGGCGGATTCTTAGTTCTAGGAATAGTGAGTTTTGCTGTTTATAGATTAATAACGGTTAGGAGAAAAAATAAAAAATTGAATGCTGAACGATTCGAAAGGGTAAAAGAACTTTATGACAAGCTTGAACAAGGTCAGCCCGTGAGTACGCAGGACGTGTTACCATTTGCTCAAAATCTTTTAACAAGAGAAACGACATACCAGTTGTTAGCCGACCACTGTAAAGCCGACTTATTTCCTAAGGAATATTTTTCAATTGTAAAAGGCGCCGAGAGCAATCTTGCGAATTGGTTAGAATTTCCAACAGAGTTAGATGCGTGCCCTGATGAAATGGAGCATATAAAAAGAGTGACTTTTGATTTTGATGGACAGAACAATTTTGTGCACTATGAAGTTTTTAAATATAGAGTTGATGAACCTCATTGGGCTGCAAAGGACGGATGGATTTTGGGAGTTGTGGGCCCCTACTTTGATGACAGTAAACCGTATGACTTCCCGCACTCGACATTTAGCAGAGCAAGTAGTACATTGGAGAAAGTAACACCTGATGAAGAAGCCAAATGGGTTCACGAAAACATTTCAAACAGACAGTGAGTATAAGCCCAGCCACCAACGCAATATATGCATCATTGCCTGGGACGTGCTGATTTGATCAATTGCATTTCAAATAACTGTTTGTAAGTGAGACATCGAAGCGCCAGATTACGGCAACGCTGCATATACAAACGTTGGTGGCAATGGGGTTGCCTCCGTGGACAGAGCAGTTAAATGAAGAAAGTGTTAAACGTGAAAGGCAATGAATAAATTAAAATTGAAACTATCCCCCAACGGGAAAAACCTATTATTAAATAAGTTATTCGATCTCATCATAGTCATTTGTGGTGTGACAATTGCCTTTCAACTGAGTAACCTAAAACAAAAATCTGACCATGAATCCTTGGAGAGATTTTATTTGGAAAATCTTGCAATCGACATAGATAAGGACATTAATAGCATCAATCGTATTTTAATTGAGCTTCAATCTGACAGTTCAATGACTAATATCTGTCTTTCCAGACATACACAAGAAAAAATATCATCCGATACGTTAAGCAAAGCAGTTCTAGGTGTCTTATCTTTTGAAACCTTCAACTACAGAAATGACAATACTTACAGCACTCTTATGAACAGTCACGGTTTGAGCATAATTAACAATAAAAGCACACGAACTTTGGTATCCGAATATTATAAATGCTATAAATCAATTGACCGATTTGAATATGTCTACACTGAGTTTTTGCTCAATGATTTTAATTCATACTTTACTCCTTATGTTGACTACGCAACAGGAAAAATTAGTAATCCTACAATACTAAAAGACATTAGAACAAACAATAGCTTATTGATAGCGGGTGGTCAATTAAACGACGGCATAGAAACATATAAAAACGCTCTCATGAAGGCAGTCGCATTGAAGGAAGTACTTCTAAATCCATGATGATTTTAACACTAATCGGAAAAATTTGACAAATGGGACTTCGATCAAAACATATGATAGGCTATTTGACAACATTAACGTAATGGTGTTCCGATTTGCCCCGCTTCCGCAGATGCCATAGCCGCGCAAACCCATCGCGACACCAATGCTATCACAAGAGCCAAATTCCCAGGCAATGAACCCATCGCAGATGTCCCAATCTGACATACCTATGTTCGATATTGAACGGAGCGATTAAAACATAATCGGAAATGAAGCTGGTTTAAGTGATTGAGACTGGCACGATTGTTACCTTTCCGTACTTACTAAACCTATGGAATAATTAGATTTGTTATATGCTTAAGAATTACCTGAAAACCTCGCTCCGCAATCTACTTCGTCATAAGAACTACACAATCATAAATATTCTTGGCTTGACGGTCGGACTTGTCTACAGTATATTCATTCTGCTTTGGATAATTGATGAATTGTCTTTCGACCGCTTCCATTCAGATGCTGACCGCATTTTCAAAGTAATGGTCAACAACACATATCCAGATGGAGCGATTGAAACGTATCCTGCCACTCCGGCTAAACTGAAGGATGTGATCGTCCATGAAATTCCTGAAGTAGAACTGGCAGCCCAGTATAGCATGGAGACGGAATTGTTGGTAAGGTATGAGACCAAAGCGTACAATGAAATCGGAATTTATGCTGACCCCACACTCTTCAGGATACTTAGCTTTCCCATAGTAAAAGGCAGCGATGAAAAACCGTTAACAGACATTAAATCAATTGCTATCTCCCAAAGACTCGCAGAGAAACTATTTAAGAACGAAGATCCCATTGGGAAACCGTTAAAACTGGGAACACCTCATAAACTCACAGTTACCAGCGTCTTTGCTGACATTCCCCAACATTCAACTCTTCAATTTGACTTCGTCGCTTCGTTCGAACTCTTCGCAAAAGAAAACCCGTGGACACAACACTGGGGAAGCGGTGGCACCAGAACAACGGTGCTACTGAAATCATCGGCCTCCGTTGAAATGGCAAATCAGAAGATTGCTGATTTAATAAAGAATAATTGCCCCGAATGTACTACTACACCCTTTCTATTTCCGTATGTAGAATCAAGACTGTACAATGAATTTGAAAACGGAAAAAAAGCAGGAGGCAGAATACAACAGATTTACCTTTTCGGAGCAGTGGCCATACTAATTCTTGTCATGGCATGTATTAATTTCACAAACCTTTCAACGGCCAGAGCAACCAGTCGAAGTCGTGAAGTAGGGATTAGGAAGGCGATAGGTGCTCATAAAAATGGCCTTATCGTTCAATTCATTTCCGAGTCGATGCTACTGTCTTTCATTGCACTGATGTTCGCAATTGTAATTGTTCAGCTTCTTCTCCCATTCTTTAATGAAGTTACTTCCAAAGCAATCTGGTTAGACGTAAGTAATCCTGTGCTCATTGCAGGAACATTGGGAATTACAGCGATTTGTGGATTGCTTGCGGGTAGTTATCCTGCATTTATCTTGTCAAGATTTAATCCTGTTAAAGTCCTGAAGGGAGACACTCAACTGGGTCTGACCGGAAACACACTTCGTAAATCGCTGGTTATAGTTCAATTCACCACCTCTATAATACTGGTTGTAGGAAGCATTGCCGCGTACAAGCAAATAGTTTTTATCATCGAAAAAAATCTTGGGTTTGATAAAGACAATATCATTGTGGTTGATCAAAATGAAGGTATCGTAAAATCGTACTCAGCTATTAAAAACGACTTGCATCAGTTAGCCTCTGTTGACGGTATCGCCTTTGGAGGGAATAACATATTTACAATCCCAATAACCACAACAGACCCCGTTTGGAACGGCAAGCCGGAAAACTCTTCCATTCTCTTCAAAATATACCGATGTGATGCGGATTTCATTCCTACTTTGAATATTAAAATCCAGAGTGGTAGAAACTTCATTGATGGTCAAGATGCGTCCAACTACATCATCAACAGGAAAGCCGCGGAAGTAATGGGATTGTCACCTGAAAATGCGGTTGGGAATGATCTTGAAATGTGGAATGGCAAGGGAAAAATAGTCGGCATTACAGAAGACTTCCATAATGACAATTTGAAGTTTGGTATTGAACCTATGATATTCATGTATTCTGAAAATGTCGGCTCTCACTATTTCGTCAAATTAGGCGGAGTGTTACCCGTAACCGAAAACATAAAACAGGTTGAGGGTATATTCAGGAAGCATAATCCCGACTACCCCTTTGAATTCGTTTTCCTTGATGAAGTTTTCAACAAAGAGTACCAAACAGAAGCCGTCATCGGAAAACTGTCATTAAGTTTCACCGTCATTGCTGTTCTTATCTCATGCCTGGGACTATTTGGTTTAGCTTCGTTCAACACGGAAAGAAGAACCAAAGAATTAGGTATCCGGAAAGTGATGGGTGCTTCCGTTGGAAATCTCGTCATGATGCTTTGTGGTGATTTTACGAATCTCGTCATCGTTAGCTTGTTCATTGGCTTTCCGGTCTCGTGGCACCTTATACGCGAATACTTGTCAGCCTACACGTTCCATACGGAAATCAATTGGAGCATTTACATATTTACGTCAATGGCTATGTTGAGTATTGTATTACTTTCTGTAGGATACCAATCTGCCAAGGCAGCGTTGTCAAACCCGGTTGACTCGTTGCGAAATGAATAACTGGTAGTATTTACTATTCTCCGTACCTCGCACACACATTGCCTTTCCACACTTTCAACGTACAGGCAATGGAAGTCAAATAGTGTGATTTGACTAAATAAAAAAAGGACCATTTTCAATCTCATCAAGACAAAATCCCTAAAATCAGGTGTAACAGTGTTTTACTGTGCGTCGAGAACAGAAAAAACAACGAACCACTAACAAAACTCGCCAGTGAGAGATCTCCATTCTCTGGATATTTCGGTAGCTTTCGCTACCTTCGCTCATGCTGGGCACACACAAAGTGTATAACCATTTCAGTGTCAATTTGTAGTTTAGTTCTTCAAAACGTGCTTGGTTTCGTGGGCCCGCCCTACGCGAAGCGCTACGGACGGGCAGGCAGTGACGCGCTTTGAATTCACGCCACTGCTTATGCGCAAACGGTTATACCCAACCCATAAGAGATGATAAGTGAGAATGGCCAAACTAGAAAATAACTGGCGGCGAAAGACCCTCGAAAATCTCGAGAAAGACTTTTGGGGTAAACCCACCTATGACAGTTATCTGGTAAGACGAACTCATGAAATCAGAAAGATGCCCCTGAGTAAACTTAATAATACCGATATAGCCATGATGATCAGACAAAAATTCAGCCTCGGCTACATTATTCCGTTGGCTATCGACAAATTGAAAGCGGATATTTTAGCTCACGGTGATACCGGTTCAGACGGCGAAATAATGGATGCAATCCTTAAAATCCCGAAAGAATTTTGGAACTTGAATAAGGAATACTGGACAACGATAAAGACGCTGCTTGATGAAAACGAATCCGTATGGACATTCAGGAAGCGGGATAACTTTAATAACGCAATCTCAAAATGATCAAAATGAGAAGAGACGGCTGGCAATTACGCGAACAATCTAAAATAATGGTCAATAATGCAGACTACAATTTACAGAACAACGAAAATCAAAAAGAAATTATTATTTACGGCATTGCTTTTAAGTTTCCTGACGTTTACTTCCTGCGGCGATAAAAAAACGGAAGCTGACGATAAGGAGACGAATCCATTTGGAATTGATTCAAATATCAAACCTCAGATATTGCAACCTTGCCGCTGGTCCTTCACAGTTGAACAACGTGCTGATGGTGAGGCTATCCTTATCAGTACGGCAAAGCTTGATTCCGGATGGCATTTATATTCCCAACATATTTCGGACAAAAATATTCGCACGGAATTTACTTATGATAGTTTGCATACCTATAAACTTATCGGAAACACTGAAGAAGGTGAACCGATCAAAAAATACGACCCCTACTTAGAGATGGAAGTCCTCTATTTTGAAAGGGAGGCCGTGTTCAGACAAAAAATAAAAGCGCTCAGTAAAAACGACTTCACAATTACCGGTACTATTGACTACACGGCTTGCCTTACTCAATGCGTCTTCCCTGATGAAGATTTTTATTTTAATGTTAAGGGAAATCCTCAAGGTGAATGAGCCACCAGTACCATAACAACTTCCCGCCGCCTATTGCAACCCGGCCCCTCAAAAAATAACCTGCCTCCCGTATCTTCCCTGCAATTTCCCACGGATCATGCACTGATTGCCCATTTGGCCTTTGCCGTAGCCGCCCAATCCACCGCGCCACCAGGCGATGGCAGAAGCCAAACTCAACCCGTAAAACTATTTGGACAACTATTTCATCCTTTACAAAAACCCACCCGTGAATTATCTGAAGGCCAATCCCATTTGCATTATCTTTTTACTGAATTTGAGTATTAACAACCATACTTTTTCACAAACTCAAATAAGCGGAAGAGTAATAGACGAGCACGCCAAGCTCCCATTGGCTTATGTCAACATTGGAATAAAAGATAAAAATACAGGAACGGTATCCAAACCAGATGGATCTTTTGCAATTGATATCCCTTCCGAATATCAATCAGATAGTTTAACATTTTCAATTGTAGGGCATCATGAATCAACCATTTTAATCAGGCATTTGATATCAAATGGAAATGCAGTTATTCAATTGAAGGAAAAACCCACTCAACTGGAAGAAATTGTAATTAGAGGCGAAAAAACAGTAGAAAAAAAATATGGCATTAAAAGACGCGGTGCTATTCATTTCACAGATGGAATATTTAAAAAGAACGATAGCTTTGAAATTGGACAGGTTATCCGTCTTGGCAACTCTCTCGCTCAAATCACCTCGTTGAATCTTCACATTAACTCAACACGTCCAGACAGTGCTGATTTTCGGATTAACTTTTACAGATATGACTTTGACGAAAATATTCCCAAACAAAGAATATTCGAAAAGAGTCTCCTGCAACGACATCCTGTGAAGGAAGGCTGGTTAAAGTTCGATTTATCACATCATAACATTCTTTTAAAAGGTGATGTGCTGATCTCATTGGAGTTTATTCCTGGAACCGCCGATGATAGCAAACAGATATTTTATGAAGTTAAATTAGGCGGTTCATCAAAAAGCTTGTTTAGAAAAACCAGTTTAGGGCAATGGACACGACCACCTCATCACTACTGTCTCTATGCGACAGCGATAACTGATAAAAGTGCTCCCGATGACCCTCATGACGAAGAAACACCACCGGCCTTTACATTGAAATCCAACTTTTCAAATGAGTCATTCAATTTCTTCGTAAGACTGCCTGAAAATTACTCAAGAACCAGAAAGCAAACTTATCCCGTGATTTATCTTCTTGATGGGAATGCCTATTATGACCAGGTTTCCAATTCTGTGGACACCTACGTTAAAAAGAAGAAAGTTTCTGTTGATCCAATCGTAGTTGGAATTGGTTACGAGAATGCCTATGTCATGGATTCATTGCGAAACCGTGACTACACTTTCCCTTCTGCTCTTCCAGCTGATAGCTTTAAAATAAGCGGGCAGGGTGATAAATTTTACAATTTTATAAAGGAAAAGTTGGTACCCTACATCGATTCAGCATATAGAACCGACAAATCGAATCGTACCATCATGGGCCATTCTTTGGGCGGTTATTTCGTGCTATATGCTTTAACTAAAAATCTGTCAGATTCCATTGTCTTCAATAATTTCATTGCCGCAAGCCCTTCAATATATTACCACGACAATTATATAACTAAGGCAATTACCAGCTCTCCGATATATTCCGATAACAAGGATAAAATCAAATTATACCTGACAAAAGGAGACCTTGAAGTTTCAGAAAATCAAACGGAGGATTTCAAAATATTCTCAAAGGTGCTAACCGAAAAAACAATTCATTTTCAGACTGAAGTATATAAAGGTCAAGAGCATATGGGGACAGCTATTCCGACGTTTGAAAGGGGTATTCAATTGTTTTTTTCTAAATAGAATACCCATACACATTGCATCATTTCAGTGAATTAATTAAATTAGCTTCAGCAAAGGCATTTGAAATATTCGCAACTGAAAACAAAGCAAATGAAAGCAGCTGTTATAGTAATCATCCTGACCTGCGGATGTATCGCCTCGGCATATTCACAAATAAACCAGAATCACAAGCGACACATGACTGCAAACAGTCCGTCAAATTTTCATTATAAAACGGATTCTCCCCTTACCGTTGAAAAGGGGATTAAACCAAATGGCTTCAACAATCGCAAAATCTTCGAACCATTTTTATCAAACGGCAATAAGTGGGCAAGTAGGGTGCCTGCGAAAACATTTGTTCAGGACAATATGCCGATTTATGAACCGCAGGGAGAATTTTCGATGAGGATCATTAAACCCGATACCACAACTAAGCATACGATGCTAATTAAAAGGTACTAAAATACCTCTGCTGCCGATAAAATGTCTGCAAAAGAGGGCTGATTCCTAAAATCAATATAACTTGGGTTACTTATCCTGCCTCTGGATACTGAGTTGCTGAAGACAATACAATTGGATAGCAAAATCAACTTGTCATATGAAAAGATTAGCTCTCTTTTTGACCCTTCCATTTGCGCTGGTAGGCTGCATGTCGTCTGAATTCATACTAACAGGACAAACCCATGGAACCCTACCAATTGACTATCCGGTGAAAGTAATTTTACCGGAAAGCCGACAAAATCTTGAATATGAAGACATCGGGATACTGCGCGTAAAACAAACAGATATGGATAATTTATCCAAGGCAGTGGAACTAGCCAAAGAAGAAGCCAGATTAAAGGGCGGTGATATTATCATACTTTCCTCATCAGACGCTAAAACATCTGTAACTGGAAGCGCTTATGGAGTCTATTCTTCGGAGAAAAACTCGTTTATGTTCATTGTTGGTAAACTTAAACAATAGTTTTTGCAAATGACAGAGTTCCCGCCAGACAAATGCGACCCGGTCAAATAGTAACCCGATCATCGATCAATTATCTTGCTGGGGAAAACGGCAATACGCACACGACGTCATTACCGAAGCCATCTGGACATTCCTCTTTTGAAACCAAGTATGAAGCATTTTAAATGAAAATAAATACAATTGTCATCACGATCATAGGAGTAGTAGGTGCCGTTACAACGATATACTTATTCCTATTACCCCGTCCCAAAACATTCCCGCCCGAGCATCTAATATCTCTACTACCTTCTAAGTATGGTGAAATAACGTCCGGGAAAGGTAATTCTTACCTAATCTCTGACGTGTCGGTTATACCAATGAATAAGGAACCGTTCTAACTCACCAATTTGTGTTGATAGATAGCGGAAGAATTAAGGCGATTTCCAGCTATCAAGACAGTGCTAACATTGATTCCCCTGTATGCGTGATAGATGGTAGCGGAAAATACCTAATACCGGGATTGTCAGATTTACTAAAAACCAGCCTCTAACAAAATGAACAAAACATGGCCCGCATGGTGCAATTCGTTTAGCATGTCTTTCCTAATGAGCATTTGCACGGCTGACGGTGACAAGTCGGCCATGGCATTCCTTCCTCACGCCTACAGAGGTTTTGGCGGGCAGGCATTTGCCAAACTACTCATACTCCCATTCCCACCACACCAATTAGCAAACTATTCAGGCATTAAACCTCAATCATTAAGCGGACTGAGAGCCGGAATTCTTAAAAAAAAGAGCTAAACCGCTTTTCTTAACTTAAGTGAACGAGTTATTGTATCTCGCCGATACACTTTTGCAGTATCGTTCCACATAAAAAGGAAGAAATGCAAAAGAGAACTTTATGGATTGGACTTGTCTTCGTGTTGGCAAGTAGTTTACAGGTGAATGCGCAAAATGTTAAAAAAGACAGCACCTATAAAAAGTGGTATGTCGGGAGTTCACTCCTGATGTTTGGAAATTTTTCCAAAGTAAACAACCCCGAGTACGTACAATTAAATGTTGGATACAGGATAACACCTAAAGATGTCGTTTCCTTTGAATTTAAAAGGTCCGTCTATTCATGGCCGATAGGTATCCCATTTGGACCATCATTTGATGCACCAGGTCTCAACTATCCCGGACATGCACGCATACTTGCACCAACATTAGGATACCAGCGTTTTTGGTGGAAAGGAGTCTATACATCCGTTCATGCATTGAATGCCTTTGAAAAATACATGGATGAGAACAAAAATAAGATCGGAAATGGATACACGTTATATCTGAACTTCCATTTAGGTTACCAGTTCAAGTTCTTTAAAAACCGTTTCTTCTTTGAACCGGCTATTGGATGCAGTTATTGGCCTGTAAGAACGAATGTTCCGGAATCTTTCAAAATATTAGAAGACAAATGGCCTAACTACTTTATCCAACCTGGGCTTAATTTTGGGTTTAATTTCTAAAATTACAATCATTAGCTGACGGCATTTATTGCACCCGAAATGGTTCTCCTGAATTTTTCAACTTTAGCTGGTTGAATAAAACCGCTCCGAAAAAATCATTAAGAGCAAATATTCCGGAAAAAGCGAAGAATAACTTCATTTCTTAACCCAGGTGAACGATGTTAATTTTATTGCCGGTCTTTCTATGCAGCATCGTTTAACTCCATTAAAACAAAATGCAAAATAAATCTCTATTCATTGGTTTTGTCATAATGATGACAAGTACGCTCCAACTCAACGCACAATATGCCAAAACAGACAGCACCTACAAAAGGCGGTTCGTTGGCAGCACAATGTTTCTACTGGGTAATTTTGATACTACGAACCCTCCCGGTTTCGCGCAACTGAATTTAGGTTACCGTATTACTGGAAAAGATGTTATCTCTCTTGAGCTAATAACCTGGAAACATGCCTGGCCGCTTGGCATTAACCCATTTTATAATAATGCATACGGAAAACCTGACGAGAAATTTCCAGGTTGTATAAGAGAATATGGAATTGGCCTGGCTTATCAAAGGTATCTTTGGAAAGGTCTTTATGTAGCCGTACATGCAATGCCTATGTGGCAAACATTTAAGAATGAAAACGGTAATAAGGTGGTGATGGTTTCACTATATTCAACACGTATCGGGTAGGCTATCATGTTAAGCTCTTTAAGGACAGGTTTTTTGTAGAACCATCTCTTGGGGTTGCTGGCCGTCCTTATTTCACTGAAATGCCTGGTGGCTTTAAAGAAAAAGATGACAAGTGGCCAAAATGGACGCCTGAACCCGGGCTGCATTTCGGATATAATTTTTGATTGATAATTATGAATACACAAAATGAACTGGAAGACATCAAAGTCAGTTTGAAACTGAAACTTGCTGCGCTGTGGACGAGTTTAATGTTTCTCATCATCTATCTTGATTATTTCGCATTATATATGCCGAGTACCATAGAAGATATTCTGATAGGAAGGGTGTTTGTATTTGATATTACGCAAGGATTTCTTGTGGCAGCACTTGCTTTAGTGACAATTCCGGCACTGATGATTTTCCTTTCTGTTACCCTGCCGGCTAAAGTAAATCGCTGGACAAATATCAGCATTGCTGCGGTGAATATTCCCTTTATATTGTTTAATCTGGCAGGAGAGGCCTGGATGCACATGGTGTTTGGCGCTGTTGCAGAAGTCGTTCTACTTTGTCTGATTATCTATTCTGCATGGAAATGGCCTCGTGTTGAACCATGAAAAACCTATAAACCTTGGCATTCGTATACCTCGCCTACGGAGGTTTTCAGCGGGCAGGCATTTACCAAGCCCTCCGCCCCATTACTAAAAATGTAAAATCACAATTGGCAACACTAGAAAAATGAAACTGACATTCATTATGTTTGTTTTAATGGTAGCTGCATGTCGACAAGACCCTGGTTCTGCTATAGCCGTGCAAGAAATGGACTCGCTGCTGTCGCGTTTCTCCATGGAGTGGAAGGCAGATTCCCTTGGGCGGAATGGCTTTAGAATGAATAATTATACCCAAGATAGCGTTGGCAAAAGTTGCCTGATCAATGGACTGAATTTTGAAGGTTATAGCGAAGAACAAATTTTAAAATGGCTTGGTCAACCGAATTATAGCGGCCGTCACAAGGAAGGTAACGGCCTAATCATGAATTATTCACTTCGACAAGGTACCAGTGATCCAGATAGGGAATTACTTATCTATTTTGGCAAGGGCGACAACGTTATCTTCATAATGGAAAAGGGTGCGATACCAAAAGGTAATCGCACTTGCCCATAACAACACCTGTCGGTGTGGGGAGTCGACAACGCCTTGGTCCGCGGACTGCGGGTAACGCCTGACTATACCACCTTGACCGGATTCGCACAACGCAATCCATAAGCGAACGCGATTCGAAATGCCAACTATCAAATAGAGACTATTTGAGGCCATCCGTACATGGCACAATTGTTGGAAAAGCCATTCCGTTTGAAGCTAACTAGTACCAACCATGATCAAACATTATATCAAAATTGCGTTCCGTAGTCTCATTAGAAGCAAAGGCTATTCACTCATCAACATTGGCGGACTTGCCGTAGGGATGACGGTAGCAATTTTGATTGGACTTTGGACGTATGACGAAATATCGTTCAACACCTATTACAAAAATTATGACCGGATTGCCCGGGTAACATTACAAGGTGTTATCAATGGGGAGGTCTTTACATCCGAACAGATGTCGATACCCGTAGGTAAAGAGTTACTTTCGTCTTTTTCACAAGATTTTGAACACGTGGTGATGTCATCGTGGACAAGTGAACATATAGTTGCTGCCGGCGAGAATAAAGTTACAATACAGGGTAATTTTTTAAGCCCTGAAGCTCCCGAGATGTTGACCGTTACTATGTTAAAAGGAACAAGAAACGGATTAAAAGACCCTTCTTCTGTTATGTTATCTGAATCTGCCGCAAGAATATTGTTTGGGGATGCTGATGCCTTACATAAGACTATTAAGATCGATAATAGACTCGATGTAATTGTCACTGGAATTTACGAGGATTTTCCGCACAATACCCAATTTAGAGACATGAAGTTCATGGCGCCGTGGGATTTATACGTATCATCTAATGATTTTGTAAAAAATAACCAGGACAATTGGACAAATAGTCAGTGGCAAATCCTCGCTCAAATTTCGCCCGAAGCAAGCTTTGAAAGTCTTTCCGTAAAAATCAAAAATATATTCTTAAAGCATGTTCCTCAGGCCGAACCATTAAAGATTAACGTGTTTCTGAATCCTATGAGCCGTTGGCATTTATACGCCAATTGGTACAAGGCTGGCGAGGCACAAGGAAGAATAGAATCTGTTCGATTGGTTGCCATCATAGGAGTTTTTGTTCTGTTACTAGCGTGTATAAATTTTATGAATTTAAGTACTGCCCGATCGGAAAAGCGGGCGAAAGAAGTTGGTGTACGGAAAGCAGTGGGTTCTGTGCGAAGGCAATTGATGTCGCAATTTTTCAGCGAATCAATGTTCGTAGTAATATTTTCTTTTCTCTTATCCCTTGCCATAGTACAATCGTCCTTACCATTTTTCAATGAACTTGCCGATAAAAAAATAACAATACTGTGGTCAAATCCTCTATTCTGGTTATTGGGAATCGCATTCACCTTAATCACCGGGGTAGTTGCCGGGCTTTACCCGTCACTCTATCTGTCCTCCTTTAATCCTGTTAAAGTACTGAAAGGAACGTACAGAGCCGGGCGTCTTGCATCTATACCGCGCAAAGCACTAGTTGTTGTTCAGTTTACGGTCTCTATAGCCTTGATTGTCGGAACAATAGTAGTATTCAACCAGATTCAATATGCCAAAAATCGTCCCATCGGATATGATCGGAGTGGCCTCATTACAATAGCCATGAATACCCCTGACTTGTTCGGACGGTACAATGTTTTGCGAGAAGAGTTGCTGGGGACTAAAGCAGTAATAGAGATGTCCACGTCTTCCGCGCCAGCTACAGATATGAATTTCAGGAGCAGTGGATTTGAATGGGAAGGCAAGGACCCTGGCTTTCACGAAAATTTTGGAACCGTTGCCGTTACCCATGACTTTGGAAGAACCGTAGGCTGGCAATTCATTGATGGAAGAGACTTTTCAAGGGACCATGCCTCCGATTCATTGGGAATGGTGATCAATGAAACTGCAGCTAAATATATGAATATTCAGGACCCTGTTGGCAAAATAGTGAAACGCGGCGATACGCCTTACAAGATACTGGGAGTCATTAAGGACATGGTGATGGACTCGCCTTACGAGCCTGTATACCAAACCGTTTTTATTTTGGATTATAACTGGGCAAGTGTAATCAACATCAAACTAAATCCCGAACAAAGCGCAAGTGAATCAATCGCGCAGATTGAAAAGGTATTCCGGAAATTTAATCCGGGCAGCCCTTTTGATTATAAGTTTACTGACCAGCAATTTTCGTTAAAATTCTCTTCCGAGGAACATATCGGAAAACTAGCTACCTTTTTTGCCATTCTGGCTATCTTCATAAGTTGCTTAGGTCTTTTTGGCTTAGCATCATTCGTTGCTGAGCAACGCACCAAAGAAATAGGAGTAAGAAAGGTCCTGGGTGCATCGATGACAAATCTATGGTTAATGCTATCAAAAGATTTTATGACTTTAGTCATTATTTCACTCTTCATCGCCTCGCCATTGGCTTATTATTTTATGAATAACTGGATTCAACAATACACCTACCATACAGAAATTTCCTGGTGGGTATTTGCTGTGACCGGCATTGGCGCTTTAGTAATTACTTTATTAACCGTAAGCTACCAGTCCATCAAGGCATCCTCGGCTAATCCGGTTAAATCCTTACGATCAGAGTAAGACATCATACTTTTTCACCAAAGCGGCTGACAATTTAAAACACGGCAATGACTAAATAGAGAAATCGAGATTCGTAATCACGCTTTTGTCCACCTTTCCATTGTGATCGCCGTTCCATGTATAGGACTTTGAGCCTCCCATTGCCCTCTTACCCTAACACAATCAGTAAATCCACCTCAAAAAGAGCCATTTTTCCAAAATAAGGGAAAATCGTCCATGACCTTGCGCTATTAGTCCATTTTAACAGCGTACCAGTTGTCACACTTTTGTATAGTCAATAACGACAAACAAAAACAAAAGGAAATGACACGTCTAAATGCACTAAGCCCTGATCAAGCATCAGGTAAAACAAAAGAAATGTTCAACGCCATTAATTCAAAATTCGGCGTAATACCAAACATGATGAAAACAATGGGACATTCACCTTCCTTACTGGAAGGGTATTTAAACTTTAGCGGAGCGTTAAGCGGTGGGAGTCTTGGAGTTAAGATCAGTGCGCTAATCGCATTAACGGTCGCAGAAACAAATGCCTGCAATTATTGCTTGTCAGCGCACACCTACTTAGGTGCGAAACTCGCTAAACTGGATGCTAAAGCAATGAACGCTGCTCGTTTGGGTAATGCGGAAGATGCGAAGACAAATGCCGTATTGAAATTCGCACAAATACTGGTCTCCAAAAGAGGTCACGTAAGTGACCTTGATGTTTCTGCTGTCAGAGCCGCCGGTGTGACTGAAGGTGAAGTGGGAGAAATCGTAGGTCATGTTGCTTTGAATATTCTTACCAATTATTTCAACAACACGGCTAATACACAAATCGATTTCCCGGTAGTAGAAGCTCAACAATTAGCTGTTATATAATTTGCAGCTCAGATCATTCAAGTAGTAGCCAAACAAATACAAAATAATTATGAAATTCCTATTAAACACACTTCTTTCATTTGCGTTCTTCGTTTCAACCAATTTGGTTTTTGCCCAAAACGTAGACCCGGTCGATAAAAACAAAATCGCCAATGGCGGATACGACCTGGTGGCTTATTTTACCGATAAAGCTCCCGTTAAAGGTTCAAAAGAATTTACCCATGAAATAAAAGGCGTAAAATACCAATTCGCATCCGCTGAGCACAAAAACATTTTTAAAAGCAATCCGGAAAAATATTTACCTGTGTGTGATGGATATTGCGCCTGGGGTGTTGCCGAAAAAGGAATCAAGGTCCCCGTAAATCCACAAACATTCAAAGTTATTAATGACAGACTCTATCTATTCTTCAACGGAGAATTAAACGGAAGTCCACTCAACACGCTTCCGGAATGGTACAAAAATGAGTCGAACCTATTGGCACAGTTGCCTGTTAAATGGTCAAAACTAAAATAACACACGCTTCAACTATGAACGCCGAGGCGCATTCGTCCCGGCGTTCATAACTTTAAAATTATGGAAAACAAAAGATACCCTATTCCTCCATTTACAACAGAAACGGCTTTGCAAAAGGTGCAGGCAGCGGAAGATGCCTGGAATACAAAAGATCCTGAAAAAGTAAGCCTGGCATACTCGGTCGATACGGAATGGAGAAACCGAACGGACTTTATCAATGGTCGTGAAGAGGTAAAGGCATTCCTTACGCGCAAATGGCAAAAGGAACTGGACTACAAATTGAAAAAAGAATTGTGGGGCTTCCGCGAAAACAGAATGGCCGTGCGGTTTGAATACGAATGGCGGGATCAATCCGGCCAATGGTTCCGGAGCTATGGCAATGAACTTTGGGAGTTCGACGAAAACGGGTACATGAAAAAGCGTTTCGCCAGTATCAACGATTTGCCGATTGAGGAGTCACAAAAAAGAATATAATATCATGGCCAGAAATTTTGCATCTCTTGCATTCAGCGATGAAGCGAAGTCATTCCAGGAAAAGTACGGAAGTCGTAAGGGCTATGAACGTATGGAAAGACAATCCATAGTTGATGGTCTTACGGAAAATGAAGTTGATTTCATCGGCAAACGTGACAGCTTCTATATGGCCAGCATTGGCGTGAATGGATTCCCTTATATTCAACATCGGGGAGGACCAAAAGGATTCGTTAAAGTCATCGATGCAAATACGATCGGATTCCTGGATTTTTCAGGTAACAAGCAATTCATTACCCTGGGAAATTTGGCTACTCACACCAATGTATCACTGATCATGATGGATTATCCTGCCCGGACAAGGTTAAAAATATATGCCAGGGCAAAAATCATTGACCTCGATACAGAGCCGGAACTGCTAAAGTTGCTTACCTTAGACGAATACCCCGCAAGGCCTGAACGGATGATTGTTTTGCACATAGAGGCGTATGACTGGAACTGTCCTCAGCACATATCGGCGCGGTTTACAGTGGAAGAGATCGAGGAGGTTCTGGCACCTACACGGAAATACATTGAGAAACTGGAACTAGAGCTGAATCAATACAAAGAAAAGCAAGGTGGAGAATCAAACATCACTCACGCTGGTTAATCCTCAAAACGGAAATCTGGCTTTTAAACTTTTAACATTTAACGATGGAGGATATTTTGATCACATTCAGAGAAATAACTATTACTCTTTAATATGGATTATCGAGGGTAGTGGAAAGGTCAAGGTTGACTTTGCCGAATACGATTTTAGCAAGGATAACCTATTTGCATTTTCTCCTTATCAACCCTTCATGTTTTCGACAAGCAACATAAAAGGCATAGCATTGCATTTTCATCCGGACTTCTTTTGTATTCACAAGCATCAGGCCGAAGTAGCCTGTAACGGAGTCCTTTTCAATAATATCTATCAACCGCCATTTACATTTATTGATGAATCCTCAAAAGTGTTTTGATGCTGTTATTGGAACAGATGAAATCTGAAATGAAAAATACGGCCTTGGCTCAATATGAGATACTCGTTTCCTACCTGAAAATACTGTTAATAACAACTTCACGGCTAAAATCAGAACAACAACCTGAATCATTAAGATTGGTTTCCGATATCAGGGAACCCTTCATCCTGCAGAGCCTTAAAGAAGCGATTGAAAAAGATTTCAGAAAAAAGCATTCAGCCAGTGAGTATGCAGAATCGCTGAACATTTCCGCCAAGGCACTGGCAAAAATTACCAAGAGTTACTTTAACAAGACCTTGACGGAATTAATTTCAGAACGTATCATCATTGAAGCGAAAAGAGAACTGTACCTTAGCAACAAAACCATTAAAGAGATTGCCTACGAACTGGGCTACGAGGATGAACATTACTTCAGTAGATTCTTTAAGACAAATGCCGATGTATCTCCACAATTATACAGAGAGACCGTTGGTTTCGGCAGAAGTGATATATAAATGCCTATCGCGCTTGCGCAGGCTATACATCCAGCCGACATTCACAGCCACCAAAAAAAAGTGTTCTCAGTCTGGTGCCCAGGCAAAGAAGGCAATTAATAAAAAAATACCTGCTTTCTGGACAAAAATGACGAGGTTGCACGTTTGCTAACAATTGCTTTGATTTATCATAACAGTTTCGGGCCGTAATTTGCGACCCGGGCCGATCAAAAAGTAACTCATCCCTCCTCCTCCATTTGAATTTCTTTCAGGACCAACTATATTTAGAATAATTCCCTGCCCCACCTGACCCAATCCGATCGACAGCCCACCGGGAATTGGTGATATTGAGAATAACGGCAATACGTTTATCCCCTTAAGATATACGAACAAGGGTTCCAAAAAATGCAAATAAATCTTTTGAAATAATGTTTCTCTGTATAATTAGAACTCGTTTATCTTGCTAATGATCACGGTAATGCGGATACTGTGTTTTTGGCGGTCATGCTTTAATAAAATACAGACTAACTATGAGAATATTAACGACAGTGATTTTTGGACTACTTGGACTCGTGACGTTTGGACAAACTCAGACAAGTACGACCGAGAGATCTATTGAGGTAACTGGTGACGGAGAAGTAAAGGTTGACCCCAATATCATTTACCTTTCTATTGATCTAAGAGAATATAAGAAGGACGGAAAAATTATGAAACTTGAGGACCTAGAGGCTCAACTGACAAAAGTTATTCAGACAATTGGCATACCGACAGAAAATTTAAAAGTTTATGCATCATCTGGCCGACAATATGACTTAAAGAAACGAAAAGCCGACTTGTTGATTGGAAAAAGATATAATCTCAAATTGACGGACATTGACCTATTGAATCCTCTTTTGGGAGAATTGGGAGAAGCCAACATTTTTGCAGTTTCAATTACAGAAGTTACACACACGGACATAGAAAAGTTTAAGACCGAGGCAAAAGTAAAAGCAATTAACAACGCCAAGGAAAAAGCGGTATTACTAACGACAACATTGGACAGTAAACTGGGACAAGTTTTGCAAATCAGGGAAACAGAATTGGCTGACGTGTACCCAACACAAGCATTGCAAGGACGAGTAGCCGGCATTCAGGTGAGAGGTTACTCATCTTTAGGTTACGACAAAGTACAATCTAATACAGTGGACTTTGAGCAAATAAAATTGACGTACAAAATAGTTGTCAAATTTAAGATTGAGTGAAAGTACGAACCGCCACAAAATGCATAGGAATTAACCCTGACAGGGAATAATATTTTTTATTCTTGCTCAGGGCCACTTCCCAACATAAACGTTGTGGCAATGATTCTTCGACAATGACCCTTCGTCGCTATTACATACTGACAACATTCATTTTATTTACATCGAGTGTATCCGGGCAAGACAATACTGTATCGTTCGACAAACTTGTAAAAACCTTTAAGAATTCCTGGCGTGACCCGTTATCGGGACGAAAAAATGACTCTGTGAGTATTTCCTCATTGTATAGGACAGACCAGTTCAATGTTTCAATAAGTGAAAATCCGATAGCACTTGATACCAGTCATTTAGTCATAAAAAACCCATATTACACAGACGACTTTGATGACTATGATGACAATTATATCAATTACCCTGTTTCATATTCAGTTCTTTATGACAATAGACTAATCTCATTATTCAGAACCGGAAAATTCGTTTGTCACAAGCTTGACAACATGGAAAGGGATTTTGATTTCGAGAAAAGGTTAAACTCAAAGAAGTTTAAATATCATTGGATAATAAATGACAAATTAGCTGCTATTGCTGGGGGAGTCATTTACGTCTGGAATGATAAATGGATCATTTTGAAAACAAAGTTTCCATTAAAGAAACAGCCCAAACTATATGAAGACAATGAATTCATTGTCTTTGAAGATTGTCACGGAGAGTGGGGAGGCACAATCTACTTCTTCGAAAAGAGTTCAGGAGATATTTACTTTACAGAATCAACGTGCGCAAATTCTGTCTCTAAAAAAGACAATAAATATTTCGTGTTGGCACAATTAGGCCATGGATCTGGTTTTACCGAGATCAAATCAATTGAAAATCCTCGAAAATTAACAAAGGCAAAGAAAAGTGAAATAGGAAAAACTAAAGATGGAGGAGCGCTAGGGTATTCTGACAAATCACAAGGTTATCAAAAAACACTTGATTTATACGCTATTCAAATGTTCTCAACTTTCACCTGCCAGGGGAGACAACTGTATATTGTTCGTTTAAATGAATCGACATTTTTAGCAGAGATTAAAGGAACTGAAATTCAAATAGTAAATCCACTCTTTGGAAAACCGTTTTACACACATCAACCTGTGACAACTGCGTACGGCAACTATACTTTGGTGAATTTAGACTTTTATGGTACTGCCCTGGACAAGGAAGTCTCGGTAATTATCGTCGGACAAAATAAAATAACAAAGGTGGACTGGAACGAGTCGGAGGAGTAAGAATTACTGCCGCTAACAAAATGTTCAGAATAATCCTCTCTCTCAAGTAACCATATCCCTGCTTCCTCCGGGAATTTTTCCCAAGATCAATTATATTAAACCAAAATTCCCCGCTCTACCTGATCCAATCCGATCGACAGCCCACCGTGAATTAGTGATATTGAGAATAGAGGCAATACGTTTATCCCCTTACGATATATGAACAAGGGTTCCAAAAATGATAATAGATCTTTTGAAATGATGTTTTCCGGATAATAAGAATTCGTTTATCTTGCTAATGGTAACGGTAATGCGGATACTGTGCTGTTGGGCGCAAGCCATGACAATTGTTCACGCGGAGAGTTTGGTTAATTGTTATCAGATTTGTTCCGCTGGCAATTTCGGACAGACAAATACAAAAATAGTACGCAGACAATTTTGTGTACATCGACATAGACTCATGT
Source organism: Chryseolinea sp. (assembly GCA_041742155.1). Lineage (GTDB taxonomy): Bacteria > Bacteroidota > Bacteroidia > Cytophagales > Cyclobacteriaceae > Chryseolinea. The sequence continues at coordinate 14,625 of JBGSJE010000013.1, read as the reverse complement.
ACGCGGAGAACAACGGACAACCGACTTTAGGGCAATTTGAATAATACAAATCAAGATTTCACAATGGACAATTCATTTGAAGAGAAAATTAAACAAGAACAGACTGAATTGATAACAAAAAAGGAAGGCTACGAAGCCATGCTATATGCAATTAAGGCGTATTGGGAGAATAGTGGTTCTAACGACTTGACTGACATTTTAAGTGGTGGAGAATATTGGTTGGGGACTGACAGACCAATTGATACAGCATTCTGGGCGTATTGGACAGAAGGGATCGAGAAAGCTAGGACTGACGGACCAATGTTCAAGCAGCTAACTAGACCCTAGTTGACGGGATTATGAAACAAAGAGTTTACGGACGACTTAGATAAAATTTTAAACAAAGACTGACCATTCAGTCACGGTGGACAGAATGGCTAGCGCCAATCGAGTAGACGGCCCCACCAGTAGAAACTAATGAGGAGCGCCTCTCACACCACTGTACGTACAGGCCTCGTATACACCGGTTCATTAAATTGTGGAGGCACTTTTTCAAAATAGAAAAATGACGACAACTTTTGGAAAACTCAGAAACATTCATTTTGCTCTACTGACAATATTGCTTTGTCATTTCGGGACCAATGTGTCGATTGGTTTTGGACTAAACACTAGCCTGACAGTGGCGCTGAAAGCCATTTTGTATTTGACAGGGATAGTTCTGTTTTTGACCAGTCTTAGACCATTTAAGAAAATCGCCATCTACTATTTGTTCTACCCAATGACTCCGGTTATTTTAGCCTTTTTCTACTTCGTACATGGAATATTTTTTGGTCTGCTGTCCTCCGTTGTGCTAGCTCCAATTATGCCAGTGCAAGCCGACTATAATCAGGACGACGTAAAGATTTATTCGAAGTTCAATGGCTTTCTTGGACGTTGCTGTGAATACTACACAACTGAAAAGTATCTTTACGTATTTGAGAGATTTAAAGGAACGATTTACACTGAGGAAGAAATAGATTTTGAAAAGGCCAAGGTGATTTTGAAGAAAGACTCGATATTGATTTACGCTAAGGACACCTACAAAGTAAGAGTGGATTAGTACTGCAGCCAAACAAGTAGACGGCCTCACCGGATTTTCACCGATGAGGTGCACCTCTCACACCACTGTACTTACGGACCTCGTGTACAACGGTTCATTAAGTTGTGGAGATACGTTTATCCCTTTAAGATATACGAACAAGGGTTCCGAAAAATATTAATAGACCTTTTGAAATGACGTTTTTTTTGTATAATTGAAATTCGTTTATCTTGCTAAGGATACGAGCGCTACAAATACTGTGTTGTTGGCGGTAATTTTACAATTGAGATATGACAACCATTGAAGTAATTAAAAAACTAAAGACATCAACCTTCGTAGATGAAGACGGAGAGAATTATACTCTTGACTTTAAATTGGGACTGACTGAAGATGAGTTAAATTTTCTCAAGACCAAATTTCCGGCTAACAGAATAGCGGACGAATTAATAGAAATTTTGCGGGAGACAAAAGGGTGGGAAGGATATGGACTTGAGACAGCCTACTTTGACTCGATAGACGAATTTGGATTTACAGAACTAATTCCTCACTCTATTACACTTGGACACGACGGACTTGGTAATTTCTGGGTGCTAGAGGTAAAGGACAACGGAGATCTGGGCAAAATATACTTTGCTTGTCATGACCCAGCAGTCCTAGTAATTTACTGTGACTCACTGAACGAGTTTTTTACGTCGTTAGAAGAATTTTATAAGAACCCAGGTGACAATTATCTAAATGACGTTCATGAAAAAGTTGTAATGGACATTTGGTCGACCAATCCGAATATCAGTGACATAGCGGAGTTCAGGAAAAGTAATAATGAATTGAGTGCATTTCTGAATGAGTTTACTGATGACAAATGGGTTGTCGCGGACTTGAGGCATGGAGCAAAGAAGGACGGATTTGCTTGGGGCCTCTTTGGACCAAATCAGTTTACCAGAAGACATCCAGAAGAATCTGTGTGGGTGATTCAAAAAAAGAAAAGGGGACTACTATCAAGGATATTTGGAAAGTAAAACTACCGCCAATAAGTGCATAATCAGTAGTTTAGTCTTTTTTTGGGCACGTTTTGTTTCGTGTGACCGCCCTAATCGAAACGCTACGGACGGGCAGGCAGTGACGCGCTTCGAACACCCGCCACTGCTTATGCACAAACGTTGTGTGCAATGCATTATGTTTTTGAACAGATTAGATTAACAATATGGGAACATGGGGAACTGAGATATCTTCTAACGACACCTTCGAGGACATCTATTCTGATTTTTTCGATATGTACAATAACGGACTTGATGTTCCAGAAATTACAAAAATCATTGTTTCAGCAAATATTGAATTACAGTCCAACTATGAACACAAAAATAGTTTTTGGTTTGCTTTAGCCAAAGCTCAATGGGAGTGCGGAGCTTTAGATCAGGAGGTTTATGAGAAAGTCCAAACAATAATTAAAATTGAAGATGATTTAAAACTTTGGGCGGAACTGAATGGAACAACCAGTGATGTAAAGAAAAGGAAAAAAGTATTAGAAGACTTTTTGGAGAAAATATCAAAGCCAATTGCAAAAATAAAGAAAAGGAAAAAGCCGATTATCCGAAAACCCGTTTTTAAAAAGGGCGACTGTTTGGTGTTTGGGTTGAAGAATGGTAATTATGGAGGGGCTCTGGTATTAGAGGCAGAACAAGACACAGAATTTGGATTGAACATGTTGGCAGTAACGACATTAGATCAATCAACCAGTCCTACAATAAAGGATTTTGAGAATGCCAATATACTAACACAGAAGCACGAGGGATTTCCAGGCGAGTATACAGAGAGTGAATGCATAATTTGGTGCGACGCTCAATTTTATAAAAAAGCGCAAATCAATTTTGACGTAATTGGACAGGTTGAAATATCAAAGGAATACAACTCAATTGACCATTATAAAATGGCTGGACCCTGGGACTCAATACCGGAATTCCTGGACAACCTTTCGGAATATGAACAGAAACACGGTAAAGCTATACTAGAGGTCAAATTAAAGGAGTGGAGATAAAAAGTACAACCCACAACAAATGTATAAGAAATATCCGACAGGAGCCTAAGCTATTACAACTTTATATGTGAACGTTAGCGATCATTGTAAAGCAACACTGAGTCAAACAATACAGAAAAAATGAAATGGGATAAAGAATAATATACCAACACTTTAGGAATCGCCAAAAGATATGATAAGTCTTGAAATTTTATAAAGTAAATATGAGATCAAATGCCGGCACTAAAATCAAAATCTGTTGTATCGCTTCCTTGGAAGAGGCACAATTGGCCATCCAGGCAGGGGCAGATGCAGTAGGTTTTGTATGTGCTAAGCCCACCTCCGAACGTACTATAGACACAAAAAGCGTTGCATCAATAACACCTTTTATCGAACCTTCAGTTGCAACCTTCTTGTTAACTTCTGAAACAACATCTTCAAATATTGCTGAACTTGTAAATTCAACTGGAGTATCGACGATTCAAATTCTCCCCCACCTGGACATAGCTGAATCAAAAAAACTATCGGAATTAATACCCGCTATTCAGCGAGTACAAGTAATCCATATTGAAAATGAAAACGATCTAGAATTAATCGATAAATATTCACCCTACGTAAATGCCTTTCTTCTTGATTCCGGAAGTCCAAATCTTGACCCCCCTGTATATGGAGGCACTGGTCGAACTCACGATTGGTCAATAAGCTTTGAGTTTGTAAGAAGAAGTCCTCATCCTGTCTTCCTAGCAGGCGGATTGAACGCTTCCAATGTAGGAGATGCGATAAGAATAGTTCGTCCTTATGGGGTTGATTTATGCAATGGCGTACGAACCAATTCAAAACTCGACCGTACTAAATTAAAGTCCTTTATCGAAGCTGTACGGAAAGCAGATTTAGAAATGAATGTAGGTAAATGATAAACATTCAAGACACGAGACAATATCAGCTAACAGGCATAGTAAAAAAAGTAAAACAACGAACCGCTAACAAAGTGCATAATCAATGTAAGTTGGCTTGGCATTCCTTCCTCACGCCTACAGGCTTGCGGCGGGCAGGCATTACCAAGCCCTCCTTTTTCCTCCAATGCTTATGCACAAATGTTAGCGGTAACCATTCAGTGACGACTAGATTCCCATGACTTCGGACGAGATAAGACAGATAATAGACAAAGAACTAGAATTTGAACCTGACATCAGGAACGTGTTCGGACTTGATTTGACGCAGCGGCTAGTAGCTCCGACAATTCAGCAGTATTGGAGCTCCGAAGACAAGAATTCTTCCGACAATCTTTGGACCGTTTTAGAGGAGAGCTCCGACGGTGACGGCTACGTGATCTACTTTGACGAGGAGTCTAAAATGTTCGGTCTTGGACTTCGGACCAATGGTGAATTGTTTGACATTGGTAGTCATGAGACATTCCGTAACGCATTGTACTCAATGTAGAGTTGAACGGCAGCCGCTAACACAGTGCACATGCCACACCATGATGAGTCAAACTATGTTAACTAACAACTAAAACTATGACAACAGGAATCCATTTAGTAATTTATTCAAAGGACGCAGAAGCCGACAAAGCGTTTTTTAAGGACATACTAAAATTGACAAATGTTGACGTTGGACACGGCTGGTTAATTTTTGGCCTTCCACCTTCAGAACTTGCTGTACATCCTTCTTCTGACAATGGTAATCACGAAATTTATTTAATGTGCGATGACATTGATACGTTTGTCCGACAAATGTCAAAACAAAATATTTCCTGTAGCGAAATTGAAAATCAAGGTTGGGGACAATTGGTGAAATTAACATTACCAAGCGGAGGTAAACTTGGAGTTTATCAACCAAGGCATGCGAGGCCGAAACCAATGAAAGTAAATAAAACAAAGAGCAATGTGGTCTCAAAAAAAGCCGGCTCCAAAACGGACAGTACAAAAAAGACGTAGGAGAATGAAGAACGTAGTGCGGCATACAACAGCATGTTACTGCAATGGTGCCGTGACGAGTTGGTATAAAGTTTTATCTTCGTTTAACGTTTCCGTATCGTGGGACAGGACGCGGCGGCGGAAATACCCTCCATTTACAAAATCCCGTTCCGAAACGCATAGGCGATCAGACCCGCCGTATTGCTGACCCCCACCTTTTTGATGAGCCTGATCCGGTAAGTCTCCGCCGTAGCCTCAGACATCTTGAGTAATACCGCTATTGCCTTGGTCGTTAAACCACTGGCTATGGCTTTGAGCAGGTCCTGAATGACAACAGCGGAAAGGAACCATTTAGACCAGGAATTTGGTGTAAAAATCGAATAAGCAGAACAGAAAATGCCATCAAAAATTCCTTTTTCCCTTTACAATAACTCCGTGCCGCCAATTACAATCCGGGCCGAATAGAAAAATAAACCAGTCCCTATTTCTTCCTTGGAATTTGATCCAGGACCAATTAAATTGAAAATAATTCCCTGCCCCACCTGATCCAATCCGATCCTCAGCCCACTGGGAATTAATAATATTCAAAATAACAGCATACGGTTATTTTCTCAGATAATAGGAAAATGGTTTTTTTAAATGTAGATAACCTATGCGAAACGGTACTTTTCAACGTAAACGCAAATTCGTTTAGCTTGCCAGGGACATCCGGAATATACATACTATTTTGTTAGTGCCAATCCCCTTCAAATTCTGCGGACAGTGACGAGAAAGCTGACAAAGTCTCGCTTCGCAGCAAAAAATGAACGGGCGAAGCTTTACTAATTCAAATTCTCCGCATGGCCAAGCAATTACGTTACGCAACGTGGGTAAAAAAAAATTATAGATACGCTTAACAAATAAAGATTTGTGCTATATCACGCACCGGACTGCTACCAAGGAGAGATTCTCACATGCACATTTGGTTCATGTCATAGCCGCGCCAACCCACGCAACCAAAACTATGGCAAGAGCCCAAACCATCCCCAACACCCGAAATAGAGTTGAATAAACCAAAATAAACAGCTATTATTGATGTTATGACAATTCACCATATATGACGTTTAACACATCAAAGTCAAGCCAGTGTAATCTATGATAGGAATTGAAATTTTTTCAGGGGCGGGAGGAATGTCTGTCGGTGCAACTTGGGCAGGTATTGACATTAAACTTGCTATCGAAATCGATAAGTTTGCAGCGATGACTTATTCTTTGAATCACAAACATTGCAAAGTACTCAATGAAGATATTAGAAAAATCAAAACTGTCCCAATTCAAAAAACGCAGGAAGGTTTAATCCTGTTTGGTGGGCCACCATGTCAAGGCTTCTCACTGTCGAATCAAAAAACTAGAAATAAATCGAATGAGAATAATTGGTTGTTTGAAGAATATATTAGACTTGCAAAAATCTGCATGCCTGACTGGATTGTCCTAGAAAATGTAAGCGGTTTGCTTTTGACTGAATCAGGTTTCTTTTTTAACAAAATAGTGACCTCCCTTAAAAGACTTGGATACACCTTAAACTATGAAGTACTCAATGCAACAGATTTTGGAGTTCCACAAAAAAGAGAGAGACTCTTTCTAGTTGGATCATTGCATGGGATAACATTTAAATTTCCAAGATCTGGTTCAGGTAAGAGCGTAACTGTTAAGGATGCTTTAAATGATCTCCCATTTTTGAAGAATGGTGCTTTGGAAAGTGAACTTCCATACAGAAAAAAAGCTGAGAACGGGTATGCAAAAAAAATGAGAGGTAAACTTTCGAAGTCAAAGAACCACTACGTTACGAGAAATTCAGAATTAGTCTTAAATAGGTACTCACATATTCCACAAGGTGGAAATTGGAGCGCAATTCCAGCAAAACTAATGAGTAACTACAAGGACTATACAAGATGCCACGGTGGGATTTATCATAGACTAGCTGAAAATCAACCATCCGTTGTTATAGGCAATTACAGAAAAAACATGCTGGTACACCCGACACAGAATCGTGGATTATCTGTTCGTGAAGCAGCTCGCCTTCAATCATTTCCTGATTGGTTCGAGTTTAAAGGTCATCTAACGCACCAACAACAGCAGGTTGGAAATGCAGTGCCACCACTTTTGGCAAAAGTAGTGTTTAAAGAAATTCTAACTCAATGAAACTAGGGCAAAAGACGTTAGAGGAATTACTTAAAAAATTGCCTAAGACCAGCTTTAAGATGGGCGGTGACTCCTTTCCATACCATGAAAAATATACAACCTTTAAGCACTATTTAGATAATAACCTTCACAAAGAAGTAACAAAGCAAGCAATAAGAGAAGAACTTGAAAAAAAGAAAAAATTCAATAATATTATCTGGCTAAATGACCACGGACCCAATCACATAAAAACAGTAATAGAAAGGGCCAGTCATCTACTAAATAATGGAGATCAACTATCATTAAATGCCAAGGAGATATTTCTTTTACTGAACGCAATACAAATTCATGATGTGGGATATTTTTACGGACGAGTTGACCATGAAACGAAGGTAATTGAAGCAATTAGAGACGGCCTTACTCCAGCGCTTTTTGATAGAACGGAAGTCAAGTATGTTAATGACATCGCCAGTGTGCACGGAGGAAAAATAGTATATAAGGATGGTACGCAAAGCAAAGATACTATTTCCAAGATTCAGCCAGAGATAAAAACTGACGGCTATGATGTTAAACTACAGCTCCTTGCAGCTATATTAAGATTCGCTGATGAACTTGCTGATGATCGTTACAGGGCTGATACCAAAAGCCTGAATGAAGGTAAATTACCAAAAGGTAGTGAGATATTTCACGCTTATGCCTCTTGCTTAGATACAGTCAGGATCGAGCACAGTAAAAAATGGGTCGAACTTCATTTCAAAATCCCAAAAGAGTATGTACTCAGAAAATTCGGTAAAAATCATGGCAAGAGTATAAGAAACGTCTTTTTAATTGACGAAATATTCAACAGGGCGCTGAAGATGCACTTTGAAAGAATTTACTGCTCTAAGTTTTGGAAGCATTACGTTGAAATCGAAAAGATTTGGGTGCGCATTGAATTCTACGCATCACCAAGTGCTGAAAAGTTTACCGAAAGAGATCTAAAAGTTGACGATGATATAACATTCACTTTACAGGATCATGAGTATCCCTCAAGTGATCTTGATATTTATACAATGTGCCCTAGTTTGAGATTTAAAAACGGTTCATTAATAAACGGTCAGAATTTGCAGACCCGAATTAAAAAACCAAGAGTACAACGAAAACGATGAAAATGGACAAGCTTTCCAAAAATGGAAAAAAATGACAAACCCATTTGAATTTAAGAATCCCGATGAAATAAAACCAAATGACCTGGTTGACTTATTCGTGCCCGTATTTGGGGAATATTATAATGTTCCTCGATCTGGCCACACTTTCATTAATGGGCCACGAGGTTCAGGAAAAAGTATGATGTTCCGCTTCATGAGACCTGATTGTCAAGTTTTGGTAGATAGTAATGGCAAGCGCTTGAAAAGGCCAAGAAAAATCAAGGATTTAGATTATTTTTCTATTTACATTCCTATTAAAAAAGGACACCTCAATAAAACTGACATACAATTAAATAACAAACACGGTGAGGCATTACTTAATGAACACTTCATGGTTGTTCATTTTGCACAGATAATTTTCAAAGAACTGTTAGAGATTGAAATAGCTGACAATAAGAAAAACAGAACACAGATATCCAAATTTTATAACAACGTTTTCACAAACGCATTAAGGTTTTCAGGATATTCTGAGAATATTGAATTAAATAAAAACCTATCCCCAAAAAACATATTTGAAAAAATAATTGAAGTTTTAAGGACAATACACAGTCAATTTCAACATGATTACCTAAAGAAATTAATTGGTAGCCCCGAGCCCCTTCCCTACAATGGGCCAATTCTTTTATACACGGATTTTCTATATGATCTATTGCTTGGATTTAAAACTTGGGATTTCATGCCGCCTAAAGCTATCTTTCTTCTGATTGATGACGCTGACGAATTAAATTTCACCCAGCGAAAAATTCTTAATTCTTGGGTATCTTTGCGAACCTCCAATGAAGTAAGTCTTAAAATATCAACGCAACTCAAGTATAAGATTTACAATACAATCAATAATTCAAGAATTGATACGCCACATGACTATACCGATGTAAATTTAAATGATATCTACACAACAAAGAAAGACGTCTACTATAGTAGAGTTCACGAAATTGTTGCACGCCGATTAGATAAATATAAATTCACAATAACTGATCCTGAGGCTTTCTTTCCCCCGGACGATAAACAGGCATCTGAAATCGATAAAATCAAGAATCAATACATAAAGGACAAGATTGGAGAGGGCCTTAATAAGCATCAGGCCTACGACTATGCTTATCGGTATGCAGTTCCTGATTACATTAAAAAAAATATTGAAGGGAACAGGTACACTTTTAGTTATGCCGGGTTTGGCCAATTAGTAAATATTTCATCCGGAATTATCCGCGAATTTATCGCGTTTGCCTTTGAGATGTTTGTTGCCCAACAATCCCAAAAGCCCGGAATCATTAAATTTATTGATCCTGAAATTCAGGATAAGCAGATAAAGAAATATAGTGAATGGAAAATTGAGAGCGAGTTTGATAAGTATAGGGATGAGTCTGACAACAAACGAGACATGGATAAACTCCGAAATCTTTTGATGGGAATGGGTGGTTTATTTAGAATGATTTTATTATCAGATTCATCTGAAAGACGCGTATTTTCAGTTGCCTTACATGATGAGCCAGACGAGGAATTAAAAAACATTCTTGACTTGGGGGTACAGCATGGGTATCTCCAAAAGTCGATGATAGGAAATAAACAAGGGACCGGTAAATCCCGTCTCTATATTCTAAACCGTATCTTGGCACCGCATTTTGGACTTGACCCATCAAGTTTTGCTGGATATAAATTTATGAAGTCATCTGTGTTGAAGAAGTCACTTGATGATAGTAAGCGATTTGCCGAATTACTTAAGAAGTCTGTTAAAGGCGCAAAAATGGAAGAACAAATGCAAATATTCGGTCAAGACGATGACAACTAAACTTCACAAAGATAATTTCAAAGATAAAGTAATTCAAAAATCAATTGATGTTTTTATAACTTCATCGAGTTTTGAGGATAGATGCTTTGTGATTCCCAGAGTGATGTCTGGTTACCCTTTAAAAACAGCTATAGTTTTTCTAAATAATAACGAGAGTGATAAAATCATATTCAATGCAGAAATACTATCTAAGGAAATTGGTGACGTGTGCGAATTGGTACCTTTGGATTCCGACTCGCCCATAAAGAATTACATAATCATTGAGACAATTCTTCGTAAAATTACTTCAAAGCAAACACGACCAAATCTATTAATTGACTCAACAACATTTACACATGAATCGCTACTTGTATTGCTTAAATTGGTTGTTCTAAAAAAAGAGCATCTTGGATCAATTTATTTTGTATATGTAGGAGCAAGCGAATACTCAATTAATAGTAAGTCAGACGATGATAAATGGCTATCAAAAGGGGTCCAAAAAATCAGAACTGTTATTGGCTATCCAGGATTTACAGACCCAACACAGAAAAATCACCTCATGATCTTGTTCGGATTTGAATCTGAAAGAACGAAAAGGCTTATTGAGGAATTTGAATATGAGAATATTTCTTTAGGATTCGCAGATATTGATCACTCAATTCAGAACAACCATCAAAAGATAAATTTTGAAAGACATCAAAGACTTTTTGTAGAATATCCAAAAGCGAGTAAATTCACTTTTTCTTTAACTGATCCAATAGAAGCAAAGAATCAAATTCTTCAGCATTTGAAAAATACACGATTCAAGAACCTAAATACTGTTATAGCTCCATTGAACAACAAAATCTCAACAATTGGAACAGGTCTTGCAGCGATAGAAAATGAGAACATACAAATAGCTTACGCAAAACCAAATATTTATAACATTAATGGCTATTCTGTCCCAAGTGACGATGTGTATTTCTCCGAGTTAATCTTTTAACACTGTTTAAAACTAGTTACCCATCTACAGGCACACATACGAATACCCCACACACCCACCATATTTCCAGTTTTATCAAAGGCTCAAAACCAGCTGGTGATTTTCTAATTGGCTTTGAAAGCTCACCATAAGAGACTTCCACTCCCTGGAATAATTCGGTATCTTCGATACCTAATGTCGATCCCGGGCGCCCAGAAAACGTAAAAGCAATGGCGGAATTCAGTGTAAATTTGAAGTTTTGTCCACTAAATTACGTTTTGTTTCGCGGAGCAGTGATGCGCTCCGAATCCACCACCACAGTTTATGCATCAAAGTCAAGTTCATCCATAGTTAACAAACTCAATCAACACAAAATAAAATAAAATGGCAAAAGCTTTTTTATCGCATAGCAGTAAAGACAAAGATTTGATTCGCAAAGTTGCTATTCAACTAGGAAACAAAAATTGTGTACTCGACGAAATTTCATTTGATCCTGGAAGAAAAACACTTGAGCAAATTTTTGTTGAGTTAGATAGTTCCGACATCTTTGTTTTATTCATATCGGATGAATCCCTTGAGTCACCCTGGGTCAAGAAAGAAATTAATAGAGCGAAAGAGAATTTGAAAAATGATTTTACAGAAAGAATCATACCAATAATTATTGATGAAAATATTACATATTCAGATAAGAGAATTCCGAAATGGATTGCTAAACCTTATAATTTGAAGTTCATCAATAACGAAGTAATTATACTAAAAAAGATACGACAAGCGCTCAAAGAAGTTAATTTTAAAAAAACAAAATTTAACGAAGAAATAGAAAATAATTTTGTTGGTAGAAATGCGGAAATGGGGAAATTTGAAAATGAGATAAATAATGTCGACAATTGGACTCCAACTTATATAATTGCTTATAATTACTTTGAAGGCATAGGACGAAGAACATTTCTTAAAAATGCACTAAGAAAATATGCACTCACAAACTATCTAGATTCACCAACGACAATTACCTTAGAATCCAAGGAAAGTGTTGAGAATTTTATTTACAAACTAAATACTATTAGCAAAACTCCGGAAGTCTCTGATTATGATTTTTCTGTTTTAAGCATCGAAGCCAAAATTGACATTGCTGTTAGACTCCTGAAGCAATTTATGGACTACAAGGAGTTAGTCTTTGTAATAGATGAAGGCGGTGTAGTCCTTCCAAACAACTTGGTTGTTGATTGGTTTAAAAGCTTGGTCAATAATGAAATATTCCACAACAACTTAGTTCTTTGCTTAGTATCAAAATACCGACCCAATGAAGTCCAATTAAGGCAAGAAAAGAAATCACTTGTATACAGGATACCTGAGCTTTCCAAAGCGGAGTCAAAAAACCTTTTTCTAAGATTACTGAAAATTTATCAACTAGAAAATTTAAGACGAGAGGATAAGGAGTTTTTCATCGAACACTTAAATGGTATTCCTTCACAAATTATTTACGCTGTAAATTTAATTGAAATTAATCCCTTGGAAGCTAAGAAGAATATTCACGAAATAGTTGAGTATTCTGATAGATTTAGTAACACAATTATTAATCATTTGAGAGGCACCCGAAATGCCTATCAATTAGCAATTCTTCTTTCAACAAATGAGATTTTCAGTATAGACCTAATAAACAAAGTTTTTGGTGAAAATGAAGAAACATCAATTGCGTTACAGAAATTATTTGATTTGTCATTATTTAATTTCGTGCTAGGTGGTTATGAGTATGTTAAATTAAATCCGACTCTATCCGATTTTATCAATCGTTCAAAAATAAAACTCGATTATGAATACAATGAACGTCTTAACAACGTAACAAAAAATCTATTAAAAGAAGACTTAGATAAAATCATAACTGATGATTATTCTGAATTTATGATTACACTTCAGAAGATGCTTGAAAATGAAGTAAAAATTCCCAAAAAATATTTCATTCCATCTTTGATAATTAAGAATGTGATTAAAGAGTACGACAAAGGTAACTACCGCTATGTGATTAAAATTTGTTTAGAATTACTTGAGAACACTAACTACGACCAACAAATAATTTGGGAAACAAAATACAGGCTAACATTAGCTTATGCCAGAACACGTAATGACAAGTTCTTTGAATTTATTTCATTCTTTAAAAATGATGTTACTAAGCTTGATTACTACTTTTTATTAGGATTTTACCATAGACATAAGGGCAATAAAGCAAAAGCACTTGAATACTATCACAGTGCACTTGAATACTATCCTGAGCACTCAAGAACAAAAAGGGAAATAGTCAATCTCTATTTGTCCCTGGGTAAATATGACGAGGCATTAGATTTGGCAAAAGAAAACTATGAGAAACGAAAAACTAATATTTATCATATTCACTCATATTTTATAAGCGTAATTAGAAGGAAAAAGCAATTTTCCATCTCTGATACAAATATTTTACAGAACTTGATAAATGCCGTTAAATCCAGTCCTGCGATTAAATCAGACGACATTCTACGGTGTATGAAAGGAGAATATGCATATTATGTAGAATCTAATCTAGAATCAGCGAATGCCATATTACTTGAAGCAATTCAGTTGAATGAAAATAAGAACTATCCTAAAAAATCGCTTTCAGAAATTTACAGAAGGGAAGGACTAGATGACGCATTGGAGGAACTGAACAATGTACATGACTTTGATGATTCAGACGAAGAATAGAAAAACTTCACTCAATAACCGCTTGGTGTAATGGCAATTCACGGCAAATTGAACAGTAAGAGGAGCCCTACTGGAATAACTTCCCTTTGCTCAAATAAAAGGTGGGAGCTTACAACGGTATTAGTAATAAGTTCAATAAATTTTACCACATCATAACTCCTCGACATAATTAGAACGTTATGGAAGCAAATGAAAAGAAAAAAGCGAAGTTTAATTTTCAGGAGTTCAACAAGGTCATCAGAATCATGCTAGGTATTTGGCTTACACTTGCCTTGGTGGCGTCATTTTCAATATATCTAGCGAATGTTGAAAAGACTGGCCAGACGGGAGACACTTTTGGAGTCATTAACAGCCTCTTTACTTGTCTTGCCTTTGGGGCACTATGGTATAGTATTAAGCTACAAAAAGAGGAATTGGCTGACACAAGAGCAGTGTTCGAAAAACAAACAGAAAATCAGATAACGCAAAACAATAATCTCATTAAGCAGTCTTTTGAAACGACTTTCTTTAATCTGCTAAATTCGAACAAAATGGTTGTTGATAATTTAAATTTTACTGGGGTTCACGGTCACGGTGCAATGAGGGCGTTTATGAAAAAATACCGTGAACTTGCAAGCGAACATTTTAAAAAAACGAGACACGATTTTCAATCAAACCACCAGGCATATAAAGATGTAATCGTAGAAACCCACGAAACGTTTTATCGGTTCATATTTTGACACTGTCCATCTAAGTGTGTAAGTGTCGCGTCTAAGTAACTGCGTAAAGGGTTTTATAGTTTGCACCGCTCTCCGAAGATGTTAATAAATTGATTTACAATCAAACTCCAGTTTCTGACTGGGAAGGTCCACTTGCG
>JBGSJE010000012.1:0-25263 GCA_041742155.1 Chryseolinea sp. | reverse complement strand
CAGTATGATCGGAAAATTGACCATTATCGAACCTTGAATGTCAATCCGGCACTCAAGCTAATTGATTCAATATCAGGCAATTTTGACAAAGAAAAAGCGGATAAACCAAAAGCATTTTTTGATTTATCCGCTTCAGTAGCCTCGACAGGAATCGAACCTGCATCAAAAGTTTAGGAAACTCCTATTCTATCCATTGAACTACGAGGCCGGAATGCTGTTTTATTCGTCAGCCGAATTTGTGTATTTTCTCATCACTAACCGGGTTTTCCCTCCGGGAACACTAAAAACGCATCAGCGCTATCGTCCATAGCCGGTGACCGTTCTGAGCCGCCCGGTGCCAGTTTAAAAACAGCTCTGAAAACAGCGGCTGCAAAGATAAAAATATTGGTCAAACCGCCCAACAACTGTAAAAATCTCCGTAGCAGCGTAAGGGGCCATTTTCCCCCACGGGTCCGGCATTGCTCAATGAGGCGACGAACTTCTATTGTGCACCAAAAACCTTCTTCAGCAATTCTGTTGTACGAGCGAGGGGATCCTGGCGAATATTTTTTTCCTCGCGGGCGATCATCACAAAAAGTCCCTCGATAGCCTTATCTGTCGCATAGTCGTCCAGGTTTGGATTTATATCCTCGGTAAGCGGAATCTTATTATAGGTGTTGGCAATATCACTATAATACCGGGTTGCATTAACCTTATTTAACGAGTTTTGAATCACAGGTTTAAATTTTTCCTTCAACAAACCCGACGTCGTCCGTTTCAGGTATTGTGTTGCCGCGTCCGGCTGCCCCTTTAATATTCCCCATGCATCCTGAATGGTCATCGACCGGATAGCTGCGATAAAAATCGGCTTTGCTTCCTTTGCCGCATCTTCGGCTCCCCTGTTGAGTGTCATTACGAATTTATCCACCTCCCCTCCCAGTCCCACCTGACGGAGTTTGTCCTCCACTTTTTTTACTTCCGGCGGAAAGGGAATTTTGATTTCAGGATTCTTGAAATAGCCATCGAGTTGGGATGCAAGATCCGACCCCGTGGAAATGCCTTTGATGAGGGCCTCTTTAAGACCGTCAGCGACTTCGGCTGTTGTTAGCGGCGTACCTTCGCCGAGAGCCTTGTTGACATCTCCCAGCGTCTGATTAATCTGTGCCGTCGTACATGCACCCATGATGAGTACAAGCGCAAGTAAAAGTATTCTCCCCATTTTCGTATCGTTCAGTGCAGCAAAGATAGAAAAAACCGCACCCGAACCGTTTCGGCGGAATGATTTCAGGTTACATCAATATGGATTCAGGGGTTATATCGGCAATATTACGGCAGCCGGAAAGTCCCATCGTCAGCTCGAACTCTGTCATGAGATGGTGAAGAAGTTCCAGGACACCCTTTTCTCCGCCAATCGCTAGGCTGTAAACATACGGTCTGCCTATACAAACAGCCGTGGCACCCAGTGCAAGCGCAATAAATGCATCCGCTCCGCCGCGGATTCCACTATCCAGCAGAATGGGTACCTTACCTTTCACGACCCTGGCAACGTGCGGAAGCGCTTCCAGTGAAGAAATGGATCCATCGACCTGGCGACCGCCATGATTGGAGACATAAATTCCATCCATCCCGGCATCAAGAGCCCTGAGCGCATCGTCCGGATGTAGTATACCTTTCAGTATGATTGGAAGCCTCGTTAACGAACGAAGAAAACTCAAATCGTTCCAGGTAGTACAGGGGTTGGAGTAGGTGGTTACGAATTTCTGAACAGCATGGACCGGCCGTCCCGATTTTAACTTTTTTAAAAATCCGTTACCGGGATAGTTGGTAACCATTGCGATCAAACCTTGTATCGTACGAAAAGTGATCCTGCGTTTTGTTTGTGAAGAAGGCAAACCGCTGTCAAGCATTTTTTGGAACACAGGGTCGGATGTATACTGGGCGATACCCTTGCCTTCGAGAAAAGGAAGGTAACCCAGATCGAGGTCCCGCGGTCTCCATCCCAGCATCGTTGTATCGAGCGTTACCACCAGGGCTGAACACCCGCACTGTTCAGCGCGCTGTACAAAACTGGCGATCAGTTCATTCGACTTGCTCCAGTAGAGCTGGAACCAGCGCGGACTGTCTCCCATTGCTCCCGCGCACTCCTCCATAGGCACCGAAGCCTGGTTGGAAAAAATAAAAGGAACCCGGCACTCCGCCGCCGCACGGCTGACATCCAAATCACCCCGTTCGCGAACCAACTCAAGAACACCGACTGGTGCCAATAAAAATGGTGAAGGTAATTTTTTGTCAAACAACCGTATTTCCGTATCGCGTTCACCCACGTTCCGAAGCATACGGGGAACGATCCGGTATTTCCCGAACGCCTGCCTGTTATTTTGCATGGTCCTCTCTCCGCCCGCGCCACCGGCTACATAAGCGAAAGCCTGCTCACTCATATAAGAAGAAGCCTGCTCCTCGAGGCGGGATAAGTCGGCTTTTATGACTGGCCGGGTCCCGGCAAAGCCATTGATGTATATACTTTTTTGCCAGTCAGCTGCGGAGAAACCCATACGGTTAGATATACTCCAAGGAAGCTATGGAATAATCCATTCATCGCCAAGTTAAAAGCGGTAAACGATTCCCAATCCAATACCTGCGCGGCTTTGCTTCAGACTGAAGGGTGCTTGCAACGACTCGTCGGAATAAAAGGAACGAGAGTAGCTTGGCTGTACAAATACACCCCGCCTCACTGCATACTCCATCCGGTAGAGCAGCTGATAACTAAGGTAGTCCGGTCTCGTCCGGCTAAACCCGGAGGTCTCATCCGGTGTATGGAAACCTTTCTGGTACTGTAAAAGGATACCCGCTTTATGCACTAGTCCAACTTGCTTGAGTGAGTACATCAGTCCGGCCTGTGCTCCGATATTCTGCATCTTGTATTGGAAGGATTTTTCCAGCACTCCCGGCCTGACCATATAACCCTTCCCATCCTCTTCCTCGATAATCACATGGTCGCTTGTTAACTGCTCGTATTTGATCCTTTGCGACTGGCTGTAATATGTTATTCCGGCGAGGTACTCCAGCCGGCCCGTGATCTTTCCCTGAATACCAGCCTCTATGCTGATGCCGAGACGACCTGCCGAAAGTACCGGCGGACTTTTTAAACGTTCGATGACGATGTGATCTTCAGCAAGCGGCGATATGCGATAGTAGGAAAGCGTAGGTGTCACAAGGGAATAAAAAGATATTCCCTTTCGCTTTTTTTTCTTCTTCTCACCAGGTTCGCGGGTATCGGTAAGTTCAATGGAATCAGGAACAGCTAAAGGTAGAGGCAATATCGCAACCTCAACTTCGACCGAATCCGAATGCGTACCAGGCAGTGCTTCTGCCAATGTATCTTCACTGTGGTTTACAGGAATGAATGGTGCGCCGGTCACATCGAAGGAAGTCGGCTGGTTACCGCGTGCCTCCAGGTGTGCCACCGAAGCATCAGCCCGTCCAACAATCCGATTACCACGTCCGGGAGTTATAACTAACGCAGGAGGTACCTTGCCGGAAGGGACGCGCGTATCTTTCGTGAATTCATTTGTTGAATTGGGGACAGGCCGATCTGTTTTGATGCCAGGTAGAAACAGCAGCGTTACAATCGCCAGGACTGCCGCGCTCCTGTTGAACCACAGCATCAGCAGGGGTGTGCGCGAGCGTGGAATTTCAGCGGAGATCTTATTCCACACTTCTTCACCGGGCTCTTCCATAAAATTCCTGAGCCGGGTCTCCAATGCATCAAACAATTCGTCGTCAGGCAAATTTTTCATAATAATGCGCCAGGTCCTGGCATTTTAATTTTTCTTTCAGCAGGTACTTCGCATGATGAAACTGGGACCGCGAGGTCCCTTCCGATATTTTCAGTTTTTCGGCTATCTCGGCATGACTGTACCCTTCGATAGCATACAGGTTAAACACCATCCGGCAACCGTCCGGGAGATTATTGACCAGTGAAATCAGAAACTCGTCCGGATACACCTGCAAGTCCTTTAACGACTCAACGGTGGATACGTCATTATTTTCAGCGGATGGTGAAAATATCAGTTCATGCCTCTTTGTACGGTGATACTGATTAATCGCTGTGTGGACCGCGATGGATTTCATCCAGCTCTCGAGCTTTTCCGAGGACTCCAGCTGATGCATATTGTTAAATATCCTGATGAATGCTTCCTGAAGGACATCCTGTGCTTCTTCGCGGTTACGCGCATATCTCCTGCAAAGCCCCATCAGCTTGGCCTTAAAAAGGTCGTAAAGAATGCGCTGCGATTTCGCGTCTCCATTTTTACACCGTGTCAGCAGGTCGTAGTGATTATACATGCATGCAAAAAGACCCCGGCTTTGTCAACCGGAGTCCTCTGGGTTTTTGTTTTACTATTTCGTTCGTTTTATATACACTGCCGCCGTACTGCACTTTTCCCCTTTACATATCTCATAACGCAGCGAGTCGTTCCTGTTCATCAGGGGATCGCGCTGATATCCGATCGTTTTGTTTGATGCGTTGATAAACGCCGTGCCGTATGCCGGATTTTCAGTGATTCCAAAACTTGTTAACTCTCCGCAGATCGAATCGTTCTTTGTAACCTCGAGGAATACAGTACCCATGGCGTTGTTCGTGATATCGACAGAATCGGGTACCGCGAAAAAATTACAGCTAGTTACCGTGTCCACCATCAGCCTGACATCCACCCTGGCAATTTTGCAGGAAGCATCAATACAGACTTCATAGGTAAAGTGATCGTTGAAAACAAATCCAACTGAATCGGGTACCTGATACCGGAATCCATCGGGCGTGAGTAGTGCAGTTCCGTAGACCGGACCCGACTTCAGGTTTACCTGGTACTGGTTCAACGCCTGGCATAATGAATCATTTTCGAATATCTTCAAGGTGATGTTGCTGTTTTCAACCAGGCTGTCAAAAGTATACAGGTCGTCTGCAACTGAGAACGTGCAGGCCGAGTCACTGGTGATATAAACCATACCATAGGCTATCCGTGCCGGGTTGGAGGTTGTAAGTTTATACATAATCTTATCCTCACCGTTAAAGGACGGACCTGGTACATAACGAATCCGGTTATTTTCCACTTCCGCTGTTCCGAAGTAAGGAGGAAAGGAACTCGCAGGCGAATAAACCGATACCTCCACCGTATTGGAACAGATCACGTCATTTGCGGTTACATCGATCAGTACACCCGTTGTACCAACAGAATATACATAGTCGTTAACGGGGTAAATATTGCAGGGGAGGTTTGTGGAGTCACTTTCGATTACAATGACCACGCTGTCTCTCCTGATAATCTCGTTGGTGGCGGAATACAGGGTGAATTCAAATCCATCACGCGCCCGTGAGCTACCGGTTGTCGGAGAATACTGTAAGATCCCTTGTCCGAGGTCGGCCAGAAGTCCGTGGCGTGGTTCCGATGTAACCGCCAACCGCGCAGGCTGACTGGTTTGAACTTTCGACTGCAGGTCGATGAATGACGATCCGTTGGCCAGCACGTATACTTCCGTCCCGTCGATGTCAACAACCGGTTCCAATACATCCGGCTCCGATTCGAGCACATCACAAGAGAACAACAATACAATTATTGTCCCCATGGAGAAAATTGTTGATAGAATTCCAATCTTCCTGAATACTTTTGCTTTCATAGTTTCGAAATAGTTGCTTCATATGGGTAGACCAGCGCCGGGAGCAGAACGTTGGAAACGAGTTTAAATTTTATTTGATCATACTATGAAAGAAGTAACAGCGGAGCTCCTGACGATCGGCGATGAGATTCTCTATGGACAAATTGTGGATACCAACGCACAATGGATGGGAGTCCACCTCGGACTGGCCGGTATCAGGGTCATACGGAAGACGACTGTAGGTGATGTGGAGCACGAGATCCTTAAGGCATTTGCGGAGGCTGAGACGCGCGCCGACATTATTTTGATCACCGGCGGGCTCGGACCGACAAACGACGACTTGACCAAACCTTGTTTAGTCAAATACTTCAACTGCGAATTGAAAATCGATGACGAAGCGCTGGCTGAGGTGACGGAATTTTTCAGAAGCCGTGGTCGTACACTTACCGAAGTCAACAGGCAACAGGCAGCCTTGCCGGTATGCTGCGAAAAAGTAACAAACAGGATCGGAACAGCACCGGGAATGTGGTTTAATAAGAATGGCAAAGTTTTCGTCTCCATGCCCGGTGTTCCGCATGAAATGAAAAAGATGATGACAGAGCTTGTTATCCCCAGGTTGAAAGAGGCATTCACGACGCCGGTCATTCACCACCAGGTCATCAGGACGGTAGGGATTGGAGAGTCCTATCTCGCTGAGAAGATTTCATCGTGGGAAAATTCACTGCCGCCGCACATCAAGCTTGCTTATTTACCAAGTTTGGGGGAAGTCAAACTCAGGCTGACGGGTATCGGCAGCGATCAGGACAAGATAAAGGCGGAAGTTGACGGTTACGCGGAGCGGTTGATCCCCCTCGCAGGCGAATTTATTTATGGTTATGGTGATGATCCGCTTGAAATTGTTATCGGGAACATGTTGCGTAAAAGGAGGCTTACCCTGTCCGTTGCAGAAAGCTGCACGGGCGGTTACTTATCTCACCTTATTACCAGTGTACCGGGGAGTTCCGACTATTTTCAGGGGAGTATGATCCCTTACGCGTATGACATTAAGATGAGGCAACTGGGTGTGAAACCCGAAACACTGGAACAGTTCGGAGCGGTGAGCGAACCTACGATCATGGAGATGGCCAATCTTGTGCGGGCGAAGTTTAACACGGATATCGGGGTAGCAACAAGCGGCATCGCCGGACCCGGAGGCGCGACACCTGAAAAACCGGTCGGCACTGTCTGGATAGCCTATTCCGACAAACACCATACGGTGACAAAAAAACTTCAGCTTTCAACGGACCGTGCTATTAATATCAAAATGGCATCAGCCGCTGTACTAAACCTGATCCGGTTAAGCCTGCCAAAATAAGGGATCCCGATGTCACGGAGTATTTAAGGGCCGGGAGCACTATGACTCAAAAGGACGGGACCACAAAAACCGGGTACGAGTGTTCGTAAGATCGGTTTTTTACAGACGAATGACCGGGATACGTTGTTAATGCGCGGGCATTTTAGCTGCAAAGATCGGTTAGCGTTACGCACGAAAAATATTACCTTTACACGTTGAAAATCAATCCGAATGGCGCTAGTAGAACTTATTATGCCTAAAATGGGCGAAAGTATTGTAGAAGCTACTATTCTGACGTGGCTCAAAAAGCCGGGTGATAAAATTGAATTGGAGGAATCCATTCTGGAAGTCGCAACCGACAAAGTGGATACCGAAATTCCATCCACTCACGCCGGGATATTGAAAGAGATACTTGCCAAAGACGGGGAACTCGTCAAAGTCGGGGCGGCCATTGCTGTCATCGAGGCTGAAGTTGAAGAGCAAAAAGCAGTATCGCCTGAGGTACCTTCGCCGCAAGCAAACAACGTACACACCTCCGCTGCCGGGAAGCACGTAACTGCGACTCACACAAACGGCGCGGTCGATTTTAAGTCAGGCACAAAATTCTACTCTCCCTTAGTTAAAAATATTGCCCGGGAAGAAAACATAACCATCGCCGAACTCGAAACTATCGAAGGAACAGGTGCAGAGGGCCGGGTTACAAAAAAAGATATACTTGATTTTGTACAGCATCGGAAAACAGGAGTGTCTGTAAAGCCGGCACCGCAAATCAAAGCGTCGGCATCGACTACCTCAACAGTGGCGCCATCGATATTCGCGGGAGATGAGATCATCGAAATGGACCGCATGCGTAAAATGATTGCGGAGCGAATGGTTGATTCAAAACGTATTGCGCCGCACGTTACCTCGTTTGTGGAAGCGGATGTAACTAACGTTGTCCTCTGGAGAAACAAGGTAAAACACGAATTTCAGAAACGGGATGGCGATGCACTGACATTTACACCTGTGTTTGTGGAAGCCATTGCTCTCGCTATCCGGGACTACCCGATGATCAACATCCAGGTAGACGGTGATAGGATTATAAAGAAAAAAGACATTAACATTGGTATCGCCGTAGCGTTGCCGAGCGGGAACCTGATCGTGCCCGTTATCCGGAATGCGGATCAGCTCAACCTGAGCGGTCTTGCGAAAGCCGTTAATGACCTGGTTAAAAGAGCCAGGAATAACAAGCTGAAACCCGATGACCTTGCAGGCGGTACCTTTACCGTATCGAATGTAGGAACGTTCGGCAATGTAATGGGAACACCGATCATCATGCAGCCCCAGGTAGGTATTATTGCCATTGGTGCCATCCAGAAAAAACCAGCGGTTGTGGAGACGCCCTACGGGGATGCCATTGCCATCCGTCACAAAATGTTCCTTTCCCATTCCTATGACCATCGCGTTGTCGATGGCGCCCTGGGTGGAAGTGTGGTAAGAAGGGTTGCCGACTACCTTGAAAAATTCGATGTAAGCCGTGGAATTTAAAGATGCTTTTGAATTATTTATAGCCGGAGGTTTTTAAACGCTCCGGTTTTTCTATTTTTAGGGATGTCCTGCATCATTTCCTTTATAAGCCGCAAAGGTGGAACTGGTAAAACAACCAATGCGATCAACCTCGCGACCACCCTGCACCAGATGGGTAACCGGGTCATGCTGGTTGAAACCGACACCAATTATACCCTGAATACACTCCGCAAAATGGAGATCTTCAAATCCAACACGGGCAAACAAGGATTTGAACTGCTTGGTTCGGAGGACAGTCATGTCGCTGATGAACTCGCCCGGATCAAAGCCCTGAAAACAACGGACTATGTGATCGTTGACAGCGCAGGAAAAACCACTGACGAAGGAATAAAAAAGCTATGCCTCGTAAGTGACGCAGTCATCGTGCCCACCAGCTTAACGCAAAATGATTTGCTCGTCACTTACCAAACCGTAGCGGACCTTGCGCCCGCGCGGGAACTTAATCCGAGGCTCAGAATCATCATATTACCCAACCGTATTCACAGCGCCACCAACCTGTATACCGTACGCGAAAACCTGAAAAACCTGGACGCGATTATTTTACCGGTAATGGTACCGCAAAAAAATCTTTTCGTAAATTTCAGTACCCTGGATGCGGAAAAAGAATATCAGCCGATCGCACAGGCGATCCTCAATAACCTCGCATGAGCAAGAAGAAAAACACATTAAAAGATCTTGACGATTTTCTAAAACAGCAGGCCGCAACGCTGGTCGCACCGACGCAACTAAGCGACACCATACAGGAGCCTGCGCCAGAAGTTCAATCACCTGTCGCAAAAAAGGAAAAACTGCAGGAACCCGACGAGGCTCAGATTCTCGATGATTTAAAAATCCTTGCCGAAAAACAAGGACCCTCCTTTCGAAAAACACTCTATGACCTGATTATCAAATCCACCGAAAGGCAAAAAAACCAAACAGCGGAAGATAAAATGCTCATCAACACCGCGCTTTACCTGAAAGGCGGCGATCAATGGAAAGAGACTATCCGCTCGTATTGGAAAAATAAGCCTGCCTAATTCATCGGAAGTTCCAGGCAAAACGTATTCACCGGCTCTTTATATGGCTTCAATACTATTTTACCTCCGTTCAGGATGGCGAAATGTTGCGACATAGCCAGGCCCAGGCCAGTACCGGACTCGTTGGCCGTACCCGGCCCTGACCGCGATTGAAATGTAAAAAGTTTTTCCAGCACGTGATCCGGAATCGGATCGCTCTCATTCGAGACGCACACTACACACATGCCGTTTTCCGGATAGACCTTGATAAATATTTTTTTTTCAGGCGGAGTGAACTTAACGGCATTCGACAACAGGTTCCTGAGTATTATTTCCACCATTTCACGATCCGCATAGAACGATAATCCCGCCGGGCAGTCAACGGTAAACGCGATTGACTTCGCGGTGGCAATGGGACTTGCGAGCGCGATACTCTCCTGTAGAGCCGGCAGTACTTCCATGGTCACGCGGTGGACGCTAAATCCATCCATTTGTGTTTTCGACCAACGAACAAGACTATATACCAAGGACAACACAACATCCAGACGCTGCCTGACCTTCCTCACAAAATGATCCAATTCTTCTTTGGTGATTTGATTTTTTTCAAATGTGCTGAGCAAACCGCTGGTGGATTGTAACGGCGAAGCGACATCATGTGAAAGAATGGATATCACCCTGTTCTTTTGCTGATTCAATTCGTCCAGTTCAGTCTTTCTCTTTAATAATTCACTGAATTGAAGGAATTCTTTTCTTTTCTGTTTCTCAATAAATCCTCCCGAAATGATACTCGCCAGCAAGTTGACAGTCAGGTTCGGCTCCTGCGACTGATAAAAGGGGTCTGACAGGTTCTCTGCCAGAATAATAAATACAAGAAAGACAATCGCATTGATACACAATCCATAACGAAAACGGATTCCGCTGACAGTGATCCCCGCATAGAAAAAAAGTAATAAGACGTTGGTCAGAAAGAACACCGGCATCTGCGCCAGAAACGCCTGTCCAAAATATACCGCGTAGCTTACCATGATTTGAAATACCAGGACAAACTGGATCTGACCGGCTGACAAATGCCGCAGATAGGATAGCGATAAAATCAGCGCATTAAGAATCAACAAACCGGAACGCATGACGAGTACCCAGAAAAAATTCACCTCACGATTCAGGTCAACAAGCAAGAAGACTGTTACAAAAATCAGGGAACTGAATGTAAACAGGCGCAAGGCGGTCAGATCATTTTCCCGGGCAAACCGGGCATACTGATTTTCTTCCGGATTATCAAACTTCCAGATGGATCCAAAAGACGAAAAAACAGGCGAGGTCGGGGGCTCCACTTCAGTTTCAATATACCAAAACGAAGTCAAAAGTAACGGAGCAATTAAAAAATCTACCGGCTCCACCCTGACGCTATCCCTTCTGCTGTATCTTTACACATAATCTTTATTTATGAAATTCGGAACAAAAGCAGTACACGCTGGCGTAGAACCAGACCCTTCCACAGGAGCCATCATGACTCCGATCTACCAGACATCCACGTATGTACAGGAATCGCCCGCGGTTCACAAAGGTTATGCCTATGCCAGGGGGGCGAATCCGACGCGAAATGCGCTCCAAAAAAGCATTGCGGCCCTGGAGAACGGGAAGTTCGCCATTTGTTTCTCCTCCGGCATGGGGGCAACGGATGCCGTGATCAAATTACTGAACCCCGGCGACGAAGTAATCACCAGCAATGACTTATATGGCGGGTCATACCGGATGTTCAAACGCGTTTTTGAAAAATACGGCATTAAATTTCATTTTATCGATCTTACCAACACGGCGAACATAGAACCTCTCATCAATCCCCGGACGAAACTCTTCTGGCTGGAAACCCCCACCAATCCACTGATGAATATTGTGGACATCAAGGCCTGTGTCGATCTTGCCAGGAAGAACAATATCGTCGTTGCCGTAGACAACACATTTGCATCGCCGTATTTGCAAAACCCCCTTGACCTTGGCGCCGATATCGTCATGCATTCCGTAACCAAGTATCTCAGCGGACATTCCGATGTGATTATGGGTGCCCTGGCAATGAATGACGAAAAACTCTACCAGGACCTGCACTTCATCATGAACTCTTGCGGCGCCGTTCCGGGGCCACAGGATTCTTTCCTTGTGCTTCGGGGGATCAAAACCCTGCATCTCCGCATGGAGCGACACTGTTTCAATGGCCGGAAAGTCGCCGAGTATCTGAAAAGTCATACCAAGGTCGGGAGAGTATATTGGCCGGGCTTCACCGATCACCCCAACCATGAGATCGCAAAAAGACAAATGAAAGATTTCGGCGGCATGTTGTCATTTACATTAAAAGACGACAGCCTGCAAAAAGCGACCACGCTGATGGAAAGTGTCGAGCTCTTCTCCCTGGCCGAGTCTCTGGGCGGAGTGGAATCATTGATCAATCATCCTGCATCCATGACACATGCCAGCATTCCGAGGGAGGACCGTCTGAAAGGAGGACTGGTCGATTCCCTGATCCGGTTAAGCATCGGTGTGGAGGACGTTGAAGACCTTGTCGGAGACCTGGAGCAGGCGCTTTCAAAAGTCTAGCGTTTGCCTGCGTAACTCGGCACCCTATTCCGGTTCATTATTTTGACAGCGGTGTAGAAAACCATGCTGGATTTTCTATTTTAGGATCCAAATTTCCCGAATGGACCAAAAACATTTCAAGCAACTTTTCAGCCTTCCTGTTATTGTTGCTGCGCTCGGCTATTTCGTCGACATCTACGATCTCCTGCTTTTCAGTATTGTACGAAGACCAAGTTTGATATCGCTCGGCATTCCGGAAGATCAGCTTTTCAGTCAGGGAGAGTTCCTGTTGCGTGTACAAATGACCGGTCTTTTGATCGGCGGACTCATTTGGGGAATCATGGGCGACAAAAAGGGACGCCTGTCCGTTCTATTTGGCTCGATCCTCCTTTATTCCCTGGCCAATATTGCCAATGGATTTGTGACGTCGGTGAATCAATATGCTATACTGCGTTTTATCGCGGGCATCGGCCTCGCCGGCGAACTGGGAGCAGGTATAACGCTGGTTTCAGAAACACTACCCACCCATTTGCGCGGTTATGGAACTACCATTATTGCTACCGTTGGACTAATGGGCGCTGTCTTTGCCAATTTTATCTCGAAGATTTTTGACTGGCATATCGCATATTTTATCGGCGGTGGGCTGGGACTGATGTTGCTCGTCGCCCGTGTCAGCGTTTTCGAGTCAGGAATTTTCCTGAAGACGAAAGGAAAAACAGTGGTAAGGGGCGATTTTTTTCAATTATTCAAAAAGAGGGCCCGGTTTATTAAGTTCATGGGCTGCATATTCATCGGTCTTCCGATTTGGTATGCTATCGGGATTCTCATCACATTCTCACCCGAGTTTGCAAAAGCGCTGGCAATCACCGGAACCGTGGGTGCCGGAGACGCCGTGATGTTCAGTTACATCGGCCTTGCTGTTGGAGATTTGTCGAGCGGATCAATCAGCCAGATCGTCGGATCCCGAAAAAAGATCGTGGCTGTTTTCATATTGTTGACAATGGCCTTTATCCTATTCTACCTCTTTTTACCTGTCAGGACGGTGGGCTTTTTTTATTTTGCCTGCTTTCTGGTCGGTGTTGGTGTTGGTTACTGGGCGCTGTTTGTAACGATCGCCGCGGAGCAGTTTGGCACAAATCTTCGCTCCACTGTTGCGAACACGGTGCCAAATTTCATTCGGGGGACGGTGGTTCCTCTTACGTTGATTTTTGAATTTCTGCGCGGGAGGATTGGTGTTATACACGGAGCCTTGATCATCGGAATTGTTACGATAATTGTCGCTTTTATAGCCCTGAGCGTCATCGACGAGACCTATGGACGCGACCTGGATTTTGAAGAAATTGATTAGTCTGTTAACTTTTTGAAAGACGTTGTGAAAGATTAACTTTATTGCAATCTTTCCAGGTATAAAAATTCTCTTGTGGCGAAGAAACCGGTTATTTTTTCACTTTTTCTTGTTTTTTGGTCATTCTGCGCGGTTTCACAAAACATCCACCTGATCGACAGCCTGCGAAGGAAAATTTCATCCACGGAAGGCGAGAAACGGTTCAGCCTGCTAGATGACCTGGCATGGGAATACCGGTCTGCATATCCCGACAGCACGATTATGTATGCGCTGCAGGCTTTTGAGCTTGGGAAAGAATTAGGTCTTTCACGCGGTCTGGCAGAACCGCTGAACTTTATTGGCGTTGCCTATAACTATAAAGGCGACCGGATCAAATCGTACGAATATTACGACCAGGCGCTGAAGCTTTCAATCGAGCAAAACGATTCCCTGCAATGGGCATTTTCCAACAATAACCTCGGCAGGCTATTCTTTGAGCAGGGGATCTTATCCAGGGCATACGACTACTTCATTGAAGCGCAGGCCCTTTTTGAGGATATTAACGATCCTACCGGGCTGGCCTATACCTATCAAAGCCTTGCCCGTTTGTACAAATCACAGCGCGACAACGCAAAAGCGGAAAACAATTACCTGAAGGCTAATAAAATACGCATATCCCTCGGCAATACCCCGGATATTACATCGGCATTTATTCAGACCGGCAGGTTTTACCAGGAAAACAACGAGCACGAAAAAGCGCTCCTCTACCTGCACCGTGCCGATTCCGCCGCCAGCCTTATTCACGATGAAATTAACCTGGCTGAAATAAAGACGTATATCGCCAAAAGTTATCTCCACCAGGGACTGTTACGGGAAGCTCAGGATATATGTGCCGAAGGCCTGAAGGTCATTCTCCAGAAAAACAACGTGAGGATGCAACCGCAGGCATACCTGACTATGGGACAGATCAAGTTCGCGGCAAAAAATCTGGCGGAGGCAAAGAAGTACTACAACCTGGCCCTCGCGATCTCGTCGAAGACAAATGATCTGACTTCAAAAATGGATTCCCATTATCATCTGTGGAAATTGTCGGAGAAAGAAAAAAACAAAACCGCAGGTCTTCATAATTTAAATCAATACCTGATCCTGAAAGACTCCATAAAGGATCTCGATCTGGCCCGTCAGGTGGAACGTCTTCAGTTTGAAATTGAGATTGAAAGAAAAGAACAGGAAAATGAACTTCTGAAAGTCGACCAGGCTAAGACGGAAGCCATTATAAAACAGCAGAAGCTTCAAAACGTCATCCTCATCATCATTATCGTTTTTGTTAGTATTATCGGACTTATTCAATGGCGGAACAGCAAAAAACGCAGTGAAATAAATGAAAAGCTTGCTCAGCAGAATCAATTTATCCAGAATCAACGACTGGAAATCATCGATCAAAATGAAAAGCTTTCCAGGCGGAATCAACAGCTGTCGGATATCAACCACGAGAAAGATACCCTTATGGGTATCGTCGCGCATGATCTGAAGTCTCCGCTGAACCGGATCAAAGGTATAGCGGATCTAATGGAATTCGAAGGTGGCCTTACGGAAGACCAGATGAGTTACGTGCGTATGACAAAAGATGCCACACAAGCGGGGCTTGACCTCATCAAGGATTTGCTGGACGTTCATATGCTTGAGGAGAACGTGCAGCCTAATTATTCAGCGTTCGATATCAGCACATTTTTACTGGAAAAAACAAAGTCCTTCATTCCTGCCGCCGAAGCGAAAAATATCCACCTGCATATCAGCAAAGTCGAAAACGGAAATGTATTTCTGGATGCCGACTACCTCAGCCGCATCATAGACAACCTGCTCACCAATGCCATAAAATTTTCCAATAAGAACTCCATGGTGGAAGTTTCCGCTACCAGATCGAACGGGAGCCTTAACATTTCTATACGGGATCAGGGACCGGGTTTTTCGGATAAGGATAAACTTCAGCTGTTCCAGAAGTTCAAAAAACTCAGCGCCCGGCCAACCGCCGGCGAAACTTCCAACGGGTTAGGTCTTGCGATCGTCAAAACACTCGTAGACCGCATGAATGGAAGCATTGAACTGATCTCCGACAAGGGAAAAGGCAGCCAGTTCATCATTAAGCTGCCCGCTACGGCAGAATAATAAAAAATTCTCACTTCCGGGTTAAACCCTGCCTCTGCCTGCTGGTCTAAGAGGCAAATAAATCAATAAGCGTATGAAAAAGGGAATTGTTCTTTTGACCTTTATCGTTTTTGGGATCACGATCCTTGCCTCAGCACAAACACCAGGTGTAGATCAGCGGCAGCAGAATCAGCGACATCGTATTCACGAGGGTGTCGCCAGCGGTGAATTGACCAGACGTGAAACCGCCAATGCGATTCACCATCAGGGCCACATCCGCCGGGCTGAACGCCGGGCTAAATCAGATGGTGTTGTTACCGGAAGGGAGCGCGCAAGATTACACCACAAGCAAAACAAAGCAAGCCGCCACCTCGCCAGAAACAAACACGACGGCCAGGAAAGGGCGGGCTCAAAATAGACAGAAAGAAAAAGCCAGCCAATGGCTTTTTCTTTGTTATCGGCTCTTGCCAATTACATAGTACAGGATTGGTCCGAGTACAGGCAACAAAATCACGGCGATAATCCACAGCACCTTCTTTTCCGTGTCCTTGTTGCTACGGATTATGTCCAGTATAACAACGACGTCAATGATGAAAATAATAAATCCTATCAGGCGAGCCATATGATGTTAGTTTGATTCCAGGATCTTAAATAACTCATCCAGGTTCGGAGTGATAATGATCTCCGTTCGCCTGTTCCGTTGTTTGTTCAGGGGCGAGTCGTTTGCTGCTAACGGCGAAAACTCTCCCCTCCCCGATGCCGTAATCTGCTTTGCGCCGACACCGGCGTTTGTTAATATTTTCGTGATCGAAGTAGCCCGCATAACACTCAGGTCCCAATTATCCTGCATGTACTGCGACTTCCTCGATATCGGCACATTATCCGTATGCCCTTCAATCAAAATATTGATGTCCTTTTGATCCTTTACCGCCTTTGCCAGCTGCTGCAAGGCAGCAACCCCCTTGCTATCAACCTGGATACTTCCCGAGCCAAATAACAACTGCTCGGCAAGCGACACATACACCTTCCCGTTCTTTACCTTCACTGTGATATCACCGTCCTTAAAGTTCAAAAGCGCGCTGGTGATCCTGTTTTTGAGATCCTGAACCGCCTTATCCTTATTGGCAAGCACAAGTTCAAGTTCCTTCACCTTTTTTTCCCGCTCCGTTAAACTAACGCTAAGGGAATCGTTCACCTTTCTGGTACGGTCAAGGTTTTCCTGAATAGCGAGGAGTTGCTCCTGCTGCTGTGTCAGATCGCGGTTTAATTTTCCGCTGCTGGTCATCAGGTTTTTGTAATAGGTGTTTAACTTTTCATGCTCTTTCTCCAGTGCAACGAGGCGCTGACCGGTCGCCCTTTTATCCGTTCCGATACGGGCCGTATCTTCTTTCAACTTGTTTATTTTTGCCATCAGCGCTTCGATGTTCGCGTTTGCACTGTCCAGCTCCAACGATCGCTCTGTAAGTTCCGCCTCCGTTCTGATCTTTTGGGTTAATAGCTCGTCGTACTTCTTTTTTGTAACAATGCAGGACGACA
The DNA here is from genome assembly GCA_041742155.1 of Chryseolinea sp. GTDB lineage: Bacteria > Bacteroidota > Bacteroidia > Cytophagales > Cyclobacteriaceae > Chryseolinea. Next base: position 8,165 of record JBGSJE010000012.1, on the reverse strand, counting down.
GCGTCAGAAACAGGATTGCCATCGGTAAAATTCTATTCATAAAGTTTATCGGGTAGTTATCAGCAGGTAGTGGTTACGAAACAAAGGGTATGTTACCGGTTTCATCGATTCGGTTATTCCATTTTACTAGGTAAACACAAAACAAGCAAATAATAAATTCAAGAACTACTCCGGGGAATTTATTTATTTAGGATGCGAATACAATCAGGTCAGCACCTCCTTGAAATTCAGGGCGCGTCGCTACGATTCGTGCCGGGCCAATGAAACGTCATATATTTACAGGGGAGACTCCCTGAATTCGTTTGCTTTCATTTGGGGTATTCAGGGCGTATATTTCAACGGAATACGATATTTAGTTCACAAAAATTTCGAACATCATGGAAGGCATGCTCAGGGCAGACAGTCTGAAAGGAAGAACGATCATCATCACCGGCGGTGGAACCGGCCTGGGTCGTTCAATGGGAAAATACTTTCTCGAGTTAGGCGCGAACCTTGTTATTACCAGCCGCAAGATCGACGTACTTCAAAAAGCGGCAGATGACATGATGAAAGAAACAGGCGGGAAAGTGCTGGCGGTAGCCTGTGATGTACGGAAATATGAAGAGATCGAAAATGTTATTAAAAGAACGGAGGATGAATTCGGCCAGGTGCATGGAATACTAAACAATGCCGCCGGGAATTTTATTAGTCCCACGGAACGGCTTTCCCACAGGGCCTTTGATATTGTTGTGGACATTGTATTGAAGGGCACTTATTATACTACACTGGCTGCTGGTAAAAACTGGATAACGAAGAAACAGTCAGGCGTTTTCCTCAACATCGTAACCACCTATGCGTGGACCGGATCCGGTTACGTGGTTCCTTCCGCCTGTAGTAAAGCCGGTGTACTTGCATTAACCAGGTCGCTGGCCGTGGAGTGGGCGAAATATAACATTCGCAGTAACGCGATCGCGCCCGGTCCGTTTCCCACGGAAGGTGCCTGGAGCCGGCTTCTGCCCGGGGACCTTGTGAAAAAATTCGATCCAGCGCTCCGCATTCCCCTGAAACGGGTTGGTGAACACCAGGAACTCGCCAACCTTGCAGCCTACCTTATGTCAGATTATTCCGCCTATATAAACGGTGAAGTGATTACGATCGATGGCGGCGAATGGCTCCGGAATGGTGGTGAATTCAGCCACCTTGAAGTTATTCCCGAAGCGATGTGGGATCAACTGGAAAAAAGCAGGGGAAAATGACGTTTCCTTTACACAACGACCTGACCCGTAATAAATCATCCATACCACATTAATCGCTGAGGGAATGAACGGAACGGAGCTTTTCCTGCAAAAAAAACTGAGTCAGCGGGACAGTCAGGGGCTGCTGAGAAAGTTAGACCATGCCGACATCCATGCGACCGACTTTTCGTCAAATGATTATCTCGGACTGGCAAGATCGGAAGGATTGTTTCAACATATCTGCGAATCAACCAACAACCTCGCGATAAAATGGAATGGTTCAACCGGGTCTCGTTTGTTATCCGGCAACAGCCGGTATACGGAGGAAACAGAACAACACCTTGCCGGCATTTTCCGCAGTGACGCTGCCCTGATCTTTAACTCGGGATATGCTGCGAATCTGGCCGTATTGTCGTCCCTGCCGCAGCGGAATGATACGATCATTTATGATGACCTCGCCCACGCCTGTATGAAAGATGGAGCCAGGCTAAGCCTCGCCAGAAGAATGAGCTTCCGGCATAACGACCTGAGCGACCTGGAATCAAAAATCAAACGTTCAAGCGGAAACATATTCATTGCTGTGGAGTCGGTATATTCGATGGATGGAGACGAGTGCCCTCTTCACGAACTGACAGCCCTGGCCGAAAAATACAACGCAAACATTATACTCGACGAGGCGCACAGTACCGGCGTCAGGGGAGATCATGGCAGCGGGCTGGCTGTGTCTTTGGGTCTTCATAAAAACATTCTCGCGCGAATCTACACCTTCGGGAAAGCCATGGGGGTACATGGCGCATGTGTTGCCGGATCAGATCTCATCAAACAGTACCTGATAAATTTTGCACGCCCTTTTATCTACACGACAGCCATGCCGCCTCACGCCATTGTATCGATCCGTTGCGCGTTCGACTACCTGCAACAACATATTGAGTTACAACAGGACCTCGAAGGTAAAATACGATTATACCTGCAGCACATATCCGGACTGTCAAACCGGACCGACAGCGTGAGTTCCATTCAAACATTTTTTTTTGCCGGCAATGAAAACTCAAAAATGACGGCACAAAAACTCCGGAATCATGGATTTGATGTCCGTGCAATTCTATCGCCAACCGTTCCCGCCGGTTCAGAACGGCTCCGGATCTGCCTGCATGCATTCAATACTCATGAGCAGATCCTTGACCTGACGCGCCTGTTAAAAGAACTGTCATCGCACAACTCCAACGATTAACGATTTACTTTACTGCATGAACTATTTTGTTACCGGGATCGACACAGACAGCGGAAAGACTCTTGCCTCGGCGATTCTCTGCGAGGCTCTTGAAGCAGACTATTGGAAGCCCGTTCAGGCAGGACTACCAAAAGACAGCGATACGATAGCGGCGCTGGTTTCAAATCAAAAAACCGTCATTCATCGGGAATCATTCAACTTAAAAACACCCGCTTCACCGCACGCCGCAGCCAAAATCGATGGCGTTGAAATCCGATTAAAGGACTTCGTTCTGCCCGGAACTAAAAATGATCTGATCATAGAAGGGGCGGGCGGATGCCTGGTTCCCCTGAACGACCGTGATTTTGTAATCGACCTGGCCCTTCATTTCAAAACGGAAGTTATACTGGTAGCAGATCTGTACCTGGGAAGCATAAACCATACATTGCTAACCGCAATGGAACTCCGGCGCCGGAACATACGGGTAAAAGGTATTATTTTTAACGGGGAATCAAACCCGGAAAGTGAACGGATCATCCTTCACCACAGCGAACTAACCTGCCTGCTCAACATCGGCAGGGAGAACACAATAAATAAAAACACCGTAAAAAAATACGCTCACCTCTTGCTTAATAACTGGCATGGATGACTCGCAAAAAAATGACCGGGAATTGATCTGGCATCCGTTCACTTCGTTTACGGAAACGCCCGATCCGATTTTTATTGACTCTGCGGAAGGTATCTATTTGCATACAACGGACGGACGTAGGATCATAGATGCCGTATCTTCCTGGTGGGTCAACCTGCACGGACACTCCCATCCGGTTATCGCAGCCGCTATTGCTCATCAGGCCCGGACGCTTGAGCACGTGATCTTTGCGGGATTTACCCACGAGCCGGCGATTACCCTTGCTAAAAATCTCAAGCGGATACTTCCTCTAAATCAATCGAAGATTTTTTTCTCGGATAACGGCAGTACAGCCGTTGAAGTGGCGCTCAAAATGGCGTTACAGTATTGGTATAACCTGGGTGTTAAAAAAGAAAGGATCATTGCGCTCAAAGGAGCCTATCACGGAGATACTTTTGGTTCGATGTCAGTTGGCGGACGTAGCATTTTTTCCGACCCCTTTTCAGGATACCTCTTCAACGTGGAATTCATAGACTTTCCAGACACGATGAATGCGGAGAAGGCCATTCAGCAGTTCAGAGAACTCCTTGCCACAGGTGACATCGGTGCCTTTATTTTCGAGCCGCTGGTACAGGGGGCCTCGGGTATGAGAATGTATACTCCCGCTGTCCTCGATCAGTTATTAAGTGCTGCGCAGGAAAAAGGTGTTATTTGTATTGCGGATGAAGTGTTCACGGGATTTGGAAGGACGGGCAAAATGTTTGCGAGCCACTATCTGTCCGCGATGCCGGATATCATGGCTGTGTCCAAAGGAATAACCGGCGGTGCGATGGCCCTTGGTGTTACAACCTGCTCGGCGAAAATCGTTGACGCCTTCCGAACCGGAGATTTTACAAAAACTTTCTTTCATGGGCATTCATACACTGCCAATCCGATTGCCTGTGCTGCCGCCAATGCAAGCTTCGAGCTGTTAACAGCACCGGCATGCGATGCCCAACTCACCTTGATTGCCGGCGAACATCTGCGTTTTGCCTCTAAGATCAAAGGTCATAAACACATCAAAGAGGTCCGTTCGCTGGGCACTATCCTGGCTATTGAATTGCGGACCGGTGAAGACACCTCGTATTCGAATGAACTGAGAAAAAAAATATATCCTTTCTTCCTTGATCGGAATATACTGCTCCGCCCCCTTGGAAATATTATTTACATACTTCCCCCCTATGTTATTAAAGCGGGGGAATTGCATCAGATTTATGCGTGTATTGAAGAGTTCCTTTCTTCAGACCTGCTATTGTAAGGTACCTGGGATGGTCACTTGTATTTAAAGGACCGCGTTGTCCCAAAAACATAATGGACTCCCAGTTGCACACCGACGATAAGGTTTGCACGCTGACCGAAGATGTCTGATGAGTTTCCATTCTTAATGCTTTCAATAACATCACCGTTACGCATATCGGTCAAGCTGTAGTTCGCCCGGATCTGGGTAGTCAAAAACAAGTGCTTCGACAAATCGATATCGAGACCAAAAGCGCCCGCGATCTGAAACTCCGTATTCTTAAAGCTATTCAGTTTTTTGCTTAATATTTCTTCCGGGTTTTGTGCGGGAACAGAGGCGGTAACCGTTCCGTCCTGATTCTGGATGATATCCGTTGCGCCGGCGGGCAGCTCAGTACCTTCCGGGAAAGTTTGAGTAGAGGCGGAATATTGCATTACCTCAGACGCGTCGGTCAAGATCGACAATTGCGGACCCAGGTTGAAATTGGCACGGGTACCGCCATTACCACCACCCATGAATTTCATCATCAATGGCAAATGAACATAGCTAAGGTCAATTTTACGTTCACCTACAACCTTCTCGGCAACATCGACGATTTCGTATATCTGACCTTGTTTGGACAGGATGGATTCCAGCGACAGACCGAATGTCTGGCTGAAGTCTACGCCAAAACTGAAACCGACCGGAGCCCAGTTGTATGTGATCGTCGAATTGTATCTCGGATCTTCCGACAATCCTTTATCCAGTACAAACGTTGCGTTGTATGAAGTTGTGGCCCCGAGGTGTACTTGCACTTGGGCAAAACTTACATGAACCAATGTAATGAATAAACCAATTAGCGAAATTTTTCTTACCGTCTGCATAAGAGCTGAATCAAATTTTGATTTTAATACGGACAGGGATTAAAAGTAACCTCGCTACAGGGGTTGAATGGTAAGGGCCTTTTCAAGGATGGAAAAGAGCCTGATTTTATCGAAGTCCGTCGGTCTTACCGCGATGGTATAGCTCTCGATTGGCAACGTAGTGAGTAACGAACCCCTGGCGTCGTAAACGAAAGAAAGGTCCTGCGTTGTATCCGTAATAGCGATGTATATTTTACCGGCGCCAAAATCGAGGTACTGAACTTCTACATTGTTATTTCCCATAAAATCGCTGACGACAATCTGTTTCAGGTTATCGTCAAAAAGTGTAAGTTGTTTGGACTCCTGGCGGAGTATTAAATACGATTTGGAATCTTTCTCGCTTACGAGACTGAACCGTGCGTCGACAGCATTCTTCAATAACGTTTCCCGGCTATGGATTTTCCCGTCGATTGTAAATTTGATCCGGAATCCATCGCGCGAAATGACGACAAAATAAGTGTTCTCAAGGCTGCTTCCCGTTTCCAGGTAGTATCCTCCCTCGGGTCTCGCATTCAGATTCAAGGGGAAATTTTTTAACGACTCACCCCTCCTGTTCATCAAAACAACATTGCCATCCTTTCTGATCGCTATGATGTAATCCTTTCCCCGGATTCTATGATGCCTGGCTGCAGTGGACAGTCCGTCACCGACATCCATTGGTCTCCAGCCATCCAGGTTGGCGCCCGATTTATCGAACATCCACAACTTACCTGTTCTACCTGTTACAAGGAACCGGTACTTTTTACTGTGATCATAATCGACAATGCTAACAAATTCGATATCGTGTTCCCGCGTCTTTACAGGAAATGGTTCGACATAATTTCCGAGCCGGTCAATAACATGCAATGTTCCTTCCGTGGCAAAGAAATACTGAAGCTTGCCGTTATTAAAATAGTCGATCTGTTCGACATCACCACGGATAAAGCCATTCAGGGATAGTTTCCATAATACATTACCGTCGGAAGATATCAGCCTGACGTTCCTCGACGAGTCCTGCACCAGAACTTCATCCGCTTTACTCAAGTGGCTCCGTACGACAAAAATTTTGGCCAGCGTCTCATTTAGATTCGTGATGATCTTGTCGGAGGCAAGCGCCTCGGTTTTTGTTGGCTTACCTCCCTGTCTGTACGCCCATGACACGTTCGTATAGTAACTATCATTCAGGTGACTGAATTGAACTGCACCCATTCCCAGTGACTTTACGAGCGAACGGTTTTCCTCGATGAATTTTTTCCAGCGGGGATGGACATTTTTTTCCAGCACGTTCCATACCCTGGGTGTATTAATGTATAAACTGACGTTAGACTCCAGCAAGGTAGATTCCAGAAACTTGTTTTGCGCCACAGACTTACCCCATGTCTCTTCCCGGTCGATGTCTTCCAGGAACCGTTTCAGCTCTTCCAGGTTCTCTCCGATAAATATCGCATCACCTACACTGGTGTAGTAACTGGTATTGAATCCTGAAACCAACGGCCAGAATATTTTTTCCGGAAACCTGTAGAGCGGGAGTTCCCGTATATCATATCCGGAGAATTTCTCATAAAAGACCGTGTCAATACTTAATTTTTCGGATACGCTGTTAAAGGCCGAAAGCCAGTCGGCGGTACTTGGGGGAGAATTAATGATCAGGATTTTGGACAACGCCTGGCCCTTGGATTCCATCCAGCACACGCCGAGTTCTCCGGAGATTTGACTGGTGAGTTTTTTTGCATCCACCTGCAGTGAGGTTGCTATTTTCTGAAGTGTATCCCGCAGCAGCTTGTTGTCCTGATTGAACAGGGTAAGATCCCTGTTGAAGCTTACGCCGTCACTTATACCGTAGCTGGCAAACATAAGTGCCCGGTTGGATACAAAATGTTTCAATGTGAAAGATACGGGTTGTTGTCCGCTGAAAGTAGATAAAACATAATTTGGGTTACTGGCGCTATCGAGACAAAAACCGTTCAGGACGAAGTTGCTTTTTTCACTGATCTTGACATCAAGCAAGGCCGATTGTCCGAAATGGTGAATAAATTGCGCCGGTTCATCGTTGGTAAACATTGACAACCACTGGGCGACCTTTCGGAGATTCAGGTAAATATTCCCTCCATCATTTTTTATCGTGGGAAGCTGATAAACTCCTCCCAGTTCGCTCCTGAAGTTTCGGACATCCTGTTTATAAGTCCGGATTACATCTTCAATCAACACCGGCGTAAAGCTGCTGATCCACACTTTGTCGATCTTGATCCATGAAAACACCCTGCCTTTTAAGGCGAGTTCAAAGATCCTGATACCGTTATATTCCCTGTCGGATACGACGATGCTATTTCCAGCCTTCTGCTTTCTAAGCTTGTCAATGATAGCATTGAATTGTTGATCGAGGAGAGCCTGATCGGGCATATAGAAGACAAAATCGAAGTCATCCTTTTTAGTAATATGAAGGGAGATCAGGGAACCTTGGCGGAAATTTGACAAAATAAGATCTGTAAATCCCTTAAGGGAGTCCTTGTCGGACGGGAAAACCGCCTTATTGATAAGGGCCAGGACGGAGGATTTTTTGAGCTGATCGAGGCAGGTTTCGCAGGAACTCCCCTCGTAAACAAAGATCGTTTCGGCGGGCACCAGATCCCAGGAACTGACATTAGCCTGTCTGACGTAATGGTCGTAAACAAAATATCCGCCTGCCACCAAAGCGATCAGCGTGACGGTAATAACCAGGGGAAGTCTTTTCACTGTGCGAAATAACAATTAAAACTTGAAGATAGGGGTCAAAAGGTCAATCACCAACCCCGAAGGCGTGTGGAGGGAGTTCAAATAAGTCTGGGCAATAAAAAAGCCCCTGGATTACTCCAGGGGCTTGTGATAAAAATAGGCAACGACTTACTCTCCCAGGTGTTATCCTAGTACCATCAGCGCTGGTGGGCTTAACTGCTCCCGCCGTCGCGAGGCGCTTTGG
>JBGSJE010000011.1:0-187493 GCA_041742155.1 Chryseolinea sp. | reverse complement strand
GAACAACTGGATCGTTTATGATTTTGCAGGTACTCCCTTGAACCAAACCTCCGTCGTCCAGGGCGCGGGACTCTCGGGTAACAATTCCATGTTTACCGATATTGCCAATGGTACCAGCAACGGCTGGGGCTACCAGATCAGAAACATTCTCCCGTTCAGGCTGGAGGTTGGCAGAACATATCGCATCAGCTACATGGCCAAGGCGCAGTCCGCCCGGACCATGACAGCACTGCTGAGCGGACTGAGCACCACGTACTGGTCGACAAGTTCAAGCGTGACCACGTCGGTTCAGAAGTTCACCTATCAGTACACGTGTACCCAGTCCGGTGTCGCTAATGAACCTAATTTTTTCTTTCAGTTCCACTTAGCCAACGGTACGGTCAGCGATATCTGGCTGGATAACGTGAGGGTGGAGGACATCACGGGCATTACAGCCGTTACAGGTCTGGCCCTGTCGCCATCACCGCTTGCCCTGGTGGTCGGACAAACCGGTCAGATCACAAAAACGTTCACGCCTTCAAATGCCACAAACCAGGAAGTGACCTGGTCCTCCGCAAACACGGGTATCGCCACCGTTGATAACACCGGTCTTGTTACGGCGGTATCGGTAGGATCAACGGTAGTCTCCGCTTACACGACGAGCGGCGGCTATATAGCCACGACGACAGTGAATGTTACCAGTATTCCAGTAACGGGTATAACGGTAGCACCGACGTCCCTGACGCTGACAACAGGCCAGACCGCCCAGGTGACCCCAACCATCACTCCATCCAATGCCACGAATCAGACAGTAAACTGGACCTCCGGCAATACGGCGGTAGCGACGGTCAACAGTTCCGGATTGGTGACGGCGGTGGCACCGGGAGAAGCCACCATCACAGCGACAACTGTTTCGGGTGGATTCACAACGAACACTGTGGTAACGGTAGTGATACCGGTAACAGGCGTGAGCGTTGCACCCGCTGCCCTCACGTTAACCGCAGGTCAGACCGCCCAGCTGACAGAGACTGTTTCTCCGGCCAATGCGACGAACCGAACCGTTACCTGGAGTTCCAGCAACACCAGTGTGGCCACCGTTGACAACACCGGTCTGGTAACGGCTTTGTCCCTTGCCGGTTCGGCCACCATCACGGCCACGACGACAGACGGTGCCTTCACCGCTCAGGCGGCAATAACCGTGGAAGAGGTTGCCAGCCCGGCGACCGTCATTGAAAAATTCGCCTTCCAATACAAATATGACGGCCGCAAGCGCATGGCCCAGAAGAAAGTACCGGGTGCCGATTGGGTATATATGGTGTACGATGATCGCGACAGATTGGTGATGACGCAGGATGGAAATCAGCGGGCGAAATCTACCCCCGAATGGACCTTTACAAAATACGATGTCCTGAACAGACCCATCCTGACTGGTATATACCTGGATTCCGAAAACAAGGATCAGGACGGTATGCAGACGAAGGTGAACGACTTTTACATCGCTTCGGAAAATAATAACGACGAATGGTTCGAGGTAACCGGCGGAACGGTTCACGGGTATACTAACCAGTCTTTTCCCAACGTGAGTTCGGAAGGTCAATACCTGACGGTGAGCTATTATGATGACTATTCATTCATTTCTTTAATAGGAACAAGTGCATCTGAGTACCAGTACGACAACAGCCGGCTGACGGCGTCTGGAAACGATGAAGGCCAGGAGGAGGAAGCCTTCACCCGGGTACAAGGTCAGGTGACCGGATCGCGAATTAAAAACCTGGGAACAAACGAGTGGATGTGGAGTGTAACTTATTACGATGACCGTTACAGGGCCATCCAGGTAATCGCTCAAAACAGCAAAGGCGGCCTGGACAAGATCACCAATGTGTATGACTTCGCAGGACAGGTACTTCGTACGAAAACCGATCATGCGGTTAGCGGCGGGGCGGCAATAGCCACCACGAGGAAGCTTACCTACGATCATGCCGGCAGGTTGGTCCAGACGGAGCATCACACGAATAATAAAGAGGTAGTCCTTACAAAAAACGAGTACAATGAATTAGGCCAGCTGGTCACGAAAAAATTGCATTCCGAGGACAATGCCCAGAGCTTTAAGCAGCATGTGGATTACCGGTATAATATCCGGGGCTGGCTGAGCCGGATCAATCATTCAGATCTGGGCGAAGTGGATGGCGGTCCTAAAGACTACTTCGGAATGGAGCTGGGATATAATTCTGAAATTGGGGTGGGGGCATCATCGCTTCAATACAACGGAAACATAAGCGCCATAAAATATTCGACGAACCAGGGATTGGGTATTAATATTGGCGGTGAAGATCCGATCCTGGAAGCGACGGAGCGCGGATATGCCTTTGAGTACGATCCGATGAACAGGCTCACCGAGGCTGCACACCGGGAAAGAACCCTGGCATGGAATCCAACCTCTGCCTATCGCGAGGGTGCGTTGCAGTACGACCTGAACGGCAATATCCTGCACCTGGATCGCAAAGGAAAAGACGGTGCTGATATGGACGAACTGGCCTACACGTATAGCGGCAACCGCCTCCTGCAGGTAACCGATGCGGAGAACGTACTGGACGGCTTTAAAGATGGCAATGTCAGCGGCGATGATTATCTTTATGATGCCAACGGCAACATGATCACAGACAGGAATAAAAATATCGAAACCATCACCTACAACCACCTGAACCTTCCTGCTATCGTGACAAAAACGACCGGGGAGCATGTGAACTATATTTACAACGCCGCCGGCGTGAAGCTGAGCCAGGAAGTATACGATGTCGCCAATGCGCTAACGAAAAAGACGGACTACGTGGGCGAGTTCTTCTATGAAGACGATATTCTGCAGTTCATCAATCACGAAGAAGGCAGGGTGGTGATGACCGGCGCGGAACCGGAGTATCAGTACACCCTTAAGGATCACTTGGGCAATTCGCGTGTTACGTTTACGTCCAGGGTTGAAGAAGAGACCTATACAGCAACGCTGGAGGACAATACCCAAACGGAGGAACAAAATACGTTTACAAACTACAGTCGTGTGACCAACGACCTGCTGGACCATACCGATGCAGGCACTGTTTATGATAAGGTGCTGGTCCTGAATGGCGGATACAACGGTCAGGTGGGATTGGCAAAAAGTTTTGCCGTGGTGCCGGGAGACACTATTTCAGCAACGGTGTATGCGAAGTATATAGCGGGAACGGGATCAGCCAGCAACCTTACCAATTTTGCCGCCGCGCTCACGCAGGCGTTTGGATTAACCTCGGGCCTTCCGGGCGAGGCCGCCACGGCTTTTGAGGCCCTGAATTCGGTCGGGTCTGTTTTGGCCACAGCAGGCAGGGATGAAGACAACGACAATGCTCCCAAGGGCTTCGTCAATATTATCGTCTTCGACAAGGACTACAACCTGGTAGACTTTTCCTTTGAGCAAATCGGTGCAGCCTATGTGCAGGATGGTGGAGCGAAAGTCTTCTATCCCCAACTGACCGCCGGTGTCAGGATCCGGCATGCGGGTTACGCCTATGTATTTTTATCAAATGAAGGTGCTTCGGAGCAACAGATCGGATTTGATGATTATAGTGTAACCCATGGCCATAGCGCGGTTATTCAGCAGGATGATTATTATCCGTTTGGACTAACATTCAACTCCTACCAACGAGAGAATAGCACAAAGAACAATTACTTGTACAACGGCAATGAGGTGCAAGATGAACTCGATCTTGAATTGATGGATTTCAATGCAAGGTTTTATGATCCATCTATTGGTAGGTTTATTCAAGTGGATGACCTTGCAGATTTTGCAACGGATTGGACACCTTATAGATTTGGTTTTAATAATCCAATTAGATTTAGCGATCCTCTTGGTCTATATGAAGGTGAGGAGGGTTCTTGGAAATCAGGAGATGAAGGGTTTTCAGATGTATTGTCCTATTTCGGAATTGGAAATAGTAATGCGTCTCAAAACTCTAGCGATGGTGGATGCCCTCCTGGATCTCGATGCGAAACAGATAAAGATGGACATACGAGTGTATACGATGATGATGGGAATGTTATACGAGTAATTCCTGCAAGAACACAAAGGGATGATGTTGATGATGCTATTAAGAATACAGGAGACTTGCTTAAAATGACAGGAATGGCAATGGCAGAAGAGGCAGCATATATGGTTGTAGGTGGTGCCATCTTTAAACTAGTATTTAAAGGTGGAAAATGGGTGGTAACAAGTGTTAGAGCATACAATGCCTCAAGAAATGCATCAAAACTAGGAATACGTGCGATTAAAGGGGGATTAGAAGGAAGTGTTAAAATAGGCGATAATATCATTGATTATGGAGTTGAAGCCACAAGTCAAGGATCCACTTTATTTATTTCAGAGATTGCCCTTTATGCTAGGGGGGCAACTGGAACGGAACTTGCTGGGAAAGTAGGTACCCGAGCCGGACTTTTAGTCAGAAAATCCATAATTGAGTGGGCAAAAGGACAAAAATATACAAAGATCGCTTATCAGTATTCTCGTAGTGAAGGAAGCTCATCGGCAAAAAAAGGATCAAGAGCTATCGAAATAATTGAGTTAAATTAATTTTAAAATATGACAAGAGAGGAATTGGGAAATTTATTTGATTCTATCTACAAAAAGGATAGTCATACTCTTGACTTAGCAATTCTTGAGTTGAGAAAGAATGATGCTACTCAGATGGACACTATTAGTGTATTGAAACAGAAGTTATCAATTTCGCTAAGAGAAGCAGATAAGATTATTTTAAACTCTACTGTTTGGAAAGATAGGAAAAGCGAGACTGAGGAGTTACGCAGAGGTTTTGATAAAACCTTTGATACTGGTAGTAAAGAAGTCTCATCAAAAGAGAACATCTTATGGGAGAAAAAAAAACAAAACCCCCTCTAGCTTAAGGTACTATCATAAAAAACTAACTGACACAAATTTTAATCCATTTCGTAAGTGGTTTTTAAAAAAAAAGTAGTGTTAAGTTAATTATAATATGACGTATACTCTTGATATATTTTCGTGTCTTAGTGGTTCATTGGCCATGAAAATATTAATCACGCCGCCTATCGCGAAGGTGGCCAGCAATACGACCTGAAATGGAAATATCCTGAATCTCAATCGCAAAGGAAAAGCGGGTGCCGATATGGATGCGTTGACCTATCATTACAATGGTAACCGTCTGATGCAGGTGACGGATGCAGAGAGCATAGAAGAAGGTTTCAAAGATGGCAATACCAGCGGAGATGATTATATTTATGATGCCAACGGCAACATGATCACCGACAGGAATAAAAATATCGACACCATCACCTACAACCACCTGAACCTTCCTGCTATCGTGACAAAAACGACCGGGGAGCATGTGAACTACATCTATAATGCTGCCGGTGTAAAGATGAGCCAGGAAGTGTACGATGCCGCCAATACGTTAACGAAAAAGACGGACTACCTGGGCGAGTTCTACTATGAGAACGATACCCTGAAGTTCATCAACCATGAAGAAGGCAGGGTGGTGATGACCGGACTTGACCCGGAATACCAGTACACGCTAAACGATCATTTAGGAAATGCACGGATAACGTTCACGACCACTCAAAAGGTTGAGTCCTTCCTGGCTACTATGGACACAGACGACCAGCAGCAAGAACAAAATGCCTTTGGTGCTTATAACAGTTACACAAACGAGGCGCTGGATCCAACCCCATCTGGATCGGCGAATGACAAAATATTAATACTAAATGGTGGTTACGATGGACAGGTTGGGTTAACAAAAAGTCTTGCTGTTGTGCCTGGTGATATTATTGCTACCGAAGTTTATGCCAAGTATCTGGAAACAACAAGTGCGCCTTCAAATTTACTGAATTTTGCAGTTGCGTTGACTGACGCATTTGGATTGGTCCCCGGTTTACCAGATGAAGGAGGGACAGCGTATGAAGCGTTAAGCTCGTTTGGATCCCTTATTGCCAGCGGCGGACGGGAAGCGGATGAAGGTGAACCAAAAGGTTTTCTTAACATCGTTGCATTTGACAAAGACCATAACTTTGTAGACGTTGCGTTTCGACAGATTAAGGCCTCAGATAGCCCGGATGACACTATTTCGTTAAGGCTGAATATTCGCCAGGCTGGCTACGTTTATGTATTTCTGTCAAATGAAAGCCAGACATTACAACAGATAGGTTTTGATAATTATGGCGTGACACAGCACCATAGCTATGTTATTCAGCAGGATGATTATTATCCGTTCGGTTTGACCTTTAATTCTTATCGAAGGGAAAACTCTATGCTTAATTCTTATCAATACAATGGTAAGGAATTGCACGAGGAGTTGGCGTTGGGATGGAATGATTATGGGGCAAGGATGTATATGGCTGACATTGGTCGCTGGACAGCAATCGATCCACTCAGTGGGGTAAGTAGGCGGTGGAGTCCCTATAATTATGGACTGGATAACCCAATAAGGTTCATTGATCCTGACGGAATGTTAAACGCCGATTATCGTGAAGAAAAAGATGAAGAGTATGACTTAAAATTCTCTGATGAAAAATTTGGTAAGGCGGAAAAAGAACCTGAATGGCATGCACGGCAAGACCCAATGAGAATGATTATTGCTTCTGGCGAAGGCGAAGCAAGCCCCACGGATGATTTTAAGCTTAAAGATGATGGGACTTTTGAATTGATGTCCCCAACAGACGACGAATTTCACAGATACTTCAGTGAGGATGGGGAATTGATTTACCAAACGAATTGGACCAGGGAAGATGCCGGAAACCACGTCCAAACCTTGCGAGAAGGCGTAGAACCAGTCAGTGATTACATTGAAAAATTGGAGTCTTTAATCCGAGCGTTTGAGGGCGACAAGAATGCCCCCGAGATTCAAAAAATGTACGATCGTGCCTCGGCGCTATGTTGGGATCCAAAGTCCATTAATACCATGATAGCAAATATTCCTGTCGTAAGAAACAACGACCTAAACGCTATGATTTGGTCATTTTTTCCGAAAAGTCTCAGTAAAGGATATACGCCCTTACAAGCGCCCAACAAAATATATGAATATTTTACCGGTCGGCCGTACTCCATGCCGGACTGGCATAATCGGAAGGGTTATGACTCAAACGATCCAAGATCCCAAAATTTGCCGGCAGTGAAACGATAATTTGTGCAAATGTTGACCTATACTAACTTTTGTGTTTGCGTATTACTTCTAACAGTGTCCTCGAGTTGCAACTCAGTAAAACGGGACAGTTCTAAGGAGGGAGTCGTCAGAGAATATCATGAAAATAAAACCTTGGCAGTAGAGGCTTACTATCAGAATGGCAAGAAGAATGGTGAGTTCAAGAGTTGGTTTGACAACGGTCAACTCCACACTATCGCGAATTTTGAAAATGACAGCCTTGTTGGCTATACGTTATCATATTATAAGAATGGCAACAAGAACTACGATGATTTCAGGAATAAACAACATAAGCTACATGGTAAATCAAATTTCTGGTTTGAAAATGGTGTCCTAGGGCAAAGTGGACAATATCAGGATGGAAAGTCAAACGGCGAATGGCGGCGATATTTTCCGAATGGCCAACTCAATGATGTAAAGAACTATCTTAATGGCCGGTTGCATGGACCAGCTACGTACTTTAATGAAATTGGTGATACCGTTAAAACCGAACAGTATGCAAACGGAACGCTGACATTCTCAAAGGACTATTAATTTCTGGAAACAAGCGTCATTGAAGAAGTTGTATGTGATGACCGATTTGCGGTCCTGTGGAGTGGGAAAATATCTCGATCACCAGCATCAAGGAGGATAGATAAAGGGCTTGGCTAAAAAAAGCGAATAGGAGTTAATAGAAAAAGAAAGACTTCGACAGCAGGATGAGAAATTGAAATTTGATTTAAAGGTCTCCAAATTTTATGCGAAGTATTAAGCATGGCCATTTATTATCTCCTTCATAAGTTTGCTGGTATCATTGTGTTCCTTGTTTAAAGAGTGGTTATTTTCTTTTTTTTTCAATTGAAATAAAAAAGTTGTTGATCAGGAGCGGAACCGTTATCGTTAAGATGTGAGTAGTTGACTTTCAAAGGTTCTTTGAAAAGGTTGCTTCCGGGGTTGTTAGGGATGGTGGAAAGTAGGTGTAGTATATTATCCATTTGGACTGACGTTTAATAGTTATCAGAGAGAGAACTCTGTCGCTAATCTTTATCAATACAACGGAAAAGAAAAGCAAGACGAACTCGGATTAGATTGGTTGGATTATGGAGCAAGGATGTTTGATCCAGTCGTCGCTCGATGGATGAATGTGGACCCTGCTGCCGAATTAATGAAGCAGTATTCTATTCATTTGACAACCCAGTTAGGTTTGTTGACAAAGATGGAATGCTTCCGGATCAGGCGACGACGGATCCTCCAGATTTGAAGGCAGTGACAAGTGGCCCACAGATTGACATGACTAACGCGCCAGCTGGCTCGAAAGTAAATGCAGCTGGTTATCCTAGAAATGGCTCGTGGTTTTGGAGGCAGATGTTGAAGGAGCACCCGGAAATGTTTAGTGCTGATAATGCTGCTGAGATAAATCGAGGTCGAGCTCCTAGAATAGATGACCAATGGATTGATTTCAATCCTTCGCATGCTGCTTATAAAGGTGACAAGCTAATTCACCATCATATGGACCAAAGCCATATGGCAACACGTGTTCCAGAGCCAGTTCATAGAAAAAATTTTTCAGATCTTCACGCAAACCTGGGGGTAGAAAAGGGGGTGCAAGCACACTAAATAGACTTGGTATGTTTGCAGGACTCCTAGGCCTTGCCTATGATATATTTAGTAATGACCCACATGCCTTAGGCATGCAATTCTCCGCTGGAGGTAAACTTAATACACTTTACCACGATATGGGAACTGACCAATATTTTGAAGTGACGAAAAGGGGAACAGAGAAAGATGAAAATGGCAATGAAAGGGAGTACAGTGAATATAATACCTATGAGAGTTACCAATACAACGATGACACTGGTAAATATGAAGGAGTAGATAAGACAGGTACATACAGAGCCGTGAGAGTTCAAAGTTTAGATGAAGCTTATCAGTATTTATTACAAGGAGGATAGCGATATGAATGAAAAGGAATTTGTAGATAAACTCAAGGAAACGCCCTTTTCGAGGGGTCAATATGCGAGTATAGGGGTGAGTGAGCAATTTATTAACCGGACAATTGAGGGTTACAATCCGAAGCTCAAAACTTCTTTGCACAGGGATGATACTGATGACCCTCTAGTGCGATTAGTTAATAATTATGATGTTACAAAGACTGAAATTGGAATGGTCTGTTTTGAGTCAGAAGTTGATGAATCCGACGACTACTATTTTGTTGGAAAGTTTGAAGCAGACTTTCTTTGTATTTCAAAATTTTCGAAAGAAGTTGTTATCCTAGCTTTTGATGATCCACTTACAGAAATGTACAAGTGTGCACAAAATAGTTCCAGATTCTTCGAGGCAATTATTGTTGCCGCTAAATTCTTGGAGAAGGCTGGTTTAGACCAAGTTCTTCGAGATAGTCAGCCTACTATTTGTTCTATGGCGGAAAACTGCTCAGAAATTGCTGGTGGAAGAAAATATTTGGATTTTTATAAGGTCCTACTTGGGTGTGAATCCTAGATTGAAGATATTACTTCAATTGTGCTTGCCTCGCCTTCTACAGGAAGGTTTTTTATGGCATCAAAATTTTATTCACATTGAGATAAATGTTACCTGTCTGCGAAGCGTGCCCGTCTTTTTCGATAAAGCAGATCATCGAGCTTAATACGGTCGGTAAGGATGGCGTTCAGATCCATGCCGTCCATTAAGATCAGGCAGCGAAGGGCTGAGCTGGTGGTTTGCAACCACGCATTGGAGAAACCATCCATTGATACAAGTGGTCCAAGAGTATTTTTTCTTTTGCCGTTGATCTTGCTGGCAAAGCTGTAGAGATCTGCTGCATAAGTGGGTTGTTTTACCCCATCGCGCTTCCAGCAAGTAGTCGTCATTCCTGAAAGTAAATGCACCATCAATTTGCTTGCCTGTAATTTTGAAAGAAGGAGAGTCTTGAGCAGGCAAATTCTGATAGCAAGGTGGCTAGTCCAGGGTTCATAATCTCCGATAAGACAAATTCTCAAGCTGGCCAAACTGATATTTGGGCTGGAGCCGGCACTGAATTTGCCGTTGCTTTCATATTTGGAATCAACGCAGGTGAATGTTTGGGGCGAGAACAGAAGAACGGACGAAACCTTCATTAAGTCCCCGGAACAAAGCGCGAGAGGAATAGTTGAAACGGGCTAAAAAGGGTAAATTTCAAAGAATAGAGATAATAAATATGGTCGTTTCTAATTTTAAGTTGGTCGTTTTTTTTGTAACACTATTAGCTGGTGCAGCTTCTTTTGTGTGCGTCTTTTTTATTTCATATATTAAGCGAAAGCTTCTTTCAAAGGACTTAAAATCTAATAGATTAAGTTACTTGCTTAATCCGCTTACCATTTTTTACTTTTTTAGTAACGTACCACCAGAGAAGCATGGTCAAATTCAACTTAAATATATTCAAAGACTTAAAAGAATCTTATCATTATGCATGTTGGTATTGGCGATAAGTATAATTTTATTCATAATGATCGAATAATCATATGGAATAAGAGAGGAGAATTTCAACATACCTCAAAAATATATTTTCTAATTCCTGATTACTTTTTAAAAAATCCTGAACTAACCGTTACCAGTCCTATACGTGGTACACCATGAGGTTATTTTTCAGTGTAATCGCCTGTCTGTTCGCTACCCTGGTCTCTATTGGACAGGTTGATTCTTTGAATATACTCTCCGCCAAGAAAGCTGATCTGTTCCGTCGGGATGCTGTCCGTAAAATGGATTCGCTGTCCGCCCCGGTAACGTCCGCACTTCGGGATAACGTTGTCACGGATACCCTTCAGCATATTAATAACAGGCTGGATTCGATCCGGCTCAGTGTCGATGCCCGGGTGGATAGCCTGACCAGTTCCTATGTATAGGCACCATTCATGGTCTAAGTGTTTCAAAAGAACGATGACTGTTTTTTCTTGGTGAATTTGCCAGCCGGAACACACTCACCCCCACACCACCCTCAGCATCTTCCGGCAAGACCTAATTTTATCTTTGGCCTGGCATGGGCAGGAGCGGATAAAATTCAGTCTTGAAGGAAGATGCGTGGCCCGCCCGGCCTCGGAGGGCCATGCACCCACTCATGCACACTCAATGTTATTGAAGCGAAGGAAATTTATTGAACAATCATGACTCCAACCTTGCGCGCGTTTTCCAGCCGCAGATTAGCCCACGACACATCTTAAAGCAGATTTTTCGAAACAGCAGCCGATGATTATCTTTATGATGCCAACGGCAACATGATCACCGACAGGAATAAAAATATAGACGCCATCACTTACAACCACCTGAACCTTAACGGATGTTACAACCAATACCCTTAAAGCAGTTTGTCAGATGTTGGCGAATATCGGAATGACTAAAAACAAAAGTCTCAAACCTTCAAAAAAATCACCTTTCAAGTCCAAATGTGAAGTCATTAATATTCTATGTCGTATAGCAAATTTCTTGGAATACTATTGGTTGGACTGGCACTAGGTTCGTGTAAGCGTGACAGGGAGTTTAATCACTACGGATGGACTAAGGGTGCAGATGCGGGCTTTCCGCCTGCTGCACGCTCACAAATGCTTACTGACTTGCTTATTAAGCACAAATTAGCTGGAATGCACTATGCTTCAGTATTAAACCTTTTAGGGGAGCCAGATCAGACCGACAGTACAGGCTTATCTTACAAAATAGAAATTGACTATGGAATTGATATTGATCCTGTGTATTCAAAGGATTTGCTTCTATATATGAATGAGGATTCAATAATTACTGGCTACAAAATCGAAGAACAGGATCTGTCACCAGATCGTTGAGCGATTCACATAGAATCAAACTGAATTGCGATGGATGACAAGTCTGATGATATTTATCAAATGATTAGTACGAAAACGGCGATCAGAAAAATAAATTTCATGGTGATAATATTTGTATATGCTAGAGTTCTGCTTCAAGCACAAGAGCCGGTACGAGTTATTTCTTTTGACGTTTCAGAATGTATTCCAGAAACTTTAATGGAAAATATTCGGACGCGAATTGTTGAACGAACCTTCGTCAATCAGATACTTACCGTTAAACTTGGTCTTATGGAAACTTGCTGCGTTACTTTTACACCTTCGATAAATTACCTTGGCAAGAGCAATAGCTTAGATACTTTGAACCTGGATTATCGTTCCGGTGCTGATGAGTGTGAGTGTAACTGTTATTATGAATTCACTTACAAAATTAAAGGAGTTAGGAATGCTAATGTTTCTATTTTATTCAAAGGTAAGCTAGTGGAATTGTCTAAAGAAAAGTATCTGACATTTCCTGTAAAGTATCGGCTTTTAGGTAGAGATACTGTGAATTTTGTGGATAAATATGGGATGAGGCAAGGGCTTTGGACCTTTGACACTGTTAAGATAAGGAAGTATAATTTTTTCAAGGATGATGTTAACATCAAGGAAATTGTTCTGTTCGATAATGGGAAGGTTCATAAGGCGATGAAACGAGAGTTCGGTAATTGGAATTACTTTATTGAGTATTTTGAATCTGGGGTGACAAAAGTGGAATGCTATAATGATGAAGTCGGCGGTTCGTACAAAGAAGGCAGGTGTAAGGAATGGAGTGAAAAGGGCGAATTGATCTATGAAGGTCCCTTCAAAAGGGTGCAAAGGAATAATTGAAATACAGAACCATCATCCATTTTTGGCCGCACGCGTACAACTCTTACTCGAAGAAAAAAGGAGAATTTCAACATACCTCAAAAATATATTTTCTAATTCCTGATTACTTTTTCAAAAATCCGGAACTAACCAATACCAGCCCTATATCTTGTATACAATGAGGTTATTTTTCAGTGTAATCACCTGCCTGTTCGCCACCCTGGGCTCCTTTGGCCAGGTTGATTCATTGAATATACCCGCCACCACGAAAGCAGATCTGCTCCGTCAGGATGCTGTCCGTAAAATGGATTCGCTGTCCGCCCCGGTAACGTCCACACTTCGGGATAACGTAGTCACGGATACTCTTAAGCATATTAACAACAGGCTGGATTCGATCCGGCTCAGTGTGGATGCCCGTGTGGATAGCCTGACTAGGTCGTATACCTCGGTCCTCACGGACATCAGGAATACCGCGCAGGGTTATCAATCGAAGATCGATAGCCTCCAGTCGCTGAAACTGTCTGCGGATAAATACAAATCCAAAATGGATAGCCTTTCTCAGAAGCTGACTAACGTCCAGCGTGATCTTGCTGACAAGGTGGAGGGCATCAGGAACCGGGCTATGGAGAAGATCAAATCGATCAAATATCCCCCGGAGATGGAAGAAAAGGTGTCCGGCCTTACAAGTTCTGTCGGAAAGCTTGGACCTCAAACGATCGAAGCTAAACTACCGCCGGAACTGAACCTGGACAAATTGAATGCGTTAAAAAGCCAACTTTCCCCAGGAGGCCTGGAAAAGTTGACAAACGTCGATGTCCCAGGTATTCCGCAGGTAAACGGACTGGATAAACAATCTGTTATTCCTGGCTTGACGGACAAAGTACCGGACATCAAAGGAATAGAAAAGGTAGGGGATGTATCGGGCCAGGCGCAGGCCGTCCAGGGTAAGATAGACCAAACGGCGAAAGAACTGAATCCAAACTCCATCGACAAACTTGCCGAGTCGAAAGCATCACAGCTGAAAGAAGTAAAGGTTTTGCAGGAACAAACAACGGAACTGCCATTGAGCGGGGCGGCGTCGGAAGAAGAGATGAAAGCGAAACTGAAGGAAGAGGCGCAAAAGGTGGCGGTCGACCATTTTGCTGGCAAAGAACAACAGCTGAAAGCGGCGATGGCCAGGATATCGAAGTACAAGGCGAAGTATCCAAGCGTCAGCAGTATTGCGGACATCGCGAAGCGTCCGCCGAATCCCATGCGAAACAAACCCTTCATTGAGCGGATCATTCCCGGCATTGGTATGCAGATCCGGAAGAAGGGGGAGGAGGTAATGGTTGATTTTAATCCCTATATCGGCTATCGCATTACCGGAAGGATCACCGCCGGTCCGGGCTGGAACCAGCGTGTGGCCTACAATTTCGATGACTACTTCTTCAATCCGGAAGCGAGGATCTTTGGTCCCCGTATTTTTGGTGAATTTAAACTTGGAAAAGGCTTTTCTCCCCGCGCGGAAGTGGAAGTCATGAACACAAAAATTCCGCCTTCAACCATCACCACCGCTCCCGACCCACAGGTACGGCAATGGGTGTGGGGTGCATTTGCTGGTATAAAGAAAGAATATAAGTTCTTCAGACACGTCAGGGGCACTGCCTCGGTGATGACGAGGTTGTTCAATCCAAAGCACAAGAGTCCCTATGCCGATATATTGAATGTCAGGTTCGGCTTTGAGTTTCCAGTGAAGAAAAAAACGGTAAGGTAATGACGGGTTTTGTTAACGGGGCGGAAAGATAGAAACACGGAACCTGATAAAAATGAAACGGCCATCCTGAGCTAACAGGGTGCGGCTGACATGAAGCGGTTGTAGTGACTATTAATCGTGGTAATGTTAAAACATCCGCGCTGCGAAGGAGCGGTGCGGCCCCCCGGCCCCCTAAAGGGGGAGTTTTGGCAGTGCGGGTATTGCCTTGGGTGTGCCAATGCAGAACGCTAACTGGTCTTTGCCATGCATAATGATAGAAACCCGCAACCTGCTAAAAATGGAACGGTCATCCTGAGCTAACAGTCTTCGGCTGACATGAAGCGGTTGTGGTGACTATTAATCGTGGTAATGTTAAAACATCCGCGCTGCGAACGAGCGGTACGGCCCCCCGGCCCCCCTAAAGGGGGAGTTGATACAAATGAAACGGTCATCCTGAGCTAAGGATCTGCGACTGACATGAAGCAGTGGTGGTGACTATTAATCGTGGTAATATTAAAACATCCGCGCTGCGAAGGATCCGATCGCGTTTGGGTGATCGTTTGGTACCTGACATCTGAATGACGGTGCCGTGACACAAACGATCGAACGACCCTGATGTTCATTTCATCAAACCTTCCACCTGCAACCCAATCTCCCTCGCCCGCATTTGCGCTTCTTCAAGCGGCATCCCTTCTTTCATACCGGGACGACGGTGACCGGTACGCGTTAAGCACGCGTCTTTCATGATCTCCTGACGTTCGCCGATAAGTTTTAGTATGTGCTCTCCGTTGGGTACCGGGGACAATGCATCCTTTACACTTTCCCATTTGCTTACATCGGTTTCTCCCAGGTACTGCAGGATGGCTTTAGCCATTACCCAATGCCCCGTTTCTCCTGGGTGCACACCGTCGGCGGCAAGAGCGAATGACGGATCTTTTTTTATCCGTTCGTCCTGGTACATCTTCATAGCTCCGTGTATGTCTGCTACATCCCAGTGGCTGGCGGTGCGTTGCTTCAGCAGCCATTCGGAATAGATGTCAAGGACGTGGGCATAGCCAGGGTGACCGCCCTTGCGTTCATCGAAGACAGGGGGTGTAAGATGAATGATCTTTTTGACGCCGGATCTTAACACGGTTTTGTGAAGCCAGCGTATCCCGTCTTTATATTTTTGAAAACGCTTCTCGTCTATCGGCAGATAGATCCCGTCATTCATACCATAGCAGGCGATTACCCAATCGGGTTTTGTCTGACGGAGGACCCTGTCGAGTCGCTCATGCAGGTCGGGCCTGGGAAACTTGCCGTCGGCATGACCGGGTTCGGATAACCCTGACACGGTCTCGCTGGGTAAACCGACGTTTATGAACTCTACATCCATGCCGGGATAACGGGTAGTTAAATACGCTTCCACATCAGTCACGAATTCCCCGGCATAGGTAATACTGTTTCCAATGAACAGAACACGTTTTACGCCGTCGGGAAAAGGACTTACATGTTTCTTTTGAGCAAAGGAAACATCGGATAGGGAAACAAGTATAAAAAGCAAGAAGGACTTGTGGAACATACGTGAATTGGATAGTCGTGAAATACTAAATGGAATATAAAACAAACGAACGGGAAAGCAATTTGCTTTTTTAAGAGCACCTAAAAGAAGGCGCGACCCCCCGGCCCCCTAAAGGGGGAGTTGGAGCAGTGCGGGTATTGTCTTAGGTGTGCCAATGCAGAACGCTGACCGGTCTTTGCCAGGCAGCAAGATAGAGACGGGTAACATGATACAAATGAAACGGTCATCCTGAGCTAAGGATCTGCGACTGACATGAAGCAGTAGTGGTGACTATTAATCGTGGTAATGTCAAAACATTTGCGCTGCGAAGGATCTGTTCGACCCCCCGGCCCCCTAAAGGGGGAGTTGATACAAATGAAACGGTCATCCTGAGCTAAGGATCTGCGACTGACATGAAGCGGTAGTGGTGACTATTAATCGTGGTGATGTTAAAACATTTGCGCTGCGAAGGATCTGTTCGACCCCCCGGCCCCTAAAGGGGAAGTTGATACAAATGAAACGGTCATCCTGAGCTAAGGATCTGCGACTGACATGAAGTGGTAGTGGTGACTATTAATCGTGGTAATGTCAAAACATCCGTGCTGCGAAGGATTTGTTCGACCCCCCGGCCCCCTAAAGGGGGAGTTGTAGCAGTGGGTGTTTTGTCTTTTGTGTGTCAATCGAAGAACACTAACCGGTCTTTGCCAGGCGGAATGATGGAAACCCGCAACCTTCTAAGAATGAAACGGTCATCCTGAGCTAACAGTCAGCAACTGACATGAAGCGGTTGTGGTGACTATTAATCGTGGTAATGTCAAAACATCCGTGCTGCGAAGGATCCGCGATAAATCGCGGCGGTTTTGTTCGTGGAATGGGGTTACACCTGCCGGCGTTGTCGTATGAATTGCCGTGTTAACGTGCCACGTTGAACCGGAAAAAGGCTGGTGAGCGGGATGTTGGTAATTGGCAGGCACTAATGGTGTTGTATTCTAAATCTTTTCAGCGATCCATGCGATTATTCGTTGTTTGTGGTCTCCTCTGCCTCGCGTCCTTCGCCGTGGCTCAAAAAAAAGACATGAAATTCGGCGAAGTTCCGCTGTCGGAACTGACCATGACCCGCTACGAGGGCGATACATCGGCGGCAGCCGTCATCCTGTTCGACCGGGGCTCCGCTGTCCTGTCATCGGCTGCAACGATTCCCCTGATCTATAAGCGGCACGTCCGGATCAAGATCTTCCGTAAAGAAGCATTCGACGACTGGGCTAATGAAAACCTCTACGTGGAACGCGGCAGTTTCAGTAAACTCAAGGGCGTCACCTATAACCTCGTAAACGACAGCATCGTGAAATCCGAAATCGACGATAACGCCGTGTTCAAGGTTCGTTTTAATAAATACATCGATCAGGTGAAGTTCACCTTGCCGAATGTGAAGGAAGGTTCTGTGATCGAATACAGCTATACCATTAAGAGTGACGGCGGTGTTCCGGAGTGGCAGTTCCAGTACAGCATACCGGTTCTGCTGAGCGAATATTCCGTGGAGGTGCCCAGCTTCGTGAACGTCCGCAAGATCATGAAGGGAACGATCCTGATCGCCCATGAGACAGTAAAGAATACGGAGACCTGGCGGGTAAAAAATGTTCCGGCGTTTAAACCGGAGCCGCTCATGCCGAATAAACAGGATTTTATATCCAGTATCGATTTTTCATTCTCCAACCGTTCGTGGGGCCGGATCAGCGGCCAGCTCTGGGCGAATGAGGATTTTGGCGGGGCGATTACCGGGTCTCCATTCCTGAAAAAAACTGCCGATGCTCTTGTCGAAGGCGAAACCAGCCAGAAGCAGAAGATCATCAACATCGTCGAATACATGAAAGGTAATGTTGAATGGAATGGTACGGAGGATATATATGCCGAAGATCTGCGGGAAGTTTTTAAAAAGAAAAAAGGTACTGCGGCCGATATCAACGTTGCGATGGCTTCGCTGCTGCACAAGGCGGGGATCAACGTGGAGATGGTCTTGCTCAGCACCAGGGGTAATGGATTTGCCCGAATGGACTATCCGTCCACCAGGCAGTTTGATTACACGATCTGTATTGCCTATGTCGACACCGTTGGTTATTTCCTCGATGCCACAGAAAAATACCTGCCCTGGAACGTGTTGCCCGAGCGATGCCTGAATGGCCTGGCTTTCGCTTTTTCCAATGACCGCTACCGCTGGATCGACATCGTATCCGAAGTGAAGTCGAAAACTACTGTGAGTGCGGACCTCGTGCTGAACGATGCGGGAGAGCTTCAGGGTAAATTGTCGTTTACACGGGATGGATACGCGGCTTACGAAATGCGCACGGATATCCAGAAGAGGGGCAAGGACATCTACCTGGAAGATTTTGCGAAGAGAAAGAATAGCTGGAGTTTTGCAAAAAGTGAAATCCGGGACCTCGATAATATCGACAAGCCCGTTGGGGAAATCCACGAGGTTACCATACAGGAACACGGGACCGCAGCCGGCGACCTGATTTACATAGACCCGTTTGTCACGTTCAAGGAATCGGAAAATCCCTTCAAGGAAGAAACCCGGGAGTTCCCGATCGATTTTGGTGTACGCACGGAAAAAGTATACCTCAGCAATATCGTTATACCCGCCGGCTACGTCGTCGATGAAATGCCTCAAACGAAAGTGATGGTATTACCGGAAAACAAGGGACGGTTCAGCTACATGGCTACGCAAATCGGGAACAGGATCACCGTCGTGAGCAACATCCAGATCAACGCGCGGGTGTTCATGCAGGAAGAATATCCGAACTTAAGGGAGCTCTATAACCGCATCGTCGCGAAGCACGCCGAGCAGATCGTCCTGAGGAAGAAATAGCCGCTGCGTTCCCAAAAGTCATTCTGCCTGGCATTCACCGTTTGCCGGTCTCCATTTTATGCGCCCCGCTTTTGTCTTTACAACATTTCTGATGCATCTTTAGCTGCGTATGATCGCCGTAAAACAGGTACACAGGGAACATCTGGACATCCGCAGGAAACCGGTCAATGTCAGGGAGGAGGAACTGTTCCTCTTCGAACATGAACTGGAAAGGAAGATCAGGGAATCGCACGTCCTGGTCCTGAAAGATGTTTCCGTCGTCAACGAGATTATTTTCCGTTTGCCATCCCTTCAGTTTTATACGTCTTACACCCACCCGCCGTTTGAATCGTTCGGAATGAAGTCCGTCGCTCTGCGGATGTTGATCCTCCTGAAGATGACGGGAATCCTTGCGCCTAAAAATTCCGTGACGGTAGACAAAGCGCTCTGGATCACGGACCGGCGGAGCAAGGAGTACTTTCACTGGCTTACGGACGCATTGCCGCGGCTCGTCATCGCCAGGGAATTCGCCGGTGCTCACACGCTGATCCTTCCGCAGGAGTATGAAAAGTATGGCTACATCACCACTTCGCTTCAATGGTTCGGTATACCGGTAAAATACATCGACCGGAGGTCAAGGCTGAATATCCGCGAGCTGATCCTGCCAAGTCTTACGGCTGAACCCGGGAATTACAACAAGGTGGTCATTAACCAGCTGCGCGATCTCTTCCTGTCGAAGACGGAAAAGGCCACGCCTTACCGCCGGATCTATATCAGCCGGATGAAAGCGAAGAAGAGAAAGGTATCCAATGAAGAGGAGGTGACGTCGTTGCTGAAAAGCTTCGGATACGAGATCCACTATTTTGAAGATTATTCCTTCAGCCAGCAGGTAAGCATATGTTCGGAATCCCTGTCCATGATCGGCCTTCACGGCGCGGGCCTTACCAACATGCTGTTCATGCGTCAGCGGACACAGGTACTGGAATTGCGGAATGAAGATGATTGCAGCAACAACTGCTATTTTTCACTGGCTTCCGACCTCGGGATCGACTACTACTACCAGCTCAGTAAGGGCGATCAACGCGATACCCATACGGTAAACGTTCATGTGGATACGGAGGAGCTTCGCGGAAACCTCGAACGAATGAAGGCCGGCGTCTGACACCCGGTAACCAGGTTACACTCTCAGGAAAACATTCTTCCGGTACATGAAGTATAAGAATGCCCACTTCACGGCCAGGTAGCAAAGAGCGAACACCAGGATATCCAACGGCTGCCCTGCCAGCTGAACCAGCCATTTGAAGATCGCTTCGGTGGTATAGTGCCAGTTAATGAACTGTCCCGACATATAGATCAAGATGGAGTTCATTCCGATCACGCTGAAGAAAAAAGCCCATTTCCGGTAGCCGCGGATATCGATGATATAGTAGAAAAGGGACAACAGGATCAGGCTGTAACCGCCGACATGCAGTACAAATGAGCTCGACCATAAGTTTTTGTTGATGGGGAACACCAGGTTCCAGACCTGGGCGAGCAGCAAGCTGACGATACCCATGATCAGCAGTTGGAGAGCCTTTCGTTGCATGGTAAAAGTGCTGTTCCGTAACAGGTTACCCGCATAGATTCCCAGCAGCCCGGTTCCGATGGCCGGTATGGTGGATACCAGCCCTTCGGGGTCGTGAATACCCAGGTAAAGTTTTCCCGGCATGATCAGCCGATCGAGGTAAGAAGCGAAGTTTCCTTCCATGGTCAGGTCGCCGTTTTCGAAACCCGGGGCGGCGTTGAAAAGCAGCATGAACCAGTATCCCAGGAGTAAGGAACAGAACCAGATGATCTGTCCCCGTTGTGTCGTATAGAGGTAAATGATATTCGCGAACATGTAAGCGAGCCCGATCCGTCCCAACACCGATCCGAAACGTATTTCGGAAATTGGACGCAACTCAAGACCATTGTTGTAGATGATACCAAAGAGCACCAGTATCAATCCGCGCTTGATCACACGAAGCAACAGTTGCTGCTTTGTTTTTCCTTTTTCCAGTTCTTTTCCCATGGAGTACGGTGTGGCTACTCCCGCCAGAAATAAGAATAGCGGAAAGATCAGGTCGTAAAAATGGAATCCGTGCCAGTCGGGATGGGTCAGCTGGGTGGCAATGGCCTCAAAAAACGGAGCACCCGTTGTTTTCGCCAGGGCATGGAATACTTCTTCCGCGCCCATGATCCAGAACATATCGAAACCGCGAAGAGCGTCGAGCGAATAAAGGCGTTGGGATGGGGCGAGTGCAGCCATGTAGTAGGACAGGTTTATTTGGACAAATCTTTTATCCGGATGTTTTTGAATTTCACGACGGAACCATGGCCGAGGAATCCGATGTGACCCTTGTTCCGGCTCAGCCCCGGATGTTCTTTGTGGTCCAGCGTTCCATTCTTCGACGCTTTTTTCATGTCACCTTCCAGGATAACCGTACCGTTGAGCGTCACTTTTATATAATCGCCTTTTACGTATACTTCCTCCTGGTTCCATTCACCGGTTGGTTTCAGGAAACCTCTTTTCGCCGCGATCACGCCATATACGGAACCGTGGTATTGCCATACTTCAAGCTTGGAATATACCGGTGCGTCGTTATCGAGGATCTGGATCTCCTTGCCCACATAAGCGGCATCGCCGTCAAGCGGAGCGTGAATACCCAGTCCGTTGTTTGCCCCGGGCGTAAGTTGAAAGTCGAACCGGAAGATAAAATCGCTGTACTCTTTTTCCGTGTTCAGGTTACCGTGTCCTTCTTTGGTGGGGTAAATGGCAATGGTGTTGTCTTCGACCACATAATCCGTTTTATTCCCGACCCAGTTATCCAGGTTCTTGCCGTTGAACAACAAGTCAAAGCCCTGTTCCTTTTCAGCCTTGGTAAGCTCATAGGGCTTGGAACTCAGTTCCTTTACATAAATATTGCGGAAGGCCAGTTCCGTACCGTGCGCCTGCAATTCAATGGCTTCTTCGGGGAAGATGGGGATATTCCGGTCCCAGTAATTTTCCATGACAACATTGTCAACGACGAGGATGCCGTTCAAATGAACCGTTACGCGGTCACCGACCATCCGGATGTAGAATGTGTTCCATTCGCCGACCGGGTTGTCTGCTACGACCAGCGGTGTACTTCTTTCCTTCTGATTGTTATAGAGTCCGCCGGAGCCGACTTGCGCGCCGTCGCTCACACGCGAGATATCCCAGATCTGAACTTGAGGAGAACCTCTCAGGTAAATTCCGCTGTCGCCGTTCCTGGAGATCTTCCAGTCGACGATCATTTCAAAGTCGCCATAGGGGCGGGTAGTACAGAGGTTGGCGCCATCTCCCTGGAAATAAATACAACCGTCCCTTACGCTCCAGTTATTCTTTACTTTCGCATTCGCTTCCGCCTGTTTCTTCGCCAATACCTGTGGTGTCATCTTTGCCCTCAGGATCGGATTCTCTACCAATCCCTGCCATCCCGCGAGGTCCTTGCCGTTAAAGATCGATTCATATCCTTTTGTATATGGGAGTTGTTCGAGGTAGGTGAGGATATCAATTCGCTCGTACTGGCTGTCTTCGCCTGTTAGTTTGTCCAGCATACGCTGAAGGGTGTTCCTTACTTCTATGCCCGTTAAACCGGGCTTGGCATCCGATGTCGGAAGGGCGATTTGCATGGCCGCCCGGCTCGAGGCACTGCTCAGATCCTGATCGTCGAGGTATTCCGATACGAACATCAAAGACAGGAATGTCCTTACAGTCCCGGCGGCGCGGATAACGGCTACTTTTTCTTTTTTGTCCGACGCAAGGGTCATGATCTCCCGGAGCATCAGCAACTTCTGGTCGTCGGGCCAGGATGATTTTGATACCTGGCTTACAAATGCCTGGAATGCTTTTTCATGGTATGGTTTCAGCCCGGCATCCTTGCGTATAGCCAGAAGGGTTCTGACGGCTTCATTGTTCTGCCAGTTCAGCAGGGCTTCGAACGCCACGGCTTTTTCGCCGCTGTTTCCGTTGTAAAAAGCGTCCACTACTTTTTCAATCGCTCCGCTGTCGCCCAGGTAAGGGAGAACAGGCAGCAGCTTTGCTTTCGCTTTCGCATAGGCTTCGTTCACCAGTGGCGTCGAGCTTTTGTCGAGTGCGCCTCCGATAGATGCCTGGATTGACCGTAGCTCTGCTTCATTTTCCGTTGCCGCGAGCATCTTCAGGAGCTCGCCCATGTTGGCGGATGAGGATACGGATGGCAACGCGGCAAACGCGGCGGCCTTTACCGATGCATCGCCGGAAGCGGTAAGTTTGGCGACGGTGTTAAAATTGGAAACGGAGCGTCTTGCGGCAAGTACGTTGATCAGGGCGACTTTACTTTTTGGTGATGCATTGTCGAGTTTACCCGCAATCAGTGCGCCGGCGTCTTTGTCCGCCAGCTGCAGCAAGGCCGTTGTGCCGGCTTCCAGTTCGGCATCGTCGGTGGATCTTAATACATAATCCAGCAGGGCGGTTGTGAATTTTTTATTCCTGACGCTGGCCATTTCGGAGGCGGCGGCCATGCGTGTGAGCTTGTTGTCTGAAGACAGGCCCTGCACCAGTATGGCCTCGATAAAACCTTCACCGCGATTGGCTTTTGTCAGCATCGAAAAGATGTCGGCTTGTGCCGCGCCGGTGGACTTTTTATATTCCTTCTGCCAGAGTTTAAGGGCTGCCGGTGTATTGGCGGTGAGTCCCGCGATCTTGAGTACTTCTTTCTGATATTCGCTGTCGAAGCGGCTGAGTTCTTTGATGAGGAGCTTTACCGTTCCTTCAGCGTCGGCTTTCGACGCGGCTTTCAGTGCGGCAAGCCGGTAGTGTTGCTGAGCCGGTGCGGTTGTTCCTTCCAGGATCGCTTTGCTGATTTCCTTTACAGCTGGCTGGTTTCCTTTCGCCGACAGCTGTTGCATGTATGCGACCAGGGCATTCGTTGCTTCGGACGGATCGTTCTTGAAACCGGTTGCCTTTGCCTGTTGCAGCAGTGTACCGGTGGAACCGGCGTCGGCTATCCAGGCCATCGCCCACAGTGCCTGTTTCTTTAATCCGATGTCGCCGGATGTTGCAAATTTGGAAATGTCCGCAAGGGCGGGTTGGTATTTTGCTGCTCCTAACGATTTGATCAGTTTGATCTGTGTTGATGCAGGCTGTGTGTTCAAAGCGGATAACAGCGCTTTGCGCGCATCGTCCGTTCCGATGGAGACCAGGGCGGATACAGCGGGATCGAACAGTTCATTGTTGCCGATGTAGGATGCCAGGGGATTGACGGAAGCGTTCGAGCCTACGAGCTTCAGGTTATCCATTAAATAAGACTTTACCTCGGTGTTGCCGGATTTGCCCAGCGCGGAAAGATAAGCCTGCTCGATCTTTTGTTTTTCCTGCGGTGATGTGGCATAATGGGTGAGCAGGGAAATGGCATAACGATAGGAGACGCCGGCCTCGTTTCCGTTAGGCTGAATACCTTCCGTAAGCATCGCCAGTCCTTCATCGCCGGTGGACATGAGTTCTTTAAACAGCCGGGCGCCTTGCGCGTTATCGTTCGCCGGTAACAGGGCCAGGATGTCCGCGACCTTGGTCTTCACGAGCCGTTGATCCTGTGCTGCGACAAACAGGGGCAGGAGGATGAACAGCAGGAGGGACAGATGTATTTTTATTGATTTCATTATAGATTCGTCTTAGGTAATAAACTAAATTTTCCAGGGTCCTCTCATAGGTTGGTTGATCAGGCGGTTCGCCGCTTCATCGTTGATGAATTCCTGCTTCACAGGATCGAAGTCAAGCGACCTTCCCAACTGTAAGGCTATCTTCCCGATATTGACGATGGTGCTGGAACGGTGTCCGTTAAGTTCATTCAATCCGAATTTCTTGCGGGTTATGACGGATTCTGAAAACGTGGAGACTTGCGGCTCCGGGTCGGGGAAGGTGTCGATCACTTTCAGGATATCCGGAATGTCGGATTTGAATCCGCGGTAGATCTTGCCTTTTGGTCCTTCGATATAGGGAACGTTGGTATCCTTGTTCTCGCCATCCAGGATGATCTTGCAACCGTCGGCATAGGTAAATTCTATCCTTCTCCAGGTGCCGACCGCGTCGTCGTGTTGCTGCGGGCAATCCACGTCCACGCGTACAGGGCTTGTGTTATCTTTTCCCAGGATGTATTGCACGGGATCGATATAATGTTGTCCCATATCGCCGAGACCGCCGCCGTCATAATCCCAGTATCCGCGGAAGGTACTGTGTACGCGATGGGGATTGTACGGTTTGTATTGTGCGGGACCGAGCCACATATCATAGTCCAGTTCCTCCGGGACGGGAGTTGGTTCCAGGTTGGTTTTTCCAACCCAGTAAAATTTCCAGTTAAAGCCGGTGACCCCGCTGATCGTCACCTTCAACGGCCATCCCAGGATACCGCTGTCGACTGCTTTCTTCAGGGGCTTGACGGTTGTTCCCAGGCCGTAGAAGTTATCTTTGAACCGGAACCAGGTGTTAAGTCTGAACATCCGGCCGTATTGTTCCATCGCTTCGACGACACGTTTACCTTCACCGATCGTACGGGTCATCGGCTTTTCACACCATACGTCCTTGCCGGCCTCGGCAGCCATCACCGACATGATCCCGTGCCAGTGGGGTGGTGTCGCGATATGCACGATGTCGATGTCCGGTTGAGCGAGCAACTCCCTGAAGTCCGAATAGCCGCGTATATTTCCGCCGGCCATGGCGATCGCATCCTTCAAATGTATCTTATCTACATCGCACATCGCCAGGAGCTTTGTGCCCTCGTATTCTATATGTCCACGGCCCATTCCGCCGACACCGATGATGGCTTTGGTCAGCGTGTCACTTGGTGCGAGAAACCCTTTACCACCCAACACATGGCGCGGTACAATGGCAAAAGCGCCCACGGCAAGCGCGGATTTTTTAAGAAAATCCCTCCGGGAGTTATTCTTCAAACTGATTGCTTTGTTTGTTTTCATTTCTACATACGGTTATGAAGCGAACTGACGACCTGTGATAACAGACCGCTCCGCAATAAGTATATTTATGGAGTTTTTTAAAACTTTTTGAGGGGCAAAAAAAATACTTTCCCGATTTACTTCGGGTGTGCACCATGCACACAAATTTCCGGGGTATCAATTCTCATCATCCATTCCTCAAATCACGCACAACCGCTCATCCGTCGACATCTTCATCGCCATCCGGATTCAAATGTCCAACCATCCATCTTGGTGATAACCACGGCAACGCATCGTTCAAAGCCAATCACTCAACACGAACACGCTATTTCACCACTCTTAACACCGCTTGCATGATCATCGCATGGCCGGGATACGTACAGAGTATGGTATAATTGCCGGGTTTCAGCGGAGCGTTAAAATAGATCGTCTCCGAACTTCCCGGTTGAATGAGATTGGTATGAAAGAGGACTTTCGCCGACGCGGGAATGTAATTCATCTGTGAACCTTTCAATCCAAGGTTAAACGCCTGGTCGCCCACTTCCTTTGCCGCACCCGGCTCCACGATCACAACATTGTGCGTCATATCATCATTGTTGCTGAAGATGAGTTTTATGCGGGTGCCTGCTTTTACCTGCACCTCGGAAATATCGTATTTGAGTCCGGGCTTTGTGCCGATCGCGATCACCTGGTCCGGTTGTTTCCAGCCCGCCGGCATGTTGAGCTGGCGTTTCGGAGCCGCCTTCGATACGGCGGGAGCTGAAGGTTTGACTTTTGCATCTGACGTAACCGGCATTGCCATGGCATGGTGCGCATGAACCCGCTGACTTTCCGTAAGCACAGCCTTGTCGCCGGATGGAATCTGATTCAGGGTATAGTAGCCGAAGTTGTGGAGGAGGGTCAGGCCGTTTTCCGCGGTGACGTCACCGAGTCTGATCTCGTGGATATAACCTTCACGAAGGCTGTCCATGACAAGCCTGACTTTCCTGCCGTCATCGGCGACGATGATACCTTTGAGGCTCAGTTTTTTACTGTTGATGATCTCGCTTCCGTAGTGATGGTGGTAATGGTAGGTGAAGCTGTTGATGTCGTAGCGGGAGGGGTCTTGCGCCGCGGCCTTGTTGACAGGTTGTGTGAATTCGATCTCAAATCCATCCGGACGTGCCAGGATGTTTTTCATTTCAAACGGCGTCTTGCCCGTCCAGACCAGCCGTTGCAGCGCATAAGGTGCTGTTCCCGTGCTGGACCATCCTCTGCTGGTCATTCCTCCGAACACCGAGCCATCCAGTCCGAATCGGAGACGAATCAGCCCGGATGCAAATCCTTCCCGGAAAGGAAAGCATGCTCCCTGGTATTCTCCATTGACTTTTTCCAGGGTCATCCGCATGATCTTGGAGTGTCCCTGGTCGCTGACGAAGTACTGACCGGCGTAGGGTCCGAAGGCACCGTTTGTCGTGTCTTCCAGTATGTCGGCTGTGGAGATGCCCATCAGTGTATGCGGGAACCATACGGCGGGAACCTTCAGTTCCTTGATCACCTTTGCCGCCTCGTGCATCGGCTGACCGTTGTCGACTTTGGCCAGGTCTTCACGCGTGAGTTTAAGGGGTGATTCGGGTTCTTTCGTCCAGCGAAGACCGCCGGCGTTACCCGCGAAGTCACCTTTCTCCAGGTGTGTTACGCGTCCCGATCCAACCCAGTCGCCCTGGTTTTCGGCATAAAAAATATCGTTGGCGGAGTTGACCATAATACCGGCGGGCGACCGCAACCCTGTAGCGATCGGTTCCATCGTTCCGTCTTCTTTTATTTTAAGGAGCCATCCATGCCATTTACCCAGTCCTTCGCCGTACCCGATCCAGGCGACGTTCAAGGCTACGTACATGTTACCCTGTTTGTCGAAGATGGGGCCGTATGCGTATTCGTGGTAGTTGCCGCTCAGGTCGAACCGGTAGATGGTCTGATAACGGTCAGCCTGGCCGTCGTTATCGGTATCCGTAAGCTTGGTGAGCTCGCCCCGTTGGGTGCAGTAAAACGAGCCGTCCCGATAATACAGACCCAGCACTTCATGCATCCCTGAAGCAAAACGCGTATAGTGCGGATCGTTCGAATAGGCATTGTCGATCATCCATATTTCTCCTCTTCGTGTACTGACCGCTACCCGGCCGTCGGGAAGAACGGCAACACCGCCGACCTCCAGTTTTACATTTTCAGGGATCGGAAGGGTCCTCAGTTCGTAATAGTCTTCTTCGGTCTGCGGACGTGTAGTCTGGCCGGAAGCATTGAAACAAAGGCAAAATATAACAGCGAAGGTGATTGTAATTTTCATGGGAGTTGCAAATAGAGGTTCAGTTGTATCCGGCATTACCATAACAGGTTGTACTTTATGACCACCGGAAATGGCGTCTTCACTTCAACGACAAGTTCCTTTTTGTTTCCATTCGTTCTGATCTGCGGTTTTAGCTTGCCCGCGGGAAAGAACTGAACATAATACCGCTGGTCATCAACGGCGAATACATTTTCGGATACTTCCTCGATCACACTGCCTTCACCCATCCGGATAAACACAGCGCCTGAAGCGGGCATCTTCGGGATGGCGATTGTGCGGGTAAGTCCCTGCCCGTCTGCGAGCGGAATAAAGGAATCTTCAAAGGTGACATCCCCATACGCGTATTCGAATGTTGGCAGGCGCCGTGCGTTCAGCGTGTATCCTTTGTACATTAATTCCGCCCCGGATCTCAGGCTGTCCGGTAACGGGGATTTACTGTCGGCTACGATGGCAATGG
Organism: Chryseolinea sp.; assembly: GCA_041742155.1. Classification (GTDB taxonomy): domain Bacteria; phylum Bacteroidota; class Bacteroidia; order Cytophagales; family Cyclobacteriaceae; genus Chryseolinea. The sequence continues at coordinate 158,837 of JBGSJE010000011.1, read as the reverse complement.
GTGGTTTTCCATTGAGGATGACCGCCGCGCCCATAGAGGTGGCGACCTGCGGCTCTCCGCGTTCGTACCACATCTCCGTGGTATTGAGGAAATCGCCTCTCCACATCTGCAGCATGCCTGCCTGGTTGAGGTCGTACGAATAGTGAGCACCGCTTTGGTCACCGACGGAAATGACGTGTGTTTTCTTTTTTCCGTGATGCTCCATAAAGGACCGGACGATCTCCGGGTCGCGGCCGGGCTGCACGTCGATCAGCGGTGTCGGAGGTAAGGGTGGTAACGATGAGGCTGTATGCATTGCCTGCGGCCTGGAGTTCAGCTTGCCGATATAAAGGCCCATTCCCGTGGGAGCCCATGAAAAATCTTTCAGGTAACTGAACACGAGGGTGTGCTCACCGGCATCCAGTTTCTTTGAAACGGTATAATCCTGGAACAGGTCGCGTGTCCGGATCACCTCTTCTCCGTCAATACTGAGTTTTGCCTTACCGATCTTTTTGATGATAAACTGGTATTCGGTACTCTCTTTCAGATCGACCACACCGGTAAAGACCAGGCATAGCTTATTCGGATTATCGGCGAGTTTGATATCGATCGCCTCGGCTTTACCTTTCCGGACGAGGTGAGATGGCTCAACTTTCGGAAACTCATTGAAGTTACCTTCGTAATACTCGTAGTCCAGCTTTTTAAAAGCGATGTTGAAGTCGTCGAGTACGGCGAAATGAATATTCCGGAAGACAACAGGTCCATGATCACCCTGGATCATCAGGGGGCCCGTTGCTTTTTCATCGTTAAAGGCTGCCGCGCGGGTAGGTCCGCTCAGTACGACGTTCTCATGAATTACTATTCCGTTCAACCTTACCTTTGTAAACTGTGCGGATGATATTTTTTTACCCTGGCTGTCAAACCGTGGCGCGCGAAATTCGATCTCCAGGTGTTGCCAGAGGTTGGGGGCAAGACTGGCGTTCGTCCGCGCCGGATGACCTTCATAACCTTTTTTCCCGTCGGGTCTTTTTTCGTCCCATCGCTCGTAAATGCTGCCGCAGTCTGTTACGTGCGGCACTTTTACACCCCAGCTGTCGAAGAGCTGGATCTCGTACCGGCCCTGGAGGTAAATACCCGAATTCGAACCTTTCGGCATCATAAAATCGAGTGTAAGGAAGATATCGCCGTGTTCGAGTTGTGTGAAGAGGTTGACATCTGCGTTGTACCTGACTTTCGGGTCGAATGCATTAAAAAGTACACCGCTTCCTTTTTTATAAGCGGCAACCGTCTTGTCGAAACTTGCGGACACGGGTCCCGTTATTTTCCAGTTGTCAGCGGGATTCCGGAATGCCGAGAGATCGGTCAATGGCAACGGCGTCAGCTTATAAAATTCAGTTTGTGCCTTTGCCGTGATCAGGACGAGAGCAAAGCACAGGATGAAAGCAATTCGGTTGAGCATTAAGCGTATGTTAAATGAAGAGTATATCGTCAAAGATATTCAAAATGTCATTTTGACAATAAGTTGTAAGGACGAAAATTAAATAGCAACTTAATAGCCGGAGTCATATCTTCAATTAATATGGATCGATGATGAAGCGAAGAGACTTGTTAAAAAGCGCCGCAGGCCTCGCATTACTGACAAAAGCCGGTTTTGCGGACGCCTTTGATGAACATTCGATGCGAAAGCGGATCCGGATCAGCGCCTGTGATTGGTCCATCGGGAAGAGCAGTGATATCGGCGCGTTCGATGTTGCGAAGCAGATCGGCCTGGAAGGTATCCAGGTAAACATCGGGGGATTAAAGAATAACCTTCATTTACGGGAAAGGGAAGTGCAGCTGGCCTATCTCAAGCGATCAAAGGAAACCGGTGTTGCTATTTCGAGCCTGGCTATTGCCGAACTGAACAATGTTCCGTATAAGTCAGACCCCAGGACCATTGAATGGGTGTCTGACAGTATCGATGTAGCGAACAGCCTGGGTGTTAGTGTGGTCTTGCTGGCATTCTTTCATACCAACGACCTCCGTAACGATGAAGAAGGCAAAGCCGAAGTGATCAGGCGACTGAGACAAGTGGCACCGAAGGTGGAGAAGCTGGGTATCACACTGGGGATCGAGTCGTACCTGAGCGCCGGTGAGTTAATCGATATCATCCGCCAGGTAGGGTCGGCTAACATCAAGGTCTATTATGATTTCAGGAACTCGGCGGATGCCGGCTACAATGTAATACAGGAACTCGGATTGCTGGGTAAGGATGCCATATGTGAACTGCACATAAAAGAGAACGGTTTCCTGCTTGGCGAGGGCACCATGGACTGGCGAAAAATCGCCGTTACCCTGAAGGAAATGAACTACCATGGCGACGGATGGATGCAGATCGAAGGAGCAACACCACCGGGCGCCGATATCCTTTCCAGCTATAAACACAACCTCGCCTTTCTGAAGGATACGTTTTACGGTTAGCATGACTTCCCTGAACGCATCCTGGTTCGATAAAATCATCTATATTCGGAACGTATGACACGCCGGCTACTCCCTATTCTTTTTATTCCGCTCTTTATCATCGGTTGTTCGAACAGCGAAACACCTTCAGCCAACGAGCCGCTTCTTTATCTCCCCGATGATCTTGAAGCAACACTATGGGCGGAATCACCCATGTTCTATAATCCCACGAATATGGATGTTGATGCGGCAGGCCGGATCTGGATCACGGAAGCGGTGAATTACCGCAATTTCAACAACGACTCCACACGGTCTCTTCATCACCCTTTGGGTGACCGTGTCGTCATCCTCGAAGATACGGACGGTGACGGCAAGGCGGACAGATCGAAAGTATTCGTGGAAGACAAGGACCTGGTTTCCCCCTTGGGAATAGCGGTCGTCGGTGACAAAGTTATTGTTTCCTGTTCACCCAACCTGATCGTTTATACCGATTCGGACGGTGACGATAAGCCCGACAGCAAAGAGATTTTTCTTACCGGTTTCGGAGGTCTTGACCACGATCACTCGCTGCACGCCGTAGTCGTCGGACCCGATGGAAAATGGTATTTCAATACGGGCAATGCCGGTCCGCATGTTGTAAATGACAAAGCAGGATGGACGTTGCGTTCCGGAAGTATCTACACAGGTGGTTCACCGTACAATACACGGAACCAGGGGAACATGAAGAGCGATGACGGAAAGATCTGGGTGGGAGGCCTCGCCCTTCGGGTCAATCCCGATGGCAGCGGCCTGAAGGTAATGGGCCATAATTTCCGTAATTCATACGAATCGATCATTGATTCCTACGGTAACCTGTGGCAGAATGACAACGACGACCAGGTGGTAGCCTGCCGCACATCGTGGCTGATGGAAGGTGGTAATGCCGGCTATTTCAGCACCGATGGTACGCGCTACTGGCAGGCTGATCAGCGACCGGGACAGGATGTGTTCACGGCTCACTGGCACCAGGACGACCCGGGCATCATGCCCGCAGGAGATATGAGCGGTGCGGGTGCCCCGACCGGTATAACAATCAACGAAGGGGACGGGCTGGGAGAAAAATACAGGGGATTATTGCTCAGCGCCGACGCGGGCCGGAACGTGATCTTTGGCTACCTCCCGAAAGTGCAACGCTCCGGATACGACCTGGGCCAGCGTACCAACTTTGTGACATCCCTCCGGGAGGACAATGCGGGTTATGTATGGAATGATACCTCTCAAAATTCAAACAAAGACAAATGGTTCAGGCCCAGCGATGTCACGATCGGAACCGATGGTGCGATGTATATCGCCGACTGGTACGATCCGGTAGTAGGCGGACACCAGATGCAGGATTCCATCGGCTACGGCCGGATCTACAGGATCACTCCGAAGGGCAGGACACTTCAACTGCCGCGGCTGGACATGAAGACAACGGACGGATTGCTGGAAGCCTTCAAAAATCCGGCGATACATGTTCGCAGCGTAGCGTTCGCGTTGCTGAAGAGCAGGGGAGAAGAAGTCATCCCTTCGGTCCGTGAGTTGTTGAACGACAGGAACGAATACATCCGGGCGCGGGCCGTCTGGCTGTTATCGCAGTTGGGTTCGAAGGGTCTGGAGGTGACACAGGAACTGCTGGATCACAACGATCCGTTGATCAGGGCGTCGGCGTTACGGGCCCTGCGACAGGAAACTGCGGATATTCTGCCCGTTGCGGAAAAACTATCGCATGATAGTTCATCCTTTGTGCGTCGCGAAGTAGCTGTCGCCGTGCGCGACCTGCCATTCGAAAAAACACAAGGCATTCTCACTACCCTCGCAGCGCAGTTTGACGAACGTGATAAATGGTACCTCGAGGCGCTGGCATCCGCGTGGCAGGGACACGAGGATGAAATGTATCCCATACTAAAGAAGCTCTATAACCCGGAGGGATCCGCACCGGAGAAGTGGAATGAAAAATTTGCCGCATTGATGTGGCGTTTGCATCCCGCGCGATCCGTAAGTGACTTCCGCCAGAGAGCTTCTTCCGTCAGTGTTTCCGCAGCGGAACGATCCAGGGCACTGACAGCTCTAGCTTTTATTCCCTCGGCGGACGCCGTAAAAGCGATGATCGCGTTGTCGGAATCACCGCTGGAAGATGTCGCCGGGCAAGCCGGGTATTGGGTTGCCTTTCGTCAAAGCAACGACTGGTATTCGCTGATCGACTGGAGCAAAACGGGTATCGACACGGAACATCAGCGGAAAGTCGCCGCCATGAAAGTACGCATGAGCAAGATCCTGGAAGAACAATTGCCGTTCGATGAAAAAAAATGGAATGCGCGCGACATGGCAAAGGATGCGGTGGGAGGTCAGATGCTCATCGGAATGGCGGCTGAAAAAAAACTGCCGCAGGAATTATTCCCGGTCGTCGCGGAGTTCATCTTTGGCAACCCGGACCAGGCTGTAAGGATTCAGGCATCGGATTATTTTAAAAAACCCGGTTCCGGCTTGACCTACTCAGTCGACGCCATAAAAAAACTTCAACAGAATATCGACGCGGGCCACCAGGTATTCGTCAAAAACTGTGCAACATGCCATCGCGTAAAAAAAGAAGGGATGGACATTGGCCCTGAATTGACACAGATTCAAAAGAAGTTCGACCGCGATGGGTTACTGGATGCGGTCATCAACCCGAATGCAGGTATCGTGTTCGGCTATGAACCCTGGCTCATCACGACAAAAAGCGGAGAATCGTTTTACGGTTTCCTGGTGTCGGACGGAGAAAAAGCAATTGTGATGAAGGATATCGCAGGTAAAAAGCACGTCATCGATGTGGCGGCTATCAGCGCGCGAAAAAAACAGGAGAACAGCCTTATGCCGGAGCCATCATCGCTGGGACTTACGGAACAAAACCTCGCCGATGTGACGGAATACCTGATGACCTTAAAGTAACGAAGCCATTCAACGTTATTGACGTTTTTATTTGCTACATTCGGAATACCCTTAGATAAAAATGAAATGAAATTATCCTGGCTGTTTGTTGCGCTGTTGTTTTTTCAGGACGACGCTCCGTTCAAACCGATGGAGGAGTTCGAGGTAAAACTCGATTTTCAATTCAAAGAGCGGCCGAGAGACGATCCGAATAAGATCGAACTCAATCAAACACACCGCGCATATGAAAGGAGCAAATCCACCGGTGTATTGCCTTATCTCTATCTGAATCTCCGGGTATTGAAGGAATCGCCGGAAGAAGTGAGAGTGAGAGTAGTCGAAAACGGTACGACCGTTTTTACGAAGAAGTTCGATATGAATACGGTATTAAAACTCGATATGGGATTTACCGACGACATCAAGGACCGGGTAAGTCCCCATGAATACATCGTTTATTATCTCAGCAAGGATAAAAAGCCGCTGAGCAAAGTGGTTATTTTTTTTGAGGAGAACGGAACGTATATCGTGAACGGACAGGTGCGGGGAAAGCTTTAACGCACCATATACCCCGTATTGTAGGACATGAGGAACATGCATTTTGGCTAACCCTTCCAGCCACTCAACACAACATACCGCTAATTGAAAAAAGCAACCCCGCAGAATTGATTTTTTCTCCGTTATTTGGCGTAAAATCTACGGAATGATCAGAATCCTTTTAGCCCTTGTTCTTTTGCCGTATGTGTGTTTTTCGCAGGATCAGCGCACCGATGCGGCCCATATCAAGCTGAAGCTTAAAAAACTGAATGTCCTCGGATCGGTCCTGTATGTCGCGGCTCACCCGGATGACGAAAATACGCAGATCATCACGCTGATGGCCAACGGCCGGCTGATGGAGACCGCATACCTTTCCATGACCCGCGGCGACGGCGGTCAAAACCTCATCGGTCCGGAGATACGCGACTTGCTGGGATTGATCCGCACACAGGAACTTCTCGCGGCCCGTAGGATAGACGGCGGCAAACAGTTCTTCACCCGGGCGAACGACTTCGGCTTTTCAAAATCGGCGGATGAAACCTTCCGCATCTGGAATAAACAGGAAATCCTCTCTGATGTGGTAAAAATATTCCGGCAGTTTCAGCCCGATGTCATCATCACCCGTTTTCCACCCGATGCGCGGGCCGGACACGGACATCATACCGGTTCGGCTATGCTTGCGCTGGAAGCGTTCGACGCGGCCGCACAACCCACGGCATTCCCAGACCAGGTAAAGGAGTTCGGTACATGGCAGGTGAAAAGAATTTATACGAATACCGGAAGATGGTGGAATACGACGATCAATGAAAAAACTCCCGGTATCATTACGCTGAATGTCGGTGAGTACAGCCCATTGCTGGGTACCGCTTACTCCGAGATCGCGGCGATCAGTCGCAGTCAGCATAAAAGCCAGGGCTTCGGGTCCAGCGGACGGCGCGGCGAACTGCCGGAGTTCCTGGAGTACGCAAAGGGAGAGAAAGCGGAGAAGGATATCCTGGAAGGAATCAACATCACCTGGAGCCGTGTGAAGAACACGGAGAAGATCCAGTCTATGGTGAATAAGGTTATCGAGACGTTTAATGAGGAAAACCCGTCTGCCAGTGTTGCACTCCTGCTCCAGATCCGGAAGGAAATCGACGGACTTGAGCCGGGGATCTGGAAGAAACGAAAACTGGCGGAAGTGGAACAACTTATCCAGGACTGCCTTGGATTGTACATCGGTGTTAAAGCGGACAATTATTGGGTTTCGCCTTCACAGCAGGTAACCGCCTCCTTTGAGCTGGTGAACCGTTCCGGTGTGGATGTGGTACTGGAAAAAATTCAATGCGGCGACCTTGCCTACGATTCTGCGGTGATGTTGCCGTTGAAGAACAATGTCCCGGCGGTATTCAAGACTACGAAAAATATCGGCGTATCGAAACCCTATTCCGATCCATACTGGCTGAAAGAACAACACGATGTCGGGCGCTTTACGGTAAATAACCCTGCGCTTATAGGCAAGCCGGAGAACGATCCGTCGATCGTAATAACGTTTACCCTAAGTGTTTCCGGCCAGTCATTTACCATAGCCCGGCCGATGAACTACAGGTGGAATGATCCCGTAAAAGGAGAGCAGGCCAGGCCGCTTGAAATTGTCCCGCCGCTTTTTGTCAACCTTGCCGACAATGTCCTTGTCTTCAGCGACGAGTTGCCCAGGGAGGTGAAAGTCAAGGTCAAGTCCGCGACGGCAGGTAATTTGTCGGGCAATCTGAAACTGCAGTTGCCAGCCGGGTGGAGATCGGAGCCGGCGTCCATCCCGTTTGAATTAAAATCAAAGGATGAAGAAGCGACAAAAGTTTTTTCCGTATTTCCGTCCCGAACGGAAGCTAATGGAACCATGAAGGCATTTGCGGAAGTGAACGGCGTTATCCACGACCGGGCTATCCAGGTCATATCATATGATCATATTCCCACCCAGACATTGTTGCCGAAGGCGGAAGCAAAAGTTGTCCGCATCAACCTGAAGAAGGAGGGAAGTGTCATTGCATACATCAAAGGCGCGGGAGATGACGTACCCACCGCTCTCCGGACTATGGGATACGAGGTTTGGGAGATGAAGAACGAAGAGATTACGGCTGCGAACCTGAAAAAGGTTGATGCCGTGGTGCTGGGTATCCGCGCGGTCAACACCAACGAACGTATCGGCTTTATCATGAACGACTTGCTCGACTACGTGAGCCAGGGAGGAACCCTTGTTGTACAGTACAACACGAACGGTGACCTGGAAACGGATAAATTTTCACCTTACCCGATCACACTGTCCCGCGATCGCGTGACGGAGGAGGACGCTGAAGTACGGTTCGTCAAACCCGATCATCCGCTCCTGAATATTCCGAATAAAATAACAGCGAAGGATTTTGACGGCTGGGTGCAGGAGCGGGGACTCTATTATCCGAACAAATGGGATGAAAAATTCGAAGCGGTCCTTTCGATGAATGATCCCGGGGAGACGCCAAAGGATGGCAGTATACTGGTTGCCCGTTACGGCGAAGGACATTACATCTATACGGGACTGTCGTTTTTCAGGGAACTGCCGGAAGGGGTTCCCGGTGCGTACAAGCTTTTTGCAAACATGGTATCGATCGGCAACACCAAAAAACCGGACCAGACCAAAGTCAAAAATAAAGCAAAGTGATCCCCGGAGGCGCGGATCCAATCATAGAGACATTCACTTTAAGAAGATCAACGTAACCACCAGACGTATTCATGCAACCTGAAGAAAAACCACCTGTGTTCAGCAACTGGCGCCAATGGTACCTGCTTATATTAAGCGTACTGGTCATACAGATATTTCTTTACTATTGGTTAACGAAAGCCTTCGCATGAATTACCTCGACTGGGCTGTACTCTTTGGTACGGTAATATTCATTGTACTTTACGGCACGTTCAGGACCCGCGGCAATAAGACCATTGAGGGATACCTGAAGGGTGACAATTCCATGAAGTGGTGGATGATCGGGATTTCGATCATGGCCACGCAGGCAAGCGCGATAACGTTCCTGTCCACTCCGGGACAGGCTATAGAAGACGGGATGCGTTTTCTTCAGTTCTATTTCGGGTTGCCACTCGCTATGGTGATCATCTCCGTTACGATGGTGCCGATCTATTACCGGCTGAAGGTCTTCACCGCATATGAATACCTCGAGACCCGCTTTGATCTGAAAACCCGATCGCTTGCCGCTATCCTTTTTTTGATCCTTCGCGGATTATCAGCAGGCATTACGTTGTTCGCACCATCGCTGGTTTTATCGACGATACTCGGTTGGCCTATCACTGCAACAACGGTACTGATCGGTACGCTCGTTATTATCTATGTTGTCTCCGGCGGAACAAAGGCGGTGAGCCTGACACAACGATACCAGATGGCGGTAATCATGGGAGGGATGATCCTGGCCGGGATCCTGGCTTTCAAAATGTTGCCCGACCACGTGTCCTTCGGTGATACGGTGAGCATCGCCGGCGAAACGGGGAAACTGAACCTGGTCAATCTTGAATTTAATCCGAACGACCGCTATAACATCTGGTCCGGTCTCATTGCCGGCACATTCCTTTTCCTTTCATATTTTGGAACGGATCAGTCGCAGGTGGCCCGTTATCTGGGTGGAAGCTCCGTCACGGAAAGTAAACTGGGACTGATGTTCAACGGGTTGCTGAAGATACCCATGCAGTTCATCATTCTTTTTATCGGTGTGCTGGTGTATGTATTCTACCTCTTCAATCAGCCTCCCGTTTTTCACAACCGGGTGCTGAAGGAACGGGCGATGCAGACGGACCAGGCGGCCGTTATCCGCTCACTCGATGACGAATACAATACATTATATGCGGAAAAACGACGGGCAGTCGACGGACTGGTCCTGGCGATCCAGGCCAAAGACGAAAAAGGCATCGAAGCTTCCAAAGGACAGGTTACGAACCTGCAGCAGCAGGAAATAAAATTACGGGACTCTGTAAAGGCCACCATCGGAAAAGCGATTCCAAATGCGAAGACACAGGACAGGGATTATATCTTCCTGAATTTTGTACTGAGTAATCTTCCGCACGGGATCATCGGTCTGTTGCTGGCGGTGATGTTCTCCGCCGCCATGTCGTCGATGGCGGGTGAACTGAATGCCCTCGCGTCAACTACCTGTATCGATATTTATAAACGTTCCGTAAACCAGAAAGCACCGCCGGACCACTATCTCCGAGCTTCCAAATGGTTCACTGTGGGGTGGGCTCTCCTGGCTATGGTCTTTGCCATGCTGGCCAGTTTTGCGGAAAACCTCATCCAGTTTGTCAACATCGTCGGTTCGCTGTTTTATGGCACGATACTGGGTATCTTTCTCACGGCATTTTACGTGAAGCGTGTGCAGGGTACGGCTGTATTTTGGGCGGCGCTCATCGCCGAAGCGATTGTGCTGTATTGCTATACGTCCACTGATATTGCATTTTTGCTCTATAATATAATCGGTTGTGGTGTGGTGATTATCTTTTCACTGCTTTTGCAGGCTGTGTTACCACGAAGGCAACCGGCTTAAGCGGCTGATGCGGAACACAACCTCGACTGACTGGAACAACGGCATTAACTTTATACCTATGAAAAAACTGGCATTTATTATCCTCGCATTAACCCTTTTCAACACGACTATGCAGGCACAATCCAAAGATGAAAAAGAAGTAATAGCCCTGGTGGAGACTCTGCGTCAGGCGATGATGAAGGCGGACAAGGCAGTGCTGGAAAACATTGCGTCCGAAGATCTCACGTACGGCCATTCCAGCGGAACACTGGAGGACAAAGCCGCCTTTGTGGATGCGATCGCCAGCAGGAAGAACGAATTTGTAAAGATCGATTTTCCCGATCTTACCGTGAAGCTTACGAAGAATGGCGCAGCGATCGTCCGGCACAAGATCGTTGGCGATACGCGGAACGACGGAAAACCTGGAACGGTGAACATCGGTGTGTTGCTGATCTTCGAAAAACAAAAGGGCCAGTGGAAGATGATCGCCCGGCAGGCTTACAAACTATAATCTCTTTTATTACAGTATCGTGAAATCGGCGGTGGAGGTGACCGACTGGCCGGATGCATTCACCGTGATCTTGACCGTTCCGGAGGGTGTCCCGATGGGGATGTACACGATGATGGATGTCTCATCCCAGCTGTAGAGTTCCACCATATCGCTTCCGAACAATACCGAATTCAGGTTGTCGTAAGTACCGAAATTTGTTCCCGTGATCGTCACATACGTTCCGGCTATCCCTGACGTTGGCGTAAATCCAGTGATCGCAGGGGAAGTGAGCGTGAATTTGGTTGCATAATTCACGGTATGGATACCCGTAAAAACAGACACGGTGTACAGACCAACAGCCAGTCCCTTGGGTACATAGGCGATGATCTCATCCTGCTGCGTCCCGAAAGCCGTGGCTTCCGTCGTGCCGAACTTCACCGTGTTGTTTGTAAAATTGAATGTACCGGTGTTGAAACCCGTCCCTGTTATGGTTACGCGTGTCCCGCCAATTCCGGAGATCGGGGTGACAGACGTGATCTGCGGTACGGCGATGGTAAATTGGCCGGGTACATCGATAACATCCGTGAAGGAGATCAGCTCGATATCCAGGTTCGGAGATGTTACCTCCGACGGAACACTAAAGGTGACGCTGGTCTGCGTTACCTCGGAAGCCGAAGCGTTTATGCCACCGATGCGAAGGGAGGTTTCAAACGGATAAAAATCACTTCCCGTGATGGTAATAGTGGTGCCGAATGTTCCGGTCTTGGGTGAAAAATCTGTAACGGTGGGAAGGATTCTGAAATTTTCCGTTGCCTCTACGGTCTGACCACCGGTAGTCACGTACACCGAATTGCTTTCCTGGTACAGGGGAAAAATAACGCCGGGAGGAACCTTCACTACCAGTTGTGTGACACTAGTCTCCAGTATCTCCGCCGTGACATCGTTGAAGGTGACGGTGTTTTCGTCTGCATTTGCGCTGAAGTTTGTTCCATTGATGGTTATTTCATCACCGGTCCTGGCAACGAGCGGCGAGACCGACGTAACGACCAGCGGCGGAACGGTGAATTCCTTGACCACGCCGTAGACCGTTCCTTTCTGGTTTGTTAAAAAAGCCCGGACAAAGACGGTGTACCCTCCCGACGTGCCAGGTGCCTGCAGTGAAATAGTTTTTTCAAACGGTCCGGTGACGGCAGTATTGCCCGCCACTACCTTGTTACCTTGAAAGATATCGGGCGTCGAGTTTGTGGAATAGGTGAACCCGTATTCGAGCACCTGTGCGTCACCCGTTGAGAGGATGTTACCCTTTACCAGAAAATTGGACGCCGAAACCGAAGTGATCTCGACGGTCTCGACCTTTGGGTAAACCGGATCTTCATCGTCACAGGAAAAAGCAACGAACAGCAAACCGAAAAACAATACTGAAATCTTCTTCATACCAACACGCTTTTACATCAGAATACGTACCCGATCCGAATTCCGTTAAGGAGATTTGGTCCGACTGAAAATTCTGTCTCATTGGAGTCGGGATTATCCTGTGGGAACGGTGTACCCACTGTGGTGATCTCCACTCCGTTGTACTCTTTGTTATAAAACTGGAACGTCACTTCGTATCCCAGATAGAAGTGGCGCGCAAGGTAATAATCAAAACCGGCAATCAGGTTAGCACCGTATTGTATGTACGCCTTTTCTTCGTAACCGTATACGAAATTGTTGTTTACCAGTGTTACGGTCCGCCAGGCATTATCGATGGTGGTTTCGGTCGTTCCGTCATTGATCACGTGCGACGATGATTTAAAGGCGAACGCCAGTTCCAGTCCCACATATGGCGACAGCCTCCGTGTACCATGGAAATGCTTTTCGATACCGCCGTTGAACCCCAGGAGCGCCGATTTTTTGTTTTCTTCGAGTGTATAGGGATTGGTACCGTAGGGATTGGTAGTTGTGATATCTTTTTTAGTCATGTTGACATTAAAACCGAACCTTATGGCAAAATCGCTGGCTGTGAAGTAACGAAACTTGATCTGGTTGAGCATGTTATTGAGACTCAGTTCACCGCTGAACGGGTTGATATTGAGTTCGAGCGTGAGCTTGTCGGCGGTAGGTTTGAAAAAGAGTTCATGATGGACCTTGATCGAGTCCTGGGCATAAGCGCTGCCGGTAATCAACAGGCTTATCGCGAACGAGCGTAAAATGTTCTTCATCAGAGGTTTTTTTTAAGAGCAGGGTAGAGGCCAAGAGATGACAGAAACTCATTTTTTTGGTATAAACCCATAATTCTCAACTAAATATAATTAATTTTTACGGATGAATCTGATTCCGGCGATAAATAATGTGACGGCGTCGGGCGGCATGAATGGATCGATGGATTCCGGATTACCCGCGATGCCGGGACTTAAAATTCCCCCGCTATGATTTTAAGTCTTTCCACGCCTCGCCGAAAGGAGTGTAAACAGTTATCATGTCAACAGGTATTGAAAGAAATTTCTAACCAGATGGATGGAGAAGTGCACAATATCCTTAACTTTTGCCATCTCATTTAAACGAGAAGACACAACCAGCCTATGGAAGAAGTAAAGAATGCACATGCATCGCGTGAAAATAGTATTGAATTGATTGTTAGACTGCGTAGTGACTTGTTGAAGGATTTTCTGGATGACCGTTATCTGAAGGAGTACGTCTCCAAAAAGTTTAACGTAAGGGATCTGTCGAATGTCCGTGTTGAGCTGATCAGGAAGGGACTGAAAGAACTGCTGCAGGAACCTCTTGACCTGACGAAATACGAAACGGTACTGGCGAATGTAGCGGAGACCGGCGGCCAGGCGCTGGGCGACGGCGATGACCAGGTGATCTATACGGAAATCGAAAATATTCTGAAGCGGAATATTTATTGAAACCGGTACATTGACCCGGTAGCGCAAATATTTGCATATCGGAAGATTATCACACCAATAGTTTCGTTAATTTTGATCCAATAAAACAATACAGCTATGTCTAAATCACAAGATGCCAAGAAGGAAACAAAAAAACAGCCTGTGAAGACCTTAAAGGAAAAGCGTGCTGAGAAAAAGGCTAAGAAGGCGGATAGAAAATAATTCCGTTCCTGTTTTTTCATGCCCGGAACGGGCGTTTCTCGAGTTAAAGAAAAAAAACCACCCGCTTTTCAGCAGGTGGTTTTTTAATTTCAGGGGTCTGCGGACCGCCTGCGTTGCTTTTACTTCAACGACTTGATCAGGTCCTCGTTCATCATCTGGTAGTCGCGATTGTTCGCTTTTTTTGCACTCTCCAGGGAGGCAGTAGCAGTTGCCAATGCGCCAGCCTTGTCGCCAAGTCCCTTCTGGATCTTTGCTTTCTGATGAAGCACCCAGAAAGGGCTGTTCATTCCTTCCGCAGCTTTGTTCACCCACTCCAGCGCCTGCTTCAGGTCTTTTCCATTTTCAAGGTAGAATACGGCCGCCTGGAAATAGTTGTTAGGATTTACCTTTGTATTCGCCTCGATCGACTTCATCACCTTTGCTTCATAGTCGGCAACGATCGTGAATTTTACAGACGTATTTTCCCATGCGATCTGAACTTTCGCCGACTTGCTGTCATCCGAGATATCGCCGATGTTAAATGTCAGCGTTTCCACTTTTTCAGCGAGTTTTTCGGATTTTACTTTAAAGTTCGCGGCGTCTTTTGATGCATCATAGTCGCCGGTGGAACCACCTAATGCCACATCCTTATATAAGGATACTGTCCATTCCGTTGCTCCGGGCCAGGTGAGGAGGAGGTATTCACCTTTGGGTACCGCTATCCCTTCGACCTTTACATCGTCGGAAAAGGAGATCCGGGTTCCGCTGTTTGCTCCGGTTCGCCAAATCTTGCCGTAAGGTACCAGTACAGTTGCCTCTGTTCCGAAAATCTTTCTTCCTTTTGCACGAGGCCGGAAATAGTCAATTTTTACATCTGTAAGACCAACGGTTGTTGACACGGAGCCTGCCGGACTTGCTGCCGGCGTCTGCACCTGGGCTTCCGCAACCAGGCCTACAAGTGCCAATGCAGTAATAAAAAGAAATTTTTTCATGGTGGTACTAAATTTAGTTGTTTTGATTTTTAGGTGGCCAAAGTTAACTATTCCCGTCACACCTGAAATCAGAAACGTATGAAGCTGCCGGAAAGCTTTTATCAACGGACCAACGTCGTTAAAATAGCGAGAGAACTCCTCGGAAAGCCCCTTTTTACCAGGATAGATGGCCGGGTAACAGGCGGCCTGATCGTGGAAACAGAAGCGTATTCGTGGAAGGAGCGGGGTTGCCATGCCTTCGGCGGACGAAAGACCCCCAGAAATGCGGTTATGTTCGGCAGCGGGGGTTATTCTTACGTTTACCTCTGCTACGGCATGCACCACATGTTTAATGTCGTGACAAACACGGAAGGTACCGCCGACGCTATTCTCATCCGGGCGCTGGAACCCGTCGAGGGGATCGAACAAATGATCGTCAGACGCGGTGATCTCGCAAATAAATTTCATCTTACCTCCGGACCTGGTAAATTGACCAGGGCATTGGGCATTGACAGAAACTGGAACGGAAAGTCCCTGCAGGATAACGACATTTGGATCGAGGACCGGGGTGAAAAAATTACCGCTGGTAAAATTGTGGCGGGGCCCCGGATCGGCATAGATTACGCAGGCGACGATGCGCTGTTACCCTGGCGGTTCAGGGTTAAAGGAAATCCCTGGGTGAGTAAGTAAAAACGGCACCTGTGTTGCCGGTTGATTTTTGAACGATACATTTCAGTGATGGGAGTTTATATTTGGCGATTGGATTCGAACTTGATGAGAGTAATTTTAGTGTTGTTTTTCTTCGGCGTGCATACCTTGTCAGCGCAGCGCCTGAACAAGAATTCTTTTCAGTTGGTCAACAGTTCCGATGACGAACTTAACCCCGTGGTCAGCCCCGATGGACGTACACTATACATCACGATCGCCAACCACAGCGGGAATATCGGAGGAAAAAAAGACCAGGGCGATATCTGGATATCCGATTTGTCGGATGACAACCAGTGGTCGAAGCCGCGCCACGGCGGGCCCATGATCAATAACAGCGGTTTTAATGCGGTAGCCGGTTTTTCGGATGACGGCGGCGAGATGTACCTCGTCGGGCATTACGATGCCGGCGTGGTCAGGACACAGGGAATCTCCGTTTCCCGTCTCCGCGGCGGAAGCTGGTCGCGACCTGAGAATATCTCCATTCCCTATTTCCAAAACAAATCCGGCATATTGAGCGGCTATATCGCAGGTAACAGCACCGTATTCGTCTACTCTGCAGAAACGTACGGAACAAAAGGTGTTGAAGATATCTATGTAAGCATCAAAGGTCCCGACCAAAAGTGGTCCGAACCGAGAAACCTGGGGAACAGGATCAACACGCAGTTCCAGGAGATGAGTCCTTCGTTGAGTTCCGATGGCCGCACGTTGTATTTTTCAAGCAACGGGGGTAAAGGAAAAGGAAGCTTCGATATCTATTCCAGCGTCCGCCTGGATGATTCCTGGGTGAACTGGACGACACCCGTGAACATGGGGGAAGGCCTGAACACAGAGGGACGTGAATTGTATTTCAGGCCATACGACAGGATGGGGTTCTCCCTGTACGCCAGCACCTCCAACAGCGACGGCTATGGCGATATCAAAATAAAATTCTCCGATGAACCTTACCGGCCTGACAGCGCGGTCGTTACAATCGCTAATGTACCGGACACGATCCGCATACGGGAACTTCCACGCGAAAACGGCGACAAGCACGTCCGCATTTACGGCAAAGTCAATAATGCCAAAACGGGCGAGCCGGTCGGCGCCACTGTTCAATTCACGGCCGCGCCGGAAAACACAACCGTAAAAGCGACGGAGATGGCGGGCTATTCGATCTCATTGCTGTCAACCAACAACTATGTGGTGAAAATTGAGGCGGCAGGCTATGTGAGCGCCATGGAGAAACTTGATATCAATACCTATGAGATGAAGGATCTTGAAATGAACTTCAGACTTCAGCCCGTCGAAATAGGAACAACAGTGAACCTGAAGGATGTATTGTTTGAGCAGGGCAAAACGAACCTGTTGGCTCAATCCTATCCGGAACTCGACCTGGTCGTTTCCTTCCTGAAGTCAAATCCGCGTGTACGGATCGAGTTGGCGGGACATACCGATAACCGCGGTATTCCAGGACAAAATGTAAAATTGTCGCAGGCCCGTGTAGAGAAGGTGAAATCGTACCTCGTGTCGCAGGGTATTGAAAAGAAACGTATTACCGGCAAAGGTTACGGTGGATCAAATCCCATTGCCAGCAACGACACGGAAGAAACCCGTCAGTTAAACAGGAGAGTGGAATTTATCATCAGGAAATTCTGATCCGTCATCCGCGTCGACATCCTAAAAGGCATTCTTCGCCAGTACTTTTAATACGTCGTTCTTATAATTTCTTCCGATGGGAATACTGTGTTTACCGATCTCGATGTCGGTAGCGGAGTACGCATCGATCTTGTCGACATTCACGATAAAAGAGCGGTGGATGCGAAGGAACTGCTCCCGCGGAAGACTCTCCTCGAGATAGCTGATCTTCTGCTGGGTAATGATCTCCCTTTCTCCCGTCTTTACTTTCACGTAGTCTTTGATACTCTCGATGTAGAGGACATCGGTCATTTTGGTTTTGACCATCTTCTTGTCCACTTTGAAGTAGACGTAATCATCGGGAACGGATTCTGTTTTTTGAGTGGCCGTCGAAGGTTGATGCATGACCTTGCCTACAGCCTTGAGAAAACGGTCGAATGGGATGGGCTTGAGTAAATAATCCACTACTTCCAGTTCGAAGCCGTCAAGTGCGTAGTCGCGGAACGCCGTCGTGAAGATCACTTTCGGCGGATTTTTTAATGTGCGCAGGAAGTCTATCCCGGAAAGCTTCGGCATCTGGATATCGAGGAATATCAGATCTACTGGGTGCTGCTGGAGGAAGGCAAATGCCTGGATCGCATTCCTGAAGGTACCGATCAGCTCAAGCTCCTCGATCCTGGCCACGTAGGATTCGACGATCTCGATGGCCAGCGGCTCATCATCCACGATAATACATTTGATAGCCATATTATCCTCCTTTAGGTTGAGTCCCTTGAAGCTTGTATCGTAAGAATGACCAGGAAGGTTTCTTCACCGTTTATTATTTTCAGCTCGTGTTTGTCCGGATACAACAGATCCAGCCTTCGTTTTACATTCTGAATACCGATACCTTCTTTCCTGTTCAGCCCGTTTTCCGAGGCCTTGTTGTTTTCCACCTTGATGATCGTCACGTGCGGCTGGCTGTCTATAGTAAGCTTGACCCACGATTGTTGCAGTTCCTCGCTGGCTCCGTGCTTGAAACAATTTTCCACAAAAGGGAGCAGGATCAGCGGCGCGATCGTTCTTTCATTCACTTCGCCGGTTACGCGGATATCGACGTCAAGTTTATCGCCGTACCGCATTTTTTCAATGTCGACATAGTTCCGGATAAATTTGATCTCTTTCTTCAGGGGAACCTCGTCGCTGGTGCATTCGTACAGCATGTAGTTGATCAGTTCGGATAGTTTCAGAACGGTCTCCGGCGCCTTGTCCGATTTTTTAAGGGTCAGCGCATAGAGGTTGTTGAGGGTATTGAACAGGAAGTGGGGATGGATCTGTGTTTTCAGGAACTGCAGTTCCGCCTGCAGCTTCTCCTGCGTCAGTACCTGCCTCGCCTGCTGGTTTGCGTACCAGTATTTTAACAGCTTGATGGCAACGGCAAAGAATGTCACGGGGTAAATGCCGACAAACATTTTTACGATCTTGGGGAAGTAGAAGAACGGATCCTTCAATGCTTCGGGATAGTAGATCGGATAATCGATATTGAACGCTACGTAACGCTGGGCAATACCGGCGATAAACGAGGAGAGGATTAGTCCTCCGAAGAAGCCCGCGTATTTTCCCGTCAGCAGTAATTTCGGAAGCAGGTAGTAGAGTGTGAAGTAGGTGAATACGATCTTTACGGGAAGGTATATCGATTCCTCCAGGAACGTCTGCCTGTAATTTTCCTCAAAACTTCCGTACAGGAGGGCGTAAAAAACCAGGTGCGATACCCAGAACAGGACGTGTTGCAGGATTCGGTTTCCGAAAAGCCAGTCGAATTTTCTCTTTAACAAAGCGGACGGTTTATTGGGATTTGCTGCCCGAATAATCAGGCAAAGTTAAGCAGCCGTGGTCCGGAAAATAAAATAACCTGACCAAATTCAGGTTGCGGCAACCCAATGACCGCACACGCCTAACGAAAAGCTTTACTGAAGGATGTTAAAAACCATCTGCTTTGTCGTCGCCGCGAGGGTCGGCTCCACCCTCCAGTTTTCCGTCGGGGAGAACGAGGATGGCATCTACCCGCCCGATCCCTCTTCTGCCGCTAAAGGCATGGCCCATCCTGACCAGTGTAAGGCTGTCGTCCGCGGCCAGGGCATTATACTCCGTGTAGACGGAATCGGGTACCCATTGGCTGTGAAACCGCCTGGCATTCACCGCTTCCTGCATCGTCATCTTGTGATCGGTGACGTTGAGGATCGTCTGAAAAACGGATGTAATGATCGTCGTACCGCCGGGTGTACCCACGACCATAAAAAGCTTTCCATTCTTTTCGAGTATCGTCGGTGTCATGGAGCTTAACATCCGTTTACCCGGTTCTATTTTATTTGCCTCGCCGCCAACGGCGCCGTACATATTTGGTGTGCCGGGCTTGCTGCTGAAGTCGTCCATTTCGTTGTTCAGAATAAATCCGGATCCGGCTACAACCACCCGCGACCCGTAACCGTCGTTTAACGTGGTGGTTACTGCTACGGCATTACCCCTGCCATCGACAACCGACAAGTGGGTGGTTTGTTCGGATTCCGCCACGGTTAATGCACCTTCCCTCACCTGCATGCTCGGTGTTGCTTTTTCGGGATCGAAATCACGCATACGCTGCCCGATGTACAACTTGCTGGTCAGTTGCTCAACAGGAACGGAAAAGAAATCCGGATCGCCCAGGTAAACGGAACGGTCCGCATAGGCCCTCCGTTCTGCTTCCGTCAGCAGGTGAACTGTTTTGGATGAGTTATGACCCCAGTCGCCTACCGGGTATGTCTCCACCGACTTCAGCAATTGCATCAGGGCCACGCCGCCGCTGGACGGAGGCGGCATGGAAATGACCTTGTATTCCCGGTACTGTCCTTCGAGCGGTTTGCGCCAGACCGCTTCATAACTTTTCAGGTCCTCGTAGGAGATGAGTCCTTTGCCACGTTGCATTTCGGCGACGATATCGTCCGCGGTTTTACCCTCGTAAAACCCGGCGGCTCCCAGGTCGCGGATACGTTCCAGCGTATGCCCGAGGTCCGTGTAGCGGATGCTGTCGCCAGCAGCCCATTCGTTGATCAGGAATCCGGGTTCGACGGTATTGTATTCGATCAGTTCTTCCTGGATGCTGTTCAATCCTTCCGCTTCCTGTTCCGTCAGTGTAAACCCGTTCAACGCCAGGTCGATGGCAGGCTGTACCAGTTGTTTCCAGGGTAATGTCCCGTATTTCTTATGCGCTGCAGTCAGGCCGGCAACTGTTCCGGGTATTCCGTGGGCCAGGTGCCCCATCTGACTGAGCCCGGCAACCACACCACCTGCCTCATCGAGGTACATGTTTGTGCTGGCGCGGGAAGGCGCTTTTTCCCTGTAGTCGAGGGCATCGGTTTTTCCGTCGTTCATGCGCACAACCATAAAACCCCCGCCGCCTAAATTTCCCGCCGATGGATATACAACGGCGAGCGCCAGTTGCGTAGCGATCGCCGCATCGATGGCATTTCCTCCTTCACGCATGATTTGCGCACCGACCCCGGATGCGAGGGGATGGGCTGATACGACCATAGCTGAATCCGTGATCAATC
Organism: Chryseolinea sp.; assembly: GCA_041742155.1. Taxonomy (GTDB): domain Bacteria; phylum Bacteroidota; class Bacteroidia; order Cytophagales; family Cyclobacteriaceae; genus Chryseolinea. The sequence goes on along the minus strand of JBGSJE010000011.1, from coordinate 138,002 downwards.
CAACAACCCGTCCTTTTTTGGGCGGCGTACAGGCAGCCAGTGTTACGGCAAATAAAAGCGCAAATAGTCGATTCATCATGCGGCTGTTGGTTAAGTCATCATAAAAGTATTAATTCCAGCGAAACTTCAAATCTTAAATGAGCCTGAGAAAAGAAAAGGCAGCGCGCTTGAAAATTCAAGTACTGGATCAAACCTTAAAGTTAATCGGGAGGAAATCGTTTGCTGACCTGTATGTAGACGACATATGTTCCAAAGTAAAAATTTCAAAAGTCACCCTGTTCAAATACTTTCCCCAGAAAGAAGATATTCTTCTTTATTATTTCAGGATGTGGTGTCTGTCTCGCGCCGTGGAGCTGGCGCAAAAGCCAAAGGAAGGCATCGCCGGTATTCACTACCTCTTTGACAAGCTGAGCGAAGAATGTGAGGAACATCCCGGATTGATCCTGAGCCTGGTCGGATATCTTTCTGACTATAAACGTTCGCCCAAACCATTCCCGATCAAGACGGAAGAAAAGAAACTGGCATACCCGGATGTATCAAATATCTCGTCCGTAGAGATTCTTTCACTCGATCAGATGGTCGAGAAGTTTACGCTGGAAGCGATATTCCGAAAGGAGATCACTAAAACCACGAATACACGCGATATCACGAACCTCATCCTTTCTGTGTTTTTCGGAGGTATTGTAGTGGCGCATATCAATCATCAGAGTCCGATAAAGATCTTTTTCCGCCGGAATATCGACCTGATGCTCAAAGGAGTTTAACGCGAAGTTCCGGGTTGCGCCACTTATCCCTCAACGATCGTTTCAGTTTCTCACCCGAACGGATTTTGTACGTTTCAGGTGCTTGTCTTTTTTGCGATCGTACCAGCGGTGGTGGTATTTTGGTTTGACGACCGAAATAGTGGTACCTGACTTTTTGCTGCAGGAGGGCAGGAGGAAGGTGAGGAGTACAGCAGCTAAAATTAGTCTTCTCATGATAGAATCGCCTAAAAATAGCACTTTTTGCTATATTGGTAGGATAAGTCTTTAAAAGAAACGATTCATTAATTTCTCCCGTATAATTACCTTTGATATAATCTTCCGCTTATCAGAATATGAAAATCGCGCTGCTGTGCCTGTGTTTACTGACATTCACATTCAACATTGCTATCGCCCAGGATCACAAGGATTTTGATGCCGGTGTGGCAAAATTCAGGGCAAAGGAATACGGCGCCGTGGTGGAGATGTTCTCGTCCGTCCTCAATAACAAGGATCACAACAAACGTTTTGACGAGGACCTGTACTTTTACCGGGGACAGTCCTATTTCCACCTGAATGAGTATGACAAATCCCTGGATGACCTGAACCAGAGTTTAACACTTGACCATTTCAATAAGGGTGTGATCCATTGGTACATGGCCAGGTGCTATGATAAGCAGGGCAAAAAGAGCGAGGCGGAATCCCACTATAAGGATGCTGTCGCGGCAGCCGAAAAAAACAAAAAGGTTTCCGCACAGATACTGGCAGACCGGTCGCAGTTCCATGCACGCCATGGTGATAAGGCCTCAGCCGACCAGGACCTGGCGATGGCCAAGACCCTGGATCCTTCGAACAAGGAAATAGCAGGCACGCAGGTGGTGGCGGGAAACCGTACGGCCGGTGAACAGAAGAAGACACAGGTTATTGTCAAGAACAACCCCAATACACAGCCTAAAAAAGAAACGGAGCCGCAGCGAACCCAGCAGCAGACGACACAACCTGCCGCAGCGCCGGCGCAACAAGTCAATACGGAACTGGTAGCCGCTCTTGCTGCGACTTACAAGGACGAAAAGCGTTATGCCCTGGTGATCGGCAACAGCAACTATTCAAAGGATATCGGGATACTCAAAAATCCGTTGAACGATGCGACCGACGTGGCGACAGAGCTTCGTAAATCCAATTTTGATGTACAGCTGGTGACGAATGCCACGTACGTGCAGATGCGGGAGGCGATGCGTAAATTTCATGAAAAACTTACCGCAGGCCCTGTCGATCAAACGGTAGGGCTATTCTATTACGCCGGCCATGGTGTCGCTTACCAGGATGAAAACTACCTCGTACCCATCGATGCCGATGTGAAGTTCGAGGATGATATCACACGAATGTGCTTCCCGGTGCAGCGGATGGTACTGGCGAACATGGAAAGGTCCAATTCACGGATGAATATCGTCATCCTGGATGCCTGCCGGAATAATCCGTTCCCGGCGACTTCGCGGTCAATATCATCCGGACTGGGTGAGATGAAGCGCGCGCGGGGTTCGTTCATCGCCTATGCGACTTCCCCCGGCTCGGTCGCCTCCGATGGCACGGGACGGAACGGCCTGTATACCCAGGAGCTTCTGAAAGCCCTCCGCAAGCCCGGATTATCGATTGAACAGGTGTTTAAGGAGGTGCGGATGAATGTGCTGAGGCTTTCCGGGGATAAACAGTATACATGGGACAGCTCCAATATCATCGGGGAGTTTTTCTTTAAAATTCAGTAAGGACTTCGATAACTGCGGAATCGTTTCTATCTTACCTGTTAAAACATAATTGGCTTTATGAAAAACTCTACCCCTCTGGCCTTCTTGCTGATGGCATGTTCTTTTATCGTCAATGCCCAGGATGAAGGGGCGATCGTGAAGCGCGAACGGATTGACAGAAGCAAAGGAATCTTTATCGGACTCGGCCCTTCTTTTACACTTGGAAAAAATATCGGCGACTACAGTACTGGATTAAGTATTGAGGCAGGTTTTTTAAAGAGAGTCAACCGTGTGTTGTCGGTAGGGCCATCGGTTTCCTATATCAACTTCAGTTACGACCCCGCGAAAACCAAGGCGGAAAAAGCGTCCGATCTGTATACCGGCGTTGCGGGAAATTTAAATACCTGGCACGAACGTTATGACCAGTACGGACTGCCGTCAAATTACCAATGGGATTATGGTTTTTTGCTCAACCTGGAGGGTGGAGATATTTCGCTTCTGTCGCTGGCTGTTAATCTGAAGCTCAACTTCATTCCGATCACAGACGGAACGAAATTTTCCGTCTACGGGTTTGCAAAGCCCTTTATCACATCGGCAAACCGGAAGGCGGTGTCCGGGAAAGGTGAAAGGTATGTTTACGAAGCTTATGAAGACAAGACTACGGAGATTTTGTATTACACAACCGGCGATGATACCTGGTACGCCGATGGCGACATAGATGACTGGGGTCCAAGCGATGTTTATCCGGCGCTCAAAGAGGAAAGCAAGATAACAGGCGGAATATTTGTAGGTCCGGGTGTTGAATTTATGCCTGCGGGCAAAATATCCATTTTCGCTCAGGCAGCCTTTGGATACACGTTTCCGGTTTCTTATGTAAGTACGGAGTCGTACGAAAAAACCGTCGCATCCTATACGAACGCCGAATTTCCCATCGTAAATAAGGGGTTCTCGTCCGTCAGCATACAGTTTGGTGTTTCGTTTAATTTTTAAAAGTTGAAAATTAAAGGGATTTGGTTTATGAAACGCAGACAGTCGATTCTGTTCTTACTGATTAACCTGATCGCCCTTCAGGCCTTTGGCCAGTTCAAACTGTATGAAAAAGGCCACGATAGCTACACCTCCGGAAAATACAACGAGGCTATCCTGAATTTTTCGGAATACCTCACCAAACCTACCCGCGACAAGTCACTGGATGTGGAAGTATTCTACCTCCGCGCGCTGTCGTATTACAAGTCCAATAACTTTAAAAGTGCGATCGAGGATTTCCAGGAAACGATCCTGCTGGATCACAAAAACAAAGGCAACATCTACTGGTTCCTGGCCAAGAGCTACGATAAAACGAATAGCCTGACCGAATCTGCAAATGCCTATAACTATGCCCTCCGGGAACTGGAATCCAACAAGGAAAGCAAAGGCAAAATTCTTTACGAACGGGCGCAGGTTCATACCCGGATGGGAGAACTTAACATGGCTTATGCCGACCTGAAGGCTGTCGCGGTGCTGCAGCCCGGCAATGCGGAGGTCAAGCGGGAGATCGAGAAGCTGGAGAAGCAAAATATAACAGCGCGGAACACGACCACTCCTTCAACCCAATCATCGGGAAAGAAACCGGATACCTCAAAGAAGGAGGAGAGCACGGCAAAAACAAATCCGCCGCCCGCAAAAAAGGACGAGCCGTCGCAAGTGAAAACTGAAGTGAAGACACCGGTGACGCAGCCAGTTGTTCAGCAGGAGGTTAAACCGGTGGTACCCGCAGCGCCCACGTTGGCTGACATCTACAAGGACGAAAAGCGTTATGCGCTGGTGATCGGGAACTCAAGTTACCCCAAGGCGATCGGTGTGCTGAAGAATCCGGTGAACGATGCGACAGACTTTGCAAAGGAACTCCAGAACTCGAACTTCGATGTGCAGCTGCTTACCAACGCGACGTATGGGCAAATGCGTGCGGCGATGCTTCGGTTCAAGGAAAAAGTCGATGCGGGCGATCGTGATAAGACTGTGTCGTTGTTTTATTACGCGGGTCATGGACTACAGCGCGACGATGAGAACTACCTCGTCCCGATAGACGCGATGATCGAGTTTGAAGATGATATCGCGAGGTATTGCTTTCCCGTGCAACGGATGGTTCTTTCGAACATGGAACGCTCGAACTCGCGTATGAATATTGTTATTCTGGATGCCTGCCGGAACAACCCGTTTCCGGCGCTTACCCGCTCGCTCGGCGAAGACGGACTGGGTGAGATGCGGAGGGCACGGGGATCTTTCATCGCATATGCTACCGCTCCCGGCAGCGTAGCATCCGACGGGACCGGTCGCAACGGTCTCTATACGCAGGAATTGCTCAAGGCCGTCCGCAAACCGGGACTTACCATCGAACAGGTATTCAAGGAAGTACGTCAGAGTGTCCTTCGTCTTTCCGGGAACAAACAAAACACCTGGGATAGCTCGAACATCGTGGGTGAATTTTACTTCAAGTTCAATTGAGAATGGATATTACTCATCTGTTCCTTTTCACCGCGAAGGCACGAAGGCGCGGAGTAGGCGCAAAGAAATTCTAACGTTTCAAGAAATTGAAACGTGAAGTTTAGATGAACTTACTTATACCAGGACCATGATTTTCTTTGTGGCCCTTAGCGCCTTTGCGTCATTGCGGTGAAAACAGCACACTAGCATCTGGCCTCCACATTTTGTTTTTCCAGCACCTTAAATGCCGATGCCTTGAAAATGGATATTACTCATCTGTTCCTCTTCACTGCGATGGTACGAGGGACCGCAGCACCTTCACAAACAAAATTCTCGTCACCGGGATTGAATATCCCACTCCAATTCAGATATTTACCTTTTATGAGGTTCGTCTTTACCTGTGCCGTCTTTGTTTCCAGCCTGCTCCAGGTCGCATATGCCCAGAATGAACTTCGTTATGCTCTCGTCATCGGAAACGGCGACTACCCCAAAGAAATCGGACAACTCCTGAACCCGGTAAACGACGCCACAGCGATGGCTGCCGAACTGCGAAAGGCGAATTTCGAGGTACAGCTCGTGATCAACGCCACCTATATGCAACTCCGCGAGGCGGTCAGGGGATTTCGCGAAAAACTAAGTGCAGGCCCCAGGGAAAATACCGTAGGCTTGTTTTACTACGCCGGCCACGGCGTTCAGTACCAGGACGAGAACTACCTGGTCCCGCTCGACGCAAAAGTTCAATATGAAGATGACATTGTCCGCATGTGCTTCCCCGTTCAGCGGATGGTCCTGTCGAACATGGAAAGAGCAAACTCAAGGATGAATATTATCATACTCGATGCCTGCAGGAATAACCCTTTCCCGGCAACGACCCGGTCGCTGGGCGCAGGTCTGGGAGAAATAAAGAAAGCATACGGATCGTTCGTCGCTTACGCCACAGCCCCCGGCTCTGTCGCTTCCGATGGAACCGGCAAGAACGGCCTTTATACACAGGAACTGTTGAAGGCCATGCAGATCCCCGGTTTGCTGATTGAACAAGTGTTTAAAGAAGTGAGACGAAACGTGCTGAAGTTGTCGGGGGAAAAACAATACACCTGGGACAGCTCCAATATTATCGGTGACTTTTATTTTAATCCACCGCAAGCTACCCCGGCAGCGCCTGTTACGGCGGCAACGACTTCCATCCCGGACAAAAAACCGGACGCTGCCCGTCCCGTCGTTAAAAAGATTATTTCTGAAGAAGCATTGGCGAAGGCATTGACGGGACTTACCAACTCGTCTGTTGCATTCAAGACGCGGCAGGCCGAGCAGCAGCGAGTCCTTTCCTATTTTGTAGTACCTTATGCCACCACCAACATCATGATCGGCGGCAGGATCGATGAACGCCTTACCGCGTCAAAGGTCCTTGACCGCCTCGTGACATTGCCGGATTCCATTATAAAAGTTGTCGCCATGGAAACCAGCGAGTCCGGAAAGATCATCGAACTGTCCATTGAATTTGAAGAATAACCAGATAAAAAACATGCGAATTTCTATCCTGAGCTTTTTACTCCTCCTTTCACTGGTACAGCCATCACGGGCACAGGACGGATTGTCGGATGAGCTGAAGGAATATTTTAAAAAATCCGTGCTCAACAAAGTCAAACGCCTTGAGCATTATATCACCCTGATCGCCAACAAATCCATGGATGACAACCTCCGGAAGAGTTCGATCAGCCAGGCCGTTGAATTGTTTGAAGATGAAAACCGGGTCGTTCAGATATCTTCCCTTGCAAACGGTAAAGAAACGATTATCGACCGGCCGGTAAGAACCTATTTCGACAGGCTTTATGCCATCAAGGCGGAGAAGGTGGTGATCACCTTTTACAAGGTAACGCAGCTTACCGATGTGCGTCTCGGTCCCGATGACAAGTATTATGCGACAGCTTACATCTTTCAGGATACGAAGATCTATTATAAAGAAGCCAATGAAGTTCCTGACTACACGGATGTGACGGAGAAAGCAATTGATATCACCATTAAACCGGATACAACGATCGTAGGAGATAAGACGGTGATCCTTTATCCTGCGAAGCTCGGAAATATCAACGTTAAGGAAACGCGTGCTACACAATAGAAATTTTACCGTGCACATACAACGATCCCTTTGTTTTGTCCTGTGTTTATGCGGTTCCATCGCGCAGGGACAGGTGATGTACGACTGGGAGAACCGCGCCGAGAACTTTCATTACCGTGTAAAGAATATCGAGTTCTTTATCGACCGCTTCAACAACCAGCCCGAGGGTAGCGGAAGTGCCCGCGCGGCGAACCCGAAGGATACGGCCGCCTGTATCGCCTTCATGAAAGAACGCGATCAGAAAGTATTCTCCCTATTCGATCTGGCGCACCTCGATAAAAAGGATGCCGCGCTGAAAGAGAAGATAAATACTTTTTTCCGCGACATCAACAACCCCTATCAACCCCGGTTCATTCGATTTGAGGATATGTACTGGTTTGCGGAACTGATGTTCGTGGTTCAACACGGCGCGCAGAAGAAAAAGCTGCGTTGCGTGATGCAGGTGATGCCGGCAGGGAAGAGTGTATTGGTGTGGGCGATCAGATCCTTTCACGCCGCCGACCTAAAGGTAGACGAGCGGTTTCGCACGAGCGAGTTGTACTTTCCGCCGTCCGTCAATGGAACGGACTTTATGAATGTCAGGCTGGCGTTGAACGACCCCGCGTGGGTGAATGAAAAACTAAAAAAACAGGACTCGTCCCGGTCGGCGACACTCAGGCAGTTTTACGGCGGCGACCTTAAAATTGAAATGATCGAGCGGATCACCTACCACTTTCTGCAGCTCGAAGGCTGGATCATGACCGTTAATTATGTGAACCGCGAATCGAAGAACTCCGGGTGGCTGATCGACCGGCTGTGGGCGGCTACCCGGCAGGAGAAAGTAAACTATCTGAAAGAACTTTCAGTGGATTAGTTGGCGGGACAATTTTATTTATGCTACTTTGGAGATACCTAAACCTGGTCTACATATGAGATAAATTTACTTTGGTCTGTCTGGCTTTTCTTGTCTTTTTTCAATCCCCGCTCTTTTTCCCTTTATAATCGAAAATCCTTCGGCTAAAGAATAATTTTTCTGATGTACCTGAGATATTGGGTTGTAACATCGGTTATTCTTCACATTCTATGCGCATTTGGTTTTTCAGGTTCACGCTGTGCTGCCTCCTTGGCAGTAGTTTGAATGGCATTGCCCAGGTTCTTGTACCCAAAAATACCGGCGCTGTAACACCGCTGGCATGGGGCGACTACGACAACGACGGCGATATGGATTTGCTGCAGTATAACGGTACGGCACTGCGGATACTCAATAACAACCTCGCCGGCACGACCGCCACGTTTGTGGATTCGGGTATCACGCTGGTGAGCCTGAACCCTTCGTCCGTAGGCTGGATCGATTTTAACAGCGACGGCTACCTGGACATTTACTACCTCGACGGCGGCAGCCTGAAAATTTTTGTAAGCCAGGGTGGTGTTTCCTTTACCCAGACCACCCTAAACCTGGGAGGCGAAAGTCTCAGCAGCATCGCCGACTGGGGTGACATCGACAACGACGGAGATCAGGATATCCTCGCCACCGGTGTGATCATGCGAAACATAGGAGGTAACCGCTTTGAAGTTTCCCAACGGCTGGGATCGACAGGACGGGCGGAATTCCTGGACTTTGACAATGACGGCGACCTGGATTTTTACAACCGCGATTTTTTATATACCAACAAGGGACTCGGCGTATATGAACTCGACCGGTCTATCTCTCCCTACAGTTCCGATACCGACTACCAGTACAGGGACTTCCTTTTCTTTACCAGCGAAAATGGCTCCAAAAGATTCGCCACGTTTTATTCCTTCAACACCGGCTTCCAGGGCCTGATCGAAATATGGGACTTTTTTCTATGTGGTGGAGGAAATTCCGGGATGAACATCCAGTACCTCAACTTCACGGACTTTGATAACGATGGAAAGAACGACGCGCTGGTATTTATAAATGGATCCATCTACCTGTATCCATCCATCGGCGACTGTTCAACCATTGCCGAACTTGCTATCCCGGTGGGGAGAACAGGCGTAGCGGATTTTGACAGGGACGGGGATATCGATGTTTTTATCGGCAATAACGTCTATGAAAATACAACGGTGACCGTGAACGCGGTCCCTTCCGTTCCGGGCAACCTTACATCGGCCGTGGAGGTCGTGTCGCCAGAGGCGTCAACGGTGACGCTGAACTGGGCTGCCGCAACGGATGACAAAACAGCGCCAACATCCCTTAGTTACAATCTGATCGTAAAACGTGGTCCCGATGTGGTTATCACGGATGGCCTGGGTGCAACCGGTAAACAGGTACTCGCACAACGCGGCAATGCCGGTTTCCTGACAAGTGCGAAAATATCGAAACTGCCGAAAGGAAAATATACATGGACCGTGCAAGCCGTCGATGAAGGCTTCAGAACATCCGCCCTTGCCGCGGAGAAATCATTTGAAATCACAAGCGGACCTGATTTGATTACTTCCCTGGCGGTTTCCTCCAAATACTCGGCTTCCTATGATGAAGTAAACGACCGGTATTTGCTGACCTACATCAAGAACGGCAACGTCATGGGCTTGTACGCCGACGGAAAAGCCGTACAGCCGAGCGGAACGGAATTTATTATCAACACGGCCAGTAGCGCAGTCAGCCATACGGTTGGATTTAACACCCTGAAGAACGAGTTTATGGTGAGCTGGCTGGAGGTTACCGGGAGTAATAAAAAAATATATGCAAAGAACCTGCTCGCTACCGGTTCAAATCTGCATGCCGAGAAAGTTATTTATTCCCGTTCCGATACACTTACCGTCTTTCTGGGCGGCGACAAGATCGCCGTGGATCCCGTGTCCGGGAAATACATGATCCCCGTCTTTCAAACCCGTACCGACCTGGACAGGCCCAAGGTTAAATTCTTCGGAGAACCCATCACGTATTACCCCTATGGTCTTCTCGATGTATTCGCCATGAAGGTCTCCTCGGGCGGAACTACCATCACAAACGAAACTCCAAAACTCTTACAGACAGTTAGTATTCCTTCGAACTTCAATGAGCCCCCCACGCGAATTTTCAGTGTTCCCTCCGCGGTGGAATACGATCACAAAAGGAAAATGTACTGTGTCGCCTGGAATTTTATGGGTGAACGGAGGACAGGATATGGAGGCGGATCGAGCGGAGAGATCACTTCGGTGCTGCTGGATAACGATGTCAAGCTGATTGCGGCGGACGACAACCTCGTCACGAAGACTATCGGTTCCACCGGGTCGGTAACACCGCGGAATTTAAGCCTTACCTATAATTCATACAGCGAACAACTGTTTTTTGTGTGGAGCGGGTGGCAGGAGAGCACGAACGGAAGTGGCAGCAATGACTATACATTTGAAGTGTACCAGCAGATATTTTCGATCGAAGCGGACGGATCGTTCAATTTCCGGAACACGCCCACGCTCGTCAGCAAACCGCCGGGAATCATTAACTACGGATCCGGTCTGCCCGTAGCGTCCTGGTCCAGGAAGCGGAACGAATACCTCATCGTGTGGAACAAGGGAATAGCCAGCGGTAACCTGGGGGTTCTGGGTGAAGGTGACATTTTCTGGAGGAGGGTCAGCCCGGTCACCTTTGCCTTCATCGATGCCGACTCCAGGTTTTTGTCCGGCTATACCGGGAATGAAAGTATCGTCCGTTACAACGGCAAGGCTGGACATTTTTTACTGGGATGGCATTCGGGATCGCAGAACCTCCTGTCGTCCTTTTCTATTCCGAAGGATCTTCCCCCCACAGTAACCGCCGTTGCACCGGTGAAGGCCGGGGCGGGAGCGAAGATCATTGTTACCGGCAGCCGGCTGGGAAATGTTCCCTCCATTAACAGAGTAATGTTCGGAACCATCGAAGCCGTCGTCGATCCTGTTTTTCCCTTTCCGAACGATCCGTCAAAGATCCAGGTCACCGTACCGGCCGGGTTAACACGTGAAAAGGTGCCCGTCACCATCACGTACGACGACCAGGTTAGTAATGCCACGATCCTATTCGAAAACATCACGGAAACATCGGTCACGGCGGTCGCGCCGCTGGAAGGAGAAGCCGGAGATGTAGTCACGATAAACGGAACAAACTTTCCCGCTGACAAAAATAACTTCACGGTAAAATTCGGATCGGCCGTGGCCGCGCCCGAAGATGTCGTCAGCAACAGCGACACGGAAATCAAGGTAAAAGTGCCCGCCGGCGCGATCCGCGGAATTCAGACGGTCTCCGTCGTTATACAGGAAATCCCCAACGATTATAAGAACGGAGGATTCAGGGTGATCAGTATCCCTGTTATCTCGACCGTTGCACCGGACGATGAAGATCAAAACGAATTTATCGCCTTCCGGAACATTCGCGTAACGGGCAGTAACCTCAGTCAGCAGCCGGGTGATATCACCGTCAAACTAAATGACGTCGTGATCCCCGCGGAGAATATTTCGGTAGCCACCACTACGGAACTGGTGTTCCGGATCCCCATGGGACTGAGGGGAGAACATCAGCTCACCGTCTCCACCATCGACGGTGACGTGACCGGTCCAGGAACCTTCAACATCTTCCTGGGATCCGCGGTCGTGAAAAGCACGGGGAACACGGAAATGAAATTCACCAAAACAGATGACGCGGTGGAACTCTTTGTGGAGGTGTACAGCCGGCGGACGGTGCAGGAAGTAAAATTCCGGACACGGGGAATCTCGGCAGGCGACTCCGACTGGAAGTCACAGACGGTTACCGGACTATTCGACAATAACCGGATTGAATTCGGGATCACGGAAGCTGAATTTACCGACGACCCGCTGGGACTTGAAGCATACTTCGAAGTCACCGATTCATCCGCCCTGACGGAAACCAGCGCGCCGTTCAACATATTTAAAAACTACCTCGCTTCGGGCGAGACCACCGGCGTTCCGGAGCTGGACTTCGGCGGCGATGTGTCCGACTATAACATCGTAGCCATACCGTATGTGCTGTCGCCGAACAAAATAAATACGGTATTCAAAAGTATCCTCGACAACTACGGGTATGACAAGAGCAAGTGGAGGATCGCTCACTACGTGAACGAAGGTTCATCACCGGAATACAAGGAATACCTCGCCGGCCTGGATAATATCGATCCCGGAAAAGGGTATTGGATCATCGTACGCAACCAGCAGGAAATTACCTTCGAAAAGGGACAAATGCCGAACACCGGCGGCGGACCTTTTAACCTCGTATTGCAACCCGGATGGAACCAGATCGGTAATCCCTACGATTTTAACCTGAGCTGGAGCGATATCAAGAGTTACAACAACGGTCTCGGTACAGGAACCGATGACCTGGAGCCGTATAAGACCTTTCAAAAAGGTACTTTTGTCACGACCGACGTCATCGACCGTTTCAGGGGCGGCTTTATAAGAAATAACAGCAATGCTGCCGTGTCGCTGCTGATCCCGTTCACGAAGAACACAGCGATCAACAGCGGAAGAGTGGCCGATGAACGATCGTTCCCATCCGACCTGGTCGCCAAAGAATGGCGTGTAGCCCTGGCTCTGTCAGCCGGCACGTTCGGGAACCAAATCAGTTCCTTTGGCATGCATCCCGCCAGCGTTGACGGAGAAGACAGGCAGGATGAACACCGCCTTCCCGCCTTCGCGCAGGCGCTCGACCTAAGTTTTCCCGGATCGCTTGCCGCTTCCGTTGTCGCGACAAACGATCACCATACCTGGGACTTTAACGTGTTTAATACAACGGACAACAAGGAGATCACGCTGCACTGGGACAACACCCGCTTCGGCGACAACGACCGCGCGTTGTTCCTGCACGATAAGAGGAGCGAGCGCTTGATCGATATGCGCACAGCGAACAGTTATACATTCACCTACGTCGAAGGGCATCCGTTCAGCCTTTACTTCGGTGATCAGTCCTACGTGGAGCAACAGTCACGCCCCACCTCGGTTGTACTGTCCGACGCCCATCCGAACCCTATGAAAGGAACGACAATCATCCCGTTCACGGTGACCCGCGATCAGACCCACGTACAACTGGCGATCTTCAACCTGCAAGGGCAGGAGATCACCACGCTGGTGAACAACACCCTGCCCGCCGGATTTTATGAACTGGAGTGGAACGGCAAAAGCGCCGCCGGCGAGGCCGTAGCGCCCGGACTGGTCATGTACAGGCTCCACACCACGCAGCCGGTATCCGGCACTCAGTCAATCGTTAAAAAATTAGTTATCGCGCCATGAAAATCAACCCCGTAAAATACCTGTTCGCACTGGTTGCCGGAATGGCCGCGGTCATTACCGTATCCGCACAGCAGACCATCAGCCGGACGAATGAAAAAGTGATCATCGAGTCGGCCAAACAAACAGTATCGGACTACGCCAAGTACATGGAGCTACTGGCGCAGGAAGTAGACAAGGACCTAATCGCCCTGTACAAAGCCGAGTTGCTGAAATCCGTTCAGCGCGACAGCGTGAATGTATTCAACGACCTGATCCCCATCGCCGACCGGCCCAAAACACTGCGTGAAAATATCGACAGGCTAACGACCTACCTGGACGACATCAGCTCACGCTACCTGGAAGGTGTGAAGCTTGTATACACGAACTTCACGTCCAGCAAGGTTTTTATCGATGAGCAGCGGAACCGCCTCTTCGTAAAAGTGACGGCGGACCGCGGTATCGACGGTATGTACACCTACAAGGATGAAAAGAAACCGAATAAGTCGGACGAAAAGATAGACTTCTATGTGCAGGTGCAGATCAAGGCCAGCGGTGTTCCCGAGAGCAAGATCTATTCGATATTCCTGAACGACAACAATGAACAGACGTTCAAGCCGATCAAGGTAGTGGAAAAAACGGCACCGATCCTTTTTAACAACATCACAAAAGATTCCACCTACCGCCGCGCGATGGAGCACACCGTCTCCTGGACGGGAGGGGAGATCTTCGAACGTCTCCGCCTGGACCTGTACAAGGACGTGGCCGGCAAGCCGGTGCTGGTCAGGGCGATCGATACCAGCTTTGTGAACGACAACAAGATCAAATTTGAAGTTGACAAAAAAGTAAAGCCGGGTAAGCGGAATAAATATTTCTTCCAACTCACGAAGCTGAGTTCGGAAGAACAGCCGATCGCCAGCGAGACTTTTTATGTGCGCCGGAAGATGCCGATTGTGTTGCAGATTGGTGTTCCGCTGATCGTGGTGGGAGGTGTGACCTACCTGCTGCTGAATCCCAAGGAAGAAGCGAAGGACCCGGTGCTGGCAGACTTTCCGAATCCTGAGTAAGGGATTGCAAATGAGAATTGCCCGTACTCCTGCAAACTCCGGGGATTTGCGATTGACCATAAAAGGAAAAAGGCTACCTTCATCCCATTGACCCACATGTTATGAAAACGTATGAGACATTATCCCAGGCGATCAGCGGCCTGCAGGGCCTCGGCTACACCAGCGACTTCAACCTTCGCCGTGAGTGGATCGAATGCCAGTCCCCGAGCCGTAGACTGATGCCCGACGATTTTCACGTGGACGAAGTTCACCGGTTCGAAGGGATGACCAACCCGGACGACAGTTCTGTTCTTTACGCGATCTCGTCACCTGACGGGATAAAGGGGTTGCTGGTGGATGCTTATGGGGCATATGCGGAAGCGGTAAGCCCGGAAATGCTGAAAAAACTTCATATCGACAGCCGGACAGATCATTAGTAAATTTTTCCCTTAAATTTTGGAGAAAACAAAGGCAGGGCTATCTTTGCACTCCCTTAAAGGAGCTTCCTGAGGGGGGATTGATGGTCCGGTAGTTCAGCTGGTTAGAATGCCTGCCTGTCACGCAGGAGGTCGCGGGTTCGAGTCCCGTCCGGACCGCCTCAAAATAAAAAAACCTCTGTTCAACAGAGGTTTTTTTATTTTTCATTTTCATCCCCATTTCCAATTATTTATGTTAGGCGTCCTTAGGCACGGAGTCTGTTTAACATTTAGTACGTGTGAAGTAGGAAGAAAAATGATTTGCAAACCAGAAAACCCATAATACTTTGTGTGGAAATAATCTTGGTTTGCAAATCTTGTTAATCTCTAATTTACCAATGCAGTCATGCAGGTAGTCCCGGTCCAGGAAGTTGAGCCTATCCTGGTGTAAGCACCATTGGCTGGGTTAACTCTCCACAAGTATCCGTCTTGGACAATATAAGCATTACCGCCGTATTCCGTCATAGCCTTCGTTCCTGTCCATGCCAAGCCGCCAAGGCTAACATAGGTTCCGGTGTTTGGATTGATTCTCCAGAAATAGCCGTCTTGGACTGCGTAAAGATCCGACCCAATAGTTATAAGTCCTTCTGTATTAGACCACGCTTGCCCGCCGACACTCACGTACGTGCCGGTACTCGGGTTAATACGCCATAGATATCCATCCTGGATGGCGTAGAGGTAGCTACCCAAAGCCGTTAATCCTTGCGTTCCCGGCCATGCATAAGATCCCAGCGTTGTGGCGGTCCCTGTGCTTGTATTGATTTTATAAAGATATCCGCCGTTAATGGCATAAAGGTCAGTCGAAAAGAATGCTAATGCATCTGTCGTTGCCCAGCCGCTTCCCAACGAAGCATACACGCTATACATACCCGTATTTGGATCGATTTGATACAAGTAGTCAGTAGTAGCATAAAGCAAGCCTCCTCTTGAAGTGATTGCGCTCATATCTGGCTGGTCCGGATTCAAAGCATACCTGGATCCATCATTGTAATCCGCTGCCCAAAGCGCGTTTGATTTCGAAATGTACAGCTCCTCCGGAGTATACGTCCCGAGGGTGTAGGCAACTTGACCTGCGGGACTTACGCGGGTTGTTCCGCTCTGGCTGGTAAGGTCGGAATTACCATTGACGGCTGCGTCCGAAGCATTGTTTTTTAGGAGAAGATCATCGTCCGTTTGACACGAGGTGAACAAAATTAAAAGAAAGAGAAATAACTGGTAACCTGCTGACAATACCTTTGCGTTGGCATTGCCAAAATTTTGAATTGTTTTCATAACTTAAATAGTTTTTAGTAAACGGTTTTGTTAAAAAATACTTGAGCCAAACTTAAGTACTCAATTGCCAGTTCCGGACAAAATTTCGATGAAATTCAATTTGACGATGTTGAATTGAGTTTAGATAAATACGGGAATTAAGATTGAAACTTCTATTTTCGTCAATCTGAAGTTTCTTGTCTCCAGGTGCTGATAGATTTATAACATATTTCCTAATTGTTAACATATAGTAACCATGAACGAGCGTTATACATGGTCGAGCCAATGCTGACGATATTAATGAAGCACTTTTAAAGTTTGTTATTGCATCCGCAAAAGTGATTATCAACCTATTGGACGGAACGAGGCATCCGAAATAATTCAAGGCGCGGTTGCGATTTGAATAAGAAAAATGACCAACAAACAGATGAAGGTGATTAATTCTTTTTTAGTAATAATACTTAGTTACCCTCTCAGATAGCCAGACTGTCGAACTCCGATTCACCCTACTTCGTCAGCACAATCGTCGCGCTGCACTTGCCCGATAAGTCCGTAATCACTTCTTTCAGGTAAAGCATCTGTCCGCTTCGCGTGACCATGAAGCTTTCACCGGAGATAGAGTGAGGACGTGTATCGATATTGATGACAGCTGTTGAGCCGGTAACGGTATAACTTCCGGTCGATGTCGTCGTTGTTTCGTAAGCACCCGGTCAAGTACGTCAGTACCTGTTACCCTTTTGAGGTAGCAGATCCTCGATGTTGTTAACAGTTCTATTCGGAAGTTCTTCAGGAACGTGCATGAGCCACTTCATCGGATCGATTTCGTTGGTATTGCAGCTTGGGAGTAATGAATAAATCATCGTGATTCGTTGTGCTGATTTGGTGGGACCGTATGTACAGGCATCCCCCCAAGAGAAGGGGATTAAACCAGGAGAAACCATCGATCGCTTAACAGTGGTCGCCACTGACGGTAATTGTACGCTGTACAGAATTGAGGACCGTCTTAACCTGCGAGTGCGGGTTGTATACTGGTCAACCTGTAAGAGTGCAGGAGAGAATTCGTCCCTTTCGGCGGCCGAATAAGTGGTGGCATGTGCGTAAATACCTGATGAGCTTCCATTTGTGATTACATATTCTATTAGCGATGAACTGCACGCCCTTGTCGTTGCGGAGTTCCGCCGGAAACTTTCGGATCATAGGTTTGCTGAGGTTTTTAGCTGATAACCCGGAGCGGCACTTCGGGCTTCACTTTAATATGTTTCTAAAAATTGTTATTTTTAACAATAAATAGATACAAATGCGGTTTCTGGACTTCAAAGACCATTTCCAGCCATTTCTGGCCTTCTCCACGCAGGATATCCGCAAATGGGATCCGGGCTTCGATACCAGGCGGCTGGTCGAGTGGCAGCAAAAAGGCTATATACACAGGGTGGTCAACCGTTGGTATGTTTTTTCCAAAACCTTGAGGCCGGAAGAATTACTGATTGTTTCAAATCGAATTTATTCACCCTCTTACATTTCCCTGCAATGGGCTATGTCCAATTACCGGTTGATACCAGAGGGTGTTTACACCGTTACGGCCATAACATCCCTGAAGACACAAGATTTCAACACCAGCATCGGTACGTTTTCTTACAAACATGTAAAACCTTCGCTGATGTTTGGCTATCGGCTGGTCAGCTTTGAGAACACCATGTATAAACTCGCCGAACCGGAGAAACTGATGCTAGACTACCTCTATCTAAATCCTTCCATCAATTCATTGGAAGACCTGGAGAGTTTGCGCCTCAATGTAACAGAACTGAATTCTCTTCTTGACAGACAAAAGCTGCAAGACTATCTCGCGATGTTTAAGAATAAATCGCTGGAGAAAAGAGTAAAGGTACTAACTGAACAACTGTTGAAGCATGCTTAACCTCACTGAGATTCTTCCATTCTATCCGGAGCCGCTGCGGCTGCATCGCGAATTCATTCTGCGCGAGTACCTGCAGTATAAAATACTTCAGATCATTTTTGATATACCCGACTACGCACAAAAACTCTTTTTTCTGGGCGGAACGGCTTTGCGGATCGTGCATGGCAACCAGCGTTTTTCGGAAGACCTTGATTTTGATAACAGTGGATTAACCGAAGGTCATTTTGATAACATCTCCGAGATCATAAAAACCAACCTGGAACGGGATGGATATGAAGTGGAAATCAAGACCGTTTACAAGGGAGCGTTTCATTGCTACATTAAATTTCCTAGACTACTTTTCAATGAAGGGTTAACCGGGCATATCTCTGAAAAAATTCTGATTCAGCTTGATACAGAGCCGCAGTATTATCCATTTACACCCGACAAGTACATTCTCAACAAGTTTGACGTATTCACAGAAATACCGGTAACACCGCTGAACATTCTCCTTGCCCAGAAATGCTATGCCATCATTAACCGGAAACGTTCCAAGGGGCGTGACTTTTTCGATGTCGTGTTCCTGATATCCAAAGGTGCGAAACCTGATTACGGTTATCTGGATCTTAAGTTGAAAATCAAGGATGCAAAAACATTAAAAGATAAGTTGCTTGACACGTGCAGCAAGCTTGACATGAAAGCAATGGCCGATGATGTTGCTCCCTTTCTGTTTACTAATTCAGATGCAAAGAAGATTACGATGTTTGAGCAGTATTTGATGCAGGTGGAGTTTTGATATCGTATTACAAATTATGGATCCCGCTCCTGCGCGAAACAAACCTCTCCTGATTTTTTTGAGCTATTCTTTCTGTTACTAAATGATTATTAAGCCGGAAGAAATTATCGCTCAAAATAGCCTTGAAATTTCAAAACAGATATTTCGATTCACGCCGATTATTGCCCATAAGGAAAAAACGCGGATAAAGAGGACTATTTCTAAAATGGGAGGATGAGAAATATTTAATAACGGCTGCTCATACTATTAAAAGGCACGTGTCCCAGCCACCAATAGTTTGAACAGAAACAGTATTTGATTTGAGTACTAAATTGATAGTTTTCTACTCACTCAATAATAAAAGGTGGCAGGTTCAGAAAAGAACAAACGTCGTCACGAGAAGATGATTGTGCGTTTGTTTTTTGAGGGACTCACTCGCACTTTGACTTTACACGCACGCCTGGAGGTCGGTTTCCGGTCGCATCGTAATTTGCCAACGAGATCCTACTTCGTCAGCACAATCGTCGCGCTGCACTTGCCTGATAAGTCCGAAATCACTTCTTTCAGGTAAAGCATCTGTCCGCTTCGCGTGACCAGGAAGGTTTCACCGGAGATGGAGTGGGGACGTGTATCGATATTGATGACAGCTGTTGAGCCGGCGACAGTATAACTTCCGGTCGATGTAGTCGTTGTTTCGCCGTCGAGTATGGTGACCGTTAGTTGGCCGCTGACGTCGAAGACATAACTTCGGCATGCCGTGCCGTCGCAGGAATAGATGGTGGAGATGTTTTGGTCCTTGTCCTTGCAGTTCTGGATGGTGGTTCCTGTCAACGTCCACGTTCCGGCCAGGGGATTGGAGAGATCACCGTCGTCGCAGGAGACGAAGGCCGCCATCGCGCAGATGACGTACATTACTTTTACTGACGAATTCATAGAGAGGGTTCTTTGTACCGGGTTTGTTTACATTCCCCGGCAGACTACTGTAATTCCATAAACTGTACCAGGGGCGTGAACTGGGGATGTACCAGGGTAAAAGCCGAAAATGGACTCATCCGTCGCTTTTTTTGGTAGGTCGCAACGGCCGCCCGCTTTACCGGCGCTCGGATTTGGGAGGACTGTTCTCTTACTGGGAAGGAGCCGGTGCAGGTTTGAGGCTAGGAGGGAGGCGAAGATTTTTCGAAGGCATAGAATACCAGTACGGACTGACAGCAGGTACTCACGCTGACAGAGGCCCAGAGCAGGTAGTCATTGGGGAGGCGCAATGAAACAACGATGAGGGCCAGCGTCACGACGGACACAGACGTAAGTACGATGGGGGTGATGTTTCCGGTTTGTCTTTGGATGTCTGTAAATCTTTTGGCAACCGCAAAGATCATGGGAAGATATCCGGCCGCGAGGACAATCAGTCCGGCCAGATCCGCCGCAGACGGACCGTGCATTTCCGACAGGCGAATTAACATCGTTGAGTTCGTCTCCGGCCAGCACAATATCACCAGCCCGGCGGCGACCAGGGCGACGTAAAACCAGAACACGGCTTTCATGATGACGAGAGCATAACGATATTCACTAAAATTACATTTTTTCAGCGCTGAACGACAGCATTCCGGACTGTAAAATGTTCATTGATGCATTGACACAATTAATGCGTTAAAATATTCCTTCAACCATTTTGTACAAAATGATGCTGTTGTTGTCCAATGCGAAACGTGCGTGAACCCGCTATCACGGCCGATCCGGTTTTGATGGCGTTTGTGAAGGGGGAATAGCTTCGCCAATATTAATTATGCGCTGGTCTTATCATTGTCCGACGAGACCATGGCATTCGCTTCATTCATTTTTTTCAGGTACTGGTGAAGTCCCTGGTTTTTCCGGATCGTATCCTTCAGCGCTATTTTCATGATCTCGTCGAATGAATGCGGATAGTCCGGCGGTCGCTTCAATGTCCGGTTGATGATCGGGTTCAGCACGCGTACTCCATACCGGAGAAAGAACGTCCGGTCCGATTGTTTCCGGCCTTCACGGTAGTGTTCGATCCAGCATTGTTCCACCAGGCCGGCGAGGTCAGGAATAACTTTCTCCAGCTCACCCCAGACGTATACCAGCAGGGAGATCTCAAAAACATAGTTCACTTCGTCGCTGATGCCGTCGATCTTATCCATGTATCATAAAGGTTTTACGTGCTCGTTTTCTTTTTATTATCCGGATCGTCGGGTGACGGGAAAAAATCCCCCTCGAAGCCATGTACTCCACGGTGATCTTTTGAGCGATCAGCGTGACATGCGTGCCACCTTCGTGAAAAATCACCCGGTTCACATACTCTCTCGGCTGCTCGAATTCATAGTTGATCTCATAATTCCGGAAGGAACTTAGATCGGTGTGCCCATGACAGGTGTAGCCATGGAGGATAGCCTGAAACCACTCTTTCAGGAACTTGTCTTCGGTCGGATAAAACCTGGCCAGGTCGTTTCTTTCAATTTGCGCTTGCATAGCATTAATGGTTAAAGTGTTTAACATTAAAGTTTATGCTGTTTTGCCACAGTGCTGATACAAAACTAATATAATTAGTTTTATGATCAATAAAATAACTAAAATAATTAGTTAAAAATTGAAAAACTGGCCTGGATGGGCCTTGACGCGGTATTTTCGCCGTTCGGGCAGCCGCCAGACGCCGGGATAAATGCCTGTAAAAAGCCTGATGTGGCTTAATCGGGGCTCGTACGGTGACGGACGTAGTGCCTCACCTCATCGGATGTATTTTCGGCCTCGCCGGTGACTTTATATACTGTCTCGTCCACCTCTTCGATAACACCGGCGTTTGTTAATTGAGCCAGGCTTTTGATCACATCGGATTCATAGACCGGATCGATGCCCGACATCACATCGTCCCTGCTGGCACCGGTGTCTCCGTTACCGTGATTGATACTGTCTATCTTTTGAAGAAGGAATACGTCGGATGGATTTGTTTTCATTTAGGATCGCCGTTAAACTTGCCGGCTATTTCACTCCAGCGAAAAGTATTCCAGCCCTGAGTTCCTTAAACGACGTCTACAGTTCAACATACTGCGCCCGTTCCGGAAAATTTCTTCCCAACGTGTGGACTGTTGTGTACGTCATCACCATTTCCAAAATGAAATCACCCGATTCCCCGCTCAAGCTTCGCGATACATTTCTTCAGATCGGTTTTTTCCCGGAGTACACCTCTGAAAAGATCTCCCGTCTTCTCCAGCCTCCTGCTGATGGAGTTGATATCGAAGTCAAGAGGCGTTAGTCCATGCCTGACTTCTTTCCATTCCAACGGTGTCGATACCGTGGCGTGGGGAACCGGTCTCAGGCTGTACACCGATGCCAATGTCTGACCGCGACTGTTTTGTAAATAGTCGATGTAGATCCTGCCCTTCCGTTTATGAAGCGGCCGCTCCAGTGTAGTGGTTTTGGGAAGCTGTTCGTTGGCAAGTCTGGCAACCAGTTCGGCAAATGGCCTTACCTGGTCGTACGGATAGACTGCGTGCAGGGGAACATATATGTGCATACCGGTCGCGCCGGACGTTTTACAGTAAGACGTTGCCCCGGCTTTCTCCAGGATCTCATGAATGACCAGGGCGACGTCGATCACTTCGTCGAATGTATTTTTTTCATCCGGGTCGATATCCAGGACGAGGTAGTCGGGATGCTCCGGTTTGGAAGCGCGAGAATTCCAGGGGTTGATCTCGATGCAGCCGAGGTTACTGAGATACAGCAGCGTTTCCCTGTTATTGCAGATAATGTAGTCGACTGTTTTATGGGTGCTTTCAGCGAGGATACTCACATGGCTAACCCAGTCCGGTGCGGCGTCTCCGGCGTCTTTGTGATAGAAGCCTTTTTCCATTATGCCGTTGGGGTTTCGTTTTAACGACTGGGGTCTGTCCTTCAGATAGGGCAGAATGTAGGAGGATATGGTGTTGTAATATGTGATCACATCGCCCTTCGTATATCCTTCATCGGGCCAGAAGATCTTTTGCTGGTTCGTGAGCTTTACCTGATGGCGGTTGATCGTCAGTGTCTTTTCATTTTCGGAGTCCGTTCCTGTATCCCTTTTGCGTGGCGCCCGGCCGTTGCCATTTTCTTTTTTAGCGCCGGCGGAGGAATTGCCGGCCCGTCTGGTTGTTGGCTTCGTGGCGGACGAATCCACATCGTAGTCGTCCACGGCGAATGTATCGCGGTGTTTGATCAGCAGCCAGTTCTTTTTTTTGCCGTCGTTTATGCGGACCAAAGCGAACGAACCTTTCAGCTTGGTGCCATTCAGGATGAACTTCAGCGATCCGGTTTTTAACGCCTTCCTGATATCCGCGGCGGGATCACCAGACGGTGTCTCGGGTGTATATGTTCCCTTGTCCCAGATGTCAACGGTACCGGCGCCATAGTTACCCGCCGGAATAACGCCCTCGAATTTCCCATACTCAAGTGGATGATCCTCGACCATCACGGCAAGTCTTTTGTCACGGGGATTTAACGAAGGCCCTTTCGGGATAGCCCAGCTCTTTAATACACCGTCAAGCTCAAGCCTGAAATCGTAATGAAGATGCGAGGCATCGTGTCGTTGCACGACGAAGGTTAACTGAGCCGATGCTTTTTTTCCTCTTCCTGCTGGTTCGGGTGTGTCGGAAAAATTTCGTTTCCGGGTATACGTGGTTAAACTCATGCGTCTCTGTTTGTTTTTTATCAACACCGACGGAACCGTGCGTCCGTTGGATCGCACAAAACAACAACCTTACCAATACGCAAAGTCCTTTGCGGACCAATGACAGCATAAAATGACAGTCA
Organism: Chryseolinea sp.; assembly: GCA_041742155.1. Lineage (GTDB taxonomy): Bacteria > Bacteroidota > Bacteroidia > Cytophagales > Cyclobacteriaceae > Chryseolinea. The sequence continues at coordinate 114,525 of JBGSJE010000011.1, read as the reverse complement.
GACCTCACTGGGGTATGCACACCCCATTACGCCCTCATGAAGTTGGAAAAATTTCCGCAGACTTCAATACGTTCATGATGAGACTGGTTCACTTATGATCCTGCATTCTGTCATCGACAGGCGATTTAAATGTTCGTGCTGACAATTCTCCGCCCGTAGTAGTCCTGGCATAGTTTTACAACGATGGGTGGATAGTAGCAACAAATCATGACGATTATGAAAACCGTATTCTATATCGCCCTCTTCTCTCTCGCAGCCGTAGTAGTCGCGAATGCGCAGGACACCACGAGTAATCCCGTGAAACAAGGCGACCCCGCGCTCCGGCAGGATGCCGAAGAGATCAGGCGTGTCAACCTAGAGGGCATGAAAAGGATCTCTCAGGACGAGGTACCACCCGCATTGAAAAAGATCCTCACGAGCAAAGAATATCGCGGGGACCGAACGATGTACTATAAGCATGAAGAGAAGGATGAATATGCCGTTGAAGTCCAAAGGGGAGAGGTCACGAACTTTTACCTTTTTGATAAAGACGGCAAGGTGGTGAACAGGCGAAATTAGTTTATGGGCGTCCTGATGCGCCTGGAGTCAAAAGTGCCAAGTCAATGTTCGCCTCCTTTAACTTTTGTATTTAGCCCTGAAGGCGCGTAATAATATTAGGTGCGTAATGTTCGCCTCCGTAGCTTTTGTATTTAGCCCTGAAAGGGCGTTTCATATTTTGCCCAGGGTGAAGCCCTGGGTTTAAAGAGATAATTCAATTTCAGCCCTGAAGGGGCGTAATAATAATAGGGACGTAATAATAATAGGCGCGTAATAATAATAGGTGCGCAATGTTCGCCTCCGTAGCTTTTGTATTCAGCCCTGAAAGGGCGTTGCATGTTTAGCCCAGGGTTTAAAGAGATAATTCAATTTCAGCCCTGAAGGGGCGTAATAATAATAGGTGCGCAATGTTCGCCTCCTTTAGCTTTTGTATTCAGCCCTGAAAGGGCATTACATATCTGGCCGAGGGTGAAGCCCTGGGTTTAAAGAGGTAATTCAATTTCAGCCCTGAAGGGGCGTAATAATAATAGGTGCGTAATGTTCGCTTCCGTAGCTTTTGTATTTAGCCCTGAAAGGGCGTTTCATATTTTGCCCAGGGTGAAGCCCTGGGTTTTAAGTGGCAATTTAATTTTAGCCCTGAAGGGGCGTAACAATAATAGGTGCGTAATCACAATAGGTGCGTAATGTTCACCTCCTTTAGCTTTTGTATTTAGCCCTGAAAGGGCGTTGCATGTTTAGCCCAGGGTGAAGCCCTGGGTTTAAAGAGGTAATTCAATTTCAGCCCTGAAGGGGCGTAACAATAATAGGTGCGTAATAATAATAGGTGCGCAATGTTCGCCTCCTTTAGCTTTTGTATTCAGCCCTGAAAGGGCATTACATATCTGGCCCAGGGTGAAGCCCTGGGTTTAAGTAGTAATTTAATTCTAGCCCTGAAGGGGCGTAACAATAATAATCGCGCTTACGACGATCAACGCCCGACCCGACACTATCGCTCAGTAAAATGAAAAAATCATGGAAGATATTTCTGATTGTCACCGCCCTGGTGCTCCTCGTCCGGATCATCCTCCCTTACGTCGTACTGCACTACGCAAACAAGACGCTTTCCACCCTTGACGGATACTACGGTCATATCGACGATATCGATCTTGCTATCGTCCGGGGCGCGTATCAGATTGACAGCATCTATTTAAACAAGCTGGACAGCGCTACAGGGAAACAGGTCCCTTTTTTCGCCGCTTCAGTCGTTGATCTCTCCGTCGAATGGAAGGCGCTTTTCCACGGGTCCATTGTGGGCGAATTGGTTTTTCAGAACCCCGTGCTTCGGTTTACCCGCGATAAGGTGGAGCCGAATGAAGTAACGAAAGATTCCACCACGTTCGGTCAGCTCCTCGATGACTTCATGCCGCTGCAGGTGAATCGTTTTGAGATCAACGGTGGCAATGTTCAATACATAGACGAAACCTCACGTCCCACGGTCGACGTTAATTTAACGGACCTGCATGTGCTGGCACTGAACCTGAGAAACAGTTATGATTCCAGTACGTTACTTCCGGCAAGTGTTGCTGCCGTTGGAAGCTTATACGACGGGACGTTGTCGTTGAATATGAAATTGAATCCGCTGGCGAAGGACCCGACGTTCGATCTGAATGCGGCACTTCGCAATACGAACCTGGTATTGCTGAACGATTTTTTTCAGGCGTACGCCAGGGTGGATGTAAACAAGGGAACATTTGGAATGTACACGGAAGTGGCGGCGAAGAACGGAAGTTTCACAGGCTATGTAAAACCGTTGATCAAGGACCTGGATGTAGTTGGAAAAGAAGACAGGGACGATAACATCCTCCAAAAATTATGGGAGGGGATTGCCGGTGCGTCGGCGGAGGTTTTCGAGAACCAGCCCCGCGATCAGGTGGCGACAAAAATTCCATTTGAAGGAAGACTCGACAATCCGGAGACGAATACGTGGACGATGATCGTTAATATTTTACAGAACGCATTCATTCGTGCGATCCAGCCTTCGCTTGACAATGAAATCAACATCACTACGGTTGACTCCAAAAAGCCGGAAGAAAAGAAGAACCTCATTCAGAGAATTTTTGGAAAAAAGGAGAAGAAAACGAAGCGGACGGATAAAAAATAGCACAATCCTTTTCCCGCAGCGGCCTAAGGGATGTCAACGGATCGGTACACCGCTAAGGCTCTTTCGAGGAATGGTAATTGTTTCGGATTGATCATCACGGACGCTTTAGTCCATGTCATCCATTCGGCCTTATCCACCTCTGGGATCAGAATCTGCTTCCCGGATCGTGGCGGCCATTCCAGGTGAATATGATTGGACGTGATGCCGTCAGCGGCGTTCCAGGTTCCAAGGAATGTCCAGGCAAAAACGATCTTGCCACTCTTTTGCGTCACGGACCCGATACTGTGGAATGGTGGAACCGGAGCGATTCCCGTTTCTTCGGAAAATTCCCGGATGGCCGCAGCCAGGAGTTCTTCATTCTTTTCGGGATTCCCTTTCGGAATACTCCAGGCACCTTCGTTCTTTTTTGAAAAGAAAGGTCCTCCCGGGTGGACAAGAAAAAATTCCAGATCTTCATTCGTCTTCCGGCACATCAGCAGTCCGGCGGATTGTTCAGGCATACCGATCGCGTTATGAAAAAGAAAAATAAGTTACCATTTACAATGATCGAAGATAACGCCTTATTTCTTTCCCTGTCGCCCTCAATGCGGGGTACTGTTCCGATCAGCTACCCTTACCGGCTTTTTTCTTTGCCGCCTTCTTCGGGACTTTCGCGCCTTTTTTGCGGGCTTCCGACAGACCGATCGCAATCGCCTGTTTCCGGCTGGTAACTTTTTGCCCGCTACCGCTCCGAAGGGTTCCCTTCTTGCGTTCGTGCATTACCTTTTTAACTTTTTTCTGCGCTTCTTTTGAATACTTTGCCATGACTTCGGAATTAAATGGTTATCGATAAGAACATACTAACCGTTGATGATCTCGCCGCCGTTTGGATGAAGGAACTGCCCCGTCATGTAGTCCGAGTCGTCACTGGCGAGAAAGAGATAGCACGGTGCTACTTCCGCCGGTTCCCCCGCCCTTTCCATCGGGACATCGCTGCCGAACCTGGCATTTTTCGAGGGTTTGAAGGACGACGCGATCAGCGGCGTCCAGATCGGGCCAGGAGCCACACCGTTAACGCGTATTCCTTTTTTTACGAGGTTGGAAGACAGACTTCGCGTGAAGGAAACGATCGCCCCCTTGGTCGAAGCGTAGTCGATCAGTTTTTCACTTCCCCGGTAGGCCGTAACGGAGGAGGTATTGATAATGCTAGACCCGGCCTTCATTTTTGTAACCGCCGCCTGCGTCACCCAAAAGCAGGAGAAAAAATTTGTGGCGAATGTTTTCATCAGCTGCGAGGGGGTGATATCCCGGAAGTCCGGCGATTCATAGTGAAGGGCAGCGTTGTTTACCAGTATATCCAGCCGGCCGAATTTTTTCAGCGTGAGCTGTACGATCTTTTTACAACGGCTTTCTTTTGAGATATCGCCCGGAAGCAGCAGGCATTCCGTAAATTCCTCCACCAGCCGCTGTGTTTCGCAAGCATCGTCGTGTTCATTCAGGTAGGCGATCGCGACGCGTGCCCCTTCTTTCGCAAAGAGAACAGCTACGGCCCGTCCGATACCGCTGTCACCCCCGGTAATCAATGCCACTTTTCCTGCGAGCTTTCCCTGGCGATGTTCATTTGGTTCTGATACGGGAACAGGTTTCATCCGGCTCTGATGACCGGGTCGCGACTGCGCCTGTGGTTTTCGCAACTGTTTCTTTTTACCCTGTGTTTGCATGCCTGTTTAATTACATGGTTGTTCTGATGCTCCTGTTACATTCCGTGTTGTTGGCGTGAAATAATGTGCCATTTGTAGGGAATGCGCCGAACGCACGCTGTGACCGTCGGGCTAGTCCGGTCCAGCTGAGACCGTGGAATATTGGAAACGGCAGCCTGAAAAAATGTAGATAAAATGAGACGAGAGTACTCAGGTTCAACCTCAGGCAGACGGATTGTCCGCCTTTGTATATTAATTTCCGGATCACGGCGACTTAATCCGGCGGATCGGTAATTATTTCCCGCTAAGATCGTTACTTTACCAAATTAAAGGTGGGATGAACATGCATTTTGGACCCGGGAAGAGAAGGTATTACGTGCTGGTCTTCATAACGATATTCTTTGCTGCGCCGGTTTATTCTCAAACACCTCCCCCTCAGAAAGCCCTTGTGTTATATGATCCGTTATTCTGGAAGGACAAACTGAAACTCGACGCCTATCAATGCAGAAGGATACGGGAGATCAATAGCGAATACTATCGTATGCTGCTCACCCGTGTCAGGGAAGAAAATAATATATCGGCAAAACAAAAACAGGCTGCCCAGACCCTGCTGAACCGGAGCGAAGAGATCTGGGATACGTTTCATCCCAGGCAACGCAGGCGGTGGAGGAAGATGTGGAAAACCACACCGCAGTGGACGATCAACAGGCAGGAAAAAGCCGTCAGGAACCAGCGAAACGGATAGCGTTGTACACGAAATTTATGCATCACCATTTCTACAAGCGGATATTGCGATACGGGATTTACCTGGTTCTGTTGACGACCCTTCAGAGCTACGCACAGGACAGGTGCGGTATTATTGAGGTGACGGAAAAGTTGCGTAACCGGAATATCCTTCGCGAAAGCGACACCCATTTCGAAGACTGGATGAGTGTGCGGAAGCGGATCGCGGAAGCCAGGACGCAGGCCACAGGCACCTACCGGATCCCGGTTGTGGTTCATGTCATTCACAGGGGTGAAGCAGTAGGCACCACCACGAATATTTCAGATGCCCAGATCGCTTCACAGATCTCGGTCCTTAATCAGGATTTTAACCGGTTGAATACAGATGCATCCAACACTCCCGTTGAATTTCAATCCGTCGCCGGCAGCCTGGACATCGAATTTGTACTGGCGGAACAAACTCCCGACGGGTTACCCACCAACGGAATAGTCCGCGTGGATGGCACAAAGAACCAATGGAGCGCCAACGACGATGAGACATTAAAGGCACAAAGTTACTGGCCTGCCGAAGACTACCTGAATATCTGGGTAACAGACCTTACCTCGACACTGCTGGGATATGCGCAGTTTCCCGTCTCCGACATCCCCGGCCTGGAGGACGCCGAAGACAACAGACTCACCGATGGGATAGTGGTTGACTACACCGTATTCGGAAGCCGCGATGCCGGCTCCTTTAACCTGAACTCCAGCTTCAACAAAGGACGGACTGCCACCCATGAGATCGGCCATTTCTTCGGACTTCGTCATATCTGGGGAGACGACAACGGCGCCTGTGGTGGAAACAATGATTACGTATCCGATACCCCCGACCAGGGTGACAACTCGAGCGGTTGCCCGTCGAACCCGCAGACTTCCTGTTCTGTTCATACCATGTTCCAGAACTATATGGATTATACGAACGATGCCTGTATGAACCTTTTTACGCAGGAGCAGGTCGACAGGATGATCACGGTTCTGGATAACAGCCCGCGACGCGCAAGCCTGATGGACTCTCCCGGGTTGAACCCGATCTACGCCAACGACCTCGGCATTGTGTCTATCCTGACACCCGGGCCGAGTGAATGCGAGGGTCCCTTTTCACCGGTTATCCGCGTTAAGAACCTGGGAACAAACAACGTGACCAATGCGCGCATTCAGTTGGTGATCAACAATACCGTCGCAGAAACCCGGACGGTTACATTCCCGTCACCGCTGGCGATCACCGATACCGCGGACGTTACGTTCGGTTCTATTCCCGTGATCGATCCTGGAACCTATGCCATTGAATTTAACATCCAGCTGGTAAACGGTGTGGCGGATGATGGGACGCAGAATAACAAATCGACAGTGACAACGATCGTTCCTTCCCGGATCACTCTTCCCTTTAGTGAATCTTTTGAATCCATTCCATCGTCGTGGCAGGTTACAAATCCCGATATCGCGACAACCTGGAATGTCAAAGCGGCAACAAAAGAAAGCCAGTCAAACACATCCTCGTTCATCAATTTCTTTCAGTACAATGAAGCGGAAGGACAAACGGACTTGCTGACCACACCGGTATTCGACCTGTCGCCAGCAACTTCTCCGTACCTGTATTTCGATGTCGCCTATGCGAACCGTGCGTCGCTTGCCGATGGACTTAAAGTTTACGTACTGGCGTCCTGTGAAAGCGATGTCGCGAAAGGCACGCAGGTGTACTTCAAATCCGGCAGCACACTGGCAACGACAAGTGCCCGGACCTCGGCATTTGCACCGGCGGGTGAAGACGACTGGCGGCGGGAGATCGTTGATCTTTCTGCCTTTATTGGTCAGTCCCGGATCCAGCTTGCTTTCGTCGCCATCAACGACAACGGCAACAACCTTTATGTGGATAACATTACGGTCGTGAGCGAAGTCTACGAAAATGTGGCGGTCACCAGACTGGTCAGTCCTTCGCCGGTGGTATGCGATGGGAATGTAACGCCTTCCGTTCTCATCAAAAACGCAGGTGATGTATCGGTCACGAGCCTGTCTATACAATACACCACCAATGGTGGAAGCCCGCAGGAGCTTGCACTCGACGAAGATTTTTTTCTTTTGCCGGGAGAAGACACCACCATTACATTAAATCAGATGCTGCTTGAAGAAGGGGAGAACACCCTTTCCTTTGAAGTCAAAAACCCGAATGGTGTCCGGGATGTGGACGAGTCCGACAATACATTGATCGTAACCAGGATTGTTAATACAGCATCCGATGGTATTCCCCTCCGCGAGATGTTCGAGGACGATGCGTACAAGAGCAGTTGGTCCACCGTTAATTCCGGCGTCGGATCATCCTGGCAGGAAATAACAACGAACTACAACAACTCGCTCTATTTTACCTCGGTGGAGGATTCGGTTGTACAGGATGAAGCGTGGCTGGTTTCACCGGTTCTCGATTTTTCTGCTGTCGATGCGGCGAGTGTCTTCTTTGATCTTTCGTATGGGAGCGCGGGCGATACAAACAAGAGCGCGTTCGGCGACCGGTTCAAGGTTCTCGCCACGACCGACTGTGGCAGTACCTATTCGCTGGTGCTGCTGGACGGAGCAGGGGAGACGGGTAATGAACCGTCTGCGTCGGTACCGTCTTCCGCGGACGACTGGAACCGCCTGTTCGTAAACTTAAACGCCCTGGCAGGGTATGATCAGGTCCGGCTCGCCTTCGTTTTTCAAAACGGAAGCGGTGGTAGCATCTACCTGGACAACATAGAATTTTTTACTTCCGACGACCCCAGCCCCCTGCAGGTAAACGAACCCTTCGTGATCTATGGTACTGACCTGGAGAGCCCATCCGATTTCCTGGTGACGTTTAACCTGGAACAACGGCAGGATGTTATGTACGCTCTCGTCGATATGACGGGAAGGACCATTGTGACAGAGAACCTGCCGGATGTATTGAACCAAACCTACCAGGTGAACGCAGACCGGGTGTCGTCCGGGATTTATATCATGCGTGTCAGGATCGGCGACAAGTTCTATTCCGAAAGAGTGTACATCGGGCACTAGATGTTCCTCGTGATTCAAATCCGTTTAACTAACAAAACGCTACGACTAGAATATACAGTCAGGGAATAGCCTCAGGACGACAATTCGGCCGATATCGACTTCAATTCATTCAGCTCGTTCAGGTCTGCTTCGAACCGTTCCTTATGCTTTTCCTTGAAAGCGCCGAGTTTGGCGGCAACGAAAATTAAGATCAGGCCGATCGCTATGGGTATTGCCGTATCGGCCAGTGCGAGCAAGATGCCTTTTCTTTCAATCTTGGGATAGAGGAACGAGAACGGAAAACAGAAAGCACTGACCAGGTATGCGCACCGTACACCCTTGAGAAATTTCCGAGGCAATTCGTAATGGTGTATGATCTTCTTCAGGGAAACATCCAGTGAATCGGGCCTGATCTCGATGTTGTTCAGGTCGCGGTAATTGACGGCGAACAGAATAAGAAAGATCAGAAAGCAAACGGACATGGCCCCGATAGGTATGTATTGATGGACATACCGGAAATCGAAAGGATTTCCAAAAAGCACGGCACATCCGAACAATAGCCAGATGGAGGCGGAGAAACAACCCCAAAGATAATGACGGCGTGCACGCGTCCAGTTTGACCGGGAGCGGGTAGTAAGTATACTCGTAATGATCTTTTCCTGGATAGCCTGCGTCGACGCGAGTTTTCGATCGTAATCTTTCCATACCGTCTTTAAGTCATCGAGGTTCATGTTGATTTTGATTTAATGATGGTTTCCAGTTTTGTTTTGATGCGATTCAGTTTAACACCGATGTTGGATTTGCTGATGCCCATGATGTCGCTCATCTCTTCATAGCTTTTTTCTTCCAGGTAAAGCATGATGATTGCTTTTTCGATTTTTGTAAGCCGTTGAATAGCCTGTTTCAACAGATCCAGGTTTTCACTTTCTTCTTCAAACCGGGGGATATCCGGTATCTGAAATTCGGAATGGGATATGGACCGGCGCGCCGGCTTTCTGATTTCCTTCCGGAAGTTCGATATCGCGGTGTTCAGCGCGACCCTGTACATCCAGGTTGTCCGTAACGACTCGTTTCTGAAGGTGGGGAAAGCTTTCCAAAGTTGGAGGACGATCTCCTGGAACAGGTCCTGCTTATATTCCTTTTCGAGGCAGTATAAATTGCAAACCTTGTAAATAATTCCTCGATTTGCGTTAATCATTTCGACAAAGGTTTCCTCCATCCAATTCAATTTACCCGTAAGTCGCATACGGGCTTCCAAAACTTACACTTTTTAATTTTTTTTGAAGAAATTATATCGGCGTATGCGCTTTGCTTAAAAGCTTGGTTAGTTTAGCCGTTCGATACAGCACATTAATTCCATCGCATATGAAACCTATTGTTCAGATTTCCCTTGACCTGACGAATATTGACGAAGCGCTTGAAACGGCAGCACTCGCGATGCGCGCGGGTGTCGACTGGCTGGAGGCGGGTACACCGTTGATCCTTGCCGAGGGACTTCACGGTGTAAAAAAATTGAGAGAAGCGTTTCCCCATACACCGATCGTCGCTGACCTGAAGACCATGGACGGCGGTTATCTCGAAGCTGAGATGATGGCGAAGGCCGGTGCGTCGTATGTGGTTGTCATGGCCAGAGCCCACGAGGAGACGATCCGGTGTGTGGTAAAAGCGGGACGTGATTTTGGTATCGGCGTAATGGGTGACAACCTCGGTTGTCCGGATATGGTGGAAGCGGCAAGGTGGCTGGAGGATCTGGGTTGTGGTTATGTGATTCACCATATCGGTTACGATGAACGGAGGGGAATAGCGGCCAGAGGATTGCGTATGCCTAGTCCGTTGGATCAGCTGAAGGAGGTTGTCGGGGCGGTAAATATTCCTGTTCAGGCTGTAGGCGGATTGAGCCTTGAGCAGGCGATTCAATGCCCGGCATACGGAGCCCCGCTCGTTGTCCTGGGTGCCCCGTTGACTATCGACGCGGAAGCCTTCAAAACAGCAGACGGCAACCTGGAAACGTCCCTGAGATTGATCTGCGAAAAAATTCACGCCTACGGAGATGTAAAAGTCGGGGTGTAGAATTTCGCATAGTATATTGAACATGAAGTATTGAGAAACAACCAAACGCCAAGAATATGAAATCAGCAGCAGTCGTCAACTACGCCCCGGAGAAAGGTTCAGTCGAGATCCGCGAAATCGAACGACCGTCGATCGGTGAGGAAGATATCTTACTGGAAGTAGCCAACGTAGGCGTGTGCGGAAGCGATTTGCATCAATGGACCTCGGACCATAGCTGGCCCGTTAATTACCCGGTTGTACTGGGTCATGAGTTCGGTGGTCATATCGCTGAAGTCGGAAGGCGCGTCGCAGGCTGGAAAGAAGGCGATCGGGTTGTGAGCGAGACTGCCGCCGTAATTGATCCGGGAAACCCGATGTCAAGAACAGGATTGTATAACCTTGACCCTACACGAAAGGGCTTTGGCTACGGCGTGAATGGCGCCATGACCCGGTATGTAAAAGTTCCCGCGCGTTGCCTGCACCGTGTTCCCGACAATCTCGCGTTCGAGCAGGCCTGTCTGACGGAGCCCTGTTGCGTCGCATTCAACGCTGTCGTCGAAAATTCTCGGCTCAAGCCGGGCGACCGCGTGATCGTACTGGGCCCCGGTACCATCGGAATATTATGTGCGGCCGTCGCCAGGCTCTGCGGCGCCGAAGTGGCTATCGTCGGACTCGAAGGTGACCGCCACCGGCTGAACATCGCCCGGCAGTACGGTTGTGAAGTGATCATCGGTGATGCAACGTCCTGGGCCAGGCACCGCGATGGGCTGGGAGCCGACTGTATCATCGACGCTGCCGGCGTGAGCGCCACCCTGAAAATAGCCATGGAACTCGTAAGGCCGAACGGCCATATTTCAAAGGTCGGATGGGGCCGTCAGCCATTGGGCTTTTCCCTTGACCAGATGGTACAGAAGAATGTTACGCTGCAGGGCAGCTTCAGTCACAACTGGCCGATATGGGAAAGAGTAATTGCCTTGCTCGCCAGCGGCCAGCTGGACGTAAAACCGATCATCGGCGGTGTGTGGCCCATTACTGAGTGGCATGAAGCATTTGAAAAAATGCACGCGGGCGAGGTGGTAAAGAGCGTGCTGAAACCTGTATAACCGTGAGACTGAAGGATAAGGTGATCATTGTCACCGGCAGTACAACCGGTATCGGAAAAGCGATCGCTCTCGCTTGTGTGTCGGAAGGCGCCCGCGTCGTTATTCACGGACTGGAAAAGGATTTGGGAGAAGAAGTCGTATCCTCCATCGGTGGGGATAAGGCAGTATTGCTCATCGGTGATATTACCCAAGAAAATTTACCTGGCAATCTCGTGGATCTGGCGTTGAGATCTTTCGGACGCCTGGATGCCGTGGTGAACAATGCCGCGGCCGTTGTGTCTTCCAATATTCATACTACCGATCTGAATTTTTTCAGGCGGGTACTCGAAGTAAATACACTCGCCCCGTTCGCACTGGTTAAGGCGGCGCTCCCGCATTTACGGGAAACGCGCGGATGTGTACTCAACATCGGGTCTGTCAATGCCTGGAGCGGTGAACCGAACCTTTTTGCCTACAGCGTTTCAAAGGGAGCCCTGATGACCATGACGCGCAACCTGGGCGATACACTACACCGCGAAGACGGCGTGCGCGTAAACCAGATTAACCCCGGATGGGTGCTGACCGAAACGGAAACACAACGCAAAAAGGATCATGGACTGGCGGATGACTGGTTCACGAAGGTTCCAAAAGTATATGCTCCCGCCGGACGAATCCTGTTGCCGGCCGAGATCGCCGCTGCCGCCATTTACTGGCTTGCCGATGAAAGCGGACCCATCAGCGGCCAGGTCGTCGATCTCGAACAACATCCCTTTATCGGGCGAAACCCGCCCAAAGATGAAACGACTATTTCAAATACGTAATACTTCACATACTTTATTCAGATTGTGTCATGCCTAAATTAGCAGCATTCCCGAAAGCCTTTATGAAGGCCCTTTGTAACGACGGAACCATGAAGGTTTCCGAATGGATTGATCTGGCCGTTAAGCTGGACATCGATGGTCTCGAGTGGTATGCCGGTTTTCTGGAAATGGAAGTGCAGGCAAACTGGAGGCGCTTCCGCCAACAGGTGGAAGACCACGGCAAGGTCATTCCAATGATGTGCTGCTCGCCGGACTTTACACACCCCGATGTGAAATTCAGGCAGGCTGAGATCGCGAAACAAAAGAACTGGATCGACATGACGCACACGCTGGGAGGATCTTATTGCCGCGTTCTCTCCGGACAGCGCCGGCCGGAACTTTCCATCGACGAAGGTGTAAAGCTTGCCGTGGATTGTATCGAAGCCTGCCTTCCTTATGCAGTGGAGAGGAACATTACGTTAATTATTGAAAACCATTATAAGGACGACTTTTGGGAGTACCCGGAGTTCGCGCAGAAAATGGATGTGTTCTGCAAACTTGTCGAAAGTATTCATCATCCCTTCTTCGGTGTAAACTACGACCCCAGCAATACCTATCTGGCGGGAGAAGATCCGATCGACCTGTTAAAAAGAGTTTCCCACCGCGTAGTGACGATGCATGCCAGCGACCGCTATCTTCTGGAAGGTACGATTGAAGATCTCCGGCGCGAGGAGGGTGGAGCCGCCGGATACGCAAAACGCCTGAGTCACGGGGAGATCGGTAAAGGCCTGAACGATTACGATGCGATCTTTACGGAACTGAAGCGTGTAAACTTCAACGGATGGATCAGCATCGAAGACGGCGTGGATGGTATGGATCAGCTGGAGCGGAGTGTAACATTTCTCCGGAATAAAATAAGATCTTACTGGCCCTGAGAACTGGTCCTACCCCCGGCCCCTAAAGGGGAGGGAGTCAGTACCGTTGCCCTATAGGTGCTATGGCACCTTTAATCCCAAACGTTTGCATTTCCCCGGACCCTGTTTTTGAAAATTAAAAAGACGGCGTAACGATGCCGTTAATTCGTTTGAGTAACAATTTTCAACAAAGGGACACGTTCATGTATTTGATATGGTTAACTTTGCGCGCAGTTTGCGATACCTAAACTTTATTTTAGATATGAAACTCCGGACCTTTCTTATTGCTGCATTTTTGCTTTCAGCTGCAGCAGGGTACAGTCAGGACAACCCCTCGCCCAGAAACAGCATTCTTTACGACCCGCTGTTCTGGAAAGATCAATTAAAGCTGGATGCATTTCAATGCCAGAAGATCCGCGAGATCAACAGCGAATATTATCAGAAACTTTCCGCCGTCGTAAACGAAGAAAAAAACCGCACCAGCGTCAGGGCCAAAGCGGAAGAAAGCCTCCAGCAACGCAGCGAGGATATCTGGGAAACGTTTCACCCCAAACAACGCAAGCGCTGGAAAAAAATCTGGGAAAACACCACAAACACAATCTAGTCACGTCCCGGCCTGCGCTTTTTCACCGTTGAAGGACCGGCTCCGTTAGCAGCCAGACTTTCCCTGGCAACCTTCTCTTCCGTCCAGGAACAATTTTCCAAACAAATACCGCGAGGCGGCGGGTATCCTGCTATTTTTATAAAAAAACATTTTATGAAAATACAGAAGCAACTGATCGCCAAAGAAAGTCCCGCTTACGAGGAGATCGGCAATTATATCTCCAGCAAGGAGAGTGTTGTGGGAATCGACGCACGGCACACACACATCATTATCATTAACAAGCTGCTGCAGTTGGAAGAAAGACTGGCCCGGATGGAAAAGAGCCTGAAGAAAAAAACTGCAAAAACAAAAAAGAAGCGGTAACGTAAACGAAAGGTATATGAACAACCTCCGCGTTTCCACCGCCCAGTTCGAGAACCGAAGTGGCGATAAATCGTACAACCTGAATGTTATTGACCGGCTGTCACGAAAGGCTGCAGAGGCAGGCTCACAGGTAATCGCTTTCCACGAATGTTCCGTAACCGCCTACACCTTTGCCCGGCACTTGTCAAAGGAGCAAATGCTGGAACTTTCCGAGGTGATTCCCGACGGACCAAGTATCCAGGAACTCATCGCGATCGCTACCCGGAACAACATTGCCATACTGGCCGGCCTGTTTGAAAAAGACAAGCAGGGAAAGCTATTCAAAGCCTACGTCTGCGTGGATAAAACCGGCTTGATCGCCAAATTCAGAAAACTGCATCCCTTTATAAATCCCTTCCTGAATCCCGGCGATCAGTATTGTGTATTCGATCTGTACGGATGGAAGTGTGGTATCCTGATATGTTATGACAACAATATCATCGAAAACGTCCGCGCCACCAGACTGCTGGGAGCGGACGTTATTTTTATGCCCCACGTGACGATGTGTACTCCCTCAACACGACCCGGTGCCGGCTTTGTGGACCCGAAACTCTGGGAAAACAGGGAGAACGATCCAACCGCTCTCCGCCTGGAATTTGACGGCATGAAGGGACGGGGCTGGCTGATGAAATGGCTGCCCGCCCGTGCCTACGACAATGGTATCTATGTGGTATTTTCCAACCCCATCGGTATGGACGACGATCAGCTCAAGAACGGCTGCTCGATGATCATCGACCCGTTTGGCGACATACTTGCCGAGTGCAGGACGCTAGGAGATGACTTCACCACCGCGCTGCTAACGCCGGAAAAACTTCAGCTGGCCGGCGGCAACCGTTACATTAAAGCGAGACGGCCCTCCCTTTATAGCGGGATCATCGGGCAGGATCACCAATCCGAACAGAAAGTAGTCTGGTTGTAACGAAGGTGTACATTGCCAGTACAGGTGACGTTAGTGATGCAGGCGCCTCTATTCAACTTCCAGTTGCTCCAGTATTTCCGCCAGCGCCGAGTAGTCTCGAAGGCCAGGACTGATTTCGGAGCCGCCGTTTAATGCCAGCCCGTTTCCTTCGCCCAATGCATCCGGCATCTCCGCCGGACGGTGTACTTCCAGCAGTAGCGGAATGGAATCTCCATGACCCTTTAACGTGGTCACCAGCAGGTATCGCGGCGGCAGGTGTATGTCGGGGGGGATCTCGCCCTCCACCCGAAGAATAACGGGAAGAGGCAGGGTTGCAAAAAGATTTAGTTCGGCCATTCCCATCTCGAGGTAATCGGGTTTATAATCCTCCAGCAGGACATCCAATTGGGCCGCTTCCGTTAGTCCGTATACTTCGGCTACGGTTTGAGGGCCTGTTATCCAGCCCCTTATCTCCTGGTATTTTTTGGGCGGAAGGTAATTCTCCTGCCCCTCAACAGCCCGGAAACCGAGAAAATCCACGCCCATACCCGCGCAGTACCGCGCATCGCTCAGGTTCGTAATACTTCCAACTTTTACTACCGTCTTTAAGGGCATAGTATTAATGGTAAAGAAAAAATAACTTTACACAAATTTCGTTCAAGTTCTGCTCTGTTTGCAGTAAAAAACAATTATTCATTGAAGCAGTTTGTAAGATATTGTATAGTCCTGGTTGCGTTAGCGGCGATTTCCTGCGATTCAGGCGACGATGCCGTCCCGGCCGAAGGAGGCAAGGATTATTTCCCGTTCCGCAAAGACCTTTATCACGTTTACGATGTCAGCGAGATCCGGTATGTCCTGGCGGTGCCGGAAACCCTGGCGTATGAACTGCGAACGGAAGTCGTAGACTCGTTTCTGAATACAAACAACCAGTTAACCTACGTCATTTATCGCAGCAAACGGCTGGCGGGAGAGGATGACTGGACCTACCTGGACACCTGGTCCGGAACGATTGATAGCCGTGAAGTGATCGTGAACGAGGAAAACATTCCTTTCCTGAAACTGAAACTTCCCGTTGAAGCCGGGACCGAATGGAACGGAAATACTTATAACGCCGAAGGCGAGGATGAATATCTCCTGGAGGAAACAAACAAGGAGTACACCTTGAACGGCGAAAATTTTCCCTTGTGCATCGCCATTAATCAGAACGACAACGAGGACTACATTGTATTTCTGGATCAGCGAAAAGAAATATACGCCAAGGGCGTGGGATTGATATACAAGGAAACGACACAATTGAATTATTGCACGGATACAAACCAGGGGTGCCTCGGCCAACAGGAAGTTGAGAGCGGGCTGATCTATAAACAAACCATAAAGGAATATGGCGTGGAGTAAAACACTGTTCCTGTGGTTGCTGTTGCTTGGAACGGGAAGCGTTCACGCACAGGTAAACCGGTATATGGTGTTTTTCAAAGACAAAGCCGGGACGTCATTCAGTACTGCCGCCCCGCTGCAATTCCTTTCCCAGCGCGCGGTGGACCGGAGGATCCGGCAATCCGTAGGGGTGACTGCGCTGGACTTGCCGGTAAACGCCTCGTATATTCAGGGACTTCGCGATACGGGCGCCGATGTTTTTTTCTCCACCCGCTGGATGAACGGTACACTGGTGCAATGTAATACATCGCTGGTTCCGGCACTTGAGAGTCTGCCGTATGTAGACAGGGTGGAATTCGTGGCGCCTGATACCAAACTGCTGAAAACCGGCAGAAAAAAATCCGATCTCCGGATCAAGAGCGCGAAAGCTTCCGCAAAGACCCTCACACAGCTTCAGATGATCGGCCTTGACGACATGCAGGATGCCGGGTATAAAGGGGAAACGATTTACATCGGTATTTTCGACAGCGGTTTTCAGGGCGTCAACAGCACGGCTCCCTTTGCGCACATTTTTGAGGAGAACAGAATCGATCTGTCCGTATCGAAGGATTTTGTTTACAATTCGCAGGACGTATTTCAATACGATGAGCACGGCACGGAAGTGTTCTCCGTGATCGCCGCATACCAGGAGGACAATTTCACCGGTGGTTCCTATGAAGCGAACTATCAGCTCTATGTCACGGAGGATGTCGGGACCGAATACAGGATCGAAGAATATAACTGGCTGTTTGCCGCCGAACGTGCAGATAGCGCCGGCGTTGACGTGATCAATTCATCGCTGGGATATTACGATTTTGACGATACATCCATGAATTATCCCAAGGCGGCGATGGATGGGCAGACAACGGTCATATCGCGTGCCGCGCAGTTTGCCGCAGACCGTGGAATCGTCGTTGTATGCAGCGCAGGAAACGAAGGAGCGATCTCGTGGCAGATCATCACGGCACCGGCAGACGCCAAAGATGTGCTGGCAGTAGCCAGCGTAAACAGCGGCGGACAACGCTCGGGCTCCAGCTCCGTAGGCCCGGCGGCGGATGGCCGTATCAAACCCGATGTGGCGGCCCTCGGCGTGAATACCAGTATTATCCGTCCGGACGGATTGACGGGTACAGCCAGCGGTACATCGCTCGCTTCACCCCTGATCACAAGCCTGGTGGCCGGCGTCTGGCAGCGTTATCCCGCACTCTCAAACAAAGAAGTAATGGATGCCATCAGGGCTTCCGCCTCCCAGGCGGCCGACCCGGATAATCTACTTGGATACGGTATCCCGAATTTTAAGGCTGTGGTAAACCTCCTGGAACAGGAACCCCAGGAAAATGTATTCGAAGTTTTTCCTAACCCCGTACTGGCCGACACATTCACCATTAAGCCGTTCGATCCGACCCAGGTGACGACCTGCAGGATTGAACTCGTTTCATCGCAGGGTCAGGTACTTTATAACGCCGACGCGGCCTTCTCCTGGCTGAACCGCACCTTTACCGCTAACCTGTCGCCGCTTGCAGCCGGTTTATACTATTTACGTATCTCCTGGGGCGGCAAACGTTATGTTTATCGGATGGTTAAGGCATGATCCCTTCAAAACTTAAAACTTTACACTATTTTTGACGCTGGAATATATCCCTATGGCGTCACCTATCATCGCTCCCTCAATATTGGCATCCGATTTTGCCAACCTGGAACGCGAAGTAAACATGTTAAATGAAAGCCAGGCGGACTGGCTCCATGTTGACGTCATGGACGGTGTGTTTGTCCCCAACTTTTCGCTGGGTATCCCGGTGGTTGAAGCCATCAAAAGACACAGCCGCAAAACACTGGATGTTCACCTGATGATTGTACATCCCGAAAAACACGTTGAATCTTTTCAGAAGGCCGGCGCCGAAAACATAACGGTACATGTGGAGGTTTGCCAGAACCTGCATCGTAACATTCAGCAGATAAAAGCACTGGGGTGCAGGGCAGGAGTTGCGCTCAACCCTCATACTCCGGTGAGCGATCTGGAAAATATTATCGGAGATATCGATCTTGTCTGTGTGATGTCCGTAAATCCGGGTTTCGGCGGACAAAAATTTATAGCTAATACCTTTCCGAAAGTACGGCAATTAAAAAAAATGATTCTTGAACATCAGGCTGCCGCCAGGATTGAAATTGACGGCGGGGTTACACTGGACAACGCGCAGCAATTGCTCGACGCCGGAGCGGATATTTTGGTAGCGGGTAATTTTGTGTTCAGCTCAAAAGACCCAAAGGATGTTATCGCCCGTCTGAAAGCCCTTAAACATACACGCATTTGAAACAAGGCTAACGTGTTTCTGCGTATCTTCCGGCAGGATTTTTGAATTACACTCATCAAACACCTGTTTGTCTATGGCGAGGATATTAACCCTTCTGCTTATTCCTTTCGTTTTCTCCTGTCAAACCCGTAGCGTTACCCGCATTGCTCCCGATACTCAGGTAGACCTCAGCGGTCGCTGGAATGACTCCGACTCGAGGATGGTGGCCGATAAAATGATCAGCGAACTCATGACGTCAGAACGATTTAAGGAATACGCCAGGGAACATGCCGGGAAACCCGCCATCGTGGTCGGGCTGATCCGAAACAAAACCAGCGAGCATATCGACGCCGGTAACTACATCAAAAAACTGGAAGTCGCTATTTACAATTCCAACATCGCCGAATTGGTGGAGTCGGATGAATTCAGGGACAAATTGCGGACGGAGCGGGCCCAGCAACAGGATTTTGCCGACCCGGCTTCGGTGTCGCAATGGGGCAAAGAGATTGGCGCCGACCTCATGCTTTTTGGAGAAATGACATCCGAAACCGATACGAACAATAATAAACGTATCATCAACTATATCACGACGCTCTATCTGACGGACATAGAAACAAACAAGCGCATCTGGTATGGGCAACACGAGATCAAAAAAGTTGTCAGGAACTGATCCTGCTGCAAAACAATGAGTTGGCGAATTATCCGAACAGTATCCCTCTTTATCCTGCTCATGATCGCGAATGCATGCGCGACGTACTATCAGACACATGCCGATTTCAATACGGCATTTGAACATGGGAACCTGAAGGAAGCCCTGGAGTCCCTCCGGAAAAACGACAACGAGTCGGAAGGCAAAACGCGGTTAATCTATTTTGCAAACAAAGGTTTGTTGCTTTCCATTCTTGGCGAGTACCAGGAGAGTAACGAATATTTTGAAAAAGCTTTCCTCTTTGGCGAAGACTACCGGATAAACTATGTGAACGAGGCAACGGCGTACTTCACCAATCCGAATGTTACCGTCTACCGTGGAGAAGATCACGAGCATCTGATGATCCTCTATTTCAAGGCGATAAATTTTTTGAAAATGAACCGACCCGAAGATGCCCTGGTGGAATGCCGGAGGTTGAATATCCGTCTCAATCAATTGTCCGATAAATATTCGTCGGCTGACAAGTTGCAGCGCAACGCGTTTATTCATACCCTGATGGGAATCATATACCAATCGACAGCCGATTACAACAACGCCTTCATCGCCTACCGTAACGCGCTTGACGTGTATGAGACGGAATACGCAAAGATGTTTGGAATGGAACCTCCCGAACAACTCCGGAAAGACCTGATCGAAACGGCGTGGAAGACAGGGTTTAATGAAGAGGCGGCGTTTTATAAAACCAAATTTCACATGGAAGAATATACACTGTCCGAACGCGCCGGCGATTTGATTTTTTTCTGGCACAACGGACTCGGACCGGTGAAGAGCGAGTGGAGTGTGAACTTTGTGATCACACCCGGTACGGATAATATGATGATCTTTCAGAATGATGATCTGGGTATCACATTTCCTTACCGCGTGGATGACGAAGACGACCGTTCTAAACTTTCGAAACTACAGGTTTTCAGGGTGGCGTTTCCTAGGTACGCCGAACGCCCTGTATTCTATAACAACGCGACGCTGGAGATGGATAGCGTCGGATACGGACTCCAGCTCGCCGAAGACATCAACAAGGTTGCCTTTTACAGTCTGAAACAACGAATGCTGCAGGAATTTGGAAAAGGTTTACTCCGGGCGGCGATGAAAAAGGTAGCCGAACAAAGCCTTCGGAAGGAAGATGACCGTCTCGGTGCGGTGTTGGGAATGGTGAATGCCCTGACCGAAAAAGCGGATACCCGGAACTGGCAGACTCTTCCGCACAGCATTTACTATTCACGGATACCTTTGCGTGCCGGAAAGAACGAAGCCCGGCTGATCCTGCATGCGCCCGGCGGTCCTGCGACCGACTACCGTTTCACTTATCAGGCAAAACCGGGACAAACACTTTTTCATACCTTCTCCTCGTTAGAGACTTCAGGTGCTCCCTTAAGGTTCTACTGAGTGGGTGTGTGAGTTCGTTTAAGGATTTTTTATTATGCTTGCAGTTATTGTTACACGCCTTCTTTCTGCCGGAATAGGATGATTGCGGAATTTGAATTAACTTTAGAACCCAATGGCCAGATTATGAACGGCTTACATTTTTTTGATTCAGCGATATTAAACCTACTTTTCTGAAGCGTTTTACCGCAATAGTCACCCTTATTCTGTTGAGCCTGGTCTGTCTGCCAGAGTATGCCGATGCACAGTATGAAAACGAGAAGGATGCGTCTGTTCCGCTGGAATATTTTTACATCGAAAGACAGGGAACCGGCTTCCTCCGGAAGATACTCAGCAAAGTTACATTCGGTCTCAGCACCGGCTACGGAAGCACAACTTTCAAACATGACCTGAATGGCTTCGGAATACTTCAAAACCCCGGATTGGCCCCGAACCTCTTTCAGCCTGCGACTCCAACGGCCGGTTACGCAAACTGGTTTAACCGTGTACTCGATACAACCAATATCATAGCTCCAGGAGCTTTTCTTGTAAATTCTGACACGACTTCGATCGGATTCAGGGCCAAGGCATTTAATATCCCGTTGAAAGCAACCCTGCACGTGGAATTCGACAAGTACCGCATCGGGGGAGGTTACTCCTTCGAGTACGTGAACATGGGTGATTTCAGACCCGTGACCTACGGCGATAAGATCTCCAGCTATTCGACCGACTTCTCCAGCTTTTTCCTGCAGAAATATTTCGGTATGATCGGCGGAACGGTCTATCGTTACAACGAGTACCTCCTTGTCGTCGATGCCAATGTTGGTGGATACAACCTGGGAAAGAACTTCGACAAAAGCCTCATAAAAAAAGGAATATTCCTGAACATCGGCGTCGCGGTAGAACGTGAGATGTCCGAGTATTTCAGGTTGTTCGTCCGGCCTTCCTACGAGATCAAGAGCTATAAGCTGTCGATACCGGAAACCAGCCAGTCCATCACCCATAAATTCAATGCCTTTTACCTGAACATAGGGGCAACCTATCGTTTCCCGGAACTCCGCCGATGCTTTTTGAAGACCTGCAAAGCGCAGATGAACCATGCTCACGGCAATAAGGAATACCGGAGCCGGGTACATCCGATCTATAAAAAGCAGAATCCTCACTATGGTGAAAATCACCCCAACCTGATCAAGTACAAAGGCAAGAACAAGAAGCGTCTCAACCCTTACTAACCTCGCATCCGGCGTCTCTTTTTAAACCGTTTCCGGCCCTGTTTTTTCCGCAAAAAACTGTCTAAACTAATTGCATCCGGGTACAAAGAAAGTATCGATTTTTACTATCTTGCACAGCTTTAAAAAGAGCCCCAATTAAGCAAAAAACAAAGATTTTACATGGCAGAAGAGAGTGGTGGCCTACCCCCGGCGAGGCAGAGTATAATTCCGATTAACATTGAAGATGAAATGCGCGGTGCGTACATCGATTATTCGATGTCCGTTATCATTTCACGCGCGTTGCCAGATGTACGCGACGGCTTGAAGCCCGTGCACCGGCGAGTGCTTTTTGGAATGCAGGAGCTTGGCGTTAACTACAACAAAGCGTATAAAAAATCAGCCAGAATCGTGGGAGAGGTGCTGGGTAAGTACCATCCCCATGGCGATGCTTCCGTCTACGATACAATGGTTCGTATGGCCCAGGATTGGTCCCTGCGTTATACCCTGGTTGATGGCCAGGGAAATTTCGGTTCCATCGACGGAGACTTCCCGGCAGCCATGCGTTACACCGAAGCGCGGCTCAAGCGGATTGCAGAAGAGTTACTGGCCGATATCAACAAGGATACCGTCGATTTCCAGCCGAACTTTGACGACTCCCTGACGGAGCCGACCGTCCTTCCCGCTAAAATTCCTAACCTCCTGATCAACGGATCATCCGGTATTGCCGTCGGGATGGCAACGAATATGGCGCCGCATAACCTGACGGAGGTGATCAACGGGATTGTGGCGTATATCGACAACCATGAGATCACGATTCCCGAACTCATGAAATTTATTACCGCGCCCGATTTTCCTACGGGAGGAATTATCTACGGGCATTCGGGTATCCAGGAAGCGTACCTGACGGGAAGAGGAAGGATAGTCGTGCGTTCAAAAGCGGAGATTGTGACCACGCCCAACGGCAAGGATCAGATCATCGTAACCGAAATTCCATACATGGTCAACAAAGCCATGATGATCGAAAAAACGGCGGCCCTGGTCAACGAAAAGAAAATTGAAGGGATATCCGATATCCGCGACGAGTCCGACCGCGAAGGCTACCGGATCGTCTATGATCTCAAGAAGGACGCGATCCCGAATATTGTGTTGAACAACCTGTTCAAATTTACACAACTTCAGTCGGCGTTTAACGTCAACAACGTCGCGCTCGTTAAAGGCCGGCCATTGACGTTAAACCTGAAGGACCTTGTCAAGTATTTCGTGGAGCACCGGCATGAGGTCGTTATCCGCCGGACGAAATTCGAGCTCGCGGAAGCCGAAAAACGAGCGCACATCCTGGAAGGATACCTGATCGCTCTCGACCATCTCGATGAAGTGATCGCGCTGATCCGGAGTTCAAGGGATCCCGAAACAGCAAAGGATGGTCTGATCACTCGTTTTGCGCTGTCCGAGATACAGGCCAAGGCCATTTTGGAGATGCGCCTCCAGCGACTCACCGGACTGGAGCGGGACAAAATTCTGGCCGAATACAACGAGGTAAAGGAACTGATCGAAAAGCTGAAAGCTATACTCGACAGCGAACCGCTGCGAATGCAGATCATCAAGGATGAACTGGCGGAACTGAAAGACCGCTACGGAGATGAACGCCGCACGCTGGTGGTTCACAATGAAGACGACATCTCTTTCGAGGATATGATCCCGAATGAGGATATGCTGATCACCGTGTCGAACCAGGGGTATATCAAGCGCACGTCGTTGTCTGAGTTTCGTACCCAGGGAAGAGGCGGCGTAGGATCAAGAGGTGTTGCAACGAAGGAAGATGATTTCACGGAGCATCTGTTCGTAGCCCAGGCGCATAACTACCTGCTGATCTTTACGGACCAGGGAAAGGTCTATTGGAAAAAAGTGTATGAGATCCCGGAGGGAACAAAGACCTCCAAAGGAAGAGCCGTTCAGAACCTGATCAATATCGAACCCGGGGATGCGGTCAGGGCGATCATCAATGTGAAAAACCTCACGGACGAGCAGTATATCAATAACAATTTTGTTATCCTGTGCACGGAGAAGGGGACCATCAAGAAAACGTCGCTGGAAGCCTATTCAAGGCCGCGTCAGGGAGGGATCAATTCCATCTCCATCCACGAAGGTGACCGGCTTTTAAACGCTTCATTGACAAATGGTAATAACCACATCATTATAGCTAAAAGTGAAGGTAAGGCCGTTCATTTTAATGAACAGGATGTTCGGCCGATGGGTCGTACAGCTGCGGGTGTACGGGCGGTAACGCTCGAATCGGAATCGGATAAGGTTATTGGAATGGTTTGTATAAGCCGCGAAGATGCTAACTTACTCGTGGTTTCGGAAAAAGGGTATGGCAAGCGTTCCCTGATCGACGACTACCGGATCACGAAGCGTGGCGGGAAAGGTGTAAAGACCCTTAACATTACGGAAAAAACTGGCAAGCTTGTTGCCATCAAGGAGGTAGTCGATGACGACGAATTGATGATCATTAACCGGTCGGGGATCACGATCCGGATAAAGGTCAGCGAACTGCGGGTGATGGGTCGTGCTACCCAGGGTGTCAGGCTGATTAAACTCAACGAAGATGACAAGATATCATCCGTAGAAAAAATTCAGAAGATCGACAAGATCGAGGATAAAATGAACGAAGAAACCACTAACTAATTTCCCATACTATAAACCTGTATTTAAAATGAAACGAATTACCCTTTTACTGTTAATGTTGGCTACAGTATCTGTCTATGCGCAAAAACCTGTAAAACCCAACCTTAACAAAGCGTTGAATTCCTGGAAGGAAGGAAAGCTTGACGAAGCGAAAACGAATATAGATGCGGCGACCACCTACGAGAAGACCATGAACGATGCAAAAACATGGTATTACAGAGGGCTCATCTATGCTTCTATTGATACCACATCGAATGAAACACAGAAGGCGCTGGACCCGAATGCGTTTAACGTAGCGCTGGAATCCTTCAAAAAAGCGGAAGAACTGAATGGCGCGGGTAAGGAACTCTTTATCCAGGATGCTATGGGTATGCCGATATTGAAATCACAGCAAATGACGTATTGGGAAGGCGTCTACCTGAACAAAGGTGCCAGTCTCTATCAGGAAGAAGACCTGGAAGGTGCACTGCAGAGTTTTGAAAAAGCGCAGGCCATTGCTCCAAAAGATACCACGGCGTTTTTCTACGGCGCGTTTGCGGCCAATAGCCTTGAAAACTATGACAAAGCCATCGACGCTTTCCGGAAGTACATTGACCTGGGTGGAAAATCCTCCGACGCTTACCTCAGTATCATCAATATTTACAGCGGTCCCAAGAAAGACAAGGAACAGGCCTTGAAAGTACTTCGTGAAGCGAAGCCAAAGTTTCCGGCCAACCCCGACCTTCCGAAGGTTGAGATCGGTCTTCTCATTGATTTGAAGCGGATCGATGAAGCTAAAACAGGCCTGGAAACAGCTATTAAAAAGGAGCCATCCAATAAAGTTCTGCATTTCTACCTGGGCTATGCCAATGCAAGCCTGAACAACGTGGCTGAAGCGAAAAAGAACTACGAAGAGGCCATGAAGATTGATCCTCAGTATTTTGAAGCACAGCTTTACCTGGCGAAACTGGTTTACAACGATGCGGCCACGATCAAAAAAGAAATGGCTAATCTGGGTATTTCCGCCGACGACAAGAAAAAAAGATTTGAACTGGATAAAAAACTGGTGGAGAATCTGAAAGTGGCTCAACCGTACTGGGAAAAGGCAGAAAAACTCAGCCCCGACGATCAGGAGGTACTGGATACTTTGTATTCGATTTACACGGATCTTGACCTCCAGGATCAGATGAAGCGTCTTGAAAAAAGATTTAAGGAGCTTGGCCTGGACAACTAACGTATAGTCATCCGGTTAAGGAATATCAGGAAAAGGTTGGTCTTGCCAACCTTTTCCGTTTTTGACTGGGCCGGCAAACTGTGTTTGGTGGAAACGGACAGGAGGCGGGAGAGTGGCACCACAACCGTTTGAGCGCTGTCAGGACGAGGGTCACGGGTGTTGGGCGGATGAGGAGAAAACAATATATTTAGATTAGCGGAGGATTGTGTTGTTGTTAAATCGAGTCCCATGCATGCGGATTTGCCGGAAGTCCTTAATTTTAGGTTGATTCTTACCGATTGACAAGCGTTTTTATGTTCAATGACAATTGTCATTGGTTCAAGAGCCCGAATCTTAATATTTTTCTCATTAATTTAAAAAGTTCAAGTATCGATGAAAGGTATTCTAAAGTTATTCCAACTATTGGTGGTGGCATCCCTCTTGTCATCCTGTTATTATAACAAACGGTTGGTGTATTTTCAGGACAAGGACTTTTCTGAGTTTCAGGCTACCCTGATGGAAAACAGGAAGTCGGTGTACCGGATCCAGCCCAACGACATCCTTTCCATTAAAGTAAAAAGCTCTACCGATGCCCAGGTGTCGGATATTTTCAATATCACGGCGACAAGCCAGGTTTCCCAGTTTTCAAGTCCCGGGTCGCTCTACCTGGAAGGGTATTCGCTGGATGAGTATGGAAAGGTGAACCTGCCGATCCTCGGTTCCCTGACTGTTAAAGACCTGACGCTGGAAGAAGTTCAAAACCTGATTCAGACAAACGCCAACAAGTACCTCAAGAATGCCATCGTCATCGTGAAACTTATTAGTTTCAAGATCACAGTTTTAGGGGAAGTTAATAATCCCGGATACCACTATATTTATAACAATCAGGCAACGATCCTGGAAGCTCTCGGGATGGCCGGGGACCTGACACAATTCGGAAACCGGAAAAATATTAAACTGATCAGGCAGGTGCCGAAAGGATCGGAAGTCGTTTTACTGGACCTTCGCGATCCGGAATTACTTAAATCCAAATACTTCTACCTGATGCCGAACGACGTATTATACGTGGAGCCATTTAAGGCGAGGTCGAAGAAAACCAATCTGGAAAATCTGACCTTGCTTTTTTCGGCCGCGACAACCGCTATTTTGATATTGAACTACTTAGACAACAACTAAACATTAAGAGCCTGTTTTGCGAGAAACAGTTTAAAACCAGAAGACATGGATGGTAAAATAAATATTAAGCAAATACTGCGTAAGCTCCTCTCAAGGTGGTATTTCTTCCTGATTGCGCTGATTATAACCATGCCGCTGGCATACGTCTACAATAAGTTGTCTCCGAGGCAATATTTTGTAAAAGCGTCTTTGTTGCTGAAAAGTGAAACACAAACGGGTGGGATGGAGTCTGAAAAATTCCTGAAGGGAATGAACCTGTATACCAGCCAGACCGGAATTGAAGATGAGATCGGTATTCTCAAATCGTACTCGATGGTCGAACGGGCCATGCGCGAACTTGACTTTGGGATCAGTTATTATACCAAGAAGAATTTTATTAAAGAAGAAAAATACGGGGACTCTCCATTTACGATCGAACTTGATTCCGTCGTCAACCAGATCATCGACGTACCGATCTTTATCGAACTCATTTCTTCCACGCGATATAAAGTGCGCGTGTCTGGAAAGAATGTGAGTACCTATAATTTTTATACGAATCAGGTCGAAAGCATTATTGACCGCGTGGAAATTGAAGAGGAGGTTCCCCTGGATAAACCTTTTGTCAATAAGTACCTGAGTTTTAAGATCAAGTTCAACGACCTGTACAAGACCGATAAGGAAACGGAGACCTATTTCGTCCTGAGACGCATACAGTCACTGACCGAAGGTTATCAGAGCAAGCTGAACATCGAACCGATCTCCCTGGAATCATACATCGTTGAGCTGAGCCTGAAAGGAGGAGTAGCCGCGAAAGAAAAGGTGTTCCTGAACAAACTCCTCGAAGTTTACCTCCGGAACGAATTGTATAAAAAGAACCAGCTGGGCCTGAAGACCATTCAGTTTATCGACAATCAGCTGAGCGGTGTTTCCGATACCCTGAAGCAAGTAGAAGGATCGCTGGAATTGTTCCGGTCGAAGAACAACATTCTCGACATCAACTCGACAGCGGAAAACCTGAACCGGAATCTCGATAAACTGGAATCCGACAAGGCTGACATGGAAAGCAAGTTAAAGTACTATCAGTTTATCGCGAACTCCTTACAAACAGATAACCGCCTATCCGAAATTGTCGCTCCTTCTGCCTTGGGCCTTAATGATCCTGTATTGAATAACCTGCTCCTGGAATTATCAAAATTAAACCAGGAAAGGACGGAACTGAGCTACAACGCCAAGGAAAACAACCCGCTTGCCGAAATTGTCGAGCAAAAAATCAAGAACACGAAAAAATCACTCGTCGAAAATGTCAAAAACATGATCGATGTTACGACGATTGCCCTGACGGACCTGAACAACCGGGTATATCAAATCAGAAGAAACCTGAATGTGTTACCAAAGAACGAGCGCGAGCTGGTAAATATTCAGCGTCGCTTCGATTTTAACGATAATGTGTACAATTACCTCCTGGAAAAACGGGCGGAGGCGGGAATAGCCATCGCATCCAACTCAGTAGAAAAAACAATTGTGGACAGACCCTATCAGGTGGGTGGTGGCCCGGTTTCACCCAACACAAGGCTTATTTATATGCTGGCCATGGTGGCAGGAGTCGGCATGGCGATCGGCCTCATTCTCGTTAAGGACATGCTCAACGACAACATCATCACCCACGAGGATGTTGAGCAGAATACGAAGATTCCGTTTATAGGCTCAATTGCTCATGCCAATAAGCGCGAGCAGGGTATGATCGTCGCTCACGCCCGGTCGCCGATCGGTGAATCCTTCAGGTCATTACGTGTTAACCTGCAGTACCTGACGTTGGGGAAGAATGCCAACGTAATCGGAATAACATCGTCAAGGGAAAGTGAAGGAAAAACATTTTGTTCCGTTAACCTCGCCGCGGTAATGGCCTACTCGGGTAGACGTACCGTGTTGATCGATACCGATATGAGAAGGCCGAGGGTGGCTTCTTATTTTCAGTTGAAGAACAGGAAAGGGTTGTCAAACTTTCTGGTTGGAGACGGGTCGATCAAAGAGATCATTAATAACACGGAACACAAAGGCTTCGATGTGATCGGTTCCGGTCCGATACCACCCAACCCGATCGATCTGATCGGAAATCCGAGGATGGAAGAATTGATCAATACATTGAAGCAGACCTATAGCACCATCATCCTGGACTCACCACCGCTCGGTTATGTATCCGAGTATATTATCCTCATGAAGTATACGGATGCCAATCTTTATATCGTGCGGTCCGACTATACCAACAGGAACAGTCTCACTAAAATCAACAAGCTTTACGAGCGAAAGAAGATCACCAACGTGAGTATTTTGTTGAATGATGCCAAGGCAACGAAGAGCTCGGGATACGGATACGGATATGGATATGGCTATAAATTCTGATCCCGGTTAAAGTGTAGTCGCTGTTTGACCTTGAAAATAAGTAAGCGGAAAATGCGTGTGTAAAAATCAGTTAGTACATTAGTTTATGGAAGCGCCCTTCAGCACACCTGTTTTGTTTATTATTTTCAACCGGCCGGAAACGACACAACAGGTATTCGATGCTATAAGAAAAGTGAAACCCCCCAGGTTATATGTAGCGGCCGACGGCCCCCGCCCGGATGTAGCTACAGACAAAACGCGATGCGAAGAAACCCGCGAAATCATCGAACAGGTAGACTGGCAATGTGAGTTGAAGACTTTATTCAGGACAGAAAATCTAAATTGTGGAAGGGGACCGTCCTCGGCGATGACTTGGTTTTTTGAACATGAAACGGAAGGCATCATCCTGGAAGACGATTGCCTGCCATCGATGAGTTTTTTTTGGTTTTGCCAGGAACTATTGGCCCGCTACCGGGATGACCGCCGGATCATGCATATCGGGGGCAACAACTTCCTGAACGATTGGAAAAGTGACAGCAACTATTCATATTATTTTTCACGCAATGGATTCATCTGGGGCTGGGCTACGTGGCGAAGGGCGTGGAATCTGTTTGACTATGAAATTAAGCTGTATGAAAAAGCCAGGGATAACGGTTACTTTGACGACTTCTTTCTGAACCCGCTCGAAAAGGTTTACAGGATGAGGAAGTTTGACAAGACGGCAGCCCGTCGGGGAAATGTCGATTGGTGGGACTATCAATGGGAACTATGCAGGTATCTGAATTCCGGACTGTCAATTGTTCCGGAGAAGAACCTGGTTAAGAATCTTGGGTTCGGAGCCGGTGCAACCCATACCACAAATGAAAACAGCAGGAGTGCCGACATGAAGGCAATGGAGTTGCGTTTTCCGTTGACACATC
The DNA here is from genome assembly GCA_041742155.1 of Chryseolinea sp. Classification (GTDB taxonomy): domain Bacteria; phylum Bacteroidota; class Bacteroidia; order Cytophagales; family Cyclobacteriaceae; genus Chryseolinea. Next base: position 84,341 of record JBGSJE010000011.1, on the reverse strand, counting down.
CTCCCTACGTCATCCGTGATAATCAAACAGACAGGAAGTATTTTTCAAAGTTTATGAAAGACACTTTCCTGTCGAAATTTAAGATATAGGGTTCCAACTGAAAACGTGAAGCCGAATGAGCCAGGATATGAACGAGGTCGCCAGTGAAAACAAGGACGCTGCACGTCAGTTGGATACGCCCGTGTTATTATTGATATTCAACCGGCCTGATACTACAAAGAGGGTCTTTGAAGCCATACGAAAAGAAAGACCGAAACGCCTTTTTATTGCTGCAGACGGACCTCGTCCGAACAAGCCCGACGATGCCAAACGTTGCGCCGAGGCCAGGGAAATTGCCACGGCGGTAGACTGGGATTGCGAGCTTAAAACATTCTTCCGCGACGGTAATGTCGGATGTGGACAGGGACCGGCAGGAGGTATTAACTGGTTCTTCGAACATGTTGATGAAGGTATTATATTGGAAGATGACTGCCTTCCGTCGCCCTTGTTTTTCAGGTTTTGTGCCGAACTTCTGGATCGGTACCGAAATGACACCCGCGTTATGGAAATCGGTGGAAACACATTCCTCGATGAGGCAATCCGGGACAAGGAGTATTCGTATTATTTCTCAAGCCATAATAACATCTGGGGCTGGGCTACATGGAAGCGGGCCTGGGCATTGTATGACTTTGAAATGCGTAACTACAAGACCATAGTTGAAAACGGTTACCTGAAAAGCTGCTTTCCATCTTTTTATGAATACAATTACTTCAAATGGATCCTGGACAGGACATACGCCAACATTAAGAATGTCAGCTGGTGGGACTACCAATGGGAACTGTGCAGGCGCCTTAATTCCGGATTGGCGATCGTTCCACAACGAAACCTGATTATCAACATCGGATTGGGAGCGGATGCGACTCATACACTGGAGGAGGATGGGACCGGGTCCGATCTGAAATTTGAAGATATTCAGTTTCCGTTGAAACATCCTGAGTTTGTTTTGCAGGATATCCGGAAGGATGAGTTGTTCTTTCGGAAAACATTTACAACTCCGGCATCCAGGATTAAGTCGAGAATAAAGGATTTGTTTCCGGTTTTGAAAAGTTAAGGTTCGAAGATGCTGGATAAAAAAGATATTATTAATTTTTTGTTTGTCGTCAGCTTCCCGATTTATGGGATCGGGTCTTTCGTATCCGGAAATGTAAGCCCGACAGTCGGGTACATGGTGAGTATTTCAATGCATTTCCTGATCGTCGTTTTTTATCTGATCGACCTCATGTACAAGAAGGAGTTCAGGATACGGATCAATACATCGTACTTCCTGATGGCGCTTTATCTGGCGTCGGTCGCGGGAAGCCTCCTGCTGGCACTCAGTCGGGCGTTAAGTCCAAACCCGACACTGATGTATACCAAAATCGTGCTGGTAGTACTTCCCTTCCACGCCTTTATTGCTGTCTGCCTGTACAATGAAAATAGCCCTGAACAGCTGGTGAAGCTCGCATTCCGCAGTCTTACTTACCTGTTATTTATTAACCTGATTGGCTTTTTTGGATTAGGCCTTGATAACGCAACACACAGTATCGAAGGGCGGATTAACTTCCCGTTCCTGGATGGATTGTACAGTGGTGCCTGTATGCTGGCCGTTTTGAACCTTATGATCCTGTACTACCTTCAACGGGCCTGGGACGATCCGTTCAAGTTCTCCTATATGCTCCTCTATTTCCTGGGTAACCTCGTACTGCTATTTTATATTAACTCGCGTCTCACCATACTTGTTTTTATACTGGTGTTCTTTCTCTTTGCATTTAATTTTTCAAAACGTTTTAAAGGTCTTTTCCTGATTTCCCTGCTCACGGTTCCCATTTTATTAAACGCCGGTCTATTACTTTACCGGATTCTTAGCCTGCCTGTGTTTGTTTTTATCATGCAGCGGGTAAACCTGGTCGACGTAACCACATTTAACGGCCGCGCACTCGTTTGGCAAAGAGCGATCGACTGGATATTTTACGATCAACGCGGGCTGTTCTTCGGCAATGGATCCAATGGCCACTATTTCCTTCATTTGATTCCGGACATCGCTAAAATGTGGGGTGTCCCCGAGCAATATTCTCACTTGCACAGTACGGTTTTGATGGTGGTCGTCGATCAGGGCCTCGTTGGCTATGGCCTGCTGATATGGCTTTTTTATCGGATGTATGTGTACTACCGCAGGAAATTTCAGCTCGGGAACAAGGACGGTATTTTTTTCTCCGTAGTGGTATTTATGCTGATCGTGATGCAGGTGGATACATTCGTGCTGCAGGAGAACCTGGGATCAGTGATCTTCAGTCTGCTGATTGCAAAAGTTTCCCTTGATGAAAAAGTTGCCAGGATGGAGAACCCCGATACCTTTTAGTTCACATCGGTGCGGATAGGTAGGACGCAAGAGCGGGATAATATCGATAACCAAATGATTTACCAGTGATTCACATCGTAATTCCGGTACATAACCGGAAACATTTCACGAAAGAGTGTCTGATCTCGTTGAGAAATCAGACGATACCACATAAGACCATCGTTGTGGATGACGGATCTTCCGATGGAACCGGGGAAATGTTACGGGAGGAATTTCCGGAGGTTATCGTGCTGGAGGGCGATGGTAATCTGTTCTGGACTGCCGGCGTGAATATGGGTATCCGCCACGCCCTGTCCCTGGGGGCTGATTACATTTTTACGCTTAACAACGATACCATTGCTGCACCGGATCTGCTTGAAAAAATGATGGTATGGGCTGAACGGACACCGGATGCGCTGTTGGGGTCGTTCGACATAAACGCAAAAACCCTGAAACCGCATTATGGCGGCGAGATTATTATCTGGCGATGGGATAAATCGCGATTTCTCCTCAACGAATTAAAAGAGAACGAGTGGCACGGGTTGCACGAAGTGTCCCTGTTTCCGGGACGCGGACTGCTTATCCCCAGAAAGGTATTTGATAAAGTAGGTCTGTTTGAAGAAAGGTTATTGCCTCACTATATGGCAGACTACGATTTTACACACCTCGCCAGACGGAATGGGTTCAAGGTCTACTGTAACTATGACGCGAAGCTTTATACCTACCCGGAAGAAAGCGGAAACCATATCATCAGCAAAACAAAGACGCTGAAGAACTACTACAACCATTTATTCAGCATCCGGGGCGGATCAAACTTGCGTAATTATACGATCTACATCTGGCGCAATTGCCCCTGGTGGGAGATGCCTATGTCCCTGCTGGTTGGCTATCTGCGAAGAATTATTGGATTTTGGTTAAAGTAAATCATATGGTAACGCATTGCCTTTAACGACTTACTGATTTTATTTAAATGAATAACTTACTTTCTAAGGTAAAACGGAAGCTTGGAGATATTCTTGGCAAGGTGATCCCACATAACACGTCACTTCGCCCCATTGGCGTATACGCATCAAGCAACGAATACCTGGGTGAAACCCCTTCCGCCGGTCACTACGTAAAAATTTACGATGGATACGCTTATCGTGCGGACCTTCCTGCCGATCTTCGAAGCGCCGCAGAACGTTTCGAAAAACTGGAGTCCCAGGCGAGCCTGCCAGACGTTGTGGTTGTCAGCGTCTCCAACGGCCGGCTCTATCACGATTCCTATAACACGGTCGCTATTGTCGCCCCGGATAATTATCTGCTCCACGACATCTCCCTCGAATTAAGAAGCGGGCAGCAGATCAGCCCCCACGTGAATCATATTTTTAAGATTAAATATTTCAACAAGCCACGGAAAATTCAGGGAGCCGTTTTTACTCTCCTGACGGGTGGTGGCGGACTGGACAACTATTTTCATTGGCTATTCGACGTACTTCCACGTCTGCACCTGCTGAAGGCCAGCGGCCTGTATAGCGATGTGAAATTGTTCCTGGTACCCAACTATAAATTTCCCTACCAGATCGATACGCTGAAGCTGCTTGGTATAGGGAAAGAACAAGTTATTGATGCTACAACTTGTTTGCACCTGCAGCCAGACCAGCTGATCGCATCGTCCCCACACCGGAATGCCGGCCAGATGGAGAAGTGGGCTTGTGATTTCCTGAGGGACTCGTTCATTCCCGCGGATTATGACACGGATACGCTGCCGAAATTTATCTACATCAGCCGGAATGATTCGAAAAGCCGGAATGTCCTAAACGAAGCAGCGCTGGTGCGATTGCTGGAGGGATATGGCTGTAAAACGGTGTCGCTTACGGGAATGACATTCCTGGACCAGGTCCGTCTTTTTAACAATGCCGATGTTATAGTTTCGCCTCATGGCGCCGGACTTGCCAATCTTGTCTTTTGTAAGCCGGGTACCAGGATCGTTGAAATTTTTTCGGAAGGTTGGATCGGTACCATGTATTGGGACCTTGCGGGCAAGCTCGGTCTACGTTACTATTGTCATATTGCAACAGTCAGCGAACCGCCAAAAAGCGCCGCCGAAGCAAAGCATAAACATTTTGAAGTCGACATAGCGTACGTTGACGGGATATTGGCATCATTTAAGGACTCTACAAAATAACTAAAACGCGACGCGTCTGCCGGCTAAGGAAACGATAACATCACCGACTATGAACGAAAATCTTTATAAGCTTTTGAAGGTTGCACGGAAAGTGACGGCAAAATTTTATAGTCCGTCTGTGCCTGTATACAGCGGCCCGCAATTCGATAGTCTCCAGGCAAACGACATCATTCGGGGGAAAATAGCCGGAAAAGACCCGGCCATGATCTGCCGGTTTGGATCAACGGAGCTGAATTGTCTGGCTACTTATCAAAATCTTAAGTTTCACTCCGGCGACTACCTGGCTTTCCTGAAACAGGAGGTCGATTTTCTGGCGTGGGATAAACCAAACCTGCATACAATGAGGTACGTTTCCGGTTTCTTTCCTATCAATGAGGAGATGCTCGAAAGATTTGCGCACCTCATGCTCGAAGATATGAAACAGGTGGATGTCCTCGGATCGTGGTGTAAGCAGGAACGCTTTTTTGCCAAGGAACTGGAACATGCCAGCATTGTCAAGCTGCCGGACCTGGAGCCTTATTATCACAAGGACCCGTGGAGTGAAGCGATGACGGGAAAAAAAGTGCTGGTCATTCATCCCTTCGAGGAAAGTATTCGGCGGCAATTTGCGAAAAGAGCGTTGCTGTTTAATGACAAGCGGGTGCTTCCCGATTTTGAACTTAAAACGTATAAGTCGATCGAGTCGCTCGCGGAATGCGAAGTCAAATTCAAAAGCTGGTTTGATGCGCTGGATTCGATGAAAGCAGATCTTGACAAGATCGATTTTGATATCGCCGTTATCGGCTGCGGGGCTTACGGTTTTCCGCTGGCGGCACATGTAAAAAGGATGGGTAAAAAGGCGGTGCATCTCGGTGGAGCCACACAGATCCTTTTTGGGATAAAGGGAAAACGATGGGAGGGAATCCCTAAAGTTTCCGTACTGATGAATGAGCACTGGAGCCGGCCATTGCCTTCAGAAGTCCCCAAGGGCAGTGAAAAAGTTGAAGGCGGCGCGTACTACTAGATGAAACAGTAAAGGTTCTAAAGCCCTTCTATTCCATTGTATAGATCCACGCCTCTTTAAACATATTCTTCCACCGGTATTCGTTTCTGATTCGTTTTGCTTCATCGAGATCCAGTGTGGACTGGATATACACGTAGTAGAAGTTGTTTTTAGGATTAAGCGCCACATTCACCGCATAACCTTTGTTCATCATTTCCTTGGTGAATTTCATCGAGTGACTCATCACGCTGAATACTCCAACAACAACATAGTGGTGCCCGGGCGTCATGGTAAATGACTCGCGTGGTTTTGCAGGTGCTGGTTTCGGTTTTTCTTTAACTTCCTCCTTGATAGCCTCTGTCTTTTTGGTGTCCTCCGTTGCCGTCTTAACCTCATCGGTCTTGGGCACGTCTGGCGTTACCGCCGGTTCCTTTACTCTTTCGGCTTCATTCAGAATGATCGGTGTTTCCAGATCGCGGGGTTGTGGCTCGTCACCGGCAACTTGGCGCGCAGGATTTTTGTTGCCGCCTTCAGGATGATGTGGTGTCACCGGAGCATTCGCCAGTACCGGGGCTGCCGTTGTTTTTGCGACAGTCGCGGCTTTTTTCTTGCCGAACCTCACGCCCAGGTGCAACTCGTGAGAACTGGTAGACGAGAACCCGGAATTGAACGGCGGAAATTCGTAGCTATAACTGAACCTGAATTTTGATTTCAGGTTGAGACCGAGAAAAATAGCCAGTCCGTTGTTCTGATTGTAGCTGCCTCCGGTCCAGAAATGGTCTTTATAATAAAGAAGCGATCCTCCTTCCCAGGCGTCCTGTAAACCATCCTCAGTTTGCCTGTACAGAAAGTACGGTTCAAGGGAAAAATTCTCCATAATCCCGACATTGAACCGGTAGCTTGCCGAAAACAATCTGTTCCTGAGATTTGAAAGCTCGAATTGGTTAAAGCTTTCGTTGTTGAATGTGTTCGAATTAAAGAGATCGGTGAGGGCGAACCCTATTCGAAGACCTTTGTTCGTATAGGCGACACCGAAGTTACCATCAACGTAGAAGTTGTTGCCTGCCGCATTAGTAATCACGGGGTCGTTCGTATTCAGCTCTTCCGCCGTCAGATCCAGCTTATTGATACCCACTCCCCCGGAAATCCCAAAACGAAGCGATTGGTTTGTAGCCAGGGGAACTATGTAACCAAAAGTGGCCATGAAGTTGGAATTTCGCAACAACACCTGCTTGTCGGTAAAGACATTAAAGCCAAGAGCGACGCGTTCATTAGCCGGAAGCTGAACGTTAAATCCCGCCGTTACGGGAGCGTCTTTAAAGTTTGTCCATTGCTGACGATAAACGAGGTTGGCTTCAAGTGTGTTATTGACGGCGACAAATGCGGGATTAAATAAATACGGGTTAGCGAAATATTGCCGGTAAAACGGGCCAGGTGCCTGCGCCCGCAGGGTTGAGAAGGAGAGAAGTAAAAGTATGCAAAGGGTAAATATTCTTTTCATATCTCGGTCATCTTACAATTCTCACTGCGCCTTTAAGATCCGTGTTACTCAACTTTATAACGTAATAGTAAGCGTCTTCCTGCAGGGGCTTACCATTGATCGTTCCATCCCAGTCGTTTTGATACGATACCACCTCATAGACCTTTTGCCCGAAGCGATTATAGACCAGCAGTCGCGAGTCGGCATAAAGTTCGATACGGGGCCATTCCCACCGGTCGTTCACACCGTCACCGTTGGGTGAAAAAAACCGTGGGATTTGTTCCAGGGAGAGCAGAGAAGGGATCACCTCGACCGATACCTGATCCGTACCGGTTATCCCTCCGTTGTCGGTTACGGTCAGTTCAAAAACATAAGTACCTTCCTCCAGATTCGCCAGGCCCAGCTGACCAAAAGAATCCTGTGTAAGTGTAACTTCGTTCGGCCCGGAGACCTGCGTCCATACGTACGTGGAGATCACGCCATCCGCATCTGTACCTGTTCCGGTGATAACGAGTGAACTAACGGGTAACTGTGCTGTAATATCTTCTCCCGCGTTAGCTTGCGGCGGAGCGTTTACGGCGTTTACAAATACCTCTACTTCCGCCGTCGCCGTCACACCCTGGTTGTCCGTCGCCTTTGCAATGATCAGGTACGTACCTTCCGGTACATTCGTCCAGCTGAAATTGTAAGGACTCGTTAGATCCTCTCCAAGCTTTGTTGTGCCATTCAAAAACTCGACACGGGTAATCGTACCGTTGACATCGGAAGCGGTGGCGCTTATCGCAATGGTAGATCCCGCCGTGAAGACCGCCTGGCTGGCGGGACTCGTTATTGCAACTACCGGAGGCGAGGATGAAACGCTTACGGTTATGTTAACAGCCGCAGACGTAGCAACAGCACTCGCGCTGTTTGTAACCTTCGCCGTAAGAGTGTAGCTGCCAGCGGGTACATTGTTCCATAGGAAACTGTACGGGCTTGTCAGGTCCTCTCCCAATTTAGTGGTGCCGTTAAAAAATTCCACTTTCGTGATGGTACCACTGGGTGTGGATGCCGTGGCATTGATGGTAACGGACGAGTTTGCAAAGAAGGTCGTACCGTTTGCAGGACTCGTCAGCGAGACGGTAGGGGGACTCGGAGAAGAGCTGACAACGATATTGCTCGTCGCCGACGTGGTGACAGCGCTTTGATTGTCGACAGCCCGTGCAGTCAGGGCGTAATTTCCATTGGGAACAGTGTTCCAGGTAAAAGAATAGGGACTTGACAGATCTTCACCCAGTTTTGTTGTGCCATTGTAGAACTCAACTTTTGTAATAGTACCATCGGTATCGGCTGCCGTCGCGGTCAAGGTTACCGTGGCATTGGTAAGAAACGCCGCATTGTTTGCGGGACTGGTCAGATTTACCGTGGGCGGGACGTTTATATTGAGAACCGTAATTTTTGTGAGTGCTGAATTTCCCACCATGTTTTTGCTGTCGGTGGCTTTCGCTCCAAGTGAGTGGGTACCCACGGGAGCACTCGTCCAGACAAAGCTATAAGGAGCCGTAAGATCTTCGCCTAGTTTTGTTGTGCCGTTAAAAAATTCCACTTTGGAAATCGTCGCTCCGGTAGGGGATGCATTCGCGGTCAGGCTGATGGACGTGCCCGCTGAAAATGATGCGTTGCTGGAGGGACTCGTTAGGCTTACGGTAGGTGGCATGCTGACACTGTTTACGGTTATGTTCACCGCGGCGGAGGTGGTAACGGCCGTCTGGTTGTCTGTTGCCCTGGCGGTCAGTGTAAATGCACCAGCCGGTACGTTCGTCCAGGAGAAACTGTATGGATTGGTCAGGTCTTCACCAAGCTTCACAGTTCCGTTAAAAAATTCCACCTTGGTGATCGATCCGTTGGTGTCCGAAGCATTGGCTGTGAGTATCACAGTAGCTCCCGCTGTAAAGGTGGCGTTCGCGGCAGGGGCCGTTAGACTCACGGCCGGAGGATTGTTGCCCGTGCTTACGGTGATCGAGGCAGAGCCCGACGTGGTTACGGAATTCTGGTTATCGGTCGCTTTTGCGCTGAGTGTATAATTCCCGTTTGGCACATTGATCCAGGAGAAACTGTAAGGGCTGGTCAGGTCTTCGCCCAACTTCGTTGTGCCACTAAAGAACTCGACCTTCGTGATGGTTCCGCCCTGGTCAGTTGCAGTTGCTGTGATATTGACCGTCGATCCTGTTGCAAAAAGAGCATTGTTGGCCGGCGCAGTCAACGTGACAACGGGTGGTGTATTCGAATTTGTCACCGTGATGCTTATCGGAGCGGATGTGGTTGCTCCGTTTTTATTGTCGGTTGCCCTCGCCGTAAGACTGTAACTTCCGGCGGCTACATTGTTCCAGGTAAAAGTATAGGGGCTGGTCAGATCTTCGCCCAGTTTTGTTGTACCGCTAAAAAACTCTACGCGCCCGATCGTACCGTCGGCATCAGATGCATTCGCGTTAATGGTAACCGCTGAACCGGCTGCAAAATTGGCGTTGTTCGCCGGACTGGTAATACTCACCTGAGGTAACGTATTTGCCGGCGGAGGAACGTTCGACGAAAATTCGTGGGCGCCAATATCCGGAGCGGCTCCCTGGAAAGGAAAGCCTACGTTCACGCCGGCATCAATTAACGGGCTGCCGGCCTGTGGAAGATAATAAGGCGTCGGCCGCGCTCCGGATGCCGTGATCTTGGGATCTATAAAAAGGTTATTGGTATACGTGCCACCTACGTTCCCGATGGGCAGTTTATACAAAAGATTGTTCGTTACCTGCAGGTTTTTTACCGTTGATCCTTTCTCGAGGCTGATGAAACGGTTGGGATACCAGGCATAGGACGAATTCGAATTGATGATCAGGTTGTTTTTAATGTTGATATTTTCTCCGACACCGCCGTTGTTGAACTCGATAAAATTCACTGTCGCAGGTCCCGTCATTTCAGCTGTGTTGTTGTAAATATTAACGTTCTTCAATCCGCCTTTGTAGGACACCACCATAGCAGTCGGGTAGCCGCTTGAAACACCATATATCGTATTGTGATGGATATTCCAGTTTTCAAACTGATGGTCACCCCAGTTCACCATCGGAGTAGAGCCCCCGTTGAACCAGTTGTTGTAGATCTCAACATCATAAACCGATAGTTCCAGTCCGTAGCCGTTTCCCTTTGCCCTGGGTCCCAGAATATCGAAAACGTTGTTATAGATTTTTAGTGGTGTTGTTCGCTGCACTACAGGATAGGTCACCAGCGATACGTGGTTATCAAGGTAACAATTGTAGATTTCCGTTCCTCCGAATGAACTCCCCCAGAATTCGATGGTGATATTCGGAGCTGATCCGTTATTCCATGCGCCGGCCGGAGCGACAGAAACCCTTCCATCGTGCAGTTTGATATTTGGGAATGCCGAATTCTGGTTCTGTCCCAGGTTCTTAATACCATAACCCCGGCCTTCATCTATATCAAACTCCGAAATATCAACATTGGAACCGTTGGCAATCTGCAATGCTCCGGAGCACCACCCCGCACTGCCCCAGGCACAATCCTTAAGCTTCAGCCCTTTTATAGCGGAATTGCTGACACCCCAGAACCAAAGCCCGGAGAAATTCACATACTGGATCTTGACATTTTCGACGACGATGTTATTCCTGTTGTTTACATAGATCCCGCCGTGAACCTTTTTGCCGTCACCATCGATGGTAAAGTTTTTGATCGTTTGATTGCCTGCGACAACACTGTTGGATTTAAAACTGAACAGGAACTTGTCCGTAGCAAATCCTGGCGTTCCCGGATTGTAATAAAAGGAGGATGCTGCTTTGATGATGGTCTGATCGATCCCGGCACCCTCTATACTTACACCGGGAGGGACGTCGATCCGGCCGTCCTCAATGAATGTCCCGGCGGCAATCCGGATGACGTGACCCTGGTTTGCCGCTACTCTTGATACGGCATATTTGATTGTTCTCCAGGGATTCCCCGTGCTTCCGTCACCGCTGTCGCTACCGGTCGGGCTGACATTGTAAACTGTTGCAAATGAGGTGGAGGCCGTCCAGTAAATCAGTAGTATGTAAAGAATAGCCCGCCTCATTAATTCGCTGTTTTCATTGAAATCCTACCATTCCAAGATTTGGGACAGCAACATGCAGGCATGAATCCCCTGTTTCGATGCAGGTCTTCAGCAACGCCATCTTCTTCACAAACCACATTTGAACCTGATTATGTTATATCCCAGACTAACTAAAATACAGACTAATAGCCACTTTCCATAAAAAAGACGTGCAAATATTACAATATATGAGACTCACCAAACCTGCAATCGATAAACCACGCTATTTCAAGGTGAAAGGGTTAAAATTATTACTAAACGGCCTGATTTTAACCGGGGAAACGAAAAAAAATGCTGTTTTTTTTGAAAGCACCTTAAATGCCGGATTATGATCAGGGATGTTCAAATGCTCCGATGTCAGGTCCCTTTCCTGAAAACGGGTACCCCGAATCGACTCCTTTGTCGATGAGCGGGCTTGCTGCCGCAGGTACATAGTATGGCTTGGGACGTGGCCCCGTCCGGGATACTTTGGGATCCGTAGCGAGGTTGCCGCTATAGGTGCCGGCTACTCTTCCAATATCGAGCTTGTAAAGAAGGTTATTACTGACGTGAAGATTTTTTAGGGTCGCACCCTTCTCAAGGCTGATGAACCGGTTCGGGTAATGTGCATAGGAAGAGTTTGAATTGATGATCAGGTTGTTCTTTATATGTATGTTCTCCGACAAAGCCCCGTTGTTGAACTCGACAAAATTTACCGTGGCTGAACCGGTTGTCTCAGCCGTGTTGTTCACAATAAAAATATCCTTTAACCCGCCTTTGTAGGAAGTTATAATGGCTGTTGGATAAATACTGGAAACACCGTAAAAAGTATTGTGATGGATTTTCCAGTTGCTCATTTGCCGGTCGCCCCAGTTCACGATGGCAGTAGAACCCCCGTTAAACCAGTTGTTGTAGACTTCAGCATCGTGGATGGAGAGCTCAATACAATAACCATCTCCCTTCGCCCTCGGGCCAAGGATATCGAATACATTGTTATAAATTTTTACGCCTACCGACCGCTGGATAACGGGATAGTTTACAAGCGATATGTGGTTATCGAGATAACAATTATAAATTTCGGTACCACTGAAGGAGCTACCCCATACCTCGATAGTGATATTGGGCGCCGTACCGTTATTCCACAGCCCCTTTGGCGATACGGAAATACGCCCATCGTGAATTTTGATTTTCGAAAATGCGGTGTTCTCCGCTTGTCCCAGGTTTTTAATACCGTAGCCCCTGCCTTCATCGATATGAAAACCACTGACGTCTATGTTTTCGCAATTGGCTATCTGAAGCGCACCGGAACACCATGCACTGCTTCCCCAGGCGCAATCCTTGAGATCCAGTCCCTTTACATTGGAGTTCCGGCATCCCATCAGCCAGACGCCGCAAAAATTAACAAATTGAACTTTTACATTTTCGATCGTCACGTTGCTTCGCTTCTCCAGATAAATACCTCCGTGTAATTTTTTTTCCGAGCCGTCAATCGTCAGGTTCCGGATAGACTGATTTCCATTGGTGATCTGAGCCGACACGAAATTGATCAGGAACTTGTCCGTTCCGAAACCGGGTTGGGCAGGGGAGTAGTACAGCGCCGGTGCAGGCTTGATTATCGTTGTACTTTTGCCCGCACCGGCAATACTCACACCGGGAGGGATCATCAGCCTTTTTTCAATAAAGATTCCCGGTCCGATATGGATGGTATGTGAACCTGCTGAAATAGTGATACTGGCGTGATAGAGGGATTTCCACGGACTGTTCTTGCTACCGCTGCCGGCATCACTCCCGTCGGCTGTTACATAATAATCGGCCCCGAGTGCGCATCTCGCGGATGAAAGAAAAACAAAAATCAAGATCGCGGCATTCTTCATCGAAATTATTCTTAGCGTGGAGGTCTCAATAAGTCTGTCCAAACAACAGAGGCTCGTCGCATGTCTGCACAACGCAAGTAAAACAACCGCCTGGAAGGCCACAAGTCTGCATGGACGGTTTCTTGATGATTACAATCATTTCAATTTCCGATTTGCATCATGAAAGTTCGTATTTCAAACCTCTACTTTTATTCATTGAAAGGAAATAAAGTCGGTTTACAGGCAAAATACTTCAAAATATCGAAGAAAGCCCCGATTACCTGAGCAGAGATTTTCGAATGAATTGTCAAAAATTGAATAGTGGCTTTAAACTTTACAGGAATGAAAAATGATGGAAGTACGGGCAAATGCCGATTTTGCCAATCACCTTTGGAACAGACTTTTGTAGATCTGGGAATGTCGCCGTTGTGTCAGGATCACGTCAAGCCTGAGGAACTGAACCGCATGGAACCGTTCTACCCTCTGCATGCTTATGTGTGCAGCAATTGTTTTCTCGTTCAGCTTGAAGAGTTTGTTGCCCCTTCCGAAATATTTAACGACTACGCATACTTCTCGTCTTACTCGGATTCATGGCTTCAGCACGCAAAAAGGTATTCGGATCAGATAACAGAAAAACTGGCTATCGGACGAAACAACCTCGTGGTTGAGCTGGCCAGCAACGATGGTTATCTGTTGCAATACTTTGCTGAAAAAGAGATTCCCGTCTTAGGTATCGAACCAGCAGCAAACGTTGCTGAATATGCGATCACAAAAAGAGGCATCCGGACGGAAACGAAATTCTTCGGTCTGGATACAGCCAACCAAATGGTTGGAAAATACGGTAAAGCTGATTTGCTGATCGGTAACAATGTATTGGCCCACGTCCCGGATATCAACGATTTTGTATCGGGAATGAAAGCGTTCCTGAATACACAGGGCGTCATTACGATGGAATTCCCTCACTTGCTCAGGCTGGTTGAACGGAATCAGTTTGACACGATCTATCACGAACATTTTTCCTACCTGTCTTTCACGACGGTACAGAAAATCTTTAAATATCATGGGCTTGCCTTGTTTGACGTCGAAGAGTTGCCAACACACGGCGGTTCCATTCGTATCTACGCCAAACACCGCGAGGATTCTTCCAAACAGATGTCCCCGCGTGTAGACAGTATGTTGCAGCTGGAAGAAACTGCCGGGATGTCATCGCTGAGCTTCTATGCCGATTTTGAGAGCAATGTCCGCAAGACAAAAAGAAGGATACTGGAGTTTCTTATCGAAGCAAAGAACAACGGCAAAACAATTGCTGGTTACGGTGCGCCAGGAAAAGGAAATACACTATTAAACTATTGCGGAGTCAGAATGGACTTCATCGACTACACGGTCGACCGCAATCCGCACAAGCAGGGAAACTTCCTTCCCGGAACATTGATCCCGATTTATTCACCCGAGAAGATCAGAGAAACCAAACCTGATTTTGTGTTTATTCTTCCGTGGAACCTGAAGGATGAAATTATGGAATCGATGTCCTTTATTCACGAATGGGGAGGAAAATTTGTAATTCCTATTCCCGAACTGAAAGTCTACGATCCACGCTGGGCCTTGCAAAGGCTTAAGAGAGCCAGTTAATTTTTTTGTTGTCTATATTGTATGCTTTAATCTAGAAAAAATGGTGCCTTGTAAAGGGCACCATTTTGGTATAAGGAAAACGACGAACCCTATGATCAATCTTGAGGAACCTACTGCAACAAAAACAGGTTTGGGAAGCGACATGCACGCGCTGATAACGACCTTATTTCCGATTTGCAGGAGTATTACCGGCAATGGTGTAAGGGAAACGCTGGGCATCCTGAACAAAGAGATTCCTCTCACCATACATGAGGTTCCTTCCGGATCAAAAGTTTTCGATTGGGAGGTGCCGAAGGAATGGAACATTAGGGATGCCTATATCAGGAACGCCAGGGGAGAAAAGATTGTTGACTTCAGAGACTCGAATCTGCATGTATTAAATTATAGTACGCCGGTTCATAAACACGTTACCCTTGAAGAGCTGAAAAAGCATTTATACTATCTGCCGGAACACCCGGAATGGATTCCTTACCGTACATCCTATTACAAAGAGGACTGGGGCTTTTGCATCTCGTATGAGCAATTTAAGAACCTGAAAGACGAAGTATACGAAGTCTTCATTGACTCCACGCTGGCACCCGGTTCTCTGACTTATGCGGAGTGTTTCATTCCCGGTGAAACAACTGACGAGGTGCTCATTTCGGCACATGTCTGCCATCCTTCTCTGGCGAACGATAATTTGTCCGGTATAAGTGTGGCCACGTTTCTGGCCAAACATTTACAAAAGACAAAGCCCCGTTATTCCTATCGTTTTGTGTTTATACCCGGCACCATTGGCGCCATCACATGGTTATCCGTGAACGAACAATCCGTCGGAAACATCAGGCACGGCCTCGTAGCTTCTTTGCTGGGCGACACAGGCAATTTTACGTACAAACGTTCCCGGAGAGGGAATACCGAAATCGACCAGGTGGTGGAGTGGGTGCTAACGTCCCGCAGCAACGAAAACCGGATTATCGATTTTTTCCCGTATGGTTACGATGAAAGACAGTATTGCTCTCCCGGATTCAATTTGGCGGTGGGCTGTTTGTCGCGGACCCCGTTCGGTCAGTATATTCAGTACCACACAAGCGCCGACAACCTCGACTTCGTAACGCCTTCCGCTCTCGAAGAATCGTTCGATACCTACCTACAGATTGTCTCGGTCCTGGAAGCAAACCGGACTTTTGTTAACCAGAACCCGAAATGCGAGCCACAATTGGGAAAAAGAGGGCTTTACGACCTTAAGGGAGGAAACAACGACACAAAGGATTTTCAAATGGCGCTCCTGTGGATCCTGAATCTGACGGACGGACACCATACACTGCTGGACATCGCGAAGAAAGCGAATATGAAATTTGAGACCATTCACCGGGCATCCGGAAGGTTGCAGGAGTGTGGGCTGCTGAAAGAGGTAACGGTAAATTAACCAATCCTAGTCTTTATTTGACTGATGATGCTTACCTTCGGCCCGGCAGGCAAACCGGTTCTATGCAGGGTTATTTTTTTAACGGAACGGACATGCCCGTAACAACCTATTAGCTTTCGATGAGAATTCTGATCGTGCACAACCGATACCAGCAGCAGGGAGGGGAGGACAGCGTTTTTGAAGCCGAGGCCGAACTGCTTGCAACTTACGGGCATGATGTCGAACGACTCATTTTTGATAATAAGGAAATCGAAAGCCGGTTGGATAAAATCTTGTCCGGCCTCCGGATATTTTATAACAGACATAGCGCCGGCAAACTTCAGGAAAGGATTTTAGCCTTCAATCCGGAGATCATTCACGTGCACAACTTTGTACCCCTGGCATCTCCCGCCATTTTTTTTGTGGCTAAAAGGAACAGGATCCCCGTCGTCGCCACACTTCATAACTACCGGCTTATTTGCCCGAGCGCGACACTTTTTTATAACCATAAAATCTACGAAAGAAGCGTCCATAGTTTATTTCCCGTCGACGCGATTATAAAAGGAGTTTACCGGGATTCCAGGATTCAAACGGCCGGCCTGGTGGCTATGACCTCGTTTCATAATGTAACGGGAACGTGGCGAAGAAAAGTCGATAAGTTCATCGTTCTCACCGAGTTCGCCAGGAACCGGTTTATAGACTCGGCGCTGCGCGTGGATAAGGATCAACTGGCGTTGAAACCAAATTTTGTCGCCGACCCTGGCAACGGAAGCGTTACACGTGACGATTCTTTCCTGTTTGTCGGACGGCTTTCCGACGAGAAAGGGATCGATACCCTGCTGGCGGCATGTAACCTCAGGGAGTTTAAACTGACTATTGTGGGCGACGGTCCGTTGCGCCGTAAAGTGGAGGAAGCGGCACATAAAAATCCGAACATTCAATACCTTGGATTTCAGAAGAAGGCTGCTATTTTTGAAATATTAAAGAGATGCAGGGCGCTGATCTTTCCTTCCGTTTGGTTTGAAGGTTTTGGAATGACCGTCATCGAGGCGTTTGCAACGGGAACACCTGTCCTTGGATCCCGCATCGGCGTGGTGCCGGAGATCATTACCGACAGTCATGACGGCCTCCTGTTTAACCCGGGAGATGAGAACGATCTGATCCTCAGGATCGATCAGATGAACGATCCGGCGTTGGTTAAAAGACTATCGACTAATGCCAGAAATACCTATCTGGAACGATATACGCCAGAAAGAAATTATATGATCTTGATCGATATTTATAATCAGGCCATCCGCCATGCAGCAAACGCCTGAACCGAGCCCGGTATATGCAAACAAGCCCTTGGTAACCATAGGCATCCCTACATACAACGGAGCGGGGCGTATAGCCAGGTCGCTGACATCGGTTTTGAAACAGGATTATCCAAACCTGGAGATCATCATTGCGGACAACTGTTCCACGGATAACACAAAAGAAGTCGTCGATACGCTGGCACAGGGACACCCGGGGATAAAATATATCCGCCACGAAAAGAATATCGGCATGATGCCCAACTTCCATTTTCTGTTAACGCATGGCACGGGCAAATACTTCATGTGGCTGTCTGACGATGATCAGATTGAACCTGGAACCATACCCAAATATGTTCAATTTATGGAGGAACATGGGGACTACTCCCTGGTTTCAGGGATCATAAAACACTGGAAGGAAGAAACACTGGATGTTGTTGAATCCGGATTTACTTTCGAACAGAAATCTCCCGCGGTAAGAATGCTTGACTTTTACGGTAAGGTCGTCTACTGTGGTATCCTGCACGGCTTGATGCGCCGGGATCTTGCCAAAAATGTTCCGATCCACAACATCATCGGCAATGACTATCATTTTGTGGCCAATCTCGCCTACCTCGGTAAAGTGAAGAATTTTGATTTCACGGGGTATAACAAACACCTTGGCGGAACGTCAAAAAGTTTCAGGCAGTATGCAAAGGCCATGGGCGAGTCGGACTTAACGGGGCGTTTTCCACATTTCAAAATGGCATCCGATGCATATGGGGAAATCAACCAACGGTCGCCGGTTTACGCGCACCTTTCTTTCCTTTCAAAACAGTTCCTCGGAGTAGGCGCTTTCGTTGGTGTGTTGTTCAGCTACCACGTCCGGATCCAGATCGTGGAGAGGTTCAGGAAAAGGATCTTCAGACCCCTTCAATCGGTATTTGGAAAACAAAACCATAAGATCGGGTAACATGCAGGATGGGCAGGAGGGTAAAACGCCCGGTGCAAACGTTGTTGTTGCATTTCTTCGTTCGTGTATGATTTCAATCTGCAAGGTGCATGACATCGATCATTTGCCCTGAGGGCAGGAATATCCTTTTTTACTACCTAAATTACGCAGGTAAAGCGTTTCTAACAACTTAACTTAATCTATGAAAGCAGTCATCTTTGCAGGTGGATTTGGAACCCGGATCAGCGAGGAGAGTGGAGTACGGCCAAAACCCATGGTCGAAATTGGTAACAAACCAATACTCTGGCACATCCTCAAAATCTATTCACATTTTGGCATCAACGATTTTATCATCTGTTGCGGCTACAAATCCTATGTTATTAAAGAATACTTTTCCAACTATTTCTTGCACAGTGCCGATGTCACATTCGACATGAAGGACAATAAAATGGAAGTCCACAATGCGTTTTCGGAGCCATGGAGGGTTACGTTGGTGGAAACCGGCGAGGATACAATGACGGGCGGACGCCTGAAGCGGGTGAAAGATTATATCGGCAACGAGACCTTCTGCCTGACCTACGGCGACGGTGTAAGCGATGTGAACATTGCAAAACTGATCGAGTTTCACAAAAAACAAGGCACAAAAGTCACCTTGACAGCTGTGCAGCAGCCTGGCCGATTCGGTGCTTTTACCCTGGGTGCTGAAGACGTTAAAATCAACCACTTCCAGGAAAAACCCCTCACCGGTGAAACCCCCTGGATCAATGGCGGATATTTTGTGTGCGAACCTTCCGTCATGGACCTGATCGAAGACGATAAAACAACGTGGGAAAGGGAACCCCTGGAGCGACTGGCTTCCTCAGGAAACTTATCCGCCTATAAACATTCGGGGTTCTGGCAGGCCATGGATACCCTCCGGGACAAAAACTACCTTGAAGAGCTTTGGAAATCGGGGAAAGCTCCCTGGAAGAGCTGGAAGTAACATTAATTTTCCCTTTCCTAACTAAAAAATTCTTATACTTACTTTAAACTTTATTATGAAGATTGTCATTTTTGGAAATATGGGATACGTTGGTCCCGGTGTTGTTGAAAGACTAAGATCGACCTACCCGACAGCGACACTTGTTGGCTATGACACCGGTTTTTTTGCCAGCTGTCTTACGGATGTGGATTATTTACCCGAAAGAAAACTGGATCGTCAGTTTTTCGGCGATATCCGGAACGTTCCGGACAGTGTACTAGAAGGAGCCGATGCAGTGGTAAACCTGGCCGCGATTTCCAACGACCCGATGGGTACCAAGTTTGAAGAAGTAACCCTTGATGTCAACCACAAATCGGGGATCAACCTGGCTAAAAGAGCCAAAGCCCTCGGTGCAAAAACATTCGTCTTCGCGTCCAGCTGCAGTATGTACGGTGCAGCCAGCGACGGTGCAAAAACGGAAGATTCAACCCTCAATCCCCTGACGGCGTATGCCCGTTCAAAGGTATTTACCGAGCAGGATCTCAAACCGTTGGCCGACAAAAACTTCAACATTACATGCTTGCGTTTTGCTACAGCCTGCGGCATGAGTCCACGGTTACGTCTGGACCTCGTACTGAACGACTTTGTCGCCTGCGCGCTGGCGTCTAAACACATTACCATCCTTAGCGACGGTACTCCGTGGAGACCCCTCATCAATGTTAAGGATATGGCAATTGCTATCGACTGGGCTATTGGCAGACCCGCTTCAATCGGCGATTTCCTGGCTGTGAATACAGGTACGGATGAATGGAACTACCAGGTTAAGGAACTGGCGGAAGCCGTGGCTTCCATTATCCCGGGAGTGAAGGTATCGATCAATACCGATGCGCCACCAGACAAAAGATCATACAGGGTAAACTTTGGTTTATATAAGAAACTGGCGCCGGACCACCAGCCTAAATACGATCTGGTAACTACTATTAAGGAATTACGGGATGGACTTGAAGCAATGAAATTCCATGATTCCGATTTCAGGGACTCCAAACTGATGCGGCTCAAAGTGCTGACAAGTCTTCAGGAGAAGAATCAGCTCAGTGGTGAATTGAAGTGGCAAAAATAGTAGAAGAGAAAAATTACAATTAACATGATTTTTACAGAAACCAAATTGAAGGGCGCATTCATCATTGACGTAAAAAGAATTGAGGACGAGCGTGGTTTTTTCGGGAGGGCATGGTGCAAGAAAGAGTTCGAAGAGCATGGACTCACATCAAATGCAGTGCAGGCCAATGTATCCTATAATAAAGTGAAAGGAACGATCAGGGGTATGCATTACCAGGTTGCTCCTTATTCTGAAAGCAAGACGGTACGGTGCACATCCGGTTCTATTTATGATGTGATCATCGATATCAGACCTGATTCCGCTACGTACAAGCAGTGGATCGGTGTCGAACTGACTGCCGACAGTTTCAGGATGCTTTATGTTCCCGAGGGATTTGCGCATGGTTTTATTACCCTGGAAGATCACACATCGGTTCATTATATGGTGACCGCATACTACACTCCGGGAGCGGAAGCGGGTATAAAGTTCGATGACCCGGCGTTCAATATTCAATGGCCGATTCCGGCAGCTGTTGTGTCGGACAAAGACAGAAATCACCCTCTTTTTTCTGATAAAAATTTCAAATAAAAAAAGTATTACAAATCTAAATTCCGAAGTATATGGTTATCGTAGATACCGCACTCGCTAAGCGGCAGTCGGAGAATAATCCCGTAAGAGTTGCATTAGTAGGTGCAGGATTTATGGGCCGTGGTATTGTCATGCAGATTGCAAACTCCGTTCCGGGAATGGAATTGGTGGCCATCTACAACAGAACGGTTGAAGGTGCGAAGCGCGCATACCGGGAAGCAGGAATAGAAGAATTCGAGATTGTCAATAACCAGGCTGCTCTGGAAGACAGAATAGCTAAAGGCAAGTATTCCATTACAGAGGACCCGTTCGTTATTTGCAGGGCTGAAAATATAGACGTGATCGTGGAAGTGACAGGTGCAGTTGAATTCAGCTCCCGTGTTGTGTTTGAAGCCATCAAAAACAAAAAACACGTTGTGATCATGGATGCCGAACTGGATGGTACCGTCGGTGCGATCCTCAAAGTCCACGCGGATAAGGCCGGTGTTATTATCACAAATGCCGATGGCGATCAGCCTGGCGTTGAAATGAACCTGTTCCGTTTTGTCAAGGGAATTGGTGTTAAACCGGTGTTGTGCGGAAATATCAAAGGCCTTCAGGATCCCTACAGAAATCCGACAACCCAGGAAGGATTTGCTAAAAAATGGGGCCAGAACCCGGCGATGGTAACTTCGTTTGCCGATGGAACGAAGATCTCTTTCGAACAGGCAATCGTCGCGAACGCTACCGGTATGACCATTGGTAAACGCGGCATGTTCGGTCCTACTGTCCCATCAGGCACTCCCCTGAAGGAAGTGATGAATAAATATCCGCTCGATGTACTCACATCAGGTCCCGGCATCGTCGATTACGTCGTCGGTGCAGAACCCGGGCCCGGTGTCTTCGTACTCGGCACGCATGACAATCCGAAACAGCAGCATTACCTGAATTTATATAAGCTGGGCGAAGGTCCTCTTTATCTTTTCTATACCCCTTATCACCTCTGTCACTTCGAAGTACCGCTGACCTGCGCGAGAGCGGTATTGTTTAACGACGCGGCCATCACACCGATCGGCCCTCCGTTGGTCGAAGTCGTGGCGACAGCAAAGATCGACCTGAAAGCGGGAGAAACGCTGGACGGCATCGGTTGCTATATGACCTATGGTCAGTGTGAAACCGCTGATATCACGGCGGAGCAAAACCTCCTTCCTATGGGATTGGCCGAGGGATGTAAACTGGTCCGGGATATACCGAAAGATCAGGTGCTTACGTATGCCGATGTGATCCTTCCGAAGGACCGTTTCTGCGACAAGCTGCGACAGGAACAGAACGACTATTTTAAGGTTACCGCTTGAACCGTATAGTCCACAATTAGTAAATCATTACCCACAGTTTTATACAAGAATACGTGCAATACGATGTTATCATAGTTGGTGGAGGTGCCGTCGGCCTGGCAACCGCACTGCAGCTTCAAAAACAAAATGCAAAACTCAAGGTCGTCGTTATCGAGAAGGAATCCGTCGTTGCCAATCATCAGACCGGTAACAACAGCAATGTGATCCACTCAGGTGTATATTATAAGCCGGGAAGTTTAAAAGCAAAAAATTGTATTGAAGGATATAACCTGCTGATCGATTTTTGCAGGAAGTATGAAGTTCCGTTTAACCTGTGCGGCAAAGTGATCGTGGCAACGGAAGAAAAAGAACTTCCTCTCCTGAAGACTATTTTTGAGCGCGGACAGCAGAATGGCCTTCAAAATCTGAAAATGTTAACTGCCGGCGAGCTGAAAGAACATGAGCCGCATGTCGCTGGTATTGCCGGTATTCATGTACCCCAGACCGGTATCGTAGACTATCGCGTTGTTGCCGAAAAGTATGCCGAAGTGTTCCAGCAACAAGGGGGTGACCTGCGCCTGGGAGAAAAAGTTATTGATATTCAACTGGGAAGCGACAAGGTAGTTGTTGCGACGCAAAAGGCCAGCTATACCGGTAAACTGGTGGTGAACTGCGCGGGGTTGTACTCCGATAAGATTGCCGGACTCACGTTGAAGAACGTGGATTTTAAGATCATTCCGTTCAGAGGAGAGTACTATAAATTGAGGAAGGAAAAGGAATACCTCGTCAAGACCCTGATCTATCCGGTGCCGGACCCCAATTTCCCTTTCCTTGGCGTGCATTTTACGACCATGGTAGGAGGAGGAGTGGAGTGCGGGCCAAATGCCGTATTAGCCTTCAAGCGCGAGGGATATAAGAAGTCAGATATCAACCTGGCCGAACTGGGTGAGACCCTTGCCTGGCCTGGATTCAGAAAGATCGTATCGAAATACTGGAGGACGGGACTGGGTGAAATACACCGTTCGTACTCCAAGCCGGCGTTTACAAAAGCGTTGCAGAAACTTATGCCTGAAATCAGGGAAGAGGACCTTATCCCGGGTGGTGCAGGCGTCAGGGCACAGGCGTGTGATCGGACCGGCGGACTTTTGGATGACTTTTTGATCCTTGAAGACAAGCAGGTGATCAATGTTTGCAATGCGCCATCGCCTGCAGCGACTTCCTCGCTGGCGATCGGATCTACGGTTGCGGATTGGGCGCGTAAGCGTCTCTGAATCCCTGACGTATAAGACAAAACAGAAAAGGCTGCATGGTGATATGCAGCCTTTTTTTAATTCACTTTTTTTGTTCCGCTCAGAAGAGCGCTCAGGTTTCCTGGAACTTCACATAACGTTTTATAACAGCTTCAGTCAGTTCGTCGGTACTGATAAAATTACTGCTTGTCCAGAAATCTTTTCCGGAGTAACCCGTTTTCAGCCTTGGGTTGTTTTTGAACAGATTAACCGTTACCTCCGACTTTAGTGTTTCGATAAGATTGGCCACCGCTATTTTTGGCGGTATGGATACTTTGAAGTGTATAAAATCATCGTGGATCTCCAGGGCTTTCAGGGAGCAGGCCTTCCGCCTGCACACTTCATTGATTTCATGCTGAAATGTATCGGCCATAGACTCGCTCAACAACCGGAATCTTGGCAACGGCACCCAGACAATATGGTAGTCGCACTTGAAAATGGTTCGCGATTTCTGCGTTCCCGGGGAACTCAGTCGGTGGAACAGAGCATATTTGGCGGTAAGGAACAGAAAAAACGAGTTCGTATAGAAGTACCGTTTCCACAGCCTCCCGGGTTCCTGGTAAAGCCTGTAGGCCCATTCCAGAGAGAGCTTCTGCATCCATTGGGGAGAACGTGTCGACACGCCGGCATAAACCTTGAAGGCATGTCCTAAACCCAGCATACAGCCTTTTACCTTGCCTTTGTGCTGTGCCATCCAGTTTTCCTGTTTGGGGCAACCCAACGCGACAAAAACGAGGTCGGGCCTGGCATCGTTGATCATCCTGATCGTCGCTTCCTCTTCCTCGTCAGAAAGTTTCCGGAATGGGGGAGAGTAAAGCCCGCAGATATTCAGTTCCGGATATTCCCTCCGGGCCTTTTCTTCGATTTTTGCGAGTACATCATCCGTTGTACCGTAGAAGTAAATGGATTTACCTCTCGCCTGCGCCTCCTTTAACAGATCAGGAAAGACATCCAGGCCCGCGACGCGAACCTGGTTGATTTTTTTAAAAAGGCGAAGAAACAACGCGACCGGTTGGCCATCGGGTGTTACAATATCAGCTTCCCGAACGACAGCGTTAAAGGCAGGGTCATTGTAGCCTTCGACAACCATATGCACATTGGCGAAGCAGACATAGGAAGAGTCCTGATGTTCGCTTAAGTGGAATATCTGATCAATAAACTGCTGATAGGATCCGACGGAGACAGGGAACGTAAAGATATTTTCTTTTAGCATGTAGGAGAGGACTACGTATGTGTGTCAGGCAGACCTTAATTTACGGCAAACCCGATAAAGATCCGGGAATTTTACTTCTTTCTCGCTATTCCCCCAAAAAAAACGTTTCAACGGGAATGATTCGGTCCCAATTGAAACGTTTACGTTATATCGATTATGACGCTGAAGTACGTTGCTCAATACGCGCTCTTCTCACCCTTAACCATGTTCCAGACAGTCAGGAAGATGATCTTGATATCAAGGGATAAGCTCCAGTTTTCCATGTAAATGACGTCGTACTCTACGCGTTTTTCCATCAGGCTGACTTCTTTGGTTTCGCCACGGTAACCGTTTACCTGCGCATAGCCTGTAATACCAGGTGTGACAAAGTGCCTTACCTTATATTTCTTGATAGCGGCGCCGTACTGATCCAACTGGCTGCTGATATGCGGCCTTGGTCCTACGACCGACATATTTCCCATCAGGGCGTTGATAAACTGGGGAACCTCATCAAGGTTCGTTTTTCTCAGGAAACGGCCCACACGTGTAATACGCGGATCATTCTTTGTGGCCTGACGCTCAGAGGCTCCGTCGACGTACATCGTACGGAACTTATAGCAGTCGAACAGCTTGTTCTTTTTGCCTTGCCTGGGTTGCTTGAAGATCACAGGCCCTTTCGAATCCAGCTTAATGGCTATGGCAATGATCGGGAACAGGAACGGGAATATGGTGAGGATAACAAGCAGGGAAAAGACAATATCAAATGCCCTTTTTAATCCGACATTCAAGGCAACGCCAAGTGGCTCTTTCCGGGTCGTCAATACCGGGATGGAGTCCAGCATGAATACGTTGTATTTATCGGAAACCACTTCGCCAAAATCGGGAGTGATCCTCAGGTAAATGAAGTTATCGTCAGCGAACTTGGAAATCTTGTTCAGCAATTCATCGTTGCCCGGAGGCAGGGCGAAGTAAATCTCATCGATGTTTTCCTTTTGACAGAAAGCCGCCATTTCGGAGATTTTACCTTTAATGAGCGCACGGTGAACGATCAGGGGGTCCGGATTGTCGTCAAAGAAACCCTTGAAATTGTATTTTGAAAAATCGTGCGATTCAAAGAAATCATATAAAGCTCGTCCCGAGTGGGTGGCGCCCACGATCACTACTTTACGCTGATCAAATCCGGAGAACTCAAAGTATTTCCACGTCATCTTGTAGACGATCCGGGAAACAAGAAGGAAAGACGCTGTCAGACCATACACCAGCGGCAGGAACTTGTTATCTACCTGATA
This sequence comes from Chryseolinea sp., assembly GCA_041742155.1. Lineage (GTDB taxonomy): Bacteria > Bacteroidota > Bacteroidia > Cytophagales > Cyclobacteriaceae > Chryseolinea. Next base: position 58,446 of record JBGSJE010000011.1, on the reverse strand, counting down.
TGAATTGGTTGTAAATAACAGGAGCATCAGCAAACAGAAGTGTACCAGAAGCGAGCCAAAGAGGCTGGAGCCGATACTTTTCAGCGTGCTGAATTTATTTATCCGGTAGATCTCATTCAAAAAGCCCGCGATCACCCAGATCAGGCTGAAGATGAGAAAAAAAGAGGTCTCCTGGTTCTCCGCTATTCCGTCGTCAAAACCGAATTTCTTGGCAACGGAGAACGCCAGTGAAATGAGGTAAAAATCCAGGATAAATACCATCATCTTGATGAGACGGGAATAATATTTATCTTCCATAATACAGATTATTTGAGCCAGACATGTCATAAAAGTATATCATGTAATGTCCGGCAATGATGACGGGGATCATCGGTTGGCAAAACCTTCCTCATTACGCCCAAAAACCGCGATTTTAGGCTGAATTTCAATCGATTTCGCTAAAAATCCCGGATTCAGGGGATGTAATTTCTGGTTGGAAAAGCGCGAAAAACGAAGCTTTTTAAGGGAAATGCGGGGCCGCAGCCGACGGCGGTCATTTGAATTTCATTACCCGGTTGGCGAAAATCATCAGGAGATTCTCAAGTTTCGACTTTTCCCTGATCTTGATTCCTTCCTCCGAAATCTCGATCAGGCCTTCATCCTTGAAGTCGGCCAGCGTCCGGTTTAACGACTCGGTAGCCGTTCCGATCATGTTGGAAATGTCCTTCCGGGCGATCGTAATGATCTCTTTTTTGTTCGGCAGGTTGTGTTCGTTGTAGATTTTGAGAAGCGCGCCCGCTACCCGTTGACGCACAGATTGATAGGCCAGATCCAGGAGCCTGTTTTCAGCCTCGATCAGGTTGTTCGACAACATCTTGATGAATTTTCGGGCCATGTCCTTGCTCGAATAAATGAGCGTCAGAAAATCCTGTTTGGGTATGATGGATATTTCAGCCTCTTCCAGCACTTCCGCGCTCTCATTGTGCTGCCGTTCCTCCAGCAGGGGGACATAGCCAAGGAAATCACCCGCGGAATGTATACCCGTGATGAGTTCCTTCCCATCGTAGTTTACTTTATACGTTTTGACCTCGCCTGTGATGATAAAGTAAAGATCCGACGGGGTTTGTCCTTCCATAAAAACAAATTCCTTTTTCTTGAACATACGGACCGGGCGGTTCTCCGACAGTTTTTGGAACTCCTTGAGTTCTCTTGCCTTGTTGAAGAACGTATTCACATCGTAGAGGTCGTTCTTGTAATTGGCCTTCAGCTGCTGACTTTTTTTCAACCGTATTTCAACCACCTTCAGCAGATCCAGACCTTCGAAGGGTTTAGTCATGTAATCATCCGCGCCCAGGTTCATACCCGTGCGCAGATCGTTCTTATCGGCTTTCGCCGTGAGGAAAATAAATGGTATATGAGCTGTTTCCGGGTCGCTGTTCAGGATATGAAGGACGCCGTAGCCATCCAGCTCGGGCATCATCACATCGCAAAGGATCAGGTCAGGATGTTGTTGCTGCGCGATTTCGACCCCGATCTTTCCGTTAGGAGCACTTAGAACATTATAATGGGCGAGTTTCAGGATACTGCAGATGTTCTCGGCCATCTCCTGATTGTCTTCAATGAGTAGTACGGTATATTTCATAAGGGACTGCTAAATTAGGCATGGAAAGCCCTTTAGTCAAATTTGCTTTTCAAGAATATCCAGCGTCACGACCGGAATATTGGTAATAAAAGTGGTGCCCTTGTTCACCTGGCTGGTAAATTCGATAGATCCCTTCAGTAACCGGATATATTTCTTTGCAATGTTCAAGCCCAGTCCCGTGCCTTCGACGTTATTAGCGTTTTGTCCCCTGTAAAAGCGTTTGAAAATCTGGTGCTGTTCATCCTCCGGAATTCCAATGCCGTTGTCCGATACTTTTATCTTCAGATTGTCCTTCCGGAGTTCGACGACAAGCTGAATCTCGGCATCAAACGAAGAATACTCGATCGCGTTTGAAAGAAGGCTCATCAGGATATTCTTGAGCAGCAACTGATCGGTCATTACAATACAGGTCAGACCTTCGTAGGTAAAAATAATCTTCTGTTTTGCTTTTTTGATCGACCCGATTTCCTGGAGAAAATCGTTAAAAAATGCCTTGATATCCGTTTCACCGTATGCGACTTTTACCTTTCCCTCCTCTAGTTTACCCAGCGATAGAAAATCGTTCAGAAGTCCCGTCAGGTTGTGGACGGATCGTTTGATCTTGTCAAAATAGGATTTCCTTTCCGCCTCGTCAGCCTCCGTGTTGTTTTCCAGTAAAAACACCGACGACAGGATGGTACTGAGCGGTGTCCGGAACTTGTGCGAGGCCATTGTAACAAATTGTGACTTCAGCAAGCTCAGCTCTTTCTCCTTTTCCAAGGCCTTCAGCAAGTTGTTTTCCAGTTTTTTCCGATCCGTGATATTCCGGATGACGACGAGAATTTCGTTTACCTCGTTTTGTGCATCCGGTATCGGAACGGCATTAACCGTGTACGCATCGTGGTTTATGATCGCCTCGAATGAAACGTTCTCGCCCCCGAATGCCTTTTTTAATTCATCACCTGTTCCGAGTGCGGCATGCTCGCCCTTCAGCCCTGATCCGCTCAAACCAAGTTCCTTTAAACCACGGCCATCCGCCAGCACGTATTTCATCTCCTTGTTCACAACACAAATCACTCCGTCCGGAAAGTGATGAGCCATTGCATCGTGCAGTCTTTTTCCCTTTAACAACTCATTCTCGATAACCTTGCGTTCTTCTTTGTGTACCTCGATTTCCTTTGAGGCCTGAACAAGCCGCGAAACAGTCTCATCATTATCCCGTTTTAAATCGGCGAATGACGTATGTTCCGACGGTTGACCCTGCGGTCGGATCCGGAAAAGCGCTCCCATCCAAACCACAACCAGGAGCAATATCCGCGTGACGAGCATCGTGGAAGACTGATCCTCATGGAAAAAGTAACCGGCTCCGATGGGTAGTGAAGCAAGAGCAGCCAGCATGATTGTATTTCTGATACTATAGGCGATGAGAATGAAGGAAAATCCAACCAACAGGTATGAGTAAAGTCCAGGCCCCGAAAACAAGTCGGCAATAAAAGCAATTCCTGCTAACAACAGACCGAGCGCGAATTTAACTGAATGATTTATCCCCATCGGAGGCAACATTTAGATGACATCACGGGCACATGGAACAATACAGTATCAGTTGAGCCAGGCTAAGATAGGATTTTGCACTATTTTAGCCGCATATCCGAACCAAATTTGCCTTGTACGAAGGCGAATGTTTTCCAAGATGCCGACTCTCCGTTCCAACTGTACCATACGCCCTGAAAAAAGTACAATAGTAGCGCAAGGTAACGTCAGGGGTAGTAGCCCCAGATGATGGGAGTCATCATACCCTAAGATTTTTATCGACAGGAAGTATAATTCAAAGGCTCAATAACTTATGGGCACAGGCCGGACCCGAAATGACGGAACGACGGAGGTTGGTGAAGCGTCAGAACGGAGCTTATACTAAAACGAGTCGACGCCTTGCCGGACCCCGGCAGCGATCGCGTAGTGGTCGGCGATAACTGGTTTTTTCACAGGATCTGAAATCACCATGCAGCGCAGGTGCCATTCTGCGAAATAGGTGGTGAACGTGTTGGAAACCTTCCGGAATTAATCCTCGGTAATGACCACTTTTTCCATCACATCTCCCTGGCGTATCGTATCGATCACGTCAAGGCCCTCGAAGACTTTTCCAAAGACGGTATGATTGCGGTCAAGGTGTTTTGTTGTGGCGCGTGTATGGCAGATAAAGAACTGGGATCCACCTGTGTTTCTGCCGGCGTGTGCCATCGAAATAACACCCCTGTCATGGTATTGATTTTCCCCCGTTAATTCGCAGTCTATATGGTAACCCGGACCGCCGTTGCCAATCCCGTTAGGGCAGCCTCCCTGGATCATAAAATTCGGAATTACCCTGTGAAAAGTTAAACCATTGTAAAAACCTTTTTCGGCGAGGTCGATAAAATTCTTAACGGTCTTCGGAGCATCCTTTTCAAAAAACTGGATCTTCAAAACCCCCTTATTGGTGTGAATTTCTGCTGTCTTCATGAGTATGATAATTTTGGCCCGCAAGTTAACAGGAGAATATTCATATTGATAACCGAAATTTGAAAAATAGAGGGGTTTGTATTCCGGAATTTCAGAATTTCAGGCGATGGTAAAATGTGCTTCCCATAAACGTGTCTATCAAAGTCATGACCTGGCGGTGGATGCCCTGATTGAAGCCCGGACGCGATTCGAGTACCCGCCGGCCGCCGGGCCTGTCGCTGTATATAAATGTGAAGACTGCGGCTATTATCATCTTACTTCCAAAGGAAAGATGGATGAACGCCTGGAGGGGCTCCTGAAGGATGGAAACATCAGCCGCCAAAAACAGGCAAACCAATGGATAGCCAAACTGAAAAAAAGATGAGAAGACCGGTTGTTATTTTTTTAACTGATCCGCCGCCAACTGCCTTGTCATTCCGGCGTTTTCGTCTGAACGTACTTTCCTGATGATGACACGATGAACAACCTTGTCGTCTGCCAGGGTCAACGTTGATCCTTCCTGATAGACACCATCCAGCTCTACCGTGGTGTGCGGACCGGAGTCTGCCTGGATCACCGTGATTTCATATTCGGTCTCGTGGTACCTGTACCGAACCGAGTAAGTTGTCCAATCGGCGGGTACACATGGATCAATGGTCAGTACATTGCCTTCCCGTTTTAGCCCGAGAAAGGATTCGATAATCAGCTGATACATCCATCCCGCCGATCCCGTATACCACGTCCATCCGCCTCGCCCTGTATGCGGATGAACGCCGTATACGTCGGCAGCCATGACGTATGGTTCAACTTTGTAGACGGAGACTTTTTCGGGATCGGTAGAATGATTGATCGGGTTGATCATTTTTAGCAGGTCCCAGGTTTGTGTGGCGTTCCCGAGTTTTGCGAAAGCCATGACCATCCAGATTGCAGCATGGGTATATTGTCCCCCGTTTTCTCTGACACCGGGTACATATCCTTTGATATATCCGGGATCGACGTCCGAACGGTCAAATGGTGGTTCCAGAAGTTGAAGCAACTCTTTTTCGCGGTTCACCAGATATTGATCGACTGCATTCATGGCCGTCCTGGAACGGTCGGCCTGGCCGGCACCTGAAAGTACAGACCAGCTTTGCGCGATCGAGTCAATTTTACATTCGGTGTTGGAGGAAGACCCGAGGGGAGTGCCGTCATCAAAGTACGCCCGGCGATACCAATTGCCGTCCCATCCATGGTTGTTAAGGTTCTTTTTCAGGGCATCGGCGTTCTGCTGGCAGACGGTGACAAAATCATGATCCTCGCAGAGCATGGCCATTTTTATAAAACGCTGCAGCACATCGAACAGGAAAAAGCCCAGCCAGATACTTTCACCTTTTCCATCAATGCCCACCAGATTCATACCATCGTTCCAGTCTCCGGAACCAATGAGAGGGAGACCGTGATCGCCGAATCGAAGGCCGTGCTGCACCGCCCGCTTGCAGTGCGTATAGAGGCTTGCTTTCTTTTCCGAAACAAGAGGAAGGTCGTAGTAGGACTCTTCCAGCGCGTTCAGGAGGCGCCCTTCGATAAAGGAAACTTCTTCCTTTAAAATATCAACATCGCCCGTTGTGTCCATGTACCGCATAGTGACGTAGGGAAGCCATAGATAATCATCCGAACAGCGTGTCCGGACACCCCTTCCGGACGGAGGGTGCCACCAGTGCTGGGCGTCACCTTCCCAGAACTGACGCGAAGCAGCGAGTAATATTTGTGCGCGGGCGATTTGGGGTTTCGAGTGAAGCAAGGCAATGACATCCTGCAACTGATCTCTGAATCCAAAGGCACCACCAGACTGATAGAAACCGGTTCTTCCCCATAAACGACAGGCAGTGACCTGATACAGAAGCCAGCCGTTCGTCAGAATGTTTAATGCCTGATCGGGAGTTTCAATTTGAATTGAACCGAGTGTATCCAGCCAGTAAGCCTTCACTTTTTCGAGCACCTGCGACGGTGTCTTGCTTCCGCGAAACTGCCTGACGATCGATTCTGCTTCGGGTCTGTTTTTCCCGGAGCCCATGCGAAATGTAACTTCCCGTGTCGCACCCGGGGGTAGATCAATAGCCACACGGATTGCGCCGCACGGATCGAGGCCTGCGCCCGACTTACCCGATAATTTTGTCCGCTTCATCGCATCCGGTTCCTCTAACGATCCGTTGCGCCCGATAAATTCTGTCCGGTCACCCGTAAAATCATAATGGGGGTCGTCGACATCCAGGAAGGCAACACGCCCCGGGAATTCCGCATTGTATGAATTTTTGGCCATTAGGGCGCCCGTTGAAATATCAATTTCGGTGGCCACGTGCATGGCGGATTTTGAACGCAGGTCGCCGAGGACCCATTCCGCATAGCCGGTTGCTGAAAGTTTTCGCTGTCTTCCCGACATATTGGTCACTTTAACCACGACGAACTTGATCGGGGCTTCCAGGTCGACGAAAAATGTTGTCTCGGTTTGAATGCCATCGAAGTAACATTCGAAGGTACTGTAGCCAAAGCCGTGACGTATCGTGTATCTGGAATTCCGGCGTGTAGGATTTGGTGTTACTGACCAGAAGATACCGTTGTCTTCATCCCGGAGGTAGTACGCTTCGCCGCTGGCGTCTGTAACCGGGTCGTTGTTCCAGGGTGTAAGTCTGAATCCATGGGCGTTTTCTGCCCACGTATAGGTGGGGCCGCTCTCGGTTACGACCATGCCAAAATTCCGGTTTGCAATGATATTCGACCACGGCAGAGGTGGCATCTTATCGCCCACCGTTTGAATAACATACTCTTTGCCGTCTGCCGAGAATCCACCGACACCGTTGTGAAATTGCAGAGGCTGTGGGGGTTGTAAAAGGTCTTTTTGCTCCAGGTATATCGACCCGGGTGTGAGATAGGGAATATTCGCTTTTGTGGTCAGGCGACGATTTACCTGGTCCTGCAGTGTTCCCCTGCTATCGGCAATGATCACGCGCGCAACGGCTTTAAGCAGGATCAGGTCTTCTGTAGAGACCTGGTCTACCGGACGAATGAAGATCCTTCCTTGCCGGTCATTTGCATTCATGCCGATTCCGGCTGCGATAAGCCCTTGGATCTGGTCCTGCAGTACCTGACGGTAACCGCTTGGATCTTCATTTAAGATAACCAGGTCTGCGGCAAGCCCTTTCAGTGCCCAGTAAGCCTGCGCTTGTATCAGTTGCTTAACCAGAGTGATGTTGGAATTGTCCGATACCTGTAACAACACGATCGGCAAGTCACCCGAAATCGAATAGCTCCACAGGGCGGACTGACCGCGGAGATTTTTGGTCAGGACGGATGCGCTGGCCCGTAATAACGGATTCATATAAATCACGGCGCTTGCAAGACGCCCGTAAAGTTCTGCATCTTCTTCCGACGCGTTGATCTGACGAAGAACGACCTGGCTATGCGTCCATGATAACTCAAAGGCACGGTCCCGCAAATGACGATCCTGGTATTTGTCTATCAGGTATTGACCTTCGCCGCGGGTATCGGCAATCCCGGTGAGAATATCGATTACAACTGTTTCGTCTTGATCCAGCGACACATTATGCCGGATCGAAACAATAGGATCCAGCACGGAACCCTGGGATCCTGACAACGGATTACGGGTATCCATAACACCCGGATGTGCAAGTGTATGTCCTCGTCCGATAAATGAATTCCGATCTGTTTCAAATGAACATACCTGTTCGCTGCGGTTATTTACTTTCATCAGATGAAACATCCACGGCGGAGTTTCATCTTTTGACCGGGGTCTCCGCGTACAGAGTATAGCGTGCTGGTGTGGAACGAGTTCCGTCTGCACGAAGAGATTACCGAACGCCGGGTGTGAAGCGTCTGCCATCGGCATCGCCAGTACTACTTCGGCATAGCTTGTCAGGTCAAGGTGCCGCTTTGTCTTTGACCGGTTGGTGAGATGAATTCGTCGTATTTCGATATCATCTTCCGGTGAAACAATTACCTCCGTATAGGTTTCAATCTCGTTGTCGCGTCTTCGGAATTCGACGCGACCCTGGGAAAAGATGGTCGTGTAAGTTGACGACTCTTTTCGTGTTGGCTGGTAGGTATTGGACCAGAATTCGTTGGAGTCGAGATCGCGGATGTAGCAGAATGATCCCCAATTGTCGAGTGTAGTATCTTCGCGCCAGCGGGTCACGGCTGTCTCCTTCCAGCGGCTGTAGCCACCGCCGGAATTGGTCATCATAATATGGTACCTTCCGTTTGAAAGAAGCTGAACGTCCGGTGAAGGTGTATGAGGTGTATGAAGGATACGGATTTGGGAATGAGAGGAGACAGGCGTAATGTCCTCCATCTCCGTCGACGCGGAATAGTACCCTGTTGTTTTTGGTACTTGTTCCTGGAGTAATAGCAGCGCCGTCTGAAACTGGACATCTGCCTCAAACCTTTTTTGCATCGGCTGACCCAGTAAAAGATAGGCGAGGGAGAGAAGACTCATTCCCTGGTGATGCACCATAAATGTCTGGATCACTACGTGCGATTGCCCCCTGGGTAAACGGGAAGGTGTGTAGTCGATGGACTCAAAAAAACCATAGTTACCTTCATAGCCCGCTTCTTTCAATTTTTCAAGATTGCTACAGGCGACCTGCGGGTCAACCATAAGCGCCAGGATTGTAGCATAAGGGGCGACAACCAGATCGAGTCCGAGGCCTCTTTTAAAACCCAGACCCGGAACGCCGAAAGCCCTGTATTGATAGGTAAGGCCGGTGTCTACGATGTTGTAACAGGATTCCGAAATGCCCCAGGGTATGTTTTGTTGTTTGCCATATTCGATTTGCCTCTTCACGGTACCTTTATACGTTTCATCCAGCAGTGTATTTTCGTAGGAAGGCATAATCAGGCACGGCATCAGGTATTCGAACATCGATCCGCTCCATGAAAGAAGGACAGGTGTATTGTCGGCGGTTGTCAGGCGCCTTCCCAGGGCGAACCAGTTTTCCTGCGGGATCTTTCCCTGTGCAATCGCGACGAATGAACTTAGTCGCGCTTCGGAGGCAAGCAAATCGTAATAGCTTGTGTCGAGGTAGTGCGTATCGACGTTGAACCCGATCGAGAGCAGGTGCTGCGATTTGTCGTACAAGAACGCGTATTCCATGTCCGAAAGGTCCAAACATTGCTGGGCAAGGGTATCCATGCTCGCCAGACGCTCACGTGCGCGTATACTCGCCGACTGCAATGCATCCTCAAGTGTGCTCAGCCATTCCGTTTCTCCCGCGGAAACTTCAGTAAGCCGGAGATCTTCAACCTGTAATTTTAATTTCTTGTCAATCCCTGCGAGTTCCTTCAGCGAGGGTATGCCTTTCGTGACAGCGATCGTGCTGAGTCTTTCCGGAACCGGAGGAAGCTTAAGCCAGGTGCCGAAGTAATGAATTTCGTCCGTGATATCCTTTAGTTGCCGATGAAAGGAATGCATCCAGTTCGAGCATTCAGCGCTTCTTTGGCCGGTACCGGATTCCAACACGGGTAAAAAGTTAGTGGATAATTTCTCTATGTAAGCGCCGAGCTCGGATAATGTGAACAATGTGGGCCAACTGGTTTCGCTCATTTCAGTTTCGAGTGACTTGAGTGGTGAATGTTCACCTTTCTCATATCTCGCCACTATCCGGAGTGTATCCTGCAATCCTCTAAGCAGTTTGTCTTCAATAAAGGGTTGGCTTTTCAGACCCAATAATCCCTGCCGCAATGTCAGCAAGTGACCGGCGAGGTTTCCACTGTCAACGGTCGAAATGTATCGCGGATTGAGAACCTGTAACGTCTGTGTGTCGTACCAATTGTAAAAATGTCCCTGGTACCGATCCAGTTTTTCCATGGTATTTAGCGTCTCCGCGCAACGGTTGAGGAGTCCCGTTGTCGTGATGTAGCCAAAGTCATGAGCGGACAGATTGGAAAGCAATGCCAGCCCGATATTCGTCGGAGAAGTTCTGTGTGCTACGACGGGTATAGGGTATTGCTGAAGATTATCAGGGGGCAACCAGTTGTCTGAAGGCCCGACGAGGTTTTCAAAGTAACCCCACGTTTTTCTCGCCAGCTCCCTTAGGTACCTCGCCTGATCTTTGGTGATTTTTGTTTTTGCAGATGGAAGTGGCTTACTTAGCCACCAAACGAGCGCAGGCGAAATGACCCAGGCTAGAATGACAGGCAGGGCAATAAATAAGTGTTCGGGTCTATAGTAGAACAGCAGGGCAGTCGTTGCCAGTGCAGATACTGGGGCGAACCACATTGTGCTGTAGGTATCTCTAATACTTTCCTCGCGTTTTTGTATCAAACCGGAAGGGTTCCACTCCAGTAATTTTTTACCCGTGACTATCATTCGCCACAACGTTCGGCAGATGGCGTCAAGGCTTACGAAAGCCTCATAGGGAAGGCACACCAGCATGAAAGATGTTTGAAGAAAGTTTTTATAAGTCGCATTTATGGCGTTGTTGAAATGTTGCGCGTTGGCAATTTCCGGAGGTTTTCGGAGTACATTCCATATCGAAATAATAACTGAGGGAAGTAGCACGATGCCCGTGATACAAAGCATCCAGAACCACACATCGGAAAGCAGCAACCAGATGAGAATAGTAAAGGCAAAAAGTGCAACCGGAATAATGCTACGCCTGAGGTTATCGAATATTTTCCATCTGGATAACCCCGAGACCGGATTTTTATGGAGCCGGTTATTTACGTTGGGGACCAGGGGCAGGAACCAATTGCCGATCTGCCAGTCACCCCTGATCCAGCGGTGCCTTCTGGCAATATCCATACTATACCGTGACGGATACTCTTCATAGAACTGTACATCACTTGCAAAACCGCAACGCGCATACGATCCCTCGAGGAGGTCGTGACTGAGTATGCGGTTTTCCGGGAAACGGTTGTTCAGTGTTTTTTCGAACGCGTCAACGTCGTAAATTCCTTTTCCGATAAACGATCCTTCGCCAAACACATCCTGATAGACATCCGATGTAACGCGTGTGTAGGGGTCGATGCCGGAGTCATTTTCATACATTTTTGTATACCTCGAAATTGTCGCACCGTGCAGGCTGATGGCGATTCGGGGTTGGATGATTCCATATCCTTCTGTGATTCGTTTTTTTGTTTCATCATACACGGGGGCATTGAGGGGATGCCCCATCAGGCCGGCCAGCTTCCAGGCAGCTTCCCTGGGCAACTGTGTGTCAGTATCGAGTGTAATAACGTATTTGATATTTTCATATATTTTCGATTCCCCAATGATCAGGGAAAATCCGCCTTGCGCTTTACCCCGCAGGAGTTGATTCAGGGTACCGAGTTTTCCGCGTTTTCTTTCGTACCCCATCCACACTTTCTCTTTCTCGTTCCATTGCCGCGCTCTGTGAAACAGGAAAAAAGTATCATTTTCAATGCGACCGTACTTTGCATTTAATTCCTCAATTCCACGGCGCACAAGACGCAGTAAAATGTCGTCCTCCGGCAGCGACGCTTCATTGGCGTCTTTAAAATCAGTTAACAGACCAAATACAAGGTTTGGATCACGGTTTGCCAAAAAACGTACTTCCAGGTCATCCAGTAATTTCTGAGCCTGGTCTTTACCGGAGATAATCGTGGGAATAACAACGAGCGTGGCGTATGCCTTAGGGATACCTTTTGAGAAATCCAGTTTCGGGAGAGGTTTGGGCATTATAAAAAGTGTGGCAACCCAGTTGACCAGGGCAATGGCAAAGTGACTTCCCAGCAACGCCGAAAGAATTCCAATAAAGACCAATGTAGTGCCCGTTACACCATCAGTATGTGCTTTGTCCAGCAGTGCGCCCGTTATGCCTATTGAGATAAGAATTCCTCCGATCTTGTAGAGACCGGCGGCATGCTTGTAAAAGAAACGAAAAAATTTTTCCAGGGGCGTCGATTTGACGGAAACGATTTTCCCTGTTTGTTCGGTTCCCTTGCCGATCAGGTAGTAGCCGACGTGGCTTTTCCGGACTTCTGAACCGTCAACTTCCGCATTTTTGCGTGCCAGGTCGACGGCAACCTGTGCTACTTCGGGTTCCGACGACGAGCCGTGCTTGGCCATTTTCTCCACCGCGTGCCGGTACGTATCACGCGTGTGAAAATCCATGGTAGCATAAACATGAGCCGGGTCTTCGTGCAGTACCCGTTCAACAATGCTCATGGCTTCGACAAATTCGCGCCAGTCCATCTTAGCGAGAAACCTCAGGCTATTGATACTGTTCGACATCGACAACTGATCAGCTGCTTGTTTTTGGTTTTCAGCTAACACCATCAGGTTAATGGTGGTGGACGTTTCCGCGAGGTGTTGTTCAATCCAGGTAAGCGGTAACGCGAGATCTAAACCTTTCCATTGCAATTTCCTCGTGAATTCGGCGACGAATGCACTTACCATCGGCGGATTGGACCTTGCCATATCGGCAATTACTAACACCAGGTCTTTTGGTTTCTCTTCCGCTGTTTGCACTACCTTGTCGCCCCATTCGCCTGCCAGGTCTGCATCGTTCCGGTCGACTGCAATTCTTGCCGCTACACGGCTGAGGTTTTCCAGGAGTGCGAGCCGCAACATGATCGGAATGGCCCAAAGTTCCCCGATTGTCAGGTAACTCATTTTCTGATATGCGGAAATAAAACTGCTCAGACTATGAATATCGACCCGGCCGTCGCTGTGCGATATGATCTGTATCGCGATGTCATATACCCTGGGGAATCCCGCCGACGATCCCTTTGCGAGTCTGGGTAAACCTTTGCTGTATCCCTTTGGTAAATACCGCTTTCCAATGCGGATCTGCTCTTCAATAAGGTAAAAATTATCCAGCAGCCACTCGCTTGCCGGTGTAATCACTTTTTTGTCACGTACGGAGTCGTGTAGGAGTGTCGTTACCCGAAAAAGGATGTCTTCGTTTTCCGCGAGTCGTTTGAGTAACAATTCGGGACCGTCCTGTTCGGAAAGAGTATGATTTTGCGCGATCTGTTGCGCGTGTTGCTCCATTTGTTCAGTGCTGAACAATTCCGAACGCAACGGCGGTTTGTCACTTACATTTTTCCGGTCAAAATTGTCTTTTTGAAAACGGTTCAGGATGGGTGATAAGATTTCATCAATTGTATTCGCCTTCACTCTCGTTAGTTATAAATTGATATTCCGGAAAACCGGGACTCGGTTTTCTCTGATACTATAAAAGCCGGTCTCACCCGAACATTTTGGTTAGTTCTTCCAGTAGAATTGGTTTCTCCAATATCCGAAAGGTGGATGCGGATGTTTTAGGTACATCGAGGGCACTGATAAGATTCAATTGGGTTTGCGGATAATTTACCAGTATGTATTCTGTCTTACTCCAGCCCAGTCCATCCGGCAGGTTATTGTCTAAAAAAATGATATCAGGTTTTTGTTCTTCGAGTATTTTCATACCGTCTTCTATTGTCCTCGCGACATAGACGTCGATCTTTCTTGAAAAAAAGAATCGCTCCAATAAAATACCTAAATCTTCCTCATCATCAATTATAAGAACTTTTTTGTTTTTCATAACCCACCTCTCGCAGGCTAACCTTTAAAAACCTTACCAGGAAATAAGAATTTAAAAAACCTCCTTTAGGCCTCAGCGATTGTGATACGTGCGGAATTTAATAGACAAAGTGTAGATTATTTTACTCATTCATTTGTACAGCCATCAAGTTGGTGACTATTTTTGGATAATCGGGTACAATCTTAAGAAATGTCACAAATGAGTTCGATAAAAGAAAAATTGTCGCTGGGAACGCCGTTCAGTACGTCTGCTGTTAAGGTGATGATGTTAGGCTCCGGTGAATTGGGTAAGGAAGTGGTAATTGAGTTTCAGCGGTACGGAGTGGAAGTGATCGCAGTCGACCGCTATGCGAATGCTCCCGCGATGCAGGTAGCACATCGTTCATACGTAATCTCTATGTTGGACGGGAACGCTCTCCGCGGCCTGATCGAACAAGAAAAGCCCGACTACATTGTTCCGGAAGTGGAAGCTATCGCGACACAGACACTGGTGGAATTGGAGAAAGAAGGCTTCAACGTCGTACCCACTGCCAATGCTGCAAGGTTAACCATGAACAGGGAGGGAATTCGCACACTTGCCGCTGTCGACCTTGCGATCAAGACTTCTCCCTACCGTTTTGCGGACTCCCCGGATGAATTCGACAACGCCGTAAAGGCTATCGGCCTGCCCTGTGTGGTTAAGCCTATCATGAGTTCGTCGGGTAAAGGCCAGAGTACCGTTAAAACCGAAGGTGATTTGAAAGAGGCATGGAGATATGCGCAAGAGGGAGGCAGGAGCGGAGGGGGTAAAGTTATCATCGAAGGGTTTGTCGATTTTGATTACGAGATCACGCTGTTAACGATCCGCCATCGTGACGGAGTCTCTTTTTGCGAACCGATCGGACATCGTCAGGAGCACGGTGATTACCAGGAATCGTGGCAGCCGCATCCCATGTCGGCACCGGCGCTGGAAGAAGCGCAGGATATCGCCCGTAAAGTGGTTAATGCCCTCGGTGGCTATGGTATCTTTGGCGTGGAATTCTTCGTAAAGGGTGACATAGTCTATTTCAGCGAAGTTTCGCCCAGGCCACACGATACGGGTATGGTCACCATGATATCCCAGGACCTGTCTGAATTTGCGTTACACGTTCGTGCTATTCTGGGATTACCGGTTCCGGCGATCCGACAGTTGGGCCCTTCCGCCTCATCGGTGATCCTGGTGAAAGGTCAGTCTAAAAAAGTCACGTTTACAGGACTGGAGAACGCACTAGCGGAACCTGATACACAGCTTCGTCTGTTCGGAAAGCCGGAAGTTAATGGTGAAAGACGTATGGGGGTCTGTCTTGCGAAAGGTCAGTCGGTCGAGGATGCCAGGCGAAAGGCAAATCATTCGGCGGCGTGTATTCAGTATACGTTGTAACCCCGGGATCGTCAATCCACAGTGGTGTGGGAGGTTGTAATGACGATCACCGCAAGTCATATAAGCGATGTTTGCTTGAATCAAAGCGAGTGTTGAGGTTTATGCTGACAGCCAGCCTGCAATACTCTGTATCGAACAGCACGTAAGGCGCCTCGTAAGAAGTTATTGTAACCGGCTGTATACTATGATGTTGAAATTTGGCGAAAACGTTCTAAACGATTCTGACAGGCCGGGTAAATAGAATCGTTTTTCTTTATTTCACCGAACATTAGATATTCTCGTGAACATACTCTATCTTGCGGAGCATTTTAAGTAATAGTGCTTCCAACAGTTTCTGTAATCAGGTTTTTGTTGCTTCACCTTCCTTAATTAAATAAATATTCCATAAGGTTCGTTTTCTCAAGGAATTCAACTCTATTAGAATTATTTGTTGCAGAGAACATCTCTCTTTAAAACGTGTTTTTCTTTTTTTTTTAATAATTAATAAAACAATGCAAGGAACAGTTAAATTTTTCAATGACGCCAAAGGTTTTGGTTTCATTAAGCCATCCGATTCAGGCGAAGATATCTTCGTACATTCTTCAGGTCTTATCGACGAAATTCGTGAAAACGATCAGGTCGAATATGAAGTTGAGAGAGGTAAAAAAGGTATGAACGCAGTGAACGTAAAAGTATTGAACTAAGAAGCTATTGTTAATACCTTTTTAAAATGCTTAAATAAAGCCACCCTTCGGTGGCTTTATTGTTTATATAGGTTCCGTTCACCTCACGCAACCAGTCAGTTTCCGATCGGGAACCGGTCTGCTCGCGATCACTTGATATTTACCCGTATACCCTGTGAGTGACTTGCGAACTCCGGTGCATACATGCATTGGATTGTCGTCACTCCGTTGGAGAAATCGCCTTTCTGTGATACGCGCAGTTCATATTCAAATACATAGGTTCCCTTTGGAAGGTAGCCGATGAAGAAGTTTGTGGCCAGGTCCCTTGGACTTTCATAGTAATATAAGCCGTCCTGATATTTGAAAGTCGAAAGTGTTGAGACAGGCTCAAATCCCGCAGCGCGCATATCCTTCAGGTGGACGTATTCCATATCCCGGTCCGCACGCAGTTCGATCCGCACTTTTACCAGGTCCCCCGTCTGCAGAGGCGACTGCGAAGTGATCGGAATGATTACCGGGCCCTTGTCCGTGTGCTGCATTTTGAACAAATCCTTTTTCAGCTTCAGTGGTGTTTCTGCCGCCGTGATCTTGTCCAGTTGCTCGAAGTACTGCCAGTACGCGGCACCCCATGCCACGCCGTCATCGGTCTTTGAAATATGTATCTTGCCCATTCCCGGTGTGATTTCACCAGCCTGCCAGGCCGTTTTGAAATATCCTGTGCCGGCTTCTACCTTGGTGTCTTCAAGTTTGGTCGGATCGATAACCTTGTCGTTCACCGTAATGTCGACAATTTTTGTGTTGGCCAGCAGATCCGTTCCACGGCGCAATAACGCGTAGCAGGCTTCGGTCGTGGCTTTGGTCGTCTTCCAATCCTGTGTTTGTTTTTGCTTCAGCAGCCACACTTTTAATTCCTCAACCGCTTTTGCGTCGGATCCAACCTCATCATACACTTCGATCATGAGCGCTTGTGTTTCGATTGGCGCCTGATACCAGTAATATCCGTGCTCCTGTTTCCAATACATACCCATCTCTTCGGAACGCAAAGCACGCTCGCTGAAAGATTTGATCATCGCAGCAGTCGTGGTTTTATCATCGTAACGATGCAGCGCAAGACACGTCATACCTTCCAGGTACAGGTTGTTGTTCAGCCAGTACTTCTTCGCCTGGCCCAGGTAATATTGAAATGCCTCACGGATTTCCGAAGGTACTTCGTGGTCCCTGAAATAGCTGCGTGTATACAGGTAGTGGATTTGAAGGTATCCGATGTGTTTGTCATCCAGGTTGATCTGTTTCTTTTTGGCCAGCGCTTTCAGCCGTTCATAGTCATCCAGGATCTGACGATCCAGGTAGTCGACTGCGCGGATAACCATGTTCCATGTCCGGTCATCATCACGAACGGATCTTACACCAAGTACATCCAGGTGTCCCATACCACTGACGATGTGCTGGGTCATGTACCGGTCTTCCGGGAAGCCGGGGAACCAGGAAAATCCTCCCCCGGAAGTCTGCGCTTTTGTGATTTTCTCCAGGGCCTTTTCCTGCTCGTTAGCCATCCTGTTGAGGTCAAACAATAAACCGACGTTGCGTTTGCGCTGCGACTCGCTTTTCGCCTGCAGTACCCAGGGTGTCTCTTCCAGGATCGCCGATTTCAGTTCCTGGTTCTTCTCGAGGTTGGAAAGCAATGCGTCGGGTTGAATGTTTTTCCACGTGTCAAAAACCTGCCTGATCCGCGGACTGGAGTTGGCAATGTGCGATGCGATACTGTTCGCGTAAAATTTACTGAATGTTTGTTCGACACAATCGTATGGATATTCCATCAGGTAGGGGAGAGCCTGTATGGCATACCACGCCGGGTTAGACGTAAACTCCAGTGTGAAACGCTGATGGCGAAGCGTTTTCGATTTGTTGCCGATTAGTTTTTCAAAACGGAATTCCTTGCTCTGCTTTCCGCGAATAGGCAACGGCAGTGTTTCCGTGACCAGCATACGGTTTGTTACCACGGGTATCGTCATCTCTTCGCCGTCGGAAAAATTCCCGGACTTTGCGACAACACGATAACTGATGGCCTGGATGCCCTCCGGGATCTCGATACTCCATTCGAGGCTGGTACTTTGTTTTGGTTTTAGGGTGAAAGGCTGTGTTTTGTTCACGTTTTTCATCTCGCTATCGACGGGCTTCATCGTAAGGGCATCGAAAAATTCCAGTTGCGCCTGGCCTTTCAGTTCGGCGTCAACCAGACTGCTCACCTTTACGGCGAAGATCATCTTGTCGTTCTCCCTGAAAAACCGCGGTTGATTGGGTACAACCATCAGGTCTTTCTGCGTGACCAGGTGGTTTGATGCAAAACCGGATTTCAGATCTTTTGTGTGGGCAAAACCTAACATTTTCCAGCGGGTAAGCGCTTCCGGAACCGTGAAGTTCACAATGATCTCACCCTTGTCGTTGGTTTGAAGCTGGGGATAAAAGAAAGCGGTCTCACTGAAATTTGTTCGCACTTTTACCTGCGAAAAATCCTCTTTTGCTTCGGGCTTGGGTTGCGTTCCTCCGAAAGGTTTTTGGGCAACAGAATCGTCCGCCGCTTCTTTCGCTTCCTTCTTTGCCGCTGGTGCCGCTGCCTTGGCCTCTTCCATGTCGGCATTCGACATCATCGCCACTTCCTGCAACTTGCCACGGCCGCCGGCAGAACGATAACGGCGATTCCTGTAATAAGAATCGTAGAAGCTGTAGCCGAACCAATTGAACTGATCAAAGTAAGCGCTTTCCGGCGAACGGGCATGCGACGGGTTCCAGTTGTTGATGAACGCAGTGAGAGCCCTCTCATTAAAACCATTTGTACTGCTCCAGTTCAGCCTGGCATAACTGGACTGGAAGAAATTGGCATACCAGCTGTGGAAACGGAAGACATCGAGGGACTCATCGTAAAGTGTAGCGACCATTTCAGCGGCTACCTTATCCGCATTTTTTCCCTTGACCAGGATCTTCCATTGTTCCTGTTGGCCTGGCAGCAGCTTGTCGCGGAACGTCTGAAAGGATATATCCAGGGCTTTATTCGTAAACGGAACAACAATGGTCGTGTTCTCCTCGTAGAGCCGGTTGTTCCTGATAAACGTATAGTGGATACCGAGATTTCCCCTGTGCTCTTCCCGGAGCGGGATGTCGAACAGTCGTTGTTCGTTTGACAGTGTTATCCATTCTTTCGAAAGCAGTTCGCCATCGCGTTCGATTTCATAAAGCACGCGGATTTTTTTGTCCGATGTTCCGCTTGAAAACGTCGCTTTCTCGCCGGGCTCGCCGGTGACCTTGATGCCCTGAAAATAATGTACCGCCGCCGTCGGGATGGTCGCCGCTGATGGTGAGAACACAGTAAAGTAGGTTACTTCTTTAACTTCCTGACCGGTATTGTCAAGCGCCGTGATTTCAAGGACGTACTCGCCGGGCTTCCATGACCGGAGATCATTGACTGCAAAAGTTTTTTTCTCGCGTGTATCAAACTGCAGAGCGAGTACTTCCTTCGACCTGGACCATTTGAACTTGTTGGACTCATCCGCGTAAAGATCCAGCGGGAACAATTGATAATACTGCTCCTGCGTGAAAAGGTGGCGGTCGGGTTGCTCCCACAGTCGGTTTCGGAAAGTTCTGGCAGGGGATTTCAGTTCGAAAATCTTAATGGTTCCTTTCGCCGGTTCGAATTCACCGGCCAGGTTTGTGGTATTGATCGGGAACTCCGATAACACCGGCGTCACGGTATCCTTGTTGATATTATTAAACGGTACGCTTACACGCAGCGCCTTGTAGCCCACGGATACTGTCGTGGAACTGCTGTGTGTCTCGCCGTTGATGTCGGTAACATCCGCATAGATCGTGTAATCAAAAGTAGGATCGGACGAAGGATCCACACCCGGGTCGGGGATAGCCTTGAATTCAACGCTGAATTTTCCGTCGGCGTCTGAACGTGTAACGCCGTTGGTGATCTCCATTTCCGGAGAGGATGGATAATATCCCCAACGGCACCACCACCAGAACGGAAAATGAGCAACCCTGACCACACGGTAGGCAACGGAAGCGCCGTCGATGTTCGCGCCCGAGTAAGCGCGGGCAAAACCTTCCGCCTTTATGTTCTCGTTCAGCCGGAACGAACCTTTTACCGGTTCAAAAGCCACTTCAAACTTCGGACGCTTATACTCCTCCACCGAAAACGATGCGGCTCCGCTGCCGTCGTTGTTCGATAGTTGCATTTCTCCTGTCAGTCCGGTAGCGGGTGAAGTAAATGTTCCGTTGAAGGTACCGAACTCATTTGTAGTGACGCGCACCTCACCCCGCGCCTGGTAGTTTACATCGTATAACGTGACAGTTGTGGTGTAATTGGGTCTGATAGCGGAGGTTTTGCCATCCGTGTTGATAACCAGACCCTTGAAATAGATCGTTTGCCCCGGACGGTAAATAGCCCTGTCCAGGAAGAAGTAGGTCTGTGTATGGCTTTGCGGCTCGCCATATTTATACTGCCCGATAGATCCTCCGTAATATTGTTGCTTGTCGATCGGTTCAGTGCTGTTGCTGTCTTTTTTGATGCTGAAGTTCACGAAGAAATTCCTCCTGTTATCGTTTCTGATAAAAGGCACCTTAAAGTAACCGGAACCATCGGTAGAATATGTTCCAACCTTGATGGATTCGTAAACGTTCTTTTGATAGTTGTACTGGCTGGAAAATACGTCCGCCTTCACACCCGCCATCGCTTCACCGGTCTGGCGGTTCAGTACGTAAAATTCAGTTCCACCGTCTTTTGCCTGACGGTGCAGGTAGCTGATATAGGATATGGTCGTGAACGCATACGCCATTCCGTTAGCCGACGTCGAGAAATCGGAACGGTGGCTGTATAATACCATGTACTCACCTTCGGGCAAAGCATCGAGCTTGACTTCTACGCTGTGCGTCTGGTAATCCTTGTCGTCGGGCAACACGTGCTTTCCCGATTTCAGCGGAGCCTTGGCGGCAAAATGTTCGATGAATTTTTGTTCACGATCGACATTGTAATCCTTTTCCCACCGTTTACGCTGCGCACGGACTTCGTCGCGGCTAACGGGGATGATCCGGTAGTGCAGAACCGTCACATTCCGATAGTGAACAAGACTCCGGAATGCCTGCGAAGGAAGGTTGTTCTCTTCCATACTGGCGCGAATCGATTTGGATATAATATCCTCCTGCAGATTTTCGCATTGTATGGCGCCCCCTGAATCGGGGAAACGTTTTTTGGCTTCGTCGCAGATATCAAACGCTTTTTTAAAATCCCATTTGTGATCGTCTGACAGCAGGGGTTTATACTGCGATGCGCGTTCCGCGTATACCTGCGCCTTTAGAAACGAAACCCGGGTTGATACCGGGTGGGTGAGATGAAGTTTTTCGAGCTGCTCCACCGCGTTAAAATAAAGGTCGTTTTTCGCCGGGTTAATGTGATTGGCCCTGATGAATGCAAGTCTCTTGATATCCACGTCTACAAGTGGTTCCGGGTCCTTGTCCTGGAGATGAAACCGGATCAGATCCTGAAGCAATGTCAGGGCAAAATACTTCATCGACATCGTATCCCTTGTTTCAACCTTTAGGGTTGAAAATATCGCCGCCGGCGCGAACAGGTCTTCACGGTCAAGTTCGAATGCATAGGACGGCTTTGTTAAGGAGGCTTCTTCGCCACTTGCGAAATCCAGGGCACGGTGAGCGAGGAAGTCGAACAGGGTAGGTCTGTAGGTGCGTCCCAGGGTGTTGCCCGGGTGGATCACGTCTTCATAGAGTCCGATGGGTGTGGCTTTACTCTTATCGCTTTCCCGGAGTGAAAGCTGATACTGCCGGAATGTTTCGGCAGTGATCTTTTCCAGGCTCCAGGTCTCTATATCGTCCTGTTCCGAGTTCAGGATTTCGCTTCTTTCGTTAAAACGGTACCGGTTATTCTGATAGTATTGCCAGTACATCTCTCCCAGCATCGAGTGGAGCAGCGGTTTCGCGGGGAAAGAGGATGCCTGTGCTTCCTCGCGCAGGCGATTCAGGTTCCTGACGAAGGCGTTCTCTTCTTTGTAGTCGGTGAATTTTAACTGGTGGATAACGGCCTTGACCAATTGACCGGCATGCTTCTCCTTGCCCGCCTGCTCATAGATGGTATTCACAACCTTTAATGCTGATTCCGGTAAACCCTTGCTTTCAAATTCCTGGACCTCTTTCCAGGCTTTTTCATAGTCGTATGGCGTCATAGGAGAAGTTTTATTTTGTGTGAATGCAGGTTGAAATATGAAGAATATAAACGCGACCAACAGAGATTGTTTCATAGTCCTTTCCTTTAAGTACGTGGTTAACATTTTATCAATTCGTGGAATCCCTGAAAGACACCGTCAAGATGCAAAAAGGTATGTCATTCCATAAAGAAATGTTTTAACTGCTGACACTCAATCAATTATTTTAGATAGAGGTGTTTTCGGCGAAAAAGATGAAAAAAAATGACCTGCCCCGGGACTGATACGCCGGCGGCAGGTACAATGGTAAATGGACGATCTATTTCCGGCGCCGCAGAACTTTTTCGACCGCGCTCACGATATTTTCCGGACCGAGTCCGTATTTCTTCAGAAGTTGGGTGGGTGTCCCGCTTTCGCCGAACGAATCATTCACCGCCACCATTTCGATCGGCGTAGGATTGAACCGGCCAAGTACTTGTGCAACGGCGTCGCCAAGCCCGCCGTTCACCTGATGTTCTTCGCATGTGACCACGCAGCGCGTTTTTTCGACTGATGCCAGAATCGCCTCTACATCAAGTGGTTTGATCGTATGGATATTGATGAGCTCGACGCTGATTCCTTTCGCGGAAAGAATTGCCTCGGCTTCCACTGCGTTCCAGACCAGGTGCCCGCAGGCGAAGATCGTCACGTCTTTTCCTTCGATCATTCTGTCGGCCTTCCCGATAACAAACGGCCGGTCCGTGGTAAAAATAGGCCAGCTGGGCCGTCCGAAGCGGAGGTAGGCGGGACCTTCATGGTCGCCCAGGGCTATTGTTGCAGCCTTCGTTTGGTTATAGTCGCAGGGTACAATAACAGTCATTCCAGGCAGCATTTTCATCATCCCGATATCTTCCAGGATCTGGTGCGTCGCGCCGTCCTCACCCAATGTTAACCCCGCATGCGAGGCGCAGATCTTCACGTTTTTACCCGAATAAGCGATCGACTGGCGTATCTGATCGTATACACGGCCCGTGGAAAAATTCGCGAATGTACCGGTGAAGGGTATTTTTCCGCTGATCGTCATCCCGGCCGCAAGGCCCATCATATTCGCTTCAGCAATACCCACCTGGTAGAACCGATCGGGGAATTCTTTCTTGAAAGCGTCCATTTTCAGCGAACCAGTAAGGTCCGCACAAAGCGCAACTACATTGCTATTCTTTTTCCCTAACTCATGTAAGCCCACACCAAAGCCGGAGCGGGTATCTTTCTTTTCGGTAAATGTGAATTTTGTCATGATGCCTGTTGGAAGTCGGTTTAAATAGCGTACAAGTTATCCCATACGTGCTGCGAAAGTCGTAAAACTTTGGGATTCTTCCGAAAGACTGTTAATGATTTGTTAATGGCTTAAAATCACGTAAGGCCATTCAAACTTTCGGCGTTCTTCTCCGTAAACGTGGAGAAAGTTACCTCCCGGAATAGATATGTCGGACGAAGCCACTCAGCGTGAACGAAACACCAACCGGAAACTCATCATCTGGTTCCTTATCGGACTACTGATCGCCATCCTTCCCTGGCTCATCCTGGCCGACTGACACGTGGTCTAATTAAAGACATTTACGGTAAGCGTTTCTCCAGGACGTACGGTAAACTTCTTAAATCCCGTGAATTTGCTGCCGGTTGTCTGTCGCACCCGGAACACAATTTTATACTGCCCCGGTTGCAGGTTCAGGCTGAATAGCGACCGGAGGTCATTCAGGTTACATACCCATTCCTGCGCGCCCTTTTCCTTCAACTCATAAAGGCTTCCGAATCCTGTCGAGATCGTGTTGAAGTTGACTACCCCTGGTGCGGGTAACAAGACGGTCTTGGTCTTGCCCGGCAGGATTTCGACGTCAAACGTCCGGCGGGGCAACGTTAAGGTCTCCACTTCGTATTTTCCTGCCAGGTACCGGAAGTTCAGATTGCTCTGCTGCGTGTTGATGATCTCCGTTTGTCCTTTGATGCGAATGATGGACTGCAGGTTGTGATCTTTCCTTCCTTCCTGCTGAACGATCAGATTTCCCTGTGGGGCCGGGATAGTGATCACGTTGTGCTTGCCGGTTAAAATGGAAACACTCTTTTTTATCACCGGGGGAATCGTATTTACGATCAGGTCATAGTCCATTACGGGATCTATCTGCACGGTATCGGGGCGTCCCATTCGATCCAGGTAATGCACAAAGTCGTACATGGGTACTCCTGTTACGGAATTCGCAAAAGTGATGTTCACATTTGTTTCCGTGGGCCTGTTGTTTCCGTCAAGTAACTCCACGCTGACCGTGGTTTTGGCAAAGCTTGACTCGATCGATTCATTGAGCACATCATAGAATTTCCCCGGTGTATCGGCGTCGATGTATTTGCCGGCGCATTCGAGTGACTTTTCGGACCGGAGCCCCAGTCCGATAATATACGGGCGGAGAAATACCCCTTTTTCCTGAAGAGCTTTGGACATGGCACAGAGATCGCCTCCGCAGGATTCGATACCATCGGTGATGAGAATGACAATGTTTCTGTATCCGGGTCCCGCCGGAAAATCGCCTGCCGCCTGTTCGAGGGAAAAGGTGATAGGTGTCACACCTTTCGGCTTGATTTCATTCAGTTTCTCGATGATCAGGCTGTGGTTTTTACCTTTGAACGGAACCTCGAGCCAGGTGTCTTTACAGTTTTTTATTTCCTGCGGTGAGCGGTGCCCGTAGACGCGAAGACCCAGTTCAAGTTTGCTGTTCAACCGGAGCGAGTCGACGAGCTTGGCCAGGATCGATTTCGCGACACTCCACCGGGTCTGGTTCGGACGTTCCCACTGCTCGAGCATACTCCCGGACGCATCCAGCAGAAACAGGATCCGGGTTTTGTCTGGAATTTTTTGCTGTACCTTGGTTTGACTGAAGGCAGCAAGGCTGAAAAACAGGAAAAGGAATGTGATAACAGCGGTACCCTTCAACATGTGTGCATTTTTGTTCATTCAGTCTTTTAACGGTCGGCTACTTCCTGAATTGTGTAAGCCAAAGATACACGCAGTGGATGCATGAATGACAGTCGCAGCCTTGAATAAAAAAAAGCCGGATGGATTGCCATCTGGCTTTTTGTTTCCGTAACAAGGAACGTATATATACTAATAATCGCCCAGTGTTTCTTCCAGCTGTGCCAATGCTCGTGCAAGTTCTTCATCATTCGGGGCCACGCCGTGCCATTTGTGAGAGCCCACCATATAATCGACGCCAAAACCCATTTCCGTTTTCATCAGGTTCAGCACGGGTTTACCTTTTTTGGCCTGTGTCTTGGCATATTCAAGTGCCTTGACAACTTCTTCCATATTGTTACCGTTGCTGTCGATGACTTCCCATCCGAATGATTCCCACTTTGCCTTCAGGTCCAGCAAATTAAGGATCTTGTCGACCGGACCATCGATCTGTTGACCGTTATAGTCTATGGTAGCGATGACATTGTCCATTTTATTGTGCGCGGCGTACATAGCGGCTTCCCATACCTGTCCTTCCTGCTGTTCACCGTCGCCCATCATTACAAAAACAAAGCGGTCGTCTTTATCCAGCTTCTTGGCCTGAGCCGCGCCCAGGGCAACCGAAAGCCCCTGGCCCAAAGAACCGGAGGCAATTCGTATACCGGGCAGGTGTTCATGCGTCGCCGGGTGCCCCTGTAATCTGGAGTCCAGTTTACGGAAAGTGGCGAGTTCTTTCACATCGAAATATCCCGAGCGTGCCAGCGTTGCGTACCACACCGGGGAAATATGACCATTGGAAAGAAAAAACAGATCTTCTCCCGCGCCGCTCATATGAAACGCCGGATCGTGCTTCATAATCCGGAAATACAGGGCAACAAAAAAATCCGTGCAGCCCAGCGATCCGCCGGGGTGTCCCGACTGGCACGCATGGACCATGCGCACGATATCCCTTCTGATCTGGGATGCAATTTTCTTCAGGGATTCGATGTCTGTTGTTTGGCTCATTGAAATTTCTAATGGTTGCCGCGAATATACCCAGTGACTCCCCTTACTCCAAATAGTGTCGCAATAATTATACGCAGTGGCCGGATGTATTCCGATGAGCCCCCGTGGCAGCTATTTCTTTTTTGCGGACGTTTTCCCGGACACAGTTTTTGCAGTGGACTTCGTTGCAGTTTTTGCGGGCGTTTTCTTCGGTGAGGACGGTGACCCGGTATCGGTTTTCAGGATCTGAGCGGTATGGTTTTTTGTATCCACCTTTTCAATGATCTCCTCGATTACACCCGCTTCATTGATAACAAAAGTAACGCGGGCGGTACCCATATACTTCCTGCCGTACATGGATTTCTCAACCCAGGTGCCATACAAGCCGTGAAGTTTTTTTTCTGTATCAGCCAACAACCGGAAAGGAAGTTTTTCCTTTGCGATAAATTTCTGATGGGCCTTTTCATTGTCTGTGCTTACACCCAGCACTTCATATCCCTGTTTTAACAGGAAGTTGTAGTTATCGCGGAGGTTACAGGCTTCGGCGGTACAACCCGGTGTCATGTCTTTGGGATAAAAGTACAGGACAACTTTTTTTCCTTTGAAGTCCGATAGTTTTACGTTGTTACCGTCCTGATCGTTCACGGAAAAATCCGGAGCCTTTTTGCCGACAGCCAATGCCATGATTAAGGGATTTTCTTTTTGTACGTCGATTTGTTTCCTGCATTATCCGTTACGATCAATTCGAAATCACCGGCCAGGGGTACCGTGGGATCCAATGGCTTTGACGATATCGTAGCCGTTTTGCTGTCATGATACATCAAGAGCCAATTGCCATTGATGCTTGCCTCGTAAGAGGACACGCCGGAGAGGTCGTCTCTGATCCTGAAGCGCAGGTTATGACTTGTCACCAGCAAGGGTGTGATCGACGGCGGATTCAAATCCTGCAGGATGGTAAAATCACCGAACTCACGCGTGCTGAAATGCACCCTGCCATTTATCCACTCGCCACCGACATAAGCGTAACTGCGGCCAATAGCCCTGTATACTGCGACGTCCTTCTGAAGAGGATATAAATTCTGTGGCTTTAATGAGACGCCGATGCTCTTGTGCAGCGGAACAGTACGGGAACCGATCGTGAAAATTTCGTTTCCTGCGTTGTCCTTAGAATAATTTGTGTTCAGGTAAAGGGTGTCGTAGATGGCATTCAGGGGAAATTGAATGTCCATCAGATCACTGTAGTACTTATATTCCGTTCCCGAAGGAATGCTGATATTGATCTTTGGATAGATGGATTTTCCGCAAAGTGACACGGAGTCGGGGATGTTCTTGCGCAGGTCAATCAGGTACACTGCCCGGTTGGCATTATAATAGGCGGGTTCAAGCAGGTAGGTGGTATCGCTGGAATAAAAAGTGGCCTTGTTTCCGGAATCACTGCAGGGTTTACCGGTAACGGTCAGGATGTTTTCGGTGATATCAGCGCTCAGTTCCTGGTAGGGATATACTTCCAGTGACGAAACTTCCCGGGCAGGTTTGTTGGGCTTTAGCTTAAAAAAAACATTGCTGGCATTTCCGTCGCTGTCCTTCATTTTTATCTGAACAGAAGATTCCGTGTCGGGTTTAACCCTGATCTTCCCGGAGCCAGGGGAATGACTGTAAAACTTCAGCTCGTTTCCATCGTCGATATACAATTTATAAAAGCGTGTTCCCTTGTTGCGCATGGTCTTAAAATCCATCAGCGTATAGATTGCCCGTGTCTCGGCAAGGTCGACCTTTTCAATGGCCTGACTGAAAATCATCGCGCTATCGACGAGCATCTCGATATAGTTAACACCCCCGTAAAACTGGCTTTGGGGTGCAAGCTTGTCTTTGGCTACGATCTCCACACCGATACTGCCCGTTGCGAGAATGGGGTTGGCGAGGACATAGTTTGTGCCGACACGTTGTGCGTAAAATTCGAACCGTCCGAATCGATCATTGATCCGCGAGTCGATATCAAGGGTACGAAGAGCGATCTTTTCAGCTGCCGGCGGATAATTATCCATTAGTTCCGTGAAGCCGGCGACCTTCAGCGGATCGAGCGCAAAATTATTGGAGTCCCGGATATCAAAATGAAGGTGAGGACCACCGGATGATCCGGTATTTCCCGACAAGGCAATTGTCTCTCCCTGCTTTACCGGAAACTGGCCGGGGAGAAAAAACAAATCGATTTCATTCGCTTTCCTTTTGTATTGTTCTTTCAATACGTGTTCGCCCCAGGCGCCGAGGAACTTTTCCAGGTGCGCGTACAGGGTTGTGTGACCGTCCGGGTGTGTGATGTATATGACGTTTCCATAAGACGACGAAAGGCTGGAGATGCGGGAGATGTATCCGCTTTTTGAAGCCAGGACCGGTGAACCGATCATGTTGTTAGTTCGGATATCGATACCGGAATGGAAATGTGTTGTCCGAAGTTCGCCCATAGTCCCGGCCAGCGATCCGGGTTTGCCGGGATAAACGGGGTATAAATATTTTTCCTCCGAATAAAGCTCCTCTTCAGGTTTGCTGAATTGAGAATAAGACGTGAATGGAATGATCGCAAAAAAAAGAACGACGATCTTATTTAATTTCAAATTCCAGTAGTTTATCATTTTCAATATAAGCAGATAGCACATTTCCAACCTTGACCGGGCCGACACCTTTTGGTGTTCCCGTAAAAATCAAATCACCCGCCCGCAGCGTAAAAAATCTGGACAAATACAAAATTATATAATCGAAACTGAAAAGCATAAGGCTCGTGTTACCTTGTTGCTTAATTTCTCCGTCGATCGTCAGGCTGAAGTTTATATTCTTCAGATCCTTAAAATCGCTTACAGGAATAAATTTGTCGGCGACAGGCGCAGAGCCGTTGAAGCCTTTTGCAATATCCCATGGCAATCCTTTCTCCTTCGCTTTCTGCTGCAAATCCCTCGCCGTAAAATCTACACCGATTGAAATGGCATCGTAGTACTTGTGGGCAAATTTTTCCTCAATATTCTTTCCTTCCTTGCAGATGCGCAGCACTAATTCCACTTCGTAATGAATGTCCTTCGAAAAGTCAGGGTAATAAAAGGGGGCGTTGTTCCGGAGCAGTGCCGTATCCGGCTTGGTAAAGATAACCGGCTCGTCCGGCCGTTCATTGTTGAGTTCTTTAATATGTTCGGCGTAATTCCTTCCGACAGCAAAAATTCTCATAGGTACGTTTGTAGTTAATGGCTACAAGTTATCGGTTAATTGTTGGATTTGAACAGTGCCTGTTAAAATCAGGACCAAATAACTTTTGACAAATCTATGAAACATAGTGGCACCGGATTTGTATTTTTGGTCAAAAAAATGTCATGTTCAGGAAGATTCTTATTTTACCAATAGCCGCCCTTCTGATATATGCCTGTGCATCGGTGGCTGTTACCGGGAGAAAGCAACTAAGCCTTGTATCCAATTCGGAAATTATCCCTATGGCTAATCAACAGTACAGCGAAGTGATTACCAAGGGCCCTTTGTCGACCAACCAGCAACAGGCGCAAATGGTGAAAAGTGTAGGCGTTAAGATTCAAAAAGCGGTGGAAGAGTACATGGCCAGTAAAGGCGCTTCCGCGGAGCTGGCCGGCTTCCAGTGGGAATTCAATTTGATCGATGACCCTAAAACGGTCAACGCATGGTGTATGCCCGGCGGTAAGGTAGCCTTCTACACGGGGATTATGCCGATATGCAAAGATGAAACCGGTGTGGCCGTGGTGATGGGCCACGAAGTGGCTCATGCCATCGCCAATCACGGCAGGGAACGGATGAGCCAGCAAATGCTCGCTCAGTACGGACTGGGAACCCTGAGTGCTGTCCTTGGACAGAACCCAACGGCTGGTCAGGAATTGCTGATGCAGGCTGTTGGTGCGGGAACGAATATCGGGATGCTTAAATTCAGCCGTGAACACGAATCGGAAGCAGACCATATCGGCTTGATATTTATGACAATGGCGGGTTACGATCCGAACCAGGCTCCCGCGTTTTGGGAAAGGATGACCGAGATGAGCGGCGGCCAGGAGCCTCCTGAATTTTTGTCGACTCACCCGTCTCATTCCACCCGTATCAGTGACCTGAAAAAATGGATACCGGAAGCCCAGGGGTATAAAAAATGACTTTATATTTCGCGGAGACACTTGCCGGGAAGCTGTTTTCCAGGATGACTGCGTTAAACCGGATGCCGGTATTGGCCGTCGTGCTGACCTTTTGGGGGTTCCAGGGCTTCAGCCAGGGAGAGGCTATCAGCGTGATCAACGACCACAGAAAAAAACAGGAGTCAGAATTCCGGGATCCCCAAAATTCTCCACTGACCAAAAAAGACAGAAAACGATTCAAGGGGCTGAACTATTATCCCGTCGATCTTGCGTTTCGTGTCCCTGTGAAATTCGTCAAGACCGAACTTCCCGTTTTGTTTAAGATGAAGACCACTACGTCACGCCTTCCGGATTATTCAAAATACGGAGAAGTTCATTTTACATTGCAGGGTAAGGACTATGTCCTTGAAGTGTACCAAAGTCCGGATATAATGAAGAGGCCGGGTTATGAAGACTATCTGTTTATTCCTTTTACCGATCTCACCAATGGACATGAGACCTATGACGTAGGACGGTACCTCGAATTCCGCATCCCCAGGACGGAGGATGTTGTGCTTGATTTTAATCTTTGCTATAACCCGTACTGCAGCTACAATCCGAAATTTTCCTGTCCGATACCACCGGCGGCAAACCATTTACCCGTAGAAATCAAAGCAGGGGAGAAACAATTCAAGGCCAATCATCATTAAGCCTAGCGCTATTTCTTAAAACTCCTTAGCCTTATTTCGGTGAGCTTCCGTTTTGTGTCGAGTGAAAACTCTCCGTTCATGATCCACTCGTAGTACGAAGGCTCCTGCCGGAGTACTTCGGTGACGATTTTATTTTTGTGCTTTCCGAAGTTGAATACCTCCTGGCCTTTTTCATTCATCACCATGCGTCCTCCAAGATCGACAAGGTCGGTAGCGGTAATCTTACTGAGTGCATCCATGTCATTTCTCACTTCGCCGATCTTTCTTTCCAGGCCATCCGTTACGGGGCGACCTTCATAACGTTCCACCTGTGCCAGCAAAACTTCCATAGTGGCTTCCGTATCCGCCTCAGCGGTATGGGAATTCTGAATTTCCTTATTCACGTAGAACCGGTAGGCTGCGGAAAGCGTACGTTTCTCCATGAGATGAAAGATCTTCTGCGCGTCAATTATTTTTTTTCGGCTGTAGTCAAACTCCACACCGGCGCGCAGGAACTCTTCCACGAGCATGGGAATATCAAACTTGATGATGTTGAACCCGGCGAGGTCAGCACCTTCGAAAAATCGCGCATAGTCTTTTGCGACCTCTTTAAAAGTCGGTTTGTCTTTGACATCCTCGTTCGTTAACCCGTGTATCGCGGAAGACTCCGGGAGGATGGGTATGGTCGGGTTGAGTACGTCGGACTTCCTTAACAATTCGCCTCCCGGCATCATCTTGATTACAGCGATCTCGATAATACGATCCTGGATAATATTAATGCCCGTGGTTTCAAGATCGAAAAAACAAAGCGGGTTACGTAAATTTAATTTCATGTGGGGGAAGTATTGGGTGTTACGTCAGTCAGTCAGAAAGCAGTTTTTCTGACAGCTTGCTCAGGTCAAGTCCCCCGAAATTTCCGGAGCTCATCATCAGCAGATCCTTGTTCCGGAGCGATTGCCGCCCCAGAAATTCTTCCAGTTTACCTGCGTTGTCAAACACAACGATCCCCGGATTATTAAACGACTCCTTAATATCTGATTCAACAAGCGGTTCGAGGTTCCGGCCCTTCATTTTTTCCGGATTGTAATACACGATCTGAAGCTGAGCCGATTTCATGCTGTCCTTGTACTGCGGCAGGAATTTTTTGCTGAGGCTGCTGTACGTATGCAGTTCAAGACAGGCAATCAGGTCGCGCTCGGGCGAGATTTCCTTGACCGCCTTGACCGTCGCTTTTACTTTGGACGGCGCGTGGGCAAAATCCTTGTAGATAGTGGAAACGCTGTTCTCCCGAACTTTCTCCAGGCGTCCGGAAGCACCCTCAAAGGTGGAAATGGCTTCCAGAAATTTTTCCGAAGTAATACCGATCTTTTTCAGGATTTCTTTCGCCGCGCTGATATTCTGAAAATTATGACTGCCGAAGATCTTCACCGTGTACCGGTTTTTGCCGTCCGTCAGGAAAAATTCGCCGTTGTTATCTCTCACATGCGTGTGACTCCGGTAGGAAATAGCCTGAACATCAGCCCTGTCTTTTTTGCCGATGATCAGCGCCAGGGAGTCCTGTTCACAATAGATCAGGATTCCGCCCTTGGGAGTTTCGTCGGCAAAGAGATCGAATTGTTTCATGTATTCTTCCTCGGCGTGATAAACATTTGCATGATCCCAGGCAATTCCGCTGATGAGACCGATATGATGTTTGTACCGGAGAAATTTCGGCGTCGGATCAAGGGCCGAAGAAAGGTACTCGTCTCCTTCGATCACAATGATCGGCGCATTCGAAAGTTTCACCGAATTTTCAATCCCCTTAACACTGGCCCCGATCACGTAGTCGAATTTTCTGCCAAAATAATTCAGCACATGGATAACAATGGCCGTGATCGTCGTCTTTCCGTGACTGCCGGCAATAACGATCCGCTGTTTGTTCCGTGACTGTTCGTAAATATATTCAGGGAAGGAAAAGATCCGCAGTCCGAGTTCCTGGGCTTTCAGCAGCTCAGGATTATCCTTTCTTGCGTGCATTCCCAGGATGACAGCCGTGAGGCTTTTGTCGATCTTGTCCGGGTTCCAGCCTTCTCTGTCAGGCAGTAAGCCATGCGATTTTAATGTGGTACGTGAAGGGTCATGAATTTCGTCGTCCGATCCGGTTACCTCATGACCGGCTTGTTTCAGCGCTATCGCCAGGTTGTGCATCACACTGCCGCCGATCGCGATAAAATGAATCTTCTGTTTAGTTGACTGCATGAAAAAAAATTCCGGTTTAAAGTAAAGGAAAATGTTTGGTGTTTAAAAGTGGTTACATTGCCATTTAAACAACGGCTGTCATACCAGATAAAGGTAAGATTCGTTAAATGAAAAGGAATTTATTCACAATTAATTTGTTGGCTATTTGTGTATAAGTTGTGGAGAGACTAAAACGCATTGATTGTACGTTTGTCGCCTTTACTACGAAAACTAGCACAACAACCACTGTATGGAGCAAGGCAGATCAATGTCCCTGAGGTTAAGCAACAAGACAAGTAAACTGATTCCCAGAGATATCTCGGAAAGTCTTGGCAAGTTGCCCCCTCAGGCACTTGATCTTGAAGAAGCGGTCCTCGGCGCGCTGATGCTGGAGAAGAATGCACTGAATGCAGTAGTGGAGTTTTTGAAGCCGGAACATTTCTACGCCGAGACCCACAAGGAAATTTACACCGCCATCGTCGACCTGTTCAAGTCATCCGATCCGGTGGATATGCGCACAGTTGTGAATCAACTGCGGAAGACTGCAAAACTGGAACTGGTGGGTGGCGCCTATTATATTGCCGAACTCACATCCAAGGTGAGTTCCGCCGCCAATATCGAATATCACGCGCGCGTCATCATGGAAATGGCGATCAAGCGCGAACTGATCCAGGTTGCCTCACAGATTCATCACAACGCTTACGAAGATACAACTGATGTCTTCGAACTGCTCGATAAAACGGAACAGTCGATCTTTGAGATTTCCGACTCCAACCTCCGGAAGAACTACGATAACATGCGCAACCTCATGACGCGTGCGATCCAGGAACTTCAATCCCTGAAAGAACACAAAGACGGGCTGACCGGAGTGCCCAGCGGCTTCACGGCCCTTGATCGAATGACATCGGGATGGCAAAAATCCGACCTCGTCATCATTGCTGCCAGACCCGGTATGGGTAAGACAGCCTTCGTCGTTTCCGCCCTCCGGAATGCGGCGGTGGAGTTTAAGGTGCCCGTGGCAATCTTTTCCCTGGAAATGGCGTCCATCCAGTTGGTTAACCGGATGATCTCCGCGGAAGCCGAGCTTGAAGGGGAAAAGATCAAAAGAGGAACCCTCGCCGATCACGAATGGACGCAATTGGTACACAAAACGAATAAGTTATCCTCCGCTCCGATATTTATAGACGACACACCGGCGCTTTCGGTCCTCGAGTTACGCGCGAAATGCCGCCGCCTGAAAGCGGAACACAATATCCAGATCGTTGTCGTCGACTATTTGCAGCTGATGCGCGGAGACCAGGGCGGTAACCGTGAACAGGAAATCGCGTCGATCTCCCGCTCTTTAAAAGGAATCGCCAAGGAACTGAGTATCCCGGTCCTGGCACTGTCGCAGTTAAGCCGCGGGGTCGAAACCCGTGGAGGCGACAAACGTCCGCAATTGTCTGACTTACGTGAATCCGGATCCATCGAACAGGATGCCGATATCGTGATGTTCCTGTATCGCCCCGAATATTATAAGATTACCGTTGATGAAGAAGGGCTGCCAACCCAGGGCATGGGCGAAGTCATCATCGCCAAGCACAGGAATGGTTCCGTGGGAAGTGTAAAACTGAAATTTATTGGCAAATACACCAAGTTTGCGGACTTTGATGCTCCATCATCGTCGTACGAGAATCCTTTTTCCGGTATGATTACCCGCGAAAGCCGCCTGAATACCTTCAATTCCGAAAATGAACCGCCAAGACCCGGTGGCGACGACGAAACTCCGTTCTAATCCGGTGTTTCTGAAATAAACATCCACGTTGTTTCGTTATAACGCAAGAAAAGGAAGTTGTTGTAACAAACATATCGTTTCCGTATACGTACCTTTACCGCTACTATAGATTTATGCGACAGACATTAATAGCCGCTTCAATTATTTTTTTGATGATTTCATGCGGAGACGACGTTGACCCGATCGACTGTGAAATATCCGGTCCAATACTCAGCCTTGGTACCGTTGTGGATGCCACCAGTTGTAGCATCGCCGATGGCAGTATCAAAGCAACGGCAACAGGAGGGAAGGAACCCTACGAATACTCCCTTAACGACCTGCCGGGTCAGTCCGCCGGTCAGTTCGATAACCTGGCTCCGGGCATATACACGATCCTTGTCAAGGACGGCAACGGGTGTACCAAATCGGTTGACAACGTTACCCTGAAGGCTTCGGATTTTACATTCACGGCTGACATAACCGCCGATAATTCCTGCTTGTCGGGTAATGGGATCGTTGTTATTGACGTGGCTGACGGCAACCCTCCGTACACGTATAAACTTGGCACCGGAACATTTGCTGAGGATAACACTTTTTCCGGACTCCAGGTCGGGAATTACAGCATATTCATAAAAGACAGCAACGATTGTGAATCGACGCTTAGTGTAACCGTTCCCCGCGGATTTACCGGTACGAGCTGGGAATCGGAGATCAAACCGATCATGGAAACATCCTGCGCGTTAAGCGGATGTCACAACGGTTCGCGCCCCGACCTGCGGAAGTATGAGAACGCGAAATTTTATGCGAGATCCATTAAATCAAAAACGCAGGACAGAAGTATGCCACGGGATGGAACACTGACCCAGCAACAGATCGACATCATTGCGTGCTGGGTTGACGACGGCGCGTTGCAGAATTAAACCGGCCGCTCAGCTTTCAAATAATAATTCCTGTTTTGCCGCCAGTAGCTCACGGAGAGTTTTCAGTTCGTGCTGTTTTTTTGCCTCATCAATACCAAGGTCAAATACGTGTAATGCATTTGCCGGGTCATCGAGGCGCTGGTACAGTTTGGCCAGGTGATAATAGGTTGGAAGGTAAGTGGAATGATCGTTGATCAACCGGGTGAATATTGCCACAGCTTTACCTTCATCCGTTTTTGCATACTCTAACCCCAGCGCGTACAAATTAAAAGGATCTGTCGGGTCTTCTTTGGCAAATTGTTCGAGTTGTGCGATACGGCTCGTCATGGGACTAAATATATACAAATCATATTATTCCTGTCGGGTGCGGATGGCAGCCGACCGGGTTTTGAAATTTGTTTCGATTTTGGCGTTTGGAAAGCTGTTTTTTGTATCTTGACCGCTGTTTCGAAAACAAGATTTGAACTAATTGATTTAGAGCGAGATGAAGATTTTAGTTTGCATTACGCACGTTCCCGACACGACTTCCAAAATCAATTTTGCAGATAACAATACCCGGTTTATTACAGACGGCGTTCAATTCATCATCGGCCCGTATGACGATTATGCGCTGGCCCGTGCGATTGAGTTAAAAGAATCTTCCGGTGCGAGTGTCACGGTCATGAATGTGGGCCTCGCCGAAACTGAACCCACGCTGCGTAAGGCACTGGCGATCGGTGCAGACGACGCTATCCGCGTTAATGCTGACCCGGTCGATTCCTTTTTTATTGCCACCCAGATCGCCGAACAGGCGAAAGCCGTATCCTACGATCTGATTTTGATGGGGCGTGAATCCATCGACTACAATAGCGGTGTTGTACACGGCCTCGTAGGAGAACTGTTGGGAATTCCATCGGTTTCTCCCGTCATGAAGTTGGAGGTTGAGGGAGGCAAGGCCAAGCTTGCAAGGGAAATTGAAGGTGGTAAGGAATATCTGGAAGTGCCGCTCCCGTTTGTTGCCGGATGTCAGGAGCCGATTGCCGAATGGAAAATACCCAACATGCGGGGCATTATGTCGGCACGAACAAAACCGTTGAAAGTTGTGGAACCTAAAAGTACGGAAAGCGGTGTCAAGACCCGGAAGTTTGAACTCCCCGCGCCGAAGGGTTCCGTCAAAATGATTTCCTCGGACAATGTACCTGAACTGGTAAACTTATTGAAAAACGAGGCCAAAATTTTGTAGCCTGAAGTTATCATTGCGAACTTAAACTGAAACGTATGCCGATACTTGTTTTTGTGGAAAGTGCTGATGGGAAAATAAAGAAGACATCGCTTGAAGCGGTTGCCTATGGTCATGCTATGGGCGGTCCGGTGACAGCGATTGCGTTGGGCTCCGTCGATCAGGACGAACTTTCGGCGCTGGGAAAGTATGGCGCTCAGAAAGTGCTGCATGCTTCGGACGAAAAACTCAATGAAGGAAATATCCAGGCTTATTCAGTAGTCCTGGAAAAAGCCATGCAAGACGAACAGGCGGACATTCTTGTACTGGCAAACTCCTCTCTCGGTACTCCTGTTGGCGCTCGCGTAGCTTGCAAGATCAACGCGAGCCTGGTTTCAGGTGTCGTGGGACTTCCCGATACGACAAACGGTTTTATAGTAAAGAAGAGTATTTACACGGGAAAAGCATTTGCACTGGTTGAACTGACGCATCCGAAGAAAGTGATCGGCATCCGGAAGAATGCGGCGGAGATAAAAGAAACAGGTAGCGCAATCGGAGTGACACCTTATCCCGTATCGGTTTCCGATAAGGATTTTGCCGTCAAAATTATTTCCTCCGAAAAATCTTCCGGCGAAGTCCTGCTGCCGGAAGCCAATATTGTAGTGTCCGGCGGGCGCGGAATGAAGGGACCTGAAAACTGGCCCATGCTGGAGGAGTTGGCCCGGACACTGCACGCCGCTACAGGATGTAGTAAACCGGTATCGGATATGGGTTGGAGGCCACACCATGAGCACGTCGGCCAGACGGGAGTTAAGGTTGCTCCTCAACTTTATATTGCGATCGGTATTTCTGGCGCCATACAGCATTTGGCGGGTGTAAACTCCTCGAAATATATTGTGGTCATTAATAAAGACCCGGAAGCCCCCTTTTTTAAGGCCGCAGATTACGGCATAGTTGGAGATGCTTTCGAAATAATTCCTAAATTGACTGAAGCGATCAAAGCTGCGAAGTAGTGAAGAAAATTAAACTGGAAATACTGGGACTATCATCAAGTCAGTCACAAACTGGATCCTTTGCGTTGGTTCTTGGTGAAACGGAAGGCAATCGCAGGTTGCCGATCATCATTGGCATGTTCGAAGCACAGGCTATTGCCATTGAAATTGAAAAGATCATTCCGAACAGACCTATGACGCATGATCTGTTCAAGGCTTTTGCGAACAATTTTCATTTTACGGTCGAAGAGATCATTATCTCCGACCTGAAGGAAGGTGTGTTCTTCGCCAAGATCGTTTGCTCGGATGGATTGAAAAAAAGTGAAGTGGATGCACGCCCTTCGGATGCCATAGCAATAGGCCTTCGCTTTGATTCTCCCATCTTCACGTACGAAAATATTCTGGCCGAAGCCGGAATCGTCCTTACCGATGAAGTGGAAGAGGATAAACCGGAACCGAAAACGGAGGCGAAAACCAAGGTGAAGAAAGAATCGTCTAAAAAAGACGATTTTAAGAATTATTCCCTGGAAAAACTTAATGAGTTGCTCAAGGATGCGATTGATAAAGAGGACTATGAACGTGCCGCAAAAATCCGTGACGAATTGAGCAAACGAAACTGACGAATAAGAGAGAGCAGAATGCCCCACGGCTTTCTGTTTTTTTTTGCTTTACCTTTTAACCTGAACGAAATGGATTACCTGAGAGGAGTCATCGGCATTGCCGTGCTTATAGCTATCGCCTTTGCTTGCTCCGGTAATCGGAAAAAGATAGACTGGCGCCTGGTGGTGACCGGAATCGTCTTACAGATCATCATTGCAATCCTTATTTCGAAAGTATCGTTTGTCCGACAGGGTTTTGAAGCTGTGGGTGGTGGCTTCGTCCGCTTCCTTAGTTTTGCCGCCAATGGCGCTGAATTCCTTTTCGGCGATCTTGCGAAAAACAGCGACGTGGCCAACGGTGCCCGTCATAACCTGGGATTCCTTTTCGCCTTCCAGGCATTGCCCACCGTTATTTTCTTTTCTTCCGTTACGGCGGGATTGTATTACCTGGGTATACTTCAAAAAGTCGTATTTGTTTTTGCCTGGATCATGGCCAAGACCATGAGACTATCGGGCGCCGAAAGTTTGTCTGCCGCGGGAAATGTATTCCTGGGTCAGACCGAAGCACCCTTGTTGGTCCGCCCCTTTATCGCGAACATGACACAATCCGAATTGCTTTGCCTGATGACCGGAGGGATGGCGACCATTGCCGGAAGCGTGATGGGTGCGTATATCACATTCCTGGGTGGAACGAATCCGGAGGAATTGGTGAAATTTGCAACCTATCTGCTATGCGCTTCTATTATGAATGCACCGGGTGCTATCGTGATGGCAAAGATATTCCTTCCGGAAAGCGAGCCCGAAAAAATCGACCGTTCACTCAAGGTAAATAAGGATACCATCGGCGTGAATGTCATTGATGCGCTGGCAACAGGCGCGGCCGACGGGCTTAAACTCGCGCTGAACGTCGGTGGAATGTTGCTGGCGTTTATCGCGGTAATTTACGCTATGAACTGGATCCTGGTGGATGGTATCGGTAACTGGACCGGACTAAATGAATGGGTGATCCAGTCGACCAACGGCGCCTTTAATGGATTTTCGCTGCAGTACATTTTCGGGCAGGTTTTCCGGGTATTCGCATTTGCTATGGGCGTAAGCTGGTCGGAAGCATTACAGGTAGGAAGCCTGTTGGGTCAGAAAATGGTGATCAATGAATTTGTCGCTTACCTCAGTCTCGCCGATATGAAGGCAGCGGGATTATTAAGCGAAAAATCCATCATTATTGCCGCGTACGCTATTTGCGGATTTGCTAACTTTAGTTCGATAGCCATCCAGATCGGAGGCATCGGCGGAATGGCGCCGAACAGACAAGGTGACCTGTCACGACTTGGTTTGCGGGCCCTGGTGGCGGCATCGTTGGCAACTATGCTCTCGGGTACCATTGCCGGGGCATTATTTAGTTAGTGCACATAGTTAATTTGATCTCTTGAATTATGAAGCCGTTTCTTCTGTCAGCGCTTTTTGTCCTTTCAGCCTCCCTCGTGAACGGACAGCGGGATATTCAAAAGCGAATTCAAACCCAGTTAATAGAGGCTCCCGATGGTGCCGTCATCTCCCTGGAAGGGGGAACCTTTCAATTCGACGCCAGCCTTTCCCTCGACGGTAAAAAAAATGTCACGATCAAAGGTGCTGGTATGGATAAGACGGTACTCAGTTTTAAAGGACAAATTTCAGGAGCGGAGGGAATCAAGATCACAAATTCAGCGAATATCACGCTTCGGGACCTAACGGTTCAAAACACAAAAGGCGATGGCATCAAAACCCAACTGGTAGACGGTATCACATTTATGAACGTCAAGGCAGAGTGGACAAATGACGGTGACAGTAAAAACGGAGGATATGGTCTTTATCCTGTGCAATGCACGAACGTATTAATTGACCATTGTGTGGCAATAGGAGCAAGCGATGCCGGTATTTATGTAGGCCAGTCACGGTACATCGTCGTCAGAAATTCCACCGCCGTAAAGAATGTCGCCGGTATCGAAATTGAAAATTCATTATACGCCGATGTGTACGATAATCAGGCGTACAATAACACGGGCGGCATACTGGTATTTGACCTTCCGGATCTGATTCAGAAAGAGGGTGGATACGTACGCGTATTTAAGAACAATATTTTCGATAACAACCACCGGAATTTTGCACCAAAGGGAAATATTGTAGGAAGGGTACCTCAGGGAACGGGAGTTATGATCCTGGCAACACGAAATGTGGAAGTTTTCGGGAACAGGATCATCAATAACATCTCGGCCGGCACCGTCATTGCAAGTTACTATATAACGGAGAACCCCATCAGTGACAAGGACTACAAACCGTTCCCTGCTCATATCTATATTCACGATAATTATTATGAACGGCCGCGCGTACGTGCAACAGGCAAAGGAAGAATGGGGATGATGTACCGGTTTAAGCTGAAATTTGGCAAGGACGTACCTCATATTTTATACGACGGAATCGACGACAGTACCTCGGCAGAAAGGAATATCTGCCTGAAGAACAATCAGAACGCAACCTTTTCAGATATTGACGCGGGTAATAATTTCAGGAACAAGTCACGGGATATGAAGCCCTTCCTGTGTGAGGGCCAGCCTGTCCCCCCGGTTGTTCTGGGTATGAACTAGTGCAACCGTCGCAAAAAAATATGTACACATGACCTTCCCGGTGAAACCTGCCCTTAGCGGTTTACGTGCATGTTTTTTTGTTAAATCTACTGTACATTTATTTTTGCTATGATGCGCTAGTATGAAAACCCTGCAAATTGTAACGGCTGGCCTGGTGCTTTTTACGTCTCTTTCTTTTTTTTCGAACGACGAATTGGTCACCAGGAAAGATAAGCTGTCGGAGTATGGCTTCTTCAAAGGGGATATCAGGCAACTTGATCCCGATGTGTCGGTTATTCCCTACACCCTTAACACGCAGCTTTTTAGCAACTATTCGGAAAAACTCAGGTTCATAAAACTCCCGGACGGTGGCAAAGCGATCTACAACGACACCGTTGCATTTGAATTCCCTCCCGGTACCGTGTTGATTAAAAACTTTTATTTCCCCCTCGACTTCAGAAACCCATCCAAAGGAAGAAGATTGATTGAAACACGCCTGCTTGTCAACGTAGGAGGAAGCTGGGAAGCGTGGCCTTACATATGGAACGATGAACAGACCGACGCTTACTATGATCCGGCGGGAGAGACAAAGATCGTTTCCTATGTTGATCCTTCGGGTAAAAAGGTTACAACATCGTACATGGTGCCCAACAAAAATCAATGCAAGGGCTGTCATATACGCGGTCAGAAAATGGTGCCGATCGGGCCGGTCGCACGTCAGCTGAATGGCGATTATGATTACAAAACAGGAACCCGGAATCAACTGGAGTACTGGAAGGATCATGGATACCTTCAGGACGCTAACGACCTGAAGACTGCGCCCAGACTCGCAACATGGAACGATCCGGCAACGGGGAGCCTGGATAAGCGGGCCCGCGCCTACCTCGACGTGAATTGCGGACACTGTCACTCAAGAACCGGCCCGGCCAACACTTCGGGACTTTTTCTCGATATCTATGAAAACGATCCTGCCCATCTCGGCGTTCACAAAGCGCCTGTCGCCGCGGGACGTGGGTCCGGCGACCTGCAGTTCGATATTGTGCCCGGAAGCCCCCAGCATTCAATACTCGCGCTCCGGATGAAAACCAACGACCCAGCGATTGCTATGCCTGAAATTGGAAGAGAACGGATCCACAAAGAAGGGGTATCCCTGATAGAAGAGTGGATTAGGAAAAATTCCTTCTAAGTTTGGGTATGCTGACTCCGACCGAACATCTGGTGCTTGACCACCTCAGCCAGTTCATCTCCGACCATAAGAAGGAAGGTGTTGAAAAAGTACTGAACAGGCGAACCCGTTATTTGACCGTTATCCTCGAAGATATCTTTCAATCGCAGAATGCCAGCGCCGTTATCCGGACATGCGAGTGTATGGGCCTCCAGGAGGTTCATGTCGTGGAGAATATCAGCAAATACAGTATCAATCCCA
Source organism: Chryseolinea sp. (assembly GCA_041742155.1). Lineage (GTDB taxonomy): Bacteria > Bacteroidota > Bacteroidia > Cytophagales > Cyclobacteriaceae > Chryseolinea. The sequence continues at coordinate 16,090 of JBGSJE010000011.1, read as the reverse complement.
GGGTACTGAAGGGTGCGAACAAATGGATGGATATCATTCACCATACCTCGAAGCAGGAAAACAACACGATCGAATGCATCAAAAAGCTGAAGGGGCAGGGGTACAAGATCCTGGTGACCGACCCGGACGAGGATGGCATCTCGATACATGATTTGAATGTCGCGGAAAGCAAACTCGCTTTATTATTCGGAAACGAATTGAGGGGAGTTTCCACGGAGGCGTTACGTTATTGTGATCAAAAGGTGAAGATACCGATGTACGGATTCACCGAAAGCCTGAACATTTCGGTTAGTGTGGCCATGTGTCTAAACACACTCGTTACCAAACTTCATTCCGGTCGTGACGATATCGGATTGTCCGAAGGCGAGAAGGAATCGATCAAGCTCAAATGGTATCGTAAAATTGTACGGAAGTCGGACCTGATAGAACGAGAGTTTCTCCGCGCAATTCAGTAGCTTTGTTTGGTCTATGTTAAGGTCTATAGGAATGCGACGGCTGAAGCGATGGGGATTCGTGGGTATCCTTGCCTTTCTGTTACTGCTGTTTGGATCGAATGTATGGATCGTCAGGAGTACCGGTCACCGTGTATTTTCCGATGCTGGCAAACTCCCGGATCACCGGGTGGCGTTGGTTCTGGGGACCAGTAATAAAACCGTTAGCGGTAATGTTAACCCGTACTTTCTCAAACGAATGGAAACCGCGGCGCACCTTTACAAGTTGGGAAAAATCGATCATCTGATTTTAAGCGGGGACAACAGATCGATGTACTACAATGAACCCATGGAGATGCGGAAAGCGCTCCTCAAACTGGGCGTTCCATCATCAGCCATTACGCTGGACTATGCAGGATTGCGCACCCTGGATTCGATCGTTCGATGCAAGGAGATCTTCGGACAACATAAAATTACAATCATCACGCAACCTTTTCACAGCTATCGTGCTCTATTCATCAGCCGTTACTACGACATCGACGCGGTGGCGATGGTAGCCGACGAACCGGGCCTGGAATCGTCTGTGAAAGTCAGGATTCGGGAGTATTTCGCCCGGACGAAAGCGGTACTGGATTTGTACGTGCTGAAGACCACTCCCCGTTTTTTGGGAGAAAAGGAGAGAATTGAGGTCTCAAACGGCCGGTGAAACCTTCCGGAGTGTACTTCGGTTTAATCATTAATTTTGTCACTAAATTAGACTTGTGCTCAAACAGCTGAACGGAAATTCTCGTAATAGCCCCTTTTATGTCTTATTTCTCTGTTTTTTGCCGGTTTTCGCCTGGGCACAGGAAACGATCGTAACAGGAAAAGTCACGGATGCGAATTCCGGCGACCCGATACCCTATGCCAACGTCATTTTTCTGGGTACAACTACCGGGGTTACAACGGATTTCGACGGCAATTTCGAGCTCCGGACGAACAGTCCCGTCGATACAGTCCTCGTCTCTTATATCGGCTACAAACCGAAGAAAAAAGCAGTTACAAGAGGAGTAAGCCAGGTCATAAGCTTTCAGGTGGAGGAAGATGTGACAAAACTCCAGGAAGTGGTTTTTTTAGCGGGCGAGAATCCCGCCTTCGAGGTACTTCGAAACGTAGTCCGTAATAAAAACGACAATGACAAAAGAAAATTATCGGCCTTTGAATACGACACGTATACGAAGATCGAAATCGATGTTGACAACATTAACGAAAAATTCAGGGAAAGGAAGGTCATCAAAAAAATCACCCAGGTACTGGATAGTATAGACAGGATTGCCGGCGAAGACGGGAAACCGATCCTTCCGATGTTGATCACAGAAAGTGTTTCGAAGGTTTATTACCGCGATAACCCCAGTTTGCGTTATGAGAATATCCTGAGATCCAAAATTAATGGAATTGGGGTGGAAGACGGAGCCATGGTAACACAATTGGTCGGTTCGTCATTTCAGGAATACAACTTCTATCAAAACTGGTTGAACATTGTCGGGAAAGAGTTCGTCTCGCCGATCGCGGATGGATGGAGGTTGTATTATGAGTATGATCTTATTGATAGCCTCTACGTTGGAAATCATTTCTGCTACCGGCTGGATTTTTTCCCGAAGAGCCCGCAGGACCTGGCGTTTACAGGCAGCATGTGGATCACAAAAAAAGACTTCGCATTGAAACAAATTGATGTGACGATGGGTAAGCAGGCGAACATCAATTTTGTGGAGAAGATCAAGATTCAACAGGAACTCGAACCCGCGGAAGGAGGTGCCTGGCTGCCGGTGAAGAACCGTGTGCTGGTCGACGTTGGAGAGCTGACAAAAAACAGCGCGGGTATGCTCGCGAAATTTTACACATCGAACAAAAATTTTGTAATTAATAAGCCGTACGAGCCTTCATTTTATCAGCAGCCGATTATTATGGCGGAAGATGCCCGTATGAACGAACAGGATGAGTTCTGGGATTCCCTGCGCCATGAACCGTTAACAGAAACGGAAAAGAATGTGTACAAAATGATCGACACGCTGCAGACTATACCCCTTGTTCGTACGTATACCGATATCGTTAAAATAATTGTCAATGGTTATTACAAGGTCGGAAAGATTGAAGTCGGGCCTTATGTATCCATGCTCGCCGTGAACAATATCGAAGGCTTGCGGATTCAACCCGGGTTTAAGACCAATATCAAGTTCAGTGATAAGTGGATCATCGGCGGGCAGCTGGGCTACGGGTTCAAGGATGAACGGATCAAATATACCGCGTACGTCCAGCGTATCCTGTCCCGTCAGCGGTGGACTACATTAACCGTCCGCGCCCGTACCGACCTGGGCCGGGTGGGTATAGACGAGGAAAGCGCCGGTGATAACTTCCTTCTGCTTGCGTCCCAGCGTTTTGGGGTTTTCCGGAGGGGTTATTATCTCAACGAAGCGCGTGTCGACTTCAGACGGGAACTCTTCAAGGGCTTTACCCAACGTGTAGGGCTCCGTTATTTTACGTTCGAACCGACGTTCAATTTCGCATACTACGAACAACCGGACGACATCGTTAACTCTCAGCTCAGGCAAAGTTTTGAAACCTCCGAGGTGATACTCGAATCACGCTATGCCCGTGACGAACTGTTCATCCAGAGCGATAATGACAGGATCAGCCTGGGAACGTCTCGCTGGCCGGTGATCACAGTCCGCTATACGAAAGGATTCAAAGGACTAATGGACAGCGATTTCGACTATGACAAGCTACGGTTGAGCATATACAAGAGACTGCGCTTCGGGCCGCTGGGTGTGGGATACCTGAATGTTATGGGCGAATATGTTTTTACTTCCTTACCCTATCCGCTACTCGGTTTACATCTCGGAAACCAATCTCCCATCTACACACCGGTTACATACAACCTCATGAACTACGGGGAATTTGTGAGCGACCGGTATGCGACTCTGCAGTACCAGCATCACTTTGAGGGATTTTTGCTAAACCGGATTCCGCTGATGCGAAAACTGAAGTGGAGACTCGTAGGATCGGCTAATGTCATCTATGGCGGCCTGAGTCAGGCTAACCGCGATATAAACGCGCCTGTGACACCCGGTGGCGAGGATACATTACCCCTTGGATATTTTGATGACAGACCGTATGTCGAATTGGGCTACGGCGTGGAGAACATCTTTAAATTCTTCCGGGTGGACTTTGTACATCGCATGAGTTATCTCAATAATCCGGATGTGAGGCGGTTCGGGGTATTGTTCAGCTTCCAGTTTACGTTGTAGCCCCGCTGGATCAAGCAGGCCATGATCGTTCTCACGGTGAAATATAAAGTCTGCGTTTTCTGTGAAACTTCAATTTTCCGCGTTAAAAAGTGCATATTTGTGCCCTGAATTAATTTTGTAGTTTAGTTCAAGTCATGAATGTAAAAATTTCTCTTCCCGACGGAAGCGTACGGGAATACCCGAAAGGGGTAAAAGGTTCTGAAATTGCGTCAAGCATCAGCGAAGGATTGGCCCGCGTGTCGTTGGCCATCGAAGTAAACGGCGAGATATGGGATCTGTCCCGGCCGATCCAGACAGACGCATCTGTAAAAATACTGACATGGAATGATAAAGGCGGAAAGTCTACATTCTGGCACTCGTCGGCGCATTTACTGGCGGAAGCCCTTCAGTCGCTGTATCCCGATGTAAAGTTCGCCATCGGTCCACCCATCGAAAACGGCTTTTATTACGATGTCGATTTCGGGGGAAAACCATTTGGTGAAGAACAACTCGCCGCAGTCGAAGCGAAAATGAAGGAGCTGGCGAAAAAGGACAGCATCTTCCTCCGAAAAGAGATCAGTAAGGCGGACGCGTTGGACTACTTTACAAAAAAGGCGGATCCGTATAAGATCGAATTGATCAGTGGCCTGGAGGACGGAAGTATCACGCTTTACGAACAGGGAGACTTCACCGACCTCTGCAAGGGACCTCATATTCCCCATACCGGATTTATCAAGGCAGTAAAACTCCTCAACGTCGCCGGCGCGTATTGGAGGGGTGATGAAAAGAATAAGATGTTAACCCGTATTTACGGGATAACTTTCCCCAAACAGAAAGAGTTGGAGGAACATATTCACCTTCTGGAAGAAGCCAAGAAACGCGATCACCGGAAACTGGGAAAGGAATTGGAATTGTTCGCTTTTTCCGAAAAAGTAGGAATGGGCCTGCCGCTTTGGCTTCCCAAAGGAACCATACTCAGGGAGCGGTTGGAGCAGTTCATGCGCAAAGCCCAGATCAAAGCGGGTTATGACCCGGTGGTAACACCTCACATCGGCAGTAAGGCACTGTATGTTACTTCAGGGCACTACGAGAAATACGGAAAGGATTCCTTTCAGCCGATCCATACTCCTGACGCCGGGGAGGAATTTCTCCTTAAACCGATGAACTGTCCCCATCATTGCGAGATCTATAAGACGAAACCCCGTTCGTACAGGGACCTGCCTATCCGCCTTGCGGAGTTTGGCACGGTTTATCGATATGAACAAAGCGGAGAACTTCACGGCCTGACCAGGGTAAGGGGATTTACCCAGGACGATGCCCATATTTTTTGCCGCCCCGAGCAGGTGAAAGACGAATTTATTAAGGTGATCGACCTGGTTTTGCATGTATTCCGGTCTTTGGGCTTCGAGAATTTCACAGCGCAGGTGTCGCTGCGGGATCCCGCTAACAAGCAGAAGTACATCGGGGAAGACCACCTTTGGGAACGAGCCGAACGGGAGATCCAGGAAGCGGCTGATGAGCGGGGCCTTCAAACGGTGGCTGTAAAAGGAGAGGCAGCCTTTTACGGACCGAAACTAGATTTTATGGTGAAGGATGCGTTGGGCCGGAACTGGCAGCTTGGAACGATTCAGGTCGACTACCAGCTTCCGCAGCGCTTCGAACTGGAATATGTTGGCTCTGATAATCAAAAACATACGCCGGTAATGATCCACCGTGCGCCGTTTGGTTCGCTCGAGCGATTCGTAGCGGTTTTGATCGAACATTGTGCTGGTAATTTCCCCTTGTGGCTGGCACCGGACCAGATAGCCGTGCTGCCGATTTCCGAACGGTTCAACGATTACGCGAAAATGGTATTCGAACGACTGAAGGAGCAGGATATCAGGGGATTACTGGACGACCGGGATGAAAAAATCGGCCGTAAGATAAGAGACGCTGAGACCCGCAAGATCCCCTATATGTTGATTGTGGGGGAAAAAGAGGTTTCAGATAGTCTGGTTGCTGTACGTCGCCATGGTCAGGGAGACCAGGGAAGCCTAAAACTCGAAGAATTTGTGAGCCGTTTCAGGGTGGAATGCGCTGCACCAAATTGAGTATTTTGAAAAAATGAAAATATAACGATCTTTGCACCCTGTTTTGAAAAAACTAAAATTTTAACGGTATCGCAATCTTTAATAATAAACCCGGTTTTAACAAACCCTTTAGAAGAGGCCCTCAACGTCCAGAAGAACCCTACCGGATCAATGAACGGATCACGGCTCAAAAAGTAAGGGTAGTCGGAGAGGACATTAAGGTAGATGTTTACCCCATTCAGCAAGCCATCAAGATGGCCCAGGATCAGGGGTTGGATTTAGTCGAAATTTCGCCGAATGCGGATCCTCCGGTCTGTAAGATCGTGGATTACTCGAAATTTAAGTACGAACAGAAGAAGAAGCAGAAGGAGATCAAAGCAAAGGCGCTGAAGGTGGTGTTGAAGGAGATACGCTTTGGCCCCAACACGGACGAGCACGACTTCAATTTTAAACTGAAGCATGCAGAGAATTTCCTGAAAGAAGGCGCTAAAGTGAAAGCTACCGTGTTCTTCGCAGGACGATCGATTGTTTATAAGGAAAGGGGAGAGATCCTGTTGCTGAAGTTTGCTCAGGGTCTGGAAGAGTTTGGGAAAGTGGAACAACTGCCTAAGCTGGAAGGAAAGCGGATGAGCATGATCGTAATGGCAAAAGCAATTAAAAAGTAAGTTTTAATATTCAGAAGATGCCTAAATTAAAAACAAAATCCGGTGCCAAGAAACGTTTTAAAGTGACGGGCACAGGTAAAATCAAGCATAAGAGTGCTTTCAAAAATCATATCCTGACTAAAAAGGAAACCAAACAGAAAAGGAGACTCCGTCACCATTCACTGGTTTCTAAAGCGGATATGAATAACGTGAAGGCAATGCTTATACTTTAGTGGTTCTATGTTCAACCCGGTTGCTGGCTCCAAAGATTTCTGGTAAACAGAAGCGCCATCAGTCAAAAAATGCAATGAAATGCCAAGATCAGTAAACAATGTAGCTTCACGCGCGAGGAGAAAACGCATCCTGAAGCTGGCCAAAGGTTTTTTTGGCCGAAAGAAAAATGTGTGGACAGTCGCAAAGAACGCCATCGAAAAAGGATTGGTTTATGCGTACCGCGACCGCAAGCAGAAGAAAAGAGAATTCAGGGGTATCTGGATCGCGCGTATTAACGCCGCTGCCCGTCTTCATGGAATGTCATATTCCGAACTCATGGGCAAACTGGGTAAAGCCAATATCGGCTTGAACCGGAAGGTCCTTGCCGACCTGGCCATGAACCATCCCTCAGCCTTCGAAACACTGGTAAAAAAAGTGAAATAATTACCAATGAGATCGTTACTAACAAGAAAGGGGCCCACAAGCCCCTTTTCTTTTACGGAATTTTCCCTAAATTGGGGCTTGTTCATTTTTTAAACTTGAGAAGGAAGCTATTTTTTTTAACTTATACCCTGGTGTTCAGTATAGCCTTTCGACGTCAATTTTCTAAATTTCCGGATACAAGAGCATGTCAATGCTGAATAAGCCTTTACATAGCGAAGGTCCTGATAATAAATACGCTAATGACGTCGTTGTAGACGGTCAATTAGGGGGTGAAAATCCTTTTCCGGGACTCAGGCCTTTTTCCGTTAACGATGCCCACCTCTTCTTCGGCCGCGAAGGCCAGATTGATGATATTTTACTGAAGATCTCGAAAAACCGTTTTATTACGGTGATGGGCTACTCCGGCAGCGGGAAATCATCCCTGATGTTTTGTGGCCTCGTTCCCGTACTTTACGGTGGATTCATCACGGACTCCGGATCACAATGGAATATCGTGACAACCCGCCCCGGATCGTCACCCATCAGCAGCCTTACCGATTCCATCATCGAGTTCATGCTTAAAACCGGTCGCCTCGAAGACCAGGATTCGGAAATATACAGAGCCATTGTAAATTCCGTTTTACGCAGCGGCTCCGACGGCCTCATCGAGATTTCAAGATACCTTCACCGAAGCGATGGAGAGAATACTTTTTTTCTGGTAGATCAGTTTGAAGAAGTCTTCCGCTACAGGGACCATGATGAATCGGCGGAAGGGTTGAATGACGCGCAGTTGTACGTCAACCTGATCCTGACAGCCGTAAACCAGTCAGCCGTCCCGACATACATCGCGCTCACCATGAGATCCGATTTTATCGGCGAGTGCTCCATCTTCTCCGGACTTACGCAAAAGATAAATCACAGCAACTACCTGATCCCGCAATTGACCAGGGAACAGAAGAAGTCCGTTATTGAAGGACCCATCACCGTTGCCGGTGGCCATATTTCACAACGCCTGGTGAAGCGGCTGTTAAACGATATCGGGAACAATCACGACCAACTTCCCATCCTGCAACATGCCTTGATGAGAACATGGGATTATTGGATCGCCAACCACGAATCCGGTGAACCCGTTGATATTCGCCACTACAATGCGATAGGTAAGGTCGAGCAGGCGCTGGCTCAACACGCCAACGAGGCATATGATGAACTGACGACCCGTAACAAACAAATAGCAGAAATCCTTTTTAAGAATATTACAGAAAAGAATCAGAATAACAGGGGTATGCGGCGACCCTGCCGTCTGGGTCTCGTGGCCGAACTCGCGGAAGCAAGTGAAGAAGAGGTCATTTTTGTGGTGGATCATTTCCGCAGAGTCGGCCGGTCGTTCCTGATGCCTGCTGCTCACATCACGCTGAACGGCGACTCGATTATCGAACTCTCCCATGAGAGCCTCATGAGAATTTGGAGTCGCCTGGAGACCTGGGTGGACGAAGAATTCGAGTCTGCTTCGATGTATAAGCGCCTGTCGGAAGCCGCAGCTATGTACCAGATCGGAAAAACCGGTCTCTGGCGTCCGCCGGACCTTCAGCTGGCACTGAACTGGCAACGCAAACAAAACCCTACCCGCGCATGGGGACAACGTTACGATGAAGCGTTCGAGAGGGCGGTTGTATTCCTGGACACGAGCCGGATCACCTATGAGGCCGAACTAAAAAACCAGGAGATGATGCAACGCAGGGTGTTGCAGCGCACTCGGGCGACTGCTATCATCCTGGGTATCGCATTCATTGTCGCGATCATATTCTTCGTCTTTGCATACCTCCAAAAATTACAGGCAGATGCCGACAGACTCCGCGCCGACCAGAACAGGGCGCTCGCGGAAGAACAGTCGATCATAGCAAAACAAAATCAGCTCAAGGCTGAAGAGCAGGAACGCCTGGTGCGGGAAAGAAACCTGGAACTTCAGAGTGCCTATGATAAGATCACAAGGACGAGCCGCGCACTGGAAATAGCGCTTAATGAAGCCAGAGTCGCACGGAACGATGCGGAAAGAAACCTCGTCGAAGCCAACATCCAGCGCGACTCCGCCCGTGTGGAAAGGAACAAGGCCCAGGCGGAATACTTACGCGCAGAGGAAAACTACAAGGAAGCAAACCGACTCTTCATGCTCACCAAAGCGCAGGAACTCGCTTCCAAAGCAGCAGCGGAAGAAGATGATAAAGATCTGTCCGGACTGATGGCTATGCAGGGATTTCTCTTCCACCGGAGATACGAGGGTAAAAAATACGAGCCTTACATTTACAACGGACTATACAGCGCTTTGACCAAGATCAATGGATTGACCTATAACTCCATGAAGATCCAGGGACCACCCCGTGTACACATGAGATCGTTAGTTGTTTCAGATAAGAACGATGGCTTTTTCGTAGGTGGTGCTGACGGGCGTATTTATAAAGGTGATTATACCAAACTTACAAACACAACCACCGGCTATTCAAATCCATATCCCACAAAAACCATAGCCATCAGCAACGACGAACAGTTTATGGTCAATGGAACCGACTCGTCCTTTGTCCAGGTCTATAACATGAAAGGATCCGGGCGTGCTATGGTTGTTTCGGGATTCAGCGGAGGTACGAATGACATCGAGTTTTTACCTGACAACTCAGGTTTCATTGTCTCCAGCGCGGGCAACACGGTGTCGCTGGTTAACCCCGAGACGGGTGATGTGAAATTGCTCACCCCTGTACCTTCGGAACTGAAGGCAATAAGTATAAGCCCCGACGGTAAATGGCTCGCTGGTGCTACCTGGTCCGGTCAGGTGGTGATGATCAACCTTCAGGATAAATCGACGTCTGTACTGGCGAACGAAAACCCCCATCGTATACTGTCCGTCAAGTTCAGCCCCACAGGAAAATACCTGGCCTTTGGCGTGGATGACATAGTGAACAAAAGAGGACTTGTTAAGCTATACGATTTCCGGACGAAAGAAACACGGCAATTCAGCGGTCATAAGGCCGGAGTGAATGATATCGAATTTAGCCCGGATGAAAAACTACTGGCCAGCGCCGGCCTGGATAAACGCCTCCAATTGTATGTGCTGGACAACCCGGAAGATTTACCGGTTGTGATGGGTAATAACGCCGGATTTATCTGGGATATCGAATTCGCAAAAGGTTCCGACTACCTGATCGCTGCGTGTAGCGAATCCGAGATCCGTGTATGGCCGACTGATCCTTCGCTTCTTGCAGAGCAAATCTGCCCGAAACTCAAGCGCAACATGAGTCAGGATGAATGGAAGAAGTATGTGGGCGAAGTTGATGAAATCCCATACGAATTTACATGCGTCCGGTTATTAATAAAGGATTATTGATGTGGGGTAAAAAAACCATATTGATTCTCCTGCTTGCAGCAACTGTGACCTTCCAAACCCAGGCACAGGACGAGTGCGAACTGGTACTGGCCCAGGCGGCAGAGGAGTTCAACGCAGGTCACCTGTATGGCATATCAGCGATGCTTAAGGATTGCCTTGATAAGAACCAGAACAGGGAGTGGAGGCAACGGGCGTATTTGCTCCTTTCTGAAACTTACCTTTTATTGGAAGATCCCGTCGGGGCGGAACAAAGTTACTTAAATGTCCTGCGTGCGAATCCCGAATACCTTACCGACCAAACCCGCGATCCTATCGACCTCGTTTACCTGAGTGGCAAATTTACCGCAACTCCCATTTTTTCATTTCATGCGTTTGCCGGTCCGAATATTTCTCCCGTACGCGTGATTCACGATGTCCGGATAGGTGGTGAACCATACTCAAAGGAAAGCTATCTGATAAAAAGCCTGGGCTGGCATTTTGGTGCCGGAATGGATTTCAATTACAACGATTATTTATCCGCGACTGCCGGGTTTACAATGGCACTCACAAAATATAACCATCGGACTACTGATCTTTTTGGTGTTAATAAAGATGTAGTGGAGGTCTTTGACCGTCAAACCTGGTTACAGGTTCCTTTGTCCGTGAAATATTGCCAGAGCAAGGGGAAGATAAGAAGATACGGTTATGCGGGCTACTCGTTTAATATCTTGTTGACCGACAGGGCAAACATTGAGATGAAGAACAGGGACGCGAAAGAAGGTGACGTAAGCGGCGGGGAGTTTTCCACCTTCGATAAGTCCATCTCCAATCTCAATCTGAAGGACAACCGGGAATTATTGAATGGCGCTTTTTTCGTCGGCGGCGGAGTAAAGTACAAATATAAACTTGACTATTTCTTTGTTGATCTCCGCTATTCGTTCGGAATGAAAAACCTGACGAAAACCGAAAACAGGTTTAACAGCGTGAGCGAAGGGTTGCCTTACCCTTACGTAGATGACGATATCAGACTGGATAACCTGGCGATTTCGGTGGGATATATCCATCCGTTGTATAAACCGAGAAAACTAAAAAAAGCAAGGACAAAATCTGTCCTTCGTAAAATTGAAAAGGAAGACAATGAGACCAATTAGCATTGCCTCCATAGTTTCATTGCTTCTCGCTCTGGGATGCGACACGGCGAGTAATGTTGAGCCTGTGTTTCAGAATTATTTTATCAAATACTACGGTGAAGATGGTAATCAGACCGGCGAGGATCTGCTCATTAACAGTGACGGGTCGATGGTGTTGCTGGGAAACACCTCCAGCCAGACCAGTTCACTGACAACACCGTTCCTGGTCAAGATCGACCCGGCAGGCAACCTCCTCTGGAAACGTCAACTCGGCGAATTGAATGAACGCGCAGTTGACGTGGAACTTGATAACCAGGGAAATCTCATCGTTGTCTCGAACGTCGGCGATGAAGCTGAATCGCAAATACGATTATTAAGGATCGATCAATCCGGACGGGGGAAGGATAGCATTCTGATTAACAACGGAGAAAAACAAATTGCCCGTTCGGTTACACAGGTATCTGATAATAGCTTTTTGATCGCCGGGTACGCCGAGGCAGATCCTGTCGCCAATCCACAGACGATGCCGATTCCACCGGAAGATGAAGCCGATATTATTGTTGTCCAGGTGGATACCCAGATGCTCGGATTTAAAATTTTGTTGCGGCAGGGCGGTGAGCACGTAGGTTCCAGTGTTAAAATATTCGAAACGGTATTAGGCGGCGACACCAAGTACCTGGTCTTTGGCGACTCGGACCGGCCCCCCACACAAACCGGTGAATATAAACGCGCTTTTGAAGTGATTTCAATCAACAAGGATGGTATACAGGGATTACAGGCCAACTCAGGAGATGATTCAGAGCTGCAGACGTTGGCCGGCGTCGTCCTTACACCTCCATCCCTCCAGGAAGGATACCTGATGGTAGGGACGACTTTTCCACCATCCAATAGTTCGGCAAGCAATGTTTATATCACGCAATACACGAAAGAATTGGACGCCAGGAGGATTGACAAGACAATTGAGATCCCGGGAAAGAGACTTGCGGGGATCTCGGCGGCCGCATCCCAGGAGTCATTTTACATCCTGGCCAATGAGATCCGCGAAAACAACAACCGTGATATCGCTCTGATCAAGCTTGCCGGTGACGGTTCGACGATCGGAGCGACCAGTTTTGGTACCCTGGAAGGCGATGATACCGCCGGAGCCGTCTACGTGCTGCCGGACGGCAGGATAGCGGTTTACGGGACAATGCAGCTGGAAACACAAAAGAAAATGGTATTAATTGTTTTGAGCCAAAACGGTAAATTCTCCGACTAGACGGAAACCGGCTTTTGACGAGGTTACTTTTGGCGGAATAAAAAAATTAAGTTCTATTGTAGTAAGTTACTTTTTGCACTGGATGGTAAGATTTTACAATTTCAAATGGTGTGTATTTCTAGCATTGGGCTTTTTATCCCTATGGTCACATCCTGTCTTGTCGCAGTGCTCGATAACAAACCTCAATGCATCGTATTGTGTAGATGATGCCCCCGTCGTACTGACAGGGGGCACGAACTATTACGGTCCTGGTATCAGCGGATCCACATTCACGCCTTCTGTTGCAGGACTGGGTACCCATACTATTTATAGCGCCACAGCTGTCGCCTCTTCCTATTCGATCGTCACTTCCGGATCATATAATCCCGACGTGACCGCCGCCGGCGCTGTCACGTTTCCGTCACTTCCGGGCAATGAGAACAGCAATACGCTCGGAATTGGATTTACGTTTAATTTTTTCGGTACCGATTACACAGATCTCGTTATCAATGCGAATGGCTATGTAATGTTCGGCGGAACAACCAGCGCGAACATCAATCAGACCCTGCCGAGTGTCACGGATCCCGATAATCTGATCGCCGGCGCCTGGGATAACCTCGACATTACTGCCGGAGGAACCGTAACCACCGTGCTGGTCGGATCTTCTCCTACCCGGAAATTAATCATCAACTTCAATGCAGTAAGACATTCCGGAGCACCGCAAACTGTGACATTTCAGATTCAACTTCATGAATCCACCAACATAATTGAGATCCATTCCCAGGACATACAGTTCGACGGTGGTGGCGGGATGACGCAGGGAATTGAAAACGGAAATGGAACATCGGCATATACCATACCTTCCCGAAATAATGCGAACTGGACTGCCTCTTCGGATTACATTGCGTTTGTCCCGTCCTGCGTGGATATACGGTCTGTTTCCGTCACGTCTGCACCAGCAAATAACCTTGCTGTCAGTGCACCGGCCACGATTTGTCCCGGAAGCGGCGCCTCTGTCACCATAGGTACTTCTCAATCGGGCATTTTATATCAACTTCAACGGGTGTCCGACAGCGCTCCTTTGAGCCTGTTTTCTATTGGTAATGGAGGAAACCTCATTATTACGTCGGATCCCCTGGCGGTAAGTACCGATATCAAAGTATATGCGCTTAACTCCGTTTCCGGATGCGACACCGATCTGACAAATACAGTCACGGTTGATCCCAGCCTTGTTGCTCCCGTAATCACGCTTCAACCGGTCAACAGCACGATCTGCGAGGGAACCAATACAAGCTTTACCGTGAACGCGGGACTTACGACGGTTCCGACATATCAATGGCAGGTGAGCACCAACAGTGGCGTAAGCTACAGCAACCTGACCAATACGGGCATTTACAGCGGAGTAACGAACGCGACATTGAACCTGACGGGTGCACCGCTGGCCAACAACGGATACTTATACCGCGTACAGGTCGGCGGTACGTGTACACCAGGCGTTACCAGCGATGGTGCGTTACTAACCATAGACCAGAATCCCGTAATCACGACGCAGCCCCTGACGCAAATCGTATGCGAAGGGTCGACAGTTGTCTTTACGGTGGCCGCGACAGGCACAGGATTAACCTATCAATGGCAGAAGGGTGGCGTGGACATCGGCGGTGAGACGGCTTCAAGCCTGACCTTACCGGCCGTAGTGGCCGCGACGGCAGGGAACTACCGGGTTATCGTACGGGGTACCTGCGACGCGACTGGTGTGATCAGTAATGTAGCCGCACTGACGGTTAATGAAGTACCGGAGATCACGGTTCAACCAATCAACAGCACGATCTGCGAAGGAACCAATACAAGCTTTACCGTGAACGCGGGACTCACGACGGTTCCCACATACCAGTGGCAGGTGAGCACCAACAGCGGCGTAAGCTACAGTAACCTGACCAACACGGGCATTTACAGCGGTGTAACGAACGCGACGTTGAACCTGACGGCCGCACCACTTGCCAATAACGGGTATCTATACCGCGTACAGGTTGGCGGCACGTGTACACCAGTCGTTACCAGCAACGGAGCGTTACTGACCATAGACCAGAACCCCGTAATCACGACGCAGCCCCTGACGCAAATCGTATGCGAAGGGTCGACGGTTGTCTTTACGGTGGCGGCGACGGGCACCGGGTTAACCTATCAATGGCAGAAGGGTGGCGTGGACATCGGCGGAGAGACGGCTTCAAGTCTCACCTTACCGGCCGTAGTGGCTGCGACGGCGGGGAACTACCGGGTTATCGTTCGGGGTACCTGCGATGCGACCGGTGTGATCAGCAACGTGGCTGCACTGACGGTTAATGAAATACCGGAGATCACGCTTCAACCGGTCAACAGCACGATCTGCGAGGGAACCAATACAAGCTTTACCGTGAACGCGGGGATCACGACGGTCCCCACATACCAGTGGCAGGTGAGCACCAACAGCGGCGTAAGCTACAGCAACCTGACCAACACGGGCATTTACAGCGGCGTAACGAACGCGACATTGAACCTGACAAGCGCACCGCTTGCCAACAACGGCTATTTATACCGCGTACAGGTCGGCGGCACGTGTACACCGGGCGTTACCAGCGATGGAGCGTTACTGACCATAGACCAGAATCCCGTAATCACGACGCAGCCCCTGACGCAAATCGTATGCGAAGGGTCGACGGTTGTCTTTACGGTTGCCGCAACAGGCACCGGATTAACCTATCAATGGCAGAAGGGTGGCGTGGACATCGGCGGGGAGACGGCTTCAAGCCTGACCTTACCGGCCGTGGTGGCCGCGACGGCAGGGAACTACCGGGTTATCGTTCGGGGTACCTGCGATGCGATTGGTGTGATCAGTAACGTAGCGGCGCTGACGGTTAATGAAGTACCGGAGATCACGGTTCAGCCGGTCAACAGCACGATCTGCGAGGGAACCAATACAAGCTTTGCCGTGAACGCAGGGATCACGACGGTCCCCACATATCAGTGGCAGGTGAGCACCAACAGTGGCGTAAGCTACAGCAACCTGACCAACACGGGGATTTACAGCGGAGTAACGACGGCGACGTTGAACCTGACAGGGGCACCGCTTGCCAACAACGGATACTTATACCGCGTACAGATTGGCGGCACGTGTACACCGGGCGTTACCAGTAATGGTGCGTTACTAACGGTAGACCAGAACCCCGTAATCACGACGCAGCCCCTGACGCAAATCGTATGCGAAGGATCGACGGTTGTCTTTACGGTTGCCGCGACAGGCACCGGATTAACCTATCAATGGCAGAAGGGTGGGGTAGACATCGGCGGGGAG
>JBGSJE010000010.1:0-82144 GCA_041742155.1 Chryseolinea sp. | reverse complement strand
AACTGCGTATCGGCGGTAGCGTCGTTTACGATCACGGATACCCATGTTAACCCGGTGGTGACGTCGGCATCGACGATCAACAATACCAACTGTACAGGTTCGACGCCAAACGGTTCGATCACGGTCAACATCGACGGTGTTGCCGCGGTGGCGGGACAACATAATATAGAATGGTTCGAAGGTAACGGGACGACAACACTGCTGGGCACAACGGTTGGAAGTGTAACGGGAGCGGCGAACGAAACGGCACAGGGCCTTTCAGCGGGCCAGTACACGGTGCGGGTGACAGATCTTCTTACCCCGAACACGGGCTGCGCGACGACGACAACATTTACGATCACCAATACCCCGGCCGTGTTAACGATCGAGAGTGCGGACATCGCGTTGACCTCCCAATCGAACTGTAGTCCGGCGAACGGTTCAGCGACGGTCGGAGAGATCACGGTAAACGGCGTAGGCAGCGGCAGCACGGCGGGCTATACGTTCACGTGGTTGCAGAGCAACGGCACGACGGTGATCCCGGGCTCGGGTACGGCGGCTACGGTCGGCGTCGCGCTTGCGGCGGGTACCTACACGGTAAAAGCAACGAACAGTACCACGAACTGCGTATCGGCGGTAGCGTCGTTTACGATCACGGATACACATGTTAACCCGGTGACGACATTATTATCGTCAACGGATAATACAAATTGTACCGGTGTAACACCGAACGGATCGATCACCATTGAAATTAATGGCGGAGATCCCGTCAGCGATTTTATCATCGAATGGTTTGAAGGCAATGGCACAACGACACCGTTGGGAACGACAGTTGGAAGCACTGCAGGGATAAATGGCGAGACAGCGCAGGAGATTACGGGAGGTACTTATACAGTCCGCGTCCGTGATAATGCGTCACCGGATGCCGGATGTGCCTTCACCACAACCTTCACGATCCTTGATAACCTGACATTGCCGGCACCTGCCGGGACACCTTCGGCGAATACAGCTTGTGATCCCGCCAAGTCGAACGGGTCGATCATCGCAGATGTAGGAGGAACAACAGTAGGGTACACCTTTCATATTTTCAGGGGACAAAACACATTACCGGCAAATGAAGTAACGACCGGTCCTGCGATCGCAAACAACCTCTCGGCTGGTGTTTATACGGTTCAGGCTATTACCAATGCCACCGGATGTTCGGCAACAACGGAAGTGACGGTAACTGATAATATCGTTCTGCCGGCGATCACGCTGACGGCAAGCACGAACGTAACGTCGTGTTCAACGCCAGACGGAACGGTATCCGTTACAGCCATGAGTATCGGCGCCCTGGCGGACTACACGTTCTCATGGTACAATGGAAACAGCATTAAAGCCGTTGCCGATTATACAGGCAGCACCGTTACCGGGTTGCTTGCCGGTAACTATACGGTTACTGCGACAAATAATGTATTGGGTTGTGACGTGCAGGTCCCTGTTACTGTCACGGTGAATAACGATCCGAGCACACTCATCACCCTTACGGAACTTCTTGCCCCGGAGAAAATCATTCCCGCGGTTTGTAACGATGGCTTGGGGCAGATCGCCGCGCAGGCATTTTCGCCGGCAAACGCATCAGGCTTTACATTCAGCTGGTTCTTTGGCGACAAAAACACCGGACTGACAGCGGAAGGATCCGGTCAGGATTTCGGACTGAACTCGAACCGCATCTCCAATGCCGCTTCCGGAGAAATAATCGTAAGCGGATTGCATACGGTCATTGCATTAGACAACACTACGGGATGCCAGGATTCACTTGTTATTCACCTGTCATACAGTGATGAAGCGGCGTTGCTTAGCATATTAACAACACCTCAGACCGACTGTCTCAATCCCGACGGCGGTTTTGATGCAACCATAACCCCAAGCGCCGGTACGGTAGCTTCATTTCCAATGGTCGACCAGTCCTGGTATGAATTGCGAGTCTACCAAAACGGAAACCTCATAACATCTACCCCCGGTGTGGAACCTGCGCCTACGGTAATATCCGGCCTGGCCGCTGGTAATTACACGGTACTTGCCGTGGAAACGCACCCTTCGCTGCCCGGATGTTCATCGGCTCCTAACGACGTGCCTATTGGCGATGCCAGGACCTACCCCGTCATCACAGCAAATGCATTGATCGATAACGCGAACTGCCCTGGTTCTGCAACTGATACGGGATCAATTTCCCTCACCGTCGATGGTACCCCGACACCTGGTGCCGGATACAGCTACAGCTGGTTCGACGGTAAACTGCTCACTAGCCCCGCTCTTCCAGGAGCCAACGTTCCTGCTCCGGGACACACGACAACCGGTATCGACGGTGGTTTCTACACGGTGGAAGTGACCAGCGCGGCTAATAACTGTAAAGCGCAAGAAACCCTTTATATCAACAACACACCCCACGTGATTGCCATTGCTCAGGCCGACCTTAATATCATCGATCAGTCAAACTGCAGTCCGGCTGATGGATCTGCCGAGGTGATGGACGTCCTTATCGATGGCGTTTCGTCCGGCGGAACCGGCGGATATTCGTTCCAGTGGTTCCTGAGCGACGGGGTAGTTCCCATACCATTAAGTTCATCAAACGCCAATGTCGGTACGGCCCTTGCTGCCGATGTATATTTTGTACAGGCGACAAACATACTTTCAAACTGTACATCACCATTAGTTCAGTTCACGGTTGATGACGTGAGCGTGACTCCTGTGATCACGATGAATACCTTGGTTGATAACTCAAATTGTACGGGAGCCCCTTCGAACGGTTCGATCACGATCGACGTGGACGGCGGTGTACCGGCCGTGACAGACTATACGATCCAGTGGTATACGGGAATCGGTACGGGTAGTCCGATCGGCGGCGCGACCACGGCGACGATCTCGAACCTTGCTGCCGGTGACTATACGGTAGAAGTAATTGACATATTATCACCGGGCAACACGTGCTCGAGCATCGCGACCTTCACGATTGCCGATGACCTTCCGGTGTTTACGATCGCTGCGGCGTCGATCACAGTAACGGACCAGACGGATTGTGTGGCGAACGGCACGGCGACGGTAACGGATGTGCTGATCGATGGTGTATCGAACGGTGGTACGGCAGGCTTTACCTTCGAATGGTTTGACGGCAATGGTACCTCGATCGACGGCCCCGGAGCGGGTGCGGCGGTGGGCGTACTGCTCGCGGCAGGTAACTATAGTGTGATTGCCACGAACACAACATCACTGTGTAGCTCGATCGTTTCGACCTTCACGGTTGACGACGTGAGCGTGACACCGGTGATCACGATGAATGCATTGGTTGACAACTCAAATTGTACGGGAGCTCCTTCGAACGGTTCGATCACGATCGACGTGGATGGCGGCGCACCGGCGGTAACAGACTATACGATCCAGTGGTATACCGGTATCGGTACGGGCAGCCCGATCGGCGGCGCGACCACGGCGACGATCTCGAACCTTGCTGCCGGCGACTATACGGTAGAAGTAATAGACATATTATCACCGGGCAACACGTGCTCAAGCATCGCGACCTTCACGATCGCCGATGATCTTCCGGTGTTTACGATTGCTGCGGCGTCGATCACGGTAACGGACCAGACGGATTGTGTGGGGAATGGTACGGCTACGGTAACGGATGTGCTGATCGATGGTGGATCGAACGGCGGTACGGCAGGCTTTACCTTCGAATGGTTTGACGGCAATGGTACCTCGATCGACGGTCCCGGAGCAGGTGCGGCGGTGAGTGTACTGCTCGCGGCAGGTAATTATAGTGTGATCGCGACGAACACAACGTCCCTGTGTAGCTCGATCGTTTCGACCTTCACGGTTGATGACGTGAGCGTGACACCGGTGATCACGATGAATGCATTGGTTGACAACTCAAATTGTACGGGAGCCCCTTCAAACGGTTCAATCACGATCGACGTGGACGGCGGTGTACCGGCCGTGACAGACTATACGATCCAGTGGTATACGGGAATCGGTACGGGTAGCCCGATCGGCGGCGCGACCACGGCGACGATCTCGAACCTTGCTGCCGGCGACTATACGGTAGAGGTAATTGACATATTATCACCGGGCAATACATGCTCAAGCATCGCGACCTTCACGATCATGGATAGACAGAACAATATTGAAATTGACGCGAGTGACCTTACCATTACCGATAATTCGGATTGTTTGCCTATCAACGGCAGCGCTTCGGTGACGGACATCCTTTTCAACGGTGTTCCTGCAGGTAATACGACAGGTTATACGTTCGAGTGGCTTCAGAGCGACTTTACACCGGTCGATCCAGGGAATGGCCCGACCGTTGGTATCAACCTGGCTGCCGGTAACTATTTTGTAAGGGCGACTCATGTAGCTTCAAACTGCGCTTCACCGATCACGGCTTTTGAAATAAAAGATGTGACGGTACAGCCTGCAGTAGTAGCGTTGAAAGATCAGGATAACATAGCTTGTAACACGAACTATACAGGTCAGGTAAGTGCGACGGTGTCGGAAGGATTTACAAATGGCGTTACTGCCGGTTACCTGTTTGAATGGTTCGCGGGAAGCAATAATACAAACCCGGTTGATTTTATTAATTCCGGACCAATCTTGACCGGACTCCAGGAAGGTGATTACACCGTTCGGGTAACCGATACAACGACGCCTTCCGGAAATTGCGTCAACACAGCGACGGTTACCGTCGACCGCGAGGTACCTGTATTAAACGGGACGCTCACAGCAGCTCCGCAGACGACCTGCGCGCCCATACAAAATGGAAGCATGACGGTCAATAATATCCAGTTGTTCCTGGGTAGTGCGGAAACGTCGTTTGATATGAATCTGGTAGCGGACAGGAATCAGTTCTCATTCCAGTGGTTTGACGTGAACCTTGCCAATGTATCGCCGGCAGTGACCGGGGCGAACATTTCTCCGAACTTAAGCGGGGGAACATTCTATGTGCAGATCAGCGATGTCCTGGGTTGTACATCCGATTATATCATCGGTCTCATTGATGACCAGACCGTAAAACCTCAGGTGCGGCTGGATGAGTTTGTAAATCCCGCGATCTGTATTTTGCCGGAAGTCCGCGGCACATTGCTGGTGTCGGCAGACAACAACACGAACTTCTCCGACTATACGTTCCAGTGGTTTGAAGGGGCTAACACCAGCGGCACAGTCGTGGAGCCGAATAGTCCATTCCTTGGAAACATCCCGTATACAAGTCCGCTGGAGTACACTGTCCAGGTAACTAATAATGCCACGCAGTGTATTTCGCTTGAAACATATAAATTCAAAACGGATACGGTGGATATCCAGGTTGTCGCATCTGCGGTACCGTTGACCAGTTGCGTTACGGACAACGGAAGTCTCTTTGCTGCGACGCGGACAGGTTCCGGCCAGCTTTACAACATTGAGTGGTATATCGGGGCAGGCGTGGGAACTACACCGGACTTCACCGGAAACGAAGTGCTCATCGCTCCGATCGGAACGTATACAGCCATCGCCCGTCACCCTTCGTTGAGTTTCTGTAATTCCATTCCGGATACGATTGATGTAACGGACGAACGATCTTATCCGACCGTGACGGCTACTCAAAAAGCGGCGCTTACATACTGCGATCCGTCAAATCCTAACGGCGTGGCCTTTGCCACTGTCAACGGCGCGGTTGTGGGTTACACGTTCGACTGGTATGAAGGATCTCTTTCGGGAACCTCCATCTATACCGGAAGCGAAGCCGGTATCCTGAAGGCTACGACCTATATAGTGCAGGCTACTGACGTGATCTCCGGCTGTACGGGAACGACTAGTATCCTGATTGAAAATGATCCGTCGACAACGCCGGTTCCGCAGATCACCGTGCTGTCGGATCATACAGATTGCGCGGTATTTGATGGCGCCCTGACGGCGGATGTAAATGGATTTACGAAAGATCATATATTCAACTGGTACAATGGATCAGCGGTGAAGAATCAACCGGACGCAGTGGGCGAAATCTATGGCGACCTGGAATCGGGTGTGTACACCGTAACTGCAATCGACCGCATTACGGGATGTATGTCCGAAGGTGTCCAGGGAGAAGTGATGGCGATAATGGTGTACCCGGAGTTCGATATCAAAACGATAAACAACATATGCGGGGAGAGTGTCGGTGTCGCGAAGATCAATGTAACCGGTGAAGTGGAAGTTAAAGCTGTTGAATGGGACATCCAGGGTACGATCGAACCCGGGCCGCAGGTTCAGGACTTGCCTTCCGGTACTTTCACAGTCACAGCCATCTCATTCAAGAATTGCGAGACTTCAAAAACCTTCGAAGTAAAAACCGATATTGCAGTTTACAACGCAATTTCGAAGAACAACGACGGTTTGAACGAGATCTTCGAAGTGGGATGTATTTCTGAGTACCCGAACAACTCAGTCCGGATTTTCAACAGGGCGGGTACACTGGTCTATGAAGCCGGCGGATATGATAACCAGGATGTTTATTTCAACGGTGTCTCAAATCGAGGTGTGAGTATCCTGGGAAATGAACTTCCCGATGGAACATACTTCTACATTATTACCAAGGGTGATGGGTCCGAGCCGAAGACAGGATACCTGGAACTGCTACATTAAAACCGGTACGCTATGAAAAAACGTTTACCTCTCTTCTTGTTTTCGCTGTGCGCGATGAGCTTTTATGCGCAGGCCCAGCAGAGTATTGTATATTCCCAATATATCTACAATGGTTTGCTGATTAATCCCGCCTATGCGGGAAGTCACGTACAGCTGAGTGCCACATTAAGTTACCGGAACCAATGGGTGAACTTCGAAGGCGCGCCCCAAACGGCGACACTGGGTGTGCATACTGCAGTAAATAAAAGTAAGATCGGGCTAGGTCTGCTCGCGACAAGCGACAAACTGGGGAGCTACACGAACACGGGTATGTTTGCCAATTACGCGTACCGGATCCAGGACAGAAAAGGTGGTGTATTTTCAATGGGCGTGTCGGGAGGGGTTCACAACTTCAGAGCAGACTATACCGCGTTAAAATTGAAAGACGGTCAGGATCCGAAATTCAACGGAACAATGAGTGAGTTAAAACCGAATTTCGGTGGGGGTATCTTTTACTATAACAAGAGATTTTTTGGCGGTTTTTCGGTACCCGTTATCCTGAAGCACACGAAGTTTTTCAGCGGTGGTCTCGAACAACTTGCACTGGCAAGACATTACTACCTCTATCTCGGCGCTGTCCTGCCAATGGATCGTATGGAAAAAATCAAGGTGAGCCCTTCGTTACTCATCCGGGCGCAGGAGGGAACACCGTTAAATGCGGATATCAACCTTAACGTGATATTTCACGACCTGATCAGCACAGGGGTGTCGTACCGCACGGGTGAGAGTATTACCACGCTCCTGAATTTTAAACTAAGCGAAAAATTCAATTTTGGATATTCTTATGACTGGGTCACGTCCGATATCAGGAAGTTTTCAAACGGTACGCATGAGTTCATGCTGAACTACCGTGTGCGCCTTCGCGGGATTCACCGCGATGTGGAATGTCCCCAGTATTTCAGCCACTGACACACCGGTTACTTCCGGAACGGATAGGTCACCTGTTGCCAGAAAGTCCGTGGAAATTTTTCATCCCCGGAAAACCCCAGTTTTTCATCGCGCCCGCTCTGCGGGATGTAGGCGGTACCGAAAAGATAATCCCATACGCTGAGGCTAAGGCCATAGTTGACGCCGTATTTGTTCGGAAGGACTTTCGCGTGATGCCATATATGCATGGCCGGATTGTTTAACACATATTTCAGCGGACCATAGGTAATGTAAAGATTGGAATGATTAAGATGGCCGATAGCTACCGCGATAATATGAATGACGAAAAAATCCGTCAATCCGAAACCGATCATAGCAAGGGGTATATACTGAAGGGTTTTGTAAATAATGGTTTCCATCCAGTGAAAGCGAAGGTGCGCGGAGAATCCCATTTCTTCAACTGAATGATGAACCTTGTGAAACTCCCACATCCAGGGAACCCGGTGCAGGCTTCGGTGTATGTTCCATTGTATAAAATCGGCAATCACGAACATCGTGAGTAACTGCGCCCAGGCCGGCCAACCCTGTACCTCGATGGCAACAATGTTTTTTATTCCGAACATACCCAGGAAATCGTTAAACAGATTCACGGCGATATTGGAAACGGCGTTGTACGCAACGAGTGAAAACAGGAAAAAGTTAAAGAACATATAAAATCCGTCAAGCCAGAAATCCTTCCGCAATACCGGCTGATTCTTACGCCACGGTACAATGATTTCAAGCGACCATACGAACAGCGAAAGCCCCACCAGCCACCAGAAGTAATTGTGCCAGCCCGGATAAGCGATCTCCTTTATCAGGTAGTCGAAATACCCTGTATATGAATCAATAAAAATTTTCCAGTATTTCTCCATACAGTTTCAAACACCCCGGTTCCGGATAATGACACGTGCATTGTCCGGAAACACGCACAATTTAAAGAAAATACAGACAATGGTGCATGGTACCGGAACCTCAACAAAAAACCCCGGCCAATGGTTGCCAAACTTTATTACCTTGTAAAAAAATAAATTCCTTTCCCTCGGTCATGAAGGTAGCGGAACTGATCCAGGTCAGTCATTTATATGATGGACACGCGGCCATTAAAGATATCTCTCTTTCCATTGAAGAGAAAAAGGTCACCGCCATAATCGGGAGAAGCGGCAGTGGTAAGACAACCTTGCTTCAACTGGTGAACGGATTAATTCGGCCGGCATCGGGATCGGTACTTGTATTTGGAGCACCTCTGAATTATCGTGAGATAAATGCTATCAGGCTGCGCATGGGATACATGGTTCAGGGTACAGGCCTGTTTCCCCATCTCGATATCTGCGAAAACATTTCCATCTCGGGTAAGCTTCTGGCATCTTCCGCAGATCGTTCCCACCGCGTTCGCGAACTGATGGACCTGGTTGGCCTGCCGTCGTCCTACCTGAAAAAATATCCCTATGAACTGTCGGGAGGAGAACAACAACGCGTAGGAATTTGCCGTGCACTGTTCCTCGATCCGCCGTTCCTGCTGATGGACGAACCCCTTGGTGCGCTTGATCCCCTGACACGTCGCGAAATCCAGGACGAGATCCTGAAACTCCAGCAGATGGCGCCCAGAACCATCCTGCTCGTTACACACGACATGCGCGAGGCGGCCAAACTTGCGGACTACGTGATCGTATTGGAGAAGGGCGAAATACAGCAGTATGATACAAAAGAGAACGTACTGTCGGCACCCGCCAATGCAGCCGTGGAAAAACTAATTGAAGCTTCACTGTGAGAATTCCAGTCCTGATAATATCGTTATTGTTCGCCGTTGTGCTGGTCCGCGCACAGACCATCCGTGTCGGTGCAAAACATTTTAACGAAGGTTATATCCTGAGCGAGATCATCGCCCAGGTGCTGGAGAACGACGGATATACCGTCGTGCGAAACTACAACCTCGGAGGGACACTCGTTTGTTTCGAAGCACTCCGTAATAACGAGATCGATGTCTATCCGGAATACAGCGGAACCCTGGCTGCGGAGATATTGCGGAAAGATAATCTCTTGTATCCGGAGATCAGGGCGTCGCTTCAACGGGAATTTAAAATGGACGTCTCGGAACCTTACGGATTCAGCAACACCTATGCACTTGTGTTGAAGGCTGACCTCAGCGACGCGCGTGGGATCAGGAGTATTTCACACCTTCTTGAGCATCCGGAGCTGCGGCTGGGTTTAAGTTATGAATTTTTGAAAAGGCAGGATGGATGGGATAACCTGGCGGCTACCTATTCACTGAAACAGCAACCCGTCGGTCTTGAACATGGATTGGCTTACCAGGCCCTTGATGAGGGCAAGATCGATGTAACCGATGCTTACTCCACCGATGGTGAGATTACGGGGAATAACCTCGTCGTTCTGATGGACGACCGGAAGTTTTTTCCCGTGTACGCGGGAACTTCCCTTTACCGAATGGATTTTCCCCAAAAAGCGAAGGAGGTTTTATCCCGCCTTGCCGGAAAAATAGATGAGGCGGAAATGCAGGCGATGAATGCGGAGGTGCTCTACAAAACAAAAACATTTGAGCAGGTAGCCAGGGCTTTTTTGATACGGGAAGGACTGTCAGCAAACAAACGGGACGTCAAAGTTGCTTCCGTTTTTAATGACATCCTTCATAAGACCGCAACGCACTTGCGGCTTACGTTTGTGGCACTCGTTCTGGCGACGGCGTTTGCTATCCCACTCGGCGTATTTTTATATTGGCGTCCCGGACTATCACGATCCATGCTTTACATTACCGGGTTGCTGCAGACTATCCCATCCATAGCGTTGCTGGCGATCATGATCCCTGTTTTCGGAATCGGTGTACTGCCAGCAACCGTAGCGTTGTTTTTATATGCCATACTTCCCATTCTTCGTAATACATTGACAGGCCTTCAGTCCGTCGATCCACTGCTGAAAAAGGTCGCGGATGGTATCGGCATGAACCGGTTTCAGAAACTGAGATATGTCGAATTCCGGCTTGCCCTTCCGTCGGTCCTGGCAGGTATTAAAACCGCCGCGGTGATCAATGTGGGAACAGCAACGCTCGCGGCATTCATAGGAGCGGGCGGACTGGGAGAATTTATCGTTACCGGTCTGGCCCTCAATAACACACAACTGATCTTAAGAGGCGCTATTCCCGCAGCGTTACTGGCTCTGCTGGTGGAGTTTGGTTTTACGTTTTTGGAAAAATGGTGGATTCCAAAACATCTTCGATAGACTAATATCCGGCGATCTTTTCATCGGCATAACACCATGCCCACCGTTCGCCGGATTCTGCGGAGATCACAACCGGATGACCTGATTTCATCGCGTGTTTTGTCGCGTGCTTGTTGGGGGATGAGTCGCAGCACAACGTGGCGCCACACGTCTGACACGTTCTCAGGTGAACCCAGTCATCGCCGGATTTGACACATTCCTCGCATTCGTAGGATTTGGGGAGCTTGAGTTCCGTCAACCCGGCCAGGTGAATACAGAGATTATCTTCCATTGTGATTTATGGTAAAAGTCGTATATAGTCAGTTCTCCGCCAGGTACTCGTGCACAAACTTGATGGCCATCGCACCTTCGCCGACCGCCGACGCTACACGGTTCATGGCACCTGACCGTACATCACCGGCGGCAAAGATCCCGGGGCTGCAGGTCTCCAGCAGAAAAGGTTCGCGTGTCAGTTTCCAGGATTTTTTGAACGTCTCGTATTTGAGCAGGTCGCGGCCCGTTTCGATAAAACCTTTGTCGTCTTTGATGATATCGAGTTTTATCCAGTCGGTTATCGGTTTTGCCCCGATAAAAATAAAAAGCGCCGCGGCCCTGACTTGCTGACGCACATTGGTAACAGTGTTTTCAAGACAAATTTCCTCCAGCTTCCCGTCGCCGTAAACCTGACCGACAACAGTCTCCGGGACAAGGTGTATGTTAGCCGTTGCGTTAATCTGGTCGATGAGATACTGCGACATGGTAGAAGACAGGTCTTTCTTCCTGATCACGATAAAGACCCGTGCGGCATGGCTTGACAAATACATGGCCGATTGCCCCGCAGAGTTTCCGCCACCGATAATATAGACGTCGCGTTCGCGGCACGCGTGGGCTTCCGTGGTGGATGCGCCATAGTAAACGCCCGCCCCCGTAAATTTTTCTATGTCGATGGCCTCCAGAGCCCGGTAATCTACCCCCGTTGTAATGATCACACTCCGTGCGTTAAGCAAGCTGCCGTCCTTTAACGTGATGATTTTATAATTGTCGCGTATAGCGATATCCATTACTTCCTGTGGCGACAAGATCTCGACGCCGAAGCGGGATACCTGTGAAATAGCACGCCGTGAAAGTTCGGCGCCGCTCAGCCCGTTCGGAAAGCCCAGGTAATTTTCAATCCGGGAACTTGTACCGGCCTGACCACCCGGTGCGCGCCTTTCGATCAGGGCCGTATTTAAACCCTCCGATCCTCCATATACAGCCGCCGCCAGACCCGAAGGTCCCGCGCCGATAATCGCCACATCGTACATGGTCTTTGATGCCCTCGAACGCATACCAGTCCTTTCACCGACAACCTGGAGGTCCGGATTCAGCAGGTAACTTCCATCTTCAAAAAAAACGGCAGGCAAATCTTTATTGCCGATACCGTTCAGCGAAAGCAGGTCCCTGCCCATACTACTGGACTCAATATCCATCCACTGATAGGGTATAAGATTCCCCGATAAGAAATCCTTCACCTGGTGCGAACGTGGCGACCACTGGTATCCGACGATCCTGATGCCCTGGAACGCGGGTGTATAACGACTGTGCCACTCCTCCAGCTGGTCGTTGAGCGCCGGAAATAATTTTTCTTCCGGGGGATCCCACGGTTTCATCAGGTAGTAGTCGAGTTGTACATCGTTGATCGCGCGAATAGCGGCCTCGGTATCGGAATAAGCGGTAAGCAGGATACGTTTCGCTTCCGGGAAGATCTCTTTGGCTTTTTGCAAAAAATCGACACCCAGCATTTCGGGCATACGTTGGTCTGAAAGAAACAGCGCAACAGTTTCATTTTTATTTTTAAGATCCTTCAGCGAATCAAGCGCCTCAAGGGCTGATGTCGTACTGAGGATCCGGTAGTCCTTCCCGAATTGGTTTCGAAGGTCCCGGACCAATGCGCGAAGTACCTGTGGATCGTCGTCAACAGTAAGCAGTATCGGTTTCTTCATGGTATTAATTTAGCGGTAAGCTTCAAGTATGGGTGATGAAAGTGCCGTGTCATAGTTACGAATGTATGGGAAAACATATCTCGAATACGGTTTTACCCGGCTCCGATTTAACGTCGACTTTTCCGTTGTGCTGATTGATGATCTGTCGCACTACCTCCAGTCCCAGTCCCGTTCCCTTGCCTATCGGCTTAGTCGTAAAAAACGGATCGAATATTTTATCCAGAATCTCCGTTGGGATCCCGGGGCCGTTATCCAGGATTGATACAACAACAAACTCAAGGTATTTTTCTGTCTTGATTTCGAGTGTGCTGTTTGGTCGGCCTTCCATGGCATCGATTGCGTTGTCAATAATGTTCGTCCATACCTGGTTCATTTCACTGACGAAAATATCAGCGGGCGGAAGGTCGGGCTGGAAATTTTCTAGTAATGTAATATTGTTTTTCTTAAGCTTATGGTTCAGCATCGTCAGTGTATTTCGGATGCCGATGTGAATATCAATCGGTTGTTTTTCAGGAGCCTGGTCCATGTGAGTATACCCCTTTACGGAACAGACCAGCGTATTGATCCGCCTGGCGGATTCTTCGATCTCACCCACCAGTTTCTCCGTTGTAAGCACCTGGTACAGCCAACCGATGACCGGCGCCTTGTCTTCGTTTCGCAGGAGGGATATGGTCGATTCGAGATCATCGGGGCTGATCCCGAATTCAACAAACGTCTCTACCATTTCGTAGGCGTTTTCGATCCCATTGCCTTCCAACCACCCGGTTACTTCGTCTTCAAGCTCGGTTTTTTTGATAAGAGAAATATGAACCTGACCGTACGAGGATATTTTTGAAAAAACCAGGTCCTTCATCTTGTCTACTACCTCGTCGGATGTGCGTATTTTGATCACACGTTTGAAATTTTCCGGCACGTTTGACAAATGCCGCTTAAGCTCGTGCGCACTTCTGACCACCGCTGCCGACGGGTTATTGAGTTCATGAGCCAGGCCGGCGGACAACTTGCCCAGCGCCATCATCTTGTCGTTTTGCTGTTGCATCCGCGTCGAATCCCGCACGCGGTCAGTCATCACGTGAACAAGTACTTCCACAAGTTCATAATGATTGCGGATCATTTCCGGGAAGTAGTCGCGGTGCAGTGAATAAATGAGCGTGTCGCCTGTGACAATTCCCTCACCTGCTGCGCCTTTCATCCGGGAGAACGGAAGGCGGCCCGTGATCTCTCCTTCCTCGATGGTACCGATGTTACGGAGGTTTCCACCCTGTTCGACGAAAAAATTCACCTCACCTTTTAGCAGGATTCGAAGCTGGTCGATCGGGTCGCCTTTGCTGAAAACCTTGTCGCCATCGTGAAACGCGGAGACACTTCCTTTTTCGGCAAGCCATTGAAGTTGATTTTCCGGCAAGGATTTGAACTCCGGGACCTGACGGAGTTTGGAAAGAAGGTCTGTGGCCATAGTTTCGGATAAAATTTCAGTAACAACACGGGAAGATGGGAGTAAGTTGCCATTTTATATTTTATAAGGCCAGAAACCGGCGGATTTTCTATTCCTCATTTTAATCCGGGAAAGGGTGTAAAATCCAATCCTCACAAACCACTGTCAAAAATTGAATATTTTCGTTTTATTGATGTCGTATCTGCCGGCCGGCAGGATCAACGGCGTTGTATGAACAAGAGATTATACTTTTTTCTGATCTTATTTTTTACCGGGTTATTCCACCTGGTGAAGGCGCAGGATGATCGGTGGATCGAGGGTAAGATCATTGCCGCTCATTCCAATGACCCGATCCCGTTTGCCACTATCAAATTGAAGAGCCTTGCAAAAGGTGTAGTCTCCAATTCGGACGGCAGTTTCCAGCTCCCGTTCCGGTACCGGATGCTGGACGACACGCTTGTGATATCGTGTATCGGTTATAACACCCGAATGGTTGCCATGAATACCCTTCAAAGCAACACACTGAATTCGATCCGGCTCACGGAAGCCGTACGGCAGTTGTCGGAAGTTGAGGTCCGGAGCAAAAGGCAAGGGAGACTTACCGGTTATAAAATTGTTCAGGCGGCGATTCGAAATCTAGACAGGAATCTTCCCCAAGGACCATTTTGTTATGAAGCTTACTACCGTGACTACCAGCTGGTGGATCGCAACTATACTAATCTGAATGAAGCGTTTGTCCAGGTGCTGGATAGCGGATTTCAAACAAACGATCAGATCAAAACAAAAATCCGCCTTTATGAATACAGCAGGAACCCTGATTTCAAAAGAGATAGTTCTATCGAGATAGCATACGACAACCGGGAGCGTAAATTCGTCCCGAATGCCGAACTTAAGCCTTTCGGAGGTAACGAGCTCACGATTTTACGGGTGCACGACCCCATCAGGAACAACAACTCATTGTCGTTTTCTTTCGTCTACAACCTCCGCGTCGATTTTTTGAAGAACCACGCGTTTTCCATTGGAAAAGAAGTTTTTCTGGACAATGTCCCCTTGTATTGCCTCAACTTTGTTTCAAAACAAACCGCTACAGGAGATCTGCATTATGCCAGGGGAAAGATCTATATCGAACACGGGAATTTTGCCATTCACAAGATCGAGTATGCCGGATATCAGAAGTCGGGTAATAAACTACTGTTTGATATTCAGGTGGAGTATTCGAAGTTGAGGGAAACCATGTACCTCAACTATATCTCGTTTAACAACTTTTTCAAGGTACGGGATCCGGCTGATTTTAAGATAACAGATATGTGGATCGATTCGCTGGCGAGATCGCTGACGATCCAGGTCAATCACTTCCCGGACCCTAAATCGGCTATGAACAAAAAAAACTACCAGCTTAGCGTAGACGGGGTAAGACTGGAAATCGAAAAAATTGAAATTGGGGAACGAAAAAAGGAGATTGTTTTGTGGCTGAAGAAAAACAGAGTTTTTAATACCTGGGAGCACCCTGCCAATATACTTGCCCGAATGGATGTGTCCTGTAAAGGTGTCAAAGATCCGGCGGGGAAGGAACTTGACCGCATAACCTTCATTTCTGTGAACCAGTTCAGGGAGATGTTTGTCCAGCATACAGATCCTGACGGATGCGAGGTTGTGGACCAACTGTTCATGAGAAAAAACAGACCGCTTTTTCAAAATGTAGTCGCTTCCCCGACCGGTGTCGTTCCGACATACTGGATGAATACCCCACTGAAAAAAAGATAGTCGAACCGGATATTCAATATTCCATGATCTCTATTTTCCTGAAGTCGATGGGGTGACTGTTCGATTGAAGGGACACGAATCCGTCTCTGATAACGTCATTGCCGTTTGCAATGAATGTCTTGCCCAGCTCGTGCGTTGGATTGTATTTCGGATTTTCAAAGCGCAGGATTTCTTCGCCGTTTACAAAGTGTGCGACCTTGCCGTCCTTTACATCGATTTCAAGCGTCACCCACTGGTCGCCGTGAAAAGTTCTTTTTACAGATGGTGGTGTGCAAAACGATTCATTCTTCTTTCCATTGATCTCCACGGTCGTGCCGGGCGTGCATATTTCGCCGGTCGGACGTTCGTCTTTTCCGTTTCCACCGTGTAGATTATATTCAAGACACACGGGAAAGGACTGCGACAAACCGACGGTGGAAGGATCCTGGCCATGATACTGAACGCCACTATCCCTGAAACCCCAGGCGGGCGCGCCGGGCGCAGTTTCACCTACAAACCGGTATTCAACCTTCAACCTGTAGTTAGTAAGCTTCTTATTATAGTATAAGGCGCCGAACCGGTTGTTGAAATTATCTCCATACTGATCGTAACGGATACTGAGTATTCCATTCTCCACACGAAATGTATTTCCGAAATTCTCACCCAATGGAAACCCCGAGATCTTCATCGTCCACCCATCGAGGTTTTTTCCGTTAAAGAGTGTTTTCCATTTCGCCTTGGAATGGATTTCCCCGTCCGGTTTGTTATCGAACGCAAAGAGCAGTAACGGAAGAATCAAAAGAAGAGCGTAAGTGCGTTTCATATTTTCTGTTTACGGGATAATGGCTAAGCGAAAGTAAGAAAAGTAAGGATTGTTGCATGCGGAAAACAAAAAATATGCCTTTTTGATGGCGGATGGCTTGAAAATAAATCTGCGAAGCCCCGGTTTCCTGTGTAATATTCACTGAATATATGATCTGAAATTACACTTCCGACAGGAAGGAATGTTGTGAAACCGATGAATAAGTATCCTTTTCTAATACACATCCATACAAGGGCTGGTCGCACACTGGCCAAGGGGTGCTGACCCTGCTTACTGTTGCAGGTATACCTTTTTCTCTCTTTTATAAATCAAACAATAAACGTTCATAACCATGTTCAATTTAATTTCGCGAAAAGCGGTCGCCATGATGGTCGCTGCAGGTATTTTATTGGTATTTTTTCTGTTTGTAAATCCGTTCTCCTGGAATGACGCCGGAAACCGGACTGTTGTCGAAAGAACAACCGGCGAACAGATCGTTCAGTTTTCGCCGGGGATTTTTTACGCGGGTTTCTTCGCAAAGGAAAAGGAATGGCCTAACCAGATCTCCGTGACGTATCAGGAAAACGCCGCCAAGATGGAACTGGAAGATAACGGTATTGAGGTGGGGCAGATCATGATCCGGTTTAACGATGCCACTACGGCCAACGTAAAGGGTATCACACAGTTTATACTTCCATCGGACGAGAAGGAAATGGTACTGATCCACAATACGCACCGTACACCCCAGTCGTTGGTAATGAAACGGCTTGCCCCGTATACGAAGGAATGCCTGCAATCTTCCGCCCAGCTGATGAGCAGCGAGAAGCACTACGGTGGCGGACGTGCGCAGATGGCCCAGGATTTTATGGACCAGTTAAAAGAAGGCGTTTACCTGTTGAAGACGGAGGAAAACATCGTGTTCGATACGCTCGCATCCGAAAAGAAACGGGTGTATGAAACGGAAGTACAGGTGGATGCGAAAACCTCCCTTCCGAAAAGGAAACTGTCGTCAATAAAGGAGTACGGTATCACGGTAGCGGATGCAGCGATCACCGACGTCGACTATGAAGACAAAATCGACCAGAAACTGATCAAGATCATCGACGCGGTAACCAAGTCGTCGATTTCCAAGCAGGAATTGATGACGGCGCAACAACAGACGTTAACCGCCAAGGCAAAAGGTGAGCAGGCTCTTGTGGAGATCGAGTACCAGCAAAAGCAGGAACAGACCAAGCAGGTGGTAGAAGCGGAGACAAAAGTAAAGGTGGCCGAGCAGGACAAGTTGCAACAAAAGATCGCTTATGAGGGATCCATCCTGGAAGCGAAGAAGATCAAGGAATTGGCCGATGCACAGGCGTATGCGCGTTCGAAGATCATGCAGGCCGACGGCGCACTCGAAATGAAGTTAAAAGCGCAGGTCGAGGTACAGAAAGTGTGGGCTGAAGCATTCAGCAAATATACAGGCGCTATCGTGCCCCAGTTCCAGACGGGAGGATCGGCGACCAACGGTGCCCTCAATTTTATGGACATCATGACAGCCAAGACTGCAAAGGATTTTGCGCTGGACATGAAGAATAAGACCAATTAAGTAACACCGTCGAACAGGTGAAGAGGCTGCCCTAAAAAAGCGGCCTCTTCCGTTTTAAATTGTTTTGAGCAAAACGGGAGAGTTAATAGTAATTAAACATGGAGGGTTTGCATCCTACCGGGACGCCTGTTAGTTTTATTGCAACCGAGCTAATTTTTGGTGTCACTATGAAATACCGTTTCTTCGATCGCGATATAAGCTGGCTTTCTTTTAATGGCCGTGTGCTCGCCGAGGCGCAGCGGGAGACCGTTCCCCTAATGGAACGCTTCCGGTTTTTGTCCATTTTTTCGTCCAACCTCGATGAGTTCTACCGGGTACGTATGCCGGCGCTCCTGGCCTTAAGCCGTTTAAGTGAAAAAGGTAAAAACACCTCCGGCGCACGGACCCTGTCGAAAGTGAATTCCATCATACTCGGACAGCAGGTGAAATTCGGAAAAATACTCACCCGCGAGCTGCTACCCCTGCTGGAAAGCCACGGTACCCGGCTTTTATTCAACCAGCCCCTCAGTGAAGGAATGAAAAAGATCACAGAGGAATATTTTTTTCAGGAGGTGGCAGCATTTATCCATTGGACGGAGCTCACTGAAAAGACAAATCATTTTCCCGAGAACAACAAACTTTACCTGGTGGCAACGGTCCGGGACCGGCAAGACCAGGTCAGGTATTTTTTATTGAATGTTCCGTCCGATCAACTGCCGAGATTTTTCAGCGTAACCTTCGACGGTATACCCACTATTGTTTTTCTGGACGATGTTATCAGGGCGAATATGCATAACATTTTCCGGGACTACACCTGTCTCTCCTGCAAGAGCTTCAAGGTAACACGCGATGCCGAACTGGACCTAAAGGATGAATTTGAGGGTAATCTTGCCCGCAAGATAGAGCGTGAAATATCACGTCGTGATCTCGGGCTGGCTACACGTTTTTTGTACGACTCCTCGATGGGCAAGCATACGCTTGGTTTGCTCAGCGAACGGCTGGGACTGAAGATGGCTACTTTCGTAAAGGGTGGGACATACCACAACCTGAAGGACCTTGCATCACTGCCCGCGAGGGACGAAGTTTTTTTTTATGGAAAGTGGCCGGCGAAAAAGTATCCGGTCAATGCCGGCACACCACAATTGCTGGATCGTCTGCTGGAAGGCGATATTTTGCTGCACCTTCCTTTCCATAGCTATGACACTGTCCTGCGGTTTTTTAACGAGGCAGCTATTGACGCGGATGTAACGCGCATCTACGTGACGCTGTATCGTATCGCAAGCGACTCCCGCATTGCAAGCGCGCTGATCAACGCATCCCGGAACGGGAAAAAAGTGACTGTGTTTGTGGAACTGAAAGCCAGGTTTGACGAAGCCAACAACATCAAGTGGGCAAAAAGAATGCAACAAGCCGGTGTGAATATCATCTTCAGCATCCCGGAGATGAAGGTGCATGCGAAGGTGGCCCTGGTAAAAAGGAAAAAGAACCACCAGACGACGTACTTCGGGCTTTTGTCAACAGGGAATTTTAACGAGACGACAGCCAGATTTTATACCGATCATATCCTGATGACATCCAATCACGGGATGCTGAAGGAGGCGGAGAATTTGTTTAAGTTTTTGAAAGAAAGGAAAAAGCCGTCCGCGGCGAATAGCCCGATGTTCAGGAACCTGTTAGTCGCTCCATTCAATCTAAAAGAACGGTTCGGAGACCTGATCGACCGCGAAATCGGCTTGGTCCGGAGCGGATTGCAGGGATCGATTACTATTAAGATGAATAACCTGGAAGAAGAATCGTTGATATCGAAGCTGTATAAAGCGTCACAGGCAGGTGTGTCGGTTTCGCTGATCGTCCGGGGTATCTGTTGCCTGGTGCCCGGTGTCGCGGGTATGAGCGAAAACATCCGGGTAATCAGGATCGTGGACCGTTACCTTGAACACGGCAGGATATTTATGTTCGGAAACAACGGTGATCCTGAAATCTTCATGGGTTCGGCCGATTGGATGAACAGGAATATTTACCGGAGGATAGAAGTTTGCTTCCCCATTTATGATGCGCGAATGAAATCCGAATTGTCGCGAATACTGAACGATCAGCTAAGGGATACGTTGCAGGCTGTTACCATCGACCGGCATAGCGCCAACATCCCGGTGGAACCCGCTACAGGTGAAGGTTTACAATCCCAAAAAACCATTTACGAATACCTGGCAGGTCAGGTATGATGCGCAACTGTTTCGGTACAGTTTTATGTAGCTGATGTAACTACGGGTGTGCTACAGTTTTGTGATCCTCATCTCAACCCGTCGGTTCTGAATTCGCCCTGCTTCCGTATCATTGGACGCAACGGGCCGGTCGGGGCCGAAGCCCACGGCAATAAGCCGTTCCTCGGCAATACCTTTTTCGACGATGTATTTAAGGCATGCTCGTACCCGTTTATAGGAAAGCGACCGGTTATACATCCTTTCGCCCTCCGATGAGGTGTGCCCCGAAAGCTCGATTTCAGCCCCCGCATTTGTCTTCAGAAAATTGACGACCTTATCGAGTTCCGCTTTCGATTCGTTTTTCAGGATATCCTTTCCCTGATCGAATAAGATGTTGTTCAGCGTGATCGACTCGCCGACGTTGATTTGTTTGTTCTCGAATTTGGCAGACTTTCCCCTCGAGAGGTAGATGATCACTTCCTCATTGCTATCGCCCTCCGCGATATCCGCGACCGCTGTTCCGTCGGTGTAACCTGCCGCGGATGCTTTTACGATTTCTGTTCCGGTGGGTATATCTTTCATTTCAAACATGCCCCCGGCATCTGTTTTTACGATGAGATTTTCCGCCGTGAAGACGTTCGCACCCGCAATGGTTTTATCTGTTCCTTTTTCAAGAACCTTTCCCCGTATACTTCCCCGGCAACTGTTTTCCCGTTTACGGTTTATCAGCAACCGGATGAAATCCACGGCGAAACCGTCGGATGCACCAGTGGATTCATCGATCAGAATAGAGAGACTGTTGTTGCTATTCAATTGGGAATAGTACTCCTCCGTCAGCGGTATGGCGATAAGTTTGCCCACCGGGCCGGTCTGGTCAATGGCATTTATCACTTTCTCTCCCTCGATAAAACGCTTATCGTTGATAAAGACCTGGAATTTTGAACAAAAGGTCGGTGACTGGAAATCGTCGATAAAAATCTGGAGATAGGCATTCCGGATCGTGGCGCCCTTCAGCGCTTCCGTTGGAATGATCCATTTCACGGGTTTTGAACTCTCCGCATCATAGCTCGCGGCATATCCGTCGGCACCGCAGGGATTCGGTTTGGAAGGATTGAACCGGGAAGAAAGTAATATCCGGTCGAAGCCGGGAAGGTCATCCGGATTGGCGGGCCAGGGAAAGTAGTGTGCCTGTGTCATCCTGCCGCAGAACGGATCGAACGACTCTGGCCAGTTGAAGTTCAGGTTGTCCACGTCACCCACGCGGATGATAAAATCCGCCTCAATGGTATTCTTAAGGACCACCTGCTGACTTGACCATTCCACATCAGCGGATACTGTCTTTACCTGCGCCTCAACCAGGTTCAGGCTTAGTATGGAAACAAAACAAAGGCAAACGCTGAAAATACATGGCTTCATAACCTTTTTTTATCAAGATAACGGTTTTCGGTTTTTTTACGAAGTATGGACAATGACGGGCCGGGATCATAAATTTAAAATTGAGCTGAATTCCCGCCGCCCGCTCAACCCCGCGAAAACTTTTCCGTTAGTATCATGAGTTTTTCGACCGAACCCGACCAACAGAAGAACGCTCCATCAATTTTTATCTACCGCCATGGACAGCAAGCAACATACCATTGAAATGAAATCTCAATTGGTGTCGGAACTTTTTGTTTCCGATGTAAAAGAATCCGTACTTTTTTATACGAAACTGGGATTTAAGTTATTGCGGGAGTCTCCGGGATTTGCCGTTGTCGGATGGGAGGATGCCATCCTTTTTCTGGATCAGCGACCGTCTCTTTCTCCTCAACCCGTTCTCCGGTCGAACATCCGGGTCATGGTAAACAACGTGGATCACTATTGGAACCTTGTCAGGGATGACGGGGACCTTTTCAGGATCGCAGCCCCGATCGAGGACCGTTATTACGGCCTTCGCGATTTTACGATCGTCGATCCGGACGGTTTTGGGATCAGGTTCGCGTCACCTGTTTCGGGTGACTGGAGCAACAAAATCCAATAATAGACGCGAGTGGAGTGAAATTATTGATCCTGATCAATAATTTACTATAACCCGACATTAAAAATTGCCGTAAAAAGCATTTGAAAAGCTAAACCACACCCGGCAGACGCCCCATTTTTTCTATTGGTCGTCAAGGGAAATACCAGATACTTATTGTCGTGTAGCGATACTGATGAAGTATGAAGGTAAGCCTGTGCCGTACCCGTACCGTAATCTTAGAAAACAAATAATCCAACTATGACCAACGCTCATTTGCCCGCCCGACTTGTATTCCTTCTGGCACCACTTCTGTTCGCCTGCGACGACGACTCGGAAAAAGTGGTTGTTCCACC
Organism: Chryseolinea sp.; assembly: GCA_041742155.1. Lineage (GTDB taxonomy): Bacteria > Bacteroidota > Bacteroidia > Cytophagales > Cyclobacteriaceae > Chryseolinea. Next base: position 59,298 of record JBGSJE010000010.1, on the reverse strand, counting down.
GATCGTTCAATTTGAAAATAGTACTGTCTCCATGCTGGAGTCTGAGGAAAAGGTAACACTGCGGATCGTATTAAGCAGGTCCGCCACTGTAAGCGGAGAAGTATCCGTTCAGCTAACGTCCGCTCACATGGATCAATTCAGCTTCGAACCGTCTCCCAAAATAATATCCTTCGTCTTCCATTGGCCGCCGGTGAATCGTCGGTTTCATTTGATGTCCACCCCGTCAACAATACGTTACTCGATGGAGACAAGAAGATTGATTTTGCGATCGCATCCGTGTCGCAGGGATTTCAGGTGGGTACGATCAAGTCCCTGGCCGCCACGCTGGAGGACGATGAAACGCCGGCGGATGTCAGTTTTTTGTTCAACCATGGAACGGTCCGGGAGAACACCACTACTCCGTCCGTTGTCACGATCGCGCTTTCCCATCAAACCCTGGGCAGCGGTCTTGTCAAGGTCTCTTTTGAGTCGAATGGACTTGTGTACGGAACGGATTTCGTAACGGAACCGGCACTCGCAAATAACAGGATCACATTGCCATTTGAAGCCGGAGCGGATCACCTTGAACTAAAAGTGATACCCACCGACAATGGAAACGCTGAAGGTGACAGGGCCATCGCGTTTAACATCACAGATGTTGAGGGACCGGTTACAAAAGGCGGCAGTCTGCGCCATGAATTGAAGGTCACCGACGATGATGCAGGTGGTTCCGGAAAAAGTTATGAGATCTTTGCCGGAATCTGGCGATATAAGAGGGACTACGCTTATGATAACAATGGACTGCTTACATCCGTGACCTGGGAACAAAACACACCGGGTTTTTCACAGGGAACGCATACCTATTATTACGACCAGGATAACAAGATCCAGAAAATAGTTACATCACCGGTAGAGGAAACCCGGTTCGTATGGGAAGGCGGGAAGATCAAAAAGTCGGAAGAGTATAAAAACGGGCAACTGAAGAAATATACATTATATGGTTATGACGATGCAGGAAACGTAGGTGAAGCCGCTGTACATTTCCGACAGCCGAATGGTGAGATCAAACTAAGCATTCTCCTTGTTTACCTCTACAAGACGGACGGAAACCTGTACAAACAATTGACTTACATTCCCATAGAAGGTTCGGATGACTATAACCTGAACAGTACCCGCACCTACGACAACTATATCGATGTAGAGAACCCGTTCCCGATGGTGGAAATCCTGCCCAACATGGTTACGCAGCGCCAGCTGCCGTCCAGCTACCGAGTAGAAGAGAACGGCCACGACTTCTTATATACGTTCAATTACGAGTACGGCGAAGATGGCAGACCGGCTAAGCGAACGGCGACATCTTCAAGCGGGTCGGAGACCGCCTACTACCAATACTACTGACATCGGTTTTCGAAAATCATGGTTATAACATCCGGTTGTAACCATGATTTTTTTTGTCGTTTCCTCTCGGGCCTTACAATAATTCGGACGAGTTTCGGAGTGATGTGTTCTTTAAGTGAAATGAAAGTAATAATTTGGAGGTTCATATCGTATTCCGTCAATATCTAAACCCGGGACATTGAACTTCAGGCATTTTATTTTTTTGGTGCTGTCGGTGACAGCATGTCAAAGTAACAAACGTGAACACGCGGCAACTCCGGTCGCGTTGAATTACATGTCCTCCCCGCCAATGGATTCCGCTGCTGAACCTTACCTGGTTGCCGATAGGAACAAAAGCGTTTACTTATCATGGGTCGAAGAGAAAGGTGACTCCGGCGTTTTAAGATTTTCAAAATGGACTAACGGCGAATGGTCCGATCCCACGTTAATTGCAGCGGGCAAGACGTGGTTCGTGAACTGGGCCGATTATCCGATGATTGCCACCGACGGCAGCGGTAATTTTATGGCGCATATTCTTGACCGGAGCGGACCGGGTAAATTTTCGTATGATGTAAAAGTTCTTACTTCAGCCGATAGCGGCAATACATGGCAGTCTCCGTTTGTCCTGCATGACGATGGTAAGGAAGCTGAGCACGGCTTTGTTTCCTTCCTGCCGTACCAGGATAAATTTCTGGTGACCTGGCTCGACGGGCGTAATACGGTATCCGAGGGCATGGAAGGCATGAGTCACGAAGGGCACCACGGTGCCATGACCTTGCGTGCCGCAATACTTGATCACAGTGGAAAAAAGAGCGGGGAATGGGAGCTTGATGCAAAGACGTGCGACTGTTGCCAGACCACGGCTGCCCTGACAGACAGCGGCCCGGTTGTAATATACCGCGACAGGTCCGACGAAGAAATCAGGGATATGTATATCGTTCGCCTGGTGAACGGCAACTGGACATCGCCCCGGCCGGTATACCGCGACAACTGGAAGATCAATGGCTGTCCTGTAAACGGACCGCGCGCGGCTGCCGATGGAAATGACCTTGCTGTCGCCTGGTATTCCGCACCGGAGGACAGTGCCAGAGTACAGGTGATTTTTTCAGCCGATGGAGGCGCCACATTTGGGAACCCCGTTCGTGTTGACGAAGGTAATACGATCGGCCGGGTGGATGTGGTGATGCTGGCTAATCATTCCGTGGTAGTCAGCTGGATGGAAGGCGGAACAATCAAAGCCAGAACGATCGGCCCGGATGGAAAGAAAGGAGAACCTATTACCGTATTTGAGTCTTCCAGCGCCCGTTCCAGTGGTTTTCCCCAAATGGAAGCGTCAGAGAATGAATTGATTTTCGCCTGGACCGACGATCATGAACAGGCCGTCAGAGTAGCCAGCCTGCCCTTATCTTCTTTCGAATAACCCGGCCTTTCGTCAAAAAAGCCATCCTGCATTTTTGAATTTCATCTCGATTGTGTAACATTGACACATTCACAACCAAATGTTAACCCCATGAAACAACCGATACTATCCCTCATTTTCATCGCCCTTGCGACATTTTCATCCCAGGCACAAAAAAAGACTGCCGCAACGCCGATTGTCGTAGGGCCGGACGTGGCCATCGTACAGACAGAGCAGGGCAAAGTACGCGGATACATTCACAACGGTACCTTTATCTACAAGGGAATTCCCTACGCAAAAGCGGAAAGGTTTCAACCGCCCGTGAAACCGTCGTCATGGGAAGGAGTGAGGAGTTCGCTCACCTATGGCCCCGTGTGCCCGTTGCTAACACCCACAACCCAGGTACACGACGAAAGCGAATTCGCTTTCCATCACGATTGGGGATATACGAACGAAGACTGCCTGCGTGTCAATGTATGGACGCCGGGTATTAACGATAACAGGAAGAGACCGGTCATGGTATGGTTGCATGGCGGGGGTTATACCGCGGGATCTTCGCAGGAACTTCCGTCCTACGACGGAGAAAGTATCAGCAAAAAGGGCGACGTGGTCCTGGTGTCTGTCAACCACCGGTTGAATATCCTTGGTTTTCTCGACTTGTCCGAGTTTGGCGATAAGTACAAGGCTTCGCCGAACGCAGGTATGCTCGACCTGGTTGCAGCGCTCGAGTGGGTTAAAGCCAACATATCGAATTTTGGCGGCGATCCGAATAACGTAACCATCTTCGGTCAGTCCGGTGGCGGTGGTAAAGTGACCACGCTGATGAATTCGCCGGCGGCAAAAGGATTGTTTCACAAAGCTATCGTTCAAAGCGGAATCTGGGCGGATTTTCAGGATCAGTCCATTACTAAAAGAATCGGATCTGCCGTGTTAACCGAGCTGGGCCTGATCCCGTCGAAAGTGGATTCCATCAGGACAGTGCCGTACGAAAAACTTGCGGCGGCCGGTATGCGCGCGCTGCAGAAAGTGCGCGAACAGTTAGCCGCCGAAGGACGCCCCGTGAACGGTTTCCGTTTCGGGTGGAGCCCGGTACTGGACGGAAGTTTTCTGCCGTATCAGCCAAACGACCCGAAAGCATTGGCTCTTTCCGAAAATGTTCCCTTGCTGATCGGATCGACAAAGAACGAATTTATGCCTTCGCTGCGGACCCCCGGTATGCGTACAGCAAATGCAGAGCAAGTGAAAGCCTTCCTGCAAAAGGTTCATGGAGACAAGACAGACGCTTATATAGCTGCCGTGAAGAAAGCTTATCCTGACGATACACGACCAAACGACCTGATGGACATCGACGCCATGTTCCGTCCCGGAATGGTAACGCAGGCAAATGTGAAGTCGTCGAACACGAAAGCGCCCGTATTCATGTACTTCTTTACCTGGCAATCCCCGATCTTTAACGGTGATTATAAGGCCGTGCATTGTATGGACCTGCCTTTTGTCTTTAGTAACATCGCCCGTTGTGAAGAGATGACCGGCGGCGGGAAAGAGGCGTATGTCCTCGCCGATAAAATGAGTCAGTCGTGGATTAACTTCGCACGTACGGGAAATCCGGCGCACAAGGGTTTGCCGCCATGGCCGAGCTACAATACTGTGGGCGGAGCGACGATGTTTTTTGATAACCAGTGCGTCGTTAAAAACCATCATGACAAAGAGCTTCTGGCGTTGACGTTGCCGTCACAGCTTTGATCCGGACGGAAATGTAAAGAGGGTAGGAAGCTTCCGCAGGGCGGGCACAAAAGACAATAATATCCGGTTTCCACGTTACTAAGTAGGTGTGCCTGTACGTGCGTACAATTCATTTTATATTTGTATTCACGCAGGCAGACATTTCCCCCAGGCAGGGGTGCGGTTAACACTATAGTCTGCGGAGTTTTACGAGTCTTTTCTGTTTCGAATTATGAATAGAGTTACAACACCGTTCATTTTGCCGGTCATTGTATTTTTTACGATCAGCATAAATTCCGATGCGCAGGATGTTAACCAGAACATCCAATCACTGGTGGAAGCAAAACGTTTTGTTGTTCAGGTTCAATCTGTCTCACCGCAGCGCGGCGGTCTCAGACAATTAACACCGGGTTATACTTTACTCGTATCGCCGGATACCATCGTCAGTTACCTTCCCTATTTCGGCCGGGCGTATCAGGCTACTGTTAACCCGACCGATGCGGGTATTAAATTTACGTCCACCGACTTTCAATACGAGGCAAAGAACAGGAAGAAAGGTGGCTGGGATATCCGGATAAGGCCGAAGGATAGCGGTAAGGCATACCAGATTTTTCTTACAATAACGTCCGCGGGTTACGCATCCATGCGCGTTATCAGTTCCGACCGTGAATCCATTTCCTATAACGGTCGCATCGAATCTGTTCCGGAGAAGTAGGCCTCACCGGATTTCCAATCCATATCAGTATACACAAAAAAAAGACAAAGGCTTCAACTCCTCCCGGTGGTAATGACTGCCCGTTTTCGTACAAGCCCTGAGTTATAACCGAACAGCAGGTTTCTATTCGCCTTCCCTGCAGGTAAAAAAAATACACATTTTCATTCTGGCACAATAATTAATACTACAATTAGGAATTAATTATTACCATGAAGAAATATCAATTGGGTGAGTTTGAAGAAGTAGTCATGCTCACGGTCGGGATATTATATAATGGAGCTTATGGCGTGTCCATTAAGAAGGAGATTGAAACACGCCTGTCGCGAAAGGTAAGTGTTGGCGCCTTGCAGACTGCATTAAAAAGACTGGAAGACAAAGGATACCTGAAGTCCCGCGAAGGCGAGTCGACGGAGGAGCGTGCCGGCCGACCAAAAAAATATTTTGAGATCACAGCGTTAGGCAAACGGGCTTTGGAGCACAGCAAGAGTACCCGGGATGATCTGTGGCGCGCAATTCCGAAAGTAGCGTTACAGGTGAAAATGGCCGGGTAGCGGGGAAGTTAGCGCGTAAGCCTCACGATATGCAACCTCCCAAGCTACCCCATCGATTCTTCCGGTGGTTCTGCCATCCGAAGTTGTTGAAGCATATCGAGGGGGACTTGCTGGAACTGTACCACGACCGGCGACAGGCTTCGGGGAAAAGAAGAGCTGACCTCGATTTTGTCACCGATGTCATTTTGCTCTTCAGACCGGGAATCATACGACCCAGGGAGATAAGGGAAAATTTAAACAGAATAGATATGTTCGGCAGCTATGTGAAAATCGGTTGGAGGAATTCAGTGAAGAACAAAGGTCTTTTCGCGATCAACGTAACAGGCCTCGCGCTGGGAATCGCAACCTGTCTGCTGATTATGCTGTATGTAGCTGACGAAATTAGTTTTGACCGCTACAATATAAACGCAGGAAGGATCGCGCGCATCGTGTTAAAAGGAAAAGTTAACGGGGAGATCATCAAGGAGGCGGTTACTGCAGCTCCGGTAGCGGCAGCGTTGACCGATGAATTTCCCGAGGTGGAGAACGCGACCCGTCTGAGGCGATACGGTTCACCGAAAATCACCTACAATAACACAACGTTTAGAAATAACAACCTTGCGTTCGTCGATCCTGATTTCTTCCAGGTATTTACACTTCCCTTCGTAAAAGGGGATCCGGACAAAGCCCTGGTTGAACCGAATACCATTGTCATCACCGAAGATGAAGCCCGTAAGATATTTGGCAACGAAGACCCGATAAATAAATTGCTGGATTTTAAGGAAAGCGGCGCGCAGTACAAGGTGACAGGTGTGATCAGGAATATTCCGGCGAATTCGCATTTTCATTTCGACCTGTTCGCTTCCATGGAAGGACTGGCGCACGCAAAGGAAAATAACTGGATGGAGTCCAACTATTTCACCTACGTGTTGTTCTCCGCGTCGACCGACTTCAGCGTATTTGAACGAAAGCTGCCCGACATCATCAAAAAGTATATGGGCCCCCAGGTTGAACAAATGGGGATGACATTTGAAAAATTTACGGAAAACGGAAACGAGATCGGACTTTTTGTACAACCCCTCACAGACATTCACCTTTTTTCGGATTTCGACGGTCAATCGGAACTGGAAGCCGGTGGCGACATAAAATCGGTTTACATTTTCAGTGCCGTCGCGCTTTTCATGCTGTTGATTGCCTGTGTCAATTTTATGAACCTGTCAACCGCAACGGCTACCCGGCGAAACAAGGAAGTAGGCGTTAAGAAAGTACTGGGATCGCGCGCAAGACAACTGGTATACCAGTTTTTGACCGAATCATTTATGGCAACCATGATAGCGGTAGCGCTTGCCATAGCTTTCGTCCTGGTCGCTCTTCCCGTCTTTAATGAACTGTCCGGAAAAGCACTGGCCCCGGATTATTTGCTTCGCCCGGGTACACTGGGATCCATGTTCCTGCTTACGGTGGTCATCAGCCTCCTTGCCGGAAGCTACCCGGCCTTTTTCCTTTCGTCCCTTAAACCGGTTGCCGCATTGAAAAACAAGATTTCAGGAGGTAGAGGAGCAAAAGGTATTCGCAGCGGATTAGTGGTGTTTCAATTCGTCATCTCCGCCGGATTAATCCTTGCGATCATTATTGTGACGCAACAGATGGGCTATATACACAATAAGCAGATAGGTTATGACAGAAGTCAGTTGCTCGTCCTGCGGGATCTTGCGCTGCTGGGTGCTAACGAAAACGCATTTCGAAACCAGGTAGCAGCGGATCCCCGGGTCGAACGCGTAACGATGTCTGCCTTCCTGCCCGCGGGTCCGACAGACAACTATATGACCGGTGTATATCCGGGCAACCGGTTCGAAGAGGTGAGAAGAACGATCGTGTATCATGTCGATGCCCAGTACATCCCTACAATGGGAATGAAGATGGTCGCCGGCAGGAATTTTTCAGAAACGCCGCTTCATGATTCCCGGAATGTGATCATCAACGAAACTGCCGCGGAAATATTTGGCTTGAGCTCCAACCCGGTAGGGCAAACGCTTACCACCAATTTAGAAGGTGGAAAGAAAGAACAACTCACCGTTATCGGTATTGTAAAGGATTTTCATTTCAGATCTCTCCGGGAGACGATCGCTCCCCTGATGATGGTCAACAATCCTCATGGTGGTTTGATCATTAAAACAAAGACAAAGGAAATGGCGGGTTTAATCGCCGCGCTGAACGAACGATGGAATGCCTATAGGCCGGAGGAACCGCTTTCCTATGCGCCGCTTGATGAGTTATACAACGAGACGTATGTGGCGGAAGAGAAGATGGGGAGCATTCTCCGGATTTTCGGAGCATTGACCATCTTCGTCGCCTGCCTGGGATTATTCGGTTTGGTAACGTTTACCGCGGAGCAGCGCGTCAAAGAGGTTGGTGTGCGGAAGGTACTGGGTGCGAACGTTATGCAGATCGTCTCATTGCTTTCCCGTGACTTGATCGTTCTTGTGGTGATTTCTTTTATCGTCGCATTTCCACTGGGGTATTATCTGATGAATATGTGGCTTCAGGATTTCGTCTACAAAGTGGAGGTGCACTGGTGGGTTTTTATGCTCGCCGGCGCCATGACGATGGTCATCGCTTTTTTTACCATGAGTTTTACAACGGTAAAAGCAGCCCTGGCCAATCCCGCAGAGTCATTACGGACCGAATAGTCGGCAAAATAACGGATAAAAGTTCACATGAATCCCCCGAAACTTCCACTTCGTTTTTTCCGATGGTTCTGCCATCCGAAACTACTGAAGTACATCGAGGGCGACCTGTTGGAATTGTATGACGAACGATGTAAGACAGACGGCAAACGCAAGGCTGATGTACGATTCGCGATCGACGTTATCCTCCTCTTCAGACCGGCGATAATTAAACCAACGGATGGGTATAAAAGTGTAAACAACATTGCTATGTACAAAAGCTATTTTAAAATCGGGTTAAGGAATCTATTTCGGAACAAAGGTTACTCGTTTATTAATATCGGCGGGTTGGCAATAGGCATGACCGTTGCCATACTCATCGGGTTGTGGATTTTCGACGAACTTTCATTCAACCGCTATCACCAGAATTACGACAGGATTGTACAGATCCGGAAGGGAGGGACCTATGAAGGTAAATTCTACAGTGGTCAGCGGCACATGCCTTTCCCGTTAATCGAAGAGCTTCAAACCACCTATGCTTCAAACTTCAAACACATCGTACCATTGAGGTGGGAAAATACGTTTCTGACGGCCGGCGAGAAAACGATTTCCCAATCGGGAGCATGTGCCGGGGAAAGCCTGGCGGAGATGCTGACATTGGATATGGTGTATGGAACCCGGTCCGGCCTGAAAGATCCGCACTCCATCCTGTTATCTCTTTCCGCCGCGAAGGCATTGTTCGGCGAGGGCGATCCCGTAAATAAGATTATCCGCTATAATAACAACACGGATGTTAAAGTTACCGGTGTCTATAAAAACCTTCCGTATAACAGTGGATTCTACGGGACCAACTTTATTCTCCCCTGGCAACTTCACGTGGCGAACAATCCGTGGATACTCAACCAGGGATGGGAAAATCATTTCCTGTTGATCTATGCCGAGATCGCGCCAAATACGACTATGGAACAGGTCGGTGAAAATATCCGGGAGGCGGAATTAAAAGTAATAAAGAATATCCCCAGCCTGCAGCAGGAGGTTTCCTTTAGTCCCGTGGTGATGTTGCATCCCATGTCTGACTGGCATCTCTATTCGAGCTTTAAAGAAGGTGTACTTGAAAACGGGCCCATTCAATCCGTTCGGATCATTGGTATTATCGGAAGTTTTGTCTTGTTGCTTGCCTGTATCAACTTCATGAACCTGAGCACCGCGCGGTCCGAAAAACGATCGAAGGAAGTGGGGATCCGGAAGTCGATCGGGTCGAGGCGCAACCAACTGATCAACCAGTTCTTCAGTGAATCGTTGCTTGTGGTGGTCTTCGCCTTCGTTCTCAGTCTTGTCGGGGTTGGGCTTGCACTGCCCTGGTTCAATGACCTTACGGGAAAAGGTATTGTGATGCCATGGACAAATATAAACTTCTGGGTGGCGAGCCTGATCTTTGTCGTGACGACAGGACTTTTGGCCGGCAGTTATCCCGCACTTTATTTGTCTTCTTTTAATGCTGTTCAGGTGCTGAAGGGTACATTCCGCGTGGGGCGTTTTGCATCCGTTCCTCGGAAGATTCTGGTGGTACTTCAGTTCACAGTATCCATATCGTTGATAATCGGGACCATTATCATCTACAGGCAGGTGGTCTTCGCCAAGAACCGGCCTGTTGGTTATACGCGTGACGGTCTGATCATGATCGAGCGGAAGTCGGGCGAATTTTACAGCCAGGCTGATGCCTTACGGAATGAACTGCTGAAGACCGGCGTGGTTAAAGAAATGGCTGAGTCGGGAGGTCGTGTAACGGAGGTGTGGTCCGGCAACGGCGGGTTTGACTGGCAGGGTAAAGACCCGTCGTTTAATGCCAGTCTTTCCACGCTCTCCGTATCTGCCGGCTTTGGTAACGCTGTCGGCTGGCAGTTTACCGGAGGGCGCGACTTCTCCGAAGAATTTCCTTCTGACTCAAGCGGCTTTATTCTGAATGAAGCCGCCGTAAAATACATGAACATCGAAAATCCGGTGGGCGAGATCGTACACTGGAAGAATTCCGCCTATGGTGTGGATAAAGATTTCAGGATACTCGGCGTGATCAAGGACATGGTGATGCAGTCGCCGTTCGAGCCCGTGGAGCCTGCCGTTTATTTTCTTCAGGGCTGGCATGGCTTTTTTGTGATCAAGATCAATCCTGATGTAAGTACAAGCGACGCGCTTCCGGTGATTGAAAGTGTGTTCAGGAAGGTGATCCCGACGGCGCCATTTGAATACAATTTTGTGGACGACGAATACAACCGGAAATTTATCGCCGAAGAGCGTATCGGGAAACTCGCCGCCGTCTTTTCGGTCCTGGCCATATTGATCAGCTGCCTTGGTCTGTTCGGGCTTGCATCCTTTGTGTCGGAACAGCGAACCAAGGAAATGTGTATCCGGAAGGTTGTGGGAGCAACGGTATTTAACATATGGCGCATGTTATCGCGTGATTTTATTATTCTCACGGTTATTGCATGCGCAATAGCCACACCGGTAGCATACTATTTTCTTTCCGGATGGCTTCAAAACTATACGTACCGGGTAGAGATGTCGTGGTGGGTATTTATTGCATCGGGTACGGGGGCGGTAGCGATCACCCTGGTCACCGTTAGCTACCAGGCAATCAGGGTAGCACTTGCCAATCCTGCCAGGAGCCTGAGGTCGGAATAAATGTTTAGTATCAAAAAGCGAATGATCGTTTTTCAGATTTTATGTTATGCCGGGTTTGACATCAGATAGATTCCGGGAAAAGGTTAATGCGATATGACTAAACATCCGCCTCGGCTCTTTTTACGCTTCTTCAGATGGTTCTGCCATCCGGAGTTACGGAAACACATCGAAGGTGATTTGATGGAATTGTACGGCGAGCGGGTGCACGAGGCCGGTAAGCGAAAGGCCGATATAAAGTTTATGATCGATGTACTACTGCTCTTCCGACCGGGTATCATCAGGCCGGCCGAAGGACACAGACAATTTAACAACTATGGTATGTATAAAAATTATCTAAAGACCGGATGGAGGAATCTCCTGAGGAATAAGGGCTATTCGATTATTAATATCGGGGGTCTTGCAGCGGGGATGTCGGTTGCCATACTGATCGGCTTGTGGATACAATTTGAGATGAGCTTTGATTCATTTCATGAAAACAGAAGCCGGATAGCGATGGTACTGAAGAACACATTGTTCAACGGTGAACGGAATACGCAGGAGGCGACACCTTTTCCGTTGCACGATGAACTAAAACGAAATTACCCGGAAATAAAAAGGGCTTCACGCTTAAGCTGGAGGACGGACATCAGCCTGATGGTAGGCGATAAAAAAGTCGTCAAAAATGGAAGGTATGTAGACCCGGATTTTCTGAGTATGTTTTCCTTTCCCTTAATAAGGGGCAGTATAAAAAATGCCCTGAAGGATCCTAATTCCATTATTCTGACCGAATCGCTTGCAAGTGCCTTATTTGGCTCGGAGGACGCGGTTGGAAAATCACTGAGAGTAAATAACGAATATGATGTTCAGGTGACAGGGGTTCTTAAGGAAATCCCGAAAAACTCCACCATGCAATTTGATTTCCTGGCTCCGTATGAGTTTGAAGTCCAGACATCGGATTTTGTAAGGAGCAGTGCGAACAATTGGGGCAATAATTTTTTGATGAACCTTGTGGAACTCCAGGAGGGTACCTCCATGGAATCCTTTTCAAACAAGATCAGTACGCTGAACATGGACAAAGACAACGAAATAAAGGATCAATACCTGTTTCTCCACCCATTGGAAAAGTGGCGTCTGTTTAATGACTATAGAAATTGGGTGAACGTTGGCGGCAGGATAGAATATATCCGACTTTTTGGGATCATCGGCATTTTTGTCTTGCTGATTGCCTGCATCAATTTTATGAATTTGAGTACGGCTCGTTCGCAGAAACGAGCCAGAGAAGTGGGTATTCGTAAAGCGATGGGGTCTCTGCGTGGACAGGTTATTACACAGTTCTTAAGCGAATCCATGATAACAGCTTTTATATCCTTCATTTTTGCAGTTGCTATTATCCTTCTTTCATTTCCGTATCTGAAGAATCTGGGTTTTGAAAATATCGCGCTGGATTTTGGCGACGGGATTCTGCTGAAGGCGGGATTGATCGTCTGTATCGTTACCGGGCTAATCGCGGGAAGTTATCCCGCGCTTTATCTCTCATCATTTCTTCCCGTAAATGTTTTGAAAGGAGTATTCAGAGCAGGCAAGGGACCGGCTACGTTCAGGAGAATTCTGGTTGTTAGTCAGTTTACCATCTCAATCACATTGATGATAGGGACAATTATTGTTTTTCGACAGATAGAGCATGCGAAAGATCGCGACCTCGGCTACAATCCCAATAAATTGATCACCATACAAGGCAGCAACGACCTTGCTCAAAACTTTGCGGCGTTAAAAACCGATTTGTTGAATTCAGAGGGTATTGAAGCAGTAGCAAAGGCGTCCAGTCCGATGACTGCTGTTTATAATAAGTGGAGTGACTTTTCCTGGGAAGGCAAGGATCCGGATTCTCAGATAGCATTCGAGGCCCTGATGACGGAATGGGATCTTGAAAAGGCGGCTGGCTTGCAATTCAAGATGGGTAGACCGTTTTCAATAGAGCATGCAACAGATTCCAATGCGATAATCCTCAACGAGGCCGCATTAAAAATAATAGGATACAAAGATCCCATCGGTAAAACTATGAAATCCGGCGAACGTGAAGTAACCATTGTCGGTGTGATTGATAATGTGTTGATGCAGGATCCTTACAGGCCAATATCACCGGGTGTCATCCTTTTCGATGCAGGACAAACAAATGCCATCCTGATCAGAATGAAGGATGATGCAGACGTTAAAGAGACCCTCGCAGCCATCGAGCCGCTCTTTGCCAAGTATAATCCATCCATGCCTTTCGATTTTACTTTTGTGAACGATGAATTCGGGAAAAAATTCGAAACCGAAAACCTTGTCGGTAAACTTAGCGGGCTATTTGCCGCATTCGCTATTTTCATAAGTTGCCTGGGCCTTTCAGGCCTGGCGTCTTTTATGGCGGAGCAACGTACAAAGGAGATAGGCATTAGAAAGGTCCTTGGCGCGACGGTGCCTAACCTCTGGAACCTGCTCTCCCGTGACTTTGTATCGCTGGCTATTCTATCATGCGTGATTGCTGGCCCGATAGCCTATTATCTGGCGAATGATTGGTTACAGAAATATGAATACCGTACAGCCTTATCCTGGTGGATTTTTGCTGCAGTATGGGGTGGTGTTTTGGTAATTACGCTGGCGACAGTCAGCTATCAGGCTGTTAAGTCGGCGTTGATGAATCCTGTGAGGAGTTTGCGATCGGAGTAATGTCAACCGTTAATTGTTTTTGGTAAGATTTTGCATGTGAGTTTGTGAACAATAAAAAACGAAAAGTGCATCAGCGGCCACCTGAATTCTTCCTTCGCTTCTTCAGATGGTTCTGCCATCCGGAGTTACTGAAACACATCGAAGGTGATTTGATGGAATTGTACGGCGAGCGGGTGCACGAGGCCGGTAAGCGAAAGGCCGATATAAAGTTTATGATCGATGTACTACTGCTCTTCCGGCCGGGTATTATCAGGTCACCGAAAAGGTATCATCATTTAAATAGTTATGGTATGTATAAGAGTTATTTCAGAGTCGGATGGAGAAGCCTTCTGCGAAACAAAGGGTACTCCATCATTAATGTGTCGGGATTGGCTGTCGGTATCGCGGTTACCATGCTTATTGGCATGTGGATGGCTGATGAACTTACGTTCAACACCACTCATAAGAACTACGACCGGATTGCCCAGGTCTATCAGCATCAGTCGTCGAACAACGAGGTCCTGACAACACCGAATGCACCCATCCCGTTAGGTCAGGAACTGGAAGCCAGTTACAAGAGCGACTTTAAACACATTGTCAGGGGATGGTGGAATGCCACCCACATCCTGTCCATTGAAGATAAAAAAACTTCAAAAACAGGAACGTTTATGGACCCCGCGGCGCTGGAGATGTTCACCTTTAAAATGGTGCAGGGCGACTGGTCAAGCCTGAATGATCCGGCTTCTATCGTGCTCTCCGAATCAACGGCAAAGGCCTTGTTCGGAGACACGGACGCCATCGGGAAAATGATACGGATTGATAATGAGATCGACGTCAGGGTAACGGGAGTATTTGAAACGTTTCCCCAAAACTCCCAATTTCATTCCCTGCAATTTCTTTCTACCTGGGAATACTGGCTGTCGTCCAGCCCATGGCTGAAACCGGATGAGAATAACTGGATGAGTAACATCAATGTATTCGTGGAGATCCAGCCGGGCAGTTCGTTTGAAACGGTGTCTTCCCGGATACGGGACATCAAGTATTCAAAAATCACGAAGGATCAGGCGGTCCTGGAAAACCCGCAGCTATTCCTGCATCCTATGAGCAAGTGGCATTTGTATTCAACCTGGAAGAATGGTGTCGAATCGGGTACGATACAGTTTGTGTGGTTGTTTGGAGCGATCGGCGTATTTGTTCTTCTGCTCGCGTGTATAAACTTTATGAACCTGAGCACAGCACAGTCGGAACGACGCTCCAAAGAGGTGGGTGTTCGCAAGACGATCGGTTCGCTGCGAAGGCAATTGATCTACCAGTTCCTCACGGAGTCATTCCTGGTTGTCGTTTTCTCGTTCCTGCTGGCTATCGCTATCGTTACAGTGGCCCTTCCGTGGTTTAACGAACTCGCAGGAAAGGACATGGATACACTTTGGACAAACCCTTACTTCTGGGCTGCCGGCGCACTTTTCATAGTGGTTACAAGCTTACTTTCCGGCAGTTATCCCGCTCTTTACCTTTCGT
Organism: Chryseolinea sp.; assembly: GCA_041742155.1. Lineage (GTDB taxonomy): Bacteria > Bacteroidota > Bacteroidia > Cytophagales > Cyclobacteriaceae > Chryseolinea. The sequence continues at coordinate 44,046 of JBGSJE010000010.1, read as the reverse complement.
CTATTAAACCGTTGAAAGCGCTGAAGGGAATATTGAAGGCTGACCGATCCGCTGCCCTTCCGCGTAAAGTGCTTGTTGTTTTTCAGTTTACTGTTTCCATTGTACTGGTCGTCGGAACGGTCATCGTATGGCAGCAGATACAGTTCGGGAAAGACAGACCGATCGGATACACACGTGAAGGGCTGATTATGATCAGGAAAAATGTAGCGGAGTTCTGGGGAAAATTCGATGTAATCAGAAATGAACTCAAGGAATCCGGTGCCGTAACAGACGTAGCGGAATCCTCCAGCCCGGCTACGGAGGTTTGGTTCACCAACAGCGGATTCAGCTGGAAAGGAAAGGACCCGAATCTTCACGAGAACTTTGCGACGGTAGCTGTTACCCACGACTACGGAAAGACGATGGGATGGACCTTTATTCAGGGCCGCGACTATTCGCGTGAATTTTCAACTGATTCCTCCGGTGTCGTACTGAATGAATCGGCCGCGCGCTTTATGGGTTTCGAAAATCCCATTAACGAGGAAATTTCCTGGAGCGGTAAAAAATTCAAGATCATCGGTGTGATCCGCGATATGATTATGGAATCGCCTTACAGGGCGGCGAAGCAAACCATTTTCCACCTTGACTATTCAACCAACGTGTGGATAAACATCCGGATCAATCCAACGATGAGCACCAGCCAGGCAGTTGGAAAAATTGAAGACGTATTTCAGGAGTTGCTGCCTTCGGTTCCATTCGATTTTAAATTTACCGACCAGGAGTATGCACTTAAATTTGCAAGCGAGGAGCGCATCGGGAGGTTGTCTACCCTGTTTGCCGTACTGGCCATTTTTATAAGTTGCCTGGGCTTATTTGCCATGGCGTCGTTCGTGGCCGAACAACGAAAAAAAGAAATCGGTGTACGGAAAATACTCGGTGCATCGGTAGCAGGGTTGTGGAGAATGTTATCCTTCGAGTTTGTATCGCTGGTTGCGATCTCCTGCGCGGTTGGAATCCCGGTATCGGCCTACTTCCTCCACCAGTGGTTGCAGAAGTATGAATACAGGATGGAGGTATCGTGGTGGGTATTTGTTGCCACGGTGGCGGGAGCGATGCTTATTACGCTGGTGACGGTAAGCTTTCAGACGATCAAAGCGGCGCTGGTAAATCCTACAAAAAGTCTGAGGTCCGAATAATATTCATCCCCGGTCTAAAACATGCCTCATCCTCCCGCCCTCGTCCAACGTTTCTTCCGATGGTTCTGCCATCCGGAATTGCTGAAGTACATAGAAGGCGACCTGATGGAGTTATACAGGGAAAGACTGGCGGAACGTGGAAAGCGATATGCGGATTTGAAATTCATCGCCGATGTGATGTTGCTATTCCGGCCGGGCATTATCAGGCCAAATGAGTATAGACAAAACGAAAATTATTACGGTATGTATAAGAGTTATTTCAAGATCGGCTGGAGGAATCTTTTGAAGAATAAAGGTTACTCGATTATTAACATAGGCGGACTGGCAGCCGGAATGGCGGTGGCGATGCTCATTGGTTTATGGATATACGATGAGCTGTCCTACAACCGTTTCCACGAAAATTACGATACCATCGCAAAGGTTTACCGGAAGGAAAACTGGGGTAAGGAGACCGATGTAAATTATATTCACGTAACAGGTTTGGGAACACTGCTGCGGTCCGAATACCCCTCGCATTTCAAACGTGTTGTGATGGTGAGGGCAAACATGGAGGAGCGAGTGGTATCGCTGGGGGATAAAAAGCTTACACAGAACGGTTATTTCATGCAGCCGGAGGGTGGCGAAATGTTTTCGTTGAAGATGCGCTATGGTGTACGTGATGGACTAAAAGAAATGAAATCCATCCTGCTGTCGGAATCGTTATCAAAAAGACTATTCGGAGACACCGACCCTGTAAACCAGGTAGTCTCCATGGATGCCAGGTGGGATTTGAAAGTAACGGGTGTGTATGAAGACCTGCCGGATAATTCGGAGTTTAACGGCGCCGCCTACTTTGCTCCCCTTGACCTGTACCTTGAGGGTGCATCGCTTACAGCGTGGGATAATTACCACATGTATATTTATGTGCAGGTTCAGGATGCGGAACGTATGGATAACATATCATCCATGATCAGGTATGTAACGCTTCCTCATCTGGACGAAGAAACGGCGCGGATAAAACCGGAGACGTTCCTGCTGCCGATGAGCAAATGGCACCTGTTTTCAGAATACAAGAACGGCGTCCCTGTGACGAGTGCAAGGCTCATGTCGGTGTGGTATTATGGTACGATCGGTGTATTCGTCTTGTTGCTGGCGTGTATCAATTTTATGAATTTAAGTACCGCACGCTCGGAAAGAAGAGCCAAGGAAGTTGGCATACGAAAGTCCATTGGATCACAACGAGGGCAGTTGATACAGCAGTTCTACGGCGAGTCCATGCTCGTTTCCATCCTTGCATTTCTTATTTCCATTCTTGTTGTGCAGGTCAGCTTGCCCTGGTTCAATGAAGTGTCGGACAAAGCAATACAACTACCGTGGCAGAATCCTGTATTCTGGCTTACGTGCCTGGGCTTTACATTTTTTACCGGACTTTTAGCCGGTAGTTACCCCGCGTTGTACCTGTCTTCATTCAAGCCCGTGAAAGTTCTTAAAGGAACATTCAGAGCGGGTTCCCTGGCAGCCCTTCCGCGGAAGGTACTGGTAGTAACACAATTCACCGTGTCTATCGTATTGATCATCGGAACGGTTACGATATACAGGCAAGTTCAATTTGCGAAGAACCGCCCCGTAGGCTATTCGCCTGAAGGGTTGATCTCGCTGCGTACAGCCTCACCGGAGTACAGGGGAAAATACCAGCTGCTTCGGGATGAACTGAAGGCAACGGGAGCGGTGGAGGAAATAGCGGAGTCCAATTATTCCGTGATCAGTACGAAGGGATGGAACGGTGGCTTTTCGTGGAAAGGTGAAAAAATTGACCCTTCGTTCAATACCATTTTTGTAACACACGAGTATGGCAAGACCGTCGGTTGGGAGTTTACAGACGGCCGCGACTTTTCACGGGAGATTTCAAGTGATATCTCCGGTATCGTGATCAACGAATCGGCATTGGAAATGCTAAACCTGGAGAACCCGGTAGGAGAAGAACTACGGTGGGCACCGGGCGGAAGTGAAAGAGGCACGTATAAGATCCTCGGCGTGGTGAAAGATATGATCAAGGGGTCACCCTATGAGAAAACATTTCCTTCCATAATCTTCCTGTCGGAGAATGATATGCAATGGTTATACATCCGAATCCGGCCGGATGTGAGTACGCATGCCGCAATTTCGAAAATACAACAAGTTTTTTCCAGACTTGTACCGTCCGCCGCATTTGACGTTTCGTTCGCGGATGACGCCTATCGCGCCAAATTCCGGGAAGAAGAGCGTATCGGAAAACTGGGAACATTGTTTAGTGTACTGGCAATTTTGATCAGCTGCCTGGGACTTTTCGGCCTGTCGTCTTTTGTAGCCGAACAGCGCACGAAAGAGATCGGTATCCGCAAGATTCTCGGCGCTTCCGTGGTAAGTGTATGGCGGATGCTCTCGAAGGATTTTGTTCTTCTTGTCGTGCTCGCCTGTTTCTTAGCGATACCGTTGTCGTTTTATGTGATGAACGGCTGGTTGCTGAACTATGAGTACCATACGAGTATCCCCTGGTATCTGTACGGGTTATCCGGCCTCGGTGCGCTGTCCCTTACGTTGCTGACCATCAGTTACCAGGCGATAAAAGCGGCAACACAAAACCCGGCAGAAAGCCTCAGATCGGAATAACACCAAAAACAGGCGTATGCACCATCCTCCCAGATTTTTACTTCGGTTCTTCCGGTGGTACTGCCATCCGAAGTTAAAAAAGTACATCGAAGGAGACCTGATGGAATTGTATGGTGAGCGGTTCGAACGGTCGGGAAAACGAAAAGCCGATCTCGGATTTGCAGTAGACGTGCTTTTGCTTTTTCGCCCTGGAATCATTCGCCCTGCCGAAGAGAATTATCAACTAAACCAGTACAGTATGTTTAAGAATTATTTTAAAGTGGGTATCCGGAATATTCTGAAGTATAAGGTATTCTCATTTATCAACGTGTTTGGACTGGCGGTAGCGATGTCCGTTTGCATGTTGATCATCCTGATGCTGGCCGATCAGCACCGGTACGATCAATTTAATCAAAAGAAGGATCGCATTTACCGGATCCTTTCCAGCGCCGAAGGTTCACGGCAGGCCTATGCAACGACTCCTTTTCCACTGGCGAACGCCCTGAAATCCGACTATCCGATAATCGAACAATCCACTACGCTAATGCCTGAGGTGGGTGGCGATGCTACATACGGCCAACGTACCGTTGTGATGCGCGGTTATTTTGCAAGCCCTTCCTTCTTTAACATATTTGATTTTGAAACGGAGCTTGGCGATAAAAATACAGCATTGACAGCGCCGAACTCCATGATCATCAGCAGTACGTTGAGTAAGAGGTTGTTCGGCGATGAAAATCCCCTCGGGAAGGTTGTCGAATTTTCAGACAGGCAGCTTCCCTTCCCGATTGATCACGATGGCGTCGGCGGAACGACGGTTCCGTGGGGTAGTTTCACCGTTACAGGAGTAATTGACGAAAGTAAGTACAAGTCGCATCTTCATTTCGACGTCCTCGTTTCCGCCTCATCACGGGAAGCGTTGTACGCGACTGGTAAAATGAAAGATCCGGCCAATGATTGGGAATGGTATTTCCGTCACTACACCTATGTTTTGCTGGCGCCCGGACGCCACGAAGAGGACTTGTCAGCCGCCCTGAACGACCTGGTCACCCACCGTTATGCCAATAGTACGGCAGAGCATACAAAGGGTTTTAAACTGGAAGCCCAGGAACTTACGGCGGTACAGCTGGATCTTATGGGAAATGATACGGACAATCGTTTTCCACGTATTGGCTATTACTTTCTCACGTTCCTGGCGGGAATCATCATGATCCTGGCCTGCCTGAACTATACCAATCTTTCCGTCGCAAGAGCATTGACAAGGGCGCGGGAAATTGGCGTAAGGAAGGTGACTGGCGCGAACAAAAGTGCGCTGATCTTCCAGTTTCTGACTGAATCGGTTCTGACAGCCATGGCGGCGCTGGCGATGGCAACGGCGATGCTGTTCCTGTTAAAGCCTGCCTTCAAGAACCTATGGATCAATCAGTATCTGAACTTCGAGCTTCCGGCCATGCCTTCGGTTTACTTGGTATTCTTCGGATTCGCATTACTGATCGGCGTGATTGCCGGATTGTACCCGGCCTTTCACTTGTCAACCTACCAACCGATTAAAGCCCTTAAGGACCTGAATGGCATGAAGCCCGGAAAACTGGGCTTGCGAAAAGTACTGAGCGTTGTACAGTTTGTCGTATCGCTGTTCTTCATTGTCACATCCACACTGATTTATAACCAATTTGAGTATTTCCTGAAGTTTGACTACGGCTTTACATCGGCGAATATCGTCAACGTTGAATTGCAGGGTGTCGACTACCGGAAGCTTAAGAATGAATTCAGTTCGGTTCCCGGTGTGACTACGATCTCCGCCGCCGATATCATTCCGGCTACCGGGAGGAGCAACGGGGTTCAGCTGAAGAAAGTGAACAGCAGTGACGAATTCGTGGACGGACATATTCTGAATGTGGATGAAAATTTTCTGGACAACCTGGACCTCAAACTGATTGCCGGGAAAAACCTTCCCCCACCCGTTGATTCAGCCGGAGTATCCGTCATCGTGAATGAGACCGCCCTCAAAAAACTCGGGTATACCAACCCTCATGAAATTGTAGGCCAGGTATTGGAGACCAAATGGAGTACATCGATGAAAGTCGCGGGCGTGGTTTCCGATTTTCAGTACAACGCCCTTATAAATACCCATGCCGTTGGGCCGCTGGTACTGGCAAACAACGCTGACCAATATATGTATTTGAATATCAAAGTCAACTCGCCGGATGTTATGGCCACTGTAAGTCGCCTGGAAGAAAAATGGAAGCAGATCGATCCCGTACATCCGTTTAAATACGGGTTCTTTGACGAGCAACTGCAGTCCACGCAACGCGGCATCTTCGACCTGGTAGCTATCCTGGGATTTATCGCATTTCTTGCAATCACCATCGCCTGCCTGGGTTTATTGGGGATGGCTACCTACGCAGCTGAGCGGAAGACAAAGGAAGTGGGCATCCGCAAAGTGCTGGGAGCTCCTGAATGGAGCATTGCGTTGCTGCTTTCGAAGGAGTTTTTGAAAATATTAGGAATAGCAATCGCAGTAGGGGCACCGTTGAGTTACTTCGTGAACAACCTGTGGCTGCAGACGCTCCCCAATCGCGTGGAATTCGGCTGGGCGACGGTGTTGAGCGGTACACTCGTTCTGCTGGTACTGGGATCCATCACGATTGTGTCTCAAACGCTCGCAGCTTCGAAAAGAAATCCCGTTGAAGCGTTAAAGACGGAATAGTTCGTGTTGCCGGATGACCGCAGCTTTTATGAGGGCTATTTAAATTCTTCGATGAATGCCCGTACACCGGCGGCGAATATTTCCGGTTCTTCATAAAATCCGTTGTGAGCCGAATGGTGAAGTGTCAGCAGGCGCTTCGCCGCTTTGGTCGTTCCGATCGACTCGAACGCATGCTGGGCCATCGGGTAGGGGATAATACCGTCGTATTCACCCCAGACGATGAGAGATGGCAGCGTGATATTTTTCATCTCGGTTGACAGATCGATATCCGAGATGATGAAATTTTTAATGACATGATTATAGTTGGTCAGCGCCGCTGTTACGTTGGCAGGGGATCTGAAAATGTAGTCAAAAGAATAGTCGGGAAATTTTTCAGGATCGCGCTTTAAAGCCGCGTCGTAGATATAGCCGTTGGCCTTCTCTACGAAGGTGTAGTGTTCGATCTGGTCGGATGTGAAGTTTGGATTTTCGGAATACCAGTCCAGGACGTACGACCAGAAGGCCGTATTGTTCCCTATTGCGATTTGACTTGCAGCGCGTTCGGTGACCCATTGAAGCGACAGGCTGTCAGCCTTGGGGTTGTTGTGAGCGCCGTCGACTTCGATCCATCCGCGGACCTTCGCCTGCCTCGCGTTGTGGGTAAGGTACGCCGTGCCGACGCACCCGCCCCAACTGTGACCCATGAGAAAAATAGCGGGACTGTTGTATTTGTTCCGGATAAGGTCCACCAGTTTGTCGAGGTCTTCCACAAACTGTTCAAGCGTGAGGTTTTTATCTGAACTGTTACCCTGGGATGACCCCGAACCGCGCTGATCCCAAAACACCATCGCGTATGATTGTTCCAGGTCGTTAAATGCCGGGAGGCCGATCTTTTGAAGCGCGGTACCACCAGGACCACCGTGGAGAAAGATAATGAAGATCCCGGACGATGTGTTTCCGCGGACAGACACCGGCATCTGCGCATCTTTATTAACCAGGTAGAAAAAGTCGCCGTCGTAAAATGGATCATCCTGACAGGAGATGGAAAGAAAAAGGAGACCGGTGAGGACGAGTTTTTTCACTTCAAACGTACATTCGTTCCAATTTCAAAACCGTACTGAACCAACTCCGATCGATTAAACGGAATCTGCCAGAAGATCATCGGCCTGGCGAAAACACGCAAGGGGTATTTCAGGACATCAACGTTGTAGCTCAGGCCAAAACTTACGGAAGGCATAAAGTGGGGGTTACCTCCGTTCGAGGCCTTATGCACCTGGCCCGCGGCATCGACATAGTAGGCATCGCCGCCATTGAGGAAGGTGTGCAAGTACCCGATCCCCAGGTAGTGTTCATAAAACAGATTTTTATAAAGACGGATACGCTGCCCCGATTGAATCATGATGAAAACACCCGTATGATTCCGGTAGTGGAAATAAGATCCCGCCCTGGCTGCCGCCGTCATCTCGAAGGTTTTATTCGCCAGCAAAGTCCTTTCATAGTTGAACGCAAACCCGGGGTAAAATCCCCCTTCGCTGAAATAACTAAACCCCGCGTAATGAACGACAGATGTATCGTTTTGAGCAGCCGACGCAAAGCAGCACATACAAAGCAAGACCGTTATTTTTACAGTGGGCATATGTCGGTACGGTTGCTCCCTTTTAGACAGGAACGTTTTGCAAGGTACAAAATCAATTCCCTAACCAGGCAATTGTTTTAATCCGGAAGTTTTCGACAGGCTTTTACAGTCGTATAAAATGAATTAACTTCACCATGTACAGTAAAGACTCCCGCATGTAATACATCCCCGCCATGGCTGAACAGAAAACAAAACCGACCTCGCGATCGGTGGACGAATTTATCGAAAATGTCGCCGACGAAGGAGTTCGCGACGATTGCCGCGCGCTGACGCGGATCATGAAAAAAATTACCGGATCCGCGCCGAAGATGTGGGGCCCGACTATTATCGGGTTCGGAACCTATCACTATAAATACGAAAGCGGACATGAAGGCGACTCCTGCCTTACCGGTTTCTCACCACGCAAGGGTAATACGACGGTCTATGTAATGCCTGGCTTTACCGGGCAAACTGACCTTATGGCAAAGTTGGGGAAACACAAGGCGGGAAAGGGATGCCTTTATATCAAAAGGCTGGAAGACGTCGATTTAAATATTCTCACGAAGATCATCGAACAATCCGTGAGCTTCCTGAAGAAAAAATACCCATCTAAATAATCCTGATCACGCATTGTCAGTGGATATTGAGGACACATGATTGAAATAACCTGATTATTTCTTTTTACCCATGTACTTCATGTCGATGGAGATCACCGTATCCTTCTGTCCGGATTGTACTTCTATTTGCGCTTTTTTGAATGACGGCGGTCCTATCATGCCCATTGCGTTATTGGAAAAACCAAAGCCTTCTTTCGGAATACCCAGTTTATTCTGGTCCAGGTCTTTGTTCTGGTTTTCATCATGTAAAGCGCTGATCGCGTAGGTCCCGGGTTTGATGTTCTCGAAGACAACCGTGACGCCACCTTTTAAGGCCTTAACGATTTTACCATCGGACGCATTTCGGGGAAAATGATTATCCCTGTCGTAGAGACCGACGATAATATTGCCGTTGCTATTTTTTATGTTGTCGATTTTTATTTCGAGGTTGTTTTGCGCTTGTGTTACCGTGCATGAAAGAAGCAGGAAGGCGATCAGTGTTCTCATAGTTTGTGACCTTAACAAAGTTTGTAAGTGCAAACGATGTGCCCGGCACCAGGGTCGAGGTTTTACGGCATGTGGATGGGTAATTGTAGAGAATTATCCCATTTGGGATGGTGGTATGTGGTGTTAACGACGGGAAAAAGGCATGTTTTTGAAGAAAAAAGACATTGCCGGAAATGCAGGATTGATTTATTTTTACCCCGTTAAAGGTTCACCAGTTGAGGTCCGTGGACCGAATTTTCGGGGCGTAGCGCAGCCCGGTAGCGCGCCACGTTCGGGACGTGGAGGTCGTAGGTTCGAATCCTGTCGCCCCGACAACATGCATATCATCTTATGCAAAAGCCCGCAAATGATATGAATTTCGGGCTTTTTCCATTTTCCGGAAGTCAACAATAACACCAAAAAGCAACGAAAATGAGACCTAAACGGTGACCTGTTTTGAGGAAAACCGCAGGTCACCAGAATCGTTATAATCATCTGACAATCAGGTGATAGCATAATTTTTTTTGATTCGTTTTGATAGCATTTGAGTGACCTTTTGTGCGTAGGTCTCAAATAAATCAAAACGCTCATGAGAACGACAAACACTTTCGGAATTCAATTCTTCATCAGAAAAAACAAGATTAAAAATGGCCTTGCCCCCATCTATGCCAGGGTTACCGTTAATTCGCACCGGGTTGAGATCTCCCTGAAAAGATGGATTGATCCAACAGAGTGGAACACCGACAAAGGTACTTGCAGAGGTAGCCGGGAAGCTATTAGATCATTGAATCATTTCCTGAATGAAGTCAAAGCTAGCATGGTCCAAAGCTATCAGGAACTTCAAATTCAGAAACGACTCATTACAGCTGAAGAGATCAAAAACAAATTCCTGGGCATTGGTGAAGAAGGTAATTCTATCTGCAAATTGATTGACTACCACAACACCCATATGAAGGACGCCCTAGCGTGGGGAACGATGAAAAACTATTTCACCACTCAGAAATATGTTCAGAAATTCTTAAAAGTTAAGTTCTCACTATCTGATATTTCCTTAGCAGACCTCAACTACAAATTCATTACGGATTTCGAATACTTCCTTCGAACACATCAGCCAATAGATCATCATAAGCCCATCGCCAATAACGGCGTAATGAAGCATATCGAAAGGCTTCGTAAGATGATAAATTTGGCGGTACGCATGGAGTGGTTAGATAAAGATCCGTTTGCGAAATACAAACAAAAATTCGAGAAAGTCTCAAGAGGTTTCTTAACGCAAGAAGAGTTGGTTCGCATTGAGAATCTGGATCCCAAAATACCTCGCCTCAGAGTGGTTCGGGATTTATTTGTCTTTAGCTGTTATTCCGGACTAGCATATATTGATGTTGTGCAATTGACAAATCAAAATTTAACACGAGGTATTGATGGTGAACAATGGTTGATAACTTGCAGGCAAAAAACCAAAAACCCTGTTCGGATTCCGCTATTACCCAAAGCCTTGGAGATTATTCAAACTTATAGTGGTCACCCACGAGCCGTTGCCGCAGGAAAATTATTCCCCTTCATTTCGAATCAGAAATTAAATAGTTATCTGAAGGAGATAGCCGATTTATGCGGTATTGAAAAAAATATGACCTTCCACCTTGCCCGGCACACGTTTGCCACCACCATCACACTTACAAACGGTGTGCCCATTGAATCCGTAAGTAAGATGTTAGGACATTCAAAAATTACAACGACTCAAATTTACGCCAAGGTAATTGAGAGAAAATTAAGTGAGGATATGAGAATTTTAAGGGAAAAGCTATCGCGGGTTCGTGTTGGTGGAGCCTAGTTGGAAATCGATTGAAGAATCTGAGGCGCTTACTGCCTCATTTTGTTTCCGAGATACTTGACCATCTGACGCAGTGTAATCGCCAGAACTACTGGGTACCAAACCTCTTTCATTTTCGTACGTGATGATAAAAAGTGTCAATAACTTAAAAATATTCGCCATTCGTGGCGAAAAAGGGGTCCGGATTGCTCGAAGGCCTTAGATTGAAGGTCAACTAGTCTGGAGCATGAACATCTTGAAACGAGTTGGCTGATCCGATATATTTAGCCATTAATAATATTGCTATATGAGTAAGCTCATCATATATCTGGAAAGTAAAGAGGTCGTATTCCACAGTGCCCTTGCCTTGATTGTGCTTTGGTCAGTAACGTCCTGAACATATTTCTGATCAATACCAAATTTGTGGATAATGTCTGTTATAACAGCCTCGATCTCATCCTGAAACGCACGCGGCGTGAAAACCGAATTGAAAAAGATAGCACCCCTCACCACCTTCTGAACACTGTCCATTCTTGATTTGATTTTAAAGGCAAGTTGTTCCGCCTCAGAAATCTGCTTTAGTATTTCCTGATCTTTCTGCTGAGGAATCGTTGAGCACTTGTGACGATCTGAATAGCCTGATGATATTCTCGGTCTGGTTAGTTTTTAAATGGTAAAAGCCGTCTTTCCTGACATAGAAACGTGCTAGAAAGTCTGCTATTTCCTGTCTGGTGAGGCCGGTGTGCTTTTTTAAGTGTGCTTCGGGGACATCTTCGAGCCCATCGACGTAGAGGATATTATACAGTTTAGCCTCTACTTTTTCGACGGATACCGCACCAAGCATAAAATTGCTTAGTTCGTCTTCTGTTTTATTCTTTTCGTTATCTCCTCTAAGCTTAATTTGAGAGTCTGATCATGAGCAAGTTTAAATTTTGTGTACCTGCTATTGACCTTTCGATGAAACACGCCCTGCTTTCTTAGCGTATGTGCAATGAAGTGAGGCAGTTCTCTGACAATTCCATCCGTACTTATCTTTTCACGGCATGAAATTAACAATGTACGTATGGTGTCTTCGTCAAATTCCTTCCTGGCAATTTTCTCCAGGCAACTAACTATTGCTTGTTTTACTTTAATTGACATATTTAAGGATTGGATAACCGTACTCAGAATTTCTTACAACGAGCGTTTCAGTTTCTTTGCAATCAAGTTCACAATGGTCACAGCCAGGCTATACATCAGTTCGGCGTCCTCCTTTCTGACAGTGTTAACAGACATTAAGGTCTTGTCCTTCGCCTCGCGATGAATGAATTTTGACGAGAAATCAAATAATGACTCTACTACCTTCCTATATGCATTTATTGTATCGGTGTTCAGCCCCTCGTTAGCAAGCAGATCGAGGATATCCTGTTTGTTTTTAATCAACTCCCATACAGGCCGGCTTTCCTTTAAAACAGCCTCCCAGTCTCCGACTAACTTCTCTCTTTCCATTGCGCCCAGCGAAGAGATGGCCGCGTTCAGACGGTTCGAAAAGTCACTGGATGATTCAATCTGTGTCGGCATCGGTACCTCAAATACCTGAAATCGCTGTTGTTCAAATTTTGCACTGAACTCGTGAATCCAATTGCTGCTCGGAATAGTAACGTCATGATCAATTTCTTTAGTGACTGTCTTGAACAGTGCACCTTCTGCCAGTGCGGGCATCGTGAATGGTTCCTGCGAACCGGATTTCTTTATTCCAGTGAATAAAGATTCAATCATCACAACCTGAATGTGCAGGTTGAACTTAAGATCTCCCTTCGGGTCAGCGTTTCGCTTCTCATCCAGCTTCAGGAGAGCTGCTCTGGAAATTGGGGCAACGAAATTCCGACGATCCTGTGTAACGAATTTTTTTGACGAATTGGTCGCAAGAAAAGGTTCATTGCGGCCGTGCTTGTATTCATATTCATGGAGAAACGCAAAACGGAAGCGGTCGAGAAATAGGTATCCATTGAATCGTAACGGTATTATTGCGCCCAGAGGATATGTATAGTGTACGGTGATGTGAAATTCCGGTTCAAATGACAGCGCCATTGCATTGACTTCAATTTTCTCAATTTTCATAGTCTTTGTGGTTTTAATACAAATGAATATACCAAGTGCGCAGTGTTTTTGCGCAGTACGATTTTCACCTTGACTTTTTAACCATTATCCATTGGCCAAGCTACCTTTCGTCGGCGAATTGACACCTTCGGGGTAAAATGGATCCGGCCGAGGTCTTGGGGAGTTCTTTTGAGATCAGTTAGTGGCCCACTAACGGGATTTGGTAGTAGTAGGGATCACCGATCAAAGCATAAAGTTAGGACGGTAATACAAATAAGATTATTGTTAGTTCTTCGGCTTCTGGCTAAATTCACTGGCCCTTTCATGATTTCTTGAAAATGGTTGTGTTTCTTTCACCTGCTTTGGTCTCAAAGACTACGATCCGAGATTGAAAATTTTCTTGTCAAAAAAGGTCATACAACACAGAGCCAAACGGAGAGTCAAAATTGCAGGGCAATTTGCTGATCCACTCGGCCCAGCGATGTTACTAATATAGTAAACACATTTCTATCCTATGCCAAATACGTTAAAATTGAGTTTTTTAGCATCTTATCGATCAATAAAGGGATTTCAGTCCGTCACATTACCTGATTTGACGGTAATCTGCGGTCCAAACGGATCTGGAAAAACGCAATTGCTCGACGCCCTCGCTTTAAAGCATATAATCATGGAGAGAACATCTGGAGAGGCTCTTTCCGCCAGGAAGTTTGACAGCAGTCCAGTGTTGGTTGCAAACGAGGTTTCACACGCGACGCTGCTTGCGGAGCAAGCTGGTGCAAGAGATGTATATTTTGTGTTGGAGGCGATTGAAAAACTGCTTTCGGAAAACAAAACAACTAATATTTATACTGGCGGACAATGGAGGCCTTGTGATCGAGAAAATATTCTGAATGCCTTCGTGTTAGCATTCAGTCAAGAACAATTACAATTCAATTCTGGGAGCGAAGATTTATTTAGAGGTGTGTTCAGCTCTGAGCCAGATCGCAATGGACAAGTGAGAAATCGCTGGACAGCCTTTAAAAGATTTTTTCCTAGTCGGGTGCTAAGAAAGGTTGACGTTTTCAGCGCTGATAAACTAAAGAGCGTTTTATACGACTTTATTTCGTATCAGACCTTCATGGAGGTTGATGTTTCGAGAATATTCTACAGGCACTTCGAAGAACAGCAAAACAATTCTTACAGGCGAGCCACTGGTACTACCCACTTGAGTGATGCTCAATTTACAACCAAGTATGGGAATCCCCCCTGGGAGGAAGTGAATAAATTATTAAGGAAGTTTGGATTTCGACATCAGTTGCTTCCGCCATCGAAAGAAGATGATCCTCGCGCGACCAATGGATATACCGCCACGATCATCAGTGATGCGGGTGATTCTATTCCGGTGAGCGATTTGTCGTCCGGAGAAAAAGTGATAATTGCTTTATTATTATCAACCTACGCTGCACAGCAGAACGAAAGCAAAGTAATACAAATTGATATACCAGATGTAATTTTGTTTGATGAACTCGATGCACACCTACATCCAAGCATGACTCGAATGATGTTCGAGGTCTTGCAAGCTAGCGTAATTGGTAAGCTTGGCAGTGCCGTTATTATGTCCACGCATTCCCCCAGTACGGTGGCTCTTGCGCCACCAAGTTCAATATTTCAACTTACCCCTGGACCATCGCATCGACTTGAACCCGTTGACAACGCGACAGCCAGTAAGGGCCTTTCTGATGGCTTTATTCAAATTTTGGATGGGTCCCAAATCGCAATTGTGGAGGGCAAGGATGATCCTCTCTTTTACAGAGCGATTGAAAAGGCGCTCAGAACTAACATGGAGCTGATTGATCATCCTTCGATACATTTTATTCCTGCGAGTAAACAGACTGATTCATCGACCGGCGGCGGTGCAACCGCTGCGGCTGACTGGGCGGCAAAGCTTCGTGATGCACAGCTTCCTAATATTCATGCATTATTGGATAATGATGGACACAGAGTGGATGCGGGAGCTATCAAAGTACTACGCGGCCGGTACGCGATAGAGAATTTCGTTGTAGACCCACTATCTATCGCCGTTACTTTAATCACAG
This sequence comes from Chryseolinea sp., assembly GCA_041742155.1. Lineage (GTDB taxonomy): Bacteria > Bacteroidota > Bacteroidia > Cytophagales > Cyclobacteriaceae > Chryseolinea. The sequence continues at coordinate 28,917 of JBGSJE010000010.1, read as the reverse complement.
ATGGTCGACTCGCGAGTGTGAACGCAGCCTTGGCAACAAAATTTCCACAAGTATCAACTATCGGCTCTGGTTCGCAAGGTGACTTGCAAATGTTGGTTGACGGAATTTGTTCGTACATACAATCCTATAACACCACGCTAGCTTCAACTGCAACAGTGAATGTTGAGTATTCGTTTGGTAAAATATTAGCATTACCTGAATGGGTTTGCAAAAGAAAGGGAAAAGACCTCGTTCCGATAATAAGAGAGGCTTTTAAGAGAATTGCTTCTTCCTATGTTATCACCCGAAAAGATTTCGGGGATTTTGATCTCGAGCTCGGATACCTTTTGAAACTCTGGTCGCAACATCCAAATCTTTTCCCCGTCGAGTTAAGGACTACTTTAAAACTGCTTCGAGCGTAGAACATAAATAGATTTTTTCAAATGGGTTAACTTATCAGTAATTGGAATTGATGGAAGCGACTCGATCCCACGGCTCTCTACAACTCTCGTTTTGATGAAGTTTGCAAAAGATCAAATTTCCGTTGAAAAGATTCTAGCAACGCCCATGGCGCATGGAGATTGCTTTTGTTGCAAAACAGAATTGATCGCTAAGTGTGGGGAAGTCAGGCTTCATCATTGGGCCCATCGGCGTTTCCAAAATTGCGACCATTGGTGGGAGAACGAAACTGAATGGCACAGAGAATGGAAAAACAGATTTTCGTCAGAGTGGCAAGAGGTTGTGAAGAAAGATGCCGATTCAGGCGAAAGGCACATTGCAGATATTTATAATCTTGCTATGGATTTGGTCATCGAATTTCAAAACTCTCCAATTAATGGTATTGAAATCCAGGCTCGCGAACTTTTTACCAGCGAATGCTCTGGGTGTTAAACGGGAACGAACTGAAATTTGTGACTATTCTGGTTGAAGACTTGAATCACGATTTTGAGAACTCAAATCGCGAGTGAGGACAGAAATGATTGAAGGTTATCGCGAAGAAAAAAATAAAATCGTGAATCAAATTACAGTTTTTCGCCGGGAGTCGCAGATCATTGATGATAAATTACAGTATAGACAAATATCGGATATAGAGTGGCTTCGTCAATCCAAGAGAATAGACAGGGAGGTTGAAAAAATTGAAGGAAGGGCTTGAGGTAAAAAAATAAGGCATTGGCGAATTAGTAGAACGCGAACTAGCCGTTGACATATACCTGAAAGAAAATACAAAGTTGGAACCCGGCCATCGCATGTCTTCTGTAATTGGAGATACAAGAACCCCAATTGGAACCAAGTCAGTAGCCCAATATTTGTGGATTATAACCATCAACTATTTTTATAAGTCGAAGTATATAGCACTAACGATACCGATCAGTTCGTTTCTTGTAAAGTATGGAAGTGCAAAATTTGGTTAGCAACACTGTAGCTGGTGATAAATTTAATTCACCTTATACGTTTCTACCAGCTTGATGAAAAGCTCCTCAAATTTAGCGGAATATTTTTTGTTTTATTTCTGGCCATAGGCCGAGAGTCGATTTGAGGGAGGGGACGATTAGCATATTGATCGATCGTACAATGTCGACCTCAAGTTTCGATCTGTCTTCGTCTTGATACTGACGATGGATTAGCATGAAACTTAGCTCTCCGAAATGCTCGTACTTGGAGTAGACGTCGTAAAAGTGGAAAAGTAATTGCAAGTCAATCTTGTCTTTCTCGTCAGCTGTTGCTCCTAAAAAAAATTAGTCATGCCAGACTTTTTCACTTAGTCATCGACAAATTGATAATTCCGGGCAACTTCACGTATTATTTCTCAGGCCAATAAAATCCGCCAAATATTGTTTTTATGAGGATGTAGAGATCTAATCTAAATGATTGCGATCGCACATAGAGCAGATCGTACCATAGTCGCCTCCTCATTTCAAAATATGAATTAACGGAGCCACGGGCTTTTGATACCTGTGCCAGGCCTGTAATTCCCGGAAGCACAAGGTATCTTTCAGGAAGCATTGGCAGCTTCTTCTCAAATTCTTCGTCAAGTTCTATCGGGTGGGGCCGAGGTCCGATTAATGCCATTTCACCTTTTATCACATTAACAAATTGCGGGATCTCATCAATGCTTAAAGACCTAATAACGCGTGCTACAGGGCTAATATTTCTTCTTCCGTATGGTCCCAGGGTTCGCAGTTTAATAATGAAGAATGGCTTCCCGTTAAATCCTCGACGACTCTGAAAGAAAAAAACCGAACCTCGCACTGATAGCCGTAGCAAACTAATGGCAATAACAAGTAAGGGCAAAGACGCGATTAAAAAAAACATAGCAGCGATAGAGTTATTGAAATAGCAAAGAACACTGGAGGCGACTTTCTTGTGTTTTAAAAGCCTCAGAACAAGCAAACTTTTTATGGAACCTGAAGAGGGCATAGTATTTTCTCCATTTTTATACTAATTCTGTCCTTATGGAAACTTGCGCCCGCGACTTTAAATCCCAGCCTAAAGTATAAGCTAATAGCCGGAGGCAGCGCTGTGCTGGTATTAAAAATTACGCGATCGATTTTCATTTTTTCAGCTTTTTTAATCGCATGTTCCAATAATTTTTGTGCAATGCCAAGATTCTTGAATCGTGCCGCAACTGCTAGGCTTTCTATTAAATACGTGTCTTCCTCTATTTGGGTAAGGGTGAAAGTCCCGGCAATTTCGCTGAAATATTTCGCAGTGTAGACTTGGCTATTTTTTTCAATGATTTTACTCCGCCCGCTATCAATGATGTATCTGTCATGGGGTTCAATAGTCAACTCCCTTTTCATCCACTCATCCGATGCCTTAGTCATAAAAGTCACTGCCGTTTCTACCATGTGCCATAACGGAGTAACATTCATAAGGGCTTTGTTCCCGCGTTTCGTCATTTCAATAACTTTTTTTCTTTTGTCATGCGAATCCTTTCTTTTATGGATGTATTTTTTCTTCAGAAGGATTTGGCCGAGCTGAATAACCGCAGACAAAGGCATTCCTGATGCATTGGCAATCGTATCAAAATTTGCCGGACCCTTTTCTTGGAGTAATTTCAGGAAGGGTATCAAAAATGGCTGAATCTCCATTTTTTTTGATATGTGGATGTCAGCATAGAGCTTTCCGAAAGCTCTTTTCATTTTTATGGCCTTGACAAGCCCGGTCAGGTCTCTTTGATGGTCCACAGATGAATAGGTCCTCATGTAAAAGTATGTAAAAACCAATTATTTTGAAAATCACTCAATACTAATGGCTCTACAGAAAAAATTAGTAGCCATCGGCCGTAGGGCGAAAAAACGTTGGCGCTTTTAGTTGTCTGCAGGACTCCATGATAATTGCAGAACCAATCATTATTTCGACGTGAGCTTTTTTAAGGTAAAGTATGTAAAAGTGTAGGTCAAATCGAATTCCTTCCAATGAACTACCTTGTTCACGCAGCGAAGGTCTAAACTATCGATCAGTGCTAAATTATTTTGTCTTGCAACTTCAATACACTCAATTATTTCCCGCTCACAGAAAATCTTCACCGGCATTCCGTAGGCTGTTTGATGTCCTGTGTTGATTGGTACAAACCAATAATCTGTGGAGGTGAACAGTAGACCATGAGGTTTGAGAATTCTTGACATTTCCTTAAAATAGGCGGTTAAGTTCACCCCGTGTTCAATAACACTTAAGCATATTATCGCATCCAGCGATTCATCTTGAAAAGCTGTTTTAGTTATATCTCCCTTTATAAAGTGGATTTTATTTTTCTCAATGTTTTCGCTTTCAAAATTCAAATTGACTGCGAATAGGTTTTGATACCCACATTGTCGTAACATTGGCAGAATTGAAGAATAGTATTCTCCACCGGCATCCAATATATTGCAATCTGGAGATGTATAATTCAGTACGGTATTTAGCGCACCTAAAGCGTCCCAGTTTTTTGGCGGATCAGGATGCAGTCTCAGGTTAAAAGATTTTAAAAAAGAAATAGCGGTTTCGCATTGTGACCATTGTTTCAAGGTTGCGTTTGACGAAATGTTTAGATTAATTCGCAGGTTTTTGAAATCGCCATAGCGTTGAATCGGGGGCAATAGATTAGCCCATCTTAAAGCTTTACCGGCTGGCATATTTTATAGAAAATTAGGCTTTGGCAAAATCTGGGCATCGCACTGTTGCTTTTTTACTCATATTCCGGTTCGATCTCGATGCCAAATTCCGGAAAAGGGTTTAAATTTGCTTGGACTAAGGATGCTTCATGTTGGAGATCATTAAATGTCATTATCCCTGTATTCAGAAAACAAGTGTTGAATTCATTCAGATCAACTAATATCCATTTAAGAGTGAGAACTTCAAAAAATCCTTTCGATTCTATTACTCCGGTAAACGTTGTAGCGTACGTTGATTCGTGTCGATCTAACTGCCAGTCAATGGAAAAAGATAGATCGATAACTTCTTGGTTTCGATGCTCATATATTCCGGTAAATTCATGAATGACAATTTTCTTTTCCATTGCCTTAAACAGGCCAACAAGCACACCACCACCCATCAACTTTATGGAAACGGCAAATTGTTTCGAATGGTATGATTTTAACACAAAATTAATTTGTTAAAATTGAGGTTGTCTTTTTTTTGTTGTGCTAAGTTAATTAAAAACCCTCGCTAAAACTAATTAGCGCATTGCAGGAAGATTCTCTTTCAGACAATGTGTGTTTAACGTAGGACTAAATAGCAAATCAGAGGGTTAAAAATTTTAAACACGTATTTTATGATTGTACATGAGGGTAAAGAAATTTTGATTTCGAAGGAATTAAAGGAATTTATCCTCCCCCTTAACAACGAAGAATTTAGCCAGCTGGAAAAGAATTTATTGAAGGATGGGTGCCGGGAGCCGTTGATAGTGTGGAAAAAAAATGATGGACAGCTTGTTTTGGTTGACGGCCACAACAGATATGCTATTTGTCAAATACACGGGATCAATTTCAGAATCAAAAAGGTCGGCTTCCCTAGCCTTGAAGATGTGAAGATCTGGATGATTAATAATCAGATGGGACGTAGGAATCTGACACCGGATCAGCTTAGTTACTATAGAGGGCTTAAGTACCTGACACTGAAGAAAGAGAAAGGCGGGTATGAAAATGTAAAGTCAAAAGGAAAAGCGGAGCTAGCCACAGCAGAAGTCCTTGCAGATAAATTCAACGTCAGCGAAAGTACAGTAAAAAGAGACGCAAAATTTGCGGAGGGTCTAAACATCATAGGTAAAAGCAATCCCAAGCTTAAAGCAAAAATACTGTCGGGAGAAGTGGATGTAAAAAAAGCTGATATACAGACACTTGCGAATGCGAAGCACTCTGATAAAATGGTTATAAAAAATGAGGCAGACCTCCACAACAAAGCCAAGATCATCAGGGAGGATTTGTTGAGTGAAGTTGAAACGCGGGTAAGAAGGATTGAGTCAGAAAAGATCGAAAAAGCGCAAAAAATCTTGCGGGATCTGGAGCCGGCCTTTTTGCCGAAAGGCGATCGGGTACGTAAAATCAAGGGAATGATAATTTCTGCCATTAATCGCGCCATTAACGAAAAAGACGCACAAGCTATAAAGGAATTAAAGAAACTGGTTGAGAAGCTTGCTGACGAATTGCTTGCTTAGTTGGTCAAAAGTTCTTGTTGAACTTTCGGAAAATAGTTGGAATTTCAATTGCTGTCTTGGTTAGGTAAATACCGAACTGACATCTACAACAGTTTGTTGACTTGGCGTTCATAGATTTGGCTTTCGACCAAGTCAAAAGTTCAATTAGAACCTTCGATTGACACTCAATGATGGCTCGACAAGACATTAGGCTGTTGCTTTATTCCCACATATTTACACAATTGTGAGGAGTTAAAGGTAACCCTTGAATAATGACCTGTGAATTGCAAATACAAATTAGTATCAAAAATGACTATTCTTTATTATACCTCTTTTGAAGAATCTGAACCGAAAGTATATAGGGAACTTTGCTCAAGGCTTCCTATTGAGGCAAAAGCCAAGCTAGAGAAATTCCGGAGGAAACAGGATGCTTATGCTTTTGTCTTTGGCAGAAAACTACTTTGTGAGCAGGTCCTGGCATTCGGTTTGCCACTCAGGCTTGAAGATATTAAATACTCAAAGCTTCAAAGACCTTATTTTCCTACAGAAAATTTTGATTTCGATTTTAATATCTCGCATTCAGGACACTGTGTGGTTTGCATCGCCAGCAATGAATGTAGTGTAGGCGTGGACGTGGAAGAGATCAGGAACATCGACGTTTTCGACTTTAAGTCTCAGTTTCATTCGGATGAATGGAATAAAATTTCAAGCTCAGACGACGGTTTGAACACTTTCTTTAGTTACTGGACCAGAAAGGAGGCCATTGTAAAAGCCGACGGAAGGGGCCTGACGTTGCCATTCCGAGAAATTAATCTGGCTGGTGTCGACGGACAAATCAGACTAAAGGGAGTTGACTGGTTTTTAAAGGAGTTCGAGCTGAGTGATAAGTGTAAATGCGCTATTGCATCAGGGAAGGAACTTCACGATCTTGTTTTCGAAAAAAAGGATTGGGCGTAGTACGTTAGAATGGGGAACTTACAATTCGAACCCTTGAATTGACTTTTTATCGATTGATTTTTGTCGATGACTTTTTTCACAAATGTTTTTTTTATATATTTAAACATCAGTTACTCACTTCCACCATGCTAAGGCTGGTGACAATATTAATTTACTCAAAGTTAAAATTTTTAGAAGTCGAATTTTGTGATTCGGCACGGCGAAGCCCTACCATACCTACATAGGCAAAAATTATTGTAAACTCTCCAGAGATATCGCTCGTGATGACTTCAACTTAACAGAATACGCCCGGCGGAACACTTGCCACATTCTGTAAAAACGTTGTATGGATCGATCTTTTGACCAAGAACCAACGATGAAACTGCTGGTTGTGAAAATCCTAGGCGGGTTTTGGCGTCTTGACTGGCATTTGCTATTTTTATATAAGTAAAATAAAAATATGTATGCTGTATAATTATGTAATAGTTGCTGTCAGAAACCTGCTTCGGAGCAAAGTTCATTCCGCCATCAACATAATGAGCCTTTCCATTGGCATGGGTATTTGCCTCACGATATGTCAATATATCTATTTCGAGATGAGTTACGACAAGTTCCACAGCAACTTTCAAAAGATTTACCGCATTGTTGCGAATGAGATCAAACCCGATGGTGATCTGTATCCATATCCTTATGAGACTGGCTACGCTGTGGGCGTAGCAGCAAAAGACGAAATTCCTGGTATTGCACAATTTGTGCGGATACACAAATACAGCGGTGGCGCTGTAGTATCTAACGCTGACAAAGAAAGCATTTTCACAGAGGATGCTTTCAACATGCTGTTTGTTGATAAAACTTTTTTCCAAGTTTTTGATTTTCAGCTTAAAATGGGCAATAGTGAGGCTGCTTTTGATGATAAATATAATATTGTGATCACGGAAAAGGCTGCACGGAAATATTTCAGTTCAGTTGATCCGATCGGTAAAATCCTGACTGTAAGCGGGGGGATATCACCAGGAAACTACACGGTGACAGGTGTTCTCAGAGATCTGCCGTTAAATAGCCATTTGCAATTTGATTTCTTATTGCCCATCGAAAACTATATGGAATATGGATGGGGTGGTGCTGCGATCAAAAATGATGATGGCTGGAGCAGCCCAGATTTTGCAACCTATATAGTGGCGGATGAATCAGCAGATCTTTTTGCCATGCAAGAACAGCTGAGCAATCTTATTATCGCGCATACAGCCCAAAAGAACGCGCACAAAAACATTGTGCAGAAAGCAGGCCTTCAGCCGATTGTCGATATTCATCTGAATTCAGATCCGGGTGTTGATCAGGGGCTGGTTAGAAATAATGGAAACTTCGTAAGTATCAAGTTCTTTTCAATCATTGCGTTTTTTATTCTCGTCGTAGCTTGGGTTAATTATATTAACCTGTCAACAGCACGATCAATGCACCGCGCCAAAGAAGTTGGAATCCGCAAAGCAATTGGTGCGTTTAGAAAACAACTTGTTGGTCAATTTATGATGGAGTCGTTTGTAATTAATTTTATATCCGGTCTGTTCGCTATAGGTATTGCCGCGCTATTACTGCCTGTTCTCGCCGATCTGATAGATCAGAACCTGCAATTGACACTTCTAAAAATACCGATGTTCTGGTTGTGGTTTTTCATCGTGATTCTTTGCGGCTCTTTGCTTTCTGGAATGTTCCCTGCTTTCATACTATCGTCATTTAAGCCTGTTAGTATGCTTGGCGCGAATAAGGTAAATAAACCTGGAGGGTTTAGTTTACGAAAAGGGTTGATCACCTTTCAGTTTCTTATATCGCTATTTTTGATTGCTGGTACTTACCTCGTGTATAAACAGATCAGCTTCATGAAAAACCAGGAAATGGGTATGGAGATTGAGAAGATACTTGTTTTAAAAGGGCCAGAAGCAAACCTCGACAAGCCGAACCTGGAATCCAACTTGCAGTCATTCACTGAAAAGGTAGGCAATCATCATTCGATCGTATCAGTGGCAGCGTCAAGCAGCGTACCAGGCAAAGGATATAACACAGGCATTGCCGTCCGTAAGTTGGGCGCGCCAGTCAGCGCAGATAAATTTGGCCGTGTAATTTTTGCAGGCTTTGATTTGCCCGTAGCGTATGATCTGGAGTTCATTGCCGGAAAATCTCCAACATACGATATGTTAAGCGGAGACGAAGTAGTGGTTGTTATCAACGAAGAGGCTCTGCGGACATTTGGTCTTGGCACGCCGGAGAATGCGCTTCACGAAAAACTTTTTTATAAAAACGATACGTTTGCAATTGCTGGTGTTGTCAAGAATTTTCATTGGCATTCTCTTGCCGATGCACACACGCCGTATCTTTTTGAGTTCTACAATGACTGCAGAAGTTACTTTTCGTTTAGATTGAATTTATCCGACCTACAGGGATCATTGGCGCATATTGAATCTACTTACAATTCGTTTTTTCCCGGCAATGCCTTCGATTATTTTTTTCTTGAAGATGAATTCAATCAACAATATAAGTCGGATGTTCAGTTTGGTAATTTGTTTTTCGCTTTTACTATTCTGGCCATTTTTATTGCCTGCATTGGTCTCTTCGCTCTCGTTTCCTATTCAGCATCTTTGAAGGTGAAAGAGATTGGTATCAGAAAGGTAATGGGAGCAAGCACCAGCAACCTGATGATGTTGCTATCACGCGAGTATTTCGTACTGCTCGGAATCGCAAATTTGATTGCTATTCCCGCAATACTCTATTGGGGCGCGACATGGCTGGATAACTATGCCTTTCGTGTATCGTTGAGCGCCGAGGTGTTTATAATACCTGGTCTTTTGATTGCCTTCATATCGTTGGCTACCGTAAGCTTCAGGACTTATTCAGCGGCGAAAACAGATCCAGTTAAGTCATTAAGAATGGACTGACAGTCTGCCGTCATACCCGGTAGTTGCTGATTGCGCGTATCCGGTGAGGCTATTTGTTAACGTTGTTCTTTTTCTACTCTTCAATCTAGTGATGCCAGAGAGAACTGGCCAAGCTTAGACTTTCATGAAACCAAATCATTTGAGCGCAACAAGCGAAACTTTTCATTTCGAGAAGCTTGGAGAAAGTATTCTTTATATCTCGACCTTCACACCATTTGATCAGCCATCGAAGACACAGGTTGTTTTGATATGCGACGCATTGTGGGACGAGCAAGATAGAACACTCCTGGTGAACACTAAGTTGTCGCGATTACTGGCCAGCCACGGTTATACTGTAATAAGATTTGACTATTCCGGAAGCGGCAATAGTGGTTTTAGCAATGGCTATATCACTTTTGAGACAATGGCAACTGATTTGAATAACATGAAAGCTTGGTGCGCATCTTCATTTCCAAAAGCAGAGCTTCATACACTCATATGTGAAAGGGTAAGTTGTAATCTTGTGTTTACACAACCAACGTTAACGTCGGGTTTTAGAAAGACGATCTTTGTGCATCCCATTTTAAACTTAAGTCATTTTTTCAAGTGGAATTTTGTGGAGCGAGAAATAATTAATAGCAATGCATATTCAAACGCGGGGCTCTCAGAGACCCAATTGATTGGGGAATTGCAGACGCAAAGTGAGATTTCGTTAAATGGCTTTGAGTTTGATGTATCGTTTGTGAGAACCTTGCTGGGATCCAAAGCTGTTTGGAACTGTGACCTTCAAGAAAAAAACTGCCTGTACATATTTGATGAAGGATATTACCGGATCAAGGACAAATGGAAGGATACTCAGCGGAAAATTGAAATGGTGATAATAAGCATGCGGCTTGCCTCAAGAACAAACTGGGATTCTGAAGATTTAAAGCATGACAAAGTATTTCTGGAGGATCTTTTTTCGACAATTTTAAACTATGCCACTGGTGATGGAGATCGTGGTGTTTAAAAATGATGAATGGTCCACAGTAGGTGTCTTGCATCCACCAAAGGATGGGTCATGTAATTCAGTTCTTGTAATGCTTCACGCAGGTGCGAGTAGTAAAACAGGTCACAAAAGCTCTTTCGTAAAACTAGCAAGGCTGGCTTCTGAAAATGGAATTTGTGCATTTCGGTTTGATTTACCTGGGGATGGGGAAAGCCAGATATTCATAAACACCTTAGATCGTGTAAAGGCCATTAGTGATGCAATCAATTATGTTGTTTCCAAATACAAATATCGCAATGTGTTCTTAATGGGACATTGCGTTGGAGCTTTGAGGAGTCTGGAGATCACTAGAAGATATCCTGAGCGGATTGCAGGCGTTATTTTGTGGCACATTGTTCCAATTCTTCATAATTTGTACTTGGCTGAGCGCCCACCCCACAAGTTGCCGATACAACGATTGAAGCGTGTAATGTCAGAAGTAATTCGTTTTAAAGGCAACATTAAATCAATGACCACTTTGGCATCCGCATGTTGGTCTTTGTTTCGCTCGATGTTATCGTTCCCAATTAGCTTCGTTAGATACCAGTCCAAAAAAAGGTCAGGAAATGATGAGAAACAGCTGCGCAATATCCGGATGCCGTCTTTGAATAAAGTGATGGTAATTGTTAACCCGAGCAGAACTCACTACGAAAATATGGAACAGGGTGAAGTTTTTTTGAAGGAAAGATTGGAAGATTTGGGGTTCGATGGACCTGAGTTCGTGCAGTTAAATAAGAAGGTGTTGTCTCTTGATTGGCAAACAATTGCGTTCGGCGATACCATTCGTTTCATTTTTGAATGTGTTGAGAAGAAAGGGTATTCGGTTCCCGAAATAAAGGAAGACTCCTTGTGCTTGTGAGCTCGTTGCTTGAAAGGTCTTATTACAAAATAACATCATATGGTACGTACAGACATCGAAGAAAGATTAAAGGACATATTAGTTGACAAACTAGATTTGAATTTACGGCATAGTGATATCAGGGTGGATATACCATTGTTTGAAGGTGGAATTGGGTTGGATTCAATTTCACTTGTAAACTTAATCGGACTGATAGAGGAAGAATTCAACTTTCAATTTGCCGATGATGAGATAACGGCCGATATTTTTTCAAGTCTGAAAGTACTGTCATCGTTTATTGGAGGAAAAGTCGTTGCCGGAATGACTAAATAACATCGTTTTGCTTAACCATCGTATTTGGTATAATTACTTACCCATCCCAAAGAAAATCTTGTCACCGATGCCAGATAAAGTACAGATGCGATTTCTGTTAACATAAGACCATCGATTCCATATCCGGGAAGTTTGTGAGGTTAAAAATATAATTTGCCCTTGAGAAAATTTTTATTGTTGTGTTCCCCTCGTACGGGGTCTAACTATCTGCTTAACCTATTAATCCGGCACAAGCGGATTAAAGTACTGGGAGAGATATTTAATTTGGATTCCCTGGATAGTGGAGATCTCAGGTGGGCACTGTCAAATCCAATTGAATATTTCGATGCAAAATTCGGCCACAACGGTGATGGTAGTATTAGTGTGATCGGTGCAAAAATGTTCTACGATCATCTTACAAAGAGTTATTTTGACCGTCAAGTTGACGTGGCTTCCATGTCCCCGAAAATGATGGATAAAATTCGTGGGCTAGATGAATTTATGGCGAATTATAAAGACCAGGCCGGGATGTTCAGGCGTTTTGGCGAGACTTGGGACCATATTCTTAATAAGAAGGATATCAACATTATTCATTTGAAGCGAAACAATGTGCTGAGATCATTGGTGTCATTGCACCGGGCATTCAGAACTAACGAGTGGTTGAGATTGAAGAATGAACCTGGAAATGATTCCTTCAATCTGACGCTAGACTTCGATGCATGCTTGCGTTTTTTTGAACATGTTCACGAGGGCGCTACGCGAACAGACGAAATTTTTTCTGGACATGAAAAATTAGACATTTCCTACGAGGAACTTGAGAAGGATAAGGATGAGGTGCTGAACAAAATCATGGAATTCTTAAAACTGGAACCATACAGCCCGAGTTCAACCTTAAAAAAACAAATTAAGGAGCCACTATCGGAAATTGTATTGAACTATTATCAATTGAAAAAACAATTCTCTTCAACCAGTTGGGCAGGCTACTTTGATGAGTGACCATCGATTTCGTCACACCTGACTGAAGAGACTCCTACATCAGTGTGACTTAATTAAGAAATATAATACAAATCTTAACCCAAAAAAAATGGCACCAAACTTCACGATGTTCGATGTAGGCACTTCGGAAAATCTCACATTAGACCAAGTGCCTACAAGAAACGAATTTTATACAAACTATCCATATTTCAAATATTGGAAAGCTGAGTCAAACGCCAGGTTGCTCGACCCTAAGGGACTAATCATCTATATACATATTCCTTTTTGTGTGCAAATATGCGACTACTGTTTCTATATGCGTGATGTCCTAAAATCACCGGATCAAATGAGTGAGTATATAGATGCGCTCTGCCAGGAAATCAAATTGGTAAGTGAAAAATTCAACCTTTTAAATAGGACCGTCGACTCTATTTATGTAGGTGGAGGAACGCCGTCGCTATTGAAAGAGGACCAGTTTTTTAGAATTATTGAAACGCTGCATAAATATCACCGCATAAAAGAGCCTGAGTTCACGGTTGAGGCCGAGCCGGGGACTTTTAGCGGCAAGAAGTTGGAATGGTATAAGAAAGGTGGTGTTACTAGAGTTAGCATGGGTGTTCAGTCGTTCGATGATGAGATTATCAAACTCAGCCATAGGAAGCATACGGGAGAAATGGCGTTGAAGGCAATTGATATGGTCAAGGACATGGGATTCTATTCGAACATCGACTTGCTTAGCGGATTGGCTGGAGAGACCAAACAGACTTGGAAAAAATCTGTTGATACAGCGATCAAGAGCGGTGTATCTATGCTGACGATTTATCGTATGATAAATTATTCTAATACAACATTTTTCAATAAGTCTGTTCGCAAGGATGAATTGGAGTTGCCTTCTGATGAGACGGAGGTAGCGTTTATGACGGATGCCGTTGAGCGCGTATTGGGTTCTGGTTATACCCATTGGAGCTCTTATATGTTTGTAAAAAACAACTATCTCCACACTTACACCGAAAAATCTTCACGTGGCGATGATCACATAGCTTACGGCGCCTCTGCCTTCGGTAAATTCGGGAATGTGGTATACCAAAATTCAAATATCATAAAGTCGTACAAAGAAAAAGTAGAGAAGAATGAATTACCAATTGCGAGAAGTTTTGCATTATCTGCTAAGGATGAAATGATAAGGGAGATACTTCTTTGCACGAAACTATTCTCGTATTCGTATCAGGAATTTGAGAAAAAGTATGGATTTAACTACCTGGACGTAATCAAGGAAACGGTCGAAAATCTCAAGAAGGATAATTTCATTGAAGTCGGTCCACAAGGTGTCAAATTGACTAAGAAGGGCGTCGTGTTTGGTGACTATGTAGGTATGATGCTGGCTTCAAGCTTCAAGAACGCAATAGGCGCTGATAACATCAATTTCACGTATTGATTCAAATGCAGTAAGTATGCTCGCGATTCATTCAGATTGCATACACAGTCTATCATTGATCATAACACAAAATATTTATCAATATGAAAACGTTAAATGATCTTATTTTCCATCTAGACAATGTTCCCTTGTCTACTGTGCCTTTTCATTCCGATGTTGATGGCCTGGAACGCTATTTTTCTGACGACTTTCCTGTTCATATGGCCGTGCATGCTTTGAATCGAAAAGACATGGTTGAGAACGACTATACTAAGCTTCATGCTCATGATGTTGACGAACTCAACATTGTGCTTGGCACAAAAGACCTTCAATACAAAATTGGCCTGGAAGATGAGGAATTTGTAGTTGGGCCGAATACGGGTATTTGGATACCGGCTGGTATACGTCATTCCTCTAACCTTGTCAAGGGCGAGGGTTATTTTATCGCGATTAGAATGGATATGAATACAACGGACAAAGCGAAAAACCTATCAAAGTCGCTGAAAGCCGCTATTGCAAAAGCATGAATGATAGACGAGCGATAATTCCATTCAAAATCTTATGACTGAAATTGCAGAATTAATCAGGGAGCAGTTGATGGGCTCAGAAAGCGTGATTTCAGATGACGCATTTTCAGTTCGGTACCGCGAATTGGAACAGCAGCTTCCAAAGTCGGGGCCTAAAAAAACTGCTTTTAATATATTGCCACTTAGAAACAAACTGTCGCGCGTTACTCAGTTAATCAGCTATCTTACTAACGGTCAAAACTTTCTCGTTCTAAAAGACGCAAGCAACGATTCTTATACCAAAGAAAGCATCACGACATTTTGCGAGAATTTGGTCCACTTTCAGGACACGGAGGATCTTACATTAGCTGGAATCGACAAAAATCATACGATTTACCCTAATCCTTTTTTTCGTCGTGATGATTTGCAATTAGATAGACATAAATCATTCTTCATACTTAAAACGTCCGGTACAACAAATCAGCCAAAGTTTGTTATTCATGATCAAGCATTGGCCTTAAGAAATTCCAACAGATGCAAGGAAAGACTTGACCTGGCGATGAACGATAGAGTGCTTGTTCCTGTCTCGGTGCATCACTCGTATGGTTTGGTAACAGCACTGGTTCCCTCGCTTATTGCAGGATCTTCGATCAGATTAATTGAAAACACCAACATCATAAAGCTAATTGATGCAATCAAGGTGTTTGAACCTAATGTGTTATTCG
The DNA here is from genome assembly GCA_041742155.1 of Chryseolinea sp. Lineage (GTDB taxonomy): Bacteria > Bacteroidota > Bacteroidia > Cytophagales > Cyclobacteriaceae > Chryseolinea. The sequence continues at coordinate 13,685 of JBGSJE010000010.1, read as the reverse complement.
CTACGCCTGGCCTTATAGAAATGTTGCTGCGTGTGAAATCGAAATTTGGGATTCCTAAGATTACAATAACAGCCGGCGACAAAATAAGGCAAGACCTGTATCTTAAATACGAAAGTCAAATTGGCCCGATCTTAAATCTCTACGGGTCAACAGAAATGGGCGCCATGGCAATGTCGGACCTTAAACAAGATGCAAGCCACCGGTCTGAAGGTGGACTTACAGGTCTTTCGGGAATGGAGTTTAAACTGAAAGAAGACAGTGAGAAGTTATGTACCATCTTGTGTAAAAGTGATAGTCGATTTTTTGCCTATCTGAACTATGAAGGTCATCGACTTGATGAAAATTCCGAAACAGAAGACTGGTTTGATACAAAAGATATCGGCAGAATCGACAATAATGAGTTAAAAGTTTTTGGTAGAGCAGACCATAAGGTGAATCGCAATGGGGTCTTAATTTCTTTTTTTGAAATTGAGAGCGCGATAGAGCTAGCATGCCAGGAACTTAGAAAGGTGATCGTGATAAGATTGAATAAGAGGGATATCATGGGAGACCAATTTGCCGCGATATGTGAATTAAAGGATAACGTTTTTATGGATGAGGAAGAGATTCGCCGGCAATGTGTTAGGAACATAGACAAACCTTTGGTGCCGGCTGTGATTGTGGTTACAACTGCTATGCCGCTATTACCGAATGGTAAAGTGGATCGAAACCTGCTTAAGAAGGAGTATGGTTCGATAGCTACAGCCAGCGAGAGATGATAGAGGTCCATTTAATTTTGTAAGAAAACTGGCATCGAAAAAATGAGATTATTTTGCTTTCCCTATGCCGGTGGCTCATCCATAGTTTACAACAGTTGGAAGGCGTTGCTTAATCCTGACATTGAATTATTTCCGATTGAACTAAGTGGGCGCGGTGGCCGTGCCGCCGAGGCGTCGTACGGGTCCATGAAAGATGTAATGGAGGACGTTTTTAGATTGATTAAGAACAATCTGGAAAATGAATACGCTTTGTTCGGTCATAGTCTGGGTGGGGCTATAGTATTTAGTTTGGCACAGGAAATCATGAAACGCCATTTAAGAGAACCAAAACATATTTTCTTTTCAGGCAAAGGTGCTCCAGGTTATAAAACCGGCGAAAAGACAAAATACCATTTAATGAACCCTGAAGAATTTGAACAAGCAATTTTAAAACTTGGTGGTACGCCGCGTGAAGTATTTCAACACCGCCAGTTGAAAGATTTCTTCATTCCATTGTTAATGAATGATTTCAAACTTGCTGAGACCTGGACGTGGAGTGATGAGATAAAAATATTCAACTGTGACATTTCAGCATTTTTCGGAAAACAGGAAAACGTTAGCGCCGAAGAGGTAGATGGGTGGAAGAATTATACAAAGGGCACTTGCTCAATTCAATACTTTAACGGAGGACACTTTTTTATAAATGAGGTGACAGCGCAAGTAGTGAGACATGTAAACTTGAAGTTGGCTCCTTGTAAAACATCCTGCGAAAACGTCTAAAAAATTATGCTGTTTATATCAGGTATTTTGGTTTTGCTAGCCTGCTTTGAAATTTACCTTAGATGCTTCCGCTATGAAAAATTGAGAAAACGATCTTACCCTAAGATATATCGACCACATGCGCTTTGGGGATACGAGTACATACCTGGTAGCAGTTCAGAACTTGTTGCCCCATTCCGTCGTGTGCCTGTGAAGATTAACAGCCATGGTTTCCCGGGGCCTGAATTTTCAATTGCAAAAGATCAAGACATGTTCAGGATTCTGGTTGTGGGATACTCTATGTTATTTGAGGAAAATGGTCGTATCCAGGCTGTGTTTCGCGATAAGGGTTTTCAGAATGTTGAAGTGATCAATTGTTCACTTGATGGTGCTTCACTGAACTGGTATCAATATCAGCGGATAAAAAATGACTTATTGCAGTTCACGCCAGACCTGGTTCTGTTCGAAACGGAAATACCATTCGAGCGAAAGGATTGCTCAAGGATATGTTATGAGGATTTTGTGATTTCCTATTCCCATGAGACTGCCGATACAATGGCGCTCGGCATGGAGTATGTCAAAAAAATAAAACGCAGAAAACTGGAAACCTTTTTATTTGATACATTTTATATAGTGCGCGAGGCAAACAGGTTTCTAGTGCAAAAATATATCAGGTACGCGAAGCCCGGTTCTTCATTAAAGAAGATTATTGAACGTTATTTTTTAAATATCTACATCCTTGGTTTTTATAGCAGGAACATGGTCACAGTCGGTGAGCACAGAGTTCAGAAATACACGATAGATGAAACATTGGAGTATTTGACAGCCCTTGCATCTCTTTTACATTTGAAGGGTGCTGCGCTTGTAGTGTTCGACTATTTCAGCGGTCAACGGGAGCGGAAGCGTAGTCTTTGTGAAAAGTGTGGTATTCGTTATCTCAACCTGGGCATATCCGGACATCATTTTGCCACAGCACTAAAATTGAAAGACGATAGTCATCCATCGGAAATCGGAATGCAGAGGATCGCAGTATCTTTTTTCGAAGAGCTGATTTCCAGTGGCTGGATACCAAAAAAACATCTTACCAGATCTTTTCACCAAGCTTTGAGCAGTGTGTAAGTTGTTGATGTAATAAAATCCTTTTATGATTCAGGCGTAGGTTGATTTGAGGTCTGTGAATCTTTCTTAATTTCCATAATACGATGACTCTTAGTGATGTGCTAAAAAGGCAGAGATCCTGCCGTCAAAACGGTATTACGTTTATAGAGTCAAATAACGTAGTTCAGTATCTCTCATATTCTGAGTTGTACGACCGAGCCTTGAAGGCACTCGGATATTTACAAACGCGTGCTCTGAAGCCCGGAGATGAACTTGTTTTTCAAATAGATGATAACGAAACATTCGTCATTGTTTTTTGGGCGTGTATGCTGGGAGGAATTGTACCGGTTCCCCTTACGGTAGCCAGCACGCCAGAACGTCAGGATAAAGTGCTGAATATTTGGAGGACGTTGAAGCGACCGATTCTGGTCACTAGCCAAAGATGGCGAGACGTGCTTCTTCTTTCTCACAATACTCAAAGTAATGATGATGATATATTAAGGGAAATGTTGTCTACGTGTATCTTGACTGACGAAGTGCTTGGCTGGATCATGAATGGAGAGGAGTATTCAACCGGGAAGGAAGAAATCGCTTTTATCCAATTTTCCTCGGGCTCTACTGGAAATCCGAAAGGAGTTGTGTTAACACACGGAAATCTAATCTCCAACATTTCCCTATCCGAAAAGCACTGTAAAATCACATCCGAAGATGTGATGCTGAGTTGGATGCCGCTTACCCATGACATGGGACTGATCGGGTTCCACCTTAATCCACTTTATTCAGGGGCCAATCAAATTTTAATACCGGCGGATCTTTTTATTCGGAAACCAGCGGTTTGGATGGAGAACGCGTCACAATACAAGGCTACGATCCTTTGTTCGCCAAATTTCGGATACAGTCATTTGCTGAAACATATTGAAAGTTCCGAAAACCTTTCGTGGGATCTATCCGACGTGAGGCTTATCTTCAACGGAGCCGAACCTATTTCTGCTGCGCTATGCGACAGGTTTATGAATTGCCTTGAGAGGTTGGGTTTGAAGCCTCAAGCGATGTACCCCGTGTATGGCTTGGCGGAGGCCACATTAGCTGTTTCATTTTCTGCGCTCGGCGATCGGGTTAGTGCAATTAGGATCGACCGAAAACAATTAGCCATAGGTGACAGGATAAGAGATACAGCAGGAGATGCGGATAGTGTAACGTTTGTTAAAGTTGGATGCAAGGATGGTTATTGTTGCTCGATTCGTGTCGTTGATGACAGAGACAAAGAATTGCCAGACAGTTTCATTGGACACTTACAAATAAAAGGGAATAGCGTAACCTCGGGTTATTATAATAACCCTGCGGACACAAAAAAACTTTTTGCTACCGACAGCTGGGTAAGGACGGGAGACCTTGGTTTTCTTAAAGACGAAAGCCTTTATGTTACTGGGAGACATAAGGACATTTTTTTTGTCAATGGCCAAAATTATTATTCACACGATCTGGAACGTTGCCTGGAGTTTGTTGACGGTGTTGAAGCAGGGAAAGTAGTTGTGGTGGGATGTACATCAGGTACCTCAGGGGAAGAGGAGGTCCTGGTATTCGTTGTTCATAGGGGAGATGTGAAAAAATTCCTTAATGTGTATTCCAGGATAAAAGTTTATATCAATGAATTTTTTGGTTTTGTTCCGAAGCAAATTATTCCTGTTCATCAGATTCCCAAGACAACCAGCGGTAAGCTACAGCGATACAAGCTGGCAGAATGGTATAAGTTGGGAGAATACAATGAAATAACAGAAAGCCTGAATCATTTTCTTGAACTCGAAGCCTCCCAACGAAAGAAAGTTGGAGCAGCAAGCGATGTTGAAAAGAAGCTCTCGGAAATTTGGGCTGGTGTGCTCAATGACTCCGCGCCCGGTGTGACTGACAATTTTTTTGAATCAGGAGGTAACTCCCTTAAACTTGGTCAATTGCTTTCTCGTGTTCACCAGGCTTTCGAAGTTGAATTAGAGTATAGTATTCTTCCTGACGTCCTTACAATAAGGAGCCTGGCTTCAGTGATCGAAAACCAGCCGAAAACGTCTCATCAGCCAATTCAGAAAGCAAGTACGAAAGTGTCCTACAACTTGTCCTCTGTTCAACACAGACTATTCCATCTATGGAGCGGGAATCCAAACGCTACGGCATATAATGTGCCGACTGCTTTTTTATTGCACGGCAAACTTGATGTGGCACGACTGGCGGCTGCGGCCCGTGCTGTTGTTGGAAGACATGATATTTTAAGAGTTTATTTTTTTATCGATCAAGGCGTACCGCGGCAAGCATTCGCTTCGATCGTACTTTTTGATCTGACAGTAGGTAAATCAACTTATGAGGAGTTAAGGAAAACACTGGAACACAAAGTCGTGCCTTTCGACCTGGAAAAAGCACCGTTGTTTAGAATTGAGGTGATAGAAGTATCAGATTCTATTCATGCCCTTTTTCTTGATTTCCATCATATCATTGCCGATGGAATTTCCGTTGGCATTTTCTTGAATGACCTGTTTCGCTCATATCATGGAGCTGCGCTACCAAGGGTAGAAACTGACTATAAGGATTTTGTACAGTGGGAAAGCCAACATGTCGATCACATAACAGTTCAGCAACAAGAAAAGTATTGGAGCAACGTATTTGCGGGTGGTGTACCGCGGCTAAGTATTCAAAATGATTTTTCCAGGCCAAAACTTTTTGATTCAGCTGGCGCAAAAATCGTGTTCCCGCTTGAACGAGATCTTATAGACAGTGTTCGAACGCTCGCAAGAAAGGAAAAGACGACTTTGTTTACTTTGCTTTTTACTGCCTACACTGTGCTACTCTCTAAATATTGTGGTCAGAATGAGCTTGTTGTCGGTGTACCGGTTGCCAGGAGGACGCATGCACAGCTTCAAGAGATAATGGGAATGTTTGTCAATAATCTGGCTATCCGGTGTTCGTTGAACCATGACATATCTTTTACCCGCTATCTTGAAGTCACCAGGACCCATATCTCAGAGGCATTTTCTCACCAGGATTACCCCTTCGATAAACTGATAAAACTAGTAAAGGAAAAGAGAGATCCTAGCAGGAACAGTTTATTCGACACCATGTTTGTATACCAAAATATGGACCGTCCCAACGTCGATAAAACCGGCCTCTCTATTGAGAGATATTATTTTGATCCCGGTTTCTCAAAATTCGATATTTCCTTAGAAATATTTGATGACGAAGATGATTTGCAATTTAGCATTGAATACGCCACAGCACTCTTTAAACAGCGCACAATTGAAAGACTCGGGTGTTACTTTTTAGAATTGCTCAGGAATATCGTATTGCATCCATCCTTACCATTGTGGAAGTTGGCAATTGCCAATGTTACCGAGATTTCCCGCCTTACTTACGACTGCAATAAATCTACTTTACAACTACCACGAGCGGAAAGTATTCATGAACTAATCGAGAATACGATTCGACAATATCCAAAACGAACAGCAATCTCAGAAATCGATACAGAGCAAAAGGTAGTTAAATCGTTTACATTTCAAGAGATCGGCAAAAAATCGAATCAGCTTGCAAATGTTTTAATGAGCATGGGAAAAATTGATGTTTCACCGGTTGTTATTTTACTAGATAGAACGGTCGAGTTTATTGTTTCGGTAATGGCCATCCTTAAAACCGGTCGTTGTTTTTTACCTATCGATAAAAAAACACCTGCGGAACGAATAAAATTTATAGTTAATGATTGCGGTGCGTCGCTAGTACTAACTGATAACGAGTTTGAAAAGGAAATCAAAAAATGGCACGGCAGTGGAGAGAAGGTAAAATGGGATGTAGTTAGTGTAAGCAGCAAGACCTATGAGAATGCGCCCGATAAGTTAAATGAAAAAAAGTATGGCGAGCTTGCTTATGTTATCTATACGTCAGGCACTACGGGAAATCCAAAAGGAGTTAAAATAAGTCACAGGTCGCTAATAAACTATGTTATTTCATGTGACAAGAATTTTGTAAGGGGTGACATGCTTTCTTTTGCACTATTCTCGTCAATGTCCTTTGACTTAACATTGACGTCTATTTTTGTACCGCTCGTTACAGGGAATTCAATTTTTTCCTATCCCGATGACAGTGAAATTGTTATTCAAAGAGTGGTTGATCATAACAACGTGCAGTTGTTGAAAGCCACGCCATCTCATCTCAAGGTGTTAAAGGAGGCAGCATTCTTTAAAACCCGGACAAACCGGAGCACGTTGAGACGGCTAATAATAGGTGGCGAAATATTGACGACACAATTGGCGGGAGAAATTGAGAACTTATTTGGCGGTGAGATTGAAATATACAATGAGTATGGCCCTACTGAAGCAACCGTTGGGTGCATGCTTTATAAATTTGATCGGATAAAGGACGATGGTGTGGCAGTGCCAATAGGACTTCCGATTTATAACACGCAAATATATATCCTCGATGGTCATTTAAAGCCGGTGCCAATCAATGTTCCGGGTGAGATTTATATCGCAGGTGACGGTGTGGCCCAGGGATATATATCCAATGCAGATCTTGAAGCGGAACGATTCATCGAGAACCCTTTTATAAAGGGGGACAGAATGTATAAGACTGGAGATGTGGCCATTCGTGGTGAGGATGACATTATACAATTTATCGGGAGGGGCGACCGGCAAGTAAAAATAAATGGCCATCGCATTGAACTTGAAGAGATAGAAAGGTATCTCCTGTATCACGAATCAGTTTCGGATACCACCGTAATGCAAAAGTTAGATATTAACGGTGAGGCATACCTTTGCGCCTATCTTGTATTGAGGGCCTTTGAAGGAGATGAAGAAAATCGCATTGAGGAAGTCGATTTCAGATCATTTCTATCCCGGTTTCTTCCCACCTACATGATTCCAAGATGGTTCATAAAACTCGATAGTATTGCTTTAACAATAAATGGCAAAATAGACTACAATCTTCTTCCTGAGCCAGAACAGGTTGTTAGAGACAGATTTGAAGAAGCTGTCAGTGACATTGAGAAAGCAATGGTTGACGCATGGCGGGCAATTCTTGGTAACCAAGTTATTGGAGTATCTGATAATTTTTTCGACCTCGGTGGCGACTCCATTAAAGCTGTTCAAATCACATCGCGCTTGCTGGATAAAAACATTTCCATTTCGGTGAAGGATATGATGGCGCATCAAACAATAAAACAGATATGTTCCAGTGCGAGCTTTTCAGTTAATAAAGATCGTTACAGTCAAGGCATCGTATCGGGGATAGTAGGACTTACTCCTATTTATTCTTGGTTTCGCGCAAGGAACTTTGCAAACCCGAATTTTTATAACCAGTCAGTGCTGCTGAAATTAAAAAGCAAAATTGATCTTGAGACGCTGGAGACAGCTTTTGTTTTTTTAATAAAACATCATGATGGGCTTCGGATGAACTATGATCCCCTACAAGGTATCATGTTTATCAATAATGACCTTCTGAATCAGCCCTTTGAGGTACCTGTATTCAACTTGGTAGCAGTTGACGGAAAAGCCGTTCGTTCAGAAATTGAAAACGAATGTTTTTCCCTTAAGCGTTCATTCAATATTAACGGCAATTTGCTGTTGCGCGCTGCAGTTATTCTCAGTCAGGCAGATAGTTATCTCTTCATCACGGCGCATCACCTTATAATTGACGGTGTGTCCTGGCGAATTTTGCTAGAGGATCTATATAATGCCTACAACACAATTCAGAAGGGAGACGAACTGCGCGCGCCACAGAAGACTGCATCAATAATAGATTGGGCAACGAAAGTGAGAGAATCGCTCAACAACCCTGCAAAGGCTGGTTTAAACGGAGTGGCGCACAATGGAAACCATCGCAATCATCAACAAGACACTGAAACCATCGGGTGGTCGGTTGCCGATATGGTAAGAGCAACAAGATTACTGGACTATGAGCAGACCAACAGTCTCATGAATAGTGCGCGAAGAGTTTACAGGACAGATTCGGGCACGCTATTAAATGTTGCACTGTTGAGAACATTAGCAATGCAGACGAATTCGATGGAGTTCGTTGTTGAACAGGAAGGGCACGGCAGAAACATTGAGGGCATTGATGTTTCCCGTACTGTAGGATGGCTTACATCAATTTATCCTGTTCATTTTACATTGTCGAATATGAATATCGACGAAAACATACGGGAAGTAAAGACTCAATTGGAAAAAGCACGCGGTTCATTCAATGAATACTTTGTTGAGAATGCACGTCCCGGTGAGATTTCTGAAATCCGTTTTAATTATTTAGGTGCATTCGGATTTGAGGCGGAAAATGATCTCTTTCAATTTGCCCACCTATATACTGGCCCGGATTCAGCATTCAATAATAATGTTACTGCAAAGCTGGAGATCAATTGTATGACGGTCTCGGGGAGTATGATCATAGATGTAACAGGCAGCGCATCAGGATATCATGGTTTTTCGGTCAATAATTTTACCGATGCCTTAATGAATAATTTAGTTGTTGTGTTAAATCATGTGAAGGAGAACGATCGCTCGACCTTCAGTACGTCAGATTTTGATGTTGCATTAGATAAGGAAGATATCGAAATGCTTTTTTATTAATACATAACATTGACTGCAAGACCCTCATGACAACTTTCAAGAAAATAGAGAAGGAGAATGTTGAGAACATTTCAGCCTTAAGCCCAGTTCAGGAAGGGTTGCTGTATCACTATATTAGATACAGGGAAGCAAGATCTTATTTTGTAAGATTATTTCTATTCATAAAAGGCGAGGTCGACTTTGATACTTTTAAAGATGCCTGGGGGGCCATCGTTGAGAAGAATGAAATGCTCCGAACGGTTTTTAGATGGCAGGGCATAGATGCGCCGATTCAGATCACACTCAGACGTACTCCTCTTCGAGCGGAGTTTCGTGATCTGTCCAAGATTAACCTTTCGTTTGAATCGCTACAAAAATACCTTGATCAAAATTATCAAGGCGATGATGTTGATCTTGCTGAAACAACTTTTAGGGTTGTGCTTTATTCCCTGGGTAATAACAAGTTTGCTATTGAAATAAAAACACATCATATTTTGTATGACGGTTGGAGCAACGGGATATTGATAAGGGAGTTTTTTACCACTTACAATACAATTGCCCGAGGCGATAGCGTCACGTTTCTTCCAAAGGCACGTTTTTCAGAATATGTCCAAAAACTGAAGCAAGCTGATAAAGCGGACGCACTCCAATATTGGCAAACAAGGTTGGGTTCATTTTCTTCCATCAATGGATTTCAGGATAGGGCCAATCCGGATGAGGGTTCAAAGCCGGAGATTTCCAGATGTTTCCTCAAAGATGGTTTATCAGAATATACGAACAGATTTTCTTCAAAAAATCGTTTAACATCTGCTGCTGTATTTTATACGGCGTGGGGATTATTGATGGCTAAGCTGGCCAATAGTGATAATTTTCTGTTAGGTACAACAGTTTCTGGCCGGAATGTGCCACTAAGGTATATTGAAAATACCGTTGGCTTATTTATAAATACAGTGCCCCTGACCGTTTCTTCTTACGGCAACGATTCCTTTTTTGATGTGGTGCGCCGGGTGAGCACCGATCTCATTGATAGAGAACCTTATGTCAACTGCCCGGTAACGGAGCTTAAAAATTTGGTGTCGTTGAAGGCGGATGATTCATTGTTCCAAACACTTGTAGTGATCGAGAATTATCCGTTTGATATGCAGACCATAAGTCAAAATGCTGCGCTGACGGTTGAGTCATACGAGATGACAGACTACAACGACTACAATCTATACCTCGTCGTTAATATGCTTGGATTGGCATATGAAACTTGCATCTACTATAATCCGGCTAAATACTCGGCCGAGCTTATCCAAAAAATTCAGGACCGACTTGGGGCTATGATCGAAGTGATCGTTACCAAACCCGAAAGTTTGGTGTCGGATTTTCATGCTATATCGTTGCAAGAAAAGGATCACATCTTACAACAGTTCAATGATACCGCGGAGGAATTTTCAGGCCCCGGTACACTGCATGAATTATTTGCTGAGCAAGTACAACGAACACCTGATGCCAAAGCAGTTGTTTTAGGCGAAGAGTACGTTACTTATTCTGAATTGGATCATCGGTCGAATCAGTTGGCAAATCTGATGATCGACAAAGGTGTCAAACATCGAAATGTGGGTATCATAATGGATACTTCCTTTGATACGATTGTTAGCATATTGGCTGTGCTCAAATCCGGAAATGCTTACGTGCCTATTGATGGTACGCTGCCAGCCAAACGAATTTCCTGGTTGATAAAGGATGTCAATGCAGTTTGCATACTGTCGCAAGTAAGACACATAAAGTTATTAAATAAGTTAGTTCGGGAGAATGACGGTGTTGAATGGTTTGTGTGCCTGGATGATTTTGAAATGAGTTCAGCCAAATCTTCACATTACGTGAGTGGAGCGGACGTTCAGTCATTGTCTCCTGAACCTGTTAGGATAAAAGTAGACCAGGAAAATATTGCCTACGTTATCTACACTTCGGGCTCCACAGGTAATCCGAAAGGCGTAAAGGTCAGGCATCGTGGTGTTGTCAATTATACTAAATGGCGTATTAAGAATTTCAACTATTTCAGTAACGATAATACACTACAACTAGCACCGTATAATTTTGATACGTACGGCTCCAATCTTTACTCCTCTCTGTTTTCTGGTGGGTCCTTAGTACTTGTCTCGAAGGAGGACAAGTTAGAACCTCAAACAATAATCAGCATCATAGTAAATAATAGCGTGACCAATTTTTGTATCACACCAATGTTATATGGTGCCATTTTAGAGAGGGCTTCCAGCGACGAACTTTCCGGGTTGCGTTTCGTTGTACTGGCGGGTGAGAAGACCAGTGACATTGTGTTGGAGGGAAGTAAAGAAATGCTGCCAGATGTATTACTGATCAATGAGTATGGTCCGACGGAGGCATCAATCGCTGCAACATTTTACAAATCCATGAGCACTAAGACCGCGTCGATAATAGGTAAGCCGATCTCCAATACAGAGATTTACATCCTAGGATTGAACAATGAATTACAACAGGTGAAGGTTGAAGGTGAGATATGCATTGGTGGTGCAGGAGTTGCTGCGGGATATATAAATAATGAGCAATTAACAGAACAAAAATTTGTGAATAATCCCTTCAGGCGTGATGAGAAAATGTATCGCACCGGCGACTTAGGCAGGTGGCATCCTGACGGTAATATTGAGTTCCTGGGAAGGATGGATGATCAAGTCAAAATTCGTGGATTTAGAATTGAATTGGGCGAGATCGAAAGTCATATTCGCACACATAATGGTGTGAAGGATGCAATTGTAGTTGCAAGAGAACGGGAAGGCATGAAGTATCTGGTCGCCTACTATGTGCCTGATGATCTCGAAGGCTATACGACTAAAAAAACTTTGCAGGCTAATAAGGTATTGCCTATGGACGTCAACATGTACGAGTTTTCCAATGGAGTAATCATGTATTCAAGAAACAAAAAAGAAGCTCAGCTTCTCTACGAAGAAATATTTTTGAATAATTCTTATGTGAGAAATGGCATTACCCTGCCTGAGAATGGCTGCATACTGGATGTTGGTGCCAATATCGGTATGTTCTCTATCTACGCGAATCTGGCGTCACGCGGACTGAGCATTTATTGCTTTGAACCTATCCCGCCGACGTTCGAGCTGTTGAAATTAAATGTATCGCTGTATAAAGGAAATTTCGAGTTGTTCGATGTGGGGTTATCTGATAGTGTGGGGACTAAGACATTTGACTACTTCCCGCACGCCACAACACTCTCGGGTGTTAGTAAGCATCTGACGGAGACAAAAGAAAACGTCAGGCAGTTTATTAAGAATACAGAAGACGTTAGCAGCAAGTTAAGTGAAAATGAGCTAAATAAATTGCTTGTTGAGAAGCTCGAAACGGTGGAATTCAAATGCAAGGTGACGACCGTATCAAACGTGATTGCGCAGCGTGGTTTACAGCGAATCGACTTACTCAAGATTGATGCAGAGAATTCTGAGCTCGATGTTCTGAATGGGATCGGTGTACGGGACTGGGATAAAATTGACCAGCTTGTAATTGAAGTTCACAATGTTAACAATCGACTGGAGATCATAAAGCAATTGCTGATTGAAAAAGGTTATCAGGTTATCGCCGCGCAGGCTACCGAACTGGAGAATACCAATCTTCACGAAGTTTTTGCGATATCACCGCGTCGCCGGATTGGATTAATTGCTGACTATCCAGAATTAACTTCGCAGGGAATTTTAGGGATAACCAAATTTGGTGCAAGCCTCAAGAAACATCTTATGGAGGATCTCCCGGAGTATATGGTGCCGGCATATTATGCGCCATTAGAAACTTTTCCTTTGACTCCCAATGGCAAGATTGATAAAAGAGCGCTACCGGATCCTGAGGTGATTGACAAAAACAACTACGTGGCGCCTTCTAACGAGATAGAGATGAAACTGGTAGAGATACTCGGAGACATTTTGAGATTAGACAAGGAGGTAATTAGTATAGAGAAAGGATTTTTTGATCTGGGGGGAGATTCTTTAAAGGCGATAAATCTGGTTTCACAGATAGAGAAAAAATTTGGAACCAATATCCGACTGGATTACATTTTTGAGTCGCCCTCCATAAAGCATCTCAGCAACGCGATATCGATTTCAAATCTCGCAGCAAGTGAGTCGAGTGAAGCCAATAGGATAATTATTTAAAAGTGGAATCAATGGATGAATTGATCTTCAAGTTAAATCAACTCGGTATAAAACTGCGGGCGAAAGAAGGTAAAATTGAAGTTATCGATCCCGCGGAAAAAATGACTAATGAATTGATCCGTCATATAAGGGATAATAAGTCCGAGTTATTGAGCTTACTGCGTTCAGGGAAAGGTAAAATCAATTATAAAGCCATCCCGGTTGCGACTGACAAGCCATACTATGTTGCTTCTTCAGTTCAAAGGCGGCTTTACTTTTTAAATAATTTTGATAATGAGTCGCTGGCGTACAATCTGTCCTATGCGGCGAAGTTGGAAGGCACCCTGGATCGTGTTAAGCTTGAGGCG
>JBGSJE010000009.1:0-261755 GCA_041742155.1 Chryseolinea sp. | reverse complement strand
AGAAAACTGCCTCATCCGTTTTTATCTCTTCGAGTTTGAACAGAATGTAAGGAATGCTGCATGTCGGCATATTCAGAATATCCAACCAGGAGACAAAACGAAGGGAGATTTTCACTTTAATTTATTAAACCTAATAATGTTAAATGAAGATTTTAAAACAAGTACTGGGTATTGATGTAGCCCAGAAAGAATTGGTCGTTTCCCTGGGCCGTTTGCATGAAGATTTAACGATAGAAGTCTATGCAAACAAAGTATTCATCAACACAAATAAGGGCTTTGTTACTCTTGTATCGTGGGTAGAGAAATTGACAGATCCAACCGTTGCTACGCGATTCGTTATGGAGGCTACCGGGGTATATCACGAATCACTAGCTTATTTTCTGGTGGATCATGAAAAAGAGGTAAGTATAGTATTACCCAATAAAATCAGTAATTACTTCAGAACCCTGGAAGAAAAGACAATCACAGATAGTACGGCCTCTGAAGCCATCGCCAGGTTTGGACTGGAACGTAAATTGAATCTGTGGCAACGGCCTAAACCAATATTTAAAAGACTGAGACAATTGGTTCGTGAGCGTGATCAGGTCGTGGAGGAAAGAGCAATGGTTAAAAATCAGTTGCATGCGGAACTGGCTGAGGCAGAGCCGAATGCGACAAGTGTAGCCAGAATAAAAAAACGAATAGTCTTTCTGGACAAGCAAGAAAAAGAAATCAAAGATGAACTAACTCTGCTCGCTAAAAAAGATGTCCAGGTATGCCGTTTTATTGAGACCTTGACTTCCATACCCGGAGTTGGCCTATTGACTGCCGTAACAGTCTTAGCTGAGACAAATGGATTTGAGCTTGTTCGAAATAAACGACAGCTCACCAGTTATGCAGGATTAGATGTACGGGAGAAACAATCAGGTACTTCTATTAAAGGCAAACCCAGGATCTCTAAACGAGGAAATCGCTATCTACGAAAAGCCATGCACCTCCCAGCTCTTGCCGCTATTCGTTTGGATGAACACTTCAAAGGGATCTTTGTAAGACTAGTCAGCAGACACGGCATAAAAATGAAGGCTGTTGTTGCTGTTCAAAGAAAGCTGTTAGAACTGATGTATACCCTTTATAAAACCAATACGCACTACAACAAGAACTTTATACAGCTAAAAACAGAGAAGCAGCCATTGCAATAATGACTGCTTCTCACAGGCTGACTCAAGGTCGCCTTGAAATGCAAAATTAAGAATTTTTACAATAATTATCCGATGTTGGAATGTGGATAACTCAACTGAAAACTATCAAATTGTAGTCATGTCCCGAGTTATCCATATTTCAATATCTAAATTTAAAAAGGCTTGGTTATTAACACAGAATCTTAGCGGTGAAATTACGCCCTCCAATCCGTGCTTCGCACATTTTAATCAGACAACACCTAAGTCGATTTTATTTTAGCAAGCAAATAGGGATTTTGTGTGGTGCGTTTAATTATGTGCGTCGAATTTTTCACCGCAAAGCCGCGAAAGCGCGATGGGACCGCAAAGGACAAATGGCGTACTCGCAAAAAAAATTATCAAATGATAAGGTTTACCGCATTGGCCTTTGCGATGTCCGTTTTTTAATACCTGTTAATCGTACACCTTCATATCCCGTAAGATCATCTGCATCGTCTCCTTCGGACCGATCCATTTTTCGATGCTCTGCCGGATCACTTCGATCATCTCCCGGACAATCTCTTTCCTGTACCCGAATTTGATGGCGAAGATCTCGCACAACCTGAGTTCTTCACCATGAATCGTCTTGTCGACCGTCATCATGTGCACCAGGTCGTATAACTGGGTGAACTTCTCTTCTTCATTTCCCGGCACCTCAAACCGGATACGGGAAACGTTGTCCTGGATATCTTTAAGCTGTTCCGTCGTGATGTTGTTCCGCTGCGCCGCGTATTGAAGGAATTTCTTTTCTTCACCCGCCAGACTTCCGTCCGCCGCGGCGATCTCAATCAGGTTACGCATATGACTCCGGGCCGTAGCCTTACCCAGTTTAAACAAGCCGATGATATCTTTGAATTCCATAGTCGAACAAGTTGCAAATTAATATCCGGCTAAAATAGTCCCGGCGCTCCACTCCCACTACTTTCTTTCGCTCAAAAAACAATCGAGGCCGCCGCCTTGTTTGCGCGCACGAGTAAGCGCGGATCACCAAGCGTTGCAGTGAGCGCCTCAAAACCGGCGCCCGGTCCCCGCCATCTCAGTTCATCCACGTCGCTGAACAATAGCGCGTCAGTCCGTAAGGTAGCGAGGCGTTTAAACAGCAACGCGTTTTCCCGCTGGCCGGTGAGCATGTCGCCCGGGAAAGATTCGATGGGTCCGTACTGGTTCAGCAGCCGTGCAGCTGTGACCTTTCCGATTCCCGCGATTCCCGGATAACCATCCGCACTGTCACCAGTGAGCGCCAGGAAGTCCGGGATGAGCTCGGGACTTACCCCGAACTTTTTGCGTACTGCTGCGGCATCGCGGATCACGCCGGCTCTTCGGTCGATCTGTACGATACGGTCTTCCCGAACACATTGCGCCAGGTCTTTATCCGGCGTCCAGATACAAACTTTTTGTACGCGTACGTCGGCGTTGGCGAGGTACGCTGCGGAAGCCAGCGCATCATCCGCTTCCAGTTCGACCATGGGCCACACTGTCACACCCATCGAAGCCAACGCATTCTCCAGTGGGTGAAACTGCCTGAACAGTGCACGTTCTATCCCCTCTCCTGTTTTATATTCAGGCCACAGCTCGTTCCGAAACGATTCGATGACATGGTCGGTGGCAACGCCGACGTGTGTCGCTCCTTCTTCGATCATCTGCAATACGCTATTCAACACGCCCACCACGGCGCCCGATGGTTTGTCCTTTCCCTTGTTGAAGGTGCGCTGCCCGTAGAAGTGCCGGTAAAGTTCATACGTTCCGTCGACGAGGTGGATGATCATGGAGGATTAGTTTACGGGTATAGTGAATGGCAAGTGAAGGACAATATTGCAATGAAAATCAAGATAACATAATGCCATTTTCATATGAATCTTCCGAAGTCGTTGCGGCATTTATTACCTTGACCGCACGATGCACGTAGAAGAGAAAGCCCTCAGGCACTGGATGGATAATTTTTACGGATACGGATCATGGGAAGCCCGGGTCTGGTTCATCGCCTATGAGGAAAGCGGTGGCGACCTGCCGGAAGAAGTCGCGGAGAAGCTGAACTGGTTTTATGGAGAGCACCCTCCCGGTACACCACCAGCCTTATGCGACATACGCGCGTTGTACCGTCATGCTTCCGCCCGGATCGATGGACCCAAGTCTGCGTTATTCCAAACCCTCTACGACCACCGTTTCGGCAGCAACGCCATACTACACGGCGGATGGAAAAATCTCATCGCCTTTCACCATGGCTACCGTGGTAAAAAGGTCCCCGACCTTCTCGCCTATCAGAAAAAAACGTTTGTCCTGCCGTCGCAGAAGGATGAGGCGTTGATCCTGCTGTATCCATTGCCCAGTCCTCATAATCACGCGTGGTACTACAGCTGGCTGGATATGCCGGAGTTTCCCTTTCTCAAAAGCCGGACGATGTACCAGGACCATCTGTTCGAGGGGCGGGTAAAGTGTATCCTTTCGAACATCGGCCGGCAAAAACCTGAAGTTGTGGTCATGTACGGCATGGACAATATCAACAGGCTTAAGGAATCGGTTCAGGCTGTTTTTCCGTCAGCCGCATTCAGGAAGGTCAATGCCATCCGGCAACAGATCCCTCAGCATCACCTGGCCGGTCTGGGAGGAACCTTGCTGATCATTACGACACAGGTTCCCACGCTTCGTCATAACCGGATTGAATCCGGCTTCGATTGGGAAGCGTTTGGGAAGATGGTGCGGGCGGGCAGGGACTATTAGCTGTCAGGTTGAATTTATAATAGCGCTTCCGATATCATCCTGGTTTAGGTTCTTTTCGTTCAGGCCCCGGTGTGTAAAAGCGCCAACCTGCCTTCCTGCGTATAAAATGAGGTAAGCGACGGATCTTTCCGCGGTCCGTTGAAATTGTTCTCTTGCAAATGAGATAACGGGATTCAGGGCGCAATCAAAGTACATCTGAAAGCTGACAAAAATCACGGTTCCATGTGACCTAAGTTACGGACCACGCGCTGCAATAGCGTCAATTTCGTCTTGTGAAAGAAAGACGATAAAAAAGAAAAACTATGAAAAAGCTCATTATTTTATTGGTGGCATTTTTGTTTGCCGCTATTTCGATGCCCGCTCAGGATCAGGACCGGGATCAACTCCGTATCCAGGACCATCTTATGTTGAAAGATGGTAAAATGTATCAAGTGAAAGACCAGGATCAGATCCAGTTGTATGATCAGATCGAATTGAAAAATGGAACGGTGGTAAACCCGGATGGAAGCATTCAAATCAAAGATCAAAAACGGATAAAGCTGCAAGACGGGGAGTGCCTTGATATGGATGGAAACCGTTACACTTCTCAACAGGAATTCCGCCAGCAGCTGCAGACCAGAACGCAGGCGATGGCTCAGGAACATTTGATCTTGCAAAATGGTCAAATGTACCGCATTCAAAATCAGCAGAAAGTTCAGCTTCAGGAGAAGGTAACACTGAAAAACGGAACAGTTGTAAGTCCGAATGGAGGGCTTCAGTTAAAGGACAGGAAACAACTTCAGTTAAAGGATGGAGAGTGTCTTGATCTGGATGGAAACCGCTACACTTCTCAACAGCAGTTCCAACAGCAAATGCAAAGCAGATTGCATGCTATGGCTCAGGAGCATTTGATGCTGCAAAATGGCCAAATGTACCGGATACAAAATCAACAAAAAACGCAACTGCAGGAGAAGATCACCTTGCAAAACGGTACTGTTGTAGACCCCAATGGAAACGTGCAATTAAGAGATAAGAAACAACTTCAGCTACGGGATGGCGAATGCCTGGACATGGAGGGTAAGCGTTACGAAACACAGGATCGGTTCAGAGAAAAAATGGAACAACGAAACATGGAGAGAATGGATATCAAGGGCGGTAAAGAAAAGATGCGTCCTGAAAAGAAAGGTAAAGCGAATAACTAGAAACATTCCCGTGCAATGTCACTGCCCGGCTATACAGTCGAGGCAGTGATCTTGTCCGGAAGTATTGAGTTCAAGGCGTCGATCAACATGTCGTTAAAAGAGGAATCATGAAAAATTTCAAATCTCTCCTGGCCACTGTCGCAATGATGGTGTTTCTCCATCAGGAGATGGCCTTTGCTCAGACCTACAAGCCCCAGTCGCATGACACCGCTTTAGATAAATCTGAATTGCGAATCGGTATTCGGTACGCGAGTGATTATTATTATATGGGTCGGGCGGATTCCGCCGCGGCCCCCTATTTGTCGCCGTCCATAGGATATTTTCATAAATCCGGTTTTTCAGTTCGTAGTTCACTCTCGTATCTGACAGAGGCTGGTGAAGGGCGTATTGATTTAGTCACCTTTTCGGGAGGCTATGATTACTATAACAAAAAATTCGCAGCAGGATTATTGGTTGCTGAATACATTTTTAACGACCAGAGTTACGCTGTTCAGGCCGAAATGAGCACATACCTGAATGCATACGCAGGATATGATTTTTCCGCCTTCATATTTTATGCGGATGCAGGCCTCGGTTTCAGCGAAGGTACCGACGTATTCCTGGGCGCTGAAGTAAGTCGAACATTTTATGCCTTAAAAAACAAGCTGCGCATTACCCCGGCAATCTATATGAATGCAGGCACGCAGAAGTATTATAACGAATACTATACGATGCGGAGTACCCAGACAGGTGCCGGAAACGGTAAGGGCAAGGGTGGCAGCGGCCAACAGTCATCCACTACGCAAGTGCAAATTGCGGAATCTGACAAATTCGAGATCCTTGACTATGAATCAGACATCCAAGTCAGTTATACCCTTCGAAAAATCCGATTCTACGTTCTCACAACGTGGACATTCGCGGTAAACCCCGCAACGGTGACAACAGACACGGGAACTTATAGAGAAGAACTCAAGAATGGTTTTTATTGGGTTTCCGGTATTCGATTAACACTGTAACCGGACTTATACAGAACCAAAATGTAACCTCGGGTACTGGCTGTGACAATCCTGTCTCCCGACGTCAATGCGAGCGTATTTTACGAATCCGGATTCTGGAGTATGTTCCTGCCTGTCAAAAAAAATCTTCATATAGGGCTCGAAAGAGAGGCAGGTTATAGTAACAGATATCAAAGTAACCGTCAGCTTCAGCTGACGGTTACGAAGGAGCCCACCGGTGTCCGGCTTTAGCCGGATGTTCGGGTGTGTGGTGCGAGGCTAAAGCCGCATCGACGTGTGTGGCTATAACCGTCAGCTGAAGCTGACGGTTATGATGCTGGTCGTTGGTATCAGCTAAAGCCTGAAGTGTATGGAGCAGGTAGGTCTGACTGACAGTTATGATGTGGGTACCGGGTGGATGTGCATATAGCTCGCTGCGCTGATGGGCAGATGCAGAAGCCTGCGTGGGAATTCACCGAGGTCTCTGTAGTGAGAGAACAGGAGTCCGGTTACCGGTCCCTGAGTGTGGGACTCATGTGGACGCGCATCGCGGCAGGAAGCTATAATAACAAGTATAAGTAACCGTCAGCTTTAGCTGACGGTTACGAAGAGGCCCCCACCGGTGTCCGGCTTTAGCCGGATGTTCGGGTGTGTGGTGTTAGGCTAAAGCCGGTTCGATCTGTGTGGCTATGACCGCCAGCTAAAGCTGACGGTTATGATGCAGGTCGTTGGTATCAGGATAAGGCCTGAAGTGTATGGAGCAGGTAGGTCTGACTGACGGTTATGACGCGGGTACCGGGCGGATGTGCATATAGCTCGCTGCGCTGATGGGTGTGGCTATAACCGCCAGCTAAAGCTGACGGTTATGATGCTGGTCGCCTGTATCAGGCTTAAAGCCTGATGTGTGAGTAGCAGGTAGGTCTGACTGACGGTTATGATGCTGCTCCTTCGCTGGTATCAGGCTAAAACCTGATGATCACTTCGCCCCAAGTTCCGCAATAAATCCCCAGTTCTGATGTTGTGCCCTGCCCATGGCATTAAATCCTTTGCCGAAGATGAACGCATCGCCTTCCGATACGAACACTAATTCATTCTCTCCTTTGATCAGGTGCACGGGAATCCGTTCGGTGCCGGGGAAGATCCTGTCGACTTTGTTCTTTTCATAATAAAACAGCTCCTTCCCGTTCAGGTATATCCGCAGCTTCCCGATAAAATCGAAGTACAGGATCATATCTTTTTCAGCCGCGGATGGTAGTGCATGTTTGGCGATGACCACACCATTCGGGTTGTCAATATAACGCGAGATGTTTACGATGTTCGCCGCATCGGGTTTTACGGTTGTCCATTTGGCTGATGTGGTGGCGGGATCAAGATCAAGCATTTCCTTCCGGGGAAACTGGCCCGACAACTGCCAGTTGTTCAGCGCTTCCGGAAGTTCGGTGATGAAGACGTTGGCGAAGTACGATTCACCGAACATGGTCCGCAGCAGGATATCACCTGAGTCGAACGCGCTTTCCACGAGGCTGATCTCCATCTGCGGTTCAGCGGCGTAGTTCACGAATACTTTCATGATCTGACCCCTGACCTCCAGGGCGACGTGAAACCATTGCAGCGCCTGGATGTCGGCGGTTCTTTCATACGTGGGATAATTATAAAGAACCCAACTGAGCGATCCGTTGTAAACGGGGATGTATTGAATCGCTTCTTTTGTTCCACCATAACCTGGACGAAAGTACAGGAAGTGATAGTTCTGGTGGTCCTTCGCTCGAAATCCGATTCCGGACATTACCCGTCCGGCAATGTCACAGTCGATCCTGACGTTCCGGAAGTGTGATCCTTTTTTGACGGCGATGACTGCCTTCTTGCCATCCATTTTGATGGATTGCTTGCCCAGAAAGACCGTATCTTTCAGTACAGCCTTTTCGTCGTTCTCTGAATAGATCGCCCAGTCGTTTGGTGAAATCTTTGCTTGTGGCTGTGCGCAGGCGATACATGCCGTGAAGCATATTGCCCAGGCGGTGAGTTGGATTTTCATGTGCATGGTATGTTGTTGTTTCAGGCACAATGATCATTGCCCGGCTTTTTTCGCGGTATTCATTTTGGCGCTTTTTTAGAACTGTTTTCCAACTTTTTCAGTATACTTTTCAGTATGAGCGACATCGGCGCAACGGACCAGGCCCTCCTGAATCGATTAAAGACACGGATCGAACAGCTTTCCGGCCTTTCGGGAACAACAGCACTGAGCCAACAGGACTTTGATTTCCTCGTCTATTATATACAGGATAAAACCGGCCAGGCCCTGAGCCTCACGACGATCAAGCGGATCTGGCGAACGGAATACCAACGGCTACCCCATTTGTCCACACTGGACATGCTGGCCAGGCTTGCGTACAACAACGATTGGTATTCTCTCAAAAAAGAATTTCTGGAAGAGCAGTCCGGGTTGCCGATTCCGGATGGAACTGTTACAGCACAACTAGCTGAATCTGAAGAAAGTATACCATTTTTCAAGAAGTGGCCTATCAAAGTTATCGCGGGTTTCGCCGTGCTGGCGCTGATGGGCTTTTTCCGCTACTACTTTGATAGCGAAGTGAACGTCGATCCGGCCGGGATCCCGTTTACGGCACAGGTTACGGCTGGCTTCCGCGTACCCAACTCCGTTGTGTTCTCCTACAATATCAAAGGATTAAAGGGCGATCGCTTTTATATCCAGCAAAGCTGGGATCCCGTCAAAAAAGTAGAGATCTCGCCGGCAAACACAACACAAACGGATATCTATTACGAGCCGGGATATCACTACGCCAGGCTGTTGGCGAACGAAAAGGTCGTAAAAGAAATTCCCGTCCACATCAGGTATGACGACTGGTTTGTGCGCTTCCGTTATCCGGATAGTGAATTGGTAAGAGTGGATGGATCACAACTGCACACATCGGGACACCTGGGCCTGGCGCCTGAATACACGGCTGAGTTATCCAAAACCTCCCCTCGCTCCTTTCAGCTGGGGTACATGCTGTCGAAAGACTTCGGTATCCCCGCGGACAATTTTCAGGTCGGGGCCGCCGTGCGATTCGATTCCATCCTGGCTCCCTCCTGCCCGACCATGAACCTGCTGATCAAAGGCAACAGGGATTATGCCTGGATCACGATCGGCAATAAAGGGTGTGAAAGTAACCTTGGCATCAAGGTCGGTGACACGCAGGTGAGCGGCAAGAACCACGATCTTTCCCTGCTGGGCATCGATTCGTTTTTATGGCAGGAGATCCAAGTTACACTGGCATCCGGAAAATTCATTCTTTCACTTAATGACAGCGTTGTGTACACAGGGGTCTACTCCAATAGGCTTGGAGACCTCAAGGAAATCGACTTTTTCTTCAACGGTATCGGCAGCATCGATGAGATCCGTATCGAAGGCAACGGCGACCATGGTTTGATCAGCCAGAGTTTCTGATGGCCCGCGTTTTAAACGGTCGACGGATAGCGGAATACGGTTCCTTCGAAACAAAAATTTTTCGTACATTCATATTCGCGGTTGGCTAAATCATTTTCAGTCTGTTTCAAGTTATACGTAATCCACTAACCCCACGCCTATGAAAACCCTGAACACCTTTGTCTTTGTCTTCGCCACCTATGTATGTGCGGCACAATGTTATGTTTACGATTATTGCACGCAAGCCAATTTCAACAGCGGCGCGAATTGCCACGGCTTCTCCTACCGGTATCTGCAAAAAGGATATAGCCTGCCCGGTATCGGCTGTGGAACACCATCCGCGGCAAACCGGGATATTATTTACGATTGTATTACCAAACACGGTTACATGGAGTTCACAAGCTTTTCAGGCTACATCGAAAATGCAACGCAGGCCGATCACACATTGATATTATACAAAAACCCTTCCGGCGGGGTAACACACAGTGCGGTGAAGTTGTCGAGTAACTCCTACATATCCAAGTGGGAATCGAACGGTCCGCTCGTTGTACACGGGACGTATGATGTACCTGCCGCTTATTATTCAACCGGTTATACCGTAAGCTATCACAAATTAAAGTCGCAGTACTACCTGCCGTCGGATCCGGCCGTCAGCATCTGGCCTGTATCGCCGATCTATTTATCCGCCTGCACGTCGTGTTCCTGCCGTACGTCGCAAGGGTACTTCCTGGTCTCGGCATCCATGTCGCCGTCGACCACCTGGACTCCGGTAACATGGTCGGTATCCGGCGCTTCTATTGCAGCTACGGGAAATAATTATATCTACGTTAACAAACCGGGTGGAGGATCGGTCGGTGTTACAGCCAATACCACATACACCTATAAGCAGTACTGCACCAAGCCCTACAGCAAGTTTCAAATGTTCCTCTTTCCCTCGTGCTCGGGCGGTGGCTTCAGGTATGCGATGGACAACGAAGATCTGACCATTGATTTTGAACGGGACCAGCGGTCCGTCAGCCTGGTACTGCCCGAAACATTAACAAACTACATCCGCGATAAAAAGGAAGGAAACGAGCTGGAGAAAAACATCAATGTAAAGGTATACGACCTGCAGGGAACCATTTACCGCGATGTGAATGTCAGCGCGGGCGAACCGTATTTTGAATTGTTCGCTCCCCTGAAGAAGGGAATTTACATTTTTAAAGTCACGCTGGATGCGGAAAACACGATGACTGAAAAGATAGCGATCGACTGACGAACGACCTGGCTATGCAGTGTGGCGCCGTGTTAAAGGGAATGCCTGCAACATTAACGTTGCAGGCATTTTTTATACATTCACTATTCGCTTCGTAGCGAACTTGCCGGGTTCACGGCGGCGGCTTTGAACGTCTGGAATCCCACCGACAAAAATGCAATCAGCACTACCGCCAGGCCGGCGATCAGAAACAGAAATGGATTGATGGTGATCCGGTACGGGAACCCCTGCAGCCACCACTCCATACCAAACCAGGCTAACGGCCAGGCAATCATATTGGCGATGATCACCAGTTGTATAAATCCCCTTGATAACAACATTACTACCTGCGACGACGTGGAACCCAGCGCTTTGCGGATCCCGATTTCCTTCGTACGCTGAATAGTCATGAAAGACGCAAGGCCAAACAACCCCAGGCAGGCCACGAAGATGGCGAGCAAGGTGAACAGGCTGAATATTTTCCCGAAGCGTCTATCACTTTCATACTGACGGTTGAAGAACTGATCGAGGAAGAAATAATCCATCGGGTTACCGGGAAAATGAATGTTCCATACTTCTTCCAGCGACGACAATAACCGCGGGTAGTTATCGGACTCGACCTTAAAAGAAAGGAAGCGCGCGAAGTGCGGCGTATACCGGTATACCAACGGAGTTACCTGTTCTTTCAGGGACATCTGGTGGTAGTTCTCCAGTACGCCGATGATCTCCATGGTATCGCGCCCCTGAATCACTTTTTCGCCGACGGCGCTTTTGGGTTCGTTAAATTCCAGCGCCGAAACCATTGCCCGGTTGAGGATCACGTTCTTCCTGCGGTTCGTAGTCGGATCAAAGTTTCTTCCCTCAATGATCTCCAGCCCGAATGCGTTCACATAGTCGTGATCCATCCCCACGATGTACCCCGAGATTGGACTGCTGTTCGAATTGCTGAAGCGGCTGATACCGTTAGCCCAGAAGATCTCATCACCGGGAACATTGGAAGATGCTGTCATATTTTTAATTCCCGGAATTTTCATCGCATCTTCCCTGATCGCTTCCAGCGACTTTTGAAAAAGGGAATCAATGACGGCGCCCGGCCCTTTCAGTACGATCGTCTGGTTGATATCGATACCCAGGTCCTGGTTACGCATAAACCGTAGTTGCTGATAGACGATAACGGAGCCGATAATGAGTACAACGGATGCCATAAACTGAAAAACCACAAGGCTCTTCCGAAGCATATTTCCGCGGGCATTGATAACCTTTCCCTTCAATACGCTCACGGGCTTGAACGACGACAAGACCATGGCTGGATAAAATCCGGCGAGCAGCGTGCCCGCGATGAACAATCCGCCTAACAGTAACCAGAAATCCGATTCCAGCAAATAGGTAGCCGGTATATTACGTCCTGAGAACTCTGAAAAAGATTTCCACAGCAGCCAGACACCTGCCACGGAGATGAGTGCAGCCAGCAGGTTGACCAAAAAGGCTTCGCTCATGAATTGTTTCATCAGCTGATTCTTCAGAGCTCCCATAACCTTGCGTACACCCACTTCGTTGGCCCGCTCGAATGACTTGGCCGTGGCCAGGTTGATATAGTTCACCCAGGCAATCAGAAGGATAAAGAATGCGATAGCCGACAACGCATAAACAGAATCCGCGTTGCCCCGTTCGTCGGGTTGGGATTCCTGAAGCAGTACGGGGCCCAGGTGGATATCCAGGAGAGGTTGGAGAATAAACTCCTGTTTACCGCTGAATTTTTTCCAGTCTTCCTCACGGTCTTTCGCCAGCCACGTATTCCATTTTGCCTGCAGCGCCGCCGCGTCCGTACCAGGCTCGAGTAACACGTATGTGTTGAAGTCGTACCATCCCCAGGCTGTCTCCGATTCATTTTCGGATTCGCGGTTAAGGGTAGCATACGAAAATAAAAAGTCAAATTTGATGTGTGAATTTTCCGGGAGGTTTTCAAAAACACCGGTTACTTCAAATTTCCTGTTGCCATCCCATGAGATCGTTTTACCCATGGGGTCCTCATCCGCGAAATACCTTTTTACGGCCCGTTCGCTCAACACTACTTTATCGGGTCCGGCAAGTGACGTAACCTTATCCCCTTTCAGCAGAGGGATATCAAACACCTCAAAAACGGATGAATCCGCGATCTGCATTTTTTCTTCCCTGAAGGCAACTACACCCCGCGTTGGGCTTTCATAACTGGCGATACCGCTGACGGGAAACAGTCTGGTGAACCGTTTTACCTCCCCAAAATTGTTTTTCAGGGCTGGTCCTACCGCCGGCACTGCCGCGGCACACTCGAAGCGGAGCTTTCCGTTCTGATACTGGTTGTATTGAACGCGGTAGATATCCGCTGCCTTGCTGTGGAAGGCGTCGTAGCTCCGTTCGTACTTTACATACTGGAGGATGAGCAGGCTGGCGACCATACCAAGTGAAAGTCCGAGTACATTGAGGAAGGTGAACGTTTTGTGTTTGAGAAAACTACGGAGCGCGATGGTGAGGTAATTCTTGATCATATCGGTAAGGGTTGGGGTTCATTATTAAACGGCAGTGCGGCGAAGTTGGTTGGCCGTCGGTATCCTTAGTTGACCGCTGGTATTTTTTTCAGATCGTCGTACCGTTCCAAGCACCAGTGATGGCCGAAGGGATCGCTGATGGTACCCTGGCGGTAACCGTATTCGTATTCCTGTACCGGACTAAGTTCCGTGGCGCCTGCGGCCAGGGCTCTGGCTGCGACGGCGTCCGGGTCGTCCGTGAGCAGGCCGAGAATGATGCTTGTACCGCGCAGAGCAGCGGGACTTAGTTCATGAGCCCTGGCTACCTCTTCGTGCATCCGGAAGACAACGGATGAAATACACATCTCGGCGACGTGTACACGGCCTTCGTTTTCTATGCGCCAACGTTCGGTTGCCCCAAAGGCACTCTTGTAAAAGGCGATGGCAAGCGTAAGGTCTTTCATGTAGAGCGTAGGCACAAATGCGATACGGTGCGTCTGTGAATTTGTGTTCATGGTGATATTTTTTGTGTTGTTTGGGAAATCAGCAAAACGATTACGTCACGCTAAAATATTTTCTGGTACAACGCCTGTTCCAGGGGCGCTCTTTCAACCTCTTGCTGGAGGATCTCAAACACATTCCGCTTGATCGTTCCGGCGATATCCCCGGTAGGAAGGTCGTTGCAATCCAGTCCAAAAGGATCTTCGATCTCTTCAGCCATGAGTTCCACGCCGAGCATGGTAAAGAAGATAAACATGGTAAGCGGTATCGTATAAAATCCAAAATCATTGTATAATCCAAACGGCAGCATCAGGCCGTACAACGACACGAATATTTTAATGTAAACGGAATAGCTGAACGGGATGGGTGTTTTTTTGATCCGTTCACAGGCACCCATTACATCTATGAGTGCAAAGTACTGTGGCTTCAGGTTGATCAGGTCCGCGTCGCTCAATGCGCCGGCGCGGTAGATCGTGTGGATCCGGCTGTAGATCCATAGACCGATATGGGCGGGCTTGTGTTCTTTGTTTTTCAGTTCACTGACTTCGTCCCCTGAAAGGTGTACCAGTTCTTCCACGACCACACCCTTACGCAGGTGTTCCTTCAATGCAATACAAAAATTCGCGATGTGACGCGCGAAGTAGAAGCGGCTGTCACGGTCATCCTCGGGCAGGGTTGCCTGAAGCATACTGGCCAGGGCCCGTGTGTTATTGACCAGGCTCCCCCATTGTTTGCGGCCTTCCCACCAACGGTCATAGGCAGTGTTGGTGCGGAAGACGAGTAAAATACTCAGGACAATGCCCAGCAGGGAAAAAATGCCGGAATGGAGCCGGGGCTCGACCGAATAGTAATTCATGGCTGCACAAATAGCGGCGGCGATGAAACCAATCACGATCACACCCCGGATAATTTTACGGATGGTCCAGCTTGTGGCCAGGTTTCGGATGTCTTTAAACCAGTTCTTGTTGGGTTCGTACACAATCATCTTCAATGGGGATTAACGCTTCCTCTAAAGATAATTCATCTCCCGTAAAAAGATTCCGGCCGCGTGTCTTCGTTAGGCAAAAAAATTATAAATGGCCGGAAGAGACCCTTTTTCCCGGCGTCAGTTCATATACTTCCGGAAAATCGACAGGATTTCCGATGGCATAGCGTTCATGGGGCCTTTATCGACGACGTGCTGAATGACCTCTCCCACCGCGTTTGGATGTAATCCCATCTTAATGCCGAGGTCAAAGCAATAATTTCTTTCCTGTTCATCGGCGGTATTGTCGATCATGATCACAATGGCGAGGCGATGGAACACGGCATACAATTTATACTCCCGGTCGGGCAGGTCAAGTTCCGGCGCCCGGCCGTCATAGCCGAGGAGTTCATCGGGGTGAATACCCAGGCGTACAGCGACGTTTGTGATGTAGATCGATTCTTCTTTACTGACCTCATCATCCAGCGACGCCAGGTGAAGGAGCGCTTTGAGGTGAGCTATCTTTTGCTGACGAGTATCCATATGGTACGGTTGGTAACAACGATTGGTAATATCCTGCGAAAAGTACGAATTTATTGCATGAGAACCGGCATTGGGATTAACATCAGGTATTGTAACTGAGTTTTGTCATGTTTTATAAAACTAATAGATCTGTACTTTAACACTAAGGTGACTCGCCCTCTATTGAAAGCCCATCCTAAAGGACGACCTCATTCATGCCGGAGCAACTGAACAGGCCGGCATTCAATCAACTTTAGATTAACGATATGAAGTTTTTGCCCGCGACCCTCGCTTTCTCCCGTAATCCGGCATTCCGTGTTGTATTGATCTACGCGGTTTTTGGAACCATCTGGATCCTGTTCGGAAAATACCTCGACGATATTCTCTTCAGCTACTCCTTACAACACGTCTTGTGGTTTGAAACGGCCAAGGGATTGTTGTTCGTCGCCCTATCCTCGTCGTTGATCTTTTTGCTGGTATACAGCCGCGAAAAAAGACTATTATCCCTGAACAAAGACCTGCTGGATTTTCAGCGCGCTATCTACAAGGCTTCGATTGTCACGCGTTCGGACAAGACTGGCAATATCACGTTTGTAAACGACAATTTTCTGGAAATTACGGGATACACACGGGAAGAGGTAATGGGAAAAAATCATCGCATTATCAATTCAGACCTTCATCCCACGGAGTTCTGGGCGACGATGTGGAAAACGGTATCAGCAGGCAACATCTGGAGGAATGAAGTCCGGAACAAGGCAAAGGACGGATCCTTCTATTGGGTCGATGCCATGATTATTCCGTTCCTCGACGAGAATGGTGATATAAAAGAATATTTTTCTATACGGATCGATATCACGAAGCGCAAGAAGGCTGAGGAGGAATTGGAATACAATAAATTTTTGCTTAGCCGCGCAAACGAAGTAGCTAAGATCGGGTATTGGCGATACGAGGTCGCCGTTAATACCATTTCGTGGAATGACCTAGGCCTAGAGATACTCGGTTTTGAAAAAAGTCAAAAAGGATCCGTCGAAAGCTATATGCATATCGTTCACCCCGAGGATATCGCAACAGTGCAGGAAGCAATAGGGAGGTCGCTTCAGGGATTAGGAATTTGTACTGTTGATCACCGGATCATCATGAACGATGGTTCGATCCGGTGGCTGCACGTGGAGGGTAATGATTTGCGTGATGATTCCGGAAATGTAACTGGTTTGTTCGGTGTAGTCCAGGATGTTACCGAGCGAAAAAATTCGGAACAGGTACTTCGGGAGTACAATGAGAGATATGAAATAGTGTCCCGTGCTACCAACGACGCAATATGGGATTGGGATATCGTCCGTGATGTCGAAATATGGAACCACGGTTTGGAATCGATATTTGGGTACAAGGAAAATATGATCGCGAATCCAAAAACCTGGTGGCTGGACAAGATTCATCCTGACGACTATCCGGCTATTGAACAATCCCTAGATGCATGTTTCCTGAACCAAGACCATAACTGGTCTGCTTTTTACCGTTACCGTTGTGTCGACGGTACCTACAAATCGGTGTTTGACAGAGCTTATATTATTTACGAGGGGAACACACCGGTTCGCATGATCGGTGCGGTCCAGGATGTCACTCAGCAGAAGCTGGCTCTTGAAGAAATTGGCAAGCTATCCATGGTGGCGAGCAAGACCAGCAACTCTGTTCTGATTTTGACACCCGAAGGCAATATCGAGTGGGTCAATGAGGCTTTTGTCCAGTTGACGGGTTATACCCTGCCGGAAGTTGCCGGCAAAACACCGCGGAGTTTTCTTTCCGGCGAAGAGACTGACCCCGAAACATTGGCGCGCATGGTAAGCGAACTTCGTCAGAACCGGCCGATCAGCGAAGAGCTTATCATTTATTCCAAATGCGGTAGAAGATACTGGATACGCCTGACATCAAATCCTGTGTTTGACGACGATCTCAAGCCTGTACATTTCGTTTCCCTGATGTCCGATATCACAGACAGCAAGGAATACGAATCACGGATAACGGCTGTCGCACAGGAACTCACCAATCTGATCGAAAACGCGAATGTGCCGATCTTCGGACTTGATCAGCACCGGTGTGTTGATAAATGGAACACGGTAGCTGCGGCTGTATTCGGATACAGCAGCGATGAGGCTATGGGTCTTCCCTGGACGTCGCTGC
This sequence comes from Chryseolinea sp., assembly GCA_041742155.1. GTDB lineage: Bacteria > Bacteroidota > Bacteroidia > Cytophagales > Cyclobacteriaceae > Chryseolinea. The sequence goes on along the minus strand of JBGSJE010000009.1, from coordinate 244,356 downwards.
TGGGGTCTGATATCCATGAAGTGATACGCCCAATTATCGATCGTGCCTACCAGGGCTCTCCTACCGGCACCTATGAACTGCCATTCATGGCGTCAGACAGACGTCGTCTCGTCATGCTGACTTCCGTCTTGCAACGACGTGATACGAGAAACCGGATCACCGGCCTGATGATCGTTGCGCAGGACCTTACGGAACTCATCAACTACAGGAACGGACTGGAACAAATTGTAAGCGAACGGACACGTGAGCTTCATACGGCCCTGCAGAAGGAAAAGGACCTCGTCGAATTAAAGAGCAATTTTATCTCTGTAGCATCCCATGAATTCCGCACACCGCTGACAACCATATCGATCACAAGCAGCCTGCTTCGAAAATACAGGGACAGACTTCCGCCGAAAGAGATCGACAAAAAACTGGATGGTATCGAAAAGCAGGTCCGCCACATGACCCATATGCTGGACGATGTCCTGACGATCGGAAAGGCTGAAGCTGGTAAGTTAGCCGTCCATCGGGTGTCGATAAGAATCCGTGAATTTTTTGATCATGTAGTGGAGGATGTATACCAGAGTTCAAAACAGGAGCATGCGATCAACATGGACTATTCCCTGTCGATCGATGAAATTAATATCGACGAGAAGCTGATGCGAAATATCCTGACCAACCTGCTGACGAACGCTATTAAATTTTCACCAGGACGCGAGAAGATTGAACTATCGGTTCGTTCGGAAGAACACCGGCTGATTATTTCCGTCCGGGATTCTGGTCTTGGAATCCCCGATTTGGATGTGATCAACCTTTTCCAGCCGTTTCAGAGGAGCAGTAATGTCATGAGTATCCAGGGAACGGGACTCGGACTTTCCATTGTGAAGAGCGCTGTTGAACTCCTGGGTGGAGAGATATCGGTGAAGTCAAAACTCAATGAAGGTTCCGAGTTTACGGTTATCCTTCCCATAGAGTAGACATATCAAATTAGCATAAGGTCTTTCGGATAATATTTATTAAAACTGTCATTTTGAAAAAAAGTATTTTGATCGTCGACGACACGCCCGACCTGCTGGAGGGCCTTTCCGATTTCCTCCGGATGGAAGGTTTTCAAACCCTAACGGCAGCGAACGGAAGTGAAGGTTTGCGTGTGCTGGAACAAAGCGCGGTAGACCTTATTATCACAGACCTGCTCATGCCTGTCATGGATGGGATTGAATTCGTCAGGGAGGTCAAGAATAACGTGGCGACTACCCGTATTCCCATAATCGTCTATTCGGCAAAGCCTGAGGAAGAAATCCACAACCATGTACTGACGCTGGGTGCAAACCGGTTTATAGGCAAACCCGGTTCCCTGGATAATCTGTTAACGGCGGTACTGGAGCTGACGCCGCCTTAAGGATATGATCTACCTCCGCGCCAACTCCGCGCCTTCGTGTCTTTGCGGTGAAAAGGAACAGATGAGCAATATTCGTTTTTAATTCATCGTAACTTAAGGAGCAGGAAAATCAAAACGTGGAGGCATGGATTTTAGGGCGCTAATTTCACCGCAATGGCGCAATGACGCGAAGGGCCGCAAAGAAAATCGTGATCCTGGTTTATGTAAGTTTATCTAAACGTCACGTTTCAATTTCTTGAAACGATAACCTGTTTTCATGGCAGGAACTCTTAGCGCCAACTCCGCGCCTTCGTGTCTTTGCGGTGAAAAAGAACAGATGAGCAATATCGTTTTTAATTCATCGTAACTTAAGTAGCAGGAAAATCAAATTTGGAGGCATGGACGTTAGCGCGCTATTTTCACCGCAATGGCGCAAAGACGCTAAGGGGCCGCAAAGCAAATCGTTGTCCGGATTAAGATAATTTGATCGAAAATTCACGTTTCAATTTCTTGAAACGATAACCTGTTTTCATGGCAGGAACTCTTAGCGCCAACTCCGCGCCTTCGTGTCTTTGCGGTGAAAAGGAACAGATGAGCAAAACTCGTTTTTAATGCATCGGTGTTTAAGATGCATTAAAATAACGAATGAGCAATATCAAGAATTCAAGCATGTTCTAAAACCGGTTTACAAATCTCTTAAATCCGTTCTTCAGCAGGGGTACGTTAAAGTTGATCAGGAATCCAAGGCGCTTGTTGGATAGTCGCAAGTAGCTGATGACCTGTGCCTCGTGAATCGCCAGAAGACCTTCAACAGATTTCAGTTCCAGGATAATTTCATTTTCAACAAGCATATCGATCACATACTCTTTGTTTAGCGCTTCACCCTTATACCATAGAGGAACCGGTATCATCGCACCCACGTGAAGCCCCCGGTTCAGAAGCTCCCGATGCATACAATGCTGATAAATGCTCTCCAGCAATCCCGGACCCATTTCCCTGTGAACGCTGATTGCCGAGCTGATAATAATATATGAAAGGTGATTCAGCCGCTCCTGGTCAGGTGTCTGATGTTTCATGGTGATATGGATTAAAACAACGGGTGGGTGAATTTAAAAAAAATGAACATAGAAACCCGGGAGAGATTCTAATCATTGTGTGTTTTTCACGGCTTTTACAGGGCAGATCGCGTACTGTCCGGAATTACCGGTTTCCGTGTATGGTTAACTATTGTTACCCCAAGACCGTTACGAGGTACTGTACCTATTCATGTATACGGAATGACACATAAAAAGAAAATATTCGCCATCTCTGGCAGCACAAGGCCCCATTCTTCCAATGAAGCCATACTTAAAATGATTGCCGGTCTTTATGCAGATATGGTTGACATTCAGATCTATAACCAGCTTGACAAGCTCCCTCACTTCAATCCGCGAGTGGAAGACGAGCATGTTTCACAAGAGGTAAGGGATCTCCGGAACCACATCCGGGAAGCAGATGGAATCCTGATCTGCACACCCGAATATATATTCAGCTTGCCCGGGGCGCTGAAGACAGCTCTTGAATGGACCGTCTCCACGACCGTATTTTCAGGTAAACCATTCGCTTTTATAGTTGCGTCCGGACTGGGTGAAAAGGCCTTCGAGTCGTTGGAACTGATCATGAACACCCTTCTTCAATATACAATCCGCGACGACGCAAAACTCCTCATCCAGGGAGCCAGATCCAAAGTAGATGCAGGCGGAAGCATCGATGCCGGTTTAACAACGGATATCCGCAGACTTGTCGATGCGTTAATCACGCAGATGGGTTAAGCCTAAGACTGACCGGGACTACCGTCTTTGTTCGTGGCCGGAGATAAATGGATCACCATACAACTTATCGCCGGTGGGCTACCGGAAGGTGGAATCCATGGTACTATAACGTCGCCATGTCGATGACGAACCGGTAGCGTACATCACCTTTCAACATGCGGTCATAAGCTTTGTGAATGTCTTTGATATCGATCAATTCAATGTCGGAGACGATGTTATGTGTGGCGCAGAAGTCCAGCATCTCCTGTGTCTCGGGCAGGCCGCCGATATTCGACGCCGCCAGGCTTTTCCTTCCATCCATTAAGCTAAATGGAGGTACTTCACTTGGTTCCGGTGGGATACCTACCATGATGTGTGTGCCATTTGTCTTCAAGAGAGACAGATAAAGTTTCAGATCGTGCGGTGCCGATACGGTGTCGAGTATAAAATCGAAAGATCCTTTCGCATCTTTTGTTTGTTTCGGATCCGACGAGAGTACAAACTTGTGCGCACCCAGTTTTTTTGCGTCTGCTTCCTTGGATGCGGATGTACTTAAGACGGTAACTTCAGCGCCGAAGGCAACACCAAATTTAACAGCCATGTGACCTAACCCTCCCAAGCCGAGGACGGCAAGCTTATGACCCTTCCCCACTTTCCAATAGCGGAGGGGTGAGTAGGTCGTAATCCCCGCACAAAGCAGCGGCGCGACCGCAGCAAGAGGTAACTTGCCGGATATGGACAGTACGAAGTCCTGGTGAACAACAATCGTATTGGAATACCCGCCATAGGTCGGACTGCCATCCTTGGCCCGGGCGTTATAGGTTCCCACGGAACCATTGAGACAATACTGTTCCAATCCGTCTTTGCAGTTATCGCATGTTCGGCAGGAGTCAACGAGACATCCCACGGCGGCAAGGTCACCCGGCTTAAACTTGGTGACATCCTTACCGACTTGTACTACCGTCCCGACAATTTCATGGCCCGGGACCATCGGGAAGATACCCGGGAACCATTCGTTCCGGATCTGGTGAAGATCGGAATGACAGACGCCGCAGTAGGCAATATCAAACTGCACGTCGGATGGCCCTACTTCGCGCCGATCAAAATTCCAGGGAGCCAGGCTTGTTGTCGGGGTCTGGGCAGCGTATCCTTTTGCACGTATCATAGTTCAATCATCATTTTTCGTGATGATCAAAGATATTAAAAATCACACGTCACCAGTCGATTTCCAAAACGATTGGGCCGGATATTAATGCCCATATGCTCTCCCCTTCCGGAAATTATTTTGTATTCAAATGGCCGAAGTGCGACGTGGTTTCTTCTACGACAGACCTCATAAGTTCACGGGCTGAGGTATGTTTCAGCAGTGGGGCGATCTGACCGCCCCAGAACAGGATCATGTCCCATTTCTCCTTTTCGATCGCGGCCGTCCTGAGTGGCGACATAAATTGTGATTGCAGGGGGAATGGCAAGAGACTTTTTTCGCTTCCGGAAATGTCTTTTGCGATACGGCTGGTTATTCCACGACCCAGCCTCCCGGTGAATGCTCGTGACAGCGTAGTATAACGGGCTTTTTCCGAGAACAACATCTTCCGGTGCATAGGAGTAGCGTTGGATTCTTCGCAAGCCAGGAAGGCTGTACCGATCTGGACGGCATCGGCGCCGAGTGTCAGTGCCGCGGCCACACCTTTACCGTTGGCGATACCACCTGCCGCCACGACGGGGGTTTTCACTTTTTCTTTTATGAGCTGGAGCAGTACGAAGGTGCCGGTCAGGGATGATTCTGCCGGCGCGAGAAATGAAGGACGATGTCCGCCCGATTCGAAGCCCGATGCTACGATAAGGTCAACGCCCGCCGACTCCAACGCGATGGCTTCATCCAGGGTCGTTGCCGCTCCGACGGTGACAATACCGAGCCGGCGACATTGATCGAGAATATCCGCTGATGGAATTCCAAAGACAAAGCTGAATACAGCAGGTTTCTGGTGCAAAACCACCTCAACCTGGTTTTCGAAACGCGACCGGAACGACGGCGCGTTGTCAGGTAAAGAAATTCCAGCCTCATCGAAATAGGGTTTGAATAATTGCCGCGCACGATTAAACTGTTCGTCCGTGACAGTACCATCCACGGTGTCGGTATCCGAAACCCAAAGGTTGATGTTATACGGTTTGTTGGTCGCCGCTTTGATCCGCCGGTCAACGTCCAGGATCTCCTGAGGACTCAACGTATACCCTCCATAGCCGCCAAGTCCGCCCGCGTTCGATACGGCGGCGACAAGTTCAACAGATGAAAGATTGCCACCGAACGGCCCTTGCAGGATCGGATATTCAATCCCTAGCTTCCGGGATGCTTTTGTGTGGTTCCACATAATATAAAAATTTAGTCTGCCACGTCAGTAATCATTTTATTAACGATCATCCAGCGGTTGTCGATTTTATGAAATGACAGGAACTCGTCATACTCAAAGTCATACATCTTCACGTGAACATTGGCCACCGCGATGGAGTTGATCACATGGACCGAAAGGATCGTTCCCTTAAAAGGCTTCCCTGAATCCTTAGGGCTTTTACGGTTCTTTACACCGTCAAGGTATTGCCCGAGAGATTTGGCATAGGGTACCCCCTTCACGTCTCCGAACAATAATGTACCCGGATTTAAAATATTTCCCAAAGCCTGTAAGTCACCTTCATAAATTCCATTAAAGTAATAATTTTCCAGTGCCCGGCTTATTGCCAGCGATTCTTCCCGATTGTGTTCGATTTTCATTGTATTGTGGTTTCTTGTATTCAAAAGAGAAATAGATAAGTGGGTCCAGGCCTACTATTTTTTGTCAGCTGTAATCCCTTTTTCCCTTAGCATCGACACCTGTTCTCCCGCATAACCCCAGTCGTCGGTGTCAATCTCGCGGATGACAACATGTGTCAGGTGTGGATCCTTGTTCAGTACCTTTGTGATAAGGTCCGTTACCTCTTTGATCAACTTCTGTTTTTGTTCTCTCGTAACGCCTTCGCGGGTTACCTCTATGTTTACGAATGGCATAGTTTTGGGGATTTAGAGGGATAAGATTTTCTTTGCTTCTTTAGCAATGATACTCACGTACAGATCGAAATCATTGAATATTAGTGTATCGCCCAAATTCTGAAAAAAACTGCCGGAACGGAATTTCATGTCGTATTTAGTACGGTCTACCACGACCCTGGCTGTAGCTGTTAATAGACCCTCTCCAACAATCACTTCAGCATCGAAGTCGACGGGATGGGTGATTCCTTTGATCGTGAGATTACCCACTACGTGATTGCCGGTTACGGAGGTGATTTCGAAAATCGCTTCCGGATACTTCTGAGAAGAAAAAAAATCATCGGAAGTGAGGTGTCCAGTGAACTGAGCTTTGGTGTCCGGATCGGTGATGTCCAATACATCGATGGAGGTTGTATCAAACATAAACCGGCCGCCGGCTATTTTTCCGTCGTTCAGTATGAGTTCTCCATTCTTCACGTCAATGGTGCCGTTGTGCGAACCTGTAACTTTTCTGCCTACCCATTCAATCCTGCTCCGGGTACCGGCAATTTCGAATTTTTGATTTTTCATTGTTTGTTTTTTTTTGATTACAAACAAATTAACGCAGGATCCGGAGGGTGGTCGGGTGACCTACATCACATTCGAAGAGCAAGACGACGGAAAGTGATCCAGATCACTTTTCATTGTACAACCGGCTGAGTGTTTCTCTCGAAACACCCAGGTAGGCAGCAATCAGGTTTTTGGGAACAAGGTTATACAGCTCCGGATATTGGCTCAAAAGTTCTTCATACCGGTATTTGACGTTGTTATTCATGAACGATAACAGTCTTTTTTGAGTAGCCACGTATCCTTTATTGGTGCGCCACCTGAAAAAATGTTCAAGCGGGTGAAGTTCACGGCACAACATTTCCCTGTCGTTGGAAGTCAGGGAGAGTACTGTAGCATCCGCAATACAATCCACGTTGATGGAAGCTTTGGTGTGATTATACAGGGCATTGTAATCCGAAGTCCACCAGTCGGGCATTGCAAACTGAAGGATGAACATCTTCATGTCGTCGTTAATAAAGAAGGATTTTAAACAACCGGAGATCACGAAGTATTCACTGTCCACCGTGTCGCCGGCGGTGATAATTACCTGACCCTTTTGAAAATGTTGTGTCTTAAAGAATGACAAGCAATAGTCGTACTGCTCATCGGTCAGGGTTGTAATTTTTGCAATGTGAGCTTTTAATGCCTCCTGAGCTTTCATGCCGTATGTGTTCGCTTTCACGTATTTGTCTTAAACTTAACCAACCGCCTTTTAGAAATCCAACCCGGTATTATGTTATTTCCCGATCGTCTGGCCGGCCGTTTCAGCCCAGTTCACACTGACGATGCCGATCGCTGCGGCTTTACCCCTCAGCAAAATTTTCCCAAGCACCTCCGACTGCATGCATGGGTGCGAGCCGATACGTGCCAGCAGGGCTTCCGAAACAAGAAAGCTTCTATTAAATTCATTGCAGACATGCTGGATACGCGCCGCTGTATTAAGCGTATCGCCGTGATAGGCAATATCTCTCTTGATCTCGCCGATCTCTACCGCTGTTACCTTTCCGGTATGAACACCAGCCTTAAAATCGGGTAGAATACCATACTGTTCCAGGTAATAGTCAGCTCTTTCGCGGAACTGTTTTTTACAGGCGAAGTAAAACCCGATGCAACTGTGATCCTTCAGTCCTTCGCGCTCTCTCCAGGTCACTACTATTTCATCGCCGACGTACTGGTACACTTCGGCCCTGAACGGAAGCAGGATCTGATTGATATCCATAAAACAATCCCTGATAAAGGAACTGTATTTTAAATGTCCTAATTTTTCAGCCGTCGACGTCGAGGATCGAAGATCCATGAACATAAAGATCCGTTCTTCTTCGCGCGGGTTTCTGTACCGCCCCAGCAGCAACGGTACCAGTACACCAGGGCCGTATTTTTTATTCACCTGGTTGATAAAACTGATCACAAGCGTCATGAAAAAGTAATAAATGACGAGAAGGTAAAACAGGTAATCCCAGGACTGGTCATTCAACGTCATGTTAAGTGCAGGTGTGATCAGGGCAGAGAGCAACACAAACCGCATGAGCATCAGCAGGAAGATGATGGCAAGGAGGGACATCAGTGCTTTCAGCACAATCACCTTTCCAAGGGGCTTCTTCCGGAAGAGCTTTTTATCGAGGTAATAGTCGGCCAGTCCAAGTGTGGCGCCATACACGACACCAAAAATGAGGGCGATAAGGAGAGCCGGGCCCAACTGTCCCGGTACGGGTACCCGGGTGGATGCCGAGATTAGCAGCGACTGGAGATGGAGGATCAGTGTCAGTAATTCATTGGCCACGATCCAGAATGTTACCTGGATGCTCACATACGACAGGGCGGGAAACCTGCCGGAAAATCTGACAGCCTGTGCGGTATAATCGAAGGTTTTTGGCATGTGTTCGGCTTTTACGATCCCTACCGGAAACCGGCGAAGGTTCCGGGTAGCGCATGCATAAATTTGGCTCCAAGATAGGTTTTCTTAATGGCTTTTGCAGATCAATTCAAGTGCCTGCCTTGCCCCGTTCAAGGCACTTTTTGGGTTTCTGGTACGCTACCAGCTGAAGTGTTTGTCTCCGGGGGTAGATTTGTTTGATGCGTTTAAAAGTTCTCTTGCTGGTGTAGTAACGCAGTAGTGGGGGTTAACGTCCGCCATTATGCAACGGTCTGGCTGCATTTCAGGGAATCGGTAAGCGGGAGTTAGTTTTCATACTGTCTGTTGTAAAGTGTTGCTATGGGAATATCAATGAGAACTGAAAGGTTAAATACACTTTTTGAAGGGACCGTTCTGAAGTTGTCAGTATCTCCTGAATAGAACAGCTTAGGTGTATACCGCCATCCGAAAGTAATGGCTAGCGGCGTTTTTGGTATACCAACTTGTAACTGCGCGGAAGGGGAAAACAGGCTTTCCAGCCTCACTTCCTGCTTTAGGGCATCGGTGGAGTCATTCTCGAGTCGATAAGCTGCAATGCCTCCAATATCAATCAGGGAAGTAAAAACCGATAGCGATCCACCGAACTTCCGGCTTAACCCCTTGCTGAAGGTAAACCCGATAGGTGCATAAATCCCTCTCATATACAATCCTTTTGAATTGAAATCCCATGAATATCCGGCATAGCCGTTAAAAGAAATCGAGTACGAAGACTTCTGCTTGATCGAATAACTACCCGGTGGAAGCGCTACGGCATCGATGGCTTCTTTTACTTCATCTGATGTAGTAGCGGACGCCAGATTTGCACCAAAGGCCATGTATTTCACAAACTTTTCCTTTGCTTTAGTGTCAGTGATTATTTGATTGATCTCGATGAATTTAATCGTTCCGTTAAAGATACCGGCATAATTTTTTTGTTCAATATCCACGCAGATTTCGGTGGCAAGTGAAAGATTTCTAATCAAGGTTGTGTGAGCTTGTCCAAGGGGTACGTCAGTCACTTTTTCCAGTGCTCGTAATATATTTTCCACCAGTTGAAGAGAGGATGACACGAGGGTAATTACCTGGTCGCTTTCAACTTTTGAGCTGTTTCTCAATTGTCTCACGACTCCGGCGCTGCTGATGTTTATCCGGTCAAACGTGCCCATCACACCGTAATATTTTTGTTGTCCGACGAGCACGGCATTGAAAACATCTTCAAGGTTCCTGCCTCCTGTTATTTGTAAACCGGCATAACAAGGCTTCATATTAAACTTCTGTAAGCCTAATCCCAGGAATACACGCAATAGATCTGGCGAGGAAAACAAATCCCTCAATTGTCCCTGATCCAGAAACAAAGAACCATTTGTATCTGCGGATTGAAACATCTCCATTAAGATGGCGGTTATTTTCAGATAAGCGTTGAAATTGTCATTGGGTTGTCCGCAAATGGCTTGGTCTACAACCATCTTATTTACGATATCCTTTATATTATTCCCGTCAATTATTCCCTGCATGGCGATGAGAGATAAAATAAGGGGCCTGAATTCCGCCGAAGTATACGCCGCGGTGACGCTGGCAATTCTTGCTTGACACGCCGCATCTCCCTCGCATACAGATATTTCCATATTACGTAAGCTTAGCAGGCTCACAGGCATATTCGTCATATCCTTGGCAAAGGCATCCTGGAGTTCCTGCAGAAAATTCTGAAAATTATGGGTTTCTATCTTTTTGACGATCTCAAATGAACGAGGCAGTAGCAATTTTAGCTCCGGGTATTTTTTAAGTTCTTCATTAAATCTTGAAAAGAAGGTCATGGAGATTTCAAGTTTACCCCGCTCGATCAGGAATTTTGCGGCTCCGTCTGCGAACTTTGCCACATTCATGCCTCCTATCCCGGACCCGAAGCCAGTGGGTGCTGCGGCTACCGCCGGATTGACAGCAGGCCGTATGTTTATGCGCGAAACCAATGGTTCGAGGAAAGAATTTGAACTAATGATAGAACCGGCGTTGGTAGAGTTTACATCGGTTCGCTCAAAGTAATAAGAAACAACACTCAAAAATTTCGCGTCGGCCGACTGAATTCCGTTAACGAACAATTTAGCATCTTCATAAAAGTTTCCGGTGACGCTCGCCGGCTGAGCGTACATCTGAAAACCTGATACAAATGACATCGCGAAAAGAATAATGGCAACGTTTTTCATAAGATTTTGATTTTAGGATCAGGTGATACTTCCAGGAATTTTTTTATCGGGATCACATATGTGAATCGGTTGTCGATGGCAGTTATCACTCCGATGAGGTTTCCGCTTGCATCACACAGTAACCCCCCGGAATCCCCTGTAGCAGTTATGGGCTGACAATTTTCCCTGTCTTGCCTGTCCGCAACGAGAATCGCTTCATGAAATGTCAGCATGTTTCCCCTATAATCAACTGTCAGTTTATCAATGAAGATATCCACAACGTATCCTGTATTGTTTTTTGATTTACTGCCTGTGGTATTCACCTGCAGAACCAGGCAGTCGTCTTTAAAGACATCTCTTTTTCGATTGTTAAAAAGCTGAGGATGATAATCGCTTACAAATGTATCCCTGTTTGATTCGTTCAGTTTGACCAGCGCAAAATCACCGACAGACGTCATTGAACCGAAGGTCCAGGTCCCGATTTCCTGTTCGTCATAAAATACTTTAAAGTCACCAGTATTGGAAAGTGGATTCTGAACACGACCGTCGGTCAAAACATGGCAATTGGTTAGTAAAAAATTTTCATCCTGAGCGGTAACTACACAACATGCCGATCCTTGATAGTTAAGGTTCTCGTGTCGCAATGCGGCATCCAGGCCTGCCGAGTGTGTGACGATCCCCGCACCAGGAATTACTTCAGTAAGCACGTGGTACTTCTTTCCGCTTGGAAGGAGAACAGGTATGGTGGTGGGAAAGCCTTTAGTGCTGTTATCTTTAAAATAAACGGTAAGGACTTTCCTTCGCTCGTTGTTGATTATTTTTACAGAATCGTTAAGATCGCGGATACCGGGGAATTTAATCCTTAGGGCCTGCTCATTCTGAGCAATCGCCAATTGAACTAGGTCGGTTTCTGTAAATTTTAAGAACTCTTCCAACTGATCGACAGAAGTGACTTCATACGTTTGAGGATCGCTGAGTTTTTGCTTCAGATTTTTAGTGTAAAGAAGCAGGTCCAGGAGGTCGTGCCAGAATTTTGAGCCAAGACTGATGAAGAGACCGGTTAATGGCCAACCGATTAATGACGTCCACTGCGGACACCCCCACCCAATTGCTTCATAAGGGTTGCTTGCCCTGAGTATCTGGAGGAAATCCGCGTTTGCGGCAACTGCAATGACTGTGCTCAGAACGATATTGAGTCCCAGAATCTGTTTTTCACGTATCTTCTCCGTTTGTTCATCGTTGGATTTTTTTGACCAGTCTTCCCCAGCTGTAGAGAATCCTGGAAGCTTTTTACCCCTCCTCCCCCATTCCAGTTTTACCCACGTAACCAACCGCTCCGAGATCAAACTCAGAGTGAATAGCATGATGACTATCGATATACTTTTCTCCATCGGATTTACCAGCAACGAAAATGCCCACCTCATTCCCTCCATTGCTATTACAATGGAAAGTATAAGATGGGCTCTTGCAACGAAGATATAACGAAGACAGTCAACTTGCAAATGAATCGGACTAACTTGTTCGCATTGGAGCTTACAACGATTTAATAATCCTCCAAACGACGTGACCTGTTATTATCAGGCGAGACATAGTCATTCATAGATAGCAACTATATGATCATAAAAACCATCAATTTGATTTATGTGCCGGGCTGTTGTAATCTTGAATCAGCCGATAAGACCGCATCATCATCCGGTAACATTGTAAACAATCTATTAATCTATAAATATGGAAAACAACAAACCTTCGGACTCCATACTGGCCGACGTTAACACGGCGGAAGCCAAGTGCCCGTTCCACGGTGGCGCCCTGAAACAAACCGCCGGCGGCGGAACCAGAAATCGCGACTGGTGGCCTAATCAGTTGAGATTGAATATCCTCCGTCAGCATTCGTCCCTGTCCAACCCCATGGACCCGTCGTTCGATTACGCGGAAGCGTTCAAATCCCTCGACCTGAAGGCGGTTAAGAAAGACATCTTCGAATTAATGACATCGTCCCAGGAGTGGTGGCCAGCCGACTACGGTCACTACGGGCCCTTCTTTATCCGCATGGCCTGGCATAGCGCGGGTACCTACCGCGTAGCCGATGGTCGCGGTGGCGCAGGCGCGGGAACCCAACGGTTTGCTCCACTCAACAGCTGGCCTGACAATGCAAGCCTCGACAAAGCACGTCTCCTGCTCTGGCCCGTAAAACAGAAGTACGGCAAAAAACTTTCATGGGCAGACCTGATGGTCCTTGCCGGCAATTGCGCCCTCGAATCGATGGGTTTGAAGACATTCGGTTTCGGCGGCGGTCGTGTGGATGTTTGGGAACCAGCCGAAGATATCTACTGGGGTTCTGAAGGTGAATGGCTGGGCGACAAACGGTATACCGCCAGCCGTGAACTGGAGAACCCGCTCGCGGCTGTGCAGATGGGTTTGATCTATGTCAATCCGGAAGGCCCTAACGGTAAACCGGATCCCCTCGCGGCAGCCCGCGATATACGCGAGACTTTTGGCCGCATGGCCATGAACGATGAAGAAACGGTAGCCCTGATTGCCGGTGGTCACACCTTCGGCAAAACCCACGGTGCAGCCGACCCAGGTAAATATGTGGGTCCGGAGCCTGCAGGCGCGAGCATCGAAGAGCAAGGCATCGGCTGGAAAAATTCATTCGGAAAGGGTAACGCGGGTGACACCATCACCAGCGGTCTCGAAGGCGCCTGGACGACTACGCCGACGAAATGGAGTAACAACTTCTTTGAGAACCTGTTTGGCTTCGAATGGGAGCTGACGAAAAGTCCCGCCGGTGCATTCCAATGGAAACCGAAAGATGGTGCTGGCGCAGGTACCGTGCCGGATGCGCACGATCCCAAAAAGCGTCATGCGCCTACCATGCTGACGACCGATCTCGCCCTTCGCGTCGATCCGGTATACGAACCGATCTCAAGACGGTTTTTCGAAAATCCGGATCTGTTTGCCGATGCGTTCTCCCGTGCCTGGTATAAACTTACTCACCGCGATATGGGCCCTATCGCCCGTTACCTGGGTCCGGAAGTACCGAAGGAAGTATTGATCTGGCAAGACCCTATCCCGGCCGTTACGCATAAACTCATCGATGATCAGGATGTGGCTACGCTGAAGAGCAAGGTACTCGCTTCGGGCTTGTCGGTTTCCCAACTGGTATCAACGGCCTGGGCATCCGCATCAACCTTCCGCGGCTCCGACAAACGGGGTGGTGCAAACGGCGCCCGCATCAGGCTCGCACCGCAGAAGGACTGGGAAGTAAATAACCCGGCTCAGCTGGCCACCGTGCTTAAGGCACTTGAAGGAATCCAAAAAGAATCTAACAGCGGCGGCAAGACTGTTTCGCTGGCCGACCTCATCGTGCTTGCCGGATGTGCCGGTATTGAAAAGGCGGCGAAGAATGCAGGTCACGATATTAAGGTGCCGTTTACTCCCGGTCGGGCCGACGCGTCACAGGAGCAAACCGATGTCGAATCCTTTGAGGTGCTCGAACCATTTGCCGATGGATTCAGGAACTACATGAAGAAAAAACATACGGCATCGGCTGAGGAAATGCTCGTCGACAAAGCACAACTGCTCACACTGACGGCCCCTGAGATGACGGTATTGATCGGTGGTATGCGTGTGTTGAATACAAACTTCGATCAGTCCAAGCATGGCGTTTTCACCAAACGGCCGGAGACGCTCACCAATGACTTCTTCGTTAACCTGCTCGATCTGGGCAAGACCTGGAAGGCGACATCAGAGTACAAGGACTTGTTCGAATGCCGCGATCGTGTGACAGGCGAACTGAAGTGGACCGGTACACGGGTCGACCTTATTTTCGGTTCCAATTCCGAGTTGCGGGCACTCGCTGAAGTCTATGGATGCACGGACTCTCAGGAGAAATTCCTGCAGGACTTTGTCGCAGCCTGGACGAAGGTGATGAACCTGGATCGGTTTGATCTCGCCTGATCTCCTCCGGGATCGTCAGAGACATATATAAATAAACAAGGTGGCCTGGTGACAGGTCACCTTTTTTTTGTCCGAATTGTCCCTCTTATCTTGAATTAACCGCGTGTACATGCATTTTCTTTGTTATGTAATATGCCTGATGTTAACAAAGCCTCAATTGTTTACCTTCGGACCGGTAAGACGCCAACACTACCCATGAAAAAGTATCATTTGATCTTCATTATCTTCCTGTTCTGCCATGAGCTGACCGGCCAGGTGCGACAGGGCAAAGTGGTCAGCTTTACGATCAACGCCAAAACGCTGCAAAATAAGGGTGGCGAAGATCCGAATCGCAAAGTCTCGGTGTACCTCCCTCCTGACTACGACAAGGGAAACAAACGCTTCCCGGTCATATATTATATGCACGGATTCATGGGTACGGATAGTATCAGTGCCGGTATGAAAGCGATCCTGGACCGGAGTTTAAGCCAGCAAAAGATCAGGCCGTTTATTCTTGTCATTGCCAGTCACCACACGTTATATGAGGGAAGTTTTTACAGTAACTCTTCCCTTACCGGAAACTGGTCCGACTTCGCCGCGAAAGAACTGGTCGAGCACGTGGATAAAAACTTCAGGACCCTCGGCACGCGTAACAGCCGGGGGATCGCGGGTCATTCGATGGGTGGATACGGAGCTATCAAGATGGGGATGTTATACCCGGACGTATTCAGCAGCGTTTATGCGTTGAGCCCGGGCCTCCTGGCATTTGTAAAGGAGTTCGGACCCAACAGCGACTCCTTCCGGGAATTGAGCCGTATCCGGACGCCGGAGGAACTGAAAAAAACGTATTACCCGAAAGTACTGGTAGCAGTAGCCCGGGCGTGGTCCCCCAATCCGGCAAAGCCGCCGTTTTATTGCGACCTGCCGTTTACGTACGAAGGCGATACCCTGAATGTAAACCAGGCCGTGATGGAAAAATGGAATCAGCACATGCCGGTCTACATGGTGGATCAGTACGCGTCCAACCTTCGAAAGCTAAAAGCATTAAAGCTGGACTGGGGCCGCAATGACGCCAGCCGGTTTCCTGTTCAATGCGGTATGTTCAGCCAGCGACTGGAAAACCTGGGCATTGATCATTTTGCGGAGGAATACATCGGGACCCATGGAAATAAAATATGGACAACCGACGGCCGCGTGCTGAACGACCTCCTGCCCTTCTTTAACGAGTACCTGGACTTTGATATAAAATAAGGAGGCTTAGCGAAGATACGTTATCAACGACGCCCCGTCAACTCATCTTGTCAGCTCTCACCTTCGCTTCGTTAACGATTTTTTCGATCGGGTTGGGTTGACCTTTTCCCGTGGTGATCAGGTTCCGTAAACTGTGGCCGATATACTGACTCCATGAGTCGGTACAGAGATCAAAGCACTCGTATTCGGGAACCAGTCCCATATGTGTGAACAGCACCTGCGTTTTGTTGCCCTGGCGGGAAATCTCAAAACTGATCTTTGTGTCCTTCCATTCACTCTTGTCTTTCGTAAAATTGAAAAAGTTATCCATCACCAGCCACACCACCTTCTGACTGGGGATGAATTCAATGATCCTTATGGTACAAATATGTACATCCTTGTAACGGTAGGTAAATGTTTCGCCCGGCGCGTCGGTGCGGCCGTCTATCTGTTCCGACCACCAACCGCGAACGTGGTTGATGGCTGAAAATACGTCTTCCGGATTCTCGTCTACCAAAAAACGGGTACTGAAGTCTGTTGCGGTTGCTTTCATAATTTTGTTTGATTTTGCTATCGTCTGTTATCTGATGAAGCAAATGTAACGTCCGAAAGCAACAAAGACGCAGGGCAAAATGGACTTCCGCACAGGCTGATTTGGACAGCATTTTCCCGAACGAATATAGGCCTATTTGGACATACACTATCGGTTGGAAATAAGGCAAGTGCAAAGGCTTACCATGTCTATGAGGCATTTTCCGGTAAACCTTTGCACTCTGGCGGCGCCAACCCTCTATCCGAGGTAAGGGGCTACCGTATTCATCAACGCGTTGAACGCCTTCAGGTACCTTTCAGTAGGGGTACCGTAGTCAGTAACCCAGCTCCAGTTGTTGGCCGCATACTGCCTGAACCACCTTTCACCACCGGCGGTTACATGTAAGCAATAAGGACCAACGTTAACAAGCTCACCACCGAGGTCGCGGATCTGAACCGTTCCGTTCCAGGAGTCCTCGTACACGGTAATATGAACACCTGCGTTAAGGGCGAAGATCAGCGACCTTGAGCCCGGGTTTAATGTAACGTGAAGCGGCGGGTCGTCACCGATATCCCACGGTCCGTTTCCGCCGCCGAGCGCGGCAATAATCTGATTGAATGTATTCATAATCAATACCTCAGTTTTAGGGTTTGAAGACATGGTCTTTGATTTACCTTTCATCGTTTTCATTGGCTTTCTTTGTTTGTGGATCTTTACTTTCCGTCAGGAAAAACCGTATGCCTTTCTCTATTACAAAGAAAGCATACGGTGTTCCATTGGTTCTCGAAATGCCGTTGTTCGTCAGGCAACGGTAAAGGAGCCGGCGCTGATCTTTGTAGCCCCGTCACCAAGTGTAACCATAATGATCTCGTTTGGCACATTGCCGCCGGACGTGTTCGTGAGCGTGAATTCAATTCCGTTGTCGTCCCATGTACCGGGGGTGATCGTTACACCCGTGGTTACCGGGGACAATGCAAGCGCGGATTTCCCCGAGACATTTTCGCCCAGGTATTGACCGAAGATTGCATACTTCGTACCGGCCACCAGATTCGAGCCGCCGGGAACCAGCACCGGAACACCTGCTCCTGAAACATCGTACACACCGTTGATGCCGGGAACGCGCTCAACGAGGCTCTGGAGCTCCATGATCAGCTTCAGGTAGGCGGGGTCGTTCATGATCGAACTCAGATCACCCGCATACTGCTTGATAAACGCCGGAGTTACGAACATATACGTGTCCTTGTGCACCACGATTGTGGTACTGGACGACTGTTCCTTGAAACACGGACCGAACTGAAATTGCTGGGCAGCGGACTTCGCGTCCGATGTAACAATCAGCGTACTGATGACAGGCATACCCAACAGGTATTCGCATACAAAAATGATGTTGGCAACCTTACTGGTTTTCGAGGAGCTCTGACCGGAAATATTCAGCCCCTCTTTTCCGATCGAATTGATCATCGCCGACGCAAAACCAAGCGCCCCGGAACCGGTAGCCAGTCCGAGGATTGCTTCGAAAAGTTCTTTGCTGAACGTCATTCCCCAACTGTTGGTGGTGTAGGAAACGTCCTCTTCGTTTACATGGACAAAGTAGCCCGACCCGTCAATCACCGCTGAAAGGGCATCGTAATTGTAAAGCGAGTAGTATGGAAGGTTGCCATCGGCGTCCTTGGTGCCCAGTGGATTAATACTTTGCGATATCGCTTTGGTCATCGCTGCAAAAAATACCGATACCTCGGCAAATACATCCCTTACGGATTGTTGAATCGTATCCGACTTGTCGTCTGTCGTCGACAGCATGATGTTTCCCGTCTCATTAAATACATAACGTTTCACGGCCTGTACGTTGAACGGATCGGGTTGTGGGGGATCGAGTTTGGTCAGATTAGGACCTGGTGCTGTTGCCATAATGTAAGAAGTTAAGATAATGGGTGCCTACTCATTCCCTTTTCGGCTTCCGGGAATGCCGGTGTGATCGTTGCGACCTGTTACCGGCAATTGTTGATCAAAATTCAACCGAACGAATGGCTCGTGTAAGCGTAGAACTATCAGATTTTAAAAACAGGTACTTCTATCCGTTTTTATTTTTTATCACCCGTATTTATACCTGTTTTAGCGGCAGACGCGGATACAGTGCTTTCATTTCACGGGGCAATAATCTAGCTTGAACTAACTAAACCCTTGTGTTATGAATAATTATATCTGTCTTATCTGTATCAGCCTGATGTTCATGCTGGGCTGCCAGTCTCCATCCTCCAACGAAGCGACGCTATCGGATGACCATGATGTGGTGCTAGAATCGGATTCCTTTCCCAGGTTTACCATACCTGTAAAAAGCGCCCAGGAGGACATTCTCCGTTATGCTAAACTCATGAATCGATACGATAGTATACTGGGGAACGCAAAAGAACCGGTACTCCTCAACTCACCCCTCAGATCATTTACAATCCGGTCAACCGATCTGGTGGAAGCGTTGGGAATGAAGATGAGGTACGAGGATAAAGCTAAATTTAAATACGTGCGGGTTTACATCGGACTGGACCCTTCGGATGAATTTAAGCTCTTCCTGACGCCGGTTGTAGACGCGGACCTGGATTCCCATCCGCCACAGGCGGGTAGAGATCACGTGCTTCAAAAGAAAGTCAAAGATCAATCAGACGCGTCGCAGTTGCAGGGTTATGTCATGGACTTCGCCATGCCGTGCCCGAAAACCTGTCCGCAATTGACACTGACTGAAAAATTCTAGATGGAAGGTATCTCCGATACGATCATCAGGTATGCTTACGTACCCGTGCTTATTACAGCTGCGTATGCCTCCATTATTTATAAAAAACTGGGGCAGGAACTGAGGATTATCAGCGTTTTTATTTTCCTGTCCGCTTTGGTGCAGATCGTTTCCACGCTTCTGTGGTACCAGAGCAAAAACAACCTGTGGCTGTTGCACATATACGTCGCGGCAGGTTTTCTGGTCCTGACCCGGTTTTACAATTCCGTACTGAAAGGGTTCATCCACAAAAATGTACTCCTGGTAATCGCTGTTCTGTTCACAATCTTCACCATCCTGAACGCGGTTATTTTCCAGGGAATATTCACCTACGCGTCCATGTCCCTCACCGTTGAGTCCATCTTGATTATCATTTTATCTCTGTCTACATTCACCCTGCTGCTGGACGATATTGTGAAAGAATCCAAAGCCACCATTGTCACCAGCCTGAACTGGATTAACTCGGGGCTATTTCTTTACTATTCATCGAGCTTACTTTTGTT
This sequence comes from Chryseolinea sp., assembly GCA_041742155.1. Lineage (GTDB taxonomy): Bacteria > Bacteroidota > Bacteroidia > Cytophagales > Cyclobacteriaceae > Chryseolinea. The sequence continues at coordinate 224,560 of JBGSJE010000009.1, read as the reverse complement.
TTACTTCGGGGAGATTATCATGACGTTGTTTTCACGAAATGCCAACCTGTACACATGGGTAGTCCATTTCGCCTTCCTGACAATTATGCACACCTGTTTTTTTATTGGTTTATGGAATCGACCCAGGAGCTGAACTTTCTAGCGGCACTCCTTCCGCTGGCGGGAGTGGTTTTTATTATCGCTTCAGGCGTAATCCTCCTGAATCAGCACTTCAGGAAGAACCTGATGCAGCAAAAGCTCCAGCAGGAGGAGACAAAAAACCGACATAACCAGGAGATGCTTCGCTCCAGCATCGAAACCCAGGAGGCGGAACGCAAACGAATCGCCGGCGATCTGCACGACGAACTGGGCGCTGTTCTGTCGATCGCCCGCATGCACTTGATTCAACTGGAAGAACAAAGCAGCATGGATGCCGGAAACCTCGTACCCGCGTTACAAAATATCCGTGCGCTCACCGAGTCCGCGCTGGCATCGATGCGCCGTATCAGTCACGAACTGATGCCACCACAACTGGAGGCGTTCGGAATCATTAAAACACTGGAAGCACTTGCCGGCCGCATTAACAACACCAATGGTGTACATGTCGATGTAACAGCCGGCGACCTTCCAACTTTATCATGGTCCGTCCAACTGGGGTTATACCGGATTTGCCTCGAGCTCATCACCAATACGATCAAACATGCAAAGGCAACACAAATCGACATAGGAATAGATGTCGGTCCGCAGGGATTGATCGTCGGATATCATGACAACGGAACCGGTCTGAACACAGGGCTTATTGCGGGACTGGGAACGAATAATTTACAAGCCAGGGTAAGCGCGCTTTCCGGTAAAATTGTTCCGGGAGCGACTGATGATGTCGGTTTTAATATTAAATTGAACATCCCGTTGAGTCCGTAAGCATGAAGAACCCCATTTACGTAGGCATCGTTGAAGACCAGGTTTTGTTTCGCGAAGGTTTGAAAGCAATACTTGGAACCTGGCCTGAAGTGGAGGTTGTATTTGAAAGCCCGGACGGCTATTCGGTAGTGGACAAACTCTCCAACTGCACCACACGGCCGCATGTATTGCTGGTAGACCTGTCGTTACCCCCTCTCGGTCAGACTGAATTCAGCGGTATCCAGGTAACACAAGCCGTGATACAAGCTTATCCGGATATCAGGATCCTGATCCTTTCCGTGCATGACGATGAAAATTTCATCGCGCAGCTGATAGAAAACGGTGCCCATGGATACCTGGTGAAGGACTGCGATCCGGGAGAAGTACACGAAGCTATCCTCGCTGTGTGTGACAAAGGTTCTTATATCAACCAGCGTACACTGAAAGCGCTGCAGAACAACCTCGGCCGCGGGACAAAAACCAAATCACTGGCGTTTTCACCAATCCAGCTGACAAGGCGTGAAGAAGAAATTCTCGGGCTGATATGCCGGCAACTGACGACCGATGAGATTGCCGAAAAACTGTTTATCAGTTCGAAGACTGTCAACGGACACAGGATCAACCTCCTGCAAAAAACCGGGTCCCGGAACACCGCCGGGCTTGTGGTTTATGCGATAAAAAACAAAATTGTGCACGTATTCTGACTTACGTTCTCCATGAATATTTACGACGCTCTTTTTTCCGCTGATCTCGTTACGTTAACCGAACTTTTGAAAGGTGATCCGGCTCTTGCCAACGCGGAAATTCCAATGCCCGGAAATCCGGCGACTGCCCATCCCCTGCACCGGATCTGCGACGGTGTTTCGTCAGGATTATTTACGGAAGCAACGGCGCTGGAAATAGCGAAGGTCTTCATCCGGAACGGTGCCAGTTTAATCGACCATCTTGTTGACGGAAGAGATTCGCCTCTGACGGCTGCCTGTAGCCTGGGTTGTGACCAGCTTGCCGTCTTGTACATCGAACAGGGTGCTCTGCCCGATCACCGGGGATGCCATGGCGGAACAGCTCTTCACTGGGCTTCGTGGTGCGGCCGTGATACCCTTGTTCAACTATTGGCTCCGGTCATGGCCGATATCAATCAGCGTTGCAGCGAATTCAAATCCACTCCGTTGTTCTGGGCTATTCACGGCTACCGTTTCGGCGGAGAACAGAACCGGCATCACCAGGCTGATTGCGCCCGTATCCTGCTTGATCACGGAGCCGACCCGTCCATTCCAAATTTTGAAGGCTATCTGCCGCAACAACTTCTTACCGATGAGGACGTCGCGTTTCGCGCCCTGTTTAACCGATCCTGAACCTGCCTCGGTCACCTCTTCAGCACGTAGGCAAATTCGACACCTAAACCGTAAGGCTGGGATTGCAGTCCCCCGTACTGAAACCTGGTAAGCGAATAGTAGGCTGTCGGCTGAACACGCACAGATCCATTCGCCCACGACCACTCGCGTCCGATTCCGGCGAAGAGCATCCAGGCCATACCGGAGGAAGAGGATGCATTCCGGCCCACGAGAAACTGAACATCTGTTCCGCCCTGTACGTAATAGTTCCGGTTCTGATCACCAGCGATCACGTTGCGTACAGCCAGCATCACCGACATCGCACGGGTAGATTCGTCCACGACGTTTTTTTCTTCCAGGCGGTGAAGGGTCTCATCGGCATGATATTCGAAATACGTGTGGTATTGAAGATACGATACGGCTGCCAGCACACTGCGGCGTGGTGTGAGGGGAAATTCTGCGGCGCCGGAGATCCGGAACCCGATCCGGTCTGCGCTGAGTCGCGATGGTGTTTTAAAGTCGCTCAGGCGGATGCCGTCCGACCGGTTTGGCACGATCCGGTTATAGGTCATCAACGGCGTGACACCCAGCAGGAAGTGAATGGTCCGGACGTGATTCTCTTTATCCACTTCTTTAGGGAGAGCTACGGTATCGGGATTGTTTATCCGGATAATTTGTGCCTCGCTGGTCTTCACCGTGTCCTGGCCGTTTTCCACGCTTATCGCGGGAAGGCTGTACGCGTGGATATCTACCAAAGCCGGTGCCTGAAGTTGTTTGTTTCCGGAAGAGATCGCAAACTCCGCCTCCTGCGCCGGCGGTACGGACAACGGTGAAATACCGATGGCAACCGGGTTATTAGCGCTTGTCTGAGGAAGCTTTGATGTGGCATCGTCTGACAGAGGATCAAGGGGGATCGTTGCCTTCGGATCGCCGGTCGCCAGCGTGATTACCGTTCCTGTTCCGGTGGCTTCCGGCGTGTCAGCTACGTTACCCACTAAAAGCAGCAACGCAAGCAGCAACACACCGTTCACGACTTTTGGAACGACGGGTATTCTTGTGTTCGCCAGTTTTGAAAAAATAATCTCCTCCGAATCCCCGGGAACATCCGCTTCATAATCCTTCAGTTTCCGCTGAAAGATCTTCCTTACATAACTATCCGATGATCTTTGCATTGTAGGTAATTCCTTGTGTTGTCAAAATCTTTTTCAGGTATTGCTTTGCTTTATTCAGCTGCGACCGCGATGTACTTTCGGAAATGTTCAGCAATTTCCCGATCTCCGCGTGCCTGTATCCGTCCACCATAAATAAGTTGAATACGATCCGGTAACCTTCCGGCAGCTCATGGATGATATTCACCAGTTTTTCGTTGTCCATCCGGAGAATGGTCTCCTCTTCGCTGTTTTCCCACTGCTCCGATCCGGAATGGTAGTTCTGAAGTGTAAACCAGTACGCTTTCCTGTTCTTCAAAAAATTCAAGGCAGTGTTGATCACGATCCGGCGGGCCCATCCGCCGAAGGCGCCAACGGTTTTCAGGTTATGCATCTCCATGAAGATCTTTACGGTTGCTTCCTGGAACACATCTTTCGCGTCGTCGGAATCCTTGCAGTACCGTGCGCAAATGCCCATCCACTTTCTGCCGAATAGCGCATATACTTCCCGTTGCGACCGCTGATCGCCTTTTTTACATCGTTCCAGGAGAAAGTGTATATCCTGCATCAGTTCAGGGCCATTTTACGAAGTATGTAAAGTGCGATCGGTTACTCCGTTACGTCGATTACCACGTCGTGGGCGGAAAAATAATCGGCATACTGAGGATCGTAAAAGATCTCGTCTCCGTACTCCTTACGGTCTTCCTCCGACACACCCGTGTGCAGGTAGTAGGTGAACCTGACCTGGCCGGTAAAGCCTACAGGCGGAACATAAGTGAGAATAGCATGACTACCCTGGCTCGCGCAACTGCAGATCTCAATCTGGAGGCCGTCGGTATTCTGATTTTCATCGATACCCTCCCGCGACGTGGAAATACCCAGCTCTGTATTGCTGTAAATATTGAAGTTACAGAACTCCGGATTGTTGAAGAGGTTTACCACCAGCGGCGAAGTGTTGGAGATCTTTGCATAGGTGAACGCGTCATTTTCGGAACACGAGCTCGTGCGCCCTGTCGCGTTCATCTTTACCTTCACCTTCGACGTCTTGCCTGCCCTGACAATGTCGAACCGGAAATGGTCACCCTCCACTTCTCCCGACTTGTAACGGATGTACCGGTTGTCGAACAACAATGCATTGTTTGCCTCCGGATCGAGCTGCACGGACTCAAAACCGGTGAATACCTTTTCCAGGTCGATGACCATGGATTTGTCGGGTGACGCGTACGCTTCCAGGGTGATCTCTTCGCCTCTGAATGCATCGTCGCTTTCAATGATGTCGCATCCGGTAACGAAAAGAATAAAGAGAAGCAGGGAATAGCAGGTAAGATTTTTCATAGGTAGTTAAATTTTACCCGAAGACAATCGTCAATGAACCTTCGCTGCCTGCAAAAAAAAAAGAGTTATTGGGAACAGTTCGGGTTAATGAAAATAACCACTGTCTCCTGAAGTACTATACCACTATTAGCGGTAGAAGACCGTGCAGCTTGCCATGCATGGATGTGCGGGGCGAACAGTACCCTTAAAGATTCGGGGATCTCAGCCGATAGACACACAGCCCTGATATCAGCACGGGCACGGAAAACAAGGTGAACAAGGATGCGGTAGTAAGTCCGGCATCGGACAACAAACCGAATAAGGCCGGGCCGATGATCGCACCCAGCCGTCCGATTCCAAAGCCATAGCCAATGCCCGTCGCCCGGACATCGGACGGATAAATGCGCGACAATGTTGGAAACAATCCATTAAATCCTCCCTGCACAAAAATTCCGATCAGGGAGATCAGCACGAACAGTAAAACAATGGGCCATACGAAGTTTCCGTATAGCAGCATCACCGTAAAGGCCACCATCATAAACGTACCTACTGTTTGACGCAATCCGAATTTACTACCCGCCGCACCAACTGCCGCCGAGCCTATTGCCGCCCCGGCATTCAAGGCGATCCCGACGTAAATAGCGACGTCCGGTGCCAGGCCGGATTCGCTTGCAATCGCCGGTACCCAACTCATCAGGGTGTACAGAGTTATGAAGCTGAAAAAAAGAGCGATCCATGATTTGATCGTGGAATCGCGGTACTCCGCGTTGAACAGCAACGACACGTTCACCTTGCGTTTCCACTCCTGAGCTACGGGCAACGTGGAGACGGGATCAACATTCATTTTCCGTAATAAGGCATTTACCCTTGACAAAACATTCTCGGGTCGTTTGTGGAGCAGGAATTCGAGGGAGTCGGTCATGAAAAAATAAACGAGCAGTACCATCACCGACGACACGATCCCGGCCATAAGGAAAACCGTTCTCCATCCGTACAACGGTATGGTATAGGCGCAGACAAATCCCGTGAGGATCGCTCCTGCCGGCCACCCTGCCTGTACCAATCCCACGTTAAAGTCGCGATACTTACGATTTGAAAATTCGGCGGCGGTAGCAGCCAATACGGGAAGTATGCCTCCGATGCCAAGTCCTGTTACAAAACGAAATGCCAGCATCTGAAAGTACGAACTGCAAACAGACACGGCAAGCATACCGACTGAGATCATGGTGAGTGAAATCAGCAGTATTTTTCTGCGGCCGGCCTGGTCAGCCATCGGTGCCAGCAAAAAACACCCCAACGTCATTCCCGCCAGTCCGCTGCTGAAGATGTATCCCATCTCCATTTTCGACAATTCCCATTCCTTCATGATCTCCGTGCCGGAGAATGAAACGGCCAGCACGTCGATACCGTCGCAGAAGTTAAGCACAAAGCAGAGCCCGACCATAAAGACCTGGAATCGGCTCATGGGGCGGGAACTGGTTTCCGATAGAAGTTGCTGAAGGCTGACAGACATGTTACCGTGTATCAGATGCTTCCCCGATTTTTATACAGGGCAAAAATAGCTACCTGATAAAGAAACCGGTATGTGTCACTCAGATTCAATTGTGAAAGGGTTTCCGTAAAGATAAACGAATCCGGAAACAACCATGGCTTAATTAGCCAATCTCTATCGGAACTGTCATCCACCGAAAATGCCATGCGTTTTTATCCTTCAATTTTTTATCTTTAAACAATCAACAAAATCTATGTATATGAAAACCCTCCTAACCCTTTTCTCATTAATGTTATCCCTGACAGCCTTCAGCCAGGGACAATTTCAAAAGGAAACCGCCGGATCGATCGGACATATTTCCGGTCAGGTTATGCAATTAGCCCAGGCGATTCCCGCTGACAAATATGCCTGGGCGCCGCAGCCGGGTGTCCGTTCTGTGGCCGAAGTCTGCGCGCACATTGTATCGGCCAACTACTTCTTCGCCTCAAAACTCGGCGCCAGGATACCGGATGGCGTTAAAATGGAAACCCTGGAGAAAGATCTGAAGACCAAGGAGGCCGTTGCCGCCGAACTTAAAAGGTCTTACGAACTGATCATCAGTGCCATCAAAAACACGAAAGACTCAGCCCTTCCCGTGAAGGTGGAATTTCCCTTTCCGGGTGAGTTCACCAGTATGACTGCGGTACTCATCGCCCTGGGACACTCCAACGAGCACCTGGGACAACTCATTGCTTATGCTCGTATGAACGGTATCACTCCGCCCTGGAGCCAGGAAAAGTAATTTGTTTTCCAATGGATGCAGCCGGCTCGGGCAACTGTTTGCTTCAGGCCGGCTGCATCACGTTTAATGCCTGTTCCGGTGATTGCAGGAACAGCTGGTATATATCCTGTGTTTTACCAACCCGTATCTCAAATACGTTATTCTCCAAGGCATCAATGAGGTCATTGGCAACGACGGATGCGGGTATGCCTGCACTTCCGTTGATCGGTGCCGAAAATTCCGTATCCACCAACGGTGGCATAAGTTCGAATACTTTTACGTTGCTGGTCCTGGACAGGGCTATACGCAGCGATTGGGTGTAGGAATGCAGGGCAGCCTTGCTGGCTGAATAGGTAACCAGTTTGCCCGGAACAAATGCTACAATGGACGACACGTTTACGATAGCCGCCTCCCCTTGTTTTTTGAGTTGTGGCAGCAATTTTTCATTTAGCCGGATGATCGACAGGTAATTGGTGAGCATTTCATCTTCAGCTTTTTCAAACGCTCCGTTGCTTTCGCCGATATCGTAGAGGACTGCGCGGCCGGCGTTGTTGATCACAACGTTAAGCCCGGGGAAGTCATGCACGATCGTTTCTACCAGTTTTTCCGCGTCTGCAGCGTTGCTGACATCGCTTACAATGCCGGTCGCACCTTTCAATATCTTCAGGGCGTTGTCGAGTCGCGACTGATCGCGGCCGGTGATGATTACCTTGTTTCCTCTTGATGACAATTGTTTCGCGATCTCCAGGCCAATGCCTGCACTGCCTCCGGTGATCAGTACGGTGTTGTTTGTCGTTTTCATGGTGTTTTTAATTCGTGTTCCAGTCGTGTATTAAATAAATGACCGATCGGTCATATTTCATTCAAAAAAAATCAGTATGAATTTTCCTTAATTTCTTTTTTTAACATCGCGATGACCATTTTCAGTTTTTCCGGCTTTCCCGAAACGCGCGACATCAGGATCCCTCCTTCGATCATGGAAAAGGCCCTGACGGAAAATTGTTCGGCATTCCAGGTCTTTTTGAATTCTCCCGCCGCGATACCCTCTTCCACTAACTTCGCGATATGCAGCTGCAGGCTGTCCATAGCCTTACTTACCTTCTTCCGGACAGCCGGATAAGTATCGTCGGCTTCAGTACCAAAGTTTAGCATCGGACATCCGCCTTCCAGTGGCGGGTTTGAAGGATCGCCGGTGATATCGATAAAAGCGGCAAGCTTATCTTTCACAGTCTTATACTTATTCGCGGCGGCATGTGCCCTGTCCACCAAAAATTTCAGGTTATAGTCGACCACACAAAGGGCCAATGCGTCCTTATTCTCGAAATGAAGGTACAGGCTTCCCTTCGCCAAATTCGTGGCTTCCATGATGTCGCTCATCGCCGTTCCCGCTATACCTTTTACGTTAAAGATCGGTGCGGACTTTTCGATTATAAACTGCCGTGTTTTCTCCGCTTTCGTCATATGTGTATAACAACGTGCAAATATGACCGATCGGTCATAAAATTCCAATTTTATTTCCATGATTCTTTTTACCCCTCCATTTTCCGTAAATCCCCGTACAGCCGGTCACATTACCGTCCGCCATACAGATCTGCCAGCATTGAAAAACGACATTACCCTGTGTCGCCGATATTCCAAAATCGCTATATTGAACGATCATCCTCAAACCGATTTATCCTTGATCGCATTCTTAGGGTTCGCTACCATCGCCACCTTTCTCGTTTTGATCATGACCAAACGCCTGTCCGTAATAACGGCATTGGTCTTAATCCCCCTTGTATTCGGCGTGATCGCCGGTTTCAACCCGAAAGAACTGGGTGAAATGATGCTGGCCGGTATCAAACAGGTGGCCCCCACGGGAATCATGCTGATGTTCGCAGTCCTATTTTTTGCTACCATGCTGGACGCGGGGCTATTTGATCCGGTCGTGGTTTCTATCCTTCGGTTTGCAAAGGGTGATCCGCTGAAGGTGATTATGGGTACCGCCATCCTGACGCTGATCGTACACCTTGATGGTGACGGTACCGCGACCTTTATGATCGTACTTTCGGCGTTTCTTCCTATATATAAGGAGTTGAAAATAAACCGCCTGGTACTCCCGGGTATCGTAGCCCTGGCCGTGGGTCCAATCCACCTTGTTCCATGGTCCGGTACGTCGGCACGGGCCATCTCCACGCTGAGCTCGGATGCCGTTCATATATTCAACCCCAACATCCCGGCTATTGCGGGCGGCGTTGCCTGGGTCCTGTTCGTCGCGTACTACTTCGGAAGAAAAGAGAGGATCCGTCTGGGTATCCGGGAACTTGACCATAGCCACAGCGAGAGTCTTACGGCCGAACAAAAAGAACTTCGAAGGCCACGTCTCATCTGGTTCAACGCCGTACTTACCCTTTGTCTCATCGTTACCCTGATGAAGGGATGGATCCCGGCTCCCGCGTTATTCCTCGTGGCGAGTATGGTCGCACTTATCATCAACTATCCAAAACTGAAGGAACAGCAAAAAGTACTTGGTGCGCACGGCCGGAATATTTTTTCCGTATCGAGTATGATCTTCGCCGCAGGAATTTTCTCGGGGATATTAACAGGTTCGAAAATGATAGAAGAAATGGCGGGCGCGCTGGTAGCCCTGGTACCGGAAAGCCATGCCAACCTCCTGCCTGTACTGACCGCCGTCACCAGTATGCCGGCAAGCCTGTTGTTTACTCCGGATGCCTACTATTTCGGAGTAGTCCCCATCCTGAGCCAGTCCGCGATACAATTCGGATTGGACCCGCTTGAGATCGGCCGTGCAGCGTTACTGGGTCAAATGACGGTTGGTTTCCCCTTAAGTCCGTTAACTGCCTCCACGTTTTTATTAATTGGCCTGGCTGATGTAGATTTAGGTGAACACCAGCGCTTCGTTTTCAAATGGGCCTTTGGAACGACACTGGTTATGACATTGCTGGCTTTATTAACCGGCTCAATACATATCTGACATTGAAAGAGAAATTCAGAATCGGATGCAGCGCAGGATTTTCCGGTGACAGACTGGATCCATCCATCGTTCTTGCCGGAAGCGGCAACCTCAACTACCTGGTGCTCGAATGCCTGGCCGAGCGCACAATCGCTTTGGCGCAGAAACGGAAACTGCTGGACCCCTCTAAAGGTTATGATCCGTTGCTGGAAAGAAGGATCGGTTCCCTCCTGCCCCTGTTGATAAAAAACAAGATCAGGCTGATCACCAACATGGGTGCCGCCAATCCCCTCGCCGGTGCCAGACGGATCATCGATATCTCCCGGTCTATGGGATTAAAAGTCAGGGTAGCTGCGGTCACAGGCGATGACGTTTTTGAACAGGTCGATGTATCGACGAAGGCTATCGAAACTAACGAGCCGTTGAAAAAATCGGGGGAACTGATTTCCGCCAATGCTTATCTCGGCGTCGAGGGAATCCTGAAGGCGCTCGAGGCCAATGCCGATATTATCATTACCGGCAGAGTAGCTGATCCGTCGCTCTTCCTCGCGCCCATGATCCACGAACTGGGCTGGTCGCCCGATGATGTTGATCTGATGGGACAGGGAACGGTGATCGGCCATTTGCTGGAATGTGCAGGACATGTAACAGGCGGATATTTTGCAGACCCCGTCAGGAAACCGGTTGAGGGACTTCACATCCTGGGACACCCCTATGCGGATGTATTCCGCGATGGAAGGGCCGTGATCGGCAAAGTACAAGGAACCGGTGGCGTGATCAACCTGCAGACCGTTAAAGAACAGCTGTTATATGAAGTGATCAACCCCCATGAGTACTACACCCCCGATGTGGTTGCTGATTTTACGGCCGTGAAATTAAAGGAGACGGCCAAAGACCAGGTGGAAGTAAGCGGCGGCCGGGGAAAAATACGGCCCGGGACTTATAAAGTGAGCGTAGGGTACAAGGCCTTTTACCTGGGCGAAGGTGAAATATCCTATGCAGGGCAGTCGGCGCTGGAACGGGCCAGGCTGGCCGGCGAGATTATCGTGAAGCGGTTTAACGAGGGAATTGTTGAAACGAAGGCAGCGATCCGCGACCTTCGTGTCGACTATGTCGGATTGAATGCCGTACACAGAGCCAGTTTTAACCCGACGGCTGTTCCCTATGAGATCAGGCTGCGTATAGCCGGTAAGTGTACGACGGCAGAGGACGCGGCATTGATAGGTGAAGAAGTGGAAGCTTTGTATACGAACGGACCGGCCGCCGGTGGTGGTGCCCGGAAATATGTGAATGAGGTGATCGGGATCGTATCATGTTACATTGATCGCAACCGGGTCCGGCCCGAAATAACCGTATTTGAATCCTGACCTATGAAACTATATGAAATAGCGCACAGCCGGGCCGGAGACAAAGGGAACACACTAACCCTTTCGCTGATCCCTTACACCGAATCGGACTTTGACATGCTTTGCCGGCACGTAACGGCGGACCGTGTGAAAGAACACTTAAAGGAAATCGTATCGGGTGATATCATACGATACGAGTTGCCGAACATCTCGGCGCTGCTTTTTGTGTGTCACCAGGCGCTGCAGGGTGGTGTTACCACCTCCCTGGCCGTGGATACCCATGGTAAAACGCTGAGCTATGCGTTGCTGGAAATGGAAGTGTAGCAATCGATACTCCATTGTTCCCGGGAAGCCGCCGGGAGCAGGACATGCGCACTGATCCGGGTCTTCGTCCATTTGTAGAATTGCCCGCACCTGACGCCTTGTTTTCTCCCCAAAAAGAATAAATTAGATAACACGTAAGGGAAATATTTAAACAAACCACTATGAAGGAACTCAGAAAAGAAGATATCAGCCAGGAAGTATTTGTTCTGTATGATGACTACGCCCATAACCGGATCGACCGGAGGATATTTATGGATAAGCTGTCCATGTATGCTGTCGGAGGAGTGACAGTCGCATCGCTGCTGAGTTTTATCAGTCCCAACTACAAACAAACGATACAAGTTCACGCCGAAGATCCCCGGTTAAAGTCCGAAGTTATAAGTTACGATTCACCAAAAGGTGGCGGGTCTATTCGCGGCCTGCTTTCACGGCCGGTGGATGCTAAGAAAAAGCTGCCCGGCATCATCGTCGTTCATGAGAACAGAGGGCTCAACCCCTACATTGAAGACGTGGGTAGAAGAGCTGCCGTGGCCGGATTTATTTCGCTGGCGCCGGATGCGCTCACACCACTTGGCGGCTACCCGGGCAATGACGATCAGGGCCGTGAGCTGCAGAGCAAACGGGATCGCAACGAGATGCTGGAAGATTTTATGGCAGCGTTCGAGCATGTGAAAAAACACAAGGAATGCAACGGTAAAGTTGGTGTCGTGGGATTTTGTTTCGGAGGATGGATTTCCAACATGATGGCTGTACGGCTTCCCGACCTGGGTGCAGCGGTTCCGTTCTACGGTGGGCAACCAGCGGCGGAAGATGTGCCGAAGATCAAGGCACCGCTACTCCTGCACTATGCAGGGCTCGACACACGTGTCAACGAAGGCTGGCCGGCGTATGAAAAAGCGCTGAAGGAAAATAACAAGGACTATACAGCGTATATGTATCCGGATGTAAATCACGGTTTTCACAACGACAGCACACCACGCTTCGACAAAGCCGCCGCCGAGCTGGCCTGGCAACGAACAGTGGATTTTTTCAAGACGAAGCTGAAGTAATTGTATTTGAAGTCAGGAAGACAGCTGTTTGTTTCAACGGTCAAGTTCTACGAACTCATACTCCGGTGAACTTTCCAGCAACTGCCGCAGTACCGCTGCGTGACCGTTTCCTATCACAACGAGGATACGGTCATCCTTCCCTTCCGTGATATCCTGTATTTTTCTAAAGATCCGGAGATTACGGTTGTACCACCAAATGGAAAGGATATCGGCGCCGCGACTGTCACCCAGTTTAAAATCTCCCACCAGGTAAGCCCCGTAGTCGTACCGGTGTGACTCACGCGAATTGATGTGCTTCAGGTATTCCAGCAGGTTAACACGGGATACCATCTTGTCCTGTGCCTGGTACCAGTCCATGATAAGCTGGTTGTATGGATCATCACTTTTGAAATCGTAATCTGCAAACAGGGCTCTGAAGTACGCTGTATCACGCATGGCCAGTTCGTCATCCCATGACGGCATATCGATGGCATACAATGTGTCCAATCCGGTTTCCGCGGCAACCCGCATGGCAAGTTGAAACCTTTCATCGCGCTCGTCACGATGTTTGCCTGCCAGGTATTCGCGGAGTTTCGAGGTAGCGTTCCAGCTGCTGCGCGCTTCTATGGCAATCTTGGTCGGTTTGAATTTTTTAATGTACTCCACTACTTCCGTGACCTCCGATTTTTTTGGTTCTTTGAGGACGTCGATCTTGTCTTCGTCGCTGGTTTTATTCACATCCAGGCCGGGATAGTCGAAATGAAATGTTCCGACGACCATTACCTGTGTTTTTTCGGCGGGAAAAAAACTCGATGCGGGTTTCAACAGATTGGCCGTGTCAGGTGTCTCTCGCGTGCACGCGGTCAGCAAAAAGAAAATAGCCGCAAATCTGATTCCTGTCGTCATGGTGTTCCCTGTTTTATTTAATCATTCGGTGCTCTGGATCCCGGATGCTATAATACTATTCTTTGACGTTGCGTCTGAGTAGTCAGGTGAGTTTATTTTCTTGCACTGAGAGATAGCAACAAAACCCAATCATTCTCTCCACGGCTGTTTTTACCCGGAGGCATAAACTCGCGGACGCCGGAGTTTTTTAACGGCGACCCTGCGACGAGCCGGTAACTACCACTCGTCGGGTCGAACCAATAACCATACGCATTACCCCGCATTGCTGTCATGTCTATTTTTACGGGTCCGCTATGGGCCGGCGGAATGTAGGCCACCAGCAGGGATCCGTCGCGGGCCGCCGCCGACGCAACATAGTGTGCCGTTGTATCCGCGTTGGCATCATCGGGTATCAGTTCCTTCATTCCACCCAGTCCCGAGGGCACCAGGGTCCACCACTGCAGCGACTTTATGAATCCATTAAGCCTGCCCATATCGGTAGCGCCCTGTGTATTCAAATGCTGCTGCCATACCGGGTCGACGAACTGCCATACATAGCCGTTCCCGGAGATATACCCGCCGATCGTGCTCAGCCATCCCCACCATTGGAAACGCCGTACGGGTTGTGTTGCATTCGGATTGTAGTTGTTCCCGTCCGGCCCCTCTTCGTCGTAGGGTTCTTCCAGGAGGAAAGCCGGCATCACCGGCGAATGGCTGTATCCCTTTCTGCCCAGGTAGGGAACCGGTGTTTTCAGCTCCCAGGTGTAAACGCCGTTGATCGTCATCTCATGACCAAACTGAACATTATCGGCTGCATTCTCGCCGCTGTGGGACTCGGCTGTGTACTGAACAGACTGCCCTTCGGCACGTTTAAGACCTTTGATCAATGCGGCTTCGACTGTTTGCTGCGCCGGGCTCAGGTTACCCATATCACCGAGAAGCATCCACACAATGTTCTTATGATGACGGTAACGCCCCGCGATCCAGGAGCCGTACGCTTCGCACCTGTCGCCACCATTCGCCACCAGCTCTTTCATCCATCCCTGCTCCTGCCCTTCATAACCGATGTAAGCAGGGAACATAAAGATCACAATACCTTTCGATTCGCAATAAGCGATGAAACGATCCAGGAACGTCCAGTACTTTTCATTGGGGCTGAGCAGGTCAGGCATATCATTGCCGTGTTGCAGTGAATCGTATTTGAGCGTTCCATTCCAGTCATCACCATTCAGCCGTTTTATAAAAGGTCTTTCGCCTTCTCCGTTGAACGGTGCGTGATTTCCCATGGGCCAGTGTGTGATCGCGGCGAATTCAATAGAGTTGTAGCCATGCTGCAGGGTGTTCTCTATAAATGTACGGTAACCGTTTTCCGGTTGTGAAATGATGAACCATGCCGTTCTTCCCAGTATCGGGAACGGCGTATTCCGTTGGTCTGTAAGGTATCGCTTGTCGGCACTGACCTTCAGGGGAAGAACGGTTTGGGCACCTGTCCGTAAGATGAAAGAAAAAAATACCAGATGGACGAGGAATAAGATTTTACCCATGGATTTCCCGAAATGGCAGAAAGCTAATGGTCTGGGTATCGCTACCAGAATTTACCGACCAGGTAGATCATCCCGGCAATAACCAGAAGAATGATCCACATCAGCACTTCAGCTTTAAGGAGGAGCACAAAACCGCGGACGAATTTTTCAAACATAAAACAATTTAAAAACTTTTCGCGAGAGTGCCAAAGGTTTGTGTGCGTCAGACGCTTCCCGAACAGCCCCGGATTCCAGGGCATTCACACCGGAACAATTCTCAACGATCATTTCACCATTACCTTCTTCATATCGTTACTGGCATTTACGACAGGTACATACATGAGTGAGACCTGTGCGGGATTCATCTGATACATTCCCTGGAACTGTGGAATAAGCTGAATATAGAACCTATAAGTACCTTCGGTCATTTGCTGGCAGAATATCACGGTGCGGTCCCTGAAATATTCGCGATGCGTTTCCACCGTGCTATACACCTGTCGTTTGTCGGCATAGTTGCAGGTTGCGGGAACAGGAACTTCGATCATGACGTATTCGGCCGACGCGTCTTTTTTAACCTTTACTTCCACGGTGAGGGTAACAGGTTTGCCGGACTCGAGCACACCTTGTTCTCCGGCGAGAAAGGTTCTGATCTCAAAACCGTCAACGCCGGTCTTCGCGCGGGTGACCCTTTCTTCAACAAACTGCATCATATACATCGGCAAGCCGGATTCTTTTTGAATGTACACTTCTTCACCGGGCTGCAGATGTAATGTGTAGGGAAAACCGGTGACCTTGTCGTGGACACTTCCCCTGACACCAACCTTGGCGATTTGTGCTTTCGAGGCGCCGGACGAGATGAGGTCTGGAAGCACACTCATCAATATATTGGAAGAGTGATAGGTGTTCCAATATCCCTTTTTCCTCTCCGACAGGAAGTACATCTGCATAGGGATGCGAAGATTATGCAGCGTGGAGTCGCGTTTTACGATCCGGTAGGCGATCGTATTCACCGCCAGCTCATCACAATACCAGGAAACCGCGGGCCTGTCATCTGAAAAATGAATGCCTCCCATAATGCTCTCCTTCCTGTAGCGTAACAGTGAGTCGCGCTGGTACGGCAGTCCCAGCATCTGCCGTGTTTCCATGACCAGTAACTTTTCCCTGAGCCTGGAGTGAAGATACCATTTCCCATTCATGTATTTGCGTGCCGTTGCTTTCCGTTCATCGTATTCGATACTCCGGATAAGAGAGTCGAGGGCTGGAAGATATTTTCCGTAGTTGATTCCGGCGTTCCACGAAGCCAGCGCGTGGACCAGGTCAACATCGTTTAATGTCAACTCGTTAACAATATCAAATTTATACACCGCTTTGCGTGTGATGTTTTCGATTTCAAGTCTGACCGTGTATCCCGCATCGGAAGCTGAACGAAGAGCGCGCAGGATATGACCTGACATCCAGTACGAAGTGTTGGGTGAAACATCCCACCACGACCACAAAAATTCCTGATTCTGATTCTTTAACAGTCGTGCAATAATTTTATTGACATCGATGTCATAGCGGAACGGTTTACCTTCATAGGCCATCAGTGTCCTGTAGTTGAGAAGTCCGATAAGTTTCGAAGCCAGTTGTTCGTTACAGGCGTATTTATAATCGATCAGTGATCGTACCTCCCCGGCGTAGATATCGAGCTGCGTGTTTAAGATTTCAATTTTTACTTTCTCTTTGTCACCGGCTTTTACGTGTATTTCTTCACCGTTTGCCAGGACTGACAGGCTACCGTTGGCGCGAATGGTTCCCTGTTCGATCACCGGGATCGTTCTTTCTTCTCCATCCCGGTAGCCATCGTCGCGGATAAATTCATACCGTGTGGTTACCGAGTCCGTGGTCGAAGGTTGAACCGGAAGCTGATCTGTATGATAGCTGTTAAGGATGACACTCTTTTCAAAATCCGTCCGCGCACCGCTCCACTTCACCATTCCGGCAATCTTCGCGTCGTGGCTGTAGTTTAGTACCTTCCCTACCACGAAAGCAGAGTCACCTCTTGTCAGAAATCGGGGAACATGAAGTTCGGCCATGATCGGTTTGTATGACTTGATACTTTTGCGGGCCGTACCGGTCTGCAGACGCCGGTTCATGGCATAGACGGTTGCCTCCCACATGGTAATGTCGTCGGGGATCACAACGGTAAAGCTGGACCTACCCTGTTTGTTTGTATACAAGCGCGGTTCCCAGAATCCGACATCGGAGAAGTTTGAGCGAATTCTGTCCAGCGTCATTAGTTCCCGGTAGAGTTTTTGGCCGGCTTCGGGGAGATTTTCCTCTCCGTCTTCCACTTCTTCTTCGTCGGCAATTCGTTCTTCCGCAACGGTTATATCCACACCGGCTACCCTACCGCTAACCGATCCAGTGATTGACATTTTACTAACTACCCCATATCCGACCACAACAACCTCGGATAGCTGTTGAACATCCGGTGTCATGGACAGTGAAATATCCGATCCGATCCCCACTTCTATTTCCTGTGTCATATAGCCGATAAAACTGATGACCAGTATCGCCCTCCGGTCATTGATATTCAGGGAAAACCTTCCCTCGATATCCACGCTTGTCCCGATGTCCGTTCCTTTAATTAAAACGGTGGCGCCGATCAGGGGCATATTCGTTTCGTCGTAAATACTGCCTTTTACGTTCCCGAACACATTACCGCTATAATTCAGCATGATCCTCTTTGAATATTCCGGCACCGCAGGATAACAGTTGTACCCTGGCGTCTCGAGCCATCTGCGGGACAGTGTATCAGGAGAATGCAACGTAACTTGATTCAGGTCTGCTACGGTTTTATGGTACGATTTCAGGTCGATACTATCCATTCTTATATAGGTACCGTTGTTATAGACCAGTATCGCATTGTGAAGCCCTCTTGGAATGGTGAAGTAATCGGGCTTTCCGTGTTGCATGTTCTGGCAGGGTGAAATGACGCGCTTTGTCCTGCAGTTTTCAAAGAGAAATATTCCGATCCCTGACGCGGCTTTTTCTTCGGGAAGCAGGACCGTCATCCGTAACGTGGGATCCACCAGGTCCAGTACCCGTGCGTGCCATTTTGCCACGGGAATATTCTCTCGCAGAAACATTTCCTTTGTCTGCGCCAGGTCGTTCACGGTTGTTAACGGCCTGGCTGAACCATCATAGAGTACGTCGGGAATTAACTTCTCCACATCCTGCTTATAGACGATATTATCTTCAAACGTATACCTGTACCCGCCGGTATGCCGGTAGGTGGTCTTCATAATGTTGTCGTTATAAAATGTCACTTTGCCGGGAAAGACCGGCCCTGCAATAACATGTGCCTTTCCCATGCGCGCATGAGCCCGGAAGAGTGGAATAAATTGTGTGGCCGATTCCAGATAGGCGTGTCCTTCGACCTTACTGAACGAAGAAAGATATTGCAGGTGGCGCGCGATCTCCGTTTCCGTGAAAGCGGCCCTGTTGGTTTTCCCTCTCACCCGTTTTTTTTGTGGAACATAGATTGGATGTACATCGATTCCTGCGGGCAGGTTGTCAAGGTCGATACTGAGGATTGTTTTCTTACAGGCATCGAACCATACGTAATCCAGGACAAGGACCTTGTCGAATAGCCGCAGACTGATCTCGTGGGGACGATCCGAAGAAACATAAAACGAATAGTTTACAGGCTGATCCACCCAGGAGTAATACACGGGCCGGCGGTCTACCTCGATCACGTAAATGTGTTTCGCTTTCCCCTGCTGCATCACGTAGGGTGCAAACTGTGTGCTGTCGTATATCTCAACGGTATGCCTGAACGCCTGAGACCGCGGATAGGTGAAACGATAGTACATCATGGTATCGAGGCGGGCAAGCTTTTCCCATCGGTTATAATCGAGGTCGAGGATAGCGGACCGTTTATTGATTTCGTTCTTACTGTAGTGAGCCCGGCGTGGTCTGGGCGTGGAAGTATTTCCGTAATGGGGAAGATCGGGAAGGTAATAGTCGAGTTTTGTTGTTACAGCCAGGGCTGTCAGGTCAACTCCGCTGACTGGGTCACCCAATTGATCGGTTACCGTTATTTCGACGGGTACGTTCTGCCCGGGGTAAACACGTTCCGGTATATCCAGCGAAACATTCAACTCTCCATCGGAGAACGTATACTCGCGGCGGTTGATATGCTCGTTGCCGGCGAACGTATAAAGCAACTCCACGTAAAGGGTCCGGGTGCGGTCCTCGATGATCGTCCGGTATTCCAAGTCCGTTCCGGAACCTTTTTGTAACAAGGTGCTTCCCTGGTAAATGTACCATGACACGTCGAGGCGTTGCGGGTTATCCAGCGATATGTTAAAACTGTCCCGTTGGATTCCCCCGTTTATACGGAGCCGGGGTGTAAGGCTGCTCATGGGAATTTCCCTGGAAACAATGTCGCCGGTAATCCGAACTCTTGAGACGACGGGATTGATCTTTTCTGCATAGGGTAAGGTCACCCTTTTGGCCGTTCCCTCATCGTCATGAAATAATTGAACGGGGACATCGCGCACAGGTACCCCGTTAGCGGTCAGTTCGTACATAATGCTATCGCGGACGAATGAGGCGTTGAGCTCGAACGACGAATAGAAATGCGTCGCACTCATGGCACCTTCGATCCGTTGATTCTCCGTATTGAGAACAGTGACATGTACAAGGTACGCTGTATTTGATCGTTGAAATAAACCGGAAGGTATTTCAACTACGGTTGCACTGTCGGGATCAAGATCGATTTCCCTGAACAGCAACGTATCCGGAAGAGTAACAAGCGGCTGAAAGGTTTCCCGTATCGTTTGTGTCTTCACCACGACGGCCGCGCGGGCGTCTTTCAGGATCAGCCCATTCGCGTCCGTGGCGGTTATGGCTATTGCGTTTGTTTGTGGATGGAACTGTTTAATGTTCGTAAGCCGTAAATCCAGCTTGTTTCCATTCAGTGTGTAGTCCTCGTATTTGAAATTGCAGGTGGAGACCAGGCGCCCCTTCTCGTCAACGAGTTGAAGCGTGTAGGGCCTGTCGAGCACCAGGTTCAGGGAATCGTGCAGCTGAAATTCACCGGCGAAGCTGCCGGGCCGGTGGGGCGTTACATGCGCTACCTTAATCGGCTTGGTTCCATTGATGATCCATACGTTCAGGTCTTTACGCAGCGGCGCGCGACCTCCCGACAGTGCGTAGGATTTGAACCGTACTTTTTCACCGGGTCTGTACTTATTTTTGTCCGTAATCAGGTAGCTGTAGAATGCCGGACCATCGTCGTTGGAGTAGTCATGGTACCAGGCGGGTACTTCGTGTTTTTCGATATTGAAGACTGAGCGATAGCCGTCCAGCTCGACGGTTACGAAGCTGCTGCCTTCCTGAACGCGCTCATTTTCTATACGGTATGTTTTGCTGTCCGGATCCAGGTGTAGTCGTTTTATCCGGAACTTTACTTTGGCGTCGGTCCGTACATTTCCATCCAGGTCCAATACCTGCAGTGCAAGAGCATCATATTCCTTTAGCAGGAAGACCTGGTAGGGAAACACACCTGTGTACTGGCAATGGAGCTTGTTTTCAACGATGCTGGCCAGAATAAAATGCCCTTTTTGGGGGCGGTTGATCCATCCTTTCTCAATATTAAATGTGTCGATCAGGGTATGTAGCAGCCCGTTGTGGATCGTTTCTGTTGATGAGACGGCAAGAAGTCGTTGAGCTTCGTTGTTTGTGATCTGGAATACAAATCCCTTCTCCGGCCCGGTAGCCCACCGGATATCCTGCGCGGATGCTGAAATGTACAGGGCCAGGGAAGCGAGGGAAGCCCGGATTATAGCGTGTAGAAATTTCATCATATTTTGGAGGTTAGGTTTTAGCTGCAAGCGACAAGTCTCCCATAGGATTCAGCGAGGCATCTGATTCCATAAACTTTTCCTGTTTTTTTTATTTGGGGATGGAAGCTTTCGGGAAAAAAGGGAACAGATGAAGCGACATCCGTTTTTTTTAATGCATCCGTATTTAGTAGCGGGAAATCAAATGTGGAAGCTGGAGGCTAGTGTGCTATTTTCACCGCAATGGCGCAATGACGCTACGAGCCGCAAAGAAAATCGTGGTCCGGGTAGAAGTTAGTTTATCTAAACTTCAGGTTTCAATTACTTGAAACATAAACCTGTCACACAGTACGAAATCTTAGCGCCAACTCCGCGCCTTCGTGTCTTTGCGGTGAAAAGGAACAGATGAGCAATATTCGCTTTTTATGCATCGGAGTTTAAGGAGCAGGAAAATCAAATGTAGAGGCATGGATGTTAGTGCGCTATATTTTACCGCAATGGCGCAATGACGCTAAGAGCCGCAACGAAAATCGTGGTCCTGGTATAAGTAAGTTTATCTAAACTTCACGTTTCAATTACTTGAAACATAAACCTGTCACACAGTACGAGTTCCTAGCGGGTCTCAGCGGTGAAAGGGAACAGATGAGTAAAATTCGGCCATTACCTAAATCCGACTTCGGTCATCCCGGCTTGCCCGGAGTTACCTCGGTAATAATGAAGGTATAAAGACAGCTGAACGCATTTGTCAACCCATTTCAAAATGACAGCCGGCGTCGTATATTTGAAGGTTTAATGTAATAAAATGGTAATGATCAGGCTGATAACACTCTTTCTGTTAACCTGTATAACCCCGTCTTTGTTCAGTCAGACGGAAAAGGATATCGTATCCGGATATAAGAAAGCCCTGGGAAAATCGACGGATGAAATGGCTATCCAAACGATGGAGATAAAGGGTGATTTTGTTATGCAGAAACTCGCCGTACCCATCACCATTTATTTCAAATACAAGAACTTTATGCGGATGGAAATGAAATTCCAAAACCTGACGTTCCTGCAGGTTAGCAACGACACATTGAAGTGGGAGTACAACCCCATGACCGAAAAACACAAAATAACCCCGGTAGAGAAAAAAGCTGATGGCCATGGCTCCGACAACAAAACGTTTGATTATGTCAACAACGACCTCCTGAATTATAAAGAGCTGAAGCACAGTCTGAAATTCATACGGAAGCAGAAGCTGGACTCGCTGGAAGTGTATGTACTCGAACTTACCCGCGCAAAACCGGCTAAGTCGAAATCGAAATTTTATATCAATACGGTAACATCGCTGATCTATAAAGCCGAAGATGAGCGCGGATACCGTTATTTTGCCGATTATATCAACCATGACGGCTTTGTCTTTCCACGGTTTTTTATTGACTCGTCACCGGAACAACAAATCGAAGGAAAATTCCGGACACTGGTCATTAACGAAGAGCTTCAGGATTCACTCTTTATCATTCCGGAAGAGGTATTAAAAACGAATGCCACACCCCTCCCGGGTAACGATGAGCTGTTGAGCGTGGCCGATAGCCTGAAGCGGGCCGGTAAATTCCAGGAAGCGGATGATCTCTATACTAAATTTATCAAAAGCAACCCCGATCACCAGGTGGCCTACAATTCCCGCGGGCTGCTCCGGATCGAGTTGAAGAAATATTACGAAGCGATAGCTGACTTCAACAGGGCTATTGAGATCAATCCATCGTCGCCGGTATTCCGGAATAACCTGGGCCTCGCCAAGTTTTACCTGGGCGACAAAGAAAATGCGGTAAAAGATTATTCAACGGCAATCGAACTGGACCCTACCTTGGTGACTGCATTAAAGAACCGAGGGCTTGCCTACGTCACGCTTGGCAATTTTGATAAAGGCGCAGACGATTTTCGGGAGGCGATCAAACACAAACCTACTGACGGAGAAGCGCACTTCAAATATGGTGTTGCCCTGGCCCAGCTCGATAAATTCCAGGATGCTATTGGCGAATATGAAATGGCACTCAAACATCAGTTTATTAGGGCGGAGGTTTACAATTATAAAGGTGTGTCCCTGTACAGGATGGAGCAGTACGACAGCGCCGGCAATAGTTTCCGGAAGGCAGCAAAAATGGATCCGGACAATCTCCAGTACGTGGAAAACTACGGCAGGGCGCTTTATGAAGTTCAGAATTACGCAGCAGCTGCCGAACAATTCGAAACTTACCTCAATAAAGATAATAGCAAGGCGGAGATCCACAACCTGAATGGCCTTTGCAAGTACGGAGAGGAGAACTACAAAGGTGCTATCCGCGATTTTTCCCGGTCGATCGAGTTGAACGGAACTATTTCGAATTATTACGATAACCGCGCGGCGGCGAAGGAAATGTTGGAAGACTATGTCGGGGCTGTCAAGGATTACTCAGAGTCTATCCGTATCTATCCGAACGATCCGCATATTTTTTATAAAAGGGGTATTATCAAGATACAGACCTCCCAGAAGATCGAAGGCTGCCTGGACCTTGCGACGGCAAACGAAATGAAGTATGAGCCGGCGAAGGAGGCTATCATCAAGAACTGCAATTAAGATTATCGACGTTTTCCCGCAATTTTTTCCACGGTCACGGCGACTGCGATCACTTTATTCAATCGGATAGCCCGTTGACCGCCCGTTAATCCCTTCTCTTCCGCGTTCTTTCGCCACCTGCAACCAGTCTACCCTTCTTTGCAACATCTTTTCACCAGGCCGGACGTGCACATCCTGCATTTCAACGTTCCAACGTAGGTTTAACCCTCTTTATTCTGACGTATGCATAAACTAACTATTACAGCTCCGGACGGCTATCCGTTGAGCGCACTCTTCGGCACCCCTGGGAAGAGTAATATTGGAATTATTGTTATCAGTTCGGCGACAGGGATACGGAAAGAGTTTTACATCAACTTCGCCCGTTTCTTAATGGATAACGGATATAGCGTGTTGCTCTACGACTACCGCGGTATAGGGGAGTCCGCTCCCATCGATATGAAGTCTTCACCCATCTTCATGCACGAATGGGGAACGCAGGACATGAATGCCGTTTTGGATTATCTGGTCCGGGACCGCGGCCTGTCCGGTATCATCTGGCTTGGACATAGTGTAGGCGCTCAACTGGTGGGCTTGCTGGAAAACCGGCAACATATCCGGAAAGTGATTTCAATCAATGCGGCATTGGGCTACTGGGGTTATTTTCCCTATCCGATGAAAATGATCGTATGGATGTTATGGTTTATCATCGGTCCGGTATTGATCAAGATCTATGGATATGGACAGATGAAAAAGATAGGCTGGGGGGAAAACCTTCCCCGTAATGCTATCCTGGAATGGAGGTCCTGGTGTATCAGCAAAACATACTTTATGGATTTTCTGAAAGGCCGGATCCAGACGGACAGGTTCTATCATTTCACCACGCCGATCACGGCCATCTATACCAGCGATGATTATATCGCCAATGACAAGACTGCACCGATGATGATGCAGTTTTTTCCAAATGCGCCCACAAGGCTGATCAAGCTGGATGTAAGCAAATACACACGTCTGAAAGTCGGGCATGCCGGTATTTTCCGCAAGCGTTTTGAATCCGCTCTTTGGCCCTGGTTATTACGGGCTATTCATGCACCTCACGATCAGCAAATTGTAGAATAAACTTATTAACTTACTTTAACATTTGCAGCCCCAAACCGTTAACTTTTTCATGATCAGGTATCTCATTTTTTTTCTCAGCTTGTTCACCGTTCGGGCCCTGGCACAGGATGGTGTTGTTGATAGCCTCGAGCGGCAACTCAGGTTGTATGACACGCGCGATACTATTCGTGTCAACCTAGCCAATGCGCTGAGTTACCAGTATCAATGGCTGGATTTTAACCGCTCACTTAAATACGCAGAAGACGCGCTTGAAGTAGCTGAAGCCGTAAATTTTCCCGCAGGAATAGCCACGGCTTGTTTCCGCTTGGCACACTGCTACTGGGCACTAGGTGACACGGACAGGTCTATCGAAAAAGCATTGCGTGCCGTCAGCATCGCCGAACAACATGGGCTTACGAATATCCTGGCAGAAACATACCGGATACTGGCCATGAGCTACCGCGATCAGCAGGAGATCGACAAAGCGGTTTCTTACATCCGCAAAGCTGAATCGTTGGCGCTGTCGAAGAACAACTGGGACCTTCTTGCACGGATCTACAACCTCGCCGGCGTGATCGATTACACCCGACGATATGACGACAGCGCGCTGGCCTACTATAACAAGTCTCTTGAAGTTACGGAACAACACCCGACTACGAAACACCACGTATCGCAGGTGCTGTCGAACATAGGCGAAATTTACATGGAGCATCAGCCGGATAAAGCGCTGGAATACTTTACAACCGCTCTGGCCAGCGCGAAAGAGACTCGCAACCGGTCCGCTGAAACCGGCATACTTGCCGATATCGGGAGAGCCCACATCCAGAAGAAAAATTATACAGCGGCAGATCAGTACCTGCAGCAATCGCTGAAGTTATCGCGGGGGCTCGGACTGAAGCGGGTCAGCCGGCACGTATACCTCGCGTTGGTCGACCTGAACGTACGACAAGGAAAGACTTCGGATGCGTTCAACTACATGAAAGCGTATTACGATGTCCGCGACAGCCTGCTCAACGGATCGAAGACCAGGCAGATCGTGGAACTGGAAACAAGATTCGAAAAGGAACAACAGGAACAGAAGATCGCATTCCTCGAACAGGAGCAGCGGATACAACGGCTCCGGACCTATGTGCTCGTGGTCGGATCGGCACTTCTAATTGCCACCCTGGTTATCATTTACCGGCTGCAGCGGTTGCGGTCGGCGAAAGACAGGCAATTGCTGGAAACGCAACAGGCACTGAACGAAAAGCTCAGAGAAACGGATGTGATGAAATCGCGGTTTTTTGCCAACATCTCCCACGAATTCCGGACTCCACTCGCCCTGATTCTCGGTCCACTGGAAGAACAACTTCGCAGTAAGAAGTTATCAAAGGATGAGAGAAAGGACCTGGTTGTCGTACAACGGAACGCCAACAGGCTGCTGACACTGGTAAATCAACTGCTGGATCTTTCAAAACTCGACGCCGGAAAGATGGAGCTTTCGATCGGGAAAGGAAATTTGTCGTCGTTCTTCCATCTGCTGGCAGCTTCCTTTGATTCCCTGGCAACACACCGGCAGATCATGTTTTACAAAAACATCGCCGTGGGGGAAACACCGGTAGGTTACGACGCTGACAAGATCGAAAAGATCGTAAACAATCTTCTTTTTAATGCCTTCAAGTTTACTCCGCCCGGCGGACAGGTTACCTTCACTGTACATACGGTAATGGAAAACAACAAGGTTGTACTTTCGATCGCCGATACAGGAAAGGGAATTCCCGTGGATGAACAATCCAATATCTTTACACCTTTTTATCAGTTGAAAAACGACCGTGAGGATGGTGAACCCGGGACCGGTCTTGGACTATCTCTCGTAAATGAACTCACACGCCTGTATGGAGGCACATTAAAACTCGAAAGCGTACCCGACAAAGGTACCCGTATCGAAGTGACCCTGCCGCTGTACGAAGCCGGGAACCTGGAAGAGGAACTCTCCGCCGTTAATCAACGGCCGCAGATCGAGCGATTTATAAGCCTGGCTACCTACTCGGGCAGCGATCACACTACGGATAAGGGTGAAGAAACGGAAACTATACTGGTTGTTGAAGACAATGCCGAACTCCGTGACTTTATTGCTTCCGGTTTCCGCAGTTCATTTCAAGTTCTGACGGCAACCGACGGAGAAGAGGGCCTTTCGATGGCGATGGAACACATTCCCGACATCATCATCTCCGATATCATGATGCCCAGGATGAATGGCCTTGATTTTACACTGCTGATCAAGCGGAATGAAAGAACAAGTCATATCCCGGTGATCCTGCTCACGGCAAAGGCGGACGGGCAGTCGCGGATCGAAGGGTTAAAAAAGGGAGCTGATGACTACCTCGCAAAACCTTTCTCCATGGAAGAGTTGCAGGTTCGTGTAGCCAACCTCGTTGAACTGCGAAAACAGCTTGCCGCACGTTTTAAAGAAGAGTTCTCCACGGAGAAATCACCCGTTTCCGAACCTGTGGAACCGTCTATGGACGAAAAATTTATGATGAAAGTCAGATCGGTCATCGAAGAGAATATCGGGAATTCATTCTTTAGCGTAGAGATCCTGGCGGCCGGGGTAAATTTAAGCCGCGCCCAGTTATTCCGCAAAGTGAAGGCGTTGATCAATACATCACCGAGCGAATTGATAAATGATATCAGGCTGCAGCGGGCCGCACAGTTGATCCGGGCGAAGGCCGACAACGTCGCGCAGATCGGGTATGCTGTGGGCTTCAATGAACAATCGTACTTCGCCAAACGCTTCCGCAAGAAATACGGCGTCTCTCCCAGCGAGTATGCCTAGGCGTGTTGTTGAAACGAGATTACCTGATTTTGTAACACCGTTACCCGCGCGACAGTACACGTCCTGTTAGATTTGCATTAGATTCAGCATTCACCGTCGTTCCAAGATTCGTCACTGTTGATGGGTTTCCTTGGATTGAATTGAATGCTGCCAACGCCAAACGTTATTCAGTATGACAAATAAAAAACGTACCTCCGGGAGCAATCTCTTTTATCGTCGTCTGGTCATCCAACCTCTTCAATACATCCGGTGGTGGATATCCTGGCTGATTCGTTTTCGCAACGATGATTTTTATTACTGGTAGTTCAGCAGTGCGTCCTCCTTCCCTATTCCTGTTTAAGCCCGTTGACCGGGTCTGACTTCAGTACCTTCCTGACCTGTGTCGAAACCGTGATCAATACAACCGCCACGAGAAGCGCGACTGCGATGACAACGCCGGAGAAATCAACGGGCATGTGATAGGTATAAGACGCATCGAACAGGTTTTTGATGAGCGTATAACTCGTCGGCGCGGCAAGCAGTACCGCGACGGCAAACAATATCACGTACTGCCTGGCGATGATCCCGGCGATACTTTTTGCTCCGGCTCCCAGTACCTTACGAATGCTGAACTCCTTCGCCCTTCCGGCGATATTAAGGGACATCAGCCCGTATAAACCCAGTGACGCCAGCAAAACAGCCATAAAGCCGAACACTTTCCACACTGTCGCGTGAATGCTGATCTCTTCAAAATAACTTCCCCACACATCTTCCTGGTATCCGCCCTGGAACGGTGTTTCCGGAAAAAGTTTTGCCCAATTTGCCTGCAACCCTTTATACGTTTTATTC
The DNA here is from genome assembly GCA_041742155.1 of Chryseolinea sp. Taxonomy (GTDB): domain Bacteria; phylum Bacteroidota; class Bacteroidia; order Cytophagales; family Cyclobacteriaceae; genus Chryseolinea. Next base: position 196,430 of record JBGSJE010000009.1, on the reverse strand, counting down.
TCCGAGCCCGGCCGCACTCTCATGGACAGGTATCTGAAGTCGCCGCGGTCCGCGACCTTGAAAATCGTCGGGTTCACTTTCTTAAAAAAATCGTAGCTGTGAAAGTCCTTCACCACGCCGATCACTTCGTACTGTACGCTGTCGATCCTGAATACGGAACCCGTTCCCTCGCCCGGGTTAAAACTCCTGACAAACTCTTCATTGACGATGACGGTTTGTTTGTCCGTTTCGAAAAGGTCCCTGAAAGTCCGTCCTGCTGCAAGGGTAAGTCCCATCGCTTCAAAATATTTGGCGTCTACCGATAACTGGTCAACCGTGTAAGAGCGGTCAGCCATCTGGATAAATGCGGTCGTATTGCTTTTACCCAGGTGATGGCGGGAACCAGAGATCAGCAGAACGTCCGGGTCCTGATCCATTACGGCGCTGAGTTGTTCAAAGGCAGCCCCGTCCGGTACCTGTGCATATAGCGCGGCTTCCTGATTGTAACCCCAGCCTCGCTTAGCCATATACGCCGAATTCTGTGTAAACATGACCGCCGTGGTAATAAACATAAGAGCGAGAGCCAATTGAATTCCCAGGAAGGTTTTTGTTATCGGGTTCTTCTTTCCAAACTGAACCGATCCTTTCAGGATACCGGCTACCTCGAACCGGGAGATATAAAGGGCCGGGTAGATACCCGATGCGATCGCCGTGAGCAGCAGAATGGAAAGAAGGTAAATCCAGAGACCGGGTACAGCGAGCGAGAAACCCATATCGAAATGCCACATCTGTTCAAAACCGGGTATGAACAAGGTCGCGCCCAGCACAACGCCAACGATAAGCGCAAAGAAGGTCATGACGACGTTTTCGGTGAGAAACTGAACGATCACCACCCGCCGGGTAGCGCCGATCGTTTTTCTTACGCCGATCTCCTTTAGCCGTTTGGCCGCCGTTACGATGGCAATGTTGATGTAATTAAAACACGCCAGGGCCAGTAAAAAAACGGCGACAACCGACAGGAACATGATGGATTTATAATTGCTTGCGGAGCTTCGCGAGATGTCATCCTTGATCTCCTCCGACCTTTCGTGCAAGGTGGCCAGTTGTTCGAAACCGAAGGATGCAATCTCCCATTCTTCTTTCACCGCCTTGTTCTGCAAAGCCTTGTATTTGTCCATGCCCATTTCAATCGCTTTCAGATCTGCAGGATCGTTCACCCGGATGAGCGTAGCGTTTACAAATGCCTCCCAGTCCTGCATATCATATCCCGGATCGGCAAGGCGCAGGTTTTCGAAGTTCACAAGAAAATTAAAGCCGATCGTCCGGGATTTTGGAAATTCGGCGGCCACGCCCGAGACTTTAAAGGCTTTACTGTTTTTGTCATCGAATTTGATAAGAATGCTTTCACCGACAGGGTTCTCGTCGCCAAAATACTTGACCGACATCTCTTCACTCAGGATCACGCTATTGATATCCGATAACGAGCCGGAATCTCCCCACTTCAACGGGAATGTAAGCATGGTCAGGAACTCCGGATCGGTGAATCGCAGGCGTTCATGAAATACGTTGTCATTATACTTGACGACAACACTCCGGTCTTCCACCCGGCATACGTCTGTTATATGGGTAAAATCCTGCTTCAGCATTTCACCCAACGGCCGCGGTGTTTGCCCGTGTACCTGTAACACGCCGTCGCGGTTGGCGAGGAAAGTCATCAGGTAAACGGTGTTTTTATGCTCATGGAACTGGTCGGTACTATAAACCCAGTGCGCAAAGCCGTATACAAACACGCAGATGCCGATCGCGATGGACAACCCGACGATATTAATAAAAGAACTTAGCGGCGTCTTCATAAAACCGCGAAGAGATACTTTGAAATAATTCCTGAACATGGGAATAGGGGTTGGCGTTGAGATAGTTTTCAGGTTCTTCAATAAGATTGGCCGGAGCAAACGAAGAATTTCCCAGGTATAGATGAGGTTTGCTTTTCTGACCGAGACCTTTTCGGCGTTGTCGTAGAACAGTTCCTCCATGTCGCCTTCAATCTCTTCCAGGTACTCTTTTTTAATAAAGAGCCTGAGAAACCCCAGCGGCCAACGGGGCGGTGATATGTTTTCGCGTGGTATCATACCGTTCTTAACTCCGACGCAAGGCTAGCTGGAATGGATTCCCACAATCCTGTTCGGATGTCCTTCATCTCGGCAAGCACTTTGTGGGCGTAAGAAGTAGTCGTATATATACGCTTTCTCTTCCCCCCTCTTTTTAATGTTGCTTCTCCAAATTCCGAAGTGAGAAATCCCTTCTCCTCCATCCTTTTAAGTGCGGACTGAATGGAGCCAACACTTAATTTTTCCTTCAGCCGGTCTTCGAGTTCACGCTTGATCTCCACGCCATATGCTTCCGACTGCAGCGCGGCAACGGTAAGTAGAACGAGCTCTTCGAACTCACCCAGCTTTGTCTTTTTCATGGTGATATTATTCGTAATTGCAGTAAATATAGTGGGAATTATATTATTCGCAATTGCAGATAAAATATTTATTACCGGAATACGGCGGAAATAGCCTGCCAAGCCGTTTTACGAACGTCCTTACTCTCGACCCTGTGCCTGAATTCTAATGCTGAATCTGGGCATCCTCGACCAGAATGTCGTAGCGATAACCTGATCCAAAATCGATGTCAAGTGATACCCGGCCGGTGACGGTAATGGTATGTCCTACCGGTATTACTTCATTGCTGGTAACAACCAGATCATAGTCGTCCTTTGTTCCGTCCTGCAGGTGGATCCAGTTTCTACCCATAATGTTAGGATTGACTTTCACACACTTGCCACGGATCTGAACTGTCTTTTGAGAATACTTTTTCGGGTCAGCCACCAGCGATGCGATGGTAATAGATCCCGCCAGGGGCTTTGCATCTCTTACATCGGCATCAGGCGTTTCCAAAGGTAACGTGCCTCCCTGGCTGCCATGATCCGATTTTACGAGCGATGAGACCAGGTACATCCTGTCGAATACACGGTTATGCTCTTTACTTTCAAAATTTGTTTTCAGCAGACCACCGCGGTAGAAATAGCTTCCGCCAACATCAACTTTTGTCTTTAGCGTCGCGATCCAGAATTCATCCTTGCCCTCCCTGACACGAAGGTAAACGTATCGGTTTGTCGGCAGGGTTTCCAGTATGGTTACCGTATGCACAGCCTCCTCCAGTCCCATTTCAGGTTGCTGCGCGGAAGCAGTGCTTTCCTCTGAAAATATGCCTGTACCTTCCGAATCACCGCCGGATGATGTTGCCGTAATTACTTTTGGTCCTTTATTACAACTTACCGCCACAACAACGGCTGCCGTGAAGTATAGGAATCTTATTAAGTATTTCGTTTCCATAGCTGGTCTAATTAAAAGTTTTTACTGATTCTTCCGTTCACTCGGTAATTTTTCTCATCCGTGAGGGTGGCCAGTTCGCCGAGAACGCTGAATAATATTTTCCTGGTAATCCTGTAGGACAATCCCGCCCCATAATATCGTTGCACATATTGCACTTCACGGCTGGAGTAGGAATAGTTGACAATGCGATAGTAAAAATCGCCGTCCAGTTTCTCCCGGATCAATGGCCGGGAATGCCTGACCGAAAAAATTTTGCTTTCGAGATAGGACGACGTGTTATCATTGTAACTAACTGACAACAGCCCTTTCACGAACGGGATCTTTGACCAGGTAACATAAGCGTTCAGGTTATCGGATTTGTTCTGGCCATTGCTCTGGAACCGCTTGCTGTAAGTCGCGCCAAGACTGACAAATTTCACAGGCCGTACATTCAACCGGTACCGGATCCCCTGCCTCGCCTGATCATTGTCAAGCATGCGCTCGATCTCCGTTTTTAGTGTCTCGTAATAGACGATCTGTTTGCGGGAATCGTACGATACTTCGGCCTCGAGCCACTTCGTTACCTGGTATCCCACGGACGCAAACAGGTTTGTGAGTCTCAGTCCGCCGGCGGAGTCTGCGGTTACCTGGTTGTACAGATCGAGTTCGAATGATGAAAAGATATTCAGTTTACCCGCGATCGAGCCGGAGTGCTGAAAGTAGGTATATCGCCTGTCGATGAAGTTGCCGCTTCGCTGCTCGAGCAGGCCTAAGGTAGTCTCTGAGTAAAAATTCTGCTTCTCGGTTTTCACCCCCACATAACCGCCGAACTGCAAGAGATCTTTATTAAATTTGTAATCCAGTATGTCAGGGCGGAATCCTCCCATCACGCCGATGTAAAAATTCCCAAAATACTTTTCGGCCTGAAGTCCGTCAAGCGCGCCAAGCGATGAGGCTTTTGGATTTATTTTCCTTCCCAGTGTCAGCGACATCGATTTGGTAACATCATACCGGACTGCCAGGCTATATACATTGAAGACATCCTTATCCCTGGCTGCGAGGCTGTCGTTTGGCCTGAAGGTCTGCCTGTAGTTCATATAAGTCTCCAGGGAAAATTTCGAGTTGCCAATGCGGTTTCCATTAAAGGAAAGCCTGTACATCGTGCGGTGAATATCTCCCCGCGTTGCCGACAGGTTGCTGTAGCTTGCCGCCGACACGGAACCCCGGATGTCTTTCCTTTTCCGTTGGGTTGTTGTCAACTTCTTCGGTGCTGTATTTTGATCCGCCACTACGGCATCTCTACCTGGTTCGTTTCGTGTAGTCCGGTGCACAATTGCGTCGCCTGTTTTAACTTCGCAGCCTTTGAGCAGGGCGGCAACACAGGACATCGAGGATTTGTTTGTCACAACCAGGCAGGGACGCAGCGCTTTTTCTCCGGTAACGTACAATGTGTCCCCTGCAGCAATAGTACTGGTCGATTCGAATTTGATATAAGCGTTGCCGGATGTTACAAACGTGACCTTACCTTCCAACGTTTTAGTCTGAGAGAACACGGAAGAATAACCGAGGGCAAGCGACAATATCACCAGGCATCTGGACATCATACTTAGTTTCCGTTGGGGTGACAATTGAAACAGGCAGCGCTGGTGTACGAGTAGCCATTCTCACCTTTATGATCATTGTCAACCTTGGTCTTGTTGTTGTGTTCATGACAATTAATGCAGCTGAAAACAGCATAGTTGCTGCTGTTCGTATGACACTCCGTACACGAATTCCATTCGTTCCGGTGATTACCACTGTAGATCGGAAAATACATTCCATCATGATCGAATGTAGCGGGTGTCCATCCGGCCTCCGTATGACATTGCTTACAATCATTGGGAAAATGCGCTGTAGCATGATTGGGGTCCGTAGTTGCATTATAGTCATTCAGGTGGCATCCCACACAGGTATTCGGTGTGTTGGTGTAGCCCGCGGCATGGCACATAACACAGTTGTTTGCAATGGGTTGATGGGCGCCAACCAATGGATATATCGCATTGTGGTCATAGTCTGACGGGATCCATGCCGTCTCGTCGTGGCAGACTTTACAATCCGTAGGGAATTGTGCGGTCTTGTGATTCGGATTGGTCGTTTTGTTATAGTCGTCGAGATGACACCCGACGCACGTGTTAGGCGTATTAGCATAGCCTGCCGAATGACAGCGGTTACAGTCATTAGCAATGGGTTGATGGGCTCCAATCAACGGGTAGACGGTGTTATGGTCAAAGGTCGCCGGGATCCATGCCGTCTCGTCGTGACAAACTTTACAATCCGTAGGGAATTGTGCCGTCTTGTGATTCGGATTTGAAGTTTTGTTGTAGTCGTCGAGGTGACACCCGACGCACGTGTTAGGCGTATTGACATAACCTGCCGAATGACAACGGTTACAGTCATTGGCAATGGGCTGATGTGCTCCTACCAAAGGGTAGACGGCGTTATGGTCAAAGGCAGCCGGGACCCACGCGGTCTCATCGTGACAGATCTTACAATCGTTCGGAAACTGCGCTGTCTTGTGGTTCGGGTTGGTGGTCTTATTGTAGTCATCGGCATGACACCCCACACACGTATTCGGTGTGTTGACATACCCTGCGGCATGACACTCGAGACAGTTGTTGGCAATCGCCTGGTGAGCGCCATGGAACGGGTACACCGTGTTGTGATCAAACGTGGATGGCACCCAGGCCTCCAGGTTGTGGCACTCGGTGCAGGTCTTCGGGAAATTCGAGGTCGTATGATTAGGATCCGTCGTAGCGGAATAATCTTTCAGGTGACAACTCACACATTCAGGCGAGGCATCCGAATAATTCTCTGTCAGGTGGCAGCGTTTACAATCCTGGATATCATGCCCAAGGGTGAGCGGAAAAAAATCGTGGTTCGCCAGATTGGAATTCCAGCCCGTTGAAAACGGATCATGACATTCTGCGCAGCTGGTCGAATAGTTTGCCTTCTGGTGATCCGGTTGCCTGGTTGCCAGGTAGTCGTCGCGATGGCAGTTTACACAGTCATTACCGATCCTGTTGAAGCGCAGGTTTGTCTCCGACACATGGCATTCCGCGCAAGTCTGGCTACTGTGCGCGCCGGCGAGAGGAAATCCGACTTGTTCATGCAGTTCGGGTATGTTATCGACAAGCCAGTTTTGGGTTGTATGGCACCTGGCGCAAGCGTTACCAAGCGTCATGTTGTGAATATCGGTATGACAGCTGACGCACTGTGTTGAAGCATCGGCAAACAAAAGAGACTGGTGGCACTGTTTACAATCCGCCTGCCCGTGGACACCGGTGAGCGGGAAAGCGGTAGAATCGTGGCTGAAGTTCAGTTTTTCACGAACCGGTAGCCACGCTGTCGCCGAATGACAGGCGGCGCAATCCATTTTCAGCGACTCGCCATGCGGCGACTGGGCCCAGGCCTGACTAAAGAGCAACAGAAGCAATACTATTGATGACAGTCTTTGCATTCGAATTTGGTTATTTTGTATTCCACTGAAATCTTACCATCTTTTTCGACTGGCTTATGGCATAGTTTACACTCGACCTCTGCGTGACGTCCGTCCAGCGGGAATCGTGTGAGATTATGATCAAAGAGACTTGGGAACCAGTTGTCGGAAACGTGGCATCGCTTGCAGTCAGTAACTCCGTTAATCGAAAACCGCTCGCCGTGAATATTTTTATGACATTGCGCGCATGTTGTACCGAGGCCACGGAACTTCCACTTTGTTTCACTGACGTGGCATGAAAAGCAAGGCGTCGCGACATGTCCTCCATCCAGGGGAAATTTCGATTTTTGGTGTCGTTCAATCGTATATAAGCTGTGACCGAACCCTTCCTCCAGAGAATGACATTCAATACAATCAGGAGACACATTGTTTTTTTTGAATTCGCCGTTGTGATAATCTTTGTGACAATTCTTGCATGCCGAAAAATTGATCGGATCGGTGTACTTCTTTTTATGACACAACTTGCAATCCACGCCTGCATGTTTCCCTTCCAGGGGATAATCGGTGTTGTCGTGGTTGAATCCCGTCATCGATTTTAGCGATGTAAATCCAGTCTCCACGTGACACTTAGCGCAATTGTTTCCCATCTTTCCCTTATGGATATCGGTGTGACAGGATGCGCATTGTGTCTCCGTGACTGGTTTTGAAAAAGCAAACGCAGTCGCGGGATCCTTTGTGTTCTTATGGCATTCAAGACAATCCACATTCCGGTGTTTACCTTTCAGTGTAAAGTCAGTGGTCGTGTGATCGAAATTTCCTTTCCCGATAAAGGCTGAAAATGAATTTACAGTATGGCATTGTGTACACTTTCCCTTAATCCGGCTATTGTGCGGATCGGTGTGGCAGGCCACGCAGTCGTTGTGCGGCACGTTGCTGAACTCCTGGAAATCCTTGCCGTTCTTTTTTGCAACCTTATGGCATTCTTTACAATCTACATCGGTATGCTTGCCCGTTAATTTGTATTCCGTCGTGTTATGATCGAACTTTGAAGCCGGCTTGAACGCTTTCAAGTCATGACAAACGGCGCAATTTCGCGCAAGGGTATTCTGGTGATAGTCGGTGTGGCAAGCCAGGCATTCCTGACCGAGTCCCAGGAATGTGTCCTTCTTTTTCTTTATATCGATGTTTTTGATGTTGCCGGCCTTGTGGCACGCTCGGCACTCCGTTGTCGAATGGGCTCCCTCAAGTTTATACCTGGTCAGTCCGTGATCAAACTTCTTTTCGTCAAAACGGACCATATCGAATTTTCTTCCATGGTGTTCGCTGTGGCAGGCAAAACAATTCTTGCCGGTAACTTCAGTACTCGCGTGGTAGCCTTTTTTCTGTTTTATCAGAGACTGAATTTCTTTATGACATTCCAGGCACTTGTTGTCGTTAACTTTTTTACCGAGATCGTGGCATGAGGTGCATTTGGTCATCCCTTCCAGGTCGCTGTGCGCCTGGGATAAATCCCCGGGTGAGATTTGCGCATAGCTTATTGACCTTAGCAGTACCATAATACCTATTACATATACCTTCCTGAAACTCACACGCTGTTAATTATGCTTCTTCATAATGTGTCCGAACCGTTTCGATATTTGCACACCGGCATTCTGCAGGAACTGAGTCGGCAATTCTCCGCCGGCGAAAATGTAGATGAGGTCATTTTGCAGTTCATGTATTTCGTTGTCGTACCTTATCAGTATCGTTTTTTCGTGAATGGAAACTATATCGGAACTAAAGATGACCCTGACGGAACGGTCGGATATTGCTTTTTCGATCCTGTCCTTGTTTTTGGGTTTGAGCCGTGAAAATTTATCGCTCCTGTAGGAAAGGACCACATCATTTTTATCCTTAAGCAGCAGCGCCGACTCAATAGCGGAATCCCCTCCCCCTACGACGACGACTTTTTTACCGGAGATCCGTTCAGGTTCGAGGAGCCTGTACGCGACTTTCTGAAGATCTTCTCCAATGACATTTAACTTCCTTGGGCTTCCGCGACGGCCGATCGCCAGCAGTACGTTTTGGGTTATGTATTCTTCGCCGGGAGATGTGACGATTTTAAATGTTCCGTCACTAAGCGGCTTAATGTCGTTTACTTTGGTATTCTCAATGATTTTTAAGTCGTTCTCGGTAGTAACTTTGGTCCACAGTCCGAGCAGTTCGTCTTTTGTTGTATCCGTGAGCTTGACTTTCCCGAACAACGGCAGATCCATCGGCGATGTCATCACAATTTTCGATCGCGGGAAAGTGTACACCGTTCCGCCTAACGAATCCTGCTCGATGGTAATGCTCCTGAGCCCATGCTTCTTTGCTGCGAGGGAAGCAGAGATACCGGCGGGCCCCGCTCCTACGATGATGACATCAAGGACATTTGCCTGCGCTTTCTTTTTTCTTTTTAAGATGTTTTCAATTGCCTGCTGACCCTGTTCAACGCTGTTTTTGATCAGCCCCATACCTCCCAGTTCACCGGCGATGTATATACCCTGTATGTTCGATTCAAAATTCTGGTTGACATGCGGGAGGTCGACTCCTCTCGTCTCTGTGCCGATCCGTAAAGAGATCGCTTCCACGGGGCAGGCATGAAAACAGGCACCATGACCCACGCAGTTTGACGCATTGATAACCGTTACACGTCCATCGATCACTCCCAATATATCTTTTTCCGGGCATGCCGCTACACACGCTGCGCTTCCCATGCAGATATCCAGGTCGATGTACGGATGCAGGGACACCGGTTCGAACGATCCTTCGGCTTTCGCAACTGCTACTTTTTGTCTCGTCTTGGAGGACTTTGTTTTTTCATTTCTGAGATAGAAATAGATCACCACGGCACACACAAGTGCCACGGCGCTATACATGATGATTTGTTCCAGCAGTACTTCCATCAGAATATCCATTTATAACCGAACGACAACGTGATCACCACATGGATGATCAGGATCAAAAGCATAATCAGGGCAAACGGCAGGTGAGCTACATGCCAGTACTTAAAAAGCTTTTGCATCGTCTGCAACCTCCGGATCTTATAGGACAGGGAAATCTCTTCCCTCACTTGTTTTTCGATGGCGACCCTGCGCCGCTTGTCAATATGCTGCTTTACGTTTTTCCGGATAAACCGTATGGCTCTTTTGTTTTCTGTGTACTGGGCGATAAAGGATGTTCTGGTAGAGAGGCTGACTCCGGAGGTCACAGACGCGACGAGCGCTTTTACCTGATCGTCAATGTCGGCACTATCTTTTAACGCCTTCGTAACGCCGTCTTTTATTCCTTTTACTTCACCTATTGTCAGCTCACGGCCTTCGACGGTACGCGGGATCTGGATGTACACGAACCGGCCAATCACACCACTCAGCACTACGGCAACCATACTCCAGAAGGCTATCGACACGATCCCACCGAACTTGAACGCCGTATGGAACAGGATCAATACCGGCCCGAGCGTGCAAAGAAAAATATGGAATTCCAGCAAGTACTTAAGGCGAATGAACCTGCTCATAAAATTATACCGCTTCCGGACAATGTAGATCGTTACCCCAAAGAGTATCATCAACGTACCCACTATACCCAGTCCGTGGCCAAACGTACCGCTAGGCTTGAACCATTCATGCGCCGGGTGATAGAACCGTTCTTCCAGGGAAATCGAGTAATACGTATACCCCGTATAGGCAAGATAAAACGTCGCAGCAACCACGATGATGGCCATTGTTCCGATATAAATTCCATGGACAGTTCTATTCATATTCAATTGTCACTTACGTCGATATTTTATACATACGTTTCTTCCGGAATGCCAATGCGCTGATCGTCAACACGGCTGTAATCACGATGTAGACCCACTGTGGAACAGGTACAGGGTCGCCGGCGGCATACGAATGCAATCCGGATAAGTAATAGTTAACCCCGTAGTACGTCATGATGACTGACGCCAGGCCGAAAATCGTGGCGAAGTTATAGGCGAACAACCCTTGCAGAGAAGGAATAAGCCGCATGTGAAGGATAAATGCATAGATCAGGATCGTAACCAGAGCCCATGTTTCCTTGGCGTCCCAGCCCCAGTACCTTCCCCATGATTCATTAGCCCAGACCCCGCCGAGATATGTTCCTATACTGATCATGACCAATCCGCCAATCAACGTCATCTCGCTGAGATAAGACATTTCCTTGATCTTGCGATAGACTTTTTCCTTGTTCGAGCCGTTCAGAAAGATCATCAGGATGAGATTGATCAGCCCGATAATTGCTCCCAGCATCAGGAAACCGTAACTACCGGCCTCAAGCGAAACATGGATGGTCAGCCAGTAGGACCTGAGCACAGGCACCAATGGTGTGATTTCCGGATCCATGTAGCTAAGGATTGCGACCAGCAATACCGTTGCGGATAGGATCATCGTGGCGGCGAGTCCGCCTAATGAATTCCGCGTAAAGATCAGACCACCCAGTATCGTTGTCCATGCGATATAGATCATTGACTCATAGCCGTTGCTCCAGGGCGCTCTTTCCGACACGTACCACCGGACCCCCAGCCCGATCGTGTGGGCCACAAACCCAGTAAACACAATACCCAGCAATATCCTGGACAACGTCGTTAAGTTGGTGGCCGGGCTGAATACCGAGTAAAAGAGACTGAACAGGAGAACAACACCAAGTACGGCGTACAGGATTGCGAGACGGTTGAATATATTCAGCTTGTTCAGCAATATCTCGGCGTTGATCCGACCGGGCGATGGTATAACATCCCCTCCGTTGGATTTTTGAAAAGTGTTGAGTTCGCTGATCATTTTTCCAGGCAGCCGGTAATCGTTCGTAGACATGGCTTCCTGAAGCGCATGCCTGTACGCCTCAAAGAACCTCGCGGCTACCGTCATATCGGGCGCATTGCCGTGGTCATGGTCATGATGTCCGGACTCATTGGCGACCCATGTACGATTGGGATCTTGCGGTACTGGAATGATTTTAAAGATGCTGCCGGAAAAAACCATGTTGGCGATGTTCACCCTCTCGTCTATTTTCATCAGTTCCTTTTCATAGACACCCCTGTCGATGGGCTGCAGCCCGTAGGCCCGCCGCACCTCGTCCGTCAAGCGGTACTGGCCCCCGGAGTCAAAAAAATCCTCATAAGAAACTTTGTTTCGGGAGACCCCGAGTAACGTATGAATTTCAGGATGCTTGCCTATATCGATCATATCCACGCCGATCCAGTCCTGGGTGTTGGCAAACATTCCCAGAACAATCTGGTCGGCATTCAGGCCGTTAAGACTTTCTTTTTTCGTCAACTTCCGCATCAGTTCCCGGCTTAATGTATGGACCGGTTTCATTCGGCCGTTTTGATCCTGTACGATCAGTTTGCTGAAGTCGTCTGCATGCGAGACATCAATGGTATTATTGAAGTTACTGACACTAATTACCCGCTGTGCTGAAATATCCGTTGTTGAACCAACGACGGCGATGGTGATCAGCAAAGCCGTTGCACCTGACGGCTTCGCCCTGAGTTTTTCCAGGCTCTGTGAAATCTGATAGAACCGGCTTTTTTTGCTGAAGAGCGATAATACAAGCCCTGTTGTCAGTAACGCGTAACCGAGGTAAGAAATCCATGTTCCCCAAAAATCGTGGTTGACGCTAAGGTAGGTGCCCATCTCATCATTGTCGTAGGAGGACTGAAAGAACCGGTATCCCTCATAATCGAGAATATGATTCATGTATATCCGGTGATTTTCCTCCAGGTTCTTCTGGCCGTCAAGCAGCTTGACTTCACTCGCATAGGAGGCGGCGCTGTTGGTACCTGGATATCGTTCCATAATAAAATCGTTTAACCTGATAGCAAACGGAAGGACGATCTTCTTTCCGCCATATGCGACCGCCAGATCAAGACCATTCACTGTTAAAGCCGCCGGTGTTCCGCGCTGTCCCTTCGATCCGTACACGTGAACAGTATCGGCTTTTCCGTTGACTGCGACGAGCAATTTCAGCCCGACAATACTTTCGTTCCTGACTTTCGGACTCTCAGACTCCAGGTGAAGTTCACCCTTCGGCATAAAGTCACCCACCACAAAACTACTGTTGCCGTCGGTATAGAGCGATCGTAACTTCAACGGGTAGTAACCGCGACGGGCCACTAAGGTATCCGTTGTTTGTGTAGCCATGACGCGTTGTATGAGCGTACGGTTCGATTGTATCAGCAAAGAATCATTTCGGTAGGCAATATTGATGCCGCCGGAAGGCTCCGTTTCACTAAAATTAAAAAGTAAATTCGCGATACGGGTGGATTCACCTTTCCGTACAAAATACTCCTCTCTGCCCCCACTTCCGCCGATCACAATCTTGACTATCGGTTTTCCCCGCGAGCTCGCTTTCAGGACCTGCGCCGGATTTGGGATGAACTCCAGGAGATCGACTGTCACGAGGTCATCCCCGATCTGGTATGACTCAAAAAAATGATTATTACCGAGGGTCGCAAACATGACCTCTTCGTCGAATGCGTAGGTCTGACCAGCCTTTGAAACCTGGAACTGCAGGTAAGTTTCAGCGGAAAGAAAACTATTGCTTGCGTCGTTTTCACGGATGTGCATAACACCTTCATAGCCAAAATAACGGGTAACGGCAGCCCCGATCAGGATGACGATAATAGATAAGTGGAATGTCAGCAGCATCCATTTCCGCTGCTGGATCATACGGAAGCGGAAAATACTCACGATAATGGTGACGCAAAACAGTACAAGAAGTGTCGAGAACCACCAGGATGTGTAAACAACCTTTTGCGCAGAACTGGTCCCAAAATCATTTTCAATGAAAGTGGCTGTACCGATCGAGATGGCAAATAAAAGTATATAGAGCCCAGCAGCCCGGGTACTAAAAAGTCGGTTTGTTAACTTGTTCAGGAAACCGAGAGAGTGTAGCATTTTCAGTATTCAGCAATTTGTTCTGAAAGAAATAGAACGATTATGCTTGAATTCTGAATTTTTTGATTTGGGTAAAGAAATACCGGTTAACCATACAATACGGGCGATCAATGGCTCTTTCCGCTCCCCGGCTTTTACTAACCGTGGATCAAAAAAAGAATTCCTTCCACTGTCCCGCCCCCGGGAACGTATCAGTCCGCAGTGGATTATTGCCGCGCCAGCACCATTTCTGCCTTGTTGAAAATCAAGGCGCCGCTAAAGGAATGAAACAAAGCCATCCCGCACAATCGCGCGATTGACGAATTCGAAAACCCTTCAGGTCGTCGCCGTTCAGTTGTGTGGGGCATCCGGTGCGGCCTAAAGGGAATTTGAGTGTGCGTAACCTGTGCTGGCATGCGATCACTGCGCGGCTACAAGAGGCGAATGCTCCTTCGACAGCTTTAGAATATTTTCGTTACCCCAATCCCTCATGAGGTTCACGATCGGCAACAGGGATTTGCCTTTGTCGGAAAGCGTGTATTCCACCCGTGGCGGTATTTCGGGAAAGATGACCCGAACAATGATCCCGTCTTTTTCGAGTTCGCGCAGTTGTGTGGTGAGCATTTGTTTGCTGATGTCACGCAGCATCATACTCATTTTGCCGAAACGGTTGATATCATGATTGATCAGGTGCAGGATCAGCAGTTTCCACTTCCCACCGATCACCTGCATCGTCGCGGTAACGGGGCAGTTGTTGAGATCGGACAAACATTTTTTATCCATAATGTATTGATATTCAATATTAGTCTGAAAATTATGACTATATCAGAAAAATATAACTAGATGCAAATATCGAAGTTATAGGCTAGACTTGCAACGAAATGAAAAAAATAAAAACACAATGAAAAAATATCTGATCACAGGATCCATCGGGAACATCAGCAAGGTTATCGTCGAAGGATTGACAGCAGAAGGCCACGATGTCACGGTTATTACCACTTCGCAGGCAAAAAAAGCGGAAGTCGAAAAACTCGGCGCGAAGCCACTCGTCGGTAACCTGAACGACCCGGCTTTTCTGAAGCGCGCTTTCAGCCAGTCCGACGTTGTTTATACGATGATCCCTCCTATCTGGCAAACAGACAACTGGCGTAAATCGCAGTTGGAGATCTCTCAAAACTATGTGCAGGCGCTTCGCGACAGCCCGGTGACCCACGTGGTGAACCTGAGTAGTATCGGCGCCCATCTGAGCACAGGTGTTGGACCGGTTACCGGCCTCCATGATTTCGAACAACTTCTGAACACGCTATCGACGGTTCACGTCAGGCATCTCAGACCTAGCTACTTCTATTTAAATTTACTGGCCCAGACCGGAATGATCAAACAAGCCGGTATTATGGGAGGAAATTTCGGAGGTAGTGAAAAATTGTTCCTGGTGCATCCGCGGGACATCGGTGCAGCCGCGCTGGACGAATTGAAAAGGCTTGACTTTACCGGCCACTCTGTGCGGTACGTTATCGGAGACGAGCGCAGTGGTGCGGAGATAGCGGCCGTATTGGGTAAGGCTATAGGCATGCAGTTAAATTGGGTGGTCTTTACGGATGAGCAACAAAAAGACGGGCTGCTCCAGGCCGGGCTTTCTGAAACGCACGCCGGCGGTTACACGGAAATGGGGCACGCCTTGTCGGATGGTTCCATGCAGGCACATGCGAGAACACAGCCACTCGTGTTTAGCCCTACAAAACTCGAAGACTTTGCCGCGGAATTTGGAAGAGTTTTCCGAGGATAGACAGTCAGCTGGAAGAGAGGAAGTATAGCCGTGACGTGCTGTACTCCTCTCAGCTCAGTAAGAACAAAAAGATCAGGGGAAACACAATTCCCGCCAGGGCGAGTGTCCATCCTCTTGCCCTAAAACTGTTTCTGCCGCGTTCAATAAACATTCCTGTTATGGCGATCAGGATCATCGCGGCACCGAAAATATCGGAGTAATATATCCACCAGCCTGATGTATCCTGGTGCAGTTGTGTCATCTGACCCAGCAGTGGCGTGGTGCGGTATGTCTCGATTTGCCCTTTACCCGTCGTCAGGTCGACCTGCACATCGTGGCTGGCGTAAGAGATCCTCAGTGTATTCCCGTCGACATTAAACCTGCGAAGGTTATCCTCGATCTGTTGTTCTTTTGTAAAATTTGCCACGAACGTTTCGTTCACGACTTCCTTCCCCGCCGGTATGGGTATGCTGATCTCTTTCTTTTCGTATGAATAGCGCCTGGGATGCCAGGACTGCCGGTGGTTCAGGAAAATACCGGAGATGGAGAATGAGATAATAAGGCCCACATAAAAATAAGCAACATCTCTATGGGTATTCCGGGCGGTAAGTTTCATGGGATTAATTAAGATTTTTCTAAAGATAAGAATAAGGGGAAATACGTCGGCTGTTCTGAAAAAAAAGTGTCAGCCCTTCTTTTTGAGTTACGCCGTGTAAGCGTGGCTTTCGGTTTCAAAAATTATCTACCTTGATGAAAAATTAAAACAACTAAGCCCCTCAAATCTCATGTCAGATCTGAAAAAGAGGATATCCGGTATTGCCGGAAAGATCGAGGAAAATGTTGACAGATTGCTATTGACGTTTCGTAAACGACTGAACGCCGACGAACCGTTGCAGATCGTTACCTACCGGAGTTACGGCACAGCGAATCGCATTTTCCTAAAGGGACGCGTCCTCAAGGACAAGGGAATTCGCCAGGCAACAGGCAGGGATACCACGTTGACCAACCTGCTGAATATGTATAAACGTTTCGAGACGGACGAAGTAGCCGGTGCCACGGTGAAAGCAACCTTTCAACAGCAGACGCATTTTATGATCACGGATCACGAAGGTTATTTCCATATCGAACTGGCTGCTGGGAAGCCGATGCCTGAAACTGATATATGGCATGAACTGGAACTGGAGCTTACGGGTGCTCCTTATTCGTTCTCTCCAGGTGTGAAAAGTACTGCAAAGATTCTCATTCCGGGTCCGGACGCGGAGTACGGAATAATCAGCGACCTCGATGATACGGTCATCCGGACGACGGCAACCAGCCTGCTCGCCATGGCGCGTAACACCTTTCTGCATAATGCACACAGCAGGCTTCCCTTCGCCGGCGTTTCCGGATTTTACAAAGCCCTTCAACGGGGAAGAAACGGAAAACGCAATAACCCGTTTTTTTACGTATCCAGCAGTCCCTGGAATCTTTACGATTTGCTGACAGATTTTCTGGAACTGAATGATATCCCGGAAGGACCTGTTCTCCTGCGCGATGTCGGTCTTGAGCCCGGAAAGGACAACGGTGACCATATGGGCCACAAGTACACGGAGATCAAAAATATCCTGCTTACGTATCCCAACCTCAACTTTGTTTTGATCGGCGATTCGGGACAGGACGATCCGAAAATATATCGTCGCATCGTTGCGGAATTTCCTCAACGGATCCTGGCTATATACATCAGGGATGTACAATTGGCGGATCGTGAAGAAATAGCCGTCGCTGTATCGAAAGAGCTTGGATCGGACAACGTGGAAATGATCATCCTGGACAACACAATAGAGGCTGCCAACCACGCCGCGAACAGCGGACTCATCCTCGCGGACTCCGTGCCTCAGATCGTACTGGATAAAAAAATGGACAAAGGCGAATTACCCGGTAAGGAAAATGTCCTGGAACCGTGAACCGGTATTTATTCAAGCGGACGATGAAAGAAGACATCCCATGCCTCCAGAGCGGGCTTTGGGTTAAATGCCGCGTCCACTAACCCTAAGAATGCAAAGTACG
Source organism: Chryseolinea sp. (assembly GCA_041742155.1). Taxonomy (GTDB): domain Bacteria; phylum Bacteroidota; class Bacteroidia; order Cytophagales; family Cyclobacteriaceae; genus Chryseolinea. The sequence continues at coordinate 178,889 of JBGSJE010000009.1, read as the reverse complement.
GCAGGTTTTCGGGCACGTCCGGCGGCAGGCTGTTCACATCAATATCGGTAAAGGTTAACTGGAACAGGGCAATGCAACGTGCCTGGTCCAGGAGTTTACCGTGATGTTCAATGTATTCCTTTTGAAGTTGTTCTGAACTGACGCGGGTTCCTCCGGGAGCATCGATTGTTTCAGACGTCCATCCTCCTTCCGATACGAAAGATGGAAGCCCCTTACCTTCCAGCAGTTTTGAATAATAGTCCGGCGGGATATCCTGAGGTTTGTCAAAACCGAAATAGGGATATGACGATAGTCCGACCTCTTCCATAAACGGGAAGTCCAGGTAGTCCTGGCTGACTCCTTTATACGAGCCGCCGACCAGTTTTCCCCACGCATGGTCTACCTGAACGCTTACACTGAGCTTTGCGGGGCTGTTCCGCGATTTTAGCAAGGCCGCGGCGTCGTTCGCTGCCTGCCTTACACCGTTATAAATGGGCGGAAGTGCCGCGTCACGGATCAGGTTCGTCTCAAGCGCCAGACCCAGGTGAACCGGCTTCAGTATACTGTCCATCGCGACAACGAATTTTTGATAGACTACCTGCATATCAGCATCGGCGATACTTTTGCCTAAGTCCACCAGGCTAACGGCATCTGATGTCCGGTCCAGTCCGTTTTGCGGATCGATGTATACCCATAATACCAGGTCTTTCGATTTGTAATACGCAGCGAGGTCTTTATAATTGGCCACGACATGGTCGGCTGCCTTTTCGCCTGCTAACAATTCTTTCCAGGGCACCTCAACGGAGATGATAGCGGCATCGGCCCTGGGAATCCACAGGTCCAGTGAACGTAGGAAAAGATTGATGTCGTCATAGCGTGGAGCTGAGTTTTGAAAACCCATACGCCAGGTCCTCGACTGTGGGTCGTTTTCATCGGTGTCGCATGAAAAAAGAAATACGCAAATGCAAACTACCAGGAGGCGCCTCATCGGAAGACTGTTTACGGTACGGACAAAATTAGATAAACGGCACCATAAAACCAGCCTGCATGTTAAGCGGCTAAAGACTGCGTGAGACAGATGACTTGCGCCGCTTAATAAGCCAGCGTGCATAGCTGGCATCTGCGATCAGACTTTCGCCGTCTTCCAGCTTCCGCGGGAAAATAACCAAAGCGTAAACAAGCCTACAGATGTTTCCGAAATGAATACGCCCCAGAATACACCCGAATGTTCCCAGCCGAGGGTAATCGCGAGGAAATACGATAACGGTATTTGGATCAGCCAAAAGAACACGATGTTGATTTTTGTTGGTGTTGTGGTATCGCCCGCGCCATTGAATGCCTGAACGGATACCATCCACCATCCGTAGACCAGGTATGAATACGACAGGATCTGCAGCCATTCCGAACCGATCGCGATCACCTGTGGGTCATCGGTGAAAATAGCCACGAGCTGTTCATTCCAGATAAAATACACGACAGAAACCAAGGACAGGAATATCATGTTGTACAGACCGATCTTCCAGACGGAAGACTCCGCCCGGTCGGCGTTTCCCGCGCCAAGATTTTGGCCGACAAGTGTGGCTGCTGCGTTGGACATTCCCCAGGCCGGCATCATGGTGAACATCATAATGCGTATCGTGATAGTAGATCCTGCTACGGCAACGCTGCCAACGTCCGCGAGAATACGCATGAGAAATATCCACGATGTCATCGATACGATCATTTGCCCGACACCACCCAGCGATGTACGAATGATGTTAACTACGCTCTTTGCATCCCAGAAGAAATGCGAAAGCTTTACACGGATGTGTTTGCCACCTTTAAACAGCGTCCACAACTGGATGCCTACACCGACCCCGCGGCCGAATGTAGTGGCGATAGCAGCACCTTCGATCCCCATTGAGGGTACCGGACCCCATCCGAAGATCAGCAACGGGTCCAGCACAATGTTTATTGCGTTCGCGATCCATAGCACACGCATGGCAATCGCGGCATCACCCGCTCCGCGGAAAATGGCGTTGATAACAAAAAGCAGTACGATAACGACGTTTCCCCCCAGCATCCATTGCGTGTAGCCGTATCCATGGTCAATGCTCCATGAATCCGCTCCCATCAGTCTCAGCAGATCCTTCGCGAAAAAAACACCGGCAATCATAAAAGGTATTGAGCACAACAGGGCAATAAATATTGCATTGACGGCCGCTACGCCGGCATCATCCGTATTCTTTTCACCCGTCCTTCTGGCAACAATAGCCGTAACGGCCATGGCCAGACCCATAGCCAGGGAGTATAACAGGAACAGGTATGTCTCTGTCAGACCAACCGTTGCCACGGCGGATGCACCGAGTTTCCCTACAAAATAAATATCCGCGACGGCAAAGGTGGATTCCATCACGAGTTCCAGGATCATCGGTACAGCCAGCAGAAAGATAGCACGTTTGATTCCGATCCGCGTATAGTCAGCCTCACTGCCGCGTATAGCATCCTTCAACTCCGCCCAAAGGGAAAGTTTCGGTTGGACAATCACGGTACCGTTAGCGTCCTGTTCTATGTTTTCCATGTGCAACGTTTATAATATTCTCCAATATAATACCACGCAAGTGACAACCCTATGTCAGTATACTTCATTATCCCGGATAATTTACGGCCTTAACTCACGGCAACAGGCCCCGGAAGTACAAACGTAGGCATTTGAGATTTTTTACCAAGAGGCCGATTCCGACATTATTGCGGGCCGATCGCGTAAATTAAGACGTATAATCGCAACACATACTGTAAGCATGGTAGTAAGTGGCATTTTGACCGGCCAAATTTCCGATCGGCTGAAAAGTCAAATCGCACTGAACAACCGGGGCACGGTTACGCTATTTTAAGTCGCCGATAAACGTTGTTTTTTCCTTCGCATACGTAAGTGTAAGTTCGTGCATTGCCCGGGTGCATGCGATATACAGCATACTCCGGTCCACATCGGTCTTATAATTACGGGACGATGCGAACGGCACAATAACTTCATCAAACTCAAGTCCTTTGGCCAGGTGTGCCGTAGTTACTACTACCCCATGCGTGAGCGCCGTACTTTCAGGCGTGAGCAGGTGAACATCGCGTAAGGTCAGTTCCCGGTGCAGGGACTCAGCCTGCTCGAAAGTCTTACAGATAATCCCCATCGACTGGTGCCCTGAATTTTCAAAATAACCGATCATCTTTTTGATTTCCTCGGCTTCCTCGGTATTGTTGTTAAATCCCATTACCCGCGGCTCGCTCCCGTGTCGCTCCATGGCAATCAGATCCGGGTTCGGGGAGATGCGTTGCGCGAACGCTGTGATCTCCCACGTCGACCGGTAACTCCGGAAAAGCCTGACCGTATCACCGTGTGGAAACACACGCTGAATACCTTCCGCCGAAGAAGCGCTGTACGGATTTACCGTCTGGCTCACGTCGCCAAGGATTGTCTTCTTACAACTGAATACCCTTGACAACACAGCGTACTGTACAGGTGTGTAGTCCTGCATCTCGTCGATCAGCAGGTGTTTCACGTGATCGTACACCTGGGTGCCTTCGAGACGGATCTTAAAATACAGCAACGGAAATACGTCGGCGTATTCAAGAGTACCGTCGCCGGCTTTGAACATTTCAGGTTTGCCGATCCATGAATAAAAATCCCGGTAAAGGTCTATGATGTTGTTCATCCTGAACATGGCGGGAACGGCTTCCTGCAGCAGAGCTTTGTCACGCCCGCCAAGTTTACGGTTTGCGCTGGTCCTGACGAACTGCTGTATATCCTTGATAACTTCCGGGAAGCGCTTCAACAACGGTATTCGATGATAGGCTTTAAACCGTTCCAGAATAAACGGGAAAGGCACTATAGTTCCGGCTACCTTCAGTTCGGCGAATGTGAAGTAATTATTCTCGATATGAATGAGATACTGATTGAGTTTACTGAGGAACTCGAACGAGGCCTTGAAGCGGATACGTTCGATAAAATGCTCATCGTGATGCTCCAGCAAATCCGAAACCTGCCTGAAGAAACTCTGAAACCTGTATTTTCCTTCCAGCATCTCCGTTGCGAGTTCCTCCATACCCATTTCAGGGATCTGTTCTTCGCCGAGCTCCGGGAGGATGTTGCTGATATAGTCGGCAAATACCTTGTTTGGCGAGATGACGAGGATATCCTTTGAAGCGATCTCATCTCTGAACCGGTACAATAAAAAGGCGATTCGGTGAAGGGCGATGGATGTTTTTCCGGAGCCGGCGACGCCCTGTATGATCATCACGCGCGCGGTCTCATTCCGGATCACGGCATTCTGATCCCGCTGAATGGTCGCGACAATGTTTTTCATCTTGTCGTCCGCCGACTTGCTTAACTCCTTTTGCAGTACTTCGTCGTGTATATTGACCGAATTTTCGATCATATACTCCATTCTGCCTTCGCGGATCTTGTACTGTCGCTTCAGGTCGATAACTCCCGTGATCGTACCTCCCGGCGTGGTATAGGATGCGGACCCCAGTTCAAAGTCATAAAACATCGACGACACCGGAGCCCGCCAGTCATAGATCAGGTTGGCCCGGATTGTTTCATCCGTGAACGAATATATCCCGATATATACGGCGGTCTTTTCCCCGTCCTGACCGGTTGTAAAGTCAATCCTGCCGAAGTACGGGGAATCTCCCAGCTTCATCAGCTTTCGCTTCCGGGTCACCGCCGATTCACCGGTAAATGCCATCCGGTCGATGGACTGCCCTGCAGCCACCATATCAGCTTCATCCATTCCGGACTGATGTTCATACAAATACTGCTTGTTCTCGCGGAGTTCGGAGGAATACTGCTTTACACGGTCATCCACCCGTTTGATCGTTAACTGAAGCTTTTCCTTCACTACTTCCAGATACTCCCGCTCGTCCTGCTCTGTTATATTGGTCATCTTATTCTGATCTCCTCTGTTTTGCGGCTGCAAAATTAACGTTTTTTTAGCGGACACAAACGCCAGGCTTGATCCCGGAAACGGTGCCCGCATGCCCGATGCGCTTCAGGCATCCACTTTCAGGAAGCGATCGCTGATAAAGGCAGGAGGTCTGCAAACCAAAGAAAACGTCTTTGCAGGTTTCCCGGCGACTCAAATCTTGAAAATTTGTTTATTTTCGGGCGGACTGCCGAGTCGCGTTCGGCTGATCAAAAAACAGAAGTACGTATTAATAAAAATCCATGACTGAAGCTACACTTTGGATCGGTTTTAACCTCTTTGTCCTGCTTATGCTGGTGCTCGACCTGGGTGTATTCCATCGCAAGTCAAAAGTGATCACAGTAAAAGAGGCTCTGATCTGGACCTGTGTATGGGTGTCGATAGCCTTTTTGTTCAACATCTTTGTCTACTATTATTTTGGCGAAGAGAAGGCGTTCGAATTTTTCACGGGATATCTCATTGAAAAATCGTTGAGTGTCGATAATATCTTCGTCATCATTCTCATCTTCTCCTACTTCAATGTACCGCCGGCATATCAGCACAAAGTATTGTTTTGGGGAATCCTGGGTGCGCTTGTCATGCGGGTATTGTTTATACTGGCTGGTGTCGAACTGATCCACAAATTCCATTGGCTGATCTATATTTTCGGAGGCTTTCTTGTTTTTACCGGTATACGGATCCTGACACAAGGTGATCTGAAACTTGACCCGGAAAAGAACCCCGTTGTTAAATTTGTCAGGCGCATCTTTCGTGTTACGGAGGGGTTTGAGGGCGACCGTTTTTTCACCCGCCACGACAACTTGTTGTGGGCAACACCGCTGTTTGTTGTCGTGGTCATGATCGAAGTAACGGACCTGATATTCGCCGTCGACAGTATTCCCGCGATCATCGCCATTTCAGACGACTCTTTTATTGTTTATACCTCGAATGTATTCGCCATACTTGGTCTGCGTTCCTTGTACTTTGCCCTGGCGGGAATCGAAAAATATTTTATCTACCTGAAGTATGGACTATCGGCGATCCTCATTTTTGTGGGTGCCAAAATGTGCATATCGGACTTTTACAAGGTGCCAATCGAAATTTCCCTGGCTTTCATTATCCTAACGTTGTCGGTAGCCGTCCTTGCTTCTATGGCGATGTCGAAAGAGGACGATAAAAACCCGAAACCATGAAGTTGTTTTCGATCAGTAATCGGCTATCAACTTAATATGAAAAGACTTATCGCTGCCAGTTTACTATTGCTGGGCTGCTCGGGAAGTGAACCGAAATATACGCCCATTACTGAAGACTTCTGCTCGCGTATTCTACCCACCACGCCCGCCATCCTTTCCACGTACCTGGCGCCGGCTGAAGAGTTGATGAGAACAAAAACCGGTGTGTATTCACTGGAGGAAGGCGACATGTCCATGATCACAAGAGCATGGCTTTGTGATACGGCGGAAAGGACCATTGATATCCAGTATTTTATTTTTTCCACGGATAACATCGGATTAATCGCATCGGACTACCTGCTTCGGGCAGCGGACAGAGGCATTGCTGTCCGGGTGATTGTCGACGATGTGATGGTGGAAGCGGATGCGGACGACCTGCTGGCACTGGACGCGCACCCGAACATCTCCATAAAGATCTATAACCCGACGGCTAACATTGGCAAAAACCTTCCGGAAAAACTCTATAACCTTTCGACCGATTTCCGGGGCTTCAACCAACGGATGCATAATAAAACTTTTATCGTCGATGGAAAGGTGGTGATCACGGGAGGAAGAAACATCGCCGACGAATATTTTGATTATGATCACGACTACAACTTCAGGGACCGTGATGTCTTGCTGGTGGGAAAAACTTCCCGGGATGTTCAGCAGTCGTTCGAGCTTTTCTGGAATGACCCGGTAAGCGTGGCGGTAACGAACGTCGTTGACGCGAAGGATTACCTGCTGAATATGGACGTGAAGTATGAATACCTTCACCAATACGCTTGCAACCCGGACAATTTCTGGCCGCAGGTACGGGAAAAAATAGAGCGTGTTCCCGAAATTTTTAAAGGGATACAGGATTCAGGGGACCTGGTTTGGGTGGATAAGGTTTTATTCGTTTCCGATGTTCCGGGGAAAAACAACGGGAACGAAGGTCTTGCGGGAGGTGGTATTTGTACGGATTCGCTGGTCAGCTTAATCAAAAAAGCGAAGCACACGATCAGCATTCAATCCCCCTACCTGATCACTACGGAAGTAAGTCAGCAACTATTCCGTGAGGCGGTTGAGAGAGGTGTGGTCGTCAATATCCTGACGAACAGTCTGTCATCAACCGACAACCTGGAAGCGTTCAGCGGCTACCAGCGGGAACGTGAAAACCTGCTGAATATGGGTGTCCGTATTTTCGAGTTTAAACCGGATGCCGCCATCCGGTATACGATCATGACGGGTGCGCTTCAGAAGAAAATGAATTATACACCGGTTTTTGGTCTTCACGCGAAATCGATGGTTGTCGATCGGGAGATTTCCGTGATCGGTACATTTAACCTGGACCCGAGGAGTGCCAACCTGAATACAGAATGCATTGCTGTTATTTATGACAAACGTGTCTCATCTGAATTACACGATGCCATGGACGAAGATATGAAACCTGAAAACGCCTGGCGGACCACCATGGAGCAAAACCCCGATCAGGAAGCGGGTTGGCTAAAGCGTACGAAGGTCTGGTTTCGCGGTGTAGTACCGAAGTCGATCCTTTAAAGCGTACCTCACTGCAATTGTATAACCGGCCGGGAAGAATAAGGATAAGAATTTAAGGCGTTTTTTAGTCCTGGCGCATTAAATTGCAGGTCATCCCGAAAGGAGTCACTAAAGGTTGCTTATTGAATGAGATTTAAGGGTATAGTAAACAAGCTGTTGCGGTTCGTTGTAAGAACGAAACGACGGTTTAATGATCGGGTTGTAAACAAAGGTCTTCACACAGGGGAAATTGTTTTCCATAAAGGATACGAAATAACCGGTGGAGTAATCCCCGTGTTATGTACGGTTTTATTCGGACTCATGATTTATGACGTCGGGTTTAACAAATTCAATGATTCCACTTCTTTTGCTTTCGAAGTCATCAGGGAGGTGACACTTGTACTTCTGATTTCGGTAATATTCAGGTTTATTTTCGAGTGGGGAGATAAAAGAACCTGGGTGGCTCATGTGTACAGTTTTTTTTTCGTTGTGATCATGTATTACATGTATGATCTCATTCTAACCCTTCAGAACTGGCACGTTCCAATCGGGCGGGAATTCCAGATCAGGAAACTGGGTGTCTTTGCCGGGATAGTTTTTGTTTTTCTTTCCGAAGTCTCTCATGTTCTTCGTTTCATTTACCGGAAGAGCGTAAACCCTTCGTTCATTTTTGTGGCCAGCTTCGCCATCTTTATCGGCATCGGGGCATTACTCCTGATGCTGCCGAATGCTACTACGGGCGGGATTACAACAATCGATGCGTTTTTCACGTCAGCAAGCGCCATTTGTGTAACAGGCCTCGCTGTTGTTGATACAGGAACACATTTTACATTAATGGGTCAGATAATCATCCTTGTCCTGATCCAGATCGGGGGACTTGGTTTTATGACGTTCACGGGGTTGCTTGGCTATCTTGCTGCCGGATCAGTATCATTTCAGGGACAACTGTTGTTGAAGGACATGCTTTACACGCAGCAAATCAACAATGTTATCCAACTGATTATCCGCATCATTCTGGTTACGTTTATTTTTGAGATCATTGGTTTTCTTGCAATCCTCAGTACGCTCACCAAAGATCTTTTCGATACGGAATTTCAGCGGGTATTTTTTGCTTTGTTTCACTCTGTTTCGGCCTTTTGCAACGCGGGGTTTTCGACGTTAAGCAACGGGTTGTATGACAGAGGATATCGGTTTAATTATTCTTTCCAGATTATCATTGCTATGTTGATCATTCTTGGCGGCCTGGGCTTTCCGATTGTGTTTAATATTTACACATACGTAAGGATCAAAGTATCAAATTTTGTGAGGCGGCTGCTGGGAGATCCGTACCAGGAGAACTTTACGCGGGTATTGCAGATTTCATCGAGACTTGCATTGGGTTGCAGCACAATACTGCTGGTAGTCGGTTTTGCGTCGTTTTTTTATTTTGAGCAGCATACAACGTTAAACGAACACCACACGATCTGGGGAAAGGTAGTGACGTCCTTTTTCGGATCGGTGACGCCGAGGACCGCGGGTTTCAATACCGTCAATATGGCCAGTATGACCCTTCCGACGGTGATGATATTTCTTTTGCTGATGTGGATCGGTGCTTCTCCGGGCTCCACGGGAGGCGGAATCAAAACAACAACGGCTGCGGTCGCGGCCCTCAACATGGTAAGTGTTATTCGCGGTAAGGACCGTACCGAATTTCACAGAACACAAATTTCAGAACACGCAGTAAAAAAAGCCTTCGCCATTATACTGCTGTCTTTGTTAATTATCGGATCCAGTATTTTCCTGATTTCCCTGAATGATGCGGACAAGGGTCTGCTGGAAATTGCTTTCGAGTCGTTCTCGGCATTCAGTACTGTCGGGCTAACGCTCGGTATTACACCGGGTTTATCCGGTATCAGTAAAACTGTTCTTATCGTTGTCATGTTTATCGGGCGTGTCGGAGCCCTTACCGTGATCGTTGCATTTGTCAACCAGTCAAAACAATTATACTACCGGTACCCGACGGAAGACATAATTTACTAGATAAAAATGAACCGACGACATATGGCGGAATATTGCAAGTAAAAACAACCTATCATGAAATTTATCGTATTTGGTCTCGGAAATTTTGGAGCATCGCTGGCCTCGAAGCTGGTAAAATTGGGGCATGAAGTAATTGGTGTCGATCATCGTCACGAAACAACGGAAAAATGGAAGGACCATATTACGCACGTTGTCACATTAGATGCATCCAGTCCTGAAGCGATGGGTACGTTGCCGTTAAAGGATGTTGAAGCGGTGATTGTCGCTATCGGAGAAACGCCGGGTATTGGAATAATGGTGGCAGCCCTGCTCAGGCAACTCGGTGTCAAACGGATTATCAGCCGCGTCATCACGCCGCTGCAGCGAACGGTTCTGGAGACGATGGGGATCGAAGAGTTCGCCGATCCCGAATCCGACTCGGCGGAGCGAATGGCTTACCGGCTGGATTTAAAAGGAGTTGTCACGTCCTATAAGATTACAGATGAATACAGGCTTATCGAAGTCAGCGTACCGGCAGCTTTTGTCGGATCAAAAGTATCTGACATCGATTTTCCCGGAGAGTATTCAATTCTGCTGGTAACCATGATCAGGACCATAGAGGAAAAGAACATATTCGGCGTTGTTCATCCTGTCCGCCAGGCCATGGGCCTTGTTGGGAAGGACAACATCATGAACAAGGAAGACTCTCTGTTGTTATTCGGGGAGATAGGTAAATTGGAGCGTTTTATCGAATATTGACAGTTACCGGTTTCTTTTAGTTACATTCACTGCTATTGTCCCAATGAAAATAGACGCATACTCAATCTTAGTGGTACTTAGCGTACTCGTTGTACTTTCCTATTCTTTCAATTATCTGGCGAAGATCCTCAAAATTCCCTCGGTCCTTTTGTTAATCGCTTCGGGTATAGCGTTAAAATTCATCGCCGACAATTTCAATCTTGTGTTGCCTCCAACGCAGACGCTTCTTGAAATTCTTGGCGTAACCGGACTGATCTTTATTGTGCTGGAAGCGTCTTTGGATCTTAACTTACAACGCAGCAAACTCCCGCTTATCGGGCGCTCCTTCCTGTCCGCAATCGGCCTGCTGGCCTTTACCGCTGGTCTAATGGCCTTGCTCTTTTCCGCCTACTATGAAACGGATTTTAGCCAGGCACTGGTGCATGCAATTCCGCTTTCTGTCATCAGTAGCGCGATCGCCATCCCAAGCGTGCGAAACCTTGAAGAGTCAAAACGGGAGTTTGTCGTCTATGAAAGCACCTTTTCAGATATTCTCGGAATTGTGGCTTTCAATTACATGATCAGCGATCATGGGGCGGGACTTTACGCTGTTGTCGAGTTTAGCTGGGATCTGATCTTAATACTGACTATTTCTATCCTGAGTACCGTGTTTCTGCTGTTCCTGCTCAACCATGCCACCACCCATGTAAGGTTCTTCCTGACGTTTGCTATCATCATACTAACCTACTCGCTTGCAAAATACCTGCACCTCCCCTCACTGATACTGGTCCTTTGCTTTGGTATGGTTTTGAACAACTTTAAGCTGTTCGACTACCCGCAGGTACATAAGTTTTTATCGTTCAACAAACTGAACGATGTAACAAAAGAACTGAAAACCATGACGGCAGAAACAGCATTTATCATCCGGACGTTCTTTTTCCTTCTGTTTGGCTATTCGATAAATCTCCAACTTCTGAAGTCACAGGAAGTATTTATTATTGGCTTGGTTATCATCATTCTGACCATCCTGGTCCGTTTCCTGTTTCTGAAGTACATCCTCAAAATCAACTCCGCGTTGCTGACACTCGTGGCGCCGCGCGGACTGATCACTATCCTTCTCTTTTATAGTATTCCGGCTTCTCAGCGGCTGGAAAAGTTAAGCGAGGGGGTCCTCTTTATCGTAATCGTTCTCACGGGCCTTGCCATGACCGTCGGGCTGATGTTGAATAAAGAAAGTACGGATGAAAAAATCGAAGATGTGATCTGATCCAAACGCCACCCAAACTACTCAATCCACCTGCTCGGGAAGACAAACGGCAACCGGGCAAATAGTGTAGCATTGTTATCTTTCCGTCTGAACTTAATAACCGCGTATTTTTACGCCGTCAACTCAATTGTTCTTGTACGACTTATCCAGGAAATAATACCTTGCGTCATTTGTCTTGACCGCTTTGGATTCCGTGTCGAGTATCATGACTGGTGGAGCCGTGTCGTTCGGTTGCGCCGCAGGCCATTCAGGAAGATTCTGTCCGTTGGGATTTCCGGTCTTGATAAAATTCGCAAAGTAGTTTAACATCGTGTCGGAGACCTTGTAGTCATCGGCTGTCCATGCATAATCTTTTACCAGGTCGAGGTTACCCATGCAATATTCTATCTCGCAGGCATGCGGCGCACCCAACGGTTGCGGTGGACTGGCCGCCCCCTGCCCCCGTTGTGTTCCTCCGGCCAGCCCGGGCGTTAGCGACATATCTACCAGCGGTGGACGCAGCTTACTGTACAAATAGCGGTACACCGGCTTACTGCTGTTTTTCCGGTGCACATCGAACCACTTCCAGGTGCTATAGGCTATAAAACGATCTGATGCCAGGTTTGTCGCCGCCCACTCAATTTCCTTCATGTTTCCATGCGGGTAAAGCCTCAACACTTCTTCAAAATCGGCGGGGTAAGCTTCCTTAACTTTTTTTACAAAGTTCTCATCGGAATACGGGAGCCCCTGCATAAATGCCATACCCGGGATCTCACTTGAATTCCATCCAAGCAACAACGGAACCTGTGCCTGTTCCTTCGACCGGAATACATCCAGCATAATTTTCGTATAAAAATATCCGTCTATAACCGGAGGAAACCCAAAGCGTTTCGATTCCACGTATACTTCGTAAAGGTCCCGTGTACTGGCAGCACGCATCTGAGCGAGCGAGGTGTATCCGCTTTGCTTAGCGAAGTCGGCTCCGATCTTCTCGGCGTCGGCAAGCGGAACTGCAGCAAGTGCGCTTATACCGGATCCGCTCTCACCGATGGCCCCGGCAATAAGATTGCGGGAAAGCGGCGACACCATTTGCGCACTGACGGAAATCGAACCAGCGGATTCACCTGCGATTGTCACTCTTTTAGGATCACCTCCAAAACTTGTAATGTTCTTTTGTACCCACTTCAGCGCCAGCGCCTGGTCGAGCAAACCGTAATTCCCCGATCCTTTATATGTTGTTTCTTTGCTGAGCTCGGGATGCGCAAAAAAGCCGAATAAACCCAGACGGTAATTCACAAGTACCACGACAATTCCTTTTTTTGCCATGCTCGCGCCATCGTACCGTGGTTCGGAACCGTCGCCCGCGACAAACCCGCCACCGTAAAAATACACGAGCACAGGTAAGCCGGACTCGTTCCGTTTTGCCGGAGACCAAACATTTAAATAAAGACAGTCCTCACTAATGCCATTGGACCGTGAATTCATATCACCAAACACAACAGCCTGGACAGGCCTTGGACCAAATTGCTTGGTCATTTTAGTACCTGCCCAATTATCCAACGGCTGCGGCGCTTTCCAGCGTAAATCCCCAACCGGTGGTTTGGCGAACGGTATTCCCAGATAAGTTTGTAAACCGGACCTGGTATCGTACAAACCTTCAATCACTCCATTTTCAATAGTTGCCTGCACGGCAAAACCATGGTTCTGGCTATACGCAGCCATTGAACTCAACATTGTTATCATGAGGACCAGAATTCGGTTAATGGGACGTGCTTTCATAGGTGACATTTAAAATCAGGTAATGATACTATGTAAACTTATCAATTGCCACTGTTTTTTCAAACATGTAAATCAGGGCCGCCACGACTTCAGACGCCTTCCTGAATTGGGTATGGTTACTTTAAATTCCGAGTACCGGCCAGCCTGCGATTCCACGGCTATCTCGGCAGATAACGCATGCACGCATTTATGGACACTATAGAGCCCAAGACCATTGCCCCGGGACATTTCATTCCCGATAAAAAACATATCGAAAATTTTGGGCCGGATCACTTCTTCAATACCCACGCCGTTATCATACACGGAAAGAACAAGACTGGATCCCTTCATGACGGCTTTTATTTCAACACGCCCATGTTCCGTATTTTTGATCGCACAAAAGAAAACAGCATTTTCAATCAGGTTCGCCAGTATACATTCCATGATCGAGACACTCGTATTTAACGTGATCGTATCGGCGCAGTCCACATGGAACTGGATACCACTTTCGTCTATCTGCTGCTGATACCTGCTCTTTACTTCATTGATGGTCTGACGTACATTAATCGTGATAATGTTCGATGATTGCTGGGCAATTTCACTGATGCTGATCAGTTTCTTCAGCATCCGGTCCATCCTGCCCGTAGTCCCTTTTACCCTGGTGATCATCTCCGACCTCGGGATGCTATCGACAATGTTACACAAGCCGAGAATAGTACTTACCGGAGACCTCAGATCGTGCGATGCGCGGTAAAGAAAAGTGTCGAGTTCCCTGTTAGACTCTTCCAGAAGCTTTGTGCGTTTGACGACGATCGCTTCGAGGTTTTCGTTAATGGTTTGAATTTCCTCGTTTGCCGCCTTCAGGTCGTTTGCCTGTTTGCGTAACCGTCCGCTGAAGGAGATCAACAGCACGATCATTACAGCGAAGACGAGCAGGACTGCGGCGATTCCCAGCAGACGTTGTTGAAACGATCGTTGTTCTTCCTCCCGCTTTCTTTCCGCATCGGAAAGTCGCGTCTCCAGGTTCTGTATATCGAAGTACTTCTGACGCAACGAATTGATGATCTCCCGGTAGTCGCTTTGATTTTGATAAAACTTGCTCTCGTTTTGAATTAACAACTGTTCGAGAAGGTCAAGATCTCCGAGCAGGTTTTTGCGTTCTTCCGGCGTAAAGTTCACAATACCCTTTTCGAGTTTGCCGGCGATCACTTTTATTTTCTCCTGGAACTCCGCACGGTTAGTCTGAAGCGTACCGCTTTCAAGGGTCGCGTGATTTACAAGACTCCGGATGTCTTCCGCGACGAACGATGAGTCCGAAATATTTCCCATAAACTCCGGCTCCGCTTTCGATACGGAATCCCGCATCTGGGCCACCAGTTGGTTAAACTTCCCTTCGATCTGGAGCCTGGCTTCTTCGCTCAGGTCCTTTACGGAAATATTCTTGAATACGGCGTAGAACACCGTCAACGACTGAATGGAGTCAAGCTTGGACAGGTCGAAATCGTTCAGCTCTTCCTGAATAGAACTTTTGTCAGCCACCTCTTTCCGGGAGTTACCCGGCACTCTGGAGCGATTTACGGTAATAACATTTTCAGTGGCCGAAAGACTCACCCTGGAAACCACCAGGTCCTGTATTTGAAATTGCCTGACCGACGCTTTCTCCTCCAATGAAAGAGGCAGATCAAATTCTCCGTTCCGGTTTGTCGTCGCATTGAGGGTCCTGATTCCCTTGAATTGAATCGCGGCGTTTGGCAGCGGTGAACCGTCAGGGAAACGAACGACAAAATGAACTATCGCATAACTCTTCGGCCTCACGATAATTTCGATGACGCCCTTTGACAAATTCCATGAAGCAGCCTCCAGTTTATCGTCTTTTATCGCGACGGATCTCACAGGAAGGTCATCTGCAAGGAGCTCAATGATCGCCGAACCTTTCGTGCCGATCTGGACGTACTCTCCTCCATTGAGGGACACCTCAATGTTCTTCAGAGGCTGAAGTTTCTGATCGAATGTTTTGATCTGGATGGTCTGCTTTTCCTGTGCCGAAACTGCCGGTAGAGCAACGACCAGAAGCATCACCATCAACACCAGCGTGTCAATGCGTCTGAAGGAGAATCTAATGCCTCTGTTGCCCATGCTGACTGAAAATATCCTTAACAACCACGATTTCATGGCTGCCTGTTTCCCTTCTCCGCCTGTCCAGTTCCAGGCTCACTTTGTACTCGTTTCCGGATTCATCCGCAACCTGTATAAAATATCTGCTAAAGTAAGGGATCGCGATGGAAAAATTTCCTGCTTTATCGGTCACAGTCTCCAGCACGGTTCTGGACTGCCAGGCATCGGACAGTATTATCTTCACATTAGCCCAGGGGCGGCTTTCCATCTCCGCGCTCCACGAATATTCCCTGAATTTGATCACACCGGTGATGGTCAGCGGGTATGTCTGGAGGTCCATGTCAAACTCGTAAATATCGTCGTCATAGCCGCCTGCATTCCGGTTAGAACTGAAGAAGCCATGAGCCGCTACGGAATCAAGGTAAAAGCCGAAGTCGTCATAACTGCTGTTTATGGGGTAACCGACATTCTGCGGCTCGCCGTATCCATTAGCACTCACCTGCGACTTAAAAATATCCAGCTGGCCCATCCCCGGCTGACCGTCGGAAGAAAAATACAGTATACCATCCCGGTGCAAAAACGGGAACACATCGTGCCCGGACGTATTCACGGGTTCCCCGACATTCACCGGTTTTGACCAGCGGTTATCCTTCCACTCCGACCTGTAGATGTCATCCAGGCCCAGTCCTCCCCGCATGTCGGAGGAAAAGTACATTACCGTTCCTTCCTCATTGATGGTAACATCATTGATCGAATAAGATGTGCTGTTGTGCGGGAACCCGGAAACAATCTCCCATGTACCGTTGTCTTTTGTTGCGAAAAAAATACCCAGCGTACTGTTTCCTCCCGCTTCCGATTTGTCGGAAGATGCGATGAATACCACATTCCGTCCGTTGCGGTAGAAGGCCAGCGGCCCGGTATTGAACTTCGACCGGATAGCCGGCGCAAACTCAACGGGCTTGCTCAGCAAATAACGCCACTGCATTGTCGAATCCTTTTTCCACAGTGAATAGTACAATTGGTAGAACGGAGCGTTCAGCCGGGTATTGATCACCTGCACAGCTTTCACTTGCCTCCGGTTTGAGGTGAAGACAAGACCATCGGCATGGGGCACTGCGCATAGCTCACCCGATGCAGAATTGACATTCAACGGCCGGACAACATAGTGGGCTGAATCTTCATACAGATACTTCATGTTATCCAGTCTCCATATTTTCCCGGACACGAGATCGTCGTCTGGCTCCGCTTTAAGAATCTGGCGGTAGTGATCGGTTGCCAATAAATAGTTCTTCAGTACAACCTGCGACTCGGCATATATGTATTGATCGGGCAACGATAAAATTCCGCCGTCTCCCAAATACGTATCGTATTGCCGCACGCAGTCGTGGTATTGTTTTGCCCGGTAATAGGACTGAGCCAGTTTGAGCCTCACGGACGGATCTCCCTCGCGACGTTCCAGCACATCTTTGTAAAGAACAATTGCGTCCAGGTAGTTTCCTTCCTGAAAATTTTTGTCCGCCAGCTTCCGGCGATCCTGCATTACCGAAAAAACCGTCGACTGGCACTCGCCTGTTCGCGAGATCAGCATTAAAACCATCCATATGGTACAACTCAGCTCTCTCATACGTTGTTAGCGGGCTGACTTCACGTTTCGTTGATAATTCCTGAACACGTAACTGAGCATGAGCTCATGCGATGCACTGCTTAACCGCGCGGCAGATTGTATGGGGTAATCATAAGCGTATCCGAATTGTAACTGAGGCGTGAGCTGAAACCGGAGAAGAAGGTCGATCGATTCATGCGAACGATACGACACACCGGAAGTGAATACATCCCTGAAAACAAAATTCAGGTTGCCGTCAATAGATACCGGCAATCCCGGCAGATATTTAACCAGTATCGCAGGCTCGAAGGCCCAGGCCTCCGTTAGCGTAAAACGGTATCGCAAATACCCCAGCCAACTCATTTTTTTCAGCGTCACCGATAATGAATCGTTAAGGCCTACCGTCTGGGAGATCAAACCAGGAACGGATAATCCCAGCTGGAATGCCCGGCTTCGAAGGGAGAGCCCTGCTCCAAAATCAAGGTTTGTTTCGTTAACCGAGTTGGCAAGCTTTGGATCGGCTGAAGTGCCCGCCAGTGATGCGTAATCCGATTTCAGGTTTGTGATCCCGGCCTGCAGGCCCATTGAAAAGGTTACTCCTTCTTTAACGGCGATGTGGAATGCATAATTGCTGAGAATGCTCGTGTTTTTGTGAACACCAATGCGATCGCTGACGATCGTAAGTCCCAGGCCGATCTGCTTTTTCTTCACCAGCGTATGGATGGAAAGGCTCTGGGTAGACGGCGCGTTCTCCACACCCGTCCATTGGCTGCGGTGCAACAATGAAACACTGAGGGCTTCATCGGCTCCCGCATAGGCCGGGTTCAGTACAAGGTTATTGTACATGAACTGAGAAAACTGCGGTAGCTGCTGGGCGTCGGCAAAATGCATAAGCATTCCGCAGAACACAGCTATCAATGTTCTTTTCAGGTAACTTGGATGGGCTCTCCTCATACTACTGAATTACTTCCAGGAATCCTTTTTTCTGGACTACGACATCCTGCTGCCGCACTTCGATGGTATAAAAGTAGGTCCCTGTCGGGACTATTTTTCCGTTTTTGTTCGTTCCGTCCCAGAAAACCTTCTGATTGTCGTATCCGGTTGCGGTAAATATGATGTTTCCCCACCGGTCAATTACGACAACCGAGTTTATCTTATAATTTTCAATGTTCGTGATAAGCCAGAAGTCGTTGATCCCGTCGCCGTCCGGCGTCACCACTTTCGAGACCGCAAACAATGACTCCCGCTCCAATACGATGACACTAAAGGTACACTGGGCGGACTTCCCTGTCTCATCCTCAAATTCATAGGTCACCGCATGTGTCCCGGTATCAAAGGAACCTCCCGGTGAATGTGATCTGGTTACCGATACTGTACCACATTGTACCGTCGCCAGTGGTTCCGCCCAGGTGACGGAAGCTACTCCCGCGGCATTCGCGTTTACGGTGATGTTATCCGGGCAACCGGAAATGGCGGGGACTAAACTGTTCACTACGGAAACATTAAAACTACATGTTGCCGTATTGCCGGATTTATCAGTGGCTGTATAGGTGACTGTGGTGTTGCCCAGGGGAAACGTAGCTCCTGGATCATGACTCGCTACGAACGATTGAAGGCAATGGTCTGTCGCCGCCGGAGGGACCCAGTTAACCATTGCCTGGCATGAGCTGTTCGCGTTGGTCACTATATTCACCGGGCACGCCGTAATGACCGGCGCAATCTTATCCTCGACAATAACATTAAAGGAACAGGTCGATACATTCCCCTTACCGTCCGTTGCCGTGTAGGTTACCGGAGTAACACCGAGAGCAAACTGTTCGCCCGGAACGTGATTGCTCGTCATGGAGACCGTGCAATTGTCGGTAGCTGTAGGTGCGATCCAGGACGCAGACGCCTTGCAGGAAGCACCAACGGGTACTGTGATGTTTACCGGACAGCCGGTAATGACCGGTGGCGTAACGTCATTAACGGTCACGGTAAACGAACATGAAGACGTGTTTCCGTAGGAATCCCGGGCTGTATAGGTTACTGGAGTATTTCCCAACGCAAAAATACCGCCAGGGCTATGCGTTGGAATAAAGGTATCCAGTGTACAGTTATCCGTCGCTGTGGGCGCTGTCCAGTTAACGGCCATGGAACACGAAGAGGCAGGAAGGTTTACGGCAAAGCTCGCGGGACAATTCGAGATCACCGGGGCGATCTTTTCAATGGATTCTGGCAGACAACAAAGAATCCCGCCGTTTTTACTCTCGGCGGACACGACCGTAAAACTGCCGAACACACTTCCCGGATACGCCGAGCCGCATACACTTCCGATGGTAGCGTTCAAAATTGCCGTCACAGTAAGGTATACAGTAGGGCCGACAAATTTTTCATTCACGATCGAACCGGCAAAGCTGAAAGTACCTCCAGGAATCACCAACCCGGTATAGACCAGCCCCTGCTGATCCGAGGCTGTAATAACACTGGCTATCGTTCCGTTGAATCGCAAAGTAAGGCGTGAAAGACCACCGGAACAGGTGCTGCATACATTGGCCGCGGGACAATCGCAGGACTGCGCCAGTGCGTCCGAACAAAAATTCAACAACCCGCAAATAACAAGGATCCGGACGGTTAAGACTGGTTTTACTAAGGTTTCCCACAGGTTCAGCTTAGCCAGAAAAAAATTTCGTTCTATGGCCATCGGTTACAAGATAAATAACCGGGGGCTATCTTACAACACAACAGCGCAAATGGCCTCCGGATACGGTTTCAGGCAAGTCCGCGATGAACCATCCGGCCCTCCCGGACAATGATCGAAACGATCTCCTCAATATCATTTTCCGCGGTCCGGAAATTTACGATACAGGCGCGAAGGCAGTATTTTCCATTGACGATCGCATTGGACAAAAACACCTCGCCCCCTTTTTGCAAATTGTTCAACAGCGTCTCATTAAGTGTATTCAGATATTTTTCATTCTCAGGAGAATCACCTGCCCTGTCCGGCGGGACATAGCGCAGGGTGGTGATGCTTAAGCGCTGACTCATCGCCTCAATTTCCGCATGGGCATCGGCGGTCTCAAACAACAATTTCGAAAGGGCAATATCTTCGCTGATCATCCTGATATAACCTTCGCGGCCTACCTGCTGAAACGTCATCCACACTTTCAGGGCGCGGAATCCTCTTGAGTTCTGGAATCCATACTCATAAAAATTCAGCGACGTTCCCTCTTCGTTCTGGCTGAAGTTGTAATAAGCGGGATGGGAGCTGTACGTATTCGACAGCATGTTTGCATCCTTTATCAACGTGCAACCAGCCTCCAATGGACTGTACAACCATTTGTGCGGATCCAGGGCGATTGAGTCGGCATCCCCGACCCCGGCAAAAGTAACCTTGAGTTCGGGTATCGCAGCGGCAGGAATACCATAAGCGCCGTCGATGTGGAACCACAATCCGTGAGCCCTGCATATGGTTCCGATTGCCTTAAGATCGTCCACCGCGCCGGTACTGACATCGCCTGCCGTACCGACGACCATCACGGGCTGGTACCCATTCACGACATCATCCTCGATAGTTTTTTCCAGCACAGCCGTATTCATTTTATTGCTGTTATCCGTCTCTATCCATCGGATTGATTTTATTCCGAGACCAAACAACACCGCGGCTTTTTCAATCCATGTATGTGTGCTCTTGGAACAATAAACGGCAGGTTTTAACCGAAGCGACATAAGGCCATCTTCTTTTGTATTTATGGCCAGCCGCGCGTTAAGTCCTGCCGCAAACGCCGTGAAGTTTGCCATGTTGCCCCCGCTTACGAGGATGCCGCCGTAACCCTTCGGCAGCCCGATGAATTCCGCCATCCACTGAATGGTTTGTTTTTCTATTTCCGTGGCGATCGGGCTGAGTATCTGGGCGCCGACGTTCGGATTTACAGCGGCCGCCAGCAGATCCGCCAACGCACCGAGCGGTGCCGGCGATGAAGTGATGTATCCCAGAAATTTCGGATGCCCGTTAAAAAGCGAATGGTTGAATAACAGGTCCATAGCTCTCGCCACAATTGCTTCGGCCGGCTCCCCTCTTTCCGGAAACGGAATCGCATCAACGATCCGTTGCAGTTGCCTGGGCGATTCACCTCTCGTTACAGGTTCATCTCCGATCCTATCCATAAAATCAGCAATACCATCGATCAGATGATAACCTGTTTTTCTAAATTCAGACGCGCTGAGTTCGAGTGGCGTTTTTCTCTGTTTTGCCATAGTCCTCCATTTGATTTAATAATGCCTTCTTCATTTTATGCTCCGTCATGCAGCGGCTCACCGTTCAGGTCAGTCGTTAGGACTTCACTCATGTGATCAAAGAACGGGCGAATCACTTTAAATGCTCTGTTCAGGTTGATCAAAAAATCCGGTGCGAGGACTTCGCGGTCGGAGAACGATGCTTCGAACCAGTACTGTTTGTAACGAAGAAGATCTATTGCCGGATGATCCTTTGGAAACCCGCGCGGCGTTGTCCTGACTAAATCACCCTTCATACTACCAAACACAGACCGAATAGCCCTTGTGTTGAGAAGCCGGATCCATTCATCATGGTTTCGCATGATATCAAGCCTTGCCCGGTTCAAGTCCGCTGGAGCCGGATACGCAAACCCGCAGGCAATCCGTGTTGCCCCTGGTTTTATCCAGAAATAATAACCACCTCTCAACAGTGGTTTTGTTCGTTTCAGATATCCTGCGAACCGCGCATTATAAGGCGACTTATCCTTAGTGAAACGCACGTCGTTATGAATCCTGTACAGACTTTTTTTTCCCGATAAGGTTGACAACTGATCATGGGTATTCATTTTGACGATGAGAGCATCGACAAAGTGCTCGGTATTTGACCTGGCCAGCAAATATTCCTCTTTGTGTTCATTGAACCAATCGCGGTTATTGTTCAACGCCAGTTGCGTCAGGAATCCGAAGGTCGTTTTATGAATAGATGGGTATTTCACGTTGAAACCGCATGTTTGAAGCGGTAATAGGTGTCAGCGGATATTCAGGTATTTCATTACGGCTTCATCACCCTGCAGTATGTCCTTCGGAACAGGATGGCTTGCATCGTATACCATGAGTTCCTCTTTTGAAAGGACCGATACAAAGTCTTCATTGTAGCGGTCGTTTGCTTTTACAAATTTGTCATCCAGTTTCAGGTAAGGTGTAAAAAAAGCGTAGACAGCAGCCCGTTTGGAATATCCGTAGTCATGGCCTTCCGAAGCGAAATGTGCATTGTTCACTTTCTCCGGTACTCCCCAGGCGGCATACACTTTCCGGATGTAAGGGTATTCCACATCCGGAGTATTCTTTGTCCAGTCGCCGCCGTCGGATACGACCAGCATGGGCCTGGGTGCACAAAGGGCGGCAATCTCCACGTTATTCGTCTGGTGGGTCGCGCTTTTGTGAACCGGCATCCCGCTCTCGCAGACACATCCGCCGAAAAAATGAGCCGATACCTGCGTGACCGGCGCCGATATTTTGATTCGTTCATCAAGAGCGGTCAGCATAAACGTCTGGGTGCCACCTCCCGAATAGCCTGTCATCGCAATCCGATCAGGATCAACATCTTTTCTGGAAAGCAGGTATTCCAGCACCCTCCTGCTGTTATAGGTCTGGATGACGAGCGCTATCGGCATCTTATGATTGACCTGAAGCATCTCGCCTGTCCCAATCATATCATAGGTGAAGACGATAGCTCCCATCCTCGCGAGGACCGCGCACCTTTTTTGCGTCTCTTCACTAAACCGTTTGTCGACTCCGTGGCCATGCGGGTTGAGAATCGCCGCATACTTTTTTTGCTTTTTGAGGGGCCGGTAAAGATTTCCCGTAATGTAAAACCCCGGAAAACTTTCGATGACGATATTTTCCACACTGTAACCGTCAAACTTACGGTAGCGTGTAACCACAGGGTTGAATTGCCCTGAAATTTCCGGCATCCGTTCCAGTTGCATACCCTGAACGAGGCCATCGCGGATCCGGCGTGACCGGTCTTTCCACGCATCCAGCGTTGTCCATTGCGCCGAAAACTCCTTCATTTTGGTCAGGGCTTCCGCCTCCGTCCAATAGCCGCCCACACAAAGGGTTGTATCCTGCCCGCAGGTTACATACCCATGGAAGACGAAGATCAGCGGCAGCAACCTGAATACAGATCTCATCGTACCCTTGATTTATTATTTCAGTCCACCAGCGCCTGATACACAAGCGCTCTTAACATCGCCTGGTCCCTGACAATGGAAGAAGGACGTACCTGAGTAAAATATACAACGACCAGTTCCTCGGCAGAATCGACCCAATACGTGGACCCATAGGCACCACCCCATCCGAATTCGCCGACAGTACCCGGCACACCCCGTTTACCCGCATCCATCACTACAGTGAACCCAAGGCCAAAACCTTCCCCCGGACGATACACAACATCGTCCGCCAGATGGCTAACCGTCATCAGGTCAACAGTCCGCGACGACAGGATTCTCTTGCCGTTTAATTCGCCGCCGTTTGCCAACATCTGCAGAAACAGATAATAATCGCGGGCGGTGGAAAGCAAACCGGCTCCTCCGGAAAAACTTTTACGCGGTCCATCAACGTAAGCGCCCTGGCTGTCCATTGTACCGGCAACCGGCGCAGGCATGAGTGGCTCTCCTTCTTTCGGAGTGTATACGGTCGTTAACCGCGCCGTCTTATTTTTCGGAAGGTAAAACTGGGTGTCTGACATTCCCGTCGGATCAAAAATACGCTCTTTGAGAAATTGGTCTAACGGTAACCCTGATGCACGCTCGATCACCACACCCAGGATATCGGTTGAATAACCGTAAACCCATTTTGTTCCGGGATGCTCGTCCATCGGCAGGGCTGCCAGCCGCTTAATGGTTTCTCCGATCGGCTCGTTCCTGTCCGCGAAATACCAGCCCTGGATTCCTGCTTTTTTCCACTCCTCGGCCGCCAGTCCGCCACCATAACCGATACCCGCTGTATGGGTCAGCAGATCCCTTATCGTAATTTGTCTTTTTGCCTTTACGACGTTATAACCGCCGTCAGCTTTCGGCTCGGCAACGGTTGCCTCTTTAAATTCCGGAATATATTTACTGACCGGATCCTGGATCAAAAGTTTTCCTTCTTCCTGCAGGATCATAATACCGGTACTGACGATCGCCTTGGTCTGGGAGGCTATCCGGAAGATGCCATCCTTCTCCATCGCCGACTTCGACCCGATGTCGCGATAACCGAAAGACCTGTAGTACGCTATTTTTCCCTTTCGCGAAATCAGGATTACACCTCCGGGCAACTTATTGTCTTTGACGTAACCATTGAATACTTCATCTATACGACCCAGTCTTTGGGCGGAAAATCCAAGATCTTCCGGTTTCGCGACAGGCAGGTCCTGCGCAAAACTGAGATGGATAAGAAAAGTAAGGGAAAGGAATAGAGAGAAAAGGCGAAGAAGGTTTTTTGTCTGCATAGGTCTGGTGTGTCGTATCTGGTCTAAAGTACATGCTTCTTTCTTCCCGTGCAACCCGTTATTGTAAAGAAATAACGGCGGGCATTCGGGGTGGGCGATTCCGATAATTTCTTATTTTTCGGGATGATTGGACTTTATACACCCGTTTTAATCCTTCAGGCATATTGCCTGTTTCACGCCTATCAGAATAACAATGTCCAGCGCTGGGTCTGGCTGATCATCTTTCTACCTGGGATCGGCTGCGCCATTTACCTCTACCAGAATTTTTACAACCGTCAGAATATCGAATCCCTTGCCGAGGGTGTCAAACATGTTGTGAACAGCAATTACAAACTCGAGCAACTGGAGAAAGCCCATCGGCTGAGCGACAATTTTGCGACAAAAACCAATCTTGCGGCAGGCTATGCAACTTTCGGCCGGTATGACGATGCGATTGCCCTTTACAAAGAATGCATGCAGGGATTTATGGCTGATGACCCCACACTCCGGATGAAACTGCTCAGGGTTTATTTTCTCAAGCAGGATTTTGAGGCGTGTATCGGACTCGGATATCAGCTACGTTCGGAAAAACTGTTTCAGTATGCTGAGGAACGGATTGTGTTTGCCTGGGCGCTGCATTCGGCTGGCAAGACAGCGGAAGCCGAGGGTGAGTTCGCAGCCATGGATAAGCCGTCGTCAAATCACAAGCATCGGCTGGAATACTGTAAGTTCCTGCTTGCCACCGAGAGGGTGGAAACCGCACGCGAGAAACTAACCTTGTTGCTGGACGAGTTCGGATTAATGAAAGGACCTGAGCGGAAGTTTAACAGCGATGTCTACCACGAGGCGAAAGATCTGAGTTTTAAGATCAAGACATCCTGAGTCCACTGCCGCTTTTCTTAGTGTTTCTTTACAGCAATAACAATTCCCGTCGCCCACGCCTGCTTTGTAATCTGAAGATCATGTCGTGAATCCAGGTATTCGAGGAGCCGGGTAGCTTTCTCGTGATGACCCTCCGGCCAGTTGGGTTGCGGAATCATATCATCGATTATATAAAAACCACCCGTCTTCAGCATCGATAAGGCTTCATCCAACAGGAGATATTTACCATGCCAGGTGTCGGCAAAAATATAATCGAATCGCAGGCGCAGGTTCGCCTCGATCCATTCTCCCCCATCGGTATTGACAAGGCTAAGACGATTGTCACTTCTCAAAAACCTGTCGGCGATATCCAGTAAACTCTGATCATTGTCAATAGAGATAAGGGACGACAGGTTGTCCATTCCATCCAATATCCATGAGGTGGAAAGGCCTGTACCCGTGCCGAGTTCAAGGAACTCCGCTCCGGGCTTCGAAGCTGCCAGCGTTCGAAGCAGTGAGCATGTCTTGATATCGGAAGCCATGGTAAAGCCGGCTGCGAGCGTGGCCTCCAGGATATGATGGTATGATTCCGGCCGTGGCTGACTGATCTCGTCGTGCATGTTTTTTTTCAGCATAGTTAGGAAAAAAAAACACTTATCCTGAAATCCAATACCATTTTTACGGCGCATTTATTTTCGCGAAAAAATATCCTGATCTTTTTATCATTCACCACTCAAGTGCGTTGTTTTTTCTGTCTTTGCCGGATAATAATTTGTGCCCACGGAACGACCTAACGTTTGGTATATACAAGGACAGGCTGCCCTCATATCTGTTCGAGTAACTTAAATCAATCAGATACCTGATTATTGTCATACATAGCCTGTGAGCAGTACCCTATCTTCGGCACCGCTATGCGATGTCAATTTGTAAAGACCCTTTTATGTGTCCTTGTTCTGAGTGTTCTGACTTCCTGTGAAAGCGGGAAGGACAGGATCAAGCCTTCCCGCGAAACGATCAGCGAATCTGTGTATGCATCCGGAGTTGTTCTGAGTAAAAACCAATACCAGGTGTATTCCGCCGTTAGCGGCATCATCAAAACGATACTGGTAGAGGAAGGCGATGTGGTGAAAAAGGGACAACCGCTCATCCGGATCGTGAACAGCACCGCTGTACTGCAGGCGGATAACGCAGCTCTTGCAGCCGATTACGCACGACTGGAATCCAACGAGGAAAAGCTGGAAGATCTCCGCCTGGCCATTGAGCTGGCTGGTGAAAAAAGTGAAAATGATCGGTTGCTGCTTGAACGCCAGCAAAAACTTTGGGAACAAAAAATAGGAAAGAAAGTTGAACTCGAACAAGCGGAACTTGCCTATAACAACTCCGTGAAGGAGCATAAATCACTTCAGATCAAATACAACGACCTGAAAAGACAGCTTGCACTGAACGCCAGGCAAGCCGAAAATAACAGGGCAATAAGTTCCATCGTTGCTGACGATTACATTGTCCGGAGCGATATCGATGGAAAGGTATACAGTATCATGAAAGAGCCAGGCGAGCTGGTAAGTACGCAGGCACCGGTCGCCCTTGTCGGTGACGCGGACACATTCTACCTCGAATTGCAGGTTGATGAATACGATATCGCGAAGATCACCGAAGGTCAAAAGGTGTTCGTCGGGATGGACAGCTATGGGGATGCCGAATACGAGGGTATTGTCACGAAAGTGAATCCGCTGATGAATGAGAAATCCAGGTCGTTCGTCGTGGAGGCGGCGTTCACAACCCGCCCCGCCCGTCTGTATCCGTACCTCACTGCTGAAGCGAACATCCTCATCCGGGAGAAAACCAACGCGATGACTATTCCAAGGAGTTACCTCGTGGACGAGTCGTTTGTGATTACCGCGAAAAAGAAGGTCAAGGTGGTCACGGGTTTGAAAGACTACCAGAAAGTGGAAATAGTCAGTGGGATCACTGCGGAGGACTACCTGTTAAAACCTGACAATTGAACCATAAACTGATCTACAGGATTGCGGTTTCCCTTTCCATGGCCCGATGGAAACAGACACTGGTCGCGACGATCGGTGTGATGTTCAGTATTACCATGTTCATCGCCTTGTTGGGTTTCATGAACGGACTGAACGATTTGCTGGACGGGCTTATCCTGAACAGAACACCTCACGTCCGCTTATACAATGAGATCAGGATAAATGCCGACCAGCCGATCGGACGAAGCGAGGCGTTCAAAGGATCGTACAACTTCATTCATTCGGCAAAGCCGTCGCAAAGCCGCCAGGAGATTCATAACAGCCCGACGATCATTAAAGCTATCCGCCAGGACCGACGGGTAGCAGGTGTTGCGCCGAGAATCAATACCCAGGTCTTTTTTAATGTAGGCAAACTGGACATTGGCGGTACAGTCAGCGGCATTGACGTGGAGGCCGAGAACCGTTTATTTCACTTTAACGAATATGTGACGGATGGCTCGGCGATCGAAGTCAAAACCGTCTCCAACAGTATCATACTGGGGAAAGCCCTGGCTGAACGGCTCATTGCCGAAATAGGCGATGTGATCTATATCACGACGCCACAGGGTGAGCGCTTTGCCTTAAAGGTGGTCGGATATTTTCAATCCGGAATCCAGGAATACGACAAGATCCAAAGCTTCGCTTCCCTGGCCACCACGCAGAAGATCATGGGCAAAAGCAAGCAGTACATAACCGATATACAGGTAAAACTCCATGATCTGTCCATTTCACCGTCTGTTGCCAGGGAATACAGCAAGCTTTTTAATACTGATACGGAAGATATTCAGACAGCGAACGCGCAATTTGAAACGGGTAGTTTTATCCGGAGCCTGATATCGTATGCCGTTGGAATTACGCTGCTCATTGTTGCCGGGTTCGGTATCTACAATATACTGAACATGATGATCTATGAGAAAATGGACTCCATTGCCATCCTGAAGGCGACCGGTTTTTCAGGGAAGGATGTAAAGCGGATCTTTATTCTGATCGCCTTGAGTATCGGTATTTCCGGCGGAATCAGCGGACTCTTTTTCGGCTTCCTTGTATCGCTGGGCATCGACCAGATCCCGTTTAACACGCCTGCCCTGCCTACTGTTTCCACTTACCCGGTGAACTATGATCCTGCCTTTTATATGATCGGATTAAGCTTTTCACTGGTGACAACTTTCCTCGCCGGATTGTTTCCCGCCGGGAAGGCCAGTCGTATCGATCCAGTAATTATCATCCGGGGGAAATGACATGAACAAGACGGTGCTGGAAACAAGAGGAATCAATAAAAACTTTTACGATCCCGTGGAGATCCAGGTATTGCGGAACATCACATTCACTGTTGATAAAGGTGAATTTGTTTCTTTGGTCGGCAAGTCGGGATGCGGTAAGTCCACCCTCCTGTATATTCTCTCCACGATGGACACGGATTTTGACGGCGACCTACTCATAGATGGAGAATCCATGAAAGGAAAGTCTCCAGAGTACCTGGCTCATATCCGGAATGAGAAGATCGGGTTTGTCTTTCAGTTCCATTACCTGTGGAATGAATTTACCGTCCTGGAGAACGTGATGTTGCCCGGCCTTAAGCTGGGTAAGTATTCCGAGGAAGAGGTTGAACATCGCGGCATGGAGCGGCTAAAAAAACTGGGCATCCAGGACCTGGCTCTGAAAAGAGCAACCAAGTTGTCGGGCGGAGAAAAACAGCGTGTGGCGCTAGCCCGTGCGCTTATCAATGACCCGCTGATTATCATGGGAGACGAGCCAACCGGTAACCTCGACAAAAAGAACAGCCAGATCGTGTTTGATATTTTTAAGCAGATGGCAGAAGAATTTAATCAGACGCTGCTGATCGTTACGCATGACCCGGAATTTGCCGGTAATACGCATCGTATTATTGAAATGGACGACGGCCGGATCTTAGGTCAGACGGTCTGAACATAGGTGTTGAATAAGGCATCTGTATACTAAGGATAATAACCAACTAATAATCAGTCATATATTATCCTTTAATTAAATTAAAAGATCAAAAAATAAATAACAATTCAGTACTTAACTTAAAGTTCTTCCCGGGAAGGCAAAATTTCTTATAAAATATTATCAGTCAATTATTTAACTCATCTAAGGTAAACCAAGGGTCGGCGCAGGTGTCCGCCCTGGTCATATACTACAGATTCATGCCACCGGAAACTTCAATCCGCTGACCGTTTATCCAACGTGCTTCATCCGTGCATAAGAACGCCACTACACCTCCGATATCAGCCGGCAGCCCGACCCTGCCGAGAGCGGTCGCGCCGGCGATGAACTGATTCATCTGAGCATTATCCCGAACAACGCCACCACCAAAGTCCGTTTCAATAGCCCCAGGTGCAACCACATTCACCGCGATGCCCCTTGCGCCAAGTTCTTTTGCCATGTAACGGCTTAGTGTCTCGATACCACCCTTCATCGACGCATATGCTGAATACCCCGGCGTTGAAAAGCGGGCGAGACCTGACGAAATGTTGACGATCCTGCCCCCATCGTTCATAAGCGCCAGCGCTTTCTGCGAAAGAAAAAAAACAGACTTGAAGTGTACATTCATCAGCATGTCGAACTCCTCTTCCGTGGTATCTCCAAACGCCTTGTGAATGCCTATGCCGGCATTGTTGATCAGGTAGTCGAAATTTGTTTTATGAAAAACGGTACCCAGCGTATCCTTTACGTTTCTGAAAAAGCCATCAAAACTTCTAATATCAGATACGTCCAGTTGTAAAGCTGCTGCCCTGCCCGACTTTTTGATTTCCGCCACAACAGACTGGGCTTCGTCCGACTTGCTGTTGTATGTGAGGATGACATCAATTCCTTTTGCCGCGAGGCTAAGTGCCATTTCCTTTCCCAAACCACGACTTCCACCGGTTACCAATGCGATCTTGTTTTCCCTTTCCATCTTTTTAATTGTTTTGTTTGATGGCACAAATTTGGGGGAAAGGGCTCCGTTGGAGTTGCGAACTTCAATCCGTTGTTTACGAAAATCAAATCTGAACTATCCGCGAAAGGCAACCGCGGTGAGGCCTGTATGCTTCTTAAAGAAATTGGAAAAATGAGAGACCTCTTCAAAACCCAGGGAGTAGGCAATTTCCGAGATGTTCCAGTTGGTTTGTTTCAAGAGTATTTTTGACTCCTGTACAACCCGTCCGGCAATTAAGTCTGTCGTTGTTTTACCCGTGTTTTCCTTCAGTACCTTATTCAGGTGGTTAACATGAACCGACAACCTCTCCGCATAGTCTTTAGCAGTCCGAAGGTTTAGTTTTTGCTGAGGTGACTCGATGGGAAATTGCCGTTCCAGGAGCTCGATGAACAAAGAAGAAACACGGGCCGACGCCGTATGAGCGGGGTATAACGCTGTGGCTGGCTGGAGTTTCTGCCCATAGTGGATCAGCTCCATTACATAATTTCTCAACAGATCGTACTTGTAGGCATAATCGGAGGATATTTCCCTATGCATTTTGCTGAATAGCTGTGAGATATCATCGCTTTCCTCAGGTGAAAGCTGAAAGACCGGATAACCACCCGGCCGGAAAATCGGGAGCTCATCCAGCACCACGCCGCTTTTATTTTTGACGAGGAACTCATCGGTGAAGATGCAGAAGAACCCATGCTGATTATCATCCTGGGGTACGTAGTGATAGGGAATTTTCGGAGTGGCAAAAAGCAATGCGTTCTTTTCAATATCGATCACCTTATCTGCATACTCCGCCCTGTTCCGGCCGACGATAAAACTGATCTTATAGTATGCCCTCCGGTTATAGGACATGGCAGGCTTTCGCCGGAATTGTTCCATCATCTCGTCGATCCGGAACACATTAAAATGACCGATCTCCCGGTTGATTCCCGGCGGGATCAACGCGGCAGTATCCTTGTAAAACTCCTCCAGGCTGGTAACGGGCATGATGATGTATTGCAAAATTCAAATATACATATTTAGAATGTAATCCACGGTAAGCACCGGCTGTATACTTTTGTGGCGCCCTTACCGGCATTGTAGTTACTATTGCATGTTAAACACCATCCTGTCAATAAAACGCATATGTCTGATCGCAGAGATTTCATCCGGCAACTTGGATTTGGGGCCGCAGGAATCGGACTCCTTTCTGTTCTCCCCTCCTGTTCAATAACACAAAAAACCGCCGACAGGAGCGGTTCTTCACTGCCCAGAAGTACACCGGAGCAGCAGGGTGTTTCATCACAGGCTATTAACCGTTTTCTGGACGCCGTTAAAGCAAGCGGCCAGGAGTTTCACAGCCTGATGATTGTACGGCACGGACACGTTATTGCCGAGGGATGGTGGTCACCCTACTCTGCAGCCTACAAGCAGCAGACCTATTCACTGAGCAAAAGTTTTACATCCACAGCGGTAGGTCTCGCGGTGGATGAAAAGTTGTTGTCGGTTGACGATCCGGTCACGTCCTTCTTTCCGTCGTTGCTGCCCGAACCTGTGAGCGAAAATCTCGCGTCGTTAAAGGTGAAGCACCTCCTGACCATGTCTGTCGGTCATGAGAAAGATTCGATTTTACTGCTCGAACAGTCGCCATCGGGCACACCGTGGGTCAGGACGTTCCTGAATCTACCGGTCGTTGAAAAGCCTGGTACAAGGTTCATGTATAATTCCGGGGCCAGTTTTATGCTGGCTGCCATCGTTCAAAAGGTCACGGGTATGACGGCACACGATTACCTGAAAAGAAAGTTGTTTGATCCGATGGGTATCACAGGGTCTACCTGGACAACCAATCCGGATGGAATAAACATGGGTGCATCCCACCTGCGGCTGCGGACAGAAGACATGGCCAAATTTGGCCAGCTTTTTCTTCAGCGGGGAAGATGGAACGGACGTCAGTTGCTAAGCAAAGCATGGGTCGCCGATGCATCAGCCAGGCAGATCGTTACCGGCAAAAACGACAGCTCATGGGGATATGGCTATGGTTACCAGTTCTGGCTGAACCCTCCGGGTGGTTTCCGTGCTGATGGTGCTTTTGGACAATACACCATGATCTTTCCCCAACAGGATGCGGTGGTGACGATCACCAGCGAAAGCCTCAGCACAAAGATCACCATGCAACTGGTCTGGGATCACCTGGTTCCGGAAATGAGTGGAAAGGCTGCTCTTCCTGTGAACAGCCCGGTAACACAACAGCTCGCGAAAAATCTGAAAGCTCTCGCCCATGATCCACCCTCGATGCTGCCAACGTCTCCAATAGCCGCGGCATTATCCGGAAAAGACTTTGTCCTGGAAAACAATGTGTTTAATGCAAAATCCATATCCTTTACATTTTTGCCCGGTGTATGTGTGTTCACCCTGACGGAAAACGGTAAACCGGATATCATCATCAGGAACGGTATCAATCAGTGGGTGCACGAGGGGAATTACAAGCCTTCTCCACATTCTCTGTTTTCACAACGAAGAATAGATTTTGACTCCATCGTCGCCGCCAGTGCGACCTGGATCGATCAACGGACCCTGTTGCTTACGTGGCGCTTTATTGAGACTGTCCACAGCGACAGCCTCATGTGCGTGTTCGACGGAAATGAAGTAAATATCAGGCTGTTATTCAGTGTTGCCCGGCTTCAGCTTAAACCCGACGACCGGCAGGCGTTGACGGGAAAGATCGTGAGCTGATAAATGACTCAACTCGCCAGCATGGCGGCCTTGATCTCTTTGGACAACTCGAGGTGATCGGCGGTGAATTCATTCTTCCAGGCGATACCCATCACCTTCAGATCGAAGTGTTTTACAATCGTACCGATGTGATCGAGTGTGCCGTCCTCTTTTGTCGGGTAACCCACGACATAGATGGAGTCAGCCAGTTCGGTGGCCAGCTCAATATCATGCGTGCTGAAAATAATCGTATTCAGGTCGTGGCCCTGATCGATCAGGTCGAAGGATTTCCGCACATTCATGATATTACCCACATCGAGACCCGAAAAGGGCTCGTCGAGGACCATATAGTTACCGGAAGACAACAATTGTTCTATGATAGCAACCCGTTGACGCTGGCCACCTGATAGCTCATTCGGGTAGTTATCCTTTACCTTTTCGAGTCCCCATTCCGAAAGGTAAGACTTCACCCGTTCGACCTTTTCATTCTCTTTGAGATCGGCATTTCTCAGGGCGAACATGAAGGCTCCGAACACCGTCTTGTGCCGGAACAAGGTGTACTTCTGATCCACAAATCCAACATCACCCTCCTGCACGGTTTTGGCCGGTTGCATCCCGTCCTTTGCCGGAAGGCCGTAGTCAGGGATCAATACTCTTCCTTTTGTAGGTTTGACGAGACCCGTCAGTGCCCTGAAAAGCGTGGACTTTCCCCTGCCCGAACGACCCACCACAGCAATCGTCTGACCCTGTGTCATATTCGGCCGAGTGATATCGTATTCAAGCATGTTTATGTCGCGGATGATTACTTTATCACCGTAAGCCACACTCAGATTATCAACGTGGAGAACAATGTCCCTTCGTTCGTATTGCATCCTAATTGAATTTTGAGTAACGAAATATCGATTTGCGTGTGGTGTTCAGGGCAAAGTCGATTCCAAGACCTACCAGCAGAATCACGATCTGCAGCGCCATGATACGTCCGTGATTCATAAACTTGTCGCTGTTCTTGATCAGGACCCCCAGCCCGCCAGCGGCGACCAGTATGGATTCAACAGTCACGAGCATCATCCACGTAATGGCCAGGTTCTGGCGGAGTACATCGATCACATAATCAAACCTGCCTTTAACGATAACTTCCCAGAGTATTTCCCACCGGCTGCATTTAAGCGACCGGGCGTGGTCGATTTCCTCCTGGGAAATGTCTTTGATGACAGCCATCAGCGAAGTAATAAAATACAAGCTCATAAAGATAACCAGCACCCACACCTGCATGGTCCTGGCATTGCTTACGAGAATCGTGAGGTAAAACGTAATACCCGTTAACGGCAGGTACCGCAGCTGGCTCATCGTCTTCGACAACGGGCGTAATAACGGGATCGGGTAGGCATAGGCGATGATAAGCGAAAACACGATCGATATCACGGTTGCCTGCAAACACAGCCACAACGAACTGCCAATATGAACGACCAGGCCTTCGCTATACAAGGCTGCGAAGCCGTGCCATACCTGGTCAGGCGATGGGAACAGTTTTTTCGTGCCTGCCGTGGCGATGAACCAATAGGCGGCGACAAATACTATCCAGCATGCTGTGATTGCCCACGAGTCCCGCTTTTCAAGAGATTCGAATGGTCTTATCCACGATTTGAAATTCATCACAGGTTAATTCAGCAACGAAATAACCACTCTCCTGTTTTTCGCTTTACCGGCAGCGGTAGCGTTGTCCGCGATCGGTTCGTCCTGGCCTTTACCATCGATCTTCTGAAAGCGGGTACCCGGAATACCTTTCTGCATTAAGTATCCTTTAACCGCTTCGGCGCGTGCCTGTGACAACGAATAGTTACCATCCCTGGTACCTGTATTGTCGGTATGTCCGATGATCTCCACTTTAGAATTTTCAGCCTGTACCAGCAGGTTGTAAATCTGTTCGACGACGTCCTTGGCTTCGGGGCGCAATACCGCGCGGCCGGTTTCAAACGTAATCTGCCACTCGCCCGTTGCCAGAACTTTTGTTGCTTTTTTGGAATAGTCCGACGCATACGCTTCACCGGCGGTGATATCCTTGATGTTCCGGATAAACGAAAGGTTCACCGCTTCATCGTAGGGAACGACACGTTTTACGTTGTCATTGAATCCTCCGGGGTTGAGATCCTTGAGGTATTTTGAAACCTGGTCGTAAACGGCTTTATACCGGTTGACACCATCAGTGATCCCGTAATATTGGTTTGCATCTGCGTAATTAAACACGCGTGATCCACCCATATTGTACGATATTCCATTCTTCTCGCCCTTTTGTCCCTTAAACATTGAATACCAGTATTCCGGTGTTTCCATCGCAAAGGTTTTGGCCACACATTCCGACGCTTTCAAACGCCATGAATCAAATTGTTTCATCTGATCCGAAGCCTGGTATGCCGACTTCAGGATAGCACTGACGGTCTCCGGGTTTTTCTCCGCCCACTGCTTAAGTGCGATAATGGTAGTACCCATCTGGTTGTTAAATTCTTTTGTAGAGATGACATCGGTAAAACCGGAAAGTTCGTCAAACACCAGTTTATCACCGGGTGTCCACGTGGCGCAGCCATCCACTTTTTTGTTGATGGTGTTGCCGGTAAGTTTCCCGTTTTTAACCTCCTTCAACGGAACTGACCACCCTTCCTTCTGGGACTTGATCAGTTCTTTTGCCGATTCGATGTAATCATCATTCGCGGAAGGCAGAAAGTTAACGGCGTCGGTATCGTAGGTCGATGGATCGGGATTGATCTTCAACCCATTGATGGAAGCATAGTTCACCGCAGTCACCCAGTCACCATCGCCCATAACGGCAGAGATAAGCGCACCTTTCATGGTTTGCGGATCCATTTTCCAGCTTGGGGGGCCGATCAGCTTGTCCTCACCATAACTGAGGCCGACAGCTCCAACAACCTGCAGATTGTATTTATTCGCACCGTATTTATCATCGAGCGCCTGCTGAACGGAACTGATATAATAGGGAGCGCCGTCACCCATGATGATCACGGCAAAAACTCCTTCCTTTGGATTTGCTCTGCCGAGGTCGTACTCCTCGATAAACTTCAAGTGAAGGTTGCGCAATTCCGAAAGCCAGTCCTGTCTGATGATCTCCAGGTTAACGCCATTCTTTTCCATCAGAGAGCCCGCAGTGGTATGGGCGCCACCGTTCGCAGCAATAATGCCTGACTGAGCATTCCACGCGTAACCGGCAACCCGAACAAGGGGTTTGTTAGCCACTTCGGGAGAGATCTCCACTCCCGGCAACGGCAGTTCATTCGTGTTGCTGATGTTGTTGACGTCTTTGTCACTTACATCCAGCCCCTGAAGTTGCTTGGACTCCCCCACCTTAAGTCCGGGAGAAAAGTAATACGCCAGGGCGCCGACGGATCCGGCGATAAACAACACAATAACGGCTTTGGCGAAGAAGGTTAATTTAGACCACTGCATTTTTTTAAGATTAAAGTAGAAGGATCGGTATTAGTTGAAAATGTCTCCAAAACCCTGTGTTTCGGATTTGTCTTTATCGGTTAATTTATAGTTGGGATTCGAATATTTCTTGGCCTCTGGAACCTGATAAGCATCGGTCTTGATCTGATCGGTCAGTTTTTCAAGTTTCGAATAGAGCTCATCGCTGTCAAGTGAATACTGGCTTGTCAGCGTGTCAATATCAAGCAGGTTCTCGCGGGTAGTGGCAAGGTCCAGCGCGATCGTCGAGGTGACAACATCCAGCGCATAATCAAGCTCCCAGCCCTTGGTAAACAGCATGGCTGATTTTGCCTGCTCGGTAGCGTTTTTGGCAGCCTGTGCAAAGGCATACTCCTTCTTCAACATATCAATACTGACTTCGAAGTCGGCGATCTTGATATCGACGGCCGTTTCGACCATATTGAGTTTCCGGTCGAGCTTGCCGATCACATGGGCACGTGTTCCGTATTTGCGGACAAGACCGGTGCTTTGATTCAGCAGATGGCTGGTACGCTGTGCTTCCGACAGCGTCTTCATCAGGCCGGTTTGCAATTCTACATAAGCATCCGTTTCCTTTGCCGCCTCCCCGCCGGACTGCTCCAGCTGCGACAGTTTATCTTTTGCTTTCGCTGCCCGCTCCTGCAGCAGTATTACCTTTTCCTGGTAGTCCTTGGATTCCTTTTCCGCCTTCGCCGATTCCGATTCCATGGTTGTTTTGATGGACCTTATCTTCGCTTTCGCTTCTTTGAAGTGCTGCCGGTTCTGGACCATCTTCTGCTTCTGCTCTTCCAGCTCACCAAACGGATCGTGTTTGATGATCAGCTTGTGGAAACCCCTGGCCAGCCTGCGCAGACCTTTCAGGATAACCGGAAGAAAGATAAAGAAGCCAATCACCAGGACGCCGGAAAGAATAGCTCCCAGCACCTGCCCTACCATTGTAAAAACCGTTGGCAGAATATATGTGAATGTACCCCACCCGGCAACCGCGAGAAGTGCGAGTCCGATGACGGTGGCAATTCCCTTTTCACCTTTCCGCCAGTTCCTGGGATCAAATGTTATTTCAGATTTTTCAAAATGCTTTAAGATGGGAAGTTCAAGCACTTTGGGAGTTTCCTGGGACAAGTTGCTCATTAGTCGGTTTGGATTTCTATTTAATGTATTTCATGATTCCTTCCTTCACAGAATTAAGCTTTTGAACGCTTACCTGCATAGCCTGGTCGTTAGCCAGTAATTTCTGTTTGATCACATCTTCCTGTGGCTTAAATTTTTCGTTGATTTTCGTCAGCTGGTTACGCGCTTCCGATAATTTTTGTTCCATGGAGATGATCTCCTGCTTCAGTTTATGGATATCCGCCTCAAGCGCTTTCGCTTCGTTGGTAAGGTTTTCCCGTTCCGCTTTTTGTTCCCCTTCCAGGCCCTGCAACTTCTGGCTCCCCTTCTGCGCATAGTTCTGATACACTTCATTTATCTTGCTGACATAAAATTCAGCGTCGGATGCAAGCTTTTGGGCTGTTATGTTTGCGTCCATGGTCTTTCCCATCTGAAAAGCCATCTTGTAAATAGCCTCATTCTGGGCACCAGCAGCCTTGATCGCGAGGAAAAAATCATAAAAATCGTATCCCGGCATGTTGATACTCTCGATCCCTTTTTCATAAACTTCAATGATCTCAGCCAGGTACGGGTTAGAGCCGGAGGGTGGTACGGAGGTATGACTGAAATTAGCCGGATTTGATCCGCTTACCGGAAATGACGGTTTTTCTTCTTCCTGCTCTGGTTCCGTGTCCTCTTTAATAAAGAGATTTTTGAATGATTTCATAAACGATAAAACCGAAATTTAAGTGTTAATACTGGAATTGGGCTTAGATTGTCGAGTATCTGCTTAAAAACATTTCTCAAATCGGATTTCTTTTTCGCCACCTCTGAAAAATAGTCTTTTTCGCCATCTCTTGAAAACACCCGAACACAATTTATTTTGCGACTTTTCAGGCACGACGCATCACACCGGACGGGTTTGGCCCCTCCTGTTGTCGCTACGGCAGAAACGTTCAATGTTAATTTTTGGTGAATGAGGGTCATCAAAAAAATTCAGAAGTTGATCCCCCAAGTCACCTGTAGGTAACAGGGCCGTTGGCATGGATTTTCAAAGAAATATTTCTCTTCCCGCGTAACCTTTTCGCAAATCAGTATCCGGTTTTCTACTTATATGTTGTCCCGGGTAGTCTGACTGTGATCAGTTTGTCTGCCCTGACGGAAAAATCCTGGCGTCAAGACTCCATGAACCGGGGCCTGTAAAAAGGAATAACAAACCGAAAAGTACGAACATAAACGGATGCTGGTCCTCGTACCAGAATTTCCCGTGACCGATGAAAAAAGTGACATATGACAGTGTCCCCATCAGCAACAACGCGCCCAGCCGGGTAAACAATCCAAAAAAAAGGGAGATGCCGGCGATGAACTCCGAGGACTTTCCCAAATAAACCATCAGTTTTCCCTGTGGCCCTTTAAAGGTCTCCCACTCCAGGTAGCTGTTCATGAGTGAAGGATTGAAGACCTCCTGACCGTGGTAGATCATCAACGCACCGACGATCATCCGTACAATGGCAATACCATGGCTTGATGAGATTGGCGAAGAACTAAAAAACCTTCCCATAAAATAGTTGTTAATTAAACGGTGGCTGATATGTCTGACGGGTTCTGTGTATAATGGCGAACCACGCCCGGAGCAAATTCGCTTCTGTTAAAATTAGCGAAAGAAGCTTCAAATAAAAATCCCTCCGGACCTTTCGTAATGAGGCAGGATATTCATCAGTACACCTGATAGTACTTTCGGATGATTACATCGCGGAACCAGACCATTTGTATAATTACACTTGATTTTAGAATTCGTTTAAGGTAGGTTCAATAACAGACGTGAAATCAACTTATTTCGGAGAATAACATGGAAATAGCCATCAACAACAAACGGTACACGGTCGAGGCCGGTTCGGACGAGACCTTGCTGAATGTACTGCGAAATCATCTGGGTATGACCGGAAGCAAATACGGCTGCGGTGAAGGTGCATGCGGGGCCTGCAAGGTGCTGATCGATGGCGTTGCGGCACCCTCGTGTATCACGACGATCGGTAGCCTGGCCGGCAAAAACATCACGACGATCGAGGGTATCGCGGAAGAAGTACTTCATCCGGTACAAAAATCGTTTCTCGAAACCGATGTATTCCAGTGTGCGTATTGCGCTTCCGGCATGGTGATCGCAGCCGTTTCGCTCCTGAAAAAAAATGAAAAACCATCGGAACGGGAAATCATTCAGGGAATGCAGGGCAACATCTGCAGGTGCGGCACCTATCCCCGAATCGTACGAGCTATTCAACTGGCGGCAAATCAAAAGAACGGTCATGGACAAACAAATTGAAGACACATCATATCCGCCTGAACAGTACGAACTAACGGAGCGGCCGGGATACAACTTCCTCCTGACACGCCGGTCATTCTTTCAGGTAATGGGCAGTGGCCTGGCTGTTACGTTCAGTCTTGGCGACGGTCTCGCAAAGTCTCTTGATGAGACATTCAAGGACGCGGAAGATCAGATCAGTGCGTGGATCCACGTGAGTGAAACCGGAACTGTCAGCGTGTATACCGGAAAAGCTGAAGTTGGCCAGAACATACGGACGGCTCTCACACAGATCGTCGCCGAGGAACTCGACGTTTCCCTGGATAAAATCGAAATGGTCATGGGCGACACGGCCCTCACGCCGTATGATCAGGGTACATTCGGAAGCCGGTCTGTCCCCTACATGGGACCGCAGTTGAGGAAAGCAGCAGCCAACGCGCGCGAGTACCTGATCGAATTGGCAGGGGTTCACTGGAAAACCGGCCGCGAATTCCTGAGGCTTGAAAAGGGAAGTATAATAAATGATAAGAATAAGCTTTCCATTGCGATTGGCGCACTTACAAAAGGTAAGAAGATCGTCAGGGGAATCAACGAAAGCGTAAAGGTGAAACCCGCGGACCAATGGAAAGTCGCGGGCAAACCGGTGCTGAAAGTCAACGGTACATCGTTCCTCACCGGAAAGCACAAGTATGTGTCGGACATGACACTGCCGGGGATGTTGTACGGAAAGATCTTAAGGCCTCCTTCCTACAAGGCCGAACTGGTGACTGTTGACACCTCCGGAGCGGAACGTTTGGCCGACGTGACGGTTGTTCGCGATGGAAATTTTATCGGTGTGGCCGCGCCAACCCTGAAGCGGGCGATGGACGCACTCATGGCTATCCGGGCGGAATGGAGGCCGGTATCCCAGCCGTCGCGCAGCGAGATATTCGAACACCTGAAGAGCAAAGCGAGCGCGGGGACAGGACGTAATGATCACACGTCAGGAGATCTTTCAGATGGGTTCGCCAGGGCGGACGTTAAGGTTGAACAGACATTTCATATCGACTACATCGCCCATGCACCGCTTGAGCCCAGGGCAGGCGTTGCACAGTGGACAGGTTCAAAGCTATCAGTCTGGACCGGCACGCAGCGGCCGTTTGGTGTGCAGGAGGAGTTGGAGGATATTTTTCATATTCCAAAGGAGGATATCCGCGTCATTATGCCGGATACCGGATCGGGTTACGGCGGTAAACACACGGGTGAAGCGGGTATCGAAGCCGCGAGACTGGCAAAAAGTACGGGTACAGCTGTTAAAGTTGTGTGGACTCGTGAGGAGGAGTTTACCTGGGCTTATTTCCGCCCGGCGGGAGTGATCGATGTCAGGGCCGGCGTCAGCAAAGATGGCAAATTAACGGCTTGGGAATTTCACAATTATAATTCAGGTGGATCGGGTATTGAGACACCTTATCTGGTGTCCGCACAAAAGATACAATTTCACCCTTCCGATTCGCCGTTGCGACAGGGTTCGTACCGGGGACTCGCGGGTCCTGCCAACGCATTTGCCCGTGAATGTATCATGAATGACCTTGCGCTTTCCCTGAATATGGATCCCCTGGCCTTCAGGCTGAAAAATCTGAGAGAAGAAAGGATGAAAAATGTGCTGGAAGCAGCAGCGCAGAAGTTCGGCTGGAGTACATTCAAACCGTCGCCTAACCGTGGCGTTGGTATCGCATGCGCGGATGAAAAAGGAAGTTTTATCGCGACGTGCGCGGAAGTTACATTTGATCCCGACTCCGGCGATATCAGGGTCGTTCGTGTTGCCGCTTCCTTTGAATGCGGTGCCATTATTAACCCGAATCATCTGGAGAATCAGATCCTCGGGTCGCTGATCCAGGGTATGGGCGGCGCCCTCTTCGAGTGGATTAACTTCGAAAATGGTAAAATATTAAATCCCCGGTTCTCGGAGTACAGGGTACCGCGGTTTGGTGACTGTCCGAAAATTGATATTGTCATGCTTAACAGAGTGGATATCCCGTCCGCCGGCGCCGGCGAGACACCGATCATGGCGATTGCACCTGCGATCCGCAATGCCATTGACCAGGCCACTGGTAAAAAATTGTACACCCTGCCTCTGGTACCGAACGGTCTCCCGGGCTGACGGCAGCGTCTTTATATGTTACGTATTTGCACCAGGCGAAGGTCCGGTTTTATTACGGAGATTCCATTTCCGTATCCGGCGATTTCGGCCAATAACAATTTTGAGTATTTTTGGCTATTCTCTCTAAGACCTGATAGATGCTTTTCACCTTATTTGTCCGAACAAGTGTTGCGGCCTTACTTTTTACGGGTTTACTTATCTCAGGTGCAAAAGCTCAAACCAGCTACACGTTATCGGACACATCAGCTGTGCACCGGCTTGACTCTTTCGTTGGAATTCTAATTGATTCAACGGGAAACCTATCCGTTGAAGATGTGGCAAATGCGAACTTCCAACCCAGCAAAGGGAACCTTACGTTCGGTTACCTGAAATCGGTAATCTGGCTAAAGCTTAAAGCAAAAGCTTCACCCGGGAACATATGGTACCTCGAGATACCGGCTCCTTTCCTTGAGTACGTCGATTTTTATCAGGCCCGCGAAGATGGGAGGTGGCGGCATTCCACCGCGGGCTATTTCCGCGCCCATAGTGACCGGGAGATATCCCACACCAGCCATGTAATTCCATTGATGTTCCTCAGTGACTCCAGCAATACCGTACTCATCCGGATTGCCGGCTCCAGCCCGAAGACATTTCCACTGCTGGTGATGGAGAGGGAAAAATTTGTCGAAACGGTCCGGTTTGCAGATCTGGGCTACGGGATTTTCTTCGGTATCCTGGCAGTTATGTTCTTTTATAACTTTTTTATCTACCTGACCCTTCGCCAGAAAACCTATCTCCTTTATATCGGCACGATCGTGTGCACCTTCCTGATCTTTGCTTCCGCAACAGGGTATGCGGGAAAATACCTCTGGCCGGAAACACCCATGCTGAACTTTTACGCGGGCAGGCTGACGCTGGGTA
The DNA here is from genome assembly GCA_041742155.1 of Chryseolinea sp. Lineage (GTDB taxonomy): Bacteria > Bacteroidota > Bacteroidia > Cytophagales > Cyclobacteriaceae > Chryseolinea. The sequence goes on along the minus strand of JBGSJE010000009.1, from coordinate 135,929 downwards.
TTCTGGCGGTATGCTTGTCAATATTCACGATCCGCTTCCTGGAGGTTAAACAATACTCCAGGGTTCTCTATTACGGCCTGCTGTGTCTGATTCCACTGGGCATATTGTCGATGATCCTGGTAGCGACGGGGCTAATGTCTTCGGCCGGGAACAACCTGATCACACTTTGCACCCTGATGTTTATGACCACGGGAGTAGTGTGTCGGTTGCAGGGAAATAAAACAGCAACGTACTACATCGCTGCCTGGACGATTTACCTGGTTGGCGGATTGCTTCTTACCCTCAGGAACAGCGGTGTCTTCGACTTTAATTTCTGGACCACCCACTTCGTCGAGATCGGCGCCGCATCAGAAACCATCATCATCGCTTTTGCGCTGGGCGATAGCTATCGTTTGCTGAGAAAAGAAAAAGAAGACGCTCAACTCCTGGCTTTTAAGATACAGCAGGATGCAACGGACCGCCTGGAGGTGAAGGTCCGGCAACGTACGGAACAGCTATCCAAGACCAATGAAGAACTACAGGCTACGCTGGAGACAAATAAGCTCCAGACTCAAATCATCGAAGATAAGAACGCGGAACTCGACGCTTTCTTCTACCGTATCTCACACGATCTGAAGGGTCCGATCTCATCCTTACTCGGACTTTCGACGCTGGCGAAAATGGATGTTTCCGATGAAAAAGCCCTGCAATATATAGACAAGCAGCAGCAACAGGTCGAACGCCTTAACAATATTATCACCGGTTTGATCAACCTGACAAAACTAAATCACGCGGAGCTGCAGAGAAGCAAAATCGATTTCGAAAAAATGGTGGACGGCTGCATCGTTTCCTTCAACGGTCTGCCCAATTTTTCAAAAATCAGTTTCCATAAACAGATTCAGAAGGAGGTTGATTTTTACTCCGAATGGAGTCTGCTGAATGCCGTCCTCCAGAACCTGATCGAAAACGCTATCAAATATTCGAACGAGGATAACCCGTTTGTACGGATCAGTATTACCAGTGAAGTCGGATTTATAGTCATCGAAGTAGCGGATAACGGACACGGTATCGCCGAAGAGCACCAGCCGAAAATATTCGAGATGTTCTACCGCGCCACACACCATGCAAGCGGATCGGGGCTGGGCCTGTATATCCTGAAAAGGTCGGTGGACCGCCTGAAGGGTTCCGTTGAATTAAAAAGCAGCAACGGCTCCGGATCTGTATTCATCATCAGACTACCCCATATTTCCGGTTCAGGCAACTGCGACTTGTAACTTGCAACTTGCGACTTGTAACTTGCGACTTACGACTTGTAACTTACGACTTGCGACTTGTACCTTGCGACTTGCGACTCACTCACAATCAAAGATATCCCACAAAAAAAGACCTACACAACACTAGTACTTCGCAGGTTTCCCCGTCTCCGGTGTTGTCTTTTTGATAAACTCGCGGAGATGCTCATTGGAAGTAGCGAGATCCTCTGAACGAAGGTACATCATATGTCCGCTGCGATATCCTTCGAAACGAAGCCTGTCTTTCATTTTGCCGCTGGGATCGATCTGCCACATGGTGTACTTCGCGTCGAAATATGTGGTGGCCCCGTCATAGTATCCCGACTGTATCATGACATGCAGGTAGGGGTTCTGGGCCATCGCCTGTCTCAGGTTTTCGCCTGTGTTGTCGCCTGTGTTGTCCCAGGGATGAACCGGGCCGAACATGTTGTACTTGATGTCGGTCTTATACTTCACTACTTCGCGCAGGTAATAATTGATCGCAGGCGTGAACGAGTGTAGCCATGAGGTGAGCTCCGCATTAAAGTCGGGGCTTGAACCTGCGTCCATCCTGTCGATTCCCCGGTACCTTGAATCAAGTCGTCCAACGGTGAAACTTTGATCTCTCAGCAGCTCCTTCCAGAAAAAGCCGGTCGGGACAGCCAGGTTATGCTGCAGTACGACTTCTTTCGAAAGGCCGCTGTATCGAGCCACCTTCACGGCCATATCATCTTTTTCCTTCTGTTCGGAAAACCCACCCTTAGCCAAAACGGGGATAAATTCATCGAGCGTAAATTTCTCCGCTTCCGCCAATACTTCGGGAAGATCTTTCCGGAGTAGATCGGCGGGGAGTTTCTTATGGTACCATGCCGTAGCCGTGTAGTATGGAAGCGATAGTGCATCACCGACGATGCCGTCCCGTTTTATTCCCAACTCCGTCGGAGATACCAGCACTACTCCGTTCAAATACATCCAGTGCGCATTTTGCAAGGCATTTGCCAGCCCGGAGACACGGGTTGTTCCGTAACTCTCACCAATCAGGTATTTTGGCGACAACCACCGGTTATTGCGCGATACAAATGTGTTAAGCCACTCCGACAAATAAGTTATATCCGCATTAACGCCGAAAAATACAGAGCGCTCCGCTTTTGGGTCCAGTATCCGGGAGTAACCTGTATTCACAGGGTCGATAAAAACAATATCCGCCACATCGAGGATCGAATGCGGATTGTCCTTTATTCCATAAGGCTGGACGGGATAACCCTCCGAATCGATGTTCAGTATCTTGGGTCCTGTGTATGCGACGTGCATCCATACGGAAGCTGATCCCGGACCGCCATTAAAAGACATGACGAACGGGCGCCTGCTTTTATCGGTGACATCGCTCCTTTCATAGTACGTATAATAAAGAGATGCGATCACTTTACCATCCTTATCCCATACAGGTTGGGTACCCGCGGTCACTTTATACGGCACCACTTTTCCCTTTATAGTAACCTGGCCGGTAGTGGTTGAAGACGATTCGGCCTGAAGAGTTCTGTCCTGCGCGTAGGTCGTTGCACAAAAGAGCAGCAGGAGAAAAAGGTAAACAGGAAACGAGTGGAGGTTGGCAGTCGAACTCATGATTTCAGGATTAGGTACACAAATAAGATGAAAAAACGGTGATCATGAAAATGGATTATAAAAGAATTATCGCCGTGGTCCACGGTTTATTTCGGGTAGCCCAGGACGGAAAATATTATCCCTGGCACAACTGATTATTCGGGGATTAGTTTCATGAAACAACGTTATGAATGCGACTGAGTGAACAGAAGCGACTATATTGTGTCCCGGATGTTTTTTTGTCTTATCTCTTTCGCCTGCTATCATGATCAATCCACCCCTATCTGCCAGGAACGGATATTCGCCGAACAATAGCGTCCGGCTTATACGGGGCGGCGCGCCGTATTTTACGTTACTGGAAGAACTGATCGACTCGGCAAAGCAGTCTATCCACCTTCAGGTTTATATCTACGAAGGAGACGAGACAGGCACCCGGATTACGAATGCATTGATCCGCGCGGCGCAAAGGGGTGTCAAAGTTTATATGCTGCTGGACGGGTATGCCTCCCGTCCGCTGCCGGCTGCGATGGTGGACGATATCAAAAAAGCCGGTATTCACTTCCGTTGGTTCGAGCCCCTCCTTAAAGGCCAGCATTTTTATGTCGGCAGGAGAATGCATCACAAAGTTTTTGTAGCCGATCGCTTGCACAGTCTCGTCGGAGGCATGAATATCAGCGATCGTTACAACGATATGCCTGGACAACCAGCTTGGCTGGATTGGGCGGCTTTCGTAACAGGTGATATCTCCACCGAACTGTACAATCGTTGTATACAGATGTGGTACCGCCGTTCCGCAAAACCTCATCTTACATCGCTTCGAACGCCTGCCAACGGGGCAAACGACTGTTTCATTCGCGTCAGGATCAATGATTGGGTGCTCAATAAAAACCAGGTCTCGAGAAGCTACCTGGAAATGTTTCACCTGGCGCAATCCCATATTACGATCATGTCGAGCTATTTCCTGCCGGGGCGGGTGTTCAGGAAAAATCTTCGGCTGGCCACAAAACGCGGCATCAAAGTGAGAGTCATTGTTACAAGAATGTCGGACATCATGCTGGCAAAACTCGCGGAAAGGTTCTTTTATCCCTGGCTGCTTAGAAGAAACATCGAGATATTCGAGTATAAAAGAAAGATCCTTCACGGTAAAATAGCATCTTGCGATGGCCAATGGGTAACCGTTGGTTCGTACAATTTCAACGACCTCAGTGCCTACGCCAGCATTGAACTGAACCTGGATGTTCATTATCCTGAATTTTCGAAACAGGTCGATCAGGCGCTTGAAAAAATCATAACGGAAGACTGTGAACAAGTCACCATGGATTGGCTGACCCGAAAAACAACCTTATTCCACAAGGCGTTGTACCGGATATCCTATATGATCTTTCGATCGATTCTTTTCCTCTTCACCTTCTACTTCAAGCAGGAGAAAGGACGGCGCTAATGTCTCATCGCAAAAATAAGGCACATCAGATTTAATAGACACCTATATATCCCGCGTAGGTCAGGTATTGCGGAAAAAGTCATGAACACTTATTTTTTGCAATGGTGCGCTAGTCTCTGATCCGCTGGATCAACTGCCTGGTGGCTTCCATGTCCCACCCGGCAAATCGGCCCCGCTGCAAAACAAGTGTGTTGTCGAGATCGGGTTTCAGATAATAATGGAACACAAAACCGCTGTGAGGATGTTGCCAGCCCAGCATTTGACCAAAACGAAGATCATTAAAAATAAGGGTGTCACCGGATGTTTCCACGGTGTAATACCCCTGTGAAAACCGTTTGAGATCAGCAAGAACTTCCTGATCGATATCGCCCCTGAGCAGTGAATCCTGGCGGGGAAAGAACTCAAATGAAACATAAGGCTCGCGGTCAAAGACCGACCTGTAGCCCACAAAATTCCCGGACTGGTCGGACACTACCACATACCATAACCAATTGTTGAACGGCGTGGGTGTGGTGAAATATCGTTGGTGTGGAATATTGTTGGCTTCCAGCGTTTCCCTGACAATTTCTCCGACGCCGTACTTATTGATAAGCCCGTTGGTCAGGTACAATGTGCTGATGACCAATGCACCGGCGGCCCAGACTGATCTGCCTCGTCTCCCGGATGGCAGGAGAAACAACAAAAGCGCCGTCAGGCCGACAGGAATGGAAAAAAACGGATCGGCAACAAACAGGGTGTTGAAAGAAACACGGTAATGGCTGAACGGTTCAAACCATGCCGTGCCATAGGCGTTGAATGCATCTAAAAAGATATGGACGAACAGCTGGATCCCGAAAAACTTTGCCCAAAATCCCAGGGACTCTTTTGATCCAATCCATCGCCGGTGGGCTATCCAGGCCAGCAATAAGGAGAACAATGTCGCAAACAATATGGAGTGCGTAAAACCCCGGTGCGCCAACGCATTGGCTGAGGGGCTCATCCACAGCGCGCAGAGCACATCAATATCGGGTAACACCTGAGCTACGCTACCGGCAACCAGAGCTTTCTTACCCAGTTTCCTGCCAGCGACCAGTTCCCCGATGCAGGCTCCCAGGGCAATATGGGTTATGGTGTCCACGCGGTCATCTCCTTTAACATCTCGTATGTTTATAAAATACCCGGCCGGTCACTTTAAGCCGGCGATCGCTTTCCTGATATGTCCATAGGCTTCCGACATCTCCGCTTTAAAATTCGCGGTCGCCGTCCTTCTCCTCCTGAAGGTCAGTCCCTCAAGCTTGTCCCTGACATCTTTCATCAAGGATTCGTATCCTTCCTTCAATTCAAATTTTTTCAGCACCAGTCGAAGGCGGACGATCTCCAGCTTTAATTTAAATTTTTCCGTTTCATGCAAAAACGTCCGCCACAAGTCATGGTTCCGGATTGCCGATAGTGCTTCATTTTCGAAAGCTAACAATGCTGCCAGCAATTTTGACTTCTGCTCCTCAAAAACGGTCACTGAATCGGCGTTTCCCGAAAGGGTTAGCTCAAGGGCGTCAAGCTTCAGCAGCACAGGGCCTGAAACAGCATGGTCTGCGGCCTCATTCAATGCACGCCTGATCTTTTGGATGGAACCCCTGAACTCATTTTTAATCTCTTCAAATTTATCCACTGCTTCAGCTTTTCCCAGGGAAAACAGTAATGCAAGTTCCTGGATTTCGCGATGAGCGTTCATCAAGCTGTCCTTATCCGAATAAACGGGTTTACCACCTGCAGCTGTTTCTGTATTCATATTTGAAACAATTAAACTTTCCAACAATTCACACCTGATCAGTGGGCAAGCTCAAAGTAGTCACGCACGAATGCCTTCCGCTGGTTTTCAGTAAGTTTGTCACTCGTTTTAACAGCAATCTCCGTATGGTCGAAATGTCCGATCTTCCCCAGGTGGTTGTACAATTCGTTCTTGGCATCGCCCGGTCCGAACAAAACGACCTTGTCAAAGCCGGCAATCCGGTTTTCAATTTCCTTAAAGTAAGAAACAATGAGATCATGCTGTTTGTGATGCATCAGGTTTTCGTTCTTCCCCAGACTATGTTTTTTTTCATGACTGGTGAACTCGGATGTTACATCGGAAGTAACGATGTTATCTTCCTTAATTTCCATAAAATGAGCGGTGGAGTAATCCATCCATACGCCCAGGCGTTTTTTTACTTTCATTCCGCTATTATTTAGATTCCTATTACACTGCGATAATAGTTTGAAGGCTAATTAATAAATATGACGAATGTCAGTTCATGAATTTTTATTCAGTTACGGGGTCAGGCTGTTCCCAGCTTTCTGAGATGGAAAAGATGTGATCCAATCGCCTTGGATATCGTAGCGTACTCATGGTATACGATTCCTGCGTCGGCACACGCTTCCTTCACGAATACACTGATCGCCGGATAGTGGATATGGCTTATACGCGGAAACAAATGGTGCTCGATCTGAAAATTCAGGCCACCCAGCAGCCAAAACAAAAGCCTGTTCGAAGTAGCGAAGTTTGAAGTGGAATTGATCTGATGAATGGCCCACTCCTGCCCTTTGCCACCGTCAGCAATGTGAAATTCCGTTCCTTCAACAACGTGCGCCAATTGAAAGACAACACTGATGGCAATTCCACAGACGACTGTTATGATCAGAAAGCCAATCAGCCACGAAAGCCACCCGGTCATCACGATAGGAATTATTATGTAAGCCGTCACAAACATCAGTTTCGTAAACCAAAAGATAAAGTGTTCTTTGATCGCGAGGTTTTTTCTCTCCGCGTTGGCGTTGATCCGTCCGCTGAAATATTTCTGAAAATCTTCATAGAATACCCAGGCCAGGTAAGAGATACCATATAGGATCACCCAGTAAACGTGTTGATACCGGTGGTAGCGGTGGCGGGGCTGGCCTTCATGCAAACGCATAAATGGTTTCACGTCGATATCGGAATCCATCCCTTCCACGTTGGTATAGGTATGATGATTGATGTTATGTTTGATCTTCCAGTAATAGGCACTGCCGCCCAGTACATTCAAAAAGTAGGCGGAGACTTTATTCATCCAGGGGTGGCGTGAAAAACTCTGATGGCCTCCCTCATGCATAACATTAAATCCGATAACGGCGAGGTTAAGACCCAGGATCACACAAAGCAGTATCGAAAGAAATATACCGGGCGTAAAAAAAACCAACACAACGTATAGTGTGATTGCGGAAAAAATCTGGAGAAGACTCTTTATGTAAAGCCGGCGGCTTCCCGAAGGATCAAGGTTCTTTTCGCTGAAGTATCGATCCACTTTTTCCTTCAACGATTTGAAGAATGAGGTCTTTCCCGTTTCAAAGGTGTATTTAAGCATAGACGGCCCCGTGTTGAGTAAATGTCGGGTAATGATACAACGAATTATGCCCCTTAAATCGTTCGCGCTTTCGAATTAAGTTTATCTACACGTTAAAAAGGAATAAACGCAGCTATTCAACATGAATGCAACCATAAAAGTGGTACCTTGAAAATACCCGGGATTATAAGAGCTGAGGTCATTATAGGAATACTGTAGATGACCATTCAGAGAGGCACCATTGACGCCGTGTTGATGGTGCTCTTTCTGCCGGATCAGAGTTTCCCAGGGTTCAACCTGGTATAACTCTTAGAAATACAGGATTCCCACCGTTCCACATACAGCTTTTACGAGCATCAGACCGTCCACAAGGGCGAGGTAGTAAAGAATAGACTTTCGTTTTTGAAGAGAATACGCTAGTATCAGCATCAGCAGAAATGGAATGGTGTTCAGGACAATTCGCATAAGGGAAAATTCGCGGACGACTGCAAAAAGTAAAAAACTTCCCAGGCCGGCCAGGCTTAGCGGAATGATGATATAAAAGATGGTCTTGCGCAAACCATTCTTGACGACAAATGTCTTCAGGTCGTGATTGTAGTCCGTTGCATAGTCTTTAATATCAAACATGATACACAGAACCGTCACGAACATAAAGTTCTTGATAAAAAGGAACCATCCCAGGGGTGTAAACACTCCTTCAACATGATTCACCAGCATGTAAAAAACGATCGGATAAATGGTGGTCAGACCCGCCCAAGTGAACCCGATCACAAACGGCTTCAGCCACCCTATACTTCTGATATTTCGCCGGCCCAGTCTCTTGTGATTGATGCCGTAATATAAAATCGCCGCTATCGGGAAAACGAAGATGAGGAACCATTGCCAGAACGAAAGGCTGAGCAATTGCCGGAAATGTCCTGCCAAAAATACAGCAAGAAGGCTGGCGGAAACCAACAGCATCACGACCTGACTACGCTTTACAAAATGTATATTGTTAATATACCAGTTGGTCCGTTGATTTGCCGTAGGCCCGCGCCTTTCCGTAATATAAGCCTTCGTATAGTACCAGGTCGTCAAAGCGAACACCACAGCATAGTACAGTCCGTTATTCAGGGGATAGTGTTGCTGAAGGCTCGCTTCAACGCTAAGCGCCACGGCACATATTCCATAGAAGTAATTGCCAAAGAATACGTCCTTTAAGAATGAATCAGCCTTCATGGCTCTGATCGTTTTTTCGTTCCGGCTAAATCAAGACCAAAGTATGCCATTCACAGCAATATTAAAAAAACAGAATCCGATATCGGCATCTACAGAAGATTAAGCCATAATCGCATGACGTTGCCCTTTCTGGTATTCACTTCCTGAAGCATCCTGTTATTCCGGCCAGGTATGTTTGGATTTTTCCTGACAGGACCTGAAAGACCCGGAGGGAACAAAGAACCGGCTACATTTCTTCCTCAATGGAAAGATCGTCAACGAACAGGGTTGTGCTCATGGTAAAATCGATTACAGTGATCGTCAGGTAGATCCGTTCTAACGGCGTGTTGGATATTCCCTCCCTGGTGGTTGATGGAAATACGACCTGGTTGTTTTCGTTGCCGGGACGTACGCTTAGGCTCATAACCCGCGAAGTCTGATCGATAGACCAGGCGAGTTCAACTGTTTTCCCTTGTGTATAAGGTGCGAGAAACATTCCAAAACCCTGCGGCCCAAAATATTGCTGGCCTTCCAGGACGCTTGACAATTGATTGCTGTTCAGATAGGCGATGTCGGATGTAATGTCATTACGGATCGAATACCCTCCCAGCGGACTTCCCTGAAAGTTTGCATTTTGCAGCGCCTGAAAACCGACAACCACGTGCCCCGATCCAACAAGCCGGATCGTCATGCGGCCACGTATGTTCTTGCCATTCGACTTGAAATAGTCGCTGAATGCCGACAAGGCCTGGGCGTAATTCCGTCCGACATAATTCTGCCGAGGCTGTACGCTGACCCACTTCCCTCCTTCCGGCCTCGCGGTAATTTTCGGTACAAGGAATTGCTGAGTCCAAAGTGTATTCTCGAGCGGAGGTGTTGGCGCCGGTGACTGAAGGGGAATGGCGTTCAGGTTTTCGGCATCAAAATCTTCTTTTAAACGATACTCGGTGTTACAACTGTTCAGAAGCAACGCCAGCGAAAGCAACATCAGCGAGATCCCGATAGCTGAGAAGTAATGCCATCCGGCAACAAAGGTTTTAGGCAGGTCTTTCATGTTTTCACAATGGGTTATGGACCTTTATGTAAATACCGGGGCCTGGTAACGGCTGCGCGTGATATTTTTTTATCGATCACAACCTTTCCTCCTGTAAAACGCCTTTGACATGTCACTGAATTATCTTAATTAGGTATGTCCAAGTCGTCCCAAATACACTTAAACAGGACCCTTATGAAAAATTCAATGGCGAAATACACGCTCCTTAGTATTCTGATGGTCTCGGTCCTTACACACCGGGAAGTGAAGGCGCAGGAAATCGGAATTCAAATGGGAAGTATGCGCAACATGTATAAAGAAGGAATTCCCGCGACGCTTGCCAGGGTAAAAGAACTGGGGATGACAGAACTGGAGGGCGGTGTGGCCCGCGGCATGAGCCGGGATGAATATAAAAAATTGCTGAAACAATACGGGCTGAAGATTGTCGCTACAGGTGGAAGCTTTGAAAGATTACAGCATAAGGACAGCCTGCAAAAAGTCATTGCCAACGCGAAAGACCTTGGCGCACAATTCGTGGTATGTTACTGGATCCCCCATGACGGCGATAATTTCACTTACGCAGATATGAAAAAAGGCGTGGATGTCTTCAACGAAGCCGGAAAGATCATAAAGGAAAACGGCCTTACTTTAGCTTACCACCCGCACGGTTATGAGTTCAGGGAATATCAGGAAGGTAAGGGAACACTTTTCGAATATATGATGGACAATACGAACCCGGAATATGTAGCATTCCAGATGGATGTTTTCTGGATCAAAAATCCCGGCCAGGACCCTGTTGCCCTCCTCAAAAAATATCCCAACCGTTGGAAGATGCTTCACCTGAAAGACCGTAGACCCGGGACACCTAATAACCTCAACGGAAGGCAGGATGTAGAAACAAATGTAGTCCTCGGAACGGGCGATGTAGGCATCGAAGAGATCATGAAGACCGCAAAAAAGATCGGCATCAAACATTACTTTATCGAAGATGAGTCGTCCCGCGCGCTGGACCAGGTACCTAAAAGCCTGGCTTTCCTCCGATCTATCCAATATTGAATGCCGCGAATGATCTGTTGTCAATGAACCGCGGACTTGGGTACAGATCCCTGGCCTGCAACCAGTTCGGGGATACGTCGTTTTCCCCTGTACAGGATCAGCAATGCGGTGAGCGAGGTGACCGTCAGCAGTGACACGATGGACAAGGTATCTGTCGCCCCAAAAAGTCCCACACCGCTCGACGCGAGAGCAGCAATGCCGATCTGGGCGCAACCCAATAATGCCGATGCACTACCGATATTTTTTTCAAACGGTGCGAGTGCCAGCGCCGTGGCATTCGGGTTCGTCAGGCCGACACAACTCAGGCAAATGAAGAACAGGCCGATAGTTGTATATAAACCGAGGATGTCATTCCAGGCTGCGGCTAAAAAGACAAGGCTCGCAATAACCTGGCAGATCAATGCAAACCTGAAGATGTTCTCACTTTTTGTTTTCCGGGTGAGAAAGATATTGAGCTGGCTTCCTCCGATAAATCCAACGGACAACAACGCAAATATCCCACCATATGCCTGGGCGCTTACCTTATGGATGTCCATAAATATGACAGGCGACCCGGCTACATAGATAAACAACGTAGCGAACGCAAAGGCGCCTGCGAACGCATAGGTATAGAATTGTGGCTGCCTGAGCACGTCCGCGAAAGTCGCCAGCATGGGTTTCAGTTTTAATGAAACCGTTGGATCGGGTTCATGACCTTCGGGAAGATAAAAGAATACAATCACCAGGATGATCAATGTTACGGCGGCCAACACCACAAAGATCGCCTGCCATCCCCATGCGGAAATAATAAAGCCACCGATGGTGGGTGCGAGGAGCGGTGATACGCCGATGATCAGTATCAGCAGCGAGAATACTCTGGCGCTTTGTTCGACAGGAAAGAAATCGCGCACCATGGAAAGGGCTCCCACCCATGCTACACTTCCTCCAATCGCCTGCATAAACCGGAATCCCACCAGTACATCGACATTCCAGGATTGCATACAACCAATACTGGCCACAACAAAAAGCAGCAATCCGGCATAAAGCGGTCGTTTCCGTCCGAAACGATCCAGCAGCGGCCCGTATAACATTTGCCCTATGGCCATTCCGATAAAATAACTGGAAACAGACAACGAGACGGTAGCTGGTGTTGAACCAAAGTCGCTGGCGATCGCGGAAAAAGCCGGCAAATACAGATCAATGGCAATGGGTGTGACTGTGGCCAGTGCACCCAGTATCCAGATGATAACGACACTGTCTCTTTTTACTTTCTTGATGACCATACGTGCTTGGCAAAGGCGCAAAAGTGCACTTAAAAATGCATAGTCGCAATGTACCGATATTCACGATCCGCTGAAGTTTTGATTATCTTAGTCGGCGCGGGAAAACGCAGCCAGGGGATACACCTTTATTTGGAACCATAAATTGAATCGGACAACCAGAACCATTTGAAACGCATGAAAAAACGAACGTTCCTCAAGTTATCTTCGGCTTTGGTCACGGGAGCCGCCCTGTCACCGTTGAGCGCGTGCACTCAGGAAAAACAAAAAGAGACCGAAAAAATGAAAAACTGGGCCGGAAATCTAACATACAGTACCACCAACATCTATGAACCCACCAGCGCGGAAGCGGCTGCGGAGATCATCAGGAAGTGTCCGAAACTCCGCGTGCTCGGTACCCGCCATTGTTTTAACCGAATCGCCGACTCAGAAGCAAACCTGATCTCGACCCGTAATCTGAATACTATTCATCACCTGGACAAGGAAGCGCGCACAATTACCGTAGGTGCCGGTATCCGGTACGGTGAGTTCTGTAAATATCTTCACGAACAGGGCTTCGCGATTCACAACCTCGCTTCCCTGCCGCACATTTCCGTCGCGGGCGCCTGCGCAACGGCAACGCATGGCTCTGGCGTTGCAAACGGGAACCTGGCCACCGCGGTGTCGGCACTGGAGATCGTCAACGGCAAAGGCGAACTGGTAACCTTGACAAGAGAAAACGATCCGGACGTTTTTTATGGGGCGGTCGTAGGTCTGGGGACGCTGGGCCTTGTTACAAAAGTAACGCTCGACATTATTCCCTCATTCGCCGTCATGCAACATGTTTACCTGAATCTACCGGTAACTCAACTGGAGGAACACTTCGCCGAGATCATGTCGAGTGGCTACAGTGTAAGCCTATTCACCGACTGGCAAGCTGATATCAACCAGGTATGGATCAAACGGGTTGTGAAGGAGGGAGAGGAATTTACTGCCGAACGTGAGTTTTTCGGCGCCACGCCGGCGGACCGTAACGTCCATCCGATTATTGAAATATCAGCCGAAAATTGTACCGAACAAATGGGAGTACCCGGTCCGTGGTATGATCGCCTCCCTCACTTCAAGATGGGATTCACACCCAGTAGCGGAGAGGAACTGCAAGCCGAGTTTTTTGTACCGATGCAAAACGCCGTCGAAGCGATCAGGGCTGTCAGTACTCTTCGTGATGAAATAAAACCTGTCCTGATGATCACCGAGATCAGGACGATCGACGCCGACAATTTGTGGATGAGTCCCTGTTATCATCAGCCTTCCGTTGCTATTCACTTCACGTTAAAACAGGATGTTGAAAATGTTACTAAACTGCTTCCGAGGATCGAAGAAAAACTGGCGCCTTTTGGCGTAAGGCCACACTGGGGGAAACTGTTTACTATCCCTCCCGCCGTTCTTCAATCACGCTACGAAAAGCTTGCTGACTTTCAACGGCTTGCCGGTCAGTACGATCCGGACGGCAAATTCAGGAACGATTTCATAAACACCTGCATATTCGGGCAAAAAGCGTAACCGAAGATTTTTACAAATATTTTTAGCGCCTGTCGCCTGCTGACATACTGCTGTCAGTACCCTGGTGTTCCTTTGTACCGGACATCAAACAAATATATTTATGGAAAATAAAACGAGTGAAGCAACAACAGTGTTTATCACACCGGAAGCACTGCTGGAACAGTGGCAGGGACATCGCCGCCTGACCCGGCGTGTGATCGAAGCCTTCCCCGAAAAAGAGCTATTCAATTTTTCCGTCGGCGGAATGCGTCCGTTCGCAACCCTGGCGAAAGAAATGATCGGTATGGCTGTTCCTGGTCTGACAGGTATTGTAACTAGGAAATGGCCCGCGTTCGCGGAAGCCAAGGCCGATACGAAAGAAGAACTGCTAAAACTCTGGGACGATGCCACCGAGCATATCAACAAGTACTGGCCGGAAATCCCCGAGGGAAGATTTCAGGAAACCGATGTGGCGTTCGGTCAGTGGAAGGGAGCGATATACTGGACGTTACTTTACTTCATCGACAACGAAATACACCACAGAGGACAGGGTTACGTCTATCTGCGGGCGTTGGGAATCGAACCGCCTCCGTTCTGGGAACGTTAAGCGATCACGTAAATTAAAGAAGGCCGGTGGTGTTATGAACTTCCGGCCTTCTTAATATTTGCTCCTCCGTCTACCGCAACTGGGTATCGCGGTTGTATTTTGTTCTGTACTGAACCGGCGAAAGGCCTGTAATCCGTTTAAACGTATTGCGGAACGCTTTCGTATCTGTATAGCCCACCTTGTACATTACCTCATTCACATTCTCCCGCGATGATTCGAGGTTCATTTTGGCAGCTTCCATTTTGACCCGTTGAATGTATTCCACCACGGTGTTGGATGTTGCTTTCTTAAACCTCCTTTCCAGGTTACGACGGCCAATAGCAAACATCGATGCCAATTGATCCACTGTAATTTTTTCGCTGAAGTTCTTTTCGATAAAATCCTGTGCTTTCCTGATTTGTTCGTCTTCGTGATCTTTCTGGCCCTGGAAAATGATAAACGAAAGCTGATCTTCACGATCGATGTCAAGCGCAAATACTTTCGATGACAGAACAGCGATCTCACGTCCCGCGTATTTTTCGATCAGGTAGAGGATCAGGTTTGTATATGAAAAGGCCCCGCCGCTTGAATACAACCGGTGTTCATCTGTAATCACTTTTTCCGTGACGAGGTTAACCTCGGGGAACATCTTCCGGAAATTATTTTCCGCCATCCAGTGCGTGGCACATTTTTTACCATCCAGGAGGCCCGTAGAAGCCAGCAGGAATGCTCCTAAACACAGGCTGGCAACTTCGGCACCGCTGTTGTATTGCTTCACGATCCATGGAATGAAGGACTTGTTATTCTCCAACGCCACCTGTATATCGCCGTCCAGTGCGGGAATGATGATGAGATCCGTTTTTGATACTTCATCGATCAGCAGGTCGGCATTGGCCGTAAAAAGACCGCCGCATAATTTTGTCTCTTTTGAAATACCAACCAACTGTACTTTAAATATCGGCGGAGCTCCTTTCGATTTAAAAAGTTCGTTTACCTGCGTCAGCAACTGCCGCGATCCTTCAAGGCTGCCCAGGATTGCTCCTTGTGGAACGAGTATGGATATGTGTTTCATTGTTGAATAGTACGTTAGTTGACACCCAATGGCGCGAGGCCATTATTATGTTCAAAAGTAAAACACATTGTTGTCGGAATCAACCCCTTATATTGCCGGATTTACACCCCCGGCAATCACATCCTGGCTGCTAAGTTTGCTTGTAAAAAAAGGCGTATGGAATCTTACAACCTGCCCGAAAACCTGAACGTTATGGGTTTCCCCGTAAAAGCTTTTCCCGACGGGATCGGAGAAGCATTCGACTCCATGATGGCTACCCTGCCAGGGGGTCTGGACCGCGCATATTACGGCATCAGTTATGTGGCGCCTGAGGGTATCGTGTACATCGCGGCTGCCGCAGAAAATTATCCCGGTGAAGCAGAGCAACACAATTATCAGCGATACTTTATTGAAAAAGGAGAATACTTCACGGTGACGGTAAAAGACTGGCGGCGAAAAACGCATACCATAAAAGATGTTTTTGCAGACATGCTTCCGGAGCATTGCCCGGATGAAAAGAGACCGTGTGTGGAATGGTATAAAAATGATGATGAGATGTTATGTATGGTACGAAAAGAACAACAAGACATCCGTGTGTCGAAATGAAAGAAGAAGTTCTTTTCATTCACAGTGCGGGACCACAGGGATACCACGAGGGAAGCAACTACCTGGTAACGTATCTGAAGGACAATCTCGGGCCCGGGCACGAAATAATTTTCCCTCAGATGCCGGATCCGGAAAACCCGCGATACAACTCCTGGAGGAATAAATTACGAAAGGTTTTTAACTCACTTGAAGATGATCCCATCCTGATCGGCCACTCGCTGGGTGCCACTGTCCTCCTTAAATACCTTTCGGAAGAGAAGATCGGAAGGAAGATCAAAGGCCTTTTTTTAATCGGCACGATCTATTGGGGTAAAGAGGACTGGGAAGTAGAAGAATATGTACTGAAGGCAAATTATGTTGATTACCTTCGGGATATTCCCGCCATCTTCCTTTACCATAGCAGTGATGACGAAGTTGTTCCGTTAAGTCACTTCCGATCATTCGCAGGCGAGTTGCCCCATGTAATAACCCGTGAATTTACAAATCGTGGACATTTGTTCGGAAGTGGCTTCCCGGAACTGGTTACAGATATCGAAAATCTTCACGCTCATGGTTGAGGTTTTTAAAACGAATGTCAAGACCCGTGAGCAGGCGGAGATGGTGCTGGCCTGCATTCACGCCAGGTTTTCCTGCCTCGCAAATTTTGATTTGCAGGATTGTGATAATATTCTTCGTGTGGAGTGCCGTGAAGAAATATGCATTACGGACACGTTAATCAGCAGTTTGAGAGACCTCGGTTTTAATGCCGAAGTGCTTCCTGATCATCAGCCCGTCATAACCGATGGAGAAATTAACCGCCAGCTGTAGAATCCGCATTTACAAATATCCGGACCGCAGTCGGCAACACATATTTAAATAACTTGCTTACACTAAAAACAAAGCCATGATAACAATCAACCCTTACCTTAACTTCCCTGGAAACACAGAAGAAGCATTTAATTTTTATAAGCAGGTTTTTGGAGGAGAATTCCTCACGGTTCAACGGTTTAAAGACACCCCTGAGTCAGCCAGGGTTCCGGAACACGAGAAGGACAAATTGATGCATATTGCGCTGGCAGTGGGAAACAATACCCTGCTAATGGGTACGGACGCACTGGAGTCTATGGGACATTCGGTCACGATGGGAACCAACCATCACTTGTCCATCGATACGGAGAGCGAGGCGGAAGCCCAAAAACTCTACGATAACCTGTCGGCGGGTGGCAAGGCGACGATTCCTATGGGAAAAATGTTCTGGGGCGCTTACTTTGGGATGTGCACGGATAAATTCGGCGTGCAGTGGATGGTCAGTTTCGATCCGAACAAAAAGAACTGACGGGGATGTAACATCGTTGAGGAAGTTTGTTGAAAATATCCTTGCGGTTCCCGTATTGGTTTAAGCATTGATTAAGGTTCAGCCCCAATTTTCGGGTACCCGGAAATCACCTCCGATCACAGCGTCATCGGGCAGCGTTTCCATCGCGTGACCGAAATCTGCAGAGGAGTTGCCATTCATCACTACACCGCGTACGCGATTCCATGGTGAACGTTTGGAATTCACAAATGAAAGAAGGGCTGCGGGATCTTCGCACTGGATCATGTAGTACTGCGCATAGGCGGCAGTTGCATCGTCGATAGTGGCGATCAGATCCGGCAGCCTGGTACCATTTACAGTTCCGCCGGCGGAGATGGAAAAAGAAATAACCACAGGTACACCAACCTTCCGCGCGGAACGAATGATACCAATAGCCTCTTCGGCATTTGTTATCGACAAACCGGAGATGACATCGACGTCGGCCAGGGCAAGGTTCCTTACCTGCTCCTGGTGATATGACGATGCGTCATCGGCATTCATCGTTCCGGAATGTTGATTGTTAATATGCCGCGGGCCGACGCATCCACTTATTAACACTTGTCCGAAACTACTGGCGTATTGAATTTCCCTGACAAACTGTACGGCATGACGGTTCATGGCTGCCAGTTCGGAAAGCGGGTATCCGAGCTTGAATATCCAATCCGCATTTGCTCGCCAGGTAGGTGTGTGCAGGATGTAAGTGCGATGAACCTGCTGCGCCAGCTCCAGGTACGGCTGGTAGTATGTTTTCAAAAGCTGCCGTCCTTCGCGGGAATACAGCAGTTCGAAAGCCGCGTCGTGTACAAGGTTCACACCGCGTTTCCGCAATGCGTTCTCGAGATTCCCGTCTGTAAAAAAGCATCCCGTGCCAATGATCCCGGGAGATGCGGGTAAAAATTTGCTCAGGCGTTTCATTTTATGAATCGACTTCCTGTTGTATGATCCATGAATCTGACGTTCTTAAATCCGGTGCTCCTGTTCAGGCCACGCTTCCACCCCATCGTTCTCCACTCCCCCTGTTAACGAGTACGGTGCTAACCATCGGAACGGCGGGTTACATCCTTTCCGCGAAGCATGTCCCACAACCGTGCAGACGCTCCGGGATAAAATCCGGTTTCAAACTCGAAGTCTTTTGGGTTTTTAAACGTTCCGAACAGGATATCGAAAAGGGGCAGGTCCGAATAATTATACCGGTGAATACCCTGAGCGTGATGGAACGTGTGGCTCTCCGGACGCTGAACGAAATAACCCAGCCACTGAGGTGTCTTGATATTCGCGTGCTGGAAAATACTGAAGAAATTGGTAACCAGCAGCATTACCGTGATAGCTTGCGGCGAGAAGCCTGCAATAAGGCTGAAGCAAATACTGCCCAGCACAACCCATCCCAGCATGTCCAGCGGGCTGAAGTAAAACGCCCCATAAGTATCCAGGCGCTCCGCACTATGATGAAGCTGGTGAAAATTCTTCCACAAAAAGTCGCTGCGATGAAGGCTGTAGTGCCAGACAAAAACGCCAAACTCGTAGAGAAGGACAGCAACCAGGCCGCCCCATACGGTACCCATACCGGAAAGGTCCAGCATACGGTATGGCTCCAGGAAAGGATTGATCAGCATCGGCATATAACTCGAAAAGAAAAAGAAGGCGAAAAAAAAGAGAAGGCCCCGCGCTTTCCAGAATTTTACATGAGGTAGCTTCCGCCCCGGCATCACGGCTTCCCACAACATCAGGAATCCATAAACGGCTAAGATGATCAACGAAATTGGGTCCAGCAGAATTTCAAGTGGTGTCGGCATACGGTTTTGTTTTGTTATACCTTCCATTGCGTAAGTTCTTCCCTCACAATGTGAGTTTTGAGCCTTAACCCGATATTTTTTGGAATATTAATTCCATTTTAACGGCCGCTCCGGGTCATAGCTGCAGAAGATCCCGGTTTTTATGGAGAGTGACAGATGTTTGCTCAGTTCGGGATGTACCTGTTCAATTTTCCGGATCGCCTTCCTGATTCGCCAGGTAACAGCCGAACGCGCTTTATCAACCGCATCATTCGTTTTCCGCACGTTGCCCCTTATGCCCAGGGAGGACGACAAGTGTTCGATTATACCATCATACTCCCGTTGTAATGCATGGGTGCGCTCCGGGTCGTTGTCCCGCTCCGATAAGGTTATCTCTTCGCGGAGTTCCATGATTTTTTTCTGATATGAACGGCGCGCTTTTTCATCAAACATTTTTTCCGAACCCATCACCACACCAAGGCCAAACAATTCCGAACAGTGGATTTGTTTTTCAGGATCATCCAGCAACCTGGCTATATCATGTAAACCTTTTACGTCCGGCATTTGGATTGTTTTTCCCGCGAAGGAAATCCGCCAGAAATGATCTTCCCTGAAAAACTCATTTACGCCTGCTCCGGAGTGCGACACGTTATTGACCGGTCGGGCTGAAAGATCAATATCCTCGCCCGCGATATACTTCCAGAACGGCTCCAGGTTTGTTCTTCCCCGGTAGGGACTTATGTTAATGATCCACTGGAGCGCCTGTTTTTCGTCCAGGGGCGCACCTTTTAATATCTTCTTCTCAAACTCGGTCAAAAATAGTTGCCACCATCGTTTCATACCTTCAAGGTCTCCCGTCTGGAAATGAGCAGCGGCCATCATACCGGGAAAATCCACCCACGGCGCCGGCCTCGCCGAACCAAGAGCAATACACTTTTCAAACTGGCCCAATTCAAGCGCTATGAACGCCCCGATGTGGTCCTTATTTAAGGGGGTCATTTGCGCCACCTTGTTATACAGGTTTTCCGCTTCCGTCACATATCCTAAAAAAACAAAACACGACGCAATTTGAATCAGGCTTTCCCCATCATTCGGATTGAGACGAAGCGCCCGCCGGAGGTAATGCTCGGCCTTGTCATACTCCCCCTCGTATAAAAATACACGGCCGAGTACCAGCGCGGCAACGTAATTCTGTTCATCCAGATCTATCGCTTTCTGCGCCCACTCAAATGCTCCTTTCTGGCTGATCTCCCAACGTTCCCAGAGCTGACAACTCCATTCATTAAAATAAGTAAGAGACATGCCCGAATAGGCAAGAGAGTAATCAGGGTCGATCCTGATCGCTTCGCTGAAGTGAACACGCGCTTTTTCATCCGCCACGGTGTCTCCGGCCTTCAACGCTTCCATGCCGTAAAGCCAGTGTTCATATACCGTCAGGTTAACGGGAGATTTTTTTCTGATCTGTGCAAGAAGATTGTAGTTCAGCTGTTGCTGCAACGATGACACGATCTCTTTCAGAAGGTCCTCCTGTATGGAAAACAATGAATCCTTTTCACCTTCATAACGATCCGCCCATGCTACCTGCCCGGTCCGGTTGTTTATCAGTTGTGCGTTGATCCGCAGAATATCGCCGTAAAACCGGAAAGAGCCCCTGATCGAATACGCATAACCAGCGCCCTGTGCCTCCGGAACCAACTCGCAGGGAATAACCTGAAATTGCCTGAAGCGCGATAACTCCGTGACGAGATCGATATAAAACGACTTGCAAAAGATATCCAGTGCGTTTCCCTCACTAAGGTTTTCCAGAGGAAAGATAGCTATCGTTACTTCATTGCTCCTGGACGAATCCACCATGCTTAGGTTTGCCTTTGAAAGAAAAATCTATTTTAAACGGGATCCTCCTATGAGAAGTTACACTTAACGTGTAACAAAATAATTACCATGATCCGCCGGCGTTGTTCCTTTGTTTCAATGGTGTGAAACGATCTGATCCAACCACCGTATTCCATCCAGAGAAGCCCTCA
Source organism: Chryseolinea sp. (assembly GCA_041742155.1). Taxonomy (GTDB): domain Bacteria; phylum Bacteroidota; class Bacteroidia; order Cytophagales; family Cyclobacteriaceae; genus Chryseolinea. The sequence continues at coordinate 114,863 of JBGSJE010000009.1, read as the reverse complement.
GTTTATCTCCCGGGCTACCTGCTCCGCTGTCGTAACACCCGGGGGTAATTCGATGATCTTCAGGTTACGAAAATGAATCGGCGCCCCCTCGGCTTCAAAACATATATATCCTTTCTTCTGCGTCGCCTTGCTCAAGCCGTTCACAAATTTTCCATTTACGGAAAGTTTCACCACTCCATCCACGCATACGACATCGTACGTGTTCCACTCTCCTTTTCCCTTACAGAGGTTCTCAATGGATTTGCTTCGCTCACCCCGCGGGTTGTCAGGCGCTGTCTTCACGCCGCCAACACCGAAGAGTTCTCCGTGTACATACGCTATGGGTGGTTGCTGGCCGTTTTGTTTGTTCAGATTTACCCAGTCCAGTTCCAGCATCTGAACCTCTACCCCATCGGGAAGTCTGCTCTCCGCATCCGGCCTCGCGGCACTCCAGATAAAAAGCCCGGAATTACCACCGGCCTCCAGATGCATCCACTCAATGTGAAGTATAAAATTTTCGAATTGTTTCTCCGATCGCATAACGCCGATCGGTATTCCGGTAGACATCAGCAATCCGTTTTTTACGGACCATGTTTCCGGAGATGTATTTACATCGATCCACCGCAAGGGTACTTCATTCTGCCCCGATGCCGGAGCGATGGCATTGATATTCAACATCGTTCCGAATGACAGAGCCTTCGGGGTCTGCGCCGTTAGAATGCTGGATTGAATGGCAAGTATCAGAAAAAAGAGCAGTCGTTTCTCCGGGATCTTCATGTTCGTTGGCTTAAAAAAGTTTTGTTTTACCAGGCATGGCTACTTCGTGCCCCGGCCATTTCAAATCCCAGTTGAACTCATCGATAGCAGGGCCCAGTACCTGGTTCGAATGAAGGGCGTCTTCCCATGTAATGGTCTGACCGGTATATGCCGCCATTCTGCCCAGGATGCCGAGCATCGTGCTGCGCGCCATCCATTCGCCGTCATTCATAGGTTTGTTTTTCCTGATGGCGGCAAACAGTTCGTCATGTTCCGTCTGGTACATGTCGTTCTTTTCACCCTGGAATACCCACCTGGTTTTGCCGGTGATCTCATGCCCGTGAGTACCACCGATATAGGCGTTTCCCAACGTCCCGGCTATATCAACCTTGCTTATGTTCGAACACCCGTCCTGCTGGCGGCTGAAGTGGTATCCGCGCACCCCGTTCTCATACTCGTACTCTACGGCAAAGTGATCGTATACATTGCCGAAAACTTCAGCCGTCCTTACCTGTCGTCCGCCCGTTCCTGTAGCCTTTATCGGATCCTTGTCGCCCAGTGCCCAGGACATCATATCCAGACTGTGAACCATCATTTCGGTGATGAAGTCGCCGGACAGCCAACTGTAATAGAGCCAGTTCCGCAACCGGTATTCCATATCACTCCAGCCCTGCTCTTTGGGACGGGACCAGAGTTGTTCGCCGTTGCGCATCGTCGACACGGTTTTGATTTCACCAATCTCACCCGACCGAACTCTATTAAAGAGCTCACGTTTGGCGTTCTCGTACCGGAAGCAAAATCCTGAAACAATCGAGAGGTTTTTCTCCTTTGCCTTCTTTGCCGCGGCCAGTACCTTCCGGACACCGGGTGCATCCACGGCAACAGGTTTTTCGCAAAATGTATGTTTACCAGCATTTACAGCAGCGGTCATATGATCGGGCCGGAATGCCGGCGGTGTTGCCAACAGCACAACATCTACTCCGGAGTCGATCACTTTCTGATAGGCATCAAAACCAATGAACCTGTGATCCTTCGAGACCTTTACACGGTTGGGATACATCTCCAGCAGAGCTGCATAGGACTCATCAAGGCGATCGGTGAACACGTCTCCCATAGCCGTGAGTATGGTGTCCGGATCCGCAGCGAGGGCCTGACTTGCCGCTCCTGCCCCCCGGCCGCCGCATCCGATCAAACCCACTTTTAAGGTATTGTTTCCCGATGCAAAGGACGGGTTAACCGCCCCTATCTGAAAGGCCATTCCTCCAATCACCGCGCCGGTATATTGAATAAATTTTCGGCGGCTCGGTCTCCGTGATTCATCGCTGGCGTTCATATCCATGAATTTTAGTAAGTACTTTTCGTATCTATCTTACTAAAATAAATCAGCGTAACCAAATGCCTTTTTGCGAACGTTCCTATTCCTGCCGCAACGCGTTCAGGGGGCTTGCATGCGCCGCCTTGACGGACCGGTAGCTGATCGTTACCAGGGCTATGGCCAGCGCGATCAATCCTGCCAGGATAAATATTCCGGCGTGCAGGGAAATTTTATACTCAAATATTTCCAGCCACCTTGCCATCAGAAAATAACCCGCGGGCGCGGCAATCAGATACGCAACCCCGACCTGGCGGGTGAATGTGGAAGAAAGCATAACAAACAGATTCAATTCGCTCGCGCCCAACACCTTTCTTATCCCAAGTTCCTTCGTGCGCCGTTCAATGTTGTAGGTGGCGAGGCCGAATAATCCCAGGCAGGCGACAAAGATGCTAAGCGCCCCTCCCATTTTAAAAATCATGGCCACACGCGTCTCTGCAGCGTAGAATGAATCAAGCTGCTGATCCAGGAAATGATACTCTATCGGCGTTCGCGTATCAAACCGGTCGTGAACCTTCGACGCTGCTTCAATTACACTTTCCACGTCGCCCGATACTTTCAGTGTAAAATAATCGATGTAGGCTATCGGATTGTTATACGCGCCGATAACGATCGGGGCAATCTTCCGGTGCAGCGACTGGAAATTAAAATCCTTTATTATTCCGATCACGGTTGCATTCATCACACCTTGCCTTGTTTTCAGTTTGATAACGGCGCCAACAGGTTTGCTTAACCCGAAAGCCTTTACTGCCGCCTCATTAAGCAACACCGATGTCGAATCCGTATTGTCGTTACTGGAAAAATTGCGCCCGTCAAGCAGGCTTAGCTTATAGGTGTTCAACATATCGGAATCAAAACCCATATAATAAGACTTGATGGAATCCGTCAACCCTTCGCCGGAACTACCACCGTAGATGTAAACCTCGGCAATATTCTTCCACTCGCCCGGTACACGCGTAGCAACCGCCACTCCTTCCACACCCGGTATCGCGGCATATTCATTCTTCATCGTCGCGAACTGCTTTCTCACATTGCCGCTATTGATGTCAATAACCATCAGCCTGTCTTTTTCAAATCCGATGTCTTTCGTCTGAATAAAATTCAACTGGCTGCCGATCACAATGGTGGAAATGATCATCACGATGGTAAGGGCGAACTGGAATACAACCAATGATTTACGCAACGTGAACGCCCCCTTTGCTCCCGATTCAACTCCTTTCAAGGACGTGATCGGTTTCAGCCTGGCCAGGTAAAAGGCCGGATAACTGCCGGAAATTATACCCACAACGGCAGAGATCAGCACCAGGGCTGGAAGGTATTGGCGGATCGTTTCGGTATTGATATCAAATTCTTTCCCCGTGATCTGATTAAAGTAGGGAAAGGCCATGTCCATTACACCTACTGCCACGATCATAGAAAAACCGGTGACGATAAATGACTCGAACATAAACTGCACCATCAGCTGATTCTTGTGCGCACCGACTACTTTCCGCACCCCTACTTCCCGCGACCGGGTGAGCGCCTTCGAAGTGGTCAGGTTAATGTAGTTGATACAGGCAATCACCAGGAGAAATATTCCCATACTGGAGAAGATATAAATGTATGTCCATTGCCCGTGCGCCGCTTCCGCACCCTCTTCAATGTGCTTCGATCCAAGGTAAATATCCCGGACAGGCTGAAGGTCGAAGGACAACGCACCCCCAAAACGAGTCATGTATTTTTCTTTCAGCTCCGACAGTTTTCCCATTAAACCCTCCGTCGATGCCCCTTCCTTTAATACGATATAGGTATACGCGCCAAACTCTTCCCAGTCGTTCAGGTACTCGATCCAGGGCTTTTCAGGCGATACTCTCGAAAATAACATATCGAACTGCAGATGCGAATTATCGGGCTGATCCCGGATGACGCCGGTAACCTTTACGGGGCCGAAACTGGTTTTTTCAATCGTCTTTCCCAGGGGATCCTCATTTCCAAAGTATTTCTTACCCGATGACTGCGTCACAACTACGGAATAAGGTTCTTTTAACGCTGTCGCCCTGTCGCCGCTGATGAACTCAAAATCAAAGACATCGAAGAAGTTGGGGTCTGCCGTAAACCAGTTGCGTTCCTGGAAATTTTGTCCGTCCATTTCGAACACAACCTGGCCTGTGAACCGGTGCAGGCGGACCATATCTTCAACCTCCGGATATGAATCCAGCAACTCCTTTCCCAGAGGCGGTACAACGACGCCGTAAACACGCCGGTCGTCGGGTACCCTCGTATCGACGACGAGAGCCCTGTAGATACGGTCGGATTTCTTGTGAAAGGAGTCGTACGACAATTCGTGACTTACATAGACGTACAACATGCAGCTGAACGAAATGCCGATCACAAGCCCCAGGATGTTGATCACGGTATAGGATTTGTTCCGCGTAAGAGACCGGAAGGCGATATTGAGGTAGCTTTTGATCATAGAAGGCAGGTTAAGATGTGTTTTGGAATACCATCATTGTGCCAACGTTCAATACCCTTATTGTGAGGCTATTACAATAAGGTCTACCTCCGGCCATCCGCCAATACCGTCCGGTTAACGACAACGATGACCGATATTGAACGGACCTATTGACGAAACAGATCGATCACCATTTCACACACACGCACTTCGTTATATATTGCCCTATTATATTGATCCACACGGATGGCCATACAATTCACCGTTCCCGACCATATTGTTTATGAAGACGACGTAATACTGGTGCTGAACAAACCCTGTTCACTCATGGTAGAACCGGACAGGAATGGTCACCCCAATTTACTTCAGGAGGTTAAGCGCTATATCAGGTCAACTTCGGTCAGGGGAAACGATGTTTATGCGCAGCACATTCACCGTCTGGACCGGCCGGTAAGCGGGATTATCCTTTTCGCTAAAAAGAAGGAGGTATTAAAAAACCTGAGCGAACAATTTGCAGAGCGCAAGGTAAAAAAGTACTACCAGGCATTGACGAAGAGTGTGCCCCTAAGCCGGAATGGAATACTGGAGGACTGGTTGCGGAAAGAGAAAAAAAGGGCTGTCATCTATCCATATGCTGTTGAATACGCCGAAAAGGTGAGGCTCGAATACGGAGTCCATGATTTCCGCGATGGTTTATTTCTCTGGGATATCGAACTTCACACGGGCAAATACCATCAGATCCGTGCGCAACTCGCCGCCATCGGCTGCCCAATTGTAGGAGACATAGCGTATCAATCTGCCATCCCTTATAAACCGGATTCTATTGCTTTACACGCCTGCCGGCTGATGTTCAACCATCCCGTTACACAGGAAAGGATTGATATCACGGCAGGTCACCAGTTTAATTTCTGAATGCCAACATCTGCGGTACAGGCTTTGGGCACTCAAAAAAAAATCACAGCCATAATTGAACAGGCTGTGATTTATACGGTCAGGCTATCTGTCGCGACTATTCTATCACTTCAAGAGCGCCGTTTTTCAGTCTTTTGCGATAGGCGATTTTTGTAACCATAACAAACAAGACGGGCACTACAAAGATCGCCAGCGAACTGGCCGCGACCATACCTCCCGCGACGGTCCAGCCGATCGTCTTACGTGCCTCGGCTCCCGCTCCTTCCGAAAACGCGAGCGGCATAACGCCCAGGATAAATGCAAGTGATGTCATAATGATGGGTCGAAGGCGAAGCTGAACAGCCTCCAGCGTTGCCGCGACGATCTCCATTCCCCGGTCCACCCGTTCCTTGGCGAACTCAACGATCAGGATCGCGTTCTTCGCCGCAAGTCCGATGAGCGTGATCAATCCGATCTGGGCATATATGTTATTCGTCAAGCTAGGTAAAAATGTCAGCGTAAGGATCGATCCAAAGGCACCGATAGGCACGGCGAACAAGACGGAGAATGGAACGGACCAGCTCTCGTACAATGCCGCCAGGAAGAGGAATACAAAGACAATGGAAATCGCGAAGATCAACCCGGTGCTGTTACCGGCGGCAATCTCTTCGCGGCTCATGCCTCCAAACTCATAGCCATATCCCGCAGGCAATACTTCCGCTGCCACTTCCCTAAGGGCTTCAATCGCCTGACCACTGCTATAACCCGGCTTTGCAGATCCCATGATCTCAACGGAACGGTATAAGTTATAATGGGAAACCAATGCCGGCGTTTCGATCAATGTGGTGGTAATAAGTCCGCTCAGCGGCACCATATTACCCGTGCTGTTCCGGACATGGTATTTTCCGATATCGCTGATATTCCTTCTGAACGAAGTATCCGCCTGGGACACTACCCTGAAGTTCCGGCCGTACACATTGAAGTCGTTGACATAACTGCTTCCCAGCAGCGTCGATAATGTGCTGTACGCTTCCGCCACCGAGACGCCAAGTTTTTTGGCTTTCTCCTTATCGATATCCACCTGATAACTGGGAGTCCGTGCCGTGAAGAATGAATAGGCCATGGCGATCTCGGGCCGCTGGTTCACCGCGCCGAGGAATTTACGCATAACCGCTTCGAACTGGCGGATGTCATCCGTACTGGTGGTCTGTTGTAGTTCGAATGTAAAACCCGATGACTGACCGAGGCCCGGTATGGCGGGGGGCGAAATCACCAGGATCCGGGCTTCCTTGATATCGGCAGTCCGTCTTTGAATTTCAGCCATGACCATCGGCACGCTCTCTGTTTCCAGGTCGCGGTCATCCCAATGTTTCAGGTTGACAAACACCGTACCGGCATTTGACTTACTTGAAAACGTCAGGATGTTCAATCCGGCCAGGCCGCCGGCAACTTTAACGGCGGGAATCTCCTGGATCCGTTTCTGCAGCTCGAGAAGCATTTCAATACTCCTCGTTGTCGAGGTACCTTCCGGCATCTCATAGGTGACCAGCACCCGCTTTTCGTCTTCCGTGGGGATAAAACCGGTCGGCTTATTCTTAAACAGGATGTACAACCCGGCAAAAAGACATATCATCATTACCAGCACGTAGGGAGTACGTTTGATCCAAAGATTAACACCCCGGGTATAAGATCCTGTTACCCTGTCAAACCATTTGTTAAAACTGTGAAAGAATTTTTCGATAAAATTCCTTCTTCCGTTTCCGTTCGACGGCTTCAACAGCAACATACTCAACGCAGGCGTGAGCGACAGAGCGACGAATGCGGATATCATCACCGATATGGCTATGGTAATAGCAAACTGCTGATAGAGTTTACCAACAATACCGGGTACAAATCCCACGGGAACAAAAACCGCGGCGAGGATCAGGGCAATAGCAATTACCGGCGCCGATATTTCCTTCATTGCTTTGATTGTTGCGTCCTTGGGCGAAAGTTTTTCATGATCCATATTGTGCTGGATCGCTTCAACCACAACGATCGCATCATCCACCACAATACCGATCGACAATACAAACGCAAAAAGAGTAAGCGTATTGATCGTAAACCCAAACGGGATAAAGAAGATAAAAGTACCGATCAGCGAAACCGGAATAGCCAGTACCGGGATCAGTGTTGCCCTCCAGTTCTGCAGGAACAGGAATACCACGATCACCACAAGTGTAAGGGCTTCCAGTAACGTCACGATAACTTCCTTAATAGAAACCTCTACTACCGAAGTGGTTTCAAGGGGTATGAGAATGTCCACATCCTTCGGAAAACCCTTTTTCAACTCTTCCAGAGCTTTCGTTACACCCTCGTTGGTCTCCAGGGCATTTGCGCCCGGTGCCAGGTAAAGAAGCATAAATGCGCTTCTTTTACCCATTACAAACGGGTTGTTGCCGTAGTTGAATTTTGCCAGCTCCACGCGGGCAATGTCTTTGAGGTATACCATGTTACCCTGCGCCGGGTTTGTTCGCACGATGATATTCTCGAAGTCCTCGACTTTGTTGATCCGGCTATTGGTGAGTACGTTGTATTCAAAGGCCTGGGCCCTGGGTTGTGGATTCGCGCCGATAGAGCCGGCGGCCATCTGAAGGTTCTGCTCCTGTAACGCAGCGTTGACTTCAGCCGGGCTTATTCCAAGGCTGGCGAGTTTCTCCGGGTTTAACCAGATGCGCATGCCAAAATCATCCCCGACCGAAAAAATATCGCCGACTCCTTTTACGCGAAGCAGCGGATCTTTCAGATAGATGTTGGCAAAGTTGCCGAGAAATGTTGCATCATGAGTACCGTTTGGTGAATAAAGGGCCAGTGCAAGGAAGATACTCGGGTTTCGCTTTCTTACGGTGAGTCCGAGTCTCTTGACTATTTCCGGCAATGACGGTTCCGCAACACTTACGCGGTTCTGTACATCAAGGGTTGCAATGTTGATATCCGTTCCGATTTCAAAGGAAACGGTAATACTACTGGAACCGCTGCCGGTACTGTTGCTGGAAATGTAAGCCATCCCGGGCGTACCGTTCACCTGGGTTTCAATAGCGGTAGTTGTCGTCTGCTCAACGGTCTGGGCATCCGCACCTATGTAGGTACCCTGAATGGATACCGTTGGCGGAGTAATGTCCGGATATTGCGAAATAGGCAACGTGCTCATCGCAATGAGGCCCACCAATACGATCACAACCGATATGACGATCGCTGTAACCGGTCTTTTTATAAATACATCTGCTATCATTGTTCTTTAGTCTGAAATAAGTAAGTACAGGTTTCCTATTTTTTTGCAGCCACCGGAGCGGCAACGTTGATGACGGAACCTTCACGCAGGTTTTGAACGCCTTCCGTTACGATTGTCTCGCCTTCCTTTACACCGTCCTTCACGATGATGGATTTACCGATTTGCTGCCCCAGCAACACCCGGCGCTGCGACACTTTTGAACTGTCGGCCACGTAAACGAAAAACTCTCCGAGTTGCTCCGTAATGGCCTTGTAAGGCACCATCAGGGCTTTTTGCGTCCTGTTCAGCACTTTCAGCGTACCGCTCATACCGGCCCGTAAAGTATGGTCCGGGTTCGGAAAGACCAGGCGCATCCTGATGGTACCAGTTTGAGCATCAACAGCCCTGTCGATGACGCTTATGCTGCCGGCGTACGGGTAAAGCTGAGGACCAAAGGCAAGCCTGAACGTAGAATCGTTTTTTTGAAGCTTGAGGCGGGCAAGTTCTGTAAACCGGTAGATCTCCCGTTGGTCTATGGTTATATCTGCGCCCATCGGATCATCGGATGAAATGGTATTCAGTAACGTAACGCCCGGAGAAACGGATGCTCCAAGCCGTACAGCTGATATTCCGATCGTGCCGTCAAACGGTGCGACAATAGTAGAATAGCGGACATTGGTCTGCACGCTCTTCACAGCCGCTCTGGCAGCCTCAACCTGCTTCTTCGCGGCCTCGTACGCAGCCTCGGCATAGTCAACCTGCTGTTTGGCAATGGCATCGCTCTTGTCGAGTTCCCTGTACCGCTCCACATCCTTCTGCGCTTTCAGAAGATTCGTTTCCTGAACCTGAAGGTTAGCCTGCGCCTGTTGATAAGACGCCTCGGATTGCTGCTGGTCAATCGAATACAGGCGCTGGCCGCTTTTCACCTTCTCACCTTCCCTGAAGTGAATGCCGGTAATATAACCGCTGACCTGCGGCCTTAATTCGACCTCGTTCAATGCCTTGACAATAACCGGGTACTCGTCGTAATACGCTGCGTCTACTGCGCCGACCTGCTGAACAACAACAGAAACAGGCGGTGGTCCTTGCATAGCCTGTTGCTGCTTGTCTCCACACGCGGCAACGACAACGACAAGTATTAATAAGAAGAAGGGTTGGTAACTTTTAAATAACATAGGTATGTGTAATTATTTTTGATTAATAGTTGATTTGGCCAAGGGCCCGCTGGACGTCCATCTTGCTGGCCAGCACCATATAGAGCGCGTTGAAATAGTTGATCCGGGTCGTTCGAAGATCCGTTTCGGCGATAGTAACGTCGAGGTAAGCCCGGATACCGTTTTTATACTGAAGCTGAATAATATCGTACACTTCTTCCGCGAGCAGTACATTTTCCTTTTGTGCCTGGTAAGCCGCCAGGTTGCTCTTGTAGGAAGTCATGGCCCGGGTGTAGGCAGTGTTCAGGTTATTCTTCAAGTCGATCAGGCTCCAGTCGATCCGTTTGCTGGTCCATTTCTGCTCCTGAACTTTGGCCGTCCGCTTTCCACCCTGGAATATCGGGAATGCCAGCGTCGCACCGACGTAGGAATAGGGATAATCCTGCGCGTACAATTCGCTGAACGTGTTGTTCTGAAAGTTCAGGATGTACGCCCCGAAGGCATTGAGTGACGGAAGAAAGGCCCACTTGCTGTACTTGACATTGGCGTCCTGCAGCTCCCGCTGCGTATAGAGAATCCGATAGTCAATGTGCTCCGTGTAGTTTATTTCCTGGAGCGTATCCAGCGTCACCTCATTCTCCATCCGGAGCGTATCGTATTGAATCGGCAGCTCCTGGTCGATCGGATATCCCATCAGTGTTTTCAGGTATTCTTGTTTAAATTTCAGTAATTCGATGTTACCCTTTAACGACGCCTGGGTGTTGCTCAACAGTATGGTTGCCCGTTTGTAGTCGGTCTTGTCGGCGACACCGGTCGTGTACCTGCTATAGGCATCCTTCAGGCTTCGCTGTAAACGCACGATGGATTCTTCACTCACCTTGATCTGCTGGGACGTTGCCAGTACATCGTAAAAAGCTTTGGTAACATCCACCACTACGTCCATTTTACTGCGGCTGGTATTCTGGCGCGCCTGCACCCTCACTTTGGAGGCCGTACTGCTCGCAAGCAACGCGTCGCGGTTAAAAATATTCTGGGTAGCGGTAAACTGTGTCGACGACGTGTTGTTCACCCCAAACCGGATCACATTCCCACCGATCACGCTGGACTGCAGATCGATAAAACGCTGATAATTATAACTGAAATTGATTTGGGGATACCAATCGGCAAGTTTGCCCCGGATGATCTTTTCGGCGATCTCTTCATCGATCAGGGCTTGCTGAACGGCTGGCTGGTGTGCCAGCGCATAGGCCACGACGTTGTCCAGCGTCGCTGTTTGCAAAACGCTGTCTGCCGGAGTACCCTGGGCCATACTCAGGTATGGCAGAACAATAAAGGACAAAAAACAGAATGGTATTCGTTTTGATAGTCTTAAAAGCATAGGTTGGTTAATTCTTACGGGTGGTTTTTTGAAATTCGTTTATCGCAGTCAATTCGGGCATTTCTTCATTAAAAATCGTCCTGTATATTACTTGTTTACGTTCTACCAGGAACTTCCTGTAGGCGACGTCGGTCATTCCGTGGATGGTCTGCAGGACAACCTTTGCCAACAATGGGTAGTTGCACAGAGCAGACAGGTTGACCATAAAGTTCTCCGGAGAAATAGGCGCGATCTTCCCGCCGGCGATTTCTTCTTCCAGCTGTTCCCGGATCAGGTCGCTTGATTTGATCTTGTCCTGCGAGCAGAATAACTTCACTTTATCGGGCCGCCGCGCCATTTCACTGATAATGAAGTTATCCAGGTAAGGATACGTCAGGCCATAGTCGACGAGCGTGTCGATAAACCGGGCGATCTTCATCCTGAAGGGCAGTGAGGATGTGAGGATATTGCGGACGCGCTCCTTTTTTTCCAACAAGGTCTCATCGAGCAGCATCTCCAGCATATGTTCGCGGGAGCGGAAATAGTAATGGATCAGCGCCCGGTTCACCCCTGCCTCGTCGGCAATCTCCTGTGTCGTAGCGTCCAGGAAACCCTTTTTAAAAAACAGGGCCCTCGCTTTTTCTTTGATCAGCGCCTCGGTTTGTACTTCCTCGCCCATGGTTCGTCTTGTCTTTTTTGTTTAACAAAATTGTTAAACGCAAAGAAAGGCGTTTAGGGTTCTTATTTCCTAATAAATTTTACAACCATTAAAGTTTTATACACCCGTTCACAAACTTCCAACGTTTGCACCGGTGTATTAGCCCTGATCTCGGGAATAATAATTTATGAATTTATCGGGTGCGGGAAGTTTTACCACCTGAACGGCTAACGTAAACCTTCTTACCAACGGAACAGGCACCCGTCTCCGACCGTACGATCAGCAAGTGATTTCCGCACTGTACCTCTACCTCGTCGTGGCTGCCCAGGTAGTTTACGCGGACAACCACGCCGGCAATTGCCCGCGAACTTCGTCCGGCAATACGAAGTTGTTCGGGCCTGACGATCGAACGGGACGCGGAACCTGAAAGCCTCCTCAGATCGCTATCACGTTTTTCAATTACATTGAACTTCCCAAACAGTCCGGCGGCGTAGGTATTTACGGGCATGCTATAGACTTTTTCCGGCGTTCCTTTCTGAACGATCTTTCCGTCTTTCATGATCACGACAGTATCCGCCCAGGAAAGGATGTCCTCCGGATCGTGTGAGATCAGTATCACCGTAGTCCGTAACCGGCTCACTATATCGTCAACGACAGCTTTCAAAACACTCTTGTGGATCCTGTCGAGATTTGAAAATGGTTCATCCAATAGCAGCAATTCCGGAGATGTCGATAGTAATCTTGCCAGGGCGATTCGTTGTCGTTCCCCTCCGGATACGTGGTCTGTCCTTCGCTTCAGCAGGTGACCGATCCTGCATACGTCGTACAGGATACCGGCGTCCTCCTTCGAACCGGTTGCTGAATAATCCAATACTTGCTCCACCCGCAGCGATCTCGGTAACTCAAAATCCTGTGATAAGTAACGAATGGAGGGATGGCCAGGAACAAGATTCTCCGAGGGACCCGTAACGGGAACGGTATTGAACAGCACCTCGCCTGAATCTTTATTTTCCAGTCCGGCAATAATCTTGAGCAGCGTACTCTTGCCCGAACCGGTTTCCCCGGCAATCGCGATCTTCTGAAGACGGCGTTGGGAGAAAGTGATATGATCTAGAATAAATCCGGACTCCCCAAGCCTGGTGACACCCGACAATTTTAACATAGTCATGGTGATAACGCTATCGCTGTACAGTACACCGGCATGTATTAGTTTTTAGTTCTGGCGCCTACCAGTTTATAGATCTTTCCATCGGGTTTGGTGGTGATATACAACTCACCCTGCCGGTCGCGGCCAAATCTTTCGTCTACCTTCGACTGGCCGGTAAGCTCCGTCAGTGTTTTTGGTACTCCGTCAAGTGTGATCTTCCATTCCCGGATCGGTGCCTGCTTACCGACCTTGATATCCTTCATATCCACATAGAACAACCTTCCCTTTACGATATCGCCAAACAGGAATTTTCCCTTTAGTTCCTCCAAAGCCGTTCCGGAATATTCGAATCCGCCGGTGATAGCATTTCCCTCGTCATGATCGTATTGCGCCACCGGGTAGGTGATATTATACGTCGAGTCATCCGCCGGCAACGGATAAATATTGTGCATGTTTTGCGACGGATCGATCACAAATGTTCCTTCGCGGATAGGCCATCCGTAAAAATAACCCTTCTGCACACTGTACAATGCTTCCACTTTATGATGACCGATGTTTGACACCAGCATATCACCTTTCCCACTCCAGGTGATCCGATGCGGGTTGCGGAAACCATAGGCATAAATCTCCTGACGCGCATGGGATCCTTTTTCCGCGACAAAAGGATTGGCGGGCGGAATTCCATACTTACCATTCGGGCTGTTTTTTCCTCTTGGGTCCAGGCGCAGTACTGTTCCCCAGATCTGCTCTTTCGAACCACAAATAAAGGGATAACCGGACTCCGCACTTCCGCCGTCGCCGATACCGACATACAACAACCCGTAATCTTCGTCACCCGGTTTCGCCTGCGAACGGAAGGTGATCTCCTGCATCCCGTGTATACCTGTTACCATGTTCACGCGAAAAAGCTCCCGGCTTTCGCCAACAAACGGAAATGCTCCCGGTGTTTTTGTCTTCCATTCGGATAACACCCACTGCAGTGTAACTTTGATCGAGTCCGGATAGGCAAAGTCAGCGGGGGCAGATCCAGGTCCCTCCGTGTGTGATGTGTACAGCAACCCGTTCCTGGCGAAGTCAGGATGGAATGCAAAGCTGCCGAATCCCGTGGCAAGCCCGGGCTTATGAATAAAATTCGGTTTTAATACGCCCATATCCATGTAAACCTCCGGCTTGTTGTTATTCAGGTAATAAAGTTTACCACGAAGGTCCATAACAAAAATTTTATCGGTACCGGGTTGGATATCCAGCTTGGCGATCCGAGTTCTAGGGTTCTCGTCGCTTGAAAAAGGTATCTCGGCAACCAGCTTCAGGTCGACTACCAGCGATGACATGGTGATGGGTTCGGGAATCGGGTTCTTGAGCGCATTGGGATCCAGCCGGGCCTGAAGGGGATCGGGCGCTTCTTTCGTGTTTAAAAATGCCATCAACCCTGTTATTTTTTCCTCATTGTAATGGGCAAACGATGGCATATACATTTTATACTTATCATAGAGATCAGCAGCCCGGGTATCGCCCGATTCGATGATCGCTTTTGGATCTTTGATGAAGTTCCGGATCCACTCCGGGGAAACTGCGGTTGTTATTCCACCCAACTGCGGACCGATACCATCCTGGATAAACCCATGGCAGGAACTGCAGTCCTGATTGAATGTCACCTGTCCTGCGGCGATTGCCGCCGAGTCGGCAGATAACGATTCGGATGAGGAAGATTTCGGATTGTTGCAGGCGCTGAGATAAATTAATAAGCTAAGCGAAATGAGTGAAATTCCCTTTTTCATGTGTCTGGCGGGGTGCGGTAAGGACCAAATCTAAAGATTTAATCAATTATTGCCCTTCTTTTATTCTTAAAATAAATTGGTCACAACCCTATCCCTATTTCAAGAGAGCGTGTGTCTATACCGCGTTTTATCTCGTGCGCCGTCTTTTTAAGGCATACGTTTTGCGCCCCTGTTATGGTATTCGTACACTATAAGACCCGAATTATGAAAGACCATTATAAACCCTCGATCCAGGACGATGTCATGCAAAGCTGTATCGACGCCTGTGTATCCTGCGCCATAGAGTGTGAACATTGCGCTACAGAGTGCCTGCGTGAAAAGGACATTAATACGATGGCCCGGTGTATTGAACTGAACCGTCAATGCGCTTCCGTTTGCAGGTCGTCGGCGGAGCTGATGTCTATAGGTGGTGACTTTGCCCGGCTGTTATGTGATGCCTGTGCGAAGATCTGCGATGCATGTGCGTTGGAATGCGGGCGCCATGACTCCAGGCATTGCCGCGATTGTGCTCAGGAGTGCCGGGCATGCGCGGAGGAATGCAGAAAAATGGCCGCATCCCCGCTCGGAAAAAACTAGTGTCGGCGGCTCAGGCCGTTTCCCATAAGTACTTAAATCAATGCGTCTACCTTTTCCATAGCCAATGGTGGATATGTGCCCGTTCGTTTGCGGCACTTTATAAACCGGGGCATCTATTACCCATAGTGAGATAAAATGAGATAACCGGTGTCTTTCGTAAACCGATAATATATCAACTAGTGATCATTCAGGGGACTACCCTTCTGGCATGAAATTGCTGTCTGACGTGAATTACGAAAGTATTACACCAACCCAAAATCGAATGAAAAAGAACTTACAGCTATTTGTTTTATTGTTTTCTGTTGTGATCTGGCAAAGCTGCGGGTCCAAATCAGAAATGACGCAAAAAGACAACATGGATTCAGTCTCCGATGCTGCCATAGGCGTCTTGACCGCCGACCTGAAACGCGATAGTGTAGTTGCAAAACGAGCGGCTATTGAAAAGGCAAGAGCTGCAAAACAGGAGGAAAGAATGCTTGCAGTGGCTCAAAAGGCAAAGTCATCCCTGACCTTTAAAGACGCTTCCGGCAAAATCGTCTATAACAAGGCAGAAGTGGATCCCTCTTTCAGAGGTGGTGAAAAAGCTCTGATGACTTACCTGCGCGACAATCTTCGTTACCCGAAGGCCGCAGAAGATAAAGGTATTGAAGGAACGGTCTTCGTTAATTTTATCGTCGATGAAAAAGGATTTGTGCGCGAAGTCATGGCTTCAGATGTCATCGGTGATGATGCCGATCAGCTGTTGACGAATGAAGCAGTCCGGGTAGTCACATCGATGCCAGCATGGGTCGCGGGGCGCCAGCACGGCAAGGATGTGGATGTAAACTTCAGCATTCCGATCACATTTGAGCTTTCAAATTAATCTCCTTACGAAGGCCGTCTCAACATCCGGGCCGGCCTTCGGTGGTGAAGGGCCAAGAGAAGTTCTCGGTTACTTCCCCGTCGGAAGTATAGAAAAAATAAAAAGCGATGTCTAGATGATTCCTTACAAGTAAGCCAATTTTGTGCCCTTCGATCAGGGTGGAACCCAGGAATACCAGGCCATTGAAACCTGAACACCAAAAGCCTGGAATGGTTTCGTACACAAGGCTTCTAGTTTCATAAATCCCTTGTCAAATTTTCCGGACATTGGTAGTGTCCGTTTTTCCTGACTTTTCGGAGCCACCGGGAAAACTTGTTTTTAATATTTAAAAAATTTCCTACGTTTATGTGACGATTCATTTAAAAGTGAATTTTACTGCCATAAATAACGTTGTATTGCTATTTAATTTACTTATAAGTGCATTTTCAGCTTGTCGAAACTGAATTATCCGGTGATAAAACAACAATATTTACCGTACTTCCAGAAGGTTCTGATGAGACTTTGTTCGATAAATTTATCCGGGAAAACCTCCCGGATTTTAAGACTGAGCTTATTGAAATTTCAAAGACTATTCGAACAATTGCCAATATCACAGGCGCGCGGGAACAGTTTTTTAAGCACAATGAAGGATTTCCTGGTGATGGCGTTTGTGCTATGTTCGATGCGCCAGACAAAAAGTTGCGCTTGTATTGCATTCGTTTTGGCATGTGTGTTATAATCTTAGGAGGGGGAGGTCATAAACCAGATGGAATGAAAGCGTTTCAGGAAAGCGCGAAATTGACCGAAGAAAATAAAATTATGCGCAAGGTCTCTTCGAAAATAATGGTCAGAATCAAGGAAAAAGGTATCCGTTGGGTAGACGAAGACTTAGTTGGCAATTTTAATTTTACAGATGATGAGTAATCAAAGAGCGAAAAAACATTCTTCGAAGCTTATTACCGGGCTGCTCAATGAAATTACGCCTCAGGAGCAGCAACGTGTCGACAAAAGGATGAAACTGGCTGCGCGGCTAGATGAAGCGTTGAAAGCCAGAGGGTGGAGCCAAAAGACTTTAAGCGAAAGACTTTCCAAAAGCCCCTCTGAAATCTCTAAATGGCTGAGTGGTTTTCACAATTTTACCTCAGACACCTTATTCGATTTAGAAGAGGTGTTAGGAATTGGGCTTATCAATGTCTCCGAGCAACCAGTTATTGAGGTAGTAAATGTTTTTAGTTTTACGGTTCGTCAAGTGAGCCAATTACCCAGAATATATCCTGAACGAGAAAGGCCAGGCGAGGTTGTATATCTAACAGAGTATCTAGACCTAAAGACCCAGGCAGAAGAAAATAAATTTATTTATTCATGAATGAATCAGTGGGTACAAAAAATCCCTACCAATACAAACTCAAAAACATTGAAATACACGAGGTTTCATTGACGAAAAACGCGAAGTCCTCAGAACAACTATTTCACTTTACGATCAAAATTGAGAATAAAATCAATCAGAAAGAAAAGTTAATTTTTGTAGAGTGCCAAGTTGATGTTTTCGGTCATGATAAAGTCACTACACTTGGTAAAATAACATGTCTGTGTATCTTTGAACTTGCAGATTTTGATTCTATTATAAATACAAATTCTACGACCGGTAAATCGGAGATTCCCATAGACCTTTCTATTATCTTGAATCAAATCACAATCGGTACGACCCGGGGAGTTATGTATAGCGCCTTCAAGGGAACAGCTATTCATTTTGCGTTTTTGCCCATTGTGGATGTAAAGGAGTTTCAACCGCAGGGATAAAAGCTGTTTTTTTGGCTTGGCAAGCGAATGCTCCCTCGGGATTACACTGAAAAAATAGCAAGACTAGTAGTAAACCTCGCTCGAGGGAAGCGTTCGGATTCGGCTTCGTTAAAACAAAAATGCCCTCCTTCGTCGGGCGGGCATTTATGGGATTGGCGGAGAGACAGGGATTCGAACCCTGGGTACAGTTGCCCGCACAACGGTTTTCGAGACCGTCCCATTCAACCACTCTGGCATCTCTCCGTTTCCCGCAAAAATAAAAACTCCCGCCACATTCCTGGCGAGAGTTTCATTAATATCTTTTAAATATTCCTACTCGAAACGCAACGACTCTATCGGATCCAGCTTCGATGCCTTATGTGCCGGATAATACCCCGAGATCAGCCCCACGAAGATACAAACGGCGAGCCCCACGAACATCCACGTCCAGGGGACCACAAACGCCGTGATACCCATGGCCCTCGATAACAGGTTGCCGATCAGTATCCCCAGGATCACACCTGCGATCCCGCCCAGCAGGCAGACTACAATAGCTTCGATGACAAACTGCTGCCGTATCCGCTGCGGTGTAGCTCCCAGCGCTTTCCTTACCCCTACCTCACGCGTCCGCTCCGTCACCGAAACCAGCATGATATTCATCAGCGCGATGGATGCGCCAAGTAACGTAATGAATCCGATCCCAAAACCACCCAACCTCAGTCCACTCGTAATACTCTCCAGTTCCTGGGCGAGTGTTTCACTTTTTTCGAGTTCAAAGGAATTAGGTTGCCCTACCCTGTCCTGGCGGATGGACCGCATGAGGCCGGTCGCCTCTCCCATCGCGTAGTCCATTTGCGTGGGGTCGGAAATACCAACCGTCAGTTCATAATACAACCCGCGGCCCTTAGCCATCTGGTTACCTTTAATAATGGGTACGAATACCATGTTATCGTAATTGTTGTCCGATAACTGACCCTTCTCCTTCAAAACACCAACCACCCGGAAC
Organism: Chryseolinea sp.; assembly: GCA_041742155.1. Lineage (GTDB taxonomy): Bacteria > Bacteroidota > Bacteroidia > Cytophagales > Cyclobacteriaceae > Chryseolinea. The sequence goes on along the minus strand of JBGSJE010000009.1, from coordinate 95,888 downwards.
TGTATTCCCGAAAACGTAACCTCTGTTCCGATGGGGTCTTCCTTGTTCTTGTACAGCGTTGTATACACTTTGTAACCCAGGATAGCGACCTGTGATCCATATTGAATCTCCAATTGCGAAAAATTGCGTCCCTTTTCGACCTCCAGACCTTTAATAGACATGTAATCGGTATTGATGCCTTCCACAAAAACGTTGGGGTTGGTCTTATTCGACAAATATTTCACTTCCGCGATCTGCGTGATATCCGCCGACAGGCTTACCGTAGCAGGCACTTTGTATTGGTCGATAAACCTGAATGCTTCGCTCATCCTGACCTGGGAAAATGTTTTCTCCGTAATACCCTGGCGATTCGAATTACGGTTGGTTTTGGAACGGATATCGAAGGTATTCACGCCCAACGACGAAAGACTTTCGTTTACGGAATGCTCAATCCCGTCAATGGCGGTAAGGATTCCGACCAGGGAGGTGATTCCAATGGCGACAATGAGGGACGTCAGGACAGAACGCAGCAGGTTTGCCTGCACGGAACGGAGGCCTTCTTTAATATTCTCAATCAGATTCATGCAATCGGAACAATTTCTTTACGACTATACGTTGATCAACTACCCCGGAATGTTACAGAGGCGGCCAAATTTATTCGGAATAGTCACGTTTACAGGGAATATTCGTCAAAATTAGTCGCGTTTGTAGCTTCCGCGCAGTAAATTTATAGTCTATAACGGGTAAAGTGTATGAAGCGTAGTGTGTTTTTACTCATTTTTTTAGCCGGCGCGGTTTGGTCACATGCCAATTCCATCTTCATACCGATGGATGACAAGCAATCCAACCACCTGAAAGCCTACGGAATCGCCTACTGGATATTGAAAAGTGAAATGGAAGTAGACTGGCTTCTCAACTACAGGGGTGGAAGTTTCATGTGCCAGTTCCACCCGGCCATTCAAAATGAACTGGTGGTAAGGGGCGTCAGTTTTGAGATCATTTCTTCGGCCCAGGCCAACCAGATCATCGCCGAGATCGCAAGTCCGTCGGCCAATTACGATATCATGAAGCTGGAGAAGTATCCCCGCATCGCCGTGTATTCACCCAAATCCAAATTACCCTGGGATGATGCGGTCACACTCGTTCTTACCTACGCCGAAATACCCTATGATATCATCTTTGACGATGAAGTCATGAACGGATCGCTACCCAAATACGACTGGCTCCACCTGCACCACGAAGACTTCACCGGACAGTATGGAAAGTTTTACGTGCAGTACAGTCCGATGCCCTGGTATATCGAGCAACAAAAGGAAGCAGAAGACCTGGCCCGGAAACACGGCTTTCATAAAGTATCGCAGTTGAAACTTGCCGTAGCCAAAAAGATCAAAGAGTTCGTTACCGGCGGCGGTTTTATGTTCGCCATGTGCTCGGCGACGGATACGTACGACATAGCCCTTGCGGCGGAAGGAATCGATATCTGCGACCGCTACTACGATGGCGACGGCGCAGACCCTGACGCTCAAAGCAAGCTGAATTTCGAGAACACACTGGCATTTACCAACTTCAGGCTGGAGCCAAATCCGCTCCAGTACGAATTTTCGGATATCGATAACCAGCCGAACGAAAGAGGCCTTCGCCAGGATAACGACTATTTCTCACTGTTTGAATTTTCAGCCAAATGGGACCCTATTCCGACGATGCTCACCCAGAATCACACCAAAGTCATAAAGGGGTTCTTCGGTCAGACTACCGGATTCAAAAGTCGCCTGATCAAACCCGATGTATTGGTAATGGGCGAAAACAAGCAGATAAAGGAAACGAAATATATCCACGGTGTACTCGGTAAGGGTTTCTGGACATACTACGGTGGCCACGACCCGGAAGACTATCAGCACCAGGTTGGTGAGGAACCAACCGATCTGAATCAACACCCCAACTCGCCGGGATACCGCCTGATCCTGAACAACGTGTTGTTCCCGGCGGCAAAAAAGAAAAAACAGAAAACGTAGAACAAGTGCGTCTCAATGCATGCGGTCGCCCCTGACGGCAAGCGCCTTCATGATCTCCGCTTCATGTTCCAGCCATTCCCTCCAGCGTGTCATCACCTTTTCCTCGTTCATGTATTCTTTGGCGAGCAGCAGAAAGTTTTTGTAGTGCCCGGCCTCGGCCACCATCAACTCATAATAAAACTCCGACAACTCCTTATCCGGTATGTTTTTCCACAATACCTTGAAACGTTCGCAGCTTCGCGCTTCAATCAGCGCATTCATCAATAATTTTTCAACCAGTTGCTGCTCGCGGCTTCCGCCCTTCTTAACGAACTTTGCGAGGCCTTCTACATATTCGTCCTTGCGCGAGGGACCAAGTGTGAACCCGCGTTTTTTCAATTCGGACAGTACCCTTTCAAAGTGACTCCATTCCTCCGCGACAATAGGTGTGAGTTGCTCTACCAGTTTTTCGCGGTCGGGATGAAGAACGATAAGCGAGATACAGGAAGAGGCCGCTTTTTGTTCACAGTAAGCGTGATCGATCAGGATATCGCGGATATTTTTCGTGGCGATGTTCACCCAGCGGGGGTCGCTGGGCAATTCGAGTCCTAAGGTAAATTTGTCTTTTGCTTCCATTACCGGTTAAGGTCCTCTTAATCGTAAAATGACCAGTCGAACCCAAAATCGAGGATGTTGCGCTGGCCCGGGTACTCAGGGGTGATGATGTATCCTTCCTTTGTAAATGCCTGGATCAGGTTGTTGTATTTGAAGAAGACCCGGCCTCGTTTGATCCGCGCATCGAAAAATACATCAACGAGCGGAAAGGCCTGGTTCACAAAACTCTGCTGAACATAATACTGCTGGACAGGAACATCATAAGCTGGCGCGTAGTAGTCGGATTTGTAATGGAAGTCGACACCGGCATGCATATCCAGGTTGCCGTTAAAGAATATATTTTCATAGGAAAGCTGCGCATTCAGGAACAACTCAGGTACCTGGATCGCATCCGCCGAATTGCTGACGAGCTTCGTATAAATGACCTGGCTGCTAAGGGTAATATGACGAAGGACCGTAAGTGAAAATTTCAACTCCGGGGAAAAGACTACCTGCTGGCCGGAAGCCTGAACCGGTACCACTTTTTGATTGGGGAATTCGGTATAGTTCCCCTGTTTGAAAAACACGTAGTTGCCCAGGCGTGTGAACGTCAGCCCGGGTGAAACATGCAGTATCTTCGATGTATAATGGAGATAGCCATTGATCTGCGTGACGTTTATGTTGTCAAAGTCGTTGTTCCAGACGTCGTGGCTGCCTCGGTAGGCCTGGTACATGAGTGGCGCCGAATATTGCAACTGTTTCAATGATGCTTCAAACCATTTGCTCTTGATGTGCCCGTCAATGCGATAGTTGCCGTTGTTCTGAAGTTCACCCCATCCTGTAACTTCAACAAGGGAGTCGAGCTTCAGCGACATGCGTCCTCCGAGGTAACTTTCAACTCCTTCCGACGCAACCCGGAGAGTATCAGGAGAGATGTACTTGTTGGTCATCGAGTAGTCGCGAATCGCGTAGTATCCATTGTAAAAAAGTTTCAGGAGAGTACCCTTAACTCCCACCTCGTTCCGGACGTATTTGAATTTACTCCTGTCGTCTGTCGTGTCGTTGTCAATTTCGATGTTATCGTAGTAATTTTCCGGCGCAGACTCGGGGGAATCCATAAAATGAACACCCTGCCGGTAGCGATCGAATGTATGGTACAACTGCAATGCTTTACCGATTTCGTACTGGTGATACAAATGAAAATTCATCCTCAGGTCGCGGTCCGATGCTTCCGTTAGTGTAGGCTGAGCGTTATTAAAAAAATAGTCCTTGTATTCAAATCCTTCGACCTTCAGAATCCCCCCGTATTCATCCGCTTCCAGGCTGTTGCGTTTGAAGTTCGCAAATACCCGGTAGGTACTGTCCTTGGACTGAAAGGATGTGTAGATATCATAGTAAGTACTGCGCACATTGCGGTCACCCTTACTTTGCCGCTGAACCTGTTTATCGATCAGCAGACCCCGGTAGTTAAACCCGAAATTCCATCGCGGGTTAATATTACGGCTGAACGATGCTTTTGTAATGGACCTTCCCTTACCGCCCAGAATAACATTCATGTAAGTGTAGGGGGACTTGGTGTCATAATTTTTGATCTGCTCCGATTCCCAGTACAGGTCGTAGGACTGAAATCCCGATGTTGCGCCGATGACCGCCGGTGCCTGGTAAAATACCGGCCGGATAGCCGTGCCGATATTGCCAAGGTCCTGGTACAGGTTGTTATTGCGCTGGATATAAGTATAGCGGTGAAAATTCCGGATCGCCGTATCAATCGCATAATTGGTCTGGCGGTTAAAGAATACATCCTTCTCGAAATAGTACCGGGAAGTTTTGGGACCGTAAACCTGTTTGGTCGTGTCGTCAATTATGCGGGATCCTTTTCGTTTAGGCTGGTCCTGCGCCACCACTGTCATTGAGCCACAATACAGAAAAAGGAAAAACAAAATGTATCGAAAAAAATGCACGCGCAAAAATAAGGTCGGCAGTGACTGATCTCCCGGATTACGCCATTTTTTTTTATCGAACACCTTTTATACTATTTAGGACGATCTCATCAAAATCCTGTCCATTTTTTATGAATTCCACTTCAATGGGCAAATAAAATAACGGAAGCAAGCGTGTTTGTGATTCAAATTCCGGTGCGGCGAGTTTTACCTTGTCTTTTTCAGTGGTCAGGATACTGACTTCAGGGTTTTCGCGTGAGTAGCGGGCCAGGGTCTCCACGTCACGGCCGGAATATTCATGGTGATCATTAAAGTTAAGGTGCTTCACCAGGTTAAAATTGTGCGATACATAATGTACAAGAGGTTTGACATTGGATATACCCGACAGGAGCAGCACATCCCTCCCGATTTTTCCACCGCCTGAAAATGGCTGCGGTCTACCGTAGCGGATATGCGTAAAGAAAACCGGCTTGTCCGCATATTCCCGTATCGCCCGTTCGATCTCGATCATGTCTTCATCCGAAATTTCAGGGGGGCATTTGGTGACGATTATCACATCTGCCCGGTCCGCACCGGATCTCGACTCCCGGAGACGACCGGCCGGCATCAGTAAGTCCGTATAAAACGGTCTGTGAAAGTCTGATAACAGCAGGTTAAGGGAAGGCCTTACCCTGCGGTGCTGGTAGGCGTCGTCTAAAAGGACGATTTCCGTTTCGGGATGCTCCTGAAGAATATTCGGGATCGCGTAAGCCCGGTCCTCACCCACTGCCACTCTTATGCGATCGCCATACTTTACATAAAACTGAAAAGGCTCATCACCGATGGTGGCGGCGTTGTCGTCCGGGCCGGCTATCCGAAACCCTTTGGACTTTCGTCCATAACCGCGGCTTAGCGTTGCAACCACATAGTCAGGGGCAAGAAGACGAATGAGGTGCTCGGTCAGCGGAGTCTTCCCTGTGCCTCCAACGGTCAGGTTACCAACATTGATCACGGGCAGGTCAAATGCAACTGAAGGTCTGATCCCCTGATCATAGAGCCGGTTCCTGATACCCGTAATAATATTGTACAGAACAGCCAACGGGAACAGCAGAATACGCAGAACAATCATGCTACCGGCTTTAACGCTGTTGATCTGAATTCCCCGTTATCCCTGTAAAACGAGTCGGAATTAAAATTTGCATCCCCGCGCGAATTATTCGCTATTTTGACTCTTAATTTGAAACGGAAGGGCGCCATAATGACCACAAGTATAAAAATAAAAGATGTAACGGATTACCTGGAGGCGCTCGCGCCTTTAAATTTTCAGGAAACCTATGACAACTCGGGGCTGCTGACGGGCGATTTCTCCTGGGATGTGAGCGGCATCCTCGTGACACTGGACTGCACGGAAGAGGTGGTTGAAGAAGCGATACGGTCAGGCTGTAACGTAATTGTGGCACATCATCCCATTGTCTTTAAGGGACTTAAGCGTCTTACGGGAAGCCATTATGTGGAGCGGGTGATCATCCGGGCCATTCAAAACAACATCGCTATTTACGCGATCCACACCAATCTGGACAACGTTCACACGGGTGTGAATAAAAAAATCTGCGAGCAGATCGGCCTGGTTAACCTGAAGGTCCTGTCGCCAAAGACCGATACACTCAGCAAGCTCGTTACGTTTATACCGAAGGAAGACTCGGAGCGGGTGCTGGCGGCTGTCTACGCGGCAGGCGCCGGGCAGATCGGAAAATACAAGGACTGTAGCTTTAGCCTGGAGGGAACCGGTACTTTTACCCCCGGTGAAACGGCTAATCCCCATATCGGCAGGCCACTGGCAAGGGAATATGTCAGTGAAGTCCGGGCTGAAGTTATATTCCCCACCCACCTGGAAAGGAAGGTGGTGGCCGCCCTGAAAAAGGCGCACCCCTACGAAGAAGCAGCCTATTACATTTCTGCGTTATCAAATGAAAATCAGGAGGTTGGCGCAGGAATGGTCGGGGAACTTGAATCGCCCATGGAACCTTTAGCCTTTCTGGAAGGTTTAAAGATCAGTATGAATTTATCGGTTATCCGGCACACCCGATTATTGGAAACTCCGGTCCGTAAGGTTGCAGTTTGCGGAGGATCCGGAAGTTTTCTGTTAACCAAGGCTATTCAGTCAGGAGCCCAGGCTTTTATCACAGCCGATTTCAAGTATCACGAGTTCTTTGATGCGGATGGTAAGATAATTATTGCCGACATTGGGCACTTTGAAAGCGAGGCATTCACCAAAGAACTTTTAATGGGTGTTTTAATCAAAAAATTTCCTACTTTTGCGATCATTTTTTCAAAAACCGTAACGAATCCAATAAGCTACCTATAAAGAATGGAAAATCAATCAGTTGCACAGAAGCTCGAAGCGCTTGTAAAACTCCAGTTCATTGACACCAAATTAGACGAACTAAAGAAGCTGAGGGGTGACCTTCCCGACGAGGTTCAGGATCTGGAAGACGAAATAGAAGGCTACAAGACACGACAGAGCCGATTCGAAGCAAACCAGAAAGAAATTGAAGACGGGATAAAGAAGCACAAGGACGCCATCAAGGAAGCCGAAAAACTGATCAAGAAGTACACCGAGCAACAAAAAAACGTCAGAAACAATCGCGAATTCGACGCTATCACCAAGGAAATTGAACTTCAGGAACTTGAAATCCAGATCTGTGAGAAGAAGATAAAAGAGGGTAAGGAGCATATCCTGGAGAAGAAAGAAGAAATAGAAAAGACCGATGTATTTGTGAAAGAACGTGGCGATCACCTTGACACGAAAAAGAAAGAACTCGACGGCATCCTCGCCGAAAGCCACGAAGAAGAAAAGAGACTCCTCGCCGAACGTGAAAAGGCCGCTAAAAAAATCGAAGACAAACTGCTTAAATATTACGAAAGACTTCGCGGAAGCCTCAGTAACGGTCTTGCCGTGGTACGGGTCGTACGCGGTGCCGCCGAAGGGTGTAACATCGTAATACCTCCGCAAAAGATCGCCGAGATCAGAGAGAAAAAGAAAATTGTGATCGATGAACATTCCGGTCGTATCTTAGCGGACGTAGACATGGATTCTCTCGATGAAGGCGATAAACCAAAGACAGCCAAAGTGGCAACTCCCGTCCCAACCAGAAGAAAAAAAGCTGAATAATCATTCATTTCTGAAATATGGAAAGGCAGGCGTAATCGCCTGCCTTTTTTTATTCATAGGTTCGTCATCCCTGGCAAACGACGAGTGGCAGTTTGACCCTCTTACCCGGAAAGCTTACGACCTCGTGCTGAATCTTCAGACCGACGAAGCTCATACTCTCATACCAAGCCCTCAGACCGCTCAGGAGCATTATGTTACCGCCCTCGCCGAAGCCCTGGAGCTCCTCATCTCCGAGGATCAGGAGAAATACACCGAATATGAAGACCGCTTCGAAAAGCGCCTTGATCGGAAAACAAAACTCAACAGCCCGGAAGATATCTTTCTGCAAGCTGAAATCCGGATGCAATGGGCATTCGTCTATTTCAAGTTCGGTCATGAGTTTGATGCTGCGCTAAACCTCCGCCAGGCCTACCTCACCTCGGAGGAGATCAAAAAAAGATTCCCCCGGTTTCAGGCAATCCTGAAAACCTCAGCCGTACTCGAAATCATTATCGGTTCCGTACCTGAAAAGTACGACTGGGTACTAAGTCTTTTGAACATCCAGGGATCGGTCGAGAACGGGCTTTCCGACCTGGACAAGATCCGTACATCGGAAAACCCGCTCAACATGGAATCCGATCTGCTCTACGCATTGATCCAGGGATTTGTACTGCAGCAGCATGACCAGAGCATACGCGTGATGGACAACATCATCGCCAGCCACCCGAAGAATAAACTTGGGCTGTTCCTGGGTAGCGCGTTGTCTATCAAAAACGCCCAGAGCGAAAAGGCTCTCGCCCTGCTACACAGGCTGGACGAACAACAAACCGGACTTCCCGTCTATTATGCCGACTACCTGAAAGGGGAAGTCTATCTGCATAAAGCAGAGTACCTGAATGCGGTGTCCGCGTATCGCTCGTTTATCAATCATTACAAAGGGCAAAACCATATCAAGGACGCCCATTACAAAATAGGCCTCTGCTACTGGCTCAATGGGAATGCGAATGACGCTCAGGCCGTTTTTAAAGTGGCCAGGAATTCCGGACGTGAAACCATGGAGGCCGACCGGTATGCTGCCCGGAGCCTGGCGGAAGCCGAAATGCCACATCCCACGCTAACCAGGGCGCGGTATTTCACCGACGGTGGCTATTATGAAAAAGCTTCACAAATCCTCGACTCCATCTCACCAGGCGAAATACCTACCACGCGGGACCAGGTCGAATACTATTACCGGAAAGCGCGGCTAGCCCACAAAACCAATAAACTGGCTGATGCTAAAACGCTATACACCAAAACGATTGAACTCAATGGCCCCCTGGCATGGTACTTCGCTCCGAATGCCAGCCTTCAGCTAGGATACATTCTATTGGGCGAAAGCGACACAGTGATGGCCAGAGAGTACTTCCAGCGCAGTTTGTCGTATAAGAAGCACGAATACAAAAACAGTATTGACGCAAAAGCGAAATCGGCGCTGGCTCAGCTCGACCGTAAATGAGTGGTGTCGTTTGCCAGTTCGACGGTGAAAAGACCATCGCGATAGTGCAGGAGATAAAGGCACAGGTTCTCGTGTTCAAACATATCCATTGACTTAAGCGGATAGTTCAGGAGCAGGCAAAGCAGTATCCGGATAGCCCGCCCATGCATACAGACCAGGACTACATTTTCATGGGTTTGAGCCATGATGTGGTCCACTGCCGGTTGCATTCTTTTCACTACGTCATCCGGACTTTCTCCCTCTTCGATTCTAAGCGTTGTATTTCCAAGCTGCCACTGCTTGAGCATGTAATGGTAATACTCGTCTTCCTCCGGTGTGATCTTGTAACCCTCTTTTGTTCCCCAACTGATCTCGTTAAGTCCTGCCAATGCCTCCGTTGGAATACCGAGGTCAAGGAACGACTGAACTGTCTGGGTGGTCCGTTTCAGCGCCGAGGTGTAAACTTTTTCAAAGGGAATATTACGGTACATCTGAAAAAACGCCTGGGCCTGGGCCTGCCCTCTCTCATTCAAGCTGCTGTCTACCCCACTGCCCTGAACGATATTCTGCATGTTAAAATCCGTCTGGCCGTGACGTATAATGTAAATTTTTTTGCTGCTCAATTTTGAGTTATTTTGGGCGCAAAAATAGGAAAATAGTATTCAGTCAAACCTATATTCAAAAGTTAAATGGGAATTTTCAAAACAAATATGACTGTCAATTCCTTGAATGCCTGGGCGCCGAATACGTTGGCAGAACAACTGGGAATTGAATTTGTTACTATAGGAGAAGATTACCTGGAAGCGCGGATGCCGGTTGACCATCGCACACATCAGCCGTTTGGACTGTTACACGGAGGGGCTTCGGTCGCCCTGGCTGAAACGATGGGAAGCGTCGCTGCAACGTTGTGTGTAGATGCAACAAAACAGTTTTGTGTCGGTTTGGAAGTAAATGCCAATCACATCCGGGGTGTGAAAGAGGGATTTGTAACAGGCATCACAAAACCAATTCATATTGGAAAAAAAACCCAGGTATGGGAGACAAAAATTTCCACGCCTGATGGGGATCTGGTATGCGTGAGCCGGATTACGATGGCCGTGCTGGATAAAAAGAACTGAGGAGATTATACATGGCTACCGTAACGTCTGTTGTACCGTCGACGCTGTCTGAAACAGATTACCTGTCGTCCCTGATCGCCTACGCGGTCGACAACCAGTTCTCGGTTGCTGTCTGGCGGTTACCAGGGGACGAAAAGAGACATCTCATTATTTCGCGGCGCCAGGATTTGTTAAACCAGGACCTGCCACTCGAAGACCTGCCTCCCGGCTTCATTTTCGCGCCGTTCGACAAATCATCAGATCGTATTTTTCTGAAAGCGGACCTGTCGTTTTCATTCTCAAAAAACACCCTGCTGGCTCCCGTTAGTCCCCTGGAAATAGTGTCGGAGGCCTGGCTGCAAACCGAATTCAGGGTTGCGAAAGGCAGGCCGCCGTATTACCCCGGAGGATCTTATCAGCCTCCTTCCCTTTCGCAGGAAGACTACGACAACCTGGTGTCGCTCGGAATTCAGGAAATAGAAAAAGGGAACCTCGAAAAAGTTGTTTTGTCGCGTACCCAAACCGTCGGTCTTCGCCGTGATTTCGATGTGGTGCAGGCCTTTGAAAGGCTCTGCGAGGTTAATCCAAATGCGTTGATATCGTTCGTAAGCTCCCCTGCTACCGGGACCTGGCTGGGCGCTACACCGGAACTTCTGGTCAGCGTTGAAGACAAAACGATCTTCAGAACTATTGCCCTGGCCGGCACGCAACAATATTATGAAGGACTCAACCTGAAAAATGTAGCCTGGACACAAAAAGATATCGAGGAACAAGCGTTGGTTGAACGCTATATAATCAGCTGCTTTAAAACAATCAGGCTCCGGGAGTATGACGAACACGGTCCCCGGACGGTAATAGCCGGTAATGTCCTTCATTTAAAATCGGAGTTTAAAGTGGATATGCATGCCACAAACTTCCCGCAGCTTGGCTCCGTCATGCTTCAGCTGCTTCATCCAACCTCGGCGGTATGCGGCATGCCACTTGCCAATGCGCTGAACTTCCTTCAAAAATATGAAGGGTATAAACGGCAATTCTACGCCGGCTATCTCGGCCCGGTGAATTTTAACGCCAACATTTCTATTTTTGTCAACCTTCGGTGTACACAACTGCTCGGAGACAAAGCCATTCTCTACGCAGGAGCCGGCATTACCATAGACTCCATTCCCGAACAGGAATGGATAGAAACCGAAATGAAGATTAGTCCGCTGCTGCAGGTTATCCGCGAGGATTAGGCACAAACCGGGAGAAGTTTTAAACAGCATTTAGCATAACCATGACAGTGCGATTCCAACCGATATATGACATTGCTTCAGTTTGTGCAAAGAAGAACCTGACCCACGCCGTGCTGTGTCCCGGATCGCGGAGTGCACCACTGGTGCTGGCTTTTTCAAGGCACCCCGGAATAAAATCGTGGTCTATCAGCGATGAGCGAAGTGCGGCGTTTGTTGCACTGGGTATGTCTCAGCAATCAAAAACTCCTGCCATCCTGGTGTGCACCTCCGGTACGGCAGCTTATAATTTTTCACCGGCCGTGGCGGAAGCGTTCTTTAGCCATACCCCTCTTTTGATCTTTACAGCAGACCGGCCGCAGGAATGGATAGCGCAGCAGGATGGTCAGACGATTTACCAGCAGGACATCTTCGGGAAACACGTAAAAAAATCGTTCGAGCTTCCGCAGGAATACAACGATGCGGATAGCGCCTGGCGTGTAAACAGAATCGTCAATGAAGCCATCAACCTTTCGATGCAGGAACCGCAGGGTCCGGTACATATCAATGCGCCTTTCCGGGAGCCCCTGTACCCCGCGGCAAACGAACAGATCACGTACAGCGACCAACCCCGGATCATACACGAACACCGGTCTTATTTTTCACTGACGGAAGAACAAAAGGCGGCGATATCATCTGTATGGTCGTCATTCCATAACATCCTGATCGTTGCAGGACAAAATGAACTGGACGAAAACCGCATACAGGTGCTCCAGGACTTTCTGACTGTTCACAATATCCCGGTTGTCGGGGACATCATATCGAACATTCACCCCATCGCTAAAGCAATCAGTCACGCAGATGTTTTCCTTGGCCAGGCGGGTGTCGATGTGAAGAAAACATTACGCCCTGACCTCCTCATAACATTCGGAGCCTCGGTCGTATCGAAAAATCTGAAACTGTTCCTTCGTGAGTATGCACCGAAAACACATTGGCACCTGCAGACTGCCGGTACGGCTCCCGATACCTTCCAACGTATCACAACGGTATTTCATACCAACCCGAATTCTTTCTTCAATTTTCTGAAATCCCTTCCCATACAAAATGAATTCGAAAACCAGAAACAGAATAATTATTACAAATTCTGGGAGGTTGAAGAAAGACGGGCGCTGAGAACACTGGATGATTTTTTTCCACAGGAAGAATTCGCGGAACTGGAACTAGTACGGGAGGTGTTGATGAATCTACCCGACGATTGCAACCTCCACCTGGCGAACAGCATGAGCGTGCGGTACGCAAATTATATCGGGCTCCATGCTGCGCAAAAGAAGGTTAATGTTTTTTCGAACAGGGGTACGAGCGGTATCGACGGATGCACGAGTACTGCAGTAGGCCATTCGTTGGCAAGTAACATTCCCAATATCCTCATTACCGGTGATATGGCCTTTTTTTACGACAGGAACGCATTCTGGCATAACTACCCGCTGCCGAACTTACGCGTTATTTTGTTGAATAATCACGGGGGAGTCATTTTCAAAATGATCGACGGCCCGGCCTCCATGCCCGAAAGCGATGAGTTCTTCAGCACGACGCAAAAACTCAATGCCAAAAACCTGTGCGCCGAATTCGATATGGACTATTTAAAACTGGATATAAAGCGTAAACTTAAGAATCTGCTTAAAGACTTTTTCGACTTCGACGGCAGGACAAAAGTACTGGAACTGGAAACATCGATGGCCACCAACAAAAAAATAGTTGATACACTAAAACAAAAAATCAAAAAAAGCTATGAGTTATAAATATCCGTGGAGCCCGGTAAAACAATACAAGGACATCTTATTTCATAAGTTCGAGGGGATAGCGAGAATCAGCATTAACAGACCTCATGTACATAATGCCTTTACCCCACTCACGGTAACGGAGATGATCGATGCGATGAACCACTGCCGCGAGGATGGGGATATACGCGTCATCGTCCTCACCGGCGAAGGTGGAAAAGCATTTTGCAGTGGCGGTGACCAGAGCGTACGGGGTCACGGTGGCTACGTCGGTGAGGATGCGACACCCCGTTTGAATGTCCTCGACCTTCAGCGGATAATCCGTTCCATTCCGAAGCCGGTTATCGCTGCCGTCGCCGGGTGGGCTATCGGCGGTGGTCACGTGCTTCATGTCGTCTGCGATCTTACCATCGCAGCTGAAAATGCCCGGTTCGGTCAGACAGGCCCGAAGGTTGGCAGTTTCGACGGCGGCTTCGGTGCTTCATACCTGGCCAGAATTGTCGGACAGAAAAAAGCCAGGGAGATCTGGTACCTCTGCGACCAGTACGACGCGAAGGAGGCACTTGACATGGGCCTGGTGAACAAAGTTGTGCCGCTTGATTCACTGGAAGAAACATATGTGGAATGGTGCCGGAAAATTATGAGCAAGAGTCCGCTGGCATTGAGGATGCTGAAAAGTTCCTTTAACGCTGAACTGGACGGGCAGGCTGGTATCCAGGAACTCGCCGGCAACGCAACCCTGCTGTACTACCTCAGCGATGAAGCAAAAGAAGGCAAAAACGCTTTCCTGGAAAAACGTGATCCGGACTGGTCAAAATATCCCAGGTTTCCTTAAGCAAAATTTGAATGTCCCCTTTAGCTTTAACCATGGACATCGATAAAAGAGAAATTTACCGGGCAATTGGGGAGTTGGCTTATGTAGTGGCAAAAGCCGACAAAGGTCTGAGCGCGGAAGAACGCAAGGCTTTCCGGCGTATCATGTCGGAAGATCTTGATTTCGACTCGTGGTCAGCGATCAGCAGGTTCGAACTGTTGGATGAAGTTACTCACCCCTCCATTGAGAAAGCGTACAACGAAGCTATTCATGAACTGAAAAAGCATAAAGATCACCTTACACCTTTATTGAAGGCTAAAACGCTGCTTGTCACGCAAAAAATTGCGGCAACTTTCAACGGTCTCAGTGCAAACGAAGCTTTTATCATCGACAGGCTCAAAAAAGACCTGGACCATTTATGACAGATAGCTTTCATGATGGCTCCCGGAGGTATGGCAAACGCTCCAGTATAACGCGTCAGTCCGTTTTCACCTGCCGGAAACCCCCGATACATGAGCTTATATCCATTTGATTCGATCGTTATAAACGGACGTACCGTCCTGATAGACGACATTCGAAGGGGTAACACCTCGCCAAAGGGTGCATTCGAAACCAGTCTCTTTGCTTTTATCACGGAGTGGCTGGGTGGCGCCGATCGTTTCATTCAACTAACCAGCGGTTCAACCGGTACACCTAAACCGATAACGATACTGAGGTCTCAAATGATCGCCAGCGCGGAAATGACAAAGGAAGCCCTGGACCTGCGGGCAGGTGACACGGCGCTTGTGTGCCTCAACCCGGAATTTATCGCAGGAAAGATGATGCTGGTCCGCAGCTTTGTAACGGGAATGAAAATCGTGGCTGTCGAACCTGCCGCCAACCCGTTCGTTATCCTGCAGCCAGATCAACCTGTTGACTTCGCGGCAATCGTTCCCTATCAGTTGGTTGAGATTCTGGCTTCGGAAAAGTCCGTGTATTTCAACCGGGTAAAAAAAGTCATCATTGGCGGAGGCGGTGTCGATGAAAAGATCATCGATCACGTACAGGCTTATCGTTGTGAATTTTACCTCACATACGGCATGACTGAGACAATATCGCATATTGCGCTGAGGCACCTGAACGGAAATCACAAGTCACCCGATTTTACCGTTCTGAACGGCATCACAATCAGTCAGGATAACCGCGGTTGCCTGGTCGTGCAATGGGATCAACTCGAAAATACGATCGTCACAAACGACATAGTCGACATCCGGGGAGAAAGACAGTTCAGATGGATTGGGCGATGGGATAATGTGATCAACACCGGTGGTATCAAAGTTATCCCTGAAAAACTTGAATTGATCGTTGCGGGACTTTTTAGCGAATTGGGAATCGATCAGCTTTTTTTTATTGACAGTGTCCCCGACGAAAAACTCGGGCAAATGATCGTACTCATAACGGAAGGCATTCTGGAATCAGGCGTCAGGCAACGTTTGAAGGAACGAATGAAAGAAACTATACCCAGGTATGAGTTGCCAAGGGAGGTTTTAAGCGGCAAAAAATTCGTATTTACAGCTACCGGCAAAATAGATCGCAGCGCCACGCGTTTAAGCCACTTAGCATCTCCGATCCCGTAGCTTCAGAATTGAACGCGACAGAAAAAAAAACGCAGTTATTATCACTGGTTTCAGTTTATTTTAAACGTATTCGTCCCGTTTCCGTATATAATTTCTAATATTTTAGATGTAGAGGTTACATCGGTATCATTTTTTTTATTTAGTTTTGACTTGTCTATCATAGTTGGTTTTAAAGATCCCGCCTTAGTCAATTATAGATCTTTGAAGCAGCATTAACGGTATTCCATAGTTTATTGCATGAGGAAAGTACTGCTCATCGAGGACGACGCATTATTGTGCTGGCTTTTAGAAAAAATTCTAAAAAACAAGTACGACGTTACCGTTATGAACGATGGGCAGGAAGCATGGTCGTGGCTTACCAGTCACACCAATCCAGATCTGATAGTCTCCGACTTAAAAATGCCTTCCCTGACCGGCCTTGAGTTATTGGAAAACCTCAGTCGGGACGAAACACTAAAAACTATTCCCGTTATCATTCACTCCGGGTACGAGGATTCAGGCAAACGAAAAAAATGCCTCGATCTCGGGGCTTTCTCTTATCTCGTGAAACCGTTTGAACCGGAATATCTGGTGTCGGAGGTTGAACGGGCTATCGAATCCCGAAACGAAAATATCCTGGCCGGCAAGGGTTAGCCGAACCGTTACCGATTCAGCTGCATCCCTGTCTTTATCTTCTCTTAGCGCTCCTGTGTTTCAGTTGTCAACCGGTCGATAAATTGTACGTATCCCTCCACGTCTTTTAACTCCACACCGATCATCGCTTCCAGGGCAATTCGCTGCTGATTGAATACGGATCGCGCCTGAATAATCTCCTCTTCCTTGAGATAGTATGCCTGAGATGTACCCCGGTATGTTTCCAGTGTGATCTCCCCTGCCTTGAATTTTTTCTCCGAACTTTGATACATCAGAAAGTAG
The DNA here is from genome assembly GCA_041742155.1 of Chryseolinea sp. Lineage (GTDB taxonomy): Bacteria > Bacteroidota > Bacteroidia > Cytophagales > Cyclobacteriaceae > Chryseolinea. Next base: position 79,352 of record JBGSJE010000009.1, on the reverse strand, counting down.
TCTTCCTGGATACGTTCCCGTAATTTGACCACCTTAAATCTTTCCTTTAGCCTTTCAACGGCCAGAAGGACGTTCTCCCGCACTTCGAGCTTTTTGGCGTTCACCTCGAATTCACTGATCAATACCTGGTCGTTTGCAACCTGTGCGCTAAGCGGAGTTTGTACAAAGGTACCTAAAGGCAGCCTCACGCCCACGTTGTACCGCGGGTAGAAAGATCTTGCAAGCGCGTCGATTTCATCCTTGCCGGTGAACTCGTTGTAGTTCCCTTCGACAAAAATATTATCCAGCCATGACCAGCGGGCTTTTGCTCTCATCGATTGAGCTAATTCCACTTTCTGCGTGACGGTTTTGTTCGAGGGATGATTCCGCCATGCGAGCTGAACCAGTCTTTCCTCGAAGGAGATCGCGGAAATCTGCTCCGTGACAATTATCTTATTGTAATCGACACTCTGTGCCATCGACATCGCCGGCACCCATAAAACAAGAAGTAGAGGTAATCTTTTCATAGCTATTTAAATTGAATTCCAGTCGGGCTTAAGCTCAAATGAAGGTTTAAAACAAACCTTTAAGTTCGGATAATTCCAATTAGATGCAATTAAATGCAACGGAAAAAAACAGGGAGCTCTGAACAATCGCCGGGAAATTTATCTGCGGCATCGGGCCGGGATAAGAAGTACATTCGATTGTATCTGTTCCCTGTCCGGCGCCAGATATTTTATGTCGGCCGGAAACGATATAGAACCCACTTCCTGTTTATTTTTGCCTATGACCGAATTTGTTGACGCCACAGAAGAAGACATCACAACCGTCCAGGAAATAGCCGAAAAGACCTGGTGGGCTGCCTATTCGGAAATTCTCCCTGCCGAACAGATCCGCTATATGCTGGACACCATTTATGGAAAAGAGGCGATGATGAAGGCCATGAGCGACGGCACCCAGCAATTCATCTTCATCAAAAACGGATCGGGATACCAGGGATTTGCGGCCTACGGCGACAGGCCCGGGGATCCAATGGTGTGCAAATTACACAAGCTGTACGTACTCCCCGAAAATCAGGGGCGGGGTTACGGCATTGCCCTGATCAACGAGGTAAAAAAAAGGCTGGCCGCGCGGGGTATCCGGACGCTTGATCTCAATGTAAACCGTCATAATAAGGCAAAACGGTTTTACGAGTCTGCCGGCTTTTGCGTCATCAGGGAGGAAGATATCCCCGTTGGGCCCTACTGGATGAACGATTACGTGATGAGGCTGAACTTCTAATACCCGCCACGACGTTGAATTAGAGGGTTCGAGAGGGTAAATAGGTTTGCAGAAACAAAAAGCTAATTGCAAATTGCCTGTTGAAAATGACAGAATGGTGCTTTGGTATCGTGATTTCGGATTAACAGAAATAATTTTTATCGCGGCCTTTTTGGTGCTGTACGGGTTCTACCTGGTCCGGGTGATCGGAATTGCCCGCCGACTTCATACCCCGTTCGGCAACGTGTTTATCAAGTTGTTCTTTCGGACCCTCTATTTTGCGCTTTTTATCATCGCCGTACTGGGCCCCTCCTTTGGGGGTTCCAAGAAAGAGGTCAAATCCGTCGGGAAAGATATCATGATCTGTGTCGACCTGTCCAAATCCATGGATGCGTTTGATGTACAGCCCTCCCGGCTGGAGAAAGTAAAATTTGAACTGAAAAAAGTGGTAGACGCCTTTAATTCCGACCGAATCGGAATCATTATCTTTTCTTCGGAGGCGTTTATGCAATGCCCGCTGACATACGACCAGAATGCGCTGAACCTGTTCATTGAAACCATGAATTCCGGCCTGGTGCCTTCTTCCGGTACGGATTTTGGTCCGCCTTTACGGATGGCATTAAAGAAGCTTGAAGAAAATGAAGAGGGTCCTACTGCGGCGGCAAAGTCGAAAGTCGTTATCCTGATCAGTGACGGCGAGGATTTCGGGGAAGAAACGGATGATGTGGCGCGGGAAATAGAAACAAAAAATATCAAACTTTTTACACTGGGGGTAGGAACGGAAAAAGGTGGTAATATTTACCAGGGCAGTGCACTAAAAACGAATAAACAGGGACTGATTGTCGTTACAAAACTGAACCCCTCTGAATTGATCTCCCTGGCGAAAAAAACAGGTGGTCAATACTTTGAGATCAATGAAAGCCGAAACGATGTGGCGCGGCTGATCAATACCATCAGCAAGATCGAAGGCGAGTTGCGCGACGCGCGGTTTGTCGATGTTACGGCCAATAAGTATTTCTACTTTCTGGCCGTCGCTGCTGTCCTTCTGTTGCTGGACGTGCTCATAAACGTACGGACAATAAGAATTTGAAAACGGATCAAACGGCAAAAAAATACCGGACTGAGTGAGTTGAAAGAAAAAATTAACCTATGAAATCACTGCTGATCATCATACTCGCCCTCGGCACACTTATCGATCCGGGAAAGATCGGTAAAGTGAACACGGCAAAATCGGAAGCGCGGAAAGCTTATGCCGCCGGCGACTATAAAAAAGCAATTCAGAAATACCGTTTCCTGACCGACTCCCTCGATGTAAAAGAGGACGAAGTCATGCTTAATCTTGCCAACGCCTATTACCAGTCAAAGGATACTACGAATGCGACGGCCACCTACGCGTCGCTGACCGGAAGCACGAAGCCTCAGATCCGCTCAAAAGCACAACAACAACTCGGCGTCCTGAATCACAAGCAGGGAAAACTGGAAGAAGCCCTTAATAATTTCAAACAGGCTATCAAGGCAGACGCCGACAATATCGACGCGAGGTACAACTATGAAATACTGAAGAAAAAACTGGAAGAGCAGAAGAAACAGCAGGAACAAAACCAGCAAAACAGGGATAAGCAAAACAAGGATCAGGAACAAAAAGAAAAGGATCCGAAGCAAAACAAGGAACAGGAACAAAAGGATCAGCAGCAGAAAGATCAACAGAAAAAAGAGCAGCAGGAGAAAGAACAGCAGCAAAAAGACCAGGAAAGCAAGGAGGAAAAAGAAAAGAAAGAAAAAGAACAGGAGCAGAAGAGCAAGGAGCAAAAAGAGAATGAAAACAAGGAAAAGAAAGAGAATTCTCCCGAGCTTTCCGAAAAACTCCAGCAGATGAAGATCAGTGAAGAGAAAGCGAAGATGATCCTGGAGGCCATGAAGAATCAGGAGATACAATACCTGCAGCAAAACAAACGGAAGGCTACCAAGCAAAAAGACCGGAATAAGCCGGACTGGTAAACATCGCCTGCAGACCGATTCACAGGGATGGTTGACGACAGCCGTCCATAACGTAATAAATATCAATACATGAAAGAAGTGTACATCGTTTCGGCCGTGCGTACGCCGATCGGCAGTTTTGGAGGAAGCTTATCCGCCCTCACTGCCACCAAACTCGGATCGATAGCATTCAAAGCAGCGTGGCAAAAAACGGGGATCGACCCGAAGACGATTCAGGAGCTCTTTGTCGGCAACGTAATACCGGCCGGCCTCGGACAGGCGCCAGCTACACAGGTGGCGGCAGGTGCCGGCCTTGGTTTTGAAATACCCTGTACACTGGTGAACAAAGTTTGCGCGTCCGGCATGAAAGCCGTAATGCTCGGTGCCCAATCGATCATGCTCGGACAAAATGATGTGGTATTGGCCGGTGGTATGGAGAGCATGAGCAACATTCCATACTACCTGATGAAAGCCCGCAACGGGTATAAATACGGGCACGGGGAATTGCTGGACGGACTGCAGTACGACGGACTGACCGATGTTTACAACCATTGCGCTATGGGTGTTTGTGCAGACAATACGGCGAAAGAAATGAACATATCCAGGGAAGACCAGGATAACTATGCGGTTCAGTCTTACAAACGATCCGCCGCCGCTTGGGCTTCTGGAAAATTCAAGGACGAAGTAATCCCCGTGGAAATCACCGACCGCAAGGGCAACACATCTTTTTTCAGCGAAGACGAGGAATATAAAAACGTCAACTTCGACAAGATCGCCGGTTTAAAACCGGTCTTTTCAAAAGAAGGGACTGTGACAGCCGCTAATGCGTCCACCCTGAACGACGGTGCTTCGGCCCTGTTGCTGGTGAGCAGGGAAAGAGCACATGAACTCGGTCTGAAACCGCTGGCGAAAATCAGGGGATTTGCCGACGCCGCGCAGGACCCGATGTGGTTTACGACAACGCCATCGCTTGCTATCCCGAAAGCAATCAAAAATGCCGGCGTGAGCAAGAACGATGTAGCCTATTACGAGATCAACGAAGCATTCTCCGCGGTAGCAATCGCTAACAATATCAAGCTTGGCCTTGATCCTGCGCATGTAAATGTGAATGGTGGCGCCGTTGCATTGGGACACCCGTTAGGCTCCTCCGGGTCGAGGATCATCTCCACGCTGATCCATGTATTAAAGCAAAACAACGCGGGTATCGGTGTGGCCGGCATCTGTAACGGCGGCGGTGGTGCTTCCGCTATCGTCATCGAAAATGTATAGCTCACCGCAACAAACACACAGGCCAGTCGTTATCCGAGCGAATAAACCATATTGAGATCATTCACTATGCGCTTCCTGTCCGGCACCCTGTTTATCTTTGTAGCGTCGGTCTCCTTCGCCCAAAAAGAAGTACGGACATACTACGACCAGCAGAAAACCCGGGTACAGGAAATTTACTTCACCACACGCGGCGACGACGCCACATTCATAGGGCGTTACCAGCGTTTTTATGAAAACGGGAAGCTGATGGTTGAAGGTAATTTCGCCGAAGGCGTCAAGTCGGGACTCTTCACCGAATATCATGATAACGGAACCATCGCCCGCAAACTGCATTATGTAAACGGCCTCCGCCATGGCGCTGTCGAGATCTTTGATGAAGATGGCAAGCCGTTTCAGAAAGCCTACTACCAAAACGATATCCTCACCGACACCATACAGATCTACTTCGATAACGGAACGATAAAACGGGAGTCCTTCTTCGTAAAAGGCAAACCCGATGGCCTCGTCAAAGAATACTATCCCGACGGCCGCATCCGCAAGGAAATGAGTTATCAGAAAGGGAAAGCTAACGGCATTACGCGGGTCTTTTATAACAATGGAAACATTGAAACGGAAGCGAACTATGAAAACGGTATCCTTACCGGTTTTTACAAGTCCTATTTCAGTAATGGCCAGTTGGAAACTGTATCGACAATGGAGGGAGGCACGAAGAACGGCATGTTCAAAAGCTACGATCAGCAGGGACACCTGCTGCTGGAAGGGAGCTTTCTTAACGGAAAACTGAACGGCGAAAATAAAGGTTATTTCGCTGATGGATCCGTTCAGCACCACTATCACTACAAAGACGGCAAAAAGAACGGCACCAATTTCGATTACTTCCCCTCCGGCAAAACCAGGATCAAAGAACAGGTTGCCGGCAATGGAATTGATTCGTCATGGGAAGAGTACGATGAACAGGGCAATCTGCTGACGGAAAAAAAACTCCGGAACGGGCTTCCCCATGGTGTTTGCACCTTGTACATGGCGGGGCAAAAGATTCCGAAATCAAAGGAGACATACGACAACGGAAAATTAAATGGCATACGGTATACCTACTTTCCATCAGGGAAAGTCCGCCTGGAGGAGCCCTTTAAACTCAACCAGCTCACTGGTACGGTAAAAACATATCATGAAAACGGTTCGCTGGAATCCCTTACCGAATTCAAATCGGGGCGTAAACACGGACCGCATATTGCTTATTACGCCAATGGAACAGTCCGGGAACAGGGCGATTACGCTGCCGATAAAAAGCACCGCGAATGGCGAACATTCGACGAGGCAGGCGGCCTTCAAAGCACGGTGTTCTATAAGGCCGGAATCCCTGTACCCGCTCAAAAATAGTGTTCAATCCCCGTCAAAAAAGTTTTAAAGTTACCTCCATTAACTATTAACTTACGCCCTTAATTGCTGCATAAATGGAGGCTATCAAGGAGACCAAGTATTCTTTCCCGGGCCAAACGGGGTTTTACAGCGGTAAGGTACGTGATGTATACTATTTCGGAGACCTGATGGCCATGGTTGCGACAGACCGGATCTCGGCTTTTGATGTGATCCTCCCCCGCGCGATCCCCGACAAGGGACGTGTGCTGAACCAGATCGCTGCCTTTAACCTACAGGCGACTAAGGACCTGGTACCCAACTGGGTTATCTCTACACCGGACCCGAACGTCACGATCGGGTTCCGCTGCGAGCCGTTTGCCGTCGAAATGGTGGTCCGGGGCTACCTGGCAGGCCACTCGGCACGGGAATATAAAGCGGGCAAAAGAATGATCTGCGGTGTACCGATGCCCGAAGGACTTAAAGAAAACGACAAGCTTCCCCAGCCCATCATTACACCCACCACGAAAGCCCATGTCGGACACGATGAAGACATTTCCCGTGACGATATACTGAAACGGGGTATTGTGTCGGAGGCGGATTATAAGGTCCTGGAGGATTATACCTACAGGCTTTTCAAAAAGGGCAGTGAACTTGCGGCTGAACGGGGTTTGATCCTGGTTGATACAAAATACGAGTTCGGCAAGCATAACGGTATTATTTACCTGATAGACGAAGTTCACACACCGGACTCCTCCCGGTACTTTTATGCCGATGGCTATGAGGCAAGGCAGCGGGCGAATGAGCCACAAAAACAGCTTTCAAAAGAGTTTGTCCGGCAATGGTTGATCGAAAATGGCTTCCAGGGAAAAGAGGGCCAGCGCGTACCCGAAATGACCGATGAGATCGTACGATCAATTTCCAATCGGTATAAGGAGCTCTATGAGGTGGTAAGGGGGTCTTCCCTCTCTCCTGTCGATTATCGTACGATCCTCCAAAGAATTGAACAAAGCATCCTGAATTCGATAAATTCCGCTATCTTAGAAACCAAGAAAAACTGATATATGAAGTATACTATTGACAAACAGGAGAAATACAGCCTATTGCGATTGCACGAAGAGAAGCTGGATTCGAGCGTTGCTCCTGGTCTGAAGTCCGAGTTGATCACACTACATGCAGAGGGGGTTAAAAATATTGTTCTTGACCTTGCGGAAGTGAAGTATACCGACTCATCGGGGCTGAGCGCGTTACTGGTCGGAAACCGGATCGTTCAGGAAGAGGGCGGCATTTTCATCCTGACCACGCTTTCAGACCATACCATGAAGCTGATCAAAATTTCTCAATTGGACAGTGTGCTGAATATACTTCCAAAGGTAGAAGAAGCTATCGACGCAGTTTTTATGCACGAGATCGAGAAGGATTTAAAAGATTCCGACGGAAACTAGGTAAATCATACGGATATGCGAGACCAAAGCCCGAAAAGCTTTGGTTTTTTGTTTTTACGATTTAAAAGAGCTGATTTGAGTTTTAAGATTATTATTCTGGGATCAAGCGGTGCAATGCCAGCCTACGGCAGGCATCCGTCGGCACAATTTATCGAAATACAAAGCCGCGCATTTTTGGTTGACTGTGGTGAAGCTACCCAAATGCAACTCATGCGGCTACAGGCAAACTTTCACCGTATCAACCACATTTTCATCAGCCATCTTCACGGCGACCATTACCTGGGGCTTATGGGGCTGATCTTCACCATGCACCTGCAGCGGCGGATGACCGACCTGCACATTTACAGCCACAGAGGACTGGATGAAATCATTACAACACAACTGCGCTATTCAAGGTCGGCACCCTGTTTTAAGATTATTTTTCACCGGCTGGAAAAAGGGCTGAGAGAAATAATCTTCGAAGACAGTGCCCTGACCGTTGAGACTATCCCGCTATCCCACAAAATAAGGTGTTCTGGATTTCTTTTCCGGGAGAAAGGGAAACCCCGGAGAATAGACAAAACCCGGTTACCGGAGGGGCTATTGCTGCAACAGATCGCCAACCTGAAAAAAGGAGACGATGTGATGGATGAATATGGAAATATTCGCTACACCAACGAATCGTTAACACTACCCCCACGGAAGTCGAGGACCTACGCGTATTGTTCGGATACAGCCTTTGAAACCAATATCGTCGAACAACTCCGGCATATCGACCTGTTGTATCACGAGGCCACTTTTATCGAGGAAGACAGCTCGCGGGCGTCAGACACCAAACATAGCACAGCAAAACAAGCTGCCACGGTAGCGCAGCTGGCTGAAGTCAAAACACTCATTTTGGGTCACTTCTCCGCCCGTTACAAAGACCTGAACCCGATTCTTGAAGAGGCCAAATCCATCTTTGCCAACTCAAAACTCGCGCTGGAAGGAGAAGAATTTATTGTAGCCGATTAATCCTGACCCTATGGAACAAAGCATCCAACAAAAACGCAACCGTCTCTTTGTGATCCTGGCAGGCATATTCATCACGAATGCGTTGCTGGCCGAAATGATCGGCGTCAAGATATTCTCCGCCGAAGCGACATTCGGCTTTCGCCCGGCCCACCTGAATATTCTGGGATTTGTAATGGATTTTAATCTCACTGCCGGCGCTGTTATCTGGCCCGTTGTTTTTATTACGACCGACCTGATCAACGAATACTTCGGAAAGCCCGGAGTAAAGCGGATCAGCTATTTTACAGCCGGCCTCATCGCTTACGCCTTTGTCGTCATCTTCCTGACCATGCGGTTGTCACCGGCGGATTTCTGGCTGGACACAAATAGCAAAGATCCCGAAGGAAATTTTTTCAATATGGATTTCGCCTTCAACAAGATATTCGGCCAGGGACAACGGATCATCATCGGTTCCTTGTCCGCGTTTCTCATCGGTCAGTTAGTGGATGTGTTCGTGTTCCAGCAATTGCGGAAAATAACCGGAAGCAAAATGCTGTGGCTTCGGGCTACGGGTTCAACGCTTGTATCCCAGTTCGTGGATAGCTTCGTGGTCCTTTACATCGCATTCGCCGGTATTTTCACAAACGACCAGATCATTGCGATCGGCATCACGAATTACATCTATAAGTTCCTGGTAGCCATTTCCCTGACCCCCGTAATTTACCTGGGACATTCACTGATCGACAGGTATCTGGGAAAAGAAAACGCCGAGAAGATCTCGGAAAGCGCCGCTCACGAAAGCAAAGGCTTCTTTTAGCGTACAGCGTACCGGTTAACGGTTCCGGATGTTATCGCAGATAATAGCAGTAGCAATTGCCGCATTAAGCGATTCCGCCTTCCCGAAGCGTGGAATAGTGACCTTATCGGTGACGAACGGGAGAAGCGCCGGCGAAATACCCCTGGCTTCGTTCCCGATCAGGACGATCCCCTGATCTCCAAACGCGGTGTGATGAACATCCCCACCGTCCAGGTATGCGCCGAATGTCCGCGGAGAGAACTTTTGCAGGTACTGGGCCAGCACCGTATAATACACCTGCACACGTGTGAACGATCCCATGGTGGCGTGAATGACCTTTGAGTTGTAAAAATCAGCCGTTTCTTCGGATGCGATGATTTTTGTTACACCATACCAGTCGGCCGTCCGGATGATCGTCCCCAGGTTGCCGGGGTCCCGGATATCATCGAGGGCGATGGCAAATTCGCCCGGACCGATCTGCAACTCGCAGTTCTCTTTCATCCGGGCTACGGCCAATACAGCGTTGTTTGAGTGAAACTCACCGAGATCCTCCAGTTCGGAGGGGCTAACCCTGATCACTTCCCCTGCCCTGCCAACATCGCTGCCGGAAAGGAACTCATCCGAACCGAAAAGTGAAACCACCTCAAAGTCCGATCCCAGAAGTTCCTGCACACTCTTGGCTCCTTCGACGGTAAAACATTGTTCCTGTTTCCGGTATTTCTTTATTTGCAAAGATTTGACAAACTTGATTTTTGCTTTGGATAGCATTTTCTGACAATTGAATACCTCGAACCGTAAATATATTCTTCTTTTTCTTTGGCTTGGGTCCGCCCTCTCCGGCTGCCTGGGCACTAAACATCTGAAAGAAAACGAAAAACTATTGTATCGCCAAAGTATTGACGTCCCCAGGAACATCAACGAGGAGGACCTCAGAAACCTCTATACGCAGCGCTCCAACCGTAAATTCCTCGGCCTCCCCATCTCGCCGCTTGTATCGATCTATTACTTTGGCGCCCGTAGGTATGACCAGGAAAAATACATCCGCCGGAAGGATGCTTACGAGAAAAAATACGATCAGAAAATCGCCGGCGAGACTTCTCAAAAAAAGATCAATAAATACCTGTTTAAAAAACAAAAGAAACTGGACAAGATCAATTCGTTCATTGAAAATGGTAATCTCTGGATGCAATGGGGCGAACCCTTGTCGATATTCGACACCAGCCAGGTTACGTTAACAACGGAGCGGTTTCAAAACTACCTGTTCTCCAAAGGATATTTCAAAAGCTCGGTCACTTCCTCGATATCGGCCGCAACAAAACTCGTTCGTGTCAACTACAAATTAAAACCGGGAAAACCCTATTTTATTGACTCGATCTTTTATGATGTGAGCGATACAGCTATTTTCAGGATCATCAACGACAATATCGGCGAAAGCTTTATCAGAAAGGAGACGCGCTACGACCAGGACAATTTTACAAAAGAGCGGGAACGCATTGACCTTCTTCTGAAGGATTATGGATATTACGATTTCAGCCGTCAATATATCGATTATGAGATCGACACCACATTCCGCAAGGGAGAAAGGAAAATCGCGCTGATCATTTCCATTAAGGATCCGGCACGACGCGGATACCATAAGCAATTTAAAATTGATACCATCACGTTTACTACCGATGTAGGTACGAGTATCCCCGGCGTGGAACGTCAGGAAAAATCTTACCGGGATATTCAGTACAAGTATTTTCACGATAACTATAAACTGAAAATACTGAGTCAGCGTGTGTTTATCAGGCCGGACGATCGTTACAGCCGCTCGAAAACAATCAATACTCAACGACAATTGGGAAATGTCGACGCTTTTAAGTTCGTTAACATCAACTATGACACGTCGGGCGGAAAATTTATCGCTAATATTTTCGCCAGTCCCCTGTCGCGGTATGAATGGACGAACGAAGCAGGGGTTAATGTGACACAGGGGTTTCCGGGGCCGTTCTACATTATTTCGTTTAAAAAGCGGAACATCTTCCGCGGTATGGAGACGTTCGATCTTACCGGGCGCTTCGGTTTTGAAGGAGTAGCTTCCGCAACGGACAGGCAGAACGTTTATAAAAGTACGGAAGCCGGGATCAATGCGTCGCTGACCTTTCCCCAGTTCATATGGTTCTTTAAGGAGCGAAGGAGGATAAAGTTTGCCGAATACAACCCGAAGACAAAGTTTACGGCCGGCTATACCTATACGGACCGCCCGGAATACCGCAGATCCGTCATCTCGGTCAACGGTACGTATACGTGGCAAAATAACAAAAAAACCACCTATTCGCTTACTCCTGTCAACCTGGGAATTATCGATACGGCAAACCTGTCGACCAGCTTCAAAGATCTCTTGAACAAACAGGATTCCCTGGGGAACAACAGCCTGATCAACTCGTTCAGACCATCGTTCGTGAACAGTATTATTTTTGGTATTACGTGGAACCTGAATAATTACGGAAACACGGAACGGTCTTCCGGATTCATCCGCGCCCAGATCGAAAGCGGCGGAACCCTGTGGAATTTCATTGACCCGAAATTTATTACCGACCTGGAGCTCGAATACTTCAAATACATAAGGCTCAGTCTTGACCTCCGGCGCGTAGACCCGATCGACAAGAATACGGTCTTGGCTTACCGCTTCAATTCCGGTTTTGCATACTCCTATTCCGATAACAAGAGTCTCCCATACGAAAAATTCTTCTTCGCAGGAGGAAGTAACAGCCTCCGGGCCTGGAGGCCGCGAAGGCTCGGACCGGGTTCGGCCAAACCGGCAATCAGCACCGAACCGAGGGTAGACGGTCTGTTTGACTACAGTATTGAAAAGCCCTCGGAAATACTTCTGGAAGCCAGTATTGAACTGCGTCAGAAGCTGTTCGGCTTCGTTAACGGCGCCATTTTCCTGGATGCCGGTAATGTGTGGAACTTCAGGGCACAGAATGTTGAAGGGGAAGACGGTACCATCATTAAGGACAACAGCTCACAATTCAGTATTGACAGGTTTTACAAAGAGTTCGGCGTGGGCACCGGATTTGGTCTCCGGTTCGACTTTAATTTTCTGATCCTTCGGTTTGACGTCGGAATGAAAGTATACGATCCGGCTCGCGATAAAGGCGACCGCTTTGTACTGGATAAAGTACGCTTCTGGAAACCTTATGCGATCGACCAGGGCAATTCGACCTACACCAATTTCAAGGAACCCGTCATCTACAATGTCGGAATCGGCTTCCCGTTCTAACCCCGAACCACCACTTCAAGTCTACCCGTGTTCAACTTTCAGGGTATTGTAAAATGCTCTCGCCGGCTGAAAGGCTTCACATCCGTGCCCGCCCTGGACAACGGTGTCACGAATTCATAAAGAATGTCCCTTGAATGCATGAGCTGTAATGATAACTTCATTATTTTACCGCCGAATAACCCCTAAACTTATGCGCTTTTTACTGCTGGCAGCAATCTGCATTACCTTTTCATTCTCCGTGTTTTCACAGGCCGCCTACTTTTACCCGGCCGCCAAATCGCAAAACAAGTCGATCCCGACACCAGAAGAATTCCTGGGATATCCCATTGGTTCGCATCACACACGCCATGACAAAGTGGTCGAGTACTTCAGGATGCTGGACAAACTTTCGGACCGTGTGACGCTGGAAGACATCGGCGAAAGTTATGAGCACCGTACCCAGGTGGTGGCGAAGATCACGTCACCCGAAAATCACCAGCGGTTGGAAGACATCCGCCAACGGCACCTTGCCCAGGCTTTCGGCGAATCCACAGGAAACGTACCGCTCGTTATCCAGCTCGGATATAATGTACACGGGAACGAACCGTCCAGTACGGAAGCGGCAATGCTTACCGCATACTTTCTCACCGCCAACGAGGATCCGGAAACCCTGCAATGGCTGACCGACATGGTCATCCTCATTGATCCTGTTTACAATCCCGACGGAAGGGACCGGCACACCCATTGGGCAAACATGCATAAAGCTACTCCTCCGGTTGCCGATCCGCTCGACCGCGAACACAACGAAGTGTGGCCTGGAGGACGGACCAATCATTACTGGTTTGACTTGAACCGCGACTGGTTTCTGGGGATACATCCGGAAAGCAGGAACAGGTTGTCGTTCTTTCACAAATGGAGACCTTATGTGATGACCGACCATCATGAGATGGGAAGTAATTCAACATTTTATTTTGATCCCGGTAAGTACAGCAGCAATAATCCGATCGTGCCGGGCTACCTGTACGACACGGTTTACCCCCGGTTTGGCGAACACTTTTCGCAAGCCATGAATTCTATCGGTTCATTGTACTTTACGAAAGAAGCATTCGACAAACTGTATCCGGGTTACGGATCCAGTTATGTGAATTTTTATGGCGGCGCTGGATTTTTGTTCGAGCAAGCCAGTTCCAGGGGGCACGTACAGAATACATCCACCATTCCCATCACGTTTGCGTTTACGATCCGGAATCAATTCACCGCATCGCTTGCCACCATCCGCGCCTCGCTCGCAGAAAAGGCAGGTCTACTTAAACTAAGAAGGGATTTTTATAAAACAACACAAAGCCAGGCAAAGGCTAACCCGGTTAAAGGATATATTTTCGGCGATCCGCAGGATGTATCCCGGACCCATGCTTTTGTAAATACGCTGAACCTGCACCGGATCGATGTATATGAATTACCCAGGGATATTTCACTCAACGGAAGAACCTTTGAAAGGGGAAAAGCTTTCCTTGTACCTACCGAGCAGGAGAATTACCTGATGGTACGATCCGCTTTTGAAAATGATATTACCTATACGGACAGCCTTTTTTATGATGCATCCACCTGGTCGCTCGTCCACGCGTTTAATCTGCCGGTTGCAGAAGTGCGGGGGGCCATCAGCAAAGGGGCATTGGTGAAGGAGCCGCCAGTAAAGTCCATTTCACCGCTTCAACGGAGTCCCTACGCCTATCTGATTCCGCTTACCGACTACTTTTCCCATAAGGCGCTGTATCAATTACTGGATCAGGATGTAATCACCAGGACGTCGTTCAAACCGTTCGTCGCGACCACACACCTGGGTGAAAAGAGTTTTTCGTATGGAACCCTGGTTATCCCTGTGCAGCAACAAGCCACAGTGGGACCTGATAAACTGTTTGAGATCCTGCAACAGGTCGCGGCAACCTGCAGCATCGATATTTACGCGGTGCAGGGCGGACTAAACAGGAAAGGAGTCGATCTGGGTTCGTCGTTTGTTCAGACCGTCAAAAAGCCCCAGGCACTTATGCTGGTCGGCGCGGGAATATCGGGTTACGAGGCCGGAGAAGTATGGCATTTGCTAGACCAGCGGATCAACATGCCGATCTCCAAGATCGACCTGAACAATTTTTCTCAGGTCAATCTCTCCGGCTATACTACGCTCGTCATGGTATCCGGGAACTATAACCTGGACAAAACGGCGGTAGAAAAAATAAGGGGTTGGGTACAGGCGGGTGGTACGTTGATCACATTCAAAACAGCCAGCGAATGGGTGATGAAACAGGGATTGACGAAAGAAAAACTTCAACCTATCGATACGCTTAAGCCCGGGAAACGGATAAATTTTGAGGACGCGATGAACCTGGAAGGCGCCAAACAGGTAGGCGGTTCGATCTTCCGGGTAGACCTGGATATTACTCATCCGATCGGTTTTGGGTTTTCCGAACGCAACGTGCCGGTATACAGAAACGGAAAGACGTTTATCAAACCTGGAAAAAATCCTTATACAACGGTTGCTCAATATGCCTCCAATCCCCTGATCGGTGGCTACTTGCACAAGTCCAATATCAAAAAGATCGCAAATTCCGCCGCCTTGCTCTTTAGCGGGGAAGGTCAGGGAAGAATTATTCTTTTCTCAGATAACCCCAATTTCAGGGGGTTCTGGTATGGAACGAATAAACTATTTTTGAATGCTCTGTTTTTCGGCCCGCTGACAACAGTACCGGCAATAGAAACGGAAGAACATTAGGTCGCATGATCACAAAAGAACAAATACGGGATTGGTTCATCTCCCTTCAGCGCGATATCTGCAGTCAGCTTGAAGATACTGACGGGAAGGGAACATTTATAAGTGACACGTGGGAACGGCCGGGAGGCGGAGGCGGTATAACACGGGTGATGACAGGTGGAAATATAATCGAAAAAGGCGGTGTGAATTTTTCAGCCGTATGGGGAGCGACACCGGAACCTGTTCGGAGAACCATGCAGCTGCCGCCGGGCGATCATCCCGATTTTTTCGCCACCGGGGTATCCATTGTCATTCATCCCTATAATCCTTATGTGCCGATCATCCACATGAACGTCCGGTACTTCGAAATGAGCAACGGCACATGGTGGTTCGGAGGAGGGATCGATCTAACCCCACACTACGTTTCAAAACCTGACGCCAAATACTTCCATCAGACGCTAAAGTCCGTATGTGACAGTCATCACCCATCCTACTACCCTGAGTTCAAAAAATGGGCGGATGACTATTTTTTCATAAAACACCGAAATGAAACCCGCGGAGTGGGCGGTATCTTCTTCGATTATTTAAAAGGCGAAAACGGGTTTACCAAATCGTCCCGTTTCGAATTCATACAGGCTGTGGGTTCCAGTTTTGCGCCGGTGTATACACATCTGATGAGGAAGAATCACGGACTTGCATTTTCGGAACAGGAGAAACAGTGGCAGGCTTTACGGCGGGGACGGTATGTAGAGTTCAACCTGGTCTGGGACCGGGGTACAAAGTTTGGTCTCGATACAGATGGAAGAACGGAGTCAATTCTCATGAGCCTTCCCCCGAATGCCGGGTGGGTCTACCGGCACGAACCCGGTTACTCATCGGAAGAATCAAAGACCCTCGCTCTATTAGTGAAAGGTATCGATTGGGTTAATAGCTGAATTTATTCCATAAACCGCGACTATTGAAAAATGTTATCCGCAAAATTCTCTACACGGGCCTGAAACCTGAAATGCCCCTTCATTTAAACAGGGCCATTATTCTTGCTAATGCGATTGCTGTAATCGCCATCGCGTTGTGCGTTATTTTGCTGACGTACCTTCTCAGTAACAGCGGGTGGGAATGGTCTCTTACGACAGTGCTGGTATTGACCACCATTGTTGCCCTCCTGCTTATTCTCCTCTTCAACAAACTCAGCCTGTTTAGCGTCAGCCGCCTGCTGTTGAGCATGCTTATTCCGGTTGTGAGTTTTCTGATCGTCATGATACCGCGAGCCGGCGATCCATCGATGTTCCACTACTCGCCACGAAGTCCCGGCCTGTTTTGTGTGGTGCTCGTCACATCCGTCGTGCCACTCATGATATTTACATCGCGGGAATTGAAGTACCTGGTCCCCGCTTTATGCATCAACCTTTCTGTTCTGTTTTGTATTGATCCCTCCCTGTACTTTTTCAGTGCCGACTACAAGACCGGTGGATACCCTCCCTCGCGATTCCTGGCGAACAATATGATCCTTTTCGTTTCGGAATTTTTCCTCATCGGATCGGTAGTGTTCCTGAAAACCCTCTACGAATATTTCGAAAAAGAAAACGAGATACTTATCAGGAAGATGAATGAAAAAAATGCGGAGCTCAAGAACCGGAACAAAGAGTTGTTTCAGCTTAACCGTGACATTGACGCGCAAAACCAGGAGATCCAGGCACAAAGCGAGGAACTCATTCAAAGCCAGGAA
The DNA here is from genome assembly GCA_041742155.1 of Chryseolinea sp. Lineage (GTDB taxonomy): Bacteria > Bacteroidota > Bacteroidia > Cytophagales > Cyclobacteriaceae > Chryseolinea. Next base: position 62,579 of record JBGSJE010000009.1, on the reverse strand, counting down.
AGCCTCCTGAGCGCACACCACGAGATCGAAAGACAAAAAGCCGAACTCGAACGCCAGAACCTCCAGCTGGAAGAATCGCTCGACGCGAAGAGCAAAGACCTGCTCCACACAAACCAGCAACTGGTTGTTCAGAACCACGAGTTGCAACAGTTTTCGTATACAGTTTCACACAACCTTCGCGGTCCCGTCGCCAGTATGCTCGGCCTGATCAACATCCACCACCTTTCAAATGATCAGGAAGACAAGGCTAATGTTTTTGGCCTGCTGGAGAAGTCCGCACAATCGCTGGAAACGGTCATCCATGACCTGAATAAAATAATCGATATCCGTAAAGACAAATTCAACATTTCGGAAAATGTAAATCTCGAAACGGAATTAAGTATTATCCTGCAATCCCTGAGCGTCTTTATTACCGAAAACGATGTTACCGTCACCGCTGATTTTAAGCTGCAGGAGATGAAATCGATCAAAGCGTATGTGAACAGCATCTTATATAACCTGATCAGTAACGCCATCCAGTACCGTTCACCGGAGCGGCGCCTTACGATCACCGTCTCCTCATATCAAAAATCCGGCAATGCGGTGATCGTGGTAGAAGACAACGGCCTGGGTATTGATATGCCAAGGTTTAAGAACGACCTTTTCAAACTATACAAGCGATTCCACAGCCACGTGGAAGGGAAAGGCCTTGGCTTGTACATTGTCAAGCAGCAGGTTGAAAAACTCAATGGATTTATCGAGGTCGACAGTAGTCCTGAATGGGGTACCCGATTCAGCGTTCACATCCGCGAAAATCCGGATCCGAAGTAGTTACGTTGGCCTTTTGTTTCGGAGGGTTCTATCACTTCCTAGAGGAACAGCTTTTTATATTCCGTTTCATCGAAGCCCAGCGCGAGCACCTTCCCGTCCTTTTCGATCAACGGCCGCTTGATCACACTGGTCTTCCCTGACATCAGGGCAATTGCTGCTGTGTCATTGGTGATCTTCGATTTTGTAGTCTCATCCAACTGTCGCCATGTCATCCCTTTCCGGTTAACCAGACGCTCCCATCCTGTTTGTCTGATCCAGGATTTGAGTTTCTCTTCCGAAACACCTTGAGATTTGTAATCGTGGAATTCGAAGGGTATGCCGTTGGAACGAAGCCACTCCAGCGCCGACTTAACCGTATTGCAGTTTTTTATACCGTAGACAATCATTGTATCAGAAATTTTCTCTCAGTTCAAATACTTTCCCAAGCCGGGCAATCAGCCGGGCCGATTCGTCGAAGTCCAGGGTTTGCTGCCCGTCCGAAGCGGCTTCTTCCGGTTTCCGGTGACTCTCGTAAATGATACCGTCCGCACCAGCCATTACGGCCGCCAGTGCGATCGGCTCCACGTATTCGCGGATACCGATACCGTGCGAAGGATCGGCGATAACCGGCAAATGTGTTTTTTCCTTCAGAATAGGAATCGCATTCAGGTCCATGGTATTCCGGCTGGCTCTTTCATAAGTCCGGATCCCCCTTTCGCAAAGGAGGAGCTTTTCATTGCCCGCTGAAAAGACATACTCGGCCGAATAAAGCAGTTCTTCTATGGTTCCTGAAATACCTCTTTTTATCATGACCGCCTTTTTCGCTTTGCCAAGCTCATCCAGCAGGTTGAAGTTTTGCGTGTTTCGGGCACCAACCTGAAAAATGTCGACATAGTCATGCATTTCGGCAATCTGGCTAACCTGCATCACCTCGCTTATGATCTTAATACCCGCTTTTCGCGCCAGGTTGTACCACATTTTCAAACCTTCCACGCCCAGTCCGCGAAACGCATAGGGTGAACTCCGCGGCTTGAAAACGCCACCACGCATGATCCGGACGCCGTTTGCAACAAGGTGATCGATGGTTTGCTGCACCTGTTCTTCGCTTTCGATGGAACAAGGACCCGCCATAACCGACAGCGAGCCATTCCCGATGACGACCCCATCGCCCAGATCGATGTGGGTACGGTCGACCTTCCACTTCCGGGAAACGAGTTTATAATCATCCGATACACGGTGGATGTCCGCGATACCCGGCATCTGACCTAACAACCGGATATCAAATTCTTTTTTTCCAATGCCGACGAGGTAGGTATTTTCATCGGTGTTTACTTCGGTGCACTTGTAGTCAAGGCTCCTGATCTTGCTTGTAATAGCCTGCTTTTCGCCGGGTGTTACAGACCGGTCAAGTTGGATGATCATATATTAGTTTTTGTTTCTGAGCGACGTCACGAACGCGGCAACGTCACCTGCGATGTCTTTCGAATTTTTCAACACATTGATAAAAGCACTTCCTACAATTGCTCCCGAGCCAAATGCGCTGGCTTTCGAAAAAGTCTCGTGATTTGAGATTCCGAAGCCTATGAGATAGGGGTTCTTCAGCTTCATGCCCTGAAGTTTCCGGAAGTAATCGATTTGCTCAGACGCAAAATCGTTTTTTGCGCCGGTAACGCTGGAGGCCGACACGGCATAAATAAATCCATCCGTAACATCGTCGATCTTCCGGATTCTTTCCTCCGAGGTCGTCGGTGAGATCAGGAATGTATTGCTGATATTCACGGAATCGAAAAGCTGTTTATACTCATCGATATATGCGTTCACCGGAAGGTCGGGGAGGATCACACCATCCACCCCCGCCTCAGATGCATCCTTTGCAAAACGTTCGATCCCATACTGCATCACCGGGTTCACGTAACCCATCAGGATAATCGGGATCCTGACAGTCTTCCGGATGGCTTTTACCTGGTCCAGTATCAGCGACAATTTTATTCCGTTATCGAGAGCCACCTTGTTACTCTCCTGTATGGTTGGTCCATCGGCAATCGGATCGGAGTACGGAATTCCGATCTCGATGATATCGGCGCCGGATTTTTCAAGCGTTTCCGCTATTGCAACGGTACTGTCGAGCGCCGGGAACCCGGCAGTATAAAACACGGAGAGGATATTGTTCTTCTTATTTTTAAAAAGGTCTTTTATTCTGTTTTTCATGTTCATTTCGTTAAGGTGGGAATGGTGTTGTTCTCAGGGCAATTAATATTTTCCCCACCTGATGTAGGTTTCGAGATCCTTGTCACCGCGGCCTGACAGGTTGATCACCACCACATCATCTTTTTCAAAACGGAACTGATTCAGTACGGCGATAGCGTGGGCTGATTCGATAGCGGGAATAATCCCTTCGGTCCTGCTTAGTTCGATACCGGCATTCATGGCCTCATCGTCCGTGGCGCTGACGAATTTTACACGACCCACATCAAAGAGGTGCGCATGAATCGGTCCGATACCCGGATAGTCCAGGCCCGCGGAGATCGAGTATGGTTCCACGACCTGGCCGTCGTCTGTTTGCATGAGCAGCGTCTTGCTTCCGTGCAACACGCCCGGTTTACCTAACGCAGTCGTTGCAGCCGACTCACCTGAGTCAACACCAAGGCCCGCGGCCTCCACTCCCACCAGGGTTACATGTTCGTCGTCCAGGTAATGATAGAAAGCACCTGCCGCATTGCTGCCGCCGCCTACACAGGCAAAAACATAATCAGGATACGGGTTCCCGATCTCTTCCGTCAGCTGCTTGCGTATCTCCTCACTGATTACCGATTGGAACCGCGCTACCATATCCGGATACGGGTGCGGGCCGACAACAGAACCAATGATATAGTGTGTGTCGGTAGGGTGATTGATCCAGTGCCGCATGGCTTCATTGGTGGCGTCCTTCAGCGTCATGCTCCCGCTGATCGCCGGAACGACAGTCGTACCGAGGATCCTCATCCGCTCGACATTCGGACGCTGCCTTTCCATATCCACTTTTCCCATGTACACGATGCACTCCATGCCCATCAGGGCGCATACGGTAGCCGTAGCGACACCGTGTTGTCCCGCGCCTGTTTCGGCAATTATCTTTTGCTTGCCCAGCCGCCGGGCAAGCAGTATTTGTCCCACAGTGTTGTTTATCTTATGGGCTCCTGTATGACAGAGGTCTTCACGTTTCAAGTAGATCTTCGCACCATAACGTTCGGAAAGGCGTTTAGCCAGATAAAGCGGGGTTGGCCGGCCGACGTAATCGCGCAATAGTTTCTGAAACTCCTTTTGAAACCCTTCTTCATAAATGATTTCAAGATAGCGCGTACGCAACTCCTCGATGTTCGGAAAAAGCATTTCGGGAATATAGGCACCGCCGAATTTACCGTAGTAGCCATTTTCATTAACTGTGTATTTCATTGAATATCTGTTTTGAATTTGAAAGCCGTCATTTTATTTCTTTCGGTGAGATCCTGCTGTAGAGGGATCTGAGCTTTTCGATACTTTTTTTACCGGGCGCTTCTTCCACCCCGCTGTTCACGTCAATACCGCGAAGGTTCATTCCTCTCATCTGAAGAACATCTGCTACATTCTCAGGCGATAGTCCTCCACTGAGAAAGAACGGCAACTCCTGGTCATAGTGCCCGAGTATTTCCCAATTGAAGGTACGGGCGTTACCGCCGTGTAATTTGCCCTTGGTATCGAACAGGAAGAAATCGGCGACAGGCACATAAGGCTTTGTTGCGTTGAAACTAAACCTGTCATCGACAGAAAACACCTTGATGACCGTCAGTCCCGAGTTCTTTAATTCGGCTACCTGGCCGGCTGACTCGTTTCCGTGAAGTTGTACGTGATCGATCCCGTATTTGTCACATTGGGCGAGGATCGATTTTGTGTCTTCGTTTACAAAAACACCGACCTTGGTAATCGAATATGGCAACTCCGGCGGGAGCTTAAAATCGTCACCGACAAAACGCGGCGATGCCGGGTAAAAAATAAATCCCATATAATCGGGAGCGAATGATGCTACCTGCAGGATGTTATCCGCATCGCGCATGCCGCAGATTTTGATATGTAGTTTTTCCGCTGTCAACGCTGTGCTGTTCTCAGTTCATCTATAAATTCCCTGCAGGCTTCTTCCGGGCGGCTGTGCTGCATAAAGTTCTGCCCCATCAAAAAGCCTTCATATCCGAATTTTTTCAACTCGAGGATGGTGGCAACGGATTCAATGCCGCTTTCGGAGACCTTTACCGCTTCTTTGGGAATGCGCTCCGCCAGCGCTTTTGAAATCTCTATGCTTAACTCAAAGGTCTTCAGGTTACGGTTGTTCACGCCGATCAGATCGGCTCCTGCATCTAGGTTAGCCTGGAGTTCCTCGTCGTTGTGTACTTCCAGCAATACTTCCAGTCCGAACGAATGTGCAAAGTCAGCGAGTTCTTTCAGCCGTTCAGGTTCCAGGGCGGCCGCGATCAGCAGGATCGCATCGGCACCGATCGACTTGGCCTCGACGATCTGGTACTCGTCGATGGTAAAGTCCTTGCGGAGTATGGGGCAGAAGTTGTACTTTCTGGCCAGGGTAAGATCGTCGTTGCTGCCTCCGAAAAATTCCTTGTCGGTCAGTACAGATAGCGCCGACGCTCCGGCCTGCATATAACCAATCGAGGTACGTTCAACGGAAACATGCGGATTGATCACTCCTTTTGAAGGTGATTTGCGCTTGATCTCTGCAATGATCCCTGACTTATCCTTCCGCTGAATATATTTCTTAAGGGATACCGGTTGCGTTGCGAAGTATATGCTTTGTTCCAGCAACTTGACCGGGTAAAGGCTTTTTCTGCCCGCCACCTCCGTGCGCTTGTGCGCGACAATCTTATCTAGAATATTCATGGTCCAATTACTTCTTAATTGTTTTCCATCAGTTTTTTGAAAGCCTGCAATGCCTTTCCGGATCTCAGCGCGTCGCCTGCCTTCCCGATAGCATTTGCAATACCTTCCTGTTGATTACCGGTGTACAACGCCATTCCGGCATTGGCAATGATCGCCGCATTCTGCGCCGGCGTTCCTTTGCCCTCCAGTACATCCATAAAAACCTTCGCTGATTCCTCCACCGTGTTACCCCCGCGTATATCGTCATACGATAATTTGGGCAATCCCAGATCCAACGGCCCCATCACTTTTTCGCCTCCATTGAAAAAGTATTTAAATGACCCGGTCAGGGATATCTCGTCGTAACCGTCGAGTGAGTGGAGGATGACAAATTTTTTGTCGGTATTCTGGTAGAGGTATCCGTACTGACGGGCAAGCTCCAGGCTGAATACCCCGACGAGCTGTCGCGTGGGAAAAGACGGATTCACCATCGGACCCAGCATATTGAAAAATGTTTTGACGCCGAGTTCTTTCCGGATGGGTGCAACATTCTTCATGGCGGGGTGGAATAGCGGGGCATGCATAAAACAGATGTTGGCATAATCCAGGCTCCGTTTCAGCTTATCCGTATCGTTTGTAAATTTATAGCCGAAATATTCCAGCAGGTTGGACGAACCGCAAGCGGACGAAACTCCGTAGTTGCCGTGCTTAGCAACCGGCTGTCCGGCCGCCGCTACCACAAAAGACGACAACGTCGACATGTTAAATGTGTTTTTTCCGTCGCCCCCGGTCCCGCAAACATCCATAACCGGCTGATCGAACCGAACAGGCAAACAAAGTTCAAGCATGGCATCGCGGAAGCCCTGCAACTCTTCAATAGTTATACTTCGCATCATGTAAACGGTCATGAATGCAGCCATTTGACTGGCATTATGCTTGCCCGACGTCAGCTCGACCAAAACATTCTTCGCGGATTCCTTCGTCAGGGAGCGGTGATCGATCAGTTCATTTAGTATCTGCTTCATACAGGAAATGATAGGTATGTTTTATACATTTTAAAAATCAGCGCGCGATCCAGTTTTCAATCATCCTCGGCCCTTCGGGCGTCATGATGGATTCAGGATGAAACTGAAGCCCTTTCACATCATACCGTACATGACTCAATCCCATGATCAGCCCTTCTTCGTTGACGGCGGTCACCTTGAGGTCCGGTGTAATGCTATCCGGCCTGACCGCCCACGAATGGTAGTGCGTTGCCTGAAATCTGTCGGAAACGTTCTTAAAAAGATATTCCGACCGGTCGCTCACAATGCCGGTAGACGTCACACCATGTAACACCTTAGGAATATTGAAGAGTTCTGCGCCATATACTTCTCCGATTCCCTGATGACCGAGGCAGATCCCCAGGATACTTTTCGTCGGGCCGTATTCGAGAACGACCTGCTTCATAATCCCCGCTTCATCCGGAATACCTGGTCCGGGTGACAGTAAGATCTTATCGTATTTTTTTACTTCTTCTAGTGTGATCTTGTCGTTCCGGAATATATCCATCTGATAGCCCAGTGCACGGATGATGTGCACCAGGTTATAGGTAAACGAATCGTAATTGTCTATTACCAGTATTTTCATTTTTTCAAATTTCAACATTCATGATCTTAAAAATTGGCGGCACTTGCCCCGCCGGCTTCGATATTTTGGTGTTATCCTGTTCGTCGTAATACTAAATCTTTTCAGCCATCAGTACGGCTTTTCTCAACGCAGTCAGCTTATTGTTCACCTCCTGCAGTTCACTCTCGGCGTTCGACTTGGAAACAACCCCTGCTCCTGCCTGGCAGATCAGTTTGTTTTCATAGCTGAGGAACGTCCGGATCATGATGGCATGATTGAACGAGCTGTCGAAGCCCATAAATCCTATCGCTCCGCCATAAAATCCCCTGTTCACGTTTTCGTATTTATTGATCAGCGTCATGGCCATATGTTTCGGCGCTCCGGATAACGTACCGGCCGGAAAGGTATCGGCGGCCATACCTACCACAGAAGTATCGGATTTTAAGGTACCGGTTACCTTGGACACCAGGTGAATAACATGGGAGTAAAATTGTATTTCCTTAAAAACCTCCACCGTTACGTGCTCGGCATTCCGGCTCATATCGTTGCGGGCCAGATCAACAAGCATGACATGTTCGGCGTTTTCTTTTTCGTCAGCGGCAAGGTTCGCTGCAATCGCTGCATCTTCCTGATCATTGCCCGAACGCCTGAATGTTCCCGCTATCGGATAAATGTGCGCCTTTCCGTGATTGACCTGTAATTGCGCTTCCGGCGATGACCCGAAGAGTTTGAAGCTGCCGTAGTCGAAGTAAAACAGATATGGTGATGGATTGATCGATCGCAGGGACCGGTAAACATTAAACTCGTCCCCTTTAAAACCGCTCGTAAACCGTCGGGAGAGGACGATCTGGAATACATCTCCACGGTAACAATGCTCTTTGCCTTTTTCAATGATCTTCAGGAATTCTTCGTCTGTAACATTCGAAGCTTCAGAGTCCGTCAGTTCAAAACGGTACGTGGCGAAACGGTTGCTGAAAATGATCTGCTCCACTTTATCGAGCGTGCTCCGGCATTCGTTGTCGCCTTCATAGCAATGTTCGAACAAGCTCAATTCGTTGGAGAAGTGATCCACGATGATCACATAGCGATAAAGCTTATAGAGGATATCGGGTATATGGTGTTCCTTTCGCGATACCTGGACGTCCTCAAAGAACCGGATCGCATCATAGGCCATGTAACCGAACAAGCCGCAGTTCACATACTTGGACGGAAGGGTATCGGGTGTGAAAGAGTTTCGGAAGTCTTCCAGCATCGTCGTCACTTCCCCTACCTTTGATATCTGCCCCGTCTCAATCCGGTCATCCGGGTACTTCCTTTCTACCGTAGTATCATTGACCTCGAACGATGCGATAGGCTCGCAACAGATAAATGACAAGCTGTTTTCGTGACCGTGGTAGTCGGAGCTTTCCAGCAAAATGCTTCCGGCAAATACATCCCGGAGTTTCAGGTAGATGTTTACCGGCGTCAGTGTATCGGCCAGTAGTTTTTTTGTGTAGGTTTTAAGTTTGTATTTCATTCTTCAGAATTTCAAATCATCATTCATTACAAAAAACGAAGGCCTGCTGTGAACAGCAGGCCTTCGGCTTAACGTAAAGTCATAACAAGGCTGTTCACATATCCGACCTGGATCTGTGCCACCACCATGCAATGTTTGTAAACCTTTTCATATTGAATTAAGCGTCGGTCTTCTTTTTTGTCGTTCTCTTTGGTTTCGCGGCTTCTTCCGTTGAAACTGTTGCCGCTGCTTTATGGGACACCGTCCTCTTTAATTTCGCTTTAAGAGCTTTTTTCCGCCTGGAATTTCCGTAAGAATCCTTCCAGATCTTGCCCTTTTTCGATTTTTTATCTCCTCTTCCCATAGTTAGCAACTCATTTGCGATGGCAATAATAGTAAAGTCTTCATGCATTACAAAAAGTGAAAGAAAAAAATTAGGCCGTATGCCGCGTTTTACCAGATCTTCACCCTTTCACTTTCCGGCCTGAACATCTTATCGCCTTCCTTTACATCAAAGGCTTCGTAAAACGGTTCAAAGTTCGTCAGTGGACCATTTGCCCGGTACATTCCCGGGGAGTGCGGATCGGTGAGTACCTGGGTCCGGAGGGCTTCATCCCTGTACTTGATCCTCCAGATCGTTCCCCACGACATAAAGAATCGCTGTTCTGGTGTCAGACCGTCGATCTTACCGGGTTTGCCGTGCTGCTTATAAAAGCGTTGCAGTCCTTCAAAAGCAACAGCGATACCCCCGAGGTCGCCGATGTTCTCGCCCAACGTAAACTGTCCTTGTACGAAAACCCCCGGCAGGGGTTCGTATGCGTTGAATTGATCTGCGTAAGCCTTGCCTTTGCCTTTGAATTTTTCCAGGTCGCTGGCAGCCCACCAGTTCCTGAGATTTCCCTCCGCGTCGAACTGACTTCCCTGATCATCAAAACCATGCGAAAGCTCATGTCCGATCACCGCGCCAATACCCCCATAGTTGACGGCTTCATCCGCACGATAGTCGTAGAAGGGAGGCTGGAGAATACCAGCCGGGAAAACAATTTCATTGAAGAGTGGATTGTAATAGGCATTAACCGTTTGAGGGGTCATCTGCCACTCCGTTTTGTCAACGGGTTTGCCGAGTTTTTCAATTTCCTTTTGGACCTGAAAACGTGAAGCATTCAGCGCATTGTTAAAATAAGAAGCGTTCTCCGGCGACTTGTCAATAACCAGGCCTGAATAATCCTTCCACTTGTCCGGATATCCGATCTTCACCGAAAACGTGCTCAGTTTCCCCAGTGCCATTTGTTTTGTTGAATCCGACATCCAGTCGAGGTTCTTAATCCGGTCGGCGAAAGCTTCCTTGATGTTTTCAACCATATCGAGAGCCTTTTGCTTGGCCTCCGGCGGAAAAGTTTCATCCACGTACAGCTTGCCGATCGCTTCTCCCAGGAACCCATCCGTTGCATCCAGGACTCTCTTCCAACGGGGCCGCATTTTGTCGGTACCTCTCAAATACCGGGAATTGAAATCAAAAGATTCTTTCACGAACGCGTTATTCAGGAATGGCGCCGAGCCCCTCAGTAACGCCGCACGCAGGTAGGTTTTGATATCATCCATACTATAGGTACTCACAACCTTTTCATATTCCTTCAGGTAAGCGGGTTCCGTCGCGATGATGGTATCAACTTTTACACCCAACGCATCGAAGTAGGCGCGCCAGTTCACGGAAGGTGCAAGTTTGGACAGGTCGGCGATCGTCTTCGGATTATATTGTCGCGATGGATCGCGGCTCTCCTCTTTGCTCAGCATCACCTTTGCCAACTGTGTCTCTAATTTCAATACGTTCTCCGCGCCGGCTTTCGCCTGATCTTCTGTCTCTCCGGACAGTTCGAACAAATTCGCGATGTGTTCTTTGTATTTCTCTCTTGTCTCTTTCGATTTCTCGTCCGTATTGAGGTAATAGTCGCGTTCCGGCAAACCCAGCCCACCCGCGTCGACGTAAGCCGCCATTTTCTGACTATTCTTCAGATCCGGGAAAATGCTGAACCCGAAAAACGACCCGCCTCCGGTTAAAACATCCTCGGTAAGATAGTTTTGAATATCACTCTTGGTCTGGATCGCATTGATCTTTTCGAGGATCGGTTTCAGCGGCGCGCTGCCTGCTTTTTCCGCGAGCAGGGAGTCCATTCCAATGGAGTAGAAGTCGGCCGCCTTCCGCTGATCGGTTCCGTCGGGATACAGCGCTGTGTTCTCCCCCGCCTTCTTCAGTACTTTGAGAACGGCGTCGTTGTTAAATTCTCGCAGCTCATTGAACGATCCCCATCGGCCCTGGTCTCCCGGGATCGTGGTCTTGTTGACCCAGCCTCCGTTGACGTACCTGAAAAAGTCGTCCTGGGGCCTTACGGCTGTATCAATGTTTTCAAGATTTATTCCGAGGCCGCCCAGCCCCTCCTGTTTTTTTTCGGGAGAACATCCGAAAAAGGTCAGGCCACCTGTTGTAAGGATAGCAAATACCAGTTTTTTCATGGAGAATGAGTTTCCGCGAATATAACATAGAACGGCTATACAAAACCATACTATTTCCGGGGGTATGTACGCGAACCGGAGTCTTACGAAAAACCCATGTCAGCACCCTGAAAATCCGCTAACAGACCTCATTCATCTTTGAGTACGGTCGCCGGATTCAACGACGCAGCCCGCAATGCGAGGTAGCCTACGCAAACCAGCGCCAGAAGTAGTTCCGCCACACCGGCGCCGACAAATATCCACGGGTTTATCGTAGTCCGGTAGGGATATGTATCAAGCCACTGCTGCATCAGCCACCAGGACACGGGCGTGGCGATGATCAACGCAATGACGAGCAAACGAATATACTGGGCATTGATCATGACGTATATCCTGGTAAGGGACGCACCAAAAACCTTACGGATACCGATCTCTTTTTTCCGTTGTTCTGCCGAATAGGCAACGAGTCCCACTAAACCGATAACGGCAATCGTGATCGACAGGGCCGTAAAAATTGACAGCAACGAGCCCATTTTCATTTCCTGCTGATATTGCATCCTTACTTCCTCGTCGTAAAAAGACATGTTAAACGGAGTGGCCTCAGCCAGCTGATTCCATCTGCTTTCAATACGAGCAATAAGAGCGGGTATATCCTCTGTGTTGTAGCGGAGCAACAGTATTCGACCGTCTCCGTAAATGTTGGACTTGATATTGAAAAACATAAAAGGCATGATATTCTGGTGCAACGACTGGAGGTGGAAATCTTTGGCTACGCCGATTACTTCCTGCGGGCCAATCTCATCACCCAGGTAAAGGATATGTTTCCCCAACGCCTCCTCCGGTGTCCATTCGAAAAATTTACAGGTTGTTTCATTGATAATAACAGCGTCCACGTCAGAAGGCCTGTTCGCATCGAAGGTCCGTCCGGACGCCAGGGTCAGTTTAGTGGTCTCAAAAAAATGTTCATCGACTTTATAGGCCGATATCGAAAGTTTTTTCTGATCTCCCTCGCGCATGTAGATATCCTCGAAACCACCGCGGATATCCATCGACAGTGTTGCGGTAGTGACTCCGGGATAACCCGAAATCTCATCCCGGAATGACTCCAGTTGTTTTCCCAGTTTGTCAGCATTATTGATAACGATGAGGTTTTCTTTCTCGAAACCAACGCTCTGAGACTGAAAAAATTCAAGCTGCTTAAAGACGATCAGGGTCGCTGCCATCAGGGCGATGGATATCGTAAACTGAAAGACGACAAGACTATTCCGCATTCCGGAGGAACGGAACCCGCTCACTAACTTGCCTTTCAATACCTGGGCGGGGCGGAATGATGTCAGATAAAATGAAGGATAGAGTCCTGCCATAAATCCGATTACCAGCGGAAGGATGATAATGATCAGACCGAATGTAAGCGGACTCCAGGCCGACAACGGAATGTCTATACCTACAAAAGGCTGAATGACCATTCTGAGGATCTCCATAACACCCAGGCCGAACAGCATCGAGACGAGCGTAAGCAGAATATGTTCTATCTGGAACTGCGCGATCAACGATCCCCGCATAAGGCCAAGGGTCTTCTTCACTCCCACCTCCTTGGCGCGTTTCGTAGCGCGGGCTGTTGACAGGTTTACAAAATTCACCACAGCAATCAACAGGATGAATAATGCGATCACACTGAGGATATACACGTATTTTATATCACCGACTGGACCGAGGCGATTGCCTATCCGATCGGAATACAGGTAGATATCCTTTACCGGCTGCAGGTATAACAGCCATGGGCCCTTCTCGTTCGTGAACTCCTTGTAATCCATCTGCAGTTTTCTGAATGTCTCCGGGGCATGACGGTCCGCGAAGGTTTTCAACTTCTCATCCAGGGCACCGGCATCGGCATCCGGCCGCAGCTTAACGTACGTTACCACCTGTGTCCATATCCAGCTCCACTCAAATTGCTTTACGGCGGGATTCGTCGGCATGGATAGCAGGTAGTCGAAGTCGAAGTGAGCATTCTTTGGTTGCTCCTCCGTTACCCCCGTTACTTCGACAGAGGTCCGGTCATCACCCATTTGAAAGATTTTTCCGAGGGCGGGCTCGTCTGCGAACAACCGTTTTGCGGCTTTATCCGAAAGCACCACTTTTCCGTTTCCGATGAGGGCTGTGTTCGGATCCCCCTCTTTCAGTCTGAAATTGAAGAAGGAAAAGAAATTGGAATCCGCCGCCAGTACATCGTTTTCGTTAAATGCGAGTACATTCCCGTTTCGCTGCGTATAGCGCACCACGAATGAGCCGGGCGTATTTACCCTGAGTATGTCCTGTATTTCCGGGAAGTCGCTTCGCAGGGCGAATGAAACCGCAGGCCCGGTGGAATTGAAGATCCCACCTGCCGGATCCCAGATGTTGGTCTGGTTTATCCGGTATTGACGGTCCACATCGGGATGCATCCGGTCATAACTGAGCTGATGGGACACGTATAGCAACAGCACCATGCTGGTTCCCAGTCCCAGCGCCAGGCCGACCATTTTAATCAGGGCGTAATAACGTTCACGGATTATGCTTCGAATGGCCGTCTTGAGGAAATTACTGAACATGATACAATCGTTAAATGGTTAGTGAATGTTTTGATGTTATTCCGTGCGAAGTGTCTCCGCCGGGTTTGAAATCGCAGCTCTTGCGGACCTGTAACTGACGGTAAGCAATGCGATTAATAAAGTAGAGACAATACCTGCCAGATACACGGTCCAGTGTATCGACGTATGATAAGCGAATCCCAGCAGCCATTGGTTCATAAAAAACCAGGCAAGCGGCGCGGCCAGGATGAACGCAATAACAATCAGCTTAATGAACTCCCGTGAGAAAAGGATCATGATACTTCCGACGGTCGCCCCTAACACTTTCCGGATCCCGACCTCTTTCAGCTTTTGTGTCGCGATGAAGGATATTAACCCGTAAAGACCGAGGCATCCGATAAAAATCGAAACGGACGCGAATATCTTCAGCAGGGTGAACGTGCGGTCATCCCGCCAGTAAAGTTGCTGCAGGTATTCATCCAGGAATTTATATTCGAAACTATATTCGGGAAAAAGCCGGGACCAGCTCTCCTCTATGGCAGCTATAGTTTTCTTCATATTCTGCGGATTTATTTTTATTCCGGCTTCGTAATAGAATTGCGGCATATTCAGTAAAACCACCGGCTGTATGTCATCGTGCAGCGACGAAGTATGAAAGTCCTCCACCACACCGATCACTTCCTTGTTCATTTCGCCGATCCCTGTCGTTATTTTCTTGCCAACGATATCCTTTGGGTCGCTGAACCCCAGGCGCCGCGCGGCCGACTCGTTCACCACATACAGGTAGTCTGGTTTTTCGATTTTTGGAACGGAAGCTGCCTTTTCATCCCCGTCCGAGAACCACCGGCCTGCGACGAGTTTCAGACCGTAGGTTTCCAGGTAGAAGCGGTCTGCCGGCTTGATCACGACGCGGAACAATTCCTGAGGGCCGTTTTCCGTAAGGTAGTAGTTCGTTGAAAAATTATTATCGGACGTCGGGGCACCCAGTGAAAAAGAGGTATTCACGATATCAGGATTTCCGTCGAGCGACAAACGGAAGGATTCAATCAGTTCGGGTTTGATCTCGGGTATGGGTACCGTAATAACTGCGTCCTTTTTAAAACCCAGCGGTTTTTCCCTGAAATAATTCATCTGGTTTGCGATCACCAGCGTTCCCATGATCAGCACCTGCGCGATCACGAACTGGAACACAACCAATATTTTCCGGACCGATGCACCGGAACTGCCGGTGGCGGCCATCTTGTTTTTCAGTACGGCAAGCGGATCGAATCCGGATAATACGATGGCCGGGTAAAATCCGGACAGTATAGTCGTGATGATTATCAGGGCGACAAGGTATACGATCAACAGCGGGTTTGAAAACAAATGGAGCGAGATGTTGACCCCGAGAAAACCATTAAGCCATTTCAACAGCCACTCCACCACGCACAGGGAGATGATGACCGAAAACACGGTCAGCAAGAATGTTTCGCCCAGAAAATAGGCCGACAGTTGCGTCCGCCTTGCTCCCAGCGTCTTGCGTATGCCGATCTCTTTGGATTTTTTAACCGCCAGCGCGGTAGCCAGGTTTATAAAATTTATACAGGCGATGGCCAGGATAAAGATACCAAGGATAGCCATCACCGTCATATCCGAAATGCTCGCGTTGGAGGCTGTGCCGGGATTCTCCGTATACACCTGATCAAAATGGATCCGCGACATCGGCTGTAACCTGAACGTTCGCCTCGCGGCGTCTTCTTTCGGATAGTACTTGGCGACAAAATCTTTCAGACGATTCTCCAACGCCGGAACACTGATATCCGACGGAAGAACAAGATACGTAAACCCGGACATGGTCATTCCCCAGGTGTCCAGCGGGAAACCGATGAATTCCGGCGTGAGCGAAGGTCTCGACACGACCATGGTAAAGTTGATGTGGGAATTCGGGGGCGGATCGGCAATGATGCCCGCGACTTCGAGCTCGATCTTGTTATCCAGTTTAATGGTAACGTGGTCCTTACCTTTCAAAATTTTCGAGGCCAGGGATTCCGTCAGAAATACTTTACCAGGTTCCCCAAGGTCTACTTTCGGGTTGCCGGAGATCACTTTGAAATCAAATACCTCGAAGAAAAGTGAATCGGCGAAGATCACACCCGTCACCCGTTGCTTTTCGGTGCCGACCTTCATCAACACATCTCCGTGCCCATGGAACTGGGTCATGAGCGGAACATCCGCGAAATCGTTTCTGAATGCATCCGCAAAGGGATAGGGAGTGGTTGTACCCTGGTCCATACCAGAGGCGCTTTTGGTGTCCAGCACCACCCTTTGGATCTGCCCGTAACGGGTATGAAACCGGTCAAAACTAAGGTCATTGGTGATCAGCAGGAAAATAATGACGCACGAAGTAATACCGATACTCAACCCGAGGATATTGATCAGGGTATAGGTTCGGTTCCGCAGGAAATTCCGGAAAGCGAGAAGGAGATAGTTTTTAAACATACTGATCGCAATACTAAAGCCATGCCAGGGATATAAGACATTGAATTTCAAACAATTACGTACAAATATTTCACAAATACCGCGTATAACTGTATCAAAAACGATACAATAAAATGTTTGAAACTGATACAGTTAAATTATATTTGGTACACGATGCATGCAGCGAAGATATTAATAGTAGACGATGACCGGGACATTCTGGAGACAGCCCGTATGTTTTTAAAGCAGGAATTCTCCAACGTTCAGATCGAGAATAACCCGCAGAACCTGCCACAACTGACGAGAGCAGGTGACTACGATGTTATCCTGCTGGACATGAATTTCAGGAAGGGCGTGAATGATGGCGAGGAAGGATTCTACTGGCTTGACCAGATCCTGCGGTCTGACCCGAATGCTGTTGTGATACTCATTACAGCTTACGGAGAAGTGGACCTCGCCGTGAAAGCTATGAAAAACGGAGCGGTGGATTTTGTGCTGAAGCCATGGAAGAACCAAAAGCTTCTCGCTACGCTTATGTCGGCACTGCAATTACGGCGCTCCAGGGTGGAAGTGGAAAAACTGAAGGTAGCGCAGGGTAAACTCAGCGAAGACATTGATCAGCCGTATGTGGATTTTATCGGTCATTCTCCGGCCATCATGCGGGTTCATGAAATGATCGACCGGGTCGCGGCCACGAGTGCTGATGTCCTGATCCTCGGTGAGAACGGCACGGGTAAAGAACTGGTCGCGCGGGCCATACACCGAAAGTCGGACCGGAAAGATCAGGTCTTCATCAGTGTTGACCTTGGCGCTATTACCGAGTCACTGTTTGAAAGTGAGCTGTTTGGTCACGTCAAGGGAGCGTTTACAGATGCGAAACAGGACAAGCCGGGACGTTTTGAGATCGCCTCGGACGGGACTATTTTTCTCGATGAGATCGGAAACCTGTCCCTCGCCTTACAATCGAAGCTGCTCACGGTGTTGCAGCACCGGAAAATTCAACGGGTCGGATCAAACCGGGAGATACCCGTAAACTTCAGGCTGATCTGTGCCACAAACATGCCGCTGCATGAACTGGTCTACGAAAAAAAATTCAGGCAGGACCTTTTGTACCGTATCAATACCGTTGAGATCAGAGTGCCGTCGCTTCGGGAAAGGCCCGAAGATATTCCGCTGCTCCTCGATTATTTTGTTCATCGCTACAGTCAGAAATATAAACGACCTGACATGCGGGTCGACAAGGGTGTTCTCGGGCGTCTGAAGAAATACCATTGGCCGGGTAACATCCGCGAACTGCAGCATGCTGTGGAACGTGCCGTAATCCTGAATGAAGGGAAAGTGATCCAGTCACCCGAATTGCTAATCAGTAATATGCAGCACGCTCCGAAAAAAGACAATACCCCGTTAACACTGGATGAAATGGAAAAACAGTTCATCCTTCAGACACTCGGCGAACACGAGGGAAATGTTACCAGTACAGCCAAAACGTTAGGGATGACCCGGACGGCGCTTTACAGGCGAATGAAAAAACACGGACTTTAGCCGCGTTGTTATGCCACCTGCATCACGGCATGCCGATAATTTTATAATATTGATGATGAAAAACAGGTCGCATTTGACAATGACAACACCATGATATCGCGGCGCTTCAATATCCTTGTTATCGTCAGGGTGTTACTTCTGGTGGTAACGGTCTCGATACTAGCTTTCATTTTCGGCGACTCCAGACTTTTTTTCAACCAGATTATTGTAGCTCTCATCATCACCGTCCAGGTAGTGGAGTTAATACGTTTCGTCAATCAAACAAACCGTGAATTGACAAGGTTTTTCCTCGCTATAAAGCACGGCGATTTTTCAACCTCTTTCAAGCTGAATGCACTAAGCAACTCATTCCGCGATTTGCAAAGCAGCATGGCGGAGATCATCGACGCATACAAACGCGTAAAGATCGAAAAAGAGGCGCAGTACCACTTTTTACAAATGCTGGTCAATCAGGTGCGCGTGGGTATTATTTCCATTAGCGGGGACGATATCCTGTTGATCAATCCCACTGCCGAAAAACTGCTTCACGTAGAAGGTTTAAAAAACTGGAAACAGATCCGGCAGGTAAATCCATGGATTGCCAAAGAGTTTGCCGACCTCGGTGATAATGGCAGAAAACTCATCGAAACAAAACTGAATGGCGAAACAAAAATCCTGGCGGTCGATGTCAGTACACGCGCCATTCTCGAGCGTCAGACCAAACTGATAACGCTTCAGGATATCAATTCGGAGATCGAACAAAAGGAAATTGAAGCATGGCACAAGCTGATCAGGATCCTGACGCATGAGATCATGAATTCAATCACCCCGATCGCATCGTTAACAGAAACCATGCAGGGTATGCTTTCCGACCCTCAGGGACATCAAAAATCCCTCCAGGCTATACAGGAGGAAACCATAACCGACATTCTCTTTTCCCTTAACACGATTCAAAACCGAAGTGAAGGGTTGCTGCACTTCGTGGAGAATTACAGAAAACTGACAAGGGTCCCCAAACCGGTAAAAGAAGTGGTTCATGTCAAAACCTTCATCACCGCCGTTGAAAAACTCATGCGTGGAGCGTTGGAAGGGCAGGGAATTACGCTTGTCGTATCTGCTCCCACGGAAGACCTGGACGCTTCATTCGATCCCGCGTTAATTGAACAAGTGATTATCAACCTGATGACCAACAGTACACACGCCCTGGAAACAGCACGTGAAAAAGTGATCCGTTTCAAGGCATACCGGCAGGACAATAGCGTTGTTCTCGAGGTGACAGATACGGGCAAGGGTATCCCGGAAAACGAACTTCAGGAAATATTTATTCCCTTCTTTTCCACAAAAAAGGAGGGCTCCGGCATCGGCCTCAGTCTCTCCAAGCAGATCGTCAGTCTGCATCATGGTGCCATCAAAGTAACATCCACCATCGAAACCGGAACGTCCTTTTACGTTCATCTGCCACTCTCTCCCACCCTGTAGCCGCGCGGTGTAGTTTGCGTCGAAAGTGTGGTTGATTAATTAATCCGTCGTTTAATATCCCTTCCCGCAAAAGCAACAACTGCTGAGTTGACTAACTTTGCACTAGTCCCGGCAGCCTAACGATCCCATTTATTACAATTATGAAAAGACGCACTTGCCTTCAAACCCTGTCCGCATTAGGTTTACTATCCATGTCCGCGAGCGCAATGACTTCCGCCGATGGTATTCTGAAACGAACCATTCATTCAAGTGGTGAAAAAATTCCGGCGGTCGGACTTGGCACGTGGCAAACATTTGATGCGGGCATTTCCCCTGAAGAACGTGATCCTTTACGAAATGTCCTGAAAAAACTTGTCGAAAGAGGCGGAAGCGTAATCGACAGTTCACCCATGTACGGTCGCTCGGAACAAGTCGTAGGCGATCTCTCGACCGAACTGGCGTTGAACGACAAGTTATTCCTGGCCACAAAAGTCTGGACAACGGGTGAACAGGAAGGTATCCGGCAAATGAACAATTCGTTTTCGCTTTTAAAGCGCGAGACGATCGACCTGATGCAGATCCATAACCTCGTGGACTGGAAAATTCACCTTAAAACGTTGAATTTATGGAAGGAACAGGGAAAAATCCGCTACATCGGTATCACCCATTACACGGAAGGCGCCTATTCGTCCATGGAGGATATCATGAAAAAACATAAACTGGATTTTATACAGCTTAATTATTCGCTGGCTAGTCGCGGAGCGGAAGATCGTCTGTTGCCACTGGCACTCGAAAAAAAAATCGCAGTCGTTGTTAATCAGCCTTTTGAGGAAGGGAATCTGTTTCGCATGGTAAAAGGAAAAGACGTCCCGGAATGGTCGCGGGAGTTTGATTGCACAAGCTGGGCGCAGTTTTTCCTGAAATTCATCCTCTCCCATCCTGCCGTAACTTGCGTGATACCGGGTACATCCAAACCGAACCACATGGCTGATAACATCGCCGCCGCATTTGGAAAACTGCCTTCAGACCAACAACGGGAGCAAATGATAAAATTTATTACTTCGTAAAAATTTATTCTTTAAATTTATAAGGAAGTGTGCCCGACGTTGAAATCAATATGCGTTTATGGAGACTGTTGCTTTGGTTCTGTGCTGGCTGGGGGTCTTCCAGAGTTCGCTTCTGGGTCTGTATTTTTTAACAACCGCATCCGGTAACAAAAGCAGTCTTTTCCTGGGAACGGCATTGATGCTGATCTCCGTCCGTGTGGCAAAATCCACATTGTTTATTTTTACAAGTCATCATTCCGAACTTTTATTCAATATCGGATTTGCCGCGCACGCCGCCGTCGGTCCGGCTCTGTTGTTTTACCTTCGATCCCTCAACGGAAAGTGGAAGTTCCATCAGCGCGATCTTTTGCAATTTACGCCGGCCGCGCTGATCCTGCTGGCGTGTCCGCTGTTGTCCCTGGAAAATTTCTGGTACAGGGGTGGTTACGGCGTCCTCCTGTATTACACAATTGTTTACTGTGGGTTATGTTTTGTTGAGCTATGCAGGAGTTATACCCGCAACCTTTTGAATGAAGGCCTTTCGCGCTTCTGGATTGCGATACTTGCCATTGTGGTGGTGGTTTTTCAGGGAGCATATTTCAGCCATTACATTTTAGGTTTTACTTCCTATAGTGCTGCGCCCGTTCTGTACGGCGCGTCGTTATACGTGGTCTCTTTTGGTGTGCTGAAGAACAAAGCAGCATACCTGCCGGTTATACGACAGAAGTATCAGAACCTGAACGTGACGGACGAGGATTTGAAAAGTCTGCATGCCAGGATTCTGGACATCCTGGAAACCAAACATCCATTCCTGGACAATAATTTTTCCCTGCTGAAGTTATCAGAAATGACATCGATCCCGCGGCATATGCTTTCCCTGACATTCAGCCAGGTATTTCACGAGAGTTTCAACAACGTGATCAACCGGTACCGGGTCGTACACGCTGGGAAAATTCTTCGCGATCCGCAAAAAGACTATTTATCGATCGCCGGGATAGCGTTCGAATCGGGGTTTAACTCCGTATCGTCTTTTAATGTTTTTTTTAAAAAGCATATGGGAATGACACCATCGGAGTATAAAAAGGTGATTCCGGCGACGTTTTCAATCACGGAAAGTATATGATTTTAAAAGTTTACGCGCCAAATAGTTCCATTATATCCTGTTTCACGAAACCGGCACTTGTTGTTTATTGTTTAATCTTTAATTTTAGAAGAGTCTAAACGGGATCTATGATAAGACCTTTACAAAGAAGCATCCACCATATTCTGTCATCTTTCTTCCAAAGCCTTTTCGGGCTCGGGGCGGCACAACAGTTGTTCAGTGTGACAGGGAATGACAGAAGTCTGAATAGAGCCCTGATCCAGGGAAATTCAGTGTCTTTTTTGACGGTACTCCGTTGTTACTCACGCCGTTCGGAAACATTTTATTTAATACGCGCCTCGGTTGTTCGTGGGGATTTAAGCTTATAGCATGAAGAAACTTTTACTTCCTATCCTTCTAGTTGGAGTACTATTTAACTCAGCCGCCCAGGAGTTAAAGATTTCCGGTAAGATCACATCCGCGAAAGACGGAACCGAATTACCTGGCGTTAACGTGAGGATTAAAGGTACATCGCGGGGTACAGTCTCAAACGCAGATGGTATTTACGATCTGAATGTCGCGCCTTCGGACACCCTGTTGTTTTCGTTCATCGGGTTTGTCAGTCAGGAAGTTGTAGCAGGCCAGCGCAGCGTGCTTAACGTTCAACTGGAATCCGACGCAGTAGAACTCGAAGAAGTGGTTGTCACCGGATTCCAGGAAGTGGAAAGGAAGTTGTTCACCGGCTCGTCCGTTAACCTGAAGATGTCAGACGCGCGGAGCGGCGGAATGTCGGATGCCAGTCAAATGCTCGAGGGCAGAGTTGCAGGCGTTACCGTTGACAACGTCTCCGGCACATTCGGAACAACCCCCAAGATACGGATCCGTGGTAACTCCTCCATCAACGGCGACACGCGCCCGCTCTGGGTTGTCGACGGCGTTGTACTGGAAGATCTCAATTCGGTCACCGCCGACGATATCATTACAGGTAACGCAAACACCCTGACAGCCTCGTCGATCGCCGGATTAAACCCGGACGACATTGAATCTTTCCAGGTCTTAAAGGATGCGTCGGCCACGGCATTGTACGGAACACGCGCGAAAAACGGGGTGATCGTTATTACCACGAAAAAGGGTAAAAGCGGCCAGACCAGGGTCAGCTATTCCGGAAACCTTTCCATGCACCTCAGACCTTCGTACAGCCAGTTCGATATCCTGAATTCGGTTGACGAAATGTCGATCTACCGGGAAATGTACGAAAAGGGCCTGGTCGACATTACCACATCCGTAAAAGCGCAGAATTACGGCGCGCTCGGTAAAATGTTCGCGCTCATTTCCGATCACGAACTTCCCTGGGGCACAAACGGTACGCTTAATGAAGAGTTCCTGAATCAATACGAAACTGCGAATACAGACTGGTTTGACGTGTTGTTCAGGGATTATTCGCTCCAGCAACAGCATTCCGTAAGCCTGACTTCGGGAACAGATAAACACAACAGCTACTATTCCCTGAGTTTTCTCAACGATAACGGGCAAACTATTGCCGACAACGTCAAACGTTATGCGGGAACAGCCAAGAACAGTTTCTTCTTTTCGAAAAAATTCTCCCTGGATCTGAAGCTCATTGCGAACTACCGGGAGCAAAAGGTCCCCGGCACGCAAAACCGGGACTTTGATCCTATAACCGGGCGTTACCGCAGGGATTTTGATATAAACCCCCTGAGCTATGCGCTGAACACCAGCCGGTCCATCAGGCCCTACGACAACGACGGGAACCTGGAGTACTTCCGGAGGAACTATACGCCTTTCAACATCCTGCGCGAGCTTGAACTGAATTATATCAATATCACCGTCGGAGATATATCAACGCAAGCCGATCTGACCTATAATTTCTCCGACGATTTAACGTTCCGAAGCGCCATTCAGGGCCGGTACGCTACCACCAAGCGTGAACACGTCATCCATGAATACTCCAACCAGGCGGAAGCGTACCGCGCAGACGACACACAATATATCCAGGACTCAAACCCTTTGTTGTACAAAGATCCGGACGACCCCGGAGCACAACCGAAAGTTGTGTTGCCCGAAGGAGGCTTTAACAATGTCAACGAAGACGAACTCAAGTACTTTTATATCCGGAACAGTGTTAACTGGTCGCATACATTTAACACGAAGCATAGTGTAAGTGTACTCGCGGGACAGGAAATAAAATATACCGATCGCCGGAGCAGAAGAGCGGATGGTATCGGAGTGGTGTACGAAAACGGCGGTGTTGTGAATACGGACCCGCTGATGATCGATTTTCTGAACCAGCAGGGAATCAGTATCTACGCGCTTTCCGAAGATCGTGAACGTTTCGCCGGTTTGTTCCTGAACGGCGCCTACTCTTTTAACGAAAAGTATGTCTTTAACGGAACGATCCGTTACGACGGATCCAACAGGCTGGGCAAAAGCCGCAGCGCCCGCTACCTTCCCACCTGGAACGTAAGCGGCGCCTGGAATGTCGACAAGGAATCGTTTTTCAACGTCCCGCTGTTAACCTATCTGAAGGTGCGCGCCACCTATGGGTTATCTGCCAACCTGGGGCCGAATACGAGTGCCCTGCTGAATATCCGCTCAGGGGTAACGTTGCGCCCCACCGACGTGGAAACCTATCTCTACATACAGGATCTGGAGAACTCAAACCTCACATGGGAGAAACTGAAGGAGTTTAATGCCGGACTGGATTTTGGCGTATTCGAGAACCGCATCACCAGTACCGTGGATTATTATCGGCGTAGCTCGTATGATCTGATTGGCTTGTTCCAGAGCGGCGGTATCGGCGGAGTCGAGTTCAAGAATGGTAATTATGCGGATATGCAATCGCAGGGATTTGAGTTTTCCATCAATACACTCAACCTCCGGCGCCGGGATTTTTCCTGGACGACAAATTTCAACATTGGATATTCTCACGATAAGATCACACGCCTCGATTTCAATCCCCGTATCGGTGATGCAATTGTACAGGGAGGCGCCGCCGTACTGGGCGGACCCCGGCGAGGTCTGTTCTCCACCAAGTTTGCCGGCCTCGACGGTCAGGGTATCCCGACGTTTTACGACGACAACGGTGAAATCGTATACTATTACGACCTTCAGGACCGGGATAACCTGACGAGTATCCTGAAATACGAAGGACCTGCTGAACCGAGAGGCGCAGGTGGTATCGGTAATATCTTTACCTACAAGAATTTCTCGCTTAACGTTTTCGTTTCTTTCAAATTCGACTACAAGATCCGCCTTGACGACGCATTCAGTCCCCGCTATACAGACTTTAGTTCGCTGTCGAAAAGTTTTGTAAACCGTTGGGTTGTTCCCGGCGATGAGCTTACTACGAACGTCCCGGTAATCCTCGACAAGAGGATCCTGGAAGGTGGGAACACCGACCTTATCAATGCGTATGACCTGTACAACAAAAGCACAGTACGCGTGGCCGATGGCACGTATGTGCGACTAAAAACGGTACGGCTAAGCTACAATTTTCCGGGGCAATGGATCCGGAAGATCGGCGCCAACACCGCCCAGCTTTCGGTAGAAGGTCAGAATCTTTGGCTGATGTACTCCGACAAAAAGCTGAATGGTCAGGACCCCGAGTTCTTTTCGGCCGGCGGTGTGGCGTTGCCCCAGCCGCGCCTGATCACGACAGCAATAACGATTGGATTTTAAGAGACTTAAGAGATGAAAAAAATGAATTACCTGTTTCAGAAAAAGGTCAGCCGGGTGCTTTTTATCCTGCTGATCTTATCGGGATGCGACAGTTACCTGTCGGAAAATCCCGACAACCGGGTAGAACTCAATACGCCCCAGAAGGCGGCACAGCTCCTTACCAATGCCTATTCAGCCGGCAGCTATACGTTCACGGAATGGATGGGCGACAATGTAGCTTACACGTTCGGCACGACCAAGCTGCCTGAGCACGTCCAGGCTTTCTCGTGGGATGAGTTCACCGGAATCGATCAGGATACCCCAACCAGTTTCTGGACAAGTACCTATGCCGCGATTGCCCATGCCAACGAGGTACTGGCGGTTATCGATGATATGGAAGGTGAGAAATCCGAGAAAGACGCGGTAAAGGGAGAAGCTTACCTCACCCGGGCATACGGCCATTTTATGCTGGTGAACCTGTTCGCAAAAAACTACGACAGTGAAACCGCCTCAGGCGACCTGGGGATTCCATTTGTTGATGAACCCGAAACAGAATTTATCAAGTTTTACAAGCGCCTGGACGTAGACGAGGTTTACGACAAGATCGAGGATGATCTCCAGGAAGGCCTGGACCTGGTGGATGCGAGCTATTATGCCAATTCCGGTAAGTATCATTTTTCGAAAAACGCGGCGTTGGCTTTCGCTTCGCGGTTCTATTTGTTCAAAGGCGACTACGAAGAATGCCTGAAATACAGCTCCGAAATGCTGGGTAGTGATCCCGATATCTACGTGAAGGATATTCCGGCGCTGTTGCTTCAAAAGATTAATACGGAGGATTACATCCGTCTTTACCACTCCCCCAACGACGACAGTAACCTGTTGCTCATCCGCCAGATTTCCAACTTTCACTTACCATCCATTGGTCACTGGCCGTCCAGGGCGTTGTATTCGCAGATCTTTGAGAGCAATCCTTTCGGTCTGATCGATGAAAGGCAGGATCCAGCCTGGGTTGCCGGTGAGAACGGTCTGGCGGCGACTAAATATGAATTCCTGTTTGAACGCTCCAGTCTCACCTCGAACGTAGGGCTGAACTACACGATATTTCTCGGCTTCCGGGGAGAGGAAGTTCTCCTGAACAGAGCCGAATGTTATCTCCGGCAAAACAATCTCACGTTAGCCCTGGCCGATCTGCAGTTGCTGGTAAATAAAAGGTATCGCGGTACGGCAACCTTAAATCTAAGTGAGCTCCGGTCCTATTACGGAACTACCAACAACCAGCAGGCTGTCCTCTTTTACCTGCTGGACGAGCGTCAGAAGGAATTTATGCACGAAGGAATGCGGTGGTTTGACATTAAACGATTCAACATACCCGTTATCCATATACTGGATAACGGAGGTGCGATCTCGCTGGACGCCGAGGACAACAGAAAAGTTTTACAGATCCCGCAGGCCGCTATTGACGTCGGCGGGCTGGAGCCAAATCCGCGATAATGAGTAAATGCGAACGAGACCTTTAAGAAAATGAAAATGAAACTCAAATCACTGGCACTTATGGCAGGCCTGATGGCTTTCGGCACTGCCTGTTTCGAGGACCAGTCCGTGAGCAGTCCGGTAAAGACCTACCCGGAATCGGATGACCCGATCGATGTTTATATCCAGAACAATTTTGTTGAAAAATACGGTGTCGCTGTACGTTACACGTATGTCGACCGTTATGTTGATCAGAACAAAAGGGTTACCCCTCCCAAACGGGAACTGGTGGAACCTATGCTTGATTTCCTGACCGACTTATGGATCGAGCCTTTTATTCAGGTCCCTAACGGCAGGGCGTTCTTTGAGGACCACGTCCCCGCGGAGATCGTGTTTATCGGGTCCACGATCTACAATGCGGATGGAACCGTTACCCTGGGAACAGCCGATGCCGGCGCCCGTATCACGCTGTCGGAAGTGAACTTTATCGATGTGGAAGATCAGGCTTGGGTATTCAGGCAACTGGGTACAATCTATCATGAATTTGCTCATATCATGCATCAACGTTATAACCTGCCCCCAAGCTGGCAGGAAATTTCACCCCAGGGATATACATCCCTCGGATCATGGTACAACCTCACGGATGAAGAAGCCTTGCAGCGTGGATTTGTGTCGCCCTATGGTACCAGTACATTTAATGAGGACTTTGCCGAAACGGTAGCTTTTATGTTATACGACCCGCAGTTCTTCGAGAAGTACATTGTCGACGAGACCGATTGCACGACATCCGATTGTGATTCAAGAAATGAAGGACGCGCCAAGCTGAGAAGAAAATACAATGCGATACTCGCACATTACGAACAGTTCACCGGCGTAGACTTGCTGGCCATTCGCGAATTAATCCAGGCTAAGCTGTAACTATGAAAAAGCTGATCTACATTTTCTGGATATTGATCATCGGCCTTTCATCGTGCAAGGATGATGACCCCGCCGTATTCGAAAAAACGGCTGACGAGCGGGTAAGCGAAGCCATTGCTTCCCTTAAGGACGATCTTACCTCGCCGCCCAGCGGCTGGAAACTTAAATACAGGCCTGAATCCGAGTCAGGTTCGTTTTATGTTTTTATGAAGTTTAACGAGGACAACACGGTCAACATCCGTTCCGACCTGGGCGTCAATGACGGAGAGTACTTCGACCAGACCATTACGTACCGGATCGACAATTCTCTAGGGCTGGAACTGATCATGGAAAATTATTCCTTTTTCAGCTTCCTCTTCGAACAGGACGGCGCCACATTCGGAGCTGAATTTGAATTCAATTACGTAAACAAAACGCCGGACGACGCACTCGTTTTCAGCAGTAAAACGGATCTCGCAAACCCGACTATACTGCTTTTTGAAGAGGCTACCTCCAGCGAGGCCGTTGAGTTGCTGGGTACCGCAGTGTCGCAGAACCTGAATACCATGGCGGCAGATCTTGACAACCTGACCCCGTCCATCAAACTGACATACGTCAACAAAGATCTGTTGTTTTTTATCTCGCTGAATACCTTCAGGCGGACGATAGACTTTACCATCGCCGCCCGGAAAACCAATAATCAGGTCACCCAGAACGTAAATTTCTCGTCTCCCTACATCATCAAAGGCGATTCCGTAGTATTCGATACACCGCTGTCCGGAACATACCTGGGTAATAACATCAAGATCAAAGGCATGAAGCTCAATTCCCTTAGCGACATAGAATTTAATGTCTGCCCCGAACCCATCCCGGCTCATTCATATTCCGGGGTAACTTCCGCAAACGATGCAATCACACTTGAAACAAGTTTGCTCGACATTAACGGCGCAGGCTTTGCCACACTATCCGATTTTTATGTGGCGCCATTGGGTAATATTATTAACAACGGAACTTCGGCGGCAGCCGACATTGCCGCGGACATTACCGGTGCCCAGGCGATGCAACTATATTACAATTATGACCTGGGTGGAGCCCCCTTTTACGGGATCGGTTTTTACATTTCGAACGCCGACGGTACCACTACGTTCGCGCTATGGGAATTTACACCTGTCCTCACGGAAAACAAGATCACCTTCAATTTCGCCCCGGAAATATCAGTATTCGGGAATACGGAAACAGATGCAAATCTGGATAACGTCAGCATTTACCTGGATGCGCTGACGGAAGGTGACAATACGTACGTATTCGAGTATTCAGACAATCTTTACGAATTTTTTAATCCCTGCACGGGGTGGAGCTTTGTTTTTGTAAACGTAAATCAATAAATTCAAGGGGCATGAAATGAAATATCGTGCCATTTTAACCTAAATACATAGTCATGCAAAAGTCCATTGTCCTTCTTTCATCATTGTTCGCGATCGTGGCGATGAATCTTGTGTTGTCATCGTGTAAAGATGATGAACCCTTTGTGAAGCCAAAACTTTCACTCAGTGAGTCCGCAATGACGGTCAGTGAAGCCGTCGGCACGATCGAAGTTGAATTTACACTTGACAAAGCTTTCTCTCAAGACATCACGGTCGACTATGATCTCGGAGGAACAGCGGTGGAAGGATCAACCGCTACATCCGATTACTCGGTATCAGGCACCTTTGGTAAAGTTCAGATCGCTGCCGGCCAGACGACGGGAGTGCTTGAAATCGAAATCAATTCCGACGCGTCGTTTGAAGGAAATGAAACCATAGAGGTATCGATCGACGATGTCAGCAGCACGGATATCGATATCACGAACGACGATGAAATTGTTATTACCATCACGGACGATGATGTAAGAGCAAAGATCAATTTTGCAGTAGCCACCCTCGCGGCCAACGAAACGGACCGCAATATCCAGGTACAGGTAGTGCTCGATAAGGCAGTCGCCTCCGATATCTCCGTTGCTTTTACATTGACCGGAGATGCCGTTGACAGCGTCCGGTCTGAAGCCGACGAAATACCAGCCGACTACCAGATAAAAGGTGAAACCGGCGAAACCGCTACGCTCCTGATCCCCAGTGGCCAGACAACGGGTGTCATCGCAATCAAATCCTACTCGGACTTTTACCTGGAAGATGACGAAACCTTTACCATCACCCTGGCAAGTGCAGGCAGTCAGGTTGAAATCGGTACAACCAGTTCCATTGAGATCACCCTTGCACAGGAAGACGGAAAAGCCATCGCACTCTTCTGGGACGACGCCTACTCCACTGTGGATATGGACCTATTCCTCTGGCTCGGTGACCTGGGCGATCCAGTTGCCGATTTTGGCTTAGCATCCCTGTCGGCATTCGCCGACTTCGACGGACCGGAAATCGTGTTCGTTCCGGACATCTTCGATAACGCATCCTTTGGTACCAGCTATACCTACTATGAAGGTGACGAAGACCCGATGGAATTTGAGGTGCAGTTTGTTGATTTTGTCGATGGTGTCGCTGAACCGCTTGCGAACCGTGATGTCTTCCCTGCTACCTATACGTTGGCAAATATCAACGAATGGGATAACTCGGATGTGGTACCTATTATCGTCCAGACGTTCGATGTGACTGATGGTGTATTCTCAACACCTTCCGCTATCACAATTCCTTCGTCCGGAAGCCGGGTTGGAATACCTGTACTGGCACCTGAGGTGTCCAAACAGACTTCCAACCGGTTTTCTTCCAACCGGATGAACAAGCTCATCAAGCAGCTGAAAAAATAGGAATAGGTTATTCACCTAACACATAATCGAAAGCATCACTTTTTAACAATACTTTCTACAGAGGGAATTGAGCCAACTCAATTCCCTCTTTTGCATTCCGAACATCCACGACAATTGAGCAACTTTCCGGCCGGTGTGTAGTCGCAACTAACGGTTATTATTCGTCCGTCACTTTTTCACTCTGAACCTGTCTATCAGCTTAACCGTCACAAACTGAATAAAAATAGCCAATGCGATAGCCATGTAAAATCCGGGTTCACGGGGATCAAATGTCCCATAGGGCATTAACCACATGAATGCCGATGCCATGATGATCACGGACAAAATGCTTTTTACACTCATAATTATCCTATTAGGTCCCTCAGACTAAAAATTATCTTTTTGTCGTACAACTCCACCGAGCACTTGTCTAATGGTGTCCTCAGGTAAGCCGGTAAGTACTTGCAATAAAGCGCCATATTCTGAACTGTTTTGCCTCTGAAACAGCTCGTCAGTAATTCCGCTGCCACACCGGTGCCGACACCGCCGATAAAGCCGGTTGCAAATCCGATGACACCTCCACCCACAACGCCTGTAGCGGTTCCCAGGCCGGGGAAGGCGATGGTACCCCCGGCTGCCCCGGCTTTAGCGCCAAAGACAGCGCCGACCACTCCTCCTACCACACCTGCTGCCCAGACACTTCGCCAATTCACACTACATCCGCTTAAGCTCAGTCCGGTGGCTTGTTGAATATCAGTGTTTATCCCCATGAGCTTCCCGGAGAAGAAATTTTTCGCGAACTCATTTGCTACTTCCGCCATAGACAACAGCAAAATTTTATCGTCCGTTGTCATCGTTGCGCTTTGGTTGATGCGATCAACCGTCGTCTTATAGTAAATGGCGGCAGATACGGCATCCGTGGCGGTATACATCTTGCCTACGAATGCATCCAGCACACCAAGCTGTTCAGATGTAAAATGAGCCGCCGATCCGGGCACCTGGGATACCAGAACCTGTTGCCCTGAAAAAGGTACACCGGCGCTCACGAGGTCCACCTCACGTGCTAATTTGGCAAAATCAAAAGCCTGAAATTTAAAGTAGGCGTTTAATTTCGTAGCCTCCTGGCGGATCAATCGCTCAAAATTAAAGTAAAGGTAGTTGGTCTGATACTTCACGATCGCCTGATCAGCCTGGACAAGGTTGCTTGAAAATAGCGACGATGCGATCGTTCTGAAAGCAGACAAATCAATGGCGGTGGGTTTTCGGGTTGCTTTTAGTTCGCTCGCTTCAGCCGACAGTGCCGGCGTGCCTGGGCGCGCCGTAATACCTGATTCTTCAATGCAACTAACGGATAGGGTAGCGGTCAGCAAAGCCAATGTAACTTTTCTGACGCAGGGTCTTGATATAGTTTTCATAACGGGTTATTTTTTTTCAAAACTTCGGATATTTTCGATCCGGAGCAAAAAAACACCTGTACGGAAAACCAGATTAAATTTCCACCTATTCGCTGCCCTTTATTGCCGTTACTTCTATCTCGACCAGGTATTCCGGATCGATCAGGGCGCTGACCTCGACCATTGACGTTGCCGGCTTGATATTTTTGAAAAATTCACCGTGCGCCCTTCCAACCTCTTCCCATTTTGAAATATCCGTCACGAAGATACGCGTGCGGACAACGTCCTCAAGTGTAAACCCGGCCTGCTTCAGA
This sequence comes from Chryseolinea sp., assembly GCA_041742155.1. Taxonomy (GTDB): domain Bacteria; phylum Bacteroidota; class Bacteroidia; order Cytophagales; family Cyclobacteriaceae; genus Chryseolinea. The sequence continues at coordinate 30,663 of JBGSJE010000009.1, read as the reverse complement.
ACCGATTCGATCTTTTGGATGATAAACCTTGTCTGAAGGTAGAAATCTCCTTTGCCAACCGTGCCCGATTCGTTCGTGGCAACCGTCCCGGAAACTTCCAGGTGATTACCGATCAAAACGGCCCGCGAATAACCCACAATATCTTCCCATTTGGCTCCTGAAGAGAAATTTTTTCGTTGCATATCTGTGTTATCTTGTTTGAAGTACAGGGCGTAATTTAACAGAATTAAACAGCGTAGTACAACGCGTGTCCGTAAATTTGGCCGTCCCGGATATTACTTTCACGGGCGTTAAACAACGCCTCCGCACCGCAGCCGGTGAGCGCCGTGGCCGTTATAAAATTGATGGATTATGACGATTTTTGTGGTTTAAGTCGTGATAAAGTCAAATCTTTGAAAACAATTGAATCGAGACGTATGAAAGAAATTACAGTACAGGAATTGAAACAGCTACAGGATTCCGGAGCCGACTTCCAATTGATCGATGTACGGGAACCGCACGAATTCGATATCTGCAACCTGAACGGAGAGCTGATCCCTCAGGGTGATATTCCCGACAGCGTCGATAAGATCGACAAAAGCAAAAAAGTGGTCATCCATTGCCGGAGCGGAGCCCGTAGCGGAAACATGGTTCAATGGCTGGAAAAGAACCATGGGTTTCAAAACTTATACAACCTGAAAGGAGGAATTCTCGCATGGGCGCGCGAGATCGATCCTTCCATGCCTACGTACTAAACTTTCAGGGACGCTGCCTGAATGCGTCCTTAAACGCTTGCATCGATCGCCTGCCCTACATCCTGTATAATATCCCGGATATCTTCGAGGCCGACTGCGATACGGATCAGACCCGGCGTAATGCCAACAACGGCCCGTTCGGCATCGGTAAGTTTAGAATGGGTTGTCGAGGCCGGATGAATGGCTATCGTCCGTGTATCACCCAGGTTAGGTGTATGGGAAATCATTTTCAGGGCATTTAGAAACCTTCTTCCCTGGTCTAATCCGCCTTTTACCTCGAATGACACCAGGCCGCCGCCGAGTTTCATCTGACGCTTGGCCAGCTCATACTGCGGATGTGACGGAAGGAATGGGTATTTCACTTTTGACACTTCAGGACTGGCTTCCACGAATGAAGCGAGCCGGAGTGCGTTTTCACAGTGCCTTTCCATCCTGACGGCGAGGGTCTCCAGGCTTTTCGAAAGAAGCCAGGCATTAAACGGAGCCATAGCCGGACCGGTGTGACGGGTAAAAAAACGGATGTCCTTGATGAGTTCCCGGGTACCCAATACAGCTCCACCGATGACGCGACCCTGGCCGTCAATAAATTTTGTGGCGGAATGCGTTACGATATGTGCGCCCCATTTTGCCGGGTTCTGTAAGTAAGGTGTAGCAAAACAATTGTCTACATTCAGGATCACGCTGTGTTTTTTGGCAAGCTTGCCCAGCCATTCGAGATCGATGATATCCAACGCCGGATTGGAAGGTGTTTCCACAAATATCATCCTCGTGTTGGGCTGGATTTTACTCTCCCACGATTCAGGATCCGTAATATCGGCATAGGTCGAAGAGATACCGAATCTCGGAAACAATGTGTTCAGGATCTGGTGTGTCGAACCAAATACCGAGCGACAAGCCAGCACATGATCTCCCGATTTCAACAACGCTGCCATGCTGCTGTACATCGCGGCCATTCCGGAAGCTGTCGCAATCCCGTCCTCCGTTCCCTCCATCAGGCAGAGTTTGGCAATGAATTCATCCGTGTTGGGGTTGGAATACCGGCTGTAAATGTTACCCGCTATTTCATCGGCGAACATCGCGCGCGCCTGCTCAGCGTCGTCGAATACAAAACTCGACGTCAGGTATAAAGGAACAGAATGCTCTCTGAACGCGGACCGTTCGTGCTGTGCCCTGATCGCATTTGTCTCAAAACTTTTCTCTTCCATGAATGACAATAAATATCTCCTGCAATCCTTATATAATTTCAAAACTGTGCGTGATCTTCGCCCTGGGCTCCATCGTTTTTGCGACCGAACAATACTTCTCCACACCCAGGTTGATGGCTCTCTCCACCTTATCGGGATCGAGGTTACCGTAAAGTCTGAAATGAAGGTGCGCTTCCGTAAATAACGACGGGACGGCATCCTTTTCGCGTTCTCCGGTAATGGTCACCTTAAAATCCGTTAACGGCTGTTTCTGCTTCTTTAAAATATTAATGATATCGATCGAGCTGCAGCCACCCAACGCGGATAGCAGAAGCTGCATCGGCCTCATACCTTTATTTGTACCGCCGATATCCGGCGAAGCATCGATATTCACGGTACTCCCCTGTTCATTGATTGCCTCCATATGGAAAGCGTCATTCAATCGATTGATTTCAATCTTCATCATCGTAAATCTCCTTTCATCGGCCAGACCAGGCTTCCTGCAACCATTCCGGCCAAACTGCCAAATGTTGCCGGCACCAGCGGCGGCCAGTCTGTTTCATAAACTTCAAAGATAATCCAAGTAATCATTCCAAACACCATCGAAAAAAAAGCTCCGGCGCTACTGGCTCTTCGCCAGTAAAGTCCCATGGTCAGGGGGATAAAAAGAGACACGAGGCTAAGAATAGACGACTCGCTGACAAGTTCATAAATATTCGACCGGACACAGGCCATAACCGTGGCGATCGCGCTGAACAGCAACACAGAGAGTCGTGTCACCAGCAATAGTTGCTTATCGGAGAATTTACGGCCAGCCAGCGGTTTGATCAGGTTCTCGGAAACGATGGCAGCGGGTGCCAGGATAGCCGAACTGGTGGTGCTCATGATAGCCGACAGCAGGGAGCCGAAGAACAGGATCTGAACCGGCATGGCTGTATGAAGCAGTACCATATTCGGCAACGCCAGCTGGGTATCACCAAAAAGTTCAGATGGGTAAAGGTGCTTGATACAAAGGCTGATGAACAAAGGCAGCATGGCAATTGTAAGGTACAGGAAGGCGGCAATGTAGGATGACCAGACAGCAGTCCTGGCTGATCCGGAAGACATCGCGCGCTGAAAAACATCCTGCGAGGGAAGTGACCCCAGCCCGAGAACAGACCAGGCGGCAAGATAGGCGACAATTTCCTTTGCGCTGGCAGACGGCAAGAACCGGAAGTTTTCCTCCGGCATTTCGGCGATTACAATCCCAATACCGCCGGCCTTGTTTCCCAGTATCACGGCGAGGACGACGAGACCCAGGATAATGATAATGCTCTGGATGAAGTCGGTAATGGAGATCGCCCACATTCCGCCCACGAAGGTATAGATCGTAACGACCACTGCGCTGATCACAACGCCCTGCCACACAGCCAGCCCGATCACAACGTTAAGGATAAGGCCCATGGCAACGAGTTGGGCGGCGATATACCCGACATACGGCGGCGCGAGAAAAACGGAAGCTACGAGCTCTATTTTATTTCCATACCGGACCTTGAAAAAATCACCAAGGGTCAACAAGTTCATATTGTAAAGCCTGCGGGCGAAGAACATGCCGAAGAGCAGGAGGCACAAGGCGGCACCGAACGGGTCTTCGATGACACCGTATAGTCCGCCCTTTAGAAATTCGGAAGATGCGCCAAAGACCGTTTCAGAACCAAACCAGGTCGCGAACAATGCGGCGGAACTCAGTACCAGGGGAAGGCTCCTTCCCGCCAGCATAAAATCGCCCGATGTCTTTACACGCCGAGAAGCCCAGACACCTACCAACACTGTCAGTACGAGGTATACAATGATGGAGGCCAGTAACAATTCTCTTTCGCAGTTAGACGATTAAACGTCTAAATGTAAAAAACAACATTTGCTTTTCAATACCGGAGCGGAAGCTGCCTGTTACTTATTTTTCTTCAGCTGGAACGTACGGGTAACGTTGAACCCAAGGTGAATGTCGCCTCCAAAAAAGTCATCGCGCGTTTCCGTTATGAATGCGCGTTCGGTTAAACCGATGGCATTTGTAAGCAACAACTGGAATACGTGGCCGCCGGTTTCGATGTCTATACCCAGGGTAAATGAGTCATACTGCCGCTGATCTTCCAGGAGTAGGTCATTGTCGGGGGCATTAAAATTAAAATAATACTCCGACGTCAACGCGAGGCTCCGGGTAACCTTGATTCTTCCTCCCAAACCCAGCGCCACCTGGTTATTCTCCTCATAACTTTCCACAATATTCTTGTGAACTATGGTAGGCATAAGCTGGAGGGAAAAATTGGGGGTAAATTTGCGTGCGATGAGCAGTTGCCCGGTGTAGGAAAGGCGGTCGATATTTTCAAAGTCCGCTGACACGTCCGAGTTGTTCTTGGGCGATAATTTATAAGCCAGACCACCCAGCGCAGTAACCGTGAGGGGGAAGTTCTTGACACCGCTTTGTTGCCTCAGCAATTTATATTTTAAGTATCCGTCCATGGTCTTGTCCGTGGAATTTCTTCCGATACTAACGGATAATCTATCCGTAATTCCATAGTCCAGCCCCAGTCTGACGTATGCCTGATCCAGCCCGAACATTTCATACACGCCGCCATTGATCGCTCCGAAGCGATGCCCGAATATAAATTCCAGGGATCCTGCGTTTTTGGTTTCCACCGTATGGCCGTTACCCAGGCGGGTCCCTTTAAAGGTCGCGAAAGTGTACTCGGTCTCCTTTTCGGAGCTCTTTTCCAGCTCACCCAACAAGTCATTCTGGGCCATTACCACGCATGGGCTAAGGAGAAAAAGTAAAAGTATTTTTTTCATAAATATTTTGTTTAAAGGGGTCTATATAAAAAATTCAACGACACTTCAACCTGCTGCGCGATGTTCTGCCAGACAATCTGCGGTACCTTGATGTTATAATCCTCAAGCCGGATCACAAACTTAGACTGCATTGAAAGGGTGCTTCCTGTAACTTCAATGGTTCCCGGTATTTCCACCGTTTTGGTCACGCCATGAATGGTTAGCTTACCCGTTGCCTTCACCTGCTGCTTACCGCCGGCGGTATAATTAAAACCACTGATCTTTCCCTGAAACGAAGCTTTGGGAAATTTCTCCGACTCCATGTACTTTTCATTAAAGTGCACTTGCATCAGTTTATTGGAAAATTGAAAATCCTTAACACTCATTAGATAAGCGATCTCACCATTTATCGCGTCAAAAATACTGGTTACTTTTTCGTTCCTGGCGGAGATATCCTCGACTACTCCGTCGGAAAAAAAGGTGATGACGGGCTTTTCGGCGAAAAAACGTTGCTGGGCATGACCCGTGCACACAATTCCCGCTGCGAAGATCAGGATGAATGTCTTTAATTTCATGGTCGGTAATAAAAAAAATAGAGGGATTTTTTAGGGGAGCTTATAGGTGAACTCAACTGTAACTTCGACCTGTTCGGCAATGTTCTGCCACATCAGCTGGGGGATTTTGATCTTATAATCCTCCAGCTTCACGATAAATTTGGATTTCATCACCAGCTTATCCCCCGCTTTTTCGACTGTACCGGGTACTTCGACGGAATTCGTCTTCCCGTGAATCGACAGTTTTCCCGTCGCTTTTACCGTCTGCGCACCTGATATACCGGGGTCGAATCCTGTTATCGTTCCCTGAAACGTGGACTTGGGGTACTTATCGGACTCCATGTATTTTTCATTGAAGTGTTCCTGCATCAGTGATTTCGCAAACTGAAACTCACTGATGGGAATTGAAAAAGCGATCTCTCCCGAGGCAATGTTAAAAACACTGACAGCTTTTGCGTTTTCGGCCGAGATATCTTCAATGGCTGCGTCGGAGAAAAAAGACACAACGCTTTTTTCCGCGGTATACTTCTGGGCACTTGCTGCGAGTCCGATTCCAACCAGGCAGGCAGTAATAAATATTCTTTTCATCGCTAATTGTCCTGAGCGCCTTGTTCCACCCAACACACCAGTAACTTGATCTGATCGTCCGTCAGCGACCCAACCTTTGGCATATGTCCGCTCGTTCCAGCAGGACGTGTAATCCGGTCCTTCACATCGTTCGCATGGGCCTGGAAATTATCAAACACACGCCAGTCAAGGCTTGGTCCATTACCGCCGTTATGGCAACCGCCATCTCCGACGATGGCACATTTCGCATCAATGACAGGCTGAACATCAACATCAAAGCTGACCTCCTTGAATGTAGTACAACCGAATTCACTCACGGGCGGAAGGCTGTGGTCGGCACAGGATGACAATAGCGCGATCATGCACATCACCGCGAAGCCTGAGGGTCTTATATATTTCATGTCTAAAAGTTAATAAAACAAACCCCTAGTTACAAAAAAGATGTTTAACCAAATTCATGGTGAGGGTTTGAATCGTAACTATTTTTGAGACAAGGTTGGCGGAATAGTTTGGAGTGAAGTGAAGTGAGAACGTCCACTGAAATGGAAGGCCTTAAAAATGAAAATCCCCCGAAGTCCTTGACCCCGGAGGATAATCAATTGTCTATAGTTGGCTTTAATCTGCTTCAAAGATAAAGTGGGGCACGGAAATCCGGTTAACCTAAATCGGTCACTGGGATATAAACAAAGTCGAGCGGGCATTAGCTGGGATAAAACGCTAATCCGGAATGGTCTGAAAATTGAAAATCCCCCGAAGTACTCGACCAAGGGGGATTTTCATGTCTATAGTTGGCTTTAATCTGTGCGAAAGATAATACAAATCATTGTCAAAACAACCGTTTGAATCATAATTTTCACAAAACCCGGAATTTTCGGGTCTATTCCCTGGTCAGACTATCTGTTTTCAGGGAGTCGGATAGCATATACGTTTTCTTCAGCCTTTCCTTTAACTGTGACTTGGAACCGGGAAAGGTCGTCCGCCGGCTGATATCATAACTCGCATAACTTAACAGCACGAGAAACAGGATAGCCGCAAACGCAAAAATTTTCTTCTTGGGAGACATGTCTAAATAAATTCCAGCACTTTATCGGCAAGCTTCACGTTGTCGGAAAGCAATTCGTAAAACTGATCCTTGTTGAATTTCAGAATGACAACGTCGGACTTGGCAATGATCAGGTTCGTATTGACAAAATTAGGCAGTCCGAGCATTTCACCGATGAATTGACCTTGTGAAAATTCCGTCACCCACTCGCCACGCTGAAAGAAATCGACGCTTCCCGATATCAGAACATAAAAGTCATTGTTCAGTTTTTCATCCAGCTGTAGGGTGTCCTTCGGCTTTATCCGAAGCTCTTCACTGATGTCCGACAGGTATGAAAGCGTGATCCCCGGTACATTCTCGAAAAAGTTGATCTTTTGAAAGAACAATACCATTTCAAACTGGGTCATTCGTTTGGATTGAATGATCAGCAGATCCAACTCCCTTTTCTGTTTTTCACCCAGCCGCTTTGTGTTCGTCTCATACTCTGCCGGGTCAAGCTGGTACAAAGCCCAGGCGGAAACCTCCTGGATCAGTTTGTCGGGATTAAATAGCTGCGCGATAAGATCAAGTTTGAAGTCGGCGATCCGTTGTATTCCGATCTGGAAAAGTACACAAGCTTTGGTCCACCGGTTTGATTGTGCAAAATCCCTGTTGATCAGGAACTTGAGAACCAGTTTCGAATCGAGTTTGACACGCGGGTAAAAGTTCTCCAGGCGGTTTGTCCGCTCCGTATCCGTGAGGTCGTCCAGTATCGGGATCACGCGTTGCTTAAGTTGTTCCGACAAAAAGACGTCCAGCAATTCGATCGCGTAGGTTATTCCCTCGGCTGTCGCGCTGTCAATGTTTTCCTTTACAAGCTGAATGGATCGTGTGTCGTACAACATGGTGAGCAGCATGTAAATGTGCTCGATGTCATTTTGTATTTCCCACCGGAGAGTGGATTTGATCTGGGCGGAGAACCCTTCGTCGCCTACTTCCTGGATAGCACTTAAATTCCAGCTGATATCGGCAATATCGGACTCGATAGCATACTTGATACGAGTGATCTGGGAAATACCGGCTTTGAATCCGCATTCGCCTAACGACAACAATACCTGCGACACGACAATTTTGTTCGGGTAATCGATTTTACCCCAGAGGATCTCCCTTGCGCGCTGCCCACCTATCCGTCCGATAACCTGCAGGACCCGCAGCATCATCTGCGTGCTTTGGCCGCTCCTGTAGAACGCCGCATCCAGTGCTGGTAATGTATCCGCCCCGATCAATACCAGGGAGTTCATAGCCTGATTGCTGAACACGGGATGTCCCAAATTTTCGATTACCGCATTGATTACCTCGGGTGTATTTTTCTTAATCGAAGTCTTGATCGCCGTATGCCTTACTTTTGGTTCCGAATCGCTCAATAGTTCCATCAGGAACGACGTGCACTCATCTTTCGAGGTATGAAGGAGTAATTCGGCGGCATAGTGCCTGTCGTTCGCATTCACCGACCGGGTCAGCTTCTGGATACGCGCTTTGGTAATATCCCCACCGTTGTCGATGATTAGTTGGATGTCGGAACGGCTCAGTATATTTTTATCCGTCGCACTTCGCATGGAGTCATCCATCCGGATTACATACTGATCGGAGACGGAAAGGCCTTTCAATTCATTCATCCGCTCCTGCGCATAGTTACGCGCAGCTTCGTCGTTATTTTTCATCAGACTGTTAGCCCACACGGGAATTTGTGCGGCGTTGATCTTCTCGAGCAGTTTATAGGAAAACACTGCCTTACCGGCCGCCGGTATGGTTAACATGTTCTCCAGTTTGCTGGTGATCTGCGCGTAGCCGAGCTCGAGTTTTTCCAATTGAACGTCTGTTGTCTCAAGCTTTAACCGGATCTTATTCCGGTAACCATTATAAAGCTTGTTCACCACGAGAAAATAAATTGAAGCCAGAACGATCAGGAAGATCGAGATATGAACGATATTAATGAACGGGACAAAAGCGAGACCGAAAATAAGGAGACCACCCACAAAGCGGGCACTTTCATTCACAAGCCCCTCGACCTTCGATTGTATACTAAACCGCAGTTTGCTGTCCAATGGAATAAAAAACAGCTTGAATACCGGGGTCTCCAGGGATTCGCGAAGGGTCCACGAGAATAACCGGCTGAGGGAGACAAACAGAAAAAAGTAAATGAAACCGGTCGGTGCCACGCTTTTCTCATAGCCGAAAAAGGTACCCGTCGCAATCGACCCGATCGAGAAGATGATCATCACAATCGGCAAAACAAACAAGGATATTCTCAGGCCATAATTACTAATAATGCGCTGGTTGATAAACGTCTGCATGATGAGGCTTATGCCGTACACGGCGCCTACAAAAAAGGAATTGAAATTTGTCAGGTCACGCTCATTGGGATACTGTTCTGTCACCAGTTTTTGAAAGGAATACTGGCTGAAGACGAACAACACCATAGAGATCAGCAGGAACACAGACATCAACACAATATATTGATCGCCGAAGATCTTGCCGAGGCTTGATTCCTTCCTCACGGTTACGCCAAATTCATGAGGGTCGTTTTTGGAGATGGTAAATTTGTTCGAGATAATTAATAACAGCACGGACACCACGGCTATACTAATGGCACATACCAGGAGATAGTTGGATGTCTCCCGGATGATCTCGGTTGTAAAGGGAATGACAATAAGGGTAGCGATAATTGCCGCGATCAATTGTCCGGTATCGATCCAGCCGATAATTCGCTTGCTCTGCCGAAAGTTGAAGAGGCGCCCGAACATACCCCAGAAACTCAACAGCAATACGGCCGTGATCGGGCCGGTCATACAGTAGAGGGCAAAGACATAGTAGTCGAGGTACCGCTGATCTCCGAAATGAATGAACCAGTAAGCGCCCAAGCTGAAAAGGAATATCAATCCGACACTCCCCAGCGCCAGCGTGGTAAACTTGATCCAGTTTTGAGCGGTTGAGAAGAGAGCCGTTGTTACAATTCCCAGAATTCCGGCGATCAGGAATGCCTTGTCCAGTTGTTCGCTGAGGCGGTTCAGGAAAAGAGAATCGGCCGTTACCTGGTAGGTGGCAATGAATACCCCCATAAAAAAACCGGTGCACAACATGAGCACAATCTGCTTCTGCTCTTGTGTCTTTATCTGCAGTGCCCCAACAAACGGATTTGCCATACCTGATCAAATATAAAAAGAAAAACCGGCTTTGGGAGCCGGTTTAGCTATATCGCGAATGGTGATTTTATTTTTTGGCAGCTGTGCTATCCGCCTTTACTCCCGCCCCGGTTTTTTCCAGTTTGTACTCTTCATTTAAGCCGGCGATCACCGCGGTAGAAATATCCTGGGCATCGCCAGCGTACAGGACATCGCTTGTCGGGTCATACTTCAGTACAAAGTGAAAGCCCTTTTCATTGCCGTATTTTTTCAGAAAGACCGTAATCCTGTCGTACAGTTCCTTGTTGAGTTTCGCTTCTTCTTCCATCAGTTGCTGACCAAGGCTTTGCTGGTAGAGTTGCAGGTTTTGTTGCTTTTTGCCCAGGTCTTCTTCCGTCGCACGGACCTGACCGAGCGTCATACTGTTGACATTTCGCTGATAGGCGGCAATTTCATTTTGAAGGCCCATGGCGCGGTTGCGGTAATCCTGGTCCATTTTTTTTGTCTTTTCCTCCAACTGAACCTTGTTTACTTTCAGGTACTCGTAGTATTTAAGGACGCTGTCGGACCGGATATACGCTATTTTTACATCGCCCGGCTCGGTGGATGAGACGGAATCAGATGTCGATTTTCCAGCCGAAAAATGCAGGTAGAATAAAATGCCAACAGCGACCAGCAGGAAAGCATTTAAGATTAGGGACAAATTCTTCATTTAAGATTTAAGGTTTAAGGGCGCAAATATGTGCAGAATTTAAGAATTGACAGAATTTCAATTCAGAAACTATTTCAGATAACCTAGTCTGCTTCCTGGTCCTGGGTCTGGAAGGAATACAAGGTCTGATCGAACTCCAGGGTATCCTCGTTGTAGTCTTTAATGAACTTTTCGATCACCTTTGGCGTGATCTTGTCGACATGGAGTGCAACATCAAGGCTTATCCCGAATTCCGGGTTTGAGTCGATCTCGATGTGTTCCTTCACCTTGACAGCCTCTTCCTCCTCCAGTTCAAGGATCACTTCTGCCATGAACAACCCGATTTCTTCCTCCAGCGGATCGAGCGATTCCAGGTTTCCGTTCTCATCTTCCTCATACGTGATTTTTTTATAACCCGGAAAGTGTTTCGCCGCCCTGTGCTCGGCTATTTCATACATCTCACTCTCATGATGCAGGCGTAACGTGCAAATAACCGTGTCATATATGACTTCCCGGCCTTCGAATTTTCCGATAAAGTAGAAGTGCGCGTACTCCTCCGAGTTCTCATCTTCATCATCCCACAGGTAATTCATTCCCTGAGACTCCATCTGGGAGCGATATTCTTTTATGGTCTGAGGGTCGTATCCCTTATTCTGTGATTCCATTCCTTTTTGTAATTCTGTAACTGACCTACTTAATATAACATAAACTCCGGACCGGGGCAAACAATTCAAAAAATTAAGGGATTCTCATTTAAACCACTCGGCATACATCGGATAGTTCCGGGCCGTCCGCCGGATCACCTCTTTCATTTCGTCTCCGGTGTCCTTGACACGCTTTGCCGGCATACCCGCGTAGATACTTCCTGGCTCAACCTGGGTTCCCGGCAGGACTACCGCTCCCGCCGCGATCACCGAATCAGACCCGATCACAGCATCATCCATCACGATCGCGCCCATACCAATGAGTACGTTATCATGAACGGTACAGCCGTGTACCACAGCGTTATGGGCGATGGATACGTTCCGGCCGATCACGGTTTTTGATTTCTGGTACGTGCAATGGATGACCGCCCCATCCTGAATGTTGGTGTTGTCGCCGATCTCTATCGAATTCACGTCTCCCCTGATCACCGCGTTGAACCAAATCGTGCAGTTGTTCCCGATACGTACTTCACCGATCACCGCGGCGTTCTCGGCCAGGAAACAGTTATCTCCGAAATGTGGCGAAAAGCCCCGAACCGATTTAATGATTGCCATATGCCCGAATTTTGGCCGAAATCTACAATCCTAAATCTATGTTTTAATTCTACCTGACAAGATGTCACAAGGAACAATAAAAGTTATTATTTTTGCGACTTGATCCCGAGGTGCCATGGAGAACTTGATACGTGAAATTGATATTCTAACCGAAAAGGAGACGAACTGCGAGACAGTCCACATTTCAAAGGAGACCCATTCCGGTAACGGCCGTAAATTGTACATCGAAAGTTACGGCTGCCAAATGAACTTCTCAGACAGTGAAATTGTGGCGTCAATTCTTCTCGAACATGGCTTTGACACTACATCCGATATTCAGCAGGCGGATGTTATCTTCCTGAACACCTGTTCGATACGCGAGAAGGCAGAGCAAACGGTCCGCCATCGCCTCATGCACATTAACGGCCTGAAGAAACATAAACCCGACCTGCTGGTCGGCGTGCTCGGTTGTATGGCCGAACGACTGAAATCCAAACTCCTGGAAGAAGAAAAAATCGTTGATCTGGTCGCCGGTCCCGATGCCTACCGGGACCTTCCAAAACTTATCGGCCAGGTGGACGACGGCGCAAGAGCCGTCAATACATTCCTCTCCCGGGAAGAGACCTACGGCGATATAAGCCCGGTGCGGCTAAGCTCAAATGGTGTCTCAGCCTTCATCTCCATTATGCGCGGATGCGACAACATGTGCTCGTTCTGTGTTGTCCCTTTCACACGAGGCAGGGAAAGAAGCCGCGATCCTTATTCGGTCGTGGCGGAAGCTACAGACCTGTTCAACAGGGGCTACCGGGAGGTGACGCTTTTGGGGCAGAACGTAGATTCATACAAGTGGAGTGAAGAAAAGAACAGCAAAGCCTGGATTGAAAAGAAGGGTATCAGTAGTGTCGTAAACTTTGCCGATCTCCTGGAAAAGGTCGCGCTGGTTCATCCGGATTTGCGGGTCAGGTTCTCGACGTCGCACCCGAAGGATATTACGGACGATGTACTTCATACCATGGCGAGGCATGAAAATATCTGCAAGTACATCCACCTTCCGGTGCAAAGTGGCAGCAGCCGTATTCTTACCCTGATGAACCGCGGTTATACCCGTGAATGGTATATACATAAAATACTGAAAATCAGAGAAATATTAGGGCAGGATTGTGGTTTGTCGTCGGACATGATCACCGGGTTTTGTACCGAGACCGAAGCGGAACATGAAGATACACTCACCCTGATGGATGAGGTGAGATTCGACTTCGCATACATGTTTTATTATTCCGAACGTCCCGGCACTCCGGCCGAAAAAAACTTTACAGACGATATTCCGGAGGAGGTCAAAAAGCGCAGGCTCGACGAGATCATCCGGAAGCAACGGGAGCATTCGTTCATGAGCAATAAAAAAGACGTGGGCAAGACCCACCGCGTGCTGATCGAAGGAAAGTCCAAACGATCGGACGCCTTCCTCCAGGGACGAAGCAGTTCTAACAAAGTAATTGTGTTCCCGAAGGAAGGTCATTCCGTCGGGCAGTATGTGAGCGTGGTCGTGGATGATTGTACTGGGGGGACGCTGGTCGGACACGTTGTGAACTAATACGGTTCCGTTACAGGTCACTGAAATTTTAATCGAGAGAAAAAAATGACGATTACAGATTCTGAAATACAAAATGTCAAACAGCGGTTTGGTATCATCGGCAACTCACCACTGTTGAATAACGCAGTAAGTGTGGCGATGCAGGTGGCACCGACCGACATGTCGGTGCTGATTACAGGTGAAAGCGGAAGCGGAAAAGAATCGTTCTCCAAAATTATCCACCACATGAGTCCGCGGAAGCATGGCCAGTTCATTGCCATTAACTGCGGATCTATCCCCGAAGGAACGATCGATTCGGAACTGTTCGGCCACGAGAAGGGATCCTTCACGGGCGCCCATGAAGCCCGTAAGGGATATTTTGAAGTATCCAACGGCGGAACAATTTTTCTCGACGAGATCGGGGAAATGCCCCTGGGCACACAGGCTAGGTTACTGCGGGTACTGGAGAACGGGGAGTTCATAAAAGTTGGTTCCTCCAAAGTCCAAAAGACCGATGTCCGCGTCGTTGCAGCGACGAATATCAATCTGATGAAGAACGTCGAGGACGGAAAATTCAGGGAAGACCTCTATTATCGTTTGAGCACCGTACCCATCTATGTACCCCCATTGCGCGAACGAGGCAAGGATATTGAACTTCTGTTCAGGAAATTCGCCTCTGATTTTGCGGAAAAATACAAGGTAAAACCGATCTCCCTGACCGACGACGCCAAGGAGATGCTGCTGCAGTACCGCTTCCCGGGCAACATCCGCCAGTTGAAAAACCTGGTTGAACAAATCTCGGTGCTGTCTTCAGAAAACAAGGAGATCAATGCCGACCGCCTGCAGACCTACATCCCCAAACAAAGCAACCTGCCGACCCTGTACAAAACCTTTGGAGATAAGGAAAGCCTGTCTGAACGGGATATCCTGTACAAGGTGTTGTTCGATATGAAGAAGGATTTTAACGATCTGAAAAAACTGGTTCTTGAAACCTTCCCCAACCAGGCAAAGGCGAGCCAGATCGTAAAGGATCATCCAGCGTTGTTCGAAGGAATTCACATGGAACAAGAGCGGATTGCTTCGGAACCGGTGGTGCTCAACCTGAACGCGTCGGAGGCCGGCGACCGGCATGTGGAAGATGTCCACGATATAAGCCACGAGGCGGAGGATGATTCCCTGTCGATCGAAAAGAAGGAAAAGGAGTTAATTATCCGGGCGCTCAGGAAAAACAGCAACAAACGGAAATATGCGGCACGTGATTTGGGTATCTCAGAGCGCACACTGTATCGCAAAATAAAACAGTACGATCTTGAAGATTAAGGCAGCAGTTCTTATGGTGCGGGTAATGACAGTGGCCGCGGCATTGGTCCTTTCGACCTCTTGCGGAGTGTCGGTCAATTACTCGTTGTCTGGAACGTCAACCACCGCCAAAACGATTTCAATTACCGAGTTTTACAATAACACCGATCTGGGTCAGGCCAATATGGGTCAGACCTTAACAAATCAGTTGAAGAATTATTTCATTCAGAATTCCAACCTTGCCGTCGTCCAGGAAGAAGGGGAATTAATGCTCGAGGGAGAGATAACTGACTTCCGCATCACCCCTATCGCGCCGACGGCGACGAGCAATGCAAACGACACAAACCTTGCGTCCTCTACGCGCTTAACCATCACAGTAAAAGCTACTTATGTAAATACGCTCGATGATGCCATGAGCTTCAAAGACAAGACGTTTTCGTTTTATAAGGACTTCCCCAACGATCAGAACCTGACTGACGTCGAAGAGCAGTACACCCGGCAGATATTTGAGCGAATCGTCAACGACATCTTCAATGCCTCGGTTGCCAATTGGTAAAATTTACTATTTTTACCATTCAGCTTCTCTTATAGCCTGTGGAAAAGGACCTCTTCATAGACGTATTAAAACATTATTCCAAATGCTCTGAAGGAGAGGCACTAAAGGTGCTTTCGCTAAAGGACGACTTCCCCTACAGTCAATTGCTTCATGCCCTTTCGGCCAGGCTGAGTAAAGACCATGGCCTGGTGGACCAATCCCGCGAGTTACAGCTCGCCGCCGTATACGCGGCTGATCGTGGTGTCCTTAAGGATGTTATGACCCTCGACGATATTGTGGTTGAATACCGCCACAAACCGAAGGCAAAGGTGGCCCCGAAAACCAGCCGCCGCATCCCCCTGACTGCCGCTATCACTATAAAAGAAACGGAACCGGTTGAAGAACAGAGCACTGTTTCAGAAATCGCTGTGGATGAACCCTCTATCGCACCAATTGAAAATATGCCGGATGCCGGCAACATGGCCGACCAGGTAATGGTCGACCTGGAAAAACTGCATCAGCTCAAACACAACTTTGAAATGATGTTTGTCGATGGCGGTGGTGTGATGAAACCGGGGCCAGCGGTTGCCAGTGTGACACCTGCGGCGCCCGTTCCGGAAGAACAGGAGGAAAACGGCGGGAAGTCGGGCAAATCCAAAAAAGAGAGGATCATTGAACTGGCGCGCGCCCTGGAGGCTGCTAAAAAATCAGACTCGGAAGAAGAGCCGAAAGTACCCGCCCCGAAAGCCAAAAAGCAAAATCCCACGGAAAGAATAATCGAAGAAATAGTCAGTACAAAACACGAGATCGAGCCGGAAAGCGAAAAACAGAAGGAGCAACTCGAGATCATCGAACAGTTTATCAAGACACAGCCGTCCATTTCAAACTCCAAGGACAAACCCCTCCCCGCGCCTGCAGGTGATCTTTCGACCATCAAAACCGGTGAGTTCAGCGATAATATTGTATCCGAAACCCTGGTGGAGATCTTGCTGAAACAAGGTAAAAAAGACAAGGCCATTGAGGTTTTGAAAAAGCTCATTTGGAAGTTTCCACAAAAAAAGGCTTACTTTGCGGCTCAAATTGAAGAACTGAAAAAGTAGTTATGTATATACTTGTTATCGCCCTGATTATATTGTTTGCCGTTTTACTGGTATTGGTCATTCTGGCACAGAACTCGAAAGGAGGCGGACTTACCAGTCAGTTTGGGGGTTCCACAGCCAGCAACATCATTGGTGTAAAGAAAACGGGTGACTTGCTGGAAAAGCTGACGTGGGGATTTATTATTGCCATTATGGTGCTTTCACTTTCCACCAATTTTATAACACCGAACAGCGGAAGTTCGACAAACGGTATTTTGGAGCGGGCGGGTGAACAAGCCCCGGTCAATCCTACACCGAACCTGAATACCGAACCGGCCGAAACCACTACGCAACCGGCTGACAGTTCAAATCAATAGGTACCGGTCTGCAGAAAACATTTATAAAGATTTTATAAGCCAGGCTCGTCCTGGCTTTTTTTGTACCTGAGCGTCAGGTCGGTTGTGAAATGTGCTTGACGAACAACCTTTTAGCGACCGGCATAAGGGTCTCCGCGAAGGGGAATTTCATGCGCGCCAGGATCAGGTAAGCGGCGGGGTTAGGCAGGTCCTTAAACTTCCGGATCAGGTCCAGTTTAAGGCGCTCGTAGGTATTGAGAGGATTCTTCTCGACACGCTCGATGAACTCCGTGTTCAGGCTTCTTAACTGCTCCTGGCTTCCCTCAAAAATGCTCATCTGGTACCGGTAGATGTTCGTTTCCTTTTCGGGAGGCTGTGTCACAAACAAATAACCCTCTTTGGCATAAAGCGGTGTGACGCCGATCGGGGATATTTCACATTGTGATTCCACGTATTCGTATATAATCGAACCTTCCTGCAACGAATCCTTGATCTGGGGAAGGGAGAAATTAATAATGGATTCCAGCTCGCCCATAACCGAATCGTCTTCGATCATTTCGCGGTAGGTTATTTCAAGTTTTTTAAACTCTTCCAGCGAAAGTTCCTTGGGGAAAGACTCGCGGATCAATGCCTTGTTTTCTTTCAAAGCCTGGAGGTTCCTGTAATGGAAGACAAGGTCGGCGAGGAACGGATAGAGCTCTACCTTGCCGAACGAATTTTTTACCGTTTGCAGGTAGGCCATCAGTACGTACTTCTTATACTCAAAATCGATAAGCCCCTGAGTAAGCCAGTCTTTAGATAGTTTTTCCATAGACACACCAGTTGAATATGACCAATTTAACAATTCCTGCTAACCCCGACAAGCCAGGCCGTTGGCACTGGAGTGATTTATGCCGCTAATGGATAAAATCGAAAGGTCAACGATGGGTAAAGAGCATGGCTTTGAGGGCTGATTTACGATTTGGGGATTTACAAGTTACGATTTTGGATTCCGGCTAATCGTCAATCGTAAATTGTACATTTTAGATAATGGAATGATTTACGATTTAGGGATTCGGCGTAATCGTCAGGCTCTTTTCAAATTCGGCCCTGCAATCCGTTCCAATCTGCCATCCTGACCCTTTGCCGGCAGGAAACCATGCCACCCGAACTCAGAATACATGTCAAAAACTGACATATGTAAATATTTTGTCCGTTATTCGCCCTTCTTTTCGCATTGGCACAATAGGTGATAAGCGGGAAGTATCAAATTTTGTTAACCTTTTAAACCATTACACATATGGCAAAAATCAACTTCAAACCAAATGAGGACCGGGTACTAGTTGAACCCGCTGAAGCTGAAACCAAGACTGCGTCCGGAATTATCATTCCCGACACCGCAAAAGAAAAACCCCAAAAAGGCAAGATCATAGCCGTAGGCGAAGGCCTGAAGGACAAGCCCGTAACTGTTAAAGTCGGGGACAATGTTCTCTATGGAAAATATTCCGGAACTGAGATCAGCATCGACGGAAAAGAGTATCTCATTATGAGGAACTCCGATATTTTCGGAATTATCTAAACATCAACCAAAACATTAAAACATTATGGCTAAAGAAATAACCTTTGACACCACCGCGAGGGACAAGATCAAAAAAGGCGTAGACAAACTTGCCGATGCAGTAAAAGTAACGCTGGGTCCTAAAGGACGTAACGTTATTCTGGACAAGAAATTTGGTGCTCCTACCGTAACAAAAGACGGTGTTTCAGTAGCAAAAGAAATTGAATTGAAAGATCCTATCGAAAACATGGGTGCACAACTCGTGAAGGAAGTAGCTTCGAAAACAGCTGATGCTGCCGGTGACGGTACCACTACTGCAACGGTTCTGGCTCAGTCTATTTATGCTCACGGTATCAAGAACGTGGCAGCAGGTGCCAACCCCATGGACCTGAAACGCGGTATCGACAAAGCTGTTGATGCTGTAGTGGAACATCTGAAAAAACAATCCAAAAAAATAAAAGACTCCAACGAAATCGCCCAGGTAGCGACAATCTCTTCCAACAGTGATGAAACGATCGGAAAGATGATTGCTGATGCAATGGACAAAGTCGGTAAGGATGGCGTGATCACGGTTGAAGAAGCGAAAGGAACCGAAACTGAAGTGAAGACCGTAGAAGGTATGCAGTTCGACAGAGGCTACCTCTCCCCTTACTTCGTGACCAACACGGAGAAGATGGAAGCTGACCTGGATCAGCCTTACATCCTGATCTACGACAAGAAGATCAGCAGCATGAAGGAATTGCTTCCAGTACTGGAACAGTCGGCACAAACCGGCAAGCCACTGGTGATCATTGCGGAAGAAGTTGAAGGTGAAGCGTTAGCCACATTGGTGGTGAACAAGATCCGTGGTGCACTCCGCGTTGCTGCGGTGAAAGCTCCTGGCTTCGGCGACAGAAGAAAAGCAATGCTGGAAGACATTGCCGTACTGACCGGTGGAAAAGTGATCTCCGAAGAACAAGGATTCAAACTTGAAAACGCCACGCTGGATATGCTTGGCCGCGCTGAAAAGATCAACATCGACAAAGACAATACAACGATCGTTAACGGTCACGGTAAGAAGAATGAAATCCAGGGCCGTATCGCTCAGATAAAGGCTCAGATCGAAACTACGACATCCGATTACGATAAGGAAAAACTTCAGGAACGCCTGGCTAAACTTTCCGGCGGTGTTGCAATCCTCTATGTTGGTGCAGCTACAGAAGTTGAAATGAAAGAGAAGAAAGACCGTGTGGACGATGCATTGCATGCAACACGCGCAGCTGTACAGGAAGGTATCGTTCCAGGTGGTGGAGTAGCCTATATCCGCGCTATCGAGTCCCTGAAGAACATTGCTGACCTTGGTCTGAGCAACGACGACCAGGCTACTGGTGTGAATATCGTTCGCCTGGCCCTCGAGTCTCCATTGAGAACGATCGCGGAAAACGCAGGTCAGGAAGGTTCGGTTATTGTGAACAAAGTTCGCGATGGCAAGAAAGATTTCGGATACAACGCACGCGACAACAAGTTCGAGAACTTCTTTGACGCAGGTATCATCGATCCTACTAAAGTGACCCGCCTGGCACTGGAGAACGCTGCATCCATCGCAGGTCTTCTCCTCACAACAGAAGCTGTTGTGTCAGAGATCGCTGAAGAAAACCCGGCTCCGGCTATGCCACACGGCGGCGGCGGAATGGGTGGAATGATGTAATCGTTCCGAAAGAAAAAAGGTAACATAAATTTTACAGGAAAAAGGCTTCATCAATTGGTGAAGCCTTTTTTTATTATTTTAGCTGATTAAGACCTCAATCGCTATGATTTTACACAGTTCCATTCCAGACTTTATCCTCTTCCTCTACGTCCATATGTCGCACGCAGACGACAGCTACGATCCCTATGAAATGGCCACCATCAAATCAAAGATGAGCGGCCTGTATCCGGCCGGGACAGATATGGAAAAGAAGTTATACCAGACGATCCGGGAATACAATTCATTTGATAAAGCCAGGCTCGGAGATCTTTTTGAAGAAACGCTCAAACATTTCCGCCTGGATGTTCCGAAAAAAGACAATGTATATACGGCCTTGTATGAGATCATGCAGGCAGACGGCAAGATCGAGCCGTCTGAAACCAATGAACTGGAAGCGCTGAAACAAATCATCGATCTGCATGCGGAAAAGAAGTCTGAATAGCGCTCTTTATCCCGTCCTGTTCATCCTGGCCTCCATCGCCTGCCAGAAGCCTTCCCACGTGAACGGGGCATCCTCGCTGGCTGAAATTCCGCTGGTCCTGTCCGTTTCCCTTTCTGATACATTACCTGCTAAAGCGTTGACTGACGCTGATCTGCCGGACGTCAAGGGGATCAAAGTCCAATATGCGGACGGGAAATACGCGAGTTACTTTGACTACCACGGCGACCGGCAACGTGTCATGGCAGTGATCGCCAGTCTGCCTTTTTCAAAAGGTTCGGAGATCGCCGACACATCCTGCAGGAACATATCTGCGGAAATCCTGCATGTACAACAGCAGGGACTTCCCGTTTCGGAAATCGGATACGCGGAATTCTTCTGGTCCGGCAGCGGAAACCGCGAGGCGTTCGAGTGTCTCAAACCTCCGTATAAACATACCCTGCTTTTCGACAAAAACTCAACACGGATATTTCATCGCATCGAACTGGCCGGATAGCATCCGACCATCCTGCCTTGCGAAATGAACAGCCGGAGCCTATCGGGAACACGCTGCTCATCACCGATGATATCAACTTTGCTTTTATTTCTTAATAGCCTGCCGGTAAAGCATCAGCATCATCGCCAGGAAGAACAACGTACCCAGTATCTGGTATCCGCCATGACCAATCCCTTCAGTGAGTGTATGTTCAATGTTGAGGGAATTCATGATCTCCGGTAAAAAGACGGAGAGTATGGCGACGATCACACCGGTTAACGCCCCACCGGCAATTAACCCGGTTGCAAAAAGGCTTCCCCTTCCCAGTTCGTCATCCTGTACCGTTTCGTTCTTACGTTCCGCGCGCCAGTCAACATAGCCCTTTACGGCGCCACCGGCGAAGATGGGAAGTGTGGTAGCCAGCGGCAGGTATAGGCCGATCGCGAACGCCAGCGCCTTGATACCGCATAGCTCAAGGGTGACTGCCACAAAAACTCCCACAATTACAAATTGCCAGTCGAGGTTAAAGGACAATATGCCCTTGGCCAGGGTGGCCATCAGTGTTGCCTGAGGTGCGGGGTAACGATCGCTGCCAATGGCGTGCGTAAGTCCCTGCGCGATCATCTCCGGTGTTGGCGTGTCGAGCACACGAACGACCACACCGATGGCAACGGATGAAACAATTGCGCCGATAAACAGTGCAAGCTGCTGGTACTTCGGTGTGGCGCCGACAATATACCCGGTCTTCAGATCCTGCGAAGTACCCCCCGCGTTAGCTGCCGCAATACAGATCATCCCGCCTACCACAAGGGCCAGCGGTTCATACAATTTTCCGGACCATCCCACGCTGGTAAAAATGAGGCAGGTACCCATCAGGGTAGCGATCGTCATCCCGGAGATGGGGTTGTTACTCGTCCCAACCAGGCCAACGATCCGGCTGGACACGGTGACGAAGAAAAATCCAAAGATCACGATCAGTATACCGATCAGGAATTTTTGCAGGAAGCTGTCTCCCGGAATAATTCCGCTTGGAAGAATGGATATCAGGATCACCAGTGCAATGCTGCCGACAATCACAACCTTAAACGAGAGGTCCTGATCTGTACGCAGCACGCTCCCCTGCGTTTTTTCCTTCATCGAACCGATACTCTCGCGGAATGACGACACGATGGTTGGAATGGTTTTAATCAAGGTGATGAATCCACCTGCCGCCACCGACCCTGCGCCGATCTGCCGGATATAAGCCCTGTAGATCGCGTCTGCGTAGCTCCCGAAGGTATGTGTCTGCGCATCCCATGCTCCCGGTCCGCCGGAAGTACTCAGATCAGCCAGGTAGCCGAGTTTCACCAGTTGCAGGGCGATGGTATCCGGAGCTACAAGTGTCGTGAGCAGCGGAATAAGAGCCCACCAGGCCAGCACGGAACCCGCCACCAGCACGCCGGAAATACGGGGTCCGATGATATAACCTACGCCCAGGTATTCAGGTGTGATCTCTCCCCGGGTCGCGCCGGCAGGCCAATATTTATTCGTTGCTGCCGTTACGACAGCCGGTATCTCCGCGATCACATGAAATACTTTTTGCAATACAGCGTATACCAGCGCCACGCCCATTCCCACGAATGCGGTCTGGGCAAACACGCCACCCTTCTCCCCGGCCTGCAGTACGGACGCGCACGCCGTCCCTTCCGGGTAAGGAAGGATTCCGTGTTCCTTTACGATCAGGGACCGTCGCAGGGGTATCATCATCAGGGTTCCCAACATCCCCCCGAAAGCAGCGAGGATCAAAATCGTCAGGTAATCGAAATACGCTTCGCCGACGCTTAATCCATTCTCTCCGGGTGACAGAAATAAGAATCCGGGTAAGGTGAATACTACGCCGGCCGCGATCGACTCGCCCGCGGAACCCGTAGTTTGGATGATGTTATTTTCGAGTATGGTGGTTTTAAGAAATTTCCGTCCAAGCGTAATAGCAATAACGGCGATTGGTATGGATGCTGTGACAGTCAGGCCTGCCTTGAGTGCAAGGTAGACGGTCGAGGAGCCAAAGAGTACTCCGAACAGGGATCCCAGTACGATCGACTTGGCGGTGAACTCCGCCACGCGCTGGTCGGGCGCAATGTACGGCTTGAAAGATTTTTTTTCTTCCATGGTATAGGTTGAGGTTATGAGTTTCCGCTCGTTTATTTAACATTACCCATCATCTTCCGGATGGGCTTATAAAGTATCAGCACCAGGAGGCCCGCACCCAGCATGATCTTCGCAAAATACCCGAATAAATCAACCAGCATATGCGGATTGGCTTCTATTGCTTTCGGATCGAATTCGCCGGCATACAATCCCGCGATCAGGTTCCCGAATGCCAGGCTCATAAACCAGATCCCCATCAGCTGTCCAACGAGGTTCCTGGGCGCCAATTTCGTCGTGGCGCTCATACCGGTTGGGTAAAGGCATATTTCTCCAAATGTGTGTAGGGTGAACGTTGATATCAGCCACCAGGGTGAAGCCAACCCGCCCTCGGCCACCACCAATGATCCGGCCATCATCACGGCAAATCCCAGCGCAGTAAAAATCGGTCCAAGGGAAAATTTCACAGGTGTGACGGGATTGAGCTTTCGTTTCTCCAGCCAGACCCAGAGCCATGCAAAAACCGGAACAAAGACAACAACCACCAGTGAAGGCACGGACTGAAACCACTCCGGGCGAATCGAAAAGGTTCCGATCTTGAGATCTGTATACCGCTCCGCGAACAGATTCAACGACGATCCCTGCTGCTCATATCCGGAATAAAACATGCCCGAGGTGAGAAAAAATACCGCCAGCACAACCAGCTTCAGTCTTCCCTGAATATCCTGGCCGGTGAAAAACATGAGGTAAATGAAATAAACAATAACGCTGGCGACCAGGATAAAACCGGAGGCCTGCGCTACGACGACGGGGTCGATGACAACGATCCTTTCAAACAGAAGCGCGACAAAAACAGCAAGGACCACCGCAATCGCGATAAGGCTATTGCGGATATTTCGCTCACGCTTCTGTTGCATGACCGCATCGGAAAGTTGTTCGGGATAAAGGCCGGCATTTCCGAGGTTGCGTTCCGTCAGTTTATATTGGATCAGACCCAATACCATTCCTACTCCCGCCGCAGCAAAACCGTAGTGCCAATTGTAGGTTCTCAGTTCACCCACGATAAGCGGAGAAATAAAACCGCCGATGTTGATGCCCATATAAAAAATGGAAAAGCCGGCGTCTCGTCGGGCCGGCTCATCTGGAGTATACAATTCACCAACAAGACTGCTGATCGTTGGTTTCAATAGTCCCGTGCCAATCATGATCAAGAGAAGTCCGAGAAAGAATGTCTCCATCATAGGGAAAGCGAGACAAAAATGTCCGAGTGCAATAATGCAGCCTCCGTAGAAAACAGACTTGCGCAATCCGAAGAACTTATCGGCAAGCCAGCCGCCGGGTAATGCGAGCAGATACACGAACATGGTGTACAGCCCATAGATCGCACCCGCTGTTTTTACTTCCAATCCCAAACCGCCGGTTTCAACGGAGGCGACCATAAAAAGTATCAGCAATGCGCGCATTCCGTAGTAACTGAAACGCTCCCACATTTCAGTAAAAAAAAGAGTTGCTAGTCCCCGGGGATGACCAAAAAAAGTTTTGTCAGAAGTCATTATTATAAATAATCAGGGAAGTAAAATTAGTTTTTGCCAAACAATCGTTTAAAACGTCGTCAAAGTAGGGCGATAAATTCACTTTCGCAAGTGAATAACCGGCGCTGCAAAGTAAACAAAATTAGTTATGCAATCGATTGAAGGGTGTATAAAAGGCATAACTTTGCATTTACTCATTAACTATTAAACACATGCTAGAATTCGGAATCAGACCCGCGAAAAGTGGTGTCGCTGCCTTGGGTATTACCGACGGCAAAGCACACTGGAACTTGTCACCGGAACAACTTTCCATGATCGCCCTCGACCTCGGTCAGGCCAGAATAACCAGTAGCGGCGCCGTTGCTGTGGACACAGGCGGATTTACGGGACGTTCTCCCAAAGACAAATTCACCGTCACCGACAAAATAACGGAACATACCGTTTGGTGGAATACGTTTAACATTCCATTCGATCCCGATGCCTTTAAAAAACTTTACGACAAAGTCCTGGCTTACCTGAATGGCAGGGAAATCTACATACGGGATGTCTACGCATGCGCAGACCCCCGCTATCGTCTGAACATCCGGGTAATCACCGAGCTTGCCTGGTCGAATCTATTTGTGCATAACATGTTCCTCCGTCCAACGGAAAGTGAACTGAAAAACTTTGAGCCTGAATGGATCGTCATCAATGCGCCTGGTTTCTGGGCGGATCCCAAGACCGACGGAACACGTCAGCATAACTTCTCCATCATCGATTTCACCCGGAAGGTGATCCTGATAGGCGGCACAGCGTACACCGGCGAAATTAAAAAAGGGATATTCTCGGTATTGAATTTTATTCTCCCTCATGAAAAAAATGTCCTTTCGATGCATTGCTCCGCCAACACCGGTAAGGATGGTGACACCGCCATCTTTTTTGGACTGTCCGGCACGGGAAAAACAACGTTATCAGCCGATCCGAATCGCAGACTGATCGGTGACGACGAACATGGCTGGGCGCCGGACAATACAATATTCAATTTTGAAGGAGGTTGTTATGCAAAAACCATCGACCTCAGTGCCGAAAAGGAACCGGAGATCTTCCATGCCATAAGAGCGGGCGCGCTGCTGGAAAACGTGGGCTTTACACCCGGAACCAATGTAGTCGACTACTACGACCGGGGGAAAACGGAAAACACGAGGGTCAGTTATCCCATCGATCATATTCCCATGGTCGCAACGCCATCCATAGGCAAAAATCCGAAAAACATATTTTTCCTCACCTGCGACGCATACGGGGTATTGCCTCCCATCTCCAGGCTCACACCGGGCCAGGCAGCCTTTCACTTCATCTCCGGCTATACGGCGAAGGTTGCCGGTACGGAAGAAGGTGTAACCGAACCGACGATGACGTTTTCAGCCTGCTTCGGCGCACCGTTTATGCCGCTACACCCAACCCGGTACGCCGACATGCTGCGCAACAAAATGCGAGAAGCGAATGTGAATGTATGGCTGGTGAATACCGGATGGTCCGGAGGCGCCTATGGTTTTGGGAAACGGATAAGCCTTAAACATACCAGGGCGATGATCACCGCCGCACTAAACGGCGAACTCGACAACGTCGGTTACGAAAGACACCATGTATTCGGAATCTCCATGCCGACGTCGTGCCCCGGAGTTTCAGGGGAAATTCTGAACCCCCGAAACACGTGGGCTAACAAAGAAGAATACGACCAGAAGGCTGTCTTCCTGGCTGATGCGTTCATGAAAAATTTTGAACAGTTTTCTTCACATGCCAGCGAGGAGATCCTGGCCGGAGCCCCGCGGGTCAATGTGAATGCCTGATTACACAATAACACATGGCAGCCTTGCTTGACGTTTTAAATATTGTTTACGATATGATCGATGTTTCCATCCGGATTGAAATGCCGGAAGGGGCTGATCCGTCAGGGGTAGAACGATGTCAATGGCAGACCGGCTCAAATTACCGGTCTCCATTGGAAACGTACGGAATTACCTGAAATCGTAAGGTAAAAGTTGGATTCCTGCGCTCACCTTTTATAAAAATCATATCTTTGCATCCTGTAAATAGGTTGGTTAGATGCGTCTTATTGTTAAAATCTCTGCGGCGGTGTTTTTTTGCTGCTATTCGGTTACTTCGGGCGCCCAGGGGCTGGCGGCATTTCGTTCTTACGACTGCCGCGAACACGAAGAAGTTGAGGCAGAAGAAACTTTCGAGGAGCCGATCGCCCTTTCTCTCGATTCCATCATCACCAGTTACGAATACGAGCCACCTGTCAACGAGGACACCACCGATGGCTGGAAGAACTGGCGATATGTCGAAAATTACAGCTTTGGCAAGGACAGGGGTACACTCCCGATGATTGCAGACCTGGGTGCATTGCATCCTTACTTCCGCGACAGGATCATTGAACTGATACGGGTTTGCAAAAGCAAAGGTATCGAGCTTGCCGTGGTGGAGACGTACCGCACCCATGCGAAACAGCACGAGTATAAGACCATGGGGAAAAAATACACCAGTTCCGCCGCAGGAAGATCGAAGCATCAGTATGGTCTGGCGGTGGATGTTGTTCCTATCGTCGACTCCGTTGCTGTCTGGGACAATATAGCCTTGTGGCGAAAGGTCGGTGTAACGGGTGAGAAGCTTGGCCTCCGGTGGGGCGGACGCTGGAGGAAACCCTTCGACCCGGGTCATTTTGAATGGACTGGTGGGCTCTCGTCGTCCGACCTGAGCGCCGGTGTACTTCCGCCGACTCCCAAAATCGAAGAGCATTACCCCTGCCTCAATGCCGACCTGAGGGTCCTGAGGAAGTACTGGTCTGAATGGGAAACCACACAAAGTGCGCTCACACGCAAATAATGAAACTCACCTTTCCCGATAAATTCATTTTCGGAACAAGCACCGCTGCCGCGCAAATTGAAACTGCCTTTGAACACGACTGGCAAGGTGTCAAGGCCAGGAATAATTTCATTTTCGATCGTACGACGGACCACGAGAAACGTTTTAAGGAAGACGCCGAGATCATTGCGTCTCTGGCTCCCAACTACAGGATGAGCCTGATGTGGAGCAAGCTGCAGCGCGGGCCGCTGGAAAATTTCGATCCGTCAACCGCGAAGGAGTACCACCTCTTTATCCAGGACCTGAAATCAAAAGGTGTCGATATTATGATGGTGCTGCATCATTTTACCAACCCCCTTTGGTTTTCCAGGATCGGCGGCTGGGAAAAAACGGAGAACATCAAACTCTGGATCGACTACGCCAAAAAGGTGGTAGACGAATTTGGTCCGTACGTGACGTTGTGGAACACTTTCAACGAACCCAACGTCTATGCGAGTTACGGGTGGATTACCGGTTTCTTTCCCCCGTTCAAGATCAATCCCGTTACGGCGGGAAAAGTGGTGAAGAACATGGGCCTGGCCCATAACATCGTATACGATTACATCAAGTCAACATACCCGGATCAGCCCGTTGGAATTTCCCATAACGCTACCGTGTTTTCCGCGGAAAACATCCTGGGATGGTTTCCTGCGCGCCTGTCGGACTGGTGGTTTATGGATTATGTACCCGCTCATTTCGAAAAGGTAGACTTCTTTGGGATGAGTTACTATGGGCGCATACCTCACGATCCCATGCCGATAACATTCCTGGAGACTCCGGAAAAGATCAAAGGCCTGGGAAGGGCACACGACGATATCTGGGAATACCATCCTGAAGGGCTAAGAACATGCCTCGACCGTTACTGGAATAAATATAAAAAGCCGATCATTATTACTGAAAACGGGGTATGCGACGAAAGCGATTTTTTGCGCCTGCAGGCGATCCAGGATTATGCGGCGATCGTGCACAAAGCCATTGGCGACGGACTGGACATCCGTGGATATTACTTCTGGAGTACCTGGGATAATTTCGAATGGCATCTTGGTCCGGAGATGCGGTTTGGTTTATACGAATGTGACCTGAAAACGTTAAACCGAATCAGGCGCCCCAGCGGAGACCTGTACGCGTCTCTCGCCTATTCCAAAAAGATCAATGTCCAGAAACCCGTAACGAAAGTAGTCGCAGGTTAATCTGTCGTGACGCACACGTTGACGGTCCTCATGTTTTCGCAAACAGGGATCGGACGATCACACATCACGATTCAGAAACAATTTGTTTTCCAATTAATCTTACATCCCGGCAGCGGTAACGACTGCTGTTATTAAAAAGTTAATTAGCTTTGATTACAAAGCCAGCCATGAAAAGAGTTTTACTGATTGCGTTATGCCTCGTTGCATCATTCAGTTTAAGGTCGCAGCCGAAAAAAGAAATCCTGTACGTCGGAACATTCTCGGTCCGTGGAAGCCAGGGTATTTATGCTTATTCGTTTGACAGGGTCAAGCGTACGTTAAAACTACTTCAGGCCGTTCCCAGCCTCGAAAGCCCCTCCTATCTCACCGTGCATCCTTCCGGAAAATTTCTTTATTCAGTCAACCGCGGTAAAGCGGAGGTCTCCGATAACGGCGGCTCTGTTACCGCGTATGGCATTGACCCGAAATCAGGGAAACTAAGCGGTTTGAATACGCGCCCGTCTTACGGTGCGGATCCTTGTCATATCTCCATCGATAAAACAGGCCAGTACGCCTTCATCTCGAATTACAGCGAAGGGAACCTCGTTGTGCTTCCCCTATTCGACGACGGACTGATCGGCAGTCCGTCTGACGCAAAAAAATATACGGGCGGAAGTATTCATCCCACCCGGCAGGAAAGCCCGCACATCCACTCCGCGGTCGTGTCTCCCGATAACCGTTTTCTTTATGTCCAGGACCTGGGTACGGACAAGATCTATATCTACGAGTTCAACGCTTCCAACGGCAGCCTCATTTCAGCCAAGACGCCGGAGGTTAATGTAACTCCGGGAAGCGGGCCACGTCATTTTACCTTTCATCCTACCGGCAAGTTTGCATACCTGTCCGAAGAATTGACTTCCTCCGTTTGCGTCTTTGGGGTCAACAAAGCAACGGGGGAACTAAGCGTCCTCCAGGATACGGTAAGGTCCCTTCCCCCGACATTCAAGGGTTCAAATACAGGCGCGGATATCCAAACCGATACGAGGGGAAAGTATCTTTACATGTCCAACCGCGGCATGAATGCCATCAGTATATTTTCAATCCTGCCTGCGGGGAAGATCAACCTGGTTACTCAACAGGTGACAAACGGGAAGACGCCCAGAAACATTCTGGTTGACCCTAAAGGTGAGTTTATCTTTGTGGCGAATCAGGATTCGGATACCATCGTGATGTACAGAATCAATTCAAAAACGGGAAAGCTGACGGTTGTTGGCAAACCGTTAAAAGTTCCGTCGCCGGTATGTATGAAAATGCTGACGATGAAGTGATATTAGTACATCGTCGCAAAGATGAGTGTACATGCATCCGGAATATACAGTTCTAAAAATCAATTCGTGGTGTCCTATACTGCCGTATAGTGTCATGTGAAGCATTGATTGTCGTAAGCGGTTTTGTTATTACGCCCCTTCAGGGCTAAAATTAAATTACCTTTTAAAGCCCAGGGCTCCACCCTGGGCTAATATGTTACGCCCTTTCAGGGCTAAATACAAAAGCTAAAGGAGGCGACATTATAACGTTGACTTAACACTTCCGTCGAGGCGAGCATCGATTGTCGTAAGCGTTTTGTTATTACGCCCCTTCAGGGCTAAAATCAAATTGCCTTTTAAAGCCCAGGGCTCCACCCTGGGCTAATATGTTACGCCCTTTCAGGGCTAAATACAAAAGCTAAAGGATACATAACGCCTGGTCAGGGTTACATACAAAAACTAAAGGAGGCGACATTATAATGTTGACTTAACACTTCCGTCGAGGCGAGCATTGATTGTCGTAAGCGGTTTTGTTATTACGCCCCTGCAGGGCTAAAATTAAATTACCTTTTAAAGCCCAGGGCTCCACCCTGGGCTAATATGTTACGCCCTTTCAGGGCTAAATACAAAAGCTAAAGGAGGCGACATTATAACGGTGA
>JBGSJE010000008.1:0-221282 GCA_041742155.1 Chryseolinea sp. | reverse complement strand
AATGGTTTGCCCAACAGGGGCTGCAATCTTTAGCACTAAGGATATCTGGTTAATGGAAACCGCCGCGGTACGAATTCGTATGCCAGGTGGTGTGGGGGGAACAGCGGCGATGAGCCGCTTACCTACCCGATTGTCGCTTACGACAATCAAAGATTGACTTGACACCAGTACATCGTCGCAAAACAAATGTACATGCACCAGAACATACAGTTCTAAAAATCAATGCGTTGTGTCCTATACTGCCGTACTGATATTTTTGCTATGATGCACTAGTCCGGCAGGCGGAACCGCAAGCCTGTGTTAGCGATGGGGCCATTGCAGTAATGAGGTTGTCCTTCCAGTTTTTCCGCCTTCACCACGTTGAACGCGAACCCGATTTCAAAAAAGTAATCCACATTGAGCCTGGTTTCCGGAAGAATGGAAAACCCCAGGCCTGCCAGGCTATAATAACCGACCACACAGCCCCGGTTTGAAAATGCTTTATTAGGAAAAATAAAGTTGATACCCGCTTCGCCATATACATCGACATTGTCTTTTTGAGTGAACATATATACGATACCGGGTTGAATGCTGAAGTAATACGCGGACACACCGGTGTTTGTGAAATAATCTTCCAGACGACGACCGCTTACAGAAATCCTGGGCGCCAGTTTTTGGTGGAAGCCGAATGGCGCTGTGGCGGAAAGCATGATTCCCACGTCATTGTCGAAGTGACCGCCGCTGACACCTATAGACCAGGCATGAAGATCGCTCTGCCCGTAACACCCGGGGTAAGGCAGAATGAATAGCAGTATCGCGAGGTACCTCATTTGAATACCGTGAATAATCGTCGGGCTTTAAAGTTTTGCCAGTAATGCTTTCACTTCATGTTTTGTCTTTCCGATTTTCCGCTGAATCCGGCCGACAAGTTCCTCTTCCTTTCCCTTTATATAAATCAGGTCGTCGTCGGTGAGGTTTCCGTACACTTGTTTGAGTTTTCCTTTGAGGATATTCCAGTCCCCTTTAATGATGAGCTTTTCCATATTGTCGTGATTTTTAAATTCAGGGGAAAACTAAGTACGAAGCTTTTCTTAACTTATGACCTTGATCAGGCCGGTATACATGATCGGCTGATTTGGATCAGTTGCCGGGCTGCCTTACGTCATGCATGCGCGCAGGGAATTTGGTAAATTGCGTACCTGCAACCCTTTCAACTCCGTAAACAAAATGAACTATGATCGATATCTTAACGCAGGATCAATGCAAGCAGGTTCTTAAGACGGAAGTACTTGGCCGGATCGG
Source organism: Chryseolinea sp. (assembly GCA_041742155.1). Lineage (GTDB taxonomy): Bacteria > Bacteroidota > Bacteroidia > Cytophagales > Cyclobacteriaceae > Chryseolinea. The sequence goes on along the minus strand of JBGSJE010000008.1, from coordinate 220,001 downwards.
ATGTTATGCGAATAACAAAGTCTATGTCGTGCCTGTCACCTATGTTTATGAGGGAGGTTATATTTATGCGCACTCGAAAGAGGGATTGAAAATTCAGATGATGCGCAAGAACCCGAAGGTGTGCTTCCAGGTAGACCGGATGGAGAACATGGTTAACTGGCGGAGCGTTATCGTGTGGGGTAAATACGAGGAGCTGAAGACAAAGGAAGGTCAGACCAATGCGATGAAGATCCTGAAGGACAGGCTGACGCCGATCATGCTGAGTGAATCCGTAAGACCTTCGCACAAGGCGAACGATCCCCGGGTAGTCATGAAGGAACTCAAGGCCGTCGCATACCGGATCGCCGTTAAGGAGATTACGGGCCGCTATGAAAGAAGCGAGCTGTTGCGTTGATAACCGGACTGACAAATGTCATAATTTGTCTTGACGTCCATCAACTTTCCCGCGCAGTGGACGGTGTAGTTTTGAATGCTTGAAAACAGAGGCGAGGTATTCATCCTTAACCAAATAGAACATGAAAAAAATATTGGTTCCATGCGATTTTTCAAAACCGGCTATTAATGCTTTTCGCGTTGCATTAAATATGGCCGCCAAAACAAAGGGTACTGTTCACCTGATAAATGTCATCGAACTTCCGGTGCTTCACGATACGGTACTTATGCCGGTGTTGAACTTCGAGGCGGCACTCCTGGAGGAGATGAAGGAAAAAACGGAAAAAAAATTCCAGAAACTCATTGATAAGCATGAACAGGACGGTGTTAAGGTGGTTTCGAAACTCGAATTCGGAGCGCCTTTCAAAACGATCCTCGAGTACGTCGATAGTCAGGGGATGGATGCGATCATCATGGGTTCACATGGAGCAAGCGGGTTGCGTGAGTTTGTTGTGGGTTCGAACGCCCAAAAAGTTATCCGGAAAGCGCGTGTGCCGGTGATCATTGTCAAAGACTACCTGAAGTCACCCATCAAAAATATAGTGTTTCCCAACAGCCTGGATACCGAGTATCAGGAGGACCTCCTGACCAAAGTGAAAGAACTGCAGGATTTTTTTAAAGCCAAACTACACGTTGTCTTTATTAATACCCCGTTAAATTTTACGTCAGACGATACGACGTTCGCCAGGCTTAAAACCTTCGCCAGGCATTTTGCGCTGAAGAACTATACGCTCAATGTGTACAACCACTCGAACGGAGAGGAAGGGATCAGTCAGTTTACAGAAAGTATAAAAGGTGATCTTATTGCAATGGGTACACACGGACGCAAGGGAATTGCCCACCTCGTAAATGGAAGCCTTGCGGAGAACGTTGCAAATCACAGTGCCAAACCTATCTGGACATATTCCCTGAAGAACGAAACCGAAGAGAAAAGTAAGTAACCTTATTAACTAATATTCAAATTCATGATAAACTATATTTCTGGTGAAGAGGCTGTTAAAGCGATTAAACCGGGTGACCGGGTATTTGTACACGGAGGAGCGGCGACACCTCATTTTCTCTTAGGGAAGCTGGTTGAGCGCGCGTCGGAGTTGTGGGATGTGGAACTGGTGAGTATCAGCATGCAGGGAGAAGCGCCTATTGCAGATGAAAAATACAGGCAGAGCTTTCGGATAAACTCGCTTTTCGTATCTCAGAATATCAGGGAGGCTGTTAATGACGGCCGGGGGGATTATGTTCCGATCTTCCTTAGTGAAATTCCCAACCTTTTCAAACGGGGTATTCTGCCACTTGATGTCGCCATTGTCCATGTATCCTTGCCGGACAAGCACGGATATTGTTCGCTTGGTGTGTCGGTCGATTGTGCGCTGGCAGCAGTGCGGTCGGCCAGGTATGTAATCGCACAGGTTAATCCACGGATGCCAAGGACGCTGGGCGATGGAATTGTCAAGATAAGTTCTTTTCATGCGGTAGTTTACGCCAGTCAGGAACTTCCTGAGGTATACCAGTCGGATGTTCCCCAGATTTCAAGGCGGATCGGTGAATACTGTGCATCGCTTGTGGAAGACGGCGCCACGATTCAAACCGGTATTGGCTCCATCCCGGATGCGGTACTGGCAAGTCTGGGAAATCACAAACGCCTGGGTGTTCACACGGAAACATTTTCAGACGGTATCCTTCCCCTGGTGGAAAAAGGTGTGATAACGAATGAGTTTAAGAAGAAACACCGTGGAAAGATCGTCACCAGCTTTCTGCTGGGTAGCCGCGACCTCTACGATTTTGTTGACGATAATCCGGCTGTTGCCGTGCTGGCCATTGATTACGTGAACGACACCGCTGTTATCCGGACGAATCCGAAAGTTACGGCGATCAACAGCGCCATCGAAGTCGATACAACCGGCCAGGTATGTTCCGACTCCATCGGTACTTACCATTTTTCCGGAGTCGGCGGGCAGATGGATTTTATGCGTGGCGCGGCGCTTTCCGAAGGAGGTAAGCCGATCATCGCTTTGCCATCTTCAACATCTTCCGGGATCTCGCGGATTGTTTCCTGTCTTAAAACAGGAGCGGGTGTTGTTACCACGCGTGCGCATGCCCACTACATTGTGACGGAGTACGGAATTGCATACCTGTACGGAAAGAATTTAAGGCAACGGGCGAAGGCGCTTATTGAGATCGCTCACCCCAATCATCGCGAGGGACTGGAGCGGGCGGCATTCGAGCGGTTCAAGAGTTATCAGTTTGAACGAACGGTATATTAGGGTATTCAGTCAAAAATTCGATGAGAGTGTTGGCGTGTCGATCATATTAAGTTCTAACACTAACCTTTGATCTCTCAGAGTTTAATCGATAGCTCAAGATGTCCACCGAGTCCGAGCTCGATTATCTTTTGAAGTGTGGAAATACGGGCTTCCTTGATATTATTTTCAATCTTTGAAATATACGACTTTGTTGTTCCGGCTTTCTCCGCTAGTTCTTCCTGTGTCAATCCCTTTTCAAGTCGAGCTTCGTAAAGCAGGGCTCCGATTTTAAAGTTCTCGTAGCCTGCTTCAAGACTGTCTCGTCTGGCGGTTCCTTTTTTTCCATAATGCTTGTCCTTGAACTGGTCAAGTGTTCTGGCGTTGCTTTTTTTCGTTTTCATATTCATCTTTTATTTTAAGTGCTTTATCAATTTCTTTTTTAGGGGTCTTTTGTGTTTTCTTTTGAAATCCATTGGCCAGGACGACTAGTTGACTGTGGTCGAAAAAACAGAATATTCGGAAAATGTCGCTTCCAAGTTGAACACGGATCCAAACAAGCCGTCTGTGTTCTCAAGATGTTTTAAATATGTTTCAGGAACCCTTTGAAGCTCTTCTATCAAATTGAAAGTCCAGATAATTTTATCCTTCACCTTTTGATTTTGTTTCCGGAAGAAGTCTTCGAAGTAGTTTTTATAAAAGATAATTGTCCGCGGTTTCTCCAATTTGTCCACGAAGCAGAATATAATAAAAGTTGCCCGAAAGTGAAACTTATTATAGGACCCCTTTAACGTTTTATTAAGCGAATTCAGCCTCTTTGCCTTTGGGAGATTGGCCTATCCGACCTGGATCTTTGCTGATGCTAAGGTTGTAATTACTAATTAAAATGGTCTGTCGCCTGAACGTGACCGGGCCGACCGGGAATTATTCCTTGAAAGAGCGGTAAGTGCTTCAACAAAAAAAGCCCATGGTCTCCCACGGGCTTTCACCTTTTTTTATTTGACCTCGATGGCTTTCTTCGCTTTCGAAACGGTGATGTTCTTCTTCGAGATGTTTAGCCTGAGAATACCATCCTGATACGCCGCTTTGATGTCTTCCTCGTTAACATTTTCAGGCAGGGTAAACGCGCGGCTGAACGAACTGTAACTGAACTCTCTCCGTGTATAGTCCTTCTCCTTCTCCTCTTTTTCCTGCTGCTTCTCGGACGAGATGGTCAGTACACCGTTGTCGACCGTGATGTTAAAATCCTTTTTGTCGAGTCCCGGTGCGGCAACTTCAATTTCAAATCCATTGTCGGATTCTTTCACATTGACAGACGGCATGGATTGTTTCCGCATTCCATCTGTGTCGAAAAAACGGTCGTTGTCGAAAAAATCGGCAAGCCAGGAGCCGTTCACCAGTGACGGCCAGTCTGATCTTTTGATAAGTGACATATTACCTCCTTTTTTTAGTTTGTTTTGACAGAACGAATTTCCGTTACCCGGACCATCATACACATGATTCAACTCATTTGACATACTGATTTTGGTCACGGTTTTAATGCGTACCGACCGCGTATTGATCTTTGGCCGGTTGAATCGTTTTGATGTATTCCTTTATTTTTGGCCTGAACACTTCCATATCTTTTTCGCTAACCCGGTACATCGATGCGTTTTTGTGTTGCTCTTCGGGTAACAGCTCATGCACGGTTAGCTCGGCGACCGCTTGGGCTTCTTTTCCCGTTACTTTTTTCAGTTCTTCCCGGAGCCAGTTCTCCTGGCCGGCTCTTCCGCCACACAATGTGATGAATGAATACGCGTTGATTCGAACTCTCTCGTCGGTGAGAAACGACCGTAACGGAGAGGCAATCTTCCCATTCCAGACCGGGGCGATAAAGATAATATGATCGTAAGACGCCAGGTCAGCCGTTGCTTTCATAACTCTCGGCAACCGCCTGAAAGCGATATCGAGCAGGATAGTCAGCGCCGTTCTCTTTTTTACCTCCCGGATCGGGTATATGTCACAGGATAATTCCCGCTGCAGCCCTTTGGCCAGGGTTTCATTGTTTTTTGTGAAGGAATAGTAGACGATTAACGTGTTCATGGTGTGGTGATTTTGTTGTTTTACCGATGGTTATGTGTTTGTTGAAAATTCCCACCACCGGGTATTCATATTTACGGATGTATTTCAGGTATAAGTATGATGAAAGTCATGATTCCGGGTGATGATTCTCAAAACAAAGCCGGGCTGGGAAATCTATTTTTGAACCATAAACTTCATCGCTATGAAAAAAATACTCGTTCCATGTGATTTTTCGAAGCAGGCGGTAAACGCTTTCCGTGTAGCGCTGGATATCGCGCAACAATCGAAGGGCACGGTACACCTGCTGAACGTCGTGGAGATACCGGTGGTAAGCGATCCGACGGCTATGCCGACCATGAATTTTGAAGTTACGCTGTTGAAAGATCTCCGTGATCTGGCGGAACAGCAATTTGTGAAGATCAGGGAAAAACACAATACAAACGGCGTCAAAGTGGTAAGCGGTGTACAGTTCGGCGGCGTGTGCGGCATCATTCTCGAGTATGCCAAAGAGAATAACATCGATATGATCGTTATGGGATCCCATGGCGCAACCGGCCTTCGTGAATTACTGATGGGGTCCAATGCCGAAAAGATCGTGCGGAAGTCTTCCGTACCGACGCTGATCGTAAAAAATTATTATAAAGGAGCGATCAAGAACATTGTTTTCCCCAATACACTTGAGCTGGAAGGCCAGGACGACCTGATTGCAAACGTCAGGAACCTGCAGAACTTCTTCAAGGCGCACCTGCACATTGTGTGGATCAATACACCGGTAAACTTTGTATCCGACAGCGTCACCAATGAACGAATGGAAGCCTTTATTAAAAGGTATGGACTTCGGAACTGCACCGCCAACATCTTCAACCATCTGAACGAAGAAGAAGGAATCCTTCAGTTCCGGAGTGCTATCAAAGCGGATATGATCGCCATGGGCACTCACGGACGCAGGGGAATATCCCACCTTGTCAATGGAAGCCTGACGGAAGACGTCGTCAATCACACGGACCGGCTTGTCTGGACCTACACGCTAAAGAATGAATTAGTCGAAGCCTGAAATGACGAACACACTCCCCGAAGCTCCGGAGGTTCTTACGGAGGTAAACTGTTACCATTGTGGTCAGCCCTGTGATGAAATACACTGGCTGGAGGAAAAACCGTTTTGCTGCTATGGTTGCAAAACCGTTTTTGAGATCCTGAATACCAATGATCTTTGTGAATACTATCGTCTTGAAGACCGGGTGGCCAACTCGTTGAAGGGCGTCCCGAACGATTCATTCAGTTACCTGGATGAAGCCGGTATCCGGAAAAAGGTTATCACTTTCGATTCGGAAACTTTTGCTAAAGTCTCTTTTTTCGTCCCCGGTATCCATTGCATTTCCTGTATCTGGTTACTGGAAAACCTGCAAAAGATTGAAACCGCGATCCTGCGTTCCGAGGTGAACTTCGCCGGAAAGCGGGTGACGGTGGATTTTAATCCTTCCAAAATTTCGCTCAGCCGGATTGCGGCATTGCTGGCATCCCTGGGATACGCTCCAAGTATAAACCTGGATACGGAACAGCAAGAAAAGCCTCAGTGGAACAGGTCACTGATCTATAAGCTTTCTGTGGCAGCATTTTGTTTTGGTAACGTTATGCTGTTTAGTTTTCCGGAATACCTTGGACTTGATCATTCCGATGAAAAGCTGATGCACCTTTTTTCATGGCTGAACCTCGCATTATCGCTGCCCGTGTTCTTTTACAGTGCATTCGATTATTTCCAAGCGGCATCCAAAAGTTTTAAGCAGAGACAGATAAACATCGATGTACCCATTGCGGCCGGACTCGTTGCACTTTTTCTGCGCAGCTCATATGACATTATTACCGCCACCGGACCGGGTTACCTGGATTCGTTCACCGGCTTGGTATTCTTTCTGTTGATCGGCCGGTGGTTTCAGGGGAAAACGTATGAAAGCCTTGCTTTTGACCGCGACTTCAAATCTTACTTCCCTCTTGCCGTTCAGAGGCAAACCGGTGAGGAATGGAAACCTGTATTGATCTACGATGTACGTCCGGGGGATACGATACGAATCAGGAACATGGAGGTTATTCCGGCCGACAGCATTCTCCTCGACGACCACGCCTTTATCGATTATAGCTTTGTAACAGGCGAATCAAAACCGGTGAAGGCGAAGTGCGGTGATTCCGTGTACGCCGGCGGAAGACTCATCGGGCAGCCGGTGCGCTTCAGGGTGGAAAAGAATACGTCACAAAGTCAGCTGACGAGTCTTTGGAACAACGACGCTTTCCGAAAAGTAACAGAAAGTAAGTATCAGAAGATTATCGATCGGGCCGCGAGAAGGTTCACATGGATCGTTATGGGGATTGCCGTCGCCACGGCTTTTTACTGGTACGCCTTCGATCCCCAGCGGATGTGGCTGGTGCTTACGTCCGTGCTGATGGTCGCCTGTCCCTGTGCATTAGCGCTTGCCGCTCCTTTCACCTACGGGAACATGCTTCGCGTATTTGGCAGGAACAATTTTTACCTGAAAAACGCCGATGTGATCGAACGCCTTGCGGCAATCGACGCGGTGGTATTTGATAAAACGGGCACCGTCACGCATGGACAGGAGCCCCAGGTTGATTTTACGGGAACGTTGACCGTCGCAGAGCGAAGTGTCGTGAAATTGTTAACCGCTGCATCGACGCATCCGCTGAGTGAACTGATCGCAAAAACGATCGGTGGAAAAGCGGCAGGTAATATGTCGTCATTCAAAGAGATTCCGGGGAAAGGAATCGAGGGTGTTGTCGACGGCAGGTGTTTTCGTATTGGATCTTCCACCTATGCGGGTATGGGTCAGAAAGTGGATGCGGACGCAACGAAGGTATTCGTGTCTATCGGCGATGAGGTAAGAGGTTACTTCAGTATTCAGGTTGCTGTCCGGAAGAACATCAGGGGAATGCTCGATCGCCTTGGAAAAAGGTGTGTGGCTATGCTTTCCGGCGATAACGATGCGGACCGTCTGAAAATGGCGTCGCTCTTTAACCCCGGCACGCAGCTTTTATTTTCCCAATCGTCCCACGAGAAACTCGCATTCATCCGGGATCTTCAGCAGGGATCCGGGAGAGTCATGATGGTAGGGGATGGGTTAAATGATTCAGGCGCGCTGAAACAAAGCGACGTAGGTATCGCTGTAACAGACAATACAGGTGTGTTTACACCGGCTTGCGACGGAATACTCGAAGGCAGTAAAATCGATCTGCTGGACAAATTTATCGAGCTGGCAAGGGCGTCGACAACAATCCTCAAAACCGCTTTCATAATTTCCTTTTTATACAATGCAGTCGCCCTCGGTTTCGCGGTAACCGGAAACCTCACGCCTCTTGTTGCGGCGGTGTTGATGCCACTAAGCAGCGTGAGTGTGGTAGGATTTGCAACACTGGCTGTTAATTACATCGCCCATAAAAAATTGTAAAATGAATATCATCATATTATTAATATCGATCAGTCTGGTTATAGCCACGGGTTTTCTGATCGCATTTTTGTGGAACCTGAAGAACGGGCAGTACGACGACACGTATTCCCCGTCGGTGCGGATGTTATTTGACGACAAGCCTTCTATTGCCAAAAAGACGTCCGGAACTGTGGGCGATTCTCCTCGCCCTGCAGAAAAACCTGACGAAAGTCACCGGGCGGCCTGATAGCGGTCATTCGGCCGTGCATCCGGGGGACGGTAATTTGAACCATGAATATTACTCCTTCACTGCCTTCCCTGTTACGAAAGTACGACGTCCCTACACCGCGTTATACAAGTTATCCCACCGTTCCCCTGTGGGACACGGATTCATTTACAACAGAGAAATGGATTCATTCGGTACGAAGAATTTTTGACGAATCGAATGATGAAAAGGGGATCAGCCTTTACATTCACCTTCCGTTTTGCGAGAGTCTGTGCACGTATTGCGCCTGTACCACACGGATAACAAAGAACCATGCCGTGGAGATCTCTTATATTCAAAGCGTGTTGAAGGAATGGGATGGTTACAAAAAGATCTTTGGTAAAAGGCCGGTAATCCGCGAGCTGCACCTTGGTGGAGGAACCCCGACTTTTTTCAGTCCGCGGAATTTGAGATGGCTGATGTCGGAAATACTGGACGGTGTGGAGGTTCACAGCGATTTTGAATTCAGCTTTGAAGGTCATCCGAACAACACATCGCGCGAACATCTGGAGGCACTATATGAACTGGGATTCACGCGGGTAAGTTTCGGCGTGCAGGACCTCGATGAGAAAGTGCAGCGTACTATCCACAGAATTCAGCCGCTGGAAAATTTGCAGCGTGTAGTTGACGATGCCAGGGAAATCGGATACCAGTCTGTCAGCTTTGACCTCATATACGGTCTCCCGTTTCAAAATCCCTTTACTGTTTCGGATACGATCGATAAGGTGTTGGGTCTTAAGCCGGACCGGCTGTCGTTTTACAGTTATGCTCACGTACCATGGCTGAAGCCCGGGCAACGCGGTTATAGTGACACGGACTTACCCAGTCAGGCGTTAAAGCGACACTTGTATGAGATCGGGCGCCATAAATTGAAGCAGGCGGAATATGTGGATATCGGCATGGACCATTTTGCCTTGCGTCACGACGCGCTGTTCAAGGCCCACGTGGCGGGAAGGCTTCACCGTAATTTTATGGGATACACCACAACGAATACGGACTTGCTGATCGGTCTGGGAGCGTCCGCGATCAGCGATTCAAAATACGCCTACGCCCAAAATGAAAAGAAAGTAGAAGATTACTCCAACGCACTGAAAGGTTCGGGAAGTATTGTCAAAGGTCATATACTTTCGGATGAAGACCTTCATGTGCGGGAGTGTATCCTTCAGATCAGCTGCAAGGGCCAGCTTGAGCCATCATTAATGGAGCGGGTTATTACACCTTCGATGCTGGAGGTGCTCCAGGGAATGGAAAAGGAGGGTATTCTTTATTTATATGAAGATGGTGGCATGAAAGTGACGACTGCGGGAGAACCCTTTATCAGGAACATCTGCAGGGTTTTTGACAAACGCCTGGACGAGATCGAACCACAGCAGCAGCTATTCAGCAAGGCGATATAATAAAATGCCTGTGTGCGTATCGGGTATCACCTTTTGCGCGACACCTATCATTTAACCGGCGAATCGGATATCGTATCCGAAAATTCATTACATTTAATAATACTCACCCGTATCACCTTTTCCGAAAGGGCGAACGAGGTGACAAGTTGGCTGCAATCTCCGGAATCCGGAAGCCGTCGTTAGTTGTTACAAAAAAGGTTAGGACATGTCGGATCAGATCAAACATTCGGAACTTACTTTCCAACTCATTGTAGAGTCGTCTCCCAATGCCATAGTTCTTGTGAACAAGGAAGGTAAAATTGCCTATGTGAATAACCAGACGGAAAAATTATTCGGTTATGTTCGGGGAGAACTCATTGGGCAGGTGGTTGAAAAATTATTACCGTCCCGTTTCAGCGAAAAACATCCCGGCTTCCGCGATATGTTCTTCCGTTCTCCGACGGTCCGGTCGATGGGTGCGGGAAGGGAACTCTTTGCCACCCGGAAAGACCTGACGGAATTTCCCATTGAGATCGGACTGAACCCCCTGGTTACTGTCGACGGTACACTGGTACTTGCCTCTATTATCGATATCACGGAAAGAAAAAAAGCGGAAGAACGGTTTCGCCTTGTCGTTGAATCCGCCCCGAATGCTATTGTACTGGTAAACAGCGATGGGATAATCACACTGATCAATAAACAGACGGAATTACTGTTTGGATACGACCGGAATGAGTTGATCGGTAACCGGCTGGAAGTACTGCTTCCCGAGCGTTTTAAAGGCGATCACCCCGGACACCGGAATACGTTTTTCGAAAAACCGAAGACGCGGTCCATGGGCGCCGGACGCGATCTGTTCGCAAAGCGAAAAGATGGATCCGAAGTACAGGTGGAGATCGGGTTGAATCCACTTGAAACACCGGAGGGTCAGATGGTATTGGCCTCCATTATCGATATCACGGAAAGGAAGATTCAGGAGAACGTGGTCAAAAAACAGGTGGAACTGGAAATCAGGAACAAAGAACTTGAACAGTTCGCCTATGTTGCTTCCCACGATCTTCAGGAACCCCTCCGTACCGTTTCCAATTATATGCAATTGTTTGAGGAGGATTACCTGGATCAGATGGACGACCAGGCGAGGCATTATCTTCGTTCGGTCAATCTTGCGACAAAACGGATGAGCCTGCTCATCAAGGCGTTGCTGGATTTTTCGCGGCTCGGACGGAATTCCAGGCTGGTGGAAGTGGACTGTGGAAAATTACTGAACAACATCATTTCGGATCTGCAGACCATGATCAGAAACTCACGTACCGACATCGACATCGGCGATATGCCCGTGCTGAACGGGTATGATGTCGAGCTTAGACAGTTGTTTCAGAACCTGCTAACGAACGCGATTAAGTTTCAACCGGACAACCACACCCCGCAGGTATCGGTCCGTTCGAACCCGATGGCTGGAAAATGGCAGTTCTCGGTCAGGGATAACGGCATAGGAATCGAACCGGCGCATTTTAAACGAATCTTTGAAATCTTCCAGCGCCTGCATACGAACGATGAATACGAGGGGAGCGGGATTGGCCTGGCGAATTGTAAAAAAATCGTAGAGCTCCATAACGGGGAGATTTGGGTTGATTCTGTCCTTGGAAAAGAAACGACGTTTTATTTCACGATACCGAAACTCGAACTATGAGCAAATCCGTGAAGTGTATCCTGCTGATCGACGATAACCCGGATGATAATTTCTATCATGAAAGGGTCATCCGGAAGAGCGGTATGTGTGAACTGGTCGTTTCAAGAAAAACAGCCATGGAAGCCCTTGAATACCTCGGGTCAACTGCGGAACATGTACGGCCCGACCTGATCTTCCTGGATATTAACATGCCCCGCATGAATGGTTGGGAATTCCTCGAAGAATATGCTAAGCTGGATGACCATCGTAAAAGCCGCGCAATCATCGTTATGCTGACCACGTCTGAAAATCCCGACGACAGATTGAAAGCACTGACATCTCCGGCAATTTTTGAATTCAGAACAAAGCCGCTGACACGCGAAATGCTGGAGGAGGTTTTGAATAAATATTTTTAAATTTTTACCTTCGCCACTTGCTTGTTTGCATCTCGCCTTACATTTTTACTGCTCCCGGATTGACATTATCGATTTAACCGGTTTCCCATGTTCATCGGACATTTTGCTGCAGGAATGGCTGCAAAAAAGGTTAACCCCTCTCTTTCTCTGGCACTCTATTTCCTGGCCGCACAGTTTCTCGACCTGCTTTGGCCCACTTTCTTGCTACTCGATGTGGAACACGTAGCGATTGCCCCGGGTATCAGCAAAGTCACCCCGTTGGATTTTACGGATTATCCCATTTCGCATAGCCTCCTGATGGTACTGTGCTGGTCGTTGCTCTTTGGAACTGTCTATTATTTGATTGAAAGGAAAAAATCCGCCGCGATGTTGCTTGCGGCGCTTGTGCTCAGCCATTGGATACTGGATCTCATTGTACACATACCCGATCTGCCGTTGTATCCCGGCGATTCAATCAAGGTAGGCTTCGGCTTATGGAATTCAACGGTGCTTACCGTATTGACCGAGGGCCTGCTTTTTGCGACGGGAACCGTTCTTTACGTGAAAGCAAAAATTTTGTCCGGTGAACGCGTCACCTGGAAGTTCTGGAGTCTCATCCTGTTTCTTGTAGTTATCCAGGTTCTGAATTTGACAGGCCCGCCGCCACCCGGCGTTTATGCGATCGCATGGGCTGGCCAGCTTCAATGGCTTTTTATTCCATGGGCATGGTGGGCGGATCGCTGACTGGCCGTTGGAAAAACACTGTAAAAAATCCCCTTACAAGTCCCCATCCCATCACTGACAAAAATCAGTTCCTGACATAACAGGAATCAGCCTCCGCCGTTCGCGCGCCTTCTACTTTTATCTCCGTAAAAATATGTGAACGCATCGCGCTAAACCTATGGAAATAGAAAAATTCAGTTACGACAACAAAATTGTCAAAGCCTTTATGATCGCAACGGTCGTATTTGGCTTGGTGGGTATGCTTGTAGGCCTTACTGCTGCCATTCAATTGGTATATCCGCTGTTTAATTTCGATCTGCAGTATACATCGTTCGGAAGGATCCGGCCCCTCCACACGAATGCCATTATTTTCGCATTTGTGGGGAATGCTATGTTTGGAGGTGTTTATTACTCCATGCAACGCTTGCTCAAAACAAGGATGTTCAGCGATGCGCTGAGCTGGTTGCACTTCTGGGGCTGGCAACTGATCATCCTGGCAGCTGCTATCACGTTACCCCTGGGCTTTACCACATCCAAAGAATATGCGGAACTGGAATGGCCTATTGATATCGCGATCGCCGTGATCTGGGTTGTATTCGGTCTGAATATGATCGGAACGATGATCAAAAGACGGGAACGCCATCTCTACGTTGCGATCTGGTTTTACATTGCCACATTCGTGACGGTGGCAGTGTTGCATATCGTGAATTCGTTCGAAATGCCGGTGAGCTTGTTCAAAAGTTATTCGGCGTTTGCGGGAGTTCAGGATGCATTGGTTCAGTGGTGGTACGGACACAACGCCGTAGCATTTTTCCTCACTACCCCGTTTTTGGGAATCATGTATTATTTTCTCCCTAAGGCAGCGAACAGGCCCGTATATTCGTATCGCCTGTCTATCATACACTTCTGGTCTTTGATTTTCATTTATATCTGGGCAGGTCCTCACCATTTATTGTATTCTTCTCTGCCGGACTGGGCGCAATCTTTAGGTGTTGTCTTCTCTATTATGCTCATCGCTCCGTCGTGGGGTGGTATGCTGAATGGGTTGATGACGTTACGCGGTGCCTGGGATCGTGTTCGCGAAGATCCCGTTTTGAAATTTATGGTGGTAGCCGTGACAGCTTACGGTATGGCTACGCTTGAAGGCCCTCTTCTCTCATTGAAGAACGTTAACGCGATCGCCCACTTTACGGATTGGATCGTTGCTCACGTGCACGTCGGTGGGCTGGGGTGGAACGGATTTCTGATCTTTGCCATTCTCTACTGGATGATTCCACGGATGTGGGGTACCAAACTATATTCTACACGCCTCGCTAACGTTCACTTTTGGCTGGGAACCCTTGGCATTATCTTCTATGCCCTGCCGATGTATGTGTCCGGTGTTGTTCAAAGTCTTATGTGGAAAGAATTTAATGCCGAGGGATTCCTCGTATACAAGAACTTCCTGGAGACTACCGTACAAATCCTGCCACTGCACGCCCTCCGGGCAACTGGCGGCGCGTTATACCTGACAGGTGCGATCATCATGACCTATAACCTGATCAAGACAGCATACGCCGGCAGCTTCATCGCGAACGAACCGGCCGAGGCTGCTCCGCTTGCCAAAGCATTTGTACAACACGGCGGTGGCTGGCATAACAGAGTGCTGGAACACAAACCGATTTTGTTTACCGTGTTGACCCTGATCGCCATTCTTATTGGCGGAGCGATTGAAATGATCCCGACGTTTTTGATCAAATCTAATGTGCCGACAATCAGCAGTGTTAAGCCGTATTCACCACTGGAAGTTCATGGCCGTGATATCTATATCCGGGAAGGGTGTGTGAATTGCCATACGCAAATGGTAAGGCCGTTCCGCTCCGAGACCGAACGCTACGGTGAATATTCCAAAGCCGGTGAGTTTGTTTACGATCATCCATTCCTGTGGGGATCCAAGCGTACAGGACCGGATTTGCACCGCCTGAACGGAAAGTATTCCAATAGCTGGCACTATAATCATATGCTCGCGCCCGATGCCGTATCAACCGGCTCTATCATGCCTGCATATCCCTGGTTATTCGAGCAGAGTATCGATAAAACGATGACAAAAGCAAAGATCAATGCGCTCCGGTCGGTAGGCGTTCCTTACGAGGAGGGTTATGAAAACGAGGCGAACGCAGATGTGGAAAAACAGGCTGCCCAAATTGTCGCTTCCCTGAAGGCAGACGGTATTGAAGTGGCTGAAGATGCTGAGATCATCGCGCTGATCGCTTACCTGCAACGTCTGGGTAAAGATATTAAAGGTGAAAAGACAGCGTTGACCGGCAAGTAAATAATGAACTGAAAAATAACAGCCATGTATAAAAACGTCCTTCAAAGTATAGATAATATCGAGATATGGCCCATCATCTCGTTTGTGATCTTTTTTATATTCTTTCTCTGCCTTCTTTGGGCGGTCTTTTCGGCAGACAGAAAATTTATTGAAAAAATGGAGACGATGCCACTCACGGATTCCGATCCTGAAATTGAAAAGCCAAACCGTAAACTTTAATAGGCCATGAGAAGAATAATGATATTTATTTTAGCGATGACCCCTGGTCTTAGCGCATTCGCCCAGGAGGCCGCA
The DNA here is from genome assembly GCA_041742155.1 of Chryseolinea sp. Lineage (GTDB taxonomy): Bacteria > Bacteroidota > Bacteroidia > Cytophagales > Cyclobacteriaceae > Chryseolinea. The sequence goes on along the minus strand of JBGSJE010000008.1, from coordinate 204,807 downwards.
ACAGCCGAGCCTACATTTTGGGATGATCCGATTAACCACCCCATGTTGCCGTTCTACCTGGTAACGCTGTTTATGCTGGTGGTCGTGATACTCGTTGGTTTTGTAGCGCTCTACCTGATACGGATCCTGAACATGATGAGTGAACAGGCGGAACGCGAAAGAGCCAGCAAGCTCGGTGTTTCCTATGTTGCAAAAGCCACATGGTGGGATAAATTCGTTCAGCAGATAAATGCATCCGTTCCCATAGAACAGGAAAAGAATATAGAGCTCGACCATAACTACGACGGGATCAGGGAACTGGACAACCATTTGCCACCCTGGTGGACCTGGCTTTTCATCGGAACGATTGCATTTGCCGCGGTCTATGTTGTTGTATTCCATTTCACAGACTCCCTACCGTTGCAGGAACAGGAATACCAGAATGAATTGTCAGTAGCGGAAGAAAAAGTAAGGAAATTCAAGGCTTCCCAGCCCCAGGCTGTGATCGACGAGAATACCATCGTTTATACGGAGGATAAGGCGATCATCGAGAAAGGTAAACAGGTCTTTATGTCGAATAATTGCGGCTCCTGTCACCGTAACGACGGCGGTGGAAATACCATCGGCCCCAACCTGACCGACGGATACTGGCTGCACGGCGGCGATGTTAAGAAAGTGTATCAGACGATCAAGAACGGAGTAGTGGAGAAAGGAATGCCCGCCTGGGGTAAGACCATGAGTCCTCAAAACGTCCTCGATGTAACGTTTTTTGTAATGAGTCTGCAGGGTACGAAGCCCGAAAACGCAAAAGCTCCCCAGGGAGATTTGTTCACAGCAGAGCCGTTAGCCGCAGATACAACAAAAACACAAGCTTCTTTATAAAAGTAAAAGGTACGTGTAAAAAACAGAAGATGACATGGAAGGTGGAGTGAGAATGGATGTCCGCAAGGAAAGACTTGAAAAAAATGCCGAGACCATTATAGCTTCCGGGGAGGAGGAGTTTCGGGACAGTATTGCAACTGTTGATGAGAAAGGTAAAAGGATTTGGGTATACCCAAAGAAGCCGGCGGGCCAGTACCATAATTGGCGGATTGCCGTTACCGTATTCCTGTTGTCCATATTGTTTGCCGGACCCTTTCTGAAGATTAATGGCCAACCGTTTTTATTGCTTAATGTATTTGAGCGGAAGTTCGTGATCCTGGGGCAGGCGTTCTGGCCCCAGGATTTTTTTCTGCTCGCCGTGGTGTTGATCACATTTTTTGTGTTTGTGATTCTCTTTACCGTCGTATTTGGCCGGGTGTGGTGCGGATGGATGTGCCCTCAGACGTTGTTCATGGAAATGGTCTTCAGAAAAATTGAGTACTGGATCGAGGGTGATTCCACCGCTCAGCGCCGGTTATCGAAAGAACCATGGACGACGAAAAAGATCGCGAAGAAAACGTTGAAGCATGTTATCTTTTTTGCGATCTCCCTGCTGATCGCGCACACAGTGATGGCCTACCTGATCGGTATCAACGAAACATTTGATATCGTCCGCCGGCCGCCGGCTGAAAACCTCGCAGGTTTCATCGGCCTTTCGGCATTTACAGGTGTGTTCTATTTCATCTATGCGAAGTTCCGCGAGCAGGCCTGCATTGCCGTTTGTCCCTACGGGAGGCTACAGGGTGTTCTCTTATCGAAGGAGTCGATCGTTGTCGCTTACGACTGGTTGCGGGGCGAGCCGCGCGGTTATCGGAAAAAAAATGCGGAAGCAAATACGAACACCGGTGACTGTATCGACTGTAAACTGTGTGTTCATGTTTGCCCGACGGGTATCGATATCCGCAACGGAACGCAGCTGGAATGTGTAAACTGTACTGCGTGTATCGACGCCTGCGACGATGTTATGGTGAAAATCGGAAAACCGAAAGGCCTTATCCGGTATGCCTCTTACAATTCGATCAAAGACGGAATACTTAAAATTATCAACGGACGTGTGATCGGATATACGGTTGTGCTGTGCGCGCTGCTTGGTGTGCTGAGTTTTGCATTGGCAACCCGTTCCGATGTGGAAACAACCGTTCTCAAGGTTCCGGGTACTTTATATCAGCGTGAACCCGGCTTCATTACCAACCTGTATAATGTCGAGTTTGTAAACAAGACGTTTAATGAACTGGAGCTTGAGATCATGGTGGAATCTCCGGCAACGGCGCAGCTGGTTAAGGCGGATGGTAAATCCATAAAAGTTCCGGCAGAGGGTTTTGTTAAAGGTGTATATTTTATCAGGATACCTGAAAAGGATGTAACCAACGCGCGCACTATTGTGAAACTGGGAATCTACCGGGACAACAAGAAAATTGAATCCGTAAAGCTGAAATTTATCGGACCCGTAAGTAAAGCATCCGATGCTAAAAGAGAATAATATGAAAATGAACTTCGGAACCTGGATTGTCGTGGCTTTTGTTGTGTTCGCCGTCTTTATCGGTACGCTGGTAATGGTTTGTGTACGGCAGGACATCGATCTTGTCTCAAAAGATTACTATCAGCAGGAACTTCTGTACCAGGATCAGATCTATCGGCTGAATAATACTGCGGCGCTGGCATCGAAACCGGAATTTACGATCGTAAATGACCGGATTCAGGTAGCCTTCGGCCAGTGGAATGATATGGAAGCCGGTGAACTGAAACTGTTCTGTCCATCCAATCCCCGGATGGACAGAAACTTCCAGCTGGCCCGTACAGGAGAACGTATCCAGTCATTTGAACTGGAAAGTTTACAGAAGGGGATGTACCGGGCGAAGCTCTTGTGGAAAATGGACGGTAAGGAATTCTACCTGGAAGAAGTAATCTATATCTGAGATGATTGCAACAGCGTTGATCATGGGTCTTGCCGGCAGCCTCCACTGCGTGGGAATGTGTAGTCCCCTGGTGTTAGCCGTCAGCAGTGGCGGACGCGATGCTTTCCTTAACCGTTTGATCTATAATACCGGAAGGATTTTCACGTACAGCCTGTTGGGAATGATCGTGGGATTCGTCGGCATGGCAATGCCGTTGCTGCATATGCAAAACCTGCTTTCCATTGTACTGGGAATTGCACTGCTGATTTTTTCCATTGTCGGCATTAAGTCGGTCAGGATTCCCCTGCTGACACCATTCCTCCAGAAGGTAAGCGCTAAGCTGAAAATGGTTTTTGGAAAATTCATCGGCCGGAAAACACGGGTTTCTGTGTTTGTCCTGGGGTCACTCAATGGGATCCTTCCCTGCGGATTAACGTTCCTCGCTCTGGCCGTTTGCCTGACCCTTGACGGTCCCGTAAGCAGTTTTAATTTTATGCTGCTGTTTGGTATCGGTACATTACCTGTGATGCTGGGGCTGACGTCGGTGATCAATCAGCTGGTAAAACGTTTCCACATCAGTATTGGTAAGGTCACCACAACTATGCTGTTTATTTCAGGTTGCCTGTTGATCGCCCGTGTGTTCCTGTTCCAGGGCCATGACGTTGCGGCGGATCAGGGTGTGATGGATATTATCCTTTGCCGGTAAACCGGACTTGCAGGTTCACAATCCGATATTCAACACAATTGCATAGCTATTAACGGGCTACGTTCCAGCGAACCACTTTCTCCAGTTTGGCGGGTTGAGTGATCCTGATCTTTCCCGATTCAATTTCAATCAACCCTTCGTCTTTGAAATCGGAGAGTACACGGATGACCGATTCGGAAGCGGTACCTACAATTTTGGCCAGGTCATCACGGGAAATCTGGATGTTTGCTTTGTTATCGCGCAGGTCCTGTACCTTTAATAATGCTTCAGCGGTACGTTGTCTTACTGAATTGTAAGCGAGGTTCAGCAGTTGTTTTTCTTTTTCCGCCACTTTCTTGCACAACAGGGAGATAAAACCGGCGGATACTTCGGGGTGCCCCTGAAGCAATGTGATAAAATCATGTTTGGGAATCGTTACGATCTCCGAATCCTGCATGGCAATAGCCGACTCCTGGTAGACATTCCCTTCCAGGATCGGCTCAAAACCAAAAAAATCATTGGTATTGTAAATATTCGTGATCAGTTCTTTTCCATCCGGGTGGGACTTGAATACTTTCACACTTCCGGATTTAATAAAGAAAATATTCAGCGGCGCATCGCCCTCGGAAAAAACCTCGGCTTTCTTTTTGAAGCTTTTTATTTTTTTATCCTTGCACAGATCCTTGAGGTTTAAAACCTTTTTTGCATCCTGTATAAAGGTTTCCAGTCCCTCGGGCGTGGCTTCGTAAAGTTTCTGGATCATGGAAGCCTTACGCAGCCTGGCTTCAATGGCGTTTAGCAGATCGGTATCGTCAAACGGTTTGGTCAGGTAATCGTCAGCCCCCAGGTTCATGCCCTTCCGTATATCTGTTTTTTCCGTTTTAGCGGTAAGGAAAATAAACGGAATGTTAGCGGTTTCATCTTTTTTACTCAGGATATGCAGCACACCGTACCCGTCTAGTTCGGGCATCATGATGTCGCATACGATCAGGTCGGGTTTTTCCTTTTGCGCAAGGTCGACACCTGTTTTACCATTTTGCGCAGAAACAACCTGGTAACCCGCGAGCTGTAGAATTTCGCTGGTGTTCTCATTGATCTCCGGGTTGTCTTCTATCAAAAGGATTTTTTTCATGGCATAAGATTTAGTTAGCGGGTATTTCTACTTGAAACGAACTTCCTTTTCCGTGCTCACTGGTAAATGATATTTTTCCGTCCAGTAATTCGACATAACGTTTTACAATGTTGAGTCCAAGGCCTGTACCGTGAATATTCCCGGCGTTGCTCGCTCTGAAAAACCGATCGAACAGATGTTTCTGGTCCGCCGCCGGAATACCAATGCCTTCGTCCCTCACCGTGAACTGGAGCAGATTATTGTTCTTCGTGCACGACAGGAAAATACCTTTGTTGTTCTCCGAATATTTGCTGGCATTGGAGATGAGATTAAACATAATATTCCTGAGTATGCGGACATCCGTCTCGATCATTTTTGCGCGGTCTTCGCAGGTAATCTGAATCTGTTGCCCGTCTTTCAGGAAGGCCCTTACTTCCTCGTGGATTTCATGAATGAATTCCTCGAGGTTAATGCTTTCCTTCTTAATCTCGACTTTGCCTTCTTCCAGTTTCCCCAACGAAAGAAAATCATTAAGAATAAGCGTGAGGTGATTGACGGAAGATTTTATACGTTGAACGTGTTTGTCGACTTTGGGCAATTCACCTTTGTCCTTGTATTGCTGGATCAGCGATGCGGAACTCATCACCGTACTGAGCGGTGTACGGAATTCATGCGATGCTATCGAGACGAATTTTGTCTTTAATTCATTGAGTTCGCGTTCCCGTTCCAGGGATTTACGGGCTTCTTCCTCGGCTTTTTTGCGCACTTTGACCTCTCCCTCCAGTTTGATGATCGTATAGTTCAGGGCTTCCGTCCGGGCCTGCACTTTTTGCTCCAGTTCGGCAGCATAGACAATAAGTTGCTCCTCGCTTTGTTTTAAAGCAGCTTCCGCTTTTTTACGAAGGGAGATATCACTTATAAAGGCCATGACAAACAATTGTCCTTTTACTTTTGTATAACTCAGACTGATCTCAACCGGGAATTCGGTACCGTCTTTACGTAACGCCGTCAGGTCCCGCCCGATCCCCATCCTTCGCGGCTCAGGGTGTGTGTTAAAACCCTGACGGAAACTAAGGTGCCTCCCCCGGTAACGTTCGGGCAACAGGCTTTCCAGTTCCTTGCCGGTCAACTCATTGGGATCGTATCCAAAAACCTGCTCCGCCACCGGATTCGCTATCGCAATTGTCCCGGATTCGTCCACCATGATAATACCTTCAGACATACTCTGAAAGATTTCGCGGAACGCTTCGTTGGTTACAATTGAAAAATCCATTCGTACAATGTGCAATTAGCGTAATTTAGTCAACCAGCCGGTATGATAAAAGTCATATTTTACTATGATCAATATCCATTTCCTACCCTTGTCCCTGATGTATGTTTGTACATTAAGTAAGTCTTTTCGGAACAATTCGTATGACAAACGGGATCTTATGCACTATCGATTTTTCAGATTCTTCAAAGGAAGCACTGAAATGGTCGGCAGGACTGGCGGAAAAATTAGGATGCCACCTCTCTATTTTATATACCTACAGGCTGGTGAATAAGGAGAATGGCGAAGTCAGTCAGATGAAAAAGAAAATAGAGGAGGAGGCAGCGAAAAATTTCGCAGTCCTCGAAAAGGAGGTTTTAGGGGGAAAAGGCATATCCTATGATTTCAAGTCGGAAGTGGGCTTTGTGGATGACCGCATTGAAGACCACTCCCGGAAGCACAAAGTCAGCTTCCTCGTCATCGGAAAGGGAATTCTCATCCGGAACAAGGAAACGTTCGATGAACTGCTCGACCAGCTGAAAGCGCCACTGGTAATTATTCCCTGATCCTAGTGTTGGGCACCCGTTAATATCAGCTTGACTGTTTGAACACGGGTTTGTGTCGCCCGCTGCAAAAAGTACAAACCATCCGGCAACCTGTAACCGTCTTTATCTTCGCGAGGCCAGAAAATTTCGTGAACTCCTTCTTCAGGCAGGGTTTCAAACGTTTTTACCACCTGGCCGGCTTGATTGTAAACATAGAGTTGGCCGGCCGCCGGATAACCCACCCGGTATCGGATCAACGTATAATCAACTACCGGGTTCGGGTAAATGGTCAGCTCCTGACCGGCCCCTTTTTCTTCAACCGATGTGATGACAGTGATCTCATTACCGGAAACCCGTATATCGTCAAATGAAAAGGATATCCCGGTCAACGATTGATACTCCGGTACGATCTCCAGACGGTCTATTTTCGACCAGTCGAATTTTCCCTCGGGGTTGAACCAGCCGTTGTCCCATGCGCCTTTTTCTTCCAGGCTCTTCAACGGGATGTTTACCTGATGCCATTCGCCGTCCCATGGGGCAAAGGTATTGTCTATTGTTTTCCCCATCCTCCAGGGATGGTCGCTATCACCGGTTTTAGTATCCATGAAGCGGATGTCGAACATAGCACCAGTCGTGTTACCTCTGACCCAGAATTGAAGCGTATAGTCGTTCTCAGGCATCAGGGAAAGGTTCAGGTTGGGTTTGAAGTCAAACCCGATCGCATCGTATTGACCTACTCCCGTCCAGTAAATGCATTGATCGCCTTCCTTCGGGCTGTCATCCGAATAAAAATTCAGTGTCCCGGCCGTTGGTGTGCTGTCATCAAAAACGCCGTCCGCCATAAAATCGTCGTACACCTGGAATCCGTTGGTTAGCGGACCGGTGGGGTATGTATGTTGATCCGGAACGACAAAACCCAGCGCTTCAAGCAAGGGTATGTTCAGATCGTAATCGAATAATTCGTAAGAATCCTTTTCAAACAAACCGAAACCGCCCCGGTAGTCCCAAATTGTCCAGGGAATTTCGTTTTCGTTGAGGTAATTCCTGACCGCAGCATACCAGGTAACCCGGTCTTCATTGTTGCTGTTTGGAATATGAACGCCAAATTCGCCGCAGAACACAGGCACCTGGCGCTGTTTTCCAAAATTGACAGCGACATCAAGTTGCTGTTTGACCTTCGCTACAGTTCCCTCGGCCGGGTAACCGTTCATAGCGTTTTCAACCCATGTCCCTTTTAATGAGTTGGGAACAGCAGGCATGGCGTTGGAGCGGTAGGGAAACGGTACACCGGATAGGGGTACCAGCGAAGGGGAAGTCCAGCCGGCTCCCTGGTGTGTGAAGAGAAACGGATCATAAAAGTGAAAGGTATAGATCAGCCTTGTGTCGGTATATGAGGGAAGAATGCTGAGGTTGTTGTAATTATTATAGTTCGCGCCGCCGACAATAATAAAATGGCTGGTGTCATATGCCCGTATCGCGTCGATCACCGATTGCTGAATGGATCCCCAGGTAGCATCGCTGATATCGTGCGGCTCATTGAGCACTTCATAATAAATATGATCCGACCGCTCCTTATAATGGTCTGCCATCTGCGACCAGACTTTAACAAGAACCGGTCCGATTGCCGGATCCGTCGGGGCGGAAGGATCGAAGGTATGGTTATCCAGGATCAGGTGAATATCCAATTCTTCGGCCCAGTCTACAGCCTGGTCCAGGAACGAAAGGAAAAGGGGATCCAGCGTGTAATCGGGAGCCCCGCTCGTCATCGCGTGAAGGTTAATGGGAAGCCGGATCACATCACAGCCCAGGCTCTTAATATCCTGAAAATCTTTTTTGGTAAACCTGTTGAACTGGATCTGCGAAGCGGAGGCGGACTGAAACCAGTTCGTGAGATTGACCCCACGCTGAAACAAGACCTGTGCATACAGTCCGCCGGGTACCGACTGCAACAGTGCCATCAAAAGGCAGAACTTATAAATCTTCCAGGGGCGCATCCTGACGTCTCTCCACGGTAATTTAGTGAATATTACTGGTCCGGTTCGAACGAATCCGTTAATTCGCAGAGCGGTACTTGCTGTCCGTGTATTGGCAAATCCAAAATTACGATGATCAGTTTTATTATCATCATAGTGTTCGCGATTGCGTTTGCCCTGTTTTATTCCAGGCAACGGAAGGGCGAACGAGTCAGGGGCGGTTTTCCGGAAACCTGGAAATCGATCCTGGACCAAAAAGTTATTTTTTACCATAGTCTGGGCCCGGATGAAAGGAAGCGGTTCGAGGACGATGTGATCCGGTTTATCAGCCGGGTTCGGATCACCGGCGTTCGGACGAACGTTGATATTACGGATAAGTTGCTGGTTGCCAGCAGTGCCGTCATACCCGTCTTTGGATTTCCGGAATGGGATTATACTTTCCTTGACGAGGTGTTGTTGTATCCGGATTCGTTCGGCAGCGATTTCACGATCAACAGTAAAGAAGAAACGATAACGGGTATGGTAGGTAGCGGCGGGACAATGGAGGGTAAAATGATCTTGTCGAAGCCCGCGTTGCATCGCGGGTTTGAAAATGATACGGACAAGCAAAATGTCGGGATCCATGAATTTATTCATCTTATAGATAAAGAGGATGGTAGTCTGGATGGGATACCGTCTGTGTTGAACGGAAAGATGTATGCCCTTCCGTGGCTGGAACTCATCCGGTCGAAGACGGCGGAGATTATAAAAGGGCAAAGTGATATTAACGAATACGGAGCTACTCGGGAGCGGGAATTCCTCGCCGTTGCCGGTGAATACTTTTTTGAACGGCCTAACCTTCTGCAGAAGAACCACCCGGAACTGTATGCATTGCTGGCGAAAGCATTTCAGCAGGATACAGCCGCCGCGATGAAAGCAACCGCCCGGCCGGCCTCTGTATTGGAAAGGAACGATCCATGCCCGTGCGGTAGCGGGAGAAAGTATAAAAAATGCTGCATGAATAAAGTATCATAAAATGTTACTGCGCCTGATACCGGTTAACAAAACTTTTTTTACATTTGTCACATGCTGACAAACCAGTTCCATATTATCGCGAAAGCAACACTAAACCCAGTGCGTAAGCGCGATTGGTTTGACCCGGGATTGAATTCTTGAAGTGACTCATTGTTAAATGATTAAATAAAGAAAGCCCGGTACGAAAGTCCGGGCTTTTTTACTTTACAACCTGATGTATGACAATCGAAAAAATTATCGTAACAATTAGAAATGAATTGATCCGCTCCGTTTCGGGGTTGGATGAGTGGTTCGACAAGGACGGCGCGCTGATAGATCACCGGTCGCCATCCGGTAACCGGAGCGTCCGGGAGCTACTGGAATGTGTGATGCTGACGAACCGGACTTTTCTGGACTTTATTGACAAAGGCTACCCGAAAACGCTTTATACCCAACGTGGTGATGTACATGAAATACTGCATACGTATTGCCTCGACGAAGAGGTATTGGGTCGGGCCGTGAATAACTCATACCCGGAATACCTCCGGAACGTTATGCCGGCGGCGAACATATCCCTCCCCCTCGTGCGGCGGGAGATCAGGGAACAACTGGACCGCTGCCTGATATACCTCGAACTTCTTCACCACGGCGAAGGTGTGTTGTATAAGACCGGGATGACCGTAGACGGAGTGGGACAACTGGATATTTACCAGGCGCTTTACTTCCTGGCTCTTCACGTGAAATGTCACCTCCTGGAATTGCAAAAAATGACGGAAGACAATACGGAATCGGTCGGTAATTTCTGACCGTCACAACGCGGTTAGAGCTTTTTAAATCCGATCTTGTGGAGCACAAAGTCTTTTAACACCTGCGGCCCGACGATGGTGATCTCGTCCAGCAAACCCAGGATAAAGCGGGAGATCCCCTCGAAGTTTGAAACGGGGGCGTGAAACTGATATCCTTTTTCCGTCTTTTCAGTAAAGGGTATCGACAGCGGGAATTCCTCGCGTAATAAAAGATACGCCCTCAGGCTCAACTGAAGCGTGATCCAGGTATCTGAATCGCCGGTCATACCAAAGATGTCTGTTTGGTTTTTCCGGTGAAGTTCTTCGAATGTGAAGGGGGTTTTCATTTCGATAACTTCTCCGATCCTGTCAAGCTTGAATTGCTTGCATATTTTGTCCTCCGTATCCAGGCTTATGATAGTCTGGTAGTTATCGCCGAAATGAATAGGCTCCACCAGCCTGTCACGTATTTCATTGCTGTTGGCGGAGTGGTAGTTTTTTAACACTACCTGCGTTTTATTCTTTATACTATCCGCCAGCTGATCGACGAATCTGCCCAGTCTGGCCTTTAAAAAAAGGCGTGGCATACTGTCGATCTCCGAATTCAGGGAAAGTTTCTTGAGTAAGAGATTCTTAAGCGGATTGTCGTTGGTGCCCGCGAGAATCAGTTTTTTCATCATACGTGTTTCTTCCACTGAAAACTGCGATTGCGTGGGGTCGTCGTCCGACGTAATGATGAAGTAGCGGTTGTCGAAGTCTTTCTCGATCAAAAAATCAACTTCTTCGAGGAGGTTGAGGTAGCGGTAGATCGTCCGGTCGCTCGTATCAAAGCGTTCGGCCAATTGCCGGATGGTCCAATGTCCGGACTTCAGTACAGCGATAATCTGGAAAAGTCGCAGCAGCTTCGCCTGCGGAATAATGGACTCTGTCTTCTTACCTTTGACAATCTTTTTCATTGGCCCCAAAGTACCAATTTTATCCCATTCATGGCATTGACACAACCTGTCAATGGTGAAATATACCTTAGGGTAAAATATCAAGGATATGGAAACAGTAACACAAGCCGCTTTACTTGTCAAATGCCCGCATTGTGGTAATAAATTTTCCCCCGAAGAAGCTATCCAGCACGAGTTGCGCACGCAGTTGGAAAAGGAGTTTGAAATGAAACTCGATGAAAATTCGAAAATGCTTGAGGAACGGATTCGCTTTCAGGAAAATGAAAAATATCAATATCAGCTGAAACGCCTGGAAGAGGACAGAAAATCCAAGGCGCTCCGCTTGAGGCAACTGGAAGAAAAATTCCTGTCCGTGGAAGAACGGGAGCTACAAATAAAGGAAAGAGAGGAGCGTATCGATCATGAAATGAAGAAAAAACTCCTGGAGCGCGAAAAGATCATCCGCGAACAAGCCGATAAGTCGGCTCTGGATAAAGCCTTGCTGGAAGTGCGCGAACGGGAGCAAAAACTGGCCCGTGACCGTGAAACGATGGATTTGATGCTGAAAAAGAGGGTCGTTGAAGAAACCGAAAAAGCCCGCGATGAAGAGCGTATGAAAAGTGCGGAACTCCAGAAAAAACTGGACGACCAGTCGAAACTTATCAACGAAATGAAGCGCAGAACGGAACAAGGTAGTATGCAGACCCAGGGCGAGGTACAGGAACTGGCGATTGAAGAATACCTTCAGGCGACTTTTCCCCGCGATGTAATTGAAGAGATATCCAAAGGAAAGCGGGGTGGAGATTGTGTGCACATTGTACGCGACCACTATGAAAATGAGTGCGGAAGGATCCTGTACGAGAGTAAACGGACCAAACACTTCAGCTATGAATGGATCAGCAAAATCAAGGATGATATGCGTTTGAAGCAGGCGGACCTCGGAGTGATCGTAACCGAAGCCTTTCCGGAAGGTATGACACGGTTTGGAGAAATGGAAGGGATATGGATCTGCACGTTCATCGAGTTCAAGGCCCTTTCCCTATTGTTCAGGCACAATTTATCGCGGGTAGGCGAAGTGTTGGCTGCGCAGGAAAATAAAGGCGATAAAATGCAGATGATCTACAGTTACGTGACGAGTAATGAGTTCAGGCAAAAACTGGAAGCGGCGTTTGAATCCTACACCGACATGCAGGAAGACCTGACCAGGGAGAAAGTACTTTTTACGAGCCAATGGGCAAAACGCGAAAAAAAATTACTGAGAGCCATGGAGACCCTGGTATCGTTGTATGGCGACGTCAGAGGTATTGCCGGCGGCGCAATCCAGGAAATTAAAGCCCTGGAGTTACCCGAAGTAAATATGATAGAGGATTAGTTGGCTGTAATGTTCATAGTGCTTTGGAAGCAGCTTTTGCCGGCTGCTTCTTTTTTTATTTCAATACTGTACTAAACCCCGCTTCAATACAGTAGTTGAATTCGACGGGGACGACGACGCCTGCTTTACATCGCCGGTTGATAATGCTTTGTAATAAAAAGATATATTTACTTTACAAACACAAACCAACCGGACATGACTAACCGCAGAACATTTATCAAACAAACCGGAATAGCCGGCGCAGGCGTTTTTCTGGCCCCGCAAGTATTCAGTTTTGTTGGATCGCCGAATGAAAAAGTGGTGATCGGCGTAATGGGCACCAACAGCAGGGGATTCTTTTTGGCGAAGATGCTATCACGCCTTCCCAACGTGGAGGTCGGATACATCTGCGATGTGGATGATACCGTTCTGGCGAAGACCATCGCCGGGATTGAAAAAGAAACCGGCAAGAAACCGCAAGGTATTAAAGACATCCGGCAGTTAGTCGAAAAAAAGGATGTTGACGCGATAACCATCGCTGCACCGGACCACTGGCATGCACCGGCTGCGTTGCTGGGTGTAAAGGCGGGTAAACACGTCTACGTTGAAAAACCGTGTTCTCACAATCCGGCGGAAGGAGAGATGCTTGTAGCGGCAGCATCAAAATATAACAGGCTTATCCAGATGGGAAGCCAGCGGAGATCCTTTCCAAAGGTGATGGAAGGAATACAGGCGCTGAAGGAGGGTGTGATCGGCCGTGTATATTTTGCCAAGGGATGGTATGCGAATGGAAGAAAACCGATAGGTGTCGGCAACGTTGCTGCGCCGCCGGCCACACTTGATTATGAACTGTGGCAAGGTCCCGCGCCGCGCAAACCTTTTAAAGATAATCTGATTCACTATAACTGGCATTGGTTCTGGAACTGGGGAACAGGTGAGGCGCTGAATAACGGTACCCACGAGATCGATGTGATGCGCTGGGGACTGGGTGTCGATTTCCCGACAAAAGTTGTTTCCGCCGGCGGTCGCTTTGCGTATAAGGATGATTGGGAGACACCCGATACTCAAACCATAACAATTGAATTTCCGAACAACACAGCGATGACCTGGGAAGGACGTAGCTGCAACGACTTCCCGGTGGAAGGTACCGGCAGAGGGGTGATCTTCTACGGCGAAAAAGGTACTATGGTAATCCCCGGCGGTGACGATTATAAGGTGTATGACCAGTCCAATAAACTGATCAGCGATGTAAAAACCGACATCCAGCAGGCCGATGCGACCAATACCATGGGTATGGGTGACAAGCTTGACAGCATTCACCTGCTCAATTTTGTGGACACCATACGCGGTAAATCAAAGCTGACTTGCCCGATCAGCGAGGGATACAAATCCACACTACTTCCTCAATTGGGTAATATCGCTTACCGTACAGGGAGAGCGTTGTATTGCGACCCCGCCAACGGACACATTAAAAATGACAAGGAAGCCCAGGAACTTTGGAGCCGCCAGTATGAAAAGGGCTGGGAAATGAAACTCTGAAGCGATTTTTTTACATCCTGCTGATCACATCGATAAGCAAAGTGCCCGGTTCATACGGTCTTTGCTTCGCTGCCGTGATCGAACAGGATTTTTCAGTGCTCCTTTGCGAGAGCATCTTCCTCCCGCAACCGGTGCATACAGTTTATTAAAGAACGGTATTGGTGATAGGTCGCCTTCCAGATGTGGCCTTTAAGAGCTGTTTTCTTTTCGGGTTGTTTATCAAGACCACCTTCGTACCAGTCGCCGTATTGGTGATCGATCAGGTAGGTGTCGCAGTACTTCCACATCCCGCGGAACTTTTCGTAATAGTTATGCTCGTCGTTGGGATATTGATCAGCCATAAGCAGCAGAGTGTTTAATCCTTCCGCCTGCGCCCACCAGTTTTTTGTGTCGTGTGTAATGGTTATTCCCGGTTTATCCTTAAAGTAATACCCTTCGTCATAAAATCCGCCGGCATTATTATCCCAACCGTTATCGAGCGCGTGGTCTACCATCTTTTTTGCAATCCCCTTCGTTAACGTATCGTTTTGTATTCCCAGCACGTGAGAAGATTCCAGCATCAGGTAGGCGGTCTCCACATCGTGGCCGAACGATACATGATCGAGTCCATGGTGTTTGTGAATAACGGAATCGGCGGAATCCCTGAATGAAACCGGTTTCCAGTCCGGTGTCAGGAAGAGGATGAGATAACCTTTCGGAGAAGTAATGGTGTCGCGAATGAGAAAAAGCATTTCCTGAAGACGCTCCCGCACCAGCGGGTCGGGCCACACCGTGTATAATTCTGTAAATGCTTCCAGTAAATGGATTGAACTGTTTTGATCCTTGTAACCGGTTTCAGCAGTCGATAGAACACTGGCGTCACGGGCAATAACGGTTCCATCTCTTTTCAGGTGCTGGAAGTAGCCATTGTGTAGGGAATCATGACTGTGTTCTTCCATCCAGGCAAACGCTTTTTTGGCAAGTGACAGCGCTGCCGTGTCACCGGAGGCTTTATAGTATGCGGCAAGGCCGTATATACCAAAAGCATTTCCATAGGCTGTTTTCTCTCCCTGGCCACTTGGTTTCGGATTGCCTTGGCGGTCGACAAGCCAATGGAATCCTCCGTAAGTCTTGTCCCACATGAAGTCGCGTAAAAACAAAAATCCATGACGGGCGCTGTTTAAATAGTGTGTCGTATCGGGGTAAAGTTCTGCGGCTTTCGAATTGGTCCAGATATGCCGCGCCTGGGATACGATCATCTTATCCTGGTCGCCGGTTGGCTTAAAGTCATATGTGAATGTGCTGAGGAATCCTCCATACTCCTTATCTACGGATTGGGGATACCATTTATCCAGCAACTCCACCCGCGAGTGTTTTTCGATCGTATCAGCCAGGGCAGCCCGTTCATTTGCCGGTTGCGGCTTGTTGCAGGATGACAACAGGAACCCGCAGCACAGAGCGAGCGAAATAAAATATTTCATATCCGGAAAATGAAGGTTAAGTCTGAGGACCGAATGCAATTTTTTTAAGGTAGCAATGTTGCTTCCAGTGTGATGGAGGTATTCAGCAGCTTGGAGATAGGGCAGTTTGCCTTTGCTTCTTCCGCGCATGCGTCGAATTTTTCCTGGCTGATACCAGGCACTTTGGCTTTTAACACCAGCTGAGCTTGCGAAATGGAACCGCTCCCTATATCAAGTGTAATCGTGCAATCCGTCGTGAGTTCGCTGGGTGTGAAGCCCGCTTCACCCAATACAAAACTTAATTTCATGGTAAAGCATCCGGCATGCGCCGCTGCGACGAGTTCCTCGGGATTGGTACCTATTCCTTCCGCAAACCGTGAGTTGAATGAATATTGGGTTTTGTCTAAAACCGTACTCTGAGTGGTCAGATGACCTTTGCCTTCTTTTCCGGTGCCGTTCCAAACGGCCGTTGCTTTTCTTTTCATCACAATAGGGTTTAGTGTAACATTTTTTATGAGATCGAAAGTACTAAAATATTACAAAGCCGTTCCTTAAAAAAAAGAAAAGCCTTTGGCGCTTCTTAAGATAACCCCGGTTTCGACTTCAGGAAAGGAACCGCTGCCTGCTTTTGATGTAGTCCGCCCCGGGCGCATATGGAAGGGATTAATGGGAGACCTGTTCCGGATAGAGCGGGATATTCTCGTTGGTTATGATGTCTCCGTCCCGTTAAATAAAAAGATCGAATGTCTAACTAAAACTTAGTGCTATTTAACGAAAATATGCTCCTGCAATCGTTTTCTTTGTGAATTTTCCTTAATATAGATGTAAACTTTACACTTTATAATTATTTTGCCAGCATAGGCATTTTGGCGTTTCCGGCAATACATTTTGAACTATACTAAACTTAATGATGGCTAAGTTTAAGGGATACTCAGACGATGCACTACTTGAGCTACTGAAATATCAGGAGCTGAAGGCATTTGAAGAGATATACCGACGATACTGGAAACGACTGTATTCTATGTCGTACAAGCGGACACAATCCAGGGAGATCTCGGAGGAGCTTGTTCAGGATATTTTCACCAGTCTGTGGGCCAGCCGTGCTACTGTTAAGATCACAAACCTGTCAGCTTATTTATTCACAGCAGTCAAATACAAAGTGATCAATCACCTGGAGAAGGAGATGTCGCGAAGGAGTTATTCGGAGAGTCAGCTTGTTGCCGCGCTGGAAGCTAATTTCACTGAAGAAGCTGTCTTACTGGAAGATCTTAATAATGCCCTGGAAAAAGCAATACACCGGCTTCCGGCGAAAAGGCAAATGATATTTAAGTTACACCGTCAGGAAAACCTTTCTATGAAGCAGGTTGCATCGCAACTGGGTATATCGGAGAAGACCGTTGAAAACCAGTATGGCAAGGCGATGAAAATGCTGAAGCTGAACCTGAAGCATTTTACTTTTTCTACACTCATTCTCCTGTTTTCTTAAAGCCAATCCCTCCATTTTCGTGCTTTAAACGCCCTTTCAGGACGATTTATTCATTTATTTTTTTTCGGAGTGGGGGGTAGGGCGCCTTCAGCTGACTTACCTTATTAATACGCCGGGATCGATTGAAATTTCGATTTCGGAAAAAGTGCCAGCACAATGAAAAATGACAAGCTCTCCATACTCTTTAAGAAATACCTGAAAGGCGAGTGTACACCTGAAGAATTGGATGTAATCGACCGGTGGTATCAATCATTTGAAAATCACGCGGACGATGAAAGGCTTCTGAACAGGCACGAGGCGAATAACCTGGAAGAAAAAATACTGGGCAAAATCAAAAGCAATATCGCTGCGCAGGGAAATCAGCATTTCCTTTCCCCGCAAAATCAACCTTCGCGGTTTGGAGGTCTCTATAAGATTGCAGCCACATTCCTGTTGTTGTCTGTTATAGGAGCCGGGGTTATCTTCCTTACATTCAACCGTTCAGGCACAGTCCATGATCAGGTTTTGACGACATCGGATAGCCGTTTCGAAAAACTGACCAATACAACCGGCGTAACGATGATCCGTTACCTTTCCGATGGATCGCTCATCAGTCTTCACCCCGGAGGTAGTATTGAGTTTCCGAAGGAATTCTCACCGGGCGAACGGAACGTCATGCTTTCCGGAGAAGCTTTCTTTGACGTTGCAAAAGATAAGAACCGCCCATTCATCATTAACACGGGAGAAGTCACGATACGGGTGCTCGGAACCTCATTCAACGTAAGGGCGTATCAGGGGTCAAAGGAAATTACCGTTGCGGTAAAAACCGGAAAAGTTTCCGTTTACGACTCGCGCAAAAAAGCAGCCGATAAGGAGATTATTCTCACACCCAACCAGGAGGTCGTATTTAATACGTTACACGCAAAATTTTCGAAGAAACTGGTTGTAGATCCCCAGATCATACTTGAAAAGCCAACGCTGTTCGAAATGGAGTATGATGGAACGCCGGTGGGAAAAATATTTGACGTATTGGAGGAGAACTACGGAATCGATATCGTTTATGACAAGTCTTTGCTTGCCGAATGCAGCCTGACAACTTCATTCGCCGAGGAAGGTTTTTATGAAAGGATAGAGATCATATGCGAAGCCATTGGCGCCGAATATAAAATTACAGACGGAACAATTGTAGTGAGCAGCCCCGGCTGCCAGTAGATAGATAATAAATACAGAAACTAAACCAATGCCTATGCAATAAACACCTACAAAACCCACCAAAAAAAAGGGGGCCAATGATGCTGGAACCATCACCGGCCCGTCATGCCCTCCCCGATGGGAATCGGGGAGGCATCTAGTTTTTGCCCTATTAACAAACAAAAAC
Source organism: Chryseolinea sp. (assembly GCA_041742155.1). Lineage (GTDB taxonomy): Bacteria > Bacteroidota > Bacteroidia > Cytophagales > Cyclobacteriaceae > Chryseolinea. The sequence continues at coordinate 186,564 of JBGSJE010000008.1, read as the reverse complement.
AATCAAAATTATGAAGAATAAACCTAAACCTATTCGAAATGCATTGCTATTCTTTATGAAAATCACGCTAATTCATATGTTGATTACCAGTGTATCCGTCCTGATGGGGTATGCGGTAGATACGAGCGGACAGGAGGTATTGGAGCGTAAATTGACGTTACAGACGGAAAATGCCGATGTTAAAAGCATTCTCGCCCAAATCGAGAAAAAAATAGATGTAAAGTTCACGTACCGGCCACGGCTGATCAAGGACCGCGACCGGATGTCCCTGGACGTCACGGAGGCCCCTCTCTACGAGGTATTGGCCCAGGTATTCGGAGCATCCCTCGGCTATGAAGTCATCGGCAAGCAAATCGTACTCAAAACGGTTCCTTCAGGTGACCTGACTGCCGAAGCCGGTGCCGACAACGTTTCTGACATCGCTGCGGTAACGGTAAGAGGAAGAGTGGTGGATGAAACCAGCGCTCCTATCCCGGGGGTGAACGTTCTGGTAAAGGGTACTACGAACGGAACCACCACGGATTCAGATGGCCGCTATGCCCTTGATGTGGATAGTGAGAGCAGTGTACTCGTCTTTAGTTTCATTGGGTATGTCACGCAGGAAATACCCGTCGGCGCCCAGACTTCCATCGACGTAAACATGGTGCAGGATATTCAGTCGCTGCAGGAAGTGGTGGTTGTCGGATATGGCGAACAAAAGAAGACAACGATCACGGGTGCTGTCACCTCCATCAAGAGCGATGTGATCTCGCAGGCGCCTGTATCCAACCTTTCCAATGCACTGGCTGGACGTCTGCCGGGAACCGTTTTTATTAACCGGTCCGGAGAACCTGGAAATGACGGTTCGCAAATCCGGGTCAGAGGAACCAACACTACGGGTAATCCATCAGCGCTGGTTGTTATTGACGGTATTGCCAACCGGAACGGAGGACTTGAACGCCTCAACCCTGCCGATATTGAAAGTATCACCATCCTGAAAGATGGATCGGCCGCGATCTACGGAGCGCAGGCAGCCAACGGTGTAATCCTGGTCACAACCAAACGGGGAAAAGCCGGCAAACCGGAGATCAGCTTCAACTATAACATCGGCTTTAACACACCTACTCGTTTGCCCGAGGTGGCTGACGCGGCCACCTATGCAACGATGCTGAATGAAATCGATGAGTACAGGGGAAATGCACCCCGCTATACCGCCGCCGATATCCAGAAATACCGGGATGGCTCGGATCCATGGAGATATCCGAACACAGATTGGTATGACGCGGTTATCAAACCCGTTTCCAAACAGGATATGGCGACGTTATCCGTTTCCGGCGGAACAAACGACGGTGTGAAATATTTTGTGTCCGTGGGAAGTCTCAGCGAGGATGGCGTCTACAGGAACAGTGGAACAAAATACAAACAATATAACTTCCGTTCGAACATCGACGCGAAGATCACCGACTTCTTCCAGTTATCGGTAGACCTTTCCGGAAGACAGGAGAACCGGGTTTATCCGACCCGCTCAGCGGGTACAATATTCCGGATGCTGATCCGCGGCAAACCGAACTTACCGGCCTACTGGCCCAACGGTATGCCTGGTCCGGATATCGAAAACGGTGACAACCCTGTCGTGATTAGTACACCGGCCACCGGATACGTAAACGATGTGAACAACGTATTTCAAAGCAATATCCGCGGTAAAATCGATGTGCCCTGGGTAAAAGGTTTGAATGTGATCCTGAATGCATCGTTCGATGAGTCATTCAGACCCATTAAACGCTTCAGAACACCATGGTATCTTTACACGTGGGACTACACGACCCTGGGAACTGACGGAGAACCTTTGTTACTGAGGTCGCAGCGGGGTCTGAACGCACCGGAATTACAGGAAGAATTTGAAAGAGCCTCCGGTCAGACATCGAATGCGTATATCAACTATACGAAAGACTTCGGTCCTCATGCCATTTCCTTCATGGCAGGAACAGAAAAACAGGTTCTGAAAGGAAACCAGTTTCAGGCTTTCCGGAATGCATACATATCCACGGCCGTGGATGAGCTATTCGCCGGTACGCAGAATGCGAGTACCAATGCTACCAATAACGTGGCTGATGGTAAACTGTACAAACGGACACGCTTGAACTACTTTGGACGTATCAACTACGGCTTCAACGAAAAATACCTCGTTGAAATGGTATGGCGTTATGATGCCTCCTACATCTTCCCCGAGAACTCCAGGTGGGGATTCTTCCCCGGCGTATCCGCAGGCTGGGTATTGTCTGAAGAAGATTTTATGCAGGCTGCAACCTTCGTTGATCGCCTGAAACTCCGCGGTTCATGGGGTCAGCTCGGTAATGACCGCATGGATGCAAGCAACGCGCGCAACGATGAATTCCAGTTTGCAAACAACTTTGGTTTCGGGGGTGGTTATGTGTTCGATTACACCACGTTAACGACAACCATCACGCCTTCCGCATTCCCGATCGCGAACCCCGCTATCACATGGGAGGTAGCCAACAACAGCAACATTGGTCTCGAAGGAACACTGTTCGGCGGAAAGATCTCCTTTGAAATGGATTACTTTAACAACGTCAGATCCCAGATGCTGATCAACAGAAATGCGTCGATCCCGCGTACGGCCGGCTTTAGCCCTCCACGCGAAAACCTGGGAAAACTCAAGAACAGAGGCTTTGATTTCCTTGTCAGCTATTCCGGCCAGGCTGGTGAAGTGAAGTACCAGGTAGGTGTGAACGGCGGATACTCCAAGAATGAAGTGGTGTTCCTTGACGAACCACCGAATGTACTGCCCTGGCAGACCGTTACCGGAAGACCGTATAACACGCTTCTGATATACAACTCTATTGGTGTATTTAAGGATCAGGCTGCCGTGGATGCATATCCACATTGGCCAGGCGCGAGACCGGGTGACATTATTTTTGAGGACGTCAACAAAGACGGTACGATCAACTCCGATGACCGCATTCGCCTGGAGAATAATACGATCCCCAGATTCCAGGGTGGTTTTACACTGGATATGCAATACAAAGGATTTGACTTAAACATCTTGATGCAGGGTGCTACCGGTGCCAGGTCTTATATCAGGACGCAGTCCGGGGACTTCGGAAACTACCTGAGCGATTTTGCAGACGGCCGTTGGACAACTGAAAATCCGAACTCTGAAAAACCGCGTACATTCAACCGGGAAGATGAATACTGGATTTCCCAGGCGAATACCTACTGGTTCAGGAATACCAACTACCTGCGTTTGAAGAATATCCAGGTGGGCTATACGCTGCCATCTGCTATTGTCAGCAAAGTGGGCCTGAAGACCGCACGGATATACCTGAATGCTATCAACCTTCTGACATTCGATAGCTTCAAAGTTTTCGATCCGGAAACAGATAACCAGGATGGTACGGTTTACCCTCAGAAGAGGACGTTTAATGCAGGTGTTAATCTAAGCTTCTAAACGAAACACTATGAAAAACATCATAAAATATATATTAGGACTATCATTCTTTTTCTATACGACTTCCTGTAATACCGACTTCCTGAATGTTGTTCCGGAAGACCGGTTCGGTGATGTGTCCGTATGGCAGGATCCGGCTCTTGTTGAAGCATTTGTAAATGAGATGTACCGGGGCTTGAATCACGGGATACGGGAACTTATGCTGGGGTCGCTGACGGATGAATCGCACTTTATTCACAACTACGGCTCCGCGCAGGTTGTTCAGTCAAATCTCACTTCTGCCGATGTCGGTTCTTTTTCCCGCGGCGATTTTGACGAGTTTAACTGGACGGTTCTCTACGGCCGTATCAGGCAAATAAACCTTTTCATTGAAAACATTGACAAGGTTCCGTTTGTTGATGAAACCTGGAGAGCCCGACTGTCAGGTGAAGTACATTTCCTGAACGCGTATTTTTATCATAACCTCGTTCGTCTCTATGGCGGCGTTCCTCTGGTCACGAAAGTTTACGGATTGCAGGACGACTTCCTGATCCCACGCAGCTCGCTCGATGAAAGTATCCAGTACATCGTCGATGAGTGCGATCTGGCGGCATCCTTGTTGCCAAACGCTTACTCTAGCGGTAGCAGCGACGTTGGCAGAGCGACGAAGGGTGCTGCCCTGGCGTTAAAATCCCGGATGCTCCTGTATGCAGCCAGCGACCTGTATAACGACGCAAGCTGGGCAGGCGGATATGCAAACCCCGAGCTTATTTCCTCAACCGGAAGCAGGACGGCCAAATGGCAGGCCGCAAAAGACGCGGCAAAAGCCGTGATGGATCTTGGCCTGTATAACTTGCAGAACACCGGTAATCCTGTCAAAGACTACACAGACCTCTTCCTGCTAAAGGATAGCCAGGAAGGGATATTCAGCCGCTACTTTATCAAGAGCCGCGGATGGGAGGATGGTGCATTGCCGGGACTAGCAAACGGACCCAACGGTTATCATAACTGGGGCGGAAATACTCCGATCCAGGAACTGGTGGATGACTACGAAATGACCGATGGTTCCAAATTCGATTGGAATAACCCCGTACATGCTGCGGCTCCTTATGAAAACAGGGATCCAAGATTTTCGGCAAGTATCCTGTACGACCAGGCATTGTGGAGACCACGTCCAAGTGATGTGAAGGATATCGACCCCGTTGGTAAAGTGATTATCCGCTCGGTTGAAACAGCACCCGGTGTGTACTCACCCGGTCTAGATACCCGCGATGGCCCCGTCGAAGACTGGAATGGCGGTTACTCCGGTTACTACCTGCGGAAATTTATCGATCCGTCCGTCGTCCATGAATATGCCGCTGCCGGTGGAAACCAGGAAGCTCCATGGCACTTCTTCCGCTACGGTGAAATCCTCCTGAACTATGCCGAAGCTTGTATCGGACTGGGTGAGGAAGATGAAGCAAAAACGTACCTCAACTTATTGCGCGAACGCGCCGGTATGCCAGACATCACGGAAACAGGGCAGGCACTCGTCGATAAGTACAGGAATGAAAGAAGAGTAGAACTCGCTTTCGAACAACACCGCTACTTCGATATCCGCCGCTGGATGATCGCGCCGGATGCAATGGGTAGAAACGCAAACGGTATTGTCATTACCCAGCCGCTGGCTGGCCCCGTTACCTATGTGCGCAATAAAGTCCAGGACCGGGCTTGGAGTGATAAAATGTACTTCCTGCCCATTATCCTTGATGAAATTAACCGTAATAAGAATTTGATTCAGAATCCGTTGTATTGATCGGTTTTTGTAGTGAAAAGCCATCTGGGAAACCAGGTGGCTTTTTTTTATCTTATAGCTTGCTCAGATATGTGCCGTAAAGGACTTTGCATATTACTCATTCACGTGTTACTGGCCTCCTGCTCCAGGGAAGAAGACACGCTGTTCAGACTGGTTTCTCCACGCGATTCGGGGCTGGATTTTGTGAACACAGTGGAAGAGAAAGATTCCATTAACATACTCACCGTTCAATACATGTATCACGGCGGCGGTGTAGCCGTCGGCGATTTTAATAATGACAACCTGAGCGATATTTTTTTCAGCGGCAACATGGTTCCCAACAGGCTCTATTTGAATCGCGGCGGACTCAGGTTCGAAGATGTGACGGGTAAAGCGGGAATCGGCGCTGCAGGGAAATGGAATTCCGGCATTGCCCTTGCCGACATCAACGAAGACGGATGGCTCGATATCTACGTCTGCGCCACTATCGACGCCGACCCTGCAAAAAGGGCTAACAGCCTCTTCATCAACAAAGGCCCGGATGCCTCGGGTATTCCCGCGTTTGAGGATGAAGCAACGGCGTACGGTGTAGCGGATACAGGCTACAGTCAGAACGCCGCCTTCTTCGATTACGACCGCGATGGGGACCTCGACCTGTATGTCCTGACAAACCTGGAAAGCGATAAAATCCCCAGCAACTACCGTCCGCGAATAACGGATGGATCGGCCCTCAACAATGACCGCCTGTACCGGAATGAAGGGAATGGAAAGTTTACGGATGTGACACTATCAGCGGGGATCCTGATGGAAGGCTACGGACTGGGTATTGGTATCGCCGACATCAATATGGATGGATGGCCCGATATTTATGTCGGAAACGACTATGTCTCCAATGATGTGCTCTACATCAACAACAGGGACGGAACATTCACCAATCAAATAAAAGAGAGACTTAAACATCAATCCCTTTTCTCAATGGGAATCGATATCGCGGATGTCAACAATGACAAACTTCCGGATATCGTTACACTCGATATGTTGCCGGAAGACAACCTCAGGAGAAAGACAGTCTCCGGCGCGGGGGCGACCTATTACAATTACATCAATAATGTGGAGTATGGATATGAGTTCCAGTACATGCGCAACATGCTGCACGCCAACAATGGCGATGGTACCTTCAGCGAGGTTGGACAAATGGCCGGGATCCACCAGACGGAATGGAGCTGGTCTTCGTTGCTCATGGATGTCGATAACGACGGTTTACGGGATCTTCTTGTCACCAACGGGTTTCCCAAGGATGTTACGGACAAGGACTATGTGATGTTTAAGCGTGAAGTAGGCGCATTCAACAACCACAGATCCCTGATCGATTCGATACCGGTATTGAAAGTTTCAAACTATGCGTTTAAAAACAACGGTGGTTATTCCTTTTCCGACAACACGAAGGAATGGGGTATGTTCCGGCCATCCTTCTCCAATGGAGCGGCCTTTGCCGACTTCGACAACGACGGCGACCTGGACTATGTTGTCAATAATATCAACGACGCCGCCTTCCTGTACGAAAACACACTCCGTGACGGAACGGAAAAGAAATCGGCCAATAACTTTTTACGGATCAAATTGGTCGGCGACAGGAAGAACATCAGGGGACTGGGAACAAAATTGACCCTGAAACACAACGGCAAAATACAATTTCACGACCATTCCGTTTACCGCGGGTACTTGTCGACGGTTGAAGATATCGTTCACTTTGGAGTGGGCACGGATCAGGTCGTGGATACCCTTACCGTTGTGTGGCCGGATGGACACGGCCAACAGCTTTACCAGGTAAAAACCAACCAGTTGCTGGAGCTGCGGTACACGGATTCAGAAGGACCGCCCGCAACAGACGGGGTAAAATCACCTGAAACAATATTTACAGAAATCTCATCGCAACTACATGCCGGGTACAGGCATCAGGAGCGTGACAAGATCGACTTTTACCGCCAGCGGACCCTTCCTCATAAGTTCTCACAAGCGGGCCCCGGCCTGGCTGTCGGTGATGTGAACGGCGACGATCTCGAAGACTTCATCATTGGCGGATCCTCCCTGCAGGAAGCAACATTGTTTGTTCAGAAACGGGATGGAACTTTTGCGACGTCACCTTTTTCAAAAGGAACCCTGCAACCTGAAGATGAGGGACTTTTGTTGTTCGACGCAGACAACGACGGCGACCTTGATCTGTACGCGGTAAGCGGCAGCTACGAAGGCGAAGCGGGTGAATCGCGTTATGAAGACCGGTTGTACCGGAACGACGGGAAAGGAATTTTTTCACTGGATACAAGTGCGCTGCCAACGACGCGTGCCAGCGGATCCTGCGTCCGTGCCTGCGATTTTGATATGGACGGCGACCTCGACCTTTTCATCGGCGGCAGGGTAGTGGCGGGATCTTATCCCATGCCCGCTGAAAGTTACCTGCTGCGCAACGACCGTGGTAAATTTTCGGATGTTACCGATCAGGTTGCACCTGGCCTGAAAAAAGCAGGTATGATTACCGATGCCTTGTGGACCGATTTTAACGGCGACGGAAAAATGGACCTGATGATTGCAGGCGAGTTTATGGCCGTCACCTTGTACAAGAACTCCGGAACAGGGCTCGAACGCGTCGCGAAGTCCGGTTTGGAGAACTATTCGGGTTGGTGGAACAGTATTGCCGCAGCGGATTTTGACAAGGACGGAGATACCGATTACATTCTGGGCAACCTGGGTTTGAATAACTATTATAACATCTCGCCAGATCGCCCGTTGCGTGTCTATGCGAAAGACTTCGACGCCAACGAAAGTATCGATGCTATTCTCAGTTGCTACTTTAAATCACCGGAGGGTGATATGAAAGAATTCCCCGTACACTTCTGGGATGAACTGAATAGTCAAAGTCCCAAGTTCAGAAACCAGTTCAGCAGCTATAAACAGTACGGGGCGACATCGATGGAACAACTGCTCAAACCTTACGATACAACCGGTATGCTCGTCCTGACCGCCAACTATTCACAAACGAGCTATGCCTCGAACAACGGCGATGGAACCTTCGAACTAACGGCGCTACCGAGGATGACACAGGTCGCTCCGGTTAACGGGCTGCTGGTTGCGGACGTCGATTCCGACGGCAACCACGATGTTGTTATGATTGGAAACGACTATGGAAATGAAGTGTTCTCCGGCCGTTACGACGCATTTGGTGGCGCAATCCTTTCGGGTGACGGAAAGGGTGGGTTCACGGTGATGAATCCGTTGAAAAGCGGGTTTGTCGTAAGGGGTGATGCGAAAGCGCTGGCTAAACTAAAAAGTGTTTCGGGATCTGAATTGATGATCGCAACGCAAAACCTCGATAGCCTTCGCATATTTGAGAACCGGCGGCGGAGTGAAAGAAAGTTCTTTAAACCTTCCGGCCTGGAAACCTGGGCCCGGTTCGAACATCGCGACGGAACGAAAGAAAAGGTAGAGTTTTACCATGGTTCCGGGTATCTTTCACAATCCACCAGGAGTATCGTTGTTCCTGCCACTGTAGACCGGATCATCGTGTATGACTACAAAGGAAATCACCGGACCGTGGACCATAAACTGCTGAATGTGTCGGCATTGGAAAAGAAGAACCGTACTGCTAATAAATAGGATCTTGAAGGAAATCAATCTTACGTCTTGCTTCGCCCTGGTGGCGTGTCTTTTTATTCAGTGTACGAAGCCAACACTTCAATTCACGGAGCTCTCTCCGGAAGAAACAGGACTTGTATTCCGCAACGATATCACCGAAACGCAGCACACCAACATCATGACGTACGAGTACAGTTACAACGGTGCGGGAATCGCTGCTGGGGATATTAACAACGATGGCCTTACGGATCTTTACTTTTCGGGGAACTCCGTTGCGAATAAATTATTCCTGAACAAAAGCGGGTGGCGTTTTGAAGATGTAACTGCTCAGTCAAATACACAGGGGCGCAATGATTGGAAGACCGGCGTAACCATGGCGGATGTGAACGGCGACGGCTGGCTGGATATCTACGTCTGCTATTCCGGAAATGCTCCCGGTGAAGGGTATAATTTGCCGGTCGTGAAGGATTATCCGAACCGCGCGAATCAGCTGTTCGTCAATAACGGCTGCGAGCCGGGAGGCATACCGACATTTACTGAACGTGCAAAAGAGTTTGGTCTCGATGCAATAGGTACCTTCTCCACGCAAGCCTACTTTTTCGACTACGATCTCGATGGCGACCTGGATATGTTTCTTGTAAATCATGCCAACATGTTTTATGCGGCGTTCTTCAATACCAACAAGCTCCGGCATTTGAGACATCCTTACTTCGGGAACAAGCTGTTTCGCCAGGACAGCAATCAACACACACAGGGAAAACAAGATATCGTTTTTACCGACGTAAGCGCAGCATCCGGGTTGCACGGAAGCGGATTGAACTTCGGACTCAGTGCTTCCATCAGCGACCTGAACTTCGACGGATGGCCGGATATCTACGTTACGAATGATTACGAAGAACAGGACTTCTGCTATATCAACAACCGTGACGGAACATTCAGGGAAGTTTCGCATATAGTCTTCGGTCACTTGTCAAAATTCGGAATGGGATCCGATATCGCCGACTTTAACAACGACGGCCTTCCGGACATACTGGTGCTGGACATGCTTCCCGAAGACAACAAACGCCAGAAGCTGTTGAAAGGCCCCGATGAATATGACCGCTACAGCCTGGCCGTTGACAGCGGTTATCATCACCAGTACATGCGCAACACGTTACACCTGAACCGTGGATTTGCACCCGATACCCTGCCGCGGTTCAGCGAGATCGGCCAACTCGCCGGGTTGTCAAACACAGACTGGAGCTGGTCGCCGTTTTTTGTCGATGTGGACAACGACGGGTACAAGGATGTTTTTATTACGAACGGATATCTAAGGGATTTTACCAACCTTGACTTTATGAAGTATACAAGTACCGTATACAACGAGGCGAAAGAAGGCCGCAGACAAGTTGACTACCTGAAGCTCATCCAGGAATTGCCGACCACACGCCTGGGTAACTATGGCTTTAAAAATCAAAAAGGACTCACGTTTACGAACAGCTCTCAGGCGTGGGGATTTACACATCAATCGGTTTCCAACGGCTCCGTATACGCAGACCTTGATAACGATGGAGACTACGACCTCGTCACCAATAACCTGAACGACCAGGCATCTGTATTACGAAATAACCAGAACGAGATTCAGGTTAACAACTATATCAAGATCAGGCTGCAGGGAAAAAGTCCGAACACATTTGGGCTGGGAGCAAAAGTCACCGTCAAAACCGACTCGGCGGAGATCTTCCAGGAGGCCTTCTTCACCCGCGGTTATGCGTCGAGTGTTGAACCGGAATTGATAGTGGGTATCGGAAAAAACCGGATCGTCAAAGAAATTAAAGTGTTATGGCCCGACCGGAGCGTGTCGGTAAGTAATCATGTACAGCCGAACCAACGGATAGTTATCGATCAGAAATCGTCCTCGCCGGAAGTGACGCAGCAAAAGAACATTCCCAACAGACTTTTGCTCGAAGATGTCACCAACGAATCCGGACTGGACTTCAGGCATGTCGAAAATGAATTTATCGACTTTAAAATGCAACGTCTCCTTTATTTCCAGCTGTCGCGACTGGGTGGTAAACTGGTGAGTGCTGACGTAAACAAGGACGGCAACGACGACGTTTTTTTCGGCGGCGCCTCCGGTCAGTCCGGTGTGCTTTTCCTGGGAAATGATGACGGCACATTCAGGAGGGCGGCGTCCCAACCCTGGGAAAACGACTCGGTATGCGAAGATATGGAAGCCGTTTTTTTTGACGCGGACAACGACGGTGATGATGATCTATACGTCGTGAGTGGAGGCAGTGAATTTGTAGCCGGCGCGCCCCTCTACCAGGACCGGTTGTATCTGAACAACGGTTCGGCGGGTTTTACCAAAACAACGGGTATCATTCCCCTGGAAACGACCAGTGGCAGCTGCGTTGTGGCAGCCGACTACGACAAAGACGGAGATATCGATCTTTTTGTGGGAGGAAGACATACACCCTCCAACTATTCTGCAATACCGAGAAGTTACCTGCTGGAAAATAAATCAAACACGGGTGATGTGAAGTTTACGGATGCAACATCCGGGGTGAATGCTGCACTGGCTAGTGTCGGAATGGTCACCACCGCGCGCTGGACCGATTTTAATAACGACACCTGGCCGGACCTGATCGTCGCGGGTGAATGGATGCCTGTGCGGTTCTTCAGGAACGATAAGGGAAAGCTCATCGAACTGGAGGGCATCGAAGCACTGAAAAATACCTATGGATGGTGGTGTTCCGTTTTCCCGGCAGACATCGACGAAGATGGAGATATGGATTTTCTGCTGGGCAACACCGGAACGAACTTTCAGATGAAAGCATCGGCACAGGAGCCGATCGAATTGTATGCCGGCGACTTCAACCAGGACGGTGTGCTGGATCCGGTCCTTTGTTACTACATCCAGGGCAGGAGTTATCCGTTGGCGACTCGCGATGAACTGCTGGATCAGGTAGGCACGCTTCGCAAGAAGTTTATCCGATATGAAGACTACTCAGCCGCAACTATTCAGGATATCGCGACGACGGAGATGCTGGACAAAGCCTATAAATTCAAGGTGAATACGCTGCATTCATCGTGGATTGAGAACAGGGATGGACGGGATTTTATAGTCAGACCCCTGCCGGAAATGGCGCAATTGTCGCCCGTTAACGGTTTTCTGTTTGAGGATTTCGACGGGAATGATTCGCGGGAATTGCTGGCAGTGGGAAATTTCTTTCCTTTTAAACCGCAGTTGGGGCGAAGCGACGCATCCGTCGGGCTCATTCTGACCGTTGATCAGGGTAATTTGAAAGTAAGTAACGGATCGCTTTCGAATGTTTGGCTAAGCGGCGATATTCGTGATATCGCTGTGCTGAATTTCAAGAGTGGGATCCGGAGAATTGTGGTATCGCGAAACGACGACCGCGCCGGCGTATTCGCATTAACCCGGTAGACAGTCAGTATTTACGCATAATCGTCACAATTGGTGAACGGCGCATCACAGTAGGTCAAAGCATTAAAAAAAAAGAAAATGAAAAACGGAAAAGAAATTTCATCGAGAAGGGGAGCCCTGAAGAAAATTGCCGGATCGACGGCCATAGCCATGGTCGGAACGTCATTGTCAAACCGTCTTAGTGCTGCCGAATCGGTGCTGGATGAGGGATTGAAAGGTAAAGTCAATCATTCGGTCTGCCGGTGGTGCTACAACAGCATTCCGCTGGAGGACCTTTGCAAAGCCGCGAAAGAGATTGGACTGTCGTCCATTGAACTGACGGGTCCCGATGAATGGCCCATACTTCAAAAATACGGACTTACTTCTGCGCTGCCCTGGGGAGCGGGTAAGGGGATCGTTGATGGCTTTAATGACCCCGCCCTGCACGACGAACTGGTGAAAAGTTATTCCGAAGTGATCCCCAAAGCCGCGGCTGCGGGCCTCAATCAGATCATCTGTTTTTCAGGCAACCGGAAAGGTCTCGACGATCAGAAAGGAATAGAAAACTGCGCTGTAGGACTAAAGCGCCTGATGCCTGTTGCGGAGAAATATAAGGTTACTATCGTGATGGAATTGTTGAACAGCAAGGTTGACCACAAGGATTATCAATGCGACCATACGGCCTGGGGGGTGGAACTCTGCAATGTGATCGGATCGGATCGGTTCAAGCTCCTGTACGATATCTATCACATGCAGATCATGGAAGGTGACGTGATTGCTACCATAAAAAAATACCAGCAATACATCGCCCATTACCACACCGGTGGTGTCCCCGGACGAAACGAAATCGACGAAACGCAGGAATTAAACTACCCCGCCATCATGAAAGCCATCGTTGAGACGGGATTCAAAGGGTACGTGGCACAGGAGTTTATTCCAAAGCGTGAGGATAAGATCGGATCGTTGCGCCAGGGCGTACAGATATGCGATGTCGCATAAAAATGCTTGACCGACGCTAACCATATGTATCCATGAAGAACGAGGAAAAAAACTCTTCCCGGAGAGGAGCAATAAAAAAGATCGCCGGATCAACGGCTGCAGCCATGATAGCAACTTCATTATCCGGCAGGATCTCAGCAGCGGAGTCAGTGCTGGTAGACGGATTAAAAGGAAAAGTCAATCATTCCGTTTGCCGCTGGTGTTACAGTGGTATTCCGTTGGAGGACCTTTGCAAGGCGGCTAAAGAGATCGGGTTGGCATCCATTGAGTTGACCGGGCCGGACGAATGGCCGGTACTGCAGAAGTACGGACTGACATCCGCGCTGCCCAACGGTGCCGGTAAGGGTATCGTCGATGGATTCAACAACCCCGCCCTGCACGATGAATTGATCAGGAGTTATACGGAAGTGATCCCAAAGGCTGCCGCGGCGGGCCTTAGCCAGATCATTTGTTTTTCAGGTAACAGAAACGGTCTGGATGACGAAAAAGGAATCGAGAACTGCGCTATCGGTCTGAAAAAACTGATGCCGGTAGCCGAAAAGTATAAGGTTACCGTGGTAATGGAACTGTTGAACAGCAAAGTGAACCATAAAGACTATCAATGCGATCACACCGCCTGGGGAGCGGCGCTCTGCGACAGGATCGGTTCCGACCGTTTCAAACTGCTCTACGATATCTATCACATGCAGATCATGGAAGGTGACGTCATCGCTACCATTAAAAAATACCAGCAATACATCGCCCACTATCATACGGGTGGTGTCCCCGGCCGCAATGAGATCGACGACACACAGGAATTGAATTACCCCGCTATCATGAAAGCGATCGTCGAAACGGGATTTAAAGGGTTTGTCGCGCAGGAGTTCATTCCAAAAAGAGAAGACAAGCTGGCGTCGCTCAGGCAGGGCGTGCAGATCTGCGATATCGCCTGACACTGTCGGTGAGTTTGGGCGTTAACGCAAGCTACACCCACCAGGGCAGGGGCAATTCAATAGTTTCAACGGAGTCGACAATAAGATCAGGCTTAAACGCATAATGACGGAGTTCTTCATTTTTTGAGATCCCCGATAGTACCAGGATCGTGTGGTAGCCCATCTGAACACCTCCCTGTATGTCGGTGTCCATTGTGTCGCCGATAACGGTAGTTTCGGCAGTTTCCAGACCGATGAATTTTCGCGCGGACCGCATCATAACCGGTCCGGGTTTACCCACAACGAACGCCTTGACACCGGTAGCCTCTTCGATCATAGCCGTCGTCGCGGCGATCCCCAGATTGTTCCAGCCTGTCTTCTTCGGTGAGGGGTCACGGTTTGTGGTGATAAACTTCGCCCCGGCAAGGATCATATCGACCGCGCGTTGAACCATCTCCAGCGTAAAATTCCGACCTTCACCCAGCACGACAAAGTCAGGTTCGGTATCGACCAGTGACAGGCCGTGATCATGCAGACTGTTCAAAAGGCCACCCTCACCCAGTACATAGGCTGTTCCCCTGGGAACCTGGCTGGCCAGAAATTTTGACGTGGCCATCGCACTCGTATAAATGTGGCTCTCGGTGACCTCTATGCCCAGTTTCTTCAATTTGCGGACCGCATCCACTGGTGTCCGCTGACTGTTATTCGTCATGAATGTAAATGGAATGTTCTCCTTCAGCAGGCGGGCGATAAACGTGTCTGCACCCGGAATGAGGAAGTCGCCCCCATAGATAACCCCATCCATGTCAATTAATAAACCGTGTTTCATTCTTGTCTGATTTGGTAAAGTACACGAAGCCGGTAGCAATATAGAAAAACCTAAAAAGTAGCAGGCATTTCTTTGCTACTTTGGAAAAAGAACGTGATTTTTAGTACGTTAAAACGTGTGCAGCCATGGTTCTGAGCAAACTTTTTGTTTGATTGCGGGGAATCGTGACGTACGATCAACATCCTTTAACCTATCCTAATCCGTAAATATTGATGCAACAACAACTACAAACCACAGACTACATCGTCTTTCTCTTTTACTTTCTTGTCGTAGCTTTTTATGGATACTGGATCTATAACCGCAAGAAAAAGGCGACATCCGACTCAAAAGACTTTTTCCTGGCGGAAGGTTCGCTCACCTGGTGGGCTATCGGCGCTTCCCTGATCGCTTCCAATATCTCCGCGGAACAGTTTATCGGTATGTCGGGTTCCGGCTTCAAGATGGGACTGGCCATTGCTACATATGAATGGATGGCCGCAGCGACCCTGATCATCGTAGCGGTATTTTTTATACCCGTCTACCTGAAGAACAAGATATACACGATGCCGCAGTTCCTGAACGAAAGGTACAATGGAACCGTAGCCATGATTATGGCGGTTTTCTGGCTTTTGTTGTACATCGTTGTTAACCTGATGTCGATCCTGTACCTCGGAGCCCTGGCGATCAGCGGCATATCGGGTCTTAATATTTACCTCTGCATCTTTTTGCTGGCCATCTTCGCCATCGGGATCACCCTCGGTGGTATGAAAGTGATCGGCTATACCGATGTTATCCAGGTTTTCTTTCTCGTGCTCGGCGGTCTTGTCGCTACGTACATCGCCCTCAATCTCGTTGCTGAAAAGTCCGGACAGGAAGGTATCCTCAATGGATTTAACCTCTTAACAAACAACGCCAACGATCACTTCCATATGATCTTTAAAAAGGAAGATTCCAACTATATGGATTTGCCCGGGCTGACCGTCCTCATCGGAGGTATGTGGATAACAAACCTGAATTATTGGGGATGTAATCAATACATCACACAACGCGCGCTCGGCGCCGACCTGCCAACAGCGCGTAACGGTATCCTGTTCGCCGCTTTCTTAAAGTTATTGATGCCTGTTATCGTGGTTATCCCCGGGATCGCAGCTTATGTGTTACATCAGCAGGGCATGTTCCAGGCGGAAATGCTCGATTCGAAAGGTATTGTGGATGTGAATAAAGCGTATCCTTCCCTGTTGAATTTATTACCGGTAGGACTCAAAGGTCTTTCCTTTGCCGCGCTTACAGCAGCTATTGTCGCGTCTCTTGCCGGCAAAGCCAACAGCATCGGAACAATTTTTACACTCGATATCTACAATAAGGCATTTAACAAAACAGCAAGCGAAAAAAACCTGGTCAATGTGGGAAAACTGGCTGTCGTCGTTTCGATGTTCCTGGCGGTGATCCTCTCTCTCCTTGTGGGTGAAAAGCTGATGGGAGAAGGAAAGCAGGGATTCCAATACATCCAGGAGTATACCGGCTTTGTGTCGCCGGGTATTTTTGCCATGTTTATTCTGGGCTTTTTCTGGAAGCGTACAACTTCCAATGCCGCACTGTTCGCAACCATCGGAGGATTTGTATTTTCCCTCATCCTGAAAGTACTACCTCAGTTTGCAGACCTTTCATTCATGGCTCCGCTCGGCTTTTCGAAAGACAACGGTACGGGCATTTACGAAATCCCTTTCCTGGACCGTATGGGTTTCGTCTTTATCCTTTGTATCATCGGTATGTCCGTTATTACGAATATTGAAAACAGAAGAGGAGTCATTCCCAAGGGACTTGAGATAGACAGGTCCATGTTCAAAATGCATCCTGCATTCGCGGCCGGTTCGATCCTGGTCTTAGGTATCATCACGGCATTGTATACGATCTTCTGGTAAAGATCAGGCAATCCATTTCCGGAAAACGGGTTTCAGGGTTAAGCACCTGAACCCGTTTTTTTTTCGCCATATGCGTGAGGGTTTTCAGCCTTGCCGTGCGCCCGGTCGTTATCGATTGATCTCCGGATAAAATACACTTCGTCCCCGTTGATAGCATCCGGGGATACACCTTCAAGGGTTATTTCGTCCCTGTGTACTTCACGTTCCTGTCGTGATTCTTTTCGATGGGGATTTCGCAAGATTTGATTAAGTCAAAACAAAACCTATACCTATGAAAAAAATTCTACTCTTTACCGTTATGGTGGGGACGGCATTCTTTGCTGTTGCCCAGGAACGTGTGGTTTCCGGAAAGGTTACTTCCGGAGATGACGGCTCAGCGCTACCCGGCGTTAACGTTGTGCTGAAAGGCACTTCTTATGGCACAGTGACCAACGCCGAAGGAACTTACCGTTTAGAACTCCCGGCTGCCTCAACCGGTTTTCTGGTTTTCTCTTTTATCGGTCTGCAGACACAGGAGATCGCATTGGCGGATCGCACAACGATCGATGTAAAGTTATCCCTGGATGTGACCCAGCTTTCGGAAGTTGTCGTGACCGGTGTTGGAATGGCAACCGATAAACGGAAGCTGGCTATTTCGGTAGAGTCGGTATCGGGAGACCGGCTTCCTTCAATCCCCAATGCTTCCATCGACCAGGCTCTCGTGGGAAAAATTCCAGGCGCCCAGATCATGTCCGCTTCAGGGAACCCGGGAGCGCCGGTCAGTATCCAACTACGGGGTATTAATACACTGTCTGGCGGAACGCAGCCGCTGATCATGGTTGACGGTGTTGAGATGCGATCAACGTCTCTCAATTCCCTCGACCTTAACAATGTCGAACGTATTGAAGTAGTGCAGGGTGCGTCGGCCGCCACGATCTACGGAGCCCAGGGAGCCAACGGCGTTATCCAGATATTTACAAAAAAGGGAAAGCAGGGCCCAATGCGAATCGATGCGTCCGCGAGAAGCAGCGTGGATCAGGTCATAAACATCGGCGATCTGCATCAGCCCTTTAACCATTCTTTTACCACGGATGCAAACGGAAATATCCTGGATAACAATGGCGAACTCCTCGAACAGGATGACGTAGGCCTTTGGGGTCAGGCCAACTGGGAGAACGATGCGACAGCGCAAAACAATAAGCCGTATGTCGGCAATGTACGTTACCATGATCATCTCAGCCAATTATTCAAAAGCGTGCGGACTTCAAACTACAGCCTTTCACTTTCAGGTGGAAAAGAAAACTCCGACTATTCCTTTACCTTTTCCAAACTGGTTCAGGAGTCGGTCGTGCAGGGCAAGCTGGACCGCAATAATTTCACAACAAATATCGGCGTAGACCTCCTAAAGAATCTGAAATTCAGGTCGACTACACAACTGGTGTATACGGACAATTCCGTGAATCCTTATTACGTGAACAATGCCCCAGTTTCGTCAGCTATGTATACGTATCCGTTTGCCGATTTTGAGTACCGGGATGACGATGGGAATTATACCTACCAATTCGGCGGTGCCGGAGCGAACAATTCAAATCCGTTATACTTTTTTCAATACCAGGATTTTACCAACAAGGTCATTGATATCATCCCGACCATCAACCTGCATTATACACCAGGCAGGATCTTTGAACTGGATTATAAGCTTGGGGTGAACTACTCCGTGAATAATTTTTCGCGTAACACAAAAAATCAGACGGGTAACGCCTCGTCTGTTGCAAACAACAGCTTTGTCGGCGAGTCAATCGCGGGAGGTCTGAATAAATCAAGTACGAACAATTTTAACATCAACTCCCTGGTAACAGCAACGGCCAAGGTCGACTTTGCAAGAGATCTGGGACTGGATATTCCCCTTGTTTCGTCTACACAGGTCGCATTCGACTGGAGGAAGAGCAGCTTCCATCGCGGGTACTCGACCTTTACCGGCCTTCCGTCGTATTCCGATATCGACGATGTCAACGGCGCGCAAGCATCATCAAACAGTACCAGCGAATACGAAGATCTTTTTATCACGTTTGGATACGTTCTTAATCAACGATTCGAGTATAAGGATCTGGCCGGCGTATCCGGCGGTTTCCGGTCTGATTACAGCTCGACTTACGGAGACGCGAAATCGCCCTTTACGTTCCCCCGCGGAGATGCATTCCTCCGGTTATCCAAACTGAATTTCTGGGACGGCGTATCGTCTTTTATTCCCGAGTTCAAGATACGG
The DNA here is from genome assembly GCA_041742155.1 of Chryseolinea sp. Lineage (GTDB taxonomy): Bacteria > Bacteroidota > Bacteroidia > Cytophagales > Cyclobacteriaceae > Chryseolinea. Next base: position 167,439 of record JBGSJE010000008.1, on the reverse strand, counting down.
GCAGCATACGGGGAAGCCGGTATTCAGCCCGTGGGATATACGCTTGATGCGTCGCGCGATCTGGCAGGACCGGTTCCCAACCACTACCTGCGGACTACAAGTTTCAAAACCGGCAGCGTCGACAATGGCGCAATAATCTATAGTAACCCGACCGTTGCAAACGCGGCGCTGAAAGTGGAAAGAACAAGCGAGTTCGAATATGGTTTTGATTTCGGATTATCGCCTGTGAAGAATGGTGCTTGGCTGAATTACATTTCATCCAGTATTTCCGTCTGGAGCAGGAAGAGCGAAGGTGTCGTTTGGCAACGGACACAACCTGTTTCCAGTGGTTCGGAAACGATTTGGGACAATTACATCGACCTCGAATCAAACGGCGTCCAGTTCAGCGTCGATGCCGATATCTACACGGGCGATAACCTGAAGTGGGACTTCACCGCGAATTTTGGTAAACAAAAGTCTTCCCTGACCCGGACCGGTGATGGACGGGATATTCCGCTGGTGTGGGCAAATGCGGCTACCTATACACTGAAGCCCGGTGAACAGATCGGAACCATCTATGGTTACAAAGCCCTGACCAGTATTGACCAAAAGGATCGTGGGGGAAACTTTTATCTCGATCAGGCGAATGCCTCAAATTATGAGATCATCGGCGGCAGGGTGGTGGAAAAATCTTCCAAGCGCGTTCAGTTCACGCCCGATAAATATTTCCTGGGTAATACGACGCCCAAATTCAATATGTCGTTCATCAATAATTTCAGCTACAAGGATTTCCTCAGCATTTCCGTTCAGGTCGATTGGGTAGCGGGAGCGAAAACCTACAATCAAACGAAAGAATGGATGTATTCAGAAGGCCTGCACGGCGATTTCGACAACCCCCTTACCATCAACGGCGAGACGGGCGCATGGACAGCTTATTACAAGAGCTTCTACGATGCTTCCGAAGCCAATGGTACAAAAGATTTTTTCCTGGAAAATTCTTCTTTCGCGAGGCTGAGGAATGTATCGGTGGGATTTGACTTTGCCCGGTTTTTCGACATGAAAAACATCACACGCCTGCAATTGGTGCTGACCGGACGGAACCTCTATACGCTTACCGACTACACCGGTATGGATCCCGAGTCGAGCCAGAATACATCAGGAGGTGGAACAACGTCAGCAGCTCCTCAGGTCGCAACACAGCGCGGACTTGACTTCTGGTCGTATCCCAATTTTAAATCCTTCCAGGTTGGTTTAAATGTTTCATTCAACTAAAGCTTGCGTCATGAACAACAAAATATACTATCTCATCACTGTTTGTTTTCTCTTTTTGTCACAGTCCTGCAAGGATGAACTTGCGGATGTCAGGAACAAAAACGAGCCGCTGGAAGCTGCGCTCGAAACAGAGTCCGGCCTTATTGCTTTCGGTAAAGGCGGTACCTACATAAGCGGTATTGGGAATTATTACGCATCCGCCGACGATCAGCTCGGACCCCGGCCGGGGAAAAATCTTGGATATCTTACGAACCTGATATTCGGAATGCATGAAGCGATGGGTGATGTGATCTACATTCCCTGGGGTAACCAGAGTTTCCGGTTTGCCGACAATCCGACGGATTTTACACTGGATGATGGAACCACCGTCCTCAACCCCATCGGTGTGTCACAGCCCTATGAGCTTCGCGTCCGTAACGACAGGGCGTACGGTCCCGCCAATACATTTCTTATGGAATGGACGCAGCTATATTTCCTGAATAACTCAATGAATATCCTGCTCTCTAAAGTTGACAACGCCACGTTCTCAGGCGACGTGGACACAAAACGAAAGACGTTGCGTGCGTGGGCATATTGGTGGAAAGGATATTCATACTCACGGATAGGTTCGATGTACATTGCCGGAGTGATAGCGAATGAACCCAATGTAACGAATAACAACTTTGTATCCAGAGAGGAAATTATCAGTGAAGCAACCAGCAATTTTAATAAGGTCATCGCTGAAGTTGGAACTATCACGGACCTGTCTACCTACCGGGATGTATTGAGCGCGCTGATCCCCGGCTATTGCCAGCAGGGAAAAGGAGGTATTCCAACACCGGATGAATGGGTGAGGAACGTAAATACCATGATGGCGCGGAATCTATTGGTTAACAAAAGGGTTGCAGAGATGACTCCGGCCGACTGGACCGCCTTACTGGACCTGACAGAAAATGGTATTCAGGAAAACGATCCGGTGTTTATTGTAAAAACCACGGAAGATTTTAACCGTTCGGTGATAGATCCGAACTTCGGAACGGCGGCTTCATATGCTGCTACCGAGGACGGCCAGACCTACTATATCAGCGAAAGGCTCATTCAGGATTTTCGAGACGGCGATATGCGGTTGGCAAACAACTTTGACCTGATGGAGTCGCCGGTAGTCAATATGCGCGGCCGGGGTCTTGGGTTCGGTACCCGGTATTATCTTGTCGACGGTGGAAAAGAAATACCCGGTGTACTGACGTATGTTCATACCAATGAATATGGTGTGGACGATACATACCTCGCCGGTTCGTTTGAAGAGAATGAACTGATGAAAGCTGAAGCAAAAATCCAGTCGGGGGATATCCCCGGTGGAACAGCGCTGATCGACGCGATCAGGAATCTCCAGGGTGCGGGTCTGGCATCCATCGGTGGCGTATCGAAAGAGGAAGCACTTGAGGAACTGCGGACCGAACGGAGAATCTCCCTGCTGTTCAGGGGACTGGCGTTTTACGATGCCAGGCGATACGGTATCGTCGATGATAAAAGCAAAGGAGGAGGAAGAGCAAACAGTATTGTGTTGTCCAATTTCGCAGGATCCACTGTCGTGAATACAAAAGCGTTTATCAACTACAATTACCTGAGCTATTTTGATGTGCCGGCGAATGAGATCGAATTCAATTCACCTGCACTGGGAAGCGCGCCGGTAGTCGGTCCCGAATAGTTGCCTTTAGTCGTTAAAAGAAACGCCCCGCATTTTACCGATGAGGGGCGTTTTTATTTTAACAATTCATGGGGAAGAATTAACTTTCCGATATGAACCGGATTGACCGATTAACAGCTATACTTATTCACCTGCAGACTAAACGGGTTGTAAAAGCGGAGGAGATCGCCGATCGTTTTGAAATGAGTCTGCGAACGGTTTACCGCGATGTGAAGGCGTTGATGGAAGCGGGTGTTCCCATTGGCTCGGAGGCTGGCAAAGGTTATTTTATCGTGGATGGATATCACCTTCCGCCTGTAATGTTCACACAGGATGAAGCCAGCGCGATGCTGCTTGCCGGTAAGCTGGTCGAGAAGATGACGGATAAATCCATCCAGAACGCGTTTGAATCGGCATTGCTTAAAATAAAAGCTGTCCTGACGGATTCCGGCAAGGATCACCTTGAAGATTTACATTCTCACATTGTGGTTCATCGTCGTCCGAGCGAAGAACAGTTTCCGAATCATTTCCTGACAGACATTCAACGGGCCGTTGTGGACAAGGAAGTGATGCGGCTGGAATATTTCAGCAACCAGGATGAACTGACTCAACGGGATGTGGAACCGATCGGCCTTTTCTATTACGGTGCGGCATGGCACCTGATCGCCTGGTGTAAACTCCGGAACGGTTACAGGGATTTCCGCGCGGACCGCATCAAAAGCCTGTCGTGGCCCGGTATTAAATTCGATTCACGGAATCTGATCAGCCTCCAGGAATACCTGGCGACCGTCGTACAGGGCAACAGTGAAGTAGAAAAGGTCAGCGTCCTTTTTGATGCTTCTGTTATCCGCCACCTGAAACAGACCAAACATTATTATGGTTATGTTTCCGAAGAGACGGTGGGAAACAAAGTCCGCGTTTATTTTCTTTCAGCGTGTTTCCATTCGATATGCCGCTGGCTTCTGTCTTTCGGAAACGCCGTGGAGATCGAATACCCTGAAAAAGCGAAGGACATCATGATCGAACTGGTGGAAGAACTGAGCCTTCACCATTTGCGTCAGGCTGTTGTTGAATAGTCCCCGGGCGATGAGTCCGGTCATTTACACACGGGCAACAGCGATTTCAAACGGCATCACTTTTTTTATTCGTTCCTTGATGAACCGACCTCACAGCCATGGATGTTAATCTTGAAAAATTCAATCACCTTGCCAAAACCAGATCGGTTGAGAATAAAAAAATACTGCAGCGTCTGAAGACAAAGGATGCCCGCAAAGTGGATGACGTATTCCATGAGCTGCACGAGGAAGTGTTTCAGGAAATGGATTGTCTTACCTGCGCGAACTGCTGCAAAACCACCAGTCCCATCTTTTATCAGACCGATATTGAACGGGCGGCGAAAGCACTTCGCATGAGGCCCGGCGATTTTATTGAAAAATATCTTCGGATAGACGAGGACAGGGATTACGTTCTGAAGAGTTCGCCCTGTCCGTTTCTCGACGAAGGCAACTACTGCGGAATTTATGAAAACCGTCCGAAAGCCTGCCGGGAATACCCCCATACCGACAGAAAGAAAATGGTACAGATCATGGACCTGACTTATAAAAATACGCTCGTCTGTCCCGCTGTTTTGGAAATGGTCGAACGTATCAAAAGTTCACATAGAAACCTGTAGACAAAAAAAATGTGCTCACCGTTTCGCAGTGTGCACATTACAATTTGTTTATGCCGGTGCACTAAACAACCTGCGCTTCCAGTTTTTGAGACAAAACGGACTTCGGTACGGCACCCACCTGCTTGTCGACGATCTGACCACCCTTGAAGACAAGTAATGTAGGTATACTGCGGACGTTGAAGCGGGCAGTAACTGCCGGATTTTCGTCTACATTGAGCTTGCCAATGACAGCTTTGCCTTCGTAATCACCTGCCAGTTCTTCTACAACGGGGCCGATCATTTTACAGGGACCACACCATTCGGCCCAAAAATCTACCAATACCGGCTTGTCAGAATTAATGATCTGATCAAAATTAGCGTCATTAAGTTCAATTGTTTTTCCCATTAGAGTATGTGTTATAGTTCTGTGTTGAATGCTTCAAAGTCCCAACGCAAAGGTATATTTTTTAGTTCAAAGTTATAGCTCCGTCCATTTCATTATCTAAAAGACCACTTCAACATCGATTTCGCCCGCTTTTTTCATCTGCCGGACCATATCGTTAACGGGGCTTATCCTGTACTTACGGGATAAGAGTTCCAGGTTGATATTTTCACGTGTATCATGGATTTTGAGGTATAACGGCGTATTTCCGGCGTACTCATGACACACATCTTCGATGATTCCGATCATTTCCTTTGTGATATCGTTCGCATTGATCCTCAACTGAACACCTTTGCTTCGTTTGAGCCCCAGTTCATTTAACAGATCGATGTTCCGGATCTTGAACTCCAGGTTCTGCTGACCCCAGGTATTGCGGACCACGGCCCCTTCCACAAACAGGAACCAGCCAACATTCATGAAGTTTTTGAACTTGAGATAGTCTTCTCCAAAGAGTGTGAATGTATAATTCCCGGTATAGTCCTCCAGTGTAAATTTTCCAAATGGCTTGCCGGTTTTTGTTGTTCGATGCTCCACGCCGGAAACAATTCCGCCCAGCTTTGTTTCCCGTCCAACCATATTCTCAAGCTCGTTCAATTCGTTGCAGGCCGTTTTGCAGAAAGCATCCATTTCAAACTTAAAATTGTCTAACGGGTGGCCTGAGATGTAGATGCCGACTACCTCTTTTTCGAGGTTCAGCTTTTCGATCTCTGTAAAGGGCTCGACGTAGTCGATTTTCGGTTGAGGCATCACGATACCCGAGCTTCCACCAAACAAACTTGCCTGCGCACTTTGTTCTTCCTGCTGTGTCTTCGCCGCGTATTTTATCGCCTTTTCAAGCAGGCTTGCTTCTCCGTCTTTTGCATAAACATATTGACGGCGGTGGATACCCGTGAAACAATCGAACGCGCCGGAAAGAGCGAGGCACTCATACGTCTTTTTGTTTACTGACCGCTGGTTCAAGCGCTTTGCGAATTCGAACAGGTCCGCAAAAGGCCCGTTTGCATCCCTCTCCTGTATGATAGCTTCGACCGCTGAATCGCCGGCACCCTTTATCGCCCCCAGACCAAAGCGTATTTCCCCGTCCTTGTTAACGGCGAAGTAAACACCGGATTCATTGACGTGGGGACCAAGTACCCGGATACCCAGGTTCCGGCATTCTTCGATAAAGAAAGTAACATTTTCCAGGTTGCTTTGCGAGTGTGTCAGCACGGCCGCCATATATTCCGCCGGATAATTCGCTTTCAGGTAGGCGGTATGGTAGGCAATAAGGGAATAACACGTAGAGTGCGATTTGTTAAAAGCGTATTGAGCGAAGGCTTCCCAGTCGGTCCATATCTTTTCGCAGATCTCCGGGGGATGGCTGTTCTTCTTGCAACCCTCGATGAATTTATCTTTCATTTTGTCGAGGACAGCTTTTTGTTTTTTACCCATCGCTTTGCGAAGTACATCGGCATCGCCCTTGCTGAATCCGGCAAGCTTTTGCGAAAGCAGCATAACCTGCTCCTGGTAGACTGTTATACCGTAGGTCTCGGCAAGGTATTCTTCCATCGCAGGCAGATCGTACTTGATCGGCTCGCGGCCGTGCTTCCGGTTGATGAAGGTGGGTATGTACTCCATCGGCCCCGGTCTGTACAACGCGTTCATGGCGATAAGGTCTTCGAACTTATCGGGTTTGAGCTGCCGCAGGTATTTTTGCATTCCAACACTTTCAAACTGGAATGTTCCCGTTGTCTCACCGCGTTGAAAGAGTTGATACGTACCGACATCGTCCAGCGGAATAGTGTCGATGTCGATCGTTATACCTTTGCTTTTTTTAATGTTCTTTAATGCGGAGTTAATGACGGATAGTGTCGTGAGACCCAGAAAGTCCATCTTCAGCATACCGGCGCTTTCGACCACGCTGTTGTCAAACTGGGTAACGAGCATATCCGAATCCCTCGCCGTCGACACAGGAACAAATTTTGTAAGATCGTCGGGGGTGATGATCACACCGCACGCATGTGTCCCCGTGTTTCGCACCGAACCTTCCAGGATCACGGCCTGCTGAAGCACCTGGGCTTTCAGGTCCGATCCTTTTTTGATGTCCGCGAGCTCCTTCACTTCACCAAATGCCATATCCAATGAGGTCCCCGGCCGTTCCGGCACCATCTTGGCGAGAAGGTTCGATTCGGATAATGGCAGTTCCATTACCCGCGCACAATCCCGGATCGAGGATTTCGCGGCCATCGTACCATAGGTAATGATCTGCGCTACCTGGCTTTTTCCGTACTTCTCGATGACGTATTTCAGAACGCGATCGCGTCCTTCATCGTCAAAGTCAATATCAATATCGGGTAGTGATACACGGTCGGGATTTAAAAAGCGCTCGAACAGCAGATCGTACTTGATCGGGTCGACATTTGTAATACCAATGCTGTAAGCAACGGCTGAACCTGCAGCCGATCCACGACCAGGTCCGACGGAAACGCCGATCTCTCGGGCTTTGGAAGTGAAGTCCTGAACAATAAGGAAATATCCGGGGTAGCCGGTTTTTTTGATGGTATCCAACTCGAAGTCCAGTCGTTCCGTGATTGCCGGCGGAAGGTCCCCATATCTTTTCTTTGCACCTACATAGGTAAGATGACGGAGGTAGTCGTCTTCCGATGCGAATTCTTTCGGAATATCAAACTTGGGAAGGAGCACGCTTCGCTCCAGCGTATAACTTTCCGTTTTGCCTATAATCTCGCTGATGGTTTCAATCGCAGCCGGCAAGTCCCGGAAGATCGACTTCATTTCCTCCTGCGACTTGAAATAGTACTCCGTATTCGCCAGACCGTAACGGTGACCCCGGCCATAGCCTATCGGCGTCGACTTGAATTCTCCCTCCTTGATACAAAGCAATACATCATGCGCATTGGCTTCTTCCTTTCCGGCATAAAACGCTTCGTTAGCGGCAATATATTTTACCTTATATTTTTCCGCGAAGCGAAGAAGGGTTTCATTCACCCTGTCTTCCTCCGGAATACCATGCCTGTTTAATTCAATATAAAAGTCATCGCCGAAGAGCTCGTGCCACCATTTGAAGGCTTCCTCCGCCTGTTTTTCACCGACATGAAGGATCAGATAGGGGACTTCACTTGTCAGGGATCCGGTCAGGGCGATCAGATCCTGTTTATATTCCTTTACCAACGCTTTATCTATACGCGGATAAATCCCGTACAGGCCTTCCGTAAATCCAAGGGAGCTTAACTTGGCGAGGTTGTGGTAACCATTCTTGTTTTTGGCCAGCAGTACCTGGCTGAACCGCTTGTCGGGATTATCCTTGGTGAATTTCAGTTTCAGCCGCTCTTCCGCGAGGTACAATTCGCAGCCGACGATGGGTTTTATATCGTGGTTTAACGCTTCCCGTACGAATTTAAATGCCCCATACATGTTCCCGATATCCGTAAGTGCCAGTGCCGGCATGTTCAGGGCTTTGGCTTTGCTCACGATCGATTTTATGTCGGGCGTTGCCTGCAGCACGGAAAATTGGGAATGTGTATGAAGATGGACAAAGGGTTTGTCCGTCAGGAGTACCTGTTCATCGGTTAACGAATAACCGGCTTCCTTTTTCTTTTCACGTTTTGTGAAATTGGCGGCATCCAGGTTTGGTTCCTGATATATGATTTCCTCGACCGCCGTGGTATCGTACGGTTTTACAACGTTGTTCCTGACCAGGCCGAAAAAGCAGCGAGCCGTTGCCGCCACATCATAGGAGGCGTCGTGAGCATCGCCAAAATTCTTATCGAATAACTTCTTATGTAATTCCAGCAGGGTGGGCATCTTTAGTTTGCCGCCGATGCCTCCCTGAAGCTGACAATATTCGATGGAAGTTAATCCGGTGTCGAGTTTGGAAAGACTGAGAAAGGTTTCCGTCTCCAGTTGCTGGCGGATGAATTCAGCGCCAATAATATTGATATCAAATTCGATGTTGTGTCCAACCAGCTGCGACGTCTTCGACAGATCTCCTAAAAAAGAATTCAGGACGGATTTTAATTCGATCCCCTCTTCCATGGCCCGCTTGGTGGAGATACCATGGACCTGCTCGGCTTTGTAGGGTATGTCGAAACCATCCGGTTTGATCAGGTAATTATGCTGTGCAAGCAAGCCGCCTTTCGCGTCATGAAGTTGCCACGCAATCTGCACCAGCCGTGGCCAGTTATCGAGATCTGTTATAGGTGCTGATTTATTGTGTGGAAGCCCGGTGGTTTCCGTATCAAAAATGAGGTACATCCAGAGAGATAGTTAATGGGCAAAGTTACTCCTTCCCTTCAATTCTTTCGCGTGCCGGCAAGTTAAACGAACCGGCCTAACTAATTCCATTATTGGGAAGAAAGTTCATTTTTGATCCTGCAGGAAGTTGGCATACCAGTCGCTTTGGAAAGTAATTAACTGATAATCAAGCCTCTTATTATCGGGCTTGATTGTTGGATTACAGGGCAAAAAGGAATTAAAAAGCAATATGAAACAGTTCTTCAAGGCAGTGCTGGACTTTTTAAGGAGGGAGTGGTTTTTATTGATTGCGGTCGCTGCAATTGCCGTCATTATTATTCTGTTTGAACTCCTGTAGTGGGCAAAAATCTATTTAGAATTTTTATAAAGTGACGTTAACTTTGGTGGAATAGGGTTTGGGAAGTATTTTTGAACGCATCAAAAATCTCGACTAACTATATCCTATGAATTGGTTTACCAACCTTCTGTCCAGTACCCTTGGCAGAAAATTGCTGATGGCCTTAACCGGCCTTTTCCTCATTCTTTTTCTCGTCGTTCACCTGATCGGTAATCTTCAGCTCCTAAAGGATGACGGAGGGGAGGCCTTCAACGTTTATGCGCAATTCATGACCAGCAATCCGCTTATCAAGACTATTTCGATTGCCAATTACGCGTTTATTATCCTCCACATCGTATGGGCCATTCTCCTTACCCGTCGGAACAAGGGTGCGCGGGGCGGGCAGGGTTATGCGGTCACCAAAAACTCATCCCCCTGGACTTCGCGTAACATGGGTATTTTAGGGACGTTCATTTTTATCTTTCTCGTGATACATTTAAAGGGCTTCTGGTACGAAATGCATTGGGGTGGGATCGCGACCGCCAATTACGAAGGCAAAGAGGTCAAAGACCTGTATGCTGTTGTGGACCAGGCTTATTCTCAGCTATGGTATGTCGGCATTTACCTGGTAAGTATGTTGATGCTCGCTTTTCACCTCTGGCATGGGTTCGCCAGCGCTTTTCAGACGCTTGGTTTAAACCATCTGAAGTATAACGCTGTTATTGGTTTCGTCGGTAAGGCATTTGCGATAGTTATTCCTGCCTTATTTGCACTGATTCCCGTTTGGATGTTCCTTAATTAAAATTTCAGTACTCGATAAATATGAAATTAGATTCAAAAATCCCTGAAGGCCCTTTAGCAGAGAAGTGGACGAAGCACAAATTCAACCTTAAACTGGTTAACCCTGCCAATAAACGCAAGTACGATATCATTGTCGTCGGTACTGGCCTGGCTGGTGCGTCAGCTGCGGCTTCATTGGGAGAACTGGGGTACAATGTGAAAGCGTTTTGTTTTCAGGACAGTCCCCGCAGGGCGCACAGCATTGCTGCACAGGGTGGTATTAACGCGGCCAAAAATTATCAGAATGACGGCGACAGCGTTCAGCGTCTTTTCTACGATACGATAAAAGGAGGCGATTACCGCGCCCGGGAAGGTAATGTTTACCGCCTGGCGGAAGTAAGCGTGAGTATAATCGACCAGTGCGTCGCCCAGGGTGTTCCTTTTGCCCGCGAGTACGGCGGGCTGCTGGCTAACCGCTCCTTCGGTGGTGCCCAGGTTTCCAGAACGTTTTACGCCCGGGGACAAACGGGACAACAACTTTTGCTCGGCGCCTACTCGGCATTAAACAGGCAGATCGCAAACGGGAAAGTGAAAATGTACAACCGGACCGAGATGCTCGATGTGGTCCTGGTTGACGGTAAAGCCCGCGGCATCGTGACCCGTGACCTCGTCACCGGGAAAATAGAGTCTCACAGCGCTCACGCCGTACTCCTTTGCACAGGCGGTTATGGAAATGTGTTCTTCCTTTCGACAAACGCGAAAGGTTCTAACGTAACGGCTGCCTGGCGTGCGCACAAGAAGGGTGCCTTCTTCGGCAACCCATGTTACACACAGATTCACCCGACGTGTATACCCGTATCCGGCGACCATCAGTCAAAACTGACACTGATGTCGGAGTCCCTTCGCAATGACGGAAGGGTGTGGGTTCCGAAGACAGCGCGTCCCGGTTTGAAAGCAAAAGATGCACTGACTATACCCGAATCGGAAAGGGATTATTTCCTGGAACGGAAGTACCCGTCATTCGGAAACCTGGTTCCCCGCGACGTCGCTTCCCGCAATGCGAAGATGATGTGCGACGAGGGTCGTGGAGTAGGTTCAGGACTGGCTGTATTCCTGGATTTTTCCGATGCGATCAAACGCGACGGTAAAAAAACCATCGAGGCGAAATACGGTAACCTGTTCGATATGTATAAGCAGATCACAGGCGACAATCCTTATGAAGTACCCATGATGATTTACCCCGCTGTGCACTATACGATGGGTGGCCTTTGGGTAGATTATAACCTGATGACAAGCGTTCCGGGACTCTATGCCCTGGGCGAAGCTAATTTTTCCGATCACGGTGCAAACCGGTTGGGAGCAAGCGCCCTGATGCAGGGCCTCGCCGACGGATACTTCGTTATTCCCTATACCATCGGTGATTACCTCGCCGGACTTCCCATGGAAAAAGTCGGTACCGACCGGCCCGAGTTCAAAGAGGCGATGGACAAGGCAACGGCGACAATCAATAAATTTCTTTCCATCAAGGGAAAGAAAACGGTTGATCAGTTTCACCGTGAACTTGGCTTAACCATGTGGGATTACTGCGGGATGTCCCGGACCGCCGAGGGGCTGAAGAAAGCGAAGACCAAAATCCAGGAGTTGCGGGCGGAATTCTGGCAGAACGTAAACGTGTTGGGAGGTTCAAATGAACTGAACCAGGAACTGGAAAAAGCGATGCGTGTCGCTGATTTTATGGAACTCGGAGAACTGATGGTTGACGATGCGCTTAACCGCTCGGAATCCTGCGGCGGGCACTTCCGCGAGGAATCACAGACGCCGGAAGGAGAAGCACTTCGCAAGGACGATGAATTTGCCTACGTCGCAGCCTGGCAATATACCGGTGACAATCAACCTGAAGTGTTGCATAAGGAAACATTGGTATTTGAGAATGTAAAATTGACGCAGAGAAGCTATAAGTGAGAAAGTTGCGAGTTATAAGCTGCAAGCTACAAGATGCAAGCTACAAGCTGCAAGGCTTGAGGCTTAAAGCTTGCAGCTTGAGGCTTAAAGCTTGCAGCTAACAAAGTATAAATAAGAAGCTACAAGTAATATGAAGATAACATTAAAGATCTGGCGCCAGAAGAACAAGGAGACTAAGGGGTCATTCAAAACATATAACCTCGATCACGTTTCGGCGGATATGTCGTTTCTTGAGATGCTGGACGTATTGAACAACGATTTAATCCGGAAGGGAGAAGAGTCTGTCGCTTTCGACCACGATTGCCGTGAAGGTATCTGCGGTATGTGCAGCCTGTATATCAACGGTCGTCCGCACGGGCCGCAACAGACCACTACATGCCAGCTTCATATGCGTTCGTTTTCAGACGGAGAAACGATCACCATTGAACCATGGCGCGCCCAGGCATTTCCGATCATCAGAGATCTTGTCGTAGACCGCACAGCCTTTGACCGGATCCAGCAATCAGGCGGTTATGTATCCGTCAATACCGGTGGTGTGCCGGATGCCAATGAAATTCCGATACCGAAAAAGATCGCCGACGAGGCCTTCGATTCCGCTGCCTGCATTGGATGCGGCGCCTGCGTGGCTGCCTGCAAGAATGCGTCGGCTATGCTTTTTGTGAGTGCAAAGGTTTCGCAACTGGCGTTATTGCCTCAGGGAAAACCCGAACGAAAAGAACGGGTGGAGAGAATGGTCGCAACCATGGACGCGGAAGGATTCGGCGCATGCACAAACACTGGCGCCTGCGAAGCGGAATGCCCCAAGGGAATCAGCCTGACGAACATCGCCAGGATGAACCGCGAATATTTCTCAGCGATGGTAAGCTCCTATGAAGTTCAGCTGAAAGGCGGAGATTAAACGGGATGGAATTGAAACTCCTCCGTTTGTCAAGGCTTCGGGGGATTTCTTCAGTTACTGGAACATACCCCGATTCCGGAGCGCCCTGTCGTTATATCCCTGGTAGCTGCAACGCCGATATTTCCTCCCGCCAGGATAATATCCCGGTCCGGTCCGGACGCCGCGAGGTGGATCTTGACACAGGCGTCAAGACCGATCAGCTGTTGATACGTGATCGGGGTTTCATCCGACATCCTTACAAGTATTGATTCACTGACTCCTGTGGTTCCGATCACCGGGTTGAGTAATGCAGCCACGTCAGCACCCGGAGCTGAAATATCCCCAAGGTGTAAATGAACCGGATGCTCTGTATTTCCCTCCGTTCCCGACAATGAAACCTGAATTTCTGTTGTTCCGTCAGCCTTTTCCTTGAACGTCACCGTTCCATCCACCAGGTAGTCTGATCCCTGCTGCAGGGGATAAACCATTTCATTACCCGTGTAATCGCTTCTGATTTCTTCATTTTCCCGGCACGCCAGTAAGCTTATGCCCATAACAAAACCTGCAATTGCCCTTTTCATATCGCCACATTTACACGTTAAATTTAAAAAAAATGCTCATATATCAATAATCCCATTCTAATCGCAGTTAGATTTGTCTGTCATATTGGATTGGCACGGATGTGGTAATAACGTAGACAGCTAACCGCTTATTTTGTGAGAAGACTCTTTGCGATTCTAATTGTCCTCTGTGGTTGCAGCCCCAAAGTTCAGCCACCGGACCCTGAATCATTAAAGCCAGCCTGGTTGAAAACCACTCCTTTTCAGGACGGCTATTACACCGGGATCGGCCACAGCACCAAAGATGGAAAGAACAACTACATTCAGGCCGCCAAAAAAAGCGCCCTCGATGACCTGGTATCGCAGATCAAAGTGAATGTATCCAGCACCTCCGTCCTTAGCCAGTTTGAAGTTGACAGGAAACTCACCGAGCAGTACGAGCAAATTATCCAGACGACAGCGGCTGATGAGATCGAGGAATTTGAACTGGTCGAGGCCTGGGAAGATCCGGGCAACTATTGGGTCTACTACCGGTTGTCGATTTCGCGGTACCGGCAGATAAAAGAGGAACAGAAGCGGAATGCCACCCTGCTGGCAACCGATTATTTGCAAAAGGGGAAGCTGGCCGAAAAATCCGGAGAGCGCCTCCAGGCTATCGGCTATTATTTTCAAGCTTTCAGGAGTATTGAAAAATACCTGGGCGAGGCGATCCGTGTTACGATCGACACCAGGGAAGTCCTCCTGGTAAATGAAATTTACGCCTCCATACAGAACCTGCTGGACAAGATTGCGGTGAAGGTGGACCCGACCGAGATTTCATTGAACCGGAGAGTGAATCAAACCGCACAAACGGTGATCGCTCAGTCCAGCTTCAAGGACATCCGCAAGCCGGCGATCGACATGCCATTGCACGCCGCCTTTGAAAAGGGTTCAGGCGATATTTTTCCCACCTACGTGACGGACGAAAAAGGCCACGCGAAGATTCTTATGACGAAGATCGGGTCGAAGGACCTGGAACAGACCGTTACGGTTAAAGTTGATATCGATGCGTTAAGCGGTGGGGGTACTTCTCCTATCTATACATTGATCGCCCGTACCCTGAATGTACCTCGCGCGCAGATCATGCTGAAAGTTCAGCGTCCCATCGTTTTTCTGACAGCGGAAGAGAGAAGCCTGGGCCAGGCGAAAACGAATTTGCAGATCAGTAACCGGTTGAAGAACCTGTTGGCTAATAACGGTTTTGAGTTCACGGAAAACAAGAGCAGCGCGGATCTCTGGTTCGATGTAAAGGCGGACTCCGAGAAAGGTTCGATCTCCGGAAGTATTTACATAACCTACCTGACGAGCGTCATCAAAGTGGCCGCGGTTAAAGAGGGAAAGGAGATTTATGCGACGACGCTCGACCGGGTAAAAGGATACGGCCTGGATTACGACAAATCGAGCGTCGATGCCTACAATAAAGCGATGGATACCCTGGAGAAAGAGCGGATGAATGAACTGTTGAATACGGTGCTGCAATAGCCTTTTTCAGGGCAATTGACTGACATTTCCCCTCGGCTAAACTTTGGTATTTAAATTGTAAAGTATAACTTAACTAAAATAAACGATTGAATATGAAACGCATGACTTATTCTACTTTTTTGCTTGTTCTCCTCGGGGGTGTTTTTATGGTAGCCTGTAAAAGCAAGGAAAAAACACCCAAAGGTGAGACCGAAGTAACCGTTCCCTGTTCGGGTTCCGACTATTTCACAAGCAATAAATTCTTTCGCGCAAACTCCATCGGTGAAAGCCAGGACCAGGTGACTTCGAAGAAGAAAGCCCTGGCCAATGCAAGAGCTGAGCTGGCTGCCAGCATTCAAACCACGGTGAAAGCTGTCACAGACAACTATACGAACTCCCGCGAAATGAATAACAAGGAACAAGTGGAAGAAAGGTTTGAGCAACTAAACCGCGAGATCGTTGATCAGAAGCTGACCGGTATTAAAACGATCTGTGAAAAGCTGATGAAAACGGATCAGGCAACCTATAAAACGTATATCGCGATCGAGTTATCCGCGGACGACCTGGTGGCAACTTATAACGAACGCCTGTCAAAGGACGATCGCCTGAAAATCGATTATGACTACGAGAAGTTCAAGGAAACTTTTGATAAGGAAATGGAGAAACTTGGTAACGATAATTAATAAATCGTTATAGATTTCAGGATGCCCCGGTATAGCCGGGGCATTTTTTTTATACGAGAAGTCCGGCGACGGCTGGATGTTTCGCTAGCCAGGGAAAGTCTATTCAATTTCAATTTCTTTGGACCCTGCCAGCTAACCTCGCGTTTTTATTTTATCATCTCAAAGCTCACAAATGGCTCGCTACCTTCCGGTAAAGATTTCATCGGCAGGAAGTCTGCAATCAAAGTCATCTTCTCCCAAATCTCGGACACCGCAGGATGTTGGTGTGCAGCATTTACCGCATTTGAGGAAGCCCATTCAAATACTTCAATAATACTGCCACCGGAAGATTTGGCAACGTAATTGTGCCTCTCCGTAGCTAGTCCTAATTCACGAAGTTTAGGTACATGTTTTTGTACCAGTTCCATCAGAGCAGCTTCCTGTCCCTGTTTTGGTTTGTAACTTGAGAAGGATAAAATTGTGCCTTCCATTTTCAGTTTCTTCTCCATGTTTTTTGTTTTTTAACTGTTTTGTGAAAACTGATTATTTAAACCATTTCAACCAGCCTTTTAGGACTGTTTTAAGCCTTTCACTGTTCAGGGTGTAGTGTTGTTCCCTGCTGACTTTGTCAACACTGATAAGCCCCGACTTCTCCAGTTGCTGAAGGTGCCGCGTCATCGTCGGCCAGGAAAATGCAAATCTGCTGACGATATCACCTGCCGTCATTGCACCCCCTCTTGCTTCAAGAACCGTTAGAATATTTCGCCTTGATGGGTGAGCCAACGCCTTAAAAACCAGGTCGAAATCTTCGAGTTCCTGTTCTGCGATGGACTTTTTTATGGCCTTACTCAACTGCCTGAAATGGTTTAGTGAAGCAAACATAATAACATTTAGCAAAAATGCTAAATAAAATTTCAAAAACTGTTATACACAGTGATAACGTGTCACTCTTTAATGCTGCTTCGTTAGTATGGAAAACTATTCGATTTTGCCAGCCGGCGACAAGACACCACGGCGATGCCGTTATTTCCCTGAAAAATTCAGATGCAACGACCTCGTTTTAGGCCGTTCAATACGGGCGCGATAAAATAATGTTAGGTAACGGCCTGAATCTGTTCCTCTCCGCGGACCGGGAAGTCTTTACGGCACTAGTTGATTTTTTTTTCCTCCCACGACACATCTCCATTCCGTCTCGCATGTACTTTTAACGTGACCACCACTTCATCGGCTCCGCCCGCAAGGCATACTTCCTGCGCTTCTTTTACAACATTCATGATCCGGTCATAGTCACCCTGCATCACCGTCTCCATAGCGCCAACACGATACTCCAAACCGGAATTTTTAATTACTTCAATGGCCTTGTCGATAATAGGGTAGGGATGTTCTCTGGAGACGGGAACAACCTGGATGGCGATGTGTACCTGGTGTTTCATAACGTTGTGTTAGGTCAATAAAGATCGGTCTAATTACTGCTCAGTCATTATACTGGCTCATGGTCCGTTCGATACCGGTGGTGCAGAACGATTCGATTATCTGGCAGGCCTTGATCATAATGTCCGGCATCTTTTTGAATTCCTCATGGTTGAAATTGCTAAGGACGTAGTCAACCTGCCGGCCTTTCCCAAAATCGTTACCCACACCGAAGCGCAGGCGGGCATAGTCCTGGCCGTTGAGCAGCAGCTCGATGTTCTTCAGGCCGTTGTGACCGGCGGAACTGCCTTTCGGGCGGAGACGCAGACTGCCGAAGGGTAAGGCGATGTCGTCCATGACGACCAGGAGGTTTTCCCTGGGGATCTTCAGTTCCTGCAACCAGTAGGCTATTGCTTTCCCGCTGAGGTTCATGAAGGTGGTGGGCTTGATCAGGTGGAGGCTCCTTCCTTTGAATTTACATTCGGCATGTTGTGCCAGCCGTTCCGTAGTGAACGTCACCTTGTGCTGGTCGGCCAGTTGGTCCAGCACGAGGAAGCCGATGTTGTGCCGTGTAAGTTCGTACTCCGGGCCGATGTTCCCTAACCCGGCGATCAGGTACTTCATATCAAACAAATTTTAATGTCGCCTTCATATCGTTCACACAAATTGTGTTTGCAAAGATATACGAACCGCCATGATACCCTACACCCGCATCCTTCACAACGCGGCTACATCGCCGGCCGGAAATAAAAAGTCCCCCGGCAAACACCGGAGGACTTTTGTATGGGAGAGGGCAAAAATTACTTCTTGCCTTCGTCTTTCTTCGGTGCTTCTTTTTTGGCAGCATCCGCTTTCTTCGCATCGGCACCCGCGGCAGGGGCTGCTTCAGCAGCCGGAGTGGCAGCCGCTTCTTCAGCAGCAAGTTTGGCAGCCCGCGGTACTTCAACTACGGCAATGGATGCGTGTTTGGGGTCGACAAACTCGAGTCCGCCCACCTTTACATCGGATACCTTGATCGCGTGATGGAAGTCAAGCTTCGATACATCCACATCGATGTGATCGGGCATGTCTTTCGGCAACGCAAATACTTTCAATGCTGATCGCTTCTGAACCAGTGTTCCACCCTTGGTTACACCCGGAGCCTGTCCGACGAGACGGGCAGGGATATTCATCTTGATCTTTCTGTCATCCGCGATGCGGAGGAAATCGGCGTGTAAAATGATCTCGCTGACAGGATGGAACTGAACTTCCTGCAGGATCGCCTGTGATTCTTCACCTTCGATGTTCAAATGAACAAAGTGCGCTTCATTCGTATACACGAGGTCCCTGAACAGGATCATCGGCGAATAAAAGTGAACCTGGTTGTCACCTCCGTAAAGAACGCATGGAACAAAACCTTCATCGCGAAGTTTCTGTGAGTCCGTCTTACCGAGATTTGCTCTTCGATACCCTATAATCTCAATGGTTTTCATAATTGTTTATTGTATTTAGTTTAAAAGTTTCGACGTGTTAAAGTTTGATGAATAGCGAGCTGATGGATTCATTGTCGTGGATCTTGCGGATCGCCTTCGCATACAAGGTCGATACACTCAATACTTTGATCTTCGGGGCCAGTTGTTTTAAAGGGATGGTATCCGAGACGACAAGTTCTTCCAGTACGGAATTTTCAATGTTCTCATACGCCTTTCCTGACAGAACGGGGTGTGTACATACGGCACGAACGGTTTTGGCCCCCTTTTCTTTCAGCAACACAGCCGCCTTACAAATCGTACCGGCTGTATCGATCAGGTCATCCACCAGTACAACATCCTTTCCCTCTACTTCGCCGATCAGGCGCATGGACTCGACCTTGTTGGCTTCCTTGCGGTACTTATCGCAGACCGCCAGTTCCGCGTCAAAGAATTTTGCGAATTGGCGGGCCCGTTTGATGCCTCCGACGTCCGGTGACGCGAACATGATATCGGTAAGTCCCAGTGATTTAAGGTAGGGAACAAATATGTAAGAGCCATCCAAATGGTCGACGGGAATATCGAAGAAACCCTGGATCTGGTCGGCGTGAAGGTCACAGGCCATGATGCGGGTGGCACCGGCAGCGGAGATCAGGTTGGCGATCAGTTTGGCTGCTATGGCTACTCGGGGTTTGTCTTTTCTGTCCTGACGGGCATATCCGAAATAAGGAATAACCACGTTGATGCTGGATGCACTGGCGCGTTTGGCTGCATCGACCATGAGCAGCAGTTCCATCAGGTGATCGGAGGGAGGAAAAGTTGACTGGATAACGAAGACTTCGTGCCCACGAACGGATTCCGCGATAAATGGCGACATTTCACCGTCGCTGAACTGCTGGTAGTTGACTTCTCCCAGCGGTTCGCCATACGCATTTGCGATCTTTTCTGCCAGGTAGGTGGTCGCTCTTCCGCTGAAAATCTTTACAGACATGGTTCTTGCGTCGTTATCTCTTCAACCGGCCTTTCGGCAGGGTTAACCGCTACCAGGAAAGCTGTAACGCCTTTCACAGGTAACGATTAACGAAGAATCCCGCCAGGCGGGATTCTCTATAAGTTGTCCGACCAGGGCTCGAACCTGGACTTTCCTGAATCAAAATCAGGCGTGTTGCCAGTTACACCATCGGACAAAATACCCGATAGTCTACCGGGACCCTCTATTTTGGGCTTGCAAATGTAGGACTAATTTTGAAAAGTATTACCCTCCGGCTAAAATTTTAGAGGTCTTTTTCATCCACAGTGGCAGTAGCGCCTTCCATGAATCCTTCAGCCCAGAACCTGTATTTATCCAGAATGGAGATCACTGCATTCCGGAGGTGGCGGCTGTTGTTGAAATCGATTGAACCGTATTGAGTCGTGGCATAACCTTGCCAGATAGAGCGATTTTGGCGCCTGTCGTAGAACTGGATAAGCAGGGTCCCGGTATTCAGGGTAAATTTCTGCTGATCGTAGTTGATGTTTTCATTTTGGGTTTTGATCCATTCCTCGATCTCCGGCTGGCTGTATCCATTAAATTTCAAACTGTCGTTGAACATCTTGAAACCGATGATCAGGTGGGGCTTGTTGGGATTTTGCCTGTATCCGAGGAATTTCATCCGCGCAATAATGGATTTTTCGATCACATCATTCGTCATACTGGAATCGCCAGGCCCGGCTGGCTTCATTATATCGTACGTTCGGTATTTTTTGAAGTTACCTTTGTAACTGTAGTCATACTCGACAGGTAACTCTTTATATCCAAGACAGGAAGCAAAGAAGACCAGCAATAAGAGGAAGGGGTAAATTTTTTTCATGCCATCAACCGTTGTTCAGAAGCTGAATATAAGATTAATCATTCGTCATAACAACAAATGGCGTGAACCTTTTGTTAAACTGTCACGAATGTTTTTTGACCCACTCCCTGGCGTTGATAAACGGTTCCATCCATGGGGAGATCTTATCGTGCTTTCTGTCAAGGGGATAATATCCCCAGTTCCATGGAAACAGGGATCTTTCCAGGTGCGGCATGATCGCGAGGTGCCGTCCGTCTATCGATGAAAGGGCAGCTACCGCATAATCGGAATCATTCGGGTTTCCGGGGTATTCGGCCTGCGAAAACGTGGCTGCAACCCGGAACAACGACTGATCCTGGGGCAGCGTAAAACGACCCTCTCCGTGTGCCACCCACACACCGAGCCGCGACCCGGCCAATGTGCCCAGCAAAACGGAATTGTTAGCCGGTATCGTGACGTTGATAAAGGTGGATTCGAATTTCCCGGAGCCATTGTGATGCATTTTCGGGTGGTTCGTCCACCCTGGGTACACTAATCCCAGTTCCATCATCAGCTGGCAACCGTTGCAAACACCCAGGCTGAGCGTATCGTTTCGTTTGTAAAAATTATCGAGCGCTGCTTTCGCCTTTTCGTTGTAAAGAAAAGCACCCGCCCAGCCTTTAGCCGAACCCAGTACATCGGAGTTGGAAAAACCTCCGACAAAGACGATCATGTTCACGTCCGAAAGATCTTCGCGTCCTGCCGCCAGGTCCGTCATGTGAATATCCTTGACGTCGAAACCCGCGAGATATAAAGTATAAGCCATCTCCCGGTCTCCATTAACGCCTTTCTCGCGTATGATCGCTGCGCGTAGCCCTGACGGTGTACGTCGCTTCGGATCGATACCGTACGAGGCGAACTGACCGTTGAACGACGCATTAAATCTGTACGAGAGCGCCTGCTTCTTGTAATTGTGGTATCGTTTCTCCGCGTGGATGACCGGACGCTGTTTGCTGTCGAGGAGGTAAGATGTCCTGAACCACAGGTCCCGTAACTCATCGATCTTAAAACGGGTCAATTCGTTGTTATGGTGAATGGTAAGTTTTCGTTCAGGGGATACGTGCCCCAGCAGGTGACTGGAAATGCCTGCATCAGAGAGGATACGGATTACCGCTTCCGCTTCAGTAGCCTGCAGCAGCAAGCCGGGGTTCTCGCTGAAAAGGATCTTCACGAGGTCTTCACCCAGGTCCTGGACGTTGATCGTAAGCCCGATGTCGGGTAAGGCGAAACACATCTCCAGTAGTGCCGTGATCATACCACCTTCCGAAATATCGTGACCGGCGTGAACCAGGTCCTGCCGGATCAGCTGTTGTACGGTTTCAAAACCCCGCGCAAAATAAGCTTCATCTTTTATAGTAGGCACTTCGTTACCCAGCACATTCAGGACCTGCGCAAAACTGCTTCCGCCAAGTTTGAACGCGTCGCTGGACAGGTTTATGTAAATGATCTTCGATCCTTCCAGGGGCTGTAGTACCGGAGATACGGTTTTTGTAATATCAGCCACCTCGCCTACCGCGGAAATAATAACCGTTCCGGGTGCATATACCACTTCGCCGCCCGGATACTTCTGTGTCATCGAAAGTGAATCTTTGCCCGTGGGTATGTTGATACCCAGTTTCAAGGCGAAATCGCTTACGGCCTCCACAGCGCTATAGAGGCGTGCATCCTCACCTTTGTTCTTCGACGGCCACATCCAGTTGGCGCTGAGCGATACGCCCTTCAGCCCGTGGGTTAACGGAGCCCAGACAAGATTGGTGAGCGCTTCCGCGATCGCAAGCCTGCTGCCCGCCGAAGGATCGACGAGGGCTGCTCCAGGCGCGTGTCCAACGGAGGTCGCTACTCCCTTATTGCTGAGGAAATCGAGGGCCATCACCCCGACATTGTTCAGGGGCAGCTGCAGAGGTCCGCAGGTTTGTTGGGTGGCCACTTTACCGGTAACGGACCGGTCTACTTTGTTGGTCAGCCAGTCCTTGCAGGCCACCGCTTCCAGTTGCAGTACATTCTCCACGTATTCGTGGATGCGTGTGACGTCATATTCCACGGGCGCATACGAAGTGGGTTGCGTCGAATCGGTGATGACCGTCTTCGGAGATGATCCGAAGAGGTGATTCACTTTCAGATCGACAGGTTTTTTCGGCTGGCCTTCTTTTTTAAAAACAAAAGTATGATCACCGGTAGCTTCGCCGGCTACATAGAAAGGGGCGCGTTCTCTCTCCGACACTTTTCTGAGCGTATCCAGCGAACCCGTCTTTATGGCGAGTCCCATTCGTTCCTGCGATTCATTGCTGATGATCTCCTTGTCGGACAGGGTAGGATCCCCAACAGGCAGCTTGTCCAGATGGATCACGCCGCCGGTTTCCTCCAATAATTCGGAAAGGCAGTTTAAATGACCTCCGGCTCCGTGGTCGTGGATGGAAACAATGGGATTGACTGCTGATTCCACCATCGCCCGTATGGCATTCATCACCCGTTTCTGCATCTCCGGGTTGGACCGCTGAATAGCATTTAATTCAATGGCATTTCCGTACTCACCGGTCGCGACGGACGACACGGCACCGCCGCCCATGCCGATGCGGTAGTTGTCTCCGCCGAGGATAACGATTTTATCGCCTGCCTGAAGATGCTCCTTCTGGCTGTCTTTTTCTTTTCCAAAGCCGATTCCGCCGGCAAGCATGATCACCTTGTCGAAGCCGTATTTTTTGTCGCCTTCAAAATGTTCGAATGTCAGTACGCTGCCGCAGATCAGCGGCTGGCCGAATTTGTTTCCGAAATCGGAGGCGCCGTCCGAAGCTTTGATGAGGATTTCTTCCGGTGTCTGGTACAGCCATTTCCGCGACGGGAATTTCTGTTCCCATTGGCGGTTTCCCTCCAGTCGCGGATAGGAGGTGATATAGACAGCTGTGCCGGCAAGAGGTAACGAGCCTTTTCCGCCCGCCAGCCGGTCGCGGATCTCCCCACCTGAACCAGTAGCGGCACCGTTAAACGGTTCAACCGTGGTTGGAAAATTATGGGTTTCCGCCTTTACGGAGATCACCGAATCAATATCTTCTACACTGAAATAATCGGCTACGTCCTGACGAACGGGCGCAAATTGTTCGATCCTTGGCCCTTTGACAAAAGCAACATTGTCCTTGTACGCCGATACGAGCAGGTTCGGGTTTTCCCGGGAAGTTTTTTTGATCAGCTGAAAAAGGGTCAGTTCCTTTTCCTTGCCGTCGATGATAAAGGTGCCGTTGAATATCTTGTGACGGCAGTGCTCGGAATTCACCTGGGAGAATCCAAAAACCTCGCTGTCCGTTAACTTTCGTCCTAATTCGCGTGCTACGTTTTCCAGGTAATCAATTTCTTCTTTGTTGAGCGCGAGTCCCTCGGAAGCGCTGTAAGCGCCGATGTTTTCAATCTCGACGATAGGCTCCGGCGTATGGCTGATGGTAAAAATCTCCTGGTCCAGGATCGGATAAAAAACCTGAAGCATCCGGTCGTATTTGACCTCGTCGTTCAGTACGATGTGGAATTCTTCGATGCGTTGAATTCCAGTAATGCCCATCGTTTGCGTGATTTCCACGGCGTTGGTACTCCACGGCGTGATCATTTCCTTTCGCGGTCCTATAAAATTGCCCCTGAGTTCTTTTTCCGCCAGCAGTTCGGCTGTGTTGAACAGCCATGTAAGTTTCTGGATATCTGTATTTTGTAATGCCTGCGCCGCACCAACGGCATAAACGATGTTGGCTTTCGAACGGAAAAATAAAATCATGGATTGTCCGGGAAAATTTGAGCCGCAAAAATACGAGCAATTTTGCTGTATTCGGAGTGATTATTTCAATTTCTGCCCCGAAATTATAAATCCCGCGCCGTACTTATTGCATACGTGGCGGCTGGGCATGCGGGCTACCTTTCAGGTAGGGAATCGCAGCCTCGATCAGCCCATTATGGCCCGTGTCCACGATAACGGCGCGCGGATCGTTCAGCAGGTTTAATAGTCCCGACATATTTTCGGACCGGATGACTTTATCGTATTTGCCGGTGATGACTGTCAGTGGGATCTTATTGGCGTTGATCAGCATGGCGATGTAGCTGAGGTTAAATACGAGGCGCCGGTAAACAACCCAGGAATAGTAAACCCTTCGCCTCTTTTCTTCTGTATTCATCTGGTGCTGTGCGAAACGGAGTAATCCCTTGTCCGTGATACCAAGAAAGTTCAGCACCCTGATGATTGCCATAAACCTGTTGTGGTGCCGGATCATACTTTTAAACATGGACCGGAAAATAACCGGGTAGGTAGCGAGGCTGTACCAGAAGCTTGTTTTGATTCCGTCGGGAGCCAGCAGGAATACTTCCTTTGTTTGCGAAGGAAATGCTTCCAGCGTGGCCAAAGCGAACTTGCCACCCAAACTGAAGCCTGCGATACAGAACTCTTTCACATTGTTTTCAGACAAAAACTGCTCTACTGTCACTTTCCAATGCTCCTTTTCCAGGGGTGATTCTCCGTAGGCCCATTCGCTTTTGCCGTGGAAGTAAAGGTCGAAGAGATAGGTTGTGTACGTTCCGGATAAAGAGTCGGATAAAGATTCAAATACCTTGTGGTCCTGGCCAAATCCGTGAAAGATCAGTAGCGTCTTTGTTCCACTGCCGACGCATACATAATGCAGGGAGGAGTTCTTGTAGCGCAGAAACATGGCGGTCATAGGGTAATAATCGTGAAAAAAAATATCGAAAGAGAATGCGTCTTCGTGAGAATAAAGCTTTTTTTGCCGTAGTTAAGTATAACAATCGCCTAAAACGCTTATTTTGGATTGTATATATATGGCTGTTTCAACAATTAAAATATTAGCAGTCGAGGACGATAAGATCTATGCCGAGTCATTGGAGTTGACGATCCGTGAATTGGGTTATGAACTCGTCGGGGTCGTAGACAACGCGTTGGCTGCACTTCAATTGATAGACGACGCATCGCCCGACCTGGTATTGATGGATATTGACATCAACGACAGTATAAACGGGATCGAACTTGCCGCCAGGATCAACAGCAACCGGCGGCTGCCGATTATTTTTGTCACGGCGTTCAAGGATAAAGAAACCATTCAGCAAGCCAGGCTAACTTTCCCGAAGGCCTATATCATCAAGCCATATGATCCGGCGAGTCTTCAATCGGCAATCGAGCTGGCTATTTTCAGCGAGCCTGTCCAGAATGCCACTGTCTTGCAGCCGCAGACCATGGGTGATACATTTTACATAAAGGACAACAACCGGCTGGTGAAAATAAGGCTGCGGGATATCCTGCTCGTGGAGGTGGATGAAAAGTATTGTTACATTATCACGTCTCAAAAGCGGCACGTCATCAATATGCGCCTCAAAGACCTGCTGGAGAAACTTCCCAAAGATGATTTTATACAGGTTCACCGGTCTTTTGTGGTTCGTAAAAGCGCTATTGAAGAACTGAATATCGGTGAGCAAACGTTACGTGTCGCGGACAAGACCGTTCCCATCGGGAAGATGTATAAGGAACAACTTTTAGCCACCCTAAATTTTCTCGCCTGACATGGTCGTACCACCCGGGCATGTTGATTTTTTAAGACAGCCACTGTCCTTTTGGCTTGCAACCGCAGCCCTGGACAATACTCCGGAGGTGATAAAATGCACCGGTGTCCTATTCCAGCCGGAAACGGATACATTTACCTGCTTTGCGCCGTTGAAATTTTGCCGGACAGGTTTCAGGCACCTGGAGGAAAACCCGGTGATGGCGCTGGTAGGAGTCGAGCTTTACACGTACGAAGGATATCAGTATAAGGGACCTTATATTTCACACCGGGAGTGTTCAACGGGCGAAGTTGCATTTCAGTTAGCGTATATGAAGCAGTTGACGGACATACTGCATTCCTTTGGTTATTCGGGTCCCGGTTATTATAAAGCTTATGTTCATCACCCTTTTGTTGCTTTTACGTTCCGGGCAACACAGGTATTTGATCAGTCACCCAAAAGTGGAACCGGAGGAGAACTGGCGAAACCGGCTACATGAACAGGAAGGAAATGAAACTGGAAGAAATCATGTCGGCTCTGCAGGGTGTCATTCCCACGATCGTGGCCACTTCATCCGCAGATCATATTCCCAATGTCACATACATCTCCCAGGTATATTATGTGGACGAGGGGCACGTGGCGCTGTCCTATCAGTTTTTCAACAAGACGATCCGGAACGTCCGCGAAAATCCGTTGCTGGTGGCCATCGTTACATCGCCCCTGGATTACAAGCTTTATAAACTGAAGTTGCTTTACCGGGAATCTCAAACCTCCGGTGAAATATTCGAGAACATGGAAATTCAGCTCGAGGCCCTGGCGCACGTAAAGCGGAAGGAAGGGATCTTTAAATTGAGAGCTGCGGATATTTACGAGGTGTTGTCCATCGAAGAAATCTGAAGTTCTATAACTTTTCTTTTCGGATCCCGTTAAACGGGACATTCCCGGCTTTTTATGAGTTCATTGGAGATCGAAAAACTGATGTCTCAGCTCGTGGAATCCAACCGGAAGATGGAAATTTTCCGGAAGGTTTCCTTTGAACTGAATAAACTAATCAGCCTTCCGGAAAAGCTTGACAAAATCCTCGCGATCCTGGATGAACAATTTGGTCTGGCGAATACCGTGATCTTTATTCCCGATCATTCGGCTAAGGTATTAACCGTTTTTGCCAGTCACGGTTACGATGAGAAAATGATCGGTCGCTGTGTACCCTTCGGACAAGGATTGCCCGGACTCGCCGCACTCCGGAAAAAGCCTATTAACCTTACGGGTATACGTCGAAAGCAGCACTACCTGGCGACGGTTGGTCATGAGGACGAGCTGAGCCTTGTAAAGCCTGTCGGCCTGGAAGACGCGGAAAGCCAGGTTGCCATCCCGTTGATTTCAAACGATGAACTCGTCGCTGTCTTGATGGCGGAAAGCCGGAATCTATGCTTTTACGATAAAGCCGATGAAAATTTCCTCATCACACTAGCGCAACCTCTCGCGGTATCCATTCAGAATTCCGTGCTTTATGACAGCATGGAAGAAAGGATCAGGGAAAGAACCGCCGAACTGAGGCGATTGAATACCACAAAGGATAAACTTTTTTCGATCATCAGTCATGATCTGCGGGGACCGGTAACCTCCTTCCAGGGACTGACCAGGTTATTCAGCCACTATAACAAGTCGGGAGAATACGGCAAGGTTGAGAACCTGTGCACAAAAGTGGACCAGGCGGCAGATAACCTGACTCACTTGCTTGAGAACCTCCTGGACTGGTCGTTAAGCCAGACAAATGGAATTGCCTGTGTCTTTGAAAACATCCCGCTGGGTGAGTTCCTTCTCAACAACCTGAAAATTTACCAAACCAATCTTCTGGCAAAGGAGATCGGGGTCCAGGTATCCGTTGAACCCGGTATCTTCGTCCATGCCGACCGGCATACGCTGGCCACGGTGTTCCGAAACGTCGTCAGCAATTCGATCAAGTTCACACCGCGGGGTGGATCGATTTTTATTTCAGCTGCTGCAAACGGAGATAAGATCGGGATCGATCTCAAAGATAACGGTGTGGGCATCGATTGTCAGAAACTCCCAGCGCTGTTTCAGTTGCATGGACAACGCGCGACGTGCGGAACGGAAAAAGAAAAAGGTACCGGCATTGGCTTACTGCTGGTAAAGGAGTTCACTGAATT
Organism: Chryseolinea sp.; assembly: GCA_041742155.1. Classification (GTDB taxonomy): domain Bacteria; phylum Bacteroidota; class Bacteroidia; order Cytophagales; family Cyclobacteriaceae; genus Chryseolinea. The sequence goes on along the minus strand of JBGSJE010000008.1, from coordinate 139,107 downwards.
AAACCGGGGACATATTTCCATTGAAAGCGAGCCTGGCACAGGAACACAGGTCAGGCTTGAATTCAGAGGCGGTACCCATCGCTGCCCTTCCCTTTAAGATATTTTTTAATCGCCCGACCCGGGTTGAATTTCCAGTGGACGGGAATTAGTTACCGGATTATACGTCATATACCCGGATATCTTCCGTTCCCCGTTTTATTCCGTTCATTCCAAAAGACCAGATGTTGATTGCATCAGCCGCGAAAGTCCGAATCATTCCGGAGGAAGCGCCGTAAAGGGTATGAAAACAAATTAAATAACTATCCAACATGAAAAGACCCTTCATCCTGGTTGCGCTGGTATTTGCCGTGATCGCGACCGCGTGTAGCCCTGAACCAAAAGAGACCGCTTCAGAAGAAGATGTATATGGTACGCCTACGCCACCACCTGCTCCTTCCGAAGCGGAATTGATTCAAAGGGGAAAGTATCTCGTCACCGTTGCCGGTTGTAACGATTGCCATTCACCCAAGATCATGACGGAACGTGGTCCCGAACCTGATCCGAACCGCCTGTTGTCGGGACATAACATGAATGAGCCCCTTCCACCCATGGACGCGAATGCGGGAAATAACGGATGGGTGTTGTTCAATATGAATCTGACCGCATTTGTCGGCCCCTGGGGAGTGTCGTACGCTGCAAACCTGACACCGGACGATACCGGGATCGGCGCATGGACTTTCGAAAATTTCAAGACAGCTATTCAGAAAGGAAAATACAAAGGTATGGAAGGAAGCCGCGACCTTTTACCGCCAATGCCCTGGCAGATGTACCGGAATATGACGGAGGAAGATCTGAAAGCCGTCTTTACGTACCTGAAGTCAATGCCGAAGGTCAACAACCTGGTGCCGGCTCCGAAGCCGCCAAAACAAAGCTGATAACTTATTCCCGAATACTTCAAATTTATAAAGACATGAAAAAGACAATAATCACTATAGCTGCCCTTTCGTTGATGCTCACTGCGTTCAGGACCAATACGGAGGAAACCAAGAGTAAGCAAAGGATCGCTTCCGGCGAACAAATGGCACAGCGAATAACCATGGCGTTAAACGATTCTTCCGTAGAGGCCTTTGCGGGATTGTTTCCCACACTTCCGGAATTTAAAGATGTGATGGCGAAGAACTCTTCCATTTACGGTGTCCATCTGACGGAGGCCCAACGGGATTTTGCGAAGCACTATGAAAACGAGCTTTTGCCTGCCCTGAAAAATTCGTTCGGGGACCTTCTGCGCGAGGGCAGGGAAAAAGGCATAGACTGGAGTACAGCGCGTTATGTAGGGGTAGAGTTGGAAGAACAACCCCGTGCCCGTTTCAGTACCGTACCCGTCATCATCGTTATCGCGTCGAATGGAAAGGAATACAGGATCATGATCGAAAAAGCGCTTGTGATCGACGGGCAATGGAAGGTGAGTCAGTTTGTCAGGCTGGTGTAAGGGTGACTTCCAATGTAAAGCCGGGGTAACCCGGCTTTACTGTTATTACTATGCTGTAATATTTTCCTGTATAAATTCTACAACGTCCAGCCCTTGCGGTATTCGCGTTTCACATATTGATTGGCTTCATCGAAGTTTGTGATCTTCATATTTTTTGCATCCCACAATAGCTTTTTCCTGCCCGGATAACCCCCGGCCCCGCGCATGGCATAACTGCGCAACGCCAGGTTACCCATTAATACGGCCTCGGACATCGGCCCCGCATATTCGAACGGTGAACTCAATTCCATCTGGCCATAGCCTTTCATACAGGCATCCACCCATTCGGTGTAATGCCCCGCTTCCGCACCGGGAACCCGGCGAATCGTCTGTGGCGGTAATGCCTCGTCTTTCATACGCGTGGTAGGAAGTAACACAGGTGCGAGGTTGTAGTCGCCCATGAGTTTTCCTTTTGTGCCGATAAAAATGTAACCACCGTTTTCATCTCCCAGCATTTCATCCGGACCCAACTCCATTGGCCGCTGGGGTAACAATCCGCCGTCCATCCAGGTGAATTTTATATCACCTTTTCCATCCTTCCGCGGAAATTTCAAGTGGATAATGGAGGAAGCCGGACAACTGTCCGCGTAGTCAGCCTCTGTAAATGGACCCGACCACATGGTGGTGGTGCTGCACTCAACCTCCGACGGATAATCGATTGGAAGTATACGGAAAGCAGCATCCATGATATGGCAGGCCATGTCTCCCAATGCGCCTGTGCCGAAGTTCCACCAGCCCCGCCAGTTGAATGGAAGGTAAGCCGGGTTATAGGCTGTGAACTTCGCAGGTCCCTGCCACAGATCCCAGTCAAGTTCCTTCGGGATATCGTGTTTGCCTGTGGGAGTCGGTACACCCTGTGGCCATACGGGCCGGTTTGTCCAGGTTTGAACTTCCGTTACATCGCCGATCAGGCCGGCATTTACCAACTCCTTCGCTCTCCTCACGTGGTCGGCTGACGCGTACTGGTTTCCCATTTGTGTAACGACCTTGTATTTTTTCGCCGCTTCAGCAAGCATACGCGCCTCATAGATGGAGTAGGTAAGGGGTTTTTGTACGTAGACATGCTTACCCCGCTGCATCGCGGCCATAGCCGCAACGGCGTGGGTATGGTCTGGAGTGGAAACCGACACCGCGTCGATGCCCTTGTGCTCACTGTCTAGCATCACCCTGAAATCCTTGTAATATTTTGCTGACGGGAAATTTTTGCGTGAATCCGCAGCGATCCGGTCATCGACATCGCACAGCAAAACAATTTTGGCGTGCGGGTTTTTAGCAAAGCCCGTGAGATCGCTCTCACCTTTACCCCCAACACCGATCCCGGCAATATAAACCGTGTCGCTGGGAGCAATAAATCCCCGTCCGCCCAGTGTAAAACGGGGGACAATCGTGAAGGCTGCCGCTGTCATCCCGGCATTTTTTATGAAGTTCCTGCGGGATTGATTTTTTGGTTGATCTTTTTTTTCCGTTGCCATAAATGACCGTTTCAATTCTTTCCGTGAATCCTCAACGATAATAAGTCAAAATAGGTAGCTTAGCAAGTGACCGTTTCCGGAGATAAAAAAAAGCGTGGAAAAATATCCACGCTTTTAATACAATTTCAATTCAGGCTACTGAAGTTTCCAGCCCTGGCGATATTCACGCTTTACAAACTGGTTTGCTTCGTCGAAGTTTGTAACCTTCATATTGGCGCCATCCCATACCAGTTTGATATTCCTTCCCGGGTAGTCAAACTGATCGGGTTTTTCTTTCCGTGGTTTCCGTATATCGTAACTGCGGATAGCCAGGTTACCCATTAATAAGGTTTCAGTTAATGGTCCCGCGATTTCGAAGGGAGAACTTACTTCCATTTTTCCGTAACCGGCCAGGGACGCTTCAACCCACTGCGCATAGTGTCCGTCCGCGCCTCCCGGTACACGCTTGATCGTTTGCGGCACTTTCGTTTCCGCGGTTTTGGAAGTGGGCAGAAGTTGCGGATTCATTCCATAGGTTCCGCACATCATCTTTCCTTTTGTACCGATGAAGATAACACCGTTACCGCCATCGCCCATAATTTCGTTCGGGCCGAGTTCTTCGGGACGTTCGGGCTGTATACCGCCATCCATCCAGTGCATTTTTACGCCCGGTTTTCCATTTGCCGCGGGGAACGTCAGCACAGCATAGGAGGAAGGAGGGCAGCTATCCGGGAAATATCCGCGTTTGAATTCATCAACATATACGCTTCCGACGCTGGCCGTCACATCCGTCGGATAGTTCAATCCCAATACACGGAACGGAGGTTCCACGAGATGGCATCCCATATCCCCTAATGCTCCTGTACCGTAATCCCACCAGCCGCGCCAGTTAAAAGGTACCAGCTTATCGACGTAATCTTTATACGGAGCCGTTCCCAGCCACAGATCCCAATCCAGTTCCTTCGGTATTTCCGCTTTCTTATCCGACCAGGGAATCCCCTGTGGCCATACCGGCCTGTTGGTCCACACGTATACGGTGTGAACATCTCCCAATAGCCCCGCGTTGTACCACTCCGTAAGTTGACGAACACCATCGCCCGAAGCGCCCTGGTTGCCCATCTGCGTGACGACCTTATATTTTTTTGCGGCTTCCGTCAGGACACGCGCTTCATAAATGTCGTGTGTCAGCGGCTTCTGCACATAAACGTGCTTACCTAACTGCATGGCGGCAAGCGCCTGGACTGCGTGACTATGGTCCGGTGTGGAAACAGAAACGGCGTCGATGTGCTTGTGTTCCTTTTCCAGCATGATGCGATAGTCCTTGAAGTATTTCGCTTTTGGAAATGAAGCTATTGATTTTGCCGCACGGCGGTCGTCTACGTCGCAGAGGTATGCGATTTCAGCTTTCCCGCTTTTTGCAAAACTGGCGATATCACTTTCTCCTTTGCCACCGGCACCGATACCGGCTACATATAACTTGTCGCTCGGCGCTTTATATCCGTTTCCACCCAGGACAAAGCGTGGTACAATGGTAAAGGCTGCAGCCGCTACCCCCGCGTTCTTGATGAATTTTCGTCGGGACAAATCGGCAGGAGGCGTGATTTTCTTTAAAGGCATAATTTTTTGGGTTAATGGTTATCGTATTCAGCGCAATTCTTAAGAGTCGAATTTGACGGAAATTTCCAGTGTACGGTCGTCGTACTTCAGTTTATACTGATCGAGGACATCCTGTGGAACGCCATCCCATTGGTTGGGTTTATTGCCGACATAGCCAAGATCCTTTATCCCGATTTCACTGGTGAAAAAACCGCAGGCTGTGAGGTCGCGCATCGTATTAAAGAATGCGACACCCTGCTGTAATTCGGGTTTTGCTTTTTCCGGGAATGCGATCTCCTCCACCATTTCCAGTTGTTGCGCGGGTGTACAGGACGCGAAATCCACAGTGAAGCGTTTCATACACTGCAGGTCGAGCCATTTCAGGCCGCCACGCAACGGTGTCTTATAGTGCTCCATATCTTTGGCTATAAATTCTATGAAGGCGGGTACACCTGCATCGGTCGCGCTACCGGACGTCTCATCTTTCGGGATGATGATGTCGGCCAGGATACCGATGGTTTTCATTTCATGCTCGTCAAAGAATTTTTCACTGCTCAGTTTCTTCTCCCGGGCGAGCTCTTCCGGCGTACGGTCGTATGTGAACGCGATGGGCGTTTCCTTTTGTTCCACTGGCGGTGCCGTGTCGCAGGATTGCAGCATTGCACCGGCTCCCAGCGAACCGAGTGTCATCGCTTTAAGATATTTTCTTCTGTCCATTTTTGTTTATCGGTTAGCCATTTGTTCGTGTGATTTGCGCAAGCGAGTTCCGGCCGGAAAGCAACCGGACCCCGATTGTCGTCTCAGATATTTTGTTTTTTCAACTGGTCGATTATATACTCCGATGCCCGCATCGAAAGTGCGAGTATGGTCCACGTTGGATTTTTATCGGCCTGCGATACGAACGGGCCGCCATCCACAACAAACAGGTTGTCACAATCATGGGCCTGATTGAATTTATTCAGGGCCGATTTTTTCGGATCATTACCCATTCGTGTCGTGCCAACCTCATGGATAATGCGTCCCGGGGCTGCGAGTCCGTAGTTATTCTCCGGTCCATCGTCGCCTCCGGAAGTAACGACGCCACCCATTTTGTGTATGAGTTCCCGGAACGTTTCTTTCATGTGCTTAGCCTGTTTTACTTCGTAGTCGCTCCATTTGTAATGGAATCTTAAAACAGGGATGCCGTATTTGTCGACAGTGACGGGGTCAATATCGCAGAAGTTATCTTCACGGGCTACCGCTTCACCGCGTCCCGACATACCGATCGTGGCGCCGTAAAAATACCGGTAGTCGTCCTTCAGGGATACACCATAGCCGCCGGCCTGCTTTTGCTTGCCGTCACGACCAGGGTATTTGCCGTTGGTGTTTTGCATGCCGAATCCAAAACCGTAACCGGGCATGTTCATACCACCGCCATACTCAATGTGATAACCTCTCGGGAAATCAAGTTTTTTATTGTCAAGCCACCACGGTGTGTATACATGCATTCCGCCAACGCCGTCTTCGTTGTAGCGCTTTCGTCCAACAAGATGAGGAAGTATTCCACCCATCGAAGCGCCCGTGGAATCGTGAAGATATTTTCCAACCACCCCGCTTGTGTTCGCGAGACCATTAGGGAAACGCGGCGATTTTGAGTTGAGAAGTAAGCGGGCGGACTCACAGGCGCTTGCCGCCAGCATCACAATTTTAGCGGAAACGGAGTACTCCTGCATGTCGTCCTTGTTCACAAACGAAACGCCTGTCGCTTTGCCATCTTTGTCCGTAAGGACCTCGCGCGCCATGGCGTTTGGAATAATATCGACATTACCCGTTTTTACAGCGGGATTCACCAGGACGGAAGAAGAAGAAAAATCAGCGTGCACCGTACAACCGCGGTTGCACTGGCGGCAATAAAAGCAGGAGCCCCTGTCTTTGTTTATCGGCTTGGTCAGTATTGATAACCTCGAAGGAATAACGGGGATGTTCAGTGAATTGCCGGCTTCCTGTATAAACAGTTCGTGCAGCCGTGGTTTGGGCGGTGGAAGGAAAATGCTGTCGGGATCGTTCGGCAGATTCTCTTTGGACCCGAATACGCCGACTAACTGGTCGACCTTATCGTAATACGGAGCGACGTCGTCGTAACTCATAGGCCAGTCGTCGCCGAGGCCGTCGATACTCCGGCGCTTAAAATCCTTCGGACCGAAGCGCAGCGAGATCCTTCCCCAGTGATTCGTACGACCTCCGACCATCCGGGACCTGAACCAGTCGAATTCAGTACCATCTTTGTGCGTGTAAGGCTCACCTTCTATCTCCCATCCGCCGTAAGCGGCATCAAAATCACCAAAATTCCGGTATGGCGTACTGGCACCGCGGCGTGGCGATTCCCAGGGCCATTTTAACTGTGTTACATTTTTTGCCGGGTCATAGAGGGGACCTGCTTCAAGCAATACAACCTTGATACCGGCGTTAGCCAGCACATAAGCAGCCATTCCGCCACCGGCACCGGAACCTACAATACACACATCGTAAGCCTTTTGAGTCTTCTTAATCTGAAAATGAGGCATAAGCGCAAAAATAGTTTGGTTTAAAAGTAAACTATTCCCCTATACATTTTTCAGTAATCGATTGCAGCCTCCTTATATTTTTTATGCCAACGTTTGCAGCCACGGGTAATTGGTTGGATTATCTTGTCAGATTTTGATCCCTGTCCGGCCCTTTTTTCGGTACGGGATCATAACCATGCGTACCCCATGGATGGCACCGGGAAATACGGCGCGCACCCATCCATATTCCCTTCGGTACACCCCATTCCATGATCGCTTCGATCGTGTATTGCGAACAGGTGGGAGTATGCCGGCAATTGGACCCCAGCAAGGGCGAAATACTCAGCTGATAAAACCGGATGGGCAGTATGAATAACTTTTTAAGCAAGCGGACCTTTTGTCGATGATGTCAATGACGACTGAATAACACGATCAGTCGATGGAATAATTCATTTCTCCTTCTTTTCCATCCATAAGCTGGACCCCCATAGCCTTCAGGTCGTCACGGATTTTGTCCGACAGGGCGAAGTTACGGTCCTGCCGGGCTTTTTTGCGTAACTCGATCAGCACGTTGATTACGCCGTTCAGGAGGTCGTTGTTGTGCTCTTCTTCTTCTTTCAGCCCCAGCACCTCTTCCATAAAACCAATGTAAGCTGTTTTGAACGCGTTGAACGTCGTCTCGTCAACGGAAGAAAGTGCGACGTTTCCGGACTTGAAGTCATTAATACGCGACGACATTTCAAACAGCACGGCAAGTGTTTTCGCTGTGTTGAAATCGTCGCTCATGTTGGTAAACAGTTCATCGACGAGGCCATTGAGTGCTTTTACCAGTTCGGGATCGGCGACGGCGTTGTTAGGAGGATGATTCAGTTTTTTGACCAGGGCCAGGGCGTTTGAAAGTCTTTTAAATCCTTTCTCAGCCGCGCCCAGCGCTTCATTGGAGAAGTCGAGCGTGCTTGAGTAATGGGACTGCAGCATAAAGAACCGCACGGTCATGGGGCCGTACCCTTTTTCCAGGAGCGGGTGATTGCCGGCAAACAATTCTCTCGGGAGGAAGGAGTTGCCGAGCGACTTGCTCATTTTCTGGCCGTTTACCGTAAGCATGTTGGCGTGCAGCCAGTAGTTAACGGGATTTTTTCCGTTCGCGCCGACGGCTTGAGCGATTTCGCATTCGTGGTGCGGGAATTTGAGGTCCATGCCTCCGCCGTGGATGTCGAATGTTTCGCCGAGGTACTTAGTGCTCATGACGGTACATTCGATATGCCAACCCGGGAAGCCATCGCCCCAGGGGGAGGGCCACCGCATGATGTGATAGGGGGAAGCTTTTTTCCAAAGGGCAAAATCAACTTTGTTCCTTTTTTCGTCCTGGCTATCCAGTTTTCTGCCGCTATCCATTAACTCTTCCACTACACGTCCGGAAAGGATGCCGTAGTGATGGTGTTCATCGTATTTTGATACATCGAAGTATACGGAGCCATTCACCTCGTACGCGAATCCGTTTTCGATCAGTTTCTTTACAATTTCTATCTGCTCCACGATATGGCCGGTTGCAGAGGGCTCTATGCTGGGAGGAAGGCAGTTGAATTGGCGCATGACGTGGTGGAAACCTTCCGTATAATGCTTCACTACTTCCATGGGCTCGAGTTGTTCGAGGCGCGCTTTTTTTGCGATCTTATCTTCGCCTTCATCGGCATCGTTCTCCAAATGGCCGACATCCGTGATGTTGCGGACATAACGTACCCTATATCCGGCAAACCGGAGGTAGCGCGAAACGATGTCGAACATCATAAACGTGCGGACGTTGCCCAGGTGCACATCGTTGTATACTGTGGGACCGCAGACGTACATACCGATGTGGCCCGGGTTAACAGGCTTGAGTAACTCTTTTTTACCCGTGAGCGAGTTGGTAAGATGTATAGGGTGCTTGTCGTAAGGCTTCATACTTCAAAATCGGGCGAAAATAACACTTATTTAAACGGACTTATGAACCGTATTGATAAATCCGTGCAAACGTTCAGATCACCGGATAAACGGTGATGCGACCATAACGACTGTTAGGGTAAACGTTTGCGTTAACAAATGCTTCGCTTTCGAAACCGTAATCGGTTGCGGAGACGATTGCGGAAAAATTCTATCGCGTTTTTCGGGGAGCGCGTCTCAAAATCTTTACATTTCGAATAATGTACACTCCGAATAGTGTTTCGTCTGTCCGGAATGTGCAGAACTTTTATCAACCAAATTAATTTAAACCCAAACGATGATTATGAAAAAACTCTACGAAAGCTTGAGTTTATCATTAGCGATCATGCTAATGCTGGCTTCAGTAGCCCTGGCACAGGAAAGAGTGGTGACAGGTACTGTAGCTGATGAAACCGGAACAGGCATGCCTGGCGTGAACGTTCTGGTAAAGGGTACACCGACGGGAACGGTGACCGACGCCCAGGGCGGATTTAGTATTTCGGCGCCTTCTTCAGCCACTCTGGTATTTACCTTTGTGGGTTACAAGACCTCGGAAGTAGCTGTGGGTGACCGTACTACCATTAACATTGCGATGGAAGTCGATCTTACTTCGCTGGATGAAGTGGTGGTAACCGGTTACGGCGTGGATAAACGTCGCGAGATCGCGGGTGCCATATCCATCGTGAAAACGAAAGACCTTACCGTAACACCTACAGGTAACGTAGAACAGCTGTTACAAGGTCGTGTTCCCGGTGTGACCGTTATTCAGAACGGACAGCCCGGTTCAACTGCTCAGGTTCGTGTAAGAGGTTTCGGTTCCCTTGGCCCTGCCGGTTCCAATAACCCGCTTTACATTGTCGACGGTGTTCCTACTGGTGACGTTTCTTTCCTGAACCCTGATGATATCGAGACAACCACTGTATTGAAGGATGCCGCTTCTGCTTCTATTTACGGAGCAAGAGCTGCAGCCGGTGTGATTGTATATACCACCAAAAAAGGTAAAAAAGGCCAGAAAATGAGCATTACCTATGATGGTATGTATGGATTCACTACACCAGGCAAAGGCCAGGATATGATGAAGCCTCAGGATTTCGCTGATTGGACCTGGGTTGCCCAGCGCAATACGGAAGATGCCAACGCAGCCGCTGACAATCGCGCAGTTGATTATGCTACTGCCCTGTCAAAGTTCAACCACCCTCAGTTTGGTGGCGGATTAACTCCTGTGATACCTGACTTCCTTACTGTTGGAACGGCATCGGGTGTTTCCGGAAACGTAGACCTCGCCGCTGAAGCTCTTAAATATAATGTGGATCCCCGTAAAGGTGCGGCCTATCAGGTTACCAGAGCCAACAAAGCAGGAACCGACTGGTACGATGAACTTACTTCCACAGCTCCGCTTTTGCGTCAAACGCTTGGTGTAAGCGGTGGCGGTGAAACCCATCGTTTTTATATCGGACTTTCCGCACAGCAGCAGGATGGTACGATGATCAATCAGAAATTCGAGCGTTACGCAATGCGTGCGAACTCTGAATTCGATATCCTTCCTAATCTCCGCATCGGCGAAAACGTTCAGTTCACATATCGTTCGATATTGGGTCTTCAGGGTGACGACGGTGGTGCCGGTATTTCCGACGACGAAAACGACTACCTCCAGGCATTCCGGATGCCATCCATTATTCCTGTACATGACGAGTTCGGCGGTTATGCCGGAACAGCTTCGAAGGGTTTCAACAACCCCCGGAACCCAGTTGCAAACAGAGAAGGTCTCAACGAGAACAAAGCGTTCGAAACCTTCGGTTTTGGTAACGTATACCTGGAATTGGATATCGTTCCTGGATTGACTGCCCGGACAAGCATCGGAGGAAACTTCTCTAACTTCTTCACCAAAGGTTTTACCCGGTGGCAATATGAGAACTCCGAAAACAACTCCGCATTCGGATTTCAGCAAGGACAGGGCTACCGTTTTGGATGGACTTTCACAAACACCCTTACCTACAAAAAGGTTTTTGGCGACCACAGTGCTGAAGTGCTGGTAGGTCAGGAAGCTCTTAATACAGGTAAAGGCTGGAACTACGGTCAGAGTGGACAGAATCCATTCTCATGGGATCCCAACTTTGTCGATATGACACAGGTTACACCGCAACCGGCATCCAGCTCTCAGACACTGGGTGTAAATTTCTCGTCCTATTTCGGTCAGGTGAAGTATACATTTAAGGAAAAATATATCATCGGTGGTGTTCTCCGGAGAGATGGTTCTTCCCGCTTCGGTTCCAACAACCGTTATGGTGTGTTCCCCGCCGGTTCTATTGCATGGAGAATTTCTTCCGAGAACTTTATGCAAGGTATCAGCTGGCTTAGCGACCTGAAGATCCGCGGTGGTGTGGGTACAATGGGTAACTCCAACCCCGTTAACCCGAATAACCAGTTTAGCACGTATGGTGGTAACCAGGCTAACTCCGGTTTCGATATCAGGGGTTCTAACAGCAGCGCAGATGTGGGCTATTACAGAACACGTATCGGTAACTCGGATGCAAAATGGGAAACCAGCGTTACATCTAACATCGGTATCGACGCCTTGTTGTTCGATGGAAAACTTGACGTAGTGGTTGACTTCTGGAGAAAAGATACAAAAGACCTGTTGCTGCAAGTACCCATCACAGCTGTTGTGGGTTACAATGCCGCAGCACCGACTGTTAACATCGCAAAAATGCGTAACCAGGGTATCGACGTCGGTATCACCACAAAAGGAGATATCAATCCTGAGTGGAATTATGAAGTTAACCTGAGCGCAAGCTGGTTACAGAATGAGATTACAGGACTTCCTCCCGGACAGACTTACATCGCTTCGATCAACCCCGGATACCGTGGTATTCAGCCTATCCGTAACGGTTTAGGTCAGTCTATCTCGGCTTTCTATGGTTACCGCGTAGAGGGTCTGTTCAGAAATGCTGAAGATGTTGCAAGCCATGCTACCCAGACTGGTGCAGCTCCTGGCAGATTCAAGTATGCTGATATCGACGGAGATGGTGCGATCACAACGGCTGACAGAACTTATCTGGGAAGCCCTGTTCCTAAGTTCACCGGTGGTTTGAACTTTACCCTTCGTTATTCAAACTTCGATTTCGTTGCATATTTCTATACATCACTGGGTGGAAAGATCTTCAACGTATCGAAGTGGTTCACGGACTTCTATCCTTCTTTCCAGGGTGCTGCTATCAGCGAACGGGTTAAGGGTTCATGGACTCCTACCAACCTGGATGCAGAGATTCCCGTGTTTGAAAGTGCTTCAAACTTCAGCACAAATACACAATCCAACTCTTTCTATGTGGAAGACGGATCGTACCTGCGCCTCCAGAACGTAACGCTCGGATACACACTTCCGTCGACGTTATTGAACAAGCTTAAGATGACTAAACTCCGTTTGTTTGCTTCTACAAACAACCTGTTTACGATCACCGGTTATGATGGTTTGGATCCTTCTGTCGGTGGTAACGTCGATACGCAATACGGTATTGATGTGGGAAATGCTCCCCTTGACAGAAGTTATACCTTTGGTATTAACCTTGGATTTTAATCTGAATTAATAGAACGAAGAATATGAAAAAAATAATTAAAAATAAATTGATGTGGAGCATGATGGTCGTACTGTCTGTGATGTACGCCTGCTCCGACAGCTTTCTGGATGTCCCGGTTACGGGGCAGCTGGATCAGTCTCTATTAAGCGGGTCGTTGGGATTGGAGCGTTCGATCATCGCAGCTTACTCCCAGGTTAACGGACGCAGAAACCGGATGGGAAGCCCTTCAAACTGGGTTTGGGGTAGTATCCGCGGCGGTGAAGCCAATAAAGGTACCGATCCTGGAGATTTTTCAGATATCAACCCGATCCAGCGCTTCGAAGCGTTGAGCACGCAAGGTGTTATCAACGATAAGTACAATGCGAACTATGAGCTTGTAGCGCGTGCCAATGCTACATTGAGACTGTTGCTGGCTCCTGCTCCGGATGTTACACCCGAGCAGATAACAGCTTACACAGCCCAGGCCCGGTTCTTGAGAGCACATGGCTACTTTGAACTTGCCCGCGGTTTTGACAAGACTCCTTATGTCGACGAAAACATCGACCTGGCAACAGGTGCCGGTGACGTGAAGAACGACCAGAACCTTTGGCCCAAGATCGAAGAGGACATGACCTTTGCTTACCAGAATCTTCCGGAAACTCAGGCTGCCGTTGGAAAGGTTAACAAATGGGCTGCCGCTTCTTACCTGGCCAAGATCTACATGTATCAGGGTAAATTTGCAGAGGCAAAAGCGCTTTTTGATCTTATCATTCCTGCCGCTTACGGTGGTCCTGGAACCGGAGGTCAAACCTCGAATGGTAAACCTTACGGATTGGTACCGCTGTACGCCAACGTCTTCAAAGCATCGAACGATAACAACGAGGAATCTGTCTGGGCTTACCAGGCTGCCGCCAACACCGGTAGCGTGAATAACGCCAACCCTGAATTTGACCTTAACTGGCCATACAATACAGGCGCTGACGGTCCTGGTAACTGCTGCAGTTTCTTCCAGCCGACATTTGAAATGGGTAACTCTTTCCGTACTTCCGGAGGTCTTCCCCTATTGGATGACGGAGCTGGCGCATACGATCCTGCTTACAACCTCCCAGCTAATGAACTGAAGACTGATATGGGTCTTGAAACAGCCGATCCGTTTACGCCTGATACCGGCGAACTCGATCCTCGTTTGGATCACTCGATCGGCCGCAGAGGTATTCCTTACCTCGATTGGCAGGATTTCCCCGGCAAAGCCTGGATCCGCAATCAGCCGAACGCAGGCCCTTACCAGACGAAGAAGTACGCTTACTACAAGTCTGATAAAGGAAGCTTCCAGGACAATAGCTCATGGACACCCGGATATACTGCGATCAACTACACCATCATCCGTTTCGCCGATGTACTTTTAATGGCTGCGGAAGCTGAGATTGAAGTAGGAGATCCTGAAAAAGCAAGGGAATATGTTAACTATGTTCGCGCTCGTGCTGCCAATCCTGCCGGCTTCGTGCTGAAAGGTGGCCTGCCAGCGGCTAACTACGTGATTAATGAATATCCTGCCGGATGGGCAAAGGATGATGCGACACGTGAAAAGGTAAGGTTTGAACGCAAACTGGAGCTTTCCGGCGAAGGTCATCGTTTTTACGACCTGGTTAGGTGGAGCGGTGGCTACGGAGCTACTACAACCACGCCTGACTACGTGGAAAAAGTGATCAGCTCATACCTGAGCTATGAAGCGCCGAAAATTCCTTCCGGTGCCTTCTCTGGCGCGGCATTCAGCGCAGTTGACAGACTGTTGCCTATCCCTCAGGGACAAATTGACTTGAAGCCGGGTATTTTGACTCAAAATCCTGGGTTCTAAATAAATTTTATTTTCTTGTCATAATAAATAAGGCCAATGTAAATTGGCCTTATTTTTTTTATTATGATGAATAAAAACAGCCTCTGTTTCCTGTTATGCGTAGCGCTTTGCATGGCTCAGTGCCGGAAAAAAACGGACACACTTTTTATTTTAAAGGACCCGGGCGATACCGGCATTCACTTTTCAAATACCATTGAAGAATCCGATAGCTTCAATATTATTTCATACGAATACATCTATAACGGTGGTGGAGTAGGAATAGCGGATTTTAATAACGACGGCTTCCAGGATATCTTTTTTTCAGGCAACCAGGTACCTAATGCCCTGTATATTAATAACGGTGATTTTACGTTTAAAGACATTACAAAAAACGCGAATGTAAATGTAGAAGGCAGGTGGAACGAAGGAGTGGCGGTGGTCGATATAAACAACGACGGGTGGATGGATATTTTTGTCTGCGCCACTACCAACCCCGACCCGGAAAAAAGAAAAAGTATGCTCTTTGTCAACCAGGGACTTGACCCGTCAGGTTCACCGGCTTTCAAGGAAATGGCAGCAGACTACAAAATTGATTTTGACGGACACAGCGTGATGTCCGCTTTTTTTGACTATGACCTTGATGGCGACCTGGACTTGTACATCCTCGTCAATCAGAAGCTGACCAACGTACCGACCAACTACAGACCAAAAATCACGGACGGCTCTGCGATGAACAACGACCGGCTCTTCAGAAATGAAGGCAATGGTACTTTCAAAGACGTTACCCTTGAGTCGGGAATTACCTATGAAGGTTTTGGCCTTGGTCTCGCGATCTCCGACGTTAACATGGACGGATGGCCGGACATCTATGTATCCAACGACTACCTTTCCAACGACATACTATACATCAACAACGGAAACGGAACGTTCAAAAACAGCACAGCGGAATACATTGGTCACCAAAGCCAGTTTTCCATGGGGAACGACGCAGCGGATATCAACAACGATGCGATGCCGGATGTCATAACGCTGGACATGCTCCCCGAAACCAATGCGAGAAAAAAGACTACGATCGGGAACAAGACCTACCTGAACTACATCAACAACGAGAAGTTCGGGTATGAATATCAGTACGTACGAAACATGATTCACGTGAATAACGGTCTCAATCTGGGTATTAAGTTCAGCGAAGTCGGCCAGCTGACCGGGATATACCAGACGGAATGGAGCTGGTCGCCGTTGTTTGCCGACTTCGACAACGACGGAAACAAGGACCTCCTGATCACAAATGGTTTCCCGAAAGATATTACGGACAAGGACTTCGCCAACTACCGTGCCGATGTCGGGTACGTGGCAAGTAACGCCCTGCTGATTGACTCTATTCCGGTGATCAAAATACCAAACTATGCCTACCGGAATACCGGGGACCTTTCATTCCAGGATGTGACAAAAAAATGGGGAATGGACAAACCGTCTTTTTCGAATGGCGCGGCGTTTGCAGACCTTGACAATGACGGCGACCTTGACTACGTCATCAACAATATCAATGACAAGGCCTTTGTGTACGAAAATACATTGGTGAATAAAACAAAGGGCTCGCAAAACGCAGCGGCAAATTATCTGCGCATCAAATTAACCGGCAGTGAAAAGAACCGGCAGGCACTGGGAGCAAAATTGCTGCTGTATTACGATTCGGGAAAGATTCAGTACTATGAACAGAATGTTTACCGCGGGTTCCTGTCTTCCGTTGAAGAGATACCGCATTTTGGACTAGGTACCGCGACCGTTGCCGATTCCCTTCTGGTTACGTGGCCCGATGGTACAACGGACAAACTACAGAACGTAAAAGCAAACCAGGTCCTTCACATTGAATATAAACAGGCATCAGGAAAAAAACCGACAGTACTTTCCCCGTCTCTACCCGCGACCCGCTTCGAGAATGTTACGGAAAAAAGCAAGCTGACGTTTCGCCATGAAGAGGACGATAAGATCGATTTTAATGTACAGCGAACATTGCCGCACAAATTTTCGCAGTCTGGCCCGGGGCTTTCTGTCGGCGATGTAAATAATGACGGACTCGAGGACCTGGTTATCGGCGGATCTTCCGGTTACGGATTTGCCGTGTATAAGCAGCTGGCCGATGGCACCTTCAGTTTATACAAAAAACCGCTGCGGGATGACAACAAGAAGTACGAAGATGAAGGCATGTTATTGTTCGATGCCGACGGCGATCGTGATCTCGATTTATATATCGTAAGCGGAAGTGTGGAGTTCCAGGAAGCGGAACCTTACCAGGATCGCCTCTATATCAACAATGGAAAAGGAGTTTTTTCCATGGGACAAAATGTTCTTCCCGAAACTACAGCCAGCGGCTCCTGCGTCCGGGCTGCGGACTACGATGGCGATGGTGACCTGGATCTTTTCATAGGAGGAAGAGTGGTGCCGGGTAGTTATCCGTTTCCGGCGAAAAGTTATATCCTTCAGAATAATAAAGGGATATTCTCTGATGTAACCGGCCAGGTTTGTTCACAACTGTCGTCACTCGGTATGGTGACCGATGCATTGTGGACCGATTTTAACGGTGACAATAAACCGGATCTTGCCGTGGCTGGTGAATTTATGCCACTGACGTTTTTTAGCAACGACGGCGTAAAATTAACACGACTCGATTCAACCGGACTGCACATGGCTACGGGATGGTGGAACAGTATCGCTGCAGGCGACTTCGACAACGACGGTGATGTGGATTACATAGCCGGTAACCTTGGTTTGAATAACAACTACCAGGTTAAGCGCGATCTTCCGTTAAGGATACTCGCGAAGGACTTTGATGGAAATGGAAGTATTGATCCGATACTGGCATGCTACATGCGGGAGTCCATGACATCTGAAGAAAAGAAGTTGTTTCCCGTTCACTTCTGGGATGAACTGAATACACAAAGTCCGAAGTTCAGGAATAAATTTTCACGCTACAGTCAGTACAGTAAAGTGACGATCGATGAACTTCTCACGGCGGACGACAGGAAGGATGCGTTGATACTGGATGCGAACCATATGGCGTCATCCTATATCGAAAATCTGGGAAATGGTAAATTTGCCATGAAGGACCTGCCGATGCCTGCCCAACTTGCACCCGTTAATGGTATGGTTACTGCCGATGTCAACCACGACGGCAACCTCGATGTGATCCTCGTGGGGAACGATTATGGCAATGAAGTATTTGCCGGTCGCTATGACGCATTTACCGGGTTGATCCTGACCGGCAATGGGAGGGGATCGTTTTCCCCGCTGGCTTCGTCGAAGAGCGGATTTTATGTCCCGGGCGATGCCAAGGCACTGGTAAAACTTCCGACAGCCCGAAACGAAGAATTGTTTATTGCCTCACAGAACCGGGATAGCCTTCGCGTTTTTGTGCAGGCAGGCAATGTCAGCAATGTGTTTATTACCATCCATGAGAACGAAACGTATGCCGACGTATTCTTCCTGAACGGTAAAAAACAAAAAGTGGAATTCTACCATGGGTCGGGCTACTTGTCCCAATCGTCCAGGAAACTGAAAATTCCTGCCGGAACAAAAGAAATTATAATCCACGATGGCAGGGGCAACAGCCGCAGTGTTGTACCGTCAGGGGTCTGACATGCCTCACGCTACTCCGTTTTTTTCCGTGTTTTCTTTTTTGCGGTTTTTTCTTCCGGCACAGGTTCGGCCGCAGGGTCAACGAATTTAGGTTCGGGGATCGCGGTGCCGCAGTGGAGGTTGAGTTGCTGAATGAGATAACGGCTCAACTCGGGCGAGTGGATCTCCTCGTGCTGATGCATAAAAAAGTACACCTTATGGATACCCTTTTCCATCCATGATTTTATCCGCTGGACCCAGTCGTCAATTCGCGTGTAGTCTGTGGGATGCAATCCGTTGCCGACGAAACGGATAAACGCCTCCGGTGTAGTCAGCCGCATGTGTACGCAGTCCCTTCTTCCGGACGCATCCGTAATAATGGATCCTGACCGGTTTTTTTCGAACATCGCGAATACATTCTGAAACGCCTCCGGATCGCTAAACCAGTCCGGGTGCCTTAATTCGACAAAGAGGTCAATGTCTTTCGGTAAGGACTGAATAAAGCCTTCCATTCTTTCAAGTGTCTTTGGTCCCATCCCCGGATGAGGCATCAGGAACAAAGGACCCAGTTTTTCCTTAAATCCACTGATTCCTTCCAGGAACCGGTCCGTCAGTTCCTTAACATCGTTCAGCCGTTTACGGTGAGTGATCT
Organism: Chryseolinea sp.; assembly: GCA_041742155.1. GTDB lineage: Bacteria > Bacteroidota > Bacteroidia > Cytophagales > Cyclobacteriaceae > Chryseolinea. Next base: position 120,417 of record JBGSJE010000008.1, on the reverse strand, counting down.
GGTCTGTAAATTTCGGGCAGAATTTAAAATTACCTTCCGCCTTGGAAGCCCACCCGCGGGTTTGATTTTGCGTCGGCATCCGGTAAAAGGTCGCATTCAGTTCGATACAATTGAAATGTCTCGAATAATGACTGAGAAAATCTGCCTCTTTGGTCTTCGCAGGATAGATTTTGCCAACCCAATCCTTACGCCCCCATTTTGCACAACCTACATAGATCTCCGGTTTTCGCTTGGGATCCCTGTACTTCTGCAAGATCAGGTTTGTTCCTTCAGCATCAGCGGGAAGTCTGAAGTCTACGTCACCGATGCCTCCGTTTTCTACTTTTCCGAATTCCATATGGATAAAGATACAAAAGGCTCTTAAATCCACCGAAAGGAATAGACAATGGGCCGTTAGACGGCGCGGAACCATTTCTTAACGTGGTACCCTTTCCACATCCAGAAGCCCGTTGCCACAACCGAGGGAAAAATAAAATACCTGACCGCGAATGCCGCTTCCGGTATCTCAGCGACCGGTCCGTAGATATATCCGACGATGGGAATGCTTGCGAGAATATGTACCCATCGAATCAGTTTTCGTTCCGTAGCGTTTGTCACCGGTTAATTATTTAATTGAATAGTGAGCACAGCTGCCCGTCTTGCTGGCAAGAGCGGCTGAAACTCGTGTGATTTCAATACCCGGGGAATCGGAGGAGCCGGACTTGTATATAATAACAAGACAAAAAGCGGAGCAACGGCCAGTATATGCAACATCATTGTATTTTTAGAGTGGATTTTCTGCGTCAGGTACCGGTTATTGTTTTACGCGGACCAATGCCCGCGTACGGACTTTACCTGTTGATGTATTGTTTCAGGTTATTCACATACTCCTCGAATGCCTTGATCCCTTTACGGGTGATCTTGCAGGTGGTGAGTGGTTTTTTTCCGCGGAATGATTTTTCCACAGCAATGTATCCAGCCTCCGACAGCTTGTCTATCTGAACACTCAGGTTTCCCGCCGTGCTGTTGGTCTTTTCCTTGATGAAAGTGAATTCGGCAGAATCCACACTGATCAGCAGCGACATGACTCCAAGACGGAGTTGGGAATGCAATAACGGATCGAGATCTTTAAACATGATCAAATGACTTTCCTGTACCTGAGCATAAAACCCGGAACCAGGTATCCAATGGTGACGGCAAATGCACCGATCAAAAACTGCCAGGGGCCCCCGACTAAAAAACTGATCAGGCCCATAGCCCAGAAGACAATTCCCCCGATAACCAGTGGCCGGAACCTGATGATAACGCCGGACACAACGGTGGGTATTGCGCTGAACAACAGGATCACGGGATTAAGCTGGTAGTTGATCACCTTGCCGAAACCCACGAGGGTGAATATTACAACACCAAAACTGCACCACATCCATGCGCTGATGCGATCAAGGTGCGTAGCGGATCCCGATTGACTTCCGTGTTTGTAGCCGAGGTAGATCGTTGCTATCCAGGCTGGTATTGTAATGCTCCAAGCTACCTGAGGTCGGGAATAACCGAGTTGAATAAGGGTGAACATCCCCAGGTTCGCCAGGGCGATGACAACACCCCAAAGAAGGAAATAAGTACTGTTTTCCCTTACATTTCCTTTTGCCTTGTTAATCATTTCCGTAATGATACTCAGGCTTTCTTCCGTCGTCAGGTTTTGATCTTTCATATGCGTTTCATTATTCGTTCTCGGTCCCCGGGGGATGACTACCAAGGCAACCGTTTTTTTTTCGACAGGCTGTTCCCCTGGTAGTTTTCCCCGGACATCCATACAATCATACGAAATATTTATAAACTAGTTTATATTATAAACTAAAATATTTACTTTTTTTAACCGGCTATCCACAAATCCTTCTTTCCGGTTGCAAAGTTTTGGTAAGTTTCTACACCTAAACTGATTCCTATGAAAAAGATACTACTCATACTGAGCCTGTGCTCCGTCTGTTTTTATGCCCATTGCCAACTTGGTCGGGAGACCACGGACGCAAGGATCAAACGATTGAAAGATGAGGTTGTAGCGGAGGTTGAAAAACAATACACCCTCGCACAACAAATAAACGATATGCTGTTCAGTTTTTCCGAACTGGGATTTCAGGAATATGAAAGCTTCACTTACCTCACCCAGTTGCTGGAGAAAAACGGGTTCAGGATCCAGAAAGGCATCGCGAACGTACCGACGGCCTGGATTGCGACCTGGGGTACCGGCAAACCCGTAATCGCGCTGGGTTCGGATATCGACTGTATTCCGAAAGCGTCCCAAAAGCCCGGAGTGGCTTATGCCGACCCGATTGTCGTAGGAGCACCCGGCCATGGTGAAGGACACAATTCAGGCCAGGCTCTTAATATCGTCACGGCACTGGTGATGAAAAAAATTATGGAAAGGGAGAAAATTCCCGGCACATTGATGCTTTGGCCCGGGGTGGCGGAAGAACTCGTCGGAACAAAGGCGTTTTATATCCGCGAAGGATATTTCAAAAATGTCGACGCCTGTATTTTTACCCACGTTGCGAATAACCTTACCGTTGGATATGGCGATGCCGGATATAACGGATTGGTTTCCGTACAGTTTAACTTTGAAGGTCAGGCCGCCCACGCGGCGGGAGCTCCCTGGAGAGGAAGAAGCGCGCTGGATGCAGTTGAACTAATGAACATCGGCTGGAACTTCAGACGGGAACACCTGGAGTTGACACAACGGTCGCACTATGTTATTTCGGATGGCGGGGATCAGCCTAACGTAGTGCCATCAAAGGCATCGGTATGGTATTACTTCCGGGAGCGTACGTACCCGGATATCAAAAAGCTTTTCGACGTCGGAGTAAAGATTGCCGAAGGCGCAGCCCTGATGACCGACACAAAATTTTCATATGAAATACTGGGCTCGGCATGGCCGGGTCACTTCAATAAACCCATCGCTGTCGCGATGTATGAAAACATCAAAAAGGTCGGGTTGCCGGTCTGGTCCGAAGACGATCAGATGCTGGCAAAAGCAACGCAGATGGAAATGAAATCGCCTAAGGTGGAAGGCCTCGCAGTTAAGCTCGACAGTATCGGTCTGCCAAATGAAACCAAACCGGTCATGATGGGAGGCAGACAGATGATCTCCATGGGTGGCGGCTCGGACGACATCGCCGATATCTCATGGTCGTTACCAACGGTGGTATTGCGCTACCCATCCAATATTCCATCCCTGCCGGGTCACCACTGGTCAAACGCCATATCCATGGCAACACCCATCGCACACAAGGGAATCATTGCCGGCGCAAAGACGGAAGCTATGACGCTGGTCGACCTGTTTTTGAATCCCGAGCTGATCACGGCGTCATGGGACTATTATAAAAACGAACAAACGAAAGAAATTCAATACACCCCTCTGGTCGGTCCGAAGGATTTTCCCGCAATCTATTTGAATAAGGAGATAATGGAAAAATTCAAGCCACAGTTAAAACAGTATTATTACAATCCCGTAAAGTACAAGACATACCTGGATCAGCTGGGGATTACTTATCCCACGCTGCGCGAAGATCAGAAGCAGGCCATTTTGAAAAAGTGATTTCCATATGATTTTTATTCATTGTTCGTACCTTGCGCATTGAGAAATCGGATTTTACCGATAGGGACCAGACTACAACTGAATATGTTCACAGGAATTATTGAAACAACCGGCACCGTGACCAGTCTCGAAAAACAAGGCACCAATGTCATGTACGGGATTACGAGCCCGTTGAGTCATGAGCTTAAAGTCGACCAGAGCGTATCGCATAACGGAGTATGCCTTACGGTGGTGCGTGTCTCGGACGATTCACATTGGGTAGTTGCCGTACAGGAGACGTTGCAGAAATCAAACATAGGTGGCCTCGGTATAACCGATAAAGTAAATATCGAAAGATGCATGCTCAACAACGGCAGGTTCGACGGGCATATCGTTCAGGGGCATGTAGACCAGACGGGCCTAGTAACTTCCATTGAGGATGTCGGCGGGAGCTGGTTGTTTGATTTTGAATACGATCCGTCTGCAGGGAACGTGACCGTCGAGAAAGGTTCTATTGCGATAAATGGGGTGAGCCTCACGTGTTTTAACTCCAAAACCGGCGGATTCACCGTCGCTATTATCCCATACACCTTTGAAAACACTAATTTCCATCAGTTAAAAAAAGGACAGAGTGTGAACCTTGAATTCGATATCATCGGCAAATATGTAAAGAGGCTGTTAAATAATTAGGATGTTGGAACATTGTTGCAGGGCTTTTGTTATATTCACAATCTAACCCTCAACCATATGCTAGACCAACTAATCAAACTCGTACAACAAAATGCGGGCGATGCCATCGTCAAGAACCAGGCCATCCCGAATCAATTTAACAACGCTGCCATTGAAGATGTGGCGCAACAGATCTTTAGCGGCCTGAAAGGGCAAGTGGGACAGGGGAACCTTCAGCAGGTGGCCTCTATGTTTCAGGGCGGTAACAGCAGTGCACTTGCCAGCAACCCCATGGTTTCACAGATCATTTCAAATATAGCGGGTAACTTCGCTTCGAAATTTGGCGTATCGCCGCAAGTAGCGCAAAGTATAGCAGCCGGACTTATTCCTCAGGTTATGAATCAATTCGTTAAAAAGACGAATGATCCCAACGACAATGATTTTGATCTTCAGGATATGATGCGCGGGTTTAGCGGGAACAACAACCTTGATATCGGCGATATCCTGGGGAAGGTAACCGGCGGTTCGTCTCAACAGGGAATGGGCCAGGTTGGCGATATGTTGGGAAAGATGTTCGGAGGAAAATAAATCTACCCGATCGTTTTCAGGAAGCTTCTTCACTTCGTGGGGAAGCTTTTCTTTTTTCCAGGGATGTTTGGATCCTGCGGTAGGCGGCGAAGGATAGCCAGGCACACAACATCCCGGTTAACGCTCCGGCTACAATGTCGCCCGGGTAATGTACGCCGAGATAGATCCTGGTGTAACTCACCAGCCCTGCCCAAACAAATAACCAGGGCATCCATGTTTTCGATGCCCTGAACAATAACGTGAGGAATAAAGCTGTGCCAAAAGTATTCGCGGCGTGGCTGGATGCAAATCCAAACAAGCCCCCGCGGTAGTTATTTACAATGTGAACAAGCCCGTCCAGCGACGGTTCATGCGAAGGCCTGGGCCTTTCAAAAAAAGGTTTCATCAGACTTGTTGTGATCTGGTCCGACAAGACGATCGTAACTCCGATCGCAATAAGAATGGGAATGCTTTTGCGCTGATAGACCTTGACGATCTTCCACAATATAAGGACGTGAAGAGGAATCCAGAATTCTGTCCTGGAAAGTAACACCATGGTTCCGTCCAGCCAGGTAGTGTGATGGCTGTTGAAAAACAGAAAAAGTTGTTTGTCAAGTTCGATGAGCTGATCTAACATTACGTCATTTGTAAGGTTGCTCTTTCGTTCTCATGACTAATCCAGTCGAAAGCGTCGTTCATCGAGGTAAAGAAACGTTGGGCGGCCCGTAGATTTGTCAGTTCGGACTGGATCCCGGCGAGATATTCCGATACTCCCGGATCCGAAAGGTTATCGTGGACGACACAGATTTTTTTTAACCCGTGATGAATCGCGAAGGGCAGTATTTCGTTGTACATCCATTTCTGATCCGCTTTTGAAATGGGACCCTGGCAGGAGATATCGGCAATGTAATTCGGTGTATTGTAAGAATGAACAAAATCGAGGCATTTTGTAAAAACAGTTCTGTACTCCGTACTTGTAACTGGTCCCTTCCAGATCACGCCTGTCGCATTGATCCGGGCATCGAAAAATATTTCCGCGTGTAACTCCTGATACAGGACCTGCCTGTCGATGTTCGCCGGTTTTTGTAAACGAACGATAAATTTTGCAAAACGGTTTATTTCACTTTCAATTTCCACGCTTCCACCCAAAGCTTCACATTGCAGTTTAATAAGGTACAAGCCCAGGCCTTTTCCCTCCGTGTGGAAGTGAAACCTCTTATAAAGTTTAAACAAGCTATCCCGGTTATGATTCAGATCAATACCCAAACCGTTATCGGCAACCTCCAGCACATAAAAACCATTCTCCTCTCTCGTTGTAATTTCTATGACAAGCTGACGCTCGCTGGACCGGTATTTAATAGCATTGCTTAACAGGTTGTACAATATACTGTTCACCATCGGTTTGATGGAGTATATCTGGCAGCATGATTCGATCTTTCTTAACAAGAGTACACGGTGTTCCTCGAATTCCCTCCTGAGCACCTTTATCACGTCATCAACCTCGGAATCCAGGTCGATCTTCTGACGTATCTTGAATATGTCGTGCCGGATATCGATGATCTTGCTAAGGTCCCGGATGATCTGATCCAGGTGTTCGGCCGACGTGGCGATGTATGAAAAGACTTCATGGTCGTTCTCATCCAGTTTTTCACTGTTGATGAGGTTGATAAGTCCCAGCAAACTGGCAACCGGACCCCTGAGGTTGTGGGATACCGTATAGGAAAATTGCCTGAGTTCGTTATTGTGCTTGATGAGCTCGCTATTCGTTTCCGTAAGGTCGGCGTTTCGTTCAACCAGTTCGGATTCAAGCGACTGGTTCCTGCTGAAGAGCAATTCACGTTGCCGGTCTATCAGGCGGTTGGCTTCCAGCAATTGCTCCTGGTTGCTCTGAAGCACATCGCTTTGGGCGAGGATCTCCGCGCTTTGGGATTCGATCTCCGTATTTCGTTCGATCAGAACTTCGTTGGCTTTATTAAGGTCATTGATCAGTTCAACATTTTGATCTTCGTTTTTTTCGGATATCCACTTCAGGAAGGCGAGACTTCCGATGAGAATGGCGAAGGTTATGAAGATGACAATATTGGTGAAGTAATAGTTGATGACTTTTAGTTTGTCCTGCATGTAGGGCACACCAAAGGCTGAATGAAGAGGGTCATGAAAGAGCAGGATAGCAAGGCCTAAAAAAGAGGATATGAACAACGCCTTCCTTTCTTTCAGCGAAAAGATCACCCAGGGAATAACACAGCTTCCAAGCATGACGATCCGGAAGGTAAAATAATCCAGTTCTTCCTGCTGGTCGTAATAGACTGATTTGGAATAAATGGAGAGCAGGGTGATGAAGACCGGCGGGCCGAGACTGACCCATACCCGGCTAAGGCTGGTGAGGGCGAACCGGTTAAACAGTACCGTAAAAAGTGCAAAGGTGCCGATCACCGGTATTAACAATGTAAGCTGGTTCCAGCCATACCAGATATAGTACAAGACATCGGTGACGAGGCTCAGGGCGAAAAGGATAAGTCCGATCGAATTTGCCAGCTGGACACCACGTTTAGCCGATGGTGTCGTGGCAGAATCAATTCCCGAAAAGATCAAGGAGCGTACGAATTTCATTGTCGGTTGGAATGCTGGGCTAAACGCAGCAAAGGTAGAAATAATGGCGTGATTTAAGATTGCCGCAGTGTAAGATATGTAGTGTCACACAACGCTTTTTCCGGCTTTTGGCCGGCCCGGCCCCTGGATTCAGTATGGCTTAAATTCACGGGATTTTAGGTTTACCGACATCCAATTTATCGTACATTGTATGTAAACCATTCTTGCCTTATTTGTTTATGGAGAAATTTGATCTGGTAGTGATCGGGGCTGGACCGTCCGGTTACGCAGCGGCCATGAGGTCTCTCGATTTTAAAAAGAAAACACTGTTGATTGAAAAGGATAAAATAGGAGGGGCAGGCGTAACCAACGGGGCGTTGTCGTCTAAAACGTGGTGGGAACTATCCCGGGAAACAGCATCTTTCCGAAAGAATTTAAAACGCTTTAACATCAAGGTTCCCAGCATAAATTACAAGGAAGTCCAGGAAGAGGTCAGGCATGCCGTAGAGGAGCGTAAAGGTATGCTCGAAGAACACCTTCACCTCCTGAAGGACTCGCACTACAACGATCTTCTTACGTTCAAAAAAGGCTCTGCGCGGCTGATCAGCCAGAACGAAATTGAAATCGACACGGGGCTCTTCGAAAGGGAAGTAGTCTGGGCCGACTATGTCGTACTGGCCACAGGGAGCCGTCCCCGTTACCTGCCTGAACTTCCTATTGACGAAAAGATCGTCATGACCAGCAATGGCATCGAAAACATGGAAGACTTTCCTGAGAGTATGGTGATCGTAGGCGCGGGTGTTATCGGTTGCGAATATGCAACCATTTTTTCCGGTTTTGGCAAGACAAAAGTTCACCTGATCGACAAAGGCGCACGCATACTTCCGTTCGAGGACGAAGATGTGGTGAAGGTTATCGAACGCAACATGGAAAACAACGGTGTATTAATCCACCGGAATTCGCGGTTGATCCGGATGGAAATAAAGCACGGCCGGGTGGAGTATGAACTGGAATACGATGACAATACAAAGGGTACGTTCAACGTCGCGAAAGCGCTTGTTGCCGTCGGACGGACTCCAAACTATGAAGAGCTGTGGGACGATAACGTGGACATCAGTATTTCCAAGAGGGGAATCGAGGACAGCGATACACAGACGAATATTTCAAACATTTATGCCGTCGGAGATATTACGGCCGACATTTCTCTTGTAAACGTGGGGGAGCTGGAAGGCCGCTATGCCGTGGAAAAAATATTCGGAAACCCGTCGCGTAAACTGATCTACGAAAACATCAGCACCATCATGTTCTTAAACCCTGAGGTCGCAGGCGTTGGTTACAATGAGACCAGCGCAAGAGAAAAGGGTATAGACTACAAGGTTGTGACCCTCGATTACAGTTGCATACCCAGGGCTATTGCAAAAAGGAATACGCAGGGTTTTATTAAACTCCTGGTTACGAATGACGAAGCCATGAAAATCCTGGGTGTGAAGATCATTGGCAACCATGCTTCAAGCGCTATCCAGGCCGTTGCCTTGCTGATTTCCATGGATGAAGGCATTGAGGAGCTGGCGGAGTGTGTACACCCGCATCCGTCTATTACGGAGGGTATCCAGGAGTGTGTGAGGATGCTGCTGGGAAAGTCGCTGTTTAAGCCGGGCGCTCTCAAAGGCAAGCTTTCGTGCAGAGCCTGTACGAGCGGCGAATACCAGGATATTAAATTCTGACTCGCGGATCCGTTGGCTACTTCGTGTGCCTCTTTTTCAGCACTTTTACGACGTCGGAAAGTGCATAACCCTTCGTGGTCAGCAAAACCAGGTAGTGATACATCAGATCGGCGGCTTCGTTCAGGAAGAGCTCTTTGTTGTCGTCCTTGGCTTCGATGACCAGTTCGATGGCTTCTTCGCCCACTTTCTGCGCGATCTTATTAATCCCCGATTCAAAAAGGCTTGCGGTATAGGATCCTTTTACCGGATTCTTTTTCCGGTCCTGAATCACTTCTTCCAGTGACAGGAGATCCCAGTTGTCGTTCTTCCCGCCGAAACACGTATCCGTACCGGTATGACAAACTGGTCCTTCCGGGTTCACCGTGATGAGCAATGTATCGTTATCACAATCGATCCTGATATCCACCAGCTCGAGGTAGTTACCAGATGTTTCTCCCTTGGTCCAAAGCCTCTGCTTCGTACGGCTGAAAAATGTTACCCGTTTTTCGCGAACGGTTTTCTGGTAGGCTTCTTCATTCATGAATCCCAGCATAAGAACGACCTGCGTCCGGGCGTCCTGTACAATGCAGGGAACAAGTCCGTTGAGCTTTGAAAAATCTATATTGAGTGTCTTCATGTATCTTATCGGATGTTGATTTGATTTTTCTTTAAATAGTCTTTCAGGTCTGGTATTTTGATTTCACCAAAGTGAAAGATACTGGCTGCCAGCGCTGCATCGGCTTTCCCGAGTGCGAAGGCATCGATAAAATGTCCCATGGTGCCGGCACCGCCGGATGCGATCACGGGGATATCCAGGAGATCGTGAAGTTTACCTAGCGGGTCGATTGCGAATCCGTTCTTTGTTCCGTCGTGATCCATACTGGTGAACAGGATTTCACCCGCTCCGCGCTCCTGGCCTTCTTTCGCCCATGAAAAGAGCTTTTTGTCGGTGGGCCTTTTCCCTCCGTGCGTATGAACGGTCCAGCCGTTATCAACTTTCCGGGCGTCGATAGCCAGCACGATACATTGCGCGCCGAACGCCTTTGAAAGTTCGTCGATCAAAACCGGGTTGCGTACAGCTGCAGAGTTGATACTTACCTTGTCGGCTCCCGCTTCGAGCAACGGCGCGACATCGGCGACGCTGCTGATCCCGCCACCCACCGTAAATGGAATGTTTATGTGACGCGCAATGTCTTTCACCAGTGACGCGAACGTCTTACGTTCCTCATTGGTGGCCGAGATATCGAGAAATACAAGTTCGTCCGCGCCCTGCCGGGCATACAACGACCCGAGCTCAACCGGATCACCGGCGTCACGGATGTTAACAAAATTGACGCCTTTAACCGTACGTCCGTCCTTAATATCCAGGCAGGGAATAATTCGCTTTGTTAACATGCTAAAATTTACTAAGGTCGGCAAGTGATATTTTCCCTTCATAGATCGCCTTGCCAACGATCGCCCCATCCGCACCGATACGCCGGAGTTCTTCGAGGTCTTCCATATTACTGACACCACCGCTGGCGATAAGGTGAAGTTGAGGGAATGTCAGCAATATCTTTTTGTACAGCTCAATGTTCGGTCCTGTCAGCATACCGTCGGTGCCGATGTCCGTACATGTGACATGTTCTATTCCGCGCTGAACATAGTCTTTCAGAAATGTGAGAATATTGATGGATGAATTGTCCTGCCATCCGTTTATCGATATCTCCTCCAGTTTCACGTCGGCGCTTAAAATTATTTTTTCCGCGCCGAACTGTTTTATCCAACTGCCAATGATATCCGGCCGCTTGACGGCAATACTCCCCAGGTTTACCTGGCGTATTCCAAGATCCAGCAGCCTGGTAATTTCGTCCTCGGTTTTAATACCTCCCCCAAAGTCGACGCGCAGATTTGTCCTGGATGTGATCCGTTCCACAACGGTCCAGCTAACAACTTTCCCCGCTTTTGCACCGTCCAGGTCGACGAGGTGTAAATGAGTCATACCCGCGTCTTCAAAGGACTTTGCGACATCAACGGGATTTTCATTGTATACCGTTTTAAGGGAATAGTCCCCCTGCTGTAACCTGACGCATTTTCCGTCAATGATATCGATGGCTGGAATAATTCTCATAGTTTTAAAAAGCTTTTAAGTACGAGCTCGCCGGTCGCGGCGGATTTTTCCGGGTGAAACTGCACGGCGTAAAAGTTGTCCTTGTGCATCGCCGAACTAAAGGGATTAATGTATTCCGTGATTGCCGATGTAAAGGAGTTCACCGGTACATAATAACTGTGTACAAAATAGGCATACTTGTTCTCGAGTTCCCGGTCCAGCCAGCTGTTGGTCAGTGTCAAATTGTTCCATCCCATGTGTGGTACTTTGAAGTCGCCCTCCGGAATAAACCGCTTCACTTTTTCCTGGAAAATACCCAGGCATTCCGTATCATTTTCCTCCGAATACCCGCACATCAGCTGCATACCCAGGCAAACGCCAAGTAACGGCTGTTTCAACCCTACGATCAACTGGTCCAGTTTCCTTTCCCGAAGGTATTTCATTGTCGTACTGGCTTCCCCCACTCCGGGAAAAATGACCTTATCGGCTTTCCCGACCTCTTCCGGATCGTCGGTTATCCGGAAGTTCACGCCGAGCCGCTCGAGGGCGAACGAAACCGACTGAATATTTCCGGCATTATATTTTATGATAACAAGCTGCATATGTCTCTAACCCGTTCAGATAATACCCTTGGTAGTTGGTAATTGATTCCCTTCTTTCTTCACGGCCATTTTTATCGATTTAGCGAACGCCTTGAATATCGCTTCGATCTTATGGTGCTCGTTCGTACCCTCCGCCTTTACATTGACGTTACTTTTGGATGTATCCGTAAAGGATTTGAAAAAATGATAAAACATTTCCGTGGGCATTTCACCTATTTTTTCCCGTTTGAACGCGGCGTCCCACACCAGCCACGGTCTTCCCCCGAAATCAATAGCCACCTGAGCCAGACAGTCGTCCATGGGAAGACAAAAGCCATACCGCTCAATCCCTCTCTTGTCGCCCAATGCCTTGAGGAATGCATCGCCCAGGGCGAGTGCTGTATCTTCGATGGTATGGTGCTCATCGATGTGGAGGTCGCCTTTGACCTGGATATTCAGATCCAGGTTTCCATGACGGGAAAGCTGGTCGAGCATGTGATCGAAAAATGCAAGTCCCGTTGAAATGGATGATTTCCCCGACCCGTCAAGATTCAGTTCAATTTTGATGTCTGTTTCTTTAGTTGTACGCACAACGGAGGATCTCCTGGCCGGATTGGCAAGGAGCTTATGGATATCGCTCCAGTCGGTGGTCGCCAGGGAACAAAATCCATCAAGGCCTTTCTCCTTCATGGCAGTTAAGAGCGAACCGTCGTTGATGAGGATACCGTTGGCACCAAGGTTTTTCGCCAGTTCGATATCGGTCAGGCGGTCGCCGATGACGTAGGAGTTTTTGAGGTCGTACTCCGGAGAAAAAAACTCGGTCAGCATTCCTGTCCCGGGTTTTCGGGTGGGCTTGTTTTCGCGTGCGAAGGAGCGGTCTACAAAAATTTTAGCGAACGTGACACCTTCGTTCTCAAAGGCCTTCAAAACTTTATTTTGTGCGGGCCAGAAGGTTTCTTCCGGGAAACTTCCGGTGCCGAGCCCATCCTGGTTGGTGACCATCACCAATTCAAAAGAAGTCTCTTTTGCAATCCTTGACAGCCAATAGAAGATTCCGGGATAAAATTCCAGTTTTTCAAGACTGTCGATCTGTTCATCCTGTGGTTCAAGGATCAGGGTTCCATCCCTGTCAATAAATAATACTTTCTTCATCGTATTGTGGTTGAATCAATTTCCGGTTGCCGGACCTGTTGGACCTGGCTACCCGATTTTTTTCAGCTCGTCTATTAATTTTTCATTTTCCTCACCTGTACCAATAGTGATGCGGAGGCAACCATCGCATAGTGCCACTCTCGACCGGTCACGCACGATTATTCCGAGCTTCATCAGATGCTGATAGGTGGCAAAAGCATCCTTTATTTTTACGAGCAGGAAATTAGCGTCAGACGGGTAAACTTTTTCCGTGACCGCAAGCGATAATAAACTTGTCTCCATTTTCTTTCGTTGCCTGACGATCTCCGCTACCCAGGTATTTTTTTGTTCCTCATTGTCCAGTGCCGCCAGTGCCAGCTGTTGTGTCTGGATATTGACGTTATACGGATATTTGATCTTGTTCAGGATACCGATTATTTCCACAGACGCGAAACACATGCCGAGGCGTAACCCGGCAAGGCCCCATGCCTTGGAGAAGGTTTGGAGGACGACGAGGTTTGGGTATTTACTTAACTCCGTCACAAAACTTTTTTGCGCGGCGAAGTCGATGTACGCTTCGTCGATGACAACCAGTCCGGGAAAGCCTTCCAGCAACGTGGTAATTTTATCGCGGCTGAGCAGGTTTCCGGTCGGGTTATTCGGACTACAGAGGAAAATTATCTTTGTGGATGGATCGACGGATTTGTTAACTGTTTCCGGATCAAGGTCGAAGTCGGGTGTCAGCAGGACTTTCTGAATGTTGACGGCATTTACGTCGGCGCATACTGCGTACATTCCATATGTTGGTTCTGTGATCAGGATCGAATCCTGGTTCGGTTCGCAAAACGCGCGGATGAGCAGGTCGATGGCTTCGTCACTGCCGTTTCCCAGGAAGATCTGCTCCGGTCTGACGTGTTTGATCATGCCCAGTTTCTCCTTTACCTTCCACTGTAGCGGATCGGGATAGCGATTAAAGGGAGTAGGATATGGATTTTCATTTGCATCCAGGAAAACATCAGCCTGACCTTTGAATTCATCACGCGCCGAGGCGTATGGTTTCATGCGGAGAATGTTCTTGCGCACAAGTTTGCTGATATCTGTTCGTGTATTTTTTTCTGAAGTCATGTTGTTTCGGTTGAAAAATTATTTTTTCAGGCTGTCCAGTCTCACGCGAACGGCCATCTTGTGACCGATGAGTTCCTCTGCTTCGGCCATTTCTTCAACGACCGGGCCCAACGCCTTGATTCCCGCCTCTGTCAGTTGCTGATAAGTAATATACTTCATGAAACTTTCCAGCGCTACCCCCGCGAATGCCCGGGCATATCCGTTGGTCGGCAAGGTGTGATTTGTTCCGGACGCGTAGTCACCTATGGACTCAGGTGAAAAATTACCGAGGAATACAGAGCCCGCATTTACGATTTCAGCCGACACGGTATCGGTATCCTTCCGGTTTATGATCAGGTGTTCAGGCGCATATTCGTTTACAAAACTGACTGCTGTTTTTGTATCTTCTATTATGATCACGCGGCTGTTCAAAAGCGCTTTTTCCGCGATCGCTTTTCGCGGAAGCGAGGCCAGTTGTGCTCCGATTTCCTGTTGGATTGCCGGAAGCAGCGTTTCATTGTTCAAAACCAGGATCACCTGGCTGTCTTCGCCGTGCTCCGCCTGGGATAACAGATCGGCGGCGATAAAAACGGGATTAGCGGATTCGTCAGCCATCACCAGAACCTCCGATGGTCCCGCGGGCATATCGATCGCCACGCCTTCTTCGGTGATCAATTGCTTGGCCTTTGTTACGTATTGATTACCCGGGCCGAAGATCTTGTAGACCTTATCGATGGTGTGGGTGCCGAAGGCCATGGCTGCGATCGCCTGAGCACCTCCGACCTTGAATACTTTTGTTATCCCCACGAGGCTTGCAGCAAAAAGGATCGCCGGATTGATCGCACCTTTCTTGTCGGGTGGCGAGCAGAGCACAACTTCCCTGCAACCGGCAAGGCGGGCCGGTATTCCCAACATCAACACGGTGGAGAACAATGGTGCAGAACCACCGGGGATGTAGATTCCCACCTTTTCGATCGGGACTCCTTTTCTCCAGCATGTCACACCGGGCATGGTTTCCACCTTCATGATATCCCGTTTTTGCGCGGCGTGGAATTTTTCAATATTTCCCGCTGCTGTGCGGATCGCCTGCTTCAACGATGGCGACATTAATTTTTCCGCCGTTACAAATTCTTCTTCCGATACACGCAGCTCCTGAACGTTGACTTTGTCGAATTGCAACGTCAGTTCACGCAGGGCCTCATCGCCCGATTTCCGCACGCGGTTCAGGACATTGCGGACGGAACTTTCGAGGAACTCTAATTCCATTTGCGGACGAAGGGTCAGGGAAGGCCAGGTTTCCTTCGATGGGTTCTTATATATCTTCATACATTATCGACTTGTATTTGAAAAAATTACCGGATGCTGAGCGTGTACCACCACGTTAGACAATCATTTTTTCGATCGGGATCACCAATATACCTTCCGCCCCGCATGACCTTAACAGATCTATTTTTTCCCAAAAATCGTTTTCATCCACCACGGAATGAAGGGAACTCCAGCCCGGCCTGCCAAGAGGGATTATCGTCGGGCTTTTCATACCCGGTATAACGCTGGTTATTTTCTGAATCGACTCATTGGGGCAATTCATGAGAATGTACTTGTTGTTCTTTGCTTTTTTAACAGCCTCGATCCTGAACAGGAGTCTTTCCAGTATTTCCTGTTTTTCAGTACCGAGTTCCGGATTGGAAATGATCACAGCTTCCGACTGCATCACTATTTCAACTTCTTTCAGACCATTGCTTAACAAGGTGCTGCCGGTACTGACAAGATCACAAATTGCATCCGCTAATCCTATGCCGGGCGCTATTTCGACCGAACCGCTGATCTCGTGGATTCCAGCTTTTACATTATTTTTTTCCAGGAAATCCTTCACAATATTGGGATAGGAGGTGGCGATGTTTTTGCCGTCCAGGAACTGGATGCCGTTGTAGCTCTCCGACCTGGGAATGGCGATCGAAAGGCGGCACTTGGCAAAATCCAGCCGCTTTACGATCTCGTTTCGCTTTTTCTTTTCGGCGAAAATATTCTCACCGACAATCCCGATGTCCGCGACTTTGTCTTCGACGTACTGGGGGATATCATCATCGCGGAGAAAAAGAACCTCTACCGGAAAATTCCGGGCCTGGGTCTTGAGCTGGTCCTTGCCATTGCTGAATGAAAGACCGCTCTCCCGCAATAAGTCAAGCGATCCTTCCTGCAAGCGTCCTGATTTTTGAATGGCAATTCGAAGTAATGTGTTCATGTTTCCTGTACATTATATGTTAAAACAAAAAAGGCTTGTCACGTGGTGACAAGCCTTTTGAAAATCTTTATGAGATAAATCAAGATATAGCCATGCCACGCACCCCGTGCTTCAGATGATGATGGTGATGGCTGCTCCGGTTGATCATGTCTCTGTTTTGAGGCTGCTAAGAAATCAAATTGTTCCCGTATCTCAAAATTTAGCGTCAATAAAAGTTGAAATATGCACCAGGTGTATTAAAAAACCATCGTATATCGGATTAACGTTCGTTCGCTTTTTGAATTTGTCATGCCAGCCGGTGCCGTTTTCTTTTACTCCCCTCTTCTCTTTAGCTTCGCCTGGAGTTGAACAAATTCAATACATAACCAGTTAATGCATCTATGCGCGGAATCTTCGGATTGATCGGAATATTAGTGATCTGCTGTGGAGACAGCCGGGAGACACGACTGCAGCGTTTCCTGCTTCAGAGCAACGATCTCGTGAAAAATCAGAAGGTGGGTCAGGCGGAGTACTACCTGAAGGAAGCCCTTAAGCTGGATTCCTGTTTTGCCGATGCCTGGAATAACCTGGGAACAATCTACTTCAACCAACAGAAATATGCGGAAGCGCTGGATTATTACAGCAGGGCGATAACCTGCCGGCCCAATTACCTGG
Source organism: Chryseolinea sp. (assembly GCA_041742155.1). Lineage (GTDB taxonomy): Bacteria > Bacteroidota > Bacteroidia > Cytophagales > Cyclobacteriaceae > Chryseolinea. The sequence goes on along the minus strand of JBGSJE010000008.1, from coordinate 103,541 downwards.
ACGCCTACATGAACCGGGCAAACGCCGCGTATGAGCTCAAGGAATATTTTACTGCACTCAATGATATCGACAAAGTCTTGAAAAAGAAGCCCGACACTGTCGTGGCCTATTTCACGCAGGGACTGGTTTATACCCGCGTGCGTAATTTCGACAAATCGCTCGCCTCGTTTCGAAAGGCGCTGGCACGGAATCCTTCCGACGCACGGATATGGGTCAACATGGGAACGGTCTACTACTATAAAAAACAGTACGACAGTGCCCGCATGAGCCTGAACGAAGCCATAAAACTGGATCCGCAGGAGGCAAACACGTACAATGCCCTGGCGATGATTGAAATTGAAGAAGGGGATCTGGATGAAGCCGGGACCTGGCTGACGAAGGCGATGAACCTGAAACCCGATGATGCCTACTTCCTGAATAACCGCGGGTACATCGCTCTGCTGACAAAAGAATTCGAAAAAGCCAGGGAGGATATCGATCAAAGTATCAGCCTTGATCCGTACAACGGTTGGGCTTACCGCAACAAGGGTATCTATTACCTGGAGACCGGACAAACCGACGATGCCATACGCCTGCTTAAGCAGGCAGAAGAAATGGATCCATTCATCGAAAAAGTATACCTGTACCTGGGGCAGGCTTACGTGAAAACCGGCGACAGGAAAACAGCATGCCGGTATTATCAAAAGGCATTGCAGCAACAGGAAATCAGCAAGGAACAGGCTGACAAACTTTGTGCATCCGAATGAACATTTCAGATCTTTCCGTCAAATTGAATGAGAGGCTTTCGCAGGCGCTTCCGGGCGACAGTGCGCATGCCGTCCTGCGTGCCGTATCCGCGGGAGGTGTGATGCCGTCCTTTACGCATAAGCTTCCGCCAAGACCGGGAGGAGTGCTGATCCTGTTGTATCCGGAAGGTGATTCCATTCATTTTCCCCTGATCCTCCGGCAGGAATACCTGGGTGCCCACAGCGGGCAAATAAGCCTGCCGGGAGGGAAATCGGAACCGGGCGAAGATGGTGTCCAGGCGGCTTTGCGCGAAGCGGAAGAAGAAATCGGCATCAACAGGGAGAAGCCTAACGTACTGGGTACGCTCACCAGTTTTCATGTGATACCCAGCAATTTTATCATCACCCCGGTTGTAGCCACACTGGACAGTGCACCATTGTTCAGACCTGATCCGTATGAAGTCGCAAAGATTTTTTCAGGTTCCCTTCACGACCTGGTAAGGGATGATGCTATCCGGGAAAAGGAAATACTCGCCGCAGGCCAATACCGGATGAGAGCTCCCCATTTTGAAATAGCGGGAGAGATCGTCTGGGGAGCAACCGCCATGATGCTTAACGAATTCCGGATGATCCTCCGGGAGCTAACCTGACCCTGTTTAATTTCAAAGGCCTTCGTTTCGCTGAAACGGCCGTTCACACATCCAGTTTCCCCGAAACCTTGGCAGCATACGCTTCAAGCTTTCCGACTTCCTGGTCGATCATCCATAATCCCACACCTTCTTCACCGATCAGATCGAAAATTTCCACGGCTCTCCGGGCGAGCGTTTCTTCTTCCCGTTGTTCCATCACATACCATTGCAGGAAGTTGAACGTGGCAAAATCCTTGATCTGGAAGCACGAATCGACGATACTGTTGATGGATTTGGTGACCTCCAGTTCGTGGTCCAGGACGGAGACAAATACTTCCCTGAGACTCTTGAACGAATGTTGTATGCCGGAGATCTCCGGCTGAAGGGCATGACCGCCCGCTGCGTTGATGTAACGGAACAGTTTCAGCATGTGCTTTCGCTCTTCTTCCGAGTGTTTATACAAAAACTCAGCAGAGACCTCATAACCCTGCGTATCACACCAGGATGCCATGGAAAGGTAGGCCGCGGATGACTTTCCTTCCATGACGATCTGCTGGTTCAACAATGCCTCAATCTCGGAAGTGATAGACCGGGTAGGGGTAATGGATTGTTTTTTCATAGCCTTTTTTATGGTGGTGACAAGTTAATAAAATCCCCTTTTCAAACCCTTAATTGTATTTGGATTAATTCTAAATAAGAGATATTATTGCGCATTATTTTTTACACATGATACGGTCAAGTCTCCTGGGAATCCTCTTTTTAAGCGCGTTTACCGCATTTTCGCAAGTTTTAACCCGGGAAGATTCCCTGTCCGCCGGACTGATCAGGACCAATAACACCACCGTTTTGTCGGGGTACGGCCAGGTCAAATTTGAGTATGACCTGCGCTACAAAACAGGGACAGCGACCCTGACAAGGAACGTCTTGTTCCTGGGACATAAATTCAATAACAACATCTATTTTTTCTCCGAAATGGAGCTGGAGGATGCCCGGGTGGAAAGCGGCAAACCCGCAGGCGAACTTTCCATGGAGCAATTGTTCCTGAAATTCAACATCAACCGGGATATCTACATCCAGGCGGGTTTGTTCATCCCTCGAATAGGTATCACAAACGAGAATCACCTGCCGACCACATTTAACGGAAACGACCGCCCTTACGTGGAAACGTTTCTGATTCCCGCTACCTGGCGGGAAATAGGGATCGGGTTGTACGGACGGGTGAGATCCGTGCCAGGATTGAATTATTCCTTCGCCGTCATGAACGGACTGAAGTCGGCCACGTTCGTCAACGGTTCCGGTATTGGTGAAGGTAAACAGGGGGGAAGCAACGCAACGGCTTCCAATCTTGCCGTAACCGGATCCCTGCTGTATTACCTGAAGGACTGGCGTTTGCAGGCATCGGGTTACTACGGCGGAAGTGCGGGATTGGTCAAGCGTCAGGCTGATAGCCTGCAACTGGATTCCGGCCCGTTTGGAACACCCGTAGGGCTCGTGGAGGCGAATGCGCAGTACCACAAGAACGGGTTGTCGTTCCGCGCCCTGGCATCGATGGTTAATATTGCCGACGCCTTCGAGATCAACCGGGCCTATGGCAACAACACACCTGGTGTGATGGTTGGAATGTATGGCGAGGTGGGATATAATTTTTACAAGCTCATCGACGCGGCGTCGACTAAAAACCTGACTTTTTTCATTCGTCAGGAGTTTATGGATCTCAACTACAAGATACCAACCAATGGAATCAAGAATGGTACGAACCGGAAGAACTATACGGTGGCAGGTATCACATTCCAGCCGGTCAGTGGTGTGGTCATAAAAGCCGACTACGTGCTTCGCAAAACCGACGAACGGAATGAAGACCTCATCGTAACTCCGTTTCCGCAGCAACTGCCATACTATACGTCAAACGGATTTTTCAACCTTGGGCTGGGATATAGCTTTTGATTCATGAAAACGAGAAGAGAATTTATTAAGGATACCTGCAATGCCTGTCTCGGGACTTCATTTCTGGGATTAACACTCTCGCAACTCTCCGGCTGTGCTTCTCTTCCGGTCTATAAGACCAACCTCCGCCAGCAGACCGTCGAGGTTCCGCTGGCATCTTTCAGCGAATCAAACCTGGTGGTGGTCCGGGATATGCAAACACCCTTTGATATTCTGGTGGTAAAGAAACCAGAGGGGAAATTCACAGCGATATATATGAAATGCTCTCACCGGGAGAATCCGGTGTCGGCCACCAAGACGGGACTGTACTGCGCCGAGCACGGTAGCACGTTTGACCTGGAAGGCAACGTAACAAAAGAGCCCGCGCTCGAGCCGCTTAAAAAATTCAAGACGCACGTTACGGACAACGCCATCACTATTGATCTTAACTCCTGATTCCTTATCTAAATTAAATAGCATGAAAACAAACCATATAAAATTCCTGTTTGCTTCGGCTGCCATCCTGTGTTTTAGCAGCTGCGATGATAACGATGGCGGCACACTCGTAAACGAAACCCTGAATTCGGAGATCCTCACGAATTTTTCAACGGCACTACCTCAGGCGACCTATAGCAACCTCGCAGAAAAAACAAGTACATTATACGATCAGGTACTTGCCCTTGAGACAGGTGGCGCTACCGATAATGAACTGGAGGCTTGCCGCACAACATGGAAACAGGCCCGCGAATCTTGGGAACAGTCGGAAGCATTTTTATTCGGACCCGTCTCCACGGACAACATCGATCCCCGGATCGATACCTGGCCGGTTAATTTCACAGACCTCGACGCACAGTTAAACAGCGACGCTGAATTTACGGAAGAATACATCAACGACCTGGAAGATGCGCTCAAGGGATTTCACCCCATCGAATACCTCATCTTCGGCGAGGACGGAGCTAAATCCGCCGCCGAACTTTCCGCACGCGACATCGAATACCTGAAAGGCCTTGCGCTGAACCTGAAAGTACTGACCTCCGACCTCAGCGCCGCCTGGAGCGCCTCCACGTCCGATAACTATCACGTTGCTTTCACAACAGCCGGTGACGGAAGCAGCGTTTACCCCACGCAATTGTCTGCTTTCGAAGAACTCGTCAACGCGATGATCGGTATATGCGACGAAGTGGCAAACGGAAAGATCGATGAAGTATTTATTGCACAGGATCCGTCGCTGGAGGAATCACCCTTCTCGCAAAATTCGATCACGGATTTTACCAACAACATAAAAGGGGTTCAGCAGGTATATCTGAAAAAGGCTTCCGGCGCCAAAGGGCTGGAAGACCTTGTACGGCAACACAACCTGCAACTGGACAACGAAGTCAAACTCAAACTCAGCAATGCGATCACCGCGTTGAACAACATTACCGATCCGTTCGGAGAAGCGATACTATCGCAGCCTATCCAGGTCCAGAACGCGGTGGATGCCATCAATGAACTAAAAACTATTCTGGAAGACCAGTTGCTGCCGTTCGTGCAGCAACACGCGAAGTAATCGTATTACGGGAAGAAAAGGCAGATGCGAAAGAACCAGGTAATCATTCGGGTTGGAGTTTTAGTCAGTTTGCTGCTGTCGTTTTATTCCTGTGTGGAACCTGAAACGCTGAGCGACGCATCGTACAGCGAGTGGTTGTCGGGTGGCTCGCAAACGATCTTCGACAACGGTGCAGGCGCATTCAGTTCCGCCTTTCCCAACCTGGCGGAAGCGCGCGCAGAGGTTCATGAGATCGGAGACATCGCATTTGAACAGACATTTGTCACGGCACCGTCGCCGGTGAACCCCGGGCTCGGTCCGATTTACAATAACGTGTCGTGCACATCCTGTCACATCAACGATGGACGAGGTAAACCTCCCGTTGGTAACGAACAGATCTCGTCCTTGCTCATCCGGTTAAGTATACCGGGGACCGACGAGTATGGCGGACCAAACCCTGTGCCCGGTTTTGGCGGCCAGCTTCAGCAACGCGGAGTTTTCGGTTCTTCCCCGGAGGCGCTGGTTAAGATCGTATACACGGATGTTCCGTACCCGTTTGCCGACGGCGAAACTTACACCCTTCGTTCGCCGGCATATATACTTGAAAATCCCTATAAGGCACTACCTGCGGATCTGATGATCTCTCCGCGTATAGCGCCACCGGTTTTTGGTCTCGGTCTTCTCGAGGCCGTCGCGGATGCCGATATCCTGGCATTAGCCGATGTGGATGATAAAAACGGCGATGGGATTTCCGGTAAGCCCAATTACGCATGGAATGTCGCGGAAGGTAAAAAGACGCTGGGCCGGTTCGGATGGAAAGCAGCGAATCCTTCGATCCTGCAGCAATCCGCCGGCGCTTACAACGAAGATATCGGGATCACCAGTTTTATTTTCCCCAACGAAAGTTCTCACGGTCAGGACCAGTACGATGGATTTGACGACGAGTACGAAGTATCAGACAGCATCCTTCACGCGGTGGAATTTTATATCCGCACGTTAGCCGTTCCGGCGCGGCGTAAGGCGGACGATGCAGTAGTGCTGAGCGGAAAGAAAATTTTTATGGACGCGGCATGCGGGTCATGTCATGTGCCGAGGTTAAGGACAAAAACAGACGTTTCATTTCCTGAAATTTCCAACCAGGTTATCTATCCTTATACCGATATGCTCGTTCACGATATGGGTCCTGATCTGGCGGATAACCGACCCGACAATGACGCAGACGGTCAGGAGTGGAGGACTGCACCTTTGTGGGGTATCGGGCTGACCAAAGTTGTGAACGGGCATCAGAACTTCCTCCACGATGGCCGGGCGAGAACATTGATGGAGGCGATTATGTGGCATGGTGGCGAAGCGGCGCAATCAAAAGAATTTGTCAGGAACCTTTCGAAGGCTGAGCGTGATGCGCTGATCAAATTCTTAGAATCGTTGTGATGCTGAAGGTACTACTTGCGGATAACCAAGCGCTCACACTGGCCGGACTCGTCAGCATCCTCAGCGGGAAAGAGGATATCAGCATTGTGGGTCAGGTTACCTATCGCGAAGAACTCTCCCCGCAACTGGAGCTACACAAGCCGGACCTGCTGATCGTCGATTACGATATTCCGGGATACATCACCAAGTCCGACCTTGCCGACGCCAGGGAAATTTCACCCGCGACTCAGCAACTGGTGATCTCGTCGGACGATAACAAAACGAATATTCTCGAAGTACTTCAGTCGGGCGTGATCGGTTACCTCACGAAAGAATGCAGCCGGGAGGAGATCCTGATGGCGACCTACGCCGTTGCCCGTGGGGAAAAATTCTTTTGCCATAAGATCCTGAACATCATCATGGAAAAGCATTTCAGCCCGGAAGTTACCGTAGCGTCGCCGACTGTTCTGACGGCGCGGGAAACGGAGATCCTCGCCCTTCTCGCCTCCGGCTACTCGACGCAAAAAGTCGCGGATGAATTGCACTTAAGTCCCCATACGGTCCATACACATCGCAAAAGCATCATCCGGAAACTGAATATCAAATCCCCCACGGAGTTTGTGATTTATGCCCTGGACTTCGGTTTGATCAAACCCAAATAACATTCATCACAACTAGTGTTACGTCACCATTATGATGTCACATCCGTTGGCTTTTGTATTTAGCCCTGAAAGGGCGTTACATATTGGCCCAGAGTGAAGCCCTGGGTTTTAAGTGGTAATTTAAATTTTAGCCCTGAAGGGGCGTAATAATAATGTTGCTTACGACAATCAATCAATGACACGACACTTGAGATCACGTCAAAAGCGCATGACGTCAAATAAGCGGGGATGTATTCCGGATATTTTGTATGTTGGTCTGTCACCATCGCAAGATTTATGAATTCACAATCCACCTCCGTCGTTCTCCTTCTGTTCGTGCTTATCGTGCTGTTGGCTGCATCAGCGCCGTATCAGAACTCCTTTGACAAGATCACTGTCCGCGAATTCGAGATGGTGGATGAAAACGGGAGAAAGCGCGCATCCATAAAAATTGAACCCGAAGGCGAGATTGTTTTCAGGATGATGGATGAGAGCGGAACCATCAGGGTGAAGATCAGCGGAGGAGAAGATGGGTCCGGATTGGTTTTACTGAACGGTAATACGGATCCCGGTATTCATGCACTGGCAAAAAAGAGTGTGACCACGCTCACCCTAACCGGGCCTGACGGGAAGAAAAGAGAGTATTAAACCACTTTGTCGTCAGAGAAGAACTTACGGAATCGCTGCCCGGCTTTTGTGAGGCCATGAGGTAGACATTGACAATGAAGGGTAATAACCGATCCGCCCTCGGCTACCTTCTAAAGGGTAACTTGCCTACCCTGGATGGTATCCTTCCTTCCCCCGATTGAGGTATTAAAAAATGACACGCAAAGGCGATTGACGCCGGTAATACCTTGATTATACTTTTGTTCGAAAATAAATCGAACAGCAAGTGAAAAGAATAATCCTGTTACCGCTGATCATCAGTCTTATCGTTTACACGAATACGGTAAATGCGTAGCAGCGTATTATCACGGCCGGAAGTGCAATCACGGAAACCGTGTGCGCCCTGGGTGATTGCGATCAGATCATCGCGTCGGACCGTACCAGTTTATATCCTGCGCGCATTCAACAACTTCCTTCAATCGGATACCGAAGCGGCATAAACGCCGAAGGGATTTTAAGCCTTAACCCGACACTTATCATCGCCGAAAAGGACTACGTGGAGGATGCGGTCCTGTCCCACCTTACTTCCGCAGGTGTTAAACTGGTCATCGTGGAGCGCAAACTGAATTTTGGGGACACGAAGAAATTTATTACACAGATTTCGGCGGCACTTGGCAGGGAAGCGGAAGGCAAGAAACTGATAGCTGAAAATGAGATTGCGCTGGCGGAAGCCAATGAGCTGCTGAAGCGTACGACAATAAAACCAAAAGTACTCTGTATTTATAACCGGGGTACAGCAACGGTCAGCCTGGCCGGCAAGGAAACATTCGGAGAGATCATCAACTATGCAGGAGCGATCAATGCCTATGAGGATGTCTCCGGGTATAAACCCTTGAACACAGAAGCACTGATCGCGGCAAATCCTGATTACCTGGTAATGGTATCCACGGGGTTCGAGAGCATGGGCGGTATGGAAGGCGTATTAAAACTTCCGGGTGTCTCGCAGACCACGGCCGGTAAGAAGAAACAGATCGTTGCGATCGAAAGCCTGCGCCTGACCAACTTCGGGCCCCGCTTCGGTGAAACCGTGAAAGAACTGGTGATGTTGCTGCATCCGGAATTGAAAGGAAAATAGATGAGCGCGGTAACGATCCAGTATTACAATAGAAATGCCGTGGTGATTGCGGGCCTCGGACTATGCCTGGTGGTGACTATCCTCTTTTCATTATCCGTAGGAGCGGTATATATTCCCATAAACGACGTCGCGGTTATCCTTCTTCAGAAGCTTGGATTTTTCACCGGCCGTGAATCTGCGGGAATGCACGAGCTGGTAATGACCAGTATCCGTATTCCCCGGATTCTGATGACCGCGTTGATTGGCGCCACATTAGGCATAAGCGGAGCGGCGCTGCAGGGATTGTTCAGAAACCCCCTGGTAGAACCCGGTCTCATCGGCGTATCGGGTGGGTCCGCTGCCGGTGTGGTCATCGTGATCGTATTTGGCAGTTCTCTTGCACTCCCGGCATCCGGACTATTATACAATTCACTGCTGCCTCTGGTCGCTTTTGCCGGTGGACTTCTGGCAACCCTGATCGTACTGAAGCTCAGTACACAAATGGGGAGAACAAACATTGCTGTGTTGGTGCTCGTCGGTGTGGCGCTGAATGCGCTGGCCGGCGCAATTATAGGCCTGGCGATTTTTTACGCGGATGAAAACCAGCTTCGCACATTCACCTTCTGGACACTGGGAGACCTCGGCGGAGCGACATGGGATAAACTGCTCATTGCCGGTCCTGTGCTCGTATTTTCTTCAGCAGCCCTACTGCTCTTCGCACCATCACTGAACGCACTCGCACTCGGCGAAGCCGAAGCTTTCCACATGGGTGTAAACGTCGAACGGACGAAACGCCTGATCATCTTTTTCAGTGCTCTTGGCGTTGGCGTCAGCGTGTCCCTTGCCGGTATGATCGGTTTCATCGGCCTGGTTATCCCGCACCTGGTCAGGGTATTGTTCCATGCCGACAACAAGCTCGTCCTGCCGGCATCGGTTCTGGGCGGAGCGTGGCTTCTCATCATGAGCGATATAGTGGCCAGGACTGTCGTACAGCCCGCGGAACTACCTATCGGAGTGCTCACAGCGTTTATCGGCGCGCCGTTTTTTATCGGACTGCTGTTGAAAGCCAAACTTAAGAACGAATTATAATGTACGAAGCGTCGAACATATCGTATCGAATACGCGGCCGGGCCATCCTCAACGATGTGCATCTGACACTGGTACCCGGTTCGTTCACCGCGGTAGTCGGTCCGAACGGTGCCGGGAAAAGTTCACTGCTGCGAACGCTCGCCTATGAGAATCATCTTTTTCAGGGAGATGTTTCCGTTAACGGTAGGCCTGTACGGTCATATACCCCGCGGGAGCTGTCCTTGGTGCGCGCTGTTCTCCCGCAACACTCGCAGGTTCAGTTCTCGTTTTCAGTCGAGCAGATCATACTTCTCGGGCGACATCCTCATCGCACAACCCGCAACGAAAATCTGAGGGTGGTGGAAGAGGTGATGGACCTGACGAACGTCGGTCAATTCAGGGAGCGCACCTATCATACCCTCTCGGGCGGTGAGCGGCAACGCGTGCAGCTGGCCCGTGTGCTGGCGCAGGTATGGGACGACACCCTATATCCCAGGTACCTTCTGCTGGACGAGCCGACTTCCAGTCTTGACATAGCCCAGCAACAAATGATATTCAGCCTCGCCCGACAGGTCTGCAACCGGAATATCGGCGTAATGGCGATCGTTCATGATCTCAACCAGGCCGTGCAGTTTGCGGATCATCTTTATTTTATGCGCGACGGTAAAATCACCGCGGCGGGTGCGGCGCGGAAAGTATTTACAAAATCGAATATCGAAGAAGCATTTTGTTGTCATGTGAACGTGTACCACGACCCTTGCAACAATTGCCCATACATCGTACCCGCGCCCGCGGCGGATCGTACCGTAAGCACCTTCAAATACAAGATCATAGACTAACACGATTATCAACTATAATTATGAATACACTGCTTGAAAGTAAATCATCTGTTCTTCGCGACGCCTGGAAAGGAATCCAGCAAGCGAAACCCGGTATAAGGATCCGTGAAGCTGCGAAGGAGCTCGGAGCGAGCGAAGCGGAGCTATTGGCTACTACGATCGGCGCTCACGTCGTACGCCTTGAGGGGTCATGGCCGGAATTGTTGAATAGTTTTAAAAACCTGGGCCGGATCATGTCCCTTACCCGAAACGACGGGTGTATTCTGGAACATAAAGGTACTTTTCAAAAAATCGATCACATCGGAAGCGGTCCTCACGCAATGGCTACTGTTATTGGCCCTGTCGAAACCCGGGTCTTCTTTCATGCCTGGCGATTTGCCTTTGCGGTAACGGAAGAAAAATCAGACCGCGTCTTAAAGAGCATACAGGTATTCGACAGGTCGGGTGAAGCCATCACAAAAATCTACCTCCAGGAAAAGAGCGATGAACAGGCGTATGATAACATCGTTAAGGATTTTCGCTCGGCGGATCAAAGCCCTGACCTGGACATTCAGCCCTATCCGAAAGAGGAAAACACGGCGCTCGCTGACAAGGACGCATTGCTGAACGACTGGGCCCAGTTACAGGATACCCATGATTTCTTCGGACTTCTGAAAAAACACAAGGTCTCTCGCTACGACGCTATCGAACTGGCGGATGGAAGGTTTACCTATCCCGTCGATCCTTCTGTTACGCCCCAGCGTATTCTTGAACTTGCATCTTCCGAAAAACTCCCCATTATGATCTTCGCCGGTAATCGCGGTAACCTCCAGATCCACCAGGGAAAAGTCCGGACGATCCGTGTGTTGGATCGTGGACATACCGGGCCGGAGAGGTGGGTGAATGTTCTCGATCCGGATTTCAATATGCATTTGAAACAGAACAACGTACACACTGCCTGGGTCGTTAAAAAACCCACATCCGACGGGGAAGTCACATCTGTCGAACTTTTTGACGGGGATAAAAATCTGGTGGTACAGTTTTTCGGTCTCCGTAAACCCGGAATTCCCGAACTGGATGGATGGAAAAAACTGGTTAACGATCTGCCGCGGCGATGAATGTACACCCTTCCTTCCGGCTGATCTTCCTGGGAACGTTGCTCGTTTCGTCAACCCTGCCGTTCTGTGCACGGGGTCAGGACACCCTGGCCACGCAACACCTGCAGGAAGTAGTGGTGACGGCTACACGCAGCGAACGCGCGCTCGCGGAGTTGCCGGTTCCTGTTACCGTTATACCTGGTCAGCAAATCAAAAGTATGGGGTCTCTCCGGCTCAACGAAGTACTGGCTGAACAAACGGGACTCGCGATTGTCAGCGATCACGGGACGGGCATTCAGATGCAGGGATTCAGCCCCGAGTACACGTTGATCCTCGTGGATGGCGAGCCGCTTATCGGCAGAACTTCCGGAACACTGGAACTCAATCGTATAGCCGTCGGCAACATCAAACAAATCGAGATCATGAAGGGGCCCAGTTCAGGCTTGTACGGATCGGAGGCGCTGGCAGGAGTCGTCAATATTATCACGGAAAGACCCAACGGTACGAGTGGAGCACTTTCTTCCCGCTACGGAACGAATAATACATTCGATGCCGCCGGTACCGTCAATTATCAGCGGAATAAACTGGGGGTCTATGGATTTGTCAACCGGTACCATACAGACGGTTACGATCTGTCACCGGACACGGAAGGAAATACGGTGAGTCCGTTCACCAATTACACGTTTCAGGCACGCGTTACCTGGGACGTTTCAACCCGGATGAAATTTTCTTTCTCAGGACGTTCCTTCCGCGAATATCAGGAAAGTGTGACGAACCTGGGAACGCAAGACAACCCGGTTTTATTAGACGGAACGGGAACGGTAAAGGACTGGAACCTGAACCCGGTGGTGACGCATAATTTTTCCCCTAAACTGAAAACCACGTTCCGCTTTTACGGCTCATCGTACGGTACCAATTCGAAGCTCGCTTATCAGGACGACGGATCACTCTATGACGAAAGCTACTTTGATCAGGTCTTCGTCCGACCGGAGATACAGGCAGAATATTTCTTTAATTCAAGGAACACCCTGACCGCCGGCGCCGGACGAATCTGGGAGAGCGTTGAAGCCACCCGTTATGACGACAAGATAAAGTTCCACACAAACTATGCCTACGCCCAGTACGAATGGCAGCCGGTGAAGAAACTTAACGTGCTGGCCGGCGGGCGTTACGACGACCATAGCGCGTATGGCGCGCAGTTTAGCCCGAAGTTCGCCCTTCAATACGATGTACTTTCGTGGCTGTCCGTCCGGGGTTCGTTTGGTGTCGGCTTTAAGGCCCCCGATTTCCGGCAGCTTTACCTGAACTTTACGAACTCCACGGTCGGGTATTCCGTCTTTGGATCAAAAGCGCTGGCTGCCGGGATACAGCAGCTGGAAGAACAGGGGGAAATCGATGAAATTTTGGCCGACCCGTCAACCTTCGGTGATATCAAAGCGGAAACTTCCTCCGCCTATAATGTCGGTGTAAAAATTCAACCCGGTAAAAGAACATCGGCCCAGGTCAATATTTTCCGTAACGACATCAGGGATCTAATCGATACCAAAGCCGTGGCCAGGAAAACCAACGGGCAGCAGGTGTTCAGTTATTACAACATTGCCGAAGTCTTTACACAGGGGATCGAAGCGGACGTCAATCATGTCGTTTCACGCGACCTGAATGTGTCATTGGGTTATCAGTTCCTCGTGGCGAAAGACAAAGCGGTGGTGGATCAGCTTGAAGCGGGTAATGTATATGCCCGTGACCCCGCGACCAATGCGACCCGCCGGGTGAGCCCGGATGAATACGGTGGCCTTTTTAACCGGTCCAGCCACATGGCGAATGCCAGGTTGTTTTATGAAAACAAGGACAACGGATGGTCGTCCAGTCTCCGGGTGATCTACCGGGGACGATACGGTTTCGCGGATTCCAACAACAACATTATCCTCGACTCGGACAGCGAATATGTCGACGGCTACATCACGTGCAACCTCACCGTTGCGAAGACCGTCCGAAAGCTTCTCACCCTGCAGGCGGGCTGTGACAACCTGTTCGACTACCGTGATGAAAGCCATATCCCGTCGCTCGCGGGAAGGCTGATATGGGCACGCCTGGCGTTCACGATTACAAAACAAAAGAACTCTTCAGTTAAATAAATCAAGTCAACCTATAAACAATAATAAAAATGAAATACCTGTCGAAAATGAATGCCATGTTACTGCTTTTTGCTGTTGTAATTTTTACCGGATGTGACGAAGACGATGAAGCGCCGCTCGTTCAGCTGGAAGCAACTGAAGTAGCGGACCTGAATTCGGTAAGCACGCAGAATTATGCCCTCTTTAGTTTTGCCGAAAACAGTACGATACAGAATGCTGATAGCGCATCGCTTAAGTGGGATATCGGCTTCCGCGGAACCACCATCATTTTGAACGGCGGAACTAGTGGTCCGGGGAATGCGTCGGGCCAGATCGTCGATGGGATTTTTGATGAACTGACGGAAGCTCCAGAGACCGGTTATACCCAGGATACGGACGCCGCGAAAGCGATCGTCGGCAGCGGAGGATGGTATACGTATACCGGAACTTCGGCCGTTCCGAATCACGCCATTCTTCCGAACGCAGGTAAAGTACTTATGTTGAAGACGGCTGACGAAAAGTTCGTGAAGGTTGAAATACTCAGCTATTACCAGGGTAATCCTTCCACGACAACGGAAACATTCGCAGACCTGGCAACAAGACCCGCTTCCCGGTATTACACGTTCCGGTTCATCTATCAGCCCGACGGCACCAATAACCTGGAGACTACACGGTAGCCCCGACAAATCAAACCGCCAAACACATGCACGAAGATTCGTCTTTCCATATACTGGCCGAGTGTGACAACGGATACATCGGCGTATGCGAATGCTGCCGCGAGTTCAACTTCGTATATAAAAACATTCTCCTGGCTTTTACGGAAGATGAACTGGTCCGGTTCTGCGAGTGGCTGATGGCGTACAGGTATCATAACGATACGTTTCTTCCGCTCGCGCACGGAAAAACGAGAGTTTATAAAAGCCCCCTCGACAACCTGTTCATTGCCTTTCATGATACCGAACTGGATGAGGTAGGATTGCTTTTTTCGCAGACGCAACTCATGCTGGAAGCTCGCGGTGTTCTAGGTACTCCGGGAAGCGCCTCCTGAAACGTATTTATCCTAATCTGTACAGGGTATGGTATACCCTGAAGAGGGTAGGTCAAAATTCACCGGCAGAGGCGATTGCCGTGCAAAATGCCTCTGCCTTACTTTGTCATTTAAAATCATTCTAAATAAGGTTCAGATGAATAATTTATATCCATTAATAAATAGAAAAAGGGCATTTCTCACCGTGGCCGTTCTCCTCTGGGGAACGATGCTCATGGCACAGCCGGGGACAATCAGCGGTACGATCAGTACAGCCGACGGCAAGCCGGCGGAATACGTCAATCTTTCCCTCAAAGGCACCAGTAAAGGGGCGACCAGCGATGGCCAGGGCAAGTTCGAGATCAGAAAAGTTGCTCCCGGGAGTTACGTTCTGCTGGCGAGTTTTGTAGGGTTCAACCCCATGGAAAGGGAAGTTGAAGTCGGTAGTGGGGAAGTCACCACAGTGGAATTTGTACTGAATGAAACATCGGCACAACTAGCCGAGGTCGTCGTCAGCGGTGACCGCGACGGATATAAGGCCGACGCTCCATCTTCGACGCTTCGCCTTCAATCGCCACTCCTGGAGACGCCACAAAATATCCAGATTGTTACCAGGGATATTTTGCGAGACCAGCAAGTCATCAGCATGAGCGACGGCCTGATCCGCAATGTAAGCGGCGCGGTCAGAATGGAACACTGGGGCGATCTTTACGCCAACATAACAGCGCGCGGATCCCAGCTCCAGGCGTTTCGAAACGGTTTTAACGTTGTGAACTCTTACTGGGGGCCTCTGACGGAAGACATGAGCTTCGTCGATCACATTGAATTTGTAAAAGGACCAGCAGGCTTCATGCTCGCTAACGGTGATCCCAGTGGTCTATATAACGTGGTAACGAAGAAACCAACGGGCCAGGATAAAGGCGAAGTTTCGTTTACTATGGGCAGCTTTGACCTGTACCGCGCAACGCTTGACCTGGACGGCAAGCTTACCCGGAATGGCAAGCTGTTATACCGTTTAAACCTTTCCAGTCAGACTAAAAAATCCCACCGGGCCAACGAATTCAACAACCGTTACGTGATCGCACCGGTGCTGTCTTACCAGTTGGATGACAAAACAAAACTTACATTCGAATACACCTACCAGCGGGCCAAGATGAGCGATGTCGGATCCTTTTATGTGTTTTCCACAGCCGGTTTTGCCACGCTGCCCCGTAACTTCACATCTCTTCCGGCGGGAATGCCGGCTACGAAAATCGATGACCACAGTTTTCTCGTAAATATCCAGCATGATTTAAGCGATGACTGGAAGATTACAGGTCAGCTGGCCCGTTTTAATTACCTGCAGCAGGGGAGTTCCATGTGGCCGGCCGTTGTAAATCCGGATGGCACGATGCTGAGAGCCACGAGCAGCTGGGATGCTAAAAGCAACATGATGATGGGGCAGGTGTTCATCAACGGCGACATTACGATGGGATCCGTACGTCATCGGGTACTGGGTGGAATAGATGTAGCCAATAAGGAATACTTTGCGGATTGGGGCCAGTACCACATGCTCGATTCCGTCGGAGCGGAATTCAATACATTGAATCCCAACTACGGGACTCCGGTAAACGGTTATCCGCAATTTGACTTCAGCACACCGATCGAGGGAAGAGCGCAGGCTATTGGCGGCTTGATGGATCAACGGTATACCGGTGTATACGTGCAGGATGAACTGGGTTTTATGGACAACCGGGTACGGGTTACCCTGGCGGGACGCTATACCTATGTGAAGCAATCCGAATGGGGAGGGGAAGCGAAGACCGGAAAACACTTTACGCCGCGGGTCGGAGTCAGCGTATCGGTGAACAGTCAGACATCAGCCTATGCGTTGTATGACCAGGCCTTTATACCGCAGGCCGGCCGGTTAACCAATGGAGACGATGTGCAGCCCATTACCGGAAACAATATGGAGATCGGCGTAAAACGCGACTGGGGAAATGGAAAATGGAACAGCACCTTGTCTGTGTATCGTATCTTGAAAAACAACGAACTGGTTACCGATCCCAATAGTCCGCCTTCCTCCGGCCTGAGCATTGAGCTGGGGCAAAAAAGATCACAGGGCGTTGAGTTTGACCTTCGCGGAACAATTTTTACCGGATTTAACCTGATCGCAAACTATGCATATACCGACTCCAGGGTCACGGAAGTGGCGGAAGGTATAACGGATGTGGAAGAAGGTGATGTCATACCGGGCTATGCCAAACATACAGCGAATACATGGCTGAACTATAAAATTCAAAACGGCGTGCTGAAGGGCACCGGGTTTTCCGCGGGATTCTCTTACCTGGCGGGACGGGAAACCTACTGGGATCCATCTCCGGACCCGGATCAAAACCTGCCCAGCTATTTCAAACTGGATGCCGGTGTATTCTGGGAAAAAGACAACCTGAGGCTCACAGCCAATGTATTTAATGTCCTCGATGAATACCTGTACAGCGGTTCTTATTATTCATGGCTGAATGCGTATTACTGGCAGTCAGATCCTCCCCGGAATGTCAGGTTCAGCATCAGTTACAAGTTTTAAAAGAAATTGATGACTGCAAAAAAGATCATTGGAAAAGTTCACCTCTGGCTCGGACTATCGTCCGGGCTAGTGGTTTTTATTATATCCGTTACCGGGTGCATCTATGCATTTCAATCCGAAATCCGGGATCTTACGCAGCCCTACCGGTTTGTCGAATACCAGGATAAACCCGTGCTCATGCCTTCCCGCCTGAAGGAAATAGCGGAAAATGAATTGCCGGGAAAAAAAATTCACGGTGTATTGTACCCCAAGCCGGGGCAAGCCGCGCAGGTCAGCTTCTATGATTTTGATCCCGAGTACTACTACATCACCTACCTTGATCCTTACACAGGGGAAGTGCTGAAAGTAAAGGATGAGAATGCCGATTTCTTCCGTATTGTGCTCATGGGGCATTTTTACCTTTGGCTGCCCCCTGCGATTGGGCAACCCGTTGTAGCCACTGCCACGTTGATCTTTTTGATCATGCTCATCAGCGGGATTGTTCTCTGGTGGCCGAAAAACAAAAAGGCCGCGAAACAACGGTTCTCCGTCAAATGGAGTGCACGGTGGAGACGTAAGAATTACGACCTGCACAATGTACTGGGGTTTTACATCACCTGGGTGGCCATTATCCTGGCCGTTACCGGACTGGTATGGGGATTCCAATGGTTCGCACAAGGCCTCTACAAGGTAGCCGGCGGTGAAAAGTCTTTGGTTTACGCCGAGCCGGAATCGGATACCACACGGATTATGGAAGGCGATATACCGGCGATCGACCGGTTGTACCTCAGGCTAAGAGCAGAAAACCCACGGGCAGAGGCAATCGAAGTCCATGCGCCGGCAACAAAATCTTCAGCCATTGAAGTAAGCATCAACCCGGACAGCAAAACCTACTGGAAAACGGACTACCGCTATTTCGACCAATACACACTCGCCGAAGTAGGGGTCAATCACATCTACGGCCGGTCCGCCGATGCCGGAATGGCCGATAACCTCATCCGTATGAATTACGATATTCATACCGGAGCAATCATCGGGTTGCCTGGAAAAATTCTGGCGTTTTTTGCAAGCCTCATCGCGGCGTCGTTACCGGTGACGGGCTTTTATATCTGGTGGGGCAGAAGAAACAAAAAGAAAGCCGAAAACCATGTTAAAAAAAACGTACCCCGCAAGGTTCCTTCCCTTCGTATGCCTGTGCATAGTGAAAGTTAATATTTACATTTGAACCTCACTGCCGGTATCGGTGTGTATTATCTGGCTCTCATGGACTCTCTAAAAATATTCCGCGCCGTCAGCCTCGCCGAGGGAATTTCCCTGCTGGTGTTGTTATTCGTCGCCATGCCCTTGAAGTACATCCTTGAAATTCCCATGGCCGTAAAGGTTGTCGGCTGGATGCATGGTCTCTTGTTCATCCTCTATGCGGCGTTATTGTTAATTGTCTGGATCAACCGCCGCTGGACGTTCCTGTTCGCCGCCGGTGCTTTCGCCGCTTCACTTATTCCCTTTGGTACCTTTGTTCTGGACAGACAGATCCGGAAAAAGGAAGCCCTCGCGCCCTGATCCAAGAGGAATCACATGTGATTGATGTGATCCCCTGTCCGGCGGTATTTCCAATCCCTGAACTTTTAAATAAGTTTACCACATACCGTCCGCTGAGAATTTATGGAAACCACGCAGAAAAAATCGCTCCCCATTGCTGTCCTGTTTTTATTTGCTTGTTCACTTTCGATCGGCCAGATCATGCCCCTTACCTCTGAACCGGATGGAGGGAACAAAAAAGCATCCGTGTCTGAACAGATCGGTATCGTAAAAATCGCCATCTCTTACAGCAGACCCGGAGTAAAGGGCAGGGAGGGTAAGATCTGGAATACCCCGGTCGCTCACTATGGATTCGTCGATCAGGGACACGGAACAAGTACATCCGCTCCCTGGCGGGCAGGGGCAAACGAGAACACGACAATGTCATTTTCACATCCTGTGAAAGTGGAAGGCCGCGATCTGCCGGCCGGCACCTATGGTTTTTTTATCAGCCTCGGCGAGGAGGAGAGTACACTGGTTTTTTCGAAAGTATCGAACTCATGGGGAAGCTTCTATTATGATCCCGCGGAAGACGCGTTACGCGTTGTCGTCAAAAACAAGGCACTTGAAAAAAGCGTGGAGTGGCTGAAGTACGAATTCATCGAACAGACGGAGAACTCCGCGACTATCGCGATGTCTTGGGAAAAGCGCATGATTCCGTTTAAAGTGGAAGCGGACACGAAGGCATTGCAGATTGCCGCCTTTAAGAGTGATTTCAGGACGACACGTCCATACTATGATTACATTCAGGCGGCTAACTATTGTATCGAGAACGACATCGAGCTGGAGCAGGCACTCGCCTGGATGGATCGGGCTATCTACTTTCGGATAATGGGGGAGAAGAATTTCCGGACGCTGAGTACAAAAGCGGCGGTGCTGTTGAAGATGAACCGGCTCGACGAAGCCAAAAAAGTAATGGAAGAGGCAGTGCCGATGGGTACGATGCTGGATGTTCATTATTACGGCCGTACACTTTTGAGCGCGAAACAAGTGGACGAGGCGTTTAAGGTTTATAAGGCAAACTTTGAAAAGTATCCGAATGAATTTACCACCAACGTGGGAATGGGCAGAGTCTATTCGGCCATGGGTAACTACAAGAAAGCCCTCACCTATATGAAGGCGGCGCTTAACCAGGCCCCGAATGATTACAATAAAAACAATGTTGCCGCGATGATCAAAAAGCTGGAAGAAGGTAAAGATGTAAATTGAGGGGCGGACTTTCGTTTTTAACGCGACGGTCGCAGTGAGGATTTCTTAATGTTTTTTTCGCGTTGAGCGGATTTCCATACCTTTGAGGGTAACTCCAGTTGTAAAATCTATTAACCTGTTTTTGTTAATGAATCTGAAATTAGCGTTCACACCTGCCCTCCTTTGTATTTTCTTTTTTGCAACAGCCCAACAAAATCTTCAGCCCGGATTTGTCGTAACCGCCTCAGGCGATACACTGAGAGGCTTTATCGACTATAAAGAATGGCACAGAAATCCATCGACGGTTTCATTCAGTGCGACCGAGGCTGCTCCGGCGAAGACATATTCCAACAAGGAGATAATTTATTTTGAAGTTGACGGGAAGGAAACGTATTATTTGTACAGGGTCCGGATCAGCATGGATACCCGCGTGCTGTCCTATCTTCCGGAAAAGAAAGACACCACGAACCGGATGGAGGCTGTATTCCTGAGATTGGTTTATGCGGGTCGTGATATCAGGTTATTTTCATTTAATGATGAATCGAAGCTGAGGTGGTATGTCATGGAGACCGGGAAGGACAAACCGGAGGAATTGTTAAATAGCGTATACCGAAACGGTTCAGTGGTCTTTAACGAGCGTGAGTTCCGTGTCCAGTTGAAAAGAATGGCTTCCACTTACGCGCCGAATGATGCGGAACTCGGACGTATAATCGACCGGTCGAACTATGGAAAAAAATCCATACTCAACATCTGTGAGAGGATAAGCGGGCCGGCAGAGGCAGGATCCACAAGGGGAAAAAATGCTCCCCTTCGTTTTTTTGGTGGTATCGGATTAAGCCACAATGTTGTCAGTTTCTCCGGAGCCAGCCGCTACACCGGGAGCGGCGCGTCTAACCTCTCACCGCTCATCGGTGGCGGACTTGACATACATATTGTTCCCGACGTTGGACGGTTATACATCCGGAATACGGTAACTTTTACCACTACGAAAGCTGAATTCGCGTCTGGCGGATACAGCCTTGAATTGAAGCAACTGAATTTTGCTCTTCATACTCAACTCCACTATAATTTTTATAACACGCCGCAATTCAAGTGGTTCGGTGGTGCTGGTGCCGGACTGAACATATCCACGTATCCGGAAAACACGCAGGTCGGAGAGTTTGGTACGGTCACGGAAGATTTTCTGAAGACAGAGAAGGTCTGGATTAACATGACAATTCAATCCGGCGTAGCGGTGAAGAATTTTGAAATATCCCTGGGTTATTTTCCAAAGAGTGATATCACGCAATATCTCGGCTTCGGCGTCAAAAGTTCATCGTGGCAACTTCGGCTCAACTATTTATTTAATAAGCGTACCGGAAAATGAATAAAAAGCAAAAAGCCCTGAATAAGGGCTCTTTGTTTTTTATATGTTACGTTGCAACGAGCCATCAGTGGCACGTCGTTGCCTGATTACTTTTTCTTTTTAGCGGTCTTTTTAATTGACTTTTTAACCACTTTTTTGGCCACGGATTTTTTAGCCGCAGCTTTTTTGGCTACTACTTTTTTAGGCACAGCTTTTTTAGCTACAGCTTTTTTAACGGCCTTTTTTGGTGCGACTTTCTTCACGGTTTTTTTCGCTGCTACTTTTTTCAGGACCTTGCGTGCTACTTTTTTTGCAACCTTCTTTTTGGCAGGCGCTTTTGCGGCAATTTTTTTCACCGCTTTCTTAACGGCTTTTTTAGGAGCGGCCTTCTTAGCTGCAGGTTTGGCAGCCTGTTTTTTGGCGGCCACCGCTTTCGCTTTATCCGATGTGATCTGTTTCGCCATCAGATTAAGAGCCGACCCTGCCTTGAACCATTCGATTTGTCCGGCATTATAAGTATGATTTACCTTGATACTTTCCTGGGTGCCGTCTTTGTGATTGAGCACCAGTGTAAGCTGCTTTTCGGGGGCAAAACCAGTCAGGTCGGTAACATCGATCGTATCGTCTTCGAGGATCTTGTCGTAGTCCGCTTCATTGGCGAATGTAAGGGCCAGCATACCTTGCTTTTTCAGGTTGGTTTCGTGAATGCGGGCAAACGATTTGACGAGGATAATACGTATCCCCAGGTGCCGTGGCTGCATCGCCGCGTGCTCACGTGACGATCCTTCTCCGTAGTTGTGATCACCCACGACGATCGTCGGTATACCGGCAGCCTTATACTCGCGTTGTGTGGCTGGCACAGGTCCGTATTCACCGGTGAGCTGATTCTTCACGCTATCGGTCTTTTCATTAAAATAATTCAACGCTCCGGTAAGCGTGTTGTTCGCGATATTGTCCAGGTGACCGCGGAAACGCAGCCATGGACCCGCCATGGAGATATGATCTGTCGTACACTTGCCCTTTGCCTTGATGAGCAGTTTCATGCCGACGAGGTTCTTTCCATCCCAGGCCTTAAAAGGACTCAGTGCCTGAAGACGTTTTGAATCAGAGGCAATTTTCACCTGAACCTGGCTGCCGTCCTTCGCGGGAGCGAGATAGCCCGGATCTTTAACATCAAAACCATTTGGCGGGAATTCAAATCCCGTTGGTTCATCCAGCTTCACCGGTTGGCCATCCTGGTTAACCAGGGTATCCGTTAGGGGATTGAAGGTCAGGTCGCCGGCAATAGCGAACGCGGTTGTGATCTCGGGTGACGCAACAAAGGCGTGTGTATTGGGATTACCGTCGTTTCGTTTTGCGAAATTCCGGTTAAAGGACGTGATAATCGAATTGGCCCTGTTGGGATCATTCGTATGCCTTGACCATTGGCCGATGCAGGGTCCGCACGCATTCGCCAGAACCACACCACCCATCTGTTCAAAGATACCCAGGTATCCGTCGCGTTCCACCGTATAGCGTACTTGCTCGGAGCCGGGAGTGATGGTAAACTCGGCCTTAGCCTTGAGTTTTTTATTCACCGCCTGTTGGGCCAGGGAAGCCGAACGTGTGATATCCTCGTAGGAAGAGTTTGTACACGAACCGATCAATCCTACCTCCAGTTGCTTAGGCCATCCGTTCTTTGTCACTTCTGCCGCAAATTCCGAAATAGGAATAGCCCTGTCCGGCGTAAACGGCCCGTTGACATGAGGCTCCAGTTCGCTGAGGTTGATCTCAAATACTTCATCAAAATATTTTTCTGGGTTGGCATATACCTCGGCGTCTCCCGTAAGATGTTCTTTAACAGCATCGGCAAGGTCGGCGACAGCTTTACGGCCGGTACCCCGAAGGTATTCCGCCATTTTTTCGTCGTAGCCGAAGGTTGATGTGGTAGCGCCGATTTCAGCGCCCATGTTACAGATCGTACCTTTTCCCGTACAGGATAAGGTTTGCGCACCGGGGCCAAAATATTCGACAATGGCGCCTGTTCCCCCCTTTACGGTCAGGATTCCGGCTACCTTCAGGATCACATCTTTGGATGATGTCCACCCGCTTAATTTGCCCGTTAGTTTAATACCTATGAGTTTGGGCCACTTCAATTCCCAGGGCATTCCCGCCATCACGTCAACGGCATCGGCGCCGCCTACACCGATCGCCAGCATACCCAGTCCACCGGCATTGACTGTATGCGAATCCGTTCCGATCATCATACCACCGGGAAACCCGTAGTTCTCCAGGACTACCTGGTGAATGATACCGGCACCCGGCCTCCAGAACCCGATTCCAAACTTATTCGATACGGATTCCAGGAAGTTGAATACTTCCCCGCTGGCCGAGATAGAATCTGCAAGGTCTTTTTTCGCCCCGTCCTTGGCCAGGATCAGGTGATCGCAATGGACAGTAGAAGGAACCCGGACCTTGGGGATTCCGGCCGACATAAACTGAAGCAGCGCCATTTGGGCTGTGGCATCCTGCATGGCAACACGATCGGGCGAAAAGTTTACGTATGACTTCCCACGGCCGAAATTTTCAACCTGCTGATCTTCATGCAGGTGAGCGTACAGGATTTTTTCGGAGAGCGTGAGCGGTTTGTTTACAACTTTTCTGGCTTTGGCAATGCGCGAGGGCATCTGCTTATACAAAGCCTTGATCATGTCTAAATCGAATACCATAGTTTTAATTTTTTAGCGGTGCTAAAATAATAATTTTTTCTTCCGATTAACGGGTTCGCTCGAATGCACTTGAAGGGGACAATTCTTCGACGGTTTTGAGGATCAGACCGTTTTCTCCCTCGATCCGGATTTTATCGAGCATTTTGTTGAGGATTGAGGTCTCCTGCTCCGTTAAATTGGTGAGGAGTTGCCCCAGGTTGCTGATCTCCGGCTTCATGATATCCAGCAATTTGATGCCTTTGGCGGTGATTATGACCTCTACCGACCGCCTGTCCTTTTCCGCGCTTTGCCTGAGTACAAGGCCCTTGATGCGGAGCCGTTCTACGATCCGGGAAACGTCAGACATCTTGTCCAGCATCCGCGACTTGATCAGGTTCACGGACGCATAGTTTGGCTGATGCTCCTGAAGGATCCGGAGCACATTAAACTGTTGACGGGTGATATCGTACTGTTTGAATTTGATGTTCATCTTGTCAACCAAAAAATAATAGGTATAGAAGATGTTAATGAGGGCTTTCTGGCGATCGTTTTCGTCAGGAAGCAGGATATCCTTGGCGGCGGACATAAATAAGGTGGCTCTCAGGTTTAGGAATACCAAAGTAGCGATTTTATCCCTCAATCGGGAAAAGCACCCCGATGAATAAACAACAATCGTTTGAAACGTCCTTATTTCGTGTTTATATAATTCAGGAATTCACGTTTGATGTTTTCATCCTTGAATTTCCCTGAAAAATAGGCGGTTCCCGTTTTACTGTTGGTATCGCCGACACCCCGGGATGCCACGCACATGTGATTGGCATCGATAACCACGCCCACATCCTCCGAATGAAGGACCCTTTCCATCTCTTTACCAATCTGCACGGTAAGCCTCTCCTGTACCTGGGGACGCTTGGAAAAATACTGAACTATGCGGTTGATCTTGGAAAGGCCGATGACTTTTCCACTGGAGAAATAGGCCACATGGGCTTTTCCATAAATAGGAACAAAGTGATGTTCACAATGTGAATAGAACGTGATGTCCTTTTCGACCAGCATCTGGTCGTAGTTATATTTGTTCTCGAAGAGGCGCGCATTCGGCCGGTTTTTTGGATTCAGCCCGCTGAAAACTTCTTTAACGTACATCTTCGCGACTCGCCGGGGAGTACCGTTGAGACTGTCGTCGGTCAGGTCCAGGCCGAGAATGGTCATGATCTCGCGGAAGTGCTTTTCGATCCGCTCAATTTTTACGTCATCATCAAGATCGAACGCATCGGCACGCAACGGCGTTTCTGTTGACGACGCAATGTGATCGTCGTCCTCATGATCGTCCGTCAAGGATTTAAGAGGCCGGATATTCAACGAAATTTCTTTCTGTCTCATACAGGGTAATTTTCAGTTCAAGGTTCGAGTCTATTCTTTGTCTTAATATCCTCCAGATGACAACAGCTATATTTTCAGCAGTCGGATTAAGGGTCTTAAAATATTCTATATCAAGGTTGAGATTTTTGTGATCAAATTTTACCAGTACATGTTCTTTGATCAGGTCGCTTAACTCTTTCAGGTCATATACGTAACCTGTATCAGGATCCGGTTCGCCGGTAATACTAACTACCAGTTCATAATTATGGCCGTGGTAATTGGCGTTGTTACATTTCCCAAAGACCTTTTGATTAACTTCTTCCGACCACTCAGGATTGTTTAACCGATGTGCGGCGTTAAAATGTTCTTTACGGGAGACCTTTACCTTCATGGCATAAAGTTAAACATGATTATTTGTAAAAGGTTCAGGATTTTACCTTCGCGGTAAGGAGATTTGTGGTTTTTCAGACTGTTCTGTGAAAAAAACACCGCCGGAGTACCGATAAACGGCATGACACCGGTCCGAGGGATGGAAGCGGATTCATGGGATCATCAACATAAAGTTCTTTCACCCGGCATTCAACTCCTGTCAGTATACGCGCATACGCCGCCGGTATACGCGCAACAACCAAAAGCCGTCAGCTGACGTGAAAGTATACCATCGATGGGTCTGTCAGGGTTCGCTCTTTATAATGAAGAGTACACGGGATCAGCCTATGGATAAAATCATTTTCAGGGCGGTGGGATGTTTTTTGGGCAGTCCGTGTTGTGAATGCGATATTTCCCGTAAAAGATTTTTCAGGAGCCTTCGGGTAGCTGAATGTCCTAAACATAGCTTTTTAGGTGAATTGTTTGCATTTTTGAACGAATGAACCGGAAGGCTTTGGGTTATTCATCGGGATCACCTTCCCGGACAATGGCAGGTGTATACGGCAAAAAATGGAGTTAATCGATTGACACAAAAACGAACAAGTTGAATGGTATTCGAAAAGATTAAAGAGCGGCTGGAGGAGTATAAGAAGTCCGGTCGAAGCATGTTCACCACATCGTCATTTCAGTCGCACAGCCTGGTGCTGTTGCATATTATAAGCCGGGTCGACCGGTCAATTCCCATCTATTTTATTAACACGGGGTTTCACTTCCCTGAGACCGTGAAGTTCAGGGACCAGATCGCCGGACAATTCGGGCTTACCATCATCGACCTTAAGTCTGATATTCCGAAATTTATGCAGCGGGATCCGGAGGGAAGATTGCTTTTTACATCGGATCCTGACCACTGTTGTTATCTGAACAAGACGCAGCCTGTGGACGCTATCCTGATGTCCCATGATATATGGATAAATGGTGTTCGTGCAGACCAAAGTGCCACACGAGCTGCCATGAAAGAGGAGCAACCTGCCAAGCACGGGTGTATCCGTTTCCATCCGATGCTGGATTGGAACGCCCGGATGATATGGCAGTATCAAAAAGAATACGCCTTGCCAAAGCATCCCCTCGAAGAAAAAGGATTTGTCAGTATAGGTTGTGAGCCTTGTACCCGTAAATTGGACCCCGAAATGCAGGAGCGCGAGGCAAGATGGTTCGGAATGAACAAAGTAGAGTGCGGCCTGCACACAGACTTAATAAACAAATAGATCGTAAATGAAGGTTTTAGTTACAGGCGGTGCCGGGTATATCGGCACGGAATTAATCAATTTGCTGGTTTCAAACAGTCTGGTGAGTAAAGTTATCGTGTATGATAATCTCAGCAGGATGAATTACAACTTATTTCTGGGGTTAAAACTTCAGAAGCACTCCAAACTGACTTTTGTTAAAGGGGAATTACTGGATTCGCGGTCGCTGCGAAAAGTACTGAAAGGTGTTGACGTGGTGTATCACCTTGCGGCAAAAGTCACGACACCGTTCGACAGCTCGGATTCGCACGTGTATGAACAGGTCAACCACTGGGGTACTGCCGAGCTGGTATATGCCATAGAGGAATCCGGTGTGAAAAAATTCATCTATGCGAGCAGCTCCGGTGTATACGGTTCGTCCGCAGGTGCTGTTGATGAGACCATCTCACCAAACCCCAAAACTTTCTACGCTATTTCCAAACTGCGCGGCGAAGAGCACGTTCGGCGGTTATTCGATAAGATCGATACGTATGTTTTCAGGTGCGGTAATGTGTACGGGTATAGCAAGAGTATGCGCTTCGATTCCGTTATCAACAAGTTTGTCTTTGAGGCGAACTTTAATAAGATGGTAACGATACAGGGCGATGGTAAACAGTCGCGTTCGTTTATTCATATCGATCAGGTTTCCAAGGCGCTGAACAACCTGCTGTCGAGCAAGCTTCCCGGTGGAACGTACAACCTGGTGGAAAAAAGTATAAAGGTGTTTGATATCGTCGATGAGCTGAAACAACTTATTCCCGACCTTGAGTTTATTTTTATCAACCAGCACTTAAAGCTGAGAGAACTGAATGTAAAGGAAAACCAGATGGTCAATCAGACGCTGGGAATAAATAACCCCCGGTCTTTGAAAAAAGAACTGGAGGAATTTTTATCGAGGTTCAGTTTCTAGTCCGGTTTTTTTAATTTCCGAATTTGTTTCAGCATGGAGAACATCGCTACTGTCCTTGTTTTGCTTGCAGTTGTTACGGCACTTGCGGAAGTAACTGACAAGATCAAAATCCCTTATCCCATACTGCTCGTGCTTGCGGGTATCGGGATCGGCCTGATTCCCGGTTTACCACACATCGAATTAAATCCCGAAACAGTATTTCTGTTATTCCTTCCGCCGATACTGTATGCCGCTGCATGGAATACCTCGTGGGCTGATTTCAAGGCGGCCAAAAGACCTATTACGCTGCTCGCAATCGGCTGTGTGATTTTTACAACCTGCGCCGTGGCATGGGTCGCTCACCTTTTCATACCAGGATTGGGATGGCCCGAAGCATTTGTTCTAGGTGCAATAATATCCCCTCCGGACGCGGTGGCTGCGACATCAGCAACAAAAGGGCTGGGTATTCCAAAACGGATTATCACGATCCTGGAAGGTGAAAGTCTGGTAAATGATGCAACCGGTCTGATCGCATACCGTTATGCTGTGGCCGCCGTTGTATCGGGAGCCTTTAATTTCTGGCAGGCGGGATTCCAGTTCCTGATCGTGGCAACTGGCGGAATAGCCCTTGGTTTATTCATGGGTTTTATTTTTAAATGGATTCATAAACTCACGCCTGACAACCCGACCACGGATACGACGTTAACTTTCCTGGCGCCGTTCATCAGTTACCTGCTTGCCGAAAGTATTCATTTGTCAGGTGTTCTGGCCGTTGTAGCCGCCGGACTATTCCTGAGCTGGAATTCTTCCACCATTTTTTCTCAGCAAACAAGACTCCAGGCCACCGGCACGTGGAATACCATCATCTTCATCCTGAATGGTGTCATCTTTATCCTTATCGGGCTTCAACTACCTTATATCCTTGAAAACATTACCGAACACTCCTTTACAACCCTTTTGAAGTATGGCGGTATCGTTAGCCTGGCCGTCATCGCAGGACGCATCATCTGGGTCTACCCGGGTACCTATGCGCCCCGACTGCTAAGCAAACATATCCGGAAGACAGAACCTGTTCCCTCGATCCGTCTCGTTACAGTGGTTGCCTGGTCAGGTATGCGGGGAGTGGTCTCGCTGGCTGCGGCGCTCGCGTTACCCCTCATGGCGGGACAGGAACCTTTCCCCAATCGTCACCTGATCATCTTCCTTACTTTTTGCGTCATTTTCTCCACCCTGGTGTTACAGGGGCTTACCCTGCGTCCCATGATAAGATTCTTCGGTATTAAACCCGACGACAAGGAGTACCGTGACGAGCAAAACGCGCGCCTGCAGCTGGCTTCCACCATTATCGAACATATAGAGGAAAATTATTCGCTGGCATTGAGCGATGAAGTTCTAAACCAGATCAAGACGAAGTATGAAATCAGGATTCAGCGCCTTCGGAAGGACGTAAAGAGTCACCGGATGGATGAAGAGCAGATCAATGAATTTCATCGTATTCAGCAGGAATTACTGGACAAGGAAAGGAAATTTATCCTGCAACTCCGGGCTGAAGCGAAGATCAGTGATGAAGCGATGAGGCGGATTGAATACGAACTTGACCTGGAGGAGACACGGTTGATCCTGGAAAGGGGACTATAAGCGAACCGCCGGGAATCGGACAAAGAACCGGGTTAAGGCAGCCGTTGGATTGTTGTCGCGAGTGGATCGGAATAAGAAAGGGATGAAAATGTTTCATATCCCGTAACCCATGCGGCTTGCGACCGGGTTTGACTGGACTTAGTGTATCATCCCGGCTGATACTCCAGGCGCGCCAAAAGGCCTTTATCTCCGCGATGATAGGAGATCTCGGCTCCTATGGCAGTGGAGCGCATTTTCAGCGTATTATACTTTTTTCTGAGTATGTCTATAAATTCGGAAATCTTAGTGAAACCGGTGCCATCGTCTTCCACTTCCAGATTCAATCGCTGATCTTCCCACCTGATTCTCACCCATACATGCCAGGCCGACGAATGTTTAAAAGCGTTGTGTATCAGCTCCTGCGTTATTCGATAGAGGTATCGCTGAACAGTTGGTGACAGGCTTAGCGGTAATCCTGAACAGGAGAAGTGTACATTTCCGGATCCGGGACCTTCCATATTCTGACAGAGCATTTGAATACATCTTTGAAACGGTTCATCGTCCATATACTCCGGCATAAGCATCCTTGAAATCCTACGGATGCTGCCGGAGATATTTTCGAAATCGGATCGCATACTGAGTAACAATATTTCCAAACCTTCGGGGTTGTTGATCGACCGCTCAAGTCTGTCCAGGTAAAACCCCAATGCCGATAACTTCTGTACAAGGTCATCGTGAATTTCAGCGCCGATCTCCGAAGTGATATTGTCGCAAACCTCCGAAGCTCGTTCCGACAAATGCTTTTCGAATTTTTTCGTGGAGAGAAAAATTAATGCCATTGTTTTTAATAACGTAAACCCGGAATTAACTTACGAATATTATTTCTTAAAACGTTGACGCAATCATATGAAAAACAGTAAAACCTGCCCGTTTGTGTGTGACAATTACCTTCACAGACTTTTTCGAATGAAAATCATTCAGGCCTGTGCCCTTTTTTTAATCCTCCTTTCCGGTTGTCTGATTCCTCATGCCGCGTTAAGTTGCCAGTCCCAGGATCACAGAGCGATAGCCGATGACATTGATGACAGGGTAAAGTGTGATACACTCTATGGACGTGCGTATAAGTATGTCGATGTTGATAATGTGCTTGCCCTTTCGTATGGCGTGCAGGCCCTTACCATGGCGAGAGAAAACACGGATAGTCTCCGGATGGTTAGATCCGGCAGAATCGTGTCGATGGCTCTTTACCGGTTGAAAAGAATCGATTCGGCTCTGATGGTAGCTCAGGAATTTTTGGCAATCGCGTTGAAGAATGAGTATACGGACGAAGCCCTGAAAATTTTGAACGTAATGGGCGTATCGTATACGCTTAGAGCGGAGTATGACAAGGCCTTGCGCCACTATTATCAATCGCTGCGAATCAGAGAGCGAAGTAAGATTACCGAAGGCCAGGATATTCTATTCAATAACATAGGGTTGGTATATTATAAAATGAAAGATTACGACAAGGCGTTATCGTTCTATACCAAGGCTGTAAGCCAAAAGAGTAAAGACGACCCGGACTTGGGATTACTATTTGTGAATATTAGTCTGTGTTACGCTTTTAAGAACGATCCCGTTCCGGCGAAGGATTATGTAGAGAAGGCATTCGAATCGTGCCGGGATAAATGTCCGGGCCTTCTGTCAATATTGGCGTTCTATAGCCGGGGTGTAAGCTCTTTCAATTCGCGGAACCTGAAACTATCCGAAACGAACTTTCTGAAGTCGTATTTGCTGGCAAAAGAGATCAACGACGTCAGGCTTCAAATGGATAATGTGGTTTACTTATCCAGGATCCATATGCAAGATCGCAGGTTGGATCTGGTGGAAAAGTACCTTGATGAAGCGATCCGTTTAATCGATGTCGGTGCACCGTATAGCCTGGAGTTGATCAAGATTTATGGTGAGTTATATGGCTTTTACAGGGAAGTGGGAGACTATAAGAAGGTTTCCTTGTACCAGGAAAAATACATTCAACTGAAGGATAGTATCTACGGAGAAGAACTTACCCGAAATCTGATGATCGTGGAGTCGCAGTACCTGGAGCGTGAAAACGCGGAGAAAATAGCATCGCAGGGAAGAATACTTGCATTAAATGAGGAAGTTATTTTCCGGCAAAGGGTTTTAAATGTCCTGGCCGGAATTGTTGCAGCCCTCCTTGCCGCACTGGCGATTGTCCTGACCCGGGATATTAGCCGGAAGAAAGCCATGAATCTTATGTTGGAAAAAAAGGTAAGAGAAAGAACGGAGGAATTGGAAAACAACCAGCAGATTTTAAAAAGATCCCTTGATGAAAGAGTGGTGCAATTCCGGAAAATCGCCCATGAAGTAAAGAGTTACATCGCCACCGTGAGGGGTCTGTGTTATTTGAGTCTGAGAGACCAGCCTTCCGTTTATGATGATCAATACATTAAAAAGATTGATAAAGCTTCGGAGCAGATGTTGGGAACTTTAGACCGCATGGCATTTTGAAGTATTGAGAATAAAGGATGAAGATGTTTGAAGACGTTGTTTCGTCTTTCCGCACAAAGGCTCGCGAATAAAACCTGGTTTTTAACTCTTTTTCCGGGTTACCATTCAAATTTTTTTACCATTTACAATCGTTTGAAGAGCGGCTAAAAGCCAGAAAAGACAAAATTCGGTCTGCACCGGTTTGTTTTTTGTGGCTGAACGCCTACCTTTAATGCCTATTTAGTTAGTAGACAATAGACCCGATGCCTGAACCGACCGTGAATACCACGAAAAAACGCTGCTGACGGCGTTTTTGAAGCAGAAATATTCGCTGCGTAAGAACTGAGTGACCGTCACCCACAAAGAACATACAAGGCTTTTCTGCGATCAGGAAAGGCTTATTTATAGGAAAGAACAAGAACCACCAATTTATAACATGGAAAGCTTTCGCTCAGAACTGGAGGATTTGAACAACCCAATCGTTGCCCGCGACATCATTGATCTGGAAAAAAAGATCAGGCTCTTTCGCGATGGAAAAATTGACAGTGAAAAATTCCGCGGACTACGCCTGGCCCGTGGTATCTATGGACAACGCCAGGAAGGCGTCCAGATGATCCGTATCAAACTTCCCTACGGAAGGGTAAGCACCAAACAGCTTCGCAGGATCTCGGACATATCCGACGAGTATGCCAGCAGTACACTACATGCGACCACAAGGCAGGACATCCAGATCCACTACGTGAGCCTCGACAAAACACCGGAACTGTGGGCCAAGCTGGAAAAGGACGAGATCACAACCCGTGAGGCCTGCGGTAATACAGTCCGTAACATCACCGCGTCGGCAACGGCCGGTGTAGACCCGAACGAACCGTTCGATGTGTCACCTTATGCGGAAGAAATGTTCCGTTACTTCCTGCGGAACCCGATTTGCCAGGAAATGGGACGCAAATTCAAGATTGCATTTTCGTCCAGCGAAGAGGATACGGCATTTGCTTTTATCCACGACCTGGGATTTATCCCGAGGATCGCCTTTGGAAAACGCGGATTTCGCGTAGTGATCGGCGGCGGCCTGGGTGCCAATCCATACCTGGCACAACTCGTCTACGAATTTCTGGAGGAAGACGAGATCATACCCTTTACCGAAGCGGTTCTCCGCGTCTTCGACCGCTATGGCGAGCGCAACCGGAGAATGAAAGCACGTCTGAAATTTCTCCTCGACGACATCGGATTGGAAAAACTGATGAACCTCGTCGAAGAGGAAAAGAAGGCGCTGAAGAACAAAACCTATCACATCGATACGGAGAAATATCCCGCGCCGGTACTGGCCCCCGCCCTGACCGTTGAGCAACCCTCCGGTCTTGATGAAACCAGGTACGAACGCTGGCACAAGACGAATGTCTTCAAACAAAAGCAAGACGGATTTTTCGGCGTTTACGTGAAAGTTCCGCTGGGAAATTTGTCGTCCAACCTGGCCAGGCACTTTGCCGATATCGTCGACACGTTTGCTTCGAACGAAATGCGCGTAACGATCAACCAGGGATACCTGATCCGTTTTGTTCGTCCCGAAGCGCTGCGACCACTCTTCGCCTCGCTCGATAAAGTGGCGCTGGCGGAACCAGGGTTCGACAGCGTGGCGGATATTACCGCCTGCCCCGGTACCGATACCTGTAACCTGGGGATCTCCGACAGCACATCGATATCCCTTCAGCTTGAAAAAGTGATCAAGGAGGAATTTCCCGACCTGA
Organism: Chryseolinea sp.; assembly: GCA_041742155.1. Classification (GTDB taxonomy): domain Bacteria; phylum Bacteroidota; class Bacteroidia; order Cytophagales; family Cyclobacteriaceae; genus Chryseolinea. Next base: position 69,746 of record JBGSJE010000008.1, on the reverse strand, counting down.
TCTATAATAACGATATAAAGATCAAGATCAGCGGATGCCCGAATTCCTGCGGTCAGCACGGCCTTGCAAGCATCGGTCTGCACGGCAGTACGATCAAAGACAAACAGGGAAAAGTAATGCCGGCGCTGGTTGTTCTGCTTGGCGGTGGAAAACTTAAAAACGGAGAAGGGGTTATTTCCGACAAGATCATCAAGATCCCCAGCAAACGCGGACCGCAGGCGCTTCGCTATTTACTGAGCGACTATGAAACCAACAGTTCCGCAGGAGAATATTTTCACGATTACTTCAAACGCCTGGGCAGGAATCATTTTTACCAGATACTGAAGCCGTTGGGAGATATCACAGCGGTCACGCCGGATGAATATATCGACTGGGGACAGGAAAACAACTTTATACTGCATACCGCCGTCGGCGAGTGCGCCGGTGTAATGATCGATCTTGTTTCGACGTTGTTGTATGACTCCGAAGATAAACTGACGTGGGCCAGGGAAACATTGGAAAAGAATCTGTACGCCGATTCCATCTATCAAAGCTACAGCGCTTTTATCAACACAGCCAAGGCCATGCTGCTTGCACGTGATATTAAGCCGAGCTCGCAATACCAGACGATCAACGATTTTCAACGGGAATTCGTGGAATCAAAAGTATTCGGTTTTGAGGGCAATTTTAGAGAGCATGTCCTGCGCATCAATAAGAATGAGCCTTCCGAAGCGTTTGCCAAGGCTTACCTGGAGGACTCTGTTGCCTTCATGGAAGCGGCAGCAACATACAGGGCTTCAGAAAAAGAAGTTATGGACAAAGCGGTGATTGCCAAATGATCCCGAATTTTTTCATGTCGCACCACGCTCCGCGTGTCACGCTGGTGGGAGCCGGCCCCGGTGACCCGGAACTTATTACATTAAAGGCCGTGAATGTTATTAAGTCGGCTGATATCGTTTTATACGACGCACTGGTCTCTGACGAAATACTGAATATGATCCCGAAGGGTGTTCCCACTTTGTGTGTCGGAAAAAGAGCGGGTTCGCATTCGTATAAACAAGAGGACATCAACGATCTGATCGTAGAGTTCGCTTACCTGTACGGCCACGTCGTGAGGCTTAAGGGTGGTGATCCGTTTGTTTTTGGAAGGGGATCGGAAGAAATTGAATTCGCGGAATCCCAGGGAGTACCCGCTGCGGTAGTACCGGGGATCAGCAGTGCTTTGGCCGTTCCCGCCAGCATGAACATTCCCCTCACGGCACGGGGGATCAGTGAGAGCTTCTGGGTGGTGACAGGAACGACCAGGGAAGGAGCGATTTCCGCTGACATCGCCCTGGCAGCCCGGTCGTCGGCCACGGTTGTGATCCTGATGGGCCTTAACAAGATCGGCGAAATTATGGAGCAGTTCCAGTTACACGGTAAACACCAGGTACCGGTAGCGGTTATTCAAAACGGTACACTCCCGGACCAAAAGAGCGTTACCGGCAATGTAGCGACGATTGCCGGGCTTGCGGCGATCGCAGGGATAGGATCCCCCGCAGTTATTGTTATTGGTGAAGTGGTCAATTATTCGCGCGTTTTACACGAAATTGGAAAAGAATGGCTGATCCAATATCAATAAGACATGGACGGAAATAATCTTTTTCCGGTTTTTCTGAAGCTTGAATTTCTTGACACCCTGATTGTCGGCGGGGGCCACGTGGGCCTGGAGAAATTGTCGGCGATCCTGAAAAACAGCCCGCGCGCCCGGGTGACACTGGTGGCCCGATCCATTCGGGAAGACATACGTGAACTGGCGAAGGCACATCCAACGGTTAGACTGGAGGAACGGAACTTCAAGCTCTGGGATCTGTGGGATAAAGATCTCGTGTTGCTGGCCACGGATAACCGCGTGCTGCACGAGTCCATCCGGAATTTCGCGAGGTCGAAGCGCCTGTTGATCAACGTCGCCGATACACCGGACCTGTGCGACTTTTACCTGGGATCCGTAGTGACGCGGGGTAATTTGAAGATCGGTGTTTCAACGAACGGCAAATCGCCGACGGTGGCCAAACGGATCCGCGAATACCTCGAGGACGCATTGCCCGAAAATACCGACGACTTGCTGCAGAACATGAACGAGATCCGCGAACGTATAAAGGGCGATTTTGCAAACAAAGTAAAAGTACTCAACGAAATAACGACGAACTGGCTGTCAACCAACGGCAAAGAATAGCGTTTCAATCGATACAGATCGATTCTTTATCCGTTTTTTTATTTATTTCCCGGCTTCTAATTCTTACTTTTAGTAACGTTAACCAGAAGCCACATGAATTCACGCCGGAAATTTATTCGATCTTCATCCATTGCCCTGGCCGGGGCAGGAATGTTCAGCGCTGTTCCATGGGAGTCCATTGCCAAAGGGAAGTCCTCCGTTTCTCAAAACGACAGGATCAACGTAGGACTGATCGGAACGAAGGGCATGGGCTGGTCGGATCTGCAGTCGATCATGAAAAATCCGGAGATCAATGTTATTGCCCTGTGCGATGTTGATGAGAACGTCCTGGCCGGCCGCGTAGCTGAACTGGACAAAGCGAATATCAAGGTAAAAACCTATGGCGATTACCGGAAGATGTTGGAGAACAAGGATATTGATGTAGTTATAATTGGTACGCCCGACCATTGGCATTGCCTTCAGATGGTGGAAGCATGTGCTGCGGGTAAAGATGTGTATGTCGAAAAGCCAATTGGAAATTCGATATCGGAGTGTAATGCCATGGTTGCCGCGCAGAAGCGATATAACCGAGCCGTTCAGGTAGGTCAGTGGCAGCGGAGTGTTCCGCATTTTGTCGATGCCCTTGATTATTTACGCACGGGTAAGATCGGGCAGATCCGGACGGTAAAAGCATGGGCCTATCAAGGCTGGATGAAAAACATCGTTGTTAAACCGGATTCTCCGGTACCCGCCGGCGTAAACTACGACATGTGGTTGGGACCGGCGGAGCGAAGACCTTTTAATGAAAACCGTTTCCATTTCAACTTCCGATGGTATTGGGATTACGCCGGCGGCCTGATGACCGATTGGGGCGTACACCTGATCGATTACGCGCTCCTCGGTATGAACAATCCGAAGCCGAAATCCATTTATGCTTCCGGTGGAAAGTATGCATACCCTGACGGAGCACATGAGACTCCCGACACACTCGCGACAATCTATGAGTTCGAGAACTTCACCATGCTATGGGAACAGGCACAGGGTATCAGCAATGGAAATTATGGAAGGGATCATGGTATTTCCTATATCGGTAACAACGGGACGCTTGTCCTGAACCGGGGTGGATGGGAAGTGATCAGCGATGAGAAACGTATGGAACCGATTCCTTTGCAACCCAACAAGGGCTCCGGCCTCGATGCTCATACGAAAAATTTCGTGTCGGTTGTAAAGTCCAGGAAAATGGAGGAACTCACCTGTCCCATTCAGGCAGGGGCGAACGTTGCCCTGGTCTGCCAGATGGGAAACATTTCCTACCGGACGGGTGGTCCCGTTCACTGGAATGATGCGCAGGGAAATTTCGAAGAGGCTGAAGCGAATAAGTATCTGAGCGCTAAGTATCACAACGGGTACACTATGCCTGCCACATCGTAGCGGTACCTGCGTTATTTAAACAGGGAAAAGATCGCCGGAACTTCCCTGTTCCCGGAGAGCACGCCGGCTACCAGTTCGCCGATGGAAGGACCATGTTTAAATCCATGTCCGGAACCACCTCCCAGTAAAAACACATTTTCGGATCCGGGCAAGAGGTCGAAGATAAAATTTCCATCAGGAGAATTTTCGTAAGGACAAACCCGGTGCTCAACCAGCGGAGCGTCGCTAAGCCCCGGGAAACGATGCGCGAGAAAGCGTCTGGCGTTTACCAGTACATCCGGGGTGAGGGTTCGTTCACCTTGTGTCGGATCAAATACTTCTCCGCGAATATCAACACCGATCTTGAATCCCCTGTGCGCGTTGCCGGGAATGCCGTAGTAAAAATCTTTTCCATCCACATCGATCCAGGCGGGCAGATCTTCAAATGCAGCCGACGCGGTGGCCGGTGTTCCAAAATAATAAACTTCTTGCTTCGTGCAGCCGATCATTTCTCCAAGAACCCCTGGAAACAGTTTTCCCATCCATGCGCCGCAGGCAAATAGGTAGGCATCCCCCAGAAGCTTGTTGCCATTTGAAAGCAAGACACCGGAAAAAGTCTGATTTGAATAGCCCGGGCTGGCATAACTTTGAACGTATTGTCCTCCCTCCTGAATAAACGCCTCGTGAACAAGTTGCACCGCCTCGCGCGCCTTGAGATAACCGCCGTACGGATCGAGGAATGCGTGATGCAGATCGGATGTGTTGATCGCCGGGTAACGGGCACTGAGTTCCCCGGACGTGAGATACTCATATTCCATTTTATGCTTCAACGCAAATGGTAACGAGTCGTCCACGAGGGCTGTACTTTCTTCATAACAAAACCAAAGTACGCCGGAATTGTAAAATAGTTTTCGCTTAAATCGTTCCTGGTTTTCCTTCCATAGCTCCAGCGCGCGGACGTTCAGATCGAAATAGGTTTCATTGTTACCATAGGTGGAGCGGATAACCCTGGTTTCATCACCGGAGCTGCAGCGCGAATTTCCGGGACCCCAGGCATCCACTAACGTGACCTTGAATCCCCTCCGGAGCAGATAAAGTGCAGACCAACCACCGAAGGCACCGGCGCCCGCGACAACGATATGGTCTCCTTTTTTGAAAGACGGCATACCCGTGTTGATATCCGGCTTCACTGTGTGCCGCGGTGCAAATGTATTGAGGTTGGGCCCGGTCATTATTTTTTCCAGCCTGAAGGGTCGACCCGCCACGCTTTTAATGAGGTCACCTGATCCTCCGTAATGTATTTCTGGCTGAGCGCATATTTCAGCAGGCTATTGTAGTCACTGAGGCTGATCAGGGATGTATTCGCTTCGTAGAAATTCCGGGTGGCAATGTCAAACCCGTAGTTGAAGATCGATACCATTCCCAGCACGTCGAAGCCGGCGTCGCGAAGAGCCTGAACAGCTTTTAACGAGCTTCCACCTGTCGAGACCAGATCTTCCACGACAACTACTTTCTGGCCTTTTATGATCCGCCCTTCTATCAGGTTTTCCATACCATGATCTTTGGGTTTTGGCCTCACGTACAGAAAAGGCACATCCAGTTTGTCGGCGACAAGAGCACCCTGTGCAATACCCGCTGTGGCGACGCCGGCGACTGATTCAACGGTAAAAAAATTCTCCCGGATCGCCTGCACCAGACCATCGCGGATCTGGGTCCGGACCTGGGGATAGGAGAGGGATAACCGGTTGTCGCAGTAAATTGGGGATTTCCAACCGGAACTCCAGGTGAACGGTTTTTCCGTGTTCAGTTTAATGGCTTGAATCTGCAGGAGCATGGCGGCAACCGGCCCGGCCATTTCCTCTTGAATTTTGATGATTGGCATACGTTCGAAAGTTAAAATTAAAATCCTTTCCCCGAAAAGCCTGGTACCGCTTATTAAATGGCGTTCGCGGATTTCTCTCGCCGGCGCTTTAAAAATCCGGGAAACTCCTTGCCACCTTGATATTTATTTGCTCTTTTGCGAAGAAGGTAAAAGTTGAAAACGTATTACCATGATCATTTTTATCAACGACATCCCTGTTCAGATATTGAAAGCGGATGAAAAGCCGGATCAGGGAAGGGTTAATAACATTATTGATGCTGCTGCCGAGACCCTTTCGCAGGCAAAGTTACTAAACCACGTATGGGTTCAGAATGTAGATGACGCAGATATAGACCTGTTACTCGGTTTCCTTGACTCAAAAGTCCCGACAAACCTGCTCTCCCTTTATCTTTCCGCTAAAGACTACGATGGTATTAAAGAATACATGCGTAGTAAATTCAAAGTGGTAAAAGCTGCGGGTGGACTGGTTCGGAAGAAGGACAAGTTCCTCATGATCTACCGGATGAAAAAATGGGACCTTCCAAAAGGGAAAAAAGAAAAAGGCGAAAAGAGCAAACAGACCGCAGTTCGTGAGGTTGAGGAGGAATGTAATGTGACTGTTCGTTTAGGTAAGAAGATATGCACCACGTGGCATACGTATACGATGAACAAACGCGCCATGATCAAGAAGACCCGGTGGTATATTATGGATGTTCTCGACGATACAAGGATGCGGCCTGCCGCCGAGGAGGATATCGAGGAGACACGATGGATGAACCGGAAAGAGGTGTATCACGCCCTGGAACACTCCTACAAATCGATCAGCTATGTATTTGAACAGTACTACGAACTAATGGAAGTGAAGTCCCCCAGGTAAGAGACGGCTTTACACTTTCAGTGTGTAGGGAAGAAACTCGGAAACGTCGCCGCCGTAGCGGTGAACTTCCCTGATGATGGACGAACTTATCCAAGCGAGTTGTGGCGTGGTGATGAGGAATACCGATTCCATTTCGTGATTCAGTTTCCGGTTTACCTGAGATATGCTGTTCTCATACTCGAAGTCCGTCGTATTGCGAAGCCCCCGTAGCAAAAAGCGGGCACCGTTTTTCCGGGCAAACTCAGCTGTAAGCTCCGAGAATTTGAGAATCCGGATATTAGGATACTTCGCAAAGGTTGTTCCGATGCTTTCCACCATCGAATCAATTTCAAAATAACGGGTACTCTTCTGGCTGTTATAACCGATGGCGATAATAATTTCATCAAAAAGCTGAAGCCCCCGAAGTACGATGTCTTCGTGTCCTTTTGTAAAGGGATCAAACGATCCGGGAAACAGGGCAATTCGTTTAGTCATCGCTTAATAGTCTTTTATTAAATGTCGGTAAAAAGCGGGAATTGTGCACTGGCTGTTCTCATCAGCCATCGGTGATCTTCACCGGGCGCGTTATTCGATAAGGTGAATGCTATAGAGGTCAAAATAATGATGTTCGGGCACCTCATCGAATACATATCCGAAATTCAAATAATCAGGTTCGTCCCCGAAGGAGACATTGCTGATATATTTATAGAATTCATGGTAATGAGGGGAATTGGCGCCGACATATCCCCACAACACAACCTTGCTGGTGCGCTGATCCATATCGAGTGACTTCATAACCAACATGATGTACTTGATATATTCGGAGAATTGTTTGATCGCGAACTGGTTATAGTACAGGAGTTTTCCGTCTTCGCAAGCCAGTATATGAAGCTTAAATCTATCTACATAGATATAAAGGGGATTGTCGTGACGTCCTTCCGCATAGTGCAGCGTACCTTCGATCAATGCCGCAGACTGATGGGTGAATGTGGGGGGATTGTTGGGATAAATCCCGTTAAGCCAGTCCCGGAGTTCGGTGTTGACTGCAAAAACAGTGACCGCTTGCGCCCTCGGGTTAAAGGTTGAAACACTTTCTTCTCTTGAAGAATCCACGGGCGCATTGAACTTCAGGTAGTCGGCATTGGACTCCTCGGAATAAAGAGCCTGCGGAACCTGGACAAATTTTTGGTTCTTGACGGAGACTTTGATCTTTTTCCAGAACCCGGCCTTCAGGAAAGCATGGGAATCAAACAGCTGATCCAGGATCTGAAGTAACTCTTCATTGGAAGTAAGCCCCGGTAAAACAAAGTCCTCCAGCAGGAGGACCTTATTTTCTTGTGGTTCTATGACCAGTATCTGGAAGTCGCGGGTGCCAATGTTAATGAGAAGGTGGTATTGGTCAATAAACTCCTCGTCAAAAAGGTCATCTTTGATTTTTCGAATCAGCTTATACGTAAGTGCGGATGTCTGCAAGCTATTCCCAGTTACCACTTATTTTTGTATCAACACGTGAACCGAATCCGAGTGGTTTACGGTTCTCAGCTTCGTTGGTAGCTTTCCGTTCAGGGTTAATGGGTGAAGGATCTTTAACTTCGATCACACTGACCTTGGAATTGTTACGGTCGATTTTACCCACGTAAATATCAAACGTCTTACCATTCGAACCCGGAACCTCGGCGAGCGTTTTAATATCAACAGCCGGATTCAAAACATAATCCCACAAATTGTAAAGTGTTGTACCCTTTTTGATCTCTGTCCCGGGAGCTACATTCGAAACGGATGTTATCGTTCCCTGTTCCGTAAAATTATAAACATCGGCTTTCTCTTTGTCTTCGGCACGCAAGCGGTAAGCACCCGATCCTTTTACGACGAAATCACCTGGCTTCGCCAGCAGCGATAACAGAACGCCATTTGCTGTAGCATTTACGGTATGTGTTTTCTTGAATATCCTGTCTTTTGCAGGCATAAAACCGATCGTGTCGATTTGAACCTCCACCTTTTCTTCACCGTAGCTCAATTGCGTGATCTTTTCAGTACGCAGTGTGATGGGTACCTGGCCATTTTCTATAAAATTGATCAGCGAATCCCAGTTTGCCGTGTAATGACCGAACTGTTCCAGGAACACTTTTTCGGATTCACGGATCACCGCAAGCTTATCAGTGATCTGTTTTTCTGTTGTAACAATCGCCTCCTTGAATTCGATGGTAGAGTTGATGTTGTCATACAGGAAGTAGGCCATGCCAAGGCTTATGACGAAGAAGACGACTGATAATATTTTAGTCAGGTTCATTGTTGAAGGTTTAAGTGTGCAATAATAAATATTTTACAGGGTAAATCACAAGGTAGATTTTACAGAAAGCCAAATTAAATGCTGTAAAATCCCGAGAGCGCGCGCAAATCCACGGCTTGTCCCGCGATCTGAAAGATTCCATGCCCCTCTGACGCGGGAATTGCCGCGATCTCGTGGTTTGAAAAGTATTGTGCTCCCTGAATGATCTGTAATTCAGGGTCATAGCCCGACGCCAGCGTGCCCCCTTTGCGGTTAACCAAAAAGAACAGCTCGATGGCATGAAGCGGGTCGCGAATGAATTCACACCCAAAGGCAAACCTCAGCACCTCGATTTGCAACCCGGTTTCCTCCTGGAATTCACGCTTCAATGTGTCCTCCAGAGATTCTCCAAATTCCACTCCGCCACCCGGAGGTGCCCAGAAATTAGTGTTGCTCAGCGATTTATGGTTCACGAGAAGCAGGCCATCGCCTTCCCAGCACAACCCGCACACCCGGATTCTCAACCGGTTACCATAAACTTTCGTTATTTCCGGATCCATCTGGTTACCCGTTAGCGTAATTCATCATCGATAGCAAAGTCACAACCTATCCTGCAGAAATTTCAAAATTCCGGCCGGATTGTTGACATAACAGCTTAAATTTGAAAAAAAACAAGGTATGAAGAAGTATTTTTTCTTGATCGTTTTAGCGGGGTTTGCGGTGCAGGGTTTTGCGCAGGCAACCAGTACGGCAAAAGCAACCGGTCCTGTTATCACTTTTGATAAGAAGGTCCATGATTTTGGTGACATCGTTCAGGGTGATAAAGTTGAAGAAACCTTTCACTTCACGAACACCGGCACCGAACCACTCATCATCACGAATGTACAGGTAACGTGCGGATGTACTACTCCGAAAGGATGGCCACGCGATCCGATCGCACCGGGCGGCAAAGGAGAACTCACGGTTGCCTTTAACAGCGCCGGCAAAATGGGCAGACAAAACAAAGTCGTGACTGTAGTATCCAACGCAGTCAATGGCGATGGCAGCCAGATTTCCTTTACCACAAACGTACTGGAGAAGAAAGTGCAGCCTCAATAGGGTGATCCGCATTTCAGCATCGAATAGGGAGAGCTCCGGAAACGGAGCTCTTATTTTTTATACACACCCCGGAAGAGCATTGCCCACCCCGCGATTAACAGCAGACCGCCCAGTGGGGTTACGGCACCTAATGCCGTTATTCCGGAAAGGCAAAGCACGTAAAGACTGCCGCTGAAAAAGAAAATTCCAGTGAGGAAAAAAATGGCGCTTAGCCGCATCGCCGTGGTTGAGATCTGGCTCATGAGGATTCCAACTCCCAACATCGCCAGGGCGTGGTAAAACTGATACCGTACAGCCAGCTCATACGTGTCAACCCGGCCCATAGCTGTAAGCGCGGGTTTGAACGCGTGTGCTCCGAAGGCTCCGATCATAACGGATACGCAACCCATCGCAGCCGCCCATAAAAGTGTATTTCGTTGATTCATTTGTCAGGTGTTTCGTTCGCCAAAAATCGCCGTACCAACCCGCACCATCGTGCTACCCTCCTCAGCCGCAATGGCGTAATCGCTGCTCATGCCGATCGAGAGTTCTGTCATCTGAACGTGAGGAGGCAGGGCAAGTGTCTTGAGTTTTTCAAATAACGTCTTTAAACCGTGAAATTCTTTTCTTATCCGGTCTGTATCACCGGTGAGAGTAGCCATCCCCATCAATCCGGTGATCCGGACGTGCTGCAGTTGTTTCAGCTTTTCCGAATTCAGGAGGCTGATGAGTTCGTCGGGAGAGAAACCGAATTTTGTTTCTTCTTCGGCAATGTGGACCTGAAGCAGACAGGAAATGACCTGGTTGTGCCGTTCCGCCTGCTTGTCAATTTCCTCCAGCAATTTAAAGCTGTCAACGGAGTGGATCAGCGCTATAAACGGGGCGATATATTTCACTTTATTGGTCTGCAGGTGGCCGATCATATGCCATTCGATGTCTTTCGGAAGGGTTTCAAACTTGGCTACCAGCTCCTGGGCCTTGTTTTCACCGAATATCCGCTGCCCGGCCGAGTACGCTTCCATGATTTTTTCGACCGGTTTGGTCTTGCTTACGGCAATGAGTTTACAGCCGGGGGGCAAGTTTTGACGGAGATTGTTGATGTTATTCTTGATATTCATGCCTATTTTTAGCCCTTAAAACACCAAAGCTAAAGCAAATATGGCGATCCTTGGAACACTGCTGAAAAAAGGGATTCGGCTTCGCGAGATGCTTGAGCAGGAGTATACATCTCCGTTTGATCTGCAGAAGAAAGAACTGAAGGAATTGCTGATTACGGCAAGTCAGACCGAATTTGGTAAATATCACAACTTTGCGGACGTCCTGGATGGGTTTAGAAAGGGTGACAAGGAATTTTATAAACGGTTCAAAAAGCAGGTACCCATTCACACCTACAATAAAATTTATGCCGACTGGTGGAAACTGGCGCTTCAGGGCGCGAGGAACGTCTGCTGGCCGGGACGGGTTAAGTACTTTGCGTTGAGTTCCGGTACATCCGAGGCATCGTCCAAGTACATCCCCGTAACCAAAGACATGACGAAGGCGATACAAAAAACCAGTATCCGCCAGATCCTGACCCTTTCAAAATACGATTTGAAGCCCGAGATCTTTGAGTCCGGCATCCTGATGCTGGGCGGAAGCACCCACCTGAATAAGAGGGGTAGCTTTTTCGAAGGTGATCTGAGCGGTATCCAGGCGGCACGCCTTCCTTTTTGGTTTCAGCATTTTTATAAACCCGGTAAAAAGATCGCGAAGACGCGGAACTGGGACGCCAAGCTGGACGAGATCGCCAAAAAAGCCTGGGAATGGGACATCGGAATTATTGTAGGTGTTCCCGCCTGGATTCAGATCCTGATGGAAAAAATCATCAAGCACCATAAACTGAAGAACATTCACGAGCTATGGCCGAATTTTGAAGTATACGTTCATGGCGGTGTCTCCTTCGATCCCTACCGGAAAGGTTTTGAGAAGCTGTTGGGAAAACCGATTAAGTATATAGAGACCTATCTGGCATCGGAGGGTTTTATTGCGTTCCAGGCTTACCCTAACAGGCGGGCTATGCGGTTGGTTTTAAACAACGGAATATTTTACGAGTTTGTACCCTTCGAGGAAAAGAATTTTAACGCGAATGGCGAAATAAACCCGGATGCTGAAACACTGCTCATCGATGAAGTGGAGGAAGGTAAGGAATATGCGATTTTACTTTCATCGTGCGCCGGCGCCTGGCGTTACATTATCGGCGATGTTATCAAATTCACTTCACTTGAGGAATCTGAAATAGTTATTACAGGCCGGACAAAACATTTCCTGAGCCTTTGCGGGGAACACCTCTCCGTAGACAATATGAATAAGGCGATCGAGCTGGTTTCGAACGATTTTAATATTAACATCCCGGAATTCGCTGTTGCCGGGATACCCCATCAATCCCTTTTTGCTCACCATTGGTTCGTGGGCACGGACGACAGGGTTGATAAAAAACTGCTGAAGGAAAAGATCGACGAGCACCTGAAAGCCCTCAATGACGACTATGCCGTTGAAAGAAGTGCCGCATTAAAAGAGGTTTTTGTCGATGTCATACCGGTCAAAACATTTTATGCGTGGATGGAATCCAAGGGAAAGGTTGGAGGGCAAAATAAATTCCCCAGAGTCATGAAAAATGCTCAGTTGGACGACTGGAAGAACTTCCTTCTAAATCACGCTAATGGAAATCGTTCTTAATGGAATCCTGTCCGGCATTGTGCTGGCCTTTTTAATCGGGCCGGTCTTTTTTACCATTCTTCAGACGAGTATTGAAAAGGGATTCTGGAGCGGGGTCTTTGTTGCTGTCGGCGTTTCTCTCAGCGACACACTCTACATTCTGGTCTCTTACCTGGGGCTTATTCAATTTATCGAAGCCGATAATTTTCGTCACTACCTGGCCTATGGAGGAGGTGGGGTATTGCTCTTGTTCGGACTGTATTACCTGTTCATCAAGAGCAAAAGGCTGAGCCGGTACGATCCCGGTAAGGTTGCAACGCGAAGCTGGTTTCGCCTTTCGGCAAAGGGATTTATCATCAACGGGCTTAGCCCCATGGTGATCTTCTTCTGGATCGCAACCGTCGGGGTTGCCACGACGCGGTTGGGCTACACAACTACGAAGGACGCAATTATATTTTTCTCCTCCATCGTGGGAACGGTATTTACAACGGATATCATCAAAGCGAAACTGGCGGACAAACTACGCATACTGATTACTCCCGGCGTGATCCGGATCATGAATATCGTCCTGGGTATTGTTTTGGTTATCTTCGCGGGGAGACTGATCTTTTTTCCGGATCAGATCCCGCACTAGTGTTACGTCACCATTATGATGTCGCATCCGTTGGCTTTTGTATTTAGCCCTGAAAGGGCGTTACATATTGGCCCAGGGTGAAGCCCTGGGTTTTAAGTGGTAATTTAAATTTTAGCCCTGAAGAGGCGTAATAATAGTGTCGCTTACGATAATCAATCAATGACACGACACTAGGGCATCATAGCAAAAATATCGGTACGGCAGTATAGGGCACAACACATTGATTGTTAAAACTGTATATTCTTGATGCATGTACACTTATTTTTGCAACGATGTACCAGGGTAACCTAGTCCTGCAGCACGTTGACAACGAACGTTGATTTTAACATGAGCCAGAGGAGGAAAAATACAATAGCCCATTGCAGGTAAATGAAGTAATAGTCTGATGTATCCTTGAAACGTGTTTCCTTGATCTCCGCCTTTTCAAACTGATCTATCCGGGCGAACACCTGCGTGAGTGCCTGGGCGTCGGTTGCCCGGAAAAATTCTCCCCCGCCGATATCCGCGATTTTGCGCATAGTCGTCTCGTCGACCGTATTCTCGATCATATTCGGTCTTCCGAAAAAATCCTTCCCATAGGGCACCAGTCCTTCTTTCCCCACCACAATAGTATAGATCTTGATTCCGTACGCCGAGGCCAGTTCCGCCGCTGTGATCGGGTCGATATTCCCGGCCGTATTGTCACCGTCGCTCAGGAGAATACAGACCTTTGACTTCGATTCCGATTCTCCCATCCGATTGGTTACAACCGCCAGCGCGCTGCCAATGGCGGTCCCCCTGTTTTCGATCATTTCAAAACTGATTTCATCGAGGTACGACTTCAGAAGGTCGTAGTCTGTCGTAAGGGGAGCGAGGGAAAATGCATCTCCCGAAAACACAACAATACCGATGCGATCCTGGATGCGGCCTTCGATAAAACTTCTGGCGACACGCTTTGCCGCTTCGAGGCGGTTCGGTTTAAAATCCTCTATTTGCATGGACTGTGAAACATCCAGCCCGATCATAATGTCGATACCTTCGGTCCACTGCTCCACTTTTTCGTTCGTCTTCTGAGGTCGCGCAAGCGCCAACAGGATCAGGACCATCGCCATCATCAACAATAGCTCCGGGAAAAAACGAATGAGGGTGAGCGGCGATACCTTTAGATCTTTTGATGTAACGGCTACAGGCAATTTTTGATTGAAACGGTAGCGAATGAGCCAGCGTAGAAGGAAAAAAACCGGTACGCCAGCCGTGATATAGAGGAATATGGGATTCTCCCACGTGAACGTGTTCAGCGTGGACGGGCTGAACCAGTCAAGGGAAAACCACGAAGTCAGATCATTATCCATGCTTCACCTCCTCTAATTTTTGTTCAAATCGCCTGTCGGCAAATACTTTCAGCCCTTCCAGCGAGTCGATCACCTGTACATCGTGTCCGTATATGGCTCCGTCAAGGTTATGGAGATTTCTTCCCAGGTCGTCATTTTTTTCCAGCGCTACCGTTTCTTTGGTCGTCAGCTTCGTGTATGGTCTGGCCTCCAGTTGCTCCATATATTTTTTCCAAAGAGACAGTGTACTTTCCGTGACGGGAGCAGAGAATGCGGTTTTGATGTTTTCCATCCCCCTGTTGTACGCTCCCAAAAATGCCTGATGCGCTTTCTGCATTCTTTTTACCCGGAAATGTTTCCTGATTTTTTTTCCATAAACGATCCAGATAACGATTCCAATGAGGAGTATCGTCCCGACCACAAAAAATAAGATGGGGTAGTTAAAAAGGTAAGAGACATTCTGGTAAGCCGTGTTCTCTTTTAGCGGAAGGTTTTGTGCGGTCAGGGTATCGGGCAGATTTTTCACCAGTTCGGTCAGCAGGATCGTATCCCTCGCGGAAAGGAACGTGGTGCAATCCATCGGGTTGAGCTGAAACACCGGCAGGCTCAGGGATTGCACGCGATCAATTTCGAAAGTTGAGAGGTAATAGATGACGCTGTCGTAACTTTTTCCGCCCGAGGTTTTTGTAGGATAGTAAATCCTTTTCTCGTACTCGAAAGGGGCGAAGCTGTGCGTGGAGTCGGGAAAAAGAACGGTGAGGTTACTGGGGTATTCGGCCGAGAGAAAGAACCCGGTCTGGTCGCCGATCTTGATACTGTCGAGAAAAAAACCGCTTCTGACCGTGACATCCTGACCGTTGCTTCGGCTCAGACCGCAGATGAAAAATAGGAATAGGAAAGGAAAAATCTTTAGACGCCTCAATGTCATCAGAACTAGGTGGTTTTTAAAGATTTGTTTCTCACTTTGAATAGTCGCAGGAGTTTCGGTACGTAATCCTCGCCCGTGTCCAGGGATATAAAATTGATCTGGTGCTTCCGGCTGAATTTTTCCAGTTCAAGTTTCCGGTTTTCATGCCGGTCGCTGATATTTTTTCTGAAATCTCCGAACGAGGTATTTATCCATAACGTACGTTGCGTCTCCTTATCGATCACGGGAATGATCCCGAGTTTCGGTAATCTCGTTTCACGCTTGTCGCTGATCTGTATTACCACAAGATCGTGACGGCGGGCCAGGGCTTTCAGGTTGTGAAAATATCCGTCGTCGATGAAGTCCGACACCAGGATAACAACACTTCTCCGGCGTATGGCATTCAACGCGAAAGCGATTGCTTTTGTCAGGTTCGTGCGAAGGGATTGGGGTTTTAGTCTGACCAGGGTACTGATGATCTCATACGCCTGGGAATTACCTTTTGTCGCCTTCATGTATTTTTCCACCACATCCGAATAGCAAATCAGTCCCACGTGACCGGATTCCTTCGCGGCGGAAAGTGCCAGGACACCGCAGATCTCTTTGCCGATATCGGCTTTGGTACTTCCGGGGTTTCCGATATCTTCCGATGCGCTGACGTCGAGGATAAAAAATACGGTCTGTTCTTTTTCTTCCTTAAAGGTCTTCACAAACGTTCCGTGACCTTTAGCCGACACGTTCCAGTCGATCGTCCGGATATCATCGCCGTACTGGTAAGGTCGCACATCATCGAATTCCAGACCCGAGCCCTTAAAGACAGAATGGAAATCACCCTGCATCTGGCTATTGATCGCTTTCCGGATCTGGATCTCGTATCGCCGTAATTTTTTTAAAAGCTCCCGCACCTTGGTTCCCTTGGAATAGAATTTGTTATATCAGCCCGTAAACCTCGCGGCCCGGTCCGATTTCGTCCAAAAATAGAACAATTATGAGTATTTTGCCCCACCCAAAATAAGTATAGGTTGAGAAAATCCGTGAACCGTTTAGTGAATTATGGCGTTGCAACCATTTGCGCGGCGCTATTTCTGTCCCTGCTTTTTTCGTGTGGGAAGGACGACCGTGTTCCGGCCGGAATCCTCGACAAGGGGCAGATGGTCAGTGTGCTCTCGGAACTCTATATTTCCGAGCAGAAGATCAGCACACTCGGCGTCAAGCGCGATTCTTTAAAAGAGATGTTCAGTGTCATGAAAGACAGCATTTTTGAAAAGACCGGAGTTTCCGATTCGGTTTTCAGAAAATCGATGAACTACTACATGGAGGACCCGCTGGTACTGGAGGGTATTTATGCCGTATTGATCGACTCCCTCAATCTTCGGGAGCAGCGTGTGCTTTCGGGTGAAGAAAAAAAATGATTTATCCAGATTCGTTCGAGCAAAAACTGGGCTTTGATCTGATCCGGACAAAGCTGAAAGCTTATTGTTATTCCCCGGCCGGTGAAGAATGGGTAGATCGCATGCAGTTCAGTACGGATGCCGCTGTAATCAAAACCGCGTTGAAGCAGAACCTCGAGTTCCGGCAGATCCTGGAAAAGAGCGAGGCATTTCCTTCCCGTTATTTTTTCGACCCATCCGAATGGATACAGAAGATCTCCGTGGAGGGTAACTGGCTGGAGTCGGAGGATTTTCTGAACCTGGCTTACTCGCTTGAAACGATCACATCGTGCAAGACCTTTTTAGCCAAGGCAGCCGAAGTATACCCTGCGTTGTTCAGGATGGCGGAGCCTGTCACCCTACCCGCCACGTTAGCCCAGTCTGTCTTTACCCGGATTGACGACAAGGGTATCGTACGGGATTCCGCCAGCAGTGAACTGGCCAGGATCAGGAAGAGGCTTCGCGACGAGCAGGGACGTCTCCGGAAGCTGGCGGATCAGATATTCAGAAACGCTGTGGGCGAGAGTTGGGTACCTGAGGGTGCACTTCCCACGATCCGGGACGGAAGGGTGGTGATCCCCATCCAGGCAGAGCACAAAAGAAAGTTAAAGGGTTTTATCCTGGATGAATCGGCAACGGGTCAAACGGTTTTCCTTGAGCCTGCAGAGATGCTGGACGCGAACAACGAGATCCGGGACCTTGAACATTCGGAAAAGCGCGAGGTCATCCGGATCTTACGGGAGCTGACCGACGATTTCAGGCGGGAGTTGCCGGCATTACGGATCGCCTATCGTTTTTTATCCGAGATCGATTTTGTTCGGGCAAAGGGGAAGCTTGCGCTGGAGATCAATTCCGACCTGCCGATCGTGGAAAACAAGCCTGAACTGGTGTGGTACCAGGCGCGGCATCCGTTGTTATACCTGAGTCTGAAAGGTAAACGTGAAGTTGTTCCCTTGTCCCTGGAACTCGATCAGAAAGAAAGAATGCTGCTGGTATCCGGCCCGAACGCGGGTGGAAAATCCGTCTGCCTGAAGACGGTGGGTCTGCTGCAATACATGTTGCAATGCGGCATGCTGGTACCGTTGTCCGACCGTTCGCGGATGGGGATTTTCAACGACATCTTCCTGGATATCGGCGATCAGCAGTCTATCGAAAATGACCTGAGTACATATAGCAGTCACCTCCGGAACATGAACGTATTCATTCAGCATGCGACCGACTCGTCGCTGGCGTTGCTGGACGAACTTGGATCGGGCACGGATCCCGACTTTGGCGGAGCGATAGCCCAGGCGATACTGGATACCCTGCTGCAAAAGAAAGTCTGGGGCGTGGCTACAACACATTATTACAACCTGAAGTTGTTTGCCGGACAACATCCCGGTATTCGAAATGCGGCCATGCGTTTTGACGACAAAAACCTGGTGCCATTGTATGTGCTGGATATTGGCAAACCCGGTAGTTCCTTCGCCCTGGAGATAGCCCGTAAGATCGGACTTCCGGGACAGACCATCGAAGAGGCGGAGAAATTGGTGGGTAAGGACCTTGCCGGTTTTGAAACGCTTGTCAGATCACTGGAGAAGGAGCGACAGGAACTGAGCGAGAAGGTGAAACGCCTGGAGCGGCAGGATACCGAACTAAAACAATCACTGGCAAAATACGAGTCGCTGCACACCGACCTGGAAAAGCGGAAAAAGGAGATTATTACAAAAGCCAAGGAAGACGCGTCCAATTTGCTTCGGCAGACGAATCGTGAAATAGAAAAAACGATACGTCACATCAAGGAGAACAAGGCGGAGAAAAAGGAAACGGTAAAGGTCCGGAAAAACCTGGAGACGCTTACACAAAAAGTATCGGGAGTATCCACGGAGGAAAAGAGGCCGGTGGAAACGCTTAAGGAGGGTGACCGGGTAAGGATTATCGGTCAGGAGGGAAGTGGTACCATTCTGTCCGTACAGGGGAAGAATGCGACTGTCCAGTTCGGCTTGATAAAGTCTGTTACGAAGCTTGATAAACTGGAAAAAGTGACGGCTACCGTTCAAAAAGAAATTGTATCACGGCTTCGTTCGGCAGGAATCGACGTTCACGAAAAACGGGCTAACTTCAATTCCACCCTTGATATCCGGGGTAAACGTGTGGACGAAGTGATCTCCATTCTCGACCAGTTTATGGATACGGCTATTTTACTGGGTCAAAGTCAGCTTCGGATCCTCCATGGAAAGGGGGAAGGGGTTCTGCGCAAAGTTGTGCGCGACCACCTGAAATCTTACCGTGAAGTGGCCAGCATCCGGGATGAGCACATTGAGCAGGGAGGTGACGGGATTACTGTGGTGGTGTTAAAATGAATGGGGTGGTGATGAGAACGGTGCCAATGGAAATATCCGTTTTGTACGTAGTTCATTTCTATTCCGGTAAATAATCACCAAATAAATTCCAATCCATACCATTTCCCCAACCTTGTCCGTGGTCACTTGTATTTTTGATTTTATGAGTATCGCTTACATTGTAGCCATCGTAACTTAGCAACGACAATATTGTTCCTGGTCGTAAATGTTCACTTGCCCAGCTTAAAGGTGAATTTCCATTTGCATCTTTGGCCGTCTTGTCGGCACCGTTTTCAATCAGGTAAGAAATTGTTTTTTCATCAGCATAGGCAGCCGCTCTGTGTAAGGGAGTTTCTCCCTTTGTTCTCACATCACGCATAAAAGCTCCCGTTTCTAAGCCGGCAACTGTTCTGGCATTTACATTCGCTCCCCTGTCGACAAGAAGTTTTATCACATAGAAATAGTAGGGTCGCCCAGCCTTGGCAAGTGCATTATGAAGGGGTGTCTCATTTGTTTTGGCTACATGAGAATTTACTTCTGCTCCATTGCTAATCAGGAAGTCACATATTTTCCAATGTCCAAAAAAAGCGGCGTTCCCTAACTCGTCATTTAAATTTATACTATCAAGGTTCCCACCTGCTTTTAAAACTGCTTTTAAACCAGTCAGGTCATTGTAGTACACAAGCCACTGTAGAGGCTTTATTTGTCCCTCTGACAAAATTTCTTTCCAGCCTGGCTCATTTAATAAGTCGAGAATGTAGTCAGTCCGTCCCCGGCTAATGAATTCTATAATTTTTTCAGGTTTCATAAAAACTATACTGGTTTTGATTATGTCGTTTTTGGGCTGCCGATTCACGCACTTATTTTTTTTCTTTGCCTCATTTTTATCATTCCCTTTCTCCAACCTATATATGCGATTGAGCCAATCAGTCCGAACAGTCCACCGAGGTAACTATAATTATGCATCGAGCCTACTTTTATAAAGCTCTTAAAGTCAATTAGGTTGTCAGGAATAAACCAACGTTTAAAGTTTTCAATCGGTTGGTTCGACAGATAAACATGTCCCTCATAAAGTCCGTAAAGTCCGGTAATAAATGCAATAACAATCGTGACTAAGAATGCTTTCATTGCGATGTCCACCATCGTCTTCCGGTCAGAGTGTAGACTTAAAAGTCCAAGTATAATTGAAATCGGAATTCCCATCCACCAAGTGGCCATAAAGCCCACTATGGCAACTTGAAGCCTGGGAAATTCAAAAATAGCTTCGCTCCCCTCGTCTATTAGACCGAATTGATAAAATTTAAATTTTGTGTAGTACTCAGGAGAAATCGAATAAGTCAGTTGGTCGTGAATGATTCCGTACAGTCCGGCTACAAAACATCCGGCGACAATTATTCCGAATAAAGTTAAGAGTTTTTGCATGTAATTTTGTCAACCTTTTCTTCTTTCAATGGGTTCCCTGCAACGTCTATGTTTAAATAGTGACCGGATAAGTGTCACTGTCAGCCGTTGCGGGAAGTAATTTAGCGAATTGATTGAAATTTACCTTTACACATAGTTTGTGGATATCATGGCTTTGCATGCGGGTAAGTCTCGCGGTCTATGCTGGTGCTGGTTTTGCGAGGGTAAGCCTTCAGTTCAATCGGGTGAAAATCTAAAATCTTCTCAAAAAAAATTACTTTGTTCACAGGCCCATTTCGATGTCGCAAGTTCAAGGCTGTCCAGTCGTTCATTCACTCTTCAAGGATGTAACAGGGTTGGTAGTCGCCGCGCGGATCGTTTGAAAACTAATGGTGGATAGGGCAATCAGGATGAGGACACCCAGAGGGATAAGGAACAGGTCAATTGTAATCGGGATTCGCGATGGAAATTGATCCAGCCACTTTGAGATGCCTATCCACGAGAGCGGCAATACAATCAAACCTCCGATCAGGATGGGCTTAATGAATTGCACTGAGAGCAGGTACAAGACCGAATTTACCGAGGCACCCAAAACCTTTCGAATACTGATTTCTTTCAGACGATGGAGTGTTGCAAAGGACGCCAATCCCCACAAGCCTAAGCAGCCTATCAATATTGCCAATATTGAGAAAGAGCTGAAAATCGTACCTATGCGCATCTCTTCTTTGTACTGCGAATTGTATGCGTCATCGAGGAAAAAGTATGAAAAGTTGTCTGCGGGAAAACTTGCTTCATATTTTGATTTGATTAAATCCATCGATTGTTGAATGTCGCCTTTTAACTTAATAGAAATGCTGGCTGTCGATATTTGTTCTGCTGCGAAAAGCATGGGAGCAATTGGTTTCTTCGGAGAATTCCAATGATGGTTCTTAACCACGCCAAGAATGGAGTAGGTACGGATTGGAGTTTGAATTTTCTGCTTGAGTGCATCCTCATTTGTTCCTAGCTGAAAAACTTTAACGGCCTCTTCATTAATGATGACGGCGTCCATCTCTGAATTAAGCTCACGGTTCCAGGTTTTTCCTGCAACCAATGGAATTTCATAGAAGTCAATAAAATCCGGATCTATCCAGTACAGATTTCCCACTTTACCATCTTCAGGGGCCATTCCTTCTTTGCGCATGGTTGTACTTATACTGGCATCCCCGCCTGGAAGCGAAAAAGATGTACAAACTTTATCGACGAACGGGTATTGCATGAGTTCATTTCTAAACGATGATACTCTATCAGCGAGGTTTTTAGAACCAGACAGTTCAGGGCCGTTGATGACGATGATTTGATTCGTTTCAAGGCTCTTGCTTTGGGCTTTCATAAAACTAATTTGCCTGTGCACAACGAACGTGGAAATAATCAAAATCATTGACGCGGCAAATTGAAATACGACCAGCCCGTTGCGCAGCGAAATCCCCTTCGTTGATTTTGCTACTTTGCCTTTAATCACCTCGGATGCTTTATACGATGAGAGTACAAAAGCCGGGTATGCACCGGCACCCAATGACCCGGCTGAAAATAATATTGCCACAACCGACCAAAGTTTCAAGTCACGGAAATCAAAGACCAACGGTTGTTCTGTCAATGGATTAAGCAAGGGCAACGAAATCCACGCGATAACTAAGGCGAAGACAATCCCGAAAAAGTTTATCATGGCTGATTCGAAAATAAACTGAGTGACCAATTGCCATTTAAAAACACCCAGCACCTTTTTTACACCCACTTCTCTCGCCCGCTCCATAGCACGGGCAGTTGATAAATTGATGTAGTTAATCCATGCGATGGCCAGTATAAAGATGGCGATCAATGCGAAGAAGTAGATCTTATTTCGATGACTTCCGGGGTTTCCGAGGTCGGGAGAATAATGGATATCGAGAAGAGATTGAAATTGAAGGCTTGATTTTTCGGCAGATGCGTCTTGTCCCCGATACTTCCTTTCAAATGAAGGTATCCTTTTGTTGATCTGTGAAATCTCGGATGACGGCTGTAGTTCAAGATAGGTGTGGAAATTGTCCCAACGGGCATGGTCGTTATGATAAAAGTCTGTTTGTAAAAGGTTATGCATGGGTATGAGCAAGTCGAAGTTAAGATGCGTGTTTGCAGGAACGTCTTCAATCACTGCACTTACTTCATAAAGTCCCGGTATCCATCCGTCCGCCAGGCTCAACGTTTTTCCTATCGGATCGATGGAAGCGCCGAAGTATTTGTGCGCAACCGCCTGTGTAATGACTATTGAATTGGGCTTTGCCAAAGCTGAACTTGAATTTCCCTGGAGGAATTTAAAGGAAAAAATATCCAGGAAAGTGCTGTCTGCAATTAAGATGTCGGACTCTTTAAATTTTAAATTTTGCTGATGGCTGGTCTGGACACTCACGACACTTCCATTGGCATGAACACGGGCGAACCTTTTTATTTCCGGGAAGTGATCCGATAAACCTGGGCCAAGGTCGTATCCGCAATACGGTTCAATTTTCCCATCGGTATAGAAGGAGCTCACCACGCGAAATATGTTTTGACCGTTTTTATGGAAACTTTCAAAACTGGTTTCAAACTCCACATATTTTCCAATCACGAGGCAGGCAGCAATGCCGACAGCTAGCCCTGTTATGTTAATTACGGAGTATGCTTTTCGCTTCATCAAACTCCGGAAGCCCGTTTTCAAATAGTTCCGAATCATAAAAGGTCGATTTAATCCTCTTGAGAACTTGTTCCTTAGTATAATCCCTGGCCTGAAGAACCGGATACATGCCAGGATAAATCGTATCTTCGCTTTTCGCTTTCCTATTATTTTTTCTTCGTAATTGTATATTTCAATCAGGTCTCCTTCTATCTGTTCATACAAATCATCAGGACAAATTGTCCGAAGTAATTTCTCTGCCCATGCCGGAAGTGATTTCATTTGACTATTTTTAATTCATTGGCCATTCATTCACTCTTTAAATAATTAGTTGGATTGGTACTAGCCGCCTTGATAGTTTGAAACGAGCTTACGAATGCTACCAACAATAGAAGAATTGCCAGTGGAATTATAAAAAAGGTCGGGGAAACATCAATCCTCATCGGATAGCTGGATAACCATTTCTGCGCGATTATGTAAATCAATGGTGTTGCGATACCAGCAGAGAATAAAATCATCCGTATGTGGTCTCTCGATAGCAGACCAATTAAGCTGGCTGCCGATGCGCCTAGTACTTTGCGAATACTGATTTCCTTTTGGCGGGCACTTGCTTCAAACAACGTCATCCCCAAAATGCCAAGACAGCCAATAAAAACAGCTATTCCGGCAAATACGGAGAAGATCCGCTTTGTATGGAGTTCTGATTTAAATTGCTGGTCATAATAATCATCGAGGAATGAATATTCGAAAGGTTTATCGGGAAAAGCTGCAGTCCAGCTTTTACGAATGTCGGCAACAGCTTGTTCAGGATCGCTTGTCGGATTTAAGCGGATAGAATAATACACCTGCTGAAAACTTCCATAGTTAGGTGAAAAGATCATTGGGTAGATTTCTTTCTTCACCGCTTCGTGGTGATAATCTTCCACCACACCAATTATTCTATGCTTTTGAAAATGATCTTCAAAATTTTCGAACTCTACCATTTTATTGATTGCTTCTTCCGGTGAATTGAATCCCAGTGCATGAATAGCGCTTTCATTTAGAATCAATGTTAACCAATTTTCATCCTCCCATGGATCTATCCAGTTTTGAACTGGCCTGGGAGGATCAAAATTTCGTCCGGCTAAAAGTTTAAAACCATAAAGGGGAATGTAGTTATAGTCCACAAAGAGTGTTTTAAATCGAGTGGGATCGTAAGGATCATTGATATTCCGTTTGAGAAGATTTACATACGTGAAACCAATTTCTGTTCCTGGTATCGCCGATGAACTGCTTACCATTTGTACGGAAACATTTTCCATTAATTTATTTTCCAGTGTTCGATAAGCGGTGTGTATTTCAATTACTCTTTCGCCGGAGTAAGCCGTTGGATTTCGCAAAGTGACAACATTTTCAACATCAAACCTTTTGTCGGTTGTTTGCATAAAATCCAGCTGGCTGCGCATTACCAGCACACAAGCAATTAAGACGAGCGATGCGCTGAATTGAGTTATGATAAGCGTCTTTCGAATGGTGCGTCCACCGATCATATTGCCAAATTTACCTTTGAGGGTTGCCACAGGGTTCAGCCGAAGGAGGAATATGGCCGGATAAATACCGACCAAAATCGAACCAGCAACCAACACTGCAAAAGCTATAAACCAGACCGAGGGTTGCGACCATTGAAGTGAATCGATGGGAATTTCCGTGAGGTAACCAAGATGGGGAATTATGAACGTCATCAACAGTATTGCAAGGACAATGGCCAACATAAGAACACAGAAGTATTCAACCAGGAATTGAAGGGCCAGGTTGGACCTGGTCGAGCCTATGATCCGTCTTACACTGACTTCGCGGGCACGCGTAGCAAATCGCGCCGTTTCGAGATTAATATAGTTTATCCAGGCAATGATGAGGATAATAAGGGCGATGGCCGAAGAAATGTAAACCAGTTCTTTGCTGCCATTAGCTTCCAATTCATCGTTCAGATGGGAGGAGAGATGAATGGCGGTAATTGGTTGGAGAAATGATTTCGTTTCTTTCATTTCCGGATACTTAGCAGCCATTTTCCGATAGAAGTCGTTGAGGCGATTGGCCACCATTTCGTGATTGTGCCCTTCTTTGATGGAAACATAGGTATGTAAAAAAGCCTGGCTCCATTCGTCTCCGGCTTTCATTATGGGTTCCAACGGTACTACAAAATTGGCGTGCATATGGGAGTTGGGCGGAAAATCTTTGAAGATACCCGTGATTACCCGTTCACTTTCACCGCCACCATCGTTGGGCATTTGAATGTGCTGGCCTATGGGCTCTTCATCACCGAAAATCTTCCTGGCCATCGACTCTGATACAACCATACAATGATGTTCGCGAAGAGCCGTGGCTGCATCACCTTTCACCAACATACCTGAGAAGACTTTAAAGAACGTGGAGTCGGTATTGAGTTCACCGCCCAATTCGTTAAAGATTTTTCCCTTGTAACGAAAAAATACGCCTGTGTTTGCGGGAGTTTTGTAAAAACCGGTGACAGCATCTACCTCGGGAAAATTTTCACGAATCAATTCCTTCAATCCCGCAAAATTCTCAGACGATGATGTTTGGAGTTCGTTGTTTTTATACCGTTCGAGACCTATACGGTAAATGCTTTTGTAGTTCGTGGTGAAGCGGTCGTAACTCAATTCGAAACTTACATATTGGATAATGAGAAAGAATACTGTTATGCCAACGGCCAGACCGGTTACGTTTATGAGTGAAAACACCTTCCTGTTCAACAGATGTCGGTTAGCGATTTTGAAGTAATTAAGAATCATGTCTATTGAGTTGGTGTTCAAATGGAAATTTCTTCTTAAAACAATCCCTGGCCTGAAGAACCGGATGCATGCCAGGATAAATCGTATCTTCGCTTTTCGCTTTCCTAATATCTTTTCGTCGTAATTGTATATTTCAATCAGGTCTCCTTCTATCTGTTCATACAAATCATCGGGACAAATTGTCCGAAGTAATTTCTCTGCCCATGCCGGAAGTGATTTCATTTAATAGCTAGTTGTTTTCAACTGCGGCACAAGACTCCAGAGTTCTGTTCTCGTTTCTTTCATGGAGCGTAGTACAGCCAGACCTGCGTTAGTGATGGAGTAAATTCTCTTTCGCCTTCCACCCCGTTCATTAGTTGCGCCACCAACTGTAGATTTCAGATAACCATGGTCTTCCAGCCGGTAAAGTATAACGTGTACAGCGCTCAGTGTCACTTTCCGTCCAAGCCACTGTTCAATTTCGATTGTAATGGCTGCTCCGTATGCATTTTCCCGTTGAACTGCAACGAGAGTGAGAACCAATTCTTCGAAGTCATTTAAGAATTTTTTTATCATTATATTCTGAATACAGAAGTAAATAAGTAAATTTATTTTTGATTTGCAATGGGGCGGGCTGAATTAGTGCAGGTGAGTCAAAAGATATAATCTGACTTTATGTGCTAAATCAATTTTTAATTGTTTGTTCTTTAATCCAGTTCTGCGCTGCTGTAGTGTACCAGTTCTTTGAGAAATTGTGTGAGTCAATGATCCTATTGTAAAATATCCGTGTACTGTCCAAATTGCCCTTGCTTAGATAATAGTTGGCCAAATAATAGTTGGCGTAGGGATTATTGCTGTCGGCTGCTATCAATTGGAACCCGATGTCTCTTAGCTGGATATCGAAATCGGAAAAATTACTTTGTTCCTTGTGCAAGGCTATAGCTTTTAAAAAACTTATGTTGTGCATTAATGTTAAGTCTCCATAGTTTTCATAATCAGGAAACTGCCCAAAAACATGTTCAAGAATATGTTTGCTTCGTTCACTCCTGGCGGAATCAAATTGGGCGAGGAAACTTTCGGCTACGGATTGTGCAATTAGTTTCTTTAAATATAGTTTGGAATTACCTTGTGTTACTCTTGTTTTCAAAGCGGCTAGAGAGTTTTGATCTTCCATAAGCGGCATTTCGGCCATATTAAACACATAATTTTTCAAAAAGCTAATTGCAAATAATGAATAGGTAACATCACCATAAATCAAACGAGCAGGGTCACTCATTAAATTATTGTTTGCGGCAATAACAAGGGTAATGTTATCTTCCGGAACCTTCAAAAACAGACTCGAGTAGCAATCATATTGCCCGTATGCCCAAATCAATGTTTTGCCCATAAATTGTTGGCTGAAAACACCATAGCCATATGGTAAGCTGCTTCTGGCCGGGGTAAACATTCTCAACTTGGACTCCTCTGTCATAAGGGAATTATTGTCCATTGCCTTACTAAATGCCGCTAAGTCATGAACTGTTGATGCAATACCAGCTGCAGCAGAATAGCCGTAATCAATGAATCCCTCTTTTATTTCTCCTTCATAAAAATAGGGCAATGCCATCTTTCTGCCTTCATTGCGAAGTTGTAAAGAGTCCTTTAATAGAAAGGTATTTTTTAGCTTAAGTGGTTTAATTATTTTTTCCTGCGTAGCTTTTTCAAAAGTCGTCTGATAGGCTTTTTCCACAACAGCAGTCAGCCAACTAAAACGACCACTGTAATAAAAGTTTTGGCCGACTCCTCCTTGAGAAGTATGGGACAGGACATGTTTAACGATTATAGAATCTGGAATATTTTCGTTAAAAACGTATTTGTTTATAGGGTCGTCCATTGATATTTTTCCGTCTTCCACCAATTGCATCATTAAAACTCCGGTAAACATCTTTGTAAGCGAAGCCATTGGGATTATTGTGGACGAATCAATGGCTATTTTATTTCCGATGTCGGCAAAACCCAGATAATTCTCAAATATGGTTTTGTCGCCTTTTTTAATAATAACTGACAGTCCGGGGACGTAGAAGTAGTCTTTGAGCAGACTCAACTCTTTTGAAAAACGCTCATTGCTTACTTTGTATTCATCGTGAGTATTTAGGCAACCTGTTATCAATGCAAAAACAAAAACGATTGGAGTTATGTTTTTCATATTGGTTAGTCAATGTGGTGCTCCGCTCTCATTACGGCATGCCGATAAGGAACTGAAAGTGGCCGGAAAACGAAGGCTTAGTAAAAAGTACACAAGCTGTCGTGGGAGTACCAGGCCCTGCTTCCGTGTCACTATGATACAGTTAGTGAAACTAAGTTAGCAAAATGTTTCAAAATCCATGAGTGACACCGACAATTGAGCATGCATTTTTTTTAGCCTTCAGCCGGAATCCTGTGCTTCAATATCTGGCTCTTCGTCCTCATCATCTTTTTTCTTGTCTATTCTTTCGATTTTTATCCCTTTGTCCATATAGGTTGCCTGGTTGTTATTAAAAACGTTCCCGATACCAATTCCGAAAGAAGCAAGAATTAAAAACAGAACGGTTGCGAAAACTCGCAGTCCTTTTTTAACATTTTCCATTTTGTTAAAAGTTAAGCTTTGAACGTGAATTCAAGCCTTGTTGAAAATAGATTAAGGAAGTGATCCAACTCGGTGGTTGGACTGTGAGAAAGATTATGCCTTTGATTTATCCGTGTCGGACTCTTCACGGTTGGTATTCGTACAATGGCAGGATTGTAAAAAGTCGTTGCGACTCTTTAAAAGCGTAAATACCTTGAAGTTATCTTTAAATTTAACCCTTAGTGTATCATCGTATTGTCGAAGGGCGGAAGCGAAGCCATTGGCATTGGTAACCAATTGCTGAAAAGAAACACACTTAATACACGCGCTTTTGAAACAAGCTGTTTTTCTGGGATAACTGCTACGAATCTCGGCTAACTCTGCCTTGACCGGTGCAGGACAGAACGATTTTAACGCAGAACCTTGACTGGAAGACAATGCAAGGGCCAACACTAAGGTGATTTTTATTATCCACCTCAGAAGGTCCTTCATGTTAACCTCGCGTTCAATCGCTGTCATTTGGTATAAGTTGTCCCTTCGTAGGGTTAGTCTCCCTGTGTACCCGACTTCCCCGTAATATGAAAGCCGTTACCGCAGCTAAGCTAGCAAAATGTTTTAGTAACCCTGAGTGACACGCCACTATTTGCCCGCGGAGTGAAAACGGACTAAGCGAGAAAATAATATAGATCGTATATCTTGCCCTGCTAATTCGGGATTCCGGCGGCGATGAAGAAATTCAGGCTGATTTTTACAATCATCCAAAGGGATTTAAAATGTCTTGTTTAAATTGTCATACACAGTATGTCTTGCATCCTCAAAAATTAACAATTGGTCTCTTTCTTTTTTCGTTAACATTCCAGAGTCCCAATTGGAAGCCTTTGATTTTTCCGGATTTGTTGTAAAGTCCAATCTGTAGACCTTTAAGCTCTTTTGTTTCATTATGCGCCCCAATCTGCACTCCCCGAACTCGTCCACTATTCCTATTCCCGATAAACGCTGCCTGTAGTCCGTTTAACTCATATGCGATATTAAAGTATATACTACCCTGCGCTCCATTTTGCCTTTCCGTAATATTAATGAAAAAACCAGTCGAGATTCCGTTAACCTGTCCGGTAATACTCCCCACTCCATAAATATTTATTCCATTGATTTTGCAGTCACAACCTGTCCCGATAGGCGAAAGGTTTATACCATTTACCGTTTCAGCATATGGTCCTTTTAAATACAAAATGTGTGATGAATCATCCTTTGCAATCGGCGCTTCCGGTATCAGCGGAAGCAACATCCCCAGACCAACAAGTTCCAGTCTTAGTCCGTTGGTTTTTACACTTTCGATTTTTTCTGTCGTCGTGTAGCCTGCTGCCAGGCCATACACATTAGTATTTTTTGTGTTGAATGTCCACACGGGGAGTCTGATCTTACTTTGTCCGAAAGAACTTGTGAGGACAAGAGTTAAATATGTTATCAGTAGAAGCCTCATCGTTTTGGTATAATGTGAACAACAACCTGTATTAGTGGTGACCGGATTGTATTTCAAATCTTCTATTGGCATTGTCAATATCGATTGTTGCAGGCTTTTTCGGCCTTCCCGTCTCGTATTAAATTAAAGAATCTCCAGAATACGAGCCTTAAACCAATTTGTTTTAGCTAAATCAGATTTTGAAATATTTTGTCTTTGAGGTAGTTGAGTGCAATATGTTTTCATTGGAAGAGACTTAAGGTAAGTCTCAACGTCATTACTATTTAAGTATTCCACAATTGTTCCGGATTCAGTTAGATTCTCTTGGTTATTTTTGAATCTATTTTGCAATAGGTTCCCATTAAATTCCGGCTCTCCAAAATATGGATAACCGGTCCTAGCCAGACTTATTCCCAATACTATTGCAGCTTTAGCCTCTTCCTTAGCTGCAGTTAGTTGAGCAACGTATGTCGCCTTGTCAAACGGTAAATTCTTACTTTGAAAATACTCCACCAGATTGTCTGGATGATACAAATAGTTTTCAATACTATAATATTTGAGAACCTTGAGATTTGTATAGCGATGAGTGATTTTTAGGATATCATCGTCACTCAAAAAGTCTCTATCGACAATCCCTCGGAAGTTAGACGTCCGAACTTTATGATAGACGTTATTTCGATTGTTATCAGAAACAAAAACAGTATTTGCGATTCCTATGGATGCATAATAGTCTTTATCCTTATTTTCAACAAAATAGATGTTCATTTGCTGAAACAGCGCGGGAAGAAATTCTTTACCAACGGCTATTTCATAAACATCAGGGTTATCTTTAGGCTCCGGTGATAATACTCTTTTTATGTCGAAATCGAAATCATCAAAGTCAATTGTCACTCCCAACTCGAATTGTTTTGCATATTCAATGAAACCAAGTGAATGAGTCGCTGTCCAAAGTTGACAATTATCCGGAATCCAATTTTCTGTTATTTCCTTTAATAAATTGAATTGAAGTTTAGTGTTTAAGTGCAAGTCAATTTCGTCAAGAAAATATATCGTATTTTGATACAATGACCCCCGGCTTAATAAATTAATCAGTAGGTTAAACACTTCTTTCTCGCCTGCACTTAAGTAGTTGTAGTGAATTTCGGATTTTCCTTTTTGAAAATTAATTTGAGCAACCTTTCCTTCTAATGGTGGAATTATCTCAATTAATTGAAGCTTTGTTCCATTACCTTCGCCAAAGATGTTTTTCAAAGCCTTGTTTATCGGTTGAATATATTTATCCCTAATCTGTTCATTTGAATTTTTTGTTCTAAAAAAATCTTTAAGAATTGTCTCAGTAATTCTTTCTATGTCGTTTTCAAATCTATTATCCTTTTCGATAAACAATCTAGGTCTGTCAGAGTCTGCCGGATAGTCAAAGTTTGACCCGCCTAGTCTGGTTCTTGTTAGTCTTGGAACCTGTCTGAAACTAGTGCGGCCATAAAAAGGTCTGCCTGCATTCGTGAATGTCTTTGTATTTTGTTCGTCAGAACTCCAAATAACACCAGCTTGGTCGGTTAGTTTAATTTCAATTTGCTTGTCTTTATCCTTTCTATAATATTCCCACCCTTCGGATAGACCCTGAGATCTACCAAGTGAATTAAGTAATTCAAATGCGTCAAATACGGATGATTTCCCGGAGCCATTTGAGCCAATCAGAAGCACCAGTTTGCAATCATGAGGAATATTGTCAATTGTTACGTCTGTAAAACGCTTAAAGTTTTTCAGTTCTAGTTTTCTGATTCTCATAAGTCGTGAATTTAACGAAAAATGACGATTTTTAAGACGGTCGTATTATGGAAGACTGTTGATTAGGAGACTGGTTTTATGCTCTGCAAAATAACCCCTGCGGTGCGGCCTTGGCCAAATCTCAATTTCAACCTTTGTTTGGAAGTATACTTTTTTTTGACATCTTTTTTTGAAGAAACATTCCTGGCGAAATTAACATTCGAATTGTCGATTATTTGTCGGTCGATGTGCAACCTACTTCATGTACAAGATTGTGAAATGTTCTCTTTAACGATTGGCCCACAACGGCACCCATTTCCATATTGCTGTTTATATTCAACAGGATAAA
This sequence comes from Chryseolinea sp., assembly GCA_041742155.1. Classification (GTDB taxonomy): domain Bacteria; phylum Bacteroidota; class Bacteroidia; order Cytophagales; family Cyclobacteriaceae; genus Chryseolinea. The sequence goes on along the minus strand of JBGSJE010000008.1, from coordinate 37,808 downwards.
CGAATCACTTACATTACAAGCGCCGTTCGTCAAGATTCCCGCGGAGTCTGTTAGACAATGTTCGTCTGGCGTGAAAAAAATAAACGTATTGCGTTTTTTTTATAATCACCAGTCCAGGCAGACTTTGGATTCGATCTGTGTCATCTGTCTACCCGGTAACAGAACAAAAAAAAGGCTGCCGCGGCAGCCTTCTGAATCATTTGATGTAAAAAAAATGCCTTAACAAAATTCGTCAAACACTTCTACCAGGTGCTGCCCGATCATCTGGGCATTGCGGCCTTCGATGTGGTGGCGTTCTACAAAATGCACCAGCTCTCCGTCCTTGAACAGGGCGATAGAAGGCGATGATGGAGGGTAGGGAAGCGTGAACTCCCGGGCCCGGGCCACGGCATCCTTGTCTACGCCGGCGAAAACGGTGGCGAGGCTGGAAGGTTTTTTGCCGGAATGTTCCAGGGCCCACTTTACGCCGGGACGCGCCGCGCCGGCCGCACATCCGCAAACGGAATTGATGACCAACAGGGTAGTGCCGGACTGGTTTGCCAGCGTTTCTTCCACTTCTTTGGAGGTTTTAAGTTCTTTGAAGCCCGCGCTCGTCAGATCGGTGCGCATGGGGGCTACTAATTGTTCGGGATACATATTTATTAATAGTTAAGTCTGTTGTTTCCGGTTATATAACAAATTACAGGAATCCCAGTTCAAGTTTTGCCGCTTCCGACATCATATCCTGGGAATAAGGCGGATCAAACGTTATTTCCACCTTTACATCGTTCACCCCTTCGATAGCTTTCAGCTTCTGTTCGACCTCGCCGGGAATAACTTCCGCCGAGGGACACGACGGCGATGTCAGCGTCATCTGCACGTATACATTGTTTACGGGGTATACATTGATCTCGTAGATCAGTCCCAGTTCGTAGATATCCACGGGGATTTCCGGGTCGTATACGGTCTTGATCGCCGCCAGTACTTTTTCCTGCAGGTCGGGAATTGCCGTACTGCTCTGTTGTGTTGCCGGGATCGTTTGTTCACTCATAACTTCACTTCCGTTTTAGTCTTAAACGCCAGGGCGTACAGTTTCATTTGTTTGATCATCGACGCAAACCCGTTCGAGTGTTGTGTGCCGATGAACCGTTCCATACCGATCCGGTGCATGAAGTACAGGTCGGATTGTAAAATGGCGTCGGCTGTCTGACCGCTGAAGATCCGTACAAGCAGGCTTACCAGTCCCTTTGTGATCGCCGTATTGCTGTCAGCGGAAAAATAAACCTTGTCGCCGTCCAGGCTGGCAGTCAGCCATACCTTGGACTGGCAGCCTTTCACGATGTTGTCTTCCGTTTGCGCTTCCGCGGGAAGCGGTGGAAGTTTCTGACCCAGTTCCATGATGTAGAACACCGTCATTTCCATGTCTCCGTCCAGCAAGGAGAATTCGCTGATGATCTCGTCCTGTTGTTGGTTAATGGTCATTCCCTATCATTTCATAAAGTTGATCACGCGTTCGAGTCCTTCCACCAGCTGGTCGATTTCCGTTGTTGTGTTATAAACAGCAAACGATGCGCGTACGGTTCCTTCAATCCCGAAGCGGTCCATCAGGGGTTGTGTGCAATGGTGGCCGGTGCGGACGGCGATACCGCGTGCGTCGAGCATCTGCCCGATATCGAAAGGGTGAATACCATCCACAACAAAAGAAAGCACACTCACCTTGTCGCGTGCTGTACCGATTACGTTGACGCCGCGCAGCTTCGAGATGCGTGCTGTGGCATATTCTAACAGTGCATGTTCGTGGGCGGCGATATTTTCCCGTCCCAGTTCCGTGATAAAATCCATGGCGAGCCGGAATGCCACCACGTCGGCGATGTTCGGTGTGCCGGCTTCGAATTTATAGGGAAGGTCGTTGTAGGTGGTCTTCTCAAACGTCACCTCGCGGATCATCTCGCCACCGCCGTGATAGGGAGGCATTTTCTCCAGGAGTTCTTTTTTACCGTAGAGGAATCCCGTTCCGGTAGGTCCGTACATCTTATGGGACGATACAGCATAAAAATCACAGTCGAGGTCCTGTACGTCGATGGGAAGGTGAGCGCCTGCCTGGGCGCCGTCGATAAAGACTACTGCTCCGGCTTCGTGTGCCAGGGCGATGATTTTTTTTACCGGGTTGATCGTGCCCATGCTGTTGCTGGCATGATTCACGGATACCACCTTCGTCCGGGGTGAAAGCAATTTCCGGAACGCATCCATATCAAGTTCGCCTGCATCTGTCACAGGTATGACTTTCAGGATGGCCTTTTTCTCTTCACATACAAACTGCCAGGGAACGATATTGGAATGATGCTCCAGGCCGGAGATAATGATCTCGTCGCCTTCGCGGATGAATGTTCTCCCGTACGATGTGGCCACGAGGTTAATACTTTCGGTCACACCGCGTGTGAAGATGATCTCTTCCGTGGATCGTGCGTGGATAAAATTTTTCGCCGTGGCGCGTGTCTCCTCGTAAGCCTTTGTTGCTTTTTCCGCCAGGGTATGGATGCCCCGGTGAATGTTCGCATTGTAACCTTTGTAATAGTCCACGAGGGCGTTGATGACGGACAGAGGTTTTTGCGAAGTGGCGGCGTTGTCGAAGTAAACGAGGTCGCGGCCATTCACACGCTGATCCAGGACCGGGAATTCTTTCCTGATCTTTAGAATATCAAGCGGTGCGGTGTGGATGGCGTTGGAAGTCATATCAGAAGTTTTTGTGAAGTCTCTCACTCACTAAATGATCAAAATACGCTTTTAGTTCAGGGTGTTTTACATTGTTCAGTATTTCGATGGCAAATGCATAGAGCATCATCGCCCGTGCTGTTTCTTTTTGAATACCCCTGGTCTGAAGGTAGAACATGGCTTCTTCATCCAACTGGCCGGTGGTGCATCCGTGCGAACATTTTACGTCGTCGGCCCAGATCTCCAGCTGCGGTTTGGTGTTGACTACCGCTTTGTCTGACAGGAGGATATTCCGGTTTGCCTGGAAAGCATTTGTTTTCTGGGCTTGGGGGCGCACGTAGATCTTGCCGTTGAACACACCTTTGGCGTTATCGTCCATGATACCTTTGTAGATCTCGTTGCTGAACGAATTGGGCATCTTGTGATCCACGACGGTATGGTTGTCCGCGAGGGTATCGCCGCCGATAAGATACAGTCCGAACATGTGGGATTCGATCCCTTCTCCATCCAGCGCGAGCTGAAGGTTGTTCCGGATCAGTTTGCCGTTGAGCGTGAAGGTAAAGGTATTGACGCGGCTGGACCGTCGCTGGTGGATCCGGGTAAGGCCGTATTGATAACGGTTACCCTGGTCGTTCTGGATCGAGTAGAGGTCCACTCCGGCGTTTTCATCGATCACGATCTCCGATACGGTATTCGAAAAATGAGGGGCGGTACCCGTGGAGTCGAATTTTTCGATCACGGTCAGGCTGCTGTTCTTTCCCACGACGACAAGGTTCCGGGTAGCCGCTACCACCTGTCCTTTGCGTGCATCGTGAACGTTGTATATAACAATGGGTTTCTCGACGGTTGTATTGTCCGGCACCTGAACATATACGCCATGCGTCCAGGCGGCGGTGTTCCAGGCGAGAAAAGCATCCGTGTGATGGTCTGCATAGGCGGCAAAATGCGCCGTTGCCGTTTCGTTGCCATCCGCCAGTACCGTCGCGAGGTCGCAAACGGTGAGCTGGGCCGAAGGAGAAACGATCTTCGAGTATTTTTCCGAGTAGAGGCCGTTGATCAGTACGATAACATTTCCTTCGATGGAAGGAATGATAAATCCGGACGGATCCAGGTCACTTTGCGCAGCGGCGGATATCTCGTCGAGATTGAAGTGTTGTTCGAGCTGGCGGGTGAAGGGAGTGTGTTTATACTCTTCCGTCTTCTTGTCCGGCAACCCGAGTTTTTGGAACGCTTCCAGTGCTTCCCTGCGAATACGGAGAACGGAAGTATTTCCCGAAAAGGTTTTTTCAATCAGGGCTGCGACGCTACCGGTCGTTGTTTTTTCATTCACCGCTACACTCATCATCAGTTTTTTTATGCGATCGCTACTTCGTCTTTAATCCAGTCGTAACCCTTGGCTTCGAGTTCGAGGGCCAGTTCCTTCGTGCCCGACTTTACAATTTTGCCTTTGTAGAGTACGTGAACAAAATCCGGGACGATATAATCGAGCAGGCGCTGGTAATGTGTAACCACGATGACGGCATTCGATTTGGTGCGCAGCTTGTTCACGCCATGCGCGACAATTTTCAACGCGTCGATATCGAGGCCGGAGTCCGTCTCATCAAGAATGGCAAGTTTGGGTTCCAGCATCGCCATCTGGAAGATCTCGTTCCGTTTTTTTTCTCCGCCGGAAAATCCTTCGTTCAGCGAGCGATTCAACAGCGACTGGTCGATATCCACAAGCTTCATTTTTTCTTTCATGACCTTGAGGAAGGAAACGGCGTCGAGGGTTTGTTGTCCCCTGGATTCCAGGATCTGGTTGACGGCGGTCTTCATAAAATTGATGGTGCTGACACCGGGTATCTCCACCGGGTATTGAAAAGCAAGGAACACGCCTTCCCGCGCTCTTTCTTCCGGCGCAAGTTCCAGCAGGTTCTTACCGAGGAAGTCCACTTCGCCGCCGGTCACTTCATATTCTTCACGTCCCGCCAGGACCGATGCCAGCGTACTTTTGCCGGACCCGTTAGGACCCATGATGGCATGTACTTCGCCGGGTTTGACTTCCAGGTTTATCCCGTTCAGGATCTGCTTGTCTCCGATCTTCGCTTGTAAATTCTTTATGCTCAACATAATTCAGGGATTCAAAATAATTGGTAGTACGGTTTCGATCAGCCTACGCTGCCTTCGAGCGTAAGGGCCAGCAGTTTCTGCGCTTCCACAGCGAACTCCATAGGCAACTGACTTAACACTTCTTTCGCATAGCCGTTTACGATAAGGGCTACGGCAGACTCTTCGTCGATACCACGCTGCAGGCAGTAGAAGATCTGGTCTTCGCCTATTTTCGAGGTCGTGGCTTCGTGTTCAATTCTCGCAGAGCTGTTCTCCACGTCGATGTATGGAAATGTATGCGCCCCGCATTTATCACCCATGAGCAAGGAATCGCACTGTGAAAAATTCCTTGCGCCGGATGCGCGCTTCATGATATGTACCTGGCCGCGGTAACTGTTTTGCGAGTGACCGGCGGAAATTCCCTTCGAAACGATCCTCGATTTTGTATTTTTTCCGATGTGGATCATTTTGGATCCGGTATCGGCCTGCTGGTAATTATTGGTAACGGCTACCGAGTAGAATTCACCCATGGAATTGTCACCTTTCAAAATACAGGAAGGATACTTCCAGGTGATGGACGAACCGGTTTCAACCTGCGTCCAGCTGATCTTCGAGCTGTCGCCGAAACACAATCCCCGTTTTGTTACAAAATTGTAGATACCACCCTTGCCGTTCTTGTCTCCCGGGTACCAGTTTTGAACGGTTGAATATTTTACCTGTGCATCTTTCATGGCGTAAATCTCGACCACAGCCGCGTGCAACTGGTTCTCGTCGCGCATGGGCGCGGTACAACCCTCGAGGTAGCTTACGTAGGAGCCTTCGTCTGCAACGATCAGGGTCCTTTCAAACTGCCCTGTGTTCGCCGCGTTGATCCGGAAATACGTTGATAATTCCATGGGGCACCGAACGCCTTTCGGAATGTAACAGAAAGAACCGTCGGTGAAGACTGCCGAGTTCAGGGCCGCAAAGTAATTGTCGGCGACGGGAACAACGGATCCCATATACTTTTTTACCAGCTCGGGATGTTCCTGTACCGCTTCGCTGAACGAGCAGAAAATGATCCCCAGTTCGGCCAGCGTTTCTTTATAGGTGGTCGCGACGGACACACTGTCAATGACCGCATCGACGGCGATACCCGTAAGTCTTTTTTGTTCCGTCAGGGAGATCCCCAGCTTCTCAAATGTTTTGATCAGTTCGGGGTCTACATCCTCCAGGTTCTTCGCTTTCGCTTTTTGCTTCGGCGCGGAATAGTAGATGAGGTCCTGGTAGTTAATAGCCGGATAGGAAACATTGGGCCATTTCGGTTCCGTCATTTTGATCCATTGGCGGTAGGCGTTCAGTCGCCAATCCAGCAGCCAGGACGGTTCGTGTTTTTTAGCCGAGATAAAACGGATGATATCTTCGTTGAGTCCTTTAGGTGCAGAATCGGTCTCTATATTTATAGTCCATCCATGTTCATACTCCTTGGATGTCAACTCTTCCAGTACCTGATTGTCTTTACTCATCGATGCCTATTTAGACTAATTTTAAACAACTAACAAAAGTATAACAAAAAAGGCATTTTAAGGTTCTGGCGGGGCTATTATTTCCTCATAGAAGTTTTCGATCCGCGATAGACCTTGTCTATTTAGGTCAGATTCAGGCTTCTGTCCAGGCTTTCTTCCAGGGATATCATGGTTTCCGTACGTTCGATTCCCTCGACTTGCTGGATCTTGTCATGCAGCACCTGCTTCAGGTGATTGGTATCCTTGCAGTGGATTTTGGTAAACATACTATAGTTTCCCGTGGTATAATGGATATTGGTGATCTCCGGAATAGCCTTCAGTTTGGCCATTACCTGGTCATAGAGAGCACTTTTCTGGAGGAAGATCCCGATAAAAGCGGTGATGTCATAGCCGAGTTTGGCGTAATTCACTTTCAACGTTGTTTTTTCGACGATTCCGGCTTCCTCGAGTTTATTCATTCTCACGTGGACGGTGCCTCCGGAGACAAAAGCTTTTTTAGCAACTTCCGTGTAGGGCTTCTTGGCGTCTTGCATGAGGATTTCCAGGATCTTCAGGTCGACATTATCAACTTTATAATTTTCGGCCATATAAAAATTTTGGTTTTGACTATTATTCAAAAATATGAAATAAAATTAAAAAATATACAAATATTCAAATACTTCATTGATTGGTAGACCGGTTTTTGTGTTACTTTGTTAAAGATTTTACAACGCACCCACACGAAAGACATCACACTCACACAAAAAAACAACATTGTAGGGTGTTGAAATTTGGCAGACAAGCCCTCCGGTCTCGGGGGTGGAGACAACGGGATAAAGTCCAGCCTTTGGCGACCTAACCGCTCCGTGGAGGTTCGAACCCTCCCTCTACAGCAAACCGCCTCTGGCGGAGACACACACATCACACACACACCACAACATTGTAGGGTGTTGAAACTGGCAGACAAGCCCTCCGGTCTCGGGGGTGGAGTTTACGGGATAAAGTAAAAGCACCCTGATCCAATTCCGACGATACGTTCGGCACTGGATCAGGACTTAAACCTAACCGCTCCGTGGAGGTTCGAAGCCTCCCTCTACAGCAAGCTCAGTTTAGGTTAATGAGTTATTCAGAGCTGCCCGTCCCTTCACAGGGGCGGGTTTTTTTTTGCCTTTCAAAGTTTAGCTATTGATTTGAAGCCAAACAATCGTTTGCTTTGAAATACATAAATCACGTTCCGAAGACTCAAGAGCATATGAAGGATTTCCCCTGGTTAAATAAGTATCCCGAAGGCGTAGCCAAAGAAATCAGGTTGTACGATTACAGTTCGCTCGTCGAGCTGTTCGATCAAAGTATCGATCGGTTCAGGAACCAGGTCGCCTTTGAGAACATGGGGGTGCAGCTTACCTACGGCGAGGTCGATATCCTGGCGACAAGGTTCGCCGCTTTCCTGCAGCAGGAACTGGGGCTGAAGAAAGGGGAGCGTATAGCCATCCAGATGCCGAACCTCCTGCAATTTCCCGTCGCCTTTATCGGTGCGCTGCGGGCGGGGCTCATCGTGGTAAATACCAACCCGCTGTATACGCCAAGAGAGATGGAACACCAGTTTAAAGACGCGGGAATTTCGGCGCTTGTGATCGTCGCCAACTTTGCCCACAACCTGGAGAAAGTAGCGTACCAGAGTTCGATCAAACATATAATCATCACGGAACTCGGAGACCTCCTGGGAGGAATGAAAGGAGCCCTGGTGAACTTTGTCGTCAAGCGGATCAAAAAGATGGTTCCGCCTTATCACATTCCCCGGGCATTGTCCTTTAAGGAAGTCCTGAAGAAGGGTGCATCCCTGAACCTGTCGAAGGTCGAGGTTTCCCTCACCGATACGGCGGTACTGCAATACACGGGCGGAACAACGGGGATATCGCGGGGAGCGCAATTGTCGCACGGAAACCTCGTTGCGCATAACTCCATGATCACGGAATGGTTCAAACCCTACATGAACGCGGCGGGAAACGACATCATCATCACGGCGCTGCCGCTTTATCACATCTTTGCACTCACGGTCAACGGCGTCCTGATGTTCAGTACGGGCGTGAAGAACGTCCTGATCACCAACGCCCGGGATATCCCCGGCTTTGTCAAGGAACTTCGCAAACATAAGTTCTCTATTCTTACGGGTGTGAACACGCTGTTCAACGGACTGCTGAACAACCCGCATTTCAAGGACCTGGATTTTTCCGCGCTGCATGGAGCGGTGGGAGGAGGAATGGCTGTGCAGGATGTCGTGGCAAAACGATGGAAGGAGGTTACGGGTGCGCCATTGGTGGAAGGTTACGGACTAAGTGAAACATCGCCGGTGTTGTGTTGTAATCCCCTGGATGGAAAACACAAGAGCGGAACCATCGGACTTCCCGTACCCAGTACGGAAGTCGCGGTCTTTGACGAGAACGGAACCCGGCTCGCCGTGGGAGAGGTGGGAGAGATTTGCGCCAGGGGCCCGCAGGTTATGTCCGGTTACTGGAACTGCGACAACGAGGGTGTCTTTTTTCCCGGCGGCTGGTTCAGAACAGGTGACATCGGACTGATGGATGCGGAAGGTTTTTTCAAAATTGTGGACCGCAAAAAAGATATGATCAAGGTGTCCGGGTTTAATGTTTTTCCCAATGAGATCGAAAACGTGGTGGCGACAAACCCGAAGGTCCTGGAAGTAGCGGCGATCGGAGTACCCGATGCGAAGTCGGGGGAGGTGATCAAGATCTTCGTAGTGAAAAGGGATCAATCGCTCACCGAGGAAGAATTAAAAAAATATTGTCACGAGAATCTCACCAATTATAAGGTGCCGAGGCATATTGAGTTCAGGAATGAACTGCCGAAGACCAACGTCGGCAAGATCCTGAGACGCGCGCTAAAGGAGCAGGAAGCAGCAGCTGCCTGACCGCGGAGCCGGACCGTTTTTTAATTGTCCCCGCTTCCGTTACTTTTATAGACGATAGAAAAGCAGTAAACGACATGTCCTATGATGGGTTTTTTTGAACATCAATACCTTTCTTACAAGAAGAATCACATTAAAAACCTGCTGGCGCTGGCGAAGGCCGATGGAAGTATGCACCCGAGGGAAGAAGCGCTGTTGTATAAAATAGCCAAACGTTACGGGCTGAAAGACCGGCAGGTAAAGCTCCTGGTGGAGTCCGATGAAAAATTCGAAATGAATGTGCCCGACAATCACAACGACAGGATGAACCTGTTGTACGACCTCATCCTGATGGTGTACGCCGATGATGTTATCGACAAGCACGAGGTGGAATTTTGCGAGGAGGCGGTCAGGCGATTCGGTATGAAGAAGCAACTGGTAGCCTGGCTGCTCGCGGAATTTGAACGCGGAACGCCGCCGCCGCCTGACGAATGGGAAGAGATCAAGCGTGAAGCCAAAGAAAAATACCTTTTGAAAAAGTAAGGCGTCTTAAGATCACATTAACCGACAACATCTATGTTACCCGAAGTATCTTCCCGGAAAGATTTTATCAAACGGATCGCACTGGGTTCTGCCGGGGCGTTGATTCTTCCGGGTCTGACTGTGGCGCAGGACAAGCCCGCATTAAAACCGGAACTGGTAAAGGAATTTGTGATCGCCGGTCACGGCAACCTGGAGAAAACAAAACAAATGCTGGAAGCCACACCCGCCCTCCTGAACGCGTCGTGGGATTGGGGTTCCGGTGATTTTGAGGAAGCGATCGAAGGTGCCGGCCACGTGGGAAACCGTGACATCGCACTGTTCCTCATCGGCAAAGGTGCTCGCTTTACACTTTTTGTATCCGCCATGCTGGGAAAGATCGATATTGTGAAGCCCGTCATTGAATCCTACCCGGAACTTCTCCACTCAAAAGGACCGCATGGTCTCGACCTCTTTCATCATGCCGCCAAAGGAGGTGAACACGCCGTGGAAGTATTGAATTATCTGAAGTCTAAGGGCTGACTAAAATACGTTTTCAATTCCGAAGAATTTGTCGATGATTACCAGGATCGACAACAGACCCAGCAGCAGCGGGCAAACATATTGAATCGTGAAGTTCAGGTACTTCCTTTTGAAGGATGTCATATAGCCCGCATTGCCCAATGCAATTTCCTCATCCATATTGTGAATCTTCCAGCGGTAGGTAATAAAGATGCACATCAGGCATCCGCCGATAGTAAGGGAGATATCGCACATATCCGCCACGAACACCAGGAAGTCCTGGCCTTTGTAAAACGGTAGTTTGTTCAGTGCGGGGATCATTCCCTGGCTTGCCATACTGGGCAGACCCACCACGAAGATCAACAAGGCAATACCCCAAACGACATTTTTGCGTTTCATTTTTTTCTGGTCTACCAGGTACGCTACCGGTACTTCCAGCAGGGAGATCGTGGATGTGAGGGCGGCGAAACAAACGAGGAGAAAAAATGAACCTCCGATGATGCGTCCGAGTATAGGGCCCATCTCGTGGAAGATCTGCGGCAATACGATAAAGATCAACGGCGGTCCGGCGGTTGCCACTTCCGTTACATTAAGCTTGTACTGCAGGAAATGAACAAGGGGGAAAACCATTAGTCCCGACAGGAAAGCTACGGATGTATCGGCCAGGGAAATCACGGCCGCCGACCCTGTGATATTTTCCGTTTTCTTCAGGTACGATCCATATGTCATCAACGCGCCCATACCCAGCGACAGCGAAAAGAAAGCCTGCTTCAATCCTTCGAAGACCGTCTGGATCTTCAGCTCGGCGAAATCCGGGATCAGATAAAAACGGACGCCGGCCATGGCATTCGGCAACGTGAGGCTGTAAATGATTATACCGATGAGGATCATGTACAACGCCGGCATCATGATCTTGTTCGCCGCTTCGATCCCCTTTTGAATTCCCTGCGAAACGATCAGCGCGGTGATTGCCATAAAGACCATCGAAAAAATGAAGTTTGAATTGGCCAGTCCTTTCGCGCTGCTGACGTCGAGCAGGTCATTGACGAAGAGACCGAAGAAAGATCCGAAGTCACTGTGATTAAGGAGATCGCCGAAGGCGATATGAAGAAAGTAACCGAATGCCCAACCGGCGACGACGTTGTAGAACGACAATATAAAAATCCCGGCAAGTATGCCGAAGAGGCCCAGGTATCCCCATTTGCTCCCGCCCAGTTTTTGATAGGAACCATAGGCATCCGTCCCGGCTTTGCGGCCAATGGTGATCTCACCCACCATCACCGGATAACACAGCAGGAAAATACAGATCAGGTAGATTAGCAGGAACACCGCGCCCCCGTTCTGGCCGGCCAGGTAAGGGAACTTCCAGATGTTACCAAGCCCGACAGCAGAGCCTGCTGCAGCCAGGATGAAACCGATACGGCCTGAAAAATTACCTCTGCTGGACATAGGATAGCTATAAAATATCGATTGAAAAGCAGGCAAAATAGACCTTATACTTTAAAAATCAAATCTCCCGTATTTTGCGTTTACTTCCCTGAGGTTTTGCGTTTGTAACTTAATATGCAATTATCTTTCAGTGAATGATGTTTAACGGTAAATTGGAAGCTGAAAGCACGGCCAGGATATGGAAGAATTCAGGAAACTCACGACTCAGGAGAAAGCCCTCCGGATCAATCTGAGTAAAGCTATTTACGGATCGTTTGCCGAGATCGGAGCGGGACAGGAAGTGGCGGCAAACTTTTTTAAAGTAGGAGGCGCATCCGGCACAGTTGCCAAGACAATGTCTGCTTACGACATGAAATTCAGCGACGCGATCTACGGCGTAGGCGACCGTTATGTGTGTGAAGAGCGGTTGATCCGCATGCTGGACCATGAATACGTCCTGCTTCCCGAGCGTCTCCCGCACCGTATCGAAACAACCCGCTTCTTTGCGTTTGCCGATACGGTTGAGGTTATCAACTACGAACGCACCAACCAGGGACACGGCTGGATGGGACTGCGGTTTCAGCTCCGCCCCCAAAGTGAACCGAACGACTGCGTGCTGCACCTGAAGATGCACGATACGGATCCCCTGCAGCAACAGTATGCCCTGGGTATCGTCGGTGTGAACATGCTTTACTCCTGTATGTTCCTGACGAACCCGGAAGAGATACTGATGTCACTGCTGGACGGACTGACACAACGGCGAATCGAGATCGATATGTTCAGGCTCAACGGCCCCGACTTTAAACACGTTGACAACCGGGTCATGGCGTTAAAACTTGTCAAGAACGGGTTGACAAAAGCGGCGATGTTCGGCCCCGATGGCAACGTGATGCAACCGTCTGATGAACTTTACAAAAAGAACGTGCTGGTCCTGCGCGGCCGCTTCCGGCCACCTACACACGTCAACGTCGATATGCTGCTCGCTTCGCGCCGCCATTTTAAAAACGAGTCCGACGTAGACCGCTCGAACATTGTATTGGTGTCTGAACTTACCCTGAACGACCTGAGCCCGGACGGGAAGATCGATGAAAAGGATTTTTTACACCGTGCTGATATCCTGTGCTCCTTAGGGCAGAATGTGCTGATCTCGAATTACTTTGAATACTACCGCCTGGTCGATTACCTTTCCAAGATCACGAAGGGTAAAAAGATAGCCATCACAATGGGTATCTATGCCCTGCAGAAAGTGTTCGAAGAAAAAACATACGAAAATATCCGGGGCGGGATTCTGGAATGTTTCGCTTCCCTGTTCGGTACAAACGTCAAGCTTTATATTTATCCGGCGCTGAAGAAAGACTCGCAGGAAATCTTCAGTCTGAAGGACTTTGAAGAGGAGCTTCCGAAAAACCTGAAGCACCTTTTCCGTTTCCTGATGGACAACAATAAACTCGAGGAGATTACCGGCGCCAATATCAGGAACCTGCATATCATCTCGGATAACGTGTTGGCGATGATCAAAAAGGGTGAGCCCGGGTGGGAAAAATTTGTTCCCCACAAGGTGGAGGAAGCGATCAAGGAATTCGGCCTGTTCGATTATCCCTTCAGGCAGGAGACCAAACAGATCTCCGTCGAGAACTAACGCCTGTAACCGTCTTTCAAACGTTATTCTTTCCCAGATCAGAGCACTTTATCCTTTCAACCTCAGGAAATAAGCCTTCGCCTCGTTCATCACTTTCGGTGCCAGTGCAAAACCCGATAACATGGTCGGGACCGCCATCAACGCATAGGCTACATCAATGATGTTCATCACATCCTGCATGGAGAGGATCGCTCCCAGGATGATGGTACTCAGGTAAAAGTAGTTGTAATATTTTCCGGAGGAGACACCGAAGAGGAACGACATAGCTTTGTTTCCGTAATAGCTGTAAGAGAACAGCGACGTTATCGCAAAAAAGAACGCGCTTACGAGCAACAGGATTTTTCCGGTCGTGCCGAGTGTGCTTTCAAATGCGCTGGCAGTGAGGGTCACGCCGCTCACTCCCGACGTTTTCCACAGGTCCGTTACCAGGATCGCCAGGGCAGTCAGCGTACACACCACGAGTGTATCGATGGCGGGACTGAGCATGGATACCAGTCCTTCTCTTATCGGTTCCTTGCTTTTCGAGGCGCCGAGTGCCATAGGTGCCGTTCCGATACCCGCCTCGTTCGAAAAGGAAGCGCGGCGTACACCGGCCACGATCAGGCCGCCGACGACACCACCCAGGAGCGGTTCGCCGCGGTAATGGTTCGCCGCGAACGCATCCGTGATGATCAGCCACAGGTAGTGCGGTACCGATTCAATATGGATAATGAGGATGGTAAGAACGGAAAAGAAATAAACGACGATCATCAGGGGAACCATTTTCCCCGCCCACTTTCCGATCCGTTGGATCCCGCCAATGATCACAACGCCGGAGATGAGCATCAGGATAAAACCAATGGTGAATTTGGCGGTGTTGATTTCAAACCATAAAAATGTAAAGGAAGCGGTTTTCAGGCTCTCGGAAGAAATTCCGATGTCGATAATAATTTGCGTCAGCTGGTTTGCCTGGAAGATCGGGAGGCATCCGATCATACAACACAGGCAAAAGAGCACGGCCAGCGGATGCCATGATTTACCCAGCGCTTCGCGGATCACGTACATCGGACCACCCTGAATAACGCCCGCCGAATCCTTACCCCTGTACATAACGGAAAGGGTACTGGTAAAAAAGTTTGTCGACATACCGACGAACGCTGTTACCCACATCCAGAACAACGCGCCAGGTCCGCCGATCGAGATCGCCGCAGCCACGCCGGCGATATTACCCATCCCCACCGTGGAGGCCAGCGCCGTGGATAACGCCTCATAGGGACTGATCTGTCCCGGGTTATTGGGGTCATCGTATTTTCCCCGTAGAACAGCGATAGCATGACTGAAATATTTGTAGGGTAGAAAACGGGAGTAAAGGAAAAAGAACAACCCGCCGAGTATGAGCAAAAAGAGGACAGGAGTCCAGACACCGGTAGCAACAGCACTTATGATTTCACTCATGCAGATAGGGTTGAGGTAAGGAAGGTTAAAAATAAACAATGAACGCGTCCGCTCCTACCTGCGCAACATTTCTCTGGTCAGCCGGATCTTCCCAACGACCTGACTGCTTACTTTCCGGCCAGCCGCTTTCCCTGAGAAACGGCCGCCCAGCACGACAACTGGTAGAGCATCCGCGCGCCCACGTTTGCATCCCATTCGTCCGGCCCCGGCGTGACTTCACTCAGGTCGAATCCGATTATTTTTTTTCCGGACTGTACGATACGGGATAACAGGAATACGATCTGCTGAAATTCAAATCCGCCGGGCACAGGCGTACCGGTATGCGGGCAAAGCTTCGGATCGAGGCCGTCGATATCAACGCTGATGTAAACGTCGACAGGTAGCTGCGCGACAATATCGTTGCAGATGGTATCCCAGGTTTTGCCGGCGTATTGTGCCGCTTTCAGGTCGTTGTCGAAGAACGTGACGACGCGACCCATCGCCCGTTGAATGATCGTCATTTCCTCCTCACACAGGTCGCGGATACCAAGCTGAACAATCTTTCCGACCGCGGGGATCTTCAATGCGTTGTACATGATCGACGCATGAGAGTAGATAAATCCTTCGTACGATTTCCGCAGGTCGGCATGCGCGTCGATCTGCAGGATAGCAAAGCGATCGCTGACCTCGCTTAACGCGCGGAGCAGGCCCAGTGGTGTACTGTGATCCCCGCCCAGTATCCCGACGATCTTTCCTTCCTTCAGGTATTTTCTCGCCGTCGACTGGATGTTGGTATTGAATTGCTCGCACGCGGTGTTTATGTTCTCCAGTACCTGATCATCGGGTGCGATGATCTCTTTGCTTTCCACGCGGCGGATATGCGCTGCAGCGAGTTCCCGCAGTTTACCAGGCTCCCCGTTCTCTCCCGGAGAAACCGGTAACATGGTGACACCAAGCTTCCAGGCGTCGGGTATTTCCTTCAGGAAAAGGTCGACCTGGTACGATGCGTCTAAAATCGCTCTGGGCCCTGAGGCGGTTCCCGAACGATAGGAGACCGTAACTTCCCATGGCGCAGGCACGATCACTACCTGCGCATCCTGTTCTGAAAACGGCAGACCAAACAGGTTGCCCCGTATTCCCGGTCCGTTCGGATCAAACCGATCCACACTGACGTCGTCGCTTTCCATAGTACATCAAATTTTATTATCCGGACCGCTTCCATCCGTTCCTGACGCTGACACAGGCAGCACTCGTTACAAATCCCGAAGGTCGTCACCCAGCATACCCGGATAGATATAGTTTTGCAACTCACCGTTCCCCTGGCTTACTTCTTTCCACGAATGGATATTGAATTTTATGATAGCCAGGCCACCGGGAGGCATATCGCCGATTTCGGATTTTGTAAACGATTCCGCGAGATAGGATATAGAGGGATTGTGAGCCACGCATAACACGCTGGTCGTATCGTCCGCGAGTTGCGAAACGAATTGAAAAAACGTTCTGGTCGAAGCGTCGTACAAGGCTTCTTCCTCGATGATTTTTTCTGTCGTGAGTTTCATCGCATCGGCGATGAGGCCGGCGGTTGCCCGGGCGCGTTTGGCGACGCTGCAATGCAGGGCATCGAAGTGCGTGTTGTCTTTAAAAAGGTATGTGCCGATCAGCATGGCTTCACGCAATCCGCGCGCAGTCAGATCTCTTTCTTTATCGGGTTCGTTCGGAAGCTTTTCGCGGCTTTCCGCATGCCTTAATAAATATAAATAGCGTGGGGTCATTCGTTCGATATCCGATCGTTGAGCGTCAATATTACTCACCCGGATGAAAAAAGTTGAAAACTTATGTTAAAAATCTCCTAATCACGTGAACATCAGTGTATAAATGATTCAAAAACGGGGAGTAACATCACCCGTTTTTACCCGTGCGCGGTGACGTTCAAATTTGACTTTTTAAAAATTTACTGATATTTGGAGCCGATGAACGTTTAAAGCAGCATGTCAAAGAATCTAGTAATTGTTGAATCTCCCGCGAAAGCGAAGACCATTGAAGGCTACCTTGGAAAGGATTTTAAGGTGACTTCCAGCATGGGTCATATTCGCGATTTGCCGAAAGGAAGCGGAGCTATTGACATCGAAAATAATTTTGAACCGACATACGAAATAAGTCCCGAAAAAAAGGACGTTATCGCGAAACTGAAAAAACTCTCCGAGGATGCCCAGATGGTCTACCTGGCGAGTGACGAGGACCGTGAAGGAGAAGCCATATCCTGGCATTTAAAGGAAGCGCTGGATCTGAGCGATGCAAAGACACGGAGGATCGTCTTTACCGAAATAACGAAGAAAGCAATTCTTAATTCCCTTGAAAATCCCCGCGGTATCGATATCGACCTTGTCAATGCCCAGCAGGCGAGACGGGTACTGGACAGGTTGGTAGGTTATGAATTATCTCCTATTCTTTGGAAAAAGATCGCTACCGGCTTGTCGGCGGGACGTGTTCAGTCAGTAGCCGTCCGGTTAATTGTTGAACGCGAACGGGAAATTACAGACTTTAAATCGAAATCGTCTTTTAAGATAAACGCGCTTTTCGATCTTGAAAAAGGAAGAACGTTATCGGCGGAACTTTCGGAGCGATTCGATACGGAAGAAGAGGCACTCGCTTTCCTGAAGTCGTGCGTGGGAGCAAGTTTTTCCATCAAGGATCTTCAGACCAAGCCGCTGAAGAGATCCCCCGCACCACCCTTTACAACCTCTACGCTGCAGCAGGAAGCGGCGCGCAAGCTTGGTTTTTCCGTTATCCAGACGATGATGGTGGCCCAGAAGTTATATGAGGCCGGAAAGATCAGTTACATGAGAACGGATTCCGTGAATCTTTCGGATGAAGCACGCAGCGGTGCGTTGAAACAGATCAATACGGCCTATGGTGAGGAATTTGGTCACCCAAGGCAATTCAAGACTAAGTCGGCTTCCGCGCAGGAAGCTCACGAAGCGATAAGACCTACGGATTTTTCGGTGCTCGAAGCCGGTGCGGACCGCAATGGCGCGCGCTTGTACGAACTGATCTGGAAGCGTGCGATCGCTTCGCAGATGGCGGATGCCGAACTGGAAAAAACAACGGCGACGATCGCTATATCCACCTCGCCGCGGACACTGACAGCGACGGGAGAAGTGATAAAATTCGAAGGATTCCTGAAAGTTTACATGGAATCCGGCGACGACGAGGACGAAGAAGACAACAGCAAGGTACTTCCACCGCTTACAATAGGGCAATCGTTGGTTCTGGATCAGCTGGTAGCCAAACAGATATTCTCGCGGCACCCTCCCCGTTATACGGAAGCGGCGCTGGTAAAAAAGCTGGAAGAACTGGGGATCGGCCGTCCGTCAACCTACGCACCTACCATCACGACAATCCAGAAAAGGGGTTACGTGGTGAAAGAGATCCGCGAAGGAACGGAACGCAAATTCACCGTTCTCACACTAAAAGACAATACGATCAATACCCTGCAGGACAGCGAGATCACGGGAGCGGAGAAGAATAAACTCTTCCCCACCAATACCGCGATGGTCGTGAACGATTTCCTCGTCGAGCATTTTCCGGACATAACGGACTATTCTTTTACGTCGGAAATCGAACAGGAGTTCGACTCGATCGCCGAAGGAAAGCTCAACTGGAAAAAGATGATCCATACTTTTTACCAGCCTTTTCATAAGAAGGTCACAGAGACGGAAAAGGTCGAGCGCTCCTCTGTCGGTAAGTCGAAAGAACTGGGTATGGATCCGAAGACCGGTAAGAATGTATACGCCAAGCTTGGAAAATTCGGAGCCTATGTTCAGATCGGAGAGAACCCCGACGACAATGGCGGCGAGAAACCGAAGTTTGCCAGTCTTCGTCCCGGACAGTTTATTGAAAACATCACCATGGCGGATGCGATGGAGTTGTTTAAAATGCCGAGGGATCTTGGTCTGTTCGAAGAGAAGCCGGTTGTTGTAAGTATCGGCCGCTTCGGCCCCTACGTCCTTCACGATAAAAAATTCGTTTCCATACCGAAAGACCTGGATCCGTATACCATTACATCCGAAAAAGCGATCGAGTTGATCGAAGCCAAGCGGGTTGCCGATGCGAACCGTACGATCAAAGTGTTTGCCGAGAACCCGGACATCCAGATCCTGAACGGGCGCTTCGGTCCCTATATCAAGGCAGGTAAAAAGAATGTAAAGATCCCCAAGGGAAAGGAGCCTGCGGAGCTTACTCTGGAAGAATGCGTGACGCTGGCGGCAAACGCGCCGGAGAAGAGAGGCCGGTTCGGCAGGAGGCAGGAACCCGCGGCGGTAACCCCTCCCGTTAAAAAAGCCGTTGCCGCGAAAAAGGCTGCACCTGCGAAAAAAGCTGCCGCGCCGAAGAAGGCCGTTGCCGCGAAAAAAGCGGCACCTCCCAAGAAAGCCGCGAAAAAGGTCGCTAAAAAAACGACTGCGGCCAGGAAGAAAAAGTAAAGTACACGACTGTTTTTTTGCGGGTCCGAAACATCGATCGAAAGGTATGATCGGCGCCCTGTCCTGTCATTTTCTTACCTTTGGCTAGCAGTTTTCCCGTAACAAATTTCTGTAAGGCATGAAACACCTGGTTGTACTCAGCGGAGCCGGTATCAGCGCCGAGAGTGGTATACCTACTTTCCGCGACTCGGACGGTTTATGGGAAGGGCATGACGTTGCCGATGTCGCTACTCCGGAAGGGTGGAGAAAGAATCCGGCCCTCGTACTGGAATTCTACAATCAACGCAGGAAAAAAGCCCTGGAGGTAAAACCGAACCGCGGTCATGAGATCCTCGCGGAGCTTGAAAAATATTTTCAGGTGACGGTCGTCACGCAGAACGTCGACAACCTGCATGAACGCGCCGGTTCGTCGCGTGTTATCCACTTGCACGGAAGCTTGTTTGAATCCCGCAGTTCCGTGGACGAATCGCTCGTCTATCCGATTTCCGGGTGGGAGCTTGCGCTTGGCGAGAAGTGTGCCAAGGGTTCGCAGCTTCGCCCGAACATTGTGTGGTTTGGCGAGATGGTACCGTTGATGGAGGTTGCCGCGTCCGTCGCGAGGAAGGCCGACTACTTTGTCGTGGTCGGTACGTCCATGGTAGTATACCCCGCCGCCGGCCTTATCGATTATGTCCCGTTTGATACGCCAAAGTTTGTTGTCGACCCCAAACTTCCCGACATGCGGCATATCGCCAACCTTCACCTGATCGAAGAAAAAGCGAGCGCAGGAATGCAGAAAGTAAAAGATATGTTGCTTTCTTTCAGCTGAGACGCCTTTTTTATTTCCGGCTCAGGAATGGTAGCTTAGTAGAAATTTGACCAAGGATATGCGACTGAGTTTGTGGATTTTCGGCCTGGTTTGTTTCATCACGGGCGCACACGCGCAGGTCGATGCCGTTGTTCCATTTACTTCATCCAACCTGCCGATCATTGTTGTGAACACGAATGGCGCCACTATCGTCGACGATCCCAAGATCACGGCGACGATGGGTATAGTCGACAATGGTCCCGCCAGGAACAATGTCACCGATCCCTTTAATAATTATACCGGAAAGGTCGGGATCGAGATCCGCGGTTCTTCGTCGCAAATGTTCCCGAAAAAGCAATACGGTCTCGAGTTACGCGACGACGCGGGAAATGGTATAGCCGCATCGTTGTTAGGTATGCCCGAAGAGGAAGACTGGATCCTGTTCGCGCCGTACAACGACAAGAGCCTGATGCGCGATGCGCTGGCCTACAGGTTGGGAAGGTCGCTGGGCCGTTATGCTCCGCGCACGAGGTTTTGCGAGCTCGTGATCAACGGAGTTTACCGCGGGATCTATGTCCTCATGGAAAAAATAAAACGGGACGACAACCGGGTAGACATTAACAAACTGAATCCCGACGAGATCAGCGGTAACGACCTGACGGGAGGATACATCGTTAAAATTGACAAGACCACGGGTGGTAACGGTGACGGGTGGATATCCGCCTATAAACCACCCCATGCAGGCGGCCAGCAAGTCAATTTTTTGTACGACTACCCAAAGCCGGAAGACATCACCACGGAGCAGAAAGCATACATCCAGAAGTTTGTCGGGCAGTTTGAGAATGCGCTGAATGGAAACAACTTTGCCGATCCTGATCAGGGATATGCAAAGTATATCGACGTCGATTCCTTCATTGATTTTTTTATCATGCAGGAGATCTCCAAAAACGTCGACGGATACAGGCTGAGTACTTTTTTTTACAAGCAGCGCGACTCCGACGGCGGCAAACTGGTGATGGGACCCATCTGGGACTTCAACCTGGGCTTTGGAAACGCAGATTACTGTACGCGCGGCAACCCGGAGGGATTTGTGACTGAATTCAATTCGATCTGCGGCAGCGACTATTGGCTGATCCCGTTCTGGTGGAACCGGTTGCTGCAGGATGAAGCCTTCACGGAAAAGTTATCGGCGCGCTGGTTCGAACTCAGGGCTACAAAATTTCAAAAGCAGGCTATCCACGCCTATATTGATTCCGTTGCCACCGTGCTGAACGTTGAATCGCAACAACGGAATTTCCAGGCCTGGAACGTGATCGGGAAGTACATCTGGCCCAACTACTATATCGGATATTCGTTCCTGGACGAGGTAAACTGGCTGAAGGGCTGGGTCAGCCAGCGTGTTGACTGGCTGGATGAGAACATGCCGTTGCTGGTAACCGGTACGGGCGATCCACTTACCGAACAGTCCGTGAATGTATATCCCAACCCGTTCTCCGCCGGTACGGATTTTCAGTACACTGTACATCAACCGGGAACGGTACGCATCAGGGTCTTTGACCACCTGGGTCGGGCGGTAATGGAAAGTGCCACCGTACACGATCAGGGCGGGACCTACGTGCATTCCTGGAACGCGAATGTAGCCATAGGGTTATACTATTATTCGGTACACCGGGATAGTGCCTTGCTGGCAGCCGGGAAGCTGACAAAAAAATAGGGAGACAAAAACAGACAGCATGCTTTTAGCGATCGATGTGGGTAATACCGATATCACCCTTGGACTGGGTAACAAAGACGAATGGCGGAGCCGTTGGCGTATCCCTTCTCTTACCGATCTGCCGGAGGCGTTTTACAGCCACAGGATCGTGGACAATTTTTTTGAAAGTGGTATCCGGCGCGAAGAGGTGTCGCGCGTGGTGATCAGCAGTGTGGTGCCGGAACTTACGGATAAGATCATCCGGACCGCCGCTTCACTATTCGGTACGCAACCCATCGTGATGGGCCCGGATGTATACCGAAGGCTTCCCATTACGGTGATGAACCCGTATGAGATCGGATCCGACCTCGTCTGCAACGCGCTGGCAGCCTTTACGTTTTTTAACAGCAGCTGTGTCGTTGTGGATTTCGGGACAGCCCTCACATTTACAGCGCTGTCGCAGACGGGGGAGATCCTGGGAGTATCCATCGCCCCGGGCCTGAAGACCGCTATCAGGTCACTGTCGCAGCACACGGCCCGTCTTTACGATGTTCCCCTGGAAATGCCGTCTTCCGTACTTGGTCGCGGTACCGTTCATGCAATACAGGCCGGCGTCCTTTATGGTTACGAGGGAATGGTAAAACACATGCTGGAGCGAATCGGATCCGAAATGAAAGTTCCGTCGCTGCCGTCTGTTGCAACGGGTGGGTTATCGGCGGTAATCCCTTCATTGAAAGAAGTTTTTACGCATATCGATCCGGATCTCACGTTAACGGGATTGAGGATCGCCGGCGAAATCATGAACGCCAAAAACGGGTAACTACATCATTTGCGCAGGAAACGGCTCACCACATCTTCGAACAATGCGGTTTCCTCGACAAACAGGAAGTGCCCGCTTCGCTCGAAAATCACAACTTCAGCCTGTACAATTTCCTTTTTCAGCCGGTCCACAGCCGCCATCGGCAGGACATCACTTTTTCCATGGATAATCAGTACGGGAAAACGAAAGGCCTTCACCTCGTCATACAGGTTCAGGGAAAACAACTTGTCGTTTGAAAGCGCTGTGAACAGTGCGTTGCTGGCCTCCGGAAAACGGGCAGGCAGAGCCAGTTTTAACAACGCCATGTTTGAGGGACGGAAGGCGGACTGACGGAAGCTCAGATTAAACAGTCTTTCGTAGTCGCCGATATCCAGGCTTCCTTTTCCGATGATCGTTGCGCGTTCTGTACTGTCTTGTTGTGTTGTGCGCTGTTTGATGAGGGCCGCGGATTGCTCATCGTATTCCCGGCTGAACGGGCTTGGATTGCTCAGGATCAACCGTTTTACATGACCGGGATATTGCAGGCTGTAGTGCGCGGCCAGGACGGCACCCCAGGAGTGTGCGAGGATATTGAGCTTTTCGATCTTCAGTTCCTTTCGGATAAAGTCAATATCGTCGGCCAGAAATTTAATGGATATGGAGTCCGTTGACGGGATGTCGGATAAGCCGCAGGCGCGCTGGTCGTAATAGATGAGGGTAAAATTTTTTTCGAGTCCGGCGAGGTGTGGAATGAAGTAGCGATGGTTGAGTCCAGGGCCGCCGTGAATGACCAGTAGCGGCTCGCCTTTTCCGCGTACAGTTAAAAAAAGGTTGGTACCGTTTATCTTTCTTTTTCCTTCTCCCGTTTTCAGCTGCGCGATCGACGGAAGGGATAACAGGATAAACAAAAACGCTATCGCTGAGGACAGTTTGATAATGGGGTTGCGGGAACACGTCGGTATCATAGAACGGTCTTTTTTTGGATCGAAACAGGATCGTAACCAGCACCCTACCCTTACAGCGTTTACTTCCGGAGCAGGGAGCCGGTCAGTGCGGAAAATCCTCCGACAAGTCCGCCGATTAAACCCATCGCGAGGAACAACAGGAACTTATGCTGGAGTGAAAATATGTTTGAAACTCTTTCGGCGAGGTCGGAGTGGGATCCTGTATCGATGAGCCAGGCGTTAAAAGCCCACAAGGCGCCGATAGCGAGGAAACCGGCCAGGAAGTTCGCATTGGATTTAAGCAGGAATCCCATAATAAAAGCGGCCAGGCCGATACAATACCACGGTAAGAACAACGCCATGAGGTGAGCGGAGAACAGTATGGCGACGAACTGAATAATAAATTTCATGGAGGGGGTCTGATTAGCAGCTTTTTTTACGCTGCAAAGGTGAGTTCATGTGTGGCGGCTTTTCGGTATTCACAAAATCAATCCTAATTTATACATATCGGCAATAAAAAAAACAGGCGGCCGGTTTTAGATGGAAAAAACTTTTGAGCACCGATCGCCGCTATTTCTGACGCATGAACTGTGTGGTGTAAAATGCGCGGTTCGCGCCGTCTTCCCGCGAGTGCATAAAGAGCATGGGGTAGTATTTACCATTTACCCAGTGGTCGAGCATGTTGCTGTAGAACGGGCTTCCCGGGTTGCCCGACTGACCGCCCGGGTATACACCCCACATCTGTACGCCGGTTTTTTCGAGGCTTACGATCATGCGCCACGACGGCCCGTGTGTGCGCGAATGTGCATTGACGATATCGTGATTGCCTCCCGATCGGACATGGATACTGAGTGGTTCGATACGCATCAGGTGCCCGATATAACTATCCTTGAAGTCACCCCACTCTGCGGTCGGGTCTGAATGGGCGGCCTTCCACCTTTCGATATCGTCCAGGGCGAGAACAAACGCTTTCCTGATCACGTCGCGGGCTGTTTCCTTTTCAGGCGTACCCTGGATATCGAATAAAGGGAGACCGGGATTTGTTTTCAGTAGCCTGATCGTTGTAAAGGTCGTGGGCTTGCGGAGCATGGTTCCTTCCTTTTCCATTTCATCCCACAGCAGGGGCATCAGGTTGTCCCACCAGGCCTCGTAGTAGGAAGCTCCCTCCGCGTCGGCCGTGTTAAAATAATCCCACGATCGTAATAATTTATAAGCGGACTTCTCATCCGCCGATAGGGCCGTACTATCCAGCATCGCCAGAAAATAGGGCAGGCTCTCCTCCGCTTTGAGATTGTAATTGTCGTTCTGCAGGTGCATCATGTCTTCCGGTTTAACCTGATTCAACCCGGTCAGGACCTTATTGATCCGCCTGTTGCGGTAGGCTTCGAAGTTTGTCGCGGTAACGTAGTAGGGATAGGTTTCGTCCACGGGATACTGGTTGGCGGAGCTGACGAATCCCCGGGCGGGATTTTTATCCTGCACGTTCTGTTCGTTTGGAATAAAGGCCTGCCACCCGTTGGAACTTTTTGTACCATCCAGTACAAATTTTCCTTCCCCCGGCCGCCGTTGCGGATACTTTCCCTGGACGCGCATAGCGATATCGCCCGAGACGGAAGCAAAGACAAAATTCTGAGCCGGCGATGAGAAATGGTTGGTAGCCTCGATAAAGTCAGCGTGGTTGCGGGCGCGGTTCAGCTTGTAATACGCTACCACTTCGTCGGAAGGATCCTGTGAAATCCAACGGAAGGCATACTGGCTAAGGTTGCTTTCCGCCCTGAAATTCCCGTCGTAAGGAACGGGACCCCAATGCGTGTAGACGACCGTATCGTAAAAAACGGCTTTGTCGCGAACCTTAAATTCTTCGACCACTTTTTCCGTGTTCAGCCACTGGCCGTCCAGCAGGTATTTGCTACGGCTGTTATCCTGAAAAGTGACCTTGAACCAGTCGACCAAATCCCGCTGCGCATTGGTAACGCTCCAGGCGATCGAGTCGGTACACCCGATAATAATTCCCGGAGCACCAGGCAGGGACGCGCCCATGGAATTGGTACCCGGCGCATTCAACTGAATGACGTACCACAGCGAGGGAAGACTGAGGTTGAGGTGGGGATCCCCGCATAAGATCGGCGCGCCCGTCGAGGTCCTGCTTCCGCTCACCGCCCAGTTGTTACTTCCCGTGGTCGGGTCCTGGGGAGGAAGTTTTTTGATATGGATGAATTCATCCGGAACAGCCATCGGAATGGAGTCCGGGATCGAAGTCTTGAATTTCCACGCACCGGGTTTGTCGACGATCGGATCGCCTACCGGTTCACGGTCGGGATAGAGCATCTCCAGCATTTCCTTTCCAAAAATGTTCAGCGCATTGGTCATCTCCATATCCTTGTCGCTCATGTTCAACGTCTGGGCCATACTCTTGGACAGCAGCATACACTTCAGGGGAGACCAGGGTTCCGGGCTGTAGTTGAGGAGCTTGTATTCGAAGGGCAAAGACTTGTAGTTCAGCGACTGGATATAGGCATTGATACCTTCCGAATATTTTTCCACCATGATCAGGGCCTCCTGATCGTCGGCCAGCGATTCGAGCGCTTTGCGGGCGGCCGTTACCATTCCAAGCCTTCGCTGCCCGCGGTCGTACTGGAGGTAGGCGTCGTTCTTTCCCGCCCCGATGATCTCGGAGACGCGTCCCGCGGCCGCATGGGTCTGAAACTCCATCTGCCAGAGCCGGTGCTTCGCCGTGATATATCCCTGCGCGAAATACAGGTCGAGGTCGCTTTCCGCGAAAATGTGCGGAATAGCCAGGCTGTCGAAGACGACTGTAACCTTGTCCTGAAGCCCGACGATACTCATTACCTCCGGCCCTTTGGCGCTCTCCGCCTCGATATTCCGCCAGAAACCATTGAACGGGTCCAGGAATTTGCCGATCGGCGGAACAGGGTTTCCGTTGATCACCCACCGGTTGTCGAGAAGGTAAATGAGCCCAAGGGTAATGGTCAGGCAAATGATAAACTTAAAAACACGCATAGATTTGCTTTAAAAGCTCCGGTTTACAGTCTTTACACCGGCAACGCCGTAAAACTAAGAACCTTGACCTGAAATGGTCAGGTAAAGTAGAAAGCTTTTCCTAATTTTCGGACTTGTTTTAAAGGAAAAATCGAAAGGTGTGAAACAGATCTTATCAAAATACACCAAGGACCAGGTCCGGAAATCCGCGCAGATCAAAGCCATCTTCTTCGACATCGACGGGGTGCTCAGCGACGGCCGGATCATTTACGATGAAACCGGCAAAGAGATCAAGAACTTCAACGTGAAGGATGGATACATCGTCAGCTACCTGAAAAAAGCGGGAATCATAACCGGCGCGATATCCGGCCGGGAATCGGAGGCTACCACGAAACGATGCGCCGAATTAAAGATCGACTTCTGCCACCAGGGAATTGTCGACAAAGCTTCCACGTTCGAAAAGCTGGTGAAATTTTACCAGTTGAAGAACAAGGAAGTAGCTTTTATCGGTGACGACATCAACGACCTGAAAGTTCTCCGTCTGGCGGGACTCAGTGTATGCCCGGCAGACACCTTCGACTACATCAAGGATCGTGTAGACCTCGTCACCCGCGTAAAGGGCGGGCAGGGTGTGCTCCGGGAAGTAGCCGACCTGGTACTATCGGCAAGGGGAGAGATGGAAAAGGTGTTGAAGGACTAAAATACCGATCAGGATTTTGTTGAACTGAATACTCAAAAAGAAACCATGGACAGATTTAAAGATCAGGTAAGCGTTACGGACAAGATTACCCTGGGCGGGGACAGGATGGTTCTTTTCAGCGGGCCCTGCGCCGCGGAGAGTTACGATATCTGTATGGAGACCGGAAGCCGTGTCAAGGAACTTTGCGCGGAACTCGGGATCGACTATGTGTTCAAATCCTCTTTTGACAAAGCGAACCGTACCTCCAGCGGGTCCTACCGCGGTCCTTCCGTGGAGAGTGGACTTGAAATCCTTTCCCGGGTAAAGAAAGATCTTGGGGTGCCGATCGTTACCGATGTACATGAGTCTTACCAGTGCGCTGAGGCCGCCACGGTGGCCGATGTGTTGCAGATCCCCGCATTCCTCTGCCGCCAGACCGATCTGCTGAAAGCGGCAGCCCGTACGGGCAAGGCCGTGAAAATAAAAAAAGGCCAGTTCATGGCTCCGGAAGACATGAAGTACGCCGTTGACAAAGTCAGGGGAGAAGGCAACAACAACGTATTTCTGACGGAAAGGGGCGTGAGTTTCGGATACCATACGCTCGTGGTGGATATGCGGTCGCTTCCCATCATGCGGCAGTACACACCCGTCATTTTTGATGTGACCCATTCGGTTCAGCAACCGGGTGGAAAGGGGGGATCATCCGGGGGGCAACGCGAGTTTGCTCCTTTTCTGGCGCGGGCGGCTGCCGCGGCAGGTGTGGATGGTTTTTTTATCGAAACCCATCCAAACCCCGAAAAAGCCCTGAGCGACGGTCCTAATATGATCCCGCTGCACGAGATGGAGGAATTCCTCCGCATGATCCACCGCTATTGGAAAATGGGTTTATAAGGTGCGTTTGTCCATTCGATCTTAAATCCTACCTTTGCCCGAAATTCTACAGAATTAGTGGGCTTAAGTTTTATACAGGTTTACACGTTAATAGTCGTTATTTTCCTTGTTTTCGCACTTTATAAGGAATTATTCAACCCGGCTTTTACCTTTTTTATCTGCACCGTTGCCCTGCTTTTACCCGGAATCATCACCCCGGTAGAGCTGCTCAAAGGGCTTTCGAACCAGCAGATCATCGTCATTTTTCTCCTCGTTCTGGTTACGGCCGGCCTCCGGCTCATCTACGGGGCCGAAATATTCGGAAAACTTTTCAACACACGACTCAAACCCAAGGCCTTCCTGTTCAGGATGATGCTGACGGTATCCACGATCTCCGCGTTTTTGAACAATACGCCCATCGTGGCTTTTATGATCCCCTATGTAAAGGACTGGTCACAACGAACGGGAAATCCCGCTTCGAAATTTCTGATCCCTCTTTCTTTTGCCACCATCCTGGGCGGGATGATCACGGTGATCGGTACATCCACCAACCTGGTGCTGAACGGCCTGATCGCCGAGTACAACCTGCCCCTGCTGGGCCTGGAGGATTTCCTTTACCTGGGTATGATCGTTACCCTATTGGGCTGGGTCTACCTCTATTATATAGGGTATGCGTTACTTCCGTCGAACGCGAATAAGATCGAGGCCTTGCGGGCGCATGTGAAGGAATACATCGTCGAAACAGAGATCTTTCACGGGTCGCGTCTGGCGGGCAAGTCTGTGAAGGAAGCCGGCTTGCGCAACCTGCAGGACATATTCCTGGTGGAGATCATCCGCGACGAGCGGATCATCTCACCGGTGTCGCCCGAAGAAGTTCTGGAGGAAGGCGACCTGTTGTTTTTCTCCGGAAATACAGAATCCATTTATAACCTCATCAAGGAAGATAACGGACTCCGGATTCCCCGGCAGGACAAACTGGAAGTGGAGGGACAATTTCACTTTGTGGAAGCGGTTATCCCCGCGAACTCGGACCTGATCGGTGTCCGCATCAAGGATTCAGACTTCCGCAAGACCTTCAAGGCATCCATTATCGCGATCCATCGCAACGGCAAACAACTGCCCGGCAAAGTGGGAGAGATGACGCTGGCCGGCGGCGACTTCCTGCTACTGCTGGCGCGTGCAGACCGGGAGAACGGCGAACACGAACGCGATCTGTTCTTTGTATCGGTGCCGCAAAAAATTGCTCCGCCGAAATCGAAGTGGCTGAAATGGGTGGGAGCGGGCGCATTCGCGGCGCTGATCCTGGGTATCACGGGAGTGTTACCACTCTTTAGTGTCTGTGTCGGTATCCTGCTGGTCCTGGTGCTGATCGGAACACTCACAATTTCGGAGATCAGGCGCGAACTCGACCTCAGTTTATTACTCGTACTGGTTTGTTCCCTGGCGATCGGCGTCGCCCTGGAAAAATCGGGGGCAGCAACCCTGGTCGCCACGGGGCTGATCTCAGCCGGCAAGATATTAGGCCCTGTAGGTGTACTGTCGGCGTTGTTTATCATCACCATTATCCTGACAGCGCTGATCACCAATGCCGCCGCGGTATCGATCGTATTTCCTGTCGCCATGTCGATGGCGGAGCAAATGCATTTGTCGTACACACCTTTTTTTGCAGCCATAGCCTTCGCCGCATCGGGTGACTTTATGACACCGATCGGTTATCAGACGAACCTGATGGTGTATGGTCCGGGTGGATATACCTTCAAAGATTTTATCCGCGTGGGAACGATCTTTACGATCATTTATATAGTAGTTTGCGTCGGGTTTATTTCATATTTCTATAAGCTTGTCTGAGATGAATCACATCTATCCAATAAAAACAAAAGTCAGTAAAGCGCAGCGTGAGGTACTGATGAGTCAACACGCCAGACTGATCTGGTTCACCGGATTGTCCGGTTCGGGGAAATCGACACTTGCTGTTCAGCTCGAGGCGCAGCTTCACGCGGCGGGTATCAAGACCTACCTGCTGGACGGTGACAACATTCGCGCAGGCATAAACAAGGATCTGAACTTCACCGATGAAGGGCGTGTGGAAAACATCCGCAGGATCGGCGAAGTAGCGAAGCTGATGCTGGATGCCGGGGTAGTGGTACTGTCGGCTTTTATTTCGCCGTTCAAGGCGGACCGCGACCAGGTCAGGACAATCGTGGGAACGGAAAACTACATCGAGGTTTTTGTGGATGCACCGCTGGAAGTGTGCGAGCAACGCGATGTGAAGGGATTGTATAAAAAAGCGCGCGCCGGAGAGGTGAAAAATTTCACAGGAATTGATTCGCCGTATGAGGCGCCTGAGGCTTCGGATGTTGTTATTCCGACAGGCACCATGAGTGTGGATGAATCGGTGGCTGTGCTGATGGAGATGATCCTGCCGAAGGTGAAGGGATAGCCGGTTGGTTTGTTTTTGAAATTTTTGGTTTGATATATTACTGTTGAAATCACGATTATGAGTCAATATTATCTTAGTCATTTAAAGGAACTGGAATCGGAAGCGATCTTTGTGATCCGCGAGGTAGTGGCGCAATTTGAAAAGCCCGCGTTGTTGTTTTCCGGGGGAAAAGATTCCATCGTACTGGCGTACTTGTCGAAGAAGGCTTTTGCGCCGGCGCGTATTCCGTTCCCGCTGGTACACATCGATACCGGCCACAATTTTCCCGAAACGATGGAGTACCGCGACTGGCTCGTGAATGAACTGGGCGTGAAGCTCGTTGTCGGCTCGGTACAGGAGAGTATCGATTCGGGCAGGGCGAAGGAAGAGACAGGCTTTAACGCGAGCCGCAACGCGCTTCAAACGGTAACCCTGCTGGACACGATCGAAAAGAACAAATACGATGCGGCTATGGGCGGCGCGCGACGCGACGAGGAAAAAGCCAGGGCCAAGGAACGCTTCTTTTCACACCGCGATGAATTCGGCCAGTGGGATCCGAAAAACCAGCGCCCGGAACTCTGGAATCTGTTCAACGGCCGCAAGCATATCGGCGAACACTTTCGCGTGTTCCCCATATCGAACTGGACCGAGATGGATGTGTGGCAATACATTCATTCCGAAAACATCCCCATACCAAAACTGTATTATTCGCACGAGCGGGAAGTGATCATGCGCGACGGCGCCATACTCTCCACATCGCCATGGCTGAAGCTGAAGGAGAACGAAGTACCCGTTAAGATGACCGTCCGGTTCAGGACCTGCGGCGATATGCCCATTACCGGTGCCGTTGAATCCACCGCCGACACGCTTGAAAAGATCATCGAAGAGGTTGCCGCGTCGCGCAAGACAGAGCGTGGCACGCGTGCGGATGACAAGCGCTCCGAAACAGCGATGGAAGACCGGAAAAAGAGCGGCTACTTTTAATCAGCCGCCGCAGCGATTAAGCCGAAATTGAAATGAGATAACACACACCGGAAACCCGGTGTACAACACAACTGAAAGACAATGAACAATCAACTCCTAAGATTCACCACCGCGGGAAGTGTAGACGACGGGAAGAGTACCCTGATCGGTCGCCTGTTATACGACAGCAAATCCATCTTCGAGGACCAGCTTGAGGCGGTGGAAGCGTCAAGCGCGAAAAAAGGATACGACTATGTCGATCTTTCCATGCTCACCGACGGACTGAAGTCGGAACGTGAACAGGGTATCACCATCGATGTGGCGTACCGTTATTTTGCCACACCCAAACGTAAATTTATTATCGCCGATACACCGGGTCATATTCAATACACGCGGAACATGGTTACCGGCGCGTCCACCGCGAACCTGGCCCTGATCCTTATCGATGCCCGCAAAGGGCTGGTCGAGCAGACGTACCGGCACTCTTTCATCGCATCGTTGCTGAAGATCCCGCACGTGATCGTCTGTGTCAATAAGATGGACCTCGTGAACTACGACGAGCAGGTATACGACAAGATCGTGGAGGACTACAAAGCCTTTTCGTCGAAGCTTGAAGTGTTTGATATCCAGTTTGTACCCATCAGCGCGCTGGCGGGAGATAATGTGGTGAACCGTTCCGAGACCATGACGTGGTACCAGGGTGCGACACTTCTGCACATGCTGGAGACCGTACACATCGAGAGCGACTACAACCATATCGACAGTCGTTTCCCCGTGCAATATGTGATCCGTCCGCAATCCAAGGAGCATCACGATTTTCGCGGATATGCGGGACGTGTAGCCGGCGGTATTTTCCGGCCCGGCGACGATGTGCTGGTACTCCCGTCGGGGTTTACCTCGAAGATCCGGTCTATCACCCTGGGTGATGAAAAACTGGATGAAGCGTTTGCGCCCATGTCCGTGACGATGACGCTGGAAGACGAGATCGACATCAGCCGTGGCGATATTATCGCGAAGCCGAACAATCATCCCCAGGTGGAACAGGATGTAGACCTGATGTTGTGCTGGATGAACCAGCGTCCGCTGCAGATGAATTCGAGGTTTCATGTGAGGCATACCACGAAGGATGTGCGGGGTGTGTTGAAGGAGATCCAGTATAAGCTGGATATCAACACGCTGCAACGCGTGGAACACGTGGATCAGCTTTCAATGAATGAAATCGCGCGGGTGAAGATCCGCACAGCCCAGCCGTTAAGTATCGACGGTTACCGGAAGAACCGCATCACGGGAAGTGTGATCCTGGTGGATGAAGGAACGAACGAGACGGTCGCCGCCGGCATGATCGTGTGACCCCCAGCCCTCGCGTACCATAATTTTCAATCAACCGACAAAGACAACCTTCATGAACTACATATCCCTTTTGCCCCTCGCCATAGAAGCAGCCGAAAAAGCGTCTGCCGAGATCCTGAGCGTATACCATTCGGGTGATTTCCAGGCCGAAGCAAAAGGCGATAAATCGCCGCTTACCCTGGCCGACAGGAAAGCGCACCAGGTAATAGCCGCTGCGTTGCAGTCATCGGGCCTCCCCATCCTTTCCGAGGAAGGGAAAGCCATTCCATTCGAAGAAAGGCGCCACTGGGATTATTTCTGGATGGTGGATCCCCTGGACGGAACGAAGGAGTTTATCAAGCGCAACGACGAATTTACCGTGAACATTGCCCTGATCCACAACGGTGTACCTGTGCTGGGAGTGGTGGCTGTACCTGTCGCCGGCGATGTATACTATGCGACCGAGGCGGGAGGAGCGTACCTGAAAAGAGGCGGGCAGGAGACGAAGCTTGCGCGCCGGGGTGCGCTGGACCTGGGACGTCCCGGGCTGCGGGTAGTCGCGTCGCGTTCGCATATGAATCCCGAGACCGAAGACTTTATCAAAAACCTCCCGGAAGCCACCCTGGTTTCCGCGGGCAGCAGCCTGAAATTTATGTTACTGGCCGAAGGCAAAGCGGATGTGTATCCCCGTTACGCACCGACCATGGAGTGGGACACCGCCGCCGCGCACGCCATCATCCTGGAAACCGGTATGCAGGTGACCCAGTACGGCACCTCCCAACCGCTTACCTACAACAAGGAAAACCTGCTCAACCCCTATTTTCTCGTAAAATAGCCAACCGTTCGCCGCAGACGTTTTCGAAAGCCATTCCGCCGTAATTCGTGCCGTGAACCATCCCCAAGGGCGATTAAGATTATCGCCACCTGAGACTTTGATCATCACCGCATCCTGGCCCAGCCCCTATATTTGCTGCCTGTTGAACTTTTAAACCAGTTAAAACTGACCTTATTCCTATATTTACAGGGGAATGTCAGCCGATAACATTACCAATTCCTCCAAATGGACAAAAACGCAAAGATTTATGTAGCCGGTCACCGTGGAATGGTGGGTTCCGCTATCTACCGAAAGCTGCATAGCGAAGGATATCTAAATACCTGTGCAGCCACCTCGCAGGAGCTGGACCTGAAGAATTCGGTTGATGTCGACCGCTTTTTCCGCGCGGAAAAACCCGAATATGTTTTCCTCGCCGCCGCGAAAGTAGGCGGGATCCTGGCGAACAATACCTACCCGGCGGATTTTCTGTACGACAACCTGATGATCCAGAACAACGTGATCGAAGCGTCGTTCCGGTATGGCGTCAAGAAGCTGCTGTTCCTGGGATCGTCCTGTATCTATCCCAAGCTTGCGCCGCAGCCTATCAAAGAAGAAAGTCTGCTCAGCGGATACCTCGAAGAGACGAACGAAGCCTATGCGATCGCGAAGATCGCGGGTATTAAACTTTGCCAGGCCTATTTCAAACAACACGGCCGCCATTTTATCTCGGCTATGCCCACGAACATGTATGGATTCGGTGATAACTACCACCCGCATAATGCGCACGTATTGCCCGCGTTGCTAAGAAGATTTCATGAAGCGAAGGAGAAGGGGAGCGAAGAAGTGGTGATCTGGGGTTCAGGCAAACCGCTTCGCGAATTTATGTTTGCGGATGACCTCGGCGCAGCCTGTGTCTTTTTAATGCTCCATCATGATAAACCCGAAATTGTAAATGTGGGAACGGGCGAGGAAGTAAGTATCCTGGACCTGGCACACCTGATCGCAAAGACGGTGGGATTCAAGGGGCAGATCGGTTTCGACAAGACCAAGCCGGATGGAACACCGCGCAAGCTGATGGACTCAACGCGGTTACATGCGCTGGGATTCCGTCACAAAGTGTCGCTGGAGGAGGGGCTCAGCCTTACGTATACGGACTTTTTGAGTAAAGTGGACACGTATAGTGAGGTGAGGGTTTAGTTACCATTCATGTCACACACAAAAGTATCAACGGAAAACACTATTAACGATTAACGGATAAGAAATGAAAAAAGCATTTATCACGGGAATTACAGGACAGGATGGCGCCTATCTGGCGGAATTTTTACTGGACAAAGGCTATGAAGTCCATGGTCTGAAGAGGAGATCATCGCTCTTCAACACCGCCCGTATCGACCATATCTACCAGGACCCGCATGACAAAGGAGCGCGGATGAAACTTCATTACGGCGACCTCACCGACTCCACGAATCTTATCCGCCTGATCCAGGAAATTCAACCGGACGAAATTTATAATCTCGGTGCCATGAGCCACGTACGCGTGAGCTTCGACATGCCGGAATACGTGGCCAACACCGACGCGATCGGAACACTGCGGATCCTCGAAGCGGTTCGCTTACTGGGACTCACGGAAAAAACGCGTATCTACCAGGCTTCAACCTCCGAGCTATACGGAAAAGTACAGGAGATCCCGCAATCCGAAAAAACACCTTTCTATCCCCGTTCTCCCTACGCGGTAGCGAAGATGTACGGATACTGGATCACGGTGAACTACCGCGAAGCGTACAATATGTATGCCTGTAACGGTATCCTCTTCAACCACGAATCTCCCCTGCGCGGCGAAACATTCGTATCGCGCAAGATCACCCGCGCCGTTGCACGTATGGTGCTGGGGTTACAGCAGAAAGTGTACATGGGTAATATCGACTCCAAACGCGACTGGGGTCATGCCCGCGACTATATCGAAGCGATGTACCTCATCCTTCAGCAACCGAAAGCCGACGACTACGTGATCGCTACCGGCGAAACGACCTCCGTTCGCGAGTTTATGGTTCGCGCGTTTGCCCACGTAGGAGCGACGCTTGTGTTCAAAGGACAGGGTATCAACGAGACCGGTATTATCGACTCCGTGAACTCGACCATTGAAGGCAATTGCCTGAAAGCCGGCGACGAAGTACTGGCGATCGATCCCCGTTATTTCCGTCCCACGGAAGTTGACCTGTTGCTGGGTGATCCTACAAAATCGAAGACGGTCCTCGGGTGGAAACCGAAGTACGACGTCAATGCCCTTCTCCGCGAAATGGTCGACGCAGACCTCGACTTGATGCGCGGTGAAAACGTACTGAAGCAAGGCGGATTCAGGGTGTATAATTTCCACGAGTAGACCGGTGACGCCCCTGCCGGCCCCCCGGCCCCCTGAAGGGGGAGACAAACAGTAGCGGTGGGGTTAGCCCCCCTTCAGGGGGGGGTGGGGGGTGACGCTTCCCGAAAGACCGAACGGTGAAACTCCGTTCGTTTCAAAACCGTCAGCACCACCCCCCGCGTAGCGAAGGATTCCCGGAACACCAAACCGGTTTGACCCCCCGGCCCCCTGAAGGGGGAGACAAACAGTAGCGGTGGGGTTAGCCCCCCTGAAGGGGGAGATAAGAACTACCACCTTACTTCCGCCTTGCAGCTAACAGCTTGCAGCCCTCTACCTACCACTTCACCGTCCTACCACCTTACTTCCGCCTTGCAGCTAACAGCCCTATAAACTTGCAGCTAACAGCTTGCAGCTTGCCACTTGCCGCCCTCCACCTACCACCTCACCGTCCTACTACCACCTTCCGCCTTGCAGCTTGCCGCTTGCCGCCCTCCACCTACCACCTCACCGTCCTACTACCACCTTCCGCCTTGCAGCTAACAGCTTGCAGCCCCTCCACCTACCACCTACCACCTACCACCTTGCAGCCCTCACCTCCCTCGTTCCCGGAAACGTTAAAGTAATTTTTTTAAAAAATCCCCCACGCCGAACCGCCGGAGTGAAATAAAGGCAGCCTGGCGCGGGTAAGGGACAAAGTCTGGGCGAATACGTTCAGAAAAAAAGCAGGGTTGAACAAAAAACCTGTGTAAATTCCATTTCCGGTCCTGAAATTTAACCGTCTTCGCACTCTGGCCCTCTGTAGAACACGGACCGGCTTTGTTTGAATTCAGGTATTTTTGAGTTAACAATCGCCTATGCCCGCATCGGAGGATATAGAGAAGTTTTTCCTGATCAACCTGCTGAGGATCTCGCTGGCCGGTACAACCCTGATATTGGTCACCGACATTTTCTATGCCCATGACACCCTGTCGATCACCATTGACGCCATCATTGTGGCGGCCTGCCTGCTGGCATTCCTGGTACGGCGCTGGAGTTACAATGCCGCCGTTCTCATCATTACCGGCATTACGCTTACAGCCATGCTCTACCAGTGGATCAACGGCGTGAACCTCGTCACCGCTATGGCCGTGATCATGTTGCTGGGCTTTATCTTCTCCATTCTGCTGAAGGGAAAGCTCATGTGGATCATGCATGGCCTGACGTGCACGTCGGTGGTGGTTGCGGCAATAGCCAGGCAGTTGCAGGGCGGGGACGGCTCGTCATCTTGGGGGGAGCAGGCTACTGTGGTGATCACACACTTTGTGTTGTACTTTATCGTCAGCTATTGCACGGCGATTTTAAAATCGCGCTACGATAAGATCAACCAGGAACTGTGGCAGGCGAACCAGGAGCTTGCTGATAAGGCCAGCGAGATCGAGGCGCAGCACGAGGAGTTGTTGCAGAGTCATGAAAACGTAAATGAGTTGAACCGGAACCTCGAGCGACTGGTGATGGAGCGGACGGCGAAGGTCCAGGCGCAGAATGAAATATTGTTGAAGTATACGTATACCAACGCTCACCACCTTCGCGGGCCCGTCGCGCGGCTGCTGGGACTGATCACCATCCACAAGCTCGAACCCAACCCGGACTACAATTTTTTCTTCAGCAAGATGGAAGACCAGGCGATGGAGATCGACCAGGTAGTTAAGCAGATCAACTCCGAGCTGGAAGAGAGGCAGTCCTAGTGTCAAGTCACCATTATGATGTTGCATCCGTTGGCTTTTGTATTTAGCCCTGAAAGGGCGTTACATATTGGCCCAGGGGTTTTAAGTGGTTAGCCCTGAAGGAGCGTAATAATAATGTTGCGTACGACAATCAATCAATGACACGACACTAGTCGAACTAGTTAAATAAGCTAAACCTGCAAATCAGCGTTACGGTGATGCTTCTTTTGCTCATGTTTAGCATTGACTTTAGCCCTGAAAGGGCGTTACATATTAGCC
>JBGSJE010000007.1:0-29465 GCA_041742155.1 Chryseolinea sp. | reverse complement strand
AATTACTGTATCGTCGAGGTAATAAACAAGAGCCATCAGCGTAACCGTCAGCTTCAGCTGACGGTTACCATGACGGGATCCGTAGTCGGCTTTAGCCGAATCGAAGGTTCACCGCATAGGAGCCGTGATCGGTTCTAAGGGAACGTGTGTGGAATTACTGTATCGTCGAGTAATAAACAAGAGCCATCAGCATAACCGTCAGCTCCAGCTGACGGTTACCACGACGGGATCCGTAGTCGGCTTTAGCCGAATGGTTGTGTCCGTCGTCCGGGAAGTAATGCGTGAAAGTTTCCGGGGCGAAAGTGGTGCGTAGGCCCATTATGATGTGTGTGTGATAAAAGAGGGTATCGAAGGTTCACCGCATAGGAGCCGCGATGGCGCTGAGCAGGCGCAAAGGAAATTCATAGCGGTGAGATTAGTTACCCGCAGGAATTCTTTGCGTCTACTTCGCACCTTCGCGGTGAAAAGGAACAGATGAATAAATTTCGTTATTAACGCATCGGTATTTATGGTGGTGGAAAATCAACGTGAGTGCTTGGACGCTAGTGGGCTATTTCACCGCAATGGCGCAATGGCGCAATGACGCTAAGGGCCGCAATGAAAATCGTGGTCCGGATATAAGATAATTTGATCTAAGCTTCACGTTTCAATTTCTTGAAACGATAACCTGTTTTTACTGCACGAATTCATTGCGCCAACTCCACGCCTTCGTGCCTCCGGTGAAAAGGAACAGATGAGTAACGTCCGTTTTTTAGTGCATCGGTATTTATGGTGCCGAGAAAACAAATGTCGAGACCAGGAGGTTACCGCGCTCAGCGGACTAATTAAGCGCTACCTTATCCGGTATTACGATCGCTGTAGGGAAGTACTTCTTCACTTCAACGTAGTCGCGCTGGGCGTCGATCCTGTTAAAATACTTTCCCACTTTAACGCGAAAATTCGGCTGCGAATAGTGCACTTCCGATTCCAGGTCCGGCAGCGAAGAAGTGAGCTCCTTTTTTGCATTGAGCGCATCTTCCCGTTTCAACCCGGAATAGATCTGAATGGTGAACCCGTCGATAAAATTCCGCTGCAGATTAAAATGATCGATGCTGTCGAGTACGGTATCCAGTTTTTTGTTCACCGCATATTTAGGCTCAACATAAGCTGTTGCTCTCTTGCTATCCTCAGGGGTCACTTCCGGGTTACCCGTCGCGGGCGCATCAACTTTGGGCCGCCATACTGATAAGTCTTCGGAATATTTTCCCGTCTGCGTGGTCGTGGTGGTTTTCTTTTGCGTGGCACATCCGGCGATGAAAAGCGCAAGACAAAACACAAACACGGAATGAATAGGGAATCGCATATTTAATCAATCAATTATAATACACCGGTTGTTCAGGATATCATCTTCAACCTTTTTGTATTTAACGTCGCGCAGGACTTTCCCGTCCGTATACTGAACGCTTACTTTGTCGTTTCGACCCGCTAATTTTTCCGATTTCACCGGCATCACCTTTTCCTGCGGCGGACGGTTGGCCTGGGGTTGTGGTGCACGCTCACCGCCGCTCAGCAGCGACTTGGATTCTTCCT
Organism: Chryseolinea sp.; assembly: GCA_041742155.1. Taxonomy (GTDB): domain Bacteria; phylum Bacteroidota; class Bacteroidia; order Cytophagales; family Cyclobacteriaceae; genus Chryseolinea. Next base: position 27,896 of record JBGSJE010000007.1, on the reverse strand, counting down.
TCTGTTCGCTCAGGCGCACACGGCTGCGCTGGACCCTCGCTTCCTGCACCTGATCCGGTTGCTGCACCGGTATATCTGCCTTCATTAAGAATGAAACCGTTTCTTCATTTACTTTGGCGATGAACCGCTTGAACAATTCGAAGCCTTCAAACTTGTAAATAAGCAACGGATCCTTTTGTTCATATACGGCGTTCTGTACGGACTGCTTCAGGTCGTCCATTTCGCGGAGGTGTTCCTTCCATAGCTGATCGATAATAGCGAGGGCGATCATCTTTTCCATGGACTTGATCAACTCGGTGTTGTTCGATTCAACAGCTTTAGCCAGGTTGGCAGCCACACCGATTTGTTTCTTGCCATCGGAGAACGGAACAAGGATATTTTCAACGGTAGCACCCCGTGTTTTATAGATATCGCGTACGATGGGCATTGCTTTTTGAGCAACGTTCTCGTTCTTCTTATGGTAGTGCGCGAGGGCTTTGTTATAAAGATCGTCCGTGAGTTTCGGCTGGTCAAGTTTATCAAAAGTCTCTTTCGATATTTCGTAATCCAGTGCGAGTATACTCAGGGCGTTAAGACGCAGGCTCTCGTAGTCACTGGCGTTTTTTGCGTTGATCACCATGTCTTCGCAGGTATCGAACAGCATGGTGAGGATATCCAGTTCGAGACGTTCGCCGAAGAGCGCATTCTTTCTTCTCTTGTAGATGACCTCGCGCTGGGAGTTCATCACGTTATCATACTCGAGGAGACGTTTACGGATACCGAAGTTGTTTTCCTCCACCTTCTTCTGCGCGCGTTCGATCGAACTCGTCACCATGGAATGTTGTATGACCTCACCTTCTTTCAATCCGAGTTTATCCATAACGCGTGCGATACGTTCTGGCATAAACAGTCGCATCAGGTTGTCTTCCAGCGACACATAAAACTGCGATGTTCCAGGGTCTCCCTGGCGCCCTGAACGTCCGCGAAGCTGCCGGTCCACCCGACGTGACTCGTGCCGTTCCGTACCGATAATAGCCAGACCACCGGCTGCCCTCGACTCGGGTGTGAGTTTTATATCCGTACCACGACCAGCCATGTTGGTAGCGATCGTTACGGTTCCCGGCTTACCGGCTTCCGCCACGATCTCGGCCTCGCGCTGATGTTGTTTGGCGTTCAATACCTGGTGCTTGATCTTCCTGATCTGAAGCAAGCGGCTTACCAACTCCGAAATTTCGACTGAGGTCGTTCCCACCAGCACCGGTCTTCCGGCTTCCGTCAGCTTCACGATATCGTCTATTGCAGCGTTGAATTTTTCACGCATGGTCTTGTATACAAGGTCGTCGTAGTCCTTTCGCACAGCCTGCTTGTTCGTCGGGATCGTGACAACATCCAGTTTATAAATATCCCAGAGTTCGCCGGCTTCCGTTTCGGCTGTTCCGGTCATACCGGCCAGCTTGTGATACATGCGGAAGTAGTTCTGTAAGGTTATCGTGGCATAGGTTTGCGTCGCATCTTCAACCTTTACGTTTTCTTTGGCTTCGATCGCCTGGTGCAGTCCGTCCGAGTATCGCCGTCCTTCCATAACCCGGCCCGTTTGTTCATCGACGATCTTAACTTTGCCGTCGACGATGATATACTCGACATCCTTTTCAAAAAGCGTGTAGGCCTTCAGTAACTGGCTCACGCTGTGAATACGCTGGGATTTAACCTGGTAGTCGCGGATGACCTCTTCTTTTTTCTGGAATTTGCCCGCATCATCAAGCGAAGAGTCGTTTTCAATTTTATTGAGCTCAGTTCCGATTTCCGGGAGAATAAAAAACTTCGCATCCTCTCCCTCCCCGGTGATCAGGTCGATACCCTTTTCCGTCAGGTCTACACTGTTATCCTTTTCTTCAATTATAAAATACAATGGCTTGTCCGCTTCAGGCATGTTGCGCTTGTTATCCGCCAGGTAATAGTTTTCCGTTTTCTGGAGGATGTTCTTCATTCCCGTTTCGCTCAGGAATTTGATCAGCGGTTTGTGTTTGGGCATTGCCCGGTGCGCCCGGAAAAGAGCAAGACCACCGTCTTTTTCATTTCCGTCCGCGATTTGCTTGCGGGCTGTTGTCAGGTATTCATTAATCAATTTTTTCTGCGCTTCCACAAGTTTGAAAATGCGTGGCTTGAGATCGTAGAACTCGTGCTCGTCGCCTCGTGGAATAGGTCCCGAGATGATTAATGGTGTCCGGGCCTCGTCGATCAGTACGGAGTCAACTTCATCCACCATAGCATAGTGATGGGTGCGTTGTACAAGCTCTTGCGGTTCCCGCGACATGTTATCGCGCAGGTAGTCAAAACCAAATTCATTATTGGTTCCATAAACGATATCAGCCTGATAAGCTTTCCGCCGCTCCGGTGAGTTGGGTTCGTGTTTGTCGATACAGTCAATGGTAAGTCCATGGAACTGAAAGATGGGAGCCATCCATTCGCTGTCACGTGTCGCCAGGTAGGTGTTAACGGTTACCAGGTGAACGCCGCGCCGGGACAATGCATTTAAGAAAGCCGGGAATGTCGCGACGAGGGTCTTTCCTTCACCCGTGGCCATTTCGGCGATCTTACCTTCATGGAGGACAATTCCGCCGATAATCTGCACTTCATAATGCACCATATCCCAGGTGATCATGTTGCCGGCAGCCATCCATTTATTCGCCCAGACTGCTTTGTCGCCGCTGATCTTTATGTTGTCATGTGTAGCCGAAAATTCGCGGTCATAATCCAGTGCCGTCACTTCGAGGTACTCGTTTTCCTTAAAGCGCCGTGCCGTTTCACGAACGATCGCGAAAGCCTTCGGTAATACTCTTAACAAAACCTTTTCGAGTTCCTTATTTCGATCGCCTTCCAGCTTATCGATCTCTCCGAAGATGGATTCCTTTTCATTGATATCCAGCGTGGGGTTGTCGGCAATTTTTTTGTGTAAAGCGGCAAGCTCATCGTCGATACCGCGGAGATCCGCATTGATCGTTTCCTGAATTATTCTGGTTTCATTCCGAAGTTCGTCGTTGGACACAGACTTCAGCTTTTCACCTTCCGCCTTTGTCTGCTCAACGAGTGGCATTACCCGTTTAATGTCTTTTTCCGATTTTGTTCCAAAGATCTTGGCAATGAATTTTAGCATACGTTAGTCGTTAATTCGTTAATCACTACCTGCCCCTGCACTATACATTTCCAGTTGAGGAACCGCAAGTAATGCCTAACTCCAAAGGAGGCCCAAAGTTAGTCTGTTTTTTGAGAATGAGGATGAACAATTACAGTTCCAAATCGCCTTCAAAGACCATTTTGGCAGGGCCTGAGAGGAAAATTTCTTCAAACGTGCCGGTCTGGCTGGGTTTGAATTCGACGTACAGGTCTCCGCCGAGGGTTTTGATCTTTACAGGCGAGGTGTATCCTTTGAAAGAAGCAGCCAGGGCCGCAGCCGTCACACCGGTGCCACAGGAGAGGGTTTCGTTTTCGACGCCCCTTTCATACGTCCGGACAAAGATGGTATTATCGCCCTGAAGGCCCACAAAGTTAACATTGGTACCACCCGGACCGAACGTATCGGCATAACGGATCTTTCTTCCTTCATCAAAAACCGGGTGGTGGCCGATATCCTCCACGAACCTGATAAAATGCGGAGACCCTGTGTTAATAAAATAGTCACCCTGCATCGCCCGGACTTCCTTCACGGGATTCATCTTCAGTCTGATGATACCCGAAGGACTTAACTGTGCCGAATGCTCCCCGTCAAATGCCTGAAAAGTGGCGCTTCCGTTAACCATTCCCAGGCGGGAAGCGAAATGAACGGCAGCCCGGCTTCCATTGCCGCATAAACTTTGTGATCCGTCGCTATTGAAATATTCCAGGTTAAAATGAAGGGACGGATGATTTTCCACCAGCATCAGCCCGTCGGCACCGACGCCGAATTTCCGGTCGCAAATACGCTTCACCTGGTCCTTTGTCAAAGACAAGTGACCCGACCGGTTGTCGATCACGACAAAATCGTTGCCTGTTGCCTGGTATTTATGAAAATGAACTTTAGTCACTTGAATGGATGATGATGATGGAGGGATCCGATCTGGAACTGAAACGGAGACTACTTTACTTCCTCATAGTCAATGTACTCACCTGCTTTCGAGCCGCCTTTGTTCTTTTTGTTAACGGTTGGTTCCGCGTTGCTTGCCTGGTCAAAATTCTTGCGTTGCTGATTTCGCAATTGTTGTGATGCCGCGCCGGCGCGGAAGAACAGGCTGCCGACCTTATAGATCACATATACAACCAGCGAAACGATGAGCAAAAATTTAAACATGGCCTTACTTTTTAACATTAAACCAGATCACAAAGGTATTGGTTTCCTAAAAAGGACGGAAGCCCGGAGGGTTTATTTTACCAACGGGTCCGTAAGCGGCAATTACGCTGCATCCGGGCTGTATTTCACCCTTAAACCCCCGGTTTTCAGGCCGGATAAACAAATTTACCGTACCTACCGGCTCAGGTAAAGGTTTCGTTCCGAGTAGATCTTCATAAAGTAATCATCCATCAGGTCATCGATGAAATAGATGGATTCCCCTGTCGATTTCATTTCCGGACCAAGTTCCTTGTTTACTTCCGGGAATTTGTGGAATGAAAATACCGGTTCCTTGATGGCGTAGCCTTTCTTCGTGGGGTTGAATGTAAAGTCTTTAACTTTCTTTTCACCCAGCATTACTTTCGTTGCATAGTTGACATACGGCTCATCGTAGGCTTTACAGATGAAAGGTACCGTGCGTGATGCGCGCGGGTTGGCTTCAATGATGTATACCTTGTCGTTCTTGATCGCAAACTGAATATTGATTAGCCCTACCGTTTGAAGGGCGAGTGCGATCTTATGTGTATAGTGTTCAATCTGCTTGATCACCAGGTCACCGAGATTGAACGGAGGAAGAACCGCGTATGAGTCGCCGGAGTGAATTCCAGCCGGCTCGATGTGTTGCATGATGCCGATGATGTATACATCCTTTCCATCGCAGATCGCATCAGCCTCGGCTTCGATCGCTCCATCCAGGAAGTGGTCGAGCAAAACCTTGTTTTCAGGCAGATGTTTCCAGATGTCGAGAATGTGATCCTCGAGTTCCTGTTCGTTGATCACGATCTTCATGCTCTGTCCGCCGAGAACGTAGGAAGGTCTGACCAGCAGGGGGAATCCGATTGTTTTGGAGACTTCGATGGCATCATCCGCATTTTCCGCCACACCGAATTCAGGATAAGGGATGGCAAGTTCTTTCAGCAGTGAAGAGAAACGACCGCGATCCTCCGCCAGGTCAAGGGCATCGAATGAAGTACCGATGATCCTGACACCGTATTTATGGAGTTTTTCCGCAAGCTTCAGGGCCGTCTGGCCCCCCAGTTGAACGATAACTCCCACGGGCTTTTCATGTTGGATGATATCGTACAAATGCTCCCAGAAAACCGGCTCGAAATACAACTTATCGGCTATATCAAAATCCGTCGACACGGTTTCGGGATTGCAGTTGATCATGATCGTTTCATACCCGCATTCTTTCGCAGCTAAAACACCGTGAACACAGGAGTAGTCGAATTCGATACCCTGACCGATGCGGTTCGGACCCGAACCCAGTACAACGACCTTCTTTTTATCCGTCACATACGACTCATTCTCGGCATCGAACGTGGAATAGTAATAAGGTGTCTTCGCTTCAAATTCCGCCGCGCAGGTATCCACCAGTTTATAGACCCGTTTGATACCCATGTCATTACGCTTCTTGTTCACATCACTTTCGTAACAGTCCAGCAAGTGCGCGATCTGCCGGTCGGCATATCCCTTTTCTTTCGCCTTGCGCATGAGGGCGGCCGGGATGGTATTCAATTCGTATTTGCTGATCTCCTTTTCAACTTCAATGAGCTCCTCGATCTGTTTCAGGAACCACCTGTCAATCCTGGTAAGCTTCTGAACAGTTTTCATCGGGATACCCAGTTTCAGGGCGTCATAGATGTGAAACACCCTGTTCCAGCTGGGGTGCTCCAGGCTATAGAGGAGTTCATCCTGTTTAGTGAGTTCTTTTCCGTCCGCACCGAGGCCGTTCCTGCGGATCTCGAGCGACTGGCATGCCTTCTGAAGCGCTTCCTGAAAATTCCGTCCAATACCCATCGCCTCGCCCACCGATTTCATCTGCAACCCGAGCCGGCGGTCGGCACCGTGGAACTTATCGAAGTTCCATCGCGGTATTTTTACGATAACATAATCGATTGCCGGCTCGAAGTAGGCTGTTGTTGTCCCCGTGATCGCATTTTTTAATTCATCGAGGTTATAGCCGATCGCCAGTTTTGCGGCGATCTTGGCGATGGGATAACCCGTTGCCTTCGATGCCAGCGCTGAAGAACGCGATACTCTCGGGTTTATCTCTATTCCAATGATCTGATCGTCATTATCCGGGTTCAGGGAGAACTGGACGTTGCATCCGCCGGCGAACTGACCAATACCATTCATCATTTTGATGGCCAGATCACGCATGTGCTGATACACGGTATCCGGTAGTGTCATGGCCGGAGCGACGGTAATGGAATCTCCGGTGTGAATCCCCATCGGGTCGAAGTTTTCGATCGAACAGATAATGATCACGTTACCAATTGCATCGCGGAGTAATTCGAGCTCGTATTCTTTCCACCCCATGATACTTTGTTCCACCAGTACTTCGTGGATCGGGGATGCATGCAGTCCGTTATTCAGGGCGTCGTCAAAATCTTCAGGCGAGTTCACAAACGCTCCACCGGTTCCGCCAAGCGTGTAGGAAGGACGTATCACAAGAGGGAATCCGATTTCCTGGGCAATCTCCTTACCCTGCAGGAAACTGGTCGCGGTACCACCTTTACACACACCCACACCGAGTTCAAGCATTTTAAGCCTGAACTTCTCACGATCCTCTGTCGTCTCGATAGCGTGAATGTCTACACCAATGATCCTGACTCCGAAGTGCTGCCAGATCCCGGCTTTTTCGCAATCGATGCACAGGTTCAATGCAGTCTGACCTCCCATCGTCGGGAGAACTGCATCGATGTGATGCTTTTCCAGTATTTCGCGGATCGATTTTTTAGTAAGGGGTTTCAGGTAAACGTGATCGGCGGTCACTTTGTCAGTCATGATCGTGGCCGGGTTCGAGTTGATCAATACAACCTCGATGCCTTCTTCACGGAGCGAACGCGATGCCTGTGAGCCTGCATAGTCGAATTCACACGCTTGACCGATGATAATTGGACCGCTACCGATGATTAGGACTGACCTGATACTTCTGTCTCTTGGCATTGTTTACTTGGAGTGGGGTGAACAAAATTGGGCAAAAATAAAACACAGATTCAAATGATCGCACAAATGGCGGTATTAATTATCATTAAATTATTCACATCATCAGATACCGTTTGAAAAGTTCCTTTTTCAGGTGTTACGGGATTTTTGCGACTTTCGCGTCTTAACATAGGATCAATGAATGTGAACGTGAAGGGTAAAGAAGAACACTCCTACGATGCCATTGTGGTGGGCTCCGGGATCAGCGGGGGCTGGGCTGCAAAAGAGCTTTGCGAAAAAGGATTAAAGGTTTTGCTACTGGAGCGCGGCAAACCGCTCGATCATCCGAACTATCCGACGGCAACCAAGGATCCATGGGAATTCCCGCACCGAGGAAATCTCACGCAGGAAGATATGGAGAGGTGTTTTGTTCAAAAGCGACACTATTCTTATAAAGAGGACAATAAACATTTCTACATCAACGACCTGGAAAATCCTTACACCGAAGTAAAGCGGTTCGACTGGATCCGGGGAGATGTGGTTGGCGGCCGATCCCTGCTCTGGGCGAGGCAGTGTTACCGCTGGAGCGATCTGGACTTCGGGGCCAATGCGCGCGACGGATATGGTGTTGACTGGCCCATCCGGTACAAAGACATCGCCCCGTGGTACGACTACGTGGAGTCTTTCATCGGCGTGAGCGGCTCGGCTGAGGGAATTCCCCATCTGCCTGACAGCAAGTTCCAGCCGCCTATGGAAATGAATTGTGTGGAGAAAGACTTTAAATCCCGCGTAAACAGTAAGTATCCCGACAGGTACGTCACGATCGGACGTACGGCAAACATCACACAACCGCTTCCCGGACGCGGGCCATGCCAGACGAGAAATCTATGCCACCGCGGCTGCCCTTATGGCGCTTACTTCAGCACCAATTCCAGCACGCTTCCGGCAGCGTTTGCCACAGGCAATCTTACCCTGAGGCCTCATTCGCTGGTGAACAAAGTGATCTATGATGACACAAAAGGCAAAGTTACCGGCGTCGAGGTCACGGATACGGAAACCAATGAAGTCACGGAGTTTTTTTCCCGGATACTTTTTTTGAATGCATCCACCGTGGCCACAACATTTATACTGTTGAATTCCATTTCGGACCGGTTTCCAAACGGGCTGGGTAACAACAGCGACGAGGTTGGCCGTAACCTGATGGACCATCACAAGCAGGCGGGCGCATCCGCGTCTGTCGAGGGATTTGAAGACGAATATTACCATGGAAGGCGGCCAACGGGCCTCTATGTGCCGAGGTTCAGGAACCTGAATGAAAAACGCCCCGACTACCTGCGTGGTTTCGGTTACCAGGGCGGAGCGGGACGCGGAGGCTGGAATAGTCACCTCCTCTCCACGGCGATTGGCGCATCTCTTAAAGAAGCGGTTCAACATCCGGGACCGTGGAGTATCGGTATGGGTGCGTTTGGCGAATGTCTTCCCTATGCCGATAACCGGATCACATTGAACAAGGAAAAAACGGACAAGTGGGGACGTCCAACTTTAAACATCGATGCCGAATTCAGGGAAAATGAAAAAGCGATGCAGCAGGATATGGCGGGTGCGATGGGCGAAATGCTGGAAGAGCTGGGCTATAAAAATGTAAAGACCTATGTGAATACTTCCTTTCCCGGCAATGCCAACCATGAAATGGGAACGGCGCGAATGGGTCGCGATCCGAAGACTTCCGTGCTGAATGCGTTTAATCAGGTCCACGATGCAAAGAATGTCTTTATCACCGACGGCTCCTGCATGGCATCGTCGTCTTGTGTAAATCCGTCGCTGACGTATATGGCGCTGACAGCTCGGGCCTGCGATTTTGCGGTGAGGGAAATCAACCGCCAGAACCTGTAACCGGGTTAACGGGCGATAATAATTTTCCTGGTCACCGTATCGCCGTCCTGCCTGACCGTTACGATATACACACCCGCGGGAAAGGAAGATACATCCAGTGTATGCCGGTCGGACGGCGCGTTTATTTCCTTCATCAATACACCCAGGGTATTGTGTATCGTAATTTCAACACGGCCTCCCGCCACAATATTCAATACGTCTTTATTATCCTTCACGGGATTTGGAAAGATATTCAACCCGCCGGCCGGTGTTGTTTCGCTGCCCGTTATAATACCGACATCAACGGAAGTTGTATTCACGCATCCCTCTGCCGAATGAACCGTGAGGGAAACAGTATAGTCACCCGGTTGCGCATAGCTGTGTGAGACCGTCTGATTCGTTGCCGTTGAACCGTCTCCAAAATCCCAGGCCCAGGAAACGCCGTCTCCACCGACAAGCGAAAACACTTCACCGGGTGAAATACCTTGCGGAAAGGTAAATGCAGCCGAAGGTTTTTCATGTACTGTGACCGCCACATCTTCCGCCGCGCACGACAACGTATTGTTACGAACCGTTACCGAATAGATCCCGGTAGAATTCACTTCGATCGATTTTGTTTTTTCTCCCGTACTCCATGTATATTCATCGGCATCGGCGACCGACAAGGTAACATTGCCGTCCTCGCAAAACTCAAGGTCTCCGGATGCCTGAATTTCCGGAATGTCCTTAACGGTAACATAGGCAGGAGAACGAAGGCTTTCAAACGACTCGTCCGCGTTGGATACGTAAAAAACCGTATCCAGAAACAAGGAAGGAGAAGTAAACACAGGGCCCGAAAAAACGGGTGAGCCACCGGCGGCGTCCGTGTACCAGTTGAACCGGTCGGCACCCTCAGCGCTGATCACCGCCGGCTGACCATAACAGGCTTCCACGGCGGCAACGGATGGTTTAGGTGCTTTCATGGTGTAGTTATAAAGCGAGTCGGAATATTTCGCCGAAAGGACCAGCGCGGCATTGGTGTTAGCGGCGTGAAGAGCAAAAGCAACGGTGATCTCCTCCCCGGCGCCGATCGCAAACGGTCCGCTTGCAACGACGTGACTAACATCATTTCCAGTCGCGGGGTCGCCGGCTTGGGTCTTTACCGCTCCGCCCGATATCGTCAGAAATTTCTCATCATCCGTAAATCCATCATAAAGTCCGAATGGATTCCCGGCGATAGAGGGATCATTGTCGATGGCATAATAGTGTACATTGTTCCCCAACGCCTGGATCCCCGCTTGCGGCAGCACGGAAGGTAACGCCGGGTATACATAGCCCAGTCGTGTATCCGCATCCCATCCCGCCCGGTCACCGCCGCCACCGGACACAATATCCCAGTCGGCAAACATGCCAAAGTAAAAATCCGTAACCGGTAGAGCGGTGGTGTTTTTCACCTTGTATTCAACGATCACAAAATTCCGGTAAGGATCGTTTTTCCAGACCATCGTCTGGTAGGAAATATCCAGTGACGACAACTCCACACTCGTCGCATTCCATAGTCCACCCGTTATTTCAGAATACGATCGCTCCCCCGGTGTAGACTTGCCAATCCGCTTCGACGGCGTGAAGTCCTGGTCAAACGTGCCGTTGATCCCCCGCACGTTGTTAGACAGCGTGGCAGCGGATGTACCCATTACAAGACCCATCTCGTACAGCACCGCTTCTTCATTGTAAATAAATCCCGTTCCGTTGCTTTGTCCCGCGGGATTGCCGAAGCCGATCCTTCCCGACGATGTGATGGAGGTAATGAGGTTGTTTTCATTCACGTCTATATAAGACGGGAGCACGAAGCTCGTCAGCTGAAAATCATTGTATGGACCATCTTCAAATGAAATAAGCACCTCCACCGGTTCATCGATCGGCAGCGAAGGCGAAAGCACCAATTCGAAAGGTTCGAGATTCCATACGGTACTGTTTCCTTCCAGCGCTCCGATACTGACCTGCGCTTTCGTGATTGAGATATAGGGCGATGTCGACGAGATCGTGGCGGTCAGTGCTGAAGACGAAGGCTGAAGGAAATTGGTGTAGTCAAAATAAAGCCGGACGTTGTCGCCGGGATCGGGAAGATCTCCCCCCTCATCCACGAGCCGCTGATTACCGGCGCGAATGGAGGGGCTTTGAATGATCAGTGCGCTGGCGATATCCAGCCTTCCCTTGCCGAGCTTGTTTATATACAAGGGATTGTTGTCATAGATTCCCGCGTCGGCGGTGACGCGCAGCTGTTCGGCTACCTGTAGCGGTGTCAGGTCCGGATACAGCGACCAAACCAGTGCTGCAGCGCCCGACACCAGCGGCGCTGACGCCGACGTACCGGAATCAACCGTGTATCCGTTGTTATATGTCGTCGAAACAATATCAGACCCGGGCGCCATGATATCGATGGTTTTTCCAAAGTTTGAAAACGGTGAGCGTACATCATTGGCATCGCCGGATGCGACGGATAATACATAATCGTAGGATGCCGGATAAATCGGAGTTTCCAGGTTGCTGTTACCGGATGCCGCGATGATCAGGCATCCCAGGTCAAGGGTTACGTAGGAAATGATATCCTGTGCGATCGTGCTGGGGTTGTAACCTCCCCAGGAGCAATTGATGACTTTCGCGCCGTGTGTTGCGGCATACAGGATACCGTCATACAGGTTCGAGGAATAGTTTGTACCCACATCGCCCTGGTTATCGGCAAAGTGTTTCGTGAACATCAGCTTTGTATTGAATCCCGTACCGGCAATACCGACACCGTTGTCGGTCGACGCTGATGCAAGCCCCGCGACGAAGGTCCCGTGGGAAAAGAGATTTCCTTTGGTTATGGAAGGATCGTTGTCTCCCGTGAAACCCGGGGTTCCGATCAGGGCGATATCCGCGCCGGAAAAATCCCAGCCGCGGTTGTTATCGATAAATCCGTCGTTGTCGTTGTCGATACCGTCGATGGGTTCAGCCGGGTCGACATACAGGTTTTCCTGGAGGTCGGGGTGGTCCAGGTCGCCGCCGGTGTCGACAATAGCGATCACCACGGATGCATTTCCTTGCGTGACATTCCACGCTTCCGTGGCGCGGATCAGGTCGAGGTAATACTGCTGGCCAAACATCGGGTCATCCGGTGTCAGCATCGGAGCGATGGCAGGCACGGGTTCAACCACGTCGAAATAACCCGTGGCATACAGGTCGTTGATATATTGCTCCAGTGGTAATGTGCCGTCAAATGCCAGCACGTAATAAAGAGACATGTCCACGTGCGGTTTCAGCGGTGTGATCCGCCCAGCCGTACTTTTTGCCCGCGCGCCCGGCGTGACCAGCGGGCGGATACTGGTTGCGTTGAACCCTGGCAGCCGGTTTGCGCCTGAACTTTTCCCCTGCAAAATATTCGCCTTCCCCGCTTTCAGTTTTACCCATACCGACTTGTTGTCATAGCCTTGTAACGATGATGCGGGCAGACTGATTTTCTTTTTCACCTGCGCCAGTACGGTGCCCTGAAAAAAATAAAAGAGCGCACAGAGCAATGTGATCCTCAGATACATGCGAAACCGGTTTTTGTCAAAGGTAGGATTAATACGGCAGATGATCAGAAAGTAAGAAGGCCAAAGACGTTAAATCATACCCCGCGACTTCAGTTCGAGGTATTTGTTAATGGTGTTCACCGTGAGTTGCGCCGGGGTGGTGAGCAATGCCTGGATACCGTGCCTGGCGAGTTCTTTCACGATCAGCTTTTTGTCGTACGTGAATTTTTCGGCTATCGCCTTGTAATAAATTTCCCGGAGGTTCCGGGCCGGGTCTTCGAGAAGGGTCTTCATTTCCGTGTTCTCGAAAAATATCACCACCAGCAAATGCTGACTGGCGAGGCTTTTCAGGTAAGGAAGCTGTCGCTGCAGGCCGTAGATGGATTCAAAATTGGTGAACAGGAGGAGCAGGCTCCGTTGTGTGATCTTCCTGCGAACAAAGCTGTAGACATCGGAAAAATCAGTCTCCCGGTAGCCGGTCTTCTGATTGTATAATACTTCCATGATACGGGACATCTGGTTATTCTGCTTTCCCGCCGCGAGCATCGACCCGATCTTGTCCTGGAATGTAAGCAGTCCCGCCTTGTCCGATTTCTTAATAGCAATATTTGAAATCACGAGGCTTGCGTTGATCGCATAATCCAGCAAGCTTAGTCCGTTGAAAGGCATTTGCATGACACGGCCTTTGTCGATGAGGCTGTATACCTGCTGCGACCGTTCGTCCTGGTAGTGATTAACCATCAGGTGGTTCTTGCGTGCCGTCGCTTTCCAGTTGATGGTACGGAAATCATCGCCGCTCACGTACTCCTTGATCAGTTCAAACTCCATATTCTGACCGATACGCCTGATCTTTTTAATACCGGTTTCCGTCAGGTGGTTGGAGATGGCCAGCAGTTCGTACTTCCGCATCTGGATGTACGAGGGATAGACCGGAACAAGAGCATCGGCTGAAAACCGGAATCGCCGGGATAAAAAACCGATAGGAGACTGGACATAGACATTAACGGATCCGAATGAATATTCTCCCCGCTTTACAGGCCGCAGGTAGTACTGGATGATCTTGCTGGCACCGGGAAGGAGTGGCAATTTAAAATTCAGATCGCGTCGCTGGAACTGGTGCGGTATCTCGTCAATGACCGAAAGCGCGACGGTGAACGGGTAAAAGTTTTCGAGGTGAATGCGGATCTCATTTTCATCTCCGTTTGAAAGTTTCTCCGGCGTAAAACGATAGCCGTGGAGTCCTTTCCGTGTTCTGAAAAGCAGGATGATTTCCGTCACGACGATGGCCACGTAAATGAAAAAAAGCGCTTTGGCAATGACAATCCCGGAACCCAGCACAAAGCTCACGATAAACGCCATCACCACGATCCCGGCGGCGAGAAACAAACGCGTATTCAGATATAGTTTCCGGAGGTATTGCACTAGCGGGGAACTTCTACTTTATCGATAATCTGTTTTACAACATCGTCTGCGGTTACACCTTCCATTTCTTTGTCCGGTGTGAGGATGACGCGGTGCCGTAGTACCGGCAGGGCTATGGTCTTGATATCTTCCGGTGTGACAAAATCGCGGCCGTTCAGTGCGGCAAATGCCTTGGATCCGTTGAGGATAGCGATCGAGGCGCGGGGTGACGCACCCAGGAAGAGCGAGGGACTGTTCCGCGTTTCATTGATCAGCTGCGCCACGTAGGTGATCAGGTTTTCTTCGACATGGATTTCCTGAACGGACTGCCTGTACAACCTGATCTCCTCCGCGCTGAGCACAGCGTTTACTTCCGTTGTCGGTTTAATACCTTTTCGTTGATGATGTCCGCTGATGATGGCGATCTCCTGTTCGAGTGTCGGGTAGTGCACCTGGATCTTGAAGAGGAAACGGTCCAGCTGCGCTTCGGGCAGACGGTAGGTGCCCTCGTGTTCGATCGGGTTTTGCGTGGCGACCACCATGTACGGATGCTCGAACGGGTACGTGGTACCGTCAACGGTTACCTGCCTTTCCTCCATCACTTCGAAAAGGGCTGCCTGTGTTTTCGCAGGGGCGCGGTTGATCTCATCGATGAGTACGATGTTTGAAAAAATGGGGCCGGCTTTAAATTCAAACTCCGATTTTTTCATGTTGAAGACGGAAGTACCTAGTACGTCCGACGGCATCAGGTCCGGTGTAAACTGGATGCGGGAAAATTTTACGGAAATCACTTTTGAAATCAGCTTTGCCGTTAACGTCTTCGCGACGCCCGGCACACCTTCGATGAGAACGTGACCATCTGCCAGGATAGCCGTGATCAGCAGGTCTATCATTTGCTCCTGCCCCACGATAACTTTGCCGATCTCGTCCCTGATCTTTTTAATGCTTGCATTTAAAGCGCTCAGATCGACCCGGTTCTTAAAAACTTCTTCTTCCATGATATATTCGTTTACTTGACCATATTACTTATGCCTGAACAGTCCCGCTGCTGAACTGTTCCATTTTTTCATTTAATGCGAACAGTTCGTCCGCTGTGATTTTTTCTTTCGCCTGGATCGCGACAACCCATCTGACGAGGTCCGCCGTGACATCCGCCGGCCGGCCTGATTTTCGGGACAGCGTCTGCACAAATTCTTCGTCCAGTTTTCCTGTATTCAGCCAATAGGTTGTGCGGATGTGTTCCAGGAGGAATTGAATTTTCTTTTCTGCGATGTTCTTATGTTCCGACTGCTGGTAAAACAGGTTGCCGATCGTGGTAACAAATTCCAGCGTCGTGTTTTCCAGCGGCGCGATCACGGGAATGATCCGTTGTTTTCGTTTCAGTTCAAAGAGCATGAACAGCAATATCGACACGATGAGGATATAGTAAGCCCAACGCAGGGGTTCCGTTGAAAGAATAAAACGCAACGGTGTACCGATCTCCATTCTTCCCACATGGTAAAATTCCGTCCACTCGACCGGTGCGTCCGGCAAGTGCGAGAGCAAACCTGCAGCCAGCTCGTGGTTGTTACGGGAAAGTAAATGGATGTTCGTGAAGATCATGGGTGTACTGGCCAGTATAAAACTTCCCTTTCCCCAGTTTACCCTGATCGCCACGGGCATATCCCTGTCGTTTTTCGCCACTACAGTGGTTCGTGTCGTATCAAACCGGCTGAAGTAGTTGTGGATATTGTCGCGGCGGTAATAAAATTCCCTCGTGGTATCGAGGTGAGGGTTTGAAAATTTCAGCGTAGCGGAGTCGGCTTTGGTGAAGATATCGCCTCCCTTGAAGAAGTAGTCGTACGTTTCCACCGACAGCGTGTCGGAGAAATGACCCCAGAAGTACTGTGCGGCGATCAGCACGCTGCCGCCGGAACCGACGTGCCGCAGAAGAACATCTGTATCTTCTTTCCCGGCCCTGAAATTCGAGCTGATGATGAGAATGTTGCTTCCTGCTTTCAGGGAATCGTCGATCTCATAAATGGTTTTATAGGAATGGTTGACCTTGCCTGCGGAGAAAACGGATCCGAGAAGCGCGTTGAGTGCGTATGCACCGTAGGGATTTTTGTCCTGATGCGAATAGGTAACCGTCCAGTTGTATTGCTTCGGGCCCAGGAGTTTCACGGCGACGAACAGTCCGAACGCCGCTGAGATATACAAGATATATTTCCAGTCCTTCTTCATAGGTCCCTCAGCGGAGTTTCGCCTTCCATTCGTTGAATATGCCCTGCACGTGGGCGAACATTTCCCGGCTGATCATAAAATTTCCATACCAGGCATATTCAAAGTAGTAGTTGAGTTCGTTGAAGCCGGTCTTCAGTTCCGCGGCGCTCAGTTCGTTCAGGTAGTCGTGATTTGTTTTTCCCTGATCCCAATGGATGAGGTTTTTGTCGGATAACATTTTCAGGGAATAGAGAAACACGAGCCTTACGCCTGTGCGGAAATCGTTCTTTGCCATCGCTTCCTGGATCAGTTTTTCAAAATCCATTTCGTGGATGTTCTCGTCGAGGACGGTGTGCGCGAAGTTCCCGCTACCCTCTCCCGAATAAAATACCTTGAAGGCGTTTACTTTCAGTATCATCATGATGACGACTACCAGCACGACGATCCCGATCACCCAGGCGAAGACCCTTCCCCAATTGGTAGTGACGGCACCTTCAAAAATCGCTTCCAGCAGCTGGCCTATCCAGAGTATGAAGCGGTCCCAAATGCTCTCGGCGACGGTCGGCGGTTCTTTATACCGCAGTGACGGATCCGATTTCAGTTCATCGAGTAATTTATCGTCGAAGTTCCGCGCTTCTACTTCCGTGGAGTCGGGCGGGGCGGTGGAGTCAGGCTGATCGTCATCGTTATAGCCGTCATCGTATGTGTAGGAAGAGTCGGTCGCCAATACGATCGAATCGGCGTCCTGCGCAAAGGCAACTCCGCTGACGAGTATGCATCCGAAAACAAGTAAAAAAAGTCTCACAGATCTCTCCCTGATTAATATTGATCTTCCTCCTGCCGCGATTGCTCCGGAGGTTTCCCCAGCGAATCGATCTTGCTCAGTAAACCTTTCGCTTCTTTCAGTTCCACAAGGTTGAAGTATTGAAACGCGATCCCTACATTCGGCAACGACGTAAGGATCATTTGCGCCAGGTAGTACAGCGTGAAAAAGACGATGGTCATTATTTGCCACGTGGTGGACGGTTCCTGAAACACTTCCGCTGTCGTGTTGTGAAGCGCATTCATCACCGTCACCGCGTACCAGGGGATGATGAATACGTATGAAATGGTGATCATCACAAAATACAACACCATGATCAGCCCGAAGGTACTCCACCATTTCCCCTGCACAAGTTTGAATGATCGTCCCAGGGCGTCGAAGAAACCTTTTTTCTCATAGGCCCTGATGATGAAGGTAAGGGAAACGCTTACGGCCAGGTAAAAAACGCCGAAGAAGAGAAACATGACGCCGAAGAAAATCAGGAACGGCGAGATCGCGGCCAGCAGTACAACCGGGATGATCATTACGATGTAGACGCCGATCGCGAGTAACATAAAGAAGAACATCGTGCCGAAGTACATCCAGAATGTCGCACGCACGCGCTCCCAGACTTCGCTTACCTCGATCTGGTTACTTTGTTTTTCGCCGTATAAAATAATATAGTTGTTGATCGTGGCGATGGCCATGACGCTGCTGATGATAAAGAACACCATCATCAGGATCATCTGAAGCCACAGGTTCACGGACATAAAATAGTTCGAGAACAGTTCCGGATCGGTAGCGGCCGACTGGGACATCGTGAAAAATTCACCGATAAAAGAACCGATGATCATACTCGCGATGAGTACGGGCGGTCCGGCGATAACGAGGATGGCTTTCCCCAACGACTTGAAATTCTGCCGTATGAACTCAAACGTGGCGTTCATCTTTTTACTAAAATCCCTCGATTGGTGGAAATCGATCGCTTTAAAATTTTCCATGGCGTTTAAGTCTGACGGGGTATATGACAAAATAATAAATAATCAGGATTGCGGAGAGGCCGATCACAACAGCCTTCAGGCTCCAGTGCATAAATGTATAGCGGGTGATAAAAGATTCTATAAATCCGGCGAGGATAAAAAAAGGAACCAGGCCGGTGACGATCTTCAGTCCTTTGATGGCTCCCCTTTTAAAAGAGATGATGCGGGAGTACGTGCCGGGAAAAAGCAGGCTGTTTCCCATGACAAAGCCGGCAGCTCCCGCCACAACGATCGACGATAATTCGATGGTCCCGTGAAGCATGATCACCGGTAACGCGGTTGCGAGTTGTTGCTCGCGGGCAAAGAACATAATGAATGTACCGACCATCAGACCATTGCGGAATAGATGAAAGGCTGTGCCCAGGGAAGCGATGACGCCGTAGACGAACACATAAAAGGATACCAGTACGTTGTTCCAGGTGATCGAGAAGAACATGTTAAGTTCACTTTCCGACGCATATACTTTTGTGGGGTTTCCGCTTTTGATGTTCTCGAGGGTCATGTTCACATATCCGTCGCCCATGATCAGGCGGACAAACGTGTCGTCGTATTGAGCTGATACGGCGCCAATGATCCCGGCGATGACAAAAATAACGAAGGCCAGTAACAGCGGTTTCTGCGCGTCGTACATCACTTCCGGAAGCTCGTATTTCCAGAATGTGATGAAGCGGCCTTTCTCCTCTTTTTTGTTCTTATAGATCTCGAGGTGCACCTTGCTCGCCAGGGCGTTGAGGTATTTTGTGGTTCGGCTATCCGGATATTGCGTGCGCGCGAATGAAAGGTCGTCCGTGATCTGTATGAACAACTCGGCGTATTTATCCGGCCGCGCCTGCTCTTTTTGCTGCACTACTTTTTCGAATTCCTCCCAACGGGATTTATTTTGCTTTACAAAAGCCGCTTCCTTCATGTATTTGAATTTCAAGTGCCAACGTGTTGTTACCTTTTAACTTTTGGCGGCAACCTCGATTACTTTATTCCACACGCGGAAAATATTTTTCGAACAGATCTTCCCGATATCTTCGTCGGAGTATCCCCGTTTCAGCAGCACGTAAAACAGGTTCGGATAATCGGACACATCTTTCAGGCCAAGGGGTAGGCTGTCACCCACACCGTCAAAGTCGGATCCGATACCCACATGGTCGATCCCAATGAGTTTAACCACATGATCGATGTGGTCCGCCACTCTTTCCACATCGGAATACAGGTCGGCATGGTTCTTTGCGAACTGGTCGATCAGGGGCTGGGCTGCGGAGTCCCGGGAGGTCAGTCCTTTTTCGATCAATATTTTCTCCAGGGAGTCGAGTACCTTGCTGTTGACACGGGCCAGTGAATCCAGGAAAGACGCGCCGAAGTTTATTTGTATGACGCCGCCGTTGCGGCCAAGTTCCCTGATCATATCGTCCGACATGTTCCGTTGAAAACCGGGTGTGAAATACCGGCAGGAAGAATGCGACGCAATCACCGGGGCTTTTGACAGCCGTATCACATCAAAGAATGTACTGTCCGACACATGGGAGATATCGACCATCATGCCGACACGATTCATTTCCGCCACCACCTTTTCGCCAAACGGACTGAGGCCGTTCCAGGTGTTCAGCGTATCATAACTGGAGTCGCAGATCTGGTTGTCCTTGCCGTGCGTGAGTGTGACGTAACGGATCCCCTTGTCGTGAAAGTACTTTACGTTTTCCACCTTGTTGCCGATCGGCGCGCCGTTTTCCATTCCCAGCGGCAGGGATATTTTTCCTTCGCCGGAGTTCTTTTCTATTTCGCCCGGACTACCGGCCAGCGCGAATTTGTCCGGATGGGCCGATACGATACCTTCGATCATGGCGATGAGCGAGTCGGCCAGCGCCTTTCCCTTGTCGGGTAGTTGCTGGTTGGCGGAAGGAATATAGATCGACATGAACGGCGCATCAAGACCGCCTTTTTTCGCTCTTACATAATCGAAATCACCTTCTTCCGTACTGACCGGAATACCCATGTATTCCTTTTCAAGCCTGAAGTTTTTTATTTTAAGCCGGTAGGGTAAATCCACGTGTGTATCCGCCAGAATGAATTTATCCGCCAGCGCCACAGCTCTCGCACGCAATTGATCGTCGCTGCCGGTCGTATCGGCCTTCTGGCCCTGACATCCAGCCAACAGGATCGAAGTAATTACCAGCAGGGTTTCGGTTATTTTCATTGTTAATGCTTTAATTTGAAAATTGCACAAAATAAAAAGTGGATGCAAACAGTTAGGGTACGCACAACTCAAAATGTTTTTATCGATTATCCCGTTGCCAGCGTCGGCGACAGGATATTGGGATACCTTATAGACCGGATCATTCTTATCCTTTATACCGTAGCCATTATCGCCGCCATGGTCAGCCTGGAAGCTGACATGGGCTACCTTTGGATCATCGTACTGGCTTTTCCGTGGATGTTCTACAACCTGCTCTTCGAGATCTTTATGGATGGACAAAGTCCCGGCAAGCAAGTGATGAAGACGAAGGTTGTCCGGTTAAATGGCACACCTCCGTCCATTGGTGATTACCTGCTCCGGTGGGTTTTTAGTTTTATCGACTACTATTTCCTTTCCGGCGCGATCGCCGTGGTCTTTGTAGCCATGGGTGGAAAGGGTCAGCGTCTGGGTGACCTGGTCGCCGGAACATCGGTTGTCAAGTTGATCGAGCAGGAGGAGATCACGGGTAAGCAGGTATTTGTCACTCCCGACGAAAGCCATGTTCCGACCTTTACACAGGTAACGCAGCTCACGGAGACTGATATCGAGCTCATTCAGCGTGCGCTGGAAGTAAACCGCGATCTGGGCAATATTCAGCCGGTTATGATCGCGACAGATAAGATAAAGACGTTGCTGGGCATTCAGACCGACCTTCCCCCGGTCAAATTTTTGTACACGGTGATCAAGGATTATAACACCCTAACGGCCGGAAGGTAAGATGAACGACGAACTGCCTGAATATACTCGATCCCACCTCGCCCTGCGAAACGGACAAGACAAACCGGAAGTCTGGGTGGCACTGGATGGACTCATCTATGATGTCACACGATCCAGGTTGTGGCGCGCGGGCAAGCACTATGAACACTGGGCCGGCCAGGACCTGACGGAAGAATTGAAAGACGCACCACACAATGCCAACGTATTCGACAAGTTCAAAGTGATCGGCAAGCTGAAGCCATGACGGGAAAATCTTCAAATGACCGAAGCATTCGCATGCAATAATTTTTTCTGTAAATTTCAAGTTATAGATTTGCGCCCGAAAACAAACGTTAGAACGGAAGCATTTACCCCTTAATTAAACCATGATCATAATAGCTGACAGCGGAGGATCCAAAATCGACTGGAGACTGATTGAAGCCAACGGAACTATCGGGCAGGCAAGCGCTCCGGGTTTTAATCCTTATTATCAACCCATTGAAGATCTCAAAAGGAATGTACAGGAACTGTTGATTCCGAAGATCAAGGAACAAGTCAGCAAGATCTTCTTCTATGGAGCGGGTGTTTCTTCCGTGAAGAATCAGCTGACCATTAAAAGTGCATTTCTTGAATTTTTTCCCGAAGCACATATCGAGATCGGCTGGGACTTGCTGGCCGCGGCCCGCGCTTTGTGTGGTCATGAAGCCGGAATAGCCTGTATCATGGGCACTGGGTCCAACTCCTGCCTTTATGACGGCGAGAAAATTACCGGCAATGTGGCGAACCTCGGATGGATCCTGGCAGACGAAGGATCCGGAGCCAACATCGGACGGAAGTTCCTAGTGGATTATCTGCGCGAGATCATGCCGGAGAACCTTCGAAAGCAATTCCACGAACGTTTTCCTCTTACCCGCGAAGAGTTCCTCGAAAAAGTATATCAGCAGGAGAGGCCAAGTGCGTTCCTGGCCAGCTTTACAAAATTCATTTTCCAGCACCTGAAGGAGCCGTATTGTTACAAACTTATATACAACAGCTTCGCGGAATTCTATGAGAACAATGTCATGAAGTATGAAAACTATCAGAACCTGAAAGTTCATTTCACCGGTTCCATTTCATTTTACTTCAGCGACATCCTTCGGCAGGTCGCTGCCGACAAAGGGATCACGGTAAAAAATATTCTGGAAGGACCGATCGCCGGTCTGACGTTATATCATCAAAAAGACCTCAATTAATTGACCACCACCGAATCGGCATCCAACTACGACAACCTGGAGCACATGAGTGTGCAGGACCTTCTTGTGAACATCAACAGGGAGGATAAGACTGTCCCGGATGCTATTGAAAAAGTCATTTACCGGATCGAGCCTCTTGTTCAGGCGATCGTTGAAAAAATGAGCCTGGGAGGCAGGCTATTTTACATCGGTGCCGGTACCAGCGGCAGGCTTGGTGTGGTCGACGCGTCGGAGATCCCTCCTACCTACGGACTACCCCATGGCAAAGTTATCGGAATTATTGCCGGCGGCGACAAGGCTATACGCAAGGCGGCCGAATACGCCGAAGACAATGCCACCCAGGCGTGGAAAGACCTGGAAGAACATTCCATCAACCAACAGGATGTGCTCATCGGTATTGCCGCCTCGGGGCGGACACCGTATGTGATCGGCGGCCTGAGAGACGCCAGACTTAACGGCATCACTACTGGCTGCATTGTGTGCAACGTCAATACGGAGGTAGCCAAACACGCCGACTTCCCCATCGAGGTTGTTGTCGGTCCTGAATTTGTGACCGGTAGTACGCGGATGAAAGCCGGTACGGCGCAAAAACTCGTCCTGAATATGATCTCCACCACGAGCATGATCAAGCTGGGACATGTGAAAGGCAATAAGATGGTCGACATGCAGCTCACCAACAACAAGCTTGTCGAGCGGGCCGTAAAGATGATCATCGATGAGCTCGGTATTTCACAGCCTGAAGCGGAACAATTGCTTCGTCAATACGGTTCTGTCCGTAAGGCCGTTGAAAGCCGGAGGAATCATGCATGACATTGAACCGTACTACAACTGGCTGAAATATTACGATCCCGCCGCCGACGAACGGTCGCCGTTCCACGGTAAGGAATACAACCTGGACGTATACTCGGAAACCATTTACGGCTATTACATCGATCCGTCCTGGGATTCGATCGGCTCCGAGACATTATACATCAAAATCCTGTTTGCGGATTATACCGCGGGCTTCACCGTGATCGAATTTATCGGCGAATGGAACGATGCCATCAACAACGACATCATGACCCTGAAGCGCAACATCCTGGAGGTCCTGTTAAAGGAGGGCATAAACAAGTTTATCCTCATCGGCGAGAACATCCTGAACTTTCACGGTTCCGACGACTGCTATTACGAGGAATGGTTCGACGAGGTGGAAGACGGATGGATCGCCGCCGTTTCATTTCCGCCCTTCATCCAGGAAGAGTTCAGGAAATACCACCTCGACAGCTACATCAACATGGGTGGTACATTGCAGATCCCGCAATGGCGGACGTTACAGCCTCATAACTTTTACGAGCTGGTGAGCACACTCATTCAAAGGAGACTTAACTGAACATCGGTGACGAGGGCGTCGGCGGGCACGAGGTAGTCTTTCCTCGACTGCAGTTCCCGGCAGAGCACGCGGGTTCGTCTCAGCTTACCCTTTTTGAAATACCTTCCCTGGAGCTTAAAAATACTGCCCTCCGGTACCTGCGACAGCACCATCTGGTTGGCATTCTTGTCGAACTTCCGGAAGGCCTGGGTGAGGTCTGTATCGGCGAAAGAACTTGCTTTCGGGTTGATCATATGGCGCCGGAGCTCATGTAAGATTTCCTCCGGAAAAACACTTTCCCAGAGTAAAGGAACCATCAGATCGGTGAAAGTAGTCTTCCATTTTTCACCGTGCGGGTCGACGCGGCTTCCAAACCGGAGATAAACGCGAAGGTGAGCGACCTCGTGAACGTATGTGACGAGGAAGAGGAAAGGGTTGAGATCGTTGTTCAGCGTAATCCGGGGATGATCCTTGGTTCTCCGGCTGGTGAAGTCCCCGACCTTGGTCTGGCGGCTTTTGGTTATTTTTAATTCGAAGGGGCTTTCTTTCCACAATGCCACGCAATAATCCAAAGAAGTTGGCGGAACATGCGATTGCAGTATGGTAAAAACCTTATCTGAATTCATAGGCAAATAAAAAAGGCTTTAGTTGTCTAAAGCCTTCCGGGTTCAATCGTACGATTGATTACTGAGCAGCAGCTGAATCAACAGCAACGGCAGCAGAGTCAACAACCGAAGCAGCTGAATCTACAACTTCTTCAGTTGCAGGAGCAACAGTTTCTTCAACAGCAGTTTCAGCCTTCTTACCACAAGCAACAAATGCAAGGGCAAAGCCACAAACAGCTAATAATGCGATAACTTTTTTCATAGTTTACAGGTTTTAAAAAATTCACCGCAAATATAGCAGTATTATACAACCCAAACTCAAGGGGGTAATAAAATTTATTTTTTGCGAAATATTAACCGCAGCGGAACACCCTCGAAATCAAAGTTTTCCCTCATCTTATTCTCCAGGAAACGCTCATACGACGGCTGAATGTACTGCGGCAGGTTTGAGAAGAAAACAAACGATGGAAACCGTGCATTTACCTGAGTTATGTATTTTATCTGGATGTGTTTTCCCTTCACCGACGGGGGCGGATGACTCTCAATCTCGGGCAACATCACATCGTTCAGTTTCGACGTCGGTATTTTTTTCGTCTTATTCTCAAATACCTGGACGGTTTTTTCAATAACCTGGAAAATACGCTGTTTCGTGAGCACCGACGCGAATACGATCGGCAGGTAGTCGATGGGTGCCAGCGTCTCCATGATCTCCTTCCTGAACTTATCGGTGGTCTTGTTATCTTTTTCGATGAGGTCCCATTTGTTGACCATGATCACGATACCCTTGCCCTGACGTTCAGCGAGGTTGATGAGGTTTACTTCCTGGGCTTCGAGTCCACGTTCCGCGTCGACGACGATGATAACTACATCGCTCTCTTCCAGCGCGCGCAGCGATCGCAGCACGGCGTAGAATTCGATGTCCTCCTTTACTTTTGATTTTTTCCGTACCCCGGCCGTATCGATCAGTATAAAATTGTTGCCGTACATTTTATAGTGGGAATGGATCGCATCGCGGGTTGTGCCGGCCTCGTCGGTAACGATACTTCGTTCCGTTCCCAACAGGGCGTTGAGGAAAGAAGATTTTCCCACGTTCGGCCTGCCGAGGATAGCGATCTTCGGAATACCCGCGTCGGGGTCCTCTACCCCTTCGCTGGGGAAAACCTTGATCAGTTCATCCAGCAATTCGCCAGTACCCCCACCGTTTTCCGATGATATCGGATATACTTCACCCAGGCTGAGTTCATAAAACTCCGCCGCCAGGAAAGCTTTGTCGGGTGTGTCCGCTTTGTTCGCGGCAACGAAGATGGGCTTCTTGCTTGTGCGCAGGATGTTGGCGAATTCCTTGTCGAACCCGGTAAGGCCGTCGCGGCAGTCCACCATAAAGATGACCGCTGATGCCTCGTCGATCGCCATCTTGACCTGCTTCCGGATCTGCGACTCGAACTTGTCCTCCGAGCCCGTCACGTATCCGCCGGTATCGATGATGGTAAAGTACTTGCCGCACCATTCCGCGTATCCATAGTGCCGGTCGCGTGTGACGCCAGGCATATTATCCATGATCGCTTCCCGTTTTTCCGTCATCCTGTTAAAGAAAGTCGATTTACCAACGTTAGGCCTGCCTACTATTGCTACAATGTTTGCCATTTCCTTTTTATATTTTTGAACGGGTTAATCCAACCCGTCATGCTCTTTACTCCGTGTATCCGAATTGCTTAAGCTTGAACGCCTGCTTGCGCCAGTTGTCGGCAACCTTTACGTGTGTCTCCAGGAAAATCTTTTTTCCGAAGAACATTTCCATATCCTTACGCGCCTCCACGCCTACCTTCTTGATGGAGCTGGCGCCCTTGCCGATGATAATACCCTTCTGGGAGTCCCGCTCCACGTAGATCACGGCGCTGATCCGGATGATATCCTCTTCTTCCTTAAAGGAGTTGATGGACACCTCGGTACTGTAGGGGATCTCCTGCTCATAGTTTAAGAAGATCTTCTCCCGGACGATCTCCGACGCGAAAAACCGCTCTGTCCGGTCTGTATACTCATCCTTGGGAAAATAGGGTGGATGTTCGGGCATAAAGCTCAGCAGTTTCGGCAGCAGCTCGTTCACATGCTGGCCGGATTTCGCGGAGACGGGCAGGATTTCTTTGATATTGGGCAGGTGCTGCGTCCAGTATGCCACTTTGTCTTCGATCTGCGAACCTTTTACGAGGTCGATTTTGTTGATGACCAGGAAGATGGGTGTTTGTATTCTCTGGAAGCGTTCAAACAGTTCAGGTTCGAACTTATCTTCGAGGGCGACCACTAATAATATCAGGTCGGCGTCTTCCAGCGAAACTTTCACATAGCTCATCATGGCATCGTGCAAAGAATATTTGGGTTCCAGTATTCCCGGCGTATCGGAGTAGACGATCTGGTAGTTTTCGCCATTGAGGATACCCATGATTCGGTGGCGCGTGGTTTGGGCTTTGGGTGTGATAATGGAGAGGTTTTCGCCCATTAATTTATTCATCAGGGAAGATTTGCCCACGTTAGGCTTGCCCACGATACTCACAAAGCCTGATTTAAAGGGTGTTTGCTCCATAATGATTTGCAAAGGTAACTTGTTTTTTAAATGTGAGCGACCTACTTTTGCCAACTGATTTGAATAACCGTAAAAAGTTGGTTTGGATCGGGTAGAAAGAGGGCAAGAAAAAGGTAAGAAAGGAGTTCTTCCTTAAAAATATATCGCGGGGTGGAGCAGTTGGTAGCTCGTTGGGCTCATAACCCAAAGGTCACAGGTTCGAGTCCTGTCCCCGCTACAAAAAAACAGGGTGAGTGCGGAGTGCGAGAACGCAAATGCACTCAAATCAGTAGACAGGGTGGGTATTTCGGTAAAGCGAAATGTTCACCCTGTTTTTTTTCTTCGCGTCTGGCACTGGCGCTCGCACTAAAAAACAGGGTGAGCGCGTAAAATCAGCGTGAGTGCCGGAGCGCGAGAACGTAAAGGCAGTCATATCAGTAATCAGGGTGGGTATTTCGTAAAACGAAATGTTCACCCTGTTTTTTTTCTTCGTCTCTCGCACTGGCACTCGCACTAAAAAACAGGGTGAGCGCGTAAAATCAGCGTGAGTGCGGAGCGCGAGAACGTAAAGGCAGGTAAAAAATCAGGTTAAGTATTTTCCTCGTCTCTCGCACTGGCACTCGCACTTTGTTCAATAGTTGTCTCTATGATCAATTTTAAAAACCCATCCGTTATGTTCCGATTTTGAAAGACTTTAATCGCTCATTGCGCCACAGGTAAAAATCAGGGTGAGTGCGGAGTGCCAGAACGAAAAGGCAGTTAAATCAGGGTAAGTATTTTCTTCGCCTCTCGCACTGGCACTCGCACTAAAAAAACCAGCGTGAGTGCGGAGCGCGAAAAACCAGCGTGAGTGCGGAGCGCGAAAAATCAGGGTAAGTGCGGAGTGCCAGAACGAAAAGGCAGTTAAATCAGGGTAAGTATTTTCTTCGCCTCTCGCACTGGCACTCGCACTGAAAAACCAGGGTGAGTGTAAAAAACAGGGTGAGTGCGAAGTGCGAGAGCGTAAGGGCATTCAGTTGAAAATCGGGGTGAGTATTTTCGGTAAGCGACCCTGTTTTTTTCTTCGCGTCTCGCACTGGCACTCGCACTGAAAATCCGCGTGAGTGCGAAG
>JBGSJE010000006.1:0-154650 GCA_041742155.1 Chryseolinea sp. | reverse complement strand
TGCGGAGTGCGAGAGCGGAAATGCAGTTAAAAAATCAGGTTGAGTATTTTCCTCGCGTCTCGCACTGGCACGAAAAATCAGGGTGAGTGCGGAGTGCGAGAAGGGAAATGCAGTTAAAAAATCAGGTTGAGTATTTTCCTCGCTTCTCGCACTGGCACGAAAAATCAGCGTGAATGCGGAGTGCGAGAGCGGAAATGCAGTTAAAAAATCAGGTTGAGTATTTTCCTCGCGTCTCGCACTGGCACGAAAAATCAGGGTGAGTGCGGAGTGCGAGAACGGAAGTGCAGTTAAAAAATCAGGTTGAGTATTTTCCTCGCGTCTCGCACTGGCACTCGCACTAAAATCAGCGTGAGTGCAGAGCACGAAAAATCAGCGTGAGTGCGGAGTGCGAGAACGGAAAGGGATTCGTTAATCAGAGTGTGTATTTTTTTTTCCTCGCGTCTCGCACTGGCACTCGCACTCCCCCCCCCAGGCACGTGACAACTTTTTACAATTGATTACCGCGGGGTGACATATTTTTTTCCGGGCACGGCTAATATTATGCCGTCATTCAACAAAATAGTAACCTGACACGGCAATGAACACCCTGACGACGGCAAAATCCACAGTATTTATTCTCCTTCTGCTTGTAATCCACTTTACCGCCTCATGTTCGGGTGGCGAGAGAAAGGTCAACCTCCGGGGTAACTGGAGATTTTCAATCGGCGATAACATGAGCTTCGCCAAACCCAACTACGATGACTCCGACTGGGAGCGTGTATATGTACCGTCGTCCTGGCAGTCTGAAGGTTTCCGCCGGTACAACGGATATGCCTGGTACAGGACGACCTTTGAAATAGAATTCACGGCAAGTGAGATCCTGTACCTGGAGCTGGGAAGGATCGACGACGTAGACGAGGTATTCGTCAACGGAAGGAGAGTGGGAAGTACGGGAGGTTTTCCGCCGGAGTACTTCACGGCACATACAGTAAGCCGGACCTACCCTGTTCCTACGGAATATCTCGTAGCTGGCAAAAAGAATGTTATTGCCGTCAGGGTTTACGACGAAGGTGGCGAGGGAGGAATACTGGGCAAAAGCAATATCGGTATTTTCAGCTACGATAATTATTATGAGACGGGATACCCCTTGCTGGGTAACTGGAAGTTTCATCTGTTCGATGACGAGAAATGGTCCGGTGAAGAGTTTGACGATTCCGGCTGGGAAAACATTACAGCCCCGTCCTATTGGGAAGACCAGGGTTTCCGTAACTACGATGGTTTCGCGTGGTACCGGAAAAAATTTGTCCTTCCCAGGGACTTCACGCCTGAAGATATGGTATTGTTATTGGGAAGGATCGATGATATGGATGAAGTTTTTGTCAACGGAAAGCGTATAGGGGGAACGGGGAATATCGAAAAAAAATGGGCCCGGAACGACGAGTGGCGTAAACCAAGAACCTATTTTATTCCCGATAACCTGCTGAGACCCGGAAAAGAAAACCTGATCGCCATACGGGTATACGACCAGGAACAGGGTGGGGGCATGTATGAGGGTCCCCTTGCCATCATACCTCAAAATGAATACAGGGACTTCTGGAGGAATTACCAAAACGAAAACCACAATACCTATTTTAATTTCTGGTCTCTCTTTTGGGACTAGGGGATTTGACTTGAATGATCATGGGAAACTGTAAAAAGAATTGGGTGCTGGGTGGCCTCGTGATGGTACTTTCCTGCGTGCTGGGGAACCAGGTCACCTATGCGCAGGATAAATGGGAAAGGGTGGTCAACCTCCAGGGAAAGTGGAAATTTTCAATCGGAGACAAGGCCATCTGGGCCGACCGTTACTACAACGATTCGAAGTGGGAAGATATTTACGTCCCCTCCAAGTGGGAAGACGAAGGATTTAACGGCTATAATGGATACGCCTGGTACAGGAAGTCCTTCAGCGGTGAAGATCTCGACGGCAGGGAACTGAGTTATAATTTATTCCTCGGCTATATCGATGACGTGGATGAAGTATATGTGAACGGCCATAAGGTCGGGTCTTCAGGTGCGTTCCCACCGCGGTTTCATACCGCATACAACGCGTCAAGGAACTATTACATACCGACGGAATA
Organism: Chryseolinea sp.; assembly: GCA_041742155.1. Classification (GTDB taxonomy): domain Bacteria; phylum Bacteroidota; class Bacteroidia; order Cytophagales; family Cyclobacteriaceae; genus Chryseolinea. The sequence goes on along the minus strand of JBGSJE010000006.1, from coordinate 152,551 downwards.
CATCGACTTTACGGGAAAAAATGTGATCGCTGTCAGGGTCTATGATTCGGAGATCGAAGGAGGTATCGTTTCCGGCGAGGTCGGCGTTTACACCAGCAAAGGAGATCGCGGACTTGCAGTCAATTTACGGGGCGTCTGGGACTTCAAAATTGTACCAAACAGCCACGAGCGATATTCCGACATCAGTGAAAAAATACTGGCTACGCTCGGCAAAGAGGGCTGGACGGAAATAACCGTTCCCGGCGCATGGGAAAGCCAGGGATTTGGAAAGTACGACGGCGGTGCGTGGTACAGGAAGCAGTTTACCCTTCCGAAAGAACTGCTGGGTGACGACCTGGTGCTGTTGCTGGGAAAAATTGATGACAGTGACAAAACTTTTCTCAATGGTAAGCTCATCGGATGGAATTACGACAAGTATCAGAAGGAACGGATCTACTTCATTTCGAAAGACCTCGTTAAAGCGGGGATATTGAATACCCTGGTAGTCTATGTGGATGATCCCGGTGGTTACGGCGGAATTTATGAAGGTCCGGTCGGACTGATGAAGCAAGGGGACTATACCCGATATATTCGTTGGAAATAGCAGGCTATTTAACCGGTGTTATATGGAAAAAAAGAACCTGACCGAAGGCCAAATAGAAAATCTCATCGAACTGGTTGCCGAACTTCAGCAGAAGATCGCCAGAAAGAACCAGCAGTTGAGTCTGGCCAGGCACCGCCTGGGAAATGCGAAGCGAAGTATTAAAAGGCTCCAGGGAATTATTGCTTACCAGCGCGAACGCATCGTTCAGCTGCATCAGGGTGAAGATACCCCAGGCACTTCGCATCTTAGCGAGCGTAATTAGTACCAGGTAAGTGTATACTGGCTACAACTGTAAGACAGGCTTCAGGCCCGGCGCTTGTAGCCATAGACTTGAGGCTTGTAGACTTGAGGCTTGTAGCCATAGACTTGACGCTTGTAGACTTGATGCTTGTAGCCATAGACTTGAGGCTTGTAGCCTTAGACTTGAGGACCACGACCCTAACATCGGACAAACAAGCTTCACATGCCACCAGGTTGAATCGGTTAGTTACCCGGGCCACGTTCGTTATCGCCGCATGTGTTAGTTTCGTGGGTTAAAGTTTATAATTTTGTCATGTGGATAGAAGCCGGAAGTCCCTGTCTGGCCCTTTGACAGCCACATGTCGATATGTTTGCACGGGCTGAATCACCAGAAACATTGCATCCGGAGGAACTTGATTCCTTCCTCTCCATGGGATGGTTCAGAATGGGGCAGACAATTTTTACAACCAATTTTTTGCATTTCAAGGGGCAGTTTTACAGTGCCATCTGGTTGCGTATCGTTCTGGGTGACTATGGTGCGGATGAGAGGCAAAGAAAGATTATCAAACGGAATGCATGCTTCCGCACGGAAATCGGCCCGGCATCCATTACCCTGGAAAAAGAAGACCTCTTCGCAAGGTATAAACAAGGGATCTCGTTTGAGGCGTCGGCGTCACTCAGTCAACTGCTCTTTGGTGGAACGACTCTTTCCATCTACAATACATACGAAGTCACGGTTTACGACGGCAGCAAACTGATCGCCGCCGGTTATTTTGATATCGGCGAAACCAGTGCCGCCGGTATCACCAGCTTTTATGATCCAGCGTACAAGAAACACAGCCTGGGAAAGTATCTGATCTACCTCAAGATAGAATACTGCAAAAGGCATAACCTGCAATATTTTTATCCGGGTTATTTTGTGCCCGGCTATCGCCTGTTTGATTATAAACTGGACATAGGCAGACCGGCCTTGCAATACCTGCAATTTGCCTCTCATCAATGGCTGCCTGTCGGGCGATTTGACCAGGATACGACACCCCTGCAACAAATGGTCGAAAGACTCGCTGCGCTCCAGTCGGCGCTGTTGCAGTCCAACCTTCACAGTATTATTCTGCGATACGAGTTTTTCGATGCAAACCTTATTCCGGAACTCAGAGGAGCGGATTTGTTTGACTTTCCCCTCTTTCTGTGTTTTGCCAAAGATATCAACGATAGCGTGAACCACCTGATCGTTTACGATGTAAGCGACGGACGTTACCATCTGCTGAAATGCACGGCCGTCCTGAAAGCCAACGTCGCGGAAAAATCAAATGATATATACTCGGCATTTGTGCTTAAATCGGAACATGACCTGTTCTCGACGGAAAAATTGAATGAACTGGTAAAGCTCCTGAGAGCAGAGATGAAGCAACAGGAATCAACGTTAATGTAATGCGCGGTGATTGTCACCGCGTTCTGCCGGATTTTAAAAACAACACGAATGAAGAAAGGTTTCAGTGCGATCGGGATATTGGTGATAGCGAATGTGATTTTGTTTGCGATCACATTTCTTGGACCGGATATGGAAAACGTTATGTTCGGAACGTTGGCACTTTATTTTCCCGCGAACGAACATTTTCGTTACTGGCAATTCGTGACCAACATGTTTATGCATGGCGGCTTCACCCACATTCTTTTTAACATGTATGCCTTGTGGGCATTCGGATCGCCACTCGAAGAGATGTGGGGGCGAAATAAATTTTTTGTGTTTTACTTCCTCTCCGGTATCGGTGCCAGCGTAATTTATATTCTCGTGAATTATTTTCAGTTTCAGAATACCTACAGGGAACTCATCAGCCGCGGGATGTCGGCGGAAGATATTCAACGCGCCCTCCATTCGCCCGAGACCATTTCTTCCGCAGTAACTGGTCTGCAGCAGCTTTACCAACTGTATAACATTCCCGCCGTTGGCGCTTCGGGTGCAATCTATGGTGTACTGGTGGCCTTTGGTATTTCGTATCCGAACGCCAAACTTGCGCTGATCTTTTTCCCGGTTCCGATTGCCGCGAAGTACTTTATCCCCGTGCTCATCGCCCTGGATCTGTTTTCAGGGATTACGGGGTTTTCAATTTTCGGAGGGGGGATCGCGCACTTTGCCCACATCGGCGGCGCCATCATCGGCTTCCTGTTAATGTTGTACTGGCGTAAGAGCCAAAGCCGTGAATACTAAACGGGTTAAGCAGCCGCTATTGTTCCAATGATTTTTCGACCGGCGGGCGGGGAACCTCCGGACTGCTTTTCCGTTCTCAACTTAAAAACGAAAGATTATGAAGCTTGACATATACCAGATCGACGCCTTTGCAACCCGTGTTTTCACCGGCAACCCCGCTGCTGTCTGCCCGCTTGAGTCCTGGCTCCCCGACGACGTAATGCAAAACATCGCCATGGAAAATAACCTCGCCGAGACCGCTTTTTATGTCAAAGGCGATCAGGGTTATGAGATCAGGTGGTTTACTCCGGTGCTGGAAGTCGACCTGTGCGGACACGCAACGCTTGCTTCCGCATTTGTCCTGTTTAAATACCGGGGATACCAAAATGATACCGTTACTTTTATTTCGCGCAGAAGCGGAACCTTAAAAGTCACCCGGCACGGGGATTTGTTTACCCTCGACTTCCCGGCGGATACTTTTGAAAAGGTAGCGGTGACAGAGGAGCTCGTGAATTGCTTCGCCCTAAAACCGTCGGAGGCGTATAAGGGAAAGAGCGATTACATGCTTGTTTTTGAAAACCAGAACCAGATCGCCAGCCTCGAACCGTCTTTTGTTCACATTTCGAAATTGAAAGCGCGGGGTGTGATTGCCACGTCCATCGGAGATGGTGTTGATTTTGTGTCGCGTTTTTTTGCTCCTCAGTCGGGTGTCAACGAAGATCCCGTAACAGGCTCCGCTCATACCACGCTTATACCTTACTGGGCTTCACGCCTGAATAAGAACGAGATGACGGCCATGCAGCTTTCGCAACGGGGCGGACATTTGCTTTGTACCTACCGGAATGATCGTGTTGATATCGGCGGGCAGGCCCGGGAATATATGGCGGGAACGATCTTCCTTGAATAACGTCTTACTTGACGGATCGCTGGTGCCTGAAAAAAAGCTGGGAGAAGGGGATGAGCATAAACCCGGAGACAGCCAGGGCGATGAATGAAACACGGAGGTTAAATGCGTGGGCAAGGTACCCGATGAGTGGTGGCCCGATAAGCATACCTACAATACTGTAGGTCGCGATGATCGAAATCGCCATGCCCGGTGAATATTTACGGGATGAACCGGCGAGTAAGAACGTCATGGGGATGATGGAAGCCGTTCCGAAACCGACGAGGCAAAAACCGATCATCGAAGGCCAGAAGTGTGGAAAGAGAACAGCGAGTGATATTCCGGCGATGATGAGTACCGCGCTTCCGATATAGGTTCTAGGCATGCCGATGTTCTCAACCAGCCAGTCGCAGGCAAAGCGTGATACAGCCATAAAGATCATAAAGGTAAGATAGCCAAGGGTGAAAATATCTGCCTTCACGATCTCCTGAAAATAGACACCGCTCCAGTCGAACATTCCGCCTTCGCAGATGGCGGCAAAAAATACGAGCAGGCCCAGGTAAACAATATAAGGATCCGGTTTCCCGAGAGCAATCTTGTTGCCCGAAGTGGCGCGGTCATTCCTGATCAGGAACTTGTAGGAAAGAGCGGTGGTAATGATCGTCAGTGCGGATATGACGAGCAGGTGTACACCCATGCTCACCTCCAGGCCTACGAATAATGTACAGATCCCGACTCCGACTATCCCGCCCGTACTCCATAATCCATGAAAGGATCCATTGATTTTTCTGTCGAATTGTTTCTGAAGGGTGATCGCCTGCGTGTTGATCGATATACTCATGATCCGCATGCTGAAGGAGAACAGGCATATCGAACTCACCAGGAGGAAAGTTGTTGTTGCAAATCCGATCAGGCAAAGTGCGACTGACATGGCGACGAACCCGGCAGTCATCGGTAATCTGCTGTCGAAGCGGGATACAAGCCATCCGGAGATCGGAAGTCCGATCAGCGAACTGATCGGCATGAAGAGAAGGATGGTTCCCAGCTCAGCTTCATTGTATCCGAACGTTGTCTTGATTGTCGGTATCCGGGAGGCCCAGGTGGCAAAGGTCACACCCGCAATAAAGAAAAACACACTCAAAAAAATCCGCTGCCTGTTTTTTTCCTCCATACCTGAAATCGACGGCGAATATCCGGTGTTAAGGGGAATTAAGCTGTCTTTGTGACGAAAAAAGTTGCTTCCCATCGAATCAGGCAAAACCCCATCTGCCAGGAGGTTGCCGTGTTTTATAGGCAAAGGCAACAGTTCCCTGAATCTGAGTGACAACTTATAAATGGAAAAATAGCGGGGTGAGCGGAGAGATGTTAAAAGATCAGTACCGCTGATGTAAAGGCAGTTTCATTTATCTTAGCGGGAATTTACCTTCCATTTAGTTAACTCCATGATGTTCAGAGCAGTTGTATATATTGTCTTTTTACTGACGACGCTTTCCCATGCAAACGCACAGCTTGCCGGTTCTTCCGAAAAACCGGAAGTGCTTAGTATCCGGGAGAACCTGGACTCTGTCGGACTGTACGACAAATTTGAGTGCAGGCTAACGATACGGGCGCAATTCGAAAACCCTTTTGATCCGGAAGATATAGACATCCTGGTCACCTTTACATCGCCGACGGGAAAAAAGTGGAACATCCCGGGTTTTTACAACTACACCTTTGGCACGATGTGGAAAGTAAGGTTTGCGCCGGATGAACTGGGAGTATGGAAATACCAGATCCGTGTAAAAGACCGCCACGGCGAAGGGCTGAGCAGCGAACAAACCTTCAAAGCGATTCCTTCGAAATTTAAAGGCCCCGTTCGGATAGCCGGCAACAAAAGATTTCTGGAGTACAAGGACGGAACGCCCTTCTATGGAATTGGCTTGTGGTACAACGGACGGGTGACCAAGGAAAACCTGGATGAACTGAAAGGCAAAGGCGTCAATTTTATCAGTAACTTCATTACCCCACTTGAAACCATGGGAAGTGGTGTCGGGCGGTACGATCAGGATATCTGTACACGGATCGATGATTTATTCCAACTGTGTGAAGAGCGGGAAATACTCATCAGTCTGAATTTGTGGTTTCATTCTTTCTTGTCCGAAACCGTTTGGGGAGGATTTAATATCAGGTGGCATACGAACCCATACCAGCGGATCACCTCGAGCAAGGAATTTTTCAGAAGTACAGCCGCGTGGAAATTTCAGGAGAAACTTTATCGTTATTTTATCGCGCGATGGGGATATAGCCGATCGCTTGCCTTGTGGTTCATTGTCGACGAAATAAACGGAACGGATGGCTGGGTTTCCGGCGACAGCACAATGGCTGGGCTATGGACAAAAAACGTGCACACATACTTTAAAACGCATGATCCGTACGATCACCTGACAACAGCTACACGGAGCGGAGGTATCAAGGAATTTTTCCACGATGGCTATCAGATCACTGACATCGCTGCCCGGGAAATATATGAAGCCCAGGGTTTCCCGATGAACAGGGCGGGAACGCTCGATTCAGCCGACACCCACCCGCTGACCTACAGCTATAAAAATTACGCGGACCAGATAAGAAAGATATGGGACGGCTACGGGAAGCCCGTTATCATCGGGGAAACCGGGTGGGATCATACGTACTACGAACCCGGTATGCCCGGTTATGTTGCCATGCATCACAATGTATTGTGGGTTTCGCTGGCGACAGGTACATCGATGACGCCTTTCTGGTGGGCCTTCAGTGGCAGGATGAACGATGTGATTGTGTCGAACCAGTTGAGGCATATCAGGACGTTCACAGACCAGATCCCATTTTCAAAGTTGATCAATCCGTCGCCGATCGCGGTGTCCATACCCGGCGGTGATGGTTTTGGAATGCAAAGTGATCAGTTGATCTACGGATGGGTCGTCAATTCGAAGACCGACGTTGCGGGAGACACGGTTACGATAGCATCGCTCCGGGAAAAAAAGTATAAACTCAGATTGTTCCATACCTGGAGAGGAGAGTTTATACAGGAAACGGAAATAGTCACGACGGATGGTACCGGCGTTTTTGCGATCCCTTCGCTTCGCACCAAAGAAGGTCATGCGAATTACGTCGGACAAGACATCGCGTTTATACTCGAACCTATCAAAGAGCCGCCACCTCCACCCAAACGAAAAAGAAGGTAACCCCACACGCCGCACAACCACTCATAACTCATATCTGACACATTTTCTTTTTTTATCCCGTAAGCAGTAATTTCAGCCTCGTAACCCGATCACCTATGAACCGCAGAAACGCCATAAAAACAGCAACAGCAGCCACGGGGATTTCCCTTATGGGGCCTCTTGCCTTTGCAGGGAAAGAAAAAAAAACCGCAGATAAATTCCGCCTTTCACTTAACACCAGTACCATCAGTGGTCAGAAGTTAGGTGTTGAAAAATACATCGACATCGCCGCCAGGGCCGGCTACGACTGTATCGAACTGTGGACCGGCGACGTGAAAGAATATTTGAACAAAGGTGGATCACTGCCAGCCCTGAAAAAATTACTGGACGACAGCAAGCTACCCGTTGTGGATGCCATCGGTTTCTCGCCCTGGATGGTAGACGATGATGAGCAGCGCAAAGCCGGGTTCAAACAAATGCGCGAGGAGATGGAAATGATGGCGGCGCTGGGATGTCCGCGCATGGCTGCTCCTTCTGCGGGCATCAAGCCTTCGGACCAGCTCGATCTGTTCAGGGTAGGAGAACGCTTTGCAGCGCTCATTGCTCTCGGTCGTGAGACGGGAGTAACACCTCAGCTGGAGTTCTGGGGTGCTTCGAGGTTCTTTCACCTCGGGCAGGTATTGATGGCGTCAGCCGTGGCTAACGATCCGGGTGTACGCATTCTGGCCGACGTGTATCACCTTCACCGCGGAGGTTCCGGGTTTGAAGGATTAAAAATGATCGATGGAAGCCTTATCGAAATTTTCCACATGAACGATTATCCTTCCACAATCCCACGCGAAAAACTTGAAGACAAGGACCGTATCTATCCCGGTGATGGTGTAGCGCCGTTAAAACAGGTGCTGACGGATCTGAAAAACATGAAAGGTCCCAAGATCCTGTCCCTGGAACTTTTCAATCGGGAATATTGGGCTCAGGATCCGTTGCTGGTTGCCAAAACCGGTCTTGAAAAAATGAAAAAGGCACTCGCCGAAGTCGTGTAGCCGGATCCTCAAATAAAGAACTGATACTGATATGTCTGAAAAGAAGAAGCTGCGCGTCCTGGTAGTAGGATGTGGAAACATGGGCGCCTCTCACGCCACCGCCTATCACACAACGGAAGGTGTGGAGATTTGTGGCCTGGTTTCAAAAGGCAAAAGCAAGGAAGTGTTAAATACCAGGCTTGGCGGAAAATACCCGTTGTTCGACGAATACGAGACTGCTCTGAAGTCAACCGCGCCTGATGCTGTCTGCATTTCAACCTATCCGGATACACACGAACGTTTTGCCGTGATGGCCCTGGAATCCGGATGCCACGTCTTTATTGAAAAACCGTTAGCGGATACGGTCGAAGGAGCCGAACGGGTTGCCGCGGCAGCCCGGAAAGCAAAGAAAAAACTGGTGGTCGGATACATACTTCGTCATCATCCGTCGTGGGAGAAGTTTGTTCAGCTGTCACATGAGCTAGGCAAACCGTTGGTAATGCGAATGAACCTCAACCAGCAAAGCCACGGTTATATGTGGACCGTGCATAAGAACCTCATGGCAAGCCTCAGCCCCATTGTGGATTGTGGTGTGCATTATATCGATGTCATGTGCCAGATGACACGATCACGGCCGACACAGGTAAGCGCGATCGGCGCAAGGCTGACAGAGGAAATTCCCGCCGGCAACTATAACTACGGCCAACTGCAGATCCGGTTTGAAGACGGATCCGTTGGCTGGTATGAGGCAGGATGGGGACCTATGATCAGCGAGACTGCGTTTTTTGTGAAAGACGTAATCGGCCCTAAAGGTTCGGTTTCCATCGTTGCAAAGGATGCGGGTGGAACAGGGAAATCGGATTCCATCGAAGCCCACACGAAGACTGAATCCCTGAGGTTTCACCATGCCGGGCTGGATGGTAACGATCAATTTAAGGAACCCGACACCTGGATCAACCTCAGCGACGAACCGGATCATCAGGAATTATGTAACCGCGAGCAACGGTATTTTCTGAAAGCCATTCATGAAGACATCGATCTTACAGATCATATGCAGGACGCCGTGAACAGCCTTCGCATCGCATTTGCGTGCGATGAGTCGGTCCGGACGGGCAAGGTTGTGATACTATGATCTATTTGGCAAATTGTACGGGTTGTGTCCAGGCCATTTCGTATTCTCCCTCCTGAAAAGGATTTGTTTTCTTCTTGTCTGAAGTGATACGGCAGCGAACGAAGAGATACTCATCCGTTACGCTGTACATCGCCTGCGTACCCTCGACCTTAGCCAACACCTGAGACTGTTGTTCACCGTCTTTTACACCGATAAACTCAATTGTATAATTTACCTCCGGATCAGCCTGAACATGGATGCTTATTTCATTTTTTTCAAAATCGAGCTTACTTAACGTTACTCCTGTGGAGGCGTAAAAATCGCCGGCTTCCATCGATTCGATAAGGGATGCCGGAGATAACTGTTCGCTGCGAACCATCACCCACCCGCGGCCGGCGTTTGCATATGCGGATCCGAACTGATGGTAACTATGGCTGTCGTCGGTAGCCAGCCCGAGCAGAAGCGGCTGGTTTTTGTTGCAGTATGCGATGTTGATCTTATCCCACATCTCCTCGGTTCCGGGATGAAGGCTATCGCCGTAATTTTGTACCATCGGGTGACCATTATATACCTCAAAAAAACGTTCACCCTGCAGACCGATGATATCCTGATAGGTTATACCGTAGAAGAAATTCGGATGGTTGATATGCGGAAACATCGGGATACCGGTTTCCTTGCGTTGCTTCAGGACCTCGTCCACGTTGCGTTGCATGACTTCCGTCACACTTGATCCGCCCTGTGGCTGAACGAGTTTTTGCACATTCGTCACATTCATATGGATCGGGCGGTCGCCGAAGCGGTCGGTGATCTCCTCGGACTTTATGATCAGGAAGTTGTTGTCTTCAAACAACGGTTTGTACTCATCGTATGTTTTAAGCTTTACCTGGATGCGGCCGGTGTCCGATTTGTGAACAACCCAGGACTCGCCGTATTTTTCCAGGTATTTTTTATAACCTTCCTCATACATTTTACTCTTCGCGACGATGACCCATTTCTCGTGATCGGCCAGGATATTATGATCTGAAAGGCCGACGAATTGGTATCCGTTGGTTTTATACCAGTCCATAATCATTTCCGGGTATTCATCGCCATCGCTCCAATAGGAATGGGTGTGTAAATTTCCTTTATACCAGGTTTGCCTGTCGTTTTCGGCAGGGCTGCAGGCGAACATGAAAAGGAGGACGGAAAACTGAAGTGATGTGACGATGGAGCGACGCATATGGGCCGGTTTTTTTTAAAAATACTAATCTTTTAGCGCAGTTACCGACCTCGGGAATAAAAAAAGCCCCCGTTCACACGAGGGCTTCCGTTGGCAATAGTTATCGGACAGGCTTAGAAACGTACTACCGTTGTCTCACCTGCGCCGTTCGTGATTTCGAACGTGCAAGCGCCTGAAAAATTCTTGATCGAGAACAACTGGGCGAACTCACCCGATACTTGTTTGCTCGAAGTGTGCACCAGGTTATTGGCTGCATCGAAGATTTTAACGGTGATATCTTCGTTCTTGATCTTGGATACAGACAAAAGGAACTTTCCGTTCTCATTCAATTTTGAGATGTGAACGTTGTTCTTTGCTGCAGCGGGCTGATAGTTTATCTTTTCAGTCTTTGTACTGTTTGCATCGATCAGTTCGATCGTATACTCACCAAACTGAAGACCTGAGAAATTCAAAGGAAGGATAAATCCGGCGTCAGTGCTTCTGCTTTCGGAATAAACAATGTGAGAAGAAGCATCATAAATGTTGATTTTTACTTTGCCTGCATTTTCTCCCTTGTAGATAACCTTAACAACTTGTGAACCCTTAGAAGAAAGAACTGCCATACCGGTGGTAGGTTCATCTTTTGCTACTGCTGTTACTGCTGCGCCAATTACGAATAATGCTGCGAAGTAAAGTGATTTTGTTTTCATACTGCGTGTTTGTATTTGTTTTATGATGCAAATATACGGGCGTGTGAAAGACGGGTTTGGAAGTTGTAAGGAAACCGTCTTTAATTTCGTAAATATCGTTTGCGGAAAAATGCAGTACCGTAACGTCAAAAAATCGCATGAAAAATAACCAAACAACGCTTCCTCAGCCGCGAAAATCTCATCCAACGTTTGCGCTGGAAATCCTATAACCTTTTTCAATGGGCACCGTTAACGTCAATCATTCACCTGGTGGGGAATCACATTGGAAAACATAATACTGAAATGGGAAAAAGGTTCCGCATTTTTTATTGAATTCCTCCAAATCAAGCAAATAACAGCATTTAAAAATTGGTACTATTTTTTCTTAGTAAAGAATAGGGTAGCAGCGTATGGAAAAAAATGTACAAAACGTCCTTCAGTTCTCCGGTTATATTATTTGCCTGGCAGCGCTCGTCTCCTGCAGCAAGAGCCTAACCGTTACATCGTCGGTTAGCCCGGATCATTCCAATAGAATAGATTCATCCCTGGTTCAACGCGACCCCATACCGGTCGCCAGTCGCATCGCGATCGATACATTGGTTAATCCGTTTGAAAGCAAAGGTCCACTTAGCCGGGAAAATCAACACGACCGGCAACGGATCAACGACAAGGTCGTACTCTATTATAAGATCAAGGGGTTACAGACGCAGTGGCTTTTTGACAATGCTCCCGGAAACCTATACTATGCAACTATAGACTTGCTGAAAAACGCCGCGACCTTCGGATTAAATCCCCGTGACTACGACGTGGACGGTATCGAAGAGCGCCTGCGGTCGGTATATCAGCCTAAAGAGAACAAAACAGGCGATATCGCTGCCCTGGATATTCATATCACGGAAATGTATTTCCTGTTCACCACCCACCTCATGGAAGGGAAAGTCAGGACGGTTGGAAGTAACCGGTACGTGTGGAAACGACCCGCCAAGGAATCTTCAACCCGGGATGTCGAACTGCTTGCCGGGATTAGTAATCCCCATGAACTTCTTGAGGCTGTAAAAACACTGCAGCCGGCCAGTGAACAATACACCAGGCTTCAAATGGCACTCGAACAGTATCGCAGACTGGAAGGAGCAGCTCCCGTTGCGTTTCCCCTTATCACAATCAACGGTAAGGTTAAGCCCGGAGACCGGAACATTGCTGTTCCGCTGGTAAGAAAAAAATTGTCTTTTACCGATCTGAAGCCTTATCCCATGCCGTACGATTCTTCGCTGGAGTCGATGGACTCACTCGTGTATGATGAGACACTTGCGAGCGCGGTTAAATTTTTCCAGATGAGACATGGATTGGAGCCGGATGGCATAATCGGCGAAAAAACCCTGAAGTTCCTGAATCAGTCGTTTCATGAAAAGGCGAATATTATCGCGTTGAACATGGAACGGATGCGCTGGACCACGGAAAACTCCGCGCAAAATTATATCCTGGTAAATATTCCCGAATACAAACTGAGGGTTTATGAAAACAAAAAAGTGGAGTTTGAGATGAGAGTAATCGTTGGTGCAGCGAACAAGGCAACGCCGGTTTTTAGCGATGCCCTTGAACATCTGGTTTTTAGTCCCACCTGGACGGTTCCGGTAAGTATTATAAAAGAAGAAATCATCCCGAACCTCCGTTCCAACCCGGCATATTATTCGGCGAAGAACTTTTCTTTTTACAAAAACGATGTGGAGATCGATCCATCCCTGGAAGACTGGAACAGCGAAACAGTCAACCCTTATCAATACCGGGTGGTTCAGGGACCCGGTCGCGATAATTCCCTCGGCCTGGTAAAATTTGTAATGCCCAATACGATGAGCGTCTATTTACACGACACCCCTAATCACCGGTTGTTCACAAGAGACTATCGTGCGTTAAGTCATGGATTCGTTCGTCTCGACGAACCTGTGCGATTTGCCGAATATTTATTGCGCGACCAGAAAGGCTGGACGCCGGAGCGCATAAACAAAGCGATGAACGATTCGATACCTTCAACCGTACACTTGAAAAAACCGTATGACGTACACCTTGAATATTGGACAGCCTGGGTTGATGAAGATGGACTGGTGAATTTCCGGGAAGATATTTATGGTCACGACAAAGTTCAGTTGTCTCAGTTGCTTCCGGTTGAGAAGACTACATCGACGTTCCTGGGAATGTAAGCGTGATAACTATTCAGCGAGTGCCGGAGCGGTATCCGCTGGTATGCCAAGCCGTGTCGGATCGAGGTAGGCAGATTCACGGAGATACTTGTCGTCGTTAAAGTAGGCAAATATGGCCGTCCGGTTTTTGATCACATCGATTACCTGCCTGGAGATACCCTTTGGAAGCGCCGGACAACCCTGACTTCTTCCCAGGCGTCCGTATTGTTTTATCCAGTATTCGCTAACATATTCCGCATCGTGCATCACGACAGCACGCTCACGCATATTATCGTTATAGCCATCTTCCGTTCCGTCGAGCTTCAGACTGTACCCCTTGCTGCCCACATACGTTTCGCCCGTCACATAAAATCCGAGGCTACTTTGATTGGAATGAACGGTATTTGAAAAGTGCCTCGCCACGTCTTCACCCGTATTCCGGCCGTGACTGACGTAGGTATAAAATTTTACCTGGAGTTCGTCCAGGTCGATTGTGTAGAATCTTTTCTGTGTACTCGGTTTGGTAAAATCGATGATCGATATCAGATTTTTATTGTTAAGCTTTCCCTGTTGCTGCAGGTTATGGTATCCGATCATTCCGTACCTGAAAACTTCGAATGACAGGTCATAGTTTTCAAGGCCGATCTCATGATAAAGGCTTTGTAAAGAATCTTCAAACGTAACGGGATTGATGCGGACGTCCGACACCTGATCCACCGAAGAAGCGGGTGAAAGTGTCCGTTCCGTTCCCAATAGTTGAATCGCCGAAGAAAACGCGAAAATTAAAAGGTATGCCATCTGCTCCATCCCGGGTCTGTTTTATTGCTCCAAATAAGGATTCGAATTTCAGCAAACACGGAGAAAAAAAAACGGAGATGTCGCGGAAATGGTACAGGCCGCTGTTAATCCCCGAAATAGGGAGGCAAACGGACGAATTCAGGGGACGAATGGAATCACAGCCGGAACCCGGACCGCTGCAATTAATGGAAGAAATAACGTGGCATTTATACGAAGACATATCCATTTTAAGCCTACCTTGTTCCAATATGATTATCATCAGAAGTTGGAGGGAGCAAAAGGTCATGCTGAAAAGATGGTTTCCCATTCTTTCGGACGAAGATTTCGCCATGGCCGAAGAGAATCGCGAAACCATGCTCTGCCGGTTGCAGGCCAAGCTCGGCAAGACAAAAGCTGAACTGGAGAGCATCTTTGCTGAATTGCAGGCCAATTGAACGGACTGGCGTCTGCGGTTCCTGACATCGGAACCGTCCAGTCATCGAACCCGGAGAATTTCTAAAAATCAGTGTCCGGCTCCTTCAGGTCGATTTCCTGGATCCAGATGTTACGATAGTATACATCATGACCTTCGGCTTGTAACTTTAATCCACCGGGTGTATCTGTTATTCCTTTACCTCCATCGTTACCTCCGTCTATTCCGGAATTGGGGCCGCCCCATACCTGGCTGATCTTCTGATTAACGTGTACTTTTTTACCGTTGAAATACATAGTGACCATCGGTTGTTCCACCAGTTTGCCGTCTTTGAAACGCGCCGCGCGGAAAACGATATCATAAGCATTCCACTTACCCAGTCCGTTATAGGCATGGTAAGGTGATTCGGATTCGTTGATGACGGCACCCAGTCCATGTTTGGTTGAATCTCCGTCCAGCACCTGGATCTCGTACCGGTTTTGTAAATAAACGCCGCTGTTTCCCCCCGGGCCCGCAATGTAAAACTCCACGTGTGCGCGGAAGTCACTGAACGTTTTGTTTGTGACGATATCCGCCGCACCGTATTTGCCGCCCGCTCCGGCCGGATCGTTCGAACTTACAACGGTACCGTTATCTACTGGGTCTTTCACGATAGCCCATTTGATGGGTAACGTAGCTGCGAGCCGCGGCCCTTTCCAGTACGTCCATTTTGAATCCAGCATCTTACGGCTGCCGTCAAAGAACACTTCTGCTTTCTTTGGCGGTTTGGCTCCCACGCCAACCTGAGCAGTAACAGGAACGGTGGCCGTGATGAACAGCAGGCAAATGAAAGCGAGGGCGGGAAGGTGCGGATTCGGTTTAGCAAGACCAGGCATGGACATGAATTTTATGTGGTTGAACAGTATAAACAAATATATTCTTTTCCCCTAAAACTACGCCACAAAGTATGACAGGTGGTAGGTAACACAGGAATATGCCCCAATGCAGTCTATATCGTAACTTCGCCTTATTTTTCTAAATCGAAAATTATGACACAGTTTATCGAACTTACCGTTTCCGAAGAATTTGAGACCAAAACAGAGTTAGTCAATATTGCCAGTATCGGAAGAATCTATGCCAGTCCCCAAAGCCGGGCAAAGAGCATCGTGGAGTTGAACTACCAGAGTGTAAACGATGCGCCGGTCTACCTGGAGGTGGAAACCTCCTATGAAGCACTTCGTCAGAAACTCATGGGCTAATGTTACAGCAAGTCCCATTTTTTCCGATACCGTCGCGATAGCAATGCGTTCGCTTCCTTGTCATGAACGAATTTTTCCTGCTTCGGATCCCATTCCAGCTTACGCCCGAGGCGCCAGGAAATGATCGCAAGGTGCATCGGCAAGGTCATCTCCCTGGCGTACTCCAGGTTGGATTCAGGTTGTGTTCGTGACTTGACGGCATCCACAAAATTTTGCTGGTGTCCCGGCGACCGCGGAAGGGTCTGCGGTATATCCGGAAGATCGGAAAAGGTCTCGCCCTGAATGGTAATGGAACGTGTGCCGTAGTCGCAGATCAGCGTGCCTTTGTCGCCTTCAAAATAGGCACCGATTCCCCGTTCGGCTGCGCCTGGAACGTCCGGGGGTTGTGTAGTCCAGTAAAGTTTGAGGCGATCGAATTCATAGTCTGCATCCACCCACTTCGGCGCATCGGCTATACCGTCGGTCTTATCACCGCGGGCGACCACTGACCTGAGCCCCGTGGGACGGATCGACCACCAGACAACGTCTGCGATATGGCACCAGAAATCCGCGAACACACCGCCGGAGTAATCCAGGAAATAGCGGTAGTTCAGGTGGCAGCGTTCCGCCATATAGTCGGTATAGGGTGCCGGTCCCAGCCACATATCCCAGTTCAGGTTTTTTGGTACTGCCTGTGGTGCAGGGTGTCCCATGCCCGGTGAAAATCCCGTCTTCCATAGGCGAACCGTATGCACCTTGCCGATCGCCCCGGCCTGGATGATCTCCACCACGCGATGGTAATTATCACCGGCGTGGATCTGTGTTCCCAATTGAAAAACACGGTTGTGCTTCTTCAGATTCTGCAACAGCACCTGCCCCTCTCTGATATCATATGAAAGCGGTTTTTCTCCATAAACATCCTTGCCGGCCTGAAATGCCAGTGTGGCGATCTGCGCGTGCCAGTGATCCGGTGTGGCGATAGTAATGGCGTCGATATCTTTTCGGTCCAGGATATGCCGGAAGTCTTCATAACCGTTGGCCTGGCTGCCGGGGACCAGACCCTGAAGGGTTTTTAGAGTCGACTGAAGGTGATCCTGGTCGACATCGCATAATGCTGCAATTTCTACATCGGGCAGAGCGGCAAACCATTTAAGATGCTGGTTCCCCATACCTCCGAGTCCGATATGGGCGATCCGGAGTTTGTCGCTTGGTGCCGCCTTGTTGACCAACGAAGGCAATAGCGTCAGGCCTAACGTCCCCAGGGCGCTTGTTTTGATAAATTCCCGCCGGTTGAAGTGTTTCATCGTAAAGTTTTGCAGTTAGTAGTCCTTTGTCTAAGCTATCTAAAAATGTATGCAAAGTCCAATGACGGCGGCAAAAGGCATGGTGGATGGAATAGTCTTTATGTGGACGGTGAGACTGATCCCCCGCTTTTCCCGCCACTACCGATAGATTCAGGGTCATATCCTTTCTTGTTTAACCCCGG
Organism: Chryseolinea sp.; assembly: GCA_041742155.1. Lineage (GTDB taxonomy): Bacteria > Bacteroidota > Bacteroidia > Cytophagales > Cyclobacteriaceae > Chryseolinea. The sequence goes on along the minus strand of JBGSJE010000006.1, from coordinate 135,371 downwards.
GTTTAACCAATCGCGTAATTTGATCAGGCAACGGAGATTAATTAAGTACCTTCATCGCCGATTCTTAAACTACACCAAAGACAATGAAGAACGTTACCTGTACGGCAGCCGGTTGCCATCGTGTGATCCTTTTCCTGCTCGCAGTGGTTTGTTTTACATCCTGCCGCCAGGAAGTGAACTACCGTGACGAGATATATGAGAAACCTGAGATCAGAAAGGACCCGCCTCTCCGGAGCCTTTCGCCGGAAGAGAGCCTGGAAACCATCTTTGTTCCAAAAGGCTACAAAGTCGAACTGGTGGCAAGCGAACCGATGATAATAGAACCGGTCACAGTTGCCTGGGATCCCAATGGAAAAATGTACGTAGCCCAGATGATGACGTATATGCAGGATATCGATGCGAATCATGAGGATGAACCCTGGAGCCGGATATCGATCCTCGAAGACACGGACGACGATGGCAGAATGGACAAGAGCGTTGTTTTTATTGACAGCCTCGTATTGCCCCGGATCATGCTTCCGTTGGACGACCGGGTTATCGTGGGAGAAACGTATAACCGGAGCCTGTATTCCTACCGTGATACAAACGGCGACGGAAGAGCCGATGAAAAAATACTTTTACTGGAGGATACCACCCGGGACAACCGTAATCTCGAGCATCAGGATGCTAATATGTTGTGGAGCATTGACAACTGGCTGTATGTATCGAATAAAGCGTTCCGGTATAAATTCACGAACGGGGTGTTGATCAGGGATACCTTGCCGGAGCCTGCTATGGGGCAATGGGGACTCACACAGGATGAAACAGGCAGACTGTTTTATTCGCGTGCCGGCGCCGAAGTTCCGGCTCTGGGATTTCAGCAACATCCTATATACGGAAGTCTGGAACTGGACGGGCGTTGGGATGAATCATTCGTTATCCCATGGCCGGTCGTGGGTACACTGGACGCGCAGGGCGGACCACGACGGATGAAGGAAGGTGACAGCACGTTAAACAAGTTTACGGGAGTAGCCGGGCAGGAAGTTTTTTTGGGAGACAAAATGCCACCCGCCTACGGTGATTTGTTTATACCGGAACCAGTAGGGCGGTTGATCCGCAGAGCGAAGATTCACCACCGGGACGGAAAAATTGTATTGGAAAACCCGTATCACGAAGCCGAATTCCTCGCATCGACAGATCCGTTGTTCAGGCCCGTGCATGCAGCGACCGGCCCCGATGGAAGTTTATATGTGGTTGATATGTACAGGGGAATTATCCAGGAAGGAACGTGGGTAGGGGAGGGTAGTTACCTGAGGGAAGTGGTGAAAGAAAAAGGCTATGACAAATTTTTCGGACGGGGAAGAATGTATCGCGTCATGCATGAGACGATGGAACGAGGCCCCGCTCCGCGAATGCTGGATAAAACCACGGAAGAACTGTTGACTTACCTGGATCATCCCAACGGCTGGTGGCGTATGACAGCTCAGAAACTGATCGTGTTAAGAGGAGACAAATCTGTGGTTCCGGCGCTTATCGAAACCGTTGCGGACAACGAATCATTTTTCTCCACCCTTTTCGGAAACCATTCCGGGGATCACGGAGTGGAACGGCTGCATGCGCTATGGACGCTCGATGGACTGGATGCGATCAACAAACCTACGCTCAGAATCGTGCTGGCGGACAAGGATGCAAGGGTAAGAGCGGCTGCGATCAGGATCAGCGAAAAATTCCTGAAAGAAAACGATACCGATATCACGCAGGTATTGAAAGCGATGGCCAATGATCCGGACTCCGAGGTGCTGCAGCAGCTCATACTTTCCTTTCGCCTGATCAACGACGAATCGAAATCCGCAGTCCGGGAGATTCTGGAACGCCATCCGGAGAATGAGGTAATAAAGATTACCGCCGCGGAAAACCTGAACCCCGCCTATTCGGAGATTGTGGCATTGAGGCAAAAGTATAAGCTTCGCGGAGGTGATGCCGCCAGCCAGATCGTAAATGGTTACAAGATCTTTAAGGAATATTGCAGCACGTGTCACGGAGCGGATGGCAAAGGGATTTCGCAACTGGCACCGTCGCTTGTCGGGTCGCCCAGGGTGACAGGCGATATCGAGATTCCCGTAAAGATTTTGTTGCACGGCCTGACCGGACCCGTTGACGGCGTGGAGTATAACGGCCCAATGGCGCCGGTTGCCCGGGAAAGTGACGAATATATCGCGGATGTGTTAAGTTATGTGCGCGCACACCTGAATGAATCGGGAACGATCTGGAGAGGACGGGTGCGGAACATCCGTGAAAAAAATAAGGACAGGAATAAATACTGGACGCTGAAGGAGTTGCAAAGGGCAAAACCCAGTCAATAGACCAGGCTCCCGCATGGATGTATGAATCCCCGGTAGTTAAACGCGCAACTTTTTTTAATTTGCGTAAAGAGTTGCTACGACAACATGGTTGACCCGGGAGACGATAAAAGGCTGAACGACATCCTCGATATGATAGGTTGCATCGCATCCCTTGATTTCTCGAAGGAACTCCCTACAGGTAGTCATAACGACATGCTGGATGCCATTGCCCTGGGGCTGAATATGCTTAGCGAAGAGCTTAACGCACAGGTCGTAAACAGGGAAAAGCTGGATGAAGTGAACGGCAAACTCGAAAAATTCGCATACACCACCGCCCATGACCTGAAATCACCCCTGAACTCGCAATCCGGATTGCTTCAGCTTCTTGAGATGAGCGTGGGAAACAATAATCAGGAAGCACTTGAATATATCACCAAGTTAAAACTCGTTAACGAAAGAATGAAGACCCTGGTGGAGGGTATTCTGGCCTACTCTGTGGCCCACTTCAGGGATATAATAAAGGAACCGGTGGATTGGAATGCCCTGCTCCTGGAAGTAATGGAAGTCGACAGTGTGTTTAAATCGGCGGATGTTGTCATCGTAGATACTCTGCCGGTATTGCCTTTTAATAAAGTGGCAGCGACACAGATTGTGAGGAACCTGCTGGACAACGCCATTAAATATTCCGATAAGACAAGATGTAAAATAACGATCGGGGCGGAGCCGTTTGAAAATCATTATCAGTTTTGTTTTAGCGATAACGGACCGGGTATCGATCCAGTGAACCATGAGAAAATTTTCGGACTCTTCAACCAGGTCGAACCTTCTTTTAAAGCTTCCAGCGTGGGGATCGGGCTGGCGACCGTGAAAGGAATCCTGGAAACGGCAGGAGAAAGGATCTGGCTCCAGTCCAAGCCGGGTGAAGGAGCTTCTTTTATTTTTACGGTCTCAAAAACATAACAAGTCCATGTACAGGGAAACGCAAAAAATCAAATTCACGTTAGGTCCGGATATGATTCTGCGTACGGAGTGTTTTCCGGACACCGTGATGACGCTGGTAGATGGAAAAGAGAGTACACGGATATCGGCGGAGATGGTGAATGATGTACCTCTGCCGTTATTATGCGATCTGACGAATGTTGTTAAAATGTCGCAGGACTGTCGCCGACACTTCTCAGGGCCGGAACACGCGAAGACATTCAGCAAATGTGCCTTGATCGTCACCAATCCGGTCAGCCGTGTCATTGGTAATTTTTTTCTGGGACTTAATAAGCCGTTAAAGCCGACGCGGCTTTTCACAAGCCGGGAGGAGGGACTCTGGTGGCTGAAACAAAAGGAACATGTTACAGATTTGATAGCATAATCAAGAACAGAGAGATGACAGATCAATTGGCCACATCGAACCCACCGGATAACAGGAGACAAACGGATAAAATTAATTTTACGCTCGGCGCGGACGATATTTTATATATTGAATGCAAACCCAATACAGTCATGACCTTACAAGACGCGCGAGAGAGTACAAGGCTTGGCGGGGAGCTCGTCAAATCCGTTCCGCGACCGCTGTTATGCGATCTTTCGCATGTTACCAGGATGACGCATGACTGCCGGAAACATTTTGCTGGAAGGGAACACGCTACCATTTTTACCAAATGTGCGTTGATCGTAACGAGCCCCGTCAGCAGGATAATCGGCAATTTTTTCCTGGGCGCGAACAAACCGATAAGACCGACCCGTTTGTTCACAAACAAGGAAGAAGGGTTGAAGTGGCTGAAAAGTTAGCCACACCCTCAAATCATATCTATACCATGAATGCACCGCGAACATTGACATCCTCATTGCTGGCAAACGAACTGGAGTTTACTACGTCCCGCAGCGACGGACCCGGGGGACAAAATGTAAACAAGGTCAACTCGAAGGTTACCCTCCGGTTCAATGTCCTGGCGTCGCAGGTATTAACCGTGGAAGAAAAAAATACAATTGCCGGGAAGCTGGGTTCAAGGCTTTCGAAGGACGGTTACCTGATCCTGAGTGCAAGCGAAAGCCGGTCGCAGCTTCAGAACAAAAATGATGTGATACTGAACCTGGAAAACGTGCTGGCGAAAGCCATGGAAAAAAAGAAGACGAGAAAAAAGACGAAGCCCTCCAAGGGCGCTGTCCAGGAACGTATCAAAAGAAAAAAACAGGTTTCGGAAAAGAAAAAGTGGAGGCAGAGGCCGGATTGAAGCAGATAGTGTATTGACGACAAGATGTACCGATGTGGATGTCAGGTTGTTCGATATCAATTTCCATTCAACATTGGCGGGATTAAATGGATCGTCATCCTTTCGGTTCAACACCACTATTTGATACCCCATAGGTGCGATTAACCCCTGCTGAATTTCTTTAGCCTTTATTTTTATTCTTTTGTCGGGATAATGAGTTCCCGGATGTCGACATCGAGGGCCAGGGCCATTTTGCGCAAAGTCTTCAATGTTGGCTGTTGTTCATTATTGCAGATCCTGGAGATCGTGTTAGGGTCAACCGAAAGGGTTTTTGCGAAGTCTTTTTGACTGATTTCCTTTTCAGCAAGTACTACTTTTAGCCTGTTGATCCTGAGTTTTTCAGCCATTTCTATTCTGTTCCGGTTATTAATTCAGCGCCAAAATAGAAACCAGGAAAGAGATTATAAAGCAAAAAGATCTGATAATCAGGTTTTTAAAGTATAAAAAAATATTCGTAAAATCATTTAATATATTTAATTAGTCATATAGTATACTTTTAAAGTATATTTAAATACCATTAAATATTTTAAAAAAATGAACCTGCGACACCTGAATCTGGATCTTTTCGGCATTCCGGAAGACGCCGAAATTCAACTGCCGGTATTTCTGATCGCGGCAGACCTTAAGACCCGGAAATTAACCAATGCTTTGGCCGATATCGGCAGCGACGGCAGTTTTTGCATACCGGAGCTCTGTGATCTTGTTCTGGCATATGTCGGATTTGACGACCGTCCCAATGAGCTCTACGACTTTTATTTTGAGTTACTGGACCGCGAATGTGATAACGTGAGCGATAAAAATAATACTCCCATTAAGGAAGCGTACAAAATTTATAATGAATTGCTCATCGAGAAGGGAAAACACATGGGATGAAGAGGTCATGCAGGTGTGTCTGATATTCATCGTTGGTGTGCTAACGGAGCGCGATTCCTTCAATGAGAAATTCGAAATTCCTGCCTATCATTTCAATTCCACCTTGGTGCGGTTAGCGGTTGCTACTATTGTAACGCCTTACTTCTTATGTCAATTTCAATTCCACATTGGTGCAATTAACGGGCAGGGTTCAACGGCGGTGCTGTACCTTTTTTAGGCTTTCAATTCCACATTGGTGCGATTAACGGCGATTACATTCCTGAGTGCGGCGGCGGGTTTGCTCTTTCAATTCCACATTGGTGCGATTAACAGTATTTCATCCTTGCTCAGCGTCGATGAATCAAAGCTATTTCAATTCCACATTGGTGCGATTAACAGCCTTGCCTTCTTCGCGTCCAGCCCATAGCACGGTAATTTCAATTCCACATTGGTGCGATTAACAGGAAAAAGCGGACCAAATTACTAACCAGGCATTAGGTGATTTCAATTCCCCATTGGTGAGATTAACAGCGAGATACCCTATACGTATCCCGCTGCCTTGTACCTATTTCAATTCCACATTGGTGCGATTAACAGACTACCAAAACGCTTATAATACACCCCTCCAACAGAATTTCAATTCCACATTGGTGCGATTAACAGAGAAACCGTTTATCGGTTTGCTCTTTGCTGTATAATTTCAATTCCACATTGGTGCGATTAACAGTTATTAGAACCTAGGTTCAAAGGCAAGTTTATTTTATTTCAATTCCACATTGGTGCGATTAACAGTGTTACGGGTGGGGTTGGCGATGCCCTTACCTCATTATTTCAATTCCACATTGGTGCGATTAACAGACACATAACCTAAGAAGGCATCCGATCTACTCAATCATTTCAATTCCACATTGGTGCGATTAACAGTGTTAATAATCTTCATCTAACAGGGTCACTTTCATATTTCAATTCCACATTGGTGCGATTAACAGCCTTCACCACAGTTCGCCAACCTTCCCCCACACAATTTCAATTCCACATTGGTGCGATTAACAGTATCCATTTTATTCACGCTTGTTTGTTTTGCTTCTTTATTTCAATTCCACATTGGTGCGATTAACAGCTAAACAGCAGCACGAAGGCGCTTTTTATTCCAAATTTCAATTCCACATTGGTGCGATTAACAGGCTGCCGCCTAGGGTGATTGCACGCGCGTCAAACATATTTCAATTCCACATTGGTGCGATTAACAGCGTGATCCTGATGCAGGCCCTTACACCGTACATTATTTCAATTCCACATTGGTGCGATTAACAGTTCCAAGTGTAGGAATCTGACGCGACCGGTGTAGCCAATTTCAATTCCACATTGGTGCGATTAACAGCCGATGTCGTTACCGTTATCATCTTTCCAAGATTATTTCAATTCCACATTGGTGCGATTAACAGCTCCACCATCATTCAATCATATAAAAGTAGCTATCTTATTTCAATTCCACATTGGTGCGATTAACAGTGAATACCAACGACTCGGGGCCGTGTGCTCTATCGATTTCAATTCCACATTGGTGCGATTAACAGTCTAAAAAAGACGGTGAAGTTTTACCGCCATTACATTTCAATTCCACATTGGTGCGATTAACAGTAATGAGGACACCGAGAACCACGCCAACGATTAACAATTTCAATTCCACATTGGTGCGATTAACAGGGGTAAAACCGTTTTAAATCTTTCCCCTCTGATTATATTTCAATTCCACATTGGTGCGATTAACAGTTCTCCCTCCTGTATTCTATCGCTTGTTAAACTTATTTCAATTCCACATTGGTGCGATTAACAGCGGAAGGATCATCACTTGTTGTTTTAGCAACACCATTTCAATTCCACATTGGTGCGATTAACAGAATCAGCCAGCTGAATTAGCAATATACAATGCCAATTTCAATTCCACATTGGTGCGATTAACAGAAACATTTATTCGGCGGCCAGGGTAATGTTTACCATTTCAATTCCACATTGGTGCGATTAACAGTTCTGTTCGAAGTTCTTCTTCGGTCTTCCATGAGTATTTCAATTCCACATTGGTGCGATTAACAGCTGATGGCAAAATCATTGAACGAGGGATGGGTTCATTTCAATTCCACATTGGTGCGATTAACAGTTGAGGTACCTTGCGATCTTGGTTACCTTCATTTATTTCAATTCCACATTGGTGCGATTAACAGGCAAATGTTCAGGAACTTGGTAGGGGCTTTATATTATTTCAATTCCACATTGGTGCGATTAACAGTCAAACAGGACAAGGGACTAAAGTCGTATGTCCACAATTTCAATTCCACATTGGTGCGATTAACAGACAGCGGAGCGCTGGCCATCAAAGCCGTACAACGTTATTTCAATTCCACATTGGTGCGATTAACAGAACAAACTCACGCAACTTTACGCTACCGAAGATCAATTTCAATTCCACATTGGTGCGATTAACAGTACCCGCGGTACAGGCGGCAGATGATCTCGTCCTCATTTCAATTCCACATTGGTGCGATTAACAGAAAAAAGTAGTTGACTCTTCATCGTTTCATTTACATTTCAATTCCACATTGGTGCGATTAACAGTAAAAGCAATAATGTGTAGTCACTCATTACGAAAGATTTCAATTCCACATTGGTGCGATTAACAGCTGTTACGAAATTCGTTCAGGCAGACGACTTGTTCAATTTCAATTCCACATTGGTGCGATTAACAGGAAACAGCAAGAGATGCAGCGGCTTCATATCCTGAATTTCAATTCCACATTGGTGCGATTAACAGCGATTGTTTGCGCTCTGACAGGGGCTTGATCTTTTATTTCAATTCCACATTGGTGCGATTAACAGCCGTTAAATTAAGCCAAAAAAAGCCAGGATTTGTTCTTCCCGCTGGGTTTTTATGGGTCCGGATCTGGTTCATAAGGCGTCGATCGGAGGTCACCGGGTTCTGGTCCGGGTTCGACAACCACCTAAAAAATTCATTTTCGTCCTCCAGATGCAGGTTTAGTGTCTATCGTAGATAACCTCTGTATTAAAAAACCTTGCCGTATGAAGGCATCGACGACTGACGTTCATAGAATGGTATCAATTTCATTTTTCTCATGGCCATGGACTTCTTTATCGAGCCATCTTTCGTCCCGGCTTTTAAATATAATCAGGCTGTCGTTGTCTTTCATAATCCCTTTAGCCTGTGTTACCAGTTCCTTTAATTTTACCGAAGTTATTTCTCCCTCGAGTACGGAATTTTGAATCCAATGCAGGTATTTTCTGCAGAGCTTTAGCATTTTACCAACACGCTTTTGGTCCATATCGTACACCAGGATCACATACATGTTACCACCAGATTTTGAAAGGCTTGTATTCTTCCATGTCCAGGATATGTTTGCTTAATTTATAACATTCCAGTTTTACCAAATGCTTATAGCTTACGTGCTTCTTCAGCGCCCGGTGCTGGATCGTTTCATTCAGCCGTTCTTCCCATGCGCGGACGAACGCTTTTTTCCCGCTGTCCTTCAATACACACCGGTTCAGTTCCAAGGAAAAATCCGACACCTGGATCTCGCGTTTGTTCAAAACCCTGAATATAGTACGGTCTACCAGGATTGGCTTGAATATTTCGGCCAGGTCCAATGCCAGCGAGAACCTGCGGGCCCAGGGTTCGTGCAGATAGCTGATGGTTGGGTTCAGTTGTGTGTGATAGAGCTGGCTCAGGCACAGCGTATAACACATCATATTCCCGAACGAGATCAGCGTGTTCACCTCGTTGAGTGGTGGCTGCCGCGTCCTCGTTCCCATTTTGAAATCATTGAGAATAGTATCGAATGCCTGGTAATATACCTGCCGTATGTTGCCCTCAATACCCATCAGTTCTTCGGGAGTCTGCACGGTTTGAATTTGTGGGCAGTAACCTTCGATGGCCTGAATTTGCAGGTCTACGTCTTTTTCGCGTTTGCTGTAGTACCGAAGGTTTTTCATCATGTTAAAGGAGGCGCCATCGATAAACTTCCGTGCAATGGCCATTCTTTTTTGCCCGTGGTTATAATGCATAACCTGATTGACCAGCATTTTTCCGGCCAGCAGGTATTCCTTGGGATAGAACGAGCCGGTATAGTGCTCGTAATAGTCAAAGAAGTGCACGTTTACGTGCTGCTTACCCATGAAGTTGTACAGCGAACTGTTTGCGTCCAGGCTGCCGAATACATACAGGTCGGCTACCGTCTCTACCGGAATAAACCTGGCCGGCAGCTCACGACCTTCCTCATCCAGAGCGACAAACTTCAACGTATTGTCTTTCCGGCTCAGACGACCGGGATTGAAAAGATAGTAGGATTTTTTCATGCGCTTTCGGTTGAATAGCAAAAGTCGTAGTAACTACACCGCCTGCATATTTTGGCACGTATAACATCGGGGCACGTCGGGATTCCGATAACCGTTTCAACCTCCCGTTCCCATTGTCTCACAGTCTCCACATCAGCAGCGCTTAACGGATTGACCACCTCCCGTTTTTTCAGCACGGGATATTCAATTACACCACTCGCACCTTCGATTCCCTTTTGCAGGAGCTTGTATAGATAATACTGGACCTGGGCAATGTGTGCCTGCTCTACAGCGGCCGACTTTTTCACTTCATGCACGACTTTGTTACGAGCATCGTAAAAATCGATCTTTACACCGTCAATTTCCACTTCCGTGAATTTCTGCGCACGATCCATGTAGGTCGTTTCGCCGATGAGCTTGCCTTCGGCTACCACTTCGGAGGTCTGCTCCATGGTGATGCCGTTGGCGAAGAGCCACAATTTACGGTGGCAAAGGTGCAGGTAAGCGATGTGCGTGCCGGTAACAAACATAGATTGTTTTCAGTCCGTATTTTAGATGGAGAAAACCTAGAGCTAAATTGTGTAGAGGGGAAAAGGAGAAGCAGGTAGATTGCTTCTCCTTTATAGTATGAAATCTTAGGCAGGGAGTACCTGTTTTTCGTAATCGAAAGAAGACAAAAGCTCTATCAGTTTTTTCTCAGCTTTTTCAAGGGCGTCTGCTGTTTCTCCCGTTGTCTGGACGTACCCGCCTGCTTGTAGTGTAATGAAAGTTTGAACTCCTTTCATGTTTTCGTCAACAATGGGCAATGCTTTGTTGGAATCGTCTTCCGATAATTTCGCGCGAATGCTTCCTGCAATCAAGTTTGCATTGTCACTTATAGAAAGTGCTAGGGTATCCATCAAACTAAAAGTGCGCGATTGGTTTGAGGTAATTCGCCAGTTAGTAATTGCTTTTGCAAGCCCCGGTATCCATTTTTCCCTTAATTTTTTAGGAGTAACTAGGCATTTTCCAAAGACATTTTCAGATTCAATCCACCCTTCTAATTTTAGCTTGTCGATAGTTGAACCTGACATCTCGGGTTCAAATGAATTAAGACTCACAGAAAATAATCTCCGAAGGTCGATGGCAACATCGAACACAAACAAACCAGTTGCCCTACGGTTATCGGGAATCCATTTACGGCTAAGGCTTCTGTCTTTTCCTTCAAGCAAAACAACGATGTCTTGTTCACTAAGCTCATTTCCTTTTTCGTCACGCACGATTACCTTGTTGTTAGGGCGATCACTCCTATCAAATGAGGCATTCTCGGAATTGATGCCTGCAAGCAGTGGATGCAGAGCTCTCATAGCGGATATTGATAATGGGCTTCTTCGTTTTAATGTACGGTCTTTACCGCCTTTGGAGGCTTTCATCCAGCCGCCAAATAGTTGGTCGGCATAAGTTGGGTCACACGTGCCATAAACTTCACCTTCTTTCAATTCTTTTTGTTTGGTGATGTCAAAAAGAAAAGTCGTCGGAGACGGTGTCTGGTTGATGGTTTCACACAGAGAGTCGATCAGCGACCGTTTAACTTGTTGTCCACTTGAGAATGGTATTCTTTTGTTGAATTGGTTGTCGTAATAATACTTTTGTCCATCCGAAACATTGAACACTGTGTGCTCTGCCCTCTTAAGGGTTCTGATATAAATGGTATTCATTTTTTTATTTTTAGGGTTGACAATTCTTTAGGATTGTTTTTCTACAAAAGCATAGTCAAATTTTAACAAAGTACTGAAATAGATGAATTCTTCGTTGGTCATCAAATGAACTTCATCTTTAAGTTGTTTGATTTTTAAAAGACCATCCGTATCAAGGTCCTTGATCATTTTACTGAGTGCCTCGATGAATCCCTTTTTAGAGGAAGATGCAAAAAGTTCTTTCTCGATCAGATTTTTTCTGTCGTTTTTGGAGCCATCATTTCTATACTTCAAGATGGTCCTTGCCAACTCTAATGTATAGTCTGTTACTTCTTCTTTGTTTTTAGATAACATAGCTATTAACCAGGTCTTGTATGCTTGATAATGGATTGTGTCTTCTTCTTTTTTAAAGGTTATATTCTTATCTCCAATCATGTATTTGGTAATGCTGTCTGGGCGAAGAGCAAGAAAGCCGATACAGCCCAGTTCACAAGCCCGTTTAATGTGCATTCCAAAAAGACTTTCAAACTCTTTTGTATCGGAAAATGACTTATTAAACAATTGTTTATAGATGTCCTTTAGCCTGCTTCCTGATTTGAATTGAAAAGGAATAAAACCGATGGTTTTATTTGTCTGACCAAAACCATATACATAACCCATCAGCTCAGTATTTTCAAATTGTTGAGATAGGCTGAAGAAGAGCTGTGACCAGTTTACGGTGTTTACCTCGATTAATGATTTATCTGATTCAAATATTTTCTGATTTGACAATTCGCTAAAATCGAAGTCCTCGCGATATCTGTTCCCTAACGAATAGGTGAGCCACTGGCCATTCCATGTATTGATTTGATTGCCTCTGAATTTGTCCAGCGCTGGATCACTTAGGTACCTCCGGTAAACCTTCCATCCTTCAAAGGTTTGTAACGTAATTGCGGCGTCATTGAACAAAATGCTATAACCGCCAGCTACAGTAATACCGAGTCCGCTGCCTATCCAAGAGAGATAGATATCATCCGAACAGACAGGAATAACAATGTCACTTACCAATCCTGATGTGCTGGCATATTCTTTCGTTTCGGAGGCCGGAAAGCCTAACGCAAAACTGGCATCAGGAACTTCGTTGCCTACTTTTTCGTGAAGATTTGCCAATTTCTCAATACGTTCTTCAGCTGATAGCGATTCAGGAATTTGCCCACTCTTCATTTGCACAAAGGGCGAGTTGGTTACCCATTGCATGTATTTGGAATGATTATAAAACAATTCCCAATAATGCTTTTCAAAAAAGATGCGTGGAGATAAATCGCCTTTGTATTTTCTGTTGTAGGCCTCAAGAAAGGTCCTTCCCACCAATGCAGTAATCATAAAAGTTGGTTTTCTACATTTGAAATATCTCCCCGAATTATTGTTATGTCTAACCCGATATCGGATTCGTAAGCTTTGTCGGGAACAATGAACGGTTTGTTTCCTTTTTTTGACTGGTGCATTTTATATACTGAAAAGTATCTCACCGGAATCTCCATAGACATCCGTTCTTCTATGTATGAATCTTCGTACTGAATTTGGTCCCCTTCAGTAATGCAGCAAACGGAATCAATATCCAATAATTTAAATAATATTGATTTACTTCGGTGAGTCAGTTTGTCAATGGAAATTCTTCCGTCAGCTTTAAATACAGCGTGTTCCTCAATATCTAAGAAATTAATTGTAGGAAATACATAGTCTATTTTTGATTGCAAATCTTTTTCTTTCAACACTTCGCCATTCGGTAATACCTCAAATGAACGGTTTACTACTGCGAGTTCGTAAGGCTTAACATCCGCTTCACTGACAGGCGGCGCAATCACATAAATATTTTTTAGCTTACCTATAGCTTCAATTGTTCTTTTTCTATTAATTCTGCCAAAGCGCTGTATAAGCGCATCAATAGGAGCAGCTTCGGTTATCATTACATCGAAGCTGATGTCGAGACTCACTTCAACTATTTGTGTTGAGACTACAATGCAAGCCTTGTTGGAAGTGTTATAATTCCCGTTAGGTTTGCCATTTTCATTGAGACCGAGAAGTAATTTCTCTTTTTCGTTCCTATCACCGCGCTTGAAACGACTGTGTAGTAACAGTATAGGGATGTTCTTGTACTTTTCTTTTAAATATTTGTATTTATTTTGGGCGCTTGTTACCTTATTTGACACAATCAATACCTTTTGCTCACTTTGAATAGCGGAATCAATCAACGGCAATGATGACTTGAAGGATGGTATTTTATAGATGATGTGTCTGTCGAATTGATCCATTTCATCAATTGTCAAATTAACTTCAAGCACATCGTCATTGAGTATTTCCAAAATTTTCTTGTATAAAATAGAGGGCATCGTGGCAGTTCCAATTTGTATCCTGCAGTTAAGTCTTTTAAGAATCTGCACCAATTTCAATACAATAGCTTGCGATACACCTGTGTAAGTATGGATTTCGTCAAGTATAATGTCACAATTTTCCAAGTCAAGGATTAGGGCTTCAAATCCCTTCATACCAAAAGCAATGGAAGCAAGCTGGTGTGGCGTTAAAATTTTGATGGATGAACCAAAGAGTGATTGCATTGCCACTTCTTCATTTTTCCCATTACTTTCAACAATAGAAGATGAGGCGTGCAATAGACGAATATCAAGTTCAGGGTTTGTTGATTGTAAATCTTTGGCAATACGTTTGAACATGGCATTGATAGACGCCTGAAATGGTAATGTGTAGAAAATCCTGCCTTTTGTCCTTTTTAGAAGGAAATCTGTTTTGCCAGCGCCAGTGCACGCAACCACTATAGAGTGTCTTTTTGTTGAGTCTATTGTTTTTAATGAAAGAGGGTATAATTCATGTGTGCGATAAAAGAATGATAGGTTTGGCTTCTTAAAAGTTTGCGAAAGACTACTTTCAGTTTTCGTAATTAAAGATGATGCAAAATGATCAGCTCCCATTAGTAGACCTCTCCATTTTGAAAACTCTCTTTTCTTAACCTGCTGATGACAATAATTCACTGCAAATGAAAGATTATTTCGTGCTTCTTCTGCGGTTATCGGTGCACATGTAATTCCCAATTCATGTAAAAGTAAAATCGCCGGTTGACTCCATTCGTACCATTTACCTATATGGTAGTCTTCGTAATCGGAATTATTTTCCAAATCAAGTAATCCCTTTTCACCGATGTCGTCTTTTACTGATTTATGGTGCCCAACAACCATTTCGATTAATTGTTCCTGTTCTTCTTCGGCAAAGGCCGTAAGGAATAATAGTGATGAGATTTCGTGACGAAAAACTTTGGCGTTTTTGTAATTAGGTTTTAATCTTTTTTGAAACTCGGGATGAGCCTTTCCAATGTCATGAAGTATGGCCCCTTTGTATGCAACGTCCACGTTAAGACCGGTATGCTTTGCGAAGGTTTGGCAGGCTAATGCAACATGCTTCAAGTGATCCTTCAATGTTGTCCACTCGGGGCCGGATTTCGCAAACAGCTTATCCATAAGTTGTCATGCATTAACGGGTTGTCCTACCACGCGAATCCAACCGTACATCGGTTGTTGTGTTGTACGATGAAAACCAACAAGGAATGAGTTTTCATTTTTTTCGAACACCAATTCATACCCCGCAAAGTTTTCTTCGTCTTTGCTAAAGACGGCATTTGTCGTTTCTATTATCTCTTGTTGCGGAAACAAAATATCTTCATTTCTACACATACAAATGTGTTGGATTATGGCGATTTCTGCATCCCGGCGCTCGGTAAATGCTATGTGCAAAACTGGATTTTGGAGCAATCCACGTATTAGGATTGCCGAAGGCCTGTCAAACAAAAAGTCCTTTCCTGTCTTCTTGGAATTCCAGCCTCGCGTTTGGATTACTTCCTGTTGGTTGGTAATTTGTGCGTAGGATAAGCGATGCCCGACAATTTTTTTAATGCCGTTTTCTTTTAACAATGCCGGAAACAATTTCTTTTCTATCCCTTCCACAATTGAAGGTGTTAAGAATTGTTGTGAGAAGGTTTCACTGTCGCGAACAGCAGTCCATGGTTTAATAAAACCAAAAGGACCCGAATATTTTACAACGTAGTACGTCATGTTATTTTAGTTTAGAGCGCCAAATCCAATGCCGGTCGAGTTGCCGATGCCAACGTTCCAGGCAAAAGCAATTTGCTCCGGACTTCCTGCAATTGTTACAGGGCAAATGTTTGCTCTGTTTCCAATACCGTTGTAGTTGATAAGTTTCGTTTTGGCGGATGGATAGTCTCTATTAAAAGAGACATGTATTCCGTCCGGTTTAAGTCTTGCTTTCTTGAGTTTTGAAACAAGTGTTTCTGTCATCAACTCGTCGGTTTGTTTTTCGGAAAATATAAAATGACGTATCCTTTGTCCTTCTCTTCTTTTAATCAGGACAGGACTGGCCAATGTAAAAGAATGGCTTTCCTTATTGAATACAGGGTCCTCCTGAATAGAGATTGATGTTACCTGAAGGCCATAGTTTATTACTGGGTCTTCCTGAATTCCACTGATTAGTTTTTTCATAAAATCTGCTTCATGAGAACTGATAAACCACTCACCTCCCCGGGGAAAATTCAATCCATTATTACCGGCCTCACTACCTTTCAGCGAGGAAAAAGAATGAAATGATAGCTGGTTGTGCCACTCGTTTTGACCAAGCCATTTGTGTAGCGTACCTACGAGTACTGGCAGATAGCCAAAAGGGACGATTGACCCGTTTCTTGAAAGGTGAAGGTGGATCCTCATTTTATTATTCCAAAATTGGGTAAAAAATGTATTTCGAAATTTGTCTGGTAATTTATGTGCAAAATGCCAAGTTTGTCAATCTACTGATACAGATGCGCTGATTATTCGCGACCTTTGGATGTCCTTTTCTGAGATGAATGGCATCCATTATGTGCGCAAAAAAAACATATAATCCCAAATCCGCTTTTAATGACAGCAATATGCCTAAAAAAGGAAATGCCCTAAGTGCAGATAAAGAAGAAGAACTGGAAATGAAGGCCATTTCTTTTATGGCGGAATCACTCAATGCCTTAAGGGTAAAAGAACCCGATCTTTTTAAAAATGATGCTTCAACACTTGTAAAAAAGTAGTGTTGCGGGACGAGTTTGCTTACGATTTTTGGCAAAAAATAGTGCGGCTCTGTTGTGTGCATAGTTTCTTCTTTATTTACTTCAAAAGCCCGAATATTGCAGAACATGAGTCGCGAATCAGAACGTCTTACTACGAGCCCAAATTCAAAGGGTGATAAGTCCATCCCGAAATGACCTGGGAAGAAATTCTTGCCCTTCCGAAACAAAATATTTCCAATAAGAATATCTTTAAGTATCGCACCAAGCAGGTTTTCGACGACAGGGACAAAAGCAAGTAAACTTTTACCGTTGCCCCATTCTTAAACTGGCTTTCCTGTAACCCCTGCGCACCCAAACCCCATACTGTTCTTCTCGCCAAATCCCGCATTGTAGCCGAGCTCATGCAGTTCAACGGGTGCGGTTAGTTCAAAATGGAATAGATAGCCCACTACCTGTGTATGGCTTGCTGTATTTGCTTTAATGTGTACTCCTTTTTTTCTGGGTGTGTTGAGGAGCCGGAAATGGAAGTCCGGAAGTGCCGCCCTGCCAGGTTCCGTCATCCCTGCCAGCGCCTGCGATTTGCGCGCCAGGTTTTGTGCCAGTAGTTTCCCATAGTCCGGATTTTCCGGCGACAGGTATTCAGCGCTGTTGTCCTCCCGCATCCGGCTTATACAGAGGGGCGAAAGGCACTGATACTTCATCGTTTGTTGAAAGAACGGAGGAGCAACGGTCTCCGCGCCGACCACTTCAAGGTCTATTGTGCTATTCTTATCCCCTAAACGAAAGCGTTGTTGCATAAACAGTCCCGTTATGAAATGTTCGAGGCTGGAATCAACGGCAAAACGTATAATAAATGAAATTTCTTTTCCTAACAGTTTGATCTGGTTTCCCAGTATCTCGTAGTGCCGGGTATCGAGTTGAGAGAACGTGAACATTTTGAAACGTCTGCCGTCCAGTTGAAAGCCCTTGTTGTGCAGGAAGTCACTGTATTCTGCATCCGCCCGCTCAATCACTTTGTATATCCACGACGACAGTTCGTATTGGTAATTGATCGGTAGCAGGCTGCCATTCCGTAGATGAAGACGTATCCGTATTTCCATCGGTGTTAAGGGTATCGGTTTACCAAGGACAAAATGAAAATAGGGGTTTCTGCGTTGAAAGGCAAGCCTGGATTTGAGGTTGGCGTCTCAGGGTTCCAGGTAAGGAGTTTGTTTTGATCAGCATCCTGAATATCAAGCCGGCCGGAATTTGCACAAACAACCATACAACTTCGTATTTTACATTAAAATTAATCCATGCGTCTTCGGTTGACCTGTTTTAGCGTTCTGCTTTTTATTTCGGCCACGGTATCATCGGGTCAGAATTACTATGTCGTCGTTGGCGCATTTGCCCAGGAGAGCAATGCGCAGAAGTTTACAGGTTATGTGAAGAGCCTCCGGTTCAGCGCGGAATACAAGTTGAATAAGGCAAAGAACTTTTATTATGTATACGTTCTGGCGACGGGTAACCGTAGCGAAGGCATGGCGCAGGTTGGGCAATTGAAGGAGGAAAGTGAATTTAAGGACGCATGGTTATTTACAGGGTTGCTGGAGGGAGATCACGCGCTTGTTGCTGAGTCGGTCGAAGAAATAAAACAGACCAAGGTGATTGTCGTAGAGGAAGCGGCGTCGTCCGATACGCTGGCTGCCACGCCGGGAGAAAACCTCCAGGCTGCCGACCTGCCTGAAATGAAAGTAAAAGGCAAGTTGTTCAGGTTTATGATCGAAACGACCGATGGAAAACCACTTCACGGCGAAGTACACCATGTCGATTTCAGACGGGGCCGGGAAATCGCTACCTATAAATCGGATACATATGTCGATCTGGTACAGTCCTCCAACAGGAATGAACCCATGTCGGTTGTCTGTGGCATCTTTGGCTACAAGGAGGTCGTCAAATTCCTGGACTATGCCAATCCGGTTTCGGAAGAAGGCGTCACGAAGGACGAAAAGGGAGCCTGGGTTGTTCCGTATAAACTCGAACGCCTTGCGAAGGGAGATGTGTCCGTCATGTATCATGTCGCTTTCTACAAAGACGCAGTCGTCATGTTACCCGTTTCGAAAGGGGAAATGGATGAATTGGTGAACATGATGAACGACAACCCGGATTACCGGATAAAGATCCACGGCCATTGCAATGGAAACAATTCTAGGCGGATTATCGCGCTCGGCCCGACAAAAAACTATTTCAATATTGCCGGCTCCGACGAACGCAACGGGTCGGCTAAGGAACTGACAAAGCTGAGAGCGGAAGCTGTTCAGGATTATCTTTCGGATAATGGAATAGACAAGAGCAGATCGGAAATATATGCCTGGGGTGCATTGAATATGCTGGTTCCGCAAACCAGCAGCAGCGCCAAACTGAATGACCGGATCGAGATCGAGATACGGAAGGACTAGTGCGTCGTAGCAAATATATCAATACGGCACAGTATAGGACACGACGCATTGATTTTCAGAAGTGTATATTCTGGA
Organism: Chryseolinea sp.; assembly: GCA_041742155.1. Classification (GTDB taxonomy): domain Bacteria; phylum Bacteroidota; class Bacteroidia; order Cytophagales; family Cyclobacteriaceae; genus Chryseolinea. The sequence goes on along the minus strand of JBGSJE010000006.1, from coordinate 116,309 downwards.
TGCATATACACTTATTTTTGCGACGATGTGCTTGTGCGTCATAGCAAAAATATCGGTACGGTAGTATATAACACCATGCATGGATTTTTAGAACTGTTTATGCTGGCTGCATGTACACTTATTTTTGCGACGATGTGCTAGTGTCGAGTCAAGCTTTGATTGTCGTAAGCGACACTATTATTAAGCCCCTTCAGGGCTTAAATTAAAATTACCACTTAAAACCCAGGGCTTCACCCTGGGCAAATTATGTAACGCCCTTTCAGGGCTAAAGACAAAGCCAAAGGATGCGACATCATGATGGTGTCTTAACACTTGTGCGTCATAGCAAAAATATCGGTACGGTAGTATATAACACCATGCATTGACTTTTAGAACTGTTTATGCTGGCTTCCTGTACACTTATTTTTTGCGACGATGTACTTGTGCGTCATAGCAAAAATATCGGTACGGTAGTATATAACACCATGCATTGATTTTTAGAACTGTTTATGCTGGCTGCATATACACTTATTTTTTGCGACGATGTACTTGTGCATCATAGCAAAAATATCGGTACGGTAGTATATAACACCATGCATTGATTTTAGAACTGTTTATGCTGGCTGCATATACACTAATTTTTTGCGACGATGTACTTGTGCGTCATAGCAAAAATATCGATAAGGTGGTATATAACACCATGCATTGATTTTTAGAAGTGTATATTCTGGATGCATATGCACTTATTTTTGCGACGATGTGCTAGTGTCGAGTCAAGCTTTGATTGTCGTAAGCGACACTATTATTAAGCCCCTTCAGGGCTTAATTTAAATTACCACTTAAAACCTAGGGCTTCACCCTGGGCAAATTATGTAACGCCCTTTCAGGGCTAAAGACAAAGGCAAAGGATGCGACATCATGATGGTGTCTTAACACAAGTGCGTCATAGCAAGAATATCGGTACGGTAGTATATAACACCATGCATGGATTTTTAGAACTGTTTATGCTGGCTGCATGTACACTTATTTTTGCGACGATGTACTTGTGCGTCATAGCAAAAATATCAGTACGGGAGTAAAGGACACAACGCATTGATTTTTAGAACTGTTTATGCTGGCTGCATGTACACTTATTTTTGCGACGATGTACTTTGTGCGTCATAGCAAAAATATCGGTACGGTAGTATATAACACCACGCATTGATTTTTAGAACTGTTTATGCTGGCTGCATGTACACTTATTTTTGCGACGATGCACAAGCTTCAAGGCCTCTATATTTGATTTTTCCCTGCACCTTACAATACCGGTGCATTGAAAATGAATAGTACGCATCTGTTCTTTTATCACCGTTGAGCCGCTGAGGCGCGGAGTTGGCGCTAAGAAAACCCCGATGAACGCGTTAACGTTTCAGGAAACTGAAACGAGATATTTAGATAAGCTTACTTTTACCCGGATAACCATCCTTGCGGCCCTTCGCGCCATGGCGTCATTGCGGTGAAAATTACGATGTACTAAAATGGCAAATCCCGTCAACGCAGTATCCGTTCCCGCGATGCCTTTTATTACATTGGCGTAAAGGCGGCGGAATCCTCACGGAGGTGTGGCCAGGGTGACAATTATTAAAAAAAACAGTCAAAAACTTTACAATATCATCCGATAGCGATAAATTAATAATTAATCAGCAAAACTGAGCCGGATGCAACCTAAAATTCACAGGCGGGAGTTTTTGTCGCTCGCATCGATGGGCGGGCTTAACGCCTTGTTACTATCGGCAGGTTTACAACAAGGTTGTAGTAAAAGTACTATGTCACACAAAGGCCAACTGGCGCTGCAGCTTTACACGTTGCGCGATGAATTAGAACGGGATTTTAAGGGAACGTTAAACAGAATAGCGGAAACAGGTTTTAAAAATGTTGAGACTGCCTTCTGGCCGGAAGGTATTTCCCCCCGTCAGGCAGGGCAACAACTCAGGGACGCGGGCCTGTCGGTTTGCTCATCGCATTGTTCTGTTCCAACAAAAGAAAATGCGGCAGAGATCATGGAGATCTCGGAATCGTTTCAATGCACGAAAATGATCTGGCACGGCTGGCCGGAAGACGAACGATATAAAACGCAAGAGGGAATATACCGGCTTGCCGACATCTATAACGAAGGGAATCATATAGCCAAGTCAAACGGACTTCAATTTGGATTGCACAATCATTGGTGGGAATTTAAAAACAAAATCGGCGACCGGTACGCCTATGAAGTGTTACTGGAAAAACTGGACCCATCTGTTTTTTTTGAAATTGATACCTATTGGGTCAGGGTTGCCGGGCATGATCCATCCGAAGTTATTGCTTCCTTCGGTGATCGCGCGCCGTTCCTTCATATCAAGGACGGACCCGCAACGTGGACCGATACCGTTGCGACCGATCCCGAGCCGATGGTCGCTGTTGGCGATGGATCGCAGAATTTCCCGGCTATCGTCAAAGCGTCGAAGGGAAGCACACAGTGGATGGTTGTCGAAATGGATAAATGTGCGACCGATATTTTTGAGGCCATAGCCAAGAGCAGAAAATACCTAACCGACAATAACCTTGTACAAGGCAGCGGAGCTTAGCGCCGGCGCCTTGTTTATTCATATTTACCGGACTTACACCAGGACCCTCAACCATGAAAAACTCCAACACCATCGCGCAGGACGCTATTGTTCAAAAAATCGACCGTCGTACATTTCTGAAAGCAAGTGGAATGAGTGTTACCGGTATTATTCTGGGCGTTCAATTCGCGTGCACCGGTTCTGATTCCGCCGCGGAAGGGGTACCCTTTTCACCGAATGTATACCTGACGGTGAATGGAGACGGATCGGTTGTAATTGTGGCCCATCGTTCGGAAATGGGTACCGGTATCCGTACAGGGTTACCGTTGATTGTCGCCGACGAACTGGAAGCAGACTGGAAAAGAGTTAAAGTCGTGCAGGCTGTTGGCGATGAAGCGAAGTACGGGAACCAGAATACGGACGGCTCTTTTTCCGTCCGCATGTTCTTCGAGCCTATGCGCAAGGCCGGAGCGACAGCCCGGATGATGCTGGAAGCTGCGGCGGCAAAACAATGGAATGTACCTGCAGCCGAGTGCCAGGCGATAAATCACGAAGTTGTACACGGTCCATCCGGCAAAAAGCTGGCATTTGGCGCGCTGACAACGGATGCTTCCAAGCTTGAGCCACCCAAAGAAGAAGCCGTTGTCTATAAGAAGAAATCGGATTGGAAGTACATCGGAAAATCCACCGGTATCGTGGATGCACAAAGCATCGTCAACGGCACGGCTGTCTATGGGCTGGATACCATTATTCCGGGGATAAAATATGCGACCGTCCTCCGTTGTCCGGTAGCAGGAGGGAAGATCAAGAGTTATAATGCAGATAAAGCCCGGCAATTTCCCGGTGTAAATCAGATCCTTGAAATTGAATCGAAGGGTTTCCCTTCGGATTTCCCCAATCCGCTCGGCGGTATCGTCGTTCTGGCGGACAATACCTGGGCTGCGATCAGTGCGCGGAAAGAGCTGGTCGCTGAATGGGACCTTGGGCCCAACGCGTCTTACAGTTCGGACGACTACTTCAGGGACATGATGACCAAGGTCAAAAAGAAAGGACATGTCAGGCGAGAGCAGGGTTCCGTTGACACAGCCATAAAGGAAGCGGCTCACGTCATCGAATCGACCTATGTTACGCCGCATATTTCGCACGCGCCGATGGAGACACCTTGCGCAGTTGCGCACGTGAAAAAAGGAAAATGTGAAGTGTGGGCTCCGGTCCAGCACCCGCAGTGGGCACGGCAAAGTGTAGCGAAAGCGTTGGGTATGGACGAGGCGAACGTGACGGTGAACATTACCCTCCTTGGCGGAGGTTTTGGAAGGAAATCAAAACCTGACTATGTAGTGGAGGCGGCTCTTATTTCACACATGAGCGGAATGCCCGTCAAACTGCTCTGGACCCGCGAAGACGATATTCAGCACGATTTCTTTCATGCGTGCAGTGTACAGCACATCAGGGTTTCACTTGATAAGCAAAGCAAGGTCACGGGATGGAATCACCGCAGCGTATTTCCACCGATAGGCGGAACGGCGGATGCGAAAGAGACCGAACCCAGTTTTGGCGAACTACAGTTGGGTATGGTGGATATGCCCTACGATATCGCGAATATTTCATGTGAATCCCACGAAGCGTTGGCGAAGACCCGGATCGGCTGGTTGCGCTCGGTCAGCAATATTCAGCACGCATTTGCGATCGGCAGTATGCTGGATGAGATCGCTTCATTCCGGAAGGCAGATCCTGTCGCAAACCTGCTCGAGTTACTTGGGCCGGACCGCGATATTCCATTCAACAAAATGATGGAGGGGTTTGAAAACTACGGCGAACCGCTCGAAAAATTTCCATGGAGTACCCGGAGGCTGAAGAATGTGATCCGGTTGGTTGCTGAAAAGTCGGGCTGGGGCAAGACCTTACCGAAGGGACATGGTATGGGTATATGCGCGCACAAAAGTTTCCTTACGTATGTGGCTTGCGTTGTCCATGTCGCTGTCGACGATGCGGGTAAGCTTTCCATCCCCGAAGTCCATTATGCCGTGGATTGTGGTGTTGTCGTAAACCGGAATTCAGTCGTTAATCAGTTCGAAGGAGGTGCGGTCTTTGCGCTCGGCGCCGCCTTGAAGGGTGGAATAACTTTTAAGGATGGTCACCCGATGCAGGAGAACTTTAATACATTTTTCGTGTCCCGGATAACGGATGCGCCGGGAGAAATTTTCGTTCACCTTGTCGACAGCGACGAAAGACCCACAGGTGTAGGCGAGCCCCCGGTGCCGCCGATTGCCCCGGCACTTGCCAATGCCATTTTCTCAGCGACGGGAAAGAGGTACAGAGAACTTCCGATCAAATTGGCCTAAGTTCTGCTCTTTCTTACATGCCGGATAACCCTGGTTTTTCCTTTTTTCAAAACTATTTCCCATTTTGGCTTTTCTTTGTTGTGAAAACGGCTAAATTTGCTTGCGTTAGCGTTGTACTCTCCTGGCATAATTTTCACAGTGCATTAATATATTACATCGAATAACATGAGCTTCAAGTCAATTATCATCCGTCTCTACTACATGCTGATCTATTCAGACGGCAAGGTGAACGACGGAGAAGTCTCGTTGGGCAAGAGGATGATTCAGGCGGAAGGGATTAGTGAATCGGAATTCATCTTTCAGTTGGATTCCCTCAAGGGAAGGGATGTCGCGACAATTTATAAAGAAACGCTGGCGGAACTCAAACGCCTGAAGACGGACCGCCAGATCCGGTGTATTGCATGGTTGTGCGTGCTGGCTAATTCCGATGGATTTATGGACAGGGCGGAATGGCAATTCATTTATAAGATATACCATAAGGAACTTCAGTTGCCCCTTGATGTGATCATGGAGGTGCAGAAGGATCTGGTAAGGATAACACGGGAGAATGGTTTTCTCACCGATACCATTTTAAACACAACGGTATCTTCCCGCGCGGCTAATCTTTAATTTTTATATTGGCAGCTTCCGGGCAAACGAGTTGTCTTGATTACATCGACAAATCCAGTTACGTTTTTTGTTTTTTCTTTTTTGCCGACGGAAACAGGACGTTGTTAAGAATGAGGCGGTACCCCGGTGAGTGCGGATACTGGTTAAGATCAGTCGGCCCGCGCCGGCGGCCGGGAGAACCTTCCGGGTCGTGGCCGCTATAGTATGTCCAGTGCCCTCGTCCCAATTCACCGTAAATATACCGCACATTATTGGCGTTGCTGTTTTCGCCGAGCACCAATACTTCCGGTTTAACCAGACGTTTACTGAACGAAGTGGTCTGTCCCGTAAATTCCTGAATCACATGTTCGTGATCCTGGGTGAGCATAGCCGGAATGATATCCCACTTGGCCGAAAAATCGAATAGCCTGAAGAAGTCGCGGTTTTGCTGAAAAAAATCCGGACGCCCGGTATTGATATCGGAAAATTTTCTGCTGTTACCGAATTCAAGCGTAAAATTTTCGAAGGCAAGCGCCTTGCTGAAATCCAGCTTACTTTCTCCAACAGGTGCATCGTCGTCGTATAAATTTTCATTGAAGTCTATACCTTCAGCCGCCAGGGCGATATCAAAGGTTTCTGCTCCGGAACACATGGCGAACAGATAACCACCGCCGGCGCAAAACGCTTTTATTTTTTTTGCCACGTCAAGCTTCATCTCCGAAACAGTGGAATAGCCCAGCCGGAGTGCATTGGCTTCCTGCAGCTTTGATTCGATAATAGCAGATTCGCGCCATTGAAACCGCCAATGCTGTCCCGTAAAATCCTCGTGATGCAGGTGAAGCCAGTCGTATTTCGCAAGATCATCCCCGAGTACTTCATCGTCGTACAGTATAACGTATGGAATTTCCGCATAATCGAGTACGGTGATGACAGCATCCGTTTCGTCGGCAACCAACTCATTCTTGATCGAGTACACCGCTATTCGCGGAGCAGTCTCCAGGCGTACCACATTCATATTGATTCCCGGGTTGGAAATTTCATTGAGGATAGCATTTGTTTTCATGTCCGTGATCCGCTCCACGCTGACACCCCGGATCATACATTCGTTTTCAACGGCTTCGGAATACGGTACAAGGAAACTTCCGCCGCGGTAATTCAGGAGCCAGTCGACATAAATATTTTTTTTCAGGATGAAGAACGCCGCCCCGTATGCCTTGAGATGATTCTGCTGGGCTCCATCCATCGGGATAAGCAGGGAATTGCCTGTGAGCCTTCCGGCTGAAAACGCCAAAATCAAAACGATGCAAAGTCTCATCATGTTTATGATCTCCTTTCCGATACTGTAATAATTTCCTCATTTTTGATAACTTTTCCAACGATGTTTATATCAGCGGAAACGATCCACCTCCGGCAACGAGTCCGACCATGAAACCCGGAAGAATATATGAGAAAGAAAGAATGTCCTTCCTGTGCCATGGACGTGGACGCGAAAAGCAAAACGTGCCCGGTTTGCCAGTATGAGTTTACGCGCCAATCATCGCCGGTCAGGTGGATAGCGCTCCTGCTGGTCCTGTTGTTTGTGTTGTATATTATCGCCAGGTGATTGCCTCGTACCTTAAAGAAATTTGTCAGGCACCCGTTTTATTGATGTTTCAAAAAGTATATTTGCGCCGAATGAAAGTAATCTGAAGCTATACCTATGAGGCTTGGTCAATTAGCCAGAAAGCTGTCTTTAAGGCCTGCGGAAATCGTGGAATTTCTTGCGAAGAAAAATATTCACATCGAGGACGGAGCGAATACCCGGATAGAGGATGAACTGGTGAACCTAATTCATCAGGAATTGGCGCCCGGCGTAAATATCGTTGAGTTGGAACCCCTCCCGGCCACGACTGAGGCGATAACACCGGAGGCCACCATACAGGAGGTTCCTCAGCCGGTCATTCCTGAGGTGGAAATACCAGTTGAAATGCCGCCCGAGGTTACGCCTGTCGAAGATACTGCCGGCAACGTGATCAAGGCCCCCAAAATTGCGTTGTCCGGGTTGAAAGTGCTTGGAAAGATCGAGCTTCCGGAAGTCAGGAAGAAAGATACTCCCGATGACCTGGCGCCGAAAGAGGAAGGGTCGCCGGAACCCCTGAAGACGCGTGAACCTGAGCGTGCAAATCAGAGACGCCGCGACCCGCGACCTCATACGCGCACGCCAAAAAATCCGATCGCGTTGCAGCGGGAGAAGGAAGCGCAGGAGGAACAGCGAAAGCGAAAAGAAAAAGCGGAACTGGAAAAAGAGAAGCGCAAACAGAACTACTATAAAAAGGTGAAAATGTCACCTCCGACAAAGGCCGTTCGGCTTGTTGACGAACCCACCATGCAAATGACATCCGAAGAACTTGCCGAGCCACCGAAGACCTGGATTGGTAAATTTATAAAATGGCTTACCACCTGAGTTGTCAGAGGTTTTGTTTCTTCATTTCACCTACAGCATAATTGGCAGCCCTCGCCGTTAGCGCCATATACAATATAGACGGGCTCTGATTCCCCGTGCTGGTCATACAAGCGCCGTCGGTAACAAAAACATTCTTACAGGAGTGAAGCTGGTTCCATTTGTTCAACAATGAGGTTCGTGGATCGTTTCCCATCCGGCATCCGCCCATCTCGTGTATGTCGAGGCCGGGAGGCTGATGCGTATCGTAGGAATTAATATCACGGGCTCCCGCTTTCTCCAGCATCTCGGAACTTTGTGTCAGAAAATCCCTGATCATTTTTTCGTCGTTGCTGTCGTACTCAACGCTTGTGACCAGCAATGGAATACCCCACTGGTCTTTTTCCGTGTCACTCAGTCTTACGTGGTTTTGTTTTTTCGGAATGGTTTCGCCCTGCATATACATGTATAACTTCCATTGTCCGGGGTAGGTCATTTTCTTTTTCAGGTCGGCACCGGTTGCTGTGTTGATGGAGTCGGAGTCCCATGGTGTGCGATAGGCCCCCATAAAAGTTGTAAACCCGCCAACGTAGTCGGTATCCAGCTTCTTCAGATTCCGGTAGTTAGCCAGGATCGGTTCTGTGGGATTCCGTCCGTAATAGTACTGATCATCGAATCCGTCGATCGCTGCATTCACAGAGGCGCGGTAGTTGTGAAAGGCAACGTACCTGCCCAGTAGACCACTATCGTTTCCCAACCCGTTAGGGAAACGCGAGGATGTGGAGTTCAATAAAACAAGGTTGCTGTTCAGGGCCGAAGCATTTACAAAAATTATCCGCGCAAAATACTCGGTAGTTTCTTTTGTGTTTGCGTCGATAATACGCACTCCGGAGGCCTTTCCCTTTTTTTCGTCGTAGATAATGGAATGAACAACGGCGTTGGAGCGGATGGTCAGGTTTCCCGTTCGTTCCGCCCAGGGAAGTGTTGAAGAGACAGAACTGAAATATCCGCCAAAGGGACAGCCGCGCATACAGAGATTCCTGGCCTGGCACTTTCCCCGTCCTTGCTGCAGGTGAAGATCCGTGGGCATCGTCAATTGCGCCCACCGCGCTTGTACCAGGAAACGGTCGGTGTAGTGTTCTTTTAATTTTTTCTGAACATGGCTCTCCACGCAGTTCAGGTCGAAGGGCGGGAGGAATTCACCATCGGGCATGGATTCAAGTCCATCCTTGTTCCCGCATATGCCGGCGAATAACTCCACGTGCGAGTACCAGGGTGCAATATCTTCGTACCCAATGGGCCAGTTCATCCCATAACCATACCGTTCGGGCGCTGTAAATTCATACGTGCTCCACCGCTGACAGGCACGGCCCCAGATAATCGACTTTCCTCCTACCTGGTAGCCGCGGATCCAGTCAAATGGTTTTTCCTGCACGTAAGGATGGTCCTTGTCCCGGATAAAAAAGTGCTGATTGTCCTCGCCGATCCCGGCCGACCGGCTGATTAACGGATTTTCTTCCCGGAACTGTTCAGTCAGTCTCCCCCGATGGGCAAACTCCCAGGGGTTCTTCGTAGCCGTAGGGTAGTCCTTATTGTGGACAACATTTCTTCCCCGCTCCAGTACCAGTGTCTTCAGGCCTTTCTCACAAAGCTCTTTTGCCGCCCATCCCCCCGAAATACCGGAGCCGATCACAATCGCATCGTAGGTATGCTGATCTTTACCATCCGTGTTTACACTTACTTCGCTGAATTCGTGATTATTCATAACCGGATTCATTTCTTTTTTTGAATGTAGTAAAAAACAAATCTCAAATTGTAACAATTCCTCAAATGTGCTGCGGGCAAGTTGTGTGAAAGGCCGAGAATTTATCCCGGAAATTTTGAATTAGTTCAGACTTACCTTATAATGGATCACGGGAAATGTATGGATGAGCTGTGATGCGGAGTAACCGGCACAAACTTTCCCTGACTCTGATCGCAACCAAACCTAACCCTTATCCATATGAAGCGTGCCCTGAAAATCCTTGGCTACTTGTTTTTGCTTTTTATCGTTGTCGTTGCCGCCGTGTTGTCCTATGTAAAGACGGCGTTGCCGGATGTAGGACCACCCCCTGAACTAAAGGTCGAGATAACGGCCGGACAGATTGAAAGAGGCCGGTACCTCGCCAATAGCGTATGTGTTTGTATGGATTGCCATTCGACGCGTGACTGGTCGAAATTTTCGGGCCCGTTGATCGAGGGTACACTGGGAAAAGGTGGCGACCGGTTCGACCAGAGCGTGGGAATGCCCGGTGTTTTTTATCCTAAGAATATCACTCCCGCGGGAATAAGCGCCTATACCGACGGTGAACTCTACCGTGTAATTACTACCGGCGTCAACAGGGAGGGAAAAGCTATGTTTCCACTGATGCCATTCCTTTATTATGGAAAAATGGATAAGGAAGATATCTACGCCATCATTGCTTATCTCAGGACAATAGATCCGATTCAGCATGAAGTGGTGGCATCCGTGCCCGATTTTCCCATGAATTTTATTATCAATACGATCCCTCAAAAAGGGGAGCCGCAGTTGCGTCCCGATCCATCCGATCAGCTGGCCTATGGAGCTTATCTCGTGAATGCGTCGGGCTGTATTGAATGTCATACCCAGGTTGATAAGGGACAAATAATAAAAGAGCTTGCATTCAGCGGTGGCCGGGAGTTCGGATTTCCCGATGGTGCGGTTGTACGTTCCGCCAACATTACCTCCCATCCGGAAACCGGTATCGGTAAGTGGACGAAAGAACAATTCGTGGGCCGCTTCAGGGCGTTTGCGGATTCAGCTTATACTCCTCCGCAGGTGACGGCCGGGGAATTTAATACCATCATGCCATGGACGATGTATGGTCAAATGAAGGAAGAAGACCTGGTTGCGATTTACACCTACCTTCAGACGGTCACAGCCATAGATAATAAGGTTACGATCTTCAGCGGTGCGCCGCTTGCGAATCAGTAATGGGCGCCGCTCATAAAGCGCCAAATTGTTTCAGATATTTCTCGGAGTTGAGCTTTACATTTTCCGGAGGATTCATACTCATGGATTTTTTAAAGCACACGATCGCGTTTTTCTGATCGCCTTTAATGGCATATCCTTCGCCCAGGCTGTCCCATGCGTTTGCACTTTTGGGATACCGGTCTGTGGCATGCTTCAGGACCTCGATGGCCTGATCGTAGTTGGATTGTCCGAGGAGCTGATAACCGTAATTGTTTAGCTCAGCTTCATTGGCAATGGCGATGGCTTCCTTCCTGGTCTTTTCCGATTCTTCCGTTTTACCTGTTTGTTTCAGCAGGCCTGACTTGATGATCAGTGTGGTAAAACTTTTGTTTTGTGCGATCGCCTGATCGATCCATTGCAGACCTAACTCCCCTTCCACGTTATTCACAAGAGCATAGTTTGCCGCGCTCCTGTATCCCTGCCAGCTGAAACCGGCCGGTCCTTTCAATTCTTCTTTTGCATTTGCGATCACCTGTTCATCAACAGCAAACGTAATGGCTACCGGAAATTCTTTTCGTTCCCATGAAAGAACAAGCTCCGCCGAGTTCTTGCCTAGGTTGACAAAACTATATGTCAGTAACTCCACAGGTGATATATCCCTGATCGTGATCGGAGCCCGTAATTGATCCTGCGCGGGGTTATACCAGAAACTTCCCCACGACCGGAAGTCCTTTGAAAGGATAACCTCACCGCTGTTGTCCTGATTAATAACGAAGAACAAACCGTATGTTCCGGCAGGGACAGGTTTACCCAGCACCATCGCGGGATGTGTAAACTCGATAACGGTGTTTTCGTTGGCACCTGCTCTCCAGGGGGCGTCTTTCCGCGAGCCGAACGCCTGTGCATTCCATCCATACGGAACCAGTTTACCCCATATCTCCCGTCCCTTGACGGATGGCCTCGAATATTTTACCGTGACAGTAGCGATTCCGATAGTCTGCGAAACGCTGGCAGCCGGGCTCGCGGCGTTGGGTGTTGTAATGGTCTGTGCGGATGAGGTATAAGAAATCCAAAGGCAGATGAACAGGAACGCGTTCATCCGTTTCATTATTTTTATCATGGCTCGAAAGGGTTAGGTTAATATGAGTTGTATAAAACTACATATTAAAAACCCAGAGCCTGTCCCGCAACATAGGGTATTTCAGGGGGAATACGCTCCCGTACAATGAACGCAGCGGATCGATTATACTTTACTGAGGTAGCTGTAAGAATTTTTTAACGTGGCAGCCGGATCCGGCGCCAGATCGCGCTCAAGGAAAAAATGCTCTGTACCGGATTTTACAGCCTCCGAAAGTATTCCCTTGATATCAAAGACACCGCTTCCGGGGTCTGCCATCTTCGGGAAGAGGGCTAACCACTGATCCGATGTTCCACCATCTCCTGAAAACCGGATCGGCTCCGATGCATCTTTGATGTGCATGAGTTTAAACCTGCGTGGATACCGTTTAAGAAAATCCTGAGGATCCGCGCCGCCGGCTGTAAGCCAGAAAATATCCATTTCGAATGCAACAAAATTCGGATCGGTGTTCTTCAGAAGGACTTCCATGGGCGTCTGACCGTCGGCTGTCCAGTGTTCATACCCGTGATTGTGATAAACGAACGTGATCCCGTGAGCCGACATTTGTTTTCCGATAGCGTTGAATTCATCGGCAAGTCTCCTGAAATGATCGAGGGTTTTACGGTCTTCCGGATTGGTGAGGGCCGGAACCGCGGCATATTTGATCCCGAGCGTCGCGAGTGATTCCATTGCCGGGTCCAGGTTGTTACGCATGGTGCCCAGGTCAAGGTGTGCCGAATGACTCTTCAGATCAAGATCATCCAGTATCTTTTTTACATCTTTCAGCGAATAACCGTAAAACGCGTTTTGTGTAATTCCGAGTTGTGTGGCGATCCCCTTCCATTGTTCGATCGTTTCCGGAGCGCTGAATGAATACGGACCAAAAAACTCGACCTCCCTGAATCCGGTGTCGCTTATTAATTTTAATGTTCCTTTGAAATCCTGAGATACCATTTTCGGGAGCGTAAACAACTGGACTCCCAGTGTTTTTTTCTTTTCCTTCATAAAACCCAGGGCATCCTGAAGCATAAGCGTGGATGCCGTTGCGGCGGTGATCTGCAGGAATTTTCGGCGGTGTATCATAAAAAATAAATTTAACCAATATCGCATATTGGTGATACAACTGAAAGAGATTTGCGCCGGGGAACTGAAAAAAGTTAAGGCACCGTGAGTATCTAGGAAGGTTGCCGTAGACGGACCAAAACCTGAGACATCAGGGAACCCGGCTCAGGAACGGTAAAGTCACGTTAATCATCTGCACGTTCTGTTAAAGTGAAAATTGCGTCGCCGGGAATGGAAGATGAAGTGTTTTTGACAATAGTCAGGAGGCAATCTTTTGCCCCACCTTATCGATTGTTTTGGAAGCAGTGAACTTCAGTGCAAGTGGCAGGAATAGCTTTGTCAGCCACCCAACCTTCGAAAACTTCTGCCTTGCCAGGATGTCGATACCTATATGAGAACCGAGTTTCAGCAACGAACCGGCCGGGTTGTTCTTCACCTCTCCAAAAAATGAATAAACTCTGCGGATCGGTTCGAGCGTATCACGAATGTCATTGATTCGGGCGTTGAAAAATGCTTTTTGCCCGTGAAGGTTATCCTGCAGTCTTTTCTTTTCTGCCAGGAGTTCTTCGTAGTTGTTAATCCTGCTCATATATTTTTTTGATGATGAGGTTCCGGAAAGCCGGTATTAAAACGGTATTCGCTGTAGCCAGGATAACGATCAGCAAGATCAGGTAGAAGCCACCAACGATAAAAAAACCTGCCTGTACATTATCCAGACGATTCCCGATCCACCACGCCATTCCCAATCCGGAGAATAGTAAAACAAAGGCGGAGACGCATAGGACCAGTATACCCAGCACGCTGATCGACGCACCCAGGGAGGTGTTTTCTACTATCCTTACCGTTATAAGATTTCGGTAGGTTTCGATGATATCGCTTGCGGCATCAACCAGGTTGTCCTGCTCGCGGGCGTCGTCGCTCTCGTTTTTCATGGCGTTATCTTATTCAGTTGTTAATTTTTTGACAGGCTTTTGTATTCGCCTTCGACTTTTTCCGCTACATCTTGTCCTCCGTTTTTAACATCGTCCACAACTTTTTTACCCATCGCGATCAGCGATGCAAACTCCTCCAGCCAGGCCTTTGTTCCCTCGGCGATTTTCTTTTGAAGGTCCTTTCCTTTTTCAGGTGCAAGTAACATACCGATGGCAGCGCCTGCAGCAGCAGCTACAGTCATGCTTAAAATGATCTTTGTGGTGTTTTTCATATCAACAGCGTTTAAACTTTTACAGGTTTTGATTTACTTTTTACTTTTGACAGCGCCAATCGCGCTTTTTTAGTTGTGGATGTCTCTTCCTGGCTGTCGTCGCCAAGCAAGAGCCCCCAGGGATTCAGGTCGGTGACTTTGTCGAAGATCACCTTCATCACAGCCAGGGCTGGAATAGCGAGGAACATTCCCGGGATTCCGCACAGCGCGCCACCGACCAGTACACCAATAATGGTAACCAGTGCATTAATTCTTACTTTGTTGCCCACGATCAGCGGCATCCCGAAATTGTTATCGATGAACTGAACGACAGCAAGAACTATTCCGACCCATAAAACATCCCTGATGTTATCCGAACTTACGAGTGTTACGAGCATGCAGAACAGGTTCGCAACCAGCATTCCCACATAAGGAATAAGATTCAGCAAAGCGGCCAGTAAAGCCAGGAATATGGCGTATTTAATTCCAAGCACGAGGAAGCCGATGGTATTGAGCGTGAAGACAATAGCTGTTTCAATCATAAGGCCTGTAACGTACTGCTGTGCGATGGTGCTGGACTCCGACAAAACCTCGCGGACTTTGGATTCCGAACCGTTCTTGAAGACAGCTATCAGAAAGTTCTTTATAGTCTTGCGGTAATACAATATCAGGAATGTGTAGATCGGAAGCAGGACGATGTAGGTCAGGACACCTGTTAGAGAACCGAAGGTGATACCCACCAGCTGCGGGCCATTGTCTTTGAGATCTTCCACCGTCTCTTTAATATACTCGTTTTGCTTGCTTACGGTTATATGTGTATTCTGATTTATCCAGCGTTGAAAGGACGAACTGACTTCAGCTACTCTTTCTTTAAGGGCTGGTAAATCATCCAGGAAATTCATCACCTGGCTGGACAGGAAATAGATCACTCCGCTGATTACTACAAGGGTAAGAAGTACCGGAAAGGCAATCGAGAATATCTTGTGCAACCCTTTTTTACTAAGAAAATTGGTAAGCGGCAGAAGCAATGTGGAAAGAAGTATGGAAAAAAGCAGCGGGAGGATGATTTCCCGCCCGTAAAAAAGCCCAACGGCTAAAATTGTCAGTGAAAGCAATGTTAAACTTACCCGCTGATAAAATGGTGACTGGTTTTCTATATTGGACATAGTTCCTTTATATCCCAGTATGGTAATTACCATGCCAATTATCAGAGTGTACACTGCAAAATTTACCGCACGAAATTTCTTGCAGTGGGGATTTCATTCCACAGTTCAGCAGGTTAAGATTCTACAATGTGTATAAGGGGATTCGATAAACACAGTTCACAACCGGGAACGCTTCTTGTTTATCGTGATGGGTAATTTCGCGCCTATGACAAACGTACTGTCTTCTTCTTGGAGTATTCTTAAAAAAACTCTTTTTAATTTTTACGAGGATGATTCAATGTCCTATGCCTCGTCAATTGCCTTTTATACGATCTTTTCCATGCCTGCTATATTGATCATCGCGCTGTCAGTCGGTGCTGCATTTTACGAAAAGGACTTGGTCCAGGAAGAACTGACTGACCAGGTGGGCCGGCTGATCGGTAAGCAAAGCGCCGGCGAGATCGAGCAGATTATCGCGAATGCGGCTTTTGATTCAACCAGTACATTTGCAAAGGCTGCCGGTATCGTGACCCTGATATTCAGCGCCACGACGGTTTTTATTTCGCTTCAGGCAAGTTTGAACAAGATCTGGGGAATAAAACCTAAACCGAAAAGGGGTATTGTAAAGTTTGCCCTGAACAGGCTGCTCTCCCTGGCTATGGTAGCCAGCGTAGGTTTTGTGCTCCTGGTGTCGTTGGTGGTGGATACTGCACTTGTTGTCTTTCAGGGATTTCTTTCCAGAATTCTCGAAGGCATCACCTTATACGTTGTCAATGTGGTCAACATCCTGATCTCGTTGACGTTCATTACGGTTATTTTCGGACTCATGTTCAAAGTACTCCCGGATGCAAAGATCAGGTGGAAGGATGTCTGGGTCGGAGCGATCATCACTACCGCTTTGTTTACGGCGGGGAAATTTCTGATCGGCTTTTACCTGGGCAATAGCTCGTTCAATTCCGCATACGGAGCAGCGGGGTCGTTGGTGATTATTTTGGTCTGGGTCTACTATTCGACGACGATATTTCTGTTCGGCGCGGAGTTAACTTCGGTGTACGCCGAAGAAGCGGGCAGCAAAATCAGGCCGTATGACACAGCGGTGAAAGTACAGGTTGTGGAACTGGAAAAGAACGATCGTAACGAAACGACAGCTGTCCGCGAAACGCCTGCGCGTCACTCCTGACCTACCGGCCGAAGCGGTAATACGTAAGAAATTTGTTCGGCCTGCCGGCGACGGAATCTTTTAAAATATCCATACCCATAACACTGAAGGTAATACCATTTCCTCCAAAGCCCAGGACAAAGTGACTATTGGGGTAATCGGGATGCGGACCGATATAGGGTAATGAATCTTTGGTTGACCCGAATGTTCCGGCCCAGCTGAAGTCGGGAATCAGTGACAGAGAGGGGAGGATTTTTTCTACCGCTTTTACCAGCTGGTTTTCTTTTTTTTCGATCAGCATATCCCGCATGGCGGCGTCTTTGAATTTTTCATCCGCGCCGCCGACCAGCAGGCGGTTATCAGGTGTGGTCCGGAAATAGAGGTAAGGATGCTGTGTGTTCCAGAAGATCGTTTCTGTAAATGGTTGGGGTAGGTTTGAAATAGGTTCGGTTATGAATGCATAGGTGCTGAAAAGACTGACGGTTTTTTTACCCGTCATTTTTTGCGATTCGTACCCCGTCGCATAAATAATGTGCGTACATCGGATGGTCCGGCCGGTATCGGTAATCACATAGTTATAACCCGGGGAATATCTAAACTGTTCCGCCTCGGTGTGATCAAATATTCTTAGATCGTTGTTATTTACGCTGTACTGTAAAAGGGCGTGCGTAAGGGTATACGCGTCAACACTGGCGCCGGAGACGGAAAGTATCGCACCCTCACCCTCGACGTTAAATCGGCTTTGGAGCTCCCGTTTGTTCAGCCAAGTTACATCAAGGCCGGCAGTTTTCCGGCATTCGTACTCCCGTGTAAGCAGACGGGCATCGGATTTACTGCAGGCAAAATAAACACTTTGCTTGCGTTCAAACCCACAGCCAGCGCTAATCTTTTTAACAATGTCCGCGAGCTTTTCAATCGCGGCGACACCGCCCCTGTAACTGTCAATCGCGGCCTCTTCCCCGACTTTTTTGACGAGGGTATGAAGAGGTTCATCAATCTCGTATTGAAGCAAAGCCGTTGTTGCGCAGGTACTACCGGTGCCGACATCTCTTTTGTCGATCAGCACAGTCTTGTAACCGTCGGTCGAAAATTGCAAGCCCATCAGGGCGCCCGTTATACCACCGCCTACAACAAGTACGTCGCAGTTTATGTCGTGTTGTAATGAGGGATAGGAATGGAGAAGTCCGCTTTTAAGGAGCCAATAGGATTCTTTTGAACGTAGTTTCATAAACATCGAACTAAAAACGCCACCTGATCATGGTGGCGTTTTTTTTCTTGGGAATAACGGAGCATGATTAATTCACTGATTCCTCGTGTTGTTTGATCATTTCGAGGTGCCCCCTTAAATCAGGCAGTGTCGACGATATCCAGTTCTTCAACTCAACATCTTCGGTCTTGTCGATCCTGGCTTCGAATTTATTGATCGTTTTTTCATGCTTGTCTTCCAATACTTCACACCATTTTTCGTCAAAGTCGCCGGCATCTTTTTCCGACAGATCGGTGATGTCTTTGGCGGCTTCTTCAGTTTCCTCCATCGGGACCGTTATCCCGCGCTTGTTGGCATATTCCTTCATTTCATTTAATATTTTGGTGTGATCGGCCTCAAGCTTCGTTGCCAGGTCTTTTACCTTCTGATCGCTCGATTTATTTAGGGCCAGTTGGGCCAGTTTAATTTCGGCGTAGTTGGCGGCGACGGTATTGACCACAAAGTCGGCGTCTTTTTCATCGTCCCGGTCTGTGAAGGTTGAGTCGTTCGCTTCCTTCGCAACCTCAGTGCTGTCCTCTGTTTGTTTGGCCGATGGCTGGCAGGCCCAGCAACTGGCGATCAGTAAAAGCGCAGGTATTACCCTTAAATTCGTTATTGATGTCATGATTTTTTTCAGTTTAGTGATAGTTGATATCCAATCACTATTGCGTGTTCTAAAAATCATGCCGTTCGAATTTGAAAGGAAAAGTGACATTCGCAGGAAATTATTTCCACACGCCCGGATATTTCAGGTATTCCTTCCACAACATCGTGTATCAGCTTCTTTTTTTGCCGGCGACCAGCACCACCAGGCCAATCACTGCCAGTACGCCACCGGTTACCGGGGACCAGTATATGGGTGTTTTTTCTTCCTTGTTGATCTCGATGGGCCCAATATCCACCACTTTCTTTTTTGTGATCAGATTGAAACCGGTAAAGAGCGTCATGATACCTCCCACGACCAGTAAAACTATTCCAAGTGTTCTCATATGTTTGTTCTTTTAATGAATGTATGTGTCGTTTTGCAATAAGCCAGCCAAAACGATCTCCGGGGCATGCCGGGAATTATTTTTTCTTCTTTTTAGCGGGAGAGTCCAGTACGCTTGACCTTAATCCCGAAAACAGTGATTTCACCCACAAGTTGAAGATGGCCCGTTTACGATCCCTTTCGAATTGAATTACACCCGTTCTCTTTTCCTTGCTGACATCTTTGTCTTTGTCATTTTTGAGGAACGTGTTTAGTAACCAACTCTTAAACTCGTTTGGCGAGGAGTCTTTCTCTTTTGTAAGGCTGGTGATTTTGAGGTCCTCGTAGTTTATCAGAACACTTCCATTGGATTTGTATTCGTCGTAGTCGAAATTAAAGTTCAGCTGGTTAAGTGTTCCGGATTCGACACTGATAAATGCAGCGTTTTCCAGGATCGGATTAAGCCGGTGAAGACTCAGGTTTTTGATAACGCCCCTGGCATTGTATACCTGGTCCTTTCCATAGGGTAATGAAAACTCGGCTTCGATGGTTCCTTTACCCATAATGGCTGAAGTTACCTTAATGGTTGATTGATTATAGTTGGTAAAAAAGTCCCGGTTACTTACATGGTCGATGGTAGCGTTCAGGTTTTCGAACGTGACGTAGCCCGTTCTGAATCCTTTTTCTGGAAATTCTTCATACCTGATGGTAGCCCTGTTGATTTTGATGGTATCAACCGACATTTCGAAAGGCAGGGATCGGATCATTGCCACGGGAAGCGGTGTGACGTCGTGCTTGATGAACGGAAGCCTTTTGTCCCGGTAGACATGCAGTTTGGGGTTGTCTATTTCCACCATCATTGCGCGATAGATACTGTCTTTTGCCAGTCCGAAGTCGAACCCGGAAACGGACAGGCGGGGGATGGTTAATGCAAACCTGTCCATCTGCCTTCCTTTCGTTCTAGAAAAGCGATATTTAGAGTATCTGGGCATGAGGGAGATCGAATCGACAACTATTTTACCTGACGATGAGTTGGCGTATAGGTGGGATATTTTTGTGTTATACATCGATTCGTTTCCCGTCAGCGCGAGGTTCGTGATCGACGTTTCGATCGACCCGATGGAATAATCCTCAGCTCCGGTTTTATTGAGGTCGGCAAGCCGGATATCTTTTATAAACAGGTTGAGAGTCCCGGAATATTCCCGGATGGTGTCATTGAATATTTCCGCCTCGATGTTGGAAACTTCAATCGAATTGATGGTAATGTTCGCTGATGGAAGCGATTTCCCTCCCTGTGTTTGGTTTGTTTTCGGCGAACGTCGGTGGTATCGGAAATAGCCGTCAGTCAATGATACTCGCCGGAGCCGGATGGTTTTATGGATCAGTAGCTGGTAAAGATCTATGCCGGTGACCTTTATTTTGTTTAAACCCACGCTATCACCGGGAGATGTGCCTGCTGATGTATCCGACCAGAAAACGTTTTGAGCCGTAACGGACCGGTTGAGAAAATTAACGTTGATCTGAGAGGTATGGATGTCCAGTGCGGAAAGTTCCTTCGTTATTGTCTTTTCGGCATACCGGGAAAGAACCAGCGAGACCGTTGTTATGAGGATGAGAATTCCGCACGTAATGATTATTCCGAAGCGGATCTTTCTTTTGAACGATTTCATGGAATGGGCTGTCTTGGATAGTTGAACTGCGATGGATACGTTTCAGATTTGAACTATTCAGGACAGCCCTCGTTCCTATATTCGTTCGCCACGGATAAGGCGGAACAGAACGGCGATTACGGCGATAACAAGGAGTATATGTATAATAGACCCTGCACTGTAAACGAAGAATCCCAATGCCCATGCGATTAGCAAGATGACGGCGATTGCATAAAGTAAGTTGCTCATATGATATTCATTTGTTTTTACACCGAAAAGACATTTTCATGCCATGCCAAATGATGGATTTGGGGATAACTGGTCCATTTTGCAGGAACAGGATGGTGGGGCAATTCCTCATGATTGTGGAATAAATTCTACACTTTTACTTTGCCGGGATACGTACCGGCTATGGAGGGACCGATGGCATGATTTTTACCCTTTTATGAGCAAAACGATTTTTATGAGCGATCTATTGTTATTATTCGGTATCTGGCTGGGTACGTACCTGTGCAGTATGGGTTTAACCGTCATTTTATTTCGTGTGTTTTTCCCCTTGAAGGCGAAGGAACAATGGCAGCAACAGGAGCAAGTAACCATGACGAGGTCAATAGCTGACCGGCCAGGTATGTCCAACCGGCGAGCTGTTACAGTAGCTTTATTGAACAGGTCGAGGCACTTGGCGTAATACCTGTCAGATGAGTAAAGTTTTAGTAATAGATGATGAGGTTGAAATTTGCCTTTTGGTAACCCAATATCTGAAGAAATTGGGTTATGATACGTCATTTTCCTTGTCAATTGCAGAAGCGCTGGAAAAAATTTCATCCAGCGCTTACGACCTTCTGTTTGTGGATCTGAATCTGGCGGATGGGTCGGGATACGACCTGATTTCAGCTTTGCAGGAATCCAAGAGCACTTCAAAAGTGATTGTTATAAGTGCTTACGACAGTGAACGGCAAAAAGCCATTCAGCGGGGAGCGAACCTCTTTCTGGCAAAACCTTTTACGAAAAAATCCATCGAGGAATCGCTTCAGAAATTAAATTTCTTAACTAAATAGCACCATTACCCTCTCCTGTTTCCTTATGCATAAATTACTTATCATCGACGACGACAAGGACATTTGTCTGATATTGTCCAAATTTTTAGTGAAGAACAATTACACTGCGGACGTTGCGCACAAAGGAGAAGAAGGCCTGCAACTGCTGCGGGGATCGCAGTATGATCTTGTTCTATGCGACTACCGCCTTCCTGATTTTACGGGCGTAGAGATGTTACGGAAGATCAAACTGCTTCAACCATCAGTTGCCGTGATTATAATAACCGGTTATTCCGATGTTCGGACAGCGGTGGAAACGTTCCGGTATGGAGCAAGTGACTACGTGACTAAACCATTATACCCCGATGAACTTCTGGTTACTATAAAAGAAACGATCTCCAAGAACGAGAAGAAAAACACTGTAGAGGCCACCGTTGAGGAGAAATCAAGAGGAAAAAAAGGTTCGCTTGTTGATTCGAATTTTATCGTGGGTAAAAGTATTCAATCGCAGACGGTTCAAAAGTATATCGAACTGATTGCTCCCGCTGAGATGTCGGTGATTATTCACGGGGAGACCGGAACAGGTAAAGAATTCGTGGCGCAGTCCATACATAAGTTCAGCAAGCGTTCCGAAAGGTCATTTATAGCAATTGACTGTGGCGCTCTTCCTAAAGAACTGGCCGGAAGCGAATTGTTCGGGCATGTGAAGGGGGCGTTTACCGGCGCCGTTAATGACAAGCCGGGTAGCTTTGAGGTTGCGGACGGAGGTACGATTTTCCTGGATGAAATCGGGAATCTGACCTACGAGAACCAGGTGAAGTTGTTGCGTGTCATCCAGGAAAGAAGAATCAAGCGGATAGGAGCAACGAAGGATATTTCCATCGATGTAAGAATTATCGCAGCGACAAACGAGGACCTTATCAAGGCGGTGAAGGAAGGAAGGTTCAGGGAGGATTTATACCATCGCCTCAATGAATTCAAAATCCAGCTTTCGCCGCTTAGGGAACGAAAGGATGATATCCTCATATTCGCGAACTACTTTCTGGACCGGGCGAATCAGTCACTTCATAAGAACGTAAAATCATTTTCTCAGGAAGTTATCGATCAAATAACAAATTACTATTGGTATGGGAATCTCCGGGAACTCCATAACGTGGTAAAAAGATCGGTGTTATTGACCACCGGTGAGGTTGTCGAGTCCGATAGTCTGCCCCAGGAGATCATCCAGTCAATCAACTCTTCGATGCCAAATGGTGCACAGGCTGACAGTGAAGTCGGTTTATTAAAATCAATCGCGGGTTCGGCCGAAAGACAAGCCATAATCGAGGTACTCGAAAAGGTTAACTACAACAAGTCAAAAGCCGCTGAGTTGTTGAAGATCGACAGGAAAACCCTTTATAATAAATTAAAACTCTACAGTATTCATGCGTAAAAAAAGGTATCCCGTGTCCGGGATACCTTACCCTATAACCAACACCTACCTGTTTTGACTGTTCGTTAAATTGAATGATAAATAGAGTTGGGCGACGGAATTTTTGGAATCGCCGAGTACCGCTTTGGCTCCATCACTGTCAGCGATCTCAGCAAGGCCGTAGTTGTAGCGGGCGCCGACCTGGACTGCTCCGAAGTTTAACCCAAAACCACCTGTTAATCCATAGTCAAATGATTTCAGATTGTCTTTGTCGATTTCATCGTCACCATTGGCTACATCACCTGAGTAGGATATACTGGCTCCCAGTAGATAGCTCGCGTAGGGGCCTACATGGATTTCAGCAGACTCACCGAGTTTAAAGACGGCAAGCAGTGGAAGATCCAGGTAGTTCAGGTTATATTTCACAGTCTGGTCGAATAAGCCGTCATAATCGGCTTTGGAGCCTTTAGTGGAAAACAGAAGTTCCGGCTGAATAGCAAATACATCTGTTGAAAATACCTGGGCGTATACACCGGCGTTGAAACCGTAACGGGCATTTTCGTCGCTCACGTCATCAATATACAGGTTGCTGACGTTCAGCCCGCCCTTTACGCCGGCTCTCATTTGCGCCGATGTTGTGTGTGACGCCGCAATACCTATTCCAAGCGTTAGCGCGACGATATAGAAAATTTTGTTGTTTATAGTTCTCATGTTTCGATGTGTTTTTGAAAGATTACAACAAATAATTGAGCCAAACATAAATTCATGGATTAAAGCTTTTTATTAAAGGAGTTTTATAAATTAGGTTGGTTATTAAATAGCTTTTTTTCCCCATGTGTAGATGCCTTACCACATTATGAAGAGCGCTTTTATTAAACTCGTATTTCTTGGGTTTGTACTAATTCTGCTCCTGATAAGCCTTTTGACGTACAGGGGTATGGATAATTATAATAATGAGGTCAGATCCATTCGCCACTCCAGCAGGGTATTGAGAACGGTTGAGGTTGTCCTGTCTACTATCAAGGATGCCGAGACAGGACATCGCGGGTACCAACTCACCCGTGATACGACCTATCTGCAGCCTTACTTTCATTCGCTTAACACCCTGCCCGGATTACTACGATCACTCGACAGTTTATTACAGGGTAACTACCTGCAAACAAAAAAGGTGGATACGCTCCAGGAACTGACGAACTTACAATTCACCATTATAAGCAAGATACTCGCTAACGCCCAGCGCAGTACACTGTACATGGACCGGTATGAGAGCGGTCTGTTATCGGAAGGAAGGGTGAACATGGACCGGATCCGGAGTGTGGCGGGACGAATCAGAGACACGGAGGAGTTATATTTTAAAAACAAAGAATCTTCTGAAAAGGATTTTCGAACGATAGCGCCGATCTACCTTCTGGTTTATGGGGTCGTTGTACTGGCCGGTATTTCATTTTTGTTTTCCAGAACCCTTAACGGGCTGGAAAAGAGAAAGACGGCGGAAAAGAATCTGAGGGAAAATGTTAAGGCCCTTCGCAGTGAGGTCGCCATCAGGGAATTTACACAGAAAACACTTCGTAGTGTGTTGGATAATTCATTGGATGGTATCATGGCTTTCAGGTCGGTTCGAAACAGAGATAATGCGATAGAGGATTTTGAGTGGATACTTACGAATAAAGAAGCTCTCAAAACAATTGACCGGCAGGAGAGTATTATAGGAATGCGGCTGTTGGATTTATTGCCCGGTGACAGGTCGAACGGCTTATTTAACATATACAAAGAGGTTGTTGAAACAGGTTTTCCGAAGCAGTTTGAAAAATTGTATACAAATGAGCTTATGAGTGGTTGGTTCTATATAACAGTTGTAAAACTAGAGGATGGATTCGTAGCTACCTTTTCGGATATTACAAATCAAAGAAGGCAACGTCTGTTGATAGAAGAACGGGAGCTTTTGCTAAAAGAGGCCGAGAACCTTGCAACAATGGGGAGCTGGAGGTGGCGGGAGAACGAGAAAAAATTAGTCTGGTCCGATGGACTCTATAAGATCCTTGAGAAAACACAAGGTACTTATCTTCCTTCATGGAATTCATTTCTCGAGAACGTTCACCCTGATGACGCGTCACAGTTGGCGGATGTTGTAGATGAGATGAAAAACAGGCGTGACAGTGTGAAGATGGATTACAGGGTCGAACTTGACGGGCAGATCCGGTATCTTTCCATTCTTGCCAAACCGGTCATTCAAAATGAGAACCAGCCTCCGGATATATTGGGAACCGTTATCGATATTACGGAGCGAAAGATATATGAAAATCAACTTCGCCAATATACAGCCGAACTAAAACGTTCCAACGAAGATCTGGAACAGTTTGCTTACATCGCCTCTCACGACCTGCAAGAACCGCTTCGGAAGATCAGGGCATTTGGCGACAGGCTGGCGGCGAAGTATCAACAGCGACTGGATGGTGTTGGCGTGGACTATATTTTGAGGATGCAATCCGCAGCGGCCCGTATGCAATTGCTGATCGAAGACCTGTTGTCCTTTTCGCGTGTATCAAGGAATGTAAATGCGTTTGAACGGTTGAATATGAGGGAACTTCTCGAGGAAGTGATCGACGATCTGGATGCGCTTGTGAAACAGAAGGAAGCCAAAGTGATTATTCGTGATGTTCCGGGTGTGACCGGGGAGCGAATGCAGATAAAACGCCTTTTTCAGAACCTGATCAGTAATGCGATAAAATTTGCCAAAACTGATGAGAGGCCATTGGTTGAGATCAGTGGTAAAATTGTCCGGAGCGCTGACGTTTTCGATGAGTTTGGTGTATCGCTTCCCGCGGTGGATTATACACGTTTTACCGTGAAAGACAACGGAATCGGTTTCGACGAAAAGTACCTGGAAAAAATTTTCAATATCTTTCAGCGGCTGCACGGACGCAACGAGTATGAAGGGACAGGTATCGGCCTGTCCATTTGCCGGAAAATTGTGTTAAACCACAAAGGTTTTATTACCGCACATAGCAAAGAAAATATTGGCTCGGATTTTATAGTTATATTACCCGTTGAATAAATACGTATGAAAAACACTGTTGCACCAACTATTCTCATGGCCGATGATGACCCGGATGACCGAATGCTGATGAAAGAGGCCCTCGAGGAAAACCTGGTGCCGCATGCCATTGAATTCGTGGAGGATGGCGCTGAATTGCTGGACTACCTGCACAAAAGAGGCAAATTCAATAACCAGACAACCCGCCCGAGTCTTATTATATTAGACTTGAATATGCCAAAAGTGGACGGGCGTGAAGCCCTGGGTTATATCAAGTCCCACACCGAATTGAGGCGAATACCGGTGGTAATACTCACGACCTCCAAGGCTGAGGAAGACATAATCAATGCTTACGATCTTGGAGTTAATTCCTTTATATGTAAGCCCGTCCGGTTTGATGAACTGGTGGAAGTTGCACGGGAAATCGGGAACTACTGGTTTGGAACAGTCGCCCTTCCCCGGGCTTGACACACAAAGCCATGAAAGCTCCGCTCATCAGGGTCCTGTTGATCGAAGACGATGAAGACGACTATATCCTGGCCAGGGAATATCTATCGGAAAGCCAGTATTACCGGTTTGAGGTCGCCTGGGAGCCGAACTTGCGGCTGGCAAGAGAAAAACTAATCAGCAATCAACACGATATTTTTTTAATAGACTATCGGCTTGGTAGCGAGAACGGTTTGGATCTTGTCAAATTTGCTCAAGACAAGGGTATCCTCACGCCATGTATTCTGCTAACCGGCCAGGGCGATCTGAATGTAGACCTTGACGCCAGCCGGTTTGGTGCCGCCGATTATCTCGTAAAGACCGAGTTAAGTCCTTCGTTACTGGAGCGAAGTATACGCTATGCCCTGAGCCAGGCGACCGTTGTACGCGAACTGGACGAGAAGGAAAAGAAATACCGTTCGTTATTTGAAAGATCCATCGACCCGATTTTTCTGGCGAATGAGTCGTTGAAACTTATCGATGTTAATTCGGCGTTTTTGAAATATTTCGCCTATTCGGAAGAAGATACACTTTCCATTACGATTCGGCAGCTTTTTGCCGACCCGAACGACTATAACTATTGTCATACAACGTTAAAAGAAGTTGAACAGATCCGGGATTTTGAAGTGGCATTGGTTGACAAGTCCGGGGTATCTAAAATCTGTCTGTTGAACTGCGTTTTTATACCGGATCAGGCATCGGATTTCTGTTGTTACCAGGGTATTGTCCACGACCTGACTATCCGCAAAAAAGCCGAAAAGGATATGCTCCTCGCGGAACGCCTCTCCATGACCGGCAAGATCGCCCGGACCATTGCGCACGAAGTGAGAAATCCCCTGACCAACCTGATCCTCGCCCTTGAAGAACTAAGGGAACAAATGCCAAAGGATAATGATGAAGCAAAATTATACGGTGATATTATCGGACGAAACGCGTACCGGATTGAAGAACTTATCGATGAAATGCTCACATCATCCAAGCCCAGGGAATTAAATCTTGATCTCACTCCTGTCGATATACTACTTGATGAGACACTGAGCCTGGCAATAGACCGCATAAACCTGAATCAGATAAAACTGGAGAAAGATATTCACAAGGACCTTCCGCGAATTCTCGTCGACAAGGAAAAATTAAAAATAGCGCTGCTTAATATTATTATAAACGCGATCGAGGCGATGCAACCTTCCATTGGAATCCTGAGGATCACGGCTGGGATGTCGGATGGATCGATCGTGGTGAGTGTATCCGACAATGGTAAAGGAATCGAGCAGAGCGACCTTGATAAATTGTTCGACCCGTTTTTTACCAAAAAAGCAGAGGGAATGGGACTAGGCCTGACATCCACGAAAAATATTCTCAATAGTCACAGTGCCACGATAGATGTCAGGAGCAAGTTGGATGAGGGAACAACGTTCTCCATCTATTTTCCTTTGATGAAGGATTGACAAGGTTCAGAACGGATAACCAATTGCGATGTTGAAAATGATGTTGTCCTGCCGCCAGGTTTTGCTTCCGAAGGCGATTTCGTTTATAACCCATGGTTTATCCGCGCCAGGCTTACGGAGGGGAAAGGCAGTATCGAAGCGCAAAACAAAAAAGCTGAAGTCCATTCTTAGTCCGATACCGGTGCCGACGGCAAGTTGATCAAGGAATTCATTTGTTTTAAATACACTGCCGGGCCTGGATGTATCTTCTTTCCACAACCAGATATTACCGGCATCTAAAAAAAGGGCACCCTTAAGCGATTTAATAATATCGAACCGGTACTCAACATTACCTTCAAGTTTGAGATCACCCCGCTGATCGATGAACAACGTGCTGTCGCCGGGAATATTCTCCCGGACGTCGTATGTTCCAGGGCCGACGGACCTCGCCGGAAATGCACGTAAGCTGTTTGATCCGCCGATTGAAAATTGTTTGATGTAAGGTAGCGTTGATGAGTTGTTGTACGCGTAACCTGCGCCCAGGATAAGCCGTGACACGAGCTTGTTACGATCATCGAACTGCCAGTAGTGCCGGAAGTCAATATCACCTTTGACAAACTGCGAATATGGCGAACCCAACAGTTCAAAGGTTTCCTGTCGCGAGGAGGTGAACGCATCCTGAACAAGATTTATCAGGTTACCCGCGACATCAACATTTCCATTAAAATAGAAATTGTGCGTCTTGTAATTTAACTTTTCAAACTTATTGAGAGGATTTTCGCTTAGTTGCGTATTAAGAGTGTAGGAGTACCGTGTGCCGATGATAAACTGATTCTCGAAGGAATTCGCAATCAGTGGATTGGTTTCTACAAGTTCATTGAATACATCCGATTTCTTGTCTGTCCTTACGTAACTGATGCTGGCGGGATAAAGCTCATGCGATTTGTCCGCGCTTTCGCGCCAGATGTAACCATAGTCAAGATTAAAAGAGTTAAGACGGTAAAAATTTACCCTGTTTTGGAAATTGAAGCCGAGCTTAATAATGGTTTTTGGAAGGTATTTCCGGGAGTTGTAATCGATGCGGATAGGTGAAATAAACCGTGGAATGGTGAGACTTGTTTCCAACCCTGTTTCAAAGGAATTAAGCGGACCCTGGTTCTGACCGCTGATCTGGAATTCATAGGCCGCGTGGAGTTTCAACTGGAAGAGTTCCGCCCCTTTAAAAAAATTCCGGTTCGTGAATGTACCTGTAATGCCGGGCCCAACGAAGTTATTGGATTTAGACACAGCCTGCATCTCTGCCCGCAACGACTTTTTTTGAAGCGGCGTCAGGTAAATATTAGTGTTGAGCAACGCGGAGTCCGGACCGGTCTCCGCGAATTTAATGTTCACGAATTTAAATACACCCAGACCCATCAAATGACTTAATGTGAGCTGCTGCGCCTCCCGGCTATAGATTTGTCCGGGCTTCAGGTTAATGACATCGGTGATGACTTCGGGCCTGAAGGAATGCCGGTTGTCGATATAATTGATCCCGTTGACCATAACTGTGTCGACGTCTTTATTCAACGTATCGGTAGTCAGTGAATAGTCGGGAAAGACATTCACGTGGTTGAGGGAAAATATCTTCCGGGCTCGTTTCGGGATCCCGGGCTCAAGTCTAAGCCTGAGGTTTACGCGCCGATTTC
Organism: Chryseolinea sp.; assembly: GCA_041742155.1. GTDB lineage: Bacteria > Bacteroidota > Bacteroidia > Cytophagales > Cyclobacteriaceae > Chryseolinea. Next base: position 86,817 of record JBGSJE010000006.1, on the reverse strand, counting down.
CTATCGTACTGTCAGCTTCGAATATCAGGAAACGATCGTCAAAATAGTAGAAGCCGTAGTTTTCGAGTTCTTCTTCAATTCTTTCCTGCTCCGCCTGCATTCTTCCAAGATCGTACCGCTGCCCCGCCTTAAGTAAAGATTCGGTTTCGAGTGTCTTTAGAACGGATGCATAGACACTGTCCTTTGGCTGAGGGTAACGTATCGTATCCAGGTGATAGGGCGGCGGAAGGTCGATGGTGTATATAACATGACTTTCTTTTCCTCTTGTTTTGATCGATTCCCGGACATTCGATTGAAAGTATCCGTCATTATTGAGTTGACTGTTCAGAACTTTCGCCGTCCGTTCGGGGGTAACATCGCTTAATAATACCGGCGGTTGACCGAGTTTATTCCTGAGGAATCCGCGAAATCCCTTTTTCTTTTTTGGTGTGCCGGCGATGTTGTAGAACCATACCCCTGGGCGCATACCAACTATTTTATTGTTTGGTTTGGGTGTCACAAGCGTCTGGAGTTCTTCTTCGAGGTTTTTTTTTCCACCGACACGTTTCCCATGCGTATTAAAAATCATCTTAGCGCCTCCGTAGTATGTTTCCCCGTCTTTCAGGAACCGGGTACCGGTGCACCCTGAGAAAAAAAGACAAAGGCAGACAAGCACCCAGCGGAAGGATGATCCAAAGCAGTGTAAGAAGGCGCCCGCGGTGTTATTCATCCTTTTTATTGGCCTTAAAAAGTTCACGGAGTGTGTTATAATCCTTGATATAGATCAGTCCCGCTCCCGTTTCGATCAACTCGCCGGAAATTATATCGTAGTTGCTGTTTCTAAAGCCTGTGATCCTAAGGCGTCCATCTTCCGTCAGTTTGTATTCCAGTGCCAGGTCTCCGATGTAGTCAGCAACGGAATTCTGATCGTTGGTATTTCCTTCGATATCCACGTTTCCGGAAACTTTTACGATCAGGCGGTCGTCCAGCAGACTTTTGGAGACACCCAATTGAACCTCGGTTTGCCCTTTTGCCGCGCCCGTCGTATAGTCGTCATACGATTTTACGTCGAAAGAAAGTTCTATACCCTTTACATTTTCGGAAAGCCGGTTAAGCTGTTCACTTAGCAGCTTACTTACGCTTCTTCTGGCTGTGCTCTCGATTGTCCCGCCGGATTGGTTGTCGAATGGGTCTTCTGTAATAAAGCGACGAAGGATCAACAACGCAAAAACCTGTTTGTTCAGATCGGATTCACGGGTATTGATATCCTTTATCCTTGCATAAACGCTTCCATCAAATGCGTTCCGCTTGTCTAATGGCATATCGAGTTCAAAACTTATTTCAGGTGTCAGAAGATTACCCTTTATATTCAGGTAAACCAGAAAGGGAAGGCGTTGCCTGTACATATTCAATTCCTGCGTACTGGAAGTTGTAAGCTGATTCGACACGAGTTCCATCGGCGACGTCTCGACCTTGAATGACGCACGAATATCCATAGTTGCATCCAGCGGGTCGCCGGCCCATATGATGGTGCTGCCCTTTTCGATCGAGAAATTGCGCTTCACAAGTTTATAAAATGTAAGATCATACGTCCCTTCCGTAATTTCGTAACGGCCCGACAATTGTACATCCCCCGTTGGATCAATATCAAGTGTGAGGGTTGAGTTGCCCTTTACAGATAATTTGTCGCCTGTTACGGGATCGATGATGATCGATAATTTTTCTTTGTCATCCAGTTCAATATTGGCGGTAAGATCGAACCCAGTAAAGGAAGATTTAATCGTATCGCGGGTATTCGTGCCGGCGAGGAAAGGATCCTTTTCGGCGTCACGGTCGACAAACACCACAATTCCCTTCTGTTCCAGAACGCCTTTTTCCGACTGCGGCACGATGTATGTAAGTTCACTTTTGTCATCAAGGCTGATTTCCATTTGTATTTTTGGCTGTATAATATTCCCGGAAATTCTGGCCGTTGTATTAACATTGACCGTTCCGTAAAAAAGATCGTTCTCCCCTTCCGTTGTATTGATAAGCTGAAAATTCTTCGCGGAGAGGCTAAGATCCAGGTCAAAATCAGAGTAGTCCGTCGTTCTGATAACTCCTTTCAGTGTTGCGATGTTATTCTTGTTATCAAGTATCTTAAAATCCTGTAAGACCGCTCCTTCTTTGGTGAAGGAAATGACTTCGTTTTTCAATACGAACCGGCTGTTTGCAAATGTGGGTGTAAATGAGGCGCCACGGAACGTGAGAGACCCCCGTACTTCAGGGCTGGAAGGATGGCCGTGAATCGTTATCTCTCCAAAGAGTATTCCCTTCGCATCTTTTAAATGCCCTCCGGTGAAAGGTTCTACCGCGCTCAGATTTAATTTGGAAAACCGGGCATTCACACTAATTTCCGGATTAACGGGGTTGCTTGTATAGTATCCGCCCACCGCGACGTCTGCCTGTTCCCCTTTTAACCCGAAGTCGAAGTTGTAGGGACCATTCGTGGCGCGGCTTACATGGAGATCAATATCGCCCCACGATTGATTCAATATTTTAAAATCCTGAATCTTCAGGTATGAATTAAACGCTCCTTTTCCGGCTATGTTATAAGCGCCATTCACCAGGCCATCGGCAAGGACCGTTCCCTCAACAAGGTTGACAACGTTTTGGAGATTGAGATCCTTAAAGACCAGGGCCGCGGTTGAATCCCGGCCATTTTTCGTGAGGAAAGTTATACTTTCATTGATATTAGTCAGGGAAAAATCATGGGCCACAATACCTTGCGGACCCAACTGAAGAAAATTGTCCGAAGGCGCGTTCCACGGTGCGTAGTTGATAACCTGGTCCCGGAGCAGATGGAACCTGAACGCTTCCTGCAAACTGTAAAACGTCCCGGCGAGGACGTACTTATCCCGGAGCAACGAGTCAAGAATAGCAAGCCGTGTATAAGCTGAGTCGTTTGCTATCTTTCCTGTTGTTTGAATTGCTTCAATATGAAGGCTATCCATTCGTATCCTGCGCACTCCGAGGGTGTAGTTCAGCGAATGTTCATCGGATGTTACGTTAATTTTTACCGTGTCCACCGAGACCTCTGAATATCTCAACCGGGCAAGATCAAAACGCACGTCAAGCCGGTGCTCAGCGCTGTTAAAATTGCCCTCCATGCGACCAGGAACGAATCGTTCAAGGTCCGGAAGAATTATTTTTGTCAGCAAGTCCGTGTTTTTCAAGACAAGGCTGAAATTAAATTGCTGCGAAGGATCATTTATTTTCAAAGTGGTATCGCCTCTTTGGTAATAATATTTGAAATGACGGGACAATACATCGGGGATTGAAAATAAATTAAGGTTACCATTAAAATCGCCCGACACGATATCAGACCGGACCGTTAACCTGTTGTCTCCATCCTGGTCAATAGATGCGAAAAGTAGAGAGTCGACAGTATACAGGTCGTTGCCGTTGTAAATGGCGACGTTACGGATATCGAGTGTGCCATTGATGCTCTTGAAATCAGATGTACGAAGGTTTACGTCAACCGTGCCACGCGCTTTCAGGGCGCGCTGAGATAGATTCAATTCTTTGAGATCCGCATTTTTCAAGTCCAATGCCAGGTAGTACCGGGGAATAGAATCGTTGTAATTGAGATTACCTTCGAGACGGAAGGCCAGATTTTTATCATCAAGGGAAGCGTTTACGGAAAACAGGGTTTGCCTTAAGGATCCGCTCATGTGGAGATCCCGGTATGTGTATCCCTGGTATTGAAGGAGTGGGACATCGAGGTTAATACGGGTGTCGAGTTCGTCCCTTGTAAAACCCTGTCCCTCTATGGTAGCCCTCATCTCAAATAATCCGATAATTGTTTCCTGTTTTAATAATTCCCCCAACTGAAAATCTTTCACGTTCAACTCAGCGGTATACCCGGGTACCCGGGCGCGTCCTGTTGAGCTCAGCGCGCCCTTCAGATTAAGAGACCCCAGACTGGTATTTATGTCAGCGGCGATGGCCGGCGATCTGATAGTCCCGGAAAATCTTCCCGAGACATTGATCCATTGAGGTAATGAAATGGCTGCGGGGATCAACGTATCGGCAACAACGGATGTGATATCCGGCAGGGTCGTATAGAAGTTGTCAAGGGAGAAATCAACGACAGCATCTTCCGAGGGTAATCCCTTGATTGTTCCGGAACCTTTCAGGTGCGTATCCCTGAGTGTCTTCACATCTAACCGGGCAACTGTAAGGTGCCTGACCGGTCCGGCGACAGATGCATCGATTTTAACTTTTTCATTCTTTGGAAAATCAAATCCCGGATGATCGGACAATGACGGGCTGAACTGCAGTACGTCGCGGAAGGAAATGAACGACTCCCGAATATCGAGGTTAACGACCGCTTCGGGATAGGACTTGCTGATCGTCTCCAGGGAATCAAATTTTACGCTTGCATTAAAATTAACGCGACTGTCAGGTGTTTGAAGCGAGAAACGTTTTACAGATGCGGAAGTGTCATTCAAATTAAAATCGGCGCTAAGCGATTTGATACCAAATCCGCTCCTGTCAAGAAGGGATAATTTAGTTATGGTACCCTTTATTTGATTTCCATGATACACCAAATTTTCCGCACTGGTGCTAAGCCCTGTGAACCAAAGATTGCTAAAGTCAATACCGCGCGGCTTTGCCGGTGTATATAGTTTGCGATATTGAAAACCGTTGTTGGAGATGTTAAGGTTGTCGAGCCGGATCTGCCAGGGCTCCCCGGATGATGCGCTTGTTTCGATCGTTTTTGCCTTCGTGGAAACACTCTCTTCCTCATCCGTGGCCTGTTGAAATGAAATGAACGAGTTGGAGAGGTTAATTTCATCGAGGTTTATTTCCCGGCGTCCCAGGTCTATCCTGTTTGCAGTAATTAAGAGATCCCCAAGGTCCATGTATACCAACTGTGCGGCTGCGGTATTACGGTACCTGGCTGAAACGGAGTGAGCCTTTACGGTGTTGACGCTAAAGTCGAAAGGAGCTTCGGGGGGCCTGGCGGATGAGGCGGTCGTTGTTTGATCGGCGTTGTCTTTTTCCTGTAGTACCTGAGCATTGATGTCTTGCAGTGTGATTGAATTGACCTTGAAACGTCGTTTGTCAAGATCGAAGTCATCCAGGCTGATGCCGAATTGGCCGAGACGTACATCGATGTAATTCTCTTCGAGGTGATCCTGATAAGTAAAATGGCCGTCTGTAAGATCGATACCACCTAACGAGAATTTCCATCCCTGCTTTGTCGTATCGGTGTCCGACGCCTGGATCGTATCCCCTGCAAAAGCGTCTATTATATATTGAAAATTAAACGAACTGTCTTTTTGCGACCGGTTCATGTGTGCGTGGAAACCGTTCAGACGAATATCGTCCAGGTGTATCCTGTTACGGATAAGGCCCCATAGGTTTGTATTGACGGACAGTTCCGCCGCCGAAAACAAGGTGTCCCGGGATTGATCCTCCAGATAAATTCCGTCGATCACAATCCGTTTCGGGAAGGAAAGACTGATGTGTTCAAGCGAGACCCGGGTACCGATTTTATTGTTCAGGAAGGAGACAGCTTTTTGAGCAAGTTTATTCTGTACAGACGGTATTTGAATGATTAGAGCTAATGCCGCCACAGTGATGATGATAGACGCTGTGATCCAGGCGGCGATCTTGAGGGCTTTTAGTAAAACGGATCTCAGCTTCCACTTCCGGCGCATTCAGGTTTAAATTACAATTTAAGTCGATAAAAATAGTCATTTTCAGCACTGTTAACGCCTGGCCAGTTCGGGTAGTGTGGAAGCAGCTGATTCTGAGGAATGAATGGTCAACCGGATTGATGAAATGCGGTTTATAGTAAAGTCCCGGTTTGCTGATCGGGACTTCACACGGATAGCCTATCGCCGCTTGAAGATACTGGCGCCGGCTACCAGCGAGAGCACAAAGAGGACCAGGAAAATGAAAAATAGAATTTTGGCAATGGAGGCTGCGCCTGCGGCGATTCCGCCGAACCCGAAAAGGGCTGCAACCAAAGCAATGATGAGGAATGCGACTGTCCAGCGTAACATAGTAGTAGATTTAGTTTGTAAGATTATTCGAATCAGGTAATTAGTATGGATCAGGCTGCATCGCCCAATGAAGCCTGTTTCAGTTCTTGCGTTAATGAATACCGTACGACATTAAGCCCGAGAATTCCAAAAAATTTATCCAGTTTACACAGCACGAGGATCACGGTGTTTAGTGTGTCTATTTCCGAAGTAAATAAGGAGGTGCCTGAATTTTTATCTTCCGTATAGATAGTATCCACCAACTCGTCAAGGTGCGTGATTGACGTATTTGTTTCTTCATATCTCCAATTAGTCACGAAGAGGAGCTGAAAAAGACCAGGAAGGTTTTTAATCATCACAGTGGTCTGTTCGTGTGACAACGTTCTTCTCAGGTGGGACAAAACGGCGCGAACCAGCTTTACGATCCGCCTGGTCGAGGTAAAGCCGAGGTTGTTCTTGATTTCGTTAAAGAACCGGATTGACTGTTCATCTGGGGAATAGGTTGAATGTGTCATAGTTTTGAGGGCTTGGTTTACTTAATAGCCCGTTCTGCCTTCCCAGTACCACATTCTCATACCAAATTTAAAAACAGGGATTTTTCAAATACAGCGCCGTTATTTCTCAAAGAGTGTGGAACGTTGTCCACGAAGTGTATGTGACATCTCCACATTTTTTCTCCGTATATCGGTGGATTTGGATTCTATCGGCCGTTTTCACAAATGCATGGGTTTGCCGCGGACGTGTATTGAAGGTGTTGAAAATCTGCCGGCAAGATGTGGATAATATTTCACGCTGATCGTCACGAACGGGACAAAATAACCGGAACCAAGGTCGGCAGCGTGCTGGCATAATGTTTTCACTGTGGGTATTCATAAATCACTGTTGTCAAATCAAACGAACAAAACAATCCATAACTAAATAATGATAATATGAAGAACGTGAAAGAAGCAGTCGGAATATTGATGGCGGGGGCAGCTATCGGGGTTGCGATCGGAATTCTCCTTGCACCGGGTGAAGGTGCAAAGACAAGAAAGCAAATTGCAGACGGATCAATGAAGTTAAAGGATGATGTTATTCACACGATGAACAGTTCGGTGGAATCGATCAGACAACAATTCAATAACAAGATTGATCAGTTGTCAAAAGCCGGTAAGGAAGTTGTTAATCATGCAAGCGAAAAGGCTAAGGTCTGACTGCTGGCCGGTGGCGGATCAGGCGGAATATAAATTGTTAATCACTAAACATTGGAAATCATGAACAAACTGGAATGGAAAGGAAACTGGAATAAAATAAAAGGGAAGCTAAAACAGAAGTACGGAGACCTGACTGACGACGACCTGGCCTTTGCGGAAGGAAAGGAAGATGAATTGATCGGGCGTCTGCAGACCCGGTTGGGAAAAACGAAAGAAGATATTCGCAAGGAATTAGAGACTTTGTAATAACAGAACGCTTCATTTTTGGTTTGGCTATTAATCTGAATGGCGTCATCGGCGACGATGACGCCATCTATAAAACTTCTTAATCGAATTATACATGAAACAATTTCAGATTTACATGGCGGCTATACTAATGATTATGTCGTTAGGTATGTGCAGCCCATCTTCGGAAAAAAAGGTAGAAGAAGCGGGGGAAGCAATTGGACGTGACATACAGAAAGAGAAAGAGGATGCGCAGAAAGAGTTGCGCGACCTTCGTGACAATATTAACATTCGCCTCGACGAGATTTCAAAAAAAGTTGAAACTGCCGGAGACAATTCCCGGCGGGAGCTTGAGGACACGCGGGATGAGTTGAAAGATCAGAAGGTAAAAATAGAAGAAAGGCTTGAGGAGATTGAGCACGCTTCAGACGAGACGTGGGACGATATTCAGCGCAATGCGCGAACTACTGCCGAGGAGGTCAAAACGAAGTTTAAAGAGTTGGGCGATCGTATCGATACCCTCTTTAAAAAGAATAGTTAACAATTTAAAACAGTATATGAAAAGTGTGAACATCGTATTGTTGTGCGCCTTCTTTCTGACGGCTCAGCTGTTGGGTGGCTGTAAGGCGTCGAACACGACAAAAGGAGGAGCTATTGGAGCCGGCGTGGGAAGTGCTATCGGCGGTTTGATCGGGCACAATTCCGACAATACCGTGGTGGGTGCGATTATCGGGGCTGCCGTAGGTGGTACTGCCGGAGCCCTCATCGGCAGGCATATGGATAAGCAGGCGGAGGAACTCAAGAGAGATCTTAAGGGGGCTACCGTGGAAAGGGTAGGGGAAGGTATCCTCATAACGTTCGATTCGGGTTTGTTGTTCGAAGTCAACTCCGTTGAGTTGCAGACGGATACCAGAAACAACCTTACGGAATTGGCGAAGACGCTTAATAAGTATGATGATACGAATATTTTGATCGAAGGTCACACTGACAGTTCCGGTGAAGACGCCTACAACCAGACCCTTTCGGAAAGACGCGCGAAACAAGTTGAAAATTTTCTGGTAAGCAAGGAAGTGAAGAATCCACGGATTTCCACCAAAGGTTATGGCGAGAAACAACCGGTGTCTTCAAATGAAACAGAAGCAGGAAAGGCAGCCAACCGCAGAGTTGAGGTTGCCATATATGCTAACAACGAAATGAAACGTCTGGCGAAGAAGGGACAACTCTAGTATCCAACGGATCATCTGCGTATCTGGAAATGCCTCTTAAACTGAATATGGATACCAATGTTGAAAAATTGAAGCAGATGGTAGGTAGATGCCGTGTAGGGATGTTAGGTATCAGCCATGATGACAAAGTTCAATTTAACCCTATGTCGCACGTTGATATTGATGATCACGGGGATTTGTGGTTTTTTACATCAAATAAAATGCGACAGGATATAAAGCACGACTCGTCGGTCCATTTGATATACCTGCATGAACCGGCGGGTACTTATTTATATATAGATGGAGTTGCGCGCGTGGTCAATAACAAAGCCAAGATGAAAGAACTTTTCAATCCTTTCATCCGGACGTGGTTCCCGAATGGACTCGAGGATAATAATATCTCGCTCGTTGCCGTACATCCCGTTGTGGTTGAATATTGGGTTAATGAAAGCAGGGTACTCGCATACAACAAAATTGTTCGCCCTGATATTTCCGAAGATAAATTTTCCTGAGCGTCTATTAAATGGGGATGTGTACATACATCTTCCCGATGGGCAATTTCTTGCGCAGATTGTGAGAACATCAGGTCGATTCAACATGAGCATTGTAGGTTGGTGCGATGGTATCATTTTTGGACAGGGCATTGCGGACTAAAAAATCGACGCTATGAAAACTAAAACGGCAAAAACAAAGGGAACGACTCCCAAAAAAAGTATCCGGTCTTCGAAAGAAACCCTGGAGGAAATTTTCGAGGATCTTTTGAAGGACATCTATTGGGCTGAGAAACAGCTAATCAAGGCATTGCCTAAAATGTCAAAGGCCGCCTTCAACGAGGACTTGAAGATGGCAGTGGATTCACACCTGGAAGAGACACAACAACAGGTGGGTAGGATTGAACAATGCTTCGAGTTGCTTGAGAAAAAGCCAGTAGCCAAGAAATGCGATGCGATGGAGGGTCTCATTAAGGAAGGGGAATCTGCGATTGCTGATCACGATGCCGGCCATGCACGTGATGCCGGAATAATTGCGGCGGCTCAGAAGGTAGAGCATTATGAAATCTCAGCTTACGGAACCCTACGTACCATGGCTACAGTACTTGGAAAGACACAATGTGCAAGGCTTCTCGAAGAAACAAAAGACGAAGAGGCGGCCGCGGACGTGAAGCTGACCGAACTCTCCTCCAGGATCAACCAGATGGCATGCGAGCTCCAGGAAGAAGAAGTAGAATAGGGTGGAATCAAAGGATCAATAGCATTGAAAAGGATCACTGGCCTGATCCTTTTTTTTTTGTGTCATAGTGTGGAATGTTTCGTCTGTATTTCAACAATGTGGCTGAATTTCCACACAACTATTTTTTTTTTATGGGTTTTCCCCCGGAAATTCTCTGGCAGGCTTTTATATAGATGACAGTAAAACTGAATTATGGAATCAAAGCTGACATCGACAGAGAAAATGGCAACATTATCAGAGGCGGTCAATAAAGCGGTAAAAGACGGGTATACCGAAAATTTCAAATTTTCATCCATCGGACTCACGACGGAGCCCGAAGGACGATATTATTCACCACAGGAAGTAAGGATCCTGAACTTTTTCCGGTTTGAGGGTTATTCGGATCCACAAGACAATGCGGTCCTGTACTTATTGGAAACAGCTGATCACAAAAAGGGGTTATTGGTGGATGCATATGGCATGTATGCGGATGATAAGCTTTCCAATTTTTTGCATGAGGTTGAAGAGATTCACAAGAAGTAGCTGTCACAAAATATATTGGTTTTATGAAAAGCAGACCAGCGGACGATATGCTTCCAAGGCACATAAAGGTTGTGTTGCCGGTTACTGAGTTTAACCGCATGTGTTACAGTTACCTTCATAATGACTGGGTTACATTTGCGCGTGCCGGATTCAACTTTATGCTTGCAATCGCGATGATGAGCACAGGACATTGGAATTCAAACACAGAATATTGAAGTATACACCAGTTGTCGTTAACACCGGTGGAGTGTTTGGGTAACCAACCCATGAGGTTTTGTTGAACGCGAGGCATGAGATATGATCGAACCGGATAAAGTTGACAATGTGATTGAGGTGCCGCTTGACGAAGTACAGAACGATGTCGATGATGATATGGACGAAAATATCGTTGACCGAGTCGCATAGAATATGAAACCGGCTGGAATTCCCCCGAAGATAAATTTTTCGTTAAAGCGTTCCGCTGAAAATCGAAAGGACGGAAAGAATTTGTTTTCACGATTTTCCCAGACCATAACGAAAGCAACGGGAAAACCTGCAGCAAGCTTGACAGCCGTCGGGATCATATTGATTTGGGGTATTAGCGGACCTTTTTTTGGATATTCTGATACCTGGCAACTTGTAATTAACACGGGGACGACCATCATTACTTTCCTGATGGTATTTATTATTCAACAGTCACAGAACAGGGATACGATGGCGCTTCAGCTGAAGCTCAACGAACTGATTGCCTGCCAGAAGAATGCAAGTAACCGGTTGATCGATATAGAAGATCTGAGCGACCAGGAACTGGAAGTTTTCAAAAGTTTCTATATCCGCCTTTCCGAGCTGGCAAAAAAGGAAATAGACTTACACAGTTCTCATTCTATTGATGACGCTTCGCGGCTGCATCGGCGGAAAAAAAGGCACCTACAGGGAAACAATAGTGAGGAATAATCTCCACAGTTTTGTTGAATAACGGAGTTTCTGCGCGTATACCCTGCCCTTTGTAGTCCAATTGACTCACTAATTCTCTGGCATATTATTTCTAACGGGCACTCTAAAAACCTTGTGGGGATGAAATTCCGGGATTTGCTTCTGAAACTTGCTGATATTTACAGATTCATTCTTAAATTTTTTAGAAACACGCTGTACCCTCCCTATGAATTAAAGGAAATCTTACGACAATGTTTTCAGCTTGGCAATAAGTCTTTCTTTTTGATCGCTTTCACTTCCTTTCTCGCCGGAATAGTATTCACAAAACAATCGAGGCCCTCATTGGCTTCTTTTGGTGCAGAATCATGGCTTCCGTCTCTGGTTGCGCAAGCTGTAGTGAGGTCCTTAGGACCGCTTATCACGGGACTTATTTGTGCGGGTAAGCTGGGTTCCAACATCGGCGCTGAATTGGCCAGCATGCAGGTGAGCGAACAAATCGACGCCATGGAGGTTTCCGGTACAAGGCCCTTCTCATACCTGATCGTTACACGCGTCGTAGCGACAACAATGATGTTGCCGATCCTGGTCATTTTTGCCGATATGATGGCGTTAACCGGCTCATTTGTGATGGTTAATAGTATAAATAACACGGGTTTCGTTTTGTTCTTTAATGAGGTTTCAGCCGTGGTTTCTTACCTCGATATTTTTTCGTCGCTCGTAAAATCGGCTTTTTTCGGATTTGCCATAGGTATTGTCAGCAGTTACGCAGGTTATAACTCTGAAAAAGGAACCACGGGAGTTGGTAAGTCGGCCAATACTGCTGTCGTTGTTTCCATGATTTTCATTTTTGTCGTTGATCTCATGGGCCTTCAGATACTCAACTTATTCAGGGAATGAGAATACAACAGATTCATGAGAATGCAGGGAGTACCCCATCGGAAAAAGTGGTTGTAGTCAGAAATCTCTACAAAAGTTTTGGTGAACGGAAGGTACTTGAGGATTTTAACCTCGAGTTATTTGCGCGCGAGAATCTGGTGATATTGGGGAAGTCTGGTACAGGAAAGTCTGTATTGATAAAATGTATGGTGGGTTTGCTTAAACCGGATTCCGGCAGGATCACCATCCTCGGTTATGAAGTTCCATCTTTGACGCCGGCGGAACTCAACGCTCTTCGCCTAAAGGTGGGGTTCTCGTTTCAGGGAAGCGCTTTGTACGATTCGATGTCCGTGCGCGAAAACCTTGAGTTTCCCTTGAGACGGAACCTGGGTATCGCTGACAAGAAAAAACTAAAGGACCTCGTGATGACAGCGCTGGAGAATGTAGGCCTGGCGTCGGCTGTGGACCTCCACCCGGCTGAATTATCAGGCGGCATGAAGAAGAGAATAGGTATAGCCCGAACGCTTATCCTCAATCCGGAAATTATGCTCTACGATGAACCCACGGCAGGCCTGGACCCGGAGACCTCCGCGGAGATCAACGAACTGATCCTTACGGTTCGGGACAAATACCATACTTCATCCATTATTATTACACACGATATAAGCTGCGCCCATAAGGTATCGGATAGAATTGTCGCATTGTTTGACGGTAAAAACAAACTTGAAGGAACCTTTGAGGAATTGAAAGCTCAGAATTCGGACGAGCTGCAATCCTTCTTTAACTATTAACAATCGTATTATGGAAAATCAGGAATTAAAGCAGAATATTAAACTGGGTGCGTTTGTACTGGGAGGGTTGTTCCTTTTCGTGCTTGCACTTTTTTATGTAGGGAAGGAGAATAGTATTTTTAACAAGACATTTACGATTTCAGCCGTATTTAAAAACATCGAAGGCCTGAAGGAAGGTGACAAGGTTTGGCTTTCCGGGGTGAAAATCGGAACCGTAAAGCATGTTCAGATTGTATCGGAGGGGAAGGTCATCGTAGCCTTGTCGTTACGGGACAAACAAAATGAATTCATCCGGAAAAACGCCACCGCATTCATCGGATCCGATGGATTAGTGGGGAATAAGATCGTGGTGATTCGTCCCGGCAATGCACCGACAACCGTACAGGATAATGATACGATCAATACATTTTCCCCCGCGGACACGCAGGAACTTTTGAATATTGCAAAAGACGTAGGCGCGAATACCCGTAGCCTGACGGATGATTTGAAACTTATTTCAGCCCGGATTAACAAGGGAGAGGGAATTGTTGGTGAGTTACTTCACGAAGGACCTGTATCAACTGACCTTCGGGAAGCTATCGTCTCACTGAGATCGGCGGGTGAAAATACAAACCAGGCTACACGCCAGCTTAAAATTATGCTGGAGCAGGTTAACAACGGAAACAACCTTGTGGCGAAACTAATAAAGGATTCGACGTATGCCGAGACTTTTGAGGCCGCGCTGAACAACGTAGCCGAGGCTGGAAAAAATTCCAAAATAATGTCGGAAGATCTTAAGGCAGTCATTTCAAAATTCAACGACCGGAACAATGCTATCGGCGTGCTGTTGACGGATACTACATTTGCCAATAAGCTCAGGACAACGCTGGTCAATGCACAATCGGCCTCCTTAAAGCTCGATAAAAACATGGAAGCGTTGCAACACAATTTTTTATTAAGGGGGTATTTCCGAAAGCAAAAGAAGAATGCCGAAAAGGAACTAAGCAAGGACAGATCAGCCTCCGAGAATCCCTAGTTCCTTGATTTTTGAGGTATCCGGTGTATTCGCGTTTATGATCTTAAGCTTTCTCCGGTACAGGAATTCCAGGAATGTCTCTTTTGGAGGTATTGCCGACGTATCGGCCTGGGTAATGGAGTCGCGCTTATACATGGTCTTTTTAACCTGATCCAGTACATCGTCGTTAAGTTCATAGAGATCGCAGTCAAGTTGCTCCTGGAGTTCCTTCGGGAGTGGTTTGAATTTGGCACTGGAAATCGTGCTGAATGATGTGTCCTGATTTACCTGTTTCATAAAATAGGCGACCATTGGCAAAGCTGTGCTGGAACCCTGGCCAAGTTCGGTGTAGCGGAACCGGATCCGGGGGTCGTCCGCGCCGACCCAGGTACCAATAACAAGTTTTGGTGTCATCGCGATAAACCACCCGTCTGCATTCGCCTGTGTAGTCCCGGTTTTTCCAGCCACATCATTGTAGATGCCGTAACGCCAGCGCAACCGTGATGCAGTACCCTCCTGGACCACGGTTTGCATCATACGCGTCACCAGTTGGGCCGTCTCGCTGGACAATACGCGTTTTCCGGATTGTGGTGATTTGAAGGTGCTGAACACGTTACCATTAAGATCGCGTATTGATTCTATATAGTACGGATGGCTCGTTACTCCTTCGTTGACAATACAGGCATATGCGCCCGTCATTTCGATTAACGAGATAGAGGAAGATCCCAGAGCAATGGATGGTACCTCGGGCATTTCACTCGTAATACCCATGTTTCGTGCAAGGGAAATGGTGTTCAGTACGCCGGCTTCCTGGATCAGCTTTACGGAAACCGTGTTAACAGAATAGGCCAGAGCGCCTCTCATGGAATACTCCACCTTATAGTCGTTTTGTGAATTGCGCGGCGTCCATTTTACTCCTTCCTTATCAATATAGGTTTGTTGACCTGCCGAAATGAGATCGCAGGGGAAAACACCTTTTTCCAGTGCCATCGCATAAACGATTGGCTTGAATGTGGAGCCGACCTGGCGTTTTGTAGTAGCCTTTACGTGGTCATATTGAAAGAAATCGTGTTCGATGCCACCTACCCACGCACGAACCCTTCCCGTTCCCGGTTCAACAGCCAAAAAACCTGCGTTGAGATACTGAAGATGGTGAATGATGGAATCCACCGGGCTTATGTTTGCATCTTGCTCACCCTGCCAGGTGAACAAACGCATCGGGATTGGTTTGCGAAGGATCTTCTGTATTTCCGTTTCCTGTATGCCCTTTTGTTTGAGGCTGCGATACCTGGATGACCGACGGATAGCTTCGTCAACAACGGTCTCTTTGCCTTTCCACGGTTTGTCCTTTCCCCAATGATCGAAAAATTGTTTCTGAACGTCGGTCATTTGCTGGGTGACGGCACCTTCGGCATAGGTCTGAAGCTTCGAGTCCAGCGTTGTATAGATCTTTAATCCATCCGTGTAAAGGTTGTAGGGAGAGCCATCGCTTTTTTTATTGTTTTTACACCAGGTCAGTAACTCCGCTTTGAGGTATTCTCTGAAATAGGGTGCCAGACCCTGGTGGTGAGAAATTTTGTTGATCCTTAATTCAATGGGTTTTACCAACAGCGAATCGGCGGATTCTTTGGAAAGGTAATTGTATTTTACCATCTGGCTGAGAACCACATTTCGTCTGTGGAAAGCACGATCGGGATACACGCGGGGATTGTAAGAGGTTGTCGCTTTAAGCATACCCACCAGAACGGCAGCCTGATCGATAGTAAGTGAGTCCGCCGTGGTGGAAAAAAAACGTTGCGCTGCAGTCTGAATTCCAAACGTGTTGTCGGCAAACGGGATCGTGTTCAGGTAAAGAGTGATCAGTTCCTTTTTCGAATAGATAAGTTCAAG
Organism: Chryseolinea sp.; assembly: GCA_041742155.1. Lineage (GTDB taxonomy): Bacteria > Bacteroidota > Bacteroidia > Cytophagales > Cyclobacteriaceae > Chryseolinea. The sequence goes on along the minus strand of JBGSJE010000006.1, from coordinate 70,965 downwards.
TCTTCGTGCGGTAATAACTTCGCGAAGTTTGTTTATGAGCATGGATAGTATCCAGTAGCGCTTCCGTGGGTAGAGGTTCTTCGATAGCTGTTGAGTGATCGTGCTTCCGCCCCCGGAGGACTCATCCTGTTGTAAAATCGATTTAAACAAAACGCGGCCCAGGCTGATGTAATCAACGCCTTCGTGCTGGTAGAATCGCACGTCTTCCGTCGCGATCAGTGCGTCGAATACGACGGGAGCGATTTCTTCGTACTGCACTTCCGTTCGATCCTGCGTGTAGTAGCGGCCCAGCAGAACACTATCGGCGCTGTATACCTCCGACGCTACCTGGTTTTGTATATTCCGCAACTCCGAATTACTCGGTGTTTCGATCCAGACGATGGCCAGCAAGACCAGGAAAAACACAAAAGGAGGACCTAAAATGAGGGTGAGTTTTCGTGCTTTCGGGTGTGTTCTGAAATATAAGGCCAGCGCATCGTACCGGTTACGAATAGCGCGCAGGAGGGGACGAGCTTTTCGGCACCCCAGAAGATAAACATATCGGACTTTTCGCCTGAAGCGCTGAACCCATTCTGACATAACCAATGCACCACTTACCGGGGTTGGAAGATAGCAAGCACCTGTCTAGTGCGCAAGTGAATTTAACTGGCCAGGTGTAAACAACAGAGCATCAGGTATATGTCTGACTACATAATTATAACACCCGCCCGTTTCTTTCAGGTGGTCAGGGAGAAAGAAAATTAGCCTCACTTCGGCAAAACCGGTATTTTGCAGCGATTAATCCGCAGCCAAAACAGATGGAGAACGCTTCAAAACACAGCCAGGAGATCGACTTCAACAGAATCAGCCATAAAAAGGTGAGGAAATTTGTGCTGGACTACGGTTTGACAACCGTGGGAGGTTTTTCGAAAATGACACCTCTTTGTTATAAACCCGCTGAAAAGGAATCGTACCGTGAACATCATAAAACCTTTGTTATAAGAGAGAGTGTCGATTTCGTTTGGGATACCTATGTCCGTATTCATCCGAAAGACGCGTGGAACGGTGAAATGGTGAGCTTTGGTCTCCAGTATTCGCAAAGAGACCAGACTATTAACTACCTGAACGATGACTATCCCGGGATGCAGGAGGGGCAAATTCTGATTTTAAACCTGACGATTTTTTGGGGTATGCTCAACATCGCGGTTGCGCACCAGGTGGCTGAAGTGGACGAAAAAAAACATCTCATCAAACTGTGTTACATGAAAGGCGGCGCTTCGGAAGGTTCGCAATGGATCACACTGAAGGCCACGGAGGAAGGATTTACGGAAGTTTCACACCTTACGTTATACAAAAGCAAGTCAGACTTCAGAGACACCAGGCTTTACCCAGCGTTGCATACGAAAGCTATTTCGGAATTTCATCTAAATGTAAAAAAGAGAGCTGAATCGCGTAGGGAAACCGTTGTCTGACAGAAAACCGGATCAGGCCAACTTGCTCATAGCCCTCTCCGCGCGGCTGTACGCAAGCTTCTTCTTGTAGTCAAACCACCTTTCATCGATCAGCTTGCGCATTACGTTGTCCGTTGTTCGCTGAACGGTCAGGTTCCAGATGCCACCAAGCTTCATGGGCAGGCTGTGGGCCACCGTTCTTACCGCCAGTGCGAATCCGCCGTCAAGGTATTCGATGTGATGCCAGTACCCGCTGGGCATAAATAGCGTATCTCCATGGTTAAGGACCGTATTCAATCCCTTAACATACTTCAGGCCTGGGTATTGCTCATAGTCAGGTTGATCTACATCAACAGTGGAGTGCACATTGAAGGGAAGGCGGTAGAGCAGGGTGGACTGATCCGGCGCAAACAGGACAACACGTTTTCGTCCATGGAATTGCGTCAGGAATACATTGCTCATATCGATGTCCTGATGCATCCTGACAATGGATTTGGGCGGGCCAAAAAACATAAAAGGTATTTTAATGTATCCTTTTGCAATATCCGGATACCCGAAATCCTTGAGCAATTCCGGTTTATGTTTGAACACGGGGAATAAGAACAGTCGTAAATCAGTCGGTTCGTGTTCGATCAGGTTCAGATATTCGTCGAACCGCATGGTTGCATTCGGTACCTGTAGCGTTTTGGAGATATCTTCTTTCCGGTTGCCGAACAGGCCGACCTCGATGTTGCCCATGGTTTTTTTGAAAAAGTCCATGGTCCACTTTGTATAGGCGGGATATTGCTTCCACAGCCCCCTGAGCACTACCGGTTTCTGGGGTTTGTAGTATTGGTTGTAAAACTCTTCACGCGTGATTGTAGTGCCATCAACAACGGGAACAGGTGTCTCTATATCAATCGCCATAAGATTTGCCTTAGAATCACAAAAATAGCCTGATTTATCAAAAATTCCTCGCCTGAAACGGCAGTTTTGAGATTCTTTTCGACTGGTATGGCCGTCTGCTATAATTTGCGGAAACCGGCGTAGGATTTACAATAGTTTAAAACGATGGAATATTCTTTCAAAATATCCATTCCGACGGAGGCATAATTATGCCATGGTGAATAAATGATGCCCGCGCGGACATCTCTGACTTCCACCTGTTCCAGCATCAGTGTTTTGGCTATCGAATTTGTTCCCTGGATTTTCCCATTCAGTCCGCGACCGAGTACGCGGGGCCGTGTTTCGCCGGGAAATCGTTCAATATCACTTGTCTTTAACAACAGGCCCAGAGAAGAACCCGTATCGAGCATGAGGTCCACGAGTTGCCCTTCCTTGCCTGGAAAATAAATCGTCGAGTTGATTATCGGACGGGAATCCACAACACGGATGGAGATCTTCTCATAGCCCCGGGCAATCTCCGAAGTAAATGCAGGCCTGAATGTGATCAGTCTCCTCGTAAGATTTATTTCAACCTCGAATTTGATAAAAATATCGTAACCGATGATGCCATCGACATTTGCATACGATCCGAACAGGTTTTGATCCGGCACAACTACAACGGGAATTTTTTCTCCGACAACTGCATCAATAGCGACTTTGTTGTTCAGTGAAAGCTTTCCGACAACGGGCTTACCGGCCCCAAGTCCTGAAAACTTTACCTTCTTTTCCGGGTGCAGGACGAAGTGTTTGCTGAAGTGTTTTCCGAACAATACAACGTTTCGGCAACCGGTATCCAGGATAAGATTCAGGTGGACGGTATCGTTAAATGTGACCGGCAGAAGGATAAGATTACCCACTGTTTTGAATTGAAAGCTTACCTCTTTCAGCGAGTCGGGAAGGAAGAAGCCCGCTCTCGGTAAGGATACCGGGCGGGCAACCAACGTGGAAACGAACAATGTGACGAGTAAAAGCGGGGTGAATAATTTCATGGCGGTAGCTTTGTAATTGGAAAAGCTACCTCTCGTTCAGTGTTATAAAAACACGCTTCTAGGCTGATATTTCACAGCCAGGCATAGTGCCTTCACAGGTATATTGGTTTGAAGGTTTCACTAAAAAGCGGTAGGGGTATCGGTAATTACGTATGGATTTATTACCGCTGTTGAGGTGATTTTTTGAAATAACAAGACAAAAAAGGTGCAGGTATTTTTTTTCCTGCACCTGGTTGTTTCAATAACGAACGAATTGTGTCCGCTTATTTCTTCAGAAGCCGTTCTTTGCTGATGGTTTCAGCAAGTTTAACAGCCTCATAGGCATTAACAAGCCCGCCGGTATTACTTAACTGATCAAAAGGAACGTTTTCAGCTGTACCCGGTTTGGATACTTTCAGGCCATCGAATTTCCGCGTCGATTGTTTGAGAATACTTTTCACCTGATCGGCTGTCAGGTCCGGGAAATAAGACAGCAGGATCGCTGCTACGCCGGTTGTCGCCGGGCAGGCCATACTTGTCCCCTGCAGGTCCTCATAGTCGTTGTTGGGTATGGTCGAATAGATCTGAACACCCGGTGCAAAAAGGTCCACGGATTTTTTGCCGTAGTTCGAAAACGTAGCTACAAAGTTCTGGTCAGCTCCCCATGACGATGCGCCGATCTCCAGCCATGTTTTAGCCTCTGTCCCGTTTTGCAGAACCCGGGATGGGAAGTTCGATTCCTTGTCAAGATCGTCGCCGTCATTTCCGGCGGCATGGATAAGCAGCACTCCTTTTGACTCGGCATATCTGACCGCTTTATCCACGACTTCCTTGTGCGGGGAAAAAGATTTTCCGAAGCTCATGTTGATCACCCGCGCTCCGTTGTCAACAGCATACAGGATTGCATTGGCAACATCCTTATCACGCTCGTCACCGTTAGGTACCGCCCGGACAGACATGATCTGGATATTGTCGGCAATACCTTTAATACCCAGTTCGTTTTTCCTGTTTGCCCCGATAATCCCGGCAACATGGGTACCGTGGCGCGCATCCGGACCTTCGACGTCGTTGTTACCATATCCTTTTTCATAGAGATCGGTCGGATTGTCTCCGATGATTTCCCGCGAGTTGAAATCCAGGTTATATCCGTATTCCACCGCGGTCGTGTAGTGATCAACACCCTTTTTCAATTGCTCCAGGTATTCCTCCAGCTCTTTCAGAAACTCCGTAACGACGATATCACCCTCCACATTTTCCAGGACTTTGGAGAGTGTTTCCTTGGCGAAGCGGATGGTATCGTTCGGGGTCTCGATTGTTGCCAGCGATGATTTTGAAATCGATTTACCGCCGGTACTTTTGCTCAGAATACTGTCGCAGAAGTTTAATGTCCCGTAGGCATTCACGTAAAGCTGATATTGCTGGGTGTACTGATCGTACTGATCTTTATTAGCTTTAAAATCGCGATCGTATTTTGCTTTGATCCGCTGCCAGAGCGCATACTCGGCCCTGTTCTTTTTTGTTACCTTTTTTTCATCCATGTTTTCATAGATAGGCTTCAGGCGTGCATATTCCCGGGTTACTTCGTAGGTGTCTTCATTCACATTTCCATTCTTTCCCCCGATAAAATTCCACCCATGGATATCATCGATATAACCATTTTTGTCATCGTCAATTCCATTACCGGCAATTTCATCCTCGTTTGTCCACACGACGTCCTTTAGATCTTCATGTTCGATATCTACGCCCGAATCGATCACGGCGACAACAACGGTCTTCGATGGTTTCCCCTTTAGCAGCGTCATATAAGTCTTTTCCACGCTTACGCCTTGCAGGTGATCGCTTTCGGGATCGCGTAGGAACCAATCCCGCGGAATGTTAACAGTATCCTGAAATGGTGAATTGTTCTGCTGCGCAACGCTCTGCCCGGCAGCCAGAATAAGAAGGGCAAAAACGCCGGACCTAACTCCCCTGTTTTTCATAATTCATTGGTTTTCAAATAAGAAAGGGCTAAACTAATAAATGTAGCTTTAATATATACCCTGATTTATACCAGCGGCCATACCGGCAAATAGGACAAAAGTCCTGCCGATCTTACTCCCGTGCCCAAGGAAGTGACTCTTGCAAACTCTGTCCGTACCCACTGGCGATCTTTGTACTCACAACCACCGCAGTTATGATAATAGTTTTTACTTCTTTCATTTTGTTTTTTGCGCTGCAGATCTGGTATGCCGACCGGTACTACAAAGCTATAGATACCCATGAACTCCCTCACGAAAAGAAAACCGCTGTGAAACACTAAAACAGGCGTGGATTCGCCCCGGCGGGTATTAAGTTCTTTTCGGGTTCGGAATTTTGACATTCTATCTGGATCTCCGGGTCAAAAATCAATCTTTTTAGCCAAAATGGCTAGTACCGTGTCGTTTTGACTGGAAATTCCTTTTGGTATGGTGGTTGCGCACTTGCAGCGAAGGAGAAACTAATTATGGAAAAGAATCATTATTTCGATTTGTTAGCTTCAGTGGATGTAATGAACACGCTGAATGGCGGGAGGGTCGAACCAATAGTGAAATTAAAGCAGTTGGAAAATTCCCGTGAAATTCAGGTGAGAATTCCCGGTATAGATCCTGAATCCATTGAGGTGGAAATCAACGACAACAACGTTGCTATTTATTACACCCTGAATATCGTGTCGGGTGATAAACTTATGAAGTTGCCTTATACTGTCTACAACCGTCAGCAGCCCTACTTCATTGATGTGAGCAAGATCAATGCGCAAATCGTCGACGGAGAATTAATCGTAAAACTTCCGTTCAACAAACTGGCGAATGGCTATCACAAGAAATTAAGGACAAAAGAGTAGAGGTTGTCCGGGCCTGAATTAAATCTTACCGATGCCTGTATTGCCGCCGGAAACCGACGGATCTGCGGGAGAAAAAATCAAATTGTCTCAAGGGTATGTACCGGATGATGTACAACCCTTGAGACAGACTGTACATTGCGTCATACCTTCACGTGTCCCCAGTTTTCACCGGTTTTTATACGGTGAATTTGCATGTCCGACACCTTGTATTTTTTTGCCAGTGCTTTGAGGGTAGGCTGTTTCTTGGATTTGAATAATGCCGTCTTGATCAGTTTTACTTTGTCCGCGGTGAGTTTGGGTCCTTCATCCGGGTTCATCCGCACGAGAACATTGGGGTCTTTCAAGGCGTGTTTGATCTGGTCGTCGTGCTTCACCCACTTGAGATTGGATGCTTTGTTGTTCTCTTTTTTATGATCGACGTGAATAACGAAGTTATGATTTCCATTGGATTGTTTGCAGAAATATTCCGCTACAAGCCTGTGGATGTAGTAATTCTGCCTGGTCTCTTCCCGGCCAATCGTAATACTTGGATACCCTTGTGTCAGGCGGGGTTTGAGGATGTAACCTTCATCGAGTTTTGATTTGAAGCTTACAATCCGGCCCTTGTCGGAAACGGCGTATCGTTTCGTCGTGGTACCTTTCTTCAGTTTCAATTCCTTCCAGGTCTCGCCTGCAAGAAATTTCAATTTGGGTTCTTTGATTGTTTTTGCCATAGGTTTAAAATAATAATGGTTCGGATAATTTAGGTATAAGGGTCAGAAAGTGTTTATGTATTTTTTCAGCGGTTTTCTTATCTGAACGATTCACAACCATCCGGCCGTCCATTTCAGTTACCGGTGTGAGTTCCCCCATCGTCCCACATGCAAATACCTCATCGGCGTTATAAAATTCAGTAAGAGAAAGATTTCGTTCGACTACCGGGATGCTATTGGTTTGACATATTTCGATCACAAGCCCTCGCGTTATACCGTGCAGGCAAGCATCAGGGAACGGTGTCATGACTACTCCATCTTTCACCATAAAAAGATTGGTATCGTTAAGTTCTGAGACAAAGCCATGATCGTCGAGCATAACGGCAGCATCTGCACCCGCTACGTTGGCTTGTATTTTAGCGAGTATATTATTTAACAAGTTATTATGATGAACCTTAGAATCCAAAAATTGTGGGTTGTTTCTACGTTGTGACGAAGTAATAACGCGAATACCCTGGCTGTTGTCATAGACCAACGGCTTCCATTCGGCCAGTACGATCAGGCATGGCCCCTTCGTATTCAGGCGGGGATCCATACCCGAAGTTACCTTCTCTCCCCGGGTAAGGGTCAGTCTGATGTGGGTTTCGTCGCGCATTCCGTTGGCCCGAAGGGTCTCATGAATTGCTTTTTTTATTTCGGCTCTGGCAGGAATATCTTTAAAGGCCAGGGCATGGGCAGAGGCCTCCAGGCGGTCGAGGTGGCGATCGAGACAAAAGATGCCGTCCTTATACACGCGGAGACCTTCCCAGATCGCGTCACCTCCCTGAACCGAGCTATCGAATACGGAGACCTTGGCTTCATTACGGTGGAGAAGCTTCCCGCCTACATGCACCAGGATGTCGGCGTTTTTAGAACTGAACTTTTGCAGCATGTTTATATCCTTTTCAACCCAAACGCTACTGTACGGAACAAGACCTCGGTCGCTTGTAGCATTGAGCTGGTTTGATTGTACTGTAATAAACCCGCCGGTGGTTTGATTTGAGACGACCCCGGCGCGGGGTAATGGGCTTTTTGATAAATATAAAGATTATTTCAGGTATGGATCAAGGCCGCAGGGAAAATGGCAATAAAGAGCGGTAGTAGTACTGTGCCTTTTCATTCAAGGCCTGAAGGTGTTCGGGAAGCGGCCGGTTGCTCGTGGGTTGCTTTTCAAACCCCGAAGACTTGTGCACATTCGAGTACCAGTACTTTGCCCAAATACCGTCGTACGGCTTCGGCCCGGGCGTCCATCGGAGCATCGAAGGCTGAAAAGGGATACCCACATGGTTGCACACCTGCCTTAAAACAGACTCCGGGTTCTCCAGCACCAAACCCGAATCTACCACGACCGGGCTGTGCCCTTTTTCTTTCAGCGCGAGGAAGAGGTTGTACTGGTATTCCAGTCCGATATCGCGTAGGGTTGGTGCTTCGATCACTTCCGCATAGCTCGCGATGATCTGCCGGGGGTTCCGGATAAGAAAGATGTTGGTAACCTTCTCCAAAAAAAACTGATCCATCAGTTCGATGTGATGTGCCATGTTTTTGATGAACAACACGGGTGTATCCCAAAGGCCGAAAATGTTGTCTGAGACCTCCTGTTCGCGAAGAGGCTGACTTCCGAGGACTTCATCTTTACCGGGGTGGTCTATACCTGATTTGTGGAGATAGAAAGCGTAAAAAGGCTCGTCCAGCACCGTCGTGTCAGTCCGTTGCGCGAATGCGTACATGAGGGCCGTGGAGATATTCCGGGGGCCGGAGATAAGGTTGATGCGGATCATGGAGTAAGTTAAAATTCTTTCTTGACTACCAGCAAATAAAGGTCTTTCCCCAGGGGATGATACCCTTGCTCGTAGCAGTAAAAATAGCGATTGCTTTCGGCTGTAAATAAAACACTGGTGAAATGATTGAAGTCAAAACCGTGAGCCATCAGGTTGTCCCGGCTGACCTTCGCTTTTCCTCCCGGGTTCAACTCCATCAGGATCCGCCGGTTTTTCCGGAGGGCGCGATTCGTGTTGCGAATATATTTTGTCACATCACGGTTAAGGCGATTATTAAATGTGTTGCGGCAATGGTCGGAACAAAATTTTTTGTCAATACGTCCAATGATCAGCGTGCCGCATTCGCCACATCTTTTTTCATGGCTTAATGGCATACAACGGGTATTTAGGAAAAGACGACAAACGAAAATAAACGAAAGTAAACGTTTAACAAGCGGATCGGGAATTTTTCTTCCCTCACTTTTGCCTGACCAGTTATTACCTGGGAAATCCCCGGAATACCTGACAAAGTATTTTTCTAAACCTCAAAATTTTACCGTTATGACAAATTTAAGAAACAGCGTTAAGCTGATCGGCCACCTGGGCAAAGATCCCGAAGTTAGAACGTTCGAAAGCGGAAAGAAAATGGTCACCTTTTCAATCGCCACCACCGACTCCTACAAAAATCAAAAAGGCGAAAAAGTACAGGATACCCAGTGGCATACCCTCGTTATATGGGGTAAACTTGCCGATGTTGCCGGCAAATACCTTAAAAAGGGGAACGAAATAGCCGTGGAGGGAAAACTTGTGCACCGGGTATATGAAACAACAGCAAAAGAGAAACGTTATGTCACTGAAATCAATGTCAATGAAATGCTGATGCTGGACGGTAAGAAGGGGTAAGTCTATTATTCCTGTTCCCCCGAAGCCCGGCCTGCCAACCGGGCTTTTTTGTTCGCGGCAACGACAGGTGTTTACATAATTGGACAATCAGAACCATGTTTTTTAACTAGTTTTGTTCCGCATGAGTTTTTTAAACCCTTCTTTTTTATGGGCGCTGGCCGCACTCTCCATTCCCCTGATCATTCATCTTTTTAATTTCCGGAAGACAACCCGCGTATTTTTTTCAAATACCCGTTTCTTAAAAGAAATAAAGGAAGCCACCACGGCAAAACGAAGGTTGAAACACTACCTGGTTCTTGCCTCCCGCCTCCTGTTCCTCTTCTTCCTGGTCATCGCCTTTTCCCAGCCCCTTATTCCCGCGAAGGAACAACTGGGGAGCAGCCGGAATATTACCCTTTACCTGGATAATTCTCAAAGCATGTCCGCCCAGCTCGACGACAAAACCAGGGGCCTGGATGCGGCGGTAAGTTTTGCCAGGAACATCGTTCAGCTTTTCCCTCCCGATACCCGGTATAAACTGATCACCAACGACTTTTCTCCATTCTCCAACACGTATAAATCCAAGCCGGAAGCGCTGGACCTGCTTACGCAAATAAGACTTTCACCCGTGAGCCGTACATTTCAGGAGGTTCAGGATCGGATCATGCTCGACGGTAGTTCTTTGAGTACCGAGGTATTCTGGATTTCCGATCTGCAGAAATCCACGCTGGGCCAGATCAGTTCTTCAGGCGATAGTACCTCACGGTTGCACCTTGTCCCCGTACGGTACGGGCAACAATCCAATGTGTTTGTCGATTCCGCTTATCTCGAAAATCCATTTTCTACCGGCGGAGGTAAAAACGTCCTCCATGTAAAGATCCGCAATGACGGAAACAAAGACGTTAGTCAGTTGAGCCTTAAAATGACTATGAACGGCATACAGGCGGCGACAACCACGGTAAACATCCCCCGCCGGGGAACGACCGAAACCAGCTTTGATCTCGCCACCGGACTCTCGGGTTTGAATGAATCGAAATTGAGTTTTAACGACTTTCCCGTCACGTTTGACAATGAATTTTACCTCGCCCTGAATTTCACTAACAAGATCAGGGTAATTGAAATCAAGAATTCCAGTGACCGGACCGTTGTCGAAAAAGTCTTTGGAAACCGGGAGATCTTCACATTTGATAGCTATCCCGTTGGCAATTTTAACTACAGTCTTTTGCCTCAGGCTGATCTGGTTGTTGTCAATGGTCTGAACCAGATCGATCCGTCCCTCGGCAGCGCCCTGAGAAGTTACATCGGCGATTATGGCACCGTATTGGTCATTCCCGGAACACGGCCCGATATTGAAAACCTGAAGCTCTTCCTGCAACTGCCAACGCTCAGGATATTGGATACGAAGACCCAGGCGGAGCTCGGCAGACCGGACTTCTCCAATCCTTTCTTCGAAAATGTGTTTGAAGAAAAATCCGTATCGCTTGCGATGCCGAAAGCTGCGAAAGCCCTCGACTGGGGTCCGGACCGCACGGCTATCCTTAAATTCAAAAACGATCAGCCATTTTTGTCTCGGTTCGATCAGATCGGCCAGCTCTACCTGTTGAGTTGTGCCCTCGATGGCACGCAAACAGATTTTTTTAATCACGCCCTGTTTGTACCCGTAATGTACCGCGTCGCAGCCAGCGGGAAGAAGGATGACTTCAAACCCTACTATACCCTGCGTGAGAGTTTTATCAAAATGCATATCGACAGCGTCCAGGGTGAAGAACCGTTGCGATGGGCCGGGGCTGAGGAAATTATCCCTGCGCAAAGAAAAGTAAACGATGACGTTATCTTTGATATTCCAAAATTTTCGATTGCCAGGGGATTCTACCACGTCGTCATGCGACAGGATACCGTCAATCTTCTGGCCTTTAATCTGGACAAAGCTGAATCGCTGCTGGATCAGTATAGCGGGGAAGAATTGAAGGCACGCCTCGGCGATGGATCGAATATTACTATTTTTCAGGTTGTCTCCGCCGATACTTTCAGCAACGAAATAAAGGAACGATATTTGGGAAAACCTTTGTGGAAGTATGCCCTCGGCCTGGCGATTTTTTTCCTGCTGCTGGAAATCCTGCTCATACGGTTTTTAAAGTAATGAATGGAAGGAGCCATAGAATGACCTCGGTCACATCCGGGGATACTCACCACATGAGCGCGGCAGAAACCAATTCTTGCAAAAACGAAAAATAGTGCGATGAAAATATTGATTCAAAGTCCTGAAATCATTGACTCCAACTCACCGTTTCATCTACAGCAAAAAAACATACTGATTAACAATGGACGCATTGTTGAAATCGGTGATAAGAACTACACGGCCGACAAAGTGATCAGGGCCGATGGTATGAAGTTGTCCATCGGCTGGTTTGACATCGGTACCTTCATCGGGGATCCCGGTCTCGAACATAAGGAAGACCTGGAATCCGTTTCAAAAAGCGCCGCAGCCGGAGGTTTTACGGGTCTTGCTGTCCTTCCCAATACATCACCCTGCGTACAAACCAAGAATGAGATCAGTTACCTGGTGAAAGGGAATGATTCGCAACTGGTACAGATACACCCGTTGGCTGCAGTCACGCGGTATAACAAGGGTGAGGAACTCACCGAAATGATCGACCTGCACGAAGCGGGAGCCGTAGCTTTTACGGATGGACTAAAAACCATCTGGCATACAGACATCCTGATGAAGTCCCTGCAATACCTGCAAAAATTCAACGGACTGCTCATTGACCATCCTGAAGATATATGGTTGAACCTGTTCGGGCAGATGCACGAAGGCCTGAACAGCACCATGCTGGGATTAAAAGGAATGCCGCGTATTGCCGAGGATGTAGCGGTTGGAAGAAACCTCGAACTGCTCGCCTATACGGGGGGAAGGTTACATTTTTCAAGGATGTCGTCAGGCAAATCGATCGACATGATCCGGGCCGCAAAGAAGAAATTAAATGTAACCTGCGATATGACGGTTTACCAGGCTCTGCTGGACGATAGCCTCCTGGCTGACTTTGACACAAACTACAAGGTAAACCCTCCGTTGCGTGAGAAGAGTGACAACGATTCCCTGGTGAAGGCGCTTCGTGACGGTACCATAGATGTGCTGATATCCGGACATACACCGCATGAGGAGGAAAGTAAAAATCTTGAATTCGATCTGGCCGACTTCGGAATGATCAACCTTCAGACTTTCGGGGCACACCTGGTTACGCTGTCGCAGGTGGTGGAGTGGGAGTTGCTGATCGAAAAAGTAACGGCGAACCCCCGTAAATTGCTTGGCCTTGAAATTCCAAAGATCGAGGTGGATGCCAAAGCCAACCTGACGCTGTTTGATCCGTCCCGCACCTGGACCTTTGATGATAAGTCAAACTTTTCCAAATCAAAAAACTCACCCTGGCTTAATAAGGAGATCGTCGGAAAACCCATTGCCGTTTTTAACAACGGCCGTTCACGTATCGACGAATAATTAATCCCAGGTTCACATTATGGTTAAGAAATTGATCCGCATTTCAGCGCGTTACGGAGCGGTGGGAGGGGTGCTTGCCTTCATCCTGCTAATGACCATGTATTACCTGGGTCGCCACCCGATGGTCACTTCGCCTTTCCTTGATTTCAGGATCCTGCTGTTTGGTATCTTCATCTTCTTTACACTCAAGGAGTTCCGCGACTACGAACAGGATGGCGTTTTGTACTTTTCCCAGGCGATGATCGGTGGATTCAGCGTGATCGCGATCATGACCACCCTCACGTCGTTACTTTTACTTTTATTCGGAACCCTGGAGCCCCGCTTTGTCCAGGACTACATTACCCAGGTTGTTGCCTACCTGAAATCATTCGCGAAAGAGGATATCGAACGGGTCGGAAAAGAGATTTATGAGCGTAATTTATTTGAACTTCCGGCGACTAACATCTCAAAACTGACGATCACCTACTTTGTGCACGGAATGGTGATCGGATTTTTTGTCAATATCATACTTTCGGTAATTTTAAGAAGACAACCTAAAACCTAATCACAATGGAAGAAAATGAAGTTAATAAACCAACGGTAAGAGCTGTTGGGTTGAAGTACGGTGCTGTTTCAGCATTGGTTTCAATTGTTTTTTTTCTGATACTGGCACTCTCCGGGCTTAATCCCTTCGACAACAAGTGGGGATGGGTATCGATGATATTCGCAGTTATAATCACCGTTCTGGCTCATAAAAATTTTAAAGACGAAGGCGATGGATTCATGTCTTACGGCCAGGGTGTCGGAATTGGATTTTGGATATCGCTGGTAGCAGTTGTCGTGGGGTCGCTGTTCACCTACACGTACGCCAATATTATTGACCCTGCTACAATGGAAACGTTTTACGAAAAGCAATACGAGCAAATGCAGTCACAGGGGATGTCTGACGAACAAATCGACATGGCGGTTACCTGGACGAAAAAACTATTCTGGCCGATTTATGTCGTGTTTGGGATGTTCTTTGGCGTTTTAGTAGCACTTATTGTTACTATCTTTACGCAAAAGAAAGCACCTGAGCAGACATTCTAGCATGATAGTACCTGAAGTTTCAGTTATCATCCCAGCAAAAGACGAAGAGGAGTCGATCCCGGAGTTGTGCCAATGGATAAGCCGCGTGATGGACGCACACGGCTTATCTTATGAAGTGATCATTATCGATGACGGCAGCTCGGACAACACCTGGCAGCAGGTCGGGATCATCAACGAGAGCAATCCAAACGTCAAGGGAATCCGGTTCAACAGGAACTTTGGGAAGTCTGCCGCCTTGCAAACGGGTTTTCGCGCAGCTCTGGGGAAAGTAGTAGTCACCCTGGATGCCGACCTGCAGGACAGCCCGGACGAAATCCCCGAACTTTACCGCATGATCGTAAAGGATGGTTATCACCTTGTATCCGGATGGAAGAAAAAACGCCACGACCCGCTGTCAAAAACGATTCCTTCCAAATTTTTTAATTACATCACCCGGAAACTGTCCGGAATAAAACTCCATGATTTTAACTGCGGCCTGAAAGCCTACCAGTCCGTTGTGGTAAAAAATATCGCCGTATATGGAGAAATGCACCGTTATATACCGGTAATCGCCAAATGGGCGGGCTTCTCAAAGATCACTGAAAAAGTTGTCCAGCATCGTGAACGCAAGTACGGATACACCAAATTCGGACTGGAACGTTTTATCAACGGTTTTCTTGACTTGTTGTCTGTTACGTTCGTCAGCCGGTTCCGCCAAAAACCGATGCATTTTTTTGGAACCTGGGGCACTTTGTCATTCGTCGTCGGGTTTGTCCTGACGATCAAACTATTTTATGATAAGCTGGACGCACTTTACTTCACTAAAATTCCATTTAAACGGGATATCACCGAACAGCCGATCTTTTATGTTGCTCTGGTGGCCGTCGTGATCGGAGTCCAGCTTTTTGTGACCGGCTTTCTGGCCGAGATGTTTGCGATGCAGTCGTTTTCCAAACGGGAATACCTAGTCATCGATCAGGTTGGGCTGGAGGAAAAAAAATCCGGCGTAAAGGTGAATGCCTGATCCGGCCCACCTTCAATAACTTCGCTCACTTATCCTTACCTTATGTTTTGTAACTGCCCGCATGAATAGCCCCAAGTATTCAATCGTTATCCCGGTGTATGATCGTCCTCAGGAACTGGATGAGCTCTTGTCCAGCCTGGTGAAGCAGGACTTCAGGGATTTTGAGGTGATCATCGTTGAGGATGGATCGTCGATCCGATGCGACGGTATTGTCGATAAGTACCGCGACAGACTCGCGATCCAGTATTTTTTTAAACCCAATTCGGGCCCTGGTCCCAGCAGGAATTTTGGATTTTCGTTTGCAAAAGGTGAATACTTCGTGGTCTTTGATTCGGATTGTATTATCCCGCCCCATTATTTCCAGGCCGTCAATAAATCCATTCATGATTTTCATTGGGATGCATGGGGGGGGCCGGACAGAGCACACGATAACTTCACGCCGGTGCAGCGGGCTATGGGTTACACCATGTCCTCGGTACTGACGACGGGAGGGATACGCGGAGGAGCCAAACGTCTGGGCTGGTTTCAGCCACGGAGCTTTAATATGGGAATCAGCAGAAAAGTCTATGAGAAAACAGGGGGATTCAGGTTTGCCCGGTTTGCGGAGGATATCGAATTCAGTATCTCCATGAAAAATGCGGGCTTTAAGGTGGGCCTTGTTGCCAACGCATATGTGTACCATAAGCGCAGGACGAACTTTTCACAGTTTTTCAGGCAGGTGTTCAATTTCGGCAGGGGAAGGATAATGGTTGGCAGGATTCATCCCGGCGAGGTCAAGCTTACCCATTGGATCCCCGCGATCTTTCTGCTGGGTACGCTATCCCTTTTTCTGATCCCGCTGATCAGCATGACCCTTTTTAAGGTCGGAATATCCCTGTTTACCCTTTACCTCACCGCTATTTTTTTACATGCAGGATTCGAAAGCCGAAATTTCCGGGTCGCATGGTTATCGATTCCGGCCGCCCTTCTTCAGTTATGGGGCTACGGATGGGGTTTTTTGAGCGAAAAATTTAAAATCATACATGGTTAAATAGCGGTTCGATAGACCCCGGGGCTTGATTAAATTAAAAAAATGAATATTTTTAAAAAGTATTTGCCCTAAACCTACTTAGTTCTTACATGATTATTTCGATCCGGGTCACCCTGATTCTTGCGCTGACGTTCCTGTCGGGCAAACTATTTTCCCAAGACTCCAACGAACTTGCCCCCGGCTATTACGTGGTCGTCGCCGCATACGCAAAGGCCAGGGAAAACGTCGCACAGAATTATATTGAAGTTTTAAAGCTGAAAGGCCACCGCCCCCTTTATGGCTATAATTCCAGCCGGGGCTTGTATTTTGTGTACCTGAAGTACTACGACAACCTGAAAGAATCCCTCCTGGATATGAAGCAGGTGCGTGCGAAAGGCGAATTTTCGGATGCCTGGGTCAGGGTAGTACCGGGTGATATTCTGCCAAAAGAAACAGCTACGCCAACTGATGCTGCTCCGGTGGTTGAGGTAAAAAGCGCTCCGGTTGCCCCGCAGGAATCACCGTCTCCCGCCGTGCCCCCCACACCGGATGAAAATCAGGTCGAGGTAACGGACAACCCCGAGATCGTGCAGCACAAAGTGATGACCCTGGGAAACACGGAGGTATTTCTTAGTCTTTACAATGCCCGGAACAACCGGATCATCGATGGACAGGTTGAGGTGATCGATACCGACAGGTCAAAACTATTGACCAGTGTAAAAGGCAATGAATACCTGGTTCTGCCGGACCCAAAGAGTAAGTCGGGACAATTGACTTTAATCTGCGAGTCGTTCGGGTACCGGAAGATCCAGCAGGAAATAAACTATCCGTTGCCGCTAGCCGATACGGTAAAGCCCTATATTGATCTCCTGGGCACCACGCTCGTCATCAATTTTGATCTGGTTCGATATCATAAAGGCGATATTGGTACACTGTTCAACGTTTATTTCTTCAATGACGCCGCGCTGATGCTGCCGGAGTCAAAGTACGAACTGAATAGCCTGCTGCAGCTGATGAATGAAAATCCAAACTACCGGATCAAACTGCACGGACATACCAACGGAAACTATACGGGCAAAATCATGACTGTTGGTCCTGATAACAACTTTTTTTCCCTACAAGGAGCTGTTCAGGGAATGGGGTCCGCCAAAGACCTTTCACTCGCAAGAGCCCAGGTTATAAAGTCCTTCCTGGTCAGCAGCGGTGTCGATGCCTCTCGTATGGAGATCAAGGCCTGGGGCGGAAAGAGACCTCTTTACGACAAGAACAGCACGAACGCAAAAAAGAACGTTCGGGTTGAAGTGGAAATACTACAGGAATAAAAAGATTTTTTGGTTGGAGCCCTGCAGGAAGCCCTTCACGGGGCTTTCAGCTTTTTACAGGAGTTCCGGGAACGACTAGGGGAGCAGTTGTGATCGTGTCGTAGCCTCGATGATCTTCGCGTTAAAGCATGAACAAGAATATAATATGGATACTGACGCTTCGGGTAAGTCAATAGCAAAAAACAAATCGAAGATTTACTTTATCATCGCCGCCGTTTTTCTAATACTGATGGCCCTCGTGTGGGCTGTAGATCTTTCCCTGATTTATATATTTCTGGGACTTGCATGTTCTTTTCTCTTTCTTGGTTTTTTTAACAGGCCGCGGTCCGCCGGAAACGACAAGAATGAATACTCCTTCCGCCGGGAGAGGCAAACATTTGAAACCAGGCCCTCCGTCGAAGATAGTTTGAAAAACATATTTCAACGCAGGCCTGCTGTTCCGGGGAATGCGCGAAAGTTTATGACCATTATAACGGTATCCATATTCCTGATGATAGTCATTCCGATCATCATTTCGCTGTTCAGCGCTGACGACGGGTCCTCTAATGCCTATAATTATTTGAATACAGCAGACCAACAGTACCAGGCTCAGGAATACGATTCAGCCTACGTGAATTATAAACGTGCCATGCAGCTGGATCCTGAATTGGAGGAGGCTATGCTCGGTTACGGCAAGGTGCTGATCGCACGCAATGAGCGCGATTCCGCGATCTTAATATTTAACCGCCTCCTGGAAACCAATCCGGAATACAGGGATGCGGTTTACAATAAAGCGCTGGTTTTGTATGATCAGAAGAAATATAGCGATGGAATAAACCTATTGACTCCTTTTATTGAAGCGAACCCGGACTACTATGACGCCATGTTATTGCTGGGCGATTGCTACTACATTCAGAAGAATTACGACGACGCTATCGTGTGGTATGAAAACGCCTACCAGAATGGCGGCCTTCGCAGCAGAATGCTTTGTCATATCATGGCGTACATATACGATACAAAAGGCGAATACGAGAAAGCGATTTCGTTATATAAAGAGGCGCTGGGCTATGATAGTTCGGTGGTTGATATTTACCAACGCCTTGGAGAATTGATCCCGGGTGATGAAGGTAATTTTTTTCGTACGAAAGCTGTCCAGTTAAAGCCATGATCGTCTGGTCAGGTTCGCCGGCGATAGTAACTATCCATTCTGATCCAGGACGTCACGGAATTCCTCTGTTCGGTCGAAAACGGACTTTGCAAACGGGCAGAGAGGGAGAATTTTTTTGGAGTGAAGACGCGCATACTCCACGGCAGCCTGTAGCAATAATTTTCCCGCGCTTTTCCCCCGTAGAATGTCGGATACGTGCGTGTGATCGATAATGATGAGCTTCTCTCCGGCTTTACTGAATGTCATTTCGGCTTGCTTCACACCGTTGTCTTCGATATAGAAGGATCCTTTGGTGTCCGTTTCCTGTTTTTTAACTTCCATAGATTTTTGGTTTATACCGTATTCCGAGAATCGTCATGATCAAAAAGAGCAGGGCGATCACGGACAAGGCGACGCGCAGGTTCTGCCAATCGGCAATAAAGCCAATAAACGGCGGACCAATCAGGAATCCTGAGTAGCCTACCGTTGTAACCATGGCCAGCCCGACTCCCGGCGGTAGTTCCTTTACATTCCCGGCAATGCTGTAGGCTATCGGTACGATAGTTGACAGACCGATACCAACGAGGAAGAACCCTGTTATGGTAACGTAGGGCAGGGGCAAAACAAGCGACAATGATATCCCGCACAAAGCGATAAGTCCGCCCAGTAGGATCATTTTGCGGTCTCCAAGGAGCATTCGTATCCGGTCTCCGAAAACCCGTCCGATCGTCATGGCGGTGGCGAATGCTGAAAGACCCAGCGGCGAGATCGTTTTGCTTGCGCCAACGATATTTTCCATATAATTAACACTCCAGTCCGACATGGAACCTTCACCGATCATGCAACAGAATGTGATGATACCGATACTGATGAGCGACCTGCTCGGAAGTCTGAACAAGGGTCCGTCGTGTTTTAATGCAGGATCAGGTTTATCGTGAACGAGATTTCTGCTCATCCATGCAACGGCCACGAGAGAAATACCGGTAACAGCAGCCAGGTGAAAAGTCAGATCGGCGCCAAGGGCTGTAAACAGTGCGGCCGATCCCGCGCCAAGCATCATTCCTATACTGAAAAGAGCATGGAAGGATGTAATGATCGACTTCTTATATTCTTGTTCGACCAGGATGGCTTGCGCATTCATGGCAACGTCCAGCATGCCGGTAACGATACCCATGAGAAAAAACAGGATCGCCAGTGTGATGAGCCCGGGAACCAAAGCGATAAATGGAACGACCACGCAATACAGGAACGCAGCCAGTAACGTGATGCGGCGACTTCCGTTCCTGATGATTATCCAACCCGTAAAAGGCATGGCGCCCACCGCGCCGATTGAGGAAGCCAATAGAAGGATGCCGGTTGTACCGTCATCCGCGCCGTACAATTCCTGGATCCGGGGTAACCGCGCCACCCAGTTGGCGAATATAAAGCCGTTGACGAAAAAAGCTATTTTAACGGCGATTCGACGAAGCAGCACGCGTCAGTGTTTATGTACCATAAAGATATAAACGTTATGGTTCTCAAATGAACAAAGTGTTAATTATCGAACGGCTGCACGGAAAACAAAATGGATCCTCGCCCTGACATCCCGCCTGTCGTCAGACCTTCGACGACCACCTGAAAATCTCCGGTCTGGTCGGATGTATAAAATTCGACGCGCTTCTTACCGTCCCGAGAAGTAATTACGGCCGGGTCCCAGTATAACAAACTGCGTTGGTCAGGGAGCCGGTTGTCGCGCATTTTAGGAGTATCATATATGGGCGAATAAAATTCACGCTGAAACTGAAGGCCTTCATAATCCAGCATCACGGTTTTCGGATCGAGTTGAAATCCACCCAGGTCTCCCGTGTACGTTGTATAGCTGACAATACCGGGGAGCGATAAAACTCCCAGGTAATACCGGCGGGTTATCACTTCGAGTTTTTTTACTTTCAGCGGATCGAAAGCGATGATCTTGTTGATATCGAAGATTGGAATTCCGTCCAGCAATACCAGAGGGTCCTCGTCAAATATCGTTTTATTAACCACGTCGAGGTTCATAAAATGAAACCCGTCTTTGCGCTTGCGTACCAGCACGCCGGGAACATATTCACGCATTACTTCTTCCATTACGGGAAAACGCGTATAGTCGTCAAGGTAGTACGTTGCGTCCGCCTTACCATAAAAGGCTGTGCTGTCAATGGCGTTGTTTTTTACAGGGTTGAACTTGTCCTGGTAAAATATGTCCTGAACCTGCATGCCGATTGTTCGGGTTATCAACTGCTTCTCTGCTGTTTTTGCCATCGTGAACGGGGAAGTTTTCCATGTCGCGTATTTATCCGAAAACGGACTCTCGATTCGTATGAGGCTGGTGCTGTCGCGCCTGGAATTCGTCTGTGTGATAATCTTCCGGGCACCGCTGAAATCCTTCATTTCATAACGGACCTCTCCGTTCGCGTTGCTGACTGACCCGTAAACCTGTATGTTCCTGGCAGGAGAGGAGAGATAGGTCATGACGTTCCGGACGGGATTACCGGCTACATCCGTTACCTTACCGTGAATGACGTGGCCCCTGAACTCGGGAACAAATTGTATGGGAGCGGCGGAGTTCCCCTGGATATCTTTCCAGTTAAAACGCCGCCAACCGTGTGTAAGCATTACCTGATCGAGCGATTTCCGTACCTGAGTATCTTCCGTATTCATAAAATAATCCGGCGATTCAATGGTTCCCTGAAGGTCCGAAGCCAGCCACAAATAATTCAGGATGGTACTGCCCATTGGCTGAGAAAGAGAATCGATTCTATAAACAGCCATCGATAAATTGGAAGGCAGAGATTCGCCGGCCGGACCGGTAGCTGTAATATCAAGCACAACTTTTCTTCGTATTCCAAACTCCCGCTGACTTGGCTGGATATCTATTGACAGCTTCCTTTTTACCGGGTTGAAGTAGAGCCTTTCGCACACGGGTTGCATACCGGGGTCGAACACCGTGATATGGGATATACCTTCCTGCAGATCCTTTTTGGAAACGGAAATGATTGCCTCACCCTGCTGAAGGAATTGCATGGTCGCGTTCGAAACAATATTTCGCGCGTGTACAAACAAATAGACAAATGGCATTGCCGCGAGTGCGCCTTTTGATGTTACCCTGACGGTGATCACATCGTTCACGGTGTCTTTAACCGATAGCACGTATCCTGACTCCAGAGCAGCGGGAAGCTTATAGGTAAAGGTGTTTCCCTGCTCATCTTCAATGATCGCATTGTACGTTTCTCCGTAAACGGGGGTAAATTCAAAAGTGCCCATTCCAAACTTCTGGGGACCGAAATTCCTGATCGTGTCGTTGGAACTGCTGATCAGACGGCCTGTGAAACCGATTCCATTTCCGGAACTGTTAATGACACGGAACGCAACGGTTGATTTCAAACCGGCGACAAGATTTCCTCCTTCCGGAAAAAACTGCGCATCGGGTTTGGGGCCGGGTTTCGTTTTTTCGATCTCCAGTTTTTTGAATGTATTGATAATGGTAACTGTTTTTTGGAAAAAGAATTCCGGGCCGAAATTCTTCATCCAGCTGGTATAAACCCGCATATTGTACACGCCGCTACCCACTGAAGCGGGCAGAAACAGCGATCCGTTGCACATTCCATTCAGCAACGGGACTTTTGTCTGAAGTACGGGCTTGTTTTCCTTGTCCAGGATTTCGACATATGCGACCTTGCTGATGTCGGAAGGCTTGTGAAAAGATCCATCCACAACATAAAGTTTAAACCACATCATTTCACCGGTCAGGTATAACTCCTGATCGAGGTGAGCGTATATCTTTTCGGTTGCGTGACTAACCCGGTACCGGTCGAATTTTTTCAGCAATGTGTCGAGGTCCGCTTTTTGGGCAAAGCTGCTGGCGCTGGCAGTAACGAGGACAACCGCGGTTAGCCATGTTTTAAAGCTGCGTACGTTGTATTGGATCTTCATGACTCTTTGTTGTAACGTTGTTCGATGACTCTGCTATAGTGTTAATTCTTCTTTACATTCCATTTCAATACCCGACTAAGGCCAGAACGCCGGTTTTGTCAGTACACCACCTTCGGTCCGGCAATCGGCGCACGTGGGATTCGACCATGTATAGCCGACGACGACATTGTTTTCCAACAAGCTCGTTCCGATGATTTCAGTTCCGGAAAGCATGGGAAGATCGAGTGTACATTGAAACGGCCGGGGTATCGAAAGAACGGCGCAAATGGTATCGGGTTGACATGCCACGGGTCGAATAGAGTTTTTCAAATGAGACGGCAGCTGATTGTATCCCAGGAAAAATCTTTTCTCGCGGACTGCGCCGGCGCTGAAGTACCCTAATACAACCGATGCCGGGTCTGTCAGGTTACGGATATTTCCTGAAACCTGGGAGGGCTGCGGATCAAAAAGGCCGCCTATACTTTCCGTTGTTTTTTGAAGCTGCTCCAGGAATTCAAACTCTTTTTTGCTGATCGCCCGTTGCTTAACCAGTATGCTGTACTTTGTGGATATTTTTCGCGATCCGGCCGGAAGAAATACGAGCGTATAGTGATCGACTACATCTTCCGTCAGTCGAACCGTGGTAGCGACTGATATTTTTGTGGAGGGAGCTGTGCTCCAGCATGTGTATATCCGTTCGCTGTCCAGTCTGTACACGGGCGATTTATTCACCAGCTTAAAATCGGAGGATACCGGTGCGTGATATTCCCATGTCTCTTCGTACGTCCAGGAATAATACCTGCTGTTCCGGTTTTCATCGTGTGAGTTCACCTGGATATTTACTCCGTTTTCCTCGGCATTCCAGGTGATGCTGTCGATTGGGGGAGTGCTGGAATTTGTTTCCACATAGTCTGAAATGTAACTCTGACCATCGGCGGTTTGGACAAATAGCAGGTACCTGGAATTCGGGTCAACGGACAAACCGCCGGCGGAGTACTTGCCGGACTCCACTTCGGTGAGCTCAAACTCCTGTCCGCTTTCAGTCCGGACAGATACAAAAGCGTCAGCCTCCGGGCTAACCCCGCCTTCATCGGAAAGTTCGTGTGTATGGGAGAGACGAACGTTCACCTGGCCGTTCGTTACGTCTAAAAAACCGTCGACGACCAGTGCGTTGATATTCTGTTGAACCGTCGGAGGTTGATATGGGTCCAGGCAGCCCGCGAACGACAGGCTGACGCAAAGATTAATAAATATGGTCTTCCTATCTTTCATGTGGAAGCGGAAGGGACCGAAGGGTATGACGTTGAAGCTGTAATATCATAGGAACAATTTTATACCGTCACCAGAAATCCGGCTTTTGCGTGGTTCCACCATGAACCTGACAATCGATGCAAGCGGGGCGTGCCGACGTGTACGCTACAATTCCGATTCCCTGCACATAGATCGGATCAATGAGTAATGTTGTGTTCGGCCTTGTCCGTAAGTCTGCGACGCTGATTGTTTCCACGTCATCTTCCGTGCACAAAGGAGGAAGGCGCTGTCTAAGTAATACCTCAGGCAGGTCCTGCATTCTCACAAAAAGGCGTTTTTCCGTTACTTCGCCGCCGCTGAAGTATCCGAGCACCGGTTCTCCATCCTCACTGCTATGGATGTTTCCCAGGACCTGGGTCGGTTGCGGATCAAACAAACCACCCAGGCTTTCCGTTGTTTTTTGCAACTGCGACCAGAAATCATAAGCGTCTTTCGTTATAGTCCTTTGTTGAACGAGAATGCTGTACCTTCTGGAAAGCTTCACGGAACTGCCGGTGACAAAAGCGATCGGAAAGTCCCGGATCACATCGTTCGATAGCCGCGACGTTGAGCCTACCAGGATATCTGTTGACGCCGTCGTTGTCCAGCACGTATAGATTTGATCGAATCGTTGATAACCTTCGCCGTCTATCAGCTTGTAGGTTGAATTAAATGACGAGTTATATTCCCAGGTCTCCTGGTAAGTCCAGTAGTAGTAACCGGAATTTTCGGCCGGATCATGCGTGCTGGCGAAGATCGTTATACCCTTGTCGTCCGACTTCCAGGTAACATCGTCGATCTCAGGGGTTGTAGTCAGGGTTGCATAGTCTGAAAAATAGGTTTTGCCGCTGGAGGTATTGATGTTAAGCCTGTATCTTTTTGTCTGGTCGGTCGCGATATTGCTGAGGGTATAATGGCCGGGTTCTGTTTCAATCAGGTTGAACCGGTCGCCGCCTTCTTCTTCAATATCAACTGATGCGCCGGATTCCGGGGCTCCGGTCGTCTCCGATGAGAGGCTTGAGGCATATGACAATTTAACAACCGCCGAATTATCGGTTGTATTAACAAACCCGTCGACAACGAGGATATTCACGTCTGTGAGAATTTCGGATGGCTGGTACGGATCCAGGCACCCGGTCAGTACGGTTAGTATGAGGAACGATAAAATAGCTACTCTGCTCATACTAGAACTTGAAGTTATATGTGACGGTGGGTATTGCCTGTCCGAAGATGGAAAGCTTGTAACCTTTGATCTGACCTGCCTCGGACTTGAAGAATACGGAGTATGCGTTTCGCCTGCCCGTTAAGTTATAAACAGCGAATGTCCAGGAACTGTGCGCCAGTTTTTTGATTTTGTGATTACCCTCGACGTTGATCGAAATGTCGGTTCTGAAATAATCCGGTATGCGGAATTGGTTTCTTTCTGAATAGTACAACCTGCTGCTTCCGCCTAACTCGTATTTAGCCAGGGGCAATGTGATCGGCCTGCCGGTGCTGTAGGTCATGTTCAATGAAAAATTGAACCTTCTGCTGAACTTATAGTTTCCAATAAAATTCACCGCATGCGGTTTGTCGTAGCTGCTTGGATAATACTTACCCTGATTAACCGTTTCGGAGGAATTTGTGCTTTTCGCCTGTAAAAAAGTTCTCGAGTAGGTGTAGCTGATCCATCCGTTCAGCTTGCCTGTGCTCTTCTTTATCATAAACTCCGCTCCATATGCTTTGCCCTTCGCGTTCACTACATCCGTTTCGATGTGATGATTTAACAGCAGTATCGCTCCATTCTTAAAATCAACTGAGTTCTCCATCGTCTTATAGTAGGCTTCCACCGAGATATCAATGGAATTTTTCTTCATTGCCTTGTAAAAGCCGATTGATATCTGATCGCCAACCTGCGGACGAATGTAGGAGTCGCTGAGTTTCCAGATATCCGTTGGTGTGATAGCGGTGGTATTCGACAGCATCTGAATATACTGGCGCATCCGGTTGTAACTGAATTTTACTGAGGCATTCGGCGAGATTGAGTAACGAACGGAAAAACGAGGCTCTGCGCCATGATAGGATGCGATGGATTTACCTCTGCCGTAGGCTACTGTATCCTGAATGGAACCCTCTTCTCTGGGTACACCATTGGCATAGGTAAACACGTCCCTGGGGCCCAGGTATTGATAGTATGAATAACGAACACCGGCGTACAACGATAACTTCTGTGTAACCTCGAAATTATCCCCGATATAGGCGGCGCTCTCCATACCCTGTTCGTCCTGGAGGACATCCGGTTCTATCAACGATTCGGAACCCTTTGGCTGAAAATTTCCGGGCTCGAGCGAATACCGTACTGTACTTAGCCCGGTGGTTATCGTATGTTTCGTGTTAAGGAAATAATTGAAGTCTGCTTTGGCATTTAGTTGCTGAACGGAGAATTTCATCGTGAACGCATTCACAGGATTTGCGCTGCTTTCGATGGAATAGCCGTACTTACTGAAGCCGCCGGTTAAAATTCCATAGAATTTGTTGTTGAAGATATGCTTCCATTTTAACGACGCATTCTTGTCGCTATAACTGTATGAAGTGTCCGCATCAAGTTTGAATTTATCCTTGCTCATGTATCCCGACAGGTAAAGATTGTTTTTGTCGTTGATCTTATGGCTGATGTTGGCATTGAGGTCGTAAAAGGATGCCGTGCTGTTTTGCAGTTGTTCGGAATTCAGTTGGCGTAAAATCCAGTTCGAGTACGTTGACCTCGCACCGACCAGGAAAGAAGTTCTTTCTTTCCAGATGGGTCCTTCCAGTGTCAGGCGTCCGGTTATAGGGCTGATCCCGCCGGACCCGGAAAATTTCTTAAGATTCCCTTCGCGCGAACTGACATCCAGCACAGACGACAACCGGCCGCCATAGTCCGCTGTGATGCCGCTTTTGTACAATTCGACATTTTTTAACACATCGGGATTGAAGGTCGAAAAAAAGCCGAACAGGTGAGAGGGGTTGTAAACAATGGCGTCGTTGAAAAGGATCAGGTTCTGGTTCGTAGCGCCACCCCGTACATTTAAACCGACTGTTCCTTCACCCACGGTCTGTACGCCGGGAAGTGTCAAGACAACTTTCATGATATCCGTTTCACCCAGCGCCAGAGGCATGTTTTTCATCGTCTTGATGTCGAGTTTTTCCATACCCATTTGTAAACCGGTTACACGGATATCTCGTTCGGACTGTATAACAACCTCCTTTAGGGGAGTGACGTCTTCTTCAAGTTCGACTTCCAACGTTCCGTCGGAATAGAGCATGATCTGGCGTTGTGTCGTCTTCATGCCGATACTTTTAATGATCAACTCATGGCGACCTTTCGGGAGGGTGATCGAATAATACCCGAATTGATCGGTAGCCACCCCGATCAACGGACTCTCGATAAATACCGCTGCTCCGATCACCGGCTCTCCGTTTGTCGCATCACGGACATGTCCGGCCATTGTCGCGTTACCCTGCAGGTTTGTCGACTTGGGACCGATCGGGTACAACCGGCTCTCCGCGAGTTTTTTTTGCTTCTCCCGCTTCTCGTAGGCGGAGTAGTCAAAAGCTACTGCGTCGGTCTTTGCCGGTTCGGCCCCGGTGTCAAAGAAGTCAGTTGGCAGATCGGCCATGATCTCACGCCCTTCGGTTATAAAAACATTTCCCTGGCCGTCGATGGTATAATGGAAGGTTGTGCCGGTGAGTACAACTTTAAGAACCTCCGTGACAGATTTGTTTTCAACGGAAAGGGACACGCGAACGCTATCGGTGCTGGCTGGATTGTAAAAAAAATGGTAGGTTGTCTTAGCCTCGAGCTCTTTGATAAAATCCTCAAAGGAGACGTCGTTGAAGTTGCCTGAAATCGTTTCTCTTTTTTGAGCCAATCCCTCGCCGAATAGGAAGGTGGACAGCGACAGGATAAGGGTAAAACGGTAAAATAGCCTCATGAATTATTTGTTTTGGGTATCGTAAAATTCAGCAACCCGGACGACCGCGGTTTCCCGTTCAGTCTTGAACTTTATGTTGTTCTTTTTCATAAACGACTTGACTTCCTGTTTGCGGTCGGCGAATAAGTCCAGCACGGAGCTTTTGTTCTTCACTGGAACAAATGTCTCTTCCTTCAAAACGAACAGGCGATTCTTCTCTTCAAATATTTCGATAATGTCGTTGGATTCCACTTTTTGCTGCAGGCGTTTTTCACGACGGACAATGACTTTGGACCGGCCGTCGTATAACAAATCATAAAACCCGTCTTCAGCGAGTCCGTTACCACCCTTCTGACGTCTTGTGAATGTGTGACCGTTTATCGAGAATCTCCGGATCTTTTCGCTAACCAGTTCGAGTTTCGCGCCGTTCAGGAGGTGTTCGCTGATTACTTTGTCACGGCTTAGATCATAGAATAATGGCACATTTTTATAAAGCTCGTCGTCGTAGATAATGTCTCCGTAAGCCCAGTCGTCCACACCGAAATAGGGATGCTCTTCATCTTGAGACAGATAGTCGCGGTATTCGCTTCCGTTGTACAACCTGGACTGTCCATGGATAAAGTCGGTATACAACGTTACCTGATTATTTTTTGCCAGTGTCAGGAAGGCGGTATCGGGTTTCACGGACTGCGCGGTGCAGGGTCCTGCCAGCAGGTAACCGAGAAGTAAAGAGCAGTAGTATCGGGTATCCATTTTCATTTTTCGGGTGGAACCAATAAAAATAGTTTTTATATGAGTCCTGACCTATACCGTTAGCGGAATAATTCGGATTGCTTCTGCGACATGGACCTTTTGTGATACGAAAGGGATAATTTAAGCTTCAACATAAAAAAAGCCCCGGAAGGGGCTTTCATGTAATTCCGTTTTATTCCTGTTTACTTGGCGTACGCGACGCTTCTCATCTCCCTGATCACCGTTACTTTGACCTGTCCCGGATATTGCATATCGCGTTCGATTTTTTGCGAAATATCGAAGCTTAGCTGGCCTGCGCGTTCGTCAGTTGCCTTTTCGGCGTCCACGATCACGCGTAGCTCACGTCCGGCCTGGATGGCGTAGCATTTGTCTACTCCGTCGAAGCTCAATCCGAGTTGTTCCAGTTCTTTCAGGCGTTTGATGTACTGTTCCATCACTTCGCGGCGCGCACCGGGGCGTGCTCCGCTGATGGCATCGCAGGACTGTACAATGGGCGAAATGATACTGGTCATTTCAATCTCGTCGTGGTGGGCTCCAATGGCGTTACAGATCACCGGGTGTTCCTTGTATTTCTGCGCCAGTTCCATTCCCACGATCGCGTGTGGTTTCTCCAGTTCTTCAGGCCAAACCTTTCCGATGTCATGAAGCAGGCCGGCTCGTTTCGCCTGTTTTACATTTAGGCCGAGTTCCGTTGCCATGATGGCGCAAAGATTTGCCACCTCGCGTGAGTGTTGCAAAAGATTCTGGCCATAGGAAGAACGGAAACGCATGCGCCCGACCATTCTGACCAATTCCGGGTGAAGCCCGTGAATGCCCAGGTCGATCACCGTGCGCTCGCCAATTTCAATGATTTCATCTTCGATGTTCTTGGTGGTTTTTGCCACAATCTCTTCAATACGGGCGGGGTGAATACGCCCATCCTGAACCAGGCGGTGCAGTGAAAGCCTGGCGATTTCCCTTCTCACGGGATCAAACCCGGAGATAATGATAGCTTCAGGCGTGTCATCGACGATGATCTCCACTCCGGTGGCCGCTTCAAGCGCCCGGATATTTCTTCCTTCGCGTCCGATTACTTTTCCTTTGATGTCGTCGCTTTCGATGTTGAAGATCGAGACGCAGTTTTCGATGGCATGTTCTGTGGCAGTCCGCTGGATGGTCTCCACGACAATTTTCTTGGCTTCCTTGGTCGCCGTTAATTTCGCCTGCTCCATGATATCCTTGACGTAGCTGGAAGCGCGGGTCTGTGCCTCGTCTTTCAGTGAAGCTATCAATTGCTCGCGGGCTTCGTCAGCGGTGAGTTTGGAGATATTTTCCAGTACCTGGATCTTTTGCTGGTTGAATTTGTCTAATTCCTCCTTGCGCTTTTTAGTATGCTCCAGTTGAGCGGCGAGTTCGATTCTGATATCGTCCAATTCACCTTCCTTACGCTTCAGGCTTTCAATTTCCTTGCTCAGGGTCTGCTCCCGCTGTTTGATCTTCTGTTCGTTGCTGATGATGAGGTTCTTCTTCTTGTTGGCTTCTTCCTCAAACTCCGTTTTCATTTTCAGGAGCTTTTCCTTGGCTTCCAGGATTCTGTCCTTTTTCAGGTTTTCCGCGGCAATCTCGGCTTCTTTAAGGATCAGTTTTGCTTTCGCACTTGCATTTTCTTCGGTCTTCTGGAGTTTCCGTTTATAGAGAAAAGAACCGATTAACAGGCTCAGCACTATCGTTGCGATAATGGCGACCACGATAACAATGACGGTCATTGGCATAAAAAAAGAGGTTATAAACTACCCCGGGGTTGCCGCCTTGGCATAAGAAGGATGGAGCGAAGGAATCAGAGAATGGATTGCGAAACGAGGTGGTTGATTTGACTGATCTTGTCAAATACCGTCTGGTCGATAGCCTGATACGTATCTTCAGCCGTCATCTTATCAATGAGGCAATCGAATGCGACCATAGCCAGTAAATCTTGTTTGTCGTCAATACCAAATTGCTCCCTGTAAGATTTGATTTTTTCATTAATGAGTTTCCCGGCTATTCTTACCCGCTCTTCATCCGCAAGCTTAACCTTCATCGGGTACTCGCGGTCCGCTATCTTAATCTTTATAGAGAGGTCCTCCATGAAATATTCTTACAGTTTGCCTTATCTGCTTAAATGGGCGATGCACTTGTCTATCTCACGAATGTAATCGTCCACTTTTTTCTTCAACTCCGAAACACTTCCGTCTTCCGGGTTTAAACTATCTACAATTTTAGTGATTTTCAATTGATTATGAAAGCCAGTAATCTGTTCGTCACGTGCCTTTACCGCCGACTTTAGCTCAAGATTCTCTCTTTTTAGGGTCTTGACCTCCTCCTTTAAGTTCTTATGCTCGCTGATGAGCACCAAAATTTTGCGTTCCAATCCGTTCAGATTGGTCTTTAAGAGTTCCTGATCCATGCGAAAATTTTTTGCTTTTGGGCCATTGCCCAAGCTGTTAATTTCATTGTTAATTCCAGGGAAGCAACCGCGATATCACCACTCCGGTATCCGCTTTCTGCCGCAAATTACAACCCTGTCTCTATATTCTCCGTCTTTGCCCCTTCCATTCCCCGTGAAAGGACCCAGGCAAAGACTCCAGTAAATACACTATTTCCTGATTACTGCGCCAAACTGCTGCTCAAATACGCGCATCAGGTGCTCCATTGTTTTTTCGATCTCCTCGTCTGTAAGTGTCTTCTTCTCGTCCTGAAGTGTGAATCCAAGGGCATAAGCCTTTTTACCTTTCGGCAGATTCTCACCTTCATAAACATCAAAAGCGATAATACTCTTTATCAATCGCTTCTCCGTAGCCATAACAAGACTTCTGATCTCCTCGAAAGTTATCTGCTTGTCCAGGACAAGAGACAGATCTCTCCTCACTTCCGGAAACTTTCCAACTTCCTGAATTACTAACTTAGGGTTTGCAGATTGGAAAAGCAAGGATGTGTTCATCTCCGCATAAAATAATTCCTGCTTGATGCCAAAATCTTTCAGCAACGCAGGTTTCACTTTTCCAATTATTCCCGCTTCGTCTCCTCCGTTCATTAGTTTTGATCCGTATTCGAGCAACTGATCCTGAATAGTCACCTGTGTGATGTGGTTCAAACCTGATTTGAGAAAAATATGATGAACGTGTTGCGCGAGATCGAAATAGGTGGCGGCCCGAGTCTTATGCTGCCAGTTCTCCGTTTCCGTGTTACCGGTAAAATACATGGCGAGTTTTTCCTCCTCACGATATTCCGTATCAAGCTTATAGTAGATCTTTCCAAACTCAAAAAGCCGCAGGTCTTTTTGCCTCCGGTTAATATTGTACGCACATACTTCAAGCCCCGTAAACAGAAGTGTCTGACGCAGGATGCCCTGCTCCTCGCTAAGTTTGTTCAGAATTTCCACAGCGCTCCCCCTGAAGGTAAGCTTATGTTTCTCCTGATAGGATTGGTTTGTGAGGGAATTCGTCCAGATTTCGAAAAAGCCGTTTGATACCAGCAAACCGGCAATTGATCTTTTAAATTTATCAATGTCTTTCGGCGGAAACTCGGCCAGATAATCCGTTCGGGCGATGTTCGATAGCTCGATATTGTTAAAACCGTAAATACGCAGAATTTCTTCCACAATATCCGCTTCCTGTGTTACATCAACCCGGTAGGGTGGAACAGAAACCGTGAATGAACTGTCCTTTTTGTCCACGACCTCAATATCCAGACGGGTAAGAATATCAAAAATCTCGTTTCGTGGAATCACCTTTCCGATCAGCCGGTTAACATTTTTATCCTTTATTCCGATCGAACGATTTTCAACCTTTCGGGGATAGATATCATCGATCGACGACGAAATCCGGCCGCCGGCAATTTGCCGGATCAGTAACGCCGCACGCTTCAGGGCATAGACCGTTATGTTCGGATCCGTGCCACGTTCAAAACGGAATGAAGCATCGGTTTTTAACTGGTGATGCATCGACGTTTTGCGGACATAATCGGGAGAAAAGCACGCGCTCTCCAAAAAAATATTCTTAGTCTGTGCCTGGATTCCGGATTTGACTCCGCCGAATACTCCTGCAATACACATGCCTTCAACTGCGTTACAAATCATAAGATCCGTATCCAGTAAAGTCCTTTCCTTGTTATCCAGCGTCGTGAACGTAGATCCCGCTGCCAATGTCTTCACGATAACTTTGCCTCCTTCGATTCGATCCGCGTCAAAAGCGTGAAGCGGTTGTCCGGCTTCGTGACAGACAAAATTGGTTATATCAACAATGTTATTAATAGGCGTAAGGCCGATCGATAACAACCGGTTCTTTAACCAGTCCGGTGACTCGCCTACAAGAACGCCTGTGATCGTAACACTTGTGTAGCGGATGCATGCGTCCGTATTTTCGACCGATACCGGGATCACAAGATCGTGGTTTTCCGTGCGGAAATCGTCGACGGATGGCCACCTGACCGGCCTGCCTTTGGATGCTCTGATATCACGGGCGACGCCGATATGAGAAGCCGCGTCAGCCCGGTTGGGCGTCAGGCCGATCTCCAAAACAGAATCCGATTGTATATTGTAAAAGGACGACGCAGGCGTGCCGTTCGGTACATCGGTCTCCAGCACAATAATGCCGGCATGACTGTCGCCTAATCCGATTTCATCTTCCGCGCAGATCATTCCTTCACTTTGCTCTCCCCTGATCCTGGCAACCTTGATTGTAAACGGATCTCCTTTTAGAGGATGGATAGTTGTACCGGGGGTAGCGACCACCACCTTCTGACCCGCAGCGACATTGGGAGCGCCGCAGACTATGGGAACGATCCTGCCTTCGCCGATATCGACGGTCGTAACCGAGAGCTTATCCGCATTCGGATGTTTGCTGCACGTCACTACCTGGCCGATGACCAGCCCTCTCAGGCCGCCCTTAACGGTTTCGTGCAATTCCACGCTTTCCACTTCAAGTCCGCCGGACGTGAGTGTATGGCCGATTTCTTCGGGTGATTCCGGGATGTCGATATACTCCTTCAGCCAGTTATACGAAATAGTCATAGGTTCAACTGAGGCCCTGTTATTTTGCGGCAGGACTATTCAAGGTGGCAAAAATAAGGTCTTTCCGACAACTTTTCTAAAGTTACCGCCAATACTAGGCATCGGCGTCAATGCAGCCGGTGAATTATTCGTGGTAAATCTTTTCACCTGCCTTTATAGCAACCCGGAGAAGGTTTTCCTTCGGCGGAAAAGGGCAGGAGTACTTCTCTACATAGGCGCAGTAGGGATTGTACGCCTTGTTGAAATCGAGCGTAATGGTGTTGCTGCCGGGTACTTTGCTTACATCCAGATATCTCCCGGCTCCATACGTCTCCAAAGCGCTGGTTTCATCGCCGAAAGCCAGGAATAGCTTCCCCCGAAAGGGCCCCATATCTATGATTTCCAGGATCAATAACCTGTTATGATAACCATCGAGGTCAAAATCCGCGTAAGCATATTCAATATATCGCTGTTCGTTGCCGTCGTTGGTCGTTAGCAGAACGGTCTTTTTGTTTTGGACAGGAACCAGATCGGCGATCACCCGGTACCGGGCGTCGGCCGGGTAATAATTAAGTTTTGTAAAGGTGGTGGTATCAGCGGCAAATGGAGACTCGGGCGATGTGCGCATAAAACGATCCTTGTCTTCCCTTTCCTTCCTGATCTCCTCGACATACGCGGCCTGATCCTGGCTGCCTGAAAAAGAATAATACAGGCTGATGATGACGACGACGATCACCACGATGAGTAGTATGTTCTTTGTTTTCATTGGAGAACCGGATTTTCTGTTTGCAGTTTTTTCTGCCGTATTTCCCAGGTTTCAATACTGCCACGGCGAGGTTCAAACAAATTGAAGAACAGCGGAATACCGTTGTCGGCCAGTTCACCCGGTGCGTTGCTCAGTATGCAAACGGCAATTTTTGCCTTTGGATTAACGGCGACTTCACTCCTGTATCCGTTGACGTAGCCGCCGTGATAGATCAATGTGTCGTTCGGGTAATGTAATACCCTCCAGCCCAGGCCATAGTAGGAATTGTTCAAGCGGTGCATACGGCCGTAGTTCCGGTTTTTTGACGGCGCTTTTACAATGGGTGTATAAAGCTGAGCCAACGTTTTTCGTGAGATCACATCCTCCCGGTTACCCAGTAACGCGATCATCCATTGAGCCATATCGGAGATGCTGGCGTTTACTCCGCCGGCCGGCGATACATTATAATAAGTGTCGGTTATGGTGGCAGGCACCCATGATCCCCGTTTTAATTTATGAGGCTTGGCGATATTACCGTTTTGCATAATACTGATATAGTCCATGGAAGCGGTGTTCATGTGCAGCGGTCCAAAAACTTTTTGCATCATTTGAACTTCGTATGGAATCCCGGTTTTTGAACGGATCACTTCTCCGATGATACTGTACGCTACATTCTGATAACTATACGATTCGCCCGGTCGGGATGCCAGCGAGATATCTTTTAACCACGAAAGCATGGAGTCCAGGGTGGCGCCTTCTTCCACCATGTTGGTATAGGCGTGGTAGGGAAGCCCGGTTGTATGGGAAAGCACGTTCCGGATAGTAAGATTCTTTGTGTCCTCGGCGGTCTTTAGGGCGAACGTTGGAAGGTAATGGATAACACTGTCGTTCCATGACAGCAAGGTGTCCTGTACCATTATTCCGGTCAGGAAAGAAGCAAAACATTTTGACACGGATGCGATGCGGAAAACGGTGTGAACATCGACTGAATCCGTTGATAGGGAGCTTTTGAGTCCGAATCCTTTCAGGTACACGATGGTGGAATCGTATACCACGGCAATGGCTGCACCGGGGGTGCGGGATTCCCTTGACAATGAAATGATCTCGCGTTGATAGTCTTTGAGTAGTTCCGCCAGATGGGGATTTATCCGTTTTTTTCGTACGACTTTTTCAGGCACGACCGCGACGGGCTGATTGTCCTGAACGATCACCTGGGCCACAATGATAGGCACAATGATGACCAGTAGTCCGACGAGAAAAGGGTGTTTAACTTTCATCTGCTGATATACGGAACGTTGCCATGTTGTTTTAGGTATTACAACAGTCCCTCATCTGCAAAGCTAAAATATTTCTGACCCGCGATAATAAGATGGTCGAGAACTTGTATTTCCAGTAAACGGCCTCCGGCTGCGATTTTTTTCGTGAGATCGAGGTCTGCCTGGCTGGCGGTCAGGTTCCCGGAGGGATGGTTGTGGGCCAGGATAATTCCGCTCGCTAGTTCCTGCAAGGCGGCTTTGAAAATTATCTTCGGGTCGGCAACGGTCCCCGTCACTCCACCCTGACTGACCTGATATTTTTTGACGGCGCGATTTGCCCGGTTAAGCAGGATGACCCAGAACTCCTCATGAGGGATATCCAACAGATCCGATTTCAGCAGATCGAAAGCGTCTTTCGAACCGGAGATCTTTGGTTTTTCATTTTGATCAGCGTCTTTTCGCCTTCGCCCCAGTTCAAGGGCCGCCACGATCGTCATCGCTTTGGCTTCACCTACGCCGTTTATTTTTACCAGGTCTTTTGCGGAAAGACAGGCCAGCTGATGAAGGTCATGGTCTGCATGCTGCAGGATCTTTTTGCCGAGGTCTACGGCACTCAGTGTTTTTGTGCCCGAGCCAATCAGTAAAGCCAGCAATTCCGCATCGGAAAGTGCCGACTTTCCCTTTTGAACCAATTTTTCACGCGGACGGTCGTCGGGCGACCAACTTTTAATGTTGAGGTTTCTTTTCTGCGAATCCATAAGAGCTAACGGTTGAACCCGAAGTTACGGATACTAAAACGGATGGGGAAATTTCCCTTCAAAAAAAGAAAGCCCCTCTTTGGGAGGAGCTTAATATCTTCAGGAAGAAGAAGTTGCTAATGATTTATGCAATCTTGTTCACCAGTTTGGACAATTTCGACTTCTGGTTGGCAGCTTTTTTCCAGTGAATAACGTTCTTCTTGGCCAGTTTATCGATCATCGAAGATACTTCTTTCAGAAGAGTCTCCGCTTCACTCTTCACGGTAGAAGTTCTTAATTTTTTAATAAAAGTCCGGGTCGTTTTGTGCTGGTAGCGGTTTCTTACCCGTTTCGCGTCGTTCGCACGATTTCTTTTTTCTGCCGACTTATGGTTTGCCATATGTGTTTCTCAAAATAAGGAGTGCAAAGGTAAAGGGATTTGCCGGAATTGCAAAAGGCGGGGTCAATGAATTCCGCGAAAAGAGGTCAGAAAGTAAGAAATTTCGGCTTTCCTGTGCCAGTTTTCCCGTTTTTTGAATGCCGGTGAATTTAAAAATTAATCTTCCTTTTTCAGGGCCTTTCAAATTACCCCGGTATAAGCGCCGTTTTTGTCCGCCTGCCGGCAAGGGTGGGTGGAGGTTATTATCGGTTTGTGCAGTAAATTCATGGCCAGGTCTTGTACCCGTTGTAAGCCATTATCCCATATGAAACGTCCTCTGATCCGCCTGGCTTGTGCCGCCACACTTTTTCTTTTTTCAAACTGGGGCTTTTTTGCGCACCAGCGTATTAACCGGCTGGCAGTTTTTACGTTGCCGCCAGAGATGATTGGCTTTTACAAGGTTAATATCCAATACATTACGGAAACATCCGTAAACCCGGACAGGCGGCGGTTTTCCCTCGTGGATGAGGCGCCGAGACACTACCTTGACCTGGATCACTACGGTGACAGCAGCATCTCCAACATGCCCCTTTACTGGCATCAGGCTGTGGAAAAGTATACCGAGGATACACTGAAGGCTTATGGTATCGCACCATGGCATATTCACCGTATGTATCTTTCCCTCCGTGAAGCTTTTCTTTTAAAAGACCCGGGGAGGATCTTAAAGATCTCCGCGGAATTGGGTCACTATATTGCCGATGCCCATGTTCCGTTGCATACGACGGAGAATTACAACGGTCAGCTTACTGGCCAGGATGGGATCCACGCTTTTTGGGAATCCCGCCTGCCCGAACTGTTCTCGGATGATTTTGATTTTTTTGTCGGCAGGGCTCAATACATTCCGAATACACAAATCGCCGCATGGAACGCTATTCACACTTCTCATGCGGCCGTCGATTCCGTGCTGCGTGAAGAAAAACGTCTGTCGGAGAAAATGGGAGAAAAGAAATACTCTTTTGAAACCAAAGGAAGGCAGACCGTAAAAGTGTACGCGCAGTCATTCGCAAAAGCGTATTTTGACGTGCTTGACGGTATGGTGGAACGCCGTATGCGCGCGGCCATCAAAATGACCGGCGATTTCTGGTTCACCGCATGGGTGGATGGCGGGCAACCCGACCTGCATGCGCTCATCGGTTATACTCCTTCTGAAGCCGAACTCGCTGAACGGCGCCTGGAGTTGCAACAGTGGAGGCAGCAAAGTTTAAAATCACGGGAACATGAAACAGGCAACTAACGCAACAGCGCCTGTACAATTTCTTCCCATTCCTCATTCAGACTCTTTTTGCAGAGCGGTTTGCCGGCCCTCGAATACCAGTAGGACGCATTTGAAAGATCACCCTCTTTCCGGTGCAGGTAAGCGTGCAGCCACGACCCATCCCGCGTTTCCACCTCCTGGGCAAGGTTGTGGGCCGATTCCCAGTCGCCCTTTGCATCATACCACATCGCCTGCAGTAAATTACTCAATCCCGGAAGGGGACTTTCTTTGCTTGTGGATTCCTTAAACTCCTGAATGGTCATCGTGTTATAGGTGAATAGTTCGCAGACGGCGGCCGCAATATCATTTCTTTTGCTTGCTTTCCACAAGTTCTTTAAGGTCTTTCAGTCCCTGTTCATACTGACTGTTTAACAGGCTACCCATGATCACCCACATCGCTTTTCCCATGATACCGTCGTTTGGCCCATCGTATGTCCAGGTGACTTTTGTTCCATCGCCCTCGGGTTCCAGGATAAATTCATTGGAATAGGTTGCGCTATATCCGCCGAACGCAAGGCCGCTTTTAACCCGTTTATTTTCCTCGACTTCTTCGATCCATTGTGTGCCGGTGCCCGACTCCGGACCGTCCCAACTCATCTTTGAGCCAGCCTTGCCATCCGGCCCTTCAAAAGTTTGCTTCGCCTCCGGGTCCATCTTACTCCAGGGCGACCAGGTGACAAAATTCCGGTAATTGCTTACCTCCGGAAATATAGCCTCGGGCGGAGCATTGATGATGATCGATTTTTCAATGTGCGCCTGAGAGGGTTGAACTAAGGTAACGATCGCCAGGATCACAGCAATTACCAACGCAACAATGCCGATAAGCTTAACCGCTTTCATAAGAGTGGCTGTTTGGAAAGGCTAAGGTACAAAATTTATAAGCTCCGAAATCGTTGTAAATGTCTCAAAAAATGCAAATATTCGGATACACCAAAAACTTATGCCATGAACATATTCTCAGATCCTAACCGTATTCCGGAAAATTATGGCCTGCGCATAGCAGGTGGATTGATCCTGTATTTCCTCATCATGAAGGTTGTCGGCCTCGGACACCACGTTGAACTCCGCCTGATAAACCTCGTCATTCTCACCGTCGGGATCTATATGGCGCTGAAAAAGTTTAAGCTTACCCATACCGACCATCTGAATTACTTCCGGGGACTTATCATGGGTGTGGCAACAGGCGGGATCGGATCCCTTGTTTTTGGTTTATTTCTCTTTATCTACATGCAGATCGATATGGATATGATGCAATCCATTCGCGACAATGAACCGATGGGCCGGTACCTGAACCCCTACATGTCTGCCTTTATTGTGGTACTCGAAGGCTTTTTCTCCGGTCTGCTAGTTACGTTCGTACTCCTGAACTGGGTTACGACGGACGAAGTCAATGCCCCCCTCGACAAAGAGGCATGACGACGGGCCACAGGCCTTTCATGACCTATCAACCTCCGGACCGGACGCAGAGGGGACTATTGTTTGTAACCCGTCGAAAGTAAGGACCTTTTGTTCGCAACAGGGAATTAAGATCGCGTTTGGATCTGTCTGCCACAGCCATGTCCGTCAAATCGGCAGGGCGATTACACAGCAGGATGCACTTCCGGCTTTTTTGCATGCCCCATTTTTCACCAGGTGCTATGCATTACCTGTAACCATCCCTGGCAGAAAAAGGACGAAAGAGGTCGATATTTTTGACCGGTCAAATCCTCAGGATGAGGTTGCACATCAGGAAGAATTGGCTTCAATGAGTTTTAATTTAAATTGCGTTCATGAAATTGTGTTTATATGAGGTATAAGAACGCCGGCAAGGAACTGTTCATCGGTAACCGTAAAAAACTTGTGAAAGAACTGAAGTCCGGTTCTGTTGTGGTTGTCAATGCGAATGATATCATGCCAACCAACGCCGACGGAACCATGCGCTTCAGGCAAAACAGCGACCTTTTTTACCTGACAGGCGTTGATCAGGAAGAAACGATCCTTGTGCTTTGTCCGGATTTTCCCGACAAGAAATACAGGGAGGTACTTTTCCTGAGAGAGACCAGTGACCATATCGCCACGTGGGAGGGTCATAAACTAACAAAAGAGCAGGCGCGGGCCGCTACAGGGATTGAGACCATTCTTTGGACATCGGAATTCCCTGCTGTTTTTAAGCTCATGATGGTAATGGGTGATACGGAGCACGTATACCTGAATACAAACGATCATTATCGCGCCGATGTAGGTGTCCAGACCAGGGATATGCGTTTTATTAAGTCGTGTCAGGAAAAGTATCCGCTTCACAAATATGAAAGGCTTGCTCCAGTTCTGCACAAACTCCGTTCGGTGAAATCAAAACAGGAAATTGAACTGCTTCAGCGTGCCTGCGACATTACCGGCAAGGGATTCAGGCGCCTTCTGAAGTTCGTGAGGCCGGGAGTCATGGAGTACGAGATCGAAGCGGAACTGTCGCATGAATTTTTGAAGAACGGATCCCGTGGTTTTGCTTACGAGCCCATAATCGCTTCGGGTGGTGATTCCTGCGTGCTTCATTACATCGACAATAGTAAGGTCTGCAGTGACGGTGATATCCTCTTACTGGATGTCGGGGCCGAATATGCCAACTATAACGCGGATCTTACCCGTACCATCCCCGTTAACGGTAAATTTTCAAAACGGCAGAAGGAAGTATATAACGCCGTATTAAGGGTTCAGCGGGCCGCTATCAAACTGCTGAAGCCCGGGGAAAAATACTACGATTATCATAAAGAAGTTCAGCGGATCATGGAGGATGAACTGATCGGCCTTAAATTGATCGACAAGAAGGATGTCAGGAACCAGGATAAATCGCGCCCGTTGTTTCAGAAGTATTTTATGCACGGAACGGGACATCAGCTTGGCCTGGATGTGCACGATGTGGGAAGTATGTATCACGGTATGAAGGAAGGCCAGGTATGGACGGTGGAGCCGGGAATATACATCCGCGAGGAGCGGCTTGGTATCCGAATCGAAAACAATGTGGTTATCCGTAAAAAAGGTGTGGTCGACCTGATGGCAGACATACCGGTGGAAATCGAGGAGATCGAGGAGATCATGAACACAAAGTAGATCAGACGCAGCACGTTTCAGGTATGAAAAAAATTCTTTCACTAGCCCTTCTTATCGCCGTTATAGTTGCCGCGCAGGCGCATGAATTCTGGATGCAGCCCGCCAGGTTCTTTTTTAAGCCGGGCGAAAAGCTGATGGTTCGTTTTATGGTCGGCGAGAACTTCATGGGTGAGCCGTGGGATATAAAAAGGCATCGGGTCGAGAAGCTGGAGCACTATCGTA
Organism: Chryseolinea sp.; assembly: GCA_041742155.1. Lineage (GTDB taxonomy): Bacteria > Bacteroidota > Bacteroidia > Cytophagales > Cyclobacteriaceae > Chryseolinea. Next base: position 29,738 of record JBGSJE010000006.1, on the reverse strand, counting down.
CGGGTGGCGTAAAGAGCATGGTGGACAGTGTCACGGATACCCAAACACACAACCTGTCCGTTACGCTGGCTCAGGAAGGCACTCATCTGATAGTCTTGCAAAGTGACAACGCGTTTATTGAACTGGAAGGCCCGAAGTTTAACGAATACCTGAAAGAAGATGGTCTGGATGACGTATACGCCCATCGTGAAAAGACAAAGACTCTCGATAGGCCGTCGAAGGAATTCTACGCACGGTACAGCAAGTTGCTCGTTCAGGTGGGGAATAAACGGGACGACACCTATAAAAAGGAGATGGGATTTCCCATCGAGATCATCCCGGAAAAAAATCCTTATTCATTGAAGAAGGGAGATCCGCTCCGGTTCAAAGTTTTGTTCGAAGGCAAGCCTGCATTTGGAACGCTGGTTAAGGTATGGAACCGATTTGATAACCGGACGACCTTGCAGAACATTTACACGGAAAAAGACGGGACGATCGAAACGCGGCTCAGTAATCCGGGCTCCTGGATGGTGAGCGCGGTCAGGATGGTGCCGTCAAAACGTCCGGGTGCAGACTGGCAAAGTCACTGGGGAAGTGTGGTGTTCGGAGTCGAATAATGGATATGGATAAAATACACGCCGATAACGCTCCCGATCCCGTTGGCCTTTACCCGCATGCGCGGCGAGTGGGGAACCTGCTGTTTTTATCTGGCGTCGGTCCCCGGAAAAAAGGTTCGAAGGAGATTCCCGGTGTCACGCTGGATAGTAATGGTACCATTATCAACTACGATATCGAGCAGCAGTGTCATGCGGTTTTTCAGAATGTGCGATTTATCCTGGAAGCGGCAGGCAGCCGGTGGGAAAATCTGGTGGATGTGACTGTGTATCTGACGGACATGAAGGCAGATTTTGATCGTTTTAATAAAATTTACGGAGAATACTTCAGGGAAAATCAGCCATGCCGCACAACGGTGGAGGTAAATGCATTACCAACACCGATTGCCGTCGAATTAAAATGTGTGGCTACGGTATAGCGATCTGCCAGGCTGGATCAGAGATTGTATTATACTGCAAAACTTTCCCCGCATCCGCATGTACGTGTAGCATTGGGATTGATGAATTGAAATCCTTTCCCATTCAGACCATCGGAAAAATCCAGTGTCGTACCCAACAGGTAAAGCAGGCTTTTCTTATCGACCAGGATCTTGATACCCTTGTCTTCGAATACCTGGTCTGCGGGTTTTATTTCGTCGTCGAAATTAAGGTCATACATGAGGCCGGAACAACCGCCACCCTTCACCAGAACCCTGACGTTGTTATGATCCACTTTACCCTCTTCTTTTCGCAGGGCGATGATTCTTTCTTTTGCTTTATCCGTTACGCTTATCATATTCAATTAATACGTGTAATCTGAACCTCAGGAGACCGGATTTAACACAACACTAAAAACAGTTATCGTGTTCATATCCCGACCGTAATATAGTTTTTGCAATGCGTTGAGGATATTGCTGGCCTTGAAGTAGGAAGTATGCAGCTCCGTATCACCCTTTGCAACCCATTGAATGGTATAGGAATTTTCCTTTTCCTTATAATTCTGAACGTATGCCAGCATCTTCCGCAATGCGTCTACCTTGTCCGCTCCGCTCTCGTTGTGAAACAGAAACGCCTGGTTGTGACGCGGATTGATCGTGATCAGGTCCAGTTTGACTTTACCATCGATGGTGGAGTACTCAAATACAAGATCCGACGTACGCAGACCCAGGTAATCTTTTATTTCCTGCTGGATACGGGCCGCTTCAACATGTAATTCACTGATGGTCTCCGTCATGGCTTCAAAGTTTCAATGGCTAAACTTTCGATTTTGGTAAAAAGTTTCTTCTTTCGGTGCAAAGTTAACAATTATGGAAAAACTTGAGCATATCGGTATTGCAGTAAAAAACATAAAAACCGCGAATGCATTGTTTGCTCAGCTGTTGGGCCGCGAGCATTATAAGATAGAAGAAGTGGAATCGGAGGGTGTCAGGACCTCATTTTTCGACATAGGCGGGGTAAAGATCGAGCTGCTGGAGGCGACGAGGGAAGATTCTCCGATCGCAAAATTTATCGAAAAAAGGGGCGAAGGGGTACATCACCTGGCATTTCAGGTTACGGATATTTCCAGAAGTATGGATACTTACCGGCAGAAGGGATTCGACCTCATCAACGACGCTCCGAAGGCTGGTGCCGACAGCAAGATGATCACCTTCCTTCATCCGAAATCCACCGGTGGTGTATTGATCGAATTGTGTGAGGAAGTTAGTTCCTTTTCATCTCGCTAGCGCTTTTGCCGCCGAACTGGATATCGTTATAATACTTTTGTTTCTTTTTTCCCTTTGCTGTCTTGTAATACGGTTTCGGGCCGCATGCGCTGATCGCAAAAAGGAACATCATGACAACTACAGCAATTTTTTTCATGGTCTGACGCATTAAATGCCATGCATAGGTACATCGAATATACTGTGCAAATCTGTCATATTCATCCAGAATCTTACTTTTGCAGGATGGAATGCATCTTCGGCCGATGGAAAGCCTGCTACCAACAAGAACTATGAGCGAAAAAAGATCGGAAATCAGTCAACTGGGTGAATTCGGGCTAATTGACCGGATCAGCGAAAAATTTACACTTGTCAATCCAACATCCCTGGCGGGGATCGGTGACGATGCGGCGGTAATCGACGCGGGTAATGATTGTGTCCTGATCTCCACCGATATGCTGGTGGAAGGAATTCATTTTGATCTTTCCTATGTACCCATCCAGCACCTGGGTTATAAGGCTGTTGCTGTCAACGTTTCGGATATTGCCGCCATGAACGGAAAGGCGGAACAGATCGTCGTCAGCCTGGCCCTGAGCAATCGTTTCTCCGTGGAGGCGATCGATGCACTCTACGCCGGTATCCGTTCCGCTTGTGAAAACTATAAGGTCGACCTCGTTGGTGGCGATACAACCTCTTCCACTTCCGGCCTTATCATCTCGGTTTCCGTGCTGGGCCGCGTGCCAAAAGAAAGAATAGCGTATCGCAGCGGTGCGAAGGTACATGACATCATCTGTGTAACGGGTGATCTGGGCGCCGCGTTCCTTGGTCTTCAGGTACTCGAGCGTGAAAAAGAAGTGTACCTCGCCGATCCGGAGATGCAACCCAGTATCGAAAAGTATGAATACCTCGTCGGCAGGCAGCTGAAACCGGAAGCACGGACGGATATTGTCTTCGACCTGCTGGATGCCGGGGTCATACCTTCATCGATGATCGACATTTCCGACGGCCTTGCTTCCGAACTCTTTCATATCTGCAAAAATTCCGGTGTCGGTGTCCGGATCTACGATGATAAAATTCCCCTGGATCACGTTGCTTTCGAAACAGCGCTTGAATTCAACCTCGACCCGATCACGTGCGCGCTGAACGGCGGAGAAGACTATGAGTTGTTGTTTACCGTCAGCCGTGAGGACCAGGAAAAGATCAAGAATCATCCGGATATCCATTTTATCGGATACGTACACGATCAAAAAGACCAGAACGTACTGGTCACGAAAGAAGGTAATGTAGTGCCGTTACGCGCGCAGGGCTGGGACCATTTTAAGCGCTGATCGTTTAATCTTCAGGGTATGGGATAAAGACAAACTTGGTGAACTGCAGGTCGATCACGAACAGGCAGCAAAACTCGTCCGGGTCCTTGTAGGCGGCTTTGAAATCGTCCACCTTGTCGGGCAGGATCAGCCCACGCTGTACAAACTCGTCGAGGTAGGTCGCGTAGTAGTACCAGGCTGTGCCGTTTCCGTTGGGTTGCAGCAGTAACTGGCCGATAGGCTGTTCTTCCTTGCAGATGGCGAAGACGGGAAATTCAAAACCTGCCCTCCTGATCTGGTATGAAGCTTCTTTTAAGGTGTCGGCAACCTTCACAAAGTCCTGGGATATGGTCCCCAGGTATTTACCGCTCAGTTCTGGATCGTTATGCATGGGCTGTAATGAAATGCAAAAGTAATAAAGTCTACGGTTCAAACAGGGACAGGATTGTCCCTTTCCGCCACATTTCAGGTGTCCATCAGGAATTGTTTTGACCGGTCGGCCAGGTCGGGGAAAAACTGTTCGAACTCACTTTTGAATTGGTCATAGCCCGCTTTCAGTTCGACGACCGACTCTTCCATCTTTGAGTCATGCCTTGTACGTCTGGCCATTCCGGTAAGTGTCTGCTGGATGCCGGCAATTTCTCCGTAATGCAACAGCCAGTTCTCCCGGATCATATACGGGAGCATGTGCTGTACATCCGCGGGCAGAATTTCCCAGCGGGCTTCGATCGTTTTATAGGTGTCCCGGGTGAAGTCGGTGAGCGGCTGTGGATGATACTGATCCCAGTATTTCGACAGGAAGTGGTCGTAAAAAACGTCCACGATAACGGCAGCATAGTGTCTGTACTTTGGCCTCAGCCTGATTTTGCTTTCCCGGACAACGGGATGATGGTCCGTAAATTCGTCGATGACGCGGTGAAGTTCTATCCCCCGCGCGACATCGGGCTCGAATTGTTGCAACAGGTTTCTGCCTTTTACAAAATCGCCGATAAAATTTCCCACCATTATTCCGGGATTATCACCTGATAAATAAATGTGCGCCAGAAAGTTCATCGCGTATAAAGGTATTGGTTATTTGTTATTAAGTTGGTCGATAGTAACGAAATGTAGTGTAAATTACCCGCCGCATTCCACTCATAACCTAACGTATAAAAGAAGAAGAAGTATGCCCGCCCTGAACCAAATGAAATTACTGATAAGCCTGGCCCAGATCGATGGAACAGTGGCCCCACGGGAGAGAAACTATATCATCAACATAGGAAGGGCCAATAATTTTTACCCCGATCAGGTACAACCGCTCTTCGAACAACGCCATACCCTTATCGTTCCCGATGATCTTGCCGATGATCAAAATTTTGAATACCTCTTCAGCCTCGTTCAATTGATGAAGATCGACGAGAGAATGTATAAGGAAGAGATTATGTTTTGTTCCAAAATTGCCGCGAACCTGGGTTATGAACCGCAGGTCATGTTCGAATTGCTGCTTCATGTGAAGGCCGTAGCAATGACGGAGGAGGAAATGACAACCCTGAAATCCCTCGTGCAGAAATACCTGAAGAAATAGCCGGCGACACCTCTCATTGAATAGCTTTATCATTAACCTAAACCATATGCGTAATCTCTACTTACTACTTTTCGTGATGCTGGTTGCAGAACTGGCTCACGCTCAAAAAACCTATGTGCATTGCGGCAACCTGATTGACGGCAAGACAAACGATGTCCAGCCTCAGATGACCGTGGTGATCGAAGGCAATAAGATCGTTGCTGTTGAAAAGGGGTTCTCCAAACCGGGCACGAACGACAAACTGGTAGACCTCAGTAAAAAGACGGTGATGCCGGGCCTTATCGATATGCACGTGCACCTCGAAGGTGAAACCAACAAAGATCAGGCGCTCCAGCGCTTCACGCTGAATCAATCGGACATCGCTTTCCGGTCGACCGTCTTTGCAAAAAAAACACTGATGGCCGGGTTTACGACCGTTCGCGACCTGGGTGGTTCAGGTGTTAATACATCGCTGAGAAATGCCATTAACCAGGGGTTGGTGGTTGGCCCCCGGGTCTTTTCAGTAGGAAAATCCATCGCGACTACCGGAGGCCACGCCGATCCGACAAACGGATACCGCAAAGATCTCATGGGAGATCCGGGTGCCGATGATGGCGTCATCAATTCTGTGGAAGACGCCCGGAAAGCCGTGCGCCAACGTTACAAGGAAGGTTCCGACCTGATCAAGGTAACGGCGACCGGCGGTGTGCTCAGCATTGCTAAAGACGGATCGGGTCCTCAGTTTACCGACGAAGAATTAAAAGCCATTGTTGAAACCGCGAAAGACTACGGTATGCATACTGCCGCGCACGCGCACGGGGCGGAAGGAATGAAACGCGCCGTTCTAGCCGGGATCACCACCATCGAGCACGGCACGAAAATGACCGATGAAGTGATGGACCTGATGATTCAAAAAGGCACCTTTTACGTTCCCACTATCTCAGCAGGCAAATTTGTAGCTGAACAGGCCAAAGTCCCGGGCTACTACCACCCGCTGGTCACACCTAAAGCGCTCGAGATCGGTCCCCAGATCCAGCAGACGTTCAGCAAGGCCTATAAACGGGGCGTCAAGATTGCCTTTGGTACCGATGCAGGTGTATTTCCCCATGGTGACAACGGCAAGGAATTTACTTACATGGTCGAGGCCGGTATGCCGCCCATGGAAGCTATCAAGGCCGCTACAACAGTCAGTGCCGGAATACTGGGCATGTCCGATAAGATCGGGGCGATTGAACCCGGTATGCTGGCCGACCTGGTGGCAACCGATGAGAATCCCGTCAAAAATATCAAGACCATGGAAAAAGTGAGCTTCGTCATGAAGGAAGGTGTTGTCTACAAGCAATAACCCGAACCAGGGCTGGGGCGTCATAACGGCACAACTTGTTACCCGGAACGTCAACCAGCCCGATTTTTGACTATCCCTTTTTTCAGGCAGGCAAAACCCGTTCATTACCAGAGGCATGATACCTGGCCGGGCTGATCCTGCCTGTCTAATAATCATTTGAATCGTGCTTAAAATCTAAATAATCCTGGATACTTTTGCAGTCTTAAAATCGGGCCTGGATGTTGATCGCCGCGACCCGGTCTGAATCGGAAAATTTGATCGGCAATACATAGAATCCTGAGGAGAGAGCATGGAAAACATTCGCAATTTTTGCATTATAGCCCACATAGACCACGGAAAGAGCACGCTGGCAGACCGTTTACTGGAATTTACAGGGACCCTGAATGAGCGGCAGATGGAAGCCCAGGTACTGGACAATATGGACCTGGAGAAGGAAAAGGGGATTACGATCAAATCACACGCCATTCAGATGAACTACACCCTGGATGGTAAGCAGTATGTTCTGAACCTGATCGATACACCCGGCCACGTCGATTTTTCATATGAAGTTTCCCGGTCCATCGCGGCATGCGAAGGAGCGCTTCTCATTGTTGATGCCAGCCAGGGGATTGAAGCGCAGACGATCTCGAATTTATACCTCGCGCTGGAGCACGACCTGGAGATCATCCCCGTGTTGAACAAGATCGACCTGCCCCACGCGATGCCGGAAGAAGTTACCGATGAGATTGTGGAACTGGTGGGCTGCCGACGGGAAGATGTTATCCGCGCAAGCGCGAAAGAAGGCAAAGGTATTGAGGATATCCTGAAGGCGGTCGTTCACCGGGTCAAGTCACCCAAAGGTGACCCCAAAGCTCCGCTGCAAGCCATGATCTTTGATTCTGTTTTTAATTCTTTCCGGGGAATTGAGATCTACTTCAGGGTTTTTAACGGCACGATTCGAAAAGGAGAAAAGATCAAATTCCTGGGTACCGGCAACGAATACGGAGTTGATGAAATTGGTATTCTGAAACTGGACAAACAACCGCGAAATGAGATCAGCGCAGGTAATGTAGGATATCTTATTTCAGGTATTAAAGTCGCGCGGGAGGTACACGTCGGCGATACGATCACCAATGCGCTCAACCCGGGAGAGTCCCTGAAAGGTTACGAGCAGGTGAAACCGATGGTTTTTGCGGGTATTTATCCCGTTGATACGACGGAGTTTGAAGAACTGCGGGCGTCGATGGAAAAACTTCAGCTAAACGACGCATCTCTGGTCTGGGAGCTTGAAACATCGGCAGCACTTGGTTTTGGTTTCCGGTGCGGATTCCTGGGGATGCTTCACATGGAGATTATCCAGGAGCGACTGGAACGCGAGTTTAACATGACGGTGATCACCACCGTTCCATCCGTTCAATTCAGGGCGTTTCTGACCGATGGATCCGAATTATACATCAATGCACCTTCGGAAATGCCGGATCCTACCCGGATGAAGAGTATCGAAGAACCTTATATCAAGGCGCAGATCATCAGCAAATCGGAATACATCGGACCTATAATCGGACTGTGTATGGACAAGCGCGGTGTGATCATCAATCAGCATTACCTTACAACAGACCGTGTCGAGCTTTCTTTCGAAATGCCCCTGTCGGAAATTGTTTTCGACTTTTTCGATAAGCTGAAATCAATTTCCCGTGGATACGCTTCATTGGATTACCACCTGATCGGATTCCGGGAATCGGATATGGTGAAACTTGATATCATGCTGAACGGAGAAAAAGTGGATGCACTCAGTGCGATCGTACACCGCAGCAAATCGCAGGATTGGGGAAGGAAACTTTGTGAGAAGTTAAAGGAACTGATCCCCCGGCAGATGTTTGAAATCGCTATCCAGGCCGGGATCGGGCAAAAGATCGTCGCGCGGGAGAATATCAGCGCCATTCGCAAGAATGTGATCGCGAAGTGTTACGGAGGCGATATTTCCCGTAAACGGAAATTACTGGAAAAGCAGAAAAAGGGAAAGAAACGGATGCGGCAGGTTGGCAATGTGGAGATACCGCAGGAGGCGTTTATGGCTGTTCTGAAGATTGATTAAAATATCGGCTTACATTCAAATTATTGACCATGCAGGAAACGTTGCAGACAACGTACACACTAATCGACGGGAAGAAAGTTTCATCCGATATCAAGAATGAGATAGCGCAACGGGTGAACGAACGCAAGCAGCAGGGAAAGAAAATTCCACACCTTGCCATTATCCTGATCGGCGATGACGGTGCAAGCCAGACGTACGTTGATAACAAGGTAAAGGCTTGCAAAAGCGTAGGTTTTCACTACACGATGATGCGGTTTGCCGACACCATCAGCGAAGAACGGCTGATGAAACACATCGATCATGTGAATAATGATGACGACGTCGATGGTTTTATCGTACAGCTTCCCCTGCCGGGCCATATTTCCGTCGAGCATATCACTGAAAATATTCGCTCGGACAAAGATGTCGACGGGTTCACCAACCATAACTTCGGCAGCATTATTTCGAAGAACCCATTGCTGATGCCGGCGACGCCGTTTGGTGTCATGGAATTGTTGAGGCGATATAAAATTGAAACGGAGGGAAAACACGCTGTCGTGATCGGTGCCAGCCGGATTGCAGGCGCCCCGCTAAGTATGATGCTTGTTGAACAGGGCCACGCAACGGTTACGATATGCCATAAATACACCAAAGACCTGGCTAGTTATACCCGGTCGGCAGACATCTTGCTGGTAGCTGTCGGTAAACCAGGTCTGGTAACTGCGGATATGGTTAAGGACGGCGCTGTTGTCATCGATATCGGTACTACCCGCGTTGAAGGGCCTGAATACCCAAAGGGCTGGGCCATCAAGGGTGACGTTGATTTTGCCCGTGTGGCTCCGAAGGCTTCGTTTATCACGCCGGTACCCGGCGGCGTTGGACCGATGACGATAGCCTCTCTATTGTTCAATACCCTGCGGGCAACGGAACTTCGCCATCCCTGAGATGATTACCTTTAAGAGGCACGAATAGCATTCGCGCTTCGATCAAAAAATTAATATCCGTTCTGTTCGTGCAAACGCTGGAAAAATATGCCGTCGATGCCCTTCCGCTAATGGAAGACTTTTACACCATTCAAGGTGAGGGCTTCTACCAGGGAACAGCCGCCTATTTTATCCGGCTGGGTGGTTGCGATGTGGGTTGTGTATGGTGCGACGTAAAGGCATCGTGGGATGCATCGGCTCACCCGTTGGCGAGCGTAGAAGAAATGGCAGTACGTGCAAAATCCAGCGGCTCGGAAGTTGTTGTGATAACAGGAGGTGAACCGGTGATGTACGATCTGAGGAGCCTGACCGCGGCATTGCAGTCCTCCGGATTAAGGACGCATATCGAAACCTCGGGAGCCTATCCCATAACCGGTACGTGGGATTGGGTATGTTTCTCGCCGAAGAAATTCAAGACACCCCATCCGTCAATCCTCGATGCGGCCGATGAATTGAAGATCATCATCTTTAACAAGACAGACTTCGCCTGGGCCGAGGAGTTTGCATCGAAAGTGAAGCATGGATGCCAGCTATTTCTTCAGCCGGAATGGTCCAGGGAAAAGGAAATGCTTCCGCTGATTATTGACTATGTGAAAAACAACCCGCGGTGGCAGGTATCGTTACAGGTACATAAGTATATGAACATTCCATAGATCCGGTTCACGTTTCATGAATATTTCAGAATTCACATTGGAAATGAACAGGTTGGGACGGGCGAAAGTCCCTTTTTTGTTTGTAATCGATTTTGAAATGGAGAAACCGGTGCTTATTGCGCTTCGCGATGTTGACCCGGAGAAAATCCTTTATGATGTGAACGGAATCACCAACTCACCGCCGAGGATGCGGACCTCCCGGGGAACGGTGTTGAAGAAGATCCCCGTTACCGCGGACGCTTATAAAACAAAATTTGACAAAGTCGCCGGGCATCTGGGTTATGGCGATTCTTTCCTGACGAACCTTACCATCAAAACAGAGATCAGCCTGGATGCGCCGTTGCGCGACGTATTTTTTAATTGCCGCGCGAAATATAAACTTTTGTTCGGGGAGGAATTCCTCGTATTTTCTCCCGAGATCTTTGTTCAGATACGCGACAATAAGATTTTCAGCTACCCGATGAAGGGGACCATCGACGCAGCGGTTATCAATGCAAAAGACAAATTATTGCACGACCGGAAAGAAATATCCGAACATGTAACCATCGTTGACCTCATACGAAACGACCTGAGCCAGGTTGCAGCAAACGTCCATGTTACGAGGTTCAGGTATATTGACGAAATCCGGACAGCCACCAATACATTGCTTCAGGTCAGTTCGGAGATCGTGGGAGACCTGGAAGGCGAAAGTGCCTGCGTGCTCGGGGACCTTTTGGTAAGATTATTGCCGGCAGGATCGGTGAGCGGCGCGCCAAAGCAAAAAACACTGCAGATCATCAGAGACGCCGAGGGGGAAGACCGTGGATATTACACGGGAGTCTTTGGGATTTTTAACGGCAGGGACCTTGACAGCGGCGTGATGATCCGTTTTATTGAAACGGATGACGGAAAATATTTTTATCGAAGCGGCGGGGGTATTACCACGCAAAGCCGCATGGATCTGGAATACCAGGAAGCTATTGACAAAGTTTATGTCCCAGTTTATTGAATCCATAAGACTTCAGGATGATCAGTTCAAGAACCTGTTCTACCATGAACAGCGTATGAACCACACTCTGAAAAATCGTTGTGGTATTACGGAGACCTTTAACCTGGAGGCCATGCTTGCTAACATTGACAGGCCGCGTAAAGGGCTTTATAAATGCCGGATCATTTACGATGATCAATCGCGCGAGATTGAATTTATCCCGTACAAACCGAAGCCTGTAGAAACCCTCCGGATAATTGAGCACGATCGCATCAATTATGAATTCAAATATGCTGACCGTAAATTAATAAACCACCTCTACGACCTTCGCAGGGGCTGCGATGATATACTGGTGGTGAAACGTGGTTTGGTTACGGATTCCTCTTACGCCAATATCGCATTCAGAAAGGGAAAAGACTGGTATACTCCATGGTCAGCCCTGCTGAAGGGAACGATGCGGGCGAATCTGATGCAGCATGATAAAATTAAGGAGGAAGAAATCCGTGTGGCGGACATCAAAACCTTTGATTCTTTTAAACTTATTAACGCCATGTTTGAATTTGATGCACCCGAAATAGCTGTATCGAATATTGTTTACTAGTTTTATCGCAACTATGGGTCGACTTGTAATAATCATCCTGCTGACAACTGTATCCACCATTGTATATCCGCAGGGGGAACTCAGCACAAAATCGAAAAAGGCAATTGAGCTGTATACAGCCGCTGATAACTTCCGTGTGCGCGGCCAGTTCGACCAGGCGATCTCACTCCTGAACCAGGCAATTGACAAAGACGACAAGTTTGTGGAGGCCTATTACCGGCTTGCCGTAACCTACTTCTCCATGAAATTGTATACGAAAGCCATGGAGAACTATGAAAAAGGATTAAGCCTGACCAACGATATCAGGAAACAAAAAGTCTTTTGGTTCGACATGGGTGAACTTTATTTGCTGTCGGGCGAGTACGAAAAAGCCATGAAAGTATTGAGCGCGTTTGTTAACAACGAGACGCAGAACAAAGCCAAAATAGACAGGGCCACCATGTTGTTTAGAAGCGCAGAATTTGCGCAGCAGAACAAATCCGCCGTTAACTCATTTAAACTTCGTCCCCTGGGCGATACAGTCAATCATTTTGTCATGCAGTACTTTCCTGTGCTTACCGCCGACCAGTCGCAACTGATTTTTACACGACGGGCTGGTAACGGGGCGAACGACGATGAAGACCTTGTGGTTTGCAGTAAGGACGCAGACGGAAAATGGAAGTACCCGGTTTCCATTTCCAAAAACATCAATACACGATTGAACGAGGGAACATGCACCATCTCCGCCGATGGCCGAAAACTGATCTTTACGTCCTGCACCGGGCGCGATGGAATCGGGAGCTGCGACCTCTATGAAACAAAAAAGATCGGTAATGACTGGACTGTTCCGAAGAACCTGGGTAGAAATGTAAACAGCGCAGAGTGGGAATCTCAGCCCTCGCTTTCCGCCGATGGAAGGACAATTTATTTCGTGTCCGACCGGAGATCGGGAATGGGAAGAAGGGATATCTGGATATCCACGCTCGATGAGAGCGGACAATGGACCAGAGCTGTCAATGCGGGAAAACAAATCAACTCCCAGTACGACGAAATATCCCCTTTCATTCACGCCAACAACCAGACGTTGTACTTTGCGTCGAATGGATTACCCGGTTTTGGCGGCTATGACATCTTTCAATCGGAAAAAGACGCGGTGGGCTGGACTACTCCAAAAAACATCGGGGCGCCGATCAACGATCACGAAGACCAGTTCTCGCTTTTTATAACAGCGGACGGAAAAAAGGGATACTATTCGCACGAGGAGACGCACGAGTCGGGCTTCTCGACCAGCAAGATTTACGAGCTCGTCATTCCCCTCGAAAACCAGGTCCGCTTCCGGAGCAACTATGTGAAAGGAATTATCAGGGACAAGATCAGCCAGGAGCCACTCACCGCTAAAATTGAGTTGGTGAATCTCAGGAACAACGTCGTTGAATCGTTGGTGGAATCGGATTCGATAACCGGCGAATACCTGATGGTACTCACGCAAGGCGCGGAATATGCCCTGTATGTGAACAAGCAAACGTATTTGTTCAAAAGCTACAACTTCAATTATTCGGAGGTAAGGGATTTTGAACCTATCGTTGTGAATATCGACCTGGAGCGGGCAAAAGAAGGTTCGATCGCCATTCTCAACAATATCTTTTTTGATGTAGATAAGTTTGACCTGAAAGAAAAATCCATCCCGGAACTGGAGAAGATCCTGCGATTTCTGCAGGCAAACCCCGCCATGCGCGTTGAAATCGGCGGGCATACCGACAACTCGGGTTCTGCTGTCTACAACCGTCAGTTATCGGAAAAGCGGGCATCCTCCGTGTATTCCTATCTCATTCAGCGGGATATCAATAAGGCACGGCTCGTTCCAAAAGGCTACGGGCCGGACCAGCCGGTCGCTCCCAATGACACGGAAGAGGGCCGGCAAAAAAACCGTCGGATCGAGTTCAGGATCATCAGATAAGCCGCCGGTTCCCGCCTGCGTGTTCATCCCTTCCTCCAATTCTTCTGTTTTTTTTTAAATGGCTGATTAACAATATCCAGCCACCAAAATCCCTCATTAAGTGGTATTGCAGGTGTGTTTAGGTCACCTTTTATTCGGTACAGGTGCTTTCAGAGCTTAACTTTTTATTATAAGTTTGAACTCTTATTGTTTAAACATTAACCTAACTGTAGTACGTTATGAGGAAAATTTTACTGTTATGCTTAACGGTGTTGCTCGCAGTCGGCCACAGCGACCTGCTCGCCCAGCAGCGCACCATTACGGGGAGGATAACCTCCCAGGAAGATGGATCCGCTTTACCCGGTGTCAATGTGGTTATCCGGGGTTCTACGAATGGAACGGTAACTGATTCGGATGGTAATTATTCACTTTCTATTCCCGGTCCGGGCACGGTGTTAACCTTCTCGTTCATCGGACTAAAGACACAGGAGATAGAGGCGGGCGACCGTTCGCAAATAGACGTCCGGATGGAGCAGGATGCCACACAACTGACCGAAGTAGTGGTGGTAGGATATGGCCAGCAGGACAAACGCACACTCACTTCGGCTATCTCGTCCGTCAGTGGCGACGAGGTTAACCGTGTGCCGGTTGCCAGTTTTGACCAGGCGCTGAATGGAAAGGCTTCCGGCGTGCAGGTGAGCATCGGTAGCGGTTTGCTTGGTCAGGCACCAAGGATCCGTATTCGCGGTACAAATTCAATTACCTCCGGTGCAGATCCACTGATCGTCATCGACGGCGTTCCCATGCTGGACGGTAATGCCAGTACGGTCGCAGAAAGCAACGCATTGGGAGATATCAATCCAAGTGATATCGAATCGTATCAGGTTTTGAAGGACGGTGCGGCTACTGCGATCTACGGTTCCCGCGCCGCTAATGGTGTTATCCTGATCACGACAAAAAGTGGTAAGTCGGGGAAAGTACATATCAACTATGATTTCCAGGCCGGTGTTAACAGTACAGCCAGGCGCCTGGATGTATTAAATGCGGATGAGTTTATTGCGATAAGCAATGAAAAATTTGCCACGAGCGGCTTGTTTACACCCCAGGCTCTTCCGGGTCCCGGCAATGTTGATACCGACTGGCAGGATGTCATATTCAGGAACGGGTTTTATCAGAATCACAATCTGAATATCAGCGGAGGATCGGACCAGGTAAGCTATTATTTCTCCGGTGGCTATATGAGCCAGGAGGGAGCGGTGGTCAACAACGCGCTGGATCGCTATTCCATGCGCGCGAACATCGATTACAACGGTGTCGAATGGATGTCGGCGGGCCTTAAGTTGTCAGTGAGCCGTCAGGTGAATAACGGATTGAATACGGGTACGAATTCACTTTCCGGAAACGTGGCGAACGCATTAGGTGCTTTTCCGAATGTACCGGTTTACGATGCATCTCATCCACTCGGTTACACCATCACGGACGATAACCGTGCACTGGGAAGAGGAAATAACCTTCAGGACATTGCCTCGGGATATACCAACATCAAATATGTATTGGACAACAACAAGCAGGAAGCAGATAATTACCGCGTCATAACAAACGGATACCTGCAGGCAAACATCACCGACGGTTTGAATCTGAGAACACAACTGGGGGTCGATATCCTCGACAACGAAGATTTCCTCAGCTGGAACCCGTTCCATGGTGACGGAGGGGGATCATCGAAAGGTATCCTTTACCGGGGCGCTACACGCAACCTGCGGTGGAACTGGCAGAATACACTGAACTTCAAGAAGACTATCGCTGACGATCATAATCTCGGTGTAACCCTGGGCAACGAGTATCAGAAAACGACCTACCGCTCTTTCTTCGGGCAGGGAACTACATTCTCCGATCCCAGCTTCCTGAAATACGACCTCATAACAGGAACGTTTAATAAACAAGAGGCTGGCGGCGACTACCAGGAGGCAGGTTTCGACTCCTACTTCGGAAGAATAAATTACGACTTTAAAGGAAAGTACCTGCTGAGCTTCTCCCTGCGGAACGACGCGATATCGGCTTTGCCGAAAGATAATCGCCAGGGTACATTTTTTGGAGGCTCTATCGGATGGGACATTGCAAGGGAGAGTTTCTTCAACATGCCCTCCGTATCCCAGCTTAAGGTACGGGCCAGTCTCGCGCAGGTGGGTAACGTTGATATCGGAAACTATCCCTATGTAGGTACCTACGGTCCGCAGCTCTACGGCTCTCAATCCGGATTGGCGTTCTCGAACGTTGGTAACTCTTCCCTGAAGTGGGAGACCAGCGATAAACTCGATATCGGACTCGACGTCGGATTATTCAGCGATCGTGTATTTGTCAATGTCGACTATTACGAGAATAAGATCTCGGATATGATTCTGGACGCACCCACACCTCCCACGGCAGGTTTGCCGGGAAACAGTATTTCCAAAAATATTGGATCGATGGTCAACAAAGGTATTGAGGTCACGATCTCTACCGACAACCTCGAGGAAGGCGATCTAAGCTGGAAGACAGCCCTGACATTCACAGCGAATAAGAACGAGATCACCGCGTTGGTGAACGACCAGGATATAACGTTCGATTACAATATCAACCGTGTAGGGCAGCCGATAAGCTCCATTTACGGCTACCGGTATGCCGGCGTGAATGCGGCCAACGGAAACCCGCTTTATAATGTCGTGCGCAATGGTGAAAACGTGATTATCCAGGGAAACCTCGATGACAATCAGTACTATCTCTTTAATCCGGAATCGCCCGGAGACCTGAGCGAATCCACCTCCGCCCTGAGCGCGGCGACCGACAAGGTTATTTTGGGAAATCCCGCGCCAAAGATCTATGGCGGACTCAACAACTCATTCGCCTGGAAAGGGTTCGATTTTGAATTGTTCCTTACCTACTCTGTGGGGAACAAGATCATGAACGTGACAAGGCAAACCAACATGGACATGGTATTCCGGAATAACATTACGGAGATACTTGACCGGTGGACGCCGGCTAACCCGAATACCGATGTGCCGAGGCTAAGTTACAACAACGGGAATTTTGTCAACCTTTCCGGTAATGCCACATCCAGGTTTGTGGAGGATGGTGACTTCCTCCGGATCCAGAACATTTCATTGGGCTACACACTTCCGAAAACGATGCTCTCCACTTTTGCGAATGGGGCAATCTCCAATGTGAGGATATATGCCCAGGTCAGAAACGCATATGTTTTTACAAAATACAAGGGAGCCGACCCGGAGTTGAATTTTGCGGATAACAATACCGTTAACGTCAACAGCCAGGCTGGTGTTGACTTCAATACGAATCCGCTTTTGAGAACATTTACTTTCGGTTTAACTGTTGGTCTTTAATTTTTTATGAATATGAAAAAGCGTAAATATATTTTATACATAGCCGCGTTCCTGGTGATTACGATCAGCGCATGCGACGTAACAGATCTGAACCCGGTCAATGCTATTTCGGAGGAGCTGGCCTATAGCACCCCCGAAAACATCGAATTATCCTGCGTTGGTGTGTATGATGCCGCACAATCCGGGTTCTATAACGGAGACGAGACGAATGACCGCGGCTACATCTTCGGAGCCGCCCACATTCAGCAGGGGGATATGAGGGGCGAAGACATGCTGCTCATCAATACCTTCTATTCCTTTACCTATCAGGCAACACAAAGTACGACCACTGCGAATAATGTGAACTATTGGGAAAACGGCTTCCGGATTATCAACCTCGCGAATCTGTTCATAGACGGTGTACGAGGCGCGGTGGAAAAGGGTGTTATTTCACAAGAGACTGCCAATAGTTACGAGGCGGAAGCGCGCGTGCTGCGGGCGATCACTTACCATACCCTTATCATTCACTTCGCGAGACCTTACCGCGATGGAAACGGCGATAAGCCGGGCTTACCAATCTTTGAAACCGGCGTGAATAGTTCGGAGGAAGCCGACGCAGTTGCAGCGACCGGCAGGAGTACCGTGGCGGAAGTTTACAACTTCATTCTTTCGGACCTCGACTATGCAGAGACGAATTTAGGGGAGCAGAATGACGCGCATCCTGTTACCCGTGCCGTTAAGGGAGCCGCTATTGCCTTGAAAACGCGCGTCTACCTGCACATGGGTGACTGGGCTAATGTCATTGCCGAGTCGGCAAAAATCGTTTCGGCATCGGCGCCGTTCACAAGTGCGATCGGCGGTTATCAGCTTACGGCATCCGTGGAAGGACCATGGGCCGACAATACGAGCACGGAATGCATCTTCTCCATGGAAATGAGCCCGACCGATGACTTGAATACCAATGCCGCTCTTGCGCGGATGTTGGGAAGTCCGGCTACGGATATAGGTGCAAGAGGCGAATACGCGATCAGCCCGATCATCTGGAATCAGGCATTCTGGCATCCCGATGATCTTAGAAGAACACTGTTGGTGAAAGACAACGGCGCCCGGTATTATACCCATAAGTACAGGGACTACACGAACTGGACGGATTTTGCTCCAATCATCCGATATGGCGAAGTATTGCTGAACCTGGCAGAAGCGGAAGCGCGCGAAAACGGCGCAACTCCCAAAGCGTTGTCATTGCTCAACGCTATCCGCGACCGCGCGAAATCAGGTGCCATGACATCCTATACCGCGGGTGACTTTGCAACCGCCAATGACCTGATCCAGGCGATCCTGAACGAAAGGCGTATCGAGCTTCTTGCGGAAGGACACCGCTGGTCCGATCTGCATCGTAATGCGGTTGACCCGGATTTTAAGGACCCCAGCGGAGGAATACCGGCGAAGATGATCTCTTCCGATGTCACGTCGCTCAGTGCCTATGTCATCGGCGATTTGCCAACCACCTTCGGCGTAAAAGCAATTCCCTATTCGGACTTCAGGTATTTATGGCCGATTCCGAACTCGGAAATATCCAGAAATCCCGCACTCGCACAAGAACAGAATCCTGGCTTCTAAAAGGTAATCAGCATGAAAAAAATTCTAAGCATACTTTTATTTTCGTTGTTATTCGTGGTCATCGCCTGCAATGACGACGACTACGCACCGGCGACGTATGAATACGCAGCCATAGAAAGTTCGGATGTTCCGGAAAGCATTTCGGAAGATGCCGGAACCAGTGTCGCTATTCCAGTAGTGTACGGAGGGAAGCTTTCCAACCCTTCGAGTTTTACCGTCAATTATTCCATCACGGGAGGAACATACGGCGTGGATTATACAGTTGTTGGCGGCAGTTCCTCCGCGGGCTCAATCACCGTTCCTGCAGGAGCAACAGGTACTGAAGCGATCGGCAACATCGAGATATTGCCTACCGCAGACCTCGAAACGGAAGCTAGCGTCTTACTCACCATAACGCTGGAAAGTACTTCCAACGGCCTGAGTATCGGTTATCCCGGATTAAAAGAACTGACGCTCACAATCGAGGATGATGATTGTGAATATGTCGAATCCGAATATGAAGCCGCGGCCGGTGGCCGGGAGTTTTACTCTGATGGTTCCGAATACCCGGATGGCGATGACTATGAAGTTAATTTCATATCATTGGGTGGAAACGAATTTCAGATGGACAATTTCTGGGATAGCGGTTGGGCAGTGACTTTCACCATCGACCCCGCTACGCTCGTCATCACAGTCCCGGAACAGGACCTTCCCGGCGGATACCATGTCAGCGGTACTGGGAAACTATCCACGTGCACCAAGACGATGCTGATCGAAACACATCTGTTCAACGACGCAGGTACGTACGACGACACGCACGAAAATCGTTTTATATTTTAGACGACTGTATCATACCTTTAAAAAAGGCTGCCCTCGGCAGCCTTTTTTGTTTGTCATTCAAAATCATTCCCATTGGGGGAGCGACCTGTCAGCCTTATATTTGTACCGAATTCCATAAAAAATGGTATACGTCAGTCGAAAGGAACATTTTAATGCCGCCCATAAGCTTTATAACCCTGACTGGTCTAAAGAAAGGAATATCGAAGTATTCGGGCCGTGTGCCAATGAAAACTGGCATGGGCACAATTTTGATTTAATTGTGACGATTAAAGGGACGCCGGATCCCCTCACGGGATTTGTCGTAGACCTGAAGAAACTCAGTACGTTGATAAAAAATGAGGTCGTCGAAAAGCTGGATCACAAAAATCTCAATATGGACGTGGATTTTATGAAGGGCAAACTGGCAAGCTGTGAAAACCTTGTCATCGAGATCTGGAAGATACTCGACCGTATGTTGCCATCCATTACCTCATACGGTAAGCTTCATGGTATCCGGCTCTATGAAACTCCGAGGAATTACGTGGAGTACTTCGGTGAATAATAACTAATCGTTATGGGTCGGCACTTAAGGTTGAAGACATGAAGTACTATCTGATTGCAGGTGAAAGATCAGGTGACCTGCACACCGGTAACCTTGTAAAGGCGATAAAAAAGCGCGACCCCTTGGCAACATTCCGCGGTTTCGGCGGTGAATACATGGAGCAGGCGGGAGTTGAACTGGCTGTTCACTACCGCGATCTAGCCTTCATGGGATTGGCGGAGTTACTGACAAACATCAATAAAATAAAAAAGTATATCAGGCTTTGTAAGGAAGATATAGCAGCGCATAAACCGGACGTTATTATTCTGGTTGATTATGGAGGTTTCAATCTCCAGATCGCCAGGTTTGGAAAAAAAAGCGGTATCAGGGTGTTTTACTATATACCGCCCAAATATTGGGCCTGGTACCAGAACCGCGCCTTGTGGCTTAAACCTCACGTCGACCGCCTGTTTGTTATCCTTCCCTTTGAAAAGGACTTTTTTAAAAAATTTGACTGGCATGCCGACTATGTCGGTAATCCGGTTCTGGATGCGATTAAGAGTCATCAAAGGGACAATGATTTTCTCACCAGGAACCACATTCCGCAACAGGTACCCATGGTTGCCCTCTTACCCGGAAGCAGAAAGCAGGAGTTGAAAACCATCCTCCCGGTAATGGCAAAAGTAGCCCGTAATTTTCCGGACCATCAGTTTGCAGTCGCCGCTGTCAATAACCTCGACCAGGCTCTCTATCAGGAGATCAGCCGCCTGGAAAACGTAAAGCTTATTTTTGAGGATACTTATAACCTCCTTCAGCACGCATCCGCAGCCGTCGTTACATCCGGAACGGCAACGTTGGAGACTGCGCTTTTTAAGGTGCCGCAGGTTGTCGTCTACAAAGCCAATACGATCTCTTACTGGCTGGCAAAATTCCTCGTAAAGGTTAAGTTCATATCGTTGGTCAATCTTATCGCCGGGAGGGAAGTCGTTAAAGAAATGATTCAATCTGCAGCCAGCGGCGAGAGTGTTTCCGGAGAACTGAAAAGAATACTGGATAACAATGAGTACCGCCGGGAGATGCTCCTGGGATATGAACAGATCATTAAAATACTGGATACGGGTTCTGCCTCGGAAAACGCGGCTGAACTGATGACCGGCTACCTGCGTGAAGCGGTGAATTGATGCGCGGTAATTGTTGCCTCCAGGCTGTTGTTCCTAGGCTACTTTCAGCTTGCTGTATTGCGACTTGCTGAATTTTTCCTCCGCATAGGCGCGATTGATCACGAGGTGATTGGTGTTCTTATCGGATGGGAGTTCGAACATCGCGTCATTAATGATCGCTTCACAGATACTTCTCAGGCCGCGCGCACCAAGTTTAAATTCAAGGGCCTTTTCTACAATGAAATCTATCGCACCGTCTTTGAACTCCAGTTCGATATCCTCCATTTCAAACAGCTTCTTGTATTGTTTCATCAGCGCGTTCTTCGGCTCCGTGAGGATTTTTCTCAGAGCATCCCTGTCCAATGGATTCAGGAACGAAACTACGGGGAGGCGTCCGATCAATTCAGGAATCAGCCCGAAACTTTTTAGGTCCTGCGCGGTAATAAACTGAAGCAGGTTGTCTTTGTCGAGGTTTCCCGCGTGGCCTTCGTGGCCGGCGACAAAACCCAGCGGACGGGTGTTCAGGCGATTCGCGATAAAACGGGAAATGCCTTCGAATGCGCCACCGCAGATGAAGAGGATATTCTCCGTGTTAACGGTTATCATTTTCTGATCCGGATGCTTTCTGCCGCCCTGTGGTGGTACATTCACAGCGGTTCCCTCCAGTAATTTAAGAAGCGCCTGCTGGACACCTTCACCACTCACATCGCGGGTAATAGAAGGGTTATCCGATTTGCGGGCGATTTTATCGATCTCGTCTATGTAAACGATACCTCTTTCAGCCGCTTCCACATTGTAGTCGGCAGCCTGAAGCAGTCGTGTCAGAATACTTTCAACATCTTCCCCGACATACCCTGCTTCCGTCAGCACGGTTGCATCGGCAATACAAAACGGAACCTGCAGAAGTTTTGCCAGGGTCCTGGCCAGATAGGTCTTGCCGGTTCCGGTTTCGCCGGCCATAATGATATTTGATTTTTCAATCATAACATCATTGTCAAGTTTACGCTGCATCAATCGCTTGTAGTGATTATACACCGCTACCGACATGATCTTTTTAGCTTCGTCCTGGCCGATCACATATTCGTCAAGGAATTTTTTGATCTCTACCGGTTTGATGAGTTTGAAGTTGGGAGAAAAACCGGTTTCGGTCTTGCTCTTCTTTTCCTCACCCAGAATTTGATTGGCTTGGGTGACACATTTGTCGCAAATATGAGCATGAATACCTGAGATCATCAGGTCTACATCCTTCTTGTTTCTACCGCAAAACGAACAGGTCACTTCAGCCATGACGATATAAGATTAAAATAACACCGATGTGCGAATAAGCCACAAAGATAGACAATATTCAGCACATCGGCAGTCCCCTGTAAATGGGGGTAGAAGATCAGATTTTCTTTCTTTCCAGTACTTCGTCGATCAGCCCGTATTCCTTGGCCTCGCTGGATCTCATCCAGTAGTCGCGGTCCGAATCTTTTTCGATTTTTTCATACTTCATACCGCTGTGTTTCGCCAGGATGTTGTAAAGGTCTTTCTTGACCTCTAACGTTTGTTTCAGGGAAATTTCCATGTCCGACGCCTGTCCCTGCATCCCGCTCATCGGCTGGTGGATCATAATCCTGGAATGGGGCAACGCCGACCTTTTTTTGGCGGCACCTGCAGTAAGCAGGACGGCCCCCATCGACGCAGCCAGTCCGGTACAGATCGTGGCGACGTCCGGATTCACATATTGCATCGTATCGTAGATCCCAAGACCAGCATATACCGAGCCGCCCGGGCTGTTGATATACATGATAATATCCTTTCGGGGGTCTGAAGATTCCAGGAACAAAAGCTGGGCTGTGATCAGGTTGGCGATCTGGTCGTCTATACCCATACCCAGGAAGATAATACGGTCTGAAATCAACCTGGTGAATACGTCAATCGCGCGAAAATTTCCGGGACGCTCTTCAATCACGTATTGCGTCATGTTATCGATTCGTTGCGCATAACTGTCTACGGTATTACCGCTCATGCCCATATGATGCACGGCGTACTTTCTGAATTCATTATTATAGTTCATATTTTAAAATTTACGATACGATTTCGGGTGATTTAAGGCCAGGTATTTTTTCTTCGGGAGAACAATCATAGCTATCCTGTTGCTAAAATACAACCATAAAACCCCGGTCAAAGAAAAATGGTTTTAAGTTGCCTTAAAACCATTGACGGATTCTTTGCGAATTTATTGTTCCGGACCGGATTCAGGCGGATCAGTGCTTGTGTTCCTCTACGATCTTTTTGAATTCATCGACCGACACTTTTTTCTCCTGCACGGTGATATTTTCCCGGATGTACTTGATTATCTTCTCCGTGCGAAGCTGGTTGTAAAGCTTCATAAAATTCTGGCCGTTGTCATTCTGCAGGTAGTTGTCGGCGATCCCGTCCAGTTTGTCGCTGATCTGCGCCGCGAATGCCTGACCCCCGAACTGGGCAACGATCATATCCTTGGCTTTCGCTCTTACCTCTTCAGCCTCCACAGTAATCTTGTTGTCTTCTGCGATCCGGTTTTTCACCAGGTCCCACTTCAGGCCTCGTTTATAGTCGTCGAATTCTTTTTCGAGGACGCTGTCAGTCACCTGACCCTTGCTGCTCGATTTTAGCCACGTCTTGAGGAAATCATCGGGCAGGTTTATAGATGTATTGGAAATAAAATGATCCTCAATATGATGATCGAGGAAATGATCGGATTCACGCTTATAGTTTTCGGAAATGGTCTCTTTGATTTTGTCGAGGAATTCCGCTTCGTTGGTGACAGCATCTTTCCCGAACACCCGGTCAAACAACTCCTGGTCAAGGGCGGCAGGTTCCGTCCGGCTGATGGTGTTTACCCTGAATATATATTTTCCTTTCACACCTTTTGCTTCTTCCGGCGACTGACCCAGGAGTTGCGCGAGCAAGTCGTCATCGGCGAAGAGAGAACCGATTTCAAACTCCACTTCCTCTTCTTTTTTCAGTCCGACAAACTTTTTTTGCTCCTTTTTTCCGATTTTTTCGATGGCGATGAAGGCGTTTTCCCGCTTGAAATCACCTTCTGAAGCGCGAAGCTCTCCGAACAGGTTGTCTTCCCCTTCGCTTTGTTCGGGATAGCTCACTTTGCCAAACCGTTTTTTCAGATCGGATACAGTCTCCTGAATGGTCTTGTCATCCACCTCGATCGGATACGATTTTACTTTTACTTTGGCGGAGAGATCGTATTTGAAGTCCTCCACCATTCCGATCTGGTATTCGAATTCGAAACTCTTTTGGGCATCCCAATCGATTGTCAGCGCCTTTTCCTGGTTGGGAATTGGTTCTCCCAGGATCTTCAGGTTGTTTTCTTTGATGTAGTCCGACAGCTTGTGAGAAAGGAGATGGTTGATTTCCTCGACAAGAATAGACTTTCCAAACATCTTTTTGATCACACCCGTCGGCACCTTCCCCTGTCTGAAACCTTTTATACTGGCTTTGCGCGCGTAATCTTTTACTTTTTCTTCAACAGTAGGTTGATAATCACCTTCGGTTAATTTAATTTTAATTAAACCTTCAGTGTTGTTTGTTTTGTTCAGTGTTATTTCCAAAGCTTAAACATTTGTTGTTTTACCAGATAAATCAAGAACCCTCAACGTCCGTATCAATCAGGAACATCGAGGGTTCAGTAGTGCGGATGAAGGGACTCGAACCCCCACGCCTTTCGGCACCAGATCCTAAGTCTGGCACGGCTACCAATTACGCCACATCCGCATCTAATAATAGTGTGGTGAGATGGAAAAGTGCACCAGGCCCGCCTGCAGGCCTTCCCATTACGCCACATCCGCAAAAGGAGGGGCAAATTTATGGAATATTCGCAAATAAGAAATAGTTTGTGAGTGTTATAGGGTAAAAGTCTGTCACCTGATTCGAAAACTTATTAAAAACACTTAAAACACTTATAATCTGCCTTAAATGATGATCATCGATGCTGAACTGGAGAAGAAAGAAATAATTGGTCGTTACAGAAGATTATTGCGCAAAGCGAAGCCCATTCTGAAGGACGGGGACGCCAAGCTGATAAAGAAAGCCTTTACAATTTCTCTTGAAGCGCATAAAGATATGCGCAGGAAGTCGGGAGAGCCCTTTATTTTCCATCCCCTCGCGGTTGCGGAAATTTGCGTGGAAGAAATCGGTCTGGGAACAACATCGATTATCGCTGCGCTCATGCACGATGTGGTGGAGGACACTGATATCGAGCTTACGGACATCGAGCGCATGTTCGGAAAGAAAATCACACGAATCATCGATGGTCTTACCAAGATTCGGGGTGTTTTTGAGTACGGCACGTCGCAGCAAGCGGAAAATTTCCGGAAGATGCTTTTTACCCTTTCCGACGACGTGAGGGTAATCCTGATCAAGCTTGCCGACCGGCTTCACAATATGCGCACACTGGATAGTATGCCGCGCAATAAGCAGCTTAAGGTAGCCAACGAAACCATCTACCTCTATGCGCCACTTGCACACCGGTTGGGTCTTAATGCTATTAAAACAGAACTGGAAGACCTTTATTTGCGGTTTACAGACCGGCCCGTCTACGATTCAATCGCCAGGGATATCGATACCACAAAGGCTGCGCGAACAAAATTCATCAAGCAGTTTATGGTTCCCATCAAAGACGAGCTCGACAAACTGAAAATAGAATATGAGATCAAAGGCCGGCCGAAGTCGATCTATTCGATCCGGAATAAAATGAGGAAACAGAACATCCCCTTCGAAGAAGTATTCGACCTCTTTGCGATCCGAATCATTCTGGATACAGCTGTTGATCACGAAAAAGCCCTTTGCTGGCAGGTTTATTCTATCGTAACGGACTATTACACCCCGAATCCCGACCGGCTGCGGGATTGGATCAGCACACCCAAGTCGAACGGGTATGAGTCGCTCCACACCACAGTTATGGCGAAGAACGGCCAGTGGGTTGAGGTACAGATCCGCAGCAAGCGTATGGATGAAATTGCCGAGAAAGGTTACGCGGCCCACTGGAAGTATAAGGACACTAATACCACCGCTGAATCGAACCTGGAAAAATGGCTGGCCAGGGTTCGCGACCTGCTCGAACAAAACAATCACTCGGCCCTGGATTTTGTTGATGACTTCCGGGGAAACCTGTTCAGTGAGGAAGTGTTCGTCTTTACACCGAAAGGTGAATTGAAGACCCTCCCTTACGGTGCGACAGCGCTGGATTTTGCCTTTGAAATCCATACCCAGGTAGGATCCAAATGTATCGGGGCCAAAGTCAACAACAAGCTTGTTCCCATAAACTATGTGCTTAAGAACGGCGACCAGATAGAGATTCTTACGTCGCAGAAGCAGAAACCCCATGAAGACTGGCTGCGATTTGTGGTAAGCTCAAAGGCTAAGGCCCGCATCAAGGACGAGTTGAAGGAAGACAAGCGAAAGTCCGCAGACGAAGGGAAGGAAATACTTATCCGGAAACTCCGGCAGTTGAAAGAAGAGCCGACGCAGCAGGTTCTGGAGCAGATGCGCGAGTATTTTAAAGTACCGGCCAACTTCGAACTCTATTACCGGGTTGGAAGAGGATTTATCACATCCGCGGATATAAAGAAGTTTGCCGAGAACAAGCCACAGCTTCAGACAAGGGCGAAACCCGTGCTGCCCGGTTCGGAAACAAAAACCCTGGAACAGGAGCTGACTCAGTTCAAAGGACGTTACAACGATATCCTCCTGATCGGCGAGGACATGGATGTTGTGGATTATAAACTGGCGAAATGTTGTACTCCCATCCCGGGCGATGATGTATTTGGATTTGTGACGGTGAACGAGGGTATCAAGATACACCGCACCAACTGCAAAAACGCCCCGGAACTGCTTTCGCATCACGGCAACCGCGTAGTGAAAGCAAAGTGGACGTCGCAGCACGAGGTAGCCTTTCTTACCGGATTGAAAATACTGGGAACAGACCGCGTCGGGCTGATTAATGATGTGACCAAGGTCATTTCGGAAGAGTTGAAGGTGAATATGAGCTCGATGTCCATTCACACGGATTCCGGCATTTTTGAAGGAGAGATCATGCTCTACGTGAACGACACGAGGCATTTGGAACAACTGATCGAGCGGCTCAGGGGTGTTGAAGGCGTTGAAAAAGTGAGCCGGTTTGATTCAAAGGAATAAGAGTGCTGGAAATTCTTTTATCCTGCTATCTTTGCGCGTTATTTTAAATGGTACTCAATACAAAAATTTACGAGGAAGTAAAAAAGATTTTCACAGCATACCTTGAAAACAAGGAGTTGAGAAAAACCCCGGAACGTTATGCGATCCTGGAAGAGATCTATTCCCGTGACGGCCATTTTGATGTGGAATCTCTTTACATCAGCATGAAAAACAAGAATTACCGCGTAAGCAGGGCTACCGTTTATAATACGCTCGATTTATTGGTTGAGTGTGACCTCGTCGGCAAGCATCAGTTTGGCAAGAACCTGGCGCAGTATGAAAAATCGTACGGATACAAGCAGCATGACCACCTGATTTGTACCGAGTGTCACAAGGTGGTGGAATTCTGCGATCCCAGGATCCAGAACATTCAAAATACAGTGGAAGAAATTTTGCATTTTAATGTGATGCATCATTCCTTAATATTGTATGCTTCCTGCACGAAACAGAATTGTGAGAACAGAAAAGCTTCAAATCAATCGTAAGTATGAACTTCAAACATGAAATAAAGAACAATACCCTGGTGATCCGGCTGGCAGGAGATCTGATCGGCGAAGATAACGGAGCATCGGTGATTGAAGTGGTGAACAACTCAATTCACCAGAAGATATTGAACTGTATTGTCGATATCTCGGGATTGAGATACATCAATAGCAGCGGAATTGGCGTATTGATCACGATATTGACAAAATTCAGAAATAAAGGAGGAGAAGTGTATTTAATGAAGCCATCCGAAAGTGTTCAGAAACTTTTAGTGATCACCAAACTGAATGCGATTTTTCATATAATTCAATCGGAAGAAGAAGTGTCAAAATAATTTAAGCGTTCCAGAATGTCTAAGGTAGATGTATTATTAGGTCTTCAGTGGGGAGATGAAGGCAAGGGTAAGATTGTGGATGTACTTGCACCCAAGTACGACGTGGTGGCTCGTTTTCAGGGCGGACCAAATGCTGGTCATACCCTTGAGTTCGATGGAATCAAGCATGTCCTGCATCAGATACCATCCGGAATATTTCGTAGCAAGACCCGAAATATTATTGGTAATGGCGTTGTGCTGGACCCGTTTGTTTTCAAGACGGAGATCGAGAAACTGCAAAAGTATAACCTGAATGTAAGGGCCAACCTTTTTATTTCGAAAAAGGCGACTTTGATCCTTCCGACGCACCGGCTTCTGGACCAGGCGTATGAAAAAGCCAAGGGTGAAAACAAGATCGGTTCGACACTTAAGGGAATTGGTCCGACCTACCAGGATAAGATCG
Organism: Chryseolinea sp.; assembly: GCA_041742155.1. Lineage (GTDB taxonomy): Bacteria > Bacteroidota > Bacteroidia > Cytophagales > Cyclobacteriaceae > Chryseolinea. The sequence goes on along the minus strand of JBGSJE010000006.1, from coordinate 1,146 downwards.
GGCGCCAGGGGCTGCGTGTCGGTGATATATTGTCTGAGCGGTTCAATGAAAAATTCAAGACGCTGACGGATATTCATTTTAAGATCCTGAAGGATCATGATATCGAATACAACTGGAGCGAATTGGAGGCTCAGTTTCTGGATGCGGTAAACTTCCTTAAGACATTTAACCTTATTGAAAGCGAATATTTTTTAAACCAGGAACTAAAAAACGGTTCGACGATTTTGGCTGAGGGTGCTCAGGGAGCTTTGCTGGATATTGATTTTGGAAGTTATCCCTTTGTGACGAGTTCCAATACGGTGACGGCTGGTGCGTGTACCGGACTGGGTGTCGCGCCGCGGCATATCGGCGAGGTCTATGGAATCTTTAAGGCTTATAGTACCCGCGTTGGAAGTGGTCCGTTCCCGACGGAGTTGATGGATGAGGAAGGGGAGCTGATGCGAAAAGAGGGTAAGGAGTTCGGGTCGACAACAGGTAGACCCAGGCGTTGCGGATGGATAGATCTCCCTTCGTTGAAGTATTCTATTATGATCAATGGAGTGACGCAGCTGCTAATGATGAAAGCCGATGTACTGAGTGTTTTTCCCACGATTAAAGTGTGCGTGAAATACCAGTTGAAAGACGGTACATCGACCGATATGATTCCTTATGAACAGGTGAATGAAAAAATAATCCCCGTATATAAAGAATTTAAGGGATGGAATATCTCGTTAAATCAGGATGGGGCGTCGATAGAAAATTTGCCTTCGGAACTCAATGAGTACATAAAGTTTCTTGAACAGGAGCTTCAGGTTCCGATTACGATGGTTTCCACGGGTCCGGACCGTACCCAAACGATCTACCGGGACAGAATCCTTGCATAAATATTTTTCGGTTGGACTTGCGTCGATATAGGCAAAAGGATACCTTTGCATCCCCTTTTAGAAGAAGAGGGGCAAAAAACGATTGAAACGGGTGTTTTGAGTGAAATTGAAAGCATCCCCATTTAATTCTCTTCAAGAGGATTAGAACGTTCATTGAATGGATGATAATTGATAGCGGACCCGCCCTGAGCTTGTTGAGAAACGAGTGTAAGGGCGATTGATTCTCGAGAGAGAAGAATTTTAGAAAAGGAGTCCAGGTTTCAGACAATTACTGTAGTTGATT
>JBGSJE010000005.1:0-530027 GCA_041742155.1 Chryseolinea sp. | reverse complement strand
TAAAAAACAGGGTGAGTGCGAAGTGCGAGAGCGTAAGGGCATTCAGTTGAAAATCGGGGTGAGTATTTTCGGTAAGCGACCCTGTTTTTTTCTTCGCGTCTCGCACTGGCACTCGCACTGAAAATCCGCGTGAGTGCGAAGCGCCAGAGCGGAATTCAACGTTTACCATAGGACAAAAAAAATGTTATTTTTTTTCATTTTCTTGAACAAGCAATAATGCGCACACGCCCTGTGATCAAGTTAACGTTGTCATCAATTTTAAAACCACGCCCGTTATGTTCGAATTTGAAAAGCTTGACGTCTACAAGAAAGCAAAGACCTTTAATGCCGGTATCCGGGAATTCATCAGGACCTCAAAACTTGACGGCACGACCAAAGACCAGCTCCGGAGAGCTTCTTTCAGCATTGTGTTAAATCTGGCCGAAGGATCCGGGCGGTTTAGTAACCCGGATCGAAGAAATTTCTTTACCATCTCCAGGAGCTCCATCTTTGAATGCATAGCTATTCTTGATGTTCTACGGGATGAATCCGCCGTTGCAGATGATGTATTTCATGCATTCTATGCGCAAGGCGAAGAACTTTCCAAGATACTGTATGCTATGATCAGGAATTTACGATAATCGCGTGCTTAAAAATAATGTTGATTATTGATGAAATGAAATCGATTTTGATTTAGCGAAAGAGGAGTCTGCTATCAGGATTATCAGCGCGGTTGTTTATACTTACATTTTAATTTTAACTCTACAATTTGAGCATCTGACAATATGTTTCGGACCACCATACTTTTACTTGCCAGTCTTCAAAGCTTTGCTCAAACGCAGTTACCGATAGCCACCAATTTTAGGAACAGTTATCTGACTCATGTTCGCGAGATGAATGGTTTGCCGGGGAAAAATTATTGGCAAAATCGAGCTGATTACTCCATCCGTGTTCGATTTTCTCCAGATACAAGGCAAGTGTCCGGGCATGTCAATATTCAATATTTCAACAACAGCCCTGACACGCTTTCGAAAATTGTTTTCAAACTCTACCCCAACTTGTATAAAACCGAATCAATCAGAAGTAAACCAATTGCCAAAGACGACCTTGGCGATGGAGTGGATATAGCGTCTATTATTATCGGTGGTCAGTATGTAGACTCAAAAAGGGTCTCGATAAGAGGAACAAATATGACAGTGCTTGGTGTGAATATTCTACCTGGCACCAGGTTGGATGTTGAGATAAAATATTCGTATCTTCTAAATAAGGGCTCTTTTACCCGAACAGGTCAGGTCGATACGGGCGCATTTGTAGTGGCCTATTTTTTTCCGCGAATTTCGGTATACGATGACGTAGATGGATGGAATGAATATCCATACATGGGATATGACGAGTTTTACAATGATTACGGAGATTTCCATGTCGAAATTACTGTACCCGGTGACTATCAGGTTTGGTGTACAGGAGATTTAGCAAATGCCGGTGATGTACTTAATGAGAAATATGTACAGTCAATTCAAACAGCAACTAATAGTGAAAGTATTGTTGATGTTATTACAACGCAGGACATCTCTTCAAAGGATATTTGTAAGAAAGGAAACCACCATACATGGATATTCGACGCAGCAAATGTTCAAGACGTGGCCTTTATGACAAGCAATCATTATATCTGGAAATCCTCCAGCGTACTTGTTGATTCAGTAGCTAACAGAAGGGTTCGCGTCGATGCTGTTTATAATCCCGATCATGGTCAATACAATCCGGTTATCGAATACGCGCGTGGTACAGTATCAAGCATTAGTTATATCTTTCCGAAAATTCCATTTCCGTACCCGCACATAACAATTTTTGACGGGCTTGATGCAATGGAGTACCCGATGATGGTTAATAATTTGCCATTTGAAGATCCTCAGCTAATAGTAGAATTTACAGCTCACGAAGTCTTTCATACTCTGTTTCCTTTTTATGTTGGCACCAATGAGACTAAGTATTCCTTTTTGGATGAGGGACTGGCAACACTGTCAGAATTTACGTTACATCCGATAATCGCTCCTGAAGTTCCTATGCATTATGATATTAGCGATGTAAACCAAACTGCCGGAACCGATTATGACAATCCTGTTATTACGCTCACGCCACAGCTGCATCGCAAATCGAGGTTTTCAAATAAAGATTTGAAACCTGCGCTAGGATTTCACTATGTAAAGGAAATGCTGGGTGATGATAGATTTTCAGAGGCGTTGCGATTTTTTATCGATCATTGGAAAGGAAAGCACCCATCTCCTTATGATTTTTTCAATTGCATCAACACGCAATCAGGAACTAATCTAAACTGGTTTTGGAACGACTGGTTTTTCTCCAAGATAACGCCAGACCTCGCTATTAAAAGCGTAACAAAAAGAGGGCACAAGTACACCATTGCGATTAAAAAAATTGGTGTTGGCATGGTGCCTGTTCATCTCACCATTTTCTTTGAGGACGGAACGCAGCAATCATACAACGATAACGTATCGTGCTGGTTAAAAGGGAATGATGTCCATACAATAAAAATGCGATCGAACGTTTCAATAAAGAAAATTACATTAGGAAATGATTTTGACGTTGACATTGATAACAGTAACAATACTTGGATTGTGTCAAGTGAGAACTGACCCCTTTGGAGTTTAGTCAATCGTTCAATTAATAAACGCTTACCTATTTTAGGGCTTCGAAACGGGAGGGGCAAATGTTATCAGGCCTATAATTTTACCTTCATTGGATATACGCAATTGATCGTGCCCTTTAGCAGTTGACTCGCCATTTGCCTGAATAAGGTCCCAAGTCACCAAAGCTACATCGTGATGGGCCGACACATCCCTTATCTCAACATGGCCGCCAGGAAGTCTCGCCTGAAACGCTTCCATATCTTTTATTACAGTGTTCCGGTCGCCCGTTTTGTGACGAGGTGTTGTATATTCAACATTCTCTACCATAATTTCCGAAGCGATCTTTTCCCGTTCCTTTTTCGATATTGGCTTCCAGCCCTCCAGGTATTTTTCGTAAATATCCCACGCTCTTTGATTGCTGTTTGTCAATGTGTCTTTCATTTGCTTTTGATTGGAGTATATTACGTTTTTAGTTGTTGCCGACTGTCTGGATGATATTTCAGGGTTATCCGTTTGGGACAGTAAAGACAGTCCCGGTGCGATTAGTAATAGTATCAATAGCTGCATTTTCATACCAGTTTTAATTTTAAGTTTTAATTATTTTTTACCCTAGATTTTGACCTGAAGACTTGACCATTCTTTTTGAGCGGACAGTTTTCCTTAATAAACTCAAAAATTCAGGGGTTATCCCCAAATAGGAGGCAATGAGTTTTTTTGAAATTCTATTTTCCAGGGAAGGAAACAAATTCTGAAAATTACGGTATCGTGTTTCTGCGGATCGGAACAAGGCCGAAGTCATTCTTCTTTGATAGATGATATATCCCTTTTGCGTGAGTATTCTAAAAAACCGTTCAAACTTGGGAGACAGGTCATACAGTTCTTCAATCTTGTTGTGACCAAGCGCAATAATTTTTGAATCCTCCAAGGCATCGATTGCATAAAATGAAGGCGTTTTAGAATAAAAACTTTCCAAATCCGTAGCCCACCATCCTTCCGGGAAAAAGCTTACCGAATGCTCTTTTCCCGTTTCATCAACGTGATAGATGCGCAGACATCCCTCCACAACAAAATTCAACTCTTTGGCAATAGTGCCAGCTAACAAAATTTTATCCTTTTTTTTATATTCCTTCAGTTCTAACCTTTCCAATAAATGTGCTCTTTCATCATCATTTAGAGTAATATCTTTTGCGAAATTATTTAAGATGGGTTCATACATACGGTAAGGAATAATTTTCAGGTTAAGCTTTAGTTAAAAATTGATTTACGATCATTTGCCCCTGGACTTTTCTTTCATTTCAAAAGTATGGGGTATCCCGGAAACAAATATTAATGTACATTAAGAAAGCATTTTAGCAGAATGAATAAGCTGTAAATCCTTCTTAATGCTATGAGAGAAATCAGCGTGAGTGCAGAAACAGGGTGAGTGCGGAGTGCGAGAACGTAAAGGCAGTTAAATCAGGGTAAGTATTTTCTTCGCGTCTCGCACTGGCACTAAAAACCAGCGTGAGTGCGAGGTGCGAGAGCGTAAATGCAGTTAAAAAATCAGAGTAAGTATTTTTTTCCCTCGCGCCTCGCACTGGCACTCGCACTAAAAATCAGGTTGAGTGCGAAGTGCGAGAACGAAAATGCACGCAAAAAATCAGGGTGAGTGCGGGGTGCGAGAGTGTAAAGGCAGTTAAAAAATCAGTGTGTGTGTTTTCCTCGCGTCTCGCACTGGCACTCGCACTAAGAATCAGAGTGAGTGCAAAAAACAGGGTGAGTGCGGAGCACGAAAAATCAGCGTGAGTGCGGAGCGCGAGAACGGAAAGGCAGTTAACAAATCAGGGTGTGTATTTTCTTTCTTCGCGTCTCGCACTGGCACTGGCACTAAAAATCAGCGTGAGTGCGGAGTGCGAGAGCGGAAAGGCAGTTAAAAAATCAGGGGGTCTATTTTCTTTCCTCGCCTCTCGCACTGGCACTGGCACTCAAGCACAGGGCGAGAGCGGATTTGAAAATCTTCTTTTGATGTAGGGAGCCGACAGGTGTGTCTCGATGTTGTTAAGGCTTTTTCACCGTAAACAAAATGGTATCGGAGTGTATCGCGGTAAAAATACCTAGTCCATTGACCACGTTTGTAAAGGGTGATGTGAGGTTAAGAGAAGAGGTATTCTCCTGTTCTTTATAAAGTGCCGCGTAATCCGGATTTACGTGGAATAAAATTACATGATATCTTCCATAATATTGGAATTGATTGCTTGTTATCGTACTGCTATTTCCCTGAGTTGGCTCACCTCGGAAAAAAAGCCTTGGCGCGTCATCATCAATTGTATCAAGAGCACTATTTATCAGTTCAGGGTTGTCGTCAATATTTTGAAAAAAAGTAAAATGATATTCATCGGATGGATTGCTCCACGACAATTCCACACTTTCGCCGGAGATGTTGCCAACCGGAAATCCGCTGCTGAAGTCTATGGGTTCTATGGTCATTTCCGTCTCGGAAAGTTCAAAATTGGCTGGCTTGGCCGGGACAATTGTTAGCGAGCTGATCTCTCCGGCGCTTGTGGCGATCCTAAGCGTATAATCCCCAGCGTCATCCCGTACAAACTCACTACTATCACTTGTATAAACACCCGCTCCATCGGATGCAAGTATGACAGTGCCCTCGTTGCTAGTTATTGAAACGTCAAGATGATCAACATCTACAGCCTGGACACCCGCTAAGTTAGATACAACGACCTTGAGAGGTCGATCTACGTGCAGGTATGCTTCGACCACCAATTGACTGTCAGATGACACCTCGTTGCCTTCCGAGCATGCACTAAGACAAGCAACGATCAACAATATTGGATGTAAGAATTTCTTTATCATATTCTTAAGTATCATTCAGCTAATTGTTGCTAAAAGTTTAGGGTCAGTGAAACATTCGGAGTAATGCCGAGGTAGTTAATATCGGTTTCCACAACATTTCCCTCTGACATCTGGAACTCTTTATACCATACATTTTTCCGATTCAGAATGTTGAACACTGATGCCGCTATGTTGCCAATGTTGTTTCCATTTTTATTTCGAAGTTCGAAGCTAATTGAAGCATCGAGGCGTTCGTAGTGTGGTAACCGGAATGCGTTCTTTTCGCCGACAGCAACATAATCACGAGTCGCGCCATCCAACAAGGTAAGTTGATATCCTCCCAATGGAGCGGTATATGGCCGACCTGTAGCATAGATGTAGGTAACCGAAAAATTCCATCGTTTAACATTATAAAGGATTACGAATTTGAATTCATGTCTAACATCCTGCGCTGCCGGGTAATATGATGTACCATAGACATCGAATTTGTTTTTCACCTCGGAAAGGGTATAACTGGCCCACCCCTGAACCTGGCCGATCTTTTGCTGAGCCAAAAATTCAACGCCTTGTGCGTAGGCCATACCGGTGTAAAAATTCTCATTGTAGTAGGTTCCGCTGCGCAGATCGCTTTCGAAACGAAGGGTATATTCCGACAGGTTGGTATAATTCTTCCGGTAGGCTTCGATACTAAACAGCTTGCTGCGAGTTTCATAGTTTAGTCCTGCTATGAAATGAGTCGATTCGCTTACTTTAACAGAACTTCCATCCGACAAAACCCAAAAATCCCGGCTTCCGGCAAGAATATCTTCGCGGATCACGCGATTGGCGAACTGATAGTACCTTCCGCTTGCTGCGGTGATTTTTATTCTTTCCGTTAAATCATACTGCACAGAAAGTCGTGGCTCATAATAGACATTCCCTGTGGGCTCAAATGAAGACACTCTTAATCCGGGAGTAAGTAAGAGTTGTTGATCCAGTAGTTTGATCTTTCCCTGAACGTATGTGCCCATCAACTTTCCATTGTTCTTGCGATCAATAAGTGTAGTTGTATCGCTAGTACCATAATTATAGGTGATATCATATTGCGTAAAGAACAGTCCGCCGGAAAGTTCGAGGTTACCGGATGTCTGATGTGCCAAGTTTAATTGGGCACTTTGGTCCACGAGGTTGTTGTTCTCGATAATACCTCCAAAGGCCTGTTCCGCGCCTCCTTGCGGTCCCTGAAAGGTTGACGATGACTCTGTGCTTCTATTACGGTCGCTGAAGTATTTAGATTGACTCACCAGCGTATAGCTGTAAAGTTTCTTTGTCCATTGACGTGACCACTTCAAACTCAGCCCGGTATTACCATACGTTGTCACATCTGACGTAGTAGAGTTGAAACTAACACCCTGTCCACCGAATCCGGAAAATCCACCCCCACTGAGTTCCTGGCTATTGTTGAGATCATCGGTGCCGTTAAATACACTAAGCGATAGTACATCATCCTGTGTTGGCCTGAAAGTTATCTTACCATTCAGGTCGTAGAAGTAAGATTTAACGGTATTGGTAAAGTCAGGCCCTCCTCCTGCGTTAGGTCCAAACCCTCCACCCGGCCCTTGATTAGTCTGGCCTGTATTCGTATTGCTGCTATTATAGAGGTTGAAAATTTTCTTGTAAAGCGGGCCTTTCCAGGATCTGCGAAACGCAAATAGGGTGGTTATCTTTTTACCAACCGGAGTCTCTATATATCCGTTTATACTGAGCAAGCTTAAACTTCCGCCCGCGCTAAATTTGTTTGCGTTTCCGTCCTTTCCGGTAATTTCCATAACGCTGGAAAGGCGGCCTCCAAATCGTGACTCGTAGCCACCCTTATACAGCCGAACATCCTTCACAGCATTCGCGTTGAATGCGGAAAAAAATCCATACAAATGGTCGACATGGTAAATAGTGAACCCATCGTATACAATCAAATTTTGATCTGGTGTACCGCCCCTGACGTACAAACCGGATGATGATTCATTAGCAGCTGAGATTCCCGGCATCAATTGAAAGGCACGCATAATATCGCGTTCACCTAAGTTCGGCATCTTAGATAAACTCTGTGGGTTCATTCTGATTGTACTGATGTTTTCATTGGCTTTCAACACATCCTCCCGTTGAGCGGTTACGTTGATCTCTTGAAGCAACTGGGCATATGGCTGCAGCTCTATATCAAGCGACTGTCGATTTAGAAATGGATTGAGTTTCAGGTACACAACCGAGTATCCGGTGTAAGAAACCACAAGAGTACTTGTATCTGAAGGAACATTTTGCACTGTAAACAAACCATCCACATTCGTGGATGTTCCATTACGGGTGCCCTTTACAACAACGGCGCCAAAGGGCAGTGACTCTCCTGTTGCCATGTCGGTTACCTTGCCGCTTACTGAAATGTTAAGGGATGTTGCTGGTCCTGAGTATTTTCTTTTTCTTGCCTCTTCAACTTTCTTCAACTCATCCTCTTCCATCTTAATCGTCTCCAGGTCCTTGATTTTTATGAGACCATCACTTGCTATTTCATATTTTAAATCGAATAGCAGACACCAATAATCCAGGAAATCAGTCAGAAGTTTGTTTTCCATGAAGTCCTGAATTTTATATTTATCCGTTTTCTCTTTCTCAAAAATGAAACGCACGTTTTGTTCACGGCTGATTCGATTAAGAACATCTGTAAATGATCCTTCATATGAACCGTTTAATCTGATTCCGGTCAAGGGCTGATCTTGGGCATTTGCCGTTTCAGAAAGGCACAGAAGCAAGCAACCAATAAGCGTTGTGAACAGAGGACAACGATAATTCTTTGTGGTATTCATCACCTTACATGTAAAAGCGGTATTAACAATACTACACAAACGCAGGTCTTGATCGTAATGAAGTAGACCAAGCTCTGATGTTTACTGACTAAACCATGAAAATCAGCGATGTCCTTAATAAAAATGCTGAACTACACAATCATCCACTGCCGCCAACAACCGACTATCCGATCATTTGAGGCTGGCTGAAAGGCGTTATTTTAAGAAGACAAGTAATGCTGAAATGGAAATTAAATGAGTCAGATTGCCTGTCTCGCCTCAGTTTTCGTTCTACCGAAAACAGGACACCAGATATCGGCCGATCGGTTAACCTGAACAGTGTCGACTACCTGAACACGTGCGTCGAATGCCAACCCTTCCTTAGGAATAAAAAGACAAATTATTATAATTGTAAAATATACACGTGTAAATTGCTCTACCAAAAAAGACAAATACACCATGACCAAAACATTGAACAAGCTGACTCAAGCTGTCATGCTGGCCTCTTTGCTCGTCATCACCACAATCGCTGTGGCGCAGGACGGCACCATATATCCGCTCACGGCTCCTGCAGAACCTAACGCTATACCACTCGGCACAGGTGGCGTTGAAGGGCAGCCTGCCCCTGAGACCTGGTTCCGGCAGTGGGGTGATCCGATGGCGAGGAACATTTCTAAAGCGACCCTCACCCCGTTCCTGCCCAAGCAAGGAAAGGCGAATGGCGCGGCCGTCATTGTGGCGCCCGGAGGAGGTTTCAGATGGTTATCGATGGGTAACGAAGGCTGGGAAGTTGCTCAAGCGCTGGCAGATCAGGGTATTGCCGCGTTCGTGCTTAAATACCGGCTCTTTCCCACCCCGGAATCGCTCGATGGTTTTAAAGAGTCAATGAATAGAACGTTCGCTGCCGCAACCCCACCCGCTGATGGAAAGAAGGAAGCAGCTCCGGCCGGCCCTCCACGTATGGACCTAACCAACCAGCTCCAGGATGCAGAGGCAGCCTATGCGATGATTGTGAAGCGCGCTTCGGAATGGGGTGTCGATACTGCGAGGTTGGGTATGATCGGCTTTTCGGCCGGTGCTGGTCTGACGATGCACTGCACCCTTCACTCAAAGTCTATGAAACTGCACTTCATCGGTCCGATCTATGGCGGCATGGGACCCGTCGAGGTGCCGAAGAATGCTCCGCCAATGTTCAATGTAATCGCCACCGACGACTTTCTTTTCCGGGGTCAGTTTGGTGTTATCGATTCCTGGTACAAAGCGGGCCGGCCCGTGGAGTTTCACCTTTACCAGAATGGCGGCCATGGCTTCGGCCTTGGGAATCCGAACCGAACCAGCAATCGTTGGTTCGATGCGTTCATTCACTGGCTTGAGGTCAACAGCTTTCTCATTTCAGGCCCGAAGAAGTGATCAGGATGCTGGCCCCCAGAACCACTTTGACCTCTGCTTATAATTGCTAAAGAATAATTAAAACCTGAACGCAGATGAATCATGGAGCTTTATCTGTCCAGGTTCGCTGACTTACGGCATCTTTTCCGGGGAAGTCCTCTGGCAGCGTTTGGGTAACACGGCCCCTCGCCGCCCATTCTGCACCACGCTGGAGCGTAACAATAAAGCCAACACACGACATGGAGTAGTCTGCGTGTCCCATGGGCGTATGAAAGACACGGCCCTTTCCATAGTCAATGGTCATGATCATCGGCTCGTGGCGGTTCGTACTTTTTTCCTGGCCACCGGAATAAGCCGTTGCCAGCACATGAAGGTTTTCAGCCGGTCCTCTCAGCCGTTCATAAAGTTCATCTTCAGCGTGCATCCATTGCGCAGGCATTCCTTTCGTAACAGGATGCAAACTGTCGCGGACAATAATGGTAAAGACGTGCTGCTTCCCGTGCGATCCGGCGGCGCCTTCGGTTGTATCACGTACCAGTTGTCCCGCGTCATCGTAATAGACATAAGGTCCGTCTTTCTCATTCCTTTCTCCCCATCCGCCCAAGCCAATCATTTTATTGAATGCAGGCCACTCAGGCCAGGAGTTGTCAGCAGCGTGGATTACAACCAGTCCGCCCCCGTTATTTACAAATGCTTCGAGTGAGTCGCCGGTAGACTTGGGTAGAGGTGACGCCATCCATCCGAAGTTTGATATTACTACATCATACGTTGAGAAGTGGGGCGAAAAAGCAGGATCGGCCTGCGGCTTCTCCGTTTTGATCGCGGCCGCACCTGCAACCGGAAATTTTTCAAGCAGACTATCGACTTGCCCGTTCTGCCAGGTATAAGCTGTACGCGCGATATCGACTTCGAATAAACCAGTCTGCTCCAGATAGTCTTTCATCATCGCCGAAGTCTTTGGCCAGATAGCATGATTGTTCTGTCCATCGATAATTAATGCGCGCAAGACGCGGGATGAATCAACCAAGGTATCGTCCTGCCCGGTTCTATTTTTCCCACGCGAACCAAGCAGCGTTAGCAACAGGAATGGCGTCAATTTGAAGATGTAGCGCATAGGTAATCGGAAATTATACAGGGTTAAGGTAATACAAAATTTACGATGTACGATTGACGATTAAGCGGAATCCTAAATCGTAACTCGTAAATCCCAAAATCGTAAATCAAGCAGCTACCTAAAAATGTACGATTTTAGATTGACGATTGACCGGAATCCTAAATCGTAACTCGTAAATCCCCAAAATCGTAAATCAAGCAGCTACCTAAAAATGTACGATTTTAGATTGACGATTGACGATTATCAGTCAGCGTCCAAAAAGGGAAGGAGGACAAATGAACTATCTGTTATGGATTGCTTTCGGTATCTACTCAATTTACACGTTGAGGTTTGCCCTGGCATTTAACAGGACCGCAGACATCTACTTTACCAGGAAACAAAAAATCATTCATAATATCCTTATCTGGCTGATTCCCTTCTTTTGGATCATGATCGTGAAGACTGTTGCGAGTCCGTCACCCACCACGAAAAAATCCAGGAAGAATCGGGGCAAAGGAAATTTTTTTGAAAGTGGAATTGCCATATGGGGGGATAATGACGACAGTCACTCAAGTCATGACGGCGGACATAGCTCCGACGGAGATTAGCTACGATTGACGATTAAGCCGAGCCCCCAAATCGCAACATAATTCCGTCCGGAATCAGACAATTTAAAATCATTATCGGTCATCTATGTGGTGGACTAAGGACAGGACTCGGATTTTAAAGAGATTGGAACGATTTTCGTAAGTCTTCCCAAAACCTCACCATCATGAATAAAGCCACCCTTACTTTCCTGAGCTATTTCTTGTCATTGATTGTAACGGCCCAGGACACAAAAATAGAATACTTTAATCAGGCGCCCCCAGGCACAACCTGGACTGTGTTTGCGCCGGGAGTAATATCTCTTCCGGATCGTGTCGAGTTCGGCTCCATCTATTCAAAAGATGGAAAGGAATTTTATTATGCTATCGAGATCGCCGGCAAAGCAGAGATTCTGTTTCGGACACTCGAGAACAACAAATGGTCGGAGCCTAAGCAATTGTTAGCACACCATGAATACAGCTACAATGATCCATTCCTGACACCAGATGAAAAACGCTTATTCTTTATTTCCAACCAGTCAATGGATGGCGTCGGGTCGAAGAAGGACTACGACATTTGGTTCATCGAACGGCAGGGTAAAAATTGGTCTAAGCCGGTCAATGCAGGCAAGGCGATCAATACACCGAAGAACGAATATTACATGTCGTTTACAAAAACAAGTGCGATCTATTTTTCAAGCAACGTCAATAGCGCCGAAGGAGCAGACGACTACGATATTTACACCTGCCGGTACGAAAATGGCGAGTTTAAACCTGCGCAACGGCTAGGACCCGGGGTGAACACTTCGGGCTATGAAGCAGATGTGTTTGTTGATCCAAACGAGACCTACCTGATCTACTGCAGTAACCGGCCCGGTACATTTGGTCGCGGTGACCTGTTTATTTCATACAAAAATGCCGATGGGACCTGGTCGCAGTCAAAAAACATGGGAAAAGAAGTGAATGCTGATAAAACGGAATACTGTCCATATGTGACTCCCGACGGAAAATTCCTGCTGTTTACCGCACACGGAGATATCCGATGGATTGATGCAGCCATTATTGAGAAGCTGAGAGAATAGCAAACGATTAGGCGGAACTCAAAATCGTAAATCGTAAATTTCAAAATCGTAAATCAGCCACGTAACTAAAATGTACAATTTACGATTGAGGATTGACGATTAGCCGGAATCCCGCAGAGTCCAAAAATTCGTAAATTCCCTCCATGACCAGCGAAGAATTAAAAGCGAGGACTAAAAAGCTCGGTGTTTTGATCATCGCGTTTTTGCCCTTGTTGCCCAACAATTCATCCGGGCGTGCGATGGCTAACCAGCTGGTACGTTCTGCCACTTCGATAGGTGCAAATTATCGCGCCGCTTGCCGTGCAAAGTCCGATGCGGATTTTTTGTATAAGCTGAAAATTGTAGAGGAAGAAGCTGATGAGACGTTGTATTGGCTAGAAGTAGTGGAAGAAAGTAAGATGGTGGATTGCGAATCCATAGATACCCTGAAAAAGGAAACCAGCGAAATACTCGCCATTATTGTCGCCTCCATCAAAACCGTAAGAAACCGGACGATTAGCCGGAATCCTAAATCGTAAATAGTAAATCCCCAAATCGTAAATCAAGCCGCTACCGAAAATGTACAATTTTAGATTGACGATTAACGATTAACCGGAACCCTAAATCGTAACTCGTAAATCCCAAAATCGTAAAGCAAGCCGCTACCTAAAAATGTACGATTTTGGATTGACGATTAAGCGGAACCCAAAATCGTAATTCGTAAATCTCCAAATCGTAAATCAAGCAGACGTTATACAAAACATACAAACTGTTGTGAATGGGTGTTTCTGGGCGACGCAGGAATCTATGGTTTGTGCTGGGTGAATAAAATACCACCAATGGGGTATGCAGGTTCACGTGGTCGTGGTATTGAGGGCGAGTTTTTCCATGAGCAACTTTGATCCAACAAACAATGGATCATCTTATGGAAACTCCGCAGAGAAAACTTTGCGCACAGCCTAAACCGTTTGTGCAGCGTTTTGATCCCGGCGTGTCAGCCACACGTATGGGGTACATCTTGTCCAACAACAAGAAGTGGGTCAACGGTACGTTGATCAAATACACGTTTATCGAAGGCGACGACAGGCAGAAGAACGTCGTTCGCAAGGCGTTTAGCGAATGGAAAGCACTCGGCATCGGCCTTTCGTTCCAGGAAGTGAACGACGTGCAAGTTGCTATGGTGCGCATCGGTTTCACCTTCGGGCTTGGATCGTGGTCGTACGTCGGCCGCGACGCCCTGGAAATCCCCAAGGCGGAACGTACCATGAATTTTGGCTGGGACCTTACCGATCCCTATGGCCACACCACAGCCCTTCATGAGATCGGGCACGCCCTGGCGTTCAATCACGAACATCAAAACGGTAACTCCGGCATTGTCTGGAATGTGGATGCAGTTTACCACGAGTTTTCCGGGAATCCCAACTTTTGGTCCAACGACCAAATCGAAATAAACATCCTGTCGAAGATGCCGGCCAATAGTGTGACAGGCTCTGCTTGGGATCCGAACTCGATCATGCATTACCAGTTCGGCCCCGGTTTAATTCTTTCACCGGCGCCATATAAAAACGGCATTTTTCCACCAGGGACCATTTCTCCGGTCGATATCGCCGGAGTTAGAGCATTTTACCCACCGATGGCGCCAGCTATACCTTCCGTAGAATGGAAATCCGCGGCTCCGATCACGGCCGGCCCAGGCGGACAGAGCGACTTTGTATTTACTGCCCCTTCATCTAAAAAATTCACCTTTCAGACTGCCGGCCAGCTCGACACCGTAATGGTCATCTCCAAACGTGTGCAGGATAAAGACTATTACATGGCTGGCGATGACGACAGCGGAATGGAGCGCAACGCCAAGATTACCGTGCCGCTTGTAGAGGGTCGGTTGTATGTGGTGAACGTTCGGGTTATGTATGCCGAAGATGCTCAAAGCGGCTCGCTCATCGTTTCCTGATCTCGTCACGTCCTTATTATTATCTGACCAAATTTTAACAACTCTCTATAAAGCAAAAATTTATGATCGACTATTTAGTTGCATTATCAACCCTGCTGCTCGCGTTGAGCCTGGCCTCGGAAAGGCTGGTGGCTATCGTCAAGACGATTTGGCCGGAGCTCACCGATGAAAACGCAGAAAGGACGTTGGCTGAAGACCGACGACGTCGCATCACGGTACTGGTCTTAGCCTTTCTGGCTGCCTGGTTAACATCGTCGTTTCTGGCAACAAATGGATTTAATCCCGTTGGTGAAATACCCATTTTCAAATCGCCACAGGGCGACCATCCCCTGCCGGTTTATATCGTCGCCTTGATGTGCACAGGTGGATCGGCATTTTGGAGCAGCGTGCTGGGCTACGCCAACGCGGTGAAGGACACTAAAAAGCAGCAGGCCGCTCAACAGCGAATGATCATGAGGGCGGCGAGACAAGCGGTAAAGCCTGAAGTCCCTAAATTCCAATGAAAAGAATACTAGCCACAAGCCTGTTGCTGGCGGGAACGCTGGCGACGGCATACAGCCAGAAGGCACACGATGTGATCGAAAACGGGTTGGCGCTGTCTGACAGGGAGCACCTGTTCCTGAAGTTTGACGGCACTAGTCTGATGTATCACAAAGGTACCGCATTTGACGTGCTTCAACTGCGGCCGATACCCGACTCATTGATTTTGTTGCCCCGTTCCACAACACTGAACGTTTATGTGTTGCCGCTGAATCCGCTTAACTATGGAACGCGCGCCGACATAGCGGAGATTGAGGACCTTATCGAGACCAGTGCAGCCGGCGCCTTGTCTGATATAACCACCATGCTGGCTAAAGTAGTGGCACCGGCGGCACCGGCACCCCCGGGAGCGGCGGGAGTACTTCCACCGCCTGATCCCTGTACCGTGTGGATCAACAACTACAACAGCCTGGTGTCGGATGTCAATCGTGATCGCAAAGCAGAGGGGATAGCCATCTTCAGACGCCTGAAGGCATTGTCGTTCGAATCAGAGTCAGTAACGATCACCGAACTTGACAGGATCAATGCGGATCTCGAGACATTGGAAGCGGCCTTGACCGCCACGCGCAACGCGATAAGAAATCTTCGGAACGGGCTTGACCAGCTTATGTGCGGTGGAGGCGATGCTTTTGAAAGAGCGGCCGATAAGTACGCATTGATACGCGGTCTTAGCGACATGGAAGATAAGTGGACGGCGCAAAATAGTTATATTGCTGATGTGCGTGCGTTGTACCGGAACGCCAAGCAGGCACAGGAGCAGGCGTCTGGCATGCGTTGGCTTAAGCGGCTCGACCCAGCGCCTGTGCGGCACGGCAAGATCACGATATATACCTTCCAGGTAATTGCGGCAGGTTTCCAGTTGAATACGAAGGAAGAAATTGAGAAGACCGAAGCCGCCATGAAGGCGTCTAAAGTATTCCGGGTTCGGCGGTTCCAGACGTTCATCCCGGAATTATCGGCTGGGGTGGCATACACCAATCTGTCGTATCCCAAATACAGTACGATCACTGATGCCGATGGTGTACAACGGGTGACACAAGCCAGCAACGAAAACATCAGCCGCCTCAACGTAACGGTTATGCTCAACTATAATCTTTTTATCACGCACTCGCCGTTGCACCCGTTCTGGCAGATAGGCATCGGTGCAAACGACAAGCTTCCCACCCTGCTCACAGGTCTAGGTATTCGTGTTAATGCCGCCGGTATACGTCGGCTGGCCATCGCTGGAGGCATCGCCATGAGCTGGATTCAAGAGTTGAACAGTCTCAAGGTGAACGACCAGGTGGATGGCCAGGGCGTTATCGATGCGGACCTAAGCTATAAATTCAGCGACCGGCCAAAAGCATACATCGGCCTCCAATACAACTTCTAATGTCACTAGTCAATATAAAGGCGAAGCCGAAAACCTTCCAGAGTAGGCACCAAACTTAAATTTTACAAACATGGCACTCGATCAAAAATGCGTAGAAATGATTGCCGCTCAGCAAACGCTCGGCGATTTCATTGACATTAACAAAGCTAGACAACGAATAAATGCTTACTTCGGAGATGAAGGGGTAACGCAACTAAACAAAGCCGATGCAAATCATGTCTATGGTTATTTGTTGGGATTACCGCAGCTTGAAAAATTCATGGCAAACATTAAGGCCATCAATGATGATCCGACTACCAAGGAACCCATTAACGCCGTCAGAATTTACCGGGCAAAGCAACCCAAAGATGGTGACATCCTTCCCGATCTGGTGCTAGTACCAGTAAAACGTGATGGGGAGGACTTCCCGGTAGCTGTGACAAAGGAGCTCACCGGCAGCCACTATTTGGCCGGCGCCGGACCGTGTCCTAACGTATGCAGCCCACTTTATATCATTTAGTGAGAGGGACAACATCACCATAAAGCGGAGCTCCGCCTCAAGGCTTAACATTCTGAAAAGATCAAATCTTGGCTTACCTTAGAATACCTTGAGCCGATGATGCTAAAAGATGTAAACGTACTGTTGTCTGACGTTTCCGACGTTTCGGAGATGTTGCCGGCTGTTGCCGCCTGGAAATTCGCGGGTAGGAAACAAGCGTTCACGATCTTAACGTGGCTTTTTTCAATATCCGCGCCGGTCAAGATAATTACCTTGATTCTGGCGCGGAACAATATTCACAACCTGGAATGGTTCCATTTTCTGGCGATGTGGGAAGGATGTATGCTCTTCGCCTTTTACAGTAAGGTGCTGTTTTCGCGGGTTGTGTGGTGGGGTGTGGCTGCCATCATACTCATCGATAGCTTAGATACGCTGTTGCTGGAACCGATCACGACCTTCAACTCGTTCGCCTGGTCGGTCAACACGCTTATCTTGCTCTGTCTTGGATTGCTAACGTTCTACAAGCTTTATACCTCATCCCAGTTGATCGCCCCGGAAGAAGACCCCATGTTTATTATAAATTCAGGTTGGATGATCTACTTCGCCGGAGCGTTGTTTACATACGCGCTAGGATCCAAGATTCTGTTTTCGACGACGCTTGATTTTTTTGCGGAGTCGTGGATTATAGTGTCTTTCTCGAACACGATAAAGAACGCGGTTGTCTGTTATGGCCTTTACCGGATTGGGAAGCAATGAATGAAGCGATGACATTGATCGTGGGCACGTCGGCCTTGTTGGTCATGATAATCTTCGTTATCCTTTCCGCTTTTCTTTATCAGCGCCGGTTGTTGAAAAAACAACGCGAGTTCGCAGAAATTGAGACCATGCTCAAAAAGCAGGAACTGCGCACAACCTACGCCGTCATACGTGGCCAGGACGAAGAGCGCAAGCGTATAGCAGCCGATATACACGACAACGTAGGAGGCATGCTTGCCACACTGAAGATCTACAGCGACCTGGTAATCGCGCGTGACCAAGACGACGAACTCCAACGGCTCAACCGTAAGATCAACAATTTGGTAGAAGATCTTAGCGTGAACATCCGCAAAGTTTCGCATAGCCTGGACTCGGGTACGCTTACTAATTTTGGCTTGTCAGCAGCTCTGGAGCAATTGTGTGAAACAATACGTGCGTCGGGTAAGATCGGCCTCCGTTGCATCATCGATCTGCCGACTTCTCCAGGGCCTGATGCATCGCTTCACCTTTACCGCATTGTCCAGGAACTTTTCACCAACACCCTAAAACACGCCGGGGCTACACATGTGCGCTTCGAAATATCAGAGATCAAGGGCGACATCAGCATCATCTACGAAGACGACGGCGTGGGCTTCGACGTAACAGCGGTGGGAGGCACTTCGATGGGGTTGCGCAACATCCAGTCACGCACAGAGAAACTCGGAGGAGAAATCAGTATTCAATCGTCCAATACCGGTACCACCTTTATCATAGAAATATCCGCTGTCCATGAAGCCGACTGAAAAACACCTTAGTATTTGCATTGCCGACGACCATCCTATTGTGGTGGACGGGCTGTGCGAGATCCTCCGCGCAAATGAGATGATCAAGATTATGGGCGTGGCTTATGACGGAGAGGCGCTGATCAATTTTGTGAAACAACAATCTGTCGATATCGTTATCCTCGATATTAATATGCCGAAGATGAATGGTATTCAATGTACTCGGTGGATTAAGGAGCATCGCCCAGAAATAAAGGTGTTGGTGCTTACCATGTACCCCGAGCGGGTATTGGCGGATCAACTCTTACGGGCAGGCGCCGACGGTTGTCTACTGAAAAGTCGTGGCTCGAAAGACCTGGTCGATGCTATCGAGCGAGTGGGGTCTGGGAAATCATACTTCGACTGGATTACCGACTTTGCAACTGAAACCGCCGGCACGGCTACCTACAAGTTGAGTGAACGAGAAGTCGAAATCATTCGCCAGGTCATTGCCGGAAAAACCAGCCGCGAAATTTCCGAGAAGCTCTTTATCTCCGAAGAGACGGTGAAAACACACCGAAAAAACGTTTTCAAAAAGTTGGGAATTCACCACGTGACTGAGCTCGTGACCTTTGCGATCAATAATGGAATCACGTGACCAGCTACTCAAAATGTACAATCTACGACTGTGGATTGACGATTAACCGGAACCCTAAATCGTAACTCGTAAATCCCTAAATCGTAAATCGTAAATTCCTAAATCGTAACTCGTAAATCCCTAAATCGTAAATCAAGCCGCTGCCTAAAATGTACGATTTTAGATTGACGATTGACGATTAAGCGAATCCCCAAATCGTAGATCGTAAATCCCCAAATCGTAAATCAGCCGCTGCCTAAAATGTACGATTTTAGATTTAAGATTGACGATTAAGCGAAGAACATCTTTTTTATTTTCCATATTATCATAATCGATACAACGGCGGACGGAAATACTAGGAGCATCGTGATATCGGTTCCGCTATCAGGATCCATGATCTGTGGCCCCAGAAAATAGACGCCGAGCACGCCGGCCAGATTATTCGTGATGTGCATAATAACAGGATACCGGATATTTCCCGACCAATAAAATACGTAGCCAAATAACATCCCGAGCGCTATTCTTGGCATGAAGCCGTAAAACTGAAAATGAAAGAAAGCAAACAAGGCCGCGCTTAGGAGGATTGCATAATGGTGATTTTTCAGGATTTTCTGAAGCTGCTGCTGGACTATCCCTCTGAAAAGAAACTCCTCGGCTATCCCGGGAATAACGGCTACGATCAAAATGATTATCGCCAGGTCTTCAGGGTTTCTGAATTCAAACAAAAGGTTTGACAGGTGGCGGGCACTTTCTTCACCGTCTCTAAAATAAGTTTCCAACTCCGATAGCCAGTGGGGTAATGCAAGCCTGTTATTGAAGTCTATCAACAGTGAAGTGCAGGGTATCAGAACGAAAACGATCACGACTGTGAGCAACACCGGCGTAAAATGCACCTTAGTATTGGTCCTTATAAAATCCAGTGAACTTCTGTTCGTGAAGAAGAGATAAAGACCCGGAATGATCATGAACCGGAAGAAGGTGGAGAAACACGAAAACAAGATCAGAAGCGACCTGTCGGCGGGAGACGGCTCTTTTAATGTTTCGAAAATCCGGACAGAATCAACGTTAAATATTAACCCCGTTAACAGGATCGCCGCCGCCTCACCGATAGCAAAACTGAATACTACCAGAGCGATGGTATTGATAATCCCGTATTTACCGTAGGTCTTAGTTTCCACGTGCTTTCGGCGGCATATGCAAGGTTAATAAATCGTCAGCGGAATCAGGTTTTTTTTGCGTCTGAATCTCAGCCATTGAAAAGATCTAATAAAAAAATGGATGTCAATTTTTCGGTAGCGGGCGACACTCCTTCGGGGTTTCTTTGCCTGAAATCTAATCTCCATGAAGAAAATTATTGTTTTTTCAATCTGCCTGGTTTGCATCGAAACGTACGGACAAAAACCAGTCCTGGACGCGTTCGTACGTCTGCCCCAGGTAGTGAACTACAATTTATACGATAAAGAAATTGGCTACACACCTGTTGTTTCGGCCGGTGTTACCCTCCGGTACAGGGAATTCTTTGCGGACATCGGTTCCTTTGTCAATAAAAGCGATGTATTCGGACATTACACTTACTTTGGCTCCTCACTCTGGACCAACCACTATACAGACAACAAATTACTTCTGTTAAACTGGTTTGGAGAATTTACTTACATTCCTGATCAGGGTGAAAGTGCAACCATTACGGTAAAAACAACTGGTATAAGTCCGGTGATGGTCTGGAATGCAGAGAAGAGTGCATTTGCTTTGGCGTTTACATTCGGAGTTGCTTTTTCCAATAGTACCACGAGTTTAAATTCGCGGGTTATCCTTAATTACTCTTTACCTTTATTAAAGTGATGATGAGTACGTTGACCTTTCAGGAGAAATACGACGCCATGTTCCGTAGGGATCCTTCTTTTGAGGGCGTCTTTATAACCGCGGTAAAAACAACGGGAATATTTTGCCGTCCTGTTTGTCCGGCACGGAAACCCAAACCCGAGAACGTAATTTTTTACGACTCTGTTCAGGATGCGATCGACGGCGGCTACCGTCCCTGTCAGGTCTGCAAACCCATGGAACAGGCTGGTAAAGCACCGCCGTTTATTCAGTCGTTGATGAATGAAATTTGCGCCAACCCGGAATTGCGTTTGAAAGACAGTGACCTCAGAAAAAGAAAGATCGAGCCGAATCAGCTCAGGCGTTGGTTCAAAAAAAATCATCAAATGAGTTTTCAACATTTCCAAAGAATGTTGCGCATCAATACGGCTTTTTCAAAAATGAATGAAGGTCAATCTGTAACGATAACTGCCTTCGATGTCGGATTCAATTCGCTTAGCGGATTCAACGAAAGCTTTCGCTCCATTTTTGGAGAAGCGCCGACGTCATCAAAGAACAGGACCATTATCAACATTACACGGTTTACGACAGCCCTCGGGCCTATGTTCGCCTGCGCAACAAGTAATGGAGTTTGCCTTCTTGAGTTTACGAACCGGCGCATGTTGGAAAGTGAATTCCGGGATTTACAAAGAAGACTTAATGCCATTATTTTGCCGGGGGAAAATCCACATCTGCGCCAGGTGCAAAAAGAGATCACCGAATATTTTGAAGGCAAAAGAGAAAACTTCACCGTTGAATTACATGCCCCGGGCACAGTGTTCCAACAGGCGATGTGGACTGAGTTGAAGCTGGTGCCTTATGGAGAAACCCGTACGTATAAACAATTAGCTACAGCGCTGGGAAATCCGAATGCGTGCCGGGCGGTGGCTTCTGCCAATGGAGCTAATAAGGTAGCCATCATCGTTCCATGCCATAGAATTATCGGAGAAGATGGGAACATGACCGGCTATGGAGGTGGTATCGCAAGAAAAAAATGGCTGATTGACTTTGAAAGAAACAGGGATAACTAAATCGTAAGCACATTACCATCCGATACTTTACGGCACACCAATTAGAGAATCCACTCAATGTGGTATAAGATACAGCTTCAGTACCTTCTTGAACGATTCTCCTATTCACAACTGTCGCAAGGCTCGACCTTGCCTCCGGTAGCTCTCCAACAGTCGTCAAATACGGAACAATAGCAGACCTCCAGTTGTACGGCCCGTTTTTGCAGGGACTGCAACAGGAGTTTCACCGAGGTTGAGTCGTTGATCTCAATGAAGGAAATCACCTCGCCGGGCGATATCACACGGTTGTTCACGTTGGTGTATCCGTTGAGAAGCCTCCGTGAACCGGTGAGGAGGTAAGCGACGGAGTCCAGGTTTTTCTGCGAGTCCTGATATACGATCCCATCCAACCGTACCGTTGCATTCTTTACAATGGCCGGCCCGGCTCCTTTATTCGTAACGTTGATTGAAAACCGGTCTCCGGAGTTGGCAAAGATGATCTCCAGATACGGCCACGTTGCCGCCTGCATCTGTTTGCTCATGAGCCTCGCCTGATAGATGTAAACGAACATGGTCAGCACGCCAATAATAACAGCCAGCAGGGCGACAATTAATTCAGGACGGAAAACCTTTGATTTTGCCATGGGTCCGGTTTTTGGATAGCTAATATTACTAAAGATCGATCAGTTTCAGAAAAATTTGTCATCGCCAAAAGTGGAATTCAGAGGAGCAAATCAGCCGTCCTTATGAGCGTCCGTTTTTTGTGGGAAAAGAAATCAATCACGGAAGTGGCAATTTCACGGGATGATAACGACCTTACTCCGTAAAAAATAAGATGAGGAAAATATGTTGGGCTACCGTCATACTGATGCTAACGATCACCTGGCCAACACCGGCACAAACTATCGCGGTGCTCAGGCAAAAATTAAACGCCATCGTGTCGTCAAAAAATGCCCATGTTGGTATTTCAATTGCCGGTGACGATGGTAAGGATACGCTCTCCATTCACGGGGATGAACACTTTCCGATGCAGAGTGTATTTAAATTTCATATTGCCGTGAAGGTCCTGTCTGAAATCGACAAAGGCCGGTTTTCATTGGATCAGAAAATAGAAATCAAGGAGCATGAACTGCTGCCCGGTCTCCATAGCCCGATCAGGGAAACGTATCCGAAAGGCGCAAGTCTGACAATCGCGGAGATCCTGGAATATACGGTTTCCAAAAGCGACAATGTGGGTTGCGACGTGCTGCTTCGGCTTGTGGGTGGTCCGCAGGCCGTGGAAGATTACTTCACAAAAAACAATTTCCGGAACCTGTCCATAAAAATCAATGAAGAAGTGATGCAGGGAAATTGGGAGCTGCAGTTTCTCAACTGGACTACTCCAAGGTCGGCTACGGAGATACTGGCGTCTTTTTATCAGAACGAACGGAAATTGATATCGGAAAAAAGTCATCAGTTCATCTGGGCTACTATGCGACAAACGGAAACCGGTAAAGCCAGGTTAAAAGGTCTGTTGCCCGCGGGAACTGTCGTAGCTCATAAGACGGGTTGGTCCGGCGTGAACAAAGACGGAATTTCCGCCGCAGTCAATGATATCGGTATTGTCTTTTTGCCAAACGGCCGCTACTTTTTTATTTCCGTTTTCATTACCCGTTCGAAAGAGGATACAGCAACATCTGAAAAAATAATCGCAGATGTGGCAAAAGCAACGTGGGACTATTTTATAAAAAAGATTAATTAATACTGTAACCTGCGACTGACACTTCTCTCTATCTGCCGGATATACCACGGTATGCGTGACCTTCGGTATTCAATTGTCCGCTAATTTTATCAGATCATTAAACCGTTAATAATATGGTTAAGGTCTTAACAATTCTTGCATACCTTTTACTTGTGTATCCGTATGCCGGACAAAGCAACAGGAGACCTGCACCGATCCTTGTAAAAGATATTGTTTACAGCAAAGGCGATACGTTAAAGGCTGATTTATATCTGCCACCCTCTTACAAATCACAGTCAAACCCAGTCATTGTTTTTACCGATGGTTTCGGGTCGGATTTCAGAACGTGGGAGCATTACGTGGATTGGGCTAAACTAGCAGCCGAAGAAGGTTTTGCCAGCGTTATATATAGTTCACGTCAGAACCAGACCGGGGATTGTCTGGATAAACTAATCAAGTACCTGCATGCCAATAGTCAAACGTATTTTCTGGATACAGACAGACTATCGATATACGCCGGTTCCGGTAATGTATCCGGGATGCTTCCATTCGCTAACGCTGATACGCGAATAAAGGCGGCGTTGATGTATTATGGATCGGCAAAACTTGAAAATTTCAGGTTGGATCTTCCGGTCCAGATTGTCCGGGCCGGATTCGACAATACCGCGCTGAATAAACAACTTGATACCCTTTCTTTCAAAGCACTTCAGGCTTATGCTCCCTATACAGTGATCAGTCTTAACACCGCAGGCCACCCATTCGAGGACGTGAGAGACCCGGATACCCGGCTCTTCATGGTAGGTTCTCTGAATTTTTTGAAAGCCAGCATGAGTCAAACAGTTCAGAAAAGTTTACAGACAAAAGCCAACGAAATTTCCGCCATGAAGGAAGTGTATCACGGGAACTGGAATGCCGCATTGAAACAATTTTTGCTGGCGTTGAAAAATGATACCGTTAATAATGAGATAAGAAGACAAATCGGAAATTGTCACATGGAGTTGATGCAATACAAAGAAGCGCTTAACGCCTATAACGACGCACTGGCTCACGGCAGCTGGCGCAAGGGGGAGATTGCAAAAAAGAAATGCCTGGCATATGCAAGCCTCGGAGATATTGACGGAGCAGTGTCGGAAATGAGAGTATTGAAGAAGATCGGATTTGGTTGGTTTGACGAAAAGGACTATGAAAATGATGCGGTCTATAAAAGTGTAATTACTTCCGAGGCTTATAAAAAGCTGTTGAGTGAAATGTAAAGAAAGGCGTACATGATCTCCCACGGGAATACCCGTTGACGCGCCCCGGCACCACAATTCCTGTGTTCAAGGAAAAGATTTAAAACCTGTTCAATCTCATTTGCCGGATTTTCCAATTTCCTTACCTTCACCTCCGGTAACACACCGGCACGAAGAAATTCGGAAGACACTGCCGTAACAGCCGGCGCAGTAACAATCCCTGATCCCTGACTAAAACTTATTTGAACAACAACACCGGCATGACAGAACTACCAACATTCCGATACAACCCCCATGCGGTGAGGATTGGAATCATCAAAAAGGAAACGACCAATTGCCCGGTGTGCGGACAGGACAGGGACTATGTGTACGAAGGTCCTTTTTATTCTGTAGATGAAGTGGAAGGTATTTGTCCCTGGTGTATAAAAGACGGATCAGCCGCCGAAAAATACGAGGGCGAATTCCAGGATTCCGCGTCCTGCGAGGATGTTGACGACGACGAATACCTGATTGAATTAACAACCCGGACACCGGGCTATTCAGGGTGGCAGCAGGAAAGGTGGTTGAGTCACTGTGGCGATTTTTGCGCGTTACAGGATTACGTGGGATGGGCGGAGATAAAAGACCTGAAGGAGGAACTGACAGACGACCTGAAGCAAATCACGGACGACTACGGCCTGACACAGGCGCAGCTCGAAAAAAGTCTGCTCAAACACGGTAGCATGCAGGGTTATTTGTTTCAGTGTTTACATTGTAAAAAACACCGCCTCGCCGTTGACACCGACTAGACCCTGCGTTACAATTGTCCTCACCAACGGCTATGACTCGGAGTCGGTTGATAGAAGACCTGAAAACACCAACATGAAAATGATCAAAAACTGTATTGCCCTGTCCGTTCTTTTCCTTCTCTTTTCTTTTTTTGATCCAGTACCTGCCCTGGCGGGCAAGCCTGTCGAGATCGGTGTATCACGAACAGACATCACACCGGAATACCCGGTACGCCTGACGGGATATGGCAACCGCACGACGGTATTCGACAGCGTCGAACAAAAGCTTTGGGCCAAAGCGCTGGTGATCGGTCAGAAGGGAAAACCAACTATGGTATGGATAACGCTCGACCTTGTGGGTTTCCCAGGCTTTTTTGCCGATGCGTTATATGCACGGCTGTCAAAAACGATGGGTCTTCAGGACCGCGCACAATTGGTAGTGTCTGCAACGCATACGCACAACGGTCCGGAGACGGGCGTATTGGTTAATATATTCGGTCAGACTCCCCCGCCCAACCAGCTGGCTGATGTAAAACTGTATCGCGACCAGCTGCTCGATAAACTGGAAAAGCTGGTGATCGACGCCGATTCAAAAAAAGCTCCCGGCAAATTGAGCTGGGCTGTCGGCCAGGTAACGTTCGCCATGAACCGCCGGGTGATGGAAGGGGGGAAATGGAAAGATTTCGGCGAGACGCCGGATGGTCCTGTTGATCACGATCTGCCCGTACTCCGCGCAACGGACATGGAAGGTAAACTGATTGCCCTGCTCATCAACTATGCCTGTCACGGTACAACGCTCCTCCCGGAACATAACTTCACACATGGCGACTGGATGGGCGCGACGCAGGAGATGATTGAAAACAAATATCCCGGCGCAACGGCCATGGTAGCTATCGGCTGTGGCGGCGACGCGAATCCTTCACCCCGCGGTGAATTCACCCATGTCAGCCGGCATGCCGTCATGATCACCGACCAGGTCGGCAAACTGCTTCAGTCCGGTACGTTCACAGCGCTGGATAAACTTCCCGCCGGCAAGATAAAAATGGTGGAGCTCAGGTTCACTTACGTGCCGGATGCCAGGGAACTGGTTGAGCAATCAAACCTCGAGGCGGCCCAGGGACTTTATGCCCGCAACAATCTGCTGACGCTGGCACAGGGCGGTTCTATTCCGGCCACGATGTCCTACCCGGTTCAGGTATGGACCTTCGGAGACCGGTTAGCCGTTGTTTTCCTGGGTGGAGAAGTGGTTGTGGATTACAGTCTCCGGATCAAACGTGAGTTCATCAAAGAAAAGATCTGGGTCAACGCTTACTCGAACGATGTCTCAACCTACATCGCGTCGAAAAGACTTTTCGCGGAAGGTGGTTATGAAGTGGACGGGTCCATGCCCTATTACAACCACCCGTCGCGGCTGACAGAGGATACGGAAGAAAAGATCATGCAGGCGATCCATGAGTTGATCCCCGGCGAGTTTCTCAAAAAGAAATGAAGGCGACAGCGAGGTTCTGGCGTTTGAATTTTTTTCCTCAATTGCTTATCTTGATCAGGATGTCATGATCTGGAAACAGGAATCAGAAGTTCGAATCTGAATTTACAATCGAAAAAAATCTGACGGTTATGAAAACGATACTGAATCTCAAAGATAGTCCGTATGGACTGCTGTTGTTCGCGGCAATAGCTTTGTTGGTAGCCCTGCTATTTTCACCCCTGACCAACGTGGAATTTCAGGATATAACGATGTTTGGTGTTCTCCTGGACGTCATGGTCTGGGTGATCCCGATCATCCTGATATTCGTCTGGGTTCTTTATCTTCTGACGAAGAAATTTCTTTATTCAATGACGATCACCCGGATACATATCTTTGTTACCGTATCGGCTATCGTTCTTATGGTTTGTGTGGCATACATCGGCACCGTTGCATCATCGGGTGCGACGGACAAATATGAATGGATTGGCAATACGATGCAGTTGCTGGCGCTGATCTTTGCCGGTATTCAACTCGCTTATGTTGCCAATGTTCTGTTGGGCTTTTTTAATCGTCAAAAGGCATAGGGAAAATTAAAAACAACATCAATCGCTTTTGGCAGTTGACCTGTCAGGCGCAAGCTATCTACAGTCCGGGCAAAATATAACGCCGTCCGGCCTGACCGCATGTACCCGATTTATATTTCTCCACTTTAAATGATTCGTCATGAATTTTACCAAGCTTGTTCCGAACGTTTTTTATACAAACATCCACGATGGGTTAAAACTGTTCGTTGACTGTCTGGAATTTAAAATCGGACACGATGAAATAAAATCCCGAAATCCATTTTGTGTTGTGGAGAGGAATGGTTTACGGATCAATCTTTTTGAAAATGCGGCGCTGGCAAAGGAACATAATCCTGAATTCCGCCTCGTAACGGATAACATTGAAGAAGCATACATAAAGATAAGTTCATCTCATCCCGGCTTCCTTCATCCGAACCTTGATAAAATCACGCTTCGGCCATGGGGAGCGAAAGAATTCGCCGTTACGGACGGGCAATTGGGTATTGTCATTCAGCAGTGGTGAAAAAAGGACGCCTGCAGTTGTTTATTAAGCGCCCCTTTGACAATTTACATCACCCATGAAAAAGAGCTGTGTCCTTGTTTTATTCCATCTGATCGTACTGGTCATGTCCGCATCTGCACAAAAAAATGAAATCGTTGTTTACCTCACGAATTATACCATACCGGTGAAGGGTAATACCGTCGGTTTCATCAGGGTAACAGGTGGGCAGGTTGAAACCGCGACGGTAGGCGGCAAACACGGGGCTGCCTTCAGTATCGGTAAAGGATCGCAGCTTTCCGTGCATCCGAAAAAACTCCCGGCCGGACTGAACACCTTTGACATTGAAGTAACCGTCACAACACCTTCCGGAAAACAGACACGGTCATTCACGATCGTGAAGGATGATTTTATCCGGAACAAAGTGGTTGCACACCGCGGAGCATGGAAGAATACGGGTGCTCCTGAAAATTCCATCGCCGCGTTGAATCACGCTGTGAGGCTGGGTTGTGAAGGAAGCGAATTTGATGTTCATATGTCGTCCGACTCGCTGCCTGTTATCAGCCACGATCCGCATATCCAGGGCGTTTCCATCGCAAAAACCTCATCAGGCGACCTGCGGTCTATAAAACTTTCAAATGGCGAACCGATGCCCACGCTCGAAGACTACCTGAAGGCCGGCATGGGACAAACGAAAACAAAACTTATCCTGGAGATAAAGCCGTCCGAACTCGGTAAGGAAAGCTCCCTCGCCCTCGCGCGACAGGTAGTTGCACAGGTGGAAAAATTACAGGCACAAGCGTGGGTCGACTACATCAGTTTCGATTACGATGTATGCCGTGAAGTAATGTCGCGTGCGCCCTATGCCCGCGTCGCCTACCTTAACGGTGATAAGTCACCGGCAGAACTCGCGGCTGCGGGATTTTTTGGACTTGATTATCATTTCAGCGTCTTTAACAAAAACACGGACTGGATCAGCGATGCCCACGCCCGGAAACTTACGGTCAATGTCTGGACGGTCAACGACAAAGCGGCACTCGAAGATCTGCTCCGCCAGCAGGTTGATTTTATCACCACCAATGAGCCCGAATTACTGCTGTCGTTGCTCCGATGATACGGAACGCCTGGATTGAACGAAGGACAGCCGGCTCACCGGGCATAGCGCAAACAGACAGAGCCTACAGGGAATCAATCGATTCACACATGGCCGTCAGGATGTAATCTGCTAACATCGATGGTCTTAAATTTAACCAACCAGTACCCTCATGAAAAAGCTACCATACCTATCCTTCGTTATCGCAGCGGCTGTCATTTGCCTGAGTGCATCATTTTCTCCCGTTGAACACGGCGTCTTTGCGCAGCTGGTTCCCGGAAGCAGTAAAAAGTTTGTGATCCAGATCGTGCCCGACAAAACATACGCAGACGTGGTCGTCCATGTGAATTTTTACTCCTCGGATAACAAACGCGTCGGACAGAAAGCATACAGTTTATCGGACAAGGATAAATACATCCGCAAGGATCAGGTGACGAGCAGGACATTCAAGGTCACATTCGACGATGTAAGCCGGGTAAAAATTGATCATGTCAACGAAAATGAAATCCTGGATGACAAAGGTGAATCCAAGGGTGGCACAAAGATCAACATCCCTGTAGCTACCCACGCGCTGGAGCCGGTTGAGAAGTAACACCATTTCTTGAACCTTCTTCTCCCAACCCGCCAATGGCTGGTGATTTCACGCGGCCGTGATGCTTCTATTGATAAAATCCGCTACTTTAGGTTTCAGATACTCCCGCTGTGAAAGGCGTCATGTTGTTTAGTGCCCGGGATTGCCATCGTTCTCACGCGACAGACTTATAGTCTGATCTGAAGAACCGATCATTTTTATACGTTCCCATATTAAAAATCTCTTAACCCGATCTTATGAAAAAAAGTGTATTGCTGATTGCCCTGAGTCTGATCTCCTTTTATTCCCTTGCCCAGTCGGACAAGCCGGCGGCTCCAGCTCCCGCCTTACCTTACGGTGAGTCCATTTCCCTGGAGGCCGCAAGGAAACTGGTGAATGCGGGCCACGTATTTGCTGCCGGCAAACAATGGACTGTCGTAATTGCTATTGTCGATACCGGCGGTAACATCGTCCTGCTCGAAAAGATGGACAACACGCAAGTCGGATCGCTCGACGTTGCCCTTGGAAGAGCAAAGACAGCCAATAATTTCAAACGATCATCCAAGGTATTCGAGGATGCTGTTGCCGGCGGGGGTATCGGTCTGCGTGTGCTGAGTCTTCCCGGTGCGGTTGCTATTGAGGGAGGTGAACCAATAATTCAAAACGGAAAGATCATCGGTGGAATAGTTGTTTCGGGGATGCAATCAACGCAGGATGAAGAAGTAGTAAAAGCGGCGCTGGCTGTGTTGAAATAAGAGCGACTCGAAGTTTTGTCAGTCCGTCAGCTCCGCTTCGATTTCCTCCAGCGTCTTGTCTTTAGTCTCCGGAAGCTTGAAGTAAAGGACTATAAAACCGGTGGCGCAGATCACACCGTACAGCCAGAAGTTGTTTGCCCATCCCAGGTTTTCCTTGATAGCCGGAAATGTAAAAGTGAGCGAAAAGTTACCCACCCAAAGAGCCATCGCTGCCGCTGACATGGCGGCACCACGGATTCGGTTCGGAAAAATTTCGGAAAGGATAACCCACACGACAGGCGCCAGTGTGATCGAATAGATCGCGACATTGAGCAGCGTCAGCAAGACGATGGGCAGGCCGCTTTCTCCGATGAGGAACAAATAACCGAGTATCCCGTAAACGACGGCCAGCAGCGCCGTGCCTGCCAGCATCAGTTTTTTTCTTCCCATTTTTTCGATCACAAGGATTGTGACAACAACGGATAAAACCATCACTCCGCCGATTACCACGATGTTCAGCATCATCTGCTGTATGTTGTAGCCCGCCGCCTGGAAAATATCCGCCGCATAATAAAAGACCACGTTCATTCCACACCATTGCTGGAGTACAGCGATGAAGATTCCAAGAACCAGAATTTTGAACAGCTTCGGCTCGAACAGGTCCTTAAAATTGACCCGCGCCACTTCAACTTTGTCAATCGTATTTTGAATTGCCTGGATCTCCCGCCGCGCATACTCGTCGCCGCCGATCTTAACGAGAATTTTCTCAGCCTCAGCCGGCTTACCCGCCTTCACCAGCCAACGGACGCTTTCGGGCATAAAGATCATAATGACAAAAAACAGGAAAGCGGGAACAGTCTCCGCACCGAACATCCAACGCCAGCCATATTGGCCAGACCAGCTTTGACGAATGATCTCCTCCGTCGCGACAGCCGGCAGCTCCTGGTCAAGCAATGAAATCTGCCAGTTCACCACCTGCGCCGACAATACACCGATCATGATCAGCAGCTGGTTCAGCGCTACCAGCTTTCCCCGTAAATGAGACGGCGACATTTCCGATATATACATCGGAGAAAGGTTCAATGCGATTCCAATTGCCACACCTCCGATAATACGATAGGTATTGTACCAGAAGAAGTCGCTCGCGAGTCCTGTACCTACGGCGGAAAGGGTGAACAGGAATCCGGCAAGGATGAGAAGCGGCTTCCGCCCCCAGGCATCGCTTTTTATAAAACAAAGCAACGCGCCGAAAATACAACCAACCAGGGCGGAACTTGTACCCCAGCCCTTTTGAGAGGAAGTCGTCAACGAAAAATAAGGTTCGTAGAATGGTTTCGCACCACCGACAACCACCCAGTCGTATCCGAATAAAAACCCGCCGATGGCAGCAACGAGTGATACCAGCCAGATATACGTGTAGTTGAATCTGACGTCCTTCATATCAACGCGATTCCGAAGTAATGGTCAATATGAGGGAAACGTTTTTCAATCTCCGGATAGTAGCGCCTTAATTTACGGGACCTTTTACATCCGTATTCTTCCAGCTTCGCGTATTGGCCGAGTCGATGACGGCTTCGCAGACTTTCTGGGTCTCCAGTGCATCGCGGAAGGTCGGATGACAAGGCTCTCCTGTTTCCAGGCACTTGAAAAAATCCGCA
Source organism: Chryseolinea sp. (assembly GCA_041742155.1). Classification (GTDB taxonomy): domain Bacteria; phylum Bacteroidota; class Bacteroidia; order Cytophagales; family Cyclobacteriaceae; genus Chryseolinea. The sequence goes on along the minus strand of JBGSJE010000005.1, from coordinate 497,991 downwards.
GCCTGGTGTACGAAGCTGTGTTCGTAGCCGATGATCAAACCGGGTACCCACCACCGTTTCATATAAGGTTGGTCGGCGTCCGTAACAAGAATCGATCTCCATCCCCGGACGATGGATTCGTCGCGGTGATCGAAATATTCGATGCGGTTCAGATCGTGCAGATCCCACCGGATGGATGCATGTTCTCCGTTTATCTCGAATGTATATAAAGCTTTATGTCCGCGCGCATAGCGGGTGGATTCAAAAAGACCCAGCGACCCATTTTCGAAATGGCAGTGAAAAATACAGGCGTCGTCGATACCAACCTTCTGGACTTTCCCGCTTGCCTGGTGAACCCGCTCCTTGATGAACGTCTCCGTAACGGCGGACACGTCCGAGATACCACCGTTAAGCCACATCGCTGTGTCGATACAATGGGCCAGCAGGTCGCCCGTTACGCCGGACCCCGCTGCTTCTACGTCCAGGCGCCACAAACCTTCTCCGCCTTGCGGCAGTTCGGGACTGATCGTCCAATCCTGGAGAAAATTGGCCCGGTAGTGAAAGATCTTTCCAAGCTTTCCCGAATCGATGAGCTGCTTCGCTAACGTGACGGCTGGGAGACGGCGGTAATTGTACCAGATGGTGTTCATCACCTTAGCTTTCTCCACCGCGTCCACCATTTTTTGTCCCTCCGCCAGTGTCCTGGACAGGGGCTTTTCGCAGAGGATCATCTTGCCTTTCGCAGCCGCCGCGATAGCGATCTCGGCGTGGCTGTCGTTCGGTGTGCAAATGTCGATGGCGTCGATATCGTCGCGTGCGATCAGTACTTTCCAATCCGTCTCCGTCGATTCGTAACCCCACTGCGCCGCAAATGCCTTCACTTTTTCCGGGTTCCGCGAGCACACTGCTTTCAGGACCGGAGTATACATCAGCTCCGGAAAGAAGTTCTTGATACGATTGTATGCATTCGAGTGGGTACGTCCCATAAACCCACATCCGATCAATCCGATTCTCAGTTCCTTTTGTGCCATAACTTTTGATTGTATTGCAATAAGTTCTTATTCCATATCAGGCTTCATACCATCCGTGCTTTTCACGGACCTTGATCATGACGGCCAGGATATCATTCCAAGTTTGCTGTTTCATCATCACATCGTTGGCGAACATACATCCGTCCCAGCAAACGTGTTTGAACGCTTTCGTGAGATTACCGTTCTCATCGCGCAGCCAGTAACCCGCATCGGTGGCGATGTCGAGTTTCCCATTGGGATCAGTAGCCAGGCAGTGGCGTCCGGTTTTGTCGTGTGATCCGGTGCCGTGAACCGTACCATCGTTTTGCGCGACATGGAAATCGATCGTCCAGGGACGCAATGCTTTTGTTACGGTCTTCAGTCCTTCCGTGAGGGTCTTGCGATCGCTCCAGTCGAAATTTGCGGGAAGGATACGATCCTCGGGCCGGTTATACCCGAGCAGGTATAGCAGCGTGTGCGACATATCCGCCTGAAATCCGATATTCGGACGGTCCACCAGCTCCAGCGTTTCGACCATCGTCTTCCAGCTATGCATTCCGCCCCAGCATATTTCACCTTCGGCAGCTAGTTTCTCACCGTAACCGGCCGCTACATCGCATGCTTCTCGGAAAGTCTGCGCAATAAGTTTTGTATTGTTCACGGGATCCGTCGCCCATTGCTGCGGTGAACCGGCCGAGTCGATACGGACAATACCATGAGGTCTGGCACCGTAGTCGCGCAATACCTTTCCAATGTGACAGGCTTTGCGGACCATCTCCACGAATTGTTTTCGCTCTTCCTTGCTGCCCATGGCAGGACCTCCCCAGATCGGGGCTACAAGGCTTCCGATCTTCAGGTTCAGGTTGGTGATCTTATCCGCGAGCTTTTTTATACCATCATCCGTGATATCAATATTGACGTGGGGATCGAGAAGTCCAAGATCGACACCGTCGAACTTTACACCACCGACCTCGGCGGCTGCCGTCATCTTCAGCATGGTGTCAAAATCAATGGGTGGCTCGGAGTCGTGTCCTTTACCTACGATTCCCGGCCATGTGGCATTGTGCAGTTTGGGAAAATTGTTTGCTGGCATAGTAGTTTGGTCTAGCGTTCGTAATCAGTAATTCTAAATCAAAAACATTAACGTCACACTTTCAGGTCCGGGTTGTCCGGTCCGAAGTGCTTCAGGATGACGATCGGATCCGTATCGGAAGCGTTGACGATCTTTACACCTTCCACGGCGGCTTTCTCCGTAATAAAGAATTCGTCGTTGGTCAGCTGACCGTAGCGGATCAGCGACGGTGTTTCAATGTTCCAGGCGCCCATTGTTCCATGACCCTGCATGACGATGATCCCGTATGCGGCGCTGTCCTTAATAATAACGGTCGCACCAGGCGCCACCGTCAGCTCCTTTGCGCTGAAGTCATGTGACTTGTAACAAACCCAGTTCTCAACATACCCTTCGGATTTCATGGCCGCGATATCCTTAACAGGTTTCGGCATCATGAAGCGATTGGCCATCATATTCGGATCTACATTCAGTTCCCAGTCGAGTACTTCGATCAGCAGGTCGAAATCGCCGATGCGGTCTTTTGGTGTACCATTCCACAATAATTCTTCCGGCACGATCGCTTCATTGACCAGCGACTGGTACATGGCAAATACGTCTGACGCTTTCTGGGGCTCGTACGTGCAGAGACTTCCCGGCGCATGAAGCAATCCCGGTGGAACATCCCAACCAGTACCCGGTTCGAGCCGGTATGCAGAGGAGAAGTTTGTTATTTTATTATCGCCTTTCGTAAAATTCACCAGGCACTCGCGGATCTGGTCTTTTGTAGTTCCCGGCGCTATTCCAAAAAACGTGTACGGATAATCCCCTCCGTGATTGTTCAGCTGAGGCGGAAAATAATAGGCTTCCGGTTTCCCCAGCTGGCCGACCATTTTGGCGTATTTGTCGTTGTGATGCGTATGGTGGGGGAGTGGTCCCATGTTGTCGAAGAACTTGGAGTACATCGGCCAGGCGCCGTACTTGTTCCACAAACGGTCGCCGATCACAGCGCCCTTCAGGTAATCGATCGCGTCCTTGAGCAGGACCTGTTCGGTTTTCGAACCATCTTTAAAAACAATAGCGCTCAGTCCTTCATTTTCTCCTGTAAGTGGTCCGTTCTTCGCGGGTGTCGTGGATGAAAGCCATCGTTCGTCGATCCCGCCGCGCTGACCACCCAGCACGTAGTAATCGTCGGGATGCAGCTTTATCCTCCGACCGGGAACACAAAATGATCGGGGAACCCACGTGGGGGCCAGGCGTAAAATACCCTTACCTTGTTCCAGCGCTTTTTCAGCCAAGCTTGATTTTCCTGTTGCCATTACGTTTTATTTTTCTGTAAAAACTCTTCTATACTATGATCGCTGTTCAGCACTTCCAGCACGAGGTCGTATGACTTTCGTTCGCCGGGTGCCAAAAAGGTCAGCTGCTTTTCTTTTCTCGCCGTTGATTGCCCGATCGGCGGGTTTGTTCCCGGCTCAATCCCGGTTACATACTCACCTTTGCCCCAATGCTGCCAGTTCGTAAGCCAGGGAAGTTGCTCTTTTTTAAAATGCAACGCTACGGCTAGTCCCAATCGTCGGTTGTACAAACCGCACAAACACATACCGGATTCGTCCGGAACCGGGTCGATCACCGCCACCTCCTCACCTGCGCCGCTATGGCCGTCCATAGGCGCCGGGCACATCTTGAAATTATTTCCCTCCCGGAATATCACCGGGTCTTTCACCGGTGTTGTCCACGTGCCTTTCCACAGCAGCTCCGTGCCTTCATCGGCCAGTGGCCATCCGAAGTTAACATGGTATAAAAGCATCACGGGCACCGATGTATTCGCCACGTTCAGGATCTCGTCATGGATCGTGATGACCGGTTTGCCGATCGTTCCCGAGATCGTGCGCCTCAACTCTATACTAGGCCCGAATACCTGTGTTTGCTTTATTCTCCCGGTGATACTCATCTCCAGCTGCCCGCGAACGGGATCCGGCTGGACGATCGATTCTATCTCGGCGGGAATGTTGCTGACTCCGCCGTGCAATCCGCGTTCACCAAATTCGTCCGACTCTGGTCCACCCACGTGCGACAAACCGCAGGTAGTCAGCAGCCCTCCGCCGAATGTCTTTATCCAATCCATTCCGTGACTGGAAAACGGCTGAGGAGATGTAACACCGACGTGACTTAACCACGCCAGGCTATGCTCATTATAAAACGCGTCGGCGATATCCATGGCCCGGTCGATCACCACTTTGTAGCGCAGCCCCGTACCGGTATGGATCCAGGCAATACGTGTCCCGCGTCCGGCACCATTGTCGAGAACGGAAGTTTCAATACCACCTATCTGTGCGGCATTGGAAATTTTACTATGCCAGGGATACACTTTCAACCCGTTCGGTTTCGCTGTTTTATAATCTGAAATTATAGTTCCTTCAATAAAAAATTGCGGTACTCAACAGTCATCGGCGGACCGACGTGAACCTGAACACCCAGCAGCCCCTGCATTTTCCTGTTCACGGTATCGCTATCTGTTACATCGCTCATGAGAACACCATTGATAAAGTGCTGAAGCCTGTTGCCCTTCGCGACGATGCGACACGTATTCCATTCACCTCCCTTGATGTTTGTCTTCAATGAATCGATGTTTCCGAGCGACCCGTTTATTTCCCGTTTCTTCCATGCATTGTTCTCGACAGTCGCTTTGAATGATGCCGGATCGGCCGGGTTATCCTGTGAAAGAATCGTTGCGATCTCTCCCCGGTATGCCAGTGTGGTCCGTCCACGCTCTTCGTAGTTCTGCCCCGTGTAGTTATTTCTTCCGTCTATATCAGCCTGGTAGCCTCGCAGGGCGTGAGGAATATCTGATAACGCTTCACTCCGGTAGTTGATACCGCTGTTTCCGGCCTCCGCTATTTTAAAATCGACTTTCAGTTCGAAGTCGCCTGGCGTTCCTCCCTTCCAAACGATAAACGTATTGGTCTTCAGCAAAGTGGAAGGTGTGACCTCTCCGATCAGGCTTCCGTTCTCGGCACGCCAGTAGATGGTATCGCCTTCCCATCCGTCCAGTGTCTTTCCGTCGAATATCTGAACAAAGCCTGCATCGGCCTCCAGTGTCGAGTCAGTGGCAACCGGCTCCGGTGTTTCCGCGGGTTTTCTACAGCCCGATAAGAATGTTCCCAATACGATCATGCACGATAGCAACGATCGGGAAAGGCAGTGTTGTATGGATGATGATGTCATTTGCATTTGTTTCAGCTTTGTTCGTGTCGCCTCTGATTGTTATTGCTTTGTATAGCTCGCATGTTTGTCATCTCCTCCTGCCATCAAATAGGCAATCAGGTCTTTCAGTTCCTCTTCATTCATATTGTTGACGAGACCCGGATACATGGTCGAGATATAGGAATATTTCGTGCCGGCTACGTCCTTCTTGGGGACTTCACGGAGCATTTCCGGCGCAAAAGGATTTTGTGAAATAATATAAGCCGTCTCGTTTTCATTCGTGAGTCTGCCAAGGATCGATGAGCCATCCTTCATGGTGAACACGGTGGCTGCGTACTGATCCGATACAACTTTATTCGGTTCGATAATGGATTCGAGCATGTCTTTCGGACCAAAGCGGGTTCCCAGTTGAGTGAGGTCGGGACCGATATTACCGCCTTCGCCGCGCATGGTATGACAGGCATTACAACGGCCTGCCGCATACATTAATTTTCCTTTTTCAAAATTGCGGTTTGTTAAACCGGCTTCCACGATGGGCAGCGCCTCGGCTACGGTCCACCTTCGGCCGGGTCCTTCCGCCTCCGGTCCTTCGACCAGGTCATTTCCGGATTTTGATAACAACGCTTCACCTGAAAGTTCACGGTAATGCTCGATCTGATCTTTCGGAACGTGCGTCAGTGCAGCCGTTCGGGCCTTGTTGATAAAACCGATATAGCTGACACCACCCTTGTACCCGAATGCGTTTTTAAACCACGCAAAATATTTGTCGTGCAGTGCCGGGGTCCAACCGGTTTGTGCGTTCATGAGTACCGTTGCAAAATAGGTTTGCTGTGCGGGTGGTACCTTAGACAACATGCCGGCGATGTCCATTCCATACTGCGGGTTTCTCAGGATAAGGTCCGAAGACTGACTTGCCGTTTTGATCGCGGGATCATCCTTGGCGATTTCCAGTAGAGCAAGCGTTTTTTCGATCGCTCCCGGCGCTTCCAGGTAGACGAGCAGTTTGCTTAAATTTCTGTTAAGGCTATTTGTTTTAGCCGGGTAATGCGGATCCAGGTAAGCGATCAGTTGTCCTTTCGCCGCGGCATCCGGTGTTCCCATACGCAGCAGGGTCAGTTCAAAAGCGCGTAGAAGATCGATCTGCTGCGATTCCGTCAATGATTCATAATTAATAGCTGTCAGTGATTTCAACATGGCATTCCGGGACGATGCTTTACCGTGCCGGGCAAGTGCTACCATAAGCTGAATCAGTGTCTCGGGATCTTTTTCTTTCAGCGCGCGCGCCTCCCATTGATTCACGGGCTGATGTTCCACGGCAATTCTTGCAGCATAGCGGATAAACCGGTCTTCATGCTTGAGATATGGCCACGCGAAATCCAGCGCGTCGCTTTGAGGTTCTCCATGAAACGCCTCCAGTTGTTTTCTCAGGTTGCGGGCTTCCTGTCCTTCATCGGATGACGGACTCGCTGTTGTTGCAGTATTTTCTTTTCCATCACCGGCATAAGAAACGCGGTAAAGATCGGATTCGAGGCGACGTCCACCGGTTAAGAAATAGAGTGCTCCATCGGGACCGATGATTCCGTCAGTCAGCGGCAGAGGGGCACCGGAAAGAAACTCCTCGGGGTCAGCTGTGTACGAAGATCCATTCGGTTTGAGGTGTATCGCATAAATGATCCCGAAACTCCAGTCTGACGCAAACAATGCATGTTTATATTTTTCGGGAAACTTCGCATTCTTTCCGTGGATCAGGTTCGTGGGCGATCCCTGACCGATGTTGATCACGGGGGGCAGGTTGTCCGGAAAATCCGGCGACCATTTGCTGTTGCCTGTACGCCATCCGTATTCGCTTCCGCTGGTTACATGACAAATGCGGGTCGGGCGATACCATGGCATTCCGAAATCCCATTCCATATCCGAATCGTACGCAAACATTTCCCCGGCTTCATTGAAGGCGATATCAAAAGCATTTCGGTAACCGGCACTGACCAGTTCCCATTTTTCCCCCAGTGAGTCGGTACGTGCCACCCATCCACCCGGCGCGAGACGGTCGTTGGCGTGGCCTCTCGGATCTTTTATCAGCGGGAACATGTTGTCCTCCTGCCAAACTTTCGGCACCCGGTACGCATCCATGGGTGGTACATTGGTGTGATTACCTGAAATAACGTAGATGGATTTTTTGTCCGGCGACAGCACCACGCTGTGCGGGCCGTGCTCACCGTCACCTTCAAGTTCTTTCAGTAATGTGATCTTGTCGAACTGATCGTCACCGTCGGTATCCTGTAAGCGGTACAGGCCGCTGTGTTTTTCAAAGTCTTCATTGTTTTCCCGGTTGTTGACCATTACATAAAGGCTGTTGAACGCATACAGCAGCCCTTGCGCAAATCCCATTTCGACTGCGGGTTTCGCGGAGTCGGCAAGTTCACCACTCGTTTTCCCGATTTCCAGTTTTTCGATCTTCAGCACCGAATCCGTCCCGATCGGGGACAACTCCAGCCTGTACAGCGCACCGTACTGATCCGATGTGATCAATCGTCCTTTCGGATCAAAGGTCATCGAAACCCAGGAACCCTGCTCGTGTTCGGATGGACTGTAGAGGTGTTCTACCTTGAATCCGGGCTGAACCTTGAGTTTCTCAATTTTCGGGTTGGCTGATTTACTATTTCCAGTAGACTTATCGTTACTACACGACGACCACAGCAATGCGGAAACGCATAGTGCGAAAATAAATTTGACTGATCGGGGATTTACGGTCATGATGGTTAAAAATTAATGGCGATTGGTATGAGTGAAGTTGCAACAGATTCAGAACAAATGGGAATGTGTGGTCAAAAATATTTAAGTCCATCCTGCCCCATCCTGCACGTATGGTCTATAATTACCCGGACGGCAGTGCCTTATGCCGGGCGGTAAAAAAATGATCGGTCAGCGATAAAACGCAAGGTCAGTTTCCTACCTTGTGCTTTGCGCACATTGACCGGATAAACTTCAACCCGCTTTCAGCCATATCCCAGGGTTGCGAATACTCGCGCCAGACATTTATGGAATTCGCAAAGTTGGGATCGTTACGGGTAAACGCCTCGATCGTAAGCCAGCCGTCGTACTTTACCGATGCCAGGGTTGAAAAGGTCTCATCCCAGGGAATATGCCCGTCTCCGGGAGTACCCCTGTCATTTTCACTGATATGAACGTGCTTCAAAACGGGAGCGATCTTCCGGATCGCGTCGCCCAGTTTCTTTTCTTCGATGTTGGCATGGTGTGTATCAAACATGGCCCTGACGTTAGGATGGGCAACCTTTGTAATCAACATCGATAGCTGATCCATAGTGTTGCATAAATAACACTCAAAGCGATTTAAGGCTTCCGCCGTTAACACGATGTCAGCCTGCGCGGCATATTCGCCGGCAGCGCGTAAGACCTCCGCACTCCAGCCGTACTCCTGATCGCTGGGGGGCTGCCGGTTTGCGAATGTTGCAAATGCCGAGTGAAAAGGACCGCAGATGATCTTTGACCCCATAGCATGAGCGCAATCAATGGCTTCCTTCAGGCGGATCACGGCTTTTTCCCGAACCGCGGGGGAATCACTCACGGGGTTTTCATCTCCTCCCATTCCCAGCACACAGGTAGCTTCCAGCCCGATACCGCGAAGGTGATCTCCGAATCGTCGATAAGCCGCCTTGTCACGTACTTCCATAAAGCATTCAATGCCATCGTATCCCAATCCTTTCAGCTTTTCCGTTATCGGTAAAAAAGTATCCGGAAGTCCTCCGGACCATACAAGAAGATTGAATCCAATTTTAGTCATGTGTATCGCTTAAATTATCAAAATGCTTTCAACAAGAATCCCCATTAGTTACCCGTCCGGTAAGGTACCTGGATATCCACCTTTCCATGCCACTTCTTCGGTACCGGTTTACCCAGGGTCCAGTGGATGGCATTGATCACCAGTCGCTGGAAAGGTTCCTGCTGAAAATCTTCCGGGTGGCCCATAGTAGTCATAAAGGTTCTTCCGCCCGCGGCGGTCTGCCACGTCCAGGCTACCGGATTTTCTATCGCGTCGTTTGTCTCGGGGTTTACGGATTTTCCCGTTAGCAGCGAAGTTGAACCTTTCGCGGGATAGTCGGGCTTCACCTTATATAACCACGACTTGACGTGAAAACTCTTGGCCACTCCCGTCAGTATCGGATGTTTTGCCGCCGCGGGTATGATGGAAACGTCAGTGCTGCTGGTATGTCCGTAGTGAGTGTGTTTCGCTTTCCCGCCCCAGCCAGGAGGTGAGCCGAACGCTCTTTCGCCAAATGCATTCCACTTTTCCAGCGGATGCCCGGGAGGATAATTGAACGCATGCGTCGTCGTTCTGAAGCCCATCACCGGTTTTCCGGAATTCAAATAGTCATCGATATATTTCAACTGGTCCTCGGGGAGCCGGCGCCACCGCAGAAAAAATACGGCAAGGTCGGCATCCTTCAATGCTTCCAGGCCGGGTATATTTTCTTCGGCATTGTGATCCGGGAAAGCTTTCAGAAAAATCGTACGCATCCCATAGTTCTTTTCCAGCTCGGCTGCGATCAACGGTAATGTAGCTTCGCCACTGTACTCATGATCGCCGGTGACAAATACCACAAGTGGTTTTTTGTTTTTTCCAGATTGCGCCCAGGTATAGACTCCTCCGAACAGGATCATTATCAGCAGAAGTGTCTTTTTCATATCGATCACGTTTTTCATTTGCCCGTCAGTTTATTTCCATTTCAAAGCGAACCGTCAGTTTAATCGAGAGGATGAAGCTCCAGTAATTCCCTGGACGAATACAGGTCCTTTTTATCTTTCACGGAAGCCCTTACCTGTTTCACCTTTTCAGGAGAAATAGCCGGAGCGTTGTTTCCAAAAGAATTTCGGACATAGGTAAGCACCGACGCGATCTCCTCGTCGTTGAGAAGTCCGCCGAACGGTGTCATCGGAACCTGGCCGTTATAATCTTTATCCAGCACTTTGATGGGACCCTGAAGACCTTTAAGTACCAGCTTGATCAGCCGCTCTTCGTTTTTCAGAACCCATGGTGTTCCGGCCAGGGGTGGGAAACCCGATGCCGACAATCCCTTTCCATCCGCCTGATGGCACGTGCCGCAATATCCCTCCTTTGAGTAGATGGCCTTTCCCTTGATAAAAAGTTCTTTATCGTTTCCTTTCAGGTTCGTAACGAGGACCTCATCCTTCTTTTCCTGGACGGACTTTCCATTCAGGTGCGCAACGGACTCCTCGTACGCGTGAATCATCCATTCGTCCAGTGGTCTCTTCGAGGCTTCATCGAGGATACGCAGTCCTTGTTCTTTTTCCAGCCATGACGCAGCCACGATCGCTTCCAGGCGGACACGACCATGTTCATCCTTCACCGCTTCCATAAGAAGATCAGGCTGGTTCTTCACCTGGTGACCGGCATATCGAAGAACACGGACGCCGGCTGTACGGGCGCGGAAATCCTTCGCATGCAATACCTGGTCCAGGAGTGCAGTATCAATTTTGTTCAGTCCCCAGCTCACCCACAACCCTTCCAGTACGTGATGTTCGTACCGGGGATCCGCCTTGTCGAGCTTTTCAACCCAGATCTTCAGTTTCGAAAGTACTTCCTGCGCGTCTCTTCCTCTTAACTCGCGGCGGGTCCGGTAGCGGGTCCGGTATTCCGGAAGTTTCAGGTTATCCAACAGTTCCTCCACAGTGGCGCCTGCAACTTTTGCCGGCTGAACAAGTGGTCGCGATGGATAGGTAACCCTGTAGATACGGCCGTGTACATGGTCGCGCAACGGATCACGTGCATTGTGTTGCATATGACCGATCAGGATGTTATGCCAGTCGACCACGTAAAGCGATCCGTCCGGAGCAAACTCCATGTCGACGGGGCGAAAGTTCAGATCGTTGGATTTGATCAGATCCTGGCGGTGTCTGCTTTTATAGCCGGTGCCATCGTCGACCAATGTATGTTCCTTGGTTCCCAGGAAACCGATCGTATTGTTAATGAGAAAATCACCCTGTAATTCGTCGGGGAAGTGGCGACTGGAGACAAACTCGAGGCCGGAGGTGGGACGAACGCGGTGCTTTTCCTCAATAAGGCTGAACGACTTGTCCGATGCAACACCGTACAGCGGTTTCACCGAACCCGGCATCATCCACCGGACATCGGGGCCGGATGTTTCCGCGAAGAAGTTCTGGCCCCAGTCATCAAAAGCAATACCCCAAGGGTTAGGAATGGAGAGTTGCGCGGTACGTTCCAGCTTGCGTCTCTTCGTGTCGTAACGGTAAAAACCGCCGTTCGTACCCCTGACCGGACCATAGGGTGTCTCGACGTTAGTGTGCAGAAAAACTCCTTCACCCATATAAATAGCTCCCGATGGATCCGTTGTGTAGGCATGGTGCGCATGGTGTGTGTCGTGATCGTCGAAGCCGCTGAGAAGAATTTCTTTCCGATCGGCTTTATCGTCGCCGTCCGTATCCGTGAGCAGGATCATGTTAGTTCCCTGGGAGACGTATACGCCCTCCGGCGCCAGCTCAAAGCCTACGGGAAGGTGAAGGCCCTCCGCAAAAGTGATTTGCTTATCCGCTTTTCCGTCACCGTCGGTATCTTCCAGGATGATCAGTTTGTCGTTTGGTTTTGAATCGCCCGGTTTATAATGAGGATAGCTCGGCATCGTAGCGACCCAAAGACGGCCTTTGTTGTCAAAGGTCAGCTGAACCGGATTGGCCAGATCGACAAATTCTTTTTCAGAGGCAAAGAGGTCGATCTTGTAACCCTTCTGAACATTCAGGCTGTTCAAGGCGTCCTTGCCATAGAGATAAGTGAGGCTGCCGTTCTTTTCAGGGTTGTAGTTTGATTTTACCTGTGGAAGTTTTGTGGTGTTCTGATCGGCTTCCGCGAGATCCATTTGTTGTCCTTTCGCTGCCTGCCAGATGGCTTCGTCGCGGATACCTGTCATTTCACGTATCTTGGCCAGTTCGGCGGGGTAATTGTCGGGACCGAACGGATCGTATCTCCTTCCGAATACGTGCACGCCGTTTGGTATCTTGAAGTCGTTGTGCCACATCCAGTTCTTCTCCATGACAGCGGAATGTACGAGCTCGCGGTTTTCACCCGCTTTAACAGTTGTCTTGCCAAAGATCTCATCCACGATAAACGTGGAAAATTTCCCGTAACCCGCTTCATTCAATTGAAATCCGTCGATTGTCAATGGCTCCGCGCTGTCGGCTATCCATTGCAATGACGGTGTATAGGCATTCACAAAATGAACCCCATTCCTGTCGGCGACTTCTTTCATGGCCTCCGTGTAAAGCAACAGGTTTTCGTTTTCTGTTTTCCCGTTCGGAAGGTCGAACTTGTCAGACAAGTCTTCGAATGCTGTCGGCGAAACCAATGCCAGTCTGGGAGCGGACTTACCGTTGTACGTCTGACTCAGCGTATGTTTTATAAACGCTTCGAGTTCCCCTTTGTAGTTTTCCAGTCCCTCTTTACCCTGGAACGATTCGTTGTATCCGAAAAAAGCAATGATCACATCGGCTTTGAGGCGGGTTAGCCATTGGTCTTCGGTTTCGAAGTGTCCTTCACTTCCCGAGTTAGTGGCCAGTTCCGTTTGAAATTTTTCGGCGCCCGGAAAAGCCCATGGAGACACACGGCCGGAATGAGGTCTGAACCCCGGCGTGTTACCGCCGTCGCACATATTGCGGATAAAAAGAAGACTATCCGGATAACGGAGGTGAAGCTCCGTTTCAAAAAAGCCGTAGTTCATCATCCGGGAACCAAGATTATTCCCGATCAGGAGCAGGTGATCGCCTTTGTGAATTTTCAAACCTTTCTCCTCCGGATTCTTACAACCGAGAACATACAGGGATATGACAAATACTAATAGTATACTTTTAATGTTTCTTTTCATATATGACGTTTACCGTGTTGAACCACTGCTCCTGCTAAGATGAAGACAAATAATCGAAGAAAATAAGAATGTCCCATACCATTCTTCACATTTCAGTGTACTCATCGTATTCAATTAAGAAATATTTCGTCGATCAGCAGCAATGCCGCCTGATCTTTACTTTTATGCCATGCCGGCATCTTCATAACCGGCTTCGCGATTATTTTAAGATACCTGACTTCCTGCGGCCTGAATGTACCGGTGATTAATTGTATAAATGGTTTACGGTAGCTTCCCGGCAACTCCGGCTTCATATTTCCCATCAACCGCAGTTCGTCCGTAGTGTTACCTCCCCAGTATTCGATCAGGGCCGGTGGAAAAATAAATGTTTCTGTTTCAACCAGTACATTTATCGCCACGGAAGAAATTTCCTTTGGCTCTTCGAAGACGACCAGCAGTTCCATATCATTTTTGATAAATCCCGCCCAGTTGTTTGCCCATGCCGGGCTGTTGGCGTTAAAGCCACCCAACTGGTGATCAAAGAAAGTTTGCGCGCCGTTTGCCGTATGAACCCTGTTGAGACGGGAGAGCAAAATAACGGTGTCAGGCACAAATGCATTCCGGTATACATGTAACGACGCCACATCGCTGCTGAGCCATCCTTGTTTATATGCCTGCGCCTTTATCGCCGTACTTTCCTTTATAATAGTTCCAGGTGTGAATACAGACGACGTCAGGCTGTCCGGCTCACTTCCGTCGGTGGTGTACCGTATCTCTACATCCCTTACCGGATGAAACAACTGCAGCGTTATTGAGTCGGTGAAGACGATCGGCTTGTTTTTTATGCGCGGCAGGTTTAGCTTGATCGGGTTGGATCCATCATCGCTGAACCCTTCGATGAACTCGATTTGCCTGCACGTTTTCCGGAGGTCCTGCAGCTGAGACGAGGTAAGCTTCGTATCCCACACGGTAACGGCATCCAGGCTCTGAAACAGGGGAAGGTATTGCAGCAGGTGAGGGAAGGTCACACTCGTTCCCGATAAAGATAACGTCCGGAGGTGCTTTAATGCTGTCAGCGACGCCAGTCCCGATCCCGTGACATCCGTAAAATTCAGGTCCAGGTTCCTGAGGTTTTCAAACCGTGATACGGTCTTCAGGTCCTCGTCCGTTACCGGCATCTTGTTCAGGTGTAACGAGACGATTTGCGATCTTACGGAAGTGAGTTCTTCCAGCGTCTTCGCGGAATAGGTATCCCGGTTATAGATATTGACCGTGACAGCAGGGGAACCTTGTGCTAACGGAGCGACCACACGATAATTTGTGTTCAGTTTTTGCAAAGCGTGCGCGTCGGCTGCGGCAAATTGGAATATTTCTTCATCGTGTTCATCTCCGCCTATCCGTTTCTCCGCCAGCACGCGCAGGGAGTCGTCCTCAGACAACGACACGATCGTTGCGCTAAATACCGCGCCGTTCCTTACCCACAGATCCAGCAATTGCAATTCCTCCACGGTCAACTGAGGTTTTCCTTCCGGAGGCATATGTTTTTTTGCATCCGGAGGAAGGTGGATACGCTTTAGCAACAAGCTCAGGCGGGGATTGTCCGTATCCAATAGTCTCCCGCTTTTTCCGCCCTTGCTTATGGCGACAGAATCGGTAAGCAGCAAACCACCTTTTGTTTTGTCCGGGTTATGGCATCCGGTACATTTTTCGTCCAGCAGCGGTTTGATGAGGTGTTCAAAAATCTTTGCCTCGGCAACGGGAACAACGGCAGGGTTGGCTGCAGCGACAGGTTGCCAGATAAAATTTTCGCCATGCGTGAGACTGGCTCCGTAGTGACCGGATAAAACAACACAAAACACGACGACCATAGCGGCACCTCTGGCGATGCGTTCGTTATAGGCAGCCATGCTTCTGCATGCATAAAGGACCGACCCTGTGAAAAAAACGCCGACGCCAAACCATTTGTGCCATGTCAGGACAGGTGAACTGTAACCCTCCTCCCGCGATAAAAACAGACCCATTAAAACCACAATGCCGGACGACAACAGCCCGGTCACTAACAGTACTGTTGTAATTTTCTGGTAGAGTTCCTGTTTACTGTAGGCCGGCCGGAACCGGAAAAATTCCATTGCCATGGAAAGTAACATCAGGACAATAGGAAAGTGAAGGAGCATCGGGTGCATCCTTCCGACGGGTCTCAGCCAGAGGGGTATGTACAGTTTATTTTCAAACAGGAGCAGGAAGAGAATGAAAACATTCAACGCGAACAAAACACGGCCGGCAATATGTAGTTTCTTATCCGTCATTTCCGCCCCGTAGGCTAAACCAAAATATCCTTTACTACTTTTCCTTCGACATCCGTCAGCCGGTAGCGGCGGCCAAGATGCTTGAAGATGAGCTTCTCATGATCCAGTCCAAGCTGATGCAAAACCGTCGCCTGAAAGTCATGCACGTGGACGGGATCTTTTGCCACATTGTATCCGAACTCATCCGTTTCGCCATAGACAATACCCGGTTTGACACCACCTCCGGCCATCCAGATGCTGAAACAGCGCGGATGGTGATCGCGTCCGTAATTGTCTTTGGTCAGTTTACCCTGGCTGTAATTGGTTCTTCCGAATTCACCACCCCATATGACAAGTGTCTCGTCCAGCAGGCCGCGTTGTTTGAGGTCTGTTACCAACGCCGCCGAAGCCTGATCAACATCTTTCGCCTGCTTCGTGATCTCATAGGGCAGATCACCGTGCTGATCCCAGCCCTGGTGGTAAAGCTGCACAAACCGCACGCCGTTTTCAGAGAGTTTTCTCGCCAACAGGACATTGGCGGCAAACGTACCGGGTACCAGGCAATCGGGTCCGTAAAGTTTGACGATATCATCAGACTCTTTCGACAGGTCCATTACCTCCGGTACAGCGGTCTGCATCCGGTAGGCCATTTCGTATTGCTGGATTTTTGTTGTTATCTCGGGGTCACCGAATTGTTCGAACGAAAGCTGATTTAATGCCGCAACCTTGTCCAGCATTTTCCTTCTTCTCTGGCGGTCCATTCCCTTCGGATCGTTGATAAACAAAACCGGATCTTCGCCGTTGCTGAACTGAACACCCTGGTGAATGGAATCCAGGAATCCGTTCGACCATAGTTTTGAATAAACTCCCTGTCCATTACCGATTCCCCGCGATAACAATACGGTGAATGCCGGGAGGTTCTTGTTTTCGCTTCCCAGCCCGTAGCTTAACCATGAGCCCATAGACGGCCGGTTGCCCTGCTGGGATCCAGTCTGGAAGAATGTTAACGCCGGGTCATGGTTGATAGCCTCTGTATACATCGAGCGAACAATACAGATATCGTCAACAATTTTTGCCGTATAGGGAAACAGGTCGCTGATCCATGCGCGTGATTCACCGTATTGTTTGAAATCTACGAATGAACCGGCGAGCGGAAAAGAAGATTGGTTGGCTGTCATCCCCGTCAGTCTTTGTCCTCCGCGGACGGAAGCCGGGAGTTCCTGGCCCATCATTTCGCGAAGGCGGGGCTTATAATCGAACGATTCCAACTGGGAAGGTGCGCCGTTCTGAAACAGGTAGATCACCCGTTTCGCTTTTGGCGCAAAGTGGGGAATACCCGCTATCAGATCTTCCTCCGTGTTGAGACTTCCTTTAAAAAGGTCCGGCATCAGCAATGAGCCCAGCGCCACACTTCCCAGCCCCAGGCTCATGTTCGACAGGAAACGCCGCCTGTTTACATTCAACCCGTGCTCTAAAATTTCCTTTCCCATATCATGATTTTGTAATGGCCTCTTCCAGGTTATAAATGATATTCACGACCTGCATCATCGCAGCAAGCTTTACGCGATCGATATCCGGGGGAATGGGGTACTCACCGACATTCAGAAGTTCTTCGGCAGTCTTCCCGTCCAGCGCGCGGAGTTCTTCTTCCCAATGATCACGCAGCTGTGCCATTTCCGTAGAGCTAGGTTTACGGCTGACGATCAACCGGAATGCTTTTGTGATCTTGTCTTCCGGCCGCGAATCCTCTTTCAGTAGCTTCGCCGCAAGCACACGGGACGCTTCCAGCACAGTTGGATCATTCATCATCATCAGGGCCTGAAGGGGTGTATTGGTCCGCAGTCTCCTCACTTCACACTGGTCGCGGTTGCTGGCATCAAAGATACCCATGGTAGGCGGCGGAACGGTTCTTTTCACGAAGGTGTACAGCCCCCGGCGATACAGGGCATCTCCATGATCCTGTTTATAAACGGACAGGATTCCACGCCCTGAAGTCGCGCCTTCCCATAGTCCATCAGGTTGATATGGTTTTACACTAGGCCCCCCGATAGTCGGGACGAGCAGGCCGCTGCTTGACAGTACCATATCCCGGATAAACTCTGCCTGTATACGATATCTCGGGGCTCGGGCCAGCAGAACGTTATCGGGATCGGCTCTCAGCTTTTCAGGACCTATCGCCGCCGACTGACAGTAAGTAGCCGACGTCACCATCTGCCTGACGAGGCGTTTAATATCCCAACCGTTGGTCCTGAAGTCCACAGCGAGCCAATCCAGCAGCGCGGGGTGTGTCGGCAGTTCACCCTGCATTCCAAAATCACCGGAAGTTTTCACCAGCCCCTTTCCGAAAAATTCCTGCCACATCCGGTTGACAAAGACGCGAGCGGTAAGCGGGTGCTTTTCATGGAACAACCAGCGGGATAAACCCAACCGGTTCTTCGGGTATTCCCCATCAAATCCAAGGATTGATTTTGGTGTGGTTGCCTCGACTTCTTCGCCGTGCGCATCATAGACGCCGCGCGTCAGTATATACGTTTTACGGAGGCTGTCCAGGTCACCCATCACCGATACGATCAGTTTATTCGTGTCCGGTTTATTGACGAACGTGAGGATCTCCTGTATGTCTTCGTCTGTTATTTCCATCAGTGGTTTTTTGGCATAGGTCTCAGGCCCGCCAACCACCGATTCAATACCCACTTCATTCACGTTGTTAAAAAAGGAATACAATTGATAGTATTCTTTTTGCGAGAACGGGTCGTACTTATGATCATGGCAATGCGCGCACTCCATGGTAACACCGAGTATCGCTTTCCCGAACATATCCGTGCGGTCCGTGACGTACATCACACGATACTCTTCGTCGATGATTCCACCCTCCTCTGTTATCTTATGGTTGCGGTTAAATCCTGTAGCCAGGAGTTGCTCCTTTGTGGCATCGGGCAAAAGATCACCCGCCAGTTGCCAGGTGATAAAATCCGAATACGACATGTTGCGGTTAAATGCATGAATAACCCAATCACGCCAGGGCCACTGGCTGCGATAGCTGTCGTCCTGGAAACCGTGTGAGTCGGCGAACCGCGCTACATCGAGCCAGTGAACAGCCATTTTTTCTCCGTACCGCGGGTCCTGGAGCAACCGGTCCACTACTTTTTCATATGCCCTGCTGCTGGTATCGGCCAGGAAACTATCCATCATTTCCAACGACGGCGGAAGTCCGATCAGGTCAAGGCAAACCCGTTTCAACAGGTGTTCCCTTTCCGCGCGCTGGTTTGGTTTCAATCCATTCTGCTCCTGCTTTTGAAGAATGAAATAGTCGATTTCATTCTTTACCCACTGTTTGTCCTTTACCGCCGGTAATTCCGGTTTTTCGGGTGCCACAAACGCCCAGTGCGGTTCATACACCGCCCCCTGAGAGATCCATTTTTCTATGAGCCCGATTTCATGAGGAGTAAGCGACAGGTTCGATTCAACGGGCGGCATAAGCGTAGCCGAATCCTCCGATGTGATCCGCAGAAAAACCTGGGACAAGTTTGGTTTGCCGGGGACCAACGCATGCCATTCGGGATTTTCATCCAATGCCTTGTAAGCGTTTTCAGCAATATCCAGCCTCAGTCCAGCCTGTCGTTTATTGGCATCCGGACCATGACAAATAAAACACTTGTCAGAAAGTATCGGCCTGATATCGAAGTTATAACTGACGCGATCCGCTACCCGCTCATGGTTTCGGTCTGCGGAATCGCGGGAACAGGATTGCAATACCAACAACAAACAGGCGACGAGTGGAAGCGCATTGTAACGGGCCCGCCTCACCACAAGGTTAAAACAGTCAGGGGAAGGAATGAATACGGCAAAATGCATGAACACAATTTGACAATTTCACTGTGCTTTACTGTCCTGCTTTTACAAATAAATTTTGCGGAGTGTGCGCGTGTTTTACACGCATAGGCGAAAGTGGCGTTCGCTCCCTATTTTTCCAGGACGATACCTTCGTACTGATCAAGTGCGTCAAGAGTAAAACGGACTCTGCTATCCGACCATGTGAAGTCAATTTTTCTATTGTCCTTCAGCGAAAAAATTCCCGACGGCTTAAAATCGGATTGTATATTAAAATCCACCTTATAAACCGGCAAAGGTTTGAAATACGTGTTCCCGCTGAAGCCCGTGAGGTTCACAAGGTGGACGATCATCCCGTCCTCTGAACCTGTCCCGAGATTTTCAGGTGTGTTTTTCAAAAAGCGCTGCAGGATCACCTCAACACGTGGGGGTGCGTTCGTTTGGATCAACGTACTTACGCCGGGCGCGGTAAAATCGATCAGATCCAGGAGCAGGTTCTTATGCTGTTCGTAGCCATGGATGTAGTATAACCTTCCGAGGTTAACCGGCAGCAATACAGCCTTGCCTCCATGGTTTTTTACTCCCATTGCAAAATAGCCGTTCGGTTCGTGTCCGCCGATAATTTCGGGTGGACCCGGGCGGCCGGGCGTAAGGATAGGAAGGAACGATGTATCCGCCGACGAAAAGTCATACAAGCCCAGGTTGAATTTCCAGAACAGCAGCTTCTGTCCTTTGAAGCTCTTGAACAGCGTCTTGTTGTCAGGATTGATATAAAAACCTGCGCCGTCGTGATTGACCTGGACAGGTTTTGCACCGAACATTTTCAGTAAAGCTTCCGGATTTCCGGATAGTGTCCGGTTGGTCGCGATCAGGTTAGCACCTTTTTCACATAGCTCTCCAAGGGTCTGTTCGGTCGCGGAGTCGACCCGTATTATATCCGGGAGAATGATCAGGCGATACGTTGCGAGTTTTTCTTTCAGGTTGTTCAGCTGGCTGTCTTCAATGATATCGAACTGGATGTGCGCTTCTTTCAGCATGAGTTGTATTCCGCGGTATTCCTGGGCCGATTCACCGCCCGGCCAGTTACCCGGCGCGATCACGGCTACCCTGGCGGTGGAAGTATAGTTTCCGTAATAGGGTTCATGCTTTTTGTGGAAGGCATACACGTCGCGGATCACATCGTAGTTCCTCTCATCCTCATAATCCCGGAAGTCTCCCATCAGGCTGATATCGAGTCCGCTGCCGTTCGCGATGTTTTCATAAAGGCGTATCGCGATCTCTTCCGGTTCGATGGCATTGTACCGGGATTGAAAGGAGATCTGCTGGATACTGGCGTTGCTTACGACATGACCGGGATAGGAATTGCGCGTGTTGCTGACATTATCGGATGCGTTGTAAGGCCAATAGGGCAGACTGTTCGTTTGCGACTCATGGCGGATGATATCAACATACTTTTCGGAGTAGGTACAGATCGCGATGTTTTCGCTCTTTGATTTCACCAGTTTATGCAGTCTTTGCATCAGCTCATCCGTTGTAAACGTCTTAAACTCCTGGTATTTTTTAAACACCGGGTCATCCTCGTTTTCCTCAAGCGGGAGTTTCATTCCGCCGCTGAATCCGGCAAACCGTTTTTTCTCAAATTCATTCTGATCGATACCGTGGTATTTTCCAATGTATGGATTACGCGTCTGGTACCCGGGCATATTGATAAATATCCCGTCGACAGGAAACCGTTCGAGCACTTCGCCGACGATATTAAACAGGTGTTCCTGTTCGTAAGGTGCATTGATCGAGACGACGTACATGTCGTCGTTGATGATTCTTTCACCCTTCGGAGACAGGTAGAACCACTCCGGATGCTTGTCAAAGATACTTTTGTGGGCTCTGCTGAAATCAAACCTGACGATCACGCGGATGCCGGCGGTGTGACATTTGGCAATGACCTCTTCGAGCATCGTTGCCTTCATATGGGGATTGATGTACTGGTACTCAAGTTCCGAAGGATAAAACGCCATGATCCCGCCGGCGTTTATGATGAGCGTATTCGCCGAAAAATAGGTGAGGTCGGCAACGAGAGAATCCGGGTTCAGGCCTGCTTCATATGCCGGCAAATTGGTTTGAATAACGCGAAGGTTGTTCGCCTTCCACCAGGGTATCGAGTCCGGCCACGTGATGTGATGCGCGGTGTCTTCTTTTTTCTGTTCCCTTGAACACCCCGACACTATGACAGCTGCGAGGAGAAAAGTGAAACTGACGTTCTGCAGGCTCATGGGTACCGGGCAGCCGGGGTTGATGGCTGAAGCAGTAAATTAACGCTAAACGAAATAATGCACCAGGGGAATTATATGACAGGGTTTACAACCTGAGGAAAAATTAACGGCAATCCCGGGTATTGATCTTTAAAACAGCCTGTCAGATCTTTTTGGTATCACCGAAGGGATCTCTTCGGGGAATGATCCTTTTTTCCAGGAAAAGCAGGAGGATAATAAAGAAGCCGCCAAAAACGAAGAGGCCTGCGTAGGAAGATATATTTTTAAGGAATCCCAATTGAAGTTTAAATCCGCTCATGGCCACCACGATCGCGCATGCTGCAGCCAGCAAAAACGCACCCGCACCAAACCAAAGGATATCTCTCGATGCTTCCTTTTTTTTCCGCTCGATAACCCTGGCAACAATTGTGTCCGCGAAGTCCCGGGACAATTCAACTTCATGAACCTTTTTAAGCCGGCTGAAGACTTCCCGGTAGGCCTGAATGTCCACTTCGTCACCCACGGGTTCTATACCCGCGTCAAAATTCCGCTGCAAGTCTTCTTCGTACCGGTTCATAACAGTTCCTCTTTGCCAATATACTTCTTAACTTTTTCCTTTAACAGATTCCGTGCCCTGAAAAGGTAATTTTTTACCGTTCCTTCCGGCATCCCCGTTACCTGGCAAATCTCCGGGTAACTCATTTCCTCGACGTGATAAAGCGTGAGGACGGTTTTATACTGCAATGGCAACTCGTCGATTAGCTTCAGGACGAACACATCCAGGTCGCGCTCTTCCGTTATGGTTTCCGGATTCTCCTCCTCGATAAACCGGCTGGAGAAACTTTCTTCGTCCGGAAGATCCGAAAAAAGCATTCTCCGCTTTCTCAGGTAATTGATCGCATGCCGGTAAGCAATGGTGGCGATCCAGGTTGAAAGTTTGGACTGAAACGAAAATTCACCCAGCTTCTCGTGAACTTTCAAAAATACATCCTGACAAAGTTCTTCCCTTTCCCCGGCTCCCTTTACCAGTCTCCCGATCATATGGGTAACCAGTTTCTGGTGCCGGTGGATCAGAAGCCTGAACGCCTGCATATCTCCTTCCAGAATATTACGTACCAGCGCCTTTTCTTCCATTATCAGAAGCGTTAGACAAGAATATACTCACGGATGTTGCAATCAAACGAA
Organism: Chryseolinea sp.; assembly: GCA_041742155.1. Classification (GTDB taxonomy): domain Bacteria; phylum Bacteroidota; class Bacteroidia; order Cytophagales; family Cyclobacteriaceae; genus Chryseolinea. The sequence continues at coordinate 475,305 of JBGSJE010000005.1, read as the reverse complement.
GAAAGGTTCAGGAAAATAATCGAGGGTGTCTGCAACATTGCGTTTCAAAGGGGTGTCTTACGCTTCAACTAACGATACACATATGAATCAAGTTTTAATGCCCATTTCAATAATGGGGAGTTTCGGCACAGCCCTGTATTTCTTTACGAAAGCGATTACGGATTATAGCCTCAAGAAAAAAATGATTGAAAAGGGCTATGTAAATGAGGATACGCAGGCCATTTTTAAAACACAAGCTTCCAACAACCGGTTTAGCGCGTTGAAGTGGGGACTGCTTTTCCTGTTTGGTGGTATTGCCCTCATTGTTGTAGGCAGCCTGGATGTCCAGCCCGACTCTCCCATTCCTTACGGAATAATGGCAGTGGCCTTATCGGTTGGCTTCCTCACGTACTACTTCGCGATAAAAAAAGAACTGAAATAGAACTCTCTATTGCCGCATCCGGGATGTGACAGCAATGTGATTAAAGCCTTGCGATCAGTTCGGCAAAAAGGCCGGTAAGGGTAGCCTCCGCCTTGCCGGCTACTTCGATGATCTCCTCGATAATCGCCGGTTTCAGATTGTCGGGATCGCAGTCGTCGGTCAGGACAGACACTGCGCAACAGGGAAGGCCTGCGTGGTTTGCAACGATCACTTCCGGTACGGTGCTCATGCCAACGGCGTCGGCACCTATCCGTCGGAGAAAGCGGTATTCAGCGCGGGTCTCCAGGTTCGGGCCGGTCACGCCGACATAAACACCAGTATGAAGGATGATGTTCTTTTCACCCGCTATCGCGAGCAGGTGTCTATTCAATACAGCGCTATAGGGCTGGCTCATATCGGGGAAACGTGGTCCGAGCTCCTCATCGTTCTTACCACGGAGAGGATTGTCCGGCTGCAGGTTGATGTGATCGTCAATCAGCATCAGGTCGCCTTTTTTCCAGGCCAGGTTCATGTTACCCGCGGCATTTGATATCAGAAGGTGTTGCACACCTAACATCTTCATAACCCGTACCGGCAGGGTGATCTGTTGCATGGAGTATCCCTCGTAGTAGTGGAAGCGCCCCTGCATGGCAAGCACCTTCTTTCCCCGCACGTCGCCGTAGATGAGCTTTCCTTTGTGAAATTCAACTGTAGAAACGGGAAAGTTGGGAATGTCGTGATAGTCGATCACAACCGGGTCTTTTATCTGCCGCACAAACAGGTTCCCGAGTCCGGTACCCAGGATGACACCAACTTCCGGCTGCGTGATACCCTGACTGCGGAGGAATGATGTTGTCTTTTTTAACTGGTCAATCATGCGACCAAATTACAAGAACATTCAGAATATTTTATTCGGGATTCAGTTTCGGGAACGCTTATTTCAGGAGTGATCCGTTGAGCCGGAGGAGATCGGTCTCTGCCACCTTGGCGAGATAACGCGCGTTGATCAGGCGGTTATAAGCATCGGCGAGACTTTGTTGTGCAGTCCGCAGTTCGATGAAGGTATTTGCGCCACGCTTGAACGTTTCGAGGGTAATGTATAAGTTCTCTTTCGCCAGTAATATATTTTCTTCTTCGACGAGCAATACTTTTTTGGCATTGTCATAGTTCACGTACGCGTTCCTGATACTGACGTCAATGTTGACTTTTGTCTGATCGTACAGCAGTTGCTGACGGTCGACCGTGATCCTGGCCTGTTGGATATTCCGTCTGTTTGTAAACCCGTTCATAGGGAAGTTCAGGGTAAATCCATAGTTGTATCCCTGATTCCTGTTAAACAAAGGTGTGAAAGAATTGATGGCTACCGCGTTCTCTGTCTGCGAATAGTTGTAGGACGAAGTGAAATTTAAGAATGGGTAGCGTTCGCCCTTTCGTTCCCGTAGGGCAAGGGATGCTATTTCGACATCCTTTTTTACGGATAGCAATGTAAAATTTGTCCCTTCTACGTTCGATGAAATTTCTTCCTGCTTCAGATCGAGGTTGATAATGATGGAGTCCGAGACCTCATAAACCGGAGGAAGCTGCATATTCAGCAAGCCGTTCAACTGGTCTTTAAGCTGGAGGATAACAGCCTCCTGCTGAAGTACAGCTGTACGTTGCGCGTTCAAATCCACTTTAGCCTGCAGCAGTTCAGGCTTCGCTCCCGTACCAACCTCCAGCCGCCGGTCTGCCAGCCTTACCCGTTCCTCGCTTACACCCATCTGTTCCCGGATCGCATTCAGCTGTTGCTTCTGGCGGACAATATTATAATAGTTGATCACCACCTGCGAGATGGTATTGATCATTTGTTCTTTTACGTTGATTTCGCCCTGCTGCTCAATTTGTGCGATACGCTCGCGCGTGGCGAACATTCTCGTACCATCAAAAAGCAGCCATGTTAACTGAACGGAGCCCGAAATGTTGTTGGACTTGATCCCATTCCGTTCAACTTCCGTATTATTAGCCAGCTCCTGCTTCTGATCGTTGTTATTCCATGTGCGGGACGCGTTGGAGTTGATGACCGGAAGAAATGCCCCTGCAACAAGCTTGTCGTCAACTGCGGCACTATACGCGAGGTTTTTGGATATCCTGACGTCAAAGTTCTTCTCTAACGCCAGGGCGATCGCCTCCTCCAGTGTAACAGTGGCTTCCTGTGCGATGGCAGGATCAAAAGCAGCTAGGGATATCAGGATGGCAATTACCCACCTATGTTTCATAAACCAGCTCCGGTTGTTTGCGCGTTTCTTCTCCAAAATCTATATGCTTTTTCTGACGAGACAAGAATGTGTACATGGCCGGGATCACGAACAACGTAAGTATCAGCGAAAACATGATACCTCCGACAATAACGATCCCCAGCGGCTGACGGCTGGTGGAGGCTGCTCCGATAGACAGCGCCAGCGGCAGCGAACCCAAGGCCATCGTGAGGCTTGTCATTAAGATCGGGCGCAAACGCAGACGTGATGCTTCCAGTACAGCGTCCATTTTCGATAATCCTTCTTCACGCTTCTGGTTGGCAAACTCCACGATAAGAATACCGTTCTTGGTTACCAGACCGATCAGCATGATCATTCCGATCTGTGAAAATATGTTGAGAGTCTGACCAAAAAGGCTAAGGGCGATAAAGGCCCCGGCGATTGCAAGGGGTACAGTGAACATGATCGTCAGCGGATCGATAAAACTTTCAAACTGCGCCGCGAGGATCAGGTAGATCAGAACGAGTGCGAGCAAAAATGCAAAAGATGTATTGCTTGAACTTTCCGAATAGTCGCGGGAGGTACCGGCAAGGGAAGTCGTAAAAGTATCGTCCAGCACTTTTTCCTTGATTTCCTCCATGGCTGCAATTCCATCTCCGACTGTTTTTCCAGGCGCAAGTCCGGCCGACACCGTTGCCGACTTGTAGCGGTTAAAGTGGTACAGGGATGGAGGTGTGGTCGATTCGACCACTGTTACAAGGTTATCGATGGAAACCAGCTGGCCGGAATTCGTTCTCACATATAAGCTCTTCAGGTCATCCGGGTCATCGCGGTTAAGGCGTTTTACCTGACCCATTACCTGGTATTGTTTACCCTCGCGTGTAAAGTAACCGAAACGAAGGTTACTGTAGGCAAGCTGTAACGTCTGGGCTATGTCCTGAACGCTGATTCCCAGCTGTGCCGCTTTTAGCCTGTTGATCTGAACATTCAGTTCAGGCTTGTTGAACTTCAGGTCAATATCCACGCCCATCAGGGACGGATGGTTGCTGGCCGCTTCCAGGAATTTGGGTAACACACTTTTGAGCTTATCAAAGTTGTTGTTTTGAATGACAAACTGAACCGGTAATCCGCCCCTGCGGTTAACGGAAATCGTCTGCTCCTGGATAGGGAACGCTCGTCCTTGAGGAAAGTTACCGAGGTTCTTGCTCACCATATCCACGATCTCTTGCTGAGAGCGGTTTCGTTCGCCGGGATCTACCAGCGTAACTCTCACGAAACCGCTGTTTGCGGAACCGGAGCCAGTAAACCCGGGTGCCGTCACGGAAAGGGCTGTCTTATACTCGGGTATAGAGTCCTGGATAAACCCGACCATGTCCTGAACATACTGATCCATGTAATCATACGACGTCCCTTCAACAGCTGAAAGCTGGAGGCGGAACTGGTTGCGATCTTCCATGGGAGCGAGTTCCGACTGAATGTTCGTACCGATAATATAGGCGGAGACCAGGCACAACCCGATGATCACAAATGAAACCCACCGGAAACGCATGAATGCTCCCAACCATTTCTGATATCCGCTTTCCATTCCGCTGAAGAACGGTTCGGTTACCCGGTAAAACCAGGAATGCTCATGGTGGCTGCGGGTAAGTTTAACGCTGAGTACCGGAGTGAGTGTAAGGGAAACAAAACAGGACACCAGCACGGCGCCCGCTACCACGATACCGAACTCCCTGAATAATCGTCCGACGAATCCCTGAAGAAAAAGGATGGGGAGAAATACAACGGCCAGTGTGATGGACGTCGAGATGACGGCGAAGAAGATCTCTTTCGATCCTTCTCTTGCCGCCTGGTATTTATTCATACCCTGCTCCAGTTTTTTGTAGATATTCTCCGTGACGACGATACCGTCATCCACTACGAGGCCTGTAGCCAGTACGATACCCAGCATCGTCAGCACGTTGATGGAGAATCCGCACAGGTACATGATGAAGAATGTAGCAAGCAATGAAACGGGGATATCGATCAGGGGGCGGATGGCGATAATAAAATCCCGGAAGAAAAGGTAGATCACCAATACAACCAGGAGGAAGGATATGATCAGCGTTTCCTCCACTTCGGAGATCGATCTTTTGATAAACAGGGTTTGGTCCATGGCGACCTCAAATCTGATATCCTCAGGCAGGTCTTTTTTGATCTGGTCCAGTCTTTTGTAAAATTCATTGGCGATCTCCACGTAGTTGGAGCCGGGAAGGGGTACGATCCCGAGACCAACCATGGGTATATTGCTTTCACGCAAAACCGACTCTTCGTTTTCCGGGCCCAGAACAGCTTCGCCGACGTCCTTCAACCGGATATCTCCTTCGGTCGTCGACTTGATTATCACGTTCTGAAAATCCTCTTCCGTATACAATTTCCCGAATGTCCGTACCGTCAGTTCTGTTGTGTTGCCCGCAATCTTACCCGAAGGCAGTTCGACGTTTTCCTTGTTCAAGGCTGTCTGAACGTCTAGCGGGGTAAGGCTATAGGCACTTAGTTTTGCCGGATCGAGCCAGATGCGCATGGCAAATCTTTTTTCACCCCACACCTGGATGCTGCTTACACCGGGAATAGTCTGCAGGCGTTCGACGAGGTTGTTGTTGGCATATTCCGTCAGCTGCAGCGGGTTGCGGGTACTGCTTTGAACGGTCATGGCTATGATGGCATCGGAATTTGCGTCCGCTTTGGAAACAACGGGGGGGCTGGGCAGATCTTGCGGCAGCGAACGTGAAGCCTGTGATACTTTGTCACGCACGTCGTTTGTCGCCGTCTCCAGGTCAATGCCCAATTCGAACTCGATATTGATGTTACTGCTACCGACGCTGGAGGAGCTTGTTATATTTTTAATACCGGCGATACCGTTAATGGATTTCTCCAGCGGCTCCGTGATCTGCGACTCAATGATATCGGCATTCGCCCCGGAATAATTGGTGCGCACGTTTACGTTTGGCGGATCGATGGCAGGATAATCCCGGATACCAAGAAACTTAAAGCCGATCGCACCGAACAGCAAAAGGATGATATTCATCACAAATGCCAGTACGGGTCGTTTTAAACTTAATTCTGAGATATTCATAACCTAAGTTTTACTTCTGTGGATCACTTCTGGGTTGTTACCCGCGTGATCTTGATTTTTGCATTCGGCCGGATGGCCATTAATCCCGTAGTCACAACAGTATCACCGACCTTCAGCCCTTTGGTAACTTCCACAAAAGCTGAATCGCGGATCCCTGTTTCGACGACCGTGTATTGAGCGCTGTCTTTCCTGAACAGTATAACCTGTTTATTGCGCGCCGCCGGAATGATCGCCTGGGAAGGTACGAGTAAAGCCTCGTCATTCTTGCCAAGCTGGAGGTTTACCTTCGCAAAAACTCCGGGTACCAGTTCAGGATGCTGCTCATTCACAACCGCTCTCACGCGCAACGTGCGCGTATTCTGATCGACACTGTTCTCTGTCGCCATAACCGTAGCCTTGTGATTTTGCTCCCCTCCGTCTACCCGGAAGCTGACGTTGTATCCTTTTACAATTTCCTTGGCGTATTTTTCAGGTACTGAAAATTCGAGCTTGAGATTGTTTACCTGCCGGAGTGTCGTGATGACATCCGAGGGCGAGATGTAAGCCCCCAGGCTTATATTGCGCAATCCAACGCGTCCATTATACGGTGCGCGGATCTCCGTTTTGGATATCGCTATTTGTGTTGCTTCAATATCGGCTTTCAGATTCTCCACATCCAGTTCACTCAGGTCATAATCCTGTTGACTGATACCATTGATCTTTAGCAATTCGGCGCTTCGTTCCTGCGTCTTTTCCTTGATCTCCAGCTGAACCCTGAGTTTTCTGAGCTGCGCCTGCAGATCTTTATCGAACAATTTAACCATCATCGATCCCTGGGAAACAACGGACCCTTCCTGGATGTTTAACTCGACAATCCTTCCGCCAACCTCGGCGCGTATTTGTGTTTCTTCAAACGGGAGCAATGACCCGGGCACTTCGATATTTTCACTGATAGAACGCTGCTGTACAACGAAGCCGTCTACCTGCAATGGCCCCTGTTGTCTCCTCGCTCCGGCTCCTGAGACAGGCGCTTTTTTGGAATTACAAGATGCCAGAACACAAATTGCAAAAAACACCCTGATAATTCCTTTGATACTATACATATATGATCGCGAATGACTTGTCTTTAACACGGTAATATGAGGTCTGGTTCAGAAGATTTTTTTAGCCGAGGCTCATCGATAAAAAACGGGTATGCAGGCCAAGCACCTGAGGGATCAGCAATACTTTCTCGTCATTGCGAATGATAAAATCGCCTCTTTTCAATTTCTCGTCTTCCGGCATTTGCTTTCCCATAATCGCTCTGATGTCTTCTTCGGTTCGATGGGTATCACGCTGAAGTACCCGTTGAATGCGAAGTGTTTCTGGTGCTGACACAACGATGGCTTTATTCAGCCCTGTATTGGAATTTGTTTCAAAAAGTATGGCTGCTTCTTTCATTACATAAGGGACTCCGCGCCGATTTTCAACCCACTGTTCATAATCCCTTGCCACCCGGGGGTGAATCAGGCTATTTAACTTCTTCAGCTTCTCAGCATCGTTAAATACTGTTGAACCCAGGTACTTCCTGTTCAGACTTCCATCCGTATTAAAGGACAATTCTCCGAATTCTTTCTTAATGTTCGATATGAGTATTCCATCGGTGGTCATTAGTTCTTTCGCGTGGCTGTCCGCATCATACACGGGTACACCGAGGCAATTAAAAATCCTGGCAACCAAGCTTTTCCCGGAGCCGATGCCTCCCGTAATACCAATTTGTAAAACTGCTGCCACATCAAAATTTTATCACGACCGAATCAAGTTCATTTATCTGCGAATAGGGTGGTAAACCCTGTAGTACGGGCATCACCTTTTTACGGCCCTTTGTTACATTCAAAAGATCTACAACCGCTATCACCGAATCCGGATTATAAAAATTAATCATCGTCCCTGGAATAGACAGTTTAGCCGGTACCTTTTTTCGCTCGATAAATGGCCATGAATTTTTAGGTGCATTGATGATCTTCAGTTTAACGGAGTCCGACACTTCAACCAGTTTGTCGACCTGAAAGCTGACATCCACTGTTGGCGGATCGCGTTTAATGAGGCCGTCGTTGAGAAACTTCACTTCGAGCATCTCACGGAAATTATCGTCGACGTTCCGTTGTGGTATCTTCAGGAAAATAACATCCGACAAGGCGGCGACCAGCGACAGTGGTCCTTCCACGAGGATTGTATCCGGTACGACCTGGATCGGACTAACCAGCACGTACCCTTCTTTAAAAAAAGCGGGAGGAATATCCAGCCGAACCTGCACCTTCCGGTTTGCTCTTGGTTCTATCGCAAGGCGAAGGGTGTCGGTTACGACAAAATTAATCTGGAACCCGCCCAACTGGTTGGCAAAAAAACCGGGCAACGTAGACCCTACTATCTTTTTCACATCACCCGGCCGTTCTAACGGGATGACCAGGGGCGGAACTTTGACGCCCGCGCTTCTTCGGAAAAGATTCCAGCCGATCCCCGTTACGTTTATCCGGACAGCTTCCGGAAGTGGTCGCACAGGAATGTAGGCCTCACGGTCGTAATCAAAGGTAAGGGGAAAACTAAGCGTGGTGGTGTAATCTTTGTTCAGTGCGTTAAAAAACCAAAAGACCGTGGCGGTGAAGATACACAGCACGACGGCCTTCCAATTTTTCTGATTGAAACGAAGGATATTGAATATGGAGTTGAAAAAACTCATTTCTCAGGGTACAAACAATCGATTCTTTCTCCAACAACCAGGCGACGACCCGTGTGATCGCAGTCGTTACGTCATTTCTTGTTGGCAACTTTTGTTGCTTCCATGGAAATCGCCGATTTATTGAACCGGATACGTCCGCCTTTCTCCACTTCCAGGACGAATGTTTCGCCTTCCAGTTCGGCTACATATCCGTGCGCCCCACCGATAGTAACGACATAGTCTCCCTTTTTAATCTCTTCCGTAAACTTCTTCTGATCCTTCGCTTTTTTCTGCTGCGGGCGGATCATAAAAAAGTAGAACACCAGGATAATGGCACCGAAGAAAATAAACTGGAAGTAGGGGTTGCTTTGCTGCGCTTGTAACAGGATGGAATACATAAAGTAATTTTTTTAAGGAGGTCAAAGTTATCTCAATTAAACAAACATCCCAACCTGCCGGCCGGCGGATTGGGATGCTTTTCCTGAAAGGTCCGGAAAATTATTTCTTTACCGGGCCATCGGTTACTGCCTTTGGTGTCACCATCGCCTTAAAGCGAAGGACGGTCTGCTTGGGCCATGTATTTGCCGTTACGGTCACGGTCTTGTTCTGGATATTGGGCTTGCCGTTGCTGTCGAACTTGGCTTTCACAAATCCCGTTCCGCCGACGGGAATAGGCTCTTTTGACCAGTCAGGAACCGTGCAACCACAGGATCCCTGGGCTCCCTGAATGATCAGCGGTGCTGCCCCGGTATTCTTGAAGGCATAGGTATATTCGACGACATCACCTTCCGTAATGGTACCAAAATCGTGGTCTGTGCGCTCAAATTCCATGGTTGGAAGCGGACCATCGGGCTTGGTTTCCGGGGCCTGCGCTGCGGGGGCAGGCGTAATCGCGGGCGTCGCTTTTTTGCCTTCCAGTTCCGCGAGTCTGCTTTCCAGCATCGCAATCTTCTTTTCAGCATCGCGGTCCTTGCAGGCGGCAGAAAGCAATGCTACCAGTGCAAAGAAAAATAACGACTTTAACATGTTGCTTTTCATACTCATTCTCATTTATCTGTTCTTAGTTCTTGTTTTAAGCATTAACCTTTCTTGCCCCGGATCTGTTCCAGCAACTCATCAACATCTTCCAGGAGGCGCTCCGCTTTGTTCTTTGCCTCATCCACCACTTTCTGCCCCTGCGATTTCGCTTCTGTCGTCAGCGGAGTTTCCTTCCCGGAAACAAAGTCGTTGATCAGCTCCTGAAGCATATTCCGGTATTTGTCGAGCTGGAAAGAAAGCTTTTCACGAGTTGCCGTTCCTTTGTCAGGTGCATATAAAATACCCAGCAGGGCTCCGGCTGCGGCTCCAAAAAGAAAAGCCATCAGGGTATTACCGCTTTTTTTACTCATAAAACATCAAATTAATTAGGGTTTACGCGCAAATTCAAAATTTTAACAATTTTTAACAAACTCTCCCTGATAGAATCTCCCTGTCCGGTCAGGGTTAATGGATAAAAGACCTTTATTCCCCTTTACCTCAAAAAATAACCCAGATTTATTTGTTGTCGATCAGCCCGCGGCCACTCTTCTTCAGGTCGCCATTATCCTTCATTTCCTTGGCGATAACGTCCAGAATACCGTTTATAAACTGCCTGCTTTTCGGCGTACTGTAATTTTTTGCCAGTTCAATGTATTCATTCATCGAGACCTTCACGGGTATATTGGGAAAGGTAAGAAGCTCTGCGATGGCCATTTCCAGTATCATTCTGTCGGTTAACGGCAACCGGTCCACCTCCCAGTTCCGGGTATTATTGGCGATGAGGGTTTTGAATTTTTCATCCAGATGAGCCGCCTTCTGGTATAGTTTTTCAATAAACTCCTTGTCGTCGTCCCAATTGACGGACAGGGTATGGAGAGTCAGGGGCTCCTTCGCATCGGGGTCATAGGACTTGACGGTTTTTTCAACGAGGCCTTTTACAATGTCCTTGTCCTCGGCCCATCGCAGCACATCTTCTTCGAAGTAGTCATTGATCACTGTTTTTCCCAGTATGACCTTCTTGAAAAGATGGTTGACGAATTTTTTCTGATCCTCCCGGGTAGGGCTTTTTTTGTCGATATAGTTGAGGTATTCGTTATCCTGTCGAATAACATCGCGGAACCACACCTTCACCCGGTCCATTTTATCCTGCCAGTGGCGACCCAGCTTTAATGCATCTTTCCGGAGCGCTTCACTTTCGCGAAGTCCTTTGATCCAGGCATTGCTGACGAAATTTTTGTGGCTTACCTTCTTGTCGGCCTCGGCGACTTCCGAGAACGCAGGCACAAGGTTCAACACCGCGATATAGTGACTGTATATTTTTTCAACTTCGCTGACGAGGTTCTTTTTGAAGAAATCGGTGTCTTTCTTCGATTGATTGATGTAGAATTGAAAACAGTCGTTCACGGTTTTTTTTATCCGGGCATCCGCGTGATCGACACTGGTTTCGCCGGCGGCAAAGCCTTTTTCAAAAATTTTCAGCGCTTCCTTCTTCATGGATGACAAGAGCGCTTTGTCCTGAACCTCCATCGAATTCAGGTCGGGCAGAAAGGCATCGTTGATCTTTTCCAGGCACAACTCATAATTCGCGTCTTTACACTGTTGCAGTGCAAAAAGGTTTTGCATCACTTTTACCCGGAGACTCCTTCTGTTAAGCATGATAAAGAACAGCTTTAAATAATATAACGAACACGAACGACCTGAACGATACCAAGGTTGCGCAGTATACCCTGCACTAACCCAAGGGGTACAGAGCGGTACAAAAATAAAACATCTCATCAGCTTTCACCAAAAGGGCCCTGATTTGTTTATCGGCGGCAAATCCGCTGCCTGAAATGGTTTATGAATGTATAACCACCGGAGACGGGTTTTATTGCGGCATTTTTCGCCGCCATATTTTTAACCCCCATACGCGTTCGGAAAAGGGGAAAGTGTACTTTTGAAGTTTGTTACACCCAGATAGCTGGCAGCTAAAGGCGAATGCATCATCCGGATTCAATCGATTGCAAGGAACCAATATGCGGACGGTGCGTTTTAACACCGTGCTCCGGCTCAACTCCTGTTGAATGAAAGAACTACGATATCTCAATAAGTACCTCGCGAAGTATAAATGGCACCTGATCCTTGGAACGATATTCATCGTCATTTCCAACGTATTTCAGATCGTTCCCGCCCAACTGGTGCGTCACTCGATCGATCTGGTCGTCGACAATATCAAGATTTACCGGTCATTCGAATCCACCGCGCTGCAGGACGATTTTTTTAAGGTCTTTGCGTTCGGAATCCTGATCTATGCAGGTCTGATCCTGTTGATGGCCCTTTTGCGGGGCATTTTCCTGTATTATGTCCGCCAGACGCTGATCGTGATGTCGCGCCTGATCGAGTTCGATCTGAAGAATGAGATCTTTGAGCATTATCAGACGCTTCCACTGAGTTTTTACAGAAGGAACAATACGGGTGATATCATGAACCGGATCTCGGAAGATGTGGGAAGAGTCCGCATGTACCTCGGCCCGTCGATAATGTACGGGCTGACGCTCATCACACTTTTCCTCATCCTTATTCCATACATGTTCACGATCAGCGCGGAACTGACATGGTATGCTATAAGCCCACTCCCGTTTTTATCGATAGGTATATTTCTCGTCAACAGCAAGGTGGAAAGACGTGCGGAACAAATTCAGAAAAGTCAGTCTAAACTTTCCACGTTTGTCCAGGAGGCCTTTAGCGGGATCAGAGTATTGAAGTCGTTCAACCGTGAACACGAATCCATTTCACGTTTTGAAACGGAAACGGATATCTACCGGAAGGAGTCTCTCAAACTCACCAAGATCCAGTCGCTCTTCTATCCGCTGATCATGGGTCTTGTGGGCGTGAGCACCATCCTCACCGTTTATGCAGGCAGTACGCAGGTGATCAATGGAAATCTTACGTTCGGAAACATTGCCGAATTTATCATTTACGTGAACCTGCTGACATGGCCTGTAGCTTCGCTGGGCTGGACCAGCAGCCTCGTTCAACGGGCCGAAGCATCGCAGAAACGCATTAATGAATTTCTCAGCACAAAAACCAACATCATTTCGGAAAAAGAACTCGACGTTGAACTGAAAGGAAAGGTGGAATTCAGGCATGTGAGTTTCACGTACCCGGATACCGGTATCAAGGCGATTAAAGATATTTCTTTTACAATCAACCCGGGCGAGTCGCTGGCGATCATCGGAACTACCGGCTCCGGCAAGAGTACGGTATCGTACCTGGTGTCCCGCCTTTACGACGTTCGCGGCGGTGACATCCTGATCGATGACATTCCCATCACCCACTACAATCTTCACTCGCTGAGAAGCCAGATCGGTTATGTGCCGCAGGACGTGTTCCTTTTCAGCGACACCATTTTCAACAATATCGGGTTTGGGATCAAGAATCCCGACGAGGACAAGGTGAAGCAGGCCGCCCGCGACGCTGATGTATACGACAACATTGTCGGTTTTCCCCAGGGATTTAATACCCGTGTCGGTGAACGGGGAATCACGCTCTCCGGTGGCCAGAAACAACGGGTTTCTATCGCCAGGGCTATTGTACGGGAGCCAAAGATCCTTATGCTCGACGATGCACTGTCGGCTGTCGATACAAAAACGGAGAACAATATTCTCAACAGCATGAAACGTATCATGCAGGGCCGGACGACGATTATTATTTCCCACCGGGTCTCGTCAGCCAAGCTGGCCAGCAAGATCATCGTGCTGGTAGACGGGTATATTGTCGAGGAAGGAACCCATGAGTCTCTCCTTTCGAAGGATGGTTTTTATAAGGACCTGTTCGACAAACAGGGCCAGCTTGAAGAGTCGGAGGAAACCAGCGACGGAACGGATCAAGCGGAAGCTTAGAAATTAAAGCGCGCCCCGACTCCTGCGAAGGTCCGGAATACAAGGGGCCTGTCCGCGAACTCAAGCATCAGGCTGACCTCTCCGAAGACTGTCAGGGGAATATCCTCGAATGTGTATTCCATGCCAGCAATCCCTTCCGGTCCGAAGTCGATATCGGTGCGGCTATCCGCTACGACATTATAGGGAGGATCCTGGTTCTGGTAGGTAAAATCCACCTGACCGAATTTAAGAACCGCGCCGATACCCCAATACCAATCGAGCTCGCCGACCATTCCCTCGATGGGTATATCGTATTGAAAAAGGTAACGGCCCTGGAAGTATACGGAACTTCTGACCCGGTGCGAGCGGTAGTCGTAGTTATCATACCGCTTGTAATCTCCGAAAGACTTTTTGTAATAATTTGAATTCCAACCGGATCCCGACGTACCGATCCCAAATTCGACAGCCCGGTCGTTCTGAAGGTACCGTTTGTACACAATTCCTATCGGGTTGCCTACACGTACACCGATCGCGTGGTCCTGGGCGAAAACCTTTGCCGATGCCAGCACGATCACTAAAAGAACAATCACTCCTCTCATCTCCTTTTCAATTTACTTTAAAAAATATACCGTAATCCGACACCACCCTCCACGCGGCTCCAGCCGGGGTCAGCCAACACATCGGAAAAGTACTCCAGCTCCATAAAAGCCGAGATCGGAATTTTGAAGTATGCGTATTCGATTCCCACTACTCCCTGCGGCCCCATCGTAAACCGTGTCCGCTCAAAGCGGCCGAATTTATCCGGGTCGACGACGCTTTCGCGGAAGGTATAGTCATACTGAAGTTTTGTGTTTTTCCACTCCCAACCTGCGCCGATATAGACTTGTAAACCCGGGGAGATCTTAGCCGCATCGATATGATACAGTAACTTGACCTCGCCGATGAGATCGGACTTGACCTTGTGGGTGTAGTATTCAATGCTGGCATCCGTAGTCGAGAACGTGTCGGTGACGACATACTGGTCAAACTTCTCACGGAAGTAACGGTTGTATAATCCGCTTGATGCTTTGCCGATGTCGGCCGCGAGGGCGAATCGTTTGTTGAAATAATACTTGTATGTGATCGCAAAAGGATCGCCCAGTTTAACACCCAGTCCCTGGTACGGGTATTTCGAGTTTTCGAAAACTGGACAGATTGTTTTTGCTTTTGCACCGCGTATCCGGGCCGCCGAATTATAGCGTTCGCGGGTGTACATACTTTTTCCCCCGTTGTAAATACGGGCCCTTTGAGCGACCGATTGAAGGCTCAACAGGCAAAAAACAACGGGCACGAGGGTTTTCAGAATGCGCATTAAAGGCAAATATAACCGTTTTGCCCTTTCTCGCAGCTGTTCAACCGTTTATCGGCCGATTAACGCCTCAAACAAACTCCTTATACTGCATTTTGTGTAACTGCGCATAAAAACCCTCGTGCAGGAGCAGTTCTTCATGCGTGCCTGTTTCCTTGATTTCGCCATGATCCAGAACGATGATCTTATTGGCTTTTTGAATGGTGGATAACCGGTGGGCAATAACAATGGACGTACGCCCGCTCATCATTTGTCCGATGGCCTGCTGAATCATTTCTTCCGTTTCACTGTCAACAGACGAGGTGGCTTCGTCGAGGATGAGAATTTTGGGGTCATAGACCATCGCGCGTATAAAGGAGATCAACTGACGCTGCCCGACACTCAGGGTTGCTCCTCTCTCCATCACGTTGTAGCCGAGTTTCCCCGGCAAGCGGTCGATGAATTTCCTTGCGCCTACAAGATCCGCCGCATGCCAGACCATCTCTTCCGTCACATCCTTGTTTCCGAGGGTGATGTTATTCATGATCGTATCGGAAAAAAGGAACACGTCCTGCAAAACAACGCCGATGTTCGTTCGTAGTGTACCCAGGTCGTAGTTTTTGATATCAACACCATCGACACTGATTGTGCCCCTGTTGATCTCGTAGAACCGGTTGAGCAGATTAATAATGGACGACTTACCCGCGCCGGTTGCGCCTACGAGGGCGACCGTTTCACCCGGACGGATATCCAGGTTGATATCCTTCAGTACATACTCGGCGTCATTGTATGCAAACCAGACATGTTCGAACCTGACCTCACCTTTTATATTTTCAGCTTTCTTAGAACCGTTTTCCTGGACATCCTCCCTTGAATCCAGCAGGTTCATGATCCTTGACGAGCTGACAATTCCCATCTGCAGTGTGTTGTAACGGTCAGCAATCATCCGGATGGGTCGGAAAAACATCTGGATATACATGATGAAAGCAATGAGCTTCCCCACCGTAATACCACTTTCCTCGTAGTTAATTACTCCTTTCGCTCCATACCAGACGAGCAACCCGATTCCGGCGGCAGCGATTATCTCCGCAACGGGATAGTAGATCGAATAGTACAGTACGGAACGTAGGTTAGCCTGCTTATGGTCCTCGTTGATCTCGTTGAATTTTTCGAACTCTCTTTTTTCACTTCCGAAAATCTGCACAATATTCATCCCCGTGATATGCTCCTGCACGAATGTATTCAGGTTAGCAACGGCATTCCGCACATCGTTAAACGCAACCTTGATCTTTTCCTTGAAGATGTACGTACTGATCAGCAGCAATGGTATCGTGGACAAACTAAGAAGGGCGAGACGCCAGTCCTCGTAAAACATAAAACCGAGGATAAAAATAATCTGCAGAAGGTCTCCCACCATGGCGGCAAGTCCTTCACTAAAGACATCGGCGAGAGTCTCCACATCGGAAATAGTCCTGGTCACGAGCCGGCCGATCGGTGTCTTGTCAAAGAACTTCAGGCGCAGGTTCACTACATGTTCGTAAAGTTTCGCACGGATATCCCGGATCACCTGCTGACCCAGCCATCCCGACAGGTAAGTATGAATGTATTGAGCGATTGAATTGAAGATCAGCAAGGCGAGCAGGATGATCATCATCCTTACCATGGCATCGTAATTGCCCACCGAGACATCATGATCGAGTGTGTATTGAATCAGTACGGGTCTGGTCGGGGCGAGTACACCCAGCAAAATAGTGAGGACAACCACCGAAATAAAACGTCCGCGGTACGGCGTTACAAACTTCATCAACCGGCGGAGGACCGACCAGTCGATGATATTACCACTACTTACTTTTTCTTTCTCCACTGAATACCCTTGATCAAAATAATACGTGCTAATTCTGTTCCTTCACAAAAATCCGTGCGGGATATTTTACCCTCGTCAGGTACAAACCCTGCGGAGGAACATTGGCTCCCGCCTTTTTCCGGTCGCGGCTGTTGATGATTGCCTGAAATTCCTTCAGAGAGGTTTTCCCCGTTCCCACATCAAGCAGTGTCCCAACAATGGATCTTACCATACCTCGCAAAAACCGGTTTGCCGAAATGGTGAACTCCAGCATTTGTCCTTCTTCACGCCATTCAGCCTTCCTGATGCTACAAAGAAAGTGATTTACATCCGTGTTTACCTTACTGAAACATTCAAAATCGTGTTCTCCCAGTAGTAACGATGCGGCCTTGTTCATGGTTGGGAGGTCAACCGGTTTAAAAAAATGCCAGGCGAGTCCTTCCAGGAACGGATTTTTTTTTCTGGTAATACGGTAATGATACGTGCGTTCCAGGGCATCAAACCGTGCATTTGCGTCGGGTTTTACCTTTCGGATATCTTTAACGACGATATCCCTGGGCAGAAAAGAGTTCATCTTCTGAATAAGCGATTGAGAATCTACTTCCTTTTCCAGTTCGCAGTGAAAGAACTGCTGCTCACAGTGAACACCTGTATCCGTCCGCCCGCTGCCGACGATCTTTACTTCCGTGCGGAACATCTGCGACAGCGCATTTTCAATAACCGACTGAATTCCAATAGCATTTGCCTGGTTCTGCCAGCCGGCGTAATTTTTACCGTTGTATGCTATTTCGAAAAAGAATTTCATGAGGGTGAAGATGGGGACGAGCGGGGGTGTATATTTTTATTTACTTTGCCGGCAAGTTAAAGCAACACCTGTATGTGGCAAAGAATTCAGACCGTATTTCTGGCTATCGCGATCGTTTCCCTCCTGGCAAGCCTCGTGTTACCGATCTGGACCATCGAGGTCAACGGTGAAAAAAGTGTATTGACAGCCTTCTATTACCTTCAGGGTACCGACTACAAATACAATCCTTACAGCCTGACTGCCATCATTGCAATCGCTTCGGCCACATTGGCTCTCACGGAAATTACCCGTTATAAAAACCGTATGACACAGATGAAAATCGGAGCCCTCAACTCCCTTTTCCTGGTGGGGGTAATTGGTTCGGGTCTTTATTTTACCAGTCAGCTGGCAAAAACCTTTCCGGGTATACAGGGGCAATACGGACCGGGCTTATGGATACCGTTCGCCGCCGTACTTTGCAATCTGCTGGCCAATCGTTTTATCCGCAAGGATGAAAGGCTGGTCCGCGATTCCGACCGTTTGCGCTAGACGCTACCGGGCTGGCGATACAAGCCGTTTTTAATTCATGCCGGTGGTGCAACAATTTTCGCGCGAAAGAGTTTATGTTGCCAATACCAATCAATAAATAGTATGATCAAAAAATGGATCGCCGCATTAAGTGTGCTTTGTGTTTCCCTGGGCGCTTACGCGCAGGAGTACCACGTAATAACTACCGTTGAGTCAATCGTGCCCATGGGTATCGGGCGTTCCCGGATGCTGGATCACAAAAATCCGGAAGACTACAAGCCGCTGACAACGGAGCGTACCGACGGGAAGAAGTCAGACCAGGGCGATGTTCGGCGTGAAGATGTGCGGATCGAAAATTTCGAAGAGACAAAGCTGCTTAATTTTTACAGCGTTGCCGGGATAAACTTCCAGAATATAGCTTCCAATGACGCGGTCATTACCTCGAAGCTCAACGAGATGGCAAAGGACGGCTGGGAACTGGTCTTTGTCACCAGTGGTGTGGAGAGCGATGGAGGCGATAAAGACGGGAACGGAATTTTTGTGACCCGCTATGTTTTTAAGCGCGATCCGGGGAAGGGTTAGAGAAATTTGAACATGTGAGTGACATCCTGTCAGAACTCGCTTCTGGAACAACTTTTGAAATCCCTGCCCGGCAGGGATTTTTTTATGTATTGTCCTGAAATCGCATCATTTAACCGAAAAAACTAAACATTATGGCAGAAGTACAAGAAAAAGGTACCATCTCGATACACACCGAGAATATTTTTCCCATCATCAAAAAATTTCTTTACTCGGATCATGAGATCTTCCTGCGTGAGTTAGTCAGTAATGCTGTCGATGCGACGCAAAAGCTAAAAAAACTGGCATCGCTCGGCGAATTCAATGGAGAAGCCGGCGACCTCACCATCGAGGTGAGCTTCGACAAGGAGAAAAAAACCATCACCGTCAGCGACAAAGGAATCGGGATGACGGGCGAAGAGATCAAAAAATACATCAACCAGATCGCATTTTCCGGGGCAACCGAGTTTGTTGAAAAATTCAAAGACAAAACGGATGCGAAGGATATCATCGGAAAATTCGGGCTTGGATTCTATTCGGCATTTATGGTCGCCAACAATGTGGAGATCATTTCCCGCTCGTTCAAAGTGGGCGAAGATGACGCCGCCCGGTGGATCTGCGACGGTTCAACGGAGTTTGAATTATTCCCCGCTAAAAAAGAACAACGGGGTACCGATATTATCCTCCACATCAACGAAGACTCCGAAGAATTCCTGGACGAATGGAAACTGAAGGGCATCCTTGAAAAGTACTGTAAGTTCCTTCCCGTTGAAATCAAGTTCGGAACAAAGGATGAAAGCGTTGAAGACGGTGTGGACGATGAGGGGAAACCCAAGTATAAAACCGTAACGACAGACCGGATCATCAACAATCCTTCTCCCCTGTGGAGCAAGACGCCGGCCGAACTGAAAGATGAAGACTACCTCAGTTTTTATAAGGAGTTATATCCTTACTCGGAAGACCCCCTGTTCTGGATCCACCTGAACGTGGATTACCCGTTCAACCTCACCGGTGTCCTGTATTTCCCGAAAGTCAAGAATGACTTTGAGATGCAGAAAAACAAGATCCAGCTCTATTCACGGCAGGTGTTTATCACCGATGAAGTAAAGGATGTCGTCCCCGATTTTCTCATGATGCTTCACGGCGTTCTGGATTCCCCGGATATCCCGTTGAATGTCTCCCGCAGTTACCTGCAGAGCGATGCGAATGTCAAGAAGATCAGCCAGCACATCACAAAAAAGGTTGCGGATAAACTGGCGGAACTGTTCAAAAAAGACCGCAAGGACTTCGAAAAGAAATGGGGCGACATCAATATTTTTGTCAAGTACGGCATCATCAGCGATGAAAAATTCTACGATCGCGCCAAAGAATTCGGACTGCTGAAAAATGTGCAGGGCGACCATTTTACCTTTGAAGAATATAAGGAGAAAGTAAAGGCAAATCAGACGGACAAGGACGGGAACGTGATCTACCTGTATGCTTCCGATGCCGGCAAACAGGACAGCTTTATCCAGGCCGCTACAAACAAAGCCTATGATGTACTACTCCTGGACGGCGTGCTGGACAATCACTTTATCAACACCCTTGAACAAAAGCTCGAGAAGGTGCAGATCAAAAGAGTTGACAGTGAAACGGCGGAAAAGCTCATCGACAAGGATGAAAAAATGGAAAGTGTCCTTAGTACCGAAGAGCAGGAGAAGGTCAAAACTGTCTTCGAAGGCGCTATTGCAAACAAGAGTATGAACGTCGTCGTAGAATCCCTGTCTCCAACGGATCTGCCGGTCGTGATCACCATGAGCGAATTCATGCGGAGAATGAAAGATATGGCTAAGCTGGGCGGCGGCGGTTATTCCTTCATGGGTACGATGCCGGATAATTACAATGTAGCCATCAACGCAAATCACACTATCATCCAGAAAATACTGAAGGCTGAAAGCGACGAGCAAAAATCAAAATTGGCGAAGCAGGCGTACGATCTTGCCTTGTTATCCCAGAATATGCTTACGGGAGCTGAACTGACCAACTTCATCAAACGAAGTGTCGAGCTGGTTTCCTAGTTTGCAGAACGCCTGAACAGCTTAAACCCCTTCTGTTTCAAAAAACGGAGGGGTTTATTATTTTTACAATATCCAACTATCCCCGGCGTTAAAGGCATGATGAAATTTTTCAGGACGATATGGGCACTTTCCCTGTTTCTTATCCCGCTGGTTTCATGGGCGCAGGACGAGCCGGAAGAGCAACGTTTTACCATCGACACGCCGGTTAACCTCGACTTTCAAAGGGAAGAAGAACCTGTCAATACCAAAAAGAAAAAGGTAAAGAAGAAGGTCTACTACGGCATAAAGACAAAAAAAGGTTTTACGCGCAAAGGTGAAGGTGAGCGGGTAACCTACGAACTGTTTTATTACCTCAAAAAATCCGAAAAGCCCCAGACGTTTGTACGCGATATTTACTGGTATGACTTTACGCGCCGGGAGATCCGGAAGACGACAACATTTGATCCCGCGAAAGGTGTGTTGTTGCACGGGCCTTATGAAAAAAGGCAGGGGCAGGTGGTCCTCATGAAGGGGATCTTTTACAAAGGCACACGCCACGGACGATGGGTTGAATACAACCGCGACAGCACACTTAAAGATAAAGACCGGTATTACCAGGGCTGGCCCAAGGAATCCCTTGTCTCTTACTACGATCCACAGCAACGCAAGCGTATGAAAGAAATGACTCCCATTGAGTACGGCGAAAAGGAAGGTTATTACTATTTCTTTCACGAGAACGGACAGGTGGCGGTGCAGGGAGAATATCAGTGGGACGAAAAAGTGGGAGACTGGACGGAATTTTACGCAAACGGCAAACGAAAAAAGATCATCGCTTATTCGAAAGAGCCCTTCGACAAAACATTCAGGCCATACATTAAAATGGAATGGAACGATAAGGGCAAAGAAATCTACCGGAACAACAAGATGGCCAAATAGCGGTCCCGCATACTAATTTCCGGAGAAGCCCCTGTCATCCTTCACCATATTCTTTATCTTTCGGGAATGAGTATCCCGGATAAACAAATCATAACCGAAGCACACGCCCGAATAGGTCAGTATGTTCATCGTACTCCGGTGATGTCATCGTCGGGGATCGACGAACTGGCCGGAGGCAAACTCCTGTTTAAGTGTGAGAATTTCCAAAAGATAGGCGCGTTCAAAGCACGTGGTGCCATGAATGCCGTGCTTTCCCTCCCCCGTGAAGCGCTTGTAAAAGGTGTAGCCACACATTCTTCCGGGAACCATGCGCAGGCTATCGCCAGGGCTGCGAAATTGATGGGAATGAAATCCTATATCGTTATGCCCGCGACATCCCCTGAAATAAAGAAGCGCGGCGTGCGTGGCTTTGACGGCGAGATCTTCGAATGTGAGGCCACCCAGGAATCGCGCGAAACCACGCTCGCCGAAGTGATCCGGAAGACGGGTGCGACAGAAATACATCCCTTCAACAACTACGCCGTCATCGCCGGTCAGGCTACGGCAGCTAAAGAACTTTTTGAGGAAGTAAACGACCTGGATATCATCGTGGCCCCGGTGGGTGGCGGCGGACTACTCAGCGGAACAGCACTCGCCGCTAAATATTTCTCCCCTCATACGATGGTCATCGCGGCAGAACCGGCAGGGGCGGATGATACCTTCCGTTCCATGAAAAGCGGCAGCATTGAAATTTCCCAGTCAGACTCAATAGCCGACGGGTTGCTCACTACAGTCGGTGACAAAACCTTTCCCATAATCCGTGAACTGGTGCGCGAAGTTATTACGGTAACGGACGCGGAGATCGTCGCCGCGATGCGATTGATATGGGAGCGAATGAAGATCATCGTGGAACCGTCATGCGCCGTGCCGCTCGCCGCTGTACTGAAATCAAAGGACAGGTTCGCCAACAAAAAAACAGGTATTATCCTTTCCGGTGGAAATGTAGATCTGGCGCGCGCCCTGAAGTTATTTACCAGCTAACTCACGATGATGGCCTTTGAGCATAAAAGCAAACCGCTGCTTCCGCGCCCACAGTTTGTTGCCAGGATCTTCCGGTATTTCTTTTTTTCATTGATCCTGCTCATGGTCTCGCTGGGGCTGGGTATCGCCGGTTACCATTACATCAACGGGCTGAGTTGGCTCGATTCGCTCGTAAACGCATCCATGATCCTGACCGGAATGGGTCCTGTAGATCCTCTCCGGAACGACGATGCAAAATGGTTTGCGTCCTTCTATGCGATCTTTAGCGGTGTGGCATTCCTCAGTATCGTCGCCGTTTTCCTGTCGCCTATCGTGCACCGCTTTTTACACAAG
This sequence comes from Chryseolinea sp., assembly GCA_041742155.1. Classification (GTDB taxonomy): domain Bacteria; phylum Bacteroidota; class Bacteroidia; order Cytophagales; family Cyclobacteriaceae; genus Chryseolinea. The sequence goes on along the minus strand of JBGSJE010000005.1, from coordinate 452,640 downwards.
CATCACCTCGATGAGTCGGACGAAAATAAATGACTGTTCCGGAAAGCGGCCGTTGATTTTAACTACTTCTTTTTAAACTGGTCGAATCTCGATCCGCCGGCCTTTTTAGGAAATACGTTGTTGCTCAATTCCACATCCGCCAACTCGAAATTCGGATCGAGCAGGATGTTGGTCACTTCTTTATCTTTAATAAAAGTCTTCGTCACTTCATTTTCATTTATTCTCCAGATCTCCGCCGGAATCCTTTCAATTTCCTTGGATCCGTCTTTAAACGTCCATTCAATGACCAATGGCGTGACCAGACCACCGGCATTTTTAAACGTGAGCTGGTAGATATTTTTGTCTTCGAGCTTAAGGCGAATGGCATTGTCGTCCTGGCGGCTTTTGAATTCACCGTTCAACGATTCGGGAGTATTCGTTAGTGTAAATTCTTCCGGTCCGTTGCTAAAATCAGTCGCTCCACCCTTGGCGCCGTTCGCGGATGCAAGGTCACCCTGCTGAATCTTTACACCTTTTTTCTCGGGGTCCGGTTTTTCAGCGTGAAGCCTGAACCACTTCACATCGTCCAGGTTAACATCAACATTGTCGGTCGTGTAGAACCATCCCCTCCAAAACCAGTCCAGGTCGACAGCGGAGGCATCTTCCATTGTGCGGAAGAAATCGGCGGGTTTCGGATGCCTGAACGCCCAACGCTCGGCATACTCCTTGAATGCCTTGTCGAACACCTCCGGCCCCATCACCGTCTCGCGAAGAACGGTAAGTGCAGCGGACGGTTTTGTGTAGGCATTCGGCCCGAACTCGGTTCCCCTGATATTATCCGACATCGCCATGATCGGCCGCATCTGACTTTTATCCCCACGCATAAAAGGAACAATTCCTTTTGGCGTGCCGTGCGTTCCATAAAGTTCCGGGTAACGTTCACGCACGGTTTCTTTTTCCAGGAACGTATTCAGGCCTTCATCCATCCACGACCATTGGCGTTCGTCGGAGTTTACGATCATCGGGAAAAAATTATGGCCGACCTCGTGGACCACAACCTGCACGAGTCCCGTGAGCGTTTGTTTTGAATATTTGCCTTCCTTGTTCGGGCGCTCCCCGTTAAAACAGATCATCGGGTATTCCATTCCCTGTTGCGCGGAATGAACCGAATAGGCTACCGGATAAGGGTATTCGAATGTCCGCTGCGAATACAACTCAAGCGCATTCTTAATGGCTTTGGTGGATTCTCTTTCCCACAGGGGATTTCCCTCCTTTGGATACAACGACTGGGCCAGTGGTGTTTTGCTTCCCACTTTTACGGCTTGCGCATCCCAGATGAATTTCCGGGATGTGGCAAAGGCAAAGTCGCGGACGTTTTCCGCGTAAAATTCCCAGGTCGCCTTCTTTGACGACTTCGTCTTCTCCTTTTTTATAGCCTCGTCCTGGGTTACGATCAGCACGGGTTTGTCGAACGTGCGCTTGGCTCTTTCAAATCGCTCGATCTGCTCCTTCGTCAATACATCTTTCGGGTTCTGGATCGTACCTGTAGCCCCGACGATGTGATCCGACGGAACCGTGATCTTTACTTTATAATTACCAAAGACGAGAGCAAATTCTCCCTGACCCAGGAACTGCTTGTTCTGCCAGCCTTCATAATCGTCGTAGACGCACATTCGCGGGAACCACTGCGCGAACGTGTATACATAGTTGCCGTCGGCCGGAAAAAATTCGTAACCGCCTCGTCCGCCGAAAACCTGCCGGTCTGATTCCCGGTAGTTCCATTCGATGGAGAAGGTAAATGTCTGCGCCGTCTTCAGCGGTGCGGGAAGATCCACACGCATCATGGTATTGTTGATCGTAAACGGAAGAGGCTTGCCGCTATTATCCTTTACAGACCTGATGTTAAAACCACCTTTGTAATCGGAGACATCGACACCGGAGAGCGACTTGAAAAAACTGGCGGGCACGGAATCCCGGACGATACCGGTGTTCGTTTTGTTGGTTATACTGTTCTCCGCAAAAAGATTCTGGTCTAACTGAAGCCACAGGTAGCTCAGCGCGTCCGGGGAATTGTTATAATACGTTATCGTCTCCGATCCGGTCAGCACCTGGGTGTTGTCGTCCAGTTCCGCAGTGATCACATAATCGGCCCGTTGCTGCCAGTAGTTTTGGCCGGGCGCGCCGGAGCCTGTGCGATAGCTGTTAGGCGTCGGTAAGGTCTCCCCTAATTGTTCAAACTTCCCTTTCCAGGGCTGATTTTGTGCCTGGATGCCAGATGCCGTTCCCAGGAAGAAAATAAATGCGTACGTCCACTTCATTTGAGCAATTGGATAGGTTTTTGGTTTTTCAGGGCAACAAAAGTGCCTGAAAAAACCCGCACTCCAAAAAAAAATTTCCCTCCCCGCACCGGTACCACCGGGGCAAACGGGATGATCCGCCCGGAAAAGCTATTTTGACTTCTTCTTGAACTCGTCAAACTTGGTGGACGTATCCGTGCGCTTGGGGAACACATTGTCCTGCGCATTCACATCCGCCAGTTCCTGGTTTGGATCGAGGACGATATTGGTCACCTCCTTTTGCTTCACAAACACCTTTGTTATTTTCTGTTCATTAACCCTCCAGATCTCCGCGGGAATTCTTTCGATCTCCTTTGTACCATCCTTGTAGGTCCATTCGATCACCACCGGCATGACAAGCCCTCCTTTGTTGGAAAGGGTCACCTCGTAGATGTTTTTATCCTCCAGCTTTTGCATGATTGCCTTGTCATCCACACGGCTGGCGAATTCTCCATTCAACCTCGGGTCGGTCGCTACCAGGCTAAAGGGTTCGGGCCCGTTGTTAAAGTTGTCATATTTATTTTCGCCGGGTTTTGTTGCCAGATCTCCTTTGGAAACATTGATGTTTTTCTTTTCCATCTCGGTCTCTTCTTTTCTCAGCTTGAACCATTTTACCTGGTCGATAGACTGATCGCACGCATCTGTTGTATAAAACCATCCTTTCCAGAACCAGTCCAGGTCGACGGCTGACGCATCCTCCAGTGTACGGAAAAAATCGGCGGGCTTCGGATGTTTAAATGCCCACCGTTGCGCGTATTCCTTAAAAGATTTATCGAATAGTTCAGGCCCCATAACGGTTTCGCGGAGCATGTAAAGCCCTGTAGCCGCTTTCGCATATTGCTCCGGACCGAACTCGATCACCTGTTCCGAATTGACCATCAGCGGGCGCATCTTGTTCTTGTCGCCTTTGAGATACGGAATCAGTCCTGCGGGCTTTCCACGGTTCCAGTTGATATCCGGGTATCTTTCCAGTTCGGTAAGCAGCTGAACAAAGCTGTTGATCCCTTCATCCATCCAGGTTGTCTGGCGTTCGTCGTTGTTGATGATCATGGGAAAGAAGTTGTGACCCACTTCGTGAACCACGACGCCGATCATTCCCTGGCGTGTTTGCGCGCTGTAGGTTCCATCTTTATTCGGGCGTCCGAAATTAAAACAGATCATCGGGTATTCCATTCCGATACTGGCCGTATGGACCGAAATGGCAACGGGGTACGGGTAATCGATCGTATAGCGTGAATACACTTCGATTGTATTTTTAACTGCCTTCGTGGATTCCTTTTCCCAGAGCGGATTTCCTTCCTTCGGATAATACGACATGGCAAGGGGTGATGCATTGCCGATCTTCACTGCCTGCGCATCCCAGATAAATTTCCGGGAACTGGCAAATGCGAAGTCCCGTACGTTTTCCGCGTGGTATTCCCACGTTTTCTTTTGTGTCGATTTCGTTTTTTCCTTGGCGATAGCTTCCGCCTGCGTGACGATGATCACCGGATTTTCGTACGACGATTTCGCTTTTTCAAACCGGTCCAGTTCAACTTTGGACAAAACATCGGCTGGATTCTTTAGCACACCGGTTGCGGCAACCATATGATCCGCCGGCACGGTTATACGGACTTTATAATCTCCAAAGGGCAACGTAAACTCTCCTCGTCCCAGGAACTGCTTATTCTGCCATCCTTCGTAATCATCGTATACGCACATACGCGGGAAGAACTGGGCGATGGTATAGATGTAATTACCGTCCTCCGGAAAGAATTCCATTCCGCTGCGTTGTCCGAATACGCTCCTGTCGACAATGTTGTAGGACCACTCAATGTTGAAAGAATATTTCTCCCCGGGTCGGAGCGGTTGCGGTAAATCGACACGCATCATCGTGTTGTTGATCATGAACGGAAGCCCTTTGCCGGATGTTTCCTTTACGCTTTTAACCAAAAAGCCGCCTTTAAAATCGGAAACCTGTGCGGCATACGTTTTTGCTGCTGCTGAATCTTTCAGCGCACCTGTCGATGTCGACTTCAGCGAGTTGTCATCCGACAAAATGTTCTGGTCAAGCTGAAGCCACAGGTATCGCAGGATATCCGGTGAGTTGTTGTGGTAAGTGATGGTTTCGGTTCCCGTGATACTCTGGTTTCCGTCGTTGAGTTCCACGCTGATAACGTAGTCTGCTTTTTGCTGCCAGTATTTCGGACCGGGTGCGCCGGAACCTGTCCTGTATTCATTCGGTGTCGGAAGAGTCTGATCGAGTTGTTCAAACTTTCCCTGCCAGGCAGGAGTCTGAGCGAAGGTAAGTGTACCTGCCGCTATGAACAGAAAAATAAGAAAATGCTTCATGGGTATATTCAGGTTAATTGAGTTATTCCATCCAATACATATTATCCTTCATCAGGACGAGGGCAATACCTGCGATCGCAGACGATATTACCATTTTCCAGTCTCTTCTGTTCAACCCGAACAGGTCGACCAGAATAAAACTGACGGCCATAAAAAGTACAACGATAATGATCTGCCCGAACTCCAGGCCCAGGTTAAAAGCCAGCAGCTGCGTTACGATCCCCCTATCTTTGCCGAGGATGCCGCGAAGGTAATTTGAAAATCCGAGTCCGTGAACAAGACCGAAAAAAGCGGCATAAAAATAATTCATCTGCATCGGCCGGTCACCGATGTTATTCTCGTTTTTGAACAGGTTGGATACCGCCGTGATAAAAATGGTGAGGGGGATCAGGAATTCGATAAGTTCTGCTTTTACGCTTACTACGCGAAGCGTGGACAACGCCAGGGTTATCGAATGACCGATTGTAAACGCAGTGACCAGGATCAGCACTTTTTTCCAGTCCCGGCTGATGTACAATGCACAAAGGGCTATAACGAAAAGAATATGATCATAACCGTTGACATAGTCGAGTATGTGATCCTTCCCCAGGCCAAAATATAGCTGAAACTCAGACATAGAAACCCAAACACACGATAGGCGAGCAAGTATAAGGGAATATTTTCATTTTTGACAGGTCCCGCAGATCACCGGCGAATGTTTTGCGGATGAGCGGCTACGGCCCGCCGGGAGCGCGACACAAAATCGATTTCGGTATTATTTTTGAAAAGTTAATCTTTGCAACAAATCACCCAAAATGGTCCAGTCTCTTTCTTTTATATTCCTTGTTATTGCATCCCTGCATCCTCTGCACGTCTCCGTCACGGAAATAGAAATGGACGATAAGGACAAGCGCCTGGAGATCATGATGCGCGTATTTATGGACGATCTCGAAGTCACCCTGAGAAATGAGTATAAGAACCCTGATCTTGATATTCTGAATCCCCGGGGGCTGACGGTGGACCAGATGATGGAAAGTTACCTGAAGAAACATTTCAAGATAATGCTGGATACCAAGTCCGTTGTAACAAAATACCTGGGACACGAACAGGAGGGTGATGCTTTCATCTTTTACGTTGAAGTGGGAAATGTAAGAAAATGGAAAACCATTAACGTTCAAAACAGCATCATCGCGGATACTTTCGACGATCAGTCGAATCTGGTGCATGTCACCGTCGGCGAAAAAGTAAGAAGCCTGAGGCTTACCAAAAATCATCCAGCCGACAATCTTGTTTTTGAACCGTAAGGTGGTGTTCAGATCGGCAAAAAAATAGCATCTTCGTGCGGAAATGCAGTTTATGAGAAAGGTTCTTGCCTCAATAATAGTTCTAAGCGTTTGGATGACAGCCTGCGACCGGGAAAAGGAGGAATGTGTCTTTATCCCTGAAACAACCTTAAAAGTTGATGTGAGGATCGAGCCTTTGCAGGACGCTTTCATCAATATCACGTCAAAAACCGAACTGGTTGAATTATTGACGAAGTATCCGAGTGTACGCGACGATATCTTCCGAAGAGCTGAATATCCTTCCGATTCAGTTTTTGTAGACGAGGTGTTTGCCCGTCTCACAAACCCTTACCTTGATACGCTGCTGACCGAAACGAAGCGCGTATTCGGAGACCTTAGTGCACTGGAGAAAGAATTCGGTGAAGCCTTCACCAACGTCAGCTACTATTACCCCGGCTTTACTCCGCCGAGAATCCAGACGATTGTTTCCGGCCTTGATACGGACATGTTCGTCTCCGATTCCCTGATCATCGTAAGCCTCGATTTTTACCTGGGCAAGGGTGCGAAGTACCGCCCTAAAATTTATGACTACCTCCTCCGGAAATATGACCCGTCCGATATCGTTCCCTCCTGCCTGCTGATCTACGGCATCAGCGACCGGTTTAACAAAACAGAACTGCAGGACAAAACCGTGCTTGCCGATATGATCGGCTACGGTAAGGCTTTTTATTTCGCGAAACATATGTTGCCCTGCGTGCCTGACAGTGTCTTCATCTGGTACACCCCGGAGGAAATAAAAGGATCGCGCGAAAACGAGGATCTGATCTGGAAACGGTTTATCGAGAGCCAGGTATTATACTCGACAAGTCATAAAGTGAAACAGGACTACCTCGGGGAACGGCCCGTCACCATCCAGGTAGGAGAAAAATGCCCCGGGCGAATCGGACAGTGGATCGGTTGGCAAATCGTAAATAAGTACGTGGAAACACATCCTCAAACGACTCTGCCAAATCTGATGAATGCCGGGAACGTCCAGAAGCTATTCAAGGAGTCGGCTTATAAACCTTCAACGCGATAAGCTCAATGCAGAAAGCTTGTTTATCTTTGAACTGAATTTTTTATATCAATCTTTTAATTAACACTATGCGTCAAAAAATTGTAGCCGGAAACTGGAAGATGAACAAAACGCTGGAGGAAGCAAACATCCTCGCGTCGGAAGTAAAAGGAATGATTGCCGATGAGGTAAAAGGTGATGCGAAAGTTATTCTCTGCACCCCCTTCCCCTACCTGATACCTGTTAAAAATCTCCTGGGTAGTGACGTCCGGATTTCCGTCGCTGCGCAGAATTGCAGTGAACACGAGTCGGGTGCGTATACCGGCGAGGTGTCGGCGTTGATGTTGAAATCGATGGGAGTTCCGTATGTGGTACTGGGTCATAGCGAAAGAAGACAATATTTTAACGAGGACGGAAAATTGCTGGCCAAAAAGGTTGATATCGCCCTGAAGCACGGGTTGACGCCGATCTTCTGCTGCGGTGAACCGCTGGAAGTGCGTGAAAAAAACGGGCACGAAGCGTTGGTAACAAAGCAGGTTGAGGAGAGCCTTTTCCACCTGGATGAGACCAACCTTCAGAAAGTGATCATCGCTTATGAACCGGTATGGGCTATCGGTACCGGTAAAACCGCTTCCTCCCAGCAGGCGCAGGATATGCATGCCGTGATACGCAAACACCTCGCTTCAAAATACGGTAAGGTTGTTGCGGATTCCATTTCAATTTTATACGGAGGCAGCGTAAACGCGGCAAACGCCCGTGAATTATTCGGTTGTCCCGATGTCGATGGTGGGCTGGTCGGCGGTGCGTCGCTGAAGTCAAGGGAGTTTACAGAGATCGTAAAGTCAATCTGATACGGCAGCAAACTCATGTACTATTCACGCCTGAAAGTGATTTGCGATCCGGATTTTTCTGAAATTCTGATGGCGGAAATCGGAGAAGCAGGCTTCGACAGTTTCCTGGAAACGGACAATGGCTTCGAGGCCTACGTTGAGCAGGAGAATTACGACAAGGATCAGTTGCAGGTCATCAAGGACAAGTACATGAGTCAGACTCCGGTTGTCTTTTACCACGACAGAATACAGAAACAAAACTGGAACGAAGAGTGGGAAAAAAGTTATCAACCGATCATTGTCGATAACAGGTGCCTGATCCGCGCCGACTTTCACAAGATCGCGGAAAAATATCCGTATGAGTTGATCATCACCCCGAAGATGTCGTTCGGCACCGGCCATCACCAGACGACATACCTGATGATCAAAAGCCAGATGGACATGGATCACCGGGACAAAAGAGTGATGGACGCGGGTTGTGGAACAGCTATCCTGTCCGTTATGGCTGCGAAACTCGGTGCACGGGAAATTGAAGCTTTTGACATCGACGAGTGGAGTGTAAGCAACGGGAAAGAGAATATCGATGTCAACGGATGCGTGAATATTCATCACCAGCAGGGAAAACTGAGTGACTTTCACTTCGAAGGAAAATTCGACATCATTCTGGCAAATATCAACAAGAATGTGTTGCTCGAGGAGATCGCGCTCTACCAGGCGTACATGTCTCCCGGTGGTCTGCTGTTGCTCAGCGGATTTTACGTTGAGGATATTCCGGACCTGCTGACCGAAGGCGGCAAATTCGGTCTCTCGGAAGTCCGGAGGGACAGCAGGGAAAACTGGGCTTCGTTGTTGTTGTCTTCCTGAACCCAGCCCATTCACCATGTACCACCTTACGGAGGATCGAGTTTCCATTTTTCGGGTGTTGATCACCGTGTTCGTTACGCATCTGTTCTTCCTGCCAGCCCGCTCGCAGCCAACGGATAGCTTATCTGCGATAGACGTGATCCGCTACACCGCGCAGGTTGAACCTGATTTCCCTTCCAAATCGATTAGCGGAAAAGTGACCATTCATTTTGCTTTCGTTACGAATGATGTGAGTGAATTCAAACTCGACTGTGGCAACCTCATCATCGACAGTGTCCGTAGCGGTATACATTCCGTTCCCTTCAAGAGAAGTGGTGGTACGATCCTTTTTTTGCGGAAGGATTTCGATCAAAAAAAACAACAGCAGACATTAGAAGTAACATACCACGGAAAACCGGGTTGGGCGATACAGTTCTTCCCCGAAAAGGAAGAAGCGTATACCGTGTTTTCAACGGGCAGGTGGCTTGTTTGCAAAGATTCCCCCCTTGACAAAGCCTCCGTTGAGTTGCAGATAAAAGTACCGGAAGGACTGGAGGTCGTTTCCGTTGGTGTACCTGCCGGAAAACAGACGGTCGATAGCAAGGTCATCCATACCTGGATTGAACAGCGGTCCGTTCCAACGTACACGTTCGGGTTTGTCGCGGGTCGTTTTAATCAGGCGATCGATAAGTATCGAAATACAGAATTGCGGTATTCCGGTCACTATTCAGAATCGGAACTAAAACGGATCTTTGCAGAGACGGGAGCGATGATGGAATTTTTCGAGAACCGTTCAGGAATAAGATATCCCAGGTCGGTTTACACTCAGGTGGAAAGTATGGGAAGCGCTTCGCAGGAGATGTCCGGATTTTGCGTGGTGAGAAACGGATATGGGAAGCAGGTACTGGCAACCCCGATGGATATTAACCTTGCGGCTCACGAACTTGCTCATCAGTGGTGGGGGAATGAGGTTACGTGTTCCGGCTGGGGTCATTTCTGGCTTAACGAAGGGTTCGCTGTTTTTATGTCGTCGGCTTTTAAAGAACATCGTTTCGGCCGCGAAGAATACTTGAAGGATATCGACGTTTATTTCAATGCCTATCAGAAAGTTGTCAGTCAGGGCAAGGACAAGGCACTTGCATTTATGGACTGGTCAAATCCAACGGCTGAAGATCGCAGCCTGGTGTATTACAAAGGGGCTTATGTTTTGCATATGTTGAGAGAAGAGCTGGGCGACGAGTTGTTTTGGGAGGGGATCAAACAGTATACATCCCTGTATTTTGGAAAATCCGTGAAAACAAAAAATTTTCAGGATGTGATGGAAAAGGTTTGCAAACGGAGTCTTGAGCCCTTCTTTTCCGCGTGGGTTAATGCGAAATGAGTGGTGATTGCTATGCGCTTACTGGTTGCGCTTCACGACGACCCAGTATTTCATCAAGCTTTGCTGTGATCGCCTGAATATCGGCAATCACATCTACTTTTTGTCCGTCCAGGGTGTCCGTTGCATCGCCCACGGCAGGGCAAAGGAGGTAATGATACTCCAGGCCCATCTTGTTACAAATATCGTAGTAGATATGCCTGACATAGTTGCTGGGGAAAAATTCAATAACCTTTGTGCCAGGCTCGCAGAACACGAGGTTGGTAAAACCGGAGCCCTGTACACCCAGGACGAGCGTTGCAGCGTTAAAATATTCGGCATACTCGGCCATCGTCATCTCCGATAAGAACCGGATATCGAATCCATAGTCTTTCAGTACGGTCATTAATTCCTCTTCGTTCAGGACTCTGCGGTTCCGTCCTGCATCGCCTCTGGGGATGTAAATGAGCTTGTCTCTTTTTTTGTCCTGCCGGGGGACAGTAAAACTGTCGTGCAGAAAATCAAGCGCCCATTTGGGGTGGTGGAATTTTATCTCTGTGTAGGAGGTGACGATCAGGCGATCCGCTTCGATATGATGTACGAGTTCCTCGTCAATAATTTTGTCCTCGCTTATTCCGAAATGAGCGAGGGTTTCCTTCTGGTACCTGTTGCTGTAGTTGGGCACCAGGAAATAATCCACCTCCTCGAACCGCCCGCTTCGCTTCAACAATCCGAGTCTTGCTACCGCGTCGATCAGCCAATGGTAATAGTAATATTTCGCACCACCGCCACCCATCAGACTGAACACCGTCCCTTTGTACTTTTTCGGCTGGGTGAATCCTTTAAGCATAAAAACTTTATTGTTCTTCGCTTCGGCCATTTTTTCTCCTTCGCTATCCCATTGAAAAGAAAGGTCATCGATCAGGTAATTATCCTTCGCCATAACGGCCGTATTGCTTTCGTCATAGCAGCAGATACGTCCATTCTTCAGCGTCACGACATAATCACCGGGCATTTGTATGGATATTTCCGGTTTGCTGAAGGGTGAGCAGTCGTCGACAAATTTCGGACTTAGATCCAGTGTGGAAACATAGGGTGGCGTCAGTTCCTGGTACTCTATGCTGTTGTCGTTCTGCGGCAACAATTTTTTTACTCCGACCGGTCTGTACCTTCTATTGACGGGCATAGATCCAAAGAGGAAAACAGAGTATTTACTCGTTTTTACAACGAGCCGTCGTATCCAGGTATTTGTATTCATAAAGCTAACTATAGACTCTATGAATGTAGAACAAAAAAATTTACTTCAGTCAAGTTTGGCAAAAAATAGTTTTTTCCCTCGTATAACCGAGGCATCATGTTGAAAAAAAGGAACGTTGAGTAGACCCTTCCGTTCACCATGCGACACGGTCTGAGTCGTTCAATTTAAAATGAGGCGGGATTACTGCAGAAGGGCGATGACGCTTTTTTTAATTTCATCCAGATCAGCGGTAAACCCGATCCGCTGGCCATCGGAACTGTTTTCCGCCGGGCCGGTAGATGGACAAAGCAAGTAATGATATTCCAGGCCACATTTGTTGCTAAGATCATAGTACGCATGCCTCACATAGTTGTCCGGGAAAATTTCCAGTACCCGGGCACCCGGTGTGCAGAAGGCAAGGTTAGTAAGTCCGGCGCCATGCGCGCTCACCACAACTTTTGCCGAACTGAAAAGCCGGGCCTTTTCTTCCAGGGAAATTTCGGACAGCAGGAGGGCTTCAAATCCGTACCCTTTCAACATTTCGATAAGTTCCGCTTCATTGGTAATCTTCCTGTTGCGTGATGCATCACCCCTCCCGATATAGATCAGTTTGTCCGGCGCTGTTCGTTGTTCCGGCACAAAACTGTTCCTTAAAAATTCACACGCCCACCGCGGATGGTGGTCTTCCCAGCGCACATAAGATGAAACGATGAGCTGATCGGCCTGAATATGATGCTCCACATTCCCGTTAATGATCTTGTCGGGCGTGATTCCAAAATGGTCCAGGAATTTCTTCTGATAGGGAAATTCGTAGTTCGGTACGAGGAAAAAATCCACCTGGTCAAACAGCCCGCTTTTTTTCAACAGATACAGTTTTGGAATTGCATCCAGCATCCAATGGTAATAATAGTATATGGCGCCACCACCGGCCATCATACTAAAAACCTTTCCGGAATACTTTTTCGGCTTGGAAAATCCCTGCTGCCAGAAGACGGCGTTGTTCACGACGGGAGCCATCCGGTCGTGTTGCCACTGGAACGAAGGCTCCTCGATGACTTTGCCATCGCCGGAGATCACAGCCATATTGGACTGATCATACGAACATACGCGACCGTTCTTTATAATAGCAATGTAATCAGGGGGAAACCGGTATCTGATTACCGGCTTCATGTATGGGGAGCATTGATTTACGAATGCCGGACTAAGGTCGAGAATGGAATCGTACGACGGTCCGAGTTCCATGTATTCAATAGAATCTGCCAGGCCGGACAAGCTCGTTGCACCGGTCGGTTTGTACCGTAAGTTATGCGGAATTTCTTTCGAGATGTCCCGAAGGTAATTCTTCAACCTTCGTATTAACTTTTTCTTTAGCGCAGCCAGGTTCATAAAAATCCGTAAGTCCTTTTCCGATGGTGGAGGTGATCGTCTTGGAATCAATTTTCCCCATGGCTCCAAGATATGCAGAAATTCGGGCGCCTGTTCCAAATATTTTATGCAGGAGGTTTTCATCACCACTTCTATCCCTGTATCTTTCTTTACAATACATCCGCCATGAAACCAATTATCTTCGCTAAGCTTTCAGTCATGATGCTCCTGGAATATTTTATCTGGGGGGCGTGGTACGTCACGATGAGTTCATATATGGCGGAATACCTTGGATCAAGCGGAGGTCAGATCTCTGCGGCATATAATGCGTTGGCTATCGCAACCATGATCTCGCCCTTTTTCGTCGGGATGATCGCCGACAGATTTTTTGCCGCCCAGCGGATCATGGGCATACTCCATATTGCAGGCGCAGGCCTTCTCTACTATGCGACGCAGGTTGGCGACAATAAAATATTTTACTGGCTGATCCTGTTGTATTCCCTGCTTTATATGCCCACGATCGCCCTTTCAAACAGTATTGCATTCCACCAGATGAGTGATCCGGGGAAACAGTTCCCCTGGATCCGGGTATTTGGAACGGTGGGCTGGATAATCGCGGGAATTATGATCTCCGTCCTGGAAATTGAAAAGTCCGTGATCACCTTTCAGATGGCAGCGATGTCTTCCCTGGCACTGGGTCTCTTCAGCCTTTTTTTACCTCATACACCTCCGAAAGGTAAGAGCCAGGAGGCTTCCAGTGCCATTGGAGCGGAAGCCTTTGTGTTGTTCCGCAACCGCCCCTACGCGATCTTTTTTATCGCAGCCATCCTGGTTTGTATTCCCCTGTCCTTCTATTATGGCCTCGCCAACCTTTTTCTCAACCAGGCCGGTATGGAAAATGCGGCCGGTAAAATGACAATGGGTCAGTTTTCAGAGGCGCTTTTCATCCTGGCAATCCCATTCCTTTTTAACCGGATCGGCGTTAAGAAAATGGTTATCATTGGGATGATCGCCTGGCTGCTGCGTTATATCTGTTTCGCGTATGGCGATGTTAACTCGAACGAATGGATGCTTTATGCAGGCATCATCCTTCACGGAATTTGTTATGACTTTTTCTTTGTAACAGGCTATATGTACACGGAAAAGAAGGCCGGAGCGAAGATCAAGAATGCCGCGCAGGGACTCTTTACCTTTGCAACCTATGGGCTGGGCATGTTCATCGGAACCTGGTTCTTCGGCAGGGTAGCCGACTATTACACAGTCGATAATACCTATGCCTGGAAAAACATCTGGTTTGTGCCGGCCGGTATCGCGCTCTTTGTACTGATCTATTTCCTGATCTTTTTCAAGGAAGAGAAAGAGATCAAACAAGCTTAACTTAAACTATTCTTAAATCAACGCGCCATGAATATCTCGATGCTGGGATCCGGCTTTATCGGGCGGTTTTACGCCGACTCCTTACACGGCTACAGAAGTAAAGACAAAATTGTAAGCATATACTCGCGGAAACCCGAGAGCGCGTCCCGCTTTGCCCACGACTATACAGTTGCCTTTTCCACAACGGATATGGAAGTGGCGATCAACCGCCCGGAAGTCGATGTAGTCTGTATCGCACTTCCCAATAACCTCCACGAAGAGGCGGTAATGTTGTGTTGCAAACACAAAAAGCCCGTGATCACTACAAAACCGCTGGGACGGAATGCGGCCGAAGCGAGACGTATGTTAGATGCGGTGGAGAAGGCCGGTATTTTTAACGGTTACCTGGAAGACCTGGTTTATACACCAAAATTTCTCAAAGCATTCGAGAGCGTGAAGAGCGGTGCGTTGGGAAGAATTCTGTGGGCAAAGTCCCGTGAGACTCACCCTGGCCCGCACAGCGACTGGTTCTGGGACCTGGAGCAAGCCGGAGGGGGATGTATCCTGGATCTCGGTTGTCACTGCGTCGAGATCACGAGGAGTTATATCGGGAAAGATGTCCTGCCGGTTGAAGTGATGTGCTGGGCTGATACCCAGGTTAAGCCCATCGACGCGGAGGACCACGCAATCGCCCTGATCCGGTATGAAAACGGAGCGATGGCCCAGTTCGAAGTCAGTTGGACATTCCGGGGAGGCCTTGATCTTCGTGATGAAGTAATGGGAACAGAAGGAACGATCTGGATAAACAGCTTTCTGCGTACCGGCTTCGAGATGTTTACGACGGGAAAGAACTCAGGCTATCTCGCTGAAAAAGCGGAAAGCGATTCCGGGTGGCTTTTCCCCGTAGGGGATGAACTGAATGAACTGGGTTATAACCATATGTTCATGGATATGTTCAATGCCATGGAGAAAGGAACACAGCCGAAGGAAACCTTCTATGACGGGTATGTTGTAAACGCCGTACTGGATGCTGCATACAAATCGTCCCGGACCAAACTGTGGGAGCCCGTGATACTGGACATCTGGCGTGGAAAAACAGGACTATCGAAAGACCAGCACCTGACCGATTACGATGCCGATCACTACCTCGTTAAAGAGGAGGTGACGCATTATGGCGTGAAGAAGTTGATCCTGAAAAACAAAAAGACAGGGAAAATATTCAACAAAGAGATCGCCTAACGGTCGCGGCCGGGTGTATTAAAAATCCCGCGATAGGTCTCGCCCAGCATATCACGGGAGTAACGGGACAAAGCCAGGTCGCGGCTCGCCCGCTGGTATTCGCGTAACATCTCCGGCTGATGCAGGAAAGGCTGTATTTTTATGATGAAGTCACCAGGGTCGGCGGGGTCGACACAGACTCCGCACCTGTTCTCCATGATTTCCTTCGCGATCCACCCTCCGAAGTTGATGACGATCAGTTTCCCTGCCGCCAGTCCGTCGAAATATTTGTTGGGAGATCCGGTCTCCAGGACGGGGATCGTTTTGTAACAGACAAAAATCGCGTCGCTTATGTTCATGATCTCCCGCACGCCGGCGCGGTTCTGAAAGGGAATGAACGTGAGATTTGAGATGTTGTCCCGTCTAAGTATTTCCTGTAGTGGATCCACCATGGCACCATCGCCGCAAAGAAGAAAATGAACCGGAATCCCGGCAACCTGGCTTGCCCGCGCGCAATCGACAAAGAATTCCAATCCATTTGCCAGCCCAACGGCACCGATATAGGAGACTACAAATTTCTTCCCCACGTTGTATTTTACTTCCAGCCTCCCTTCTTTTTCTTCCGGCTTAAAAAATTCTGTGTCCGCCATATTCGGGATCATGTAGACTTTCTTTCCAGGAACCTTGTTCTCAATCGCGGACCGGATCGGAGGAGAAAGGGCGACAATGGAAAGGGCCGAGTTGTAAATTGATTTTTCCAGGGCAAACAACATCCGCTTGAAAAAGTAATTCCTGACAAAGCCCATTTGAATGGGTGCTTCCGGCCACAAGTCCCCGACCTCAAAAATGTAGGGTATCTTATAGAGGAGTCTGATACTTTGCGCAGCCAAGCCTACCGTTAACGGGACTGAAATCGCGTAGCAGACTTTTACATCCCGGAGTTTTCCCGCCAGCCGAATCGCTT
This sequence comes from Chryseolinea sp., assembly GCA_041742155.1. Classification (GTDB taxonomy): domain Bacteria; phylum Bacteroidota; class Bacteroidia; order Cytophagales; family Cyclobacteriaceae; genus Chryseolinea. The sequence continues at coordinate 436,508 of JBGSJE010000005.1, read as the reverse complement.
TCCATACGTACCGAATAAATGAAACACTGCGTTCCCGGAAACCAAACCGGTTATTGTAAGCGACGGGAAGGTAATGGATCTCGATGCCTTCATAAATTTCCGAGCGGTACCGTTCTTCGCTTCTCGAGGTAATGACCACAGGGGTCAAACCGCCGGTAACAAGTGCTTTTGCCAGAAAATAGGAACGCAGAGGCCCGCCTTCATGGGGCAAATTGAAGTGCTGATGAAGGATCATTACTTTCACCCTGCAAAGAAAAGGATTGTTCTTCGCCGGCAACCCGGCTGCCGGGGATTTTTGCCACTTTTAGCCAGGAACGTCGCCCTCATCGGGGTAAACCGGGAGTTTCTTAAGCCACAAAAGAGCCGTTGATCATTATCCACCCTATCACAATCTGAATTCGGTTTTATAAATGGCTTTTGATTTGTAGTTTCAGGCCAAACGAAAAATCGACATGACAAAGAAAATACTGGCCTTCCTCATTCTTTCCGCCATTCTCAAGACTTCATTTGCGCAGGAAAAGATCTTTAACGGAAAAGATCTTACCGGCTGGACGGTTCATGGAACAGAAAAATGGTATGTGGAGAAGGGAGAGCTGATCTGCGAGAGCGGACCGGACAAGCAATATGGTTACCTGGTGTCGGATAAGGACTATAAGAATTTTGAATTAACCGTTGAATTCAAACAGGAGTCGAACGGCAATAGTGGTGTATTTTTTCACAGTTCCATCGAAGGAACGAAGATCAGCGGCTGGCAGGCGGAAGTTGCGCCCCTGAACAAGAGCACGGGTGGTATTTATGAATCTTACGGCCGAGGATGGCTGATCAAGCCGGACGCGGCTAAAGAAAAATTCCTGAAAGAAGGAAAGTGGAACACAATGGTCGTTAAGATGAATGGAAATAAGGTAACGACCTGGCTGAATGGTGAGCAGATGATAGAACTGGAGGACGAAAAAATCGGAGCTGCCACGGGCAAAATTTCACTCCAGATCCACGATGGTGGTGGGGTAAAAGTACGGTGGCGCAAAGTGACTATCAAAGAATTGTAAAACCCGCCGGTAGTGGCCGGGTTTTACAAATGTGCAGTCGTTGGCTATGAACGCTGTTCCAGCTTATTCTTCGCGTAGCTCAGTATGTTGAGTATCGAAATGGGAGATGGTTCCAGCTGAGCGGCGTCCATGTTTTTTTTCACGGCGCAAAGTTCAGCGTAAAGGGCTTGCAACTCACTGTCGCAGATCAAGGCATTGTCAATCTCCCTCTTCTCCTTCTCCGTAGTCTCTTGGTATAAATACCTGATCAAGTCCGTTTGAGTAAAAGTTTTTATCATAGGCTCTGTGTTTCACCATTCGTTTACGCAGGTTGATGAGTGCGTACCGCATTCTGCCCAAAGCCGTATTAATGCTCACCCCCGTGCGTTCCGCAATCTCCTGGAAACTCATTTGCAGGTAATGCCTCATAATGAGGACCTGCTTTTGCTCTACCGGCAATTCCTTAATATAATCTCTGAGTTTCGTTCGCGTATCTCTGAAAATCTGCTTGTCTTCGATTGACTCCTCCGCAAATTCCATGGAATTAAAAAGTCTGCTCCCGTCTTCGAGGACTACCTCAGGATAACGCTTGTTTTTCCTGAAATTGTCTATCGCGAGGTTGTGGGCAATCCGACTGATCCAGGGTAAAAACTTACCCTCCTCATTGTAGCGGCCACCACGAATGGTATTGATAGCCTTTACAAAGGTCTCCTGTAAGAGATCTTCTGCTGTATATCTGTCCTTGACGATCAGGTATATAGCCGTATAAATCCTGGATTTGTGTCGGTGTAGGAGCATTTCGAAAGCTTCTTGGTTACCGGTCTGATATAGCGACACGAGTTGGCTGTCACTTAATCTGCTGTCAATCATTCTGTCTCACATTTAGGTAACGTAGAAGTCTCTTTCGATATTGTATGGGGTTAGTGGAACAAATTGGTTGGAAAAGATAGAAAACTTTTGAAAAACCACAAAAAATTTTGAAAAAAATCTTGCCTCTCTTATAATTTCTTTAGGTATTTGCTCGCTAATAGCGTGCATCATAATATAGTATGGCAATCAGTAAGAAAAAAGTTATTAAAAGCCTTGAAAATCTTTCAGGAGATTTGCTGGAACTGCTTCATAATCAGTATCCAAATGGATATGAAAGCAGTATCACCCGCATTACCAATGCAAAACGCGAGCCGATATTTGTGTTTCCGCTGGAAACAGAAGATGCTACATACCTGGTGAAAGTTCCTGTCACAAAAAACAGCGACGGAGAATACGATGTGGAATCAAAGCCCGAAACCGAATTTGATAAAGACGATGGATTTGAGGCAGCCGACAGTTTTGACAACGCCGGCGGTGAGGGCGATGAGGAGACCGATAGCGACTATGATGAGGAGGGCGGCGGCCGCAAAGGCCGGGAAGCCAGCTACGATCCTGACTTTGACAACTAAAAAACTTTAATTTTCAAACACTGAACACCATCTGAGCGGATGGTGTTTTTGTTTTACTCCGATCCTTTAGCAAAAATGAAAAACACCCCTCTCATGCCGGTAAACTTCACATAAGTCATATCTTTTTATCGCTTATTTGTCTCCCGCCACCGTGTTGACAGTTTTTGTCAGGATCAAATCACTTACTTTGAATTTTTAATTCCCCCATTCCGTGACCAAGACCACATCGATACCCAACGATATATTGCTGGATGACCTCGATCCCAAAGAATTCATCATCATCAAACGGGCAAGGGTTAACAATCTTAAGAACTTAAGTGTCGCTATCCCCCGTAACCGGCTCGTCGTCATCACCGGACTTTCGGGTTCCGGTAAATCGTCACTGGCATTCGATACACTCTTTGCGGAAGGTCAGCGGATGTACGTGGAAAGCCTCAGTTCCTATGCCCGGCAATTTCTGGGTCGTATGGAAAAACCGGAGGTCGATTATATCCGGGGTGTCTCACCGGCAATTGCTATCGAACAAAAAGTAAATACCCGGAATCCGCGTTCAACCGTTGGAACGACCACGGAAATCTATGACTACCTCAAATTACTGTTCGCCCGCATCGGGAAGACGTATTCACCGGTAAGCGGCAGGGAAGTGAAAAGAGATACCGTGACCTCGGTTGTGGATTCCATTCAAAAGCTGCCCGCTCAGACCCGACTCATGGTCGCCTGCCCCGTCCATGTAAAAAAGGGTCGAAAACTTACCGACGAACTTAACCTGCTCCTCAGCAAGGGATTTGCGCGTGTCCTGATGAACGGAGAGATCCGGTTCATAGAAGAGTTAATTGCCGCCGAAACGGAGAGCGGGAAGAAAAAAAAGCAAACGAAGGCGGAAGATCTGGTCGAGATACTCATCGACCGTACAACCGTCAACCCGGAAGACGAAGACACAACATTCAGACTCTCCGATTCCGTACAGACCGCTTTTTTCGAGGGCGAAGGCGACTGCACGATCTATGCCGAAAGTCATGGAAAACTGCACTTCTCCGACCGCTTCGAGCTGGACGGCATGAAGTTCACGGAGCCTTCGATCAACTTCTTCAGTTTTAATAATCCCTTTGGCGCCTGCCAGACCTGCGAAGGCTTTGGCAAGGTGTTGGGAATTGACGAAGACCTGGTTATTCCGGACAAATCGCTGTCGGTTTATGAGGGCGCTATAGCCCCGTGGCGTAGTGAAACGATGGGTGAATGGCAGAAGCCTTTGCTTAAGAACGGTATAAAATTCGATTTCCCTATTCACAGGCCGTACAACGAGCTTACCAAAGAACAGCAGGAATTATTATGGAACGGCAATTCGTACTTTGACGGTATTCATAACTTCTTCAAATACCTCGAGTCCAAGACGCATAAAATTCAGTACAGGGTCCTGCTTTCGCGTTACCGCGGCCGTACGAATTGTCCGGACTGCAAAGGAACCCGGTTAAGGAAAGATGCACAGTATGTCAAGATCGCCGGAGTTTCCATCACGGACCTGGTACTGATGCCTATTGAAGATATGCTCGCCTTCTTCGGGAAGATCAAACTTCCGGACTTTGATGTCAAAATTTCCGAAAGAATACTGACGGAAATCCGTTCCCGCCTGGAGTACATGGATAAGGTGGGACTGGGTTATTTAACCCTGAACCGGCTGACGTCCACGTTATCGGGAGGAGAATATCAGCGCATCAAGCTGGCCACCTCATTGGGAAGTGCGCTGGTCGGCTCGATGTATGTGCTGGATGAACCCAGCATCGGACTTCATCCAAAAGACACGGACCGGATGGTTGGTGTCCTGAAATCGCTGCGGGACCTGGGTAACACCGTGATCGTTGTGGAGCACGAGGAGGAGATCATGCGCGCTGCCGATCAGATCATCGATATCGGTCCGGATGCAGGCAGCCATGGAGGCGAACTGGTCTTTCAGGGTTCCATCAGTGACATAAACGGGAAGATCAGATCGCATACAACGGATTACCTGAGCGGTCGCGAGGAAATATCCGTACCCGCTACCCGGCGAAAATGGAAGGACTCCATTACCGTATGCGGCGCCCGCGAAAACAATCTGAAAAACCTGACGGTAAAATTTCCCCTGGGTGTTTTAACGGTTGTCACCGGTGTAAGCGGTTCCGGTAAATCAACACTTATCAAGAAGATCCTTTATCCCGCCGTCGGACGACTAAGTGGTTCTGTGTCCGAAACACCCGGCAAGTACGATAAGCTCGAGGGTGATTATTCCAGGATTACGCAGGTTGAATTTGTGGATCAGAATCCTATCGGGAAGTCTTCGCGATCCAACCCGATCAGTTATGTAAAAGCGTACGACGCAATCCGCCAGTTATACGCAGACCAGCAACTTTCCAAGCAGCGCGGTTACAAGCCATCCCACTTTTCATTTAACGTAGAGGGAGGCCGGTGTGAAACCTGCCAGGGAGAGGGAGAGATCAAAGTGGAAATGCAGTTCATGGCGGATATTTATCTCAAATGCGAAAGCTGCCATGGCAAACGCTTCAAGCAGGAAATTCTGGAGATTGAGCACAATGGGAAAAACATCGCCGATATCCTGGATATGACAGTTGAAGAAAGTCTGGATTTTTTCAGAGACAAAAAAAGCATCTACGAGAAGATCCTTCCGCTGAACGATGTTGGCTTGGGATACGTGAAACTGGGCCAGTCCTCGAACTCGCTGAGTGGCGGCGAAGCTCAACGGGTGAAGCTTGCTTCGTTCCTGGGTAAGAACTCGGCCGAAGGAACCCTTCTTTTTATCTTCGATGAACCAACGACCGGGTTACACTTTCACGACATCTCGAAGCTTCTGAAGGCTGTCAATGCGCTGGTGGACGAAGGGCATACGGTGATCATCATCGAACATAATCTGGAGGTTATCAAATGCGCCGACTGGATCATTGACCTGGGACCTGAGGGAGGGGAAAAAAGAGGCGGTACCATAATGTTCGAAGGTACGGCCGAAGAAATGGTAAAGAAAGGGAAAGGGTATACCGCCGAGTTCCTGAAGAAAAAACTGAAAGGAAATAAATGATCTGAACAGGGGAAAGTTGATTACGACTGGCGGCCGATCAGCGATTCCGTGAACACCCTCAGGTTTTCCTTCTTTTTTTCATCGCAGGATACCCCCTGAAGGCTTTCAAATCCCTTATCAAAATAGACGTTGATCTTTTTTTCAGTCAGCCGGGGGATGTCCAGCGAATTGTACAGTGCCTTCACGCCATCCACCTTGTCCTTTTTGTTGAACTTTCCCCCCGACAACCAGTAATTCAGTTCCCGTTGTTGTTTTCCCGAGGCCTTTTCAATGGCTTTTATCAGGAGGAATGTTTTTTTATTTGCAATGATATCGCCGCCTACCTGTTTTCCGAATTTTTTCGGGTCGGCATAAGCATCGAGAAGGTCATCTTTCAGTTGAAACCCGATACCGATATTCGTTCCGAATTTACGAAGCGCAATACAATCCTGTTCCGGTGCATCGGCGAGGATTGCACCCAATTCAAGGCTGAATCCCAGCAGAACCGCGGTCTTCAGTTTGATCATCCTGATATACTGCGCCTCTGTAATCGTTTTTTCGTTTTCAAACAACATATCCCACTGCTGCCCTTCGCAGACTTCCGTCGCGCATTTGTTGAATGCCCGCAGTACCCGGGTAAGTTTGGAGGTCTCGACGGTTAATAACAGATCGTAGACCTTGATCAGCATGGCATCGCCTGAAAGAATAGCGGTGTTGACATTCCACTTTTTATGCACCGTTGGTTTTCCCCTGCGGATCGGCGCCTTATCCATGATGTCGTCGTGCATCAGCGTAAAGTTGTGAAAGGCCTCCACCGCGATGGCACAGGTGACAATCGTCCGGGGGTTGGTCTTAAAAAGCTCATACGCCAGCATCGTCAGCATCGGACGCAGTCGTTTCCCGCCGAGACCCATAAGGTAACGAATCGGCTCATAAAGCGAGTCGGGTTCGTTGCCGTACTTATGCCTGCTTATTTCTTTTTCTATCCAGCCTTGATAACGATTCAGGGATAATGACATTTGCCGTTCTTATTCTTCGGTTGAGGGAATATCTTTTGCAAAGACGAGGTCGATCATACGTTTGTCGATATCCGTTTTCTTGACCAGTACATTGATCCTGTCGCCCAGCGTATAGGTCTTCCGGTTCTTCCTGCCGGTGATCCTGTAGTTCTTTTCGTCAAATTCATAAAAGTCATCCGTCATATCGGCCAGGCGGACCATACCTTCACATTTTGTTTCAATGATTTCGACATAAATTCCCCACTCGGTAACACCTGAAATAAGGCCCGCATAAACCCGTTTTTCCGCGGAAGCCATAAACTCCACCTGCTTGTATTTAATGGATGCACGCTCTGCATCGGCAGCGCGTTTTTCCCGCTCGGAAGAATGCACACATTTTTCCTCATACTCATTCTTGTTCAGGTGCCTGCTTTCCTCGTCGAGGTAATGCTGGAGCATCCGGTGCGCCATCATGTCGGGATAACGCCTGATGGGCGATGTGAAATGAGAGTAATGCTCGAATGCCAGCCCGAAGTGTCCCTTCACCTCCGTCGAATATTTCGCCTTCGCCATTGTCCGTATTGCCAGCTGCTCCAGGATATTTTGTTCGGGCTTTCCTTCGATCTCCGTCATCAGCTTGTTAAGGGAACTTGATATCGATGTTTCATCAACGTTCATCTTATGCCCGAACTGTCTGGCGAATACCGAAAAGTTCTTAACCTTTTCAGGATCCGGGAAATCGTGGATCCGGTAAACAAACGTATTTTTCTCTTTTCCCTTCTTCAGGTTGTAAACATGGGTCGCTACCTGTTTGTTTGCCAGAAGCATAAATTCTTCGATCAGTTTATGGGCGTCCTTCCGGATTTTCGGTATCACCGCCAGCGGCTTGCCCTTTTCGTCGAGTTTGAATTTTACTTCCGTTGTTTCAAAATTGACCGCCCCTTTTTTGAATCTTTCCTTTCTCAGTTTTTTGGCGATATCGTTTAGAATTCTCAGTTCATCCGCGAGTTCACCTTTGCCTTTTTCCAGGATAACCTGGGCTTCCTCATAACTGAAGCGCACATCGGAGTGAATGATGGTACGGCCAAACCACTCTTTCCTGATCTTCGTTTTATCGTCGATTTCAAATACGGCAGCGAATGTGAGCTTATCTTCGTGAGGCCGCAGTGAACACAACTCGTTTGACAGCCTTTCCGGAAGCATCGGTATGGTCCGGTCTACCAGGTACACCGAGGTTGCCCGGTTATAAGCTTCCTGATCCAGTATCGAGCCGGGCACTACGTAATGTGTCACGTCGGCGATGTGTACACCTACTTCATAATTCCCGTTCTCCAGTTTCCGGAACGAGATGGCATCATCAAAATCCTTGGCATCTTCAGGGTCGATCGTAAAGGTGGTGACGTCGCGAAAATCCCATCGCTTTTTAATTTCCTCCCGCGAGATATCCTCGGCTATTTTTTTAGATTCATCGATCACTCTCTCCGGAAACCGGAAAGGAAGATCGAACTCCGCCATGATCGAATGGATCTCCGCTTCATTTTCCCCGGCTTTCCCCAGTACTTCGACAATTTTTGCTTCCGGCTTCTTATCGTCCTGCGACCAGGAAGTCACCTCGATTATGACCTTGTCTCCCGTCTTGGCGCCATTGATGTTTTCGGGGTACACAAAAAAGTCGGTGTGCATTTTCCTGTAGTCCGGAACGACGAACGCGAAATTCTTCGACAACTCAGCCTTACCGACAAAGCGGGTCCGGTTGCGTTTGATGATTCCCGTTACTTTGCCCTCCTGGTGTTCGCCGTGGCGTGTCGGGAAGATCACGATCGAAACCGTATCACCATCAACGGCCGAACCCAGGTCCCTGCCCTTGACGAATATATCGTCCTGGTCATTGCCCAGTTTGATGTAGGCAAACCGTGAACTCACATGATCAACGATGCCTGTCAGTTCTTCCTGTATTCTGTTGCTCGCGAAGCTGCCGTTGTCCGACTGCTGGATCCTGCCTTCTTCCAGAAGGTCGTCAACGATCTGCCCGGCGATCTTTACATCATCCTTTTTCTTGAGACTTAATTTCTTGACAATTTGTTTGAAGGCGTAGCTTTTTCCTGTGCCGTCTTCCAGCAAGGAAAGGATCGCCGACTTCAGGAGACTTCGTTTGTCGCCTTTATTTTTATCCTTTGGTTTTTTCTTTTTACTCATTTTAAATGTTTTTGACGGATCAGCACGATTGCTTGTTCCTGTGCCGATCATATGGTTGATTAAATATTTTTGAAAGGCTGTTCACCCCGTGCCTGTTAACGATATGCGCTAATGTAGACGCCACCTAAAAAATGCACTTTTAACTCCTTGGTCTTGAAGGCCTGGTTTCTGGATCAACCCGGTCTGTAAAGGGTAGGAAGTAATTGTTGGTATTGGTCCTGCGGCTGTTAAACTATTTTTCAGCAATCCTGATAGCATGCAGCAACACTCCTCATAACTGGAGGCGAAGATAATAAAAAGTAGCCACCTTTTTAACAGTCTGGACAATCATCCCTTGAGGAGGTCCCTCTCTGCTCACTCCGTTCCGATCACAGCCAGTTCCTTCGTTAGCTTTATTGTCCGGAGTTTCAGGAACAAATGCGCCAGTACGACGACGTCGCGGAGGCAATAGTCCCTTATCTTGGCGAGATCGTGGTCCAGGTGGTACACACCATTTACCTGACTTCCGTCGATATCGTTTTTGCTTGTCGGGATATCAAAGATCGCTGCCAGGAGATCCAGGGATGTATAATGTTTGTAGTCCCCGAACTTCCACATTTCCAGTGTATCGAGGTGGATCACGTCCCACGGTTTCTTACCCATGATGTTCAGCGTCGCCGGCAGTACCACGCCATTGATCAACATCCTCCTGCACAAGTAAGGGTAGTCGAATTCCTTGCCGTTGTGGGCGCACAATTTTAACGTGGCAGGGTCCATTTTTTCGATCATGTTTTTGAACTCCACCAACATTTCCTTTTCGTCATCGCCGGAATACGCTTTGGTTTTTAAAACAAGATCACCTGACTCTGTCTCTATAAATTTACCGACGGCAATGCACACGATTTTTCCGAACTCGGCATAAATACCCGCCCGCTCGTTATAAATTTTCTCATCGGTATGGTCCGGTATCCGCCTCAGGAAGTTCGCCTTTCGCGACCACTGTACTTTCATCCGTTCATCGAGGGTATTGTAATCGTAGGTGCTGGCGACAGTTTCAATATCGAGAAACAGCAGGTCGCGAAGTTCTGGTATCATATCACATCGGGTATTGAGTACTAAAATAAAGATTCCGTTTCATCTTTAAAATATTTCATGAATGCAATACCCCTTCCATTTCAAGTTCCTTAATGTAGGATAAATTCTCTTCCCTTATTGCGTCCGGCACAAAAACAAATCGCTTGTCGAATATTTGTTTTCCGATATAATAACTCACCCAATATTCATTATTAAGGTGAAACAAGGCCGGGTCAATGGGCTCGATCAGCGTCGCGCTATTGGGCAGGATCGTATCCAGGAAATGGCGAAGGATCGAGGTTTTTTGCGTTTCCCCGTCTTTCTCCCCATATCCCTTGCTGGCAACCAGGGTGTTTTCGATGGGAAAATCGTTGTTGTTTATCAGGTACACTTTCCATTCGTCGTTTCCGCTTTCATTTTTTTTTCGCGCAACGGCAAGGGTAACATTTTTCACTTCCCCTATTTTAATATCGCTGATCATTACCTGTCTCTCCTAATTTGTAAACCAATTCTTCATGACATCTTCCGCCGGTTTCCCCTGCGGAGTGAAATCTCCATCTGTCGAATGCCTGGGCGCATGAGGATACCATTTCCAGAAGTATACACCTTCAACAAAGTCGAGCGGCCAGGCTGCCTGAAAAAATGCCTCGTAACAATTTGATTGGGTAGCCATGGAAATCTCTTCTTCCTTGCCGGGCCATCGCCAGGGTTCAAGGGCGGCGTCGGCTGTGCTCCTGTATCCCAGTTCTGTGAATACCACCGGTTTCCCGTATTTCTTCCGGATTCGCTCAATACGTCGCAGGGGATCTTTCCACCCTTCCATCAGTTCTTTTATAGTCGGTGTCTTGCCGGAGGAGAGGGGGAAATAAGCCTGGATACCGATAAAATCAAGGTCTTTCCAAAACGGAACATCTTCAAATTCGCCGCTGAAATTTGCCGCATAGGTAAGCTTACCGCGATAAACGGTCCTTATCTTTTTGATGATCGTGTTCCACTCCTCTCGTCTGACGGTTTTATGAAGCTCCGTCCCGATGCAAAGCGTTTCAATGCCCACGGAATCGGCAAGCCTGGCATACGACATGATAAAATTCTCATACTGACTGAACCATGCTTTCCAATCCCGCTCCGACGTCATTTCAATTTCCCCTGGCCAGCTGTCGTGAACCCAGAGATGCGGTTTTAAAAGCGTTCTGATACCCTGCTGACGGGCGAGTGCCGTTGTGATCGCTATTCCTTTTTTTGATTCACCCCACCAGGGAGTTTGTGAAGAAGTTTCAACCCCGATCAACGTGTCAGTCGGCGTACGTTGCCAGCCGAACGGCGTTTGCGATATCCAGTTAACGCCGCGAAGTTTCACTTCCAGGATCTCGGCGGCCGTGATCTCTTTGGGTTGTCCCACCCAACATACGCCTTTTTGTTTTTCCACCGGTGCGGTAATTTCCTTTGGATCCAGGTCCGAAAGAAACAGTCCCAGGAAAATTAACCCGATTACAGAAAATGCCATATAACCTTTTCCAGACCACATCACTCGATCCAGTTCATACCGAATAGTACGGCTATATTGTCCTTCAATTTTCTTTCGACCATATTCATATCGACGGTATGTCCGACTTCCTTTTGAAGAGAAGTTACCGCCCTGTCGGCAATGCCGCAAGGTACAATATGGTTAAAATAGGAGAGATCCGTATTTACATTTAAAGCGAAGCCGTGCATCGTCACCCAGCGGCTGGTTTTTACCCCTAACGCGCAGATCTTTCTTGCATCGCTATCGTGTTCAGGGTCCACCCAGACTCCTGTAAGTCCGGCTATCCTTCCGGCCCTTACATCAAAATCCGCAAGCGTCCGGATCACGGCTTCCTCCATCAGACGCATGTACTTGTGGATATCGGTAAAGAAATTTTCCAGGTCTATAACAGGATAACCCACAAGCTGGCCGGGACCGTGGTACGTGATATCGCCACCGCGGTTGATGTGATAATACGTGGCTTTGATAGATGGTAAATCTTCCGGCTTGATGAGGAGGTTGCTCTCCTTTCCACTCTTGCCCAATGTATACACATGGGGATGCTGGCAGAAGAGTAAAAAGTTCTCGGTGAGGTGTTGGGCCTGCTCCGGGTGGGTTCTGTTGCCGGTCTTTGCTGTGAGAATTTTTTCAAACAGCGCCGTCTGGTAATCCCAGGCTTCCTTATAGTCGATCAGTCCGAGGTTGGTAAATGTGGTCTTTGTATTGATGGCGGGGTTCAAAATCAGAAGGACGCTTGATTGATCTTTTCAGTAGGGTTCATGATATAGGTCAGGATCGAATTATCCCTGACCAGCTCTACAACACGAAAACCTCTGTAAGACGTTCCCCAGCTTCCGCCGACGTGGGAATCAAACAGGTAGGGTACCGTGCCCACCATCTTCACCCCGTCCTGATCGTGTTCGTGTCCATGGAACACACAACGCACGTTTTTATACTGCCCGACCAGCTCAAAAAACGCAGGTGTTTCAATTCCGTTTTTGGTCCACTTCGCCTGGGGGATATGAATAAAAATGAAAATATTCTTCGCTTTCTTATGGGAATCCAGCCGGGACTTCATCCATTCCAGATCGGGGCTCAGGTATTCACCTTTCTCGTTGGATGTTGTAGCCAGCAGGATCGCATGCCCATTAATACGCACATCGTGGTTCACCGGCATCTTCCAGATGTCTTTCCAGTGTTCATCACTCACCTGGTCGTGGTTTCCTTTCGTGACAAAGTACTGAACGGGAAGTTTATCCAGCCATGCTTTTGCCGGTGGTAACAGTTCTTTCCTGTCGTGAACGATATCTCCGTTAATGACACAAAAATCCAGGGGATTTGAAGCGTGAAAATCGGAAACCTGTTTGATCAGCGTCTCCTGGAAAGCGTCAAACTCCGTATCCGGTTGTCCATAGTGACCGTCTGACGCCACGATGAACCGAAGCGACGATGCTTTTCCCAGCGATGCAGCTTCAAGTGCCGAAAGCTTAAAAACTCCTCCACCTAAAACAAGCAGAGAGGCCGATGAAACACTTTTGATAAATTCACGACGGGATATACTCATGATAAAGATTGTTTATCCGGATTTTTTTCAAATGCTCATTTAATTCGTTCAAGTTCTTTTCGTACGTGAAGCACGGATTCTACCGGGTCGGGGTCAATTCCGTTTTCCTTGGCCAGGTAGAACGAGATCCAGTCGGTCAGGTGGATCAGGTAATAATATTGTTCGAGAAGTGATGCACCTTCTCCGATAATATCGATGATCGGGTTGGACTTTTTTTCCAGAATATCGCGGCAAATCTCCATTCTTTTCTCGACCCGTTCGTGATCATGGTCGGAATACAGGTAGATCGGTTGCAGCATGGGCATCAGGGTTTCCGGGAAGCGCCATCCCATGAGCTCATTGTGATTCATTTCAGGGAAGGTATTGACGTGGGCCATCTGTTTTGAATTTTCATTCAGCTGTTGCTGAAACCGGAGGGCCATAGCGTGCAGCCTGTTGTCGCAATAAATGACGGGCAGTTTTCCTTTTAGTTTTTTTGCGATCAGCTCGGCTTCCGCCTGAATGCCTTTCTCGCCACGATCGAGGAACTCAATTGCGTTCTCGGTTTCTTTTATGAATGCGGCTCCGATAAGATTGGTGTGGTACAGGATGTGAAGCAACGCATTCATATGATATGCCAGCATTGCCCGCGGGCTATCGGAACCGGACGGTAACTGGATGTAATACAGGTTATATTCCTTACAGATATCCAGGAGTTTCCCGCCGGAAGCGACGGCGATTACCTGCGCCCGCTTCAGCAACGCTTTATTGAGCGCAGCTACGGTTTCTTCCGCGTCACCGCTGTATGAACAGGCGATGAACAATGTATGAGGACTCACAAACTGGGGAATATTGTAGCTTTTTGATACGGTGATCGGAATGGGAATCCTGCCGAAAGTCAGCGACTCCACCAGGTTGGCGCTGATACCGGATGCGCCCATGCCTGCGATCACGATATTTCTGATGTCACTCCCGGGACGTTCAAGGTCCACCGATTGCCCGATCTTCAGGGCATCAGAAAGCTGACGGGTAAAGTTCTCAATGTATTTTTTGGTTGTGAACATATTTGTAAATTCGGTAGTCAAAGGTAAGACAATAGTTGTGAGCGATAAAATGCAAACCGGTAACAGAGGTGAAAATCTCGCCGTGGAATTTCTGAAGAAAAAAGGGTTCGAAATTATTGCCCGTAACTACCGGTATCGGCAGTGCGAGATCGATATTATCGCCCGGAAAGAAAACTGGACAATTTTTGTTGAAGTCAAAACAAGAGCCTATGCCTACTACGGTCACCCGGAAGAATTCGTGGATGCCCAGCAAGCCAAGAGGATCTTCGATGCCGCCGAGGAATTTATCTACACAACCGACTGGCATGGTCATATCCGCTTCGACATCATCTCGGTGATCATGGCAACGGAACCACAGATCATCCATTTCGAAGATGCAATCAATTAGGAATGAAATATTCCCGCAGCAGTTTAGCTAGTGCGCCTCGAGCCAGTTTAACCCCACTCCAACCTCCACCTCCATCGGCACCTCAAGGTGAACGGCATGTTTCATCAGGCTGACAACATTAGGCTTGACGATCTCCACTTCATCCTTGTGTACATCAAATACCAGTTCATCGTGAACCTGCATGATCATTTTGGATTTCAGCTTTTCTTTCTCCAGCCATCGGTTGATGTGTACCATTGCAATCTTGATGATATCCGCTGCGCTTCCCTGGATGGGCGCATTGATCGCATTTCTTTCCGCAAATCCCCTTGTGGTTACGTTCCGCGAATTGATATCCCGCAGGTACCGGCGTCTTCCCAGTATCGTCTCTACATATTCTTTTTCACGGGCGGTATTGATCGCATCATCCATGTAGCGCTTGATCGCGGCAAACTCCGTAAAATATGCCTGAATGATTTCAGCCGCTTCCGACCTGGCGATTCCCAAATTTTGCGACAGCCCGAATGCTGTACTGCCGTATAGAATACCAAAGTTGACTTCCTTGGCCTTTCTTCTCATATCACCGGTGACTTTCTCGAGATCCACCTTGAATACTTTTGCGGCGGTCGTGGTGTGGATATCCCGCTTGTTGCGGAACGCTTCGATCATGGTTTCATCCCTGGCAAAAGAAGCGGCGATTCGCAATTCGATCTGCGAATAATCTGCGGACATAAACAGGAATTCATCGCTGCGCGCGATAAAAGCTTTGCGAATGAGTTTACCTTTCTCAGTCCGGATGGGAATATTCTGAAGGTTCGGGTTGTTTGAACTCAGCCTTCCCGTAACCGCCCAGGCTTGCCGGTAATCGGTATGAACCCTTCCATCTGCTTTGCTGATCATCTTCGGCAACGCATCCACGTAAGTGGACCGTAATTTTTCATACTCCCGGAAGTCGAGGATCTTTTTACCGATATCGTGCTTGAGCGCAAGGCCGGCGAGCACATCTTCACCGGTCGCATACTGCCCGGTCTTTGTTTTTTTCGGTTTTTCAATAAGCTTCAGGCGGTCGAACAGGACTTCACCCAATTGTTTGGGCGAGCCGATATTAAATTCAGTGCCCGCGAGTTGAAAAATTTCCTGCTGTACCTTTTCACTCTCCACACGGAGCTCGTCCGACATTTTCGAAAGCGCCGCCGTATCGATTTTTACACCCTCATATTCCATGTTCGCCAGCACGGTCACCAGGGGCATCTCCGTTTCAGTCATCAGTTTGGTGTGACGTCTCTTCTCCAGTTCGGCCTGCAGTTTTGTCCGCAGCTGAAAAACCTGATCCACCCGTTCACACAGCCTTTCCTTGTCGTTTTGATTTCCCTCGGCGATCAGGGAATAATTCAGGTA
Organism: Chryseolinea sp.; assembly: GCA_041742155.1. Lineage (GTDB taxonomy): Bacteria > Bacteroidota > Bacteroidia > Cytophagales > Cyclobacteriaceae > Chryseolinea. Next base: position 420,878 of record JBGSJE010000005.1, on the reverse strand, counting down.
TTGTGAACACATGATAGCCAGGTCATGCGACGCTTCCGGTTCGATGAGGTAATGTGCCAGCATCGGATCGTACAACTGACCCGCCACCCTCACATTGTATTTCTTCAACGCAAGAACAGACGCCTTTATATTGAATCCAACCTTGATGCTCTTTTCGTCCTCGAGGATCACCGCCAATTCACGTAATGTTTCCTGTGCCCGTACCGTTGTTTCCAGCGGCAGGTAAAAGGCTTCCCCTTCGCGACAGGAAAGGGCCATACCCCTCAGTTGAAAATCGAAATTTGCGGCTTCGTCGGTAAACGTATCGATTGCGATGACAGACTGATCCCTCAACTTTTCGATCAGGGCCTGAACCTGGTGGGGGTTTTCAATTAAACTGTACTGAACGGGTATGGAACCGAAGGTCTTCTTTTCGCCGCCGTCGTCGGCTATTTCCGGGACGGATGCCTGGCCAAACATCGACAGTTGCGCGCTCTGAGGTGCCTGCCGTACAGGTTCAGCGACAGATCCAGATCCTTCGCCGAACGCGCGGGTGGCGATTGCCTTAAATTCAAGTTCATTAAAAATCGGTTTGAGCGCTTCCACGTCGGGTCCCGAGTAGGCCAGTGCGTTCTCGTCAAATGCCACCGGAACATCTGTAATGATCGTCGCCAGTTTTTTGGACAGGATAGCCTGTTCTCCAAACTGAGTCACCAGTTCTTTTTGCTTGCCCTTCAAATCCGCCGCATGTTCGACAATATTTTCAACCGTGCCGTATTGTTTCAGCAGCACGGCTGCTGTCTTCGGCCCGAAGCCTGGGATTCCCGGGATATTATCCGACGTATCACCCTGTAAGCCCAGCATATCCCGCACCTGGCTTACGTTCTCGATATCCCACTTCTCGCAAACTTCTTTCGGCCCCAACACATCGACAGCATTTCCCATGTAGGCCGGTTTGTAAAGGAACACACAATCTGTGACCAGCTGACCGAAGTCCTTGTCGGGTGTCATCATATAAACTTCAAAGCCCTTGGTACAGGCCTGCGCGGCCAGCGTACCGATAATATCATCGGCTTCATAACCATCCATTTCGACAATGGGTATGTTGAAACCGCGTATGATGTCTTTCACGATGGGTATTCCGGACCGTATATCTTCCGGCGTTTCCTGCCGTGTGGCTTTGTATTCCTTGAAGATCTCGTCGCGAAAGGTTTTTGCTGCCGTATCAAAGGCGATGGCAATGTGTGTTGGCTTTTGTTTTTGTAAAACTTCCAGCAGCGTATTTGTAAAACCGAATGGCACTGAAGTGTTTATGCCCTTGGAGTTTATTCTGGGGGTTTTGGTAAATGCGAAATGCGCCCGGTAGATCAAGGCATAGGCGTCCAGAAGGAAAAGTTTTTTAGCGGGTTTACTCATGCTGCAAAGTATCGCACAATTAGAAAAGAATCCAATCTTCTTTTCTAAAAGCCTGGAATTTTAACCATCCCATCCCGGCGACGGCAGCCACCGCAAAAAAGAGCGCAACACTTGCATGTTACGCTCTCTGAGTCAGAAACGATCCGCTTCTTACAGTTGTTTTGTGGCGACGCAGGAATGCTCCAGGAAATAATCGTCGTTGGTTTCGATCGTATAGTCAAACGAAAGAACATTTCCATTCAGCGTTCCCTGACCATAGATTTTGATGGTCATCGATGTTCCTTTAAATGTCTGTGAAGGAATAGTAAGGCTATTACCCTTCACCGTCGCCTTGACGGGAACGTACATGATGTCTCCGAAATTGCTTATTTCGACACCATTCCCCGATTTGGTAATCGTGACACTATAGTTCTCAACATCGTCGCCCTCGTCCGTATCGGTTACGGAATAGGTACCTGTCACTTTTGCGATGTCCGCAGAAAAATCTTCATCATCATCGTTGCAACTGCTGAGGATCAGGGCCGCCACGAAAAGTAAAATACCAACAACGAAGGGGGAAAAGGAATCAACTGAGGTTAACCTCGTTGTAACACTTTTAACAGAGAGGGAAGTTTTTTTCATACTACATTAGTTTTTAGTTTAACATTATTTTTTGGATAACCCGGGTCGTTTCAAGCTTGGCTGAGCAAACGGCCGGACACAAAACCCGGTTGCCGCGGCCCTGTGTATTATCGGTTATCCGAGGTTTACAGGGCTCCCGATCGGGTTGACAAAACGTTTACACGAAGGGCTGAAAGTTGATTTATTTCGTTTTCAGGCCCTTTTTCCCGGAAGGGAACGAAGGAGGATTATTGAACTACCGATATAACCTGAGCCACGATGAGCCCGATTGAACAATTCATTTACTGGGAGAAACACGCTCCCGATCTTATTTTTTTGCGTCAACCCGTTTCCGGCCGGTGGAAGACCTGGACCTATGCCCAGGCGGGAAGCGAGATCAGGCGGGTGGCCGGTGGGTTATTTCGTCTGGGTCTGCCTCCGGGAAGCCACATCGCCATCCTGTCAAAAAATTGTGCCCACTGGATCATGGCCGACCTGGCGATCATGATGTGCGGATACAAGTCCGTGCCTATTTACGCCACACTCACGCCCGATGCGATCAACCAAATCCTTGACCATTCGGAATCCCGGGCAGTTTTTATCGGCAAACTGGATGACTACAAAACACTGAGACCATCCCTGCCTGTCGGCATCACTAAAATCGGGATACCGTTTTACGGCGTTTCCGAAGATCAGGACTGGGATAAGATGCTCAAAGGTGAACCGGTAAAAGAGATCTACTCCTGGAAGGCGGAAGAAATTCTGACGATCATTTATACATCCGGGACAACTGGGAAATCAAAGGGTGTTATGCATTCCACCGGCAACTTCGGGACAGTAGCGCAGCTGGCGATCAAAGAACTGAAAATCCCCACCCACCCAAAATTGTTCTCCTACCTGCCGTTGAGTCACATTGCCGAACGTGTGGGGATCGAGATGGTCGGATTGTATACAGGAGCACAATTTTCCTTTTCGGAAAGCCTCGAATCCTTCAGCAGAAATCTTGCTGATACCCAACCCGATCTTTTCTTCGCCGTGCCCAGGATATGGTCAAAGTTCCGCGAGAAGATCCTCGAAAAATTGCCGCAACGTAAGCTTGATCGTCTGATTTCATTACCGGTGATCGGAGGTATCGTAAAAAAAAGTATCCGGAAAAAACTCGGACTGCTGAAAGCCACTCATATATACAGCGGAGCTGCTCCCATTTCTGTTGAAATGCTGAAATGGTTTGAGAAAATCGGTGTCACGATTTTTCAGGCGTATGGCATGACGGAGGACTGTTTGTACGCCCATTTCAACCGTCATGGAGCGAACAAGTTGGGAACGGTAGGAAAAAGGCTGAGCGGGTTACAGGTGAAAATTACGGAGGAAGGTGAGATACGGCTGAAGAGTGAAGGGAACCTGAAGGGCTACTACAAGGAACCGGAGATGACAGCCGCAACCTTCGACGAAGATGGCTACCTGAAAACAGGTGATATCGGTGAAGTGGATGCGGAAGGATTTCTGAAAATAACCGGACGTTTGAAAGATCAATTCAAAACCGATAAGGGAAAATACATTTCCCCGGCGCCTATCGAAATGAAACTGCTTCACAACACGGATATCGAACTGGCATGTGTGGTGGGTATGGGCATTCCGCAGCCGATAGCGCTGGTCATACTCTCTCCTGCAGGTAAGGCAAAAGGCCGGCCCGGAATTATTGAAAGCCTGTCAAAATCGCTGGCGGAAATCAATCCGCTGCTGGAGCCGTTTGAAAGGATCGAAAAAGCCGTTGTTCTGGAGGAAGAATGGACCATTGAAAACGGACTTATGACCCCCAGCCTGAAAGTTAAGCGCAACGAAGTCGAAAAAATCCACCTGCCTAACTATCCGAACTGGTATAGCCAGGAAGGGTCTGTGGTCTGGGAATGAGCCGTGTTATTTGGATGCTTGAGTCTAAAAATGGACCAACAGTCCGGACGCCATTCTGTACCAGCCACAGCGTTGTGAATGGTCCGGCGTAATGTAGTTTGTCTTCGGCGCAGGATCTAGTCTGCCGGTTCCGTTAATAAACTTCGCGGACACCGACGCGTGAAGCCGGCTCTTTCACCAAAACCCGTTTTTTTTCGGGCAACATAGTGCGCAAGGCGTGATACATCCGGTTTGCGTTAGATCCCAGTTTATCGCGTCCCAGGGTTCCTCCGATGTAGATATTTGGCAAATGATGGATAAGGTTATCGTCAAATTCGGAGACACAGATAACTTTTTTCATGCCGCAATACTGGTAGATGTCGGTATTCACTTTGCACTTTATCCTGTAGCGGTCGTTTGAAAAGAAGTTGGTAAAATCGTGTTGCTCCCTGATCCGCGCCAGCTGGTTTCTGGAGATCATAAAAGAAGCCTGGTGCAGGTTGGTGAAATGGGCAAATATTTTGCCTCCGTATTCTTCAACAGAATGATAGTCCCAGTCATACTGACCATGATACGCCGGAAAATACTTCCCGTTCTCATCCTGCTCATATTGAATTAGTCCCGCTATCCTGTTTTCAGGCAGCACATTTTCGTATTCGATGAATTTTTCAATGTGATGTTCAAGCCACAGGTGGTCGTTTTCCGTGTAAATGAAATAGTCGAAATTTCCCGATTCGTCGTCGATCACCTTCCGGCAGGTCATAGGCAGAAGGTTGTAGTCGTGCAGTTTTCCATTCCACCAGGTATGGAGACCGAGTCTGAACGGAACACTCGTAACGTCTAACCAGTTGTCATAGCGGTCAATAACGTTTACCCGGTCTATACCCGGGATATTGTCGAGGGGCAGGTTTGAATTGACAACAACGGTTATCCTGAATTTATCGATAGCCTTTAAAGCATCGACTACCTGCCGGAGATAACCAAGTTGTTCGGTTCCATAGTTAACGACAACGGCCAGAATATTTTTCATTTTTTCACAGATTTTTGCCATTCGTCCCTTTCGGGATTCCGGTGTTTACCCACGATGTATGATTTCTTTTTGGTTTTGGCGCACCTCAGACGGCGCACCCGAACGATGCATCTAATACGACACCACAGTCAGAATGTTGTTCTCAAAGGTCTTAATAATTGCAGAAATTTCTAATAAGCCTGCGTTACCTTGTTGTTAATCTTTCCACTGGCCGGTAATGACCCTGTCGTATGTGATGAAGTCGGTATTTATCGGTTCAAAGCCCTTCTGACGCAGGAGCAGGGCTACCTGGGCCCGGTGATAGCTACAGTGGTTCACCAGGTGGATCATGATCATCTCCACATTATTCACGTACGGATCGCCAACGTAATTGTAATAGGTCAGCTCGCGGTTGAAATCTTCGGTTTGTTCAACAAATTCCAGCCAGAGACGTCCGGCGTCGTCAGCCATTTGAATCAACTGAGGCAGGGAATAATCTCCCCACAATTTTACTTCAGCAGGTGGCAAACCCTTGATACGGTGCAGCCACAGGAATTGTGCCGCCACGATATGGCCCATGATACTCAGTATCTTTTCGTCGCCGATGTTCTGGCGGGTCAAGCCGTTTACGACCCGTTTATTAGCCCACTCGTTGTATTGATACAACTTCAGGAAATATTTCTTCATGAGAAGTGTGAATTGTATGTTTTAAAAACGGCAGCAATTTACAAGCTTTTCCCTATCCCAGGTTTACCGTTCCCGGCGGCGGGAAAATAAATTAACCCTTTCAATAGAATCAAACGGGGACGTCGAGGGGGCGGTCCAGCATCCATCCGGTCAGGCTCAATCGTTCGCGGCGCGCGGGTAATACTTCATGCTCGATCCGGTCACTCCTGAAGCAGATCAACCTGCCGCCGAGGGGTAAAAAATCTTCCGTTGAGTCGGCCAAATGCATTCGCAGTTGTCCGCCATCCGCATCGGTCCACTGCTCATTCAGATAACAAATGACCGACAGGATTCTGTGATCGTCAGTCTTAAACCGGTCGAGGTGGCGTTTGTAAAATGATCCTACCGGATAAATCGTAAAATGGACCTCAACGTCTTTCAGGCTCAGGTATAACGCCGGATTTAAGAAAGCAATCAGGGCATCGAGTCGGTCCAGGTATACTTTCGCCGGCGTCGGGGCGGTTTTTTTGTCCATCCAATGGATATAGTCCCCCCGTATCGATTCGTTGATCTGAAGGCTTTGACTTTTCCCGATCCCTGCCCGTTTTAATGTGGTGGTTCCCTGCCGGAAAGTCTCGTGGGTGAGGATGTCAGACACTTCGGAGGGCGTGAGGAAACCGTCGACCACCGCATACCCTTTTTCGGCCAGTCCGTCGGCTATGCTATCAAAGGTGGTATTGTTCATGTAACAAATTTAGAAATAGAATGTCTATACTTACCAGAAGATGAAAATTATGAATTCCGGAAAAACAGTGCCTGGGGATCTTCAGCGAAAATTATTCCCGGGGTGGAAGCTCACACCGGTGATACTGCTGGTCATTCCCATTTTTTTCTATAGCTGCAAACGTCCCGATGAAGATATTGTGCTGAGGCAGATACGGGATGTCCTCGTGGACGCTTCCACCGAACCCATGCTTAAAGCCAATGCGGTTTTTTACAACCCCAATAATATGAGGGGAAAACTCCGGAAGATCAACGTGGACATTTTTGTTAACGGGAAAAAATCGGCGACAATAAACCAGCAATTAAAGACCGTTATACCTCCAAAAAATGAATTCACGGTTCCCCTTGAGGTTAAGCTTTCGATGAAGGAACTGGGTTTTATGGATACGTTACTGGGTGTAATCGGCGGCAAACGTTTTGAAGTCCGGTACGAGGGAGTATTGAAGCTTACCTACCGTGGAATTCCGATCAGTGTACCGGTAAACTACAAGGACGAGATCAGGGTCAGGTTCTAGGCAGCGCTAGTTTTTCTTTGTGCGATGCATCCGGCTATTCCAGAGCGCCTGCTTCCGGATCGCGTCATGGATACTGGTATTCACTTCGTAGCCAACCAGTAATACGATCGTAATCAGTTGAATAAGAACCATAAGAGCGATGAGGGCGCCGATGGACCCGTACACCTTGTTATACGTTCCGAAGTTGGTGATGTAAAAGGAGAAACCATAGGAAACGGCCAGGCTGAATAACGTGGCCAACACAGATCCCACTGAAAAAAAACGCCAGTTGTAATGTATCGCCGGTCCGAAATAATATACAAACGAGATAGCCAGGAAAAACGCAATGAACAAGGCGAGGAACCGGAGCACGAACAGGAGAAATACGTTAAATGAGCTCATATCCAGCCAATCAAATTCAGGCAGATTATTCAGCACGTATTCGAGGGCTAGCTGACCGACAACCAGGAGGATGACGGCCAGAAAGAGTGCGATAGCCATGTTGATGGTCAGGCCGGTGGCGATGAGCCGTGTTTTAATAGCGCCCCGGTTTTCAGTTGTTCGATAGCAGGCATTAAAAGCGCGCATTAAAGCCATCATTCCGTTTGTCGACAAATACAGGGAAAAAATAAAACCGAAAGAAAGCAGTCCGCCACGCTGGATACCGATAATATCGGTGAGTGTACTGGACATCACCTCGTACATACTTGCGGGGATCTGGTCTCCAAGGAATTGCATAATACTCCCTGTGTTGATCTCCGGAAAGAAGACTGTCACGTATGGTATAAGCGTAAAGAGAAATATGATGGCCGGGAAGATCGCCAGGATAAAATTGAATGCGACACCGTTTGCCCTGTCCAGGATTTCGTCGTCCATGAGATTATTCAGAAATATTCGCAGGATCTTGTAAAGCGAAACATTCTCCAGGCTGCTGAAGCGAACCTTTTTCAACCAGGAAATAACGATCCTTCCCGGGCTCCATTGCAGTATAATACGTTTATGCGAATACTTCATTGAAAAAATGGCTCCAGTATTTTCTGCATGGCATCCGGTGGCCTGCAGGGTTTATTCGTGGCTTTGTCAACAAACACCAACAGGGTTTCTCCCTGGTGGATGAGTTTATTTTCTTCATTAAAGATCTCATACTCGAAACGAATACGTACACCCGGCTTTTCCCGAAGCGTTGTCACGATCCTGAGTTGTTCGTCATACCGGCCGGGCGCGATAAATTTCGATTTGTTTTCAAGCACGGGCATGATAATTCCCATCGCTTCAATTTCCTTGTAGGTCAACCCCAGTTGCCGCAGGCTTTCAACCCGTGCGACCTCATAATACATGGCGTAAAAGCCGTAGTATACATAACCCATCTGGTCAGTCTCACCGTAACGTACCCGAATACTGGTTTCCGACTGATACATATTTACCTTTTGTTTAGCAACGCTTTGCGCTGCTCTGCTGTTAACGCCCGCTGATACCGGATCGCGTTGTTCATATGATCCCGGTAACTGTTTGTAAAGTTATGATACCCCGAAAAGTCTTCCTTCGCGCACATGTAGTAGTAATCGCTGGGATAAAAATTAAGGACGGCATCGATGGAATTTATTTCAGGCAGATTGATCGGTCCGGGAGGAAGTCCGGGATACATATAGGTATTCCAGGGAGAATCCACCTGCTTATGTTCATTCAATACCCGCTTTAGTGAGAAGTCTCCCACCGCATAGACCAACGTTGGGTCTGCCTGCAGGGCAATTCCTTTTTTTAGTCTGTTGAGGTAAAGACCGGCGATCTTCGGCGCTTCATCCGGTTTGACCGACTCTGCCTGAACAATGGCGGCCAGAATGGAAACCTCCAATGGAGTCAGTCCCACTTTTTTTGCTTTGGCTTTACGCTCGTCATTCCAGAATTTTTCATACTCGGCATGCATACGCCTGACGAGAGCGTCCGGTGAGATGTTGAAGTAGACTTCGTACGTATTCGGAATGAACATCGCCAGGATGTTATCCTTATTAAATCCTTCCTTGTTTGTCATGGCAAAATTGATCAATGCCGCTTCAAATTCTTCCGGACTCATATCGAGGTTACGGGTAATCTTTTCGGACAAATCACGTATTAGCCTTACGTTGTTGAAGGTGATTCGTACGGGCTCCTGTTTGCCTGAACGCAAGACGCGGAGGGCTTCGAGGTTGGTCATATTCTTCCGAAGGACATAACGACCCGGTTTTATCTGGTCGTCATAGCCGGTGATCTTTGCCAGGAAACTGAAAGAAACCAGGTCCTGAACGTAGTTACCGTCGTGCAATTCCCGCTGGATATCTTTAAAGGATGCACCTTCCCGTACCACAAAAAGGCGGTTGTCCTTGTCAACCAGAACATTCGGCGTATAGACGATCTGGAAGGCATAAAACGAAAAAGATATTCCCAGGATAGAGAACAAAAGGAATAATACGAGGCGTTTATTTGGTTTCATAACCATTGATCAGAGGCCAAAAATAGTGAATCGGAATTAGTTAACCGAACGACGAAATTGCAGACCTGAAAGGCAAACGCATTTTCCGGTATTGTTGTTCCTGATGGGAGAACACCGCCGATTCCCTAACTTTCGGTTATGCCAGCGGAACTTGTTAAAATACATGCCCAGAATCCGGAGGGTAGAAAAATCAATCATGTTGTCGAAACGCTGAAGCGCGGCGGCATCATTATATACCCTACCGATACGATCTACGGCATCGGTTGTGATTTGATGAACAGGAAGTCCATTGAGCGTCTTTGTCAGATCATGAACATCAAACCCCAGAAACTCGATTTGTCTTTTATTTGCAACGACCTCAGTCATATTTCAGAGTATGTCCGGAAAATTGATACCCCTGTGTTTAAGATCCTGAAGAAAGCACTACCCGGCCCCTACACTTTTATTCTCGAATCCAGCAGCAAGGTTCCCAGGATTCTGGATGTCAACAAAAAAACAGTAGGCATCAGGATACCTTCACATAATATTCCGCTGGCGATTGTGAGTTTGTTGGGAAATCCGTTAATCACATCTTCCATTAAAGATGACGATGTGATCAAGGAGTATACGACGGATCCGGAAGAGATTTATGAGGATTTCAAACACAAGGTTGATATTGTCATTGACGGCGGTCCCGGAGGAAATGTCCCTTCCACGGTGGTGGATTGTACGGGAGATGAAATCGTTCTGATCCGGCAAGGATTAGGAGAGGTGGATTCCTTTCTATAAAATTGACTCCGGACCGGTTCTTTTTTAATGGATAATCATTCGCACGTGAAGGCCCTGATCGAGTTACATTACCTTCCTTCCATCGCTTATTTTGCCGCGCTGCAGGGTATGGACGAAGTAATAGTGGAAAAGCACGAAAATTACACTAAACAGACATACCGCAATCGTTGCCACATCGTTTCCTCACAGAAAAAAGAAAGTCTGATCATACCACTCACCTCCAAGCACGGAAAAGTACTCATCACCGATATCCGTATTGACTATAGCCAAAAGTGGGTGAACAACCACTGGCGGGCCATTCAATCGGCATATGGGAAGGCTCCGTTCTTTGAACATTACAGCGATGACCTGAAGCATGTCCTTTTCAGCGGAGCAGAGTTTCTTTATGATCTGAATATGGAATTGCTGTCAATGTGTCTCAAGTGGTTAAAGTGGAGTATGACAATAGGGGAAAGCGTGGCATATGAAAAGATCCTGGTTTTACCCGTTTTAGACCTGAGAACAGCCATTAATCCGAAGAAAGAGGAGAATCTCCCCCATTTTTTCCGGGAGGTCGGCTATCACCAGGTTTTTGGCAACACGTTTGTGTCAAATGCCAGTATTATTGACCTGGTTTTTTGTGAGGGGCCGGGAGCTGCACAGGTTGTCCAAAAGTCGGCCATCCAAAAAATGAACAAATAGAATGCAGCGGACGTTTCTACACTATTAAATCTTCAGAATTCAATAGCATTGAACGCTCAAAAAACTTTACATTTACACTAACCATCATTAAACTTCTCTATGGAAGCTAAATTTTCCAATCGGGTCAAGGAGGTTATCTCACTAAGTCGGGAAGAAGCGCTGCGCCTCGGGCACGATTACATCGGAACAGAACACCTGGTTTTAGGCATGGTACGGGAAGGCGAAGGCGTTGCCGTAGGTGTGCTGAAAAAACTTGGCGTACCACTGGATGAACTTCGAAACGAAATCGAAAAAATATCAAAAGGTACCGCTACGCATCAGATCAAAAACCTGGCGAATATCCCGTTGACCAAGGCATCAGAAAAAGTGCTGAAGATCACGTACCTGGAAGCCAAGATTTTCAAAGCACAGCTCATTGGTACGGAGCACCTGCTCTTGTCTATTCTCCGCGACCAGGATAACCTCGGTACCCAGATTCTCAATAAGTTTGACGTAAACTACGAGACCGTGAAAGAAATGTTAGAATATCAAAACGAAGGTCCTATGGCCTCTCAGGATACTGATGATCCTGATGACGACTCTTCAAAAATATTTGGAGGAGGCAGCGCAGGTGGTGCCGGCAAAGAGAAAAAAGGCGCGGAAAAATCGCGCACACCGGTACTGGATAATTTCGGCCGCGACTTGACACGGTTGGCGGAAGATAATAAACTCGACCCTATCGTCGGCAGGGAAAAGGAGATAGAGCGTGTAGCGCAGATCCTTTCCCGGAGAAAGAAAAACAACCCGATCCTCATCGGTGAGCCCGGTGTCGGAAAAACCGCTATCGCGGAAGGCCTGGCGCTCCGGATCATTCAGAAAAAAGTATCGCGTGTTCTTTTCGGAAAGCGCGTTGTTACCCTGGATCTCGCTTCACTGGTTGCCGGAACAAAATACCGCGGCCAGTTCGAAGAGCGTATGAAAGCGGTAATGAACGAACTGGAAAAATCAGCAGATGTAATCCTGTTTATCGATGAGTTACATACGATCGTCGGCGCCGGTGGCGCTTCCGGATCCCTCGACGCTTCCAACATGTTCAAACCGGCTCTCGCCAGGGGAGAAATACAATGCATCGGAGCGACTACACTGGATGAATATCGTCAATACATCGAAAAAGATGGCGCGTTGGCGCGACGTTTCCAGATGGTTATGATCGATTCCACTTCTCCTGAAGAGACCATTCAGATCCTGGAGAATATCAAGGAAAAGTATGAAGATCACCACCATGTGATTTATACGAAAGAAGCGATTGAAGCCTGCGTGAAACTTTCCGACCGCTACATCAGCGACCGGTACCTCCCGGACAAAGCTATTGATGTGCTGGACGAAGCAGGAGCACGCGTTCACATCAATAATATCCATGTTCCGGACGACATCGTCAAGTTCGAAGAGGCTATCGAAGAGGTGAAGAAAGAGAAGAACCGCGTAGTCAAAAGTCAGAAATACGAGGAAGCTGCGCAGTTACGTGACCGCGAAAAGAAACTCATCGAACAACTCGATATTGCAAAAGTGAAATGGGAAGAAAAGACCCGCACGGAAAAATATACGGTTAATGAAGAGAATGTTGCCGATGTTGTGGGAATGATGACTGGTATTCCTACCAATCGTATCGCCCAAAAGGAGAGCAACAAACTGCTGAACATGGCTGACGAACTGAACAATAAAGTCATCGGCCAGGAAGAAGCGATTAAAAAATTAACCAAGGCTATCCAGCGTACACGGGTAGGGTTGAAAGATCCGAAAAAACCGATCGGTTCTTTCATCTTCCTGGGACCTACCGGTGTTGGTAAAACAGAACTAGCCAAAGTCCTTGCCACCTACCTCTTCGATAAGGACGATTCGCTTGTAAGAATTGACATGAGCGAATACATGGAGAAATTCTCCGTGTCACGCCTGGTGGGAGCACCTCCCGGTTACGTCGGTTACGAAGAGGGCGGACAGCTTACGGAGAAAGTAAGGCGTAAACCCTACTCCGTTGTTTTGCTGGATGAAATTGAAAAAGCTCACCCGGATGTCTTCAATATCCTGTTGCAGGTACTGGATGACGGTATCCTGACCGACGGATTAGGCAGAAGAGTTGATTTCCGTAATACGATCATTATCATGACATCAAACATTGGTGTTCGCGATTTAAAGGATTTCGGATCGGGAATCGGTTTTGCCTCCGCAGCAAAGCGCGAGAACGACGAGGAGCACATGAAAACAACGATCCAGAATGCATTAAAACGTGCTTTCAGTCCCGAGTTCCTCAACCGGTTGGATGATTTGATCGTGTTCAACTCCCTGCAGCGTGAACACATTCACAGGATCATCGACCTGACGCTGAAGAAACTTTTCGACCGGATCATCCAGATCGGATATACCGTCGAGCTCAGCGACAAGGCAAAGGACTTCCTCGCTGAAAAAGGTTACGACCACCAGTTTGGTGCAAGGCCTCTTAACCGAGCGATCCAGAAATACCTGGAAGATCCCGTTGCCGAAGAGATCCTGAAAGGTGAGGTAGAAGAAGGTGGCACGATCCTCGCCGAATATGATGGTAAGGGTGATGTATTAACCATCAAGGTTAAGAAAGCTAAGGCATCTTCTAAAGAGAAAAAGGACTGATACAAGGTCACTGATACAAAGCCCTGCGGATCCGCGGGGCTTTTTTTTTGACCCTGAGACTGCGTTAGTAACTGCCGAAGTATTTACGGGCAAACCACTCCACGCTGATCATCGCCAGCAGGACCCAGAATATCCATTTCAGGTTGATCAGCGCATCATAGGATTCTTCGGAGTGAATCGTACTTTTCGCTTCCGTTTTCTGAAGATCGGCTTTCAGGTCGTCGAACCGGGCCGATGGATAAAATTTCGCCCCGGTGCTGGCCGACAACCTGCGGAGCAGTTCAAAATCCGCGGTGAGATTTTGCAATTCCGCCTGGCTCTGAACGACTGCAAATTCCCCTCTGACTTCCTCCGTCTTCTGGTTCAGCACGGTCCTCGAACGATACCGGTATACGCCTTCAGCAAGTCCACCGATCTGATACCTGGCGTTTCCGGGGCTTGTTAGATAAGAATATTCTTTTTTAGCCCCGGCCTCGTCGGTTAGTTCGATTTCAATCGTATTTCCGTAAACCGGCTCGAAAATATCGTTATAAACCTGGCTCTCGAATACAACAGCCTCCGAGTCGGAAAACTCCTGTTTCACCGGGTAGCTTCTGAATTTGCGTTTGTCATCCGTTGTACTGAGGTATTGAATCAGTTTACCAAAGACCTCATCAAATGCAGCAGAATTCTCATACCTGTCGAACTCATTCAATTTCCATCGCCAAAGTCCTTCACCCATCATCACGCAGATCTTACGGTTGTCCTGTATATCCAGAAAAAGCAACGGCTTCTCCGTCGTCAGACTTCCCACACGCTGGTAGAGAAGGGGTGTGATACTTCCGGGGATCTTCAGTTTTCCAAAGGGAACGGACACCGGCGGATAGTTATTAATAATTGAATTTGTCTCCGACGAAATCACAAACTGGGAGAAAGCAGGATTGGTACCGGGAACCACTTCGTCGTAATCGCGTGGTGTGGCTTCGAATGCAACGGGCATGTTCTGCTTCACCAACTGCTGAAGGTCGGTTTGTGTACCGAGGATGAGGAAAAGTGAAGACCTGGATGCAACGAATACCTGAAAAAGGTCGCGTGTTTTTCCCCGTAGATCGGGCGACTGGTGGAATATGGCAAGATCGATCTGATCGGGTTTCAGCTGCTCACTTTCCAGTTCCTCGACGCCCGGTATATGCAATAAAAATTCATAGTTCTGGTTCTTGTCAACGACTTCACGGAGGGCTTTGATATCCGGATGGGGTGACGAAGCCACTACGAGGATTTTCTTTTTACCCTCCACAACTTCAATAAAAACTGATCCGCGGTTATTCCGTGTATTGGTTTCTCCCTGTTTTATTTCCACCTGTACATCAAGTTTCTGAATACCCTGTTCCATCGCCAACGGTTGAAAATCGTAGACCAGTAATTCATCGCCTGAAGACGTCTTTGTCTGCTGCCCGAGTACTTTCCCCCGGTGTGACAGGGTCACGTTAATCCCCTGGTTGTCGAGGTTCCGCACCAATACCTCCACGCGCAAGGGAAATTTGTTACCCTGGTAGACAATTTTATTATAAGCGATATCACGGATGAACACGTCTGTCCGTTGAGTGGTGTCACCGACACCGACAGTATAAAGGGGAAAATTATAAGCGGCATACAGCGGTGAAATACCCTCGTTATAAATTCCATCGGAAACCAAAACCACCCCGCCTACTTTGTTACCTTCAAAACGGTTCGACGTTTTTTTAAGGGCGCCGTTTAAATCGGACGCGGTCGCATTAAATTCCGGTATAACAATATCCGATCCCGCCAGGTCCGTTATTTTCACATCGTATCCCATGTCCCTGAGCGCAGCGGAAGTCTCGCTTACCTTGGAGGTCAGTGCTCTTATCGCGATCGAGTCAGTCGTCTCCTTTACGGAAGCCGAATTATCATAAAGGATGACAAAGACGGGCTTTTCAAAAAGGTTATTAACCTGTTTTACGATTGGGCCAAGTAAAAGGAACAACAGGAAGGAGGCGAGGGTTGCGCGCACGCCGAAGAGAATTTTATTCCAGGTCCTGCTCCAGGGATGTTTTGTTTTGTACAACAGAAATGCAAAACCCAATCCAAGGATAATGCATAACAGGATGTATGCCGGATGTGATTCAAATATGATGGTTTGTCTATCCAAAGGTTCAATCGGAATTAATCGTTCAATTTACGCATTAAGTTCTTACACGTTCTCCTGTCAATAGCCATACTTTTCTTTCCATCGCGCCCGGAGGTACTTCCTTAACTCGTCTTCTCTCACGTTGTTGCCCGGTTCGTAAAATTTTGTTCCCTTGATACCGTCGGGCAGGAATTCCATGTTGACGAAGTTACCCTCATGACTATGGGCATACTGGTATCCTTTGCCGTAGTCCATGTTTTTCATCAGTTTTGTCGGAGCGTTCCGGATAGATAACGGCACGGGAAGGTCGCCGGTTTCCCGTATTACATGAAGGGCTTTTTCGATCGCTTCATAGCTGGCATTACTCTTCGGCGAGCTTGCCAGGTAAACGGCACATTGCGCCAGGATGATCCGTGCTTCGGGATAACCGATGAGGTTAACAGCCTGAAATGTATTGGTTGCCATGACCAATGCCGTTGGATTCGCATTGCCGATATCTTCGGAAGCCAGGATGACCATCCGGCGAGCGATAAATTTTACATCTTCCCCACCCTCGACCATCCGCGCCAGGTAATAGACGGCGGCATTCGGATCACTTCCCCTCACCGACTTGATGAACGCGGATATGATATCATAATGCTGTTCCCCGCTTTTATCATAGATAGCGATATGTTTCTGCGCAACTTCCATGACAAGGTCGTCGGTGATGGTGACTTTGCCGTTCACGGAATCGCAGATCAGTTCCACAAGGTTCAGGAGTTTTCTTCCGTCGCCACCGGAAATATTCAACAACGCCTGGTGTTCTTTGATCTCGACGTCTCGATGCTTCAGCTCTTCATCGCGTTTCAGCGCTTCTTCAACAAGTTTCAACAGCTGGTCTTCTCCGAGTGGTCTCAGTGTATAAACCTGGCACCGGGAAAGAAGCGCTGAGTTGACCTCGAAAGAGGGATTTTCCGTAGTAGCTCCGATCAGCGTAATGATCCCCTTTTCAACGGCTCCCAGGAGTGCATCCTGCTGCCCTTTATTGAAGCGATGGATCTCGTCAATAAACAGAATTGAACGGGGAGAAAGCCTTGCTTTCTCGATAACCTCCCGTATATCCTTTACGCCCGCGCTGATGGCGCTGAGTGTATGGAAAGGTTTTTTTACTTCATTGGCAATAATATTCGCAATAGTTGTTTTTCCAACTCCCGGAGGACCCCATAGGATCATCGAGGGAATATTACCGCTAGCGATCGCTTTGCGGATCACGCCGTTTTCTCCCGTGAGCTGCTCCTGCCCGACCAATTCGGCGAGCGACCGGGGGCGCATACGTTCAGCTAATGGTTGACGGGGGGATAACATGGACGGTCAGATATAAAGTAATGTAACGACTAAGTTGATAAGCAGTCCGACACAGACAAAAACCGAGAATAAACCAGTAAACAAAACGTATTTGAGAACCGTTTTCTTCTTTCCCTGCTTATACATTCTTTTCATGGCTACGAGGAGGTATATGGCGATCCAGAACCCCACCACTGTCGCGGCCCAACCGAGATAGGGGATGACATTAAAGATCATATAAAAAGAACCGGCCAGGAAGAAAAAGTTGTAGAAGTAGATTGAGAATACCAGATGCTCGGAATAATAAAAATCACGCCGGACGTAAAGCAGCTTCAGGATCAGGGCGAAGATGGGTAATAGAAAGAAAAATATCTTTGAGAAATTGGACGAGAATGAGCTGGTGAAAGTTTCCACAAAGGCCTCACCGTTGTCTTTGTATTTTTCCGTGATTTCGATCTGCCTGGTCTGTATAAAATGCATCAGCCACCCGTCCCTTTTTTCCAGGGGAAGGGTTTGTTGTACGGAGTCATAGGCGGCCACACTTTTGTATCCCAGTGAATCCAATGAAAGGCCGGTAAAAAAATTTTTATCTGAAACTTCCTTTTTGGATTTGTTCAGGTCAACGGAATCCGTATCATTCTTGTCGGGTAACGTGGAAAACAAAAGGAAATAAACAAAGCTGATGAATACATACATCCTGGCGGGGTGGAAATACCTTTCCCTTCTGCCCTGAGTATATTCGATAGCGAGGAATGCCGGGCGGAAAAGGAGGTATTGTCCCGTCCTAAAAAACTTGGACTCGTAACTCCAGAACGACGAAATAAAATTGGTCAGCAGTTCACCCAAAGTTTGCCGCTTGGGGATGTTCTTCTGTCCGCAGTGGTGGCAATAAATGCCTGCTAACGCGGTGGAACAATTGAGGCAATGGGTACCGCCACCAGGGCCTCCGGTAGTGCCCTGCTCCGCCTGAACCATACCTTCCGCGAAGGACAATGATTTGTCCAAACCTTCCATATCAATACAGTTAAAGGTTTGAAATTACGGAAAAGTGAAGGAAGAAAAAGAAGCTACTTTAAATATTGATGGAGCGTTTTGAGCAAGAGGTTCCGCTCTACCGGTTTGGACAGATAGGCGTCGAATCCCTCGCGTAAAAACCGCTCCTCGTCTTCGGGCAGGGCGTAAGATGTAACAGTGATCACGATCGCTTTGCTGGTCCTTGGATTTGCTCTTATCCGGTTCAGGGTTTCTACTCCGTCCATCTTGTCCCGGCCGAGGTTGATATCCATGAGGATCAGGTCAAACTCCTCATTGTCAAGCATCGAGAGACAGGTCTCCCCATCCAGGCAATGTATTACGTTAAACTGCGCCTTCAGGAGTTTTTGCATAACCAGTGCATTGATCATGTCATCCTCGACGTATAAAATTCTTTTCATTCTGACTCGTATACCGGTAAAATTATTTCAAACTCACTTCCCTTTTCTTTGACAGATCTCACTTTTATCTCACCGCCCAACAGCTCAATGTATTTTTTGGAAATGGAAAGTCCCAGACCAGAACCTTCGTGACTACGGCTTCTGCCGGTACTCTCCTGTTCGAACGAGTTAAAAATCCGAGGTAAGAATTCTTCCGAGATCCCAATACCCGTATCTGTCACCACGATACCTACATGCGTCTTGTTGCGCAGTTGTGTGGCGATGTTCACGTCACCTTTGTCGGTGAATTTAATGGCGTTGCCGACGATATTGTTGATAACCTGATACAACATAGTCTCGTCGGAGAGAACAAGTGGGGTTTCGGAACACGGCCCGAAGCTAAAGGTGAGGCCTTTGGCTTTGGCCAGGGCTTCCAGAGGTAAGATACATTCCCTTATCAATGTGTTCACGTCGATTATCTTCAGTCTCAACTGGCTTCTTTGCGACTCGATCCGCGACAGATCCAATATACTCGTAATGGTATTCAGTAACCTTTTGCCGCTTTGCTGTTGCAATTGGACATACCCCCTAATCTCCTCATCCTCCGATTCCATCTCGATCACCTGACTCAGCCCCAGGATCCCATTAATGGGTGTTCTTATCTCATGCGACATATTGGAAAGAAAATTTGTCTTTAGCCGGTTCATTTCTTCCGCAAGCTCCTTGGCAGTTGTCAGCTCATCCATCGATTTACGTATGCTTATTTTAGCCAGTTCATAGGCCTGGTGGTAGTGGTAAATAAGGTAAATAATGATGAAAAAGATCAGGAATAACGTTACCATCACTTCCACGAAAACGAGTTGCTGGGGTGGGCGCTCCATGATGGAAACACCGGAATATTTCACAACGGCATGCAGTACGATCGGAATAAAATGAACAGCCGAATAAAAAAGACCGGCCTTACTTCCCAGTGTGTGAAATGCAAAAAGGATATTACATACTGTCAGCAGCGCAATGAAAAAATTAAAATCGTTAAAGAGATAGATGTTTATATTGTTATTCACCCACGATACCAACACCATAAAATGGCAAACGAGGTCTATCGATCGTTTTGCTTTCATGTAAAAAAGAATCCCTGTAAACAAAACCATGATCACGACATTCTTGATCAGTTGGTATTGAAACCCCTTGAACAGGTAAACCGTGAAAAAAATGATCAGGGCAAAAATGGATACAATAGTGATGTTGTATACCAGGCGGATACTGGCTTGTTTCAGAACATCCTGTTCAGACCGGAGAAAGTCACCGATAAAATATTCACGAAGAAAATTCATATTCCCGATATAGCGCACCTTCATAACTCCCGGCTAAAGCCCCGGGATCGTATTTGTATAATTTAACTAAACAACGGAGAATTACATCGGACTCCTACTTACCTATCTTTTCGTATGATGTACAAATACCTTTTATGAGCGACGAACTAAATCCCTGGTGCTCCATCTCATTCAACCCGGCGATCGTACAACCTTTTGGCGTTGTTACCTTGTCGATTTCTTCTTCCGGGTGGCGGTTGAGTTTTAGCAACAGTTCCGCCGCACCCTTGACGGTTTGAGCCGCTATCAGGTTGGCGGTTTTTGCGTCGAAGCCGATCTCAATGCCGCCTTGCGTAGAGGCGCGAATAAACCGGAGTGCATAAGCAATTCCGCATGCTCCAAGCACCGTCGCGGCATCCATCAGCTTTTCATCGATGTTTATAGAGATACCAAGTTGGCCGAACAAATCGGTCACGTAATTGACCTGCTCATTTGAGGCGCCTTCGTGACAAAGGCATGTTACCGATTCCTGAATGGCAATTGCCGTATTAGGCATCGCCCTGAAAATGGGAACCCCATGATCGATAATGGCCCTCAGGTCTTTTAAGAAAACACCGGTCACAACGCTGATGACAATGTGTTTTTTCGCCTGGAAATTCTCCCGCAACCCGTCAATAACCTCCTTCACATTATAGGGCTTCAGCGCCACGATGATTACGTCGCTGTTTTGAATGGCTACCTTGTTATCGTTCGTCACTGTGACCCCTAAATCTTTTAACGATTTCAGGGCATTCACATTTCTGCGGGTAACAGTGATATCCCCCGGTAAAATGAATTTACTTTTGATCAATCCTTCGGCAATAGCCGCCCCTAAGTTTCCTCCTCCGATAATAGCGATCTTTGAATTTTTCATATTTACTGTTTGATCTCTCTGCGATCTTTCCGCTCCTCCGGAATGTGATGCGAAGTAACGGACGAAAATTAAAATACTTTATCTTGCCATCGCAATAATCGTAAACATATATTAAGAATCGATGGAATTTCTCTTCAATCCATGGCCCTGGTATGTCGCCGGACCTGTCATCGGGCTAAGTGTGCCGGCTTTACTTATGTTAGGGAATAAAAAGCTGGGCGTTTCTTCGACTCTTCGGCAGATCTGTGCCGCCTGCTACCCGGCGGACATTCCTTTCCTCCGCTACGATTGGAAGAAAGACAGCTGGAATCTTTTTTTTGTAGCCGGCATACTGATCGGTGGATTTATCGGAGGTGTAGTTCTGGCCAATCCCCATCCGGTTGCGCTCTCCAATCATACCACGACCGTGCTCAGGCAGTATGGAATAACGGATTTTAGCGGGTTGCTTCCGGCAGAACTCTTCAACTGGAAAGCGCTCGCATCCATAAAAGGACTTCTCTTAATGATACTCGGGGGTTTCCTGGTGGGCTTTGGTACACGGTATGCCCGGGGGTGTACCTCCGGACACGGAATACTGGGTCTTTCCACCTTGCAATGGCCCTCCCTACTGGCGACTATGTCCTTTTTTGCCGGCGGAATGATCGTCAGTCATTTTCTCTTACCTTATCTGCTTTCCCTGTGAAAAACATCAAGTACCTCGTAGTCGGAATAGTGTTCGGGATTGCCCTGACGAAGGGAGAAGCGATTTCCTGGTTTCGCATCCAGGAGATGTTCTTTTTCGACAGCTTTCATATGTACGGGATATTTATGACCGCTATTCCTGTGGGCGCAATTTCGGTTTTTATCCTCCGGAAACTGAACTTAAGATCCTTGAATGGTGAAGAGATCGTCGTTCCGAAAAAAGTCTACCACCATGGTGTAGTCCTCGGCGGGCTGATCTTTGGGTTCGGCTGGGCTCTCACCGGTGCCTGCCCGGGGCCGCTGTACGCTCAAATCGGAGCTGGCTATCTCGTGACGGTCGTAACTTTTTTGTCGGCCGCGCTGGGTACCTGGTTTTATGCCCGGATACACGTGTACCTGCCGGATTAAAATTTCCCCGGAGATTTTTGCAATCGATTGAAAGGTTTTAAATTGCCCCATTATCTGAAAATCGGACCCAACAAGGCAACTGCAAAAAATACTCTCTAACCTAAACCGGGCCTCAGTTCCTTAACCGGACTGAGGCTTTTTTTGTTTCCAAACTTTCCAGCCGCCGACTTCGTAAGGAGAGCTTTGAATACAATAGCTTTGCCGTCCACTTATGGAACTGAAACTCCAAACCGGCTACAGGCAGATCCTGGGAATGGCTCTCCCCATCTCTCTGGCTATGCTGGTACCTCAGATCAACTTCATCACCAATAACATTTTCCTGGCCGGTTTGGGTGAAAAAGAACTGGCTAGCGCGGGTATCACGGGTGTCTACTATCTCATTTTTGCGGTAATCGGGAACGGCCTGAACAATGGCTTGCAGGCGTTGATCGCCAGGAGAGCGGGCCAAAACCTGCCAAAAGAAATCGGACGCCTTTTCTTTCATGGTGTTTGTGTGGCGCTGGTTATTTCAGGGATGGGTATCGCTATTACCTACCTGCTTGCTCCTACTGTTTTGCGCAGTCTGATACACGATCCTCAAATCGCTTCCCAATGTATCGACTTCCTGCTCATTCGTATCTGGGGATTGCCGTTACTCTATTTGTATGTGATGCGGAATGCATTGCTCGTCGGAACCAACCAGACAAAACTTCTCGTATGGGGCACGTTGGCGGAGGCACTCACTAACATATTCCTGGACTATAGCCTGATCTACGGACATTTCGGAATGCCGGCTCTCGGTTTTAACGGGGCGGCGTATGCTTCCATTATCGCCGAGGGTACAGGCCTGCTTGTCATCTACCTCGTTATCCGGCTGAACGGCCTGGACAAAGTGTTTTCGTTCTTTGAAAAAAGCCGCATCGATATACCGATGACCAAACTGATACTGGTTCAATCCTCTCCGCTCATTCTGCAATACGCCATCAGCATAATGAGTTGGGAATATTTTTATATTTTGA
Organism: Chryseolinea sp.; assembly: GCA_041742155.1. Taxonomy (GTDB): domain Bacteria; phylum Bacteroidota; class Bacteroidia; order Cytophagales; family Cyclobacteriaceae; genus Chryseolinea. The sequence continues at coordinate 398,309 of JBGSJE010000005.1, read as the reverse complement.
TCGAACACCATGGTGCTAGAGCGTTGGCGATATCCAATACAATGCGGAATCTCTTCGGACTGTTCGGCATTTTTTCATGGGCGTTTGCTTCAACCACGAACACCATGGTGAGTAATATCATCGGCCAGCAGCGGCAGGATGAAGTGATCCCGCTTATCGGCCGGATCATAAAGATGAGCCTTGCGATATCCCTGTTCATTTTTACACTTCTGAATGTATGGCCGGAGTGGTTCCTGTCTTTTTACGGGCAGGGGGAAGATTTCATCCAGGATGCCATCCCAGTGGTCCGGATCGTTTCCATCGCCCTGCTCATGATGTCGTTTTCAACTGTGTGGCTAAATGCCGTAACGGGAACAGGGAACACCATGATCAACCTCACGATCGAATTCATTACGATCGTGATCTACAGTCTGTACGTTTACTTCGTGCTGGAGTACTGGAATATGCCGATCACCTGGGGCTGGGGATCCGAATGGGTTTACTGGATCTCCATGTTCAGCATGGCCTACCTCTACATGCGTTCCGGAAGGTGGAAAAACAAAAAGATCTGATCGCCGATCAAGCCGATTATTTCCTTTCGTAGAAGTAGAGAAACGACTTCTTCCCTTTGTTCTTCTCGCTTAACGTGTAAAATCCGGAGTTGTCGTTCGCCCAGGTTATCGATTCACCCTGAGGTTCTACCTCGTAGGGAACTTCCAGAGGCGCTTCCGACAGCAGTTCATGGACCGGTTTTTTTGATGGATTCGCCCAGTAATAGATATGATTGTAGTTCTTCATTACAACTTCACTTCCGTCCGGAGAAAAAGCCCCGGCTACAATCAGAACATAAGGCAGTGAAAGGACCTTTTGCGCTGTGATCGTCCCGCTCGTCGGATAGGGAAATTTTATCTCATAAACATTTACAGGTTCTTCACGCTTCGATACGATATACAGGTCACCGGTACCGGGATTGATCATCAATGTTTCGGTATCCCTGCGCTTGTCCGGCAATTCGAACGTAATGGTTTCGAACGACGTTATGCTGGCGTCTTCAACGGAGTCCGCTACAGGTTCGGCAAATCGATAAATATATTTTAAGCGATGAACGGCGTCGTTATCTCCGATCTCGGCGACGTAGATATATTTTTTTGTTGAATCGGGTCCCGGACCGATTGCAATATCCTCCCAGTCGCGGTTTTTTACGCCTTCCAGTTTATAGGTACTCCTGATCTGAAGGTCCCGGTCGATAAGAAAAATCTCGGGATCATTTCCGCTGTCGTTAAGAGCCCAAAAAAGACCCGGGTTAGCAACACTGCTTGCAAGCCCCGATACTTCGCCAAGTTTTTTGTGTGTCAGTTCCGAAAGCTTTTTACCCGGTAAGAAATCGTTTGAAATGACCGGGTTGCTACGTTTGGGCGAACATCCTATGAGGATCAGTAATGCATAACAAATCAAAATACGCTTCATGTGTCTGACTGGCGGCACGAGTAATCAAATTTATGCGTGCAAATAGAAGGGTTTTAACTGAGATGAACAAACGTGCCCGCCCGGTTTCCTGCTTTGCCAATCCAAATTCCATTGGTTACATTTAGTGGATCTCCTTTTACTAAATATGCGAATACACAGACTGCTCTTATTTTCGATGGTGCTGTTTGGAATGCAATGTTCCACATCACCTTCATCTACTTCGCCGAAATTTTCAATTTCCTTCACCAAGGAAATGAGCGATCAGGCACAGGACGGAAGATTGCTTCTGTTGCTTGCCAATAATAATTCGTCAGAGCCGCGATTTCAGATCAGCGACGGATTGTCAACACAACTTGTCTTTGGTATTGATGTGGAGGGTATGCAGCCGGGACAAGAAATTATCATAGATGAATCCGCGTTCGGATACCCGATCCAAAGCATAAAAGATATTCCCACCGGCGAGTACTTCATTCAGGCATTGATCAACCGTTATGAAACGTTCAACCTGAAATCGGGCCACCAGGTTAAGCTACCTCCCGACCAGGGTGAAGGTCAACATTGGGAAAGTAAACCGGGAAATTTCTTCAGCAAACCCGTAAAGATTAACATCGATCCGGAGGCGGGCGCGACTGTGAAGATCATCATGGACCAGGTGATTCCGGCTATACCCGAACCTGAAAACACCAGGTATATCCGCCATATTAAAATTCAAAGCAAACTGTTAACTGAATTCTGGGGTAAGCCGATGTACCTGGGAGCGCACGTTCTGCTGCCCGAAGGTTTTGATGAACATCCCGAAGCCAGGTACCCGTTGATGGTTTTCCACGGTCATTTCCCCAACGATTTCGGAGGGTTTAGCGAAACACCGCCGGACCCGAAGATGGACACATCTGACTACATCGGCCGGTTTGGGATTTATGGCTACAATAAATTTCAAAAACAGGAAGCTTACGATTTTTATAAACAATGGACAGGGAAAAATTTCCCCCGCTTCCTCATCGTAGAAATACAACATGCCAACCCCTACTACGATGATTCTTATGCCGTGAACTCTGCCAATCTCGGACCATACGGAGATGCGATCATGAAGGAGCTGATACCGGAAATCGAAAAACAGTTTCACGGTATCGGTCAGGGGTGGGCCCGGTTCACCTATGGCGGATCGACCGGTGGTTGGGAAGCGCTTGCCGTTCAGATGTTCTATCCGGATGAGTTCAACGGATGCTTCGCTGCATGCCCCGATCCCGTAGATTTCCGGGCTTATTGCCTGGTCGATATTTATAAAGACGAGAATGCCTACTGGTACGATTCACCATTTAAAAAACTTCCCAGGCCTTCGCACCGGAACAACCTTGGCCAAATCCAGTCCACCATGCAGGAGAGCAATCACTTCGAACTGGCACTGGGTACAAAGTCGCGTTCAGGCCAGCAGTGGGATATCTGGGAAGCGGTCTACTCTCCTCAGGGCAAGGATGGATATCCGCAACGGATCTTTGATAAACTAACCGGGGAAATCGACCCGGCGGTGGCGGCATATTGGAAGGAGCATTACGACCTGCGCCACATTCTGGAACGGGATTGGGCAACACTCGGTCCCAAACTGCAGGGTAAAATCCATCTTTACTGTGGCGATATGGATAATTACTATCTGAACAATGCCGTTTACCTGATGGAAAATTTCCTCAGCAAAACCACCAGCCCCTTTTATAAAGGTGAAGTGGACTACGGCGACCGGGCCGAGCATTGCTGGAACGGTGATCATGAAAATCCCAACTATGTTTCCCGGTTACGATACAATACCATGTATTTGCCGAAGATCCTGAAACGTATCCAGGAAAGCGCGCCGAAAGGGGCTGATACAAAAAGCTGGCGGTATTAAGGGTGGGAAAATTTACCTTGCAAAAAGGTGAACCGGGCATTCGGAAATCAGGCGCCCATTCCGAACAGGCCCGTGTAAAAGCACACCACGATAGCGACAACAATACCGGTGATCAATAATATCTTTCGTTTCATAAACGTCAAAAACTGAACGTTACAACTCCTAGACACCAAAAGTAGGTATCTGGTTGGAAGGCGAAAATAATTTATGACGACCTGTACGATTTGCCAATCAAAGTGCCTTCGGGTCAGGGTGAACCGTAGTTGTTCCCTCAATGATTACCCGACAACCCGGTTTACACAAAGGCACTTTGTCCGGTGATTGCGCGTCCGACGATCAGGGTATTGATCTCCTTTGTTCCTTCGTAAGAGTAAATTGCTTCCGCGTCGGCGACAAACCTGGCGATGTCGTGCTCGATCAAAATACCATTGCCTCCAAACAGTTCGCGTGCATGGCTTACGATATCGCGTGTCCGTAACGTACAAAACACCTTTGCCAGGGATGCTTGTTCGTCCGTCAGTTTCCCATTGTCCTGGAGTTGTGAAAGGCGGCAAACCATCGTTTGCATAGCTGTAAGATTGCTCAGCATCATCACGAGAAGATCCTGCACCATCTGGAAGCTGCTGATGGTCCGGCCAAACTGCTTCCGTTCATTCGTATACCGAAGTGCGCTTTCATAGGCACCGCGGGCGCAACCCACGGCCTGCCAGGCGACGCCGGCGCGTGTCATCCGGAGTACCTGCGCTGTGTCTTTAAAGGAGCCGGCGAGTTGCAACCTGTTGCTCTCCGGTACTTCACAACCGGTCAGGGTGATCAGCGCATTCTGAACGATCCGTAGTGCCATCTTTCCTTTGATCTTCTCCGCCTTAAATCCGGGAAAGTCTTTTTCAACGATAAAGCCCTTTACATTGCCATCACCGAGATCACGGGCCCAAATGATAACAATATCGGCGAATGTGGCATTGCCGATCCACTTTTTCTGTCCGTTTAAAATCCAGCGGTCGCCGTCGCGTTTACAGGTACAGGTTAGTCCGCCTGCAACACCCGATCCCACTTCTGGCTCTGTCAATCCGAATGCTCCGATCTTTTCCATTCGTTGCATAGGCGGCAGCCACTTTGTTTTTTGTTCCTCTGATCCGCAGTAATAAATCGAACCCATAGCCAGCCCGCTTTGAACACCGAAAAAAGTGGAAACGGAACAATCCACTCTAGCCATCTCCATCGCCAGGAAACCTTCGAGCAGCGACGACTTCGCCGGACATCCGTAACCTTCGTATGTCAGCCCGCAAATGTTAAGCTTCGCCATCTCCGGAATGATCTGGTGGGGAAATTCATCCTTCAACCAATATGTATTTACGATCGGGCGGATCTCTTTCTCCATAAACTCCCGGACCTGAAGCTGGATCGCTCTTTCTTCCGGACTTAGCAGTTGATGCAGATCGTAGAAGTCGCCATCTACAGGTGGAAACTCGTGCTTCTTTTTACCACCCTCCATAAACTTGATCAGCTTTTGAAGGTCTTCCTCTTTCATGCTGCTGACAAGGCCGACCATTTTATTCAGGTCTACTTTCGCCGACAGCTTTCCTAATTTTTCCAGATCCAGGTTTTGCAGTAATCCGATAGTCGACTTTAGGCTTTTGAAGATTGACATGGCGCTGAGATTATAGTTTTTCGTCCGTTATTATAAGTTTATCAAACGTGTTCGTTGCAACAAAATGATAGTTCGGCCGGGCCCGCTGGTAGATTCTCCCGGCGGTGCGTTTCCCTTCGGTTGTTTTCAGCAACTCATCATAAATCGGACCCAGGAATTTCCGTCTTCCTGTTCCGATCAGAAATTCTTCGAGCCTGGCATACGCGACATCGTAACGATACCGGATCGTTTTCACCAGCCACAAGGCCAGTATTTCCGAATTTCCCGATGATGTGAAGTTTCCCAAATTATCCAGCTTCCGCATCTGTTCCAGGCTCAGTGGTTCCGGGAGGTTTTTTAAGAAATGCAGCCATTCATGGGTACTCCATGTCTTTAACTGAGAGGCATCAGATATTCCACTTTCAACCCATCGCCGAAGGGCGTCCTCTACTTTCCTGAATTTTACAGAAACAGGTTTGGGACAAGTTTCTGGTAGCCCTTCCGTGAAAATCCATTCTTCAAAAACACTGCCCGGCAAATCGATTTGAAAGTTGGTTCGGTAGAAGTCCTGAATAGTAGCAATAAATGAACCGGTATCCATCGCTTTAAAGGCATTTGCCGCGAAGTAGTGTTTCAGAAAAGCATCGAATTTTTCGCGGCCGTATTTTTCTTCCAGGTATCGAAGAAAAAAATAGCCCTTGTTGTATGCTATATCCGTGACACCTTCATCGGGATTTCTTCCCTCAAGATCCAGCCTGAGCCTGGTGTCGGCGTAGTTGTTCTCCGATTTCAGTGTGTCGATGGTTTCATTCAGGTCCTGCAGGGACAGAACTGCAAGCATTTCTGCATAATCCACGCCATAGAGCTTTTCCATTATCCGGTGCTCAAAATAGACTGTAAATCCCTCGTTCAGCCAGAAATCATTCCAGGTCGCATTTGTCACCAGGTTCCCGGACCAGCTATGGGCCAGCTCATGTGCAATCAGCGAAGTAAGGGAGCGGTCACCGGCCAGTATCGTTGGGGTGGCAAATGTCAAACGTGGGTTTTCCATTCCTCCAAACGGGAAGCTTGGCGGCAACACCACGACATCGTACCGTTCCCAAAGGTATGACCCATACAGTTCTTCGGCCCCGGCGATCATTTTTTCAAGGTCGGCAAACTCCCACACCGAACGTTCCAGCGTAACGGGTTCGGCATATATTCCGCTCCGGTCGCTTATCGTCTGAAATTCAAGATCTCCGGCGGCAAGCGAAAATAAATAGGAAGGTATAGCCTGCTTCATTTCAAAACGATAGATCCCTTCCTTGTTCTTTTGCTGCGGGTTTGTTGCGCTCATCAGCGCAAGCAGGGAAGCCGGAACCTGCACGGATGCTTCGTATGTGAACCGGACCCCGGGCGAATCCTGACATGGCAGCCAGCTTCGCGCCAGTATTGCCTGAGACTGGGTGAACAAAAACGGGTATTTTTCTCCCGCCGTCTGAGCAGCACTCAGCCACTGAAGTGCTTCCGCGTCCGGCGAGGTCTCATACTCAATCACAATTTTTTTTGTGGACGGCTTTATTGTTATGACCAATGCCTGCCCGAGAAGATCATCCCGTTTCGCCAACCGGAATACAAGAGGATGATTGTCGGCTGTGGTGATTTTCACGACGCGAAGATCTTTTGTGTCGAGGGTAATTTCACTTACACCAGGCTTTACATCGATCGTCCACGACGCGGTAGCATATATTATTTTGTCCGCAAAATCTATCTTCGCCTCCCAAACAAGGTGTGTCACGCAGGCATTTTGCGGTGATGAGTAAGAGTGCGGATCGTGTTGCATGGTTTAACCAAGGTCATCCGGTAAGTATTGACCAATGAATAAACTTAAAGCAAAATATTTCAACGGGCAACCGTCGATGCGACAGGGAGGAAACCGGAATGGCCTGGGCCGACAGATTCAAGTATTTCTTTATATTTACTCATCTAAAATTTCCACCATGAAAAAACAAAAAAACCTCTTTCTTTCCGTTGGCCTTACCGGAGTCACCGTAATGTTGTTTGCCTTCGGTAGTATCGACCGGAAGGTTGAGACAGTTGGCAAGACCGACCAGATCGTTGCCGATTGGGAGCGGGCAAAAGCCTACACGCTGGAGTACCTGAATGCCTCCACGGATGAAGTCATTAATTTTAAACCAACTACGGAGATGCGTTCGTTCGGTCAGCAAATGCTTCACATCGCCGAAGCGAACTATGGCCTGGGTGCTGCGGCGTCGGGCAAGACAAGCCCGGTCGCGTTTGGATCGCTGGAGAAGTCAGATCAGTATAAAACCAAAGCATCCGTGACCAAAGTGGTCATGGAAAGTTATGATTTTGTGATCGCAGCGGCGAAAGAATTGAACGACGAGAAATTGAGCGAACCGGTTAAGGTGTTCAACTTCGATATGACGCGTGAACTGGCCCTCGGTAAGGTTTTTGAACATCAGACACACCATAGAGGCCAAACGACCGTATACCTTAGGCTGAAAGGAATTACGCCCCCGAATGAAAAGTTATTCTGATATCAGACCGCATTAAAATAAAAGAGGCAGATCCTTAGGGTCTGCCTCTTTGTTTTAACTCTCTTCGTTATTTCTGTGCTCCGATGGACTCATTCCATTCATAGATCTTATCGGAGATTTCTATCAGGAGACCAGGATTTTTCTCAAGTGAATTTCCCAGGACAATCATGTCCGCACCGGCTTCGAGCGCCTTAAGGGCTTTTTGACTGGTGTTGATCCCGCCACCTACAATCAACGGGATGGTTACTGACTTTCGGACCGTAGCAATCATTTTTCCGTTTATCTCCTTTTCGGCGCCGCTCCCCGCATCCAGGTAAATAAATTGAAGACCGAGCATTTCACCTGCCATAGCGGTACATGCCGCAAGTGAATATTTATCGTCAGGGATCGGGGTAGTGTTGCTGATATAAGCGACGGAAGTTGTCCTGCCGGAATTTATGAGAAGGTATCCGGTTGGGATAACTTCCAGTTTTGTGTTTCGGATGACGGGGGCTGCAACAACATGCTGGCCGATCAGGAATTCAGGATTCCTCCCGGAGATCAGGGAAAGGAATAATATGGCGTCCGCAGTAGCGTCGATTTGCATGTTGTTCCCCGGAAAAAGCACAACGGGAATGGTAACATTTTCCTTTATGATTTTTACTACGGCCGAGAGATTTGTTGTCGTAATCAGGCTTCCGCCGACGAAAAAGAAATCCACACAGTTCTCGCTGGCCATGTTGATGAGGTGTAGAAGCTTCGAAGGATCTTCCGCCTTATCGGGGTCAACAAGAATGGCAATGGATTTTTTCCCTTGCTTATGTCGTTCACGAAGCGTCTTCAGAACACTCATCACTTTTCTTTCTTCTCAAACTGGGATTGTAAATATTCTGTCAGCTTTTCTTTTGCCATACTGAGCAGAAACACGGTGACCTGACTGGCCAGCGCCGTTCCGATTTGTGACACGATACCCGGACCAGTTGATTCCCCCGCAACGGCCGTTTCCTCTGCACTGGACGGGATAACCTTCAGGGTTTGAGTTTTGACGGATTTTTTTGAACCCGATCCTGAAAACTGGCGAACAATAAAATAGGCTGCAGCCAACGTCCCCCCGATAATAAGGGCGTTTGTAATGATTTTTTCCGTCCGTTCCGATATAAGCCTGACTTCGTCTTCCAGGTCCTGGCGATATTTTGCGGACTTATGCAGTAGTTCCATTTTAGGATCGTCTGTTTTACGCAACTCCATACCTATTTTTTCTTTTTTTTCATTAATTCAGTCAGCCGTTCTTCCAGCTTAACGGTGATGGAATCGCGGAACAAAAACAACATCAAACCGAGCAATAAATAAAAACCGGCCACGATCGCAAATCCTCCGAAAGTACCTGCTGTTTCCGCGATTTTAAAAGCGGCGGCAATACTTATCAAAAGCACGAACAACGTTAATATGGCAATAATGATAATAAAGACAAGAGCTTTAGCGAGGCCCTTCGCGACTTCCTCCCGGAGTTCAATTTTCATTAACTCAATACGGGTCTCCACATAGCCGGTGATATTCTCGATCAGGCTATCCATCTTAAGAAATTTGAGTAAAGTATCTTTCAGCACGGGATGATTTTCAGGCAGTGCAATATAAAGATAAGAATTTGAAATTCCGGGAAATTCAATGCACTTCAAATGCCTGCAGTTTTTCCACGATGCGCGGCGTTTTCCCCTGTAGAATCTGCTCATGCTGCAACAGGATACGGTAGGGCGCACTGAGATAGTACCGTTGTGTTAACGAGTCGGTCGCGTTGTATACAAAATCATAGACATAAACGGAATCGTACGCGGTGCCCGAAATATTCATTGCTGGCAAAATTTCTTTAATGCAGGATTTAAACTGCCCGCCTTCATCTTCGCCGTCCCAGCAGTATCCGGGTCGTCCGAACAAAAACATGCGCTTACCGACAAACAGCGTATTGTTCTTTACCGATACCGGGAAGATCAGTGATGGTTCTCTGTTGATCTTCACGTCCTCGTTCGTAAACATTGTCCATTCACCTGTCTGGGTACGTGTATTCATCCGCACAACCATTCTATACCGGCTTGTGACATCCGATTCGTTCAGTTGCGTATAAGTCAGATCGAGGGTTTGAATGGAGTCCTGGTTTAAATAGATCAGTGAGAAGGGAATAAAAAAGAATGTAACGAGGATATACACAAACCCGGCAAGTCTGTATTTAAGCGTGAGCTTTCCCAGTCCATTGGCCAGTTTCATCGGCAGTTTCCGAAGCGCGGGGATCGGAAAGAATAACAGCACGCCGATAAAATTGAACAGAAAGTGAGCAATGGCGATGCTGATCGCGCCGGATGTGTTCGAATTTAAGGTAGCTGCTATAAAGGCTGTGACGGTTGTTCCAATATTGGCGCCCATGATAAAAGGCGCGGCCTGCCTAAGGCTGGCGATCTTTTTTGCTACGATCGGAACGACAACGGAAGTGGTAATCGTACTCGAACGGATCGCTGCGGTGGTAAGAAGTCCCCAGCCGAAAGATTTCATGGGGTTCTTGAAAAAGAAACGGCTAAACGCTTCCGGGGACTTTGCCTTTAGCAGATCGGAAATCAGTCTTCTGAAAATCAATATGGACGAAAATAACAAGCCGAGCGCAAGGACCGACATGAAAAACGGACTGGGGATTTTTTCCAGCAGGAAGTCGATAACGGGAGCAAACCCAAACCAGAAGTGCGATACCGTGTTTTCTACAGGCTTGAGGTCGGGTGTAAAAAAGAAATTGGCAATCCAAACGGAGAGATCTGATAAAAACCCATAGTAATATTCAAGGGGAAACAATACGATGACCGTGAGTATGTTAAAAAAATCGTGATAGGTTCCGGCTGCAACAGCCCGCCTGAATTCTTTTCTTTTGCTGATAAACCCTAATGAGACGATCGTACTGGTGATCGTCGTTCCGATGTTTGCACCCATAATGATCGGGATAGCACTCTGGATCGTGGTCGACCCGGATGCCACGAGAGCTACCACCAGCGATGTTGTTGTTGAGCTGCTTTGGAGCATGGCGGTCGCCAGCAGGCCAATGAACAATCCGGCAAAAGGGTTGGACGTAGCCAGGAGGATCGCTTCACCCACACTTCTGCCAAGGTGTTGCAGCGACGACGTCATCAGGTCAAGTGAAAAAAGGAAGAGAATAAAGGCCCCGAGGATATAAAGCCCGATCCGGATGTTACTCCATATTCTTTTATTCGGATCGGTAAGAGGGGTCGGTTCCAACTTTGTAAGTCCTGGCTAAAAATACTTCTAAAAGATCACCTGTCGATGGGTTAACAATAACTTAATTCATAAACCCTCTGTTGACTTGCCTTTCAAATATTCTTTTTTTAACAGCGGACAAATTTTATAACGCTCATCCTGTGTGTCGTCATACAGCGCCTCAATCAGCTCGTAGACGTGGTTAATACCGATCCTGTGGCACCATTCAAAAGGGCCAAACGGATAGTTTGTTCCCAACTTCATCGCCATGTCCACATCTTCCCGGGTAGCCGTACCGTCCTGCACCGTGTAGTAAGCTTCGTTAATAATCATGCATACAACCCGCGGTGTAACCAACCCAACGCGATCATCGACAACAAAAAATTCCGTCTTCAGTTCGCCGCAGATCCGGGCCAGTTCGGGAGCGGAATCAGGATCCCAAAGGCTGACTTCAAGAACATCTCTGTCCAGGAATGTAGGCAGGCCGTTAAATCCGAATATTTTGCTGCTTACGCGCTTGCCGACGAGATGAACCAGTTCACCGAGGCTTACTTTACAAGTGTTCAGAAATACCCGTGTGGAATGATCACAATAAATCTCAAACTGGTGGGGCTCCTCATCGACGATAAAATCAAAAACAAGGCAATCGTTGTTCAGGAATTTCTCCGCATCGCGGTGTTCCTCCACCCAGGAATATTCATGCTTATCCCCAAGCTTCCTGCGGCATTCATTGAGGTTTACCTGATCACCGATAACTAAAATATTCATACGCGGAGCGAATTCGTAGGGGCGATTGTTTATTTTTGATCCCTGCTAAATTAATTTTTAAAGTTCATAATCATGTCAAAATCTGTTGTTTATTCCGAAAACGCCCCGGAGCCGATCGGCCCTTACAGCCAGGCTATTCAAAGCGGTAACATGCTCTTCATCAGTGGCCAGATCGCTATTCAGCGATCCTCGGGTAAAATGATCGTGGATCAAATCGAAGAAGAGACGAAACAGGTCATGTTAAATCTGAAACATGTTCTGATAGCGGCCGGTATGGATTTCTCCAACGTTGTCAAGACTTCCATATTTCTGAAAGACATGAACAATTTTCCAAAAGTGAATGAAGTTTACGGTATGCATTTTCCGCAAAACCCGCCCGCCCGCGAAACTGTTGAAGTAAGCCGCTTACCAAAAGACGCCAATGTTGAAATTTCCTGTATTGCTGTGAAGTGATACGCTTTTTCCCCAACGCGACCAGGACACTGGTATTGGCCCTTAGCCGGGAAGAGGTAGCCATCCGGATGGAGATGCTTTCCGTCGTACGGCCGGAAGCCCCCCATTTACACAGGCCCCTGACAGGTGTGGTGGAAGCTGGTTCCTTCCAGGTCACAGTCCGGGCAAAGAGATTAAATGGATTCGCCCCCGTTGTTGCCGGAAAAATGGAGGAGACGTCTGCGGGGTGCCTGATCTTCCTGGAGTATTCGCTCCTGCCTTCCACACGGTTTTACCTTACTTTTTGGACGCTGATCATTGTTCTTTCCGGGGTCGCTGCCACGTTCCATTACGGGGATTTAAGGATCGGGCTGGCATCATTGGGCATTCTGGCCTTTATTCATGGAATTGCCTGGGCAAATTTTAACCTGCATTTTAAAGCCTTGCACGATACGCTGTTAAAGGCCTTGGAGTAGACTATTTGGGGCTTCCGTTTGGAAAATTAGTAATCGGAATTAAATTTGCATCCCAAATCAATGTAACACACCCACAACACCAACAATTTGCGGGAGTAGCTCAGTTGGTAGAGCACGACCTTGCCAAGGTCGGGGTCGCGAGTTCGAGTCTCGTTTCCCGCTCATAAATCAAAAAAAGTGTGAGAATCAGCTCACACTTTTTTGTTTTCTAAATACGCCCGGGTGGTGAAATTGGTAGACACGCAGGACTTAAAATCCTGTGGCCAGAAATGGCTGTGCGGGTTCAAGTCCCGCCCCGGGTACTTTCGGCGGATTCTCTATTTTTATTTCCATGAACGCACCCGTAACCATCCGACCCGGAATTAAAACAGACCTGCCACGTGTACTGGAACTCATCCGGGAGCTTGCCGCCTTCGAAAAAGCACCCCACGAAGTAATCAATACGGTCGCGCTCATGGAACAGGATGGTTTCGGCGCCAATCCCATCTATGGTTTTTTTGTAGCCGAAGCCGATGACCGGATAGTGGGAATATCGTTATACTATTGGCGATACTCCACCTGGAAAGGAAAGCGACTGTACCTGGAAGACATTATCGTTACGGAAAGTGAACGTGGTAAAGGAATAGGTAAACTATTGTTCGACCGGACCATGCAGCACACACTCGATCAGAATTGTTCGGGAATGATGTGGCAGGTACTGGACTGGAACGAACCTGCGATAAATTTTTATAAAAAATACGGGTCCAGGCTCGACAATGAGTGGGTGAATTGTACCCTCGAACGCGACCAGATCCAGACTCTTCTGCAAAAGCAAAGAGACCGGTAATCGCCGGTCTCCTTCGATCACCATTCAAACATCCACATCAAAGATCGCCCTCACCGGAACGGTCACGCCACCTTTTAACACCACAAAATCATCGGCATAGTCAACCAGGTCGGAAGCTGTTTCCAGTGTCTCGCCATTCGGCAATTTCAAATACAGGCTGATTGTAATATGTTCACAGTTACTCAGAATCATTGCCCGTTGAAGCTTCCCGCTGCGTGCTTCTTTTTCTTCCTTGTTGGTCAACACATCTTTGAGTCCAAAATAAAATAGTCTTATATCCGAAGGATTGATCATTCTTGCATCTTTCATAACAATAAAAATTTAGTGACTACAAACTGCAGGTAAAGTCCGCCGTGGCGGATTAAAAAAGGACGAGAGTCCCGGACTAATTCCGTAACGCCCGGAAGAGAATGTAAGCCTTGAATGGCTTATGGATGGAAACCAAATAAAAGGAGGAGAACCGGCGATTCCATGCATATTCCTTCGCTGCGGAGAAATCTACTAGAATCACTTTGGAAAAATCGGCAGCCTCTTCTGTTGAAGCGACCGAAGGCGCAATCGCCATATGCACGTTGTCCGCTGCCGCCTTTATTTCCCGGGAGGAGGCAGCATATCTCTGCTGACCATAGACTGCCAGGCTCCCCCACAGGAAGAGTACGCTCAGAAAAGATGTCAGCAGTTTAACTCGCATTCATTTCAGGTAAGGGAAGGTAACCAATTTTACATTGATACCCGCGCGATATTATTCCAGTATACTTTACAATTCCTCCAGCAGGGTCATGAAGGCTACGTGTTTGTCCCGGAAACGTATGCGGTGCTCTTCCAGCAGGGCCGGGGCATATTTTTCGAAATACGATGTCACTTGTTCGATCGTCGGGGCAAAGTACTGTACGCTGTACGAAACGCTTCCTTCATCCTGGTCGTGAAGTACCTTGTAGATTTTGTTCTCAACAAACATACCCGTTTGCATTACTTTGGGGATATGCTCGCTCCTCATCCATTGAACCCATTCCTGTTCAACGTCCTTATCGATACCAACCGTTACATTATAAAGAAACATGGTGTAAAGGTATTATTCTTTAATCTCTTACACCATAGTCCGGGCGCAATGACGCAACGGAATTCTCACGGGACGAAAGTGTCGGGGTAGCGTACACTATGTTGTGAAGGCTATATTAGCGGCTATCGAAGGTTAACCGCAGGGGGGCCAAGGCGCGAAGGGAGCATAAGCAAATTCATAGCGGTGTGATACTTGGCCGTTCGCTTTTGCCGACGGTTGGAAGTTCATCATGGTCCGCCCCCGCGATAGTGGCGAAAAAGAAAGGATATACGATCTTCTTCATTTTTTTTGCCCTGAAATACAATTCCCGGTCCATAACTTTTTAGATTCAGGCCTGTTAGTGTTTTATCTAAATCAGTCGCGTGAATAAAATATTTTTCCTCGTTATCGGCCTGTCTCTGGCCACTTCAGCCGCCGGACAAACGGGTGTTATTAAAGGAAAACTTTTTAACAAAATAAACAACGAACCCATCGCCTTTGGCAATGTTATTATCCAGGGGACAACGATTGGTACGGCTGCAAATGAAAACGGCGAATACGAAATAAAAGATCTTAAGCCCGGATTGTATAACCTCGAGGCTTCGTTCGTCGGCTTTAAACCCCTCACCCTTTTTGAAGTGCAGGTAACCAATTCGAGGATCGCACTGCTTGACTTTGCAATGGAAGAAATGGCGGTAAACCTGCAGGAAGTTGTTGTGTCGGCAACGAATACATTTTTCAAGTCCGATGACTCCCCTCTTTCCCTGCGAACGATCGGAACCGCCGAGATAAAGCGAACACCGGGCGGTAACCGGGATATTTCAAAAGTCCTTCGTTCCCTTCCCGGAGTTGCTTCAACGCCGTCGTTCAGAAATGATATTATCATCCGCGGCGGAGCGCCAAGTGAAAACACATTTTACCTGGACGGAATACAGATCCCCGTCATTAACCATTTTCAAACACAAGGTTCCTCAGGCGGCCCTGTGGGTATAATCAATGTCGACCTGCTGAATGAAGTGAATTTTTACTCCGGCGCCTTCCCCGCCAACCGCGGAAATACCATGAGCTCGGTCTTCGATTTCCGCCTGAAAGAAGGACGGAATGACAAATGGACCATGAACGGTATTGTCGGCGCAACAGACCTTGGCCTGACCTTCGAAGGACCCGTTACTCCCGCATCCACTCTGGTCTTCTCGGTAAGGAGATCCTATCTGAAATTCCTTTTTAATATTTTTAACCTTCCGTTTCTACCGGTTTATAACGACCTCCAGTTCAAATACAAACATAAAATTGACAGCCGGAATCATATTACCGTGCTGGGAATCGGTGCTGTTGATGACTTCTCCCTTAACTACGATGCCCCGGAAAAAGCAAATTCCGTCGCCGACAAGGAAGAAGCTGCCTACATCCTGAACCTGCTTCCGGTATCAACACAATGGAATTATACGGCGGGGCTTAAATACGAACACTTCCGGCGTCACGGGACGAGTACTGTTGTGCTCAGCCAGAGTGTCCTCAACAACACTTCCACGAAATACAGGAACAACGATTCATCCGACGATTCAAACCTGGTGCAGGATTACAATTCACGCGAAAGCGAAACGCGGCTCAGGCTGGAGGACTATTCGGCGAAAGGGTCCTGGAAATTCAACTATGGCATAAACTACGAACATACCACCTACGATACCCGTGACTACAATAAGCTTGTTACGCAGCAGGGTTTTGTAACACGCGACTACGAGTCCGTATTGAAGCTCGGCAAGTGGGGTGTTTTTGGTCAGGTGAGTAATACATTCAAGGAAAAGGTCACCCTATCCTTCGGCACCCGGATGGATGCAAATGATTACTCCGGACAGATGAATAACCTGTTCGACCAGTTTTCACCCAGGCTTTCCGTCTCCTATAAACTCAACGACGCGATCAACGCCAACTTCAATACCGGAATCTACTACCAGCTTCCGGCTTATACGGTACTGGGATTCCGTGACTCGCAAACAAATGCGTTGGTAAATCGCGACAATGGCGTGAAGTATATCCGAAGCAAGCACCTGGTGACCGGTCTGGAATTCAACCTTCCGCGAAACTCCCGGATTACTGTCGAGGGGTTTTTTAAAACTTATGACCACTACCCTTTCCTCCTGGAAGACTCTGTTTCGCTTGCCAACCTGGGTGCTGATTATGGAACCATCGGCAACGCCCCTGTCAACTCCACCTCCGAGGGAAAGAGCTACGGGCTGGAGTTCTTATTGCAACAGAAGCTGTATAACGGATTTTACGGATTGCTTTCCTACACATGGGTTCGCAGCGAATTCAGGGATAAGAACGGTTTATATGTTCCATCCTCATGGGATAACCGTCACCTCGTCAGCCTTACAGGTGGAAAAAAATTCGGGAAGAACTGGGAGCTCGGGCTTCGCTGGTTATTTACGGGTGGCTCACCATATACACCGTACAACATTCCGCAAACCGTGCTTCGCCAGAACTGGGATGTCAGACCCTATGGCGTACCCGACTATAACCAGCTAAACGCACGACGCATCACGGCATTTCATCAGCTCGACATCCGGATCGACAAACGTTACTTCTTCAAAAAATGGAGCCTCGACGTGTACATTGACATTCAGAATGCTTACAACCACGTCACAAACTTTCAGGACAACATCGACGTACAGCGCGACAGCAACGGCCAGCCCGTGGTTGATCCGGCCGATTCCCAATACTACCTGCCGAAGTATATTCAAAATACGTACGGGCAGCTTCTTCCCACCATCGGCATTATCCTCGAACTTTAGATTGCTAATCTGATTTTAGTTTCTTTCTTTCGTGTAAACCCTAACGATTTCCTTTGTATGTGGAAAATTTTTTCTATCCTCTCTTTCATTTTCACTATTTATTCATCCATCGCATTCGCCCAAAAGTTAACCGTTGAAGAACGGACGGTAAAAAACGAAGAAACCAATGACGTAAACTCATGGACCGCTATCGTCGACCAGGATGTTAACGCCTGTATGGAGACGTACAGCGACTTTATTAAAGAGTTGTTCAAGGAAAAGGTAGATAAGAGAGGAAAATCGATCCTGGTGGCGGAGAAAACACTGATCCCCGAATTGTCAAATCTAAGGATCGATCAACGGGCATTGTTTACAGCCGAATCATCCGGCACAGCGGTTTCGTTTACATTCAGCCCGGGTTACGATATTCATTTCGGGCCCGATCAGTACAAGGAAGAATTTAAAAAAGCGGAAGTGTTCGTTAAAAGTTACGTCCGCTATCACTACAAGGCGATCTACAATGAAAAAATAAAATCGATTCAGGAAAAGATCAAGAGCAAGCAAAGCGACATCGAATCAAATGCGCGAAAAACGGATCGGAACAACAAGTCTATAGCGGAAAACGCTGGTAATGAGACAGACAAGACCAAGACTAAAAACGACAAGATGTTACGTGAAAATGAGGCTTATGCAAGCGATACTACCTCGAAAAAAAGGGAGATCTCAGACCTTGAGGAAGAGCTGGCGTCCATCACCGAAAGCTTAAAGAAAGTAGATGAGTTCAAGTAGCGGACAATCCCGACTCTAACAGCGAGATCACCGAAAAAAAATGAAGAACACTTCCGCCGATTACAAACATGTGCCAGATACTGTGGCTGTATTTTATTTTATCCCTTACAAAGAAAAATACGCCTGCAGTATAAAATAATCCGCCGCCGGCAAGAAACGCAAATCCCGAAACGGTCATCCCGGCATAAACGGGTGCGATAAAAAATACGATGACCCATCCCATGATGAGGTAGAGGATGGTTGAGATCAGTTCGCCTTTTCCGGTGTAAAAAGCTTTTAATACGATTCCCAACACAGCACATGTCCACACGATTCCGAATATCGTCCAGCCAAGCCATCCGTTCAGAATAGTAAGACAAAACGGCGTATAGGTACCGGCGATCAGCAGGAATATCGACATGTGGTCAAATTTTCTGAAGAGCTCCTTCACCTTCGGCCGGGAGAAACTGTGATAGAGGGTAGACATGACGTAAAGAATCAGCAACGTCGAACCGAATACGGTAAAACTGGCAATATGCCATGCGGTCCCGTAAAGGGAGGAAAACACAATGAGCAAAACAAGCGCTGCCAGAGCTAACACGCCACCAATCCCATGGGTGATAGCGTTAGCCAATTCTTCAGCTTTCGAAAAGTATAGCGATTCTTTGTTTACCTCGTCCATAAACCCGGTATAAACCAGGTGCAAATTTATTAGAATCGTTTTAAAAATTGTATCTTCCTTCTGAAATGAAAGTCTCGCGTACGTTTTCACGGGCATTTATATTTTTTATGCTGTTGTCATCTGCGGCATTCTG
Organism: Chryseolinea sp.; assembly: GCA_041742155.1. GTDB lineage: Bacteria > Bacteroidota > Bacteroidia > Cytophagales > Cyclobacteriaceae > Chryseolinea. The sequence continues at coordinate 379,691 of JBGSJE010000005.1, read as the reverse complement.
CCAGATACGTATGCATCGAAGCTCTCCGGTCTCTTATTCGGTTTCCCGCGATGACGGGGGCGTTTTTAAAAAATGGTCTCTTCCTGGTCTGGTGAGCGACCGTCAATCCACGGTTTTCAAACCCTCCGGACCGTTCCTCAGTTTACCGCTGAACAATTCTTTTCTGCAGGGCGATTCATACTGGATGGGCTCGGTTACGTCGCAATCATACAATCATGGAAAAATCGGCAGGTATTATTATTGGGACATTCAGGGAAACCTGAGAGACTCCTATTTGTTTTTCGATATCGCCGGCAAAAACAAGCGCGGCCTGAAACTGGTGTTTCCCAGACACCGGACTTTATATTAAGTTTTATTTACCCGCTGCGTATTCGCTCAGGTATTCAAACCCTTCAGTCAGTAATCCATCGCGGGCAATGGTACCACGCTCAATTATACCTTCCGTGTCTTGTGTCAATACCGGTTTGAGAATCCGATCGATTAAATCTCTTCCAAATTCTTCCGAGGCACTTCTCGGCAGTTCGCAGGGCAGGTTGTCTACGGCCATAACGGTGACGAACTTCTCGCTCGTCAGGGGCGGGTGAACGGAATCGGAGGCAGCATCGTAATCGTAGAGCGGGTCCGGGATCGTGCTGGCTCTTTTTGTACTGGGGATCGATCCCCCGATGTCACAGGTAATATCGGCTATGATCTTTATCCTGAAGTCGGCCGCTAACATGTCTTCCCTGGTAAACAGAACAGGTGCATCGGGGTTCCAGAATGCGCCGGCAAGCAGTATGTCCGTTACTTTTGTAAAGTCCGTAAAATGCGACCTGTAACGCTGTGGATACTGATGGAATTCTTCCCGGTTAAAGTGTCCTCCTTCTTTGCGGGTGTGATAGTCGGCGCTACTCAACTGAACATATACCGGACCATCAAACCGGCGGCTCAGGAATTCGGCGGGGTTCACTTTTCGTATCCCCGCGGTATCAAGGCTTTCCATTGCTCCTCTGCCTACACGGCCCGCACCGGTGAGAACGATCTTTACCGGCGCCAATTTGACTTTACGCAGTTCAAGCTTAAGGTCATTTACATCGAAACAATCGTATGCCCGTCGTAAGGTATAGCCGCCATACCGTTTTCCATAAGTCCAAAGTCCATTGTAGGCTCCTACAATTCCGGCATACCGTCCAAAGGCAACGAGACGGTTACCCTGCTTGTCTTTTAACGCCTCATAATCGATAAGCCTTATTTTCTTTCGCAACACCTCCTGAAGTAAATTCCGGTTATACGGTTGTTTTTTGATGGTGTGTGAGAAAAAAAGATACATTTTCCCGGCGATGAGCTGGCTTACCGGCACTTCCTTGATGCCCATCAGGATGTCGCAGTCCTGCATATCCTCGGTGACTTCGATACCCACCGCCTCATACTCGCTATCCTTAAAACATCGCACATCGCTGTGCTGGCAACATACTTTTACATGTGGAAACCGCTGTTCGATCTCTTCGGCCTGTTGTGGAGTAAACGGCACACGTTTATCCGGTGGATTTTTGCCTTCCCTGATCAACCCTAGTTTTATCGGACGTATCCCGTTCATAAAAAACAAAGCTAACAAGCCGGCGCATATACTCAAACAATCAGATGCGTCTCTTGAGTCGGGACGATTGCCAGCACATTTTTCGCCTGCCGTATATGCCGTTGCTCGTGAACTACAACAAACATCAACGCATCCCCTGCATTCATTTTTAGCAGTCTTAAAAATTCAACCGGGACGAAAGTGCTATTCAGGTCAACAGAGGCGGCATCGCCGACAATGGCGTCCAGATCGGACTGGTACGCCAGGAATTTTTCCAAAACGGATTTATCGAGGCTGGAGCCAGAAGGGTTCATCCTTTTAAATGTCTTTTGCTTTTTGTTGTTGTCCGGATGCATCATGGAGATGAACTTCTTACCTAGCCAGAGCGGCTGATGTGGAACAACGGGAACGTTCTTTGTCCGGGCAAGGTCAATGGCTTTCCGTAACCGGGGATTGTAATAGCGGCAATAAAAATTCAAATGTTCGATGCATTCCAGGATACTCCAGCTTTGTGGTGATTGTTTCCAGTTTAATACCAGCTCGGGAAGGAGGGCAAATTCTGTCCGAACGGTTTCGCCGATGGAAGCGATCTGTGCCCGCAGGTTCTGCGACAATTCTGATGATCTCATTTGATTTTTTTCTTCAAAAGTATCGCCACCTGCGTCATCAAACATTGATACAAATCAATATTATTTCTTTTATGATGGCCTTATGCGGCTGAGTGTTTCAGGTGTCATGCGCAGATACGAAGCGATGTATTTTCTGGGAATCCGCTGAAAGATATGCGGACTTCTTTCCATTAAGCGTTTGTACCGTTCTTCCGGAGTGAACGTAAGCATCTCTGTTTCGCGTTCGATTTTTCCGATCAGGGCATCTTCCTCAAGCATCCGCCACGCGCGTTCCAGAGATTGATAGCGGTCAAACAAGCCGTAAAAATCCGACTTGCTGATCGCAACCAGATTTGTTGCGGAAAGCGCCTGCATAAAATAGTCTGAAGGTTTACCGAGAATAAATGAAGGGTAGGAACAGATCAGGTTGTGTTCGTGCCCAAATCCGACGCATATCTCTTCGTCCTGGTGAGGATAAAAAATACGTATCGCTCCATCTAAGACATAAAAGAGACTGGACTCCGTCTGACCCTTCCGGATGAGGAAGTCATTGCGTTTTAACGACAGGTTTTTATTCCAGTGGCTTAAAAGAGCCGATAATACTTCAGTCTCCAGTTTGACTTTGGAAGTAAAGATCGCAGACAGTTTTTCCTGCCACTCGCACATACAATGAGATTAACGCTCCAGGAGCCCGCCCAGCAATGAGCTTGCTTCTTTTCCGCTGTTGCGCCCGTACGGAGCCAGGGCTTGTACCAGTTTGCGTATTGGCATGGATTGCAACCACACTCTGCCGGTTCCCCGGAGTGTCGCCAGAAATATTCCTTCGCCTCCGAAAATCATAGAGCGCAAGCCTCCAGAGGACTGGACATCAAAGTCGATCTGTGTTTCAAATGCAACAACGCAGCCGGTATCTACACGAAGTGTTTCATTGTTCAGCGTGCGCTCGATAACGGTTCCGCCGGCGTGAACAAATGCCTTGCCATCGCCGCTTAACTTCTGGAGAATAAAACCTTCGCCGCCAACAAGACCGGAACCGATCTTGCGATTGAATGTAATGGCTACTTTCGTACCGAATGCCGCACAGAGAAATCCGTCCTTTTGAACGATCATTTCATTGCCGGGACTTTGCGCCAGGTCTATGGGTATTACGGTACCGGGATACGGCGCCGAAAACCCGACCTTCGCACGCTTCCGTCCCTGATTTGTAAAATGGGTCATAAAAATCGACTCCCCGGTGAGGACACGGGAACCTACAGATAAAAGCTTATCGAAAAGCCCCTGATTGGGATTGGATCCGTCTCCCATCTTCGTCTCAAACTGGATACCATCCTCCATATACAACATGGCTCCGGCTTCCGCTATCACGGTCTCCATCGGATCAAGTTCAATTTCCACGATCTGGATACTTTCACCTTTAATCTGGTAGTCTATCTCATGCGATCTTCCCATTGATTTATTAATTTAATTTATACATGAAACGGTAAGCTGTACCCACCGGTTGCCTGTTTACGCAAATCCCGACACAAACCTATTTTTTCTTCTTCGACCCTTTCTTCAGGTCATCGTAGTCATCGCGTTCAGCAAGTTTTTTGTCATCGACATTCTTGTCCAGAAATTCATTGAGCTTTTCGATGTTCATGTTCGCTTTGATCTCACCGAACTGATCAATCGTGATGTCAAGGCCCTGAAGGTCCTTGTGTACACGCGGCTTTGGTTTATCTGCTATTTTTTTCGGTTTCTTCGTCATATTCAAATTTAAGAATTGAGCGTTCAACTTGTCCTCATCTTCAAAAAAAAAGGACGGCAATTTCCCTGCCATCCTTAGTTCCTTTAAAAATGTCCTGACCCGCTTTTTAAGCTACTTTGATCTTAAGCGTATTCAGGGCGTAGTCTATTCTGCTCACGACTTCGTTTTTTCCTATGATTTCCATGATCATCATCAGATCCGGACCAGCACCCGCTCCCGTGAGCGAAAGTCGCAATGCCTGAAGAATTTTGCCGGTACCGATCCCCAGATTAGCCGTTACCTGTTCCAGGAGGGATTTTGCTATTGTCGCATCGAGCGACGCAGCGTTGGCGACTTCTTCGCGGAAAGCGGATATAACCTTTACCGCATCTTCATTCCATTTTTTGCCGGCCGTTGCTTCATCAAAGCTGGCGGGCGGAAAGAAGAGAAACTTTCCCTGTTCCCAAAAGTCTTTGGGGAATGTGGCCCGTTCCTTCATAACGCCGACAACCTTTATAGCTTTCTCATGGGAACATTGAATATTCTCCTTGGCCAACGACTCCAGTAAATAAACGGCAAGTTCGTCGTTGCTTTTCCCGCGAAGGTATTGTTGATTGAACCACTGGGCTTTGTGGATATCGAATTTTGTGCCTGCTTTTCCGATACGTTCCACGGAAAACGCGTTGATCAATTCTTCCATCGAAAAAATCTCCTGTGTCGTTCCGGGGTTCCAGCCCAGGAAAGCCAGGAAGTTCACCAGCGCTTCCGGCAGATACCCGGACTCGCGAAAACCCGACGCTTTTTCGTGCGTATTCGGATCGGTCCAGTCCAGCGGAAAAATCGGAAATCCCATCTGGTCAGCATCGCGCTTGCTCAACTTCCCGTCACCAGTAGGTTTGAGCAGCAGCGGAAGGTGTGCGAACTGTGGCATGTCGGCTTCCCATCCGAGGAACTTGTAAAGCAGCACGTGCAAGGGTGCCGATGGCAGCCATTCTTCTCCGCGGATCACGTGGGAAATCTTCATCAGGTAATCGTCCACCACGTTGGCCAGGTGATAGGTCGGCATTCCGTCGCTCTTCATCAGCACTTTATCATCTATCTGAGATGAGTGAACCATTACCCAGCCGCGGATCATGTCGTTTAATCTAACTTCTTCTTTCCGCGGAACTTTCAGGCGGACGACATACGGCGTTCCTGCCTGCAACAAGCCCTTCACCTCATCTTCCGGTAACGTAAGGGAGTTCTTCATTTGCATCCGCGTAATACTGTTGTACTGCGGCGACGCAACTCCGGCAGCCTTGAGCCGCTCACGCATGGCATCCAGTTCCTGTTCCGTGTCAAAAGCGTAATACGCGTTGCCCTCTGTCACCAGCCGCTGTGCGTACTGCATGTACATGGGTTTACGCTCAGACTGGCGATACGGCGCATACGGACCTCCGACGCTTACTCCTTCGTCGATCTTAATTCCCACCCATTCGAGTGATTTCAAAATATATTCCTCAGCGCCAGGAACATACCGTGCCTGATCCGTGTCCTCGATCCGCAGGATCATGGTACCCTTGTTCTGACGCGCCAGTAAATAATTGTACAAAGCCGTTCTTACCCCGCCAATATGCAACGCACCGGTCGGACTGGGAGCAAAACGTACGCGAACTTCTCTCATCCTGTATTCTAGATTTTTGGTCAGCAAAGGTAAAGTGAATTTGGGATTTACGGTACTATTTAAAACAAATCGGTCCGCCTCCGCCAATCTTTCCGGGTCGCCATGATGCACAGAATCTGATCCCGGCGACGCCATGATGGAATATGTCTTATTTTTGAGAACGCAAGACCCTGTCGCCCCTTTAAATGGAAATTCATGAACGAGCATTCATCTTTTGACCTGATCATTATCGGAGCGGGTCCGATCGGCCTGGCCTGTGGCATCGAGGCAAAAAAAGCGGGATTAAGCTACCTGATCATTGAAAAAGGGTGCCTTGTGAACTCGTTGTTTCACTACCCGCTGAATATGACGTTCTTCTCCACCTCCGAACGCCTTGAGATCGGCGGTGTACCCTTTATTTCTCACGGCGCAAAACCGAACCGGGTGGAATCCCTTGAGTATTACCGGAGGGTTTGCCTTAGCTGGGACCTCAACGTCAGATTATACGAAGAAGTAAAGTCGATCGAATCCGGTGCGCACGGGCATTCCATCAAAACAACAAAAGGTTCATACAGCAGTGTATCCGTTATCCTCGCCCTGGGTTTTTACGATATCCCTTTTCTTCTTAATGTTCCCGGAGAAGACCTTCCCAAGGTAAAGCATTATTACGACGAGCCGCATCCGTATTTCGGTCAAAAAATTATTGTTGTCGGTGCGTCCAACTCGGCCGTTGATGTCGCGCTGGAAACCTATCGCAAAGGATCTCATGTGACCATGGTGATCCGGGAGCCCGCGATAGCCGACAGTGTGAAGTATTGGGTACGGCCGGATATCGACAACCGGATCAAAGAAGGCTCTATCAAGGCGTATTTTCAGTCTGAAATCCTCCGCATCGATGCTACTTCAGTATGGATAAAAACACCGGATGGTGAAATGGAACTGGAAAACGATTTTGTTTTGGCCATGACAGGCTATCAACCTCCATTCGACTTTATGCGCGCCTGCGGAATAACATTCAGGGATGACCCGTATCATACTCCCGTCTACGATGAATTTACGATGGAAACAAATGTCCCCCGTATGTATCTCGCGGGTGTTGTGTGCGGAGGTCTTAAAACAAATAAATGGTTTATCGAAAATTCACGTGTTCACGCTTCTCAAATCGTGGGGACGATCGAAAAAAAAACGCCCCCGCGTAACAGGGGCGTCTCGTCCTAAACCCATTCGTCTCTATAAAGCATCGGCTTTAACCGAAACCTCCAGGATTACTTTTACACTGCTGTACAAAGGCGCCGAGGAGAGTTGCCCGTTCAGGTAAAGCTTAACGGCTTTATCGTCCTTCAGCATGGCCGCAATCTTATCTACGTCCGTTGGGCTGATACTCAGATCAAAAATCTGACCGCTGGCAAATGCCTGTTGCATGTTCAGATTGTTCACCGTCGCCGCGACAGTAGGTGTTGCCTGCGACGCATCGCCAAAAGATAATGTTCCGGAAAATACCGTTCCGGCTACACCATCAAAGCTCACTACCTGGTAACTGACCTTCTTCACCGTAAAGCCGGTAATTTTACTTTTGTATTTGCTGATATCGGGGTCAGATGTTGCATCGAGGGTTATCGTTTCCGTGTACGCAACATTCGTTCCTTCATTTTCCTCTGTAACGAGAATAGTCTCATCAACAGTGGCATCAAAACTGACATCATCTGCTTTGTCCAGTAAGTCGCAGGCTGAGAAAATGGTTGATGTTAAAGCCAACACAACCAGGGAGGAAGCTTTCAAGACATGTTTTTTCATAAAATAAATAGTTTACATCAAACCTACCACGCGACCGGTAAGGGATCAACTACACGAACATGTAGTATGACCCAGGATCATAACCTGTTTTCAGGGAGGAAAAATACCGCGGGCACTGAACAGAGGCGAAAGGTCAGATTTCTCCTTTTATCGACCGGCTGATGACTTCGGCCTTACCATGTACATGAAGCTTGTTGTAAATGTTCTTTATGTGAAAGCGAACGGTCTCAATGGAAATATTCATTCGCGCCGCGATAAGCTTATAACTTAAGCCATCCACAAGCCCTACAACAATTTCTTTTTCTTTCGCAGAGAGGGGAGATGTTTTTTTCTGCTGCTTGTCGCGCGGACTGAAGAACTCGATTACTTTGCGGGCGATCTGCGGCGACATGGGTGACCCGCCTTTCGCCAGTAATTCGATACCTTCTTTGATTTCATCAAGCGGTGTGTTTTTCAACAGGTAGCCGGTAGCGCCGGCGCACAGCGAGTCGAAGATCTTCTTCGGGTCGTTGTAAATTGAAAAAACAACCACATCGATCTCGGGAAATTTTTCCTTTACAAATTTTATTCCCTCTGTACCCGACATTCCGGGAAGTCCCAGATCCATGATCAGGACGTGCGGGGCTTTGCCCTGATTCAGATCGACGAGCAAGCCTTCAACGGAATCATAGGCACATTCACAAACAAATTTATCCTGCCTGTTCAGGTAGCTTTGAATTCCTTTCCTGATTTCTTCATCATCTTCAACGATGCCGATCGATATCATATACTGCTCCATTTACCGTGATGATCCTGTTCACCGAACCTGTCCCCGTGACGTACAAACATGCCCGTGAAATATACCAGCATCCTGATCCCGGATCAATCACATAAACATGTGGGCAACAGGTTACAAGGCATCGCGGCTAAGGGTCAGGGTTGTACCGTTCTCATTCACTATCCGAAATTTGCCTCCGACAGCTTCGGCTCTCCGTTGCATATTCCGCATTCCATTTCCCTTACTTGTTTTGCTCCCGTCGAAACCGCGCCCATTATCTTCGATAACCATATTAAACCGAGTCCCTTCGTTCATCAACGAAATCCGGACATGTGTCGCGCCCGAGTGCTTCACAACGTTATTGATTGATTCCTTGAAGATGAGATAAATATTCTGTTTCAGCGCCGGGTCTAATGGCCTGTTCTCGTCGATGTTCTGCAAGATGAATTCGTGTTCTATGCCCTTCGCCTGAAGAACCTCCGTCGAAAAGTCCTTCATGCGGATAATAAGGGCTCCGAGTGTGTCGTTCCGGTTATCAATAGACCAGACGATGTCACCCATTGTACTTACCACCTCGCGGCTAAGCTCGCCTATCCCGCGTAAATATCCTTTTCTTTCCTCCTGCGGAATGCCATTTTGAAGCAGGTCCGAATAAATGGAGATCCGGGTAAGACTCGAACCGACTTCATCGTGTAGGTCGCTGGCGATCTTTGTTCGCAGACGCTCGACTCTTAACGAATGGTACATCCGGTAGCGATGGGCAAAATACGCCAGGCTCCCGGCCAATAAAACCACCAGCGCAACAAACCAGGGTGTCCGCCAGTAAGGCGGAAGAATAACGACGTCGATAGATGCCTGTTCCGGACTCCAGTAGCCGTCGGCATTGGTAGCCCTGACGCGGAACGTGTATTCCCCGGGATCCAGGTTGGTGTAACTTGCATACTTCCTTTTTCCCGCATACACCCAGTCGCGATCAAAACCATCAAGGCGGTATGCGTATTGAATTTTGTTTCTGTCGGTGAATGCCAACGCGGCAAAGCGAAAGGAGAAAAAATTCTGATGATAATCCAGTTGAAGTTCGCGGAGATTCCCGATATGTTTTGGTATTGAAAACTCCGCCGGATCGTTGCCGGATTCCTTCCGCACCGGTACAGGCTTGTTAAAAATTTCCAGGTGCGTTAATACTACTTTAACGGGTGTGCTGTCATTTTTTACATCGTCCGGGTAAAACCAGATAAATCCGTTTGCTCCGGTTAAAAAAATCCTGCCATCTCTCGCGCCGGATATTCCGTTAAGGCGCCGGTCATTTGTTATGCCGTTGATCACGTTAAAGGTACTGGCGTTTTTTCCGCTCCGATCGATCCTGGTAAGATTCGCCCCGCTGCTGATCCATATGTTTCTCCGTGAATCGGCAATAAAATTGATCTCATCTTCCGGCAGCAGGTTACTGGTATCCTTCCACAACAATTTCTGATCAATCCGCTGAGGATCGGTATAACTGATCTTCCATATCTCCGAATAGTCGTTGTTGATCAGCATTTCATTCCTGGAATAGGGCCTAAGCTCCAAGGAAAGCTGCTTTGAAACTGCGCTGATATCGCCCTTCAGGTTTGGAATCCTGACAAACACCTTTTTTGCATTATCAAACACAACGATACCCTGATGTGTAGCAAACCAGATGTTCCCGTCGTGCTCCACCATTTTGTCTGTGGAAGAAAAACTTATCCCCATCTTCTTCAATGAATCCTCCGGAAAATGATAGAAAGAATTTTTCGCAGGATTAAAAACATCGAGGCCGCTCACATAGGTGGCCACCCAAATGTTGTCACCGCTGATCAGCACGGACGACACGGCATTGTTGCTCAGGCTGTTTTTGCCGGGTTTATGGATGTACCTTATGAATTTATCCGTGCCCTTAACCAATTTATTGAGACCTCCTCCTTCCAGACCAAACCAAAGGTTTCCCTGACTATCCATGTCAATAGCGACGACCGCGTTGTGGGCCAGGCTGGTCGTATCCTTCGGGTCATGCAGAAAACGTTTTACCACTTTCCCTGCTTTTATATTGTACTTGTTGATCCCCGCCCCGTTGAGCCCGATCCAAATGATGGAATCGCTTTCCTGGTAAATGTATCTGATCCACCCGGGGGAAATGCTGGCGGGGTCGTTCGGACTGTTACCCACTGAAAAGATCTTCTTCGCATTCGGATTATGAAGAAAAATTCCCTGATCGGCACCCCCCGCCCATATCCTCCCCGTGTTGTCGGCGTAAATTGTAAACAGATTGTTCGTGTGCAGCCGGCCACGGACTCCCGGCGCACCTGTCCATGAACGAAAGGACAGTTCGTTCGGGCTGAAGATATTAAGACCTCCTCCGTAGGTGGCGATCCAGATGTTGCCCCGGATATCTTCCTGCAGTTTGAAAATTGAGTTGTGACTCAGGCTGGTGATGTTTTCGGGTTGGTGAAAGAAGTGTGTAGCTGAGAGTGTCTCCAGGTCGATGCGGTGCAATCCACCGTACGTGCCGACATAGAGGCTGTTATCCCTTCCAATCAGCAGGCTTCTGATCACACGGTAACGATAGGTGTCAGCCGCGTTCCCGTTCGTCAATTCAATTTGCTGAAATGTATCGCGTTCTCTCCTGTATCTACAGAGGCCGTTCGTAGTGCCGATCCAGAGCTGCATGTCCCGGTCAAAGGCCAATGAAATAACGTAGTCGTTGCTGATCGATGTGGAGTCGCCTTTTTTCGTCCGGTAGTTTTTGAAAACCTTCTTTTCGGGCTGTATGTTATAAAGCCCGCCGCCGGCACTTCCGATCCAGAAACTTCCATCACTATCCTCCACAAACGAGTATGCAGATCCTTCGATGATGCGGGTTGAATCGTTCATGACAAAAAACCGATCCACGTCAGGTGAATATTTCATCAACGCCCCGGCATCGGTTACTATCCACAGGTCTTGCCTGCGGTCCCGGAAGACCAAAGAAGCGGTCCGGCTTTTAAAAACGGGTGTAGCGAGTTCACTGCGCGAGTACTGTTGGAAATTGTAGCCGTCGAATCTTGCGATACCATCGGAATGACAAAACCACATGAAGCCATTCCTGTCCTGGGTGATATGCTTCACGCCATGAATGGAGTATCCTGACTCGTCGACCACCTCGTCAAAGCTTACGGTGTTTGGTTGTCCGAGCGCAATACTGCTGATGAAAAGAAAAAGAACGTGGGGAAAAGATCTCATTCCATTATTTGTATGAATTTACTTCGAAAAAGTAAAGTCTACAATGCGCGGTTTCAGATAAACCCGTCGAGGATGGTTTTAATCCGGCTTAAGTATTGACGGCCAAACAGATTCAGGTGGACGAGAAGAGGATAGAGATTATAAAAGTCCACCCGGTTTTTATATCCCGGAAGAAGGGGATATGTCTCCGCATAAGCGGAATAGAACCGGTCCCGGAAGCCGCCGAACAAAAGTGTCATCGCCAGGTCGGCCTCACGGTTTCCATAGTAAACGGCCGGATCGATGAGGTAAGGATTGCCAGACGGGCCACTGAGAATATTTCCACTCCACAGATCACCGTGCACCAGTGACGGTTCTTCGTACGGAAGTAGTGACGGCAATTTTGAAAATAGAACATCAAAATTCTTCGCCTCGGCGAGACTTATCAACCCTGCGTCTGCTGCAAGTTTCAACTGGATTTCCAGCCGCTGGTCTAAAAAGAAATCAGCCCACGATGTATTCTCACGATTGTACTGTGGTAGCGAACCGATATAGTTATCATGATCCAGGCCAAACGCATTACCGTGTATCTGATGAACTGACGCGAGCTGATGTCCCAGTTTTTCCCAAAATGATGGCGATGGATCCCGGGGTTCAACGAACTCAAGCAGTAAAAACTGGTAGCTGCCGCTTTCCCCATGTCCGATTACCCGGGGAACGCCGATCGCATCCTCGTTGCGCAACGTTTCAAGCCCCCTGGCTTCGGTCTTAAACATCAGGGGGAACTTGTGTCGGTCGTTCCACTTAATAAAAAAATCGCCGTTTGTGGTCCGCAGTTTTCCGCCCTGATTTATGCACCCGCCGCCCGTAATGAAAAAATCAATGAGCCCGACTTCGTTTCCTTCCCTGAATAAGGCCTTTACTCCGGTCTGAACCTCCGCTGGGATATTATCAAGCATGGCCGGGATTCATTCACGGGTTAAAGAAAAGGCGTCAGGGTTAATCCGACGTAGAAATTCCTCCTGGCGGCCGCGTTGTAATACCTCCCGCCGACCGCATTGAGATCATTCCCCAGACTGTAGCGCTTATCCAGAGCGTTGTCGATGCCTCCAAAGATTTCGATCGGAAGTTTTTCCGTGATGTTGTGTTTGTACCCGATTCGTCCTCCCAGTAAAAAGTATTCGGAGGCATATTCACTGTTCGCGTCGTTGAGGGGAATTGCATCCGTATAATTGCCCGTTACATTGAGGTAAAACTTATAAATGGACACATCGGCGCCGACCAGCGCGATCGTCGGGGCTATTCCCGTCAGCCTGTTGCCCGTAAAGTCGTTGCCGTCCTGGATATAGTCGGAAAAACGATAGTGATTGTACGTGTAGCTGCTCCAGAGTTTGAACTGGGAGATGTGCCTGGACCGGAGGTCGGGTACCCAGGAGATCTTTGCTTCCAATCCCCGTTGCGATGTTTCTCCGGCATTGACAAAATACTCGGCTCCATCGGTTGTTCGCTGAATGACGATCGTCTCGTCGAGTTTAAAATCATAAGCCGTCAGGTCGAACAGAAGCCGTTGTTTAAGAACGCTTCCGCGAACGCCCAGTTCATAACTCAATCCGCGCTCCGGCTTGAGGGTATTGTTATACGTCCCGGCAGAGGGTCGCACTTCCGCCAGAGAAGGCGGGGAAAATCCTTTACTCACACTGCCGTATAGGGAAATAGTTGTGGTCAGTTTTTTCAGTACTGCCAGCCGCGGTGAAAAGACGGGGTCAAAATTCCGCTGTTGTTCAACCGCCGGTACCGCCAGCAGCGTGGAAAAATTGTATCTCAGAAAATTAGCGCTTGCTCCCAGTGTCACGTAGAAGTTTTTCGGAAGATCGATATCAGCCTGTGTGAATAACAAAAGTTGTCGCGAAGTCAATTCGTCATCCGACTGTCTGGTTGGACCGATCTCGCCGGCGACATTATCGTAGACCTTTACGGGAGAAAAGAAATACTGGTATTCACCGCCAAAGGTGATCTTACCCTTCCAGGTGTCCTTTTCAAAAGAGAATTTGGTCTCGGTCCGTCCTCCGATATTATCCTCATCGCGCGACTCGTAATTGCGAATGGTTGGATTTTCAAATGATGTGATGGATCCGTACACCCCGGCATTGGTTGTCCAGTGCGTATTCCATTGGTGCTCGTAGATCAGTCCCGCATAGCCCGTCTTATTCCGAACCGCCGCTTTTGCTTCAATAGCGCTGGGCAGAGGGGGAGGCGACGTCTTGGCGGGTCGAGCCTGGGAGGGATCTGCGTCGTACTGTGCTTTCGTCAGCCCCCCGGGCGTTTCGTAATAGATGTCGGTATAAAAAATCGAAGCGGATAACGTCCCTTTGTCGCTTAACAAAAAGCTGATGTCGGTATTGACCGCGTCCCGTCTCATTTTTGTCTGTTGACGGTAACCATCAGCCTGTTGGTGTGCGTACTGCACGGAAGCTTTGATCTTATCGTTTCCTCCTCCCGCTGCGAGGTTGTATCGTTGAAGGCCGTAACTGCCGAGTACAGTGGAAACTTTTAACTGGGGACGGGAAGAAATGTCATTGCTGAGCAGAACAACGCCACCGGTACCGGCCCCATAAAGACTTGCACCGGGTCCCTTGATTATTTCCGTGTTGTGAATAGCATTAAAGTCCAGCAGGTTGAGATAAGTATTACCGCCGCCGTCCGTGAGCGGAAGGCCTTTCCAATACACTTTTACATTCCGTACACCGAATGGCGAACGCAACAGGCTTCCGCGAATTGAAAACCGGTAGCTCCCCGGCGACCGTTCTTCCATACGCACACCGGGAACAGTGTTAACCGCAGAGAGGATCGATGTATTGTTGAAACGTTCATAGTCCTGCCGGTCCAGGACGCCGATAGCTGCCGGCACTTCGCCGATCGGGCGATCATACTCGTATGCGTGTATAACGACTTCGCTCAGAAGCTTTGTGGTATCGTTGACATCCGGTTTTTGTTCCTGACCCATCGTTAGCGAGATCGGAACCAATAAAAACCCGACAATAAATTGAATGATGCGTTTTGTCATGTTCTGTTTAATCGAAGAAATATAAGTAACGGATTCAAATTAACCATTCCGAAAAGGTCCGGAAGGCAGAACAACGTGGCTGGCGCAAAATAGCGACGGCTCCGGAGGTCGTCGTAAACAAAAAAGGTCCTCCATAAGGAGAACCTTTTCCGATCCGGGACAGGTAGGTCTACTTGATCTTAAAGGTCTTTTTGACCTGATCCACGTAGTTCAGCTTCTCCCATGGGAAAAGCTCAACTTTCACCTTTTTCTCTGTCTTCTTACCAGCGTTAAAAACCTTTTCAACCACTTTAGGTTCGCGTCCCATGTGGCCATATGCTGCGGTCTCCGCATAGATCGGAGTCCTTAGATTGAAGCGTTGTTCGATAAAGTAAGGACGCATGTCAAAGATCTTGGCGATACGTTTTGCGATTTCGCCGTCGCCAAGTCCGACTTTGGACGTTCCATAGGTATTCACGTATAGTCCCACCGGCTGCGCTACGCCGATCGCGTAAGCGACCTGCACCAATACTTCGTCACACACGCCTGCAGCCACCAGGTTCTTTGCTATGTGCCGTGTTGCATAGGCCGCTGAACGGTCAACCTTCGAGGGGTCTTTTCCGGAAAATGCGCCACCGCCGTGAGCACCTTTGCCACCATAGGTATCGACGATGATCTTTCTGCCGGTAAGGCCGGTATCACCGTGGGGACCTCCGATAACAAACTTACCGGTTGGGTTTACGTGGTATTTTATGTCCTTTCCGAAGAGTTTCTGAACTCTTTTAGGCAGCTTTTTCTTGATGCGCGGAACAACTATGTTGATGACATCTTCCTTGATCTGCTGCAGCATTTTTGCATCTCTTGCAAAGTCGTCATGCTGGGTTGAAATCACGATGGTGTCGATTCGCTGTGGTTTGTTATCGTCACTGTATTCTATCGTAACCTGGGATTTTGCGTCGGGGCGAAGGTACTTCATAACCCGGCCTTCTTTGCGGATGGCTGACAGTTCTCTCAGCAGCAAATGCGCCAGTTCGAGCGGAAGAGGCATAAAGTTGTCCGTCTCGTTGGTCGCGTAACCAAACATCATTCCCTGGTCGCCGGCTCCCTGATCTTCTTTTTTCCTTCTTTCTACACCCTGATTGATATCAGGAGACTGTTCGTGAATGGCGGAAAGGATACCACAGGAATTGGCTTCAAACATGTATTCGCTCTTCGTGTAACCGATCTTCCGGATTACCTCCCGGGCGATATCCTGTACATCGAGGTATGCCTCAGACTTTACTTCCCCGGCCAACACAACCTGACCTGTCGTTACCAGTGTTTCGCAGGCAACTTTGGAATTAGGGTCGTAGGCTAAGAAGTAATCGATAAGGGCATCCGAGATTTGGTCTGCTACCTTGTCAGGATGGCCTTCAGAAACTGACTCTGACGTGAATAAATGAGGCATAATGATTTATTGATTAAATTTTAAAGTGATGGTTACACAGAAATTTCAGTGCGCAAATTTAGAGCGATTTATGAAAAACAAAAAGTCTATCTTTTCAATCGACTTAAAAGGCTAAAAACAAAAAGACTGTTGGTGTTTTCGCCCATTCCTTTTCGAGCGTTTTCCATTTCTTTACGGGGTAGGTCTTAATATCTTCGGAATTGCCTGTGATATCGGCTGCCACACAAAGCATCGTATCCGGATTCAGCGTTTGGATTAATAGCCTGAACAATGCGTTCGTGCGGTAAGGCGTTTCAATAAAGATCTGGGTCTGCGATTTTTGGCGGGATTCCTTTTCGAGGTCTTTTATGGTACGGGTACTCTCTTTGGCCTCGATCGGCAGGTATCCCTGAAACGCGAAACGCTGGCCGTTGAGCCCGGATGCCATTAATGCCAGCAGGATGGATGAAGGGCCGACGAGTGGTATCACCGGGATACTGTTCGCATGGGCATATTTTACTGCCAAAGCCCCGGGATCGGCTATTCCCGGGCAACCCGACTCCGATATGATACCCACATGCCATCCTTCCATTATTGGTCTCATAAGGTCCATCAAAGCGCCTTCGCTGGTATCCTTGTTCAGCACTTCCAGGTGAAGGTTTTCCACCGTAGCGTAAATTTTCAAGCCGCTTAAAAAGCGACGCGCCGTCCGCAGATCTTCTGCCAGAAAATGGGTAATGCCTGGCAATACCTCCCTGATGTGGGGACCTATTACGCTATGCTGTGTATCGGCTGCGATCGTACTGGGGATGAGATAAAGCTTTCCGGTTTCCATATATCGCCCTGTGGATAATAAAATTCGGCGGCTTAAATTTGCAAAAGAATAATCGAACGTGGGAAAATTGTTAATTATCGTTGGTGTCGTTTGCATCCTGGTGGGCGTTTTCATTACGTATTCGCCAAAGGTGCCGTTCCTGGGAAAACTGCCCGGCGACATCAGGATAGAGAAAGAAAACTTCCGCCTGTACTTTCCCCTGGCGACAAGCCTGGTGATCAGTGCCCTCTTGTCGCTAATCGTTTACCTTTACAATCGTTATAAAAACTGACGGGTCTCCTCCATGATTACAAGTAAACGCTCCAAATTCACCCTGCCGCCGGGGTTGACATATTTAAACTGCGCGTACATGTCACCGCTGTTAAAAAGCGCCGAGAAAGCGGGTATCAATAATCTCAGGAGGAAACGCAATCCTGCGAAGATTGCACCTGCTGATTTTTTCACAGACAGTGATTTGCTGAGGGCGGAGTACGCACGGCTTATCAATGCTCCGGATCCCAAAAGAATTGTTATTGTCCCCTCTGTTTCTTATGGCATGGCCACTGTCGCCAGAAACCTGAAACTCGGGCCCGGGGATAAGATCATTGTCGCAGGGGAGCAGTTCCCCAGTAACTACTATCCGTGGCAAAATCTTAGCCATGAGACCGGCGCCGAAGTGAAGGCGATTGAACCACCCCAACAATTCGCCGGGCGGGGTGAAAAGTGGAATGAGAAGATCATCGATGCAATAGACCCCACAACCAAAGCCGTCGCTATCGGAAATGTTCATTGGGCTGACGGCACACTTTTCCACCTGGAAGCGATCCGTAAGAGGACCCGCGAGGTGGGTGCCCTCCTGATCGTTGACGGTACACAGTCCGTCGGCGCCCTGCCTTTTGATGTGCAGACCATTCAACCGGATGCCTTGGTGTGCGCCGGATATAAATGGTTACTCGGACCTTATTCAATAGGCCTGGCGTACTATGGAGAATATTTTGACGGCGGGAAACCAATCGAAGAGAGCTGGCTGAACCGGCTGAATAGCGAAGACTTCGATCAGCTTGTCGGCTACAATCCTTCTTATCAGCCAGGCGCCCAGCGATACGATGTCGGTGAACGCGCCAACTTTATTCTTGTTCCGATGTTGTTAAAATCCCTCCAGCAACTCAACCGCTGGGGTGTGGAGAATATTCAGTCTTACTGCAAGGGTATTACCGGCCGTGGCATAAACCGGTTAATGGAAAAAGGTTATTGGATCGAGGATGAAAAATTCCGCGGCGGACATCTTTTTGGGATACGTATGCCCGGCAAAGATTTAAAAACGCTCAAGGACATTTTCGCTAAAAACAAGATCTCCGTATCCTTCCGCGGTGATGCCATCCGTGTGGCGCCGAATATATACAACGACGAGAAAGATATAGATCGGCTGATAAAGATCTTATCACGGTAGCATATGCCGGACAAGAGATCCTATGCTTATTTTATCGGAGGAATGATCATTTGCCTGCTCGGCGCAGTTTGCTTTTCAACAAAGGCAATTTTCGTCAAGCTCGCATACCGTGATACAGACGTGGATTCAATTACACTGCTGGCGCTCCGGATGCTTTTTTCGTTGCCTTTTTTTGTAGCCTCTGCGATCTATTCCTCCAATCAAAACGAGAATGTGCGTTTCACGGTAAAGCAATGGCTCGCCGTCGCGGCCGTTGGTTGCCTGGGGTATTACATCAGCAGCTTTCTTGATTTCCTGGGGCTTCAATACATATCAGCCGGGATTGAAAGGCTTGTTTTATTTATTTACCCCACCCTGGTTCTGCTGATTACATCCCTGATATTTAAAACAAAGATTAACATGCTTCAGTGGCTGGCCCTGATCGTCACCTACCTGGGCTTGTTCGTGGCGTTCCGGGGTGAGATGAGAATTCAGGGCGATATGCACAACTTTATTAAAGGGACGTTGCTCATTTTCGTATGTGCCATCACGTATGCATTATATATTGTGGGAAGCGGAAGATTGATCCCTTCCCTGGGCGCTGCCAAATTCAACAGCTACGCCATGAGCTTTGCCTCCCTGGCCGTTTTGATCCATTTTTTTTCCACGTCGGAGAATTCCCTGTTCGCTCAATCCAATGTCACATACGTGTACAGCCTCGCGATGGCTATATTAAGCACGGTGATACCCTCGTATCTCGTGACTGAAGGAATAAAGCGAATCGGTTCGGGTAATGCGGCCATTGTAGGAAGTATTGGACCGATATCAACGATCCTTCAGGCATACCTGTTTCTGCAGGAACCGATTCATTTTCTGCAATTGCTCGGTACCGCATTTATCCTTTGCGGCGTACTCCTGATCGGCTACCGGAAAGCGTACTGAGGTTTCAGTGGCGATTTTTTCCGCTTGAGTTGCGTGGCGGGCGCTCTGGGAAAGAGAATCGTCGTTTTGTTTTTAATAGTAACCGGACTGCATTAGCTTCACCCATCTAATCTCCAATGGTATGAGGTTCCTGTTTCTAATTTTGTTTTTAACCTCTGGCCTGACTGTCTTTGGTCAGGGTAAGAATTACACGTTCGTTTTCCTCAATAAAAAAAGCGATGCCGAAATCCTGACAAAGGAGGTAAGCGACAAGATCATGGAAGGCCATCTGGCAAATATCAAACGACTTGCAAAGGAAGGAAAACTGATATCAGCTGGCCCGTTTGAGGGGGGCGGAGGAATATTTATTTTCAACACCACATCGATCGATACGGCAAAACGTTGGCTCAGCACAGACCCCGGTGTTGTTGCCAATCGCTGGAACCTTGAGATTCTCCCCTATAAACCGCGGGTTGGTTCGGCGTGTGCCGTAAGCGAACCTTATGAGATGGTGACGTACCAGTTCATCCGCTACAAAAAACCCGTTTCAACATCACCGGCGCGCGATTACGCAAAACGGTTTTATAAACACGAAAAACTTCTGAAGGAACTGGCAAAGACCGGAAACGTCGTAACGGAAGGTATTTTCGGTGTATATGAGGGAGGAATCGTTGTTCTCAAAAGTGAAATAGAAAAAGAAAAACTGGAGGCGGATCCCGCTGTACAGGATGGCATTTTGGAACTTGAGATCAAACAATTGTGGATTGCCAAAGGAGCATTCTGCGAAAAATAAACGCTATTGTTCGAAAAGGTTATTCAGCTGAAGGTCCAAGCGGCTGACAATAAAGGCAAAATCGTCAATGTTTTCCACGAAGTCGAGTTTATTCACGTCGAGGATCAACAACTTTCCGAGGTTGTAATTTCCGATCCAGTTTTCGTAATGTTCATTGAGTTTGCGGAGGTAGTCCAGGCGCATGGAATATTCAAAATCCCTTCCTCTTTTTTCAATTTGTTGTACGAGCTTGGGAATATCGGCCTTCAGATAAATTAACAGGTCCGGGGGTTGTACAAAACTTATCATGGAGTTAAAGATGTCCTGATAACTTTGGAAATCACGGTCTGATATATGGCCGCTCTGGTGAAGGTTCGTGGCGAAAATATAGGCATCCTCGTAGATCGTCCGGTCCTGTACGGTAGTCCTGACGTTTTGCCGGATCTGATTTACCTGTTTGAAGCGGCTGTTCAGGAAATAGATCTGCAGGTGAAACGCCCAGCGGGTCATGTCCTCATAGAAATCACGGAGATAAGGGTTGTGATCGACTGATTCATACAACGGTATCCACCCGTAATGTTTGCAGAGTTTCTCCGCCAGCGTCGTTTTCCCGGAACCGATGTTGCCGCTGATCGCGATATGTTTGAGCTTCTGATTCATGCTGTAATTGTTTTTACCTCCCGTCGCACGGCGGGCACGTTACTCCGCCACCACCACCGCGATTTTATCCCCTTTACCGTTGATCGCTATTCTGGTTATTCCTTTTAGCGATGTTGCCGAACGCACTTTCATTTCCGTCCAACCGGCCGGCTGTAAATAAAATAGTTTTTCTCCGTCACTCATCACGATCCTGCCATCCGGTGTCCACGTCATATCTTCCCGTCCGGGAATGGTTTCGCCGAGCGTCGATATCTTTCTGGTTTGACGGTCGATTTTTTTTATCAGCCACGTATCGGCGGAGACCTTGTGCACGAAACTGATATCCCCGGATGTTGGAATAACATGAAGGGACCGTCCGATATTTTCCGCCAGGATCGTATCCCGTTTATCTTTTAATGAAATCCAGCGGAGGGTATTTGGTTCTCCCAGAACAAAAACAACGATGTTGTCACCGTCCACCCACGCGTGATACCCGATCGTTAGGTTATTGACAAGCACAACAGGATTACCTCCTTTCACCGGATACTTGCCCAGATCCTGCGCTCCGTTGTCGCGCTGAACGATACAGGAAACGAATCCTTTGTCTGGCGTGACCGTTGGTGAATATTCCCGTTCCCCTGTGTTTGTCAGGTTTTTTGTTTTCCGCGCCACGTAATTGTAGGTCATGATATCGGTTCTTCCACCCGAATCCGCGGATGTATAGTAAACCAGCGGCGTGTCAGGATCGAAAAAAGGTTGGTTATCATAACCCTTGCGGTTCGATATGTTTACGCCGTCTTTAACGGTTACCGCATTCTTCCCGAGATGAAGGTCGAAGAGGAGAATTTCGGTACCGGTTTGCGCATACCCGTAATACGCGAAAAAACTGAAAAGAAAAACCGCCAATGTTCGCATGTTTGTACGCGTATGTAAATAAAGTTATCTTTTAAACATGAAAAATGATCCTGCCAAATTACTTGTTTTCCTCTTACTTTCTATCGCTGGCATGACAGGCAACGCGCAACAATATCTGCTGTTGCCCGAACGTGTTTTTGATGGCGAGCAGATGCATACCGGCTGGTCGGTTCTGGTCGAGGGCGACCGGATCATTCACGCAGGACCCGTCGGCGAAACAGGAAGGGGGAAGAACCAGGTGGTGCTTAAGTTTCCGGGGATGACATTAATGCCCGGGTTGATAGAGGGTCACGCTCATCTTTTACTGCATCCGTACAATGAGACTTCCTGGGACGACCAGGTGTTAAAAGAATCGGATGCATTACGGACTGTCAGGGCCACGGTGCATGCAAAGCAGACGCTGTATGCCGGATTCACAACCGTCAGGGATCTCGGGTCGGAAGGTGCAGGCTACGCCGACGCGGGATTAAAACAGGCGATCGACCAGGGTATTGTTCCGGGACCGAGAATGATTATTTCGGGCAGGGCTATCGTGGCTACAGGAAGTTATGGCCCAAAGGGATTTGATCATGACTTTACCGTTATGTACGGAGCGGAACCGGCAGACGGTAACGACCTTATCCGCGTCGTCAGAGATCAGATCGGGAAGGGAGCCGATATTATCAAAGTTTACGCGGATTATCGCTGGGGCCTGGAGGGACAGGCGCAACCGACTTTTTCAATCGACGAATTAAAGCTTATTGTGGAGACGGCCGGAAGCAGTGGCCGTCCCGTTGTTGCTCATGCCTCGACAGCCGAGGGTATGAGAAGGGCTATAGTTGCCGGTGTTCAAACGATTGAGCATGGTGATAACGGTACTCCCGAAATATTTCAGCTTATGAAAGAAAAGGGTGTGGCGCTTTGCCCTACTCTCGCTGCGGGCGATGCAATAAGCCGGTACGGCGGCTGGAGAAAGGGTGTTGATCCGGAACCGGCGAGAATAACTCAAAAGCGAAAGAGTTTCAGGGATGCGTTGCTTTCGGGCGTGACTATTTGTGCCGGCGGCGATGTGGGCGTATTTGCACACGGCGACAATGCGCGTGAACTGGAACTGATGGTTGAATACGGGATGAACCCTGTCGATGTACTGCGTTCGGCCACTGGTGTCAATGCACGGGTATTTCACCTCGAAAAGCAAGTGGGAAAAATACTGGCCGGCCTTCAGGCAGATATCATCGTGGTCCATGGCGACCCCTCCAAAAATATCTCAGACGTAAGACGGGTAGAGTGGGTCATGAAAAAGGGGCTGATCGTGCAGAGACCTTAGGATCAGGTATTATCCAGGATGTCCGTCAAAGCCACTTTTTTCGCTTGAAATACCACAGGAATGTTATGGAAGAAAAGATCATCAGCCCGATGGCGAAGGGATAACCGGCAAGCCAGGCTAACTCGGGCATAAACCGGAAATTCATCCCATAGATACTGGCGATAAGGGTGGGCGGCATAAAGACCACGGTCACGACCGTAAAGATCTTGATCACCTGGTTCTGCTCTATATTGACCAAACCAAGGAAAGTATTCTGCATGTATTCCAGCCGTTCGGAACTGAACTGCGAATGCTGAATGAGCGAACTGATATCACTTAAGATAATTTTAAGCCTTTCATTCTCAATCTTGTGGAACTCGGGTATCCGGATGAGCGAACTGACCACTCGTTGTTTTTCCGTGATTGTTTCATGGATCAACATTACGTTTTCCTGCAGCTGAGCTATACCGAGCAATAGATCCTGGTTGAGAGAGCGACTGGCAATCAGCTCTTTGCTGATGGAATTCAGCTTTCTGTTTATTCCTTCTATCAGATCCGCGTCGCCATCGATCCGCGTTTCCAGTACCGTCAGAAATACATTCAGCCCATGTTCCTTCTTTTCGGATGAACTCGCTGATTTCAGGCGTCTTACGGTTTCGGCAAAAATTTTCAGATCACCCTGTCGGTAAGTGAAGAGCAAATTCTCCTTCAAAATAAACGTGACGCTTTGAACGGATAGTTCAGCCTCGCTCG
This sequence comes from Chryseolinea sp., assembly GCA_041742155.1. Classification (GTDB taxonomy): domain Bacteria; phylum Bacteroidota; class Bacteroidia; order Cytophagales; family Cyclobacteriaceae; genus Chryseolinea. The sequence continues at coordinate 356,396 of JBGSJE010000005.1, read as the reverse complement.
ACAGAAAGCCCAGGTTCATTTCGATGGTATCATCGGTTTCCAGGAACCTGGAACTGCTCTCGATCTCCTGCAGCTCCTGCGATGTAAAGAATTCGATACGGTAGTTCGATTCTACAAATTCCTTCTCCTCCTTCGTAGGCGATTGAAGGTCGATCCAGATAATATTGCTGTGTGACGTGATTTCCTTAAATGAAGGATTTTTGTATTGATTGATTTTGCCCTCACTGATGGTATACACACGGATCATGACGTTTCCCTCCGCGTGCAATTTATGATCATTATTTTAAATTGGAATACTTCTTTTCAGCTTCTTGTTGATCAGTCGTTGAATGGTTCCTGAAAATATGACATCGTCATTGTGCTCGTAGTTTTACTCGTGCATCATCGGCCCTGACGCTGACCCTGGCCGTTCCGTTGGCAAGTGAAACACGTGTCTCTCTTTCATCCCGTTCGATGATTCTGAAATCGCCCTCCGTAACCACATGCCCATCGTCATGGCGGATATTAAATTCACCGCCGCCGCCTGTAATATTCAATGAGATGGTACCATCTTGTGACTCGATGAAGTAGTCACCGTTATCGGCAAGTGACGTCTCAAGGATCAGATCGCCGTCATCGATATTTGCGCGTATCGCCGAAAAATCACCTTTGTGTATTTGCACGTCGGCATCATCTCCGGATATACTCAGCGATCCACGGCCCTGGTCCATCCGGATATCACCGTCGTCGAGCCGGAATTCGAAATCGTTTCCTTTACATCCCGAAAGCTCTGCATCCGCGTCGTCAAGATTCAACAAAATGGACCCGTTGATGTTCCTGATGTAATAATCGCCGTCATCACCTCTTACCTTTAGGCTTACACCTTCCGGTACTTCGATTTCAATCTTGTACTCTTCACTGTAGTACCCCACCACGGCGATGTGAGCACCTCCGCTTTTCTCTTCGATGGTCAGGTTCCCGTTTTCCTCGCTCACTTCAACCCGGAAATTATCTTGCCCCCACGTCCAGCCTTTTGTTGTGATTTTTCTGTCGATCTTCACCTTCGCCGTTGAACGCGCCGATCCGGTAATAAAAACCTTTCCGTCCGACGAGTTCAGATCGACGAGGCCGTCTGATGCGATTTTGTATTCCTTGTTCAGATGAAATTCTCCTTCTTGCGCAAAGGACTCGGAAAATACGAGAAGCGTGACAATGGTAAAGACCAGATTTTTCATATCAGGGATGTTTATACAACCTTAGACGCTTTTTTTCTGTCACAGGTTGCCAAAAGAAAAGGCCTGCCAGGATTTACCCGACAGGCCATATTCTACCTGTAAACAAATTTTTAATTCCCTTCCTGATCGGCTTCGTCTGCTTTTTTCAGTTCTTCATCCAGTATTTTATCTATTACTTCGCGTTGCCGCTCGTCGATGGTCTTATCCGTTTTAGCCTGTTTCTTCATAAACCGGAACATGGCATTTTTCTTAATTTCATAGGCGATAAAAACCGTGTACTCATTGGTCTTTTCATTGTAAAACTTCTTTTCGCCCATCTTTCTCAGGTCCGCAATACTGGTGTTCATGATCTGCCTCACCAGGCTCTGGAACTTATCGGCGACGTCTGCGCCTTTTTCATTTTCAGCCTGACCGAGATACTGATCGGCCACTTGTTTCATGGTTGTATTGACCTGTCCGGCCAGCTGCGACTTTGCTTCCAGGTCGGCCTTTCCACGGGCAATATTATCCTGTGAACTTGTTCCTTTCCCCGTACCCCGGAAAAACCGGTTATTCGACTCGTAAGCGTTGCCCTGGAATGGCTCATTAACTTTTTTTCCCAAAGGTCCGGAAGCACAGGCAGTTAGAAAAATGATAGTGAAGAAAAAAGGAAATGCCCGGGCGCGTTTCATAAAATGTCTTTGTTCGTGGGAATAAAAGTACGAAAAATTGTGCCAGAACCCAGCAAGGGGGATCATCCCTTCAATTGTATACTACGACCTGCCACCGGAAAGCCCATTTCCACCGGATATCAAAGTTCCGCACACCGGCGGCGTTAAGGATTTGAAACAGCTCGGCTTTTGAAAACGCCCGCCGTACGGATAAGGGCGCGTCAAACCTGACCATTGACGACTTCGAAAAAAACCGGGTGAGGATTCTGATCGAATGGTATGCGAGGGGGTGACGATGAATGTCATTGATGATAAACCCGATGCCGGCCTGATCCTTCAGCTGGCGAAAGAACTGTATGAGGTCGGCGTCGGAGAAGTGATGATAGAAGAGAGTACCGATAACAACATCAAACCGCAACGTCTTAAACTCCGCAGACAGGATATCAATATCGTGGAACCTGATGTGCGGGAGCGATCTTAGGTTTTCCTTTGCCGCGTTGATAATGTAGGTATTGGCGTCAATGCCAAACAGACTTACCTTCATCTTGTTTTTTGAAGCCCACAAGTCGATCAGCCGGAGCATATCACCCCGTCCACAGCCGAGGTCTGCTATTGTGATTTCGCCTTTTGCACCCCGAAGAAGTTTTTGTAACGCGTCCAGGGTAACGCTGTTACCTCCAAGCCATTTGTTAATGATCTCCAACTCGAGCAATGTGCGGTCCATCAGGGGACCCGCATACGTCAGGTCGTCCATTATTTCGGGTTCGGCAGATCGTCTCGACAGGTCAGGCATCCTAATCCACTTCAATTTTTAAGATCATGCTTTCCAGTGTAAGTCCGGGACCAAATGCAAAACTCAGTATCCGTTGGCCATCGTCGGTTTTGTTCAACTTCCTTACAATGTCTTTCAAAACAAAAAGGATGGTCGGAGACGACATATTTCCGTAATTTTTCAACACGTTGTACGCGGATTCGTTACGGTCCCTTTCGATTCCCAATACTTCTTCAATGTTCTCCAGGATCTTCCGTCCACCAGGGTGGATCGCGAAATAGCGTATATCCTCTATTTTTCTATCGATGTTTTTCAGCAGCGACGACGTCAGGGCCTTTATTCCACCTTTAATAATGTCTGGCACGTAGGTAGATAATTTCATCTCGAACCCGAGGTCACCGATCGCCCAGGCCATATCACGTTCACCTTCTATGGCGAGATCGCTGTGAAATGTTTCAGGCACCAAACGGAACCTGGTATCGGTTCTTGCCTCCAAGAGCATGGCCGCGGAACCGTCGGCGAACAGCGCATTGGAGATCAGGTTATCTTCTGTCGGTGTCTTCTGAAAATGCAGGCTGCAAAGTTCCGTACAAACCACGAGAACTTTCGCGTTCTCATTAGAACGGCAAATTGCATCGGCGACTTTTATTGCATTGAATGCAGCATAACACCCCATAAAATTGATACCGGTTCGTTCCACCGTTGTAGCGAGACCAAGTCTTTTCACAAGGTCAATGTCGAGGCCGGGCGCATACATACCTGTACAACATACGGTTATCAGGTGCGTAACCCGGTTGAGACGAAACCCGGGAACTGATAATAACATTTGTTGAACAGCTGCCTCGCTTAGGTCCAGAGCATTTGACCGGAAAAAAGCCAGTCGTTTTGCTGTGGAAGGGAACGGTTCAAAATCAGGTGTGTCCGGATAGAATGTAAATCCCTCTTTCAGCCCATAATCTTCCAGCACCGAATGGCGGAAATCGATTCCGCTGGCATTAAAAATAGCCCGAAGCTTGCGGCTTCCAACCGGATCCAATTGCATCGCGTGAACCATAAAATCGGCGAGCTGTGATTGCTTGAAGCGGCGAGTCGGATTGGCCGTCCCGATTGCAGTGATGTTACTCATTCATTCCAATATATTTCAAAAAACTATAAATTAACCTAAGGTGTTCCTAGCTTAGGGAAAATAATTTTGAATAATGCTATCCCGCTCGTCCTGGCTACATTTGCGTATTCCGTTTTCATATTTTTTACTGCCGGTCTTTCTGTTCTGCGTTGCTATTTCCCCGAATGTTAGTGAAAAAGCGCTTCTTTGGACATTTATTATTATCCACATCTTTCTTTACCCTGCGAGCAACGGATACAATAGTTATTTTGATAAAGACGAAAAAAGCATTGGTGGGTTGAAACATCCTCCTCCGGTGGACAAGGGCTTGTATTATCTCTCACTACTGTTCGATGGCATTGCACTCGTCCTGGGGTTTTTTCTCATAACACCGGGTTTTGCATTAATGTTGCTGATCTATGGGCTGGTGTCGAAAGCGTACAGCCATCCAGGCATCCGGCTTAAGAAGTATCCGGTTACGGGTTGGCTGGTGGCCGGCCTTTTCCAGGGATTATTCACCTTCATGATGTGCTACATCGGTATCAACAAGTATGCGTTTGAAAATTTGCTTAACATATCAGTCCTGGTGCCGGGAATACTGTGCACGGTGATGCTATGGGCCAATTATCCCATGACCCAGATCTACCAGCATGAAGAGGATGGAAAACGCGGTGACGAAACATTCAGCCGGATGCTGGGTATCAGGGGGACTTTCTTTTTTGTGGGTACGGTTTTCGGCGCGGTCACACTTGGGTTCGTCTGGTATTTCAGTACTTACTTTTCCACCCGCGAAGCTTTTGTCTTCCTGGCCGCATTATCACCCGTGGTGTTGTATTTTGTGTACTGGTTTGTAATATCCTATCGCGATGAATCCAAGGCTGACTATACGCATACCATGTGGTTGAATTTTATTTCCGCTACATGCCTGAACGTTTTTTTTATCTACCTTTTTCTTTACGTCTGGAATTACATCCAGTTGTTCGGTTAGTGTTCGTGTTATACCCTGTTGGTGTCGCTACGTTTAACCTGGTTATTGATCAGGTACATCATCCCCATCGTAATCACCATCGCTCCCACAACCACATTTCCGAGGGTGTCATAATGTTTTAGCACTCCCGAATCGGTTTGTGTGACGATCAACCCGGCAACAGCCGACGCGATACCCCCCGATAGTTGCTGGACAGAGGAGTTCACACTCATAAATGCTCCACGGTCTTTCGGTTCAGGCACGGCTGTCATCAGGGCGGAAGAAGAAATCATCCTGGAGGAGATCGCAATGAATAAAATGACATTCAACAAGATCACCTGCCAGAGGGGAGTAATTCCAAGGTTGCAATAGATCAATACGATGACGATACCGAGCACCGAGCCGATGACGAACATCCTGTACTTGCCGATCACATCACTGAACTTGCCGACCAGCGGACCGGCGATCATTGAACAGATACCGGTGATCATATACAACATAGGAAGCTTCTCCATCGGAATGCCCAGGTTGTGCACACCGAATGCACTGCCAAAGGGCATCAGCATAAACCCGCCCGTGGCAAGAAGTGTTGTTGCCGCAAATCCTTTGACATACGGAGGATGTGAAATTGTTTTTATCAAATGTTGAAAAGGACTTCGTTCAGAGGGAGTCTTCAGGTGCCTGTCAATTGGTTTTAGGTATAGCGCGATCAGTATTGCTATCACAATGCTAAAGGCGACGATCATAAAAAAGGGCGAATGCCACCCAAAGTGATTGGCAAGGTACAGGCCAACGGGGATTCCCATAACCTGGGTTGAAGCGAATGCCATTTGAACAAAGCCCATTACTCTTCCCCTGACTTCCAGTCGGAATATGTCGGTGATGATAGCGAAACTTATCGAGCCAATCACGCCGCCGAACAAACCGGTGACGATGCGGGCCATCAGCAAATAGTGATAATCCGGCGCCAGCGCACAAAACAACGTACCAAGGATAAACCCGGAGTAGAAAAAGATCAACAGTTTCCTCCGGTCGAACTTATCTGCAAAACCTGCAGTCATAAATCCCGCGGCTCCGGCACTGAAAGCATATGCCGATACCACCCACCCGAATTGCCCGGTGGTGATTTCCAGTTCCTTCATCAACTGCGCCCCCAACGGGGACAATACCATGAAGTCAAGTACAATCGTAAACTGAAGCAGCGCCAGGACAGCCACAACAAAGACTTCGTAACGGGTAAATACCCTTTCCCTGGAAACCTGATCTGATGCCATGCTGTTTTTTTAGTCGGGTAATTCTTCACACATAAAGCCGGATTGTCTGATCATCTCAATAACCTCATGAGGATCAAGATGCCGGGATTCGATTCTTAATACATTGTCAACGTCGCTGCTATCGAGGTTCCATTTCCGGATACGGCTTTCCAGCCGGAGTACAGAGGAGATCCTCCCTAAATCACCGGAGTCACTTATATTGGTTTTGAAGACCAGGATCTCGGTTTCTGTTTTTTGTACATCTGTCATAACTGTTTCCTCTTTTTTGCCTGTCACATTTTATTTACGGAGAGCCCTGACGACAACATCAAATGCCTGCTTCATCTTTTGCTCGGTGAGCACAAACTTGTTTCCCATCAGGGATTTTTTTCCGGAATGGAATTTTATCAGGGTATAGAGCGGACCATATGCAATCGACCAGAAAATCTCAACCGGTAGTTCGATCAGTTCATTCCTTTTTATCGCATTTTTCACAAAAAGCCCCATCGCCGCCTTAAACCTGTTTTCTTTTATGTCCTTGTGATTGATTAATGGAGAGGTCCTGAATTGCTCCATAAAATAAATGTGATAGGGATACCGGATGTTATGGGCAAACCGGTTCTTCCATTGTAACCACAGTCCATCTTCAAAACTCATTTCCGGATCGAAGTCTTTTAACGTAGCCTCCGTGAAGGCCGCTTCAATTCCGATGTATAACTGGTTCAGGAGGTCCTCCCGATTCTTGAAGTACAAGTAAATTGTCGCGGGAGAAACATTCGCCGCTTTCGCCAGCTTTTGCATGCTGAGCCCGTCAAATCCTTCTTTAACAATCATTTCGATTGCTTTCTCACGGATAGCCTTTTCCTTCGATTCGTCCCTGGGTCTCATTCGGCCGTAAATCTAAAAAAATTCAATTATAAATGAACGTTCATTCATTTATAATTTATGAGTATTCAAAAGGGTTGCCCGTGTGTATTCCTGATGATCAGGCCGGCCAAGGGTCTCCAATTCATGAGCTGGTTTACAATAAGGTCTGAGGTAAACGCGCTTCCAAACAATTTCTGGATTTGCCTTCCACGCCAGAGGCGGCCACCGAATTGAGCCTTCCATTCACCGGAATAAGCCCGCTCCAGCTTTTCCCTGGAAAAGGAAGCATCTGTGGCGAACCTCATTATCAACTCACTCAGAATCTTGGCTGAATGGATTGCCATCGCCATTCCGTTACCACATAGCGGGGCGATCATCCCGGCGGAATCACCCGCCATCAGAATATGATCATGCACAACTGATTTCGGCAGAAAAGAGATCTCGTTTATAACTTCCGGTTTGTCAAAAACGAAGTCCGCGTTCCGGAAAACCGACGCGAGCAACGGGTTCCTGAAAAGTACCTGCTCTTCCATTTCACCGATGTTGCCAAATCTCTTCAGGGTATCGCGATGAGTGAGGTAGCAGAGTGTTGTTTTTCCATCTTCTATATTACTCATCCCGCAATAACCACCCTCAAAATTGTGAAGCGCGATCAGATCATCCGGATGTGTTGTTCGTATATGATACTTCACGCCGACGTACGGTGACCGTTGTCCTACAAATTCGCGTTTGAGGCTGTGATCCATCTTCGACTGTTTACCAAACGCACCGATCACGATGTCAGCCTCCATAACCCTGGCGGATGTGGTGATCTGAAATTTTTCATCGTTAAAATTCACCTTACTGACTTCCTCGCGGAGAAAAAACTCGGCTCCGGATTTTTTTGCCTCTTCAAAAAGGAAATGATCGAAGGTATACCTGCTTATTCCAAAACCTCCAAGGTCCAGGGACATTGTTTTATTTCTTCCGGAAACAGATGATAACATAAAATTCCGGATCTCCGGCGGATTGAAGGCGGTCGGATAAAGTCCCAGCGACCTGAGAAAGGGAACAACTTCATTGGAAATGTATTCTCCGCAAACACGGTGAAAAGGGTATTGCCGTTTTTCAATCACAATACAGCTCATGCCGGCCCTGGCCAGCTGAATGGACGAAATCAGGCCCGCCAGGCCTCCGCCGATGATTACTACCCTTTTCAAGAATTATTTTTCCTGTTATGAGACGGTTTGTTGCGAAAAGAACCCCAGAAACAAAATTTAGTCGTTGGATCAAATCTTGCAAAGTAACCTTTTACGTTAATATAATGTTTAATTCCCAGGTTGGCTTATGGAGACAAAAATTGCAAATAACAAGGTGCTGGAACCACTTCACGTCCTTTTGATCGGAAATAACCCCATTGAATTGGGAAGTGTTCTGGACAAACTGAAGCAGGTTCGTGGTCAGAGAATCATCACCGAGATCGCATTCGATCTAAAAAGTATCCTGGAAAGACTGGTCAGGTTCCGTCCGAATTTTATTTTGATCGATGACAATATCGGGAAACTCGAGTTATCGGAAACGGTAGCCACACTATCCAACAACCGCAAAACAAGAGACATTCCGATAACGGTTCTGAAGAATTCAAACTATCAGGAATCCCTCGCTTCGTCAAGCATTCTGGATTATCTGTTAAAGCACAATCTTTCGGCGGACGACTTATACAAGACCGTGAAGAACTCGTTGCGATTCCGTAAAACACAACTGTACCTATACCAGGCCTACAAAAAAAGAAAGGGTGAATTGTTAAAGGTAGCCAGGTAAATAAAAGAAGTCAGATCTGATCCTTCAGTTCGATTTCTTTTTTGAATCGCTCTCCCTTCCGGCTGATCTCGAGTTTGATCTTCCTGCCGGGTTTGCTGTTTAACAATCCGTTGATCGTATTCAGGTCGAGGTCGCGGACGGATAATCCATTGAGACTGGTAATGATATCACCGGGGAGCATACCTCCGGCCTGAGAGGGTGATTTTTCCCGTACCTCCATAACCTCAAAAATATTAAGCTGCGAGCCCTTTGCTTTTAAAGTCAGTCCGCTGAGGTTGTAATAGAAATTCTTTTTAAACGAAGTGTTTTTTCTCAGGTAGACTTTTTCTTCCGGGAAATTGAAAATCACCACAAATCGACTTAAAATTTCCCCGCCGATGGCGCCGTTACGGTATACATTCCCAATCTTGATACTGTCGGTGTAGCTGTTCGGGTCGGGAAAATTCGCTATGGCATTATCGAGTTTGAAGGTACCCAGCGAGATGGATTTAATACGGCCCACTTTTCCAACGATCTCGCCGCCAAGTCCTCGTCCGATCAGGCTGCTTACGCTGTTCGCCGGAACCTGGATCGTCGGATCCGACGTTGGTTCTAACATCAGGCCATGACTTGCTCCTGAATCCATCAACAGTTTGGCATTTAGTGTAAGTCCGTTCTGGAATGTCACGGGAGCAAAAATGTATGGTTTTGTATCCTGAATGGTGATCGGTAATGACTGGAACTTACGGCTCTTCCGGAATTTTTCCGGAAGCATCAGCGTGAGCATTTTTTTTTCGTAGTCGATCTGGATGATAAACCTGCTGAACAGTTCGTATCCCAGGATCCCGTGTACGTCGGTGCCGAGGTAATTTCGAAGCTCCAGGTAATCCTGGCCGAGGACCAGCATAGCGTGCCCCCTTCCGTGTACTCCCGGTAGCTCTAGGGATACATTGTTGGTCACAAAGGCATCTACAAGATTTTGTCCGCCGGGGCCGGATATCGTATACTTCCGGGTGTACGTGAGGTTAAGGATATCGGTAAATGTTTTTTGAGTCAGGATAGTGGTTCTGACGCCGGTATCCAGGATAAATTTAAGCGGCAATGCGTCATTGAGAACAACCGGGATAACAATCAGGTTGTTGATGATCTCAATGGGGATCTGAACCTTTTTTTTTCCGTCGGCTAATGAAAATCCGAGATTCTGTCCATGGAGATGCTGGAGGAAACCAGAAAAGACAAATAATACCAGGATTCTCCGGATCATAGACACAAACGTATGAGCTTGAATATAGAACAATTTTCAGAGACTGTAACCTGATCGCTAAGCGGGAATTATACTGCTTAAGAGTTCTTCTGCCGTATTTTCGACGTGCAGTAAATGAAGGTTATCGGCCTTTAAAAATCCCTTATCCACCATTGAACGCATTTGCGCGAGCAGAGGATCGAAAAAATTACCTGTATTCAGTAAGCCGATCGGCTGGCTGATCAAACCCAGCTGCCGCCAGGTTAGAATCTCGGCAAGCTCATCGAGGGTTCCCCATCCGCCAGGCATGGCCACAAAAGCATTGGAAAGGTCTGCCATCCGTTTCTTTCGCATATGCATACTTTCGACAACTTCCAGTCTGGAAACACCACGGTGCCCGACTTCGCGTTGAAGAAGGAAGTCTGGAATTACGCCGATCACTTCACCTTTGTTTCGGATAACGGTGTCGGCAAGTATCCCCATCAGGCCAATATTTCCGCCGCCGTAAACGAGGGTATGCGAAGATTTTACCAGCAGCATTCCAAGTTCTCTGGCCGCTTCAGCATACACGGGATCGTTACCCGTAGCCGAACCGCAGAAAACGCATATGTTCATAAATTAATGGGACAATCGAAAGTCTCTAGAACTTGTTGTCGTGTTTGTTTTTGCTCACCATCTTATTGGGGAAGATCCAGGGTGAGACAATGGCAAGTATAAACAGGGCAATCACAACAAAGAAAGGCCACCAAGATGCTACATCCATAACTTAAATTTTTAAAGCACGTAAAAATAGCCTCATTACACCTAATTTTTGCACAAAGATTCAAAAATTGTTTAGCTTGATAACCTTGTTTTAAAGCCCCGTCAAACGAAGAAGAAATGAAAAGATTCTTAATCATTGCTGGTGTCGCCGTAGCCGCGCTGATCATCCTGGGGGCTGTGACTAATTTTTTTGTAACCAAACACAAAAAATCCTTCAGCCCGGAGGAAAGGATCGGCTATAATCAGAGCGACCTTCAGGTGCAGGTATTTTATAACCGGCCCTATAAAAAAGGGAGAGAAATATTCGGTTCCCTGGTACCCTATGGAAAAGTCTGGCGTACCGGAGCCAATGAGGCAACAACCTTCGAAACCAATAAGGATCTTGTCTTTGAAGGAAAAACCCTTCGGAAAGGCAAGTATTCGCTGTGGACGATTCCCGGCGAGGACACCTGGACCATTATATTCAACTCGGAATATGGACAATGGGGAATCGGGCCGGACGGAGAATCGAACCGCGATCCGGGTCGCGATGTGTTTTCGATTAATGTGCACCCGGTCAAAAGCGAGCGGGAGTTCGAACAGTTTACAATCTCTTTTGAAGACGTCGGCGAAGATGCAGAAATGGTTCTGATCTGGGACAAAACCCTCGTCGCCGTTCCATTTTCCTACTGAACGCTCATTTCCTTCCCACAGCCTTGATGACCAGTTTTTTCTCCCCCGGTACGGGTGCCGGGATCGCATTGACGAAATAAGTAAACCTGCTAGGTTCCGTACCCTGTCTGCTCAGATATTCAATAATGCTTTGTGCCTGTTTGGTTGTCCGGTCGTTGTGATAAATCGTTCTGGCCAGGACCGTATCACGTTTTGTCAGCTGTCCCAATGTATCGATATCATCGACCTGCGTGCGAATGGAATCGATCGTTACTTCCGTCAGGTCGGGGTTTGACAATGTTGAATCCATTTCATAACCGTGGAGCATCACCTGAATCTCAAACTTCAGCTGCGGATTTGCTTTAACGATCCGCGATAAACGTTTCAGTTCCGTTTCCGAGTAAGACTCCAGTATAGCGGTATTTGGTTTAAATTCCACCCGGTCCAGCGACAATTCATCGCCCACGTCCGGCTGTTTCAGAACGGCATTTACTCTTTCCATCTGCGGTGTCTTATCGGTCGTAAGGTCAAACAGCCTGGTATAATAACTCAGGTTACTCTGTTCGGGGTCGACCGACAATTCGTACTTTGTTCCTTCCATCAGGTAAAGCATGTACGACCCGTCGGCACTGGGGCGGCCGCTGAATACCCGTTTGCCATTGGCCAGATCCACAACCGTGATATAGGCTGGAACGGCAGCCGAGGCCGGATCGGTGACCTTGCCTTCAACTTTCATCATACCTTTCGGGCGAAGATCAGCAGGTATCAGAAACTCCACCAGCTCATTGTACTTCCTTGCACCGGGGGTATCCTTGATGAGATAACGCCCTAACGCGGTAGCGCTGACGAACTGGTCGTCTTTGTCGGTGTTCACAAAATCCAATGCTACAGGATCGGTCCAGCCCCCGTCACGGAAACGGGTTACATATAAGTCCATCCCTCCTTTTGATCCCGGTATTCCATTGGATGAAAAAATCAGCGTTTCACCGTCGGCCATGATCCGGGGTGTCTGCGAATTTCCAGTGTTTATGGATGCCGGAAGTTCCGCCGGTTCTTCCCACTGCCCGTTGGGTTTTTTCCGGGAAGAAAAAAGTTTGCATCGGTCCGCCCTGTTCTGGTCCATTTGATCACATCGCATAAAAAAGATCGTATTTCCATCGGGTGTGAGCGAGGGACAACCTTCATTTGTTTTTGAATTGATCGGGACCATCAGGTTTTGAGGCTCCGACCACGTCGATCCTTTTAACTCAGAGGTCATGATATCATATCCGCCGACAACGGGCGATTTCGCGGCAGTGAAATACATTTTTTTTCCATCCGCACTCAGGGCGAATCCTCGCTGATAGATCAACCGATGATTGACATGCTTCGGAAGCATAACCGGTTCAGACCAGTCCTTTTCCCGCGATGTATAAAAAACGGTCAGGCTATGATCCTCGCCGTCATCGGAGACAAACAAGAGGGCATTACCATCCGTACTAATGTACGGAGCGTACAGATTGAGTGAAGGATGATTTATGATACTGGGTAGTCTGCGTGTTTTTGCCTGTCCCCACAGGGCAGCAACAGGCAATAGCAGCAACAGTATAATGTGAGGTACTTTTCTCATAATACATTTTCTTAGGAATAAAATTAGCTAAATATTAGCCAAGCACCTGAAAGCAAATCCACCGATCCGAAATATTTTCAGTTTTTCGGCAGCATAAAAAGGTTTTTCGGCTTTGACTTGTAACTTCGCTTCTGCTAACTGCATTGAACACAACTGCATGATACAAGTAATTCCTTCTATCGCGATTCGTAAAGGTAAGGTTATCAAGATGCGCAAAGGGGATCTGTCAAGTGAAAAAGCATACGATGAAAACCCCCTGGACCTGGCAAAACGTTTTGAAGATCACGGAATCGAAGTGGTTCACCTTGTTGACTTGGACGGATCCGAAAAAGGAAGTCCGGTAAACTGGCATGTACTGGAGGCGATCTCGGGATATACTGAACTGAAAGTGGACTTTACCGGCGGCATTTCAACCGACGGAGACATCAGCAAAGCATACGAATACGGTGCGGACTACATTACGGCGGCAAGTATTGCCGTAACGGATCCCGAACTGTTTGCTTCCTGGATCATTTCCTACGGACGTGAGAAAATGACGCTGGGCGCCGATGTGGTCAATATGACTACAAAGGAACTTCTGTACAGGGGATGGAGATCCAAATCTCACCTGACTTTGTTTGAACACCTTGATTACTTTTACTCGAGGGGATTGAAATATGTGAAGTCAACGGATGTATCACGTGATGGAGTCCTTGAAGGACCGGCCTTCGATTTTTACCAGGAGATCATTACCGCTTTTCCCGAAATTTGCGTACTGGCCAGCGGAGGTGTTCGCGGTGTGGATGACATCAAGCGATTGAATGACATGGGCGTTTTTGCCGTCATCTTCGGCAAAGCATTTTACGAAGGTGTTCTTAATCTGAAAGACCTGGAACAGTTTCTCGTTAAAAAACAAGCTTAAGTGTTTTTGCGCCCGCAGCCTGTATTAATAAACGTGGGCACGATCTGCGAATGAACAAAGTGTAAATTATTCAGAGGCTTTTCCAGAGGATGGCGGGAAGTGAATATCGTTAACACTAGTCAACGATGTCCTGCATCTTGTATTTTTCATACAGGTAATACAGGAAATTGAAGGAAAGGATAGAGTCGTCTTCCTGAGAGGAGGGTTTTGAACCCTTGGCGGCTTCCGGCTGGGCTTTTACGACCCGCGCAGGCCGCGTGTGAACTGAATCTCTCGGGACTGAAACATGTGACTTGTTATTCAGTAACGGATCAGCTTCGCCAGGCGAGTACATCACCTTGTCCCTCTCCCTGTCGGCTTCGGTATCGTATCCCTCCGGAACCGGATAGCTGGCGTCCTGCGCATTCACAGTATGAATGGCGGCCGGTGCCAGAACGGCAAGAAAGAGGACGATCAAAACATAATGAAGGTTTATCTTCATAGGGCTTTTGGGTTCCGAAATTTTCTCTTTTGTAACTGAAAAGTACAAAATTAAACCATCATAACTATTTCTTTTGCAGGAACAACACCCTGAATTTGCCCGTTGGCGGGAAATTTTGTGATTTTGGAACCTTTAAACCCGACAAACGGATGATTCTGACTACCATAAGCTGGGAGGATTTTGCGAAGGTAGACCTCCGCGCGGGCACCATTACTAGGGCCGAACCCTTTCCGGAAGCAAAAAAACCTGCCCTGAAACTATGGATCGATCTCGGCGAACTGGGAATAAAACGGTCCAGTGCCCAGATAACTGAGCACTACAAGCCTGAAACACTGATCGGAAAACAAGTGATCTGCGTGGTTAACTTTTCTCCGCGGCAAATCGCAAATTTTATCTCCGAAGTTCTCGTTACCGGTTTCCCAGACGAGTCAAATCACGTTGTTTTGAGTAGTATTGACCTGAACGTACCGAACGGTGCAAGGCTCTTCTGACATGATCGTATTCTCACAACTGGAAAAAATCACGGGCGGCAAAAATCTCCTGTTTTCAAAGGACGCTACCATAGTTACCCTTTGTATAGATAGCCGTAAAGCGCCGGCAACCGGGGAGACCCTTTTTTTTGCGATCCGCGGAGACCGGCACGACGGCCACGACTACATTTCATCCCTCTATAAATCGGGTATCCGGCAATTCGTTGTAGAGAGGGAATTGCCATACCTGCAATCCCTCGACGGTGCCAGCGTCATACAGGTGAATTCCTGCGTGGATGCTTTACAAAAAATTGCGGCTTATCATCGCGATAATTTCTCCATTCCCATTATTGCTATTACGGGAAGCAACGGAAAAACCATTACTAAGGAATGGCTGTTTCAGATGATGTCCCGCGACCGCATTGTCGTGAAGAGTCCGGGTAGCTACAATTCGCAGGTAGGGGTGCCGTTATCGGTGTGGCAACTGCAGGCGCATCACCAGCTGGGTATTTTCGAAGCCGGCGTTTCGCGTCCCGGCGAAATGGAAAAACTGCAGCGGGTTATCAAACCTTCCATTGGAATTTTCACAAACATAGGCTCCGCCCACGATGAGGGGTTCGCCACACGGGAGGACAAGATCCTGGAAAAACTCAGGTTGTTCGAAGGTGTAGACGTCCTGACATATTGCGCTGATGACGAACAGCTTTACAGTAGTATTTCAAAGGCTGGCATCAGGACTTTTTCCTGGGGAAAAAACCCCCGGGCCGATGTCCGGGTTTCGTTCCAGGGCGACTCCTGTATCATCGGATATCAAAATGAAAATCACGAGCTCGCGCTTCCGTTTTCCGACCTCGCGTCCCGGGAAAACTGCCTTCATTGTATTACCGTAATGATCTGGATGGGATTTTCTTTTGCCAGGATCCGGGAGCTGGTCGCCGGCCTGCGATCGGTCCCCATGCGTATGGAGCTGAGAGAAGGTATCAACCAATGTCAACTCATCGACGATACGTACAATAATGACCTTGGAGGACTGGCGATCGCTCTTCAGTTTTTATCCAATCAGAATCAGAAGAACAAAAAACGGCTTATCCTCTCGGATATCCTTGAATCTGGACTGCCCGGTACAGATCTGGTGAAACACATCTCCTCGCTCATCGGGCAAAACCATGTCACCGCCTTCGTCGGCATCGGCCCGGTGCTCTCCGCCTTTCGCGAGGTTTTCCCCAGGGGTTCGGAATTCTATGCCACAACACAGGATTTCCTGGACCATTTCGACACGGACCAGTTGCAACAGGAGGTCATCCTCGTAAAGGGAGCCCGTTCATTTGCCTTCGAAAGAATTGTCAACCGGTTACAACGGAAGGTCCATGGTACGGTGATGGAGATCGACCTCAACGCCCTGGTACACAACCTGAATTTTTTTAAATCCAGGTTAAAACCTTCGACAAAGATCATGGTCATGGTGAAGGCGTTCGCCTATGGAAGTGGCAGCATTGAAATAGCCAATATCCTTCAATACCACCAGGTAGACTACCTGGGAGTCGCCTATGCGGACGAAGGAGTCGAACTGCGGAAGAACAACATTTCGCTGCCCGTGATGGTCATGAATCCGTCGGAAGATAGCTTTGATACCATCCTGAAATACAACCTGGAGCCTGAGATCTACAGTCTTAGGATCTTCCGCGCCTTGCTGGACCACCTGCAGGGGCAGTCATGCAGAATCCATCTGAAACTCGATACCGGTATGCACCGCCTGGGCTTCGAACACTCCTCCATTGCCGACCTGCTGACCGTGATTCGTTCCCATCCGAACATCGTCGTAGCATCCATCTTCAGCCACCTGGCCGGCGCGGATGAAGGTACCCACGATACCTTTTCGCAACAGCAGTATCGTACATTTAAAAAATGGGCCGACGAAGTCTCTCTGCAACTCGGTTATAAACCATTGTACCATATTCTAAATTCCCCGGGTATCCTGCGCCTGCCGGCACTTCAACTGGATATGGTCCGGTTGGGAATTGGTTTATACGGCGTCGATCCGACTACCGATGGGTTCACCGAACTTAAGCCCGTAGCCACACTGAAGACGATCATCTCGCAGATCAAAAACATCAAAGCCGGCGAGAGTATCGGCTATGGAAGAAAGGGAAAAGCGGAGCTGGACATCACAATCGCGACAATAGCTATCGGATATGCGGATGGATTCAGCCGGGCGTTCAGTAATGGCGCGGGCGAAGTTTTGATAAACAATCAGCGTGCAAAAGTGATCGGCAATGTCTGTATGGATATGACGATGATCGATATCACCGGGCTTAAAGCAGTGGAGGGCGACGAGGTGATCCTTTTCGGGAAGGATCATCCGATTCAGCAGCTGGCGGCAGGAATTAATACTATCCCCTATGAAATCCTTACCCGTACGAGCGAGCGGGTAAAGCGGATCTTCGTCGCGGATGGAATTTAGTCAACCGCACCCCAGGTTCTTTTTCAAATCCCGGGCGGGAATTCCACCAAAATCGAAAGGCTTTTCTTCCTTTTCTTCGATTGTTTCCGGTTTTGGGGTCTGCTGATCCTTCACCGGCTGTTTCTTCCTGGATTTCGCGGGTTTTTTCATGCAACTCAAATTTACGGGGAAAACACTCCTGTGACGTGGACCGGTGCAGGGAAACTGATACAAATCATTGTTTAGCACTTCAGAGGCCTATATATTTGCCTTGTTTAAATTTAATCTAAATAAATACATGGCCGGCGGTAACAAAAATGTGGCAGAAATGCGGCCCGGTGAAGTTGGAATAGTAGCGGGCTTTACGGACGATCACCTGTCGGTCAAATTAATGGAAATGGGATGCCTTCCGGGATCTGCGGTTCGATTCAATTTCACCGCGCCACTGGGCGATCCTGTATGTATCAGTGTTTCCGGGTATGAACTCTCCCTTAGAATTGAAGAGGCCGCATCCATCCGAATCCTTAATTAATGGCGACGTCTTCCCGGCCGAGAATTGCACTTGTAGGAAATCCCAACTCAGGGAAGTCATCCCTTTTTAATCACCTGACGGGCCTCAATCAAAAGATTGGAAATTTTCCGGGTGTCACCGTGGAAAAAAAACTGGGACATTGTACCCTTCCCGACGGGCGTACCGCGGAGATCGTAGACCTTCCTGGAATTTACAGCATCTACCCGAGAAGCCTGGATGAACAGATCGTCGCGGAGATTTTACTGGATCATCATTCCTCCACCACACCGGATAAAGTTGTCGTGATCGTCGACGGTACAAACCTGAAGCGGGGGTTTTTGCTTCTTACCCAAATCATCGACCTGGGACTTCCGACAATTCTTGCTTTGAATATGATGGACCTGGCCGCAAAGGCAGGAATCAGTTACGATTTCATCGCGCTTTCAAAAAAGCTCGGCGTTCCCGTTGTTCCTATCAATGCGCGCAACGGCGTGGGTCTCGATGAATTGAAAAAACTAATGGCGGCTCCGTTAGAGAGTCCTAAACAACAAATATTCAAAGTTTGGGAAGAAGCCAATGCTCCCGTCAGACAAGTACGGCAACAACTGGAGGTGGACAATGACTATGAAGCTTACCAGTTCCTGGAGCAACCGAGGTCGTTGAAGTTCCTGAACAAAGAACGCCAGGAGATTGTCTCCAGGATCCGTGAGCAGCACGAGTTCTTTCCGGGAAAATTTCACGGCGCAGAAACGATCAACCGCTATAGCTTCATCCAGGATCTGTTAAATGAAATCACGTTAAAGGCATCGGATAATTCCTGGAAAAAGAACTCCACCCGCCTTGACAAAATATTGCTGCACAAGGTCTGGGGGTATCTGATCTTTTTCGGATTACTTTTCCTGATCTTCCAATCGATCTTTGCCTGGGCGGAAGTTCCCATGGATCTTATCGACGGATTATTCGCCGGCCTCAGTAACACCCTGGCTTCTATTCTGCCGGAGGGCGCGCTGACAAGTCTGATCGTCGAGGGTATTGTACCCGGTATTGGGGGAATCATGATATTCATTCCACAGATCGCGATCCTTTTTGCATTCATTTCCATCCTGGAGGAATCAGGTTATATGGCCCGGGTTGTATTCCTCATGGACAAGATCATGCGCAAATTCGGCCTGAATGGAAAAAGTGTTGTTCCTCTTATGTCGGGCGTAGCCTGCGCTATTCCCGCCATCATGGCCACGCGCACGATCGATAACTGGAAAGAAAGAACCATTACTATCATGGTCACGCCGCTCATGAGTTGTTCAGCGCGGCTTCCCGTTTTTACTATTCTTATCGCACTCATCGTCCCGAATGAAAAGGCCCTGGGCTTTTTTAATCTTCAGGGCCTGGCATTAATGGGATTGTATCTGCTGGGCTTTTTAGCCGCCATCTTTTCCGCATGGGTGATGAAACTCCTGATCCGCGTAAAAGAGCGGAGCTACCTGATCATGGAACTTCCCATCTACCGTATTCCCAGGTGGTCGAACGTAGGTTTTACGATACTTGAAAAAACCAAAGCCTTTGTGCTGGAAGCGGGCAAGATCATCATGGCTATTTCGGTGGTCCTCTGGGTATTGGCCAGTTACGGCCCCGGCGACACATTAAAAAATGCGCGCGAAGCCGTTCTCGAAGAGTCAAAGAACCTGCGTCTGACGGAACAGGGACTTGAAGACAGGATCGCCGCGTACAAGCTGGAACACTCTTACGCGGGTGTGATCGGAAAAGGTATTGAGCCGGTCATCAGGCCGCTCGGCTATGACTGGAAAATCGGAATTGCATTGATCACTTCATTTGCTGCCAGAGAAGTATTTGTAGGCACTATGGCCACGATCTACAGTATCGGAAGTGTGAACGACGAGGATGCCGCCACGATAAAAGAAAGAATGGGTGCGGAGATCAATCCCGAAACAGGGGGCAAACGCTTCACACCAGCCGTTGGTTTTTCACTGCTTGTGTTCTACACTTTTGCCATGCAATGTATGAGCACTATTGCCGTTGTCTACCGCGAAACAAAAGGATGGAAATGGCCAATGATCCAACTGGCCTATATGACTGCCCTGGCATACTTCTCCGCGTTTGCAGTATTTCAACTCCTGTCCTAGGGTGCATTGGCAGAATTCCTATCTTTAATGGAAGATCTGCTCTCTTTCTTTTATGGATAAGAATTACCAGTTGGGTTTACTTTCCTTTATTCATCTTCTCATCAGTGCCGACGGAATCGCTGATATTGATGAACTGGACGCATTGTCGAAAATAAAACTCCAGGAAAATATCCCGGACAAAACGTACCATGAATTCGAGGAAATCAAAAGGCGAAAAACGGAAAGGGAAATTTACCAAGGCGGGCTCGATTTTCTTGCTTCCTGCTCAGAACAGGAAAAGCTGAAAGTGTTTGCAACGCTATACAGGCTCTCGGAAGTTGACGGCCGTGTTCACGCCAAGGAAATCAGGTTGCTGCTGTATTCGGTGAAAACAGCCGGAATCGAATTCAATGATGTGGTTGACTATGCCAAAACACATCGCTTTATTTTTTAAACCTTCAATCATGCGCATGAAGATCATTTACGGTGCGATTTTCCTTCCCGTGATTTTCATCTCTTCCTGCCGGAAGCCCATTAATAAATTTTCGGATCCCATTACGTCAAAGATCTGGGACTTTAAAGACCGGCGGATCGCCGACAGCCTTTATCGCTACCTTTCCCACCGTAATGTATCGTACCGCCAGGATGCCGCAATGGCGCTTGCCTCTGTCCAGGATTCAACGAGTGTGGACCGTTTGCAACTCCTGCTCCTGAACGATGAGTCCGGATCGGTTCGGACTGCCGCAGCATTTGCTCTGGGCCAAATACGATGTCGCAAGAGCACATCGGTATTAGCCGATGCCTTTGCCCGTGAAAAGGACGACGATGTGCTCCGCGAGATCATCGAATCGTACGGAAAAGTAACCCGCCAATGGAGACTTGACGTGTCGTTAGCCGATACCACGTTTACTGCAGCGATCGCCTGGTCTTACTATCGCGCCGGATTAAACGGAATCGCCGACTCGGCGATGAACGCAAATGCTTCCATGCTGTTACAGCCCCGCTTCAGCACTGCCACCCGGACAGGGTCTGCGCATTATTTCGCGCGCGGTGCAAAGAATTTTGAAAAATTTCTGGGACCAATTGTTCATGCCGCCCGGCGGGACGTCTCTCCCGAAGTGCGCATGGCGGCGACACTCGCGCTGAGAAAAATAAAAACGGATTCGTCGCTGAATACCGCGATATCAATTTTGAAGGCAGACGCTGACTACCGTGTTAGGACGAATGCGATCCGCGTTATCCAGGCTTTCCCTTTTACGCGGAACGAGGAACACCTGATGATGGCGCTGGCTGACGGAAATATCAACGTAAGTATCGCCGCTTCCGAAGCGATAAAAGCAATATCAGCGGGGGAGTCATGGCAACCACTCCTTTCCCGGGCGCGCGCCGCTACACACTGGCGGGTCGCGGCCAACCTGTACGAAGCGGCATTGGCCGGACAACAAGGTAACAAAGAACTGGCCGAAGAAATTATGTCGCAATACGCCGGGGCCACGAACGACTATCATAAAGCTGCGTTGCTGACAGCGTTACATCATTCCGCCATGTGTGCTGATTTTATCCAATCGCAAATGCTTGGCACTGATGTACCGGTGATCCGATCAGCCGCCGCATCGGCGCTCGTGGCGATGAACTACCATCCGGCATTCGATACCGCATCCCGTAAAGAATTTTCCGGGTTATATCTAAAAGGTATCCGTGCCGGCGACCCCGGCGTAACGGGTATTCTCGCCGCGGCGCTTGCGGATTCCACACTCGGTTACAGGGACGTTATTAAAGATTTTGCGTTCCTCTATAAAGCAAAAGAAAAATTATCCCTGCCAAAAGACATCGAAGCTCTGCAGCCGCTTGAGGCTGCTATTGCTTATTTCGAACGACGAAAATCCCAGCCTCTTATCAAAAATGAATTCAATCACCCGATCGACTGGGAGCTGGTGAAGACGATCAGGCCGGATGAGCGAGCGACGATCTCTACAAGCAAGGGAGACATCAGGATCCGGTTGTTTGTGGAAGACTCTCCGGGATCCGTATCAAACTTTGTAGCACTCGTTAAGCAACGGTATTACGACCAAAAGTTCTTTCACCGCGTCGTTCCCAATTTTGTGGTACAGGCAGGATGTAACCGGGGCGACGGTTTCGGAAGCGAGGCATACTCTATCAGATCCGAATTTTCCAAAAGGCGGTACCGGACAGGATGCATCGGGATGGCATCGGCAGGAAAAGACACAGAGGGAACCCAATGGTTTATAACCCATTCTCCTACACCGCACCTGGACGGCTATTATACGATCTTTGGAGAAGTGGAAGAGGGAATGGATGTTGTTGACCGGATAGAAGTGGGTGATAAAATTCTGAAAATTGAACTCGATAAATGATAAACTGTTTGCCCTGCTGTTTAACTTTCGATTTTTAAATACGAACAATTTGATTTCTGCCTTTCATCAAAATTCCAAAGTAGGAATACTTGGCGGTGGCCAGTTGGGCCGGATGCTTATTCAAGCGGGTATCGACTTTAACATTCCATTCGCCGTACTCGATCCTGATGCCCATGCCCCCTGCTCTTCATTGGCCGAATTCCATCACGGAAAACTCACAGATTATGAGACAGTGATGAAGTTTGGTGAGCAATGTGATGTAATCACGATCGAAATTGAAAGTGTTAATACTGCTGCCCTGAAAGAACTTGCACGTGCCGGTAAAAAAGTCTATCCCCAGCCGGCGGTGATCGAAGTAATCCAGGACAAACGAACGCAAAAAATTTTTTACCGCGACTGCAATATTCCGACAGCAAATTTTATACTGGTAGAGAACGCCGGTGAAGTGAAGAAACACAAGGATGTACTCCCGCTGGTCAATAAGCTGGGCAAGGAAGGTTACGACGGGCGGGGTGTACAGGTGCTTCGTACGGCTGCTGATCTTGACAATGCTTTTGATGCCCCCGGAATACTGGAAGAGCTCATCGATTTTGAAAAGGAAATATCCGTTATCGTAGCGCGGAACGAACACGGTGAAGTCAAGACCTTTCCGGCTGTTGAGATGGTCTTTCACCCGGTACAAAACCTGGTAGAATACCTGTTTGCTCCCGCGGAACTTGAAGCGGAAATATTAGACGAAGCGGACGATATCGCCCGCAGGATTATTCATGAGCTTGATATGGTCGGACTGCTGGCGGTGGAAATGTTCGTCACCAGAGAAGGCAAAGTAATGGTGAATGAAATTGCGCCGCGCCCTCATAACAGCGGGCACCAGACGATCGAAGCGAACATTACGTCGCAATACGAGCAACACCTTCGGGCGATCCTGGGACTGCCCCTGGGCGACACGACACTCATTCAACCAAGCGCAATGGTAAATCTCCTCGGCGAGCCCGGCCATATCGGCACGGCGAGGTATGAAGGTTTTGAAGAGGTATTGAAGGTTCCTGGTGTTCACATCCACCTTTACGGTAAGCGGCTGACAAAGCCCTTTCGCAAGATGGGCCACGTCACCATTGCAGATGAAGATGTGACGCGGCTAAAAGAGAAAGTCAACTTTGTAAAAAATACACTTAAAGTTATTTCATAGTCATGAGCAAACCAGTAGTCGGCATTATTATGGGTAGCCAGTCAGATCTAAGGGTCATGAAAGAAGCTGCGGAAGTTCTGGAGGAATTCGGGATCCCTTTTGAATTAACGGTCGTTTCGGCTCACCGCACACCGCTCCGGATGATCGAGTACGCTACAAATGCCAGGACACGTGGACTAAAAGTAATTATTGCCGGTGCGGGTGGTGCCGCCCATTTACCGGGGATGGTTGCATCGGTAACATCCCTGCCGGTAATCGGTGTCCCTGTAAAGTCCTCGAATTCAATCGATGGATGGGATTCCATTCTTTCCATTTTACAGATGCCTGCAGGCGTTCCGGTGGCGACGGTTGCCCTCGACGGAGCCAGAAACGCCGGTATCCTGGCCGCCCAGATCCTTAGTTTGTCTGATAAAAACCTGGGTCGTTCCATCGATAAGTTTAAAAAAGCGCTTAAAAGCAAGGTTGAATCCGCCGCCAAAAAGATCGAATCGAAAGGGTGGAGAGACGCTTCATGACAATTCACTGCTATTATTTGTACCGAAAAGCTGTAAATTCAAATTGCAGAAATTCTGGTTATGAAACCGAACAACAGGGGATGGCTTAAGGAGTACCTCGAGTTCCGTAAAGAACTCCTGAGGAACATGGCGGAAGAGGGTGGTCAGAAAGGATCCCACCCTGAACATTCCCTTTACAGAATAATTCAGCCCACAGGACTAATGTACGGCCAGTCGGTAGGTGATATTAGTCTTTCTGAAAATCAACCCTGGAATGATAAAGACCGGATGAAAATTCTCCTCGCGGAAAGTCTGATCAGCAGTTCGTTGCTTTTTTACGACAAACCCATAAAAGGGGAGGAAGACGTTTCCGCCCTAATCCTAAGAACGCTCGAGAGCATTGGTAACTTTTATAACAACATTTTCCCGGAACTGGCAACACCAACCAAGACGCTGTTGGGCAGGAAAAAGTCCCCTCTCGAGCTGGCTGAAAAAATCCTGGATAAGCGGATCGAGCATACCAATAAGTTTCAGCATAATTTCTGGTCGTACTTTTTTCACAATAGTTTGCTCTTTCTGGATGTATTCATTTACGGGCAATGGATACACACCAACGCCGATCGTATTGTTGCCGACTTCTTTCGGTATGAGCGCGACGAGTTGCGCTTTTCCGTTGTAAAGGTTATCGCAGCGGCCGCACACGCCAATAAGGAGATCAGTTATGAAGAACGTCGCCTTTACGAATTGTTTATTGAAAGCACAGATCTGTCATCTGAGAGAAGGAAGGAAGCGCTAAAGATTTTTGAAGAGGGTTTTGCCGTAGAGGATATTAACCTTCCATCTGAAAACTCATGGATCTTAAAAAAGTTTTTCCTTGAAATCGGTATCCTGACTATTTGGGCTGACAAAAAAGTAGAACAGGCTGAACTCGATTTTCTGAAAAGGTTTTGTCATTACCTTGGGTTCTCGGACGAAGACCTGGAGAACAGTATGATTGCCATCGAGGGCTTTGTGCTGGAACATTGGCACCAGCTTGAATATCTTCAGGACAAGCAGGATTTTAATCAGGTGAGCGAACAGTTTATTAATCGTGTGTCAAAAGTTGCGGAAAAAAATAAAAGCCGCCTGATCAAAAATTTAAGTGAAAACGACGAAGTTCTCAAGCTGATGAAGAAGGCCAGGTCCCATGAACTGACCAAGGCCGAGAAGGAAACGGTAAGGGTGGTCCTCATCAGGATGTTAAAGACCATTCCAACATTTGTCATTATTTCGTTGCCCCAGAAATTTCTGACACTTCCGATTTTACTGAAAATCCTTCCGCGGAATCTTTTTGCCGAAGGGATCAAGGAGTAAGATTTCCGTGGTAATTCTTTCGGATTACTCCTCCTCCTTTTCAGCTTTTCTCGGGACCAATACAGAGAAAACGATGGAGAGTGTGAGTGTGGCGATGATCACGGAAAACGAAGTATACACGCCTATGTTAATATCGAATATTTCCAGCAGCATTTTTGCCCCGATAAAAAACAGGATAATGGACAATCCTTTTTGCAGGAGATAAAACTTGTCGATTATACCGGCCAGCAAAAAGAACATGGCACGAAGTCCCATGACAGCAAAGATGTTGGATGTATAGATGAGGAATTCATTTTGAGTGATCGCGAAGGCCGCGGGTATAGAATCCACGGCAAAAATCAGATCTGTTGTTTCAATCAGTACGATAACCAGAAACAACGGTGTAAACATCAGCTTGCCCGCTTCCCTGACGACGAAGCTTCCGCCGTGCTCATCCTGGGTAATGGGCAGATAACGTCTGCAAAGTTTCATGACCGGGTTTTTCTCCGGCTCGATCTTCTCATCACCATCCTCGAAGTAAATACGGACCCCGGAGTAGATCAATAAAACTCCAAAAAAGTAAAGGATAGCATGGAACTTGTGAATGAAAAATGCACCTACGAAAATAAAAACACCGCGGAAAACGATTGCTCCCAGTATACCCCAGAATAAAGTCTTGTGATAGTATTCCTCCTTCACCTTGAAGTATTTCAATATGAGAAGGATCACAAAAATATTGTCGACCGATAATGCGTATTCGGTCAAGTAGGCCGAAAAATATTCCACGGCATGATCGGCTCCATCTGTCTTGTAAATAAAAAAACCAAAAAGGGTGGAGATCAGGACCCAGAAGATTGACTGGTTCAGGGCTGATTTAGTCGTGATCTTATGGGCCTTCTTGTGAAATATGCCAAGATCCAATACCAGAAAAACAACGATAATGAGAGCGAAGACACCGAATAAAATCGTCTCCCTTTCACTGTCATTTCTGAAAAGGGAGAATAGGAGTATGTTCAACACTGAAAGCAAGGAGCGTTATTTCCGGTTATTAAGGCCAATAAACATCAAAAAAGCACAGGTTACAGAATCCGTGGATTTCAAAACTACAAATATATTTTAATCCCGAAAACTTACACGGTCGATTTATCCTTGGGCGGTTCCAAAAGGAACCCACTTTCCAAAATTAAGTACCACACCTCTCGCAGATACCCTGAATCAGCAGGTTTACGGCATCCGCTTTGTATCCCTTAGGGAGTTTAACCGCTGGTACGTCCACGTTCAAACAGTAGGTCTGGCCGCATCCGGTGCATTTAAAGTGAACATGTTCGTGGTGATGCTCCATCGTGGTACAGGCTTCACTGCACAAGGCATACTTTAAGCTACCCTCGTCGTCGAGCACTTTATGGATAAGTCCTTTGTCCAGAAAAGTCTTGAGGGTTCTGTAAACGGTTACCCGGTCAAGCGAGTTGTCGATTTCCTTTTCAATGTCTCCGTGTGACAAAGCATAATTTTTCTGTAGGAAAAGATGAAGGATCTCCTGCCGGTTCGGCGTGGAGCGAAGGTTGAAATTCTTCAGCAATGTTTCTGATAAGGCACTCATAATCGTCCGATCCTGGCCGCTATTGCAATTGAAGCTTCAGCAAATTACTATAAATCCCATTATTTACCCGTGTCAGTTCCCCGTGAGAGCCAACCTCGGCCAGCTTCCCGTCCTTGATCACAAAAATCCGGTCTACTTTTTTAATCGTACTTAGCCGGTGCGCAATGATCACCGTTGTGCGACCCTCCATGAGCTTTTCCAATGCATCCTGAACGAGTACCTCGGAATGAGCATCCAGCGAACTGGTAGCTTCATCCAGGATAAGTATCGCCGGATCCTTCAGGATTGCCCGTGAAATAGCAACCCGCTGTCGTTGGCCGCCGGAAAGCTTTACACCCCGCTCGCCCACGACCGTATCAAACTTGTCCGGGAAACTCTCAATAAACTCCAGTGCATTCCCCTTTCGCGCCGCTTCACGGATCTCTTCGAACGAAGCGCCGGATTTTCCATAACCAATGTTCTCCCTGATCGTACCTCCAAACAGGATTACCTCCTGCGGAACAATCCCGATATTTTCCCGGTAGGCAGAAAGATTATAATTCCCGATCAATCCACCATCAACCCTTATTGATCCCTGGTGTACATCGTAAAACCGCATCAACAGGTTTATAATCGTTGACTTGCCCGAACCACTGGGCCCTACCAGCGCAATCTTTTCTCCCGCCTGGATCGTAAAATCCAGTTCCTTCAGCACAGGATAATCTTTCCTCGTCGGGTAGGAAAAGGACACGTTTTCGAATTGAATCTGCCCTAGCAGTTTTAGTGGGGATTTTTCCCGTTGATCGTGTTCATCCGGCTCCTGAAGTATTTCGAGAAGTCTTTCTGAAGCACCGATGGAACGTTGCAATTGCGTGTATATATCTCCCAGGCCGGCTATAGATCCCCCGATGAACGAAGTATAGATCACAAATGAAAACAACTCGCCGACAGTGATCTCGTTTGTCTGAACAAGCGACGCACCGTACCATCCTACGGCAACAATACCGCCGAACAAGGCAAAAATGATAAACGATATGAACAACCCCCTGAACCGTGCCGTGCGAATAGCGACCTGCACCACCTCCGTAAGGGAATTCGTATACCGCGCGACCTCAAAGAGCTCGTTCGTAAAAGCTTTTACAACGGAGATCGATTGAAGGGATTCCTCCACGACCACATTCGCATCCGCAAGTTTATCCTGTGTTTTTTTGGACAGGGTTCTGATATATTTCCCGAAGATAAGTGCCAGCACCACAAGGAGAGGAAACGTGAGCAACATAAAGCCGGTCAGCTTTGGAGCCAGGTAAAAAATTATTGCCGTTCCGAATATCAGGGTCAGGAACTGGCGCAGTAATTCCGCCAGGGTAAATGAGAACATATCGGATAATGTCCCTACGTCCGATGTTATCCGGCTCATCAGCTCACCCACTCTCCTGTTGTCAAAAAAACTGAGGGGCAACCAGATGATTTTCTCATAAACGGATTTCCGCAGATCCGCTAAGGACCGTTCACTAACGACAGAGAAGGTATAAACGCGTGTGAACGAAAAAACGCCCTGAATAAAAAGGATAACGAGCAATGCGAGCGCGATCTGGTTGATCGTCGTAAAATACGGAACAGCCTTTCCTCCCGCTACATCCAGCAGCTTACCCGCAAAATAGGGAAACGCCAGCAGCGTGACGCTGGATAATCCAAGCGAGGCAAGGCCTACAATAAACCAGGTCTTATAGGGAAGTACGAACCTGAAGACTCCCAATAAATGTTTGAGGCTTTTTTTGTTGATGGCCCTTTTCTCTTCTTCCCGCAATGCTTCCCTTCCGTTTCTCTTCGCCATGGTATCATTAGTTTCGTATCGTCAGGGCGCCTATTACACGGTATTGCACCGTATCACCCAGGAACATCTTCTGGCCACCCAGAATAGAGTAGGATGTGAGCAGGGTTTTATTGTTTATATCCTGAAATTCCATCATTAACGAACGGATGCTCCGAAACAGCGGATTCGATTCCTCGTATTGCGCTTCGATCAGCCGAATTTTTCCCGGCACGTCCTGATAGTAAATCTTAATAAACCTGACTGGCAGACTTTTTTCCTCTGTTGTAAAGGATTTGACCTTCAGATTACTTTTGCTATCCGATTTGATCTCTGTTTTGTAAAGGGTCCGGTTTACGGGCTTATTGATGGCATCCAGGGCTGAAAAAATTTCGAGTTCTTTCTTCCAGGCGACCACATCTTCCGGTACACTTGTCGTTTGATCTTTGCGGCTACCCAATCCCGTCGACTTCACCAGGGCCGTCTGATGTTCCGATAGAAATGTGGCCTGTGCGGTGATCAGGCTATCCACGGAAAATAATCCGGCCGGGTACTTTTTTTGAGTTGTACACGAAGAAATTAGAACGACGAATAAAAGCCACGATCCCCCGGATTTACGCATACCAAAATTCACCAGCTGGTTAACATCAGTTTTCAAGCAGGACGTTTCCGGTCATTTGAGCCGGAACAGGAATGCCCATCAACGTCAGGATCGTCGGGGCGAGGTCGCCAAGTTTTCCGTTTTTCAGTTTCCCTTTGTACGTGTCATCCACAAGGATACAGGGAACAAGGTTCGTCGTATGGGCCGTGTTTGGCGTGCCATCGTCGTTGATCATCATATCGGCATTTCCATGGTCGGCTATAATGATGGTACTATATCCGTTTCGCAATGCGGCCTCCGTTACCTGGCCGGCACAATAGTCCACTGTCTCACACGCTTTAACCGCAGCCTCGAAAACTCCGGTATGCCCAACCATATCCGGGTTGGCAAAGTTAAGACAAATGAAGTCCGGTGACTTTTTCTCCAGTTCCGGGATGATCTTGTCCTTGATCTCGTTAGCGCTCATCTCCGGTGCAAGGTCATAGGTAGCAACCTTCGGTGATGGACAAAGAAGCCTTGATTCACCCGGAAAGGGTTCCTCTCTGCCACCGGAAAAAAAGAACGTAACGTGAGGATATTTTTCGGTCTCGGCAATCCGGATTTGCTTTTTCCCGCTTTTCGAAACCACCTCTCCCAGCGTCTGATCGAGATTATCCTTGTTAAAGATCACCTTAACGTCTTTGAAAGAATCGTCGTAGTTAGTAAGTGTGATATAGTACAGTGGCAATTTCTTCATGCTGTGCTCCGGGAAGTTTTGTTGGGTAAGCACTTCCGTTATCTCTCTTCCCCTGTCCGTCCGGAAATTGAAACAAAGCACCACATCACCTTCCTTGATCACTCCGACCGGATGATTATCGCTACCGACAACGACGATCGGTTTGATAAATTCATCCGTAACATTATTGTCATACGATTTCTGAATAGCCGCAAGCGGGTTAACGGTTTTTTCTCCGATACCGTTCACCAGGACGTCATAAGCCAGCTTCACACGCTCCCAGCGCTTATCTCTGTCCATTGCATAATAGCGGCCGATAATGCTGGCTAATTTGCCCGTCGTTTTTTCAAGGTGGGCCGTGAGTTGTTTCAGGTACTCCAATCCGCCTTTAGGGTCCGTATCCCGGCCATCGGTAAAGGCATGTATAAAGAGGTCTTTTACATCGTTGTTTTTTGCGATCGTAATGAGCCCTTTCAGGTGATCGATATGTGAATGCACGCCACCGTCGGACACGAGTCCCATGAAGTGAACGCTTTTACCGTTCTTCTTTGCGTAGTCAAAGGCAGCGAGTAGAACGGGATTTGAGTCCAGCTCCTTATCATCAATGGCTTTGTTAACGCGAACAAGGTCCTGGTATACTACGCGTCCGGCCCCGATGTTCATGTGACCCACTTCGGAGTTACCCATCTGCCCGGCCGGTAAACCTACTGCCAATCCCGAAGCCTCAAGCTTGCTGTTCGGGTATTTTGAATAAAGCGAACTGACGAAGGGCGTTTTCGCCTTGTCAATTGCCGATACAGCCTTATTCGTGGCTATTCCCCAGCCGTCCAGGATCATCAGAAGTACTTTCTTATTCATGTAAAATGCGATTATCGGTGTTGTTTTCGCGCGGGCAAATATAATCAGGATGTAGAAATAAAGGATTATACGCTAAAACAACGCCGGGAAACGTTTGCATGACCGGTCATCAATCAATATTTCATTATCTTGCGACAATGGCATAGTTTTAGCCGACATCACTCATCATGAAAGTCAACAGATATCTTTTATCAATAGTTTTAATCGTCGCTGGTTTTCAGGGTTTATTTGCGCAGGCCGATGTGATCAACCAGGTCAAAGAGACCATCAAAGCGGGTAGTGCGAAGGAACTGTCACGATTTCTCAACCAAACGGTGGATGTTACCCTGGACGACGGACCACAATCGTACAGTAAAGCCCAGGCTGAATTTGTTTTTCGTGACTTTTTCAAACAGCATCCCCCCGCCGAATTCAGCATTATTCACCAGGGAACCTCCAAGGGTGGTCAGACTTTTGGTATTGGTCAGTATAAAAGCGGTACGGAGACATACCGGGTTTATATGAAAGTCAAGTCGGTCGACAATCAGCAGCTTGTGCACGAGATCTCTTTTGCCAAGGAGTAGGGGATACACCGCCCAAAAAATTCCCTATATATGTTAATCCTTGGATTTTGCGTCCTACTTTTGCGCGATGTTTCCGCCCTACATTACTGAAAAATACATTCATCAATTCGTTGGGGCTGCCCTGGCGGAAGATATCGGTGACGGAGACCACTCTTCGCTGGCTTCCATCCCGGCAGGGGCAACAAAAAAGGCAAAGCTCCTGGTAAAGGACTCCGGAATCCTCGGGGGCGTGTTTTTAGCGGAAAAGATCTTCCGTTTTTTTGACAAGGACCTGCACCTGGAAATCTTCAAAACGGACGGAGCCGCGGTCACGTCAGGCGATATTGCTTTTTCCGTTGAAGGGTCCGCCCGTTCCATCCTCACCACCGAAAGACTGGTATTAAACTGTATGCAGCGAATGAGCGGCATCGCGACAAAGACCAGCCGCCTGGTTTCCCTTATTGCAGGGACCGGAGCGACGGTACTGGATACACGCAAGACCACTCCGAACTTCCGGTTAATGGAAAAATGGGCGGTACGGATTGGCGGTGGCCAGAATCACAGGATCGGGCTGTTTGATATGGTGATGCTCAAGGACAATCATATTGACATGGCTGGCGGTATCGAACAGGCAATCAATCGGACAAAAGATTATCTTCGCGCCGGAAAGAAGGATCTCAAAATTGAAGTCGAGACCCGGAACCTGGAGGAAGTAAAAGAAGTGATCCGAATTGGCGGAATTGATATCATTATGCTTGACAACATGAGCCTGCAGGAAATGAAAGAGGCGGTCGGCCTGATTGGCGGGGCCTTTCAAACGGAAGCCAGCGGAAACATTACGGAAGAAACGATCCGGAGCGTGGCTGAATGCGGGGTGGATTTTATTTCCGTTGGCGCACTGACACACTCGGTGAAAAGCCTGGATCTCAGTCTTAAGGCCTTCTGAAATTGATAATTGTGACTCGATAAATTGTGAACTAGAATATGATCGTTAGAACAAAAAACTACAAACTGGAAAAAAAGACCTATATCAACATGGCGTTGAAAAGTATACTGAAGAAGCAGGGGTGGATAGCAGTAGCCGTGGCGATTGTGTTGTGCCTTTGCTATTTTATTCCCGGAGCATCTACAATCTGGTGGTTCATTGGCGCTTTCCTGGGTCTGGGTCTCTACCTGCTGTTCTGGTGGATTCAGTTCTACGGCGTTACGCAACTTGAACAGGGCAAAATGTTGTTTGAAAAATTTTCATATGAGATCAGCAGTCAGCAGATCCTGATGAAGATCAATCCCCGTGAAGGTATGCCCCTGAAATGGGACCAGATCAAAACGGCTGCTATTGGTAAAGATCATTTTGTCCTCTTTGTTAACAAAGCCCAGATTATCTACTGGCCATTCAAGATATTCAACACGGAAAATGAGCGGAAATTTGTGACGAGCATTCTTCGGACCAAGGGTCTGGTGAAATAATCGCTACCGCCAAGAAAAACAAAGTCAGGTTAGGATACGGCCTGACTTTTTTAATTTTACCATTGTGCAAAAACCCGTAAAAAAACTTTCTCCGGCTGAAGCCAGGCAAAAAATTTATGCCTACTGTTCGTACCAGGAACGGTCGCACCTGGAAGTCCGGACAAAACTTTTCGGGTACGGACTCTATTCGTCAGAGGTGGATGAGATCTTGTCGCACCTGATCACCGAAGGTTTTTTGAACGAAGAACGGTTCGCCAAGGCTTTTGCGGGCGGTAAATTCAGGATCAAGAACTGGGGAAGAGTAAAAATAATCCACGAACTGGAAGCGAAGGGGCTCACGTCTAACTGCATTCGCTCGGGACTAAAAGAAATTGACGAGGGGGATTATCAGGAGGTCCTGCATGACCTATTAATGAAGAAAAACGAGCATCTGGAGAGTGAAGATCCCTTTACAAAGCGCGACAAGCTTGCAAAATACGGTATCCAAAAAGGTTTTGAATCCGAATTGGTTTGGAAACAGGTGCGTGAAATCGTAAAAGGTTGAAGGTGCAGATTCCTTCTTTTGAAGGATTTGTCACTTTTTTATAATAATTTGCGTTAACAGACTGTGGGTTACAGCCATTATGAGATCAAAGTCAGAAAAAAAAGAACATTGGGTATCCAGCAAGGTCAAGAAGAGCCGGGAGTTGGTCTATAAACTCATTGACATCAACAAGGAGATCGACGCAGAAGGCAAAACATTTCGCCTGGGCGAAAAGGTTTACTTTGTCAGGGAGCTTGGCTAAACCATAATTTGTGTGGCGTTAGCAGTATCTACCTTATTTCTTTTCCTCTTCATTCTCCCCGGTATAACGTTTAAACGGGCCTATCTTTCTTCCGTATTTTCGCGGAAACTGAAATTTTCCGGTCTCCTCGACGAAGTGTTCTGGGCGCTATTCCCGTCCATCATTATGCACTTTATTTCGTACGGCTTGCTGCTGTCTTTCGAAAGCCTCTTTCGATACAAGTTTGAGATCAGCACCGTGCTGACCGGAGCGTTGTTTCAGGAGAGCAATGAAGCATACAGCGCAATCTTTCTACGCTACCTGTACTATTGCACGTTTGTCATGAGCGTATCCTTCTTTGCAGGCCATGCAAGCCGAAGGATTATACGGGGTCTGAAATTTGACAGGAAATTTAAACTCTTCCGGTTTACGAACGACTGGCATTATCTGTTGAGTGGAGAGTTTCTCGATTTTCCGGAAGTACCTGATCATCCGGAGGAAGTCAGTTTTAAACTGGTAAACGTATTGACCAATGTCGGTAAGGAGGAAATGATCTACATCGGCGAGCTCATTCACTTTACACTCACGGATGAAGGCGGCCTTGAGAACATAGTCCTCAAAGATGCTAAACGGCGGCTCCTGAAGGATGACCTTGTGGAAAGCCGGTATTACGATATCCCAGGACGCTACATAACCATTCCGTTCAAAACGATCATAAATATCAATATCAGGTATTTTTATCTCGAAGAGGTAACGGAAGAATACGAAAAGGGTAAATCGTTATGATTTTTAGCCGGCGGAAAGCGAAACAATACTCAGTCGCCGTCTGTTTATTTTTATAAAGTAAAAATCTTATCTGTCAGCCATGGCACAAACAAAACTTGGGGAAAATATTGTCAATACAGCTGGAACCCTTCCGCTACCCGGAACTCAGGCACCGGACTTCACGCTTGTCGGAAATGATTTAAAGGAAGTCCGGCTTGGTACGTACTCCGGGAAAAATATCGTGCTGAACATTTTTCCCAGTATCGATACCCGTGTTTGTGCTACCTCCGTCCGTGAATTCAATAAACGTGCCTCAGCCTATAACGACACCGTTGTGCTTTGCGTATCAAAGGATCTGCCGTTTGCTTTCAAACGGTTCTGCGGAGCGGAAGGAATTACGAATGTTGTAACTTTGTCGGATTTCCGGAATCTGGGCTTTTCAAAAGACTATGGCGTGGAGATGATCGATGGCGGAATGGTCGGCCTCGACGCACGGGCGATCGTGGTTATCGACAGACAGGGAAGAATCAAATACACCGAACTGGTACCGGTAATCGGTCAGGAACCGGATTACGAAACCGCTCTCGGTACACTCGATTAAACATTCCCGTTAACACGAGGGTAATAATAACCCACAGCGCTTGCTGTGGGTTATTTATTTCAGAGCTGTTATTGTTGTCCCACTATGAACACAGCATTTGCAAACAGCAGCTTTCCGTTTTCCCAAAAGCACCTGAAGAGCGGATTGTCGACAAGATAAACCACACTACCTTTGCCTTTGGGCTCCACTCCGAAAATGAGGCTGTTGTCAAGCTTCTTGTTGATCCGCTCACCCGCAAAGCCCTGTACTGGTTTAGCCTTACCTTTTATCGTCGCTACGTTCCAGCCATTTTCGAGGTAACCATAACGGAGTTCATTGGTCTTTAACGTGTAATACGTATCCTTCATACCAAAAGCCAGGGGGTGTGAGCTATCAAGGCTTAACTTGTATATCGCTCCGGATATAGCATCAGACAATTGTTTACGTTCAGCGTCCTCGTAACGTGCCAGCGCTTCCTTTTCCTTGAGCTCCTTGTCTTTCTTTTCAGCATCCGTTTTCTCGGACTCTTTTGTATACGCTTTTAAACCAAAACCTTTTTTCTCCGCAAAAGCGGTAAGACCATTCGCGACGACGATCAACTTTCCTCCGCCCGAAATCCAGGTGGAGAGCTGGTCGAGTGTAGCTTCGTCGAACATCCTGTAGTTTCCTTCGGGAATAATGAGCACGTCATACTTTTTCAGATCAACGGATTTGAAATAATCCGTGCCGATCTGTGTGATGGGGTAATGGATCTGTTGCTCGAAAAAATGCCAGATCTCACCCGCTGAAAGTGACGACGTCTGGTCACCAACCAGGACGGCTATTTTAGGCGCTTTCAAAAAAGCGACTTCACTTGAGCCAAAGTCTTTACCTCTGTCCACGAATCCCGTGGTAGTGGTGAATACTTTCCGTTGCATTTCATTTGCAATGCGCTGTACAACGTTGTCAAAGTCTGACACTTTTTCATTATTTCTCCGGGTCACGAGGAGTGTACCCGCCTCAAAGCTTTGCCCGCCAACGGTAAACGCTTTCATTGCCGTACGAACCTTGATTCCCTTCTTCATTAATGCAGCCATAAACGCAACGTCATTCAGACTTTCGTACCTGAAAATGTAGGCGTAGGGCTTCTGCGCCACTGCGTTATTGTCTACAGGTTTTGGTTGAAAGGTTTTTCCCGCATTGATCCTTTCGGTAACGGCAAATGCCTTGAGGTTGTAAGCATACATCAGGTTCCACGCAGTGATGTCGTAGGTAAGGGAATCCGGTAGTTTTGACTGCGGCTCAAAAACAGTTGTGATAAACCGCGATTTGGGTTGATAAATATTCACCACGATATCGTCTGTTTTTACCGTGAAGGCGGTTGTCGATTGCGTCTGGTAGTCAAATCCCCTGGCGGTCTTTTCAGCGACGGGATGACCGTATCTGATCGCATGCGTGTCCATCCATTTTGTTAATTTCAGGATCTTGTCCGGGTTGTTATCCGCCTTGATAATATAACTTTTATAGGGAGATCCCGGCGATGTGTTATTTTCCTTGAAGAACTTTTCAAATTCATCCACCACGCGTGCGGCATTTTGCGACGTGATTTCAACGGTGGAGAGGCCGGAAGTATAATGATGGGTAAGCCGGTCCTTCAGTGTTAGCGGATCACCCTCCTGGGTAGTTATGGCGAGGCCTCCAAAACCTCCGCCTCCCTGTTCATAGGTCATGCCGATAGCGCCGCTGTAGGTCGGGTAGGTATCGCCGTAACTCGGATAATAGAGATCAAACCGTTCTTTTGTAAAATACAGCCATCCGTTTTCGTCAAAATACCTGGCGTTATTTTTACCAATCATGACCTGAAATTCCCGCTGCCAGTTTGAAATGACTTCATGAAAGGGTTCAACAGCCGGGGCAAAGTAGTATGGATTGTTATGGCCTTGCTCGTGAAAATCGATGTGGACGTGGGGCATCCACTGATTATATATCTTCAGTCGCTGCTGCGATTCGATTTGTGTTTCCCATGCCCAGTCACGGTTCAGGTCAAACAGATAATGATTTGCACGACCGCCGGGCCAGGGTTCGCGGTGTTCCTTCGCATCTCCGTCCGGGTTGGCCGGATCGTTAAAATACTGATTGTAAAAATTCGCATACCTGTCGCGGCCGTCCGGATTGATACACGGGTCGATGATAACGACGGTGTTCTTAAGCCATTCCTGCGTTTTAGTATTGGCTGGATTGGCCAGGTCATACAAGGTCATCATGGAAGCTTCCAGCGAACTTGATTCATTGCCATGGACGTTATAACTCATCCAGACAATGGCTGTTTTGCCGGCAGAAGGCTTACCATCCGAAAGGCCGGTTCGAATGAGGTTATCCATCCGGATCTGTTCCAGGTTCTTGAAATTTTCGGGGGATGCAATGATGGTGTACACCAGGGGGCGATGCTCATAGGTTTCGCCGTAGGACCGGAGTTCCACGTTGGGCATTTCATCGGCAACGTGTTTAAAGTATTCCATCACACGATGGTGCCGTGTAAAGCGGTCGCCCAGTTCATATCCCAAAAATTCCTTTGGGGTCAGAAGTTTTTGCGCCTTCAGAAGAGATGCGCACGACAGAATTAGAATAGTCAGTAAAAGATTCCTCATAATTTAGGTTAATGAATTAGACCGGAAAGATGCTGAAAAGGAATTTCCCAAGCCAGTACCCGGTTAGTGGAGACTCTTGATTTGTGGAAGGTGGTGACGAAAATGTTCATGCAATAACATCAGGCACTGCCCAATGTTAAACCGGCCGGCAACCGGGTGACGGTAGACCAGTTTTCGGAGGTCTTTTTCGTGGAAATTTTCGAGGAAATTTTTCAGCTCCGCCCGCGAAAAGTCCCATTGAGCTCGCAGTTCGTTTAGTTCCACGGGTTGCGGTGTGTTTGCCAGAAGTGCTTTCGGGGCTTGATACCGGAGTATCGGAAGCCGTTGTGAAATCGTAAGCACAACCATTTTCAATGCTTCCAGGATACCGGAATTCCCCAGTCCGTCAAGGCCCTGTGACTTCTTTTTCAGGTAGGTAAGCGTCATCTGCTCGGAGGTCAGCAAGTGCATAAGGATCTCGTTGATCGACCATTCACCGGGCTTCGGATTATGGTTGAGTCGGTCCGCAGGTATTGCTGATAGGGTATGGAGCAGGGTCGTTCTATCAGCCTCCAGCGTCTTGAAAAGATTTTCAAGTTGTTTGTTCAAGTGATGGTTCCTGGAAAGAAGCAACGATAATCAATTGTTTGCTGCGTTGCAAGGTTGGTTTTTTAGATTTAGATTTAAGAAACCTAACCCCCTAACACCTTTATGAATACAAATTACGCAGGCTTCTGGCTCCGATTCGTCGCTGTGATCATCGACGGAATTATTCTTGGGGCTATTCAATTTATCGCCATCATGCCGATTCTTGGAATCATGGGTATCGGCGTTGCTGAAAACATGGAAAATTTTGATTCTGCTGATCAGGCTGAGGCCATGTCCATGATGGGTTCCATTATGGCGATGGCCGGTATCGCCCAGATAGTCTTCCTTGCAATTCAAACATTATATTATTCCCTCATGGAATCATCCAGCTACCAGGCATCCGTTGGCAAAATGGTGCTGGGTCTCAAGGTCACGGATATCAACGGGAACAAGCTTGATTTCACAAAGGCACTGGTGCGTAACCTTTGTAAAATTATTTCGTCAATGATCCTGTTGATTGGTTATCTGATGGCGGCTTTTACAGAAAAGAAACAAGCGTTGCACGACATGATTGCAAATACCCTGGTGGTTAAAAAATAATTGAAAACACGAATTGCGCAAAAGCCGGGAACAGACCCGGCTTTTTTGTTGTCTGTCATTTACAATTCTTTTTTACCGCAGCCTTGGCCTCCGCCGATCCAAGTTCTTCCGCGCGCTTGAAATCCAGACAGGCGTCATACTTGTTGTTCATGCTCATTTTCACCAGGCCCCGCTGGTAATAGGTTTCGGGATCGGTGGGATATAATACGATCGAAGAAGAGTAATCTTCAATTGCTCCCGCCAGATCATTTTTTTCCGTTCTGCTCAACGCCCGGTTGTCGAAGTATACAGGATTAGTATCGTCCAGTTCAATTGCCTTGGTGTAATCCGCGATTGCCCCCTCGTGATCTTCCAGGCTATACCTTGTTACACCGCGAAGGTTGAAAGTCTCCGGCTCATCCGGATTGAGTTCAATGGCCTTGCTATAGTCATCCAGCGCTTCCTTAAAATTCTCTTTTGCACCCTTTGCCAGGGCGCGGTTTTCATAGAACTGAGCATCCTTCGGATCGAGCCGGATCGCCTCATTATAATCTGCGATCGCAAGGTCCAGGTTACCCACATTGTAGTGCGCGACACCGCGGTAGTTAAATAATCCGGGATCGGATTTCTCCATCTCAATTGCTTTGGTATAATCATCGATCGCACTGACAAATTCGCCCAGCTCGGCTTTTGTCACACCGCGGTTGAAGTATTTGTCTGCATCAGGAGGTCCGAGTTCAAGTGCCTTCGAAAAATCGAAATACGCGCCCTGAAGATCTTCGACGTTAAATTTGGCTAATCCGCGGTTTGTATAGGCATCCGGATATTTCGCGTTGAATTTTATCGATTTGTCGAAGTCGCCTATTGCGCCTTCATCATCACCCAGGGCCATTTTAGCTTCACCCCGGTTGTTGAGCGCTTCCGCATAGGTGGAGTCAACCTCCAATGCAAAATTAAAGTCGCCGATAGCCCCGTAAAAATCATTCAGACCCATCTTTGCCCGACCCCTCAGATTTAATACGGTTTTATTTTTTGGGTTGCTTTCCAAGGCTTTGGAAAGGTTTGTCTTCGCTCCCGTAAAATCGCCCGATGCAATTTTCTTTTTTGCCGATTCAACAAGCTGATCCTGCCCATGGCCGTATCCTACAGCAAAAACGATCAGCAGAATCGTCCAGATTTTTTTCATGCGTTTGAATTAAGTGCCCACAAGTTAAAAATAATTTGGCCCTCCTCAACGTACAGGGTTGGCAGATGGACCTAATGTCCGCTTTTCAATCCTGAAATACTGTTCCCCAAACAACGTATATTCCGTCCGGAAAATATTCCGCAGTGATTTATCGTATTCCCCTTATCTTAAAGCTCGAATCTTATATACCATGAAGAAAGTCCTTTTTGCCGTATCCACGTTTTTTGTAGTGGTTTCTGCCTGCGCCCAGGAAAAACCCCTTGACATGAAAATGGATTTTGAGGAGTATGAACCGCCTTCGACCCTCGTCGTACCGGAGCATAAATTAACCCGGGCCAAGTTCCCTTTCATCGATGTACATAATCATCAGTTTAACATGACTTCGCAGGATCTGAAGACCCTGACGAATGAGATGGATAAACTGAATATGGCGGTGATGGTTAACCTGAGCGGCCGTGGAAGGGGTAGCACAGAACACCTTGAAAAGTCGTTGGATAATGTCAAGCGATCTTTCCCGAACCGTTTTATTGTGTTCACGAACATGGATTTCTCAGCCATCGACGACGCCGAGTGGCAAAGTCGTATGCTGAAACAGCTGGAGGAAGATGTCAGGAAGGGAGCTAATGGTCTTAAGATTTACAAGAGCCTGGGGATGTTCAATATGGATAGCAAAGGAAATCGCATTCATATCGATGACCCCCGGATTGATCCGATCTGGGCTAAATGTGGTGAGTTGGGGATACCGGTGCTGATCCATGCCGCTGACCCCAAACAGTTCTGGCAACCTATAGACAAAAACAATGAACGGTGGCTTGAGCTGAAACTGCATCCCGGCAGGCGGCACGATACCGATCCCGTTTCATGGGAAACAATTATCGCCGAACAACATAATATTTTTAAGAAGCATCCGAAAACAAAATTTATCAATGCGCATCTGGGGTGGTATGGCAATGACCTCAAAAGGCTGGGTGAATTGATGGTACAGTTCCCGAATATGTATA
This sequence comes from Chryseolinea sp., assembly GCA_041742155.1. Classification (GTDB taxonomy): domain Bacteria; phylum Bacteroidota; class Bacteroidia; order Cytophagales; family Cyclobacteriaceae; genus Chryseolinea. Next base: position 315,570 of record JBGSJE010000005.1, on the reverse strand, counting down.
TGGAGATCGGAGCGGTGATTGCCGAACTCGGACGGCAGCCACGTGCAGCACGGGAATTTCTCATCAAATATCAGGACCGGGTGATGTTCGGCAAAGACTCCTGGGTACCGGACGAGTATACTACCTATTTCCGGGTACTGGAAACAGCAGACGACTATTTCCCTTATCACAAAAGGTATCACGCGTTCTGGAGAATGTACGGACTTGACCTCCCCGACGATGTACTGAAAAAGATTTACTACAAGAACGCACTGAAAGTGATCCCGAATATCGATCCTTCCCTGTTTCCCAAATAGACGGCCTTCTTCCTAATTGGTATTTCCGGATTGGTCGGCGGGTTTATCTTTTTTCGTTCCTCCGAACCGGAATCCCATACCTGTTGAAAGCTGAAACGGCCTGTATTCGTAGTAGGTGGAACTTGCCGGAACCGAGAATCCCGCCTGGAAAACGAAGAATAAATGATTGTTCATGAGGTTGACGCGGCCGATAACTGCAGGCTCGATAAAAACTTTCGGGCTTTCATCTATCGGGACCGTTACAGCATCATTCGTGAATTCATTAAAGTCCACAATTGAAATGCGGGGCACAAAAGATACGTGCATTGTCTTTTTATTCAGGCCGAATGCAGGTTGAATAAAATACCGTTCAAATTTTCCCGTCGCCCTTTCGGTTTGTCCACCCCACCATTCGTATTCATCATAGCTTGCACCTTCGCCTCTTCCATAACCGGCGAATACTTCATAACACCAGTTACCATCATTCTCGTAATACCCGATTCCTCCCTCAAAAAATTTGTGATAGTGATACCCGTTGTCATCCTCCGGGTCATAGTCGTACCGATTCCGGTCAGCATAAGAGTAATTAGCCATCAACCCGATATGATTGGATACGGATACGGCACCTTGCAGATCAAGTCCGTTACCTAACTGAAGTGAACCTTGAAATTCACCAGCCTTCGTAAACATCGGTGAGTTGCGGGCATTAGGAACGTATACGGGCGCACACGATGAGGCAACCAGTACAATCAAGATTAATCTCTTCATGGTATAATGGCGTTGATACAGTAAATTTAAGCAAAAAGGACCACAATGGATTTTAATACAGAAATCATCAATAAGGTAATTCGAAATCGCAGGTCCGTATTCCCTGCGCAATACACAGGCGAACCTGTACAGGATGAAATTGTGAGGCAAATTATCTACAACGCCTGCTGGGCGCCAACGCATAAATTAACGGAACCCTGGAGATTTGTGGTTTTTACAGGCGACGGAATAAAAAAACTGGCAACCTTTCAGGCCGATCTTTATAAAAAGCTAACTGCGCACGACGGAACGTACCGGGAAGATCGCTACCAGGGCCTCTTAACCAAGCCTTTGCTTTCATCTCATATCATCGCGGTGTATATGAAACGTGACGAAAAAAAGTCAGTGCCGGAAGTTGAAGAAATTGGCGCAACATTCTGCGCTATTCAGAATATGTATCTAACGGCCACCGCCTACGGTGTGGGTGCCTACCTCAGCACCGGCGGCATCACCTACTTTGATGAAGCGAGGAGCTTTTTCGGACTTGCCGACGACGACACACTACTGGGTTTCTTTCATATCGGAATACCAAAGGTTACCGCACCGGACAGCAAAAGAAAACCGGTCGAAGATAAAGTACAATGGGTCCAATGACAACATTGCATATTACTGTCGTTTCTGCCCGATTAGATAATTTAATCCGGCAATGGTCTCCTGAGCTGCGACAACCACCCCACACGCAGCGAGAGTATCTACAACCACACGATGCTTCAGCCTTAGTTTAGGGTACGAACTCACTTTCTGCCTCCACATTCCTTCATGTTTTTCATAAAGGATGTCGTAGACTACAACACGATCGTCAAAAAATTCCAGGAAGCACGTCAAAATTCTCATATCGTCGCTTCTGACATTAATGAATCGTGCTTCTCCTTCCTGTTCCATTTCATAGTTGCGAAACGAAAGGATCACTTTTCCATCCGCGTCCAGATGGCCGGCGATTTGCCGAAGGAGGTGTTGCACCTGATCAACGCTTTCCAGGTGCGTGAGTGTGTCACCCATGCACACAATCAGTTCGGGATGTTGATGAAATCCGGAGAGGAAATGGACCATATCATCGTGAACTGTCTCAATGGGCAGCTGGTTCTTCCTTTCGCTCATTTTATACAACAACTGTTTATTGAAATCAACGGCAATGACCTGAAAACCAAGCGTGGCCAGAGAAATACTTTGCAGCCCATGACCGGCACCCAGGTCAACGGCAAGCTTATTTTCACCAGGCAAAATATTATTCCTGATGAAGAAATTTCCCTGCTCGCGCTGTTTTGTTTCAAAGTCACCAACCATCCAGTCGTATACGGGTGCGAGATGATTTTCGTAATGTTCCTTCGCATGCATAATCCCTCAAACGTTCACAGTTGTCACCAGGTTTTAAGGTGTGTCTATAACACAAATTGAAAGAGGTGCCGGTCTCCATGCTTCAAAAAATGCGATTCACCTGCAAACAACGCTTTACAACTTGAGAAATTGATTCAACAGCATCGGCGTTATCCGGATTCTGGTACGGTTTTAGTAACTTTCATCGATCTAATCATCACGTTATGAAAAAAATGAGTTTGTTGTATGTTGCGGTGTTATTGTCATTTTCCTCCTATGCTCAGGTAATCGGAAAAATGTTTCCCGACATGGAAGCCGAGACTGTAGAAGACAAGAAGGTAAAATTGCCATTGGAGGCAAAAGGAAAATATACGTTGCTTGGCCTTGCCTATTCGAAAAAATCCGAAGATGAATTGAATTCCTGGTTTCAGCCTGTCTTCGAGAAATTTATCCAAAAAACAAACGGCCTGATGTCGGGCTTCGGATATGATGTGAATGTTTATTTCATTCCGATGTTTACGGGTATCAATGCGGCGGCTACCGGCACGGCAAAACGAAAGGCATTGAAGAACATCGATCCGCAGTTACTTCCATATGTGCTGTTCTATAAAGGTGAATTAAAATCGTACAAGGAATCGCTTGATTTTGAGAAAAAAGACATTCCCTATTTTTTCGTTCTGGATGCTGAAGGAAAGATCATATTCGCAACGTCAGGGAAATACAGCGAGGGAAAAATGGATCAGGTAGAAGCGGTGATGGAGTAATCCGTCGCGGGCGCTAGCCGTTTTCCGTTAATAACGTTATCTTGGCGCTACAATCCTGGTCACATGCACGCTCTGAGTTTACTTTCACTGGCACTAGCCCCCGGAGCAGCTGTAATCCTGTACATCTATCTGAAAGACAAACACGAACGGGAACCGTTGAGCCTTCTCCTGTTGAGTTTCTTTTACGGTTGTCTGAGTACGCTGATCACGCTGTCAATCAGCTGGCCGATAAATTTTCTAATCTTAACAAAAGAGGACGATGTTATCCATCAGTTCGTCAATGCATTCTTCAAAGTAGCCTTGATAGAGGAGTTCAGTAAGTTCATCTTTGTACGCTTTGTCCTCTATTACAATAAAAACTTCAACGAACCTTTTGACGGAATCGTCTATGCTGTTATGGTGAGTATGGGGTTCGCCATGGTCGAAAATATAATCTATGTTTTTCAATACGGGTTTGCCACCGGCGTACTAAGAACATTCACCGCCGTACCCGCCCATGCAGCGTTCGGCATTCTCATGGGTTATTTTCTGGGCAAAGCGAAATTTACACATCGCAAGGAACTCTACTTTAGCCTGATCGCTTTGTTGACCCCAACGCTTTTTCACGGCGCGTATGACTATTTCTGGTTTATCTCGTTTGTCCCGGGTATCTGGACAGGCGCGATTATATCCCTTATTGTCTCTTTTATTCTGGCCCGCCTGGCGATACGTCTTCATCAGCAGGCTTCTCCCTTTGTTGAGCCGCTGAAGGCGGAAGTGGAACGGGATGCGCTTGAGAAAGGAAACGATCAGGTGCAGCTTTAGTTTTCATGACGCTGAACATATCGAATGGAGCTTACAATGGCGTGAACCCAAGAGATGTGGGTAATAGGTGTCCGCCCAGGCGAATTGGTGACAAAGTGCTACTTTATTTTCTGCATGCTCATGGTCTTCCGGAAGTATCCTTTGGAGATCAACTTCAGAAGTTCTTTGGGCGAAGGGTCGATTTGGTAAAGTTTCTCCGTTCCGGTTTGAATCGAGTCGATCCTGACCTCCTTCGAGAGACGTCTCAGCAGGTCATTGAAGGAATTTTCTTCCACATCCATTGACATGTACGAAAGGTCACCGTTCTTTTCCCTTTTTATAACCCTAAGCAACCACTCAGGATTTTCGTTAATGTTGACAAAGTAATATCCTTTGAACTTTTTTACTACAAGGCTGTCTCCGAGGATACTTTTTTTGCGGTCACTAACGATCAGGTAACCGTTATTACTAACGATCAATGTGTCTTTGGAGGATTCGTTCTCAGCTGACAAAAGATACGTACCCTGAAGCTCAGCCGGTATTCCGGCAAGAGCTTTTTTACCCCGTGGCTGTGGTTCCTTGAATGATATCTCCTTACATCCGAAAAGAATAAGGAAAAGAATAATGACCGGCAGGGTTTTCATGGTATCCGCAATTATGCTAAGATAACAAAGACCAGCGAATATCTTAGTGCAGGCGTAGCGCTTCTTCGATATCCTTGAGCAAATCGCTTGCTGGTTGCCTGGCTGTTTCCGTCCGTTCTTCGCTAACCTGAATTCTCAGGGCACGCAATCCCGTTGCTCCGGGCAACTCCTCCAGCTCCAATTCTTCAACCTCACCCGTAATCAGTTTTTTGCCGGTGAGATAGTGGAAATAACGCCTGTACTCGTCCTCGACCTTAGCCTGGTTATAGACGATCGCGATTTTCCCGGGTTGGGTGAGACGTTCTCCGGTGTTTTTAATGTAGGCTTTGTCTATCCGTTTTTTTACAATCTCATAACGGATGTCATATGCCCCATCGACATCAAAGTGTTTCTCGTCGGGACGGAAACGGATCGAAATAGGTTGGTCGTGAACCAATATCAATTGTGTGATCTCCAGATCGTTTTTCAGCTTCGGCTTCAGTAACTCCATCTTCCGGTGGATCTCCACCATTGTCATGAGCTGCCACAAGTGGAAATTCTTCAGGTAAAAGGAATCAAACGTTCTTCCGGTCACCAATGAACTGCCCAGGTAAAGGGTGAATTCAATGCCATCCGTTTTGTATTTTTCAAAATAATGCGGGAACATCTCCTGCGCCTTTGCTTCCGCCTCATCGAGGTGTTCACCGATCATTTTGTTGATCATGCCGAGGCTTTCTTCGAACGATTTTCTCCGTTTATAGACTACTCCAAAAACAGGATCAAGGTGAGAACGGTAACGTACAATGAATTTTTCCAGGTTTTCGTCTTCTTCAAAATGTTCAACCAGGGGATTGATTTCCGATTTCAGGAATTCGAGGACATTACTTTCGTCTCCTGAAGCCAATCCTTTGTTTATTTTTTGTAACTGTTCATCCGTTTTAAAAATAACCTCTTCGACAACCGGGAGCTGCTTGTGTGCATATATCTTTTGAAGCAGTTCCTTGGCAAGCTTCAGATTCTGCTGAAAATCTTTTTGAATTGCAGTATTACGTTCAATGGAGGAGTTCCGCACATCGGAAAGTCCGAAAAGAGGATATACGTCCTTGAACACAATTTCCTCCAATACTGCTTTTTCATCCCTGCGTCGCCGGTTCATCAGGTTCACACCGGCGTCAAAAAATCGCCATTGTACACTCGAATGTATGGCGGTACACTCCTCTTGAATCAGTGCTCTTACCTCTGTGAACATTTCTTCCTTCACACGCTTAACCGCCGCGGTAAACATGGGCAGAACATTCTCAACACGGTGCGCGCTGATGGGGTTCAGTTTGCCAGGTGTCGAGGTAGCCAGCTCAAGCATCCCGATCGTTTGACCTTCGTCGATCAGGGGTGCAAGCAAAATGTTATTGATACCGTTGGCCAGCAACGCCGTTTCCACTTTCGAAGGGAACGGATATTCCTGCAGGTTTTCAACCGTGACGTACCGTTTTTCCATCCAGCTTCGCTCATAAACCGAGCCCGTAAAATCTTCGCAGGGCTGATTCGCTACGGTCCGGTCCGCCAGGCTTTTCCAGCAACCTGTTGCCGCGTTGTTCAGGACGAGGTTATTGCTGGGATCAAGGTAAGCGATACCAAGCTTCATTTCCGATATCTCGAAAAGGGACCGTAATTTTTGCTGAATTTTGCCAAAGCTCTCCAGCCGCACAACGGCATTTTTCTCCAGCAGATCGTACTTGATAGACGACAGCATTTCCTGTTCTGTCACGTCGACGAGCCGGAGCTCCATGAAGCCGTGGAATTCATAGTCCTCGGGACGAATGTACTGGAGCCATAAGTCGACGTCATAAATCTTCTCCATCAGAAACTTGATGACATGCTTCTCTATCGGCTTCGGCGTTGTTTTTGCAATTATTTCACAAAATTGATGGTAGATGTCGACCTTATATACTTTGTCCAGACCGGTATCCGGGTTCCTGACCGTAAAGAGGATCGGCTTTTCAAAATTCATCTTTACGTTGTAGAATTTGTCAAGGATCATCAGGCATGCCTTGACGGTTTTTCCCAACGACATGTGATTATCCGGAAAATTGGTAACCACCTGCTGATCGATCTTACTCAGGTCCAGGGTTTTTTCAAATGCCCGGGTGCTGTAAAATGATTTAAACTGGAACGGAAGGATCGCGGCAGCGCGATCGATATCCTGATTGGCCGGTGGCACAACGGCAGTCATCAGAAATTCAATGAACTTTTTGTGCTTCTCAAGGATGGAAAGGTCCTCAATCGGGGCCCGTAGTTCGGGAGCGTTGTTTATGTAATCCAGCATTTGTTCGGCAAATGCCGGGACTTGTCCTTGCCGGATCGCATTTTCCCAATATTCGATCAGTAACCTAAGATTCAGGACTGAACGAAATGGAAATTGTTTATGTACGGTAGAATGTTGCATAGGCAAAATCAGGGAATGTATCTTGAAACGATAAAATCTAAGGCTGAGTTCTCCTATTAAAGTCGGAAGTGTTATAAATTTAGTGTCAGGTGTTGTAAATAAATTGGAGGGATCCGGTTCTTTCCAACTTTTGCATTGAGGCGAGTGTCTATAGGGAGGTAAAAACAGATTATGAAAGTGTGCGGAAAGCTGATTTTGGCTATTTTATTACTGGGGTTGGCCGGATGTGATCTGTCCGCCGACCAAAATGGGATTTTGGTGTTTTCTTACAGTTTTGACTTCAGTCAAAGTCAGAACGACTGGGAAGTCGATTTCACGGATTTTCCTTCCGGAAATGACGATTCTCTGTTCTATGAATTGCAGTATGCCTACACGGACCGGCCCGCCAATCTAGGCGAAAACCTCAAGTCGATGATGGTCTCTGGCAACAATCACAGCGACGACCTCTTCATGTTTATGAAGAAAAAAATAACCGACCTGAACCCGAATACGGATTACACAATCGTGTTCGACGTAGAACTGGCGTCGAAGGCTCCCAGGGGAGCTGCCGGCGTTGGCGGTTCGCCCGGAGAAAGTGTATTCCTCAAGGGAGGTGCTATAGGTACCGAGCCAAAGAAAGTAATTGAAGCCAATCGATATACACTGAATGTGGATAAGGGAAATCAAAGCGTGCCGGGAGAAAATACCGTTGTGCTGGGCAATATCGCCGTGGATTATGACACCAAGGACTACACGCTGATCACCCGGAACAATGCGTCCACATACAACACTCCGTTTATTGCCAAGAGCAACAGCAAGGGAGAAATGTGGCTGATTGTGGGTACCGAATCAGGCTTCGAGGGAACCACCACTCTATATTATACGAAGATCAATGTCGTCTTCAGTGCAACCACCGGCAACTGATGGGAATAGGTTTTTCCTGTTTTGTAAACAACAATGCTGCATTTTGTGCAGTATTTATTCCATAACACGCAGCCTCCGGCTGGCATCCCTGTCTCAGGACGGATCCGTCTGTGTGTGAAATGAACACAATAATATTCTGTGTTTTTATTTTCGCCGAAAGCTTAACACATGGGTTTTTGAACCAAGCAAAATAAACTCTTGTCGCCGTGCTTTTCGATCCTCTTGCATTCGTAATTCCCTCAGCCCCTTTTCTCCGTCAACCGGAATAATCCATTTAGTGTAAGGTTGGCCGGGCATTTTCAAGTTATTGCTCCCGCATGCCTCGTTAGCTTTGCGCCCAAAAAAAGCAACCTATGCAGACAAAGTTTAACTGGATTTTTATTATTGCCTTGATCTCAACACTGTCCTTCCGGGTAACTGGGCAGACACCCGAAGTTAGTGACGAAGATTTGTACGAGCTCTCCCTTGAAGAATTGATGAATGTACCCATCAATTCGGCGTCGAAGAAAAACGAGACGTTGTTCGATGCGCCCCTCTCAAGTTACACGATAACAAAAGGAGATATAGAAAAGTCGGGTGCTACCAGTATTATGGAAGCCCTCCGGCTTGCTCCTGGCGTTATTGTCAGGGAGCAAAGCAACGGGATGTACGATATTCACATTCGCGGAATGGAGAACCTTACACGTACAAACGGAACGTTTCTCAAAACCAATGCCTATACGCTTGTTATGATCGACAATCGGCCGGTATTTAATCATGGCCTTGGCGGCACAAACTGGGAATCGCTTTCTATTGACCTGAATGATGTAGAACGAATCGAAATTGTACGCGGACCGTCCTCCCCGTTGTTCGGGCCCAACGCGGTGACCGGAGTCGTCAACATTATCACCAAGCGAATGAGCGATTCCAAAACATTGGCTCATGCGAATGTACAGGCTGGTACGCTCGGATCCACTCTTGCAAACGCAAGCTTCGGAAAAACATTCGGGAGCAAATTCAGCATGATCGTTTCCGGAAATTTTCAAAACAGGGACCGGGTGGACAGCGAATATTACTCCGAGAATACCGGCACCTATATGTCATTGGAGGAATACATCAGCGATCCAACCATCAGAAGTAAACAATATCCCGATCCGGAACGCTCGTTAAGTAAGTGGGGCGTTAACGGATACCTCAGTTACAAGGCAACGGAAAATACTTCATTCGACTTTACAGTTACACACCAGCAGGCTGACTTTCAAAAGATCTGGATTTCAAATCCCCTCGCTGACGGCAGTACTGAAAACACTTCCGCAAATTTAAGTGCGAAGATCCACAACCTTAATGTAAGGACATCTTACCTCCAGGGTCACAACATTGACAACCACATCAATGTACCTTATGCGGAATACGATTTCCGGGTTGGCGATATCGTAGCAGAATACGACTTTAAGATCGGCAAGCGCTTTACCGTCACTCCGGGAGCGAGTTATCAAAACGTAACGTTTGACGACCGCGATTATGTAAACTCCGATTTGGGCATCATCGGATTGTTTAACGATGAGAATTCCATTACGACATTTGCGGGTTATGTCCGTGCGGATCTGAACTTCACGGAAAAACTTCGCGTACTTGGCGGGTTACGGGTAGATCAGTTCTCTGACCCCGATGACGCATACCTGGCCTACGAGCTTGCTACAACGTATAAGTTCAATTCCAAAAATCTCGTAAGGGCGGCCGTGACAAGATCCAATAGCGGATCATTTATCGGATATAATTTCCTGAATATCGGCGGTGGTCAGATCGGCAACAAGAATCTGGACTTGTTTACCCTGGATATGATTGAGCTCGGATACCGTGCGCAACTCAACACTACACTGCAACTGGACGTCGATGTGTTTCAGCAGACCGGCAAAAATCTGACGGCTATCCTGCAGACGGCCGGACCTCAGCAGTTCTTCAACGTCCCCACTACTGCTAAACAACTGGGTGCCACTATTTCCCTGAACTTTGTGCCTAATGAAAAAATCCAGTTCAAGCCATTCGTTACGTTCCAGAAGACGGAAACGGAAGATCTCGCATCTATCTACCTCGATCCTTCGTTGTCCAGTCCGCCGTATCCCGCAGTCACGTACAGCAATAGTACGCACAAATATACTCCCGGATCGTTTGGCGGATTCTATTTGAATTACAGGCCGGCGAGCCGGTTCAACGTCAACCTGAGTGGTTACTACTTTTCAAAACAGACCCAGTATGACGGTTCATATGATTCCGATGACACGGCCAGCGCTCAATTCGCAAACGGTCAGATCAAATCGAAGTTTATTCTGAATGCAAAGGTGTCGTATGAGGTTGTGAAGAACCTTACCGTATTTGCCAGCGGCCGTAATATGTTGAATAGCGACTCCAGGGAGTTTTATGCCGGCGACCGGACAGCAGGCCTTTATTCAGCTGGTCTTTCTCTCAGCATGACCAAATAATCGTTGTAAAAAAAATAAAACCAAGGAGGCTGTCTCAAAAGGGCAGCCTCTTTTTTTGTTTTACCCGTGTTATGCTGGCGACCAATTAATTTCAAAACGACTGTTCCCGTAGCTTCAGGCGCTTCCCATCTTCTACTGTACGGAGAACGCCTTGGATGCTTTTACCGCTCCGTTCACTAAAATGCTAATCAAATGCCGCCCCCGGAAGTGTTTTCGGGTAGTGAAATTTTTAAATGACTGCTTGCGTTTTATTTCAATCGAATCTCCCGCCGCGACAGCAGATTCGCCGATCTGAAAAATTTTCCGGGAGGTCCTTCCTGTCGACGTGATGTAGTCAATAGCGTACTCCAGCCGGATACGGGCTGGTTTCTTTTCGAGGTTCCGGAACGTGAAACCGAAAAAGAAGTATTCTCCTATGCTTACCTTTTTACTGACTGTAAGCATGTCCACGGCACTTTTTGTTTTCGTGTCAAAACCCTGGAGGCTGAGAGCACCCACGCTGCCGCTCTTTAGCAATGAACGGCAGCCGTGTCTGATGATCCAGTCCGTGTCGGCGTTTTTTCCTTTCCACTTCTCTGCAACTTCAAGGACGAGGGAGGGATGATCTTTCGCGATATCGTTCAGGTTATTTGCCACACTTCGCCGGACATAATCGGAAGGATCGGCTTTCAGGTTTTCCAAAATGGGTAAAATGGGTGATGGATCTTTCTTGAGCCACGGTATTCCCATTCCCCAGGGCAATCGAGGCCTGCATCCTTCAGAGGAAAGACGCCGGACGGAAGGTTCGGCATGACCGGACCAGCGTCCCATTCGATGCATGGTCTCGGCAGGGTACCGGATGATGAATGGTCTTATCGCAAATTCAGCGCTCACCAGTTGTGTGATGTGCTCAATGGCATTCATAGACACCTCAAAGTCCGATTCACCATAAAGCGCTACGTAATCAGGTAAAAAGATAAATGGATAGCTCTGCTCCCTTTCATTCCTTTGACGAAGGTCGTTTGATATTGCCACCAAAAGGGTACAAGCCCGGGTAAAATCCGCGGGAAGAAAACCATGTAATGCAAGTGTAACCTGTCTCGTGCGTTGTTTCAGTTCCAGGTCCGGCCACTGGCGATCGTAGATCCGGCGGATAAATTTTCGTTCGTCAAAAAGGGGAACGGTTTTTTTTAATGTAACACAAAGACGATCAAAGAAAGCCGGGTTGTACATGTGCTTCAGAAGTTCTGCCATACGACAATTGTTTTAGACAAAAAAACGTCGTGACGATGACAGCCTTATGTCAGCAGCCTTTCTGAAATTTTCCGATTAAATACCCTGAGGGCAGTAGGTTAAAGCCTGAGTTCGGCCTTCATTCCCTTTAGCTGATTCATCAATGCCTGTTGCCAGGTCAGGTCTGCATCCCACTTTGTCCCAAAAAAAACATTCCCGGAGTCGATGTGTTTGAAATAAAATTTGTAGACAGGGGAATTGGAAGGGATGTTTTTCACCTGTTGCTGAATGTCCGGATAGGTCACCGAAACGAGGGCGCTCCCTGCTTTGCTCATATCATAGCCCAACAGTTCCTTTGCGACAGCACCTCGGGTGTGGATAACACAAAGCACGTACAAAAGACCTTGTTTCCGCAGCTCCTTTTCGCTCGTTCCCGGTTCCGTCAATTTGTATTTCAGGGGATAATGTATTTTGAATATCTCCTCCAATTCTTTGTCTACCGCTTCATCGCCTGTTTTAGGCACGGCGAGTGGATCCACTTTAAGATCCAGCGCATAGAACTCATTCCTGTTACCAAGGATCGGATTAATGGGAAGGTCCATTTCCGGAAAATCATTTATGAGCAGGTTTTGTTTTTTCTGCTGGCTGGACGAAACGCGGTACAAATCCTTTAATACCTCCGTCAGGACCCGATGGCGGGATGACCAAGCAGCCTGCTCGCGGTCTACAACACTTTCCTTTCCATTGTAAAGTGTTGCCGTAATTCTGAAGTCGTCGTCATTTTTTTCGATAAACAGCAGGCACGTGACCTCGCGTTTACCGAGGTATTCGTGGAAAGACTTTGTCACATCCCTGCTGGCGATAAGTTTATCCAGTTCGAAGAACGCAACGGCATCTATCCCCGTGCGTTGAAAATACTGCTGAACATCCTGAAGTTCTTTCTGGGTCAGCGTATAGTCGTAAAAAACAACGCTGCGGGTGCCGAGAATTTTTTCCGGAAGCCCTCCTTTCAAATTCAGCTGCTCCACCCACGCTTTCTCCTCGGGGACAAATTGCGCAAATACCGAATTGACCTGAATCGGAAGAACAAGAAGGAATAATTTTATCGCAAGTGACAAGGGGCTTCTGTTTGATGCCATTGTGGGGGATAACTCGTTTTTTGTTCTATGTAAACGAAGGTTGTGGCTCATCTATTTTCAAAGTTTAATAAAAAAACCCGAATCATCTGACTTTACAGGAAAGGTGATCAGATCCGGGCTGGACGAATCGCACGCTCGTCCCGTACCGAGTTGAAACCGGTAATTATGCCATGGGCATATTATTTCCCCCAGATAGTTTACCACACCTTTGCTGAGCGATTCGCCGTTGTGCGAACAGGCATCCTGTACAGCAAAGAATTCACCTAGGTGCAGCACTAAACAAACCCGGCGCCCATTTACAACTACCAGCTGGGGTTTATGTTCTTTTACTCTTAGTCTCGCTTCGTTGTCGCTGTCGAATATTTTCCACCACTCCATTGATTATCGGTTTGTCTGGAAGCCTTTAATCTTTATCTTGTTTGCGCTCAAATTAGTCAAACCTATGAAGAAAATCTATCCCGCTGCGGCCTTGCTTTTCATAGCCTTGCAACGTTTGCGCAAATCAATCCAAAGCTTCAGTCGAAAGTGTTTAAGGATGCTGAAGAAATAGAAAGTAAGGTGATCGAATGGCGGCGCTACTTCCATCAGTTCCCTGAATTATCGACCCAGGAATTTAATACCGGAGCCAAGATTGCCGAATACCTGAAGTCTTTTGGTCTGGAAGTACAGTATCCCGTAGCCAAAACCGGTGTGGTTGCCATCTTAAGAAGTGGGAAACCGGGACCTGTGATCGCGTTGCGCGCCGACATCGACGCATTGCCCGTGACGGAACGAAATGCCCTGCCGTTTGCCTCCAAAGAAAAAGTCGTTTTCGGCGGCCGTGAAACCGGAGTCATGCATGCCTGCGGTCACGACGGTCATATTTCAATACTTCTCGGCGTTGCCCAGATCCTGGCTAAGAACAAAAGTCAACTGAAGGGCACCGTCAAATTCATTTTTCAACCGGCAGAAGAAGGTGCGCCGCCTGGTGAAGACGCCGGGGCTTACCTGATGATTAAGGAAGGTGTCCTCGAAAACCCGCAGGTTGATGCCATCTTCGGTTTGCATATTCAATCGCTGCTTCCGCCAGGTCAACTGGCCTATCGCCCCGGTAGTTTAATGGCGGCGGTTGACGGCGTAAACATAAAAGTGACCGGCCGGGGTGCGCACGGCGCTACACCATGGGAAAGCATCGATCCGATCGTCGTCTCCAGCCAGATAATAAACGGACTTCAGACTATCGTGAGCCGGGAAACCGATCTGACGAGGGCAGCGGCCGTCGTCACTATCGGTTCATTGCATGCGGGAGTCCGCCGGAATATTATCCCGGAAGAAGCTTTAATGGAAGGTACTATCCGCACCTTTGATCCGGAGACTCAAAAAAAGGTTCATGCACAGATCATTCAACGCGCTACGAACATCGCGGAAAGTGCAGGCGCAAAAGCGGAAGTTGCTATTCAGATCATGTACCCTGCGACGATCAATGACCCCGCGCTGACGGAGAGAGCCGCCTTGAGCCTTCAACGCGTAGCCGGGAAAAAAAATGTTGTCCTCACCAGCCCCGTCACTATGGCGGAGGATTTTTCCTTCTATCAGCAGAAAGTGCCAGGTTTTTTCTTCTTCCTGGGCGCCTATCCGGATATTAAGCCGGAACGCCAACCCGTACACCATACGGCAGATTTTATGCTGAATGAAAAAGCTTTGAATACCGGTGTTCTGGCATTTCTCCATCTGACACTGGACTATATGTTTGACTCCAAAAGATAAATTACCAATGTATCGTACAACTATGAAAAATATCCTGCTCATCATTTCCTGCCTCTTCGTTACCGACACCTTTGCTCAGATGAGCGCCAAACTGCAGAGTAAAATCGATTTACAGGCAAAGGAGATGGAATCGAAAGTGATCGAATGGCGGCGTCATATTCACCAGAATCCGGAACTCTCCAACCGTGAAGTAAAAACGGCTCAGCTGGTAGCGGACCACCTGAAGAGCCTCGGTATCGAAGTACAGACAGGAGTTGCCAAAACCGGTGTGATCGGTTTGTTAAAAACCGGAAAGCCCGGTCCGGTCATCGCGCTCCGTGCAGATATGGATGCATTGCCGGTGACGGAAAGAAATTCACTCCCGTTCGCCTCTAAAGTGAGAACGGTATTTAATGATCAGGAAACGGGAGTGATGCACGCCTGCGGTCACGATACCCATGTGGCAATCCTGATGGCTGTTGCTGAAATCCTTGCGAAGAACAAAAACGAATTGAAAGGCACGATCAAGTTTATCTTCCAGCCGGCGGAAGAAGGACCACCCGCAGGCGAGGAAGGTGGTGCTGATCTGATGGTGAAAGAAGGTGTGCTGGAAAATCCGAAGGTCGATGTAATTTTCGGAATGCATATTCAATCCATTTCTCCCCTGGGTCGAATTACGTACAGGCCTGCCGGTATGATGGCAGCGTCCGACTGGTTTACGATCAAGGTTAAGGGAAAACAATCGCATGGCGCCGCACCCTGGATGGGCGTTGATCCAATCGTCATCGGAGCCCAGATCATTAATGGTCTTCAGACTATCGTGAGCCGGCAGACCGAGTTAACAAAGGAAGCCGCTGTTATTACAGTGGGAAGATTCCAGGCAGGTGTCAGGGAGAACATCATCCCGGAAGAGGCTGTGATGGCCGGAACGATCCGGACGCTCGACGTTGACATGCAAAGAAAAATTCACGAGAAGATCAAATTGACGGCAACCAAAATTGCTGAAAGCGGAGGAGCGACAGCCGAGGTCGTAATTGTCAACAAAACCCCTGTCACCTATAACGATATCGATCTGACGGAAAAAATGGTGGGAAGTTTGCAAAAAGCGGCGGGCAGTGAAAACGTGATCAGGATTAATGCGGTAACGGGCGCTGAAGATTTTGCTTTTTTCCAGCAGAAAGTCCCGGGCTTTTTCTTTTTTGTAGGTGCAATGCCGCCTGATCAGGACCCGAACCTTGTGCCTTCTCATCATACACCGGATTTTATGATCGATGAGCGTGGCATGCTCACTGGACTTCGTGCCATGTTGAATGTTAC
Organism: Chryseolinea sp.; assembly: GCA_041742155.1. Lineage (GTDB taxonomy): Bacteria > Bacteroidota > Bacteroidia > Cytophagales > Cyclobacteriaceae > Chryseolinea. Next base: position 299,806 of record JBGSJE010000005.1, on the reverse strand, counting down.
CCTCGACTACATGAACGTGACTATTCCAAAAAGATAAATCCCTACCTCTCCAACACATCCGTCACGCTTCAACTTTGTAAGATGACGGGATTGAAGAGTCCTTACCTCATATTATCTTGATAAAAAAATCTGATATGACCCGGTTTTATTTCTTTTTCTTTCTGCTGTTGTTAAATTCTCTTCTCCTCGCACAACCGGCTTTGGCTCCGTTAACTGTCGAGAAAATAATGCGGGATCCAAAATGGATGGGAACGTCACCAAGCGGCGTTAGCTGGTCCGCGGATAGCAAGACGGTTTTTTTCAACTGGAACCCTGAAAATGCCCCGGCTGATTCCCTATATTCCATTACTCTTCAGGACCGCACGCCGAAAAAAGTAGGACTTCAGGAGCGGATAAATATGCCGGGACGACTGCTCCGATTCAATAAAACAAAGACCAGTTTTACCTTCGAAAAAAACGGTGACCTCTACCTGTATGATGCAGGGACAAAGAAAACATCGCAGATAACCAATACCGTCGGAAGGGAACTGGCTCCCTGTTTTTCGGGAGATGATAAAAAGATCATCTTTTCGCTCGAACAAAATGTTTTCAGCTGGGAGATTGCAACGGGAAAATTCACACAGTTAACAGATTTCAGAGCCGGCAAAAAGAGTACGACAACACTCACACCCCATGAGGAGTGGCTTCGAAAAGATCAGCTTGCCTTTTTTGAGGTCCTGAAGGAAAGAGAAGCCAATCAAAAATCCACGGACCGGAATCAAAAAACGATTCAACCAAAAAGGCCAAAGGAAATTTACGTGGATGATCGTTCCGTGGAAATGGTCCAGGTTAGTCCCGACGAAAAATTCGTTACTTATAAACTCACAAAAAGATCACAGTCAAAAAAAGCGATCGTACCTAATTTTGTGACGACGTCCGGTTTCACCGAGGATATTACGGCAAGGCCCAAGGTAGGAGCGCCGTCGAACTCGTCTGAACTTTTTGTCTACGACATTACAAGGGACACCGTTCTTCAGGTAAAAACAGACGATCTCCCCGGCATCACCGACACATTGGCTTATGCGAAGGAATATCCGTCTAATAAATCGGCAATGGAGGGCGGCCAACCTAAATCACGCGCAGTGGATGTTAGCAGCCTGACGTGGTCCGATGATGGAAGAAAATGTGTCTTGATCCTGAGTTCACTTGATTTCAAGGATCGATGGATTACGTCACTGGATATCGCAACACAAAAACTCACGCTACTGAGCAGGGACCATGATGAAGCGTGGGTGGGAGGCCCCGTAAACGGCGGATTTGGGAACTATGCGATCGGTTGGATGAGCAACGACCGGATATGGTTTACATCCGAAGAATCCGGTTACTCGCATCTGTATACTGTCGATGTCAACACAAAATTTAAACAACCACTGACCAAAGGCCTTTTTGAAATTCAGCGGGTTATGCTGTCGAGAAACAAGGATTATTTCTACCTCATTGCCAATGAGTCGCATCCGGGGGAAAAACAGTGTTACCGGCTCCCCACGTCTGGCGGAAAACTTGAGCAGCTGACAACCATGCCCGGAGCTCACGAAATAACGCTCTCACCTGATGAAAAGATGATCGCCTTTCGTTATTCGTACAGCAACATACCCTGGGAACTTTACCTGATGGAAAACAAACCAGGGGCAAAACCGCAAAAGGTGACTAATTCCATTAGCAGCGAATTTGCATCTTATCCATGGCGGGATCCCGAAGTAATAACCTTTGTCGCCAGAGACCAGGCGAAAGTTTATGCCCGCCTTTATAAACCTGAAAAGGCAACCGGTGCTGCTGTGATCTTTGTCCACGGCGCAGGGTATTTACAAAACGCACATAAATGGTGGAGCAGTTATTTTCGCGAATACATGTTTCATAACCTGCTCGCCGATCAGGGATACACCGTGCTGGATATCGATTACCGTGCAAGCTCGGGATATGGGCGCGATTGGAGAACCGGAATCTATCGCCATATGGGCGGAAAGGACCTGAATGATAACCTTGACGGCGCGGACTTTTTGATTAAGAATCACAACATCGATCCGGCGCGGATCGGGATCTACGGCGGATCGTACGGTGGATTCATTACCCTGATGGCCATGTTCACTGCCCCGGATGTTTTCGCCGCTGGCGCTGCATTAAGACCTGTAACGGACTGGGCACACTACAACCACCCCTACACGGGAAGTATCCTGAATGTACCCCATCTCGATAGCCTGGCATATGCCCGAAGCTCACCGTTGTACTTTGCGGAAGGTCTGAAAGGCGCCCTGTTAATGTGTCATGGCATGGTCGATACCAACGTTCATTTTCAGGATGCCGTCAGGCTTTCGCAACGCCTTATCGAACTGGGTAAGGATAATTGGGAGCTCGCGGTCTACCCCGTTGAAAACCACGGATTCGTTGAACCCAGCAGCTGGACCGATGAGTATAAAAGGATCCTGAAATTATTTACTGAACACTTGAAGCCCAGGTGAAACCAGGTCAGGCCGTGATCGAACGGATTGCCAGGAGGAACTTCTGCTTTATCTCATCGTGAAGGTAATGACGCTGGTTCCTGATGATCCATTTCCCATTTACAATCGTCCCTGAAATCAGGCTGGAGTCAGCGGTAAATACCAAAGTTGACAACACATGTTCCAGCGCGGTTCGCAATAACAAGGGCGACTCCGCGTCGTATACAACAGCATCAAATGACTTCCCGATTTCAAAAAACATCCAAGCCGGACTGTTGGTCATCGCCATTCTGCCCGATCTCAGGCAGGATTGAACAAGGTTGGATGCCCCGTTATCAAAAGTATTCCGTTTGTGCTTTGTTAAACGCTGCGCATAGTCCAGCCACCGAAGGTCCTCGAGTGGATTCAGACTGATGTGACTGTCTGTACCGATCGACCAGCCGCCGCCGGATTTTATGTACTGCGAAAAGGGGAAAATCCCATCCCCAAGATTTCCTTCCGTACCCGGACATAGCACGACGTTGGATCGCGTATTGGCCAGCCGAATTACTTCCTCTTCGTTCATGTGCGTACAGTGAACGAGGTGGCATCGTTTATCCAGCGGCAGGTTTTCGAGAAGCCATTCCACGGGTCGCATTTTCAAAAACCCGACACAATCCTCCACTTCCTTAAGCTGCTCGGCGGCGTGAAGGTGGAAGGGTATCGTTGCCGGGCCCTGTTGAAAAGTTGTTAGGATATCCTGATGATCGACGGCGCGTAGCGAATGAACACCGAAGCCAAGAGAGGCATGAGGTTTACCCGTTACAACGGTAGCCGAATCATCCAGTAACTGAAAATATTCATCTGGTGTGCCCGAAATAAAGCGTCGCTGACGATCATTCGGTGCTTGTCCGAAATTACTTCTCTGGTAAAACACGGGGACAAGCGTGATCCTGATTCCCGCGGTCATCGCGGCTGCTACCAGGCGCTCACCCGTTTCAGCAAGGTTTAAATAGGGCTTCCCTCTTTCATCGTGATGCAAATAATGAAACTCCGCGACGTGCGTGTAGCCGTTGCGAAGCATTTCCGCATAGAGCATGGCAGCGATAGCCTCCAGTTGGTCCGGATTGATACGAAGAGCACAATTGTACATTGCCTCGCGCCAGCTCCAGAAATCATCATTCGAACCGGGACGGTGGATCTCCGCCATTCCGGCCATCGCATACTGAAACGCGTGAGAATGCGCATTCTGAAATCCGGGCAACGCAAAACCATTCACAAATTCGATAGCCGTCCCATCGGGAAATGGCTTGTCGGATAAATAATTAATCAATCCCGTGTCATCCACACCGACGTATGCCGGAACCAACCAGTTTTCATTCCGGAGAAGCGCCTTGAATTTGTAACACTTCATGATCCTTTTTTACCCATCATATCCGCAAGGGAAGACAACACGTTCCGGAGTACGTTTCTCATCCTTTCGGCACGTTCCTCATGATAATGGGTCTCCGTATCGTTCATATAATTGATCTTCGTCATTTCTAGTTGCAGGACCTGTTGATTTTCCAATGGCCTTCCGTAATGGCGGGTAATGTAACCGCCTTTAAAAGGAAAGTTATGGCTGACCGAATAGGCGGACGCTTTCAGTCCGGTGAAAGCCAGCTCAATTGCATTCGGAGAGGCTGACGTGCCGTCCGCATCGCCCAGAATGAGGTCCGGGAAGTTTTCATTGTAGATCGTCTTGACGTAACGCCGTATAGAATGACAATCCCACACCAGAACCTTTCCAAATTCCGCTTTCAGCTCGTTAATCACTTCAGTCAGCTTGTCGTGATAGGGCTGATAGTATTTTTCCTTTCTTTGTGCGACCTCATCCGACCCAACCTGTTGCCGATGATCGCGATAGATCGGCTCTCCTAAAAAATCAGTTACCGGACAAAGTTCCGTGATTATTCGCCCGTCGGAATAGAGCGGTTTGTTGGCGGGATCGCGGTTCAGATCTATCACCCACCGGCTATAGGTAGCCTGAAGAACGGTGATACCCATCGCCGGCGCAAAATCATAGAGGCGATCAACAAACCAGTCCGTGTCATCCGGTGCATGAATCAGATCCGGGTTGTATTGATCAATCAGTTCGTCCGGTATCCATGTTCCGCAATGCGGGATGCTTAGTAAAACCGGAGCCCGCTGTCCTTCCGGCAGACTGACCGTAAAGGGGCTCATGATCGCGTTTTCTTTGACTTCTTCTTTTTTGACTTCTTGTCGGGTGTGTTAACCACCTCGTTGGATTGTTGTGCGCTTAGTTTTTCTCTGACCTGCTGAAGTTCCTCACGCGTATTCACAAGAGCCTGATTAGATTGTTTCAGCTGTTGTCGGTAATAAGCCTGTCCAGTCCTTTCCGTCAATTGTCTCTTCAGTTTTATAATGCGATCAAAGCTTTCGTCGATCCTTTCCTTTTTAATCTCGCCGCTTTCCACCTGTTTACGAATAATCGAATGGACCTTATCTACGGTACGCTCTTCACTTTGCTGAATATTATTGGAGAATGTCATGATATCGACCCCGCCGTTTATGGCGAGTTTGATGGCATCCTCCAGGCCGTAGTGTTTTGTGATCGCGTGCATCTGCATGTCGTCTGTGAAAATTACGCCATCGAAGTTTAATCTTTTCCGCAGTATGCCCGTGAGGATATCCTGCGACAAGGTTCCGGGATTTCCGTTCTTGTCCAGCTTCCGGTTTACAATGTGTGATGTCATAATCGCGTCGGCATATCCCGAATCAATTAAGCTCCTGTAGGGTGTCAGTTCCCGCTCTTCCCAGGTGTTGGTGACATCCGCAATACCGAGGTGCGTATCATCTTTTGAGCTGCCGTGGCCGGGAAAGTGTTTCAGCGATGTGAGTACCCCATACCGGTGATGAGCTTTGATCACTTCCTTGGCCATCAAAATCACAGAATCTTCGTTGGCGGAAAACGCCCTTCCGTATTTGGCAATGATCGGGTTGTTAGGATTTGATGCCAGGTCCACCACCGGTCCAAAATTAACATTGATACCCAGCCCTGATAAGGTCGCCGCGGTACTTTCACTGTAAAAGCGAACGGAATCAAGGTTGGCCGATTTTCCCATAGCGGCAGCTGTGATAGACCTGGGAAAGCCGTACTTGTCTTTTAGACGATTCACCCTTCCCCCCTCCTGATCGATACCGATGAATAACGGAATGGGTGCTGCGTGCTGATACGTCCATGTGATTTTTTTAAGGGCGACAAATGAGTTTTGCGGCGGAATATTCTTTTCAAAAAGAATGATCGATCCCACTTTACCTTTTCGTACTTCCTCAAGCACCTTTTCGTCGACAGCTGGTCCCGGAAAACCAACGAGGATCATTTGTCCGATTTTTATATCCAGGCTGTCGGTTGCCTGGGCTTTGCTCATCTGAACCGAACAAAGGACAAAAAAAAGTATAAGGCTGCAGGAAGAAAATTTGCGGTTAGTATCGTTCATAAATCGAGGTCAGAATGGTTTGCATGTTGTTCCGTATTTCGGCACCAGGCGCTGTAAAGTTACTGTTCATGAATGAAAAAATCAGAATTTTACCCTTTTTGGTGACCAGGTACCCGCTTAAGCTGTGGTTATTACTGAGTGAGCCCGTTTTGCCGTATATATAGGGTCTGTCGGCCTTGTACCAGCGCTTGATTGTTCCTGACTGACCTCCAACAGCCAGCAACTGAAAGAGCCGTTCCTGCGGTACCAATTGGTATATCTTACGCCAGAGCTGCACAATGGAACGGGGTGTAAAAAGATTGTACCGCGATAATCCGGATCCGTCTACCCAGACCGGTTTGTCGATCATATCGTGCAACAGAAACTTTAGCGAGTATTGTATCGCGATCTCGGGCTGCAATGTGTCGCTGATCACGCCAGAGCAGAGCAAAAGCAGCTGTTCGGCGATGAAATTATCACTCTCCTTCATCATCACTGCATACAAACTGTCGGAGGGTATGCTGTAAAGTGTTCTGGCGTGATCCGGCAAGGTGGCGTTTATCAGTTTCACTTCTTTTGCAAGCGTGTCTGACAGCATTTGCCTCGTTGTCTCCGCATCGACCTTCAGCGGTACATCGGCCTCGAATTTTTTTACCCGGGAGGGAAACAGTATAAAATCGTTGCTATGCGGTTTTCGAACAACATTACCCTTGTCGACCTGTTCTGCCCAGGTTAAGTGCTTCCTCAGCAGGGGTGGTTGAATCCCGACGTTAGACTGATCACTCTTTACGGTGAAGATGTTGCCGTAAATAGGCAAAGGAGATCTTTCGGCCGAGTAGGAGTCGTTATAGTCATCCCATGCCCAGCCGGGACCAAAATGGGTTGTGTGAAAGTTTGTCGTGGAAAAAAACAGCGATTTTTCCGTGGATTTCAGAAATGAAAAAACCCTTTCATTTTGAAAGGTGTGCTTGTAGAGAAATGACGGATCTCCCGTGCCCCAGAAAATCAACGAATCGTTTCTTTCGGAATAACGAAGGGCCGGTATGGAATCACCCAGAATACTCAGGCTGGCAAAAAATGTAAAGATCTTGGTGTTTGAAGCTGGTGTAAAATATTTGTCCGGATTGAACGCGTAAACTGTTTTGTTTTTTTCAATATCGTAAAGTATGAAGCCCGTGTAATCCTGGAACTTAGTTTCAGTGTCCCTGAACACATGGTTGAGTTTCCGTGTAGAAACAGGCGAACAGGAAGTTGCCAGGATCAGCATGAAGATAAAAACGGCGGATTGGCGCATAGAGCTAATGCAGATACCGGCTTGCTAAAATGCGGGTATGATGTGTTTCATGCCCCGGAATAACATAGCCCAAATTGAATACAGAGATCTCCGTATTGTTAGCGGTGCCGTTGCGAGACATCATATCGTCGGTAAAACTTTTAAACAGGTCGACTGTCGTTTGCCGCAAGCGTTCCATTTCATCGGCAAGCATCAGCATAGTCCGGCTGTGAGCATTGGCTTGAGGCGCGTAGTCGGTCTCTTCGAAGCCTGCGAGCGGTGTTTTGTCATTTCGGGCAAAGCGAAGGGCGCGGTAGGCAAATATCCGCTCGGCATCCATCATGTGACAGAGCAATTCCTTGATACTCCATTTGCCGGAAGCATACCTGTATTCACCTTTAGTCTCGGGAATCGAACGCACGAGCTGCAGGGTTTCCGTACTCGAACGCGTCAAAGCAAGGATGATTTCCTGATCTTTTACCAACTCTACATAACCTTTATAAAACGAGGGAACGGTCGCCAGATCTGGTAGTCTCATAAGTTATAAAATAAATTACCTGGTTCTTGTTGATGTGTCAATTTAACGTGGTCTTCAGAACTCCAGAAACAGACTCTCGGGAAGGTTTTCATCTACTTTCACATTCTTTGGCCCGCCTCCGTCGGATCGGTCACCGGAAAGCAGAATGTTTCCGTATTTCTGATAGTTATCCCATGGCCGCATAAAATTTGCGGAATCCTGGTTTGCCTGGCTGAAATAGGCCCATTGCTTCACCAGGTTGTCGCCCATGTCGACATAGACCAAATATTTGTTCTGAGGTGTGTCGCCGACGCCGTTAAAAGTCAACTGAAGAACATTGCATTTAGGGCCGGTCATCAACGTATCTTCTCCCATGTATTTTATTGTGAGTCCGGAGTCTTTCAGTTTGAAAGGCATCACCAGCCAATATGAATCGTTTATCCACATGCTTTTTGCCCGGTTAAGCATCTTCTTTAATGAGTCGGGTTCAGTCAGTTCCTGCCCCTTTACCCTTACTCTGCCCGCAAGGGTATTTAGATCCACCAGGTAAATAACGCTGTCCCTGGGGCTTTCTATTCTCACCTTTCCCGCGTGTTTGTCCCACACCAGATCCCGCACACCAAAGAAATTCCAGGAAATAAATCTCGTTTTGTCCCAATTAGCGCGGCCTCCCATGGCAGCCATAATACTATCGGCGAGTTCAATCGCCGCCGGGTCAGAGTTCGCAATATCAAATCCTTCCGCCGGCGGATTAGAAGGAGGCGTCGATGATCCCTCTGTATTCCTGTTGCATGCGTACATCGCAAAGGCAATCAAAAGAGGCAGGATGATTTTTCTGACAGTCATAGAATAAAAAATTCAGGATTGAATTTAACAAAAATAACTTGCCTGTAACTCTTCCCTTCGTCCTGTTTCCGCCGGCGGAATGTAAAACGGCTGATTCCAACGTGGCATTTTCGGGAACACACTTCTTCAATCTCCTTGACCCTCAACTGATCCTGCTCCAGTTTACGGTTGTTTTTCGCATAGACTCGATTTGCGTTCGGATAACCTGATTTTCGGGTTTTGACAGTTCGGGGTCATTCTCCAGGATTGCCGAGGCCCTGTCCCGGGCCATTTTTAACAGTTCGCCATCTTTGCCTAGGTCGGCGATAAGGAGATCCAGCGCACCGCTTTGCTGGGTGCCCAGAAGGTCGCCCGGCCCGCGCATGGAAAGGTCCGTTTCGGCGATCTCAAACCCATTATTTGTTTTCACCATGGTGTCAATACGGATTTTGGAATCCGCCCCAAGTTTGAAGCCGGTCATCAGGATACAATATGACTGGTCGGCACCCCGCCCGACGCGACCCCGCAATTGGTGGAGCTGCGACAAGCCGAAGCGTTCGGCGTTTTCAATAACCATAACCGACGCGTTAGGAACATCCACACCTACTTCTATTACGGTTGTGGCGACCATGATCTTTGTCTCGCCGCCGGTGAATCGCTTCATTTCATATTCTTTTGCATCCGGCTTCATCTTTCCGTGCAAAATGGAGATTGCAAGATCCGGAAAAGCGCGGCTGATGCTTTCGTAGCCATCCATCAGATGTTTGAGATCTAACTTGGCTGATTCTTCGATCAGCGGATACACGATGTAAACCTGACGTCCGGAGGCAATTTGGTCTCTCAAAAATTGATTTACCTGAAGGCGATGAGCATCAAATTTGTGCACTGTTTTTATTGGCTTCCGGCCGGCCGGCATCTGATCGATTGTCGAGATATCCAGATCGCCATAGAGTGTCATGGCCAGCGTGCGGGGTATGGGCGTCGCTGTCATTACCAGAATATGGGGATAGAGGTGAACGTTCTTCTGCCATAACTTCGACCGTTGGGCAACGCCGAAACGGTGCTGTTCATCAATGATCGACAATCCAAGGTTATTGAATTTGACTTCCTCCTCCAGCAATGCATGTGTACCGATAAGGATTTTTAGTGAACCTTCACTTAGCTTTTCGTGAATTTCCTTTCGCGCCGATTTTTTCGTCGAGCCGGTAAGTAAAGCAATCGGGATCTGCATTTTGTCTGCGTACCGCTTCAAACCATTGTAGTGTTGCTGGGCAAGGATCTCGGTTGGAGCCATGAGCGCACACTGCGCATTGCCGCTGATAACGATCAGCATACAGATGTATCCTACAATAGTCTTGCCGCTACCCACATCACCCTGAAGCAAACGGTTCATTTGTTTTCCTGATTTAAGGTCTGCATATATTTCCTTCACAACCTTCTTCTGTGCTTCGGTAAGGTTGAATGGCAGGTGTTCGTTGTAGAAGGTAGTCAGCAGGGATGTGTTCTGGAATACCTGGCCTTTTACTTTCTCCTGTCTTACGATCTTCATCTTCAGGAGCCGAAGCTGAATATAAAAGAGTTCTTCGAACTTTAGTCTGTGCTGAGCTTTGCTTAACAACTCATAGGTCGAAGGAAAATGGATGTTCAGCATGGAATCCCTCTTCGAGAGCATTCGTTCCTGAGTCAGCAGATTGGACGGCAGTGTCTCACGGAATTTCCCATCGGCCTGGGAAAGAAGATTTTTGATGATCGTGGACAATGCCTTGCTGTCGACGTGTTTGGTTTTGAGTTTCTCCGTCAGGGGATAAACCGGTTGAAGGAAACCGGTTTGCTCCTGCCGCGCCGTTACCGGTTCCACCTCGGCGTGTGCTATGTTGAATTTATTTCCAAAGCGATTTAACTTTCCGAAGGCGACATACTCAACACCGGATTTCAACTTATCATTGATCCAGTTTATCCCCTGGAACCACACCAGTTCGAGCTCACCGGTATTATCGGCCAGGCTGACTACAAGGCGTTTTTTAAACCCCGTGCCGATGGTCTCTTTGCTTTTTATGTATCCCTTTACCTGTATGTATTGAAGTTCTTCGTGAATATCGCCTATCTTGTAGAACCTGGTGCGGTCCTCATAACGGAACGGATAGTGCTGAATCAAATCGGCAAACGTGAAGATGTTCAACTCTTTGTTGAGGATCAACGCCTTTTGAGGGCCAATGCCTTTCAGGTATTCTACTGGTGTATCGAAAAAACCGGCCATCGGATGATTTGCTCTTACAAACAAAAATCAAAATTTATTGCGTAGATTCATGAAGCCTTGTCTTTTTTCCGCATTAACTTTGCAAACGAATTAAACCATGGGTTACCAATAGTGTTTAAGCGTGATAAAGAGTGCAGTATGAAGGTTAATTCTACATTATATAAAGGAATTGAATACGTACAGGTTGGCTCTCTGCCGCCAGACCAACGCGAACTCCTCCTCCAGACCATCAATCGCGATTTACTGATCAAGATTCTTGTTGAGGGCAAACTAATTGGCAATTGCCTTCAGTTTAAAGACTATGAAGTCTGGTTTGATAATATTTTCAACGCGCAAAAATCCGCGCCACAGGATCACAAAGAACAAAAGGATCAAAGTCAGCCTGCAGCTATCCCTGCTGAGATGCTCAAAAAAGCCTGACGAAATTAATCCCATATACCTTCGTCCGGAACAACTTCAAGTACATTCCCTTCCGGATCGTTGAAATAAAAAGATTCTTCACCGCTTTGCCAAATCACTTTATCAATTATTTGAATTCCTTTTGAAAGGAGTTCCTCTTTCGCTTGTGCGTATTCCCCCTTTGGTATTTCAAAAGCGAAATGTTGTTTCCCACCACCAAAGTGAGCAGGTGGAGATGTTTTTCCCCTCGAGTCTTCGGGATTGAAGCATAACAGCACGCTTGTTCCAGCGTGAAAAAACACATGCTTGTTTTCAACATAACTTATGAGGGGCAACCCAAGTGTCTCCTGATAAAAATCCCTGGTTCGGCGGAGATCGTTCACATACAAGCACGTCTCTTTTATTTTAAGTATGTTCATGAATGAAATGATTTTTTCAGCGAACGATACTCTTCCCAGATTTCTAGAAGGATATCCTTCGCTGGTTGAATTTTTTTTGCGGCCACCTGCCCGATTTCCAACTCTCCCTCGTCAAGGTCTCCCTCGAAAATGCCAAGTTTCGAACGACGTGTTCCCAGAATTTCAAACAGTTCCTGCCTCGTCGCACCGCGCTGCTCGGCGCCAATCACACGTTGGTAGAACTGATTCTTGACCAGTCGTACGGGTGTAAGTGATTTTAATGTTACAGCCGTATCACCTTCCTTCAGGGAAATAATCTTCTCTTTGAATTTTTCATGCGCGGACGACTCCACACTGACAGCAAAGCGCGTCCCGATTTGTGACCCCTCAGCGCCCAGTACTTCAGCTGCCAGCATTGCCCGCCCTGACGCTATACCACCCGCTGCCAGAAGTGGTATTGAAACCTCTTCCCGGACCATCGGAACCAACACAAAGGTAGTTGTTTCCTCCCGGCCGTTATGACCACCCGCCTCAAAACCTTCCGCGACGACTGCATCTACGCCGGATATTTCCGCTTTCCGTGCAAACCTGACACTGGATACCACATGAACCACTGTTATCCCCCGGTCTTTCAGGTAGGGCGTCCACAACGAAGGGTCTCCGGCGGAAGTAAATACGATCCTGACATTTTCTTCGACTATAATCCGGAATATCTTGTCGATCTCGGGATATAACAGGGGAACGTTTACGCCAAAAGCGTTTTGCGTATTCGCCTTGCATTTCCGGATGTGTTCACGCAACGTTTCCGGGTGCATAGACCCGGCACCTATAAGTCCGAGGCCACCGGCATTGCTCACCGCTGACGCAAGCCTCCAGCCACTGCACCATACCATACCAGCCTGGATAATCGGGTATTGAATGTTGAAAAGAGTCGTAATGCGATTGGGCGAATTGTTCATAATGTCGAAATAATTTTTGCCGTTAAATCTCCGGTTTCTGTCTGCTATTTTAGGCGATAAAATGTGACAAATACGTGTTGCACCTTCTACGTTTTAAGTTGTCCACAAAGAATTGATTGAAAAAATTGTGTGTAAGTAACTGATATATTGATTGTTAAGGGACAATATTCCCGTAATGTGGACAAGTGAAGAATTTTGTGGAAATCTTTTAAAAAATTTTTTCTTGTTTTCTAAGTATCTGTATTCTAGTGTTTTTGTTGAATTTTTTAGTATTTTCTTACATGATCATTTAACGTCTGGACACACGATGACTGCCTCTGTTTCCCGGTTTTCAATTATGTTTTTTTTTCTGACCCAGCTCCAGCTGGCTGTCGCCCAGCAGGCACGCATCGTCAAATTTGAAATAATAGAGGCTTTGATCAATGATCGGTCCCAGGGAATTCAGATCATTAACTTCTGGGCCACCTGGTGTGCCCCTTGTGTAAAAGAATTGCCACTCTTTGGTCAACTGCAACAGAAAAAGGACTCGTCGTTAATGATCACCCTCGTCAGTCTTGATTTTGCCGACCAGATCGCCCGGGTCAATACATTTATCAGGAGAAAAGATATTCAGTCGGAGGTCCTGCTGTTGGATGAAATCGACTACAACTCATGGATCGACAAAGTGGACAGCGGCTGGGAGGGAGCCATTCCGGCTACACTTTTTATCAACCGTAAGACCGGTCGAAGAAAATTTGTGGACAAAGAGCTAAAGGAGGGGGAAATTGAGAGTATAATTTCGGAACTAAGGGAATAAAATCTAAAATTCAACATGCCATGAAAGCAAAAAGATTCCTCTCTCTTGTATCTGTGGCCCTCCTTCTTTGCAGCACAGCGTATTCGTATGACCTGGGTGATGTCGTATCCGACTTTACCCTGAAGAACGTCGATGGGAAGATGGTATCCCTGTCAGATTACGGTTCCTCCGGAAAGGGCGTCATCGTTATTTTCGACTGCAATACATGTCCCTACTCAAAGGCCTACAACCAAAGGATCATTGATCTTCACAAAAAATATGCAGGCCTGGGCTATCCTGTGATTACTATTAACGCCAACGACCCGGGTGCTTCACCAGGCGATTCATTTGCGGAAATGGTCTCCGTCGCCAGAAAGAAAAACTATGCCTTCCCCTACCTCGTTGACGAATCCCAGGAAGTGGCACGGAAGTTTGGCGCATCGAACACACCACATGTATTTGTGTTGAAGAAAGAAGAAAAGATGTTCAGGGTGACGTACATCGGTACCATAGACAACAACTCTCGTGATGCCGCTTCAGCAACTCGAAAATATGTGGAAGATGCCGTGGATGCGTTGCTTGCCAATAAGCCTGTGACAACAAACCGCACCAAGGCGATCGGCTGCGGAATAAAATGGAGAAGTTGAGGCGGCTTTCGCGTGGCACCGCATTTCAGAAAGGTTACGTTTTGAGCTGCTTTTATTTACCGTTTTTTAGCAAACGATGGCACGGTGCTTGCGTTGTATGTGGAAATGTACTTTGCTATGAAAGGGTTGTTCTTCTGTCTTTTGGTAGCCTCTTCTTGTAATCTCTTCGCATATGATTCCGGCATCGCGGTCCAAACCGAAAAAGGAACGACGATGCAGGTCTACGTCAACGGGAAACTTTATAACAAGCAACCCGGGAAGTATGTCCGGGTCAGGAGCACGCCCGGTCTTTTTCACCTCGAGATCAAGGTATTAAATCCCTGGAATAAGTTGTGGTATGTGGTTCGAAAAGATATTCGCGTGGACAAGGGTTATGAGTTCCAGTACAAAGTTGTTTTTGTCAACCGGACAAAACCCGAACTTCGCGAAATCAAGAAGTATCCCGTCTACTCGCGGTATTTCTTAAATCCCGGGCTTTACAATAGGCACCCGGTAACTTAGTTTCACATCATATTTTTCTTGATCTGCTGATCAGAACAATCACTGCTGCAATGGCGATGACGGTAAAAATATTCCAGTGATAGAAGTGTGAAAAAGGCCAGTCCCAACCGAAGATTCCGCCGATAGCACCAATTACCGCTCCGAAGACAGCGGCGATGATACCAAATACAGCTCCGAAAAGGCCGGCTATCAATCCGAAAATTCCGCCCGCTATTCCCAGCCAGAGTGGAAACGTAAATACGATCAACAAAACAATCAGCAGGGTGGAGGTAGAACTTTTGGATTGCATAGCCTTAATCTTTAGCTAGTTCATACCAAAAAGTATGCAACACTGCCTGACCCCTTAAATCCAATCATATTCCCGGTTTTCGGGAATCCGGTAAGCCAGTATCTGTTGAAAACTGAACAGTGCCAGGGACAAATGTGAACAGCACCATGCCGCTTACAGTATTCCTGCCATTTGCTTGATCAGAAGGGATACTCTCCTTTTTCGATCACAAAATCGGCCACTTTCCGGCGAGCGTCCTTCAGGTTGTAAGGATCTATTTTAGTAAACCTTTTCAGACCCATGAGCATTAGTCGTAGTTCGTCGCCCTCGGCAAATGCCGTTATTGCAGAACGCCCGCTCGAAGCAGCTTTTTCAATAGCGTAATGAAGATAAATAAGCGCCATGTCTTTCTGTATCTCACAAGCCTTTTCACCCCGTAGTCCGATCAGTTTTTCTACGCGAAGCAATGTTGATTCAGCAATGTACTCCTCGATGAGCATATCCGCCAGGTTCATCAGCACTTCCTGCTCATCCGAAAGTTTCATCATAAATTTCTGGACGGCAGCACCGGCGACCATGAGCCCCGCTTTTTTTAAATTGGAAAGGGCCTTTTTCTCTTTGGCAAAAATTCCCTCATCTTCCGATGCTCCGAAATCTGGGATAGCCAGCAGCTCCTTCTGCACAGCCATGGCGGGGTTCATCAGATCGATGCTTCCTTTCATGGCTCGTTTCATGAGCATATCGATCGTAAGCATGCGGTTGATCTCGTTCGTTCCTTCAAAGATCCGGTTGATGCGGGCATCCCTGTAAGCCCGGTCCATCGGCCCCTCTGCAGAAAAGCCCATACCTCCATAGATCTGCACACCCTCATCCACTACGAAGTCCAGAACTTCAGAGCCATGAACCTTAAGGATAGCGCATTCGATCGCAAACTCTTCCAGGGACTTTAATTTCGCTTTTGCCGGTTCACTTCCACCAGCGACCAGTGCATTATAGGTATCGTCTATATTCTGACCCGCCCGGTAACAGGCCGATTCGCTCGCAAAAACTTTTGTAGCCATCTCGGCAATCTTATGCTTGATCGCTCCGAAGTTGGAGATGGCGGTTCCAAATTGTTTTCTTTCTTTCGCGTAGTTGGTTGCGATGGAAATCGTTTTTTTTGATCCGCCTATCGCGGCGACTCCTAATTTTATGCGACCGATATTTAAAATATTAACAGCAATCTTAAATCCGTTTTCCCGTTCCGAAAGGAGGTTCTCCACGGGCACCCTGCAATCGTTAAAAAAGATCTGGCGGGTCGAAGACCCTTTGATACCCATTTTATGCTCTTCCTCGTTCATGGTAATTCCACCGAAGGATTTTTCCACGATGAACGCGCTGAGATTTTTGTCATTGTCGATTTTAGCGAACACTATAAAAACATCGGCAAATCCGCCATTGGTAATCCACATCTTTTGACCGTTGATGAGGTAATGTTTTCCGTCGCTGGTTAATACAGCCTTTGTTTTGCCGGAGTTCGCATCTGAACCAGAATCCGGTTCGGTCAGGCAGTACGCAGCCTTGTATTCTCCCGTGGCAAGTTTCGGAAGGTATTTCTTCTTTTGTTCTTCATTTCCGTAGTATACGATGGGCAGCGTACCGATACCCGTATGGGCAGAAAGCGCGACGGCAACGGAATGCCCGCCGCCGATCACTTCCGCTACGAGCATGGTTGTATTAAAGTCCATTCCGAAGCCGCCATACTCCGCGGGAACCGATGTGCCCAGTAAACCGAGTTCTCCGGCTTTGTCCAAAAGTGATGGCATCAGTTTAGGATCCTTCATGGAGTCAATTTCATCGAGCCGGTTAAAGATCTCTTTTTCGAGGAAATCCTTGCACTGCTGCTGAATCATCCGCTGCTCTTCGTTAAATTCTTCGGGTATAAAAATTTCGTTTGCCTGTGTTTCGCGAATAATAAATTCACCACCCCTGATTGCTGCTTTCTTTTCCGTGATCGTTGCCATACAATACTTTGTTTTAATATTCAATACACTATGTTAGGATCAAATCATCTCGTAAATACCGGCCACGCCCTGGCCACCGCCTACACATGCGGTTACGAGGCCATATTTTTTGTTCCTTCGCTTTAATTCGTTGAACAACGTCAGGGATAGGCGGGCACCGGAACTACCCAACGGATGACCGAGTGCAATCGCTCCTCCGTTTACATTTAATTTCGAAGGATCTATATCCAGTTCTCTTACAACGGCGAGCGATTGAGCCGCAAAAGCTTCGTTTAATTCAATCAGGTCAATGTCCTTCAGTTTTAGCCCGGCACGCTCGAGCGCCTTTGGAACGGCGGCAACCGGACCAATCCCCATGATCCGGGGATCAACACCGGCAACGGCATAGCTCATCATCCGGGCAATCGGTTTCAGGTTAAGTTGTTTGACAAGTTTCTCAGACATGACAACCGCAAAAGCCGCTCCGTCGTTTGTTGGTGACGAATTACCCGCCGTAACGGATCCACCCAGCGCAAAAACCGGTTTCAGTTTTGCTAATGCCTCCAGCGATGTCTCCGGCCTTGGTCCTTCATCGGTGTCAACAATCTGTTCCCTGCTTTTCTTTTTTCCGGATTCGTCGACAAAAATTTCCTGCGTCGTAATGGGATGGATCTCTTCTTTGAACTTTCCTTCCTTTTGTGCCTGAATCGCCTTCATATGAGAGTTGTACGCGAACAGATCCTGGTCTTCCCTGGATATCTTGTATTGCTTTGAGATTTCTTCCGCCGTCAATCCCATACTTGTATAATAGTCGGGGTGGTCTTTCGCGATCGAATAGTTAAGCGCCGTCTTCCAGCCCATCACCGGAACCAGCGACATCGACTCCGCTCCGCCTGCGATAATACAATCAGCCATACCAGCCTGTATCTTCGCGGATGCTAAGTGAATGGCCTCCACACCTGAACCGCAGTAGCGATTGATAACCATTCCGGCATTGTCTATTCCGAGTGCAGTCAGCGCAATCATCCGACCCATTTGCATTCCCTGCTCGGCTTCCTGTACCGCGTTTCCGACGATCAGATCGTCGACCATTTTATTTTCAAGCCCCGGTACGCTCCGGACAAGCGCCTTTATAACTTCTGTGGCAAAGTCATCCGGCCGGGTAAAGCGAAATCCGCCCTTTTTTGCCCTGGTGTTTGCCGTTCGTTTTGCTGCTACTATAAATGCATCCATAACTAATTTCTTAAAGGTTTTCCTCCCGTTAAAATTGATTGTATCCGTTCAAGCGTTTTCTTTTCACCGGTCAGGGAAACGAATGCCTCCCGCTCGAGGTCCAAAAGATATTGCTCGCTCACTTCCTGCGGTGAGGTCAGGTCACCGCCGCACATGATGTTTGCGATCTTAAGCGCAATTTTTTTGTCGTGATCGGAAATAAAATTTCCCATTCTCATACCATGTACACCGGCCATAAAAAGGGCCAGGCCCGAACGCCCCTGTACTTTGATGTTTTTTGCCTGCGTCGGCATCGTATAACCTGCGTCGAACAATTCGATCACGGCCGCTTTTGCATCCAGCAATTGCCTGTCCTTGTTTATTGAAATCCGATCCTTGGTACGGATTATGCCCATCTCGCGTGCCTCCTCAGCCGAAAGAGCTACCTTGGCGGTGGCAATATTCATAAACGCATTCTGCAGGGCATTTAATTCGACATCACCTTCCTGCAACGAATCGCTTACACGTTTTGTAAACTCCTTTGTACCCCCTCCACCGGGGATTAGTCCGACGCCTACTTCCACCAGACCGATATACGTTTCTGCAGCTGCCTGAACGATATCGGCGTGCATGGTCATTTCGCATCCCCCGCCCAGGGTTCGTCCCTGCGGACAAACGACTACCGGAACAGAAGAGTAACGTATCCTCATAACAGCGTTTTGAAATCGCCTTACCATAAAATCGATCTCATCATATTCCTGTTCAATGGCATACATAAAAACAAGACCGAGATTTGCCCCGAGCGAAAAGTCGGCGCCCTGATGTCCGATCACCAGACCCTTGTATTCTTTCTCCGCCAGGTCGATAGCCTTGTTCATGCCCTCTTCCACTGAACTGCCAATTGTATAACTCTTGCTATGCCACGAAAAGTTTATTACACCATCACCAAGGTCTGTAATTTTTGATTCCGCATTTTTCCAGACAACGTGGTCACTTAGGTTTTCCAGGATTATAAATTCTTCCTTACCAGGTATGCTTTGATACGACCTGGTCTTAATGTCATAGTATTTTTTCAGTCCGGTTTCGATTTTATAAAATGACTTATGGCCGGCTGCCAGCATTTCCGTCACCCAGACATTGGGTTTATATCCTCCTGCCTCCATTAGCGGCAAGGTCTTTTCAACACCAACCGCATCCCAGGTTTGAAACGGGCCGAGTTCCCATCCGAATCCCGCGCAGACTGCGTCATCTACTTTATACAGTTCATCAGCGATCTCCGGTATCCTGTTCGAGGCGTATTGAAAGAGGCCGAAAAAAGAGTCGCGGTAAAATTCGCCGGCCTTGTCTTTTCCCGCGAAAAGCACTTTAAAACGATCGTTCAGATCGCTAATGGTTTTTGTAGAATCAAGTGTCGCAAACTTGGTTTTTGCTTTGGGTTTGTATTCGAAAGTTTTGAGATCCAGTGTAAGGATCTCCGTTTCTCCTTTGTCGTTTTTTGTCTTTTTGTAAAATCCCTGACCGGTTTTGTCTCCCAGCCATTTGTTCTTTTCCAATTTCAAAACGGTATCCGGGAGCTTGAAGTAATTCCGTCCTTCATCATTTTTCAATCCTTCGTAGAGATTCCCCGAAACCTTAATTAAAGTGTCCAGGCCTACTACGTCGGATGTACGAAAGGTGGCTGATTTTGGTCTGCCGATAACCGGGCCTGTCAGTTTATCGATCTCATCAATATTCAAATCCAGTTTGCTCATGGAGTCAACCACCTTCATGATGGCGAACACACCGACCCGGTTCGCGATGAAGGCGGGAGTATCCTTACAGAGAACGGTCGTTTTCCCAAGGAAGCGATCTCCATAATGCATGAGGAATTTTACAATCTCCGGATCGGTAAACGGTGTGGGTATTATCTCCAGCAGTCTAAGATAACGCGGTGGGTTAAAAAAATGTGATCCGCAGAAATGCTTCTTAAAATCATCACTTCTGCCTTCCGCCATAAGGTGAATCGGAATACCGGACGTATTGGACGTTATAAGGGTTCCCGGTTTTCTGTATTTTTCAACTTCCTCATAGACCTTCCGTTTGATATCGAGGTTTTCGACCACTACCTCGATTACCCAGTCGAAGTCTTTAATCCTGGGCATATCATCGGAAAAATTTCCCAGGGAAATACGGGATAGGAATTTCTTCGAATAGATCGGACCTGGACTGGATTTCACAGATCGGTCAAATGAGGACTGAACAATTCTGTTTTTAACAATTTTACTGTCCGGAGAAAGACCCTTTGCCTTTTCCTCGTCGGTCAGATCTTTTGGTGCGATGTCCATCAACAAGACCTGACAACCAATGTTAGCGAAATGACAGGCAATTGCAGAGCCCATTACCCCGGATCCAAGAACGGCAACTTTTCGAATAGAACGTTTCATGTTATTGTATACTTAATCTTTCCTGATATTGAGCCCGGTTAATTCTTTTTTGCTTGTTATACCTTCTCCGGTTCGGTAATCCCCTGAACGGCCAGTTGATTAATTTCATTCATCACTTCAAAAAAAATCCTGAGCTTACTCTCAGGCAACAATTCCCGAACCTTATTATTAAAATTGAGAACCGTTTCGCGGGATACCTCCTTCTTCTTTTTTCCAAGACCCGTGAGAAAAATTCTCACCGAGCGCTTGTCCGTAGGATCCGGTTCGCGGTAAATCAGTTTCTTCTCCTCCATGGTCTTCAGCATCCGCGTCAGGCTTCTCGCTTCCAGGCCCATCAACGGAGCTATCTTCGTGGCAGGGGTACCTTGATCAGAATGGATGTTGAGCAGGACAAACCCGATCGAGGTAGTAATTTCGTGCTTGCCGGCCTGCTGATTATACATCCGTGAAATGGCATGCCATGCAGTTTTTATATTGTGGTCCACCGTTTCTTCCCTTCGCATACGATTTCGATAGAAAGCGAAGGTAATAAAATTTGTTATGCATGCATACCATAGGACAGATTTTTTCGTGACCTAGTCTTTACTCCATTTCCGGAATCGCCGGAACCTAGTTTTGCATGAACATCAGTGGCAATTAATCTTAGCAGGTCAACGAATGGTACCTCCCATCCTAAAACAACCTTGCTTTTGGCATACATATAACGAAATTGCCATGATGAGATCTTTGATTTTTTTACTCTTCCTGTGTGTTTGTGTGCCTCTGGTCCGGGCACAAAAAATAAACGAGTCTTACCAGCTTCATTTGCAGTCCACGTCGTCACCGATCAGGATCGACGGTATTCTGGACGAGGAAACATGGCTTAATGCCGATGTAGCAAAGGACTTCTTTATGGTGCTCCCTATGGATACCAGCAAAGCGAAGGTAAAAACCGAGGTCCGTATGGCTTACGATCAGCACAACCTTTACCTTATCGCGACCTGTTATCACTTGCTACCCGGAAGGTATTTTGTAGAATCTCTCAGACGGGATTTTGCTTTCGGGAAAAACGACAACTTCCTGTTATTCATGGACCCGTTCGATGATCAGACCAACGGCTTTTCATTCGGTGCAAACGCCGCGGGAGCTCAATGGGATGGAATGATGTATGAAGGTGGAAAAGTGGATTTAAGCTGGGACAACAAATGGGTTTCCGTTGTCAAGAAAGACGAAGACAAATGGGTATTTGAAGCGGCTATTCCCTTCAAGAGCATTCGCTATAAAAAAGGTATAACAAAATGGGGAATCAATTTTAGCAGGTTGGATCTGAAGACGACTGAAAAATCAAGCTGGGCGCCCGTACCTCGTCAGTTTCCCACCGCTTCGCTGGCATATAGTGGTAATCTCCTCTGGGATGAACCACCGCCGCAGGCCAATCACAATATTTCGATTATACCGTATGCACTGGGAGGCGTGTCCAAAGACTACCAGCATGATACACCGTCGTCCTACAAAAAAGAAATCGGGTTAGACGCCAAGATCGCCGTGAGTTCTTCGCTGAATTTGGATCTTACGGTAAATCCCGATTTTTCGCAGGTGGATGTAGACCGGCAGGTTACAAACCTCGACCGGTTCGAATTATTTTTTCCCGAGCGGAGGCAATTCTTCCTGGAGAACGGCGACTTGTTCGCCAACTTTGGATACGCTACAATCAGACCTTTTTTTTCTAGGCGGATCGGTTTGGGTACGCCCATTGAATTCGGCGCACGCTTCAGTGGCAAACTGGACAAGAACTGGAGAATCGGGGCAATGGATATGCAGACTTCGGATGTAGAGGAAGATTTTTTGCCAAGACAAAACTTCGCGGTCATTGCGCTGCAACGAAAGTTATTCGCCCGTTCAAATGTCGGTTTCATTTTTATTAACAAGCAATCATTAAATTATAAACCGAGCAACGACCCGACTGCCCCGGTTTACTCAAAATACAATCGAAACTTCGGACTCGAATATAACCTGGCTTCATCAAACAATATCTGGACAGGAAAGGCATTGGTGTTAAAATCGCTGAGTCCGGGGAAAGAAGAGAAGGATATAACCCATGCTGCCAATTTACAATACTTTAACCGAAGGCTTACGCTGAGCTGGCAACATGAATACGTGGGCCTAAATTACAACGCGGAAGTCGGGTATGTGCCGCGGAAAAATTTTATTAAAATAAATCCGCTCGCTGCCTATTTATTTTTTCCCAAGGGTAGAACAATTTTGAGTCATGGCCCGAAGGTCAGTTCCACCTATTACTACGATAACAAATTCAACCACACAGATAATACGGACGTGTTGTCTTATACCATTACTTTCCGAACACAAAGTGTTTTAACAGGATGGGCAGCTCACGATTTTGTACAGCTTCTCCAGCCTTTTGATCCGACGAATTCCGGGCTCGATTCACTTGAAGTAGGAAGCCGCCACAGCTGGAATGCATTCGGTTTTGATTTCACCTCTAAGCCGCAAAGCTTGTTCACATATCTTTTATCAACCCGTTACGGGGGGTACTACGCGAATGGGACGAGGCTGAATTTATCAGGCGAAGTAGGATACCGGCTCCAGCCTTTCATGAGTCTGGCCGTCGCTGCAAATTATAATAACATCGACCTGCCGGAGCCCTGGGGAAATAATACATTTTGGCTGATCGGACCACGTCTGGATATCACCATGACCAATACACTTTTTTTTACGGCCTTTGCGCAATACAACGAACAACTGGATAATGTTAATCTGAACACGCGCTTTCAGTGGAGATACCGACCCGCCTCCGATCTGTTTATTGTTTACACGGACAACTACATACCGGAAACTTTCGGCGTGAAAAACCGGTCACTTGTTGTTAAGTTCACATATTGGTGGAACTTGTAAAATAACGACCGCGTCCGGAATGCCAGAACTTGTTAGCTTCATAAAAGGAGTGCGCAACGGGTTATTGAATACTTAAAACTGTGGTTGTTGCCCGCTGAAATCGCCGCGAAGCTGCCGGTATCTTTTCCGCGCTTCCGCAGCGTACACACTGCCCGCGAATTTTGTCAAAAAATCACGGTAGATTTCCATCGCTTTGTCCCGGTCACCGAGTTGTCGCTCGTATATCTCTCCCTGAAGAAAGTAGGCATCGTCCGCCAGTACGTCGGTGCCGTATTCGTCGATAATACGTTGCAACTGGGCAATAGCATTTTGAAATTCACCCTGCTTCATCCGAAGGTTAGCTTCAAGCCAGTAGACATCATCGAGGATCGTTTGATTGGAGATCGGCATGCCGGCGTCAGATTTACCTTGCTTTAGGTTTTCGATTTTTTCCAGGGCAGCCGTTGACTTGTTCTGAAATAACAGGAGTTCGATTTGAGCGAATTCCTTAAGTGCCTGGCCGATGGAATCAAAAGCGATATTTTCCTTGATACGCATACTCAGATCAAGAGCATCGTTGGCTATTTCGCGGGTAGTTGCTTGTTTTAAAATGTCGAGATGTTCCTGAGCCAGGCGAAAATCACCTTTATAATACGACAGCTTCGCGTTTCTCAGTTTCGCCTCATAGCCGACAACATTTTCCTTCTGTGTCTTCTCGACCTGAGAATAAAGCAGCGTTGATTCCCACGGTTCACCTTTAAGCATAAAAATATCTCCAAGATCAAGCTTGGCCTTTGCTTTCAGGAATTGCGAAGCCTTGGGATTTGCTATCAACTTGTTCAAAATATAAACGGCCGAATCCTTTTGGTCCAGGTAATTTGCATATAGCAATGCCTGATTCTTTGAAGCTTCGAGCGCATTTGCGTTGTCGGGATACTGACTGATGAAATTTTTGTAATCGGTGATCAACGTCCGCACGGAGTCTGTTTTTACGGGAAATGTTTTCTTCACCCGTTCTTCCCGGGTGCGGATCAATCCCAGGCGTGCGAGCAAATAATTCGGTGAACTTGGATACTCCCTGATCAGGTACCTGTAGACTTTCAGGGCATTATCGTAGTCTTCATTGTCAAGTGCCACCTTCGCAACCTCCATGCTTTTTTCACCGTCCCGCTTGTATCTTTTGTCGTAAGCACGTGCCTGGATGAACGAAGCATAAAAGTTTTTCTGTTGCATGGTGACCCAAATCAGCAGGTCGGAATAAACCTCAACATCCGGATATTGTTGAACTTTATCATACAATAATTTTTCGAGGCTCTCGAGTTCTTCCGGCTTTGTTAACAAGGCTTGAAGAACATTTTTTACGTACTGGATATTTGCAGAGCTTTGAGTCACGTAGCTCAGGTATTCCTGTACCATCTTGTCCTGGTTTCCTTTCACGCGGTAAAGCATCGCAAGGTCCAGGCAAAAAAGGTTAGGATTACCCAGGCTTGCCCGGCTTTCCGTTAGCGCAATAATACCATAATCCGACAGCGATCTCGACATGAAATAATCCGCCATGACCTTAATTCGCTGCACATTTTTTTTGTTCTCATCAATGATCTCCCTGAAGTATTTATCCGCTTTCGCAAGGTCGCCTGACCGGGTGTACGTTAATCCCATATCCAATTTGTATTGCAGATTTTGAGGGTCATGCCGCAATATTTTTTTCAGATAATTCTGGGCTTCATCGAACAAACCAAGATCGACCAATACGTTTATGTAGTTGTTGTAAATGAACGAAGTATTTCCGTCATTTTTTGAAAGATCACGATAAAGTTCCAACGCTTTTTTTTTGTCACCCTTCAGAAGGTATTCACTTGCCAGTTGTATTTCTTCCTGCGTCTGCGCAAGACTTAAAGTTGAAAACAGAAGAACACTAAGCGTTGTACTCAATGTTGGGTTCCTTATTACTCTTATATAATATATTATTTTATAATAGATATTAGCCATGTTGAAATGTGTATAAGTGCCGGTGATTTCTTCTGTTGAATTTATGTAGAATAATCCGAACTCTTAAATGTTTTAGCTACAGGTGGTTAGAAGGTTGTCAACAATGATGTGAGGTGTGTATAGTTTTTTTGTGGGTTGTTTTAATTGTTTGGATTGTGGGTGACTGTTTAGTTGTACACAGGCAAAATGAGATATTTTGTTTTCTGTCTCTTTTGACTGTTTTCGACTCATGTTGTTAAGGTTGTGAACATGTTGTCAGTAGGTTATTAACAAAGGACCGATCTCCCAATTGGCTTTTAGGTTAACGTTGGAGAGGCCTTTTTCGTTTTTATAGAAAATGATTTGTTCTGGTTCCAGGTTTTTACTGAAGTTGCCGGGGTCCCATTGCCTGTTTTCGTTCTTGTCGAGGATTACGCGAATCTGGTATTCTCCGGGTTCCAGGTCCTCGAAAGTTGTCTTTTTGGAGAAGGATGATGCAATTACTTTACCGGTTTTTCCCAGAAGTTGGGTGATGGAGGGAATGCTTCCTGTGTTTGCTTCCGTAATAATCACTCCGGTAGTTTCGAGTGAAGTAGGTTTAAGCGGTGTTGATAGGCGGGTGCTACTGTCTCCTTCGACGCTGATGAATGAGCCGGCAGCGATGTATAGTTCATATTCGGTTACAGGCTTTGATTTTGTCTTTGGAGATGGTGTGGTTTTTAGTGGCAGTGTTTTGACTTTTTTTATCGAATCAGGTTTGGGTGTTGTTGTTTTTTTGGTAAGAAGTGTTTTGTCGAAAGTTTTTTCTATATGGAGCGTTTGGGTTGCGGAGTCGAAACGCGTGTCAGAAAATAAGATGTTTATGAATGTTGTTGTGTCGACTTTGTAGAGGATGCTGTCATAATTAATTCTTAACAGAGGTTTGTTGAAATTTATTTTTCCTGTGATCATTCCCTTCGTTCCGATTACACGGAATGCGTCGATAGCAGTCTGGAATTTTTCGGGTTTTGCTTCTCGTTTTAAAAACTTTACATAAAGGGTTGTGTCAATCACATTGGAGATACTATCTGTCGCGTGAAATTGAATTTTTATGCTGTCGGTATCGTATTGGGGATTATAGACATAGACGCTTGCCTTGTCACTGGTTAGGTTGGAACTAATCGCTTCGGGAGATGAGATCCGGTAGTTTCGTATAGGTTTTGAGGTCTTAACTACGAAAGTGGTAGATGATGGTCGAGCACTGGTAAGAGTTAATGGTCTGGTATCCAGGCGAATGGTTGGAATGTTAACATTCGAAAGAGCGGAATCGAGGTGAATGGTGCCTGATAAGAATCCGAATGCTTCTGATTTACTATCGACGACGAGATTTTTGTTTTTGTCGTCCATGGCGTATATCCGATAATTGCCTGGTTTCAGATTTTCGATCTGGAATTTTCCCTTGTCATTTGTTTTGGTTATGTATGTGGGTTTGTGTTTAAAGATGTTAAATGTATCGGGGATAAATAATGCGACGGTGGCGTCTTTAACGGGTGTTGATTTTAGTAGATCATATACAGTTCCGGCGATAGATAAAGAGTCGATGTAGTCGCCGGTACTGAATGCAATTTTTAAATTTTCAGCAGGGTTTTTTTCCGTGATGTCTTGTATCGCTTCGCGAAAGTTAACGGAGTATGTTGTGTTAGTTTGAAGATCCTCTTTAATACGGATGTTGATCGTATTTTTTTTGACTTCGATGTCATATTCTTTTCCGATCGAAGGCGTGATGATGATTTGTTCTTTCGGGTTGTTGAGAATTACTTGTTCGTTGAAAGTTAGGTCAAGCGTTTGTTTGTTGTAGTTCGTTTGCTGATGGGCGGGTAGTGATTTTATCAGGCTGGGTGGTATTGAATCTTTTGGACCGCCGGTTGGTGTGGTTTGCCGCGCACAGGCTAGGAAGAACAGAGGATAGATAAACCAATGAAGAATTTTTGGAAGTTTCATTTCCTTATAATGTATATGATGCTGGAATAGTCGGTTGTTTTTTTTGCCTGCAGATTTGATGTAAGGGCTATATAGATGGCATGAAGGAAGCGAAAAGGTGATAGTTCTCCGTTTCGTCGATTTTTTTCACTCATCAGGCTGATGTAATAGGAATCAAGTTTCATTGGTATTTTGGCTATCAGGTTAAGTCCGTGATTCTTGAGGAGCGTTTGCATGTTAGTTTGTGTAAAATGCCATAGGTGTCTGGGGACATCATAGCCTGCCCAGTATTGCTGGTAATTGTTTGCGTCTTCACTTCTATGATTCGGTACTGCAATAAACATTGTGCCAGATCTGCTGAGCTTATTTTTTAGTTGTTCGAGAGTGTTGTTAAGGTCAGGAAGATGTTCGAGTACGTGCCAGAGAGTAATGGTGTCGTACTCTGAATGCGGCAATTCATCCAGGTTGGAGACAACTGTTTGATTTAATTTTGCCAGAGCCAGATTTCTTGCTTTGTCGGAAGGTTCAACACCGGCTACTTGAAGGTTTTCATCCTGACACTTTTTTAAGAATTCACCGGTACCGCATCCAAAGTCGAGGATGGAAGGCCCACTAGTATTGCTGTATCTGGTTACGATCCGGTATTTCCAGTTCAGGGTAAACCTGCGTGCGAAAATGTAGATCTTGTTTATGAGTGATGATCCCGTGGATGTGTGAGAGATGTAGTCGTCTGACTGGTAATAGTCAGCGATGTTTGCTGGAACTGGTGCTGTCAGTTTGAAATTGCAGTTGGCGCATTCAAGAACAGAAAATGTTTCCCGTGAAACGGTAAAGTCGGTACATGTGAGAAAATTGGAGAACCCAACGCTGTGGCAGATCGGGCAGGATATTGAATCTTTCATTTTCCCATGTACACTGTTAGAACTGAAACATCGGCCGGTGACACGCCGCTGATCCTTGATGCCTGGCCGACAGTTTCAGGTTTTACTTTTTTAAGCTTTTCCCTTGATTCCGAGGAGAGCGCTTTTACACGATCGTAGTCAAAGTCGGGCCTGATTTTATAATTCTCGAGGTTTCCTATTTTCTCCACCAACAGTTGTTCCCGTTCGATGTAGCTGTCATATTTTATATTTATCTCAACTTGTTCCTGCACTTCGGGGCGATAGGAATCTATTAAAGTCCGCATACTGTTATTAAGAGTTTTGAGGTCTTTCATCCCGATCTGAGGTCTTTTCAGGAGATGTGAAGGCGATAGTTTTTCTTTGATGACCGATGTATTGAGATTCGCCAATTGTTCGTTTACGGATTCGGGTTCAAGCCTTATTTTGGCTAGTTCCCGGGTAAGTGTGTCGATCTGCTGCTGCTTAGCTACCATGCTTTGGTGGCTTTGGTCAGATGCGAGGCCAAGTTCATGGCCTATTCGCGTAAGCCTTAAGTCAGCGTTATCCTGGCGCAAGAGGATCCTGTACTCTGCTCTGGAGGTAAACATGCGGTATGGTTCCTGCGTGCCTTTGCTGACAAGATCATCGATAAGTACGCCGATGTAGGCTTCGGACCTCTTTAGTATTAGTGGACCTTTTTCGTGCGCGGCGTTATGGGCGTTAATACCTGCCATTAAACCCTGGCAGGCGGCTTCTTCATAACCGGTCGTACCGTTGATTTGTCCTGCAAAGAACAGATTGTCAATAACTTGAGTTTCCAGACTCAACTTTAGTTGTGTAGGAGGAAAGTAGTCGTATTCGATGGCGTATCCGGGTCTGAACATTTTAACTTTTTCGAATCCGGGTATTTTAGTGAGAGCCTGGTATTGGATGTCTTCCGGGAGGGATGTAGAGAATCCATTGACATAGATTTCCACTGTATTCCAGCCTTCAGGTTCTACGAAGATTTGGTGCCTTTCACGTTCAGCGAAGCGGTTAATCTTGTCTTCAATAGAAGGACAGTATCTTGGGCCAATGCCCTTTATCCTGCCCTGGAACATTGGAGATTTGTCGAAGCCTTTTTTAAGTTCGTTGTGAACGCTTTCATTGGTATACGTTATCCAGCAACTGACTTGTTTGCTTAATGGTTGTGTGTCGGAGAATGAGAATTTACCGGGACTTTCATCTCCGGGTTGTTCTTCCATTTTTGAATAATCGAGACTTCTGCCGTCGATTCTGGGTGGTGTTCCGGTTTTCATTCGTCCTGCTTCGAAACCCAGGGTTACGAGTTGCTCGGTAAGGCCGGTTGCGGCCTTTTCAGCGGTTCGGCCGCCGCCGAAGTTCTTTTCTCCGATATGAATTTTGCCGTTT
The DNA here is from genome assembly GCA_041742155.1 of Chryseolinea sp. Taxonomy (GTDB): domain Bacteria; phylum Bacteroidota; class Bacteroidia; order Cytophagales; family Cyclobacteriaceae; genus Chryseolinea. Next base: position 270,349 of record JBGSJE010000005.1, on the reverse strand, counting down.
AGGAATGTTCCATTGGTGAGAATAACTGTTTGGGAGTGAATTTCAATTCCAAGGTTAGTCTTTACCCCTACTACCCTGTTTCCTTCAACGATGAGTTCCTTTACCATTTCCTGCCAGAAATCAACGTTCTGATTCCGTTCCAGTATTAATCTCCATTCCTCGGAGAACTTCATTCTGTCGTTTTGGGTCCTGGGGCTCCACATGGCGGGGCCTTTTGAGCGGTTCAGCATCCTGAATTGGATCATAGATCTATCGGAGACCACTCCGGACATACCGCCCAGGGCGTCGATTTCACGAACAATCTGCCCTTTGGCAACACCCCCCATGGCTGGATTGCAGGACATCTGGGCAATGGTGTTCATGTTCATTGTCACGAGAAGAACTTTGGACCCCATGGTGGCAGCTGCGGCAGCTGCTTCGCAGCCGGCGTGACCGGCCCCAACTACTATAACGTCATACTTATTGAACATAATGGCATTTAAGGTGATAGTTCCACGTGGAACGAAAACTTACCCACAAAATCTTTCAACATTTCCACATTTTGTTTCACGTGAAACCCTTTCACTTTAACCGACGAACAAAGTCGCAGGTTCCACGTGGAACTATGAACGCAAAGATAAGTAAGCGTCCTCTTTTTTTCGCATTGCCATTTTATTCGCTGAGCCCTTGTCAGAATAGCCGATCAGGTGCAGGACCCCATGGATAATCACACGATGAAGCTCTTCATCCGGGTCCGTCCGGAATTTTGTGGCGTTCTCTATGACCCGGTCAATACTGATGAAGATGTCTCCCTGAATCGTTCCCGTCTCTTCGCTTGTATCGAACGTAATGATATCTGTATAGGTCTGGTGACCGAGGTATCGGATGTTGACGCCTCGTAAATACTCGTCACTGCAGAATATATAATTAAGTTGATGAAGGACCTTCTTCTCCTTCAGAATGGATTGCTTTATCCATTTTACTGTTTTGCGTGGATGGGGAAGTTGAAAGGAAATTTCTTCAGAAAAGAAATTAACGGAAGGCATCAGGAATTTACATAGAAGCTTAGTTCAACAACCCGGCCATTGTCTTTAAAGTCCACTTCATCTGAAAGGTGCTTCATTAAGAAAATGCCGCGCCCCCCCAATTTCTCAATGTTCTCCGGCGCCGTCGGATCCGGAAGATTCTCATAATTAAATCCAGAACCTTCATCCCGGATAACAAAACGAATCATGCTCTCATCCAATGATAAGCTCAGGAAGACATTTTTTGACTTATCGTTGGCATTTCCATGCTTTATCGCATTGTTAACTGCTTCTGTAACCGCTATCATGATGTTGCCATAAATATCATCATCCAATTGAAATCGCTCCTTTGCATTATCGATAAAGCTTTCGATCATTCTAATGTTTTCCGTTATAGACGGTACCTGGATGCTGATAGTGTTCATGCTAAATTCTCTTTGTCTCTTTAGTTTTCGCCTACCCGTTTAAAGTAGTCATTCACTTCCTTCTTGTAATACGGATAAAGTTTCGGTGGTACTGTTTTTAACAATTCTACTTCTTTTTCCCTAAGTCGCAAATATTCCTCGAAAACCTTCGGAATTTCTTTCTCATAGTCTTTAGCCGTCTCACCTTTTCTTTCATCGTCCATGTCTTGTTCCCGCGCTGACTTCTCCGTTTCCAATAACCTGGTTACTATTTCCTGTTGCCTCTTGATGAGTTGATCCGTGAGCTGCTTATTAACCAGGTCCATCTCTGTCTGCTCCATCTTCGACGGCAGATCCCCTGCCGGCATTTTCCCATCTTTCATTTTTTCCTGCATCTCTTTCAACGCTTTCCTGATCCGCTCCTGCTCGGCCGCCATCTCTGCCAACTCCTCCGACAACTGACGCCCTGACTTACCACTTCCCTTCAACTCCTGTATCTTTTGGTTCAATTGCTGTTGCATCTGGCTCAGGCTTGGCTTTTGTCCCTTTTTCTTCGACTTACCCATCGAAGGCTTCGCATTGGCCATCATCTCCATCATCATATCAAAATGATCATCCAACATCAATGCAAGGTTGTTTATTGACGTCATAGTCATTTGCATCTCATTGGAAGCCTGTGGCCGCCGTCGCTCCCGGTTGGCTTCAATTACCCTGTCTAAATGCTCATTCAGCTCGCCAACTTCTCTGGTTACAATCGATCCCATGAACGGATCTTTCTTTCCCAGTGCCAACAGACTGTCCTCCAATACTTTAGCATCATCTTTTAATTTCAACTGCCGCTGAGCCATGCTATTGAATGCCGGATCATTCTGACTCAATTCACCAAAACTCTTCATCAGACTTTCTTCATCAAAAGACAATTTTACAAGGCCATGAATAATATGCCGCAGGGTCTCCAGATTCTGCATATCGACTTCCATTGCCATTGAACTCTCGGCTCCCTCCATCTGTTGCTGCATTTTCTGCATCTTCTGAAGTGCTTTCTGCTGCGGTGCTTTTGCCTTGGAAGGAGAATTCTTCTCCAGCATTTCCTGGCTTTCGTCTTGGTCTTTCTGAATTTCTTCGGAATCGGCATCGGATGGCAACTCGTCATTTTTGTCCAATTCCTCACCGAGCTCTCTCAGTTCATCGATTTGTTCAGATGTCTTTTCGAAAGCATCCTTCAGTTTTTCCTGCTCCTGCGCCAGCTTTTGGTTTTCACCTTCCTTTGAGCTGTCGCTGTTTTCCCCCTTTTCCTGCTTTTCGTTTTTCCCGTTCTCCTTGCCATCGGATTTTACGTTCTCTGATTTTTCCAGGCTTTCCGTTTTTTCAAGCAAAGACTTTTGTTCTTCCACCTGTTTCTTGATGTCCTGAATTGCCTGGTCCAGTTTAAAATCGTATTGAAGCTGTTTGAATAGCTCCAGAGTCCGCTCCAATTCCTTTTCCAGATTGTTCGTATTCTGGTTCAGCTTATCAAGGATCTTTTGGATCTGGGATACGTCACTATTTTCCTTTAACAGTTTCTGGAGTTCCTCGAAAAGTTTCTTCGTCTCTTCATCCAGAAGCTCATCCATTAGCTTTTGAATTTGTTCGGCTTTTTCGCGGATGCGTTCATCCTGCTCGGTGAAGGCGTCCTTTTTTTGTTCAAGAAGTTTGTTTTGCTCCTTCAACTCATCCACCATTTTGTTTAACCCCTGTTTCTGTTCCAGAATATCTTCAAGCATTTTCTTATCCTGCCAGTCAAGGCTTTGTTTACCTTTTAACTTTTGGTTCGCCTGTTCGATCTGATCCTGTAGTTTGTTAGCCTTGCCGACACTCTGATCTATTTTTTGCTGGGTTTTGGTTTGGGAACTCCTGATCTCCGCGACAAGGTTGTCTTGAGTCGGAACAAAAAAAGTATAGGTCGCGGTCTTTGTCGATTTACTTCCATTAACACCGTCGTTGTCCCAAACCTCCAGATAATATTCAAGGCGATTTCCAGGATCCAGTTTTATGGAATCAAGCTTCCAGGGGTGGAAAAAACTCTGCTGAGTTTGATTCTTTGCGGTAGGTATAAACGAAGTGCCGGAAGCAATTTCCTTCTGTTCATCGTCACGGATTTTAAAGCGAAGCGCAAGTTTGCTGATGCCATAGTCGTCGCTTAGCATTCCGCTTAGCACCACCATCTTATACAGGACCGAGTCTTTGAAATTGTTCACCTCGATTTTGGGATGTTCGTCTTTTATCACGTTGACACGGTATGCAATCCTTTCTTTGTTCTTGCTTTTTTCATTTTCCAATGTGATCTCATAACTATCGGGTTCCTTGAAACCTTTTGAGAACGTAAAAAGCTGGGCGTCAGTATTTTCAAAATTGTAGGATTCTTTCCCTGACGAAAAAAGAATATTTGCGTTCGAAGCGTTTGCTGTTGAAAGTATCCATTTTACCTCGGTGCCTTCCGGAATGTCCAGGTTGCCGGCGTTTACGAGTGACTCATCTTTACGGTTCAGGTAGGCGGGGAAATCCAGATCAACGTTGAAGCCGGCCAGCTCGGGGCGGTTAATAACGGAGACCCTGTACACGTCGGAGAAAAAACCCGCGGCCTCAATCTGAAAATCAAAACCTGCCTGGATATTTTCGAAGGCATAAGAAAAATCTCCGTCGTTTAAATGATCCAGCTTCAGCCGTTGATTACCATTGATCAGGTAGGCATCTTCCGGCAAGGCCGGTCCATTCAACACGACTTTTAAGGTGTAACTTTCGTTGTAAAAAGCCTGAAGACTTTCATGGAGGACGATAAACTTAAAAGGCGCTTCGGGTGAATACTGCCTGTTGAAGTGAACTATGCGATCGGTACTTTGAGTGAGGATACTTCTGTTTATGACGAAAATGGAAACGATGACGAGAACGGGGATGACCAGGTATTTCAGGTACTTCTTGTTCTGGGTGATGTCAATAAACCCGTCAAATTGAATAGACTCAAATTCCCGTGATTTTTGTTCGACACTGGCATATGCAAGCGCCGAATTATTTTTTGCCGAGGAGAGCTGAATCAGGTTGAGAAGCCTGTCTTTTACGGTGGGCAGGTAATCGCCGATAACTTTTGCGCTTTGTTCCTCATTCAACCCCTTACGGGCAATCCACCATTTTATAGGATCCTTTAGGAACCGGTAAAGGCAAAAGACAACGACGGCCAAAAAGCTGAAGAATATAAGGAACCTCGCCCAGGGTGCCAGCCAGAGGTTATACTCAAGCATCGTAGCAACAAGAAAATACGAGATCAGGATCGATAACGTAAGAAGAGCACCCCTTACGAAGATATTGAGGTAGTACTTTTTCTTAAATGATCCGATTTTTTCATGAATGCGCTCCACTCCTGCTCCCATAACAATTTGGCTTTAATATCAAAAACGCAACATCATCATCGAAAGTTGAATAGTCCTAATATAATGGCTTATTAACGATTTGACAAAAATTGAGGCTCGGTAACTATGCATCCCTACCAGGCTGATTCGAAAAGGTCCAGTCGAACTCCTTTTCAAAGTACTCGATAACATGCATTTTCAGCAACTTCTCCTGTTCCAGCAGATCAAAATGGGGTAGTTTTTTGATCATTTTCCAGTGAGGCCACCCATCCTGATCCAATCCTTCAAGTACATAGTAGCCGGAGAGGCTCAGCACTTTGCAGATACCGATATGCATCAGGTCCTGCTTCTCTTCCTTGCTGAAAAACTTCCGGCCCTTCCCCAATTCCTGCACACCGATGAGGAACAAAACCCCATTGAGGTCTTTTGGCCGTTTGCCGATAAGCGTCTCAAGGCCTGTTATCAGTGAAGCCCATGTTCGTTCGAGTTCGAGATCGCGTTTAAACATGCTGCAGTTCTTCCCAATATTCGAATGCCCGCCTGAGATGAGGAACCACGATGGTACCACCCACTAGCGTGGCGATGCCCATTGCTTCCTGAACCTGTTCGGTGGTGAGGCCAGCCTCCTGGCACTTGCCCAGGTGATAACGAACGCAATCATCGCATCGCAACACCAGGGAGCAGGTGAGACCTATCAATTCTTTTGACCGAACGTCCAGGTGCCCGTCGGAATAGGCATTTGTATCCAGGTTAAAAATTCTCTTGATGATCAGGCTATCGGAAGCCATGATTTTCTCATTCATCTTGCTCCGATAGGTATTAAAATCTTCTACCAATCCCATTGTAAAATCTTTTTTCGACTAAATTAGAACACCGTTATCTGCAAATATATTCCGAAATGACCAATTCATTTTCCCAGCAACTTTTCCGTGATTTTATTTACCTGTTTTTTCCAAGGTACTGCCTGGCCTGCAATGATACCCTGGTGCGTGGAGAAGATATTATCTGCACTTCCTGTATGCTTGAAATGCCACAAACGGACTACCACAGGGAAAACGGAAATGCTCTTGAAAGACGGCTTGGCTACAGAGTCCGACTGTGCCATGCGATGGCCCTTTATAAGTTCAGTAAGAGCGGGCGGGTTCAAAATTTACTACATCAGCTGAAGTACAAGAATCACCCGGAGATAGGCGTTATGCTGGGAAAATTTTACGGTGCCAGAATGGCTGAAGCAGGCTTGGCGGGCCAATTTGATGTAATTATTCCCGTGCCCCTGCATCCTTCCAGAAAAAGAAAACGCGGCTATAACCAAAGCGCAAAATTTGCGGAAGGACTCTCTGAAAAACTGTCTGCTCCATTTTACGACGACGTGCTGACGCGGCGCATGCGTACCGATACACAAACCCGGAAAACAAAATTAAGCCGCTGGGAAAACATGAGTGGTGTATTTCACGTCTCCATGCCCGGCATCGTAACTCAAAAAAAGATACTGCTGGTTGACGATGTTATCACGACAGGGGCGACGCTGGAATCATGCGCCAATACATTGTTGGATACCGGGTGCGCTCAAATTAGTGTCGCGTGTATTGCCGAGGCATAAAAACAAAAAGCTCCGGATCTATTCCGGAGCTTCCTGTCTCATATTATCAAAAATGTAATTAGTAGTTCGAGCCGGCTCTGATCATCGCGCAACGGAAACCGATTGTAGCGGTCGCTGAATCCTGATCGAGATACCTTCTGGTACCTGGAGACATCCAGTAGGCCACATCTTTCCAGGAACCGCCTTTGTAAACGCGTGCCCGGTCGGTAATCAGGGATGTGAAAGCTTCAGGATTCTTTTCAAAGTCACTGTTATAACCGGAGTTTGCACCGGATGCCGGATCCAGGAAGCCATCTCTCCGGATAGGGTTAAGATCGTCGAAATCCTGGAATGACATAGGGCGGTAAATATCCTGAACCCATTCGCTTACATTACCGGCCATATTATAGAGACCGTAGTCGTTGGGAGGATATTCGTAGATATAAGAAGTGATCAGTGCACCATCGTTAAGACGGCCTGCTATACCCGCATAGTCACCGCGGCCGCGCTTAAAGTTGGCCAGCATAAAGCCCATTTGTTTACCGTAGGGATTCCGAACCGCATGGCCGTCCCATGGGTAAATCCTTTGATGCGTTTGAAGTTCTTCCAACCACTGAGTTCCAATCAATGCCTGTGCGGCATATTCCCACTCAGCTTCTGTGGGGAGGCGATAAGCAGGTACTACAATTCCAGATTCCAAAGGAATACGTCCGTCGCTTTCGGCATATTCTTCACCTGCATCTTCAGCCAGCTTGATGTTAACGGCACGTGTTCTCCAGACCGCGAATTTACTGGCCTGGTTCCAGGTGATTCCCACTACAGGGAAGTAGCGAAAACCAGGGTAGCGCAGGTAATGTTCAACATAAGGATCGTTAAATGCCAATTTTCCTACCCATACCGTTGTATCCGGTAAGGCAGCCTGATAAGCTTCCTGGGAAGAATCCTTTGCAAGGTAGTGCATGTACTCCAGCCAGTGTACGTTGGCAATTTCCGTTTCGTCCATGTAGAACGAAGCCACGGATACTGTTCTTTCCACGTTATCACGATAGGACATCACATCTTCTTCAAACGAACCCATAACGGCGCGCCCACCTTCGATAAAGACCATGTTCGGCGCATCCGGCTGTCCTTCGTACGGGTTTACCATAAACCCGCCCTGATCCTCGTCATTGTAGGCCAACCCCGTAGCGGTGCTCATCTGACCCGGGTTTTGGGCGGTCGGTTTTCGACCCTTACCTCCGAACAACGAGCAGGCAGACAGGGCTACTGATCCGCCTATGACATACAAAAGAACCCTGAAAGAATACTTCATTTTAATGTTGAATTTAAACCAAATGCTAATTAAACGGATAATCCCATGTTTTCCAAGTCGCTGTATGTTTATTCACGACTATGTAATAGAATAGAAACCTGCAACTTATGAACGTCTAACTAAAGCTGTTATTGTTTTGGGAAAGGGGGCTCCACTTTTGGGAAGGTGAACAATCAAAACCGGGGTTTAGTCAACATTTTCAACGATTAACGGAATGGCACAGAATTTTGAATGGGAGGGTTTCAAAAGAACAAACTATGTTAACCCTCCAGGATTTCCGGGTAATGCCCTTCGAAAAAAAATGTGATGTAATTACCTTTTCCGGCAACTATCTGGCACAACGGAGCCTTGCAGACTGTAAGGTATTCCTCTACTTCACGGAAGGATTCTTTATCGAAGTGTTTTATTCACCCAAGTATCAAAAGGTATTGATGATTAATGCCTTCGAAAAAACGATCGGACTGGACCCCTACCTGGACAAGATCTCGCTGTCGGAACTGATCGCAGTATAACCGGCCATTTTTTGCAATAATTCGATCGCCGTATCCACGGTCTTAATGCCATCGATCAGTAACATTGCCTTGCCTGCACTGTCCTTGATTTTACATTGACGGGGGTGTTTCTGGACAAAGGACAGGATGTGCCCGAAGATCTCAGAGTTAAAGTATTTATCGTTATTACTAATAAAGAAAGCACGTATTTTCTCATTCTTTAAGCTCAGCTTTTCAAATCCAAGTTTTTCCCCCAGCCAACGTAGCCGAACAGTGTTGACGAGCTCTTCTGTCGCCGCCGGCAGCGGCCCGAACCGATCTCTGATCTCATCCGTAAAACTCTTAAGCTGAATTTCATCCTTGATATTATCCAGCCTTGAATATAACTGAAGCCGCTCGCTGATGTTGTTAACGTAGTCATCGGGGATCAGAATTTCAAGGTCGGTTTCAATAACACAGTCCTGCACGATCAGTTTTGCTTTTTCTTCCAGTTCAACGGCAAAAAGATCTTTAAAATCGGTCTCCTTCAACTCCTGAATGGCGTCGTCCAGGATTTTATGATAGGTGTCAAACCCGAGATCGGTGATAAAACCGCTTTGCTCTCCACCGAGAAGGTTTCCCGCCCCCCGAATGTCGAGATCCCTCATAGCCACTTTAAAGCCGTCTCCCAATTCAGAGAATTCCTCCAGCGCGGCCAGTCTTTTACGGGAATCAGCAGTCAGCAATGACGCTGGTGGCGTAAGGAGATAGCAGAATGCTTTTTTATTGGATCGGCCAACCCGGCCCCTCATTTGGTGGAGGTCGGACAATCCGAACATATGTGCGTGATTGATCATGATGGTATTCGCGTTGGGAATATCCAGACCGGATTCAATGATGTTGGTTGAAACCAGGACGTCATATTCGCCGTCGATGAATTTCATCATAGCCTTCTCCAGTCTGTCGCCATCCATTTGACCGTGGGCGATCCCGATATGCGAATCCGGAACGAGTCTATAGATCACGTTCGCGACTTCCTCAATATCACTGACCCGGTTGTGTACAAAGAAAACCTGCCCGCCTCTCCGGAGTTCATAACTGACAGCGTCGCGGATGAGGGCTTCATTAAAGGTATGCAACTCGGTGGTTACTGGCTGACGGTTCGGAGGAGGTGTCGAAATAATGCTGAGATCGCGCGCACCCATGAGAGAAAAGTGAAGCGTGCGTGGAATGGGCGTGGCCGTCAAAGTCAGGACATCTACATTGACCTTTAATTCCTTCAGGCGGTCCTTTACTTTTACACCGAATTTCTGCTCCTCGTCTATAATCAGCAAACCAAGGTCTTTGAATTCTATGTCTTTGCTAACCACGCGATGGGTGCCGATGAGGATGTTGATGTTGCCTTCCTTTACCTCTTTCAGGATCTGTTTGATTTCCTTTTCGGTTTTGAAACGGGAAACATAGTCGATTTTTACGGGGAAGTTGGAGAGCCTGTCGCTGAACGTGCGGAAATGCTGCATGGCAAGAATAGTAGTCGGAACGAGTACGGCCACCTGTTTTCCCTCCGTCGCAGCTTTGAATGCGGCACGGATAGCTACTTCGGTTTTACCAAAACCAACATCGCCGCAAACAAGTCTGTCCATCGGATGGGGTTGCTGCATATCCCGTTTTACATCTTCCGTCGCCCGGGCCTGGTCGGCGGTGTCTTCGTACATAAAAGAAGACTCCAGTTCGGCCTGTAAAAAATTATCAGGAAGAAAGGCGTAGCCCGGTGCCGATTTCCGCTTCGCATACAAAGAAATCAGTTCCATCGCGATATCTTTTACCCGCTTCTTGGCTTTCGATTTTTTGTTCTCCCATTCCTGTGTACCCAGTTTGCTGATAACCGGCGGTGATCCGTCCTTACCGGAGTACTTGGAAATCTTGTGAAGAGAGTGAATGCTTACATAAAGCAAATCGTCATCGCGATAGACGAGCCTGATTGCTTCCTGCTCGTGACCATTCACTTCCTTTTTTTCAAGGCCGGCAAATTTTGCAATGCCATAGTCGATATGCGTAACAAAGTCGCCGGGCTGCAACGTTTGTAGTTCCCGGAGGGTTAATGCTTTTGACTTGGTGAATTTTTCTTTTCCCCTGTACCGGTGAAAACGTTCAAAAATCTGGTGGTCCGTGTAACAAACAAGTTTTGAAACGGAATCGACAAATCCCTGACGCAAGGCAAAATGAAGAGGCTGAAACTTCACCTGTGAATTGATCTCTTCAAAGATCCCCGTAAGTCTTTCCGTTTGCTTGGGAACATCGGCGGCGATAAAATTGCTGAATCCCTGCATTTGATGATCATACAGGTCCTGGGCCAGGAGATCAAAGTTTTTATTGAATGAAGGTTGAGCCGATGAATTAAATTTAAAGCGCTGGTCCGGTGCAAGGATAAAGCGGCTGCCGAATTCAACCCGGACAAACGTTTCAGATTTCTGTGTGAAGGTGGCCGCGTCGTCAAACAACTTGTCCGGACTTGAGACGAGCTGGGCACCCGTTGCCCTTAGGATTTTGTCAAATGAGTCTTCAACTTTTGCAAAACTTTTCCGGATACAGTCTTGTGTAAGTTGAAAGTCCTTGATCCACAACCGTGTCGCCGGGGGTATGAAGTCAAAAAAGGATTGACGCTCCCCCTGCATCAGCTTTGACTGAACATTCGGTATAATATTCACTTTCGCCAGCGTTTCAACCGAAAGCTGGGACCCCGGATCAAAGGTCCGGATACTATCGACCTCATCGCCGAAGAGTTCTACTCTGTAGGGGAATTCATAGGCAAAGGAGAAGATGTCGATGATCCCGCCGCGCACGGCGAATTGCCCGGCTTCGTAAACAAAGTCCGTTTTCTCAAATTCATAAGTGTGCAGAAACTCCTCCAGGAAAGCAACGTCCAGTTTCTCATTCAGCGCGATTGTAAATGTATTGGACGCGAGAGACCTTTGGTTTATTACCTTTTCGCTCAGCGCTTCCGGATACGTAACGATGATCTCCGGGGATGTTTTATTTGCCAGCCGGTTTAACACTTCCGCCCGCATGAGAATATTCGCGTTTTCCGTTTCATCATATTCGTACGGACGTTTATATGACATGGGAAACAAAAGAACTTCCCGATCGAGCAAATTCTGGAGGTCATTCTGAAAATAGCCGGCTTCTTCGCGATCGTGGAGAATAATGAGCGTATCCTGTGGGTGAATCTTGAAAACGGAAGCGGCTAAAATCGAATCCAGGCTCCCGGCTACGCCAGTTATGGCGATATTTTGAGGCGAAGGCGATTTTATCCCTGCAGCCACGGTTTTTATATAACCATCTGCGCAGTAGATGCTAAGAAAATCATTCGCCCTCAAAATCTTTTTCTGTTAATTGCTCCTCTTTCCAAAGCAATAGCGGGCGCAAAGATACTTCGATCTATGATCTCAAACCAGCAACATTTGGCAAATTCGGTTCACCGGAATGAATTTTATTAAGTTACTCTTCCTCATATTTGCAGTCACATTGTTCGGCCTCATGTGCACCGGTCTCTACCGGCCCTGGGTTGTGCTCTGGTGGCGGGATACTCAGACACGAAGAAAAGTGATTCGGTTGTATGGTCTTTCTTCTGCTGTGTTTTTTTTATTTTACTGGATATTAAAATTATTGTCGTGACAAAAGTTTCCTTCTATTTATTGCTGGTGATCACCCTGATCCGTTGTTCGGGACGATTCCCTGAAACAAATCCAGCCGATGCCGGCAGCGTTGCCGTAAACGAGTTGCCAAGAATGACCATAACGCTGCTTGACAACTCGCGATTGGATTTACACCAATTACAGGGCTCTGCTATTTTGATATTCTTTCAACCGGAATGTGATCATTGCCAGCATGCCGCCGGAGAGATCAGAGAAAATATCCTGGCATTCCGGAAACATCAAATCTACTTTATCACATCTCAATCGCTGGAGGCTTCCGGGAAGTTTGGGGAGACTTACCAGCTTTCTGGCAATGAAAACGTTCACTTTTCCTGGACCCCTATGGAGCAGGTGTTAGACAATTATGGACCGATATCGGCACCGTCAATTTATATTTACTCGGCAGATCACCAGTTGGTGAAATCATTTAGCGGCGACTTGAACATGCCGGAACTGCTAAAATATATCTAGGAGATTCTTTCGGCGACAACGAGAAATTTTTTATTGATACCAGAGAAGCCGATCAAAAATTTGTCGCCCCCATCCTTTAATCCTGTTTTCATTTTTAACTCGTGTACTGATAACGGATAGTTGCGTGTCGTAAGGTTAGCTTTCCCTTCCGGAAAATAGAAAGATAATTCTTTACGGTCGGGCCTGACCTGTGCCGTGATCCTGAATACTTTGCCCGGAAAAGTGGGCACCTGGCTCTCTGACGTGTAAAGATGGGTATTGGCGTGTATCTTGTGCAGGCCAAACTTTTTCCCGATCAACTTAAAAGCTCCTGCTTTGAGAATGGAGCTGTTCGGTTCATATAAATACCGGAGTGGTTCGGAAAACGACGAAACGGCCGAGCGTTCATCTGTGTGCTGAAAGGGAAAGGATATGTGTTCACCGGTTTTCTTCAGGTTGACAGCGTCAATGACAGGTTCTCCATGAAAATCTTTTTCACATAGAAACAGGAGTTCCCTGCACTCATTGTCCACGGAGATCACCACCACTTTTTTTACACCTTGCAATTGGCCGATCGCATGCTGTATATCCATCAACGGGGAAGCTTTGATCATAAGCAGCCCGGTCAGTTCAAAGATCCGAGGTATCAGGGAAGTTACTTCAGGCTGGCAGTCGGCGAATGATGAAACCTTTTTATTTTCGCGGGTCCTTCTCGAGGGATCCAGGTAGATGCAATCGAACATCCGGTTGTTATCGGCTAAAAAAATTTCAGCCGTCGTTTGAAAGTGGCGGATCCCTTCGGCACCCAGTCGGGTATGATTGTGGGCGACAACTTCAAGTAAACCACCATCGGGTTCAATGTAAAACACTTCTCCGAAATTTTTGCTGAAAAAAAAACTATCGACGCCGAAGCCGCCTGTGAGGTCGGCTATCACTCCCTTTTTATTCATTTCTCCGACGACAATATTCTTATATCGCGCCGTGGATTCCGAGGAGCATTGTTCCATGTTAATACCGGGAGGATAAACAATCCCCTGAGCATAGTAGAAGGTCGGGATTTTTTCTCTTGCTTTCCGCCGTCCCGAAATCTGTTCGGCGATCACAGCACCAGGGAAGCCATGGACAGTGGAATAATTCAAAACTATCTGCCGGGGATCCTCCAGTTCATGTTGGAGGATGAACGACTGCACTTCCGGAGAAAGTAATAGTGAAGGTATCATAGCAGTTGCCCTAGTCCGCTTTACGATCCGCGAAAGATTTTTTATGAATAAATATATTTCTTACGTAAACAAATATACCCATCCCCTGCGCAACCAACAGGACAGGATCGATGCGGTAAGAAGCGTATATGAGGATCATTACAGACGCGCACGCACTGATAATCCAGAATCCGAGCGGTAATACCGAAGTGAGATGTTTCTCAGAGTAATACCATTGGTAGACAAAGCGTAAGTTAAGCATCAATTGTCCGACGGCTCCCATTATCGTTATCGGATTCAACTTATCCAGTTGCGAAAGGACTCCGTCTCCCACGGAAGTATTGCCAAAAAAGACCCAGGAAAGTGTAATGGCAGGTAAGATCAACAGAATCCCCCGTGCCACAATATTGATCTTTTGCCAGTCATGCTTGAGTTGCAGGTTCCTGATATAAATGAAGTAAGAAAGCGTTTGACCCAGAATGATCACGGCATCGTTGCGTAAAACTCCATAAATAAGGAACAAAAAGGAAGCGACGAGGCTTAACTGCCAGAAAATGGTCGGTGATACAACCTTGCCTTGTCGTTCGGAGTGGAACCATTGAACGATCAGACGTGCGCCAAATAACGACTGTGCAAAAAAACCCAAACCAAATATCCAGTACTTTTGAAAAAACTCCATGCGCTGCAAAGATGACTAGTAAATGAATTAAAACGCGCCGGAATAAAACGTTTTTTCAACACATTCCCGGAGTCGTTGCCAAAAACTTGATGTAACTTTCACGTTGGGAAACATCCATGGAATTTGATTTGATAGTTATCGGGGGAGGTGCAGCTGGTTTCTTCGGAGCCATTCAGGCGGCTGAGATGAAACCGGGTCTGAAGGTGTTAATACTGGAGAAATCGTCAAAGCTGTTGTCGAAAGTAAAAATTTCCGGCGGTGGTCGCTGCAACGTGACAAACCATTGCTTTAATCCCTTTGAGCTGGCCCACCATTATCCAAGAGGGGAAAAAGCACTGAAGACAATTTTTAAAATGTATCATGCACAGCATGTGGTCGATTGGTTTGCAGCCAAAGGGGTAGGGCTAAGGGCAGAAAGTGATGGCAGGATTTTTCCCCTTAGCGATCGTTCGGAGACGATCATCCAATGTTTTACGCGGGCAGCCGGCGAGTTGCAAATCGATATCAGGACCGGTGTTGGAAATGTTGACGTGCGGGCAGATGGTCCGTATTTTATAGTTGAAACGGAGCAGGGCAATACTTTTCGCTCCCCTAAAGTCCTGGTGGCCGTGGGTGGAAACGTAAACCTGCATTTTTATGACTGGATCAAAAGATTGGGGCATACTATTATTCAGCCCGTTCCATCATTGTTTACGTTTAACGACAGCGAAAGTAATTTCAAGGATTTAATGGGAGTAGCCGTGGCGAACGCGGAAATTAAGATTGCGGGCACAAAGTATTCGCAGACCGGTCCTGTCCTTATTACGCACTGGGGAATAAGCGGCCCCGCCACCATCAGACTTTCGGCGTGGGCGGCCGAATACCTTCATCAAGTAAACTACACGTTTGATGTCCTTATAAGTTGGGTCGGCCCGGTGAAAGAAGAAGCGTTCCGCCTTTCGCTTGTAGAACATAAAAGGACAAAAGGAAAACAGAAAATTCTTACCAACCCGATGTTCCAACTTCCGCAACGGTTGTGGCAACGCCTGTGCGAGTTGGCCGAAATTGAGGAATCGAAAGTATGGCAGGAACTGTCTCAAAAAAGTCTGAATAAACTGATCGAAAATCTTATCCGCTGCCCGTTTCGCATGAAAGGCAAGACAACGTTCAAGGAGGAATTTGTGACCTGTGGTGGAGTTGATCTGAAGGAAGTGAATGTTGAAACAATGGAGAGCAAGGTCGTGAAGAACCTGTATTTCGCCGGGGAGGTTCTGAATATTGACGGTGAAACCGGTGGCTTTAATTTCCAGGCTGCCTGGTCAACTGCGTTTGTAGCGGCCCGGTCGTTAGCGGGTTAAACTGATTTTGTTCCGGGGTACAAGTGACTTCCGGATGGTTCGACGTGAAGAGTCATTGTTGATCCGAGCCTCCAGGCCAGGTTAGGGTTAGCATGGCCGATGGGGAAACCAAAGGCAACAGGGTAAGCGAAATGGCTCACCTTTTCCAAAATGATTTCTTCCAACGTTCGACCAAATCCCGGGGAGGAATCTTTCAGGTCAGTGATGTGACCAACAACGAGACCAGCAAGTTTATCCAGCTTGCCCGCGCGTTTTAATTGAGTAAGCATCCGGTCTATCTTGTAGATGTATTCATCAACTTCCTCGATCACTAAAATTTTATCACCTAAATCAGGCTCTGTTTGGGTACCAAGGGAATCGGCAATAAGGGATAGATTCCCACCAACGATCTTTCCTGACGACCTCCCCGGTCGGTTAGCAGAACAGGGAGTTGTGTGAATTGATACATCCGAGCCGAACAGGATTTGTTTTAAACTTTCGATCGACGATCCCGATTCCGGGCTTGAAAAAAGAACAGGCATGATGCCGTGGATACTTTCAACGCCGGCATTGAAGATCTTCAAATGAAGGGCTGTCACATCGCTAAATCCCACTACCCATTTCGGGCGCGCAAGAAAAGCCTGTAATGATACTTTATCTACTATCCGGGTCGTTCCGTAGCCGCCTCTTGCACAGATTACAGCCTCGATTTCTTCAGAATCGAGCATTGACTGAATGTCGTGCAGGCGCTCGCTGTCGGTACCCGCCAGGTAGGGATGCGAATCGCTAAAGAGCCTCGGTGCTTCTACCACCGACAAACCCCATGAGGTCAGAATTTTTTCCGCGGCCATTATGTCCTCGCGAGACACTTTTTTGCCTGTAGCAACAATTCCCACCTTACTGCCTGGCCGAAGGGATGGAGGTTTGTTCATGCGTTAAAAAAATTTAAAAGACCCTTTGCGAAACTGAACAAAAAAACCCTCCCGAAGAATCGTCCGGGAGGGCTTTTTGTATTTCTGGGTATTTTTCTACTTGGGTTGTGCAGGCGTGGTTGGAGGTTTTGGAGTAACACCCAACTTCTTCAGGACGAGGTCGGAAATATCCATTTTCTCGTCGCCATAAAGAATTACGTCCAGGCCGCCGATTTGTTGGGTCAGAATAAAAGTGAAACCATTTTCTTTCGCCACGTCTTCAATACCCTTCCCAACTTTTTTGTAAACAGGGTCCATCAACTGACTCTGTTTGGTCTGAAGAGTTGTTTGGGCATCAGCCTGAAGTTTTTCAATGTTCTGCTGCATTTGCTGGAGTTCGCGCTCGGTATTGGCTTTAACAGCATCCAGCATGGTATTGAGATTAGCATTGTAGTCAGCTAATTTCTTTTGAAAATCCTGATATTTAGCATCGATCTGATTTTTCAGCTGTGTTTGTGTTGACTTTAATTCCGCGTCAATTGCTTTCGCATCCGGTAATTGACTAAAAATATAGTCAACATCAGCATAACCTACCTTCACTGATGCGGTCTGTGCCTGGGAAACGAAAGTTCCTAATCCCAACACCAATAGTAAAACGAGTTTTCTCATCACAATAATTCAATTTAGTTTTTTATCTTATCATTAGGGTCTCCGAAACCCAGTTGGTCCAACACAAAATCAGTATAGTCGTGCCTGGGGTCAGTATAGATCATGACAAGTTCCCCTGCTTTGTCGAACATTATTGCCAGGTTATTTTCCTTACATACTTTGTCGACAGCGTCCCAAACTTTGTCCTGGATCGGCTTTATCAACTCCTGTTTCTTCAGGAAGAAGAGTCCGCCAAAACCAAAAATCTTTTTCTGATACTCCTTTAACTCTACTTCTTTTTTTTGAATGGCTTCCAAACGTTCTTTTTTCATCTCCTCGGTCAACAGCACCTGTTCGGCCTGCAAAGAACTGTACATACCATCAATTTTCTTTTTACTTTCCTGAATTTCCTTTTCCCAGGCTTCAGAAAGCTGATTTATCTCATCCTGTGCCTTTTTGTAATCCGGCATTTTGTTAAGGATAAAATCAGTGTCTATATACCCGAACCGCTGAGCATTGACAAAATTCAGGCCGAAAATGAGAAAAAAAATTGTAATTAAATACCGGCGCATGCTATCTGATTTGCTGACCAATTGTAAAATGGAACTGAGAGCCACTCACAGACCTGTTGCTGCCTAATGGAACGGGGTCGAAACCGTACGCCCAGTTAAGGCCGATCAGACCAAACGCAGGCATAAATATTCTTGCCCCCACTCCGGCAGCCTTATACATCTTAAACGGATTGAAGTCTTCATAATTGCCCCAGTTATTACCAGCTTCCGTAAAGATGAGGCCGTAGATGGTTGCGGCGTTACCCGTCGTTACCGGATACCTCAGTTCTACCCCCAATTTCTCGTATACAACGCCACCGGTTTGCGAGGTGCTGTTTCCCGCGGCATAAGTAGGAGGAGTAATTTGGTTATCCTGGTATCCGCGGAGACCGATAATTTCTTTTCCGAGTACGAAGGAGTTAAAACCTCCGGCCAGACCGCTACCACCCAGCACAAATCTTTCAAAGGGCCCGATTCCGGTTTTGTCCTTGTTGTACGCCCCGATAAACCCGAAATGGACTTTGGCTTCCAGGACCAGTTTTTTCTTGTTATCCAATGGCAAATAGTATTTGGCGTCGAACATCCATTTGTGGTATTCCTGCCATTTGTTCTTTTGTTCCGCTGACGCCGTTGTATAGTCGATATTGTTAAATGACGAATACGGAGGCGTTAAGCTGAGGCTCAGCGATACCGATGAACCCTGGGAAGGATACATCTGATTATCGATGCTGTTTCTCGACAGGGTTGTGTTGAAGGTTATCGCATTGGACGAACAGTTTGTACAACCCAGGCCATAGTCAATATTTCTCAGCGAATAAATGGCATAGCCAAGGGAGTTCGTCAGTGAAAAATAGTTGTCAGGCCACTCCAGCATGCGGCCCAGGCCGATTGAAAAATTATCAGCCTTTAGCATGGAGTTAAGATCATTGTAGCTGGTTGCGCCGGCGCCGGCATAACGCGACAATGACCTTACATAACTCACGCTGAAGGAGTGCGGCTTGCGACCACCCATCCATGGCTCGGTAAAGGAGAAACTGTAACTCTGGAATGACCGGCCATTTGCCTGCATACGAAGGGACAGTTTTTGTCCATCACCCACCGGTAACGGCTTCCAACTTTTCAGATTAGGAATATTTCGAAGCGAGAAATTATTGAATGTAAGCCCGAGGGTTCCCACGAATCCATAATATCCTCCCCATCCTCCAGAAAGTTCTACCTGGTCATTGGATTGCTCTTCCACCTGCCACTCGATATCTACCGTTCCGTTCGCCGCGTTAGGCGATAATTGCTGCCCTATCTTGTCGGGCGCAAAATATCCCAGTTGCCCCAATCTTTGTTGAGTACGGATAATATCGGAGCGTCTGAATTTTTGCCCCGGAACAGTGCTAAGTTCTCTTCGGATCACGTGATCACTGGTCCGGTCGTTGCCGGAAATGGTCACTTCATTGATCGTCGCCTGCTCTCCTTCAAAGATCCGCATTTCGACATCTATTGAATCGCCGGCAACGGCTACCTCTACAGGGTTGATCTGGAAAAATAAATATCCGTCATCCATGTACAAGCCATTTATATCAAGACCCTTTGGATTGAATTGAATTTTTTTCTGCATCTGTTCCATATTGTAGACGTCGCCCTTGTTGATGGCAAGAACAGCACTTAACTGCTTATCCGTATAGATATAATTACCTGTCCAGATAATATTCCGGAAGTAATATTTAGGGCCCTCGGATATTTTAAAGTCTACATTGATCGTGTTGCTGTTGTGCGAATAAACGGTGTCGGAGATAATTTCCGCATCCCGGTACCCCTGCGTATTGTAGAAGGCTATTATTTTTTTCTTATCGTCTTCGTAGTCGCTTTTTATAAATTTGGAGCTTGCAAAAATATTAGGCTTGAAGTTGTCCTGAAGAAATTCAAGCAACTGCTTTTTGCTAACGGTATAGCTGGAATCAAAGAACTCTTTAGGTTTTATTGTAAGAATTTCCTTCAGCAACGTGCGGTGTAACGATATCCTCGCCCGCTCGTGGGTCTTTTTCATTTTTTTCTTCAGCTTTGCATCGGCAATACTGTTATTCCCTTCAAATGAGATTTTGTTGATCTTGACTTTCGACTTGGGATTTACGGTGATCTTAAGCTTTATACCGTCTCTGTTTAGCGTGTCCTTTTGCTGCAGAATTTTTACTTCAGTATTCAGAAAGCCTTTCTTAACAAAATATTTTTTTACGGCGAGTTCAGTATTGCGCACCATCGCATCATTAACGATTTTCCCGCGAATAAGCTTGAGGTCATCTTTCAACCCCGTTTCCTGCGATTTTGAAATTCCAGCGAAGTAAAAGCCTGTTAACCGCGGCCTTTCGGACAGGGCAATGTTCAGGTAAACATCACCTCCCTCGATCCGGTCTACTTTAATGGTAACGTCACCCACTAGCCCGTGTTTCCATAAGTTTCGGATGGCATTGGAAATTCCGTCTCCGGGAATTCTAATTTTGTCGCCGACTTTGAGTCCGGTCAGGGATACCATCGCGTTCTTGTCCAGAATATTCAGTCCGGTCACTTCAATTCCGGCAATTGTGTATTCCGCGGGATTGTTATAATTCAGGTTGTTTTCAGTGGGTACAGGGGTCTTGTCACCACGCCCCCTTCTGAACTGAGCCCAGCCTTCAGCAGCAACACCTAAAAGAATTACCAAAAATAAAACTCGCTTCATCAACTTACCGGGTTCAATTGTTCACTCGTTTTTCCAAACCTTCGTTCGCGCTGCTGGTATGACCAAATAGCTTCGTAAAGATGCTCCTTTCGGAAATCGGGCCAAAGTGTGGGTGTGATGTAAAGTTCTGTATAGGCAATTTGCCACAACAGGAAATTGCTTATCCTTAATTCGCCACTCGTACGGATAAGAAGTTCCGGATCTGGGATGCCGGAAGTCTGTAAATAGTTTTCAAAAACCTTTTCATTTATATCGTCCACGTTGACCTTCCCCTCCTGTACCCCTGCCGCAAGGGCTTTTACCGCCCTTAGGATCTCCCAACGGCCGCTGTAGCTGAGTGCAAGAATGAGAGTCAGTCCTGTATTGTTCTTTGTCTGGTCGATCGCCCAGGCAAGATTTTTCTGACATTCCGTAGGTAAATGGGACGTCTCACCAATTGTGATCAGTTTTACCTGATTCTCTGTAAGCCTCTTGATTTCCTGTTTTAGGGTATTTACCAGCAATTCCATCAGACCATCGATCTCGGCCTTTGGACGACTCCAGTTCTCGGTTGAGAAGGCGTAGAGGGTCAAATACTTGATCCCTAACTCACCACACCCTTCGGTGACGTCGCGTACTGCCTCGACGGCATTCCGGTGGCCAAAAATACGCAAAGCGCCTTTTTTCTTTGCCCAACGCCCGTTACCGTCCATAATGACGGCGATATGCTTCGGCAAATTGTTAAAGTCGATATGTTCTTTGTAAGAAGCCACAAGGTTCCAAAATTAGCAAAAGTATTGGTTATTCGCGGTTGTCGCCGTGTGTTAAACTGCGCACTGTAAATTACTTATAGGGATTGGTGGGGCAGGGAATGGAATAAAACGTCCGGGTAAGACTAATACCGATGAAGTAGTAGTTGTCATTGTCGTTAGGATTACCGTATTGATAATTCTTGTTTCGTACATCGCCGGCAGAGATATTGTCCAGGTAGTCGAAGAATGTTTTTCTTACACCGAACTCAAGGGAAAAGTACCATTTCGGGTTGTACACGTATTTGATCCCGCCTCCGAATGGTATTGATGCCTGAATATTGCTGTATTCATTTCGTTTTTCAATATCGCCGGATATACCGAACAGGGCGATTCCGCCAAAAAGGTAGGGGGTGAACCGAACAAACCGTTTTGTTTCCCGCCAGTTCATGAAATGGTATTCCATCGCCATGGAAGCTTCCATTAGGAAGAGGTCGAATGAGGCATCTCTCAGGGTAGCCGCCGGATCGATGGGTTTTTCCGAGGCCCCGATTTTTCCCGCAGTAATAGCTGTCCTGAAGCTTACAACTTTGCTGAGGTTTGAACGATAAAAAACGGTTGCAGCGGGTTTCGAGTATTTAAAATTGTACGTCCTGACAAGATCCCCTGTATAGTTCCATGTTCCAAGCCCGAAACCAACCTCAGACCGTTGGGCAACCAGTGTTGCAGTACAAAATACCAATAGAACGGCTGAAAGAGTGAATTTTTTAAACCCTGAAACCATTACCTGAATTTGGCCCGGTGGAATGATTTTCCAAGTATGTACGTGATCTTAAATGTGGTGACCATAAAAATGTCGCGGTCATCTTCGTTACCTCTTACGTTGCTCGGATGTTCACTGCCATATCCCGCAATTACATTGTAGGTCTGACCATCCCGTCCGGTATATGTTTCCGTTGTTACGGCCACTACTTCAGATGAGCGATAGGACAATACTTTTGCCAATTCGTTGCTCCCGAACACACCAAGATCCACATAATTCCTACTCACGTCGTCGATATAGTCTGTAAATAAATACCTGAAGCCGATTTCCGTAGAAAAATCCAGGACCTCGTTCAACCTAAAACGTACACCCAGTCCGAATGGTATAGCAACCTGGAGCTTTTTGTACGGTTTAATACCGTAGTTAGCATCGGTATCCAATAACTGTGCATTCTGACCCTCGGTACCCAGTGGTTGCAGGTCTATCCATTGACCGGCTTCGGGAAGGGGATTTCCATTCATATCCTGGGCGGGAGCCAGTGCCTGAGGATTGTGGAGGAGGGCGGAAACACCTACAAAAGCATACGGTGTCCATTTGACCCGGCTGATATATGTGGCCGAATTCTGGAACAAATCCAGGCTGGCCACTACAGAAAGTTCTTTGATTCGGTTTCGGAATGACAAATTGCGCTGGTATCGAAAAACACCATTCGAGGAATCACCCTGGTCGGCAGATTCCGCATCGCCCCCTCTCAGCGTTCCGTACATAAATGACCCGGTCACGGCGTAACGCGGTCCGAACCGGTGGGAAAAAACAAGACCGACAGCAGGCCTTGTAAACGAAATATCGGTGCTGAAACGACTTGGGCGGGGAGATAAGTCGCCGTAATAATTCAGCGCATTAACCGAAAAGCCAAGCATATCGTATCGTTTCTCCTTACCGAACCAGCTTTTTCTGCCCCGATAACTGGAAATACGTTTATTGTTCTTTTTGATGCCTTTCCGATTGATTTGGGCATCGGAATCAAATGCAAATGTGAGAAGGAAGACGGCCAGCGAAAAGTAAAGAAGCTTTCTCATCTAGGTGGTAAAGTAATTAATAGTCAAAGGACTACAAAGGTAACAAAAATTTCAATTTCGGATGTCTAAACCCCAATTCAACTTTTGCCGCAACGTCTTGAAGTACTGGTTGCTCTCCAATTGCACAAGATTCACCTTAAATTCAGCCTTTTTAACTTTCAGCTTAATAGTGGAATCCACGGACGACATTCGTGAGTCGAGGGATACCAGGAAACGTTTACTCCGTCCCTCCACCTGAAACGTTATCTCGGACGAATCCGCGACCACGATCGGACGGACCGTTAGATTATGAGGACTAACAGGTGTAATCACAAAATTTCCCGACCGGGGGAAGATCAACGGACCGCCGCAGCTAAGCGAATAACCGGTCGACCCGGTTGGAGTTGCCACAATAATACCGTCAGCCCAGTAGGAATTCAGGAATTCACCATCGATATAGGTATGGATCGTGATCATGGCAGACGTGTCTTTTTTCATCAGGGTGAAATCATTCAGGGCGAAATTCAACGGGCCGAAGATTTCCTTGTTGGTGTCAAGCCTCAGGACAGATCGTTTGTCAAGCGTAAAAGCACCTTCGAAGAGATGAATAAGCGCTTTTTCCGTTTCCTCTTTGCTGATGGTTGCCAGGAATCCCAAACGGCCGGTGTTGATACCCAGTATGGGGATCTCCGATTTGCCGATATGGGTTACGGATTCGAGCAATGTACCGTCGCCACCAACACTGATAAAGAGCTGAACGCCGCGTAAATCGCTTCCTGGTTCGTAAACCTGGAAATCCGGTTTGAATAATGGTTTTTTGAGGTATTGACTGAATTTTGATGAGACGAGCAATTCGGCCTTCTGACTGGCAAGAACTTCAAAAACGTGAGAAATGAACGGTGCCGACACTCGGTTAAATTCTTTCCCATGGACAGCAATTCTCATGAAGAGGGCTTTTGTAAGTTCGGTTTAAGCCAGTTTACCCGAATCTACAATAAAGATAGGCAGCTAACAGAAACGGACAAAAGAAGTGCGGCAATTAAATGTCAAGGTATCTTAACAACATGTCTATACGTTCCTTTCCGTCACCTGCCGGTTTGGTTTCCTGGTAGCGGCCGATGACTTTATATCCGAAACGCTCCAACGTTGCCACAATACGGAATAAATCGACCTGATTGATCTTTAAGGTTAATCTTAACTTCGCGGGGTCAAGAGGATCCTCCTTTACGATGCTGCTCAATACCTTTGCATGATTTTCTTCTATCAACCGGCTGATTTCAGACAGGGAGTAATCGACATGATTCATAGAAAGTACAAGTATACCCCCCGGCAATTGAACTGCTGCCGTCTGCGCAAAGGAAGTAAGAGTGTCCTGAACCGTTATTAAACCACAATAACTTTGATCTTCGTTAAGTACAGCGACAACCTGGAGTTTATTGTCGGCAGCGACTTTCAGGATATCGTAAAAGTGAGTGTCCAGCTGAACATAACAGTTTTGACCGATGAGATTAAAATCGCGAACGGACTTCTCAATTTCATTTGTCTCCAGAATAATCTCTTCGGAAATGAAACCCAGTAATTTACCATCTTCCACTACCGGCATATAATTGCAACGGAATTCCTCCATCCACACGATTGCCTTGTGGGCGTCATCCGTTCCTTTCAGGGGAGGAATCATATGGTTTATGAGGTCTTCTGCAATCATTCTATATTAAATGCTGTGGTTTGTTTCCTTAGGTTTTAAACCTTAACCGAGGAATTCTTCCACAAGTTCATTGAACTTCTCAGGGTGCTCCATCATGGGAGCATGGCAGCAAAAATCTATAAATTTCAACTCCGAATTTGGAATGAGCCGATTGAACTCATGCGCGACCAAAGGTGGCGTTATCGTGTCATTCAACCCCCATACCAATAACGTAGGAATTTCAATATTCGGAATTTCCTCCGCTAAATTATTTCGCTGCGCGGATTTGGCGATAGCTACGATTCGCAAACACTTCGGAATACTGTTGGTGATCTCAAATACCTCGTCGATCAATTCCTTGGTAGCGACTTCAGGATCGTAGAACGTGTAGGATACGCGTTCTTTGATATACTGATAATTTCCTCTTTTGGGGTAGGAGCCACCCATCGAATCTTCGAATAGGCCGGAACTCCCTGTTAAAATCAGTTTTTTGACCTTGCTTCCGTTTTTCAGGGTATAGATCAGCGCAATATGGCCCCCCAGACTATTTCCGATCAGAATAATGTCGTCCAGTTTTTTTAAGGCCACAAAATCTTCCAGAAATTTTCTCAAGCCGTCAAGCCCGGCCTCGCGAATGGGCATTTCATAAATGGGCAACATGGGAATGATCACCCGGTAATTCCGGGAAAAACGGTTTACAACTCCCTCCCAGTTACTCAGCGCGCCGAACAATCCATGCAATAACAACAGAACCGGGCCTTCACCTTCTTCCACGTATCGAAAACCATTCTCTTCTTTAACTGATAGTGCCATGCTGCTAATTATCGAGGATAAGTAAAGAAAAAAAATAATGAGAACGAAAACTTTTTCAGCCGCCAGGGGCTAAAAAACATCCTTAAAAACAGGTAATATTTCGCCAAGCCAGTTAGTCAGCTTAGGGGCAAATCGAGCCAGCGCATGATATAGCCAGGAGTCGTCCGACTGCCGGGAGAAATACTTGACATCGAGGGAGTCGATGATCCAAATCACGATACTTAACATAAATGCTGTCCTGACAAGGGCCAGAAAACCACCTGCGACTTGATCAATACTACCCAAAAAAGTCCGGTCTACAGAGGCCTTTAATAGTTTACCCAGCAGATTTACAACAAGAACAATAATTAAGAATACAGCCGCAAAAGCAACATACGGCAGGATTTTCTTGTCGATCTCGAATCGGCCGGCGAGCAGAACCATCGCCCACCCCATAAGCTTGAACCCCCCAATAACGCCAAGAACAACCGCAATAAGGGCAAAAAGCTCCAGCAAGAACCCCGCCTTATAACCGTGGAAGATCCCGAGTAATAAAAAAAGGACCAGAACAAGATCAATCCAGTTCAAGCAGCAAGTATTCGTTTAACAATTTCGGAAATCACTTTGCCATCTGCCGCGCCGGAGAGCGCTTTTGTCGCGGCGCCCATAACTCTTCCCATATCCTGCGGGCCTTTCGCGTTCAATTCAGCGATCAACCCGCGTACAGTGCTTTCAATTTCCTCCACAGATAGTTGCTTTGGCAAATACCGGTTTATTATACCCAGCTGAAACAACTCTTTATCGGCGAGATCTTTGCGATTTTGCTGTTGAAAAATATCAGCCGATTCCTTTCGCTGTTTTGCCGCCTTCACCAACAATTTATTCTCTGTGTCGCTTGAAATTTCCGAAGCCGCACCCTTGTCGGTTTCGGCCAGTAAAATAAGTGACTTAATGCTTCGCAGTGCCTCCAGTTCCTCTTTGTTTTTGGCTAACATTGCCTTTTTAATATCACTATCAATTTGTTGTTTTAGGCTCATATGAATTTCTATTGATGTAAATTCGAAACGAATAAATAGTTCATTTGGTTGACTACGCTTGCCAGATAATAAACACTTAATGTAGGTCAGAGTATGACTCGTCTTAGCGTCAATATTAATAAAATTGCCACACTCCGGAATGCGCGGGGAGGAAATAATCCGGATGTCGTCAAGACGGCGATTGACTGTGAGCGGTTTGGAGCACAGGGAATAACCGTTCATCCCCGCCCGGATGAAAGGCACATTCGCTACAGCGATGTGATGGCGTTAAAGAATGTGGTTAAGACAGAGTTTAACATTGAAGGCTATCCGGATAGCCGTTATATGGAGATTATCCGTGAGGCGAAACCGGCACAGGCAACCCTGGTCCCCGATCCCCCTGACGCGGTTACTTCAAACGCAGGGTGGGATACGATCAAGCATGCGGCAATGCTGAAAGAGATCGTCAGCGACCTTAAGGCGCTTCACGCGCGGGTGTCCGTATTTGTGGATCCCGATCCCAGAATGGTGGAAGGCGCCGCTAAAATCGGAGCGGACCGGATAGAACTTTACACAGAGCCATACGCCAACCAGTACCACACTAACAGGGAACACGCTGTAAGGTCGTATGTGGAATGTGCGCGGGTCGCCGTGGCCGCAGGGATTGGCATAAATGCGGGCCATGACCTCGACCTGGTTAACCTCCGGTTTTTAGTTCAAAATATTCAGGGCCTGGATGAGGTATCCATCGGTCATGCACTCATCTGCGACGCCCTGTATTATGGTCTTGAAAACACTATTCAGTTATATTTGAAACAGTGTAGTGGGGGGATTTGATTCAACAACAAGGGAATGTTGGAATATTATATCCGGGTTTTTTTGCGATGGATTTCACCGGCAGGTGAGGACGAATCGCAAAGGGAATGCCTGTCAACCAAGATCACGCTTAAAGGAATGTTATGAATATAAAGGAAAGATTTTCTGATTCGGATCTTCAGCGGATCAAGAATGCAGTTAAAGAAGCAGAAGATAAGATCTCCGGCGAAATAGTTCCGGTCATCGTGGAGCGCAGTGGGCGGTACCTCATCGCCAATTACAAGGGAGGTCTGCTGGGGGCATCGATTGCTTTTATCCTGATGATCATTCTCGACCGGTATGTCTTCACGCAGGCCGGTAACACGTTAGTCTATGACCCGGTTTTTATATTTTTTGTTGTGACAGTCGGCGGTGTGCTTGGAGGTGTAATTCCATATTTTTCGGAGCATGCGAAACGGCTGCTTGTCAGCCAAAGTTACCTCGACCAGGCAACCAGGCAACGGGCGGAAAATGCGTTCCTGGAGGAGGAAGTGTTTAACACACGTTTCCGCACAGGAATCATGATCTTCATTTCTTTTTTTGAACACGAAGTAATGGTCATGGCAGATCGTGGAATAAGCAAGGTGGTCGAACAGAAACAGTGGGACAAAATTGTCGCCGAACTGGTAATTCAAATCAGGGCTGGAAAAATTGTCGAAGGACTGGAGGCCGGGATAAAACGATGCGGCGAAATACTACTGGAAAAAGGATTTCATAAAACGGATGATGATATCAACGAACTGACGGACGATTTAAGAATTGATTAACATGGCTGAGATCACGCCCGGTAATGAGGAATTATCCAGTAGACCTTTTCGAATGAAGTACCAACTTCTTTTGTTGTTCGTTCTCATCAGCATTTCCGTGTCGGGACAACCAGCCGTTCCTGAGCACGGCGGTGTCTGGATCCACGATGAAGCGAACGTACTTTCCGGACAGACAAAAGCTTTGCTGGAGTCGGTTGTCAAGGCGGAACGGGATTCAACCAGTAATCAGATCGCCGTATTAATTATTCGATCACTGCAGGGCGAACCGCTGGAGGAATATTCTCTTAAGGTCGCCGAAGCCTGGGGACTTGGTCAGAAAGACAAGGACAACGGCGTGTTGCTACTGATAGCAATCGATGACCGCAAAGTAAGAATTGAATCCGGTTACGGTCTTGAAGGAACGTTAACAGACGCGTTGTCAAGCAGGATCAACAGGAATGAGATCGCACCGTATTTTCGACAAGGTCAATATGACGAAGGTGTTAAAGCGGGAGTGGCAGCCATCATTCAGGCGATTAAGGGAGAATATAAAAACGACGATCCTCCGCAACGAAAGAAGTCATCAAGGCGGTCGCCTCTTGCTACCATCGTTATTCTGATCATTATTTTCATTATCGCATCGCGGCGCGGGAGAGGCGGAAGAGGCGGCGGTGGTTATTGGTCGTCCGGTGGCGGCTGGGTTGGGCCGATGGGGGGATTTGGTGGTAGTTCCGGTTCCTGGGATTCCGGCGGCGACTTCGGCGGTGGAGGAGGATTCGGTGGTGGTGGTTCAAGTGATTCCTGGTAATGATACTTAAGAAACGCATGCCTGATCTAAAGAAAAATGGAAATAGTTATCGCGGCCGCGGGTATTCCGCGATCGGCGACTGGATGTTCTCGGTTGCTCTGACTTTTATTTCTTGTTTTGCATTCGCTCAACAGAAATCCCTGCCCGAATTATGGGGACTACATGTTCACGATGAAGCGAAAGTATTGTCTCAGTCCACGGTCGATTTGTTGGAAAATCAGCTCAGGATCTATGAAGACTCAACGTCGAACCAAATCGCTATTCTCACCGTGTCATCCCTTGAAGGAGAGAACATAGAGGAATATGCACTGCGTGTAGCCGAAAAGTGGAAACTTGGACAGAAAGACAAGGATAACGGAGCGCTCTTGCTGATCTCGGTCGATGATCACAAACTCCGGATAGAAGTCGGGTATGGATTGGAAGGGGTTCTGACCGATGCGCTGACCAGCCGGATTATACGGAACGAGATCGCGCCACAATTCAGGGAAGATGATTATGATGGTGGAGTCAAGGCCGGTGTAGATGCCATGATCGCTGCTATCGGGGGTGAATATACATCAGCCGATTCGGATCCCGGTTCAGCGGAATTGGGATGGAAGGAACGTCTGTTAATCGGAGCATTCGTATTTTTTATTTTAGGGATTTTTACTTTTGTAGGCCTGTTTGTACCGGGTTGTGGAGGCTGGTTTCTTTATGCATTCCTGATCCCTTTTTATGCGATTTTTCCCATGGTCGTATTGGGTGAGACGGGCGCTTTGACGCTCCTAGCTACGTATGTCGTGGGCTTTCCAGTGGTTAAATTTTTTATTGGTAAAACCAATTGGGGTCAGAAAATGGTCAAACGGATGGGTAACACCAGGCAAGGAGGCGGCTGGTCGTCTGGTTCCGGCTGGTCCGGTGGCGGCTGGTCTTCGGGAGGCGGCGGTGGCGGCGGATTTTCCGGCGGTGGTGGAAGTTTCGGCGGTGGCGGAAGCAGCGGGTCATGGTAGCCTCGTTATGCGAATATGGTTTATTGCAGAATCCGCGTAATGAAACAGGTTTTTTTTGACGTTGATACGTCTTCCGGAAACCGCTCATCAATCCCTGAAGAAACAAATAGCAAGGTGGAACAGAACAGATTCTTCCGATTGATAGTATTAGCCGTCATTCAGTTCAAAAACCTCAGGAATAGCAGAAACAAATTTGCGTTCTCCATGCGCAACCTTATTTTTGACCCTTCTTAAAACACTCACCACAACATGAAACGCGACAAGGCTATTTTTGATCTCATTGAGAAAGAAAAACAACGTCAGGAAGGCGGTATTGAGCTGATTGCCTCTGAAAATTTCACATCATTACAGGTAATGAAAGCTCAGGGTTCTGTCCTGACAAACAAATACGCCGAAGGACTTCCAGGTAAACGTTATTACGGGGGTTGTGAGGTTGTGGATGAAGTCGAACAACTTGCCATTGACCGGGCAAAAGAACTTTTCGGGGCGGAATGGGCTAACGTACAGCCACATTCAGGTGCGCAGGCAAACGCCGCAGTAATGCTGGCATGCCTGAAACCTGGTGATAAAATTCTGGGATTTGATTTGTCGCATGGCGGCCATTTGACTCATGGTTCGCCGGTTAACTTTTCCGGTAAACTATATCAGCCCTCTTTCTACGGAGTGGAGGAAGCAACGGGGTTGATCGACTTTGATAAAGTTATCGAAACAGCCCAGCGCGAAAAACCAAAAATGATCATTTGTGGCGCCTCAGCCTATAGTCGCGATTGGGATTATAAAAAACTCAGGGAAGCCGCAGACAGTGTGGGAGCTTTGCTTCTTGCCGATATTTCTCATCCGGCCGGCCTCATCGCAAGGGGGCTTTTGACTGATCCTATGGAACATTGTCATATTGTCACAACGACTACTCATAAAACCCTTCGCGGGCCGCGCGGCGGGATGATCATGGTTGGTAAGAATTTCGATAACCCCTGGGGCCTGAAAACACCAAAGGGCGAGTTGAGAAAAATAACTTCTCTCCTTGATTCGGGTGTGTTTCCCGGTACACAGGGTGGACCCCTGGAGCATGTTATTGCAGCGAAAGCAGTATCATTTATGGAAGCCTTGTCCGACGACTACATGGAATACATTCTCCAGGTGTCGAAAAATGCAAAGGCGATGGCGCAGGCTTTCCTCGACAAGGGATACAAGATTATCTCCGGTGGTACCGATAACCACCTCATGCTGATCGATCTTCGTTCGAAAAAATTAACAGGAAAGCAGGCGGAAGAAGGGCTGATCCAGGCGGATATCACGATAAATAAGAACATGGTCCCTTTTGACACACAATCTCCCATGATTACCTCCGGAATGAGAATTGGAACACCGGCGATAACAACACGTGGGCTGAAGGAAAAGGATGTGGAAAAAGTGGTCGAACTGATCGATGAGGCGTTACAAAAACCCGAGGATACAAAACATCTGAAGGCGGTAAAAAGAAAGGTTAATCGTTTTATGCTGAAATTTCCCCTTTATTAGTTCCGTAGTTTAGTTCGTCAATAGCGTATAAGTGCAAAAAAAAATTCATTAACATGCCGCTGGATCAAGAGCCGATTGAAGAAAAGGAGATGAGTTTCCTCGACCACCTGGAGGAGTTGCGCTGGCACCTTATCCGTTCACTGGTTGCTGTTGTAGTCTTTACAATAGGTGCTTTCCTCAGCGCCAAGTGGGTTTTCGAAAACATCGTATTCGCTCCGGCGAAGACCAGCTTTCCCACTTTTAAAGCCTTGTGCAAGCTTGGAAACCTGCTTAACTACGAAGGTCTTTGCATAACTGATATACCTTTCAAGGTGCAGAGCCGTAATATGACCGGTCAATTCACCATGCACATCATGGCTTCATTTATTATCGGACTGATGATCGCGTTTCCTTATGTCGCATGGGAGATCTGGAGGTTTGTCAAGCCCGGTCTTCAGGTGAAGGAAAGGAAATACTCACGGGGAGCTGTAGCCGCGATCTCGATCTTGTTTTTCTTCGGCGTCATGTTCGGTTACTATGTCATCGCTCCGTGGATGGTCTACTTCCTGGCCACGTACAGTATCAGCGATATGGTTGTCAATGAGTTTGACATAACATCCTATGTATCCACGGTTGTGATGCTTGTTTTCGGCTCCGGGCTTCTGTTCCAGTTACCGGTTGTTATCTATTTTCTGACGAAAGTCGGTATCGTAACACCACAATTCCTGCGGACATACAGGAAGCACTCGATCATTATAATTTTGATCGTCGCTGCGATAGTTACACCTCCGGATCCGCTTAGTCAGATGCTGATCACTATTCCTCTTTATTTGTTGTTTGAAATCAGTATCCTCATATCGTCGTCTGTGGCAAAAAGAATGGCAAAGGAAGAAGCGGAGGAATTACTTAAAGAACAATCATCCGCTACGCCATGAAAATTGCCATAGGGAGTGATCACGCCGGGTTTGAGTATAAGGAGCGACTAAAGAAATGGTTGACGGACGAGGCTTTTGAATACAAGGACTTCGGTACGTATAGTCCGGATTCTGCGGACTATGCGGACTTTGCCCATCCGGTGTCGCTCGCCGTTGAGAAGAAGGAGTTTGTTTTCGGGTTATTGATCTGCGGTAGTGCTAACGGAGTGGCTATCACAGCGAACAAACATCAGGGCATCAGAGCGGCGATATGCTGGAACGAGGAACTTGCCTCGCTGGCCCGTCGCCATAACGACGCTAATGTCGTATGTATACCTGCCCGGTTCGTAGCGTTTGAAGCTGCCGAAAAAATCCTTGATACCTTCCTGAAAGCTCCTTTCGAAGGTGGCCGTCACGAACAGAGGATAAAGAAAATCAGCTGCTAGGTTTGGTTTTTGTATAGTATATTCCGTCACGGACATATATTTCCCTGAGAGCAGGAATCCGCTGCAGGAACGGTTTTAAAAGGTCCTTTTCATCTCTTATTATATCCGGAGGATCTGAAATAAGTCCGTCATAAACACGGATTATGTTTTCGTAATACTCCGGCTGGATGAAAACATCTTTTGCCAAAGACCAATTCAAAAACGGAGAGGCTAGTGCGTTATTTTTATAAACGCTCAGGTCGGAATCCAGCACGAGTATCCGTTTCCCGGTCGCGGGAAATACAGGATTGTCAACAACAAGGTTGCTGTAGTCGATCTTTGCAATGCGATTATATCTGGCCAGATAGCTGATCGTGACGGTCCCGCTCAGCAGGATCCAGACATATATTTCGGCAAATCTTTTCCTTCGGATAAGCAGCAAAAAGTGGGTTATGAAAAAAGTTATGCCGGGGATCACGGATATAAAATTTTGCGGCCTCAGGTCTTTTGAGTAAAGAACCTGAAGGATGGAGAAGATAAGCCAGAAAAACATTGTCTGAACCAGCTGGGTCTGGTATTTGGAGAGGCGTGCATCACGATTCATCGTAACGAACGACACCAGTAAAAAGAAGAGAGGTAGTGAAGAGAGAACCCACAAGCTTGAATTTGAAATGTAACGTTCCGACTGAAAAACGAGATTGGGAATATAGTAGTATTCAACCAGGGGATTCAACCCATCCATCAGGTAATAGGCACTAACCATGAGGATATGGGGCAACAGGAATCCCGACACCAGTAAAAAATATTTGCGCGTTGAGCTCCTTGTGAATATGATTAATGTGACAATGGTGCCGATTAAAAACACCGCATATGAAAAGGAAAAGAGAGAAGCCAGACCGATATAGAGCCCCAGGTTAAAGATAGATTCATTGCGTTGCTCACGAAATTCAATCTCCTTGAATAAGTTGTTAAGGGCAGGTAGGAGGAGCCAGGAACCCAATAGCTCGGGTGAAAGCGAGAGTGTATCGAATGAAAACGCAAAAAGGACGGCAAAAATGAGGGACGGAATATAGGAGTTCTCGGCAAAAGCTTTTTTATTGGCAAACACGATTCCCAGATAAGCCGCCTGTAGAAAAACGATGATGAAGGCAAGAATGTGGCGCGCCAGTATAGATCTTCCAAAAAGTATATCGGCTAACCCGTTGAACCAGGCCGCCAGGGGACCGGTAGAATCAACCAATTCCAGGTAAAGAACGTGTCCCTCGTGGATTTTCTCTCCAATAAGCAGGTTTTTCAGTTCCGGGAAAGTAATGTCCGGTGAATCAATAAAAAGGGGAAGGTAAATCAGCAGCAGGATAGCCAGCAAGCCTATTAAACGGTAAGGATCGTTAATTCGAAAGTAGCGTAGCAAGAAAAATGAGTTAAGGTCACAAAATAGACTCCCTTTTTTATAATTGCCAATGGTTCATTGCTAATTGTTGGTCGATCCGAGATATTTGTGATATGAGTGGGACCACAAGACAGCAGAAGTACGCCAAGCTGATTCAGAAAGAGCTAAGCGAAATATTTCAACGGGATAAGCGGGGTATTCTTGACAATGCTTTCGTCACGATAGCGGATGTGCGGATGAATCCTGACCTGAGTGTTGCTAAGGTATATATAAGCATGCTCCTGGCGAAGGAAAAGGAAAAGACCCTCGAGAATATCAACCGCCATAAAAGTGAGTTGCGAAAAGCGTTGGGCGATAAAATCGGGAAGCAGGTCCGGATCATACCGGAATTGATTTTTTATAAAGACGAAGTGGAGGAGAATGCAACTAAGCTCGATGATCTTATTAAGAATCTCAATATTCCGCCGGAGAAAAAACCACAGTAGCCAATTAAGTAAATCCGCATTTTGAATCTCCCTCTTTTCATAGCTAAGCGGTATCTTCTATCCAGGAGAAAGAAGAACTTTATTAATGTAATTTCTATCATCTCGGTTGTTGCCGTCGCCATTATCTCGGCAGCTATTATTATTGTTCTTTCTATATTCAATGGACTTGGCGACTTGTTGCATTCGATAAACAATTCCTTCGATCCCGAAATCAAAGTTGAAGCGAAGCTGGGCAAATCATTTCACACCACTGAGACGCTACTTAGGAAAATTGAAGATATACGGGGTGTGGAGATCGTGACGCAAGTTATAGAAGATTATGCCGTGGCCCGCTACAATGGGGCGAACCAAACGGTCATAATCAAGGGGGTGAGCGATAATTTTATCGATCAGAAACGTATTCCAAAAGATGCCATTGTAGAAGGGGAGTTGGTGTTAAAGAAAAATGGCGTTGACAGGGCACTGGTGGGTTACGGGGTAAAGACCACATTGTCCATTGCGCTTGATCAGGACTTCTACCCTCTTCAGCTTTTTTATGTCAAGAATGTCAAAGGAGGAAGTACCGATCCCTCAAAACTTTATACTCAAAAGAATATTTATCCGGGAGGAGTTTTTTCCATCATACAGAGTTTCGACGAGAGCTATGTTATCGTTCCCCTTGATTTTGCCAAAGACCTCCTGAATTATGGGGATAAACGAACTTCTCTGGAAATTAAAATTAGCGACGGTGCGTCCATCGATACCGTTGAAGAACTACTTCAGTCTTCCCTCGGTGATGACTTTAACGTTTTGAATCCGGAAGAACAACATCAGGATCTGTACCGGGTGTTGAAACTGGAGAAATTGTTTGCATCCATCGCAGCCGTGTTGTTGCTCGTTATCGGGTCGATCAACATTTATTTCAGTCTCATGATGCTGGCACTCGATAAAAAGCGGGATATCACGATCCTTGCATCAATGGGTGCCGATTCGGGGCTTTTGCAACGTGTTTTTATTACCGAAGGTATGCTTATCGCGGCAGTCGGGACGGGAGCCGGTCTGTTTCTAGGTGCCCTGGTCGTGGTTCTCCAGCAACAATTCAACCTTGTGTCAATGGGTATGGATTCAGCCGTAGTGGACGGTTATCCGGTTAAAATGGTGTTATCGGACTTCATTTATGTATTTGTCGTGATGAGTATTGTCACGATGCTCATTTCGTCGCGCCCTGCAGCCCTTGCTTCCCGCTTTGCTTCCGTACAGCACCTGTAATATCCATGTACCATATTCCTTAAAAAAACCAATTTTTTGTGGTCCATAATCCCTAATTTTCAAGTTCCGTTTTCATCAAAACGTTGTTTTTTGGATGAAAGTCTCTGCTTCACAACCGTTTCAAATCATCTATTCGTTGTATCAACACGAATACCTGGGCTTCGTATTCG
This sequence comes from Chryseolinea sp., assembly GCA_041742155.1. Classification (GTDB taxonomy): domain Bacteria; phylum Bacteroidota; class Bacteroidia; order Cytophagales; family Cyclobacteriaceae; genus Chryseolinea. The sequence goes on along the minus strand of JBGSJE010000005.1, from coordinate 234,473 downwards.
AATCCTATATTGTTCATCTTGACGATAAAGGTAAGCTGACGTACCAGCATCAGAACATCTCTTCAAAAAACGCCAGGGAATTTTCCAAAGGCCTGGATGACCGGGACTTTGAATTGATTGACCTCATGGATTCCATGGCTCAGGAAGCTATTGTCAAAAAGTTTTCTGCAAAGTTCATGAAACCTGAAGAGTTTTTTGGGAAGACGTATGACAAAACAAAGGGCAACGAACTGCTCCAGGAGCAGATTGATGACTACATGGAAAAGAGACGTTCCAAGATCCTGGATAAGCTCAAGGGAAAGGTGCTTTTCGAGATGGGAAATGACGGAGAACCTACCTGGCGCAAAATCGAAGTTCTGGAAAAAAGAGCTACCATCCAGTTCCATTTTATGCGCACAGCAGAAAACACGAACTATTATCCCACTATTTATTTCCAGGGTAAAAAGATCGAGCTACCGAACGCATCGGCTTACCTGATTTGCAAAAGTCCGGCCTGGATGGTTTTGAACGGGAAGCTTTATGGCTTTGAGAAACATGTGGATGGAAAGAAACTGATTCCATTTTTCACGAAGAAATATGTCGTTATCCCCAAGAATGTAGAAGAGACTTATTACAACCGGTTTGTAGCACCATTGATCGCTTCGTTTGATGACGTCGAGGCGAGGGGATTCGAGATAAACAAAAGCACCTACGACCCGCATCCGGTTCTCACGTTGTCGGAACTTCACACAACGCAAACAACGACGGCACCGACGTTATTTGACGACCGGCCTCCCGCGGATGAAACCGGTGACGAAGCCGGAAAGATTGTTTTTGACTTGTCATTCCGTTACGGTAAACACCGGTTTCGCGGAGATAACATCGGGCCCGTAAGTGTTACACTCGAGAAGCAGGGAGAAGGTTATGTGTTCCATCGTGTAACCAGGCAGACCGATGATGAGAAGAATTTTCTTCACACCCTGCAGAAGCTTGGCCTGCCGATGAAGGGATTTCGGGTTGCGATCCCTAAGTCAGAGGCTTTTTCATGGTTGAATGAAAACCGTGTCAATCTCTTGAACCTTGGATTTGAAGTAAGCCAGCCTGAAAGCCGCGATAAAAAATATTTTGTCGGGAAAGCAGTCATAGAGGTCGAGGTGAAGGAAAATATCGATTGGTTCGATATTCATGCCAAGATCCGTTTTGGTGAGTTTGAAATACCATTCAAAGAGTTGCGCAGGCTGATACTGAGGAAGAAAGTGGAGTTCAAGCTTCCTAATGGCGAAATTGCGATCATTCCCGAAGCGTGGTTGTCGAAATACTCGGATCTATTTGCACTAAGTGAGACGGACGGTGAAAATGAGAAGCCAGTCTTGCGCAAACATCATCTCAACCTCGTAAAAGAACTTGAAGAAGGGAACCTTGCCAAGGTACATTTGAGTGAAAAGCTGCGCTCACTGAATTCGTTTAGCGGGATCAAGAATTACCCGATGCCTGAAGGTTTTATGGGAGAATTACGCCCATATCAGAAAGCAGGATATAACTGGCTGAGATTTCTTAACGAATACAGACTTGGAGGGTGTCTGGCTGATGACATGGGTCTCGGCAAGACCGTTCAGACACTCACCATGCTCCAGGCTGAAAAAGAATCCGGTTCCGGTACAACGTTATTGATTATGCCCACATCCCTGATCTACAACTGGGAAATGGAAGCCAGTAAATTTGCACCGCAGTTGAAAATTCTCAACTACACGGGTACACTACGGAACAAGGATGTTAAACGTTTTGAAAAATACGACCTCGTTTTAACATCTTACGGAATTACCCGCCTTGACGTTGAACTGTTGCGGCAATTTTACTTCAACTACATTATTCTGGATGAATCGCAAGTTATCAAGAACCCGACCTCCAATATTGCGAAAGCGGTTCGTGAATTGAAATCCAGGCACAAACTTGTGCTGACCGGAACGCCAATTGAGAATACCACAATGGATCTCTGGTCGCAAATGTCATTTATCAATCCGGGGATACTTGGGACGCAGACATATTTCAGAAACGAGTTTCAAAACCCGATCGAAAAGAAAAACGACGAATCCCGTTCGCGCAAGCTTCATGCGGTGATTAAACCATTTATTCTGAGACGACATAAGTCGCAAGTTGCCACCGAACTTCCTGAAAAAGTCGAGAACGTTCAGTATTGCTCCATGACTGCCGAGCAGGAAAAGCGGTACGAAGAAGTGAAAACGCACTATCGCGAAAAGATCTTTAAACTGATTGAACAGGAGGGTCTTGGCAACAGCCGCTTTATGATACTGGAAGGGTTGACAAAACTGAGGCAGTTAGCAAATCACCCAAGGATGGTGGAACAGGGATATACTGGCGACTCCGGTAAAATGGAGGACATCACCCATATGCTGGAGAACGCAATAGCCGAAGGACACAAGGTACTTGTCTTCAGTCAGTATGTCAAACACCTTGAGATCGTGAGGCAATACCTCAAATCAAATAAGATCGACTATACCTACCTGGATGGGTCCAGCACAGACAGGAAAGAACAAGTGGAACGATTTAACAGGGAAACGAACCTGAAGGTCTTTTTGATTTCAATCAAAGCGGGTGGACTGGGATTAAACCTGACGGAAGCGGACTATGTTTTCATCCTGGATCCCTGGTGGAACCCGGCGGTTGAGGCACAGGCCGTGGACCGCGCGCATCGCATCGGACAAAAGAAGAAGGTGTTCACCTATAAATTCATAACCCGCAACACAGTTGAGGAAAAAATCTTAACCCTTCAACAACGAAAACTGAAACTCACCACCGAACTCATTACGACGGAAGAGAGTTTTATGAAACAACTTACAAAGGAGGACATCGAGCAGATGTTAATTTAGGTAACACCTATTTCGCAACCCCGGACCTACCGGTTCCTGACCGACTCGGCGACCGATGGGAAATTAATACGGTAAATGTTCTCGGAACCATTCCTTGCGCTGTTGTAAGTCTTAACCAGCGCCTCATAATTCGCGGGACTTTTGTAGAACGACGGAGCTGTATCCCGGCCACTCGTAAAAAAAAGATCATCACCTTTGACAAACGGGCAGTAATCGAGTTTTGTTGAATTGATAATGGTCAGATTTTTTGCGGGAAGCCATTTTCCGTCCGCGCTTTTTACGCTCATATAGAGATCGCCGCCACCCCGATCGTCTTTGCGGCCATAGCTGGTGAAAATAATATAGGTTTCATCAGCTGAAACAAATGCATTAAACTCCCAGAGGTTGGAATTTACAGCGGTGTCAAGCGCGACGCTTTCGGTGTACATACCGTTTATACAAGTGCTGACAAAAATATCCTCCTTACCCACACCCTTGGCGTATTCAGCCGTGAAGTAGAGATTTCCGCTTGCTGCGACGGAAGGATAGAATTCGTTCCCCTCCGTGTTTACCAGGGCTCCGAGGTTCTTCGGCGTGGACCACTGGCCGTCGTTTTTTTCCATTACCCAGATATCATAGTCTTTGGTTTTGTCTCCGGTCAGGGGGCGATTGGAAGCAAAGAATAATTTTTTACCATCGGGGCTGAATGCCGGTTCGAGGTCGCTGAACCTGCCGGAAAATGGGGCCACCTGGGGCGCCGACCAGGTATTATCGTTTCGCTTTGTCAGGCGGATAATCGTCGAAAAGGCATTTTGATTTGCCTGGATCGTGTAATACATCTCCTGCCCGTCGGGAGATATTGCCATATCTCTCTCGTTTAAATGGGTGCTTACCAGGCCTTCCAGGAATAGTTCAGGTTGGGCATGCGAAATCTGCGTTGCCAGGAAAAACAGAAGTGTCGAACAAAGTCTAATCATGCGTTATCGATGTCACAATCTGAAGATGTTTTACAATAATACCAACCGTAAAGCGGGGTATTTCCAAATTCAAAAGACTTCTTTTTTGTCGAATTGACCAGCCCCGGTCATGTATTCGTGTCACCTGTTTCCAGGTGCCTTGTCTTCCACCTGTTGTGTGACCAGAGCCACTCCGAAGGTCTCTCATAAATAACTTTTTCCACCTCCCGAACGTATCTCAGGAGCACCTCGTGATCGTCTTTGCCGTACGGGGGTTGTGCAAGTTCAACGATGGTTGTTTCATAATAACCGCGTTTGATCTTCCGCATGGAATAATACATTACAGGGTATTGTGTAAGGTGGGCGAGTTGATTGGAACCGTAAAAGAATACCGTTTCCTGATTCAAAAAAGTAACCGGATATTTCTTGTCATTTTTAAGACCGGGATACTGATCACCCACGAGGGCAATGTTCCGGACAATATTCCTTCGCTTCACGATCTCCCTGGCCACAGAGTCGCGCCGGATGGCATATGCGCCGAAGCGCGTACGCGACAGCAGTGAAAATTGATTGACGAAATGATTACTGACCGGTTGATAGACAAAATCCATTTGACCGGGCAGGGTGAACGACCCCGCTGTAAGCAACCATTCCCAGTTGAACTGGTGGGAGGCGAGATTCAGCAAGGACTGTCCGTTTAGAATGTACTTCGACGAGAGTTCCGGGTTTTTAAAGACGACTCTTTTTCCGAGCTCGGCCTTGCTAATCGTCAGCAGTTTAAGCATTTCTACAGCGTAGTCGCATAAATTCATATAGAACTCCTTTTCGATCTTCCGGAGCTCGGTCAGCGGTTTTTCCGGGAAGGAGTTCACCAGGTTCTTCCAAACCATATTTCTCCGGTAACGAATGAGATAGAAGCTTACTAAAAAGAGAATATCGGAAACGGCATAAAGAGCCCAAAAAGGCAACCTTGATAGCAATCTGGCAAAAATCATATCAAACCAAGAATCGTCCAAGTTAAGCAAGTATTGCTATTTTTGGGTACGCTAAGATAGGATGGTTGTTTGGTTTACAGATTTCCGCTTCGCGCCGGCAGCCTCCGATTTAGTTTTTGATGTAGTGATCTGTTGTCCATACATTAATGGCGAATGAATTAAAACCCTCAAACAAGAAATGAAGGACAAAGTTGTGATCATTACAGGCGGATCGTCGGGTATTGGAAAGGCTCTCGCTGCCGAGTTCGGTGCGCGGGGGTCGAAAATACTGATCACGGGACGGAATCAGCATGATCTCGACAAGGTCGTCCACGAGCTTCAACAGAAGGGCGTTACAATTACGGGATTCAGAGGTGACGTTAGTGTCGAGGAGGATAATAAAAGAATGGCGGAGGAGACGATTGAAAAATACGGTACTATAGACGTATTGATCAATAATGCCGGAATCAGCATGCGGGCGCTTTTCGAAGAGGCGGATGTTGAGGTCCTGAAGAAGGTTATGAATATCAATTTCCTGGGAGTCGTGTATGCAACCAAGTATTGTCTTCCTGAAATAATACGCAACCGAGGATCTATAATTGGGATTTCTTCAATCGCGGGATTCCGTGGGTTGCCAGGTCGTACCGGCTACTCCGCGTCAAAATTTGCATTGAATGGATTTTTGGAAGCCCTAAGACTTGAGCTTGCTCCGAAGGGTACTCACGTCCTGACTGCGTGCCCGGGGTTCACGGCCACCAACATCCGGAAAAGAGCCTTGACAAAGGATGGATCCGTTCAGGGGGAATCGCCCAGGGAGGAAGGTAACATGATGACGGCGGAGGAATGCGCCCATTACATCTACGGAGCCACCGTGAAACGCCGGAGGACACTTGTGCTCACTACGCAGGGTAAGCTGGCGGTTTTTATGAATAAGTGGCTCCCCGGACTGGCTGACCGCCTGGTTTTTAATATCATGTCCAGGGAACCGAACTCGCCTTTCTGAATCAGGTTTTACTGAGGAACACCATTTTCATATTATCCGCCTTGTTCAGGCCGCGATAAAACTCGATGAGTTCATTATACGATTCCGGCGGAAATTCACCTTTGTTCATGATGATCTTCCGGATATAGACTAGGTTGTCCTGGTCCAGAACAAAACTTGCCTCATAGGTGCCGAACCTGGATTTCAGTTTTACCGGTTCGGGCATAAACTCAGGGTAAATCCCCTCGGGCAAATGATACCGGATAGTGTCGATATCCGTATAACCCGTGCGTATCACAACGCTGGTCTTACGGTTTTCCAGTTTCTCGGGTATGTAGGTGGAACGGTTCATTAAATTTGGAGTGAGGAAAATACGTTTGCCGCTTACCGATGCGAATCGTCTTAAGGAAAGGTCTACGTTTACGATTGCCGAAGGGATCTTTTCCTTGTTGTTGAGCATTTTAAAAGCCGTAATGTCAAAGTTAGGAATGGAGGTATTTTTCTGAATCCATTTTTTTTGTTCGTCATACTGGTTGTTTAAAAAAGCATCGAGACGACCATTTTCATACTGCAAACCTGCATACGTTGTCCTGATAGTGGCGGTAGCATCTCCCGTTGACTGGACAAATACATCCGCGATCCGCGACTGCTTATTTTGTTCTGCCGAATAACGAATCGTGTTCACCACTTTTGCGCCATCGGATGTTATCAACAGCGCCTTCCGGTCTCCCGTGAACGATCCCATATATCCAAAGGGATTTGTCTGGCTTGTGCACTCCAGCCACAGCGTATCGCCTTGGTTGGGGACAGCCACAATCGCGTGATTGAACTGCGAACTTGAGAAGTCAACATTCATATCCGACGCATCTTCACCTGCCTTGATCAAAACATAATGCGACTTGATGCCAACCGCGTCGAGCATGGACACCATATAATTTGATAGAGCCTTGCAGTCACCATAACCGGTCTGGTCAACGACAGAAGCTTCAAAAGGCTGGAACCCCCCTATACCGAGTTGAATGCTCACATACCGGGTTTTATCCTGCAGATACTGGTACAGTACTTTTGTTTTTTCCTCCGTAGTCTTAAGGTTCACTGTGAGTTGTTGTACTTTAAGTTTGGTAGCCTCTGGCAGGACATTTCTGCCTTTATTGAGAGACGAAATCCATTTGCCAAAATCCGACCATGTTGTCATTACACCGGTATAGCCGTCATACTCGAACCCGGAAGGCGCGGCTTTGATAGACGGGACCAGTAATTCGCGCGGAGGCCCGAGTGGTTCAAATTTGATAGGCTTAACGTTTTCAAAGTTCCATGACAATTTTTTAAAACCGTCGGAAGTCTTTTCCTCCCGGGGCTTTGAAGAAACATTAAACGTCTTGTAACGAGGCTCCAGGTCCGGCGGATAAATCAACGTATAAGCGGCATGTTGAACCGAAACTTTTTCGCCGGGTACGATCACAGACCCCGGTATCCAAAACAAGTACTTATACTCGATCTCGTATTCAAACTCAACGGTATAAGGATAGGTATTCTGGGAAATATCCGCGGACTTATACCGGTTGTCGCTGTACAGTCCATCGTATGAACTTTGATCATAAATATCGCTGCTCTTCAGTTTCCGGAGTACATTACCCTCCGCGTCATAAGCGGTGCCCCTGAACGATGAAATTTTACTGAGCTTATCATAGCCAACTACATTTTCGGCGTAATGTTTTCCGTTGGCATTCAGAATAGTGGCGACCATTCGAACCGTGAATGTCGCCTTACTCCTGGAATGGATCTTAAACGTCATCTCATCTTCCCGGACAACAACGTTTACATCTTTTTTCAATTCCTCCGGTATCGAACTGACAGGAAATTTCGGATCAGCACCGGTAGCTTGAAAGAACAGAAAGCTTAGACCTGCCGCAATAAGCTGAATTTTCATGCTATTTCTTTTTTAAAACGATTTGCTCAGCCTGCTTTGCTACAACCTGATTGTAAAATTCCCGCAAATGCGGGTACTCCTCCTGCGAAAATAAACTGTTGTTTATCTGAAGACTGCTCGTCACGGAAATAACATTATTCGCCTCTGAGGTACTATACATAAATTTCGCCGCATTATCCGGCAGCCGGAGGAGACGACTTTGCGGGAGTTCGTCTACCACATATCCATCCGGGATGGCGATTCTGCAGATGTATAGTTTTTCAAGGGGACTCCCAAAATCAACGGGATATTCCCGTTTTTCCAGCCTGAAAGGATTTTCATCTTCCTGCAAGACGAGGAAAGGATTTATATACATCACGTCGTTTGCAGCAGTAATGTGATCCGTGATAGACACCTGGTGGGCTTCTTTAAATCCCTCGGTAACTTCCTTCGCATTTGTGAACTCACTCTTCTCCACAACCCAGGAACGTCCGCCGATAAAATCTTTCACGTACTCCCCTTCGCCCTTGGAAAAATACGTCTTGCGGCTCCTGCTTGCATAGTATCCGGAACGGTCAGCCTGGAGCTTGCCTTTCAATTCGCCCGCCGGACTTAGTACGAGGTCCGCGTGGTAATACGTTTTTGACTTGACCGGCGACGTTAGGGGCACCCAGCTGAAGCCGGCTGACTCAGATACCACCAGGCCATTTCCATTGAGGCATCGCTCGGGTAACACGCCTGTGGGAAGCAGTTTGTCGGTTGCGTCGAGGAGAACCATTTTTTCACCAACCTTTACCAGGCACAACACATAGTTAAACTGGCTGGATATCGCCGTAGTTTCTCTCACGAAGCCGTGATCCCGCGTACTGATCAGCACCGGGGAAACCGGAAGCCCGGCTTTCTCCAGCATGGACGCAAGGATAAAGTTTACTTCTGCGGAACTTCCTTTCCTGTCTTCCAACACTTTTTTAAGAGGTGTGTCGGTAAATTTTTGACTCGATCCATTCCATTCGACGTTCTGCTTTACATAATTGTTTATAGCGGCAATTTTTTGTTCAGGCGTCGTAAGGCCGGCCGTGATATCCTCCACGATCTTTTTCAAAAAACCGTTCCCCGATACTTCCTTGCCGAAGTTCGAACTTTCACTGAACAGTTTGTTTATATCTGCCCAGCTTCCCATATAAGATTTAACTCCGCTGCCGGGGAAATTCGTTGACGCCAGCTCGAAGTTCATTTTCGATATGTAGTCCTTACTTGTTGTTATAAAAGGTTCGGGTTTGAATGCGGGAACATCCTTTGAAACCCACCGCGACCTGAATTCCTTAAAATCTATCTTATCATTGTTGAACTGACTCTGGGTGCTTCCCCGAAAGGACGCGGAGCCACGGTCTGTTGAAGTAAGGGTAATAAAATTGGGAACGTCTTTCGTTTCGTTAATGCTCAACGGAATGTAACCCTGCATGTATTTGTCGTACTGAAAGTATTCGGGAATATTTGCCCGGTATTCGCTCCAGCGGACAGGTATGGTGCTTTGAAATTCCCAGTCCTGAAAATTGGCGATGAAGTCGGAGTTGACTTTATAGGTAACTTCCACTACCGATCCCTCCCTCGCATTCGGAAGTGTGAACTTCATTATATCGATGTTGGTGTTAAGCTTCTCCTTGAAGACGGCATCGCTTTTCAGTTTGGATTCGACAACCTTGCCGTTCTCCAGGTTATAGGTAACGGCTTTGAGTGCGGAGAATTTTTCGTTGTTACCACCGTCCTTGTAGAGGGGTACTTCAAACGTTGCCCAGTCAAGCCCGTCTTTGGAAAGAATTTTTATTCGTGTAATTCTTTCGAAATTAATGCTGAAACCATCGCTTTGGCTGTAAACGAGGGAAGACTGCCCGAAATCACATAAGATTACCGCAGCTGCGGAAGAATCCTTATCGTAAATTTGCATCTTGAGATCTTCGATCGGTATCTCGCCAAACTTTACGGGTGGTTTTTGGCCGAAAACGTTGCAGGTAACGAGGGTTACAAGAAACCCTAAAATCAAGCTCTTCATACAACAGGTTTGGTTTATTTTAAATGTAATTATAAAAAAATGTTTTCAATTTTATCCATACATATCGTATCATTTCTGTAACCTCGGAACACTAAATTATTCACTTTGGCAAAGTCAAAAAGCACCTTCTTTTGCCAGTCATGCGGGTACGAATCCGCCAAATGGCTGGGCAAATGTCCCTCTTGTGGTTCGTGGAATACATTCGCGGAAGAGTTGATCGTGAAGGAAGAAACCGCTAAAAATGAATGGAGACAGGACTCCGGCCGCCAAAGAAGTGTCAAAGCAAAAACCCTGGACGAAGTTGAGTCGACGCAGGAGATCAGAATAAATTCAATCGATCAGGAATTGAACAGGGTTCTCGGAGGAGGTATTGTGCCGGGGTCGCTGGTCCTTATCGGTGGTGAACCCGGAATTGGCAAATCGACCCTGATGCTGCAGGTTGGTCTGCTGCTGGCCTCGCAGCGGGTGCTTTATGTTTCCGGTGAAGAGAGCGAGCAACAAATCAAAATGCGTGCGGAGCGGTTAGGAAATTCGTCACCTAATTTTTACGTGTTAACAGAGACAAACACCAGGAGTATCTTTCTGGCGATCGAATCGACGCAGCCCAATATTGTGATCATCGACTCGATCCAGACGGTGCACTCTACACAGTTGGATTCTGCGGCAGGAAGCATTGGCCAGGTAAGGCAGTGTGCGGGCGAACTGATGAAGTTCGCAAAAGAAACCAACACGCCTGTTTTTCTTATCGGTCATATCACAAAGGACGGTATGCTGGCCGGGCCGAAAGTACTCGAACACATGGTCGATACCGTCCTGCAATTCGAAGGGGATCAACACCTGGCGTACCGGATTTTACGGACTACAAAAAACCGGTTCGGCTCCACTTCAGAAATTGGAATTTACGAGATGTTAGGTACCGGGTTGCGTGAAGTTTCGAATCCGTCTGAGATCCTGATATCACAAAAAGACGGCCAGTTAAGCGGTGTTACGATCGGAGCCACCATCGAGGGTAACCGGCCATTGCTAATTGAAATTCAATCGCTGGTCAGCCCGGCGTCCTACGGAACACCGCAGCGAACCCCAACGGGGTTTGATCAGAAGCGGTTAAATATGTTACTGGCTGTTCTCGAAAAAAGATGTGGCTTCAGAATGGGCACGCAGGATGTTTTTCTGAACATGGCCGGTGGTATCAAGGTGGAAGACCCGGCGATCGATCTGGCTGTGTGCATTTCCATTATCAGTTCGATGGAGGAGATCCCTGTCTCGGATAAAATATGTTTTGCAGCGGAGGTAGGCCTGGGCGGAGAGCTTCGGGCTGTCAACAAAATTGATCAGCGGATTTCCGAGGCCGAAAAGCTGGGCTTCGAAGAGATATACATATCCAAATACAGTTATAAAGGTATCGACATTAAGAAAACAAGGATTTCCGTAAAGGCGTTTGGCAAAATTACCGAAGTCTTCCAGGATCTATTTGGATGACAGATCGTAACATCTTTAACCGGAAGATTACTAATTTGCATCTATGGAAAGTTTTTTCACAGGCACCCTTGGCATTTCGGAAAGTATTTTCAGTTACCTCCTGCTTCCGTTCCTTATTTTTTTAGCACGGATCACCGATGTATCGATAAATACGATTCGAATCATTTACGTTCTGGGTGGGCGCAGAATGACGGCTACAATTTTGGGTTTTTTTGAGTCGTTCATCTGGTTGATGGCGATCCGGCAGATTTTTGAACACCTTGACAACTGGATATGTTATGTGGCTTATCCGGGCGGTTTCGCAACAGGAATTTTTGTGGGGATGATCATCGAAGAACGTATCGCTTACGGTAAAGTGATCGTAAGGATAATCACGCGTAAGGATGTTAAGGAACTTATCGGGTATCTGAATGAAAAACGATTCCGGTACACGCATGTAAACGCGGAGGGACCTGACGGAAAGGAGAATCTGGTTTTTACAGTGCTGGAAAGAGAGAGCCTGGAAATACTGTTGTACAAGCTGAAAGATATTTTGCCTACGGCGTTTTATACCGTCGAAAAGGTGAACCGCGCAGCGGAAGTGGGAACATTGGTGGAAGAAACATCGCGATGGAGTATTACAACCTGGCTTCGAAACGTGATCCGTCAATAGTGTTTCAAAATTTGTGAATTCCGGGTAACAAACACATTACAATCAAAAATGAAAACTCTCATTCTAGCATTCCTTACCCTGGCAGGCTTTGGTCTTACCTTGCCTGTGAATGTCGTTAAACTGGAATACAGTTTTAAGCTGGGAGACGAATACCGGATGACGCAAACGACCAGGCAGACGATAAAGCAGTCGATCATGGGGACGGAGCAAAACGGGGAAAACCATTACTCCGGCGAAATGACGTTCAAGGTTGTGGAACTCACCACCAACGGAGCTAAACTGGAAACACAATTTCTCTCGCTGAAGAACAGTTCGAAAACAATGATGGGAGATGTTGTCATGGATAGCGAAGGTCCCGACAACAATGAACAGAACAAGGTTTTCCGGTCCATGATGAAAAAACCATTTTTTGTAACGCTTAACAAATCAGGACTTGTGGAAGAAGTCGAAGGCGTGGAAAATCTGTGGTCCGGGTTAACGGCGCTCGGCCTGGATGAAAATACGATGAAGACGACGAAACAGTCCCTGGAGCAACTGCTTGGCAAAAGCTCGTTGAAAAACAGTGTCGAGCAGGCAATGGTTTTCTACTCGGATAAAAAAGTAAAACAGGGTGATACCTGGACTTCTAAAAACGGATTTCCCATGGATTTCCCGATAGAGGTTGACAACTCCTGGAACCTCGCCGCCCTGAACCACACAACGGCCACGGTAAATGCCGACGGGGTGTTTACTACCACGGACAAAGGAAAACCGGTGAATTTGCCGGGTGGTCTGAAAGCGCGCGTTGATCTGGGCGGGAATCAGACTATGAAGGCGAGTGTAGATATAAAAACGGGATGGCCTACGGACCTGCACATCGTGTCTGAACTCAAAGGAAAGATGACTCTGTTGGCAGGAGGAATACTTCAGGAAGATATGGATATGCCGATGCAGATCCTCACGGAGACTTCATACAAGATCACAAAAAAATAGGCGGAAGGTATCAGGCCTCCTGCAGCATTTTCAGGATATCGTCAACGTACTCGCGGGAATTGGCAAGTCTAGGGACTTTGTTCTGGCCTCCTAATTTACCTCTTCTTTTCATCCAGTTATAAAAGGTACCTTCGCCGACACTATGGACTTTCGGGGCGATGAGCGCCAGGTTATGCGCGCGTTTGGCATCGTAGTCAGAATTGATCGAACGTAATGTTTCGTCCAGCACACGGGAAAACTCCGTAAGGTTGGACGGTTGAACTTTAAACTCAATGATCCATTCGTGTCCGGCTTTTTTTCCCTCTTCCAGGTATACAGGTGCCGCGGTGAAATTGTCTATGACGGCGCCGGTGTATTCGCAGGCTTTTGTTATGGCTGCTTCCGCATTTTCAACGATTACCTCTTCGCCAAAAGCGTTGATAAAATGTTTCGTCCTTCCGGAGATCTTTATGCGGTATGGATATTTAGACGTGAATTTGATGGTATCCCCGATGTTATATCGCCACAATCCGGAGTTTGTACTGATAACCATTGCGTAGTTCTTGTCCAGTTCAACATCACTTAGCCGGATGGCGCGTGGATTTTCATTTTCGATGTCTTCGGTGGGGATAAACTCGTAAAAAATTCCGTAGTCCAGCATGAGCAGCATTTCTTCGGAATTTTTCTGATCCTGTATTCCGAAAAAGCCTTCGCTCGCATTGTAAGTTTCCCAATACTGCATTTTTTCCGACGGAATCAGGGACTGGAATAACGTCCGGTATGGAGCGAATGCGACCGCGCCGTGGAAAAATACTTCCAGATTTGGCCACACTTCCAGTATGTTGTTTTTGTGCTGAAGTTCAACAATCTTCTGAATGAGTAAAATTGTCCATGTTGGCACACCGGCGATATTCGTGACGTTGTCACCGGCCGTTTCGCGGGCGAGTTTTTCAATTTTTTCCTCCCAGTTGCCCATGAGGGCTGTCTCCAGGCTTGGGGTTCTGATGAATTGAGCCCAGGGAGGCAGATTTTGCATGATTACCGCGGAAACGTCGCCATAATAGGAAGAGGCTGTGGGATCAAGTTCGTTGATCTGATGACTTCCTCCTACCGCGAGACCTTTTCCATTAAAGAGTTTTGTCTCCGGGCAATTATTCACGTAAAGTGATAGTAAATCCTTCCCGCCCTTGAAATGACAATCCTCGAGCGCTTCCTGCGATACGGGTATAAACTTACTTCTCGCATTCGTTGTCCCCGAAGACTTCGAGAACCACTTGATTTCCGACGGCCACAGAATGTTCTGCTCACCCCGCATCATACGTTCGATATAAGGGAATATATTTTCATAGGTTTGAACGGGCACACGTTCCTTGAACTGTTCATAACTGCTAATGCCGGCGAAGTTATACCTGGTTCCGAACTCTGTCGATTTTGCGGTCTGCAGAAGCTTCTTGAATAGCTCTTCCTGAACTTCATTGGGGTATTTGATGAAAAGCTCGATCTGATGAATTCGCTTTTGCATTACCCAGGTCAATATCGAGTTTATCAGCCCCATGTTTTGTGCGTCAACTTCAAAAGTAATAAACTCAAACGATTGTTACCCGAACGAGGGAGGCGTAGAGATGTAAAAAATCAAATAGATTCTGACGGGTCGGGCCAGGTGTCATTATTCTTAAGTGTAAGCTTCGAACGGCGCAATTCAAAATTTTGTCCCAGGTACACCTTTCGAACCTGAGGGTCACTGGCAAGTTCTTCGGCGGTACCGGCTTTAAACAGTTTGCCATCCACCATCAGGTATGCGCGGTCGGTGATAGACAGGGTTTCATCCACATTGTGATCGGTGATGAGTATTCCGATGTTTTTGTTCCTTAAGCGAGAGACGATCGACTGGATCTCTTCGACGGCAATCGGATCCACACCGGCAAAGGGTTCGTCCAGCAACACGAAATTCGGATCGACTGCCAGAGCCCGGGCTATCTCCGTTCTTCGACGTTCTCCGCCTGAAAGGGACATACCCAAATTTTTTCTTACCTTATGGAGGCTGAACTCGTCGATAAGCTCATCGACTTTATCCTTGCGCTGTTGCTTGGTAAATTCCCTCATCTCCAGTACGGACATGATATTTTCCTCAACGGACAACTTACGGAAAACAGAAGCTTCCTGGGCGAGATATCCGATCCCTTTACGAGCGCGCTGATACATGGGGAGAGGTGTGATCTCTTCGTCATCCAAAAAAATCCGGCCTTCGTTCGGTTTGATAAGTCCAACCATCATATAAAAAGAGGTTGTTTTACCCGCGCCGTTAGGGCCCAGCAATCCGACGATTTCACCCTGCCCTACCTGGACGGAAACGTCGTTCACCACTGTACGCGTTTTGTATTTTTTTACAAGGTGCTCAGCCCGCAAGATCATGAGTTGGTAAATTTGATGTCTTTAATCCTCAATTGAACGGACGTTGTTCCGTTGAAGGTATTTTCTTCGATAGTAAAAGCCATCTTAAACTGGTCCCCACGGGAAAGTCTTTCATAGTGTTCTCCCATATCAAACCCCACTGCCTGGAACACATTTTCGTTCTTTTGCTGACCGGCCAGGAACCTAACATGCCTGTCTTTGAATGATGAAAGCGAATTGAACACGTAGACACCGGTTGCTTCGAAGACAGGTCGCTGATTCTCGGGACCAAAGGGAGCCATTTGTTTCAACACCGATAAAAACTTGGATGTGATGACGTCGAAGTGCAGGGGCATGTCCATTTCCAGTACAGGGGTCATCATATCCTCCGTAATGGAAGACGAAACTACTTTCTCGAACTTTTCCTGGAATTGCTCCAGCTTATCGATTTCCAGCGTAAGTCCGGCCGCGTATTTATGGCCGCCGAATTTTTCCAGCAGGTCACTGCATTCCAGGATGGCGTTGTACAAATCAAACCCATGTACGCTGCGTGCGGAGCCTGTTATTTTGTTGTTCGATTCGGTCAGGATCACGGTTGGACGGTAATATTTCTCGACACATCTAGCAGCAACTATGCCAATAACACCTTTGTGCCAGGTATTCTTGAAAAGGACGGTGGATTTTGCCGCGCGCAGCACATCACTACCCTCAATCATAGCAATCGCCTCTTCGGTGATATCGGAGTCAAACTGTTTGCGTACTTCATTCTTGAGATTGATTTTTTCAGCCAGGTCATTCGCGTCACTTTCCGTTTCAGAGACAAGAAGATCTACGGCGGCACGTCCGTGAGCCACCCTGCCGGCAGCGTTGATCCGCGGGCCAAGGGTAAATACAATTCCCGAAACATCAAGTTCGTTTTTCAGCCCTGCAATATCTTTCAGAGCCTTCAGTCCGGGCATCGGATTGTCGTTTAGTTTTTTCAAACCAAAATAAGTCAGTATCCTGTTTTCCCCCGTGATAGGAACAATATCAGAGGCTATGCTAACGGCAACGAGATCGAGGTATTCGTACACCTGAACCTCGTCGCGAAACTTCCTGGCATAGCCTTGCATGAACTTAAAACCCAGTCCGCAGCCGCTCAGCTCTTTGTAGGGATAGGAACAATCATGCTGTTTTGGATCGAGGACGGCAATAGCATCGGGGACAAATTCATCGGGCAGGTGGTGATCGCAGATAATAAAGTCCGTACCCTTTTGTTTGGCCAGTGCGACTAGTTCCGAAGATTTTATACCGCAATCCAGTGCAATAATCAGCGTATAGCCATTAGCTTCAGCCCACTGCACGCCGGCAAGTGAGACTCCATATCCTTCGGCATTGCGGTCCGGGATGTAGATTTCGCAATGGGGATAGAACTGTTTAAGATAGCTATAAACGAGTGCTACAGAAGTTGTACCATCAACATCATAGTCTCCGTAGATGAGGATCTTCTCGTTCGCCTTTATCGCCGCATCTAACCGGGCGACCGCGCTCTCCATTCCTTTCATCAGGAAAGGATCGTGAAGAGCATCGAGTGAAGGTCTGAAAAATCTTTTCGCGGTTTCGAAATCGCTGATCCCGCGCTGAATCAGGATAGCGGATAAGTAAGCGTTGATGTTTATGATTTTCGATAGCTGCTCGATGCTCTCATGGGAAGGGATTTCCTTCAACAACCATCTTTTGTCCATGAATTAATTGGCTTGAATTACCAGATTACCATTTTCACCCGAGATTCCGTTAGCATTGTACGGACCAGGCTCACCGTCTTTACCGTTCTTTTTCGATGGTCCCAAACCTGCTCCGCCATGATAACCACCTTTACCAGATGGACCGGCAACCCCCCCATTGTAGTTGACGATTATTTTTTTTGCAATAACCAGATCTTTAAAAACCTGCGGCTTTGGCGCTGTTATGGTAAGGGTTCCACCATTTCCACCATTTCCACCCGCCCCGGCCTTACCGCCGTTGGCTCCATTTCCACCATTACAATGCCGGGTTCCCGGGCTACCTCCACCACCATTTCCTCCCTGACCCCCTTTGCCCCCACTTCCGCCGGATAATTCGACGATAAGTTGACCCCGTATAGTCACTTTCTCAAGATACATAAAAAGATTAAGGCCTTTTGTTCCGTCAAGACCTCTTGTTCCGTCCCTTCCGGGAGATCCGTTCAGGCACGGGCCGGTGGGGGTCGTTCCGGGTGCACCATTTCGCCCCGGTTGACCATCGTAGCCTTTACCGTCTATCGTACAGTAATTTCCAAACCGCGCTACTTTTACCCGGATAAAATTCTCACCCTTCAGCTTGTTCAGGACGAGCCTGGAAGAATCCATCATAATCAGCGTGTCTGCAACCAGGATATCGGACTGACCCAGCGTATAAACCTCTTTGGCTTTAATCACCAGTTTTGATACTCTGACCTGCGCGGATAAAGAACCCGTTATAAATAAAAGCAAAACAAAAGCGGTCCGACACATGCCCACAAAAATAACGGAGTATTGGTCTTAAGAAAATTTACTTAGTGGCGATTTAGAGGGTACCCAATAAACAAAGAAAGCAATGTTTTAGCATTGCTTTCTTTCGGAAAAAGAAAATAATTTCGATCAATTAGCGCTTTCAGCAGGTTTATCGCCAACCACACCTTCCAACACATCCTTGATTTCCACCCGTTGTCCATCTTTGTAGGGCACAATCCAGGCATCTTTGACACCCATTTCGCGCATATATTTTTTAAAGGTATCCGCCTCCCAATAGTCACGGAATATTCCGATCGTCAATTTTTGAGGTTCGCCGTCTTTAGCTTCTCCGCCAAAGTTCGGGTTATTCTCAAAGTATTTAGCCAGGTTCTTGTTCTTGAAAGCTCCGATCTGAACTTTGAAAACCACTCCTTTGGAAAAATCCATCGAGTTTACCGGGTTTTCCTTCAGCTGCGCCAGTTCAGCGCGGGCCGACGTTAACTGTCCCCTCATCTGGGTAAGTTCGTCCTCCAACTGCGCGATCTTGGCATCCTTGTCACTCAACGAAGACTGCATCTGGGAGACTTTCTGGTTAAGAGTAGATACTGTATTGTCTGCCGCTTGTTTGTCTTCCGTTAGCTGTTTCAGGTTCTCAGGAGCCTTGGCAAATTGTTTGGCTTTCTTCTTCCATTCTTTTTTTTCCTTCTTGGAAAGCTGTGCGAAGCTCTGCGTTGAGGCAGCCATCAACACGAGACAGAAGAATAATGGTAATACTTTTTTCATTCTCGGATTGGTTAAATCAAAATAAAGGTACAAATATTTTATTAAAATGCCTGATCTAGTCAAGGCTGCCTACCATTTTTTCAGGACGAACCCATTCATCAAACTGCTCCGATGTTAGCAGTCCTAACCCTACCGCTGCTTCCCTTAAAGTCTTGTTTTCCTTGTGAGCTTTTTTCGCAATCTTGGCCGCATTTTCATATCCGATGTGCGTGTTCAATGCAGTGACCAGCATCAGAGAGTTTTCAAGGTGCTGTTTGATCACCGAGTGATTTGCTTCTATTCCTTCCGCACATTTTTCATTGAACGATACACAGGCATCGCCCAGAAGTCTGGCCGACTGAAGTACGTTGGCGGCGATAACGGGTTTAAAAACATTTAGTTCAAAATGTCCAGTGGCGCCACCGATAGAAACAGCAACGTCATTGCCTATCACTTGCGCACACACCATCGTAAGCGCTTCCGGTTGTGTAGGGTTGACCTTTCCCGGCATAATGGACGAACCCGGCTCGTTGTCCGGAATGATAAGCTCACCCAGACCACACCGCGGACCGGAGCTGAGCATCCTGATATCGTTGGCAATTTTCATAAGCGCAACGGCTGACCTTTTCAGCGCCCCGGAAAGTTCCACCATGGCATCATGGGCAGCCAGCGCCTCAAATTTATTGGGAGCCGTTACAAAAGGATAACCCGTCAGGTCGGCAATTTTCTTTGCGACCAGAACATCATAACCCTTTGGCGTATTTAAACCGGTACCGACCGCGGTTCCGCCCAACGCCAGCTCACGAACCATTTCGAGCGCGTTTTTTATTGCCCGGATACTATTATCAATTTGCTGGACATAACCGGAAAACTCCTGTCCCAGGGTGAGTGGTGTGGCATCCATAAAATGCGTCCTTCCGGTCTTGACTATATTTTTAAAAGCGGTGGACTTTTTAGAAAGTGTGGCACGTAGTTTCTCCATCCCTACCAGGGTAATTTCGCTGACCTGTTTATAAGCTGCGATATGCATGGCGGTGGGAAAAGTATCATTGGAAGACTGGGATTTGTTCACGTCGTCATTGGGATGCAGGACTTTTTTCTCATCCTCAAGCTTACCGCCGTTCAGCACGTGAGCCCTGTAAGCGACAACTTCGTTCACGTTCATGTTGCTCTGTGTACCCGAGCCGGTTTGCCATATCACGAGAGGGAATTCCGCATCAAGCTTTCCGGCCAGTATTTCCTCGCAGGCCATTGAAATCAGGTCCCTTTTCTCGGCTGTCAATACGCCAAGCTCATGATTTGCCTGCGCGGCTGCTTTTTTCAGATATGCAAACGCATAAATGATCTCTTTCGGCATACTGGCCTCTGGTCCGATCTTGAAGTTGTTACGCGACCTTTCCGTCTGAGCTCCCCAATATTTATCTGCCGGAACATTGACTTCACCCATGGTGTCTTTCTCGATGCGATAGTTCATGTTATATTTTGATTTGAAGCAAAAATAGGAAAAGCAGAGAAAATTTAATCTCATTAACTTTTTATCCGTATGAATATATATATATCCATGCAAAGGTTGTTCAGTGGAATAATATCTTGCATCCTTAATACCTTTCAGACAATATGAGTGATGCAGTCTTAAGCGGTAAAGTCAAAGAACAACTGTACTTTATTGCCATTATTCCGCCGACCCCGGTATATGAAGATGCACTGGAACAAAAGGAATACTTCAAGACTCATTATAACAGTAAGGCATCTCTGAACTCTCCGCCTCACATTACACTTCATATGCCTTTCAGGTGGCGTGAAAAGAACGAAAACGAACTGACCCAAGTACTCCGGACTTTTTGTGATGTAAACAAGTCCGTTACGATTAAGCTGGACAATTTTTCTTCCTTTCCGCCCCGTGTGATTTTTATCAACGTGGTGATGACGGAGGAATTGGACCTTCTGCAAAAGAACCTTCAGCGCTATTGTAAGAAGGAATTGAACCTCTTCAACGCGAACTACAAGGAGTTGCCTTTTCACCCCCACCTCACCGTGGCGTTTCGTGACCTGAAGAAACCGGGCTACCAGCTTGCATGGGAAGAATTCAGGGAGAAAAATTTTAAGGCCGAATTTACCGCGGATAAAATTGCCTTGTTAAAACACAACGGAAAAGTGTGGAACGTCCACAAGGAATTCAAACTACTGTAGCGGGATGGATACCTCCGGTGTGAATGGCCAGTACTACAGAATCTTTCGGAAAGAATCCCCGGCGCACAAGATCATAAATGCCAAAAATCATTTTCCCGCTGTATATAAATTCAAGGGGAATGTTGTGGCGCTGGGTGAATTCATCCATGAACTTCTCCAACTCTTTTGTGGACTTGGCATATCCGCCAAAATGATAATCGATCAAAACTCTCCAGTTGGTGTAAGTAGCTCCCAGCCTGACCACCTCGTCGTGAAGGAAAGTACCGTCTTTCAGCGCTGAAATTCCCAATATTGTTTTTTGTCCTTTCAATCCCTTTACGAGGCCCGCTAACGTACCGCCCGTCCCAACGGGGCAACAGAGGTAATCGAAATTACCCGGGATGGAGCCGGCAAACTCCTCCACCCCTTTTACGGCCAGGTCATTACTGCCGCCCTCCGGGATAAGGTAAAAATCGCCAAATTTCTCCCGGAGACTTTGGATAAAAGAATCGTCAGCTTTTTTTCGATACGCTTCCCTTGATACATAATACAACCGCATACCATGTTGTTGCGCAAATTGAAGCACAGGATTTAACGGCAACCTTTCTTCACCCCTGATAATTCCGATACTATTCAGCTTCAATTCGTGCGCTGCCGCCGCCGTGGCATAAATGTGGTTGGAGAAAGATCCCCCAAAGGTCAGTAACGTTGTTTTACCATGTTGTTCTGCTTCAGCCAGGTTATATTTGAGTTTCCACCATTTATTCCCTGAAACAAAAGGATGATTCAGGTCTTCTCTTTTCATAAAAAGCCGGACCGATGCCCCGACAAATAGTTCGTCGTGTACTTCGGTGACGGGAGTTTGATGATAGGTAAGCACGTTTTAGAGATCGCCGAAAATTATCTCAAAATTCCGGTTATTAAAATTGGACGTCAGCAAACGGAACACTAATATTGTTAGTGCGTTAACTAAATTTGTTAGTTATTATGGAGGAGGAATACTTTAAGGGAAGAGGGGCGCAAATAAAATCGGAAAACAAATTTCTGAAA
The DNA here is from genome assembly GCA_041742155.1 of Chryseolinea sp. Lineage (GTDB taxonomy): Bacteria > Bacteroidota > Bacteroidia > Cytophagales > Cyclobacteriaceae > Chryseolinea. The sequence continues at coordinate 212,813 of JBGSJE010000005.1, read as the reverse complement.
GCAAACTACGTCACGGAACACGTTGAAGGTTTGGACGAGCCTTTATTTTCGTCGCCGGCAACGCAGGTCTTTTACGAGAATCCAAAGAAGGTCGTAAACAAGGTAACGAGCCCCGACCTGGGTATGATGTACTCCCTGAATCCGTATCAGGGCTGCGAACACGGTTGTATCTACTGTTATGCCCGAAATACCCATGAGTACTGGGGATTTAATGCTGGCCTCGATTTTGAGTCGAAGATTATTGCGAAAAAAAACGCACCGGGTCTGCTGGAAAAATTTATCCTGCATCCGGATTGGAACCCCGTTCCGATCAGTGTAAGCGGAAATACCGACTGCTATCAGCCACTTGAAAAGAAGCTTGAAATTACCCGCGGTATCCTGAAAGTTTTTGCCAACTATCGTCACCCGGTGGGAATGATCACAAAGAACAGTCTGGTACTTCGCGACCTGGATATATTGACGGACCTGGCGAAAGACAACCTGGTTCACGTTTACGTTTCGATAACAACTCTTGACGAAGAGTTGAGAAGGGTGATGGAGCCGAGAACAGCGAGTGGTTTAAAGCGGTTACAAACCGTCGAGGCCCTCGCCAAAGCAGGTGTGCCGGTCGGCATTATGAATGCACCCATAATTCCCGGGCTGAACCACCATGAAATCCCGCAGATATTAAAAGCGGCAGCCGACCATGGCGCAGGTTCCGTGGGAATGACGATCGTGAGGCTGAACGGATCGATCGGAAAGATCTTTGAGGATTGGCTTCAGAAAAATTTTCCCGATCGTTTTGATAAAGTCTGGAACCAGATCTGTGACATGCACGGAGGTAACGTCAACGATTCTCAGTTCGGACGAAGGATGACTGGCGAGGGAAGTTATGCCGAGGCGATCCACCAGCTTTTTCGTACATCGAAAGCAAAATATTTCAGGAATAAGGGTATGCCCGTTTTTGATCTGACAAAATTCAGAAAGGGAGGGAACCTTAGTCTTTTTTAGAATTGCTATGCCGGTGAAAAGTGTTTATAAAAAGCTACAATCGTCTCAATTCCCAGGGTGAAGTTCTCGACCCCGTAATGTTCATTTGGAGAATGAATAGCGTCGCTATCAAATCCGAATCCCATCAATACGGTATCCAACCCCAGTTCCTTTTTTAAGAGGGCGACGATAGGGATACTGCCTCCATCCCTGGTGGGAATAGGTTTTTTTCCGAATACATCCTCGAATGCCTTACTGGCGGCTTCATACGCCGGTGAGGCGATGGAGGTCACTGCGGGCTCACCACCATGGTGGGCGGTGACTTTGACGGAGACGTAGGGAGGGGCGATCGACTTAAAATGACTGGTAAACAATTCCGTTATCTCCGCACTAACCTGGTTGGGGACAAGTCTCATGGAAATTTTTGCCGAAGCCCTGGATGGCAAAACCGTTTTAGCACCCTCGCCGGTGTATCCTCCCCAGATTCCATTTACGTCCAGGGTCGGCCTTGTACCGGTTCGTTCCAGTGTCGTGTATCCTTTTTCTCCTTTTACCTCTCTTATCCCCAACTCTTTTTTATAAGCTTCAAGGTCGAAAGGAGCTTTGTTCAGCGCCTCCCTTTCTGCAGCGCTTAGGTCGGCAACCTTATCGTAAAAACCCGGGATAGTCACCCTGCCGTTTTCATCGTGCAGGGAAGCGATCATACTGCATAATACATTAACGGGGTTTGCCACAGCACCGCCATAAACTCCTGAATGCAGATCACGATTCGGACCTGTGACCTCTACTTCCATGTAACTTAATCCCCGCAGTCCGGTGGTAATGGAAGGTGTCTCTAATGATATCAGCGCCGTGTCTGAAATGAGGATAATATCCGCCTTCAGCTTTCCCCTGTTTTCCTTTACAAAGAAACCCAGGTTATCGGAACCCACCTCTTCTTCACCCTCCACCATAAATTTGACGTTACATTTCAGCAGGTTGAGTTTCATGAGCGTCTCAAATGCTTTGACGTGCATAAAAACCTGGCCTTTGTCGTCGCAGGAACCTCTCGCAAAGATCTTACCGTCCCTGATAACGGGTTCGAACGGCGGAGAACTCCAAAGATCCAACGGATCCGCTGGCTGAACATCATAGTGGCCATAAACCAGGACGGTAGGCAAGACTGGATCGATGATCATTTCGGCATAAACAATCGGGTGTCCCTTTGTTTCGCAGATCTCCACCGTATTAATACCTGAATCCAGGAATTTTTGCCTCAGAAACTCGGCAGCTTTCCGCACATCCTGCTTATGCCTGCTATCGGCGCTGATCGAAGGAATCCGTAACCATTCAAAAAGCTCGCTAAGAAACCGGTCTTTATTTGATGTGATATACTCTTTCACCATAAGAACACAATTTAATGTTATTGCAAAATATGATTTGACGGACAAGGTCGCAAGGCGTTGTGATAATTACACACAGGATTACTCATTTTTCCATTCCAGAGTATTGATCATTTGCATGATGTCCTCTTTCATATATTCGATTGCCGGGGCGAGTGAATCATTTGCAACTTTGGTATCGAAGTAAAGAGCGCCGCGGAGGAAATTAGTGGACGAATCCGTTATTGTGAACTGAAACTGGCTAGGTACTTCTCCCTCGAGTTCTGCAATGACAGCTGTTTTACCATGGGGGGTTTTTGTAATAACTTCGTTGATAGCATATGCCTTGATCTGATGTTTCGAGGTCAGGGTGTAAGAGTCGTCGAGAAATTCCTTCAGCATTTTGGCACTTCGGATACTCTTATAGGTGATGTGAACATTGGCTTTCAGCGCGGGATAGTAGATCTCGATCCAGAAGTTTTCTCTTATCCGTGAAGTATCGGCAAGCAAAACAGAATGAACAGAGTAGTCAAAACGGTATGGAAGCGTGTCGGGCAGGGGAATATACCGGTGATCCGGTAATGAGAGCCGGTTGTAGCCAAGAGGTTTTGGCAAGTAATCTTTTTTGCAGGAATGGAATGAGCATGCTGCCACGATCAGGGCAAGGATGGAAAAGTGACTTCTAAAGAGGTTATTACGTCTGCTCATGTGTTTTTCACGCTCACACTTTTTATCCTTTTGTGGTCGGCCGATTCAACAACGAAAGTAAACGAACCGAACCTGATTTCATCTCCTGCTTTTGGAGAGCCATTTGTTAATTCAAACATCAAATCTCCTAACGTTGGTATATCCGCGTACCGCTTTCGCAAATCATCGTAGTTTATACCCAGCTTTGTACAAAGATCAAAGAGAGACGTCCTTCCGTCAAAAATATAGGTCTTTTGGTCAGGTTTCTTAAAAGGCAAAGGAACTTCATCAAATTCATCATTTATTTCCCCAATAATCTCCTCGATGAGATCCTCCAGTGTCACCAGCCCTTTTACCATGTTATGGTCATCCCGGGCAATGGCCATGTGAATCCTTTTTTCCTGAAAATCTTTTAATAAAAGATCAATTTTTTTCGATTGGGAAATAAAGAAGACGGGCCTGAGCAATTTTTGCCATTCGAAAGTTGAGGGATAATCGAGAAACGGCAGCAGGTCTTTTATATAAAGAACGCCCTCTATGTTATCGAGGGATTTTCGATACACCGGGATACGGGAAAACCCGGACTTATTCACAAACTGCATCAACTCGCCGAAGCTCAGGTCAATACTTAACGCGGAAATTTCCGACTTTGGGCGCATTACCTCTTTTACAGTTAGTGTACCGAAGTTTACAATACCCTGAAGTATTCCTTTTTCTCCCTCTGTTGCCACCGGTATTCCCGTCGCCAGTTCCAGTACCTCGCTAAGTTCCTCTGCGGAAGTCCGCTTTTCCACATAATTTCTCTCCCATTTTTTCATCAGGTGCAACAGGGGTTTGGAAAAAGGGCTGGCTATTGTGCAGAGAGTATTGCTGAAGCCTGCTGTTATACGCGCAAAGGTGATACCTTTTTTGCGGCCGTATATTTTTGGAAGCAGGGCACCCGGGAACAGACAGAATACACATACGGCAACCGCCAATACAGTAACCTGTAAAAGAGTGAACCCAATGGATCGCAACCAGAATGTTAGAATCGTAATGAAACCGATCTTTGTAAAAATCTCCACAACAAGAAAACTTACCTGTAACAGTCTCGGATTTTCCAGCATGGATCCGATAGTTCGATCGCTTTTCAGCGGGCTTGATTTGCATGCTTCACGGTCCGCCGGCGACAGTGAAAAAAGCGCAGCCTCACACGCCGATGCGAATGCGTCCACCAGAAATAAAGAAATAGTTGCAATGAGGAATGGAAGCCCCCGTTCAAAAAAAACGCCTAAATCAAAACTGGGGGGCTCGTCCACAATCAGCTACAATTGGTGAAACATCAGAACGGAAGATCGTCTGTACTTGTGTCCGCCGGGGCATTTGCACGGAAATTGTCTGATGAGTTGGTCTCAACCGCTGAGTAGCCGGATCCTGCGTTGCTGCTACCCTTTGTGGAGAGCATATTCATGGTGTCGGCAACCACTTCGGTCGTATATCGGGTAACGCCTTCTTTTTCCCAGGAGCGTGTTCGCAGTTTACCTTCAATGTAAACCAAATCGCCTTTGTGAAGGTATTTTTGTGTTATCTCGGCAAGCGCACGCCAAACGACGATGTTGTGCCATTCAGTGATTTCCTTCTTTTCTCCCGTAGTCCTGTCCTTATAGCTTTCAGAAGTAGCTAATGTAAAATTAGCTACGGTCGTACCATTTTCTAAATTTCTTACTTCCGGGTCTTTACCTAGTCGACCAACCAGAATTACTTTGTTTACGCCTGACATAATGATAGTTGTTTAAGTAGTTGCAAATAACGTGTCTGTTTATATGAGAATGACAAAAATACCAATCTTCGGCCAACTATAAAAGTTGATAGTCGCTCAAAAACCTGGAGATAAGGACGGGTTTAGGCAGTTCTGAAATTTTTTTAACCGAATAATTCTGAAGCGGCTCCATTGCGAAGGATCGGCCGAATTGCCTGGTCTCGATCAGTATAAATTTTGTAATGATGACCTGGTGGCTCAAAACGTGCTTATATGGGACGGAAATGTCGATATCCCTGGCTTGGAAGTCAGTCCGGTTTTTATCATTCCATTCGTCGATTATTTTTTTTATGGCGGTGGGTTGATTTTTTTCAATCAGGAAAAAGTCGAAAAGCCCGTGCCAGATATCTTTTTTTTCTCTTTTTTTCATCCACAGCGACTTTCCCTTCCTGATCACGAAATAATAGAAATACCTTTTTCGCGGAGCTTTGCTTTTCAACTTTACAGGCAGGAGATGCTGGATCTTGTTTTCCGAAGCGACGCAGCTCATCGTAAACGGGCAGGTCGGACAGGCCGGATTCTTCGGCGTACAATGTAACGCGCCGAATTCCATGACCGCCTGATTGTGGAGATCAGGCCTTTCCCGGCTGATTAGTTCATTGGCGAGTATAGTAAACCGTTTTTTTCCCGCAGGGCTGTTAATCACATCTTCGATCCCAAAGATCCTGGCGAGCACACGGAAAACATTGCCATCCACAACAGCGACGGTTTCTTTGAAGGAAAAGGAAGCAATTGCCGCCGCCGTGTAGTCGCCAATACCAGGGAGTTTTTTCAGGGATTCGAAGGTGGAAGGGAAAATGGATCTGTGGTTAGCAACCACTTCCTGCGCACATTTATGAAGGTTTCGGGCCCTGGAGTAATAGCCCAGGCCCTGCCAGAGGCGCAGGACATCCTGCTCCGGGGCGGAAGCCAGCGCACCGACATCGGGGAATTTTTCAACGAATTGTAAATAATACGGTAATCCCTGGTTTACCCGTGTTTGTTGCAGAATAATCTCGGACAACCAGATCCTGTAGGGGTCTTTTGTGTCGCGCCAGGGGAGCTCGCGTTTGTTGTGTTCATACCATTCAACGACTTTATCAGAGAAATATCGCTTGTCCATCTTGCTGATTATCAGATTTTTTCAATATTCATTTTTAATTCTGGGGGTTGCTTTTAAATTTGCCCTCCCGAAAAAATTCTCGACCCTTAAAAATATAACACTGTGACGAAAGCAGACATCATTAACGAAATCGCTGAAAAAACCGGAGTTGATAAAGCAGATGTAACAGCATCGGTGGAAGCATTCTTCAGCGTGGTAAAAACGTCCATGTCAAATGGCAATAACATCTATATCCGTGGTTTTGGCAGCTTTATCAACAAAAAGCGAAAGAAAAAGATCGCCCGAAACATTTCGCGCAATACGGCATTGGTCATCGACGAACATTTTGTCCCCAGTTTTAAACCGGCAAAGATTTTCGTAAACAAGATCAAGAATAGCGATAAAGTAAAACAACTGGAGGTAAAGTAAACTTAAAGCCCTGAGGGAACGGGCGGCTGTAAGTATTCGAACTACTTACCGGCCCTGCCGTGCACGAAATCATGCTCAAAACAAGGATATTATTGATTGCAGTGAGCGCAGTTGTAATCTGGCTGATCTTCTTGCTGCCAAAAGTTGTTGTTGACAACGACAATACGCTCAGCAGCCCATCAAAGGATACGATCGCTACCCATGACGACCCTCATTCCAATGCCCCAGAGGAGATTTTGGCGGGAATCCGAAAATTAAGGGTCCAGATCCTGGAAAGTACACCGAAAGAAAAAAATGCTATCTTTGCCGACTCTTTAGCAAAGCTATACCAGATTGCTGGCAAGTTTGACAGCTCAGCATGGTTTGCGGAAGAGGCTGCAAAGTTCTTTAACACTACGGAAAGCTGGATTAAGGCGGGTAATCAATACTACCAGGCTTATACCCTGGCTCTTGATCAGGCGGCGCAGAATCGTTATGCCGAAAAGACCCGGGAGTATTACCAGAAGGTTTTGGACAACGAACCCGATAACCTGGAAGTAAAGACGAAGATGGCCATGACCTATCTTAGCTCGCAAAGCCCCATGCAGGGTATAACGATGCTAAGGGAAGTGCTGGCATCGGATCCGAAGAATGAGCTGGCACTCTTTAATATGGGAATGCTGTCTATTCAATCCGGCCAGAATGAAAGAGCGATTGAAAGACTGGAGGAGTTGGTAAAGATCAACCCGAATCACACGCAAGCACATTTGCTTCTCGGTATTGCGTGGATGAATTCGGGTGATAAGTTAAAGGCAAGAGAGCAGTTTGAAAAAGTGAAACTGATGGACAAGGATCCCGCTGTTCTCGCAACGGTGGATTCTTATCTCAAGGATTTAAAATAATTGTTTAACCACTCCTCTTGAAGCAAGGGATCGTTTCCCGGCGTGGATAAGGGGGGTAAAATCTAAAAATCATTTATGCCAAGCGGAAAGAAAAGGAAGAAGCACAAAATGGCAACGCACAAGCGTAAGAAGCGCCTGAGGAAAAACAGACACAAGAAGAAATAATCTGATTGTTGATTAATTTTTACTGGTTTTTGCCAGTCTGTACACATCATTTATCTTAATCATTAAGTGTTTTGAGTAACGAACTAATTATTAGTGCCACTCAGGACGGATGTCGTATAGCCCTTCTTAAAGACAAGACGCTTGTCGAATTCCACAATGAAGAAGAAGGAAGTAAGTTTACCGTAGGAGATATTTACCTGGGAACTGTTAAAAAAGTTGTCCAGGGTCTCAATGCAGCATTTATCGATGTTGGCTACGATAAGGACGCTTTCCTTCATTACCTAGACCTGGGTCCGCAGTACAGTTCACTTCAGAAGTTTACGAAACTGGTCAGGGCAAAGAAAATCAACGGTGGGAAGCTAGACAAATTCAATCCAGAGCCGGATATCGACAAACATGGGAAAATAACCCAGCAATTGACGAAAGGTCAGTTGATCCCGGTTCAAATTGTTAAAGAGCCAATTTCTACAAAAGGGCCCCGATTATCCTGTGAGTTATCCCTTGCCGGGAGGTACCTGGTGTTGGTGCCATTTGCCAATGCCGTCAGTGTTTCTAAAAAGATCACGAGCGGAGAGGAGCGGAAGCGCCTTCTTCGCCTCATCCAATCCATTAAGCCGGAGAACTTCGGGGTAATCATCCGGACTGTCGCCGAGGGAAAAGAGGTTGCCGAACTGGACCGAGATCTCAGGACCATGGTTAAAACCTGGGAGGAAGGAATGAGCCGCCTGGTGAATGCAAATCCTGCTGAAAAAATCATCGGTGAACTGGATAAGACTTCTTCGCTTTTGAGAGACATGCTCAACGAATCATTCGACAACATCCATGTCGATGACAAGAAGATATTCGACGATGTCAAGACCTACATCCATACAATTGCTCCCGACAAGGAGAAGATCGTCAAGCACTACAACGGGAAGGCTAAAATTTTTGAACACTACGGCATCGAACGCCAGATAAAGTCGGCGTTTGGGCAAACAGTAAGTCTGAAAGCCGGGGGCTATCTCATTATCGAGCACACCGAGGCGCTGCACGTCATCGACGTCAACAGCGGCAACAAATCGAATCGGGAGGAAAATCAGGAAACAACCGCCCTCTCCGTCAATATGGAAGCGGCCCGCGAAATCGCCAGGCAATTAAGGCTACGCGACATGGGAGGTATTATCGTGGTCGACTTCATCGATATGAAGAACCCCGACAACAAGAAACTCATTTTCAAAATCATGAAAGATGAGATGGTTGACGATAAGGCTAAATCAACCGTGTTGCCGTTGTCGAAATTCGGGTTGATGCAAATTACGCGGGAACGTGTAAGACCGCAGATGAACATCGCGACAAAAGAAGTCTGCCCCGCATGCAATGGCACCGGCAAGATCACGGCGTCGATTCTGGTATCCGATCTCATTGAAAAGAATATCGAACACCTGCTGGTGAAACAAAATGAAAAAAACCTTGTCCTCGCCGTACACCCCTACCTCCATGCGTATTTTACCCATGGGCTGATCTCACAACGTATGCGCTGGTACTTTAATTACCGGCGATGGGTAAGTCTGGTAAAGGATACGTCCATGGCCATTATGGAATATAAATTCCTGAACAAGGAAGGTGAAGAAATTCAGCTTACCTGATGTCAGGGTAATGCACAAAAAAAGCTCCTGATCCCCGGGAGCTTTTTTTATTTGCCACATCTCTTATTTCCGAAGGGATTCCAGCACAAGTTCAATGAAACCGTTCATGGAACTGTTATCAATCCAGCGGGCAACCACGACGAGATCGTTTTCAGGATCGACATAGATCATGTTTGTCCCGTTCCCGATATGTACGAAAGCTTTTTCCGGAGCGCTCTGCAGGAATTTTTTGTCCGTGTTCAGAAACCAGTTCATGAACCCGTATGTCGGCTGCGCAGGGGTTGGTGTCAGCGCCCAGCTTACCCATTGGTCTGAGATCAATTGAGCGTTTTTCCATTTCCCTCTCCGGAGTGTGAGGTAGCCGAACCGTGCCATATCCCTGGCGTTGATAAACATACCCCCACCCCAATGACCGCCGCCACCTACGGCCTGGACAATCTGGCCATCGAGGACGACCCATGAGTTCTCATACCCGAGCCACCTCCATGTGGACGAAGCGCCGATAGGATCCATAATATTCTCCTTTAAGACCTGCGGCAGGGGTTTCCGCCAGATATTGAGAATGGAGAGCGCCAGCACATTGACCCGTACATCGTTGTACTCATATACTGTTCCGGGTTTATTCCGGGTGCGCGTGGTCCAATCTGATGGATTTGGTCCGGGCCGGTCGGCCCACTCAGGCTTGCCCCAGAGTGTCCCCTCCCAGTCGCTTGTCTGCCGCAACAGATGATTCCAGGTGATCGTACGGTTGTGGCTGGTAGCGTACAGGTTGATCAGCGAGGGAGTGCCGTAGTTATCACCCTTTGGTAAGGCGTTTGGTTTATATACCTGAACGGGAGCTATCGACCGATAGACGGTGTCGTCAAGACTTTTAATTAGCCCTTTGTCGTAAGCCAGTCCTACTACGGTGGAGAGGAAGCTTTTGGTGACACTGAACGTCATGTCAACGCGAGAAGGGTCGCCCCACTCCGCCACGATGTATTCGTTGCGGACGACGATGCCTGCCGGTTCACCTCTTTCCGAAAACGGACCAACGGCCTCGCCAAAAGGTTCGCGGCCGAAGGTCTGGTAATGGGCGACTTCCAGATTTCGCGGCGATTTTGATTCATGATCCCGGGCAAAACGAATGGCAGCATTCAGCTTCCCGCTGTCCAGTCCAACCTGACCCGGTTTTCGTTGTTCCCATCGTCCGGCATCCGGAAAATAATGCTGAACTGGAGCAACTTTCTTCTGTGAAAAAGCCGGTAAGACGGATACCAGGAAAATGAAAATACAGTAGAGTCTTGTCATGTTTTTAGTCGAGTAAAACACAAATTAAGAACAAATCAGAAAAAAACGCCCGGATCACTGATCGTGGGCGTCATAAGCTCTATCGAAAGAATATACAGTTTTGCTACACAGTCATGATTTCGACTTCCTTCTTTTTCATGAGTGCATCAATTTTTGAAATGAAATCATTCGTCATTTGCTGAACGGTTTCTTCAGCGTTTTTTATGTCATCTTCGCTGGCTCCCTTGATTTTTTTCAGTTGCTCATTGGTTTCTTTCCGAATGTTGCGAACGCTGATGCGACCATGTTCGCATTCCTGTCCCACCTGTTTGACCAGTTGTTTACGCCTCTCTTCAGTGAGCATCGGAACGTTGATAATTACCTGCTGGCCGTCGTTTTGGGGGTTCAGTCCCAGGTTGGCGTTCATGATCGCCTTTTCGATTTCCGGAATGATGTTTTTTTCCCAGGGCTTGATAAAGATCGTTCGTGCATCAGGTGTTGTCAGTGACGATACCTGATTCAGCGGTGTCATGGCGCCGTAGTAGGATACCATCACGCCATCCAGCATCGAAGGATTAGCCTTGCCTGCTCTTATCTTGGTTAATTCATGGGCCACGTGATTCAGACCTTTATTCATCAGGTCTTTTGCCTCATCCAGGTATAGCTCGATTTCATCCATGGTTATAGATGTTTGACATTGTTTGATATTGTATTTCCCGTATAATTTTGATCCGGAATGACTAGCTGATCAAAGTACCAGCTTCTTCGCCGTTTACAACCTTCAACAGGTTTCCTTTTTTGTTCATATCGAAAACGATAATCGGAAGTTTGTTTTCCATACAAAGAGTAAAAGCGGTCATATCCATGATGTTGAGATTTTTCTCATAAGCTTCCTGAAATGACAGGGTTGAGTAACGTGTTGCATCCGGATATTTCTCCGGATCCGCGGTATAAACGCCATCGACACGTGTGCCCTTCAGAACAACTTCAGCCTGCACTTCAATGGCCCGTAAGCTGGCAGTTGAGTCAGTTGTAAAATATGGATTCCCGATTCCCGCTCCGAATATTACGATCCTGCCTTTTTCCAGGTGACGAATCGCCCGCCGCCGGATGAAAGGTTCGCAAACCTGTTCCATTTTGATTCCGGCCATTAGCCTGGTGTAGAGGCCGTGACGTTCCAGCGCGCTCTGCAGGGCCATGGCGTTGATTACTGTCGCAAGCATCCCCATATAATCACCCTGAACACGATCTATTCCCAGGGCCTCAGCTTGTCCGCCCCTGAAAATGTTCCCTCCTCCGATAACGATCGCAATTTCAACTTTCTGATCCCTTAGTGTTTGAATCTCAGCACAATACTGCTCCAGGACGTTTGGATCAATGTTCATGTTCTTATTAGGTCCCTGAAGTGCTTCGCCACTGAGTTTGAGAAGGATTCGTTTGTATTTCATTCAAGAATTGAGTTAAAACGGACGCAATATATTCAGAAGCGCGTAGCTTTTAAAAGCGGGTAGCCCAAAATCAAGGAAGAGGATTCCATAATATGACGAAAGGTTCGCGGTCAAAATTCAATCAGGACTTGATTTTTTTCGACACTATCTCCCTTTTTGACCTTGAGAGACTTAACCACACTATCTCCGGGTGCTTTAATGATATTCTCCATTTTCATCGCCTCCAGAATCAACAACGGATCACCGGCTTTTACATGATCACCTTCTTTTACTCTCATGTCGATTATCAAGCCCGGCATCGGAGCCTTAATGTTATTTACTTTACCGGCTACTCCGCTATTCATACCCATCTTTTCAAGCAGCAGGTCAAATTTATCTTTCAGCGTCACTTCGTACACTCTTCCGTTGATTTTAAAAGAGAAAGACTTTGCTTTAGGGTCGGCATTCAATACTTCGACGACGTAACTCCTTTTGTTCAGGAGAATGTGAAAATACCCTTCCGAAATCTTTATTACATCCCAGTTCATGACATCCCCATTGATCAGCAATGATTCCTCCGACACCACTTCAAACGTACTTTTGTTAACCGATGCTGTGTACATAATTCTTAATGACTGATTCGATTTTTGAATATAAAGAAAAGGAACCGTACCGGGGAATGAAACAAGACCATCGATTCAAAAAAAGTAGCGGATGCGTGTGGAACCGACTCATCATCCTGCCGGGGTGGAAAAGTATTCGTCAAAATACTTGTCTTTGTAAAAATTGTGAACATACCTTTGTGCGTCCAAAAGACAAGGGGTGCCATAAAACAACGGGCTGAGATTATACCCAAAGAACCTGATGCCGGTAATGCGGCCGAAGGGAAAGGCAAGGTTAAACGTAAGCAGGTGCATTCCCCTGTGCGCTGCAGGTTTAAACCATTATTTAACAATGTTCAAGTCAATTTTTGTTACTACAGCCCTGCTGTGGTATGCGGGCGCGCATGCGCAAGAGTATTCCATTTATGGAAAGGTCCGGCAACTAACCAGTGATCGTGCCCTGGAAGGTGCCACGCTGGAGGTGATGGAAATCAAACGGTTTGCAGTATCCGATGAGTTGGGAAATTTCGTGATAACCGGCGTCCCTGCCGGTGACTACACCGTAGTCGTGAGGTATCTCGGATTTAAGGAGAAAACGGAAACCGTTCACGTGGCCGGTAACCTGGAGGTTAACTTTGTGTTGGAAGAGTCGCCGCAAATGACCGATGAAGTTGTGATCTATGCCACGCGAGCCAACGACAAAACGCCCACAACGTTTACGGAGATCGGAAAACAGTCCGTTCAGAAACAGAATTTCGGCCAGGATTTGCCAATGGTATTGAACTGGACATCATCCATGGTCACTACCTCCGACGCCGGTGCAGGAATTGGTTACACAGGCCTGAGGATTCGTGGAAGCGATGCTTCGCGGATCAACGTTACCATTAACGGAATTGCTCTGAATGATAGTGAATCGCAGGGTGTCTATTGGGTCAATACGCCGGATCTTGCATCGTCCGTTCAAAGCATCCAGGTACAGCGTGGCGTCGGTACCTCCACAAATGGTGCCGGAGCTTTCGGGGCAACAGTAAGTGTTCAGACAGATGCCCTTGTTCAGGATCCCTATGCAGAAGCCAATATTTCAGCAGGATCTTTCGGTTCCCAACGTTATACCTTTAAATCCGGAACCGGGTTGATCAATAACAGATGGTCTTTCGATGGCCGGATCTCGAAGATCACATCGGACGGTTATCTGGAACGAGCTTCATCCGATCTCAACTCGTATTATATGAGCGGAGCTTATCACGGTAAAAAAACAATCGTGAAAGCCATCGTGTTTGGCGGGCACGAAGAAACGTATCAGGCGTGGTATGGAATTGATCGGGCAACGCTAAATAGTAACCGGCGTTTCAATTATGCGGGCGCTATTTACGACGATGACGGAAATGTGCTGCGCTACTACGACAATGAAGTTGACGACTACAGGCAGACTCACTATCAACTGCACATATCACAGGACTTTTCAGCTCAATGGAATGCAAATATTTCGTTTCATTATACAAAGGGTTTGGGATTCTATGAACAATACAAGCAGGACCAATCATTTGAAGGCCTGGGCCTGCCCGATGCCTCTGTAGGGGGCACCTTGATCGAATCGAGCGATGTGATCGTAAGGCGATGGCTCGACAACGATTACTACGGTCTGACATTCTCCACCACGTACAAGAAAGATAAAACGGATCTTACCCTGGGAGGTGCATACAGCCGTTACGACAATGCGAGGCATTTTGGTGAAATTATCTGGGCGGAGATTGCAGTGAATTCTCCCCTGCGTCATGTTTACTATGACGGAGAGTCGGAGAAATCAGACGTCAATATGTATGCGAAATGGAATTTTAGCCTCACGGAAAAATTGAATTCCTATGTCGACCTTCAATATCGCGGTGTAAAGTACGAGACAGCGGGCGTAGACAATGATCAAAGCACTTACGCGGTCATGGATCAGTTTAATTTTTTCAACCCCAAAGCAGGAATTAGCTACTCGTTGGCTGCGAATAGTCTGATCTATGCGTCATATGCGATCGCGAACCGGGAACCCAATCGATCCGACTACCTCGAGGGTCTCGAAAAACCAAAGAGCGAACGCCTTGGGAACCTGGAAATAGGGTGGCGTAAATCCACGTCAGCCTTTAAAGTGGAGGCCAATTATTACCTGATGAACTATACGGATCAGCTCGTACTTACAGGCGCTGTTAATGACACGGGATACCCGATCCGGGCCAATATCGGAAAAAGCTACAGGACCGGCGTCGAACTGTCGGGTAGCTTAAGCCTCACCAAAAATCTGAACTGGAATGCCAACCTAACATGGAGCATCAATAAGAACCAGGAGTATGCCGTTACGGATGAAAATAACAACATCGTTACCCGAAACACAGCGATCATACTTTCCCCTTCGTGGATCGGCGGCAGTCAGTTGAACTGGAAAGTATTTAAAAATTTCCAGGCTACCTTGCTAAGCAAGTATGTCGGCAAGCAGTATCTCGATAACACCGAGAATGAAGACGTAAAGCTTGATGCCTACTTTATTAACGACGTCAGGCTGGCTTACACGTTTTTTCCAAAAGGCTTAAAAGGCGTCGAGATCGGGGTGTTGATCAATAATGTATTTGACGAGGAATATTCCTCAAATGGGTACGGCTATGACGGAACGCCATACTATTTTCCCCAGGCCGGGGTTAATTACCTCGCCATGCTGGGCCTGAAGTTTTAAAAAAGGGGCAGTTTGGTGTGCTCCCGGCTTTGTTTTTCGGGACGTTCACCCCTTTTTTGAGCCGCTAAATGCCTTTTTGACAGGCTTTTGTTTTTGGTGCAAACCTTGCATCTTTGGTTTGTGTTTTAAAAATAAAACCAATTAAGAATATGGCTATAGGAGGAATAGTTATCACAGTAGTTTTTATGCTGGTGGGGTGGATCGTGAGTTCGAGGCTGAAAAGCAAGTTTCAGAAATATTCTGAGATACACCTTACGAAGGACTTGACGGGAGCGGATGTGGCGCGGCTCATGCTGGCGGATAATGGGATCAACGACGTACAGGTAATTTCGGTGGAGGGTCAATTGTCGGACCATTACAACCCGGCTAACAAGACTGTGAATCTCAGCCACGACGTCTACAACGGACGGAATGCGGCAGCGACGGCTGTTGCGGCCCATGAATGCGGTCACGCCGTGCAGCACGCCAAAGCATACAGCATGCTGGAGCTTCGTTCCGCGCTGGTACCGATTCAGAATATCAGTGCAAAAATTATTAACATCGTTTTTATGGCGATGATGTTCGGTGCATTTGCGGTGAGGGGATTGTTTTCGTATGACACGGCATTGCTGGTTATTATCGCCTGTTATGCGGTGTTTGCGCTGTTCGCATTGATCACCCTTCCCGTGGAGCTCGATGCCAGTAAGCGAGCGCTCGTATGGATTGAAGCCCGTGGCATTGTTAACAGGCAGGAGCACGACATGGCAAAGGATGCTCTCAAGTGGGCAGCCATGACCTACGTTGTCGCCGCTATCGGTGCGATCACCATGCTGGCTTATTATGTGATGATATTTTTGGGAAGGAGAGACTAACAGCGGTCATCCAGCTAAAATTTTGCGGGCCTGAGGTGTAAACTTCAGGCCTATTTTTTTACTTAGTGCCAATACGATAAATTACGATATGAATTTCCAGCTAACCGAAGAACATTTATCAGTCCAGCAGGCAGCCCGGCACTTTGCGCAGACGGATTTGCTTCCAGGCGTGATCGAGCGAGACACAAACCAGAAATTTCCCACCGATCAACTGAAGAAAATGGGTGAGCTGGGTTTTATGGGCATGATGGTAGACCCGAAGTATAACGGAGGAGGAATGGATTCGATCTCCTATGTTCTGGCTATGGAAGAAATTTCCAAGGTAGACGCATCCGCTTCGGTTTGTATGTCGGTCAACAATTCACTCGTCTGCTGGGGATTGGAAAAATACGGAAGCGAGGAGCAGAAGGAAAAATTCCTGAAGCCTCTTGCCGCAAAAGGTATCGGGGCTTTTTGCCTGTCGGAGCCTGAGGCTGGTTCGGATGCCACCAGCCAGCGGACAATAGCGGAAGACAAGGGTGATCATTATTTGTTAAATGGAACGAAGAACTGGATCACAAACGGCAGTACCGCCAGCGTTTATATTGTGATCGCACAAACGGATCCGCTGAAGAGACATAAAGGGATAAATGCCTTGATTGTGGAAAAGGGAATGCCTGGTTTTGTGGTTGGGAAAAAGGAAGACAAGATGGGGATCAGAGGTTCCGACACGCACTCGTTGATGTTTACGGATGTAAAAGTCCCAAAAGCAAACCGGATCGGAGATGATGGATTCGGCTTCAGCTTTGCGATGACGACACTGAATGGCGGCCGTATCGGAATTGCTGCGCAGGCTCTGGGTATTTCGGCGGGAGCGTATGAGCTGGCATTGAAATACGCCAAAGAGCGAAAGGCGTTCGGAAAAGTGCTGGCTGAACACCAGGCAATTCAATTCAAGCTGGCGGAAATGGCTACCAAGATCGACGCGGCGAGGCTGTTGGTACATCAGGCCGCATGGCTGAAAGACGAAAAAAGGGATTTTGTTAAAGCCGCCGCGATGGCGAAATTATACGCGTCACAGATCGCACAGGAGGTCACTACAGAGGCCGTGCAGATACATGGCGGATATGGATATGTAAAGGAATATCACGTGGAGCGTCTTATGCGCGACGCAAAAATCACACAGATCTACGAGGGGACTACAGAGATCCAGAAAATGGTTATCTCGAGGGAATTGTTGAAATAAAAATCCTGTAGGGCTCCGGTTGGCTATTACGGTTCAGAGGTTCTGATTGTAAGTGAATTCTCCGTATTCGCTTTTTATGGTTACCTGAGGACCGCCCTCCAGTTTCTCAACACGACCAATAACGGCCGCATCGATCTGGAATTGTTTCGCAATTTCAATAACAGGGGCCGCAAATTTTTCTTCGATGTAAATTTCCATGCGATGTCCCATATTAAAGACCTTGTACATCTCTTTCCAGGGCGTCTTGCTTTCTTCCTGAATAACTTTAAATAGCGGAGGTGTTGAGAAGAGATGGTCTTTAATAACATGAACACCGCCGGCTACAAAATGCAGAACCTTTGTCTGGGCTCCGCCGCTGCAATGCACGATGCCATCGATCTGTTTTCTGAATTTTTTTAATACTTCGATAATCACCGGTGCATATGTCCTGGTAGGGGAAAGTACCAGCTTTCCGATATTCACCGGAGCACCTGGAATTTCGTCGGTAACCTTGTAACGGCCGCTATATACCAAACCATCGGGGATTTGCTGATCATAGGTTTCCGGGTATTTCGAAGCGTAATCCTTATGAAACACATCGTGTCGCGCCGACGTAAGGCCATTACTTCCCATACCCCCATTGTAATCATCCTCATAGGAAGCCTTACCGTATGATGACAATCCGACGATCACATTCCCCGGCTGTATGCGGCTATTATCGATAACATCCCTACGCTTCATCCGGCTAACCACGGTGCTATCCACAACAATGGTGCGGACGAGGTCCCCCAGATCGGCGGTCTCGCCACCTGTACTGGTCACGTCCAGCCCGTGATGCCTCAGCATTTCCAATACCTCTTCCGTCCCGTTAATGATGGCGGAGATCACTTCTCCCGGCACCAGATTCTTGTTGCGGCCGATCGTTGAAGAAAGCAGAATATTTTCCGTGGCCCCAACGCACAGCAAGTCATCAATGTTCATGATGATAGCGTCCTGGGCGATACCTTTCCAGACCGACAGGTCACCGGTCTCCTTCCAATAGAGGTAGGCGAGCGACGATTTTGTTCCGGCGCCGTCCGCATGCATAACGGTACAGAACGCATCATCATGAGCCAGGTAATCCGGAACAATCTTGCAAAAAGCCTTTGGAAACAATCCCTTGTCAAGCTTGCTGATGGCCTGATGAACATCCTCCTTGGAAGCGGAAACTCCACGTTGTGAATAGCGTTCGGACACGTTCGATGAACCCTTTTATGTTTTTGCAAATGTGCGAAATAATTTCAAATGCGGAGAACGTATTCATGCCGCTATAGCCGTATTTTCCTAAATATCTCCCACACGACAATACCCAGGCAAACTGAAACATTAAGTGAATGCTTGGTACCCACCTGGGGAATTTCAATAGCAAGATCACCCAGCTGAACGACTTCTTCGCTTACGCCGTTAACTTCATTGCCGAAGACAAGGCAATACCGGTCACCAGGTGCAGGCTGGAAAGTGTGCAATAAAACACTGTCAGTTGTCTGTTCGACGATGACTATTTTATAGCCTTCGTTCTTTAATATCGTGAGCGTATTCAGGGAATCGGATACGTATTCCCAGTTAACGGACTCGGTAGCGCCGAGGGCGGTTTTTTGAATTTCCCGATGCGGTGGTGTTCCGGTGATTCCCCCAAGGTATATTTTTTCAATACGGAAAGCATCGGCGGTCCGGAAGATTGATCCAACATTGTGGAGGCTCCGGATATTGTCCAAAAATATCGAAAGGGGAATTTTTTCAGCTTCCTTGAATTCATCTACAGATATTCGTCCAAGTTCTTCAAGTTTTAATTTTTTCATCGGGTGGTGATCAACTTTAGTATGCGCTAATGTCAATAAAAAATATCATGCGGAAATCAGCACAACGGAATAATTGCATACGATTCCTCCGATTGCATTTCGTCGGGCGCAGAGGATCACCCGGTTGAAAAAACACCGCATACGGCGAAGTGCTTGAATTTAAGGGACTCTTATCCGTAATTACCTCAATGAAGACGTCGTTGACCCTGCTGTTTATTGGTGTGTTAGTGGTTCATTCCGCAGCCCAGGATCCCTGGAAAAATATCTATCGTGAAAGTGCATGGAAAGAGAGAGATTCCTGGCAGCGGTCTGACGAAATAATCGAAAAGTTAAACCTGACATCCGGAAGTTACGTCGCGGATATCGGTTGCCATGAAGGTTACATGACGATAAAGCTCTCAAAAATTGTGAAGACGGGTAAAGTCTATGCGGTAGATGTAGACCGGTCTAAACTGGACCTTCTTGCCAAACACCTGGCTGAGCAAAAGATCGATAACGTTATCCCGGTAAAGGGAGATTACGACAATCCAAAGTTACCCGCCGGCCTGCTGGATGGTGTCATCATCCTCGACACGTACCACGAAATGGACGATCACGATAAAATCCTGCAGCACATAAAACTTTCGCTGAAGAAAAACGGAAGATTGGTTATCTGCGAACCCATTGCCGAGTCCAGGCGCAAGATTTCCCGGGCCGATCAGGAGGACAAACACGAGCTGGGAATAAACTATGCGGCGGATGATCTTGCCCGCGCGGGGTTTGAAATCGTATTCCGGGAGGACCCGTTTGTGGACCGGACAAAAGTGAAAGGGGACGTCATGTGGATACTTGTAGCTGAAAAAAAATAATCGGGTAATTTCCGGGAATTCCAGGTTTTATTCTTGCTTTTCGCGGCCATTTTTTAGGCCCGAAATTCTAAATTGCCGTTTATGGCAATCACCACAAGCCCTGCAGAAACACCGTTAATGAAACAGTACAACGTCATCAAGACGAAGTACCCCGGCGCACTTCTGTTGTTCCGGGTTGGGGATTTTTACGAAACTTTCGGCCAGGATGCCATAACGGCAAGCAAGGTGCTGGACATTGTTTTGACAAAGCGCGGCGCCGGCTCGGCGTCTGAAATCGAGCTTGCCGGATTCCCCCATCATTCGCTGGACACCTATTTACCCAAACTGGTTCGCGCCGGCCATCGGGTAGCCATCTGCGATCAGCTTGAAGATCCCCGCTTTGTAAAAGGTATTGTAAAACGTGGGGTCACGGAACTGGTGACACCGGGATTGTCTTTCAATGACAACGTACTTGAGCGAAAGCAGAACAATTTTCTCGCTTCGATCTTCGGGAGTAAAAATAGTTACGGCGTCGCCTTTCTGGATGTATCGACCGGCGAATTTTATGCCGCACAGGGGACTGAAAATTATATTCTCAAGATTATCCAAAGCTTTTCTCCTTCGGAGATCATTTTTGCAAAACACTCGAGGTCGCATTTTGAGGGCATGTTCGGAGATACCTATAGTACCTATGCTCTGGACGACTGGGTATATGGCTTCGATTATGCCTATGAAAAACTTATCAACCAGTTTAAAACGACTTCGGTTAAAGGTTTTGGTATAGACGGAATGGGGGAAGCGGTGATCGCCGCCGGATCGATCCTGCATTACCTGGATGACACCGAGCACAAAGACACCTCCCACATCACAACCATTTCCCGAATTGACGAAGACCGGTATGTGTGGCTTGATAAATTCACCATCCGGAACCTGGAGATCGTTCAGGCGCAGCAGGAAGGCGGTACGTCTCTTACGGAGGTACTCGACCACACACTCACTCCGATGGGTTCCCGGCAATTGCGCAAGTGGATGATCCTTCCGCTGAAAGAAAAAGCGGCGATAGATGAAAGGCTCGTAATTGTTGATACTTTTTTTAACGACCATTTCCTGGCGGAAAAAATGACCGATCCGCTGAAACAGATATCGGATCTGGAGAGGCTCATTTCGAAGGTCGCCGTGAGCAGGATAAATCCGCGTGAAATGCTTCAGCTGAAGCGTTCCCTGCGGTGCCTCATACCGATCAAACAGCTATTGTGCGCGCATCCATCCCTCGAGCTTCAGAAGCTGGGCGATCAGCTTCATCTTTGTGAGTTTTTAGTGGACAAGATCGAAAAGGAACTCCGCGAAGATGTATCCGTTACGAGCAACCAGGGCGGATTGATCAAGGAGGGTATTGATGCCGAATTGGATGAACTTCAAAAGATCGCGTTTTCAGGAAAGGACTTCCTGCTTCAAATCCAAAAACGGGAAATAGAACGGACGGGAATAAATTCGCTGAAGATCTCGTACAATAAAGTCTTCGGATATTTTCTTGAAGTAAGCAACGCCAACAAAGACAAGGTTCCGGCGGACTGGATGCGAAAACAGACATTGGTAAATGCCGAACGATACATCACGGAAGAGTTGAAAGTTTACGAAGAAAAAATTCTTCATGCAGAGGACAAGCTTGTGGTTATAGAACAGCGGATATTTAATGCGCTTGTTCATCACGCAACGGATTTTATTCCCCAGATTCAGCAGAACGCGCGTGTAGTAGCACAGTTAGATTGCCTGCTGTCATTTGCGGTTACCGCCCGCGCGAATCGATACGTCAGGCCGGAGATCAACGACTCCCTGATCCTGGATATCAAGGGTGGGCGTCATCCCGTAATAGAGAAAAAACTGGCTGCAGGTGAATCGTACGTGCCCAATGATATCCTGCTGGACAGTGAAAAGCAGCAATTGCTGATCATAACGGGACCCAACATGGCAGGTAAATCCGCTTTGCTCCGGCAAACGGCCTTGATAGTTCTGATGGCCCAGATGGGGAGCTTTGTACCGGCTGAATCGGCAGATCTTGGAATTGTCGACAAGGTTTTCACACGCGTGGGAGCTTCGGATAACCTGTCGCGCGGTGAGTCGACCTTTATGGTGGAAATGACAGAGACCGCCAGTATCCTGAATAACCTCAGCGACCGGAGTTTGATATTAATGGATGAGATCGGGCGTGGCACGAGCACCTATGATGGTGTTTCAATCGCCTGGGCTATCGTGGAATACCTTCATAACCATAAGGACTTTAAAGCGAAGACACTCTTCGCCACCCATTATCATGAATTAAATCAATTGGAGGAGGACCTGGTGCGGGTTAAAAACTTCAACGTTTCTGTCAAGGAAGTCGGTGATAAGATCATATTCATGCGCAAGCTTAAGGAGGGAGGAAGTGAGCATAGTTTCGGAATTCACGTTGCCCAGATTGCCGGTATGCCTAATAAAGTGGTGCTTCGTGCAAATGAAATTCTGCATTTCCTGGAAAAGGATAAACATAAGAACTCGGAGACCAGGAAAATACAGGATGCGCCAAAACCGATACCCCAACTAAGTCTTTTTGCCAGCGATCCCCGCTTTACGGAGATCGAGGAGATGCTGAAGAGCGTGGATATAAATACAGTCAGCCCGGTTGAGGCATTATTGAAGCTAAATGAGGTACTTACAATTCTGAAGAAAAAGTAAAGAGCAGATGAACAACTAG
Organism: Chryseolinea sp.; assembly: GCA_041742155.1. Classification (GTDB taxonomy): domain Bacteria; phylum Bacteroidota; class Bacteroidia; order Cytophagales; family Cyclobacteriaceae; genus Chryseolinea. Next base: position 190,355 of record JBGSJE010000005.1, on the reverse strand, counting down.
CGTCTCCGTGGTTTTCCTTTCTTAAAACCGTTTCTCTTTTTAAAGTCGCCATTCTTTTTTTGCCGGGGTTCGTACACCGGACCTTCTCCGATGAATTCCGGTAACGGAAGTTTGGAGATGGTATCTCCGATCAGGTTCTCGATACTAAAAAACTTGCCTTGATCCCGCTCATTTATAAAGGTGATAGCCGTACCGGTAGTTTCGGCTCTGGCGGTCCGCCCTACGCGATGCACATAGTCTTCCGGATCCGGAGGAACGTCGAAGTTGATCACCAGGCTGATGCCTTCAACGTCAATTCCGCGGGAAAGGACATCCGTTCCGATCAGCATATTGATTTGTTTGTTCTTAAACTCCCTTAGGATGATTTCCCTTTCAGGTTGTTCAAGGTCGGAATGGAAAGCCTTTGCGGGAAGGCCGGCCCGCTGGAACGCAACGTCAAGCTTTTTAACCGTTTCTTTTGTGGAGGCAAATACAATAACACTATTCCAGTTATTGGATTTCAGCACATGTTTGATCAGGGCCGCTTTCTGCGTATCATATACTACGTATGCCTGCTGCAAAATTCCGGCTGCCGGTTTTGCAATAGCGATGTTGATCTCCTTGGGACTGTTCAGGATCTTCGTAGCGAGAGTCCTGATCTTAGGAGGCATGGTAGCGGAGAACAAAACGGTTTGTCGTTCCTTTGGAAGGTAATTTATGATTTTGACTATATCGTCATAAAAACCCATGTCAAGCATTCTGTCGGCCTCATCAAGAACCAGGTGTTCCAGGTGATCAAAAACGATTTTTCCGGTTGCCAGAAGGGCGATAAGCCGGCCGGGGGTAGCAATGACGATATCGGCACCTTCTTCCAGAGCTCTTCTTTGCTGATCCCATGTTGCTCCATCGCCACCGCCGTAGACAGAGATTGAGCTTACGCCGATAAAATAGCCGATACCTTCTATCTGTTGGTCTATCTGCTGGGCGAGTTCCCTGGTGGGTGCGATGATAAGCGTGTTGAGGTGACGTTTTTCCGCCCGGACAATTTTATCCAGGATCGGTAACAGGTAGGCAGCTGTTTTTCCGGTTCCTGTTTGCGCACATGCAATGAGATCTTTATCGTCGAGAATGATCGGAATTGCCTGGGCTTGAATGGGTGTCGGTGTGTTAAAACCCATGGAAAGTAGCCCGTCCAAAAGTTTTTCATCAAAATTAAAATCCTGAAAAGTCAATGTATTGAGGTATTTACGATGTGAAATTTATTTTATTGCCGGGAGGGTTGAACAACTCATACCATTTTTCGGCGCGGGATGGTTTAATAACAAAACAACTCATGAAGCCATATTGATTTTTTCGGTTTCATACTCCTTCCGCAATCGGGCCGCTTCCTGTTTATTTTTCGAATTCCTGATATGCCTGGGGACTTCCTTTAAATCCCAGATCAACCCCACGGCTGCCAGGCCTCTAAGAATATAATAAGTGATATCGATCTCCCACCAGAAAAATCCCTGGCGTGCAGCCACTTCGTAATAATGGTGATTGTTGTGCCAACCTTCGCCCAAGGTGACCAATGCCAGCCAGATACTGTTGCGGGACTCGTCGTTTGATTCATATCGCTGTGTTCCGACTTTATGCATGATGGAATTGATCGAAAACGTGGCGTGATAGAGGATTACGGTACTGAGGAAAAAGCCGACAAAAAGTGAAGAGAATCCCGCAGACGTGAACATCATTGTAATACTTCCGCCGTTGAATATTCCGCCCAGCGCCATGACAGCGAGAGCAAGTATTGTGGGGGGGACGAGGTAATGTTTGTTCAGCCAGACAAGTTCAGGGTATTTGGCATAATCTCCGATCACCTTATAGTCTGTTTCCTTAAAATCCGGCCCGACGATCCACCCGATATGCGAGTACCAGAAGCCGTAGATTTTCATCGAATGGGGATCTGCCGGGGTATCACTGTGGCGGTGATGATGCCGGTGGTGAGCAGCCCACCATAATGCTCCTTTTTGAGCTGTCGTTTGCGACATAAACGCGATCACGAATTGAAACCAGCGGGAAGTCTTGTATGACTTGTGGGCGAAGTAACGGTGGTATCCGCCAGTTACCCAAAACATACGGAAGAAGTACAAAAAGGCGCATACTATCCAGTCAAAGGTTGTAGCCCCGGTGTAAAGTGCTGCCAGGGGAACCAGATGCACGGCTGCAAAAGCTATCTCTTGAGCCAGAATCGGTTTCCTGCGGATTTCGGGAGTCATTGCTGAATTCGTCATAAATCGTAAACCAAAAAGTAGGGAAAGTAGTGCCGGGCGATCACATTTCCACGATGACAAAGGTAATGCTTTAGTGATGAAGGTTCTACATGATTTTTGTCAAACTGTGCAAACGAGTGTATGGTAGTCTTCCTTCCTGGTAATAAAGACTATAAACCTTGTAAAGTTATCCGGCGCAACGTCGTATCTTTACAGCAAACCTATGAGCCAGGAACAAGCCATAACACTTTACCAGCCCTTGCTGCAGGCGATTGCTTATAATATCGTCCGGTGCAAGGCCGATGCTGAAGATATCGTTCAGGAAACGTACCTGAAGTGGCTAAGCCTTGGCCCTAAAAAAATTGAAAACACCAAAGCCTACCTGGTGAGGGCTGTAAAGAATAATTGCCTTAATCATCTGAATACACTTCGTCATAAGAAGGAAGAACTTTTAAATCAGCACAATATCGCTGAGATGATCCACCGGTTTAAGGAAACTAGCTTTGCCCACCTGGACATTGAGATGGAGTTGGCAAAAGCGATCAAAATCCTACACCTTAAGCTTGAGCCGCTGGAACGGGCGGTCTTTTTGCTGAAAGAAGTTTTTGATTTTGACTACGAAACATTGCAGGAAACGCTGGATAAGAAGAAAGAGCACTGCCGTCAGCTGTTTTGTCGTGCAAAAAAGAAGTTAAGTGAGGAGACCTTTAAACTGAATTTTGAATTTCCTGATAAAGCCAGTCTTATTGAGAATTTCCGGAAAGCATGCGATTTCGGAAATGCCTCAGAATTGATTGCGGAGCTCAAAAAAGACGTTTCGGCTACCCTGATCAAAAAATCCTGATTATTTATTTCAAAAATCTGTCACAAAACACAACTGATATTGTCTTGCAGGAAACCCCACGGTGGTTTTACTGACTTTTGTTGAACAATTAAAACACATTTTCCATGGTCGTCATTTTGGTATTTTTTATAGCGCATTGGTATTTGTCGCTGTTTTTTCAAACATTTTTCCTTCACCGCTATGCAGCGCACAAAGCCTTTACCATGAATAAATTCACGGAGAAGGTGTTTTTTGTCCTGACCTGGATCTTCCAGGGAGCAAACTACCTGAGCGCCTACGGCTACGGGGTGATGCACCGTATGCACCACGCTTTTGCGGACACGGAAGATGACCCACATTCGCCGAAGTACGATGAAACCATCTGGAATATGATGTGGAAGACAAAAACCATCTATTCGGATATCGCGAACCGCAAATTGATCCCTGAAAAACGGTTCACGGAAGGTGTGCCTCAATGGGAAGCTTTTGACAAGTTTGCCCGTTCCTGGCCGTCCCGGATCTTTTGGGCAGCTATTTACATCGCTGTATATGCACAATTTGCAACAGCCTGGTGGTTGTGGTTATTGTTGCCGATCCAGTTTCTGATGAGCCCTGTTCACGGAGCGATCATCAACTGGTTTGCTCATAAGTACGGATACAGGAATTTTGAAGTGGGGGATACTTCCCGGAACTTTCTCCCCGTCGATTTTCTGATGATGGGTGAAAGCTATCACAATAACCATCATAAGTTTGGTTCACGCCCCAATTTTGGTGGTATACGCTGGCATGAGATCGATCCCACTTACCAGGTCATCAAATTGCTGGATAAGATGAAGATCATCCAGATCACAAAACATAAAGAGCTCCGGTTGGAAAATGTCCAAAAGGCAGCCTGAAAAAAAAACCTGGTTTTAAGCCAGGTTTTTTTTTGTGATGTTCCACAGGAGAATTCGTGAATAATGAAGTGTTAATTACTTGACCGGTTAGTAAAGTAAGTATCGGATTCATAGTTGGCATTCAGTTTTCCCACATCTTCTACTTTTACACGCCAACGGCCAGCTGTTTCCATCGTGAAAAAAGGATCCGCGGAACAATGAAAGGCGCCACCACGGACGTGTAAATTGCCCTGCCCTGTCGTTCCCCCCAGCCAGATCATATTGGCATCGTGGTTACGGTTATTGACATTTTCAATTTTTACTCCATCAATGATTAGCGAGCCGGTTCGGTTAAAGTCGATCAACCTGCCGTTCGCAGGTTTATATTCCGCGATCATGCAGTTACTGATCAGGATACTGGGATGGCTGGAAGCTCCGGGTACGCTCAAAAATGTCTTTCCGTTTTCAAACCTTCCACCATAGATACCGAACTGGTTGCTGGTCGCGATATGAAAATCGGTACCGTTATACGCACCGCCATAACCGAAAAAGAACTGGCTGCCGCCGGCCGTCGCGGAAATTCCTTTGTCACAGTATGTCGACGATCCGCCCAGCCAGGTTAACTGCAGTGTATTGTGCCCGGCATTTTCAAATCCAACCTGACCGGGTGTAATTTTTCCGATAATGCCCCAGGCGGTACAGTTGTTCCATACGATCTGCGATATATCCGCACCTCCGCCACCATCGACATATCCAAGGCGCCATCCCCGGTTATTGACACCGTCACCCAGTTCGGCGTCGCAGTTTATAAAACTGAATGCGGAGGTTGAATTGGCTTCGAAGGAGGTTCCGATTTCAAAACATTGTGCGTCACTGATTCCATTGGCGATTTTTACCCTCATGCCCTCGATTATTCCGCCCTTCAGCCCGATAATTTTTACAGCTGGTTTTCCACTGGGTCCCATGTATACGATCTGAAAGCCATGATGGCCCCACCCTTCGATATGGATCCACACCTGATTTTCCGGCGCAGTCGGCTCGATATTGAGTGTATTGGTGATCTTATAAAAATTCGGAGGTGCCGGTATGATCAGCTTTCCTTTCGCCTTGATACATTCGTTGAGTGCATCCTGGATCGCCTTCGTGTCATCCGTAGAACCGTCACCTTTAGCGCCAAAATCTTTGATATTAAAATAGGTAAGCGAATCACCATCGGTGGTAATTACGGTTTGCTCGGCGTAGATAATTTCATCGCCGCATGCGAGCGCAAATGGAATAATCAGGAATAGAAAAATGTTTTTCATTCTTGCAGGATAAGATGAGTGATTGGGAATAGAATTTTTAAAAGTATTCCCAATTGAATGATCCGTTCATCCCGAATCGATGAAAATGGCGGATTGGCAGATGGAAGGAAACTGTGCGCGTTAGAAAAATCGATGATAACCGGGGATCAGGCGCGATGACCGGTTTTAAATAACAGGAAATGTGTCAGGAGAAGAAAAACGTAACCGTCAGGTAATTGTGAAGCCGGTGTTAATTCCCGTCATTCTTAAAGTACTTGTCTTCGTCGAATAACTCTTCACTTTCAAGTGTTTTCGGAACAATACCAACTTCGAGAATTTTGAATTCCGTTCTTCTGTTTTTTTGTCTACCCACAGGGTTATCGGTGCCGTCTGGATTTGTATTGCGGGCAATCGGTTTTTCCTCGCCGTATCCTTTGGCGACAAGCCTGTCGGGCGCTATCCCGTGTTGTACAATGTACCGTACAGCCGACTCAGCTCTTCGCTGGGAGAGTTGAAGATTGTAGGAATTATCATCGATGCTGTCTGTATGGGATCCCAGTTCGATCTTGATTTCTGGATTGTCGACGAGTAATTGGACAAGTTTATCCAACTCGACCGCCGCGTCATCGCGGATATCGGCTTTATTAAAATTGTAATAGATGTTATCCAGCACGAAAATCTTGTTCAGCTCGACTTTGTCCAATACGAGTATAGTATCCAGAGTGATATTTGTAATCAGTTCTTTCAGCGTGGAGGGATCAACTGATCTTCCTTTTGTAGTATAGGGTTGCCGTTTCACCAGGTATCCGTCTGTCTCCCCTACCATGTTGTAGTCCTCGTTTTCATAGATGCGAAACAGGAACTTGCCGTCGTTTCCGGTTACAAAATCCTGCATTAACTCACCTTTTTCATCAAGCATGCTGACCTTAGTATTAGCCAGTACCTGGAGTTTGTCCTCCTTGTCGCGCGTATAGGTGATACCCTGCAGGTAGTAGTTGACAACTTTTAGATTCGGATCTTCATTTATAAACGTGTAAATATCATCGTCTCCTTTACCACCTTCACGGTTGGAAGTGAAAAAACCACGGTCCGGGCGAAACAGAAAAATCGAAAAGTCATCGCCGGTGGAATTAACGGGCTGCCCGAGATTTTCGATGGATGTTTTACCATTTGCGCGTTTTACGACAAAAAGGTCAAGACCTCCGTACCCCGGATGCTGATCGGATGAAAAGTACAGTTTCGCGTCTTCGGCGACATACGGGAAATTTTCATTGCCGGCCGTATTGATCTCGGGTCCCAGGTTACGGACTCTGGAGAACCTTCCGCGAGTATCCATCTGAGCGGAATAAATATCCGTACCACCATAGCCACCTTTCCGGTTAGAGGCGAAGTAAAGTGTCCGGCCGTCGGGACTGAATGCGGGTGCCGAATCCCAGGCTTCAGGGCTGTTGATATTGATCATGACAGGCTCCGACCATACATTGTTCCTGAACCTGGACAGAAAAAGATCGACGTCATTTGTTCCCTTTCGTTTGCCTGAATTCCCTTTGGCAAAAACCATCGTTTTTCCATCCGGAGAAAAAGTGATGCATCCGTCGTTGATACTGGACGTATTAATCCCGGTAGGGAGTGGCGCTACGGTTGCCACATCGACAATGGCACCCCTGCTGGCAACCTTATAGATATCCGTAAACGGCGTTCCGGTCGCTTCATATATCTTGTCATTTCCCCTCGAGGAAGTGAAGTAAAGTTCATTGTTTAAGAATACAGGGGAGTACTCGGCTGCGGGTGTATTGATCAGCTCCATGTTCTTTACCCGGTAGTAGCTTGGCTTTTCATCAAGTTTGGCCAGGTAAGATATGCCGTTAAGATCGGCCATCGCACGATCCTTTAAACCATTAATTGTTGTGTTCTTTGACAACCCTTCGAGTTGAGACCTTGCTTCGGCGTACTTGCCGTTAGCCTTCAGCGCCTGCGCATAATATAATTGTATGGTATCCTTGTCAATTCCGCGCCCTCCCGCTTTGGCATAGTACGGCTCCGATTCCTTTATCCGGTTGGATAGCCGGTATGATTCGGCTATAAAATAATTAGCTCGTCCGTTATTCGGATTGCCGGCCACTATCTTTTTATACTGATCGATCGAGTTTTGATACTTGCCATAGCGGTAAGACTTGAAAGCTTTTTTCTCCGCATTGCATCCGGCAACCAGAACAGAAATAATAACAAGGAAATACCGAAACTTCATCATCACGTGTAACTTAAGATAAAACTACAAAAAAAACCTACTTATCAACTACTGTTTCTTTCGGTATATACCGGCTGATCCAGGTCGTTTCTGCCGGCACCAGCCACTTGGTTTCCAGATCGCCCTTTGTGCTGATCAGATTGTTGAACAAAAGAGATCCGCCACTCCATTTTCCGGAAAGGTATTCCTTTTTCAAATCAGTAACCGGCATTGTGAATACACCCTCGCTTTTGAAGCATACCTTAGTCCGGTCAAAAAGATCAACGCTTATCATCCCGCCGATTTCTTTGAGAGTCCTGACGGAATCATCAATCGAACAACCGCTGGCACTTACGGAATCTTCGTCGGCTGCGAGGATGATAAATTGATCAAACCGGATATCAAAAGACGCCGGCATTGGTACACCGTGAACGCTCCACCGTTGTGTAAACGTATGAAGCGCGTCCGAAATTATTTTTGTCTCATGGGAATCAAGAGCCCGGGGGGATTGATAAATCCAGATCCGGGAACTGCCGGGGAGGGATGAAAACGGAATATGCATAAACAAGGGAGTCTGTTGAATTAACTTTGAGATTCGGCAATAAGTTCGGCAAGATCCTTAACGTTTACATCGGCCTCCCTTCCTTTACTTTTAATACCGTCAGTCAGCATCGTCATGCAAAACGGACATGCTACGGCAATGGTCTTCGCTCCTGTAGCCAGGGCTTCCCCCGCCCGTTCGACGTTAATGTCTGTTTTTCCCTTTTCAGGCTCTTTAAACATCTGGCCACCCCCGGCGCCGCAACAGAGTCCGGTAGTTTTACACCGCTTCATTTCCGTCAGATCTGCATCCAGGGCCTCAAGAACCGCCCGTGGAGCTTCGTAGATGTCGTTCGCCCGGCCCAGGTAGCATGAATCGTGGTAGGTGATCTTTTGCCCCTTGAAAGACCCGCCTTCTTTAAGTTTGATCTTACCGTCCTGGATAAGCTGCTGCAAAAAAACCGAATGATGAATAACCTCATACTTTCCACCTAATTCCGGATATTCATTCCTGATCGTGTTAAAGCAGTGGGGGCACGCGGTGACAATTTTCCTGACATTATAGGCATTCATCACGCGGATATTGCTGATTGCCTGCATCTGAAACAGGAATTCATTGCCTGCCCGCCTCGCAGGATCCCCGGTGCAGGTTTCTTCATTTCCCAGTACGGCGAAGCGGATTTTTACGGCATTAAGGATGTTGACGAAGGCTACGGTCACTCGTTTATACCTATCGTCGAAGGAGCCGGCGCAGCCTACCCAAAAAAGAATTTCAGGACTTTCTCCTTTGGCGGCAAGTTCTGCCATCGTGGGAACATTATTTTTTATATCAGACATGTAGTCTCTGTTATTTTTTTAGCTCGTTGGCCCAATTGAAACGATCGCCGGGCGAGAATTTCCATGGCGCGAAGTTGGTTTCTATATTTTGGAACATGGCGTTCCACGACGCAGGCGAACCCGATTGCTCCATCGCAACATATCTCCGCATTTCTATGATGATCTCCAGTGGATTGATCAGTACAGGGCATGCCTCCACACAGGCATTGCAACTCGTGCAGGCGTTAATTTCCTCTGTCGTCACATAATCACCCAGCAAAGTCTTTCCATCATTCAACCCGGGACCATTTTTTACGAGGCTTTTTCTAACTTCCTCCATTCGGTCGCGGGTGTCCATCATGATTTTCCTGGGAGAGAGCTTTTTCCCTGTCAGGTTGGCCGGGCACTCCGATGTACAGCGACCGCATTCCGTGCAGGCATATGCCCCAAGCAGACTGGTCCACGGGAGGTCATTGATGTCTTTTGCGCCAAACCGGCCTGGCTCAGCGGGAACATTGTCGCCGGGGCTAACGGTTCCGAGCATAATATTCACCTCGTTGGTCACCACAGGCATATTGAAGATGTGTCCTTTTGGTTCAAGGCTCGCGAAATACGTGTTGGGAAAAGCAAGGAAGATGTGGAGGTGCTTGGAGTAGGTGACATAGACGGCAAATCCAAGAATGCCCACGATATGAAACCACCACGCGAAGCGTTCTATTACAATCAGAGAAGAGGTGGTCCAGGACTGGAAAGCAGGGACCAACAAGCCACTGATGAAAAGATTTCCAGTAGCCACATAGTGCTGGTCCCTGGTCTGGAGGACCTGATCCGCGGCGTTCATCGTCAGGATCGCGCACATCAGAACACATTCTGTGATCAGAATGAGGTTGGCATCCAACCTCGGCCAGCTTGTCATTTCTGCCGACCAAAAGCGTTTTATTTTTAAAACATTCCTCCGGAAAAGCATCGCCAGGCAAGCCAGCAGAACCGCCAGTGCCAATGCTTCGAAGAGGTTCATCAGGAAATTGTAAAATCCGCCGAGATAAGGAGCAAAAATGCGGTGTGTTCCCGCCAGGCCGTCGACAACAAATTCCAAAACCTCAAGGTTAATGACCAGGAAACCCACATAAATAAAAAAGTGGAGCACCGCAGGTATAATTCTTTTGAACATTTTCTTCTGCCCAAATGCCACCAGCAACATGTTTGCGAGACGCTGCCCGGGCTGACTGCTGACAGTCTTCTCCTTGCCGAGTTTAATGTTGCCACGGATCTGCAAAACGCGTTTGCGTATCAAAACGGCCGCAACGCAAACAATGATGGCGAAGATTACCTGTTGGATCATAAACCCGAATTAAACCTAAAAATAGCCCGTAATTCCGGAATCAATAAATACTGTTCCTTTTTTGCATGGAATCTAAAATTACATACTTTTGTGCCTCATTTTCCGGTGATGTAGCTCAGTTGGTAGAGCAAAGGACTGAAAATCCTTGTGTCGGGGGTTCAATTCCCTCCATCACCACAAACAAAACCAGCCTCCTCCGGAGGCTTTTGTTTTTCTATTTCTGCAAGTCAATTTTGCTAATTTAGTAACGAAAATAGATTTTAAATCATGAGTTTTTTCGCCTAACTAGAGAAGAATGGGTGTACTTAGCCTCTCTGAAAATGCTACCCGTTTATTCTATATTTATCTAGCCGAGTTTACTCTTGGGTTGATATTCTTTTTCATTTTTCGCCACTTCGGTACACTATACCGCAGAAGGTTTCTACGCACATGGTCCCTGAGCTGGATGGCTTACGCCGTTTACATGAGCTCTTCCGGTTTTATCGTGATTTTCCTCATCGAAAATCAATCCTGGTACCGGGATATACTGAGTATTACAGCCCAATTAGCGTGTTTTCTTCAGATCATCATGATTTTAAGAGGAACGTATGAGCTGGTTTACGAGAAGGCTTTTTCCAAGAAAAAATTCAGAATCATCTTCTTGTTCTCCTTTGGGCTCGCGTTGTTTTCCGTCATCGCGTTTAGCCATTCTGGTCCGTTTTCGCGCTACATCGTTAGTTTTGGAAGCCGCGCTGTCATCACCGGGATCGGGTTTCTCGTTGCCGGGATGGTAGTATGGACGAACAGAAAGTTCACCAAAGGCTTTGGTCAGCAATTGCTCTCCAGTTCACTGATCATCTTCAGTATATATCAGCTCTACAATTTTACCATCAGACTGTTATATATCCTGGGAAACCAGGTCGATGCTCCCGATATTTTTGGCGCGGTTGATCTGCTTCTCGTTTCCCTGATGGGTATGAGCATGGTTATGTGGTTTCTGGAAGATGAAAGGGAGAACCTGAACAAGGAGAACAAGGAACTCGACAGCTTCCTCTCGAACACCTCCCACGATCTACGAACGCCTATTGCGTCTATTCTCGGGCTAACATACCTGGGAAAGCTCGAACTGCAGGAGGAGAAGGCCCGGACGTTCATGAATATGATCGAAGAGCGTATTAAAAAACTGGACCTTGTAATCGGTGATATTTTAAGTCTGTCGAGAAGTAAAAAAATTGACCTGAAGATCGAGGAGCTGGATTTTGCAAAATTGCTCGATGAGACCATCGCGGATATCCGCTTCAACAAAGGAGCCTCTGCAATCCACCTGGACTACCAGCCCCATCCGAGCCATGTTTTCAATTCGGACTACAATCAGATGAAGATCATCCTGAACAATTTGATGGCGAATGCCGTAAAGTACCATAACCTTAACCAACCCAACCCCTACATTCGGGTCTCGTTCAAGCGTATCAAGAATGTTGTTGAAATTGCAATTCAGGATAACGGCCAGGGAATATCCCGGGAGAGTATTCCGAAAATTTTCGATATGTTCTACCGGGCGTCCTCGGGGACGGAAGGAACGGGCCTCGGACTTTACATAGTCCAGGAAGCGTTGAGTAAGATCAAAGGTATAGTGGTAGTCGATTCCGAACTTGGAAAAGGAAGCACTTTTAAAGTTGTATTGGACACCGCCTAGGAAAACCGGCTCACTGCTACTGGAAGTGTTTTAAAAGAACGAGTTCTTCTTTCTTGAGAAATCTCCACTCCCCTCGTCCCAGATCTTTCTTGTTCAATCCGGCGTAAACCGTCCGGTCGAGTTTTACAACATTGTACTCCAATGATTCAAAGATCCTTCGTACTACCCTGTTCCATCCAATGTGAAGCTCCACGCCAATTGTTTTCCGGTCATCCGAGACAATAGCAAGGTCATCGACTATGGCTCGTCCTTCCTCAAGTTTAACACCTTCCAGTATTCGTTGTGCGTCTGCCTTTGTCAGAGGCCGGTCAAGGTCAACTTTATAGATCTTCTTTACATTATAGGAGGGGTGCATAAGCTTTTCTGCCAGATCACCGTCGTTTGTGAGCAGCAGCAGGCCCGTTGTATTCCTATCCAGTCTGCCTACCGGATATACACGTTCTTTCACAACATTACCGATCAGGTGCATAACGGTATTCCGTTCCTGCGGATCGACCGTTGTCGTAAGAAACCCCTTCGGTTTATTCATGAGGATGTAAACCGGTTTTTCGGCACGAAGCACTTTCCCTTCATGACGGATCTCATCGCCTGGATTCACTTTGTAACCCAATTCTGAAATGGTCTGACCATTAACGGTGATCAGCCCCATCTTGATCAGTTCATCAGCCTCTCTGCGTGAACAAACACCACTGTTCGAAATAAATTTATTCAGCCGGATCTTACCATCTGGCGAGGGTGTGTGCTTGAGGGGCGTTACCTTTCCCTTTTCAGGGGAAAATTTACCGCTGTTGCTTTCACCCGTACGTTTCCGGAAGGGCCTTTCCCGGTTTTCCGACGTTGAATCCCTTTCTGATTTTTTAAATGCAGGCTTCTTAAATGCACTTCTGCCGGAAGCTTTTTCATTCTCTGCGTTATCGGATGGCCGGCCGGGCCGTTCAACTTTTTTGTAGGGCCGTTTTTCAGGTGATGAAGGTGTTGAGCTTCTTTTTTTAAAGGGTGATTCTTCCCTGAAAGATGGCTTATCTCGTCCCGGGCCTCCGGATCTTCGAATCGGACGCTCGCCGTCTGCGGATGACGATCTCTTTTTGAAGGGTGACGAGTCTGATTTAGTGAATCCCGATTTGCGGGAATCCGGCTTATCGAACTTTTTAAAGGGTCTCTCTTCCTTGCCGCCACCTGTAAATGAACTACTTCTTCCGGGTTCTGACTTTTTGTAGGGACGTTTGTCATCCCTGCTGTCTGGGTAGCCACGTTTCCGACCGAAATCCGGCTTTTCATCCCGGTTGGAGGGCGAACTTCTCTTTGAAAAATTTCCAAATGATCCCGTGCGGGACGATCCTGGGAACTTATCTTTTTTCGATGAGGACTGATCTGGAGAATCTCCTCTCGGAGACCTTTTACTATAAGGCTGGTCAGATTTCTTTTGAAAGGATTTACCTGTAGTGTTTGATCGTGATGAAGAAGCTCTGCGCCCCTTAGGAGGGCCAGAGGGGTTATGTCTGGGCATCGGGTTCGTTTGGTTCTGGATTTTCGCCAATGGTATTTACTTCGCCAACAAAGTCTTTTGGAATGGGTAACTCAACCAGGTCGTTGATGCCAAAGTACTCCATAAACTTCAGTGTTGTGCCGTACAACATGGGGCGTCCAATAGTCTCGGCTTTTCCGGTGATCTCGATCAGTCCCTTGTCCAGTAATTTCTGAACTGCATAGTCGCAATTAACGCCCCTGATATTTTCGATCTCCGTCTTGGATATGGGTTGCTTGTAAGCAATGATCGAAAGGGTTTCCATGGCGGAAGTGGACAGTCTTTTTTTCGATTGCTGTTTCAGCATGATACCTATACTGGCCTGGTATGCGGGCTTTGTAAGGAACTGATAACCTCCGGCAGCCTTGTAGAGCTGAAAAGAGAACTCCTCAGCCTGGAATTTCTCCTCGAGTCGTTGAAGGGCACCGGAAATATCTTCTTCCGGAACCTCCGCATTAAACATCTCGGACAGGCAGGCCTGAATATCCACCACCTTTATCGGACTGGGTGTGCAGAAAATAAGCGCTTCAATATGGTTTTGCAGGAAGTCCAAATGATCAACAATTAATAATAAAGATAATCCAATTCAGTTAAGAAATAAGTGCCGCTAGTCCTGCTGCATCATTTTGGCTTCGATCGACTGTGTTGTATGCGGTACGGCGATCAAACGTTCCTTCGGGATGAGTTTGCCCGTCACAGAGCAAATACCGTATGTGCCGTTCTTGATTCTGACCAGCGCATTTTCAAGGTTCATGATATACTTTTGCTGGCGGGCTGCCAGTTGGCTGAGGTTTTCTTTTTCCGCAGTCTCTGCGCCATCTTCCAGGACTTTTGTGTTTCCACCTGAAGTGGCGTCAGTACCTTCATCATTGTTGCGGTTCAATGTCTCTTTCAGAATCCTGTATTCATCTTTTGCCTTATCCAGTTTCTTGTTGATCAGGGCGGCAAATTCGTTCAGTTCATCCTCCGAATAACGGGTTCTCTCGTCGCCGGCGGATGTCTTTACAGGTTTGTGAGCAATTGGTCTTTGATTCGGTATGGGGAAAATATTCAACTGGGGAGGTGCTGGCTTAGGGGCAACGGGCGTAACCTTCTCAGGAGCCGGTTTCTCCACTTTCTTCGGCGCAACAACTTTAGCCACGGGCTTTTCGACTTTCGGCATTGCCGGCTTTTCTGCCTTTTTAGGAGGTGCCACTTTCTTAGGTGCCACTTTTTTGGCTACCACAGCTTTTTTGGCGGGTGCTTTCGGCGCAACTTTCTTCGCTACAACCTTTTTCGCCGGAGCTTTCTTAGCTTTTACCGGAGCAGCTTTTTTTGCTTTTGCAGCAGGTTTTGACTTAGCGGGCGTTTTCTTTACTGCCTTAGATACTGCCTTTTTATTCTTAGCCATAGTAAATTCTCCGTTTGGTAAAAGATGCGCAAAATTATGCGCTCAGCCCCGAAAACAAAAAATATTGTCTAATTAATTCCCGAATCTGTTTTCCCTTGAAATTTCAACCCTATTTAGCCCTAAATAACGGCGTTGGATACATCCGGAGCTTCCGCACCTCCGGAACCTACGGGGTAATCAGAATCTGGCGCTCACGGCAAGTCGTTTGCGAAAGGTTTTTACCCGTCCCGATTCATCAAAGATCTCAAACCAAAGCATATAATACCCCACCCTTGTTTTGTTTCCGTCGTCGCGGTCGCCGTCCCAGCGTAGAATACCTTCGGCTGCCAGTAATTCGTTGTTGGCGATAGTCTTTACATGGTGTCCAGCCTGGTCGTATACCTTAACGTTCGCCACGTAGCCCCCCTTGTTCAGCTTGTAATGTATCTGAGCGAAATCGGGCTCGCCTGAAACCGGAATGAACGCCTCCGGAACAACGATAACGGACTCTTCCGCAAGGACAACGTCGGGTCGCGCCATGGAATTGAAGAAGCCCGGGGTCGCAAAACCAACAACGGAGGAGGCCGACTTCCAGTTCGCGTGATCATTCGTATCCCGTGTAAAAGATATACGCTCCAGCGCGACGCCATCGGTATCCCTGATTAAAGGGGAATGAAACTGCTTTGAGTAAAAAAAACTGTCTATAACCTGTTGCGCATGATCAATCAACACCACAGCGCCACTCTCATCAGGAAAAGCGGGTAAATCATCGACGACCAGCACATTTTCCGACTGTAGTTGCGGATATTCCGATGCCAGCAGCCCGGCATTTTCTGTAAGCGCAACATACGATCCGGGCGCTAATAAAACGTCCGATGAAGTGATCTCCCTGCCATCTTCCCCGTTTGTGACCTGCAGATCCTTGAGATTTATAAATTTTTCCGAGATGTTCACAAACTCAACAAAATCCGTTCCCAGCGGCCTGGGATTAAACAGGATCTCATTGACCACGATATCGCCGGGGCTGGCGGGTTCAGGGAGTCCGAAGACGTACTGGTTATTTTCCCCGTCCGCCAGATTTCCCGAACAGTCGTACAAGTCTGTAACGGTAATGCTATACGTTTCATTGGGTCTGATTTGTTCTGTGAGAGCGAGGATCAGCGTCGTCAGTGATCCGTCACCGAAAGTCACCGATCGAATACCGACGGGCGGCTGAAACAGGAAACTCTCGCCGGAGGGCAACATTTTTTGAAGTTTTTCATTGAAAGTAAGTCGAACCTGAGTGGATGAAAGCGGAAGGGCGGATTGCAGTCGCGGTCCGGTGAGGTCGGGTTTATTCGCAAATACAGAATTCTGTTTCCCGGGTGTCCCGCCTGGTTGATCGGAGGCGGTCCAGTTATCACCTTCGCCGCAGATGTTCTCCGGATCGATCAGTTCCATCGACCACCCGCCGTTGCTTTTCTCACGGTCTTTATACCAGGCCGTTGTATAGTTTACCGAATCTATCGTGAGGCCTGCAGGGTTTTTAACGAGCACCATATCCCCTGTGTTATTCAGCGAGGGGAAACGGGGTAGTTCCAGAATCTTCACGTCGCTATTGAACCCCGACGAGCCCGAAGTTAAGATCACGTATTCGCCGGGAGACAGGACAAAATGGGGGATCGTCGCTATCGAACTTCCGTCCGTTACTGTCCACTCCGCTAAGTCAAAAGTGTATGGGCTTCGGTTGAATATTTCAGCAAACTCCGATTCAGGAAGCCCGGCAACAGGGTTAGGATCGGCAAAGATTTCGGTAACAATAACATCTTTGTATACTGCGGAAGCCGGTATTACGAAAGTAAAATTCCGCTGCAGTACACCCGCGATGTTTCCGGCCGCGTCTTTGATTCCTGACGCTGAAATCACGTAAGCCACGTCATTTGTAAATGGCTGGCCGAACGACAGAAGTACGGTACGATTGTCCGACTCCAACGATGCCTCTGAAGGGCTGTAGCGATGATCGACGGCGTAATTGAAAACATTCTCTGCTGATTCGCCGTCGAGGATCTCTGAAAACGCGAGGCGTATTTGCGTCGCTGAAACAACATCTATGGACATAAGATCGGGAGGAACAGTATCAGGAGCGGCGCCGCTGATAAAAAAATCATCAAAGAAAAATTTATCCGCGCGTGTTGCTGTGTATTGGCAGAGAATGCCGAAATAACCCGGTGTGGAGGTGGCGATTGTGTCCGGAGCTGATCCTTCGAGAGTATAATTGTTGGAAGAATTGATATCGGAATACAGTTCCCAATCTCCGGACAGACTACGTATGACGTTAATTCGGATGGTGACGGAAGCAAGGTCCAGCCGTTTATCGGCTCCGTCGATCATTTTGGTGAATTGTGTTCCGGTCTGTTTCCAGAGGCTGACGTCGTCGTTTTCGCTTCCGACCTGGACAAAGTATCCGGTTAATGGACCCGTTAAATCGGTTTGGTCAGACAAGAGATAGATGCGGCTATAGTTGGTACCGGAGGGATTGAATGACATCCTAACCAAAAACTCCCACTTCCCGTTTGTTAACGAACCATATGGTGTGGTCAGATACGCCACGTCCGTAGCTGAAGGAGCCATTAACTGTAAGGCTTGAGAGTTGACGATAAATTTATCTGAAGTTCCCCGCCATGGGGGATTGCTTGTAAAATCTCCATCGGAGAAATCGTCAGTGATCTGAGCGAACATTTGTTGGGCGATAGCCGCGGCAACAATCGTTAGAAATAATTTGACCGTAAACGTTTTCAGGATTGAAAACCTGCATATTTGTAGGGTATTTTTCATAAGCACAACGGGAAAACACTATTTTTGTAACCTTTAAATAAATATAACTAAAAAATGAAACTCGCAGTAGTAGGCGCAACAGGACTTGTGGGCCAGGAAATCCTCAAAGTATTGGAGGAAAGAAGTTTTCCATTTGATGAATTATACCTTATAGCTTCAGCCAAATCGGTTGGGCAAACGCTTACATTCAAGGGTAAGAGCTACGTAATAAAGAGTATTGAAGAAGGTTGTAAGCTGGCACCGGATATTGCGATATTTTCCGCCGGTGGTAATACATCCCTGGAATGGGCGCCAAAGTATGCCGAAGCCGGTTCAATTGTAATTGATAATTCCTCTGCCTGGCGGATGGATCCGACGAAAAAACTCATTGTACCTGAAATCAACGGACACGAGCTTTCTATCGACGACAGGATCATTGCAAATCCGAACTGTTCAACCATCCAGATGGTGATGGCCCTGGCGCCGCTCCATGTAAAGTACAGACTGAAGCGAATCGTGGTTTCAACCTACCAATCGGTTACTGGTACAGGTAAAGATGCCGTACAACAGATGATGGATGAGCGAAAAGGTATCAACGGTCCGAAGGTTTATCCTCACCCGATCGATATGAATGCATTGCCCCATATCGATTCATTCCTCGACAACGGATATACAAAAGAAGAAATGAAAATGGTTAACGAAACCCACAAGATACTGGGTGACAAGACCATTGGCATTACGTCAACAACCGTACGGATACCTTCCATTGGCGGACATTCAGAGGCCGTTAATGTTGAGTTTCACGAGGATTTTAACCTGAGTGAAGTACGTTCCATACTCGCGACAACGCCGGGCGTAATTGTGCAGGATGACCCGAAGAACAATATTTATCCGATGCCTATAAATTCGCACAACCGGGATGAAGTGTTTGTCGGAAGAATTCGCAGGGACGAATCACAACCCAATACATTGAATATGTGGATCGTTGCGGACAACCTTCGTAAAGGAGCGGCCACCAATGCAGTTCAGATCGCCGAATTTATGATGGAAAAAAGCCTCGTCTATTAAGAATTCGTTTTCACATACATAAAGGAAGAGCTACTATTCAGGTAGCTCTTTTCTTTTTACCCCATCCGCCGCCACCAGGGGTCTTGATCACGACCCGGTCTCCCGCATGGACCTTCGCTCCATCCACACCCGCCAGTTTTTCTTTCCTGCCGCCCGCACGAAGGATGTACTGTTCGCCCGTTTTTCCCGGCATCCCCCCGCTCATTCCAAATGGAGGAACCGTTCTGTGCTGCGACAGAATATTGATGTCAAGACTTTCTTTAAAATATAGCTGGCGGATAATTCCATTCCCCCCGTTCCATTTGCCTTTTCCACCCGAATTTTTCCTGATCTCAAACTTTTCCAGCCGCACCGGATATCGTAATTCCAGAATTTCGGGATCAGTGATGCGGGTATTGGTCATATGTTGGTGAACGGCGTGAGCGCCATGATGGCCCTTCGTCGCACCAACCCCCCCGCAGATCGTTTCATAGTACCCGAATCGTTCGTTTCCGAAAAGAAAATTGTTCATCGTTCCCTGGCTGCAAGCGGATAACTTAAGCGCTTTGAGTAACGTATCGGTTAACCTCTGGCTGATTTCCGTATTGCCACCGACAACAGCCGGCGACTTTTTGTTGTCCGAAGAGAAAAGAGGATTAAGCATTCCGCGGGGTAAAACGATCCTAACATCCTGAAGCAGGCCTTCATTAAGGGGCACCGGCTGGCCGACAAGCAAACGAAGTACATACACAACAACACTGTTTACGATGGCCGGTGTTGCGTTGAGGTTGTTTTTCCGCAGGGGCGCCGACCCGCTGAAATCAATTTTAAGCCGATTTTTCTCCCGGCTTATACGCACACGTAAAACGGCACCGTCATCCAATAACTCTTTGGCTTCATAGGGACCTTTCAGTGTCTCTGCCTTAATTTTCATTAAACGGGCTGAATGCCTTGTAACGGATCGCATAAAGAATTGAACCTGTGCGGTTGAGAATTTCGAACACAGATTTTTGATTTCTTCCGCCCCCTGAACCAGGGAAGCAAGCGCGCCATTTAAATCGGCCAGGTTTTCTTCGATGCAACGGGTAGGATAGGGTGCGTTTGTCAAAATAGTCTTAATGTGCTCCCATTGCGCTATACCTTTTCTGACCAGGTATGCCGGAGAAATAACAACTCCCTCCTCCTCCAGGCATGTCGCATCGGCCGGCATCGATCCGGGGCTCTTTCCACCGATCTCCGCGTGATGCGCACGATTCGCAACAAAACCGATCAATTGTTCGTGGACAAAGACTGGCTTGATCAATGTTATGTCAGGCAGGTGCGACCCGCCGTTGCCCGGGTGATTGGTAATGATCACGTCACCTTCTTCCATACTGATTTTCTTCATCACATTGCGAACACAAACTCCCATACTCCCAAGGTGTACGGGGATATGTGGCGCATTAACGACAAGCATCCCCCTACTGTCCAGTACGGCGCAGGAGAAATCCAACCGCTCCTTCACATTTACCGAGAATGACGTGCGCTGGAGAAGAGTACCCATGTCTTCGGCGATGGCGGTAAAACGGTTTGTAAAAAGCTCCAGCTCAGCTTCCCTGGGTTTTTTTGATAACGCCACCGGGTCACCGGATTTTCGAACATGCGCATTTTCATTTGTATCCAGGTAAAAATGCCATCCATCGTCAACAAATAGCGTAGAGTTGTCGCTGACAACCAGCGCGGGCCCATCGATATGGGCGCCGGCTGATAATTTTTCCCATTGTATTACCGGACATTTTCTCCAGTAACCGGAAACAAAGATCCTCTTCTCCTTGACAGGGTCCGGTGAATACTTCGGCGTGGTATCAGATATAATTCCTTTGGCGGTTGGGATCGCCGAAAGAATCAGCCGGATGGATTCAACTTCTATCTCCCGGTTTTCAATCCAGTGACCATAAACTTTCCTGTAATGCCGGATGAATGCCGCTTTCAGCTCGCTGCCTGTTGTAAATTCAATTTCCAACGAAGTTTCCTGACCTTTCAGGCGAATAAATATCAACCGCCTTCCCTGTAAAGGTATTTTATCATCGACCTCCATTTTTGTCAACTCTCGCTGGGCTTCTTCGAACAGGTATTCATATTCCTGTTCCAGGCGGGGCAATACGGCATCGATATCCTTGAGAAACAGCTTTTCTTTTATGCTTTCGGGCGAGGCGTTACCGATGCCGTAAGCGCTAAGCAGACCGGCGTCGTACGGGACGACAATGTGTTGGATATTCAATAGTCCGGCAATTGCGCAGGCATGCTGCCCGCCGGCTCCACCGAAGCATAACAAGGTATAGTCAGTGGGATCATGACCTTTCTGGATGGAAATTTTTCGAATGGCTTCCGCCATCTTCTCGTTGGCAATTTCAACGAAGGAAGCCAGAAGGTCTTCGGGCTTCACACTCGTCCCGGTTCCTGACCGCAGTTGTTTGATAAGGGGTTGAAGTGCATTCGCGGCCATGTCCACGCTTAGGGGAATTGAGAAGTTGCCCTCGTCAAGTCGTCCGAGGAGGAGATTGACATCCGTGATTGTTAACGGGCCGCCGGCACCATAACAGGCGGGTCCCGGTGATGCCCCCGCACTATGCGGACCAACGGTAAGTTTACCATCGTCGCATTGACACACAGATCCGCCTCCCGCAGCAATCGTTTCGATCGCCAGCGACGGGGTAAAGATCTTCAGGTTCCCCACGTGACAGTCAAACCTGTAGTCAGGCCGGCCGTTGCACCTTGAAACATCCGTGCTGGTTCCGCCCATATCAAATGTTATAATCCTGTCGATCCCGGAAAGTTTTGCCTTTGCGAGCGCACCGATGACACCTCCGGCCGGCCCGCTTAACAGGCTGTCCTTCGCGTTAAAATCGCCGGCCTCAAGCAGGCCTCCGGCGCTCGACATTACTTTAATCGAGGATGACGCTAACCCTCTCCGGATATTGGAAATATAGTGGTGAATCACAGGGTCCAGGTAGGCGTTGACTACGGCGGTCTCAGCCCGTGTGAGGATTTTTATTTGGTGCGACAGCCTGGATGAGCATGATATATGGCGAAATCCAGCCATGTACAGTGCATCGTATAACTTCGTTTCATGAAAAGAATTCTTGTAGCTGTTTAGAAGGGCTATGGCCACAGAATCGATCCGTTTTCTTTTCAGGAGAGAAACGATCCGCTTTATTTCCGCCGGCTGCAGGGTATCGAGTACCGATCCGTCAGCCTCTATACGTTCCGTTACCTCGACCGACATTTTATATAACGGCTCTTCCTTTAATACATCCAGCGCAAAGAGATCTTTTCGCTGCTGATTACCGATGGCCAACAGGTCCTTAAACCCCTTTGTGACCAGAAAGGCAGTCCGTGCTCCTTTCCGTTCCAGCAGGGCGTTCGTTCCCCGGGTGGATCCGAGCTTCATTTCAATTGGGGGGAATTCTTCATCGAGCCCGGTTTCAGTCAGCAGGCGGGCGGCAAAAACGGGCACCTCTTCTTCGGTATATATCTCTACCGTTGCAATGTTATTCTTGCTTTTAAAGGACGCATCGAGCGTAATTTCCGACGTACGTGCATCAAAGCTAAGAACCGTTCTTTTTTCCTCTCCTGACCGGACGTAAAATCCGTTCAGGAAATTTTTTGTGACAACAAACGGTAAATCGATCAGCAGCCTGTTTTGATGGCTTTTGATAACCCGCGAGCGAAGAACACTGCTGCTCAAAACCTTAAGCCTTCTCAGTTGGTCGCCGGGAGCTATCGCAATACAGTCGGTGAACGTTCCACCCGTATCAAGCCAGATTTGCCACCGTATTAACGTCATGAGCTTGGGGTTTCTTTGAACTCGGGTTCATTCAGATGAGGTAAGTAATGAAGGCGTACAAACCCAATGCGATGAGGATGATCCCCGGTATTTTCTTCAGCAAAGTACTTTGACTGGCCCGCGACACAATTTTTTTGGCCATGTAAATAAGAAGGGTAAAGAGTGTAAGCGTTCCAAGTGATATTCCGATAAGGTAACTGTGCAGGGCGATCGTTGTATTGAGCTCGACCCAATGTTGGCTTTTGAGGTAAGCTGTCGTTCCGACCCAGAACGGCAGTGCCAGTGGATTGAGGATGCTGAGAAGTACCCCCCGCCGGAAACCGCTATTATTAAATTTTGACGAAGAACTTGCCGGCTTGCCTGCCGACCACAAATTATACGTACCGATGATGATCATTACAATGGCAGTAATGAGATGAATGTTTTCCGTTATTACTGGTGACGAAGTAATGAACTCCTCGAACCGGATGGCAAGCCACGCGTAGGGATATTCGATGAGTGCTGCAGCCAGGGCAAAACGCCAGGCGACTGCCACCTTATTCTCAAGACCAAGCTGAAGGATACTCAGGTTAAGCGTCCCAGGTGGTATTGTACCGATAAAGCTAAAGAAGAAAGAAATAAAAAAGTTTACCAGTGCGATCATGTTCCCTGTGTGGCATCTTTGAATCTCCTGTATTTCAAAACGGCTTCTTTAAAAGGAGTGTAAGGTACGCCACGCCTCGCATTTTCACGGGCGATTATAAAAATATTTCTCCAATGAGTAAAGAGGATGGAGATTGCTTTCCGCAACGAATAACCGGGTTGATAGATATGCGCAGGTTCCGCACCGCAGCCGTTGAGCTCCATCACTTTAATATTGCCGTTGTAAAGATCGTGAATGCTCGTGCACCGGAGATCAAACCTCCCAAAGTAGAAACCGTCTATCTGTTTGCTGATCCGGTCAAAGGTCTCCGACAGTTCATCGTTTATCAGGTGATTTCCGTCCAGGAATTTTGTGCCAAGACAGTGGTTGCCGATGGAAACGAGTTCGAATTTTTCACCGTCGGGAATGACATCGGAAAGTCTGTCCCTGTAGATCTGTCTCAGGTTTTTCCATTGCAGCTTTGCCCGGTCTTTCAGGAGTATAAGATCCTGTAATGTTGTTTTTCCGTCGCCGGTGACGGTAAGCATTTCTTTCATCACGATGGATGTGACCCTTCCCCTTTTTTCGCTGGGAAACCGGGTATAAAATACTCCAAATTCGAGTGGAAGGTCGACCAGTTCCTGTATCAGGAAATCGTATTTCATTCTGCCGAGATAACCTTCAATGGCGGTCTCATTTTCAATTTTTGTTACCATGAAGCCGCGCTCGCCGAGATCGGGCTTGAAAATCACGGGGAACCGGAGTCCTGTTTTCGCAATCGCATCCAGTATTTCCGCTTTCGTTGCCGGCGCAGAAACCAGGACTGTCCGCGGTATGTACTGCGGCGGGATCTTTTTAATAACCTCGTACTTCGACTCACCGAACATACCACCCATGGTGATTCCGGGATTCGAGGCGGAAAAGAAAATCAGGGATCGCGCCCGCAGCGACAACCAGGCGAAGTAAAAGAACAGGGGAAACTGGATGATACCAAATGGCCAGTATTCCCAGCTCTTTAGCTTAATAAAGAAATTACTTCTGGTGAAGTTCGCGCGAATAGGCATTCCGTGAATAATAATCCCCCTCAGTTGGAAACTGAGACCGATGCTTCCTTAAAACGGATTGTTGAAGCGGCAATTCCGAAATCGGCCGAAAGGTTAACGTATGATGCAATTTCACGAATACCGATTTTTATAATAGCCATATGGTGTACGGCATGTTCGATATTGTAAACAAGCTCACGAGTAGCAGTAGTCTCAATAGTCAAAAAATCCTCCTTGTCCAGATCGTAACCGACCTCCAGCCGGAGTGGTTTTTCTGATAGTGCTTCGACGAACATTTTTATCCGGTTGATCGCGGAAAGTGCGATATACTTGTCACTCTCGATCAACTTGTCATGAGCCCGCTTATCATAGTTAATGACGCCGTTCCTGAAACCATCTTCAAAGCATATAAAAAATTCCAGGGTATGGCGCAAATGTTGGCCAATCGTGGAATTACTTAGTGTTGATGCGGGTCTGACGAAGTCATGTTCATTGATCTGACTCACTAATTGAGTGAGCTGGGCTAGTATATTCGAACACGCCTGGGTTAGATTCATGTGCCTAAATTTTTTCTAATTTAAACGAAAAGAAGCCATATTTGAAACAGATGGTTCCACGGCGGCCCGCTTTTGAGGTTTATTGGACAATTTTTACCCAATTACGGTCGCCAGCCTCTTTCAGTTTTTTTTCATTTTTCTTCCAATCCTCCAGCGTGTTGTTGCCCCAGAAGTTGTAAAAAAGATAAAGTTTTCCGTCAAGGATAGTATAGGTTTCCGGATCGATTTTAACCTTTTCACCACTCTCCCCCATGGCAAACGCACACCACCCGCCATAAGCCGGTTCATATTTCTCCGGGGAAGCCTTGAATCGGTTCAGGTTATCCCTTGACGAAAAACGGTAGATCACTCCCCGGTACGACAACCTGAAGTCGTCCCGGCCTTCCGCCGGCTTTTGTTCAAAGTAGCTGACGGGGTCATATCCTTCCATAGCAATACCCTTTTTTACGTTAAAGTTCTTTTTTCGAACTTCCTCGGACTGCCCGGATCCTGTAACAGTGGCGGAAAAAACCAAAAGACAACATAGGTATAAGCCTTTCATCGATAGGAGCTTTAGATACGAATTTTGTTGTAAAGATGGATTTGTCGCCTGAACAATAGTGTCAGGAAGACTACAATTCGAGCTTTTTTGTGTATTCGCAGAAAATTTATCCATACATTAAATACGAAATAGCTTTACTATGAGACTCGTCGGGGTTCTATTGATCCTATTCTGTGGTGAACTCCAGGCTCAAAAAAACGATCTGGCCGGCAAAGCCAATGCATTCCTGCAGTCGCTTTCAGAGCCGCTCAAAGCGAAGGCCTTGTACAAGCTGGCCGATGACGAGCGTTTTAACTGGCATTTTGTGCCGAGAGCAAGGAACGGCGTCTCGTTTCGTGATTTCAACGCGTCTCAAAGGACAGCTGCTCTTGATCTTCTCAATGCGTCTTTAAGTCGCCAGGGGTTTGAAAAAGCAACAGAAATAATGGCCCTCGAAAACGTGTTGAGGGAGGTAGAGAATCGGGGGCCCCAGGACAAATACCGGGATCCGCTAAACTACTACCTGACCATTTTTGGGATACCGGATAACAGTCGGCCCTGGGGGTGGAGATTCGAAGGTCATCATATCGCATTCAATTTTTCTTCTATCGATAATGCGATCGAATCCTCAACGCCTTCGTTCTTTGGATCTAACCCGGGCGTTGTAATGCAGGGTAAGGAACGGGGCAAACAAGTTTTGAAACAGGAAACAGAACTGGGTTTTAAGCTGGTGAATACCCTGAGTCCCGCCCAAATAAAAGTTGCATTGATTTCCGAAAAGGCGTTGGATGAAATAGTATCCTTTAATAGTCGCAGGGCCGTCACGTTAGCACCGGCCGGAGTGTCTTATTCGGAATTGAACGGTGATCAGAAAGGGATCTTACTCGCGCTACTGGAAGTTTACGTCAATAATTATGAGCTGGGTTTTGCAGGTAAACTGATGAGTAAAATCAAAAAAGCAGGTATTGAAAAACTGAGCTTTGCATGGGCGGGTAGTTTAAAACCAGGTTCCGGATATTACTATCGGATTCAGGGACCGATGCTTCTTGTTGAACTGGACAACACCCAGAATGACGCGAACCATGTACACAGCGTCGTGAGGGATTTAACAAATGATTTTGGTGAAGATATCCTGAGGGAACATTATCAGCGCGAGCACCCGAAAAAATAGTTGGCAGATTCGATGCACCTCCTTAAATTCAGAAAAACTTCGCCCGCCAAGACCAAACATCAATCAAAAAAAATTCCGTCGATGAAATTGATCGCCCTATTATTTATTTCATGCCTGGCTATTTCAGGGGGTATAGCACAGACAAAAAAACAAAGTCCAAACAAAGACGCGGTCCTGAAGTCGATCGAAAAGCACCAGGCTGAACTGATCAAGCTGAGTGACGACATCTGGACTTTTGCAGAAACAGCTTTAAAGGAGGAAAAATCGGCCAAAGTCCTCGCTGACTACGCCGAAAGCCAGGGCTTCCGGGTAACGCGTGGCGTTGCGCAGCTTCCGACAGCCTTTATCGCCGAATATGGAACAGGTAAACCGATAATAGGGATAATGGGTGAGTACGATGCCCTGCCCGGGATCTCACAAAAAGCACAACCGATAAAGGAGCCGTTGTTAGCCGGTGCCGCGGGTCACGGATGCGGTCATAACCTGTTCGGTGCCGGTAGTATGGGCGCAGCGTTGGCGCTTAAGGAGCTTATTGCCCAGGGCAAATTGAAGGGAACAGTCCGGTTTTATGGGACTCCCGCCGAGGAGGCTGTCGGTGGCAAGATATACATGGCACGCGAAGGATTATTTGCCGACCTGGATGTTTGCCTGGACTGGCATCCCGATGTGGAAGTGGCGGCTAACATGCAAAGTTCACAGGCAATGGTGGATTTCACCGTAGAGTTCAGGGGAAAGGCTGCCCATGCTGCAGCCGATCCCTGGAATGGCAGAAGTGCATTGGATGGACTTGAACTGTTCCTTGATGGCGTTAATATGCTGCGCGAACACGTACGACCCAGTGTCCGGATGCATTATGTGATACAATCGGGTGGTGACGTTCCGAATGTCGTACCTGAATATGCGAAGATCTGGATGTGGGTAAGGGATTCTAAACGCGACGGTGTTGAAGAGGTGTTTGCAAGAGTAAAGGAGATCGCTAAAGGAGCGGGGCTCATGGCCGGAGTCGAGTCGGCGATTGCGGTGCAAAGCGGGGACTACGAAATCCTGGTCAATACGAAGGGTGCTCAGACGCTGCAGAAGAACATGGAAATATTGGGGCCGATCGTGTATTCGGCGGAGGAGACAGGGTTCGCAAAAAAAATCCAGGAAGTGAGCGGGGTGGACCAGACCGGCCTGAACGGAAAGATCAACCCGTTAAAGGCAACCAAGGAGAATCCTGACGGAGGGTCGACGGATGTCGGTGATATCAGCTGGCTTGTTCCGGAAATAACCGCATTGGTTACGACCGCGCCCGCCCAGGCGCCGTGGCATTCGTGGGCTGTCGTGGCATGCGGAGGTATGTCTATCGGGCACAAAGGAATGCTATTCGCTGCCAGGTCGTTGGCAATGACAATGGTTGATCTCTTCGAAAACGAAACGTTGCGCAAGGAGATCAGGAACGAATTTGAAATGCGGAGAGGCGGTCATATCTACAAGCCTTACGTACCCGATGGACCTCCACCCATACCGGCAGGCAACTAACGCGTATCGGTAACATCGCGGACTACTCCTGTCATTCCACGTACAATACGAGGCCCTTCAGGTATTCCCCGTCCGGATGGAAGATCGATACCGGATGGTCTGCAGGTTGCGAAAGATGATGTAGCACTTTTATTTGCCGGCCGGCCTGAATTGCCGAGGATACGATCGTATCATAAAACAACTGCCGGTCTACTACCTGGGAACAGGAAAAAGTAAAAATTATGCCACCTGTTTTTATAATCCGCATCGCTTCGGAATTCAGCCGTTGGTAACCCTTTACAGCCTGGTGCCTGGCATCCCGGTGTTTCGCGAAGGCGGGAGGATCGAGTATGATGACATCGTATTCGTTCTGTTTGTCCTTTAAGAAATCGAACGTATCGGCCGCGAAACATTTATGGATGTTTTCATTAAATCCGTTTAGCTGGATATTCTTTTCCGTAAGAGCAATCGCTTTCTCCGATGAGTCGACGGAATGAACAACTTCCGCCTGGGCGTATAGCGCGTAAACGGAAAATCCACCCGTGTAGCAAAACGTGTTCAGAACTTTCCTACCCTTTGAAAATTCACCCAGCAACTTCCTGTTTTCACGCTGATCAAGGAAAAAACCCGTCTTTTGACCATCTTCCCAATCGACATAAAATTTCTTCGAGTTTTCGTGGATAACATGAGGAACGGCACCCAACCCGAAAATATATTCGTCCTGCGACGAGTCGCGGGCTTTTCCGGGAAGGGTTGACTGGCTTTTATAATAAACAGCTCTGAGGTCGTCACCTAATGCGGACCCAAGGGCGTTGCCGATGGTATGCCGGTCGAGATGCATTCCCACCGAATGCGCCTGCATGACCGCTATACCATCATAATAGTCTATGATAAGCCCAGGTAGTCCATCTCCTTCACCGTGCACCAAACGAAAAGAGTTCGTAGCTCCCGACGGGAGATTCGCCTTACCCCGTAGTTTTATCGATGCTTTGATCCGGTCAGGCAAAAAATCGGCTGAAGGTGCACTTTCATCAAAGGAAAGCATTCTTACCGCAATACTGCCGTTCTGGTAGTGCCCGAATCCAAGTACTTTCCCTTTGAAATTTTGTACTTCAACCCAACATCCGTCAGACAGCTCGCCTTCAGTTTTCAAAATTGCCCCTGAGAATATCCAGGGATGGAAGCGTTCAATGGAATACTCCTTACCCTTTTTTAGAATTACTTTTCCCTGAATATTCATAAGATATGAGCTCAGGCGCAAAAGTATCCAAAAAAATTCAGGGCGAAGGATTTATCTGTTGGCTAACAGGCGAACCAGATCAGCGTGAGCACGAAAGACACAACCCAGAGAATTAACAGTATCCGCAATCTCTTCAATTTCCGGTGAGCGGACTCTTTATCATGTTTGGGCGAGTTTGTGTAGGTACGGTAAAATTCATCCATACAACGATTACGATAATTATTTCGGAGATGTTTAGTTTATAGATGAATGATTTCGGTGAATCGTTGGCTAAACACCATAAATACCGCAACAAGGGGTATTAATATAATGAATATGAAGACGCAAAAGGGATTAGGTGATGGCTCGAACAGTGGGGTATAGGTAGCCTTACCGGTGAGTTGGTTTTTGCCGATTTCCTCCCAACGCCCGGGATAGGGTAAGTTGATTTTTAGATTTAAAATATTGAAATTTTCACGGTGAGTGTCTGGTGAGGTTATGCTACCGTTCAACACCCGTAAGCCCGGGATCGCCTAAATTAAACCGGGGGATTGAACCTAAATCCGAAAGTTTTCGTAATTAGGTAAACAAGACAGAAGGCGCGGAAAAAGAGGCAGGGTAAAGCACGTAAGAAACTGACAAAAATTCGCTTATGGGCAGTTCTGCCTGATTTTTGATTCACGATTTGCCTGTTTTGAACGATTTAAACTGAGAGATAACTATGAAAAGATTTGGATCACTAGTTCTGGCGGCGGTGCTTGGAAGCGTTTGCACAATCGCCTCATTTAAATGGTTGGACAAGGAAGAGTCTGGTGTAAAACTGGAATACCTTTCCGGGGTACCGGCCTCAAAAGTAGCTTACAAGGTGGATGAGCAGGGACAAACTATTCCGTTGGATTTCACCACAGCAGCGGAAAAGGTAATGCCCGCAGTTGTTTATATCAGGTCCACGCAGGAGCGTGTCAGCCGCGGTGAAGAGACTCAATCAGAAGATCCTTTCCGCGAATTTTTCGGGCCCCAGGTTCCCCGCGGTCCCAGCCAAAGTTCCGGGTCGGGGGTAATCATAAATGAAGGAGGCTATATCGTAACGAACAACCACGTGGTTCAGGGTGCTGAAATTGTTGAAGTAACCTTGTACGATAACCGTACTATAAAGGCCGAAGTTATCGGTACAGACCCCGACACTGACATTGCGTTAATAAAGATCAATGAGAAAGGCCTCCCATTCCTTTCCTTTGTCGATTCTGACAAAGCTAAAATTGGAGAATGGGTACTGGCTGTAGGAAACCCGTTCAATTTAAATTCCACGGTAACAGCAGGTATTATAAGCGCGAAGGGAAGAAACATCAATATTCTCAACCGAAACAACGGTGAGGGTAGTACGGCGATTGAATCTTTTATTCAAACGGATGCAGCTATCAATCCGGGTAATAGCGGAGGAGCCCTTGTGGAATTAAACGGCGGACTCCTCGGTATTAACACAGCGATTGCTACTCAGACCGGATCGTACTCGGGATATGGATTTGCTGTACCGTCAAACATCGTAAGCAAGATCGTGGAAGACCTGATCAAATTTGGTGAAGTTCAGCGCGGTTGGCTAGGTGTAACCATTGCAAGCGTTAACAGTCAGCTGGCGCGCGAAAATGATCTTAGGGTAAATGAGGGAGCTTATATTTCAGGTTTTGCGCTCAAGAGCTCGGCAAAAGAGGCAGGACTCAAAGAGGGTGATGTTGTCGTCAAAATAGATGAAGCTCCTATAAAGTCCAGCAGTGCATTGATCGAATACATTGGAAGACGCCGTCCCGGAGATAAGGTAAATATGGTGGTGAACAGGGGCGGAAATGAGGTCACAATACCGGTTGTGCTGAAAAACAGGGATGGGAAAACCGGTACCGTAAAACGCGAGGACAAGGACGTGGTCTCCACCCTGGGTATTGAATTACAGGATCTGGATGGAAAAGTGAAAAAAAAGCTCGACATTGATCACGGCGTCCAGGTAAAAGACCTTGGAAACGGCAAAGTTGCACGTTACACCGAGATGCGCGAAGGTTTTATTATTACAAAAATAAACGATGTTCCCGTGAATTCTGTTGAAGAATTCAATGAACTAATCAACAAGAAAAAACAGGGTGATCTGATTATTCTCTCGGGAACGTATGAAGATTTTCCCAGGGAATTTAACTATGCTTTTAGAAAGTAAAACACACACAGAAATATGAGGAAGCTGTTTAGAAAGGGCGAACGTGTTCGCAGCAAGATCGATGGAAAAGTGATGGAAGTTCTAAAATACATCAAGGACAATTTTGTGGAAGTAAAATGGTTTGATCTCGAAACAAAGGAAATCCAGGTCCGCAAAATCAAGGAAGACCAGCTATCCAAAGCCGCATAAAATAGTAACGGGTTATCCGCCAGGAAAATCCTCACACGATTAACATGGCGGATAACCTTTATTTCTTCCCTTCAAATTCTAACTTTACGGTTAGTAGTTATAAAATATTGTTATCAAAAAGTTTCAGATCCCCCATTACTACCGTTCGTCGATAACCGGAAGAATCAAGGAGCACCGACGGTTGAAAGATTTGCGCAAGCAGGACTTTAGCCCAACGGTCCTCGATTTCGGACCGGTTCAATTCTACGTCGCGAGGCATTTTGGTTTTTGTTACGGCGTGGAAAATGCCATTGAGATCAGTTATAAGGCAATCGAGGAAAACCCCGGCAGACGGGTTTTTTTACTCAGTCAGATGATCCATAATCAGGAAGTTAACAATGACCTGGTTAGCCGCGGAATCAAGTTCATCATGGATACCGACGGTACACAGTTCATTTCCTGGGATGAACTGAAGCAAGATGACATTGTTATTGTCCCCGCCTTCGGTACCACGCTGGAAACGGAACAGATCTTGCTGAACAAGGGTATCGAAGTATCCCGGTATAATACAACCTGTCCTTTTGTCGAAAAAGTCTGGAACCGTTCTGAAAAACTTGGACTTGATCAGTACACAATTATTATTCACGGTAAACCCCGGCACGAAGAAACGAGGGCAACATTCTCCCACAGTTCAAAAAACGGGCATTCGGTTGTGGTCAGGGATATGGACGAAGCGCGTAAACTGGCCGCGTATATTTTCGGGGAACACTCAAAGGAAAACTTTTTTCAGGAATTTGGCGGAAGATATTCGGAGGGCCTGGATCCGGAAATACATTTGCAGCGGCTTGGTGTCGTCAATCAAACAACGATGCTGGCCACGGAAACGCAGGAAATCGCCGATTTTTTCAGAGGCGTAATGGCGAGAAAGTACGGCATTGAAAACATCTCCCGACATTTCGCCGATACCCGGGACACGCTTTGTTATGCCACGAATGATAACCAGGAAGCTACCTATAAACTATTGGAAACCGACGCCGACCTGGCTATTGTAGTAGGAGGTTATAACAGTTCCAATACCTCCCATATTGTGGAACTGTGCGAACGGAAATTTGATACGTACTTCATCAATTCCGATAACGAGATCAGATCAAAAACCGAAATACACCACTTTAATTATCACACCAAGCAAAGAGTACGGAGCGGAACGTTTATCCCTGCAAAAAATGTGGTCAAAATCGTTCTGACCAGCGGTGCATCCTGCCCCGATACCATCGTCGACAATGTACTGATCAAAGTGCTTGGCTACTTTAACCCCGCCAAAACCCTGGAAGATGTACTGGCGGAGTTTTGAGGCAATCAGGCGTTAGCTACTTTTTTGCGGCTTTCGTCCACTTTTTTACCATTCTTATGTTCTCCCAGGATAATCACATCTTTGGTGTTTTCATATTGTCTGGCTGCCTGCATCATCGCTTCCTTCGTATCGCGAATAACAATAATTCCCGATTTTGCGCCTTTGTTACGTAATTCAAGATAAAACCCGTCTTTTTTCTTCTTCGGTAATACTGGAGGTCTTCCCATGGTTGTAATTTTTAATGAATCGTGGAAATAGTTTCCACTTGGCTAAAAAACCGGAAAATCCGGACTTTAGTTCGACCGCGCAATATCGCAAAATTTAGCGGTTAATCCATGGTAATTCTTTGCCGGCCAGGCTGTAGGAGCCATCCGGTAGCGTCCAGAAGAAGACAAATTACTTTCGATTTTTTTGTTCACTCAGCAGTTCATTCGTTTTCAGGACTATGAAATACTCATAAATAGATTGGAGGGTGGAATAAGTCACGCCGGCCCTTCCGTCAAGGAATGCAAGCCTTACGAACACCATATAGAAGAATTTGATCAGGGGCCGTCCCGGCAGCTTATAAAAAATACCCTTCTGGTGGAAACGCCTCGTTGTGAAGTCCCGGCTGAAAAGGGCCTTGGTAAGGGAAAAAGACGTCCCGTGGCTGATATCCTCCAGACGCATCGCCGCTTCCATATCTGCGTAACCCAAGTGGCGTTGCAGCCAGTAGCGAATTCCTTTGCTGAATGGATAGTGATCCAGAAATCCTTCTATTTTTCCAGTTGGTCCATCCGGTTTGGAAACAGGATTGACTAGTCTCTCATAGCGCATCTTCTCGGGACGAAAGATCCGCATATAAAACGGGGATATTTGGGCATGCTTCAGCCAGGTACCGTTCCACGCGAAATCGCGACGCTGGACTTCAAGGGCAACAGCCTTTGTGTTAGAGAAGTCGAATGTTTTCACGGCATTCAACAGACTTTCGGATACGCGCTCATCCGCATCAATGTATAATACCCAGGGGTATTTAAATGGAATATTGGCGAGGCCCCAGTTCTGATGGGCAGACCAATTGTCAAATTTCCGCTTCGTTACTTTTGCACCTGCCTTTTCAGCGATTGCTACAGTCTGATCATCGCTGAGTGAATCGAACACATGGACATCATCGCACCAGGTGACGGAATTCAAACATCCCGGAAGATCTTTTTCTTCGTTTTTGGTAAGGATCAAAACTGAGATCATTTGCTTTTAGTTACGGAGGTTGTTACTGATGGACGCGATTTTATCATCGGATAGCATTTACATTCTCCCGGATATGGTTCTCATCAAACATAGAACAAAGAAGTACGCTGTTCGGAAAATCTATCGAAAGTTTTTGCAGCTTTTCCGATGGGGTTAGATCCGAGGTACCTCCCCGTATGGTTGAGAACATAACATTCGGTAACGGTCCGCGGTTAGCGACAACTGCATCATAGCCGGTTGCTCCGGGTGAGTTGTCGAACTGAAGCAGATCGAACCGATCCAGGTATGGTTCGTGAATGTGTTCTCCTGATCTCACATAAGCAAGTCCCCAGGCCCGGATTTTCCCTTCCTCCTTTAATGCAGCAGCAGTAGCCTCAAGCTCTTCAAACTCAACAATGGTGTGCGGCGGTTCATGGACGAGAAAGTAATCCAGATAATCCGTTCGCAGCGCTCTCAAACTTCGCTCCAGGCTGATCCGCATGTTGTGTCCACGCATTGGAATCCGGTCGTGAAAACGGTCGGCAACCATTGCCTTTGGCGGTTCATTTAAATCCGTCTTAACTGCCTGCGTCCTGTACTTTTTGAGAAATCTCAGCAGCGGTTTAGCTGGCGTCAGAAGCATAGCTTTCCAGTTTGCTGCAATACCGAACTTACTTGTAAGGACCATTTTGTCACGTCGCCCTTTCAAAGCCCGGCCCACAAACCGTTCTGCTTCTCCGTAACCATATGAACGGGCAAGGTCGAAGTGATTGATTCCACAGTCAATTGCGACCTCGAATGCTCTTCGGGCTTTTTGAGAACCTATGGCGCCGAGTATCGGGGCACAGCCAAAACCCAGGGCCGATGAATGTATGTCGTTAGCAAGTTTAACCTTTCTCATGTTTTATCTTTTTTAAGTGTTCCGCAAGCCTTACGGCAAATGCGCCAATAAGAAATGTAGGATTAGCCTGACCGGAGGTAGGAAAAACGGAACTGCTGCAGACGAACAGATTCTTTGTTCCCCAAACCTTAAGATCGCGATCAACAACTCCCATCTCCGGAGAGTCGGCTATCCGTGTCGTACCGGACTGATGGATTCCGTCGCGGGACATTTTCCGGATTTCCCCGACTAATGCCTCACGTGGAAACCAGTACTCCAGTTTCCCGCTTCCCGTCTGCTGAAGGTGCTCATCGAGGACCTCGTGCAACCTAACAACGGAGTTGATATCCGCATCGGAAAGGGAATAGTGTATCACAAGCGTTTCTCCGTCTGCACCCAGCTCCATTCGATTCGATACATCCGGAATTTGTTCGGAATGAAAGTGCAGGGCGTATTGGTTCTCCGGGCTATAAAGAAATACACCGGGTAATTTCCGTTTCAGAAAATACCTCCGGTAAAAAATACCCGCCGGTGACAACAGCGAACCGGGTAGCCCGCGCAGGATGTTCAGAAAGTGTTGTGGCAAACCCGTTACTTTCCCTTTGGTAATGGATTGTGCGATCGCCGGAGGTGCAAGCTTCTTTCCCAGGATCGGAGTAATCATAGCCAGATACATGAACGACATGGGACCACTACGATGTTTGGGATCGAAATAAAGAGGATTGTCAAGCCATATCGCCGTATTCAGCAGATTTTGTTCCCGAAGGAACCGGGTCGAAAACTGAAAACGGCGACGGATGTAGATACCATCCTTATCCCGGAGGAAACCGTAGTCCGTTTTCTTCGGATCTCCGGAGAATTTTACTGATGCGATCTTTCCGGACAGGTGTCCCTGGTAGTATTTCCCCAACGCTGCGGGCGTTTTACCAAGCTCACTAAAAACCTGAAGATTGCGCAGCAAAATCCGCGTTGTTTCCTGGGTACCGGCTGCAAGAATAAAGTAGTTCGATTTAATCTCAAATTCCCGTTTGCCTGTCACTTCGCGCACCTTAAGGGTTTGGATTCGGCCACCGGCATCCGCGGGAGAAAAATCGCGCGCCTCTGCACCCGTCAACAATGTGAGGTTGGGAAGGTTCGTAAGTTCTGACTCATACCGGGTGCCGAACCGGGTCGGCATACTCCATCGTTCCACAGTGGAATCAGTCACTACTCCTTGTTTGAAATTCTCAGCGATACGCTGGTCCTTGAATTCCGTTAATTCTTCCAGGTTAAACACGGCATCGCCGCATTCAAAATATGAAGCTGATCGTGGGAGGTAAGTGAGAAGGTCCTTGTATAGATCGGTGCTCCACGTACATCCTCCCGCAACGATAGGTCTGTCGATAAAATCAATTTCATCGTACATGACGCAACGTCCACCCCAGGTTGCCGATGTACCCCCGAGTCCTTTATTCGTACACTCATAGGGATCATGGTGATTTAACGTGTCTTTAATCACAACGGTATCATCGAGATCGTTCCTGTCTGGCTGATCTTTAGCACCATATTCAACGAGTATTACCTTTTTGTCCGGATTCGCCTTTGAATACTCAAGCGCGAGGATTATTCCCGCAGGACCGCTTCCAACTATGCAGGCGTCGTAGACGATATCACCATCAAACCCCATCGTTTACTTTTTGATTTTGTAAAAAATTGTTTCGTGGTTTTACGGCTTTCGCGGGATTGCCGCCATATACCATCCAGGGTTCAAGGTCTCTCGATGTAACGGAGCCGGCGCCAAGCACACTACCCTCTCCGCAATGCACACCCGGAAGTACGATCGATCTCGCGCACACCCAGGCATAAGGTCCTAACACGATTTGTTTTTTAACGTAGGTAAAATCCGGGGAATTATAATCATGGGTGGCCCCGCAAAGATATGCATTCTGAGAGATGATAGCATGATGTTCGAGGCGCACACCCCCAGGGTTGTAAATTTCGGCGCCGGGGCCGATCGCTACAACATCGTGGGTCTGCAGCAGCCAGGGAGCCCAGATCCTGCATGTTGGATAAATAGAATTCTGTTTACCGATGCTGGCACCAAAAATCCGGAGGATAAAAATTCGCCAGGAATGGAGTGGCTTGGGTGTCCACCTGCAAAGCAGAGCCCAGGAAAATTCCCAAAACAGTCGACGGATCTTATCGGCAGTTGAAAAACTTGGCCGCAAGTAGGCATCCGGACTGTTAGCACTGTGAGAATTGAGCATGTTTCTATGGATGAAATTAATCAGCGGATATTTGCTTACACGTCGATTCGGGTATTACTATTTTCCAATGGAAGACTGTACTTCCCGGAACTACCTGTTTTAAGTATCTAAATAACAATCTGAAAACGACGGGATGAAATTATTTTTGGTACTTTCATTGCTTTGATACCCTTGCCTGGACCGACAGCAAATTTACGGGATTTTGAGTATTGAACCTATTCGCCCAAAATTAAAAAACATGATTTCAATGCGTATTACGATTTGGATTTCCTTGTTATGCATCTCGGGTTTTTGCAGCGGTCAGCATCAAAGGAAGAAGATACAATATATCATAAAGGGCGGACTTCAAATTACCGGAGTGGACGAAACGAATCCTGTGATCTATGACAACGATTTAGTAGTCGATACGCCGGAAGTTTTTTACCTGTGGCTCAAGGCGAATAAACGGCAGATCAACCTTGTGGGGAATATCAGCACCAGGGATATGTATGGGCAACCGGATTATGAGTTTACGCACGATCAGACATTTTCGCAATGGACAGACCTATACGACAGAGCGTTAAAAAGCGGGCTAAGAAATATTCCCGCTCCCGTAAAAGGTGCCAACAACGGCCTCACCAGACCCGGTGATGGTATAATTGAGAAGACTAAATTTCAGACAAGTGCCGGAAGCGATCTTATAATAAAGGAAGCTCATAAAGCGTCTGCGGAAAAGCCTCTATGCATCTTTGCCGGTGGAAACGTTACCACAATTGCCCACGCATACCTGAAAGACAATTCAATTGCGGACAAGATCCTGGTCTTCCACGTTGCCGGATACAGGCACAACGAACCTACATATAATTCGATCGATACCTGGAGCACCTACATCGTGATGAAAAAAATCCGGTACATCAACTGGTCCGGAGACCTTCACTCCTGGTATGACCCTGTAAGGCCGCTGGTCGTGGATCTCACGGGAATGCCGCTTAATCCTTTTACAGAATTGGTCAGGTATTGGAGCGGTGCGGCCTATGCTGTATATAAAGATATCGGCGATGCACCTCCGGCTCTTTATTTTTTCGATCACTCCCTCTGGAAGAATGTAGTGATGCAAAAGGAAAACGGTACAACGGGGTCGCCGGAAGCATTCGACTATTTACTGGTTTCAGAGAACGACTGGCCGGGTTATGGAAAAATACTGTCAGACTACATTAAGGATCCAGCCAACTATATTGGAGTCGCTCCTGAACGCTGATCCTGCAGTGATAAATGCCTTATGCTTTTCGCAGCGCTTCCGCCAGCTGCGCGGTGGCCGGACCGATCGCAAAATGACTTTTGTATGTGCTCTCCGCATCGCGTTCCATCCGGGCCTTGTCGGAAGCCGGAAGATCGATCCATCGGGTGAGGCTTTCTTTTGTTCCCTCCAACGTATCGGCTGAAATCATACCTCCTCCTCCTGCTTTAATCTCTTTCCATATATTGACCTGATCTGAGATCAGGACCGGCCTGCCGCATGCCAACGCCTCGGCTACCGAAATGCCAAAATTTTCCTGGTGACTTGGAAGGCTAAATGCTTCACAGCCGTAAAAAGCTCCCCACTTGGCATCGCCCGACAGCATTCCCGGAAAAATGATCAGGTTACTCAAATCGGCGTTACGCTGCGCCAGCTGCAAAACATTTCGTCCGTATGCCGTTTCCATCCCGGGTCCTGCGATCACAAGATATCGCTTTGATGTACCCTCTATTTTTTCCTGGACATCGAGGAAAGAGCGGACAAGCAGATCAACCCCTTTCTTTTCGTTTATGCGACCAAGAAAAAGAATGTAGGGCTTATTTCTCACTTGAGGACACTTCTCGAGAAACGCTTCACTCATCGCGGGGTTGTAGGCCGGAGGTGCCTGAATACCGAAACCCGCGTTGATTTCCCTCTTCGGTTTATAAGGACGAAATGATTCCCTGGCGAGCAGAAGTTCCGCTTCACACGTGAACAGCAGGCCGAATGCGGTATTCACTACGTTGCCTTCGATCATTTTCCAGTAGAACCAGTTCCTGATTGCCTTAAGTCTTCTTTCCGGAGCTTTCTGGAAATAAGGGTCCAGCATTCCATGCGGCATTATAAAAAGCCTGGGAAGACCTTGCATTTTTGAATCATCGGGCTGCATCCCTCCGAGGATACGCAACGCCTTGGCTGCTGCGTAGCTGTGGTATTGCCAGAGACCTTCGACAATAACAGCATCAAAACGGCCGAGATTTTCAAGTAGCCAGGGGATCAACTGCGCGCTATAACTCCAGGGACCTTTGCGGGGTCCCACCGCATGAACGGGAAAGTTGTCTTCGGCAATAAAGGCTGACGCCGGATCATCCAGGCATACGACCTCGTTGTGAATACCAAGTTTCTCCAAATCCGGGATCGAGTTTCGGATACCCTGACAAGGACCTCCCGATGTCGGGTCCATACTCGATATGATGCGAAGTAATTTCATGCTGCGTTTATATGATAAGCCTCGTGGATTCGGAAACGACCTGTCAAAATTAAGTCAAGATCACCTACACTCATTTTCACTTCGTTTCATTAAGTATGTTCCGGTATATATCCTCGATATGATTCAATGCCACATCGGTGTCAAATCTCCGTGCGTTCGCTATTCCTGCCTGAACCCTCTCGTTAAGGGCTTCCCCCTGCAAGGCGACAGCCTCTCGTAAAACAGCGGCACATGTTTCAGACCAGCGTTGAACTTCCGAAAGACTATTCGGCATCCGGGGGATCAGGTATGCGGCCGTGCCGGCAACCTCGGTCATAGGGCGTTCGTCAGTTGTAATGACGGGACATCCCGCAGCCATAGCCTCAGCGATCGGCCAACCGAAACCCTCGGCGAGTGAAGGGAACAGAAACACAGAAGCCCCCGCATAGGCATGTTGAACAAAACGATCTTCAATCCCGGGAAGGCAGTGAATATCAGACTGGAAGGGTGATTGGGAATATTTATTAACCAGGTCCTGTGAAGGAGTTTCTCCAACCAGCAAAAGAGGTAGCTTCTGGCCACCGGCTGTCCGCCAGGCGTCGTAAATTTCAATGACACCTCTTCTGTTCTTATACCATGCATTTCCGCCGACGTGCAGAATGTAGCCGGAAGAGAGATCCATTTTTATCCTTTCTCCAAAAATATTCCGGGCAGTGATCCGGTCTATCCTGTTGAACGACTGATTTAGTCCATTGTACACCACCTCCGACACAAGCGGTTTTCGCGACAAAAACTGGTGCAGATCATTCCTCGTTTTTTCGGAAACGGATATGAAATTTTTTCCACGGGAGTAACCACGACCGATGTATGACTGATACAGGCGTCCCGTCCATGATGTGGGATTTTCGGGAATGACTCCTAGTGCCGACCATTGTGCCAGAAAGTCGTGGCAATGAATTACATGATGAAGGTCTTTTACGATCGGTACCCACGGACCAAGCGCATGATCCGTAAAAACAAAAAGAGTATCCTTCGGTGTTGACTTTATTTTCCTCCGTACGCGGGTGGGAAATACAATATACTGATCAATATATCCGAGCCACTTCTTCAGAAACCGCGGTGCAGGAAGACGAACGAATACCGGTGCCGGGTTCCAGATCTTCACCATGTGTCCACGGGCTGTCAGACCGGCTGCCAGCATGTTTGCAAACCGTGGCATACTCTGATGGCCGAGAAAGTCAGGATGTGTAAAAAAAACAAGGTTCATGGGGCCGGAATTTATGAAACCTCAGCGTTGAAGTATCGGCTTTGATTGTAGAGATGCATGACTAAATATTTTCCGGCAAACGTCTTCATTCCCCACTTTCAGGTCTCTCACGCGTTGCATGCCTGCCCTCCTGATATCTTCGCGCAGTTTGTCGTTGCCCAATAGCGTCTTGCACACTTTTGCACATTCGGAGGCATCGGACCAAAAGACAGCTTCTACGCCTTCTTTATACATTTCCAGGTGTTCACTTGTCCGCTCTGCGCAAAGCAGCCCGCCGGAATAAGGTGTTTCGAGCGTTCGTTGTGTATGTAGGTCGCGATTCCCCTTGGAAAGAAGGCCGAGACAGATCTTTGCTCCCTGTATCGCCGCCACGTAATCGCGGCCACGCAATGCATTTCCACGCCAGTGCGATTTCAGCTGACCAAACAACGGGCTCTTTTCCCAACGGTCTCCCCAGATGCTCACAGGAATTCCCTGCCGGATGAGTTCAAGGAGGAATTCATCGCGTTTTTCAAAACGCATCCATGTTCCGATAAATGCCACTTCAGACCGAAATGACTCCGGGATATCTTCCATGCGGTCAAAGGGACGATGGACATCTTCATCGTACGACATAAACACCCGCATAACCTGCTTCGCACCCTTTTCCTGAAATTCCTTTACATTCTGTTCGCGCATTACGGCGCAGAGGTCGTAATACGGAAGCGCTTTTAAGAGCGAATCAAATCTCCGGCCGTCCCGTCCTCCCGTTGGATCATCATTGTTGTACAGCACAATCGGACAGCCAAAATTTTTCAAAAGACTAAGAGATGCCGGGCCGAACAATTCGCCGCTGTTGACCCAAACGATATCAGGCTTCTCCTGTGTTTTCAGGATGGTGGTTAACCATTTAACCACCTTTGAATTCAGTAAACGG
The DNA here is from genome assembly GCA_041742155.1 of Chryseolinea sp. GTDB lineage: Bacteria > Bacteroidota > Bacteroidia > Cytophagales > Cyclobacteriaceae > Chryseolinea. The sequence goes on along the minus strand of JBGSJE010000005.1, from coordinate 148,673 downwards.
TAACCGGACCTGAAATGAATCGGGCCCATAAATCTGGAATGCAGCTGGCTTGCGAACGCCTTGTACGGGTCTGCAATCTTAACGACGTGGCCAATCCTTTCCAGCGCCCTGGCGCGGTGGCCGGAAGTCGATCCGGAAGAACTGTCTCCTAAATACAGAATTGTTGCCATAAGCAGATTGTTAGTATTGAAGCGTATGATGCCTATAGTTTACCTTATGGCTTTGGAAGTGATTGAGCCGGTTAGTATACGGGTGATGTGGAACATTAAGAAATAAAGGAATATCAATTGTATATAACCTCGTATCAGGAAAACGCCAATGTTGACGACACTTTCAGGAGGCAGAAACTGAAATATCGAAGTAAGGGCGAGCATACCGCAAAAACTAAACTGATAATTCAATCCGTTCGACTCCCCGGTATTTCTTGTGTTCTTTTTCATAAAAAATTTATCGAACAGCCAGAAGACCGGTACCATCCCGATCCCGAGCAAGAGGAGATACCAGTAGCCAAAGGTAGCCATACCCGTTCCTGCAAAATGGCCGGTACGGTATCCATAGGCATAACCGTAACCGCCGGCTGCGAGGTAGATGTAATCGCCAAACGACAATGTCAGAACAGTCTCTTTATCGACATCAAGGCCGAGTCGTTGCAACACGGGCTCCGGAAACTGGCTGAGAATATAATCGATTGAGTAGTCGAGCATATCGGGGTCATATTCCCTCAGTTTGCTGAACTGAACGAGGCTCATGTCGTTAAATTTGATATTTGAAAACCTCGCGATAAATATATTATCGAGGTAGCGTTCATCCCAGTCGGGTTCCGGTGCAAAGTCGTTATCCTCCAGCCTTCTCGCGGCAATAGCATCTTTATCACCATACGCTTCCAAAGTCAGCCCGATCAATTCATCGGCTGATACATCGCCGCGCTCGCCACGGACAATTACCATTGCTGTTCCCAGATCAGCGATCGGGCCTACGAGCAGCCAAAAAACGAGGCCGGCAACAACGGCATTCCTGAATGTAAACAGCCGGGTTTTAAAGACTCCGAGAAGCAGACCCAGACCATAGGCGAAGCCAACGGAAGTGAAACCGAACATAAACGCTCCCCTGCTATTCCGCCCGATACTTACTGCGAACAAGGCGACTGTAAACAAGAGCAGGAAAATCGCCAGTCGCCTGGAGTGTTTCTGGTTGTTGCCGTACAGTATTCCGAAAGGGATAAAGAATGGTGCGTATGAAAAAGGCATCAGGCCCTGTATCAGTTTGTCGGCAGGTGAACCGCCTGTAACCTCCCACCCGGCCTCCGGCGAGGTAAAGTACACGTAAAAAGTAGCGAGAATTCCAAGCAGACCCATAGCCCAGAGTTGCATGTCGCTCGGAGGCGTGAAAAATCCCAACTTGGAAAGGATCGAAAAAGATCTTCGGTTCGATAATTTTGTAAGCAGCCTGTAAAATGCATGGAATAAAGTAAGGACGACCAGCGCTGCGATCGTATGGAAGAAAACGAGTTCAGGTAGTTCCAGGTTATAAACAAGGGGTTTACCTTCAAGCGTGGTAAATACCAGCGGGAAGTAAAGCTGTGTGGAGACAAAAGCGATGATCAGAAACGTCGATAGCGGGAATGAACTGAGCATGGATATGCGCAGGAAGATTCGCACCAGGATCAACCATCCGATTACCACCGCCCCGACCGCGAGCAGGTTCACAAGGCTCGCGTGAAATAAACCCTGAACGAGGGAGCAAATGCCCAATAGTATCCAACCGAACCGGGTAACCCGCGCAAGGAATTCTCCTTCCGTATTTTTTATACGGCTTTCCGACTTTGTATAACTCAGACCTGCGTCCTGGACCATAGTCTTAAATTGTAAGATCACCAAGGGTGATTCCTTCTGTCATCTAAAATGCTTTTTAAATGCTGTTGACTTTGACAGCAGCATTAACCTCCTGCTTTTCATTTAACATTTTCCGGGCCTTTGCTACGAGCAAACGCATGCGTCCGGTTTCATACAGCGCAAACGGAAGGCAGACAAAGAATCTCTTCCAGGTTGGCCAGAATATTTCGGACTTAATACCCAGATACATTCTGATATTGGCAAATTGTCCGAACAGTGCCGCCTTAACCGCGTGACGAAGATGAAAGGAACAGATCTCGATGTTAAAGTAATCAACTAACTTCTTTCGGTAAAACCGGGTGGATAATTGCTCCACCAGCTTTTCGTAGATCACAATATGTTCTGCGAACAGCTGTCCCTGTTTGTTCATATAGTTGGTGGCGGTATTTTCATGACGTCTCACGTATGCCGTTTCCGTATCGCTCAATACCATACCTTTCGTTCTGGTTATCCGCGCCCAGATTTCAAAATCTCCCGCCTGCTTCAGACTTTCATCGAATCCTCCGGAAGACCTGATCACATCAACCCGGCAGGTAACGTTGGAGAGATTGCCGGGTAGATTGCCAAAAAGGAAAAAGGCAAGTTGTGACTTCGCCGGATCCATTTGTTTGGGGAGGACTTCGTAAGAATACTTTGCCGAGATGCTATGATTGATCACCTCTTTCCAGTTAAACCCGATAAAGGCCGTCTCCGGAGAAACGGATTCCCATTCGTGCATCACGCGGGTGAGGGCACCGGGATAAAAATAATCGTCGGCACACAATGTATAGGCAACCGGTCCGCGTGCTTTCGAAAAAAGAAAATTTATGTTGCCATCGATCCCGAGGTTCTTACTTTGTTTAAAGATGAGTATCCTGGGATCGGTTAGCGTGTCGAGGTAGTCTCTTGTACCATCGGTTGAGCCGTTATCACTGATGATGAATTCCCAATCCTGGTAATCTTGTTTAAGAACGGACTCGACGCATTCCTTGATATAGGGAAGGCCGTTCCAAACGGGAGTCAAAATAGAAATGGCAGGCACAGCACTCATAGGTTATTTTATAGGTTCAATGTGTCGGGTCGCGAATACTTTTTTTATACCAGGCAGGTTACGTATGATCTGCACAGCACGATGCGTAACCAAAGTAGGTAAAACCCGCCAGTACCGCCAGAAATTCCCGCCTAACAAAATCATGGAAACAGCAACAATCAGCCAATTTAAATGGGGCAAAAATATCATGGCCGCCATGGCAAATGCGGATATTACCACAGATGTTGTTGCGATCATGAACGATTTTTTAGGCCATATCAGTGAATTTTGATGCAACCACTTCGTGGCAAAACGGGCGTAACCGGTGGAGGTAGTGATTTCGGCGGCAAGTAATGCAACGCCGGCCCCCAAAATTCCCATCAGGGGTACCAGTACAATTATTCCGCCGATGACTATAATAGCGCCGATCACAGAAAGTAATAGCTGTGGTTTCATGAGGTTATTTCCCAGGACGACCGCCATGGCTGGTTGAACAACGGCATACACGAGAACGCTCAATGACAATATGGCGAACAGTGAAGGATCAAATTGAATATGGCCGTTCGTCCAAAGTAAGAACAGCGGTGCGATAAAAGCTTGTAAGATAACGACCGCCGGGGCCATAAGAGCAACAACAACAATCCAGATGGTTCCGAATGCCGCCTCGCTACGTTCCTGGTCTTTTTCGTGCAAAAACCGCATCAGGTCCGGCATCAGTGGATTGGTTACGGTATTCAGGCCCTGAAGGGCTACATTAGATCCTGTTCTCATCGTCGAAAATGCGGCCAGTCCGACGGCACCGGAAAGGGGAGCGAGCACCAGGCGTACGCCCTGTTGCCTGGCATTCTCCAGCAATAATTTGCCAGCTACGGCGGTAGCCTGAATAAAATTCCGGAACCCGATCTTAAAATCGGGCCTGCTGAATTTGATCCGCTCTTTACGCATCAAACCGAACATGTCGATGTATAGTGGAATGTTGATCAGGATAGTCGAAGCTGCCGTTACAATACCTGTCTGAAGGAGGTCCGCGCCTAACGTAACCGCTACTGCCGGTGCGACGTTTACGACCATGGTGGTAAAGACGCCCCACCACGCAAGCCTGGGATAATACCCAAACGGCTCCAGGGCCCGAACAAATAAACCTCCGGTGCTCGATGTGATGAGCCAGATGACACCCTGGAGAAGCAGCACCGCACCGGCCGCATCCGTCAATGCCGTATTTTGAAGATCCGACCTCCCGAGAAGGTAAGGCAGTAAGCCCGTATAAATGAAAATGAGGATGAGAACGATCTGAACCGTTCCAATGACAAGTCCCATACCTGCACCTGACCACAAATACCGGCTCAGTTCCCGGATATTATTCCGTCCAAACCGCAGGAATTCATAGCCGAGGAACGTTTGGTGCCCAAGGTCCATCATAGTCATGATCGCAACCAGCGCCTGTATAGCAAGCCAGACACCGTATGTTTCAACTGTCCAGTAGTTGAGATATAAGGGGACAAGCGCGACCTGGGAAATCATCGTTATGCCAATTCGCATCCACGAAGCGGCACTGCCGGAGATTAAGCGGGATGCTGTTGACATATTTTAAAACGTAGATTAAAAAATTGTTTTGGCGTTTCTTTTAACCGGAACGCTTCACGCGCCGGAAGCCGGGCAGAAATAGCATTGGTTAGCAGCGAAAAATTGTTGTGGCCCCGATAAGTTAATTTTATCATGAAACGCTCACTTCCTGCTTCTCGCTCTTTTTGTAGCCGTAGTTATATCCATAACCGTAGGCGTTTGCAGCTTCCTCTTTGGCATCATTGAGGACTATCATAGGATGAACAAGCTTTTTGTTCTTATAGATATCTTCAATTAATTCGAGCTGTGATTTCGCGGTATAGTTGTAACGAACCACATAGATCGTCGAGTCTATTAACGAATTCAGACTGAACGCATCAGCTACTTTGCCTACCGGGGCTGTATCTATAATGACATAGTCGAATCCCGCTTTCAACTCATTGATCAAATGGGCGAGGTTATGCGACATCATCAGTTCCGCCGGATTCGGAGGAAGGGATCCCGCACTTGCTATGAAGAGTCCCGGCACAGTATTATGAGGCCTTATCACATCTTCTATCGCTACTTTGTCGGATGCCACCAGATAGTCGGAAATACCGATACCCGGAGCTATGCCCAGTTGCTTTAACATACTCGGCATGCGCAGATCCAATTCCAGTAAGGCTACTTTTTTTCCGATCAATGTAAGACTAGCGGCAAGGTTGATAGAGAAGAAAGTTTTTCCCTCGCCGCTTGTGCTGGATGTGACGAGCACTACTTTATTCTCTTTTCCAGCCGTTGCAAAATGTAGATTGGAACGGATAAGCCTGAAGAGTTCGGCTATCGATGTACCTGTCTCTTCCGTCACAATAAGACTCTTGCCACTGCTGTTGTGGGAGATCTCACCCAGAATAGGCGTGTCGGTTGCACGGTGGATATCACGTTTGCTTTGTACTTTGTCGTTAAGTGCATCCTTGATGTATATACCGGAGAAAGGTATGCCGAGGCCCATGATCAAAGCGAGCAGGTAGACCAGCGACTTTTTTGGACTTACCGGATAATCGTCCGGAGTTGCGGGGTCCAGCAAACGGGAATTTGACACGGTGATTTCAAGAGCCAACGCGGATTCTTCCCTTTTTTGAAGCAGGTAAAGGTATAAGTTACCCTTTGTGCCCTGCTGCCTGTTGATCTCCAGCAGATCCCGTTCGATGGATGGTACCCTTTTGATCTGCGACCTGAATCTTCCCGAAGTGGATTGCAGGCTTTTTTGAGTAATGATCAAACCATTCTTGATGTTGTGAAGGTTCTCCAGGATATTCAGCTGAAGGCTTGCCAGTTGTTCGTTCAGGTCCTGGACAAGCGGGTTATTGGGGAGTGTGGTACGCAACATCCGTTCCCGCTCGAGTTGCAACTCATTGAAACGCGTGATTAGCTGCACCAGTGTCGGATCCTGGATCGAAAGCGTACTGGGGACAAGTTCGTATTTACCCGGTTGCTTGTTGATGTAATTCTCGATGGACTCAAGAACCTCAATTTGAACGCCCAGTTCCTGCAACTGCTTGTTATATTCACTTGCCTGAGCTACATATTGGTCGGCGTTTGAGGTAACATTGGTTAACTCGTTCTGTCGTTTATATTGTTCAACATCTTTTTCAACATCTGACAATTCCGATGTCAGGAATTTCAGACGTTCATCGATAAACTGGATGGTAGTATGTGCGATCAGGTTCCTGTCTTCAAGTGCTTCCTTGCTATAAACCTCAAGGAGCTTGTTTATAATGTCTTTTCCCTTTTCCGGTACGGCATCGATAATGCTGATCCGGATTACGTTCGCTTTCTTATTCACCGTCTCGACCTTTAGCTGATCGTTATATTGGTTAGCCATCTTGCGCAAATCGTGGAATCTGATGATGATCGTATCGTGCGTACGGTTGTCCTGTGCGGCGATGACCGTGAAAATCCCATACGACTTACTGACCTCTTCGCCGTACTTGTGGGTACTTGCTTCGCCGCTGTCTTCCGTTAACTCAAAGGTTGTGCTTGTCTTTCTGCGAATAGTAATGGATCTGCCAAAGGCCGTCGGATGTAATTTATTTATGCTTAGGCGTATGGGTACTTCAGATCCGTAAATCTCATCCGTCCGGAAACGCCTTCTCACGTGATACGTGACATTCAGCGAAAGTTCCGAAAATACCCGTTGCATCAGGCTGTTCGACTTCAGAACTTCGATTTCATTGTCGATCTTTTGAACCTTGTTAAACAGGCTGATCTCACCCAACGCCGTATTATTCGTTAACGTGTTGGTTTCTGATTCTTCATTCTTCAAAAGTAGTGTACTGACAATGCGGTACTGAGGCGTGGCAAAATAGAGGTACAAAAACGCAAGGCCCCCGCACAACACGACACTGATCAGGAACACGTACCAATACCTGAAGTATTTGGCTAACAACTGCTTTACATCGATGTAGTCACCTTGCTCAGATTGAAACATTTCTTTCTGGGTCATTATTGCGGGGTTAAAGAATTTTTAAACACTATTGAGTTACAGCAATTATTACAAATCCGACCGTCGAGATCAGCGCGCCCCAGAGACCGATAAAACGGTTGCCGGGTGCTGTGTCGGCCACTTTCACCTTGTTCTCAGGCTCGACATACACGATGTCGTTCTGTTGCAGGTAGAAATACGGTGAACTGAGTACATCCTTGTTGTTTAGATTGATCCGTGAGGTGCTCCTGACACCGTCCTTTTCACGGATAATGAGAACGTTCTCGCGCTTGCCATAGGCAGTCATGTCACCGGCGAGGCCCAGCGCTTCCAGGATTGTTATTTTTTCCGTCGGGATTGTAAAAGTAGCCGGGCTGCTTACCTCACCGATTACCGTTACTTTGAAGTTCAGGAAGCGAATGTTGACGATCGGGTTCTTCACATGCTCTTTGATCGCATCGGTCATCTTTTCCGTCGCTTGTTCTTTGGAGAGGCCGCCAAGTCCGATTTTCCCGATCACGGGGAAGTTTATGAAGCCATCCTTATCCACGAGATAACCTTCATTTATTTTGTCAGCAACGACATTGTTATTGCCCGTTGCCGGCAAAAGAACATTATTGAATAACACGTTGGACTCCGGGTTCAAACTGCTCACGGTGACACTCAAAATATCGTCGGGCTGAATTTTTGGGGCCGAATAGTTCTTAATAGGAGTGCTGAAATCCGTGGATTTCGGGAGATCGCTGAAGTAAACAAGGTTACGTTTCGTGCAGGAGGAGAAAGAAATCAACGCTACCAGGTAAATTAACCCGTAGGACATTCGGTGTTTGCTGATGGTGTATTTTTTCACGTATAGAATTATTTTAGACCGGTTATCTGAATAGAAAATGCAAGCAGGAATTTGAAATGGGAAATTACGCAAAAGCTGCGTAACGCATAGCCAGTAATATAAATTCTTAAATCAAATTCGGGGCAAATGCCTTAGATGTTAAGTCAGCCGCTATTTTCGGCTTTACTATGAAACCGGCACGGATTCGTGTTCGGGTTCCCTCAAATTTTCCTTTGATACGCTGTTCACATGGTTTGTTATGTTTTGTTCGAAGTTACGCATTACGTTGTCAATAGACAGGTATGTCTCGGCATATGCCCTGGCATTTTTATTGATCTGCCCGAAGTCGTCCCGTACAGCTGCCAAAATACCCGCGTTCAGGGCGGGTTGATTCTCAGCCTCAACGAGGAGCCCGATGTTATATTTTTCCGCCAGGATATACAAGCCGGAACCTTTGTTAGCTGTAATCAGGGACAACCCGCCAACAGATAGTATGGTCGTCAGTTTGGACGGCATTACCAGGTCGCTGGCTCCTGATTTCTGAATGATCAGGTGTAAATCCGCGACGTTGAGAAACTGATTGAATTTTTCGAAAGGCTGCAGCGGCAGGAAGTTCAGGTTGTCAAGTTTCAGGTGTTCAGCCATCTTCTGCAATTCGATTTTGTAGGGCCCGGATCCGCAGATAATAAATTTAATGTCGTCGAATTTCCGAAGTTCATTGGCCGCGTGCAAGATGGCCTCAAGCCCCTGTTTCTCCCCGATCGAGCCCGAATAAACGACCAGCTTGTCGGTGGGTTTGTACCCGAATGCCAGCTTCAAAGAGGCTCTGTCTTCGATGGGATAGAAAAGCGTTGTATCGGTCCAGTTTGGAAAAAGGAGCACGGGCTTTTTAGCCTTTTCACTGATTTTACCGACCATACCATCGGAGATGCTGCTGACTACGGCAGCCTGGTCGAAAATGAATTTCTCCACTTTAAACAGAATATTGATCAGCGACTTCGATTTGATCATGTTCAGATCCCTGGCCGCTTCTATCTGCATGTCCTGAATGTGATAGATCAACCGGGCACCTCGCAATTTCTTATAGATCACTCCCAGTATTCCGAGTTGGAACGACGGAGCGATACAGATCACAAAATCAATCTTCTTTTGAAAGAGAAGTCCGATAAGCGGAATGGTTGCAGACATGAAAAAAGACATGTCCAGCAGGATACGCTTAAGCCCTGATGGTTTCTGGGGAACGTACTGCGGACAACGAATGATCTTTATCTGCCCGGAGGACTGTGTGTCGTGTTGGCGCTCTACCGTGTACCAAAACCTCTTTTTATAATAAGGCTCCTGGACTTTCCAATGCGGGTAGTAGGGATAGGAGGTCAAAACCGTACAATCATACCCCTGGCTAGCGAACCACCCGATCATCTCCCCATTGTATTTTCCTATCCCCGTAGGCTCGGGGAAGTAATTGTAGCTGATTAACAAAATTCGTTTCTTCATAGACAATACGTTGGGAAAATGCAAAAACGCGCTCACCACTCTTCAAGCTTTCTAACCAGTTGCCAAAGGCACACACACTACACAAGAAAAAAATATCGGATCAGGTTATCCGATATATCAAGATTAACTCAAATAGGGATATCGATGCGGTTAGCTTTCCAAGTATTACGTAATACAAATTTCTCTTGTTAAGGTAACCCCCCCAATGATAACAGTCTGAAGGGTCAATGATTTCGGTCATTCGGTCACGTTTATTTACCCGCGAAAGTCATTTTGCAGCCGAAAAATTGTCAGAAATAAAAAAAGGACTGCGTTGGCAGCCCTTTTCCGAATATGGATAATGATCTATACCCGACCATCCGGGACTCGTGTCTTGAACTTTGTCAGCTGGATACGCAATGCATCGGCAGCCAGGTCTGTTGCAGCCTCAAAAGAACGAGCTTTTTCCGTCGCAAATAACTGGTTGCCCGGGACGCGTAATTTGATTTCTACTGTTTTATTTTCAACCCCTTCATTATTGAGGCGAAGGAATACCTCACCATCCACCAACCGGTCGTAAAAGGTCTCCAGCTTGTTAAGCTTCTTTTGAATAAAATTGATAAGCTTAATGTCCGCATCGAAATGGATGGAATGAACTTGTAACTTCATAATCTTAGATATTTAAGTTGAACAATAAAAGTCTGGCAAAAACGCGGCCAGTAATCAAGTAGTAATCATCTTATCATATGTAAACCGGTTAAATTCATAATAAATATTCTCATGCTTTCGGATGGGCCTGCTCGAAGACCTTTTTAAGCTTATCCATCGAGTTGTGCGTATAAACCTGGGTGGCCGCCAGGCTTGTATGGCCCAATAAATCCTTCACGGCGTTGATCTCGGCCCCTTTGTCTAGCAGATGCGTTGCGTAGGTATGCCTCAGAATGTGAGGGTTCACCTTCTCCGAGGATGTGTATTGCCGGAGGTATTTTTTTACCGTCCGGTAAATCATCATCGGATAACAGGGTTCACCATCACGGGTTACAAACAGATAACCATGGGCTTTTCGCTCGATATCTTTATTCCTCGCCACCTTATACTCCTCTATCTTATCAACGATACCCGACGCAAAAGGTATGACCCGTTCCTTATTTCTTTTTCCCAGAACTTTCAGGGTACGGTTTCGGATATCGATCTGGTTTTCCTTTAGCGTGACCAGCTCGGAAAGACGTATACCTGTAGCATAGAACAGCTCGATTATCAGCTTGTCCCTTATTCCATCAAGGCCCTCCGGAAAGGCTACATTGTCGAGAAGGTTATTCATATCCTTCTCCTTTACAAAGGATGGCAGTTTTTTACTCGTTTTCAGGACACGGATTTTTGTCATCGGGTCCTTGCTTAAAACTTCCTGGCGAAGCAGGAACTTGTAAAACGTACGAAGGCAGGCTATTTTACGGTTCACCGACCGGGCACCTACTCCGGATTCAACCAATTGAATGATCCAGAACCGGATCATCCCGTAATCAGCTTGTTCCGGCAGTGTACCCGCAGAGTTCTTTTCTAAAAAAACGGAGAATTGTTGAAGATCGATCTTATAAGCCTTAAGCGTATGAACGCTGAGGCGTTTTTCGTATTGAAGGTATTTTAGAAAGGATTCTGTCATGCACTACACGATACCCATCAGTAGTAGCAATATAAAAAAATAATCCCCTTTAAGAAATACTTAAAGGGGACATGTGGACAAAATGAAGATCGATTGTTAATAACTTTTGGAGTTATCAACAACCAGCTATTTTTCCAAAAGCACTAGATTTTTGTTTCCTGAAGCCTCATCTGCTCGCGGTACGCAGCGCGGATAATCTCGGCGCGGCGGCTTACAGAAGGCTTTGTAAAGGAAGTACGCGCGCGTAATTCTTTCAAAACGCCCGTTTTTTCAAACTTCTTCTTAAAGCGTTTCAGGGCCTTATCAATGGATTCGTTTTCTTTTACGTTAACAATCAGCATAATTCATTATTAGGGCTGCAAATATACCGTAAAATCGATCAATCTTGCAATAACTACTTTAAAATTGATCTGGAAATAACCAGTTTCTGGATCTCCGATGTCCCCTCTCCGATCGTACACAACTTCGCGTCGCGGTAATACTTTTCCGCCGGGAAGTCCTTTGTATAGCCATATCCACCGAAAATCTGCACACAATCATTGGCTACCTCCACAGCAGTTTCCGACGCAAAAAGCTTGGCCATAGCCGATTCGCGAGTTACGTCTTTTCCTTTGTTTTTGAGATCACCTGCCCGGAAAGTCAGGAGTTTAGCTGCCTCTATCTTCGTTGCCATGTCCGCAAGCTTGAATGCAATACCCTGAAATTTTGATATGGGCTGGTTAAACTGGTGGCGTTCTTTTGAATATCGCAATGCCGCCTCGTAAGCTCCCTCCGCGATACCCAGGCTAAGCGCCGCTATTGAGATACGTCCGCCATCCAGGATCTTCATGGCCTGAATAAACCCTTCTCCCTCTTTACCAACCAGTTGTGACACGTGAATTCTGCAGTCCGCGAATATCAGTTCCGCCGTTTCCGACGCGCGCATGCCCAGTTTGTTTTCTTTTTTTCCCGATGTAAATCCCGGAGTTCCCCTTTCAATGATGAAAGTGCTCATCCCGCGGGAATCACCCGTCTGGCCGGTCCTCGCAATGACTACCGCCACATCCCCCGATTTTCCATGGGTAATAAAATTCTTGGCGCCGTTCAGAATGTAGTAGTCGCCTTCGCGGACAGCGGTGGTTTTCATGTTGCCGGAGTCTGAGCCGGTGTTCGGCTCGGTCAACCCCCATGCTCCGATCCACTCAGCCGTGGCTAACAGTGGAAGGTATCTGCCTTTCTGTTCTTTGCTTCCAAATTGCAGAATATGGTTTGTGCAGAGGGAATTATGTGCCGCCATCGATAATCCGATGGACCCATCAATTTTGGATACCTCTGAAACCGCAGTGATATACTCCAGGTAGCCCAGGCCAGAACCGCCGTATTCCTCCGGGACCAGGACGCCCATCAGTCCGAGTTCACCCATTTTTTTGAATAAGGGAAGTGGAAATTCCTGATTTTCATCCCATACCATCATATTAGGCCTGATCTCCGCTTCGCCAAAGTCTCTGACCATCTGGGAAATCATCCGTTGGCTTTCCGTTTCATTAAAACGAATCGCATTATCCTTTTCTATAGTTTGATCCATGATTCCGTTGAAAACGGTTGCAACTTACGGCTATCTTCGCAAACTCACAAACGACTGTTAGTTTGTGACGATAAATGATGACGATATAGTTTCGTTTTGAAAACCTTCGTCATGATCTTGTCATTACTATTTGCCTTAAATTCGCAGCTCAAAAAAATTATTCTTACATGAAAATAGCTGTAGTTGGCACCGGTTATGTTGGTCTCGTTACCGGAACTTGTTTCGCTGAAACCGGCAATACGGTGACTTGCGTTGACATCGACCAGGAAAAAGTAAAAAAGCTTCAACAGGGTGTCGTTACCATTTACGAGCCCGGACTCGAACTGTTGTTTGAGCGTAACATCAAACAAAACCGGCTCTTCTTTACGACCAACCTGGAGGAAGGTATCAAGGACGCCAAGATCATATTCCTTGCGTTACCGACCCCACCTGGCGAAGATGGTTCCGCCGATCTGAAATATATTCTAAAAGTCTCCGAAGACCTTGGCCCACTGCTGAAGGATTATACGGTTATAGTGGACAAGAGCACCGTTCCTGTTGGTACAGCCGAAAAGGTCAGGTCGAAGATCGCACAAAACGCTAAAGTGGATTTTGACGTGGTATCAAATCCGGAATTCCTGAGGGAAGGAGTAGCGGTCGAAGATTTTATGAAGCCCGACCGGGTAGTGCTGGGAACAACCTCGGCAAAAGCGCATAAGGTAATGGAAACCCTATACGCACCATTTGTCCGCCAGGGAAACCCAATCATTTTTATGGACGAACGCTCCGCAGAGCTGACAAAATATGCGGCGAATTCTTTTCTGGCCGCCAAGATTTCCTTTATGAATGAGATTGCCAACCTGTGCGAATTACTGGGAGCCGATGTGGACTCCGTGCGCAAAGGTGTTGGAACCGACAGCCGTATTGGAAAGCGTTTTCTTTTTCCGGGAATCGGTTATGGCGGAAGCTGCTTTCCGAAGGACGTTCAGGCACTGGCGAAATCTTCCAAGGATGTTGCCTATGATTTTAAGATTCTGAATGCGGTAATGGATGTTAATGCTACTCAAAAGACGAGGCTTATCCCCCGGATCAAAGAATACTTCAAAGGAAATTTAAAAGGCAAAACCATAGCTTTCTGGGGACTTTCTTTTAAACCCCATACCGATGACATACGGGAAGCTCCGGCGCTATACAACATTGAAGAACTGCTGAAGGAAGGTGCTATCATAAAAGCACATGATCCCGAGGGGATGAAAAATGTTGAAAAGATAATCGGTAACAGAATACAGTATTTCGACACGCCTTACGAGGCAGCGGAGAATGCAGACGCCGTATTCATTGCAACAGAATGGCCGGAATTCAGAGCTCCTGATTTTGACAAACTATCGGCAATCCTGAAAGAAAAGGTTATTTTTGACGGAAGGAATCTTTATGATTTAAGTCTTATGAAAGAACTGGGATACGCATATTTTAGTATTGGAAGGGAGGTTGTCAATGGCTAAGCAACGAGTATTAATTACCGGTGGTGCCGGGTTTCTGGGTTCACACCTGTGTGACCGGTTTCTAAAGGAAGGATTTCATGTTATCGCGATGGACAACCTCATAACAGGGGACCTTCGGAATATCGAGCATCTTTTCAAACGTGAGGATTTTGAGTTTTATCATCACGATGTATCGACCTATGTGCATGTACCCGGAGAGTTACACTACATCCTCCATTTTGCTTCTCCGGCTAGTCCGATCGATTACCTGAAGATTCCCATTCAGACCCTTAAGGTCAGTTCCCTCGGTACCCATAATCTTCTTGGCCTCGCACGCGCGAAAAAAGCGCGGATCCTCGTAGCATCGACGTCTGAAGTATACGGCGACCCGCTGGTTCACCCGCAGGTGGAAGAGTACTATGGCAATGTAAACCCAATTGGTCCCAGAGGCGTCTACGACGAGGCAAAGCGTTTCCAGGAAGCGATCACAATGGCTTACCATACCTACCACGCCCTTGAAACCCGGATCATCAGGATCTTTAACACCTATGGTCCGCGGATGAGGCTAAACGACGGCAGAGTATTGCCTGCATTTATCGGCCAGGCTCTGCGCGGCGAAGACCTCACCGTTTTCGGCGATGGTTCACAAACCCGTTCATTTTGTTACGTGGATGATGAGGTTGATGGTATCTTCCGCCTCCTGATGTCCGATTATCATCTCCCGATGAACATCGGAAATCCCAACGAAATCACTATCGGTGACTTTGCCGAGGAGATAGTTAAACTCACGGGAACAAAACAAAAAGTTGTGTACAAACCGCTGCCTCAGGACGATCCGAAGCAACGGCAACCAAATATTACCAAGGCGAAGCAGATTCTGGGGTGGGAGCCTAAGGTCTCCCGGTCCGAAGGACTGAGGATCACCTACGAATATTTCAAATCATTACCTCAGGAGGTCCTGTTCCAGCGCGACCATAAGAATTTTGAAAAATACGTCCGGTAGGATTTAGCAACTTCAGCGTTAACGGTAAAAATAATGGCGGCTAGAAACATTCTGATAACAGGGGGTGCTGGTTTTATCGGCTCCCATGTCGTGCGGTTGTTTGTTAACAAATATCCGAACTACACGATCGTCAATCTTGACAAGCTGACCTATGCCGGTAACCTGGAAAACCTGCGGGATATTGAATCCAAATCCAATTATCATTTTGAAAAAGGTGATATCCTGGATATCCAGTTCCTGGGAAGTCTGTTTAAGAAATACAATATCGACGGGGTAGTGCACCTTGCGGCTGAATCGCACGTGGACCGCTCGCTGCACAACCCCGCTGAATTTGCCAGCACGAATATTATCGGTACGCTGAACCTGTTAAGCGCGGCACAGGCCGCGTGGCACAATAATTATCAGGGCAAGGTCTTTTATCACATCTCGACCGATGAGGTATACGGTTCGGCCGAGCATGGAGGCTTCTTTACCGAACAAACGCCTATCGATCCCCAGTCACCTTATTCAGCATCCAAGGCTGGCAGTGATCACTTTGTAACGGCTTTCCACAACAGTTTCGGACTGCCCACGCTGATCAGCCGTTGCTCCAACAATTATGGTCCGTTCCATTTCCCGGAAAAGCTGATCCCGTTGATGATCAACAATATTCTGAACAACAAGCCACTGCCTGTTTATGGTAAAGGGGAAAATATCCGCGACTGGTTGTTTGTGGAAGATCATGCGCTGGCGATCGATACGATCTTTCACAAGGGAAAAATCGGGGACGTGTATAATATCGGAGGCAACAACGAGTGGAAGAATATCGACCTTGTGAATTTCCTTTGTTATACGATGGACAAAAAACTTGGACGTGAGGAAGGCACTTCCGCCAAACTGATCACCTATGTAACCGACCGTCCGGGCCACGACCTGCGGTACGCCATTGACGCCTCAAAACTGATCAGCGAAACAGGGTGGCGCCCCACAGTGACATTCGAGGTCGGACTCCAAAAAACGGTTGACTGGTATCTGTTGAACCAGGAGTGGTTGAAACACGTCACGTCGGGAGCATACCTGCGCTATTATTCCGATATGTACCAAAGCCGGTAAGCGGAATTTGGCCCTAAAAATCTTTTACTTAGGTAAAAAAAGGCCTTGAATAAGGCGAATTCCCCTAATTCTTCCTCAGGCCACAAAGGCCAAACTCCCGGGTGAATGCCCGTTGGATTTTCTGTTACTCCTGTCCGGGAGGCAAGAAAACCCGAATAGTATTTGCGTTAAAGTAAAAATGATTTACTTTTGCGAAAGTTTCTGAGTATTCTTTGGGAGGGGACCATTAGTCCCCTCTTTGTTTATAGAACTTTTTCAGATGGAACTTGCGGAAGAAATCAGGAGAATAGCGGAGGGGAAACTGAGCGAACCAAGCCAGTTCATTGTAGATGTGATCATCTCTGCCCGGTCAGGACCGCAAAAAGTGCTGGTCATTGTGGATGGAGATCAGGGCATCACGATCGATGATTGTGCGAACATCAGCCGCGATCTCGCGAAGGTGTTGGACGAGTCGCCCTTGCTGAATGACCGCTATGTTCTGGAGGTTTCAACGCCCGGCCTGGATCAGCCCCTAAAGTTAAAGCGTCAGTACAAAAAGAA
This sequence comes from Chryseolinea sp., assembly GCA_041742155.1. Taxonomy (GTDB): domain Bacteria; phylum Bacteroidota; class Bacteroidia; order Cytophagales; family Cyclobacteriaceae; genus Chryseolinea. Next base: position 132,124 of record JBGSJE010000005.1, on the reverse strand, counting down.
CGTTGGCCGGAAACTGAGGGTCAAGTTGCAGGATAAAATTGTCGAAGGCCAATTGCTGGAGGCTACGGACGAAAAGATAATTATCGGCAGGGAGACGGGAGCAGGGAAAGATAAAACGATACAACAGGAAGAGATTCAATTTTCAGAGATCGATAAATCATTTGTGTTAGTAAGTTTCAAATAGACGTAACCATGGATGCACATGAATTAATTCAGTCATTTGCTGAATTCGCAAAACAAAAAAACATCGACCGGCCAACTATGATCCGCATCCTCGAGGATGTGTTTCGCAACATGATCAAGAAAAAATTCGGCTCCGATGAAAAGTTTGACATAATCGTCAATGCAGACAAAGGCGATTTGGAAATTTACCGCTTCCGCGAAATCGTTGACGATGATTCAGAAGACATATGGGATTTTGACAAGATCAGCCTTACCGAGGCCCATAAAATTGAGCCCGATTTTGAAGTGGGTGAAGAAGTTTCGGAGCAGATATTTATTGATGATTTCGGAAGACGTGCTGTTACGACGGCAAGACAGACTCTGATCCAGAAAGTAAAGGACCTTGAGAAAGATATCCTTTTCCAAAAATACAAAGACCTGGTAGGCGAGATCATCGCCGGGGAGGTATATCAGGTTTTGAGCAGGGAAGTGCTTCTTACCGATGCCGAGGGAAATGAGGTGGCGATCCCACGGGGAGAACAAATTCCGAAAGACCGTTATCGCAAAGGCGAAAACGTCAGGGCGATTGTTCACAAGGTTGAAATGGTGAACGGAAATCCGAAAATAATTTTGTCGAGGACATCTCCCGTTTTTCTGGAAAGACTGTTTGAACAGGAAGTTCCTGAAGTTTACGACGGTTTGATTACGATCAAAAAAGTTGTCCGCGAGCCGGGTGAAAGAGCAAAAGTGGCGGTTGAATCCTACGATGACCGTATCGATCCGGTTGGCGCATGCGTAGGTATGAAAGGATCCCGGATCCACGCGATTGTGAGGGAGCTGCAGAACGAAAACATCGATGTGATCAACTACACCGAAAACCTTGAATTATATATCCAACGGGCATTGAGCCCGGCGAAAATAGTGTCCATAAAGGTTGATAAGGATAATGGTCGCGTCTCTGTTTATCTGAAACCGGATCAGGTTTCGCTGGCCATCGGTAAAGGGGGTTTGAACATAAAATTGGCCAGCAGGTTAGTGGGTTACGAGATCGATGTATTCAGAGAACTTGCGGAAGGACAGTCTGAAGAAGATGTGGACTTGAGCGAATTTGGAGATGAAATAGAGAACTGGGTTATCGACGAATTGAACCGTATCGGCCTGGACACTGCGAAAAGCGTTTTGGCATTGTCCAAGGAGGAGTTGGTACGGCGTACAGACCTGGAAGAAGAGACAGTGGAAGGTGTTTTGAATATTTTGAAGAAGGAATTCGAATAAGATTTGTTCGGAGTCTGTTCATCATTTTAGGGTGGAGGTGTTTCGAGAGCTGCAGCGAACGCTATTAACACAGCGTTAAATTTCGAAACAACAGGGAATCGGGTTTTAAAGTCTTTAAAAAACAGGCATATTTGAGTATGGCAGAGGAAAAATTGATCAGGTTGAGTCAGGCTGCGAGGAAGCTAAATGTGGGGCATAACACCATTTTGGAGTTCCTGGCGAAGAAAGGCTTTGAGGTTGAAAACAACCCCAATGCCAAGCTCACTCCTGAGCAGGTGAATCTTTTGTCTAAGGAGTTTGCCTCGTCGGCAACGGAGAAACTGGAAGCATCCGGCCTTTCAATCGGTGTGAAGCATGCCGATAATATCGTTCTGGAGAAAGAAAAGGAAGCCCCGAAAAAACGCGTTGAGGACGAGGAAAGCAGCATCATGATCAAAAACCTGGGATCGAAGGATCTCAAGGCCAAGGAAGAAGTCAAGCCGGAGAAGGTTGAGCGCGAAAAAACAAAACTGGAGGGTATCAAAGTTGTAGGCAAAATTGAGCTTGAAAAGAAAGCTCAACCGAAGGAAGAGGAAAAGCCAGAGGTACCCGTAGAAAAAGAAAAGGTCGTAGCGAAGACGGAACTGCCCAAGGAAGAAGAAGTAAAGGAGAAAATTGAGGTGGTTAAGGAAAAACCGGTGGAACCGGTTGTCGTAAAGGAAGAGCCGCCTGTAAAGAAAACAGAGCCGGTGCCGCCGGAAGAAAAGCAGCCGGAGCAGGAATTGATCAAGGGCCGCGCCGACAAGCTCCAGGGTCTCAAAGTGCTGGACCGGATTCAACTTCCGGAGAAGAAAAAGGATGCGCCTGTCGCGTCTTCCGACACCCAAAAAGATAAACAAGGTAAACGTCCGCGGAAGAGGATCTCATCGGAAGGGCAGGCCGGGCAACAGGGAGCAGGGCAGGGTCAGGGTGCACCTCAGCGAGGACCAAGACCTGTACAGCAACCTCAGCGTGGCGTGAGGCCGAACCAGGGCCCGCGTATCCAGAAAGCGGAACCCACAGAAAAGGAAATTCAGGATCAGATAAAGGCAACACTGGCCAAGCTCAGTGGTGGTGGAAATAAAAAAGGTTCCGGCGCGAAGTACAGAAGGGAAAAACGCCAGGCGAACTCTGATGCCCAGGAGCAACAGATGCTTCAGGAGCAGGAGGCATCGAAGACGCTGAAAGTAACGGAGTTTATTTCTGCAAACGACCTGGCCTCGATGATGAATGTTTCTGTTAACGACGTCATCTCTACGTGCCTGAGTCTTGGTATGTTCGTCTCTATCAACCAGCGCCTGGATGCGGAAGCGATCACCGTTATCACGGATGAGTTTGGATACGCCGTTCAGTTCACTTCTGCCGAAGAAGAACTGGAAATGGAAGAAGATATTGATAACGAAGAAGACCTGGAGCCACGCGCACCCATTGTTACGATCATGGGTCACGTTGACCACGGAAAGACTTCCCTGCTTGACTATATCAGAAATACAAAAGTAACGGCCTCGGAAGCCGGTGGTATTACTCAGCACGTAGGTGCATACGATGTAATGACAAAAAGCGGGCATAAGATCGCTTTTCTGGACACCCCTGGTCACGAAGCTTTTACCGCGATGCGGGCCCGTGGAGCCAAGCTGACGGATATTGCCATAATTGTTGTGGCTGCCGACGATGATGTGATGCCTCAGACGAAAGAGGCAATCAACCATGCGCAGGTTGCGGGCGTTCCGATCGTGATTGCCATTAACAAGGTCGATAAACCATCGGCGAATCCCGAGAAGGTGCGGGAGTCGCTTTCAAAGATCAACATCCTCGTTGAAGAATGGGGTGGAAAATATCAAAGCCAGGAAATTTCCGCAAAGACAGGAAAAGGTATTGAAGGGCTTCTTGAAAAAGTGTTATTGGAAGCTGAATTACTGGCCTTGAAAGCAAACCCGAACAGGAATGCAACGGGATCCGTAATAGAAGCTTCATTGGACAAAGGCCGTGGATATGTTTCCACGATCATGGTTCAGACGGGAACACTACATGTCGGCGACATCCTCCTGGCCGGAGCAAATTACGGTCGTGTCAAGGCGATGTTTGACGACACGGGGAAAAAGGTGGCTGAGGCTGGACCGTCTACCCCGGTAGTTGTACTGGGACTTGATGGAGCGCCGCAGGCTGGTGAAAAAGTCACCGTTCTGGAAACGGACCGCGAAGCGCGGGAGATCGCTACCAAGCGGGGCCAGATCATGCGTGAGCAAAGTATCCGGACCAAGAAACACATCACACTCGATGAGATCGGAAGGCGATTGGCTATTGGTAACTTTAAGCAGCTGAATGTTATTGTAAAAGGCGACGTGGACGGTTCAGTGGAAGCCCTTACCGATTCGTTGCTGAAGCTTTCCACACAGGAAATTCAGGTTGCGATCATTCACAAGGGTGTCGGTCAGATCTCTGAATCGGATGTATTGCTGGCATCGGCGTCAGATGCCATTATACTCGGATTCCAGGTACGACCTTCGGCTGCGGCAAGACGGGTCGCTGAGAATGAAGAAATAGAAATACGATTGTATTCGATCATATACGACGCCATTAACGATGTAAGGGCGGCGATGGAAGGTATGCTCGCGCCCGAGACGGAGGAAGTTATCGTTGGGAATGCCGAAGTGCGCGAGGTCTTTAAGATCTCGAAAATCGGAACGATCGCCGGATGTATGGTCACCGACGGTTCAATTAAGAGAAGTAATCCGATCCGCCTTATCCGCGATGGAATTGTTGTTTATGCAGGCAAGCTGGGTTCGCTCAAGCGGCATAAGGATGATGCCAGCGAAGTAAAAACAGGATTTGACTGCGGTATCGGCATAGACGGATTCAACGACATGCAGGTCGGCGATGTGATTGAAAGTTACGAACAACGGGAAGTCAAGCGAACACTTTGATTTTCAATATCAGAATAGAAAGGCCCCGTTTACAAGCGGGGTTTTTTATTGCAGGCCGAATTTTAAACCCTGCTTCATTGCCCGCTCGTATTTCTTCTGATCGAACCGGTACAAAAACGGAGCTTTGTGCGCTCCGCCCAGTTTCCTCTCTTCGAGGCGTTCCATGATATCCAGCGCAAGTATTTTCTTTTGAAAGTTTCTCCGGTCAAGTTGTTTGCCAAGAATGGTTTCATACAGACGCTGGAGTTCGGGCATCGTAAACTTTGGAGGAAGCAGGTCTTTACCCACCGGATAATCATTCAGATTGAGCCTTAGTGAGAGAAGTGCTTTTTCCAAAATTTCGTTGTGGTCCAGAATAAGCGGTGGAACCTTGTCGATATCAAACCATGAGCAGGTTTCCGAAAATTCGTCAGGCTTCGGTACCACCTTCGAGAATTCAACCAGTGCCCAATACCCGATAGTGACAAAGCGGTCCATAAACCAGCTGTCTGTTTTTACCTCTTTTGGTTTTGTAATACCATGTTTTCCACGCTCCCGCAGTGGATTTCCAAATGTGTAGAATTGTTGAAGATAAATGTTATCCAACCCTGTGCGTAAGCGAAGGACACGAATCGCAGCTTCCTCAATGTGTTCGTCCTTGTAAATGAAGCCGCCGGGCAGACACCACCGTTTATTTTCCTTCCACTGCAGTAAGAGCACTTTGAGCTCATTGTTGTGAAATCCGAAAATCACGTTGTCGATGGAGAGGTGGGGCAGGAAATAGTTGTGTCCTATTTCAAAAAATTCCCGCTCGTTTAATATTGGGCGCTTTTTTGCCATGGCGCTAATATAGAGAAAGGCTCAGGGTAAAAAAATCGCGAATGTGTACCCGATACACATCACGAAAATTGCTACTTTCGTGATGCCGATTTGTAATCTGATCGCCTTAAAAAGATAATTTCCTTAACCTGTCAGAGCCCGGGTTAATCTGTGGGTGCAAAGCCCACAGATTTTTTCTCCGTTTGTATTAAGTGTTCAATAAAAAAGCCCCGCCGGTACGACAGGGCTTTCTCTCCAGCAAGCGGAGAGGTTAAGATTTTGTATTTTAAAACTGAACGGTTGGCGCATTTTCAGCACCCGCCGAAGCTTCAAAGTATCCTTTGGGCGTGAACCCATACATACCTGCGAGCATGTTGTTCGGGAAGCGTTTGATATAAACGTTGTAGGGCTGAACAACTTCGTTGAACCGGTTTCTCGCGACGGCAATCCTGTTCTCCGTACCTTCCAGCTGTGCCTGAAGATCGAGGAAATTTTGATTGGCCTTCAGGTCGGGATAATTTTCAGCGACTACCAGCAACCTGCTTAACGCCGAGCTCAAACCATTCTGAGCCTGCTGAAATTGTTGCAGCTGCTCCGGCGTAATGTTGCTCGGATCGATCTTGACCTGTGTTGCGCTGGCTCTTGCTTCAATTACCTTGGTAAGTGTCTCCTGTTCAAAGTTCGCATACCCTTTAACCGTATTGACCAGGTTCGGTATGAGATCAGCTCTTCGCTGGTACTGGCTTTCAACCTGGGCCCATTCTTTTGGAATAGTCTCCTGGAGTTCAACCATTGTGTTGTAGCGGCCGGCAAAGAAGCTATAGAGTATCAGTGCGGCGATGATTATAACTCCGATAACGATCAGTCCTTTTTTCATACGATTAATTATAAATTAAAATTAGTGAATTTGTACTTATGATTGAATTTCAGGATGCACTTTCCATCATCCTTTCTGCGCTGTCGGCGATCCTGAGTTGTTCAACGAAAGAGTCGAGATCTCCGTTCATTACCGCAGGCAGATTATGTTGCGTAAAACCGATACGGTGATCCGTTACACGGCTTTGCGGATAATTATAGGTCCGTATTTTTTCCGACCGGTCACCGGTACGCACAATGGACTTCCGGGTCGCCCCTATCTCGGATTGTTGCTTTTCCAGTTCGATCTCGTACAATTTTGTCTTCAACATCTGCAATGCACGCTCCCGGTTAGCATGTTGCGAGCGTTCTACCTGGCAGGTAATAACGATACCGGAGGGCTTGTGGGTCAGCTGAACCTTTGTTTCCACTTTATTTACATTTTGGCCACCTGCTCCACTGGAGCGTGCCGTCTGATATTCCAGGTCGGCGGGATTAATTTCGATGGAAACATCTTCCACTTCCGGCATGACCACCACGGATGCCGCGGACGTATGAACGCGGCCCATTTGCTCCGTGGCTGGAACCCGCTGGACACGGTGAACGCCCGATTCAAATTTCAACAAGCCGTATACCGATTCGCCGCTGACACTGCAGATCACTTCTTTATATCCCCCGGCTGTTCCTTCCGTTACATCCAGGACTGTCATTTTTAGTCCGCGGCGATCGCAAAAACGCTGATACATCCTCCAAAGGTCACCGGCGAAAATGGCCGCCTCATCGCCACCCGTTCCGGCGCGTATCTCCAGCAATACGTCCTTATCGTCATTCGGATCTTTTGGTATGAGCAGTTCCTTTATTTCAGCGTCGAGTTTTTCAATTTTCGGCTCGAGTTCGTCGATTTCCATTTTTGCCATTTCGCGAAGCTCCTCGTCCTTTTCCTTTTGAAGGACTTCTTTGGCTTGCTGGAGGTGATTGCGCACATCTTTCAGCTGATCATACTTGATCACGATCTTTTCGAGGTCCCGGTACTCTTTGCTGAGCTGGGAGAATTTTTTCATATCCTTCATGGTCTCGGGTTGAGCCAGAAGTTGCCCTAATTCCTCAAAACGGAGCTTTATTTCATCTAATTTTCCAAGCATACCAAATAATCAACCCGCAAAGTTAATATAAAAACTTTACTCCCTCCGATGGAGCGGCCGTACGCACTGTTCCACCGGAAGACGCATTGCGGATCGGATATATTGTATCATCAGCAGTTTGGAATTTGGACGACCAGCGCTGAAATTTGATGCATGAAAAGATTTTCAATTATCGGATTGACGATACTGTTATCCTGTGGTGGCTCACTGTCGGAAGACCAGCGGAAGAAATTGCACGACGGAATGGAAAATCAAAAGATAATAAAACTGAGTGACTCCGAAATCGTCACCGCTTCGCTCGAAGAAGGACGGGCAATTTTTTCCGCCCTCGAACAAGCTCACTTCAGTCCGGAAAAAACCGATTCAATTGCCAGGGTCCGTCACGCCAGGATCAGGTGGATTGTACCCGGTTCACCGGATGCCCTGGAGGTGGAAAGCCAGCTGATAGAGGCTTATGTGATCGGTGCGGAAACAGGCGCCACCCAGGATAATATTCAAAAGCTTCGAAAGAGTCCCGAAGCGGAAGATTACGACTCCTTGCTTTACTCCAGGCCAGTCGTTACACCGCTTCCGGATGGTGTGGTAAATGTTGAAGGGGTCTGGAATATTTATCTGGCGAAAAAGGAAGTTATCCGCGCGGTGAGCAAGGAAAAGTGAGAGAAGGCCTGTTCAGGACATCCGGGAAACCTGTTTATACCGCCAGCACTCAACCAGGTGATCATTGACAAGTCCGCACGCCTGCATGTGCGCATAGATGACGGTGCTGCCCACAAATTTGAAACCCCGTTTGATGAGATCTTTACTCAGTGCATCCGATTCTTTTGTCGTCGCCGGGATCTCCGTTAAATTTTTTCTTTTGTTGACCATGGGCTTATGACCAACGAACCCCCAAATGTACTTATCGAAACTTCCGAATTCTTTCTGTACCTCCAGGAAACGCCTGGCATTATTAACGGCAGCATTGACTTTCAACCTGTTGCGGACGATACCCGGATCCTTTAAGATCTTTTCCACTTTGCTTTCCGTAAAACGGGCAACCTTCTGCGGGTCAAAGCCGGCAAATACATTCCGGTAACCAGCTCTCTTTTTCAAAATGGTTGACCAGCTCAGACCGGCTTGCGCTCCTTCCAGAATTAAAAACTCAAAATGGACATAATCGTCGTGAACCGGTACACCCCATTCCTTGTCGTGGTAGTCGACGTATTCATCGAATTTCAGGCACCAGGCGCATCGGTTTTTTGTGTCGGTCATAGTGTTGATGGGTGTAAAGCTTCAAGGTCCAAGTTCCAAGTTCCTAGCTCCAAGTTCCAAGCTTCGAGCTTCAAGTTCCAAGGTTCAAGGTTCAAGTTCCAAGCTTCAAGTTCCAAGTCTGAAGCCACGGGTTTCCAGATCCGGGGGAATCAAATTTATCAAAATGTTTTTTCTATTAGCCGCGTTGTTGCACTTTTAGGAACTGAAAAAAATGAACTATCCTTACCAAAGCCATTGAACTATGAAACGCGCACTAATCCTTCTTTTTGTCTCGGCGATCAGCCTGGCAACGTTTGGGCAGAAGACAGACTTCGACAAGAAACTGAAGGAACTGGGTATCGAGCTGATTCAGCCCACTAAACCGATCGCGAATTATGTGAAGGCGGTCAGGGTTGGAAATTTGATTTTTTTGTCCGGCCATGGTCCTACAAAAGCTGACGGCACGAACATAACGGGTAAGGTGGGGCAGGACCTGACCATTGAACAGGGCTATGAAGCGGCGAAGGTAACGGCGATCGGCCTGATCTCCACATTGAAGGCGGAATTAGGTGACCTGAATAAGGTAAAGCGTGTAGTGAAGGTTAATGGATGGGTGAATTGCCCCCCTGATTTTGGCGATCAGCCGAAAGTCATTAACGGATGTTCTGATCTGATGGTAGCCTTGTTCGGCGACAACGGGCGGCACGCGCGGGCCGCAATGGGCGCAGGCTCCTTACCAAGCAATATTGCCGTTGAGATTGAAATGGTGGTGGAAGTCAGGTAAGTGCAAAGGCGGGATAACATCCCGCTCCTTTTATTTCATTTGTTCGTATACAGTGTAGTGCGATCCGTCCATTCCCATGGATTCGTAGACCTTCATGGCGCGGGTGTTTGACTTGTCGACGTAAAGGCGAAGGCCGATCAGGTCGGGATTCTCACGGATGATGCTGATCACGTTGTCGTACATCATTTTGAAGATACCCTTCTTCCGATGGGTTTCTTTTACGTAGACGGACTGCAACCACCAGACCATACCGTTTCTCCAGTCGCTCCACTCGAACGTGATCATATGACATCCAACGACTTCTCCGTTTTCAACGGCGACGTAATATGAACCTTTCGATGGATCCGCGAACATCGCGCTCATTCCGGCCCGGAGTGTTTCTGCGTTTAGCTGTACGTTCTCTGATTCAAAGGCGAGCCGCTGTTGAAAGTCAATCAGGTCATCAATGTGCCGGCTTGACGCTTTTTCTATCTTTATCATGTTGGTCAGAAAGCTTGTGTAAGATCGGCGATCAGGTCGTCCGTTTCTTCTATTCCCACCGAGAGTCTCACGAGGTTATCGGAAACGCCAATAGCAGCCCGTTCGTCGGAAGACATTTTGACATGTGATGTCCTGGCCGGACTGGTAGCGGTCGACTCTACACCTCCAAGGCTGATCGCTCTTTTGATAAGTTTCAGGTTACCCATAAAAATATGAGCATCGCTTTTTACTTCAAACGAGAGCATTCCTCCGAAGCCTCCAGGCATTTGCCGCCTGGCGATCTCGTGGTCGGGGTGATCGGGCAGCCCGGGATAGTATACCCGTGCAACCCTTGAATCGCCCTGCAGGTGCTGTGCGATTGCCATAGCGTTCAGGTTTTGCTGGCGAACGCGCAGTACGATCGTTTTTAAACTTCTTTCAACCAGCCAGCAGGTGTTGGGATCCAGGGATCCGCCAAAGTGGATGGCGCTTTCCCAGATTTTCTGGATCAGTTCTTTTGAGGCCAGGGCTGCGCCACAGCAGATATCGCTATGGCCGCCGATATATTTGGTACCACTATGCGTAACGATATCAATGCCGAGGTCAATTGGATTTTGATTCACCGGCGAGGCGAACGTATTGTCGATAATGGTGACGATACCATGTCTTTTGGCAATCGCCGCAACGGCTTCAATATTGGTGATCTTCAGGATTGGATTGGAAGGAGTCTCAATATAGATCACTCTCGTTTCGGGCCGGATCGCTTTTTCAAAAAGTTGTGGGTCTGAACCCGACACCATCGTGTATTCCAATCCGTAAGGTGGCAATTCTTTTACAATCGCATGAAATGTACCACCGTAGAGGTCGTTTTGGAAAATCGCGTGATCGCCTTTTTTCATCATGGCGAAAATGGAGGTGAGGATTGCTGCCATCCCGGAGCTGAACACAATACCATCGTCCGCATTTTCAAGGGCCGCCAGTTTTTCAGCGACCGCTTTTTGATTGGGTGTATTAAAGTATCGGGGGTAAAGCGTGGAACCAACGTTTTCGTAATCGTAGGCCGATGATGGGAAGATCGGAGTGACCGTTCCATGGTACTGCGAGTCGCCCGCAGAACCGGCATGCACACTTTGGGTAAGTTTTGACAGACTATTTTTTTTCATTCTGTTGATCGTAGACCGGCAAATATAGGATTCGGAGGTCCACGAAAAAATCTCATCGAAAAAATCTATACATTCAAGTTATCGTTCAACCCTTTAACAAACCGACAACATGGCAAAGAATTTCAAACCAAAAGTTGGGACCAAGGTCACTAAAAAAGAAGCTCAGGCGTGGATTGACAAGTACGACAAAGTAATGCGAAAGGATAAAAAGACCGATACGAAGTCCGTCTTTTTTGGACGAGATGCTTTACTCAGAATGCTTAGCGAGGACGGCAGTTCGGGAATTACATTTTTCCTCGCGCTCAGGTATAACGAAGCATTTAAGAAGGACACGGTTCACCTGGTCCTCGTACCGACGAAAGAGGATGGCGAACTGATATGGCCGGATGACGCCGCCGCGGCAAAAAAAATCGCAGCTCCCGAGGCCGTGGCATTCGATGGAGGTCTTCCATGCCCGCCTTACTGTCCGAAGTAACAGGGTCTATTGAATGACATTAGAGATATTTATAAAAATTGCTCAGTTCCAGGTAACACTGGCCGCGTTGTTTGTCCTGATTTCTATTGTTTTTATTAAACGGATCAGTGGTGAGACGAAGCTACTCGCCTGGGCTTTGTTGCCCGGCTTAATGGCTTTCTTCAGTTTGGGATTACTGGACTTGAAAGGCAAGGAAGTAAATGTTCCGCAGACCCTGGATGCCATTATCTATTTCTGCGTTCTTACGGTGTTGTACAACTATACCCTTGGGGGAAAGTACAAGAAGTGGTTTTTAACCATAGGAATTTTTTTCCTGATCGTTGCGGGAGTAAATCTGTTACTGGTCCAGCAAATGGACAACAACACGTACACAAAAGTACTTCGGTCGATCTTTGTAACATCTTATTGCGTCGTGTATTGTTACAGGCTGATGGCTGACCTTCCTGTTCAGCACCTGCACCGGGTTCCCATGTTCTGGTACAACTCCGGTATTCTGATCTTTAATGCCGGGACCCTATTCCTTTTCTTATTTACAAACTACCTCGTCGAAGTATTACACGACGACTTGTTGATTTACTGGACTTTTCATAACATCTTGAACATTGTTCAGGTTTTGGTAATCTTATTTGGTTTATGGGTGGACCTTCGGAATATCAAGTTGCGCTCCTCGTCGCCATCGGTACCGTAGCCATGCTTTTGCTGGCTATTGCGATCATTTTGTTCGTGGTTTTCTATCAAAAGAAGATGATACAGGAGCAACTCAAACTGCAGAAACTGGAGTTTGACTATCAGCAGAAAATGATGGAGGCGGCGCTGGAATCCCAGGAAAATGAACGGCGCCGTGTGGCAGGCGATCTCCACGACAGCATCGGGGGAATGCTCTCCACGATCAGGGTGGGGCTTACTACCCTGGCAAAACAGCTGGCTGATCCTCAAAGCATGGAACAACCCAAGCAGATGCTGGATGACACCCTTAACTCGGTGCGAAGGCTAAGCCTCGACCTGATGCCATCGACGCTTGAAAAATTCGGATTGGTGCAGGCGGTTAAAGAACTGTGCGAACGTTTTCAGGCTGTTTCACTTCTTCCGGTTTCTTTCCAGGAGCAGGGAGAGGTGGGAACCTTGCCGCAGAAGAAGGAGTTGATGATCTTTAGGGTTGCCCAGGAGTTGGTTAATAATGCCGTAAAACATTCACAGGCGACATCCATTCACGTCACTATTCGGGGAACGGATAAACTGGAAATGACAGTTGAAGATAACGGTGTAGGTTTTGATTCGGACAGCCTCCGTCATGAGGCAAAAAATGGGAAAGGCCTCGGGCTCTTCAACATTGAGAATCGTGCCCGCATATTATCAGCAAAACTTGAATTTGAAACACCCGAATCCGGAAAAGGGACAAAGATCACAATGACCATGCCGCTATGAAAACAAAATTCAAAGTCTACATAGCCGATGATCATACGCTGTTCAGGAAGGCAATGGTTAACCTGTTGCGCACATTTGAGCGGGTGGAGGAAGTGAAAGATGCTGAAAACGGCAAAGAACTTCTGACCTTGATAAAATATGATGCCCCCGATGTCGCTATTGTAGACCTTCAGATGCCTATCATGGATGGCGCAGAGACCTGCGAGAATATTATTAACAAATACCCGCAGGTTAAGATCATCATCCTGACTATGCATGATAGCGGCAAGTTTATTCTTCATATGATGGACATGGGTGTGCATGCTTTTTTGTTAAAGAACACCGAGCCGGATGAGCTCGAAAAGGCTATCTATGCCGTTGTTGAAAAAGATTTTTACCACAACGACCTCGTAGCCACGGTATTGCGAAAGAATGTCAAGGAGAAGAGAACACGCACACGTCCCCTGTTCCAGCAGCAGGACCTTACCGATCGCGAAAAAGAAATCCTTCTGCTGATCTGCCAGGAACTAACCATGAAGGAAATCGGTCAGCGTCTTTTCCTGAGCGAGAACACCGTGCGTAATCACTGGGTAAATATTATGGAAAAAGTCGGCGTTAATAACATCGTTGGCCTGGTCAAATACGCATACGAAACGGGACTTGTGTCCTGAATTCACAAAACGCGGAGTAGTATAATTGTACTATTTTTCAAACATCCTGTCATTCGCTTTTACGGCCAAAACCGCCTGGTGCATCATTTGTGTGCGCACATCTAAAGAAATACGGCCTGTCAGCCCCTCCGTGTAGCCCGGGGTTTAAAAAAAATGTTCAATTCATATCCGATCTTGACTGAAGGTTTGTAAAGAAGGTTTAACACAAGCTTTGAAGACAATGAAAATTCTTGTGGTTCACAGGCAGAAAAAAACCGTTGATCAAATTAAGTCAGTGCTTAGCAGTTGCAATCCAGTTGTGCTCCATACTGAATCTGGTTTGGATGGGCTCCTAACCTCGCGAATCGAACATTTCGATGTAATAATCTGCGGCACTGACCTGCCTGTGGTCACAGGTTTTGAATTGATTCGCTCGATCCGGACCAATTCAATCAACCGTAGCACACCCGTTATATTTATCGCTGAAGAAATTGACGAAAAAACCCAGCATCTGGGAAATGCATTAAGCGTCGCGGCAATCCTGACTAATAGTGATATTGGTCTGCTCCTGGCTGATGTCGTCAATGAGCAGGTTAAGACCGAGCCGGACAAGCGTTGGATTGAACTTCTTCCTAACACACGATCCAATTAACACGATATTTCGGACCCTCTCTGCCGATGTAATAGTTTCCGTTTACAGGAATAGTTGGTAAATTTTCTGTACGACAATGACTCAACCCGGGCATCTTGCCCGGGGATGGGTTGCCGGGTGTCAGATAATGGGCAGATCAGTTGTTCGACTTCGACTTGGTAAGGTCCGAAAAAAGGCTGTTAAGGATCGAAAGGATAAGGCTGAAAGCCAGTGCCCACCAGAACCCGTCTACATTAAATCCCGGAGTTAAATAATCGACCAGCAGGATTATCACCGCATTGATAACGAGAAGAAAAAGCCCAAGAGTCAGGATCGAAATGGGTATGGTGAATATAACCAGGATAGGTTTCACGATCACATTGGCGACGGAAAGAACGGCAGCCACCAGCAAAGCGTAACCATAGTGTTCCACATGTACACCGGGCAGCAGGTAAGCCGTCAGCAATACGGCCACACCTGAAAGAAGAAACCCAACAATTCCGTTCATTTGAAGGCAATTAAAATTTGGTTGAATTTCCGCTTTTACCTTCAATTGTCAAACTTTAACTTACGCCCATGTATGCGATTGTTGACATTGAGACGACCGGCGGCTACGCGGAAAACCATCGTATAACAGAGGTAGCGATCTATCACCATGATGGAATACAGGTAACGGATACCTTTCACACACTGATCAATCCGGGGCGCAATATTCCCTATTACATAACGGGTCTGACCGGTATAACCACGGAGATGGTGCTGGATTCTCCGGCCTTTGAGGAAGTCGCTGAAGAAATTTTCAAAAAGCTGGACGGGAAGGTTTTTGTGGCACACAATGCTCATTTCGACTATTCGTTCTTAAAAAAGGAATTCGAACAGGCGGGAATCAACTACCAGTCCAAAAAACTTTGTACGGTACGGCTAAGCCGGAAGATCATTCCGGGATTGAGATCCTATAGCCTGGGAAGCCTGGCGGAAAGTCTGGGAATAATGATATCCAATCGACACAGGGCGGGTGGGGACGCTGCAGCCACCGTGAAGATATTCGACCAGCTTCTGCGACGCGACCATGACGGTTACATACTGAAAGCGCTCAAACGCAATTCAGGGGATACCATCCTTCCGCCCAATCTTCCCAAAGAGGATTTTGATCGTTTGCCTGCACTACCCGGAGTTTACTATTTCCATAATAACCGAGGTAATATCATATACGTCGGGAAGGCCATTAACATAAAAAAACGGATAACCGGACATTTCACCGGCGACGCCCGGGAATGGAGCCGGTCAAAGATCAGGAATGAAATTCACCACATCAGTTTTGAACTAACAGGAAATGAATTGATCGCCCTGATCCTGGAATCACAGGAGATCAGAAGACTGTGGCCAAAGTATAATCAGTCGCAAAAGTTCAGGGTCGAAGAATGGGGTATTTTCGACTACGAAGACCGGAACGGCTACCTGCGATTTTCCGTCAACATCGTAACGAAAGGATCCCGTCCGCTGATCCGTTTCAGCACAAAGGGAGAAGCCTGGAATTTCCTGTGGGAAAAGGTGAGGGATTTTGAACTCTGTCCCAAACTCAGCGGGCTCCAGATAGCAAAAGGTCTCTGTTTCGACTATCAGTCCGGCGGATGCAACGGGGCCTGTATGGGAATCGAGACGGTAAAAAAATATAACCGGCGCGTGGAAAAATCCATTAAAGCGTTTCGGGACGAAGGTGAAACGGTCGCAATCATAGGTAAGGGCAGGAATACGGAAGAACAGTCTCTCGTGCTGGTGGAAAAGGGGACTTACGTGGGATTCGGATTTTTCGACCGTGAAGCATCCATTTCTGATTTTGAATCCGCGAAGAACTACATCAAACGCAGTGTCGAAACACGCACCGTTCAAAACCTGATCAACTCCTACATTTCCAACCCCAGGGGGGCTGAAGTTGTAGTCTTCTAGTTTTCACTTGGGTTTACGTCCCGGAACACCCGGGTAAAGTTCACCTACAGGATCGCTGGTAAAGATTTCCTTTGCGTGGATCTCCATCATAGAAAGCACACCGCTCCAGCCGGCACCAGTGTCCATTAGCCAGACGCCGGCGGAATAGACCGGTTTTTTTGAAGGTATCGGTGTGTGACCAATATACACCTCGTCAAACCGGGTAAGCTTGTCGGTAATTTTTTTGTTGTGAGAATCGATCGCTATCCTCGCCAGATTCCTGTCCCACAGAAAAATACTCAGGTCTTGTTTTTCAATGTCCTGCAGCGGGTCGATTCCCGCGTGAACGAACAACTTATCTTCTATCCTGAAGTAGGGAAGAGCTTCCTCCAGTAATCTTTTGTGTTGATCCGGTATGCCGTCGTGATAGGATTTGACCGTGGATTCACCGCCCTGCGTCAGCCATACAGGATCTGCCGTTCCGCTGATCATCCACTGTAACGTCCAGTAGTCGTGATTACCCTGGATATAGGTGAGTTTTTTGATCCTGAGCAGTTCATCAATACTTTCCTTCGTTTCCGGCCATCCGTCGCAAACGTCGCCAAGGCATATGAGGTGGTCATACTGGTAATCAAAGTCCGCAATTTCGAGGCACTGCCGTAAGGCGCGGTAAGCGCCATGTATATCCCCCATTACAAATGTCCTGTTCATGCCATCAGTCGGTCATCCTTAACTTTCTGTCAAAAAGTACGGTCCTAATTGCCAATAATTACGCTATTTTTGGCGGTATATACCTATCAAAAATTGATACATGGAAGCAGTAGGAATTGAACAGCACGAAGAACACAAGGAAAAAATAAGACGCGTCTACTCAGAAGTGGGCAAGGTTGTCGTGGGCCAGGAGTATATGGTCAACCGGTTGATGATCGGCCTCTTTACAAACGGGCATGTGTTGCTGGAAGGTGTTCCCGGACTCGCGAAAACACTAACCATAAGTACCCTTGCGCAGGTTCTTCACCTGGATTTTCAACGGATCCAGTTCACACCCGACCTGTTGCCCGCCGATCTGGTTGGAACCATGATCTACAATCAGAAGGAGGGAAAGTTCGAGGTTAAAAAAGGACCGATTTTCGCCAATATCATTTTGGCGGATGAAATCAACCGGTCGCCTGCCAAGGTCCAGTCGGCTTTGCTGGAAGCGATGCAGGAAAAACAGGTGACCATCGGTGAGACGACATTCAAACTCGACCGTCCGTTTTTGGTGATGGCTACGCAGAACCCGGTAGATCAGGAAGGAACCTATCCCCTTCCGGAGGCACAGGTTGACCGTTTTATGATGAAGGTATTCGTGGATTATCCTACAAAGGATCAGGAGATGGAGATTATGCGGCGTATATCAAATATGAAGTTCGATTTTACCGTGGGTACGGTGCTCAGCAAAGACGACATATTTTCGATCCGGGATCAGGTTAACAAGGTAAAAATATCCGAATCCCTCGAGCGGTATATTATCGAGCTCGTATATGCCACCCGTAATCCGCTGGAGTATAAATTAAATGAGCAGGCCCAGTACATTCAGTTCGGGGCATCACCCAGGGCCAGTATCAATCTTAACCTCGCGTCGAAAGCGCTGGCCTATATGGAAGGACGCGAGTACGTTCTTCCGGAAGATATCAAGGAAGTTGCGCGGGATGTCATGAATCACCGGATTATCCTGAACTATGAAGCAGAAGCCGATAATGTAAAAACGTCTGATATCATCAACGCTATCCTGAATAAAGTGCCGATCAGCAAATAGAATTTTGTTTACTCCTGGTAAACTATACAATCATTCTGTTATCGGCACATTAACAGCGTTAAAAAATCTTGTCATTAATGTTAAGGGAAATTTCGATAACGTGCTGATTATCAATCCTGAGTTAAATATGAAGCCTAATATCCGTTAGTAAGGTCATGGTTCGCCCCGACTGCTCTTAACAATTTGGTAACAGAGGCGTAGGCATCAGGTAATATTGGAAAGAGACCTTTGCAGTAAATACAATCCTATGCTGCGTAGAGTTATACTTTCTCTGGCCTTGCTGACCTTATCACTCCTCACCTGGGCGCAAAACGGCACGATTTCCGGTGTGGTCACCGATGGTAAGACAACCGAAGCCATTATCGGAGCCAACGTTTACATCCAGGGGACACAGGTTGGAGGAGCAACAGATATCGATGGAAAATTCTCCATTTCAAATGTCAAACCAGGTACCTATAACCTTGTCGTATCCTTCATTACATACAAGTCGCATATTATTCCCGATGTAGTTGTTGAGAGTGGCAAGATCTCGCAAATTCAGGTGGCCCTTCAGGAGGATGCGACCGAACTGCAGGAGGTAGTTGTGACCGGCACACGGGAAATTAACAACGATCTGACGCTGATCAACGCAATCAAGGAAAGCAAGCTTGTTGTAAGTGGTATATCTGCGGAACAAATAACCCGTTTACCTGACAAGGATGCGGCCCAGGTTATGCAACGGGTATCCGGTGTAACAATTTCCGATAACCGGTTTGTGTTGATCCGTGGTGTTCCGGAACGATACAATCAGGTTATGATCAACGGTGTCATCGGCCCCAGTACAGAGATCGACAGGAGATCGTTTTCATTCGATTTAATTCCTGCAGGAGCTATCGATCAGGTTTTGATTTACAAGTCCGGCGCTGCTGAATTGCCCGGTGATTTTGCAGGTGGTGTGATCAAGATTGTGACAAAAAAACCAACGAGCGACAGATTTTTCAACGTTGGGGTGAACGTGGGATATAGAAATAATACGACCGGAAAGGATCAATTGTATTCCAAGGGAAGTTCCACCGACAAGTTTGGTTTTGATAATGGATTCCGGGATCTGCCGGAAAATTTCCCCACAACGGCGGCCTTAAAAGCTTCGTCGAGGAATTCCAGTATCCGGGAGCGTGCCGGCAAGTCTCTGACCAACAACTTCGACTATAGTACCCGCACCGTCCCGCTGGACATGGGCTTCAATTTCTCAACATCTCAGCCCTTTTCAATTGGTTCGGTACAGTTTAATAACATTACCGTTCTGTCATATTCGAAGAGCTATCAAAACTTCAAAGCGGATTTCAAACGGTACAACAGCTTCGACGCAACGTCTGCCATAGAGCGCTTCTCATTCGAAGACAATTTTTACTCGAGCGATGTAAAGATCAACGCCATGCATAACTGGCTGATCAATTTCAACGACCGGTTTAAAGTGGAATTCAAGAATTTATTTGTTCAGTTGGGTGAGAGTGAAACAACGCTTCGTAAGGGAACTGACTTTATTCAGCTTCCGAATTATGATCGTGTAAATTATGCCTATCATTATTTGAGCCGCCGGATCTATTCGGGTCAGCTGGAGGGTACACACATCCTGGGTGATGCGGAGACGTCCTCTTTGAACTGGGTATTTGGATTGAACGATGTATCGCGTAATGAGCCGGATTACCGGAGATTCAGGACCCTGCGGGACAAAAGCCTGTCGGAAACTCAGGAACCATTTTTTATGCAGTTACCTCCCGCCGGTAACCTTTTCGAGACGGGCCGGTTCTGGTCTGATCTTCAGGATGTGGGATATTCACACGGTCTGAACTTCGAGAAGAAACTCGGTGAAAAGGAGAATAAACGCGCAGCGACAATTAAGGCCGGTTATTTCGGAGAGTATAAAACACGTTCATTCAATGCCAGGTATTTGAACTACCTGTATCCCGATGGTCCGGATTTCGATCCGCAGATCGGTGAAGAACTTCGTTCGCTGCCGCTGAGCCAGATCTTTGATCCCTCTAACATCAGCAAGAAGAATGGCTTCGTGATCGAAGAAGGAACAACAGCCCAGGACTCCTACGAAGGCACCAATTTTCTCGGGGCGGGTTATGTGAGCGGTTCATTCCCGGCAGGGAAGTTTGATATTTCCGCCGGTTTTCGCGGGGAATACAATGTTCAAACATTATCTGCACAGTCGAATACCGGGGAAGATATCGAAGTGGAAAACCCCGTGTTCGCGCCGCTGCCCATGCTGAACGTAGCCTATAATATCAGCGACCGCTCACTTATGCGGTTGGCGTATAGTAGGACCGTTAACCGTCCGGAATTCAGGGAACTGGCTCCGTTCCTTTACTACCAGTTCGAATTCGAGGCTGGTATCTTTGGAAACACGGATCTGAAAACAGCCTTTATTCACAATATCGATCTTCGCTGGGAAATGTATCCCAACGTAGGGGAAATGATCAGCATCGGCGGCTTTTATAAAGATTTCAAAGATCCCATTGAAACCTACCTGCAGATTACTACGGAGACCCCTCAGCTTTTTTACGACAACGCGAAGAGCGCATATACCTGGGGTGTTGAATTTGAATTCCGCAAAAGTCTGGCAAGCCTCGGCGTATCGAAGTTGTTAAGGAATACATCCGTGAACCTGAATGCGTCATGGATTGAAAGCGAAGTGAATATCGGCACCATCGCGACCAACCAGCTTCAGAACCGTCCCCTGCAAGGACAGTCGCCTTACATCGTTAACCTGGGTCTTTACTACAGCGACGATGAGACAGGACTCTCGGCAAATGTCGCTTACAATGTATTCGGTCCCCGGATCTTCTCGGTTGGAGACAAAGTGTTCCCGTCGTGGTGGGAGCTGCCGCGCAACTCACTCGATTTTCAGTTAGCGAAA
The DNA here is from genome assembly GCA_041742155.1 of Chryseolinea sp. Taxonomy (GTDB): domain Bacteria; phylum Bacteroidota; class Bacteroidia; order Cytophagales; family Cyclobacteriaceae; genus Chryseolinea. Next base: position 111,525 of record JBGSJE010000005.1, on the reverse strand, counting down.
ACCTGGAAGAAAAGATTTGAAACAAAACTGAATATCCAGAATGCACTGAATGCAGCTTACCGGATATATCAGGACAACAACAGCAATAACAAAATCGAAGATCAGGAGGCTGTGATACAACGTTACCAGGTTGGGACACAGTTTTCCCTCGGACTGTCATATAAGTTTACAGGCCGCGAATAGCGGGCTCTTGAGCGAATCACAAAACGGCCTGTTTCCACCGCGGAGCAGGCCTTTTTTATTTGTTAATAAATCATGAAGATAGTAACACTGAGGTAATGAATTGTTAATCCGGTAATAACCGGTTCGCAGACGGGGGCGCGTAATTTTGACCCCGTGACCAAAACAAAAAACGCATGAAAAAAATAATTAAACTCTTGCCTTTCCTGACGCTGCTTCTGGCATCGTTGTTTATTCAGAGCTGTGATGATGACGAAAGCATCGCCCCCGCACCTGCAGTTTCTTTGGATGCCAGCTCAGGGCAGGATGTTCCGGGCGGAACTATTACCGTTTCGGCTACCGTTACTGCGCCGAATGGCGGTGAATCACTCGTTGTGTATGTTGCAGGCAATGAAGTAGAATCATATGATATAGCCGGTGCAAAGGATTTTGAACAGGAATTTGAATATACGATTCCCGCTAATGCGGTTGTCGGTTCCGTTATTGTGATCTCCTTTCAGGCAATTGACAGCAAAAACTATCCGTCTGCGATCGCCAACTATATGCTTACAGTCGGAGATCCTGTAATCACGCTGTCAGGTACACTCACAACCCAGACACTTGTCGCAGGCCAGCCTTACCTGATCAAGGGCCAAACATTTATTCCCACGGGAGTTACCCTCACCATCCCTGCCGGAACGGTGATCAAAGGTGATAAGGCAACAAAAGCAACACTTATCGTTCAGCCCGGTGGAAAGCTGGTTGCTAACGGAACAGCTGCTAGCCCTGTAGTATTTACTTCTGCTCAGGCTGTGGGTGAACGCGATCGTGGCGACTGGGGTGGTATTGTTATGTTAGGCGATGCATGGGTTAATCAGTCAGCATTACCGGCTATTGAAGGTATCACGCCGTCTCAGACTTACGGAAACATTACAAGCCCTACTACTAATGCCGATCAAAACGCCGGAACCCTCACCTATGTGCGTGTCGAGTATGCGGGTATCGAACTGACTCCGAACAATGAAACGAACAGCCTTACTATGGGTGGTGTCGGAAGCGGAACAACAATTGAACACGTCCAGGTTTCATTTGGCGGCGATGATGGTTTCGAATGGTTCGGCGGAACAGTAAATGCAAAATACCTTATCTCTTTGTCAACCTGGGATGACGATTTTGATACTGACTTTGGTTTTGGTGGAAACGTTCAGTTCGGCCTTGTTGTACGCAATCCTTTCTTCGCTGACCAGTCTGGTTCCAATTCTTTTGAAAGCGATAACCAGGCAAATGCCAACGATACGCCTTCCGGTTCCGCAGGTTATACACGTGCCGTGTTCTCGAATATTACAGTACTTGGACCTCGCGACTTTAACACAGGATTGGGAAGCGGAACATCTGCCCGTAGCATATCGGCTAACTACCAGAATGCAATGCATATCCGCAGAAGGTCAGCTCTTTCAATCTTTAACTCCTTCTTCTCCGGTTTCCCTGTTGGATTAAGACTGGATGACCAGGCAACACTGGACAACCTCACAGGCGGAGGCAGCAAACTGGCATTCAACGTCCTTGCTTCTCCCAACACAACGGAACTGGGAACAACAACTTCATCCAGCAACGTAGGCTTTGCTACTGGCTTATTCAGCGGTGATGCAACCACGGTGAGAGACTACTGGACATCCAACAACAATACTATTCTCAAGCCAACCGGCGGCGAAGGATGGTCTCCTGTCGCTGGAACTCCTGCTGGTTCGATAGAACCATACGCAGCTCTTGGACTGGACAAGGCAATGTTCTGGGGTGGTCAGACATCCTCCAATTATCCTTCCAACCCCAGCTTCATCGTGACAACGGGAACGCTGTCAACGGGAGCGGATTTTACAGACGCTAAATTTACAGGCAACACATTCTTTGATGCTACGGTGACCTACCGCGGTGCCTTCGGAGGCACTGACTGGACTGACGGATGGGCGGAATTCCAACCGTTGAATGAGGTGTATTAACAGACCAAGATAAATTCACTAAAAAGGCCTGCCGTAACGGTAGGCCTTTTTACTTTTGCAGACGGAAGGATTGTAAAAAATGAAAAACGGCATCATACTTTTTTTGACACTTGTATTATTCGCGCAATGCGGAGGGAAATTTGACCCCGATTCGTCCCTTAATCCCCGGCAGAAAGATGAGCTGATGATGAAGATCATTCGTTATGTGGCGAAAGCCCCCGAGAATGTAAGCGCGGCAGAAAAGTTCAAGAGCGACTACGATGCGTATTACCAGGAAAGAGCAAGCCAGTGTTTCCTGGAACAATATTATGCCACGGATAAAACCGCTTACTTTTTAGTATCCCAGCCGGCGCCCAGCATCACGGAAAAGAGACATGCGACCGGAGGAAAGATAATATTTAATGACGATGGCAGTATTCAGGAATTTGAAGAGGTATTCCGGACATGGAAAATGGTCCCCGATACACTTAAGAAGCGGAGTTATTTTCTTTTCTCCCGGATGGTAAAAGGGGAAACACTTGACCCTTTTTACGCAAAAAAAACAGGCGATCAATACATCGAGTTCCCGGACGATAACACGTATTACGACAAGACTTCACGGTCCTGGAAAACGAAAGAAATGACACCACAGTAGCCCTCCTGCAAGTTCCCGGGTCCCTTGATTCTGTAGTTTTAAACCTGATTTTCCGGTATTTTATGGCGGCAGTTTTCGGTTTCCTGTGGTCCCATGCCCACCCTTTGCAAAGTACTGTCTTGTTTATAACTTAACAGGATAAAATACCCCCTTCATGCCTTTAGAAAAGAACGAAAGCGACGACAAGTCCGCGCCGGAAAACCCACCCCCGGGTACCAGCCAGAAGCAAATGGCACTCAAATACAAGTACCGGACCATCAAAATCCATTCGTCCGACGAATGGATGGCGGATGGAACAAAAAAGTACCGGTCGGTTTATGACCGGTACGAGACTACGTTCCTCCGGTCAGAGCTTTCCTTTTTTAATAAACTTTTCGATGAGGAGGATTGGGAAGCATCCGTACGCATGAAGTGTTTTTATGTCAACGGGAGCCAGATGAACGAATTATGCAACTCGGTACAAACCCGGAAGGTGCTGAAAGACGAGAACGTCGTCTATATCCGGGATTCATGGGGAAATGCGAACCCCGGTGCCTATTGGCTCAAGGGCAATTACGTATGGGAAGGCTATATCGATGAAGTCAAGATCGGTGAAGCGAAGTTTTATGTCGAGGATGTTGGTGTTGCGAAGGAGGGTGAAAACCTTTTCTTCGATATCGAAAGCATCAAACTTTTCGAAGGTGACGGCAAGGCTGATGCTGTTCCGGAGAAGAAATACCTCAGCAAGTTCAGCCAAAAGGAAACACGTAACGTCTGGGCGGAATTCGCTTTTAAAAACAAAACGTCAAACGACTACTACGCGGAGTTGTTCTTTAATTTTTACGACGACGCGGGTCAGCTGAAAGGCACCAGCACACGGATTATTTACGTGCCCCAGAATACTACCGGGCAGGTGTACAAAGTCTATCCGGGATGGGGCGGTGAAGTTGCAGGAACATGGAAAGGCGATTTGTATACCATGGAGGTGGTGTTCATGGACACTTTGATTGCCACCACCGCGTTTGAGGTAGGAGATAAGTTTGAAGAAGGAACCGTACCGGTGATTACCGATGTCGGAAAGATACTGAAGCAGGCAACGCAATCCATCTCGACATCGGCAAATAAGGAACTCGATGACATTTTGTTTCAGAGCATGGCTGACCTCAATGCTCTTGTCGGGCTTGACAAGGTAAAAACAGAAGTGAACGAGATGGTAAAGCTCGTCCGTTTTTACCAGGAATCGGGAAAAGATGTACTGAATAAATTTTCGTTGCACACGGTATTTACCGGCAATCCGGGAACAGGGAAGACCACCGTTGCGCGTATCCTTGCCCGTATCTACAAGGGCTTAGGAATATTGGAGAAGGGTCACCTGGTCGAGGTTGACAGGCAGGGACTGGTGGCAGGGTATGTTGGCCAGACAGCGATCAAAACCGCGGAGAAGATCACTGAAGCCATGGGTGGCATTTTGTTTATCGATGAAGCGTACGCACTGGCGAACGAACGGGGCTCGCAAAATGACTTTGGAGCGGAATCCATCCAGGTGATCCTGAAGCGTATGGAAGATCACCGCGGAAAATTTGGGGTCATCGTCGCGGGCTATACGGATAACATGCAGGATTTCATTATGTCTAATCCCGGGCTCCGCTCCAGGTTTGACAAGTATTTTATGTTCGACGACTATTCATCGGAAGATATGTTCACCATTGCAGTCGCGTTGCTGACCAATGAGGGTGTTAAAGCCGATGAGCAGTCGTTGCAGCACCTTCGTGCTTATTTTGCTTCGCTTCACACCGGGCGCGACAAACATTTCGGTAACGCGAGGACTGTACGCCAGGTAGTGGGGGAAGTTGTAAAGAATCAGCACCTGCGCCTTGCGTCTATGAAGAAGGAAGAGCGTACACCCGAAATCATGGAAACCATTATTTTCGATGACGTAAAGGAATTTGAGATCGTAGAGACGCGCTCACAGGGAAGTTCACTGGGATTTCAGGTAGGCAAAAAATGAGGAAACAAAAAAAGCCAGGCTTGAAAACCTGGCTTCTGTTACCGCTTTCGCTTCCTACCCTCTTCCACCGCCGCTGAAAGCAAAATATTTCGTCTTCAGTTTGTCGTCCCACTCATCGGCATAGATCCCTACACGATCGAATGTGCTCTTGATTTCCGACTTGTCGAGTCCTTCCAGTTCACGAATGGATTTGATATAAGCTTTTTCAGAATAGATCGTAAACGAAACACCGTAGAGCGAGTGATTGATCTCCAGCAGTTCTTTAGTGAAAAGGTGTTGATTGTTCACCGGGACATCACAAACCGGCGCCATTAATTGCATGTAGCCGTAATTAGTAAGGTTGCCCTGGGCATCTTTTGATTGGAATACATCCACCCAAACACTGGCCGATCCGAGTTTCAGATTCCACTGACCCGGCTGTTGGCCGCGGGCAGTAGCCGGATCGATTTTGTAATCTGTTAGTGCTTCCTCAACAAGGTTGTAGTAATACTGGATCGGGTGTTGCATACTGAATAAATTTTAGAGTTGGTTTTTTGAAATATGTAAGGATTGGAGAATTTAAATTAGGTAAATAATGGAAAAAAAGAAACGCGTGGCTATCCTAATTTCAGGGAGGGACGGGAAAAGATTTCCGGATACGTCATCCGGAAATACTGCAGCGCAGCCCGGGTTGCTTTATCAAAGGCCACGATCAATCATCCTGAACTTTCCAGGCGGTTTCCGGTTAATAAGATTATAAGTAAAATGAACGCAGGAGTTTAACTTTATTGATGTGGGCAATATTCTGATCACAGGAGGAACAGGGTTAATAGGCCGGAAGCTAACGGAGTTGCTGACGGCGCGAGGCCACGTCGTTTCGCATCTGGGAAGGACAAAACGAGGTGATAGCAACATCCGGACATTTACATGGAGCATCGACGCCCACCGGATAGAGGAGTCGGCTTTCGATGGTGTTGAAGCGATCATACACCTGGCAGGTGCGGGGATAGCGGACAAACGCTGGACCGATGAAAGGAAGCGTGAAATACTGGAGAGCCGGACGAAATCCACGCGCCTGTTGTACGAAGAGTTAAAGAGGAGAAGCCATTCGGTAAAGACCGTCGTCGCTGCGTCCGCCATCGGCTTTTATGGGTTTGACGACGAAAAGAAGATCTTCACGGAGGACAGCGCGGCAGGTGATGATTTTCTCGCTGAGGTCACCCGTGATTGGGAAAAAGAAATCGACGCCATAACGGACCTGGGACTCCGGGTCGTCAAGATCCGGACCGGGACCGCGCTCAGTGAAAAAGGCGGTGCGTTGATGGAGATTGTTAAACCCGTGCGATGGTTCGCCGGGGCTCCATTGGGTTCCGGCAGGCAATTTATGAGCTGGATACACGTCGACGACCTGTGCGGCATATTTATCAAAGCGGTTGAAGACCCATCCCTTACGGGAGCATACAACGGTGTCGCGCCCAATCCGGTAACAAACCGTGTTCTTACCAAAGAGATTGCCAGGGTCCTTCACAAGCCGCTTCTCCTGCCTCCTGTTCCGCCATTTGTGCTGAAGATCCTGCTCGGCGAAATGGCAGCTCTTGTGTTGCGTGGCAACCGCGTGTCCGCAAAAAAAATTCTTGACGCGGGTTACCGTTTCAAATTTGAAAACATCGGAGAAGCACTGCAGGATCTGTTGGGCAAAAAATAAACATCCACATCATTCGCGGGCGGGCATTACAGCCACACCGATCTTAGAATCTGCTGTACCGTAATAGAGGAACCAACGGCGGTTGAGGAGAGCCATACCCTCGACAAAACACACCTGGTTTATTTGTCCGGATATTTCATAAGGTTGGTCCGGGCGTAAAAAGTTCTTCTCCAGCTGGTCGATCAAACGCATGGGATCGTCCCCGGCAAATAATGCCTGACCTGCGCAGTAAGCACCTTTCGCGATAGCGGGATCGCCACCCGTGTCGAGATTCATGCCGTTATATATCAAAACAATTCCTCTATCGGTCATCAATGCAAATGGTCCGCTCTCCACCAGGCGGCTGTCGAAGTATCCGGGACGAGGTCGTAGTACAGGTTTTAATTTTCCGGATTCCTCAAGCGGTGTCCAGTGAATGAGATCCTCCGAAGAAGCGAGGAACAGATCGGTATCTCCGAAATACATCCAGTACTTGCCGTTGATTTTGGTCGCGACGATCTTTGATCCGTTTTGCTTTGCGACAATTGCACCTGATTTGCTCCAGGTGTTTTTATGCTTGCCTTGCAGCATTGTTCCATGTTTCGTCCAGCTTGTGAGATCAGGAGATGACGCGACTAACAAACGCGCGACGTTCCCATCGTATGCCGTATAAGTCATGATATAAAGTCCCTCGGGAGATTCAACCACACGGGGATCCTCCACGCCACCTTCCCATTCAAAGACTTTGAGGCTATCGTTGTCAGGATAGAATACGGGTTTTTCCATTTTTTGAAAGTGCAACCCATCGTTGCTCACAGCAAGTCCGATCCGCGATGTACCGGCGTATTTTCCGATCTTGTCTTCCGCGCGGAACAGCATATAGATCTTGCCACCCCTGACCACAACGGCCGGGTTAAAAACGTCTTTTTCTTCCCACAATACATTTTGTTTTAAAATAGGGCAGAAAAAGGAATTGCTTCCGGGAAGTAAAATGGGGTTGAGGCTATCCACTTTAACAAAGGGAATCAATGCCCACGATGAATCCCTTGCCGGCACGTCCGGCGAACTTGTTTCCTTAGGTTGACATCCCGATATGATCATGGAAGCGCATGCGATCAGGATCTGGGCAACAAGCAGGCGATTAAGCTTTTGTTTCATCCTTGTATATTCGTTATTTACGTTCAAGTTATAACTATGAAGACAAAAAAGAAAAAAGCCGATGTTGTTGTCGTGAGTAAAGAGACGCTGGAAGAGGAGCAACGCATTCGTCAGGCATTTAAGGATAAGGATTGGGCCGAGATCAAGGGGTCAAACAGCTGGATGATCTTTAAAGTGATGTCTGAATTTGTGGAAGGACTTGAGAAGCTGGCAAAGATCGGTCCATGCGTGACCATATTCGGTTCAGCCCGCGTGAAGCCGAGCAATACGTTTTACAAGATGGCGGATGAAATCGCTTTCCGGTTGGTTGAGCATGGCTATGGTGTTATTACAGGAGGAGGTCCGGGTATTATGGAAGCGGGTAACCGTGGGGCTAATCGGGCGAAAGGTAAATCTGTCGGATTGAATATTTATCTGCCCCATGAACAAAAGGGCAACATCTATATCGATCCGGACAAACTGATCACGTTCGATTACTTCTTTGTCCGAAAAGTGATGTTCATGAAATATTCGCAGGGATTTATCGTAATGCCGGGCGGATTTGGCACACTGGATGAACTTACGGAAGCATTGACGCTTATTCAAACGAAAAAAATCGGCCGGTTCCCGATCGTACTGGTAGGTAAGAAATTCTGGACCGGCCTGCTGGCGTGGTGGAAAAAAGTGTTGGTAACCGACAAGATGATAAGTGCTGAAGATCTCAACCTTTTTAATCTGGTCGATACACCGGAAGAAGCAGTTAAAGTTATCGATGACTTTTATTCCAAGTATTTGCTGTCACCCAATTTCTAGCGCCTGGGCAGAGCGATTTATCGACCATTAGAGTACGCAAGATGTCTTCACTGAGCAACGATACGGAATACATTACAAAACAGCTGTTCGATGCCGTCCAGCGGCAGCGGATATGCAGCGTAAACATCCTGAATGAACCAGGTCCGAGGATCGTTCATCCCTATGGAGTCTGCCAGTCGGGAAAGAAAATTGTGATTGTCTGCTGGCAGGAATCGGCTCCGGTAGGGAAATCATCCGGTTACCGGAACCTGTCGTTGCTAAAATGCACCGGAGTAGAGATGCAGGACCGCCATTTTATCGTCCGCAATGATTTTAACCCCGCCGACGCGATGTACGCCGACTGGGTATTTCACATTTGATATCAACCGTAAGATTCAATCCTTTTCCTTTTTTACCTCAGGCCAGTTATCATTTGCTTTCCGGATAAATGCATCCCGGTCTTTTTTCCACAGGTCGCGTACGCCAGTGTCATAGTTCAGGTATAACTTTCCATCCACGATCGTCCAGGCATCCGGAGAGGTTGGTGCTTTATGGCCGTCCGCCACACCATAGGCGCAAAAGCCGCCATACTGCGGTGCAAATTTCTCTGGATCCCCCTTGAAGTCATCCCGGTTTTGCTCCGAAGAAAAATACCAGGTAGCGCCCTTCCATGTAACAGTCAGATTGCTTTTTCCCTTGACCGCTTTGGATTCCTTGAAGTAGGCGACAGGATCATAACCCTGTATCGCTGCATTCGATTTGGAGAAAACTTCCTGCTGCGCGCAGGCAGTGCCCAGCGTGAGCAATAGGATAAGAGTTGTGAACAGACTTTTCATAAATTTTTTTTGTAAAAGTCTGTGTGAAAACACCGGGAAATAGTCTTCCGGAAGACAATCGCCGGGAAAATCAGAATATTCTTTTCAGAATTCTATTCTGAACATGAGGTTAGGAGTCAGTCCCAGCGCTCTTCGTTCGAGAGGTTGCAGTTCACCGGAATCGCTGATCATGTAATACTGACTGATTAAGTTAGGTCTGTTTGCCAGGTTCCATATGGAGGCGCCGGCCTGCGCTTTTACAGATGGACTGAGGCGGAAATTGTACCTGAGGGAAAGGTCAATCCGCAGATAGTCGTTAAGGCGGACATTATTCGGAGACTGATAAAGAATAGTGCCGCTCTCAACCGGATTTGCCGGGATCGGTTCCGTGTAGGGTCTTCCGGAATGCCAGCGTAGTCCCGCCGAAATCTGAAAGCCCGAGGTGCTGTAGCTGCCGGCAAGTGAAATGCTGTGACGGATATCCAGGTTATTGGGAAACGAGGGTGGTATCAATTCACTAAACTGATATGTATTGTGCGCAAGGGAATAGCTGAACCACATCCTTAAGTTGTTTACCTTCTGGTTTATCATAAAATCGATTCCCTCAACCGAGTAATTTCCGGATGAGCGCACGAACTGGAACTGATTCTGAAATCCCTGGCCGGATGTGGTGATGTTCTTCACTTCTTTGAGGTAACCCTCCAGGCTGATGAGCATGCCGTTGTAATTAAAGGTAAAGCCCGCGGAAAGTTGCCTGCTGGTGATCACGGGGATCCCGCTGTTATCGGATAATATCCATTTCCTTTTTTCGACACCGAGGAAATCATTGGGAAGATCAATTACCTGACTTGTTGTCTGGCTTTTTATCTCTCCCGACAGCTCCAGCGCGAGGGCTTCTCCGAAACGATGACTGAATGCCATGCGCGGCTCGAACAGAATTTTGTCGAACTTAGAAAGGTAGTTGATCCGCACACCCGTTCTCAAATTGGTTGCATTCGATCGCGACATGAGATTTCCCTCTGCAAAAAAAACGTGCGTCTGCAATACGCGTTTGATGAGCCTGCTGAAGGGCGGGTTGTTGATGTCGTCGCTGTTGGTTACACCTACTTCATAAAACTGATATCCCGTAAACAGGTCGAGCCTGTTACTAACGCGGTATAGTACTCCCAGTTTCGCGCCGATGTCAAGAACCTTATTTTCCTGCCGTAACCGTTGATCGTTGAGTACGTCAAAATTGGTACCGTCGAGCTGGTAGCCCGACAGGTAGCCCTCCAGCACGGACCTCAGGCGGTCACCCCACAAGTGGCTGTACGAGAGACCCAGCCCCGTACTGGCCTGCGATAAATTACTGGTCCTGGACTCAGCCCTGTTGTCGCCGCGCAAATTTTCCTGGTATGTGATGTCGTTGCTGATTCTTAAGAAATTCAGTCGAAGTTTATCGCGCTTTGTAACATCGTAAAGCACTTTAAAATTGACGTCGTAAAAATTGAAGTTCTTCTTCGAGGTCGTCACCGTATCGCCGTCACTCAGCACATTACCCGAGACATCCGTGTCGTGGAAGGTGCGGTCAAAATATTGATCATACGTTGGTGTTTGAATAATATCCGATATCGACCTTCGCGATGACACCTGGAAAGAAAGGTTGTTCGTGACGGGGATTCTCAGGAAAAAATCACCATGGATCATATTCACACCCATTCCTCCCGAAAACCTTTTGGCCACCGTGTCAATGGATTCTATGTTTATGGTGCCGGATACGCCGTCGCCCAGCGAACTGCTTGTCCCATTTTTAATCAGGGAAATGTTTTGAGTGAGATATGGGTTGAAGGCGGATATTAAACCGAAGAAGTGCCCGGTCTGATACATTCTTATGCCATCCCAAAGGACCAGGTTTTGATCGTTTGTACCGCCGCGGATATTGATATTGGAGATCGTTTCATCGGCGCTTTGAATCCCCGGCAACGCCTGGATGGTTTGGAGTACATCCGGTTCGATGAGTCCCGGAAGGATGCCGAGTTGCTTCGGGCTGATCCGGAATGAACCATCCGTTGCCTTTGTGATCCCCTCCGTTAAGTAATCGGTAACGATCAACTCCTGAAGCGTTGTTGTTTGCGGGATCAGCTGAAGAGGCTGACACGGGGAAATCTGGAATATTTCAGCAGGGACGCTGGCACGGCGGAAGCCCAGTGACTGGATGATGAGGTTTGCGTTTTCCGGCACATCACTTAAATGGAATTCCCCCGACGCATCGGATATTACATAACGATCGTTCAGCCGTATAACGGCGCCATCAATCCGCTCACCTGTTTCACGGTCGACCAGGATCCCGCATATATCGATGGTAGCGGAGGCAGTTTTTCCGATGGCAATAAAACGTTCATTAAGCTGGTGAAAATCAAGACCGGTTTCCCGGTGGAGGTATTCCAGCGTTTCCGCGACAGTAAGATGCGTGGCCGGGGGGACAAGTTGTACGCCGCTGATCGTTACATCCGAATACGTAAATGTTATGTTAAACCTGGTCTCAAGCGCCGACAAGACAGATTGAAGGGACTGTGGTTTTGCTATCTCCTGGGAATAAGCACAAAGACATGTATGCAGTATACAAAAGAGTAGAAATTGTTTTTTACTCCAGATCACCCGATAGCACGATGTGTTGATTGTCCTGAATGTTGTAGACTAAATTTAAGGGTATTGTGATGGATTTCAATGCCAGGGGTAAGTCATTGTGGGGAAAGCGTCCCGTAAAAAGTTGACTGAGATCGACATCCGCGGTGGATACGGACACTCCATATTGTCTTTCCAGCTCGTGTACGACCTCACTGAACGGAACACTCTGGAAAGAACTTTCATTGTTCAGCCATGATGGCACCGGATTCTGAACCTTATATGGACCGGGAGATTGTCTGTTGATCGATCGGAAACCCTCCAGAGCGGTCAACCGTACCGATTCCCCGGCGCTTTCAACCCTCACCGACCCCTCGTAACAAATCACCTCGAAAAAATTCTCCCGGTTTTTTACGCTGAACTGTGTACCCAGGACGGTAACGATACCACTACTTGTCACCACGTCAAAGCGGGAACCTTTTTTTACCTTGAAGTAAGCTTCTCCTTCCAACTGTACTTTTCTTTCCTTAAAACCCTTTGAATAGGAAACATTGGAAGATGCATTAAGGACCACAAACGAGGAATCGGGCAGCAGCAGATCCGCTTTTTTGCCGGCAAGTGTGTCGAATCCGACGCTGGTATCATTGGTAAAAACGAAAGCATAATAAAGACCTGCAATGAGAGCAATGCCTGCCGCAATACGGAGGAACAATCCCAGTCCGGAGAAGCTTGTGACCTTTCCCGCCGGCCTGGCGATCTGAAGTCTCTCACGCTCCGATTCAACATCGTAAGCAGGTGCCTTGAATGCCTGGAGGGATAGGGAAAGTTTTTCAAGCGATCTGAATGAATCACTCGACTCGAAAGACCTTCTTTCGTCCTCCGTCAGCGTTCCGTCAAGCCATTTTTGTATCAGGTCGTTGCCCATAATTATTTTTCCGCACCTATATAACAGGCCGGCACTGTTTTCTCCTACCTAGATATTTCCGATTTTTTCGCGCAGGATACTCAGCGCCGTATAAATCCTTTTTTCTACCGCCTTCTGTGAAATACCGAGCATTTCCGCGATTTCCTGGTGCTTTTTACCTTCTATACGGTTTAGCAAAAAAGCGATACGCTGGGGTTCACTCAACTCTTCCAGCGCACGTTGAAGTTTTTCCAGGTATTCGCTTTCCTCCAGTTTATACTCTGGCGTTTCATGAGTATAGGTTTTTGGTTTTTCCAGCGCGTATTTTATAACTGTTTTCTTCTTCGCCAGATCATTCAGCATTTGATTGTTAGCCACGGTGAACAGAAATGAGCGGGCTTTATCCAACGGTACTTTTGCGCAATTGTTCCAGAGCTTGATAAACGCTTCCTGCACCAGGTCTTTTGGATTATTCTCCTCTCCGTATTTATAGTATAAGAATTTATACAGGTCTTTCGAGTGGGTTCTGAAAAGCGTGTTGAAGATGTCTTCATCACAGATGTGCTGAGGCGAATTTGAATCGTTCATCGGAATAGGCAGTACAAATTAAGACAATAATATTAAAATACTTCAAGGGATGACTGGCGGCCACCGTTTTATTAAACGAAGAAATATTCCAGGACGAGGTAGGAGTTTCAATACCCAGCCTGTTTCATAGGAGTAAAGAAAATAAACGGTACAAATGTCAATCCTGCGTGCACAAATTACGACATCGATTTTCCTCCTGTTTGCTTTGTTGCTGACAGGTTGCCAAAAGGATGACGACCGTATCATTACACCACCCGCCGATCAGGTGATAGGTTCCGAGATGGCGACGCTTCTCCAGCGGATCAGTTTAAAAGACGGCTCGGCAGACAACATTATTGACCACGCGAGTTGTATTACACTCGTGTTCCCGCTGACCGTCACCGTCAATGGGATCGATGTATCCCTGAAGAATATTGACGACCTCGGAACAGTAGAGGATATCCTGGACGCGTCAACCGACGACGACGACAAAATCAAGATCTGGTTTCCCCTGACTGTGATCCTGGAAGACTTTGGAAAAATTACCCTGCAGGATGAGTCGGATCTGAGTGACCTCGTAAAAAAATGCGTGGAGGGCGGATCGGACGACGATATTGAATGTGTCGATTTCAATTACCCGTTCGGGATCGCTTTATACAAAACAGATAGCCAGGTTGCCGACGTTATCACGATAGATGACGATGAGGAATTGTATCTGTTTCTCGCCAGCCTGAAAAGTGAAGACCTGGTGAGTTTTATGTTTCCCATATCCATCATGTTGTCTGACGGTGAAACAGTGTCGATCCTGAATAACAGTATGCTGGCAGACATGATCAAGGATGTTCTGGACGATTGTGATGAAGATGACGACGACGATCACAATGACGATGACAATATCGATTCGGAAACCTTTGTGAATATTTTAACCAGCGGCGAATGGGTTGTCACCTATTTCTTCGAAGATGACGATGATGAGACTGCCGACTTCGAAGGATATACATTCACTTTTGCATCCGACGGAAAATTCACGGTCTACAAGTCCGGTGACCAATTCGAAGGAAGCTGGGAGATCCGCTCGGACAATGGTGTGGCGGAACTGCGGTTTGATATCGACGAAGACGACCTGGATGCCCTCGACGAGAACTGGAAGATCATGGATTTCAGCACGACGAAGGTAAGGCTTAGAGATTCAAGCGGAGGGAACCCGACGTACCTGACCTTTGAACGGCAATGAGAATGGCTTAGAGAAACAGTGTAACAAACTTTAATTTAAATAAACCCTAAGATGAAAAATGTATTGACGATGGCAATGGTGGTGGCCGGACTGGTCGCATGCGATGACAACAGTAACGACACAAACCCGAATGTGCAGGCTCAGGTTTCAGAAGTGGAGTCGGTGGCGAAGAATGGAGAGTGGGTAGTTACTTATTTCTGGGATACCGACAGCGATGAAACAGGTGATTTTTCCGGATACTCTTTTGTTTTTGGTGCCGATGGTACCGTGACAGCTACTAAAAACACAACGACTGTAAACGGTCAATGGTCAATAACCAGTGATGATAGCAGTGACGACGACGATGATGATGAATTTGACGATGTGGATTTTAACCTCGCATTTTCAACACCGTCCAGCTTCGAGGAACTAACGGAAGACTGGCATATCATCTCCATATCAGCAACTAAAATTGAACTCACCCACGTAAGTGGCGGTAACGGAGGAACTGATTTCCTGACTTTCGAAAAAGAGTAGTGGTTTGCGGGGGAAAAGCCGCTTCAGCAATGGAGCGGCTTTTTTATTGGTTTGTTCCGACTATGCCGGCCGGCAGCCTGATCTGATCGGAATAAAATTTCATACGCGAATGCATCGGATCAAGCGGTATGATTTTTTCGATCAGGGAGAATTTATGATTCACAAAAACTTCCAGGTAGTAATTGCCAAGCAGGTAGAGATTTACTTTATAACCGTAGTACCGGATAGCCATCACGAATGTACCTTGTTCATAGAGCAGGCTGACCTTTTCCTCCATTTCCAACTCCTCAAAATCTGTCCTTGTGATCATAAAATAAACTTATGCGAAAAATAAATGGAGCACAAGGTTGATTCTGGCGAAGTTTTTCCTTAAGGGCGTTGAGTGGGCCGAACCGAGGTAGAAGAGCGTAGGAATTTTCCGGTTGAATTTTCAAAAACCGATTTCCAGGATGCAGAAATCACAATTCGCCCGAATGAAAGACGAACCTATAAAAATGAAAAAGCCCGCCAATCGCGGGCTATATGAGCGGGTGAATGATGGGACTCGAACCCACGACCCTCAGAATCACAATCTGATGTTCTAACCAACTGAACTACATCCACCGTGTAAAGGATTGCAAAGTTAGCCAGTGCCGTGGAATTTGCAAAAAACACCCCGGAATCATTTCAGGAGCGGTCGAACAGGAGTCTTTCACCTTTTTTACTCTCGTCGAAAGATCCCTCCGTGTAAACGAGGTGCCCGGATACCATCGTTTGTGTCACCCGCGCTCTGAATGTTGTCCCTTCCAGCGGAGACCACCCGCATTTGGAGAGGATATTTTCTTTTTTTACCGTCCAGGGGCTCTTCGGGTCGACCAGTACCAGGTCGGCAAAATAACCTTCCCGGATAAAACCACGGTTCCGGATCTGGAACAAGATTGCCGGATTGTGACACATTTTTTGAACAACTTTTTCAATTCCTAACTTTCCCTGAAGATAAAATTCAAGCATGGCGGTTAGGCTGTGCTGGATCAGCGGACCTCCGGAGGGAGCCTTGAAGTATAAATTTTGTTTTTCTTCCCGTGTATGAGGAGCGTGATCGGTCGCGATAACATCGATCCGGTCATCCAATACAGCCCTGAAGATCTCAGCCTGGTCATTTGCCGTCTTGATCGCCGGGTTCCATTTTATCAGCGTGCCTAGGCGGCTGTAATCGGTGTCGTTGAACCACAGATGATGAATACAGGCTTCGGCTGTTATCTTCTTGCGTTCAAGAGGCAGGCTATTATCAAAAAGTGATGTCTCTTTAGCCGTGGAAATATGTAAAACGTGGAAGCGGGTTCCGTGCTTTTTGGCAAGACCCACAGCAAAAGACGAGGACAGATAACAGGCTTCCGCACTGCGGATCAATGGATGGCATTCGATGGGAACATTTTCGCCGTACCGCTCCCTAAACTCCGCCATGTTTTTACGGATCGTAGGCTCGTCCTCACAATGCGCGGCGATCAACGCGGGAAAACGGGAAAAAAATCCCTCCAGTGTTTCCGGATCATCCACCAGGAGGTTTCCGGTAGAAGAGCCCATGAAAATTTTCAGGCCACATACTTTGTTGATATCCGTCTTCATCACCTCCTCCAGATTGTCGTTGGCAGCTCCCATGAAGAAGGAATAGTTGGCCAGGGATCGCTGAGAAGCAATAAGATACTTTTGCTCCAGCAGTTCCTGTGTAAAGGTGGGAGGATTGGTATTCGGCATTTCCATAAAACTGGTCACGCCACCGGCAACACCTGCACGTGCCTCGGAATAGATATCTCCCTTGTGGGTGAGACCGGGTTCGCGGAAATGAACCTGGTCATCGATCACGCCGGGTAACAAATATTTTCCCTTTGCATCGATAACGACCTTGCTGGGGCGTGACGACAGGTCTTTGCCAATAAGATCGATATACTGACCCCTGATCAGAACATCTCCCTCAAAGACCTTCCCTTCATTGACTATATTTGCGTTGAGAATCAGTTTTGTATCCATCGCTCGTAAAAATAAAATCTAAAGTGTCAGCAATCACGTCTTTTGAAGGTTTTAATCTCAACAAGCAGCTCTTGCAGGCGATTGCCGATCAGGGTTTTGTAACGCCAACCGAAATTCAGCAAAAGTGTATTCCCAGTGCGCTTGCGGGCCAGGAGATAATCGGGATCGCTCAAACCGGTACGGGAAAGACCGCGGCCTATCTACTGCCGATCCTGATGAAAGTGAAATATGCCCAGGGCGACGAACCCCGAGCGGTTATCCTGGCTCCAACGAAGGAACTGACGATTCAGATTTCAGAGCATGCTGCCGAATTGGCCAGGTATACGGATCTGCGTATCCTGCCGATCTACGGAGGGATCGGCCCAAAGACGCAGATTGAAATGATCAGAAAGGGTGTTGATATTATCATTGCCACACCCGGCCGTTTCCTGGAATTGTACAGCCGGGGAGAACTGCTAACTTCCGCGATCAAATTCCTCGTTCTTGATGAAGCCGACAGGATGATGGACATGGGATTTATGCCTCAACTCCGGAAAATGCTGGAAGTTTTGCCGCGCAAACGCCAGAACCTGCTGTTTTCCGCCACGTTCTCCGAAAGAGTGGAGAAGTTATCGGCTGAATTCCTTGAATTTCCCATCCGGATAGAAGTCACTCCGCAGGCAACAGCCGCAAAACAGGTCGAGCAGGAGATTTATCATCTGCCGAATCTCAAGACCAAAATGAATTTCCTGGAATATTTACTTCGCGACAAGGACGAATATAATCGTGTCATGATCTTCACCCGGACCAAGGACGTGGCCAACGACATATTCGGCTTTCTCGACCGGAAAGACCTGGGACCGGTGAAAGTTATTCACTCGAACAAAGGGCAGAACAGCCGGATCAATGCCGTCAATGAATTCAAGGACGGCACATTGCGGATACTGGTTTCAACGGACGTGACGGCGCGTGGTATTGATGTTACAAAAGTCTCGCACGTCATCAATTTCGACGTTCCGGTTTTGTACGAAGACTACGTGCACAGGATCGGAAGAACGGGACGTGCGTTCCAGGAAGGAAAAGCAATTACGTTCGCGACAAAGGCCGAATTGTATCACGTCGAAAAAATTGAAAAACTGATCCGGGCTAAAATCCCCTTAAAAGAATTGCCGGTCGATCTTGTGGTCGCAAAGACTTCTTTTTCAGAATCACAGGCGATGAAACTGGATGTCGACTGGCAGAAGAGAAAGGAGGATCCTGAATTCATGGGAGCTTTCCACGAAAAGAAAAGGAAATTCAAATAGCGACTGCCGGTGAACCATTTACCGGTACGTCCTTTCTACAAAGACATCATATCCTTGAACTTGGCAGCCTGCCTTCTGCTTACTTCAACCTTATCGCCACCGCGTAGTTTTACCATAAGGCCCCCGTTGAACCAGGGCTCTATCCCTTCGACCCAACTGAGATTGACGATATGTTTTCTGCTGGCCCGGAAGAATGCGCGCTCATCCAGTTTTTCATCCAGCGCGTTCAACGATTTATGGATCATGGGCCGGTTGTTGTCGAAGTATACTTTGATGTAGTTTCCATCCGATTCGAAAAGGCGGACGTTGGTAAGGCTCACGAACCAGCACCGGTCTCCGTCTTTCACGAATACCTGGTCCTGCAAGCCCAGTTTTTTTTCCGGCCCCCGAAGCGCAGCGTTCTTTGCGCGTTCTTTGTCCGCCAGTTTCGCCACCGCTTCGGCCAGGCGTTCCGGTTGGATCGGTTTTAAAAGATAGTCGAGCGCGTTGACTTCGAATGCCTTTAATGCAAACTCATCATATGCCGTCGTGAAGATCACAAGCGGTACGGAATCCAGTTCCTCCAGCAGCTGAAAACCTGTTTTGCCCGGCATTTGAATGTCGAGGAACAAAAGATCCGGGTTGAGGTCGTTTACCAGTTGGGTAGCTTCCTCGGCATTCATAGCCTCACCTACTATCTCGATGCTGGGATGATCTTCCAGCAATTTCATCAGTTCTTTGCGTGCCAGACGCTCGTCATCTACGATTAGTGCTCTCATGGGTTATGTTTTGTGGAATTACAAGTTCAGTCAATACAAAATTATCGTTTTCATTTACAATCCTGAAAGAAGCGTCGTCGCCGTAAATTAGTTTCAGCCGCTGAATGGTATTTTTTAAACCCAGTCCGGATTTACTTCTTTTGGCACCATTTACCAGATGTCCGCTGTTGCGAATATGGATTTTCAACCGGTCATTCACAACATCCGTTTTCAGCTGAATGATACCTCCCGGCGTAAGTTTTGAGATTCCATGCTTTATGCCGTTTTCCACCAACGTCTGGATCATAAGAGGAGGAACTAAAAACCGCTGGGAATCCGGATGGATATCAAATTCGGTTTTAAGCCTTTCTTCAAACCGGATACTTTCAAGGCCGAGATAGTCCTTTACAATTTTCAATTCTTCATCAAAATTGGTCAGTCCTTTCTTATCAGAAGCAAGTGAGTTTCTCAGGATGTTGGAGAGCTGGTTAATGGCTTGCTTTGACTTTTTCGGATTTTCATCCACGAGGGCACGTATGCTGTTCAGCGCGTTAAAAATAAAATGTGGATTCAACTGTGATTTCAGGTTGTTCAATTCGATCTCGATCATCGTAGCCTCGTACTTCAGCGACTTGTTATACTGATCGAAATAGTGATAGGTAAAGTAAAACACGGTCCACAGAAAAAAGAGCGTGAAGTAGTACCACGATACACCGAGAATCTGTTGCAGGTCGAATGCAGTACGAGGGTTAAAAAGCCTCCCGAGCATGATGTTCACGGGTATGCGAATGAAATAGATCATGAGCCCCATGATGAAGACAGCCAGGAACACACTGGGGATCAATTTATGCATCGGAAGATAAAGCCACCCCCACCGTTTAATCAGGGCACGGAAGCCATGCGTGATCATCAGGCATATAAATGCTTCGATCAGCAGGAATACGATCCTTCGGGGCGTGATGCTGCCGGAGGCCATGTAACCGAAGACGATTTGCGCCAGCGCAATCAGCAACCACCCTCCCACCTGCAACACACCGTATGTTCCGTATCTGCTCACATTGAATTTTACTGGAAGGTAAAATTACGGAAATCACCCAACCCAGGGTGTTCTTTTATTTGGATGGTTACAGGAACTTGAACTGAAGCAGATAGAGGAACAGAATACCCGCAGCGATAATCAGTGTCCATGTAACGATAACCAGTATTTTCCTGAACTGAACGAGGGAAGGTTCGGTTGCGAGGGTGTTAAACACAAAGGCAGCTCCGGCGACAAGGTAAAGGGAAGCTTCAAGCAGATCGCGCCCGACGAGCTGATAGATCCCAACGCCGACAAAGATCAACCCGAATAGATACTGACGCGTTCGCTGATTCATAATAAAAATGTTCCCGGAAAGCTACCAGCTTCCTCACTTAAATTCCAAACTGAAATAATTTTTTGTCAGGCACACCACGGACATTTTTGTCGGCTTAGTTTAACTCCTGTTTCAGGAATCTGCCGGTATAGCTCGCCGGGTTCCTGGAAACTTCCTCCGGTGTACCCGTCGCAATGATCCTCCCTCCTTTTTCTCCGCCTTCGGGCCCAAGATCCACCACGTAGTCCGATGACTTGATCACATCCATATTATGTTCGATCACCAGCACGGTGTTTCCTTTGTTCACCAGTTTTTGAAGAACATCCAGCAAATGGGCGATATCCTGAAAATGGAGGCCGGTAGTGGGCTCATCCAGGATGTAAAATGTTTTTCCTGTATCGCGTTTCGAAAGTTCCGTTGCCAGTTTAACACGCTGCGCCTCTCCGCCCGACAATGTAGTCGCGTGCTGGCCAAGGGAAATGTAACCCAGTCCGACCTCGCTGAGAGTTTGTATTTTTCGAAGGATCTTGGGTTGGTTTTCGAAGAACGTGACGGCTTCTTCGACGGTCATATCAAGTACGTCGCTGATGGATTTCCCCTTGAATCTCACTTCCAGGGTCTCCCGGTTGTAGCGTTTTCCTTTACACGTTTCGCAGGGAACATGAACGTCCGGGAGGAATTCCATCTCGATCAGCCGGAGCCCCGCTCCTTCGCAGGTTTCGCAGCGTCCACCCTTCACGTTGAACGAAAATCGCCCGGTTTTATAACCCCTTATCTTCGATTCCGGCAGTTGTGAAAACAGGTCTCGTATATCCGAAAATACCCCCGTATAGGTAGCGGGATTTGAACGGGGTGTCCTGCCGATGGGTGATTGATCCACTTCGATGACCTTGTCGATGAGGTCAAGTCCTTCTACTTTTTTATAAGACAGCGGTTCGGTTCGCGAACCGTAAAAATGACGGTTGAGGATGGGAAAAAGTGTCTCGTGAATCAGCGTCGACTTTCCACTTCCCGATACACCGGTGATACAGGTCAGGGCACCAAGCGGGATTTGAAGATCGACGTTTTTCAGGTTGTTTCCGCTGGCATTTGTCAGCCTGATTTTTTCGCCCGTCCCCTTCCTTCGTTCCTTGCCATACTGAATACTGATCTTGCCGGCCAGGTATTTCGATGTCGTACTGTTACCTTTTAAAAAGGCGGCGGGTTCTCCTTCGGCCACAACGTGCCCACCATGCCTTCCTGCACCGGGCCCGATATCGAGAATGTAGTCTGACTCGAGCATCATATCCTTATCGTGTTCCACAACGATCACGGAGTTGCCGAGGTCCCGGAGGTCTTTCAGCGCCTTGATGAGTTTTACATTGTCACGGGCATGCAGACCGATGCTGGGTTCATCCAGGATGTAAAGAACCCCGACCAATTGCGTACCAATCTGGGTGGCCAGCCGGATCCGTTGAGATTCGCCACCGCTCAACGTTCTGATAGGACGATTGAGGTTCAGGTAGTCAAGTCCGACGTCCAGCAGGAAACCAATCCTTTTCCTGATCTCCTTAAGCACTTCCGTCGCGATCACACGTTGTTTGTCATTAAGCCGGTCTTCGAGTCCTTCAAACCATTTCTTCAGCGCTGCGATATCCAGTACCGCCAGTTCGGCTATGTTTTTGTTGTCCAGTTTAAAGTGCAGTGATTCTTTTTTCAGCCGCGCTCCATTGCAGTCCGGGCAGGTCTTGCTGACTGTAAAATCCTCGACCCATTTCCGCATGGCCTCCGATCCTTCGTCCCGCTGTTTTTCAAGGAAGCTGATAATACCTTCGAACTTTGTATTCCACTCCGTACCGGGATACTTCACGGATGGAACAGCTACCGGTTCATCGTCGCCGTAAAGCATTACCTGCAATGTCTCTTTGGGGATGTCTTTGATAGGTGTGCTTAATGTCTGCTTGTGTTTTTTGAGGATAGCTTCCAGTTTTTTAAAGATCCAGATATCGCGGTATTCGCCCAGGGGAAGTATTCCGCCACGGCTGATGCTCAATGTCTTATCCGGGATCACGGAGGCCTCGGTGATCTCTTCGATCAACCCCAGGCCGTTGCAGGTCGGACATGCTCCATAGGGCGAATTAAAGGAGAAGGTATTCGGCGCGGGCTCGTCGTACGATAACCCTGTTTTCGGGTCCATGAGAAATTTCGAGAAGTGATGCACGTTACCGTTCTCTTCCATCACCATCATGACACCTTTTCCTTCCTTCAGGGATTTGATGATGGATTGTCCGATACGGGTGCGGTCTTTATTGTCCACTACGATCCGGTCGAGCACAATTTCAATATCATGGATCTTGTATCGGTCAACCTGCATCTTCGCGGTGATCTCCTGCAACTCACCGTCCACACGTACTTTCGTGTATCCCGATTTTCTGATCTGCTGGAAGAGCTCGCGGTAGTGACCTTTCCTTCCTTTTACAACCGGGGCCAGCAGGACGAGCTTTTTGGATTTGAAATTCTGCAGCAGCGTATCCAGTATCTGGTCTTCCGACTGCCGAACCATTTTATCACCTGTCAGGTAGGAGAATGCTTCGCCGGCACGGGCGAACAGGAGGCGCATAAAATCATAAATCTCCGTGACCGTTCCCACCGTAGACCTGGGGTTTCTCGACGTGGTTTTTTGTTCGATGGAGATAACCGGGCTAAGGCCATTGATCTTATCGACATCGGGTCGCTCCAGGTTGCCCATAAAACTCCGGGCATAGGCCGAGAAACTTTCCATATAGCGACGCTGGCCTTCCGCATAGATCGTATCAAACGCCAGGGACGATTTCCCACTCCCGCTTATTCCCGTGATCACAACCAGTTTATTACGGGGGAGGCTAACGCTGATATTCTTGAGGTTATGTTCCCGCGCTCCGACGATCTCAATAACGTCGTGTCCGCTATTGTCAATAACTTTTTTTACTGCTGATGCTTTGGCCATGAAGTGATAATAATGAAGAATACAAAAATGCGGGGCTGAATGTTGCAGTACAACTAAAAAAAATAAATATCAATCCAATGTATCAGGGCATCTCCCTTCCCTGCGCGGCCTTCAGCATTTCAAACCAGTCTTGTACGTCCAGGTCGATATCTGCTGCACGGGCACTTTCCGCAATCCGGTCTTCCCTGGTCGTTCCGATGACGGGGAAAATATGCGCGGGATGTTTCAGTAGCCAGGCCAGCGACAGCTGCGATTCGGTAGCATTATAGTTCGATGCCTTGGCGAACAGCCCTTTTCCGCTTTCGTTCAGGAGCTTCCCGCCACCGAGCGGCGACCACGCCATCGGGGAAACGGAATGTTTCATCAGCACATCCAGACTTCCGTCGAAGAGGGGTGCATGGTTGGTGACGGATATTTCCAGCTGGTTGGTTACGAGCGGAAAGGGCAGGAACTGCTGCAGCATTTCGAATTGTGTGGGCGTAAAATTAGAGACACCGAAGTGCAAAACCTTCCCACTTTGTTTTAATGACTGGAAAGCTTCCGCGACCACATGCGGATCGAGAAGGGGATCCGGACGGTGGATCAGCAGCAGATCGATATGCCCGGTGTGAAGCATCTTCAGTGAATTGTCAACCGACCAGAAAATGTGCTCCCGCGATGTATCATAATGTTTGATCCACGTCTTTGGTCGCCTTTGTGAGGGAAACTTGATACCACATTTCGTAACAATCTCCATTCGCTGCCGGAGGGAGTTATCCTTCTTCAGGACATTGCCGAAGATCTCCTCGTTCAGGTGATCGCCGTAAATGTCGGCATGATCGAACGTCGTGATACCGACGTCCAGGGATTTATGGATAAGTTGTTCAACCGTTTTTTCATCGAGATTCCATCTCCAGGCTCCTGCGATAATGCGCGAGAAAAGAGGACCGTCCTTGTGAATTTTTCTTCTGATCATGGTTTCATTTTTTTTCCGCGGATCATGCGTTTAACCAGCGCGTTACTACCTCCACGAATTCCTGCGGTTTTTCCGCCTGTACCCAATGCCCGGTTTCCATTGTCTCCAGTCGGGCATTCGGAAAAACTTCCGTGATCCTCTTCCAGTCGGAATCCGGAACATATTTCGAACGCTTTCCGCGGATAAAGAGTGTCGGTTTTTCAAAAGTACCGCTAAACTGGAGGTCCACACCAACATTGGATAATTTTTCCGTGATCACAGGTAAATTGATTTTCCAGGTAAATCCACCGTCGGGTTTGCGTTGCAGGTTTTTCAGGAGGAATTGACGGACATCGGGTTCGGGTACATATCTGGCAAGCTCCTCGTCCGCTTCGTTACGCGAAGAGATGGTGGCGACGGGAATGGCATTCAGCCCTTCCACGATCGTGTAGTGTTCCAGGTTATAAGGCCGGGGTGAGATATCCACAACAATAAGCTTGTCAACCATTTCAGGGTGAGCGAGTGCAAAATTCATGGCTGTTTTTCCACCCATGGAATGCCCGATGATTACCGGGTTTGAAATTTTATGAGTGCTGATGAATTCCGCAAGATCGCCCGTCATGGAAGAATAATCAAAGGCGTCACTGTGAGGTGATTGCCCGTGATTCCGCAGGTCGACGGTAAAAACTTTATACGTCGGAGCAAAGAGCCGGGCTTGTGTCAGCCAGTTATCGGAAGAACCGAACAATCCGTGCAGAATAACAAGGGGTTGACCTTCTCCGTATTCTCTTGAAAACAATTCCATGTCTGATGTTTTAGTTCGTGCACAAGTATCATCGGTCTCAAATTCCGTAGCCGGATATCGTTCCCGTTTTTTTCGTTTCAAAAATAGAATTAAGTAATCAGAAGTCAGAATTTAAAACGTTGTGCCCTATATTTGAAGGTTTTTAATTATTACAATGGAATTTTCAGAAGGAATTTATTCGATCCAGGGCCTGAATGTAGTGGCGATCGCACAGCAGTTTGGTACGCCACTGTATGTATACGATGCCGAAAAAATTGCCACGCAGATAAAAAGTCTCAAAACCGCATTTTCCGGATCGGATGTACGGGTAAAGTATGCAGCGAAAGCCCTGACGAATCTTTCTGTCCTGAAATTGATCCGGAAACATGGCGCTGGTATTGAAGTCGTCTCCCTGGAAGAGGCACATATTGCTATGAAAGCCGGATACACTTCACCGGAAATCGTATTCACACCCAGTGGTGTTGATTTCAGCGAGATCGTGCAAGGTATAAACCTGGGGTTAGCGATCAATATCGATAATCTGCCCACACTTCAGAAGTTCGGGGAAAAATACAGGAACACCTATCCCTGCGGGATACGCATAAACCCTCACATCCTTGCCGGCGGCAATTACAAGATCTCAACGGGTCATAGCAATTCCAAGTTTGGAATCTCCGTTTATCAGCTTCCCCAGATCAGGGAGATCGTCGACAAGTATGATATCCAGGTGCAAGGTCTTCACATTCACACAGGATCGGAGATAACGGAAACGGATATCTTTTTAAAAATGGCCGATATCCTGTTCGGAGTAGCGGGCGATTTTAAAGATCTTAAATTTATCGATTTCGGCAGCGGATTTAAAGTAGCGTACAAGGAAGGCGATATGGTGACGAACGTTTATGACGTCGGCCTTAAACTTTCCAAGATCTTCAATGAATTCTGCGCTCATTACGGCAGAAAACTCGAGTTGTGGATAGAGCCCGGGAAATTCATCGTCAGTGAATCCGGTACTTTGTTGGTTCAGGCTAATGTTGTCAAATCGACGCCGACCGTAACATTTGTGGGTGTCAACTCCGGTTTGAACCATCTTCTCAGGCCGATGATGTATGATGCTTATCACACTATTATAAATATCTCCAATCCATCCGGATCCCAAAAGGTGTATACGGTGGTTGGGTATATCTGCGAAACTGACACGCTGGGCGCTGACCGAAAAATGAACGAGGTAAGGGAGGGAGATATCCTCGCGATCAAAAATGCAGGAGCGTATGGTTTTTCGATGGCATCAAACTACAACTCGCGCCCCCGGCCGGCAGAAGTGCTGGTGGTGAATGGCGAAGCGAAACTGATCCGCCAGCGCGAGACCGTAGAAGATCTTCTCCTGCGGCAGGTGGAGGTTGAAGTATGATATAAGTCATGAAAATGAATATCTGAATACCCTTGTCAACTTTTTCCCGCGAGAGAGTGTTACTTTAGCACCCAAATTCAGAGGATGTCCAATAGAATAGTTTTTTTCTTCTCCTGCCTGCTGACCGGCATTATCGCAGAGGCTCAAGTCATTCAACCTGCTAAACTTTCAGCAGGGCCCACTCCAAAAACCGCTAAAGTCGGCGACATCGTCGATCTGGTCTTTAAGGCCACGGTCGATAATAACTGGTACATCTATTCGGTGGGATTTGATTCGGAATGCGGACCGATTCCCATGTCCGTTACCGTCGAGGCCCATCCCGGTTTCGAATTGGTAGGCAACCTCGTTGCCGTTGGTGACAAGGAAAAGCACGACAAGATCTTCGATTGTGATGTACGGATTTTTGTGGGGACGGGCGAGTTTCGTCAAAAGATCAGAATACTTTCCCCCGATCTGAAATTAACCGGATCCTACGAAGGCCAGGTCTGCTCTGAAGTCGAAGGCAAATGCGTATTGTTTGATGGCGACCTTTCATTTGACCCGATAACCGTAACGGGCGGGAAGTCCGTTGTGCCTAAGGTAACCGCGGATCCGAAGGTGATAGAACCGGCTATACCTGTGGATACAACAGTTAAGGCGCAGGCGGAAGTGGTACAGTACGGAGAGAACAAGGGCCCGGTTCTCGATCCGGCTCTCATCAGCGAAGATCCCCGTCAGAGTTCCTTGCTGGGATTTTTTCTGCTGTCGTTTGTAGCCGGGCTGGCTGCCCTGCTCACACCTTGCGTCTTCCCTATGATACCCATGACGGTGAGCTTTTTTACCGGCCAGGGCAGATCGAAAGCCCAGGCGCTGATTTACGGTCTGTCGATTATTGTTATTTACACGTTGATCGGAGCTGCACTGGCTCCCTTAATGGGACCTGAAACGGCGAATCACCTCTCAACAGAGTGGTTGCCGAACCTGATCTTCTTTATCGTATTCGTGGTATTCGGCCTTTCCTTTCTGGGGCTGTTTGAAATCACCCTGCCGGGAACGTTCATCAACAGGGTTGATCAGCAAGCGGAGAAAGGCGGACTGATCGGGATCTTTTTTATGGCGTTTACCCTGGTACTGGTTTCCTTTTCCTGTACCGGACCGCTTGTAGGCAGCATCCTGGTTTCTTCCGCAGGAGGTGAATTTTTGAAGCCGATCATTGGCATGTTTGCATTCTCCCTGGCTTTTGCCATTCCTTTTACCCTGTTCGCTTTTTTCCCCGGTTGGTTAAGTACTCTTCCCAAATCCGGCGGATGGCTGAACGCTGTTAAAGTAGTGCTGGGATTTGTCGAGCTGGCGCTGGCTTTCAAGTTTTTGAGTATCGCGGATCAGGCATTCCATTGGGGTGTTCTCGACCGGGAGATCAACATTGCGATCTGGATTGTGATTGTAACGCTGATCGGACTTTACCTGATGAAGGCATTCAGGCTGCCGGGTGATACCGGAAAGGACGCGGAGGACAAACGTGTCAGTATCCCCAGGCTTGTCCTGGCTGTTGTCGCATTTACGTTTGTCGTATATCTGGTACCCGGGATGTGGGGTGCGCCGTTAAAGGCACTTGCCGGCTATCTTCCGCCGCTGCATACCCACGATTTTGATCTTATAGCCCTGGGCAGGAACAACAAACCGAATGAGATCTGCGACGAGCCGAAGTATTCGGAATTCCTTCACCTGCCACATGGACTGAGAGGTTACTTCGATTACGATCAGGCACTGGCATGTGCCCGGCAGCAGAACAAACCCCTGTTTATTGACTTCACCGGCCACGGTTGTACCAATTGCAGGGAGATGGAAGCGGTTGTTTGGTCCGATCCGGAGGTGCTGAAGCGGTTGCAAAATGATTTTGTGATCGTGGCGCTGTATGTGGATGATAAGACGGAACTGCCCGAAGGGGAATGGTATGAATCCACATACGACAAAAAGATAAAGAAGACGATCGGAAAGCAGAATGCCGATCTTCAGATCACTAACCTGAACAATAACGCGCAGCCGTTTTACGTGCTTTTGGGCAATGATGAACGGGTATTGGTGTCACCCTATGGCTATGACAAAAGCGTTGATGGCTTTGTGAAGTTCCTCGATGGAGCGTCCAAAAAATTCAAGGAACTGGCTGTCAGGTAGGGCTGGGAAAGGGAATGGATTCACTTTTATGTCAATCGTTACATCCGGTTTGGCCACCTTTTAAGTAATTTTTGAGCACCTAATGCCTTATATCCTCATTTTGAGGCTTTTGAAATCTAAAACTATCCCCTATATTTGAAATCAAGAGCGGATTCTTACATGGCCTAGGCCTTATTTTTTAAACTTTGTACCTTGCCGTTCATTTTTTAATTGTCTGTCGGCTAAATATTGTAAAATGCAAAAACGCTGGTTTGGATTCTTGATCGTTGCCTTGTTCGCAACAGGTGTTATACTCGTAAACAAATTTTACCTGGCGCCTCTGATAGAGGATCAGGTTTCGCTAGATACGCTTAGCACATACGTTGCGGAAGTGAAGGAGCCCAATTTGGTGTATGGAATAGTTGTCGACAATTACACCGTTATTGAAGATAAGATCAAACGCAACGAGCGGCTCGGGGATATTCTTTCCGCGTACAACGTACCCGCTAATATCATTCACCAGGTTTCGCAGTTGTCGCGGAATGTTTTTGATGTCCGGAAAATTGCCCCTAACAAGAAGTATACATTGATCTGCGATCAGGATTCGTTAAAAACGGCGAAGGTACTGGTATATGAGCCGAACCTGATCGATTACATTGTGTTCCGGTTCGAGGACACGCTTTGGGTCGATGTATGCAAGAAGGATGTTGTTATCCTGGAAAAAAGCATTGCCGGTGAGATCCGTTCGAATCTTTCGGAGACTATTGAAGAACTTGGGATATCGCACGAGCTGACCAACAAGTTTGTGGATATATTTGGGTGGCAGGTCGATTTCCAACGGCTTCAAAAGGGTGATAAGTTTAAGCTTATTTATGAAGAAGCGCAGGTTGAAGGAGTGTCGGTAGGGATTAAGCAAATCAACGGAATTTATTTTGAACATTCCGGCAGCCCGTACTATGCGTTCCCTTTTGATCAGGGCGAAGGTGTGGACTATTTTGACGAGGAGGGAAATAGCCTCCGGAAAGCGCTTTTAAAGTATCCTATCGAATTTACCCGGATCAGTTCACGGTATACCCAGAACAGGTTCCACCCCGTTCAAAAACGATGGAAGGCGCATTTAGGGACGGACTTTGCAGCACCAACCGGTACCCCTATACGAAGTGTCGGCGATGGAATCATCGAGGAAGCGCAATACAAATCGAACAATGGAAATTATGTCAAAGTCAGGCATAATGGTACGTATACAACCCAGTACCTCCATATGTCGCGGATTGCGGATGGTGTGCGCGCCGGAACCAAGGTACGACAAGGCCAGACGATTGGTTACGTAGGAAGCACAGGACTGGCGACAGGCCCTCATCTTTGCTACCGTTTCTGGAGAAATGGGGTACAGGTAGATGCGTTAAGAGTAGAACTTCCACCGTCTCAACCCGTTCACAAGGATTATCTCGGGGCATTCGACAAGGTAAAAGAAGACCTGGTAAAAAAACTGGAGGTCATCCCATTCCCTGTTCAACAGCAACCCATTGCCTCTCTTTAGATCTTTTTTTTTAGTGCTGCAAAGGATCTGGTAATATTCATTAACTTTTTTTGTTAAGAATAGTACGTTTTGCATTCCATGAAGAATTGTGTTGTAATACTTTTGTTATTTCTTTCTGCCTTGTCCTATGGGCAGAAGGTCGGACTGGTGCTGAGCGGAGGGGCGGCAAAAGGGCTCGCACACGTTGGTGTACTTAAGGCGCTGGAAGAAAACGAGATACCTATCGACTACGTTGTGGGCACATCCATCGGTGGAATCATCGGGGGATGTTATGCCGCAGGAATGAGTCCGAACCAGATCGAACAAATGGTTCTTTCTGATCAATTTCTCCGGTGGATCAACGGTCTGCCCGAAACCGGTTACAATTATTACTACCACCGTGCCGATGAGACACCTCAGTTCCTGAAGCTGAATCTCGCGCTGGATTCCACCTTTAATTTTCAGCTCAATTCAAGCATAGCAAACGATGTTTCGCTGAACTTTGCGCTGGCCGAAAAGATGGCCCAGGCGTCCGTTATTTCAAACAATAACTTCGACAGTCTGTTTGTTCCGTTGCGGGTAGTAACGGCCGATATTTTTACTCAGCGGGAGGAGATCCTTTCGAAAGGTTCCCTGAGTGATGCACTTCGGGCGACGCAGACGGTACCCTTCTTTTATAACCCGGTAAGGGTCGATGGAAAATACCTGTTCGACGGAGGTGTGTATAATAATTTCCCTGTGGACGTGATCCAGCGGGATTTTAATCCGGATGTCATCATTGGCGTTAACGTCTCCAGCAAGATCTTCGACGAATATCCCTACGACAGGGACGAAAAACTGATCTCTCAGTCCTTGCTTTATCTTTTGCTTGATAAATCGGATCCTTCCCGCATACCGACCACCGGTATTTACATCCAACCCAACCTGCGCGGATTTACGTCTTTTGATTTCGGCAGGGTAAGAAGTCTCATCGATAGCGGCTACGTACAGACACTGCGTCAGCTGGATGAAATAAAAGCGAAGATCACATCGCGAAAGACGTGTGATGAAGTGACGGAAAGACGCAATCAATTCACGAGCAGAAGCGTACCCTATACGTTCGGTCCCCTGACTTTCAAAAGCTTTAATTCAAAACAACGCGGATACATCCGTTCGATCTTCAAAAGCCGGCGCGCCGGGGGAAAATTCGTCTACAGCGATATCAAGAGCGGGTTCTTTAAACTGGTGTCGGAGGAGTACTTCAGCAACGTGTACCCGGGTATCCTGTACGATCGAAACACGCGGAACTTTACGCTGCAGCTTACGCGGAGACCTCAGCAGAATTTCCAGGTGGGATTCGGCGGCGTAATTGCCACAAGAGATGTCAGCAATGTTTTCCTCGGATTGAACTTCTATTATTTTAACCGCATTCTCACTCATGCCTCTGTCGGATTTCAAACAGGTAACTTCTACAAGTCGGCGCTGGTGAAAGTAAGGATGGACTTCCCTTACCAGTTTTACCTCGAACCCTATGTCTCTTTCGATGGGTGGAACTATCTTGATAACGATGATATCCTGAAGCAAGTATCCACACCGGTGATACCCACCGTTCTTCGGCGTATCAACAGAAAATACGGTGTTCATATCGGGTTGCCTATCAAGCACTCTTTTAAAGGTGTAGTCGGTTTCGAGGGAATTAACAACCAGGACCGGTACATCAATGGAGACGTATTTATCAGCACGGACAGGCTGGATGAACTTAAACTGAACGGATACAAAGCGAGCCTTATTTTCTCAACCAATAATCTGAATCGCAGGCAATATGCCTCCAGCGGCAGGAATTTCGGATTGACTGCCGACTATTTTTCCGTGACGGAAAACTTTGTCCCGGGCAACACTTCGGTTAGGACAAACCCTGTGCGTGTTCATCATGACTGGCTGAAGCTCCGGGTGAACGCCGAACAGTATTTCGGCAGCGGATGGTATCGCCCGGGATATATGGCCGAAGTTGTGATCTCCAATCAACCGGTTTTCCAGAACTATTTTGGAACTATCGTCAACACCCCGGCATTTACACCCATGCAGGATAGCCGGACCCTGATCCTTCAGAATTATCGTGCATTCGATTACGCCGCGGGAGGAATCAGGAATGTCTTCGTGATCAGGAACAAATTGGACTTCAGGCTGGAGGGATACCTGTTCAAACCGTTCTCCCACCTGGAGCAAAACAGCGATCAGGAGGCGGAAGTCAGTAGTGACACAGGGCTATTATATTTCGCCGGAACTGCCGGTTTTGTTTTCCATTCACCAATAGGGCCGTTGAGTTTAAGTATGAACTACTATGAAGACGCCGAAAACAAGTTTGGGGTCTTGCTTCACGTTGGCTTTTTATTGTTTAATAAGCACTCACTGGAATAAGGAAGCTCCAACCGGGATCTTGCTTTGTTTTTTATCGGACACGGTTGTTTATTGAGCCGAATTTTTAAATTATTTTAGTTAAGTTTAAAACTGAATTCAAATCAAGCTTTGCATGAAGCGTTTTTTACTTTCACTTCTTTTGATAGCCGTCTTATCACACTACTCAAAAGCCCAGGTTGTACAATGGGCGACCAAGGTGGTCGAGTTTTCATCAGAGCTGACTCCTGTGCAGTATTCCGCGAATCAGGCGTTAGGCAAGCCGAATGTGATGCCGGCAGGCGGACAAAGTCCTAATGCATGGGCGCCGGATAAGCCGAAGCGTAAGGAATTCCTGAAACTGGGTTTCGCTAACCCTATTAATATTCGCCAGATAGCAATCGCCGAATCACATAACCCAAGTGCGATTTTCAGAGTGCTGGCATATGATGAGGCAGGTAAAGAATATGTGATCAACACATTTAATCCAATGGCCGTACCGTTGAAAGGCCGGATTCTCAACCTGTTTATGGAGACTACTCCCTATAAGGTTGCGGCGGTTAAGATCGAATTCGACGGAGCAGCGGTACCCGACTATTTCGGGATCGACGCAGTCGCTATTTCCGACTCCAACTACCCGATCATCGCCGACATTCCCATCATGCAATTACTGGCATCCGGGATACTCATCGAATCCCTCGACAAGAACGTAAACAGCGAATACGACGAGTTGCATCCTTTACTATCGCCCGACGGAAAGACATTGTATTTCAGCAGGAGAAACCACCCGGGAAATATCGGTGGTGTAAAGGATCAGGAGGATATCTGGTATTCGGAACTGGATGCGACGGGGCACTGGCAGCTTGCCCAGAACATGGGACCAAAGTTCAATAACGCAGGCCCTAACTTTATCAACACCATTCAATCCGTAACCCCCGATGGGAAATCGGCGATCATGGTGCTGGGAAACCGCTACATGCCCAATGGCAAGATGCTGGCCGGTGTTTCCATCAGCGCGCATGTAAACGGAGAATGGAGTACACCAAAGCCTCTGAACATCATCAACGACTACAATTACAATGAGAAGGCTAACTACTTTCTTACCGATAACAGGCAGACGTTATTGATGTCGGTAGAAAGAGAAGATTCATACGGCGACCGCGATCTGTACGTGACCTTTATCAGGCCCGACAGTTCCTGGAAAGAACCGTTAAACCTCGGCGACGTGGTAAATACGGCAGGTGAAGAGTCCGCTCCGTTTCTGGCGTCCGACGATAAAACCCTTTATTTCTCATCAAATGGTTTCAGCGGATACGGAGGAAGCGATATCTACGTAACGAAACGACTCGACGACACCTGGACGAACTGGTCCGAACCCGAGAATCTCGGACCCGAGATCAACTCGCCTCTGGAGGATTTGTTTTTTAATATACCTGCAGCCAGCGAACATGCCTATTATTCCAGGGGCGTGAGCGAAACCAACACCGATATTTTCCGGATCAAGTTACCGATCGTGAAAAGCCCCGAACCATGGGTTACGGTCAGGGGAAAAATTATCGACAAGACAACGGGAACACCACTGGGAGCGAAGATCATTTACGAACGATTACCAGATGGCAAAGGGCTGGGAATATCGCAGTCAAATCCGGAAACAGGAGAATATGAAATCCGGCTACCGGCGGGAGAATTATACGGTCTGCGGGCGGAATCAACGGAACGACTATCGGAAAACCAAAACCTTGACCTCCGGGATATTACTACCGACCAGACGATCGAAAAGGATTTTGACCTCGATCCGATCGGTGTGACGACATTGGAGGAAAATGTCTCTATCGTGCTGAACAACCTTTTCTTTGATTTCGACAAAGCAGTGTTAAGGCCGGAGTCTTTCCCGGAGCTTGACCGTATCGCCACGTTGATGGAGGAAAAACCTTCCATGGAAATCGAAATCTCCGGGCATACCGATTCTGCCGGGCCCGATCAATACAACATGAACTTATCTCAGAAACGGGCGAATTCGGTCGTTCAATACCTGAACGACAAAAACATTGGTAAGGAACGAATGACCATACTTTTCTTTGGCGAGACCACACCTGTCGATACGAACGACACGGCTGAAGGACGTAAAAGAAACAGACGGGTTGAATTCAAAATCTTGAAATTATAATACCCATGATATGAGAGGAAAATTTTTTAAACTTTTCACGCCACTTCTCTTCATCGCCGCTATTTCCTCAGGCCAGGATGCTGACAGTCTGATTTACGCCGAAGGTCAGATCGTGAACGCGCTGACAAAAGAACCCGTCAGAGCAAAGATCACATACCAAAGCCTTCCTTACGGAAACAAGGTCGGCGTTCTTAACAATAATGTTTATTCATTTCCGATGTACGACGAGGTGAAATATTCCATTGTGGTGGAAGCACCGGGGTTTGATGTGGCCAAGTATATGCTTGATCCGGCGGAAGCCAACGGAGATAAAAAAGTTGTTAAGCATATCGAACTTACAAAAGGCGTTAATGTCAACGGGCAGAAACTTTCCGTGGGAAATGTTATCCGGCTTGATAACCTGATCTTCCAGGTTGGAAGATCAAAAATCAGTGAAGAATCTTATTCGGAGCTGGATCTTGTCGCCAACATGATGAAGGAGAATGCGTCGATGGTGATTCAGCTGGAAGGACATACGGACTACCAGGGAGATGCAAAGGAGAACATGAAGCTCTCGCAGGCGCGTGTCGAAGCGGTCAAGCAGTACCTGGTTTCAAAAGGTACGACGAAGAGCAGGGTCAAAACGAAAGCATTTGGCGGAACACAACCGGTCTCACGCGAAAATACACCGGAAGCGCACCGGATGAACCGACGGGTTGAAATGCGGATCCTGGAGAACTAGTGTCGAGTCAAGGTTTGATTGTCGTAAGCGACACTTTTATTACGCCCCTTCAGGGCTAAAATTTAAATTACCACTTAAAACCCAGGGCTTCACCCTGGGCCAACATGTAACGCCCTTTCAGGGCTAAATACAAAAGCCAAAGGATGCGACATCATAATGGTGACTTAACACTAGTTAATTGGTGCTGGCGGTTACGACGAACTGCTTTTTACGCAGCGATTGAATACCCTTAATACATTCCTCCCTGGCGGACGCATCCAGTTCACTTTCCATCACGTTAAGCAGAATGATACGTGAAAACTCTTCCACTCGCGGAGAATAGTATGAGTCAATGGATTTGTTCAGTTCACGTACTGACTCCGGAAGTTTCTGTGAATTGAAGGCAGCAACGGCATTATTGTAGTGAAGGAGTCCCAATATCTGGTCAAGGTTCACTTCGTGGTATAAATTGAAATTATAACGGTAGTACGTCTTTGATTGCTTCAGTTCCTGGATGGTGTTTTTCCTGTATTCCCGGATCCGATCTTCAATAGCCACCGGGCTGGAGACATAACCGTTCACGGGATCGGTCGCCTCCATCAGGATTTCGGATTCTCCACTATTGGCAAGCAGGAAGATGTGATAGTTTGTTTCGATCACTTTATAGTCAATATCGAAATGGTCCAGCAGAAGTGCGTAAAGGGCCGTCGCGGTAAGGCAATTGTATCGGTTGCTGTTGAGCATTTGTCCGAATGAAACATAGCTCTCGTAGTTTTTCAGATAGCGCTGGTGGGTTTTCCTGAAGATGAATTCAAGAAAATCTTCCGTCCGGCTGAAGGATGAGCGCTTTTTTTCCAGTTTCCCCACAAAATCCAGGAGTTCGCCGGTCGAGACCTGGGTATTGTCGGCCCGGCTGTAGAGGCCCAGATAATACTCAAATGTGGAACCGCCCGGTACATCCCGCTTCACATCCTGGCTTTGAGCCAGAGAGGGAAAGAAGAATAATATTACCAGGCAAGTCCTCATGTTACGTCAATATTAATTTTATGTTATCAAATTTAATATATGGATAACAAAATACAAGAAAACGTAACCCAGACGTAATATAAAAGGGCAAATGACCATTTTACGGCCTGGACATGGAAGTGCCAAAAGCCGGACACGGATCCGACAGGTCTTTCGGCCCCTTTTATTACCTTGAAGCTATGACTGAAGAAATGCCGGGCATCCGGGAGGAGATAACCAATGCCTTTAGAAAGCACCGCGACTCCGTTCCCCGGTTGCGACAGGAACCCGTAGGGCGGAGAATAGAAAGGCTACGGAACCTCCGCAACTGGATCCATAAGAACAGACCCGTGATCCAGGCCGCGATGTATGCCGACTTCCGCAAGAACCCCACAGAAGTAGACGGAATCGAGATCTTTTATGTGTTGTCCGAGATCAAATACGCATTGGACAACATAGAGGCGTGGTCTGCGGTTAAAAAAGTGGACGCACCACTTCCCCTGCTCGGAACGCGGTCACACATTCAGTACGAACCAAGGGGCGTCTGCCTGATCATCTCACCCTGGAACTACCCGTTCAGTTTATGCGTAGGTCCCCTGGTTTCCGCCCTGGCCGCGGGAAACGCGGTAGTGCTCAAGCCGTCGGAGCTTACACCGCATGTTGCAGGTGTGATCAAAGCCATGGCAGAGGTATTATTCGAAGGGGAAGTAGTTTCCGTTTTCGAAGGGGACGCAGATGTCGCCGGACAACTACTTAAACTTCCGTTCGATCATATATTTTTTACGGGCAGCCCTGCGATCGGCAAACTTGTAATGAAGGCCGCATCCGACAACCTCGCATCCGTCACCCTGGAACTCGGGGGAAAATCGCCCGTAATCGTAACAGAAAGCGCCCGGATCCGTGAGGCAGCCCAACGGATCGCCTTCACGAAATTCCTTAACAACGGTCAGACATGTGTGGCACCCGATTACATCTTAATCGATGAAAAGGTCAGCGATCACTTTATCCGGGAAATCATTGAGCAGACAAAAAACCTCTTCACGGAAAAGGATTCCCCGTTTGTAACTTCCCCCCATTATTGCCGGATTGTCAGCGATAAACACTTTCAGCGGTTAAGTCTCCTGCTTGACGACGCTGTCTCACGGGGCGCTAAACCTGAACTCGGTGGAAGGTCGGATCCCGACACGCGTTTTATCCACCCCACAATCCTGAGCGACGTAAAACCCGATAGTCTGTTGATGGAACAGGAAATTTTTGGGCCCATACTTCCCATCGTTTCGTACCACGATCTTGACGAGGCTATAGCGATCATCAATAACAAGCCGAAACCTCTGGGTCTTTATTTCTTTACCCAGAAGAAGCGGGATGAGGTCCGTATTCTCCGGGAGACGTCGGCCGGGGGTGTTTGTATAAATGACTGCGGTATCCAGTTCATGCAGCATCACCTTCCTTTCGGCGGAGTCAATAACAGCGGATTGGGCAAATCCCATGGCCACTACGGATTTTTGGCGTTTTCAAACGAAAAAGCTGTACTCAAACAGCGCAACGGATTGACCACTATCAAGGCATTTCATCCCCCGTACACGAAGTGGTCGAAAAAAATCATGGATTGGTTCCTGAAGTTTTTCTAGACAGACCGACGGCATGGCCTATCGGGCTATGGATATAGTCTTTAAACGGTTTCCCTGCGATTCACTTTAAACGCGTTGCTCCGTTTTAGCCTTCCCTTTTGTAACTTTGGGCCTTAAATCGTTATTGAAAAAATCGCCTTATGAAAAAAGCATTGAAATGGACCTTTATTGTGTTGGGAGGACTGCTCGTTCTCATTCTTGCCGCCGCATTTATTATTCCCGTTGTATTTAAGGACGATATCAAAGCGGCAATTGACAAGGAGCTGGCGCGATCGGTCAATGCGGACGTGGTATTTGATGTATCGAAGTTCAACCTTTCGCTCTTTAGCAATTTTCCGAATGTGACGGCAGAAATGAGCGATCTCGGTGTCATGAACAGGGCTCCGTTCGAAGGTCAGATCCTGTTTGCAACGGAGAAGTTTGAAGTGGAAGTCAACCTGATGAACATACTGTTTGGAGACGAACTGCGGTTGAAGGGAATCTCCCTTATCCGTCCCGTGATAAATGTCAAGGTATTGGAAGACGGACGCGCTAACTACGACATAGCCATACCCTCAGCGGATACGGTAACAGCGACGGAAGAAGGTGGAGAATTTTCGTTTGGTATAGACCATTGGGAGATCGTGGATGGTAATGTTGTTTATGATGACAGATCCATTCCTTTTCTGATGGAGTTAAATGGACTTAACCATTCTGGAAGCGGTGACTTTACACAGGATGTTTTTGATCTCAAAACCAAAACTGTCGCGGATACCCTGAAAGTCGGATATGGGGGAGACACGTACCTGGAAGACAAACGTGTTGAGATCGATGCTGTCGTTTCTATCTCGGAAGAATACACCAAGTATACATTCAAGGAAAACGCGGCAAAGATCAATGACTTTGCCATGAGTTTCGACGGTTGGTTCAAAATGAACGAAGCGGATTACGGAATGGATATATCCTTTAAAAGCCCTGACAATTCTTTCAAGAGCCTTCTCTCGCTAATCCCGGGAATGTATTCGTCGGGTTTCGGGAACATTGAAACCAAAGGTGATCTTGCGTTTAATGGATTTGTGAAGGGAACGTACAGCGATAAGCAAATGCCGGCGTTTAATGTCAACCTTCTGGTTAAGGACGCGATGTTTAAATATCCCGACCTGCCTACACCGATAAACAACATTAACGTGGATCTTCTGGTGGATAACAAGGACGGAGTGATCGATAACACGGTCATTGACCTGAAAAAATTACACCTCGATTTCGGATCGAACCCGGTGGACGCAAGGGCGCTGATCACGAAAATGTATCCTACAAATCTCGATGCCAATATCAAGGCCAGGCTGAACCTTGCGGAACTTGGAAAAATGTTCCCGATGGAAGGACTTGAGATGAAAGGAAATTATGAGCTTGACCTTTCTGCGAAGGGTATTTATGACAGCCTTAAGAGTATCATACCCGCGATCGATGCAAGAATGTCACTTGCCAACGGTTTTGTCAAGTCGGCCGAATTTCCGCTGCCGCTTCAGGACCTGCATTTTAATTCAACTGTTAAAAATTCCTCCGGCAAAATGGCGGAGACGACGATTAACGTAACGGATTTATCCCTGTTGATGGATGGGGAAAAATTCACAGCAGACCTGTCGTTGCAAAACCTGGAGGATTACACCTGGGATTTGAAGGCCAAGGGGGGCATCGACCTGGAGAAGATCACCAGGGTATTTCCCGTCGAGGGGATGACACTTGCCGGTAAAGTGAAGGCCGATATTGTCACCAAAGGCAAGTATTCCGATCTCGAGGCGGAGAAATATGACCGGCTTCCGACGAGCGGCACGGCATCGCTCAGCGACTTCAAATACACCGCGACAGACCTACCGTATGCGGTTACATTGTCACAGGCTTCCATGGTTTTTGATCCCAGGAAAATAGATCTTCAGCAGATGGATGGCAAAATAGGTAAGAGCGACTTCAGGGTTAATGGGTCTGTCGTCAATTACCTGGGCTATTTGTTCGGTGAAAACCAGCCGATCCGGGGAAGTGTGAACTTCGCGTCGAACCTTCTGGATCTGAATGAATTTATGACTGAGACGGAAGAGACGACGTCAACCGACTCGGCGAGCTATGGCGTTATCGAAGTTCCGAAGAATATCGATTTTGTTCTGAAGTCGTCGATAAAACAGATCAAGATGATGGATTATAACATGACCAATGCGTCCGGTGATGTTATCGTGAAAGACGGTGTTGCAAACCTGAGCGGGCTGCGTTTCAATATGCTTGGAGGCACTTTCGTTGTAAATGGAACATACAATACAAAAGACCTTGCGCATCCCCGGTATGACTTCGGATTAAAGATTGAAAAAGCTTCGATCCGGGAGGCGGCTCATACGTCCTCGATCGTTCAGACCTATGCGCCGATCGCAGGGCTTGTGACCGGTGATTTTTCAACAGACTTTAAGATCAGCGGGGAGTTGCTTCCCACGATGATGCCCAATATGGCAACCGTTAACGGTGATGGTTTGGTGAAGATCGCACAGGCGGCGTTAAAGGAGTCGAAATTGATTTCAGGTATTACATCGCTGACGAGTCTGGATGACGCCAGCGAAGTTACGTTAAAGGATGTTCTGATGTCAGCGTCCATCAAAAATGGGAGGTTGGGTGTAAAACCATTTGATGTGAAGTTCGGCAACTACAAGACTACGGTCGCCGGCAGTACGGGACTTGACGGTTCCCTTGACTACACACTAAAAATGGATGTACCCGCAGGTAAACTGGGTGCCCAGTACAACAGTTTTATAGCGCAATATACCGGTGGCAAGAATGATCCAAACGGGAATATTCCCGTTACGATCGGCCTGGGTGGAAAATACAACAGCCCTGTTCCGAAATTGATGATGGACGACCAGAAGGCGCAGGCTAAAGAAGCCGTTACTGCGGCCGCCAAGGAAGAAGGCAAGAAGGCCATCGAAAAAGCGGTTAAAGGCACGGATGCCGAAACGATTGTCAAAGATATTCTCGGTGGAGGTAAAAAGACCGATTCCACCAACGTAGCGGATACTACAAAGACGGCGGTTCCTTCGACGAAGGAAGATGTTCAAAAGGCGCTGGAAGACGAAGCGAAGAAGAAGATCCAGAACCTGCTGAAGAAAAAGAAGAATTAAAGTTTGCGTGTAAAGGGCCGGCAAGGTACTGCCGGCCCTGCGCACTATTTTTTGCTGAGCCTCTCGTCTTTTTTCAGCGAACCCAGGTATTCAACAAGATCTATCAGTTCCTGCTCACTCATGGACGACTGGAGATTGGACGGCATCAGTGAACTTTCGAGCTTCGTCCTGGATGCCAGGTCGGATTTCAAAACGGTTTGCTGGTTACCCATATACTGTACCTCTACTTTTTCCGCTGTCTCGGAAGCAATTTTTCCTACAGCAACACTGCCATCGTTAAGTTTGAAACTGTAACCCTCGAAGCCAAAACTTATACCCTGATCCGGAAACAGGATCGAGCTGTATAAGGCCTCTTTGGAAAGTTTGTCTCCTATCTCGCTTAGCTCAGGTCCGAAGTTCACACCTTCGTTATTCACCTGGTGACAATTGCTGCACAGTGTTTTGAAAACTTCTTTACCTTTTATGATATCACCGTGTTTGTCAGCCATGACGGAAATGGAAGGCAGCGGAGATCCTTCTTTGCTGCCCGGAAGTTTGAGATAAGCGGCAGCTTCGTCCCTTAACTTTGCGCGCCAGGCGCTTTGAAATACGCCGCCCGCCGCGGTATGAAGGTCAAGGGGTATCCTGTTCTCCTTTGCCAGTGCCAGCAGCCGGTCTTCAGCCTGCCAGGGTCCGCCAAATGCCTTGACGGAAAGTTTCCGTACTTCCATATCCCGGGTGCTGTCCATCATGGTTTTTTCCATCATCGCGATAGCCTTTGGATTGTACATATGAGAACGCATGGCTTTGATGATGGCCTGGGCTTCTTCTTTTGTTCCCTTTTCCAATATACCTCCGATGAGCGCGGTCTTATCCCAGTTGAGCAATGTCCTTACCGATTCCCTGGCTACCGCGCTGTCGGGATATTGCAAAGCGAGTTTCAACAAATCCTGCGAACGATCCTGCAAATTGAATGTGTTAACCAGTTCTACAAATTCAATTTTTCCCTGCTGTTGTTTCAGCACATTATTCAGCGCGGCGGTAATGGAGGCAGTCATTTTTAGTTGTCTTGCATCCATATGCTTCAGGGCGTATAACACTTTGTCGCCTGTTGATTGTTGCACCAACTGAGCCAGGATCTGTTGTTTTGACGGGTGCGTTTGAAAATCGAAGGCGCGGTAATAGCGCAGCATTTCTTTTTCGTCACTGGATCGTATTAACTCCGCCACCAGCGGCATAGCGTCCTTGCTCCTGCTTCGCCAAACGATATCGCGGTTAGCGGCAGTGCTCCAGTCTTTTCCCACTTTCTTTTTCCAGGTATCGAAGTAAAGATCCCAGTTGCCGGCGGCGCTGATCCCGAGAGCTTCCAGGTACCACCGGTCCGTTCCATTATATTGCAGCGCCAGTTCGGTCCATATGTCCGCTGCGTCGTGCGAAGTGTTTCCGCGCAACGCAATAGCCACTTCCCGGCGTACCTGAGGGGATGAGTCGCCCGCCAGTTTTTTTACAACGGGGAGGATATCTTTTTTCAGGGAACGTGCTATGCGGATACCGGTTATCCGGATGTTCGGATCGGCGTCGGTTATAGCCTTATTGATATATGAATCTTCTTTTCCGGGGAGACGTGCGAGCAGCCAGAGCGCCTGGGCTTTTTCTCTTTGACTGCCTGACATCAGAAGCTTTTGCAGATCGCCTTCGGCTTTTTCAGCTTCCGCCGCCAGCGCATTCCATCCGCGATAACGGTTAGCCGAATTCGGATTGGTCAGGGCTTTGATGGCACCGTCAATTGTAGTGACGTCGAGAGCGGATATCTTATATTCCGATTTTGCGGGAGCCACCCGGTAGATCCGGCCACGGTCTACATCACCAACCTGATGGCCTCCCACCCCGGGATCATACCAGTCAGCGATAAACAGCGAGCCATCCGGAGCAATAGCCACGTCGACGGGACGGAACCACTGGTCTTTTTGCGATTCAAGGATATTTACAATCGAAGCTTTATATCCCGC
This sequence comes from Chryseolinea sp., assembly GCA_041742155.1. GTDB lineage: Bacteria > Bacteroidota > Bacteroidia > Cytophagales > Cyclobacteriaceae > Chryseolinea. The sequence goes on along the minus strand of JBGSJE010000005.1, from coordinate 68,393 downwards.
GCCGGCATTCTCGACCGGGTAAGACCTGACAACATTATTACCCGGTTCTGCATGGATCATCTGGCCGCGGAACACTTCCGGCAGCAGTGTACCCTCGTAGACTGTAATACCCGAGGGCGACCCTCCACCGGTTTGAAGGACGTTAGGAACCACCCCGGGATCGTTTAAATGCCAGTGACGAAAGGGAATTTCTTTTTCCATATTCGTCCGGCGCGCACCCCAGCTGGCCCCGGTCATTTCGTCTTTGTAGCCGAAGTTGCCGTATTCCATTACGTAGTTGATCCTCGTCCCTTTATTGCCGTCATCGTCGTTGTCAGATTGCCAAAGTGTTCCATACGGGTCTACTGCGACTTCGAAGTTATTACGGAAATTGTTCCCCAGGACTTCCACATTAGAGCCATCGACGTCGGCGCGCATGACCATGCCTTCGCGGAAGGGTTTTCCGTTCGTTACGACCTTATACCCATGTACATCAACGACGGTGTCGCCGGCTGCCGTCAGCAGCGATTTCCCTTCATTGCCAAAATTAAAATACAGCTTGCCATCCGGGCCGAATACGAAGCTATGCATACCGTGGTCGTGCTGCAGGCCCTGAATTCCCTGGAAGAAGATTTCCTTTTTCTCCGGGATATCGTCGCCGTTTTCATCCGTGAACACAAATACATTCGGACTGCACGAAACGATGACCTTGTTTCCGAGAAGAGAAATGCCCAGCGCCGAGTTTACATCTGTTCCCTGGTAAAACACCTTGCTTTTATCTGCTTTGCCATCGCCGTCTGTGTCTTCCAGGATCATGATACGATCACCTTCCTTTTTAACCGGGTTTTTCGGGTTGTACTGGTTCCGGTAGTTATAGGCTTCACAGACCCAAACCCTTCCCCGTTCATCAATAGCGATGTTGGTCGGATTGGAGAACATGGGTTCGGAAGCAAACAAAGTCACTTCCAGACCGTCGTGAACTTTCAGGTCAGCCAGTGAACTTTCGGCTGAGTGTTCCGCAGGAGGAGCGCTTTTAGTACAGGAGAAAAGTGCCGGAATGAGAGCAGCACAGGCAAGAAGGGTGAAGAGGCTGGTATATCGCATAATATCGCTGGTAACGTTTGAAAGGTACGAACTGAGATGTTTATTGTCAATTCAACATATCGGTATGATGATCTGCCTGTGGAAAGGCACGTATTAAGGATAGGTTGTAAACGATTGAACATATTGTTAGGTAACGTTTAGGATGGGTCTTGCCCGCTTGAAATGGTCGTCGTCAACCGAAATATTACGGGTGTGTTGTCTTAGCGTTAATATCTTAGTAATCACTTGAACCCCAGTATATTTATTTCCGTTATTTGTAATGTCAAACAACCACTAATTGCGATGACATCAATCCATCAGAAACATGAGATTCTGGAATCATTGAATTCTTTGAACCAGACTCAGGCGGAAAAAGTACTGGAGTACATCAAGGGACTCCTCTACACGACACCGGATGAGGCTTCCTACAAGAAGTTTAAACGGGAGGCAATGAAGGAGATTCGACATGCTTTAGGAAAAGGCCGCCGTGTTAGGCCGGCATTCTGACAGCATAAAGAACCTTTCTTCGCAGGTTAGCTGGTGCGTATTCACTCACCAACCGGACCTTTTATCCCTCGCCATGACGCAACGCCCTGCTTACGGGTAGAAGGTCAGCTGTACTTCACATAATTTTCCCACTTTTCAACCGCATCCCTGAAATCATCGGGCAAGTCTGATTCAAACAGTAAGAATTCCTTCGTAACCGGGTGCACAAATCCCAGGGACTTTGCATGGAGCGCCTGCCTTGGAATGATCTTAAAACAATTTTCAACAAACTGTTTGTATTTGGAGAAAACGGTTCCTTTTACAACCTGATCACCGCCGTATGTTGCATCGTTAAACAACGGGTGGCCAATAAATTTCATATGAGCTCTGATCTGGTGCGTCCGTCCGGTCTCCAGCTTACACTCAACCAGAGAAACGTAACGTAAGTCCTTCAGTACGGTATAGTGAGTAATGGCGTGACGTCCCATATCCCCGAGAGGGAAGACGGTGGTAATCCTCCTGTCCTTGGGGCTCCGCCCGACATTCTTATCTATTGTACCGTTTCGTGGTTCGGGGACACCCCACACAAGTGCGTAATACTTGCGTTCTATCGTATGATGGAAAAACTGTTTTGCCAGGTGGGTAAGGGTTGCTTCATCCTTTGCGATGACCAGCAAGCCCGAAGTATCTTTGTCGATGCGGTGGACGAGGCCCGGCCGGCCGTCATTTCCCGGTAGTTCCGGAAGGTGCTGAAAATGGTAGGCTAGCGCATTGACCAATGTACCACTCCAGTTCTGGTAGGCAGGATGTACGACCATCCCAGCGGGCTTATTGATGACCATCAGGTGGGCATCTTCAAAGACGATATTCAACGGGATATTTTCGGGAACCACCTCAGTATCCCGTGGCGGCTCGGGCATCGATATCGTGATGGTGTCCTGGGGATGTACTTTATAGTTGGCTTTGACAGGACGGTCATTGACTTTAACGAATCCTTCGGCAATGCCGCCCTGGATCTTGGTACGTGTTACATTGGGGAGGCGGGCCATCAGGAACTTGTCGATCCGGATCTGGCCTTGTTTGGCATCGACGACGATTCGGTGGTGTTCGAACAGTTCGTCATCTTCATCGTCCGGAAGAGGATCTGTTTCGTTCATTTATTTTTTCTCCTTCTTTTATCCAGGTATTCATTGAGGATGGCGGCTTCATTCAATAGCCGTCGGATCAACTCTTCGTTTTCTTCCAACTCTGCGACACTGGAAAAGGCGACAGATCTGACGTGTTTACGTCCCTTTGATTCCAGGATCTTCTGGTCATCCGAAAGCTCATGACCCTTCAAAAGTCCGAATTCGATCCCGTCGCTTACCGGGTTGACATAACACAACGGGCCGAAGAAATAAAAATAGGGGATTTGATGGCTGATCTTTTCCTGTACATGCTGACCCAGATCAAAAACCCAGCTTCTCAAAACCGTCATGATCTCACGTTGAGGAGCGGGTTGGTCATTTATAAATTGGCGGACGTTCATGACGCAATAATAGTATAGCCGGCGGACTATGTTCATAACGAATGTCAGGATATTTTGCCAAAGTTTGTCCATCTTTATGAGAAGGGCGGGTTCCACGAAAAAACATACGACCCCATTGTCTGAACCATATGGGTGATCTGCCTGTTAAACAAACAAACGAAACTAGTATTATGGTCTTTGCAGAGGAAATCCGGAAGACTATTCTAAAGTTAGCCGAAGAACGTGGAACAGAGCGCACTTTTGATCCAGCAGAAGTCGCTCGCGCCCTCGATGAAAAGAATCCGGACCAGCTGATCGACCAGGTCAGATTCGTCGCCGGTGTCCTTGTCGACGAGGGTAAGATCGTTGCCTTGAAGTCTGGAGATGATATACAAACTGAATTTTCAAAGGCTCCTTCGGACGGGAAAACCTGAGTTCAGTTGTGCAACCTCCTTCGTTTTACACTTTTTCTAGTACAATTCTACTAGGCTTTTAGTACAATTATACCATTGCCGGCGAACGGGGAAGCAGTTAATTTTGCCTCATGGACCATTCGAAAAAAAACCGGTCAGGCTCTGGTTTCATCAGGACTGCCGTTGTACTGATCGGAATATTGGTTGCAATCATCGCTGTTCATGAATTGCTGCTGAAGTTCAAACTACAGTAGAATGTTAAACTCTGTACCCTTTCCGGGAACGGAGTTCACCTTGATCTCCCCGTGATGGAGCTGAACAATTTGTTTTGCCAGTGCGAGACCAATTCCGGAACCGTGCTTTTTCGTCGTGAAAAAAGGAATGAATATGTTGTCCAGTATTTCGGTACTGATACCGGCTCCGTTGTCCGAAATTTGCAGAAGCGTTTTCCCGTTGGCGTGTCTCGTGGCATCCATTCGGACAACCGGTGTCGTCGTTCCTTCCAGTGCTTCCACTGAGTTCCGGAGCAGGTTGATAATGACTTGCTCGATCAGTTCGGGGTCGATCATCACCTCGTGACTCGCCACATTCACCTCCGCGGAGATACCTTTCTCCTTCAGTTCCTGTTCGAATAAAACGACGACACGCTGGAAAATATCTCTAAGGTTGGCAGACCTGAAGGACGGTTGTGGAATGCGTGTCAGGCTCCTGTAAGCTTCCGTGAAATAATGAAGTCCTTCACTACGAAGCTTGATCGCCTCAAGACCCTGATCAAAAATGTCAAGGACTGGTTTTTCAATTAAGTTGCCTGAAGCCTGATGTTGGCGGATAAGTCCGTGAAGGGTTGAACTCAGCGAAGTGATCGGTGCGATGGAATTCATGATCTCGTGTGTCATGACCCGGATGAGTTTTTGCCAGGCTTCCATTTCACGCGCGTCCAGTTCGTTGTGAATGTTCTGCATAGAGACCAGCTTGAAGTATTGATGATCCAGTTTAAACTCGGAAGCATGTATTGAAAGCTGCAGCAGTTCTTTACCGATCCGGATCTTCACAAGTTTGGTTTCACCCGTCTTGAGTTGACGTACGACAGCGGCAAGATTCTCGTCAATAGTACCGAGTGCGTCGATGTGCATCAGGACGGAGCGTTGCAGTAACTTTTTGAGGGCGTTATTGGCGAGGTGTATTTTTTCGCTCCGATCGTAGCTCAGGATACCGACCTGGATGTGATCGACCAATAATTCGAGATAACGGTGTTGTATTTCTTTCTCCAGGCTGATCTTTTCGAAGGCTTCGGAGATCAGGTTAAGCATGTCGTATAACCCGTCGAAACTTTTTCCTTTTCCAGGTGCCTGATAATTTGTGGTAAAATCACGTTGAATGAGACCGAGCATGAATGTTTTGACATCACGGTTAAACCGGTCTATATACCAGAACATTTCAACGGTCAGGGTAACTGCGATGACAGCCAGGTAAAAACTTCTCAGAGCCAGGCCCTGTGCAATGCACCAGGCGAGCGTACTCAGGCAAAGCGTGAGTAAAACGATACGCGCGATAACCTGAAGCCTGAAATTTTTAAATACCATAGGTTCCCATTCTCCGATACAATGCACCCCGGGATAAACCCAGTTCTCCCGCGGCGTGGCTGATATTGCCTCCGTGTTTCGCGATCGCTTTCCGGATCGCCCAGGCCTCTATTTTTTCCAGGTTGAAATTCTCAAATGAGAATTCTTCGCTCTGTTTCTGCAGCGATCCGAAGTCTTCGACAGCGAGTTCACGGTTTTCGCACATAATAACCGCCCGCTCAACCGCATGTTGTAACTCCCTGATGTTTCCGGGCCAGGAGTAAGCCGTTAGATACTTTTCGGCCGGCCCGGAAAGTTTAAGATAACTTTTTTGATATTTCTGGCTGTATTTTTCCGCATAATGTCCGGCGAGGAGAGGGATATCGGCCGGCCGGTCACGCAGCGGGGGAAGCGTGATCTCCACGGTATTGATACGATAGAGCAGATCTTCGCGGAATGTACCCTCTTTAACCATCTGACGAAGATCGCGATTTGTAGCGGAGATGATCCTCACATCCAGTTCTACAGGCTGATTCGTCCCCAGTCGTACAACCTTTTTGTGCTGTAGTACGGTAAGTAGTTTTGCCTGCAGCGGCAACGTAAGATTGCCAATCTCATCCAGGAATATTGTTCCGCCGGATGCCGCTTCAAACCTGCCTGTCCGGTCTTCCTTTGCATCGGTAAATGCTCCTTTCCTGTGCCCGAACAGTTCGCTTTCAAACAGGGTTTCGCTTATTGCGCCTACATCTACCGTTAGGAATATTCCGTCCGCGCGCCCGGAGTTCCTGTGGATCTCGCGTGCGACCACTTCCTTGCCGGTTCCGTTCTGACCCAGGATCAGGATCTCCGCATCTGTTGGGGAAACTTTTGCTATACTTTTTCTGATGGACGTAATCGCTTCCGAACTACCGATCATCGGGTCATACCTTTGATTTAAAGCCGAAGCAAGCGATTTTTGCTGCGACCGCAGTTGTTTCACTTTTCTTTTTTCCTGGCTCACGACATTTGCTGTCTTTACCGTGGCCAGCAGTTTTTCATTCTGCCACGGCTTCACAACAAAATCAAGCGCCCCTTCTTTTATCGATTCAACGGCAACCGCGATATCGGCGAAAGCCGTCATCAGTATAACCTGTGTTTCGGGCGATAACTCCAGAATTTTCCTCAGCCAGAACAGTCCCTGGTTCCCGGTTGTATCACCATGCCTGAAGTTCATATCGAGTAGCACTACATCAAACGCTTCACGGTCGAAAAGCGAGGGGATCCGCTCGGGATTATTGGTTGTCGTAACCAGCTGAAAATGCGGTTCCAGCAGCAGCTTGATCGATAACAAAACAAATTCATCATCATCGACAAGAAGTATGTTTCCGGTTGCCTTAGTCATGTTCAAATAAATGGATTTAAATTTATTGAGCTTCGGAGATTAAACCATAACAACTGCCCATATATGGACAGCATTATTTCTATACATGGGCAGTAGAACAATCGACTCGTTGAAAACAGCCCGAAACACGCTGATTATGCGCATTTCAATACTGGCACCGGGTTCGTATACCTTTTATCACAATTTACAGCCATGATCAAACACAACCTTCTTCTTATCTACAGGAACTTCAGGCGTTTCAAAAGCACGTTTCTCATTAACCTGATCGGCTTATCGGCGGGATTAGCATGTGCGCTGATCATTTACCTTTGGGTGAACGACGAGCTAAGTGTTGACGGGTTTCATGAAAGTGGAAGTCAGTTGTATCGTGTAATGGTGAACAACCGCCAAAACGATAACATCGACACTTCTCCTTCGACGCAGGCAATACTCGCAGAGGCAATTCAGGAAGAGGTTCCGGAAGTTGCGTACGCGGTCGCAACGATGGGAGGTACTGCGGACTTTACACTTTCCGTGAATGAACGGCACATCAAGGCAGCGACACTGCTGGCAGACAAAAATTTCTTCGAACTGTTTTCCTTCCCGTTGATCCAGGGCAGCAAAAAGGAAGTGTTGTCGGATAAAAAAGGTGTCGTCCTGTCGGAATCAAAGGCGTTAGCGTTATTCAATACCGTTGACGGCATTCTGGGTAAGACCATTGAGTGGCAGTTTCCGTATGGAAAGGACGTTGCCTATGTGTCTGGCGTCTTCAATGATATACCGCCTCATTCGTCGATGAAGTTTGACGCGTTAATGTCCTTTGAAGTATATAAGGATATTGTCGGCAAGGAGAGCCTTCATTGGGGAAACTTCGGATGTAACACGTTTGTACTTTTGAAAGGGGAAACGAACGTTGAAAACGTCAACGCAAAAATTGCCGATCTGATAAAAAGGAAGTCGAAAGATGCAACGCAAACACTTTTTATCAGGCCCTATTCGGAGTATTACCTGTACGGGAAGTATTCAAACGGCCAGTTGATTGGCGGGCGAATTGAATACGTCAGGTTGTTTTCCATCATCGGGATCTTTATCCTGCTTATCGCGTGTATCAACTTTATGAATTTATCAACGGCCAAAGCTACCCGGCGAATAAAGGATGTTGGTATTAAAAAAGCGATCGGGGCGAGCCGCAGAAACCTGATTTTTCATTACCTGGGGGAATCAATGCTCATGACTTTTTTGTCACTGTCTATTGCTGTACTTTGTGTAGACCTGCTCCTTCCGCAATTCAACCAGATAACCGGTAAGCAGCTTCAGTTTACGGCTACTCCGCGACTGATGGGAGCCTCCCTCGTTATCGCCTTGTTTTCCGGTCTTATTGCCGGAAGTTATCCGGCTCTGTATCTTTCCAAATTTAGCCCATCGATCGTGCTGAGGGGAAAGTTCGCGGTCAACACAGGTTCCCTGCTTGAACTTTTCCTCAGGCGGAGTTTGATTGTTTTTCAATTTTCACTCTCCGTAATATTCATTGTGTCCGTACTTGTTATTTACAAACAGATCCAGTTTGTTCAGACCACAAACCTGGGTTATGACAAGGAACACATCATCTATTTTAAACCCGAAGGCAAAGCTGCAGAGCACCTGGAAGCATTTCTGACTGAAGTAAAGAAGCTGGATGGAGTCGCTCAGGCAAGTTCAATTGCCCGGACGATCGTCGGGGCTCAGGCATCAACAGTCGGATATTTTAATTGGGAAGGTAAAGATCCCGATGCCGTTATTCCATTCGAAATTGTGAACAGCAACTATGATGTGATCGAAACCCTGGGTATAAAAATGAGCGACGGTCGTTCTTTTTCCAGGGAATTTGCCAGCGATACATCCGCCATAATCTTCAACAAGGCAGCTATCAAAGTGATGGGCTTCAGTGACCCTATCGGAAAAATATTTAATCTATGGGGTAAGGATCTGAAAATTATCGGTGTAACCGAGGATTTTCATTTTGAGTCTCTTCACGAGCAGGTGAAACCCTTGTTCTTCCGGCTTGCTCCGGCGGAAGCCGAACGTATTATGATCAGGATTCTTCCCGGGAGGGAGAAAGAGACAATTGCTACAGTAAGCCGCTTTTACAACAATTTTAATCCGGGTTTTGCCTTTGACTACCAATTTCTCGACCAGGAGTACCAAACGCAGTACGAAGCTGAACGGAGGGTGTCGACCTTGTCGAAATATTTTGCCGCGCTGGCTATCCTGATTTCCTGCCTGGGTTTGTTCGGCCTGGCGGCATTTACCGCAGAGCGAAGGATGAAAGAAATAGGGATCAGGAAGGTTCTCGGGTCGAGTTCCCTTGGAATTCTTTATATGTTGTCCGGGGAGTTCACAAAGACCGTTTTTATTTCCATTGTGATTGCATTACCGTTGAGTTATTTTATCACGAAGCGCTGGCTGGACGGATTTGCATTCCGGATCGAACTGCATTGGTGGTACTTTATCGGGGCCGGTATCCTTGCATTGGTTATCGCGTGGCTCACCGTCAGTATACAAGCTATCAAAGCGGCTCGCGTCAGTCCCGCTAAATGTTTAAAGGATGAGTAGATGCATGCCAGGCGAAGGTAAAGTCCATTAGCGATCATACGATCAAACTTTCTTCACTTAAACAGAAATGAACGAGTGCATCTTAGCAAAATATCAGTACGGCAGTATAGGACACAACGCGTTGATTTTTAGAAATGGGTATTCTGGATGTATGTACACTTATTTTTTGCGACGATGTACTAACGCTAATTCTAACGAATAAACTATGTTTCAGCACAACTTCCTTTCTTTCTACCGGAATTTCAGAAGGTTTAAAAGCACTTTCTTTATAAACCTGACAGGCCTTTCGCTGGGACTGACGTCCGCACTTCTGATCTATCTATGGGTGATGAGCGAATTACGGGTGGACAAATTTCTGCGCGACGATGAACGTATTTTTCAAGTACTCCAAAATACGGACGGTGCGAATGGAATTGAGACCATGGAAGCAACACCCGGACTCCTTGCCCAGGCGTTGAAAGCGGAAATACCTGCGATCGAGTATTCGACAACTGTAATACCACCGAGCTTTAATAGCAGTAAAGGAATTATTACCATCGGTAACAAGCATCTCAAGACGGCGGGACAGTATGTGTCGACGGATTTCTTTCTGGTATTTCCGTATGTGTTCATTCACGGGGACGGGCGAAACGCGTTGTCCGATAAGAATGGCGTTGTCATTTCAAAAGAACTAGCCCTGAAATTGTTCTCCTCGACAGAAAACGCCATAGGCAAATCGCTGGAATGGAATGCTCAAAATATAAAGGTTTCTGGCCTTATCACAGGAATATTTGAATCTCCTCCCCCCGATGCAACGAGTCATTTTGACATTCTATTGAATTTTGAAAAGTTTGAGGAGGTGAACCCATCGACAGGTTGGAGCAATAACGGACCCAGGACATATGTTCTCTTAAAAGAAGGAATACATTCAGAGGAAACTGAAATCCGGGAATTTATCAAGTCTAAGGACGCCGATTCAAAATCGACTTTATTTCTTCAACGGTACTCAGACCGTTATCTCCACGGGCAGTATGAGAACGGCGTTCCTTCCGGGGGCCGGATCGAGTATGTACGGCTCTTCGCTATCATCGGAATATTCATACTGGTGATCGCCTGTATAAATTTTATGAATCTGCAAACGGCGAAATCGTTTCAAAAGGCAAGAGAAGTCGGTATTAAAAAAACATTTGGAGCGCGGCGGCGCACATTGATCCGGCAATTTCTGGTTGAGTCGTTGCTGATGTCTTTTCTGGGCCTAATTATCGCGATCCTGTTTACAGATCTTCTTATGACGCAGTTCAATCACATTACGGGGAAGAATCTAAGCCTGGAATTTGACATGACGATGGTTTCATCACTACTGGCCATCGGGCTGGTTACGGGAATTATTTCGGGGAGTTATCCAGCATTTTACTTATCACGATTTCCGGTCGTTCAGGTATTGAAGGGGAGGGTTCTGGCATTTTCCGGCGAGCATACCGCCCGCAGGGGCCTCGTTGCGTTTCAGTTCGCCGTATCTGTTGTTCTGATTGTAACTGTCCTGGTCGTTAATTCACAGATGAAGTTCATTCAGGAAAAGAACCTGGGCTTCACACGAGACGCGGTAGTGTATTTTGAGACGCCGGGGATGAATTCGTCTTTTCTCGGGGAGATTAAAAATACACCGGGCGTGATGAAAGCAGGTGGTGGAAGGCTTGTACCAGGCGGTCTGTTAGGTGGGACAAGCGATGTGCATTGGGAGGGGAAAGATCCGGATGACGCGACTTTTTTCACGAACCTTTGGATGTGTTATGGATTTATGGAAACGCTTGACATGACGATGGCAGAAGGGAGTACGTTTGCCGAGGATTTCGGCTCACATGATCAGGTCATCTTAAACGAAACAGCAGCTCGCATGATGGATCTGAAAGATGCCGTTGGCCGGAAAATCAAGATCGGCGGGGAGGAAAGGCAGGTAGTTGGCGTTGTGAAAGACTTTCACTTTGCCTCTTTGTATGAAACGATCCGGCCCTGTATTCTCCTGGTTGCGCCGATCGAGTATGCGCCGAACGTTTCCGTAAAGATCGAAGCTGGTGGAGTAGCCGGGACGTTACGGCGCCTGGGGAGTCTCTATCAACGCCACTACCCCGGACAAGTTTTCGACTTTAAATTTATGGACGACGACTACCGGCGACTGTATTCCAGCGAGCAGCGGGTCGCGAGTTTGTCCAGGTATTTTGCAGTACTGGCAATTTTTATTTCCTGCCTGGGTTTGTTTGGTCTGGCCGCGTTTACGGCCGAAAGAAGGACCAAGGAAATTGGAATAAGAAAGGTTCTTGGGTCAAGTGTAGTGAATATCGTCTATTCCTTGAGCCGGGATTTTACCACCGTCGTAGCCTTCTCACTTTTTTTCTCGATGCCTATAAGCTATTTGCTCGTTTCCAACTGGCTCGGAAACTTTGCTTTCAGGGTAGATATTCATTGGTGGTATTTTGTTTGCGCGGGGGCAACAGCCCTGTTCATCGCCTGGGTCACGATAGCTATGCAGGTTGTTAAGGCGGCTCGCATAAATCCCGCCAGATGTTTGAGAGATGAATAAATACGAGGACGAAATTCATCGAAAATAATACACACACACACCGGCTTTAATCAATCGAGAGAGGCAGTTACCCACGTTTAAATGAATGAACCATGTTTCAGCACAACATCCTTCTTTTTTACAGAAATTTCAAGCGGTTTAAAAGTACATTTTTTATAAACCTCACCGGCCTTTCAACCGGGCTGGCCTGTGCCCTTCTTATTTTCCTGTGGGCGAAAGATGAACTCGATTTTGACAGCTTTCATGAACTGGATACCCGCCTTTTCCAGATCATGGTCACCTATGAAAATTCAGGAAGAATCGGAACCACCGAAGTAACACCAGGAATACTGGCCAGGGCGCTTGCCGAAGAAATGCCGGAAGTTGAATATGCGGCATCCTCCTATACAACTTTTAACGAAGGTAAGATCACACTGTCGGTAGGCGAAAACAGTATTCAGGCAGAGGGACTGTACGCGAGCGAAGACTACTTCAATATTTTTTCATACAAACTTTTCGCAGGAAACAAAGACCAGGTTTTATCGGGTAAACGGTTGATTGTGATATCAAAGTCTCTGGCCACAGACTTGTTTACCAGCCCGGAAGCGGCAGTCGGAAAGTCCATTGATTGGAACCGGGAGACTGCGTACCTGGTCAGCGGTGTATTCGAAGATGTTCCCTCAAATTCATCCGAACGGTTTGATTTTCTACTTAGCTACGACGTGCTGCTCGAACGTTATCCTCACCTGAAAGAATGGGGTAACAGCGATCCGTCTACTTTTGTCGTTGTCCGGAAGGGAACGAATGTTCCGGATTTTAACCGGAAGCTGTCGGCTTTTTTGCAAAGTAAAACACAATCGCCGAAGAGTAAATTGTTCGCCAGGCGCTATTCCGACCGTTACCTGTTTGGCCGCTACGAGAATGGCGTACAGGCAGGCGGCAGAATCGAATACGTGAGACTGTTTTCCATCATTGCCTGCTTCATACTGCTCATCGCAAGTATTAATTTTATGAACCTGTCGACTGCCAAAGCGGCAAGAAAGATAAAAGATGTAGGCATCCGTAAGGCGATTGGTGCGCACAGGCGAACATTGATCGCCCAGTACCTGGGTGAATCCATCCTGATGAGTCTGCTTGCGCTGCTTATAGCCGTATTGATTGTCGACCTCGTCCTTCCCCCGTTCAGCCAGGTTACAGGTAAGTCGTTATCACTGGACTATACGCCTTCTTTTATAGGTGCAATCGCGGGGATTGCTCTCGTCACCGGTGTCATCGCGGGGAGTTATCCGGCCTTTTACCTGTCCGGTTTCCGACCGGCCGTGGTGCTGAAAGGGAAACTGCATACCTCCGTAGGGGAACAATGGGCGCGTAATGGTCTCGTGGTATTTCAATTCGCGATAACCATTGTCTTCATGATCGCTGTTTTGGTCGTGCAGCAACAAATCAGTTTTGTACAGTCGAAAAATTTAGGATACAACAAGGATAATATAATCAGTTTCCCGATGGCCGGAAGTTTGGAAAATATACTGGCAAACCGCGAAGCCCTATTGTCGGAGGTACGAAACATCTCCGATGTAGTCAACGCAGCCAGCATGGACCACGCCAGCATTATTGCGGACTACGGGACGTTATCGGGATTGCAATGGGAAGGACGTGAACCGGATGTGGATATCGACTTTCAAAACATTGGCGTGAATTATGGATTGATTGAGACCATGGATATACAGATTGCGGAAGGGAGGAGTTTCTCACGGGAACTCAGTTCCGACGCGGCTGAAGTTATATTTAATGAGGCCGCGATCGAGGCTATGGGTATCCGCGACCCAATTGGAAAAGTTGTCAGGATCTGGGATGTGGAGCGGAAGATCGTGGGAATTGTAAAGGACTTTCACGTAGAATCCCTTCATGAAACCGTAAAGCCTTTTCTTTTCCGCCTGGAACCGGAGTATACGAATAATATCCTTGTTAAGATCAAAGCCGGAGCAGAGCAGGAGACGATAAGCAAAGTTCAGAAGGTATTTGAAAAATTCAATTCCGGTTTCGTCTTCAACTTTAAATTCCTGGATCAGGATTTTCAGGCGCAGTACCTCGCCGAACGCAGGGTATCCGTTTTATCGCTGTACTTCGCCGGACTGGCGATCGTTATTTCCTGCCTGGGTTTGTTTGCCCTGGCAGCATTCACGGCTGAACGAAGAAGTAAAGAGATCGGGATCAGAAAAGTACTGGGTTCGAGCGAACTGGGTATTGTGTATCTTTTGTCGTCGGAGTTTACAAAAATCGTATTGATAGCCATCGTGATCGCTTTGCCTGTCGGGTATGTGATTGCAAGCTATTGGTTAAGCGGTTTTGTTTTTAAGATTGAGCTGCATTGGTGGTACTTTGCGGGTACTGGTCTGCTGGCGCTTGTTATTGCATGGCTGACCGTGGGATCTCAGGCGATCAGGGCGGCTATGATAAACCCGGCACAATGCCTGAAGGACGAATAGAAATATCGGGTATGTAATCCGTTATGCAACCTATTTCGCGAAATGCTTTCTGTCCAGCGGTCTTTATAAAAAATCCGTTTACATTTGGCCATGGGCTATACCGTATTAAGCGCTATCATCTGGGATGTGAACCCCGATATTTTTGTCATCCCTTTTTTGAATCATCCGGTACGCTGGTATGGGTTATCCTGGGCTTTGGGATTTCTGTTGAGCCAGCAAGTGATGTATTACATCTATAAAAAGGAAGGACGTCCGAAGGACGAAATAGAGACCCTTACAATTTATATGGTTGTAGCTGCCATAGTAGGTGCGCGGCTCGGACACGTTCTCTTTTACGACCCTGTAGCGTATTTCAGCGACCCCATCAGCATTTTGAGAGTTTGGGAAGGCGGCCTTGCAAGCCACGGTGCCGCTGTTGTAGTTCCCATTGCTTTGTATTTTTTTGCCCGTCAAACGCATATCAGTTACCTCTGGATAGTCGACCGCCTTGTGATTGTCGCGGCATTGATCGGCGGATTGATCCGGGTCGGCAATTTGATGAACTCGGAAATGGCCGGGTTGCCGACATCTATGCCATGGGGATTTGTATTCACCAGTATCGACAACCTGCCGCGGCATCCTGCCCAGCTTTATGAAGGCATATATTGTTTTATCCTTTTTGCGTTGCTATTCCGGGTCTGGAGTACAAGACGCACCACCATCAGGGAGGGGGTCCTCACCGCCTGGTTCCTCATCATCCTTTTTACCCTGCGCTTTGTTGACGAGTTCTTCAAGATCAACCAGGTATCATTTGAAGATGATATGATATTGAACATGGGTCAGCTGCTCAGTATCCCATTCGTCATCTTTGGAATCATTATCCTGATCCGGGCAAAAAGAAGACCGGCATCAATTTCACAGGCGGAACCAAACCCGAATGAAATGGAGTCTGCCTAGGGGATTCAATTATTTGTTTATTTTTACCACATCTTTACGACCCTACATATCAAAAGCGGAATTCCGTTTTCCTGAACCGACGGAAAAAGTCCTTTCTATCGGGAAGTGATCGCTTTGATCACCATCAATTAATATCCTTATAACCAAAGCCATGTACTTCGTATTGAGGCGAAATTTCGTTCATCAATTGGCTCCCTCCGGAAAGTACATGTTCTAAATCATGAAGAATGGAAAAGAAAACGAATAAACAAATCGTACTGGAATTTTATAAACGCGTTGTTCGCGACCGTAACAGCGGGTTGATCGACTTTTATATCAGCGACCGGTACATTCAACACTCCCCGTCGTTAAAGCCGGGCAAGCCGGGATTGCATGAAGCGATTGAATTCTTAAAGACGCTACCGCAGTCGGCGGATACAAAATCACCAATATTTCAAGCCCTGGAAGACGATAACCATGTGATGGTTCACCTGCAGTTCGAATTTTTGGGTGTTAAGAGGAAGGTTATCGATATTTTCAGACTTGAAGAAGGAATGATTGTCGAGCACTGGGATGCTGTTCAGGAACACACTGACGTGGCGCCATCTCAGATACAACAGAAGGAGACCGATATGGACCTTGCCGGCGTTGAGCTTACAAGCGAGAACAAACAGATAGTTCACCGGTTTTTGCAATCAACGGAACGAAGTGGGTTTGTGTCGGATGACTACAGAGAGCACTGCAGTGAAATAATAGAAACGGCAGGGCGCATAGACCGATACCTTGATCGTTCTATACGGTCAGTAACAACGATACACCGGGTATTAGGCGAGGGCGACCTTGTGGTAGCGCAGTCGGAAGGAAGCAAGGGTAGCAGACCCTTTGTATTTTATGATGTGTTTAAAGTCAAGGCCCGCAAAATCGCAGAGCACTGGGGTGTCGAACAAGAGATCCCGGATGTGATGCCTCATGATCACGGAATGATCTAGCCTTTGTTAATGGTATCCGTTCCGGGCAACACCGGGCGGATATCATTGTTCTTACGACCGGATCTCCTTTGACGCGCCTTCGATAAGTCCTTTTATGTAGCCAATTGCGAACAGCGTACCCAGTTCACTGTAACCGGGATGTTCGTTACTGTCACCCGCAACGGTCGGGACATGGTCTGGTCTCATCGGACCCTTAAACCCGATTTCATAATATCCCTTCATGGCTTTGTACATATCGGTCTGACCTTCGTCGTGAAAGGTTTCCTCGAAGTTCCACTTATTACCCCGGATATCGCGGAAGTGTACGAAGAATATCTTATCGCGTTCTCCGAAGTATTTGATCACGGCCGGGATATCCTCTCCCATTGTTGCAAATGTTCCCTGACACAGGGTGAGGCCGTTGCTCGGGCTGGGATAAAGGTCGATAAGTTTTTTAAAAGCATCGGCGGTCCGCATGATCCGGGCGATGCCTCTTATTTTAGGAACAGGAGGATCGTCGGGGTGAAGGGCTAGTTTGATCCCGTATTTTTCCGCCGCGGGAACAACCGCTTTTAGAAAATACTCCATATTCTTCCACATTCTCTCCTCCGATACTTCTCCGAATTCGGTGAGCGGCTGATCTTTGATCGTTTCGTAGTCAAACGCCGTCACCAAAGCGCCACCGCGTCCTTTCCTTTCAAAATCCGTGCGCGCCCAGCTAATCACTGGCATCCAGTTATAACAGATGATATCAACGCCGATCTTGTTCATGTTCATCATAAGTGTGATAAAGTTCTCGATTTCTTCATCTCTTCCGCTGATACCGAGTTTTACTTTATCCAGTGGCGGTGTTCCTTCCAAAACTTTCCATTGCATACCTCGTTCGCCGTAAGCTGCTTTAACCGCTGTTAACGCTTCCAGCGTCCAGGGCTTCGTGTCACGGAGTCCTGCGATTCCGGGATTTGAAGGTGACACAACACCTGTTACACCCATTTGTTTTGAAAGCTGGATTTTACGTTCCTGAATTCCGTAGAAGTATGCCAGGCACAATTCTATACTCGCGTCTTTGGCATATCGCACAGGAGATGCGGACGGATGCATCAGATCAAGCGTGGAAAGGGCCGACACCGATGCGCCTCTCCGGATAAAATCTCTGCGGGATTGTTTCATGGTATTACAAGGGATAAGCCTGTTCGGGTAACATCACGAAACTAATAAATTGCCGGGTCACGCAGCAGCCGCTGATCACATTGGACAGGAGTCGACGGAAATTCGTGTAAGAACAGGTATCCGTGGGCCAATCCTTCTTCTCCTTTTACGAACCGCCTGTGACCCGGAGATTATTGAAGTCCCAGGCCTTCAAATTTGCGCATGTTTGTGTTGTCTCCCAACTCATTCAGCAACATAGCGGATTGTTCGGCGAGGTATGCATCAAGCCGGTCGATCGTATGACTTTCGTTCAATTCAGTGCGCAACTGTTCGTAGTGGAAATCGAACAGCGTTGAACAAAGCGATTTTGCCAGGTCCGTGCGTCCGAGTGAACGGAACATCTCCGCAGCCTGAAGGTTTGTATAGGAAGGCTGAAGGTGTCGTGGGTAAAGTTTTCCCACTGCAAAAAGCAGGACCTTTTCCGCCATTTCAACATCTCCTTTGAGAAGGCAGGCCGCCGCCAGTGTGTTGAACGACTGTCGTAATGGCGCAATAATCCTGGCCTGGTAGTCTTCATAATTAAAGTAAATACTGCTGTCGGCCAGGTTGGAATAATCTGCTTTCTCAATAAGATTTGAATACATCAATCCGGTATCGGCGGCAATATCGTTCTCACTGTTTTTTATAGGGTGAAGGCGGTATACATTTCCTTCCTGTACTACATAGGCATTCAGATCCATCCCCACGGTATTGAGGGAAGTGAAGTTAAAATAGATGGGCCGTTGCCAGTTGTTGCTTACCATCAGGTCTAGTACGGCCAATGCATTCTTCTGAAGGTAGTTGCCGCTCACGCTTATAGTCATTTCGGCTTCTGTGCTATCTGCACCCTGTTGTGACAATGACGTGAAGGCGTTGGATACGCGATACCCTGAGGCTTTCAATTTTAATGTGCGGGAAGGGAGAATATGGTAGGCATCACCTGTACCTGAATACATGGTCAGCGCCTTATGCTCTTCCTTCAGAAGCTGGATGTATTTACGGACGTCGATTCCCTCCTTGATACTTTCCTGGATGTACAAGACATCGTTCGCGCCGTACTGGCGATAGTCCTTCTGGTCCAATGTAAGGGCAAATGAATCTGAATCGTAATACCGTTTGCGCAGTTGGTTGACATACCAGTCTGTATTAAAATAACTGAGGACAACAACACGGATGTCCGTTCGGTATCCTTCCACTTCCTGAAGATACCACAACGGAAAAGTGTCGTTATCACCGCCGGTGAACAGGATGGAATTCGGGGCGCAGCTGCTGAGCACGTTGCGTGCATGGTCTACCTGGAATGTTCGACCCGAGCGATTGTGGTCGTTGTAGTTTTCGTACAGCATCCAGGCAGGGAGAGCAATGCTGGCGACAATACCAGGAATCAGAAATCCGTTTTTCCTCCGTGGGAAATTCAGGAGAGCGAAAAATCCAAGCCCCATCCAAATGGAGAATGCGAGGTAAGAACCGACATAGATGTAATCCCTTTCTCTCGGTTCATTGGGTGTTGAATTGAGATAGAGCGCCAGGATTACACCTGTCACCAGGAATAAAATAGCGACTGCGGAAAAGCCTTTACGGTCGCGTTTGTATTGAAAGATCATACCAGCGATCCCGACCAGCAACGGCAGCATCCAGTATTGATTCCGTGCCGGGATGTTCTGAGTAATGTTCGCGGGAGTACCTCGCGGGTTCCATGGTTTCAGCCACCCGCTGTTTTGTACGTCGCCTTCCCTTCCCGCAAAATTCCATAGGAAGTAACGGAAGTACATATGCCCCAGCTGATAACGGAACATGAACTTGAGGTTATCGGAGAAGTGTGGTTTATCGTTTTTACGTAAGCCGGTCCAGCGTCTGTACGATTCGATGTGATTTTCATCGTTACTGTATAATCTCGGCAGGATCGTTTCCCTTGATGCATCATAAACATATTCCGGTATTGTTCCGGACATCGAATAGCCCGACTGACTCTTGTGATAGACGGTTTTCCTGATCTTCACCGCTTCTATTTGTGCGTCGAAATACGGACCATAGAGCAACGGCGTTGAGCCATAGGATTCCCGGTTCATATAGGCTTTTATCATCGCCAGGTTTTCCGGACTAAACTCATCAATCGGAGGATTGTGATTCGAGCGGATGAATAACAGCGCATACGGACTGAATCCCATCATCAGGAACACAACACACCATACATAAGGCGCGGTGCCAGCTGATTTTTTTAACAGAAATACAACCACGGAACCGGCAACGATCAGGAGTATGACAGCTCCGGAGTAAAACGGCAGGTTGAAGTTGTTCACAAAAAAAAGGTCGAAAGAGAAGGCCAGTTCAAAGACCCCGATCGCTACCAACCTGTTGATCAGAAAAACAAGGACGAGCCCCGCAGACGAAAGAACGATAACGTTTTTTATTGACATCGTCGGGGCAAACCATAAAAGCGGTAACAAGGGTAATGCCAGCAGGCACATGGGATGAATGCAATAAGACAGTCCGGAGACGTAGAATATCAGTACCAGGAACCTTCCACGTAGTGGTGCCTCTTGGTCCTTTCCGATGAGGATCAGCCAGACGATCAGCAACAGGAAAAAACAAGCGGGACCATATGCTTCCGCTTCAACGGCGGAGAACCAGAAAGTGTCCGTAAAAGCGAAGGTGAGGCTGCCGCTGAACGAGGCGAGGCTTAATGGCAGAGACGATTGTTTCCTCTGTAGGTGTAAACATTTTTCGCCCAGGTAATGGATAATGTGATAAAGAAGGAAAATCGACGATGCGGAAAAGAATGCGCTCATCACGTTCAGACTCCATGCTACGCGGGTTACATCGCCGAATGAAATGACCGTGAACAAACGGCCGATCAGCAACGACAGGGGTGTACCCGGAGTATGCGGCACCTGCAGCTTATATGCTGATGCGATAAATTCCGAGCAGTCCCAGAGACTGGCAGTGGGCTCCAGGGTGACGATATAGACGAAGAAAGAGATAGCAAATGCAGACCAGGCGGGAACGTGTTTTTTCCAGTTGCTTTTTATCCGCCGGATCGGCGCGATCGTTGCCAGGTAATTCAAGCCGGCTATTCCGATGACCGGGAGAAAAAAACCAGCCAGCAGCATAGGAGGTGCGATCCACAGGGTCGGGATTCCAAATCCGTTGTCCGCGGTGTCAAAGGCCATACAACAATAGCCGGCGATTATAAGCGTCAACCCGGAGACGAAGAAAAAATAATCCTTACGGGAGAACTCAGGTAGCAAGGTTGAGGCAGTCTTCATACGTGTATTGTCGATTTTGGTGGCGTGGAACCCCAAAGCTTGCAGCTTTTCTGTCCGTGACACGTTAACAAGTGTAAAGAAGTGTTAACGGAGTGTTAAAAGCGTGATGACCGTTGTTGGCTGTGTCCTTAAAGTCTTAATTTTAGTTTATGAACAATCGGCATCTGAGACAAATAATCCTCCTGGGTACCGTAGTACTGACAGGACTAATGACCCTTCAGGTTTACTGGTTTAAAAAGGCATTTGATGCACAGCAGCAACAGTTCGATCACAGCGTTCAGGTAGCGCTGCGGAAAGTGGCCGACTCTGTTTCAAGGGATACGGAGGTCAAAAAATTGTCGTCAAATTTCTTTTTTGTTGCTACTGAAAGTGAGCTGGACGATAAACACCTGAACAACCTCCTGAAGAAAGAACTGTCCCTGCGAAGCCTGAATGTAGACTATGAGCTGGGCGTCTACAATGCCGACGATGATACGCTGGTGTATGGTAACTATGTACATGCCACAAAAAAAACTGATGTAGGGGAAGCATTGTCCGCCCCCGGCGGAAAGGGTGTCGTTAAAAACTTTGCGGTCTACTTTCCCGGAAAGCAAGGCTACATCGCCGCAAGGCTTGATATCTGGATATTCTCAACGTTCGTGCTGGTGCTCATGACGGGTTTTTTCGCGTATGCAATTTATTCCCTGCTCAGGGAGAGAAAATTTGCTTCACTGAAGAACGACTTTATCACGAACATGACGCATGAGTTTAAAACTCCTGTGACGAACATTAAGATCGCCGGTGAAATTATTTCGAACCGGATTGCCGAAGGAGACAATCTGAAGGTATACGTGGATATACTATTAAAGGAGAATGAAAAGCTTCGTGGAAAAATCGATCAGGTGTTGTTGGGCTCATCGGCCGACCAGTTAAGCAAGCCCGCATTGGAAATAGTGGATATCCATCAACTGCTGGCGGATTGTGCGGATGCATTTCAGCTCAAAGTTCAGCAGCGTAATGGAAGTATCCAGCTGCAACTTGACGCAAGTGATCCCAGTATCCTGGCAGACCGGGAGCTGCTTGGACAGGCGATCATTAATATTATAGACAATGCCGAAAAGTACTCCAGGAACCAGCCGCAAATCAAAGTTGTAACAACGGAGGAAGGCGAACGTGTAACTATCGATATACTCGATCAGGGGATAGGTATTCCTTCAAACATGAGGTCCCGGGTTTTTGAAAAATTTTTTCGTGTCCGTTCCGGTGATGTGCACAATGTAAAAGGTTTTGGTCTCGGGTTGAATTTTGTAAAAAATGTTGTTCGTTCGCACCGGGGACGGATCAGCCTTTTCAGCGAGTTGAACAAAGGAACACAGGTAAGAATTATTCTACCCAAAGTATGAAAGACTCGAGGAAGATCATGCTGGTTGAGGACGACGAAAGCCTTGGTTTTTTGATCAAGGATACACTGGATACTTCCGGGTGGCAGGTTCATTTATACGGCGATGGCGAGAAAGGTTTGTCGGCTTTCCACAGTCATTCCTTCGATCTCTGTATTCTTGATATCATGTTGCCGGAAAGGGATGGATATGACCTCGCCCGGGAGATCCGAAAATACAACCAGCACGTACCGATCGTATTTCTCACGGCAAAAAACCAGACAGAGGACCGTATCCGCGGATTTCAGACGGGCTGCGACGACTACGTCTGCAAGCCCTTTAGTATCGAAGAGTTCAAGTATCGTATTGAGGCTATCTTCAAACGTTCCCACAGCCAGAATGTGCGCACGGACAGCAATGCCCTTTTAAAAGCAGGGAATTCCACACTGGATATACACAACTTACTGTTGGATGCTAACGGTGTAATTACACGCCTCACATACAAGGAGTCAAAACTGCTCCAGATGTTTTTCAGACACGCAGGGAAACTGATAGAAAGAGATATTTTCCTCAAAACGATCTGGGAGGAAGACGGTTTCTTCGTGGCCCGGAGCATGGATGTGTTTGTATCGAAACTTCGGAAATACCTGAGTGCCGATTCCGGACTGCGGATCGAGAACATTCGCGGTGTGGGGTACATCATGAAAACGGATTAGCGGTGTACACTTTTGGGCAGTGAGGTGTACAATTCCGAATACGCGGCTGACTTCGATATTTTTAATTCCCTTTAAATCACCGGATTACTAACCTGGTCGTTGATTTGTATGACCTGGGGAAATTTGCTGAACCATGAAGACACTCGTCGCCCTTATCCTGTGGTGTATATTATTTGTCATGTGCTGGCCCCTGGCGCTTGTGATCTTACTTTTGTTTCCGCTGGTATGGTTGATCCTCCTACCCTTCCGGATTGTCGGGTTCACGCTGGAAGTGGTGTTCAAACTCATCGGAGCGATCCTGATGTTTCCATTTCGTGTAGTGAAGGCGCTGTAATCTCCGGGCCGGTTCGCCGTGTCGACGACGATTGTAGCTTAATTCCCTGGCTTGCCGTAATTTGCAGGAGGTAATCCCCGACGTATCAAAACGCTTCTGAAAATATCGATTGCGGTCTATGCGCTTTTGTTATGCATAGTCTGGTTTTTTTACCCGGAATTTACCGCCTGTTCCCGGGATAGCTTATGGTGTGCGTTCGCATACTGGGTCACGCAGTCGGCCGGTAAGTTCGGAACACTTGGAATTGTGGTGGTCACCTCCGCGTTGTTCGCCGTACCCTTTAAGAGTACGAAGAAACGGACGCTGGTATTCCTTCAGTCTTTCGGAGGACTTTGCGTGTTGTTGTCGGCATTTGCATTCCTGAACGAACACGTCGTAAAGCCGGCAGCCGGTTTTGCCAGACCCAGTCATACCTATATTATTAAGCGTACGAACTCGGCGGTAAGCCTCGATTCCCTGTACACCTTGCCAACGGAAAGCAGAAAGATCTTTTTCAAAAACATACTCGCCGCCGACACGGTGAATTTCAGGGAAATTGATCAGCGTATCCTGGACCACTGGGTTGAAGAGGCTGGCTATTCATTTCCTTCCGGGCATTCTTTCAACGCTTTCCTGTTAGCCGGTATCCTGGCTTTTGGTATTTTCCAAAGCCCGAACAGAGGACTGAAGTACCTGTGTTTTATTCCATTTGCCTGGGCGCTGCTCGTGGCGTTGTCCAGGGTCGCGGTGGGCGCACACTCGCCGCTGGACGTAAGCGTTGGCTCCGCTATGGGCCTGACCGTTTCCTTTATTTTATTAAGCATTAGAAAGACGCGAAATATAATTGTTCCTAAAAAACCTGTTGCATGAACATTCTATACGGTGTGCCTGGTGAAGGCATGGGGCACGCTACCCGGAGTAAAGTGGTGATCGGTCACCTGCTGAAAGCGCATAACGTTCAGGTTGTCTCGAGCTCGAGAGCATACCAGTTTCTGGCAAAATCGTTTCCGGGTCGCGTTCATGAGATCAAAGGCCTGCATTTCGCTTACAGGAATGCACAGGTCTCTGCATTGGGAACATTTCTGCTCAACCTGAAATCTGCACCGTCCAATCTTTTACACAACTTTTCAAAGTACCTGCTCATCGACCATAGTTTTAAGCCGGACGTTGTCATAAGCGATTTTGAATCCTTCACGTATTTTTTCGCGAAACAACACCGGCTTCCCCTGATCAGCATCGACAACATGCAGGTGATGGACCGTTGTGTACTGGACATCGCGATTCCGGATGAAGAAAAACGCAACTACCAACTGGCGAAGACCATTGTGCGGGCAAAGGTCCCGGGATGCCGGCACTATTATATTTCCAGTTTTTTTCCGGCAGCCGTAAAAAAGAAGAATACCACCATTGTTCCTCCGATCGTGCGGGATGCTATTCAAGCCGCCGTCGTCAGCTCCGGCGATCATGTGCTGGTCTATCAGACATCAAGTTCCTTGTCTGGAATTAAACAGGTGTTGCATCAAATTCCAGATCTAAGGTTTTTTGTATATGGATTTAACAAAGACGAAGAGGATCGAAATGTCACCTTCAAAACATTTAGCGAGCAAGGTTTCGTCGATGACCTCGCCAGCGCGAAGGCCGTTATTTCCAACGGTGGTTTTTCCTTTATTTCGGAAGCGGTCTACCTGAAGAAACCCGTTTATTCCTTCCCATTGAAAAACCAGTTCGAACAATTTATGAATGCAGCGTATATCCAGAAGCTTGGGTACGGCAGGCACTTTGAAAATCTCGAGGCCGATTCGGTCAAGGCATTCTTATATGATCTGGGAACCTTTACCAACAACCTTTCGGCTTATCGCCAGAACGGAAACGAGGTGCTGTTTACCTTGCTGAAGAAACAGTTGGCCCAGTATTAACACCTTCCGATTTAGAAATAACTTGAAATTCCGAATTGAATTCCCGCTGTCCGCGATGCAGGATTGCCAAGGAAATCTTTTTGCCATTGGCGACGGTAGTTAATCCGGATGACGGTCTGTGAAGTGGGGCGATAACTCAGCCCGGGAACAATAGCCCAGGCGGTGTCGCCGATCTTTGTTCCCGTTTCCCTGAAGGTTCCAACATTCCAGTCGACATATTCCAGCCGGCATGCGGCACTGATTACGGTATTAGTGAATCCGAGAAGGTTTTTTCGGAGCACCGGCTGAACGATGTCCATAAAGCCGCCGTGTTGTTTATCTCCGTATTGCTGACTGTACGTGTCGGCGATATCTATGTTCACCCAAGCCCATTCCGCGACGATGTAGGTTTGAATCCGGGGTATTACCGTGTTGAAGTCCAGCGCGAAAACATCCAATCTCCTTTTTTCATCCACGATGATCCCATCGTCTTCGAATTTGTTATAGATACCTCCCATATAGGACACGCCCAGTTCTCCGATCTTGTTTCGCCGGATAGCAAACTTCCCGGTCAACAATGGTTTGCCGTTACTGCTTTCCTCAAACCTTTCGGTTGTGGCTTTTGTCGCCGGAAGAAAGGTTTTGTTTTCCGTGTTGTTGATAATGGAACCATCAAAGCCATTGCTGAGATAAACTTCATAGGCGAAACCCCACTCCTGCGTGTATTGTTTGCCGTACAATCCAAAACCGACATTACTCCAGGTGGCTGGTAACATTTGTGTCATCGCTATCGGCCGGTCGACGAACTCCCACTTGGGCCCGTCGTGATTTTGATTGAAGGCTCCGATGGGATTCATGATCACACCGCCGCGCAAGTTCACCATGGGATGAAAAGAGAAGTCAAGTGATGCGAACTCGATATTTATTTCCCTGCCACCTTCTTCAAATTCGATCTCGGAGAGGAACTTGATCCGCCGGTGAACAGAAGAAGCAATGAACATGGTTAATCTCGGCAGGCGGAAGCTATGACCGTCTGAAACTCCGTCTGTACCGATATAAGTATAATCCGCCTCGACATAACCACCGATCGCGGCAGGTAATTTGCCAACGGTCAGGAAAGGGCGGTTGTAGACGGCATCGATATTCATGGATTTCCGGAATGACGTATCCCTTGGCATTCGTTTGAACAGCGTGCTGTCGACCTGGGCAAAGACGTTTGTCAGGAGAAAAAGGAATAAGGATGTTGTGTATATTTTTTTCATCTCAACGAGATTTTTAATGACGTATCGGTTACGGTGACCGGAAAGGTTCGGAGGTGTTCCGATGCCGGGCCGTTTTGAACGGCGCCTGAAGGGGTGAATTCGCTGCCGTGGGCCGGGCATTGCAACCTGTCTCCGAATACATGCAGTTCTGTTCCCTGGTGCGTGCATTTCATCCACAATGCCTGATAGGTATCCGGCGCGGTTCTGTAGACGCAGATAGGAAATTCCAGGGCATCGTTTTGCACGACGACATACTTTCTGAATTGTGTGGCCGAATCCTTGATCACCTCAAACGACGTCAACGGTATCACCAGATCGCTTTCCACGATCGGAGCGGTAATGTACGTAGTGCCGGCGCATCCTTGCATTGATTGACCGATCGCCAGACCGATACAACCCGCGCCGCAAGCTTTTAAAAATCCTTTTCTGTTCATGGTATTATAATGATTCAAGAAAACGGATCACCGATTCCTTTTCCTGTTCTGAAAGCTGTTCAAATTTTTCGCGGCTGCCGGTTGCCTCGCCGCCATGGAGCACGATCGCTTCTTTAATACTTTTTGCGCGGCCATCGTGTAACAGAAAATAGGAACCTCCTTGTGAATTGGGCGAAAGTCCGAGACCCCAGAGCGGAGGTGTCCGCCATTCGCTTGTCAAGGCAGAGCCTTCCGTGTAGCCGTCATCCAGGTTACTTCCCATGTCGTGAAGCAGAAGGTCCGTGTAGGGATGGAACGTTTTATTGGACAAGGCCGGAATGACGGATGTACCCGTTGTCAGGGTCTGACGGTGACAGGTTTCGCAGCCGATCGTGACAAACAACGAGCGGCCTCTTTCAATCTCAGCCTGATCCTGGTTTCGTTGTATCGGTGCTTTCAGTGTCTGCAGGTAAAAGACGACGTCGTTTACCGTCTGGATGGAAATTTCGGGATCTGTTTCCAGCCCTGAGTAGGTGTCCCGGGGTTCGAAATCAGACGTAATGCCGATGTCCTGGTTATAAGCATTGGCAGTTTGCTGGAGGAGGTTGTAGACGGCGGCCTTTTTCCCGAATCTCCCGATGTATTTTCCATTTTGTTCACTGGCATCCGGGTGGGGGGACACGTAAGCAGGCAGGTTGATCCGGTTGGGGACGCCTGATATTCCGTCGCCGTCCAGGTCGTCCGGATCGGCACGTTCCAGGATGACTGCATCGGGTACAAGTTCAAAGTATCCAAGACCTGTGTTGGCCGGCGGAGTGAATTTGGAAAATGCCATGCCACCCGGGATTTGTTCCGGCTGGAATCCGGGTAATGCGCGGTGTTGAAGCTGAGGACCACCTTGGTCCAGGTAGGTGTTTCCGGTTTCATCCGATTGCCCGAACCGGGTCAGTGTCGTGAAAGGATGTCCTTTGCCGTCGCCGGCATGACAACTTCCGCAGCTGGTCGCCACGAAAATGGGCCCAAGACCCGATTCCGCCGTAAAGATCTCGTCATTGAAGGCTACGTCGCCGCGGAGGAACTGGCGGTTTTGTTCATAGCTAAGGCCTTCCACGGGTCCATCGAGCAGGTCATCATCCGCAGGCGCTGAGGGGATCAGCTCGTCACAGGCCAGTACGATCGTGCAGAGAAAAAGGAGAGTAAAGAGATTGATTCGCTTTTCCATGAGGCAAATGTAAATAAATAATTAGAATTATAAAATTTAATATTTAGAGTAGTCTAATTTTTAAATACTGTGATTTCCGAATATTTTTACCCCATATCGGTAAAGCATGTATACCCTGACGGAAGAGAATTATTTAAAGGCGATATACCGGATTTTCGAATCGACGGGAGACCCGGTTTCCACCACTTCGATCGCGGGGAATCTCCAGATCAATGCGGCGTCTGTGACGGATATGTTCAAGAAACTGGGCCAGCAGAAGCTGGTGACTTATGAGAAGTCACGGGGAGTAAGGCCGACGGAGAAGGGAAAAAAAGCTGCCTTGCAGATCATCCGTAAGCACCGGCTGTGGGAAACGTTCATGGTAGACAAATTAAAACTATCGTGGGATGAAGTTCACGAGATCGCCGAGCAGCTGGAGCATGTTCATTCTGAAATACTGATCGAGCGGCTGGACCATTTGCTGGACTATCCGAAATTTGATCCTCACGGTGATCCTATCCCCGATAAGAACGGGAAATTACCGCTATCAAAATCGTTTCTGCTATCGGAGGGCAAAGGAGGTCAGATGTACCGGATCACGGGTGTTGGGAACAATTCCGATACTTTCCTGAAGTATCTTAAGAAGCTCGGTCTGGCGATCGGTGAAAGACTGGTGGTAAAGGAAGTGGAGGAATTTGACGGTTCTATGCGCGTGGCGTTAGGGGAAAGCGAAACCGAACTGACGCTTAGCCGGGAGGTTACAGCAAACCTGTTTGTGGATATCTGAATACCTGTCAGCGTTCGGTAACTTTCTCCCGCTGGGCTTTCTCATGTTCTTCGCCGAGACGGATCCATTCTGTCCAGATTTCCTGCCACTTGTACGCCTGATGCCGTGTATAGAGCCAGTAACAGTAGGTGAGAAGATATATGCCGAGTCCAACCACAGGGATTGAAGCCATATTGACGAGCTTAAGTTTTCTTCTTTTCGATTGGGATGCGGAACTGACGCTTTGATTTCTAACGCGGTACAGTGTGAGAGTTTTCGGGCATTTTACTTTCCTGATCTTATCTCCCGTTTCGATCCACCATTCTCCGTCCGAGCCCTGAAATACTTTTTCATTAAAGGGATATTGTTTCATCACGTCTGTTCGCACCAGCCACGTTGAGGGCATAGGAATGTGAACAGAAAAACCATATGCCCGGATCTTGCCGGCTTCATTCATGAGATAGTGTCCGGCGCCAACGAGGTCGGCTTTCTTCAGGTCCGCGTACTTTCGTTGTACGACCGTTTTTCCTTTACACCATACATCGTCGCCGTCGCAATACGCTATCCAGGGGAACCGGACATAATCCAGGGCGCTGTTGCGGACTGCACCGATGGGTTTCATTGGCATTCTGACGATGTCAAGCCGTTCGTCATGTAGATGATTGGCGATCAGTTCCTCAAGCCAGGAGTTGTTTTCATCGATACAAACAACAAGCTGCCCGATGCCCGGATCGGAAAGAACACTGTCGATTGTTTCGCGCAGGAAAGGTTTTTCATCTTCCGTCATCGCCGTTACAATAGCGGTGACGTCGGAAATACCATATGAATCTGAATAGTTCGGCAATATGAATTGTTTTCGAGTGCTGACAAGTGGCACTGCGTTTCAACAGTATCCGGTACTCACCGGATACATCGGGAGACAACGGTATTGGACCCGTAAATGAAAATAAAGATAAACTTTCCAGCTAATTATAGCAAATGGAATTTTCAGGGAGACTCTGCCGTCCAAAGATGGGGAGACGCTATGACATCGATCTTTTAGATTTTTCCCAAATGGCGCTCTGTGTTCCGCGAAGATATCGCGAAAACCCCGCATATGCGGCCGCATTCATCATCAGTACATAACCGGGGATCAGAAGAACTTTGGGTATGGTGTAACGGTCCGCCAGTAAAATTCCGAGCGCTGACACGATGAGGACGATGACTTCGAGAATAAAAAGTATCGTATAGCCCGGGGATTGTAGTGCAAGCATACCGGTGAGCAGTATCATGACCGGAATTAAAAACGGGATCACGGCCCACCGCAGAAAACGATGAGAAAGGAACTGGATACTCAACCATCCGTACCGGAAAGGATTCCACAACTGCGGCAGATAGTCAAAGGCCTGGAATGATCCGGCGCAAATTCTCACCTTACGCTTCCATTCCTCGCGGATGGAAGAGGATGGCGACTCCGTTGCGACCGCTTCCGGCTCATAAACGATGCGATATCCCTTCATGGCTATTTTTAACGACAACACAAAATCTTCAATGATCGTATCGGGCGGAAGGGTCTCGTATAATTCCCTCCTGAACGAGAACAACTCTCCTGCTGCACCTACTACGGAGTGAAGTTCGCTGTCTGTTTTTTTTAACCACGACTCATACCTCCAATACAATCCTTCGCCCGCTCCGGGCTGGGAAACGTCATTATTCCGGATGGATTTTTCACCGGCTACTCCCCCGACCGACGGGTTCGAATAGTGCCTCGTTATATTTTTAATCGCTGACTTATTGAGCATACAGTTGGCATCGGTGAGTACAACAACGGATGAGGTAATTGTATTCATCACACGCTCAACGGCCGCAAGCTTTCCCTTTCGCTCCGGCGCGTGAAAGAGTCGTATACCTTCGCAAGCCGAAAGAATTTCCGCCGTGCGGTCGGTTGAGCCATCCGTTACAAAAACGATTTTGAGTTTTTCTTCGGGATAGTCCAGCGACAGCGAGTTCTGTACTTTGTCCAGGATGATATCCGCCTCATTGTATGCAGCGATCAGAAGCGTGACTTCGGGTAATTCTTCTTGTTTCATTTACGCAGTCCTTTAATCCGGTTGATCAGCCAAAACAACAGGCCGTGACCGACGTATGCGTAAAACGCAAGCCCTACGAAGGTCCAAAGCAGTATCTCCATTATTTTCATATGGTTCATCTTTCCATCAAAGCTAAGTATCAACCGGGCGTCAACGCGAAAATTTCGACCATTGGTGGTTATGCTTCGTTTTTTGTCGTTGTTGACAGCGCCGCCCGGCGATCCTGGTTATTGTTTATTTCCCATTTAACAGTAACTTGATTACACGATCAACGTTACACAACACCACAGTTATGGCAGGACTTCCCACCATGCTCATCGTAGACGATGAGCCCGCGCTCCGAATGCTTTTGAAGGAATTTTTCAAAAAAAAGTTTAACAGCGTCGCACTTGAGGATGGCCTGGCCTGTATTCCGTACCTCGAGAAGAACACATTGCCATTGCTGATGATTCTTGATCTTGAAATGCCCGGAATGGGCGGGCTGGATGTAATAAAAAAAGTGCGGGGCAAAAGTGACTGGAACTCCATCATCATCGTGGTGTTGTCGTCAAAGGAAAGCAGCAAGGACCGGATCGCATGCCTTCGGGCCGGAGCCGATGACTACATTGTAAAGCCATTCAATCCGGAAGAACTGGATGCGAGGATCCAGGCTATCCTACGGCGAGCGAACTCTCCGGTCTCGTAAGATCAGGCAGCTCCTCCAAGGTATTCGTCGATTTCAAGATTCACATTCGTAACCATTCGCTGCAACTCCTGCATAATACGTTCTATCTCGCCGGCGTTGCCCGCCGGCGCTACCCTTTCCAGATTGCTGACCAGCGTTGTCATGGAATTTACTCCAATGTAGGTGCCGGTAGGTTTCATCGCATGTGCTGTTTTTGCCAGGGCGTTATAGTCGTCGTTCATAATTTGTTCTTTCATCTTATTTACGGATAGAACCGATTCCGTTCTGAAGATCTTCATCATCTCGGCAAAAAAACCTTTATTGCCGGGGGCGATCATCTCCAGGTATTCAAGATCAATGAATGCCCACTTCTTTTGGCCCTTGGAGACAGATCTTGCCACGATATACGTGCCACCTTCCGGACTATTTTCCTTCAAACGCAGGTGCTTTTCCATAACAGTATTGTTTGTGTTTTGACAGGTCAAAGGTGCCGGTTAGGATAGTGAATTGAATCCGTAAAAAACGGAATTGAAAAAATCAGGGAAACCCTGAGTTTCTTTCAGGAATACTACCGTTTTGGAGCACTGCCGTGCTTCCGCCGTTCATTCGATACAACTGGCCGACCACTTGGGTCCAGTCATCTAAATTTTTCCATGCCTTCGGCCCATCATCCTACTTTTGAGACGATACAACAGTATCCAACTAACATAGTAACATGAGAAATTACATTTTGTGGGTTTTCCTTTTGCTTGCGCTTAACAGTTGTGTAGAGGTCCTGAATAAGGAAACTCCCGGCGACGCGATTTCCATCGATCAGCTTTCCATACCCGGCTCCTTTAACTTTTCCACTACGAGGGAATTTCAACTCCAGGTGACTACACTGGATAACGGAGACGAGGCATTGCGGAATATTACACTGGAGTATAGCTACCGTACAGACACAACCGATGTGATCCTGGGGCAATCTGTAACAAACAGCAATGGAGTAGCACTCTTTTCAAATACCTTCCCCGATCATATCGACACTCTGATCATCCGGACCGACTACCTCGGATTACCTTATGAAACAAAAATTTTCCTGCCGGGTGGCAGCTCTTATGTGACGTTAGGAGGAAAGACAACACCCGATCCGGGTGCTTCGATCGGCGGCCGCGTAGCCAGCGATGCGGGAAGAACGGAAGCCTTTCAGTTTTCGTACTCCAGCGCATATGACAACCAAGGTGTGCCGACGAAACTTGAACCCGTAAACGACTACATTCCGCAAGACTTACTTGATCTCGTTAATGCATCGCTCCCGGAGCGGCAGCCCGTTCCTACGTTCAATCCGCAATACATCGCAAGCAACATCATCACTGATACCCGTTTGATCGATAGCGCGGATGTCTGGATCACATTCGTTCATGAAGGTGCCGGATATACCAATACACTGGGTTACTATACATACAATCTAAATAGCCCGCCTACATCGGTGAGCCAGATCACGAACTTCAAAATTATATTTCCCAACGTGTCCCTGGCGGGTTCGGGTGGTAATCTCAAGCCGGGTAATAAGGTCTACCTGGGAAAATTTCCTCCGGATACAGGCATTGGCTGGTTTTTGATTCCAAATGGATGGAATGGTACTCAGGCTGTCGAACGCGCCGAGATCAAATATTCCACAAAAGATCTGAACACATTTACACTTCCGGAATACCGCCAGCAAATTGTCTTGTTAAAGGACAATACACGGGAGTTATTGTTACTGGGTATCGAAGACCTGTCAAGACCCGGTGGTGACAATGATTTTAACGATGCTGTCTTTTTTGTTACTGTTAATCCGTATTCGGCAGTTCAGAACGACAGTAACCTGAGCACGGTAAAAACGGCGACGGGTACGGATACCGATAGCGACGGTGTAATTGACCGTAACGACAAATACCCGGCAGATGCGGCAAAAGCATTCGATGTGTTCACACCGGGTGAAAATATCTACGGAACCCTTGCATTTGAGGATCAGTGGCCGTCGAAAGGAGATTACGATCTGAACGACCTTGTCGTTGACTATAACTTTCAATTTATAGCCAATACGAGCAACGCCGCAGTTGAGTGCCGGGCTACATTCCAGGTAAAAGCGATCGGAGCATCGTACCATAACGGTTTCGGTATAGAACTCCCCATCGCACCTTCACTGGTAGAATCGGTAAGTATTACCGGTATCACCGACAACACAATTGAAAGAAATGCCAATGGAACGGAATCAGGGCAGGAACGTGCGACGGTTATTCTGTTCTCGGATGCCAACGCGCTGTTCAACACTTCCGGCTTCATCAATAGCAGAACGACCGATCAGTACCAGAAACCGACGCCAGTTACTATTGTGATCAAATTTGCTTCGCCTATCAAGATGGCTGATTTGGGATATGCACCATTTAACCCTTTTCTCATTGTAAATGGTGACAGGCAGATAGAAGTACACCTTCCGGATAATACACCGACCTCGAAAGCCGACAGGTCCTTGCTGGGCACGAAAGTGGACAGCAGCCTTCCATCGTCGGGTAGATATTATAAATCGGGATCAAACCTGCCCTGGGCCATCAACGTGGCAACAGGGTTTGAACACCCTGTAGAAAACAGGCCCGTCACGGAGGCCTATCTGAAATTCGCAAGCTGGGCGCAGAGCGGAGGATCTTCTTATAAGGACTGGTACAAAAACATCTCCGGATACCGTGATGGATCCAAGGTTTACGTAAAGAATTAGTGAAGTTGGTTCGTGGAGGTTGGAGCCCCGGAGTGCCTTTCAAGGCACTCCTTTTTTTGTTTCCAAATAACCGGCAAAGGTTGTCAAAAAAGCCCGGCAAGGCGTCAACTGTCTAAAATTTCAAGATCCGGCACCTCCCGGAGGTAATTTTGGATATGAAAAAAGTGTATTACGTTTTCCATATGATTTTTCTCACTACCGCGGGGTTTGCGGCATATGGCCAATCGCAGGATTTTAAAACGGAAAAAGAATCCGTTGAAATGCTCCTGGATAGCGAGGCTACACTCGACTCCCTTACCGACAATGCGATAAAGAACTCGTATTTGCTGAAAAGTTTTGAGGGTGAACTTTCACAGGAATATGAAAACGTGAAGCAGGAAAAAAATAAATGGCTCTCCACGTTCCGGCTGGGTGTAAACTTTTTTACCCTGAACACATCGGCAAATGCCCAGGACCAATCGGTGACAACGGCCGGTGTTTTACCCAACCTCGGACTTACCCTTGGAATCGACCCTGAAAAATTCATAAACAGGCAAAGCTATATCCGCGAAGCGAAGTACAACGTGATTCGGGCCGAGAATCAGCTGAAGAACCAACGCCGGCAAACACGGGATGAGATCATCCGGTTTTATTATCTGTACCTCGAGGCGCTGGGGATTGTGGAACTGAGAGATGCCGCCAATCAAATGCAGATTGAACGCTGTGTCATTATGGAAGAAAGATTCAGGAAGGGAGAAGCGCAAATGGATGAAGTATTGCAGCATCAAAGTGCATACGTGCTGACACAAGAGGCTCTTTTGAAAGCCAGGATAGCGGCCAGTAAAATCAAAAAAGAGATTGAATTATTCACCAGCGACACAGAATCACAAATGCCAGCTAGTAATTCATTTAAAAACAAGCTGAAGTAATATTCATGGATCATCTTTTCGCCATACTCCGAACCCTGAACAGGCACCGCTATGAGCTTTT
The DNA here is from genome assembly GCA_041742155.1 of Chryseolinea sp. Classification (GTDB taxonomy): domain Bacteria; phylum Bacteroidota; class Bacteroidia; order Cytophagales; family Cyclobacteriaceae; genus Chryseolinea. The sequence goes on along the minus strand of JBGSJE010000005.1, from coordinate 33,689 downwards.
CCTCATTCCGGTTCTCACTATGGCGCTGATTTATCATTTTACAGCCAATACACCCAGCAAGTATAAAACAGAGGCCAAGTTATACCTGAACCTGCAGGAAGGGAAAGGCATGAGCCTGAGTGACGAGGACCTGAAACAGTATCAGATTCAAAGTTACTTCACCAATACAATAGAGTTGCTCAAGTCAAAAAAGACCATCGAAAAGGTGAAAGTGAAAGCCATGGAAAGTGCGTTGCGCGACAAAGGGTTTTTTGCATTGGGAAACAAGGACCTGCTTACGTATAAGGCTGATGTGGAAGCAAGGCTTGCTCAGATCAACGAGTCGACGGAGGGCCTGGCGCCCACCGCTTTCCCGGACAGCATTATGATCCGGTATCTTAACTTTCACCAGCTGTCCACCGGACGCCTTGGTGAAATGATTATGTCATTCCGGATCATGGACAGCAACTTCATCAAGTTTGAACTCTCGGAGACGATCCCGGAAAAAACCTACCTGCTGGCCACACTTTTTATTGACGCATTGACGGAAGAGAACCGCGATCTGGCGAAGAACAAAATAAAAGGACATAAGGATATCATCGAAAACCTGGTACGGCAAGCAAAGGCGGACCTGGACATCAAGATCAAAAAACTCGAGGATTTTAAAGTGGAAAAAAGTATCATCAACCTTGGTGAGCATACAAAAGCTATCGTGGTATACATCGTTCAGTTGGAAGGCCAGCGCGCAAACCTACTGGCAACAGTGGGGGCAAGCCGGAAGGGAAAAGCCGAAGTACTGAATACCGTTCACGAGGGAAACGATATCATACTCGATGTTTCCGGCAACGCCGATGTACTTCACCTGAAAGAACAACTGCGTAAACTGAATAAGGAAATGCTGATGTCGGCTTTCGAAAAAGGATCCGTCGCAAGCGACGACGCTATTCAAAAGAATATCGCGGCGACAAAAGATCAAATTCAGCAAAAGATCGTGGAGCTCACCCGCAAAGTTTCCTACGATCCGACGACCGTAAAAATGGATCTTGTTTCCAAATACCTGGATTACGATCTCAGGGCGGAAACTTCGGCCGACATGGTCGGTATTATTGACGCGGAGATCGACAGGGTTAACAAATACTCGAAGCGATTTGCCCCTTACGAGTCGATCATCGGTTCCTATGAACAGGAAATAAACACGGCGCAGAACGCGTACCTCGTGCTTCTCAACAAGCTTAACCTGACGCAAACCATGGAGTATGGTTCAGGTGAAAATATCGTGGAAGTGATCGACCCGCCGTATCTGCCCCAGAAACCGGAGGCATCAAAGAGACCGATGCTTGTCGCCGGAGGTGGTGTTGCTGTTTTTGTGCTGATGACAGCCGTGTTCATTATTATGCAGCTGCTGGATGCTTCCATTACTACCGTGGAGAAATTCGAGAGATTTTCCAGGTTGCCTGTGATAGCCGGTCTGCCCAATGAAATACCGGCAAAGGATAAGAACCATCTCCTGCCATCCGTCCGGCTCATCCATAACCAGCAGTTCTTTAAACTCCTGCAGAGTATCACTACGCAGTGCATGGGTGGCCCCGGCATCCTGTTACTCACCTCGAGTCAAAAGGAAGAAGGTAAACACTATGTGGCAGGGCAGCTTCAGGGTCTGATGAACAAGGCGGGTTACAAGGTTGCGTTTGTGGATGCCGACTGGATGTCAGCGCAGGAACACGCCGGCTTTATCAATTATAAGGAAAGAGTATCCAATCAGGGATTACTGATCAACCGCAAAGAGATCATGGATGACCTGGCGCAGATGAAAAGCGAAAACGACCTCGTCGTGGTTATCACATCTCCGCTGAATCTGAGCGCCGAAGCCGAGTTCTGGACCGAGGTAAGCAAGCATGTATTGTACATTTTTAAAGCAAACAGGCTGATCAACAAAGTGGATAAAAGGGTGGAGGAGATGCTTATCAGGACAAAGTTGCAATTTCTGGGAACTGTTATTAATAAACTAAATATTGAAAACATGGAAGACTACCTGGGTGAAATACCACGCAAAAGGAATGTCGTAAGGGTCTTATTTAAAAAACTTTTAAAGCGTAATTTCTAATGATACTGTTACAAGCATTTTTATTCCTCATTGCCGGCTACTTTCTTTTTTACAGTTTTTTCCTCCTGGGACTAATACTGACTTCGACGGTTGAAAGGAAAAGGCATACGGATTACATCAACGAGCAGAACCCCGAGATTCTGATCATCCTTCCGGCATATAAACCGGGTGCGGTGTTTATGAATGTATTGAACGCCGTTGAGCAGGTGTCGAAAGCGCGCGATATTAAGGTTTATGTGCTGCTGCAGAACGCGGAATACAAGTATAAGGAATACGCTGACGCGAAAGGGTTCTTCGTTGAAGAGCAAACGTTCGATCACCTGGGCGGTAATTCCTACCAGCATGCCCTTCGCCACGTAAGCAAAGTAATTCAGCGCGAAATAAAACTGGGACGGTGGAATCCGGAATTTGTAATGATCGTGGATAAGGACAATCTGCTGTCGGCGGACTTTTTCAATAATATTCCCGAACGGATCTATGAAGGGTTCGACGTTATTCAGGGCCGGCGCAGTCCGCTCGGCACGCAATCGGCGATCGCATTTTTTGACAACCTCAGCGAACGTCTTAACGACCGCATGTTCAGGTCGGCGAAGGAGACCATTGGAAGCATGATCGAGATCAGCGGCAGCGGCGCGCTGATTGAAACAGACCTGTTCATCAACGCCATACATAAGCTGGATATAAACGCGCCGGGATTCGACAAGAATTTTATGGTTCAGTTACTGACATCCGAACGCGATGTCCGGACGACATTCTGGACGGCCAGCGAGTTAAAGGAAGAGAAAACTGCGGAACTGGATGTGCACAACCCGCAGCGGGTACGGTGGTTTGGCGAGCAGTATTACAATGCCTTATTTCACGGCCGAGCGTTATTTTCCGCGTTCCGGAAGCATAAGAGATTCGGGGCGCTTGACTATCTGCTGACACTCTGGCGACCGCCACGTTCGGTTCAGTTTATCTTTGTACCTCTTCTTGGCGCCGCAGAAGCGGTGTGGTTCTTTATCTCAGGCAGCTGGCCGTTGCAGTTCCCCTTGTTTATACTTGCTGCTCTTGTACTGGCCGTTGCTGCCGTGGTTTTTCTTCTGAAGGAAGGTATACTGCTCCAGGCGTTAAAGCACTCGACGAAACTTCCGGCACTGGCATTCCATAATTTTTTCAATGCGTTGAGAAGTATCCGGAAAGAGAACCGGGGAACGTTCATACACACCACCCATAAACTCTGATGACCGTCTTCGCGCCATCTGCCGGAACAAGTCTGACCCGCTTTCTTCGCGGAGAGGGATCCGTGCCTCGCTGGATGCAATGGGCGCTGTGGCTATCCGTTGTGCCGATGGTTGCGAAGCTTGTCGCCGGTGCCGGCATGATCGCGCCGATCGGCATCGTGGTTTTGGTGATCGCGGTTCCTGTCGCATTATCAGCCGTCTCGTATACGGAGGTGGGGATCTACATCATGTTGCTCTTTGCCTTCTTTATCAGTATCCCCAACCGGTTGACGGAAGATATTCCGTTCGGGATCCTCATCGACAGTATGACACTGCTTATGCTGATCGGGGTTCTCTACAGGAATACGTATACCCGTGATTGGAGCACATTTAAAACTCCCGTCAGTATGGCTATCATGATCTGGGGTATGATGAATATTGCCGAAGTGGTTAATCCATTCGCTGCGTCACGGGCAGCGTGGTTTTATGTGATCCGGCCGGCCGTGGGGTATATGATGCTCTTCTTCCTGATATATAATGCGATCACCACGCCCGCGAAACTATTCAGGCTTTTGTTTTCCATTCTTTTTCTCAGTTTGTTTTCCGCCTGCTGGGGTATCTGGCAGGCTAATGTAGGCTACTTTACCTGGGAATACCTGTATGTACTTCGTCATGACCTCGTTCACCTGGTATTCAACTACGGAAGGTGGAGAGCGATCGGTACAATAGGATCGCCCGCACAGTTCGGGATTATTATGGGTTTTATTTCCATGATCAGCCTTACGTTGATCTGGGGATTTAAAGGCGCGTTCGTCCGGATGTTCCTCGGGCTGGTAGCAGTCGCGGCCTGTTTGGGAATGGTGTATTCCGGTACACGGTCCGCCTATGTGATTGTACCTATATTTTACCTCATGTGGGTTGTCCTCGCGCGCAACAAAAAATTGTATTACTCGCTGGCGTTTGCCGCCGCAGGTGGTTTTGTTCTGGCGACAATGCCGACCAACAACTATCATATCCAGCGGATCCAGTCCACTTTTAAAGCTTCCGAGGACGCATCGTACCAGGTGCGGGCAAGAAATAAAAGGATCATTTTCCCCTGGATATTGAAACATCCGATCGGTGGTGGGCTGGGATCAACGGGAGTATGGGGGCAACGGTTCAGCCCGGGAACGTTCCTGGCGAATTTTCCTCCGGATTCCGGCCTGATACGCGTAGCGGTGGAGTTGGGATGGATAGGACTGCTGATCTTCCTGAACGTGTATTACATCATCCTGGTGAAGGGCACACAGGCATTCTGGAAACTGAAGGACCGCCGTTACAAGGCGATCGTCGGTGGGATAATCTGCGCAATCGCCCCATTGCTCGTTGTCGAATGGGGGCAGGAAGTTGTCGGGGTTTTCCCCATGAGCATGTTGTTTTGGTTTTTTGTTGCCATCATGTTCAGGGCGATATATTTTGATATGGAAGCACAATCGGAGAATAACAGGCAAGAACAACCCGCGCTATGATCACCATGCAAAAACGACTTTGGTCGATCCTGAACAACGGCATCGAACTGACCTTCGGAATCGGGCTGGTCGTGGCGATGACGAGGTTGTATACGGCGGAACAAACCGGCGCATGGTTTCTCTTTATAGCCGTTTTCGGGCTGGCAGGTGGATTAAGGGACGCCCTTATCCAATCCGCCCTGGTTAAAAGTGTATCAGGCGGGGACCCCGCAACGATCAACGGCGCACTAAAAGCCAATCTGTCCGTGATGTTTGCGTTTGAAATAATCTCCGGCACGGTGATTATGACAGCATCTCTTTTTCTGCACGACGACCTCGGGCTGCTCCTTTTACTTTACCCAGCCTATGCGTTACCCAATGCCTGGTTCCGGTGGCAGATCTATTACCTGAGAAGCCTTTTACAGGTTCGCGAAATCTTCATGGTAAACGTTCTCAACCTGGCGATCGTGTTCACCGGTATGCTGGCGTTGTTTTATTTTTCGGCTTCCATTCAGTTCGTACCCGTTATCCTCGGGATGGCGAGTTTTGGTGCAGGCATCATCGCCGCGAGGAAGGTACCATACCGGTCGATCATGAGATCGGATACCGTGGCCGGAACCTTTCTTATTATCCGGAAGTACGGTTCCTTTGCCATGATGCGTGAAGCCTGTTCCGGAGTTTCTTCCAGGATCAGTCTTTTTTATTCGGGGGCACTACTTACGCTTCAACAAACTGCGTTACTGGGCGTTTCCCAGCGGTTTGCACAGATCACACTATTACCCAACAATGCCTTCCAGTCGCTGTTATTCCCGTCGCTGATGAAACTGGTAAACGAAGGTGATGTTGTGGCGGCAAAAAAACTATTTCAGTCTTCGATAGCCCAACTGCTTGCCATGACTATTCCGTTTGCTCTGATCGGATCGCTCCTCTCACCCTTTATCCTGGCGGCGTTAAACGGAGAAGAGTACAGGTCCGCGTGGGGTGTACTGGTTATTTATGTGATGCTTTCAACTCTTATCACGCCGTTCGGAGCTGCCTTCGGAAGTATGATCACCGTGCTGGGCAAGCCCAACATCGCGTTCATGGTAGTATTGGTTAACAGTATCCTCAATACAGTTATAGGTTATGTGTTGATGAAATCGATCGGCTTGCTGGGCGCTCCGCTCGCACTTGCAGCAACCGAGATCATTGGTTTCTTCTGGATAGGCCGGATACTCAGGAACCTGGCCGGTATCAGCTTCCTGGCAACTTTCAGGGAAATCCCGGGGGTTTATGTCAGCGCCTTCGGTAAATTGATAGTATTTGTTCACAACCTGAGATCAAACGAATCCTTAGCAAAAAAAATATGAAAATCTCCGTTATCATAGCGACCTACAACCGTATGGAATCGCTTCGCAACACTCTTGACGCCCTGGTAAACCAGGACTTTTCAAAAAGCGACTTTGAAGTACTGGTTGTCGATGACGGTTCTTCGGACAATACACAACAGGTACTGGCCGGGTTTAAGAATTCGGGCCTTCTGGACCTTCACTTTTTTCATCAACAGAACAGGGGCCCTGCTGCGGCACGCAACCTGGCGCTCCGGCAGGCGGGGGCGGAGATCATTGCGTTCACAGACGACGATTGTATCCCCCAACCGGGATGGCTCACAGCCATTGCAAAAGGTTTTGAAAGCGGGGAAATAATCGGCTTGCAGGGAAGAACGTATACCGACAAGAAGGGTATCACTCCACTTACCCATCAAATTGACAACCCCAACGGCAGCAAAGATGTTCCGACCTGCAACGCTGCGTATAGGCGAAACATACTGACGGCGCTGGACGGTTTTGACAACCAGTTCCCTTATCCGCATAACGAAGATGCCGACCTGGCGTGGAGAGCGGAGAAACTCGGCACGATCGCTTTTTGCAAGGATATGTTGGTCTATCATCCCCCGAGAGCCGACAAGTTCAGCAAGGTCGCCGGTCGGATGAAGATCATGGAAAGTGAATTCCGCCTTTTTTATAAGGACCGGGAAGGTTATATCAAAAACAGATCGGCATCCCCCTGGAAAAATATCTATTGGGGCCTGGGTGTCAAGACACAATTTTACTACCTCAGATCACGCTTTAAGTTTTTGGGAAGGCCGGTGCTCTTTATTGAAGGATTGGCGCTGACCTTCATCTGGTGGTGGGATCTCATCCGTTTTTATCCCCGATTTCTAAGGGCCGATAAATTGAACAGGGAGCTTTTTGAGCAGGCGGCGTCAGGCCATTAGCTCAGGGGTTACTGCTGGTAAAAAGACGTTGCCTCAGATTCGTCTATATCAATGGTCTGCCGGTGTATGTGCAAATCAGTGCAGATCGAACCGGGCTTATGACCGCTGCTGATTGCAGGATTCCTGTAAGCTGCAATTGGTTGTATCGCATTCCAAATCTTTCTTTAAAACGAACCGGTAACAGGGGGCTGCTTTCGCGTATTGAGATCAGCCTGCTTGTAGTTGAATAGTCCGTACGGATCATACAACAAATAGCGTCGTGCATTATTCGCAGAAGTATATGATGTTGTTTTTGCGCCGGCGGGATCAGGCGGCGACGGGTTTCGTTTCTTTGGATACCTTCACCCAAACTTTCTTTTCGAAATCCCATTGCTTCAGCAGGCGTGCCGGGTTACCGGCAACAATAGAATATGCCGGGACATCATCTGTGATCAGGGAATTTGCGCCCACTCTGGCGTACTTTCCAATGACGAGAGGCTGGCCGTTTTTTTTGCCCATGATAACAGTACCCGTACCGATAAAGGCATCTTCCTCGAGAATAACCGGCGCCTTGTGACAGGGTTGATGGTGGTGGGGAACGTCCGCGTCGACACCGTGATGCATACCCAGGATACGTACATATTGTGAGAGTCCCACGTGCTTGTGCAGCGTTACCGGGCCGATAATCACGCAGCCGAGGCCGGTTTGAACTTCGTCGCCAAAAATAACATCTCCCATACCATTGTTGATCAACGCGCCCATTTCTATACGCGCATTTTTACCGAATGTGAAACTATTAAACGGTACGAGGTCAAGACGCGAATTCCAGCTAATGCCACGCCTGAAATATTTCGGAAAGATCAGCCAGATCCAGATATACCAACGGACCCTGGCCCCGTAAGGAGGCCGTCTGAAGATCAAACCAAGAATCAGTTTTTTAAACCGCGGACTGGCTTTGATTTTTTCCTTAAGCGACATCTCGTTTTTTATTTAGGATAGCTTCACTGACAATGGTTGAGAATGCTTTTGCCCGTTGTACCCAGCTGTTCTGTGAAGCGAGTGCCAGTCGTTCCTGGGCTTTTTCTTCCGAGTCAGTGGCATAGGCATGCAATACTTCGTTAGCGAATTCTTCGGCATTGTGGCCAACGAAAATATGATCCGAAAAAGGATCGAGGATCTCCGGGTTAAAATTCGTAGCGACCACCGGTTTGCCGGCGGCGAGGTATTCGAACATCTTCAGGGGATAAATTCCCGCACTGACTTCATCACAGACAAAAGGGATAATGGCAACATCGAACCGGTTGATGATCGCGGGAGCCTGACCGTAAGGGATCGCACCTGTGAATGTGACCCGTTTATGATCGCGGATCGCTTTCGGAACGTATGTTTCGTCAACAGGACCGGCCAGCACGAGGTGCCAGTCTCCTAAAAGGCTTACGACGGTGAGTAATAACGTGTAGTCGATCCGGCGTTCGATGTTTCCGAAGTATCCGAGGACTTTGCCCTTGATATGGTTTAGCGCCGGGTGCGGACTTGTTTTGGGGGCCTGGGAAAAGTGGCGTACATCCGCCCCGTTAGGAACCAGGTAATTTCTGGAAAATCCCCGCAGCGCGAATTTCTTTTGCAGTGCGGGTGATGTGGAAATAATAATATTGGCGTCTTTCGAAAGCGCTTCTTCCAGGTATGAACCGTGCTTTAGCGTGAACGACTTGACCATGGGATCGATACAATGATAGACCTTTAGTTTCAGTGGCGCCTTGAGGTGACGGCTCAGGTCGGCAAAATAAAAGTCGAAAGAGTTAATGTAGATCAGCGAGTGGATCCTGCTATCCCTTAAAAAGCGGTTGATACGCCGCGATACAATGCGATTGTTCAGCCACGAAAAAAATTTATACAGGGGCCCCGCCGGTAAATAATTTACCGGCCAGACAAACGGCATGGGAAGCACCGTTATCCCGTTGATACGCTCGGCTTTCAGATCGAAATAAGCCGCCACGCGCTTGCGGATAGCGGGTTTGCCGAAACCTTTCAGCATTTCAAAAAATGTATAAGGATGGTCGGCAAACAGTACGTGGTTGGATGTCGCCAATTGTAATGCGATCTGCCATGGCGTCGACATGTATTCGCCATCGTGCCGGGGCAACGACAGGAAAAGGATCGTTTCATTCTGGATCGGCATTATGCAGCAATAGTTAAGGATTGCGCGATCTCCGAGTCGATATTTTTTTTCAGTAACGCGGCGAGTTCGGGATGACGGTCATATTGATGAACGATTGCAAGGTTATTATTGATCCTGTTGGAAATTTTCCCCTGCAGTAAGTCGAATTCGTTTAACGTTGAAAAATGAAGCGTGGCAATGGACCCCTTTCCGTTTGATTCAAAACGTTTGTTCAGGCCCGACAGTTTTTGATAGAATAACTTCATGTGAATGGCCTGATCCGCTCCCAGCATACCCAGGATCTTGTGCAGATTGGCGTACACTTCGTTGATCATTTCATCTACGTACTGATCGATGGCTTTCCGGCCGCCGACAATGACACCGGCACAGGCCACCCATTCATCTTTAAGGGTATCGAGTTCATGCAGGGAAAAGGTTTTTTGAATCCAGCGGCTGTTCATTTCAGACTGGTGATTGGTCACCGGTTCTATACCGGTAACAATCGTTTTGTCGTCGATTTGCCTGAATGGGTTCGACTGCAGCAAAACATCCCTGATATCGGAAAGCATGATCAGTTCATGAGGAAGTGTACGGAGCAGATCCTGGATGATGATAAAACGTTTTACCATGAATTGTACCAGCGGCAGCGTAAGTGCGTTCAGGACGGAACGGTTGAATGTCGTTCCGGAATAAAGATAGGTCAGCACACGGGGGTAAATCCTGCGCGCGACCGGCAATGCGATGAGTGTCCGGGACACCAGTTTCGGTAAGAAGCTTTCGTGATATTGAATCAGATGCAGCCGCGGATATGGGGTGCATTGTGTCCTCAGTTCGTCGATGTTCTTACCGACGTACAGGTAAATGTCAGCGTCGGGTGCATGGAGCGTACAGCTGTTGATGAAGTATTTGATATCCTCGAAACCATATCCTACTCCAAATGTAATAATGGCTTTTTTCATTGTTCGATTTTGTTGATCATAGTATCCGTCGTGTGCTGAACTTTGGCTGGACCGAAAGCATAGTCAATGAACCAGCGTGATTCGTTTGCTATCCTTTTTCTGAACGCGTGGAACAGGTTGCCGTCTTTGAGCAGTCTTCTTGAGCTGGTCCAGATCCTGGCTTTTTTACTTCTTACCAGGTGTAATTTTCCAAGTTCTCCCAGCTTCCGTCCCATTCTTCCGTCTTCTCCGAACACTACATAGGACTTGCTGTTTTCATCGTTGTCGAATACACGGGTGGCGTTCATTTCAAATCCCCTGACGGCGATCCCCTGGGCGATGCGAAATCCGAAATTTGCACCCCGGACATTCAGAAATTCCCTCTTTATCCTTCGGAACTCAAACATGGATTCGGCCATTAGCTCATAAAGCCCGAGCTTTACGCGCCCGATCGTTCCGAACGGAAGGAAGGAATAGTTACCATATACGCAGGTGATTTTTTCATCCCGGAGAAGCGGGGCAGTCATTTTTTTTATCCACGTCGGAGGGTAGAGTGAATCGCCATCGCCGCAGAGTTGATACGTTCCCCGCGAGGCGTTCAGTCCCGCTAACCGGGCATGTGCAATACCCTGCTTACCCTCCCAGATCGTTGTCACATTCATGTACTTCAGGATCTGAGGAGTATCGTCTTTTGAATTGTTGTCGACAAAGATCAGTTCAGCGGGAAACGGCAACTCCATTTCCGAAAATGAAGACAATGTCCTGATAATATTTTTTTCCTCGTTCCAAACGGGTATGACAATGGATACCACCGGTTTGCCGGAGTGGAACCGAGCTAGTCCGTGTTTGATGCGCTGCAACTCTTTTAAAGGTAGTCTCTTCCAGTGTGTATATTGAAAGTCATGGGTACTTACCCAATCGGCGACTTTAAATCTGTCTTTCATTTTGTGTCCATTTTTTTGTCGGGAAAATATCCCGCGTATGCTGTCTCTTTTAGTACTTTAAATAATCGAATTTATAACCGATCGCTTCAGCGTTGATATCGTGGCGAAGGTTCCAGAGGATTCCGGCGACATGGGCTACAATATTCTTCCACTGCATCCGGATTGAAAACCTGAATATTTCTTTCGGTGTGACGACGAAGGTGAAGTAAAGCAGGAAAAAGAATGCTTCTTTCGGTGTTGAATTCCGTCGCATAAACAGTATGCGGTTACGGGACATAAAATAACTTTTCAGTTCTCCGATGGCGCCGACGGTCCTGGATTCCTTGTGATAAAATGCTGAGCCCGTTTCCACGGCGATGTAGTAGCCGCTCTCTTTGATTTTTTCACACCAGTCGAACTCCTCATAGTAGAGAAAATAATTTTCCGGCATCATCCCCGCTTTTTCAATCACCTTCCTGGGGATCATCATGGCTGCACCATGTGCATAGCTGGTGAGTATAGGCCATCCTTCTTTCGCTGTCGCCGGTTGGGTTAATACTTCATTACGGCCTGTCAGCCGGTTCACATCGGTGTATCCGGAATATTGTACCTGCCGGGGTTCTTCGAAGTAATAAATGACAGGGCAGAGCACACCGATGTGCGGATTCTTTTTGAATACGGACACCATTTGCGGGATGATATCGGTCTTGAACTCCGTGTCGTTGTTTATAAAGAACAGGTAGTCCCCCGTAGCATGTGTTATTCCAAGGTTATTCCCCCCGGCAAAGCCGAGGTTTTTGTCGCTTCTGATAAACCGCACCCAGGGATATTGAGATGAAAGGACCGTGGCGGGATTTTCTTTTGAACCGTTATCTACCACGATCACTTCGATGTCGGCGATAGACAGGCGTTCAATGCTGCTCAGCAGTTCGAGGGTAACTGACGTATTATTATAGTTTACCGTGATGATCGATACCATGTTGATAGTGCTTCTCTGATTTTTGTTCAAATTAGCATCAGGGAGGCCAGGGAAGGGTATTTTTCGATGGTTGACGCCTCCCGCTCGACGGCTGGGGCTAATCGGAAGGGGAAATTTCAGAGCATTTTGATGTGGTTCATCAGCGCCGGTTTATGTGCCCTGCTGATGGGAATCACCTTGTCTTTTACGACGAGGTTGGTTTCCTGTATATCGATTATTTTGGAGAGGTTGACGATAAAGGACCGGTGCACTTTCAGGAACCTGGGATTGGAAATTTTTTCGTCGATGTTTTTCAGTGTGGAGTGTACGATGATCTTTTCCTTTTTTTCCGTGTTGAACACAACGTAGTCACCGAGTGACTCGATGAACAATACTTCTTTCAGATCCACTCTCAACAGGCGGCCGTCGACTTTCACATAAATTTCGTCCGTCTCCCGCGTCTTGCCTTTTCCCTGGATCTCCCGGGCCCGTTCGACTGCTTTCAGAAGCCTGCTTAGCTGGACCGGCTTGTGCACGTAATCCGTCACCCGGTATTCAAATGCTTCGAGCGCGTACTCTTTTTTGGATGTGGTAAAAATAATCTGTGGCAGATCGGGAATGGTGCGGACCAGATCCATTCCGCTCATTTCGGGCATTTCAATATCCAGGAAGATCAGGTCGACTTCCTCGCGCTTCAGAAAATTGATCGCCTCAACGGCGTTTGTACAAATGCCGACAACGGTTAAATCTTCTATCTGGGCACACAACGACTCCATGATCTTGCGTGACATTTCCTCATCATCGACAATCAGGCACCTCATAGTTGCTGGTATACATCATCCTGTATATAGCAATATATTAAGTTTTGATGGTATTATAACAAGGGCGGGATACCTGCATTTAAACATTGTCTTTTTGAAACAATGCCGGGAAAGTCTTAAAGATCAATTTGATATCGGTTTTCAAAGAATGATTTGCAGCGTATGCTTTGTCCAGCTCGATCCTTTCCGCCTCCGACATGTCTCCTTTTTTACCCCGTTTTGTTACCTGCCATAATCCTGTTATGCCGGCCGGAGCCATAAACCGGAGCGCAGCTTCATCGGTAGTGAGTTGCTCTGCTTCGTATAACGGCAGCGGACGATTGCCAACCAGCGACATATCACCCCGCAATACATTGATCAGCTGCGGCAACTCATCGAGGCTTGTGTTCCGCAAGAACTTCCCCACCCTGGTGATGCGGGGATCATCCTTGAATTTAAAAAACGCCGACTTATTGCGACTTCGTTCCTTGATCACATTTTCGCAGACAAGTTTACCTTCGTTATCGACGAGCATGGTACAGCCGCCGGCATCGCAATTGCTGCATTTGTCGCTGACACTTTCAGCCACGGCTTCTCCCGCGTAAAGATTGAGATGTTGCATGGATTTTACCGCCTGATCGGCACCAACCGACATCGTGCGAAATTTCAACAGGGGAAATAACTGATATCCTTTACCGGCCCTGAGCGCACCGTATAGGATCGGGCCTTTGGATTCCAGCTTGATAGCGACTGCTATAAGGATCATCAGGGGCCATAGAAAAAACAGGGCCGTTCCCGAAACGACAACATCTATAACTCTTTTCATGACTTTTTTCCCCGAAGTACCATCATAATGTTCGCTAATGGTGACCTTTTCGTTCATTGGAAGGTTTCAGCCTGTAGTTGGAAGACTTTTGAGGATTATCAAAAAGAGGTGTGCTTCGTCTTTATTTCCGCGCTGCACAGCGCAAAGCGGATGGGGAAAATTTGCAGCCGATGAACGCTCTCAAAGCCGGTCCTGGTAAATCATTGTAAACGGAAGCGTCGGGCACGGTCAAAAAAAAACTATGGCAACAAGGCCGCTTGTTACCATAGCTTTTCATTGCAGGGTTACTTTAGTACCCTTCGTTTTGTACGAGGTATCCCGGTTTAACGGATGCACCGTCAATAGCAAGCTGAGGGATCGGGAAAAGTCTCTTCAGCCTGTTATTATCGGTTTTCTCTGTCCACGTTCCTTCGTACTTTCCAAAGCGGATCATATCGGAACGTCTTAACATTTCCCAATAAAATTCAAATCCACGTTCGCGGAACAAGATGTCCAGAGTCATGTTGTCGAGTGCCGGTGGCGGCAGGTTTCTCGCAGTCCTTGATGCTCTTACGAAATTTACGTCCTCCAGTGCCGCATCGGCATCACCTTTGCGCAGGTAGGCTTCGGCACGCATCATGTAAATGTCCGCCAGGCGGATGATCACGATATCGGCTTCGCCACGGTTCCGGCCTGAATCCGATTTTTTGCTGAATTCATACTTCTCTACGCGGTAGCCTGTGCTGTAACCGCTTCCTTCTGCCGTGTAATCGATCTGCTCTGTAAAGTTGACCAGCCGTGTTTTATCGGCGCGTGTAATGTTGCGCAGTTTGCCGATCTTATAATTGTCGCCGCACCGTTTGAAGGGTTGTCCATAGGCATCTGTCAGCAGACCGTACTGCTGTCCCCTGAGGATACCACGGTTGATTTCAAAATCAGCGGCGGCAATACACGAGTCGGCCGGGATGATCAGATTTTCCTTGAAGAACCGGGGATCCATTGTTGCCGGATCATCGGCGCCGTATGCTTCAACCCATGACTGATAGAAGTCAGGTGTGATGCCTGGACCATCCGTTCCGTTGGCGTTGGGGAACTGCGGGAGCGGAAACTGATCGCCGGAAAGGGAAAAGTAAGCCATCCGGTTGTGTCCGTTGAGATCGGCACGCTGATCGACCGCGAAGATAAGTTCAGGATTCGTGTGATTCTCGTCGTCGAAGATTTCGAAGTATTCAGGAGACAACTGGTATTGACCTAACGCGATGATCTTATCGGAGTATTCGATAACCTTGTCCATATCCGCAGTTTGAAAACTGAACGTTTCGGCGTACGGATCCCGGTAAACGGCGGCATTGAGGTGTAAACGCGCCAGCAAACCCCAGACAGCACCTTTTGTAATACGGCCTGGCCCTGTCGTGCTGACCAAGGTATTTTCTATCGCGAGAAGCTCGCTCTTGATGTATTCGACGGCCTCGTCACCGCGTAAAATCAGGGATGTCTCCCGGGCATCTTCCTTCACGAAGATCAATCCGAAAAGATCGAGGCTTAACATCGAGTAATAAGCTCTCATGCCTCGCGCTTCAGCCAGGTAGAGCGCAGCGTTGGGATCATTTGTGGCGGACAATGCGGTGATCGCTGTCAACGCCCGTGATGTTCCCTGCGCGATGGAATTCCAGGCATCGCGGATACGTACGTGGGAGCTGGTATACGTGTGGCGATGCATGTCGATATAGATACCGTTGTCACCCCAGTCCGTCCCGCCGCGATAAGGCAGGATCGCTTCGTCCGTGGATATTTCCTGCAGGGCAAAGTAGTTCGTGTGCAAAAATAAATTCGGCAGAACAGCATAAACCGGTGCGATGGCGCCATTGGCGATTTGATCTGCTGTAGCTCCTCCCGTGAGGGATTCATCCAGAACATTCTCTTCCAGATCCGTACACCCCTCGATGAGGATCATACTGAAAAACAGGGAGACTATTAAAATATACTTTTTCACGTGTTTTTCTGTTTAAAATGAAACATTCAATCCAAATACGATGGTTCTGGCTTTCGGATAGCCGAGGTAGTCGATACCATACGAAGTGATGTCGTCCACATTTTTGTTGGTATTTACTTCCGGGTCGTAGCCGTCGTAATCGGTTATGACGAACAGGTTTTGTCCTGTTACCGATAATCTGAGCGAATTGATCCATCCGTCCAGTCCAAGCGTTGCGGGCTTGAAATTATACCCCAGCGTTACGTTGTTAAGACGAAGGAAAGCGCCGTCTTTGAGGTACCGGGTTGAAACCGACGCGGGGTTGGTATTGGATTCCTCGGGGAATTCAGCCGCCACAATCGTCGTATTCAAAGACTTGGCCAGACGAGCCTTGTAGAAGTTCGCGTTGGCTGTATTGTCGTAGATCTTGTTACCGCTTACGCCGTTAAAATTGAAATTGAAATCGAATCCTTTATACCCCACGTTCCCGAAGAAATTATAAAGAGTGGTCGGTAATGCGCTTCCGGCGACTACCCGGTCGGCTTCGGTATTGAGACCATCGCCGTTGGCATCCCTGAATACACTGAGTCCGTTCTCGTCGATGCCGGTGAATTCTTTCATATAAAACGTACCGATGGGTTCGCCGTTCAGGTATCCGTTGATAACAGCCGATGTAAGACCTGATCCGGATGCGTTTCCGGTAGTCAGTACGGTATAAGGAGAGTTTTCAACGACATTATCGATGAATGTGATGTTACCACCGATTCCATAAGTAAAATCACCTGTATTTTTAAACTGGTAGTTGAGCGAAATCTCCAGTCCTTTGTTGGTGATGGTCATGTCCTTTACGTTGTTCCAGTATTTGCTGACGGGCTGGATCGGGTCGGGAGGAATAACCTCGAGCAGGATGTTGTCGGATACTTTATGAAAATAATCCACTGTACCGGACAATGCGCCGCCCAGGAATCCAAAATCAACACCCACATTTGTCTGTGTGGAGACTTCCCACTGGATGTCGGGGTTGGCTAACCGCGAGTAAGTCGTGCCGGCGGGATAAGTGCCGGATGGTGTAAGCGGATAGCTCGTTGTTCCGCTAACCGAGGAGGTGAAGCGCGCCTGTGTGATCTTGGAGGGAATCTCCTGGTTTCCGGTTTGTCCCCATCCCGCACGGAGCTTCAGGTTGCTTACAGGGCTTCCCGCCATAAAACTTTCTTCTGAAATTCTCCAGCCCAATGCAAACGAAGGGAAGGTTCCGTACTTGTTATTCGCACCGAATTTCGAGGAACCGTCGGCACGTACCGTGGCGGTCAGGAGGTATTTGTCTTTGAAGCTGTAGTTTACCCGGCCGAAGAACGACTGAAGCTCGTTCTGGTAAGCCGATCCTTCCGGTTTGTTATCGACGAGGTCCAGTTCCTGTCCGAGGCCCGGATTGTATCGCGGTTCAATACCGTTGTCGGCAAACCGGTCGATACTCCAGCGCCGTGTTTGCACGAAGATTTTCTGATACGAATGACCGGCCAGTACAGAAAAGTTGTTTACTCCTTTATTGAATGTGTAGGTGATATAGTTTTCAATCAGGCTGTTCTTGTTGTTGACAAAGTAGGAGTCAAGGTCACCGATCTGCTGAGGTGTGGTACTCGGTTTGAATTGTACGTCGCGGTCGGAGCTTGAATTGTCGACGCCGAAGTTCAGTTTGTAAACAAGGCCCTTGATGATCTCCACGGAAGGGGAAATATTTCCGATGATCCGTGTCGTATTGGTGATATCATCGTAAGAGCTCAGCTGAAACAGCGGATTGGTTACATCCGGAAATACGGATGGTTTTCCTTCCGCATCGTATGCCGGATACGTTGGATTAAGACTTAACGCACCACCGAGGATCGCGTCCATTTGAGGGCGTTCGCTGAGTGTATTGGTGGCATTCAGGTTCAGATCCAGGTTCACCTTGTTCTTCAGGAGTTTTTGATTCACATTGATCCTCCCGGTATATCTTTTCAGACCGTTATTTTTCAAAATACCTTCCTGGTCCTGCATGCCAAGGGATGCGTAGTACGTCAATCCGTCGGTACCGCCTCCGAAGGTAAGGCTGTAGTTCTTCGTTGTCGCTGTTCTGGTTATTTCCTTTTGCCAGTCTGTAGAGCCGTCGAGGTCCGTCAACTCGCCGCCTATCTCGACTACTTTCGCCCTGAATTCATCCGCACTGAGAACGGGAATTTTATTTGCGAGGGTGGAAACACCCAGGCTGGTGGAGAAAGTAACGCTAGGTTGACCTGACTTTCCTTTTTTTGTCGTGATGAGGATCACACCGTTGGCACCTCTTGCACCATAAATGGCTGTGGCGGATGCATCCTTTAGGACATCGATCGATTCAATATCCTGAGGGTTGAGGAAATTCAGCGGATTTGTCGCACCACCCGTGCTGGAATTATCCAGGGCCAGACCGTCGACCACGAATAATGGTGTGCTGCCGCTGCGTACGCTACCAGCACCGCGAATAGTAATGGACTGGTTACTGCCGGGTTCACCACTGGCGGAGGTGACATTCACACCGGCTACCTTACCCTGCAGCAACTGCTCCGGGGAATTGATAATACCTTTGTTGAACTCCTCGCTCTTAACGGAAGAGACCGCTCCCGTGATGTCCTTCTTCTCCTGCGTACCGTAGCCGATAACAACTACTTCCGACAGCGTCTTGGCGTCTGTGACGAGTTGGATAGCAAAATCCGTTTGCGTTCCAACCGTTACTTCCTGTGTGACGGTTCCGATAAAACTGAATACCAGAATGGACTCTTCTGAAGCTACCGTCAACGTGAAGCTGCCTTCCGCGTCTGATACGGTTCCATTCGTAGTTCCCTTCTCCAGGATGTTCACTCCCGGGAGTGCTTGCCCCCCGTCATCTGTTATTTTACCTCTTACCGTCACCGCTACGTCTGCGACTTCCGATAAAAGACCTGATGGTGGCACGGAAGCCCATAAGACTTCGGGCGTTAATCCAACAAAGACTCCGAACATTACTCCGAGAAAATGTCCGTGGAGAGATTGCAGAAGTCTTGTTCTTTGAAAAATTAGATAGATGTTTTTCATAGGCACGTTTATTGTTTATTGGTTTATAAAGAATGGTTTTTTCAAGCTGCATATAAGTTTATTTCCATTGGAGGAGGTGAACCGGATTGATTAATTTGGTTAATTTTAATACGATAGAAGTTGCCGACTCTGCCAGGTCGTTTTTTAAACAAATGCGAGGTGATAAATGTGATCTTTGTTTGTAGTGCAATGGCGTACTTCCGCAGTCAGTCCACCCTATTGGTTGTCCGCATACCGCAATAATACCCCACAACCAGTGATAACGGAGTACCTACTGGTAATGTATATTCCTGAATCGATGCCAGTCGGAACGCGTGTTGACGGCAGCGTTCAAACTTGGAAAATAATATTCATATGATCAACGATCTGTCCATCGATATTTACGAAACCGTTTTCGTGAAAACGTGCCCTGACCACCAACAAAGTCGAATAGTCGCACTAAAAAGCATGGTGGATTGCGGCTTTCGGAATTACCCGACCGTGCGATCATTTCAAACTAAATACGCAGGCTGGTGGAATTGCGGGGATCAACCGGCAGTCGGAGATAAGGTGTTAAGCAACACCTGCTCTTTAACGGTATAAAACCAAATACTTTAGGTTGGGTTAACCGGCGAGCTCAAGAACCTCCTCCAGTTCCTCTTTCTCCAAAGCAACTGGATTGTTCTTGTTATCGGAGGCGCCGATAATTCGTTCAAAATCTTTCCTGGTCACCCCTCCTTCCGAAAGGGTAGGGATGTTCATTTCCTTCGTCCAGGTTTCCATAACGGATAAAAGTAAGTCGATGTAGTATTCGTCTGTCTTGCCTTCTGATTCCGAGAACATCTTTCCTGCCAGCGCATATTTTACCAGCGCACCGTCATTGACCTTTGTTGATCTCAGTTTACGGATCGTCACTTTATTGGCGGGAAGGATCAGCGAACTGCAGATGACGCCGTGTGGTATCGGGAAGTAACCGCCAACAGCGGAAGCAAATCCATGCACCAGCCCGAGGCCGGCGTTCGCCAGGGTAATACCGGAAATATAGGAAGCAAGGGCCATGTTTGTCCGCGCTTCAAGATCGGTGCCGTCGTGATAGGCGCGCATCAGCGAGAACGAGATGCGTTTCAGACCTTCGCACGCCAGGGCATCCGTTATCGGGTTCGCTTTTGTGGACAGGTATGATTCAAGCAACTGCGTAAAGGCATCGATACCACTGGAAGCCGTCAGCAAGGGTGGACAACTCACGGTGAGGACGGGATCTACGATGGCGATATCCGGAACGAGATTGTTGTGGCGGAGCGATTTTTTATATCCTCTTTTGCCCATCTCCGAGAGTACGGCGTTTTTGGTTGCTTCACTCCCCGTGCCCGCCGTCGTGGGGACCGCGATGAAGGGAACTTTTATACCGGGGTGAACGGGTTTTTTGCCGATTCCTTCGAGATAGGGTTTAACCGGCTCATTCAGCCGGAGCATGGCGGAGATCGCTTTACCGGCATCCAGCACGCTACCACCCCCGATTGCCAGCACTACGTCCGGTGAAAATGAATGGAAATTTTTTACAGCATTATCAATGATACCGGGAGATGGCTCTCTTTCGATCGTGACGTGCATCACTTCCATTTTGCGGGCGTTCAGCTGTTCAAGGAGATCCAGGCTATCCGTTGATGAGGGGAACGACCGGGTGCCTGTAACCAGCAACAGTTTTGAGCCGAACGACCGCGCGGCAGAAGGTAAAACCGAGACCTTACCTGCTCCAAAGTGTAGGTGGGGCGTTGTCGAAAACGTAAATGGGTCCATCTTGTGGTGTTTAAGCAGCTGGAAATAGTAATTTGTGCATGACCCCTTCCCGCGGTTTTTCCATCCAGGGGGCCACTGTGTCGCGCCATGTCGTATAATGGACGGTCTGCTTGTGCGCGGCTGCTGCTTTTTCCGAGTCGTAAGCTTCATACAATATAAATTTGGAAGGAACGCCTGCATCCTGAAGGATGTCGAACCGCAGGTTCCCGGGTTCTTTGACGGAATTTTCATGATTCGTCCGGGTTGCTTCAATAAAGAGTCCGATAAAATCCGGTTTTACATAAACATGAACAAGGGTGACAATCATAAGCCAGGTTAATTGAGCACTAACGTACAAAAAAATCCTGGCTCTCCTTAACGAACAAGTGAGTTTCCCGGAATGCCGTTTCCTTCCGCTTTATATAGACCAAGGGTTGCACGGGTAACTGTCCCGAAGCGTTATGGCCGCTTCACCACCATCCCGTTAGGGCATTACTCGTCTTCCGGTTTCAACTTGAAATCTGCGAATGAAAGAACACCGTTGAGGTCAATAGGATCATAATGGCTTTGCGGTTATCTGTCGATGTGTGCGGTTCCTTCTTTGGGATCTGAAGGACGGAGACAACTATCTGTTCCTCTTTAGTTTCAGTACATTGAGTTGTTTTTATATTTTAAACCGAAGGCCGGCTTCCGCCAATGCTTTCCGAAGCCTGGGTATACTGGCTGGTCCTGCGCCATGTAATTCCAGAACCTCATCTTCCCGCCATTGCGACAAATGTGTGAGGGTCCTGATCCCGGCATTTTCCAGTGCGCGTCTGGCCGGCGCGCTTAATAATCTCAGAAAATCTTCTTCCGGTTTTTTAGCCTGTTCGCACACAGGACAAACAGGACAGTCGCTGCTTTTGTAGTATTGATGACCGGCCTTGCAGGTTCGAAGCGTCCCTTTTGTTTTCATGCTGTAAAATTATTCGTTTACGATCTGGAACCGGCAGGCAGATCGCGACTTTTTCCGGGTACATCGCGACAAGACAAGATCTCCGAACGAAGCTTTCCATGCGGGTATCCCGGATATTGACAGCCGGTATTCTAAAATCCTGCTATTTTTGTGCGGTCAGCGCCTTTCCGGTACTGCTAACAGATCCTGGATGTATGAAACTTGATGAAACTTTTCCCCAATTCGATCCTGAACTTATTCAACACCTCGAAAAAATTGGGCAGGTTGTTACGTACGAAGAGGGCGACATGCTGATGCGGCCCGGGCAGTATTTCAAAAACTCCCTGCTCATCCTCGACGGCCGGGTGAAGTTGTACAGGGAAGGAGAGGAAGGCGAAGAGTTCTTTCTCTATTATCTGGAGAAAGGAAATGCGTGTGCGCTATCCATGATCTGTGCCACAAAAAATGAAACCAGCGAGATAAAGGCAAGGGCGATGTCGCCGGTAACGGCGTTAGCAATTCCCATCCAGCACATGGACGGATTGATGAGGGACCATCGTCAATGGTACTATTTTGTGTTGGAAACATACCGGGCGCGTTTCGGTGAATTACTGGAAGTAATCGATCAGGTTGTGTTTCATTCCATGGATCAGAAGCTCGAATTCTACCTGAAACGCCAGTTCACCTCGTTACAGAGCGATAAAATATCCATTACCCACCAGGAGATCGCCGACGATCTCAACTCGTCGCGCGAGGTGATTTCCAGATTGCTGAAAAAACTTGAATCGCAAAAAAGAATCTCGATCTCCCGGAACGAGATCACACGCCTGAATCTATAAAACTTTTATCTGTGAGGACTTGCTGATGAGCCCTTTACAGTGAAATTACCGCCAATCCGCCGAAGCGTGACTTCGGTCACAGTATCCTACCGACCGGCGCCTGACCTTTGTGTTATAATACAAGCATATGGACAATCTTGCAGGCTATCTGGCGTCGGGTGCGATCGGAATCTCATTGGGGCTCATCGGTGGAGGAGGGTCTATCATCACAATCCCCGTATTGGTTTATCTTTTTCACATCGAACCGACCCTGGCGACAGCTTACTCATTATTTATCGTCGGCACAACATCGCTGGTAGGTGGGATTCGCAGTGCGCTGAACAGGATGGTGGATTTCAAAAGCGCCTTACTGTTCTCGCTGCCCTCTACGGCGGCGGTATATTTTACCCGTCACTATCTGCTGCCGCATATCCCGGACGTTATTTTTGCGAGGGGTGATTTCGAATTGTCGAAGGATACAGCACTGATGCTCTTTTTCTCGCTGGTGATGGTCCTCGCCGCAGTCCGGATGATCGTCCATAAAAAAAGAACAGGGCAGGAAAACCTGGAAGTAAACCATCCTCTCCACCTGATCATATTCCAGGGGATGATCATCGGTATCATCACGGGTATCGTGGGTGCGGGCGGCGGATTCCTGATCATTCCGGCACTGGTTTTACTGGCGGGTATTCCCATGAAAAAAGCGGTTGGAACGTCGTTGATTGTGATCGCGATAAATTCGCTGATCGGATTTTTCGGAGACATGACACTACTGAAGGAAGTCGACTTTACGCTGATGATCGGTGTGTCGATGGTAGCAATTGCCGGTGTTTTTCTCGGATCATTTCTATCGCGTTATATCGATGGAAGAAACCTGAAGTCCGGGTTCGGATGGTTCGCCCTCACGATGGCCTTTTATATCATGATCAAGGAGATCGGATAATAAAAAA
Organism: Chryseolinea sp.; assembly: GCA_041742155.1. Classification (GTDB taxonomy): domain Bacteria; phylum Bacteroidota; class Bacteroidia; order Cytophagales; family Cyclobacteriaceae; genus Chryseolinea. The sequence goes on along the minus strand of JBGSJE010000005.1, from coordinate 10,586 downwards.
CAGCCTGCGTGACTTTCATCACTGACGGATATCATATTCCTGCCGAAATTTGTACCGTAAATTGACAATTAAGTAAAATACCAATATGAAAATCGAACAAATTTATACCGGATGCCTTGCCCAGGGGGCATACTACGTCCGGTCTGGAAACGAAGCGGTGATCATTGATCCATTGCGCGAAATCGAGCCCTATGTGGAGAAAGCCGAAACTGACCAGGTGACGATAAAATATGTTCTGGAAACACATTTTCACGCCGATTTCGTGTCCGGCCACGTGGACCTGGCCGCCAAAACCGGTGCGACCATCGTCTACGGACCGAATGCAAAACCGAAGTTCAAGGCGCACATCGCCACAGACGGCGAAGAATTAAAGGTTGGTGACATTACCATTAAGGTGCTCCACACACCCGGACATACCATGGAATCGACAACCTATTTGCTGAGGGACGAAAACGGAAAGGACCACGCCATTTTCAGCGGCGATACACTTTTCCTCGGCGATGTCGGAAGACCGGACCTGGCGCAAAAGGCGGCCGATATGACCAAGGAACAACTGGCAGGGCTTCTGTTTGACTCGCTGCGGACCAAGATCATGCCGCTCGCGGACGATGTGATCGTCTACCCCGCCCACGGAGCCGGTTCTGCATGCGGAAAAAATATGATGACTGAAACGGTAGATACACTCGGCAATCAGAAGCGGGTGAACTATGCGCTCCGTAAAAATATGACCCGCGAAGAGTTCATCAGGGAAGTAACTGATGGGCTATTACCTCCACCGGCGTATTTTCCTGAAAATGTTAAAATGAATAAGGAAGGCTACGCCAGTATAGATTCGGTACTGAATAAAGGTACCCGCGCGTTATCGGTGGAGGAATTTGAAGTCATTGCGAATGAAACCGGCGCTTTAATACTGGATACCCGCGCGGCGGAAGTTTTTGGGAAAGGGTTTATCCCGAACTCCATCAATATCGGTATCGACGGAAGTTTTGCGCCCTGGGCTGGAGCTCTTATACCCGGAGTAGCTCACCCGTTGTTGCTGATAACGGAAGAGGGCCGTGAAGAGGAGGTTGTGACCCGCCTGGCACGCGTAGGGTTCGACAATACGCTGGGCTTTCTGAAAGGCGGGTTCAAGGCGTGGTTACAGGCCGGAAAAGATATGGACCGGATCGAATCTATCTCCGTGAACGAGTTTGCAAACCGGATGCGGGATCAGAAGCTTCATGTGATCGATGTTCGCAAACCCGGCGAGTTCCAGGCTGAGCACGTGGATGGGGCGATCAACATTCCCCTCGATTATTTAAACTCCCACCTGGCAGAGATTCCCAGGGAGGGCGAAGTTTACCTCCATTGTGCCGGTGGATACCGTTCCATGATCGCCGCCTCTATTTTAAAGGCGCGGGGCTGGGACAATCTCATCGATATTCACGGAGGGTATAAAGCAATTTGCGATACGGACATCGTTTGTACAGATTACGTTTGCCCGTCGACCGCGAAGAAGAAACAGGCTTAAAAGAATGAATGATGACAAGGAACTGGATGCTTTGGGCTGGAGGAATTATTCTCGGCGCAACGGCGGGATATATGTACTGGTATTTTATCGGATGTGTCAGCGGAACCTGTCCGATCACTTCGTCACCGGTTAACAGCACACTCTATGGCAGTGTCATGGGTGGCTTACTGGTCAATACGTTTCGTGATCCGAAAAAGAAGAAATAAACAAATCACGGTATGAATACTTCGGGGAAGTCAATCTATTTTATTGCGATAGCGGCTCTGACCCTGGTCGGATGTACGCAGGCAAGCAAGACACAGGAAGCAGAACAAAAGGAGCCCATCCCGGATTCTGTCTATGTAAGGGAGGGCAACGCCTTCGTTGCTCTCACCTTTGACACGCTTCGAAACTCCCTGGTACAGGCGATCGGCGCAAAAGGTATGGATGGTGCGATCGGGTTTTGCAACGAAAAAGCGACGTCACTTACGTCTGCTTACGCGAACGATGTGACGATTCGCCGCACAGCCCTGCGGTTCAGAAACCCCGCCAATAAACCCGACAGCCTCGAGCAGCAGGTCCTTCTCGACGCCGAAAACGCCGTTAAATCCGGCGAGGGCGCTAACGTGCGCATTATACGTCTAAACGGTCGCGATGAAATCCACTACTTCAAGCCGATCATTCTGCAGCCGATGTGTCTGAATTGTCACGGCGCTCCCGGTGAGCAGATAAAATCCGCTACGCTGGCAAGTATAACAAAGCTTTACCCGGAAGACCAGGCTGTAAATTTTCGCGAAGGCGACCTGCGCGGAGTTTGGCATATTATCTTTAAATCTCAGAACAAATGAACTATTCCGGATTTTTAACAGTCTGGAACAGAGAAGTACGATCAACGATATGAAACAACTGTATAAATTAATATTTCCCCTCGCAGCACTGGTGCTGCTTGTTCAGTGCCATAGCGGCGGGCAACCATTTTCTCTGAAGGCGGATGCCTTTGCGGCAAAACTTGAGCAGACCCCCGGGGCTATCCTGCTGGATGTCCGGACTCCCGCCGAATTCGGCAGCGGATCTATTAAGGATGCGCAAAACATCGACTTTAATGCGAAGGAATTCAAAACCCGCATCGCTGCATTGGATAAGTCAAAGCCCTACTTTGTATTCTGTCTTTCCGGAGGCAGGAGTAAAGACGCGGCAGACTACATGAGACAAAACGGATTTGGAGCAGTGTATGAGATGAAAGGCGGACTCCTCGCCTGGAAGGATTCAAACAGGACTCTGAACGGAGAAACTTCCAGCCGTGACAAACTTCCGATGAGCGACTACAAAAAACTTATATCAGGCGATACGTCGGTTCTGGTTGACTTTTATGCTCCGTGGTGCGGGCCCTGCCGGAAAATGGAACCGATGCTCCATGATGTGGCGCGGGAGAACAAGGGTAATGTTTCCCTCGTCCGCGTGAATATCGATGAAAACAAACAACTGGCTATGGAGCTGGGCATAAGGGAAATCCCTGTTTTAAAAATCTACAAAAGAGGGGAGGAAATGTGGACCCACAACGGCCTTGTCGAAAAGGCAGCCCTTCTTGAAGCCCTTTCAAAGGTAAAGTAGTTTCCTTTTCTCTTTTCTCTTTCTTTGCTGGCAATCACCCGATCAAAGGGTACAGGCAAACCGTATTGCCAAATCTCAGGTATTCAGCCCGCCGGCTCTGTTTCAATGGCACCTAACAAAAAAATTATAGAAAAGAAGCGAGCGTGATGAAAGTCACAGTGCACGCAGGAGCATGGCTATACCTTTGTGTAAAATTTATTCAAATGAAGAATATAGTAAAGGTAGCGCTGGTTTTGGCCATTTGCAGTTCGGCCGCCTTACAGGCACAAGAAATGGTACCCCTGCCGTTGCAGGCAGCGGTGGATTCGGCACTCAGGAACAATAAGGAGATGCTTATCGCTGACCTGGATGAGCAAAGTGCAGCCGCAAGATTCCGTCAAACAAACGGAGTGTTTCTTCCCAAACTCAACCTGAGTTACTCGGCGATGAGCACCAATAACCCTTTAAATGCATTCGGATTTAAACTTCAGCAGCAATCCATCGCGCAATCGGATTTTAACCCGGAATTGCTCAATGATCCGTCCACTACTCAAAACTTCATGACAAAAGCGGAGTGGCAGCAGCCGATTCTGAATATGGATATGATCCAGATGCGTAAAGCCGCCCGCGAGGAGATGGCAGTATACGCATTCAAGTCAAAGCGAACACGGGAGTACCTGGCGTTCGAAGTTCAAAAAGCATACGCCCAGTTACAACTGGCACATCAGGCGAAGAATGTTCTGGCTGAAGCTTTAAAGACATCGAATGCGATATATACAACCACAAAGAACCGGTACGACAAAGGGTTCCTTCAGCGATCCGATGTATTGAATGTAGAGGTGCAGGTGAACAGTCTCGAAAGCCAGTTTGCCCAGGCGGAAAGCAACCTACGGAACGCGTCCGATTACCTCGGTTTGCTGATGGGCGCAAAACCCGGTGTTATCTACGAGGTATCTCCTATCCATGCCGTGGCGGAAAGCGAAGGATCCGGTACTCAGGTTCCGGATAACCGGGCGGACTTTCTGGCGCTTCAGTCCGCTATCTCGGCCAAAGACCTGATGATCAGTTCCGGAAAGTTATCATACCTGCCGAAGCTCAATGGTTTTGCCGAATACATGATCAATGATAAAGAGGCTTTTGATTTCGGGTCGGATTCCTATCTGGTTGGGACGCAATTGTCATGGACACTCTTCAACGGTACCGTTACACAAAATAAAATCGCTCAAAACCGGATTGAACGGAAAAAGATGGAGGAGCAATTGAATTATCAGAAGGACCAAAGTCAGCTGGAACTTAACAAGACTTTAAGGCAGTCGAAAGACGCGCTCTTCAACCTGAAGCAGCAGGAAACGGCCGTTAACCAGGCGACTGAAGCGTTGCGCATCCTGCAAAACCGGTATGATCAGGGGCTTGTCGCAACGAACGACATACTTCAATCGCAGACATTGTTATCGCAGCAAAAGCTTAATCAGGCGCAGGCTTTTTTTAATGTGAATATCACACACGCCTATTTGCAATTTTTAACCTCAACATCTGAAAAGTAAAAACGAATTTTATGAAAATACAATTTAATACATCAGCGCTTGCCGGACTTGTGGTACTGGGTGTTTTATTCAGTTCCTGCTCCGGAGATAATCACGAGGCAGTAGTTAATACATCAACCCCTGTCTCCGTAACGGTCGCGAACGCTGCATCCGGTCCTGCCAACACGATCCGCGTAAGCGGTCAGGTTAACGCAAAAGAAACAGCGTTTATCAGCACCCGGATAATGGGCTTCATTACCAGTATCAAAGTCAAGGAGGGAGACAACGTACAAAAAGGTCAGCTTCTCGCGACGATAAGCAATGCCGATATCGAGGCAAAGAAGGCTCAGGCGCAGGCGATGTTATCGGAAGCAGAAGCGGCACTGACGGATGCCCAGAAAGATTACGAACGTTTTACGGAATTGCACAGGCAAAACAGCGCTTCCACCAAGGAACTCGAGAATGTCACCTTGCATTTCAATTCAATAAAAGCAAAAACGGAAGCGGCGAGGCAGATGAAACGTGAGGCGGAAGCGATGCTCGCCTATACAAACCTGACGGCGCCTTTCAGCGGTGTTATTACGCAGCGGAATAACGATGCGGGAAGTATGGCGAATCCCGGGGCGCCTATTCTGGTGCTCGAGCAGTCCGGTAGCTATGAAGTCACGGCATCCGTATCGGAATCGGAGATTGCCCGCGTCAGGGAAGGAGCTGCGGCGGAAGTGTGGATTAAGTCCACGGGCAAAATTGTAAAAGGCAACATTTCGGAAGTCAGCCCTTCCGCCCGTTTCAGCGGCGGACAATATATGATCAAAGTAAACATCGCTTCAACGGAAGCAGCGGGACTTTATCCGGGGATGTATGCCCAGGTGACGATTCAGGCAGGAGACAAGGCGGCAACAACAAATGCAATACTGGTACCCCAGTCAGCCATTCACTACAAGGATCAGCTGGCGGGATTGTATACTATCACGGACAGCAAAACTGCACTGCTCCGGTGGGTGAGGTTGGGGAAATCGGAGGGGAATCTCGTTGAAATCCTTTCCGGGCTGAGCCGGGATGAAAAGTTCATTCTCGAAAGTGAAGGCAAGTTGTACAATGGCGTTCCCGTTGCGATAAAATAGAAAATAATCAAGTACACATTATCTGAAGCCAGATAGCGAACAACACAAAAGATGAAAGAAGGTTTGTCAGGAAATATTGCTAAAGCATTCATACAATCGAAACTTACGATCTTGTTGATGATTGCTTTTCTGTTGATTGGCGGATACAGCACGATGCTGATCCCGCGCGAAGAAGAGCCACAGATCGATGTGCCGATGGCGGATATTTTTCTCCGTTACCCGGGTGCATCACCAAAGGAAGTGGAGGCCAGGGTATCGCAGCCGCTCGAAAAAATAATCTCAAATATCAAAGGTGTGGAGTATGTGTATTCCACTTCCATGAAAGGGCAGGCGATGCTGATCGTACAGTTTTATGTCGGAGAGGACATCGAACGCTCACTCGTAAAACTCTACAATGAGTTGATGAAGAATATGGACCGGATGCCGGCAGGCGTGATGATGCCCCTTGTTAAAACCCGCGCGATAGACGATGTACCTGTCCTGGGACTTACCCTATGGAGTGAAAAATACGACGACTATGAACTGAAGCAACTGGGCCAGGTGCTGACAAATGAGATCAAAAAAATTCCCGATGTCGCGTCTGTCAACATCCTGGGCGGCAGGTCGCGTCAGGTAAACGTCACACTCGACAAAGATAAGATGGCCGGGAGTGGTGTGGACTTCCTTGGTATAGCAAAGAACATACAGGGTAGCAACGCGCAGCTGCTGGCGGGAAACCTGATCAGCCGCGATACGGCGTTTTCTGTCGATGCGGGAAATTTTCTCAGCAGCGCGGAAGAGGTTGGTAACCTGATTGTCGGATCGAACAATAACCAGCCGGTCTATTTGAAACAGGTGGCGCATATCGAGGAAGGTCCTGAAAAGCCGTCGCAGTATGTATTTTACGGATACGGGCAGCATGACCCGGTTGCAGCGGAACGCTACAAGTCTGAGTACTCGGCCGTGACGCTTTCAATAGCAAAAAAGAAAGGTGCCGATGCTATGAAGCTTTCGGAACGGATCGTCAGCAAGGTCGAACATCTGAAAAGTGAGCTGATCCCGGATGATGTACAGGTTACAGAAACAAGGAACTATGGAGAGACCGCATCTGAAAAAGTATCGGAGCTGTTGCTCCACCTTTTTGTGGCGGTGATCGCCGTAACGCTTTTTGTAATGCTGGCTATGGGATGGCGCGGCGGTCTGGTTGTATTCCTTTCCGTACCAGTAACCTTTGCGTTGACGTTGTTCAGTTACTATTTCCTGGACTACACCCTCAACCGTATTACACTCTTTGCACTTGTCTTCATAACCGGTATTGTGGTCGATGACTCGATCATCATCGCGGAGAATATGCACCGTCATTTTAAAATGAAGCGGTTACCATTCCTGCAGGCGGCAATCTTCGCTATCAATGAAGTGGGTAATCCCACGATCCTGGCGACGTTCACCGTTATTGCCGCCGTTCTGCCGATGGCATTTGTTTCCGGTATGATGGGCCCTTACATGAGTCCCATGCCGATCGGCGCTTCGATCGCCATGATGCTTTCCCTGGTGGTTGCCCTGACCCTTACACCTTATCTCGGTTACATATTTCTCCGGGAAAAGGAAGGACATGACGACAAAGCGCCGGCAACACTGGAAGAATCGAAAATATATAAACTATATAAATCATTCATCAACCCGATGCTGGAAACCCGGTGGAAGCGCTGGGCATTTATCGCCGGTACTGTAGTTGTGCTGCTGGTGTCCGTTTCGTTTTTCTATACCCGTTGGGTTGCCGTGAAGATGCTGCCATTCGATAACAAGAACGAGTTCCAGGTAGTTATCGATATGCCCGAAGGAACGACACTCGAGCGTACAGCGGTCGTGGCAAAAGAAATTTCGCAATTTGTCGGGCAACAAAAGCTGGTGCGCAATTACCAGGGCTATGTAGGTACCGCAGGTCCTATCAGTTTTAACGGCCTTGTACGTCACTACGACTTACGGAGCGGCGAGAACGTTGCGGATATCCAGGTAAACCTGGTTGATAAAAAAGACCGGAGTATTCAAAGTCACGACATCGTCAAGCAGCTGAGACCGGCTATTCAACAGATTGCCAAAAAGTATAATGCGAACGTAAAGCTTGTTGAGGTTCCGCCGGGTCCCCCGGTGCTGTCTACCATCGTAGCTGAAGTATACGGTCCGGATTATGAAGAACAGATCAGGATCGCAGCGCAGGTGAAAAAGCTGGTCGAAGATACGGAAGGTATTGTCGACAGCGACTGGATGACGGAAGCCGATCAACCCGAATACCGGTTCGAGGTAGACAAGGAAAAGGCGATGCGCTATGGTGTTGCTCCGGCGCAGGTTGTCGCTACTATCCAGGCAGCGTTGTCGAACATGCCGGCTGGAATTATTCATAATCCCCTTTCGTTTGATCCCGTCAATATTGTGTTGCAACTGAGCGACGCTGAAAAGGCGACTGTTGATGATATCCGAAACCTGAAGGTCATCAACCAGATGGGGAATGCCGTACCTGTAGGCGACCTGGTTAATATCCGCGAAGACATCCGTGAAAAGAGTATCTACCGTAAAAACCAAAAACGAGTGGTCTACGTGCTGGCTGATATGGCCGGTGAACTGGAGAGTCCGTTTTACGCCATCATGGAGATCTCCGACAAGCTGAAGGAAATCCCAATGAAGAAGGGGTACACGCTTGAAGAGTCCTACAATCAACAGCCGGAGTTTGAAGACAACTTTACGCTGAAGTGGGACGGCGAGTGGCAGATTACCTATGAAGTGTTCCGCGACCTGGGAATTGCCTTTGCCGTCGTGATCATTATGATCTACATGCTGATCGTCGGGTGGTTTCAGGACTTTAAGGTACCGGTGGTGATGCTCGCAGCCATCCCGTTGTCCCTTATTGGAATTGTGTTGGGTCACTGGATGCTGGGCGCTTATTTTACGGCTACGTCCATGATCGGATTTATCGCACTCGCCGGAGTAATGGTCCGCAATTCGGTGCTGTTGATCGACTTTATTAACATCAGGCTGGAGGAAGGGATACCGTTGAAACAGGCGATCATCGAAGCCGGCGCCGTTCGTACTACTCCGATCCTTCTCACCGCGGGTGCTGTTGTACTGGGTGCGGTCATCATCCTCTTTGACCCGATCTTCCAGGGACTGGCTATTTCTCTGATGGGCGGAACGATCACATCGACCTTCCTTACCCTGTTGGTTGTACCCTTGTTGTATTTCAAAATGATGCGGAAGCAAACGGACAAAAAATAAATTGTCATTCAAAAACAAACATGCCTATGAAACTCCTGGTGGTAACAAGTCTGAAAGACGATCAAAAAAAAGTTTCCCGGATACTGGAAGACGCCGGTATTACCGTGTTCAGTGTGTCGGAAACGATCGGCTTTAAGGACCATAAAAGTTCGAACCTGCTGGACAACTGGTTCAGCAGCGGCAACGAACAGTTTGATTCGATCTTCCTGTTCAGTTTTACGGATGCGCTGAAGGCGGAAGCTGCGTTGGACAGGATCCGTAAACACAACACGGAAAATGAAACTCCTTTTCCCGTACGCGCCTTTATAATTCCCGTTGAAAAATCGAGCTATGCAACCGTTTAAGCAAGAGGTACAGGTGGACGCGGCGATGAAGCATGCGGCGAATACATACTCGCGTCTTTTTAACACCGCGCAAAATAACCTGCGCATGGTCTGCGAGGAGTATAAGGACACGCCAATGTGTAAAAAGGTTAAAAGAAGATCAAGGCCGAAACAATTTTAATGTAACACAACAATGAGAGAAAGAATAGTAAGAGCAGTTGCCGGGACGATGGTATTCATCAGCATTACACTGGCATATTTTGTGAACATCTACTGGTTGGGGCTTGCCGCGTTTGTGGCGTTAAATCTTGTACAATCATCGATCACCCGTTTTTGTCCCCTTGAAAAAATACTGGATAAGGCGGGTGTCACAGGTAGCGATGGAAAAAACTGCTAGGAGGCTGGTCGGCCAGTTATCACATCGCCATGAATTCCTTGCGGCCCTTAGGTGCGAAGGCGCGGAGTGACCGCGAAGAAATTTCGTGGGGGTACGGTAACCCGTCGGCTAAAGCCGCCAAGTCGCAGAGGGACCGCGAAGAACACCTAATGGGTATGGTAGTCGTCGGCTAGTTATCTATGAATTCCATTGCGATTCCTTCGCGTCATGGCGCCTTGGCGGTTAACCTCTCATACCCTCTATTATGACATCCGCATCATAGAGTTCCTACGCACCACATTCGGCCCGGAACAGATCGCCGCACATCTGTTCCTTTCACCGCAGAGCCAAGTCGCAGAGGGACCTCGAAGAACACCTAATGGGTATGGTAGTCGTCAGCTAATTATCTATGAATTCCTTTGCGATTCCTTCGCGCCATCGCGCCTTAGCGGTGAACCTTTGATACCCTCTATTATAGCTTCCACATCATAGGGCTCCTACGCACGATATTCGCGCCCGGAAACAGATAGCCGGACATCTGTTCCTTTCACCACAGAGACGCAAGAGGCACGGAGTGGCCGCAAAGAATTCGCGCGGGTAACTAATTTCACCGCTATGAATCCACACAACCATTCGGCTAAAGCCGACTACGGATCCCGTCGTGGTAACCGTCAGCTGAAGCTGACGGTTACTCTGATGGCCCTTGTTTGTTACCTCGACGATACAGTAATTCGACACGTGTTCCCCTTAGAACGATCACGGACATCTGTTCTTTTCACCGCGGAGATTCTGTGTTAATAACCAAGCCTTTTTAAATTTAGATATTGAAATATGGATAACTCGGGACATGACTACAATTTGATAGTTTTCAGTTGAGTTATCCACATTCCAACATCGGATAATTATTGTAAA
>JBGSJE010000004.1:0-312052 GCA_041742155.1 Chryseolinea sp. | reverse complement strand
CCACCGACTTTGTCGGAGGTTATTGGAGTTTAAGCCCTCTGGGCTTAGGGTTGACGTTGGGTGTGTTGAGGGCTACTGACTTTGTCGGAGGTTATTGAAGTTTAAGCCCTCTGGGCTTAGGTGATTGGTGGTTTATTGGGGGCAGTGTCTTGTTTCGGAGATTGTTGAAATTTAAGCCCTTCGGGCTTAGGGTTGATGATAGGTTTGTTGGGGCCACCGACTTTGTCGGAGGTTATTGAAGTACAAGCCCTTCGGGCTTGGGTGGACGTTGGGTGTGTTGAGGGCCTCCGACTTTGTCGGAGGTTATTGAAGTTTAAGCCCCTTCGGGCTTAGGGTGATACGTTTGTTGGTGCCACCGACAGGCTTGGGGTGGATGATGGATTTGTTGGTGCTACCGACTTTGTCGGAGGTTATTAAGCCCTTCGGGCTTGGAGTGGATGATTGATTTGTTGGGCGACCGGTTTTGTCGAGGGGTACTTGGTCTACAAGCCTGAAGGGCTTCTGATGACGGTTGATTTCGTCTAAGCAATCTGCAGTACTTGCTTATTCATGTATAAGCGTTCTGGCTTATCAAGCATGACCAGCATCTTCAGGGATAAGCCCGGAGGGCTTAAAGATGATTAACTCCCGGTGAAACCGGGATAGCAGAGTCACGAATCACCCCAATAACCCCGCAAGGGGTTGAACCAGGCGCTGCATGGATCGCTGACAAATACATACGATCCTTGCCCTTCAGAAAGAAGTGAAAGTAAAACTGGAACCGCTTAGACGGAGAATAGAAGCACCCATCCCTTAAAACGGTTATATTGCGTTGATATGCAAACCTGGTATTGAATCTTAATCAAATTGAAATGGCGCACTATCTCCGGATCACCTTACTGCTCGTACTCGTTTCAGGATGTGTAAAACGAACGTCAACAACAGAAAACGAATCACTGACCGCAGATTCGACTTTATACCCGTCGGAGATTCTTGACTTTTCCGCTCATGAAAAGAATCCCGTATTCACGGGGACAGGCGGAGGTACATGGGACCAGAAGATCAGGGAGCGGGGATACATTTTATACGAAGATGGTCAGTATCACATGTGGTACACCGGTTTCCGCGATACCGCAGATACCGAATTGCATCTCGGGTACGCAACATCAGACGACGGAATAACATGGACAAGGTTTGCCGGTAATCCGATCTTCGACTCCGGATGGGTTGAAGATATGATGGTCATCAAGTCCGACGGTGTTTATTATATGTTTGCCGAAGGTCGCGAGGATATTGCACATATGCTGACATCAACCGACCGTATTCATTGGACCGAGCATGGTGCTCTTGATATCCGTTACACGAACGGGGAGCGGCTGACCGCGGGTGCATACGGAACACCGACGGTATGGAAGGAAAACAACGTATGGTATTTGTTTTATGAGCGGGGAGATCTTGGAATATGGCTTGCAACTTCAACCGACCTGAAGGTGTGGACGAACAAACAGGATGAACCGGTGATCCGTATCGGTCCGGATATGTACGACAAATACGGTGTCGCCGTTAACCAGATCGTTAAATACAAAGGTAAGTACTATGCATATTATCACGCGACAGCATTCGAGGACTGGCATGAGTGGAGTACATGTGTCGCCATGTCGGATGATCTCGTTCACTGGACAAAGTACGGTGGTAATCCGATAGTTGGTGAAAATAAATCGAGTGGCATTCTGGTGAACGATGGGACACAGTATCGCTTGTATACCATGCACGATCAGGTGGTTGTACACTATCCCCGAAAACCCCTAACCGGGAAGTGACAGAATAAAAATTAATAAAGTGTATGTTATTATTGTTGGCGGCGAAACAAAGAACCGCATCACCACACAGGTTCTGCTAACTTCAGCAATAACTCCAATTACAACAACGATGAGAATCTTATCGAGATCAGGAATGCGCCGGAAATAGCCAGGTTTTATATGGCGGAATTTTTTCGTTTGTACGAGCACTACCGGGCCCGGGCGAGATCGAAAAAGAAAGGATTTGAGTTAACCTCTGATTCATCCTGGGCCGTAAATCATTATAAACCCGGAACTCCGGAGTTCAAGTCCAGGATAAGTATGACGAAGTAGACGGAAAAAAGCAGCTATTCGTAATGGCCGGTGATGTAAGTTTCGAGGTGCTGAATAATGGAGCGTTGTTCCTCGATGACAAACTTTACGACATCGCCGATAGAGATTATTCCGACGAGCTGGTCGTTATCCAGTACGGGTAAATGCCGGATCTTCCGGCCGGTCATAGCCCGCATGCAATCGTCAACACTTGTGTCGGGTGTTACGGTCACAAGATTCGACGTCATCAATTCCCGGATAGGTGTGTCTTTGGACGATTTACCCTTCAGGATAAGTTTCCTTGCATAGTCCCGTTCAGTGAAAATTCCCACCAGAATTCCATTTTCAACGATTAAAAGGCCGCCGATATTTTTTTCGCACATCAATTCAACAGCTCTGTAGACCATCGCAGACGGCTCCACCGAATAAATCACATTTCCCTTCGCGTGTAGCAGGTTTCTTACTTTTCCCATGATATCAAGATTTGCAATCGATTGAAGGTAAAATGTTTTGCAAAAAAAAACAAATATGGAGAGGTTAAATCCGTTCAGACACTGAGAATGGCGTATTCTACAGTGATGATCGCTTTTTTTATGCCTGACGATCTTAGACGTTTACGCTCAGGCGACCAGGTTTAATACACGATCTGCAAACACCGTAAGAAGGATGCTGATTATTGTCAGTGTGGCGATCAGCAGTTTAACAGACCATGTAAGGGGAGTGTTTTCTCCCGCGCTATCGCTAAAGAACATGGCGATTATGACTCTGAAATAATAATAGACGCCGATCAGCGAAGTGGCGATCGCCACGATCACCAAACCTGTATGGCCATGTTCAATGGCCAGCGCAAAAACCATGTACTTTCCGAAGAAACCAGGAAGCGGAGGGATACCCGCAAGTGACAACAAAGCGAGGGTCATCGCGACGGCCATAAACGGCGATTTTTTAAAAAGCCCGTTGAAACGCTGGATGGCGATGTTCGGAGTGTCCCTTTCCAGCTCATGCACGACTGTAAAAGCCGTGAGCGATGCGATCGCATATGCATTGAGGTAATAAAATACGGCGCCTGTTGACCCCGTGTCAGTCGCAATAAAACCGAGCAGGATATATCCAACATGGCCCACGCTTGAATAGGCAAGCATCCGTTTGATCCCGCTTTGATAAACGGCGGTGAGATTGGCGACAATCAATGTTAAAACCGTAATAACCTGTAGGGCTGTAATCCAGGTAGCCTGGACGGACGAAAAGCATAGGGCAAAAATCCTGTAAAATGCAGCAATTGCCGCGATCTTCACCACGGTTGACATAAACGCAGTGATAACGGTAGGCGATCCTTCATATACGTCGGGAGCCCAGAAATGAAAGGGTACAGCGGATATTTTAAACGCAAGTCCCACGAGCATCAACAGGACACCGGCGTAGAAGAATGCAGGCAGGGCGGTATCATGAGTAGCTACAAAGGCCGCGATTTTTGTAATGTCAAAGGATCCGGTGGCGCCGTAAACAAGAGCAATACCCATCAGCAGAAAACCAGTGGCGAATGAACCCATCAGGAAATATTTGAATGCCGCTTCCGTGGAGTTCAGGCTCTCTTTGCGGCTTCCGGCCAATACATACAGGGATATCGATAAGATCTCAATACCTAAGAACAGCATGGCCATGTTGTTGAATGAAGCCATGATTACCGCGCCGGCAATGGTAAACAGAATCAGCGCGGCCCGGTCTGTCACGTGCGGCTGCAACTGGAAATAGTCGTAGCTCATCCATAACCAGAAAATGCTTACTCCAATGATAAGTCCGGAAAAGGCGAGTGAAAAATTATCGAACATCAGCATATCGCTGAAGTGCAGTGTGGAGGTTCCGAAGTCAATGATCACCAGTATTCCAGCCGTCAGCAACCCGGCCATCATCACCATGATCAGCCCTCTTTTAAAATTCACAATTTCCGCGACAAGCGAAAAAACACCCAGGCCACAGATTAGGAAAAGTGCATTCATATTACTTCAGTGATGCGGAGTAGGTTGAATATATTTTTAAAAGATTGGCCACAGCCGGTTCCGAGATCTCCAGCAATGGCCCCGGGTAGATTCCGAGTAAAAGGACGATAATAACGATTGGATAAAGCACCAATTTTTCATGAGTACCGAGGTCCGTGAAAACACCTGTTAGTGCATTCACTTCACCGGACATGGACTTTTGAAATGTCCTGAGCATGTAAACGGCGCCCAGTATGATGGTAAGCCCGGCCACCGCGCCGACGATAGCCTGGTATTGAAACAACGAGTTGATCAGCAAAAACTCGCCGACAAAACCGCTGGTGAGGGGAAGGGCTACACTTCCCAGCATAACGATAACAAAGACAGTGGTTAATGCCGGAGCGACATTCCGTATCCCTCCCAGGTTCGACAACCGCCGGGTTTGCGTCCGTTCAAAAATAATTTCGATTATGTAAAACAATCCGATAACAACGACTCCGTGACTCAGCATCTGGATCATTGCTCCCTGAACGCCCAGCGTACTCCGTGTAAAGGTTCCTGCGGAGATCAGCCCAACGTGCGCGATAGATGAATAAGCTATTAGTCTTTTAAAATCCTTCTGGACCAATGCTATGCAAGATGCATAAACGATTCCGGCGACGGAGATAACGATTGCCGTAAAACCCCATTGTTCCACTCCGGAAGGTACTACCGGGATCAGCCACCGGATCACGCCGTAAATTCCCATTTTCAGCATTATCCCCGAAAGCAGCATGGTTCCCTGCGCCGGTGCAACGGTGTAGGTATCTGGTTGCCAGGTGTGAAACGGGAACACAGGCATCTTGATCGCAAACGCTACGAACATGGCCCAGAAAATCAACGATTGTTCCGCCGCGGGCAATGATCTTCCGGCTTCGTAAAGGGCCTGGATGTCGAAGGTGTGTGCGCCCGGCGTGTGATAGTACAGGTACACGAGCCCGACCAGCATAAAAAGGCTTCCCGCAAGGGTATAGATAAAAAACTTCAGCGTAATCCTTCCACGGTCTTCACCTCCCCAGATGAGGCAGATAAAATAGATTGGGATCAGCGCTGCCTCCCAGAAAAGGTAGAACAAAAGACCGTCCAGCGACGTGAACACACCGATCAATGCCATTTGCATCGTGAGTATCAGTCCATAGAACGTTGATGCCCTGTTATAAGCATGTTTGAAGGATGACAGAATAATAAGCGGTACAAGTATGGTGGTTAACAGCACCATTAAAAGGCTGATCCCGTCGATACCTACCGAGAAATTCAACCCGAGAGATTCAATCCACGGAATATTAATGATGAACTGAACCTCCTCATTCCTGACAAATGCAGTAGTGACAACGATAGATGCTGCAACTTCAATCAGCGATGCTGCGAAGGCCCATACTTTTGCATTCGCCGGCCTTGCAATAAAGATCAGCATAGCCGCCAGCAGCGGAAAGAATATTAAAAAGACTGTCATGTTTATTCCTTACTCATTAAATATTGATCTTCATCATTGCGACACTTTCATCACCTCTAGTCATGGCATGTCCGTTCAAATAAGTCCCAGAACAAGTATCAGCACGATAGCCGCAACCATGGCAAAAATGTAGTAGCCTATCCTTCCATTCTGCAGGTGTCTTGCTACGTTACTTCCCGACACAATGCTCTTTCCCGATAAGTTTACCAGCCCGTCGATGCCGGATCGTTCAACCACAGCTTCCAGTTTTTGTGAAATCCAATACAGGGGTTTTATGATGGTCAGTTCGTAAAACTGATCCACATAGTATTTGTTGTAAAGTACACGGTGAAGGCCACCGGTAATCTGTCCGTCCGGCCGGGGTACATGGCCTCCCGATACGTACCTTGAATAGGCAAACGCGATCACGCCCAGTGTGCAGGCAACAACGATAGCCATGAGGATATATTCCGTAGTATGCGTCAGGTGATGCGGAGCAAGAATACCTTGGGATGGAGAAAACACAGGTGATAAAAATGCATTCAGCCAGTGGGACCCGCCAAGTGCCTCCGGAACACCCGCTAATCCGCCGGCGAATGAAAGAACGGCCAGCAGAACCAACGGGATAGTCATACTTTTTGGAGACTCGTGGATGTGATGCATCGTGTCGTGACCTGCTCTTTCATTTCCGAAAAATGTAAGGAAGATCAGTCGGAACATGTAGAATACAGTAAGGAGGGATGCGGCCACGGCTAACAAATAAACAGGTTTACTGTGGGCGAATGCGGCAGCCAGAATTTCGTCCTTTGAAAAGAAACCCGAAAAAGGCGGGATACCGGATATCGCGAGTACACCAACCAGGAAAGTAAAGTAAGTGAGGGGCAGGTATTTTTTAAGTCCGCCCATTTTCCTGATATCCTGCTCGTTTCCAAGTGCATGGATCACGCTTCCGGCGCCAAGAAACAACAAGGCCTTGAAAAACGCATGTGTAGCCATATGGAAAATGCCGCTGCTGAATGAACCAAGCCCAAGGGCCAGGAACATCAACCCCAGCTGACTCACGGTGGAGTATGCGAGTACTTTTTTGATATCGTTTTGAGTCAATGCGATGGTCGCGGCAAAGAGCGCGGTGGCCAGTCCTACCACGACGATCAGTTCCATTGCCAATGGCGAAAGCGAATAAAGCAGATTGTTTCGCGCGACCATGTAGATTCCGGCTGTTACCATGGTAGCGGCATGAATGAGAGCGGAAACCGGTGTCGGACCGGCCATGGCATCCGGGAGCCACGTGTAGAGCGGGAGTTGAGCGCTTTTGCCCATGGCTCCTATAAAAAGTAATATGGTAATTGCCGTCACCGTGGAAGGGTCGATTGTTGTCGCACCGGCAAATACATCGGAGTATTCGATGCTTCCCACGTTCACAAAAATGAGAATGATACCGAGTAACATACCCAGGTCGCCAACGCGATTCATGATAAAGGCTTTATTGGCAGCGTCGTTGTAAGCCTGGTTCTTGAACCAGAAGCCGATCAGCAGGTACGAACACAATCCAACCCCCTCCCAACCGACGAACATCACGAGGTAGTTCGATCCCATTACGAGCAACAGCATGAAGAACACGAACAGGTTGAGGTAGGAAAAGAACCTGCTGAATCCTTCGTCGCCGTGCATATAACCGGTCGCGTAAACGTGGATCAGGAATCCGACTCCGGTAATGATCAACAACATCAACGAAGAAAGCGGATCAACGAGGAAACTGATACTGGAGTGGAAATTTCCGGCACTTATCCAGTTGAACAGCGAAACGCGGATGGCAGGGTCGCCTGAGGTCGTACCCGCGAGGTGAGTAAACAGGATAATCGAAAGTATAAACGACAGCAGGATAACCCCGCATGCCAGTACCGAGGTGATTTTTTCGGAAAGTCGTTTTGCACTGAGCGCAATGATCAGGAATCCCAGCAAAGGGAACAGGGGAACAAGGCTCGCCAGTAATTTTATATCTACCATTTTAAACGATTCAAAACATTGATGTCGATGGTCTTTGTGTTTCGGTACATCAGCACGAGAATAGCCAATCCAACCGCTACTTCAGCCGCCGCGACAGCCATAATAAAAAAGACAAACACCTGTCCGGAGGAATCGTTGAGGTAACTTGAGAACGCGACCATCAGCAGGTTGACTGCGTTAAGCATGAGTTCGATGCACATAAATATGATGATAGCATTTCTCCGATACAGCACACCAAGGACCCCGATGGTAAAAAGGGCCGTAGCGAGCCAGATGTAGTATTCGAGCGGGATAGTGTTGATCATTGGTCTTAATATTTTTGTCGCATGATATTGATGTCTGAGTTATTCCTTTTTCCCGAGCATTACGGCGCCTACCATCGCTGCCAGAAGCAGCACGGAAGTGATTTCAAAAGGAAGCAGGAATTCGGTGAACATGACCTTACCAAGAGACTTTACCAACCCGATGCCTGCATCCGCAGGTTGTTGCCGGATCATTTGCTCCGTTCCTTTTAGCGATCCGACGAGCATGATCATCAGTAGTCCGGCGCAAATGGTTGCCGTTATTTTCAAAACTGTGGTTTTATGCGGTTCAGCCTCCTCATTCAGGTTTAATAACATAATCACGTATAAGAATAACACCATGATGGCCCCGGCATAAACGATAACATGGACTGCCGCGAGGAACTGGGCATTCAGCAGGACGTAGTGGCCGGCAATACAAAAGAATGTGATGATGAGATAAAGTACACTGTATACCGGGTTTTTGGAAAAAACCACCATCAGCGCCGAGAGTATTGCGACAAAAGAAAGAAAATAGAATACGTTAAGCGTCACGGGTGGTATACGTTACTTGTTATGACTCAATTTTTTTTGTTGCTTGAATTCGAGCACCTCTTCTGTCTGTCTTTTGCTTATATCAATACGATCGTCTATACGCTCGACGAGTTTGTCCTTACCGAATATAAATCCACCGCGCGAATAGTCTGTCGGAAGGATCCGGTCTGTCAAAAAAATCGCTTCTTTCGGACAAGCTTCTTCGCACAAGCCACAGAAGATACAACGCAGCATATTGATCTCATAAGTAGCGGCGTATTTTTCCTCCCGGTATAAATTCTCCTCGCCCTTATTGCGTTCGGCCGCTGTCATGGTAATCGCTTCGGCAGGGCATGCCACAGCGCAAAGGCCACAGGCGGTGCACCGCTCGGCGCCTTTGTCATCACGCTTGAGTACGTGCTGACCGCGCCATACATTGCTGATCTCCCTGGTTTTCTCCGGGTATCTCACGGTCGAACTCCGGCGGAACAGGTGCTTAATGGTAATGGCAATGCCACCGAGAATAGCCGGAAGATACATCTTCTCCAGGAAGGTCATCTCCTTTTTAACGACGAGTTTTGATCGGTTTGTAAGCATTCGGTTTTTACGGTTTCAGCGCCTGTCTGTAGACTATACTTTTTATTGTGACTTTTCTTCTGTCCCCTTACTTGAACCGTGACTAACGGTTGACAAACAGGGATACCAGTCCGGTCAGAAAGATATTGACAACCGCAAGCGGTATCAAAATCTTCCAGCCGAGGTTCATCAGCTGATCATAACGGAAGCGGGGGATTGTCCACCGGATCCACATGAAGAAGAAGATGAAGAAGGTTATTTTCACAAACAAGGAAACAGTTCCCAGTATCGTAATGGCATTTTGGTCAAGACCAAGGTTATTCATGAATGGAAAGTTGTATCCGCCGAAATACAATGTAGAGATCACCGCGGAAGAAATAAACATGTTGATGTATTCGGCGAACAGATAAAAACCGAGTTTCATACTACTGTATTCCGTGTGGTATCCGCCGACGAGTTCCGTTTCACATTCCGGCAAATCAAACGGCGTCCGGTTACACTCGGCAAATGCACAGACAATAAATATCAGGAAGCCGACGGGCTGATAGACCACATTCCAGAAATTCCAATGGTTTCCGCTGCCACCGGCTTGCTGCAATGTTATTTCATTCAGGCTTAACGTGCCGGTCATCAGGATCAGCGCGATGATGGCGAGTCCCATGGCGATCTCATAGCTGATCATTTGCGCGGAGGCGCGTATAGCACCAAGGAGGGAGAATTTGTTGTTTGATGCCCATCCTCCGATCATGATGCCGTAAACTCCGATGGAAACGACCCCAAATACATAGAGTATTCCGATGTTGAGATCCGCTATCTGAAGGGAATACGTATTACCACCGATATTCAATGTACCACCCCAGGGGATAATCACGCCAGCCATTAAGGCTGTCATCATGGCGATGCAGGGCCCGAGAACGAAGAGCAGCTTGTTGGAACTGACGGGGATGAACTCTTCTTTCATGATGAACTTCAACCCATCGGCAAGAGGTTGAAACATTCCAAAGGGTCCGGCGCGGTCGGGACCGATACGATCCTGCAGGAAAGCGGCGACTTTTCGTTCAGCATACGTCGAATACGCCGCGATGAAGAGCGTAATCCCAAAGATCACGGCGGCCAGGATGAATTTATATAAAAGGAATGATATCATGATGCCGATTCGTTTGCTTCCGGAAGTTGTTTCCCTTTTTGAAAGATCAGCTGCCGATCGATCTCACGTTTTAGCTTCTGCAGATCAATTTTCTCATAATGATTTTGGGATATCACGGAATGCCTGTCGATATGTCTTGGGCCTTCTACCTGCCAGTCCTTCATATTCTTATGATCGTAGCGGCATTCGTTGCAGATGTATTCCCTGACCTCGCCGAACTGATCTTTTCTTGCCGAAACGCGCAGTACCTCTTCACCTTTTGTCCACAACACCACTTTTCCACAACATTTGTCACAGTTTCGGTGAGCGTCCAAGGGGTTGGTAAACCAGACTCTGCTCTTAAACCGGAATGTCTTATCCGTTAATGCACCGACGGGGCATACGTCGATCATATTGCCTGAGAATTCATTATCAACGGCTTTTTCAATATAGGTACTGATTTCGGAGGCGTCCCCGCGATTCATCACTCCGTGAACGCGTTCTTCGGTTAACTGGTCAGCGACAAATGTACAGCGGTAACACAATATGCACCGGGTCATGTGCAGCTTTATCTTATCTCCGATGTCGGTCTTTTCAAAGGTGCGGCGTTCTTCTTCATACCGTGTATTGGCGGCTCCGTGCTCATAAGCGAGATTCTGCAAGTCGCATTCTCCGGCCTGGTCACAGATCGGGCAGTCGAGGGGATGGTTGATGAGGAGGAATTCAACAACACCTTTGCGGGCTTCGAGTACATCGGGTGAAGTAATGTTCTGAACGACCATTCCATCAGCCACCGGTGTACGGCACGAAGCAACCAGTTTTGGCAGTGGCCTCGGATCTTTGGATGAGCCCTGTGAAACTTTCACGAGGCATACACGACATTTCCCGCCCGTATCCTTCAGGCTGGAGTAATAGCACATAGCCGGAGGAACGAGTGCGCCGCCGATCTGCCGTGCTGCGTTCAGAATGGTTGTCCCGTCGGGGACTTCTGTTTCTATACCGTCTATGGTTACTTTAGCCATTTGTCCGTTGTCCTTTATTTCGTTTGGCGTTGTCCGCCGTTGTTATTGTCTGATTCGTTTTTGTAAGGGGAATCAAGCATTCACAGTTCCAGCCAGTGTGTAGCTGCTCTGCATCGGTTCAATTTCAAAATGCCTGGGGTTCTTTACCTTTTCCGGATACTTTACATGATATTCGAATTCGTCCCGGAAATGGCGTATCGCACTGGCTACAGGCCAGGCTGCTGCGTCGCCCAGAGGACATATCGTATTACCTTCAATTTTTTTCGCTATATCCACCAGCAGGTCGATATCTTCGGCGTGCCCGTGTCCGTGTTCTATCCGGTGCAGTACTTTTTCCATCCACCCGGTACCTTCGCGGCAGGGACTGCATTGTCCGCAGGACTCATGATGATAAAACCGTGTATATGTCCAGAGGTTTCGCACAATGCAGGCCGTTTCATCCATGACAATAAAGCCGCCTGATCCCAGCATCGTACCGCTGACAAAACCGCCGTCGGCAAGCGACTCATACGTCATCAGCCTCGGCTCGCCCTTAGCGGTCTTTAAGATGAGGCTTGCCGGGAGAATGGGTACGGATGAACCGCCGGCTACAACAGCCTTCAGCGTTCTTCCTTTCCATATTCCACCGCAGTATTCATCGGAGTAAATGAATTCTTCCACGGGCAATCCCAGTTCGATCTCGTAAACACCGGGTTTGTTTATATGACCGCTGGCCGAGATAAGTTTGGTGCCCGTACTTTTGCCAATACCCACATCGTTATATTTATCGGCGCTGATATTTATTATGGAAACGACGGATGCGATTGTCTCGACGTTGTTTACAACGGTAGGGCAGGCATACAGTCCGGCAATCGCCGGGAACGGTGGTTTAAGCCGGGGGTTGCCTCGTTTGCCTTCCAGCGATTCCAGGAGTGCGGTCTCTTCACCGCAGATGTATGCGCCCGCACCAGGATGTACGTACAGTTCAAGGGAGTAGTCCGTTCCCAGGATGTTATTTCCCAGGAACCCGGCCGCGCGTGCTTCCTCGATTGCTTTTTCCAGGATCCTGACAATATACATGTATTCACCCCGGATATAGATATAGGCGGTTCTGGCACCGAGGGCATAGCTGGAAGTGATCATCCCTTCGATCAGGAGGTGAGGAATCTTTTCCATCAGGTAACGGTCCTTGAATGTTCCGGGCTCGCTTTCATCCGCATTGCAGACCAGGTATCGGGGTTTGTCAGATTTACGATCGAGGAAACTCCATTTTAGTCCCGCCGGGAATCCTGCACCTCCGCGCCCTCTCAGGCCGGATTCTTTTACTTCTTCCGTTACCTGGTCGGGGGTCATGGTCTTCAGCGCTTTTTCAACAGAGGCATAGCCGCCGGTTTTGCGGTATACGTCAAAAGTGTGTATACCGGGGACGTTGATGTGCTCAAGTAATATTTGTTTTCCCATGTTCTTCACGCGCCGTTACACACGGCTCTTCATATATGTACTTCGTTCCCCGGAAGTTTTCAGCTTCTCGAGCAACGAATCGATTTTTTCCGGAGTAAGGTCTTCATAATATTCAGCTCCACATTGAAGCATAGGGGCGGTACCGCACGACCCCAGGCACTCTACTGTTTTCAGGGTAAACATACCGTCGGAGGTGGTCTCTCCGTTTTTTATCCCCAGCCGTTTCTCCAGATGCCCGACGATGTCATCAGAACCGCGGAGCCAGCAAGGCCCGGTCTGGCAGACCTCGATCAGGCATTTGCCAACAGGACTGAGGTTATACATGGAATAAAAGGATGCTACTTCGTACACTTCAATGGGTTTGATGTTTAGAAGTGACGCCACATAATCCATTACCGGTACGTCCAGCCATCCATCGAACTCGGCCTGTGCCAGGTGCAATACGGGCAGCAGCGCAGATTTCTGCTTGCCTTCCGGATAGCGCTTCACGATGCGATGCACCAGGGCAAGGGTTTCGTCTGAAAATTTTATCTCTGCCATTCTTCGGTATTTCAACTAATCCAATAATCAATTCATCACTCACCGGCTAACATATGCTCTTACTACGCATCCAGTTCTCCCGCGATGACGTTCATGCTGCTCATCGTCAAAATCGCATCTGACAGCATAGAGCCTTTGATCATTTCAGGATAAGCCTGATAATAAATAAAACACGGCCTCCTGAACTGTAGCCGGAACGGTGTTCTTCCTCCATCGCTGATCAGGTAAAATCCCAGCTCTCCGTTCCCACCCTCCACGCAATGATACACTTCTCCCTTCGGTACATCGGTTTCACCCATTACAATTTTAAAATGATAAATCAACGCCTCCATGTTATTGTATACTTCTTCTTTCGGAGGAAGGTAAAATTCCGGTACAGTAGCATGGAAAGGTCCGGCCGGCAACTTGTCGATCGCTTGTTTGATGATGTTGAGGCTTTGCCACATTTCCTCCTGGCGGACCATAAACCGATCGTATACATCGCCATTGCTGCCTACGGGAATGATAAAGTCAAAATCCTCGTACGATGAATACGGCATGGCTACCCGGACATCGTAATCCACGCCGGCCGCTCTGAGGTTAGGCCCCGAAAAACTGTAGTTCAATGCTTTTTCCGCCGTAATACCTCCCACACCGATAGTCCTGTCCATGAAGATTCGGTTTCGTTTAAGGAGGTTCTCGAATTCTTTCAGGATGACGGGGAATTCTTTCAGGAACCGGTTGATCTTTTCCCAGGCTTTGGGAGAGAAATCCCGCTCGAACCCTCCGATGCGACCGATGTTTGTGGTGAGGCGCGCGCCACAGATCTCTTCATAGATCTCATAAACAAGTTCCCGTTGCTGAAACATGTACACAAAACCGGTTAACGCGCCTGTATCCACACCGATAACGGCGTTGCAGATCAGGTGGTCCGTTATTCGAGCCAACTCCATAATAATGACACGCAGGTACTGAACGCGCTTCGGGATTTCCGTACCCAGAAGTTTTTCCACCGTCATGTGCCATCCGATATTGTTAATGGGGGCGGAACAATAATTCAACCGGTCTGTTATGGGTGTGATCTGGTTGTATGGTCTTCTTTCAGCAAGTTTTTCAAAGGCACGGTGAATATAACCGATTGTCGGATCCGCCTCCACGATGATCTCTCCATCCATTTTCAGAACGTTCTGAAAGATACCATGCGTCGCAGGATGGGTAGGACCCAGGTTCAGGTAAGAGTATTGTTTCTCTTCCGGCACATAGATCTCATCGGTAAGTAATTTGTTTTCGTTCATACGTCAATTATCTTCCGAACATTGTGTCATTTTTATCATCTCTGGTCTGATCCTCCAGCGGATATTCCTTGCGCATGGGAAAAATGATCATGTCATCTACGTTAAGGATACGTTTCAGATTCGGATGTCCTTCGAAAACGACTCCATAGAAGTCGAACGTTTCACGCTCGAGCCAGTTTGCGGCGGCGAAGATACCTGTGATCGTTCCGGTCACCGGATTCTGTTCCGGTAAAAATATCTTCAGCCTGATCCGCTGGTTGGTGACGAGGTTATGAAGTTGATACATCACGGCAATTTGACCTGACTCCGGGAAATGAATTCCACCAAGTGTCGTGAGGTATTGAAATTTTGTTTCCGGATGGTGGTACAGGTAGTGGATGATCTCCGTTATTTTTTCCTTCTTAAAGGTGATGGTCAGAAAGCCGTAAGGTGATTCAGTTTGAAGAATTTCCCCGGCGTATTTTTCCTTAAGAACAGTGATGATCGTTTCCTGACCAGAGCCTTCCATTTAAAATTTCCTTTGTTTAGATCCAGGTGTAATAGTCCGATGCGTGTGCATGCTATTTACTCTATGCTATATTTATTCAACATCGCCTTATACTCCGGCGAGTCCCTTCTTCTCAGGGATTCGGTTTCCACCAGGTGCTGAATTTTGATAATACCATCGATGATCTGCTCGGGCCTTGGAGGGCATCCGGGAACATAAACATCCACCGGGATGATCCTGTCAATGCCCTGAAGCACGCTGTAGGTATCGAAAATACCTCCGCTGCTCGCACATGCCCCGACCGACAGAACCCATCTTGGTTCTGCCATTTGTTCGTACACCTGCCGCAGGACCGGTCCCATTTTTTTTGCGATCGTACCCATCACCATCAGCAAATCGGCTTGTCTTGGTGAGAAGCTTAAGCGCTCCGATCCGAACCGGGCAAGGTCGTAGTGTGCACCCATCGTTGCCATAAACTCAATACCGCAGCAGGACGTGGCAAAAGGCAACGGCCAGATAGAATTTTTCCGCGCCATACCGACGACCTTCTCCAGGCTGGTGGCAAAGAAACCCATGCCTTCTATACCTTCCGGTCTTTCAGAAACAGTTACCGTGTTTGTTGCAGTCTTCTCCATACGACTTTAGTCTTCCCAGTTCAGGGCTCCCTTTTTAATCAAATAAAAGAAACCAACCAGCAGCAGACCTATAAAAAGGATCATCTCCCAAAAACCAGTGGTACCAAGTTCCTTAAAATTCACTGCCCAGGGGTACATAAAGATAACCTCCACATCGAAGAGCACAAACAGTATCGCTACCAGGAAATACTTGATATTAAACGGCATTCTTGCATTACCCTGCGGTTCTATACCACATTCGAACGGATCACTTTTGATTTTCGATTGTCGTTTGGGACCAAGAGCATGGGTAACAGCCATAGTTGTGGCGACAAATCCGAAGGCAAGTACGAACATTATCGCGATAGGTGCGTATTCGATCAGTTCAGTATTCTCCATAACTGGTTTGGATGCGCTAATTTCCATTTTTTATTGTTTAAACTCTATATTATATACAGATAATATTTCGCACACGTTTGATCCCGAATCAGAGCGACCGCAATCTGTAATCACGTTGTGTAAACAGGGCTATCGTAATTTTTGAAGCCCCTCCACCTGCATTTCCCGCTCGGGAACCCTCCTCGCGTCATGCAGTACGAAGGCAAGTATGTCTGTCCCCGCGCAGGAATTAACCAATTCGTCACGGGATTGTTGTAAGGTTTTCATTGTCGGTTGCCTTAGGTCTGCTTATTCGCCATCTTATAGCACCCGGATTTGCTGAGATTGTAATGAGCAAAAAGAACAACCAAAGGATTTTCCATTCGTTGCCAGAGAAATTGTTATTTGCTATTTTAGGCTGTATGAAAATGGCCAGGGCAGGAGCAGCGTGCTTCAAAGCGGACGTTGATCGTCTATCAACCACATGGGGAACCTTTAACAAAAACTCATGTTTTCCGCCACGTTGCCCTGCTGGCCCCTGGCCAAGATCTTGGTCTAGTTCAATGCTTTCAGGGCTTCTTTGGCCTTGACGTCGTCAGGACTTAAGGCGAGCACTTTTTGCCAGTACGTTTTCGAAAGCGGCAACTCCTGTTTTAGGAAATGATAGTATCCCAGGTAGGAATATGCCTCCAGGAGGTCATTTTTGCTTTTTTCGGGCGTAGCAGATGCCTTTTCGATCAGTTTCTCGTAAAAAGGCTTAGCCAGACCGTTTTCAGAGTCCGGGTCAAGGTTAGATTTAGCCCTCGCTTCCCACAGGTATCCCACGGTCATGTTGGGCTGCAGTTCGATGAGTTTGAGAAAAATGACATCCGCTTTGTCGTACTGTTTGTCGAAGTAGTATGCTCTTCCCAGCGTATAGTAGTCCTGCGATGCAGGTTTGGTTCGGATTGCCATCAGTCGCTCGTAGGAAGCGATGGCATCACTGTATTTTTTTGACTTGAAGTAGGTCTCTGCCTGTAACTGAAGAACGTCCGTTTGCTTCGGTTCCATTTCGAGGCTTTTTTGAAAGCTCTGTGCGGCCAGGGAATCTTCGTTTTGTTTAAGCAATAATTTTCCATAGTACACGTAGTCGGACGCTTCAACATCCTGGCCGGGTGCTTTTACGAAGTACTGTTCAAAAACAGCGCGGCTTTGTTGGTAGTCTCCCGCTTCATAAAGGGATATGGCATAGAACCGAAGCGTGATGGGGCTTACTTCCGTCGCGGTAGTGAGGTCCTTGAAAATTTCATTTGCTTTGGAGAACTCTTTGGCCATGAAGAGAAAAAAGGAGTATCTGAGTTTACCCACTTCCGGCTTGCCCGTAAGAGCCAGGTATTTCTGGTAGGCTTCAACCGCTTTATCACCTTCTTTCATCTGATAATATAGCTCCCCCTGCTCCTTATAGGCCAGCGTATATCCGGGATCGATCTGAATCGCTTTCGCAAAAGCCTCCTGCGCGCCGCTATAGTTACGCGACCTTAAATACACCATTCCGATCTTGTAATAAGGCTTCGCTATCTTCGGATCAAGGGACGCAGCTTTTTCATAGCTGGTAACAGCAAGGCCCCCGTTGTTTTGCTGCAGGTATGCATCGCCAAGCAGTATATAAGTCTCCGGATATTCATTATCGAGCGACTTCGCTTTTGATAACAGGCTTATGGCCTCACCCGCAAGTTTTCCGTCAGCGAGATACGACTCTGCGATGGACTGAAGTACCGGTATATTTTTTGATTTGCTAAGCGAAAGCGCTTTCTCGAAATCAAGTTTTGCTTTTTGAGGATTGTTCTCGAGGATACTGAGGTATCCTTTGCCGGCAAAATTAATGGCTTCCTTTTCATTCAGGGTTATTCCTTTATCAAAGGACCGTAAGGCGAGTTCGCGCTGTCCGTTCTTTATCTGCGCGATACCGAGGTAATAGGAAACAAGTGCGTCCGATGGATAGGTTTGAACAGCTTTATCAAGAACTGTTACCGCTTTTTGAACCTGATCCACTTCGATAAGGCGTTTTGCTTCCTGTATTTCAGCCGACTGACCGAATACAAAACGGGCTGAAAGAACAAGCAGGCAGAGGACGATAAAGATCGCAAACCAGGCCCTGCTCAAAAAATCCAATATTTTCTTCATGTTAATTACTTAATGGTTGATGATTGATTTCAATAATTCGAATGGGCATCGTTGCAGGTACGAGCCCTGACTTCAATACCACTCGTTGACCTTTGTCACTGGCCATGAAGGACAAAAAACCGCTGGCAAGTCCCGTCCTCGCTTCCCGGCTGATCACGATCACTTCACGGGTCAATGGATACTGGTCCTGTGCCACATACGCCTGGTAAGGCTGGTAATAGGATGAGTCGGCAGATATACCCATTACCGTGATCGTATTCAGAAACGAAACGGCTGTTGTGTCATCACTGTCGCTTATCCAGCTGACGTCGATCAAACCCAACGCCTGTGGGTTCCGGGAAATGTATTCCACTACCTCGTTATTCCCATTGAGGGCGAAAAAATTTCCGGGAAGGCTGTCAAACAGTTGAAGGGAATCTTTCAGGTATTGTATGATGCCTGCGTTTGGCAGATCAAAGACCACCTCAATCGCCTGCTGTTTCTTTTGTCCTGTGTTCCAGTACCTGGTTTGACCTGACAAAATTTTACGCAGTTCTTCGAACCGAATGAGTGTGTCGCGGTTTTGCCTGTTCACGATCAACGCGATGGCGCTCCGCGCGACCGTTCGTTGTAACCCTTTTACCTTCTGCGTTGTCAGCGACTGCTGTTCTTCAGGTCTCAACCGCCTGGTCACGATCACACACCGGGCCGAATCGGCCAGCAGGCTGCTGATCGCGTCGCGTTCACTGGTATACAAAACGCGGATATCCGCCTTCGGATAAATTCCTTCGAAGGCCGCTATCTCCGCATCGATCAGTGGTTGCAGCGACTCGTCTGCCGCAATCGTGATCGACCCGGACGTCGGCGTATCCAGTACATTACCGTGTTTGTCTTTCGCCGTGCATGCAACCAGCAATACCAGCGGGATCAGTCTGAGCAGATTCTGCATATGGATTTACTTCAGGTATTTTTGATATACACGATAACCCCGTAAGACGCCGTAGCCCATGAGTGCAATACCCAGTGGAAATGTATATTCCTTCGGAATACTGAAGCGGCCCGGTTGGATCAACAAAGTAACTCCTACGACTTCGTAGACCAGCATCATAAGGATCCCGAAGTATTTCAGGATGATATCCGGTTTCAAGTTCATAGTTATAAGCTTCCTCAGGAAGCAAGTTTGAACTTGACCGGTAAAACAAAGCGGCATCGTACAGCTTTTCCGTTTTGTTTACCAGGTTTCCACGGAGGCATCAGACCGATCACCCGGATAGCTTCCTTGTCGCATTCGGCGCTTATACCTTTAATAACCTGGATCTCGCTCAGTACACCCTCCCGGTCAATCACAAAACTCACGAACACGGAACCTTCAATGTTCATTCGCCGTGCAACAGCCGGATACTTCATGTTTTTCTGAAGGAACTTAACCATTGCCTCTGTTCCGCCGGGATACTCTGCCGCCTGTTCGACGATCGTGAAAATTTTGTCGACGTCGTTCTCCTCTTTCATTACTTCCGCGACCGGTTCGTCGAAGATGACCTCGCCGGTACCTTCGATGTTTTCAGCACCCACATCGTTTTGCTTGATCTCCTCGATCGTCGGCATTTCCTCTTCTTCCACGATTTCCTTGTCCGTTACTTTAGGCGGAAGGAACTTAATGATGGTCTTTACCGGCGGCGGAATATCAAGTTTCGGCGGCGGTGGTGTGTTTTGAATAGGAGGAGGGGGCGCAAGGTCGGTGTACTTGACTGATTTTGTTTCCACTACCTCGACTTCCCGCTGACCTTCGATCCATTTGGCTATGTAAGGAGCGGCGAATAAAGCCGCGATTCCGATAACCGTTATGACCGACCCGAGTACAATGTGTTTGGAGTATTCCTTCCGGATAAAATATGCACCGTACTCCTTATTGCGCGATTCGAATATGATATCCTCCCACCGCGGTTCGTTTGCATGTTCGGCTTTCATAGGTTGCTTTCTTTTATTAGCTCTTCATCTATGGGTGTGATCTTAACCATGGCGAACCGCTTCATGTTGGTGATATTCATTTCATCGAGTATGTCCACCATATTTTTATAGCGCGATTCCTTGCCGGGTTTGATCAGGACGATCATGCCGGGAATTTCCGAGCTCTTCTGAAGTAATACTTTCCGGATCCCATCTTTGGAAAAATTGCTTAGCTCAATCTTGGGATCGGTGATCCCGAGATACCAGTATATCTTGTCATTTGCTCCCAGGATCAGGGTTACCACCTTCTTCTCATTTACTTCAGGTGGTTTCTCTTCACCTTTCGGTTTCTCAGGCATGGTCAACTCCATGGTCTGAGGTTTATTGAGTGTGGTCGTGAGGATAAAAAATGTAAGTAACAGGAATGCGAGGTCCACCATAGGCGTCATATCGATCTTTGTGGACGCTTTTTTTACTCTGACCTTACCGTCTTTACTACCGCCACCACCACCTTGACTTATTTCTGCCATATCTTTTGCCGTTTATGTTAAGAACCTTTTTCCATGTTGGTGATCAGGTTGAACCGGTTAATATTGTTTTCGATGAGCGTATTCATCAATTTTTCAATTACCGGATAAGCCGAATCCTGGTCTCCTTTTATTGCGATCCTCACATTTGGATTCGTTGTTCGCGAAAAGATGATCCAATCCTTGAGTTGATTGTTCAGTGAATCTACGGGAATGCCCGGCTGCTCCACCGTCTTTCGCTCCTCAGGCGTCAGGTTGATATACTCCTTTAGATTCCCGATGGGGAGACCAAAGCTCGACAGTACTCCGAAACGCGCCGCTTCCTGCTCGGTAAAACTGATCTGATAATGAGCTCCGATTTTTTTCAATAATTCCTGCCGGTGATATTTTCCATCCATACTGAAAAAAACCTTTCCCTCTTTTGACACCGTGATCATCAGGATATTTGTTTCCGGTAATTTGATATCTGAAACGGATGACGGTGTGTCTACCGTGACCGGTTCATCCGGCATTGCGGTTGCCGTAAGCATAAAAAACGTTACCAGCAAAAAAGCCAGGTCGACCATAGGAGTCATATCCAGGGAAGGAGACGTCCTATGAATTTTTACTTTACCCATATAAGCTGAATCGTTTGTTATCTTTTCGATTGTGTTGCTGTAAAATTCTGCACGATGCTGTAACCGGCCTCATCTATTCCGTACGTCAGGGCATCGATCTTGCTGGTGAAGAGATTGTAGAATACGATTGCCAGCGCCGACGTGCCGATACCAAGTGCTGTATTGATCAGCGCTTCAGAGATACCGTTGGCTAGTCCGACGGAATCAGGTGCCCCGGCTTGAGCCAGACCCGCAAAAGCTTTGATCATTCCCAGTACGGTTCCCAACAACCCGATCAGTGTGGCGATCGAAGCGATAGTTGCCAGGATGACGAGGTTCTTCTCCAGCATCGGCATTTCCAGCGAAGTGGTCTCCTCGATATCTTTCTGGATAATAGCGATCTTTTTTTCGTGCTCGATTGTGCTGTTATTCGCCAGTTCCGAATACTTGACAAGACCGGCTTTGACGACGTTGGCTACCGAACCTTTTTGTTTATCACATTCAGATATGGCCTGTGAGATGTTGCCACTTGAGACGTGCGACCGGATCCGTTGAACAAAAGACTTAATACTTCCCTTGCCTTTGGCACGGCTGATCGTAAGTGCGCGCTCGATAGCAAAGGTCAGTGTCATTAGCAAAAGACCGATTGCAAGGGGAACCAGGTACCCGCCCTTGTAAAAGATTCCGAAGTAATCGCCATCCAGCGGATGGTTTGCCGGATCGTCACCAAGGAAGTGGGAAGGGTCACCCAGGATAAATTTCCAGATAAGGAAACCCAGTACCAGCTCGATCAAAATGACCGATGCTGCAAAACCTGATCTTATGCTTTCAAATAAAGTGGACGAAGATGAATTTGAAGTTTTCATACTCTTTTGGAATTGAATTGTTAAAAGTTTAGTAAATCTTAATTGGAAATAGGTATTCTGTCGGATAAGAACTATCCGTTAAACTTGTCTGCAGACAAGGATAAAATGTATGCATCGTGTGAAAGTCACACGAAAGCGAATAATCTTGTTAAATGATGAGTCTTCTGTGGGCAATCGGGATCGACGGTCGCCAGTATGGCGAAAGCATGAAGATATAAGCCGAATGGGTAAACCATGCCAGCTTCCGCGATAGGATCGAAACATGCTCCGCGTCAAAAATGCAATCGCGGATGAGCTTTGATGCGTACCCTGCTGCGAAGAGGGTATGCCAGAAACTCTCGTTTCTTCCGTGTTGATGGGTACAGCTGAAATCGGTGCAGGAGAGACTCAGTACTGTGCCGGGGGCGTCCGGCAGTACGACTTGCTCGTAAACCTGTTGGTGTGGAGCGTGTGACCGTAATGTCTCGTACAGCCGGTCTGCCAGGATCAAAGTGGCAAGTCCTGCAAACAGGATTGCACATTGTGCGCTCAATTTGTTTCCGATGAATGACGATCTCATGTCAATGCAAGAGTATATCCGTTTATTATCATTTGACTATCACACGTGGACTAAACATTATGAATAGCCTGCGCTGCAACCTGAAGCGCATTTGTAAGGTGCGTTGATTGTATTTGGTCCCGGAAAGGGGAAACAGAGAAAAACGGAAACTCGCTATGGAGCTCCGATGGTCGTGGTGGTATAAAACGTGTTATACAGAGAGGTGACGATCAGGAGAGCGTCACTGGTCAGGACTTCGATCGAGGCGAGGTCAATTATGTTACGGTTGAATTCGGAATCATCCGGGGCCGATTTTGAGAGTGTTGGCAGCAACGTCTCAGTGGAAGAATCCGAATCGCGGAAAACAATTTGTTCAACAGGCGCCGCGCTGATTACAAGTTTGCCTTTAGTATGATGGTCGGTATCTTTCGCGTCTGCCCATGAATAGGTAAAAATAAACGCCAGCATCAAGACCTCCAGCAGAAAGCTAACAACGCGTCTCGATTTATTTTTGCTTTGGTTCATGGTGATACAAAGGTAAAGCAAAATTTTCCTGAAAAAGATCGATGCTGCATAAAATATTCCTGGTTGTGCTTCAACGGGATATTCAGAAGTAGCTTATTCAGGAACGTAAACGCATCGCAACTACCGGCATAACGGGGTCTCAGGCGAGGGGTACTTCATAGTATCGCAACGCCCATTCCAGCATGAACCGGACTCGCTGCGGTACAATTTTATAAATGATCAATTCGGGATTGTCAATCGATCCGAGATAATGTTGCAGGAGCCTGTTTGAATTCCAGATCTCTTCCAGAAGCTTCCTTTCTCTCACAACTTCGGCCCTTCCTGTAATACGTACCTGGTTGTGGTCTTCATCCATGTAACAGAGTTCAACCTGTGGGTTTGATTCAATCTCCGACGTCTTTCCATAACTTTTCAGGTTAGCGATGTATACCGTAAAACCTTCTGTACGCACAGGTGAGACCGGCCTCACACGCGGTTGATCACCGTCTATCGTGGCGAGTACAGGGAATTTTATTTTTTTGACGATCCCGGCAGCGCGTTGTGGAATCTCTGACGGGTCGATGGACTGAGGTGCGGGTTTACTCATGTTATTCGTTTATAGCCGAAAGCTAAAAATTAACAACGCAATTATTTACGATCGGGGCTGTGATTTTACAAACTAATCTTTCAGTATATTGATTTAAAATCGATGTAATAAATGCGTCTGCTTTTACTCTTCCTCGGACTTGCAACGATCGTACTGTTTGCCTTTTTTGTGTGGGGCGATTCGCTTATGCTGACGTTTACGCAGGAAGGAACAATTACCTGGCTGGATCAATATGGTTATTGGGCCTGGACGGCTGCCATACTTTTGTTAATGGCTGATCTTTTGCTCCCCCTTCCCGCTACATTGATCATGGCGGCACTCGGATATTTCTATGGTCCGCTGACAGGCGGGTTGATCAGTGCCTGCGGATCATTTATGGCGGGTTCCCTGGGCTACTGGCTTTGTTGGTTTATGGGAGAGAAAGCGGCTCTGAAACTGCTCGGTACCAAAGACTATGAACGTGGGAAAAAATTGTCGGGCAGTGTCGGGGGATGGGTCGTTGCGCTATCGAGGTGGCTACCGGTTTTTCCGGAGGTAATCGCATGTATGGCCGGGTTGACGCGTATGCCTCCCCGGTATTTCCATGCGGCACTGCTCTGCGGGTCCGTACCATTGGGATTCACCTATGCCTGGGTGGGTACTACTGGCGCGGATAATCCCTCTTTGGCTATCGGGCTGAGTGCTGGCCTTCCGCCGTTGATCTGGTGGATCGTCCGCTCGGTTTTCCGGAAACGACTGAAGACCGATAGTTGAATCAGTAAGTCAATGTTAGATATTAAGAATAAATATTCAATCGCGCGGAGTTAATAAGGAAAAAATGTTGCGCAAACATTGACCCGATGAAATCTGGAAAGCATACCTCGTCAGCAATGGTGAAAGAGGTCCACCGTAATGACGGAGATTTCCATAAATAAATATACCTTGGTATACCACAACTGAAACGTTTGATATCGCATGAGTAAAAATGAAGCCCGGTTCGCCATCGTACTTATCACTTCTCTTTTCTTTCTCTGGGGTTTTGCCCTCAATCTTAACCCGATCCTGATACCCCATTTAAAAAAAGCCTGCCAGCTAAGCGACTTTCAATCCGCCCTGATAGACTCCGCTTCTTTCTTTGCCTATTTCCTAATGGCTATCCCGGCCGGGCGTTTTATGGAACGTTTTGGTTATAAGGGCGGTATCCTGGTAGGATTGCTGCTGTTTGCCGCGGGTGCATTTTTGTTTTACCCGGCCGCTGAAACGAGGTCATTTGTTTTTTTTCTTACCGCATTGTTCATCATCGCCAGCGGACTCACGTTCCTGGAAACGGCGGCAAACCCATACATTACAGTGTTAGGTGATCCGGGTACGGCCACACAACGCATTAACTTTGCCCAGTCGTTTAACGGTCTCGCGGCAACCCTGGCTCCCCTCCTGGGCGGAATGTTTATTCTTTCGGGAAAAACGCTGTCGGAACAAGAGGAAAGCAGTATGTCTCCGCAGCAACTCACCGACTACCTGAACATGGAGGCGACGGCAGTACAGATTCCCTTTATTATCATCGGATTGGTAGTCCTGACAGTCGCTCTGTTTTTATGGCGAACGAAGTTGCCTGAGATAGTAGACGATGGAGTGACAAAAAAAGAAGGTTCAATCTGGAAGGAGAAGAACCTCATACTCGGAGTTGTCGCCCAGTTCTTTTACGTGGGCGCGCAGGTATGTGTAAGCAGTTTTTTCATCCGCTTCTCATACCATGTGGCCGGTATCGAAGAAAAATCGGCATCGGTATTTTTGTCGGCGGCCTTGCTGGGTTTTATGGTGGGTCGTTTTGTCGGGACCTTCCTGCTGAATTATATTTCCGCCCCAAAGTTGCTGGCTATCTATAGCGCCGCGAATGTGGTACTGCTGATCCTGGCATCTTTCCTCGACGGGATGTTTTCCATTTATGCCCTGGTAGGTGTTGAGTTCTTTATGTCGATCATGTTCCCCACTATTTTTTCACTGAGTATTTATGGTCTCGGACCAAGAACAAAAGAGGGAGCTTCGCTGGTTATTATGTCCATCGTGGGCGGAGCCATATTCCCGGTGATTATGGGGCGGGTGTCGGATCTTACAAACATCCAGCTTTCTTACCTGGTACCGGCATGCTGCTTTTTTGTGATCCTTTATTTTGCCCTTAAAAACGGTAAATTAAAAGATGTGGTCCTCGCAGCGAAGTCGTCCCATTAAGATACCTGCGTTTACTCATCTTTTTATTAATAAAAATCAAGCGGGGCGTTTCAAAATATTAATGTGTATCAGGTACGCATTGATAAATATATTCTATATTTATCCGCCCGAACCGGTCTGTTCGTGAATCGACACGTGCAGCACGGAGGCTCGCAATTTTTGATCCTGTAAAACCCAACTACACCTTATAAAAGCGTTATGAAAATGACTACTATCGTTAAAATCAGGTCGTCCCTGGCTGTACTGGCAATGTTCCTGTTATTGGGATGGTCCTGCTCTGAACCTGCGGAAGAGGCGCGGATCCTCGTGTTCTCAAAGACCACCGTGTTCCGACATGAATCGATCGGAAAAGGTATCGAGGCGATCCGCAAACTAGGGGAGAAACACCACTTTGTTGTTGATACGACCGAAAATGCCACGCAGTTCAACGAAGAGAATCTGCGCCGTTACAAAGCCGTTATTTTTCTCAGCACAACGGGAGATGTACTTAATCAGGAACAGCAGAATGACTTCGAACGGTTTATCCAGGCAGGCGGCGGATATGTGGGGATCCACGCCGCGGCGGATACGGAATACGACTGGCCGTGGTATGGTAAGTTAGTGGGTGCTTATTTTGAGAGCCACCCCAACGATCCGAACGTAAAGAACGGAACGTTTTACACCGTCGATAAAAATCACACGGCCAGCGACTCGCTTCCCGAACGATTCGAGCGAAAGGACGAGTTCTATAGCTTTAAAAAGATCAATCCCGATATCCACGTCCTGGTCAAGATCGATGAGAAAACCTATACTGGCGGCACAAACGGCGATGACCATCCCATGGCGTGGTATCATCAGTTCGACGGCGGCCGTTCCTTCTACACGGCGATGGGCCACACGAATGAAAGTTTTTCAGAACCGCTATTCCTCAGGCACCTGTCGGGAGGGTTAAAATATGTATTGGGCGGCGATGAGCCCGTAAAGTTGAATTATGCGCTGGTTCATACAAAGCGTGTCCCCGAGGAAAACAGATTCTCCAAAATTGTGCTGGATGAAAAACTGGATGAGCCTGTAGAGTTAGCTGTATTACCCGACCTTCGCGTTTTATTTGTTGAAAGAAAGGGAAAGGTAAAGATCTATGACCCGGCCGTTCAAAAGACCAAGGTGATCGCCACGATACCGGTAAGTACCAAATACAAGGTGCAGGACGGCAGCCAGACGGAAGCTGAAGATGGTTTGCTCGGCGTGGCTCTCGATCCGGGATTTGAAAAAAACCACTGGATCTATTTGTATTATTCGCCTGCCGGTGATGATCCGAAAAACATCCTTACGCGATATGAATTACGCGGTGATGAACTGGTAGAATCATCGAAGAAGGTGATCCTCGAAGTAGCCGTGCAACGCGAACAATGTTGTCATACGGGCGGATCGATCGCGTTCGACGCAAACGGCAACCTGTTTTTGTCAACAGGTGATAATACCAGTCCACGGTCAACGGCATACGCTCCGATCGACGGCCGGAAAGGAAGAAGTCCATGGGATGCGCAGAAATCGTCCGGCAATACAAATGACCTTCGCGGCAAGGTCCTTCGTATTCATCCGGAAGCGGATGGATCCTATACCATTCCTGACGGAAATCTTTTCCCTAAGGGAACACCGAAGACCAGACCCGAGATCTATACAATGGGTGCCCGCAACCCGTACAGGATATCCGTCGACAAGACTACCGGCTATCTGTACTGGGGTGATGTCGGACCGGATGCCGGTATCGACTCCGTTAACCGCGGACCCCGGGCATTTGATGAAATTAACCAGGCACGGGCTGCCGGATTTTTCGGCTGGCCTTATTTCGTCGGAGACAGCAGACCATATTACGAACGGGATTTTGCCACGGGTAAAACCGGAGCTCCTTATGATCCGGCGAAACCGCTGAACAATTCCCCGAACAATACCGGTCTTACAGAATTGCCACCTGCTCAAAAGGCATTCATATGGTACCCGTACGACGTATCGACGGAATTCCCCCTGGTGGGAAAAGGAGGACGAACTGCCATGGCCGGACCGGTCTTTTATACCAAAGATTTCAAAAAAGCCAAGCGCGCTTTCCCGGACTACTACGACGGAAAACTTTTTATCTACGAATGGATGCGCGGCTGGATCATGGCTGTAACAATGGATAAAGAGGGGAACTATGAATCAATGGAGCATTTTATGCCCAGCTACAAATTCAGTAATCCTATGGATATGGAATTCGGACCCGACGGCGATCTGTATATGCTGGAATACGGAACCGCATGGTTTCAGGGTAACGAGGATGCGAGACTGATTCGGATCGAGTATAACGGAAATAACCGGAAGCCTTTGATCCGGATGGCCGCCGATAAAACCAAAGGTGCTGTGCCCATGACTGTGAACCTTTCATCGAACGGAACAAAGGATTTTGATCGCGACGAAATGACGTACTCATGGAAGATAACAACCGCGGCAGGGGAGGAACTCACAACCATCGATGAACCCAACCCATCCTATACCTTCGACAAAACCGGTATTTACAAAGCGGCGCTTACCGTCACCGATGCAAAAGGGGAGAAATCAGTCAGTGAGCTTGAGCTGGTTGCAGGCAATGAACCACCCCGGCTTTCGTTCGATATTACCAACGGCAATCAGACGTTCTTCTTTCCAAACCAGTCGTTCGACTATGAAGTGAAAGTAAACGACCTGGAAGACGGCAGCCTCGAAGACGGGGGTATTACCGCAGACCAGATCTCCGTCAGTATCGATTACCTAAAAGGAGGATACGACCAGGTGGAAATTGCACAAGGCCACGTGAGCGCCGATGCACTGGCGAAGTTTGCTACCGGAAAAAAACTGATGGAGCAAAGTGATTGCAAGTCCTGCCACCTCACGGATAAAAAATCGATAGGTCCCATGTATGTGGACGTTGCCAAAAAGTATAAGGACGACCCCAAAGCTGTCGGATACCTGGTCAAGAAGATCATCAACGGCGGTGGAGGTGTATGGGGTGAGACAGCGATGGCGGCCCACCCTCAGCTTTCAGAGAAGGATGCAACCGAGATCGTAAATTATGTATTGAGCCTGGGAAGTCCGTCGTCCGTACAATCCCTTCCGGTAAAGGGAACCTATACGACCGTTATTCCCAAGGGAACGCCAGACCAGGGCGTTGTCATCATGCGCGCCGCTTATACAGACAAGGGTGCCAACGGTATGGCTCCAGTTACTTCGGAAAAAACGATGATTCTCAAGAGCTCCAGCTTCTCAGCAGCCAGGGCGGATAAATGGGACGGCGTAATGAAATACAAGGTGCCGGAACCTCCAATGGAACTGATGATCGGCTCGGGCAATAAATCGTACATCGGGTTCAGTCCGGTCGATCTTTCCGGTATCGAGCAGGTTGTACTGGTGGCGTTAGCACCTGAAAAATTGCTGAACGCAGCTGGAGGTACCGTGGAGGTGCGGATTGATTCCCCCACGGGAACCGTTATCGGTGAGTCTTCACCCATCGTTCCCACAAAAGGAGATTTCAGCCAACCGGCTCCCATCATTGCAATGGCAAAGCTTGTGCCTACGTCCGGGATGCACGAAGTCTATTTCATCTACAAAAATGAAAACTCTCCCTCAGGACAATCGCTCTTTATCCTGCTGAACGTTCAGTATATCAACGGCGCAAAAGGCGGAAACAAAATATCCATGAAATAAAACCCGGTCAACCCGGTTCACACTATGACAGATCGCGTTATGAAAAGTCAGTATTTCGCAAGCATCCTGGCTGGCCTCTTGATCGCTTCACCGGCGTTCTGCCAAAAATGGACGGAGAAGAGATCCGGTAACATTTCCATCGTGACCAATCCCGGTGGGCGGACCTTAGGCTACTCGGTCTCATCGGGAATCAGAATATTGACGGTTGACGGGCTGGCTTTTAAAGACCTTAATAAAAACGGAAAGCTTGACAGATACGAAGACTGGCGGTTAACGGCGGATATTCGTGCCAAAGACCTTGCCAGGCAAATGACACTGGACCAAATCGCAGGGTTGATGCTCTACAGCAGGCATCAGGCTATACCTTCCAGCACCGGGAGGTTTGCCGATACCTACGGCGGCAAGACCTATGCGGAAAGTGGTGCGAAAGTATCCGACCTGTCCGATAGCCAGATAAAATTCCTTACACAGGATAACCTTAGACACATTTTGATAACATCGGTAGCTAGCCCGGAAGCTGCGGCAGAATGGAGCAACAAAGTCCAGGAGCTGGTCGAAGGTACCGGTCTGGGTATCCCGGCGAACAACAGCTCGGATCCCCGGCATGGAACGGTAGCGAGCGCCGAATTCAACGCGGGGGCTGGGGGTCATATTTCCATGTGGCCCGGATCGCTGGGTATGGCTGCCACGTTCGATCCGCAGATTGTCAACCGGTTCGGCCACATTGCCGCGACGGAGTATCGCGCATTGGGAATTACTACAGCACTTTCGCCCCAGGTTGATATCGCGACAGACCCACGCTGGAGCAGGGCCAGCGGAACTTTTGGCGAGGACCCTATGCTCGCCGCAGATATGGGCCGCGCTTACATTGACGGATTTCAAACGTCAGCCGGCAGTGCAGAAATCGCCGGCGGCTGGGGATATGGAAGCGTAAACGCGATGGTGAAACACTGGCCGGGTGGAGGTTCGGGCGAAGCCGGCCGCGATGCGCACTATGGATTCGGAAAGTTCGCGGTTTATCCGGGAAATAGTTTCGAGACGCATTTTATCCCGTTCACAGAAGGCGCTTTCAGGTTGAAAGGGAAGACGGGTATGGCCTCCGCTGTCATGCCTTATTACACGATCTCACTTGGTCAGGATAAGAAAAACAAGGAAAATGTTGGAAACAGCTACAACACGTATATCATCAGGGACCTCCTTCGCGGAAAATACAAGTATGACGGTGTCGTTTGTACCGATTGGGGAGTAACAGGTGATGAAACAGCGTTAGACATGTTTATCGGTGGAAAGCCATGGGGACTTGAAAAACTGACTGTCGCGGAAAGGCATTACAGGGTGCTGTTGGCTGGAGTCGATCAGTTCGGAGGAAACAATGATGCAGGTCCGGTACTGGAAGCATATCAGATGTGGGCAAAGGAATTCGGAGAATCGTCGATGCGAACCCGCGTGGAAGAGTCGGCGGTGAGACTCCTTAAGAATATTTTCAGGGTGGGGCTTTTCGAGAATGCTTACCTCTTTCCGGATGAATCCGGGAAGCTTGTCGGTACTCCGGCTAACATGAAGGCCGGTTACGATGCGCAACTTCGATCTGTCGTCATGCTGAAAAACAAGAATAAGGTATTACCTGTTCAGAAAAATAAAACAGTCTACATACCCAAACGTTTTACGCCGGCCGGAAGGAATTTTTTGGGGATTGAAACGCCGGAAAAGTTTGAATACCCGGTCAACATGGAGATCGTCAAAAAATATTTCAAGGTGACCGACAACCCGGACGAAGCGGATTACGCGCTGGTGTGTATAGCCAGTCCGAATTCCGGAACCGGATATAACAAACAGGAAATTTCTTCCGGTGGCACGGGTTATATCCCGATCAGCCTGAAGTATGAGATGTATACAGCAAAGAACGCGAGAGCGACAAGCCTTGGCGGAGGTGATCCGCTGGAGAATTTTACGAACCGCTCGTACAGAGATAAGAGCGTCACGGCGATCAACGTAACCGACCTTGGCATGGTAAACGATACCTATGTGAAGATGAAAGGTAAACCTGTGATCGTTTCAGTGAATGTATCAAATCCAATGGTCTTTGGAGAGTTTGAAAAGAACGCAGGTGCCATATTGGTAAATTTTGGCGTTCAGGACCAGGCGATCTTTGATATCCTTACGGGAGCTGCGGAGCCATCGGGACTCCTGCCGTTGCAGATGCCTGCAGATATGGAAACCGTTGAACAACAATTCGAGGATGTACCGCACGACATGAAATGTTACCGGGACGACCAGGGGAACGTGTATGATTTTGCTTTCGGCCTGGGCTGGAATGGTGCTATCAAGGATGGTCGGACAGCGAAGTATAAAAA
Source organism: Chryseolinea sp. (assembly GCA_041742155.1). Classification (GTDB taxonomy): domain Bacteria; phylum Bacteroidota; class Bacteroidia; order Cytophagales; family Cyclobacteriaceae; genus Chryseolinea. Next base: position 280,251 of record JBGSJE010000004.1, on the reverse strand, counting down.
AAGCGCGGTGAAACCCTGACCGGATCCGGGACTGTGAGCGATCAAAGGCAGGGGCATCATGTGCCTCTGTTTTTTTTATATGGAATGGAGTTCCGTCTCAGGCAAACGAATATTCCCGGTGTTAGCGTATTTTTTTTACCTTGTCAGCTTAACTCATCACTGATGAAATTCTTTCGGCTGATCGTTCCAATACTTGTTGTTTGCGCGTTTTTCTGGTCGTGTGACAAGGCGGGCGATAAGAAAACCACCGGACGCAATCCGGACACTGCATTTGAAAAACTTTCCGACGCATACCTGGAAGGGTTCCTGGCCTGGCGTCCCCAGCTTGGTACCTACCTGGGCCTTCATGAGTATGACGGAAGGATTAAGGACTACAGCAAGCAGGCACTGAGTGCTGAACTCGCCAGGCTGAAAGAATACGAGCAAAAGCTGGTGGCATTCCCCCACGACTCGTTATCCCGGAAGCTCCATTACGATTACCGTATCCTGCTTTCAGCGATCAGGCAGGAAATATTTTCAATTGAAGACCTGGGCATCTACCACAAGAACCCCATGACGTATGCTGGTGCTCTTGATGTCAATATTTATGTACAGCGGGACTTCGCACCCCTCGAGGAACGCATGCGCTCGATCATGGCTATTGAAGAAAAAGCGGCCACTGTTTTTGCCGCCGCCCGAGAAAACCTTGCCGACTCGTTGCCAAAACCTTATGTAGAAACGGCCATACTTATCGCGCGTGGTGCCGCCTCTTTCCTCGGAAAAGAACTGGTCGATGGTTTAAAGGCCGTACGGGACGATTCCCTGCGCGCCCGGTTCAACCGTGCAAACCAGGGAGCTATTTCAGAACTGAATGATTTTGCCACGTACCTGGAAAAAGAAAAGCTTCCCCGGGTTCACAACCATTACGCTATCGGCAAAGCAAACTACCAGAAGATGTTGTTATACAACGAAATGCTCACGCTTACACCGGAAGCCATTCTGGCGATGGGCCTGGACGAACTCAGGAAAGAACAGGCGCTGTTCGCAGCGGTAGCAAAGAAGATAGATCCGTCTAAAAAACCCATTGAAGTTTTCGAGGCGTTGAAAAAAGATCATCCTACCGCGGAGAACCTGATACCCGAAGCAAGGAAGAACCTGGAAGCGATTCGCCAGTTCCTGGTCGATAAAGACATCATCACTATTCCCTCGGAAGTTCGTGTTTCACTGCAAGAAACGCCACAGTATGCGCGTTCAACCGGTACAGCATCGATGGATACACCGGGTCCCTTCGAAAAGAAGGCGACTCAGGCATTCTATTACATTACTCCCGTGGAAAAAACCTGGAGCGCCAAACAGAAAGAGGAATGGTTGTCGCAATTCAACTATTATGTAACCGATATTATTTCCGTGCATGAAGCCTATCCGGGGCACTATGTTCAGTTCCTGCACCTGAATGCCTCCGGCGCTTCGAAGATCGAAAAGATTTTCGGCAGCTACGCCTTTATTGAAGGTTGGGCACATTACACGGAGAAGATGATGATCGAGGAAGGTTTCGGAGCTACGGACTCGGTGACCGCGGCCAAGTATCACCTTGCCCAACTAGATGAGTCGTTGTTGCGCCTGTGTCGGCTATGTGTTTCGGTTATGACGCATTGCGAAGGTATGAACCTGGAAGATGCCACGAAATTTTTCCAGGACAACGCATATTACGAATACAAGCCGGCTTTTCAGGAAGCGCTTCGCGGTACTTTCGACCCGGGATACCTTTCTTATACCCTTGGAAAACTTCAGATACTCAAGCTGAGAGACGATTATAAAAAACAGCAGGGCGATAACTTCTCTCTCCGGAAATTTCACGACACATTGCTGGACAATGGAATGCCGCCGATTGAACTGATCCGTGAGGTCATGATCAAGGACCCGCAATAATTGTAAAACACTGCGCTAAAAGCGTCGAATAGTAACACTTGAAATGTTAATGGATTCCGGGTATTCCGGCACTAACGTATAAATCCGATGAAACTCACTCCGGTTATTTTGATGGTCATATGTATCGCAACAGCTGTCTCCGCGCAGAAGAAGACACCGTTGTCCGGAAATCCCCTCTTTCCGGGATGGTATGCGGATCCCGAAGGCGTCGTATGGGATAATAAATACTGGATCTATCCGACTTATTCGGCGCCTTACGACAAACAGGTATTCTTTGATGCTTTTTCATCAACCGATCTGATCACATGGACGAAACATCCCGGGGTGCTGGATACGACCGCGGTAAAATGGGCCAAGCGCGCGATGTGGGCGCCATCCGTCATCAAAAAAAACAACCGGTACTTTCTGTTCTTTGGCGCGAACGATATACAAAGCGATAATGAATACGGTGGTATCGGCGTGGCCGTAGCTGAGAAACCCGAAGGGCCGTTCCGCGATCATTTGGGAAAACCGCTCATCGATAAATTTTATAACGGCGCTCAGCCGATCGATCAATTTGTTTTTCACGACGCCGATGGAAAATATTACCTGATATACGGTGGGTGGCGTCACTGCAACATCGCCCGGCTCAACAACGACTTCAACGGTTTTCATGTATTGGCAGACGGACAGATTTTCAAAGAGATCACACCGGACGGTTACGTGGAAGGACCGTTTATGTTCATCCGGAACGGAAAGTATTATTTTATGTGGTCAGAGGGCGGCTGGACGGGTCCCGATTACAGTGTGGCCTATGCGATAGCCGATTCACCATTCGGTCCCTTTAAGAGAGTGGGAAAAGTTCTGCAGCAGGACGCTAAAATAGCGACAGGCGCCGGGCATCATTCGGTGATCCGGCAAGGGGAAAATTGGTATATTGTCTATCACCGCAGACCCTTGTCGGAGACGGATGGGAATTCACGGGTGACGTGTATCGATCGGATGTACTTCGACGATGATGGATTCATTCAACCCATTAAGATCACCCATGAAGGTGTCGAAGAAAATACGATTAAGTAATCAGACATCTTCGCACTAGATGGAACGAATCCAGAGGAGTGCAAACACGACGATCACAATAATGGCAAGTGCCCGGTAGTTCATACAAAAAAAATTAAAAGCCGTAACTTAAGACCTGATCGGAATTGCCTATTAATGGATACATAGAGCAAAAGTAACCTGACATAACCGGGATTCTTGGCAGGTCTTTGAATGACTTTCGTCGTCCAGGCAGGAAAACAGCAAATGAAATCGATGAAATATACCGCAGGTCTTCTTTTGATGGTGGCAGCAGCAGGCTGTTCAAAGGTTCAGGACAATACCGGCGCCAACGGCGTTTACCGGGAAGCACACCGGCCACAGCTCCATTTTTCACCCAGGGAAAACTGGATGAATGACCCGAATGGAATGGTGTTTCACAACGGCGAATACCATCTTTTTTACCAGTATTACCCTGACAGCACGATTTGGGGGCCGATGCACTGGGGACATACCGTGAGCACGGACCTCGTGCACTGGACTCATCTGCCCGTCGCCCTGTATCCCGATAGCTTGGGGATGATCTTTTCGGGAAGCGCTGTCGTGGACAAGGATAACACATCAGGTTTTGGTACACCGGAGAAACCGGCATTGGTAGCCGTTTACACGTACCACGATCCCGTTGGTGAGAAACAGGGCAGGAATGATTTTCAAACGCAAGGCATCGCCTACAGTACCGACAACGGCAGGAACTGGACGAAGTATAAAAACAACCCCGTCATCAGCAACCCGGGCCAGCGGGATTTCCGCGATCCGAAAGTGTTCTGGCATGAAGAGTCAAAAAAATGGGTGATGATTCTGGTGGCAGGAGATCACGCCGAATTGTACGGATCGCCGGACCTGAAATCGTGGGCGAAGCTGAGTGACTTCGGAAAAGAGTACGGAGCGCACGGCGGGGTCTGGGAATGTCCCGACCTTTTCCCCCTGACCGTCGGTGGAGAACAGGAGAGAAAGTGGATCATGATCGTTAACATAAACCCGGGCGCTCCCAATGGAGGATCGGGCACACAGTACTTTATCGGCGGGTTCGACGGTACCAGGTTCACCTGCGATACACCTCCCGCGAAAACGTCGTGGATCGACTACGGCCCGGACAATTATGCGGGAATCACCTGGTCGAACGCACCTGGCGATAAAAAGATATTCATCGGTTGGATGAGCAACTGGGCCTATGCGCAGGCAGTCCCCACCAGCCCGTGGAGAAGCGCGAATACGCTGCCCAGAGAATTGAAACTCGTTCGCATCAACGATTCCCTTCGTGTCAGTTCAACCCCCTGGCCGGATGTGGAGAAACAAAAGGCCGACGTAAAGAACTTTGGCAGACTCGTTGTTAACGATTCACTGGATCTGATGTCCGGGACGGCAACAGCGATGATCGAAGGTTCGGTCGAAGCAAAGGACTTTTTCTTTACCCTTTCGAACGGTAATGGCGAAAAGGTAACAGTCGGATACGAATTGAAGACTAATCGGTTTTTTATTGACCGGAAGTCGTCCGGTAAAATTGATTTCTCCACTGACTTCAGCCGTGACATCACCGCACCAAGATTCGCCTCGGGACAGATGATAACATTTACAATGGTGGCTGACGTCTCCTCCATCGAGGTGTTTTTTGACGACGGCGCTACCGTCATGACGGCTTTGTTTTTCCCTCGCCAGTCCTATGACCGGTTGAAAATGTACAGCCCTTCCGGCGGGGTCAAAATTGACTCACTCTCAGTAAGCCGGCTTGCCCCCATTTGGTAGCCGTATAAATTGGCGTTTGAATATCATGCTATTTGAGTAATATTGTTTTGCGACCTTAACGTTTCCCCAACAGTTAAACCAGGAACCAATGAAATCAATTTTCTTATGCCTGTCCCTTTGCATATTCGCATTGGCGGCTGATGCCCAGCGGTTTGGAAAAACTTTAAAAAACACACCGGGTATGGTGTCTTATACCTACAGGAACAGCTTTAAAATTGATGTTGGCGCCACGCTCGACACGATAAAAGGATTGGGTGTCACAAACATGGAGTTCTCAAACCTCTTCGGAAGGACTGCTGCCGATATCAGGAAGTTGCTGGATGCACGGGGTATGAAGTGCACGTCATTCGGAGTCGGTTATCCTGACCTCATGAACAAGACAAGCGAAGTGATTCAAAATGCGAAGACACTGGGCGCATCGTTCGTTCGTGTAGCCTGGATACCCCACGATGGCCCCTTTACCATCGAGACCGCAAAAAAAGCGATCGAGGATTTTAACACCGTGGGTAAAACGCTAAAAGAAGCGGGGCTCACCTTCTGTTATCACAACCATGGATACGAATTTGCTCCCTATGAAAAAGGTACTTACTTCGATTACATCGTTGCGAATACCAAACCTGAATACGTAAGCTTTGAGCTGGATATTCTTTGGGCATTTCATCCCGGCGCGGATCCGGCCGCATTATTAAAAAAATACGGACCGCGGTTTAAACTGATGCACGTCAAGGATCTTCGCAAAGGAGTCAAAGGTGATTTTAGCGGATCGACTTCCGTTGAAAACGATGTGGCGCTCGGTACCGGCCAGATTGACATCGCGGCGGTGATCAAGGCCGCTCAGAAATCCGGCATTGAAAATTATTACATTGAAGATGAAAGCAGCTCGGTCACCGTTCAGGTACCGCAGAGTCTGAAATTTCTGAAAGACCTCTGATCACAGGGAGAGGGAATCAACACCAACCCCTAGCAGCCGGGTTGCAATTTTATCCAGAGACGCTTTCGGACCTTTGAGGTGAATCGTCCGGTGTAGGTGTGTCAGGCTTTCCCCCGGGGCCAGGGCGGCAGCCTGCGATGAACTTTCAATTTCGTAGAGCTGGCCCATCTGACCACCGTTCACCGGACCATCGTTATAAGAATTGACCGCATCACCGTTAAAAGGGTCCTGTTGAATCTCCCACTTGGAGTTGACGTAGTCCGTGTTCTCCTGCGGTAAAGAAAATTCAGCAATCGTCAGTACCCCGTTGGTAGCATCGTAACTGGTTACAAACGGCAAAGCTCGCCGGGGAGATAAGCCGATCTTACTTCTGTATTTTGAGTCAGCCTTGAACAGAATAAGTCCATCGGTCACTTTCAGGCGGTCGGCGGGAACCTTACCGAAATAGTCGTCGGTAACCACCTTGCCGAGTTCGCGGACATCGCCTTTCTTATAGGGTACTGCTACCGTTGTTTGATCAGAGGCGCGCAGCATACTTAGGATCCAAACCGACAACATACCTGTCTTCTTTGTCCAGGGCGATTTACCTTTGTTCGTGAGGATGTTCTCCGATTCAAATGCAAGGACCTCAACATCCCCGGGGACAGTAATGCCAAGCAGGCTATCGGTCGTCGTCCTGTTTAACAGCCGGATATTCCGGTTAACGAGGAGGTCGAATGTATTCCCGGAATAGTTTTCCAGGTGCATTTCTTTTTCGAACCGGGCTTCGCCGGATGTGGCATGCACAAGGTTGAACGCCTCCGTATCAATTTCTTTCGGTACCACCCAGTTGTCATACGTGAATTCAGCTCCTTTTTTAAAATAGATGGAAAACTGGCCACCCTCGGGCCCAAGCCAAAAACGTTCCTCGCCACCGAAAGCGCTGATATGTTCGGAGATTTTTCCCGAAGCGATCAGATCATGATTAACCCAGCCGAAGCTGGCACCTTCATTTCCGTTCGCGGTACTCGTCATAACCCTTCCCTGATAGGCGGGTAAGACAATGAGCTGTGCCTGGTTGCTGTCATCGTGTAACAATACCAGGTCTTTATGGTATTCTTTGAGGAAACCGAGGTCGTATCCGAATGTTCCTTTAGCGTAATTCATATCTGGCTGTTTTTGGTCGGCAACATTTGCATCCTGCTTGCCACCCGAACCACAGGCGGTAAAAAGCAACAGCGGTAGGTAACAGAGTATTTTTCTCATGGGCTGAGTGGTCGAGTTATGTTGTTGATAGGTGACACCCGTTGACGCTGTATTCCGGAGTCTGCGGATACCGGAATAAAGATGTAAAATTGGATCGAATATTAATCCAACCGGGGATCATTTTGCGGATTCTTTGGAGGGAATCCCCATGTATTCATTTAAATTTATTAAAATTAGATATGATTAGGATCGCTTTTGTTCTATTCCTTCTCCTGGTATCCGCCGGTTTGCCCGCTCAGGAGGTCAGGCAGCCCAATATCGTCATCATTTTTGCCGACGACCTGGGTTACGGTGATATCGAGGGATATGGCGCTCCTTATTCCACTCCGAATTTTCTTGCCTTAGAGAAGGAGGGAATGAAGTTCACCAGCTTTTACGCGCAGCCGCAGTGCTCACCCTCGAGGGCCGCCCTGATGACAGGATGTTATCCACAACGTGTAGGCATTCCGTGGGTCGTCGGACCGGAGGGACCGTCATGGACAAAACTCACATCAACGATAGGCCTGAACCCGGACGAAAAAACCCTTCCGGAGATATTAAAGGAGGTTAACTATACAACCGGCATTATCGGTAAGTGGCATCTCGGTCACCATCCGGCGAACCTGCCCACGCGCCATGGTTTCGATATGTATTTTGGACTGCCGTACAGCAACGATATGTGGCCTCCGAATTCTTCCGATTATCCCGACCTGCCATTACTGGAAAACGAAACGGTGATTGAGAAAAACCCCGATCAGACACAACTGACAAAAAGGTACACCGAACGGGCGATTTCCTTTATCACGGAAAACAAGTCAAAACCTTTTTTTCTCTACGTAGCCCATGCCATGCCGCATGTGCCCATCTATGCGTCGGAAAAATTCAAGGGTAAGTCGGGAAAGGGGCTGTACACGGATGTCGTGCAGGAAATGGACTGGTCGACAGGAGAGATCATGAAGACTCTTAAGAAACTCAATATCGATAAGAATACGATCTTTATCTTCACATCCGACAACGGACCCTGGCTGAGCTACGGAAATCACGCGGGGTCTGCCGCGCACCTGAGAGAAGGAAAAGCAACAACCTTTGAAGGGGGGGTAAGGGTACCGTTCATCGTTCGGTGGCCGGGCCATATTCAACCCGGTTCGTCCAGCCATGCGGTGGCGGCTCTGTTCGATCTGTTGCCGACCGTCGCCGACATCACGAATGGCAGACTCTCAGCCAATGTTATCGACGGGAAAAGTATCCTCCCTTTATTTCTTGGAAAATCAAAAGAGTCTCCCCGCGAGGTCCATTATTATTTCCAGATAAATGAACTCCAGGCCGTCCGGAAAGGAAAGTGGAAGCTACATTTTCCGCACGGTTATGAACACGTAGCCCAGGCCGGCATAAACGGCGCACGGGGAAAGACGGAGATGCTCACCATAGAACTTTCCCTGTTTGACCTCGACAACGACCCCGCGGAGCTGAATAATGTGGCCTCGTCCTATCCTGAAGTGGTCGATGAATTAAAACTTCTCGGTTCGGAATTCAGGCTAAAGATGGACGAACAAAAAAGAAAGCCGGCGTCGCTGGTCCGCGATTAGCATTATGGACGTTGACCATGTGCCCGTGTAAAAAAATGAGTTTGTGATCACCGAAACCCGAGACTTTATTACCTTTAACAGTCAAATTCATTCCGGAGTACCATGAATAGAAGGATTGCACTGAAGCAACTTGGTTTTATCACGGCGGGAGCGATGATACTTCCCTCGTGTGTACATCAGACGAAAGAAGTTTCCATCGCCCTGAAAAACATTGTCATTACAGGTGACCAGGAAGCGGTATTGGCTGAGATCGTGCAGACCATCATACCGGCAACGGATATTCCGGGAGCAAGGGACATTCAGGTACATCAATTTGTCCTGCGCATGATCGACGACTGCTATGATACCGAAGACCGGCAAAAGTTTGTAACAGGATTGACGCAAGTGGATGAGCTGACAAAGAAACGTTTTGACAAATCATTTGAGGATTGTACTCCCGAGGAGCGTCTCGCCTTTCTGCAGGAAGTGGAAGCGCTGAAAAAATCCGAAGAGAAAAAAGCACCTGAGTTGCTGGCGGACGGCAAAGAGAATCAATTTCCCGCTTTTTATACACTGACCAAGCGGCACACGGTCCAGGGCTACCTTAGTTCGGAATATATTATGACCAATGTCCTCGTGCATAACATGATACCCGGAAGGTATAATGGATGTGTGGAAATAAAAGATAAGAACGACCTGCAAAATGTAATCGGATGAATTTTCAAACCAAGGATCACACTTTTGATGCTATCGTAATCGGTTCGGGTATCAGCGGCGGATGGGCTGCGAAGGAATTGACGGAGAAAGGACTGAAGACACTTGTACTCGAACGAGGCAGAGATGTAAAACACCTGACCGACTACCCCACAACTAACCTGAAGCCGTGGGAGTTTGAGCACCGCGGCCAGATCCCGCTCGAAATTCAGAAAGCAAATCCCGTCGTTAGTAAATGTTATGCGTTTCGCGAGGATGCCCAGCATTTTTTTGTCAAAGACAACGATCATCCATATGTCCAGGAGAAGCCGTTCGACTGGATTCGCGGATACCAGGTTGGAGGTAAATCATTGTTGTGGGCCAGGCAGACCCAACGATGGAGCGATTTCGATTTTACAGGCCCGGCTCGCGACGGGTTCGCTGTTGACTGGCCTATCCGTTATAAGGACATCGATCCCTGGTACAGCTATGTGGAAAAGTTTGCCGGGATATCGGGAAACAAAGATGGATTACCCGAACTTCCCGACGGTGAATTTTTGCCGCCGATGGAAATGACATGCGTGGAGAAATTTTTCAAAGACCACGTCGCTGCAAACTACAAGAACCGGCATGTGATCATCGGCCGGTGCGCGCATATTACGGACGCACAACAGGTGCACAGGGATCAGGGCAGGGCAACCTGTCAGCACCGTGATCTCTGCCAGCGAGGTTGCCCTTTCGGAGGATACTTCAGCAGCAACGCATCCACTATTCCATGGGCGATGAAGACGGGAAATCTCACCCTTCGGCCGCATGCGGTTGTCCATTCAATTATTTATGATGAGAAGAAAGGAAAAGCCACCGGTGTACGGGTCATAGACAGCAACACAAAAGAAGCGACCGAATATTTTGCGAATGTGATTTTTGTAAATGCTGCGGCACTAAACACGAATCTTATCCTGCTGAACTCCACATCCTCCCGTTTTCCCAACGGACTGGGTAATGATAATGGATTGTTAGGTAAGTATGTGGCGTTTCATAATTACCGCGCAAGGATATCGGCCGAATTTGAAGGATATGAAGAGTTTACAAAATACGGTAACCGACCCAACAGCTGCTATATTCCACGCTTCCGTAATGTAAGAAAACAGGAAACGGACTTCCTTCGCGGATATGCAGCCGGGTTCGGCGCGTCGCGGCGTGTCGTCCAATCGCGCGACGGAGTGGGCGAAGACTTGAAAAATAACCTGCTTCATCCTGCGCTCGGCAACTGGTCTGTCGGTTCTCATATGATGGGTGAAACGATCCCCAAGGAGAGTAACTTCATTTCCCTGGATAAGGACAAAAAAGATGCATGGGGCATACCCTTGCTGAACGTGTCCGTCGACTACGACGAGAACGATGAAAAGATGACCCGGGATTTTATTGAACAGTTCTCGGAAATGTACACGAAGGCAGGGTTCACCAATATCCAGACGAATGATTCGAAGCAGGCGCCCGGTCTTGATATTCACGAGATGGGAGGCGTCCGTATGGGTCATGATCCCAAAACATCGCTGTTAAACAAATGGAATCAGCTTCATGCCTGCAAAAATGTCTTTGTCACGGATGGTGCCTGCATGACTTCCACCGGAACACAAAATCCGTCGCTGACCTATATGGCCCTGACCGCACGGGCTGCCGATTATGCCCTGAAACAAGGTAAGGCCGGTCTGTTATAATATAATCAGGCAGGCGTGGTTTCCCGACTCAGACCCTTTATGGTGCTCCTGTATGGAACGCCGTTTTTTTGCATGAACCACACCTATTATGAATGCTTGAGGAGAACGAAAAAATTCCCCGTTAGCAGGCGCTTTTAGCGAGTCATTACACGTTTTTTCTTACATGACCGTTTAGTCAGGGCAGGTATTTAGTTTATTTAACCATTATTTACGAATTTCAAGGTTTTAGACTCCGTGGAGCGCATCAAAACATATTTTTTCATCCTGTTTATTTTTTCGGCTTCCACCTTGCAGGCCCAGAAAAAACCGGATTCCCCTGTTCCGGCAAACTTCCAGGACAGCGTTCGCGCAATCCTGGAAAAAACACGCAACAACGACGCAACGGAGGTTGGAAATAATTTTACGGCGGCATGGGGGAGCCTGGGTGCCGACCAGCAGGTAATAATCCGAAGGCAGGTAGCCCGGATGAAGAAAATGAAGCTCGCCGTCAAGCCATACCTGGTGAGTTATTTTGGTGCCATCGCGAACGCCGTGACGATTGAAAAGGCGGACAATTCGAAAATCAGCGGGTTCCTGGGCGTTACAACGAAAGTTCTTGAAAATGAAACACCGCCGCGCATCGCGAATTTCCTGGCTGTAAGCCGGGCTTTTTTTCAATATCACGCACTTCATTACGAGAGATCGTTCCGGCTTTATGCACGCGACGATGAATACGCATTTGAATACATCGAACCCGCGCCGGCGATCGATCTGAATTCCCCGATCGACCCGGCACCCGAAGCGCCGACGGAAACGGAAGAAGCTTCGTCAGATACGGATATGGATCAATCGTATGATACGACTTATGTAGAAGCGCCGCCGTTGTGGATGAATCCACCTCCTCAACCGTTCGCAGAGGGGGCTGTCATCCGGTTCAGTCGGGTTACGTTGAATTTTGCCACCCGGTATGATTCAGTCTCGATAAAGAACACAAGGGGTGTTCTGTCTTTCAGGTCGAATTTATTCATTGGTGAAGAAGGCTCTTTCGATTGGTCGCCTGCAGGGCTCAATCCCGATAGCGTTATGTGCAACCTGGTTTCGTACAACTTCAGTATTCAGAAACCTGAATTCAAATCCGTCCTTGTTAAATTCAATTATGTGGGGAAAACTCCGGGTTTTATACCGGGTACGCTGGAGTTCAAATCCGTGAGCCGCCGCGACTCCGTGCCCTCTACTTATCCCCGATTTCGTTCGTTCCAAAATACACTGGCGATACAGGGTATGGGAGATGAAAACGTAAAATACAAAGGCGGGTTTTCACTGATCGGCAGGAAGATCACCAGCGCATCCGTTACAGGTGAGCCCTCAACAATTGAAATTTATCACAATGGTGAAAAGAAATTTACCGCGAGATCATCGTCGTTCGAATTTACGGACTCGACCATTGTGTCGCAACGATCGAGCGTCAATATCCCCATTGAAAGCGATTCCATAACCCATCCTTTGGTCCGGATGAAATATTCGTTTGGAGCGGATAGCACACAAAAACTTTTTTTGCTCAAGGACAAGGGATACATGAAACACACGCCGTATTCCGCGAGCTTTTTTAACATAGATTTTGCAGCCGATGTTATCAAATGGGATCTGTATTCCGATAGTCTGAATATCCTGACCGACGGCGGACGCAATACGGTACCGATGATCATCGAATCGATCGATTTTTACAATCCCGATGATTACAGGTTGCTTAGCGGCAAGGGCTTTACGTTCCATCCCCTGGGTCTGGTGGCGGCCTACTGCCTGAAGAACAAGGTGCGGGAATTCTACTCGGGTGATCTGGCACAGTCTTCCCGCAAGGACATCCGCGACATCAAGGCCGCTATCGAATTCCTGAGAGAGAAAGGTTTAATAACCTATTTCCCACAAATGGATCTGGTTCGCGTCAAGGAGAAGGCGATTCTTCTTTACAAAGCATACCGCGGCGAGATGGATTACGACAATCTCAAGATCCACTCCGTTATCGACAGTTTCCCCAATGCGACACTGAACTTTCCCAAACGATACATGATCGTGCGTGGTGTGGAGGAATTTAAGGTCAGTGATTCGTTGAATGTACGGATCGAGCCGGACAGCAGCGTGATCACGATCCTGCAAAACCGGGATATAAAGTTCGACGGGACCATTAACGCCGGTAATTTCGAGATCAGCGGAAAGGGTTTCACATTGAAGTACGACAGTTTCTTTATCAGCTTAACACATATTGACTCCGTTAACTTCTACGTGACGGAGACCAACGCCCGTGGTCAGACCATGAGGCGCAAGATCAATAACTCCATGGTATCCGGCGATTCGACCACCGCTGCAGCCGGTGGTGTGGGAGAGCAGCCAAAGTCATCTGGAACACTTTTCATCAGCAAGGCAAACAACAAATCGGGCAAACAAAAGGTAGCGGACTATCCACGCCTGGATGCGGCGGCCGGTGGTGTTATTTATTTTGACCGGGAAGAAGTTCTGGGCGGAGTATACGACCGGTCGATGTTTTTTGTCGTTCCGCCATTTGAGCTGGATAGTCTCAATAACGCCGACCCCGCTTCCATCAACTTCGGCGGTACGTTTGTATCCAGCGGCATGTTTCCGGCCTTTAAAGAGAAGTTGCATACACAGCCGGATAAATCCCTTGGTTTTGATCACGTCATCCCCAGACCCGGATATCAGCTCTACAACGGCGAAGGTAAGATGAATGGCGAGCTGACCATGAACAGCCGTGGACTCCGGGGTATGGGAACGATCAATTACCTGGCTGCGACTGTAAACGCCAATGAATTTATTTTTTATCCCGATTCTGTGATTTCCAAGGGAACGGAAGCGAGTATTTCGGAAAAACAATTCGGAGCCGTCGCGTTTCCCCAGGCGACGCTGATGGACTTTGATATGAAATGGTTTCCGAAACTCGATCAGCTGAAGCTGAAGAACACGAAAGCCCCTTTTAATTTTTATGAAGGCTCCGCCCAAATGCAGGGAACGGTCACCGTCTCAAAAGAAGGAGTGGCCGGCGCGGGTAAACTGGAGACACGCGGCACGGAACTGATATCGCGGAGTATGAACTTTAACTCCAAAGATTTTGGCGCACGGCACGCGAGATTTAAGGTAAACTCCCCCGATCCCGCTAAACCTCTTCTTCAGGGCAATGATATCCGGCTGAAGTTCAATCTGGAACAAAACTATGCGGACATCAGCCCGGAAGTTGAAGGTACGGCGGCCATCGCTTTCCCGTTTGCACAATTCAAGACCTCCATTCCCAAGATGCGGTGGGATCTCAATGCGGAGAAGATTACCATGAGCAAGGATCCCGATGTACCTCTTGAGAACTCGTATTTTTATACGACGCGCAAGGATCTCGACTCGCTGAACTTCAATGCCGAGAGTGCCGAATATGATCTGAAAACCCAGGAGCTCAAAGTGAGCGGTATTCCCTACATTATCGTGGCCGACGCGAAGATCACCCCGGAAAACAACCAGGTGTTGATCCTCGAAAATGCGAAGATCGGAACACTGAAAAATATGACCATTGTTCTCGATACATTGAATGGCTACCACCGTCTCACGGAAGGAGTTGTTGATATCGTCTCCAGGAAAGAATTCTCCGGATACGCCACGTACCAGTATGTCAACTTCCTGAGCGATACGTTCGCCATCAAGATGACTGACTTTCACCTCGAACCGATCACGGAAGTTGAACAGTCACGGCGATCGTCCCGCAGAAAATCGTCCGCAGCCAGTATGCAAACCGTTGCCACAGGCGCTGTATCCGAAGGTGAAAACCTTGTCTTGGGCGCAGGCATGTTTTATAAGGGGGATATGATCATGTATGCGACCCGGCCGGCTCTTCAGCTTTCCGGTTTTGTAAAACTCGACATCAAAAAGATCAAGGATTACAATTCATGGATCAAATACGAGCAGACAGGAGACGAGACTGATGTGCTGATCGATTTCAAAAGCGCGCTTACGGAGGAAGGTAAACGGGTGAATGCAGGTCTGCACGTGGGAAGTGCCGATAACGAACTATACATCACTTTTTTAAGTGACAAGAAATCGGATGACGACGATGACTTCTTCCTCCCTGAAGGAAAACTATATTACGACACAGCGTCAAGGGAGTTCAAAATTGAGGACATGGAAAAAGCGGCCGGCAATAAACTTTCCGGGAAGGTATTCGCCTACAAGGATGAAACTATGCAGGTTCGTTTTGAAGGCCCCATTAGTCTTTTTCAAGGCAGTAAGGATTTTAATGTGACATCGTCGGCGTTGGGCCAGGGTAATCTGGAAACGAACGAAATACGAATGAATTCATTCCTTATGGTCGATAGCAGTGTTCCTGTTCAGGCATTCGATATGATGGGAAAACAGATCCAGGATGTTATCAAAAATGAAGGCGCTGACGAAGGGTTGGGAGACCAGACGGAACTGCTTTATAAGATCGCGGATATCATCGGCGAACGCGCGGTTAAAGATTATGAGCAACGGAGTCTGCAGAACTATGTGTCACTGGCAACCCTCCCGCAGCTGGCGAAACCATTGGTGTTCTCCAATATTAACCTGAAGTGGTCTGCCGCGCACAAGGCGTTTTACAGCGAAGGAAAGCTCGGAATGTCGAATATTCTGAGGAATGATATCAACGGGGCATTTGAGGGTTTTATGGAAGTGAAGAAGAGCGAGGATGGTGCCCCCGTTTTTCACGTATTCATAAAAGCGTCGCCGGAGGCATGGTACTATTTCGGCCTGGAAGACAACCGGCTGTTGGTCCAGTCCTCCAACGCGGACTTTAACGCGATCATCTCGAAAAAGACAAATGCAGGTAAGGCAAAGGTGGGAGAGGTTGCTTTCATCCCCGGAAGCGACGACGAGACACTCGCCTTTATTAACCGCTTCCGGAAAGAATATCTGGATATCGATATCCCGTATAGCCTGGGCGAAAGCACATCGGCGATAAAGAAAGTCGAGGAAGAAAAGAAAAAGACGGAGGACGACGGATTCTGACGTTGTGATCTATTTTATTGCCTGTCTTCTTTTCATGACTTCTCGCCACGTTGTCAGGATAATCCCTTCCTGCTGAAGGAATTTTTTGAAAGCAGGATCGGTCATGGCCAGTAAATCGCCCTTCCTCTTTACGCCGGAACCCGATATAAAATCAAAGATCTCCGAAGGTGATGTGCAATGCATGATAACCATCGTCAGGCCCGGTTTGAGGGTACTGATGGTCTCGATGTATTTTGACGTGGCAAATTTCTGCAGGGCAGCATCGGTTACACCTTTTTCTGCCGGGTACTGCCAGTCGTAACTTACGTTGTGCAGGTCGTCGAGCACGGGGAGACCGGCGGCCCACAGCTGTTGCCCGATGCCCAGCAATTGCGCCTGTAGTTCAGGGGTTGCTTTCAGTTCCTTGCCGATGGCCGTATTGTGTCCGCCGGGTATCATCACGGGGATTTTGCTCTCGACACCGAGACGGATGTACTGTTGTAAGAATTCCGGCGTGGCGAAGAGTGTACCCATATGGGAATCCAGGTGGGTGGGTTCGAATCCCATCGCACGCGCACGCTCCAGCTGCGCACGGATTTCTGTACCCACTTCTTCCGGCCGTGCGTGTTTAACCACATCTTCGACGGATGGCCATAACGCGCCCTCCTGATCAACCAAACCCGGTACAGCTGGTTTCCCCGTCAATGGTCCCCACCGGTAATCGCCCCACTCGGACGTAAGTGTCAAATGCAAACCGGCATCAACACCGGGATGTTCCTTCAGGTAGTGCACATATCCCGGCACCCATGGACAGGGCATCATCACGCTCACCGAGTTTGCGACGCCTTTTTCCATAGCACGGATCGCTCCTTCGTTTGAGTCCCACGACATTCCGGCATCATCTACATGCAGAATAAGCACCTTTGCCTCCTTTGGAAACCCTAATTTTTCGGCATACGTTTGCTGAGCGGAGGATAGCTGGTAAGTTGAAAGAAGGAGCAGCAGGGAAAATGCGATTTTTGTTTTCATGGCTGGAAATTGAGCTGCCAGTTTAAGGATTTTATTTGAATATCGGGCAATCTTCATCTGAGAGTGGTAAAACGGCCTTGCGGTTGGGTAAGAAGAATGATTGGAGCCCGACAATACCATCACATGTATTTCACAATACGAACAAATCGACACCATCCTGTACGTTGCAGGGTGAAATAAGGTAATCTATGGAATTCATTTTTTTACTCCTCGCTGTCACCATTTTATTTCTCATCGTCAACATCCGGAATTCGGTTAGCACCAGATTCAACGCGATTCAACAAAAGCTGGATGAACTTTCGCTGGAGGTTAAAAAGTCAAGGAGTGAAACAACGACCCCGCCTGCACGGGAAAAAAGGTCCGTCTTAGGTGAAGAAATTTTCGACAAACCGATCCTTGCGAAGCAGCCGGCTATTGAAAAGATAAAGGAGGAAGCGAAAGAAGCTGAAACGAGGAACGAGGAGATCAAGAAGGAACAGATCAAGGTGCAGCCGGAAACCGTTGTTTTCCCTCAGACGATCACGCCTCCGGCCGCTCAGCCCATCAGGCCTCCCGTACCACGGAAACCCGGGTTCTTCGAACGAAACCCCGACCTGGAAAAATTTATCGGTGAAAACCTCGCCAACAAAATCGGTATTGGAATTTTAGTCCTTGGAATCGGCTTTTTTGTAAAGTACGCGATCGACCAGGATTGGATCAATGAGATCGGACGTGTCGCCATTGGTATTACCGCAGGCGGAATATTGCTCGGGGTGGCACACCGGATGAGAAAGACCTTTGTCGCGTTCAGCTCTGTTCTCGTAGGCGGAGGTATTGCCGTACTTTACCTGACGATTGCCATAGCTTTCCACGAGTACGGGATATTCAGTCAGACCGCGGCCTTTATCCTCATGCTTGTCATCACAGCGTTCACGGTAGTATTGTCGATCGGATACAACCGTATGGAGCTTGCTATCCTGTCCATTCTCGGCGGGTTTGCTTCGCCGTTCATGGTAAGTACAGGCGAAGGCAATTACGTAGTGCTCTTCACCTATATCCTGATCCTCGACTCGGGTATGCTTGCCCTTGCTTATCATAAAAAATGGAATGCCGTGAATATCATCTGTTATGCCTTCACGGTACTTCTGTTCGGCTCATGGCTGGGGGCGAAATTCGATGGCGAAAATCATTCCATGATATGGGGTGCGATTACTTTTGCGACGCTCTTTTACCTGGTTTTCTTTGCGATGAATATAATCAACAATATAAAAGAGAAGACGTCCTTCAGGGCAATCGAGATCACGCTGCTGCTGAGTAACACTTTTTTTTATTACGCCGCAGGGATGATTATACTGGACAATCCGTACAGCGCAAACTTCCGGGGATTGTTTACGGCGGGGCTGGGTGTGTTTAATTTTATTTTTGCCTACACGCTCTATAAAAATGTGCGAGTCGATAAAAACCTGGTGTTCCTGCTTATCGGCCTCGTATTGACGTTTATAAGCCTGGCGGCTCCAGTTCAGCTCGAGGGGAATTACATCACGCTATTCTGGGCGGCGGAAACAGTGTTGCTTTTATGGCTTTCACAAAAGTCAGGTATCCGGTTGATGAAACTGGGGTCCGTGGCGATCATGGTATTAATGGTTATCAGCCTCGTAATGGACTGGGAGCAAATCTACTTTTATGCGATCAGTGTGGAACCTATGAACATTCTTTTGAATAAAGGATATATCACAGGCCTTTTTGCACTTGGCAGTATCGCCACAACGATCTTTCTATTGGCTAATGAGAAAACAGAGGACCTTCTGCATGTCCGGACCTATAAGATGACCCTGACCGTTCTTGGAGTGGTGATCCTTTATGTATCGCAACTGCTTGAACTCCGTCACCATTTGTTCGCTTATGGTTTCCCATATGAAACGCAGAATATTATCCTCGGTGCTTATAATATGGCCTTTATACTGGCATTGCTAATGGCGGAGAAAAAACTCCCGATCCCGGAAATTGCAAAAAAGGGATTTGCGTTCTGGGGCGTAGTGGCCATCCTGTCGTATTTGTTTTATTATCACGACCAGGTAGTTTTCTCCCGTAACGATTATCTGAACTCACTGTCATCGTCCGCCGGATTTGTCTTTCATTACCTGCTCGTTGTTTTGCTGTTGGTGGTAGCGGGAGTGAGCCTGAAAAAAATGCAGGCCCTGACGGACTTCAACCGGAAGACCCACAATATTTATTCCTGGTTTTACATCTTTTTCTTCGTGTTTATAGCCAGCGCCGAGTTGGATCACATGGTTCTTCTTTCCGCGTATTCGTCCGATGACTCTATTCACGCCATCCTGAATCAGAACCACAAGATCGGGTATCCGATACTCTGGGGGCTTACGTCTTTTGTGCTTATCGCGATCGGATTAAAACGGAAGAAAAAGCACCTGCGGATCATTTCCCTTACCCTTTTCCTGATCACGTTACTCAAACTCTTTTTTGTCGATATCAGAGGGATTTCCGAGGGTGGCAAAATTGCGGCCTTCATCTCGTTAGGTGTCCTGTTACTCATTGTTTCGTTTATGTATCAACGCCTGAAGAAAATACTCCTGGCCGACGAGCTAGTGGAGGGAAAGACAAAAGAACTATGATACGATCAGCGATTGTTATATTGTTTTTGTTCCGGTCGATGGTGGGATCCGCTCAGTCATTCCTCGGCGAAGCTTCATTGCCACCCGTAACGAAGGATGGCTTCTATAAGATCCTGCTCTCGCCGTCAACAGCAGTTTACCTGACACCCGGTTTCGACAATGTCCGGATCTTCGACCGGGAGAAAAAAGAAGTGCCTTATATTCTCCAGCAGGAGGACGTGAGCCGGACCACCCGTGAGTTCAACAGTTACGAGATCCTGGAGAAGAAGCAGGAACCGGGATATTGCACGTCGTTGATTTTGCATAATCCCAGCCAAAGCCTGCTCAATAGCATCAATCTTATTGTAAAGAACGCCGAGGTGACGAAGGAAGCGACCTTGCTGGGAAGTGACGACAGAAAAAACTGGTATGCATTGAAGCAGCATTTCCTGCTGTACCCGTCGGCAAACAGCGGCGGAACCTCGGAAGTTAAAATTGTCGACTTCCCGTTGAGCAACTACATCTATTATATGCTGCGGATAGACGATTCAACGAGTGCGCCTCTTAATATCATAAGCGCCGGCTACTTCCAGGCCACGACAGAAAACGGCGAATACGAAGAGGTACCGATGGAGAGGGTCTCGAAAACCGACAGTGTCACACAGAAGAAGACCTACGTCCACCTCCAGTTCGACACATCGAGGATAGTCGACAAAGTGGAGGTTTCATTAAGCGGCCAGCCATATTTTCTGAGGAGGGCGAAACTTTATATCAAAAAAGAGCGGACGTTAAAAAGAGGCGGATCGGAATGGTTTTACGACCTGTTCCAGGATATTGAAGTGAATTCCCGGCACGGGACAACTATTGGCCTGGACGGTATAAAAGTGCAGGACCTGTTGCTGGTTGTGGAGAACGAAGACAACCCATCACTTGATCTCGCTTCCGTTAAAACGTACCAGTTAAAACGCTACCTGACGGCCTGGTTAAAGCATGATGATCAATACACGGTCCGGATAGGCGATAGTAAAATGGTAAAACCTGTTTACGACCTTTCCTTTTTTAAAGACAGCATTCCAGGGAACCCGGAGGTTTTAACCCCCGGAGCGGTGAAAGTCTTTGCTCCAACAGTGGAAGAACCCTCATACACGTTCTTTACGACAAAAGCATTCATTTGGGCTGCCGTGGTGATGGTGATCGTCGTCCTGGGATTCATGTCGGCAAGGCTGCTGAAGGAGGCAGGTTCCGAAAATAAAAATTAAACAGTAGAACTTTAAACTCGCCCTTCACTTCTTCAGCAGGATGAAGGAATAATTTTTGTTCATGTACTGGTTGACGATGAGGACCGTATTCAGATGTTCGGGGAATGGGCTGCCAAATGCAACAGCTTCCGGTACCATTTGTTTTTTCAGGATCGAAGCGCCGAGCCAAAGGGCAAACGAACTTGCCGTACAATACTCGCCACTCAGGTGCTTGAATCGTACTTCGGGTACCTGTTGAAGAAGGGAGTTCTTAAGGCTGCTCAGAAGCGAATCGTTCAGAACGTCGCCACTTACGCCGTTCACCCAGACGTCGACATCGCGTGGGGTAATGTTGTTTTTTTCCAGGAATGCGGACAACAGGGAGGCGAGTTTAATGTCATGCGTCGGCGCATAGACGATTTCCAGGTCCTGGATCCTGCACCAGGTGGATGTTGTTTCCGAACCTGATATATCGAAAAATGCTGATCCCTCGCCTTGAAGAGAACCTCTTGTTTGCGTTTTAAAAAGATCAAGGCTGTTGATATGTTCCGATTTATAGTGCTTTTCGCGAAGTCCCGATACGTGCTGAACAGCTGCCGCTTCATCGTAGGATCCGACTAAAATATTTTGATCCGGTTTTTCCTCCAGTTGCATCAGGGCATCGTCGAGCGCATTTTCAAAAGCGAAGCCCTTACTGACGTATGTGTTGTTATAACCGGTGCATTTTGTGGATAAGGCAATCAGTCCGGCGAGGGCATTGTATGTACCCTGCATGAAAAAAGTCGGCGTAAGTTGTTTCTCGCCGCGGTCGAGCATTTCCCTCAGGAATTTTTCCGTTTCCTCCAGGAAGCCATAACCGGTAGCGGTGATAATGCCATCCGGAGCCTGGATCCGGGCATCGCGCAGGCACATGATGGAAGCGGTCATTCCGATCCGCAACATACGGCTGAGTCTTCTGAGCTGAACGGGATTGATGAACGCTTTAAAATCCGGTGTTACGGCATTCAGGACATTTTTATCATAGACGTTTATATGAGTCAGGAATTCCGCGTGGCCGAATGTTCGTTGTGGCGAAATAATTCCGATCCCGTTGATATAATATTTTTGTTGTCCGACCATATGTTACGCCGATGCCAGGAGCAGGGAGGATGTATTTCCGCCAAACCCGAATGAATTGGACAACACGTTTTTCAGCGGAGTGTTCACGAGGAGTTTTCGGACCGGTGAAATGGAAAGTTCAGGCATCCGGTTGTTGAAGTTCAGGTTCGGCCATACCATTTGATTTTCCATGGCCAGAAGGCTGAACACGGCTTCGATACTTCCCGCGGCGGCTAGAGTATGTCCGGTAAACGGTTTTGTCGAACTGAAGAGGGGTACACGTTCGTGAAAGAGGGTCTGGATGCCCATTCCTTCCGACAGGTCATTATTTTCCGTAGCCGTACCGTGAGCATTGATGTAGTCGACCGCGTCAGGAGTGATCTTCCCGCTTTCCAGGGCCAGTTGCATGGCTCTTATCGCACCTGTTCCTTCCGGTGATGATGCCGTCTGATGAAAGGCATCGTTGGCGTTGCCGTATCCCTTCAACTCACCCAATGCAGTTTTACCATCGCGGGCGACGACTTCCTCCGATTCAAGGACGAGGTACGCAGCGCCCTCGCCAAGATTTAGGCCGGCGCGGGAAACGTCAAACGGACGGCAATGCCCGGGATCGACGATCATCAGCGAGTTGAAACCGTTGATGGTAAATTTTGAAAGCGCTTCCGCGCCGCCGCAAATAACACGATCCAGTTTCCGATGCCTGATCAGCCGCGCGCCCTGCATAATGGCGTTTGCCGACGACGAGCACGCAGTGCTGATGGTACCGATATAGTTTCCGATGCCTGCGTGATCGGCGATCCTTTCTCCATGTTCTCCCGGGTTCGCCGTATCGGAAAACTGAATAAAACTACCTTGCTGCTGAAGGTCGAGCAGATCGTAAAAATACTTTTCAAACTCCCGGATTCCGCCCGTCGTGGTTGCGGAAAGCAATCCGGAAGTGTTGACTTCTTCTTTTGAAAGTCCGGCTGACCGGATGGCTTCCTGCAACGCGATCAACCCCAGCAGCGAAGTTCGTGTAAACCCCGTTTCATTTTTTTTCAAACCGGCGAGGTCGCGGAGTTGCCGATCGTCATGTTTGATTTCGCACGACGGAAGGGATTTCCGGTGCACTGTATCCAGGACTTCCAGTTCGCCAAAACCGGATGTGCCGTCGATAAGGGATTTCAGATTTTCAGTTCTGTTGGTGCCAATAGAGGTGATGATGCCGTAACCTGTGATGAACACACGTTGACTCATACCGGCTGCCTGTTTTTATGGATGTATTCTGCCATAGTACGGATACTGTAAAAAACATGCCTTCCTTCTTTGGGGTCCTTGAGTTTCAGGCCATAGTTCCTGTCCATCAAAACAACAAGCTCCAGCGAATCGATGGAATCAAGCCCGAGTCCTTCACCGAAAAGCGGCGTGTTTTCATCAAAATTGGGTGGAAGCATGTCCTCCAGGTTTAATTGCTTGATCAGTTCGTTGCGGAGTTCCTGTGTGAGTTCTTCGATGGTTTGCTGCATGTCTGATGTTTTAAAAATTCCAGGTTAAACAACCGTTCTTGAGTTGTGAATGACCACGCTGGCTGTTAATGTAACCAGGGCAAATCCCACAAGTCTCAATACGTTGGGTAAAATGGTTTGTATGGAGGCTTGTCGTAAAAATAAGTCATTAAAGGATTCCAATCCCCAACTCATGGGAGAAAAACGGCTGATGGTTTGCAAAATTTCGGGCATGACGTAAACGGGAACCCAGACGCCTCCGATCGCGGAAAGGATAACCACCGATACAGACCCGAAAGAAAGCGCCTGTTGCGCGGTGCGGAAATATACGGCAATGAGAACGCCGTAACCGGTGGCAGCCATCGCTACGGACGCCGCCGTTAAAAAAATCAGGATGGGGTTGCCGGCCAGTACCAGTTTACTGAGGCCCAGAAGCGGCATCACAAAAATGCCCACTGCGATCATCATCAGGCATTGCATCAGGCAGACGCTAAAATAAAAAGCAAATTTTCCGGCGATCACCGGCAGCTGTGAGCCGGAGATAAGCCGTAGCCGCAGCATACTTCCTTCTTCTCTTTCCTTGATGAAATTTCCCGCCAGCGGATAAAGGATGAAGAACATGGCAAACATGGTCCACGCCGGGACGTTATGCTGTACGGAGTTCAGCATCAGTCCCTGAAATTTGTTTTCGGACGCATATCCCCGGTCGACCTGTATGATCTGAGAGAGGTCGAATGTTATTTTTCTAGCGTCACTATTCCCTTCGCTCAGCTGGTTTTGAAGTTCATCCAGTACCCAGGCCGTTTGAACGTTGGCAATGATCTTTTCAATCGATCCGGAAAGGGATTGCTGATAGTTCGCCTTGATCGCCGGATCGAACAAAATGCGGAGTTGAATAACCGGCAAGCGGGCGGAATCGCTCCGGTCGGCCGGCAGTCCGAAATTGGAGAATACATTTGTGATTAACTGCTTCGTCTTCCTTCGCAGGGTTTCGCTGGATCGGGCAGGGATAATAATGGCGGCTTTAAAATCGCCGGCCCTGACGAGTTCTTTCGCTTCGGCGGTATCCGTTTTGATGATCAGGTTCACATTGGGGGAAGATGCAAAGGCCCCCTTGATTTTGGCGCTCAGCGAATCGGCATCCTGGTCGACCAGCAGAACATCGAGTTTGATCTCCTGATAGTCTCTGAACGGTGCATCCTGCACAAGCGCCATGACGATAACCAACGACAAGGGCATAATAAAAATCAGGGCCATACCACCCGGGTCGCGGATCAGCAACAGAAATTCCTTGTATATGGTAGCGAGGATTTTCAATCTCGGATATTTTTGCCGGTCAGTTTGAGAAACAATTGTTCTAGGTTCCGGCAATCCGGATGTGTTGCCATGACGGCCGATCGGGTACCCGTCAGAATAAGTTTACCTTCATCGATAATACCCAGGTGGGTGCATATTCGTTCGGCTTCTTCCAGTACGTGTGAGGAGTATATGATGGTTGTTCCCTCATTTTTCAGCTCGTTCAGAAAATCGAGGATCATGTTCCTGGACTGGACATCCACACCGGCCGTTGGTTCATCGAGGATAATAAGTTTGGGCTGGTGAAGTATGGCGGCGATCAGGTTCAGGCGTTTTTTCATTCCACCGGAAAAGGTCTGCACGGGTTTGTTTGCTTTGTCGGCGAGTCCGAACACCGCCAGGTATTTTTCGATCTGTGCCCGGATAACAGGAGCGGGGAGTCCATACATCCTTCCGAAATAAAACAGGTTTTCGCGAGCTGTGAGGCTGGGGAACAAAGCGATCTCCTGCGGCGCGACGCCGATTTTTTTTCGCACTTCGGGTCCGTGTTCGAGCAGGTTCAGGCCCATGATGGATACTGTTCCTGCATCAGGCCGCATCAGGCCGCAAAGCATCATGACAGTGGTGGATTTACCCGCACCGTTGGGCCCCAGCAGGCCGAATACAGCGCCTTCCGGAATTTCCAGGGTGATATTTGAGACAGCGGGTTTGCTTGTTTTCAGATACTGTTTGGTGAGCTGCTCCAGATGAACGACGCTTGAACTCATTTGGACCGGCTCACTTCATATAGTTCGGAGAATATGGCCTGTTCGCGCCGGGAGCACGCCTCCAGCATGTCACCTAACTCGGCGAATGTACGGGTATCGGATTTTCGGTTTTTACAAACACGGCCAGCGTAGTAGGCGAAGTCCCGGAGTTCATCACCGCTTTTTGTTAACTGCTGGGAGAGGTTGAATAATTTTTCATCCTGCAGTTTGACGCTTGCCTGGTCCAGAAATGCAGCATGTATGAACCGGAAGCCCGCACCGCCCGTACCGATCTCTTCCTGCATACGGATTACGTTACCCAGCCAAAGGATCGCCTTCCGGTCGCCGAGGCGCTCGGGCCATTGCCGTAACCGGCCGGCCAGGTATTTCATTCCCTTGGCTCCGAATAACGGCATGGGTATACGTGTCATGTGATCGCTTGTTTGTTTGATCCCGGCCCAGATAGCTTTATCGAGCGTATAGTCGCCGGGTATTTTCACGGGATAGTACATTCTTCCGCTGGGTTCGGGCATTCCCTTTGCAAAGCGCGCCCGCACCAGGTCTTCGTACGAAATTTCCGTCGTATATTCCATTACGGGGTCGCTAACCAGGTACCGGCCGTTCTCTTTTCCAAACACAATGATATTATGCGCATTAAAATGAAAACGGTAAGCGGCGGGAAGGTAGTTGAGGTAAAAAACGGATGTCAGCATGCCCACGGGTTGGCCCTTGTCGAGCATCTTGTCCAGCTCAAGCATCGCCTTTTTCGGGTTTGGAAACTTCCTGGTTTCGATCTTTATACCGATCCGGTCCGAGAACCTTTTGAAGATCTGTCCCGGCCATGTCCGGTAAGCTGTAACCGGCATGCCGTTTACCCGGATAAAAGGCATATAGGAGAAAAACAACCCTGAGCCTATCCCAAAAACCATCGGCTCATCGAAGTCCAGCCCGTGAAATCGCAATAAATTGGATACCACACCACTTTCGCAATGGGCCGATTGTTTGTGATTGAAATTAACGGTCATTTGGTTTCAGGCGTTGGATATCAGTTAATTCTTCAACCGTGATACGAAAAGTGTAGGCATATTTTTCCAGCATCCGGCGGCTCAGCCGGACGAAGAAAAACGGATAACAATGCAGGCGAACCATAAAAGCGAAGTTACCTGCATAGGCCGCCACCATAGAGGTAGTCATGATATTTTTTTTGATATGATACAGCAGGGGGCTGGCTTTTCCGGCGAGAACTTTTTCGAGGGCTTCCTTTACTTCGTCGTTCACAACATCCCAGGCCTGCTGCATGGCAACGGTCTCGGGTTCCCACCCGATACTGTTCACCTTTACATAGTGCCCTTTGTCATCGGTGGCATAATAAAGTTTAGCCAGCTTTCCCTCATTGAGGTTTTCCTGATCCTGAGGTACCTGTTCCTGATTCATAATATTGAAAGGGTAAGGTTAGTTGTCATGAAACCATGAGCCTGATACGAATTTTATCAAACGACGGTCAGCAATGCATAGGCATAATTGAAACGTGCGCTTTCCGGAATACCCATGAGAAGTGTATCTCCTTTCTTTAACCTGCCGGAATGGAACAACTCTTCCAGCATCAGGTAAGGCGATGCCGCTCCGACGTTTCCAACCCATGTCAGGTTAGTGAACCACTTGGATGACGGTATATTCACATTCATTAAGACTAGTTCCTTTTCAATCCTCGACGCAAAGTATTGAGATGAAAGGTGCGGCAGGAAGTAGGTGATATCTTCGGCGCGGAAGTTTTTGTCTTCCAGCGTTTCCTTCATAAACTCAATGCTCTTTTTGACGATAAAATCACCCAGCAGTTTGGTGTCCTGCTTGATCGCAAAAACCGATTGGCTGCTCCATTGTTCCTGGTCGAGGTCGGTCCACCCTGTCAATTCTCCCGACGCATCCTTTACTGCCCCGGCATACATACAGGTGGGGAGTTCGTGCGCATAGGAACGCTGCTCGATCCATTCGATCTTCAACGACAATCCCGCCGGGTTAGGCGCAGACTGGAGTAACGCCGCGCCGGCACCATCCGACAACATGAACCGTAGAAAATCCTTTTCGAAGGCAATGATCCCGTCCCCTTCAAGCCGTGCGACCTTTGCCGCTTCCTCTTTGAAGAACTTGGCCAGCATCCATTTCGAAAACCGTTCGGAACCGGTGCACACTGCGTTTTCGGAATTTCCGGATAACACTGACAGGTATCCGAATTTTAAAGCCTGAATACCCGCGCTGCAGGCCCCGGTTGCGGAGTTGATTTCCACGCCTTGCTGACCCAGAGCGCCGTGTACCATCGCCGCGTGCGACGGCAACAACTGGTCCGGAGACGTGGTTCCGCACGACAGAACCTCCACATCCTGAAGTGTAAAGTCCTTATCCAGAAGCTTTGTTACGGCTTCTTTTGTCAATTGCGTATTGTTATGTGTTCTGTGTCCTTCCCTGTCCAGCGCATAATACCGGGTTTTGATTTGGTTATTGCGCAAAATAAGTGGCTTTGCTTTTGAGGTCTGTCCGTTGATAAGACCTAATATGCTCTCCATTTGATCATTAGGGACCGGGTCGTTGGGTAAAAAACTTGCTAATCTCGTAATGTAGACACTCCTGTTCATCCTCGGCGCTAGGTTTTAAAACTAATTTGTTAAGTATAAAAATTTCGAAGCCCGAAAGTACTTTTTTCCCGTAAGAATTAAACTACCCCGGCCCCTTCCAACATCAAAAAAGCTCAATTTTTAAGGCCTTTTCGTGGATTTTTGACAAAGATAGGAAGCTTTTGTCCAGCTGCTGCCGTTTTTTTTCGCGTCGTTTACCGCAGGGAATTCTGCTTATAATAAACCACATCGTCGAGCAATTGTTTGCGCTTGACGACAAGAAGAATCTGCGATGTAATCCACAACAGCGGCGACAGAACAAAGATGGCTGGCAACAGGAAATACAAGAAGGTGAAAACCCGTATTTTCCGACCCGTCGAATGAAGGGTCCCACCGGAGGAAATAAACCGTGACCAGAATGAAAATCCCTTCTGACCTCTTTTTTCTAGCAGGACCAGGCCCGGTTTTACCGTGATTGCCCCCTGCTCATTCAGCGCCGGCTGGAGGTGGGAGAAAGAGTTGTCCTGCAGCGCCCGGCTGATGATCTCGCCATAGACAACGGCATGCCCGATTTCAACCTGCGATACGCCCGCCGGCGGAAAAAACAGAAAAGCATCCTTTTTACCCGTCAGCATCCATCTCAGTATCGTAACCAGGCTCACCAGGTTGCCGGACCTGTCTACAAGAGCCATATGGCCGACAAGATCGCTCTTGGCATCCAGCAACCGTCTCTTCACCTTTTCCTGGGCGCCAAGCCACATATTGCGGCATCCCAGGATAGTGATCACAGGCTTGTAATGTAATATCTTTTTACCTTCGTCGCTTTGCAAAAAGGAACTGATCGGTCTTGACGGTGTGAGGAACCAGGGCTGATACCCGATGATGACCAGGTCATACGGCAAGAACGCATTTTCCGAAAGCGGTTTTAAGGCCAGTGGTTTCTGATGAAAGGTCTCCGGAAAGGCGTTGAAGAACTGATAGGCACTCCAGGGAAACGGATACTTTTCAAGGGGCTGAATCTCCTCGAAATGAATACTGTGTCCGGCATCAACGAGTGGTTTCGTCAGCGATTGAAGGATTGCCAGTTGCTGGCCGGACTGAGAATAGTAAACCACAAGGATCTTCTTCATTGAAATATTTTTTTAGCCTCGCGCAGCCGTGGGGCGCAAAATAATACGTTTTTGTCAAATAAGGGTGCGTCTTGTTTTCCTGACCCGTCAGAATTTTTTAACGAGTACCTGCAGCGTGGAACGCGATGATTGTTCCAGCAGAACACCGGGCATTTTACGATACTTTTCGGATGACGCCTCGTCATAGTTCTTTACCGTAATCAGGACAAGTCCGGTATTGTAGTAGACCTCAAAGGTGCGCTGCAGCTTTTCAATCAGGCGGGAGACTTTTTGCTCGCGAAAGTCGATGCAGAATGAAAATGAAATAGCCGAATTCTGCATCACGTTAATACGCACATTCAGTTCAAGCAGGGTGGCGAAGATGATGCTCAACTGCTCTTCAGAAATAAATGTATAGTCGGTGACCTTGCACGATACCAGGCATTGATTGTCTTTTATGACAATAAGCGGAGGGAGATTTTCCACCTTGCATTCGTGGATCTTCGTACCGGGCAGCGATGGGTCGTCGAAGTTTTTTACCAGAAGCGGAATACCTTTGTTCGCCAGCGGCTTGATGGTTTTCGGATGGATAACGGAGGCTCCATAGTACGTCATTTCCGCCGCCTCCCTGAACGGAAGTTCGGCGAAGACGACGGCGTTGGGGAACCGCCGCGGATCCGCATTCATCACGCCCGGTACATCTTTCCAGATCGTTACCGACTCAGCATCCAACGAAGAGGCAAAGATCGCTGCGGAATAATCCGATCCTTCACGGCCAAGGGTGGTTGTAAAGCCGCCGCGTGTCTTTCCGATAAAACCCTGCGTGATGACGGTATTTTTCAGAGCCACTTCATTCAGACCCTGGATATTCCGTGACGTTTCGGGCCAGTCAACCTTTCCCTCCCGGTAAGTGTTGTCTGTGACCACGAATGACCGGGCGTCGATCCATTCGACGGCGGGAGTCAGTGATTTCACGTAGTGGTACAGGATTACGGACGAGATCAATTCCCCCTGCGATACCACCTGGTCATAGACCTGATCGAATTCGGCGGGTTCCGAAAGTTCTTTTTCGATCGTAGCCACGATCTTGTCAACATCAGCTGCTGCCCCGGAAGGGTTGGGAAACAAGTCATCGAGGACTTCCTGATTGTACTTTTTGAGTTGCAGCAAGGTCTGACCGAATTCCTGTTTTGCCTGCGACAACGTGACGATTCGTTCCAGGAGGTCGGTGGTTTTACCCATGGCCGACACGACTACCAGGAGGTTTTCGCGGTGCTGGCCCAGGATAATGGAAGCGACGTTTCGCATGCCGCCAGCGTTTTTCAGGGATGCCCCTCCAAATTTAAAAACCTTCATTTTTATTGCACTAAATCGTTTGCGTTGTAACTTTAAATCAATTTTGAAGGATGCAAAGATCAGTGAATAATACCAACGCGCCAAGCATTGAATCGTCCAGAATTGCTCATTCCATTGGAACCGCCCTGGACCGTTTCATTAAAAACAACCAGGCTCAGTTCCAGTATGCCAGCGGCGAGTTATCGCAGTTGCTGCGCGATATCGCCCTCGCTTCCAAGGTAGTGAACCGCGAGGTTAACAAAGCCGGTCTGATCGACCTGATGGGCGCTGTCGGTTCCCAGAACATGGCTGGCGACGAGCAGCAAAAACTGGATGTGCTGGCGAATATTCGGTTCACACGGGCACTGGCGAAGGGGGGAGAAGTCTGCGCACTGGTCTCCGAGGAATCGGACTCGTTTGTGGATCTGAACAACGAAGGTCAGTACGTGATCGCTATTGATCCGTTAGACGGGTCATCCAATATCGATGTGAATGTTTCCATTGGTACGATCTTTTCCATTTACCGGAGAAAGAGTCCGGCAGGGACGCCGATACAGGATCTGGATATTCTTCAAAAAGGATCGGAGCAGGTAGCAGCCGGCTATGTACTGTACGGGTCGTCCACGATGCTCGTCTATACAACGGGTCACGGTGTTAACGGGTTTACATATGAACCCACATTAGGCGAGTATTTCCTGTCGCATCCGAACATGAAAATCCCGGAAGAGGGAAAAATATATTCGATCAACGAAGGATCGTCCGACTCTTTTTCGCAGCCCGTAACCGAGTACCTCCGTTACTGCAAGAAAAACAAGTATACCGCACGTTATATCGGGTCGCTTGTAGCTGATTTTCACCGTAACCTGCTTAAGGGCGGGATATACATTTATCCGGCGACCGGAAAGGATCCGAAAGGAAAGCTCAGGCTCATGTACGAGTGTAATGCCCTCGCATTCGTAGCCGAGCAGGCCGGGGGTATGGCGTCAGACGGCGCGGAAAGAATATTGGATATCCGGCTGACCGACCTTCATCAGCGCACGGCATTTTTCGTCGGTTCAAAAAATATGGTGGAAAAAGCGCAGGCCTTTATCCAGGCCCGTTAGATCCTATTTTTCCTCCCCTTTTTCTTCTTCTTTTTCGGCCGTGGTGAACAGTTCCGGTACGTACTTTACAATCGTATCATACCAGCGCACCAGCTTTTTGATATCCGAAACATACACGCGACTTTCGTCATATTCGGGGAGCACCGCTTTCATGAATGCCTTTAATTCCGATGCATCGGAATTAACATCCACGCCAATATCATCGCCAAATTCAGCGTGTATCTTCTTCAGGATGGCCTCCAGGCCGATGGTCCCTTCTTTGGTTGTGGTATAGATCGAGATCTCATTAAGCAGCGATAACCGGTGATTCGTGGTTGCCACGAGTTTGGTTTTTGTTTCATCCAGCGACTCAAGAATGACACCGGATTTTGTTGGCGCGACAACCTTGTATAATCCCCCCTTTCCCGATACCGTAGCTATTTCTGTTAATGTCATATTCAGATTTTAAATGAGGGTCAAAGCTAAAGAATTGAACATAAAAGTCCACTGCGGCGCGTTACCCTTTTCCTTTTATCCTCCGGTGGTTATTGTTTTTTGTCGTTTCCGGCCTCCTCCAATGCCTCCTCCATAAACGCGAGCAACTCTTCTTTGCCGTCTTTTTCTACGGACGAAGTGAGGATTATCGTCGGTAGTTCTTCCCACTGTGTAAGCAATTTTTGCTGGTAGACCTTCAGGTTTTTCTGCAGTTCGTTTCGTTTCAGCTTATCAATTTTTGTAAAGACGAGGGCAAGCGGGACTTCCTTACCGCCTGCCCATTGGATAAAGTTCAGGTCGTTTGCCTGGGGTTCCAGCCGGGCGTCGATCAGGACAAACAAGCAGGTGAGATTTTCGCGTTTCAAAACAAATTCCTCGATCATTTTACCGAACCCTTCTCGCGTGCTTTTGCTGACACTGGCATATCCGTATCCCGGAAGGTCGACGAGGTACCAGGCGTTGTTGACAAGAAAATGATTGATTGTTTGGGTTTTACCTGGCGTAACGGATGTCTTGGCCAGTTTTTTTGAATTCGTCAGCATGTTGATCAGCGACGACTTCCCGACATTTGACCGGCCGATAAACGCAAATTCCGGTTTGTCGGGAGGCGGGCATTTTTTCACATCGGCATAGCTGGATATGAATTCGGCGGTCGTTATATTCATTGTTAAAGTAATGATTGAAGGCCAAAATACTAAGTTTGTCAGAGTCCTCTGCCTTATGAATCAATTAATCCTTCAAATTTCGCGGTTTTTCGTATCTTGTGGCTATATTGGGTAGATTTTTAATATACCTTTATTGTTAAAATTTTTTAAACAATGACCAGTATCCGAAGTGTACTGATTTTTTTAACTCTATTCTCGGCATTTTTCACCCCCGCATTCAGCCAGCAAGATCCCAAAGAGACTGCCCGGCAGTATATGGAGCAGGCAGAACTGATCATGGCTGAAACCAAGGCGATGGATGATGCCCGCGAATTGATGGTGACCGCCGCCGACCTGGATACCACCTTCATCAAGGCGAACTATGAAGCGGGCCGGATGCACCTTGTTACGGTAGGTAAAGACCGGGCCGTAAAATACCTGATGCGCGTGTTCCGGCAGGACCCCGCTTACCGTTTTGATATTGAATATTGGATCGGACGCAGTTATCAGTACGGTGAGAATTTTAACAGAGCGCTTGAATTCTACAACTTATACAAAGAAAAGCTGGCCAAAAAAGCCAATTACCAGGGAAAGGATAAAATCGATCTGGCTACGGTTGATCGGGGTATTTTCGAATGTGAGAACGGGAAGGAATTCCTTTCGAAACCGGGCAATTTTTCCATCGTTAATATCGGGCGGGAAATTAACTCGGAGTTTGAAGATTACGCCCCCGTGCTGAATGAAAACGAAGACGAAATCGTTTTTACAACCCGCCGTAGAGAAGACAACCTGAACGAGAACGTGTTTGACGATAACAAACCCTATGAAGATATTTTTACGGCAAAAAAAACGGGCGGTGCCTGGGCCTATGCCAAAAACATCGGACCTGTTGTAAATAATCCCTACCACGATTCCAACGTCGCTTTGTCAGCCGATGGTAACACCCTTTTTCTTTTTAAGGATGAAGGTGGTGGCGACATCTTTTATTGCGAGCGGCAGCCGGGTGGAGAGTTTGGCCCACCGGTGCCTATGCCGGGTATTATTAACTCCAGTTTTGAGGAAAAATCGGTAACGATTTCAAACGACGAAAAGACCCTGTATTTCTCCAGTAACCGTCCCGGGGGATTTGGAGGACTGGATATTTACAAAGCCACTAAAGACTCGAAGGGAGAATGGACCAATGTCAAAAACCTCGGGCCCAACATCAATACCGAGATGGATGACGACGGACCCTTTATCGACTATGACGGCGTAACACTTTACTTCAGTAGCAAGGGACGTAAGGGGATGGGGGGATTCGACGTATTTAAATCCACACTCGACGCAAAGGGTATTGAATGGAGTGAGCCTGTGAACCTGGGATATCCGATCAACACGCCGGACGATGATATTTACATCGTTTTCTCCAAGGACGGAAAACGCGCTTATTATTCTTCTGTACGGGAAGACGGAATGGGTTATACGGATATTTACCTCATCACCATTCCGGAAGGTATCAAAAATGTCGACCCTACTGTGGCGAAACCTCCGGTGGACGAGCCAAAAGATACAACGGCTGTAGCCGTCCTGACGCCGCCGGATGATACAACCGTAAAACCCCCGGTCGACAAACCACCAACAGACACGAAAAAAGAGTTGGTACCGCTGAAGTATATCGTTACCGTGGTGGACGCGTCCGACAAGTCGCCATTGGATGCCAAGATCCGGTTGCAGGGGGCGAAGGACAATATCATCGTGGCCTCTTCATCCGATGGAGCGGGAGTTTATACCTTCAATGTCACGAATGCACAGCCCAAAGATTACCGGTTGTCGGTGGAGGTCGACGGTTATGTATTCTTTAACCAGAACCTGAAGATCCAGGGAGCTTCCACGACGGAAAAGACCGTAACGAAGACGGTCGAAATGAGGAAGCTGGTGGTTGGCGTTTCGTCGATCCTGAGAAACATTTACTTCGACTTCGATAAGGCAACCTTTCAGACGGAGTCGTATCCGGAGCTTAACAAGCTGGAGTCTATGCTGGTACAAAACAACGGAATGGTGGTCGAGATCGCCGGTCATACCGATGCGATCGGCACGAAGGAATACAACCAGCAATTGTCACTCAGGAGAGCCCAGGCCGTGAAGGAATACCTCACGAAAAAAGGTATCGATTCGCGGAGGGTCAAACCTGTAGGGTACGGAAAATCCAAGCCGCTGGCCAGCAATGACGATGAAGAGGGTGGCCGCGAACTGAACAGACGGGTGGAGTTCAAAGTACTTCAAAACTGATTAATATTTAATATTTCTTTCGTAAGGCCAAACCCTATACCTTCGCCCTTGTTTTCCATACAAAAGGCGTGTAAATGACAGTTGTTCCGTACAAGGAAGAGAGATCCTCAAAGAAAGCGCAGGTCGCCAGGATGTTCGATAACATCAGCCACCGCTATGACTTTCTCAACCACTTTCTGAGCTTAGGTATTGATAAGGGATGGCGTCGAAAGGCCGTAAAGCTCCTGGAGCCGGAAAAACCGAGGCAAATCCTGGATGTAGCGACCGGAACGGGAGATTTTGCCGTTCAGGCATTACAGCTTAATCCGGAAAAAGTTACCGGTGTGGATATTTCCGAGGGGATGTTGGACGTTGGTAGAAGGAAGATAAAGGAAAGGAAACTTGACCACCGGATTGAATTATTGTCGGGCGACTCCGAGAACCTGCCCTTTGAGGACAATAAATTTGATGCGGTCACGGTAGGTTTCGGGGTGCGTAATTTTGAGAACCTCGACCGCGGATTGCAGGAAATATACCGAGTACTTAGACCCGGTGGTATGGTTGTAATACTTGAATTTTCGCGACCCCGGCGTTTCCCGTTCAGGCAGATTTATAGTTTTTATTTTAAATTCATTTTACCTAAAATCGGAAGGATTGTATCGAGTGATAAGGCGGCTTATACTTATTTACCGGAGTCAGTCGAAGCTTTTCCGGACGGAGACGATTTTATTCACATCTTGCGGCAAGTCGGATTTAAAAACACAAAATGCAGGTCACTTACTTTTGGGATAAGTTCAATCTACATCGGCACAAAATAGTTTTTATTCTTGTATTGCTCTGTTGTGCTTCTGCGGGTACGGCACAGCAAAAGCGTTGGGTTCAGCGAAACAATCCGAACTACGATAATAAAAAACTCACGTACGGCTTTCTGATCGGGTTACATACCTCCATCTACCAGGTTAATTATTCAGATGCATTTGTTTCACAGAGCCTGGATACGGTTCATTCGGTCAGTCCCGCCTGGTCATCCGGGTTTTCCCTGGGGTTTATCGTGAACTACCGGCTTACCGACCTGCTCGACCTGCGACTGACTCCCACGGTCGCTTTTTACGAACAGAAAGTCCGCTACCAGTTTACCAATGAAACATTTGAGGACGCCCTGGTGGAAAACACGATGGTGGAGTTTCCCGTATTGCTGAAGTATAAGTCGGAACGAAGAGGTAACATCCGGATGTATATGATCGGCGGGGTAAAGCCGGGAATAGAAGCGTCGGCGAAAAAGGATAAAACAAAAGCCGAGCTGGAGATAAAAGGAACCAACCTGAGCCTGGAAGCCGGGTTTGGTTTTGATTTGTATTATCCGTTGTTCAAGTTTTCGCCGGAGATCCGGTTTTCACGGGGCATCATCGATGTGTTGGGTAACCGTACGAACGATTTTGGACAACCTTTGCAGCGGGTCAACACGAACACAATAACCGTATATTTTCTTTTCCAATAAACATGCGTAAAAGGATCGTCTTAATAACCGGAGCAACATCCGGCATCGGGGAGGCTACAGCAAGATTGCTCGCCCGGAATAATTTCGAACTGATACTCTGCGGCCGCCGGAAAGAGCGGTTGGCCGTCTTAAAGGATGAACTTTCCAACGATACGGAAGTGATCACAATGTCCTTCGATGTCAGGGATCAAAAGGAAACGGCATCGGCGCTAACGTCGCTGACCGGCAAGTGGAAACAAGTGGATGTGCTGATCAATAACGCCGGCAATGCCCATGGATTTGATCCGATTCAGACCGGGAAGATCGAGGACTGGGATGCGATGATGGATATAAACGTAAAGGGGCTTTTGTATGTCTCCAGGGAAATTATCCCGGGTATGACGGAGCGTGAGTCGGGCCATATCATCAATCTCGGATCGATAGCGGGGAAAGAAGTATATCCCAATGGCAATGTTTATTGTGCCAGCAAGTTCGCTGTTGACGCCCTTACACGTGGTATGCGGATGGATCTGAATGCATACGGCATCAAGGTGACCAGCATTAATCCCGGATTAGTGGAGACGGAATTTGCCATGGTCCGGTTTAAGGGGAATCAGGATAAGGCATCCACGGTTTACAAAGGTATGGTGCCCCTGAAGGGCGAAGATATTGCCGATATCATCCTGTATACGCTTTCTGCCCCGGCGCATGTGGTGCTGGCCGATATCACTGTATTCCCTACCGCTCAGGGAAGCGCCACGCTTGTGAAGCGCACAGGTGTCTGAGTTTGTAGTCAAGCAGTCGTGATGTAACCGGCTAGCGTCCGTTCACACGAATCTTAACAGGGTTTGTTCGTCGATCTCATGCTTTCCTTCAAAGGAAACGGTTGCCGGAGTTACTCCAAGCTTTCCGGTGATCAGCGTCATTTCCGCAAACCGGCTATCATTTACGAATGGATCCTGCTTGCCATAGACAAAGACGGTCTCTTTTCCACTGAGAATTTGTTTCGTTGATTGGAAATCCATGTCTCCGGGAAAAATGCCGGCCCAGAGTATGAGCCTGGAGAACGGGATTTTTCCGTCGGATATCCAGCGTGAAGCGGTGGCGGCTCCCTGCGAAAACCCCAGTACGGTTACGGGTATACCGGTGTGCATTCCGATCTCCTTTTCAGATAACAGGTTGAGATAATTCAGATAGTTTTCAATATCGGTCAGGCGTTTTTCCTTTGTCATCCAGCTTGCTCCAACCCGGTCGCTAATGCGGCCGGCAGTCTGTAGGGGGTCGAGGTAGAATGTAGAAAGGCCTTCCGGTGCGATGACGTAGATATCATGTTCCTGCAGAATACTGAACTTGCGGATAAAATATTCAGCCAGTTGACCATAACCATGCAGTACAAACCAGATCTGCCTGGTGTTCCCTGTGATCTGTCCGGCGGTAAAGTACCGGGCCTTGTACGTAATGGGGAGATCGTGCTGCTGCGTCATAGCCGGGTGTCGAAACAAAAAAGGCTACCCGGGTGGATAGCCTTTTTTACGTTGAAGCGAAATCTTATCGTTTAAATCCGAGCGCGCTGCCGCCGCAGTAGCCGGTGGATCCGTCAAATGTATACTGGATGTAGTAGATTCCGGTTGTGTTGCAGGGGTATGCTATCGCAGCGATAAACTGTCCGTTTACTTTACTGGAAGCCACTTTATTCCGGTTTGAGTCATACAGACTTACGACGATACCATCCGTTGGCTGGGCCGCAGCACAGATGTTTATCATGTACTGGGTTCCTTTGGTGAATACGTAAGAATATTCCACATAGTCTTTTCCACCTTTTTCTATTTTATAACTCTTTAGAAAATTGAAACCGGTCGCCAGTTTTGGAATACACTGGTTGCTTAAGGCTTCTGAGTTGCACTGTCCGATAACTTCTAAGGTACTTAGAACGAAAACGGATAGAACAATGGCAATTAACTTTTTCATAGGCTCCTTTTATAGATCTTAGCTTATAACCTTATTTCTGATACTGGACGCAGTGGCTTTGATATTGGTGATATCCTCCGGCGTAATTTCAATTGTGCTCGTGCTATTGTCTTTGATTACCATTACACCATCAACAATTTCGAATGTTGACTCTTTATATGTATAGGTGATATTCACCTTATCATATATTTTTTTGAGTTCTTCCATTTCAGTCAGCAATGAGGCCATATTTTGATCGGATTCCTTATAAAAGGAGAGCAACAGAATAATGTTTTCAAGGATGATCTTCTGTTCCCCTATGGTTTCCTGCAATTCCTTGTTCCCCGGGTTTGCAGTGGCAACTTCACACGTGATATTCAATGCTTCCAGCCACCCGCCCGTGAGGAAGAGTACGCTGAGGTTTGAACGGTTTTGTGTCTGAAGGTAGTGATTAATACTGTTGAAGTTCTGTGTGGTGATCAGGAGCAACGAGTCCAGGTTTTTGCTGTTGGTTGCAAGTCTGCCTATGGTTTCGATGTCGAAGAACTGGCCGATGTTCAGTCCGTCCGCCAGTTCCTTGATGGATGCCATGTATTTCACGCCATCCTGGTTTTGTTCATAGATATTGGTATACCCCAGATCTGTTCCGTAAACGCCCAGGTTCAGCGCTTTTTTAAAATTGCTGTTGTATTTGGATATGTTATCCGGAGAGTTAAGGTAGCTGGAATTGTATTTTTTGCCGGACTCTTTCAGCAGCACAGAGATTTCCAACGGGCTGGGGATTTGCTGGAGGATATCTCCAATGACTCCCTCTGATATGGATGGGCCTTCAGCTTTAGCCGAATCCAGGCCCTCGAGGAATGCTTGCTCGTCCGATTTTTTGCCGGATCCGCAGGCGGAGAAGAGTGCCAGGATAAGCCCGATAATTACAAGTCTCATAGCGATAAAATTATTCGTTTACAAAGTTAAAAATTCAGCATTACCAGCCAAAAAGTTACCTAAATGCTTTATTTCTTTTTCGGTTGGGCTGGTTTACCAAGGTTTAGTCTGGATGGTATACTGTCAAACGAATTGATCAGTTTCCGGAGCAATTCGAAGTAAAGCGTAATATACAGGATCAGGGTCATAACCCAGATAATAATATTATTGAACAAAAAAGTACTTACCATCGTCCCAAACAGGTTCTTTTGGGGTGCAAAAAAGTGAGCGCGGTAGTCAAGGGGTCCTTTCGGTTTGGGATCCAGAAAGATCGGATTTATCTGCTGGAACAACTGCCCCTCATACTCGATGATCCTCTCCTTCTCCGACACGTTTTTGACCAGGTCTGCCAGACTTTCGTTGTGATATTTGTTCTTGTATTCGTTGATGTTGTAGTCTGTTCCTTTTTCATTTTCCATTTTGAAAATGACCGCTTCTCGGGCGGCTACCGCCTTGTTATAGGCGTCCTGGTAAAACTTCTTGTATGCAGCGAAAAATTCCTCCAGTGTTTTGTTGAATGTGGGGCTCAGGTTTTCCAGGCTCCATTGCCCTGAAAGTTCCTTTTCCAGCCCTTTCTTATAATAGTCGTTCTTCAGCGTGGTTTCGATAATGGTCAGATCCTTCTGCATGATCTGCTTCAGGGAGTCGCTTTTCGTTCCCAGGTTTTCAAAAATATACTTCCGTTTCTTGTCCAGTTCGTTTACCAGGAAGGACGATCTGAAGTCGGCCTGACTCTCGAACTTTTCCAGCTCGTAAAAAGGCTGTTCATAGGAATTGGTCCTGAATTGGTCGACGACGAGCGCTTCGTAGGCCCACCGTGACGCCATCAGATCCGCTACAACCGGAACCTTGCCTTTCGTGCTGATCAGATCATTGAGCTTGTCG
This sequence comes from Chryseolinea sp., assembly GCA_041742155.1. Lineage (GTDB taxonomy): Bacteria > Bacteroidota > Bacteroidia > Cytophagales > Cyclobacteriaceae > Chryseolinea. The sequence goes on along the minus strand of JBGSJE010000004.1, from coordinate 240,104 downwards.
AAAGGGAACAGCAACCCGCTCAGGATCATTTGCGGTATCAACAGCAACGGGATCATAACATAAACGGTTACCGCGGAATTGAATGCCGACGAGATATTAAGTCCCAGCACACTGGCGAAACACGAGGTAGAGAAAAGAACGAACCAGAAGGGTAATAACATTTTCCATTCGATCTCCAGGATAATATTGCCGACCACCACGAACGTGAGAGTCTGTAATGCCGACAGGGTAAACAGGATAACCAGTTTGGACATCAGGTAACTGTTCCAGCTGAGGTTCAGAAAGGATTCCCGCCTGAGTATCTTTCGGTCGCGGATGATCTCTTCCGCGCTTACGGTAAGTCCCATAAACAACGCAACGATGATACTCATCAGGAGAAACGCGGGGAAATTTTCGTTGAAACGGAACATATACGCGTCGCCGCCTGGCGAACTCCTGTACTTGATGATGATAGCCAGGATAAGGGCGAGAAGCGGTGCCTCCAGCAAGTTGATCAGCAGATATTGCTTGTTGCTAAGCTTCGAAAGTGTATCGCGGGTGATAAAAATTATCGCCTGCTTCATCTTGTTCGGCAGACTGAGCGATTGAGGTGGTTCTTCCTTTACATCCTCCACACGGTTAACACGGAAGCGTTCCTTGAACAGGTCAAACCACTGCGGCGGCGTGATCTTGCGTTTTGGAGTAGGCTGACCGTATTCATCCACCACCTTGGCTTCGATGATGTTAAAGATTTGTTCGGGGTTCACATTTCCGCAGGTTTCGCACTGACCGCGGTTACTGTCGACCTGGTGTGTCGATTTTTTGAAATAGGTGATCGCTTCAATAGGGGGGCCGTAGTAAGCGGGGTACCCGCCGGTATCCATGATGATCATTTTATCGAACATCTTGTAGATATCCGAAGAGGGTTGATGGATCACGACAAAGATGAGTTTACCCTTCAACGAAAGTTCTTTCAGGAGATCGATCACATTTTCAGAGTCACGCGAAGACAGTCCTGAGGTGGGTTCGTCCAGGAACAGGATCGCCGGTTCGCGGATGAGTTCCAGCGCGATATTTAAACGCTTGCGTTGGCCGCCGCTGATGGTTTTGTCCAGGGGATTACCGACGCGCAGGTCTTTCCGCTGATCGAGACCCAGGTTCTCCAGGACCTCCATGACACGTTTATGGAGTTGTTCTTCGTTAAAATCCGCGAAGCACAACTTCGCATTATAATACAGGTTCTGGTATACCGTGAGTTCCTCGATCAGCAGGTCATCCTGCGACACATAGCCGATCACACCGTGGATCTTGTCTTTCTCCGCATTGATATCGAATCCATTGATAAGGATCTGTCCCTTGGTGGGCTTGACCAGTCCCGCCATCACGTTAAGCAGGGTAGTCTTCCCGGCGCCGCTGGCTCCCATAATACCGATGAGTTTTCCGGGTCCTTCGGAGACCACAACATTGCGGAGACCGATAGCGCCGCTGGGAAATTTCAGCTCGTCGATGACCACATTGAAGGAAAGTTTGGTGGTCTTCAGTTCTTCATTGAAATGAGCGACAAGATCGCTGTAGTATAGGGCGTCGCCGGCCTGCGTCTTGATCGTACTTCCGTGGGAAAAAAGGTAAACCCGGTTTGATTGCATCGGGAATCCATTGAGCGCATTGGATTCCTCGCCGAGGTATTTGGTGAAGTACATGTCCACACTCTGCACGCGCATAAAGATGAGGCTTCCCTCGATGTGGCCGTGAACGTACTTGTTTAATCTTCCTTCTTCCGGGTGATAGTCCTTATCGAGCAAAAGGATATCGGCATAATTAAGCGACCTGGCGTCTTCGGAAATGACAAAGTTTTCGATCAGGTGATATTCATCCTGGACGATATTAAATACAGACGACGCTGTATTGATGATCTCCATGCGCTGGGGTGTGAAGTTCTTGTCGGTGCTGACAAGTTCCAGTAGTTTGATGAGTACGACGACCTTCTGTTTTTGAGTTAAGGTTTTATTGATCTTTTTACAGATGCCAAGGGTCTTAACGGAATCTTTTACGGAGGTAAGTTTCGATTTGGATGCGTCTTCCTCTTTTCCATAACCGGAAAACTGGTCGTATAGGTCAAGGTATTCCTTGATCGAATCCTGGTCGAGTTCAGTCTGGAAGAAGTTGATTACGAACTGGCGCTCGCGTTCGGTAACTCCGCCGTCTTGTTTGGTAATAATTGCAAAAAGTTGGGTGAGGGCTTTGAGTATTTCTTCACTCATACATAGAAGGTAATGTCATAAAGGTATAAAAAAATTATCGGTTACCAGCCATTAGAATTCACTCGTGGATTTCTAAAAAATGGCTGATAACCGACTAATTATCAGTAACTTATATCAGTATGTCTTGAATTCGAACGGTATTTCGACCAATTCTGAAAACTCCTGTCCTGCTTCTTCCATGTCTTCGTCATCCTCGTGGAAATACCAAATGATTTTCATACCCTTGATATCTTCGAGCGCGGACAGAACATCCAGGATGAGTTTGGAGGACGCTGTATTAAAGTACTCCAGTTTAAAGACAAAATCTGTGGAGGGGTTGGAGTCGCTTCCGTACTTTTCGATCCATTCGAGTACAGGCCGGTAGAATTCAGCCGAGTCTTCCGGCAGCGAACGGCCGGATATTTCAAAAATTCCGTTCTTCTTATCGAGGATTATCTTCGGGGTATCTTCAGTTCCTTCAAGATTTAAAATTTCCATGTGTAAATCTATTTTAGTTTTTCAAAATTCTATTATTCTGTATCGCGCGGTACGTTCACCTTCAGGCAAAAGAAACAGTAGTCCGCATTCATTTCCGGAAATTCAAACTCGAGTTTTCCCCCTGATTTTCTGGCCATATCCACAAAACCCAATCCGGCGCCACCCTTTTCTGAAATCGTCGTATTCTTGATGATCTCCTTGTAGAGTTCTTTAAGTCCGTCTTTGTCCAAACCGTTGATGTGCTCGAGGTTTTTCTTGAGCTTATCCACGTTTGTTTTTTGAACGGGATTTCCGGACATAATGCTGTAGCGATTCGCTTCTTTTCCGATGAGGAAGATAGCAGCATGGCTGCGCATTTGTCCGTCGACCAGTTCGTCGCTATGTTTCACAATATTTTGCAGCGCCTCGACCATCACATTAAACACCTTGCGCTTGATACTGGAATCTTCACCGGAAGAATCCAGATTTCGCTCGGCCATGGACAGAATGGACTTGGTGCTCTCCTGGGTGAAATCACCCTGATACACCAGAATCAGGTTCTGAGACATCATGGTGCGGTGCAGGTCATAAATAAAATTCATGCTTCAGAAGATTAGATTATAAGAATGTGGTTCACTAAGATATAAGTTTTATCATATAAAACCTTCCGGACTTCATCCGGGCGGCTGTCATCATTAAAATTTTATACCGATCAACAATACATCGTCGGTCTGTTTTGTTTCTCCGCGCCAGCCTTCCCATTGCTCGTCAAAGATCGCCATGGCTTCCGGCATCGCCATCGTATGCACTTTGTCGATAATCTCGCGAACCTTCTTCGGCCCGAACTTACGCCCTTCCTGCCCGCCGAACTGATCCGGGAACCCATCGGAACTAAAGTAGATTGAATCACCTTTTTCAAGGCTGATTTTTGTATTTGTAAAGTTAGTCTGGTTCTTAAAAATACCGCCACCAATAGGAAATTTATTTCCTTTCACTTCGTCCATTACACCATTCTTCATGATGTACAGTGGCCGGTGTGCTCCCGCATACTCAACCTCTCTGGTGACCATATTGATCTTGCATAACGCAATGTCCATTCCGTCCTTGGTCGTTGCGTCTTCGTCTTGTCTCAGGGTCGTCGTAACACCTTCGTCCAGCAGGTCGAGGATCTTACCCGGTTCCGTTATCTTCCGGCTGCGGACTATGTCGTTTAGCAGGAAGTAACCAATAAGGCTTAACAGTGCACCCGGCACACCGTGCCCCGTGCAATCCACCGCCGCGATAAAGATCTCGTCCTTGATCTGTACAAACCAGGGAAAATCCCCGCTGACAACGTCGCGCGGCTTATATAAAATGAACGATTCGGGCAGCGCTTTGCTGATCACCCGTGAATTGGGAAGAATAGCGTTCTGGATCCGTTTCGCGTAATTGATACTTTCCGTGATCTTCTTGTTCTTATTCTGGATTTCCAGCTCGATCATCTTCCGTTCCGTGATATCGTGCGACACCACCAGGACGGATTCCAGCTTGTTCGATTCGTCGAACTCGGGGATTGCGTTTACCTGCATCACCCGCTTGCCCATCTCGGAGGAAAAATCCACTTCGGAAGAAGCCTTCTCGTTTGTCGCGTTCACTTCTTCAACAACTTTCAACCAACCCTCCAGGATGGACTTATCCAGATCCGTTTCCTTGACCTTCCGGTTGAGGAAGAAGGCAGGCTTCTTACCTGTGTACTCCTCGATAACGGGGTTTATATACGAAATCGACTCTTCTTCCAGTCGTGTGATCAGGTCCAGGGAGTTTTCCGATAACGCCTGCATCTTACTTCTCATCCGCTGCTCCTGTTCCGCTCTTCTGCGTTCCGTGATATCGCGCGAATTGAGGATAAAGCCGTGGATAGCCTGGTTGGACATCACATTTGTTCCCGTCGACTCGATCCACATAAAGCTGCCGTCCTTCGCACGGTACTCGTATTGTACCGTGACTTTTTCATCGGGGCTCGCCTTCATTTTCCGGAACAGTTCCTTGAATGTCTCCCGGTGATCAGGATGAACCTTGTCGATGTCGCTCTTGCCGATCATTTCTTTTTGACCGTAGCCCAGGATGGATTCCACCGATGGCGAGATGTACCGGATACTTTCGTCCTCCTCGTAGATCGTAATTACTTCCGACGCATTTTCGAGAAGCAACTGCATCCGCTTCTGGGTCCGGTTCACTTCCTCGATCTGCTCCTCCAGTTTTTGATTTGAACGCTTAAGCTCTTCCTGCGTGGCCTGCATCTCTTCCGCGTTCTGACGAAGTACCTCCTGCTTTTCCTTGAGTTCATTACTCATTTCCTGCGACTCCGCGAGAAGCTTGCGCGTGCGTTCGTTTACCTTGATATTGAAGATCGTTCTCGCCAGGATCAGCGACAGTTCCTGCACAAATTTTACCTGCGAAGGATCAAACCGGCGGAACCCGGCAAACTCCAGCACACCGTAGACTTCTTCGTTCGTGATGAGGGGAACGATGAGAATACACCGTGGACGTTGGTCACCCAGGATACCGGAGGTAATGGTTACATACTCGTCTGGGATTTCCGTGCGCAGTACGGTGTCTTTCTCCGCTGCAGCCTGCCCGACCAGCCCCTCGGCAAACCGGAACTTGGCCTTCAGGTATTTCTTGCGCGTATAGGCGTAACTCGCACGCATTTCTATCACCGGACGTTTTACGTCATCGTCGTTCACAATATAAAATGCACCCTGGATGGCTCCGATCTTGTCAAGGATAAACTTGATCACATCGTTACCGAGTGAATCGATGCTGTCGTGCATCCGGAGGATCTCGCTTATTTCGGCGACACCCCGTACGATCCAGTTCCGCTCTTTATCCCTTCTTTCGTTTTCGATCAGGTTGTTGCGCATGTTGATGAGCGACATTCCCAAAATATCATTTTCACTGGCCGGCTTAAAGGCTGTATCGTATTTTCCCTCTCCGATGCGCTGGGCAAAATCCGCGTTGTTCTTAAGGGAAAGCACCAGTTCATCTACCTTTTCACCCATCTGGCCAAACTCATCACCGCTCTTGTCGGTCGATGCTTCGGGCAGGATACCCTGAGCGACCAGACCCAGCGTACTGCGCATCCCATATAACGGTCTGGTAATAGAACGGGCGAACAGCATGGCAAGCAACGTCGCCAGTGCCAGTATGCATAGTCCCGCGAAAACGAACGTTGAAATCAGTCTGCCGGTATCGCCGTTCGCCTCATCGAGGTCGATTTTCGAAATGAGAGCGATGTTGGCGAAGTTTATTTTGCGAGAGACCGCCAGTACTTTTATACCGCGGTAATCTTCCGTCGTGGTGGATACGCCCTTTCCTTCAAATACGGGAGCGAAAGCCGAAACAAACCGATCGCCCGGATCTCTCAGCTGAATAGCTGCTGTTGTGTCGTTTCTCAGCGGGCTGATCAGGGCTACTTTTTTTGAAATGGGATCCTGACGTGCCAGGATCACTTCGCCGAACGTGCCGAGGCCCTGGTAGTTTTTGAGCACTTTATAGGCGGCAGTCAGATCGAGTTTGATGATGATCAGTTTTTGCGCGCCGGTATCATCGGTGACCGCGCCGGCCGCGTAGGTAAAGTATTTCTTCGAAACTTTGTCGCGTAACACGGAAGAGAAGTAGATACTTGTTTTCGCCCGGTCAAACGTCACACCATCCGGGTCGATGAAACTTCCGCTTACAGACGGATCAGTGGAGGCAAGAACTGCACCGGTGGCCGAAGTAAAAATGATTTCGTCTACGCCCAGCACGTACTTTTGCTTGGTCAGAAAATCGGAAAGGCCCTGGTCGGAAGAAGTGGTGGTCAGGACTGTGTCGGCATCGGCTTCATCAGGGACCATCATAGCCATGAGATCGGCACCTGCGTCCGGTGCAGCGGCTGATGCTCCTCCTTTTAATGCCTCCGCGTTCTGGAGGATCTGTACGGCGACTGACGCCTTTTCAAAATAGGAATTGAAGTAAGCTGCCCGGTTATCGGCAATTACCGTGAGGTTAGCCGAGAATTTATCCTGCTGCGTTTTCAGGTGATGGTCATAGCTGAAGAAACTGATAGCGGCAATTGCTACCAGGGAAACGGCCAGGATCAGAAAAGTAATCTTTGTACTGATGTTGATGCTTTTCATCATACGCGTTTGCGCTAGGATTTATGCTTTGGTTGAAATCTTGTCTGCAATAAGTTGAGCTGCCTCTTCCACAAACTTGCGTTGATCGTCCGTGATCCGGGTAAAGGATGCAAGTTCGACAATACCCAGCACCTGGTTTTGTTGCCGGATCGGAACGATGAGCAGATACTTCGGAGAAGCACTTCCCAATCCGGAGACGATCTTCACGTAACCTTCCGGGACGTCATCAACGTACAGGGTATTGCCACTGGCTGCCGACTGGCCGATGAGGCCCTCTCCGAACTCGAACCGGATCACGGTGCTTTCGCCGATACTCAGGGCATAACCGCTTTTGAGTTCCACCTTCCGAATGCCATCCTCTTCCACCACACGATAGATTGCTCCCTGACCGGCTTCCACCTGTTTGCAGATGGCGTGGAGGGCAAGTTGCATCATGTCTTTTTCGTTCTGTGCTTGTTTCAGTGGTGCGATAACGCTATCCAGGCTAATGGTTGTTTTTCCAGCCTGGTCTGCATCGTGCTGTGCCAGGGATGCCTCCAGCGCGCGGTCTCTGAAAACCAAGACCTCTTTTTTATAGCGTAATGCGTAAAGCAAGGTAAAAGCGCCAAGGGCGAAGGTGCATCCCACAACGATGTACACCCTGGTAAACTCCCCTTCATACCCGCCTGAAAGTTGCAGACCGTGGGGAAGGGAGTAGATAGAATAAAGCGTCACACCAATCCCCAGGATAAATAGTGCCGCGAGGATCAGGCTGATTTTGTATCGATCGCTGAAGAGACTAATCATCTGTATTGCTTGTCTAATTCTTTTAAAAACTCCACGATTTGGTCGACCTTCATGATATGATCGATTTGTGTGACGGCCAGGGCCGCTTTTGGCATGGTATCGATCATACATTCGGAAGGTTCCTGAACTATTGTAAGGCCGCTCCTTTCATGAATTTGTTTCATACCCAAAGCGCCGTCCCTATTCGCACCTGAAAGTAAAATACCTACAAGCTTCTCCTTGTAAACAAAAGCACAGCTACCCAATGTAATATCGATAGCCGGCCGGGAGTTGTTCACCATTTCCTCCGTAGAGAGGGCGAAGTGATTTCCGAGTTCTACCGACATATGATAGTTCGCCGGTGCCAGGTACACGCTACCTTTTTTTATATTCTCCTTGTCATTAGGTTCCGTTACCTGGACAACGCTTTTAATGGAAAGTGCTTCCACGAATCCATTGCGAACGTGCTTGAGCCGGTGAAGGCACATGATTATCGGCAGGGGAAAACCTTTGGGCAGTTGCGCCAGGATTTTTACCACACCCTGGAAGCTGCCTGCTGACCCACCGATAACAACGGCCTTATAGCTGTTATTTAGGCTGATTTTTTTCATGCGTCAATAGACAACTCCACTTAATCTTTTATTTTCTTGTAAATCTTTTCTTCGTTGTTTACCACGATAAACCGGTTTGCGTAGTCGCACCAGATCAGGGATTCTTTTGAACCGATGGCCAGGTATCCGTATTTAAACAGGCTCTCATGGAATTTTTTCAGTACCTCGTTCTGTAATGTCTGGTTGAAGTAGATCATCACATTCCGGCAAAGGATGAGGTCGAACTTGTTGAAGATATCCCCGACTACCAGGTCATGCCTTCGAAAAGAGACATTCATCAGCAGGTCCTTATTGAATACCGCGGATCCATTCTCCTCCTGGTAATAGTCTTTGAACGTCCGCGTACCCTGGAACCGGATGTAGTTCTTTTCATTCAGTTCCATGTTCTTGATCGGGTATACACCGGTCTTTGCCTTTTCCAGGATATTCACGTCCAGGTCTGTAGCAATCATGGTAACATCCTGAAGGACACCCATTTCCTTGAGCATAATACACATGGAAAGAACTTCTTCACCCGAGGAACACCCGGCATGCCAGATCTTGAACTGCTTGTGGTTAAGCATGATGGCGGGTATGATCTCTTCCCGCATAATTCTCCAGAAGCTTGGATCACGGAACATTTCCGTTACGTTCACGGTAAGCTCGTCCAGAAATTCATTGATAAACGCTGGCGTATCATTCAGTTTCTTCAGAAGCGAGTCAACGGAGAGCTTCTTAAGCTCCATGATACGGAGCACACGCCTTTTGAAGGAGGACATGGCGTAATTACGAAAATCGTAATGGTACTTCTGGTAAATGAATTCCGAGATCCGTTTAAGGTCGGCAATGTCAATATCCAACATGTATGGTCTTTTAAAAGGAACTCAAAATTAGTTTGTTCATATAACTACCGGACGAATTTCTGCGCTAAATCTTACACGCGTGTAATATGCCCCGAAGCGTTTTGTTTTTAAAGCAAATCAAATTAACTAATTCGCACTAATTAGTTGAAAAAAAGGACTTTAAAAACTTTTTGAAAATAAAACTTGCCCCGCCAGGGTATTCGCGCATGTTCCGGCGCCGGTTTCATCAAAGATTGAAGGGCTTTATACCGCGGCCCGCCGTGTCAACTCCTCCGCTGCAATTTGTGCTGCCTGCAGATTCATTTTAAGAGCCTTCTCCACTTCCAGAGCAACTTCCCAGTCGTCGCCGTGCGCCGGCTTTGCGGCCAGTGCCTGCTTCAGTTCCTCGATCTTTACCAGGTATTCACGCTCTTTTGCTTCGTACGCCGCCTTCAGTGCTTCTTTTTCTTTATCGGTAAGACGTTTGCCCGACTGATCTTCCAGTTCCTTGATACGGGCCAGGTAACTCTTTTCCTTCCGGGAAACTTCTTCCTGAGTCGCCTGAAGTTCTTCCATATTCTGCCGCATTTCTTCCTCCTGGGCTCGCATTTGTTCCGTCTGCTGTTGAAACTGCTCAATAAGATGACGGTTTCGCTGAGCACCTTTTACCGCTGCCAGCGTTGAAGCGATCGATTCCGCCAGTTTCTCGACAAAAGCAATTTCATGAGGTTGATATTCATTAAAGGAAGCGAGTTCAATAATTCCGTATACCTGTGTATCAACCTTAAGCGGTACCATCAGGATCGACCGGGGATTGGCATCACCCAGCCCGGAAGTGATTCGTATGTAGGATTCCGGTAAATTGGTGAGGTATGTTGTTTCCTTTTCCAGGAACGCCTGACCCAGGATACCTTCACCAAGCTTAATTCTTTGCTGCTCATGCTTTTTTATATCAAAAGCAAAGAGCGAAATCATCTCCAGGTGTTTGTTGTGCTCGTCTTCGTCGTTCAGTGTATACAAGCCGCCCTGGTTGGAGTGTGTGTATTGCACCAGGGCCGCGATGATCTTGTCTCCCAAAACTGTGAGGTTGTCGTTCGATGAGCGCAGAATATCCACAAACTTGGCCAGCCCCTCGTTGGCCCACTGGCGCTTGCGTTCTTCCTCGTTCATATCCTTTAATCTCGCCTGCATCTCGATCAGCGAATCCGCCAGTTTATTTTTACCGCTGGCATAGTCCGCATCAAGGCTTTTGTAATCCAGGTCGAATTTTCCCTCGCCTATAGCGATAACAAAGTCTGTCGCGTCCCGAAGGTCTTCGATCGTATCATTAACCTGGAGTACGACATCGCCGATCTCGTTTTTGGCAAATCCGTCGGAGAATGTTTTGGAGGCGGTATTCGTTTCCAACACCTTTAGCGGCTTTAAAACATACCCGTTAAAGAGATAGAATGCCGAAACAAGTCCTGCAATATCCAGCAGTATAAAAAAGGAAAACCAGTTCAGTACGCGGCTTTGCTTCGTCTCCACTTCGTCTTCCAGGTCAGCTGCGAGGATCTCATACCACCTGGAAAGAGACAGCCACTGTGATTCAAAGGCAAGTTTCGCCCCCGACAGGCCTGTACCTGTAGCAGAGGTAACAGATGTCGTCATTTTTGCCGGCATTGAATCGGCCGAAACCACCGACGTGATGGTCAGGCCGGCGCTTTCACCTTCGTTGATGACGGTTCGTATCGACGCTTTATAGGTCGCCCAGGTCTTCATCAGGTTGTCGAACGTTATTCGCGGAAGCCGGGAAAGCGGATCGAGAAACAGATCGCTGCCGTCCACCCGGCCACCTGAACCCAGGAGCTGAAGCAAATGATCCTGGTGATCCAGTTGCGAGGCTAACTCAGCGGCCAGGTCGGTCTTTCCCCGTATCAGTCGTTCCGCCTGAAAGGCAAGTTGCTGATTGCGGACCTGGACGCTCCGGGCAAAGTCGATCTTTCGCTCAGCCTCCGTCAAAGAGGCCAGGGATGAACGCACGACAACGTACTGCAGCGAAAAAATCAGCGTGAGAATTACCAGGAGGTAGAGACTGCGTGCCTTCAAGGACCTTTTTCGCCAAAAATTCATACGACCAATTAAACTAAATTTAGTTGAAAGCCAAAACCAGGACACGCCCAGGCCCCATTACATTTCCGAAGCCTTCCATAAACTTGCGTTGGTAAAGCTGAAAGGAAGCAGGCTCCGCGCGGAACCAGCGGTTATCCACGAATGGTCGTCGCCCTGCATAACCACCTCGAAGACTTTGTTTTGCCTTTCCTCGAATTCGAGCATCACCTGCCTGCAGGAGCCGCAACAGGTAGCGGGGGTAAGCTTAGGACTGTTTTCACCCATCGCCACTACAGCCATCTTCCGGATGTTAACACCCGGGTGCTGCGAAGCTACTGTATATAGAGCAACCCTTTCGGCGCACATACCCGAAGGATATGCAGCATTCTCCTGATTGGTACCCGTTACGATAACACCATTGTCCAACAACACGGCGACACCGACACGGAATCTTGAGTAAGGAGCGTAGGCATAGACCAGGGATTCTTCAGCCCGGGAAACAAGGACCTCCGTTTCCCTGTCCAGTTCCTCCCTTGTTTTTACAATATGAAAATCTTTCATTGCTACATTCCGGTCTTTCGGCAAATGAAGGTAGAAAAAAGAGAAAGGAAAAGCATATTTAATACAAGGCGGCCAAACAGGTGTGGTGAAGGTATCGGTATGGTAACTTTGAATGTTTGCATTTCGCCTTTAATCCGAAGCTTTTAGCTTTGCTCCATGAATAAAATTCTTGTCCTGGGCGCCGGCCGTTCTTCTTCGTCTTTAATAGACTATTTACTCAGCCAGGGGCCGGTGAATGGTTGGCACATCACCGTCGGCGATTTTTCAAAAGATCTTGCGCGTGGCAAAATCGGAAGCGGACACGGCGATGCCATCGGTTTCGATATTCACGACATGGTTGCGTCGAAGGAAGCGATCGCCGCCGCGGATGTAGTCATCTCGTTGTTGCCGGCTCATCTGCACACCGCCGTTGCACGTCACTGCCTGGAGTTAAGGAAACACCTTCTGAATGCCAGTTATGTCTCGGATGAAATGCGATCTTTTGGGGAGGAAGCCAGGTCCCGGGGGCTTTTGTTCTTAAATGAGTGCGGCCTCGATCCGGGCATCGATCACATGAGCGCCATGCAGGTGATTGACCGGATCAAAGACCGGGGCGGCAGGCTTGTTTCATTCGAATCATTCACGGGTGGGCTGATAGCACCGGCTACCGACCCCGGCAACCCTTGGCGTTACAAGTTTACCTGGAACCCGAGGAACGTGGTGATGGCTGGGCAGGGAACCGCCAAATTTCTGCAAAACGGGAAGTTTAAGTACATACCCTACCAGCAGCTCTTCCGGCGGCTTACGGAGGTTTCCGTACCCGGCCTGGGAGAATTTGAAGGATATGCCAATCGTGATTCCCTGAAGTATCTCGATACCTATGGGCTACGCGACATTCGGACGATGGTACGTGGTACATTACGCAACAGAGGATATTGCAGTGCCTGGAACGTGCTGGTTCAAACCGGATGTTGTGATGATTCCTACGAAATGGAGGGTATAGGGGAGCTCACGCACCGCGACTTTATCGATTCTTTCCTCGACGGTCATTCCGCCATTCCGCCGGAGCAAAAGATAGTGGATTTGTTCAACCTCGACGCAGCAGGAGAGGAGATGAAGCGGCTGACCTGGAGTGGATTATTTACGGATGAAAAGATCGGGCTAAACCGTGGTACACCGGCCCAGATACTGGAACATATCCTTGCCAAAAAATGGACCCTGCAACCGGGTGATAAGGACCTGATTGTCATGTGGCACCGTTTCGGGTACGAGTTGGAGAAGAAGACGGTTGTCGTGCAGGCTAGCCTGAGCGCGACCGGCGTGGATGAACGCGACACCGCCATGGCTAAAACGGTAGGGCTACCCCTTGGTATAGCCGCAAAATTGTTGTTGCAGCGAAAAATAGCAGCCCGTGGAGTGGTAATCCCGGTGTCGAGGGAATTTTACGACCCGATCCTGGCCGAACTGGGTACAATGGGTATTCGGCTCACCGAACACGAAAGCTGACCTTCTTACTTTTTTTGAAGAGGCCCGGGGATTGGCACCCGCTGGATCAGGAACGCAAATGTAAATCCGCTGACGAGATGCCAGATCGCCCACCAGGCGGCGATGATAGCCATATCCGGATTGCCATCGAAAAAGGTGAAGATGAGGATCAGCGCAAGGCCGGAATTTTGAATAGCCGTCTCGATAGCAACGGAACGGTTAACAGGTTCGGTGTTTTTTAAAGCTTTGCTGAAGAAATAGGCGCCCAGGAGTCCCAGGCCGTTGTGAAGAAACACAATCCAGAAAACGGAATAGATCCGTTGAACAAAAATGCCGATGTTGTTCCAGAATGCGATGAGTACAAACGAAACGAGGATGAGTATCGAGATCAATCGTACTGGTTTGGAGATTTTTTTAGTCAGCTCCGGGAAAAAGTGAGCACATGCCATACCGAGCACCAGGGGGAGGGCCAGTATACCTGACATGTTTAGGAACAGATCCAGAAAGCTCACCTCGATGTCCTTTACATTATCGCGAAGACCGGGGATGGTTGAAGACCAGAAGAGGAAACTGAGTGGTGTGACCACGAATGCAAAGACGGATGTTATGGCAGTCAGTGTGACAGAGAGGGCTACATTACCTTTTGCCAGGTATGAAAAAAAATTAGAAGCATTTCCTCCCGGGCATGCAGCTACCAGGATCATACCCAGGGCCATTCCCTGCGATGGCGACAAAATGAGAATCAGCAGTACCGTTAAGACCGGCAGTAAAATGTATTGGGAAAAGACTCCCGTCGCCAGCGCTTTTTTCTGATGGCGCAACTGGATAAAATGTTCAACCTTGATAGATAATGCGACGCCAAACATGATCAGGCCAAGGCATCCGTTTAGCGCGAGCAGTGCCGAGGGGGAGAAATGCATTTCTTTTATCAAAGTACCATTGGTTTACGTCCGGTTAGCAGGCGGGTAAGATACCAATAGATTTTCTGAAAATGGAAAAGTGACAAAACAAACCGTTGCTATTTCCGGGCATTGTTTATCCGATTTCCCGGATGAGTTGGTTGCGTTTATTTTTTCAGGGTATCAGTAGCCACAATACCCGACAAAGGAAGCAGGACGATGAAAGCTGCAAGTGCGGGGATATTGGGAATGAAGAGGTAAAAAACCGCGATCAGCACCAAATAATAGAACGGAACGAGGAATATACCGATAGCATACTTCAACGAGCTGATGAATTGCGGATCCTTGACTTTTCTTTTTACAAATCTCCGGATGAAGGAATAGGGTGGCAAGTGCAAAACATATCCGATCCAGACGAGAGGATTTATGAACTTCCAGACCGCGGAAGATTTTTTTTGGGGAACGGGTCCGTCAGGAACTTCCGGATAACGGTGCAGCAGTTTTTTATCGGCAGTGAGCTGATCCAGCATATTCCGGGTGAATTGGCGGTAACGGATGAGGTAGTTGAATTTTGATTGGTACTCCGCGTCGGCGGGAATTCCCATCGCCAGCGATTTCAGCGCCTGGTCCGTCACCGTTACCAGGGCTTCGAGGTTTTCACGTTCGGATACATTTCCTTTCAAGACATCGTTTACCCGGATTGCCTCTCCGAAATTGACGAGGACCCTGGAGCGGAAGGCATGATGGTCGTCGTAGTGGAATCCAACCGGTACAATTGTCAGCGGGGTGCTGTTCTTCTGCTGGAATTGCATGGTCATCCGGGCAAAACCTTTCTGAAGTGTACCGGCTGCATAGGGTTCGTTGTGATTCCCTTCTGCGAAGATCAGGATGTCCTGACCTTTCGACAACATGTCGCTCCATTGCTGGATGAGAGCGTCGTTGTTGCGGAGGGAACTCCAGCCGTCCCGTATCCTGAACACGGGTTTGATCTGGACGGCTGTTAACAGTTTTGTCACGAACCCTTCCTTGAAAACGCTTGCTCTTGCAATAGACCACGGGTTACGTGGTGAACTGCAGATGACAAGAATAGCATCCAAAAAAGCATTTTGGTGGTTCGGTATAAATATCACTGGCCCTGAAGACGGAATTGCTTTCGCATTATTGATCTGCCACGACTTGAAATAAAAGCGGCACCCCAGTGTGCAATAAACCTTAAGAAACCTGTAAAGAAGATTTGGCGTCATTCAATATACTATATCGTTTGTGGTATTTTTTTTCGCTGAATCAGGTATGCAAACACAAAACCGCTCACAAGGTGCCATATTCCCCACCAGGCTGCGACGAGGGCCATCGATCCGTTACCCTGAAAAAACGTAAAGATCAGGACCAGGCCGAGTCCTGAGTTCTGAATACCGGTTTCAATGGCTACCGAACGGTTAACGGTTTCTTTATTCCGGAGCAGTATGCTGAAGTAATAGGCGCCGATGAGTCCCATTCCGTTATGTAGGAGGACGAGCCAGAAAACGGACAAAATATGACTTCGGAATACATCGAAGTTGTTCACGAACGCAACGGCGATGAAGCTCATCAGGATGACGATTGAAACCGTCCGCAATATCTTGGATATTTTGGCGGATGCTCCCGGAAAGAAATGCGTGAACGACATTCCGGCCAGCAGGGGTGCCAACAGGATGGCAGCCATGTTTACGAACAGATCTGCAAAACTGATCTCGAATGATTTCATGTGCAATGACAACCCAGGTACCAATGACGACCAGAAGAAAAAACTCAGTGGTGTAAGGAGGAAACAGCACACGGAAGTAATGGCCGAGAGCGTTACGGAAAGGGCGATGTGACCTTTGGCAAGCATCGAAAAGAAATTAGAGGCGTTTCCTCCGGGGCAGGCCGCTACCAGTATCATACCCAGCGCAATATCCTCCGTGGGTTTGAGGGTATAGATCAGGAATACGGTAATCAGGGGTAATAAAATATACTGGCAGAACAAACCGGTCGCAAGCGCCTTTTTATCCTGGCGAAGCTGGTAGAAGTGTTCTGGTTTGATGCTGAGTGCGACGCCGAACATGATCAATGCCAGGCAAGCATTCAATGCGGTAAGGCTTCCTTCCGAAAAATTTATTCTTATCGCGTCAGTTTCCAAATGTAATTTATGATTGCCGGGTTAAATTATCGATAAGTTTAGAATTCTCCACCTCGTACTATTTTCAAAGGTCCTGATTTTTCGAATTTGCTTCATACCAATGGTCGGCAGGCAGGGCATACCCCGAGGCGGCAAGTACGGCGAGTTGGTCGCAGCGCTCATTCTCCGGATGACCCGCATGGCCTTTTATCCAGCTGAATTTCGGTTTGTATTTCTGGTGAAGCGTAATGTAGCGTTGCCAGAGATCCGGGTTTGCCTTTTTAGCAAAGTTCTTTTTCTGCCATCCCCAGATCCATCCCTTTTCAACCGAGTCTACGACATATTTTGAATCGGAATAGATCACAACGGGGATACCCTCTTTTTTTATAGCCTCCAGGCCGACGATCACAGCCAGCAGTTCCATGCGATTGTTGGTAGTGAGCCGGAACCCGCCCGACATTTCTTTCACCGCACCTTTATATTTGAGTATCACGCCATAGCCACCAGGGCCAGGGTTGCCCTGTGCTGCACCGTCAGTATACATTTTGATCATCCCGTGAAGACATTAGATTTGAAGATCTTGACGGCGATAGCGAGCAGGATCACGCCAAATACCCGTCGCAGTACGGAAAAACCGGATTTACCGATTACACGCTCCAACCAATGGGATGCACGCAAAACGACATACACGAATACGAGGTTAAGGAGGATTCCGATCAGGACATTCCATTCCTGGTACACGGCACGGAGTGACAGAATTGTGGTCAGCGTTCCGGCGCCCGCGATAAGGGGAAACGCAAGCGGTACAACGGAACTGGACCCTTTGGCATCCGGATCATCTTTGATCAGCGTGATCCCCAGGATCATTTCCAGTGCCACGATAAAGATTACAATCGCCCCCGCGACGGCGAACGAGGCTACATCAAGACCGAACAACTTAAGAATGGACTGACCCAGGTATAAAAAGCTGACCATCAATACGGCGGAGATCAGTGTAGCCTTTTCCGCATAAATCCTGCCCTCTCTTTTTCTGATGATAATAATAAAAGGTATAGATCCCAGGATATCGATCACGGAAAACAGGATCAGGGTTACGGAAAAGATCTCTTTGAGGTCAAGCATGCGCGAAACTTTTGGCAAAGCTAAAACAAAAATGCCGGACTTGCGTCCGGCATAAGCTGCTACCAATCTAAACCTTAAACCTAAACCTAAAAGGATACCTGGTATTGCAGCACGACTTGTCCTTTATTTGAAGACCTGATCAGTTCAGTACCCTGCGCTTCGTACACGGGGCGATTTTGATAATCAAGCGTCAATTTGCTGGTATGACCCTTGATCAGCCAGTTTACGCCGACATCGACTACATTCATCTGATCGCTGAGCCGGTCGTAGGATGCACTCATCAGCGACGCATAGGGCATCAGCGTACCGGCACTGCCCAGAAGATCGTTCTTAAAAAGATAACCAACCTGCGTATAGATCACGTTACCGGTACCAAACATCGGGAATGCATTTCCCTGGCTACCGGAGAACGGACCGTTCGTGATTCCGTTTGCGGGATTCATGATTCCATTGTACCGCAGGTAGTCGGTTCCGTAATCGAGATTAAAATATCCGGCATAGGCAGAAAGCGCCGTCCCCTGCGTGGCATTTAGGGGCGCATCGTAGAACAAGGCCACAGACCAAAGGTTCATGTCGTGATATTCCGTCGTCACCCCGGCATCGGGCGATGTCCATGTCGCTTTTTTCTGGCTGATGAAACCAGCCTCGATATTGAAGATCTTTTTCTTTCCCAGGTACGTACCCGTCATGTACGGTGTGGTGTTGGTTTCCTTGTCGAAAAAATTGAAAAGGAAAAAACCCTGGAATTGTTTATGGTGCCCGGTCTGCGAAAAGGTGGCAGCCGGTCCGATCTGAGGCGGGGTTTGTCCGTTCGTCGTGATCGGAAAAGGATCGCTTAAGATTACCCGGTAGTCGAATTTACCCAGTTGACCCCTCGCATATACGCTGAGTTTCCGCGAGAACTCATCCGTTTGATCGACGGTAGCCTGCGCGAACACCGGTACATCCATGGTCATAATAGTTCCGATGCTTGGCTGACTGAACCGCGACAGTCCGTTTGCGATCGTCAGACCACCGCCCAGTTTCAGTTTGTCATTGTCCTTCCAAACCTTGTATTCGCCGAGTGCATCGTGAAAAAATACCTGCAGTTTACGATTGCCCTGGTTTTGAGAGAGAAAATTGAAGTTGTTCTGGCCGAATTGAGTGTAGAAGAAGACGTGGTCGGTGAGTTGGCCAAAAAACTGAATCCTCGTCCGTCGCAGACCGATGTCAAAGGTCTGGTCTTCGGGTTCACCCAGGACTGTAGTGCCGGGATTGCTGTTGTTGTAACGAAGCCACACCTGGTTGAGAAACGTCCATTTTAAATAATGGCTTCCGTCTTCGTTTAATTTAAGCCTCAGTTCCTCAATCGCCTTTGGAACGGTTGGAGGCGTCTGCGCACTCAAGGTAAATGGCACCGAGGCCATCGATATAATAATGGTGATGATATGTTTTTTCATGGTTAAAATTAATACGGCGGGAACTTTAGAACATTCCCGCCTGTGGAATTCCTAATTCATAGAAATGATGTCATTAAAGACTATTCCATTGCAATAGATCTTTGTGAACTGATCGGCATCCCGTTCGGTTACGAGGCCTGTAACATGCAGTTCTCGTTTATCCACCCTTTCCTTGATAAAATAATAACTAAGGAGCTGGTTGCATTGCATGATCACATGCTGTTCGGTAAGCAGCTGATCATGGAGTGACGGCGACAGTATTGCCTTGGATTGATCCCTCAGAAACACACTCAGATTGAATTTTAGTATGGACCGCAAGTTGTGATGAACATCGTCTTTATGAAAACTCGTAATCAGGTGTTTCTCAATGATCCCGAGGAATATGACCTGGGTGCAATGCTTGCTTTCGATGTAATGCTGAATTCTGCCTTTCTCCAAAGGATCGTGCCGCTGCAGTATATTATCCTGCAGAAAATAAATGTAGATGCTGTCGTTGAATTCCACGGACTTCGTGATCCCGTACTCACCGCACGCGATGATCAGCGTTTTTTCTTCGCCAATCATGGACAAAAGGCTGCCAATACTGTTCATAGGAATTATGCAGGTTGTACTTCGGCTTTTTGCACCACGTTCACAAATCCATCAACGAAAGCGAGGACACCACTAATTTCTTCGACCGACAATGTCTCATGTTTTTCATAGATCAATAGCTTGTTCCGGTTGGACTCCACGTGAACCGTCGGGCGATTTTCAAGATAATTGACGAGGTTGCCCGTAAAGAACTCACGTACCGTTCCTTCGTCTTCACCACGGAGGTAATACTTGCCGGAAAAGGTGCTGTGTTCTTTGAAGTCGATGTCTTTACCGAATGCTATTTCCGAAAGTTTTGTCCAGAGTTTTTCCGGTTCAAGGGAGAAATTCGGGATAGTAGCCTCCAGTTCTGAAACCATAACAATGGTCATAAGGGTATCCTCCTGCGCAACACCGGCACCCTTCGATACCGTGATGTCGGAGATTTCGATTTTTCCATAGTCTGTATACTTAGAAAGTATATTTTCCTCGTACACGATCCTGGCTCCTTTTTCAATAGGGAAGTTCCTGAACTTCATGGTATTCCTTATTTTTTGGGGATAATAGATCAGGTCATTCTTCTCTGCAAACTTGCGGAGCTCGATCTGACGGGGACTCAATTTGATCTCCACTTTATTACGGCGTTCGGGTGAAAACTTTCGGCTGGCGAGCGGGTGGTTGGACATGAGTTGAAAATGTTCAAACCCTGTGACGGAAACCGTACCACCTTTGTGATGATATTCCTCTTCGAAATGGTGAAGCTGTTCCATAAAAGTGTGATCGACGATCTGTGCCTCTGCGAAATTCAGGTTTACTTTTTTCCCCGGAGTGATCCGGTTGAATAGTTTTTTGAACCCGATCAGGTTGGAAAAGATCGCCGCATCTTTTATGGTGACAGAGTATTCATTTCCATTTTCCGAAATTTCATACCGGGCTTTGAACAGGCTTCTGAGCGGCGCGCCGTTAAGGATGTGGAAAATAAATTTAGCGAGAATACCGGAGCCGACACCAATCAACAGGTCGGTCGAAACCGTAACGATGATCGTAATCACAAAGATCACCAATTGTTCGGCGCCGACTTTATAGGTCTTGAAGAACTCGTTCGGCGAAGCCAGCTTATATCCGACAGCAATCAACAGCGCAGCGAGAGCGGAGTTGGGGATCAGTTCAATAACCGGTATGAACAACAGCATGGCGACCAGCAAAAAGAATCCATGAAAGAAATTAGCCCATCGGGTTCTTCCGCCAAAATTCACATTTGCTGAGCTACGTGCTACTTCCGAGATCATCGGAAGACCACCTAACAACCCCGACAGGGCGTTACCGGCGCCAACAGCTGTAAGGTCTTTGTTAAAATTCGATTGACGCTTGTACGGATCGAGACCATCCACCGCCTTAACCGTAAGTAACGACTCGAGACTGTTGATAAAAAGGAACATGACAACATACTTCCAGAAAACACCGGTGCCGATAGCTGCGAAGCTTGCGCTGAACCTGATGTTCTCCCAAAAGTCGCCGATCACGACGAGGTCAAATGCAGGCTCCGTATGTTTGAAATCCATGAAGAGCTCCATTGGGATCGTTACAACCAGCACGACCATGGGTGCGGGGATACTCTTGAAGATCTTGCCCTTCAGTAACGGCATACCGAAGATGATAACCAGGCTGACGATGCCGATCAGGGCTACTCTCGGATCCGCGTTCATGAAGGAATGCGGGATCATTTCATAAAGTTCGATGGGCTCGAGACCTTTTAAAGTAGCGGGATCAATACCCAGGAGGACGTGGATTTGCTTCGAAAAGATGATCAGGCCGATAGCAGCCAGCATACCATGCACGGCAGAGGGCGGAAAGAAATCGCTTAATGCCCCGAATTTTAATACACCAAAAAGCATTTGGATAGCGGACATCACAACGATGACACCACAGGCCAGTTGAACGCCGGTGTAACCTTCGATGTTCAGTGCGCCGAGTTCCGTTACAGCCCCGGCACAGATAGTAATGAGCCCGGCAGCAGGTCCTTTTATCGTAAGGGCCGAACCGGCAAAAATACTGACAAACATTCCCCCGATCATCGCGGTCAATACCCCCATAGCGGCGGGAAACCCGCTGGCTTTGGCAATACCTAAGCTAAGCGGCAGGGCCAGAAGAAATACTAGGAAACCGGAAACTGCATCCACGCGCCAGTTCTGCTTCAGGCCTTCGAAGCCGTCTTTTGGAATTTCAAGTGTTTTAATTTTCATTATGAAAGTTCTTATCTGATCACTCCAGGTGAGGAAACGTAGTTACCTCTTCCAAAAAGTGAACTATGAGATTTTGATTTTAGATGTTCCGTCGGGCTTATTGCTCAGGAAATACTCGTATACAGCTTGAGTTGAAAGTGACGGGTTGCTTTGGGAAAGCAGATTAAACCCTTGCGATTTCATTGATCGCAGGATTTACCGGGCGTATCGAAAAATCAAATCAGGTAAGAACAGAAAAGACTAAGAAGGCATGCTTGTGACGCGCTGTCCTTTTGTGAAATGGTTGCAAACCGGACCGTATGAGAAGCGATCAAGTTACGGCTATGCGTGTAAAGATCAAGCAGTATCGGTGCCGAGTCAGAGATCGAAAAAAATTCGCTGGTCTCTTTTTCTTCGTTTTCCTTTAAAAACAGGGGAGCAGCAATTGAACTGTGCTGAACGTGGATAGTGGGTGTATTATTCGGAACGGCTTCAGCAACCGCAGGAATAAACGCAGGGATCACTGCCTGAAGCAGCATCAGTACTAGCGCTATCCTTACAATTTGCCTTGACGTTCGGAACATAAATCGATTACAACACAAAGGTTAGAATATTTTCAGATATAAACCGCTGCGTTCAGGAAAATTTTATTACAAGGGAATGCAATCGATAGAAATTGATCATTATGCATTTAGAATGGTTTGAGGAAACGCATCAGACGTTCAATCTCTTTCTTTCGGAGTGCAGGAAAATTTGCAATACGGAATGTGCCGGCTTTCCATTCACCGTATCCTTCACCAAGCAAAAGACCTTGCTTTTTTGCTTTGACTTTGATCTTCTCCACTACTTCCGGAGTAGCGGCTACCGGGATAACGGTATACGATTGAACGATGGTATTGTGCACCAGGTGCGCTATACTTTTCCGCTCAGCCAGGAAGTTTGTCCAGCGCTTGTACCGTTCGACCAGCTTTTTATGTGTGGTGTCAATGGACGGTGAACTCTCCAAAACGCGCATCAGCAGGTAAATACCAAGGACGTTTGGCGTGTATGGTGTTTGCCATTTACGCATCATCTCCGTCATAAACACCAGGCTGTTGTAGTGTTTCTTTTCTGCGATTGTGTCGGTTTGGCTGATCACAGCGGGCGAGCAAATCATAATTCCCAGGCCTGCGGGTAAACCAAAACATTTCTGAACGGAAGCAAACCAGATATCGGCAGCTTTAAAGTCGAGCCTTATACCGGCCATGGATGAGGTTGCGTCAACTGCGATAATGGATGACGGATTGTTTTTGCGCAGCATCCGGAGTGTACGCTGGCTTATCTGTGTTCCGTTGGATGTTTCGTTTTGTGTAATACAGATTACGCCCGGTACAACTGACCCGATCATTCCGGTTTGAATCTCATCATTAAGGGAAAAAGCAATGCTTTCTGCGCCGGGCTTGAGGCGCTTTGTGTATTCAAACCACTTTTGGCCGAAGGCTCCATTATAGCAATGGAAGCTTTTGTCAACGATGACCGATTGGGCAATGATTTCCCAGCATTCCGTGGCGGAGGAAGTAAAAAACACAGTGTAGTTTTTGGGAATGCGCAACCTGTTCTTAAGCAGCGTGACCATTTTCTTACAGATGTCGGTAAAGACATCACTTCGGTGATTAATGCTTAACACACCTTCTTTGTACGCGTCCCGGACATAGCGGGGAATCTTGTTATGGACTCGTGACGGGCCTGGATAAAAGGAGATCATGTCGTCTGGCTGGGTAATGTATGATTTAAAAATCAATTAAAATTAGAACAACTGCCTGGTGTTACAACGTTTGAAAACAAAATTCTGTTTTGATTAAGCTTGGTTTTGAGCCCTTAGATGTATTCTTATTGAAAAAGTTTATACATTTACCTGACTTTTTATGACAAGGCCAACTTCCATCAGATCATTTTCCGGCATCTTGATAATTTCGATTCTGTTGGTGGCAATCGTTTGCAGCGCGGTCAATGTTATCGGGTACCTGCCCGTAAATTCCAGGGAAGTAATATCAGTCAGCAAATCAGGCACACCTTCCAAATCCGATTCCCAGCTACCCGAAAAAATTGAAGTTGAGAATGATCAGAAGTCCAATGATCATTTCTTCCTCATTCAGGAAGTTTCGGAGTTCTTCGAGGTCGACACAAAAATATCCCAATCCGCTTTTTTATACAATGTGTTCCGGTTTTGCGTAAACACAACACGTACACCGCAATATCTCGTCCAACGGTCTATTCTGATCTGATCGGACCCCGTCACATCACCTCATTCGGGGTGTAAAGTTTTATTCAGGTTTTTTTTGCCATCAGGCCATTCATTTTTATTAACGAATATGTATGAACACGGTAACTTCCGCATTTGATGAACATCAGGTACTTCACGAATTAAAGCATTTTTTACCCGCACAGGCGCCGTTAAAAGATTTTATCCATCACAACACACTTCACGCATTTCAAAATTTAAACTTCCACAAGGCTATTTACAAAGCCTCAGCTATATTCGGATACCGGGTTTCACTTTCCTTGGCTGAATACCGTTCTCTGTACAAATCCGGTAAAATCAGTGCGTCGGTTCTCGACCGCATAATTGTAAAGCGAATGGGTGCCGATCAACTGGCACTATGGAAGGAAAAACTTCTCTCGATGAAGTATTCCAAACCAGCGCCCCGGATCGGGGCACTCCGTTCAAACTGGAAAAGGCAATATCGAATAGACATGGATTCACTCGTCCATCCGATCCTGTTCAGAATTTTATGCAGCTATCTGGATCAGGGTATTTCAATATGGAATTTTCCGGTTAAAGACAAGACCTTCATATCTTCCATTCGTGAGCTTGAAAGGAATAGCTATAGCAGTTTTTTCAGAACGCGAAAGGTGAGGGATCTCTTGTTGAAAAGCACCTGCGAAATAGAGGAATTATTAAGGATGCTTGTAGGGGATGAGTCGTTGTACAAACAGTACCTGTTTGATCAGCAATTTGCGCACCAGGGGTGGTCAGGTATGTTTTCAGCGATTGAGGACCAGCCCCAGACATTGCTTGAACAAAAGAAACCGTCCATCCATGATCTGATCGTATTTGAACTGTTGCTGGAAATCGACGCGCTGGAGTTCAACTTCGGAAAGAACTGGAAGCCCCTGGCCACCGCGTTGGATGGCAAGCCGGCGGATCTTTTCGGCGACGTTGTCGAAACCGAACTGGATCAGGTCACAACATTGTGGCAGGAAGCTTTTGAATGGACATATTACGACCAGGTACTCACCGGAGTGAAATCGGAACGGGTGGAAAACAGCCACCGGTTATCTCATAAAACATTCCAGGCGATGTTCTGTATTGACGACCGGGAGTGTTCTTTGCGGCGTTACCTTGAACAACTTGATCCTTATTGCGCGACGTTTGGCACACCTGGATTTTTCGGTGTCGAATTTTTTTATCAGCCGGAGGATGGTAAGTTCTATACAAAACTTTGTCCTGCGCCGGTTACACCTAAATATTTGATCAAAGAAGTCGGGTCAAAGAAAAAGCGTGACAGGGATGTTCATTTTACAAAGCATTCCCATTCTTTCCACGGGGGATGGCTGGTTTCCCAGACGCTCGGATTCTGGTCGGCTTTCCGGTTGTTCCTGAATATTTTCAGACCTACAATGAGTCCGGCAACGGCGTCTTCGTTCAGGCACATGGACAAGTTTTCAAAACTTACCATTGAGAACCATAACACCGGAGACAGTGAAGGAGGCCTGCAGATCGGGTTTACAGTCGATGAAATGGCTCAACGTGTGGAGGGTCTTCTGAAGAGTATTGGACTTGTAACCGATTTCGCGCCCATTGTTTATATCGTGGGACACGGATCGAGTAGCGTAAACAACCCGCACTATGCCGCTTATGATTGTGGCGCGTGCTCCGGACGCGCCGGATCGGTTAACGCCCGCGCTATTTGTCATATGGCGAATCACCCGGGGGTAAGAGAATTACTGAATCAAAGAGGTATTTCGATCCCGAAGGATACGCAGTTTGTCGGTGGTCTTCACGACACCACGCGCGATGAAATCGTCTTCTTTGACGAGAACTCCCTTTCGTCGCACAACTCCGAGATTCATAGTAAAAACGAGGTGATTTTTGCGAATGCGCTGGATCTCAACGCGAAGGAAAGGTCAAGGCGTTTTGTGTCTATCAATTCAAAACTGCCACCTGAGAAAATTCATGAAAAAATACAAACCCGTTCAGTGTCGTTGTTCGAACCCAGGCCTGAACTAAACCACGCTACCAACGCATTGTGTATCGTCGGAAGAAGGGACCTTACAAAAAAACTTTTCCTGGACCGCCGGTCGTTTCTTAATTCTTATGACTATTCGATTGATCCCGAGGGAAAACTCCTGTTTAATATTATGAAGCCTCTCGGCCCGGTATGTGGTGGTATTAACCTGGAATATTTTTTTTCGAGAGTTGATAATCAAAAACTGGGAGCGGGGACAAAACTTCCCCATAATGTAATGGGGTTGTTTGGCGTTGCGAACGGCATCGATGGAGATCTTAGACCCGGCTTGCCGAGCCAGATGATTGAAGTTCATGATCCGATACGACTACTCATCATTGTCGAGCATTTTCCGGCCGTGGTGCTGGAAACAATTAAAAAATCGTACGAAACGTATGAATGGTTTATCAATGAATGGGTTCACCTGGTCGTTATAAACCCGGAAACAAAAGAGTTCTCCCTGTTTAAAGACGGCACCTTCACGTTATACGAACCGTTGCCGGCGTCCGTCGAAACTATTTCCGATATCACCTCAATTATCGAATCGAACCAGGAGAACCTTCCTGTTTACGCACTCTCATAAGATTATAACATGGAAAAGATACTTCAGTTTTTTATTATCGTTCCCCTGGCGGGGTTTTTCATAAGCCTACTGATACCGGATAAAAAGGAAAATGCGATCTCGTGGACGGCTTTTGCCACGGTAGGCCTGCATTTTACTAGCGCCCTGGTCTTTATGGCTTACTGGTTGCTCCATCAGCTTCCTACCCTTAATCTGAAAGAGATCGTTCTCTACCGGTCTGCCGGTTATGAGTTTTTTGTCGACTTTTATTTTGACAAGATTACGGCAACTTACCTCCTCGTCGGGTCTTTGCTTACGTTCCTCGTCACGATATACAGCCGATATTATCTCCACCGGGAGAACGGGTACAAGCGTTTCTTCAATACGATCCTGTTCTTTTACATCGGATACAATATTGTTATCTTCTCAGGTAACCTGGAGACTTTATTTGTGGGATGGGAGATCCTGGGTATTTCCTCATTTTTGCTGATCGCATTTTATCGGGAAAGGTATCTTCCGGTAAAAAACGCCGTGAAGGTGTTTTCGATATACAGGATCGGCGATGTAGGGTTAATATTGGCCATGTGGATGAGTCATCATTTATGGCACGAGAACATCACTTTTTTAAAGTTAAACGATTATGATTTTGTGCATGCGCAACTACAAACACACAGCATGATCGGTGTTTTTATCTCTCTCGTGCTGCTTCTCTCTGCGGCCGCAAAGTCGGCACAACTTCCGTTCTCTTCCTGGCTGCCCCGTGCGATGGAAGGACCTACACCCTCGAGTGCAATATTTTATGGTTCCCTTTCGGTTCACCTTGGCGTCTTCCTTCTGCTGCGGACCTTTCCTTTTTGGGAACACCAGATTTCAGTACGTATCGTTATCGGTGTATTAGGTTTTGTTACGGCGCTCATCACCGCGCTCGTTGGCCGGGTACAGTCCTCGGTAAAAAGCCAGATCGCGTATTCTTCAATTTCGCAGATTGGGTTGATTTTTATAGAGGTTGCTGCCGGGTTCCAGGACCTGGCCCTGTTCCACTTCGCAGGCAATGCATTCCTCAGAACTTATCAGTTATTGGTTTCACCGTCTGTTGTTACTTACCTGATACGCGAACAATTCTACAACTACGTACCGCGCCGAAGCACACTTGAGGATTCATTTTCCAAAAAACTCGAATATTCACTCTATATAATAAGTATAAAAGAATTCAATCTTGACTCCATTATGTACCGTTACCTATGGAACCCGTTGAAATGGGCCGGTAAAAAGCTCGACTTCCTGAATGTAAAGGAAGTATTGTGGTTTTTCGTTCCGGTTTACCTGGTTGGGCTGTTTTGTGTTTATCACAAGGAAATGATCCCGCCTTGGGCGCTGGAAGCGGCTCCGATAGTTTTTTCTGTTATCGGCTTGCTGATGGTGCTGAAATCCTTTTCGGAACGAAAACACGCACGGTTAAGCTGGTTGCTGGTCATCATGAATCACTTCTGGGTTGCGCTGGCAGTCTCATTCAACGAAACCTTCACATTCGACGAGGTTCATATTTACCTCAGCGGGATCGCTGTAGCCGGACTCATCGGTTTTGTTTGTCTGCGGTGGCTGAAATTCCGTGAAGGAAGTATCGACCTGGACCAGTTTCACGGGCATTCATACAGGCATCCGAAGATGGCGTTTGTTTTCCTCATGGCTTGTCTTGGGGCTTCCGGCTTTCCGATAACACCAACCTTTATTGGTGAAGATCTGATGTTCAGCCATATTCATGAGGACCAGATAGTCTTCGCTTTTGTGGTGTCTTTGAGTTTTATAATCGACGGATTGTCGATCATCAGGATCTATGCACGTGTATTCCTGGGGCCCCATGTTAAATCCCAGTATGATATGGCGTACCGGTCTTCCTAAGCAGCAAGCGGCAGGATCAATTCCCGCGGTGTGCACCTGAGTTAGTGGTGTAGGCTAAGATACTTGGCAGTCATTTCGTCAGCCATTTTTTCGAGGTCGGTGTTCAGCAGTTCCCGGTTTACCCGGAGTAACTGGCTGACGGCCGCGGAGGGCAGACGATCGGCGCCGAGGTAGGTACCCAGTATCGCACCGGCAACAGCAGCAGCCGTGTCGTTGTCGCGCCCGTAGTTGACGATGAACGCCATTGTTTTTTCAAAATCAAAATCAGCGTACAGCATGGCCGTTATTGTGATCAGGTAAATCTCCGCTGCGTGAAAGGGCATATCCTGGTTATACTCGTCCAGCATCGAATAGGCGTGTGATAGCTGCAGGTAACTCAGGGAGTCGAGCGATTTCCATTCCCTTCGTTTTTTAAAATCCGGCGGGATATCCGCTGCCGAAAGATTCCTGGATTCGGACACGATACGGGTGGCAATCTGGTAAAAGCGGTAGGAGGTCCTGCCGACCAGTCTGCTCTTAAAATACTGGTTCGGATCGATGGTCCGGATAACATTGGTCAAAGATGCTGTCGTCGCGGTGGTGTCAAATGCCTGCGAGACCATAGCCGCCATCAGTGCTGTAATATCGCGCGCATATCCAATGTCGAAGATGGAGAGGTCATACGCTGACCGGTACGCCTGTTCCGGATCCGCAGGGGTACACGCACCCACCAGCGGACTGTAAAGCATACCGGCGCAGGTCATTTCCCCACCGTAAAACTTGTTCAGCGCATTTGAATAGCCGGTCATATCGTTGTTCGAATACTCCCGGGCAACCAGCGCCCATTCCTGGAGCCAGGCCATTTTCATCAGGTTTTCTTCGTAGGGCTGCGGGTCGAATCCCTCCGTGGATTTCAACGCTTTGACATCCGATTCGTAACTTTTTGTTATACGTTCAGCGAATGCCTTAGCTCGGAGGCTGGGCCATGGTTCGCCTGTTGCGTACGACACAAACAGTTTTTTCCACCGTGTATCGTCCGTTGTTCCGCCGGCGGGTAAATTGAACTTCCATGTACCTTCTCCCGAGGGGGAACGGACCATTGTATCGAGGCTATTCACAAAACCATATTCCGTCTGAATATCCTTCCGGCTCCACATTTCAGTCGGTGCACCCATCGCATCGCCGATCGCAGAACCGATCAGCAATC
This sequence comes from Chryseolinea sp., assembly GCA_041742155.1. GTDB lineage: Bacteria > Bacteroidota > Bacteroidia > Cytophagales > Cyclobacteriaceae > Chryseolinea. Next base: position 210,631 of record JBGSJE010000004.1, on the reverse strand, counting down.
CGAGGACTTTGTTCCGATACACTTTTTCCGGAATGGTATGCGCGGAATTTGCCGACCCCGGTGAAGGCTGATCTGCCTCTGAAATTTTTTCCGAATTGTCGCAGGCACACACGACGATACAGAGGATAATAGCGGATCTTCTCATAAACCGAAACTTAAACTATTTAGAAAGAGAAATTCTTATCGGCACTCAATACATATTGTTCCGCGACATCGAGTAAGGCTGATTTTTCTTCGATGCCGAGGTCGAGTGGCAGCTGCGCCAGGCCGATGATCCTGCGCAGAATCTCGGCCCCGCAAAATCCCTTGAGCAAAGAGGCGTCGAATCCCTGGGGATACTTATAGTCTGCCGATATAGTATTGAGTGTTGCCGCAGGTATCCGGGCCATCAGCAGGTGAGCCATCATGACGCCGAGGTCAAATTCAGCATGCCCGAAACAGGAAAATTCCGGATCGATCACCTTTACACCGTTCGGCGTGTTGAGCCAGCTGCCCGGATAATAGTCGCCGTGAACTAACGTTTTCCCTACCCGCAGGTAGATGTTCCCCAGGTAGTCTAACCGTTCTTTCAGCAATGCATTTTCTTTAAATGGCATGGAAAGGGCCTTCAGCCCGGGCTGAATAGTATCCAGATCAAAGCCGTTATTGGCGAGGTACGGATAATGAAAGATATGCGTATGATTCAATTTTTTCAGGGCCACGTTAGGGGGGAAGGTTTGGCGGTCGCCCAGTCCGCTGTTGTGCAAGGCCGAGAGAAACTTCACCAGGTGCCGCAACTGTCCCTCCGCCACTTCGGCGTTCCGCCTGTACACGAACGTGTAGTCCGCACCTGCACCGAGATCTTCCAGGGCAAGCAGAAAATTTGACGAATCGAAGCCGATGATTGCCGGGCAACTTTCCCGGCAAAAAGTATTTGCTTCCATGGCCCGGTAAAAATAATTTTCGGCTACGATCCGGTCGGCAGGGGCTTCGATGCCCGGATATTTTTCAACCCATGGCCTCGACTGTTTTAAAATGAACGAGGACGAATGCGTTTTCACCCTCACCACAAAATTCATATTTCCTTCTCCCGGCTTTTCGATGAGAAGAACCTCCTCATCCGGCGCTATCCATCCGTTTTTCCGAACGAGCATACCGATTTCCAGTTTGCGCGAATGATCGATGAATGTTGCGTCCGGATAGAGAGAGTTGAATTGTTCAGTTGGAGTCATGGTCTTATATACGAGGTATCGAGACAATATAACAGCGTTTGAAACTCCGCAGCGCGTGCGCTATTTCTTTTCCCTGTTGATCAGAAAGGCGAGGGCCATCGCATACCCTTCCATCCCGAACCCGGTAAGCATGCCGGCGCATTTTGAAGTGATCAGGCTTTTGTGCCGGAATTCCTCCCTCGCATACACATTCGAAATATGAACTTCGACGACCGGTGTCGTGATTCCGCCGATAGCATCGTGAATGGCGACGGAAGTATGCGTATAGGCGCCTGCGTTAATGACGATCCCGCCAAATGAAAATCCGACTTCATGCAACTTGTTCACTATTTCACCCTCAACGTTGGATTGGTAGTAACTCAGTTCAACATCTGGAAAACGGGCTTTCAACTGGTCCAGGAACTGTTCGAAAGACTGGTTTCCGTAAATGGAAGTCTCTCGTTTACCCAGCAGATTCAGGTTGGGGCCATTGATGATTTGAATTTTCATTTGCGTTCTTTTTTAGAAGCAGCCGGACACTTTCTTGGAGTGTGATGGCATCACGGGCTGGTTAATTCTGTTAAAGTTAGGGGGCAAACGGTTAATAAAAAATTTCTTTCCTGTAATATTGAGGTATGAACTGGGAGATGCACATCAGGCACTTTAGCCACTACCTGAAGATAGAACGCTCCCTGTCCGCGAATTCGATCGAAGCTTACGTGCATGATGTGGAACTGCTTCGCCAGTTTATGGAGATGAAGCACCCGTCGGTTTCACCTGTTAAAGTTATACCCCGCCACCTGCATGGATTTTTAGAATACATCAATGAGTTGGGTATGAGTGCGCATAGCCAGGCGCGTATTCTTTCCGGGCTGAAGGGGTTCTATAAGTACCTGGTCTTCGAAGAGCTGGTTGAAAATGATCCCACCGTTTTGATCGAGGGGCCCAAACTCGGGCGGAAGCTTCCCGATACACTGAGTTATCACGAGATCGAAAAATTACTGGAAGCGATCAACCTGTCCAAGCCTGAAGGTGGCCGGAACCGCGCCATGCTGGAGGTTCTCTACAGTTCCGGACTCCGCGTAAGCGAGCTGGTTGACCTCAAGCTAAATAATGTCTATTCCGACATTGGCTTTCTGCGGGTAACAGGAAAGGGCAAAAAGGAAAGACTGGTGCCTGTCGGCCGCGATGCATTGAAGTACCTGCAGGTCTACATCAGCGAAATACGGGGAAAACCGCCGCTGAGACCGGTACAGAAGGGTTTTGAGTCGTTTGTTTTTCTGAACCGGAACGGCAGGAAGCTCACCCGCGTGATGGTCTTTACCATCATAAAAAACCTGGCTCTTGAAACGGGATTGAACAAGACGATCAGCCCGCACACATTCCGGCATTCCTTCGCCACACATTTGATTGAAGGGGGCGCCGACCTTAGGGCCGTTCAGGAAATGCTGGGGCACGAATCCATTACGACGACTGAAATCTACACACATCTTGACCGCGATTATTTGCGTCAGGTGATTCAGGAGTTTCATCCCAGGTCCTGATTCTTTCGTAACTTCGCCCCATGCAAACAAAATTCCTGCTGGTTTTTCTTTTGGGCCTGGCAACTATCTCCCTGAGGGGTCAGTCCATTAAGACGACGACAACAAAAGGAGTGGATCTGTTAAAATTCGAGACCTTTACCGTCATGAAGGGTGAGGTCATGACACCCGCGGATGAAAAGAAGATCAATGAAAACACATTGTTTCAGACGTTGAAAGGTGCCGTAGTAAAAGAAATGGAGTTAAGAGGATATAAGTTTGTGGAAGACTCCACCGCGCAGTTGTATGTCAGTTACGTTGTCGGATCCTATAACTTTACTGATGGTGGGAGTATCGGCCCGTTAGGTCAGGCTCCCGCGTCGAACGCGGCGGAGATGAATCAATCGCGATCGTGGTCGCATGAGTCGCGCCAGGGTATGATGGTCCTCGATATTTCCGAGGGCCGTACGGGTAAGGAACTCTGGAAGGCTACCGGAACGCTCGCGCTGGACGGTGTTGACATGAGTCGCGCGCTGGATGCTGTGATCTACAAGGCTTTTAAAAAATTCCCGAACAGAAATAAAAAGAAAAAGTAGTTAACGAACGAATGTATAAAACGCTGATCCGACCCTTCCTCTTTTTAGTCGACCCTGAAAAAATCCACCATTTTGTCTTTAACGTATTAAAACTGGGAGGTAAGATCCCGGGCGTAAAATTTTTGCAGCGCGCTCTTTATTCCCTTGAAGATCCGCGTCTCGAAAAAAAACTCTTTGGTATCACGTTTAAAAACCCTGTTGGCCTCGCCGCCGGTTTTGACAAGGATGCGCGGCTGATCGATGAGATGGCATGCCTTGGCTTCGGGTTCATTGAGATCGGTACGCTTACTCCCAAACCTCAGCCCGGAAACGACAAGCCCCGGTTATTCCGCCTGTTAAAAGACCAGGCGTTAATCAACAGGATGGGCTTTAACAACAAAGGTGTGACGGCCGCCGTGGAACAATTGAAGAAAAGAAAGTCGCATGTGATCGTAGGCGGAAACATCGGCAAGAATAAGATCACGCCGAATGAGAATGCACTGGATGACTATACGTTGTGTTTTCACGCGCTGTACGATCATGTTGATTATTTTGTTTTAAACGTGAGTTCGCCCAACACACCGGGATTGCGCGAACTGCAGGAAAAAGAACCCCTGCGTCACCTTCTTTCGGACATCAAAAGATTGAGTCTTGCAAAAGCGCGACCGAAGCCGGTGCTCCTGAAAATCGCCCCTGACCTTTCGACGGATCAGTTGAACGACGTCGTGGAGATATTAAAAGATACCCACACAGATGGCGTGATTGCAACAAACACCACGGTATCCCGAGAGGGCCTTAAGACCGACCAGGCAACTCTTGACCAGATAGCAAATGGCGGACTAAGCGGCAAACCACTTTCGGCGCGCTCCACGGAAGTCATTCGGTACCTGAGAGAAAAGCTCGGCAAGAGCTATCCTATTATCGGGGTGGGCGGGATCATGTCGCCGCAGGATGCGATTGAAAAAATCGAAGCAGGCGCCGACCTTGTCCAACTATACACGGGCTTTGTATACGAAGGCCCGGGTATCGTAAAAAAAATCAACCGGGCGATCCTGCGACGACAAGGAGCCCGATGAAACTCCGACTCTAATTCCGGTCAAAATACAACGTCGCTTTTACGGTTGCATCAACTTCGATTCCTGTATCCGGATCGGTATACGGGGTATCCTTTTCAATGAAGATCCGAAGCTTCGTCTCCGATAATTCCTTGATCGTGTAGGTCCCTGAAAGGTCGATAAAATCCGTACTAAAGGTTATCGACAGGATGAGTTTGTCCCCGTTTTGTTCCCAGGTGCCGGTACTGGACTGGCCATCGTCGGATAGGGTGATGGTGCCGTCGCTTTTGAATTCCACTTCCGCATCGAATGAATCATCCGTTTCACTAACGGGCAGTGGAATACCAAATGCGAGAACTTCTGCTTCAGCCATCGTGCCCTGCCAGTTTCCGGCCAGCTCGGCAAATGTATCGTCATCATCGCAGCCTGTCATCCATACGGCGCAGAAGACACAGAGAAAAGAGATTATTATTCTGATATTCATGGTATTCGAATTTAGTTTTACAAAGGTAAGTGGTTATGACCGCCGGTAGCCCTCCACACTGATCAAGGGTATGAAGATTCGTTAAAGCCGGCGATCGGGAGACAAAGCGACAGTTTGTGACCGGAAAAAAAGAATCCGAGCCGGGCCGGCCTCAGTGCGCATTTTATTAAATTTAGTACAATCCTTTTGACTGATGAATAAAATGAAGCACTTCCTGTTTGCGCTGATCGCAGCGATTACCGTCGTCATTCTTTGGTCCGGAAGGAATTCCGACAGGCCCGTGGCAATCCCATATAACCCGCAATTGAGCGTCCCGATATCGATGTGTGGGTCCTTTCAACTGAACACAGCGGATACCGTCGCGAGAATAAAATTACTGGAAGGCCTAGGTAATCTACATTATCCGGTCACGACGAGTTCGCTCGACGCGCAGCGGTTTTTTGAGCAGGGTTTACGATTGATATATGCATTTAACCATTGGGAAGCGATCCGGTCATTTCGCGAAGCGGTGCGGCTGGATCCGGACTGCGCTATGGCTTACTGGGGACTTGCCCTCGCCTTCGGACCCAACCTGAACGACTGGAATCCAAAAGACAGGGAACGAATGGCGTTCGAGTCTATCGAAAAAGCGATTGGCAAAAAAGGAAGGATATCGCAGGTTGAAAAGGATGTAATCGACGCGCTGGCGACACGATACAATGGGAAGGCCTATGAGGTCAGGGATTCTTTGAACCAGGCGTATGCAGATGCCATGGCGCGCCTTTCAATCCGTTACCCCGACGATGCCGAGATACAAACATTGTACGCCGACGCCATCATGAATACCATGCCGTGGGATTATTGGGAAAAAGATGGTACACCGAAAATGCAAACGGCGGAAGCGAAGAAGGTACTGGAAAATGTGTTGTTGAAATTCCCCGAACATCCGGGCGCCCACCACCTGTACATTCACCTCGTTGAAGCGTCGCCTGCACCTGAACTGGCGCTGAACAGTGCGAAATTTTTAGAGTCTGCGATGCCCGGGGCCGGTCATATCGTTCATATGCCTGCGCATATCTATGTAAGAACAGGTGACTATTCCCGCTCGATAGAAGTGAATACAAATGCCGTTAAAGTGGATGAAGAGTACCTGTCCTTTTCGGGAAACCAGGGTATGTACCGTCTGATGTATTATCCGCACAATATCGACTTCATAACCTACAGTTCATACATGGAAGGAAGGAGTAACCTCGGGATCCTCACGGCGCTGAAACTCGCGTATAAAGGTAACTATATGACTGAGGCGGTGCCGGGATTCTCCCAATACCTGATGGTGGAACCGATGATCGCCTACACACGATTTGGTAAGTGGAATGACATACTTGCGCTGCCTGATCCCGGGCATTCGATCCTGTATGCGCAGGTGATGTGGCGGTTTTCGAGAGGTCTTGCCTTCCTCCGGTCGGGTTACGACGCTGAAGCAACGGCCGAGCTGGTGAAACTTGACTCCCTCAATTCGTTGGATACCTTAAGATCCATTTACATAACATTTAATCCCGTATCCAGTTCCGCGAGGATTGCATCCAGCCTGTTACGGGGAGAAATATTATTAAAGGAGAAAAAAACCGATGACGCGATTGTTGCGTTACGGGATGCCGTGAAGACCGAAGACGAACTTCGTTATAATGAACCGCCGGACTGGAAAATTCCGGCGCGTCATTTTTTAGGTGCAGCATTGCTGGAGTCGGGAAAATTTGCGGAAGCGGAATCCGTTTTTCTGGAGGATCTGAAAAGCAACCGGGAGAACGGATGGTCGCTGACCGGGTTGCAACGCTGCCAGAATGCGTTGGGTAAGAAAACAGACGTTGCCCTCACAGCCAAACGTTTCGCAAAAGCGTGGAAGAATTCCGACATCGCCCTGTCGACGTCGCGATTCTGAGCAAACGGGAAATGAATAATACAGCGATATAAACGGGCGATCAGTTACCCAGCGGCTTCATATAACTGAAGCCGATCACAAACGCGCGGTTGGTATTATTGGTATTGTCATTCAGTTTATCCTGCAAGTCAAGCAAGCCGAGTTCGTAGCGTAAGTCGAGCGACAGGCTTCCGTTTTTCAGAAAATACTCGAGTCTGCCTCCGGCATTCGGACCGAAGTCGAAACGTTTTGCGTTACTCGTGTCGAAATCGAAATCCTCCGATGTATCCGTGAACACAGCTCCTTCGGATTGGTATTTGCCGCTCAGCCAGAAAGCGGTGTAGACGCCTATGTTTCCATGAACCTTGAAATTCCGCAGGCCGGGGATGATGAACGTATAATCCAATACGATCGGAACTTCCAGGTATTGGGCCTTCAGCTTATCCGTTATCGTGTTGCATACCTTGTGATAGTAACCTTTCTGGATGTACTGAAGTTCAACACCCATACCGAAATTGGCCGTCATCTGCCTATAGCCCACGGCGCCAAACGTATAGCCCAGGTTGGAAACCTCCTTCCAGGGTGTTTTGGTCTTGTAGTTCGATAATGTTGGCCCCGCCTTGATACCGACGAACCAGATCTGGGCGGAAGCGAATGTCGAGGACAGCAATAAAAAAACGACCGGTAAAAATCCTTTCATAATAATATCTTTAAAATGGTTCTAAAACGTATTCGTACTCGCTGGGCCCTGTTTTTTCCACGTCCCGGTTGATCACCAGGATCAATTGACGCGGAGTGAAATACTTAATGATATACGGTTCGTCCGGACTCGCTTCCGGAAGGAGGGCGAGGACACTGTTATTGTTCCGGAGTTCCCACGTGCCCGTATCTTCCCTTCCGCTGGGATTCACACGGTCGAAATCGGATGTTGCTGCCGTTGTCGGGTTGGGCATGTACAAGGTCAGCCTGTAATTGCTGAGGTCGGTTGAATTGTCTTTTACACCATCGATGTACACTTCCACCAGCTTCCATCCGCCGGCAAGAACACAAAGTTTGCTGGGGCAGTCTGGAATATCGCCTCCGCAGGAGGCTTCAATGACAAGGAAAATAACAACCAGGATCTTAGCTAATAGTGATTTCATTCGCTTAACATTTATACGCTGTAGTGGTGTCTTCAATTTAATTTAATGATCTTTCTTACCTGCGTTCTGCCTTGCGACTCGATGGAAAGCAGGTAGGGACCGGATTCAAATTCGCGGACGGAGATATGATGTTCGCTTCCCGTCCCCTCAATGGTCTTCACCGTTCTGCCCATCATGTCGCGGAAGGTGAATTCAACGGGTCCGCTGGATGCAGGTAAGGAAATCGCTATTTCATCGCGCGTAGGATTGGGATACAATTTGAGTTGCCCGTTCAGAGTCATTTCGGTGGGTGTGATCAGGTAAACAAAATCGTCCGAAAAGATCGTGCAGCCTGCATCTGTCACGGAGACGGAGTAAACGCCGTATTCGAGCGGGTTTATCTCAAATGTCTGCGACGTAGCACCAGGCACAAGTATATCGTTTTCATACCATTGGAGATTTCCGGTAGCTGTAGTACTCAGTATCGAACCGTTGTCGGTGATCAGTGGCGTGGCTGGGCAGATCTCGTATTCACCGTAGCTTGTACGCTGCTCCAGTCCCAGGTAATCAAAACTTCCGCTGATGTACAGTTTTGTTTGAGATGTCGTAAGTGCATTGATGTCATAACCTCCGTCACTGTTGCTGCCGGCGTCGGGATTCCAGGAATTCAGGCTTCCGCTTGCGAGGTCGAAGGATGCCAGGCCCGGCCGTGGCGCAACGGCTACACTATCGAAATATCCGCCGACATACAGGTCCGATCCGCCGATTGCGATATCATTCACATCTCCGTTCACAAAATCCGGATTCCACGCTGTTACATTGTTGTTGGTGAGGTTCAGGGCCGCAACACGGTGCAGCCGTATGGATCCGCCGATACCGTTTCCAAATTCCCCTACCACATAAGCGGCGTTCGCAGCCACTTTGATTTTGTATACCGTGCCGTTGCTTACCGGAGCCCACGACAGTATCGCACCTGATGTTGCATCGACAGCGGCCAGGTTCGACCTCGGCTGACTTCCTCCCAATAAAGCGAAAGATCCGGCAGCATAAACCGTGTTACCCGTAATATCGATCGACAACACGAACTGGTCCGTTGTTTTTCCGTCGCCGACGGAAGGATTCCAGGCATTGACAATACCGGTCGTGAGATCGATCGCGGCAAGTCCCGGCCTGACTGTTGTGACAGCATTGACCGCATAGAATTTTCCTCCGATGTAGAGCAGGTTGTCTTTTATTTCCATACTGGAGACGTATACATCCGGATCCGTTGTACTTAATCCGAATACATTGGGATTCCAGGGCAGCACGTTGCCTGTTGCCAGGTCGATGGCGGCGAGGTTCCGTCGGGCGGACTTATTAATGGCGGAGAACTGCCCACCGATATACAGGATGTTGTCTTTTACGGCGATCGTGTACACCACACCGCCATTGAGGTCAAATTGAAATGGCCAGGCCTGGTCGGTTGCATCGTCGAAAAGGGCGAACCCATCCGGCCGGTTTACCCAGTTCATACCGTTCATATATCCACCGAGAAAAATATTTGTCGCGTTTGCGGCGAGTGAAGAAACACTGCTGTTCGGATCCGGAGCCCATGCTGACAACGCACCGGACGTGGCATCAACAGCAGCGAGTCCGTTCCTCGCGGACGCACCGATGGTTGTGAAATAGCCGGTGAAGTAGATCGTGTTTCCCACGATAATAAAATCATCGACCCAGTCCGAAGCAGCGAGGCCTGCAACCCAACTCAGCAGCGTGCCCGTTGTTGTGTTCACGGCCGCGATCCCGTTCCGGGTTATTCCATTCACGAGGGTGAAGCCGCCGGCGACAAATAATGTGGACCCGGACAGTTTGATCTTACTGATGTATCCGTTGGTATTCGCTGTCCAGGCGGTGACCAACGCGCCGGTTGCCAGGTTGATCTTGGCAAGGTTAACGCGTGGCAACCCATTTACCGCTGTAAAACTCCCGCCGATGTATATGGCATTGGCGCCGGCGTCGATCGCCAGGCTTCTGATATTGTAGCTGAACGTACCCACAACGGCGGGTGCCCACGTCGTGATCGCACCGGTTGATGTGGTGAAGGCTGCCAGTCCGCTGCGCGCCTGGCCTCCAATTGCCGAAAAGTACCCGGCAACGTAGACGACACTACCTGAAACTTCGATAGCCTGAATCGCATTGTTCGCATTGGGATTCCAGGTAGTCAGGTTTCCGGTAGTCAGATCAAAGGAAGCGATGTAATTCCTGGTCTGCGATGCGATTGTATTGAAGTATCCACCCACGTAGAGTGTTGTTCCGCTGACGAGCAGCGCAGTGCATGAATTATCGGGGTTTGGTTTCCAGGTCCGGTCAACCGTCTTGTCTGCCTTGATGTGGGCGAGGTTTCTTATTTTAACGGTATCGATAGCGTCAAAGAAGCCACTGACGTACCATCCGCCGGTACCGTCCGAAATGGTGAGATATACATCGCCATGGACCTTGGGCATGGATGTGTCAACGGTACTTCCCGTGACGAGGTCTGTAAGGGCAGTACTACCCGTGTAAGGTCCGACCTTGTCGAAAAAGCCGGTTAGCATGGTATAGCCGTTGGAATGTTCCAGTCGCGCGACACCGGAGTTCGTGATCCAGTTCTCCGTGCGGTGCGTCTCCGACTGTGGATAGACCTCTATCACTGTAAGCAGGGATACGAGATAAAAAATATGTAAACGTCGTAACAACTGTGTAGAAAAAATCATGCAGGAATTGAATTTTAATAATGCGGAAATTAAGGAAATTAATTCCGCCGGGAAAATCTTTTTTATTTACGATGCCTGTATGTGGTCGTTCCGATCGTTGTATGAAAGGCGGTGAATGATTGCCTTCCGGATGAAGTGAACCTTAAAAAGGTTTGTAACTTTGCGGGGCCGCAGTCAGCGGACAGTGAACATCCGGACAGAGGGGATATGGCACTTTTTATTTAGTTTTGGAGGATTGCGTAATAATGGCACAGAACACCTATAAGTCGAATACATTTAAAAAGCCGGAAAAGGAGAAAAAAGGAAAGGCGGCGTCCAGGTCAAAACTCAGTCTGGGGTTTTTAAAGGATCCGCGATTCAAGTTGGCGATCGGCTTCTTTTTCATGATCACGTCGGTTTTCCTGTTACTCTCGCTGTTCTCTTATCTGTTTACGGGTCAGGCCGATCAGAGTGTGGTGGAATCCAGCGACGGTAGTGTAGCGGAATCAGGCCGGGAAGCCGCCAACTGGCTTGGGCTTTACGGAGCGATCACATCACACTACTTTATCTTCCGGTGGTTCGGCATATCCGCTTTTTTTATCCCGCCTTTGTTATTTATCGTCGGGTTTAAAATTGTTTTTAACCGTGAACTCCTTCGCATTTTTTCTTTTTCCATTTTATCCATCTTCTCCGGTTTGTGGCTCAGCCTCCTGCTGGGATATATGACCATGATCAATGACGGAGTCAGTGAATGGAGTTTTCTCGGCGGCGGGCTGGGATACCACCTGGCTGTATTGAGCGACGGCTTGTTCGGCTGGGGAACATTTCTCATCCTTATTCTTTCACTCTTCATTTTTATCATCTTTTATTTCAATGTGACAGCGATCCCCTTGTTTGTAAATGACCCCAAGCCCATGGGCAATGACGCGATCCTGGATGAAGAAAGAGAGGAGGATGATCCCTTGTTCTCGACCTATACCGATGACAAGGATAACTGGCCGGAGCAGCCGGAGACACAGGTTAAAGAGGCAGCAAAGCCTGTGGAGCCGGTAAGACCAGTAGCGCCCTTGAAGGAAGTCAAGCTTGAAGTGCAAAAGACCGAACCGCCTCCAAAGGAACAGAAAGCGGATCCTTTGTTCATCGTAGAGGAGCCGACCGATACGGAAAAACTTGCCGATCAACTCGTGCAGGAGCAAGGCCTGTACGACCCGACCCTTGACCTCAAGGGTTATAAATTCCCTCCGCTTGAGTTATTAAATGAATATGACACCGGAAAGGCGGGTGTTACACAGGAGGAACTCAATCAGAACAAGGACAAGATCGTCGCCACACTGGTCAACTTCAAGATCGGCATTCAGAGTATCAAGGCAACGATCGGGCCGACCGTGACTTTGTACGAGATTGTACCGGATGCCGGTATCAAGATCTCGCGCATCAAGAACCTGGAGGATGACATTGCACTGAGTTTGTCGGCATTGGGAATACGCATCATCGCACCGATCCCCGGAAAAGGAACGATTGGAATTGAGGTGCCGAACAAGAACAGGGAGATGGTCAGTATCCGTTCGGTGTTTGCCACACAAGGATTTGCAAAGACTGATAAGGAGCTCCCGATTGCACTGGGTAAGACCATTTCAAACGAAGTACTGGTGATCGATCTGGCGAAGATGCCTCACCTGCTGGTGGCCGGAGCAACCGGCCAGGGAAAATCGGTTGGTCTTAACGTGATACTGACTTCCTTAATATACAAGAGACATCCGTCGCAGCTGAAGTTTGTACTGGTCGATCCGAAAAAAGTTGAAATGTCGCTGTACAGTAAGCTGGAGAGACATTACCTCGCCAAGTTGCCGAACAGTGAGGAGGCCATTATCACGGATACCAAAAAGGTGGTACATACCCTGAATTCGCTTTGCATCGAGATGGAAAACAGGTATGAAATACTAAAAGATGCCGGTGCACGGAATCTGAAAGAATACAACGCCAAATTTGTATCGCGGAAGCTGAATCCCAAAGAGGGCCATCGCTTCCTGCCGTACATCGTGCTGGTAATCGACGAGTTGGCAGACCTGATGATGACAGCGGGCAAAGAGGTGGAGACGCCCATCGCGCGCCTGGCACAGCTTGCACGGGCGATCGGTATTCACCTCGTGGTGGCGACACAACGTCCGTCCGTTAATGTGATCACCGGTGTGATCAAAGCCAACTTCCCCGCCAGGCTTTCTTTCCGGGTAACGTCGAAGGTGGACTCCCGGACCATCCTGGATTCCGGAGGGGCGGATCAGCTGGTAGGTCAGGGCGATATGCTGCTTTCATCCGGATCGGACGTCATCCGGCTACAGTGCCCTTTTGTGGATACACCGGAAATTGAAAAGATCTGTGACTTTATCGGTTCACAGCGGGGATACGACTCCGCCTATATGTTGCCGGAATATGAAGGTGACGAGGAGACAGGACCGTCCAGCGTCGACCTTTCGGAACGGGATGCCTTGTTCGAGGATGCGGCAAAGCTGATCGTCATGCACCAGCAGGGAAGTACGTCACTGATACAACGAAAGTTAAAACTGGGATATAACAGGGCGGGGCGGCTTATCGACCAGCTCGAAGCGGCTGGTATCGTCGGACCGTTTGAGGGAAGTAAAGCAAGGGAAGTTTTGATCAAGGACGAGTATAGTTTGGAACAATTATTGACTTCATTGAAAGAAAAACACAGCCAATCTTAACTTTGCACCCACTTTTAAGCTTTACAAGAATGAAAAAATCGGTTTTAGGCCTCCTGGCGGCCTTTTTGACACTTTCGGTCTCTGCTCAATACGATCCCAAGGCCCTGGAAATCCTGGACGCGATGAGCAAAAAATACAAGTCCATCCCTTCTTTTGAAGCCAATATTGCGTGTACGCTTACCAATGATGTAGATAAAATAAACGAAGAGTTTAAAGGTAAGATCACCGTGAAGGGTGATAAGTATAAAATGGTACTGCCGGAACAGGAAGTTATCAACAATGGCTCTACCATTTGGACATATCTCCCTGAAGCAAAGGAAGTTAATATCGACAATTACGATCCCGCGTCGGAAGACGTGAACCCGTCCAAGATGCATGAGGTCTATAAGAAGAATTTCAAGTACCTCTACCTGCAGGATAAGACAGAAGGAGGGGTTCTGTGCGAAGAAATCGACCTTGTACCGGAGAAAAAAGATGCGCAGTATTTCAAGATCAAGATGTTCATCAACAAAAAGGAAAAGACCATCCAGAGTTTTATAATGTTCGACAAAGGCGGTAACCGCTACAAGTATACGATCTCTAAATTCACCCCGAATGCAAAGATAGAAGATGCCTTCTTCACGTTCGATCCGAAAAAATATCCCGGCGTAGAGGTCATCGATTTGAGATAGATCGCGCGAAATTCCATGGAATTACACGAAGCTGTTCTCCGGAATGGCTTCTTTTATTTTCAGGTAACTGATAATACGCAAGTTTCTTATTTTTGCGCCAGATAAAACCATTGCATGACGCGCACCGAATTATTTCAACAGATCAGGAAAAAGAGTTCTTACCTCTGCGTCGGGCTTGACACAGACCTCGATAAGATCCCTAAACATCTGTTGTCTTCGGACGACCCGGTTTTTGAATTCAACAAGCAGATCATCGATGCCACTCACCCGTATTGTGTCGCCTATAAACCCAATATTGCTTTTTACGAGGCACTGGGACCAAAAGGATGGGTGAGTTTACAGCGTACACTGGATTATATACCCAACGACATTTTTACCATTGCCGATGCCAAACGCGGCGACATCGGGAATACATCCTCCCTGTATGCCAAGGCATTTTTTGAAAACCTGAATTTCGATTCCATAACGGTAGCACCTTATATGGGCGAAGATTCCGTAAAGCCTTTTCTTCTCCCGGACAAATGGGTGATCTTACTGGCCCACACATCCAACCCCGGCAGCAGCGATTTTCAGCTTATCGAGTCCGTGGTCACAGGCCGTAAACTTTACGAAGAGGTGATCCTGAAGTCCATGCAGTGGGCTTCTCCCGACCAGCTGATGTTTGTTGTTGGAGCGACACAGGCGGAAAAGATGGAAGGTATCCGGGCCCTGGCGCCGGAGCATTTTTTTCTCGTTCCCGGTATCGGGGCCCAGGGAGGGGATCTGCGTATGCTTTCGGCACACGGAATGAATAAACAATGCGGACTGCTCGTCAATTCGGCGCGGTCTATCCTCTACGCTTCCCCTGGTGTTGATTTTGCCCTGCATGCGGCAACCGAGGCCAGGAAAGTAAAAGATGAAATGGAAAGCCTGTTGGCTACCTACCTGTAGGATTTTACCCTGTCTGAGAGCGGCACGTTCGGTTTGCAAATTTCACAGAATATCTTCCCTTGATTTTCGATTGATATTATCGTAAAATCGTATGCCGTTTTTTTAAACACCGTTACCTGTGACTGAATCATTTTTACACTACCTCTGGGAGTATCAGTACTTCCATAAACATTCCCTGCAAACGACCCACGGCGATGAGATCCGGATCTTCCATACGGGGCAGCGGAACACCCATTCCGGACCTGACTTCTTTAATGCCCGTATTCAAATCGGGGAGATGAACTGGGTTGGCAGCGTCGAGATCCATGTTCATGCTTCGGGATGGCTGGAACACAAACACCACCTGGATCCCGCATATGAAAACGTGGTGCTGCACGTCGTTTGGGATAATGATAAAGCCATCAGGCATGAGGATGGTTCGTGGCTACCGACATTGGAATTGAAGGACAGGGTTTCCGGTCAACTGTTCAACGACTACAAAAAGCTGTTGACCAGCGCAGAGGTTATTCCCTGCTCAAAACGATTCCGTGAAGTGACCGCCATCACACGGATGGCCATGCTGGATCGGGTGCTGGTCGAAAGACTGGAGATGAAAGCTACCCAGGTGTTGCAGATGCTTCAGCGCAACAACAACGATTGGGAGGAAACCTGCTATCAATTATTGCTGAAGAACTTCGGCTTTAAGGTAAACAACGAACCGTTCCTTCAGCTTGCGCAGGCTGTGCCTTATAAACTGTTGCTGAAGCATGCTGACAGTCAAATACAGCTGGAGGCCCTGCTATTCGGTCAGGCGGGTTTTCTCGAAGAAGAAAATCGCGAAACGTACTATCGGTTATTAAAACGGGAGTACAAAATACTCAGTCAGAAGTACCGTATTTCGGAAAAAAAATTAAAAAAAGTACAGTGGCGGTTTCTCCGGCTCAGACCGGCAAACTTTCCCACCATGCGTATTGCACAGGTTGCCGCACTTGTCTTCCGGAGACGGAATTTTTTTTCCGCTTTCACAACCACGGAATCGGTATCGGGACTGACGGATTTTTTTTCTGTTAGCCAGTCCGTTTACTGGCTCCATCACTATCGCTTTTTTAAGGCATTTGAGGAGGAAATAACTTCATTGGGAGAGGCTAGTATCGACAATGTCATCATCAACACCGTGGTACCGGTAATGGTTGCCTACGGAAAATCCAGGGATGAGCAGGTGTATGTGGATCGTGCAGTTTGTATCTTGCAGGATATTCATGCAGAAATAAACAAGATTACAAACCATTGGAAGAGCCTGGGCATGCACGTAAAGACTGCTTTTGATTCGCAGGCTTCGGTTGAATTGTACAACAGCTTCTGCGTGAAGCGACGATGCCTGGACTGTACCATCGGAGCCTATCTCCTAAATCCGAACAGGAAATGAATTTTTTTTTCGCTGCCATCAACATTGGCTTTCTGTTATTTGTAGCCGGCCGGATGAGGAGGACGGATCAGGGAATGACGCGGAAATTTTTCTGGCCGGCATTCCTGGTCAAGCTGGCCGGCGGTATCAGCCTCGGGCTGGTCTATTCGTTTTATTATAAGGTCGGCGATACGCTGGTCTATTTCCAGGACGCAACCATTCTCACCAACCTGGCGCGAACGGATCCATGGTTATACCTGAAGTTTCTTTGGTACGGCGACGAATCGTTCCCCGTCTGGGCCGATATTTCACTCGTTCAGTCCCGGGCCTTGTTTATGGTGAAAATCACCAGCATCGTGAACCTCCTGTCACACGACAACTACTGGGTTACGTCGTTATATTTTTCTTTTGCGTCGTTCGCGGGAGCATGGGTGCTTGTTAAGCGGATTGTTCGGTTCGATCCTACGGTTGTTCATGCCGCGGTTTTTTCTTTCCTTTTTTTTCCGTCAGTTGTCTTCTGGAGTTCGGGTCTGATCAAGGAAAGCCTGGCTATGGCATCGCTTTGTTATTTGTCGATGATCTATTTGAAATTGCTGATGCGCGAACGTCCGTCCTTACTGCAGGGAATACTGATCATTCTGTCGTTGTGGATAACCTGGAACCTGAAGTACTATTACCTGGCGGTATTCCTGCCCGTCGCTGCTTCCAGCCTGACCGTTAGCCATATATTTTCCGGGCATCTGAAATCACAGTCCCCCGCTGTTAAAGCCCTGACCGGATTGTTGATCTTCCTGGTCCCCTTGATCCTGGTAAGCGTCGTTCATCCCAATTTTTACCCGGAACGGTTTTTGGACGTGATCGTCTCAAACAACGAAGAGTTTCACGCCATATCCGATCCCGACGACCTTATAGACTACCATTCGCTGGAGCCTTCGTTTACGAGTGTATTGTTCAACACGCCATGGGCATTGGTGTCCGGACTTTTCCGACCCTTTCCCTGGGAAGCCGGCACAGTTTTTCAAGGTATCATCTCCCTCGAAAACACGTTGCTCTTTTTGCTGACGGCAACGGCATCGGTTAATGTCCGCAAGATGATACGGTCCCCCGGCAGGATCATGCTGTTTTCCGTGGTGCTTTATTGTGCGTTGCTTTGTGTTTTTTTAGCGCTGTCCACGCCGAACTTCGGTACCCTTTCCCGCTACCGGGTTGGCTTTCTTCCTTTCTTTCTTCTTTTGATATCGATTGAAAATCCGCTCATCGGCTGGTTTGCGAAGATCATACAAAGATCATCGTAACACCTTGTTCGGTAGGGTACTGAAATTTACCTTTGCCCGCAGATTAGAAGCTATGGAGAATCCGGTTATTATTTTTGGCGCAAATTATCTGGGAAGGCAGGCGAAGGAAATTTTGGAAAGCAACGAAAACGTGGTCTACTGCTTTCTTGATGATAACAAACAACTTCACAATACTACAATCGACAACATCTCCGTGCTGGGAAGTACCGATGATGACGGATTTTTGAAACTCATCGGAAAAAAATGCGAAGCTTTTGTCGCTGTCGATGAAAACAAGCTACGCAAGAGCCTGGTCTCCATGCTGCAGGAAGTCAGACATGTTCAACCGATTAATGTAATTGCTTCCTCAACGATCATTCCGGAATCTACGGATATCGGGCATGGGAATTTTATTGACCAGGGTGTACGTTTTGGGGCGGGGTCTGTTGTGGGAAATCATTGCCTGATTCATGCAGGCGCGATTGTCGGCATGGAATCCAAGCTTGGTGACTTTGTTCAAGTGGGAGCCGGCAGTATTGTAAATGCCGGAACACAGGTCGAGGATGAAGTTTTCATCGGTTCGGGCGTTACGATCGTTGGTGGTATTACGATAGGGAAAGGTGCACGGATCGGTGCCGGTTCCGTTGTGATTGGTCCCGTGAAAGCCGGTGAAACGGTATTTGGAAATCCCGCACAGAAGGTAAAATCATAACTGACACATATGCCGCGGATATCCGAGACCGATCTTATTCTGAACCGTGATGGAAGTGTTTACCACCTCAACCTGCTGCCAAAACACATCAGCGAGACGATCATCACGGTTGGCGATCCAAGCCGCGTATACCGTGTCAGTCAATATTTTGACGATATCGAGTTCGAGATGAACAAACGTGAGTTTATCACGCACGTTGGTCTTTATAAGGGAAAGAGAGTGACGGTTATCAGTACGGGTATCGGTACCGATAACATTGAAATATTCTTTACCGAACTTGACGCCCTGATCAATGTTGACCTTAAAACCCGCGAGCCGCGTCCGCGAAGGAAAAGGCTCAAGATCATCCGTATCGGTACGTCGGGTTCCCTGCAGGAGAACATACCGCTGGATTCCCACCTCGTAACAGACTATGGCATCGGTTTCGACAACCTGATGAATTTTTATAATCTTGAAATGGATGCGACGGAGGAGGCTATTGCAAAAGATATTCAAAAGAAAACGAGTATCTCTTTCACGCCCTATGTGATAAAGGGATCGTCGCTCCTGAAGAAGCAATATGCCGGAGATATGCTCACCGGGAACACCATAACCACGCCGGGTTTTTACGCACCCCAGGGAAGGGAGATCAGGTTGCCGCTGAAATATCCGAAGTTGTTGGAGGAATTGGGAAAATATTACAACAAGGCCAACGATCTCTGGCTGACGAATTTTGAAATGGAAACGGCCGGCTACTATGCGATGGCGCGTCTATTGGGGCATGAGGTACTGAGTGTCAATGCGATCATTGCAAACCGGGTCAGGAACAAATTTTCCAAAGACCCTAATAAAGTAGTTGACGCCCTCATCAAAAAAGTCCTTGAGCGGATCTGATCTCTCAAACAAAAGCCATCAAAAGGGCCTTACTGCATCGAAACGGAGCTATCCATCCGCATAATGTGCTTGCCAGCCACGTACGGCTCATTGTTGTAGAAGCCGGACAGGATGCGGTGCGCAATCTGCTCGATAATCAGTTCATCGTCCGATTTACCTTGCTTTCCTTGCCAGAAAATCCGGTGCGGATGCCTTTTCATATCCTCAACATAACCCTTTGCGCGGTTGTATTGTTCGTCCGTAAAAGTTATGGTGAAACAGGTTTTAACTTTTTGTGTGTCCATAGCGGGTAGAAATTTGCAATAGTTGTGCCATTTAGATTTTCAGATTAATAATACACAAAAACACGCTGCCGGGTCAATAGTTTGCCCGACTTCGGTCAAAAGTGTTCGTAGCTGAAACGGTCCAGTTCCCCCATCCAGGGGCGAATTAGCAGTTTTTTACCCGAATTTTGCCCCTGAAATGAAACTGAAATCCCCGAAATCGCATTTGGGAAATGGGCTGAAAAACTTTCCATCCATCTATTGCTTCGGGAGAGCGTTAGTTCAATATTCACAGCACTGAATAGTTACATTTGTGACCCATGAGAAACTGCACCATCTTCAGATTATCCAATGGCATCCGCGTGGTGCATCAACATATTCCGACGACCAATATCGTCCACTGCGGGATATTCCTGGGTATTGGAAGCCGCGACGAGACGATTGCCAATCAGGGGATTGCCCACTTCTGGGAGCATATGGCTTTTAAAGGCACGCGGCGACGTACCTCGATCGATATCATTGAAAGCCTTGATTCTATCGGCGGCGAGCTAAATGCCTTTACCGACAAGGAAAAAGTAGTATTCTATGCGTCCGTCCGGGATCAGTATTTTGAACGGGCTGTTGACGTCCTGACGGATATTACCTTCCAGTCCATCTTCCCGGAAAAAGAACTCGAGAAAGAGCGGGGCGTGATCCTCGAAGAAATGGCCATGTATTTCGATAGCCCGGACGATTCCCTGCAGGATGAACTGGAGGCCGTCGTCTTTAAGAACCACCCGATGGGGATGAACATCCTTGGAAGCGAAGAAACAGTGAGTACTTTCAGGAAAAAGGATTTTGTGTCGTTTTTTGGCGAGCACGTCGATAACCGGAAGATCGTTTTCAGTTGTATCGGCAATATCACCCTTGGACAGGTGGAGAAGCTGGCGAAGAAATACCTCGAGCACAAGCCGGCCTTCAAGTCGGCGGCACGCCGGAAAAAATTCAATTCGTATAAACAAAATGAAAAAATCCTTCAGCGTGGTGTAAAACAGTCCCGGTGTGGTATCGGCCGTGATGCCTATCCATTACTTCATGAAAACAGGATACCGTTTTACGTGATGTCGAATATTGTCGGGGGACCGGGGATGAACTCCCGTTTAAGTTTATCGGTACGGGAGAAGCATGGGCTGGTCTATTCGATAGATGCGCAGTATCATGCCTATAGCGACACAGGTATGTTTGCTATATACTACGGAACAGAACCGAAACAGGTGGCAAAGTGTATGAAGCTGATCCGGAGAGAAATGGATAAACTCTGCGATAAACGATTGAGTCCGCGTGAACTTGCTTCCGCCAAGGAACAGATCAAAGGACAGCTGGCCCTGTCTGAAGAAAACAACCTGGGACTGATGATCATGATGGGTCGGGCGGTGATCGATCACGACCGGGTGCCGCCGTTGTCGGAGGTCTTCGAGAAGATCGACGCCGTCGATTCAGCGACACTTCAGCAGGTAGCGAACGAAATGTTCGATGAGGCGAAGTTGAGCTATCTCTTTATGGAGCCCGTCTTGAAGTAAGACGGGGCGTGCACGGGCAATCTGATTATGGATATAATTAATGAAGATTTCCAGCGTTATGCTGAAGAGCATTCGACAGGTGAAAGCGAACTGCTCAGACGGATAAACCGCGATACCCATGCGAAGGTATTGATGCCCCGTATGTTGTCAGGGCACCTGCAGGGCCGTGTACTGGCAATGATCAGCCAGCTGATGAGGCCAAAAAGAATTCTGGAGATTGGAACCTATACAGGATACTCAGCCATATGCCTGGCAGAGGGACTCGCGGAAGACGGAAAACTTGTCACCCTGGACATCAACGAAGAACTGGAGCACCGCGTAAGAAATTATATTGAAGAAGCAGGGCTATCCCAAAAAATCCAATACATGATCGGAAACGCCCTGGAGATCATACCGGCGTTGACGGATACCTTCGACCTTGTCTTTATCGACGCGGATAAGGAAAACTACCCCAGGTATTTCGACCTGGTCATCGACCGGGTGAGACCCGGGGGTGTTATCCTGGCTGACAATGTTCTTTGGAGTGGTAAGGTGCTCCAGGAAAAACAGGACAAGGATACGAAAGCGGTGGATGCATTTAATAAGAAGATACAGGCAGATAAACGGGTGGAAAACGTACTTCTTCCGATACGGGATGGTATTTTTATGATAAGAAAGGTATCTTTGTAGAACTGTTTAGCTTATGAAAATATTTTTCGCGCTATTTTTTGCTACAGTATACACTGTAGCCGCGCAGACACCTCAGGTTCCTCATAAAATGGAATTTGCCGGAATGACCCTCACCATTCGCGACGATGCGCGCAGGGAAATTCAAAAGGATGTCAATGCTCTGACACAATCTCCACGGCACCATGCTATCAAAGTTGAACGTGCCCGGACTTATTTTCCCGTCATCGAAAAAGTTTTCGAGGAGGAAAGAGTGCCGGACGATTTCAAATATCTGGTCCTTCAGGAAAGCGCGTTGATCGCCGATGCTGTTTCCGTCTCCAACGCCGTCGGGTTCTGGCAGTTTAAGGATTTTACAGCCCTTGAGATGGGCTTGCGTGTAGACAAGGAGATCGACGAACGCCTCAATATTGTATCGTCCAGCCGGGCGGCAGCGCGTTATATTAAGAAAAACAACTTCTTTTTCAACAACTGGATCTATGCCTTGCAAGCCTATCAGATGGGTGCAGGCGGTGTCTTAAAAACCGTGAGCGCAAATCAAAATGGACTAAAACACATGGAGATCACCAGTAACACCTATTGGTATGTAAAAAAATTCCTCGCTCACAAAGTAGCCTTCGAGAGCGACGTAAAGGCCGCAGGCCAGATCAAGGTACTTTCCTATGAAAACAGAACAAAAAAACGGCTGGCGGAAATTGCCAACGAAGTGTCGGTTGATGAAAATGAACTGAAACAGTATAACAAGTGGGTGAAGACTTCCACCATACCGGACGACCGTCCTTACATGGTAATGATCCCCGTTGTCGGCGAGGGAAAAGCAATCACGATCCCCGCCTCGGCAACACCGACTGCGTCTGCCAGGCCATCCGCTGAAAATGTAAAACAAGCGGCGGCCTCCACCGGGAGCCGGAATAAAATCAATGGAATTGCTGTTATCAAAGCCGCAGCCGGAGAGAACCCGTCAAAACTCGCGAGTCGCGCAGGTGTCGATATTTCAGCTTTCCTGAAGTGGAATGACTTATCCATAAGCGACCGTATCGAGCCGGACCAGTATTACCTGTTAGGAAAAAAACGGACCAGGGGCAGCGAAGCCTATCATACCGTGGCGTCGGGCGAAAACCTCTGGAAGATCAGTCAGCTTTATGGTGTTCAGATGAAAAAGCTGAAGCGTTACAACCGCATCAGTTCGGACCGTAATCTCGCCCCGGGCATGACAGTCTGGTTGTCAGCTATGAAGCCGAAAGATTCAGACAAAGTGGTTACATCTGCGGATATCGTTCAGGTTGATAACAAACAGAGTTTTTCCTGGACGGCAAACCCGGATGCTACCGAGCCCACCGCCTCCATCAAGCCGGTGGTCAGCGAGACAACTGCTGTAAATTCTGTTGCTCTTTCACCGGAGGTTGGCGAGCAACGTGATTCGACCGTTACAACCAAACCAAAAGAAGAAACGACGTTGACGGTCCCGGTGGAAAACAAGGTTACGGAGGCTGAGGTGAAACAATCAGTCAAAAATGATCATATTGTACAGGCTGGGGAGACGCTTTATGGTATTGCCAAACTGTACGACCTGAGTGTGATGGACCTGGTGAGCGCCAATAACCTCAATCTCCAGCAAGGTATCAAGCCCGGGCAGGTTCTGCGGCTCAAACCAAATCAACCCGCTGAAAGTGAACCGGTTGTGGTCGGGAAAGTCACGGAAACGGAACACGTCGTCAAATCTACGGATACGCTGTACAGTGTTGCCCGGAAGTACAATGTCACTATCCAGGACCTGATGGAATGGAACGGTAAAAAGGATTTTACCCTTTCTGTCGGGGAGAAATTAAAAATCAGGGCGAAGTAGGTCCTTCTTTTTTGACATTTTCCCATAATTTATTACCTCGCTTCGTGAATTTTCTGAATACCGTATCAGATATCCCCGCAAAAGGATATTTTTGTGGTTAGTGTGATTCAGAAGAGCCAGATTTAAGATATTGATGCAAACCGAAATAAAAGCCATTGACTTGGTCATGCTCGTCGATGATAATGACACTGACAATTTTATCAGTAAGCGTATTATCGAGATTACCAAGTTTGCCAAGCGTGTAGAAGTAAAGGGGTCAGGTAAAGCTGCATTGGATTACCTTCGTGAAAATCAGACCAGTCCTGAAAATCTCCCCAGCCTTATATTCCTTGATATCAATATGCCTATTGTGGACGGCTTCGTCTTTCTGTATGAATTTGAAAAATTCAATGAAGTAGTCCGTAATAAATGCAAGGTCATTATACTATCCAGCTCCGATAACAAGCGGGATATCGACAAAATCGTCAACAACAATCATGTTATCAAGTTCATTACCAAGCCACTAACGGAAGTGGCGCTGGATGAGATTAAGCTGAACAACATTTAAGCTTTATTGTTAGGTGTTTAGGTCTTATTTTTGGCCTGAAAATCTAACCGTATGAAAAAAATCCTCTATTCCTTCCTTTTACTTGCTTTCCTGATTGCAACCGTTCCACGGCATGGTCAGGCGCAGATTGTAAAGCCCGACTCGTTGTCGCACTGGAAAAAGAAACTGGTATTCAATCTGAACATCAACCAGGCTGCATTTTCATCGAACTGGAAATCGGGCGGTGTAAACTCCATCGGCCTTAACAGCCTCTTCAACTACCAGGCTAACTACGCCAAGGACAAGATCTCCTGGGACAACCAGATCGATATGCTCTATGGTTTTGTAAATAATTCAGGTCAGGGCTACCGTAAAACACTCGACCGCATTTTCCTGGATACAAAATTCGGATATAAGCTCAGCGACAAATGGGGATTGTTTACATCACTCAACTTTCTCTCTCAATTCGCGGAAGGTAATAAGTACGAGAAGGATGCAAACGGAGTGGAACAAAGCATCCTCATCTCCGATATCTTCGCACCTGCATTCATTACATCAGCCTGGGGTCTCGAATATCACCCTGTGGATTACTTTAACGTCAGGATATCTCCGTTCTCGCCCCGCGTAACCATCGTGAAGGACCCGGAACGTTTTATTCCCGCTGTTGATCCCGTAAGCCCCTATGGTGTTACACCGCCCGATGAGAGCCGGGTGGAATGGCTTGCCTTCCAACTTGCCGCGGACTTTAACAAGGATATCGCGCCGAACCTTAATCTGAAGTGGAGGTACCTCATGTTTGCCAATTATGAAACACTGGAACTGAAGACCATAGACCACCGCCTGGAACTCATGCTGAATGCTAAGGTAAACAAGTTTATTACCGTAGGACTTGGAGGGATTTTATTGTATGACTACGACCAGGATTCCGGGGCACAGCTGAGCCAGGTCTTTAACCTGGGTTTTGCATTCTCCTATCAGAATTTTGCAGAACCAAAATAACGGAACTGAAAAATCAACAGAGGCCTGAAATTTTCAGGCCTTTTCCTTTTCCTGCGGCTATAATTTTAAATTGCAACATAAACGGACCTGTCATGTCGAAAGAAACATTTGTAGAGGCGATCAATAAGTCGTACTCCACGCCGCTTCCATCTATTTACCTGGGAGCCGGAGTTTTTGGTGGTGAGATTATTGGCGAAGCAAAAGTGAACTTGCCCCTGCGGATGATGAACCGGCATGGTCTGGTTACCGGTGCCACCGGTTCCGGTAAAACAAGGACGCTCCAGCTGATGGCCGAACAACTTTCAGCTGCAGGCGTACCCGTCTTTATGCCGGATATGAAAGGTGACCTGTCGGGGATATCGAAGGAAGGAACCGCCAATGACAGGATCAATGAACGTGCTTCCGCGCTGGGTATGAAATACTCACCCTCCGGTTTCCCGGTTGAATTATATTCGTTGAGCGGTAAGCTCGGTGCACAAATGCGTGCAACAGTCACCGAGTTCGGTCCGACACTTTTGGGAAAGATCCTGGAGCTGAATGACACGCAAACAGGTGTATTGAATATTCTCTTTAAGTATTCCGATGATAAAAAACTTCCCATCGTCGATTTTAATGACCTGAAAAAGGTGCTGAACTATTTAACGGAAGGACCAGGCGCTGCGGAGATCAAAGGCGACTATGGGAAAATATCCCCGGCCACTACAGCGACGATCCTACGAAAGATTGTGTCGCTGGAACAGCAGGGCGTCCACCAGATCTTCGGGGAGACGTCGTTCGATGTCGACGACCTTTTTGAGAAAGTCGACGGCCGCGGTGTGATCAGCCTGCTCAATGTTTCCGATATACAGAGCCAACCGGCAATCTTCTCCACTTTTATGCTAGCGCTGCTGGCCGAAATCTACCAGCGTCTTCCCGAAGCCGGCGACCTCGATAAACCAAAGCTGATCTTCTTCCTGGACGAAGCACACTTGTTGTTTAACGATGCACCTAAGGCGTTCCTGGACCAGATCGACCAGGTCATCCGACTGATCCGCTCCAAGGGAGTGGGTGTTTTCTTTTGCACCCAGCTAACGCAGGATATTCCGCCGACGGTTTTGTCACAGTTGGGTAACCGTGTTCATCATGTAGTCAGAGCCTTTACACCGAATGATGTTAAAGCACTGAAGGAAACCGTCCGGTCTTTTCCCAGGTCGGCCTTTTATGATATGGAACAACAGTTTACACAGTTGGGCACAGGTCAGGCATTTATCACGGTGCTGAACGAAAAAGGCATACCTACCGAAACCGTTGTCACCCACCTGGCGCCGCCGGCATCGGTGATGGGACCGGTTGCCGAAAGCGAGTATCAAAAGTTACTGGACACATCCGACATCTACCGGAAGTATAAGGATACCGTGGACCCTCAGAGCGCTTTTGAAATCTTGAATACAAGGATCAAGGAGCGCGAGGAAGAGCAGGAAGAAGTTGAAAAAAAAGAGGAGAAGCCCAGGTCAACTTCTGCACGAAAAGAGAAATCGACCTTTGAAGAAGTAATCTCGTCGCCTGTAGCCAAGCAGGTTGGCCGGGAACTCGTTCGCGGTGTCTTCGGTGTTTTATTCGGAACAACTACGCGCAGGTCCACCCGTAAACGCGGCGGACTGTTTTAAAGGATTTGGAATGACCGAGCGCTAACGTGCCGGCTGCAGGTAAGTCGCCCGGCGCTCGAATTAAAAATCAGTGTCCAGGCCCAGCCGATCTTTCAGTTCCTTTAACGCAGGATTTTTCTCCAGCAGAAATTCGAACTTGTCACGGGACGTATACATCATTTTTTTGTCATCCGTTTCTTTCAGTTCTCCGACGACGAGAATGGTTGTATTCTTAAGGTTGTCGCGCAGGAACGTTGTCAGTTCACTCTTGATGTTGCTGAGCATAGTCTCCTGCACCGGACTCAGGAGGTTCACAATGACCTTGTTGTCTTTTAGTTCATAAGGCTGCGCCAGCAGTTGGTACTCCGCCTGAAATTTCCTGCGCTGTTCCGCAAATGCGAGCCACAAGGTGTGCAGCTGTTCCGCTGAGAAGGCGTTGACTACATCGGGCTTGGTTTCAGTCGTCGCTGTCACAACTTCCTTTTTCGGCTCTACCTTGAGCAGGTCGGTAAGCTTCAGCGTGGTACGGGGAGTTGCTTTTGTTTTCACTGGCCCATCTGCCGCGGGAGTAGCGGTTTTTACAACAGGGGCGGCAGGGGTTTCAATGCTATTTAACGCTTCGTTGCCGTTGTCCGGCACCGTCGAACTCCCGTTAGCATGATCCTGAGGGACAGACTCAGACTCTACACTAATTTTTTTTTTAACCCCTCCGCCGAAGGCGAATGACTTAACTGACTGAGTTGGAGTACTGACCCAACATGGGCCATTTTCATGAGAGCCAGCTCAACAGAGAGACGCTGGTTTTTGCTCGTCTTGTAATTGATGTCGCACTGGTTGGCAATGTTGAGCCATGTCAGCAGCAACGAGGGGGGTGAAGCCTGCGCTTGTTGCGCGTATTTTTTCTTGACCGCTTCGGGTACTTCCATGAGGTTGGTCGTCCGTGCATCTTGCGATACAAGGAGATTACGGAAGTGCTCGCCCAGTCCGACGATAAAATTGTGGCCGTCAAATCCTTTACGCAGGATCTCATCCAGCAACAGCAAAGGTTGCGTGTGATTTTGCGTGAGCAACGCGTCGACGACCTGAAAATAATAATCGTAATCCAGGATGTGGAGGTTGCTGAGCGTAGCCTTGAATGTCACACCTTTCCCGGAGGAATAGGTGACCATGAGATCGAAAATGGAAAGCGCATCGCGCAGGGCGCCGTCGGCTTTTTGAGAGATAAGGTGTAGCGCTTCGTCTTCCGCGGGAATTCCTTCGTGCTGGGCGATCTTCTTAAGGTGCCCCGCGATATCACTGATCTGGATCCTGTTGAAGTCGAATATCTGGCAGCGCGAGAGGATCGTGGGGATAACCTTGTGTTTTTCCGTGGTAGCAAGGATAAATATCGCGTAGGGAGGAGGTTCTTCCAGTGTTTTCAAAAAGGCATTGAATGCCGCATTCGATAGCATGTGAACTTCATCGATGATATAAACCTTAAATTTTCCGAACTGTGGAGGATAACGGACCTGGTCGATCAGGTTCCGGATATCTTCCACGGAGTTGTTGGAAGCGGCATCCAGCTCAAAGATGTTCAGGGAGTTGGTTTCCGCTTTTTCTTCGAAGCCGTTGATGAGCCTGGCAACGATGCGGGCGCAGGTAGTTTTACCTACACCACGGGGTCCGCAGAAGAGCAGGGCCTGGGCAAGCTTGTTATTGTCGATGGCATTTTTGAGTGTAGTTGTAATGTGCTCTTGGCCAACCACTTCGTCAAAACCCGTCGGGCGATATTTCCGTGCCGAAACAACAAAACTCTCCATTGGCGCAAGATAAAATTCAAATCACAATTAACAATATCCATTTTACACATTGATCTTCCCGGCTCATGAAATAATTGTGATCCGAAAGAACGGATGTTGTTCATCGATCCACACCTTGCGATATCCTCGCGTCATGGCGATTTTTTTACGGATGCTTTCCCGGCTTCCTGAGTGGAGATGTACTCATTTAACGGAGCCCGGCGAATGGAAACTTTTTTAAGTCTATATTTGTCTCCCCTTTGTGTAAGGGGCCGGATTCGCCGGCACATTGCCATTTTGTTCATTGAAATTTGGGGCCGACCGGTATTGACAGGATGTGTAATATCGTATGCAAGCATGCAGGCTCATGGGATGAGAGCCTTAAAAGATAGTTCCAAATCATACTTGGCGAGTCTAACTACGCCATGGCTGCTTAATTTATCCGATAGGGTAAATTAGCCTCGTCCCGATAAGATCGGGAAAGCCATCATCGCTCAGCATTGTCGTTTTGCAGGTGCTGATAAGCGATGTCGTTATGCAGAACTGCTCCGTGTGATGTTGCTAAGCACGGTTAAGACCAGTAACTAAGGAGAAGTTTAGGCTGTTGCCTGCCTTACTTTTCCCGACAATCCAAAGTCAACTAAGCATGTAGAAAGTACGCTTTTATCTTCTCTGGACCAGAGTTCGATTCTCTGCGGCTCCACGATCGCCACGCTTCCGCCCGACCCCGGGCGAAGCTGAGGCTTTTTGTACAGTGCGTGTTCATGATTGGCGGCACCAGCCACCGCTCCATGCCGAGCAATCCACAAAAGGAATATGTAGTCAAAAATCTCCCGGCTGTATCATCGTTTGATGAGGTCGGCCCGCTTCTAAGCGATCCGACCTGATGGGAAAATGTTGATTTTATCTCAATACGCCGTATCGCGAAAGCGACAAACCTTTTAATCCAACACCTCCGCCGTCTGACGAACAGCAATCCCACCAGCTTGGTTTGATGACTGCTCGCTTTCCGGCGTCGACGGAACGGGTACAGTCATAACCCGGCCCCACATCAATTTACCCCACACCCGCTCATGCAGGTAGAATAATCCGATCTTGGTGAAGACCTCAAATCCACCGATCGTCAGGGCATTCAGCGGCTTATTGGTGATGAACCACGCCACAAAGATCGTATCAAGGGTACCGACTATCCGCCATGTCACACCTTTCGTAATACTTCGCGCATGGGTAGGTCCAACACCATGTATCCGCCCCATCGGGATAACATTCCATACGCGCTCATGCAGGTAAAAGAGGATGATCTTGGTCAATACTTCCGTGAACCCGATCTTTAAGGAAGCACCGATATTGCCCGTCACCATAAAGGACAGGAATATTGTATCCATGGTGCCAAGAGCCCTCCATGTCACACCTTTTACAAAACTTCGGGTATGGGAATCGGTCATGGAATGTCTGGTTAATTGAACCGTAAATATACTAGTTCTATAGATAAAAGAAATATCTGTTTAATAAATGGCATCCGGGAGTTAGAAAGGGGGTTTTTAAGCCCTCAAAGCAAGCATCCGCATAACGGCGCGCCCTCGTACGGCCATTGTCACCTTTACAACTGTCAACCCTCGGGCCGGGCTTTCGGCACTCGCCAGCCACCCGCACCAGCCACCTCGGGCTCAGACAAATGCCTCAATCCCTCGCGCAAAAGCCCACATCATTTTCTAAACCCAATTGAGCCGTTCCACCTTCCACGAAACCTTTTCCGCTGTCACCACCTCAATCAAATTTGATTTTTCACGCTACCCTAAAGCCTCAACTACCGGCACAAGTACAATCATGTTGATCAACTGAATCGAATGATTACAGCAGGTACTTCTCATCGAACACAATTTTATTTTCAGTCAAAAGCCTTTTATACTCATCGTAGAATGTTTCGGCTTTATGATGTGCCTTTTGATTTTTCACATACGCGATAATTTTGTCTTTTTCCCCAATCGAATAAGTAAAAGCCCCATAACCTTCTTGCCAGGAGGAAAACAAAGGGAACTTTCCGCACTCTTTCATCCAGATACTACTGGCAACCTTGATGTCCTTCACATAGTCGCTCAGACTAACTGATGGATGTAAGTCTGAGAAGATATGGATATGGTCGGGCATGCTGTTGATCCTGTACAATTTGCACTTGTGGTTGTTGATGATCCCCCAGATGTATTTGTACAACTCGTTTTCGTGGGCCTCTGATAGTGTCGCTTCGCGATATTTGGTGCCGAAAACAATCTGATAATAGATTTGCCTGTAGGTGCCCATGATGTGTAGAGTAATGTTCAATCCCCTTCGGGGTTGATGACAACGTTTATTCAAGCCAGCGACTTGGTCGGAGGTTATTTAAATTTAAGCCCTTCGGGCTTATCGATCAAGACCAATTTTTTTCTGGCAACAGAGTTTTTCAGTTATTGAAATTCAAGCCCTTCGGGCTTGTGGAGATGGTTAGGTTTTTCGAGCCCCGACGTTGTCGGAGGTTATTGAAATTGAAGTCCTGCGGACTTGGGGTGCTGTTGGGTTGTACGGGAGACAGACTTCTGTTGGAGGTTTTTAGTTCAAGCCCTTCGGGCTTGGGGGGATGGTTAGGTTATGTTTGAGCCCCCGACCTTGTCGGAGGTTATTGAAATTCAAGCCCTTCGGGCTTAGGTGATGTCGTGCGCGCGGCGTTGTCGGAAGTTATTGAAAATGAAGTCCTGCGGACTTGGGGTGACGGTGGGGTGTACGGGAGACAGACTTCTATTGGAGGTTTTTAGTTCAAGCCCTTCGGGCTTGCGCGAGATGGTTAGGTTGTGTTTGAGCCCCGACGTTGTCGGCGGTTATTGAAATTGAAGTCCTACGGACTTGGGGTGACGGTGGGGTGTACGGGAGACAGACTTCTGTTGGAGGTTTTTAGTTCAAGCCCTTCGGGCTTAGGTGATGTCGTGCGCGCGACGTCGTCGGCGGTTATTGAAATTGAAGTCCCGCGGACTTTGTGTGATGGTGAGTTGTTCGGGGCGCAGACTGCTATTGGAGGTTTTTAGTTCAAGCCCTTCGGGCTTGGGGCGATGGTTAGGTTGTGTGCTTGAGCCCCCGACGTTGTCGGAGTTTATTGAAATTGAAGTCCTGCGGACTTGGGGTGATGGTGAGTTGTTCGGGGCGCAGACTGCTGTTCGAGGTTTTTAGTTCAAGCCCTTCGGGCTTGTAGTGTTGGTTAGGTTGGTTTCGTGCCCCCGACGTTGTCGGAGGTTATTGAAATTCAAGCCCTTCGGGCTTAGGTGATTCATTCGAGCCACCAACTTGTTGGGTTGTTCTGAGCTTTCGACTTCTCAAAGGATATGCCATTAGGGCATGTAGATCATGATTGAAGCATTCTGCCATAAGCCCGAAGGGCTTCAATCTGGATAACTCCCGGTGCCACCGGGAGGTTCTATGAACCACGCCAATATCAACCCCGAACGGGGTTGTAATACGCAGCGTGCTCGATATCTGCGTTTCGGTCATATTGCCCACGATTGGGCCATTCTGCACTAAGCCCGACGGGCTTCAATCTGAATAACTCCCGGTACCACCGGGAGATTCAATGAACCACACTAATATCAACCCCGAACGGGGTTGAACTACTCAGCTTGCCCGGGATCCACGTTTCGGTCATATTGCCCACGATTGGGCGCATTCTGCACTAAGCCCGACGGCTTCAATCTGAATAACTCCCGGTGCCACCGGGAGGTCCTATGAACCACGCCAATATCAACCCCGAACGGGGTTGAACTACTCAGCTTGCCCGGGATCTGCGTTTCGGTCATATTGCCCACGATTGGGCGCATTCTGCCCTAAGCCCGAAGGGCTTCAATTTGTATAACTCCCGGTTCCACCGGGAGACTCTACGGAACAATGCCTACCAACCCCGATAGGGGTTGAACTAATTAGATTGCAGCATTGACCGCAGGCGAATACATACGGGCGAAAACGAACAGTCAACCGCATCTACAAACCTTCAAATACTGACAGAAACAGGTTTTTGTTATGGCATGATTGTTAGCCCTCCGTTGAACGGTAAGCATGGGTATCGGTAGAAAAAATTACAGACTGAAAAAAATCAGCTACCGCTTTCTTTTGCGAAACGATGTAGCTGTAACGTTATCCGACAGGATTACTTCCCGGGTGCTTTGATGAGAGCGGTACCGCCGGTAGAAACCGTGGAAAAACGAATGGGCTATTGATGATCGGCATACAGACGGATATAAGAATGTCAACACATACAGTATGTATAAAAGTTATTTTACCATTGGCGTGAGAAACCTGCTTAAGGACAAAGGCTATTCTTTCATAAACATCGCCGGACTTGCCCTCGGGATCGCCGTCGCGATGATGATCGGTTTGTGGGTACACGACGAGTTGTCGTTCAATAAGCATCATAAGAACTATCACCGCATTGCCGCGGTACTTCAGAACAATACCGTCGACGGCAAAATTGAAACCTGGTCGTCACAGTCGTATCAGCTAGGACCTGAACTGCGCAACAACTACGGAAACTATTTCGAGCATGTGGTCATGTCGTCGTTTCCGGCAAGCGCGATCCTGTCTGACAACGAGAAGAAGATAACCGCAGTAGGCTGCTTTATGGAAGGCGGCGCGCCGGAGCTGCTTTCCCTCGATATGGTGCATGGGAATCGCGCGGGCTTGCAAGACCCGGCATCCATTTTATTGTCTGCCTCGGTTGCCACTTCACTTTTCGGGGATATCGATCCGGTAGGCAAAATACTGAAACTCGACAACGGTCTGGACCTCAATGTCACGGGTGTATTTCAGGATATCTCCGATCACTCCAGTTTTAAAGGCGAGCTGGCTTTCATTGCTCACCTGGAAGTGTTGGTGAACCGTGGTGGCCGAAGCCTCGGATGGGTTAATAACTGGCTGCAGGTTTTTGTTCAGCTAGCCGAACATGCGGATGTTCAACCGGTGTCGGATGTGATCAAGGATGTGAAAATGAAGAACGTAGACAAGAGCGAAGCGGGTTTTAAACCGGAGCTTTTTCTTCATCCGATGCCGGCGTGGTATTTGTATTCGGAATTTAAGGACGGTGTAAGCACAGGTGGTCGCATTGATTTTGTCTGGCTCTTTGGCGCGATCGGGGCATTTGTACTCTTGCTGGCATGTATCAACTTCATGAACTTAAGTACCGCCCGTTCGCAGAAACGGGCTAAAGAAGTGGGCGTGCGGAAAGCGATTGGGTCGGCCAGAAGTCAACTTATCAGCCAGTTCTTCGCCGAGTCGCTGGTGACCGTTACGTTGGCTTTTATGTTTTCAATCCTCCTCGTTCAGCTTTTTCTGCCATGGTTCAATACGATTGCAAACAAAACCATCAGCATTGCCTGGATAAGCCCGGCCTTGTGGGCCGTGATGACCGGTTTTGTCTTATTGATCGCATTAATTTCCGGCAGCTATCCCGCTTTTTACTTGTCGTCATTCCGGCCTGTCAAGGTTCTGAAGGGTACATTCACACCCGGTAACTATGCAGCTATTCCACGCAAAGTTCTTGTAGTCTTACAGTTCACCGTGTCCGTGACATTGATCATCGGGACGATCGTGATATATCAGCAAATACAGTTTGCGAAAAACAGGCCACTAGGGTATGCGTTGAACGGACTGGTCACCGTTCCCATAAAGACAGAGGAGGTTAAGAAAAATTATGATGTTCTGCGGAATGATCTTCTTGCCAGCGGCGTAATTTCGGAGGTAGCCACCTCGGAGACCACCATTACGAATCTATGGTGGAGCGACAAAGGATTTAGGTGGAGAGGGAAGGACCCGAACCTGAGTGACAATATCTATCGCGGCGCAATCAGCTATGAGTTTGGTAAAACCGTTGGCTGGAAAATAAAAGCCGGACGCGATTTCTCAAGAGACTTCCCCGCTGACTCTTCAGCCGTCATCCTGAATGAAGCCGCGGTGAAGTACATGGGTTTTGAAGAACCCCTGGGAGAAGTTATACAAGGATACTTCGGCAGAAATTATACCGTGATAGGTGTGGTGGAGGACATGATTACTCAATCGCTTTACAAACCGAGTAAGCAAACTATCTTTTTACTGGATCCTTTTAACCAACCGAACTTCATCAACATCAGGGTTAGTCCACAATCCAGCCCACAGGAAGCCTTAGCAGTTCTGACCCGGACGTTCGCAAAACACAATCCGGAAACACCTTTTGAATATACGTTTGCCGATAATGAATTTGCCGAAAAGTTTGCTTTCGAAGAACGTGTCGGAAGGCTGGTGGGAATCTTTGCCACCCTGGCCATTTTTATCAGCTGCCTGGGACTATTTGGCCTGGCATCTTTTGTAGCGGAGCAGCGCACAAAGGAGATTGGTATACGGAAGGTGATGGGAGCGAGCGTCTCCAACCTGTGGCGAATGCTCTCATGGGATTTTATCGTGCTGGTGGTTATCTCCTGTGCCATCGCGATTCCTCTCGGTTATTATTTTATGACCGGCTGGCTGGAAAATTACGACTACCGGACAGGAATTTCCTGGTGGATATTATTACTCACGTGTATCGGGGCCCTGGTGGTCACCATCACAACGGTCAGCTACCAGGCTGTTAAGGCTGCGTTGATGAATCCGGTGAAAAGTCTTTGCTCGGAATAACTGTTTTTTTTCTAAGGCCGGCTATCCACTGAAAGACCATCTCCGGCCCATTTTATTTTAATACCGTTAGGCTGAAGTTTAGTGACATCGACAAGAATTGAACTCGATGACGTTACCATCTAAGGGCATTTTCACCATGAATGAGAGCTTATTTTTGGCCAACGGAATCATCTTTGCGTCGTGTTGATCCATGTTTAATTTATGTGTGCTGCCGTTTGTTCAGGCAGCCGCACCAACATGGGGCAACTAAAAAAGCATTGTGCCGTTTAATTCTGAAAACCCTTCCAATGACCATTACTTTATTAGTCATTTAGAATTTCGTTCATCTTTTTTGGATTGTATTTGTTTTTAACCGAACCTTTTACAGGCAAGTGATCACATTTACTATGCTGGAAATTATTCACTTAAATTTATAATGAGTATGAATTACAAACCATCACCGGCCTTCGTAGGCGCATCATGGGTTGCTCTTGGTACGGGAATGATTGGCTATTTCATCGGCCTGTGGCGTTCCGATATGCAGCTCAATGAAAAAGGATACTATTTTACAACGTTGATGTATGGTCTTTTTTCCGTGGTGTCGTTACAAAAAGCGGTACGCGACCGGATGGAGAATATTCCTGTAACGGACGTCTATCACGGACTCAGCTGGTTCTCTACGATCCTAAGCATCGTCCTCCTTACCATCGGTCTCTGGAATGCAGAACTACTGCCCAGTGAGAAAGGATTTTATGCTTTCGCATTTTTACTGGCAATGTTCGCTGCAGTGGCCGTCCAAAAGAATGTAAGGGATACCCGTGCCGCCGAGACGAAGGAATAATAAATGCAGGAGGGAATCAATAGTTAGTGACGGAAGATGAAGCGATACGTTGTGTTGTTGTCGGATAGCCGGTAAGTGGAATTCGGGTTCAATAAGCGTGTCACCTTCTTTTCCGGATACTAAGGTTGAAACAAAACGATGCCGACAGCGACTACGGTGCTTGTGTGCGAAAGATCCTGGAAGTAGTTTGATTTTACGGGCTGCGCAGGTTGATTGGTGCATGGCCGGAGTCAGTCGTGCCATGCACCGTCGTTGAGTGAATTTGTCGCGCTTGCGAAACAGAAAAATACATTCGCCGATGCTACGCGTAATGCGTAATGAAAAGTCAGACCCTTTCCGCCTGTTCCTGGTGGTAGGAATTGAAGTGTGTGAACGGATGTGATTGATTGTCTGTTTGAACTCTCTCCTTTTTTAGCAGGTACGGTAACCTACAGGACAATCTACTCATCTCCACTTTCAATTCCGATTACCACAACATATCCGTACTCGCCATCCGAAGTCTCCACGCTCTCGTAAGCAAAAACCTTCTTACCATCTGTTGACCAGGAAGGTTGGACCACAGACCCGGAAAACCCGGCGAGCTTTCGGACTCCTGTTCCGTCCTTCTTCACGAGGTAGAGGTGTCCCACGTTGGCCGGTCCGTTCCGGTTGGATGAGAATATGATCCTTTCACTGTCCGGCGACCAGCACGGCCAGCCGTCAAAAGCCGGCGACATGGATACATTAAAACCATTTCTGCCATCGATGTCCGTAACGTATACTTCGGAGTTCCGGTTGTTGGTATTTGTTGACAGGTCCCAGTTGAAAGCCGGCCCATCAATAACTTTCCGGAATACGATTTTCTTTCCATCAGGGGAGACGGATGGATAGGTCGATACAGTCTTGAATGTTGTGATCTGCTTCACACCGGTTCCGTCTGCGTTCATAGAGAACAACTCATGCCACTGTTTTCCCCAATTTGCGGTAAGGTCGGGAGACGTGCGGGCAGAGTTGAATATGATCGTTGAGCCATCGGGAAACCAATGCGGATGTGAATCATCCCCTGGTGTGTAAGTCAGTCTTTTTTGATTGGAGCCATCCGCATCCATAACATAAATTTCCGGATCCTGGTCACGCTCCGAGGGGAAAACAATTTTTTTTCCATCAGGCGACCATACCGGGCCGCCGTCGAAGCCATTGCTATGCGTTAGTTGCTGCAGCGATGTACCATCGGTGTTCATCACAAAGATCTCCCAGTCGCCCGTCCGGTTCGATTGAAACGCAATTTTGGAGCCGTCAGGCGACAGCATCGGGTAGCTGTCGATTACACCGGTGATCCTTTTAAAGGCTGGTATTGCCAGGGGTGCCTGGGGGTGCACAAGGGATGTCTGCAGCGACAGGACAAAAACCATTAAGGGTAAACGAATCCTTTTCATACTCATGATATTTGCAGGTGAGGTCAGGCAATGTAAACCTGTCGTTGCTAATCTGCGTTGATACTGGCAGATTATTGTGTATACGCCTTATGTAGCGATTTGAACAACAGTCGGTCCCGGTGCTCAGGCTTCTTCAAGTATGATGTGGTTATGTAGTTCAAATCGCAAAAACTGTCGTACACATAATAAATGACGAATGGATTATCCTAACCCCGTAATTTTACCTGTCGCATTGAAAGTCATGAAAATCCCCAAAGCTGCTTTGCATATACTGGCGTGGTGTGTATATGTCCTCATCTATTCAGTCCTTTGGCGTACCGGGGGACAAACAATAGCCCAGGGTCTGGTAACTGAAATAGCATTGCTTCCATTCAAGATACTGTTGGTCTATACTTCATTGTTTTTCCTCATCCCCCGATTCCTTTTTCAGCGAAAGTATTACCAGTTCATCCTGCTCTTCCTTGTCTGCAGCATGGTCTTTGGTGTTTTGCATCAGGTGTATGTTGAATTGATCCTTCCCGATAGCATTCGCGGACGGGTTCGCACCGATATCTGGAATTGGAGTGTTCTCACAAAGCGCATCACTTATATCAATTCGACAGCCTTGTTCGCCATCGCAATTGAAATGGTAAAGAACTGGTATACGCAAAAGGATTACAGCAGCAAGATCGCCCGCGAGAAAGCGGAAGCTGAATTGAAATTATTGAAGAATCAGCTTCACCCTCATTTTTTCTTCAACACGCTGAACAACCTGTACGGCTTATCGCTGATCAAATCGGATCGTACGCCGCAGCTGATCCTGCAGCTTGCCGACCTGATGCGGTTTATCGTTACAAAGTCCGATCATGAACTTGTCTGGCTGAACGAAGAGATTGATTTCATCACCAACTATATTGCCATGGAAAGAGTCCGTTATGAAGACAAGGTTTCCATAGAATTCAACAACAGGATTCCGCTTAACAATTGCATACAGATACCGCCGCTGGTTTTGATCACATTTATCGAAAATGCTTTTAAGCATGGGGTAAGCCAGGAGCGGGGTATGGCCCGCTTAAGTGTATTGCTGGAAGTTCGGAATAACGACGTGCATTATAACGTGACAAATTCTGTTGTGCCAGCAGATAACATCATCATACCAAAACGGGCGATCAAGGGAGGAATCGGGCTGGAAAATCTGGCGAAAAGGCTGGACCTGATATTTGGTAAGAACTACAGTCTGGAAGTCCGGTCCGGTTCGAACTATACAGCCGACCTGCATATACCGGTGCAAATAAGATGAAAATTAAATGTGTTATAGCCGATGATGAAAAGTATGCCGTTCAGGTATTGAACGACTACATCACCAGGACGCCCGGTCTGTCGCTGGTTGCCGAATGCCGTGACGGATTCGAAGTCATCGATGTATTTGACAAGAATACCATCGATATCCTATTTCTCGATGTACAAATGCCGCAGTTGTCAGGTTTGGATGTGATCCGTGAGCTGAAGCAACGGCCATCTCACATTATTCTCACCACAGCACATCAGCAATATGCCCTGGACGCCTTTGAACTAGCTGTATTTGATTACCTGTTGAAGCCGTTTTCATACGACCGCTTTCTGAAATCCCTTGCAAGGTTGAACAGGGATGTTCCAAGGGATCCTGAATATGTCTTTGTGAAAATAGACCGCACGTCCGTACGATTTAATGTTGAATATATCCGGTACATAAAGGCAGAGGGAAATTATCTCAGGATATACCTGCCCGACAGGTTCGAGATGGTATACATGAGCCTGGCCGAGATCCAGATGAAATTACCCAAGTCGAAATTTATTCAGATACATAAATCATATGTTGTGGCGATCTCCGCAATCCAAACCGTGAAGTATGATAGTGTATCGGTAGGAGACAAAGAACTACCGGTTGGCAGGTTATACAAAAGTCAATTGAACCGGGTGAACGGCTTGAAATAGACCATCCTGGTTACTACACAAGCCTGGAACTATTTGTACTCTTGTGGCAGGTTCCGGGAGTTTGTTTTTTTATAGGTCTGTACCAGATCATCCAGCACGGAAGCGAGTAGCCAGAAACGCCATGCCAGACCCAACAATAAAACGTCCCATTTCAGACGAAGGCCAAGCAAAAATAAACCCGCCAATATAACAGGCACTGTCAGGAGCGCTTTATAGATATTCGCGATAATCCTTCTCGATCCTTTCTTCCTTTTATTCGGACGGTTGATGTGGAAAATAATTGAAAGGACAAGCAGGATGATTGCTAATAACGCGTCGATATATCCAATAAAGCCAAATAGGGGAAGGTTTGTCAGCGAGACTACTATAGGTATAATCAAGGAAACTGCGAAGACCGTACAGAACAACATCACTCTCATCACCTGGCATGTTTGGTTATCGACCGAAATAAATTCAATTGTTGTTGACAGGATGATCAGTCTTTCTGATTTCCGTAATCACGTTACGCCTGGCTGTTGAGGAGGTGCCGCCGGCAACGCAGTCCGGAGACAGGGCATATTCCACTTTGGATAGTGTGATCGGTTTTAACAACACACCTTCGAACCCCGAAACCAGGAGTCTTTGGATTCTGTCTTTGGTGATGTAAGAAGTTGTTGCGAAAGCCCTGAAGGTCGCCGGCGGAGAAATGGATATCAGTTGATGCAGCAAATCAATACAATCCATGTGTTGGACCAACGTTACGTTTATGAGGAGGATAGCTGCCGATTGACATTTTATGAATGCTGTCGCTTCCTGTGCCGAGGACAGTGTGGTTACATGGAAACCGGAGGAGAGGGAGTGTTTCACTATGAACCGGGATAGCTGGTCGGGGTCCACAACAAGGATTTTTTTGCTTTCCATTCGTTAAATGATGGTGCAAAACTACGTTTAGCAGGTTGTTACATTGGTTAATTTAATGTAACCATTGTAAGAATTCAGCGCCCTTACCGCGGACGAGGCCGGGTGGTTCCGGCGGACGTAACATTCCGTTAACAGCCGATCCGGCTACCGGACAACCTTTGAAACCGTAAAAGGGCCATTTGTTGCCGGACTTTGGGCTTTTCATAAAAAAATCCGATTTAATATGCGTGAACCGGACAGGAGTGCTAGCTTTCAGTCCCTTTTCACAAATAAAACCACTACATGAATGGAAGAGCAATTTGAGTCCAGCAAGGATAGTTTCAGAATTGTCCTCGCCCCGATCTTTGATCTGCTGATGTACAAGAAATTGAATCTGGGTTATCAGGCATGGTTGGCATTCGTGGCAAAAACCGAATCCAGTATCATCAATAGCCCGGAGCAGTTTCTGGGTAATGAACTGCCCGGGAAACCAATCGTTGAGCGGGCTATCAGGGAGATTTTTACAGAGTATATGGCCGAAGAGAGCGTAGAGGCGTAGTTTTTTGCCGTTATCCGAAATGTCCCCGTACATAATTTTGTGTCAGTTCTTTTTTGGCGTTGTTGAATATATTTGCCTGCGTATCGTATTCGATGAGCTCACCCAGGTACATAAAGGCGACTTTGTCGGAAATGCGCTGCGCCTGTTGCATGTTGTGCGTAACAATGACAATGGTGTAATCACTTTTTAGTTTCAGAATCAGTTCTTCGATCTTAAGGGTGCTGATCGGATCCAACGCCGAACAAGGCTCGTCCATCAGGATAACCTCTGGCCGGAGTACAACTGTACGGGCGATGCACAATCGTTGCTGCTGGCCCCCGGAAAGTTTTACAGCTGGTTTTTTCAGTTCATCCTTCACTTCATCCCATAAATAACTTTCACGCAAGGCTTGCTCGATTAACGTGGGCCATTCCTTCCTTGCGACACTATGAATATTTAACGCATAGGCAAGGTTGTCATAAATACTTTTCGGAAGAGGATTTGGTTTCTGAAACACCATACCCACGCGTTTACGTATTTCTGTGACGGAACTATGTTTGTCGTACAGGTCGAGGTTATCCAATTTTATTGATCCGTCAATTTTTGCGTCGGGTGACAGGTCGTGCATTCGGTTGAAGGCCCGGAGAAGGGTTGACTTTCCACACCCCGATGGGCCAATCAAAGACGTCACTTCGTTCTCGTTGAAGTCAATGGAAATGTTTTTAAGCACATGCTTGATC
The DNA here is from genome assembly GCA_041742155.1 of Chryseolinea sp. Taxonomy (GTDB): domain Bacteria; phylum Bacteroidota; class Bacteroidia; order Cytophagales; family Cyclobacteriaceae; genus Chryseolinea. Next base: position 169,250 of record JBGSJE010000004.1, on the reverse strand, counting down.
CCGAAATAAAGATTCAGATCGTGTGCCGATAATTTGACTTCTCCCATGCTAGTTCTGGACGGTGTTTTTGGATCTGATATAAAAAGCTATTGAATTCAAGGTAAATACAATGAGGATCAATACGAGTGCTGTTCCATAGGCCAGCGGGCGAACCTGTTCGATTGATTGATGCTGTGTCGCTAGCATGTAGAGATGATACGGCAGGGCCATGAACTCCTGGTTCAGTGACATGGGTGCGCTATTAATGTAAAAAGCTGCGCCGGTAAAAAGTATGGGTGCGGTTTCGCCTGCTGCCCTGGAAAGTGAAAGGATGATGCCGGTGAGGATTCCGGCCGACGCACCCGGTAGTACTACATCACGGATGGTTTCAAACTGCGTTGCACCTAACGCAAGGGTCGCTTCTCTCATACTGTTTGGAACTCGCTTCAGCGCTTCTTCGGTAGTCGTAATAATGTAGGGTAGAGACAGAAGACCCAACGTCAGCCCTGATGACAGAACGGATGTACCAAGGCTGAAGGCTTGTACGAATAACGCGAGGCCGAACAGACCGAAAATTATAGACGGTACGCCGGCGAGGTTTCGGATTGAGGCCCTTATAATGTTTGTCAGCACGGATGGACGGGCGTATTCATTTAAATATACCGCGCAGGCTATTCCAAAGGGAACAGCAAAGACGGTTGTGATAAGGGTCAGCAAGATGGTGCCGAGAATAGCGGGAAAAATTCCGCCTGCTGTCATACCGTTCCGCGGAAATTCGGTTACAAAACTCCACGACAAGGATGAATAGCCCTTTGAAATAATATCATACAATATTATACCAAGGAAAAGGCATACCACAACAGTGCTTCCAATGAGTAACACCCAGTTAAACGCGTGCCGGATATTTTTGATCATGAGTGAAACTTTCTTATTCTGTTAGCAAAGTATTCGCCGACTAAATTGATCCCCAGGGTGATCAGAAAAAGTACACCTGCGATAGCGAAGAGCGCAAAGTAATGAGTGGTCTGGTAGGGTACCTCACCCATTTCGATCGCTATGGTTGCCGTAATGGTACGAATGGAATCAAGAAATCCCCTGGGCACCATCGACGTATTCCCGGTAGCCATCAAGACGGTCATGGTTTCACCCAGCGCCCTTCCGACTCCCAGCATCACGGCGGCAATAAGCCCCGGCATGGATGCAGGAAGCGTCACATGGAACAAGGTTTGCCATTTATTCGCGCCGAGCGCGATGGACGCCTCACGATGGGCGACGGGAACGGCACTAATAGCGTCTTCGCTTATGGTGATTATTGTCGGAAGCGACATGACTGCCAGCAGTATGGATCCGTTCAGGGCATTAAGACCATTCTGAATGGCGAATAGTTTGGCAATACCTGGACCGACCATAACCACACCGAGGAAGCCGATGGCAACTGAGGGTATAGCCGCTAACATTTCGATCACCGGTTTCAAAACGGTCTCGAGTTTTCGTGGCGCAAATTCGGACAGGAACACGGCTGTCCAAATCCCGACAGGCACTGCGATCAGCATCGACCCGAAGGCGACCAGTGCTGTGCTGGTAAGCAGCGGAATAACACTGTATTTGCTGTTGATACTATCTGGATCCCACTGTGATCCCGTGAAGAAGTCTAGCGGTGGTATGTCGTTGAGGAAAGCTATGGTGTTATAAAAGAGCATGAAAAAGATTGCTCCCAGTAATACAATGGTTAGCATACCGGCACCCTTAACTATCCGTTTAAATGCCCCGTCGAACGCTTCTCTTGCTTTTATATTCATCACGTTATCTCACGGCGTAATATCCGGCGTCGTGGATTATTTTCTGGCCTGCTTCACTTTTTTCATAGTCAAGAAACGGTTTAACCTTTTTATAGGAATCCAATTTGTAGTATTGGTACAACGGTCGCTGGAAATAATAGAGGCCGGAATCAACAGATGAAACGTCCAGGGGAGATATTGCTTTCTTGCCGCCTTCAGAATAAATACGTAGTACCTTGATTCCGTGACTGCCTCCGTGAATAACATAACCTGAGCCGACATACCCGATGCCGGAGCGGTCAGCCTTGATCGCCTCCAGGATCTGGGCATTGCCGTTCATTTGCTTGGCATAGGGCGTAAACTCGATCGCGAGCTTGTCCTTTATGTAGTCGTGTGTGCCACTGTTGTTCTGCCTCCCATACACGGTGATAGGCAGATCTCTCCCGCTCAATGACGACCAATTCGTGTACCGACCGTTCAGTACGCTCGCCAGGTCAGTTGTGCTTATTGAATCCAGGGGAAGATCGTCAGATACCACAAACGCGATGGCATCCATAGCAAATACGAATGAATCGATAGGTATTTTCTTGACTTGAAATAATTCGATTTCCTCTTTATAAACATTCCTCGAAGAATTGGCAATATCCGCGTTTCCGTTCAGCAGGGATGCAATGCCAAGGCCTGATCCTCCCCCGGAGATGGACAAAAAATCGTTCGGATGTACATCGTGAAATGACTCCGCGAGTTGTACGGCTAGGTTCACTTCTGTATCGGAACCTTTTATCTTTATACTATTTGTATGGCCGGAACAAGACCATACGATTACGGTAAGGGTGAGTAACCAATACTTCATAGGTTTACAGCGTTCATCGGACGTTGCAGGTAGCGCAATTAAGTCCCTTGAAATTTACATAAACCGTAAATCCCAGGTCCGGTTACACGGTTAACCTAGTGTTAAGTTAATTGGCTTCCCCGAAAGCATTTGCTAATCAAATCGCGTAAGTATTTTTAAGAGAATGCCACATTGTACGGCGTGTAAGCCTGCATACGAACGCAATAAAACGAGTGGAATTAAGTCAATGTTAAGGGTATTCACATTGATTTAATCCGGGGTTAAAGGCTGGCGTGTGTTGATGGCGTCCAGCAATTCCTTGTCCGTCATGTAATACGTGTCCATAAAACTTTTTCCGCGTTCGTAGAATGCAATGCAGGTAGGATCTTTCCGTACAAACCAGGCGTACTGATAGATCTGGCTACCCAATCCATGATAAAGCGGCATCAGGTCAGTGGTTCGTTCGTGTTGAGCACGGAACGAATCGTCCTAGAGATATTTCAATCCCCATTTTCCGAATTCGAAAATATTAAGTTCGTGATAGTAGGCGATGTGGCCCAGTTCGTGAGCCAGAATTCCCACCTGGGCATCAAACGGTAATGCCCGGAGAAGGATCGGATCAAAGAAGGTGTTGGGTGCATTGTTTAACAATACCTGATAGCGCCGGTTTCGGCGAAGGCCAAACAGGGAGGAGATTTCGGGTCTCGATTCCATAGGTGCTCCATCCTGCGTGAGGATCATATCAATGGTCACATCTTTTAATTCCGGGAAAGCCGAGTAAGCAATGGCGGCAGCAGTTTCAAAACCACTGGGCAAACCTTTGTTATTACCGATGATGGATTTCAGGCTGTCCAGATCGTACACCTTTTTTGCAAGGGTATCGGCGAAGGCATAAGGTTTGAACGCGGGTTGTTTTTGTTTGGGATCTACCTCCTGCAGGAGAACGGTTGTAACCAACAGCAGGAGGGAGACGAGAAGGATCACACATATTTGCCTGAACCGTTTCATAGGCCGAACGTGTTTGTTTGCCGGAGATTAACACTTTTCAATATACATTTTTCTGAAATGACAAACAGCAGGCGATGGTGTAACATTCGATCGACGCGTACCTTGTGCTCCCCAACGCTTCAGCAGCTCATGCCGGCGCTGATCGTCAGTTACGGCTTGTCAATAGATTCGTTATCGAAATTATTAGCGTATACAATCGTATCGTCCGATCCTCTTAATTCCGTAAAATCGATTTCACACAACCCATTCGATATAAACGCCAGGCCTGTGACAAGCCGCGATGATTCCCTATAGGTAGTCTTGAGAACTTCTTTTCCATCGAGCAAAACGGTCACCTCTTTGTCTTGAACGATTAGGCCGACTTCCATCCATTCCGTTACGTCAAAGGAAAGCGCTGCCAGGTCCGTATCCTTGCCACTGATCAAATGTTCACCAAACTGGAATACGGATTCGCTTGCACACCCTTTTGTCATAAATTTTGTGAACATGGTATACCGTTGGCAGAATACATCGACGGTGATATAGGGACAGGCGTTATCCTTAACCGCAGTCATTCTGATTTTTGCCTTGAAGCTGAAATTGTCACTGCTTGTTGCCAGTTTTTCGGGGGAAAAATTATAGACATACTCCTTCTCCCTGGCGATATCAATGCTATTGTCCACCAGGTCTTTTTTATGAATCCCGAAGACTCCGTTTGTTACGGTCTGCGCCGGGTTAATATATTGCGGATTGCTGCCAGGTTGTACGTCTTTGGCAAAAAAGAGCCAGCGGTCCGTCGGAATATTCACTTCCGCCACTTTTATAACGGAGTCGTTTGCAATCAGCTTGGCCAAATGATAGCCAGGTTCATAATAGATGTCGGTTAATGTATACTTGTTCTTAAAGACACGTACTCTCCTGTTTTTATCCCACGATTGTTGTATAAAGAAACTGTCGGCATTAACGTCATCTATGTTATAGCTGAAGACTACCGTGTTGGGGATGTCGTTGCGAGTGTTTTTTCTCACCTCAAAAGCTGCTTTGCCTGCGTTGAGCAATTGGTTTGTTTTTGAAAGTTCGATAAAACCGACGATAATGAGGACAAAGGCGACGAGACCGACAACAGCTATCACTTTCGGGCTCCAGGAGGTACCAGTGGAGCCAGTGATGGTTTCCGTACTTTCATCGGCTTGGGGAAATTCCGCGTATCCCTTGCTTTGTAAAACCAATGTGCGGTATGCCTGCCAGTCCTGGCAGCCCAGGTATTTTGAGATGGCATTGAGTGTGGCAACCTGCGGTAGCCGGCTGAATTTGCCGTTTAGTAATCTCCGGAGGGTGGACCCGCTGATCAGGATTCCGGTACCCACTTCGATTTTTTCACTGATGTGGTCGAAGTCGCGCTGGGTAAGCGCAACCAAAGACGTGTATCCGTTCTTTCTGAAAATTTCAGCAAGTGCCTCCTTAACCATTTCATGTTCCGTCATACATCCATAGTTTTTGCGAATGGCGATTGTTCAGGTTTTGCCGGACTTTGAAAAGCTTTTGTTTCTAAAGATCGGAAATCTCCGATTTACTTTTGCGGTGATAAACAACTTTCTCCCGTGCTCAACCTGTACATACCCCGGAAAGGGTGTGCAGGTTTAACCTTTAAGATCCCGAAACATGAAGATTTCCCCTCAACCTGGTCGCTGGTTCTATGGCATCGCCATGGTGGTTTATGGTGCTCAACAAATTTTTTACGGCGACTTCCGCCAGGTGCAGGTCCCGGCGTGGCAGTTCCATGTACCCCTGCTTCGTTGGTGGGCTGTACTCAGCGGGATATGTCTGGTTGTTTCTGCGGTTGCAATCTTTTCCGGAAAAAAGGCCAGGGAAGTTTTGCTTGCGCTTGGCGGTGTGTTTCTTTTTTTATTCCTGTTCATACATATCCCGTTCGAGATCTTCGGTGAAGTGAACAGCAGCGCCCACCTGGCGTTGTGGACCAGTGCGTTGAAGGAACTTGCCCTGGCAGGCGGCGCGTTTGTGATGGCCGGTTCTTTTCCGGAACCGGAGTTACGTCGGAACGGCCGCGTCATTACGTTCTTGGAGAAATTAATTCCCCTTGGCGGCATATTCTTTTCTGTCACAATGATCAGTTTCGGTATCATGCATTTTATGTACGGGGAATTTGTGGCCGGTCTGGTTCCCCCGTGGATCCCGGATCATTTATTCTGGACTTATTTCAGTGCTGTGGCGCTTATCGGTTCCGGTATGTCAATTGTGCTAAAGATCAGGACCGGCGCAATTGCCATGCTGATGAGTTTAATGTTATTGCTGTGGGTTATCGTATTGCATATCCCCCGGGCTCTCGCAGATCCTTTTGGAAACCGGGGAAACGAACTCTCAAGTGTTTTTGATGCCCTTGCCTTTTGCGGAACCGCGTTCGTCATTTCGCTTCGGGATATTGGAGCCGACCTTCGCGAAATGCTCGGCAGATAATGCAATTAAATACCGGGTAACAATACTTGACCTTATGTCGTTTGTGACGATCATCGCAGCATTGAATCTTTGCTCAATCTGATGCATCCGGATGCTCGATCACAGGTGCAGTTCCCCGGGGACGACACACCTCTTTGTTTTTATCCCATTAGGATTGGTAAGGTGGAATGGTTTTAAATGCCGGTGATTTCAGATCACCCCTTGCAGCATTGATACGATTTGTCCTTAAATTCGTCGGATGGCAATTCAAACTGAGCTGATCCTATCCAATGTCGCCAGGCATATCACGCTTGATCGCGGAGAAACCGAGTACTTTTTGTCGTTGATGACACAAAAGGATTTGAAAAGGAAGGATTTGCTTCTGGAGGCCGGTGAACCGTGTACCAGTTTTAATTTTGTTAGTTCCGGTGCGCTTCGGGCATTTTATCGCGGAGACGACGATAAAGAGGCAACAATCATGTTTGCCGTGGCAGACTGGTGGATAACGGATATGCCCTGCTTTGTCAGTCAGCAACCTGCGATGATACATATCGAGGCAATAGCCGATAGTTCTATCCTGCAATTGAAAAAAGATGATATGGATGTTCTGCTCCGGAACGTACCCAAGTTTGAGCGTTTTTTCAGGATACTGATGCAGAATGCTTACGTACGGGAACAACTCCGGATCATACAGAATCTCTCCCAGCCTGCTGAAGTGAGATATGACAATTTCGTAAAGAAGTATCCGGCAATCATCAGGACCGTGACACAAAAGAACATTGCATCCTACCTGGGAATAACACCGGAGTTTTTGAGTGTGATCAGAAATAAAATCAAAAGAGGGATCATTTCTTAATCTACCTTAAGTGCTCATATGGCCGGTGCCCGATATTTTTGCGCTCATAATTACAAGACTATGATGATTCTTATAGCAGGCCCGTACCGGGGTGGAACGAACGATGATCCCGGGCTAATGAAAAAAAATCTGGATAATCTGGAGTCGGTGGCCTTGCCGCTGTTCAGGCTTGGCCATGTGCCGATGATCGGGGAGTGGGTTGCCTTGCCTCTGCTTCAACTAGCCGGATCGAAAAAGCCGGGCGATGATAAGTGGAACGAAATCCAGTATCCTGTTGCTCACCGGCTCCTTGAAAAGTGCGACGCTGTCCTTCGCCTGGATGGCGCGTCAACCGGAGCAGATAACGACGTAAGGATTGCAAAGGAGCTGGGACTTCCGGTTTACTACAGTCTGGACGAAGTTCCGCCAAATAAATAGTGTTTTAAGCCTCCGGAGGCGGTTTTCGGGAAACCAGGGCCGTGTCACTCTATTATATATAGAGTGAAGCGTTGCTACTGCAACTCCACGAGCATTTTTAAGGACTTGAGATTTCCCACACGGATGACGAATGGATCGGTAATCGTGTAGGTCTTGTAGGTCTCCACGGGTACGCTATTCACAAAAACGTCCGTGGAGAAGTCCAGGAATGTAACGTATGTATAGCCCGACCATTCCTGGAAGAAGTCCTTCTCGTTGTCAAACCAGATTTCTCTTAACATACTTTCTTATTTGTTTTAATCTGAACCCATCGACAAGTTTTTACTCATAACTTTTTGAATATTTTGGCATCCATGTCCAGGACGGCAAACTTGGTAGGATCAACCATCGGGAGAACGGCATCATAGAAACCGATGATGAAGAGACCGTTCGGGTTTAAGGAGTCGTGGAATTTCTCAAACAGTTTCAGCTTCGCGTGATTGTCGAAGTAGATCATGACGTTACGGCAGAAGATGATATCGTATTTGTTCGTGAAAGGATCGGTGATCAGATTGTGGTGTTCGAACGTGACATGACTGATCAGTTTTGTGTCCATGAACGCCGACCCATTGCCCGATGTATAATATTTCTGAAGGGTTCCGGCCGGATTGAATTGAAAATAGTTCTTTTCGTATTCATCCATTTTCATGGTGTTGTATTCTCCTTTCTTCGCTGTAGCCATCGCCTGGTTGCTGATATCGGACGCACGTGCCGTCACTTTTTTTCCCGTGGCGGTCTCCTGTAACACGATTCCCATCGTGTAAACTTCTTCACCCGTTGAGCAGCCCGCGTGCCAGACCGATAATACATTCTGCCCGGGCCAGTGTTGGACCAGCAACTGACGGAGCTTACGCCAGAGGACGGGATCCCGGAACATAGATGTCAAACCCACGCTGATCTCATCCATAAACGGATAGATAAACGAGCGGTCCCGCAGGATCCGTATCCATAGCTCGTGAACAGCGTTTAGTTTAAAGATGTGCAGTGCTCTCACCACACGACGTTTCAGCGATTTTGGTTCATAACAACTGAAATCGATGCCATGCCGTTGTTGTATTGCGTCGGTCAGAGATTTGAGCTCCTCATCCGAGATCACGATTGTATCCCCTGTTTGTGCGGTTTCCATGTTTACAGTACGTTACGCAAGATCAACAACCCTTTTTTTCGCTGATCTCCGTTATTGTTAATTTTGACAAGTGTCGAATTGAACCGTTTTACTTCACCGTTCCTGGTTTGAATATCGAGTTCGATACTATCGGGCTGATCTTTATTTCCCGTCAGGTATTTCTCAAGCTTCAGGTAAGAGCTGCTCTCGAGAACTGTTTTAGGTAACGATTTTTTAAGTTCAATTCGTTTGATACCAAGCTCCGACAGAAACAGGTCATTGGCAGTTTTGAATGTGAAGTCGGGATTGATCTCGGCCATAGGAAAACAGCCCTTGAATGCTGCGACCAGTTCCTGAAGTTCAAACAGTTTCTCTTTGTCCTGGGTGGTGAAAAGGGAAATCACCATCACTTTATAGGGCTTTCCTTCGTCATTTAAGATCGGCGTGAAATTGCCGGCCATCCATATTTCCTTATGAGCTTTGTTAACGATCCGGAACTCTCCGGAAAATGAACGCCCCGATAAGATACTGCTCCACATCATTTCATATTGCATCGTATCGTTGCCCTGTTGTGGTATCAGCGATTTATAGAGTTTTCGCTGGATGTCCTTCAGCGTGTACCCTGTGATCCCCAGAAAGATATCGTTGGCTGCCAGTACCGCGCCGTCCAGGTCGAGCTCCACGGTAGACAACGATGACAGTACCGCGTCCATCTCCGTTTGCTTTCTCCTCATTTGCTCCTGCGTCTCGGTCAGCTCTTCCATGTTTTGTCGCAGTTCTTCTTCCTGCGACTTCACTTCCTGAGCCATCTTTTGAGATTCCTCCAGCAATAATTCCGTACGCCGGTGTGTTTCGATGGCGCCCAGATTATATCCTATATTCTGACCTATTTTCTTCAGGTATTCCATTTCCTGCGGTTGCAGCGGTTTGAACGACGCGATTTCGATCACTCCATGAACTTCACCATCGGATAAAAGGGGCACGATACAGATACACCTCGGCAGCGCTTCACCCAACCCCGACGTGATTTTAACATAGTCGTTCGGGACATCGGTAATGTAAACCACATCCCTCTCATAAAAGACCTGACCGATCAACCCTTCGCCCACGTGGATATGTTTCTCCAGGAATTTTTTCTTACCATACGCATAGGCGGCAGTCAACTCAAAATGTGCGTCATCACCTTCTCCCTTAAGCAGGAAAAAACTTCCCTGATTGGCGCCGATGTATTTTACAATGGTGGAGATCACCTGGTCGGAATATTGTGTAATGTCATTGCCCGACTGTTTCAGTTCGGCAATAGCTGCCAGGCCCTGCGTTATCCAGTTTATTTCGTTTTCTTTCCGGCGCAGGCCGATGATCTTGTCATTAGCCGAGAGTAAAGACGAACGTATTCCGGCGTCTTCTATTCCCTGTACAACATCGCCAAACGCCTGCTGACCGATCTCATTGATATGCGAAATTGCCCGTTGCATTTCGGCGATCGTTTTTTTCGCAGTTGAGAGATAACTGCCGATAGAAACATAGCCGGTTTGAGTTTCAGGCAGGCCAGCTAGTCCCGAAAAACCTTTAAGCATAATTTTAACGTGCCTCCGGAAAAGGCAGATCAGGAGAATATTGCCGACGAAGAATAAATTGAATACATGGCCCATGCCGTTTTGCCAGCTGTTGCAGACAATAGCACAAATGTTAAATCCTACCGCTACCCCAAAAATCCAACTGCGTTGCATACGATCTCTTAGTGTGCTCCATTTATTTCGTGAACGGGTAGCGTGTGGCTGTCGACTACCCAGATGAATAATGGCCGGACAGACGGGTTATTTTCCATGGAAAAACAACCGGCATTGATATAGATCTCCGGACCCTGTTCGCTGAAATCGTCATAAATAAGATCTTCTACCCGGGCACTTACCGTGCCGACCAGGATAGGGATATCCCCATACATTTTGCAATGAAGGGTATTGGACAATTTCGTGATCACGGATGCCGAAAGAATGTTGTCAAGCTCTTTGGCGAACTCCTCTTTCAGGTTCAGGTTGGGATCCTTGCTTTCAGGAACTTCCCGTGTGAGGACGTTAAAATCTTCGGTGGAAAACAACAGGTAGCTTTTACCCGTCACGTCCCCGAAGATCTCCGTAGTGAGAAGAAGATAAGAACCCGTCCGGCTGAAGAAGTTCTGTTCGTTGAACGCATCGTCGATAGTGTGAAATCCGTCGTTGAGGTTTTGAAAGACGATCTTAGCTTTCGCCAGGGTTGAGAACGAAGTTGCTGCGTTCTGGTATCCCGAATCAAAGGCGTTTTTTAATTGAGAGGCGGACTCCTTTTTTTTACCGTTCAGCATAATCATGCATTAATTGTCTTGTTTACTTGCCCGTTTAGCAGTGTATTCAGAATGCCGGGAATACTTAATGCAAGGCATACGTTTCCGTTTCCTAAGATCGTCACTCCGCTGAGGAAGGAAACATCTTCAAATGGTTTTCGAAGCGGCTTTTCCACGATCTCTTTTTGCTGCAGCAGCTTGTCGACGATAAATCCGATCCTTCTTCCGTTGAACGAGACTACGACTATTTCCAGCTTCTGCTCGGCATGCAGTTTGTCAAACGAAGCGTATTTCTCCATTACTTTTCCCTGACTTTGAGCAAAGAAGTCGGAGAGGAAGACAATGTGAATGGTTTTATCAAGGTGAACGGTGATCAAACCGTTGGCGGCCTTATGTATATCGGATTTGTAGATCGAGATTACGGACTCGGTATACGACAGCGGGATAGCATATGTCTGTTTGTCGAGGTCGAAGAGTAACGTCGATTTGACAGCCATTGATGACGGGAGGCTGAGCGTGAAAATGCTGCCTTCCCCGATCATCGAATCCACCTGGATCGTACCGCCGATCGAGTCGAGCGCTCTTTTTACGACATCCATACCGACCCCACGACCCGAGATAGCGGTCACATGATCCATCGTGGAGAAACCCGGTTCAAAGATCAGCATGATCAGATCGCGATCATTCATCTGGTTTGCGTCCTGCGCGCTGATCACACCTTTTTCTATGGCCTTTTGTTTGATTCGCTGCGGATCGATACCGGCGCCATCGTCTTTTATTTTTATGAGAACCGTATCCGATTCACTGCTGGCGGAGAGCGTTACAGTACCCTGTTCCGGTTTACCCTTTTGCTTTCTGATCTCCGGAAGTTCGATCCCGTGGCCGACGGAGTTCCGGATGAGATGAATAAGCGAATCGCTGATCACCTGCAGGATGTTGCGGTCGATCTCCGTTTCACTTCCTTCCAGTTTCAGGTTTACCACTTTTCCTTCCTTCGAAGAAGCATCCCGGATAATACGGTGAAATTTATTAAACAGGAAACCGACCTGTACGAGCCGGACGTCCATCACAGAGTACTGCAGGTCGGACGAGATCCGGTTAAGCCGGGAATATTCGTTTGTGGAGTGTGTCCCCGCGCTGTTGGCGATGATCCGGTCACGTTCGATGATGAGTTCACCAACCAGGTTAAGCAGGTTGTCGAGTTTTTTTACGGGAACCTGGACAAGATCTGAAAACGTGACGCCGGTGGAGTCGTTGGATTCCGTTTGTTCGTCGGCGCCGGAATGGTCCGGAGCTACAGAAGTATGTTGGTCACCGGCCCCGGATTCGCTTAGTGTTTTATCCGATGAGGATGAATCCTGCCGCGCGTTCTTTATGAATACCTCAAGTTTTGTTTTGATCCCGCGGTATTTCACGTCTCTCGGGTTCTTAATGGCGTCTATCAATTCACCCAGGGCGTCGGCTGCCTTGAATACCGATGCGAAGATGTCGCTTCCCAGTACGATCCGTCCTTCCCTGACTTCTCCAAAAAAATCCTCCATCACATGAGCCATCTCCGCGATCTTTTCGAAGCCCATGCCCGTCGCGTTTCCCTTAAGCGTATGCGTAACCCGGAACAGGGCCTGAATGGTTTTTGTATCGCCGATATTTTTTTCCAGTACCGTCAGCAACCTGTTTACATCGGTGTAGATTTCAAGAGCTTCGGCTAAGAAGATTTCGCGGTATTCCTGGTCTTTCTCCTGATTACTCATAGTGCACTGATAATGAAGTTTGGAATTTCCTTTAATGGTATCTGATGCATGGCTGCTCCCGACTCGTACGCCGATTTCGGCATGCCGTAAACTATAGACGAGGCGCTGTCCTGCGTAACCGTCAGCCCTCCGGCTTCTTTAATTTTTTGTAAACCCATGGTTCCATCCTTTCCCATCCCGGTAAGGATTACACCTACGGCGCGGCTACCGTAGATATTTGCTATTGATTCAAAAAGGCAGTCGATGGAAGGAAAGTTGTATTCCTTGTATTGATCATCCACGTATTGTGTTGCCGGGCTTGACCCCGAGAGATCGATCCTCATATTTCTGGATCCCGGCGCCAGGTAAATGTGATTATTTAACAGAGGTTCGCCGCTACGTGCAACGCTAACGTTCATGCCTGTTGCATCCTTCAGCCGCGACGCAAAACTCTCAATGAACCGTTCGGGCATGTGTTGCGCGATGATCACGGGAACCGTAAGGTTATGAGGAAGATTTGTGATGATGGATTCAACGGCGCTGGGTCCACCCGTGGACGCACCAATCGCAATGATGTCATAATTGAGACGCGCTTCGAATGTATGACCGAATGTATTCCTGCCTTTTACCAGCTGGCGCAGCTTCAGGTAGTCGGTCAACGAGGCTTCCCGGATCATCCGGGTAAGGGGAAGATATCCGCCGGCGACGGCATCCCCGTGCGGTTTGTCCAGGAAATCGAATGCGCCTTCCCTTAGCGCGTCGAATATCTTCGGATCGGCGCGATCGAGTGAACTTAACAATATGATCGGGAGCGGCATTTCTTTCATCAGATGCTGAACAACGTAAAGTCCGTCGTATTGAGGCATGACCATATCCGTTATGACGACATCGGGTTTGAGGTTCTTTACCTTTTCAACACCTTCGAGCCCGTTAGATGCGGTAGCTACGATTTCGATAGTCTGGTCCTTTCGTAACAGGTCGGATAATAGAATTCTCATAAACCCCGAATCCTCGATCAGCAGGGTCTTGATTTTAGGTCCGTGCATACATGCGCCGCTTAAAGCTTATTTACTTCAGTCAGCAGCTGTTCCGATGTGAAAGGCTTGACGATATAGGCTTTCGCTCCCAGGCTGAGGCCTTCCTGGATAACCGATTCCTGGCCCACGGCGCTTATCATGATCACCTTGGAGAGCAAGCCCTCTTCCGTATATACTTTCAATATGTCTGTGCCGATCATGTCGGGGAGGATGTTGTCGAGCGTGATTATGTCGGGCTGAAGTTCGAAGGCAAGATCGATGGCTTCTTCGCCGTTGGCAGCCTGGCCCACAACTTTAAATCCGGCGACTTCCAAAGCATCTTTGATCACTGTTCTCATGTAAAGCGAATCATCGACTATTAAAACATTTTTGGGCATATGGTTTTGATTTTAAATACAATACGTTTTTTGTTCCGATGTTGAAATGTACAAGTCTCCTGTCTCGCTGTTAAACCGCGCGGTACGTGAGACCTGACCGCCCACGTCGGAGGAGGCAACGTAAACTTTCCTGTCCGTTAACATCTGAAGCACGGCCTCAATATTCTGGCGACCGATATTATTCGTGCCCGGGTATACCTGTGCCCCGCCCGTTAGTTTCGCACGCAGGCAGCGGAGGTCGCTTCCCTGCACTTCCATCAAATGCATCAGGTCGTCGATCATACGGTTGGCACCGTGGAGTTCTTCCGCAGTGTCGGAAAACGGTAAGGGAATATGCGCTCCGGCCGTGAGTTTTTTCACACGGTCTGAAACAAACAGACCGATGCAGGAACCCAGTCCGTAACAGGTATAAACTATCGGGGAGGAGGTCACATCCATTTCATTGATATTCAGCACCCGCTTTCTCACGATTCAACTTCCTGGGTATTTTGTTTTTTCAGTTGCTGAGCTTCCTGTTCATTGATCACCTTGAAAATGTCGATCATGATAATCAGTCGCTTGTCAAGCTTCACGATTCCGGTGATGTAGGACTGATCCGATTGAAGATCTCCCGTAAGCACGGAATTTTCGACGTTCGACGAGGAGATGGAAAGCGTATTGGGGACTTCCCGCACCAGGATCCCCATTTTGTATTCTTCACTTTCGATTACCAGCGTAAAATTGTGTTTTGAATCCGAAGCTTCCTGTGTGCGGGCAAGGCCGAATTTCTCTTCGAGGTCAAGAATGGCGATCACATTGCCGCGGATGTTTGCAACGCCGCGCACAAAAGCAGGAGTCTGCGGCATCCGGGTGATGTTAGGTGTGATTACCACTTCCTTGATCTGGTCGATATGCAGACCATATTCTTCCTGGCCCAGTTTAAACACGACGATTTGCATCGTACGGTTCTGCGCGGTGACCTCTTTGTGTTGTTTAATCTCACTCATACATATTTCATTATGGTCTTTTTGATGGATTTGGCCCCATCCAATCCTGCCCTTCTTCAAGGAAGTGTAGTGCCGGCAGGGTTGGTGGGATGTGAACCTATTTTTTCTTCAGCTTGAACTGTGTGGTACCGGCCTGGAGTTCGGCTGCTACCGCCGACAGTTCGTCGCCGGCTTTCGCGATCTCCATCATACCACCATTCATTTGCTGGCTTGAGCTGGCAACCTGTTGAGTACCGGCCGCTGTCTCTTCCGACACGACTACGATCTGCTCGATGTTTTTTACGACGCTGGTGATCGCTTCCTTTTGTGTGACGGTTGCAACCTGGATTTCTTTCGAGGCGCTGAACGTTTCTTCCGTCGACTTGGCAATTTCCTGGAAGATCTTCTCGGCTTCCGCGCTCGATTTGTTTCCTTCCTTTACACTGCCTTCCATTAGGTCGATGGCCTTGGTGGCTGCTGCTGTGTCTTTTTGAACGTCGCCGATGATCTTTTCGATTTCGACGGCTGATTTGCGGGAATCTTCCGCGAGTTTGCGGATTTCCTCCGCTACCACGGCAAATCCACGACCTGCGTCACCGGCCCTTGCTGCTTCAATGGCTGCGTTCAAGGCCAGCAGATTCGTCTGGCTCGCGATGTCAGTGATAACGTTCAATGTACGTCCGATTTCTTCCGTACGCTTGGTCAGCACATCGATGGAACGCGAGGTCTGGCTTGCGGATTCTTTGATCCCCGTCATGTTATCTACCAGTACCCGTACCGTTTTCATTCCCTGGTTGGAACTTCCGAGACCGGATTCGGCGGCTTTATTGATCAGGTTGGCTTTTTTCTCCATTTCATTGGCGGAAGTGAGAACATGGTTAACAAGTTTGGACGACTCGTCCGTGCGTTGTGCCTGATCCTGCGCGCCTTTCGCCATTTGTGCTATCGCAGTACCGACCTCGGTCGCATTTTGTTTCATGGCTTCCACCTTCTTCTGCAGAAGGTCCGACGATTTGGCTACGACATCCGATCCCTGCATGATATTGCCCAGTACGGAGTCGAGGTTTTCCAGTGCCTTGTTGATCTCGGCAGTAAGGCCACCGTTATCCGCCGCGGTATCGCAACGAAGGCTCAGGTCGCCGTTTGCCATCGCCTTGATGACCCGGATCACTTCGGTCATATCGAGGGCGTACTTCACAACCTTATAAGGCTTTCCATTGAGGTCGAGAATCGGATTGTACGACGCTTGTATATAGACTTCTTTTCCCCGCTTGTCGATACGCGTATACGTTCCGACAAAGTATTCTCCGTTGTTCAATGTGCGCCAGAAGTCGGCATACTCCGCACTTCGGGCATATGCCGCATCCACGAACATCCTGTGGTGCTTTCCTTTTACTTCACTGAGTGAGTAACCACCCAGTGCATTCAGGAAATTATCGTTGGCGGATACGATCGTTCCATCCATATTGAACTCGATCACGGCATTTGACTTTCCAATGGCCGCCAATTGACCTTCGTAATCTGAATTTTTGAGCTTCTGCTCCGTCACATCGGTTGCGAACTTGACGACCTTAAACGGCTTTCCGCTCAGATCAAAGATGGGATTGTATGATGCCTGGATCCATACCTCTTTTCCACCTTTCCCGATACGCTTGAATTCATCCGCTACAAATTCGCCGCGGTTTAGCTTCGCCCAGAATTCCGCGTATGCGGGGCTTCGGCCATATGTTTCGTCTACAAAAATCCGGTGATGCCTGCCCTGCACTTCCTCCAGCTTGTAACCCATCGGTTTGAGGAAGTTTTCATTTGCCTCGATGATCGTCCCGTCCATGTTGAATGAAATGACTCCCTGGGCTTTGCCAATGGCATCCACTTGTCCTTTGAAATCGGCGTTCTGGACTTTGGTCGTCGTGACGTTAGTAGCCAGTTTAATAACTTTCACAATGGTTCCCTTTTCGTCGGCTACAGGTGTGTAGGAGGCAAGGAGCCAAACGATCTCCCCGTTTTTACCGACGCGGGAGAATTCTCCGGACTGCGGTTCTCCGTTCCTCAGATCGTTCCAGAATTTTTTGTATTCACCGCTTCTGGCGTAAACGGGATCGACGAACATACTGTGATGTTTTCCGCGGATGTCAGCGAGGCTGTACCCCATGGTGTCGAGGAAAATGTCGTTGGCGCTTAAGATGTTTCCCATTGTATCAAATTCGATAAATGCGAATGCAGCGTTTATCGCATCCAATTGGCCTTTCATGTCGAGCATCTGCTCGCTTGTTAACCCGTTGGATTTTATTTTGATTTTTGATTCGGGAGTGTGGAACTCTGTTTCCATAGCTTTGATTTTTTCAGTTGGGATTTGTTGTTTGGTTTCCGTTACACCGGTTGGTATGAGTTTTTCTTTTTTTAAATTATTACCGAGGGCCATATAGTTTTAGTTATTGATTATCGCTGATTGTTGCATCGATTGGATACGTCTGATCATTTCACCGGCAAGGTCCTTATAGTCGCCGGCTGTACTGCTGGATGGTGAATAGCCTACCGCGCTTTTTCCGAACGACGGTGCTTCAGCCGCTTTGACACTTGTACGTATGCCCGGGTCGAAAACATGTGTCTCGTAGTTGTTCTTAATATGCGCCCGGATTTCCTGGTATATATTTTTACGCGGATCGATCATGACGGGCAGTACGCCGAGGACGCGGAGATCCGGGTTGAGGTGTGTGGTTTTTTTGATCGTATCCAGCATGGAATCCAGTCCCCGCAAAGCCAGTACATCCATTTGCATGGGAATAATGACAAACCGGGATGCGGTCAGAGCGTTTAGGGTGAGCAGTGATAACGATGGAGGGCAGTCGATCAGGATATAATCGTAGCCTGGCAACCGGTCCAGTACACGCTGGAGGTGATGAAAATAACCGCCTGATTTGGCAATAGCCAGTTCGACATCCGCGAGATCTTTACCTGCAGGTAGTATATGCATGCCTTCGCGTTCGACCAATAGCTGCTCAACCGGATGGTCTTCGTGAATGGCATCTGCAATCGTCGGCAGGTCTTCATCGATGCCCAATGAGTAAGACAAGCTTCCCTGAGCGTCGAAGTCAATCAGCAGGATTTTTTTTCCCAGAACCGCCAGTGCGCTGCCAAGGTTTACCGTTGTTGTTGTCTTTCCTGTACCACCCTTGTGGTTGACAATTGAAATAGTCATCCCTGATTCCCTGCGATTGAAGTTCAGTAATCTTAAAATTTAGTGTACACTGGTCGGTAGATAACGTTCTGATTTTTTAATGTTTAAAAAACCGTCCCTCAAAAAATCAGACAATGGTGTTCTGGTTCAGTGCCGGGTCAAAAGTAAACGATGATCTTGTAACCTTCCGTCAGTCTTAATGGGTAGGGCATCGTAAAGAAATTACACAACAGGTTGTCCGTATTTATACGGAGATGATAGTTGATGAAATGATGTGAGTTGTGATCACTTTATACGGAATCCGTATGAATCGTAACGGTAGTGGCAGGCGCGGGGTCTCATTTCGCCAGGGTTTATTTCAGATCGAACGTAACGCTTTCTTCTTGTTAATGAGCTTTCCTTTTTTTGAGTTTGGCATTTCGATCTTCACCGACGTGCCTACCCCGTATTTGGAGTCTATTGTGATAACCCCGCCGAGCCTCGTAACGGCATCGCGAACGGTGTACAATCCAATCCCCGATCCTGTCGAGATGTTGGAAGCGCGGTAAAACATATCGAAGACTTTCGGGACGTGTGGTGCGGCGATACCGATTCCATTGTCGAACACCTCAATGAACGCTTTACCCGGGTGGAGATGAACTTCAATGGAAAGCATGTGGGTCGTCTTCTTCTTGTCTACGTAGTCCAGGGAATTCCGGATGATGTTCTGCAACACGAGGCGTATACGGTCCGGATCGGAGTAAAAAACCGCGGTGCCATGGATGGAATACGTGGGAACGACCGTGCTGAAGTTCAGGTGGGTTTGGTTGAATTCTTGTAAAATGTCCTGCAGGAGGAATTCAAAGTTAATACATTCTTCGTCCATGGCTTTCCTCCCGTTTTTAGCAAACAGTGTCAGTTCATGTACGAATTTGTCGAGCTTGGCGGCGCTGGTTCCGATCATTTCGATGTATTTCTCCGCGAGGTCTCCTTTTATATCGAGCTTCATCAGGTTCACAATACCCAGGATAGAGCTGATCGGAGACCTGATATCGTGGGATGCGCGGTAGATGAACCCGTCCAGTTCCATGGTGATTTTTTCCAATTCGATGCAGGTATCTTTCAATTGGTCTTCCGTGATCATCTGATCGCTGATATCATTCATACGCCCGTCGTGGAACACTTGTCCGTCGCGGCTGATTCGCCGGCAGGTGAGGAGCCCCCAGAAGTTGCTGTGATCTTTCCGTTTGAACAGCACGCGCTGGTCGACGATACTCCCTTCTGCGGAAATCTTGTCCATCAGATAAGTGTACGTTTCCTCGTCGGCAAACAGTCTGTTTGATGGAATCGTAAGAAGTTCGCCAGCGGAGGAGTAGCCAAATACTTTTGCCATTGCTTCGCTCACATAAATCAGCCGGCTGCTATCGGCAGCTTTTCTGAATATTCCCTCTGTGAGAAAGTTGTCCAGTGATTCCAGTACCTGATGAAGGACAGAATCGTCGGGTAGGGCGGTTTTCTTTTTTATCATGGATTAACGGCAAACGTACCCGACAAAACTACAGTAGTTCTTTTTTTTACCCCATACCAAATACCACTGCCATGAACCTCCGTATAATTACGTAGAACCACATAAGATCAATACTGAACGTATACCAGGAAAAATGTTTTTTCGTTAATCTTGTTCAGGAGTTAATCCAATGGGTTATAGGTTATGGAACGTTTTGTGTTAGGCGATGTATGTAATGAATTGCTGGCAGAATTGAACAGGGATGTTGGCAAAAGGAATATCATAAGGCTGGGTATCGATATTCAGCTACCTGATGTTTATTACGGAAAGCCGGACAGATTCGTGAATGCCCTGTGGTTATTGTCCAGTCACCTTGCCGGTTGTCTTGTAAACGGAATTATCTCCATAGAAATTGCCCTTCGTCAGCGACATCTTTCCGATATAACAATGCACATTCAGATTTCCGGCCAGGGTGCCGATTATCTGGCCGGGGAAATGCAACTGGATATCCTTACCGATAACCTTGGGATTGAAATAAGTCACAAGGCTTTCAACGATAGAATGCAAATTGAATTTAATTATACTTTGCAAACCACGGACATGGTACCCGCGACCGTGAAACCTCCCTTTTACGGAAGAAGAATTTTACTGGCCGAGGACAATGAAGTGAACGCAATGGTCTTCGATTCTTTTCTGGAGGAATGGGGCAGTACCAACAAGGTTGTCGCCAACGGTGCCGATGCAGTATCGGCGGTCGGCGAGCTGACTTTTGATGCTATTCTCATGGATATTCACATGCCCGTTATGAACGGTATCCTGGCTACGAAAAAGATACGCGAATTTAATGGTGACCTTCCGATTATCGCCCTCACCGCGTCGACACGGGAGATCGATATCCGGGAAGTAATGGATGCAGGAGCGACCGACTATTTGTTAAAACCGGTAAGTAGTGCGCATATGTTTCAGGTGCTGTCCAAATATCTGATAACCGGAAAATAGTGAAGCCTGATATAGAAAGCCTGGCGCGTACAATGCCCGGTGTGATATACCGCATCACCCTGCCGGAAATTTCCATCATCTTTATTAACGAGACTATCCGCGATGTCTGCGGATACACGGACGAAGAAATCCTTTCCGGCAGCGTACGGTGGATCGACCTCGTGCATGAGGAAGACCTTCCCCGGCTGCTGAAGTGTTTGGAACCTGATCGCAACAATCCTTTGTTTTCGATCGAATACCGGATCTGGCATAAGACAGGAGAGATACGTTGGGTGCTGAACCGCGGGATTACCTGCTGGGTTGACGGACAACCGAAATGGCGCGACGGAATCATTCTGGATATTACCAAATCTAAGGAAACCGAATCGGAACTCGAGACCAGGCGGAACGAGCTGAGCAACCTCGTAAACTCCCTGGAAGACATGGTGTTTGAGATTGACGCGCTGGGACGGTTCAGGAATTTTTATGCGAAAGACCGGAGCATGCTTATCCTGCCTGCCGAAAAGTTTCTGAATAAAACAATTCCTGAAGCATTTGACGGACTACCGTCATATGCCATATTGTTCCAAAGTGCATATCAGAAGACCGTCACGGAAAAGGAAAACCAGGAGATAGAATTCACCTACAGGAAAGGTGATATGATCCGCGCTCTCCGCGCGCGTTTTGTTTTCCTGGCTAAGCCCGGTACTGTCTCCGTAATGGTGAGCGATATAACACGACAGCGGAACGCGGAGTCTGCTCTCAAACAAAGTGAAGAGATCCTGCGCAGGACTTCCCAGGCTGCAAATATCGGAGGATGGGAAATTGATGTTGAACGGAGAACCATACAATGGTCCGACGAGATCTACAAAATACGCGAGGTGGAGAACTCGGGTACCACAACGCTGGATGACGCATTTAACTATTATGGCCCGGAGGTCCGGCCCTTGATTGAGAAGATCATTGAAGATGGGATCACCAGTGGCATACCCTGGGATATTGAACTTCCTTTTGTAACGGCGAAGGGAAATAAAAAATGGATACGCGATGTAGGCATTCCCGAAATGGAGAACGGCAAATGCAGGGTTCTCCGCGGAGTACTGCAGGATATCACGGAAAAGAAAAATGCGGAGCTGGCCCTCCGGCGCCGTGAGCAGGAACTGGAGCTCGCTATCAGCGGAGGAGACCTCGGCACGTGGGACCTGTTTGTTACCACGCAAACGGTAAATGTCAGCGAACGCCTCGCACGTATGCTTGGCTATTCGCCATCGGAACTATCGACATTCGACTTTATGTGGAAGGAGATTGTCCACCCGGAGGACAGGATCTATGTGGTGGAAGAAATTTATGCCCATCTGGACGGTGCGACAAAATTTTATGAAACGGAACACCGCCTCCGGCACAAGGACGGCCATTGGGTATGGATTCTGGACAAAGGGAAAATTGTTGAGAAGGACGAACAGGGAAGGCCAATACGTGTTAGCGGTACCTATCTCGATGTGACAGAACGAAAAAAAGTTGAGGTGGAGAACCGGAACCTTCAATTCGAACTGGAAGAATTCAAGGAGGCTGTGAACGCGGCAACTATTGTCTCGATAGCCGACAGGAATGGAGTGATTAAATTCGCAAACAAAAAATTTGAGGAAATAAGTCTCTACCGGGTGGAAGAACTGGTTGGACAAAACCACAACATCATTAATTCCGGTTACCATCCGAAAAATTTCTGGAGCGCTATGTGGAAGACCATTTCAAAAGGGAATATCTGGCGTGCGGAAGTTAAAAACAAGCGTAAGGACGGTACCTTTTACTGGGTTGATACGTTCATTATTCCCTTGCGTAACATTGATAACGAGATAGTCGAATACTTGTCTATCCGGAACAATATCACCGACAAGAAAGAGAACGAGATTAATCTCCAGGACGCGTTGAGAAAGGCGGAGGAGTCGGACAAACTCAAGTCTGCATTCCTGGCAAACATTTCCCACGAGATCAGGACACCGATGAATGGCATCATGGGAATTACCGAACTGCTGGAGCGACCCAATCTAACGGAGCAAAAAAAAGCGGAATTCCTGAGGCTCATGTATGAGCGATCCCACCATTTGCTGAGTGTTGTCAATAATATCCTGGACATTTCGAAACTTGAAGCCCGCCAGGTTACGCCAGTTCAGGTTGTGGGAAATATTAACGAAGTATTTGAACGATTGATACTCACGTTCGGAGGAGAAAACCATATCCTGAAAAGAAAAGAAATCACGCTCCGTGTAGTGAACAACCTGACTCCACGACAAAATGTGATCATGGCGGATTTTATCCGGTTATACCAGATCCTCCATAACCTGATTGCCAATGCGATAAAGTTTACGGTGGAAGGGGAAGTGGAATTCGGATGTGAGCTGGAGAGTCCGGAGCAGTTACTTTTTTGGGTAAGGGATACCGGTATTGGAATCCAGGAAAACAACGTCGATAACATATTCAAACCGTTTCAGCAGGCTTCCGAATCTACGCATGAGGAGTTTGGCGGATCGGGCCTGGGACTAGCCATTAGCAAGGGTCTCGTCGAGATGTGGGGAGGACGTATCTGGGTTCAAAGCAAGGTCGGGCGCGGATCGGTATTTTATTTCACGATGCCTTTCCTGGAAGTGAATACGAAGAACGGATGATCCTGCTATCAGGCAGTTTTTTCGTTGGGAAATGTGATGATCACCCGGGTTCCTTTTCCAGGCTCGCTTTCAAATTCGAGACGGCCCTGGTGTTTTTCGACAAACTCTTTACAGATGACCAATCCGATTCCGGCACCCAGTTCATTCCCTGTGCCGGGCGTCGGTTTTCCACCCGAAAACAATTCGTCGCGTTGTTGCAACGACATACCCAAACCGCTATCAACCACAACGATCTCGGTTGAGTTATTATCCTGCTTGGCATTTAGCCAGATCTCTCCGCCACCCGGTGTGAACTTGATCGCGTTGTACACGAGGTTCAGGAGAATGCAGCCAAGCATGTTGGGATCGGCGAATAACTGCATAGGAATTTCCAGACAATTTTTGATCGTAATGTTCTTCACATTCCCGGCTAATTGAAACTGACTCACTATTTTATTTAACTGTTCATTCAGGTTAAGTTCCTGCGGGTGAAACGGTAGCTGTCCGGTTGCAAGTCTGGCCCAAAGCAGCATACCTTCAAAAGCGGCGTTCACCTGTTCGGCGGATCTTCTGGCCAGTCGAAGCGCCGCGTGCACTTTGATCTCCTTTGTAGACTGAAGTCGCTGGTCCAGTAATTCAAGGCTGGACAGTACCTGAGCGAAAAGGTTTCTCACGTCGTGGCCGATGATGGCCAGAAATTTATTCTTTAATGAGATCTCTTTTTTTAATTGAAGGACGAGGTCGTTTAACGAAAAGTCTGAACCTTCCTCACTTCCGCCAAAAAAACTGAGGGAGAGTTGCTGACGTGAGATCACTCCGCGGAATTCACGGCCCTCCAGTGCAGGGAGAAACTCATAGTTGTGCCTGTACATGTACAGAAGTACGGGTAAAATATCGTCGGTATGCTGAAACCCGGGCTTGTCGTAAAATGAATCGATCACCAGGTCGTTGGGCTTGCTGACAATATCGTGCAGGGTGAGGATACCCAAAAAACGCCCATCTTCCTGTATCACGACAGGATCGCCACTTAACAGGTAATTTTTAAATTCGTGAACATGCTGATGCGGCCCGGCTACTTGATAGTTGTGTGTGAGATGATCGGTTAAATTCATTACTGCGCGTAATTTCAATGGCTTTCCCCGAAACACCCCATACCATGCTTTTGTTTAGAAAAAATGTCAGTTTTCGGGTATTTAGTTTCTGGCTGTTCCAGTATGATGGTGATGAAAGGCTGCCGGATGCCAGGATTGTTCCCGCTTGGAAGATTTAGGGGACGGTTACGTCTATGCATGGAATAGCACTTTAGGTAAAGTATGCCTAAAAACCAGAAAAAGAAAATGATTTATATCATAATCCCATCCCCGCCATCCAACGTTATGAACCTGTTCACCTGAGTCATGAAAGCCGGAATTGCTTCATGTTTTGGGTGAATGAAGGAAGATCAGGGACCTCGTTTTGGGAATAGTAGTCGACAACCTCGGGTTTCAGATTAAGTTTCAAAGCGACCGTTTTTGCATAGGCAACTTCATCCGCGTGCAGAATATTATCAGCCTTGATCATTTTCATCACCCAATAGAACAATTCCGATTTATCGGGGATTTCCGCGAGGGTATCAAGTTTTACGGCCTCAGCCTCATGCGATTCCAGGAATGATCCGTCCAGGCCACTCTCCTTGAGTACATTGACGAGAAGTTGTTTTTCGGAATGATCGAACTTTCCGTCAACCTTTGCCAGGTGAAGGAGCAAGTTGATCTTTTTTAACAAAAGTCTGTTCATATGTTTTATTTGGTTAAAATGCAGCAATTCTAAATTATCGTGCCCGGTCCAGCTAGTACGTTACCTTCTTCAGCCCCGCTATTAACCCGCTGACCTTGCGTTTTGTCTTTCCGACCAGTGTTTTTACATCATCATTGTATGATTCATAGAGCCCATAGGTATCAAAGATTGAGATGAGGGATGTACACGCGAGGTTTTTGATGATGGGCCTGATCCGGTGGATCTCCCGTCTTATACCTGGGATGTCACGCGCTTTATCTTTTTTCGTGAGTCCGTTTTCGAACCTCGTAACATCGGCGATCACGGCCTTATGGATCTTGGCCAGTTTCTTTATGTCATGGTTGAATGCCTCTTCGTAGAACAGGAAAGAGAACAGGTTGTTGGTGACCTTTCGCGACTTTGCATATTGCGTGATCTTTTCAATCAGGTAATCCGGATCAAACGGCTTCGACAATAAATACTGAATGCCATGCTCCAGTGTTTTGTCTTTCAACGACGATGAATAAGGTTCAGCTGTAAATGCGATCACAGGTGTTTTCCGGTTTTTGCCGTTCTTCTGACTCCTGATCTTGTCGGTTGTCTCATATCCGTCCATACCCGGCATCTGGATATCCATCAGAATAAGATCGAATTTCCTGGCCGTCGTCAACCGTGCAGCCGCTCTTCCGGACGTTACCGTCGTGCAGTGAATACCGTTGTCGCCCAACAGGTTCTCAATCAGGAACCGGTTTGATTCAACGTCTTCGACATACAGGATTTCCAGTTTTTTTATACTACCGCGCCGTTTCGATTTTTGCGAGGAAGAAACATCTGTCCGAATGTCCGCGAGGTTGCGGTCCGGCACCGGAAAAGAAAGGGTCACCGTAAAGACGGATCCTTTTCCGAATTCACTGGTGAGTGACAACGTTCCGTTCATCAGGTCGACAAGTGATTTGACGATGGAAAGCCCGAGGCCGGTGCCTCCGTATTTCCTTGAAATCTCACGGTCGGACTGGTGGAAGGGTTCGAATATGACATCCCGTTTTTCACGTGAGATCCCAATTCCGGTATCTTCAATTTTGAAACAAATGAGCGGGGTTTGATCCGGAGACGTAACAAGGTCGGCCGTAAGCTTCACAAAACCCTCATGGGTGAATTTGATGGCATTCGCCAGGAGGTTTGTAAAGATCTGGTGAAGTCTGGTGACGTCGCCTTTCAGCAGAGTCGGAATTCTCGGATCGATATTAAAGATCAGGTCAAGGCCTTTATCCTGCGCGGTCGTTTTGCTGAACTGGTATTGTTGCTGGAGGAATTCAGCAAGATTGAACTCCAGTAGTTCGAATTGTACTTTTCCCGATCTGATCCGGTTGAAGTCCAGGATGTCATTGACGAGATGCATCAGGTTATCGGCGGAACTTTTTAAGGTCTTGACAACCTCAAGTTGATCTTCACGCGGCGAACGTCTCAGGAGCAAATTACTAAGGCCGATCACCGAGTTCAGCGGGGTCCGGATCTCGTGACTCATTACCGAGAGGAATGAATCTTTTACGGAAGCGGCATCTTCGGCTGTTTTTCGCGCCGTTTCGAGGGCTTGCAGATTTCGCTTTTCCGCGCTGATGTCGCGTACAATACCGTACATCTCGACGGGTTTTCCGTTTTCATCGGCAAGGATTTTTCCTTTGACAGAAAGCCAGTAAATTTTTCCCCGTTTTGTTTCGACCCTGTATTCGGTTTCGAAAGATCCCTTCCGCGTAATGAAGTCCCGGTACGTCGATTTTATCCGCTCGCGGTCCTCGTGGTAAATGGAATTGAAAAATACATCGGCGCTCAGCCGGGTTTTGTCTTTATCAAGACCGTGCAGGACATATGTGCTGTCGGACCAGAAGAGTTCACCCGTTTTAATGGAAGAGCGCCAGCTGCCGGTGTTCGTCAGGATGTGCGATTGATTAAAGATCAGGTTGGCGTCCTGCACATTCTTCTGATCGGTGATATCCTGGATAATACCGAATGCATCGCGGAGGTTACCTGTTTCGTCGAAAGTAAACTCGACCTGTTCACGTATCCACTTTACCTTGTTGTTCACGATTATCCGGTGAATGACATCGTAAGGACGGCCGGATGCGGCCATCGAATATTTCAATGACTTTATGACGTATTCCTTGTCTTCGGGATGTACGTAGACGAGAAACTCGTCGTAGCCGAATGTCTGACGGTCTTTTATTTCGAAGATATGGAAGACTTCATCTGACCATTGCCTTTTTCCGGTCGCGGCATCAATACGCCAGCTGCCGATCCTGGCTGCTGCCTGCGCCTTCCGGAGTGCCTGTTCGCTTTCCTTAAGCGCCTTTTCAGCCAATACCCGTTCCGTGATATCCTGGTTGACACCGGCCAGTTTGATTGGCCGGTCCTGATCGTCGCACCAGACGTGCGCTTTACCGTGAATGGTTCTCACTTCCCCGTTCGGGCGTACGATCCTGTAAATAACTTCCGAGTCGGATCGCATAGACAGCGCCTGCCGCATGTTTTGGAGGAACCCGTCCCGGTCTTCGGGGTGTAAGAGGTTGATGAACTCTTCTTGTGTTAGCGGTACTTCGAGGTTTGAGAGCCCGTTGATCTCCCGTTGCTCGTCAGACCACCAGATCTTGTTCGACTGCAGGTTGTATTCCCAATATCCGAGCTTGGCGATACGTTGAGCATCGTAGAGTCGTTTCTGGCTTTCACGGAGCTCCGTTTCATTTCGCTTGCGCTCGGTGATATCCCGTGTCACGGCAATAACATATCCCTGCCCCTGGAGTACAACGTAGCGTACGGTAATTTCAACGGGAATAGTATTGCCGTTTTGCTGATTCAGGCTGACCCCTTCCACCGTAATGGAGTTTTTTGTTTTGAGCTCCTCCACGTGCTTTTGCCAGCCTGCTTGATCGACGAACAAAACTTCGATATCCCAGACATTGAAGTCCTGGCAGTCCTGGCGGCTTATACCGAGCCGGGATGCCGCGACCTGATTCAGGTAAACCACCTGCCCGGACTCGTTTGAAACTTGTATGCCATCCGTTGTCAGATCGATAAAGTGTTCGATTTGCGCGAGCCGTAAGTTCGATTTCAACAGGAGGTCTTCGTATATTTTCCTGTCGCTGATGTCCTGAATGACCGACCAGATCACCTGGCGGCCTTCTTTATCCGTAAACCGAACTCCATTCAGAAGTACGGAATAACGGCTGCCATCCTTTCGGATGTATTCTTTTTCAAAAGGACCGTAATAGTCCGATTCGCGTAATGAATTCAATTGTACCTTTTCTTCCGGTTCATATTCGCGCGGAGTAATATCCCAGTAGGTGAGCTTCTTGAATTCGTCACGGGTATACCCGGTTGGCTGTAGCAACGCATCGTTGAAGTCCAGGAACACGCCGGTCTCCATGTCGTTTAATGCAATGCCGACCGGTGAAAACTCGAACAGCGACCTGAACTTGAACTCACTTTGCTCCAGCAGCATCTGCGCCTCAACACGATCCGTAATATCCTCAACCGCCCCAACCGTACGGACTGGCCGTCGCTCGCTGCCCTCGGGGGAAAATTGAGTCCTGGATCGCATTTTCAACCACCTGATCGTACCCTCCGGAAGTACGATACGATGAATGGCATCGAAGAGACCATCACCGTTCGGGTTATGGGCAGCTTCGACAGCCTCCATGATTCCGCGCCGGTCATCGGGATGTATCCTCATGAAGTATTTTTCTAGTATCGGATTCTCCCCGGGCTGCAAACCGGTTATCTCCAATAGTTCATTGGACCAATGAATGGTATCGGTGAGCTGATCGTGGTCAAAGATTCCGATCCTGGATACCGCGACAGCCTGGCGAAGCCGTTCTTCATTTTCATCGATTTTTTCCCTTGAACGCTTGAGCTCCGTGATGTCCTGCCGGATGGAGAGGTAATGGGTGATCTCACCGGTTTCATTAAATATCGGGTTGACGGCGGTGTCTACCCAATAGGTATTGCCATTCTTCTTCCGGTTCCTGATCTCACCACGCCATACGTTTCCTGTTTTTATCGTATGCCAGAAATTATCCCAAAAAGTGTGATCGTGAAGCCCTGAGTTGATCACCCTATGATTTCGTCCGATCAGTTCCTCCTCCCTGTATCCGGCGAGGTCGCAAAATCTTTTGTTGGCTTTCAGGATGATCCCGTTATTATCCGTGATGGACACCAGGGCGCTGTTATCCAATGCATCGATGATACCCTGAAGTTCTCTGTTCTTTTTTTCCAGGACCAGACCGGCTTCTACTTTCGCTGTAATATCAACAACAAGTGACATTGCCCCTTCTATGTTGCCCTGCTCTCCATATAACGGCATATGGAACGTGTCGAAGTAAAGCGCCCCAAATTTAACGGTGTGCCTGTTGGTTTCACCCTCAACGGCTTTGCGTAAAAATGTCACGGCGGATGGCACATTTCTGTACAACTCGTAGAACGACATTCCAACATGCTCGTTCGGCAGAATACCCAACAATTCCAGCGCCTTGCCAATGGATAGGGTGATTATACCTTCCCGGTTTACTGTGAACAAAATGATCGGCGCATTCTTTATTACGGTATTCAACCGGTGCTCACTTTCTTTCAATGCTACCTCGACGGTTTTCAGGTGGGTGATGTCCGTATGGGTGCCGATCATACGGATGGGATTTCCCGTTGCATCGAAGCTTACGATTTTACCAACCGACAGAATCCATTTCCATTCTCCAGACCTCGCCTGCTGGCGGTACACAACCCGGTAGTTGTCAATTTTCCGGTTTACATAATTTTCATATACTGCATATACACGGTCCCTGTCGCCGGGATGAAGGCGTTGTTTCCAGAGCGCATTCGTTTCTGTAAAGTCACCTGGATCATATCCAAGCATCGTTGCGTATTCGTCCGACACCTTTGCCGTACCGGTAGGAATATCCAGGTCGAAAATTCCCTGGTTTGCCGACTGCAATGCAAGACGAAGGCGTTCTTCACTGTCCTGCAAAGAAATTTCAGCGAGCCGTCGCGCGGTGATGTCATGACTATTCATCAGAATATGCGTGCATAGCCCCCTGGAATCGATCAGCGGCGAAAGGGAAATTTCAAAGTATACGCGCTGGTTATGGATAAACAGACTGCTTTCAAAACTGACGCCCTTCGCCGAGCGTATGGCCTGATGATAGTAGGAACGATAATAGTTAATTACGTCGGAGGTCAACCCGATCGCTTTTAAAATGTCGCCGATCTCCTGTTCCACGATCACGGAATTACCTCCGGACAGGAGAAACATGGAGTCGAGGTAACGGCTATTGGCGATTTCACATACGAGTTGCTCGCCGGGATCTACGCGCCACAACGCCTGCGCATCCTGGCTGCTGTTGAAGATCAATGCGAGCCTTCGTTCACTGTCCTTAAGCGCTTTTTCGGATTTTCGCTGGCTGGTTACGTCCACGCACGTCGCCATTAATCCGATTGCGTTTCCTTCATTGTCCAGTAAAAGTTTCCCCAAAACATGAACAATGGCATGTGAACGATCGCCCAGAACGGCATTGAGTTCGCCTTCCCAGTGTCCGGCATGATGAACCAGTGTGATCAATTTCTCCACTTCATCAGGGTCATCAAATAATCCTGAACCCATCCGCCCGATCACCTGGCTCCTGTCAGTGTACCTCCATAATTGAAGAAATGCCTTGTTTACATAGGTTACCTTTCCTCTTGGGTCCGACAGTACCAACGCGTTGAAAGATTCTTCAATGGCAAAGTTTTTAAGACTTAACTCTTTTTGAAACCGGTTCACATCAGTCACATCGACAGAATACACGGCAAGCATCGTGACACGTTTTTCACTGTCGAAGACGGGATGAATGGTATTGTGTAATATCGTTCCGTCAAGATCTTCTTCGAAATGGACCGGCGTGCCCGTTGATACCACCTGGCGGATCATCCGGAGGCGCGTTTCGGCGTGAGCAGGAGGAAACAACGTCGTTGCGTCGATCCCGATCAGTTCAGCGACAGGGCGGTGGTAGCGACAGCCGAGGGTTTGATTGGCTCCCAGGATAATCCCGTTAATATCCAGTATTGCCGCGGCCCCGTCATAGGTATCCAGCAGTGTCCTGTAAACATCTTCGGTTGCTTCCGGATGCAGATGCACATCGTCTGGTATCTGCTCAAAAGCAGAAATGATCAGTCTTTGCCCATTATCGTCATCAAGAACGGATAGGTGTGCCGTTACCCGAAGTACTTTTCCATTCTTCCGTATGAACCGTTTTTCAAGGCTGGCCGACCTGGACGACCGTGTTAAGAGATTTTCGATTAAGGTACGTTCATGAACCCAGTCATCGGGATGGGTTAGCACATCCATTCGCGATCCTATCAATTCCCCCCTGTCGTAACCCAACAACTGAACCGCTTTATCATTTGCCATCGCCATCACATGACCTGGTTCCGCCTGGGCGCTGATGACAATACCCAGTGTGGAGTGACTAAAGAGAGTACTGAAAAACGTGTCGGCAATTGTGACCGATGGAAGCGGGTACGTCATACACCGGGGCTGCTTATGTTGAGTTCTGGGTTGTTTAGAATTTTATTTTTTGTTCCACGATCTTTTTGATCAACTCGGTGGTATTTTTTAAAGCGAATTTGTTGAGCACATTGGCCCGGTGTGTTTCTATCGTCCTTGGGCTCACGTCCAGGATGCCGGCTATTTCTTTGCTTGAACATCCCTCCATCAGGTATTTGATTACCTGCTTTTCCTTATTGGTAAGAAAAGGAAGGCCGCGGTGCGGTTTGTTATAGATGTTGTTGATCAGAAGACTGGAGATTTCGATAGAATAAAATTTCTCGCCGTTCATTATCTTATGGATGCCCATGATGAGTTCTTCGGGTTCCGAGTCCTTGTGAATGTAACCGTCGACACCGGCCTCAAGCGCATTGATTACATAGAACTCTTCCTTATGCGAACTCAACACCACAACCTTGAGCGATGGATTCACATTTTTGATGTACTTGGCAACATCCAGACCGTTCTCTTTGCCCAGGGAGATGTCGACCAGTACGATATCGGCATGAAGGGTGGGTATAAGCGGCCGGACAGGGATAAAACTCCTGTACTCTCCCACAATGTCGATATCCGGGTCCTTTCGTAAAATGGCGACAAGACCGGCCCGGAATAAAGCATGATCGTCAATGACTACAAGTCTGGACATAGTAAACAAAAATAAAATAATCACTACTCCTATATATAGGACTCATTACGGACGCACTTCTAAGTAGATTTACGGAGATTGGATAAACGACCGGTGTGTGCCCGCTGGAAAAAATCGGTTTGTTCATGCGCATGCCTGATGAAGCAAAGTCAGTTCACTTTTCTACTAGTTAGTCAAATTAATATTGAAACAGCGTAATTTTTTATCAGAATGAGATTAAACTTCCTTGAACGGGGATTTTGAATTTGTTTGATATATTTCGCCGAATTGAACCGTTAGCCTAACAAGGTTCCCGCTGAATTGTTCAGGTATTTTCCCTTCCGGAAAAACGGGAAAAGGGTAGTTCTTAACCGGTCTGATATTTATCATCTCCGCGAATATCAATCGTCATTTCTTTCCGGCTCCCGGAACGACAATTTTAGACGCATAACGAAGGAGCGCACGAAAGCTTCAGCAACGGTTGGATCAAGGCTGAATATCGTGATGGTTTCTTATTGAACAGGCATTCAATGAAAAACGTATGAGGACAATTCAACACTATCTTCCCAACCCCCGACATACCGAGATACACCGGATTTTTGTCAATGCCGGTCCAGAACGGGCGTGGGAAGCCGCACGGTATTTCGATATGTCTGGAATACCCTGGATAAAGTTGCTATTCGAGATCAGGACGTTGCCGGAAAAATTCTCCGGCGAAACGCGGCCGACTATCAGTGCGGGATTAGGGGTCGACCAGATATCCAGGGGTGAATCGGGTTTTATGATCCTGGAGGAAGTTCCGGGTAAAGAAGTAGTGGTCGGGTCCGTCGGTAAATTCTGGTATCTGAATATTCCTTTTGAGAAAGTTTCTCCCCGCGATTTCAAAGATTTCAATACACCGGGCTTTGGAAAAATCGCCTGGGCTATTTCCGTTGAACCGTTCATGGAAGGCAGTACAATCGCAATTGAATTGAGGATTTCAGCGACTGATGAACGGAGTTGGAAAAAATTCGACCGGTATTACCGGTTGATCAGGCTGGGATCGTATCCTATCCGGTCTTCCGTCATGTCATACCTGGAATCGCACCTGGGGCGAATGGTACTTCCGGCAGATGACCAGAGAGTATTACCCGGAGACGAGTATATACCGGATGCAAAGTACGGCCTTACTCATCACCGGGATATTGAAGCTCCGCCTGCTGTCGTATGGCAGTATCTTATGCAGCTTGGATGTGACAGAGCCGGGTGGTACAGTATCGATCTCCTGGATAATGGGGGAAAAGCAAGTATCGATCATTTCGTAAAAGACTGGGGAAAAAGAAACGAAGGTGACCGGATTTCCGCGACGCCGGAGAATGACGGATTTTTTGTCGTCCACGCTGTTCATCCAACGCGCTACTTCGTCATCGGCGGGGAAACGGAACGGCTCGGCGCTCCATTCAAGATGACATGGTCCTTTGTCCTTGAACCGGTTGGCAGTGACGCTACCCATTTGATCACCAGGGCCAGAATGCGGTCGTCGCCGGGATGGAAAGAATGGTTGATGGGAAAGGTGGCCTATCCCCCGGTTCATGGATTGATGTCACACGTACAGTTGGACACCATTAAGAACATGGCTGAGCGCGATGCGCAGATGAGGATCGTGCACCACGAGATGGCGGAAGTTGAACACTGAGCAAGCCCATAGCGGCAAACAGGCGAAGGACTAACAGTAACGCACAGGTGACATGGTAGTAGCGCTTCTTATTTTGTTCGGGATACCCTGCATGATCTTATGCGCTCTTCTTTTTGTTCCGGTGGTCCTCACCATCGATACCACGCGGGGCACATACGAGATCAGGCAACGCGGAATGATTGTCTTTTACGTCGACCCGCAGACGTTCCCCGTCTTGAATTTGAAAATTTTTGGGGTCCGGGTTGACCTGAGGAGCAAGCGCGAGCCCGGAAAAACGGCGCCGGTGGCGAAGAGAAAAATTTCCAAAGGCAAAAAACCGTTCAGAAGATCGGCGGATGCCTGGGTCTACCTGCTCCGTGGCGCCAGGAGGAGTTTAAAGCTGGTAAATCTGAACGGAACGTTCGACCTGTGCGATGTAAGTCTGAATGCGCAACTGTTCCCAGTCCTTAACCTTGTCAACGGCGGGCCTGTATACATTACCACAAACTTCAGCAGGACAAACTGCCTGAAGCTTCTGCTGGAGGTGAAAGTCTACCGCCTCGCCTGGACGATTGTTCGATTTTTCACTAAACAATAATCATTATGGAAATGAACTTTGAAAACTTGCTTCAACGGCTCACAGAATTCCTGCAGAAGGAAGCAAAAACCGAAACCGTGGTGGGCGAATCATTTAAACTGGGTGAATTCACCTGTGTTCCCATTGCCCGTGTAGGTATGGGCTTCGGCAGCGGCGGAGCGGAAGGTGATTCCGCCAAAGTTGGGAAAGGACAAAGCGGCGGTACAGGCGCCATGATCGGTATCGACTGCGTTGGTTTCCTGGTAACGACCGGTAAAGAGATATCTTTTATTGCTACCAGCCAGAACAAAGGACTTGCCGCGGTATTTGAACAGGTCCCGGACCTGATCAAAAAATTTATGGCAAAAACGGAGACGGCGAAAGCATGACCGATGACCCGGGAGAAGAGGACCTTGAAGCCGCCTGGGTTTCGAGGTTCTTTTAACTTCCGTACGATGATGTATCGATCATCAATACTTTGGCGCCTCGCACATGCCTGTGTTTCAGGTCCAGCAGTGCCCGGTTTGCATCAGCTAACGGATATTGCTCTACTTCCGGTCTGATCGGTATGCGAGCTGCCAGAGCCAGAAATTCTTCCACATCCCGACGCGTTATATTGGCCACGCTCTTTATTTCCTTCTCCATCCACAGGTGCGCCGGATAGTCGAGGTGAAGCAGTTTATCCTTATCGGTTTCCTCTTTCCGGATGGCATTGATCACCAGGCGTCCGCCCGGCTTCAACAGGCGGAGGGATTCAACAATGGGATTCCATGCCGGTGTGGTGTCAATGATGGCGTGAGGTTGCAACGGCGGTGTATCGCCGAAAGCGCCGGCCCAGTGTGCCTTCAGCGAGAGTGCAAAGGAGCGTTCATCAGGGCTTCGGGCAAAGACCACGATTGCTGAATCGGGAAACAGGTTTTTACACATCATCAGCACAAGGTGTCCGGATGCACCAAATCCGGAAAGGCCGAGTGTCTGCCCATTCTTCAGATTCGTGAGTTGAAGCGAGCGGTATCCGATCGCGCCGGCGCATAATAATGGAGCGGCTTCAGCATCAGCAAATACAGGCGGGATAACGAAAGCGAATTTTTCGGGAACGGTCATAAACTCCGCATACCCACCGTTTACATCCCGGCCTGTCGCCTTGAATGCGGCGCAGAGATTTTCCATTCCATTCTGACAATATTCACACTTTCCGCAAGCTTCATAGATCCAGGCAATACCCACGCGATCGCCGGAACGGAACCGTTTTGCATCACGACCGCGATCGGCCACGACGCCGATGACCTGGTGGCCGGGTACAACGGGAAAGTATGGCGGTGGTGTGCGTCCTTCAATTTCGTCCAGTTCCGTATGACAGACCCCGCAGCAGCGGATGCGAACGAGAATTTCATTTTCCGCAGGCGAGGGACATGGTAACTCAGCGGCTTCCAGCGGCGACTGGTCCTGACTCAGGTCGCAGGTTTTTTTCAATAACATGGCCTTCATATGCACCTGATGTCAAAGTTCATTTTGTTATCAATAAGTTCAAAGGTCCGTTATAGGAATCGTATTCCTGCCTTTTATTTATAATAAAACAAAGTACCTGATATTATTTTTGGATGCCTGTTCCTGATAGGTCTGACCGATGCACAACAAGGTGGGGAACTTCGCCTGATCCCGGTAGCGGTGGACTTTTCCTGCCCGGGAACTTCGGTGCACTTGTAAACACTGTTCTATCGAATGGGAAACGATCACTAATCGGAAAGCCTGTAGTAGGGAAGTTCCATCGACGGTTCAAATCCTAATTTACGGGCGAGCCTGAAAGACCCGGTGTTCTCCAGCCGACAGGCCCAGATGGGTTCGAGGCCTTCTTTCAGGCAATAGTCTATCAGCGCGGCGCAGACGCGTTGAGCGTAACCGAAGCCTCTGTAGGGTTGAAGAGTTTCGATTCCCAGTTCCAGTTTCCCCGGCGCCAGAAAAGAAGAAAACGACGTAGCTGCAAGATTGCCATCGTCATACAAGCTGAAAGCAACTCCCCGGGCTCCGAATGTTGCAGCAGAATCCCAGAATGCCCGCGGTACGACAACGCCATGCATGAGGTCGAAGATTTCAGCCGTGCTCTCTTTGATTGTAATCCCCGGATCAGGGAGTGTGACCTTATTGATGTTTGTGAATTTCTTTTTGTCGAAGGCGAAGTTAACCCTCGTATTCAGTTCTATGACGGACTGGCTGAGGTTCTCTTTATTGTCCGCTGATCGGATGAGGGTGCTTTCAAAAAGGTCATGAAGTACCGGATGCCATTGCTCAGGATAAGCCTGCATCCATTCGTGCCCCTTTCGTTGGCGGTTCGTATTCAATGCATAAGCCCTGAAGGAATTGTTAAAGGTATTATTCCTATGATCGCCGAAAAGTAGGGACATGCCGTATTTATGGACGATGTAAAACGTCGTGGCATGGTTTAAGTCATCCCCATATACGGTTCCGCTAACGGATCGCTGAAGTACAGAACGGGCGAACAGGTGATTGAAATTTACCGGTTGCAGGTATTCCTCAATCCGTGAGTATTGTTCTTCGGGAAGTTTGTACATCATAGTGATAGCACAAAGGTTTATTTAAAACGAACGGTGGAACAGTTGCACTTTGGTTTTTTTTGATCGGATCAGTTGAAGTGGACCTGACACTTGCGGGATTAATCTTCCGGAGGTATAAAATAATTATGGTGACAGGGTAGGGTAAAAGGTGCCTGGAAGTGAATAAGAATTATAAAGCCCCCGGATACTATCCGGATTTAACCCGTTACCCGTTACGATATGTTAAAATGTTGTGTCAAGTTTCCCTCCATAAGGCCTATGGACACCCGCGGTTTGTTTCATCTGTTAGAAAGAATTCATCCATTGCCGGACAAAATGCGGCAGGCGATCGAGGATGAGCTCGAGACTGTATTTTACCCACCGGGCCAGGTACTGGTAAGTGCCTCAGACTTTGCGCGAAGTGTATACTACCTGGTCGGTGGTTTTTGTGTCTCCTATTATTATAATGGTGATCGCAAAACCGTAACCACATTTTGGAAACCGGGTGAGATTGTCATGTCTCCAAGGAGTTTTTTTGAAGGAACCCCTGCGGAGGAGATCATCCAGGTTACGTCCAAATGTGAGCTGCTGAGCTTATCTCTTGCTGCTGTAAACCAATTGTTTGAAAATTTTCCTGTTG
Organism: Chryseolinea sp.; assembly: GCA_041742155.1. GTDB lineage: Bacteria > Bacteroidota > Bacteroidia > Cytophagales > Cyclobacteriaceae > Chryseolinea. The sequence goes on along the minus strand of JBGSJE010000004.1, from coordinate 131,722 downwards.
CCAATTTTATCGTGCGGGTCATCGTATCGCAATACCACGCGAGGGGAGCTCAGCATATCATCGATCTGCACAACCTGGATGCCAGGCAACGGTATGATAAGTTGGTGAAAGATTATCCGGGTATTGAGTTGCATGTGAGCCAGGATATGATTGCCTCTTATCTGAACATCACACCCCAGTCGTTGAGTCGTTTAAGGAGCCGGCGTATCTGACCTGAAATATTTTATCTCAGGTTAAGATCGCCCTGACCTCAGTTAACCAATTTTTCTTTGTTGTGACCCCAGTTTCACCTTGTAATTACTAAGAAAATGAATCGTGAAAAGGCAGTCGATATTATCTGTTTTTTATTTATTGTGCTGTTTGTGTACGCAGGCCTGAGCAAATTACTGGACGTGGAAACATTCAGGATGCAAATCGGACATTCTCCGCCACTGACGGGAATAGCACCGTTCCTGGCGTGGTTTATACCATCGGCAGAGATACTCATTTCATTGATGCTGGCAATACAGGTTCTGCGTCTCCCCGGTCTGTATGCCGCATTTAGCCTGATGGTTGTCTTTACAGTCTACATCGCGTCGGTGCTCCGGTTCAGTGACGATATTCCCTGTTCTTGCGGTGGTGTACTCCAGCGACTGGGATGGACGGAGCATTTGATCTTTAACTGCGCATTCATCGTGCTGGCCCTGACAGGCGTGCTGTTCGAGACCAGATCGAAACGTAGTAAACGTACACCGCGTCATACACCTGATCTGAACTGAACCGGAATGGAGAAAAAGCCCGTTGTTTTACTTTCTTTGTTTTCACTTCTCTGCATAGGTCTGGTCTTCTACCTGTTTGAAACAATAAAGCCCGAACCTGTGTCCAACGGATTTACCCGGAAGTTCACGGCATCGTCCGCGCAGAAAAGACGTGAACTGGATCTGCAATACAATTCATATTACATCGCGGGCAGCACGAAGTCGGGAATATACCTGGGAAATTTGGAGGCTTCCCTCCGCATCGTGAAGGCCGGTGCCGATCTGGATACGACGAATTTTCTGTTTGCTCTGAACGGCGCAGATAACCTTACGTTCCGCTCCGTCCGGGTACGGGTTGATTCTCCCTTCTGTTACTTCATGGACGGAACGGTGCCCGTTATCTTCCGGGGAGACCTCCGGGAGCGAACGGCGAAAGTGTTCCTCCGGCCCGCAGATTTTTTTACAGAGGCCCTGCCGCTTGGGAGTACGGCCTTTGCTACGAAAGTACTTCTCAGGTCTGACAATGAACTGGTCCTGGGAAAACTGGATCTTCAGGCACGGTCGACATTCAACTTGAATGTACTTGAAAAGCAAGGTGATGGTATTTTCAGCCGCGAGGGCATATTGGAGTTTGACCGGGAAAGAAACCTGTTGGTCTATACGCATTACTACAGGAATGAGTTTATCGTGATGGACTCCACCGAAAAAGTCTTGCTACGTGCCCATACGATCGATACGACGGCTGTCGCGAAGCTGCACGTCGTTTGGAATGAAGGCAGGAGTTTTTACGGCACAGCAAGCCCGCCACAAGTCGTGAACCAATATACTTCCGTTTCTGGCGGCAGATTGTTTATCTATTCCGTACTGAAAGCTGACAATGAGCCGATCCGGACGTTTAAAGTTCACTCGGTCATTGACGTCTATGATCTCGACCGGGGAGTTTATCAGGTGAGCTTCTACCTGCCTAACGAAGGCAGGCGTTTGAAACAGTTTTCAGTGACCGGCAATACGCTGTTTGCTCTTTATAACACCAGTCTCATAGCCTTTAGACTACCGCAAGAGCTTTGGGATTTTCAATAAGACATTTTGCATTACATCAGGCAATAAGACCGAACACCTGTAAAAAATAGTAGGTCAAAAATTTTTCACACCTAAACAAAAAATCATATGAAGAACAAAAAGGGAATTTTTACTGCGCTGGCGTTTGCATTGGCAATAGGCAGCGCGTTTGCATCGGATTATTTCGGTTTTAAACAGGGATTTACAAATCGTACTGAGGTACCGGACAATCAGCCCGATGACTGTCTGCCACGCGAATTTTGTGTTGGAATCGACACACCCTGCACCATGGTCGTGGGTAGCACTATTGTCAATTTGTACGATGGTAGTGTACAAACGGCCACGCTGTGCGGCGTCTGGCTAAAAGAAAATCACGGATGGTGATCACAAGAAGGTTGGCAGTTCATGCTGCCAATCTTTTTTACTTCCACGATAGGTGGATGTCCTGTTGTTACTGATCATTGCATCAGCGGCTCAATAGCCCGGATTTTGTGCATCCTTCATGGCAGGATCATTTTCGATCTGAGTTTCCGGGATAGGGTAAAGGGCGTCCGTGTGTTGATATCCCGGCCTGAGATCGCTCATTACCTCGTGTATCCTGTTGGTCCGTTTCAGATCCAGCCACCGATGACCCCATTCAAGGAAGAGTTCAGCCCGCCTTTCTTTTTCAATCGCTGCCAGGATTGATGGCTGATCCGTGGCAAGTGTATTCTCCAACCCTGCGCGATTCCTGATTGCGTTGAGATCGTTCCGAGCGGCGACTATATTGCCTTGCCGGGCCAGCGCCTCCGCACGTATCAGGTATTGCTCCGAAAGCCTTAGTACGGTTGAGTATTCCGCATACCTGGTATTGGAGGTGTATTTAAAAGGCTTTTCCCTATTTACCCATACCAGCTTGCGTTGGTCGGAATCCTCGAAAACATTCAGCAGAGAAGGGGATACACTGCATCCATAGAACCCAAAAGCGGAATAGTCGCCCGGGTATCCGAATGCCGGATATAATTGCAGTATGGCTTCCCCGTTGTTTTTAAGGAAAACGTTTTTAAGATCCGGCTCAAGAACATAGTGTTCATTGTACAATAACTGGGTTGCTTTCCTTTCGGCACCAGACCAGTCTCCGAGATAGAGGTACACCCTGGCCAGCATAGCCGTTGCACCGGCTTGATTCACCCTGATCCTTTCGTTTTCTGAAAAATTATAACCCGCTCTTAGTAGCGTCTCTGCTACCAGAAGGTCTGTGACGATCTGATCGTAAACATCTCGAGACGGAGTTCTCGGTATGTTCTGATTAATTTTGTAGCTCGTGTTCAAGACCAGTGGAACGTCTCCGAAAAGGTTAACCAGATAAAAATGAGCAAAGGCCCTGAAAAATCTGGCTTCACCTGTCAGTTGATCTTTTAACTCTTTCCGCACACTGTTTGACAGAGCAAGCCCTTCCAGGATGGCGTTACATTTATAGATACACGAATACATATCCTGCCAGATTGCCGTAATGCGCATGTTGGAAGGAATGATATCGTTCGTATTGAGCTGCCTGTAACTCTCATCGAATGTAATTCCGTTCACAAGTTCGTCGGAAGACAAAGAGGTGACAAACGATACACTATTGAGTCCGCCGCCGGCAAATCCGGTTGTTCCGATCTGGAAGTAGACATCCGCCATTGCTCCTTCCGCTGTGGCATCATCCGTAAATACGGATTCCCTTGAAAGGTCGGATCCGGCCAGATCTACCACTACGAAGTCGTCGCAACCGGATACTGCCATCAGCGACGATACCATAAGTTGTCGGAGATATGTATGATACATGGATATAATCTTCAAAGTGTTACATGTATGCCACCGGTTATTGTTCTCAACGGAGGGAGCGAACGGCTACCCGTCTCCGGATCCAGACCCTTATCGCCTGTCACTGTGCAAAGATTTTGCGCCTGTATAAAAACACGTAAAAGCTGAAGCTTCATCGCTTTTAAAAACCTGGGAGAGAAGGAATAGCAGACAGAGATGTTCTTTACACGCAGGAACGAAGCGTCGCTAACGGAATTTTCCGAGTTTTGATACCGGATCAGCGCAGTCGTTCCGGCGGATGAGGTCGTGAATTTTTGTACAGCGGCGACATCACCTTCCTCCCGCCAGCGGTTCATCACATCGGCGGGTTGATTGGTTGCATGGCCAGGCGGGATCACCCAATTGGCGATGGGGTTAGGTCCGGTTTGGTTTACATATTGCATCAGAATATCCAGTTGAAAGCCGTTGAAAGTAACGGTATTGCTGATACCCCCGAAAAATTTTGTACCCACGAATGGCATAATTTCCCTGTCGTCGACAGTGATAGCGCCGTCGCCATTTGTGTCTTCCACCATGTAAAGCCCGGTCTCTGGGTTAATTCCCAGATAATGATATCGCTTACGGACAGCTAATGGTTCACCAACGACAAGTGTGTTCGCGTATGCGGGCGAATTCTCCAATCCCGGAAAATCGACCAGCTTGTTGACAGGAACAGAGAGATTCAGGGAAGTAGACCACGTAAAGGTGTGCTTTCTGATGTTATCAGCCTGTATCTGTATTTCGACACCTGAATTTTGAACCGTTACCGGGAGGTTGCCCAGTATATTCGTAAATCCCGTTGTGGGAGGTAAAGCGAAACCAACAAGCTGACTGGAAGTTCTGTTCCGGTAGTAACAAAACTCGAACGCGATACGATCTTTCCACATTCCCAGTTCCAGCGTTGCTTCAAGCTTCCGGTTTGACTCCCACGCGAAATCGGGATTGTTCAGGCGAACAGGTCTCAGTCCCGGTATGCCAAAATAGGATGACGACGGTGCATAGGTGTCAAGGTATTGATAGTCTCCTAACTGGTCGTTCCCGGTAGTTCCATAACTCGCCCGTAATTTTCCTGAGCTGACAAAAGGAAGTGCGGATTTGATATACTCTTCCTTAGCTAACAACCACGCCATGCCTACTGCACAGAAACCGGCAAATTGATTCCCTGGCCCAAAACGGCTGGACCCGTCCCTTCTTCCCGTGACATTGATTATGTATTTTGATTTGAACCGATAATTCACCCGGCCGAACTGGGCATGATAGCGGTACCTACTGTACTCATCGGCGTAGATACGAACCTCCGGCGCAGCGAGTATATCGGTCATCGTGGATTCCATCGGGAATCCCGTTCCGCCACGGTCCAGCACAGTAGAAATCTGTTCCAGGAAGCTTAACCCTGCAAGGAGATCGATCTGGTGATTACCCCATTCTCCCGACCATTTGAGCTGGGGTTCCAACACCCAATTCCGAAATTTGTTCGAGGCGAAAACAGATTCGTTGGTCAATGTTTGCGACAGGTCGGGTGAATAGGCACTCTTCGGATTTTTCGTGATCGCATCCGTATCTACATGGGTATATCCCCCGCTTGTGAATAACTCCAGACCCGGAAGTAGTTCATAACCAAGCGTCGCACTGGTCATGAAATAGTTCGTTTGTGAATCCAAGCGCCGCTTCAGGTAGGAAAGAGGGTGAAGGAGTGATTGATTGTATCCGGTCGCGTTGTCCCAGTTCATTTCACCGTCGGCTGTGTACAGCGCGGGTGCATTAGGGGGAAGGGACACGGCATCTACGGTAAGGTCGCGTGAAATGAGATCGGTATGAGTGTGTGTATAATTCAGGGTGACGGAAGATTTGAAACGGCCGTTTCCGGATGTGTTGACGAGGTTCAGATGGCCCGATACACGCTGAAAATCATTTTCGCCCGGGAACACCGTTGTTTCTTTTCGGTACCCGGCTCCCGTTATATACCGGAACTGATTACTGCCGCCGGAAACGGAGAGGGAAGCGTCATGATACCGGGCGGTTCCTCCTAATAATTCCTTTTGCCAGTCGGTGTACCGGTTTTGGTCCCAGGTAGTCAGGTCCGGAGCGTTAGACACGGTCGGAATCTGGCCGTCGTTTCGAAATGCTTCATGACGCATCGTTAAATATTGTTCCGTATCCAGAAGCCTTATGTTCCGGGTGACCATCCCGATTCCACTGTAGTGGTTGAAATCCGCCTTTACCCTTCCCGGCTTACCTTTTTTAGTGGTGATCAGGACAACACCGTTGGATCCCCTCGATCCATAGATAGCAGTGGCGTCTGCATCTTTTAATACCTCGATACTTTCAATATCGCCTGGGCTGATGTTGTTAAGCGGACTGGTCCCGTCGACATAAATGTTTTGCGATGTTAAAGACGAAGACATAGGTGTACTTGTAAACGGTACACCATCGACTACGTATAGCGGGTCGTTTCCGTTTGCAATACTGTTCTGGCCACGTATGCGTACCGTGAAGTTCCCGCCCTGGACCCCGGTCAGTTGAGTCACTTCCAGCCCGGCGACATTTCCCTGCATCGCCGCGAGGGGATTGGATACAGGCTGATTGCGAATGACGGTACCATCGATCCTGGAAATGTTTCCGGTTTGAAACACCTTCGTCGTTTTATAGTACCCGGCGTTGATCTCCACTTCATCAAGACTTTTGATATCTTCTGCAAGTAGCACTTCGATCGTACGCTGATTAGTTATTGATACCTGTACAGTTGTATATCCGATAAACGAAAAGATCAGGATATCCCTGTATTTAGCTTCGAGCGTAAAGGCTCCGTCCGAATCCGTTGTGGTGCCCATGGAAGAACCTTTGATTACGATGTTAACGCCCGCTATTGGCCGGCCGGTTGAAGCATCTTTGACAATTCCATTGCGGACGACCGCGTCTGTTCTTTCGTTATGGTGATCATCAGGTTTTGGTTTTGTCATTTCCTGGTGGTGAGGGTGTCTTCTCCGCTTCAGCGTGATCGTCGATTCTCTCTCGTGAACTTTGTAACGGATGTGATGGGGAGAGAATAGTTGGTTTAGCAGATCACCTAGTGGCGTGTTCGTTGCGGTAATAGTGATCTTTCCGGATACGTACAGTTGATCGATACTGTAAAAAAACCGGACGTGCGTGAGCGTCTCGACCTCTTTCAGGGCCACTTCAAAGGGAATCTCTTCGAGGTGTATGGTAACTTTCTTCTCCAGCAGTTGGGCATAATTTGTATGCGCAAGAGCCGTTCCGCAAATGATGGCGGCGATAATGGGGTGAAAAGTGAGATGTCTCATAACGATCCGGCAGTTGGTTTAACGGTAACCTTAATTTTTTTACTTTTAAGTGTTTTGTCAGGGATATCGACAAAACACCCTCCGCCAACTCCAACAGGTTGAATGTGCTATGAGGGTAAATGACAGGAGTGGTAACGACACTCCTGTTCATTTATCAGAACGGGGTTGGATGGGTATTCGTAATTTTTTTCATCAGCTTGAATCTGGGTAAACACGTTAATTACATCCGTGCCCGGATATCACAACGGCTGATCCCCGGATCTCATAATCGAGATCAAGCAGCTCAGCAAGAATCTGCAAGGTTTTGTCGAGAGATTGGTCTGTGAAGTCCGCTGTAATGCGGCAATTGACCAGCGCTTTGTCTTCCGGCGAAATGTGAATATCAAATTTTTTCTCCATACGGGCGATTACCTCGCTCATCGGCGTATCGGAAAACTGCATGTTATACTCCCTGTATGATGCAATGGTGTTCAGGTCCGCGGTATCAATGGAGATTTTTTTTACGTTTCCATCACGGCGATAGATTACTTTTTCCCTTGGCAAAACGCTGATTCCCTTGGTGTCAAGCGGGGAGGAGAGTTTAACTTTTCCCGTCAATACTGTGAGTTCGACGTCCTGCGTACCGCTTTTAATATTGAAGCTTGTGCCCAGCACAGTCGCGGTTACGTTCCCGCACGTGATGGTGAATGGACGGCTGGCATCTTTGCTTACTTCAAATAAAGCTTCGCCCGTTAAACTGGCGTGCCGTAGCTGTGGCTGCTCGTCATAAGTGAGACTCGCACCTTGTTGCAGCCAGACGATCGTGCCATCCTGCAAGATTTTTTTCTGACCCTGCGCCAGGGTGCCGGTGGGTTTTGTTTCAGGAGCCCTGTCCTGCAGGAACCAGATTCCATATGAAGCGGCGGCGACAAGCAGCATCGACGCCGCGATCCGGAACCATAATCGCCTCCTGAGGTTTTTTTTCGCCCGGTACTCAGGCAGGAAAGAAACAACGTCATCGAGGTTGTCGATCTTATCCGTTATTTTGGCGAACAGCCGGTCTTCGTCTTCCCGAGTCAGGACGAGCTCTTTTTTATATTTTGTCTTGACGACGTTGAGCCATGCCTCCAGTTTGTTCTTCTCCCGTTCGGGGAGTTGTCCGTTGAGGTAACGATCCAGTAACTGGTCAAAATTTGTTTTTTCCATAACGCGTACCGGGAATACGAATGTAAGAAAATGAAATGGCCTGACCCATAGTAGTTATGACAAATGAGCAAAACCCCCGGCCGGTTTCCGGTATTTTTTATATTACCGGCAGCCCGAAAGCGGACCGGGCGGTGTATGGACAGCCTGGGGAATGGGTCACTCCTCGCCGGTTGCCCCGGTCATACCGTGTCTAAGGGCGTTTTATCCGGCAGGGAAAAGGTAAATGTGGCGCCTTTTTCCGGTTCGCCTTCCGCGCGGATGGTTCCCAGGTGTTTGTTCACAATGCGCTGTACAATAGCCAGCCCGACTCCCGTTCCTTCAAACTCCCTGGCGGGATGCAGCCGTTGAAAAACTCCGAATAACTTATCCGCGTACTTCATGTCAAACCCGGCGCCATTGTCGCGGACCGAATAGGTTACCTGGTTGTTCTCCGAGCTCGATGAAATTTCAACCACCGGATGTTCTTTCTTCGCAGAATATTTTACGCTGTTCGACAGGAGGTTCATCAACACCTGCCGGATAAGGGTGTAATCACCCCGGACCGGGTGCAGCGTACCTGTTACTATTTCGGCCTTGTGATGGGTTATTTTCTTTAATTCGTCCAGTACTTCACCGACCAAAACGTTCATGTCGATGTCGGTTTTATTGATCGGTTTTTGTCCCAGACGTGCAAAGGCCAGAAGGTCGTCGATCAAATGAGTCATTCTTTTGGCGTTGCGCTGAACGGCGGCAAGCGCGCTTCGACCTTCATCGTCAAAAAGAGGATAAAAATCTTCTTCCAATGCTTTCGCATATCCATCGATAGCACGTAAAGGCGCCCTTAAGTCGTGTGATATGGAATAAGAAAAAGCTTCCAGTTCCTTGTTCACATATTCCAGCTGACGGGCATGCTGTTCGATGATCGCCTGCTGCTGCATGATCTTCGTAACGTCTACAAAAAAAGATACCAGGTAAGTTTCCCCGTTTATTTCCATCGTTTCGATCGATGACACGGTGTGTACAGTCTTTCCGTTTTTATCAACACACCGGACGTAGTCGTTTTGCAACTTTCCCTTATCGCGGATCATATTGCCGACTCTTTCCGACTCTTCATGGTCGAGTATTCCGACCTCCACGGATGTACGGCCGATGATCTCCGATTCCTCAAAACCGAATTTTTCGAGGAACTTGTTGTTGACCCGCACATAAATTCGTTGCCCCAGGGTAGTCGTCGTCATACTCATGCATATCGGGCTGCTGTTGAATAATTTCAGAAATCCAGCCCGGCTTTCTTTAAAGAGTTTTATGGCAATGCTGAGGTCATCAATTTGAATTTCATCGGAGAATAAATCCATGGTTATGGGTTTTATGTAACAGCTCTTTTCACGGTGTCCGACAAATCTTGACCTGATATATCGAAGGGTCAGCCAGCCAGATAAAAATTTTACATCGTTTCGACCTTGAGTGAGTCTCCCGTTACTAAATATGCTAAAAAACGGCGACAAACGCAGCGTTTGGGCGATCCCGTTCAAAAAAATGATGTTGGAGGTATCACAAATCCAGAAGGCCGCCGTAGCCGGGGAGTTGAGATTTAATTCGTGAAGAATGCCCCGTTGGCAGGCGTTTATAGTGTCAGACGTTACGGTCCGATGGAATAATTACCTTAGTTCGATAAAAGGTACGTGATGAACATCACCGCGATTTTCGTGCTCACTTTGTGGACATTTGAATGTGTCTTGCGGAAATGGGAGGTGAACATAACAACATAATTTTCAACGGTCTTTTTGTTGATGTTCATACGGTCTGCAATTTCTGCGTTTGAAAGATTTTCGTAAAGGCGTAACCGGATAGCGGCGCCACACCGGTCGGGAAGGCCGGACAGGCTCTGTTCGATCATCGTCTGCATTTCATTTTCATCGAAAGCCGATTCATCCAGGTTTTCATAGATTGCTTCAAAAACCCGGTAGTGTTCGGCATACCGTTTCCTGATGGCGTTGCGTTGAAAATATTTGACGGTCATATACCGCACCATACTGAACAAATAGGCTTTCAGTGACTGGATCTTCAGGTCGCTGTGACGGGTCCAGAGGGAAACAAAGACCTCCTGTACAATTTCTTCGCACTCTTCCCCAATAGAAATATTCTTCCGGGCAAAATTGAGCAGGTCGCGTGCATATTTACGGTAGATAATTTCAAAGGCCTGCCGGTTCCCTTGTGTCAGGGCCGCGACCAGTTCCGCGTCGGTATGGTTTTCCCCCGGTTTCAAGCGAGAAAAGGGATTGTGGGTGAAATGAATGTCCATGCCCTGGCGGAAATCCCCCCAGGCATGGACAATGGCTCCCTGCGAAATGTCGTAAACCGGTGATAAGGAAAGGTAGTTAACAACCTGAAAATACAAGCCTGGATTTCCGCTGAAAGTGGAAAGTATTTGGTGACGGTGTATTCCGATGGTGTACTGTAGTTCATATCGATTCAGGTTGACGTGAACATTTTTATTGTTTTAAAACATTGGTCCGGGAAACAGCCTACCGAGGTATTGCTGTTCCGGACCAAGCTCCCGCATAACTCTATAATTAATAGAGCCAATCCCCAGGGAAAATTTCTTTGAAACGTTTGAATACATAGGGCAGAATAGATTGATAAGGTATTCGGCTAACTTCTGCGATTCTCTCATGCAAGATAGCAATTTGAATAGAATGTATATAGTTCTATATACACATTTTTTATGTAATTCGATGAGATTGCCCTGCACAGGGCATGAAAGCAAGAGATAAAAAGCGGCTTCAGAAGTTCAGGGAAAATCTGGCCCGGCTCAGAGAGGAGCGGGGTTTAAGTCAGCGCGCTTTGTCATATCTGTGCGATGTTGACCATACGAAGATCAGCAAGCTGGAAACCAATCCGGATACAAACCTGAATGTGACCACGTTATTTGAGCTTGCCAGGGGATTGGGGGTTCATCCGAAGGAGTTGATCGATTATGACTTTGAATTCCTCAATAAGTCCTGATCAACGCCATACCAATGCCGATCTGCCATCACGACCTTCTTCACAAGATTGTCCGGTTTTCCTGATTATATAAGCTTTGGTTTTTTCTCTTGCAGGAAAATCGCGAAATTGAAATCCCGAACGACGGAAGGGTTTTCATCTTCAGAGATATGAAGAGCGAAATAATTTACAAATCGAAAATCGGATTAGAAATTTTGATCCCATTGATTTTATTGATGGGAATCGTTGTGGCCGTTCTGGTTATCAATGCAGTCTGGCCGGGACTTTTTATATGTGGGGTGGTCATCCTATTGCTAATCAATATCTATACAGGCACGTTTTATAAAATAACGCCTGACAATAAACTCCTTGTTAAATGTGGTGTGCTTGAAACAGTTGGCATTGATATTATGAAAATTGAATCCATCCGGCAAACAAGAGACCTGCTTGGCGCGCCTGCGCTTTCATTTGACCGGATCGTAATCACCTACCGCGGTGGACAAGTCGTCGTTTCACCTAAGAACAAAGAAGGTTTTATATCTGACCTGCGAAGGATCAACGCGAAGATATCACTTTAACCGGATGTGGTTCAATTCGTTTGTTCGTTCGCCTGGGTGCATACCTAGTACCTCGAATTGGCAAGTGTACCCGATGGTATTGCCTGGCCAGGTTGACCAAGGTACCTGTTGCGCTTTCTGATCTTTTGCATGATGGCTACGGATGATTCCGGTTTTTTGCCCCAATAATTTGAATATGTGGCACGATCCCGGAAAAATCTCTTCTCAAAATCAGTTGACGACCTTCCGCTTTCATCGTTCCGTTTATGCCCCACAAAACTCAGATCGGTCGCCTGCCGGCGATAGTTTTTTTCGTAGAATTTGCAGTAAACCGCGAGGTTCGGAATTACATATTTCATATGACCCAGCTCATGGCATAGCAGGAAAAGCGAGTATGTCATTAGCCAGATGTCAATCGAGACGGAATTCTCGCCGTATTCTGAAATACTGATATCTTTATCCGACGGCGACTGCGCAAAAAAACTGGCTGCGCACAGTTGGATTCTGCTTTTGTCCCGGGGTATCATCCTGACGTAGATATCGGTGGGTCTTCCATTTTTATCCGTTATAGTATCCATCTCCTGGTAGATACCGGGTGAGACTATCCTCAGCTGACCGATCAGTTTTTCCGTCATTTCATAGTAGGATATCAGATCGATCAGGTCCTTAATTTGTGTTTTGATATCCAGTTTCTTCAGCGGAGAAAAATTTTCTCCGTACCAAAGAATGGACTGAAGACTGTCGAGTTTAATGAATTTGTTTTGAATATCATTCTGATAACCGTTCCTGATCTTTCCGGAAGTACTACCGGCAGCGATCACGCATACAATAAGGGTTACAACAACTTTCATAGTAATTGATTTGATCTTGATTGTCCGATTTCACTTTTATAAAAATATTTCTCCGTTCTTTTCGACGGCCAGGATTGAATGGAGGGGAAAAGCCTGACCGGTCCGCCACTTTGTTCAGTTGTGAACAAAACCGTGTTCACCGTTGAACAGGTGAATGCTTGATGAATGGATACATTTCCAGCGTAGTCTTCATCATATTTACTATCGGGGAAACTGTCGTTCTTCAATAAGGTTACCGCACGGCGATCCTTTTCTATGGGGGGCTGTTGGCACACCCGGTTCTGATAAACAAATCCGGGAGGTTGCCGTTCCGTCTTATATGGATAAGCCATCTTGGTAATTCGTTGTTAACATGTGCAGGTTTACCAAACTTCGAACCAAAGGCATCTCGCGTTGTAAAGCACTCAGCCTCGTGAACCATCGCATCCACCATATTGCGTTAGTTGTTTGAAAGGATCGGACGATCTTGGCGTCGTATAGCGTCGGCCGTTGGAGGCCTGGACAGGTATCGTGTAACCCTTGGATATCCGATATTAATAGAGTACGGTTTTGCGAAGGAGTACCGGGTCATATTGCCGTAACCTTTTGTAGGCGCGCGTGATATTTTTTTCCACAGCTTTAACGGAAATGCTGAGATGGATGGCAATCTGGTCGTTTGTCATGTTTTCAACGTGCTTCAGCTTCAGGCACTCTGTCTCCCGAGGTGGAAACGTGGCGATCAACTGCCACAGCGGATGTTCCTCAAACCAGATGAACATCTCAACCTGAAGCGCGCCTCTTAACTCCTGGAGCTTTTCCGCGACGTGCAGAGGGTTTTCATTTCTCCTTAACTTTCGATAGTAATGCGTGACCGACCGGTTCTTGACCATTTTGAACAGGTACGGAATAACAATAATGTCCTTACGGGCTATGACTTTGTGATTTTTCCAAAGGTCGACGAAAGCTTCCTGAACAATATCTTCCGAGGCTTTTTCGTCATGTGTTTTGGATACGGACATATACACCAGTCCCTTATAGTAACGATCGTATAGGTAGGTCAGCGCTTTTTTGGGCTGAGCGGCAAGAAGATTTTTCAACCGGTGATTTGCTTGTTGATCGCCCTCGTTCATATAAAAATGGATTTGCCGGATTATTGGCCAGGAACTACGTTACTGCCCGGCGCGATTATACTGATACCCAATCACGGGCGGTGCCTGGGAGTGAAAATAGCGTCCTGATATAGTGAGTATCCGACCATTCCGGGTGGGCCGGTACGTCAGTCATTTATTATATAGTACCTAACAGTTCTTACAAAGACGTTGATGATGACGATGAGTTGAATTTAGGAAATTCAGGCGGTATTCACAATGAAGGGGGAGTTAACCTATGTTAATTCTTTTTTACCCAGCGCGCGAGGATTGATTTGCAACAATGATTCCCGTTTTCCCGTATGGGACATTGGCCGGAGCTGCCCGGACCAGCACTCGGGCTGGTCCCTAAAAATAGAGACTGTTTAACCAAAACGGTATTAAAAAATATGATGATAAAACTTATCCTTTTATCCACCCTGCTGGCTTACGGTATTATTGTAAGTCAATCGTTTATGTATATCCTGGCATTGCGGGATGTACAGACCAGCTTCGGACCGGCATCTTATATCGAATTTCGAAAACACATCGATGCCAGCATGAGGAAAAAATTTGTTTATGTTGTATACACGGCCTTGTTCGCCAACCTTGCCCTCGTTCTTTCCAAGGCTTCGGTTCCGGATAGTCTGCTCTTCGTTACTGCCCTGGTCTCTTTTGCCGCATTGGTGACGGATACCTGGCTAACGGTGAAGGGTAATATGCCGGTAAACAAAATCATTAACACCTGGACAGTTGAAAATTATCCCCCTGACTGGACTGATTTCCGGGCAACGTGGTTGCGGATTTTCCGGTACAGGCAGGTTGCCAATATAACAGGCTTTGTGATCTTGTTGATTGGAGTTGTCTTTCAATAAAAAGATATGACTTCCGACGGATTTCAAACTTGAATCCATGCCGGTATCAGTTTGCTGTTACTCCCCGAAAAAAAATCGTTAAAATATTTCATTTGCAACAGGTGGTTTTTGACGCACTCACGCACTATCAGATGAATCAAATGATCCACCATGAAATATTTGTCTTTTGCGTTGGTACTTATGCTTGCGGTCGGAGGGTTGAATTCTTTTGGACAGTCAACCGCTGAAGTAACCTGGAGTTTCGATGTAACTGATGTTGGTCCGTTTGAGAAAGACCTGCACCTAAAGGCGAGCATTGCTCCTGGTTGGCATATCTATTCACAGTTTCTACCGGAAGGCGGCCCGATCCCAACACGCATCCAATATGAAGAGGCGAAAACGCTCCGGACCGTCGGGCAGGCTCGGGAAACGGGCGAGCAGATAAAATACTATGATGAATTGTTTGAGATGGAGATAACCTGCTACGCGAAGGAAGTGATATTCTCGCAACGCATCTCGCCGCCGCAGCCAGTCTCAACCATCAGGGGCCAGCTTACCTATATGGTATGCAACAGCAACCAATGTATCCCCTGTCATGAAACGTTTTCAATTCGTGTAAAGCCATAGCAAAAAGATCAGGGCCGGACCGCTTTTCCTGAGTATGTACAATCTTCTTCATACAATTTAGGTTAAATGAAAAGCATCCGGACCCTGATTGTTTTTTTCTAACTATATATTCAAAAAGTACTGCATGCACACCGTTACACCGGAGAAGATGGAAAGGCTTGAGAACCACCTGCTGGACCTCCTGGCCGATCTGAAAATTCACAACGATCTTCATATTCACCAGGCGATTAACGAATTTTATTATCTGCAAAAAACGGAGGAGCTTCGTATCCTGCGAAAAAAACTGTCTGAAGGGATAAATGACTTTGAGGTGATGATGGAAAAGATCGGTAAACATTACGAAGAAGTGTTCTGTAAATGGCGGACGGATTATGCTTGGATGAGGAACCACACCAATTTGTACCGTAAGCCGATCGGTCTTTAACACGCACGTCACTCACTGCGTAGCATTGTATCCTTATGTTAAATCAGCACGCCACCAGGCCTGATCCGGTATGCTCCGCGATCAATTAAAATATCTTGAAACCTTTGCGGACCTCCGGAAATTAGGGAGGGTGACCCTTTACATAATCCAATGTTAAAAATTTTCTGAATTTACTTAACAAAAGTAAAACTAATCTATTAAATTCACGTTTGTTAAGTAAATGGATCCGGTACAGAGGGTTCAGCGATCGGGCTGTACCTTTTGGTTGGGCGATTAACGCGTACTTCTAAAAATCAACGTTAATTCATGAAACAACAAACACTTGGTGAATTCGAAGAGCTGGTACTTCTTATGGTAGCCGCCCTTCATGACGAAGCGTACGGTGTGGCCATACTCGAAAACCTGGAAGAGAAACTGGGGAAAAAGATGAATATCAGCGCCGTCCACGTGGCGTTAAAGCGTATTGAAGACAAAGGTTACGTGAAGTCCAGGTTTGGCGGAATTACCGAGGACCGCGGAGGCAGGCGCAAAAAATTTTATGTGATCACCGCCCTGGGAAAAAGAATGCTCGATTCTCAGTATGAGCTACGAACAAGTATCTACAAACAAATTCCAAAAATTTCGTTTGGATAATGTCACCTCCGAAAAGAGCCCTTCAGTTCCTGCGCTGGTTCTGCCGCGAAGACTGTCTCGAAGAGATAGAGGGAGACCTAACGGAGGTTTTTGAAAAACAACTTAAAACGGCTCCTCGCAACGCTCGGTGGAGCTTCGCCTGGAGTGTGGTCCGGTATTTCAGACCGGAGTTCTTAAAGTCACTTAGAGATTATTATCTACCTGATCCATACGGTATGTATAAAAGCTATTTTAAACTTGGATGGCGGAATATTACCCGGAATAGGGCTTATTCCCTGATTAACATCGGTGGCCTTGCCGTGGGAATCACGGCAGTCATTCTTACATCGCTCTGGGTGTATGATGAACTGACTTTTAATAGGTCGTTTAAAAACCATGATCACATCGGAAAGCTAATGGTACATAACGGCGGGGGTACTTATGAAAATCATCCTATTCCACTGGCCTCTGAACTGAGGACTTTGTTTCCAGGTGATTTCAAATACGTTGTGATGTCGACTCAAGCGCAAGAGTACATTATTTCGGCCGGGGAAAAGAAATTTATGCAAGTAGGTAATTTTATGGAGGAGGCAGGCCCTGAAATGCTCAGCATGGAAATGTTGTCGGGCACCCGGCGAGGGTTTAGAAACCCACATTCCATCTTTCTTGCAGAATCCCTGTCGAAGAAGTTGTTTGGAGACCTCGATCCAGTGGGAGAAACGGTAACGATCGACAATGAACTTCCTGTTGTTGTCGCCGGTGTTTTCAGGGATTTTCCGGGCAATAGCCAATTTAGCAAGATTTCATTTATGGCCCCCTGGGATTTGTTAATCTCGTCATATGAGTATATAAAGAACCATGAGAACGATTGGGAGGGTAATTTCCTCAACATTTATGTTGTATTAAAACCAGATGCAGAGTTTGACCTGGCTTCAAAAAAAATAAAGGACGTAAAATTAAGGCATGTGAGTATTGAAAAAGCAAAGGAGGAACCTGAACTCTTTCTGCTTCCATTGAAAAACTGGCACCTTTATTCGACATTTGAAAATCGTAAGCAGGTTGTAAGTGAACAGCTGAAGTTGGTATGGTTTATTAGTCTGATCGGGATATTTATTTTAATAGTTGCTGCTATCAATTTTATGAACCTTTGCACAGCGCGTTCGGAAAAACGGGCAAAGGAAGTGGGTCTTCGGAAAACGATGGGGTCTTTTCAGCGCCAACTGATCTTTCAATTTTTCTGCGAGTCCATGTTGACCGTAAGTTTTGCCGCCTTGTTAGCATTAGTCGCAGGACAGCTTGCGCTACCTTGGTTCAATGAAATCACCGGAAAGCAACTTCGGATCCCCTGGACAAGTGAGGCGTTTTGGTTCTTGTTTGTTTTCTTTGTCGCTGTAACTGGATTTCTTGCCGGAAGTTATCCCTCTTTCTATCTTTCTTCCTTCAGCCCCGCGAAGGTACTGAAGGGAACATTTAAAATTAATTATGCAGCCCCAATTCCAAGAAAAATCTTAATAACTGCCCAATTTACTATTTCAGTTTTACTCACCATCGGTACGGTGATTGTATATCAGCAGCTAAGTTTCGTAAAGGAACGGCCGGTAGGGTATACCCGCGACGGATTGATAATGATCCGCAAGACATCCCCGGAATTTCAGGGCAGGTCGGAGGTGATAAGTACAGAACTGAAGAACTCTGGACTGGCGTCAGCAGTAGCTGAGTCAGCGAGTGGTGTCACCAGTATCTGGGGATTTAATGCGGGCTTTTCCTGGGAAGGAAAGGACCCTGATTTACAGGAGAGTTTCGGGACCATCGCTGTGAGCGCCGACTACGGAAAAACTATTGACTGGCAGTTTATTGATGGGCGTGATTTTTCAAATGAAATAGCTGGTGATTCTTCAGCTTTCGTTATAAATGAAGCGGCCGTGAAATACATGGGGTTAAAACAACCTGTCGGGAAGACAATACGCTGGGAAACGGAATATTTTGACTCGGGTGACTATACAATTATCGGCGTTGTAAAGGATATGGTCATGAATTCACCCTTTGAACACGCGAAACCAATGATCTTTTTTCTTCAGGGCTATAAAGGCTGGATACTTGTAAAAAGTAACCCGGAGTCAGGCTCTCACGAAACACTTTCCGCCATTGAAACGGTATTCAAACGAATCGTTCCTTCTGCTCCATTCGATTATAGATTTGCCAGTGACGCTTACGCAGCAAAGTTCAAAAACGAGGAATGTATTGGAGAGTTAGCCTTGGTGTTGGCTGTACTGGCCGTTACCATTAGCTGCCTTGGATTGTTTGGTCTCGCTTCGTTCGTAGTGGAGCAGCGCAATAAAGAAATCGGTATCCGGAAGGTTCTCGGTGCATCCTTGGTTGATTTGTGGCAGATGCTATCCAGGGACTTTATTGTGCTGGTAGCGACTTCTTGTATCATCGCGATACCCGTGGTGTATTACTTTATGAACAACTGGTTGCAAAATTACCAGTACCGGATTGAAATTTCATGGTGGATATTTTTACTGACTGGATTCGGCGCCTTAACGATTGCGATATTCACCGTGAGTTTTCACACTATAAAGGCTGCATTACGGAACCCCGTTAATTCGCTAAAGTCAGAATGATGAAGGGCAATCCTCCAAGAAAAGCCCTTCAGTTCCTGCGCTTGTTCTGCCGCGAAGACTGTCTCGAAGAGATAGAGGGAGACCTAACGGAGGTTTATAGGAAACAATGCGAATGGTCTCCGAGCCAGGCCAATTGGAAATTCACGTGGAGTGTAATTAAATACTTCAGACCTGAGTTTATAAAGTCGTTTAAAGATTATTATCAACCTGATCCATACGGTATGTATAAAAGCTATTTAAAGATTGGATGGAGAAACCTTTTAAAGAATAAGGGATATTCCGCTATAAATATAACCGGCCTGGCGTTGGGTATGATCGTCGTTATGCTGATCTCGCTATGGATATACGATGAGGCAACCTTCGATAAATACCACAAGAAGTACGACCAGATCGTACAGGTCGTTACACACGTAGCAATCGAGGGAGAAACGTTTACGTATTTTTCACTACCCATGCCACTGGCGGAGGAACTTCGCACAAATTATAAAACCGACTTTGATGCTGTATCCGCTTTCACCTCCGGCGACCGTATCCTGTCGCACGAGGAAAAGGTATTCACAACGCATGGAGCATTTACGGATTTTGCCTTCCCTGAAATAACTTCACTGCAGATGACAAAAGGAAACGAGCGGTCCTTTCGCGACAAGTCACAGGTATTACTTTCCGAATCATTCGCCACGGTAATGTTTGGTCAGGCCGATCCGCTGAATAAAATTATCAGGATTGGAAACTCTGACCTATCGGTGGCCGGCGTTTATCACGACTTGCCGGCCAACTCAAGCTTTCAGGGGATCGATTTTGTCGCGCCCGTGGAATTATTGTTTTCCAGCCAGGACGCCATGAATAACTGGCGCAGTAGTTCATTCCAGATTTATGCATTGCTAAACCCTCGTGCATCATTAAAAGGTACTGCAGAAAAGATCAGGGACGTCATGTTCAACCATACGAAAGAGCCAACCAAGCCCCGGCTTCACTTGAGCCCGATGAAGCGCTGGCATCTCTATGAATTCAAAAACGGCCAAAGTGTACCCGGAAGGCTGGAGTTGGTTTATATCATCGGGATCATCGGTGGTTTTATCCTCTTGCTCGCGTGTATCAACTTCATCAACCTCAGCACAGCCAGGTCGGAAAAACGGGCGAAGGAAATTGGCGTACGGAAGACGCTTGGCTCCGTTAAAGGTCAGCTCGTGAAACAATTTCTGTGTGAATCATTCCTTATTTCCATCTTTTCGGCGGCTGTGGCTTTGCTTGCTGTTATTTTGCTTTTGCCATGGTTCAATACATTCTCGGGCAAGCAGGTTAGCCTGCCAGTATACGAACCGTTATTCTGGCTAGGATTCGCTGCGTCGATCTCGGTGATCGGTCTGACGGCCGGCAGCTACCCCGCATTTTTTCTCTCCGCCCTGAAGCCAGTGAAGGCCCTCAAAGGTCGCTCGGACAGCGGTCGCTCGTCCGCGACACCCAGACGGGTACTGGTAGTCGTGCAATTCAGTATTTCCGTGATGCTAATCTCAGGTACATTTGTTACGTACGAGCAGCTCCGGTTTGTAAAGGACCGCCCCACCGGATATTCGCGCGAAGGGTTGATCTCCGTCCCCTATATGACCAGGGAAATTCAACGTAAATATGACGTGCTGAGACTGGAACTCCTTAAAACAGGAGCAGTTGAGCAAGTCAGCCAAAGTTCCAGCCCCACTACAGATATATTTTCTTCGGCCGATAACCTGGATTGGGAGGGAAAAGATCCCAACCGGCAAGTGCTCTTCGGAACGATTTGCATCGATCCCTATTTTGACGATGTGGTTTCATGGAAAATAAAAGAGGGAAGGAATTTTTCTCCACTAATCGCCAGCGACACGTCCGGATTCATTTTTAACGAAACAGCTATCCGCCAGATGGGAATCACGGATCCAGTTGGAAAAACGGTAAAGTGGCATGGAAAAACCTGGAATATTATCGGTGTGGTCCACGACCTCGTCATGACCTCGCCGTTTGACCAGCCGATGCCGACCGTATTTATGATCGACAACCGCGAACGGCCCTTTAACTATATGAATATCCGGATTTCTCCCGATCAGTCCGCTGCTGAATCCATTGCATACCTGGAAAAAGTATTTAAACGAATTGTGCCCAACACACCGTTCGAGTATCGATTCGCCGATCAGGAGTACGCGCATAAGTTTGCTGCGGAAGAAATTGTCGGAAAACTGGTATTCGGATTTACCGTCCTGGCTATAGTGATCAGCTGCCTCGGTCTTTTGGGACTGGCGTCATTTGTTACCGAGCAGCGAACAAGGGAGATTGGTATCCGGAAGGTCCTTGGAGCGAATATCGTTCAGATCTGGAAGCTGATCTCATCCGAGTTTATAGTGCTGGTCATCATCGCGTCGGTATTTGCGATTCCCCTATCCTGGTACTTCATGTCGAACTGGTTGCTTCAATACGAGTACCGGATGGAATTGGGCTGGTCCCTGTTTGCGATAGCGTCGGCAAGCGCCGTTGTGATCACGCTGTTTACGGTAAGCTACCATGCCCTGAGCGCGGCAGTCACAAATCCGGTGAACACACTTCGTTCCGAATAGTATGAACGCTGTCCCTCCGAAACACGCGCTGCAATTTCTTCGGTGGTTTTGCCGCGAAGATTACCTCGACGAGATCGAGGGAGACCTCATGGAGGTTTTTAAAAAGCAGTACAAAAACTATCCCGCGAAGGCAAAATGGAAATTCGTATGGAGTGTTCTCAAGTATCTGAGGCCGGAGTTTATAAGATCCTTTAAACATGCTTATCCATCAAACACCATCTGTATGTATAAAAATCATTTGAAAATTTCATGGAGAAACCTGATTCGGAACCGTGGTTATTCCTTTATCAACATCGGCGGGCTGGCGATGGGAATGGCAGTGGCATTGTTGATCGGTATGTGGATATACGACGAGTTATCGTTCAACAGGTATCACGAAAACTATGACCGGATCGCCAGAGTGATGCAGCGCATGACCGTAAACGGCGGAACTGGAGAAAGCAGGTATGTACCTTTTCCATTAGGGCCAGCGTTATCCACGAGCTTTCAGGACGATTTCGAACATGTTGTGATGGCAACCTTCACGCAGGATCATATCATTTCAAACGGGGACAATAAGTTCAACCAGTTGGGCAACTATATGCAGCCCGGCGCGCCGGACATGCTGACCCTGAAAATGTTGAAGGGTACACGCGGCGGCCTTGCCGATATGAATTCAATTTTGCTTTCGGAGTCGGTAGCGACTGCCCTGTTCGGCGACACCGATCCCATAAATAAGGTGGTCAGGATGGACGACCGTCATGACGTTAAGGTCACCGGCGTATACGAGAATATACCAAAAAACTCACAGTTCAGCGATATGACCTTTATAGCGCCATGGGACCTGTACATCGCAGACAATAAGCGTTGGCTGAACAGGTTTGTCGATTCATGGAGAGACGGCATGATCCAGATATTTGTCCAGTTGCCGCCGACGGCTGAAATGGACAAGGTCGGGTACAAAATCCGCAGTCTGATACAGGATCACGTAAAGGATGAAGAAAAGGTGTTTGATTTCGAAACATTCCTGCACCCCATGAAAAAGTGGCACCTGTATGGAAAATTTGTCAACGGATACAGTACGGGAGGAGGTATACAGTTTGTGTGGCTGTTTGGGATCATCGGTCTTTTTGTATTGATGCTGGCCTGCATTAATTTTATGAACCTGAGTACGGCGCGATCAGAGAGACGGGCGAAGGAGGTCGGTATCCGTAAGGCTATCGGTTCTTTGCGTAACGAACTCGTGGGCCAGTTTTTCAGCGAGGCGATCCTGACAGCGGTATTCGCGTTTGTCGTAGCGATTGGTGCCGTCCTGTTGGCATTGCCGTCGTTTAATCAGATCGCGGACAAGCAAATCAACATTCCATGGACCAATGAATGGTTCTGGATCCTGTGTCTGGGTTTTGTTTTCTTCACCGGACTTGTAGCCGGTTGCTACCCGGCTTTATACCTGTCGTCTTTTCAACCGGTGAAGGTCCTTAAAGGAACATTCCGTGCCGGACGTTTCGCATCGCTGCCGAGACAAGTATTGGTAGTGCTTCAGTTTACGGTTTCGGTGACACTTATTATTGGTACAATAGTAGTTTATCAGCAGATCAGCTTTGCGATGAGCAGGGAAATCGGATTCGACAGGGAACAACTCATTTACTTTAATATGAAAACCAGTAAGATCCATGATCATTTTGAGACAGTCAGAAATGAGTTGATGAACGCAGGGGCGATCGTGGAAATGACAGAGTCGAACAATCCGGCCAGTAACGACTACTCGGCGAATTTTGGCGGCTTCGGGTGGCGAGGAAAAGACCCGGGTTTGTCTGATGTGTTTGGCGTGACCTGGGTATCACCGGAGTACGGAAAAACCATCGGATGGGAAGTAGTGACGGGGCGGGATTTTTCCAGAACGAGCGAAAGCGACCGGAATGGAGCCATCATTAATGAGTCTGCCGTGAAATACATGGGGCTGGACAATCCCGTTGGCGAAATTTTAAAACTGGAGGGAAGTTCTTTCACGATTCTGGGCGTGGTAAAAGATATGCTTGTCGGTTCGCCGTATGAATCCACCCGCCAGGCAATATATTTACCCATGACCTGGTCTGGTAATGTGATCACGATGAAACTTAATCCCGCCAGGAGCAATTCCGAATCATTGGAAAAGATACAGGCTGTGTTCAGGTCGTTTGAGCCGGCTATGCCTTTCGATTTCAAATTTGTGGACGATCAGTATGCGCAAAAATTCGGGAATGAAGTCCGTATCGGCAAGCTAGCGTCGTTATTTGCGGGACTTGCTATACTGATCAGTTCCCTGGGATTATTCGGCCTGGCGTCTTTTGTCGCAGAGCAACGCACGAAAGAGATCGGCATACGTAAAGTCCTGGGTGCTTCGGTATTCGGTGTCTGGCGGATGTTATCTAAAGATTTTGTTGTCCTGGTGGTGGTAGCTTGCACAATAGCGATCCCTGTTGCCTGTTATTTTATGAGCCGCTGGCTTGACACCTATGAGCATCACACGAACATCTCATGGTGGATAATTGCATTGACGGTTTTTGGGGCCGTTACC
Organism: Chryseolinea sp.; assembly: GCA_041742155.1. Classification (GTDB taxonomy): domain Bacteria; phylum Bacteroidota; class Bacteroidia; order Cytophagales; family Cyclobacteriaceae; genus Chryseolinea. Next base: position 107,878 of record JBGSJE010000004.1, on the reverse strand, counting down.
ATAACCGTGATGACGGTTAGCTATCAGGCGATAAAGGCCGCCAGGATGAACCCGGTCGGAAGCTTGAGAATGGAATAGCCTGCTCACCATAAACTGATTCCTGAGGCTAGAAGCTTGTAGCCAAATTGTGGCGTCGTAACTTTCCATTGCCCCGGAAAGGGTGTCACAATACCTGTTTCAATACCTATATGAGATAATTGCGTGTTGTTTCTTGCATAACATTAAGTTGGTCTAGCGCTCCCGGTATTCAAGCTCAGCCTGCTCCCTATAAAAACCTACCGTAATTGGGGTTAATTTATTTGCATGTGTCTACCACAACGGTATATCTATACTTTAGAGAGAATCTAGGACTATTGACTATACGTCAGTGTGATTTTGTTTAAGATCTTCACTGATGACCGTTCGGTTTTGATTCACTGTCCTCGATTTCCGGACAGACTGTTTTCCGGACACTTTATTTTTTTTATGAATTTAATGGATTTGGAAGGAAAATAAATCTGGCAAACTATTGGCTAACGCGACATGATGGTACGGGAAGTACGGGGATTCGAAATCATCCTGTTTCTTTCGTAACCTTTTATAAAGAGTAAAGTAATCTCTGTTAACAACACAAAAAAAAGTATCAACATGTTAAAGAAACTAACCCTTTTTCTGAGCGTTGCGCTGCTGGCCGTACACGTTATCTCGTTTGGCCAGGGTGCTTCTGTGGACCCTTTAGCTATTAAAGGTTCTCCCTATGTGGAAGATGCGTACACCGATGGAGTGATTTTTTACGGCGACAAAAAACTTTCCGCACCCATGCGGTACAATGCGTTCCAGGACCTGATTGAATTTCAGCAAAACGGTAAGGCGGTTGTGCTGGACCCCAGCAACACCGTTAAAAGAGTGGTCATGGGAAGTGCAGTCCTGGTCCCGCTCAAGTACCAGGCTGGCGGAAAATCCCGGCTAGGCTATTTTACGTTGCTGGACAGTGGAAAGGTTATGTTGTTCGCGAAAAAGAAGATCGTTTACCTCGAGGCAAAGAAGGGCGGAGCGCTGGATGGCGGAGACCTGCCGCCACAATATAAGCGATCGCCCGACTCCTTCTACTATCGGTTCGGTGATGGTGAATTACTGGAAGCAAACAACATCAAGTCGGTGGTCGGAAGTTTCCCCGATAAAAAGGAAGACCTCGCGGCCTATGTAAAAAAGGAAAAGATATCTGTTAAAAAGGAAAAAGAGATGCTGCAATTGGTTCAATACTACAATTCGCTGCAGTAGAAAAATTCGATCGTTGTTGGGTTAAATTAGTTTGAAAGGGCGGGAATCGTAATTTCCGCTCCTTTTTTTTGTCTCACCGTTTTACGAACTGATATCGGATAAATATTCGGGTCGTGTCTGCACGATTCATTATAGATCCGGAACCGTAACGTTGCCGTCGCGCTTGATTTTGTTATTTTCAAAATGCGATGTAAATTCCTTAGCCGTAACCAGCGAATTCAACAATCCGTCGTCTAAAATATTAAATGAGTCATGAACATCATTCCGATGATTAAGTGCAGGGATATGAACGAATCGATATCCTTTTACACCATCATTCTCGATTTTAAACTCGCAGGAACCTGGGATTCGTTCAGTATTCTTACCAGGGAAGGCGGGGAGCTTCATCTCTCTACCCACAGTGGCGATGGAACATTCGGTACTGTTTTTTCAGTGATAGTTGATGACGTGGATGTGATATTCCGGCTGGCGTCGAAGAGAGGTCTTGACACTTCGCGCAAGAAAGATTCTCCGGTTCACCAGGCTCCCGTTGAGCAAACCTGGGGAACAAAAGAGTTTTATGCCGATGACCCCAACGGCAATACGATCAGATATGTTCAGCGCCTGGTGGGCAATCACTGATTGTCAACGTGCCCATGGATTTATGATGGGAAAAGGCCTTCCTATTTTTTTTTCGACCGCATGGATGTGTCCGCCTGATCGGTAAAGGACTCCACTACGACGTAGAGTATGGTGTGGAAAATAGTACACACCTGCAGGTCAGTCAACATATTCCCGATTTTTCCTGGATACAAAATTGTAACAATTCGCATACAGCCGTTGTTAACACGTTGGTGTTGTTAAATTGACGAGCCGGCTGTCAATCGAAATAGGGTTGTTCGGCATGTTAAAAAACTGCACCTCATGGTTACCTGAGTATATTTTTATTTTAAATTTCAGAAGGTTCTTAAATATTGTCGAAGCATGGACGACCGTATACAACATGTTTTGATGGCCGAGGATGACGATGAGGATTTTGACCTGCTTTCGGATGCTATAAATGAGCTGTCTATTGAAGTGGCGCTCGCGCGGGCCGGAAATGGAGATGTCTTAATGAAGATGCTCCATCGTGAAATTCCCGATATGTTATTCCTGGATATCCTGATGCCTTGCCGGGATGGAAAAGATTGTCTGAGGGAGATCCGGGCAGATAAGAAATTCGATGACCTGCCGGTCATCGTCTACACATCGCTTAAGGATATGGAAACGGAAGAGTTTTGCTACGGGAAAGGCGCGAACCTCTTTGTCTATAAGCCTCATAGTTTTTCCGAACTGACCGGGGTGGTGCAACGGATATTTTCCCTGAACTGGAGGAAGGTACGATATTTTCCAAAACGATCCGACTTTGTATTGAATCCGTAGCCACACCCACCCTCGGGAGGCGACAGACAGCTGTATGTTGTAAACTGACTTAAATCAGTTTGGCCGCAGACATTACTCATTCATCGGGTTGTATGTGTTGGGTAAATTCAATTCCCATACGCAAAAAATATGCACCATGAACACATCGCTGATTGATTCGCTATCGTCACTGCTTTCGAAACTTGAGTCTTACCCGAAGATCGATCCACCGAAGTTGGTCTTTGTAGGTTTCGACGGATTTGTAGACAAGATCAAAAAGGCAGTCAGGCAGAAGCGGAACTTTAAAACCGTTTACATTAAGACGTTGAAGGAATTCGCGGAACGTATTCAATCGGCAACGGGCAAGAGCGGACAAATTGAACTGGTTACTCAACAGGTCAAACTGGGAGGAAATGCGCCGATATTGGCGAACACACTGGGACGGCTGGGTGTACGCACCACATGTATGGGAAGTATGGGGCACCCGGAAAGGCATAGCGTGTTTGCCGAAATGAATGAAAATTGTGATGTGATAAGTGTATTAAACCCGGGATTGAGTGACGCCCTGGAATTTGAAGACGGAAAAATGATCTTTTCCGAACTTGACGTTTTCGACAAGTACAACTGGAGCTATATTAAAAAGACGGTCGGACTTGATAAAATATCCGCCAGGATCGTACAGAATGACTTGCTTGCGTTTGTGGATTGGGTGAATCTTCCCCACTCCAGCGAGATCTGGGAAGGTGTATTGAACGACATCATTAAACCTTCAGGCAGGAAAGACTTTTTATTCTTTTTCGATTTTTGCGATCCTTCAAAAAAAACAACCGAGCAGATTGATGAGGTCCTCGACCTGGTCAGCTGTTTTTCTTTTTACGGTAAAGTCACGCTGGGCCTGAACGAGAACGAGACGATCCGGATATGGTCTTCTATAAATGGAGTGGATAGCAATGATCCGCTGCAGAAGGGGAAAATTCCGGCGTTAAAAGAGGCTGGAGAGTTCCTTCACAAGGCCATGAATATAGACTGCCTCCTTATTCACCCGACCGTGGGGACGATCGCCTTTCACCAGAGGGAAGTAATTGAAATGCAGGGCAGACTGGTAACCCGGCCGAAAGTACTTACAGGCGGAGGTGACAATCTGAATGCCGGCTATTGTCTTGGAATGCTTGCCGGTTTCCCCTTGCATGAATGTATGCTGCTTGGTATGGTCGCCTCCGGTGCTTATATCCAGAATGGCAGCAGCCCGGACCTGGAAGAGTTATCGAATTACATCCGTGTATGGATTGATGAACTGACGAAGGCGCCGAAAGAGCCGGTTGTCAACACGCAGCTTACGTTGTAGTTTTCAAAACCCTGGTACAGGATCACGGGCACAACAAAAAATAAAAAAGGCGCTGTGATTACACAACGCCTTTCCTGTATAATGAGCCGGGAATATTATTGAGAGATGGCCATGCTACCTACGTTCCAGTCGATCCGGACACCCACTCTTTTTTGCAATCCTGTTTGTACCTGAAGATTTTGGATGATCCTGGTGACACCGTTCAACGCCGAGACTATCTTCTCAGCGCGGGTCTTGAGTAAGGAACTATCCACCGCGCCAGCGAGCGTCACGATGCCGTTGTTGACGCGCACCTGAATGTTGTTGATATAGCTGGCAATTTTTTCATCATTCTGAAGTGCCTGTTGCACTTGCTTTAGTAAATCCTGATTGTTTTCCATACAACTAGAGGTTTTTATATGATACAAAAAAGCAGGGAAAACAGTCTGTTTTCAATGACGATTGTCGGCATTTGTGGAGATTTTTGTTTTGTTCCCGTGGAAAACCGGGAGTTGCGGTGGAGAAACTCCCTGTATCAGGGGATACATTAAGTCCTCGGGGATATCCCGGTCACGCCCATCCCGCGACGTATGCGTCCGGTTTAAAAAAAGGGAACCATCGCTTTCTTTTTTTTACTTATTTCAAATGCCGGTGTGAACATTCCTTTTATGCCGGCTGTTAATACACCGATTGAGAAATTTTATAACCTTTTACTACCATGCGAAACACTATATTCATTGCCGTAACTTCCCTTTTTCTTCTGACAGGTTGTGCGGCTCATTTCGGAACGCTGAAAAGTGACGTATCTTTAAACCAGGCGAATTTTAAGGTTGTTACCACGGCGTCCGGAAGCTCCCAAACAAAACTGGTCATGGGATTCGGTGGACTGAAAAAGGAAGCATTAGTAGCGGAGGCGCGTAAAGACCTTGTCAGTAAAGCCAACCTGGCACCGAATCAGGTGCTCGCCAATCTGTCACTGGATGTTAAGACCAGTATCTTCCCCGGATTTTTACCCATGGTCGTGATCCAAAAGGTGACCGTTACGGCCGATGTTATTGAGTTCATTAAGTAATCAGGATTCCCTTTTGGTCTGAATTTTCAGGAAATACCGTACGGTATTGTTTCTCATTGTTCGACGTTGAACAAATTTTCGCGCTGATATCAATACATCGCTCTATTCTCATTTTGGAGCTGCCCTGCTGATGTAAATCAGGAGGGCTGCGGGAATAAGTCATATGTAATTCATTACCGGCATTCTAGTTTCGGGAACTGACAGCATTAGTCCTCTCACAAGGAGAAGATGATACCGTTGTCATATTTTTTCTTGTTCCTAAAACCCGAAACGCTATCCATTATGAAAACGAAATTCCTGATCTCTTTATCGTTCAGCCTTCTTCAGGCCATGAATGTTTTCGCCCAGTGGTCCTCCGGTGAGAATGTGGTGATCTCGGAGAAAGTAACGCATGATCTATATATCGCCGGTGGGACTGTCACGATAAACGCCCCTGTTTCGGGTGATTTGATCGTCGCAGGAGGGACGGTAACGGTCAACGATACGATCTATCAGGATATATTGGCCGCCGGTGGTAACGTGAACCTGAACGGTTATGTCGGTGACGACATCCGATCGGCGGGAGGTAAGATCATCCTCTCCGGAAATGTTTCCGGAGATGTGGTTGTAACAGGAGGGACCATCGAAATAAAAAAAGACGTGACGATAGCCGGTGATCTCTTGTCGGCGGGAGGAGAAGTAACGCTGGACGGTGAAGTCAATGGCCGGATCAGATGCGGATCGGGAATCTTTACACTGAACGGAAAAGCTAATGGCGATATAGACTGCAGGGGAGAGGAACTCAGGTTAAATGGCACGGTGAACGGTCAGTCTGTATTGGCCGCGGGTACGATCACGTTAGGTTCCGGGGCGCAGTTCAACAAAGACGTACGATACTGGAGTAAAGATCAAGCCCTGGACTTTGGCAGTACCCTCAATCAGTCGAAAGCTACATTCGACGAGTCTCTGGAAATAGATAATGGCCGGTGGCACTTCCTGGGTTTCGCGTCCGTCCTGATGGTGATATGGTATCTAGGAACAGCGTTTCTGATGATCGTTATCGTTCAATACTTATTCAGTCTCACCATGAAGAATACGGCAAACACGGTTAAAAATGCATCTCTTAAATCCCTGGGAATGGGATTCCTGTTCTTCGTCGGCGTACCCGTCCTGATCGTTGTAAGTATTATCACGATCATTGGAATACCGGTGGGGGTGTTGCTGCTGTTCGGCTATTTGACCGTCATCCTGTTGGGAACCGTTATCGTGTCTTTGATCGCAGCAAACTGGATCAATGAAACAAACTACAACTCCCTCTGGAGCGGAAGAAAAATAATCCTGGTTGCCTGCGGAATTTTTGTGGTGCTTAAGCTGGCTTCCCTGACACCTGTTGTTGGTCCGCTGATCATGTTACTGCTCGTGTGCATGGCTGTAGGCGGAATACTTCAGAACATTAAATGGAAGAGAAAGAAAGGACTTGAACTAACGTAGGACGGCATCGAACGAAAGCTTTTCCCGGAACAATACAAGTCCTGACATATGTCATGGGATAGAAAACTTGCCAGTATTAAACTTGAATAAAAATCGAGTCATTTAAACGCCGGATAACTATATAATCTCAACTTTATGAAAACACTGGAATATCCAAAAACAGATTATTTGCTGAGCGCGAGCCTGGAATCGTTACACACCGAGAGCCTGGAGTGGAATATGGAAATGGATTTTTTGTACGATGAAATCACATTCTTCTACAAGCTGCTCCACAAAAAAGAACTCAACGACAGGTTTCCAAGTGCGGAGTTCGCTGCGGTAGAAAGAGAACTTATCCGGATAAACAGCGAGGAACTGGATCCAATCAGGACCGCTATCAAAAAACACGAATCGGATCTGGCTGCCATGCTCCGGTCGTCTTCGCCAACAGGAGAAGAAAACTACAGGGAAGAACACAGGAACCTGTATGTTCGGGTTTCCGACCTGAACAAGCTCATCAGGAAATTTAAGAAAGACGTCTTTTCCTTCGTTCAAAAAAACTGACGGTGCAGCGGAATGCGATAAAAATGAGAAGCCGGATTGAGCAGGGGGACCTGACCAATCCGGCTTCTTTAAGTTTTGTGCCCGTCACCTGGTTTATGTAACTGACCTTGTAACAGATCTTATCTGACTGTGTCGATCTTTTGGATTTTGTTAAACATCTCCAGAGCCAGGGGAGACAGGTGCTTACCAGTCTCCGTTTCCCATTCGAGAATTTGTTGAATGAGGTCTGCGACGGTATCGAGTTCCAGTTCCAGGGCAAAGAGGAATGCCGTCTTATACGCGGATATTTTATAGGAACTGATGTTTTGGAGGCAACTTAACATAAGAATATCTTTCAACTGCGAGGATGTTGAGGACGACAGCAGCCAGTGCGTTTCGTCCAGCATTTTGGAGATCACTTCATTTTTCCTGGACACGGTATCCTGTGTCAGGTAGCCAAACGCCCGCTGTAGTTTGAGTAATTTGTTGTCTGCACTTTCCACATACTTGTCCAGTTCACCTTTCAAACCGGAACCTGTAATGTTCTTTCGGCAACTGTTAAATTCCTTTTTTATTTTTTCTTCCGTAAAAACAAGACCTTGTAACGTATAGCATAGGGCGTCGTGCAGGGTAGTGATTGACTTTTTCATATGTTGATGGCGAATATTTTGTATGTGCGAATAGACCTGAAAGAACATGAGCGGATCATCCGCTCATGTTCTTCTTATCATAGATCAGGCGTAAACAGAAACGTCTATGTCGATTTGATTGTCCACGTCAGAGACACCGGGAGCAAACCAAGCGACATTCTCGGCTTCCTTTTTTTCAGCCCATGACCTCACTTTTCCATACAGCGTAACTTTATTTCCCGATGATTCGATCCGGATAGCTGATGAATCGACCGAGGCGCTTCTATGAAACGCTTTCGCTATATCGTTCTTAAGTTCTTTCACATTAATCGCCCTGGGCTCTATCGTAATATTGTTAGAGACCCCGACGACTCCGATGAGATTTTCAACACTTCGTTGTGCGGATTGTCTCTCGAATTCCCAGTCGGCTTTGCCATCGAGGTAGACCCAACCGTTGTCTACTTTCACTTCAATTTGGTCGTGGTTGACGGCACTGTTCCAGCGAAGGACATTCTTGATCGATTCTGCCAGATCAGTATCTGTCAGTTTACCAACGGGAGTAAGCTTAATCTGTACATCGGAAGCGACTACCATCACGCCACTGACCCGTTGTGCCGCTTTTTCGGCGGCCAGTTTTTTTGTGTAGCTGTCCAACGTTCCGGAAAGCGTTACCACACCGTCTTTGACGGCAACTCCAATCTGAGTCGCCACATCTTTTAGCTGGGGATCCCATTTGATCTCATCCATTACATCTTCGCGGAGTTCTTCATTTGTTTTCATGGCTGTTTTGGTTAATTGTGATAATTGAATTTCCTTCCTTGAATCATGTACTAAATCTAGTCCGGATATCGTATCCGGACTATGACACTCGTCAACGGGAAATATGATAATGATTAGCAGACGCCAGCGTTTTATCCGGCGCGATGAGAATCTACGTTCGGGTATTCTTCCCGATACGGAATGCGAGCTAATGATGACAAAGGTCCCGGGCGGTCACTGTTAACAATCACGATGAGGTGTGATGGAAATCATACGAATCGATGCAGGTTGATGGTACTTTCGGATTCAAAGAACAATCAAGTTTTGAAACAAAAAAGACAACTATGAAAAATGTGAGTGGAATTATCTTGTTGTTGATTGGATTGACGGCAGGATTTTGTTTGCAGGCGCAAATTGCTGTACCTGATTTAAGCCCATTTTCGACGGTAACCCAGAAGGTCGGTTTTAATGAAATGAAGATTGAATATTCGCGTCCCAGTGTTCGTGGCAGGATCATTTACGGACAGGTCGTTCCCTATGGAGAAGTGTGGCGTGTGGGAGCGAATGCTTCGACAAAAATTTACATTAGGGAAGAAGTAACGGTTCAGGATCACCACAAGATCTCGCCGGGTATCTATGCTTTGTATGCGATTCCCGGCAAAGAAGAGTGGACGATTATCCTTAGCAAAGATCCGTGGCTCTGGGGTGCTTTCGGTTACCAGGAGTCATACGACGCCGCGAGGTTCAACGTGAAGGTAAAGCCGTTGAAAGAGCAGGTAGAGACATTTACCATCCAGTTTGCCAACGTGTGTTCCAGTTGTGCCGAAATAGAGTTGACGTGGGATTTTACAAAAGTGAGCTTCAGGATCAGTACCAATTCCGATGAAAAGATTATGGCCGATATTAAAACATTTACCACCAGTCCGGAGAGCAGGCTCGCCGGGGAGTACTATATGGCGGCAAAGTATTACCTGGATACGAACAGGGATTTGAAACAAGCGTTGGAATGGGCCGATAAATCCCTGCAGTATGGGCCGAAGGCGTACTGGGTGATGCATACAAAGGCTGAGATCCAGGCGAAATTAGGCGACTACAAAGGAGCCATCGAGACTGCTACGCTTTCAAAAGAAGAAGCCAAGCTAAAAAACGATGCCGACTATGTACGTATGAACGAGGAAGAGATCGCGAAATGGAAACAGGTCAAGAAGATTGTCTCGCAATAAATGAAATAAAAAGAGCCGCCTCGAAAGGGCGGCTCATCTTTGTCCGGAATTTAATACTAGTTGCCGATCGCCATTTTTCCTTCGTTCCAATTGAAGAGAACATGAACGCGCTTCATGTTCACGTCTGCATCTTCAGTTGGTGTATTCAGCAGGTAGTGTTCGGCGGCTTCTGTCAGTGATGCTATGTGAGTTTTGACGAAGCCGGAAAGACTGTCATTGGTTTTTTTATTTCCTGCACCGTTTGCGTGCACTTCTGTTTCTGGTGATTTCAAATCGCTTTCCATAGAAGTCAGGGTTTAATTGTAGTTCAAGTTAGGCGATATGCATAGAACGATTTTATGATCATCGCTCGTTCGGAAGATGATTTTTGTTAGGATTAGGAAAGGTGACAAAACTCATCTTTCTGAAGAATGATGATCATTCCACGGGTTCATTCGTACGTCGACCTTTGGCACATGTCAACGAAGTTTCCTATGGCCGACAGATCAGATCAGAAAAAACAACATTCCAAACCGCGGAGCTTTCCTCCAATTGACAAGAACCTGGTCTGGCTTCTCTTCGTCATTGTAGGTGTCATTGCCGTTTTGTCGATTGGAAATTTTTTTCCGTCACCGAAGGAAATATCCTGGACACAACTGGAGAACAATATGCTGAAAAAACGTGCGGTAGACCGTATTGTTGTTGCGAACAGCGAAGTGGCATACATATACATTAAGAAGGAATTCAGCACTGATTCGTCGTTCAGCGACGCCCTAAAGTCTCCTTTTTTTGGCGGTTATTCCGCCGGCCCGCACTATTCCATGAATATCGGATCCGTGGAAGCTTTTGAACGGAAGCTCGAACTCGCCCGGCAAGCTGCTCCTGGCCAGGAGGAGGTAAATTTAACCTACGAAACAAGGAAGGGTATCGGCGATATGTTCGTGTGGCTGATTCCGGCATTGGCGCTTTATATTATGCTCCGTTATGTGATGATGAGCCGGAGTGGCGGAACCGGCGGCACTTCGATGTTTAATTTCGGGCTGTCCACTGCCAGGCTACTGGAAAGTGATAATAAAAGCAAAATAACATTTGACCAGGTTGCGGGTCTGGAGGAAGCAAAGCTGGAAGTCAGGGAGATCGTCGACTTCTTAAAGGACCCGGAACGTTACACCCGCCTGGGTGCGACAATTCCCAAGGGGGTAATCATTGTCGGTCCCCCCGGCACGGGTAAAACGCTCCTGGCAAAAGCAGTCGCTGGCGAAGCACAGGTTCCATTCTTCACCCTGTCGGGTTCTGAGTTTGTCGAAATGTTTGTGGGGGTGGGGGCATCACGTGTGCGCGACCTTTTTAAAAGGGCAAAGGAAAAAGCTCCCTGTATCATCTTTATCGATGAGATCGATGCTGTGGGAAGATCCAGGGGAAGAAATGCTTTTTTCTCCGGCGCAAACGACGAAAGGGAAAGTACCTTGAACCAGTTGCTTACAGAGATGGATGGTTTCGGAACAAACACAGGCGTCATTGTTCTGGCAGCTACTAACCGGGCCGATATTCTTGATCCTGCGCTCCTCCGCCCCGGGCGATTTGACCGCCATATCTATCTTGAGTTACCTAACCAGTCCGAACGGAAGGAAATATTCAATGTGCATTTAAAACCGCTTTTACTAGCCGAAACGGTTGACAGCGATTTCCTTGCCTCACAAACACCGGGGTTTTCCGGCGCTGACATCGCCAATATCTGCAACGAAGCCGCGTTGATCGCCGCACGTAATAAAAAACCCAAGGTCGACCGGCAGGATTTTTCCGATGCTATCTACCGGATCGTCGCCGGACTGGAAAAGAAAAGCAAGATCATTTCTCCAGCCGAGAAAAAAATAATCGCGTACCATGAGGCCGGGCATGCCGTTGTCAGCTGGTTACTCGACCGGCTGGATCCGCTCGTTAAAGTATCGATCATTCCCCGGGGAAAGTCATTGGGCTCAGCCTGGTATCTGCCCGAGGAACGGCAAATCCGAACCTTAACAGAGTTCACACAACGTCTTTGCGCTTCCCTTGCCGGCCGTGCGTCGGAAGAAGTCATTTTCGGCGAAGTATCGTCAGGCGCTGTTGATGATCTGGAAAAGGTCACTAAGGACGCATATACCATGGTCGCTTACTTTGGGTTTAATAAAAAAATCGGAAACATAAGTTTTTTCGATTCGACCGGAAGAAATGAAACCAGTATTCAAAAACCTTACAGTGAAGATACCGGAAAGCTTATCGATGAAGAGGTCCGGAAACTCGTCGACCAGTGTTACCAGGATGCCATACTGATCCTGACCACCCACAAGGCGGAACTAACAATGATTGCCGGGTTGCTTCTGGAAAAAGAAATAATATATAAGGATGAATTGGAGAGAATTCTCGGTAAACGCGCCGGAGAAAAAACGGTTCCCCTGGCTGCCCGGTAATATCGTGTTAAGGGTATGGTTTATCGTTGATCGACGCTGATAAAAATCAGAGACCCGGTTGTTCTTTCATCATAGCATTGAAAAAGATTCAGGGTCACCTTTAGTAAACGATAAATTTTATGAGCAAAAGAACAGAAATCCGGAAATCCGTACGAAAATCTGCCGCTGAAAAACACAGTTCAGCCGATCGTGAAAATAACTGGGTAAACTGGCACTTACTCACCGGGCATTGGCAATCGGATATTGCATTTTTTGAGGACGAGATGAAATTTTTCAGAAGCCTTATCGATCGCTATTTCAGGGCATTGATCGACGAGAAATTCATTGAACGCACACGCGCGATTGCCATAACACTCGCCGATCTTGAGGATGAAAGGCGACTTCTGGGGCAAAAAGTCTCCAGCCACAGGAAGAACCTTGCCGCATTGATGGAAAATCCTTTTTCCCATGATGCCCAAACCACAGCAGACGAACACCAGGTACTGGAAATCGCCATTGCTGACTTTGTAAAACACTTCCGGAAGGGGAAAATTGATATTTTTCTCTTGACCGAACCGGTGCTTCAATCACAAAAGGCAAGCCATTTGCTGGGAAATGGGTAAATAACCTGAAGGCGTATGATTGTAATTGTGTGTGGGCTACCCGGCTCCGGAAAAAGTTTCTTTGCATCTCAACTCGCTACGTCGATGGATGCTGAATACATTAACAGTGATGGCGTGAGAAAACAGCTGGGGGCGATGGGAAGGTACACACTGGACGATAAACTATTTGTGTACAAGGAGATGTTGAGGCAGGCCAGGGGATTTCTGGAGTTGGGGAAAGATGTTGTCGTAGATGCAACATTCTACCTGGATAGCATGAGAGATATGTTTACCACGATGGCTAAGGCGATGAAATCCGATATTTATTTCATTCATATCTACGCCGACGAGACTATTGTGAAAGAAAGACTCGGCAAGCCGAGGCCGGACAGTGAAGCTGACTTTGCCGTCTACCGCGCGATCAGGGAGGAATTCGAAAGGATTGGTTTCCCACATCTTGAACTGGAATCAAAGAACGGGAACATAACATCCATGATGGATCAGGCAAGAAGTTACATTAGCGCATTACATGAAAAATAACGAGGTTCTGGAATTGGCTGCCCGCGGATTTTTTAACAACAGGATGATGCAGGGTATCGTGGAAGAGACCCATATCTCATGGGTTATCCTGTCGGGGCAGTTTGCATTTAAACTGAAGAAACCCGTCAGGCTCCCTTTCCTCGACTTCTCCACTCTTGCGTTGAGAAGACATTATTGCGAAAGAGAATTGATCCTGAACAGGCGCTTCACGGATATCTACCTGGATGTTATTCCGGTGCGGAGGGAGAATGACACATGGTATGCCGGCGGACATGGGGGAACCGTTGTCGATCACATGGTGCGGATGAAACGATTGCGGTCGTCAAAAAGAATGGATCACGTTGTACGGTCGGGGAAAGTGTCGATCGGCGATATACGCACGCTGGCAAAAGTGATTGCTTCTTTTCATACAAAGGCGGAGGTGGTTCGCGGTTCGTTTAACTTGACCGAAGCGAGAAATACTTTTAACGACATTGGCGTGATCCGCAACCTGGTATCGGATAAGCTTGGTGCTTCGTTCGCGGGGATCATCGATGATTCGATCCAATGGAGCGACCATTTCCTGGAATTTTATGAAAAAAAATTTCAACACCGTATTGATTCCGGATTTCGAAGAGACGTGCACGGCGATCTTCACAGCGGTAATATATTCCTGTACCGGAAACCGGTTCTCTTTGATTGTATCGAATTTAACGATGCGTTCAGGCAGATCGACGTACTGTATGAAATTGCGTTTCTCTGCATGGAATTCGAGGTGCTTGGGCATCCGGAACTTGCGAATACTTTCATCTCCTCCTATTTCCGCGAATTCGCCTGCATGGAGGATGACGACGACTGGCACATATTCAACTATTATAAATGCATGAGAGCCAACGTTCGGGCTAAAATACATGGAATCGAGGCGTCACAAATGCATACCCCGGCGGATATTCAAGATCATTTGGAAAAAGTAAAAAAGTATTTGACATCTGTAAATAATTATCATCTAAACACAATACACGTATGAACTCGGGAAAAGCACTATTAGGCGTTTTGGCAGGGATTGCCGTAGGCGCCGTTTTGGGAGTTTTATTCGCTCCGGAAAAAGGGGGAAACACCAGAAGAAATATCTCGAAAAAAGGCGAAGACCTGGCAGACGCCCTGAACGAAAAGATCGATGAAAAATTTGAAGACCTGATGAGCACACTGACAGGTAAGATGAAAAAGGCGAAGAAACAAACAGAGCCGCAATCACCCGGAGAAATGGTTGACTAATGGGACCGTTACATAACAGCGAACACGGTAAGGAGTTTAAGGCTCTCCGCGTGTCAAGCGACTCATTTAAACCGGGAGGGTCGATTCCTTCCCGGTTTACCTGCGATGGAAATGATATCAATCCCCGCCTTGACATCGGCGACATTCCCATGGAAGCTAAGAGCCTCGCCCTTATAGTCGAGGATCCCGATGCACCAGGCGGTACATGGCTTCATTGGCTTGTATGGAATATTCCGATCACACATCATATCAGGGAGAATGAAAATCCCGGCGTTGAGGGAATGAACGATTTCGGCAGATGCTCATATGGAGGTCCTTGCCCGCCTTCCGGTACACACCGTTATTTTTTTAAGTTATACGCCCTGGACAGTCTGCTGAATGTAAAGGAAGGTGCAGGCAGGTCTGAGGTGGAAAAAGCGATGCGGGATCACATCGTTGGTTACGGGGAATTTTCAGGTGTCTATCAGCGATTAAAAACGTGATTCCGTGAGTAACCTGCTGAAGCGGATATTGACGGGAACGGCGATTATTATCGTCATTACCGGAGCGGTTATGGTGAACAGTCTCACCTTTTTACTTCTGTGCGCGTTGATCAATGTTATTGCCGTTCTGGAATTTTACCACTTGCTCCGTGTGGACCAGGACCGTGTACGCCAGGTATTAGGCGTATCGTTGGCATCATGTATTCTGCTTTTATCGTGTCTTGTCATAGCAGGCTACGTTCAACCTGTCGTGATGCTTGTATGCATACCATTGATAAGCGCGATCCTGATAACGGAACTTTACCTTAAATCCGATAAACCATTATTAAACCTGGCTGTCACTTTTTTTGTGATACCGTATATTACATTTCCCCTGATACTATTGTTTGGAAGTGGATTTATTTTCGCGAATGGGGCGTATGAACCTACTGTTATTCTGGGATATTTTGTGTTGTTATGGGTGCATGATTCCGGGGCCTACATCTGCGGTTCGCTTTTTGGCGAACACCGTTTGTTCGAACGGGTTTCGCCGAATAAAACATGGGAGGGAAGCCTTGGCGGTGCATTATTCACGATGGTGCTGATCTACGTTAACTATATCCAGATCGGGAAAGTGCCTTTGTCAGGCTGGATAATCATCGGCCTTTCGGTGATCGTGATGGGTACGTTCGGAGATCTCGTCAAATCAATGATCAAGAGAAGTGTCGGTGTAAAGGACAGTGGAAAAATACTCCCGGGACACGGCGGGATTCTTGACAGGTTTGATTCGCTGATCGGTTCCGCACCTTTTGTTTACGGGTATCTAATGCTTTTTAGCGCTGATTAGTTTTTTGCTGATGATTGTCAGGATTTTTGTATATGGAATGTCATTTGAGAAAGGATTGTAACTCGCTACTTTGAAATTAAATTAACGATTAAACCATACGCAAATGAAAAATATAACGAATAAAATTCCGGCAGCGATTTCAGACTATATAACAAACCATTTTAAGGAAGACTTTTTGTTCGATGTAACGGAAGTTAATGAACACACCGGTCATAAGGTTTATTCGGTGGCAGTATCAAAAGATAATTTTATTTACACATTAAAATTTGATGCGAACGGAAAATTGGTTCATGAGGACACGACACAAGCTTACCCGGCTGATATGCATGACGAGTCTGGTTATGATGAAATGCCGGAATGAATTTGCGTCCGGTAGGTAAACCGCGGATTTATTAATTAAGGTGTACCTTATTTTCCTGGCTCCATTTGTTAATAAATCCGAGGGCTTCTTCGTCCGTCAGGTTGTCAAACGTTTCGTAGCCTTGCGACACGGCGCTATAGAAATAGGGCTTCTCCAGGATCATTACTTCATCCACTTGCTCAAGCAGCGTTTTTTCCATTCTTTCTCCCGCAATAGGTGCGGCAACAATAATTTTTGACGCGTTCATTTTTTTGCATAACATGATGGTGGCAAATAGTGTCGCACCCGTCGCAATACCATCGTCGGTTATAATGACCGTCCGGCCGTTCATGTCGGGTAGCGGTTCTCCCTTTCGTAGTTTATTAACCCGTCGCCTGATTTCCTTTTTTTGTTTCTCGAGTATCTTATCGATTTCCTCCTGTGTAAGGTTATGTACGGCGATGGGTGACATATATACGCTTCCATCCTCGGCTACGGCTCCGAACGCAGCTTCCGGATTAAAGGGATACCCAAGTTTCCGCGTTACCACCACCGTCATATCCGCGTTCAAATACCTTGCAACGTAGTAGGCTGTTTCAACACCTCCCCGCGGAATACCGACAACCAAGGCATCCGTGTTCCTGTATTTCTCCAGGGTCAACGCCAGCTTCTCGGCTGCATCTTGTCTGTTTTTAAACATACCTGTGTTTACTTGTTATACGTGTGACTGCTATTTCAGAACAAAAACAATGTTTGTCTTCCATTTGCCCGGATCCTTTTCGACCTCTGGATCGCTGAAATATTCTTCAATAATTAGATCTCGCTGAGAATTGTGTTCTTTCAGATACTTCTCCATTTCGGCATAAATAGGAACCATATTGTCGTACGACCCATAGTGTGTAGCCCGCAGGATCTTGGAAGGTGGGATAATCACTTTTTCCAAACCCTGGACCGGCGATAGATCTCCTTTGACCGGAACGGCCGCGGATACATCCGTTTCTTTCCTCTCCTCATCGATCGAGTAATAGATCGCGCAGGGCGGTTCATTGGTTGCCAGGTTGTACTTCTGTATCGCGCTGTAGATCAGCCCGTAATTTTTTTCGAAGAATGCTGGCAGTTTGTCAAACGGTACCTTTTCCCGCTTGACGACAAAATGCCTTTCCGGCCATGTGGACTGCATGATCTCAAACTTTTCCGAGGTTTTCATAAAACGGAATTTATCTGACGAAAATAGATTATCGGCCGGGGGAAACTATTGACGATCATCAGGAAATGAAACAACCTTTGTCATACCATTAAGGCTTTCGGTTTTGGATGTACTTGTAAATTTCAGTACACCAAAGTACGAGTGACGATGCGGCGACGAGAATGGAAAAATCTAGTCCGGTTATGGTCCCGAAGCCGAATAGCGTTTTAAAGAAGGGGATTTCAGTAATCAGCAACGTTATGATGGTGGACGATGCCATCGTGATCGTTACATAGATGTTGGAAAAAAAACCGATTTCAAAAATCGATTTCTTCAGCGATCGCATATTATACAAATTGAAAAGCTGTGTGAAGGACATAACAATGAACACGGCCGTTCGGGCATTTTCGATCCCCTGGTGCATGAAATACCGGTATGCCCACATGGACAGACCGGCCATCAGTGTTACGTTGATCACGAGGAAGGGAAGGATACTTTTATCGAGGATTTTTTCCTCTTTATGTTTTGGCTTTTCATTCAGTGCATCGCCATGGCCTCGTTCGGCCGCCAGAGCCATATCGCCTATTCCATCCGTAACCAGGTTCAGCCAGAGTATCTGGATCGCAGTAAGCGGTACGGGCAGGCCGAAGGACACGGCGGCGATCAGCGTGGTGATCTCGGCGAGGTTTGTTGTGATCAGGTAAAAACTGGCTTGCCTGGCGTTGAGAAAAACAATCCTTCCCTCTTCAATAGCATTTACTATGGTTGCAAAATTATCGTCTGCCAGTACTACCTTGGCGGATTCGCGGGCCACATCGGTTCCCATAATCCCCATAGCAATACCCACATCCGCTTTTTTTAAAGCCGGTGCGTCGTTAACACCGTCGCCCGTCATAGCGATCAGTTCCCCCATCTCCTGGAGCCTGCTGGCAATCCTGAATTTCATGTCCGGGTTCAAACGGGCAAACACATTAATTTTTTTGATCGCGTCATCAAACTCTTCATCATCCAGCGAATGCAACTGGTCACCCGTCAAACCTAAAACATCGTGTGTACTTGATTCGCCGATAATTCCCACAGACCGCGCAATGGATACCGCCGTACTGATATGATCCCCGGTAGCCATAATGATGCGGATGCCAGCTTTTTTGCAGAGGCGAACCGATTCTTTTGCTTCAACTCTTGGTGGATCCAGCATGCCGGTAAGTCCGACGAACGTAAGCCCCCCGATCTCCGTCTCCGCGATGGCATCGCCTTCGTAGTCTCTTTTGGCAAGTGCAATCACGCGCATGGCTTGGGAAGACCATAAATTGATCTTTGACCTTATCGATGCGATCTTTTGGTCATCGAGGCCTATTGTGATCCTGTCTGACTCAACGTTGACAGACAGGCTCAGGATCATTTCCGGGGCTCCGATCACATAGAGGATCCGTTTGTTATTTTCGTTGACCAGTGTTGCCCGTAATTTGAGGTTCGAACTGAATGGAAGGTCGTCGATCCGTTCTATGCCCGGATGGGAATGATCTGCGGCTCCCTTACGTGCCAGAACAAGAAGTGCACCTTCTGTTGGATCGCCGATAAGTTCATAACTGTTGTTTTCGCGCTGATGCCGGACGGTCGCATTATTGCAATGAGTCGCGATTTTCAGCAACTCCGCCATCCCGGGCATTGCTGAAGGATCTATGACCACGTCGTTTTGTATAAAGTTTCCGGTCGGTATCCACCCTTCACCCGTTACCTCAATATCACCTTCGTTAAAGAGGAAGATCCTGCGCACTGTAAGCGCATTTTCTGTAAGCGTTCCGGTTTTGTCCGTGATGATTGTTGTGACGGCGCCCAATGTCTCCGTTGCCGTAAACTCCCTGACAATAGCTTTTTTGCGCGTCATACGCTTTGAACCGATGGCCAGTACAATGGCGATAATGGAAGGGAGTCCTTCCGGGATGATCGATACCATTGCAGCGATAGCGATGAGTAGCAATTCATCCATCGGAAGATTAAGTGTAAAATACGCGACTCCAAAGAGGAGGGTAGCACTGACCAGTGATGCGACAGCCATTTGTGAAGCCAGCCTGTCAATCTTTTTTTGAAAGTGCGATTTTTCGGGTTTAACGGACTTCAGGTGCAGGGCAATGTTTCCCATAGCCGTATGAATGCCGGTATGAACGACTACGGCCTTCGCGTATCCGCCCGCCATGAAGGTGCCCTTCCAGGCCATGTTTTTTTTGTCCGCCATCGCACCAACTTTTGCAATGGGCTCCTGTATTTTACTCACAGGTAATGATTCACCGGTTAGCGCGGCTTCGATCGTTCTCACATTTTTCGCTTCGACCAGTCTTACATCCGCCGGAATGTTATCACCCTCCTCCAGCGCGATGATATCTCCGGGAACCAGCAATGATCCGTCAATAACTTTCAACTGCCCGTCCCGGAATACCTTGGCGGAAGGACTTAACATGTTGCGAAGGGATACAACCGCTTTTTCAGCTCTCCACTCCTGGACGAATCCGATAATTGCGTCGATCAGCACAACCGCCAGGATGATGTATGAATCTGCCGGGTTTCCGGTGATATAAGATAATGCAGCTGCTATGAGCAGAACGTAGACCAGCAGGCTTTTGAATTGTTTCAGAAAAATGACCAGGGGTGACGCCCGCTTGGCATCCGGTATGATGTTTTTGCCGTATTTTTTTGTACGATCGGAAACCTTTGTTTCGGTGAGACCCGACACATTTGTGCTCAGGTGATCCAGCGTCTCCTGCACACCAAGGACAGAAAAATCCACTTCTCCGGATAACGATTGATTTGATTGCTTGTTACTCATAATTTTGCCTGAACGCTTCCGTTAGTCAGGTACAAAAGTAGTTGCATTCGCTCCGAATTGTCTGACGTTTGTCACATTTTTCGAGTGACAGCTGTCATAGGCTGACGGTCTTCGTTGATCTAGTATTACACGATTATTGTACGCTACACTCCCTTGCCGATGAATCAAACTAAACATCCCGCCGCCTTTTACCTGATAAACGGGATCACCTTTTATCGATTGCTTTCGGCTCCCTTGCTTCTTGTACTGGCTTTCAACGGTAGCCTGGGCATTTTTAAGTGGCTGCTGCTGCTCAGCTTCTTTACGGATGCCATCGATGGATTTTTGTCCAGGAGGCTGAAGGTGTCCAGTTTGTTTGGAGCAAAGCTGGACTCTATCGCCGATGATGCTACTGTGCTGGTGGCGATCCTCTCATTGTGGATCACGAAAACGGAATTTATGGGAGATCATTGGTTTCCCATAACTGTATTGCTGACGTTGTTCGCCATTCAGACGGTGACAGCGCTCCGGAGATACGGTAAGGTCACAAGCTTTCACACGTACCTGGCAAAGACGGCTGCCGTATTACAGGGAATATTTTTTATCCTTTTCTTTTTTGAATCGGGTATGATCGAAACGATCTTTTATGCGGCCATATGGGTAACCGGTATTGAACTCGTGGAGGAAACCATACTGGTGTTTTATCTGCCGGAATGGAAAGCTAACGTGAAAGGTTTGTACTGGGTATTGAAAGAACGGAAGATCCCCGCAGACCAGAAATCATAAAAATATATTCAGGATGGTAAAGAATCATGAACAGGTGACAGCGACCGGCCGGAAGGCGTTTAGTAACATTGTCTGCAGTGAACCGTTGGTTCTGGTTAATTTTGTTACGGAATGGTGTGGGCCATGTAACATGATGAAGTCCGTCCTGGAAGAGTTGAAGTTGTTTATTGGCGACAAGGCGAGGATACTGAAGGTGGATATCGAAAAAGACAGGACTTTAGCGGACCAGTACGATATCACAGACGTTCCGACATACGTTCTTTTCAGGAATGGCAGAATCGTCTGGAGGCAGGCGGGTCCTGTGATACCAAGTCGTCTCCGTGAGTTGATCAGGGAAAACAGCTGAAGAAAAAAAACGTGCATACGCCTTCAACTACGGAACATAACTTCGCTTTTCGGTGGTGCAGGAACGTCCGGTGGAGCCGTTGGAGGAGCAGTAATCGGCTCACGCCCGGGCTGGATCTCGGGTTCTGTCCGCGGCCACACGCCGGGCTCAGGTTCCCGGGCGGGAATTCCTTCCGGATTTTTACCGGGAACCGGCACTTCAACTGGTTTATCTCTATTGGTGTTTTTCATAACGTTTAATTTTATTTTTTGCCCACGACATATGTCCATATCGGACAATCGATGTGATTTACCACCGACTCCGTTATACTTCCGCTAAAAAGATGAGCAAGGCCTTTCCTGCCGTGCGTTGCCATAGCAAGCATATCTCCCCCGATCTCGTGAACGAAATCAATGATGCCCTGCTTTTCCTTTGGGCTGTTCCTGATATTTAATGTGCAATTTTCCAGTTTATAGTGCCGGCAGAATTCGGCCATCTCATTCTTCGCATCGTTGTCAGTCTTGAAATGCCTGGGTGAATTGATCCATAAAAGATGCAGCTTCGCGGCGAAGAAATCCTGCAGCGTCTTTACGCGGGTTATAAAATCCGTTTGATTCAGTTCCAGGTTGGTTGGCACCACGATACTTTTTAATGACTTCAGCACAGGGGCACGATGTAACGAAATAACCGGCACGGTGGAAAACCGGACTACCTTTTCGGTGTTGGACCCGATGAAGAATTCTTCCATCCCGCTCGATCCGCTCGTACCCATCACCACGAGGTCTATTTGTTTCTTCTCCACAAACGTCGTAATAGCCGGGAGCAGGTAGTCGTACAGTAGTAAAAAAGTGACTGGTATCTGGTCAGACAACACGTCTTCTTTTTTAAGCTTGTTAAAAGCGTCACCCGCGTTGTCTTCCATCCTTTTGATTTGTTGTGTATCGAGTGGATAAGGCTGAACACCGAAGGTGGACTCATACATTACGGGGAAAGAAATGACATGCACGACAAAAATCTCACCTGCTGTCGCTTTGGCAAGCTGCAACGCAAACTTATACGCTTCCCGTGAAGGCGCTGAAAAATCACACGGAACAAGAATTCTTTTCATGGGAGTAGTCGTTTATTCGTCAAATTTATTCCACTCGTATTGGAATAGTCCTGATACATCCCAGTTGCCATTATGATTATTGTCAGGCTGCAAAAGATTTTCACAGGGCCATTTGCAGAGTGATTTAAATCATAGCCAGGTTTGACCGGAGTCATGGAGTCCATCGTGGTATCACACCTAATTTGCATCAGTGAAGAAAGATTGGTGATGTTAAATGTCTATGGAGAAAATGAATACGATATTATTGATTGAAGACAACTGGATGATGGCGGACAATATCAGCGCTATTTTGGAGCTGGCAAATTACAAGGTGCTGACGGCCCTTGATGGAAAAAGCGGCGTGTCCCTGGCAAAAAAATACCGACCGGATCTGATCCTGTGCGATGTTGTGTTGCCCGCCTGGGATGGATACCAGGTATTGTATGCATTAAGTACTGATACGGAAACTGCGCGTATCCCATTTATCTTTTTGACGGGGAAAGCAGACAGGTCGGACCGCGAGCAGGGTTTAACCCTGGGTGCCAGCGACTACATTACGAAGCCATTTGATGATACGGATTTACTGAATGCGATCCATAAACGTCTGGGAAATGCTGCGTAAATGTGATTATCGCTTATTGCGATCTTTCGATTTTTCAAACCTTAATTATCTATACTATGCCAATCAACTTCCAGCAATATGCAGTAAAAGGAGACGAATTCCTGTCTATCCTTGCCGGTAAACTCGGCGACCCGTCCGATAAGGCAAGGGCCTCCCGTATTTTGAAAAGTACCTTCAAGGTACTGCGCGATCATTTGACGGTGGAGGAATCTGTACAATTGCTGGCGCAGTTACCCGTTGCCCTGAAAGGGGTGTATATGGACGGATGGAGAGTAAATCATACTCACGTTGAAAAGATGAAGAGCCTGGGAGATTTTTCCATGTCGATCCTGCAGGCCGACGGCGATGCTGCGGCTACGGATTTTTTGAGTATCGAAGATGTCTTTTTTGCCGTAAGGGTGGTTGTCGAAACGATGGGACTTTATGTTTCCGCCGAAGAACTCGATGAAGCATTCGGGACCCTCCCGAAGGACATTAAAGAGACAATGAGATCGTGGATCGGTTGAAGTTATAAACGGCGGTTGACCGGACATCGGAATATTAGAAATAAAAAAAGGCTCATTCCTGAGCCTTTTTCCTCTTGAACACAAACGTGTTACTTTACCTCAATTGCTTTTTTGGACTTCGCGGGAGTGACGACTTTTTTTCCGACATTCAATTTAAGAATGCCATCGGTATAAGCCGCTTTAATATCCTCTTCCCTTGCATTTTCCGGCAGCGTAAAGGAGCGACTGAATGCGCTGTAGCTAAATTCCTTTCGCGTATAGTCTTTCTCCTTTTTCTCCTTCTCCTCCCTCTTTTCGCACGAGATCGTGAGCACACCATTCTCGGCTGTAATATTGAAATCTTTTTTGCTGAGACCAGGCGCAGCAACTTCGATTTCAAAATCATTGTCAGTCTCTTTTATATTGACTGCCGGCATCGATTGGTTCTTGAGCCAATCGGAATCAAAAAAACGGTCGTTATCAAAAAAATCTGATAACAAACTGCCGCTAATAAGGGACGGCCATACTGAACGTTTGATGAGTGACATAATTACCTCCTTTTTTTTAAAGTGGATGATATATTCTTAATGATGAGACGAATGTCCTGATACCCCGGATCACCTGGTATGACGCGACTCACGGCGCCGAATGATTTTCATCAGATACCGCTCCCGGAAGGAGAAAGAGCGGGTCTTTTATTCTTAACACCGGTTTTTAGTTTGGCCGTCGTTTCACGAACGGCGATCCGGGGTAGTGTTGCTTCGGATTCCTTAAGGTAGGCTTGCAGTGTACGGCGATGATGCGTTACCATACTTCGCAGCACCCACGATATCGCTTTGGTGATGAGTACGTCCTTTTCGTGTTTGAGCTTTTCAATATTACGCAGGGCGATTGCGGCCAGGCGAGCGTCTTGCGTATGCCGGAGGGGAGAGCAGAGCAAAACCAGCGACGCACGGCGTTTGTTAATGTTCTTGCTTTTGGACAACCGGATAAGAAGCCCTTTCCATTTTTTCCATTGTGCCGGAATTTCAGTGGCCGTAAAATCGCCGGTACAAACTGAGTCGACTTCTGCCCATCCGATGAGGTGGTCCAGCCACTTGTCAAACAGACCGGGATCGAATTTACGCTGGAGAGGGGATGCGTAACTGAGCAACATACCGGCAATGAATTTTTCCGTCGACGATTCGCCTGCAACAAGGCTGGAGATTACAGTACTGAATGTTTTGGCATCCATATCCCGGTGCGCCCGCATCCATTCTTTTGCCACCTGGCGGAGCACGGGAGCACTGATCGGGTAGCGGGGGTGCTCGTTCCCAAGGTATTTGTTCAGGAACGTATGCTGTGTCGGCTTGCCCGAATGCTTTCGGATGCTTGCCAGGATAACCTCGTGATGTTTCGCTTTCAAGGCAATATTTTTCCTTAATTTGGAAAGTTAAAAATACAACAAAACATATGATACGTGAAAAACAGGTGCATATCCTGATCGGGTGTGCCGATGCCCGCGACCTCAACCAGATTCAGCTGGATGCTGTCGCGAATACGACGACTGCCTTCCGGAAGCATGGTATCGATGTGGAAGTGCATGCTATCCGGGCTGCGGGCTCCTTTGTTACACCCGATATCGTGATGGACATCAAGCGTACCTTCGAGCAGGTTCAGCGGAATAACAATGCCAATGTACCGATGCGTTATTACGTTCACATCCAAACCCACGGTCACCTGACCGAAGACTCCCAGGACAACTACATCAGCCATGTGCACGACCTTCACGTCGTCGATGGTTCTCCGTTAAACTGCGGTATGTTACATGCCTCTGCAGTAGGGGTGGAGATAGAGGAGATGATCGTTGCTGAACAACCGGAAATTGAAGTCCGGGGCAGGACGTATAAGATCATCAACGATACACGGATCAAACTGATGCTAAAGGAGGTATATGCTTACGACGGATATCTCGCCGGAGACTGGATCACGAGTATCGATTTACTCCGTACCCACCCCCGTCACCAGCGGACCCTGCTGGAAAAAGCGATCGCCGGCGACCCGGAGTTAAAAGTGCTGGAGATCCAGATCACCTGTGGTATCCAGGACTATGCGATCCATGCGCTGATCCGCGTGGACGACGGCGAGCCGCATGTACCCTTCTGGGATACCGTCCAGGAGGAGATCCGGAAGCACGCCACGAACGACCGGAAAGCAAAAGAGCTGCTGATCAACCAGTCGAAAAAGCAGAAGCCGCTGGCGGGACTTTTATCCATGAGCGATCCGCGGCAGTCGTCACGTATCCGCGCGGCTAACTACTACATGACGCTGAAGGGGATCAAACACACGGGCGACTACCTTCCGAATACGATCTTCAATATGACAGGAACCTCCTTTGATATTCCCCATACACCGTTCGGTCCCTATGTGATCGCGGGATTTTTTTACAGCGTAAAGCACCTGCACCTGACCGACCAGATGGTGATGGGTTATGACGCCAACCAAACGACGAGGATACTTCAAAAGATCGGCAATGATCCGATCATGAATATGATCGTCAAAAAGTTCGACGTAAATCTTATCCCCCTGAACAACACGGACTTCCGGGAAAGCGACGAATAGGACGCAAGGGGGGCTGTCATTTTTGATAGTATATTATATATTGAGTTGATGGAGGGAGGGGATTTGGCGTGAAAAGGCCGTGCGGGTCCGTTTTTTTTCATATTTCGATGAAAAAGCGGGTAAAAAGAGGGATTTTTGGCCGCAAATTTTTTCCACTGCTGCGTTTCGCTATTTTTGCACCGCTATTGCCAATTTGGCTCCGTATTTCAATGGATAGAATTTCAGATTCCGATTCTGAAGATGCAGGTTCGATTCCTGCCGGGGCTACCAAACAACAATCAAAAAAAATCAAAACCGCTTAATTCGAATGGATTGGCGGTTTTTTCTTTTAGGGCCTTCCAAAAAAGTGCATAAAAACCCGATTCTTTGGTGAACGATTCGGGAGTCAAAGGAGGGTTAAAAAAATGACTCCCGCGAAACGGCCTAACACACTAACTATCAAGCTAGTGCACAACCTGAACATCTTGATTTGAAGTAATCACTTTCCATAACTTAAACCCAGGGAGGTGAAAAATGAAAAAGACATTTAATCAAATTTTCATGCTGAGAAAGCAGCGTATTGAAGGTACGCAGCAAGGCACAATCTACGTGCGAATGACAGTCAACAATCAGCGCACTGAGTTCTCAACACAACGACATTGTGATGTCGATAAATGGTTGCCTGAAAAAGGAAAGATGAATGGTAAGAATGAAGAAGCAAGATCGCTTAACGCATACCTTGAGAGTGTTCGTTTGAGTGTATATGAAATCTTTCAGGAGTTCATGTCATCGGGCGAAGAATTTACAGTCGACATGATACGAGCACGTTACCTCGGTCTTGATACACAGCAGGTAAAGACGTTGCTGGAAGTTTATGAAGAACACAACATCGAGTTTGCCAAACTGATCGGGAAAGGATTATCGTATCGGACACTTCAAAAGTATAGAACGATTAAAGGTTATGTAGCTGAGTTTCTAACGCACCAGTATAGGCTATCCGATATTGAAATCACTAAAGTTGACTATCAGTTCGTAAGAGATTTTGAAGTCTATCTGAAGTCAGTAAAAAATTGTTGTCACAACACAACGATGGACTACCTCAAGAAGATAAAGAAGATCATGAATCTGTGCATTGTAAAAAAATGGATTGACCACAGTCCCTTTACAGGGTTCCGAATGCCGGTAGCCGAAACAAACAAAACTTTCCTGACCGAAGAAGAACTGTCTGCGATTGAAAACAAGGTAATTGCGATTTCAAGACTGGGACAGGTACGCGATATATTTTTATTCAGTTGTTACACGGGCCTTGCCTACTGTGACGTCTTTAAGCTAAGGAAAGAAAATCTTGTTACTGGTCTTGATGCCGGGAACTGGATATTTATCAATCGATCAAAAACTGCAACGGCCTGCAGGATTCCATTACTACCGATACCGGATTCTATTCTAAAGAAATACGCTGATAATCCGATTACTGTCACCTCCGGCAAACTCCTTCCCATTCTCAGCAACCCGCGGATGAACAGTTACCTCAAGGAGCTGGCTGATATCTGTGGCATCCAAAAAGAGTTAACGTTTCACTGCGCCAGGCATACGTTTGCCACCACAGTAACATTAACGAACGGAGTACCGCTGGAAACGGTAAGCAAGATCCTTGGACATAAGAGTTTACGGACTACACAACACTATGCTAAGATTGTGGATAAGAAGGTAAGCGAAGACATGCAGTTCTTAAAAGGTCGGTTAGCGGCACGAAAATTAGATCGTAATAACGTTCCAGTGATTATTAAAGATGAAGGCTTATAACAAGCCTTCATCTGCAAATGAAAAATAACTTTCACTGGTAAGTATCAGGTGGTCGAGTAATTGAATTTCCAGCAACCGGCCACCTTCTTTTATTTTCTTTGTCAGCTCGATGTCAGCGTGGCTTGGTGTAAGATTTCCGCTCGGATGATTATGTGATAAAATGAGGCCGGTCGCGCAAGCTTTTAATGCAGCGGCAAATATCAATTTCGGATCGGCTACTGTTCCGGATACTCCACCGGTTGATACTTCGAATACACCGAGCACTTTGTTAGCCCTGTTTGTAAAGAGTACTTTAAATTGTTCGCAAAGTTCAATTACTGAATCATTCCAAACTTGTCTCAAAACTTCGTGTGCGTCTCGTGAAGAGGTAATCTTTGGTCTAAGTGAAGGCTTCACATTTGACTTGTACGAGAGCTGAATTTCGGCTACTTCCCATTGTTTCTTTTCATTTGTAGTTTCCATAATTGTAAGTATTAATTATGGTTGCCATTCAGCTTGCGTGTTAGCTCCTGCAAAAGGAAACGGAATAATTGGGGGTTCCTGGAAACGCAGTTGTAAGGGGGAACCGTTTATGCCGTAGTCTTTTGCGTGGAGCGAAACACCAAGCTATCTTTACCATGATTAATACTTACTTCATGGAAACACCAAGAAGAAATAATGAAGCAGGGAATCACTCATACGGATAAACTATATCATGAGCAAGCGGAGATTAATCCGCCTATAAAATCGGTTACACAATAGCCATACAATACAGCGATGAGTACGCCGGATGGTATATACTATTCCTTCTCCGAGACGCCATCCAGGTTTGACATTGAGAAATGATTTATGTATTGCTAAACGAGTATGAAGATATTAAAGCGGATAGATTTCCGAACTACTTGCGTTAAAGCAAAACCACCATGTATAAAAATAATTCAATAATAAATCATTAAAGTAAAAACTAATTGCACCCGGTATTTGGATTACAAAGGCGGAGACAAGCAACCACGGGGCCACGTTAAAAAATATACTACCCGGAGTAAATGAAACGAAGTGGAATGTCGAAGGGTGGAGATATTTTTTAAATGGGGAAATGGTTGCTTGCTGGAGCCTTTGTAAACTAACGGGGTGCATTTGTTTTTATGGTCGTTTCGAACTCCATGCAGCCTACCCATCTTACAATAATCTCAGATCGACTGTTTCAACAAGTCAGTCAAAGGCACGGTTGCTGGCGACAGTACTGGTTCTAGGCTCTTGAAATCGCTAAAATCAGAGTTCCGCTCTAAATACATCTTCATTTCTTGTCACACCTGTCGGGTTTGGTTGTATAAGCCAATATATAACCAACAAAGCTCGATATGAACTACATACTAAAAGGAATTACCTATTCCTACAACCGAAACATTGGCTGGCAAGATAGAACCGTTAGGAGCCTTGTCGGCATCGGGGCGTTAGTCGCATCTGTATACCTCATGAATTCAAACTTATTGCTAAGCATTGGACTTGCTACCCTCTTTATAGCTCAATTAATAACAGTGCTTTCAGCAAAATGTATCATCTGTTATTTCGCGGGAGTATGCACGATCAGTATAAATGAGAAGGACTCACTGGACAAAAAAGGAATTGCCTATGAGCGATAACCAAAAAAGAAAGTTCGAAAAACAACAAACAAATTATTAATCATGAAAAGAGTAAGTGTAAACCAAAAAGTAAATGTATCGCCTGAAAAGGTTTGGGAAATTCTAAGAACAGGAACCGATCTTGAAAAATGGCTGCCCATTATTGCAACTTGCAATTTGGAAGGGAAAGGTGCTGGCGCCAAACGAACTTGTACAACCACAGATGGTAAATTATTAAAAGAGACCATTCTCGTTGTGGATGATCCGAATCGGATTTTCAAATACAGCATAGATGAACAGGATATGATGCCGTTGAAAAACTACATTGGTACCGTCACTGTGCTTGAGAGGAATGGCCGCACAGATGTGCATTGGTCAACCGAGTTTGACTTGACAATAGAGGAGGCTTGGCCGGAAGTTGAGAAAGGGTTGAAAGACTTGTTTACAATGGCTATTTCGAGCTTGGAGTCTGTAGCCAAAATGAATTAACGCGTTTAGAAGAGGGGGATGCCCCTCTCTTTATTATCTTTATACAAATGGAAAATCCTTTCACAAGAACAAATTATATCGACTCGATTGATAATACGTTAATTGAAGCCATACTTAATGGCGACAAGAAATCGTTAAACGATCTGCTAAACCGACATCAGAACTTCATTTATAATGTAGCCTTGAAAATGCTAAATAATATAGCCGATGCCGAGGATGTCACACAGGAAATACTAATTAAGATTGTAACACAACTTGTTAAGTATGACAAGACGAAAGCACAGTTCAGAACGTGGCTTTATCGGGTCACGTTCAATCATGTGCTCAACCTCAAAAAGAATCAATATGAAACTGTTGTAACTGATTTTAGCACATTTTTTAGTTTCATTGACGCTGCCCCGGACATTCCGGTTTCGCCGGAAGAAGAGAACGAACTAAAAGAATCTTATGAAGAGGCAAAAGTGGCGTGTATGGCGGGTATGATCATGTGTCTTGATAGAATGCAGAGACTTGTTTACATCGTGGGGGAGGTATTCGAAATTGATCACAATCTTGCGGCGGAAATATTTGAAACAACGCCTGATAACTTCCGGCAAAAACTCTCTCGGGCAAGAAAGGATTTATATCAGTGGATGCACAAGCGATGCGGACTTGTTAACCTGGATAATCCTTGTCGGTGTAAAAGCAAAACCAAAAGTTTTATTAGGGAAGGTTATGTTGATCCGAAAAATCTAAAATGGCTGTCCAATTATAGATACAAAATGTTCGAAGTCAGTGAAGAGCGTTTAGAGGATGCAATTGACGCTCGTGACCAGATCTACAAGAATCTTTATAAAGATCACCCATTCAAGACCACCTTAAAGGCTGATGAAGTGTACAAAACAATTCTGAGCAACAAAGATTTTAGTTCAATAATGAAATTAAACTAATAGTGTATTGTCAAGATTGATCTGCAACAAATCTTCCATTCCAAAGACACCTTGTTTATCAACAAGCCATTCTGCAGCGATTATAGTGCCTTCGGCAAAACCTTGTCGTGTGTGGGCAGTATGCTTTAATTCAATGGCGTCTATAACAGAATTGTAGGAGACCAAATGAGTACCTGTCACTTTATCTATTCTCTTAGAAACTATGCCCAAATAAGTCGGGTCGGATGTAGCCTCATTAATAAACTTCATTTTATAACCGATATTCTCAAGAACTCCTTCAGCTAACGTAATAGCAGTGCCACTAGGCGTGTCCATTTTCTCTGCGTGGTGAATCTCCTCCATGCTTACGTTGTAAGCTGGATATCTACTCATTACTCTCGCGATAAGTTTATTAAAATAGAAAAAGAGATTAACACCGATACTAAAATTAGATGCATAGAAAAAAGCACCATTGTGTTCTTTACAAAGTTCTTCTATTTCCGGTTTTCTAGCCAACCAGCCAGTTGTACCACAAACAACTGGTATCCCCTTTTGAATACATGTTTTCAAATTGTCGAATGCGCTTTCCGGATTAGAAAATTCTATGGCAACATCCACGTTAGATTTTGTTACTTTTTGAAGTTGGTCTTTATTTGAACTGGTTATTTTAAAAGGCACGGTGTGATTTCTTTTTAAAGCTACCTGTTCGAAGGCCCTTCCCAACCTTCCATACCCCAAAATCAGAATTCTCATGTTACTCCAATAAATTCAACTAGTTATTAAAACAAAGCTAAAGGTATTACTAATTCTTTTACTCCAAGGCTCTTACCTTGCTTCATGCTTTTCATAGTACTTCTTGTGAAAGTACGTATAACATAGCTTTCCAACAATAAAATACGAAATCAAAACGAATAGAGCTCCAAGGTAAATTCCGTTTTCGCCTAAGCCATCTATACCGTATTTATAAATAAATAAGGAAATAGAAATTACAAAATTAATTATACCATAAAGGATATTGGCTGTATTCCCAAATCCCAGGCCGCTAAACATCCGCCCCTTCCATATCCCTAGGACGAAGTGGGGGATCGTATTAATGAGGGTCAATCCAATAACAAAGTCTATTATGTCCATACTGTCTTTATCGTTGATTAGTACAAACGTACTAAATACTACTAATTAGTACAATCGTACTAATTTATTATTTTTGCACTGATGACCACCAAAGACAAGATATTGGACACATCCCGAATATTATTTAATAGACTCGGAATAGACAATGTTTCTACGCGCATGATCTGTACAGAGTTGGGTATTAGTTTAGGCAACTTTTCATACCACTACCCTGATAAAAATAAAATTATACATAATTTGTTTCACAATATGGTCGCTGAAAATCATTCGGTTCTTGGTTCCCTAGTGGGGAGTGAGTTGAGCATTCTGACATACCTTGAATCTCATAAACTATTATTTATGATTCAGGAAAAATATAAGTTTTTCTACCTGAATCTATTTGAAATATTAACGCACAATCAGGAAATCAAGGAAAGCTACCTCGACAATTCAAAGGCCGAACGGAAGATGGCAAAACGACTTCTTCAACTTTATGCTACCAAAGGTGTTCTAAAGAAAAGCATCAAAGAAGATAACTATGATCGGTTGATCAATGTTGGACAAATTCTTAATAATTCATGGCTAGTTGATGCAGAATTATTGTATAAAGGGAATCAGAAGAAGAAGCTGAATTATTATATGAGTATTTGTTGTGGGCTATTAGAGCCGCACCTTACAGA
Organism: Chryseolinea sp.; assembly: GCA_041742155.1. Classification (GTDB taxonomy): domain Bacteria; phylum Bacteroidota; class Bacteroidia; order Cytophagales; family Cyclobacteriaceae; genus Chryseolinea. The sequence continues at coordinate 75,325 of JBGSJE010000004.1, read as the reverse complement.
AAATTCATTGAAAGAGTATCATGACTACTTCAAGAATCTTTGAAGTAGTTATAGCCCCCATTTCTTCGCTGCATGTAAGTACGCACTCGATTCAGAATACCCTAATAGAAGAGCAATATCCTGTGTTCTAAGTTTTTTACTTTTCCTGAGATATTTTGACAAGTCACGTTTTATCTCATCCGATATCGCCCGGAAAGACCTGTCCTCTTCAGTAAGCTTCCGCTGGAACGACCGAGAACTCATAGCAAACTGCGAGGCAACCTTTTCAAAAGCAGGAAGATCCGGATTGCTCATGGAAAGAATCATTTTCTTCACCTTTGCCGAAAACGTTTTGGCACTTTTCAATCTTTCAAGCAGGTGCAAAAAAGCTGGCAATAGTTCACCGATATCCGAAAGACCTTTTTCACTCAATGATTGGTTAACGATTTCTTTTTCAAAAGACAAAGCGTAAGCGTTTCCTTTTGTAACATCATCACCAAGCATCTTCTTGTATTCATTTATTTTAGTGTGAGGAAAATGCACATGAATTTTAGAAGAAGGGCCAGTCATCAATTTTAACTCCCTGTATATAACACATAGGGTCGCATCCGACAAATGTTTCCGTATCGACGGGTCGTGGAACAAACACGTAACTTCAATATAGCAAGTCGACCCGTTAGTTCTTTTAGTTATTTCAAATGCCGGAAAAGTATATTTTAGAAAATCACCTGCCAACAGAATAGCTTGTTCAATATCTAAAGCTGATTTTGAAATAGTATATATCAAGCCCATCGCTTTTATGTTCAGGAAGCACCCGTAATGAAGCCCTAAGAAGTGATCAGAGGTTCTCGAAAGCAATTCCTGAATAATGGACTCAAATTCGATGTCAGTTACACTGTTTTCAACACATGATAAATCCAGCTTCGGGTTTCTCAAAAACTGCTCCTGAAGCCCCCGTCTGTCAAATCCAAGGGATGAAGCAAATTCTAATAGGTCGGAACAATGCGGGCCAGAAATGTTCAAAGCTCTTTCACCATTTTATAATTCACAATTTCAATGCCCTTGATTCTATTCGTGTTTTCTGCGACAACAGTAAATCCATTCTTCTCAAAAAAAGGCTTGGCCGTTTTGCTCACATCGGAAGTGATTTTAGTCGAACCACACTTTAACGCCTCATTTTCCAATTCCTTCAAAATAGTTTTGGCTATCCCTTGTCGCAAATACTCCTTATGTACATACATAAAATCTATATAGTCGCCATTTTCTATCGAACCATAACCAACTATTTTGTTCCCAAGTTCAGCAATAAGAAAATACTGCTTGCTCAGTTTATTAAGCCACCTGGGGTTATCTTCTATGGAAGAGATCCACACTCCTATTTGGTCTTTGTTATAATCGTTTGCACACTGGGTGGAAATGGTATCGGAGAACAATTTTTGCATTTCCTGCAAATCCGAATTTGTTGCCACTCTTAGTCCTAATCCATAAAGCATAATACAAATTGGCGCAAAATATCAATATCTGAAAATGCCAACGGGCTACTTTTGAATAAAAAACAACATGAAAACTGCGTTAGGCTTAAATGCCATTTTTTCAGCCTTGTCGGGTGCTCTATTAATTGCATTTCACAACACAGTAGCTGATTTTTTCGATGTTACGAACTCCGACATGTTTTGGGTGATTGGGGTAACTCTGATCTTCTTTTCAGGAACAATTGTTTATGAAATAAAGCGCCAGAATGCATTAGCTATTCTATGGATCATCACACAAGACCTTCTCTGGGTTATTGGAAGCATTGTTATTTTAGTCTGGCAGCCGTTTGATCTTTCGGTAATGGGAAATTATAGTATAGCGGCTGTGGCTTTAGTAGTATCATTGATTGCTTTAAATCAGTCAATGGCACTTGCGCAGGTTGATACTGTAAACAGTAAAGGTGATAAGCAATTCAATTTCAGGCGAACAATTGCGGCACCAAATTCAGAAACCTGGAAGGTAATATCCGATGTCGCCAATTATCACCAAGTAGCCCCTAACATTGATGATGTAAAAATCATTTCCGGCAAAGGCGAAGGAATGGTTCGTAACTGCTCACATGGCAATGAAAGTTGGTCAGAAACGTGCGCTGTCTGGGAGGAGGAAAAAACTTACTCATTCGTAGTAAATACAGCAGCGCCAGATTATCCATATCCATTCAAACTTCTGAAAGGAACCTGGCGGCTAGAAGAAGTGGATAGTAATCATACAACTATCACCATGACATTTGATTTCTCTTACAGAATGAAAATTCAAAACCTTCTTCTTCATCCGATATTGAAAGGTAAATTCAAAAATACAGCAAAAAAACTGCTTGACAACTGGCAAGGGATATTGGAGAAAAATGCTCAACAAAAGAGCTAACACATTCTAAGGGGTCGGAAGAAAAGAAAGGGAGATGAAGCCTGTTTTTTCTTCGTTTTTGAAGTGCCCACCTTTTTATTGCTTTTAACAGCTGTTTGAATCCGTCAATCAAAATCCCTCTCTCCGCGTATATTGGATACCTGCTATATAAGATAAAATGAAATTAAGAAAGCCTTGAAAATTCAGCACTCATTTGTTCACTACAAACGTTTTGGCGACCTGCTGCCGATCTCCGTAAGTCCCTCTTTCAAAAACATGTTGAGTTCTCTACAAGCGGAATACCTTTCCAAAATGATATTTTTAAATTTGGCTTGTAAAATCATTTCTACGGGTAACTCTGTAAAATAATAAAACTCTTTGTTCGCTATTTGGGGAATTTCATCAATTAGTTCTGAAAATGGACGAGGAATTTTCTTGTTTCTTTCTCCTCTTATTTCGCCAAATACCTTCATGAATTCTCTATCATAAATTAACTTTTCAAACCTCTCTGGCTCATCATGTATTTTTTGTCTTACAGATTTCAATTGTTCAGTTGTCAAATCGTGGCTACCACTATACAATCGAACTTCTTTGGCCGAAATCTGAATGTACAATCCTGGATATGCTCTGTTTTGCCTGCCAAAGGAGGAAATCAAAGCGGAAACGAAAGTCTTATAAGGCGATTTATCCTCGCTAAAACGTACATCCCTATTTAACCTGAAAATACATTCTTTAGGTGATGCCATTTGACAGTTTTTAGATTTTTCAAGTTCCCTACAAATATCTTCAACAAAATTTTGAAAGGGTACTTTTAGCTTTCTTCGAAAAGTCGTTTGTTGCTATTAAACCAAGTCGTGTTGTTGTTTTCCGTAAGTTTTTCCAGAAAATCAAGTGTGTCGTTTGTAAAATATATCATCCTTACTAATATTAAAAGTGGTCGTTTTTTATAACGACCACTATGTTTTACTTGCTAATAAAAGCATCCACTCTTATAAATGCTTGCTCCCTGAATTTCACAATTGTTTAATACTCATCACTTGCAAATAATTGATGAATACTTGCTTCATCAGGAAATTCCATAACAGCCACATAACTTAATTTTGATGAGCCGATGATTGCTTCATTGATTTCATATTTAGCAAGTGGTTTGGCTTGGGCCTTTTTATTGAGAACCTTCATGCCTTCTAAATATTTATTTAAAGCTTCAATTCCCGTGGGGTTGAGCTGAGCCGTAACGATAAGTTTTGCCATTTGACCTTACTTATTAAGAGTTAAAATGTAGCTTTCAATACCTTTTGCACCCATTGTCCATGCTCCTGTTAGCACTTCTCTTACTTCCGACTCTTTTTGTTTTGCTACGTCATAAGTCCAATACCAAACAATTATTCCGTTTCCCTTATTGTCTGTTAGCACAGACATAGTTGCGGATAAGTTTGTCATCGGAATCATTGGCTGGGTTGGAATTGCATATTGAAATATCATGTTCATATGGTCAACAAGAATAATCTTTTCATCAAACGTAACATTACCCTCGATGCCACAAGTCCGCTTGTCACCAGAAACCGAACAGGTCTTAATTACGGGTGCAAACCATTTATCAAACTCCATCAACTGCTCCAATGACCTTCCACACTTTTTGGGCAGGAACGTTAGTATTATAAACAATCATGTTACCTGATTTGATAATACCATCCTGCGCATAGGTCGTGGCACCAGATATGATTAAAAGTAGTGTGATTATTGATTTAATACTTTTCATAATTTACTTAGATTTGCTGTTGATAAAAGTTTCCATTTCTTTAAGCCCCATTGTCCATAGGTTTGAAAACGTCTCAATCATAGATTGTTCATTTTCTTTGCCAACTGACCATGTGCCCGACCAATCGACAATTGTTTCACCTTTTTCATTCACTCTTACTTGCATGGTTTCTTCAATTTCCGAAACCGGTAACATGGTTTGTTCAGGAATAGAAAATTTAAATACTTTTTTCTCGTGATTGACTTCTAAGATATTTTCGACCAATGGAATACCGTCATTGGTTTCACAATACCTTTTGCCGTTTTCGTAACGGCATGATTTGATTACAGATGGAAACCATTTGTCTACTCCATCTACGGAACTTATAACCTTCCATGCTTCTTCTGCACTTATATTAAGTACCATGCTAATTTTAGCTTTTGACTTTTGCATATTTTTAAATGCTTTAATTTTACAAGCAAAAGCAAAAGTAGATGTAAGTGAAAAAAGTGAAAAGGAGCTGTTTGAACACTTGGTTCAATAATATGTGAATTTAGTTCACAGAATAAGTGGATGGATATTTGCCAAAATATTTGAAAAAGGTATTCGAGAAATGAGAAACATCCTCAAACCCACATTCTTCAGCGATTTCATTGATTCGTAGGCTCGTTCGCTTAATCAATTCTTCAGCCTTTATCATTTTCTTAGATCGAATGTAATTGGCTGGATTGTCATTAAAAGTCTTTTTGAATTCCCTTTTAAATGTAGACGTACTCATGTTACAAAGCGTAGCCAATTCCTCTACGGTAATATTTCGATATAAATGAGTTTCAACAATTTGTTGTAGTGAGTATTGTAATGGGGAAAATAAATTAGAAAGGATTAATTTAATTACATCTCCGTTTCTAGAGTTGAACAAGAGCAATATAATTTCCTTTAGTTTAAGTTCTAAAAGGTCAGTTGTAACTAAATGAGGGTTGTCGAAATAAACCAAAAAGTCTTGAATAAATTTATCTATTAGTAAATTGGATGCCACCTTGGTCATATCCACTTTTGATGTATTCTGTACACTATTGTCTAAGAATTTGGGTAAGTCGTTATGATAAATTGTTTTCAAAACATCCGGGTAAAAATGTACTGCAAAAGCTGAGTATTTTCCATTTTCTTTTTCTGAACGCATTTTTGCAACATAGTTACCACATTTCATTAGTATTGATTCTTTAGCAAAAACCTTTTCTTCATTATTTTCTGATATCTCTATTCCGATTCCTTCTAATATATGTAAAAAGCAAGCCTCATCTTGCATGATGTTTGGTTTGCTAAACGGAGGCTTTATCACAGCCTTTTCAAAAACTATTTTACCATAAAGTTCAAATTTTGTGTAGTCGATAACCATGTTTTAATTTTCCGGGCGGTTTGGTCTTTTGGGTTGCAGGTAATGTACGTATCGTCGAATATAGTAATGCGTTGTTTCGCAAATCCACCCGGTAGTATGCGGATTTGCGAAAATAGCTTTACTCTATAAATATATCCAAGATACTGTCGCACTTTCATGTTCCTTGGGATTCAATTCGCTATGCGATTTCGTATTCATGCCTTATTCTATTAACCAGATATTCCATTCGATGATAATACTCATTACCAGTGTTAGCAGCACCACAATTGATACCATCTTGTGTACCCACTCGACTGTGTATTTCTTTATAGCAATTAATGAGATCGTAGCGATGAGCAACAATTGTAAAATCTGATCGGCCATAGCCAGATTAAGTATTAATAAATTATAAAGGATGGAGAATATTGCTGATAAGATGAGCAACAAAGACAGTTTTCGATAGGTCTTAAAATAAAACAGCTTTAAATCAATCACTTTCCCTTTTAGCTTATCGGGGAAAAGCAATCGTGCCATCACGAAGAGGTTAATTGGATAAATCATGATGAAGAGGAAGAATGGAAGCTTCCACGGATGATACCCTTTAAGTTGATACGTTATCCACCATTCCTGAATGTGAAGAAGTAAAACAAATAAGACCCACAAAACGTGAGGCCAGTATAAAACCACCTTATGCGATTTCTTTATCAACCCGGCAATACCAGTAAGAATTTGGGCGATCCCCAAGCTCAATACAATGGAAATTAGAACGGTTATGTATTCGAAAGCACTCATTAGTGTGTAAAATGTATTAAACAACTAAACCATCTTCATCACAGAATTTGCTCGCCATGAAATGCTCCCTGTTGACCAACTCTGTTTTCTGATCATAGCCTGACGTCAAAAAGTACGCCCGTTATCAGATTCTTTTGAGTTGCCATCGATTGACAAACTCTGATGATTTAGCAAGGGAAGGATCAGTCAGTACAATCTGGTATTTCGTTGATTCTTCTAGGATCGTGAACATATTGAAAAAGCAGAATGCTGCCGCAATATCTTTAAAATCACCTTATTAGTTTATTAAAGTCCTATTAGGAACGCTCTAATCTCATTCTTAATAAGGAAGTGTCATCTGCAAGACAAGTTCCAATTTCCAAATACGTTGATTGTGTGGTTAACTTGCCAAGTGTTGAATTCTCTAAGAAAATCAATGGGATTGAATTTACCGTGGAAGGTATTTTTAAAATACTCTTTTTCTGGTGTCGGTAATAGTGCCCATTATATGAAGGTCCGCCAGGCTATGACATCACCAATCCAGAAGGATGATTTATTTGAGATTTCTGGAATTACATTTCAGTAGGAAAAGATAGATTTAAACCAGCATGGAGTACTTCAATTCATTACTTAAAAACTAAAATTTACATGAGTACTAGCTTTACCTTCAATCTGATAAAAGCAGAATTATCTCAATTTTTTCATTCTTGGGAACATTGCGTTGGAAGCGGACATGCAGCACTGGCATTAAGGGCAGACTGGCAGAAACAACTTACCCGGTGCAAAATGGAATTAGGGTTCCGTTATGTGCGTTTTCATGGTATTCTCTCAGACGATATGGGTACGCTGATAAACCAAAATGATGAGCTAATTTTTTCGTTTTTTAACGCGGACCAAATTTGTGACTTTCTACGTTCCATTGATATGCGGCCTTTTGTAGAACTTTCTTTTATGCCCCTCGCTTTGTCGAGTGGAAATGATACGGTATTTAAATACAAGGGTAATATTACGCCCCCCAAAAATTATAATGAATGGGGAGACTTGATTTTTAGATTGGTACAACACTGGGAGGAGAGGTACGGAGCAGGGGAAGTAAAAGAGTGGTTTTTTGAAATATGGAATGAACCCAATTTAAAAGCATTTTGGACCGGAAGCCAGGCAGATTATTTTAAACTTTACCAGGTTTCTGCCAAGGCGATAAAAAAAGTACACCCCGATTTAAAAGTTGGCGGTCCTGCCACAGCAAAAAACGAATGGATTACGCCCTTCATAAATTTTTGTAAGAAAAATAAACTGCCACTCGATTTCATTTCAACCCATCATTACCCTACAGATGCTTTTGGTAAGCCGGGCGATAATACATTTGAGCAACTTGCAAAAAGCAAAAGAAGTGTTTTACAGGCAGATGTAAAAAAAACAAAGCAGCAGGCAGGTAAGCTGCCTGTATATTACACAGAATGGAGTACCTCCTCCAATCCTTTTGATGAATTGCACGACCAGGCCTATGCTGCAGCGTACATTACCAAAACCATTATGAAAGCACGTGAGTACGTAGAAGGATACAGCTATTGGACATTTTCAGATGTTTTTGAAGAGAATTATTTTTCATCTATACCATTTCATGGAGGCTTCGGGTTAATGAATATTTATGGTATTCCAAAGCCTGCCTACCGTGCTTACCAGTTGCTGCATAACCTGGGTGACATGATTTTTAAAATAGATGAGCAGCATGAGACAGTAGACTTTTGGATAATTAAAAAGGATACTGCAATACAAATATTATTGATCAATTCCATTTTGCCTAAGCATCCTCAGAAAACAGAATTTATATCCATCGAATTACAAATTGAAGAAAAAGTTATTGCATCCTATGTCGAACGAATTGATGATATCCATGCTAATGCTACAAATGCATGGATTGATATGGGACGTCCTCGTTCACTTTCAGCAGCGCAGGTAATTTCTTTAGAGAAATCATCTTCTTTGGTTAAGGAACCATTTAGTATTAGATCTAAAGGAAAAACGATCACAATTGAGATTGACATTCCACCACAGGGTATTGCTTGCATTACACTTGAAACGAATTAAGTAACAATTATCGATAATTATACACTTGAATGTTATAATAATTTAAACAAATAATAATCATTAAAATAAAATAAATGAAAGAAAGTAATTTCAACAATCTCAAAGCCGTATTCGTAAACTGCACTTTAAAGAAATCTCCACAAACAAGTCACACAGATACTCTTTTCCAAATTTCAAAAGCAATAATGAAAAAAGAAAAAGTAACAGTAGAAGAGATTCGTTTTGTAGATCATGAAGTTGCAACAGGAGTGCAGCCAGATATGAAAGAACATGGTTGGGAAAACGATGAATGGCCGGAACTTTTTAAGAAAATATTTTCGGCAGACATACTAATTGTGGGCACCCCAATCTGGCTGGGTCAAAAATCTTCAATTGCTCAAAAACTAATTGAACGTTTGTATGCCATGAGTAGCATGACAAATGATAAAGGACAATATCTTTTTTATGGTAAAGTAGGTGGCACAATTATTACAGGTAATGAAGATGGCTTAAAGCATTGTGCTATGGGTATTTTGTATTCGCTGCAACATGTAGGTTACTCTATCCCGCCGCAGGCGGATGCAGGTTGGATCGGCGAAGTAGGCCCCGGCCCGAGTTACGGCGACACTGAATGGAAAGGAAAAAAGATCACTCCTCCCGTAGGCGAAGATTCTGATTTCACAAACAGGAACACCACTTTTATGACCTACAACCTGCTTCATTTAGCTTCTGCACTGAAGGCCCAAGGTGGTTATCCGAATTACGGTAATTCCAGGAAGGAATGGGATAACGGAGAAAGATGGGAATTTGAAAATCCCGAATACAGGTAAGGAAAAAACATTATCGCACCACATGCTACAATTTGATACTGTAGCCAGTATACTATTAATGTAAAAAATAATCGTAAACATTATAAATACGAAAGATGAAACCAAATGATGACAGTGCAAAACTTCCTGTAGAGAACGTCCTTTTAGAATAATAATAGTCGCTGGCTCCGGCCGCCGGCAGTATAAATGTCCCGGGGTAGATGGTAAGGCACGAATGGTCATGATGAAGATGGCAGAAGCATTGCCTGCGGAATGGGAAATTGACTATGAAGACATTAGTAATGCTTATGGGCGTCCGAAAATTTAGAATTGTAAAGCTCGCAAGGTGCTTACATAGAAGGTGGCGGTGTCCTACACCCATTAAAGCAATCTCTGCCATACTCCTGAGCCTGACTGGAAACCTTAACCCAGAATCGTATAAGTCAATCAGCCGTACTGTAAATACAATGGGTAAGTATGTACCTGTTTTTGAGTTGTTGGAACGAAGCTCGCCCATACCTTTTCTAATGATGGGTAGGTATGACGCCGTTGGGCAATTTTATCTTGATGAAAATAATGAAGTAGCGATTAATTTTCCATTTAACGACAATAAGAAATATATAGCTTACCTGAACAAACTAGGTAAACTTTTTGCCCGAGAGGCCGACATATATTATATTCCAAATGGGGCAGCAAGCCATTTAAAAATTGTGGAAGTACCGTACAATATTGGTGGTGCCTCCATGGGCAACGATGCAAGTGATGGCGTAGTGGATACATATGAAAAAGTATTTAACCACGAAAACATGTTTGTCCTCGACGGTTCTATATTACCTGTTTCCCTGGGACCAAATCCTGCAAATACTATCCTGGCCTTGGCAGAAAGAGCGATAGAAAAAATAATTTGGGAAGATAAAAAGTAATCATTTGAATAACTTTCTTTAACGTTTTGTCGCTTTTACCATGATGGGCTCGATGAAGGTTAGAAACTTCGTTTATAAGTTGTTGCCAACTAACCGAAATCATTAATTGTAATTTTCAAAATTATTTCTGTGACGTTTCTCCGAGCCAGCCGCCAGTAAATCCTGCTCTCTGCAAACCCAAAATAATATAGGGGCATTTACGCATCATTTGCCAGAAAGATCCGGTAAGGTGGTTCTCAATCATCAGAACAACAGGTCCCTGGTCTAGTCCGTAATAGCCTTGAGAAATCCAGCCGTTTTTGCCTTGATTGCCACCCTCAAAGGTTGGATTAAAGCTGCATTTGAAACCGTATTTGCTGGTCATATCCGGATAAATTTCGTTGAAGTGCGCGAGCGCAGGCAGAACAATTTCAGGAGTAAATGGTAAGGACGCTACCGCGGCCCAGGGCGCAATTGTCCCGTCGTCGGGACCGTTCGGAATTTGTCGGGCCAAGTAATCAAAAAATTGGCGTTCAATGCCATCAATTATCACGGTCTGATTGCCGGGTCCATCGCTCGCCGTTACGCCCCAGCAGTTGTCGCAGTAGCCTCTAAATTTTTTCGGATTACGAATTGCATATTCACGCTGAGCATATGTCGCACGGCGGGTGTTCTCAAAATAATCAATGCCTTTGCTACGCATATATTCGTCCTGGATACCTCGAAAATCTATCCAACAGTGCGAAAGCTGATGGATAAACAAAGGACCAGCGTAGAGGTGTTCTATGTCATAGAGTTTATTCCATTGGTAAGTTTTCGTCCACTCCATGTAGCTTTTTTTCGGCAAGGGAAACGTTGGCGAAGCCAGAGCCAGCACATAAAGTAGAAGGGCTTCGCTGTAACCTTCCCAGCGGTACGGGAGAAATCCAGTTTCCGGCGTCCAACCCATTGTAACAGTTTTGCCGCCATTCATCGCCCATTGCCAATCTGTGCGGCAGTAAAGTGCTTCGGCGAGTTTGCGTATCTCGTTTTCTTCGGGCGTATCAGCAGTAAAATACTCAGCGGCAGTAAGTGCGCCTGCGAGAAAAAAAGTTGTGTCGATCGTTGAAAGTTCATTGTCTCCAACGCGTTTGCCGGTTTTCATATCAAGAAAATGATAGAAAAAACCATTGTAGCCGGTTGCGCCCGGCTCTTCCCCTTGCGGGCTTTCCCAGAAAAAACGCAGCGTTGTCAATACCCGCCTAACGGCTTCGTCGCGTTTGATAAATTTGTTTTCGACCGCCACCGGGTAGCACGAGAGGGCAAGACCGACCGCGGTAATGGAACACGGTGAATTTTGTTTTGTGCTGTCCGGAACAAGTCCGTTTTCGATGTTGGTTTCCTTTAAAAAATACCTGAATGTATCCTTTTGCAGTTTTTCCAGCTCCGTAATGGATAAGTTTTGTTGACTCATTTTTTCATTATTGTGCTTGTAAAATGCATTGGTTTAAATAGTTCTTTTGATTTATCAAATCAATTCTGTTTCTATTATTACTTCACTTTGCAGTGTTTTATGTACCGGGCATTTTGATGAAATTTCTTTCAATCTTTCTCTTTGTTCGTGATCTAAATACAATCTGGTATTTCCTTGATTCTTCTAGGATCTTGAACATATTGAAAAAGCAGAATGCTGCCGCAATATCTTTAAAATCACCTTATTAGTGTATTAAAGTCCTATTAGGAACGCTCTAATTTGATTTTTAATAAGGAAGTGTCATCTGCAAGACAAGTTACAATTTCCAAATAGGTTGATTGTGTGGTTAACTTGCTAAGAGTTGAATTCTCAAAAAATCAATCAGATGTGAATTTACCTTGGTATACATCTCCAATCCTGAAAAGGATAGTCCTGAAAAATGATTTTCTGGAGATTTCCGGAATTACATTTCCGAAGGAAAAGATAGATTTACCCTAGCATGCAGTGACAACATCAATGTACTAACATTTGGTCTTGGACGCGAATCAAAAAAAATGACTCTTTTGGAATTTAACCATATAGATGGAGGTCGAAAAGTATTAACGGCTGTGAAGTCCAATCAGGTCGTTGATGCTGGAATGGTCGTTGCACATTAATCGAAATCATTTTGAAGCGTCTCGTTTACTTTCTGATATTCATATTGTTGATAACAGTTTTAGCAACAGTTATTCAATTGGTAATCAAACAATGGAATGAGGGCGATTTGTGTCCCTTGATTGTTAACATACCTGCCTGTTACATTATTTTTGCAGGTGTCATTGTTGCCATACTAGTGCATGCAAACATTCTCAAGAAAATTGTTTGGTTTTATGTAGGCGCGGGTATACCCTGGCTAATTGCATTGGCAGCAACATGGTTTCAATTCGCGGGCAGCGTACAATGTCCAAAAACTGAAGGAGGCGTTCCTATGTGTTATCTTTCACTTGTTTTCTTTAGCGTTTTGATCGTATTAAAATATGTCAATCTTAAACAATCCCTTAAACGATGAAAGAATTTGATGCAATAATTATTGGAACTGGACAAGCAGGACCTTCACTAGCCGCCAGGTTTGCTGCTGAAGGCAAGAAGACTGCAATCGTTGAACGAAAATTGTTCGGTGGCACTTGCGTGAATAACGGATGCACACCTACCAAGGCGTTGGTAGCCAGCGCACGAATAGTTCATGTTGCCAGACGTGCTGCCGACTACGGTGTAACTATTGACGGTGACATTACGGTTGACATGAAAGCAGTGAAAGCGCGGAAGGACAAGATTGTGACCCAATCAACTGAGGGTGTTGAAAATTGGTTGAGGAATACAAAGAACCTTACTGTATTTAAAGGCCATGCGCGTTTTGAAAGTGCGAACACCGTACGGGTAGGAGATGAGTTATTAAAAGCTGATAAAATTTTCATCAATGTTGGCGGCAGGGCAGTGGTGCCGGAAGGATTTAGTAATGTGAAGTACATGACCAACAGCACCATCATGGATGTTGATTTTGTACCTGAACATTTAATCATTATTGGTGGGAGCTACATTGGACTTGAATTTGGTCAGATGTATCGGAGATTTGGCAGCAAGGTTACCATTATTGACAGAGGATCCAGGTTGATTCGCCGAGAAGATGAAGATGTGTCTGAAGAAATCAAAAGAATTCTCAGTGATGAAGGAATTACTTTCAGGTTGAAAGCGAATTGCCTTAGTGGTGAGTTGGATGGAGATAAAATCAAAATCAACGTTGATTGCAGCAGTGGTGATAAGCATGTGGTAGGTAGCCACCTGTTGCTGGCCACTGGCAGGCAACCCAACACCGATGATCTTGGTTTGGACAAGGCAGGCGTTCAAATGAATGACAGAGGGTTCATCAAGGTTGATGATCAATTGCGAACCAACGTTGAGGGGATTTGGGCACTCGGAGATTGTAATGGACAAGGGGCGTTTACCCACACATCCTACAACGACTTTGAAATTGTTGCCGCCAATTTGTTTGACAACGACCCGCGCAAAGTGTCGGACAGAATCATGTGTTATGGATTGTACATAGACCCGGCACTCGGTCGAGTGGGGATGACCGAAAATGAAGTGAGAAAGTCTGGTAAGAAAGCTTTGATCGCGACACGTCCCATGAGCCGCATTGCACGTGCCAAAGAAAAAGGAGAGACCGACGGCTTTATGAAAATACTGGTGGATGCGGAGTCAAAAAAAATACTGGGTGCAAGCATCTTGGGGATTGAGGGGGATGAAATCATTCACTCAATTTTAGACATTATGTATGCTGATGCACCCTATACCGTTATTCAACGTGCAGTGCACATTCACCCAACCGTATCCGAATTGATTCCGACAACTTTAGCAGAGTTGAAGCCTTTGGAATGAGTTTAAGGGTATAACACCTTGCACTGGTGACCCGACAAAATAGCGGGGTAATAATACACCTATTTACACACAAGCTGTCAACTGCAAGACATGTCACAATTCCAGTACGTTGAGTATGGCTAACTTGCTAGGAGTTGAGTTTTTTTGAAAGAAAATCAATAAGATGTGAATTGGTGGGGAACTTAAGTTGTTATTAAGAGCTGATGGAGAATACGGCTATCTATTTTAATTCATTGTCTTTCAATAAACCTTTGTTCAAGACATTCATTCTAAGTACTCTTTTCCAGGTGTCATACGGTAATAGTTCCCCATTGTATGAAAGTCCGCCTGGCTATGATTTCTCCGGCCCTGAAAGGATAATCCTGAAGAATGATTTACTTGAGATTTCTGGAATTACATTTCTGAAGGAGAGGGTGGGAAACATTTTGAATTGTTGCTATTCAAATATTCATTTTTATTGACGAGTTAACGTAACCAACATCGTGCATGCAAAACAATGGACTGTTATTTATCCCTGACATAAGCGGGTTTTCATCTTTCATTAACTCAACTGAAATAGAACATAGTCGTCATATAATTTCGGAGTTACTTTCAAAAATTATGGACGCAAACGAACTAGAATTGGTTGTTTCAGAAATCGAGGGAGATGCTGTTTTGTTTTACAAATTTGGCCCCCCTCCGAATTTTGACCAACTAATTACTCAAGTTGAAAAAATGTTTCTCGATTTTCATCGACACATTCTAAATTACGACCAACAACGAGTTTGCAATTGCGGGGCATGCGAAAGCGCTCCTGACCTGACCCTAAAAATTATTACTCACTATGGTGAATTCTCAACCTACAAGGTACAGGAATATGAAAAATTATTTGGGAAATCGGTTATTGTAGCGCATCGTCTCCTGAAAAATGACATTATCGGAAATGAATATTGGCTAATGACAGAATCACTTCATAATCACTTAACCATTGTGGATACAAAGGCCGGGTTAAATTGGGAAAACGGAATGCAACAGTTCGACCAGATTGATGTGTCGTTTTACTATGCAAAGTTAACCGCGTTGAGGGCCAACCTAGATACAGAGCCATCACGGATAGCTTCTTTAGATAAACAACTTAAGGCCGACTTAGTAATATCCAGGATTATTGAGGCAAACATGTATGACTTAGCTCAAGTTGTTACGAATTTACCCTTGCGACCCCAATGGTTAGTAGGGGTTAAGGAAATTAAAGAATCTGATCACAAGATTAACCAAATTGGTAATACACATACCTGTATAGTAGCGAATAGGCGCGACTTTATTACAACGACTAAATTTAAGAGAAATGACTCCATCATTTCTTATGCTGAATTAATTAAAGGCATGGGTGAACTAAACTTTACATTTGAGAAAATTGAAAAAAGTAAAACCTTATTAACCATTAAATTTAATCTCACGATGAATCCTTTGATGAAGATGATGTTCTCTGTGCTGAAAAAAAGAGGTATGAAGCATGACCTGAATGTTTCCATTGACCGACTTAGTCAACTTGTGCAGCCGACGTAACTGCAGATGTTCTTGAAACTTGAGCTAATAATTAAAGAGAAAAATCCTATAGAAAAACGGCAAGACAGACCATGATTTCGCACTTGATTTTGTTAACGAAATTGAGGCAATCCTAATGATAGTTGATACCTATTGAAATATAAATGCGATGAAAACGACCAAATTCAGCTTCCCCAATGGTGATGGAGTTATTCTTTCTGCTCAAATGGAGTGGCCTGCGGACCAGCAACCACACAGCTATGCCATTTTCGCACATTGTTTTACCTGTGGCAAAAATCTGAACACAGTGAGGAACATTTCAAAAATATTGGCCAACCGTGGGGTTGCTGTACTCAGCTTTGATTGGGTCAGAGTGAAGGTGAGTTTGCGGAAAGTAATTTTTCCGGTAATGTTCAGGATATCATCGCTGCATCAAATTTCTTAGCAACTAAATTTACAGCACCTTCTTTATTGATAGGTCATTCGTTGGGTGGGGCAGCGGTTATTCAGGCAGCCATTTCACTCTCTTTAGTTAAAGCGGTGGCTACAATTGGCGCGCCTGCACAGGCATCGCATGTTCAAAATATTTTTCGGGAAAGCCAGTAACCCACCACTCCTGAATGTGGAGAATCAGAACAAAAAGAACCCAAAGAATATGAGGCCAATAGAATTTTACCCGATCACTTTTCTGAAACAAGTCAGCGATTCCAGTTAAAATTTGAGTGATACCCAACCCCAAAATAATCGAGATCAACACGGTAACATATTCGAATGCACTGATCATATATAATTTTAATATGTTGTCAATGGTAACCGAAGCCTATCGACACCACTGACATGATATCACTTGATTCCGGCAAACGCTCTAATTTCTTCAATGGAAATATGGTCGTTTATATTTTTTCCATAATGGGCGGTATGGATATTAAATTGCTCATCGATTAGAAAATCAGCAGGGATCAGGGATTGTGTGGCCACTTTATCTTTTGGAAGGTTAAGAGCGCTTCCTGCTTTCATGTCACTCATGGTACCCTTTGTCAAAAACGTACTCATCATTTTTAACATCGATGCCTCCACCCCATACTTAGAGTAGATTTCTTTCTTGGGATCACCAATCAACGGGATGGGAGAAATCTCCTGATGGAAAATACTCTTTACCAAGAGCATTGGGTTGCTTTCAAAAAAATAAATACTCTTAACATTTCCGGCTTCAAAATCCTTATTTAGTTTAGACAATTGATGGACACGGAGATTACAAAAAGGACAATTTACATTTCTGAAAAAACCGAGGTGAATTTTCTTTCCTTTGAAATCAGAGAGTTTTAAAGCGCGTCCATAAATATCATCTATTGTAAAATCGATAGCGGACTGATGTTTCGTTAATTTCATATTTTTAGTATTTACACTTGTTCTGCAACAGTTGTGGTTAAAATCATATTAAGTTCTTGCTGGATTGAGACTCCTTTGTCATGGGCATACCAGGTATGAAGTTCCTTTTCGAAGTCATCCCAAGTGCGGCCATTGGGACTAATTTTCCAATCCAGCAATAATTGCTGGGCCTGTGCTGGTCGGGGACCCCACGTGAACAAATCATCTGATCCAGATTGATCAAAAATGATAAGCTTCGGAATAGACTTGCTTCCATTGGTGCGGTATTTCTCAATCCATTCTGGATTTTCGTCTCTCAGCATAATGCTAAGTTCAACTTTACCTCCAGACTCAGCTGCGATCTTCCCGAGGATTGGTAAACTTTGAGCACTGTCGCCACACCATGCTTCAGTTATTACTAACCAAGTCTGCTTACTTTCTATGTCCGAAAGAGCCTGCTGCAGATCGTCACTAATAGTTGTGGTCTTATAGATGCGCTGCATCCGTTTTAAATTCAGCGCTGTGAAATTTAAAAGAGACTCGCTTTGTGTCGGTCCGGAAGTTCTCCTATTCCGGACAAGTTCGTCCATCCATTGAATAAAATAAGGATAATTGAAAATAGTGCCTTTCGTCTCCATTTGCTTCGTGCTTTTTAATTAAATCAGTTGAGATAATGAGGACAACCAGCCAATAGTGACATCTGGTTCTCCCTTAACTGTTCAATTAGACGGAAGGGATCTTAAATCCTGACAAAAATGTGAGGTAATTATGAGGATTTATCTAGCTCGATGATAATCTTGTCCTTAAACTCCTTCGAAAGGCTTTTAGCGGCTATATTTTCGGCTTCATTGGTGCTTGAAAGCTGCCTGGAGAGTGCTTGATCAATGAACTTAGTCTGCGATTCATAGGCCTTGCAAATTTTACACATGGAAAGGTGCATTCGGAGCTGAAAGCCATCTACGAGGGTAAGGTTTGAGACAGACCTCTTTTCAATTAGGGAAGATGCTTTCTTGCAAGAGAGCATCAGGACGTTCATTAGATTTTTCATTTCTTAAACCAATGTAATTCGATACATTTTTTTAACATCAATTTAGCCCGATGCAAAATTTGCCAATAATTTGAAAGACTAATACTCAGCTCGTCACAAATTTCATGACTGTCCTTTTCGAATTGATATTTGGCAACCACCATGGTCTTCCAGTTTCCTGGTAAGTCATTTATACATCCGGCAAGTGTTGCACTAAAGTCTATATCATCCAAAAGACTTCCTTCATCTGCCCACAGCGGGTTGATCTTTTGCTCTGACCAGCTCCCGTCCTGATCAAACATGGAATCCGTAAGCAGCATTCCCTGCTGTTCGGTGATACTCTCAAGGGATAGTGAAGCCGTTGCAGGGTTTCTGTAATGGTCAATAATCTTGTTGTTCAGAATCGACAATAACCACGTCTTCGGATTGCTCTTACCCTTAAACTTTTCAATGGATTTAAATGCTGAAAGAAAAGTGTCCTGAACCAAATCCTGAGCCTGATCTTCATCTGAAGTCTTGTGATATGCCCAGGAATACAAGTCATCACCATACTGTTGAACCCAATCGGAGATCATCGTGTGGCTATTGTTGGTATTTGTGACATTGGAGTCTGCTGGTGGCAAATGGGGCATGGTGTGTAAAATGGAAGCTTAATTCATAGACCGAAGATAAGATTTCAATTCCAGTAGCTATAAAAAAGATTGTCCTTGTTTCCACTAATAATCGCCTGTCCTCTAAAAGTTAATATCGAATGTACACCATGATTCTCGGGTTTTGTCTGTTTTTTCTCGGAATCACCTTGGCTATACAGGTTAAGGGAAGAAGGGTAGCATCCCACATCAGGGCATAAATTCTTATCATTACTTTTTGTTCTTAGCTGAAATGCGACCATGAATACTAACCATATAGGGAACCAGATAACTCAAACAAACAGATACCCAACGATGCACGGTCATGTTATTATTGAATAGTGCATCCGCATGATTAATTAAAAGGAGAATTGTTCCGACAACCAAAGCCACTTTTACCGCGCCTGCCGCAAGCACCGGGTCAAACAAGCTCGCAACATACTTCTTAATCACATCCATAAAATTTAACGCCTTGAGCAAACGAGTTCGAATATACCCTTGAGGGTGGAAAGAATTGGATAAGAAATTAGAGTTCAACCTTGCGAAATAGAGTTTTGTCAACCACCGGACACATTGGGATCCAAGCCGAAAGAATTTTATTGTCTAACTTTTAGTTCGCATGAGTAGTAGAGAAAAGAGTCAAAACACAAACCAGAAACGAATGAAAGCAATTTGGAATAATCAGGTAATTGCCGAAAGTGATGACACCGTGGTCATTGAAGGAAATCATTATTTTCCGGAATCGAGTTTGAAGAAGGAATTTATTAAGCCAAGCGAGACGGAGTCAGTTTGCCATTGGAAAGGAACCGCTAATTATTATTCGCTTTCAGTAGATGGAAAGATAAACGCAGATGCCGTTTGGTATTACACCTCACCTAGTGAGTTAGCAAAAGCAATCAAAGGCAGGGTAGCCTTCTGGAAGGGTGTCCAGGTAACCAAGTAAGTGCACAATGGGAAACTGGCAAAATCTATCTATTCCGGAGTCAAGGAAAATAAACGATTCCGTGGACCTGCTCCATCGGGCGGCCCAATTTGTGGCAATGTTTGGTAACAGTTATTTATTAAGGAAACCAGACGATTCCCAAAATTGCCTTTTCTGGAACCATACACTTGGTCGACTGGAAGGTCGCTGGGTCGAAGATCTCAAAATTCGTATGGCTCTTGATGTGAAATCATTTGAACTAATCATTGAGAACGAAGATTCTGATCAGCGGATCCCATTGGATAACCAGACAAAGAAAGATGTGAATAAAGCCTTATTGGAAGTTCTTCGGAAGACGGAATTGAATGTCTATAAATATGAACCGATCCAACAGTTCACCATTCCCCTACATGCGATAGACGAAGGAAAATCATTTAGTAAACCTGAAAATATTTTTCTCGAGGAATGGTCGAGGTACCTGAGCAATACGCAACACACTCTCAGCCATATCGGGATCAGGTATGGATCGGTATCTGAGATTTGTGTTTGGCCCCATCATTTTGATATGGCGGTCCTTGTTCCGGTTAGTAGCGGGGAAAATGAAAATCATTCTATCGGTATGGGGCTTTCCATTGCAGACTCATACGTTGAAGAGCCTTATTTCTATATTAATAATTTGGATGCAGAGAGCGCCAAATCGAACGCTCAGAACCCATCAAGAGGTAAAGTCTTTTGGAACACGAAAGACTGGACTGGACTGGTACTCCCCAC
This sequence comes from Chryseolinea sp., assembly GCA_041742155.1. GTDB lineage: Bacteria > Bacteroidota > Bacteroidia > Cytophagales > Cyclobacteriaceae > Chryseolinea. The sequence goes on along the minus strand of JBGSJE010000004.1, from coordinate 55,199 downwards.
AAGTGCAGTGGCACAGGTACAGCCTGAGTTTCAGGAAAGCCAGTTGAAATCCTTTTTCATGGCAGCATGGATGCATCACCCTGGTTTTGTCACCAACATGTAATGATGTGATTGTGTGATGCAGATTACTAAGAAATACTCAGAAATCCGGAATTCTACAAAGCTGATATGCCTTCCACTCCAACTCGAGGATTATGTCGTGCAACCTGTTGTTGATGTAAGTCCACCCAAATGGCATCTTGCGCATACCACCTGGTTTTGGGAGGAGTTTGTTTTATCGAAGTACAAACCTGGATATACGCGTTTTCATCCACGCTATTCCTTTCTTTTCAATAGCTACTATAATAGCGTAGGTGATCGTGTATTACGCCCGCATCGAGGAAATATGTCTCGCCCAACGGTAGATGAAATCTGGGCATACCGCTCCTATGTGGACGAACAAATGATCCAATTCCTTCAATTTGAAGATGTGCCGAAAGAGGCACTTTCACTGGTTGACCTTGGACTCAACCATGAACAGCAGCATCAGGAACTGCTTTTCACCGACATCAAATATATTCTGGGACATAATCCCTTGTTCCCATTTTATAGGAGCGATTTCAAAGAAACCTTAACATCAGAGGCGGACCATTCTTATCATAATATTCAGGAAGGTCAGTATCCAATTGGTTTTGCTGATGAAGGTTTTTCATTTGACAATGAACATTGCAAACACACAGTTCATCTGCATGAATTCTCCATTCGAAAAAGCCTTGTAACCAACATGGAGTATTTGGAATTCATCAGGGACAACGGATACAAACGCCCTCAGTTCTGGCACAGCGATGGTTGGGAATGGATAACTGAAAATAAAATTGATTCACCGTTATACTGGCATCCAATTGATGTGGAGTGGTTTCGATATGCGTTGTCAGGTCTGGAGAAAATTAATCTACACGAACCGGTAACCCACATGAGCTTTTATGAGGCTGCAGCATTTGCCGAATGGAAAGGTGAGCGCTTGCCCACTGAGTTTGAGTGGGAAACCGCTTCGGCTAGTTTTGCATGGGGTGCACGTTGGGAATACACAAACAGTGCCTATCTCCCGTATCCGGGTTTCGCAAAACCGTCCGGTGCCGTAGGCGAATACAATGGCAAGTTTATGATCAACCAAATGGTATTGCGTGGGGCTTCCATTGCCACTCCGTCTGGTCATTCTCGAAAAACCTATAGGAATTTTTTCCATCCGCACCTCCAATGGCAGTTCAACGGCATTCGGTTGTGTAAAAAATAGAGCGATATGATAATTACAGATATACAGTATGCTGATGTTGCCCAGGCAGTAGAAGAAGGTTTTTCAAAAATTCCGAAGCGACTTCCGAGCTGGCTTTTTTATGATGAGACTGGGGATAGAATATTTCAGGAGATTATGCGAATACCTGAATATTATCTGACTGCCTGCGAATATGAAATCATTCAAATGCATAAAGCAAAATTGCGGAGGCATGCCCAAGCCGATGGTACACCCTTTAATCTGGTGGAACTCGGGGCCGGAGACGGTTTTAAAACTGAAATTCTGCTAAAGGAGTTTACGGAGCACAAGCTTCCATTTGTTTACTCACCGATCGATGTTTCTGCATCTGTACTTTATCAACTTGAAGATCGATTAAATAACATACCCGGACTTGTTGTGCGCCCAATGAATAGCAAGTATAACGAAGCACTTAAGCTCCTCTCCGAAAGCGAGCTGCGGAAGGTGTTTCTTTTTTTGGGCGCCAATATTGGCAATTTTGATATCGAGGAAGCGCGAGCCTTTATAAAATCATTTTCGTCCTCTATGCAGGAGGATGATCTCCTTCTAATCGGCTTTGATTTAAAGAAAGATCCTCGACTCATACAGGCAGCCTATGACGATCCACACGGAATTACGCTGGATTTCAACATGAATTTGTTAGTGCGCTTGAATCGAGAACTCGGTGCTCAGTTTCAACTGGATCAATTCAGACATTATCCTTATTATAATCCGGAGACCGGAATGACAAAAAGTTATCTAGTTAGCCAACGCGATCAGGATGTTTACTTTGAAGCCTGCGACAAGCATGTTCACTTTGATAGGTGGGAAGTTGTCCATACCGAGGTTTCGCAGAAATATGATCAAACCATGATTCGAAAATTAGCAGCACAAGCAGGGCTGGAAATCGTTGATCACTATTATGACTGTAAGCATTATTTTTCTGATGTATTAATGAAAAAAATATCCTAGAATTCAATTACCATTATTCTACCCAAACCATGTCATTATGAAAATACCCTATATCTTTTTTATGTTGTTGATGGCACATCTTAGCATGGCGCAGGAATCCAAGACATCAGACGTTGCAAATGCTGGCTTAGCCTTCGGAAATTCTCAAGGAACTTTTTCAGTGGATTATTTTCATAACAGGCGTCTGGGAAAAAGGCAAAAAATTGAAATTGGAATTGGAGCGCGATTTACTTCCTATTTTGGAAAGTCACAGTATTACGTTACTGCTCCAGCCGGAATCACAACGGGGGATACAGGTCCGGGAGCATTATTCAAAGAGGTCGTAACTGAAAATATGGATTCGTTATTTATTAATACTCCTCAGGTGAATTCACTAAACATTGCGTTAAACCTGAGTTATCGGATTTCGAAAAAATGGGGAGCGGGATTTAGCATCGATCTTGTTGGGCTATCCTTTGGCAGTAAAGAGAACGGAACGTATATCAATGGCCAACAGAAAAGTAGCGTCTCCTCGAAGCCTACCTCGTTTAACGTTTTGTTAACAGGAGATAATGATCGTGGTAGTCTCAACTCTGAATTTTACTTACGATACTTTTTACAGGAGAAGTGGGCCATTAAAGCAGGATTTCAATATTTGTTTACAGAATTCACCACGGATACAGAAATTCAGCAACTGCCAGAGCCGAACGATAGGTTTCGAAACAAGTCCTCGCTACTAAGCATTGGCGTCACGCATACATTTTAACTATCACAGCTTATCAAACCGCTTCTTATGAAACGCTCAAGGCTACTCGCCATCGTACTGTCCGTCATTGTATCTTCGGTCGCAGCACAGACTTTTGTTCCAGATGGAAAAAATTCAGCGGTCACCTTTAAAATTAAAAACTTCGGTTCAAATGTTGAAGGAAGCTTTGCAGATCTTAAGGGAACTATCCGCTTTGACGAAAACAGCCTGACCGCTACACAAATTGATGTATCTATTGACGCCAATTCCATCGACACTGGAATTGGCATGAGGGATAACCACCTGCGCAAAAAGGATTATTTTGACGTAAAGAATTATCCTCGCATTCGCTTTGTCTCATCAAAAGTTGCCGCTACCGAAAAACCATCTACCTATTCGCTTACGGGAACGCTCACCATCAAAAACACTTCCCGGCAGATCTCATTTCCTTTCACCTATTCAGTTGTCAATGGAAATCCGGTGTTCAAGGGTCAATTTCAGATTGACCGAAGAGACTTTGACGTTGGCGGAGGCAGCCTGAGTATGTCCGACAACCTCATCGTCCTTCTATCGGTTGCTACCAAAAAGCAACCTTAATTTCCTATTCAGAATAATTTCTGACGCAGGTGTTTTGAAACACTCATCCATTCAACTCCTTCAAACATTAATTCAGTCAGTATTGCCAGAAGTGCGGAGGGTATAGCACCCATTAATATTAAATTTACATTATTAAGAGCAAGGCCCGTTACAATAAACTCCCCTAATCCACCTGCTCCAATGAATGCTGCTAATGTCGCTGTTCCCACGTTGATAACAGCAGCTGTGCGGATACCGGTAAGTATCATTGGCAATGCCAGTGGAAACTCAATTAGCCGAAGCCGGTCCCAATAGCCAAGACCAATGGCAGTAGCCACTTTTTTTAGTATAGGATCAACTGTTATAAGACCGACCACGGTATTTCGAAGAATAGGGAGCAAGGCGTATAGAAACAGTGCGATCACAGCCGGTAGAATCCCAATTCCCACCAATGGAATCATTAACGCCAAAAGTGCAATAGAGGGTATGGTTTGAAGAATGCCAGTTATGTACAAAACGATTTTGGAGATATAGGGACGTTTGTAAACGAAAACGCCAAGCGGAACAGCAATGAGTATTGATGCCAGCAGGGCGATTAAAGTCAGCTTCACATGCACCCATGTCTTTTCCAGTATCACGTGTGCGTCTGTCTGTATAGCAGTATTTCTTTTATTGATCAATCCTTTTTGATTCAGAAAATTAAAGGCAATTTCTTGATGGTTCATTTTTTCAAACAGGGCTAATGCATTGAGTTTTCGCATTTCATCTTCAGTTATCGAGGATGTTAATTTGGATAACAAGTTTTTAGCTTCATCAGGTAATGTTTTCGTGTAAAAGGATACTGCTTGATATTCCGGAAAAAACATTTGATCATCTTTCAACAGCGAAAGGTGATACTTTTCAATTTCTCCATCGGTAGAGTATGCATCCGTTACCTCTATTTTATGATCAAGAATTGCCTGATAGGCTAATCCATGCTCCAGGGCAAAGGGCTTATGAGGAAGCCTGTAAAATTCCGCCAGATTTCCCCAACCATCTTTCCGTTTTAGGAATTCATAGCTCAATCCAACGGTAAGGTTATCATACCCTTTGAGGTCTGATATATTGTGGATAGCATACTTTTGAGATAGTAATGAATCCATCACCAGGGCATACGTATTATTAAAACCATACGGTTCAGAAATTTCGAGTTGCATTTCATTTAGTTTCGCTTTTATCTCCGTAAGGGTCAAGAATGTTTCTTGCTTTAAGATTTCATTTGCAATCGTACCTGAGTACTCAGGATAAATATCAATTGCGTTAGTGCGGAGTGCTTCAAAGCTCACGGCTGTTCCGCCAAGGTTAAATTTTCTATCTACCGGAAATCCACCGTCTTCCAGTATCAGAGCGATCATTTCACTCAAGATATACCCTTCGTTAAAATGCTTAGCACCGACACGAATAGTCTTTTTGTCCTGTGCTAAACTGATGCCGACAGTTAAATGCAGCGTCACAAAAGAGAAAATAACTATCCTACTCATAGTGTTGAAAAGAGTCTTTTCTTTAGTTCCACTAAATAGCGTTGATCACCTGCGTCTTTAATTCTCCCATCCTCAATCCAAATAAATTGGTCGGCCAACAGTGCAGCCTCTTCCCAGTCGTGGGTTACAAGTATGATGGTGCGAGGCTCGTTTTGCTGAATGTCTTGGATATGTTTGTAGATACTGCGCTTGGTTTCATAATCGAGTGAAGCAAATGGCTCATCCATAAGCAGTACAGGTGGATTAAGAAACATAGCTCTGCATAGTCCAACCCGTTGTTGTTCTCCACCGGAAAGTTCGTGTGGGTATTTGTGTTGGCAGGTCGCTGGTAACTGTACCATATCCAGCAGTTGATCTACTCTGTTCTGATTTGCTGCTTTCATCTGACGTGTTATTCGCCCCAACAAATTAATATTAGATTTAATATTCATGTGAGGAAACAAACCTACCTGCTGCACAACATAACCGAGTTGAAGTCTTATCGCATTGATATTAACATAGTCTGGCTTTTTTCCGAACAACAAAACATGCCCTTTGTCAGGAATGATCGTACAGTTGATTATTTGAAGCAAGGTTGATTTGCCGCTTCCGCTTCTGCCCAAGATGGCGGTGATTGTATTTGTGTTAAATGAAAATGAAAAGTCAGTCAATACGATTTTACCATCAAACCCGTGATTGATTCGATCCAGTTCAATAGGTGAGTCATCCATTTTATTGCTGGGTTCTATTTTCAACATGAACTTCAAAATAAACTTTCCAGACTCCCGGTACAATGCTTTTGTCTTCATTTGCCTCACTTATTAAATTGAAATCAACGTCTGTCAACCACGGGACAAAAGACTACAGGAGAAATTCTGACCTTACCTGCCTTATTTCGCCCAATAGTACTTTTTAATGAATGAATAATACCTACCACATCTCCATGCCGGCCAAGACACTGGAAAATTCTACGCCCGCAGCGAGGGAGATATTGGAACGCGCAAAAAAGGAAACCGGAATGATTCCCAATATGTATACAAACATGGCCATCGCACCGGCCCTGCTTAGCACGTATGCTCATGGCTATAAATTATTCCGCTCCGAAAGTGGCTTTACTCCGGTGGAGCAGGAAGTAATACTTCTCACGATCAGCGTTGAAAATCAATGTGAATATTGTGTGGCGGCTCATAGCGTCGTGGCTGACATGATGTCAAAAGTACCGCTGGAAATAACGGAGGCAATTCGAAACGGAACGGCTATCTCAGATGATAAGCTTCAGGCGCTTTCTGTTTTCACGAGTGTCATGCTGAACAAAAGAGGAAATCCAGATGAAAAGGAAGCTGACGCCTTTTTGAAAGCCGGATATACCGAGAAGCAGATACTTTATATCATCCTGGCACTTTCGGTCAAAACGATTAGCAATTACGCAAACCATATTTTTCGTACACCCTTAGACACTTTGTTTAAAGCTCGCGAGTGGAGTCTGTATAAGGTGGCGAGAAAGGTCCTTCGCTTTTTTAAGTGATCAATATTATTATTTAATCCGTTTATGAGTGAGGAAAAAGAAGAATCTCTAAAACGCGAATTAGAAGAATACAAACGCAAAGTTAAAAAACTTAATAAGAAGTTAGGGACACAGGGAGCAACCGAACGGTACATCTCCACCTGGTTTCAGGTAACCAGCGGAAATTTATATACACGCAGACAAATTGTGGATACAAAATCAGGGTTGATGATCACGGTCAATTCTATTATCATATCCATTCTGCTGGGAAGTCTATACCCGCGCCTTGGCGAAGACCCACATTTGGTATGGGGTCTTGTTCCGATGATCCTGGCAAACGTACTTTCCATCACCTATGCCATTTTTGCAACACGACCTGTTTTTGGCCATGGGAAATTCACCAGGGACGATGTAGACAATAGGAGCGCGAACCTGAATACTTTTGATGACTTTTATAAAATGCCAGAGAAAGATTATAAAAAGGCGGTTTACGAGATGATGAATGAAAGTACCTTTATTCACAATACCTACATTCGCGAAAATCACCGCCTCGGGGTAGACCTGGCAAGACGCTATCACAATATTCGGATATCGTATCACATTTTTTTGACGGGTTTAATCACCGCCATTGCTGCTTTTGCGATTTGTCATTTAATCTATGACTAAAATCAGTATAGAATTTGCGTGGCTGAATTAATTTGTGGTACGTGAATAAAACAAATGACATATGAAATCAACGCTGAACAGAGTCTGTCTAATGGCTATACTAATCCTGACATCATGCACAACAATGCGTGATGAAGATTGGAGGACGGAAGCATCAGATCCGGATCGACTTCATCGTTCAATGAAGCAGATAACGGACGTTATTATTCATGATATTTTCTCCCCACCGGTGGCCGGGCGTATCTATGGCTATGTCAGTGTTGCTGCTTACGAAACGATGGCGGCAGGTGATACTACCTATTTAACAACCTCAGGTCAGCTTCATGGTTTAACAGCGCCTCCTAAACCAGCGGATGGAGCGCAGTATTGTTTTGAACTAGCTGCTGTGGAAGCTACCCTTAAGGTTGGCAGCGCACTCGTATTTTCAGAAGATAAGATGGATACTTTTTATCAGTCTATTTTGCAGGAATATAAATCAATGGGAATGCCTGACGATGTCTTTGAGCGTTCCGTTGCGTTTGGTCAGTCGATGGCATCACATATTATCACTTGGGCCAATGAAGACCATTATAAACAGACCCGTTCTTTCCCCAAGTATTCCATTCAAGATGATCCTTCAACGTGGAAGCCAACGCCTCCTGCTTATATGGATGCCATCGAACCCCATTGGAATTCCATACGAACCTTTTTACTTGACTCCTCCACACAGTTCAAGCCGCTACCACCAACACCTTTTTCCATACAAAAGAACAGCACATTTTATAAGGAAGCGATGGAGACCTACTCGGTTGGTAAGTCGTTGTCGGAAGAGCATAGGAAGATCGCCGCCTTCTGGGATTGCAACCCTTTTATCATGAATGTAAAAGGACATGTCATGTTTGCTACAAAACTCATCTCACCAGGTGGGCATTGGATTAACATTACGAAGGTGGCTTGTCAACGCTCGGATGCAAGTTTTGCCCGGTCAGCGGAGGCTTATATGCGGGTGGCCATTGCGGTGTCTGATGCTTTTATAAGCTGCTGGGATGAGAAATATCGAAGCAAACTAGTTCGTCCAGAAACGTATATCAATCAATACATCGATGAAGATTGGGTTCCACTACTTCAAACACCGCCCTTCCCTGAATATACCAGTGGGCATAGCGTGATTTCAGGGGCAGCGGCCGTTACCTTAACACATATATTTGGTGATCATTTCTCATTCACCGATTCGACTGAAGTAGAATATGGAATGGGAGTACGTAGTTTTACATCATTCATTCAGGCTTCTGAAGAAGCAGCCATCAGCAGACTTTATGGCGGTATTCATTATCGTCCGGCCATCGAGCATGGCGTAACTGAAGGGAGAGCCATTGGCGACTTCTTCGTTCGGCATGTCAGAACCAGAAAAGAGAACATAGCGGTTATGCAATGATTCAGACATAATCAATTTCTATTGGTATTGAATGTCTTGGTCAGGTTAACGGTAAAGGCAAAAGTATTGGCTAATTGCTGACTATTATAATATTGGTAAGCAGGAATGTCTCCCATAAAGGCGATTTGAAGACCTGGGAGAGGAGAATAAACAAGCTGAGGTGAAACAAATACCTTTTGCGATCCTGAAATTGAAATTTTCTCCTGATTATAGGGCGGATTTTGAGAAGGTCTTTCATCCCGGTGCCGGACTTCATAGCGCAATTGAAGTAAGGCATCCCAATGAGGCGAGAGATTACGGGAAATAAACAAGGCGGACATAAGTAGATTACCATACCTATACTGATCTGGATTTATCCCCTTTAGCTCCAGGCGATGCATCATAAAAAAGCGCTGGTGTTTTTCTGGAAATTCTTTGTCCAGGAAAAGAGTAAAGATTATATCTTTTGCCCCTGTTGAAGGTTGAATATCAAGTGGCAACACAGCCCCTTGATACTGTAGTGTATTATAGCTACCCAATGGCGCACGGAGCCCAATGCCAGGTGTTATTTCCCAATATCGTGATCGGTCTCGAAGGACATTTACTTTTATCAGGAAAGCAAGAGAAGATAAGCCATGTCCAATTTTTTGCGATGGAATAATTCCATCCAGATAATGTTGTGTCTTGGAAATAAAATATCCGGTTTCCAGTTCTGTCACAATTCTATCACTTATGGCGTACGCCATATTAAGTCCCAGGTAGTTATAATTCCCGGTCTTAACAAAAAAAGGCGTTATAGATTCGTCACCCTCAAAATACTTTCCGGAAAAACTATATGTATAATTTAAGCTCACCTTCCATTGGTGCGAGGGCATAGCCCCAAAATTTCCTATTCCCCCAATTGGGTTCCCCGGTGAGCAGCATTGAGCTGAACTGGTTAACGCCATGCTGTTGATCAGCAGGAAAGACAACAACTTTTCTCTCATTCCAAAACAATAAGTTTTTCCCGTATCCGGTTACTGTCAACATTTGGATTATCATCCACCTTGTATATCCCGATATACAATCCGGATTGCAGTGGCCCTACATCAATCTGAAATTCGTCGAACCGAACCCCACCGGCAGATTTATTATACGTTCCCTGGAATCGAATTAATCCTTTAAGGTCGTACAATACGATATTAATTGTTTTGGCACTTGGGTTGACGAGCCAGTCAACAGATAGGTTCCACGGGCGACCCACCGCAATAGGATTGGGACTTAATTTGAAAAGGCTTTGGCTGTTTTCTGGAATTTTTGAACGGAACGATGAGATGTCAGACCAATAACTGGTATCATTTTCCGTTATGACACGTGTAACCCAGTAGTACCATTTATTTTTTTGCATGCTAAACGAAATAGCAAAGGTATCTTTCACTATACCATTTCGGGTATCACCTGAACAACCTCTGAAACATAGTGGATTGTCGCTTATGACATATTCATAGGCTACCGCAGTGGTGACAGACTCCCATGAAATGATAAATGAATTATTGTATTTCCACATAATACCATCACTACCGTTTTCGGGAAGAACATGGTTCTGCCCATAGCCCAAAGGAGATGTAACGATGGCATAAAGCAGTAAAAGAAAAAAATAGATTCTTCTCATATTCTATTGAATGTTTTCAAGATCCAAAATCCATTGTTTAATGCACAAATCCCTTTACAAGAATCTGGCGATATGGTCTTAAAATTCCTCATCGTTGCAACGGTGAATAAACCTCCAGAAAGACAACCGATCTTACTTCACTTCCGACCACTGCGGTTGATGACCAACTTCCGTTCCCCACACCGAAGTCAATTCGGTTAACACTGAACTCAGCTTTGATAGCCATCAGCAGAGAATTCTTTTTTATTGGATGATTGCCGCTACCCAATATCTGAAAGGGGATTTCTACATCCTTAGTGACGTGCCGAATTGTTAATTTACCAACAGCTACAAATGAATTTTCGCCTTTCTTTTCAACATGATCGGAAACAAAGGTCATCTTGGGGAACTTTCTGGCATCAAAAAAATCTTTGGATTGAATGTGATTATCCCGTTTAGGATCTTCTGTATTGACACTGGCGACCTCCGCGGTAAATTCAAACGTTGCCTTCGAAAGCTGATCAGGATTAAAAGTCAATGATCCGGTAAACCGATGAAACTTGCCTGTAATGGGCGTAAAGAAATGGTTAACCGTGAAATTGATGGAGCTATGGGGGTAGTCTATCTCCCAGGTTTGCGCAAAGCCAACGTGTGTCACCAACAACAAAAGAAAAGACACAGACAATAGCTTTTTCTTATTCATGAGTTTGGGGGTTGACTGATGAATCACAAAGAATATAACATTGTGACCCTGAATTTCTTTGGTTCCTGGCAATAATGACCTTCTTTGTCAACCATAAGACAATTGATAACAATCGGGTTCACGTAAACTACCAATTGTGACCAGGCACTGATAATTATATGCTTTTTTGCTTCTTCCACTGAATTGAGACGGTAGTTCCAACACCTTCAATAGAATACAACGATATGTCATGATGAAGCCTGTCAGCGGCAAGCTTTACTTTATATAGTCCAAGCCCGGAGCCCCTTGATTTTGAATTTCCTCTGTAAAACATTTCAAAGGCCTTTCCCAGGGTGGCTTCATTCATTCCATCCCCATTATCCTGAATGGTCAGAGCAATTTTGTCGTCATGCTCTTCCACGTTTATATGAATATTGGGAGAACAGAAATTACTATGATGACACAACGCATTGTCGAGTACTTCCTTGATAATAATTTCCAGAATTTCTCTGTCGGTTAAAATGATTGATGTGGAGGTTCCAGCGTAGCAGATTTTTCCAGGCATTCTGCCATCGCTCACCTTGGTTCGGGCCAGGTATTCTGAAATGAATTGACCAATGGGCAATGATTCAAAGACTAGTTTTTTATTTTTAATCGTATATACTTCAGCAAGGCCTTTAATGCGCTGTGCCAGGTGTTGACTCGTATCATAAATGCGTTTGGCGTAACCGTTGTAATCGCTACCCTCAACACGATTCAAGTGACACAATCCCAGTAGTGTAGTGAGCGGACTTTTAATGTCGTGTGATGACTGGTATAAAAAAGTATTTAGTTCGTCAACTGAGTGCTGAAGTTCTTTTGTTCGCTCGGCCACTTTGATATCTAACGCTTTGTTTTTTGAGGTAATCTGACTGTTGATCGACATCAACTTAGCACTTTGCCTTTTTATTATATTGCTTTGATGAACGATTGCATCCTGCTGTTTCAATAGCCGGGATTCGTTTTCCTCTTCTTGTCGAAGGAATTTGCGGGTGTAAAAAAACACCGCGAAAAAGAGAGGTATTACGATGACAAGCGCCAGTGCGGTATTCTTTAGCAATTCCTGTCGTGCCTGAGCAATAAAGGAACCAAATTCAATATCGGCCTGCAGCAATGCGATTGCTTTTCCATTTCTTAACCGAAGGGGTGAGAAAGCGGAAAGCCAGGTACCGTTTTCTGTCTCGTAGGTATCAATCATTCCACCCTCGGAAAATTTCTCCACCAGAATTTTAGGAAAGTGGATGTAGTCGTGCCGGAAATAGGGTGTTTGAGCAGACGTTACGATGAACTGAAAAACATGATAGGAGGAGTCATACACCATAGTATGAACAGGCGTAGCGAGATTATTAACCTCCTGAACATCCACCAACAGTTCATGAAGAATTTTGTAGTCTTCGGACACGCTGATGGAGTCAGCGTCATCGCGACGTGAAGATGATTGGGTTAAGTGAAGATGACGCTCCGTGTCAAAGCGCAAGGCAGCGGTGCACGTAACAGCCTTCAGTTTATCCAGTACCTGTTCCTTGGATTTACTGAGTGTTGTGAAATAATTTAAGCCAATAAGGTAAAGGATGATTGCAAAAACTAACACCACAATAATCCAAAGTACTTTGATCCTTTCTTTGTGGGTGAGTTCCATAAAATCATTGGGCTGTAAGCAAATACTTGTCTACACGTTTCGATACCGTATGGTTGCAGGAGCAATTCCGAAGTTATCTGACAGAGCATGCTCAGCATGAAGTTGTGTAATCCCGACTTTTATTAAGGCCTGATGGTGAATACTGTGTTCCAGGGTATAGGCCAGTTCTCGATACAAGCTTGTTGACAGGTGAACATCGTCGTTACACGTGGCTGAGTAATTTCCCCGGAGTGACAACGCACGATCAACACTAAGAGACTGAAGTTCCGTTAAAATCTGGGCAATAGTTTGTAACGCAAAAATCCGATCCGCCTCGATACGTCCATCGCGTTTGCGATCATCGTAACAAATGACATCTCCTTGCTCAAACAAACACTGATAAAATTCAAGTATGTGCCGAACATGCTGGCCGATCGAGGCTCCTGAAAGGGAGTCCAGCGGACATATAAATTGACTATCATCGATATGAAGAAGCATGTCTTTGATCTCTGCTATGTTCGTGCGAATGTTACGTACAATATTCATTGTCTTGGGTGTGCGATTTGTTTAATTATCCTGTTGTGCTGAAACTTTGCGAGCGAACTCCAATAATTTTCTGGGGGTTTGATATCCCACGGCTTCAGCCTTTGCTTTGCCATCCGGTTGAATGAAGAGCATGGTTGGATAGGCATGCAGTTCATACTTCTTCGCCAATAGCGCGCCCTCGCCTTTCTCGCCATCCAGGGTGACATTAATAAAGTGTGCGTTGAAATATTCGCCAACTTCTTTATCTGTAAATGTATTTTTCTTCAACATCTTACAAGGACCACACCAGGTGGCGTAGATGTCCAGAAAGATCACTTTGTTTTCATCCCGGGCAGCCTTCAATATTTCTTCCCATGAACCTTGCTTAAATTCAATAGCCGTTTCCATGTGTGGATCGTCAACGTTCCAGGCCATGGCGACCAGCATCATTGCTCCGGAGAACAAAATAAAAAAAATCAGATTTTTCATGACGTGCTACTTGTTAGTGTGTAATTAAAGTTTTAAAAAACTCCCAGGAGGATGATTCCTCCACCGGGAGAATAAAAACAATTTTCTTATTCTGATTGATGTTCAGCATGAACAGTTACTTCCACTTCTTTTGCGATGTTAGTACTTGGCTTTCCTTTCTTGAATACAATTCCGTAGTCAGCCAGGGTGAGGTTGAACTTGGTGTCCACCGTAACCGTTGCACCACTGACGGTAACGGTACCTTTCGCGTTGACAGGTTTTGATGTGGCCTTCAAGGTTAGTTCTCCGGCAACTTCTGCTTCGTACTTCCCATCCTTTGTGAAATCAATCGCGCCAACATTGGTGATCTTGCCTGTAAATTTGGCTTTCGGAAATTCTTTAGTATTCAGGAAATCTTTGCCATTAAAGTGCTCTTGCATAAGGGCTTTTTCAAATTCAAAGCTTTGCATCGGAAGAGAGAAAACGACATCCCCAGTTGTGGTCTCAAGTGTGCTGGTTACTTTGTAATTATTTGCTGTAATATCTTCTACAGCTGTGTGCGAAAAGAAACTGATGTGTCCTGCCTTACTTACCAATTTTGATGCGACCGGTTTGAATGCGGCAAGGGCAAATGCTATCATGGTAATCACTACGAATGTTAACTTTTTCATGTTCATTATAATTTAAGTTGGATTTATATTTTAGTATTGGTTTAATTGATGATATCACATTTTTCGACAATCACATCCTCATACAGTTCGAGGTCTTCATCATAGCCTGCGCCGGAGCGAATGACACCTTTTACAGTAACCTCTTGGCCTGCCTTCACGCCCTCAGCGTGCTCATTGGTTTGTATAGTAAAAGTGCAACTCACACCTGCCTTATCACCCTCTTCTTTCAACAACAGGACGACCTGACCATTCAAGTCGCGGGAGATGGAGTGCACTTTTCCTTTAATGGCAAGTACCTTGGAATTGCCCTCATCATTCAAATACTTCTCATTTGCCTTTTCACCAGAAGCAAGGTATTCCTCCACTAAGGCGTGGCTGGTGGTAGTGAAGTCAACTGAAGCTGACTGAACATCCCGGTGAGGTTTGTTAAACATATAGAGGACAATTCCAGTCCCGATGACAACAATCCCGAGTATGGCAATGACAATAGACCATATGATTTTCTTTTTCGTCATAGTTAATTTCTTTATTGTGCTTTAGCCCTGTTTACTGATTAGACGGGCTGTTTTACGAAACCTGACAAATCCGTAAAAAAATTATTTTTTTTCCAGATTGTTGATAATCCTGGCCTTCATTTCAACGGACAGAACTTTCGGGGGAATATGCTTGGTACAGTCCTCAGGCATGGAGTCCTGACGAAGAACCTTGTCAATAAGCTTACTCTGTTTAGCATAACGGCCGCACGCATCGCACATCCGGGTATGCATGAACAGTTGAATTCGCTCTACATTGGATAACCGGACGAAACCCTTTTTCTCCATCAATTCGGTTGCCTTTTTACAGGACAGCATCAACCTATTCATCAGTTTTTTCATTATCCCTATATATTAAGCCACTTTTTTTCAAGGCAAATTCGCACTTGAAGCTTGGCGTGATGTATTATCTGCCAAAAATTAGACGGAGTAATATTGAGAACCTGACAAATTTCTTAACCTTCTTTTTCATCCAGATACTTAGGCACAAACATGCTGACCAATTCATTGAAAATTCTTCCAAACAAACAGAAAACACTTTACTGAACTCAACATCACCCATCGCTACATAGGGTCAGCGATTTCCGCCTGTGGATAGAAAGCACCCCATGAGAACCAATACCCTATGAAGGAGACAACTGTCTTAAGTTTTTGCCCTGTTCGAGGACCAGAAACAGCCTCGCCAAAAACATTCCAGGCATTTCCTTCATTGTCTTGCAAAACAACCGATGAGATGGTTGGAGCGGATACTTCAAATGACAGGAGTGTACCATCCTCGGCGTGTCGTTCAAATGCCGTCAGAAACTTATGCTCTTCACTGCCCACGATTACCAGTTCAGTTCCATTAAATGTCTCTTCTTCCACTTTGATACCATCGCTAAAGGAACCTAAACGGAATACGCGCGGTTTTCCATCGATCAATACTCCCAATACTCTCTCTTTATTTGGTATGCGGTTATCCTCAGGTGTATATGGAAAAATGAAACGAGAATGATTCGTTCGGTAATCACCGTATGGGTAGCTACCATAGTTCCTACTGAAACCTGTGTTAATCGAAACAACTTTGGTATCGGGAAACATCGTTCGCCAGGTCTTCCAGGTAGTCTCCACGGTATGAAATGTTTCGGCAGCTGTTCCCCGTAAACTTCCATTAACACAATCAAGACGAATTTGAGACCAGTTACTGTTTGTCAACCGATCATAGGGTATGATGTTGCTGTTGTAAAGTAATCCGGAAACGCCAAAGGTAGTCACCGTTCCATTTATGGTTCGGTCCCATAGGGTACCTGTTCCTGTGAGCGGACAATAAATCATGGCGATGGCCTTACCTCCCACTTCATCATTGATAATCTCATGCCAGTCAAGAATAACATGAGGATAGGCCCTGACATCATTACCCACTTTATAACCAAGAACAAGATCATTGTCGGAAAGATAGCTTGCCTCGTTAGCACTAATCATGGTAGGATTATTTAACGCGGGTATTCCATCTTTGCCTGGACCTCCGTCAAATACCTCAGCACTCGGAATACTCCACTCTGAACTTCCGGAATTGTTCGGATCGCTTCCCTCACTGCATCCAAAGGCACTAATGATTAGTAAAACCATTGGCCCTATTTGTTTCACACTATTATTCATAATCATGTCATTTAAAAGTTTGATGTTTTTGGCCAAATGAAAAGTACAGTCCAACGTTAACCCTGAGCGAAGGAACAAGCTGGGTGCCCTCCGCATGTGTAATTATTGGAAGCTCGCTGTTCATGGAAAGAATAACATTGGGACGGATATGCCATCCCACCACGGGCATAATGAAAAGGAACTTACCCCCTGTATTAGGCAATAATTGTTCATTGAATTGATCCTTTCCGGCCACCCGGAAACGCAAGTTGAATCCATAAGACAGAAGTGCCCGACCTACAACAGCCTGATCAGATACTCCGGTCAGCAGTTGCCATTCAGTACCAAACTGGTAAGTTTGACCACCCAAATAATTCCTGTTCTTGCCAGTAGCCCTATAGGTAAAATTGCTGAAGTAACTGCGTGACTTTTTATTTGCATCCACCTTAATCAGTCGGTGAATAAAAATACCATCCCAGGCGCCTGATCCTGGTTGCAAGTCAGCATTTAACGTTAATCCGTTTTCATCTTCGATATCTGATTGGCCGGTCGGAAACTTAGGTCCGGCCCCAGCGATCAATGTCCAGCCATCATCACTAAAATATTTGTAATTAAGTAATACGACCCAGTCCCCCAAGCCTTGCGTCCGTTCAAAATCGTTGAAGCCACCGATTTGTTCAATGGTTCGATCTTGCTGCACCCAGGAAAATAATCCTTCCAGGAAGATTTTATCAGTGAAGGAATACGAAGTCTTAACGAGTAAAGACAATGTCTTTCGCTCCCGCGAATTATCTTCCAGTTTCGTAGAGCCATCTTTCAGCGTCCTTAAAACATTTAAGTCCGTACTGACCGAAACCTGCCACGTTCCTTTTAAAGAAACCGGAAGACCGCCAATGTTGTTGGCCAGCGGAACGCCACCCGAGCAACACGTTTGAGCAAACGTATCGTTGGTAAAAAGTTCCCCGGCAATAAAAAAAAGGAAAATAATTCTCTTCACCTCTGATCTTTTAAACATGATTTAAAGTAGGTAATCCCCCTGACTTCTTCTGTCCATTGGTTGACAAACCCTTTGTTTATCAGGAATAAAACAAGATTGACAGGAGCATAGCTACCAGGTAATGTGTCGGAGCAAGATCGAATTCGAACTGTTTAAGACTACCAACCTACATACGCGGGAGGTTTAATCCCTTTCATGCGTAAGTAAACCAGTAGTTGAGCCCGGTGGTGAGTCTGGTGGTCGTTGAGCAAATTAATAATCTGCAACTTATTCATAGGACCATTGAAAAAAGAAACCGTATCACTCAACTGATTTGGCTTGAAGTCCTTGAGCGCCTGCAAAGCATAATCATATGTTTTACCGACCAGCGCGATGATCGAGTCCTTTTGCTGCAATTTCAGATCTCCTTTACTGACAGGATTCTTTTCATTCTTTAGATAAGAAGATGTTAGCCATCCCATGTTCTCTGATATATGAAGTAGTTGTCTGCCAAAGCTCATCTCATCCGTTGCGGGTTTGAAGGAATAACTTTCCTCAGGCATAAGCGAGGCAACTTTTAAAGTATATTCTTTGGCATTTTTTAATTTGGCTTGAGCGGCCTGAATAAACACGGTGTCTATAGATTGCGCTCTTAACATGAAAGTGAAACACCATAGGGTTGTAATGCAAACAATACGAATCATTTATTATCTCAGTTAAGTATACAGAGTACATTGTAATTAGCTTGAGGCATGTACAATATTAGGGCTTGGTTCATTGATGCATCGATGGCTCTCAATCAAGGTATCGTGTTTGTATCGTGATAACTCCTGTGAGGGTACGATGTACAGGACACTTGTCTGCAATTTCAAGCAATCGTTGTAGTTGTTCTCCTCTTACATTGCCTTTCATCTCAATCAGCCGTTCAAAATGATCAATGCGCGAATTGGGATCATCACTTTCACAATCTTCACAATGCCGTTTGGAATGATTTACATGCACTTTTATTTCCTCAATATCGAGATTCTTTCGGTTAGCATACATTCGGAGTGTCATAGCCGTGCATGTTGCCAGCGCAGAAGTAAGCAATTGATAGGGAGTTGGTCCAAAGTCATTACCGCCCACATCTTCCGGTTCATCTGCAGTTATAAAATGTCTGCCTGCCTTGATCAGTGTAGTATATCCGGAATTTTTGCTTCCCAGTAAAGCCACCGTTTGGTGCTCTGTTTCCAGCGAAAGCTCTTGCGGCAATTCCAGGTAGCGCTGCGCCCATGTTGAAATAACGTTTCCCGAATAATGAGAATCATTCTTATTACTTAGCATGTGATCAGCTCTGTCCAGGGAAATAAAACTCTTGGGATGTTGCGCGGCCTGATAAAGCAATGCGGCATTTTCAATTCCAACAACCTCGTCTTGTGGAGAATGTAAAATCAGGATAGCGTTATTCAATTCCGAAATAGATTTCGTAATTCGATGTTGCCGAAGATCGTCCACAAATTGCTTTTTAATCACGAACGGGTTACCTCCCAATGTAATCTGTGTTGCTCCGGTGGCTTCTATTTGGGGTAACCGCTGAAGAAATATTTTTTGAACATGGGATGCTTCAGCGGGTGCACCAATCGTAGCGATTGCCTTTACAGATGGAAGGGAGGACGCAACCTGAATAACAGCGGCACCTCCAAGTGAATGACCCACCAAAAGTCCCGGCGCTTCAAATTCCTGACTTAAAAACTCTGCAGCGGAATGTATGTCATTAACATTAGCTGAAAAGTTGCTTTCAGCAAAATCGCCATCACTTTGTCCTATTCCGGTAAAGTCAAAACTAAGCACTGCAAATCCACTACCGGCAAGGGCTTTGGAAATATTTCGAACAGCATTCAGATTTTTGCCGCAGGTAAAGCAGTGTGCAAATATGGCATAGGTATGTGGTTGCTGATTGGCAGGCCACTCCATATGTGCAGCCAGGGTAGTGCCCTCACTATTTTTAAAGGTAAAACGAGTCGGTCTCATGCGCGGGTATAGTATCCAAAAGTACAGGAATGGATGGCAACTCCTTGATTTGAAAATTGTCCTGCTGTTGACAAATCATAAATGACCGTTGTGGGAATTAAACTAATCAGGTTCTACGATGTGTTTAAGCTTACATATGCACTACGAACTAAAAGATTCTGCGCTGAAAGGGCACTTGGTGGTTTCCAATGGATTTGATATCAAATCCACTAAGCAATTCGAGTTGAGTTGCTATACTTTTGTATGGAATCAAGGTAACCCAAAGCGATGGGAAATTGATTTAGTTCCTATTGAAGTCCCTTCCAATACCATTTTCTCATTATCCCCAGGCCAAAACATTTCTATTTCCAAGCCCGAGAATGATTATGTTGTCATTCAATTCAATCGCGAATTCTATTGTGTTCAGGATCACGATGAGGAAGTCTCATGCAATGGTATGCTTTTCAATGGTGTACTCTCCACACCTATGCTTCGATTAGACCTGGATGAACAGCGCTCCTTTACTTTATTGTTGGAAGTCATCAAAGAAGAGTTTAATCATAAAGATGAGGTACAGCTTGAAATGTTGAAGACCGTTTTGAAACGGTTCATTATTAAATGTACGCGACTTGCTAAGCTTCAATTTTCCGATCATCTGACCACACTTCAGGAGCTTGATACGGTTCGATTATTCAGTGCTCTTGTGGAAAAGCATTTTCGATCAATCCACAAGGTGAGTGACTACGCGGATCGTATGAATAGATCAGCAAAAACACTGGCCAATTTATTCAAAGCAATGGGTAAAGAAACCCCTTTGCAAATTATTCACGGAAGAATCATTCTGGAGGCAAAGAAACTTCTGCTGTATACTGACAAGTCTGCTAAGGAAATTGCATTCGAGCTTGGCTTTTCTGATCCTGTTCAGTTCAGCAAGTTATTTAAAAATGAAACAGATCTCGCCCCTGGAGATTTTAGACAGCAGGGAATTTTCAAACCCACAAACAAAAAAGAGGCTGTTTAATAGTCACGCTCTACTTACAGACACGAACTCAAAAAATATTTTTCTTGACTATTGCTTTGCCTCATTCATATCGACTTGTCTTGTAAGGAGTTCTGTTGATAGCTTCGATGACATTTTCAAGGTTCACTTTTGATTCATCATATCGAACAATCGCATTTTTATCTGTATGAGATGCCTTCGCCCTGATTATTCCCGTCACTTTGCGCAATTCTTCTTCAACCAGCATTTCACAACCCGTGCAGGTCATTCCGGATACTGGGATGATCACCGTTTTATTTCCGAGAAAGTCTGCAAAAACAGCTTGATTATTAATGAGGAGGTGCGAATAGGAAGGGAAAGTAATGAGTAAAACAGAAATAACTGTTGTTACACCTAAAAATGCCCTTGATTTAAAGAAAGAATTTTTTTGAACCGGTTCACAATTGCATGTATCATCTTTCTTTGAAAATAAAATACGATACCAGGCGAAGCCAAGCGTTAAAACTGCCCCCGATATAAAGTAAGGCCGGTAAGGTTGCAACCAGGAAAGGGATGTTGCCAGGCTACTCGTTCCGGCCACTATTGAAATGACAGGAATAATGCAACAAAGGGAAGAACCTAAAGCGGTTGCTATACTAATTCCAAAGGATGAAAAAGATTTCATAGAAGGTTTTTTCGAATTTCTAACGAAATGAAAGGGAAGCTAAACTAGCTTCCCTGAAACTTGTTTATTCTGCCTTAACACAGCATGCAGCTATACTTTCGTTCCCCAGCGGGCACAATGGTGTGCCTTTCAACGGGCAACTTACCGTGGGACAAGCAGCAGTGCCTTCCAAAGGGCAGGCCACGTTGCTCGTTTGCGAGCCATATACAAAGCCACCAACGGAGGCGATGGCAATGACCGAGACGAAAATTGCTTTTTTTATCATACGCTTATTTTTTGATATTTCTGGGACGAATATCAGGTAGTGGATGGGGGGTGCTCCAAGTCTTAAGCAATACTTCCTCCGGATTGTTTGTATTTCCAATCGATTTACTCACATGTTCCAGTTGCCCAATAACCGCTTTAATCGTGGTTTTAAAGTCCTTAATTAAATCACCTGAAATCATTTCCGTATATGCTTTTTGTTTCATATCAACTTGCACAGCAACTCAACTTAGAAACATCTTTTCCGAACGTGATGGCCGCGAGCTTAACACCTTCGCCCAAGGTGAGGTAGGGATAAAAACTCTCAGCTAATTCTTTCACGGTAATATTGTGTTTGATTGCCATACTTAATTGCTGAATCAATTCACCGCCTTCAGGCGCCACGATTCTCGCACCGACTAATTTGTCGGTTTCTGTATTGCGAATGAGTTTAATAAATCCTCTTGTGTCATTGGCTACCAAGGCACGGGGTACATCGTTCAGTGATAATTTAGAAACTTCAAAGGGAATATTTTGCGCTTCTGCCTGGGCTTCATCTAATCCCGCACCGGCTACTTGCGGATCGGTAAACACCACCCAGGGTAGTGAAGAGTAGTCAGTTTTCTTTTCTGCACCGGTAAAGGCGTTTTCAACAGCTATCTTGCCTTCGTAGGCGGCCGTGTAAACAAATGCAGGGGTTGTGGTTACATCACCCACGGCATAAATGTTAGGTAGACTGGTTTCCATCTTTTCGTTTACTGATATCTGTCCGATCTTTGTCAGTTGCAAGCCAATGTTATACAAACCCAGTTTCTGTGTATTCGGCAGGGTACCACTCGCAACTACAATTTTTCCAGGTTCTGTGATTTGAGTTGTTGTTCCATCCGGGCATTTGCAATGGATGATGGTATCGTTGCCCCTTTTTTCAAATTTTATTGCTCTGAAGTTGGGAAGTATTTCGATGCCTTCGCGCTTCATGTTCTTTTCTAATTCTTCGCTGATGTCCGGAGTTTGAGTGCGCAGCACACGATCTGTAAATTCAATGATACGAACCTTAACACCTAACCTGTTATAGGCCATAGCAATTTCCAACCCAATATAACCGGCACCCATGATCGTAATACTTGCTAGCTTTTCTTCCAGTTCAAATAAACTCACGTTGGTCAGATAGCCAATGTCTTTTAATCCTTCAATATCAGGTACGTTAGTAGTAGTTCCGGTTGCGATAATAAATTTAAGTGCCGTGTAGTTGTCTTTGCCATTTACTAAAATCGTTTTTGAATCCACAAACTCTGCCCATCCTTCTATCATGTTCAGGTTTTCGAAATCACCTACCACATCCATGTACTTTTTTTGCTGCAAAGTAGCAACGAGTTGCTTTTTGTCTTTAATGACTCGCGCGAAGTCAATATCAGCACCCCTGGGTTTTATGCCAGCGAAATTGGAATGACTTGCGTGATAGGCTGTTTCTGCCGCACGGATCAATGTTTTGGAAGGCACGCAACCAACATTTACGCATGTGCCTCCGAAAGGCAGCCCTCCATTGACCATCAGCGTTGTTAACCCTAATTCTTCGGCTTTGATAGCGGCCGAGAAGGCAGCCGACCCGCCACCAATAATTATCAGATCAAAATGATTTTTGCTAGATCCCTTTTCAGAACCGTTGCCTGCTACGCGATAATTTTTAGAAGAGTTTATAGTATCAATGATTTCCTGCTTTGAAATCAATGAGGGATCGTAACTGAACTCACCACTTTTTTTACCGTAGGTAACTCGCTTGTTTATAATACCTTCCTTTCCGGCAAATCTCTTTTCGATGGAGACCGCACAATGGTCACACGTCATTCCTTCGATGTTTAAAGTCACTGTCGCCAGTTCCTTACTTTTATTTTCTGTCATGATTTTTTTACAATTAAGCGATGGTTCAATTTTTCTTTTTTGGAACACAGCAAGCGTGAGGCGCAGCAGCATTCTTTTTTATTTCTTTTGAGTCGCCCTCGGTTTTTACATTGGCCTTGTAACCAGTTTCCTCAATGGCGCGGATAATTTCTGCTTCCTTTACGGTAGATGGGTCATACGCAATCGTGGCTGAGTTGCTGGCAAATTGTACGTCTGATTTTACGACACCTCCTTTTTCGGAAAGTGCTGTAGTGATATGGTCGGCACAATCCTGGCAGGTCATGCCTGTAACAGTCACTTCTACAACTTTTATCTTAACTGTGCCAAATGGTTTTTCCTGCGTTTGTCCAAATGCTGCTTTACAAGAACATCCGCAGATAAATGAGGTTGCTAAAAGTGAAATGAGTATCGCTTTCATAGTTGTATGATTTTAGTTTTCCAGTTCTTTTGTTTCAGTTACGGTGTAGCCAGTAGCATCTACAGCTTCTACCAGTTTTTCTTTTGTTGCTTTGCTTGCGTCAAACTTCACCAGGCTTGTGCCTTGCTCGTAGGAGGTTGTATGTTCCAAGACACCCGGTACACCATCCAAGGCATGGTTTACATGTTCCGAACAACTCTGACAAGTCATTCCGGAAATTTTAAGCTCAACTTGTTGAACGTTGTTCTTTTCAACAATCACCACATTCGCAATCGGACTCTTCGGATAAAAAATATGGGAATAATGAGGAAACGAAATCATCAGCACAGCGAAGACTGTAATGAGGCTCAGAAAAGTTTTGCTTTGCCAGAAGGAAGGTTTGTCATCCGTTTCGCATGCGCAAGCAATTTCTTCCTTTGTGCGCGGTTTTAATTTTTGATACCAGGCAAAACCAAATACCAACACCGTTGCTCCGATAAGATAAGGGCGGTAAGGCTCAATCCAGGAGAAGGCAGAAGCAATGCCACTGATTCCCCCTAACAATGCTAACACAGGTGTAATGCAACAGAGTGATGCAGCTACCGCAGCGGCTACTCCAACTACCCAACCTTTTTTACTTTCAGTTTTCATATCGTTACAGTATTTTGTTTCATCTGATTAATGGTCTTAAAAAAAGGCTTTAGAATCTTCAGGTTCTCCGATCTAAGGGAGTAAAAAATAGTCTGGCCTACCTTGCGAGCCTCAATGATATTACCATCCTTTAGCTTTCGCAGGTGTTGGGAAATAGCGGGTACGCTCATACTAAGAATATCGCTTAAATCACAAGGGCATAACTCAGATTCTTCTTCAAGCAGGTAAAGAATCTTAAGCCTCACGTCATTGCCAGCAAGGGATAAAATATTGCCGAGCTGTGAAAATGACCTCGCATTGGCCGAAACCTTTTCCCGGCATTGTTTAATCTGGTTCTTATCCGCGAAAACACGGATGCAAGTATTATTATTCATATATTCCTTTTATTCAATGTTCTAGTAACGGATCAAATGTAATGTATAGTTTACTTATTTAAGCAAATACTTAAATACAAACCTGATTTGTCAACCACCTGACACTTCTCTTGAGCCAGCGCCTACAGTCGGGAAGTATTGCCAAGCCATAAGGAAGTCCTGCCATTTTTTGAACATAGGCCATGCCGCACCTTTGTATGGTCATTAAGACAAAACAAATTTTCAAACTAAAAATTTAAAACTATGTCAACATTGAAACCGCTTACCCGCGAACAGGCAAATCCGGCCGTACAACCTATTTTTGACGTGCTAAAATCAAAAGTTGGAATGGTACCTAACCTTTATGCAACCATCGCCAATTCGCCCAACACGTTACCCGCTTATCTGGCTTTTGACGAAGCGTTGAGCAAGGGAGTTTTCTCTGCAAAAGAGCGTCAGGCAATTTTCCTGGTGGTTTCACAAGTAAACGGATGTCATTATTGTCAGTCAGCACACACTGCGTTGGGCAAGATGAACGGATTTACAGAAGAAGAAACCATTCAATTGAGAACTGCCACAATTGCCGATAAAAAGTTGAATGCATTAACGACACTGGCTGCAGAAATTACACGGTCACATGGCAAGCCTTCACAAAAGGCATTGGATGCCTTTCAGGCAGCAGATTATGGCAATGATGCACTGGTGGAATTAGTGGCACACATCGGATACAAAACCGTAGCTAATTACTTGCACAACATCGCTCACTTTCCTATCGACTTTCCGGAGGCGAAAGAACTGGACGCTGTTCCTGCTTAACTATGAAACGGAAAACATCTTTAGACATTGATATGGAAAACAAAATCAATTGGAAAAACGCAATCATTGCCGGAGTAGCGGGGACTATTCTATTTGACATTTTTGGATTCGTTATGACCGGTCAATGGTGGGATATTCCTGCACTGCTGGGAGCAAAGACCGGGCTGGGAATGGCCTATGGGGTGTTTGGACACTTTAGTAATGGAGTATTGCTGGCCATACTCTATGCCGGAATAGCGCCATCACTCTGGGGACCTCACTGGCTCAGGCCTTTTATTTTCATTACAGCCCAGACCATCGCCCTGGTGTGGTTCTTTATGTTTCCATTATTAGGGGCAGGTGTGGCAGGCAGCAATGAAGGCCCCATGATGGCTATAGGGTCACTCATGAGGCATTGGGTATTTGCAGTTCCGTTCATATTCCTGATCAATAAGAATCGTTTCAAGTCATGAGTCAGACCGGAATAAGAATTCGAACGAAAATAATTTAACTGTAATTTTAAAATGATTGAGAACATGATTAGATACAACGTTTCCAAGGCAGTCATACCATTTTTCGTATTGTCTGCCTTTATTTTCAGTGCTCCTGCGCAAGCGCAGCAGGGGAAGAAAAAAGCTCCGGATTTTGAGGTAACAACAACTGATGGAAAGAAAGTGAGCCTGAAACAATCCGTCAAGGACAGCAAACCTACGGTGATTTATTTTACTGCATCATGGTGCCCGACTTGTGCGAAAAACTGGCCGGCACTTTCGAAAGTTTATCCTGAGTATAAGGACAGGTTGAACTTTGTTGCCATTGGCATTGACCCTACAGATGATGAAAAGGTAATGAGTAAGCTAGCTAAGGAAAAAGGGTTTACGTTTCCTATCACGGCAGGAAATCCCAAGGTGATGATAGACTTTGGCGTAAAGAGCCAAGCCACTACGGTGGGAATAGACCACAAAGGGTATGTGGCCTTTCAAAAAGACATGACCGTGCTAAGTGCTGATGAGTACCGTGCCTTGTTTGATCAATTGTTGAAGAATTAAAACGTGGAGTTTATTAGTTTCTCATTTATCCAGGGAGTATTGGCCTTTCTCGCACCCTGTGCTGTGGCTTTACTCCCTGGTTACATTGTAGCATTCATATCCAGAAATGCCGGTGATACTGCTATAGGTACTCGCCTGATGTGGGGACTGAAACTGGCTATGTGGAGTATTGCAGGTATCCTTGTGATATATGCCCTAGCTGGAGGGCTCGTGCTACTGGCCAGTCATATACTCAAGGAATACATGAAGTGGGTTTCCCTGACTATGGGTGTCATTCTATTGGTTCTTGGGGTATTGATGTTGATGGGAAAAAATGTTTCATTCTCCCTCAACATCAGAGAACCTACTACCAAATCTGAAACAGCGGAGGCTTTCTTCTTTGGAGTAGCTTATGCCATTGGTGCATTGGGTTGCCTGTTTCCCCTTTTCTTAATTGTGGCCACACAAGCATTTGCAGCTCCGAGCGCAACAGAAGGTGTTTCGTATTTCCTTGCCTATTTCACCGGGATGAGTGGCATGATGTTTCTCACTATTTTGCTATCGGTTTTTGCCAACAAGCTATTGACGAAATACCTTCGCAAAATCTTGCCTCAAATGCAAAGAATAACAGGGGTGCTTTTGATCCTTGCTGGTATGTATATCATTCAATATCAGGCAGCTTTGTTTAGGTAGGATGATTCTGTCCTGCTATGGCATTAATTTCCAACAAATATCTGATCGATATGATTCTGAAATAAGTGTCACCGAACCCATTGCTAGGAATTCGGTGACAGAAATCACAGGTCGTTGCCCTTCGCCACTTTCAACCCATATTGGGCTTTATTATAAGTACTGATTGCTTTCAAATAATCCAATTGGGCTTGCAGAAAAAACTGCTGTGCCTGAAAGACTTCAAAAGGTTTTGCCGTTCCTATTTTTTGTCTTTCAATACTTTGGCTCAAAGCTTCGGTTGTGAAATCCAATGCTTCTGTTGCAGTTTCAATTTGTTCTTTGCCTAATTGCAAATCGGAAGTGGCAATAGCTATTTCTTCATTTATTTGAACTTTGAATTGATTCGCTTCAATTTCATTGAGTCTCATTTTACTTGTATAGGATTTTTTATCTCCCTGATAGGTTAATGCTCCTAACGGAATTTTCCACATTAGCGAAACGTTCAACGCTTGTGTTGGGTAGAGTTGTCGCGTTTCCGGATATTGGTCAGGAAACATGGGTGAAACATTGCCATTGATTTGACCAAATTGTGAGACATAAGTACCCACGTTCAATTCAGGCATTAGCAAACCTGTGGTGTACTTTTTTCGCTCGAACTTCAAAGCCTGAAATTGTAATTCATTGACTTTTATCTCCGCACGGTTTAGATAGGCTGAGTCTTCTACCGCTTCCAATTCGGCTGTAAAATCCAATGGCAACAAAGATTCATCAGCACTTGCCAATTTTACATTTTGCTCAATATTGAGTAGCCTTTTCAAAGCTGCTGAAGAATTATTGTATGCTTTTTTGGCATTGAGCATTTCCACCTGCAAATGACTTTTATTACTCTTTGCTAAAAGCAATTCTGATTCATATAACAAACCACCTTCTACCTGAATTTGGATTTGTTGTACAATGGTGTCGGATTGACCAACTAGTCTTTGATATGCGCTGTAATTTAATTGAGCGGTCATCAGTTCGTAATAGGCATTTATCATTTTCAACAACTGCTGATTACGTTCTGCCCGTGTCAAATATTGAGATGCCTGGCTTCTGAGATCAGCCGATTTAGCGTTGTAAATACCATCTGCAAAATCCCAATTGATGTTCAATCCTAAACCACCCCAAAGGTTCTGACGGTTTACATCTAAAAAAAACCGACCGTCTGCATTCATTGCTGCACCCCAAAGCTGTTGGGTCTGTGCGCCTGCATAAATTTCAGGCAGCCACCATTCTTTGGCTTTCGTTAATTCAGCCAAAGACAATTCGTGTCGTTCTTTATATTCCTTGATGGTTAAATTTTCTGCTCCGCCCAATTCTAATATTTTCTCTAAACTGATTGGAATGGTGTCTTGTGCAGCTAAGTGACATGTGTTCGCTACAATCAAAAACAAGACGAAGGATAACAACCCAATTTCTTTTACTTTATTATTCAATGCTTTCATTACTCTTGTTTTAATATAGGTTCAACAGTTTGTTCGGGTTTCACCAGGCTTTTGCCTTCTACAATAATTTTTGTTTCCACAGAAATGTCATCATTGAGTACTTCAAAATAGTCTTGATTGGACAAGCCTATTTTTACAGGAAGTCTTTTAACCTTACCTTCCACCACAGCAAGTACATAATCTTCGTTTTTGTAGCTCACTTTAGCTATCACAGGCAATGACAAGATATTTTCCCTGCTGTCAATTTGCAGCAGAGCTTTGGCATACATTCCCGAAAGGATTTTACCTTCAGGATTTTTCAAGTCGATTTCCACTTGCATTGTTTTAGACATCGGGTCAAGGACTTTGGAAGTACGGCTCACTTTTGCCATAAATGCAGCACCAGATAACTCGGGCATAGTAACTTCTACATCCATTCCTTTTTGAATGCCCACAGCATCCGATTCGGGAACAGGAATGGTTAAGCGAATAGGATTGATTTCCTGTAACTCAAAAAGTGCTTGCGGATTGCTTTGACTCAATCCACTTTGAATCATTGCACCCTTGTCGACCAGGCGTTTGGTAATGATTCCTGAAAACGGAGCTTCAATAATCAAAAAACCGATCCGACTATTGATTGCATCCAGGTTTGCTTTTGCAGTGAGGTATTCTGCTTCTGCATTTTCCACCATTTGAATGTTGGTTAACGCAGGCGTTTTCTCGTAAACAGAATTCAGACGTTCGTAGTTGGCTTTCTTGGCCCTGGTCTCAGCTTGCCATTTGATTTGTTGTTGCTGCAATTCAGGGTTTCCCAGCACGGCAAGTGTTTCACCTTGTTTTACTTTATCGCCAATGTCCTTGCGCATTTGCATCAGCATTCCGCTTTCCATAGCGTAAAGGGTTACGATTTGATTAGGGCGAGCCGTTCCCGTGATGAGAACTTCGGCTTTAAAGGAACGTTGTTCGGGTTTTACGACTTCTACTTTCTGAATTTTATCGTTCGCAGTTGTCTGTTCTGTTTCTTTTTCCTGATTGTTGCAGGAAGTAAGAGTTGACAGCAGCACAGCTAGACCTGTTATTGATTTTATGCTTATTAAAGTCTTCATTGAATTTCTGTTTTTGCGATGAGTGAATAAAAAATGGGGATGATGTAAAGGGTAATGATGGTTGCCATAAATGTTCCGCCAATAACCACAATGGCTAAAGGTACATTGGCTTCCGAACCAGGATTGGTTGCCAAAGCAGTAGGTAACAACCCTAAAATGGTGGTGGATGCCGTCATCAATACCGGACGAAAACGGTCGGATGAACCTTCAATAATGGCGGGTTGTTTTTGCTTGCCTTCACCCATTAAGGCATTGATTCTATCCACTAAGATATTACCGTAGGATACTGAAATACCCACCATCATAATGATACCCATGATGGCTTGAATGCTCAAATAGGTTCCCGTAATCCACATCAAAAACCCTACGCCAATAATTCCAAAAGGGAATGTCAAAATGATGATTAATGGTTTTCTAAATGATCGGAATAATGGGGTGATAATCAGAAAGGATAAAATGACAGCTAAAGCCAATCCCAATCCAAGTCCACCGAAGGAGTCCTTGATAATGGCAACTTCCCCTTCAAAATTGACTTCATAACCTGGAGGGATTTCCATTCCGTCAATAATCTTCTGTATTTCATCTGAAACGCCTCCTATATCCTTTCCTTCTACATTGGCATAGACATTAAAGGCCCGGGTCAATTTATGGTGATTGATCTCTACCGGGTTTGTTCCATCAGAAATTTTTGAGAAATTCCTAAAAGGAATAGTTTTATCAGTCAGTGAACTATTTACTCCTACATTTTCCAACACAAAGCGATTATCAATTTCGCTTTCAGGATAGGTGACTCCAACGAAGTAGTGATTACCGTTGCGTTCATCAATCCAAAATGACTTCTCATAAGTTACCGATGAATTGAGTGCTGACACCATATTTTTTATGGCTTCCACAGGTTCAACGCCTAACTCGGCTGCCTTGATCCTGTCAATGTCTATGTTCTTTGCTGGTTGGTCTATCCGCTGCAAAACACGCACATCACGGGTAGCAGGAAGTGTCGAAATGGTATCCCGAATTCTTTCGGAGATTTCACGCAGTACTTTTAGATCGTTTCCTTTCACCTGAACATCAATCGGTGCGGGCTTTCCTTCATTCAATGCTGCTGTGATCATTCCTCCTGTGTTGAAACTTAACTCAACCCCCGGAAATTTTTCATGAAGTTCCTCCCGCAAACGAGTAGCATACTCAAAGGTGCTGACCTTGTGTGTTTCTTTTAGCTGCACACCAATAAAAGCATCCTGCGTTCCCGAATTAGGTGTGTATGCAGCAGGCAAGTCATAGAATACACCAATGTTGGCAATGAGCTGTTCCAAATCATCTCCGGTTTCCTCCCGAATGACTTGCTCCATTTCGGCAATGGTTTGGTTGGCATCTTCCAATCGAGTCCCTGATTCCATGCGCACCGTAATCTCCATTTGCCCAACGTCCGACTGAGGAAACAATTCATACCCTGCGTTTTTCAAAAGGAATAGAGAAACCACCAATAATAAAACCGTAACTCCCAAAATTGGCCATCGGAATTTTAAGGTAGTAGAAAGGCTGTTTTGATATTTAACACCCAATCTGTCTATGAAGCGTTGGAAGAAACCAAGTGCATTTTTCTTCGTTGTTTTTTCAGAGTTAGGTAAATAATTCCTAAAGAAAAATGCTGCCATTATCGGTATTAGAGTCAAGGCAAAAATGTAAGACCCAATCATTGAACCTGCTACCGTAATGGCTAGAGGCGAGAATAGAAATTTGGTGATTCCTGTTAAGAAGAGTACTGGAAAGAACACAACCATTATTACCAGGGTAGAAGCCAAAACAGGATTGGCTACCTCCAACGCAGCATCTTTGGCTGCATCAAAAGACGATTTTCCCATTTTCAAATGGCGGTCAACATTCTCCAACACGACAATGGAATTGTCCACCAAAAGCCCTAACACCAATGCCAATCCACCAAGTGTAATGCTGTTAATTGCTTGTCCTGTGACAAAAAGCATAATAAAAGCAAACAACACCGATAAAGGCAGGCTGATGGCAACTATTAATGATGACCTGAAATTTCCAAGAAAGAGCAACAGGACAATGACTACTAAAATCAATCCGCCCAACCCTGCATTTTGCAAACCCGAAATGGAATTGCGTACATAAGAAGACTGGTCAAAAATGACATTGAGTTTCACATCATCCGGCATTCGTTCCTTCAAACCCGGCAATGCTTTTTTAACCGCTTCTACCGAAGCGATGGTATTTGCTCCTGGTCGTTTGAAAATGGGAAGATAAACCTGCTCCTTTCCATCAACGCGTGCAATGTTGGTTTGAATGGCGGATGCATCTTTGGTCTGTCCTACATCTTTGATATAAACAGGTTTACCGTTTTTGTAGGTAATCACAATATCATCAAAATCTTTTACATCAATAATCAACCCCTTGGCATCAACACCATAATTGACTTTCCCGATGTTGGCTACTCCTGACGGAATCATTGTTGTGTTTTCCCGAATGGCTTTCATCACTTGTGTTTGGGAAATACCCAACGCTTCCATTTTTTCAGGATCAACATACACGTATACCATTCGGAGCGAACCACCATAGGCAGCGGGTGCAACAATGCCTTCCACACCACTCAACATTTGACGGAGGTTCAGGTAAGCCACATCATACAATTCCTTTCCATTTTTAACATCACTACTCACGGTCAACAACATCAATGGTTTAGATGCAGTAGGATCGAATGGTTGAATCATTGGCGGCATGGTTCCAGGTGGCTGGTAATACATATCACTCACCGCATAAGAAGATGAGTTCGCCATTGCTTCGGCAGGTTCAATATCTTCACCATAAAAATTAGTAACGATACTCACGCCCATGATGCTTTTGGAAAGTTGCTTTTCGATTCCGGGTGATTGTCCCGTCCAGCGTTCCATGCGGCTGGTAATATCTTTTTCAACAACTTCGGCAGGCATTCCCGGATAAAGGGTGATGATCTGCATAGCGGATTTTTTGAATTGAGGAAGGATGTCCACCGCCATCCTTGGGATAAGAACCCCCGCAAGCACTGCCACGATAATGGCAAATACGATTACGAGGTATGGATTTTTAAAGGATAGATTAATCATGAATTTTATTTCTTAGTTAGTTCGATAAATCATAGCATAGGCTGCGCTAAAGCAACTCAAGCGTACCGAATGCTGATGTATAATGATTTGGGAACAGGAACAATGTTATGCGCGAGGAAAGGCACAACGTTTTTGCCAGGGCAATAAAATCTTATTGTTCCAGAATGGAGTTAAACTAGAGGAGGACCGCGAAGATAGTTTTTGCCTAAAGGAGGGTCGGAGTTACATCCCGGGTCAGGTATAAGAACAAAAGATTCCTCTTCGATCTCAACCTCCGCGATAACTAAAAATGTTACGACTAATGCAACACTCGAAAAAGAAGGTTTTACTTTCTCTGGCAGTTGAAAGTCATTAGCATGTGCCGAGATTTTATAACAATCCATCGGTGGCCAATAAGCTGTCACGCCTTTGAATTGCTTTCTCAACTCGCAAGGGCTGGGGCCATCATGATGGTGATGCGTATGGCCTAACGGGTGCGTGGCACAAAGATCAATAAGTTTCCATGGGAAGATGATGATTCCCATGATACAGAGCAAAATCAGTGGCTTTGATTTACGCATGAGGCAAATATAAGGCAATTGAAGGGCTATGGTACTATTTACAGTTTTTTACAGTTTTTTTAAGCTTTATTTTGATCACTTTCGATTAGTACATCCGGCACTTGAAGCCTAAAAACAGGCTATTATTAAGCTGTTTTGGCTATCTTTCCAACTACAAAATATGAAAGAAGAGTTCAGGGAATTACTTATTATTTTCTATCGCAACCCCATTTTAGGGAAGGTAAAAACTCGACTGGCGGCAACCCTTGGGAATGACTACGCACTTGAGTTATATAAACAGTTTGTTGCACATACACGGGAGGTCATCTCCGGAGTTAATGTTGCAGTAGACAAAGCTGTGTATTATTCTGACTTTGTCGATATCAACGATAAATGGGAAGACGTTCCCGTTCAGAAATTCAAACAGAAAGGTATAAGTCTTGGAGAGCGGATGCTTGAAGCCTTTTCTTTTGGATTTTCGATGGGATATAAATCCATTTGCATCATCGGAACAGACTGCCTCGAGCTTTCTTCGTCTATTGTTGACATTGCGTTCACTGACTTAAGAAACCATGGAGCTGTCATTGGCCCGGCACGCGATGGTGGTTATTATTTGTTGGGGATGAAGAGTCTGGAATCATCCATTTTTCAGAACAAAAACTGGGGAACAGATTCTGTCTATGAGGCTACGTTGAAAGATTTGAAACAGGCAGGCCTTAACTATTCAACTCTTCCGACACTCAGTGACATTGATGTGGAAGACGATCTGCCCTTATCGTTAAAGAAATCAATCAGCGCACTATGAATCCTGCAGCCCAATGGTATTTCGAGAGCCAGGATCTTTATAATATCCTTTGTGATGAAGATGTCGCATCTGGATTTAACCCGGAGACTTTTAAAAAGAATGAAATCCTTTACCGTCCTGATGACCTAGCCGATCTCATTTACTTTGTAAAAAAAGGAAGAGTCAAGATTTTTTATTATGCGGAAGACAAAACCGAAATGATAAAATCAATCTTGTCCATCGGAGAGATTTTTGGAGAGATGGCCTTATCAGGTGAAGGTAAGCGAGCCGAATACGCGCAGGTCATGGATAATAATACTATCGTGTATTCCTGTACTCTATCACACATGCTGAACCTTATGAGCCAGCGGCCGGAAGTGAGTCAGCGTGTTGTCAAACTCATTGGTTTGCGAATGATGAAGCTGGAACGCAAGGTAGAACTGGTGTCACACAACGATGCCCGTCAGCGTGTAGTAGAATTTCTGAAAGACGCAGCCGAATGGAAAGGAAAAAAGGTTGGGTCGGAAACCTTGATTGAAACTCCTCTCACTCACCGCGAACTATCAAAGCTGGTTGGATTATCCCGGCAAATGCTTACCCGTATACTTAATGAAATGAAGCGTGAGAATACAATTTATTTTGATCGGAGACGAATTCTGATTCGCGATTTAGCACATTTTCATTAGGTTGTCGATTCCTGAAATCGCTGAAGAAAATCGGCTTTAAGCAGGAGCCGGTTACGATCATATTCTATACTGGATTCCTCCCGGAGATTATTCAGAACGGTAGTTACTCCCTGGCGGCTTGCCCCGGTAAGTTTTGCAATATCTTCATGGGTCAGACTTACCGTAATCAGGGTATCATCATCATCTGTTTTTTTTCCAAGGCGCTGTCCCAGATCAATAAGCAATTCAATCACTTTAGTTTTCACATCCTTGAAATATAACGTATCCAATCTACGCTCAAGTCTTTTAATTCGAAAACCTACCCACTTTACAATTTTAATGTTCAGGGCTGCGTGGATTTGTACAAACTCCTGCCACTTTACATAAGGCATATAGCATACCATGACCTCCTCCAGTGCTGTGGCCTCCTCCTTTTGTGCAACCCCGTCACCGAGGTATTTCCCGAAAATTTCACCGGCTTTAAGCACTTCATGAATGACTTCTTGTCCGTTATCCGAGAGCGAACTAAGTTTAATGGAACCGACCTTGAGGAAATAGATATTATGTGAGTCTCCAGGTAAATACACGGGCTCACCTTTTTTGTATTTGTTCATTGCGCACTGCATTCCCAGCGACATGATCTGTTCTTTTGTCAGATCCTCCAGGATGTTTATTTGTTTGAGGTACCATATCTTGTCTTCCATATTGAGAAATTCAATTAAAGGTACCTCATCCGGAACTCTTTGGCCATCAGAAAAATCAGGTTTTGAGTTAAATGACTGATTTTCTGCCATTTAGATGTTTTGTGGCTGGTTTTTTAGAGCTTTTTCCCATTCAGCATTATAAGGCGACCTTCCGGAGCGGCTGCCCTGTGATGAAAAGCTTTAATTTATCGGGATCTTTAAATGGGTGATATTACACTTATGAGTAAAGCATCCATTTTCAAAATGGGTTAAGCGTTCAGAGCGCACGTGACGCTTCTTCCTTTATCAATTGTGGTCAATAGTTATATCCGGTAACTCCTTTCGTATTGACCTTGAGACTTAATCCCGGAACTATACGTTTTACAAATTGAAACAAGCCACCAAGCAATGCAACCCTATGATGAAGTAGCAGCAGGACAGGTGATCGTAATATTGATAAAAGTAAATGGTGGTTAAAAAGAAATAGAATAAGCTAATAAATGTATATGAACTGTACCGATACCAGTAGACAGTTGTGAATGCTACTAATTTGCACTACCCCAACCGGGTTATAACGTCTGGGGCCCGATACCAATTTACGACCAGGTATGGATCCTTAGGACGTTCCAGCTGACTAGTTAAACTATTATGCCAATGGCTCTTCGATTCTTATCTTCAAATTCTGGACGGACTGAATAAGCGTTCGAGTGATTTCGTTCTTTCTGAAAATGAAAAATACAGCTTTTTGAAAGGCATTTCCTCCAATCAAAAACTCGATCTGAACAGAGCATTTGTTGGGCAAGATACTTTTTACAGCAAATCGCTTTCCGTAGGTTCCCTTGTCACCTTCTATTTCTTTAAGAAGATATTCATTTTCCAGGTGTTCAAAATGCATCGTTCTTAGGAATGAAACCGAATTGTTCTCGATTATGCATTTATGAATAGTACCAGTTTGATTTAACTTACTCTCGGATACTATTTCGGTTTTTTTAATGCCAACCATCCAATGGGCTCTCTTCGAAAGGTCAATCATATAATTGAAAACACTCTTTGAAGATGAGTTAATCACTGTGTTTACAGTTATTACAGACATCATATCTGGGTCATGACTGGGCATGCCTTCGCGTTTTATTCTGGTGCGCCAGCTCCTGAGAGGTACGTATTTATATAAGACGGTCTCCTCGTCAAACACCTCGTTTCCTTCCATTGCTGTTAGGTTTGAGGGCAATAAATGACAAGGGTCCAGGTTTTCGAAGAATCGCTCTGTGAAGAGAAGGTACTCGGTTTCTGGAATTCTGTTTTTCAAAAGTCTATGGAGAACGATCACGTCCTTTCCAATTAGTTTGTATAGATTTTTGATTTTATAGCTTCCCACCAAACCAGCATGGACAATGAATTTAAGGGTTAGCTGGCTCGCAGCTCTGCAAGCTCCACACTGACATATTCTCCTTGTTTCATACTGGATCAGGTGTCGGTGAAAATTCTCGAATATTATTTTTGCCTGATCAATAATTTCCTCGATCAAAGGCATTTTACCAAAACGATAAAAGAAGACCGCATCACCCTCGATCTCCATTAACTTCAAGTCAAGTTTGTTCGAATTGATGATTATTTCCAGAAGTTCCTGGATAATATGGGAACTGTGCCGTATTTCAGTCTCATTAATAAACTTAGTAAAGCCACTGATGTCGGGCATGAAAAGAAGGGCCCCCTGCATACCTGCCTTCTCAACCTGTGGCCCTATCTCCATTTCCGAGTTCACGACAAAGTGAAGGATAAGTCTTTACTCCAACTTCCTCCGCCCTTAATTACAACAACAAGTGCCAGGAGAAAGACAACTATTGGGACATACGGTTCCTGCGGCTGCGCCGGGAAGGCACCGGGGTTGATCACGGTAAGATGAACATATATACCAACTATCATTATCGGTAGGACTATTAATGCAGCAACTCTCGAAAAGAAACCCATGAACAGGCTAACCCCGATTACGATTTCCAAAACAGGAATGAACCAAAACACGAAGCCGCTTAATGGAATATTGGCCTCTGTCAATTGAAGGCCCCATGCCGTGCCGAATTTAGATAAGGCAATTTTCATCACTCCTGTCATCATAAAAATAATTCCCAGCATTATCCTGACCGATCCAATGATCCTATTGTCATTTGTTTCTCTGATTTTTGATGTGTTCATTTATTGAAGATTTGATTTGTTAATTAAGATCGTGATAGTCTTCCTCTGGGGCTCCAGGGAATTTCCATAAAGGACACAGTACTCCGTGGACAGCGTCCTCCAATTTACTTCGCACGCTTCATTTCATTCAGAAGGTCACTTGTTTTAAAGACTTTGCTGGCGAGTTCCCGGGGAGTAAATCCAGACTGATCCTTGAACGAATGGCATGAATGCGTATAGGCATCCAGCAGGGCGGCATTGTTTGCCATTCCGGTATACATATTTGGAGTCATTCCCAAACCCTTGGCGCCTTCCAAGTCACCGGAGTCAACTGTCTTAGAGTCATCTTTTTCATGGTTTTATTGTTTGTGTTACACAATAACTAAGCGTTCACTTAGTTATTACCTAAAAAATTATTTCAAGTTTTTGAATGCTGTCTCGATATAATCTGCTGTCTCCTTTTTGTTGAAAAACTTTGCTGAGGCGGCTACTCCCTGTAATACACCCATCAGGTAATGAACATAGACTTTAATATTCGAGGTGGCTTTAATTTCACCTTTGGCCCTGGCATTGCGGATGACTTTTTCAAAAATCAATCCTACTCGTTCAAGGAATGTCGTTATCACCACTTCCACTTTTTTATTCTTCTGGTGCAATTCCAATCTGGTATTGGTTAGCAGACAACCATTTGCTTTATTATCCACTTTCACAAAATCAACGAACCTGTAAAGGAATCTTTTAATTTCGGTCAATCCTCCATTGGAGTGCTCCAACTCAGACAAAAGACCGATATAAACTTTGTTCTGGTAATGCTTAAGTACTTCGATCAGTAGGTGGTTCTTGCTTTTGAAATTTGCATAGATTGAAAACTGGTTGATACCCATACCTTTCTCAAGAGCTCGCATCGATGTGGCTTCATAACCATTTTTCCAAAATATGTGCATCGCCTTATCTAGCACCTCTTCTTCAATATATTCTTTTTTACGCGGCATCGGAACAAACCTAAGCAAACGCTTTGAAATAAAAATCACTTTAGGCGTACCGCACGCAAAATCTTTGTCCTGTAGTTGACAGTTCGTTATTTTTTGGCTTTCCTGAATAAGGCTGTATCAAAAAAGAAAGTGAAATTGGGCCAATGAAGTCCTCAGATGTTTATCCGCTAGGTTGCATGCAGAACTTTAAGCGCTTAAACAAAGTGCTTAAATTGAAACCAAAATTTTCACAAAAATGCAGACAGAACTGGAAAACTGGAAAATGAAAGGAAGTTATTTTCGATATAACGGAAATAATATATTTTATATTAGTGAAGGTCAGGGAAACACGCTGGTGATATTTCATGGCTATCCATACAATAGTTTTGACTTTAAGGATGTTTGGGAATCGCTAACAAAAAAATACAGAGTTGTAATTCCGGATATGCTGGGTATGGGGTTTTCGGACAAACCTGCGAATTACCCATACAGCTTTGATGATCACGCAAACATGTATTCCCGGTTACTCAATGAACTTCATATAACTGAACTGATCATTCTGGCCCACGACTTGGGTAACAGTGTTGTGCAGGAATTGATTGCAAGAAATGAAGAAGGAAAAAATGCTTTTAAAATTAATGGTATTGCATTTTTAAATGGCGGACTATTCACTGACGTTTATAAACCACGTTTTTTACAAATTCTTCTTTCCAAGTCTCCAAGGGTTATTGGAAAACTGGTAAGCAAGGTTATGTCAAAGAAAAGTGTCGGTAAAGCAACTGCGGAAGTCTTTGGTCCAAACACAAAACCGGATGAGAATTTACTTCAGAATTTTTGGGACATTCTCAACTACAATGGTGGTAAATCAATTGCTTGGTTAATCGGCAGGTTGGTATTCCAAAAGGAAGAACATCAACATCGATGGATTAGTGCAATGAAACAGACAAAAATACCTATGTGCTTTATTAACGGACCAGCGGATCCAAATTCGGGAGAACACATGGCTCAGCGATACAGGGAATTGATTCCGGCGCCCCTGGTTATTTTTCTTAGTAACGATATTGGGCATTGGCCGCAAATTGAGGCACCGAAGGAAGTCCTTGAAGCATTCGAGGAGTTTGTAGGCAGTAACACCTTCTCGTAACTAAGAACCTTCCGGAGTTGGTGGATGACCTGTAAAGAAAGTCTTAATTTATCCGAATCATGCTATTGGGTGCGATGTTGTGGAGCGTATCCGTTTTTCCGGAAATATAATGAACAATAACCCGGCTGATAACGGTACTGTCACCCCCTAGTCCAAAGGTGAGCATTCCACTTTGGTCACTGCAGAGTCCTTCTCCACTATAAAGGTATTCCGTTAGTGTTTTTTCTGGAGTGTCGATGGAAACTCGTGCGCCTAAGGTCTGGGCGTTTTTAAGAAATCGAACGTTCAAATAATTATTGCGGCCTGTAACGCTGAGGAAAATTTTCAACGGACCATTGAGGTTGCTGTAAACAAGATCCGGATATCCATCGGCATTAAAGTCGGTGCTCAACGGAGTAATTGCATAATTTTTATTCACAGCCTTAGCTTGTTCCTCTACCGCAGCGAAGTGCCCACTGTCCAGTTGGATCAACAGGCGGCAGGGCAACTTGAACGCCTTTTGTGGTGGAAAATCAATATAGTTTTCCGCTACCGCCAGATCCTGCAAACCATCCAGATTGAAATCCTGAAAGATGGCACCCCATGAAAATTCAAAGTCCGCAATCTTTGCCTGTTTGGCGTTTTCTGAAAATTTAAAATCACCTTCGTTGCCAAACAATATCCAGTCCTTTACAAATGTTTGGTCGTCCCGGAGATCCCCGCGGGCCATAAATTCCGGAACGGAGGAACCGGTATTGGAGAAAAAGAAATCAACTCTTCCGTCATTGTTATAATCTGCTGCCGCAATGCCCATCGGATAGGCAAACTTTCCGGTAAGGGGATTGGGCATCGTGTCAAATGTTTTTCCTTCGTTATTCTTATACGTGCGGACTTCTCCGGTGTCATGGGCGACCACCAAATCCAGCCAGTCGTCACCGTCTACATCAATGAGTACCCCCTGAAAAGTATTGTGGACATAATTCAGTCCGGAGGATATTGTAATATCGGAGAAGGTATTATTTCCATTGTTGACTAGCAGGAGGCTAGTGCCACCGTATGTAGGATCATTAAAAATGGTTTGCCCTTGCAAACTATCCAGTTTGATGTAACCTGCGACAAACATATCTACCCAGCCATCTTTATTGATGTCACCCAATGAAAGCGATATCGGTGTTGTCTTTTCATTCAAAGGAATGGAAAGTTTTGCCTGCATAAATTTCCCTTTATTGTTAAGGTGCAGGTAAACGCCTGACGTGCGGCAGACGACCAGGTCCTGTTGACCGTCATTATTCATATCAGCACTGGCCGCGCCCAGGGAAGCATCATTTTTAATTTCCTCAAAGACTTCCATGGCGACATTGATGAATTCACCGCCGGAATATTTAAAGAGTGCGTCTTGCTGATCATCTCCGCCTCCAACATAGAGTTCATCGACGCCATCATTGTCGATGTCGAGCAGGGCCGCTGCCATCATGGGTAGCGAACGCGTATCATCGAACTTATGCTCAAAATTTACAACGCCATCCGTAAACGTTGGAATAACTTCTGCGGGAACGGAATAGTCGCACGCCTGCACGTAGGGATCTTCTGTATCGCGATAGAAGTAATACAATACAGACATGAGCGCCCCAACGGCAAGAACGATTATACCTAATAGAATTTTAACTCCTGTTCTCATGTGTTCGTTGATTATAGATCATTAGAATTGAAAATGAAAAGAAAATGAAGTGCGTCACGTTCATGGCCGTAGGGACCAGGAATTTGCCGATGCCAGGAATCAGTAAGTAGGTAAGGAACACCAGCCCAAGGATCATAATTGGATTGAAGAATGCCATCCATTTTGGATACATGGTTTTTGTCCCCACAAGGGCAGTTACCCAACATACTGAAATCAGAAAAATAATTATCCGCAAAACATTAACCAGTACTTCATAATGCTGCTTGTAATAATTTAGTAATAGTTGGTTTTCTGATTTTACAATTTCTGTCAGCATGGCTCTTGAGCCAGCCCACACGCCTCCTGTCATAAAGGCAAAGATTCCAATCGCCAGGATCAATTTCGCCAGCGTTTCATTCCCAACCCTGATGCCGAGGTATATATGATAGTAACCCGCAATATACAGGGGTAGGCCAATGAGCATCAGATAGTGCCCAACGATTACGTGCTGACTATTGGCCGTTTTTAGCCATTGAAAATTATCGACTGCAGCGTAGCCTGAGGGGGAATAATGAATCAAAAACTCAC
This sequence comes from Chryseolinea sp., assembly GCA_041742155.1. GTDB lineage: Bacteria > Bacteroidota > Bacteroidia > Cytophagales > Cyclobacteriaceae > Chryseolinea. Next base: position 13,296 of record JBGSJE010000004.1, on the reverse strand, counting down.
CGACTCCAACGGTCAGGGTCGCTGCGATCCCCAGAAAGCCAAAAGCCAGAATTTTTCTTGTTTGCAACGGGTCAGTCATTTGAGTTGGTTTTGTGAAGCACGGCTCTTTCCAATTCATTGATCCGGTTAGTGTATTCTCTTTCCTTACGGGTCATTTCTTCCTGTGTGGCCGATAGTTCTTCCATGTTTTGTCGCATCTCTTCTTCCTGAGCACGGAGTTCTTCGGTCTGTTGCTGGGCGGATTCCAGTAGCCTGCTGGTGCGTTGATTGATTTTCATCGTAGCAAAGACAGAGGCAATTTGTTCACAAACCTGTTTTACAAATTCGATCTGGTGTTCTTCGAACGCAGTGAATGCAGCAATTTCCATGACGCCATACACCTCATCATTCATGAGCAACGGGGTAATAAGAATGCACCGCGGAGTTGCTTCGCCCAGTCCTGAAGTGATTCTGATATAATCGGCAGGAACATCCTTTAACAGGATGGAGTCCTTTTCAAGATACACCTGACCAATCATGCCTTGCCCAGGGGTGATAGTCTGGTTCACATACTTTTTCTTACCATAAGCATAACATGCGCTTAGTTCAAGGGTGATCTCCTTCTCTTGATTTTCCTGCGTCAAGTAGAGTGACCCCTGATTGGCGTTCACATACTTGACTACGAATGCGAGAATAATGGAATGAAATTCTCCGGCATGAGTGGTTTGTGTTCTGAGTAAGTTGCCTAATTCGGCCATACCTTGCGTGATCCAGTTTCTTTTTTGTTCCTCGGAAGCAATTTGACGAAGGCGATCTCTCATTTGCAACAAGGACTGACCAAGCACATCATGTTCGCTTGCAGGACTAAAAGGCTGTTCAAATTTTGCTTCGCCAATTTCTAATGCAAAATGACTTGCGCTTTTTAAGTTGCTCACCAGTTTAGCGCCTGCCAGCAGGATTTCGTTCAATTCATCCCGACTACGTTCAATATGATCAGGCAATTTTCCCGCCGCCAGTCCATTAATCAAATCAACTGGTTTTTGAATTGATTTCTTAAGTGATCGTATCGTGAAATACGCGATTACCATCAGAACCAACATACTAACAACTGAAACGGTAATGATTATTACGTTGCTGCGGGAGACACCCTTATTGACCTGGATAATATCGTCTTTCAGTTTTTGATCCTGAGTTTGTTTAAGTGGAGTAACGAGGTCAAGAAGTTGAGTTCGAATGGCATCCGCTTGTTGTATTCTACTCTTTATTTCCTGTTCGCCCTTTTGGCGATCTAAAAAGAGATCCTTGACATCCTCCAGAGTATTTTCATCGGCAGCATGGTTGATTACCTGCATCACTGGCAAGAGTTTCTTTTCAAAAAAGGACAGTATATCTTCCTGGATGGTATAAAACTCAGCTGTCTTTTTTTCGATCTCACTAATATTGACTTGCTCCAGTTCACTGAGATTGATTTTTACCTTCGTCAATATCTCCACAGCGGGATAAATCTGTTGTTCATATACCTGTAACCGTTCTTGATTATATTCTGAATTTCCGGAAAGCATGTAGGCACGTTGCAAACTGGCCACCCGATCAATGCCACCAATGAGGTTCCCAGCCGCCAATGGAATCGGTAACCTTACAGATTCAATAATTGACAACGCGGTTTGTGACTTTGAGTTTTGCATGTAAACCAGCACCGAGAATAATGTTACGACCACAGCAAACAGAAGGATGATTATCCGAAATCGCGAACTTATATGGGTGATGTTAAACCATGAATAAAAAGCATTCATTTTCAAAACTGGGTTAAGATGCAAAGTGATGCTTCATCTTTTATCAATTGCATCAGTAGTTATATCCGGCAACTTCATCCTTATTGACGTTGAGTCCTAATCCCAAAACTATACGATTCACAAAATTGAAATAAGCCACCACCAGAGTGGCATCCAGGATGGCGCGGTCCGTAAGACCGGCTTGTTTCAGCACCTCGATCTTTTGAAGAGTTGAAAGTTCTGGGTTAAGAGTTAGATCCCTGGCAAAGACACAGAGGTTAAAGTCTTGCTCAGACATTCCGGCTGAATCGGGCTGGCGAACGAGAAGATCAACTTTATGTTCGTCTTTCCAATAGTGAAGTAATGCTTCCTGATGATGAAGTAAACAATATTCACACTGATTGGCGGCCGAAACGATGACTGCAATCATCTCCCGCTGAGGACGTTTAAGTGGTGATTGACCGAACAGAATATCTTTATATAAATTCATGTGACTGACAATGGTAGCCGGATTCAGACTTTGAATAATATGCACGTCCGCAAGCTTTCCACGTGCAGCGATCAGGCTGTCGTATATGGCTTTGAGTTCGCCTGTTGATTCCTCGTATGGAATGACCTCGATATGTGGCATAATAATGTTTACTTTAGTTTCTTTCCTGCTTTCTCCGTGAGGCATGGCCAGTTCGTAGTTGCCTTAGTCAAAATTGCAGCTTTGTCCTTTTCCCACATACCTTTGGCTTTCTTATTCATAAATAAGTAAAGCTTTCCTTGATATACATCGAACTGCTCATTTTCAATATCCTCAACCTCTCCCATAGAAGCTGCAACAGGACAATACCCACCAAATCCCGAAGCATACTTTACCGGTTCTTTTCTAAACACTTCTTTGTTTTCCAGTGTGCTGAACCGATAGACAGCGTTGTTGTAGTATATAGCAAAGGACGACTGGCCTTTTACGGACTTATTTGAGACGACATAAGCAACCACGTCATAATCGTGGATGATGACATTCCCTGAGCCTGACGTATTCATTAATATTTTATCCTTCGGCATCGGCAGGGTGCACTGTGCTTGCAATGCGGTAATGCCTATCATCAACGACATTGTTACCATTACCATTGTATAAAGTTTTGTGCGTATACACTTTTGAAGTTTCATATTCATCATTCGTTAAGTGACCAGTTGTAGTCTTTATAATTTACTTTTGCAGACGACTTGATTTTTACGGAAGAGTATTGATTCAGGAAATCTATCAGGGAGTTGTTCTTGGTGAAATCCCCATTGAACCAGTTGAAGATTTCAGATATATCAATAGCGTCTTCTGATATTGTATTCCGCACGGGATCGTTTATAAAGACTCTCGCCTGATCATCGAGTTGACGGTTGATGTCTGGTGCGGTGAACGCTTCATTTCGGAGCGGGGGACATGAGAATGATGCGCATACAATTGCAAAATGAATTCTCGGTTCATCAAACTGTTTGCGCAGTATGCTATGTTCAATCTGGTCCAGATTAAAATCAACTCCGCCAATTTTAAAAAACTTGATATGCCACACGGTGTGAACTAATGGAACATATGGTTTGGGATGCAGATCGGTGATGCTCTCTACCGGATAATGATCAACGATAAGCTTCACGGTGAATGCATTGTAGGCGTTGACCCAATACGCCTGTTGTTCTTCCCGGCTCCATGAATTTTTATCAGGTGGATGGTTGCTTAGTGTATCGAGGTATTGATTTAAAAGGACACTATCTTTAATGAATCCTTTATAGTCCACTTTGCCATCATTGGATACGTGGGCCTGGAGAAGTGCATTCCAGGCATCGTGTGATGGAGGTTTTGCTCCGATCTGGTTTGGTGCTGAAGGACTTGCACAAGACAATATTATCAAGCCGATCATAAGAAAAACAAATTCAAGATGTTTCATTGTTATTGTCCTAACAGATAAAGTTCAGAAAATGTCCAAATGTAAAACGTCCGACTGTTGACCAAACGCTTGTTTCAAGAATGGCGGAACCCAAATCAGTTCCCGTTTTCAGTTTTGATGAAGTGTCGCTAAAATGATTTCCTCGAAACCATTTAATGCTTTGCGAGCATATTTCACTCTTTTCTTGCTTTTAAAATCATAGGATACTTCCAGAAATGGCTTCACTTTAATTCCCGGCTGAAAAACTGGAGCATCATTTTTTTTATAGTTTACCTGAATGGGGATATCGTTGAAGTAGGTAAAGTACCGGGGATGGGTAATCATTCCGAGCGTGGAGCAATCGTAGGGAATAAATCCATCGACACCGAAGTATTTCTCATTCAGTTTCATCCAGGGTCTAAGCGTTTCGTACAACCATTTATCAGCTTCATTAGTTTGATCGAGTGTTTGCAGATCAATTTTACCGATGAAGGTGTAAGAGCTGGGTTCATATCCCGCAAATACTAGATTGATCGGTGCTTGAAGTAAAATGTTCATCGAAGCTGTATCCATTTCATAGTTATAGTCATACACATTTAATTTACCCATTCCTGGATTAAACGGTAGGCCTGGTGTACGGGCTGCGCAGATGACCACTGTATCAATCTGATTGACAATGTCGGGATGATTTTTAACGAGGGTCGCCACATTGGTTACGGGACCCAGCGCCAATACGGTGAATTTTTCTTTCTTAAGCGCTTCATACATTGCTCGTGTCGCATCATTTTCTACTCCTAAATCATTAGCTTGGGGCGACCCTTTGTACACAGGAATGTTTTCGCCCTTGTTATGCCATTGAAGTATTTTTTGAGTTACCTCATACCCGTAGTCAACATAGGTTATGGTGCTAATGCCGACAATTTTCAACTGAGGTTGTTTCAGTGCCATGATCAGGGCAATGCCATCATCTACTTCGCGTGGTTCTTTGTCAGGCATACCAATCATAATATCAGTATCTAACCATATTTTTCGTTGGGCTTCCGCATATCCAACAGAGATCAACAGGGCGAGTAGTACAAGTGAGTTTCGCATAATATAAAAGTTAGTTCGTCATAATTAATTTTCACGCTTGTTGTAATAATTCATTTTTTGCAGAGACAGTCATTACAAGGGGAAGCTGCGCCAGACCAATGAGTCTGCGCATGATTTCAATGCCAATGAATGTGCTTAAAAGTGAATTGTTTAAAATCTGTTTTGACTGGTAGAGGTCCATAATGCTTTCCACCAGCACTTGCTCGTGTTGCGTCATAATCAGGTGAGCCATCATCACGCCAAGGTCAAATTCTACAGGTCCATAAAAGCAAAATTCAGGATCGATTACTTTTAGGCCATCCGCACTCCTTAACCAACTTCCAGGATAATAGTCTCCGTGGAGCAAGTGATTACCACGCGATAAGTATATTTCCCCAGCGGCATCAATTTTATTTTTCAAGTCCTCGTCCCTTTTGTACGACATGGCTATTTCCTGTAAACCGATTTGAACTGAATCCAGATCAAAGCCATTGTCCACCATAAAGGGATACAGAAAAATGTGTTGGTGATTGAGTTGCCGCATTTTGCTATTTAAGAATTCGTCATCGCTCTGCGGTTCGTGAAACGACTGATGGAGTTGCGAAAGGTATTGGGTCAAGGATTGTATTTCAGCAGGAAGTAATGTTGACTTCATTCCGTACACATGGGTATAATCCCTGGTCAGGCCTAGATCTTCTAATGCTATGACGTTGTTTATCGAATCGATTCCGATCAGTTTTGGCATGAACTTCCGCAGGAATCGATCACTTTTTATTTTTTCATAAAATGCGCCCTCCACTAATGTGCGATCTGCGGGCGCTGGAATCTGCGGATATTTCTCTACGAATGCCCGCGACTGTTTGACGATAAATGACCCCCCTTCCACTTTTGAAACGCGTAAAACATAATTCATATTCCCGTCACCAGGTTTGGAGGCGTCCCTAATTTTCTCGCCTCGCTGTAACCACCCTTGTTTTCTCAAATAATGGGTCAATGAAGGTAATTGCGTTGCATCCAGAATAAACATTGGTATGAAATTTAGATGACTATAAATATAGTTGGTTCAACAGAAAGACTATGCCATTGATTTTCCAAAGGACCTCGTTACTGGCAAAACTTGGCGATGTGTCAACAGAGGGACAATTCTACCTTGATGTATAGACTACCTTGAAGATTTATTTATTGATCACCTTTTAATTGGCATATCAGATTACTGCTGGTCGTTTTTCTCTCATGCAAAAGTTCACTCTTGTTTTTATTATATTTTCATTTTTTATTTCTACTGCCTCTGGTCAAGTTGATCTGGAAGTTAATATCCTTGATCCTGTTCAAGGCAAACCCGTTCCAGACCTCGAAGTTTTTATAGAAAATACAGACATTGGATTTGCGCAATCCACTTTCACAAACAGCTATGGAAAAGCCCTATTTAAAGGCGTATCGCTCGCGAGTAGTTATCGCGTTTTTACCAAGGAGAGTAATGCATATTTGGAAAGTGAAATAATGGGCATTGAACTACGTACCAATTATACCAGAAGCATCACGCTTGTACTATTAAAACGAAATGATCAGACACTGGATGAGGTTGTCGTAACTGCCAGTCGTGCTACTGCAATTAACACGGTGAATGCAGAGGTTGCTTCTGAAATGAATGTCCGAAAGATTCAGGAACTACCTGTGGAAGGACGTGATATAACGCGGATGTTATTCCGGTTACCCAACGTGAGCCAGGCCACTGGATTTTTTCCGGAGGCACCCAATGTCAGTATTAACGGTTCCAACAGTTTGTTCAATAACTACATGATTGATGGAATGGATAATAATGAACAATTTCTGGGGGGTCAGAAGTTTGCTGTTCCGGTTGGCTTTGCTCAAAACGTAACGGTCCTTACCAATAATTACTCCGTTGAATTTGGCAACACCGGAAATGGTATTATAAACATCACGTCAAAATCAGGTAGTAATAACTTGACCGGGGAAGCATTCTTCATCACCAGACCAGGCCCTGCGATTGATGGTAGTACACCGTATCCACAACGCGATCTTTCCGGTAATCAGGTTAAGAATGGTTTCCAGCGCTATCAGGGTGGGTTTGGTTTTGGTGGAGCCCTTAAGAAGGACAAGACTTTTTATTATGTAAATCTCGAACACACCACTGATTTGAAAGACAACTTGCTCAGCTCCCCGGAACTTGGTGTAAATGAAACCGTGCGCGGTGAAAATCGATTTGATTACTTCTCAACTAAGATCGATCAACACTGGTCGTCCCGATTCAGATCATCTTTGCGTGCAAATATAGGTGTGGTGAACATTGGAAGACAAGCCGGGGGCTTAACCGGTGGGGTTGCCTTTCCATCGGCTGCCAATAGTCAGGATCGGAACTCGCTTATTCTTTCCAGCAAGAATATTCTGGTTGGCGATCATTATACTTTTGAAAGTAATGCACAGTATTCACGCTTTCGATGGAACTATGGAAAGGCGGTAAATCCGGATAGTCCAAATGTTACCGTGCTTGATCCTTCAAGTCAGACAATTGCTTTGTTAGGCCATCCCGGGTACGTTTTTGATTCACACGAAAACACCATTCAACTCCAGGAAAAGCTAAATCTCTATAAAGGTAATCAGACCTTCAAGTTTGGTGCAGAACTTTTAAGCTCCGACCACGCCCTTTACGGAGGAGGAAATCCAAATGGTAGTTATACCGTTCAGTTAACGCAAAGTGAACTAGACGAATTGATCGCCAAAAATCGGGGTGCACAGTTAGATGTTAATGATATTCCATCTTCAGTGAAGGTACTTAGCTATGGTTTAGAGCTAAGACCCACTTCATTCGGAAAGCGCCAGAATATAATTAGCCTGTATGCTGAAGATCAATATGCAATTTCAGCAAAACTGAATCTTTCAATAGGCCTACGGTATGATTATGACAATTTATCGAAAGGGGGAAACAGAAAAGGCGACTATGATAACATCGCTCCCCGTTTTAGTTTTAATTACAAACTTTCTGATCGCAGTGTTTTACGTGGTGGTTACGGAATTTTCTATGACAAGATTCTATATACCATCTACAGTGATGCCTTACAACAAAATAACACAGGTGCCGATTTTAAAAAGGAACTTCAATACTTTATTGATCTGGGTTTACTTCCGGCCAATGCCAACATTGAAAACATCACCTATAACGGCAATCTGAATGTGGGCGAGACCAACAATGCCGGATTGCCTTTTGGTTATCTTGAAGGTCCTGCTGCCTCCACATACGCAAACCAGCGAAATTTCTTTAGTAGTGAACGCAGGATATTAAATCCGAATGGATATAAGAACCCCTATACCCAACAAATATCATTGGGCTATCAATATCAGATTAGTAACAGTCATTTGTTTTATGTAGACCTGGTGTATAACAAATCCAATAACCTATTTCGGACACGGAATCTCAATGCGCCTTCAGCATGGAATGCTTCAACCGCTGGAAATACGGCAAGGGCATCCGCTACGGCAGACAGCACACGTGCTTTGCCTATTTACGGAGGTGGCGCAATAATCAATGGAGAAACATTAACCGGAGTAGCGAAAAGTGTCGTGATGACGGAGACGGATGGTGAATCAAAATACTATGCGGCTAGTTTCAATTTTCAGAAAGATAAAGGCAACGGCAAACTGGCGTATCGTTTGATTTATACGCTGTCGTATCTGCGCAATAATACCGAGGATATAAATTTTCGCGCGATGGACGCAAATAATTTCAAAAACGACTGGGGTCCTTCAATCAATGATCGCAGGCACATCATTAATGGCATCGTAAATTATTATCCTTTTAAAAGCTTTACCACTACGGTTGCAATATTACTACAAAGTGGCCAACCTGTTAATCGCGTTCCAGACGGAAGCCAATTTGCCGTTGTGAATAGTAAAGGCATTCCCGTTGGAGGAACCACCAATGATTTGAATGGAGATGGAAGCGCCTTTGGAGATTCTTATGTAGGGAATAGCGACCGTTATCCCGGAGCTAGTCGTAACAGTGATAGGCTTCCTTGGTCAAAGACTATTGATTTGGGAATGCAATACAGGATTTCAATTGGTGAACAGTCCAATTTAGAGCTACGGGCAGATGTCTTTAATGTGTTGAACACCGCCAACCTCAGCGGGTATAGTAATAATGCAACGCAAAGTAATCAGATTCAGTTTGGGCCAGAGGGAACGCCTATTGTTCACAAGAACACAGGTCCACCAAGACAATTTCAGTTTGGTGTGCGTTACTTCTTTTAATATGGGAAAGATATTCAATAACAACTTAATAGCAGAAAGTAAGTAATTGTTGGGTCGATACAAAAATAATTTTAGAATGAAAATAATAATGAAAACTAGCTTTATCGCGATGTTGCTTTTGACCAGCCTTTCCACTACGGCTCAACAATCAGGCAACGTACCTCAACAGGCAACCGACATAGCTCCATTGCTCATTGGAGAGAAAGCACCAGAAATATCTTTGGTTAACATAAAAGGAGAAGAAGTGAAATTGCCGATTCAGTTCGCCATACAGCCAACGGTACTTATTTTCTATCGGGGTGGCTGGTGTCCGTACTGCAATCTTCACCTGGCTGAACTGCAGGGTATCGAAAAAGAAATTCTTGCCCTCGAATACCAGATGATAGCTATCAGTCCTGATTCACCGGGAAATCTTAAAGCTTCATTGGATAAACATCAGTTATCCTACCTCTTACTTTCTGATGCGAACATGGCATTATCACAAGCCTTTGGAATCGCGTATGCAGTTCCTGAAGTTTCGAGGGAAAGACTAAAAAATTCTAGTGGCGGAAAGAATCCAGGTATGTTGCCAGTTCCTTCCGTTTTCGTGCTTAACCAGCAAGGGGAAATACTATTCGAGTATATTAATCCGGATTATAAGAAACGGCTGAAGGGAAGTTTGTTGTTAAGTGTTTTGAAGGAATTGAAATAGGGTGAATTAGTTTTACCTAATGTAATTAAGAAAAGTTCAATTGGATGAAGTGAGAATGACTGACTTTACCTAACAAATTTATTGTGAAAATAAATTACATAACGTTTTATTCTCAATCTTATATCAATAAGAGTAGCGATTCTCCTTAAAATTTGAACGAAATCAATATAAGGATTGCTGCAATTATTATGATTGATTAAAGCTTGGTAATCGAAGTCACATTGCAAAAATTAAATGGACAAATGCTAAATCAACCAAATATGAAATCTAGATTTGTTCAATCACTGCTTGGAGGTATAGTTGCCACAGCAGTAATGTCAGCAGTAATGATGCTTGGCGCAATGATGGGCATGCCAAAAATGAGCCCGCCAAAAATGCTCGCTACGATGATGGGTGTATCCATAGTAGTTGGTTGGCTTTTCCATTTTATGATTGGGATAATCTTTGCCTTGAGTTATGCCTACTTATTTTTAAATGTTGTAAGGAAAATTAGTAGCCATGTTCTCCGCGGAACAATCCTTGGCATAGCGGCATTTATTTTTGCTCAAATCGCAATGGCAATATTAGACGGCATCATGGGTGGCTTACCGCCAATGGAAGGCAGTGTTGTTCTCATTATGACAGGCAGCATCATAGGGCATATCATTTTCGGAATCGTGGTAGCTTTATTTGTGAAAGAGCAAACGACTCAATGAGAGTGGAATTAGTAAGATTGACTCCCTTTTTCGCATTCTAAAATTTTACAAACAAGCAAATGCGCAGAAATGGAGTAATGAAAGTGGTTAAGGCTTTGGAGGAATCCATATATTCTGGTGTGCCTTGATGATTGTCAGCACAATCGTTGTCGCTATTAATGCCAGCCTTTTTGAAGTGAGATAGTCTGAACCTCTATCTCTGGAGAATTCGATGAGTGTGTTGAATACTAAAACTAACGGCCGAGGTATCATGAATCAAGAGGGAATTTGAGATAAACTGAATCTTTACCATGTAGAATATGATTTAAAAAAACATTTTAAAGACTAAGGGATACCGAAGGAGTATCCGAACGACTGAGTCTAATTTGTAAATAAACTTTAAGAGAATGAAACCAGATGACAAGAGTGCGAAACTTCCGCCAAGCCAAAGACACTTCAGGATATTGATTATCTCAGGGTCAGATAGAAGGCAGTATAACTGCCCTGGAATAGACGGCAAATCAAGAGCACTGATGTTAAAGATGGCGGAAAGATTACCACAGGACTGGGAAATTGATTACGAAGATTTGGGCAATGTGTATGCAAGAGCGAGAATACAAAGTTGCAATGCTTGCGTTTCAACTTCTATGGCGTTATGTGTATACCCGTGCAATTGCTATGAAAAAAATAGTAAGAAGGAGCCTGACCTTATGTGGGATCTAGATATGTATTCAAGACTTGATATGGCTGATGCCTGGGCAATTATCGGCCCTGTGAATTGGTATAGTTGCAGCTCCAATTTAAAATTAATGTTTGACAGGATGGTTTGTATGAATGGGGGAAATCCTGATGAAAAAACAATCGATCATAAAAACCCTGAAAAGGCTATGTTATTAGAGCACACGGAAGAATGGAAGGAATTAAGTTTAAATCATCTGGAAGGTCGAACCGCAGCATTTTTCTGTTATGGAGATGAAGGCGGAGATGAAATGGATGAAAATAATGTTCCCAAAATTTTAGAACACAAAAAGTATTTTGATGGAGATGCCGAGCCATTCAAAAATATGCGTGACGCCTATGCACCATTAGTTTGGCAATGCCGATATGGTGGTGTAGAGGTGCCTAATGATTTATGGAAATATTGTACAAGCGGCAAAGGAAAAAAATACAGTGATAATCAGGCTGAAGACGTAATCATGGAAAATGAATTTATGCGGACATTTAATAAATGGATAGATGATTTTTCGGTGTTCGTTCAGCAAAAAGGCAAAGTACCGCCAAATAAGTACAGGGCGTTCGGCTACCAGCCACCTTCGCATATTTGGGCAAACGTTGAGGACGGATTAAGATATTTTAAAATGATGGTAGGAAAAGCCCCTGAGGGCTCCTCACCGCAACGGCAGGAAGAAATGAATTTAAATAAAGATGCTACATGGCACACGAAAGAAAGCGAAGGATCAAAATTAAGAGAAAAGTAAATTTCCGACTACTTGTAGCCTTATAAGGGCAATCTTAGCTAATGTAAGTTTCAAAATGTGTGTAGCAGGTCGATGATGAAAAAGAGAGCGTTGTATATGATGCGATTTACTACCGAGCGCGACAAGGAGAACTTCAAACGAAAGCCAGAATGGAAAAGTCCATCAGTATAATTATCCCCACGTACAACGAGTCGGCTTGTCTACCCACTTTACTGTCGCACCTAAACAACCTAAGTGTTTTGGGTATAAAGCAAGAAATCATTATTAGTGATGGTACAAGTACAGATAATACCATAAAACGCGCTTCAGGATTCAATGTAAAAATAGTTACCGGGCAAAAAGGAAGAGCAAAGCAAATGAATGCAGGTGCTGCCAACGCAAGTGGCGATGTACTTTACTTTCTTCATGTTGATTCCATTCCTCCGTCTGATTTTATCTTACAGATTTTCGAAGCACGTGTAAGCGGATCGCAAGCAGGATGTTTTCGACTTCGATTTGATTGGGATCACTGGTTCCTTAGAGCAAATGCGTGGTTTACCCGGTTTAATATAAACGCTGTCCGGTTTGGCGATCAGAGTCTTTTCATAACAAAGTCACTGTTCGAGAAAATAGGTGGTTTTCGGGAAGATTATATACTGATGGAAGATCAGGAGATTGTGTATCGCATTACTAAGGATACCAAATTTAGAGTACTTCCCGATTACATCACGACATCCGCCCGTAAGTACCGGGTTAATGGGGCCTTCCGCATGCAGGGTATCTTCTTTTATATCTATTTCGCATACCGATTTGGAGCATCGCAGCACACACTAAAAAACATTTATCACAAATTAATTCGAACGGCATAACAACACTCCACTATGAAACCATCAACGTACGACATCATTGTTATAGGGGCAGGTTCAGGTGGGCTTGGCGTTTCTTTATTCATGGCCAAAGTGGGTTTGAAAACATTGCTGATTGATAAATCTGACGAACACATTGGAGGTGATTGCCTCAACTTCGGATGCGTTCCCAGCAAGGCTTTAATTCATGCTTCCAGAATTGTACAACAGGCGAATGAAGCTGCACAATTCGGATATACCGTAACTGGCAAGCCTGATATTGCGAAAGCAATGGAATATGTTTTGTCGAGACAGAATATTATCCGTAAACATGAAAATGCGGAATACCTTCGGGGCGAGGGTCTTGATGTTGTGCTGGGACTGGCCAGCTTTCATGCTTCCAATTCTGTTATTGTTGATGACACCATCTATACAGGGAAGAAAATTGTAATAGCCACCGGTTCCAGACCCACTTCTTTAGAAGTGCCGGGAGTTGAAAAAGTAAAACAGTATAACAACGAGAGCATTTTTGAAACCAGAGATTTACCGCAGCGAATTTTGGTTGTCGGTGGTGGGCCGATTGGGATTGAAATTGGACAGGCTTTACATCGCCTGGGCTCTTCAATTACAATTG
>JBGSJE010000003.1:0-562638 GCA_041742155.1 Chryseolinea sp. | reverse complement strand
TTATTACGCCCCTTCAGGGCTAAAATTTAAATTACCACTTAAAACCCAGGGCCACTATGTAACGCCCTTTCAGGGCTAAATACAAAAGCCAACGGATGCGACGTGATAATGGTGACTTAACACTAGAAACAGCGTAACGTCACCTTCGTATTTTGTCGAGTGTAAACTCCGGGGTCTCCACGATGTTGCTGACATTCAGGTTTCTGTCGCGGACCTTGATGCGCAGTTTCATCGTTTTGATGCTGAAGATCGACTTGATGCCGCTGGTGACCATGGCATACTGGAGATCACCCTCCAGAGGTCCTTCCTTCTCCGAAAGAACAGGAAAACGTTGATTGAAGGAAACCGTACAGAATTCTTTTTCCCAGTCGAACACCGTATAGCTTCCGCCCTCCTTCACGAGAAACTCGACTTCGATGTTCGAATAATTTGGATTGCGTTGATAGTAGAACGTGTCCAGTAAGACATAAACATCGGGGAACCTGTCGCTTTTTAGTGTGCTGTCGAGGTTGTGTGTTTCCTTATCAAAGATGTTCGCATCCTCTTCGGATACATAAATCGACGTATACGTATAGAACGTGCAGGAGTAGGGGTCATTGAATGAGGGCAGCTTACTTGCATATGCCGGGTCTTCGGCTGTCCTGTTGGTAACCAGCTTCCCGGTGACACCGTCCGGTACATCCACAAACTGAGGGAGGTTCGTATACAGGCTGTATTTTGCAATTGGTATGATCTCTCCATCGTTGGCGAGAAAGAAATTGACATCATGGTAGGGAGGGTCGATCTGCGTAGCCGAAAGGCCAAGGTCGCCGTCTCCATCCTTAAAGGAGATCGTAACGACCAGCGAGTCTTTTACACCGGGGCCCGTTGATTCCTTGAAATAAATACCCTCAAAGTCAATCACGGGAACGATGGGGAACTCAGGGGGATTAAAGCACGCACCCAGCAACGTTGAAATTCCAAATAATAGTAGGCCTTTTAATGCTTTCATCCTGTACATTTGATCCGGTTAAGTTAAGTAACGCTTGGATACTTTTAAAAGTTTTGAATCTAAATTATATACGGTAAACGAAGGATCATTTGCCGATATTGCACTGCAGTTATTTCGTTTCCAGGCGGTCAGTAACCCGGTTTATGCATCCTTCATCAGAAACCTCGGCCTCGATATCGCCTCCGTTGATACCCTGGAAAAAATCCCGTTCTTACCCATCAGCCTTTTTAAACACCTGTCCATCCAGACCGGTAACTGGCTTCCGGAAGTGATCTTCACCAGCAGCGGGACAACCGGCTTAACCACCAGCAGGCATGCCGTACCAAGTCTTTCTTTCTACCTGGACCATACACGCCGGTGTTTTGAGTTCTTTTACGGGCCGTTAACGGATTACCATTTCCTTGCCTTGTTGCCTTCCTATCTGGAGCGAAGTGGATCATCCCTTGTCGCGATGATGGACTACTTCGTCAAAGAGAGCGGATCCGGTTCCTCGGGATTCTACCTGCACGAAACGGATAAACTTCTCTCCGACCTGGATAACCTCCGCGATGGTCCTCGTAAAGCGATTCTTTGGGGAGTGTCGTTTGCCTTGCTGGACCTGGCTGAAAAGTATGAGGCTGATTTAAGCCCGTTCATGATTGTCGAGACCGGCGGAATGAAAGGCAGGCGCGCGGAAATCACCCGCCCGGAGCTGCACCGGCAGCTGAATAACCGCCTCCGGCCGGGATCCATACATTCGGAGTATGGCATGACTGAACTGATGTCGCAGGCCTACACCCGGGGTGGGGAGCGCTTTTTTTGCCCACCATGGATGAAGGTGTTGGCGAGAGATATCACAGATCCGATGCAAAAAGGGTTACTCAATCAGACGGGCGGTATTAATGTTGTGGATTTGGCCAACTTTTATTCGATGGCCTTCGTCGAAACCGAAGACCTTGGCAACGTCAGAAGCGATGGTTCGTTCGAGGTGCTGGGTCGGCTGGACAACAGCGATGCACGGGGATGTAATCTGTTAATTGACTGAATTGGAGCCTGAAACAGGTTGTTTTCCGGTCAGTCGTGTTTGTTTTCTTAGCAAAAGAGTTATATTTTTGTTTTTAACCAAAGTCTGTAAAGAATGAAAAAGCTTGTTGTATTCGTCGTATTAGTGGCGTTTATCTCTGCGTGCAGTCAATATACCTGCCCCACTTATACCAAGAAGGAAGCTCCTAAGAAGAACACTGAACAGAAGATTTAGGCCTGCCTTAAAAAGGCATCAAGCCTTTACAGATCAATTTTTCTGAAACATACGATTTGAAGTTCGCTTGCTCCATCAGAAGCTGGACAGCGAAATTCCAACGGTGTATGTATTGAAATCATTATCCGTATTGCTGTCTTTTAAGCCTTTGCCTTTTTCAAACAGAGGTGTCAGGTTGTAGTATCCGAACAAGCTGAAGTTACCAAACCCGATCCGTCCCGTCACACCGTACCTGATCTTGCTAAGGTTGTAATCCTGTTTATCCTTTAGTTTTTTCACTTCGGAGTTTTCTTTATACTTCACTTTGGTGAACGAATCAAACAGATAGCCAATCCGGCCGCCGACAGCAACCTTAAAGCTCCTGGCGGGATCTTCCGGGTTGATCGTGTAACGGATTTCCGCCGGGATCTCAAGATAATTTGTGATCAACTGCGATTTCCGGATGCCTGGAAGCGGCGCATCGCCGGGAGAAACCATTGTCAGCTCGTCGCTGCTGCTCGAGGTGTAATCAAGCATATATTCATTTTTGAACTGGTAACGTTCCAGGCTCAGGCCTATTCCGGGAACAAAGCTGAATCCTGACTTCAGGATGCGGAAATCGTACTGGTAGTAAATATTCACCGTACGTGACCCGATAAATCCCAGGCTAAAGTCGCTGGGGCCTCCGTTGTCGCGATTCAACCCTAATTCAACTACAAAGGTCCCGGGAATATCCGGACGTGCAGTGGTTTTTTTTGATTGGGGATCCTGGCTGAAAGCCAGCAAGGGGAGACTGAAAAGAACGATAATACCCGCTAATTTCTTGATCATGCAATACGTTTAATCATTAATAAAGCCTCAAAAATAGCCTTTTTGTGGTCAGGGCAAAACCGTTTTGTTTTGTTGAGTGAAATTATTCTTTACATTTGCACTCCCAAAATTTCGCACTCACACGCAAAAAGGACCCGTAGCTTAACTGAATAGAGCATCTCACTACGGATGAGAAGGTTCGGGGTTTGAATCCCTGCGGGTTCACAAAGCAATCAGGCAGCCACCAAAAGGCTGCCTTTGTTTTTATCCGCCCGCTTGTAACAGATGTACTTCACGGGGAAATAGTTTTAGGAACCTGGGGATGAAACGAATAATTATCCGCGATGTTGTTCGTGCGGGTGGTCGAGGGAGTTTGGAGAGTCCGTGTTTTTGATCGTTTCCCCAATCCGGGTGTATGCCACCGGTTTACCCGCCGATTCCCTGGCTTCCCAGCGTTTGAAGAAAAAAAACAGGATCAAAAGGAAAGCGATGATCAAAAAATACACGAATGCCCGGAACACCCGCTTGAGTCTTATATCCCGTTCATGTCTGGCCATGACGTCGGCATAATTCCGGTGTTGCGCAATTCGACCGGAACTCATTTTTTGACGCCTTAACCGTATTTCATTCCTTCCCATCGTACTTGATCCGTAAGTTAAAATTCTTTCGCAGCCTGTCCAGTGCGCGGTACGTGCGCATTTTGGCACCGCTTTCTGTAATGTCGAGGATAAACGCGATCTCTCTGAAGTCCTTGTCCTCAAAAAAACGAAGTTCCAGTACTTCCAGCATATCTGTGGGCAGTTCCTTCAGATAATTCAGCAACCGTTGAATGATCTCCTCGTCCCAGTCAGTATCCGTTTGTTCAATTAACTCCCGGACGCGCAGTTCTTCAATACTGAAAACTTTATCCCGCTTTTGTTTTCGGTAGTGTTTGTTGATCTCGTTGCTGGCAATTTTATACAACCACGCCGAAAAGGGAACACCACGGAACTCATACCGGTCCAGATTTTTTAACGCACTTAGAAACGTTTGCGAACAAAGGTCGGATGTCAGGTCCTCGTCATCTGTTTGCCTGAAAACATAATTAAATATGCGATCGAAATATTTCTCATAAAGTTCGCCAAACACCTTCGGGTTTTTTCTGGCTCGCTCCAGGATCGTATACTCTTGTTGAATTTCCGCTTCTGACATGCGTTCAAATTACAATCCCATAATGCGATGAAGCGATGAAAGTCACAATCTATGGTTACCAGTTCCGTAACCCGGAAAAATGAAAAGCAAGGTAGTCGAAATGGATTTTATAAAAAAAGAATACGGCGGCTCGGGAACCGCACGTATTCCTTTCAGCAGGCGCTACTCATTCCTTAACGTGTTCGCCGGATTGATCAACGCAGCTTTTATCGCGTGGTACCCGGCTGTGACCAGGGCGATGGCAATGCAAAGCCCGGAAGAAATAAAGACCGGGAACAGTCCAATTTCTGTTTTATAGGCAAAATCATTGAGCCATTGCTGCAGCATCCAGCAGGAAAACGGCACCCCGATAACAATGGAGACGACCACCAGCTTCGTAAAGTCTCCTGTGATCAGAAAAACAATGCTCGTTGCATTAGCGCCCAGGACCTTGCGGATTCCGATCTCTTTTGTCTTTTGCGCGGCTGAAAAGGAAACGAGACCAAGCAGCCCGAGGCATGCAATGACGATCGTTAAAAAAGCAAATACCGTAACGATCTTACCCATGCGTTGTTCGTTGTCATACATCGCATTGTATTGCTGATCCAGAAATGTATACTCGAATGGCCTGTGTGGCAATAGTTGCTTGGATATTTTCTCCATCTCCGCCAGGGATTCCTTTCCCGCTCTCAACCTGACGAATATATAGCTGAAGTCCTGTTCCTGATTAAACAGAACGAGTGGCGCGATCTTTTTTTGCAGCGGCGCGTAGTGAAAGTCTTTTACGACTCCGACGATCTGTCCTTTTCTTCCGTTCAGGTTAGCGCTGGTGCCGATGGCTTTTTCTTTATCCAGCGCCAGTTCATGAAGGGCCGATTCGTTGAGGATGAAAGAATAAACCGTATCGGACTTGGCTTTGTCAAAATCTGCCTGTGTGAAATTCCTTCCTACCGAAAGTTCCATCCCCAGTCCGTTTATAAACGCCGTATCAACGGACATTGCCGTTACGATCATGCCGTTATCGTTGCCACCATCCAGCGTAATAGAATAGCCGCCGCCAATTTGGGTGGGCGACTCCGTTGCACGCGACATATTCGATGCTATACCGCTTTTTAGTACTTCCGTTCTCAGCTGACTGTACACCTCTTCGGTTTTGGAATCCAGGGGAAGTATGATGATATTCTCCTTGTTGTAACCCAGTTTTTTGTTTTGAATAAAATCCAGCTGTTTGATCACGACGAGGGTTCCCACGATCAGGGCGACTGAAATAGAGAACTGAAAAACAACGAGGCTTCGCCTCAGCCAGATTCCCTTGCCGGACGTCTTGAAATTTCCTTTTAATACCTGAACAGGTTTGAATGATGTGATGGCCAGCGACGGATAGGCTCCGGCTAACATCGCCACCGCCAGGGACAGCAAAACGGCTGCACTAATGTACACCGGACTAAAGATCATTTTTCCGGCAAACACTTTGCCCGTCAACGCGTCGAACGCGGGAAGCGAAAGCTTTACGATCACCAGCGCCGTTAGGAGAGAAAAAAACGTAATTACAAGCGACTCGCCGATAAACTGAACGAACAATTGCTTCTTCAACGCGCCGACAACTTTCCGGATTCCTACTTCCTTCGCCCGGTCTGCCGCACGTGCAGTCGCCAGGTTAATGTAGTTGATGCAGGCGATCATCATCAGCAAAAAGGCAATGGACCCGAAAATATAAATGTATTTGATGTCGCTTACCTGCACCGACTCATTCATATCCGATCTCAGGTAAATATCGGTGAGCGGTATAAAATTGTAACGGACATAGTCGCCTGGATCGGTGAGCTCCGAGGCCAGTTCTTTTTTCACCAATGCTTCGGTTTTAGAAGTAAGCGAAGCGATGTCCGACCGGGGAGCAAGTAACACATACGTCTCATAGTTTGCACTCCACCAGATCTGTTCCCTGGATGCGCTGAGCGAAGAAAAAGAACCGATGAAATCAAACTGGAGGTACGAATGAGAAGGAACATCTTCCATAACACCCGTCACCAGGTATTCCGTCTTGTTGTTCACCTGTATCGTTTTACCCAGCGGATCCTCACTGCCGAAATATTTTTTTGCCGACGTTTGCGTTAGTACTACCGTATTCGGTTCTGTCAACGCTTTGTCGGGATTTCCACTCAGCAGGTCGAAGGAAAAAACATCAAAGAATGTGCTGTCGGCATAAAAGAACTTTTCTTCCTGGAAAAGCTTGTCGTCTTTCCGGAGTATAAAAGGATTCCAGGAAGAGGGATTATACAGGCGAACGCCTGTTTCAATCTCCTGGAAATTTTTCTGCAGTGCCGGCAGTAATGCGGTCGGGGAGACGGAAGTCCTGGCGGTTTGGCCCCCGAAACTGTACTCCATGGATGATCGGTAGATCCTTTTGGCGTTTACGTGGAAGGTATCGTAACTCAGTTCATGGATGATCCAGGTTGTGAGCAGGAGAGAAGCGGCCAGACCAAGCGCCAGGCCGGTAATATTGATAGCGGCATAAAACCGGTGTTTCAGGAGGCTCCTCAGACTGATGATCAGGTAATTTTTAATCATGATTTGGTGTGATAAGGTTGCGTATTAGACTGCCCGGACCGCGGACAGGTTGCACCGGGGTCACCTTTATCTTCCAGGAATTTATCCCACAATAAGGGGTATTACGTAAATTAGGCTAAACGTATACTTTGCAAGGTGTTTCTCATGAGCAGGGCAATTCTCGTCATCTTTTTTTGTACCCTATGTCACGCATCCCTTCCTGCGCAGGATTTTTTTTATTCAACCCGCAATTATACCGCAATCGACGGGCTTCCGCAGTCGCAGGTCAGGGCAATCGTCGAGGACAAGAGCGGATACCTGTGGATCGGGACGGAGGGAGGAGGGCTTGCCCGTTTTGACGGGCGCGAGTTTAAAGTCTACACGACACTCGACGGCCTCCTTACGAATCAGGTTAACGGCCTGAGATTCGACAAGTATGATAATTTGTGGATACTCCATCCCCGGGGTGTCACAAAATTTGATGGACTTCATTTTCAAAAGTTCCAGGCGCCGGCCAACCATCCGGGTACCACCAAACCCATCAGACGGGCTTATCAGCTGAACGATACGCTTTTCCTGCTCTCTTCGAACGGCTTCACCAGTAAGATCTATCAGGATTCAGTTTACTATTGGGAAAGGGAAAACTATAAAGACAAGCAGGTTTGGTATTCCCATGTGGCGCCCGGTGGTGAGATATGTTTGTTCCTCAGCGATGGCTCGATCGTAGTACGGTCGGAATCGCAATCCTACACCATCGCGCGCGATATGGAACGTGTGGGGAAAATATTCAATATTTTCAACTACAAAAATCAGGTATTCTTCAAATCCGTAAAAGGGATGTTCCTGCTTGACCTCGGGAAACGGTCAATTGAACCGTTAACCTGGGAGATACCCAATTATGTGTTATTGTACGATGTGAAACGGGATAACTTCTGGACCACCAACGGAAGCGCTTTCTTCCGGGAGACTCGTCAGGGCGAGAAAATAAAGACAGACACGATCCTGAAGGACATCAGCATCAACCAGGTATTAATTGATTCAGAGGGCAACACATGGCTTGCTTCGGATGGTAACGGGCTTTATAAATATTTTATTCAGGATTTTATCCGTTGCAGTTCCGATAAGATGCGCGGGGTAATGGCGATTCTGAAAGACAAAGAAGGTTCCAGTTGGATCGGGACCATGAACAAGGGGTTGTGGAAGATCAGGAAGGGTAAGATCAGTTCCTACATCGACGAAAAGGAGTCCTACCGGAACTCGATCCATTGTATCAAAGAATCCCCGGATGGTACAATTTGGATCGGCACCTCGTACGGGTTGGGAAAATATAATAAGGAAACAGATCAGTTTGATTGGTTCACCAGGGAGGATGGGTTACCCGGATATTCTGTAGTTAGTATTGAATTTGATGAAAAGGGGATGTGGATCGGCACCGGAAACGGCCTGAGCTACTACGATGGGCAGTCGTTTAAAACATTCAATACCGAAAACGGTTTGCCCTCGAACGGAATATGGGCGTTGCGCTATCTTAAAAAACTGAAAACGCTTTTTGTCGGGACGGATGTTGCTGTTACCTCAATCAGGAACGGTAAGATTTCGACCGTATCCATTCCGGAAATGGTAAACACTTCGGTGATCAGTATACAATCCTATCAGGACTCTTTGTTACTGGTGGGCACTGGAGGTACCGGTGTCATTGTCATCAACCCGGCGACGAATCGCAGAAAATTGATCACAACGCGTGAGGGAATGGCTTCCGACTTTGTGTACTTCGCCGCCGCCGATGAAAAGGATTACCTGTGGATTGGCACCGAGAAAGGAATAAACCGGGTTAAAGTGGATCGTCAGTTCGATGTGGTTGAAAACCTTCATTTCGATTATGACAACGGGCTGACCGGAGTGGAAACCAATCAAAATGCATTCTACCTGAGCGAAAAGTCAAAGTATTTCGGGTTGGTGGATGGTTTGTACGAATTCAACGACCTCAGTAAACAACGGCAACGCTCGTTTGACGTTCACCTTACCGATGTCAAGATCTTATATGGAGAGTATTCCACGCGGGAATACTCCGACAGCACGTTCGGGTTCTTCAAAATTCCGTACGAACCGGCTCTTCCGCCGGACAAGAATCACATCACCTTTGAGTTTAACCGCGTTGATAAAAGGTATTCCAAATCCGTGAAGTACAAATATTTCCTGGAAAACTTTGATAAAACGTGGTCCCTTCCCGGTTCGATGAACCAGGTGACTTATAGCAACCTGCCACCAGGGAAATACACATTCCGGGTAATGAGTACAAACAACAAAGGTAGCTGGTCGGACACAAAGCTTGCCTATGATTTTACGATCAAGGCGCCGTTTTATCAAACCGCCTCCTTTGTGGTGGGCATGTTTATTTTTGCAGGCGGGGTCATTACGCTCGTTTTATATCTTCGGGTGAAACAACGGGTAAACCGAATCGTCATGCTGGAACGGATCCGGCAGAAGGAACAGGAAACCCTCCGGAAGGAGATTGCCCGCGACTTTCACGATGAGATGGGGAATCAGCTGACAAGGATCATTAACTATGTCAGTTTACTGAAGCTTAACGGTCATGGCAGCGATAACGGCCATGACCTCTATACGAAAGTGGAGAACTCCGCAAAATACCTTTATAATGGAACCCGTGATTTCATTTGGGCAATAGACCCTGTTAATGACGAGTTGTCGAAACTGTTTATTCATATCCGCGATTTTGGTGAGAAATTGTTCGAGGAGAAAGCGATAAACTTCCGGGCTTTTAACGAGGTCAGGGAGAAAATCAAGCTGCCCTATGGATTCAGCCGTGAGGCAAACCTCATCTTTAAAGAGGCGATGACCAATACGTTCAAATCCTCGGAAGCGAGGAACGTGACACTCACCTTAAAACGCGACGATAAAAACGGATTTGAGATGACTTTCGAAGACGATGGTATAGGTTTTTATACCGGTGAAATAGAAAAATCGAACGGTCTTCAAAATATCCGGGAAAGAGCTAACAGGATTAACGCCCTTTTACGTATACAGAGTGTGAAGAATGAAGGAACGAAAATCGTTTTAAACTTCACGCTAACTAAAACACTAAAGTATGGCCTTGCCCTTTAAGAAAAGAGTCATGATCGTAGAAGACGATCAGGAGATCCGCAACAGTTTTACGCTGATCGTTAACAGCTCTCAGAAATTCATGGTTGTGAATGCTTATGGAAGTGCTGAGGATGCGATCTCGAATCTGAACCGGGATAAACCGGAAATTGTGTTAATGGACATTGAATTGCCCGGTGTAAACGGCATTCAGGGCACAAAAGTGATAAAGGACAAGAGCCCTCACACCGATATCATTATGGTTTCCGTGTATGAGGACAGTGAGCTGGTTTTTGAAGCGTTAAAAGCCGGCGCATCGGGATACATAACCAAAAGCGCGAATTACATGGAACTGTTATCGGCGCTGGAAGAAATTGTGAAAGGTGGCGCCCCGATGAGCAGCCGCATTGCGCGTATGGTTATCGATAACTTTCATGTGAACCCCAATTCACCGCTGACCAAGCGGGAGACCGAAATTCTGCAGCTGATCTCGGAGGGTAAAACATATACTCAGATTTCGGAAGAACTCTTTATTTCCAAGGAAACCGCAAAGACACACATCAAGAATATCTACTCCAAGCTTCAGGTTAATAGCAAGTCGGAGGCAATTGCGAAGGCCAACCTTGAGAAGCTTATCTAACCCTGGGTGATAAGCCAATCTTTCAACCCTCCATTTTAATTAACAAATTCATCCAATGTGGGTGACAGATAATTCACATTAGAAGGACACCTTTGCACTGATCCTTCACAACTGAGTAGAATTTTCTTCATAAGTTTAGGTTAATGATAAAAACACTCAGAAGGAATTCAACCCTCCAGGCGGGAGGGTTTTTTTATTGTCTGAATTTTTTCGCGATCCAAGGTTACTTTTCACTCACCCAACCGCGATGATCGCGTCGTATTTTAGAGGATACTTCCCGTGTTTGCCGGTAAAGATCGATAGGATTCCGGCATGTCACCCATTTCGCGTGATTCATCAACGCAGAATATACCATCTATTAAGTCATTCTTTTCGGCCATTCACTTGGGTTATTTGAAACAACATCCTGCCAGGTGTTAGTCACTTCGTTGGGGTGGATATGAATAACTCAAATAAACCTAAAAAGTATGAGGAAGATTTTACTATTAAGTAGCTTCTGCCTTTTCGTTGCGTGGAGCAGCGTAATGGCACAGGAGCGCACCCTTACGGGAACGGTCACATCCGCGGAGGATGGGACAGCGTTGCCCGGTGTTAACGTTGTGTTAAAGGGTTCTACCATCGGAACGGTAACCGATTCGAATGGTAAGTACCGGATCGTTGTACCCCAAAACGAGGGGACACTGGTGTTCTCATTCATCGGACTTTTTACCCAGGAAATATCGATCGGTCAGCAGACCCAGATCGACCTGCAGATGAGTCAGGATGTAACGCAGCTCGGTGAGGTAATTGTAACGGCTGCGGGTATCGAAAGACAAAGCAAAGCCCTGGGTTATGCCGTCGCCAACGTATCCGGCGATAAGGTCTCCATGAGATCCGAACCCGATGTGTTGAGAAGCCTCCAGGGAAAAATTCCGGGGGTTAATATTCTCAGCTCCAGCGGAGCACCAGGTAGTGCTACGCGGATTACGATCAGGGGTAACAAATCCCTGTTCGGTAATAATCAGCCCTTATTTGTCGTCGATGGGATCCCGTTCGACAATACGTACAGTACTTCCTCGAATGAACTTACCGATGGTTCTTCCTATTCCAGTCGTATTGCTGATATCGACCCGAACAACATTGAGTCGATGAGTATCCTCCCCGGAGGAGCAGCCGCAGCTTTATACGGCGTTCGTGCATCGAATGGTGTCGTGGTCATTACGACGAAGTCGGGCAGCAGCAGGGCTTCCAGGAAAGGACTGGAGATTTCTTATTCCTCGGGCTTTTCCCTCGAACAGATTGCGAACCTTCCTGATTATCAGAATAAATATGGTAACGGTTCAAAAGGCGATTATGCAGAAGCTAACGGAACGTGGGGTCCTGCATTTGACCGGCCCGGACCAGGTGTAAACTACAACGCCGACGGATCCATTACTCCAAACGGCAGCGAAGTGGATTCGATCCCTTATTGGACCGCATATGCAGCTGTTTTTCCCGATGGACCTACCATGGTTCCCTATCGCGCTTATCCAAACAACGTAAAAGACTTTTTCAGAACAGGAAAAGTTTTCGAAAACTCGATCACCATCAGTGGTGGTAACGAAAAGTCTGTATTGACACTTGTTGCCTCACACCTGAAACAGGATGGTTATATCCCGAACTCCGAATACGAAAAGACAAACTTCAGCCTCGGAGGAACCACTCAGCTTCAAAACGGACTACACGTTGGTGGAAATCTTTCCTATATCAACACCAATCAGAGAGGTCCGCTTAGCGGATACGGATCTGCCACGCAGGTCAGCGCATCGGCTTTCTCCAGAATACTTTTCCCGGGACGCAACTGGGATATTTCGGGGCAGCCTTTCGAAGACCCGTTGACCCATGCCAACGTATTTTTCCTGGGATCAGCCGCGGATAACCCGTACTGGTCTGCCAAATACAACGGTCTGCGCAGTCAGGTGAATCGGGTCGCAGCCGGAATAAATATCGGTTATGATTTTACCGACTGGTTGAGCGTCACGTACAAGGCCGGTTTAAATACTTATAACGACCGGAGAAAAGAGGTGACGAGACGCGGTTCCGTTGGTGCAGCCGGGATCGGACAACTGATCACCGACGATATTTACTTCCAGGAAATCGAATCAAACCTGCTGTTAACCTTCAACAAGGATCTGAATCCGGACCTCAATCTGAAGGTTATCGGCGGATACAACATCAATCAGCGGACGAGTGAAAATCAGCAATTAAAAGGAGTGAACTCCATTGCATTTGATATCGATGACCTTGACAACTACAACTCCGTTACTCCATTCGGGGGTACCTATTTCAGACGAAGGCTGATGGGGCTTTTCGGAGATGTGGCGTTAGGATACAAGGATTTCCTGTTTCTGAATCTGACCGGGCGTAACGACTGGTCGTCAACACTTCCCGCGAGCAAAAGAAGCTTCTTTTATCCTTCCGTAAGTTCGTCGTTCGTCTTCACTGATGCCTTTGATATCAATCCCAAAATACTGTCATCCGGTAAAATCCGGGCGGCATGGTCCAAAGTGGGTAATGACGCACCGGTATACTCGTTGTATCCGACGTACAGCCTGAACCTGGGTAACAGCAGCGGACTGGTTGGTTCTGTTCCTGGTAACGATCTGCCGTTCAACGGGCAGCCTGGTGCAACAACAGGAACAACCGTATATGACCCGGGATTAACTCCGGAGTTTACAACAACAATCGAACTTGGGGCGGAACTTCAATTCCTGAACGACCGGTTAGGTGTTAAAGCTACGATCTATGACATTCGTACTACCGACCAGATCGCACCGATCGCTTTGCCGGACGAGACCGGGTTTAATCAGCTGATCACGAACTTCGGTGAATTGTCCAACAAGGGTATCGAAATCGGCCTGGATGTAACGCCTGTTAAACTTCAAAACGGACTGACCTGGAATATCTATGGAACGTTCACCCGTAACCGAAACGTTGTGGAAAGCCTTACGTCGGGTATTGATGAAATCGTGTTACGCAACCTGTACGGCGGATCGGTTACTCCGACACTTGCAGTCGGCAGACCTTACGGCGCGCTCAAAGGCACCTATAACGTAAAGGATGATGAAGGCAACTTCCTGATCGACCCTGCAACCGGTTTGTTGATTCAGTCGCAGGACTATAAGTTCATCGGCGATCCAAACCCGAAATTCCTTGCCAGTCTTGGTACAGGTGTACGGTTTAAAGGTCTCTCGGTATCGTGTTTGTTTAACTACCGCCATGGCGGGGATCTGTTCTCCGCGACAAATCAATTTTATCTTGGACGCGGCGTGACGAAGGATACCGAAAACCGCGAAGGTACATTCATCGTGCCCGGTGTATGGGGTGACACCAATACCAACCTGCCGATCCTGGTTGACGGTGAGAAAGTGGTGAACACGACACAGGTAATTATGAACGATTTGTATTTCCAGACAGCCGGTGGTTCATTTGGAATCAACGCGTCGGATGAAAACAGCATCTTTGATGCGACCCTCATCCGCCTGAGCGAAGTGGCTGTAGGTTATGAATTGCCTAAGGCATTACTGAGCAAAACACCGTTCGGATCCATTAGCCTGACGCTTACGGGCCGGAACTTGTGGTACAACGCTCCGAATTTCCCCAAGCATACCAACTTCGATCCCGAGACCAGTTCTTTCGGTTCTCAGAACTACACAGGTGTTGAATACAACACAGCGCCTTCAGTGAAGCGTTATGGTGTGAACCTTAGAGTATCCTTTTAACATTTAATGGAAGAAACTATGAAAATTAACAAGCATATAAAGCTCTGGGCTCTGACATTGATGATCGTATCGGTGTCCGGCTGCGATAGCTTTCTGGATATAAACGTTGACCCGAATAACCCCTCGCAGGTTACGCTCGGCCAATTGCTTACGCAATCCCAGGTCACAATGGTCAATTCTTTTGGAATTGGTAACCCCGGGTTGTCGACACCCGCTTCTATTTTAGTGCATCAGACGGTACAACGCGGAAGCGTTGATTCTTACTTTGTCTCCGGTGAAGACTTTCAGATCCAGACTGCATGGCAAAATCTTTATTCCGGCTCGCTGGAAGACCTGAAAGTGATCATCGATCTGGGGACGGAAGAAAATGACTTGCATTATGTCGGTATCGCGAAGATCCTGACCGCATATACCTATAGCATGATGGTGGATGTATGGGGCGATATTCCATTTTCCGAGGCCCTGCAGGGTGATGTTTTCCTGTATCCGGCCTATGATGACGATGCATCGATCTATCCCCAGCTGATCACCATGCTGAACGATGGAATTGCAAATCTGGACGCGGACTCGGATGACCAGCCTGGTGCCGACGATGTCATTTACGGCGGTGATCTTGATGTGTGGAGAAAATTTGCCAAGACATTAAAGCTCAAAATTTATAACCAAACCAGGCTGGTGAATGATGTATCTGCTGATGTAAACGCTTTATTGACAGAAGGTGATCTGTTGGAAGCCGGCGAGGATTTTGAATTGCCTTATGGTACGTCTGTTTCACCGGACAACCGGAACCCGGCATTTGCCCTGGAGTACACACTTGGCAATCGCCCAAGTTACATCAGCCCTTATTTCTATGAGATCCTTACGGACCAAAGCGATTTAAACGATGTGCTGGAGGGTATAGTGGATCCGAGGGTTCCCTATTATTGGTTTAATCAGCTTACCGATCCCGCAGATGCGCAGAACCCCACGGAATACACGGACGATAACGGCTTCCTGTCTATTCATTTTGCCTCACAAGGTGTGAACCAGGGATGGCAGCAGGACCGGTCACAGACTGTTTTAGGTTTGTATCCGATTGGAGGAAGGTATGATGACGGCGCGGGCGGAATAGTAAATACCAGCGGCGCTGTTTCCGGACCCGGAACGGTAGCTCAACGCCTGCTCCCTTATTTCGCGTCGCTTTATATTCAGGCCGAGCTGGCGCTTACCGAACCAGGGGTCAACGGTGATGCTGGAGTACTGTTCGAGGATGCGATGCGTGCCTCATTTGAAAAAGTTAATGACATTGCTTCCGGTGCTTCAGCTCCTGCTATCAGCGATGGCGATATAGACGATTATGTAGACGCTGTGATGGCAAAATATGATGCGGCTGATGACAACGGCAAACTGGAATTGATCATGACCGAAAAGTGGATAGCCAGTTTTGGCTTTGCGATGGACGCGTATACCGATTACAGGAGAACGGGTTTCCCGGTGTTGTATGATCCAAACACCGATGACCTTCCGTTTACCGTTACGAGCCGCCAGTATCCGGTTTCGCTTGCGTATAACTCCAATTCACTGAACCTGAATCAGAGTGCTCCGGTCGCACAGAAGAACGTGACAACAGACCGCGTGTTCTGGGATCCTAACTAATGCAACACTAAACGTACCACACGGGTGTCGCGCTTAACCGGCATCTACGGCGGATCAGTTAAAAAAAAATATTATACCTATGAAACGTAAATTAAAATATTTTATACTCGTTGCTTTCAGCGTTCTGCTTATCGCATCGTGCGAGGACAAGGACAAAATGCTCTTCAGCGACTTTGAGACCGGAGCGATTCCCCTCTTCACACCCGGTAACGACGATACCGGGTTTATCGACCTGGTAAATTTTGATCAGACAAATATTTCATTCGTCCTGGAAAAGGAGGGACTGGCGGAAGTCAGCAGCATCGATGTAGTGTTAACGTACAACAATTCTAAAACGGGAGCAAGCGATGAGGTAATTTACACGACAGTTACTACTCTGCCCGTGACCATTAATCTTACTTTCGATGAATTGATTGCGGCGTTTAGTCAGGAGGTTGTAACTGCCGACTCACTTGACCTCGGAGATTCGTTTGTCGTCGGGGGATACATGAAGATGGCCGATGGCAGGTATCTGAATGGCGGCTATAGCCCAAGCGTACTTCAAAAACCCGTTCTTTTGACTTACAATGTTGCCTGTGCGTCGGACCTGGCCGGCACGTACGACCTTACCCTCATTTCGGGTTCGAACGGAGAGGTGGCGACCTTAACCGATCAGACCATTGTTCAAAAAGCTGCTGGGTACTATGAGATATCCGATATGACCATGGATATCTTCGGGCCGGACTTCCCGATCAAATATCGGTTTACCGACATTTGCGGTAACCTTACGGCGGATGCCGCTTCAGTAGACTTTGGTACTGCTGTCGTGATAAAACTGAATTCCGGTACCACGGTTGATCCGGTGACCGGCGTGATCACGTTTGACCTGGAGTATATAAGTCCAAGCTGCTGTGGCCTCGAAGGAATAGTCACGGTATTCAAGGCAACGCCGAAGTAAAAGAAGGTTTTTTTGTTGCCACGGAAATGTCAAATGAGGCTGCTGCTTACGGCAGCCTCATTTTGATTTTAATACGCAACTGATATTTAAAAACCCCGATCATTATGAATCGAGTTTATTTAACCATCTGTTTAATTCACAGCTCTTTCGTCCTGCTGGCACAAGCCGGCAGCGCAATCCCAACAAATATGCGGGCCGTTAATACTATCGAAAGGCTGACCTATTTTAATAACAGCTATGGGGGTAACGAAATGATGTACGGTATTCCCCTGCCGGAGGGAAAAGTAATCGGAGATACCTACCTGAACCAGGACTGGAGACGGTCTGCCATCCTTTTATACGACGGCGACAAGTTGCTGGAAGGTTACGCCGTCAGGTACGATATCCTGGGTGACGAACTGGATGTCAAAACCACCAAGGGTGTCAAGGTCTTGGATGGACGAAAAGTAAAGAGTTTTATCTGGATGGATTCTTTAACCCGTTTACCTGCTTACTTTATAAATGCGAAAGCGTATACAAATGAGGATGCACCCCTTTCCGGTTTTTTTGAAGTACTGGTGGATGGAAAAACCCCGTTGTTCAGAAGGTATGAAATTGTCATCAAAAAAGCGGACTACAATGTCCAGCTAAGCGTCGGTAGCCGGGACGATAAAATTATTAAGAAGGTAGCCTATTATTTTCCTTCCGGGGATGAGGTTTTTCAAATACCGGCAAACCGTAAAAAACTTCTGGGACTGTTAGGAGATAAATCCGGTGAGATCGAAAACTTCATGGAGACGAACAAATTGTCGCCCAAAGCGGAAGAGGATCTGATCAGGCTTTTTCAATTCTACAACCTCAAGGCCAATTAATTTTTGTTGACCGCTGAGAACACTTCGATTTTAAGTTCTCGCATTTCTTCATAGTTTAGAAGGCATAACCTGAATTCTATGAGGATCTCTTACGTTCTGACCTGCATATTGTTTTCCATCGCCTCGACGCTTGGTGCACAATCGAAGAAAAAAACCACGACCCAGGCTGTACCTGTTCCGAAAGATACGATTCAGGCCAAAGTGGCCGGAATGAAAGCTTTTCCCGGTTATTTCGATTTTTACTATGACGAAAAAAAGGACAGGATTTTTTTAGTTATTGATAAATTCGATACGGAGTTCTTGTACATCAACTCCCTGGCAGCCGGTATCGGCTCAAACGATATCGGGCTTGACCGCGGACAGCTTGGCTCGGAGCGCATCGTTAAATTCGAACGGAGAGGTCCCAAAATACTCTTGACCGAGCCGAATTATGACTACCGAGCGATAACCGAAAATACCGACGAGAAACGTGCTGTTGAAGAAGCGTTTGCGCAGTCGGTGCTGTGGGGATTTGTAGTGGAAGCCGAAAGCGGCAGCAAGGTCCTTGTGAATGCCACGGATTTCTTTTTACAGGATGCGCACGATGTAGCCGGAACATTAAAAAGAGCGGAGCAGGGGAGCTATACAATGGAAAAATCCCGTTGTGCTTTTTTCCTGCCGCGAACCAGGAATTTTCCTCAAAATTCGGAGATAGAAGCTACCCTCACGTTCACGGGTCAGGCCTCCGGGGACTTTATCCGGAGCGTTACACCAACGCCAGGGAGTGTGACCGTCAGGCAACATCATTCCTTTGTGGAACTCCCGGACGATAAATACGAACCCAGGAAATTTGACCCCAGGTCGGGATACTTTGGTATATCCTACTACGACTATGCAACCCCCATAAGCGAACCGATCGAGAAGAGGTTCATCGCGCGGCACCGCCTTTCCAAAAAAGATCCGGCAGCCGCCATCAGCGAACCCGTTGAGCCCATTGTCTATTATTTGGATCGCGGAACGCCTGAACCCATACGCTCGGCGTTGCTGGACGGCGCCCGCTGGTGGGATCAGGCTTTCGAAGCCGCAGGATATAAAAATGCATTCCGGGTAGAAATGATGCCCGAGGGTGCTGATCCGATGGACGTGAGATATAATGTGATTCAGTGGGTTCACCGTTCGACACGTGGCTGGTCGTATGGGGCGACCGTAATGGACCCGAGAACAGGTGAGATCATCAAGGGACATGTATCACTGGGTTCTCTCCGCGTAAGGCAGGATTACCTCATAGCGGAAGGACTGTTAGCTCCCTATGAGGAAGGAAAGCCGGTTTCCCAGGACATGGAGAAGATGGCGCTGGCGCGCCTCAGGCAACTATCCGCACACGAAGTCGGGCATACGATCGGGCTGGCGCATGCCTATTCCTCCAGCGCGGAAGGAAATGCTTCCGTCATGGATTATCCCCACCCCTATGTGAAGCTGGAAAACGGCAGATTAGACCTGTCCGAAGCTTACGACGATAAGATCGGGACATGGGACAAGGCAGCGGTGGCGTTCGGGTACCAGGACTTCCCGGCAGGAACAGATGAAGACAAGGCTTTAAACGATATTATTCAGCAGGCACTGAAATCCGGATTGACCTTTTTATCCGACCAGGATGCGAGACCTTACGGCGGAGCACATCCTTTTGCCCACCTTTGGGATAACGGTAAACTGGCGCCGGACGAATTAAGCCGCGTACTGGAGATCCGTGCAATAGCCCTGAAGAATATGGGGCAGAACAACATCAAACCCGGTGCGCCGATGGCGACCCTCGAAGAAGTGTTGGTACCCATGTATTTTTTTCACCGGTATCAGACCGAAGCCTGTTCCAAATGGTTGGGTGGATTGAATTACCGTTATGCCTTACGGGGCGACGGCCAACTGGCAACCGAGATTGTTGCCGGCGACCAGCAGCTAAAAGCCCTGGATATCCTGATCAGAACGATCTCGCCCGCCGCGTTGATGCTGCCTGAAAACCTGATACGGAGTATACCTCCGCGCCCACTGGGATACAACAGACACCGTGAGTTGATAAAACTCAGGACGGATCTGACATTCGATCCGCTTACCGCAGCGGAAAGCGCTGCTGACATGACCCTTCGGTTGATCTTTCACCCCGCGCGAGCTGCGCGACTGGTCGAATATCATGCGCGAAATGCCAGTTATCCAGGCCTTGGTACCGTCATCGACAAGCTGTATAATGCAACGTTTAAGGGACCGTCAAAACCCGGTTACGAGGGAGCTGTCCAGATAGTCGTCAATAATGTGTTGCTGAATAAGCTCATGGAACTGGCGACCGACAAGGATGCGCCCGCTCAGGTACGGTCTGTTGCAACACTAAAAATAGACCAGTTAAACACCTGGATTTCAAACCGGATGAAGTCTGAGACCAGCGAAGACTGGAAAGCGCACTACGCCTATTCGATGAACCAAATTCGCAAATTCCACGAAAATCCGGAGGAATTTAAGAAGGAGACTTTTTTGTTACCTCCGCCCGGCCAGCCGATCGGCCAGGAAGAGGGGGTATTCTGTAACGGTTATTAGCCTTTTTGAGGCCGCCCACATTTTTTTATGTTTTCTTTTTGGGTGAAACGGGTATGTAGGTTTTCCTGAATTTTCGTCGTGATTTTGAGATTGACCTTGCCGAAGTTGCATATCCCTTGAACAGGGCACTTTTTTATGCTACTACGCGCATGGCTTGTGGTAATTTTTTTTCAGTTCTTTTCTATCTGCAATGCCCAACAGGACGATGCAGATAGCCTTGAAATTATTGTCAAAACAATTCCGTCTGATACCACGAAAGTGTGGTACCTGAATAAGCTCGTAACCATTTTAAGAGAAAAAGACAATAACAAAGCGTTCCTGCTGGGCAACGAGGCAAGGGACCTTGCTTTGTTGCTGAACTATAAGAGAGGATTAGGTCATGCATTGGAGAACCTGGGATGGATCCACTACAGGAAAGGCGATTTTTCCAGGGCTTTTGAACTATCCGCAGAGGCACTTTCGATAGCGGAAGGGTATAACGATCAATCTGCCGTTGCCAGATGCCTGAACAACATAGCCGCCATCAACTTTGAACAAGGTCAGCACGGTCTGGCTATTTCAAATTTCAAGAAAGCGTTCGCAGTAAGTAAACTCATTGGCGACGGTACATCCATGTCGCGAAGCCTCAATAACATTGCCTTTTCATTTCTGGGGCTTAAAGAACTGGATTCTGCCCGGGCCTATGCGGAATGGGGTTTGAAGGTAAGTGAGTCGTTTGACAAGCTTTATCTGGTGGGGTTCGCCTTCCGCACGCTGGGAGATGTCGACCTGAATGAAGAGAAATACGAAAGCGCGCTGGAAAAATTCAACAAGGTGGTGGCAATAGCCGAAAAACTGGACAATATGTTTCTGAAGGTGTCGACCTTTCACAGGATCGGGAAAACCTACTTCAGTCTGAATAAAAAAGATAAGGCATTGTCTTACCTGTTGCAAAATATCGAACTCGCCCGGAAACATCAACTGCGCAGTGAACTGGAACGCTCACTTAAGCTTGTTTCCGAAATTTATGCCAGTCAAAATGAACTGGCGAGGGCCTTCGGATATCAGAATCAGTACCTGAATGTTCATGACTCCCTCTATCAGCAACGAAGCAGCGAACAGATGGCGCTAATGCAGGTGAAATTTGATTCGGAAATGAAAGAAGCCAAGATCGAGCTGCTCACAAAAGACGCACAGTTGAAACAGGAGGAAATCAACAGCCAGCGTATGTGGATGTACTTCTCCATTGGTTCCATGAGCCTGATGGTGATCCTGGCGTTTGTGCTGTTCTACAGTAACCGGCTGAAGAAAAAGGCGAACGACGAGCTGGCGCTGAAGAACAAGGAAATCCAGTTGCAGGCGCAGCAACTCCGGAACCTGA
This sequence comes from Chryseolinea sp., assembly GCA_041742155.1. Taxonomy (GTDB): domain Bacteria; phylum Bacteroidota; class Bacteroidia; order Cytophagales; family Cyclobacteriaceae; genus Chryseolinea. The sequence continues at coordinate 541,080 of JBGSJE010000003.1, read as the reverse complement.
ATATTTCGAAAGACAAACTGTTCTCGATCATCAGTCACGATCTCAGAAGCCCTCTGGCGAGCCTGAGGGGTTTGATGGAAATCATGGATATCGACGGCCTGTCGAGCGAGGACTTTATATCAACGTCAAAAAAACTGAAACGAAACCTGGATTTTGTACAGGAAGACCTGGACAATCTGTTGTTCTGGGCGCAGTCGCAGTTGAATGGACTGCAGAGTAATCCGGTACAGTTGAAATTACGGCCGATCGTTGAAGACAAAATTCAATTGTTTGATGAGATCGCACGGCAGAAAGAGATTACGATCATGAATGAGATTGATAGCTCGCTGTCCGTTGTAGCAGACCAAAATCACATCAGCCTCGTGATCAGGAACCTGCTGGCAAACGCCATCAAGTTTAACCGCCGGGGAGGGCTGATCATGATCCGCGAAAAAAGTGTCGGTGAAGAAGTGGAGATATCGGTTTCGGATTCCGGTGTGGGGATGAACAGCAGCGACCTGGGAAAACTGTTCAATGCCGAAACGCATTTTACAAACCCGGGAACACAGCAGGAGAAAGGAGCCGGCATCGGTTTGCTGTTGACAAAAGAATTTATAGAAAAAAGCGGTGGATCCATCTGGGCGACCAGCCAGTTGGGAAAAGGATCCACCTTTACATTCAGAATAAAAAAGGACTCGGCATTCGTCAACGTTCACGTTGGAGCTGAATAGATCAGCTCTTTAGTTTGTTGAGTTCGGCCTCATACGCGCCTTTGTTCCCCTGTTGATCGGCCGGAAGGTTTTTAATGGCGGCTTCCCAGTTTTTGATCGCATTCTTCTTGTCTCCGTTTGCTGCGTAACCCCGTGCCAGGCCGACAAATGTTGTAAACTTGTCTTCCGGGTGAAGTTGTTTGTTCAGCTTAAATACATCCAGCGCCTTTTGATTCTTGCCGGAAGCCAGCAATGAGCGGCCGTATTGATGAACAGCCATCAGGGATGCGCTTGGCATTTTTATGGCTTTTTCCATCAACACATCCGCTTCGTTGTCTCTGCCCATCGCTTGCAGGACAAGCGCTTTTGTCTGGAGGGAGAAAAAATCTTCCTGACCAATGAACACGCCGCTGATCGCTACGTCGGCCCATGTAAGCGCCTCATCGAGGTTTATTTTGTGCTGGGCGCAGAATTGTGCGGCCGTCATCCAGCTCTGGTAGTTGAAGCCTGTTGTTGTCCCGCGGAGTTCCTCTCGCATCTTGGTCACATAGAGGGAGTTCGCATCGGGTACTTCGATTTTGAACGAAATACGCTTATTCTCCCACTGGAGAAATGCTGTGGCTGACGCGGTTTCCCTTTCGTCAAATCCGTACGTCAGGTATTCGGTGTAGGGAGCATCGGCCGGAACGGTTTGAACACGAAGGGCGTCGTCCTTCGGATCGTAAAAGTAACTTCCCCAACTGGTGGAGTTTTTCGAAAAGATCCATGACCAGGGGCCGTCTTTTTCTACATCCAGAAATAAACCATATGTACCCGCGGCAAGGTCTTTACCGTTGATCTTTACAGCGTGAGAGAATGATATCGTCGTATTCTCATTCGCACCGGCTCGCCAGGGTGCCGCTTTAGATGAACCAAATCCCTGATCGACGAACCCATAGTGGACCAATTCCCCCCAAATGTGCCCCTTGCGGTCCTCTCCGTTCGGGCCGTGCACATTGGGACTGCTGTAGACAATGGAAACACTGGCCAGACCGATTCCCTGTGTAACGGTTGATTTCTGATTGTCACCGTTAGGGGGTAGCGTCAGCTGCGCAAATCCAACGCGACCGATTAAAACTAAAAGAGTAAGTGCTAAAAATTTTTTCATAGAGTTTGAGTTTTTATGAAGGTAAAGTTACGGGAAAGTGCACGACAGTGTTTGTCACCCACCGGGCGGGATTTATACTATATGCCCCGTTTTGCAGGGTCCGGTATCAGGATCTTCAGCGCAGCCGGAATAACCTCAATGGCAAATGAATGGTGGGTCCCACAGGGTTCTCCGTCGATATGATAGGCTACCGGCTCTGTTGTTTTGATTTGTAAGGATGATGTTTTGATAACCTCACAAAATGAGGACTGACTTATGGTTCCCGCAAAAAATGAATATACAAAATCCAGTCTGTAGAACGGCACTTTACTCATGATGTTGATATTCAGTAACCCGTCGCACACAGAAGCGTCCGGGGCGATCCTCGCGTTGTTGCCGTATTGAGAAGAGTTCGCTATAGCGATGATAAAAGCCTCTCTGGTATATCGTTTACCCGATGCATTGATTTCGGCGGAAAACTCCCTGAATCTGAGGAATTCTTTCACCGTCAGGTACACATATCCCAACAAGCCCCGGGTACTTTTTACGCCGAACAAATTAGTGATATGCCCGTCAAAACCGATACCGGAGACGTTCAGGGACAATTTTCCATTCACCTTAAAAACATCCATCGAAATGGCGTTATAACTGAAAATCTCCGCTATCGCATCAGCCGTGGTAAGTGGTATTCCAAGGTGTCTGGCAAGTCCGTTACCTGAGCCCCGTGGAATAATCCCCATCGGGATACCCGTGTGAAGAAGTCCTTGCGCCACCTCGTTCGAGGTTCCATCGCCGCCAACAGCAATTACCTCGTGGAAACCGGACGAAGCCGCCTGAGCGGCCAGTTGAGTAGCATGGCCCCTGGATTTTGTGAACTCGGCCGAACCAGCCACGCCGTTGCGTTCGCAGGCGACAAGAATATCTTTTTCAAGTTTCGATTGGTAGTCGACACCCGCCCGTTTATTGATAATAAAGAGTATTTTTTTGATTTCCCGGTTCACTGCGAAAGACTCAATGGTGTTATTCGGTCGTTTGATCCTTTTGCTCTGATGAACGAGGTAGTTTAGCGAGGGGAATGAGTTCACTTGGTTGTGACGACTCCCGAACCGGTCAAGGCCTAAAGGAAGGTTGAAATCAGCTACCTGGAATTCATTTTTTCCTGAATGTATTTTACGGCCTGTCCAAACGTTTGCATTTTCTCAGCGTCGTCGTCAGGGATTCTGATGTCAAATGTTTGTTCGAACTCCATTACGATCTCCGCATAATCAAGCGAATCAATACCGAGGTCTTTAACAAAATTGGCGTCTTGGGTTATTTCAGATTCTGCAATGCCTAGTTTTTCAGTCAATATTTTGGTGACTTTCTGGGGGATGTCTTGCATAGCGCGATAAACTGTTTGGTAAATGTATTAAATCCGCTTTTGCCCCACAAGTTGCAACCTGTCTAGTTTCAGGTTTTAGGGTTGTCGGGCGTCTGACAAGATTCCGATCAGAATCGCATGAAGAACTCAGTTCCTTTTCCAACGGTCGATTTAACCGTCAAGGTTCCCTGGTGTTGCCGCATGATCTGCCGGGATAAGCTTAAGCCGATTCCCGAGCCCGTCTTCTTGGTCGTGAAAAACGGTATAAATATCTTCTCCATAGCTTCTGGATCAATACCCGTTCCATTATCGCGTATGGAGATTACCGGTCTCGACTTTTCATTTACCGACGCTTTTATTTCAATTACTTTTTCTTCCTGATCTTCAAACGCCTGGATCGCGTTCCGCAGCAGGTTTATCAGGACCTGTTCCACCATATTTTTATCCGCGGAGATCGTCAGGTCTTCCGGATACACAGAGACCTTCAACTGGATGTTCCTGTCAGACAGATCCCGTTTATGCAGCATGGTGAGTTCCTCGAGAAGTTCCCGGATGTTCAGCTGAACGGGACGTGGTTTGGGAATACTGGTCAGGCTCCTGAACTCTTTCACAAAGTGAATCAGACCGTCGCTTCGTTTACTGATGGTTTGAAGTGAAAGATGTATGTCACCGAGCTGTTCTTTACTAAGCGGTTCGTGGTAATCTTCGTTCACGTAAGGCTTGAGTTCCTCCTCAACGATACCGGCAAGGGACGAAATAGGTGTTACGGAATTCATGATCTCATGGGTCAGAACCCGTACGAGATTTTGCCACGCTTCCATTTCCTTCTCTTCCAGTTCGCTCTGAATGTTCTGGATGGAGATCAGCTTCACATTTTCCCCCCGGAGCGTCAGTTCAATTGCGTAAATGGAGAGTTGAAACAATTCTTCCCCGAGCTTCAATCTTACCAGTTCGCGTCCGCCCGTTTTCAGTTTGACAAAAACATTAACCAGTGTTTCGCTGACACCCTTGAGGTCGTTAAGGTTTTCAGCGCGGTTTATTTTCAACAGTTTACGGGCAGCACTGTTGAAGATCTCAATATTGCCGTCCTCCTTAAATACGATAAGCCCGATCCCTACGTGCATAACGATGTTTTTGAAAAAAAGGAATTCCGAATCCTTTTCACGCCGCGAATTCCGGAGTTTTAACATGGCTTCATTAAGCTCCTGGTGGAGGCGTTTCACTGCCGGGTCGTCACTTTCCGTTTTAAAGGAATAGGATAGGTCGTCAAATTGTATCGAATCCAGAAACGATGCGATATTTTCGTTCGAGCGATCAAGGTAGTCTATGAGGAGCCGGACCTGATAGGCGCTGATGGCAAAAAAAAGCAGCGCATAAAACCAGTCTCCCCTGGAGAACGCAAAAAAGGAAAATAGAAAAATGGAGGCAGCCAGGAAAGCTACACGGGGAAGTACAGGAGATTTCCAGTTAAAGTGCATACTTCTCCATTCGCCTGTACAGGGATGCGCGGGTCAATCCTAGTTCGTCGGCGGCCTTTGAAATATTACCGTTGTGCATCTGCAATGCTTTTGCAATAGCCGCCCTTTCAACCTCATCAAGGTTGAGCGTGTTGTTTGCCGGTCCGGATGTCAGTGACCGGCTGAGAAGAAAATCACTCTCCTGGAGAGTCGCACTATCGGTCATAATGACGGCGCGCTCAATAGCGTGCTGAAGTTCACGAATGTTGCCGGGCCATGCATAACGTTTAAGCCTGTCCATTGCTTCCGGAGAAATTGTAGTAACAAGCTTGTGATATTTTTTAGCGTAGTAGTTCAGGTAGTGCTGCGCGAGCATAGAAATGTCTTCTACCCGTTCGGACAACGGCGGGACACGAATCTCCACGGTGTTGATCCGATAGAGGAGATCCTGACGGAAGGTACCTTCCTGCACCATCTTATGTAGCGGCATATTGGTGGCACATACAAGCCGGATATTGACAGCAATGGATTGATTGGAACCGACCCGTGTAACCATTCGCGATTGTAATGCGCTTAGCAGTTTACTCTGAAGGCTTAAACTCAGGTTGCCGATCTCATCGAGGAACAATGTTCCGTCGTTAGCCAGTTCAAAGCGGCCGGGGCGGTCTTCACGCGCGTCGGTGAACGATCCTTTCTTGTGACCGAACAACTCACTTTCGAATAGCGATTCCGTTATTGCACCCATATCTACGGAAACAAAACTATTATCCTTCCGAAGCGACCGCTGATGTATCGCCCGGGCGATTAATTCTTTACCGGTCCCGTTCTCACCCAGGATCAGCACGTTCGCATCCGTCTTTGCAACTTTGTCGATAAGGCTGAATACCTCTTTTATCGACGCGCTCTGCCCGATGATTTCGCCGAAAGGCTTGCTGATCTGTTCCTCGAGCATTTCTTTCGCCTTTTTCAGCTTATCGACCTGGTTGTAGGACTGTTTTAACCGGATTGCTGTAGCAATGGTGGCGATCAGCTTCTCATTTTGCCACGGCTTGAGAATAAAATCCGTAGCACCCTGTTTCAGCGCCCGTACGGCCATCTCCACGTCTCCGAAAGCTGTGATGAGTATGACTACTGCCGTCGGATCGTGCAGCAGTATCTGTTCCAGCCAGTAGAATCCTTCCTTCCCGCTGGTGATGTCCTTGCTGAAATTCATGTCCAGCAAGATGACATCGTACGTATCGTTGTTGAGCAGGAACGGTATTTTTTTCGGATTCTTTTCTATGATCACATGGTGGCTCTGTTTTTTAAGCAACATTTTCGCTGCAAGAAGTACATCTTCATCATCATCGATCATCAAAATTTTGCCGCCTTCAGAATTCACAGTTCATCTAGATTTAGGGGTGAATGATATTATTTAGGGAATTTTGTGCCAACAATAAAAACGTCGTTTTTACCCGTTTTTACGGTCACTAATGTCCTTGAGTGTACAAATATGTTCAATTCTGAACAGTTTTCCTTGCTAACCGACCGGGGATCAGGGAGAATAAACGGTAAGAACCTGGTCTTTTATAGCGAATATCCGCTCGTCGGTTATCAGGACAAAATCGGTGGGTTGGGGCAGGGACATCCTGCGGGATTCTGTAGTGAACAAATTGAAAAAAACGAGGCGGTCATCCTGGAGAAAATAAAGTTCCTCACCGAGAAAATTGAACTGACGCAGGCCGGGAGCACCGACTGTCTTCAGCCATTTGCCCATGCTATTGAATATCAGGATACCACGCTCTTTGTTGAGCAGGAACAGGAAGCCCTGATATTCCCGCATCTGTGTATAGGATGCTGCCGGCGTGGATAAGTCCTTAGGGATAGCGGTGTCAACCTCAACAGCGCCCACCTTTGTATTCACTCGTTTTATCGTCAGGTCGGCGGCATCCATTAACCAGAGATTGTGATCCCCCGAGATACAGGCAAGCCAGGGCTCGATAGCGGCTGATGAATCGATCGAATAGGATGCCGTGATATCAAAAGCGGGATTCATAAACACATAGTGCTGATCCTCCCTGAAATAGGCAAATAGCCTGGCGCCGTCCCGCGGATCGAAGAGCGTCGGCGACGCCTGGTTTTTGTAAACGCTGAGGAGTTTTCCGTTGGTGTCGAACTTCAGGATCTGATTACTTTTGCTGATGAGGTAGACATCTCCGGGCCTGTCAATCGCGACATTGGCTGTCTGCTCGGATAGGGCAACGGTGCTAATCTTTTTTTGAGCAACGGTGTGGGTAACACTGAATGTTATTAAAAAAAGAAAGAGCCGCAGGCGTTCATCCATAATCACATATTGAATTTTTTCAGTTCCATATTCTCTCCGTCGTATACGGCATAGGTGTTGAAATTTACCCATTCCCCCAGGTTGATGTATCGGCTTTGGGCGTTTAATTTGAGATCGAGCGGCAGGTGTCTGTGCCCGAAAATATAAAAATCGTGATGTACTTTACTTTCAATTTCCTTACAATGCACCCAGAGGAACTCCCGTTCTTCACCTTCAAACTTTTCTTCCTTTTTCAAATTACTGATCCTGCTCTTTCGCGACCAGAGGGAGGCAATCCCGATGCCAAGATTAGGGTGAATCCTGGCAAACAACCACTGGCAGAGTTTGCTGTCAAAAAACTTCTTCAGAAACTTATAGGTTGTATCGCCCGGCCCAAGACCATCGCCATGACCGATCAGCATTGTGTGTTTACCTACGATCAGGGTTTGCGGACTTCGGAAAACAGGGATCCCCAGTTCGTTCGGGAAGTAGTCAAACATCCACATATCGTGATTACCGGTAAAAAAACAAATAGGGATGCCGTTATCCCTGAGTTCTGCAAGCTTCCCCTGGAGCCTGATAAAACCCCGCGGGATCGCATGTTTGTACTCAAACCAGAAATCAAAAATATCGCCCAGCAAATAGATGGTATGGGCTTCGTGTTTTATCGTATCCAGCCACCTGACAATTCGTTTCTCCCGTTCGAGACTTGTTGCATGATCCGGAACGCCTAAATGGAAGTCGGAAGCGAAGAATATTTTTTTTCCGTTGAGGCTGGCCAAGGGTTCAATCATAAAAAAACTCAGGTGGTTCAATCACCTGAGTTCAAAAGTAAGATTAATAATTTTAAATCAATGAGACGACTCCTCGGGCTTTTCGCCTTCTAAGGTAGGAGTAGGGTCGACACCCGGCTGCTCGTTCTCGTGCTGTTTCTTCTCATACTTGCCCTGACCATTGGTAAATTGCTGGTAGGTCGTAAGTTTTTCGAACGGCCTCTTTCCGATGAGACGCTCAAGATCAGCCTGGAACAGAATTTCCTTTTCAAGCAGTTCTTTAGCGATCAGGTCAAGATATTCCCGGTGCTGAACCAGCAATTTTTTCGTGCGTTCATATGCGCCGTCGATAATGCTCTTTACTTCATTGTCGATCTTTTCGGCGGTCGCGTCGGAATACGGTTTCTGGAAGGAATACTCCGACTGTTTAGAGTCATAGAAAGACATGTTTCCGATGGCTGGGTTCATCCCGTAGATCGTTACAATGCTGTATGCCATCTTGGTAATTCGTTCGAGGTCGCTCAAGGCACCTGTGGAAATTTTACCAAAGACGATTTCTTCGGCGGCGCGACCACCAAAGGCCATACACATCTCGTCCATCATCTGTTCCGTCTGATACAGGAACTGTTCCCGGGGGAGGTACTGGGCATAGCCCAATGCAGCGACACCGCGGGGAACAATACTCACTTTAACCAACGGATCAGCGTGTTCCAGGAACCATCCGGCTACAGCGTGTCCCGCCTCGTGGAATGCCACAATTTTTTTCTCTTCAGGGAGGATGATCTTATTTTTCTTTTCGAGACCTCCGATCACACGGTCAATGGCATCCTGGAAATCCTGCATATCCACGGCTTTTTTGTCCCGGCGCGCGGCGATCAACGCAGCTTCGTTACAGACGTTGGCAATCTCCGCACCGGCGAAACCCGGTGTTTGAGCCGCTATTTTCTTAGGATCCAGTCCCGGGTCCAGTTTGATCGGCTTGAGGTGCACTTTGAAGATGGCTTCCCGTCCGACGATATCCGGCTTGTCAATACTGATCTGGCGGTCGAAACGACCCGGTCTTAAAAGCGCCGAATCCAGTACATCGGGACGGTTAGTCGCTGCCAGGATAATTACACCGGAGTCAGTGGCAAACCCATCCATTTCTACCAGAAGGGAGTTCAATGTATTTTCCCGCTCGTCGTTCGCGCCGGGTAATTGGCCACGACCCCTGGAGCGTCCGATCGCATCAATTTCATCTATAAAAACAATACAGGGTGCTTTCTCTTTGGCCTGCTTAAAAAGGTCGCGAACCCGCGCGGCGCCTACACCGACAAACATTTCAACAAAATCCGAACCCGACAGGGAAAAGAACGGAACACCGGCCTCGCCGGCTACGGCTTTTGCCAGGAGGGTCTTACCTGTACCGGGAGGTCCGACCAGTAAAGCTCCCTTTGGGATCTTTCCACCCAGCCGGGTGAACTTGCTGGGCGTCTTCAGAAAATCGACGATCTCTTTTACTTCTTCTTTTGCTTCGTCCAGTCCGGCGACGTCTGCAAAGGTGATCTTCACTTTACTCTCAGCGTCGAACAGGGCGGCTTTCGATTTTCCAATGTTAAAGATTTGCCCGCCGGGGCCGGCACCACCTGTCATTCGCCTCATCAGCATCCAGAACCCGAACAGGAGAAGGAAAAGAAATCCCCATTGAATGAACTCCTGGAAATAATCGGCCCGGTCTTCGCTTTTATACTCAGGCGACTGATCAGCCGGGAGTTTATCTCTGAAAACGCGGAATTCCTGATCGAAATTTCCGGCGTCAACAACTTTCATAACGAAATGCGGACCGGATGCCCCGCCACCAAAAGTACCGTTGTTCAACTGGTCTTTATATTTGGCGTTTTGCAGCGCCTCCGCCTTTAATGTTACCTCCACAAACTTCCGGTTTTGCACCAGAACGACTCTTTTTACATCGCCGCTTTTTACCATCTGTTTGAAGGCATCGTAGTCAACCTCCTTCAGGCCATTCGTGTTACTGAAGTACATCACCCCAAAAATCACGGCCACGGTCGCCAGAATTACCCATATCTGGTAATTTCCACGAGGTGGTTTAGTAGGTAAAAGAGGTTTGTTATTTTCTTTCTTGTCAGCCATTTCTATATAGTCAAATTAAAAATCTTCAAATCAATAACGTGGCGGGGTGTTTTTAGTTTTTGTCATTCTCAATTTCAGTGATCTCGGCATCTCCCCAGAGCCTTTCCAGCGAATAAAATTCCCGCCGGTCTTTCCTGAATACGTGTGCCACTACATCGATATAGTCGAGTAGCATCCACTCTTTATTGTTTTTTCCCTCCGTGTGCCAGGGATTTTCTTTTAACGTCTTTGAAACTTCCGCGTCGATGGAATCCGAAATGGCATCGAGTTGCTTGTCCGAATTGCCCGAACAGATCACAAAGAAATCGGCCACCGCGTTCTTTATTTTTCTGAGGTCCATGACGACAATATCAGCCGCTTTTTTCTCCTGCATTCCCTTCACGATAACATCACTCAGCTTTTCTGAACTGGCTCCCTTTCTTTTTTTCGCCATTAATCTATATTCGTTTTCTGTTTAACCCACAAAACTAATCAAAATTACTTTGTATAAAATCCCTGCCACGACGCTTTTCATGGGCAAGAATCTTGTTTTCATGCCGGAATGTCATTCTACAAACACATTTGCCCTCGGACTCTGCCAGCAAGCTACACCCCCGACCGATGGTACAGTCGTGATTACGGCCAGCCAAACTGCAGGACGTGGTCAGCGGGGAAACACATGGATTACAGAACCCGGAAAGAACCTTACACTCTCGATTATCCTTAAAACACAATTTCTGGGTATAAAAGATCAGTTTTACCTTAATATATTCACATCCCTCGCCGTTCTCGATTATCTGGCCGCCCGAAATTGTCCCCGGGTGAACATTAAATGGCCGAACGATGTCTATGCAGAGAACAGGAAAATCTGCGGCATACTGGTTGAAAACCAGGTTTTGGGTAACAAACTATCGAATTCGGTTGTTGGGATCGGTCTGAATATCAACCAGCAGCATTTCGAATCAGAAAGCGCGACCTCTCTCAGCCTTGAGACGGGTGGTGACTACGACCTTCAGTCCGAACTCGAAACGCTGTTAGGCGCTCTGGAGGCCAGGTATCTGGTGTTAAGGCAGCAGAATCTGCAAGGGTTGATGAAAGATTACCTGGACACCATGTACTGGCTGAATGAAACGCATACATTTCATGCAAACGGAGTGAACTTCGAGGGAAAGATCACAGGTGTTGATACCCGGGGACGGCTTATCATAAAAGAAAGAGGTGAAGAAAAAACCTTCGATGTGCGGGAGGTTTCCTATGTGAGGTAAGAACAAAGTAGAGGAATAGGGCTGCTTTTGTTAAGTTTGCCACAACTACGATGAATATTTTTAAATCCCCCGGCCGCATTATTGTTACCTGCAGTAAACGACTTTCACCCTACCTTGAAAAAGAGGTGGTGGATCTCGGTTTTATTCCCGAAGATACATTTGCTACCGGCCTCGAGTTGCACGGAACAATAGAGGATTGTATCCGGCTGAACCTCAATTTACGATGCGCCAGCCAGGTTCATTTTTCGCTGAAGGAATTTGAAGCGAATCATCCCGACGACCTGTACAAAATACTGGTAGACTATCCGTGGGAGGACCTCCTGGCGAAGGATGGTTATTTCTCCGTAAGCAGCAATGTCGATCACCCCAGTGTTAATAACAATCTTTATGTAAATGTGAAGGTAAAGGATGCTATCGTCGACCGTATCACACGACAGATGGGCCGGCGTCCGGATTCAGGATCCGAATTGAGTGGCGCAGTCATCTATGTGTTCTGGAAGAAAGAACGCGCAGAGGTTTTTATCGACACCTCAGGTGAAACGTTATCCAAACATGGTTACCGGAAAATTCCGGGAAAGGCACCGATGCTTGAAGCGCTGGCTACCGCCACGATCATGGCTTCCAAGTGGGACAGGAAATCGCCTTTTATAAATCCGATGTGCGGTTCGGGCACACTCGCCATTGAGGCAGTATTGCTGGCTACCAACCGGAAACCCGGGTTGTTCCGGACAAATTATTCCTTTATGCATTTTATCGGCTACGATGCCGGTGTTTATGAACGGGAATTGGCGGAGCTGAAGGCGCAGGTGCGCGATGTTCCGGACCTGATCGTGATCGCATCGGACAATAGCGAGAATGCGATCGAGATAGCAAAAGCAAATGCGGCGCAGGCAGGTGTTAGGGAGTTGATCCGGTTTAAGCAGTGTGATTTCGAAGAGACCTTTATCCATGAAGATAGGCCAGGCGTTATTTTCTTCAACCCTGAATACGGCGAGCGCCTGGGCGAGATTTCGGAGCTCGAACTGACTTATGCACGTATGGGCGATTTTATGAAAAAGAAGTGCAGAGGGTATACGGGTTACGTCTTCACCGGTAATCTTGAGCTTGCGAAAAAGATCGGTTTGAAGGCGAGCAGAAGGATTGAATTCTACACCGCCAGGCTGGACTGCCGTTTGTTTGAGTATGAATTATATGGAGGAAGCAGGCGGGAACCAAAGATGGAGGCCGGGACTTCTCCCGTTCCGGATGATGTACCTGTCCGGTAATTGTGGACTTTCCTCATCACCTGTCGTGGTGATTGCAACAATATCTTCCACCGCCTGTGCCCCGCAGGCCGGATTCGCTGCCGATCGATGGCATGAATTTGTTGTGATGCTTTTTTATGAGAATCGGCATCGTAATATTATTCACGTCACTGGCATGGCACAACATAAATGCCCAGCCGGATAAAAAGGACCATCAATTACCCAGACCCTACGCGACGAAGTCGAAAATGAACTTCAGCAATGTGAAAGGATGGGATGAAAGTAAGACGCCCCTGGCGGTGACCGGTTTTCATGTCGAACGTTACGCCGAAGGATTCGATAACCCCAGATGGACATACGTCACACCCAATGGCGACATATTGGTGGCCGAAAGCAACTCTAATCACAGTATCTGGAAGAAGATCGGTGGTCTTCTTGTTGGTGCGTCAAAGTCCAACAACCTGTCCCGTAGTGCAGATCGAATAACGCTTCTTCGGGATGCGGATAGAAATGGTTCGCCGGAATTAAGAGAAGTATTTCTGGAAAGTCTTAATCAGCCATTGGGTATGTTGATCCTCGGTGGCTGGTTTTATGTTGCCAACACGGATGCGGTCTGGCGATACCCCTATGAAGAGGGAGATACAAGGGTCGACCCTGGCAAAGGGCAAAAGGTCGTCGATCTTCCTGCAGGGAAACACAACCAGCACTGGACAAGGAATCTTATAGCGAATCATGATGGGTCCAAGATATATGTTGCTGTCGGTTCCGGTAGCAACATTGCAGATTATGGCTTGGGCAACGAGCTGTTACGTGCCTGTATTCTTGAAATAAGCCCGGACGGCACAGGACTTCGTGTCTTTGCGTCCGGACTCCGAAACCCGGTCGGAATGGACACAGCTCCCGGTAGCGGCACGTTATGGACAGTAGTAAATGAGCGTGACCTCCTCGGCGATGACCTTGTTCCCGACTATCTCACCCGTGTAGAGGAAGATGGGTATTACGGGTGGCCCTATTTGTATTTTGGAAATCACCGAGATCCGCGCGTAAAAGAACCTGCTCCCGTGCAGGCGGAAAAAACAGCCACCCCGGACGTTAGTCTTGGTTCGCATACCGCCTCCCTTGGCCTTGCATTCTACAAGCACAAGGCATTTCCGGAGAAATATCAGGGAGGTGCATTTATCACGCAGCACGGGTCGTGGAATCGGTCGACGCTTGCCGGTTATAAAGTCGTATTTGTGCCGTTTAAAAATGGTCTGCCCTCCGGAGCGCCGGAAGATTTTCTGACGGGTTTTGTTGCAAACCTGAAAAAAAACCAGGTTTACGGGAGGCCTGTTGGTGTTACGGTTACCCCGGATGGATCGCTGTTAATTACCGACGATGTGAACAACCTGATCTGGAGGGTTTCTGCTGCCGCCTCCGGGGGTTCAAAAGACTAAAAGGTTTCCAGTTTTGGGACTTCTGTTTCAGATTTGATAATTTTTTTCGAATTGGAGTTTACGTCAAAAACACATGAAGCCCTGAAATTGGGCCCTGATAGGCGTTTTTCATTGCGAAGCCTGCGCCCATAACCTTTGGAAATAATTTTGAATATGGCATGGAAAAGATTTTCAACCATGACCAGCTTTTTTGAACATCAAAAAACCAGCTTCAAGCGAAATTACCTCCGCAACCTGATCGTATTGGCTTCGGCCGACGGGTCGCTGAAAGGTGAGGAAAAGTTACTGATCAACAAGATCGGTCTGCGAAGAGGCTTGAAGGAATGGCAGATACAGCAACTGTTCGACGACAGCGCCTATCATCATGAAATATTTCTCCCCGAGTCGATGGCAAACCGTATGAATATGCTGTATGACCTGATGGAACTTGTATACATCGACCGTCAGGCAAATGAGAATGAGATAGAATTTATTCGCCACTTGCTTACCGCGTTCAAACTCAGGGCCGAGCTGATGGAAGACCTGATCGCGCTTTTCAAGGATGGTGTACCAAGTGCGATGGACTGGCGTGATTTTGTTGACGAAGTATGTCATATGCCGGCATAACCTGCCTGTAGCGTACCGGCACCCGGCGGCAATTCGTTATCAGTTGTTGCTATGTCAAAATCTATTTGAGTATTTTGCCCTCGAAACGGAAGTGCATTCATTCCGTTTTACTCAAAACGATAGAACATGGCCGAAGTATTTGAAATTCCCAAAAGACCTGTCCGGAAATTTTTAGCGGAAGATTTTAAAGTCACCTCCTGGGATGTGTTGAAGCCACATTTTGACGAACTCGCCGGCAGAAAGCTGGAGACTTCCGCCGACCTGAAAAAATGGTTTCAGGACAGGAGTGAACTCGAATCGATCATTGCGGAGGATCTGGCCTGGAGGTATATCCGGATGACGTGTTATACCGAGAATGAGGAACTCCGCAAGAACTACCAGTATTTTATTGAGAACATTCAGCCGCAAATGGCACCCGTTTCGGACATGCTGAATAAAAAAGCGGCCGCCTGTCCTTCCCTTGATTCACTTGCGTCGCTGGAAGGTTATGATATCATGGTCCGCAACCTGAAAAAGGAGATCGAAATTTTTCGCGAGGAAAATGTTCCATTATATACGGAGATCAGTACGGAAGCTCAAAAATACGCGCAGCTGAATGGAGCGATGACGGTTGAGGTTGGAGATAAGGAACTCACCTTGCAACAAGCCGCTGTTTTTCTGATGTCGACGGACCGGGCGAAGCGAGAAGAGGTGTATCAGAAAATTACCGCGCGAAGATTAACGGACAAAGATACCCTCGATACTTTGTTTTCCAGGCTTGTCGGATTACGACATCAGGTTGCGGTCAACGCCGGGTTTGCAAATTTCCGGGACTATATGTTCAAGGCCCTGGGAAGGTTCGATTACACACCCCAGGATTGTTTTAATTTCCATGATGCAATTCAGCACGAGGTTGTTCCGATCTTGAATGAATTTTCCAAAGAGCGGAAGCAGGCGCTTCATGTTGACAACCTTCGTCCGTGGGATAAGGCGGTCGATCCGGAGGGACGGGAGGCGTTAAAACCGTTTTCAGACGGAAAGGAACTCACGGATAAGACTATCGAAGTATTTCGGAGACTGGATCCGTTTCTGGGGCAATGCGTTTCGATTATGAAAGAGATGGGTCACCTGGACCTTGAATCGCGGAAGGGTAAAGCACCAGGCGGGTACAATTATCCTCTCGCGGAGATCGGTGTTCCCTTTATTTTTATGAATGCGACCTCTACCCTCAGGGATATGGTTACGATCATGCACGAAGGTGGTCATGCGATTCACAATTTTCTCACACGAGACCTGGAACTGAACGACTTCAAATCCACACCCTCCGAAGTGGCTGAACTTGCATCCATGTCGATGGAGCTTATCTCGATGGATCACTGGGATGTATTCTTCACGGATGAAGGTGAATTGAAGCGGGCGAAGCGCGAGCACCTGGAAGACATTATCGAAACGCTTCCCTGGGTCGCGACAATCGATCAGTACCAGCACTGGCTTTACCTTAACCCAGGGCATACGTTAGAGGATCGGAAAGCCGCCTGGAACGGAATCTTTGACAAGTTCGCCGATAATGTCACGGACTGGTCAGGGCTGCAGGAGGCGAAAGATTACCTCTGGCAAAAGCAGTTGCACCTTTATGAGGTACCGTTTTACTACATCGAATATGGAATGGCACAACTGGGTGCGATCGCCGTTTGGCGTAACTTCCGGAACGACCCGCAAAAAGGCCTTCAGGGTTATCAGAACGCGCTGAAACTGGGATATCTGAGATCGATACCCGAGATATACGCGGCCGCGGGGATCAAGTTTGATTTTAGTATTGACTATATCCGGGAACTGATGGATTTCGTAAGGGAGGAACTGAAAAAGATCTGAGGTTAACCCCGGCTTTTATCCAGCAAATCGCTTAACTGCGTGGCTTCCTCGTCGCTTAGTACCAGGATATTATCGATCTGATGTTGTTTCTTGTCAACGGTTCTCAACAGTTCCAGGCCATCTTCCGTAAGGTTGATATCAGCCGCACGCTTATCGCTTGAACTGGTTTTTTTGGAGATGACGTTTTTAGCTAGAAGGCGATCCAGCAATCTGGATACATCCGAATTTTTGTCGACCATTCGGGATTTGATCTCGGTGGCGGAGATACTGTTCGGGTGCTGGCCTCGCAGGATGCGGAGAATATTGAATTGCTGAAGGGTGATATTGAACTGCTTGAATATCTCCTGCTGCCGGCTTTGCATCCAGCTCGTTGTGTAGAGGAGGTTGATCACAACTTTTTGCTGAGGGCTTTTGAACTTTTGCTGTTTTATTTCGTCTTCAATTTTCATAAAAAAAAATAAACCCCGGCTAGTCTGCCGGGGTTCAATTGTTTAGGCTTTCTTGTCAGCTTCGATTTTGCAGGAAATTTCCACCACATCGCTCACTACCAGTTCGCCGGTAGGAACTTTGTTGGACCAGGTAAGTCCGTAGTCCTTGCGGTCTATTTTACCTGTGAGTTTGAAACCGGCTTTCTTTCCGCGGCCTGTATCAATCGATCCGCCGTAAGCCACCTCAAATTCCACCTTCTTGGTAACGCCATGCAACGTAAAATCACCCTTCAGTTTATACTTGCCTCCGTCCTTCACGAGAGTTCCCTTGAAAGATATTTCAGGAAACTTTTCCGCATCAAAAAAATCCGGAGACTTTAAATGGCCATCCCGTTTTTCATTGTCAGTATCGATTGAGGCAGTCTTTGCTGTAAATGACACTTCAGCACCGTTGAAATCATCAGCCTTGCTTACGATTGATCCGTCAAAGTCCTTGAAGTTGCCTTCTACTTCGGATACAGCCATGTGTGTTACTGTAAATCCGACCTTCGTGTGCGCTTTGTCAAGCGTCCATGTCGTCTGTGCAAATGCACCGCCTGCTACAAAGAGTAGCGCCAATAATGTGTTCGTTTTTTTCATAGTGTTACGTTTCTTTTTAAGTAAGCAAATATAGCACAAGTTTTAAGGTGCTTGTTTAAACAGGTATATTTTTATCGGCCGGTAGTCAATAATCACCCTGAATTCGACGAAAAACCAGCGTCACCAGGGACCTGTCGTTTCAATTAAGGAATCATTTTACCGCGCCGAATATAGGATTAAAAATGTATCCCGATCGGAATACGCGGTTTTTTTTAATATCCGGTAAAGATTCGGGTAAACCGTTACTATATACTAAGGTAAAATTCTCCCGTGAGACTAATGTAATCCTGCGACCATTGAAGTCCCTGGTCGTAGAGCAATACTTCACCGGTGTCGGAAGTAGTTTCTTTGCGCTGAAATTCGAGCAGCCATCGCTCCACGGGTTTATTGCTGCGGGTTCGAAAAGCGTATTTTCGCGAGCAGAAAAGTCCGCTGCACGCCGCGAGCTGAATGAACAGCCGCCCTTCGGTATCGGGTAGTATCACATTAAACGACCCGGATTCCTTCAGTAAACGCAGTACAACGGCGATCAGGGTGGGGTGGTCCAACGAAACCGTGTGTCGGGTTGTGAACCTTCTGCCATCCGGCGGACGGTGACTATTGATAAAATAGGGTGGGTTCGTCACAATGATATCATATCGTTCCGCCGGAAAGAATGATTGAATGGGAACATGATGAATCGAAAGCCGGTCGGGCCATGGCGATTGAATAAAATTTGTTCCGGCCTGACCGGCATCCCGTTCTTCGATTTCCACCGCGTCAATCCGGACCGCCCTGGGCGTCCGTTGCGCAAGCATCAGGGCGATCACGCCGGATCCGGTTCCAATGTCGAGGATAGAACCGCCGGGAAGGACTTTTACCCATGATCCCAGCAACACAGCATCCGTTCCTACTTTCATGGTGCACTGATCGTGTCGCATGGAAAATTGCTTGAAATGAAAATGAGTTTTCCTTTTCATACCTTCACTTCTTTCATTTTCCGGATTGTTCCGGGCAAAGTAAAAATTTAGTAACGATGGAAAAAATAAGATGGGGAATATTAGGATGCGGAAAAATCGCCGGCAAGTTCGCGTCCGACCTTCGCCTGGTGAAGGACTCCGAATTGGTGGCTGTTGCATCGCGCGATGGAGAAAGAGCGGCAGAATTTGCCGGCAACCATGGCGCAAAAATGAAATTTACATCCTATGAAGCACTCGTTGAATGCGACCAGGTGGACGTCATTTACGTGGCCACGCCTCACGGGTTTCATCATGAGCATACGATGCTATGCCTCAATCACAAAAAAGCAGTTCTCTGCGAAAAAGCATTGGCACTCAACCTGTCGCAGGTGCAGGAAATGATTGCCGCGGCCAGAAGCAATCGTGTTTTTTTAATGGAAGCATTCTGGACAAAATTTATTCCACAGTACATAAAAGTGGAAAGCATTATTCAATCGGGAGAGCTGGGCGAATTGAAGATGATCCAGGCGGACTTTGGTTTTCGCCCTGCCGATCCGACTCCACGCCGCCTTTACGATCCCTTACTCGGAGGGGGTTCGTTGCTGGATATCGGAATTTACCCCGTATTTCTTGCTGTGTCGCTTCTGGGAAAACCAATGGAGGTCAATGCCATGATGACGCCTTTTCCGTCAGGCGTGGATGAACAAATTACCATGAACCTGAAATTCGGCGGTGGTGAACTCGCAGTGTTGAGCTCCACGTTTGCGGCAGATACACCTGTTGAAGCGACGGTGGTCGGAACAAAGGGTTATATCCGGATGAGCAATCGCTTTCATAACCCGGCAGGAACACTGGAAATCGTTAAAGATAAATTTACACGGATACCGGTCGAGGTCGACAGGGAGGATGGCTTTGGTTATCAATTCGAAGCGCGCCATGTCGCCGAATGCCTTCGGTCGGGTCTGATCGAAAGTCCCGTGATGAGCCATGCGGATTCTATTCTCCTGATGGATACCCTGGACCGGATCCGGGAAAAATGCGGGATTCGTTATGCCGTCGACCGGTAAAATGATGGCCATACCGTTGATGAACTTTTAATATCGCCGGAAACGTGTTCAACTTGCTTTTGAACCCAAACCGGCATTTTTACCGGGAAAATTTAAAATTATTGACTACTTTTCGGATTCGTTTAGACGTAAATTATGGAAGCAGCATTGAAACTGGACGGTTCTAAAGTTGACGTAATGGAGCGTGTCGCCGGCTATCTGGCGGCGTCGGGCTTTTCCGTTGCAGCAAAGGATTTCAGCCGTCCATGGGGAGGATTTTTTGTACTCGATGAATCGAATGCCAGGCAGTTTGCCGAACTGTACTTTCCAGGTGTTGAATTATCGACACTCAGGATCAGTGGTAAACTCAGTCCAAAGATCCTGATGGTTGAAACAAATAAACGCTTGTCGTGGCAGTATCACTACCGGCGCGCCGAGATATGGAAACTTGTTGCAGGAACGGCAGGCGTGGTAACCAGCGACACAGACCGGGAAGGACCCCTTCACAAACTGGAGATCGGAGAGATTATACGTTTAAAGCAAGGTCAGCGTCATCGCCTCGTTGGTCTTGATGGCTGGGGTATGATCGCGGAAATATGGCAGCACACAGATGCGAATAACCCCTCCGATGAAGATGATATCGTTCGTGTACAGGACGACTTTGGACGGTAAGTCCACGGAAAAACATATTTACGTGTATCCGGTAAGTGTACACACGGGGATTTTTTAATCCGCCGGTTTGAGTGTGCAGGCTAACCTATTTCCAGCCGATCGTCAACGACACCATCAATCTTTTCATGCTTCTTCTCACAGCCGAGGTTGAGGGTGGTCCTTCTACCCAGATCCCATCCTCACTAAAGACATAACTGGGGAACTCATAGTAGCTGGTGACCTCCTGAAATTTGGAGCCTACCGATAATCCGATTTTGACGTCGTGGTATCTGATCCGGTAGCCGGCGATCGCATTGTATGTTTTTCCGCCGGTGTCATCGGCCAGTCCGTATTCCGCGACCGGAAGGTTCTTCCAGGCTTTTGACCAGCCGTAGTCGAACTGTACAAAAAGAGCCTGCGTATTTTTGGTTCCAAGCAAGTCCCAGCTCACACTCCCATAGATCGGTAAGGTTTGCCATGAATCATAGGAATCGAAGCCGACTCCGATCCCCGCCCTGAGTTTTTTTCTCAGCGTAACACCATGCAGCGTTGAGGCAGTGAACATGACTTCCTTGGTCCCGCAGTCGTTACACCCGATAAGTGATCCGACCTGCACGTTAAAAAAGTACTCTATCTTTTTGTCATTCTTCGTTGTGTCTCTGAAAATCGGTAGTGGAACAGTCTTTCGGGTCTGTTTTGCGTATTCTTTCGGTATCGGTGTATAGTATACGGAATCCGCCTCGAACGACTGCGCGCGACCGGTAATCGCCGGGCCTGACAGGAGCGCGATAATGAAGAGAAACGTATAGCTTTTCATCGGTGCCGGATTAAAAATGGATCAGGGTATCAACTTTCCAATTTCGGTTCGCGTGAAGGTTTGACACACAATGTTACTGAAAGGTTGTAATTTATCTTATGACCGGCCATCCTTCCTATTCGGGAAGGGACTTTATTATTTCAGTGGCCAGTTTCGGGAAATCAAAACCATGATGAGAGACACCAAGGCGGACAAGAACAAGATTTTTGGAAGGAATAACCATCACATACTGTTCTTCAAATCCGTCGGCCCAGAAGGCATCGGCAGGGAGTTCAGGGTAGTACCTGTCAGCGGGTGTTTCTTTTTTTCCGGCATTCAGCCACCACTGTGCTCCGTATTGTCCCTTGTCGGTGGCCTGCCCCGGGGTCGTTGTATATTCGACCCAACCCGGCGGCAGTATCCGCTCACCATTCCAAATGCCATCATTCAGATAAAGTAAACCAAACCTGGCCCAGTCACGGGCTGAAGCATAACTGTATGAAGAGCCGACGAAAGTACCGGACGCATCCGGCTCGATGATCGCCTGGTACATACCCGTTTTGTAAAACAATTTTTCATAGGGTAACCGGTAGTACTGGTCGTCGCCCACGGTTTGCCTGACGATCCGGGACAGGATATTCGTTGTGCCGCTGGAATATTGAAAATGCGAACCCGGAGTATACTTCAGCTTCCGGCCTGCGGCATAGGCTGCTTTATCATCGCTGCGAATAAACATGTTATGAAAATCGGAAGTCGGAATGAAGTATGATTCGGACCATTTCAGGCCGCTGCTGGCCTGGAGCAAATGGTTCAGGGTTATTTGTTTCCTGTCATCGTCAGTCCATTCGGGCACTGGAGCGGACGCTTCAGGGTTCAGTTTACCCTCTTTCACCAGGATTCCCGTCAGGGCGTTAATAATGCTCTTGGTCATCGACCAGCCCATGAGCTTCGACTTGCCGTCAAATCCCGGAGCATACCGTTCTGCGATGATCTGCCCCTTGTAAAGGGCGACAATAGCATGAGTGAACAGCGGCTTTTCAGGATTCACCTCCCGGAACGCGTCGTCCAGCGCGCGGTCGATGATCCCTGAGTTGACCAGAGGTTGTAATGAATCGTAAACGATGTTTCCCATCGGCCAGGGGAGTGTATCGGGATTAACCTTTGGCCTGGACGCAAGTTCGATCCGTTGCCCCCTTACGGCGGCCTCGTCGAGTGTGGCCAGCAACGTACATCCCAATCCTTTTCTGAAAATCGCCCTGCTGGTCTGCCACAGGATCGTCGCCGTAACGGTGGAGTCGCTGTTGTTCACGGCAATTGTTGCGTCCGAAAGTCCGGGGAATACCATCAGTTCTTTCTCCCTTACACTGGCTACCGTACGGCCTGACACATACACACATGAACACACCGTTTTTGCGGCCATCCCGGCCATCACAGGCGGAAAAGTTATTCCAACGTAAAAAAGAGCCAGTACGATAGAACCTGCTGTTACTAAGGCGGCGATTTGGAAGATTTTTTTCATGAGCTTGATTTCACAGTCTAAATATAAGACTCTGGTATTGTAGAAGTACGGACGGATTGCAAGTCGTAAAAGGGGAGAAGTGTAACGGCAAATAACTAACCTTGTGATAAAATTACTCCCGTGGCCAGCAGGAAACTCACCTTTTCGGAACTGAAATTATTTCTTGACGAAAAATCCGACCAATATAATCAGCCGGCGTTTATCGAGAACGATCCGGTTTCGATACCCCATCTTTTCAAAAAAAAAGAGGACATCGAGATCGCCGGCCTTTTTGCAGCCGTGCTGGCGTGGGGGCAGCGTGTTACGATCATTCGCAAGTGCACCGAACTGATCGGGTGGATGGACAACGATCCGCACCGGTTTATCCTCGATCATTCTCCGCGGGATCTGAAAGTTTTTGATAATTTCAGACACCGGACATTCAATGGTACGGATACCTTATACTTCATTAAATTCCTGCGGTGGTTTTACCAGCACCACCAATCCCTCGAGCAGGCGTTCAGGGGTGATCCACTGAACACAACCGTCGAAAAAAAACTGATTCATTTCCATCGTCTTTTTTTCAGCCTGGAAGATCATCCTCCGCGTACGCAAAAGCACATATCGACACCGGAGAGAGGATCAGCCTGTAAAAGATTAAATATGTACCTGCGGTGGATGGTGCGAAACGATTCCCGGGGTGTGGATTTCGGCATATGGAAAACCATCTCGCCGGCGCAGTTGATCTGCCCCTGTGATCTCCACGTGGATCGCGTGGCACGAAAGCTTAAACTCATCCGGCGAAAGCAGACGGACTGGTTGACTGCTGAGGAACTGACGTCGAATCTCGCGAAGCTCGACCCGCTTGATCCGGTGAAATACGATTTTGCTTTGTTCGCATTGGGAATCGAGGAGGGATGGTAGTGACATGTTTCTGATGTATGATTCTTCTCCCGCTCGTGATGTAAAATGTCAGCTCTTCAGGACATCAGAATCTATTTAAAATGATTCTAAATTACAGAAAAATCCTTCCTTTTCGTATTCCGTACCTACCTTTCGCAGGTTTTGAAGCGGGGAAGAAATTCCGCATAATTTATTGTGCAACGCCGCAAATAAATTTGAAAAAATGAGTTCCGATAGTAGATTTGTGCCACTTGTTTTGAAAACGGACACTGAACCTAACATGAATAAAAATTTTATCTCCTCCGCTTGCAAGTTTCTCTCCCTCTTTTTCGTCTTCGCTCTTATCAATTTTACTTCTCTAGCTCAGGAAATTTCAAAGGAAGCTCCTGCCATTTCAGCCGGTGAGTCGTTGTTTAATGCGAATTGTAAAACCTGCCACCGCATTCACCAGAAATTAGTAGGGCCGGCACTTGCCGATGTGTACAACCGTGCACCTTCTATCGACTGGATCAAAGCGTTTATCAAAAATTCTGCCGGCGTTATCGCTTCAGGCGATGACTATGCAGTAAAGCTTTACAACGAATACAACAAAACACAAATGACCGCCTTCTCGTCCCTCAAGGATGAGGAGATCATGAATGTACTGGCTTACATTCAGGCTGAGACGGAAAAAGGTCCCGCAGTAGCTGCAACGCCAGCGGCACCCGCGGATGGACAACCGGCACAGGAGGGAGGCGTACCGTCAAGCTACCTGAACGTGATATTGATCGGCATGGTGCTGATCCTCG
This sequence comes from Chryseolinea sp., assembly GCA_041742155.1. GTDB lineage: Bacteria > Bacteroidota > Bacteroidia > Cytophagales > Cyclobacteriaceae > Chryseolinea. The sequence goes on along the minus strand of JBGSJE010000003.1, from coordinate 517,175 downwards.
TTTTGCTTCTCGTGATATTGGGATTTCTCGTTTCCGCTCTAAAAAGGTTCCTCGACCAGAAAGAGCTGTCGCCGGAAGACAGAGAAGTTGTTCACTCGCCTATCACATTCGGATCGATTACCCGGAGCCCGGGTTTTATGTTCATCGTATTGTTTATCGTGGCCGCCCTTGGATTCAAGGCGGTCATTAACGGTTTATATTCAGTAGGTATTCAACAGGGTTATGCGCCCAAACAACCGATTGCATTCTCGCACAAGATTCACGCCGGCCAGTTTGAAATAGACTGCAAGTACTGTCACACGGGTGTGATGAAGGGCAAAAGCGCAACGATTCCGTCTGTAAATATCTGTATGAACTGTCACAACCAGATCCGTCAGGGTACGATTACGGGAGAAGGCGAAATCGCGAAGATCGTTGCCGCCTGGGATAACAAAAAACCGATCGAGTGGGTGAGAATCCACAACCTTCCCGACCTGGCTTATTTTAACCATGCCCAGCACGTAAATGTCGGTGGTGTTGAATGCCAGACCTGTCACGGGCCGATTGAAACCATGGATGTTGTGCGTCAGCACTCTTTATTAACAATGGGCTGGTGTATCGATTGTCATAGAAAGACTGATGTGAATTCAAAAGGTAATGCTTACTACGACAATCTGGTGGAGCTGCACAACAAGAGCAGCAAGACCCCGATGAAAGTGGAAGACATTGGCGGTTTGGAATGCGCAAAGTGTCATTATTAATATATAGAGTAGTTACGATCAACGAGTCGCGATAAACGATTTATGGAAGAATCAAAAAAGATATACTGGAAAGGCATTGAGCAACTGGCTAATCATCCGGAGTTTGTAAAACACGCTCATCAGGAATTTCCTGAACCTCCTGTTCAGGAAGAGGACCCGGGCCATTCGCGCAGGGACTTTCTGAAGATGATGGGCTTTGGTGTGTCGGCTGCGGCCCTCGCTGCCTGCGAAGCCCCCATCAGAAAAGCAATACCCTATATCAACAAGCCAGTCGATATTGATCCCAGCCTGGCAAACTATTATGCTTCCTCCTACATTAATGGTGGCGATTATTGCAGTATCGTCGTAAAGACCCGGGAAGGTCGCCCTATAAAGATTGATGGTAATGCGCTGTCCTCCGTTACAAAAGGTGGAACGAGCTCGCAAGTTGAAGCTTCAGTTCTCTCCTTATATGATAACGCCAGGCTTCGCGGCCCTAAAACCGGAAAGGAAAAAATTTCATGGGAGGACCTGGACAAACAGGTGATCGCGAAATTAGGAACAGCCGGTCAGATCAGAATCGTCAGCAATACGGTATTAAGTCCCAGCACAAAAGCGGCGATCGAAAAATTCAAAGCAAAATATCCGTCCACCCAACATATTCAATACGATCTGTCTTCCCAGTTTGGAATGCTGAAAGCCAATGAAGAATCGTTTGGTACGGCGGCGATCCCTTCCTACGATTTCAGCAAGGCAGGTGTTATCGTCAGCGTAGCTGCAGATTTTCTGGGAAGCTGGATTTCCCCTGTTGAATTCACAAAACAGTATGCCATCACCCGTGACGTCAGTGAAGATAAGCGCGAGATGTCCCGGCATTATCAGTTTGAGTCTGTCCTTTCTATCACAGGCGCAAATGCGGATTACAGAACACAGATAAAACCTTCCGAAGAAGGAGCGGTTATCGTTCAGTTATATAACCTGATAGCGGCGAAAGCAGGCAGGCCGGTCGTTTCCGGCGGTGCGGATAAACCGCACGTTACCAAAGCCGCCGAAGATCTTTGGGCCAGCCAGGGTAAAGCCCTCGTGGTCGCGGGTTCGAACAATAAAGCAATCCAGGTACTGGTTAACGGTATCAATGACATGCTGGGCAGCTACGGCTCAACCATCGACCTTTCTGCGCCGGTGAACTATCGTCAGGGCGATGATGCAGCCATGGCCGCATTTGTCGGTGAAGTGGAAGCAGGCAGTATCGGTGCCGTTATTTTTTATAACTGTAACCCGGTTTACGACCATCCGATGGGCGAAAAACTTGCCGCATCCATCAAGAAGGTCGGCCTTTCGGTTTCTACCGGTTATAAAGAAGAGGAAACAGGAGTTCTGGTGAATTACCAGGCACCCGATCATCATTTCCTGGAAGCGTGGAACGATGCCGAACCGAAGAAGAATCATTTTAGCCTGGGACAACCGGCTATCACGCCGATATTTAAGTCCCGCGCCGCGCAGGAAAGTTTCCTGATCTGGTCAGGGGAGGCATCCGCCGATTATTTCGAATTTGTAAAAAGCAACTGGAGAACCTGGTTCTATAAGGATCAGACAACCGACTTCCAGTCTTTCTGGGATAAGTGTTTATACGATGGCGTGCTTGAAATTCCGTCATCGGAAGCCCCGGCAACCCTTACTTTCGCCGGTGATGTGAATGCCGCAGCAGGCGCCGTGGCCGGTGCGAAATCAACCGGTTTTGAACTGGTCATCTACGAAAGTGGAAACCTCGGTAATGGTTCGCAGGCTAATAACCCGTTGTTGCAGGAGCTTCCCGATCCGATCACCAAAGCGGTGTGGGATCATTATGTTACGGTATCTCCGAAAGACGCGAAGGATATCAATTTTGACGAGAGTTTTACGAAATATTTCAATATCACCGTCGGTAACAAGACCATTAAGTTACCGGCTCTTGTTCAGCCGGGACAAACACCCGGCACGATCGGTGTACCGCTGGGCTATGGCCGGACCAAGGCTGGTAAAGTAGCTGACGGAATCGGAGAGAATGTTTATCCGCTGCTGACGATGGTTAATGGCTCCCTGAGCTACAACGTAGGAAACGTCAAGTTTGAAAAAACAGACGAGACGTACCAGATAGCCCAGACGCAAACGCACAATACGTTTATGGGTCGTCAGACGGTTATCCAGGAAACGTCTTTAGGCAAATTCAAGGACAAGCATTGGGACCGGACTTTTCACCCTACCGTTACAACTTGGGCGGATCCCAAGGAAAAAGTTGATCCCGGATCCGTTGCGATCTGGAAGGGTCATGAATACAAGGACCATCATTGGGGAATGGCTATCGATCTGAACACATGTATCGGATGCGGCGCCTGCGTGGTGGCTTGTAATGTAGAAAACAACGTATCCCTTGTGGGACGTCAGGAAGTGATCAACCGCAGGGAAATGCATTGGCTGCGGATCGACAGATATTACAGCAGCGACGCCAATATTGATGACTGGAAAGGACTTGAAGATGCTGCTGAAAACCCGGAAGTGGTATTCCAGCCCATGCTTTGCCAGCATTGCAACAATGCGCCATGCGAAACCGTGTGTCCCGTTGCGGCGACTACACACAGCACGGAAGGATTGAATCAAATGGTGTACAACCGTTGTATCGGTACACGCTATTGTGCCAACAACTGTCCCTATAAAGTAAGACGTTTCAACTGGTTCAAATATCACGATAACAGCGACTTTGAAAACGTTAACCCGGCGATGAACACGGATCTCGGTAAGATGGTATTGAACCCGGATGTTACGGTACGTTCACGCGGTGTTATGGAAAAATGTTCTTTCTGCGTTCAGCGTATCCAATTGGGTAAACTGACTGCCAAGAAGGAGAGAAGGCCGATGGGCGAAGACGAGGTTGTGACCGCGTGCCAGGCTTCCTGTTCGACAGGTGCGATCGTCTTTGGCGACATCAATAACCCGGAAAGTAAGATTTCAAAGTTGCTTAAGATCAAACCGGTGGACGAACATCATCCACACAGGGTAGACAAGATCACAGGTAACCCGCGTGCATACCAGGTGTTGGAGGAAGTAGGTGTAAAACCGAATATCTGGTATCTCACGAAAGTAAGGAACAAAGACGAGGCAAAGGCTTAGAATAAAGAGGTAGGTCACATTTTAGAATAGAGCTAACGATTAACGGATATAAAATGCAGGTAACTTCAGTAGTTCGCGATCCCCTGGTAACCGGCGGTAAAACGGTAAAGGATGTTTCGCATGACATCAGCCGACAGGTAGAAGGAAAGCCCACACGCATGTGGTGGATGGCAATGGCTGTTTCAATGGCTTTTTTTGGCTTTGGTTTGTACTGCGTATGTTATTTATTGTGGACGGGTGTAGGTGTATGGGGTCTTAATAAAACAGTAGGCTGGGCGTGGGATATTACAAACTTCGTCTGGTGGGTCGGTATCGGTCACGCCGGTACATTGATCTCAGCTATCCTTTTATTGTTCCGCCAGCGCTGGAGAATGTCCATTAACCGGGCGGCTGAAGCAATGACGATCTTTGCCGTTATTTGCGCTGCAACCTTCCCGCTGATGCACATGGGCCGGCTGTGGTTAGGTTTCTACTGGACACTTCCGTTGCCGAATACGTTCGGTTCTCTCTGGCCAAACTTCAATTCGCCGCTCCTCTGGGACGTGTTCGCCATATCGACGTACTTCACCGTATCCCTTGTCTTTTGGTATATTGGCCTTATCCCCGATTTTGCTGTGATCCGTGACCGTGCCGTGGTGCAGGGTAATAAGATCCGTGCATCAGTGTACAATGCGCTCAGCTTTGGCTGGCAGGGCGGAGCCAAAACGTGGATGCGTTATGAATCAGTGGCATTGATCCTTGCCGGACTTTCCACGCCGCTTGTACTTTCGGTTCACACGATCGTATCCATGGACTTTGCTACATCGGTCATCCCCGGATGGCATACAACGATATTCCCGCCCTACTTTGTGGCCGGTGCGATCTTCTCCGGATTCGCGATGGTGTTAACCCTTCTTCTTGTAACACGCGTCGTGTTTAAACTGGAGGACTATATCACGATCTATCACATTGAACTGATGAACATCATCATCATCGTCACGGGATCGATTGTCGGTGTGGCCTACATCACGGAATTGTTCATCTCCTGGTATTCAGGAGTCGAATACGAAGGGTATGCATTCTACAACCGTGTACAGGGACCGTATGCCTGGGCCTACTGGTCGATGATGACCTGTAACGTAATCTCCCCTCAGCTTTTCTGGGTCAAGAAAATAAGGACAAGTATCGCGGCAACTTTTGTTTTATCCATCATTGTGAACATCGGAATGTGGTTCGAACGCTTTGTGATCATCGTGACCTCGCTACATCGCGACTACATTCCTTCCAGCTGGACCATGTTCCACCCGACGATGTATGATATCGGGGAGTATCTGTTCACCTTCGGCTTGTTCTTCAGTGCATTCCTGTTGTTCGCGAAGTTCTTCCCGGTGATCAACATGGCGGAAGTAAAAAGTATTATTAAGGTAGGTTCTGAAAAAACGACTCCGGATCATCATTAATGAACCGAAGTCACTATTAATACATAGAAAATGGACGCAGATAAAAACTTTTTGGTAGGCGTATTTGACGATGAAGACGCTGTGATCAGCGGTGTAACTTCTGTACGGAAGAGCGGTGTGAAAATTCAGGAAGTGTATTCACCTTTTCCGGTCCACGGGCTGGATGAAGTGCTTGGATACAAGCGGAGCCGTCTTCCGATCGCCGCTTTCCTCTTCGGTATGACCGGAACATCGATCGCGTTGACTATGCAGATCTGGATGCTTGGTTACGACTGGCCTATGATTATCGGTGGAAAAAATTTCGCATCCCTGCCACCGTTCATTCCCGTCACGTTCGAGCTTACAGTGCTCCTCGCGGCCCTGGGTATGGTGGCGACATTTATGATTGTCAGCGACCTCAAACCTTACAAATGGCCCCGCCAGTTCGATCTGCGCAGTACGGAAGATAAACACATCATGGCTATCGACCTGGGTGTGAACAAAGGGAAAAGCAAAGATGAAATTGCCAGCATACTGAAAGCTGCGGGCGCTTCGGAAGTGAATGAAAAGAATTTTGATTAATCAGAGGATATCAATTATGCGCTTTGTATCAAGTTTGTTTTTAGGATTATCAGCGGCAGTACTATTGAGTTCCTGCGGAGCCAGTGGTGATAACCAGGGTGTCGAATATGCGCCCAACATGTATCACTCGGTGGCGTATGAACCCTATTCCCAGATCGTCGACGAGGATGCCGGAAGATGGCTGACATCGATCGATTATCCGGACGGACATGCTGAATTTTTCAATTCAAACAAATTCAATCCTTATCGTATGAACCTGCGTGAAGCACCGGCAAACACGGTAAGCAGGAATAAAAACGGATACCTTCCATACCGGATCGGAAAAGACAGTTTGGAATTTGCTTCCAGAACCCTGAAAAATCCGTTGGATTCAACGGCTGCTGTCGTCGGAGAGGGAAAAGTACTTTATGAAATGTATTGTGATCATTGTCATGGAGCAAAAGGCGAAGGAAATGGAAAAGTATCAGACAAGTACGCGGGTGTTCCGAATTATAAATCGGATGCACTAAAAAATATTTCAGAAGGACATATTTTTCATGTGATCACACAGGGTAAAGGCCTGATGTGGGCGCATGGTTCGCAGATTCTTCCCGAAGACCGCTGGAAGATCGCCAAATACGTGAAGACGCTGCAGAAGTAAGGCTCGAACTGGACATTGATAGTTGAACATTGACAATTGATAAAATGGCTCACCAAGTAGAAGTTACTGAAGAACAATATGTATTTAAGCCAGCGACCAAGAAGAAGCTCTATATCTTACTGGCAGTAGGGATAGGTGTTTTTGTCCTTGGTCTTGTTATGGCAATGAACGATGGCGGACACAATGAGCACGGGGGAGGACATGCTTCAACAGTAGCCAGTGAGATGGTGGCGAGCGTACAACAGCATGAAGCTGCATCTGCGGGCCATGCCGAGGCGGCAGGAGGTCACCACGAAACGGCTACCTGGCTCAAAAGGCTTTACACAACCCTTTGGATGAACAATGTGTTCTTTGCCGGTCTCGGTATCATAGGATTGTTCTTTATCACTATTCAATACGCTGCTCAGGCCGGCTGGTCGGTGGGAGTGAAGCGGGTACCGTTGGCGATGGGAACGTGGATTCCGATTGCCGGGATACTGATGCTGGGTCTTTGGTTCGTGACGAAAGGAGATGTATTTCACTGGACTCACGGCGATCTATACGGAGAGCATGGCGATTCGATTATTAAAGGCAAGGCCCCCTATTTCTTCTGGCCCCTTGCCGCTGGTACATTCCCCCTATTCTTCATTTTCAGGATGGTGTTCTTCTTTGGAATGTGGTACTGGTTCTACACCATGATCAGAAAAAATATGCTTGCCGAAGATCTGGATGCATCAACATCGTATTGGTATAAGAACCGTGGAATTTCCGCATGGTTCCTTGTCTTCTTCGGCGCCAGCTCGAGTATCGCAGCGTGGGATTGGGTGATGAGTATCGATACCCATTGGTTCAGTACCATGTTCGGATGGTACGTATTTGCAAGCTGGTGGGTGACTGGCCTGGCGACTATTACGTTGATCGTCGCTTACCTGAAGGACGCAGGATACCTGAAAATTGTGAATTCCAATCACCTCCACGACCTGGGAAAATTCGTATTTGCATTCTCGATCTTCTGGACCTACATCTGGTTCAGCCAGTTCCTGCTGATCTATTACGCACATATCCCGGAAGAGACGGTATACTTCGTTGAACGAATGAAAAACAGCCCCTACAGCTGGATATTCTACCTGAATATAATCCTGAACTTTGTGTTGCCGTTCCTGTTATTAATGACAAGAGATGCGAAACGCCAGTTGTCAACATTAAAGTTGGTATGTCCGATCATTATCGTCGGCCACTGGTTCGACTTCTTTAATATGGTAACACCTGGTGTTATGAAGCACGACGGAGGTGTCGGATTTATGGAAATAGGCGTAGCACTGATCTTTATTGCCGCCTTCCTGCTCGTAGTGTTAAATAACTTATCGAAGCTGCCGTTGTTTGGCAAGAACGATCCGATGTTACAAGAGAGTCTTCATCACCACATTTAATTTATAGAAACTGATATGATGAGTTTGATTATTTTTCTTGGTGTTGTTCTGGTTCTGGCGATCCTGTACATGATCTTCAGGGTTGGCAACCTGGTAAGCATTGCAAAAGGTGGCGTAGACGAGAAGTCCAGTTCGGCAAACAGGATCAACGCAGCCCTGTTCATTGTATTCATGATCGGAAGCCTCGCCTGGTTCTTCTGGTATTCGGTTGTCTACTTTGATAAGTATACTCTTCCCGTAGCGTCCGAACACGGAAAACATACCGACATGCTGTTTTGGATAACTATGGCTGTGACAGTAGTAGCCTTTGTGATCATCAGTATCATCATGTTCGTTTTCATTTACAAGTATCAATACCGCGAAGGCCAGAAAGCGAAATATTTTCCCGACAATCATTACCTCGAGCTGGCATGGACGATCATTCCTGCCATTGTACTCGCTGTACTGATCTTTACCGGTCTGCGTGCATGGAACGACATCACAGCACCCGCCGCGAAAGATGCTGAAGTTGTGGAGGTTATCGGTCAGCAGTTTGCCTGGACGGTCCGGTATCCCGGTGTAAAGGACAAACAACTGGGAAAAGTAAATTTCAAACTTATCGACAATTTCGGTAATGAATTTGGTCTCGACCTCACCGACAAAAATTCATTCGACGATTTCAAATCCCTTGAACTTCACCTTCCTGTCAACAAGGAAGTTTTGCTCAAGATCCGAGCAAAGGATGTTCTGCACAGTGTTTTTCTTCCGCACTTCCGTGTGAAAATGGATGCGGTTCCGGGTATGCCTACACAGTTCAAGTTCAAGGTGACAAAAACCACCCAGCAAATGCGTGATGATTTGGGAAATCCGAATTTCAACTACGAACTGGCGTGTACCGAAATATGCGGAAGGGGTCACTTCTCCATGAAACTTAACGTTATCGTTGAGGACGAAGAATCATATGAGCGCTGGAAGGCTTCGCAGGAAGCATGGTTGAAACAGAATCCGGATTACCTGAAGAAGGTGCCGAATGAATTGAAGGAAGCAGCAATGATAAAAGCCGGTATGCAAAAGGATCCCGGGTCATCAGTAGCAGCGGTAAACGAGTAAGAAAAAAAGATTTATCAAGGACATGGCAACGACAGATATTCACCCGCACCAGGACGTTCACCATCATGACGATCACCATGATGAACATGAACACCATGAAACCAATTTCTGGAGAACTTATATTTTCAGTGAAGACCATAAGGTAATTGCCAAACAGTTCCTTATAACAGGTATATTCTGGGCTCTGCTGGGAGGCATGCTTTCGGTTATTTTCCGTCTGCAACTCGGTTTCCCCGATATGAACCTGGACTGGCTCAAGCCTGTACTGGGAGAGTGGATCACGCCTGAGGGCAAACTGGACCCGGAATTTTACCTGGCATTGGTGACGATGCACGGTACGATCATGGTGTTCTTCGTTCTTACCGCCGGACTGAGCGGTACATTTTCGAACTTCCTCATTCCATTGCAAATCGGTGCCCGCGATATGGCGTCCGGGTTTATGAACATGCTTTCCTACTGGTTCTTCTTTTTATCCAGTGTGATCATGTTTACATCCCTGTTCCTGGAGACAGGACCTGCCGGCGGAGGCTGGACTATCTACCCGCCGCTAAGCGCATTACCCCAGGCCATCAAAGGCTCCGGACTCGGAATGACGTTGTGGCTTGTGGCGATGGCTTTGTTTATCGTAAGTTCCTTACTCGGAGGTATCAACTACATCACAACGGTTATCAACATGAGAACCCGCGGTATGTCGTTCACACGGATGCCGCTAACCATTTGGGCGTTCTTTTTCACCGCTATCATTGGGGTTCTTTCCTTCCCCGTCCTTTTCGCAGCAGCTCTCCTGTTGATTTTTGACCGGAGTTTTGGAACCAGTTTCTATCTGTCGGATATCTATATCGGTGGAGAAGCACTGGCAAACGAAGGCGGTAGCCCTATCCTTTTCCAACACTTATTCTGGTTCCTGGGACACCCTGAAGTATACATCGTACTCTTGCCGGCGCTGGGACTTTCATCCGAGATCATCGCCACGAATTCGAGAAAACCGATCTTCGGTTACAAGGCCATGATCGGATCGATGCTTTTTATCGCTATCCTGTCCTTTATCGTTTGGGCGCACCACATGTTCGTTACGGGAATGAATCCTTTCCTCGGTTCAATCTTTATGCTGCTTACGTTGATCATCGCGGTTCCGTCGGCGGTTAAGATATTCAACTATGTAACCACGTTATGGAAGGGGAACCTCCGGTTCACACCGGCGATGCTTTTCTCCATTGGTCTGGTTTCTTTCTTTTTGACGGGAGGTATCACCGGAATTTTCCTCGGTAATTCAGCCATCGATATTCAGTTGCACGATACTTATTTTGTCGTAGCTCACTTCCACCTCGTTATGGGTAGTGCGTCTTTCTTCGGTATGATGGCCGGTGTATATCATTGGTTCCCGAAAATGTTCGGACGAATGATGAACAACAGCCTCGGCTATGTACACTTCTGGGTCACTTTCGTAGGCGTTTACCTGGTGTTTTTCCCGATGCACTATATCGGTATCGCGGGTTTCCCGAGACGATACTATTCATGGACGAACTTCGAAACGTTCAGTGGCTTCACCGATTTGAACATGCTGGTAAGCGTCGCGGCGATCCTTACCCTGGGTGCGCAGTTTATATTCCTGTTCAATTTCTTCTACAGTATCTTCCGCGGGAAGCACGCTCCGGCGAATCCCTGGGAGTCAACCACGCTCGAATGGACTACACCGCGGCTGCCTGGACATGGTAACTGGGTTGGTGAAATTCCGTCCGTATACCGCTGGCCATATGACTACAGCAAGCCAGGGGCGAAGGAGGATTATATCCCTCAGCATATTCCCTATTCCGAAACACCCGAGTCGAACCTGCCTCATGAAAATGACCTGATCAAACTCGAAGCCTCCAACGGGGACGGTGCGATTGTTATTGAAGGCGGCAAGCACTAGGTTTTGCTGCCCCGAAGCCGAGGTTCAAAGTGTTTTTTCAAACTTACTTTGAACCTCGGTTCTTTCCTGCCCATATCCAATTGAACGAAACCGTGCAGCGAGAAAAAATATGAGAGCATTTCGCAGACTTTCCCTGTCAACGCTGGTGGCCGTTTATATCCTTATCCTCGTGGGTGGCGTCGTTCGGAGTACCGGTTCAGGTATGGGATGCCCCGATTGGCCGAAATGCTTTGGACAGTGGATCCCCCCGACATCCGTAAACGACCTTCCTGCCGATTACAAACAAACTTACGCCGCGCATCGCCAGAAAAAGAATGAACGCTTCGCCCGGTACCTCACATCGTTTGGCATGGAAAATACGGCGATCAGTATTTTGAACGACCCTTCAATCCTTCACGAAAATGATTTTAATCCTACCAAGACCTGGATCGAGTATGTAAACAGGCTTGTCGGTGTCGTGATCGGCTTTTTGATTTTTTCAGTTTTTGTCGCCTCTATCCGGTTTTGGAAGACAGACCGGACGCTCACCATAATTGCGTTGTGTGCGTTTGTTCTTGTTGGCTTTCAGGGTTGGATCGGATCTATCGTCGTATCCACCAACCTGATGCCCTGGACGATCACGGTTCACATGTTTCTGGCACTGGTGATCGTAGCCCTGCTGATCTACCTTGTTCACCAGAGCAACTACGGGCGTGAGATCAACTCTTCACTTGGATTTTGGTGGCTGATCGCGTCGATGGCGGTTTTACTGGTACAGATTCTACTGGGCACGCAAGTACGTGAAGCCATCGACCGGGTGGCTGCCGTAGCTTCACGCGATGCCTGGATTTCGACGCTGGGCGGAGAGTTCGTCATTCACCGTTCATTTTCCTGGATCGTACTGATCCTGCATGTGAGTTTAATCCTGAAATTGCGCAAAACTCAAGGCTCAAAAGTTTTCGCCCTTACTCTAATCCTGTTAATTTTGGGGACAATTTTGACAGGTATGGGAATGGCTTATTTTGGTGTTCCTCCCTTCCTTCAGCCGGTACATTTGCTGCTTGCCACCGCGACATTTGGAATGCAGTTCCTGTTCCTGTTGAAGCTCAATAGAAAAGAAGCGCCTGCACTATCTTAAAAACATGATCACTGGACAAATAGAAAGCTTAACCGGGATTTCTTTCGCTGCCGCCAAAGCCAAAGCGTATTGGGAATTGCTCAAATTCCGGCTCTCCTTCCTTGTCGCTTTCTCCTGCGCTTTTGGATTTGTCCTGGCGTCCGCACAGGTTGACTGGGTGGTACTCGCCATGCTTTTTTCCGGCGGCTTTTTGCTTTCGGGGTCATCGGTTACAATTAACCAGATCCTTGAAAAAGATCTCGACAAATTGATGAGCCGTACCGTTAACCGGCCCTTGCCGACAGGCAGGGTTTCGGTCAATGAAGCCGTCACGGTTGCCGCAGTATGCTTTGTCGCCGGAGTAAGTATCCTGATCATCTATACCAATCCATTCACTACAGCACTTTCAGTATTGTCTCTTGTGTTGTATGCATTCGTTTACACACCACTCAAGCGTGTCGGTCCGATCGCCGTTTTTGTCGGTGCGATTCCGGGAGCCCTTCCGCCACTGCTGGGATGGACGGCTTCGACGGGAATCATCTCCCACGAAGCCCTGATCATTTTCGGGATCCAGTTCATTTGGCAATTTCCGCACTTTTGGGCCATCGCCTGGGTGTCGGACGACGATTATAAGAAGGCAGGATTTAAGTTGCTTCCGTCCGGGGGGAAGAAGGACCTGAACACGGCGGTTCAGATCATGATCTACACGATGTTTCTTATACCGCTGGGATTATTGCCGGCGACGTTTGGCATCACAGGAATAAATTCGGCTATCGTAGCGACCTTATGCGGTGTAGTGTTTTTCGCATTAACATTCTCCCTGATGAAATCAGGTGACAGGCGGTCGGCGCTGAAGATCATGTTCGGATCTTTTCTGTACCTGCCCATCGTGCAAATCGCTTATTTATTGGATAAAGTTTGAAAGAGGGGTTCGAAAATAGAAAAATATGGCAGCTGAAATAAGGATAGTAGAAGAAGCAAACAAGCCGATGGCGATGCATCCGAAGAAATTCGCTCTTTGGATCTTCATCGCGAGTGTGATCATGATATTCGCGGCATTGACCAGTGCGTACATTGTCCGGCAATCGGACGGCAACTGGCTGATGTTTGACCTTCCGGATTCATTTTGGATAACGTCCGTCATTATTCTGATCAGCAGCGGTACGATGCACTGGGCTTACCTGGCTGCGAAAAGAGACAACCTGGAAGGGACCAAACTCGCCATCAGTATAACGACTATCCTGGGTGTGGCTTTCCTGGTTGGGCAGTATATCGCCTGGGGAGACCTCGTGAAGCGGAATGTATATTTTGTGGGGAATCCTTCCGGATCGTTTGTTTATGTACTGTCCGGGCTGCATGGGCTGCACATTATCGGTGGAGTTATTTTCCTACTGGTCGTGCTGGTCGCAACCTTCAGATTCAGGGTCCATTCCAAAAACCTAGCGCAGATCGAAATGTGCGCCACGTATTGGCATTTTTTGGATGGACTTTGGCTATATTTATTTGTTTTTCTATTATTGAACCGGTAAATCCACACACGTCACTGCACACAACGATAAAGCGTAATTATTAACAGCTAACACTACTTTATGTCAAGTACAACAACAGCAGCTCCGGGAAGGAGCGAATGGGATGGTGGAGTATCACCGATGGGCGTCAGCTACGGCAAGCTCATGATGTGGTTCTTTTTATTGTCCGATGCATTTACATTCTCTGCCCTGCTGGTGACCTATGGTCTGGTGCGTTCTTCCCACGATGCTTATCAGGGCGCTGTGGATGCGTTTACGTTCTCCCAGGCATACTGGCCAATACCGGAAAAAGTATTTGAAGCTGTTCCATTCCTGCACGGTGTTTCATTACCGCTCGTTTTTGTGGGTATCATGACATTTATTTTGATCATGAGCAGCGTGACCATGGTACTGGCCGTGGAAGCGGGCCACCGGATGGATCGCAAAGCCGTTGAGAAATGGATGCTCTGGACGATCGTTGGCGGTCTTGCTTTCCTTAGCTGTCAGGCATGGGAGTGGGCTCACTTTATTCACGGTGCGGAAGCCGGCGATGCAGTAGCCCAGGGTACAACATTTTTTGGAGCAAACCTGTCGCATAATCAATATGGTCCCCCGGACTTCGCCGCTTTCTTTTTCTTCATCACCGGATTTCACGGCTTCCACGTATTCAGCGGTGTGTGCCTTAATTTCCTGATCTACTACAACACGGTGATGGGTACTTATGACAGAAGAGGTCACTATGAAATGGTCGAAAAAGTTGGCTTGTACTGGCACTTTGTAGACCTCGTTTGGGTGTTCGTGTTCACGTTCTTCTACCTTGTATAATATTCGATAATTAATAAACTGATACAGACAATGGAACATTCTGAAGATAGTGTACACGTAAACGTCCTCCCTCCCAATAAGGAGAAGATCAAGAAGCTATGGACTGTTGCCGGCATCCTCGGCGCCGTGACTGCTGTTGAATTCGTGATTGCATTCGCGATGCATCACGGTCCCCTGAAAACGGCGATCTTTATCGGCCTGACCATCGTGAAGGCCGGTTATATCGTGGGTGAATTTATGCACCTGCGTTATGAAGTGAAAGTCCTCTTCTGGTCAATCCTGATACCGATGATCTTTGTCATCTGGATGCTCGTGGCGTTTGTATATGAAGGGATTGCTATTTCTGATGTTCGCTAAAAATTACGCATAAGATAATATCGAAGAGGCTTGAGTGAATACTTGAGCCTCTTTTTTTGATAACGGCTTGTTTAAATAGGGTAGTGGGAGAGTTATGAAACAACAAAAAGCGATTTTTCTTTTCCTCGCACTGATCTTACCTATTTGCATCTTTCTTTTCCTGAAACTGTTTGGAAAGAATGAGTTTGCCGTAAAGCCCTTGTATGAAGATACGTATCCGGACAAAGGGGAATGCGGAAATGCTGTTACACTGCCCTATGCCATCCCGGATTCCGTACTTTCGCAGCTGCCCTTTGAAGGGGATTCGCTCGTGCTGCTCGTATTCGGAGAGATGGACCCGGAGTCGGACAATCAGTTAAAAAGAATAAAAGAGACGCTGTCTGCCGATCCGCTGAAGGTAGTGCAACTCGTTTCTTCAGGGAAACACCGTAGCTGGAAGAACTGCATTTTTTTTCTGAAGGATCCATACAATCTCGTATTGGTTGACCGGCAGGGCGTCATTCGCGGGCAGTATGTGGCAGGTGACAGGGAAGAAGTCGACAGGCTGCTGACCGAAGTAGCGATTATTCTTAAAAAGTACTGAGATGGATGTAAAAGCTGAACAAAGGAAGGACTCTTATAAAAAATGGATCATTGCCATTTCCGTGTTGATCCCGGTGGTGGTGGCAATTTTATTCGGTGTGAAGGTTCCGGGGTATGACCTTTCGTTTCTTCCCCCGGTATACGCAACCATTAACGGTACGACGGCGATTCTGCTGGTCGGGGCAGTCATTGCCATAAAGAACAGCAACCGCGCTCTTCATGAGCGGCTGATGAAAAGTTGTATCCTTTTATCCATCCTCTTTCTGGTACTTTATGTTTTGTACCATATGACCAGCGACTCCACACCGTACGGAGGTGAAGGAATTTTAAGATATGCCTATTTTTTTATCCTGATAACGCACATTCTGCTGTCAATTGGTGTTATCCCCTTGGTTCTCTTTACGTACCTTAGAGCATGGGAAGGGGATTTTATCAGGCACCGGGCCCTGGCGAAATATACATTCCCGATCTGGTTGTACGTCGCCATAACGGGTGTGATTGTATATATAATGATTAGCCCCTATTATAAGTGACGAAAACAAGGGAACATATGGCTGCTATCATGAGGAAAGCAATATTATTGGGAATGGCCATCATCACCGGACTGGGAAGTGATGTGTACGGACAATGCGCGATGTGCAGATCGACACTGGAGAACAATTACTCCAATGGCAATCCGGGAATTGCAGCCGGTATCAATACCGGAATTCTGTATCTCCTGGCCATGCCTTACCTGGCAGTGATTGTAATCGGATATTTTTGGTATAAATCCAGTAAGCATGCACAAAAGGAGCTACACAGCAGCACTGTTGCACGGTAAGTGTCCGCGTTGCCGGGAAGGTGATATATTTAAACATCCGGTCAGCCGGCTCTCGCAGTTTAACGTAATGAATGATACCTGCCCTCATTGCGGGGTAAGGCTCGAGCCCGAGCCGGGATTCTACCAGGGAGCCATGTATGTGGGATACGGCTTTACGGTGGCCATATTAACGATCATCGGATTGGCCCTGTATTTTCTGGGAGATCCATCCGAGTGGATTTACATCGGAATCATAATTGGGGTCATGGTTCTGCTTGCACCCCTGAATTACCGGTATTCCCGTATCTTCTACCTGTTTTTCTTCGGAGGGATCAAATACAATTCCCGATTATCCCAACCGAAGTAATTTCTTAACTTTAACAATTATCATCCTGTGCAGGCCGCTTGAAATCAAGGCTCTCAATACTAACCGGTGCATTCTTTTTTTTCCTGTTATCAGGCTTGTTGACGCTGTTTATCTTCAGCCGGCCGTCCTCTCCTCAGGCAACTATTGAAAATTTTTCTATCGGACTTGACCGCGAGCTGACGCTATTGGAAAAGGAGGCGGCGAATATTCTCACAGATGTGTCAGCCGGGCATTCGGACAATACCGCAATTTCAGGCAGTTATCCTTTCTTTATCTACGACAAGAAACAGATCCAGCGATGGTCCGATAACCAGTTTGTTCCTTCGCAGGCATCCGTTGCCGATACATTCACACTCAAGCTGCTGAAGGCCGGTAATGGCGAATACCTCGCCCGTAAGTGGGTGATCAGCGACGACAGATTCCTCGTTGCTGTCATCCCGCTGTTCCGGAAATTCAACATCACCAATAATTACCTGGAGACGTGGTGGAATAAAAAGATCTTTTCGTCCGGTAATATTTCGATCCTCGAACCTGATGCAAGCATCGGCACTTCCGTGTGCGTCCGTGATCAGTGTCCCTTTAAGGTGAGTTTTATAGCAAATGACATCCCCGTTCAGGAAAAATCCCGTTTTGTCGCCGCGCTTCTGTTTTCGATCTCCATCGTGGTTCTGACAGCGATCGTAGTCAACGTACTGAAAAAAATACCGTACCCGGAAATCGCTATGGCGGTACTCTATGCATTCCTTTATGCCCTGAGAACGGTCATGGTGAAATCCGGTTTTCCAAACACACTGTATCCCAGCGACCTTTTTAACCCGCAGATATTTGCTTCATCGTCGCTAAACGCTTCCCTCGGAGATCTTATCCTGAACGAAATAGCGTTACTGTTCCTGTGTATCTATCTATTCAAAAACTATCAGCGGTTCCGGATCTTTCAGTACCTGTATTCGGGCGACTGGCTGTCATGGGTTCTGTCTGTCTTTTCCGGGATCTGTATCCTGTTCGCCGTGTTGTTTCCGTTTGTGGTCATTCAAACCATCTATAATAATTCGCTTATTGTACTCGACATCACGCAATCATTGGAATTTAATTCCATCCGTGTCGTGGCATTCGTGGCGGTATTGCTGTCGGGATTGTGTTCTTTTCTCTTCGCTCACACGTTTACCAGGCTTTTGATCGCCGACGGCAGGAGGGCGAGGGTTGTGGTTTCGTTTTCACTGGCGACAGCTTTTTTTGTGCTGATCAACATGCTGACAAACCAGGAGTCTCTCTCTTCACTCATATTGGGGACCGGTTATTTCCTGTTGATCTACCTCCTAAGACTTTATGCCGCGCTGAAACGATTGACCTTTGCGACCTTTTCTTACCTGTTTATAACTATTTTTTTTCTGTCAGCGAACGGCGCCTATGCCATCCAGTATTTAAGTCGTCAGGAAAAGATCGCCAGACAATTCAAATTCGCCGATAACTTTTTGATCGACAGGGATATTTTCGGGGAGTATCTCCTCCACGAGACCGCGATAAAGATCGGAAGGGACGCGTTCATTCAGACCCGTATCAACACTCCTTTCCTCAACCGCGACGCTATCCGTCAGAAGGTACGGCAGATTTTTCTGCCGACTTATTTTAATAAATACGACGTCGAAATTTATTTATTCGGCTCCGCGGGTGAACCCCTTAACAACCGGACGGATGCCACACTTTCCCGGTTTATAGGGATCTACGACCAGGATGCTTTCCGGACACCCTATGAAGATGTATACTTTGTGTCAGGCCTTGCCCGCGATGTTTCTCAAAAGTATCTGCTCAAGATTCCGATCATCCGGTCCGGCTCCACCCTGGGATATGTCATGCTAGAGCTGTCATTGAAGAAAATAATACCTGAAAATGTCTACCCCGAGTTATTGGTCGACAACAGCGCCCTACAGTTTTATCATACTCGGGATATCAGTTATGCCGTGTTTTCCGACACAGCGGTGCTCTTCAGTTCCGGAAAATTCAACTACGAACGCTCCTTTAACATGGAATGGCTTAGCAAACCGGAATTGTATATTAAAGGTATCGCGGCGGATGGATTTCTTCACATTGCGCAGGATGATGAGAATAACCGTGTGGCGGTGGTCTCATCTCAACAGTCATCCAAAACATATGTACTTGCCAATTTTTCCTTTTTACTGGTTTTGGGACTTGTCATCATCGTTATATTCCTCCTGACCCAGGGGGCGATAAACTATGCGCAAGGCGAAAAACTGTATTTTTCGGCGCGTATTCAGCTGTTGTTGAATCTTGCTTTTTTCCTGCCGCTGATCCTTGTCAGCGTGACAACGCTCGACCTGACGAGCAGGTCGTCCCAGAATCAACTGAATGAAGAATACCTGAACAAGGCTGAATCGTTCAGCAGCCAGCTTTCAGTCCAGCTCGAAGACTATTTGAACAGGGACCCTGACAATGCTTCGGGGTTTGAAAACCAGCTTACGGACCTGGCGCAGCTTACAAACCTGGATGCCAATGTATACAGCGCCGCGGGCTTTTTGCTGGCGACCAGTCAGCCCCAGATTTTTGAAAACAACCTTGTTTCCAGTTTTATCAACGGGAAGGCATTGGAGCGACTGCAACGGGGAGAAAATGTCGTGGTCGAGACCGAGCATGCTGGTAAACTCGAGTATTATGTTTCCTACGCGGCCTTGAAAGCTCCGCTGACAGGAAAGATAATTGGTATACTGGGGATTCCTTTTTTCCAGTCAGCTTATTCGATGGAGAAGGTCCAGATCAATATCGTCGCCAACATTCTGAATATATTTGCACTGATATTCATCGCTCTGGTGATCTTGTCGTACTTCGTTTCCCAATGGTTGACCTTTCCTTTGAAGTTTATAACGCAGTCGCTGCAGCGAACATCCCTGACGAAGATCAACCAGCCTTTGAAATGGAAGGCGGACGATGAGATCGGCCTGATGGTAAAAGAGTATAATCAGATGCTGTTTAAGCTGAGTGAAAGCAAGGCGGAACTGGAGCAAACGCAGCGTGAGCGGACCTGGCGGGAAATTGCGCAGCAAGTGGCGCACGAGATTAAGAATCCACTTACTCCCATGAAGCTGACCCTCCAGCAACTCCAGCGTTCTGTCGGTACAAACGGTAACAGTCCCGAGAAGATCGAAAAAGCGCTGTCTTCCCTGCTGACTCAGGTAGATACCCTCAACGATATAGCATCGTCATTCAGCACCTTTGCAAAAATGCCGGAGCCGGTCATGCAAAGGATCGAATTGGTCGCCCTGGTGAAAAGAATCGTCCTGCTGCATAGCCAGTCGGGCGAACTGGTATTTAACACACCTGTGAAGGAGGCATTCGTTCAGGGTGATGAGCAATTGCTGGGGAGAACATTCTCCAATATCATCCTCAACGCCATTCAGTCTGCGCGGCCCGGCTATCCGCAGCAGTTAAAGATCGCGCTTGAACGAAAAGATGCCTGCTACCTGCTTTATTTTCAGGACAATGGCAAGGGTATCGAGCCCCATATCGCCGAACGCATTTTTCTTTCTCACTTCAGCACAAAAAAATCGGGCTCAGGCCTGGGCCTCGCTATTGCAAAACAAGCCATCGAGCAAATGCAGGGTAAGATCTGGTTTGAGACGGCAGTCGGCCAAGGTACGACGTTCTTTATTGAATTGCCGCTGAGGCAGTAGTTCGTTGATGTGTAAAAGTGTGTAACCTTTCTTCCTTTTCGGGGTATTCAGATGCAACCCAAATGGTATCCCGGGGTCTTTGACAAAATTCCAGCACATGATAAAAAATTATCTGCTCATCGCTTTACGGAATATCTACCGTAACAAACTTTTCTCCACGGTCAATATTCTGGGTCTCGCTTTCGGCATTTGCAGCGCCCTCCTCATCTTTCTATGGGTGAACGACGAACTGGAGTACGATCACTTCCATGAGAACATCGACCGTCTGTACCGCGTCATGGAGAATCAGCAGTATACCGATGGAAAACTTTATACGTTCAGTTCTACTCCAGGGCCGATGGCCCCTTTTATCAAGGAGAAATATCCGGAGATCGAAAAAGCCAGCCGCTTTACCTGGGATGTAACGAATCTTTTCCAGGTTGGTGAAATGTCTTTTTATGAAACGGGAAAATATGTGGACCAGGATTTTCTGGATATGTTCAGCTTTGCATTTGTCGCCGGCGACCCTTCAACGGCGCTGAAAGGCAATAACACGATTGTAATAACAGAAACGATGGCCCGAAAGTACTTTGGCGACGAAAACGCTCTCGGCAAGGTATTCCTGATGAATACGAAAGAATCGTTCACCGTCTCCGGCGTGATAAAAGATGTACCGAAGAATTCCTCGCTCAAATTTGACTATATACTGCCTTTCTCTTTTTTCTGGAATGAAAATAAAAACTGGCTGGATGAATGGGGAAACAACAACATCAGGACGTTTATCATGCTTCGTGCCGGGACAGATGCCGCGGCGTTTGGAAACAAATTTAAGGACGAGATCAAATCGCATGAGGAGGACACGAACGTAAAACTTTTTATTCAACCTTTCGGGGAAGCCTATTTATACGGCGAGTTTGAAAACGGCGTGCAATCCGGCGGAAGAATCGAGTATGTGAAGATCTTTTTTATCGTCGCTGTCTTTGTCCTTGTTATCGCCTGCATCAATTTTATGAACCTGTCAACCGCACAGGCGACCAAGCGTGCGAAGGAGGTCGGTTTACGTAAGGTTATCGGGGCTGTGCCGTCCCAACTCTTCCGGCAGTTTATGGGCGAGTCCTTTGTAACGGTTTGTATGGGCGCGGGCATCGCCGTTTTGCTCGCGGTTCTTTTGATCCCTTCCTTCAACGAAATTACAGGCAAGTCCCTCTCCATGAATATTCTCGATGGCCGGATCATCGTGATTTTTGCGGGAATAATCCTGTTTACAGCGTTTGCCGCAGGCAGCTACCCGGCTGTGTTTATTTCCGAATTTAAGCCTGTCCAGGTTCTCAAGGGACAATTAAAAAGTGGTCATCATGCGACCCTGTTCCGAAAGGCGCTGGTTGTTGTTCAGTTCTCCCTGTCGATCATTTTAATTATAAGTACAGCCGTCGTATTCAGGCAAATGAGTTTTATGCAAAACCGTGATATCGGCTTTGAGCGCGATAACATGTTTTATGCCTGGATGGATGGCGATGTGCAGTCCAAATTCGAAACGTTTAAAACAAGGTTGCTGGCGGCGCCCGGTATTGAAAGCGTAACGGCTTCAAGCCAGTTGCCCATTGATATCGGCAATTCAACATCGAATCTGGACTGGGAAGGTAAAGACCCGGATGAGCGGATCCTGTTCTCGAACATTACGGTGGACCCTGACTTTATCCAGACTATGAAAATGCAGATGACTGAGGGCAGACCGTTCGAGCGGGGAAGAATTACCGATACGTCGAATTATATCGTAAACGAGAAAGCGGCGGAAAAATTTGGTTTTACAAAAGGAACGGCGGACCAGGAACTTTCGATGTGGGAACAGAAAGGAAGAATCGTCGGAGTCGTGAAGGATTTTAATTTCGGTTCGCTGCATTCACCGGTTGAACCGTTGATCCTGCGTATGGATCCCGCTCAGCTGAACTGTGTTCTGATACGCGTAAAGGAGGGTGAAAATGAAGAGGCCCTGAGGTCAACTGAAAAGTTGTGGAAAGAGTACGCACCCGGATACCCGTTCAAGTATTCATTCCTCAACCAGGACTGGGAGGATTTTTATAAGGCGGAAGCGCAACGCGGGAGAGTCTTCAACACAATGGCATTGTTGTCGATTTTTATTTCCTGCCTGGGTCTGTTTGGACTATCGGCTTTTTCCGCGGAACGCCGTACAAAAGAACTGGGTATCCGGAAAGCTCTTGGCGCATCAACGTCCGGCCTGGTGCAACTAATGGGAAGAGAATTCACCGTTTTGGTCATCGCGTCCGCTTGTATCGGCTGTCCCCTCGGCTGGTATATCATGACCTTGTGGCTGGAGAATTATGCCTACCATGTCGACGTAGGGTATATAACCCTGATCCTGGCAGCCGCGGTGTGCCTGGCAATATCCCTGGCGACAATTTCCTACCATTCCATAAAGGTCGCTGCAGGTGACCCGGTGAAGAGCTTACGGTACGAGTAATTGGAGTGTCCTTGTCGGGATTTATAATCAGAACCGTAAAGTGAACACGGTTTTTACATCCGGGTCGGATTCTACAGTAATGGACCCGTTGTGCATTTGCATGATCTGCCGGGAAAGACTGAGGCCGATCCCGGAGCCCATTCGTTTTGTGGTATAAAATGGCACAAAGATATGCTCCAGCGCTTCTTTTATGATTCCGGATCCGTTGTCGATGATCTCGATCTTTACCGAGTTCTCGTCGTATCGGCCGATCAGTTCAAGCTTCGGATCTTCAGTTTCGGCAAGAGCCTCTATGCCGTTTTTTAATAGATTGATGAGGACCTGTTCGATCATTTCCAGGTCGGCCTGAATAGTAAGGTACTCCGAACTGCAGGAATAACTGAATTTGATATTTGTCTTTTTAAGTTCGGTTTTCATCAGGTGAGCGACGTGTTCGATCAGGTCCTTCAGCCTCACCGTTGAAATTTTGGGTTTCGGAAGAGATGTATACTCGCGATAAGCGTCGATGAATTTTATGAGTCCCTTACTTCTGTTTTCAATCGTGCTTAATCCTTCACGAAGGTCTTCTGCACCTTCCTCTTTCAGTTCATAGTGGCTGTTCTTCTTCTCCATATCATGGTCGAGAATTTCCCGCAATGTGGAGGTTAGTGAGGAAATCGGCGTAATGGAATTCATGATCTCATGGCGAAGGACACGGGTCAGGTTTTGCCATGCCTCAAGTTCCTGCTTTTGCAATTCGGGCTGGATATTCTGAAGGGTCACAAGTTTGACATCCGTCCCGCGGATACGCAATTCGGTAGCCTGGATGGTGAGGTACAGTTCATTTCCTCCTTTGTACAGCTCGCTTTTTCCGGACTCGACGCTGTTGATGGAATGATAGAGCTTCGGGTTAATGTTGATGAGCTCGTTGATGTTTTTAATGTTTGTAATACCCATGAAACGTTTTGCGTTCGTGTTCATGAGCTGTACATTACCTTCCGTATCGAATGAAAGGATTCCCGTACGCACCTGTTGTACGACCGTGTTCAGGTACTGGCCGTGTTCTTCCTTTTCGGACCTCGCTTTTCGGAACGCTTCCAGCACTTCATTAAACGCGATATTCAGATCCTTGAAGGATTTTCCCAGTTTATTGTCGGAGGCAAAGCCGGAAATAAAATCAGAATATTTTACGGATTCCAGGAAACGTGTAAGCTTCCGGTTGGTCTGGCTGACGAACCTGAAAATTTCAACCAGCTGCAGGATGATGATAATACCGGTCAGCATGGCTGCGAACAGCATGTTGGGCCGCGACACCATGTACAGGAAAAGGGACATGACAAGTCCCAGCAAGACAACCCGTAAGATTACACGGGCACGAAAATCATTAAATCCAAGGTTCAAAGTGGCCGTTAAGGGATTTCAGTATCGGCTATAAAGTTCAGGGTTTATATGCTGTAAAACAACCGTGATACTTTCCGGAAGCGATTATTTTCCTTCACCCGATGTATGTCCGGATTTTTCCGACACTACAAACCGTACTTTTCCAGCCGGCGGTAAAGGGATGATCGTGTAAGGCCTAACTCCGACGCCGCCTGCGTAATGTTACCGTTGTACTTTTTCAGAACTTTCCGGATCAGGAGTTTTTCAACTTCCTCCAGGTTGTATTGTTCCAGACTGAGTTGCCCGTCCTCTTTGGCGGCTGCAGGCGCAAAGTTGAAATCTTCGGGTTGAAGGACACTGCTGCTGCTCAGGATGATCGCCCGTTCGATGGAGTGCTGAAGTTCGCGAATGTTACCCGGCCAGGGATGTTTATGCATCCGCGACATCGCACCTTCACTTATTTTTGTGACACTCTTATCGTACTTCGAAGCGTAGTGTTTCAGGAAGTGATTGGCGAGCAGGGGTATATCTTCAAACCGTTCGCGCAAAGCCGGTATTTCAATCTCGATAGTATTGATCCGGTACAGCAGATCCTGACGGAAACGGTTTTCTTTCACCATTTCATAAAGTGGCATATTGGTGGCGCAGATCAACCGGATATCGATCGGCGTATCCTTATTTGCGCCTACACGACTAACCTTCCTGTTCTGAAGAACGGTCAGTAACTTGGCCTGCAGGGGCAGGGAGAGGTTTCCGATCTCATCCAGGAAAAGGGTTCCTCCGTTGGCAAGTTCGAATCTTCCCGCTCGGTCTTCTTTTGCATCGGTGAAAGACCCTTTCTTGTGACCGAACAGCTCGCTTTCAAACAGGGTCTCCGTTATCGAACCCAGGTCGACGCTGGCGAAATTTTCATTTTTACGGGCTGAATTCCGGTGGATAGCCCGGGCGATCAGCTCTTTGCCGGTTCCGTTTTCCCCCAGTATCAATACATTGGCATCTGTTTTTGCAACCCGGTCGATCGTTTGAAAGATCTTTTGCATGGCGCTGCTCTGCCCGATGATCTCACTGTACCGTTCGTTAAGCGCCTGGTTGATCTCGTGATTTTTGATTTTCAGGCTTTCAATTACATCCCGCGATTCGCGCAGCCGCATGGCTGAAAAAAGTGTGGCGAGCAGTTTTTCATTTTCCCATGGTTTTAAAACGAAGTCGGTCGCGCCGGCCTTAATCGCTTTTACGGCCATTTGAATATCGCCGTAGGCTGTGATCAGGACCACAACAGCGGACGGATCGAGCTGAAGGATACGCTCCAGCCAGTAGTAGCCCTCGCTTCCGCTGCTGACGTCTTTGGTAAAATTCATGTCGAGAAGGATCACATCATAATCGTCATTGTTCATGAGCGCCGGCAATGCTTCCGGATTCTTCTCCGTATCGACCTGGGCGAAATGTCGTTTCAGGTGCATTTTGGCTGCTTTCAAAAGATCTTCGTTATCGTCGACGATTAGAATTTTTCCTTGTTTCTGTTCCATTCAAGCTTAGATTTTAAGGCCCTTAAAACTGTATCATAAACAAACACAGTTGTCCGTTAGTGGGCAAAGGGCATACCGAAAGCCAATTCCGGCTAATTCGTTCAAAAACAGCTTCTTTCTGTTTGCATTGCGTTCGAATGCGGACAGATACGTTCACATGTGAACGAGAAATCGGATTGCTATTGCTGTAAAACAGGGCAAAAATGCACTTCCTGTGGTTGGCACACTTGTTGGCAATCAGCGGGTACACGTTACCTGATTCAGGGTAGTTGAGGCCTGGCGAATGTTAACGGATAACGAATAACGAAAAGAACAGAATGGATAAACAAATCAAGAAGAAGACGTGGACTGTTAAGCGGATCGCTACCTATGGCGGAATCGCGATTTTTGTGATTTTTGTCGGCTACCAATTCATTTTTGCGGACCGCCGGTCGAAGTTGAAAATAGAACAGGACAAGATCACCATCGCGGAAGTTAAACGTGGAGAGTTCAAGGAGTATATACCCCAGACAGGTACCGTTGAGCCCGCACGCACCGTTTACCTGGATGCCGTGGAGGGGGGAACGATCAAACGTGTGGTTGCACAAAGTGGTGCCATGGTAAAAGCCGGGGACGTTATTTTGGAGCTAAGCAACCTTAACCTCGAATTGTCAGTCTTAAGCAACGAGGCGCAGCTGAACGAAAGTATTAACCGGGTACGGGAGACCCGCCTGGGAATTACGCAGAACGACCTGCAGCAACGCCAGACGCTGGCATTGATTGAAAGCCAGCTGAAAGTTCTGGAACCTCAGTACCAACGGCAGAAGCAACTATATGAGAAAAAGCTGATCTCTAAGCAGGAGTTTGAAAAGACAGAAGCGGACTACAGGTATAATTTGCAGAACAAGGCCATCACGTATGAGGTGTACAGGAACGACTCAAGCGACCGGTCCAGGCAGATCAAACAATTGAATTTTTCCGAGGCCAAGATGAGCCAGAACCTGGAAGGTGTAGGAAAACTCCTGGAGAGCCTGGAAATCCGTGCGCCGATAGACGGCCAGCTCCAGCGTCCGCAGTTGGATCCGGGGCAAAACATCACCACGGGTTTTCGCCTGGGATGGATCGACGTGGTAGGAGAGTATAAGGTGAAGGTACCGATCGACGAATTGTACCTTCCCCGTATCACCACAGGCTTGCGGGCGACAACAACGTTCAACAACAAGGATTACGAACTCGAGATCACCTATAAATATCCGGGTGCAATAAACGGCCGGTTTGAGGTGGATATGAATTTTATCGGTGAGCCTCCTCCTGGAATCATCAGGGGGCTTTCCCTGAGACTTCGGATCGAGCTGGGTCAGTCATCCGAGGAGTTATTGTTACCGGTGGGTGGATTTTATAAGGACACCGGAGGAAACTGGGTATTCGTGGTGGAAGATGGCAACCGCGCTGTAAAACGCGACATCAAGCTGGGCCGGAAAATGGGTAGCGAATATTTTGAAGTCCTGGAAGGTCTGAAGCCGGGGGACAAAGTCATTACCTCATCGTATGAGAATTTTGGCAACAATGAAGTATTACTGCTAAATTGATAGATCTGAGTACAAAATTGTAACAATTGAATACAATATGTAGTCTAAAAGCAGTAACCTTTGACGTAAAAAGAAGTATTTCGTAAAACTAATAGTGAACACCAAACATCAAACTGTAAATTACCAGCCATGATCAAACTTAAAAATCTAGAAAAAGTCTATACGACTGAGGAAGTGGAAACCACCGCCCTGAACAATATCAACCTTGAGATCAAGGAAGGTGAGTTCGTTGCTATAATGGGTCCTTCCGGATGTGGAAAGTCTACATTGCTGAACATCCTCGGATTGCTCGATAACCCTTCGGGCGGCGAGTACCATTTTGGTGAACATGAGGTTGCCAAATATTCGGAACGTCAGCGTGCGCAGTTGCGTAAAGGTTCTATCGGCTTTGTGTTTCAGAGCTTTAACCTGATTGACGAACTCACCGTTTTTGAAAACGTTGAACTCCCTCTTCTATACATGAAAGTTCCGGCTGGTGAAAGAAAACAACGTGTGGAGGAAGTACTGGAGCGGATGAATATCATGCACCGGAGAAATCACTTTCCACAGCAATTATCCGGCGGTCAGCAGCAACGTGTTGCGATTTCCCGTGCGATCGTAGCGAAACCAAAAGTGATCCTCGCCGATGAACCTACCGGTAACCTGGACTCGGCGAACGGTGAAGAAGTAATGAAACTGTTGTCGCAACTGAATGAAGAAGGTACAACCATCATCATGGTGACTCACTCGCCTTATGATGCGAACTATGCGCATCGTATCGTTAACCTCTTCGACGGAAAGGTTGTAACGGAAAACATCAAGGAGCAATTCCATATCTAGTCAATACAGGGTTTGATTTACTAGCACGGCGGACTATTTGAAAGAATGGTCCGCTTTTTTTTGCATTGACCGGAGGCGTTGCTGGATATTTTTATGCCTGTTATCGGACGGTTCGTGTTCAATATTGAACAATCGTTCAAAAGGAAAAGTGAAAATAGGGGCAAGAGCATATTTGCTGGGCTTCATGCAACTCATGCCGGCGATCGTACGTCTTTATCCTATTATTAATAAAACCAATCCCTCATGATCAAGAACCACCTGCTGATCACCCTGCGAAGTATGATGAAAAATAAGTTGTTCATACTGATCAACGTCTTCGGAATGGGTGTAGCCATCGCCTGTTGCATTGTCGGATACTTTGCACATGAATATGACTCGGGCTTTGATGCGAAACATGAGAATCGGGACAAGATCTACCGGGTCAGCATGATCAGGGAATTCGAGAATCAACAAACACGCTTTGGATACGTGCCGTTTCCGTTGGGTGAAGTGGTCGAAAAGACCTTCCCGGACGTTGATAAATCCACGCGGTTCTTTCACTCATGGTCTAACTTCAAGCGCGATAACGACCTCTTTCCTTCCAACCTCTCATATGTAGATCCCGCTTTTTTCCAGTTGTTTACATTTGATTTTATCGGCGGCGCTCCTTCGGAACTCAATGATAAAACCAGCGTGTTCATCAGCGCGGTAATGGCTGTGAAGTTGTTTGGAACTCCGCAGGAGGCGTTGGGAAAAACCATAACACAGGTATTCGGCGATCAGCTAAAGGAACTCCGGGTAGCCGGAGTGTTTAAGGACCAACCGATGAATTCAAGCTTCTATTCCCCAGGCGGATCGGCATACCTTAATTTTGAAAATTATAAGGATGAGCATAAGGACATCCGTGCTGACGACTGGAAGAAGGAAGCCTCATTGTTCATACAGATCGACGATCCCGGCCGCGTGAACGCGGTACACTCGGCACTTCAGCCGTACATCGATAACAACAACAGTGTTCGCGAAGATTTTCAGATACGGGAGTATGTCCTTGATCCCCTGACAACCATGGCACACCGCGACCGGGCGGAACAAGTAAGAGCCTACACGTGGAATGCTCCGCCAAGTTCGGCGATCATCGGGTCGATGGTCATGGGTATTCTGATCCTGCTCATCGCATGCTTTAACCTCACAAATACGGCCATAGCCATTTCGTCCAGACGCTTAAAGGAGATCGGTATTCGTAAGGTAATGGGCAGCATGCGCGCGCAACTGATCACCCAGTTCATCGGCGAAACGATGTTCATATGCTTCCTTGCCCTGATCCTGGGACTGGGCCTGTCAGACCTATTGATCCGGGGATGGAACAATATGTGGGAGTATATGCAACTGACGCCACACTACCTGGACAATCCGACTTTCCTGTTTTTTATCGTCGGTGTTCTCGTCTTTACAGGACTTTTAGCAGGAGGTTACCCGGCTTTCTACATCAGCAAATTTGAACCGGTTAGTATACTGAAAGGCAAATTGAAATTTGGCGGCACTAACTATTTCACGCGCATCCTGCTGGGACTGCAGTTTGCCATATCGCTGATCGCTGTCGTGAGCGCTATCGGGTTTATTCAGAACGCCCGGTTTCAACGGGCATATGACCTCGGGTTTGACGTCCGCGGTTCTGTTATTGCCTGGGTGAATAACAAAAGTGATTTCGAAACATTCCGGAATGCATTGCAATCCAATCCCGGTATCCTTTCTATGGCCGGCGCGAGCAGTGGAATTTTCTCCAACCGCGACCATGAGCCTGTCAAACACGAGTCGAAACAAATTGAAGTCGATATTATCGCTGTGGGTGATAATTACCTCCATACCATGGACCTGGAACTCGTGCAGGGGCGCGATTTTGTGAAAGATTCGGAGACGGATCAACGCGAATCGGTCATCATTACCGAAAAAATGGCTAAACTTTTTTCGTGGGACAAACCCGTTGGCAAGGAACTGATCTGGAAGGATACCGTGAAGCTTTACGTGGTTGGAGTGGTCAAAGACGTTTATACGATGGGACTCTGGCGCGAAATGGAGCCGATGATGATCCGGTACATCCTGCCTGACAAATATTCGCAGATTGCCGTAAGCACGAAGGCGGAGAATGTATCATCGGTGAACAAATTTATGAACGAACAATGGAACCAGGTATTTCCAAACCGCCTGTATAACGGACGTATGTTGATTTCCGATTTGCAGGAAGTGAATGACGTAAACACCAACATCGTATACATGTTTGCCTTCCTCGGTGTAATCGCGATGATGTTGTCTGTAACGGGACTGTTTACGTTGGTATCGCTGAATATCATCAAACGCCTGAAAGAGATCGGTGTGCGGAAAGTTCTCGGCGCGTCGGTTTCCAATATCACACGAATTGTAAATACGGAATTTGTCATTATACTGGCGATTGCTTCGGTTCTTGGTTGCTGGGTGAGTTTTACCCTGGCGAATGCCCTGATGAGTAGCATATGGAAATATTACCAGGGAGTGAACAGTGTGACCTTTGTAATTTCCGTCGGGTTGTTGTTCGCCGTTTCTTTTCTCACCATCGGGTACAAAGTGTTTACGGTAGCCTCCATGAACCCCGTAAATACCCTCCGGGATGAATAGGCGGTGTTTGAAAAATCCGTGCGCACCTATGCGCGGCTCAACCTGATTTTTCGGATTTACCTGTAACATCGTGAGCGCTGAAAACGTCTAATCCCGGACTGCATAGCCTTGTACGCTGGAAATCATTAACCATATCATATGTTTAGAAATTATTTCAATGTAGCCGTCAGGAATATCCTGAAGCATAAATTCTTCTCAGCCATCAACATTCTCGGAATGACGATCGGTGTTACAGCCTGTCTGCTTCTTATCCTCTACGTATCGGATGAGTTGAGCTACGACCGGTTTCATACCAATGCCGAACGCATCTATCAGGTAGGTCTCCATGGAAAGATCGCAGGCCAGGACATCCGCACTGCCAATACCTGCCCACCGATGGCAGCAGCACTGGTATCGGATATCCCGGAAGTTGAATCAGCGACCCGTGTTACTCCCTACTTCGGCCGGCCGGCGGTGAAATACGCAGATAAAATCCTCACGGAAGAAAAGGTCTTCTTTGCCGATTCCAATTTTTTTGAATTCTTCAGTTTTGTCCTGAAAGAAGGAGATGTAAAGACGGCGCTGAAAGAACCCAACACCGTTGTGCTCACGGAGGACATCGAAAAGAAATATTTCGGAAATGAGCCCGGGGTTGGCAAACTGATGGTTATCGGCAACGACAATAAAACCTATAAGGTGACTGGTATAGCAGCCAATCCTCCGGCAAATTCGCATTTCGGTTTTAATATGCTGATTTCGGCGGAATCATCCGACAACCTGAAGCGGGGGATCTGGTTGAACAATTTTATGTATACCTACTATACCCTTCGTTCAACCGCAACCGTCGATCAGGTCAACCGGAAATTTGAAGATCTCGTGGAAAAATACATTGGTCCTGAGATTGAAAAATTCATGGGGACCACGCTGAAGCAATTAAAAGAGCAAAAGGGAGAGTTCGGATATTTTTCAACCAAGCTTACGGATATTCACCTTCATGCTACCGCGCAGGATGGAATTGAACTGGGAGGAAACATGATGTACATCTACTTCTTTGGTGCAATAGGTGTGTTTATTATCGTGATCGCCTGTATTAATTTTATGAATCTTTCCACCGCGCGGTCTGCCGGGCGGGCGAAGGAAGTTGGTTTGCGGAAGACACTGGGTTCGCTTCGTGGTCAGATGATCGGGCAGTTCCTGGCGGAATCAACACTTTATAGCCTGCTGGCGGTTGTGTTGGCATTTGTGTCGTGTTATTTCCTCTTGCCGTATTTTAACGAACTCTCGGGTAAGATGCTGGGAATGGGTGTGCTGGGAAGTCCGCTTATCCTTGCCGCCCTGGTTATATTGGTGGTAGCTGTCGGATTGATAGCGGGAAGTTATCCGGCGTTCTATCTGACATCCTTCAGTCCTGTCGAAGTTCTGAAGGGAAAAGTGAGAGCCGGCATGAAAACCAAAGGAATCCGCAGCTCGCTGGTGGTGTTTCAGTTTGCGCTGTCAATTTTCCTGATCATCTTCACCATGGTCGTTTACCAGCAGATCCAGTTTATGCAGGAGAAGAACCTTGGTATCGATAAGAACAATATTCTGGTCCTTCAGAATACCGGCCGGTTGGGAACAAACAAGGATGCCTTTAAGAATGCTCTTTCGCAGCAAACCGGTGTTGTAAAAATGAGCTATTCGAACAATACTTTTCCGGGTGTGAACAACACAACGATTTTTAAAGCGGGCGGTTCGGACCAGGACCATATCATGGGTGTCTACTTCGCGGACCAGGATCACCAGGACGTAATCAGGTTTGAGATGAAAGAGGGACGTTATTTCTCCAAGGATTTTCCGTCGGACACTACAGCTATTATCCTGAACGAAGCGGCCGTTCGTGAATTTGGATTTACAGACCCTATCGGCGAGGAGATCCTTTACAAAAATGGAGGGCCGGCTATCGAGCGACTCAAGGTA
Source organism: Chryseolinea sp. (assembly GCA_041742155.1). Lineage (GTDB taxonomy): Bacteria > Bacteroidota > Bacteroidia > Cytophagales > Cyclobacteriaceae > Chryseolinea. Next base: position 484,749 of record JBGSJE010000003.1, on the reverse strand, counting down.
ATTGGTGTGGTCAAGAATTTTAATTTCGAGTCCTTTAAAACGGAGGTGCGCCCGATATCCATCCGCTTTTCAAAAAACAGTAACAACCTGCTCATCCGTTATGAAGGAAACCCACGTGAGGTTGTGGCCAGCGTGGAAAAAATCTGGAAGGAGCTTTCACCCAGCGAACCGTTTGAGTACGTTTTTTTAGATGAGAATTTTGATGAACTGTTCCGTGCCGAGCAGCGGATGGGAAATATCTTCAGTATTTTTTCGGGCCTGGCGATCTTCATTGCATCCCTGGGTTTGTTTGCGCTGGCTGCATTTACCTCGGAGCAGCGAACAAAGGAGATCGGTATCCGCAAAGCGCTTGGTGCGTCCGTGTTTGGCCTCACGCTGTTGCTATCGAAGGAATTCACGAAGCTGGTTGTGATCGCCTTTGTACCGGCCGCGTTAGGTGGCTGGTATGTCTCCAGGCAGTGGCTTTCCGGTTTTGCTTACCGTATCGATGTCGACCCCGTTATCCTGATCATAAGCGGCCTTGCGGCGATCGTTATTGCATGGCTTACGGTGAGTTATCAGTCCATTAAAACAGCGTCCACCAATCCGGTCGATTCCCTCCGGTACGAATAGGTTTTACATCCTGTTTGAATCGCCGGGTAAACACCAAAAAGCGCCTTTTTGATAGTGAAAAGGGCGTTTTTTGGCGTCAATGTTAAGTTTTTGTTAAATCATTCTTATTCTCCTAACATTTGGTACTTTAGGGATATCAACAATCACTGGTATGGAAAAAACAAAGACTTCAAAAAAGGCCCTAAGAGGGTTAATAAATGATTCAATGCAGGAGGCGCTTTCCAGCCTCGAGCTGCCGCAACCCGGAAAGAAGGTAAAAAAACTGCTACAGCGCAATTCTAAAAAACTCGCTTCTATTTTCGCCGACGTCATTCGGCGGGAGGACAAAAAGAAGAAAAAAGCAGCCCGGTTTATGGAAAACGCTGTAAAGGGAAAATCCGGGAAAAATAAGAAGGCGAAAGAAGCAAAAATCGAAAAGCACCACAAGCTTGAAACGGTGTAATGAATCGTTTCTTCAGGAAATACAGGTGAGTCCTTTAACGGGGACTCACTTTTTTTTGTAGTACGCCCGCTCTTCCAGCCATTCCATGATTGCGATGTTCAGCAGAATAAGCAAAAAGCCGTAAAAGACATCTTCAAGGGGTATCGTACCTAGCCGGATCCCAAGTGTATGAACATCGTTATACCAAACCACTTCGCGTTCAATAAAAGAGCCGGTCAGGATTCCGTTGACAATAAAAAAAGGAATAAGGAGAACGGCGAAGGCGAAGTAGAACCGGCCCATATAACGGGGCCTTATCTTCAGCATCTGGTACGCAAGAAACAGGGCCAGGAAGATAAACGTCACACCGGTATACCATTTATCCACATTATAGATCCCGGAGATGAGCAACAGTACAATTAGCGCGCTTGAGATCAGCTCCTGGTGCGGGAAAAGCCGGTCTTTTTCAATCAGGTGATTTAATGCGAAATATGTAAATACACAGGCATAGGGAATGCAGATAAAAAACAGGACTTCTTCAAGCGGCAACGAACCAATGTAAAACCCGGTCAGGTATTCCGGATTGAACCCCCATACTTTTTCCCGGGTAAAGATCTCGTCCCAGACGATAAAAATTGTTCCGGTGATCAGGATTGCCACCGACAGGTATTTCCACTTTTTGTAGAAGGGAGCTTTTTTGTAAAAACTCGCCATAAATGGAAATGCAAATGAAGCAAGGTCCAGCGAGAGGTAGAGGTATTTTGAATTCAAAGTCTGTTATTGGGTTTCTTGTCTGGAGTTCTTAATCGTAAAAGTCTTCGGTTCATATTTTTTAGGAGCGATCAAAAAACCAAATGCCTCGCACCCGTCCTTCGAGTGTTTGGAATGATGAACGTAGTGAGCGTGTATCATTCGCTGCAGGTATTTGCTTCGCTTTTGCGGTCTCCATTTCATTCGCTGATGAACGATAATATCGTGAAAGATCAGGTAAAAAGCGCCATAACAAAATATTCCCGTACCAACGGCGATAAGATAGGGGTTGTAAACGACCAGGGATGCGTAGTAGATCAGGCCAATGGAGGGAATACTAAAAACGACGGCGAAAAGATCGTTCTTTTCCAATGTGTGATCGTGAATCGTGTGATGCGACTTATGCCATGTCCATAATATCCCGTGCATGATATATTTATGGGTGAACCAGGCGATAAATTCCCAGAACAAAAACGTACCGATAACAATAAGCGCGCAGAGTACTATCGTAACTACATCCATGTTCAGGCTGACTTTCTTATGTTCGCTTTATCGTCGCTAAAAAGGGATTTCAACTTCGCAAAGCGATAGTCAAAAATAACATTTACCCTCTGCTCTACAAACAGCCAGTTCGCCAATTGCCCGATAAAACCAAAGGGTATGGCATAATTGACTTCGTCAGTCATTTCGATTCCTCCGGCTACTTCTTTAAAATGATGCTGGTGGTGCCATAAAGCGTACGGTCCGAAGCGCTGCTCGTCAACAAAGTAGGCTGGTTCATGGACATGTGTTATCTCCGTGACCCAATGCAGCGAAACCATCGGCAGGATATTTACCCGGTAACGGATCAACTGGCCGGGGTACATGACGCCGTCACCGGAGGAGTACAGGATTTTGAATCCCATACTTTCCGGGGTTATGCGCGGCAGGTTTGCGGGAGCGGAAAAAAAATCCCATGCTTCACGGGGTGTGACAGGAAGGAATTGCGTTCGCCTGATCGAATACACTTTCATTTTTTTAGCTTTAATGGGTTTGGTTTTTCGGCGTCTGACCGGCTGCGGGATGTCGAAGGATCTTGCGAATAAGCACATCACACACACTTCCCGGCTAGTCGATCCCGACCTTGATTTTGTATATTTATAATAACACATTGAAGTAAAAAGGGTTTTGAAATTCATTTAAAAACCCCAATTTGAGATGTTATCTGAGCCATGAAAAAAAGAGTCAACGGGTTTATTATTTTATTGTTCCTGATCGTTGGAATGTGGGGTTCGTCTTGCCGGGAAAAATCTTCAACAGCTCAGCTCTCCGACTCCATTGACTACAACATTCATATCAGACCCATCTTGTCGGACCGCTGCTTCAAGTGTCACGGTCCGGATGCCAACCAGCGCAAAGCAAACCTTCGCCTCGATACGCATGAAGGGGCAATGGCGGCGCTGAAAGACAATCCAGACGCGCATGCTATTATTCCCGGCCAGCCCGATCAATCTGAAGTATTTCTGCGGATCGCCACTACCGACACCTCGATGGTCATGCCTCCTGTGAAATCCAATCTGAAGCTGAACGAATACGAAATTGACCTGATAAAAAAATGGATATCGCAGGGTGCGAAGTACAAACCGCACTGGGCTTTTATCCCACCCAAAGCTACGGCTATCCCCGAGCCCGGGAACACAGTCTGGCCGGCAAATGAGATCGATCATTTCATTCTGGCCCGGATGGAAACAAACGGCCTGGAACCAAATGAGAAAGCAGATAAGGAGCGCCTGCTGAAGCGGGTCAGCCTTGACCTTACCGGTCTTCCCCCCACCATTGAACTACAGGAAAGATTCCTGAAGGATGACGCACCGGATGCCTATGAAAAAGTAGTGGACGAATTGTTTGCCCAACCGGCTTATGGTGAGAAGCTGGCCACGTACTGGATGGATGTTGCGCGCTATGCAGATTCCCATGGCTACCAGGATGACGGTTTACGCACCATGTGGCCCTGGCGCGACTGGGTGATCCACGCCTTCAACCAGAATTATCCCTACGATCAGTTTGTCCTGTGGCAGTTGGCGGGAGATCTCCTTCCGCGCCCGACGCAGGAACAGTTACTGGCCACAGGGTTCAACAGAAATCACAAAATAACCCAGGAGGGCGGTGTCATCGATGAAGAGTACCGCATCGAATATGTAACGGACCGGACCAATACATTCGGAAAAGCTTTTCTGGCCCTGACATTCGAATGTGCGAAATGTCATGACCACAAGTACGATCCGATACTCCAAAAGGATTATTACCGTGCATTTGCTTTTTTTAATCAGGTACCGGAAAAAGGGCTGGTGGGAGATATCTCGCTGGCATCACTTGCCGATCCGCCGAAGATGAAGATCACCAGCGCGGACATCGGCGAAATACTGACATTCATCAACAAGAAGGATACGGCCGCAGTGGAGGTGATGGTGATGAAGGATATGCCGGTTAAAAGGCCAACCTATCTTCTGAAACGTGGGGTTTACGATGCCCCGGGCGATCGGGTAACGGTTGGGCTGCCTTCGGCGATCATGCCGTTTGATTCGGTCAAATACGGGAACGACCGGCTTGGCCTTGCCCGGTGGGTGGTTGATAAAAACAACCCGTTAACGGCACGGGTATTCGTGAACCGGATGTGGCAGGAATTTTTCGGGCGCGGATTAGTCAAAACGTCCGGAGATTTTGGAATGCAGGGTGAGATGCCGTCGCATCCGGAACTGCTGGATTGGCTTGCCCTCGATTTTATGAATAACGGCTGGAACGTCAAGAGACTTCTCAAACAGTTTGTAATGTCATCAACCTACACGCAGTCGTCGGAAATCACAAAAGAAAAACTGGCGGTTGATCCGGATAACACGTTGCTTTCGCGGGCGCCACGCGCGAGAATGTCCGCGGAGACTGTACGGGATCTTGCGTTGGCCAGCAGCGGCCTGCTGGTGCGGGAGATAGGCGGTCCGAGCGTGAAGGTCTATCAGCCGAAAGGGATATGGGAATCGTCAACGTCAGGCCGTGGTGTACTTGCTCGTTATGTGCAGGACCATGGTGACAAGCTTTACAGGCGGGGGCTTTACAGTTTCATTAAGCGCACCGTTCCGCCTCCGGGTATGTTGGTGTTTGATGCCAGTAACCGGGACCAATGCGAGGTAAACCGGATGAGAACGAATACACCTCTTCAGGCGCTTGTAGTATTAAACGACCCGACGATACTGGAATCAGCACGGGTTTTTGCCGAGCGACTCATGCAGAACGATGTACGTCCGGAAGAAAAGATCAGTATGGCATTCAGATCCATCGTTTGCCGCGCGCCCAGGCCGGAGGAAATGAAGATACTTCTGAACTACTATGAGTCGGAAAATAAAAACTTTGCGGAAGCACCTGAGAAAGCCAAAACGTTTGTCCGGGCGGGCGAGTTTCCTTCATCCGGAATAAAAGATGTAGCTGCGCTGGCAGCGCTGATGCAGGTAGTTCATACGATTTATAACATGGAGGAATCCATTATGAAGGTTTGATATGGAAAGCGAATTCTTAAAACAGCGGTTTCACATTACGCGGAGACATTTTTTGGGAAAGATGAGTCTCGGTCTCGGTTCAGTGGCGCTGGGATCTTTGTTAATGCCTGATTTATTTGAATCCGGTGGAGACAGCGCTCCCATGCTCACGGGCTTGCCTCATTTTGCACCGAAAGCAAAAAGGGTTATCTACCTTTTCCAAAACGGGGCGCCATCGCAGCTGGAAAGCTTCGACTACAAACCGTTGTTAAACAAGATGACGGGCCAGGATCTTCCGGAGTCTATTCGCATGGGACAACGGCTTACCGGTATGACATCCAACCAGGCTAAATTTCCGCTGGTGGGTTCGCACTTTTCATTCAAGCAGTACGGTCAGTCGGGCGCTTGGGTGAGCGAGCTTTTTCCGAACACAGCAAAGATCGTCGACGACATCTGTTTTATTAAAACGATGCACACGGAAGCGATCAATCACGATCCTGCTCTCACATTTATGCAATCCGGGGCGCAACAGGGTAACCGGCCCAGCATGGGTGCATGGTTGAGTTATGGATTGGGCAGCGAGAACAAAAATCTTCCCGCGTATTGCGTATTGCTTTCGCGGGGAAGAGGCAATGGTCAGGGGGTATATTCCAAGTTGTGGACAAATGGTTTTCTGGATAGTATTCACCAGGGAGTCCAGTTCAGCAGCAGCGAGGAACGGGTTTTGTATCTGAAAGATCCGGATGGCCGGGACCGCGACGGTACCCGTAAAATGCTTGACAACCTCGCACAGCTGAATTCCATGAACTTCGAAGAGTTTGGAGATCCGGAGATCCAGGCGCGCGTACAACAATACGAGATGGCTTACCGGATGCAGGCGGCTGTTCCCGAACTGTCGGACTTGTCGCAGGAACCTGACCATATCATCAAGATGTACGGAGCGGATTGCCTTGTGCCGGGTACCTATGCTTCCAACTGCCTGCTGGCAAGAAAACTCTCCGAATCAGGTGTGCGGTTTGTACAGCTTTATCACCAGGGATGGGATCAACACGGCAATATGGTCGGAGAAATGCCTTTGCAGGCTGAAGACGTTGATCGCGCAACGGCCGGGCTGATCATGGACCTTAAGCAACGCGGGTTGCTGGATGAAACACTTGTGATCTGGGGTGGAGAATTCGGCCGTACGAATTATTGCCAGGGTAATTTATCAAAAGAAAATTATGGAAGGGATCATCATCCCCGCAGTTATACGATCTGGATGGCCGGCGGTGGTGTAAAACCAGGAATTGTCTATGGCGAAACCGACGACTTTGGCTATAATATTGTCAAGGATCCGGTTCACGTGAATGACTTTCATGCTACTGTACTCCACCTGATGGGATTAAATCACGAACAGCTTACATACAAACATTTGGGAAGAAGATACCGGTTAACAGATGTCGCAGGAAAAGTAGTGAACGGTATACTAGCGTAGGGGATTCATGGATAAACTTAACCGCGTCGCGCTCAATTTTATTTTTTGTATTCAGATCCTGCTGGTATTTCTCTTGTTTTTCGAGGACAGGATCTCGCTCCCGGCATGGCTACAGGTAGCCGGACGTATGCATCCCCTCATCCTGCACTTACCTATCGGAATCATGATCTTTTTGGTTGTGCTTCTCCTGATGCAGAAGCAGATCGGAGAGTCTTCCCTGCGGGTTATACAGACCGGCCTCCTGCTGACTTCCCTGTCGGCGTCACTGGCAGCGCTCTTCGGATTTTTTTTAAGCCTGCAAGGTGACTATGGGACGGATGTTCTGATGCGTCATAAAATCAGTGGTGTCATCTTAAGCTTTCTCTGTTACGGAGCACTCGTTTGGTTTACCGCAGACCTGAAAAAGTCTGTGTTCGTTGGGCTTGGAATTGTTTCCTGTCTGGTACTGGTGTTTACGGGACATACAGGATCCGTACTTACTCATGGTGATAATTTCCTCCTGGCGCCCGTTTCAAAATCGGATGTGATCCTCACCGCCGAAAATGCTTCCGTTTATAAATATGCGGTGGAGCCAATACTGGAGCGAAAGTGTTTCTCCTGTCACAACGAATCCAAGGCCAAAGGAAAACTGATCATGACTTCTGCCGATAAATTCCGGGCTGGCGGCGAAAACGGTAAGCCGTGGATCGAGGGTAATCCCGGGGAAAGCCGGATGATCAAAGCATTTTACCTGCCGCCCGACCACGACGAACACATGCCGCCTGATGGTAAACCGCAGTTGACACTTCCTGAAATCCGGATATTGAAGGCATGGATCAAATCAGGTGCTGATTTTGAAAAAAAACTCGCGCAACTTCCCGATGGCGATTCCCTTCGGTTAATAGTAGCCAGCGCACCGGCCGTTCAACAAGCGCAAACCCCGGAGGTAGTATATGACTTTAACGGAGTTTCCGAGGAAGTGCTGGAAAAACTGAACACACCTTTCCGTACGGTGTTTCCCCTCTATCAGAACAGTCCGGCTCTTCAGGTTGATTTTTTTGTGAGAAAAGCGTTCGAGGCAAAAGCCCTTGAAGAACTGAAAGCTATCGACGAGCAACTGGTTGTTCTGAACCTTTCGAAGATGCCGGTGACGGACAAAGACATGTCCGTTATCAAATCGTTTAAAAACCTCGAACACCTTAATCTGAATTTTTCGGCTGTTCAAGGCGACGGTTTGAAAGAACTTTCATCCCTGAAGAACCTGCAGTCTGTGTCCTTATCGGGAACATCTGTGTCTGTTAAATCCATTGCCCCGCTTCTGCAGTTGCCGCAGCTGAAGGAATTGTTCGTATGGAACACCCGGATCACGGCGATTCAGGCGGATTCTTTATCGGGGCACTACCCGGCTATAACGATTCTGAACACGCAGTTCAGGGACGAATCAATACTGAAGCTGAGCAAGCCGATGCTCGTCAATGAGGGTGTAATTAAAACGGACGAAGATGTCGTGTTGAAACACCCGATGCCGGGGGTAGTCATTCGTTACACACTGGATGGGACGGACCCCGATACCTTGCAAGGCGTTGTATATGAAAAGCCGTTCAGATTTACGGAAACGTCGGTGATAAAAGCGAGAGCCTGTAAGGATACATGGTATTGCAGCGATGTATTCGAGGTTACCTGTTTTGTTGAGGGCATCAAACCGCAGCAAATCGAATTGTTAACGGCGGCCGACCCGCAATATCCGGGTGAAGGTGTGGCGAGCCTTACCGACGGACGAAAAGGAGTCGCGGACGTGACGAAGGAACCATCGTGGTTGGGGTACCGGAATACACCTTTTTCTGTGGGTTTTGGTTTAGGCGAGAATGCGCCGGCCTTGAAAAAAATTGTCTTGAGTTACGGAAGAAACATCGGAGGATATATATTTCCGCCACAGACGATTGAGATCTGGGCGGGAAGCAGCAAAGACAAATTAAAACTGGTCAGGAAAGTAGACGTGGATCAACCGAAGGGCTATGAGGGGCTGAAGGTCGAAGCACTATCCATACCGTTAGATCCTGCATCCTATTCCTATTACAAGGTGATAGCCATACCGGTAGCCAAGTTGCCCGCATGGCACAGCGGCAAAGGGGAGAAGGGCTGGGTATTTATTGATGAAATGTTCTTTTACTAAGGGTTCTTTGAACATCGGCGTCGTCGCTGATATCCGATGGTGACTCAGCCAAGCGCTTCCTTGTAGATCTTCAACACCCTGTCGCGTGCGAATTTATGTTCCACGACGGGAGATGGGTACTCGCTGGAATCCAACTCGGGAACCCAGCGCCTGATGTACACTAAATCGGGATCGAATTTTTCCGTCTGCAACTGAGGATTGAATACTCTGAAATAGGGAGCTGCATCACATCCGCTTCCGCCCGCCCATTGCCATCCTCCGTTGTTAGCGGCCATATCGTAATCCAGCAGCTTCCTTGCAAAGTACGCCTCGCCCCATCGCCAGTCGATCAGCAAGTGTTTGGTAAGGAAACTGGCCACGACCATGCGAACGCGGTTGTGCATGAAACCCGTCGTATTGAGTTCACGCATCCCGGCATCAACGATGGGGTAACCGGTTCTCCCTTCGCACCAGGCGTCGAACTCGTCGGGATCGTTTCTCCATTCGATCCTGTCGTACGCACTTTTGAACGAGTTGGTTTCGACCTGCGGGAAGTGCCAAAGGATCATCTGATAAAAGTCCCGCCATATCAGTTCGTTTAACCATGTTTCGTTTTTTCTGGACGCAACCTGTGCCAGCTTCCGGATACTCACCGTGCCAAACCGGAGGTGAACGCTTAAGCGGGTGGTTCCATTGATCGCAGGAAAATTTCGCTGCCGGTCATATTTTTCTATAACGGAAGTTTTTATAACCCGTTCAGGGAACGATGCGAGGGTATCTTTGAAACCGATATCCCGCAGGGACGGAAAGGGGAGAGGTTTGCACTTCGCGAGATGACCCAGGTATTTTTCCGTCGGATAACTTTTTAAGTGAAATTTATCGAGGATTGATTTCCACTTCCTGCTATAGGGTGTAAAAATGGTGTACGGACTTCGGTCGTCCTTCAGAACTTCGTCTTTTTCAAAGATCACCTGGTCCTTGAAACTCCTGAAGGAGCAGCCCTTGGATTCCAGGATTTCCTTCACCTTTTTATCGCGCATCCGCGCATACGGTTCGTAGTCGTTATTGGTATAAACCGATTTGGGACTGAGTTTACTGTAGATGTTCAGGGGATTTCCGTGAAGGACCAGCAACGAACTTCCCCATTCTTCCAACTGTGTTTTCAGCAGCGCCAGAGTTCTGTAAATGAAATCTACGCGTTTGTCGTCCCGGTCCTCCAGCTTGTCCAGTATTTCCGAATCGAAAATAAATACGCACAATACATTCCGGTTTTCCTTTAGCGCATAATAGAGAGCGGCATTGTCTGACAGCCGCAGATCACGCCTGAGCCAGACGATCGTGGTCTTTCCGGTTATGACCGATTCAATGTTTTGCGGCGCGTAACGTTTCAATTTCCTTTTCCAGTTTATCGATTTCGGTCATACGCGACGCATACATCTTCAGATCTCCCGAGCGCTGAATATGCATCGCTTCCTCCAGTAACCTGGCGCGTTTCTTTTCCATTTCGCGGATCGGATCTTTTCTAAAAAATGACAGCATATTTCGTATATGTTTGATCCTTCGTACAACAAACGCAAAAACGCGATGCTTTACTCCTAAGCTTTTTTATGGTTGGTAAAACGCGTACGAATCACGCGGCAAGTTTGTTCAATTCGGGATGGTTGACGATTAACCTGAACCACGTCGTGTAACTGTCCGGGTACAGCGTCATGTCGTTACGGATATTTTTCAGATTCATAAACTTCCAAGCTTCTACTTCATCTTCGTTTATCACGGGTATGCCGTCAAAAGTTCCCACGAAGACGTGATCGAGTTCATGTTCGATGAGGTTTTGATCGAGGTCTGTTTTGTAGATGAATTTGAATGCAAATTCAGGCTGAGCATCGATCCCCATTTCGTACTTCAACCGGCGCCGCGTTGCATCAGACATCGACTCATTTGGCAGCGGATGGCTGCAACAGGTATTGGTCCATAATCCCCCGCTATGGTATTTCCTTTTCGAGCGCTTTTGTAACAGCATCTCACCATTCGAGTTAAATAACAATATAGAGAAAGCCCGGTGCAAAACACCCCTGCGATGTGCTTCCATCTTCTCCATGGTACCAATTTCGTTGTCCTGTTCGTCAACAAGTATAATATTTTCCATTATATCAGGTTCAGTTGGTGTTTTACGAATGAATATGCCAACAGACGAGCCTTATGCCTTTTCCGGATACTGATGCGGCTTCTGAGGATTATTTCCGAAGGTGTATTCTGTATTTTTCTAAACAGCGCAAGGTAATACACATAAGCGACGTAAACCCCAAAACGCGCGGACCTTGGAAGTTTTTTTATTCCTTTTAGCCCGTTTTCAAAATCTTCTTTGATGCTTACTTCGATTTTCTTTTTGCATTCCTCATCGAAGCGGTCCATTTCCAGTTCCGGAAAATAGGTCCGGCCCATTCCGATATAATCAGCCTGGAGGTCCCGTAAAAAATTAATCTTCTGGAAGGCAGACCCGAGGCGCATGGCATACGGTTTCAGTTCGTCGAACGCTTCACGCTTGCCATTACAGAACACCCGGAGGCACATCAGACCTACTACTTCAGCCGAGCCGAGGATGTATTCCTGGAAAGAATTGGAGTCGTATTTAACTTTGATGAGATCCATTTCCATACTTTTCAGAAACTGATCGATCAAGGAATCTTCAATCTGGTATTTGCGGACCGTAAATTGAAAACTGTTCAGGATCGGGTTGAGACTGATCTTATCCCGGACAGAACGGTAAGTATCCTCTCGAAAACGTTCAAGCAATGATTTCTTATCATAGTCATGAAACGAGTCTACTATCTCATCGGCAAAACGTACAAATCCGTAAATGGCGTATATGGGATCCCGAAGTTCTTTTTCCAGGCACCGTATGCCCAGGGAAAAAGATGTACTGTAGGCATGAGTGGTCAAACGGCTACAGCGCATTGAGACTTTGTCGAACAATTCCTTCATGCCTTATCAATTTACAAATTCCAGATGTGTTTTTATAAGTTGCTTTGCTACAACCTGCCCGGAAATGATAGAAGGAGGTACCCCCGGACCCGGAACAGTGAGCTGACCTGTATAAAACAGGTTTTTTACCTTTTTGTTTACAATGGATGGTTTAAGAATGGCAGTTTGTGATAAGGTGTTGGCGAGGCCGTAAGCATTCCCCTTAAATGCGTTATAATCGCCGATAAAATCGCGGTGCGCATAACTTCGCTTAAATACGATGTGATCCGTTATGTTTTGACCGGTAAGTTTCTCCAGTCGTTTCATTATGAGCTGAAAGTATTTTTCGCGCGTAACCTCGTCGTCTGAAAGCCCCGCAGCGACAGGAATGAGGATAAATATGTTTTCGCAACCCGCAGGCGCTACCGATGGATCGGTCTTGGATGGACAGGACACGTAAAACTGAGGGGCCGTAGGCCATTGAGGGCGGTCATATATTTCTTCTGCGTGTTTACCGAAATCTTCATCAAAAAAAAGCGTGTGGTGAAGGAGGTGCTCAACCTTTTTGTTAATGCCGAGATAGAAGATCAGGCTGGAAGGTGCCATCACCCTTTTGTTCCAATAGCTTTTATTGTAACGCCTGTGTGTCTCAGGTAGCAGATCCTGCTCCACATGGTGGTAGTCTGCCGATGCCACGATGTAGCTGAATTCGCGGAATACACCGTTTACGACCAGCCCCGTTGCTGTATTGCCGCTTAGCGCAAGTCTTTCAACATTGTTATTGAACTCGAATTTGACACCGAGTGACTTCGCCAGGGTCACCATGGCGTCTATCACTTTATACATGCCTCCCATGGGATACCACGTTCCGAGGGCCATATCCGCATAATTCATGAGACTGTAAAGCGCGGGAGTTTTTTCGGGCCTCGCGCCAAGAAAAAGAACGGGGAACTCCAGGAGTTGAATTAGTTTTTTCTCTTTAAAAAACTTCCTGATGTAGGAAGAGATGGATTTAAAAACGTGCAGTTTATATACGCCTTTGACGAGGTCAACATCCAGAAATTCTGAAAGACTCAGGCCTGGCTTATATACAAGGTCATTGATACCGATATCATATTTGAATTTACCTTCATCCAGGAATTTGCGCAGGGCAACGCCGCTGCCGGCCTCCAGCCTTTCGAAGAGGGCGCACAGATGATCAACCCCGGCAGGGATATCCAGCCGATCCTTGTCCGTGTAGACAATCCGGTAGGAGGGATCCAACCGGCGCAACTGGTAATAGTCGGAGGGTCGTTTGTTAAACTTACTGAAGAATTCTTCGAAGACGTCGGGCATCCAATACCAGCTTGGACCCATGTCAAATGAAAACCCCTGAGCATCAAACTTCCGGGCACGTCCCCCGGGGCTGTCATTTTTTTCAACAACGGTAACATCAAATCCTGCCTGGGCAAGGAAACAAGCGGCTGACAAACCGGAAAATCCCGAACCAATTACGGCTATGCGACTCATCGTCAAGGTTTGATTCGGAATGTAGTCAATAGCCGTGTAAGTTCTTCTGAATTTCCTTTCTGGCGTGGAATATCCGGTTTTTTACCGTGCCGATGGGAATGTTCAGGTGTTCGGCTATTTCATGGTATTTGTATCCCGATGTGTGCATCTTGAATGGCGTGAGCAGTTCGTCCTTCAGGTTATTGACATTTTTCCAGATCTCCTTGAACTCCATACTCTCCTGGGGGCGGTTGAATGTATGCTCCTCTTCCACATTTAAAAAGTAGAGGTCTTTCGTTGTATCATTCGACGTCCTGGCGCGTTGGTTTTTCCGGTAATTGTTAATAAAGGTGTTCCGCATAATGGTAAACAGCCATCCTTTGAGATTCGTGTCTTCGCGGAATTTATCACGGTATGTAAGCGCCTTCAATATAGTGTCCTGAACCAGGTCCAGAGACTCATCACGATCGTGCGTGAATCTTCTCGTAAACGTCCGGAGCGTATTACGCATCCCTGCAATTTCATGGGTGAATTCGACGGCGTTCATATTCGTTATGTTTAGATAAAAATTGTAATTATTAGACAAAACTAAGACATTAACTTCTAAAATAACTATATTGTTTAATAATTTATTAAAATAATTAAACAAAAATAGTAACAGCCCTAATTAAGGGCAAGGAGGATGTCAGGGTGGTGTTTCGCGGTCGCCCCGTGCTGGTCAATAGAGACAAAGGTCTGTGGAGTGTAGGTGTGCCGGCAGTTAACAGCGGTGGCGCAAAGTGATGAATTAGCGGTTCCCCCGGGGGATATATAATAAAGGGAAGCAGGATAGGATGGCCGGGGTCAGAGCAGGCCCTTTAATTCCAGGGCGGTCGAGAAGGTCTGGATATTTCCAACTTTAAGACCTCTGTACCGCTGGACCTGAAAGCCGGAGATCAGTATTGAAAGGGAGGGAAAGTCATTACTTAACCTCTTGAAGTACTCCTCGATAGGTTCGTTCAGGTTGGAGGTGATCGAAGTGACCAGCCATTGCGGATCGTGTTTTTTGACAACTGAGATCAGGTCGTTGTGCGGAACCGTTTGCCCGAGGTAGTAGGTCCGGTAGCCTGCCTTCCTGGCAAGGAAATTATAAAACAGAAGCCCAAGTTCATGCAATTCGCCTTCGGGCAGAAAAAGCAGTATTTTTTTCGCGCTCTTCGGCGGAATCGCCAATCCGTCTATTGCCACGATGATCTTCTGCCGGATGAGGTTGGAGATAAAATGTTCATGAGCGGGGGTGATATTCTGGGTTTGCCAGAGGATGCCGATCTTTTCCAGAAACGGATACACCATTTCCGTTATCGTTTTTTCGAATCCATACCGAAGGATCAGGTTGCTGAGGATCTTTTCAAACGCTTCCTCTTCCATATCGATCATGGCGACCACCAGCTGATCGATATGAACAATGGCATCATTTTTAATCTCGCTGATCTGAAGGACCTTTTGATTTACATCGTCGACGGACATGTCGGCGATCTTTGAGATTTTGATGCCGTAGTTATTCAGCAGGGATACGTTGATGATCTTCTTCAGGTCGTCGTCGGAATAAAAACGAATATTTGTGGAGGTCCTGGAAGGTGAAATGATTTTATGTCTCTTTTCCCAGATCCTGATCGTGTGCGCCTTGATACCTGAAAGCTGCTCGAGTTCTTTGATTGAATATTTACCCATCTTTCAGCGTTTAACCGACATTAACAACGGTATGGCAAAAATGTTTTTTGGGAAGCCTGGAAATCATACTTTTAACCGAAATGGTCATCAACGATTTAAAATTAGGAAAAGAATGGTTCTCTTCAAGAGGCTGGACACCTTTTGACTTCCAGCTGGAAACATGGCAAGCCTACCTGAGTGGACAACATGGGCTCGTCAACGCTCCAACCGGAAGCGGGAAAACGTATTCGTTGATCATTCCCGTCTTACTCGAATTCATACGGAATAATCCCGGGTTTAAGAATCAAAAGAACAACGGGTTACAGGTAATCTGGATCACACCTATTCGGGCCCTTTCGAAGGAGATCGAACTGTCCGCCCGGCGTGCCATTGAAGGCCTGGGCGTACCATGGAATATAGGTGTCCGGTCCGGTGACACGTCTCTGAAGGAGCGTGCCAAACAAAAGGAAAAACCTCCTGAACTGCTGATCACAACACCGGAAAGCCTTCATCTCCTGCTGGCCCAAAAGAATTACACGGAATTTTTTAAAAACCTGAAAGCTATTGTGGCCGATGAGTGGCATGAACTCATGGGTTCGAAAAGAGGTGTTCAGGTGGAACTCGCGCTTTCACGGCTAAAGACCGTATCCCCTGACCTGAAAATATGGGGCATATCGGCCACGATCGGAAACATGGATGAAGCGCTCGAGGCGTTGTTGGGGAACTACTATCAGAAAGGGAATTATAAAGTGATCAGGTCCGATATCGAAAAAAAGACCGAAGTACTTTCTGTCTTACCCGATTCGCTGGAGCGTATGCCCTGGGCCGGTCACCTGGGAATACAGCTGCTGGAGAAAGTGATCGCTATCGTAAAGTCCAGCTCGACCACGTTGATCTTTACCAATACGCGATCCTTTGCCGAGATATGGTACCAGCGGATGCTTGATAAAGCCCCGGAACTATCGGGGCTGATCGCCATGCATCACGGTTCAATATCCCAGGAGTTGAGGAGTTGGGTTGAAGATCAGCTGCATGAGGGAAAATTAAAGGCGGTTGTATGTACATCCAGTCTTGACCTCGGTGTCGATTTCCGCCCCGTTGAAACGGTGATCCAGGTCGGCAGCCCGAAGGGTGTTGCGCGTTTTTTACAACGGGCGGGGAGGAGTGGGCACCAGCCTGGAGCGATCAGCAGAATTTATTTCGTACCTACCCATTCGCTCGAACTGATGGAGGCAGCGGCAATACGCGAGGCCATCAAACGGAAAGTCGTCGAAGACCGGTTTCCCTACATCCGCTCGTTCGATGTCCTGATCCAGTACCTGATTACACTTGCCGTATCCGACGGGTTCGACCAGGAACAGATCTTCCGCGAGATCAAAACGACGTTCGGCTATTCCAGTGTGTCCGAAGATGAGTGGTACTGGCTGCTTAACTTTATTACTACCGGCGGCGATTCACTGCAGGCGTATAACGAGTATCGCAAAGTGATCATCGAGGACGGCATTTATAAAGTTGACAACCGTGCGATAGCGATGCGCCATCGGTTATCAGTTGGTACGATCGTCGGTGACAGTACGATGTTTGTTAAGTTCATTTCGGGTAAATACCTGGGAACAATTGAAGAATATTTTATTTCCAGGCTAAGTCCCGGTGATGTATTCTGGTTTGCCGGACGAAATCTCGAACTCGTTCGTATCAAGGAGATGGAGGCCCAGGTCCGGAAGTCGAATAAAAAATCCGGTGCTGTCCCTTCGTGGCAGGGTGGCAGAATGCCGCTTTCGTCGCAAATGAGTGAAATGATCCGGGTAAAACTCGATGAGGTGGTTCGGGGCATCGAAACGGATGAAGAACTGGTTTTTCTGAAACCGCTGTTCGACTTGCAACGCGACCGTTCGCTGCTTCCCGGTAAAGGCGAGTTTCTTATCGAATATTTCCAAAGCACGGAAGGATATCATGTTCTCATGTACCCTTTCGAAGGCCGGTTTGTTCACGAAGGAATCGCCGCGTTGATGGCGTACAGGATTGCTCAGATACAACCGCTTACGTTCTCCATTGCCATGAACGATTACGGGTTTGAACTGTTATCCGATCAGCCGATTCCCATTGAGGAAGCTATTGAAACAAACGTTTTGGGTGTCGATAATTTGTTCAACGATATTCAGGCCAGTATCAACTCGACGGAAATGGCGCGACGGAAATTCAGGGACATCGCCGCTATTTCAGGCTTAGTGTTCAAAGGCTATCCGGGAAAACCCGTGAAGGACAGGCATCTTCAGTCGTCATCGCAGCTTTTCTTCAATGTCTTCCATGATTACGAAGCGCACAACCTTCTGCTGCGGCAGGCATACGAAGAAGTGATGGACTTTCAACTGGAAGAGGCACGCCTTCGCCGGGCGCTTGAGCGGATAGCCACCCAGAAGATCATCATCACAAGCCCGGACAAACCCACTCCCTTTGCTTTTCCCATCATGGTCGACCGTCTTCGCGAAAAACTTACCTCGGAAAAGCTTGAGGACAGGATAAAACGAATGGCGATCCAGTATGCCGATTAAATACTTACCTCAATAACGTAACGACACCCCGGTATTTTACCCGGTTATATTTCAGGTCGATGGTGTAGTAGTATGTGTCCGGGGGAAGAGGTACACCGTTGTACGTACCGTCCCACGGATCTTCGAACCCCGTGCTCTCAAAAACCATCGCTCCGTGTTTGTTGAACACCCTGATCCGTGCGTAGTCATACGGAACAGATCCATCCGGCGTATTGGGGGAACGGATAACCCACGTCGCATTGACGGCATCATCGTCGTTCGGTGTAAATGCCGTCGGAATAAAGAGGTCCCTGAATGTATAGATCAATTCGATCGATCGTGATTTGGGTTCACCGGTGTTTTCGCCGTCGGTAAGGCTGACATAAACTTCACTGGTACCCGTCTGTACTTCCTCAAGATTTACGTAATTGAACTTTATCGACCGGATAGCAGCCTGGTAGTTCTGCACGGAGGAAACACCGCTAAGTACAAGGATTCCCGCCGCCTCATTAAAGACGCCCTGGATATCAAGTGTATCGTTAAAAATCAGCAATTCTTTTTCGGGTTGATAACTCAAAAAGCGAATGCCGATTTCCGCACCGGTAATCTGGTTGTCATCTACATCCGTAACCGTGGACGCGGGAGCTAATTTTACAGGTATTTCGCTACCCAGCTCGTACTGCAGGGGCGTGGTATCGACAAAATTAAACTCCGGGGGATCGTTCACAGGACTAACAACGAATGAGATGGCCGCGTCATTTTGGCTATTACTGTATCCGTCGTTTGCTTTCCAACTAACGGTGTCGGGACCATGGTAATTGCGGGCGGGTACATATGACACGGACGGGATAGACGAAACCGCAATTTTGTCTTCCGTGGTAAGGGCTGTATTGTTTAAAACCAGCATGCCATGCCGGGGTAGTCCTGAAAACCGTACGGCAGATAAAGGCTGGCCGTCGGTATCGGTGTATGCGTCTTCAAAATTTCCCAACGCAAACGGAAGGGGAGTGTCTTCAGGCGTCTGAAGCACGAATGGTCCGGCCGAAGGTACCCTGTTGACGAGCAATGTGTATTGTTGCTGATCGAGCACAACGGTGCCATCCTTTACTTGTAGTGTAACGGGGTTGCTAATGGACGCGTTTGACGGAGGTGTACCGCTTATCCGTGCCGAATTTTTTCCCGTTGAAGTCAATGTAAGCCAGGCTGGCTTTTGAACCGCGGAAATAGCGAGGGTTTCCGTAACGTCACTGACCGTTATTATGTATTCATACATTACAGCCGGTATGGCAACGGTTACCGGAACGGAAGTAAACCGGACTTCAACTACTTCGATCTGAAATGTGCTTGTGAATTTGTTACTGCCCCCTGGCCCGGTGTCGGTTAGCTCAACGGTTATCGATACGGTTCCGAATTGACCCGGCTGCGGTTTGAACGTCAGTGTTGCATTGGATGCCGAACCGTTATAAGCGATTGCGGGATGTGGAACAAGGGCCGGATTGGAGGAGTTTGCCGTCAGCGTCAGGGCTTCATTTTCAGACGGACCTGCTGAGATACCGGCGATCGTGATGGATTTAACAGCAGAATTTTCCAGTACACGCTGATGTTGTATCGGGGTAAATGATGGGGTGTCGTTCACAGGGCTCACCGTGACCGTAATAGTTGTTTCGCCGGAAGAAAGGCCTTCATTATCCTTTACGGTATATTTTGCTGTAGCCGTACCGTAGAAATTCGCCGGCGGCTGATAGGTCACGGTACCGGTTGCAGTTGCCGAGAATGTACCGTTAGTCTGCGAGCTGAGCGCAATGGTTGCCGGGTTAACGGACCCGTCCGGGTCTGAATCGTTTGAAATAACATTGATGGAAATGGCGGAAGCATCTTCGTTCATTGTTGCCGCGTCAGGCAGGGCCACAGGTGGATCGTTAACGGCGTTAACGGTTACCGAGATTGTCGTCGTATTCGACGTAAGGCCTGCATTGTCCTTGACGGTATAGTTTGCCGTGGCCGTCCCGTTAAAACCTGGCGTGGGTGTAAATGTTACCTCGCCCGAACTGGCTGTGAACGTACCACCTGCTGCGTTGGTTAAATTCACGGTTGATCCGTTGATGGATCCGTCCGGGTCCGTGTCGTTTGCGATGACATTAAACGTGACAACCACTCCCTCGTCGGTCACAATATTATCGTTAGTGGCCAGAGGTGGATCGTTGACGGGGTTCACAGTGACCGTAATAGTTGCCTCGTTCGATTTCAAGCCACCTTCGTCACTCACAGTGTACCTGGCGGTGGCGGTGCCGTTGAAGTTAGCCGGAGGTGCATATGTCACTACACCGGACCCATTTACAGTAAAATTCCCATTGGTGATTCCGCTGAGCAAAACCGAAGTGGCATCGATCTGGCTATCGGGATCCATGTCATTGGCAAGGATACTTATGGCGACCGGTGTTTCGTCTTCGTTCATAGTTGCCTGATCGTTTGTCGCCACGGGCGGATCATTAACGGCATCGATCGATACCGCAATGGTGGCCGCGTTCGAAACCAGACCACCGTTGTCGGTTACCGTATAGGTTGCCGTTGCAGATCCGTTAAAGCCCGGATCCGGAGTGAATGTAACTTCACCGGATGTATTGGCAACAAACGTTCCGCCGCTTGGTGCGCCAATGCTAACGGACGAAGGGACGAGAGAACCATCCGGATCGGAGTCGTTTTCCAGCACTGCAATTATTACCGGACTTCCTTCCGTTGTAAAAGCCGCATCGCTTACGGCTATGGGTGGATCATTAACCGGGTCTACAGTAACGGTGATTGCGCTGGAATTGGAAGTTGCGCCAGCGGCATCACGTACTGTATAGTTTGCTGTCGCCGAGCCATTAAACCCTGGCGCCGGAGTGAAGGTTACCTCGCCGGCATTGTTGATAGTAAATGTTCCTCCTGTCGCGTTGGAAATGATAACCGACAACGGATCGATCGCGTCATCAACATCGGTGTCGTTTTCCAGGATATCGAAAGAAACCGGGGTGTCTTCCGCGGTTGTAACGACGTCGGCATTCGCCACGGGCGGATCGTTCAGGGGATTTATCGTGACCGCAATGTCCGCCGTACCCGTCTGTGCCCCCAGGAGTCCGTAGCGCATAGAGTAACTGTGGGAAGCTACGCCAAAGAAATTCAACGCAGGTGTGAACGTAACAAGTCCTGAGTTGTCTACAGCGTAATTGCCTTCCGTGGTCGTAGCCGTTGTTTGCCTTCCGGGCACGGATGTATTCAAGTCTACGGAATTTACCTGGGGAAGGAGTACGTTGTCGTTGTCTGTTATGGTAAAGGAAACAGGTGTATCCTCGTCTGTTTCTGCAGTATCATCCGTCATCTGGGCTTGCAATGCAGACGGCAGGAACAAACCAAAGCTTAAAAGCAGACATATGATCTTTGACATGACAAAATAGGTTTACTCGTTGACCATGTTTTCGCTTATTAAAGGAAGAAAAACCAGGAACTCCGCACCCTCGTTGATTTTGCCCCTGGCGGTTATGTATCCTCCATGGTTTTCAACGATCTTTCTGGCAATAGCCAGCCCGATGCCCGTACCCTCGTAATTTCTGCCGTGCAACCGCTGAAATATTCCGAATATCTTCTCGCGGTATTCATCCTCGAAGCCTATTCCATTGTCCTGAATGGAAATGCACACAAAATGTCCGGCGCTCATTTGCAGACTCCGCGCTGTATCCTCCGGTATCTCTTTCTGGCCGATCGTAATTTGTGGTGACTCGATTTCTTTGTCCCGGAACTTCAGCGCGTTACTGATCAGATTCTGAAACAACTGACGCATTTGCCCGGGCACGGCATTTATGACCGGTAGCATACCGATACCGATCATGGCATTTTTTTCCGTAATCGATATTTCCAGATCATCGACGATGCTGTTTACAACGTCAACCAGGTTGATTTTTTCTTTCACCAATGCGCTGTTGGAAAGTTTTGACAGGGATAGCACATCTTCTATGAGTTTTTGCATTCGTTCGGACGAAGAGATGATCTTCAGAAAGTAGTTGCGCTCATTGCCGGTTAGTTTTGATTGTACTTTGTCGAGCAGGATGTTTCCGAAGGCCTGTATCTTTCGCAATGGTTCCTTTAAATCGTGCGACGCGATGGAGGCGAACTGCAATAGATCGAAATTTGATCGTTCCAGCTGGATATTCGACACCTTAAGCTGATTCGATGTAACCTTGAGATCTTCGAAATTTTTTGCGATCAGATCGTCAGACTTCCTTTTTTCCGTGATATCGGTATGGGTTGTAACTACTCCATCCAGCATTTTTACGACGCTCACATTATACCATTTGTCGTCGGTGGTATTTAAGAAATCAAAACTCCTGCTTTGCCCCGTCTCCACAACATCGGCGTATATTTTAAAATAGTAGGATGCTTTGCCAGGGAAGAGTTGCAGCATCTTTTTCCCCTCCATGGTTACGTTCTTCAACCCGAACATCGAATGAGCCGCATTATTCAGGGCGAGGTATTCAAAGTCGACAATCTCGTTGGATTCGTTCCGTATCGCGCGTTTTGCCGTTATCCCGTTCGCTGAACTGTTGAAAATACTTTGAATGATGCTATGTAACCGGGTAGCCTCCGATATATCCGTAAAATTGATAACGACTCCGTCGATCGTTTTGTCTCTTCTCAGATAAGGCGATATCCGCAGCAGGAAATATTTTCCGTTAGGTTCTGAAAATTCCTTTTCAAACGGCGCGGTCGACTTCATTACTTTCCGGATACTTTCAACAAGGTCAATGTCATTGAGTTTTGTAGTGATATCTTCAATGGACCGGCCGATATCCGTTTCGATAAGGTTCACCATTAGTTTTACGGCCGGACTGAACTTGCGAATAAGCAGATCTTTATCCACGAGGATCTGGCCGATATGGGAATTTGTAAAATAGTTGTTCAGGTCATCATTTAGCTCCAGGAGCTCTTTGATTTTTAGCTGATGTTCTCCGCTTACGGTATGGAGTTCTTCGTTCAGTGATTGCAGCTCTTCATTGGTGCTCTGCAGTTCTTCGTTCGTGGAGATCATTTCCTCGTTGGTGGACTGGAGTTCTTCGTTGGCCGTTTCCATTTCTTCGATCACGGCCTGAAGATTTTCGCGTGTGTTCGTCAGTTCCTGCTCCAGGGCAATGAGCCTGTCGTGGCCGTTTTCAGTGAGAAGATTACCTGTGGACGCGATAGTCTTAGGTTCACTGACCTCCTGGTCTTCGATGATCACGCAAAGGAATGCCTGTTGAAACTCCTGCTGACGCAGGTATGGTTTAATAATGATGTTGACCTTCTTGGTGCTTGTTTCTTCATGGACGATCACGTTGCGCAGCGACACCTTTTCACTTTGAGCAAGAGCCTTTCGTACACCGACGCCAATGGCTACAGCAAGGTCTCCGCTTAGAAGTTTGATCAGGTTGAAATTGAATGTCTCCTCCGGAAACGTCAGGAATTCTTTATACGAACCGATCGCCTGTTTAACGTTAAAATCCTTGTCTATAAATATCGCGGCCATTTTCCGGTCTTCCAGCAGGGTATCCCGGAAAATCTCCGAGAGATGGTTAGCTACATTTTTCGAATTCTGTTTATTGATATGGGAGTACATCCGTCCGGATTCCAGTGGCATCATGAACGCACCCTGTTCGGTTAACCCCGCCTTGTTCACGCACCGGTAGAGTTTCCATTTTCGGTTTACTTCCTCAGTCGCGTCTTTCAGGATGGATATGTTTTCACTGGGACCAAGCATGAGGAATGAGTCGATCTTTAATGCGAAGTGAAACTTCCTCAGGATTTTTTGTTGTAAAATAGCGCTCATGTAAATGAACATGTTGCGACAGGTGATGAGGCTCAGGTGGCTGAAGGGAGGGTCTTTCAGGATATCGTGGTTGGCGAATACGATATGCTTCCGTAGTTCCGGTAAAACGCGATATGTATTTCCCTCGCGTAAAAAATATTTCAGCAACAGGTCGGGCGGAACGTCTTTCGATATATTTTCATTGTAGACGCCCCTGGAAGCCGTTTCAAGTGCGTCGCTGTCGATGTCGGTTGCAAATATCTTCAGGTGGTTTGTTGCCAGTCTGGCCTTTTTAAAGTATTCGAGAAAAAGCATACCGATCGAATATGCCTCCTCCCCGCTGCTGCAGGCAACAACCCAGATCTTTATAGGTTCTTCGGGTTTACGGCTCGTGACGATCGCAGGTATCGCCTCCGTTCGTATCGAATCAAAAGCTTCACTGTCCCTGAAAAATTTGGTTACATTGATCAGGAATTCTTTCGACAGTACATTAAGTTCGTCGTCACTTTGTTTCAGGAGTTCATGATATTCGGAAATTGTGTCGACACCTACCATCGCCATACGGTTGGCAAGTCTTCTGTATAGTGTCGGCCGTTTGTAGTTGCTGAAGTCGAAGGCAGTACTCTTTTTCAGGTGTTCGATGATGGATTGAAGCTGCGCTTCGTTTTTTTCGCTATTGGTCATCATTGATCGAACGAGCGGAGCCTGGCGCAGATAACCCACCAGTTCTTCCCCGATCATTTCCGGTGGTACGACCAGGTCGGCTAGGCCTGTAGCAACGGCGCTATTTGGCATACCGTCGAAGGCCGCGCTCATCGGTTCCTGGACGATAACAATACCACCGTTGCGTTTGATCGCTTCGATACCCCTGGTACCGTCTGTTCCCGTTCCGGAGAGGATTATTCCAACTGCGTCTTTTTTGCGGTCCGTAGCCAGTGATTCGAAGAAGACATCAATCGCATCGTTAGGAAGTTTGTTCCTATGCTTTTCGATTACCTGTAATATCCCGTCTTTGATCGTCATCACTTTTCTGCTGGGGATCGCATAAATGCAATTGAGTTCGATCTTCATCCCGTCTTTTGCTTCCCATACCTGCATCTTGGTATGTCGCGATAATAATTCGGCCATCAGACTTTTGTAATCGGGTGACAGGTGCTGGATGATAACAAACGAAAATCCCGTGTTAACGGGCATATAGTCAAAAAGGTCATGAAGGGCTTCCATACCGCCTGCCGATGCGCCCACACCAACGATAACATGATTCATATTCTAAGCATTTATTTACAAGCCGCGTATGCGCGCGGATTTTGCTTTGAAAGGCACACTTACTAAAATTATGCCTATATTTATTTCGATGAAGAATGGAATTTTCATACTGCTCGTCGAAGATGATCCTGACGATGTGGATTTGATGCAAGAGGCCCTTGCAGCCAATAAAGTCGGCTATGAAATGGAGACCATCAACCAGGGGGACAGAGTGCTGCCTTATTTAAAAGTGTGTAAAAAATTCCCCGACGTAATCATACTGGACCTGAACATTCCAAAGCTTCACGGTCGGGAGGTGCTGAAGGAATTGAAGGCTTCCACGGAGTTGAAAAATATTCCGGTTGCTATTTTAACAACATCGGCAGCTGCATCGGAGCGCGAGAACTGCCTGACAGCCGGCGCCGATCTTTTTTTGACGAAACCGTCGTCGGTTCA
This sequence comes from Chryseolinea sp., assembly GCA_041742155.1. Taxonomy (GTDB): domain Bacteria; phylum Bacteroidota; class Bacteroidia; order Cytophagales; family Cyclobacteriaceae; genus Chryseolinea. The sequence goes on along the minus strand of JBGSJE010000003.1, from coordinate 459,670 downwards.
CGGCTTTAACGAGATGGTGTCATCAATCCTGAACATCGCTTTTAAGATTCCGAACTGAGTATTCAGCGTAGTTTAAAACAAGGCCGAACCCGTAGCATGGGTGCGGGATTGTTCAACATGAGGTTACTAAAAGACCGCTCTGAAAAGGAGGAACAGCGTACCGGCCATGATCATGACCACCGGCAGTGTTAAGAACCATGCGATCAGAATATTTCTTACGGTATCCGGCTGAAGATTTTTAACGCCTTTACTGGCCACCATACTTCCGGCTATACCGGAGGACAGCACGTGTGTTGTGCTTACCGGGAGGCCGAAGTATGACGACAACCCGATGGTACTGGCCGCCACCATTTCGGCGCTTGCGCCCTGGGCGTAAGTCAGGTGTTCCTTGCCGATCTTTTCACCGACTGTTTTTACGATACGTTTCCATCCGATCATGGTCCCGAAACCCAGCGACAGGGAGATCATCAGCAGGACCCATTTGGGCGAGTAATCCGTGACTTTACGCACCTTTTTCAACTCAGCCTTCAATGTCTCTTTTTCAGCTTCACTTAATTTGACTTCCGGCTTTTTTGATATAGACGTAAGGTTGCGATCCATTACCATAATATCTTTACGTACGGAGAAGCGTTCGCTCTTCGGGATGGATGTAACACTGTTTAATGTTGCAAACCGTTGCTGAAGCCGCAGGTTCATCGACGTTGCTTCCGTCAGGCTGGCCCGGTCCGGCGCCGAAAGAACAGTTGGATCAATGGAAGAGATGACTTGTTCAATTCTGGCAAAGGATTCCGGTAACCGCGATGGAGCGAATGACTCATCCAGTGCAAAATACGCGGGGACAATTCCGATGAGAATTAACATCACCAACCCCACACCTTTTTGTCCATCGTTTGAGCCATGGAAGAAGCTCACCAGCGTACAGGTGAGAATGAGGATACCGCGGATCCACATGGGCGGCGGATTATTCTTTTTGGGCTCCTTGAAAAGGCTGTCGCCATACGAAGTCTTTTTCGTCAACGACCGTATCAGGTACATCAGAATAATGGTCATGGAAAATCCAAACAGCGGTGACACCAGCAACGACAACCCGATCTCCTTCGCTTTACTCCAGTTTACGGCTTCACCGATGGCTTCCGGCAAAAGGGAATAGGCTAACCCCACACCGAGGATGGAGCCGATCAACGTGTGTGAGCTGGAACAGGGGATACCCAGGTACCAGGTGAGCAGGTTCCAGAATATGGCCGTTAAGAGAAGTGCCAGTACCATCGCGATACTGTGTGCAATGTTCTGATCCACCAGCGTCTCGACAGGAAGTAAATTGATGATCCCGACAGCTACAGCGATCCCGCCGGCAAAAACACCCAGGAAGTTCCATATACCCGACCAGATCACAGCAGCCCACGGCTTCAGCGAATTGGTGTAAATAACCGTCGCTACAGCGTTGGCCGTATCGTGAAATCCGTTTACAAATTCAAAGGAGCAGGCAGCAAAAAGACAGATGACAAGGAGTGCCGAGTGGGCCAGGTCTAATTCGAACATAGGGAGTTTATTCGGTGTGCAATCTAGCCTGAAATACGGTGCGCATTGTTAAGCTAGTGTTAACTTTTTTTTGAGAAAGGCTTTCTGTTGGGTGTATATTGCTGATTTACAATTGGTTACTTTTGCTCTGTAATTTCCTGTGCGATTTAGTAGATTGCCTTTTTATGCGCGTAGAAATTTTTGAAGAGCAGCTGGATTTACTTCCGCAAAAAGCGGTTTTCTGGCCCAGCAGAGGAATACTTTTTATGGCGGATTTGCATCTGGGGAAAATAAACCACTTCCGGAGATCCGGTATTCCCGTGCCAACCCGCGCGAACGACCGGAACCTGGAGAGTATTGTCGATCTGGTTAACTTCTCGCAAGCCGAGCGCGTGATTTGCCTGGGCGATCTGTTCCACAGTCATTACAACCCGGAGTGGGAGGTATTCGGCGAACTGGTGAAACATTTTAGCAAAACATCTTTCGAACTTGTGATCGGCAACCACGATATCATGAGTGATCAGCAGTATATACGCAAAGGCATTAAAGTCCACGACAAACTTTGTATCGGGCCATTTATTTTCACCCATCATCCGATGACGGACGTTGATCCGTTACGTTACAACCTCTCCGGTCATATACACCCAGGGGTGAGTATGACGGGAAAAGCCCGGCAATCGGTGACGCTACCCTGTTTTTATTTTGGTGCGCAGTCCGGTTTACTTCCGGCTTTTGGTACGTTTACGGGATTGGCGCGGATCTACCCTAAAAAGAGCGACAAGGTCTTTGTGATTATAGAGGATAAAATCGTCGCCATTAATTCAAATGACTAATATGTTTCGCGTTTGCCTGCTATACTTGTTTTGCCTTGTCGTTCGTACGGGTTCGTGCCAGGACACGACGCGCATTTCCCTTCTCTTCGCGGGAGACGTAATGGGACACGACTCCCAGATCGCTTCAGCTTTTAATCCTGCCACCAAGGCGTATGACTACGCGCCCTGCTTTGAGTTTATCAGGCCCTATGTCCAGGCAGCAGACCTTGCGATCGCCAATCTTGAAGTGACATTGGCCGGACCACCGTTTAAAGGATATCCCCAGTTCAGCTCACCGGATGCGTTAGCCCTGACGTTACAGGATATCGGGTTCGACGCCCTGGTCACGGCAAACAACCATTGCGTTGACAGGGGAAAAAAAGGACTTGAGCGCACGATAACAATGCTCGATAGTTTTAAGATCAGTCATACCGGAACATTCATCGATACCGTTAGCCGGTTGAATGAGTCGCCCTTGCTTCTCGAAAAAGCAGGCTTCCGGATTGCATTGCTTAACTATACATATGGTACGAACGGTATTGCTGTACCAAAAGGCAGTATTGTGAACCTGCTGGATACTATGATCATGAAGCGTGATATCGCCCGGGCCAAAGAACTCGAACCTGACGTGATCATTGTCTTCACACACTGGGGAACGGAATACCAAAGCCTGCCATCCGGAAATCAAAAAAACCTGACAGAGTTCTGTTTCGCCCAGGGTGTTCAGTTGTCATCGGTGCCCATCCCCATGTTATCCAGCCCATGGAATGGCGAAAGGAGTCGAATCAGTTTGTCGCCTATTCCCTCGGTAATTTTGTCTCGGGACAGCGTAAACGGTATACCGATGGAGGAACTATGGCCTACCTGGAACTTAAAAAAATCCGCTATTCGCCCGACAGTGCGGTAACATCGATCGACAGTGCAGGATATTTTCTTCAGTGGGTCTACCGCACAGCCGATGCGCAAAAGGACTACTATATGATACCCGTGCAGAAAGCAGAGACCGACAGTGTGAGTTTTATCAAAGACGTCGTCTCCAAAGCTGCGCTGAAAACATTTACAGACGACTCGCGTGCACTGTACAACAAGTATAACAAAGGCGTGGTGGAAAGAAAGACCATGCCCCGAACGTATGTACTTAAACCGGAAGAAGATTTATAAAGCGTACACTTACCTTCTTCGTTTCTTCGGCCCGCCACCTTGCCCGGAGTTGAAAATCAGGCCGATCGAAAACTCCAGGCCGGTAAGATCAATTTTTGCATCCGTATAATCCACCGGCCTTGTCTCGAGGTTATCATTGCCGCCAGTGTATGACCCTTTGAGGGGAAATGCGGATTCACCCATCAGGTAGTTCGTTTCGATCGAGACGCCGACCTGCTGAGTAACATAAACGGTTAACTCGGCGCCGCCGTGATATCCCCATCCTGGTTTGTTTTCGTATGTGAGATCACTATTGGCAACTTTCCAGTCTTCATATTTTCTGATCGCTCTGTCGAAGTTGCCGTAGTTGATCTTTTGTCCAAATCCGTAAAAACCGAAAACACCACCCTTGATGTCGAATTCGATGTTGGATCCCTTGAACTGGATAACGAGTTCCGCGGGAACCAGTATGGTAAAGTTCGGACCGACGAGGGGATCTTTTGTTTCAAATGGAAGGTCCTTTACATTCAGGCCCGACATCCGGTAGAGGGAGGCCCCCGTTTCAAGAGCCAGGAACCGGTTAATATCAAAGCCCAGACCCCGGATCGAAAACGGACTTATCGGCGTTGAAAAATAACCGTTTTTTGGAATGAAATAGGAGAATGACAACCCGAATTCCTGTGCGCTGGCCGCAGACGTTGCCAGTGTAATGAGTAACAGGAGTTTAATATATTTCATGCTTGGATTTTAGTGATGTCGGATGTTACCCTTGCGACAGATCTTTAGATAATCTCAAAGCTAAGCACGGTATCCGTGTATTTTCAGGAAATAACGCCGACACTTTGCAAATAGCCTTTAAGTTCAGTTAAAAAACTTTCAATGTCGCGATGATCGATAGCTCCCAGAACGGAAAGACGGAACGTAGCTTCCCTGGCACCTTTTCCAGGATAGATCGTATACCCACGGCTGAAGAGGTAATCGTGCATGGCATCAAAATTATAACGCGGGTGGGAAGGTTCCAGGATCGCCAGCAGAATCTGCGATTGTTGGTCGCGTGGAAGAAGCATGGAGAAGCCCAGTTTTTCCAAACCGGAGAACAATGTCTCCCCACTGCTGCGGTAGCGGTTCCAGCGGTTTAACTCTCCCTCGGCAAAGTATTCGTCGATGGCCTGGCGCAATGCATAGGCCACTTGTACCGGCGGCGTGAATTGCATCTGCCCGGTTTTTTCAAACCCTGTAAACTGGCTGTAAATGTCGAAGTAGAACGATCTCTTTTGATTTTTCAGATCCTCCAACAATGCTTTCTTAAAGATGACGAATACCATTCCGGGCATTCCCTGAATACATTTATTCGAGGAAGAGATCAGATATCCCGCCTTCCACTTCCTGATATCAATGGGAATTCCGGCATATGAACTCATACAATCTACGATCACCTCCACCTGATACCTGCGTGACAGATCGCATATTTCCTGCACGGGATTCAGCATGCCTGTAGTCGTCTCGTGATGAACCACTGCGAGGTGGCTGACATCAGGGTTATCTATCAGAAGAGACTCGATCGCTTTCAGGTCCGGGAAGTCACCATAGGTGATCTTGTAGAGGACCACGCCGATGCCGAACGTGGATGCGATATTCGCCATACGGGCGCCATATGCGCCATTGTCAATGACCAGGATTTTTTTGCCCTTAGGCACTGCCGAAGTAATCGCCGCCTCCAGGCCACCGGTGCCGCTTGCCGTGAATAATGCGGCTACGTATTCATCCTCTCCATGAACGACTTTAACGAGGTCCTCCTTGATGGTGTCGAGAAGTTTTCCAAAGTCCTTCTCCCGCGGACAGATATCTTCGACGACGAGTGCATTCTTGACCGTATCCGTCGTAGTCGCGGGTCCGGGATTGAGCAAAATTCTACGGGCAACTTGCTTCATGTTCTTAGTTTGAATGTTAACCTAAAGTAAACGAAAGATTTAAAAGTGTTTGTTTATATCCGTGCATTGCGCCAGACCCAAAAAACCTTCAATACGGAAAATGTACGGACGATCAATACAAGAATTTGCGCCAGGAGGTATCCTTCGATGAGCCAGAAAAGATAATCCGCCTGAGATAAGCCAAGACCATAGTAGACGGTAACAACTCCCGGAACGACCCAGTCCGGACCTTTTTCCTCGCCATCGATAAGGTGACCGTGCATGATCTTCCCGACGTAAAGGCTGGCATACAGCGTAAGGATGACAAATACCGTGAAGTCCGTGAATAAGAATGCACTGACAATACCGACTATCAGCAGGAGAGCTGAAAAGATCCAAAAGCCTTGTTTTACGTCAGGGGTTCGTTTCCAGGTTTGGAGGAAGGTGGCAAAGGCACCCAGGGCTGAAAGAATAATAAAGATTTCCGCGACGGTAACGGTCCCTCCGACGGTTGAAGTCATGAATACATAGGCTGCATCGATCGAGGAGAAGCCGATCAAGGCAGCTGACAACAACACACCTTCCAGTGACCCGATACGTTCGAAGGTGAGCCATCCGGTTTTGAATTGTTCATAAAACACAGCCATGTGCGCCATATAAGACACGGCGATAACGAACGAAATGAGCATAGGGTTATGAATATCGAATACGGTGAACATGGTAAAAACGATGATCCCGTTGTTGAATGCGTCAAGATAATGGTCGCAGAATTCTCCCAGCGCCGATCCCGTGCGTGTTCGTTTTGCCTGCATACCATCCAGGTGGTCGCCGACAAGATAAATTAACAAGCATATCGCTATATATATCGGGGTATACTCACCTGCTACTTCCGGATGGAGGGCGAGGTATAAACCCAGGTAGACAAAGAGGTTTGAAATCAGGGTGATGATGTTTGCGGGTACCGCCCACGGAACGAGTTGAATGAGGGGTGATATGATCCATTGTTTAAAAGGTGGTGTCAGCAAGGAGTAGTCGTTGCACCGGTATTGATATGGTCTCATAGACCGCAAAAAAAGTGAATTATAATTTAAAAACGGCTGAACGGGCGCTTATTTTACGATAACATGAACAAAATATTATGATAAGATTGTATTTTTGGCCGCCTTTTTAAAGGGATATCTACTATGAAGAAAACGACACAGCTAAAGTCCATGATTCACGGACCGGAAATGGCATTTTTAATGGAAGCGCACAATGGTTTATCGGCGAAGATAGTCGAGGAAGCCGGATTTAAGGGTATTTGGGGAAGCGGACTTTCCATTTCCGCCGCCCTTGGGGTGCGGGATAACAACGAAGCATCATGGACGCAGGTGCTGGATGTTTTGGAATTTATGAGCGATGCGACGACCATTCCCATTCTCCTCGATGGCGATACGGGCTATGGAAATTTCAATAACATGCGCCGGCTCGTAAAAAAACTGGAGCAGCGCGACATTGCCGCAGTGTGTATTGAAGACAAACTTTTCCCGAAAACAAATTCATTTATCGGCGGTGAAAACCAACCCCTCGCGGATGTCGACGAGTTCAGCGGCAAGATCAAGGCGGCAAAGGATACACAACTGGACCCCGACTTTATGGTCGTGGCGCGACTGGAAGCCTTTATCGCCGGATGGGGCCTGGATGAAGCGCTGCGAAGGGCAGATGCTTACCACAAAGCCGGAGCTGATGCGATCCTGTGCCACAGTAAAAAAGCGGACTCATCAGACATTGATGCTTTCATGAAGGAATGGGGAAACCGGTGTCCGGTGATTATTGTGCCGACCAAATATTACTCCGTCCCCACAGACCATTTCAGAAAAGCCGGTATCAGTACCATCATTTGGGCGAATCATAACATACGATCGTCGATCAAAGCGATGCAGGAAACATCCGCGCGGATTTACAAAGAAGAAACACTGATCAATGTCGAGAGCAAGGTTGTTTCCGTCAACGAGATCTTCCGCCTCCAGGGCGCCGACGAACTCGAAGCCGCGGAGGATAGGTACCTGCCAACGACAGGCAAGAAAGTGAACGCGGTTGTGCTGGCAGCAAGTCAGGGTTCGCTGGGCGACCTCACAAAAGAGACACCTAAAACATTGCTCGAGGTGAACGGTAAATCGTTGCTGGCGACTCAGGTCGACGAGTTCAACCAGTTGGGTATCAAAGACGTGTCGGTAGTCCGCGGATTTAAGAAGGAAAAAGTCAAACTGAGCAACATAAAGACCATCGATAACGACGACTTTGGCACGACTAAGGAACTCTACTCCCTTTACCTGGCAAAAGACCAGATCAAGGACAATACGCTGATCAGTTACGGAGATATCATTTTCAAAAGATATGTCCTGCACGAACTGTTAAACGATCAGAACAACATCACCCTGGTTGTGGATGCCGACTGCGATGAAAAAGGTGTTGACAAAGACTTCGTGTTCGCCTCGGAAAAATACAACCGCACGAATTACCTCGGAACGTCGGTATTTAAGAAAATGGGATCCAACCTCAGCGGTAACGAGATATCCGGTGAGTTTATCGGTCTCTGGAAAGTAAATAAAGCCGGCGCGGAACAGGTGGTTAAGGCGCTGGACAAACTAAGCAAGTCCGCAGATTTCAAAAAGATGACCTGCTCAGACCTGTTTAACGAACTGGCGAAGGATAATACCATTGCCGTCAAATACATCAGTGGTGCCTGGCTGGATGTTGATACACTCGTCGATTTGCAGAACGCAGGTAAACTTCGTTTATAATAAAATACAATTTCCCGGATGATAAACACGACTACATTTGGAGATGAATTAAAAGCCATGGGCTTTGATTTTTACTCCGGAGTTCCCTGCTCGTTTCTCAAGTCGCTGATTAACTATGCGATCAATGAATGTGATTATGTAATGGCCGCCAATGAAGGCGATGCTGTAGCGATTGCTTCCGGTGCCAGGCTGGGCGGAAAAAAATCCGTTGTACTCATGCAGAATTCGGGCCTGACGAACGCCACCTCGCCGCTTACCTCACTCAACTATACGTTCAGACTACCCGTCCTGGGTTTTGTAAGCCTTCGCGGGGAGCCGGGTCTCAAGGACGAGCCGCAGCATGAACTGATGGGTACGATCACGGAAAAAATGCTTGCACTCATGGAAGTGGAATGGGCGTACCTGTCTGCCGATATGGAAGAGGCGGGTAAACAGCTTCGCGAAGCCAACAAGCATATCGAAGCGGGCAGAACCTTTTTCTTCGTGGTAAAGAAAAACACCTTCGGTGATATCAAGTTGAAAGGACAGGCCTTGCATCAACGCGTCAACAAAACGCTTTCAAGGTCAGCAGGAGAACCGGAGTTACCGATTCGTACGGAAGCCCTGAAGTGTATTTCCGATCTGGCGGATGGAAATACCGTTCTCCTCGCCACAACCGGTAAGACCGGTCGCGAACTTTTCGAAGTGGAGGACAAGCCGAATAATTTATACATGGTGGGATCGATGGGATGTATCAGCTCTCTCGGTCTGGGCCTGGCGTTGGCAAGGCCCGATAAGAAAGTGATTGTTATTGACGGCGACGGCTCCGCGCTTATGCGAATGGGCGCCTTTGCCACCAACGCATATTACCAGCCGCGTAACCTGCTTCATGTTTTGCTGGACAACAACGCCCATGACTCCACCGGGGGTCAGGCAACCGTTTCTCATATCGTCGACTTTGCCGGTTTTGCGGCATCCGTGAGTTACCCAACTGCGCTGAAGCTGAATTCACTGGCCGAGCTACGGGAGTCAGTAAAAAAATGGAGGGATAACGGCGATCTGACGTTTATTCATTTTCAGATCTCGCAGGGCTCACCTGCCGAATTGGGCAGGCCGACCGTAAAACCCTACGAAGTAAAAGAGAGGTTACTGAAATTTATTTCTGCATGACCACCCGCGTCTCTACTGCCGTGATCCTGGCTGCAGGCATGGGCACCCGATTAAAGGGCTATACGACCGAAAGGCCAAAGGGCTTTTTGGAAATAGACGGAACGTCGCTGATTGAGCGGTCTGTTAACCATCTCATCGACGCGGGTGTTTCCGACATCCTCATCGGCACGGGATATTTTCATGAACATTTCGACTCGCTTCGTTTGAAGTATCCCGAAGTACGTACCTTCAGGAATGACCGGTTCGCCACAACGGGCAGTATGTACACGCTTTACGTATTGAGGGATCTGATCAAAGGTCCTTTTCTTCTGCTGGAAAGCGATCTGCTCTACGACCCGATAGCGCTCGAATACCTTCTCTCCGACGGTGAGGAGGATATTATCCTGGCAAGCGGTGCCACCCAATCCGGAGACGAGGTATTCATTCAACACTCGCCGGAAGGGTTTCTCCAAAACATGAGTAAAGACAGGTCGGTACTCAAGCACATTGACGGGGAACTCGTAGGAATTTCAAAGCTTTCAAAAAATACCCTTACCAGCATGGTTTCCTTTTCGGAAACACTTTTTAATGAGGGTAAACTGATGATCAATTACGAGGACGCCCTCGTTGGTACTTCCATCGATCATAACATCCGGATCAAGGTGATTGACGATCTTGCGTGGTGTGAGATTGACGACGAAAATCACCTGAACCGCGCGCTTACGAAGGTCTATCCGAAAATCCTGGAGCGGGTAAGGCCCGGGATATGAGCGATCAGCGATAAACCGGAACTTTTTTTGGAAATTCCCCATTCAGCTTGACATGAAACAAAGAATCGTTTTATTACTCTCCGGATTTATCGCCTGGACCATTTTTTTCCTTACCGCGCGTGCATTGTTCCTCCTCTACCACCACGCTTTAACAAGTGAGGTTAGCCTGCCGGATATTCTCCTCATCTTCTTTCACGGGATCCGTATGGATTTTTCAATGGCGGGATATTTTTCACTGCTCCCCGGTTTGTTACTGGGCCTGCTTTTTTTTGTAAAAGGAAAGTACCTGTGGCCGGTATGGTTTACCTATACGCTCATCGTGTTGTTCTTAACCAGCTTCATTGTAGTCCTGGATTTTGAACTCTATAAACACTGGGGTTTCCGGCTCGACGCGACACCTATCATGTACATGGGAAAGGAAGCCGCCGGGTCGGGCGACCTTCTGACATCCGTACTTCTGATACTCTATTGCCTGTTCATTTTTGCCGTTGCCGGATTCTTGATGCGCCGGTACTTCAAGCCTCGGTTTCTTTCACTGGAACCCGCCACGTGGCCTTCCCTTCCGGTTATGGTTCTTGTGACGGCGTTTTTCATTATTCCGATCCGCGGAAGTTTCGGAGTCGCCCCCATGAATACCGGCTTTGTCTACTTTCATAATAAAAATGTTTTTGCGAACCACGCGGCTGTAAATGTCGTCTGGAATTTTTTGTATGCGGTTCAGAAAATGAACAAGCTAAAATATTCCGACAGCTATTTTGACAAGGCAAAAACGGAACAAAATTATACCCGTCTCTTTCCGGCGCCGGATTCCACCACCCGGTTGATAAATACCACCAAACCCAATGTGATCATCATTATGCTGGAGAGTTACTCCTCTGGCTTAATCGGAGCACTGGGTGGCCTGGATAATGTAACGCCGCGATTTAACGAACTGGCCAGGGAAGGGGTTTTATTCGATCATTTTTATTCCAGCGGAGATCGCACCGACAAGGGGATCGTCTCGGTATTGAATGGCTTCCCTGCGCAGCCGGTAACTTCTATGGTTAAGGAGCCGAAGAAAACGCAGGGGCTGCCTTATCTTAACAAAGTCTTTAAAACCCGTGGTTACCGCACCGAATTTACCTACGGTTACAACATCAACTACGCGAATTTCAATTCTTATCTCATGCATGCTGATTTCGATCACATCACTCACAGCATGGACTTTCCCCAGGAACTGAACACCAGCAAGTGGGGAGTACATGACCAATATGTGTTCGATAAATTCTTTGATGAACTGCAGGTGACCGATACACCATTTTTTAAGATCATGATGACGCAAAGCAGCCATGAGCCTTTTGATGTGCCTATGGAGACAGTTATTGAAGGGAAAGATAACATGCACCGCTTTTTGAATTCAGCCTATTACACGGACAAGTGCTTTGGGGATTTTGTAGATAAGGCAAAGCAGACAGCATGGTGGGATAATACACTCATTGTCGTCACCGCGGATCATGGTCACATCTATCCGAACAATCCCGGGGTATCTAACCCCGATAAATTCAAAATACCCATGCTGTGGCTGGGCGGTGTGTTAACAAAACGCGATACGGTTATTCATACCGTTGCGGGTCACCCCGATATTGCCAATACGATCCTGGGGCAGGTAGGAATGTACGACAGGAATTTTATGTTCAGCCACAACATACTCAGCTCCTCTTACGATCCCTTCGCGGTATTTGTCTTCAATAACGGGTTCGGTCTCGTCAGGCCAGACAGGCTTTTTGTTTTTGACAACGTATCGCAACGGATTATTCAGGAGAAAGGCAAACCTGCCGGACAGGACCTTGAAGAAGGGAAGGCCTATATTCAAAAACTTTACTGGGATTATAACTCGCGTTGAGTCGGACTCCCCCGCCATCGGCTGAATACCCATTGCCCGGCGTAGAACAATAAAAAGAATAGCGGCACGGACATTATCATCCAGATACCGATTCCTGTCCCTAACGCAAGCCCTGCCTCCCGGATCAGTGCCCACCAGTCGTTTTTGAACATCATTCTCAGCTGGTCGGCGGAATAGGGAAAAGGTTGAAGGTGAAATACAAACGTCCCCAGTTTAATAAACGGCAGGATCAGGATTAGCTGCAGCGGCGCAACGATGTAGTTTACCAACTGAATGAGGGGAATGTTCAACCGGAAAACCAACGCAGCGGCCAGGCACAATAAAGTGGTTGTGCCAAAAAGCGGAAAGATACCCAACACTACTCCGAGCGCACACGTGATCGCGAGTTTGCGGGGCGTGGTACCCTGGCTCAGCGCCTGCACGATTACATTGGTAAAATGCCTTCTGCTAAATTTCATCTGGCAAAGGTGGTGGAAGCATTCGTTTGAAATGTGATTCTGAAATCAAATTGACTGATCGCTTTTATTTATGAGATGATTCTTCGGCCCGAAGGCCGGACAAAATTACTTTAAAGATAGGTCGGCTGTTAACAACATCTGCAGATTCCTTTTAACTTGAGGAATCAAAACCTGATCGTATGCGGAATATTCACATCCTGGCGTTGTTCATCCTGATTGTTTTTTCATGCGACAATAAGCCGGAGCCGGCCGATCTGGTTATCCGGGGTGGAAAGATATACACCGTCACGGAGAAAAACCCGGTCGTTCAGGCGATCGCGGTTCGCGGCGACAAAATTGTTTTTACCGGAACGGAACAGGACGCGGAAAAATACATCGGCGGCAAAACATCTGTGATGGATCTCGGAGGAAACATCCTCACGCCGGGCTTTATCGAAGGACACGGACACATTATGGGCATCGGTTACAACGAACTCAATCTTGACCTGATGAACGTCAAGAGTTACGAAGAGATGATTGAACGGGTGCGACAGGCAGTGAGCAAGGTTCAGCCTGGTCAGTGGATTGTCGGACGTGGCTGGCACCAGGATAAATGGGATATCAAACCATCGAAAATGGTAAAGGGATTCCCCGTCCACGACAAGTTGAGCGAAGTGTCACCGGATAACCCGGTTTTCCTTCGTCATGCAAGTGGTCACGCCGGTTTCGCCAATAGGAAGGCGATGGAAGTTGCCGGAGTAAACCAGCTTTCAATCGAAAAGATACAGCGGGAGCAAAGCGAAGGGGGAGAGGTCATTCGCGACGACCTGGGTAATCCGACCGGGCTGTTCAACGAAAGGGCAATGGGGCTGATCGACGTACATATTCCGGGCGACACGAAGGAAACAGACCGCCAGGCCCTGGAGATGGCGTTGCAGGCGTGCCTTCGGAACGGCGTGACCAGCTTTCACGACGCAGGTGCATCGGGATCGCATATCGAACTTTTTCATGATTTTAAGAAAGAAGGAAAACTCGCGGTACGGCTGTACGTGATGATAACCGGAGGGGATCGCGACCTTGTTTATGCATGGTTCAATAAGGGGCCGGAGATCGATTCAACAGGGCTGCTGACCATACGGTCGATCAAACTGAATTGTGACGGTGCGCTTGGATCGCGCGGGGCCTGGTTATTGGAGCCCTACAGTGATCGTCCCGATTTTTCGGGTATGGCTACCCTGTCGATGGATACAGTTTTAAAGACGGCACAGGAGGCGCTCCGGCACGGCTTCCAGGTTTGTTCTCACGCGATCGGGGACCGGGCAAACCGCGAGGTATTGGACCGTTACGAATCGGCGTTTCGCGACAATCCCGATCTCGCGAAAGATCACCGGTTCAGGATCGAGCACGCCCAGCATCTTCATCCCGACGATATCCCGCGCTTTGCCAAACTGGGTGTCATTCCGGCGTTCCAGGCGATACATATGTCATCCGACAGGCCCTGGGCAATTGAGCGCCTGGGTGAAAAGAGGATAAAGGAAGGCGCATATATGTGGCAGTCCGTTTTAAAAACCGGAGCGAGGATCGTCAATGGTACCGATGCACCCGTCGAACCCGTCAACCCGATCCCGTCTTTTTACGCATCCGTCACGCGGAAGACGTTGAAGGGCGAGCCTGCCGGTGGATATGAGCCGGAGGAAAAGATGACCCGGGAGCAGGCGTTGAAATCCTACACACTGGATGCGGCGTATGGAGCATTTGAAGAAAAGATCAAAGGGTCGTTGGAGCCGGGTAAGCTGGCTGACTTCACCATTTTTTCGAAAGATATCATGGCAGTTCCCGAAGCGGAAATACTGGAGACTGAAGTGATCAGGGTCTTTGTCGGCGGTAAGCTTGCTTACGAGAAGAAATAAAAAAGGGAAGCAGAACTTCCCTTAACCAAAGTTGGCATAAAATTTAATCCTTTGTTTTCAGGAATTTCATCGCTTTTGTTTTCACCATGTCACGGTCGGCGGTGATGGTCGGATCGCTGTACACGTGCTGGGATATTTCAGCTACGACGACCTTTTTGAATCCCAGTTTTTCGGCGATATGTTCGCAAAATACAATTTCACTTCTGAAAACCTGACCGTCCATTTTCATGAGCTGGATCAGGTGATACAGGTGTTCGAATTTTTCGTCTGCCGTCAGGGTATCAATACTTCCGATAGGTCTCGGGCTCTTGAGCATCTTGTCAATATCCTCCTTGCTGATTCCGTTCGCGTTCCCGATGGTATGGATAAGTTTTGATTCCCGGGCGGCTACATTGCTGTCGCTTGCCGCCAGGTTAATTAGAACGTTCAATTCGGCTTTCTTGTCAAAAATCATAATGGCTTGTTGGTTTGAAGTACAAATGTTAAAAAGTGTACATTGAATTTTAGTGTAAAATACGATGTTTTGGTACATCGGCAAAATTATTCGCCGTGAACGACTGCGATGCAACCCTTATATTTGCGGCCTGTCTTTAGGTCAAACTCAGATGATATGAAGAAAATACTTGTGGTATTCCTCTTTGCGGCCGCAGGCCTGGTTCAAGCGCAGGAATCGCAGACCCGGAGTGTAGGGCCGTTTACCGGCGTAAAAGTAGCGGAAGGAATCGATGTTTACCTCACGAAAGGTGATAAAGAGAGCGTCCGGGTGGAGGTGACGGGTACAAAAATGGAAAACGTGATCACGGAAGTATCGGGCAGTTATTTAAAGGTCCATATGCGGGACGGAAATTACCGTGGCCGGGTGGACGCCAAAGTGTACGTGACCTATGTGAAGATAGATAAACTATCGGCCAGTTCAGCGGGCAGCATTTTTTCGGAAGGTACGATTGAAGCCAGTACCATTGAGATCAGCTGTTCCAGCGCCGGAAATATCGAAGTCTCCCTGAATGCCGGGTCCGTGGACGTGAGCGCTTCGAGTGCCGGTGAGATCGAACTGAAGGGGAAGACGCGGTCGCTGACCGCAGGAGCCAGCAGCGCGGGTGAGATCGACGCCGATGACCTGGAAGCCAGGAAAGTTGATGCCGAGGTCAGCAGCGCCGGAAGTGTGAAAGTAAACGCAACCGAGGAACTGGACGCTCACGCGAGTAGTGGCGGAAGTATCCGGTACCGGGGCAACCCCGATAAGTCCGTTACCGATTCCAGCAGCGGCGGCTCGGTAAAAAAGTCGAACTGACACGACCACAAAAAAAGCCCGATCCGTCATCCACTGAATTTGACGTATTCCTGTTTACCTTTGTGTCACGGGAACAAACCGTGGTATGCCTGCTAACTTTCTCACCGGGGACAAAAATTACTGGATAATCCTTTTAGTCGTAATCCTGCGTTATGCAGTCCTGGCTTCGATTGCCTTCCTCTTTTTTTATGTGATCCGCATGACACGTGAAAAGTACAGGAAGATCCAACAGCGTTTTCCGGCCACGAAGGATTACGTCAGGGAGATCACCTATTCGGTTATAACGGCCTTTATTTTTGCTGCGATCGGTTTTATTGTTTTTGCTACCCCCGTTTCAGGCTACACACAAACATATTGGAAGATCTCTGATCACAGTGTCGGTTACTTCGTCTTCAGTATTGTTATGATGATCCTCGTCCACGATACGTACTTTTACTGGACCCACCGGTGGATGCACAAAAAATCCGTGTATCCCTACGTGCACCGCGTACATCACCTTTCCACCAATCCGTCACCGTGGGCCGCCATGGCATTTCATCCTATTGAAGCCATTATTGAAGGCAGTGTGATTATACTCATCGCTTTCCTGTTTCCGGTCCATCCCCTGGCTATCGGAATATTTCTTTTATTCATGATGATCTACAATGTTTACGGACATCTTGGCTATGAGCTATACCCCCGTGGTTTTCACGACAGTCTTTTCGGCAAATGGATCAACACTTCCCTCAGCCACAATCTCCATCACCAGACCTTTAGAGGAAATTACGGCCTGTATTTCCTTTGGTGGGATCGTTGGATGGGGACTCTTCAGGCCCCGGATCATGGTGGATCGGAGAACGTGAAATAGCCCGCCGGCAGCACGGATTAAATCACGCGGACCACGTCCTTCGGGCAGATACGTCACCTTGCGTTAACAGATCAGCCACACCTCCATGGGAGTGCTTAGGACCAGCCGGTTAGAAAATTCAAGGAATTCAAAAAATGTGGAACTGCGATTCAAAATTGAACCAGTGCAAACGTGTTCTTAACAAAAAAATAAAATTGTGGATTATTTCTTAATGGAGTCTCGAAAATTCCGATAGTTTTGGAAACAAATAGATCAAAATTACAACCACCTATGGCTCAATTAAGATTTGAAGCGCTCAAAAAGCTGAGCGATCGTCCCCGAGTACACGTTGACCTTCCGAGTCCCAATGTTTCCAAATTCTACGGAGAAAATGTCTTTGGCTCAGAACAAATGCGTGGCACCCTGTCACCGGCAGTCTTCAAGAAAGTAAGCTCGGCAATTAAAAACCATGAAAAAATTGATGAGGTAACGGCGGATGCAGTTGCTTCTGCAGCAAAATCCTGGGCGATAGCCAAAGGGGCATCTCACTTCACGCACTGGTTTCAACCGATGACCGGCGGGACAGCTGAAAAACACGATTCTTTTTTTGACGCCATCTCTGGTATAGAAAAATTCAAAGGAAGCGAACTGGTTCAGCAGGAGCCGGATGCATCTTCATTCCCCAGCGGGGGAATCCGCAGCACATTCGAAGCACGCGGTTATACAGCATGGGATCCGACATCGCCGATGTTCTTATACGGTAAGACCCTTTGTATCCCAACCGTTTTCGTTTCCTACACGGGCGAAACGCTGGATGCTAAAGCACCATTGCTGAAAGCTCTTAAAGCAGTTGACCTCGCGGCAACACGGGTTTGTCAGCTTTTTGACAAGGATATCCAGCACGTCGTTGCTTCCCTCGGAGCCGAGCAGGAGTATTTTGTTATCGATAAAGCGTTGTTCGATGCACGCCCCGACCTCGTAATGGCCGGACGGTCAGTATTTGGCCACGCGCCTGCACGCGGACAGCAACTGGAAGACCACTACTTTGGTTCTATCCCTCCACGCGTTTACGATTTTATGAAGGATTTCGAAATTGAAGCGTGGAAGCTCGGTATTCCGGTACGTACCCGTCACAACGAGGTGGCACCGAGTCAGTTTGAGGTAGCGCCGTTATTCGAGGAAGTGAACGTGGCCAACGATCACAACCAGTTGATGATGGACGTTATGTCACGCGTTGCCGACAGGCACAACCTCAGGATATTGTTCCATGAAAAACCATTCGCCGGCCTGAACGGATCCGGAAAACATAATAACTGGTCGTTGATTACCGATACAGGTGTTAACCTCTACGCTCCGACAAGCAGCGCACGGGATAACCTCATGTTCCTGACCTTCTTTATTACGACGATCAAGGCCGTTCATAACCATGCGGACCTGCTTCGTGCCAGTATCGCCACACCGGGTAACGACTTCCGTCTCGGCGCCAACGAAGCTCCTCCGGCCATCATGTCTGTCTTCATCGGTTCACAGATGAGCGCAGTGCTCGACGAACTGGAGAAAAAAGGCGGTAATGTCAAGATCGAGAAAGGCGACAATATGTACATGAAACTCGGTATCGATCAGATCCCGGAGATCATTCTGGACGCAACGGACCGTAACCGTACTTCTCCATTCGCATTCACAGGTAACAAATTCGAATTCCGCGCAGTTGGCGGAGCGGATAATTGTGGTACGGCCATGACCGCGCTGAACACCATTGTAGCCGATCAATTGGATGAATTCTATGAAGCGGTAACCAAGGAAATTGAAAAAGGTGAAGAAAAACGCCTCGCTATCGTGAGCGTACTTCGGAAATATATTACCGAATCCAAGGACGTACGTTTCGAAGGTGACGGTTACTCCGAAGAGTGGGTAAACGAAGCGGCTAAGCGGAAGCTTGGTAATGTGAAGAACATGGTTCGCGCGTTAGATGCCTACCTGACCAAAAAGTCCATAGCACTTTTCGAAAAGCACGGTGTAATGTCTCACAAGGAGAACGAGGCGCGTGTGGAGATCAAGCTGGAAGGATACATCAAACGGGTTCAGATTGAAGCCCGTGTGATCGGTGACCTGGCTATGAATCACATTGTTCCTACGGCGATCGCTTACCAGACAAAGCTTATTGCCAATGCAAATGGTCTGAAAGGCCTTGGCGTTGATAACTCAGCTGTTGTTCAGACCATCAAGGAGATCTCCGGTCACATCGATAGCATAAAATCCAATGTACGTGCCATGGTCGAAGAGCGTAAACGAATCAACAAAATCACCGATACGCACAAGCGCGCGGTGGCGTATTGCGACGATATCAAGGAGAAATACTTTGATACGATCCGCGATGCGGTGGACAAACTGGAATTACTGGTCGACAACGAAGACTGGCCATTGGTAAAATACCGCGAGCTGTTGTTCTTGCGCTAAAAGAGAAACTCTACTAACTTATACCTAAACCTGTAGAAAAGAAGCGGGTCCTTAACGGGATCCGCTTTTGCTTTTTACAATGGCGCCCTTTACATTGTTGTCGGCTAAACCCCGATGCTATGCGCCTCATAAGTTTTGTTTCTCTTCTGCTGGTGGTCAGCACGAGTGTCTTGGCTCAAACGAAGACCCTCCGGCAAATCCGTGAATTGGTTACCGCGGATGAGACTGGGGCTCATTTGTCGTTCCTGGCGGCTGACGAAATGAGGGGGAGAGATACCGGTTCCAAAGAGCTCGATATAGCCGCTAACTACCTGGAAACGCAGTTCAAAATTACGGGCGTGAAGCCTGTCAGGGGCACAACGTCGTTCGTTCAACCCGTCCAGCTCGAAGAGATACTGCCTCCCCTTGAAGCTGTGTTCACCGTTGGCGCTGATGTGCTGAAACTGAAAGACGATATCTTATTGATGACCGGCGGTTCAGCCGATGGTGACCGGGAAATTGTCTTTATAGGATATGGAACAAAGGAAGACTTTGAGCAATACGACGTCAGAGATAAAATTGTGGTTGCCTATGCGGGGACACCGTCTACAAAAAATGCCGTACAGGCGGTGTTAACAGATTCGCCGGAGAAAAATAAGCTGGCGGCTTCCAGGGGGGCGGCCGGTCTCGTTGAAATTATGGCTCTTCCCGGTGTTCCCTGGCAGGCGTTGGTTAATTACCTGTCGGCATCCCGCCTGGTTACACGAAAGGAGACGACAAATAACATCCCTCACCTGTTGATGCGGAATGTCGATTCCCCCACGATCAGACACTTGCTGGAGGCCAGATCGGGAAAGGGCAAGCTCCTGGTGAAATTAACGGACCCCCGTCCTGTTGCCGCGAAAAATGTTATCGGTGTCATAGAGGGCACGGATGCAGTTCTCAAAAATGAATGGATTGCCATAACAGCCCACTACGATCACGTAGGAGTGAAGAAGAATAACAGCCCCGATTCAATCTTTAACGGCGCACGTGACAATGCGATCGGCACGGTTGCATTGCTACAGGCGGCGAAATTTTTTCAGCAAAATCCACCCAAAAGGTCCGTCGTCTTTATCGCGGTTACAGCCGAGGAAAAGGGTTTACTGGGTAGCGAATGGTATGCAAACCATCCCCTTATCCCTCTTCAGCAAATCGTGTTCAACTACAACTGTGACGGCGCGGGTTACAACGACAAGACTATTGCCACCATTATCGATTTTAACAGAACGACGGCTGATGAACTTTTGAAAAAGGCATGCCGGACATTTGGGCTTGAGCTTAAAGGCGATCCGGCGCCGGAACAGAATTTATACGAACGCTCCGATAATATGAACTTTGCCGCCAAGGGTGTGCCGGCGGTGAACATTTCTCCAGGTATCAAGGCATTTGACCCCGAGCTTTTCAAATATTATCATCAACCGGCGGACGAGGTGGGATCACTGGACATGGAATACCTGGAAAAATTTTTCCGGTCGTTCGTTTACGGTGCTTACCTTTTAGCCAACACAAAGGAAAGGCCCGTTTGGAAAAGCGGCGATAAGTTCGAAGCTGCAGGCAAGGCGTTGTACTCCCGGTAGCCTATTCTGAGGATAGGTGTCGCATCGATGTGTTTTTTTGTGTCGCCATGCCGAGGATCGCCTGCTGAATAAGTTCAGGATTGCTCCAGGGGACGAAATGATCCATATCGTCCTTATAGACGAAGTGTACAGGAGCATTCACCAGCATTTTCCGCGCGAAGTCCGCGTTTTCGGCTGGCACGAGCGAATCCTTTTTTCCCTGGATGACGATCACGGGACATTTGATATGGGTCCACAGCGGGACCATCTTTTCCAGTTCTGGTTTGAGGTGGTAGATTTCTTCATTCGATGCGCGAAGTGATCTTGGCAGCAGCCAACTCAGGAAAGGTGTTGCCAGCGGAGCCCTGAACCAGGTTTCATTCGGTTCGAGTTCCGGATCGATCGAGCCGGCAACCATGACAAGACCATCCACCAGTTCGGGAAAGTCGATCGACATTCGTGCGATAAGCGGCCCGCCTAACGAGTGGCCGACAAGAATGACCGGCTT
Organism: Chryseolinea sp.; assembly: GCA_041742155.1. Classification (GTDB taxonomy): domain Bacteria; phylum Bacteroidota; class Bacteroidia; order Cytophagales; family Cyclobacteriaceae; genus Chryseolinea. The sequence continues at coordinate 438,721 of JBGSJE010000003.1, read as the reverse complement.
ATTTCGCTTGAACTTTTCCAGAATCGGCTTAAGCATTTCAGCTTGCTTTTCCAGTGATGCCACTCCATTGCCAAAATTTGAATAACCAAAACCCGGGCGATCGGTTGTGATCAACAGGGCGTCTCGGAGCAGGGTTGTATCGGCCAAAAAATGAATGAACGCGCTTAGCGAGCCGGGTGACCCGTGTACGAACAGGATGAGGGGTTTCGTGTTGTCACCCGCCTTGACGTAATGTATCTCCCGTCCGTCAACCTTGTACGAATGCTGCGTGGCGGCAATATTTTTGGTGATGAAATACTCGTCGATCTCTTTCGGACTCATTCTGAATGTCATGCAGGAATGAAGGAAAACCGAAAAGATCGCGGTCGACAGAAAGAAAAACCACTTGATATTCTTTCCCATGCGGAATTTCATATCTACGGAATATTAAGAAGCTTTTTGTATTGATCGGTGTTGTGTAACAGCTCCGTTGCTTTTTTTATATCGGTATCGTATTTGAACCCCGCCTCGATACTGCCTCTCTCCAGGTGATAATGGGAAACGATCTCTTCCTCCAGGAGCATTTTGATTTCATCCTTGTGAAGCATAAGTTCGTTTTTTTTGCTCTCTGAAATCCGGTTGCTGATCTGGTCAAGTTGACCCTTCAGTTCGCCGTAGTATTTTTCTTTCTTCGCCTCTTCTGTAAACTGTTGCAATTGATATTCCAGGTAGGATTTGTAGGAGTAGTTCTTGTCCTTCATCCAGCTTACAAATTGCTGATATTCGTCATTGCTCAGCGTAAAGGTCTTCGCATCGACGGTTTCTGGATGGTGGTAGGCGTACTGCGCGGCAAAATCGAACAGCAATCCTTTTTCGAACAATACTTGCGTGAGTACATGTGCCTCCCGGGCTTCGGTTTTGATGTCCGGATCGATCCCGCCGCCGTCATAAACAATTCGGCCATTCGTTGTTTTAAACGTTTTCTTAAGGGAGTCGGGGATGGAACCCACGCTTCCATCGTCGCGCCGATGCGTATAGTCCAGTACCTGGATACATCGCCCCGTCGGGGTATAGTACTTGGCTGTGGTAACTTTGAGTTGTGAATTGTAAGAGAGGGGCCGGCTGACCTGAACGAGGCCTTTGCCATACGATTTTTCGCCGATGACAACACCACGGTCGTAATCCTGCAACGTGCCCGCCACGATCTCGGATGCCGAAGCGCTCCCGCGGTTGATTAACACCGTGACCGGAATTTCCGTATCTATCGGCATGTTCAGCGTCTCATAGTTTAAATTGTTCTCCGGAATTTTTCCCTTGGTGCTGACAACCAGTTTTCCCTTTGGCAAAAACAGATTGGTGATATTAACCGCTTCGATCAACAGGCCTCCGGGGTTTCCGCGCAAATCCAGGATAACTCCCTTCGCTCCTTTGTCCTTTAATATGGTAATGGCGTTCTTGACTTCCTTGGCTGCGTCGGGGGTAAAATCGGTCAGCTGAATATAGGCGATATCTGAATCGACCAGCCCGTAAAAGGGAACGTTGTTCAACTTGATCTTTTCCCGTTTGAATTCAAGCCTGATGGGCTTTTCGACGCCGATACGTTTAACGGTCAGGCTAACAGGTGTACCTACCTGGCCTTTCATTAACTGGCTTGATTCCTCGCGTGACAACTTCGACAGGTCGATATCATCGATCCGGACGACCTGGTCGCCGATCTTCAAGCCTCCTTTCTGGGCTCCATAACCTTCCATGATCATGGTTACAATGGTCCGGTTTCCAATCTCACGGGTGATGGCACCGATCCCACCGTACTGTCCCGTGTTCGTCGTTCTGAAATCCTCGACTTCATCCTCCGGGATGTAATTCGTGTAGGGATCCAGGGATACAAGCATCGCGTCGATACCCGTGCGTACCAGTTTATTGGGATTGACTTCGTCTACGTAAAGGGCATTAACTTCTTTAAACAGCGTGGCGAAAATGTCGAGATTTTTAGCGATTTCGAAGTATCGTTCCGCGGGCCTGCTAAAGGAGAATAAGGCTACAACAGAAACAACTAATGTCACTACAATGGTCTTTTTGTTCTTCATGCGCGGGAATCTATCAGTTGAAAACGAAACTTGAAAAGGAATGGTTTGACGAAAAGCAATTTACCTCAAATAAGGACACCCGGAAGGGTAATTTACGGGATTATCTTACACCTATCCCTGCCTTTACGATCCGGTCTTTCTTCGTCAAAGTCACGCCTGCAGGCGTTTAACGCTGTTCGGGCTGCAATAATTGCGGGATTCTTCCGACGAAATTTCCTGAATCCCCGAAAAATTCAACATCCGGAATTATTCGTCAGGTATTCTTCCAGGCGTTCCGGAGGAATCTCAGCCAGTTTCCATACATGACATTTTCCACATCCTGTTCCGTGTACCCCCGCTTCCGCAACATACCTGGAATGCGCTGGAGGTCGGCAATGGTTTCAAGGTCATAGGGGCTCTGCTCTTTTCCAAAGGCGCCGTCGAGATCGGATCCGATGCCAATATGCAGCGCGTTTCCCGCAAGCTGGCAGATATGATCCATGTGATCGACCACAACTTCAAGATTACAATTCAGGTCCCTGGCGTTCGATACATGCCTGATCCAGCCGGGGACCATCATCCAGGCATCCAGAACACCGCCGATCACGGCACCACGGGAGATCAGTTCCCTGAACTGCTCGTCGCTGAACTGCCGGTTATGGTCTACCAGCGCCCGGCAGTTGTGGTGACTTGCCCAGACATGCCCGTTGAAATTCTTCATCGCTTCCCAGAAGCTATCATCACATAAGTGGGTCGCGTCGAGGATCATGTTGAGCCGTTCGATTTCCTTTAGCAGAGCCTTTCCGTCCGGCCCCAGACCTCCGGTCGCATTTGTTCCCTGCGCGTACCTTCCCGGTCCGTAGTGGGCGGGCCCGATGGCGCGGAGGCCACGCGCATAAGCTTTTTCAAGATGCTTCAGGGTAACGATCGAATCGGCGCCTTCGAGGCTGAGTATATAGCCGATCGGCTTGGACTCCTTTGGCGAATTGTCGTTCCACAGGGCGATGTGCTTCTCGAGTCCTGAGAGGTTATTGATCTGGATCATTTCCCCTTCTTCCTGCATCTGCTCGTACCAGGCGAGCTGACCCTGCGTTTGCGCCCATGCCTGTTGGGGCGAATTCCATCCCGGAAGGGGATTGTCGGGCGCGACATATCGGGCAATCTGGGTGGCCACAACCAGTCCGATATCCGCCTTTTTCAGTTCCGGAAAGCAGACAACATTGTTTCCGCGGTCAGGCTTATCCGCCATACCTTTTTCACGTGCTCTTATTTCCTGTATGGGTTTCCTCAAATCCCGGTTCCATTCCAGGGCATTCATACTTAAGTCCAGGTGAGCATCTATGGTAAACATGTCTGTTAAGGATTAATGGTTAGCGTCTTGTATTGGTGACCTGCAGGTGGTTAAATGGTGATGGTCCGGTTCCGCGATTCGGTTAGCCAGTAACCGGTCACCTGGTGATTCACGACTACCGCGGGGCGGTCGTGCAATGCAACAGTAGGGCAGACGTGGTAGGGTACGCCGTAGAGAACATCGCCGACCTTGTACACGCTGTCTCCGGTTGTCTTCAAGGTCATGTGCTCTTCACTTTGGCCTATAGGCTGGAGGTCGGGTGCATTCAGGAACCTGACGCGGTTAACCAGTGGATTTTCCGCGGCTATCGCCTTATGGCCCAGGTCGACGCAGATAGTATCCGCTACGGGCATGGAGATCACGCGGGTGACCACGAGTGCCCCGAAAACATATTTTTGTTCACCGAGGATCTCTTCGTAGCCTTTATCCCAGTACACAAACGTCCCGGGACTGCACTCGACTTCCTTTCGTTGGGAATGGATAGAATACGTCGGTGTACCCCCGGCCACGATGACGAGTTTTTGACCCAGCTGTTTTTCAACATCCTGCCGCAACTGAAGGACATCGTGGAAAGCGCTGTCGCAATTCTTCTTGCGCGCTTCGAAGTCCGCATCACGGATGTGTCCATCATAGGCATGCAAACCTTTGACGGCGATATTCTTTAGAGATCCGCATTTTTTTATCAGCACCAGGGCATCGGCGGGCCGGATACCGGTGCGGTTCATCCCGACGTTCAGGTCGATAAAAACATCGATTGAAAGATGGTGTGAAGCAAAGGTGCCGGATAATGCCGCAGCGGTCTCGAAGTTGTCGATCAGGCATGAAAACCGTGTCCCGCTAAAACGGGCCGCCAATTCAGCAAGGCGTTGTGCCTTGGGTCCCACCGGTTGATAGGCGAGCAATACATCCGGAGCGCCGGCGAGGGCAAGCATTTCCGCCTCGGAGATGGTGGCGCACTTAAATTTATGGATGCCCGCATCCATCATAAAACGACTTACCTCGGGCGATTTGTGAGTTTTGATATGTGGTCTGAGCCTTTCTACGTCATCTATACTCGCGACCAGCAACTGAATGTTACTCTTCACGCGATCGGGATAGATGACCAGTGCCGGCGTATCCAGCTCACTGATATTGTCGATCACATACCATTCTTTATCCGGCAGCATATCAGGATAGTTCAAAGATTGCTTCGATCTCTACGGGTATGTTATCGGGTAACGAGCCCATTCCTACAGCGCTTCGGACCCCGACTCCCAGATCGTCGCCCCATACTTTGGCGAACAGCTCACTGCAACCATTGATGACATAGGGGTGCCGTTCAAAGTCGGCGGTACAATTCACCATTCCCAGAACCTTAATCACGCGCTTTACTTTGTTCAGGCTGCCCAGGTTTTGCTTCAGGGTCGCCAGGATAGCCAGCCCCACCTGGCGTGCGGCTAGTTTTCCCTCATCTATATCCATGTCTTTACCGATCCGGCCGATGATCAGGCTCTTGTCTTCCTTTACGGTACCGTGACCCGAAACATAAGCGAGGTTTCCAACGATCAGGAAAGGTTTATAAACGCCAATGGGCGTCGGAGCAGGAGGTAGGGTAAGACCAAGCGCGGTGAATCGTTCGTCGGGGGTAAGCATTGACATAGGTTATTTGAATTTTTTAGAAGGCGTAAAATACAGCATGTTTCTCACACTATCGCAAGCAACAGGCGTCAACCTGATAGCAAAATCAGGAATTATGCGAAAGGTATTATTTCAGGTATGAGATGGTCATCACGCCGATCAGTCCGGCAATAGCCACAACTGTCTCCATGAGTGACCACGATCGTATGGTGTCTTTGATACTCAGGTTGAAATATTCTTTAAAAAGCCAGAAGCCAGCATCGTTCACGTGAGAGAACATAAGGCTTCCCGCGCCGACGGACAATACCATCAGGTTGGGGTCAACGTCCGGTCTTCCCATCAGCGGCATAACGATTCCCGCCGCCGTGAGACCGGCTACTGTTGCCGATCCGACACACACACGAATCACACAGGCGATCGACCATGCCAGCAGCAGCGGGTGGACATCAAGGCCGTTCAGCAGGGTGCCGATCTCATCACTCACGCCGCTGTCGGTAAGGATTTGTTTTAAGGTGCCGGCGCCGCCCATGATCAGCAATAGCATCGAAATATCCTTGACAGCTTCGCCATAAATATCCATCACCCTTTTCATGGACATACCCAGCCGGAGTCCGATCGTGTAGGTAGCTACGGCCAGCGAAAGGATCATGACAATGGCAGCGTCGCTGAAGAAGACGATCGTTGTTCTTAAAAATCCATCCTCCGTAACCATGTTGGTGAGGACTGTCGTTAGTCCGATCAGAATCACGGGCAGCATGGCGGAAAATATACTGATGCCCAGGCTGGGAAGTTTGTCTTCGGGAATGGGAGCGGCATTGAACGTCTGAAGTGGTGTTGCTTTGATATTTTTTAATGCCCTGGAAAAAACGGGTCCGGCCAGGATTGCCGTTGGCAGTCCGATAAGAACTCCGTAAAAAAGGGTTGTTCCCATGTCTGCATTAAATTGGGCTACAAGTGCAGTAGGCGATGGGTGGGGAGGAAGGAAGCCGTGGGTCACGGAGAGTGAAGCCAGCATGGGCACGCCGATATAAACAACCGGTAACTTGTATTTATACGCGACGGAAAATATCAACGGTATCACGAGCACGAAGCCTACGTTGTAAAAAAGGGGGATACCAATAATAAAACCGGTGATCATGAGCGCCCATTGAATGTATCGTTCGCCAAAGAGCTTCATCATTCCGGATGCGATCTGCTGGGCCGCTCCGCTTTCGGCGGCAAGTTTTCCCAGCATGGCACCGCAGGCGACAACAATCACCAGTGAGCCCAGCATGTCACCCAGTCCTTTTTGGATCGACGCAGTGATCTTCGATACCTCGATACCCAGCATCAAACCGGCCAGGATGGATACGACAAGGAAAGCGAGAAAGGCGTTGATCTTAAACTGTGTGATCAGCAGGATGAGGACAGCAATGCAAAACAATATGATAATGATCGACATTCTGGTTGGTAAAAATTAAAGGGTGAACATGTAATTCGATAATGTTTTGATCCCGTCCTATCAGAATTTGTCGGGTATCTGGATGATCCTGACGACTATTTCGTGCGGGTCGCCGTCCTTGTCCAGCAAGCTGAATTTCACCATCGGGTTATCCCGTTTGATGTTGCTTTCGACATGGATGATCTGGTTGTCGTGCAGATTTTTTTCCAGCTCTTTCTGAAGCACGTACAAAGCGTTGGCGAAATCAACTTCCAGAGGACTTGGGTTATAGGCAGAGGTTTTCATTTTAATCGTTATCCGTATATCGTTAATGTAAGTGTATTCATATTTACTGCCGTGTTAACTCGTTGATCCACGAAATCGAATAAAAACGACGATCAGGGATAACGCCTAACAGCACTACCAACGGATCAATGCCGAGGCCCAGGTGAACCCGCTTCCGAAGGCTGCCAAACAAATTAAATCATTTTCCCTGATTTTACCTTCTGCCCAGGCTTCGCTCAGCGCGATCGGAATAGAGGCTGCCGTCGTATTGCCATACCGCATGATATTGTTATAAACCTGCTCATCCGACAGACCGAGTTTCTCCTGGATGTATTGGCTGATTCTGAGATTGGCCTGATGCGGTACGAGTAAACTGATCGCATCCCGTTCCAGATTATTGGCTTTAAGGGCTTCATTGATTACTTCCATAAAACGGACCACCGCGTGCTTGAAAACCTGGTTGCCGTTCATAACAACTTTGAAGGTTGACGTATCCAGGATCTGGTCCGCCTGGCGTTCGCTCCTGGGCCGGCTGCTGCCCGGATCTTTTACATAAAGTTCTTCCGCGAAATTTCCGTCGGAGTGAAGGTGAGTGGAAAGTATACCCGGTTTGTCCGATGCTTTCAGAATCACGGCTCCCGCTCCGTCACCGAAAATAACTGCCGTATTCCTTCCCCGCGTACTGACGTCCAGTGCCGTGGATTGTATTTCGGCACCGACGACCAATACCGTTTTATACATCCCTGTCTTGATAAATTGGTCTGCAACCGACAGGGCATAGATAAATCCCGAACATGCATTCCGGATGTCCAGGGCTGCGATACGTCCATCGAGACCCAGTTCCCGCTGTAACAACACACCGGATCCGGGAAAGAAATAGTCGGGCGTGATCGTGGCGAATACAATAAAGTCGATATCGGTTTCGCCGATGCCGGCACGTTCCAGAGCCATGCGGGAAGCTTTGGCAGCCATATTCGCTACCGTATCCTTGGCCGGATCCATCCACCGCCTTTCATGAATACCTGTCCGTTCAACGATCCAGGCGTCATTGGTATCCATCAGGGTGGAAAGGTATTCGTTGGTGATGACTTGTTCCGGGACGTGATGCCCGATGCCGGCAATTTTTGAATAATGCATTCGATTGAAAATTAGTCTGCGAATGTAACGAAGAAGTCGCAAAGTCCGAAAGTGCCGGCAGCAGAAACGGGTCCCGTCAGACCGGGAGGCTGGCGTTAACTTTTTCGTTTACATCACCAGGTTTACAATCCTGCCCGGCACAACGATCACCTTCTTGGGCGTTTTTCCTTCCGTCCATTTTGCGACTGCGTCAGAGGCCAGCACCAGTTTTTCGATATCCTCCTTCGGCATGTCCAGGGCAAAGTTCATTTTGGCGCGCACCTTTCCGTTGATGGAGATCGGGTATTCAAACGAATCCTCTTTTAAATACGCTTCGTCGTAGGCAGGGAACGTTGCGGACAGGATAGACTCCCCGTGTCCTAATTTTTCCCATAACTCCTCAGCAACGTGGGGTGCAAACGGCGACAAGGCAATAACAAGCGGTTCAATGATACTGCGTTTATTACATTTTATAGAACTGAGTTCGTTGCAGCAGATCATAAATTCACTGACGGATGTATTGAACGAAAAATGCTCAATATCGTATTCGATCTTTTTTATCGTCTTATGCAAGACCTTCAATTCCTCGCGGCTTGGTTCGTCGTCGCTGACGTGGATATTGCCCTGGTGATCGTGGATAAGGTGCCAGAATTTCCGGAGAAACTTGTAGACGCCGTCTATACCATGGGTGTTCCAGGGCTTTGACAGTTCCAGCGGACCAAGGAACATCTCATACATGCGCAGGGTATCGGCGCCGTAGTTTTCGATGATCACATCCGGGTTCACCACATTAAAATAAGACTTGCTCATTTTTTCGATAGACGCACCACAAATGTATTTTCCATCCTCGAGAATAAATTCCGCGGTGGCAAAATCCGGCTTCCAGTTTTTAAAAGCCTGTGTATCCAGTTCAAGACCTGTCACAATATTTACATCAACGTGCAGGGGATCCGTATCATAACCGTCTTTCAATCCCGCGGAGACAAATTTGTTCGTGCCTCTGACCCGGTATACGAACCTGGAATCGCCGGTGATCTTTCCCTGGTTGATCAGCTTCCGGAAAGGCTCGTCAAAATTAAGGTAGCCCAGGTCATGAAGGATCTTTACCCACAACCGCGAATACAACAAGTGCGCTACCGCATGTTCGGAACCTCCGACATAAACATCCACCTGCCCCCAGTAATCAAGAGCCTTCTTTTCGGCGAAGGCTTTATCGTTGTGCGGATCCATATAGCGCAAAAAGTACCATGCCGCCCCTGCGTGTGTAGGCATGGTGTTGGTGTCCCGCCGCTCTCCGTCTTTGAAGAATACCCATTCTTTGAGATTTGCCAGCGGACCCTCACCACTGCCGGAAGACCTGAAATTATTCGACTCCGGAAGAACGAGAGGCAACTCTTTTTCGTCCATCGCATAAGGTATATCGCCGCGATAAACGACTGGAAAAGGTTCGCCCCAATAACGTTGCCTGCTCCATCCCGCGTCACGCATTTTATAGTTGACCTGCCGTTTGCCTATTCCTTTTTCTTCCAGCTTTGAAATCACCACATCAATCGCATCGTGCATAACCATTCCATTCAGGAAATCGGAATTCTGAAGCGTCGCTTCCTTGGTCGGATTCGCTTCGCTTCCATTGTAATATTCGCCGATGATGTTTGTAACCGGCAGGTTAAAATGTTTGGCGAACTTATGATCCCGTTCGTCGCCGCAGGGTACCCCCATGATCGCACCCGTTCCATAACCTGCCAGCACATATTCACTTATCCATACCGGTACCTTTCTTCCGTTGAACGGGTTGATCGCAAACGCACCCGTGGCGGCACCGGTAATTTTTTTCACTTCAGCCATTCTGTCGATCTCCGACCGGCTCTCCACGTACCTGAGATATTTTTCGATGTCTTCCTTTTGCTCCGTGCTGGTTATACTCCTCACCAGTTCGTGCTCCGGCGCCAGCACCATAAAGTCCACACCGAAGATCGTATCCGGTCTGGTGGTGAAAACGACAAGTTTTGAGGATTGTCCTCCTTCGCTCTGTATCTCGAAGGTGACCTTCGCGCCGACACTCTTTCCAATCCAGTTGCGCTGGATTTCTTTCATGGAGTCACTGAAATCAATTTCATCCAGACCCTTCAGCAGGCGTTCCGCGTATTCGGTGATCCGCAAGCTCCACTGACGCATCTGTTTTTTTACAACTGGAAACCCACCCCGGTAGCTCACGCCGTTGATCACCTCGTCGTTGGCCAGAACGGTACCAAGGGCCTCACACCAGTTTACATCCGTGTAGGCCAGGTAGGCTAACCGGTATTGCATAAGGATCTCCTGCCGCGTATGTTCGTCAAAACTTTTCCAGTCATCACCGCTGAATGTTTCCTTCTTCGTTCCCGGCACGAGGAACTTAACATTGGGAAATGGATGATTTGTGTTTCCCTCCTTTTCGAACAAAGCAATCAGGTCCGCAATACGCTCCGCTTTCTCTTTACGCCGGTTGTACCAGCTGTCGAAGATCTGGAGAAAGATCCATTGCGTCCATTTGTAGTAGGAGGGATCGCAGGTCTGTACTTCCCGGCTCCAGTCGTAGCTGAAACCGATTTTTGAAAGCTGGTCTTTAAAGTTCTCGATATTTTGCGCGGTGGAAACAGCGGGGTGGATTCCATGATCGATGGCATATTGTTCGGCCGGTAAACCGAAGGCGTCAAATCCCATCGGATGCAATACATTGAAGCCCTTGAGCCTTTTGTAACGCGAAACGATGTCGGACGCGATGTAACCCAGCGGGTGGCCCACATGAAGTCCCGCGCCGGACGGATAGGGGAACATGTCCAGCACATAATATTTCGGCTTGGGGGAATTGTTTTGAACCTTGTAAACGTCGCGTTCCTTCCAGATTGTTCTCCACTTTTCTTCTATACGCTTGATCTCCTCTTTGCTGTAATCGGCCATTATTAAGTCATTAAGGGTGCAAAAATAAGTATTCCGGGCAATCTTTTACCACCACCCGGGTGGTGACGAATCCGGCTTTACCGACCCTTTCAACCACGTCAGGAGGCAGGCGTCTCAAAATCAGGGGGTAAACCGCGGCAGGCACTTTCTTAAAAAATCGACAACTCAGCTTGTCCCTTCGACAATTCAGTCACTTGTTTTTTCAAAATGTAGCCCGGTAGCTAACCTTTACTCTGTAACCGCGAACAAATTGCCATGCGTTTAATCCTGACACTGCTGATTTCAATCTGCTTTTTAGCAGGCCAAGCCCAGGTAGATATCCGGGGCAGGGTTTCCGACAGCCGGGGTGTACCGGTTCCGGGTGCCAACATTTTCCTGCTTGACACCTACGATGGTACGAGTTCCGGCGCGGACGGTAGTTTTGAGTTCTCCACATCGGAGACCGGCAGGAAGACGCTGGTTATAAAATTTTTGGGTTACAAGGACTTCCTGTGGGAGGTCGATCTGCAGGACAAAACGATCACAATAGACGCGTCCCTTGAGGAAGCGATCAATGAGTTGGAGGCGGTTACGATATCAGCCGGCGCTTTTACGGCCAGTGATGCATCGCGGCGCACGGTTTTTAAAGCGAGAGACATCGCGACAACAGCCGGTGCCACGGCGGATATTGCCGGTGCGCTGAATACCCTTCCGGGAACCCAGAAAGTTGGAGAAACCGGGAGGCTATTTGTCCGCGGCGGAGACAGCAATGAAGCAAGGACGTTTATAGACGGGATGATCGTGCTGGATGCATACGGTACGTCGGCTCCGAATACTCCTTCCCGCGGCAGGTTCCTTCCTTTTATGTTTCAGGGCACAAGTTTTAGCACGGGCGGATACTCCGCGGAATACGGCCAGGCTCTTTCTTCAGCTCTTGTACTCGATTCCCGCGACAACGCCGAGTCAACAAGAACCGATATCGGAATCCTTTCGGTCGGCGGGGATGTGGCTCACACCCAGGCATGGGACCGCGGATCGGCGGCGGCAAAGATCCAATACACGAACATTCGTCCCTACTTCGGGTTGATCAACCAGGAAGTGGACTGGAAAACTCCCCCGGCAGCTATCGAAGGCGTTGGAGTTTTCAGGCAACAGGTTGGTAAGGACGGGTTGTTCAAATTTTATGGAAATTTCAATCATTCGGAGTTCTCCCTCTATAACCACGCCATTCATGACTATACCATTGCAACGTTGTTCAACCTGAAAAACGACTACCGCTATATGAACGCCTCGTATAAAAATGCCCTCAGCGAGAAGTGGAGTGTGAGAGGCGGCGTATCGTATACGTCAACCGTAAACGATGCGATCGTTGATACGGATAATATCATCGAGACGGAAAGGGGAATTCACGCGAAGACCGTGTTTGAAGGAGACCTGTCGGAGAGCGTTGCACTGAGAACAGGCGGGGAAATCATCCGGCGGCAGTACAGCCAGGACATTGATTTTCAGTCCGGATCCGGATATGTTCTCGATTTTGTCGAGACCCTAGCGGCGACCTTTGCCGAAGCCGACCTTTTTGCAAGTAACAAGTTTGTAACGCGGGCCGGAGTCCGTATGGAATACAATACCCTTACGGAAGAAATCAGTATTGATCCCCGGATCTCACTCGCCTACAAGGCCGGTCGCGGTGGTCAGGTTTCCTTCGCCTACGGAAAGTTCAGGCAGACAGCTGCCAATACGTTGGTACGTGTCGATCAAAAACTTGATCCCGAAAAAGCCGACCACTATATCCTGAATTACCAGAGGGTGCAGAACAAAAGAACATTCAGGGTAGAGGCGTATTATAAGGTTTACGATGACCTGGTAAAATACAGGGATGGAAATGCGCTGGACCTGACAAATGAAGGTAGCGGGTTCGCGCGGGGTGCGGAGTTGTTCTGGCGTGACAACCAGTCCATAAAAAATGCCGATTTTTGGCTCTCCTATTCTTTTCTGGACACCGAGCGCGACTATCTCAATTTTCCGGGACAGGCGACACCGTCGTTTGCATCGAAACACAACTTGTCCTTCGTGTACAAACACTTTATTCCGGACATCAAATGTCAGACAGGTATTACATACTCCTACACGACCGGCCGGCCATACAACGACCCGAATACGGGCGTATTCAATGCAGGAAGAACGCCACACTATGCTGATTTGAGTATCAATGTCGCCTATTTACCGAGGCCCAACCTGATCCTTTATCTCTCTTGCACCAACCTGCTGGGGCGGGATAACATTTTCGGATACGAATACGCCAATATTCCGGACGAATCCGGAGTTTATGCCGGCAGGCCTATACGGCAGGCTGCACCGAGGTTCCTGTTTGTCGGAATTTTTATCACGATCTCGAAGGACAAATCAATCAATCAATTACCGAGTCTATAACAACTAAAAACCCCTATTATGAAAACCGTAAGTATTATTCCCGTTCTCATTTCGCTGCTGGTGCTCGTCGTTCATTCATTGTTTGCAAACGATGAGCGGTATACGGAAGCCATGCTGAAAAACATCAGGGCAGTTTACACGGCTCAGACGGTTCCGGACCTTCAGCAAGCCGTAAATTCCCTTGAGCGGATCGCCGCCGCGGAGAAAACCAAATGGGAGCCATACTACTATTCCGCGTTCGGTTATATCCTGATGGCCAACCGAGAAACCGAAGCGGCACGGAAGGACTTGTACCTCGATCAGGCGATGGAAGCAATTGCGAAAGCAAGGTCCCTGAACGAGACCGAGTCAGAGATCGAATCGTTGGAAGGGTTTGCGTATATGATCAGGGTTACTGTAGACCCGGCTACCCGTGGCCCTCAGTTTGCTGGAGTAGCTATGCAGCATTTCGGCAAAGCGTCCGCCATGAATCCTGAAAATCCTCGGGCATTGGCGTTGATGGCCCAGATGCAGCACGGCACGGCGAAATTTTTCGGCTCCCCCCTTACCGAGGCTTGCGCTACGTTGAACAGTGCGCTGCGAAAATTCGAAACGTATAAGTCCGATAACCCATTAGCCCCCCGGTGGGGACAGGAGATGGCTCTCGAGCTGAAAAAGGAGTGTAATTAACCTTATATTCGTACGCCGCAGGATAACAAAACCGGAGTAGCAGTCTTATGACAATAAGTCGTCAGCTTATCATCAAGGAAATTCAGTTGATAGCTTTTTTTGCGGCCGCCAGTATTGGGCAGACTTATTTTACCTGCCCGTCCTGTAATACGGTGAGGGAGTATGGCCAGATTTCCTTTTTTTCGTTCATCATGTGGATCTTGCTGTACAAAGGAAATAATTACATCACGCATTACTTAACCGGCAAAATATCATGGTTCAGATTTCCTGTCAAGCGACTGATCATTGGCCTTATATCGACGATCGGCTACACGCTGGTAGCGGTGATTGTTGCCATGATCGCCTTTGAGAAAGTTTTCAGTTTTCAGTTTGGAAAGTCCTTTCTTTGGACTATTTATTTTTCGATTTCGATAACGGTTCTGATCTCGCTGGTTTTACACAGCCGCGAATTCCTGTTAAGAGGACGAAAGGCGACGCTTGACGCGGAAGTACTGGCAAAAGAAAGTATTCGCGCAAAGTACGAGGCGCTGAAAAGCCAGGTGAGTCCGCATTTTATGTTCAACAGCCTGAACGTGCTGACCAATCTGGTTTATGAGGACCAGGACAAGGCGGCTAAATTTATTAAACAACTTTCGGAGGTATACCGGTATGTGCTGGATACGCGTGACAAGGAAGCCGTCCGCCTGGAGGAGGAAATGAGATTTCTGAACGCCTATTTCTTTCTTCAGCAGATCCGGTTCGGTGACAAACTGAGACTTGAAATTCAGCTGGATGGTCAACGCAGTATGGTGGCGCCGCTGGCGCTGCAGATGCTGGTTGAGAATGCCATCAAGCATAATGTGGTGTCGGAGGAACATCCCTTGCGGATACGGATTTATATCGACAAGGGCTTTATCGTTGTCGAGAACGATATTCTCAGGAAGTCCATTGCCCTGGAAGAATCGGCCGGCGTCGGTCTTGACAACATCGTCAAGCGTTACGAATTTCTCAGCGATGTAAAGGTTGAAGTGATAAATACGGATAAGTTTATGGTAAAGCTACCGATCATACCGGAGGTATAGTACGATGGAAGTTCTGATCATTGAAGATGAACCGCAGGCCGCGCAGCGACTGGATACGCTGGTAAAAAAACTGGTGCCCGGCATCGTTGTACTGGATAAGATCGATTCCGTTAAAAGGTCCGTGGAATGGATAAAGGGAAATCCGCCGCCTGACCTGATCTTCATGGATATCCAACTGGCCGACGGTATCAGCTTCCAGGTATTCGAGCAATGCGAAGTGAAATCCCCTGTCATTTTTACGACCGCTTACGACGAATATGCATTAAAAGCATTTAAGGTAAACAGTATTGACTATATCCTCAAACCGGTGGATAGCGATGAACTGGAGATGGCAATGAAGAAATACCATCAGCTGACGACAAGCGAGAAAAAGACGCACGTTGTTTTGAATAATATCGAGCAGGCTATTCAAATGCTGACAAAAAGGTATAAGTCCCGTTTTATTATCAAGGTCGGTGAACACCTGCGATCGGTTGAAGTGACCGAGATCTCTTTTTTTGTGAGCATCGAAAAGGCTACGTTCTGCTATACAAATGATGGAAGGAAATATATCCTGGATTTTACACTCGATCAGTTGGAAGGTTTGCTTGATCCTGAAAAGTTTTTCCGCATCAACCGGAAGTACATTGTTTCCTCAGGCTGTATCCGTGACATGATCAGTTATACAAACAGCAGACTGAAACTGGTGTTAAAGCAAGCTACCGATACCGATATCATTGTGGCACGGGAGCGGGTCCAGGAATTCAGGGATTGGCTGGACCGTTAGCGAGCCGGCGATCCCTTGTTCAGGCCATCGGGGTAGGTTCTGTCGCCGCGATCAGGCGTTTCAGTTCCTCGATATCGGTTTGTTTCAGGGGTTTCGTGATAAACTGGATGACGTTCTTGAAGGCAAAGGCCTGTTCCCTGTCCTTCGAGCTGTTGGAACTGGTAAGGACTACAATTTTTGATTTCTCCCTGATCTTGTCGGGTAGTTCCCTGAAGTTCTTCAGGAAGGAGAAACCGTCGATTTCCGGCATGTTGAGGTCGAGAAAAATAACATCGGGTGCAGCGTCTCCATTGAGGTTCTGAAGCCATCCCAGGGCCTCTTCCGCGGATTTGTAAAGCAGGAGTTCGTTGGAAAAGTTGTAGACTTCAAGGAATCTGCGCTGGATAAACAAATCAATATCGCTATCGTCTATCAACACCGTTTTTTCTACAAGTCTCCGCATATCATAAATATTTCAATGGTGTTTCGATAAACTTAGCAAAAATGTAACTAAAAGGGGAAAAAAACGCCTAAAATTATATACGCCGGTTTTAAAGCTATAAAAAATGTGTTAAAATTGGAACTCCAAAAACCTAAGCATAACCATGAAATTTAACCGTCTTGTTTATTTATCTTTTAGTGCGCTGACTGCCATAGGTTTGGCATCGTGCGGATCTTCCTCAAGCGATAAGGACAAAAACTCCTCCGAATTCAAGGAAGCTGAAGAAAGCCTCTCCGAGCAGATTGAAGGAGTTATTTATAATATTCCATCACCCTCCGAAATTCCTTACCTCCTCCAGGCTACCGGAGCGGAATTTAACGAAAGCCTGCTGAACCCCCGTACCAAAGTCGACCAGTATTCATCCCGGACGGACAAGGCAGCCCTTAACCTGGGTGTTTATGCCGCCGATATCGGTTATCTCAGTTCCTACGACAAGACACAGGAAGCGATCGATTATCTGGGCTCCGCCAAAACGCTGGCAGATGGTCTTGGTGTGATCGGTGCATTCGATGTGGAGGTCCTGAAACAATTTGAGGCGAATATTTCGAACAAAGACTCGCTGACCCGCCTGTTGGATCGTACCATTAAAAAGACCGAGGCTTTCCTTAAGGATGATAACAGAAACAAACTGTCATCCATGGTGATCACCGGTTCTTTTGTAGAAGGCCTTTATATATCCACGGGTCTGATAAAATCCTATCCCAAAGACCTGCTCCCGGATGATGCGAAGAACCTGGTACTGACACCTCTTATCCGTGTTGTACTCGAACAAAAGAAATCCGTGACTGAACTTAGCAAGATGCTGGGTAGCCTTGAACAAACCGAACCGATCGCCGCGATCGCCACCGATTTGAAAGCTTTGGAGGCACAATATGCCGCCCTGAATATTGAAGAACAGATAAAGAACAATAAGGCTAACCTCGTCCTGACCGACAAGAACCTTGTGGAGATTACAAATATCGTGGAGAGGATGCGCAAAAGCATCACCGACTAAGCTTCTGGAGTTGCCGTATAAGCGGAAAAAAAGAAGGGACTGGCTTTGCACCAGTCCCTTCTTTTTTCTATGATTTGGCATCTTTAACTATCTTTAAAATATTGTGACTTAAACCAGAACGTATGAGCGAACCGTTACTCAAAGCCATTCTCAGGCTGTTTGCAGTTGTAGCCAGGGAGGATGATGTGACGCATCAGGAGCGGGAACAGATCAGAATATTCCTCGATGAGCATTTGAGCCAGGGCGCCGTCGAATCCTATCTGAAGATATTTGACGAATATTCGCAGAATTATCCACCGAAACCCACGGACCTCGGGTCTGAACTCAGCCGGCTGGAAGAACTGTGCCGGGAGGTTAACGCCGACCTGACTCAGAAGCAAAAGGTGGTGATCATTCTTGAACTGATCAATATCATACAGGCCGATGGCGCGATCTCTGAGCGTGAATCGGAATTACTCCAGGCCATCGGTGTCAACTTCAAGATTTCCGCGACTGAAATCGCCGCCATCAAAACCTTCGTGCTGGGCCAGGCTTCGGCTATGCTCGACCATCCGCAGATCCTGATCATCGACGCCACACCTTCGTCAGCTTTTACAAAGTCGCATCACATCGAGCGTGCGCATCTGAATGGATTTATCGCCGTACTCTACGTGGAGCAGGCTGAATTCTACTTTATCAAATACCTTGGCGGTTCGGACGTATATCTCAATGGGGTTCCGGTAAAGTCGGGCCGGATTGCCGTATTCGCCGTGGGTTCCATGCTGCGCTGGGAAAAGGATGAGCCGGTTTATTACGGGGATATCCTCAATAAATTCAAGAAGTTCGGAAAGTATCCAAGACTCTCATTCGAAGGGAAAAACCTGAGTTTTCGATTCAAGAACGGGAAATTGGGTCTCCGGGAAGTCAACTTGTCGGAAGAGTCGGGTAACCTGATCGCTCTCATGGGGGGTAGCGGCGCGGGGAAGTCAACCTTGCTTCATGTGCTGAACGGTTCGGATGCACCCTTTCAGGGACAGGTTTTGATCAATGGAATCGATATTCACAAGGACCCAAAAAAGATCGAGGGTGTTATCGGCTTTGTACCTCAGGACGATCTGCTGATCGAGGACCTGACGGTTTATCAGAACCTGTACTATGCGGCGAAACTTTGCTTTAGCGATAAATCCGAACAGGAAGTCGATACGCTCGTCACAAAAGTATTGGAGGATCTTGGATTGTCGGAAACGAAAGATCTCAAAGTCGGATCCCCGCTTCGCAAAACCATCAGCGGCGGCCAGCGTAAGCGATTGAACATCGGTCTTGAATTATTACGAGAGCCGGCCGTGCTTTTTTGCGACGAACCGACAAGCGGATTGTCGTCAAGAGATTCCGAAAATATCATTGACTTACTGAAAGAACTTTCGTTGAAGGGAAAGCTGGTCTTTGCCGTTATTCATCAGCCGTCGTCGGATATATTTAAAATGTTTGACAAACTCCTGATACTGGACTACGGCGGATATCAGATCTACTACGGAAACCCCGTCGATTCCATTGTGTATTTCAAGAAGAGTATCAACCTGGTCAACAGCGACGAGGGGGAATGTCACGAATGCGGAAACGTTAATCCGGAGCAGATCTTTAATATCATTGAAACGAAAGTGATCAATGAATATGGTCATTTTACCAACGAACGGAAAATATCCTCGGAGCAGTGGAATACCATCTTCCGGAAAAACTATAAACCATTTGTTGTAGAAAAATCCAGTGAAGTGCCTCATTCGACGCTGAACATCCCCACCCGGCTGAAGCAGGCTCACCTGTTCTCCATGCGCGACATACAGGCCAAGATTCACAACCGGCAGTATATGATCATTAACCTGCTGGAAGCACCTGTTCTGGCATTTATACTGGCGTTTATCGTTCGCTATTACAACACCGACGACAAGCTGATGTCCGGGTACGTCTTCAGTAAGAACCCGAACTTGCCGGCTTATCTTTTCATGAGTGTCATTGTCGCGTTGTTTATGGGCCTCACGGTGAGTGCCGAAGAGATTATACGCGACAGGAAAATCCTGAAGCGGGAAGCGTTCCTGCATTTGAGCAGGAGTAGTTATGTGCTTTCCAAAATATCGATCCTGTTCATGCTCTCGGCTATCCAGACCGTGGCATTTGTTCTGGTCGGGAATTACATCCTGGAGATAAAGGGTATGTTCCTGAATCACTGGTTCATCCTGTTTACCACCGCCTGCTTTGCAAACCTTCTGGGATTGAATATCTCTTCGGCGTTCAATTCGGCGGTGACGATTTATATATTGATCCCGTTGTTGCTGATCCCGCAGTTAATCCTGAGCGGGGTAGTAGTCAAGTTCGATAAGCTGAACCCAACGATCGGGAATACAGCCACTGTGCCGCTGGTCGGGGACCTGATGGCCTCGCGCTGGGCCTTTGAAGCGGCTATGGTCTCCCAATTCAAGGACAATATGTATGAAAACGAATTTTATATTTACGACAAGGTCATGGCCGGGTCGGATTACAAAAAAGTCTATTACATACCTGAAATCGAGACGCGCCTCCAGTACTGCCTGAACAACTTCAGGTCGAACGATCCGGCAATCAAGGAGCGTGTTCAGAATGATCTGGACCTTATTAAACGGGAGGTTTCGGCGGAACTTGAACTGACTGACCACAGTCTCAAAGAACTCGACAACCTGAGTCCCGGGAAATTTGACTCATCTACTTACGAAGCTGTTTCGCGTTTCCTCGAAAGCCTCAAGAAATTATACGTCAATCGTTATAACTCCGTGGACCAGCAACGGGAGAAGAAGATTTTTGAACTTACCAACACGCCGGAAAAGCAGGCTATGTTTAACCTGTATCGCGAGACCTATCACAACGACGCCATAACCGAATTGGTAAAAAATCTTACCGAAACACACCGGATCGTCGAGCAGGATGGCAAATTAATCCAGAAGATTTACCCGGTATACAAGGACCCCGACCCGGAGCATCCCATCGACTTCGATGCGCAGTTTTATATGCCGGCGAAACATTTCCTGAACCGGAATATCGACACATTTTATTTTAACACAGGGGTGATCTGGTCGATGACCCTTTTCCTGGCGCTGACGCTTTATTTTGACGTCTTGCGAAAGATTATTGATGGCATCGGAAATCTCTCTAATCCCCTTTATAAAAAATAAGTCCAGACCTTATGTTTTTTATTCTGTCCAAGATACTGAGCGTATTGATCATGCCTTACACGGTCGTGGTTGTACTCGTGGTGTTATCCGCCGTGGTCAGAAATGTAAAATGGAAGAAGCGATTTTTCGGAACCGGTCTTGTGTTACTCCTGTTTTTTTCGAATGAGTTTATTTCCAACGAAGTTATGTCTGCCTGGGAGGTGAAGGCCAAGGCGTTTAAAGATGTAGCACCACATCAGCTGGGAATCGTACTGACCGGTTCTACTGTGCCTCTTTTAAAGCCTGACGATCGGGTTTATTTTCACCGCGGGGCGGACCGCGTGACCCATACCATCCAGCTGTATAAACTGGGATTGATTAAAAAAATACTCATCAGCGGCGGGTCGGGAATGCTGATGAGTGAAGATGAACCCGAGGCCAACAAGTTTAAAAAAGTAATGATACTGATGGGCGTTCCGGAAGAAGATATCATCATTGAGAACGAGACGCGGAATACATATGAGTCAGCGGTGGAGGTAAAACCGTTACTTGATTCCCTGCACTTTCGCGCGGAGGATTGCCTGCTGATCACATCGGCTTTTCATATGAGACGCTCTCTCGCCGTTTACCGCAAGGCAGGTTTGGATATTGAACCATTCAGTACCGATTTTTACGCGCATCCCCGTTTTTTTTACGTGGACGGACTCCTCATTCCCAAACTGGATGCGATGATGAACTGGCACAAACTGATAAAGGAATGGGTCGGCCTTGCGGCATATAAGGTTGCAGGCTATGTTTGAGTCGTATTTCGAAAGGTTCGGGCAGACCTTGTGGAATGATTGATGTATAACTAATAAAATGTATGAAAACGAACTTACTGATCTTTCTCATGCTTTTTGGTTACGGCTGTAGCCAGGCTCAGAAAAAAGAAAACGCGCAACCCGCGACCTCATCCCTCGATCCAAAGTCGTTTAAGGAAAAGCTGGCGCAGGAACCCACAGCCATCCTGCTCGATGTTCGGACACCCGAGGAAGCCGCCGGAGGTATAATACCAGGTGCCATCGTCATGGACTTTAATGCCCCGGACTTTAAGGCAAAGGTTTCCAAGCTGGACAAGGATAAAACGTATTTTGTCTATTGCAAGGTAGGCGGGAGGTCCGGTCAGGCAACGGAGCTGATGGGTAATAAAGGTTTTAAAAAGGTATTTAACCTCAAGGGTGGTTATATGGCATGGGTTGAGAATGGCTTTGAGACGAAGAAACCATGATCGCTATAATCACGGCAAAAAAAAAGCTGCTTATCAGGCAGCTTTTTTTTTATTCTCTTTCTCCTAAGGAATAGGAAGGGCTGTGGCGCCGTACAGACTGATATCGGTTAACGGTATGGTTGAACCGAACTTTGTATTGATGGCATCAATGATAATTCGTGAAATAAAGGCATAGCCTCTGCTGTTTGGATGAACGCCGTCTTCCGAGTAGATACCTGTCGGTGGATTGATATTCGGCGTGATCATCACGTTGTTATAAACGTAAAATTTATTCGTAATAAAATCGGTGAACCCTTTGTCGACATCGGCGTGTGCCAGCCGGGTTGGATTGGCATCGGCGACTGCCTTGACAGAGGCATTAAAAGCGAGGCGGGCTGCATTGATCGCGCTGATTTCACTGGGGATCAACACATACTGATCTGCCAACGGAACGGATACTCCGTTTACTTTGGTCGGATCGCCGCCGATCGTAGTTCCGATCACGGAGCCGGTAGCCAGCGGCAGGATATCCGTATTTTTGGTCTGCCTGGCTTTGGCATAGGGAAGAAGTCCCGCAGCAGGACCTGTCATATAGGGGCTCAGATCGGTTAGGGTCTCGTCCGAGATCAGGATTGGGTTCTGGCCGGCGGTATAGGCGAGCTTCCGGATAGCGGCCTCTTCTGCGGAAAGTACGGTTGCCGCGACGAGGTTGTCCAGAAATCCATTGTAGTTAGTAGCCAGGGATGCAGTGAGTCCGGCAGCTGTTGTCGCATCCAGCGGCAGTGCGTTCCACGTTACCGAAGTAAAATGCGGCATCGCGAAGATATTCGGGAAATTAGCTACCACGCCCTTGAGGTCGGGATTAGAGCCGAGCAGCGAATTTATCGCGACTCCATATTGAAATCCGAAAGCGGCCGCATCGGTCAGCGGTGCCTTTGCCGGATCGCCGCCGAACGCCGCATTCAAGAAGAAATCGTCCAGTCCCAGCCAGAAAAGGAAGAAGGATCCTCCGGCGCCCGCCGCATCTCCGATGATGGTGGACCCTGTTCCGGGATATGACAGGCGTCCGTAAAACGGATTGAATCTCGGATCTACACCGGCGCCTGCCCATGCACCGGTTTCCGGTATCAGCGCCTGACCCAGTACGATTGCCTGAACGCCAAAATTATTCAACGCAGCTTTGCTGCCGGCATAAAGGAAACCCGGATTAACAGCCGGGTTTGGCAACGCCGCATTGTTGGAAACCTGTGGTGTAGGACGGGGTGATGCACCCTGTAACAACATTCTTCCGAGAACAACGCCTGTTCCGGTTGGATTGGGTGTAATAAAAATATTATAGCCAAGTTCGGAATTGATCGTAGGCTGATTGAAGGCAGCGGGAGCGCCTACGCATTCGAATTGTTTGTTGAGGATCGCAGCCAGCGAATTGTTCTGGCCCTCTGTAAACAACGCGCCTGCCTGAAAGCCTGCGACAAAAGAATTACCGACAGCAACAAATTTGGTAAAGCTTGCTGATCCGGCCACAGCAGTCTGACATTCCGTGTTTTCCTGGGGTCCCTCGGGTGCCTGCAAGTCGATCACGTCCTGATCACAAGCTCCGATGAGAACGAACATCAGGATATAGAAAAAGTAGTTGAGCGATTTCATAGCAATGGATTTAGCGTTTGGTTAATTAAAGAATTCATCAAACGTGAGTGATATATAATATTGTTGCCCGATAAAAGGAGAGCCCAGGTTCGTCCGGTAGTCACCGCCACCGATATTTGTACCGCCGATCTTGAGCATGGTTTTGATCGGAGTTAGTTTGTAGTTGATCTGGGCATCGATCAGGCCGTATTCAGGGACCTGCCAGATACCATAGGAGGACTGCCACTCGAATTCATCCTGCCACCGGAAGTTGACATTGAAGCCCAGATTTTTTATGATCTTCCGATTTCCCAAACCGACCGAGAACTTGTTTTTCGGTGTATTAAAGTTGGCTCTGAAATTAGGCCCTTCGTTCGCTTCAAAATCGGCGTAGTTCCAGTTGCCGGTCAGAATAAAATTGCGCGGTAAATTATACGTCAGGCCGAGACCGATTCCATAAGACTTCACATCTTCCTTGGAATTTGTGTAAGGTGAAAACAATGTACCCGCAGGAAGTGTCACACCCTGATGAGTGGTCGCGTTCTTGCTGGCTACGATTTCTCCGCCGATGAAATTTGTATAGGTCGTGTAATATCCGTTCAGGTCGATAAGCAGCTTCGTGTCTATTACACCCTTGTAACCCACTTCAACCGATTTAAGCTTTTCAGGCTGCACATAGTCGAAATTGGCAGTTTCCAGCACACTTGCGTCGCCACTTGCCTGGAAGGCCTGGTATGACGTCTGCGTATAGGAACCTCCGTTATGAATTCCGTACCGTTCCGCGTTGGCTTTTGTGCTGCCGACGAGAATTCCACTGGAAGAAGGGAAGTAGATGAACTGCGCCTGGGTATCCGGGTTCCTGAAACCAGTCTGAAAGGAAGCCCTCAGATTTTGATTTTCACTAAAGGTATAAACAGCTGAAACGCGGGGGGTGAACTGACCGTCGAAATTTTCATTTTTGTCGTAGCGTATCGATGCCGTTATTTTCAGGGCCTCCGCTATTGTTTTGGAGAGTTGGGTATATACGCCGAACTCATTTATCTTGATGCGTTCAAAATTCGAGCCTTCGTCGGGATCTTCATTGAAGATCGTGCCGTTGGAAAACAGGTCGTATTGCCGGAGATTACCACCCACCTGAATCTCCATCCAGTCGATCTCATTTTTAAAGTTGTAGTTGAACTCCGCGTGTTTCAGTTTAGAGTTATCGTAAAAAGAGCCGCCGGGAGGAGTCCGCTGGAAGAAACGGTTTCTGACAACATTCACCGTGTCAGCAAAGGCTTTTGTCCCCGGCAACGGGATGACACGGTCCGCATATGCTCTCGCCGAAGCATGATCGCCGGCTATCACGGTTCCGGTATAGGACGGATCTTCTGTGTATCCCTGCATCGCCTTTATATAGTCAGGAACCCAGCGTGCCGCGGAGGGGCTGAATGCTTCGTTCGCATAGGCACCCAGTGCAGACAGGTTGTAAGACTTACCGGCATCCGTTGCCGAGATATAACCCCGTACGAAGAAATTGTCGCCCCGGAGTTCAACCTTATGAAACTGCTGGTTAAAATCTCTCAATACATATTTTTCTGTTCCCTGGTAGATCGAACTTCCACCTCCATAACGGTAGTTGTAAAGTGCTTCGATCTTATCGGTTATCCGGTAATGGATGGCAGCATCTCCCTTGATTGTCTTAGCTTCGCGGCTGTCGAGCAAATCCTCTTCGCGGAAGCCGGTCCGCGTAATTATGCCAACATTCGGAAGGGGAGTGGAAATCTGCGTTTCATCGCCGTATAAATTAAGGCCGTCAAAATTTTTCGTTCCGCTCAGATCCGTTGTCGATTCCGGATTGACCCGATCTGTTTTATAGTCGTTACCGATCCAGTCGGTTGCCGTCATGTAAGAAAAATTCACCTTGAAGGCGAACTTGTTGTTGAACGCCTTTGCGTACCGGATACTATACTGGCCCAGGGGGTGTGTACCGCCTGCGTCCGACGATGTGATACCCTGTTTTACCTGGGCACTAAGCCCCTGATAGTCGAACGGACTTTTGCTTTGCATAATAAGAATGCCGTTGAAAGCATTGGGTCCGTAAAGGGCTGACGCAGCTCCGGGTATCAATTCCATACTCTCCGCGTCCAGTTCGCCAAGTCCCATAATACTTCCGGTGGGGAAGTTTAACAACGGGGCCTGCGTATCCATACCATCCACCCATTGAACGAACCGTACGTTCGCGATAGTCGCGAATCCCCTGGTATTTACCGATGTGAGGTTCAGGCTTCCCGAATTTGTCGATACGCCTTTCACATTAGCAAGGGCGTCGTAAAAATCCGGTGTAGCGGACTGTTTGATCGACAGCAGATCCATTTTTTCAATGGTAACCGGAGATTGCAGTATGCTCTCCTCCACACGTGACGCGGAGACGACCACTTCCTGACCGAGTATGGTCTGCTCCTGAAGTTTGATCTCCAGTCCCGTGGTATTCGCTTCGCTGACGGTTATCTCCTGGGTGGCATAACCGATGAAAGAGAATACGAGTGTCAGGGGAGGAGAATCCTTTGCAGTCAGATTAAATTCTCCGCTGGTATTGGTTATCGTCCCGAGTACTGTGCCTTTAACGATAATGTTTACGCCCGCCAATGGATCCCCGCTGGTGCCGTCAGTGATTTTTCCTGAGATGCTTGTCTGGGCAAAGCCGATCGTCGCCGACAGGAGCAGGAACACTACCGGAGCGACGGAATTTTGTAATAATTTCTTCATACAGGCGAAATTGATTGTAAAGAAAAATTAAAGCCTGGTGAAGCAAATTTGTTATGCATACCGAGCTTCTCGCCAGAAAAGTACAAAAAATCACGAATAAACAAACGTTTGTGGAGGGTATTAAATACGGTTTTGCACCCAATCGGGGCGGACGCTTATTTCTTCAGGTGGGCGACCAGGCGTTCACAAAGGGCGTTTACCTCGTTGGCTATAAATTCATCGCCGGTCGCGGTAAGGGCGCTTTGAGCGAGGCCTCCAATGCAGTCAATATAGAAGCGTTTCATCTCATCGACCGGCATATCCTTGGTCCAGAGGTCGATCCGGAGGGTGTTTTTTTGGGTATGATCCCAGAGGGCGATGCTGATCGCCTTTGTATCGGAGAGCCCGGGATCGGGCTTGTCGGTGGCCTCCCAGAGGATTTTGTCCGGGATGTTTTGCTGGTCTAATTCTACCGTAAAATTGATGGTCGACTTTTTCATAGGGGCCGCAAGTTAATACCCCGGGTATTTTTTTTTCTTTTTTTAGCTTTTTTTTCGGCCGCGCCGGCCACCTCGGCCTGTTCCCGGCTACCGTCCCGCCAGCTTCACAAAAAAATCCAGCGACGAAGGATTTCGCAGCGCACCGGTACTAACGACAGCGGCGGCGTCTTTGCCCGACAAAACTTTTTTAACCGGGGTTTCCGTTTTTTTGCCGCTGATGGTGTACGGGATATCGGGTACTTCGATGATTTCATCCGGGACATGCCGGGGGCTGTAGTCGGCGCGAATGGTCTTGGTGATGTTACTTTTAATCTCTTGCGTCAGTTTTTCACCGGGCTGCATGACCACAAACAGGGGCATCCAGAATTCCCCGTTGGATTTTTCAACACAAACGATCAGACTGTCCTTTACCTGCTTTACCTTATCAACCGCCCTGTATATTTCACTCGTCCCGATTCTCACTCCACCACGGTTCAGGGTGGCGTCCGACCGGCCGAAGATGACAACACCGTTGTGATGCGTTATTTTTATCCAGTCGCCATGCCGCCAGATACCCGGGAACATTTCAAAATAACTTTCCCGGTAGCGATGAAACTGTTGATCATTCCAGAAATAGACCGGCATTGAAGGCATGGGCTCTGTGATTACCATTTCGCCAACCTCGCCGGTAACCGGTTGCCCATTCTCGTCAAAGGCCTGAAGTTTGCATCCGAGGGCTCTGCACTGGATTTCACCTGCGTACACCGGCCACGTTGGAATACCACCGACAAAAGCGCTGCACACGTCCGTACCGCCACTCATGGACACGAGCCACAGGTCCTTTCTTACCGCATCGTAGATCCAGTTAAATCCTTCTGCGGGTAAGGTGCTTCCGGTCGAACTTACCGAACGGAGTCCGTTCAGGTTGAATCGTTTTGCCGGCTGAACGCCCGCTTTCATACAGGATAAAATGTAACCGGCGCTGGTTCCAAAATGAGTCACGCTGGCTTCTTCGGCCAACTCCCACAATACATCAAGGTCCGGATACGAAGGACTTCCATCATACAGGACCAACGTCGCGCCGGTGAGGAGGCTGCCCTGTATATAATTCCACATCATCCAGCCTGTGGTGGTATACCAGAAACACCGTTCACCCGCTTTATAGTCGTTGTGAAATGTTCCGTATTTCAATTGCTCAAGTAAAATCCCGCCGTGAGAATGAACGATAGCCTTGGGCAGTCCGGTGGTGCCCGAAGAATACAGTATCCATATCGGGTGACCAAAGGCAACCCTCCGGAATTCGAGCGGCTGGCCGGTCGTCAGGATGATGTCCTTCC
Organism: Chryseolinea sp.; assembly: GCA_041742155.1. GTDB lineage: Bacteria > Bacteroidota > Bacteroidia > Cytophagales > Cyclobacteriaceae > Chryseolinea. The sequence continues at coordinate 410,997 of JBGSJE010000003.1, read as the reverse complement.
AGGTTGACACGTTCGGGTGTATCGTGTCAGGGCTGTCGTTTTCCGAGATCAGGATGACACATTCGAGTGAAGGCAGAGCCTCCGCAATCTGTCTGACTGTTCCCTTCTTGTCGAACGATTTACCACCGTAGGTATAGCTGTCGACTGCAATCAGCACCTTGGGCCCGATTTGTGAAAATCTGTCGATCACGGCAGGTGTTCCAAAATCCGGGGATGCGCTCGACCAGATAGCCCCGAGGGAATTCGCTGCGAGGAAAGCTATGGTCGCTTCAGGAATGGACGGAAGGTAAGCAGCCACACGGTCTCCTTCCGCGACGCCCTGACCTTTTAAAAAGGTTCGGACGGATTCCACCCGATCCTGGAGTTCGCGCCAGGCGATCGTTTCAATGGGACCGGATTCACTTTTAAATATTATTGCCGGATAACGGTCATTCTTTTTCCGAAAGATATGCTCGGCGTAGTTCAGTCGCACACCGTCGAACCATCGGGTGTATGGCATGGGCGCCCCGTCGGTGACAGCCGTGTACGTTCCATCATGTAAGATGTCAAAGTACCGGAAGATCGATTCCCAGAATGTATCTTTGTTATTGACCGACCATTCCCAGAGTTGCTGGTAGTCACCGGGTTCGAAGTCATAGGTTTTCTTCAGCCAGCGCAGGTACTGCTGAACATTGGAGCTTTCAATAAATTCCTTGGACGGTGCCCAGAGTTGCATACGCTGCGTGTTAGTCGTTGCCCGATACTTTTGTATTGAAGGCGATAAGATAGGAAATTTGGGATGAATCTTCTGGATCAGCAGCCGCTAACTGGCACCCAGGAGGCGCAATGCGTCTGACTTGTCCCGATGCAACTGTGCCTTTAGTTCCTCGAGGTCGTTGAACCTGCTGTCCATCCGGATAAGCTTGTGAAAATAGACTGTTAACGATTCACCGTAAATATCCTTGTTGAAATCAAAGAGATTAACCTCAATATTGCGTTTGATTCCCCGTACGGTCGGACGATTGCCGATATAGAGCATACCGTTGTAAAGCGTATGTTCGTAACGTATCGTGACGGCATAGATTCCATCAGCGGGTACCAGTTTATAGGCTGTATCGATTTCGATATTGGCGGTCGGATATCCGAGTATCCGGCCCAGTTTGTCACCCATGACGACCCTGCCGGTGATGCTGTACGGATTACCGAGAAAGTGATTGGCGGTTTCAATATCAGCCTGTTCCAGGGCGTGCCGGATCTTTGTGGAACTTACACCCACATGGTCGACATCCTGCCGGGGTATTTCCTCGACCTCGAAACCATATTTGGACGCGTTGATCTTCAACTGCTCAAAGCTCCCTTCACGATTTTTTCCAAAATGATGATCATGGCCGATAACGAGTTTTTTAGTCCCGATCGTCTCAACGATTATCCTTGTGATAAACTCTTCCGATGTCAGCTGGGAAAATTCTTTTGTAAAGGGGATACGGATAAGGTGTTGAATCCCCTGCGCTTTCAGCAACTCCGCTTTTTCCTCAAAGGTGTTCAGCAACTTAAGTGTTGTGTCCTCGGGATGCAGCACGAGGCGAGGGTGAGGCCAATAGGTAATCACTACGGTCTCGCCGTTATTTTTTGAGGCGGTTTCCTGAAGCCGTGACAATATTTTCTGATGGCCGATGTGGACGCCATCGAATGTGCCGCTGGTGACGACTGCGTATTTTAACCGCACAAAATCTTCGATGCCGTGGTAGATTTTCATGAACAAAAAACGGATTCACAACCAGTAAAATTCAGATTCGCATGTAATGTTATCATGTCGATGTCAGGAAAGGGGTTCAATCTGTTCTGGGTCGATCGCTGAGGTAAGGGTGAAATTTCCGATCCTCGTTCTGCAGAGTTCGGAAAGATACGCGCCGACCTGCAGGAGGTTTCCGAAATCCCGCGCAATGCTGCGAATATAAGTACCCTTCGAGCAGACAATCCGGAAACCAACCTCGGGCAGGTTAACCGATGTGATCTCAAATTCCCTGACCTCTACTTCGCGCGCTTTCAGTTCAATATCTTTTCCGCTGCGGGCGAATTCATAGGCCCGTTTTCCGCCGACCTTGATGGCTGAGTGAAGAGGAGGTACCTGTTCTATCTTTCCGATGAATGGCTGCGTAGCTGCGCGGATCATCCCGGCATTGATGTTTGAAATATCCTGTGGCTCGGACACCGCCGTCTCCAGGTCGAACGAAGGCGTTGTTTGACCAATGACGAACTTTCCGGTGTATTCCTTTTCCTGACCCATAAATTCCTCGATCCGTTTGGTCATTTTGCCCACGCAGATAATGAGCAGACCCGTAGCCAACGGATCAAGGGTTCCGGCATGTCCTATTTTTTTTGTCTTAAGTTTATAACGGAGTTTGTTTACGACGTCGAAGGAGGTCCATCGTATCGGTTTGTTGATCAGCAGGATTCTTCCTGCATCCTCGGTCCTGGGCTCCATTAAACGATTGTAAGTCCTACACCAAGATAGTATAAAACGAGAATTGCGATACCCACTACAATACGGTAATACCCAAATACCCTGAAACCGTGACGGGTCAGGAAGGAGATAAACGATTTGATAGCCAGGATCGCGACGATAAAGGCAACTACGTTTCCGATGAGAAGAAGTGTTATTTCCGTGGAGCCGAATGAACCTCCGCCGTCGTAAAATTTGAACATCTTATATAGTGTGGCGGCGAACATGGTTGGAACGGCAAGGAAGAATGAAAATTCGGCCGCGGTTTTTTTGTTCAGTTTTTGTGTCAATCCGCCGATGATGGTGGCAGCTGACCTTGATACACCGGGTATCATGGCAATTGTCTGGAAGAAACCGATTTTCAGAGCGGCAGGGTATGTGATCCGTTGGTCGATCACTTCCTCGTTCTTTTGGAATATAGCATCTACAAACAGAAAAAAAATGCCTCCGAGTATCAGCGCATAACCGACCACGTCGACACGTTCGAGCATGGCATCGATATAGTCGTTCAACAGGAAGCCCAGGACAGCAGCAGGAATAAAGGCGACGAGCAGTTTGGTGTAAAAGTTAAACGATTCACGAAGTGATTTTTTTTCAGGCAGGAAACGCCGCCAATAGAGAACAATAACAGACAGGATCGCGCCGAATTGGATAGCTACCGTAAACATTTTCGTAAACGGGTCGGAGGCGATTCCCATCAGGGAGGAGCCGATGATCATGTGCCCGGTGGAGGAAACCGGCAGGAATTCCGTTAACCCTTCAATGATAGCGAGGATAATGGCGTGAAGAATGGACATGGACGTTGGAGTAATTGATGGAGATTGTTGCGTAGAAAATGACGTTAGTCAACGTCCGCTTTCGTTTTTAAATTTATTTTGACGGTTTTTTTAGAATAGCAAAAATTTCAATTATAAAACCTGCCATCACAACGATTGGTCCGAGGGTCAAACCGAGAAAGCCGAAGCCGTGCTGTTCGTTGTCCATCGACATAATAATGAAGCCGAGAACAAGTGTTAATACTCCGGCGATCATTAGCTGGTAGTTTTTTTTACCAAAGGGAAGTTTGCTTTCCATGTTATAGTTTGATTTTTCAGTACAGTTGGTCCAGTGACATTCTGAGGTATCTTCGGATCGAGAATAACGTGCTAAGCACAGCAACGACAACTCCGACGATGAGGAGAAGTGCCAGAAGGCCTATAAATTGATTTTGATCGTGCAGGATAGACAGGTCTTCGATCTGTCGCTGCGCGTACTGTGAAAGTGTCCAAAGCAGCGTGGCGGCAATGAGGCCCGCGAGCAGGCCATACCCGGAAGCCCTCACCAGGAATGGTTTCAGTATAAACCATTTCTTCGCTCCGACAAGCTGCATGCTCCGGATAAGGAAACGTTGTGAAAAGAGAGCAATCCGCAGCGTGTTGTTGATCAGCAGGACGACAGTTATTAACAGAATGGAAATCAGGCCCAGCAATATGAGTCCGATCTTTGTAACATTGCTGTTAACCGATTCGATGAGACCTTCAACATAATATACCTGGAATACGCCATTCATTTTTTGAATATCCGCCTTGATCTTTTCAATCTCCTTCATCGAGTGAAACTTCCTGTCGATGCTGACGAGGTAGGCGTCGCGGAGGGGATTGTCGCCGATGAATTTGATAAAATCCTCACCCGTTTCCTCAATGAATTTTTTTGCCGCTTCGTCCTTTGATACGTATACTATACCGGTCCCGTTTTCTTTGCTCACGTATTCCTGGGACAGGAGTTTGTTCTCGATCTGAAGGCGCTGTGTTTCGGTAAGATTGGATTTCAGGTAGACCTGTACACGAATGTTCTGCCGGACCTGGTGTTCAAGCTCCTGGGAGTAAATTACCAGGATTCCGAAAACGCCGATCACGATCAGGGAAAGGGCGATACTGATCACCACCCCAATGGCGGGGTATCCACCGAGTTTTTTCTTATGTTTTGGTTTCTCCATGCCGGTGTCAAAGGTAGGAGAAAATTTTGAATGGACAGACAGGAAGGGTCGGTTGGAAAACAAAAGCCCCGCCATCATCCGATAGCGGGGCTCGCCGGGGCTATTTACCCCTGTAGTCTTTCAGTTTTTGCAATAAGACCGCGTCGTGGATAGGAGAGAGCGCTCTTACCTTTTCGTTTTCCTCATTCAGAAGGTAGTAGTTGTCCTTGTAAAAGAGGAACATGGTCCGTTTGTTATCGCTAAAGAATTCCATGATCTCATACAGGTTCTTTTCAAACGAACCGTAGAGGTACAGTTTATTGTCCTTGAACTGGTAATGGAAATTATACTTTTTGTCAATTTGTGTTTCGACGATTATTGAGGGAGCAGACGCTGATTTTGTCTTTCCTCCGTCCGTGTCAGCTTTTTCATTAGCCTGTCCTTCCTCCGCCGGATCGAAAACGTCCAGGGTAGACGGTGCCACGGGTTTTTCTTCTTCTTTTTCAGCGGCTTTCGTTTTTGGTTTTGCCGGGGTATCGTCTTTTGCGCTTGTTGTCACCTCCGGTGTTGTGGTAACCGTGGTTTGTTCCTGTGGCTCAACAACGGGCGAATCTTCGGCCTCCGGCGTTTTTTCTTCCGTAAGCTCTTCTGTCAGGGGGACTTGCGGCTTAGGCGCGATCTTGTCCTTGTCAAAATAAAAATAAAGGCCCGTACCAATCAATCCGGCAACAATCACCCATACGCTTGCTTTTGCGAGCAGGGAAGGTCCTTCCGTCGGAATAGAGGACAAGGGAATATCGTTGAGCAATTTTTTCAACTCGGCCGTCCTCGCTTGCCGGATGCCGCCGACAATTCGCTGCTGAAGCAGATATTCATTTTTCAGCGATACGTCGGAGTCGAGCTTCTTTTCAAAAGAAGCTTTCTCTTCCGGATTTAACCGGTTACCAACGTATTGATCCAGTAGTTCCAAATCTTTTTCTGATGCCATATTCACTAATCTAAAAAGTCCTGCTCCGAATACTGAGCTTTCACCAAATCATCCAGCTTCTTCTTACACTTATATTTTTTTGTTTTCGCGGTATCCGTGTTCGCGAATCCAAGCTTGTCGGCAATATCCTGCATGGACATTTCCTCAAAGTAGTAAAACATCAAAACCCTCTTGCAAGTTTCGCCTAACTGGTCGATACACCGGGCAAGAATCCTTTCCCGTTCCGCCGACTCCGTATCCAACGTGACGGCCGTATCTTTTTCTTCATTCGAGAGGCGCTTCTTCCGGTCAAGTTCTTTTCTCCACAGGTTCTGACAGATACTGTAGATATACGTACTCATCTTCGAGGTCAGTACCAGATTTCCCGACGTCGCTTTCTGCCAAAACACGATCAACGCGTCCTGATAAACGTCTCGCGCCTCTTCTTCCGTACCACTGTTGGTGATTACCAGTTTGGTCATCATCCGGTAATACTTCTGATACAAGAACTCCAGAGCCTTTTCATCGCCTTTGCAAATGCGTTCGAAGATCTCCTTTTCGTTCATGTTTGCGCTAGTCCTGTATACCATGCTTTAATGGCTTAGTAACCCCCTAATATTTTCAATTTTCGGATTTTTCCGACAGAATACCGTATAATCCAGTTATTTCTTCCATGTCTGCGTCCGGTAGAACGGGCCCCAATATCCCCTTACTTTTAGTTGTCCTTCCTCCATCCACATTTTACACCGGTAAACCTTACCCTCCTCGGGGTCCAGAATGTGTCCGTCGGTATACTCATCCCCGGATCGCGTCATGTTTTTAATGATTTCCATTCCAATGATCTTTTTGCCGTGGCGTTCATCGTCACCGGGGCATTTGTTACAAACAGGGTCGGGCTCGGATGGATCGATCAGCTTCACAATCTTGCCAAACAGAAGGCCATTGCGTTCGAAGATCTCTACTATCGACTTGATCTTACCCGTGTTATCATCCACCGTCTTCCACTTCCCCACAACCGTCGTCTGTGCATGACCCAGCAAAGTAACAAACAGCATTGGAACAAGGAGTTTCATAGCCTAAATATTAGTGAAGAACTCCCAAATAAAAAAGGTTAACGGCATTAATGTGGACGGAATGCCGGCGGTCATGTTGCTGCCGACTTTGATCAACCTGCACTTGCCATGATCGGCCATATGTCCGGGGTTTTTATTGAGTTCGATATATATCCCGATTGGTTGCACTTCCGACAAACAAAAAGCCCCGTATTCGCGGGGCTTCTTGTGGGTCTTAAAGGATATCAATGGGCCGCTTGATCAGCCTCAACTTTACTTACCGTTTCGACTTTAGGTTTGGATGAATCATCCTTGCCTGTTGTTGCCGGGGTGTCAGGTACCAAAAGTGGCGCGATGACCAGGGCAACTACCGACATCAGTTTCAACAGGATATTCAGCGATGGTCCGGATGTGTCTTTAAATGGATCTCCAACCGTATCGCCAACAACTGCAGCCTTGTGTGGATCGGACTTTTTGTAATACATCTGTCCGTTAATTTCCACACCTTCTTCAAAGCTCTTCTTTGCGTTATCCCAGGCTCCGCCTGCGTTGGATTGGAAAATCGCCATTAAAACGCCACACACGGTAACACCGGCAAGCATACCACCCAGCGCTTCGACACCGAAACCGGGAAGGAAAGCAATCACTACGGGGACGATCACCGCCATCAACCCTGGCAATACCATCTCGCGGATCGCTGCTTTTGTAGAGATCTCCACGCATTTACCATATTCTGCCTTACCGTCTGCATCGTGGAAAGTCTTCTGGTCTTCCTTCGACCATTCCTCGACGGGTTTGTCTCCGTGTTTACGCATGAGGTCCAGAGCCGCTTTCAGGGCCGGGATCGTCGTGAATTGCCTTCTCACTTCTTCGATCATAGACATCGCTGCACGTCCAACCGCTCCCATAGCCAGGGCGGAGAACACGAAGGGAAGCATACCGCCGATGAACAGACCGGCCATTACATTTGCTTTCGACACATCAATGGTACTTAAATGAGCAGTGGTCATGAATGCACCGAAAAGTGCCAGCGCCGTCAAAGCAGCTGACGCGATAGCAAAGCCCTTTCCGATAGCGGCTGTGGTATTTCCGACAGCATCGAGTTTATCGGTTCGCTGGCGAACTTCCTTCGGCAGTTCCGACATTTCGGCGATTCCACCGGCATTGTCGGAAATAGGACCGTAAGCGTCTACCGCCAGCTGAATTCCCAGGTTGGAAAGCATACCGACAGCGGCGATGGCGATACCATAAAGACCACCGAAATAGAATGCGCCGATGATAGAGAGAGCAATGATGATAGTCGGAATAGCTGTTGACATCATACCGACGCCAAGGCCGGCAATAATATTGGTAGCCGCACCGGTTGACGATTGACGTACAATTGAGTTAACCGGACCTTTACCCATACCGGTATAGTGCTCGGTTACAAGACCTACCAGAACACCGCCGACCAATCCGATCACTGTTGCCCAGAAAACTCCCATTGCTGTATAATGATTTCCTTTTTCAGGATCTGCCCATGTGTATAAAGGATCCTTGAACCACCATTCTGCTGGAAGCATCCAGGTGATGATAAAATAGGAAGCGATGATCATGATAATGGATGATACAAATTCTCCCATGTTCAACGCCCGTTGAGGATCACCACCTTCTTTTACCTTTACAAAGAAGGTTCCGAAGAACGACATGACGATACCCACGCCGGCCAGAACCAACGGTAATAAAACTGCAGAGAGTCCTTCGAAATTATCCGCAAAACCGGGTACCATAAAGGCTGCACCCAATACCATGGTTCCGACAATGGATCCCACATATGATTCAAACAAATCCGCGCCCATACCGGCAACGTCACCCACATTATCGCCCACGTTGTCGGCGATTGTTGCAGGGTTCAACGGGTGATCTTCCGGAATACCGGCTTCCACTTTACCTACCAGGTCAGCGCCCACATCGGCCGCTTTTGTATAAATACCCCCGCCAACACGCGCAAAAAGCGCAATTGACGAAGCACCGAACGAAAATCCAGTTAAAACCGTAATCACCTGGTTAAGGCTCATCTGGTCGCCGATGCCAAACATTTTCGAGTAAACAATAAATAACGTGCTAAGACCCAACACACCCAATCCGACAACACCCATACCCATCACGGATCCACCTGCGAAGGCAACCTCAAGTGCTCTTCCAAGGCTGGTCCGGGCTGCGTTCGTAGTCCTCACATTCGCTTTTGTGGCGACGCGCATACCGATAAATCCGGCCAGTGCCGAACAAAACGCACCAAAAACGAAGGAAAATCCCACCAGCGGGTGAGAGGTTTCGCTATTTGCCGTAAAGGCCAGGAGCAGAGCAACGCATACAACGAAAATGGACAATACCTTGTATTCGGCTTTCAAGAATGCCATGGCGCCTTCAGCGATGTGGCCGGCAATCTTTTTCATTTTGTCGGTTCCCGCATCCTGTTTGTTGACCCAGGCACTTTTCCAGACGACGAACAAGAGCCCGAGTATTCCGAACACGGGTAATAGATAAAGAATGTTTTCCATAGTGATTTAGGTTTTCGATTAACTCGTCAAAAAAACCGTTCGCTGCCGGCGGACGGTTTTTAAAGTGTGGCAAATATAGAAGAAGATGTATTACAGGCAAAATCAAAAAAGAAAAGACCTTTACAGGCCGAACATCTGCCTCAGCGCTCCCCAAAGGCTTTTTTTCCGCGCATCGTCCAGTTGCTGGAGATCGTCCGCAACGATAACGGGAATCCCCCGGACAGAATGCAGTTCGTACAGTGCCAGGTTGCCTTTCAATCCGGAACCGAAGGCAATAACCTGAGCGGGATTAAGGGCTTCCAAGTCATTCATTTCAAAGCTCTTTTTGGTTACGATCTGCACGGCGGCGACGCTCAGTTTTACGGAGCCGAGAATCTTCCCCAGGAGCACGCGGGATGTTTCCCCGACGCTCTCCCATGGCTCCGGAAGAACAACAATGACATGGGGCTTAAGGGAATAAAGTTCTTCCTGGTACAGGCTTTCGAATGGCGATGTTTCCGTCATGGTTCCTGGATGTCGAAGATGGACCGTAATTCTTTTGCCTCCGACGGCTTCATCCTGCCGCCTAAAATGAGTCTCAGCTGGCGTCTTCTTAGCGCACCATCGAACAATGCCTTTTCTTCTTCTGTTTCGGGTTCCACCTCCGGGATATCCATTGGACGTCCGGACTGGTCGACCGCTACAAATGTAAAGAATGCGCTATTGCTCTCCGTTTTCGTGCTGGAAGGGATATCCTCCGCATCAACATCGATTCTCACCTCCATGGAGGAGTTAAACGCGCGGGTGACTTTTGCACGCAACGTGACGACGTTGCCCAGCCGGATAGGGTGTTTGAACGAGATGTTGTCGACCGAAGCCGTGACGACGATCCTGTTGGAGTGCTTTTGGGCCGCGATTGCCGATACGATATCCATCCAGTGCATTAAACGTCCACCCATCAGGTTATTCAGTGTATTCGTATCGTTTGGGAGAACCAGTTCGGTCATGTTAACGGCAGATTCTCGCGGAAATTTTTTCTTACGAACCATTTCAGGGGGTTAATGTCAGGTTGATGATCCATCATTCGGAGTACGTGCGATTTTGAACCGCTTTCGATTCCAGGCCCTCTTTTGAAGCATTTTTATAGTTTCAATCGTTGCCGGCACGCTACTAACCGTTAGTTCGTGCAAAAATCATAAAAAATACTTTGCAATCAAGTTTATCATTTCATTATTTCGGGCCTCCATTATGCAAGCGACAATTATTATATCACAAAGGACAAACTTTATCACAAAGCTTGTTACCGCTTGTACCTCCACAACGGCTATTATTACTATTATTACGGGGTGACCCGTCATGACCGTATACCCCAGCTATGTCCGATTTGTGTCCACCTCCAGGAGCTGGAAGCATAAATCTCAGAAGATATTAAAACCAAACATCAACATCATTAACTGAATTCTTTTACATGAAGGTCATGAAATTCGGTGGCTCATCGGTAGCTACCCCGGCGAGGATACAATCGGTAATCGAAATAATAAAACCTTATTTACTGGGAGAAGTAGCAGTCGTCTTCTCCGCGTTCGGAGGTGTGACGGACACGCTGATTCAAATTAGTCAGCTTGCCCTGGAGGGAAACAACAGCTATAAAAATAAACTGGCAGACCTTGAGCAGCGTCACCTCGACACGGTGCGTGAACTGATCGACATCCAGCGGCAGAGTGGTATCCTTGCGCAGGTCAAATTTATGATCAACGAGCTGGAGGATGTGTTGCACGGCGTTTATCTTGTTAAGGAACGTACACCGCGTACACTCGACTACGTCATGAGTTTCGGAGAACGTCTTTCAGCTTACATCATTTCGGAAGCGTTCAGAGACCGTGGTCATGCCGCTGAATTCCTGGATGCCCGCAAAGTGGTACGGACAGACAGTCATTTTGGGTATGCAAAAGTCGATTTCGAGATCACGAACAAACTTATCAAGGATCATTTCAAACACCATACCGATGTGCAGATCATCACGGGCTTTGTCGCGACGTCGGAGAGCGGGGAGACCACAACATTAGGGCGCAGCGGATCCGACTATACAGCGGCAATTTTCGCTGGTGCGCTCAATGCCACCGACCTGGAGATCTGGACGGATGTTGACGGAATGATGACTGCCGACCCAAGGAAGGTGAAAAAGGCTTTTACCGTTCCGGAAATGAGCTACGAGGAAGCTATGGAACTTTCTCACTTCGGTGCGAAGGTGATTTTCCCCGCGACGATGCAACCGGCCATGGTAAATCGTATTCCGATATGGATAAAGAACACATTCAACCCTTCATTCAGGGGAACCGTTATCCATTCTCAGTCCGGCAACGGTAAAATGATCAAGGGGATTTCGTCCATGAATGGCGTCAGCCTGCTGAGCCTGCAGGGAAGCGGGTTGCTTGGGGTAGTAGGGGCATCCATGCGGTTATTTGCCACGCTGGCACGCGAAAATGTGAATGTGATTCTGATAAGCCAGGCATCATCGGAGCACTCTATCTGTTTTGCCGTTGATAACCATGCCGCGGCGAATGCAAAGCTGGCGATTGAAAAAGAATTCCAGTACGAGATCCGGAACGAGGAGATCGACGATGTGCAGGTTGAGAACGATCTTTCCATCGTTGCCGTAGTGGGCGACGGAATGAAACACAGTCCCGGAACAAGCGGGCGTATGTTTAGTGCGTTGGGTAAGAACGGCGTAAACGTGATTGCTATTGCACAAGGTTCGTCCGAGCGGAATATCTCCGCTGTTATACCGCAGGTCGACGCGGCGAAAGCCCTTAACGCACTGCACGAAGCCTTCTTTTTGTCGGACAGAAAAGTTTTGAATGTGTTCCTGGTGGGTACGGGCCTGATCGGCAAGGCATTGATCGCCATGATCCAGGATCAGTTCAGCAAGCTCGCCAAGGAAAACCTTCTTGAAGTTAACGTCGTGGCTATTGCGAACAGCCGCAGGATGTTGTTCGAAGAAAGTGGACTTACGTTGAGCACCTCCCTGCAACAGCTTCAGGAAAAAGGTGAAGAGATGCACATGCAGCAGTTTTATGAGCGGATGGTATCCCTGAATTTGTCCAACAGTATATTTGTCGATTGTACGTCCAGCGCGGATGTGACGGCGTTTTACCATTCGATCCTTTCATCAAATATTTCCATTGTCACGCCAAACAAAAAAGCCAACTCGGCATCGATGGAAGATTACCGCTTGTTGAAGGATACAGCATTCAGACGCGGCGCAAAATTCCTGTACGAAACGAACGTCGGAGCCGGGCTTCCGGTGATCAACACCATGAACGACCTGTTGCTGAGCGGCGACAAAGTAATTCGTATCGAGGCTGTCCTGAGCGGTACACTGAATTTCATTTTCAGTTCCTTCGAGGCGGGAAGGAAATTCAGCGAAGTAGTCAAGGAGGCGAAAGCCAAAGGGTATACCGAGCCGGATCCGAGAGACGACCTTAACGGAATGGATGTTGCCAGGAAGATCCTCATCCTTTCCAGGGAGAGCGGGTTGTCCATGGAACTTAGCGACATCGTTGTTGAGAACCTTGTACCCGAAGCCTGCCGCGGTGAAATGAGCATCGATCAGTTTTTCTCCGGCATTGAAAAGTTCGACGGTGAGTTTGAAAAGATCAGGAAAGCAGCCGCGGATAAAAAGGAAAAGTTAAGGTACATGGCGGTCCTGGACAGGGGCGTGGTAAAGATACAGCTTGGTTCGGTAGATGAACGACATCCGTTTTATTCGTTGTCCGGAAGCGACAACATCATACTGATGACTACCGAGCGTTACCACGACCGGCCGATGGTGATCCGGGGACCTGGAGCGGGTGCGGATGTCACGGCCGCCGGGGTCTTTGCCGATGTAATCCGCATCGGACATTATACACGGTAACTTTGGAGCTCCCGGCGCGGAATATTTTGAATTGGAAGTGGAATAAATGAACATGCTGTTAGAGATTAGCAGCCCATAATAACATCGTGATGAAATCGATTAAAGCTCTGGCACCCGCCACCGTGGCAAACGTCTCGTGCGGGTTTGATATATTTGGTTTTGCAGTTGAGGCGCCGGCCGATGAAGTGATCGTCACGCTGACGAAGGAGCCCGGGGTGGTGATCCGGGCGATCACAGGTGACGGCGGAAAATTGCCGCTGGAAGCCGAAAAAAATACATCGGGTGTTGCGGTCCAGGAATTTTTGAAAGCGATAGACAGCGACCAGGGAGCTGAAATTGTTTTGCACAAGAAACTTCCCCTCGGCAGCGGGATGGGATCAAGCGCTGCCAGTTCCGTTGCCGCGCTCGTGGCGATCAATCATCTTTTTGATAACCCGTTCACACGCGAGCAACTGCTGCCATTCGCAATGGAAGCTGAGCGGATCGCCTGCGGCTCTGCGCACGCCGATAACGTGGCGCCCTCGTTGCTGGGAGGATTTGTGCTGATCAGAGGCTATGACCCTCTGGACGTGGCACGGATACCGACACCGGATAACCTTTATTGCACACTCGTTCATCCGCACCTGGAATTGAAGACTTCGGATTCGCGCCGGGTGCTGAAGGCCTCCATTCCTATGAAGGACGCGATCACACAATGGGGCAATATCGCCGGACTTGTCGTCGGGCTGATGAAGCCCGATTACGGCCTCATCATGCGTTCCCTTAATGATGTGGTGGCGGAACCGATCCGCTCCGTGCTGATACCCGGGTTTGCTGTAATCAAGGCGGAGGCGATCAGGAACGGAGCGCTGGGATGCGGTATTTCCGGGTCCGGCCCCACTATCTTTGCCTTGAGTACGGAATATGCAATAGCGGCAAACGTCGGAAAAGTAATTCAGCAGCAATTCGCTGCGATCAAGCTGAAGAGCGACGTTTTTGTCTCAAAGATAAATACGGTAGGGGCATGGGTCGCCGAGGATAAATAGGTATTAAAACAATTGTCGGACCTCTCGGTCAAAGAAATAAGCAAATGAAATTTTACAGTACAAATAACCCCGGACTGAAGGTTGATCTGAGGCAGGCGGTCACGCAGGGCCTGGCACCTGATAACGGCTTATATATGCCGGAACAGATTCCGCCATTGCCGCCTGAATTCTTTACGACGATCGGGCAGAAGTCGTTTCGGGAGATTGCCTACACGGTGGCAAAGCACCTTATCGGAGATGACGTCCCCGATTCGGAGTTGAAGCGGATCGTCGACCATACCATCGGGTTCGACGCGCCTCTTGTTGAAATTGAAGACAGCATCTTTGCCCTGGAACTGTTTCACGGCCCGACCCTGGCGTTCAAGGACTTTGGAGCCCGGTTCATGTCACAACTATTGGGCTATTTCGCAAAACAGCAGGACCAGGAGATCGTGATATTGGTGGCTACATCGGGCGATACGGGAAGCGCGGTGGCAAACGGATTTCTGGGAGTACCGGGGACGCGGGTAGTGGTACTCTATCCATCGGGAAAGGTCAGTGAGATCCAGGAAAAACAGTTTACGACCCTGGATCAGAATATTACAGCCCTGGAGGTGTCAGGAACATTTGACGACTGTCAGCAGCTGGTGAAGCAGGCATTCCTGGACGATCAGCTGCGCAGCAAATTTTTTCTGACCTCAGCCAACTCCATCAATATCGCGCGGCTTATTCCACAATCGTTTTATTATTTTAACACGTACGCCCGTCTCGCCGACCGGAAAAAGCCGCTGGTGTTCGCTGTACCAAGCGGAAATCTGGGAAATATCACCGGTGGCCTGCTGGCCATGAGAATGGGACTGCCCATCGCCAAATTTGTGGCGGCGACCAACGTAAACGACGTGTTTCCGCACTATCTCCTGACAAAGTCGTTTACCTCCCGTCCATCCAGGCAAACCATCAGCAACGCGATGGATGTGGGTAATCCCAGTAACTTCGTACGGATACTTGAATTGTATAAAGGTGATTTTGAGGCCCTGTCAAAAGATATTACCGGCTACGCGTTTACGGATGATGAAACGGCATCCGCGATGCGGGAAGTTTATGGGAGGAACGGTTATATGATGGACCCTCATGGCGCTATAGCCTATCTGGGACTGAAAAAATACCTGGCTGAGCATTCAGGCGACGTAACGGGCGTATTCCTGGAGACGGCTCACCCGGCCAAGTTCAAGGAGGTAGTAGAGGAAA
Source organism: Chryseolinea sp. (assembly GCA_041742155.1). Lineage (GTDB taxonomy): Bacteria > Bacteroidota > Bacteroidia > Cytophagales > Cyclobacteriaceae > Chryseolinea. Next base: position 395,855 of record JBGSJE010000003.1, on the reverse strand, counting down.
CGTTAGGCTGTACGATCGCTATACCTCCGGCGCTACAGAAATTCCTGTTGAAGGAGAAAAAGGTGATCCAGGCGTCAACCGAATTCAGCGACTTCAGGAATTTTTTATTGCATACGTTTTAAGCCGGGTTATTTTTTCCAGCCTTCCTCGCCCAGGAGAGGGACAAAGGCGAAATTTGCAAATTCCTCTTTTAACAGCTTGCCGTCCTTTTTCCGGATGCGAATCATAGCTTGTTTTTCGCGGCCGCCGACCGGGATAATGAGGATACCACCTTCAGCTAGCTGGTCCGTTAGAGCCGTGGGTACGACCGGTGCGCCAGCCGTTACAATGATCTTGTCGAACGGCGCTTTGGCAGGTAGTCCTTTGGATCCATCGCCATAAAAGAAATAAGGTTTGTAGCCCAGTTGCGGCAGGAAGTCGCGGGTTTTTTCGAACAGATTTCTGTTGTATTCAATGGTATACACTTTGGCCCCCAGTTCGAGCAGTATGCAGGCCTGATATCCGGAGCCGGTTCCGATCTCCAGGACTTTGTCGCCGGGGCGGATCTCCAATTTTTCGGACTGAAATGCGACGGTGTAGGGTTGTGAGATGGTCTGGCCTTCGCCGATGGGAAAAGCCTTGTCCTGGTAGGCGTGTTCCAGCAGTGCATTTTCAAAAAAAACATGGCGTGGAACCTTATTTATGGCGTCCAAAACCCGTTCATTTTTGATGCCTTTTTCAGCGAGCTTTTTCACCAATTTCTGACGCAAACCCCGCTGCTTATAACTGTCTTCGAACATGGATTAATTTAAAAAGAAAAATTGTGGATTAATTGTGGACAACATGTTAATTATTTGATAATCAGTAATTTGAAATATTTCAAACGATTTCCACATGTGAATGTTTGTCATGAGTGCCTTCCTAATTTGATGCAAAAAAGCCATTTTTTCAGGCTTAACAAAGTTTGAGAAATTCTTTAGGAAAAGTCGAACTTATGCCCTTACTTTAAAGTTCTCTCCACACAGTGAAAAGCTTTTTTGCCATAGCGTTCACATGTGTTTTTATCTGCTCCCTACAGTAGTTGTGAATAAAATCATAAACTACTGTATGGGCAGAATAAATTCCCGAAATCCTAGAATCCAATCAGAACAAACGGTGCCCAGAAATAGGGTGATCCATATTTATCGGAGCGAATCAGGTTGAGTTTTGCCTGCCGGAGATTCTCACTATAATTTTTCCCGGGATTTTCCAGCAGCTGCCTGTAAAAGTCTGCCATCAATTTAGCCGTCGATTCATCGGCTACACTCCAGAAAGAAACCACGATGTTCTTCGCGCCGGCATACACCAATGCCCGCGACAATCCGATTACACCTTCGCCCTTCGAAATTTTTCCAAGACCTGTCTGGCATGCCGACAATGTGACGAGGTTGGCATTCAGTTCGAGGTTGTAAATTTCGCCGGTAAAAAGGTGTCCGTCTTCCGATTTCGAGTCTGATTGGAGAAATATTCGCGATAGTTCGGGGTTTATTTCATCCACTATCCCATGGGTTGCAAAGTGCAGGTAGCTGTAGTCTTTCAGGGTACCCGACTTTGTCACTTTTTCATCCGCCATTTCCCGGACGAAGATTCCGTTCTTAAGTTTCCTGTCCCTGAAAAGCTGCGATATCTCGTTAACCTCCGCTTCAGTACCCGGCAACTCGCTTAAATTATTCTTAGCCTCAAAAGTCACCGGTGCGCAAAGAAAGATGGATGATTCCAGGTTGCGCTGAGTTATGGACTTCTGTAGTATGAGCGAAGCTGAAAATTCGTAACGGATACTGTATTCAGTAAGCAGGTAGGGTAATGAACCTGACGTTTGCGCGCCCTTTACCTTTCCCGTAAAAAGTGTTTCAAAAGGAATAATGCTTAGCCGTCCCGTGGGCAGGATCACAAGTTCTTTGATCGAAGGTGAAAGTTTTTTAGGAACGAGGTCATTGGATAATTTTTCAGCCGCCTTTTGATAGGTGGTCATGTCATTAAAATACAGGCTGTTCCGGAGGCCTGTAATATACTTGTCAAAGTCCGCGGAGATCGTATGCTCAATTAGGCGGTATGTGTTTTTTGTGATGATGTAAGTGTAAAGCTTATTTGTTTTCTCGTCGATAAAGTAACTGATGACGGCGGTCTTGCTATCCATCTTTGCCTGCAATTCTTCGATGGAAGGGGAGGCCGAATTGAATTTGAGGTTGAAGTATTCGGGAAAGTCGGCTTCCAGCTGACGGGTGAACGCTTCATAGCTCCGGTTGAGGTTAAAGGCTGTTTCCCGCAGCTGTTTTTCTTCTTTTTCAGACGGTTTTTGCGCCAGCTGCCGGGCCGTAAGCGCAATGGATGCTTTCAGATTTTTTTCTTCCTGCAACAGCTTATCCGGAATACGGGCAAACGATTTGGCGTTTACATCCGATATGGCTTCCAGAAGAACTGCCGACTTGCTTTTCTCAGCGAAGAAAAACGAAAGAGCGTACCAATTGCTCTTCTTCAGCGCAACCTGGCCGGTCTCATAGGCAATACGGACACCGTTGGCGTAGACGTCGTTCGCGATAACGCCGAGGGCGATCTTGTCGGATTCATTGGTGATATGCTGCCTGAGCTTATCGATCAGCGTATCGCATACCTGCAGTGTTTTGACTGCCAGTTCCAGGTCTTTAAGTCTGAGTGTTTTTCCGTAATACCTCGATTCCAATGCCTGAGATTTGTTCAGAAGCGAGTACAGCAACCGGTGTCCGTTGTAGTAGTTGAAAAGCCCTGGATTTTTGGTGAGGTCGTCACTTTCAAAATTGCTGACATTCGCTTTAAGCGCGCGCTGGTAGTAGGTCAGCGCTTCATCGTATTGGTTGTCGGAGAGCTTAAGGTTTCCCACGGCGTTAAGAACAGATGCTATCTCCGGATGCTTTCGGCCGTAGCTGGCTTCGTACATCGTTAATGCCCGCTCGAAATATCCCAGTGCCGCTTTTTGATTTCGCAGCTTCTGATAGGTCTCGCCAAGGCTGAAAAGCAGGAAAGCCTTTGTCGGATGGGCCTGAGGATAGATCTTCTCCCAGGTTTTAAGTGCCGATTCAAAATTGTTGGTAGCATCGCCGAATAGTTCCAGGCGTGAATAGACGAAGGCCGTATTGGTATTTGCGATCGCGATCTTCGGGTGATCTTTGCCGTGGAGTTTTTCGTAGATCGCCCTTGCTTTTTCGTAATAGTCCAGGGCTTTGTCGTTGTCAACCTCGCTGAAGACCAATCCCAGGTCATTGTAGGTTGCTGCGATCCATTCGCTGTTTTCCTTTAGGTACTTTTGGCGGATCGTCAGGGCCATCGCCAGCTGTTCCTCAGCCTGCGCATATTTCCCGGTGGTACGGTACAAGTTCCCCAGGTAAGCGAGAGCCTGTGCACCGTCGAGGGTGTTATCCTTCTTTTCCTTCCGGAAGTTCCCGATCGACGATTGAAGTGACTCGAGTGCCTGGTCATTCTTTCCCTGGTTGAGGTAAAGCGAGCCGTAGTTCATTTCGACGACGGCTTTCTGGTAGCCCGACGTTGCCTTTGACGCAAGTTCCCGAAGCAGTTCTTCGCCTTCCCTGAATTGTCCTGATCGTATGAGCGACTCGGCTTTCTTGTTCTGAAGCAACATGACCACGTCCGTCGATGTCGTGCCCTTTAGCCGGGCATCGATCATACGAATAGCCTGTTCGTATTGCGCGTCGAACAGCAAAGAATCGATCCTGGGAAAATCCTGCGCAGAGGCATGGATGCTGCACACCAGGACCCAGGTAACAAATAAAGAATATTTGAAGATGTTCATCAGAAGCGGTAGTAATAACTTAAGGTAGATACCAGCTCACGCGTCAACCCGTCGGTGTTTACGTCCCGTTGTTTGATTTTATGACCTACTAACAGTTTGATTCCGGACCGGACGTTAAAACTGTACCCTGTCGTCAGGATACCGGACAGGGCCATCCCGGTTGTTCCTTCCGGGTTGATCCGATTCCCGTCAACGTCGGTGATCTCGTCTTTGGTGACACGGAAGATCGGCAGCAGCCCGAGGGTGAAATTGAGCCGGGAGAACCTGAAGTTTCGCTCTACCCGAAGCATGACATCGGTGCCGCGTTTGAGTTCCTTTGCATTAGCGTATTTTCTCACGTATTCAATGTCTTCCGGTCCACCTTCCCAGGCAGTCCATAAAAACTGATTTTTGTTTCTGTTAAACGGATGCTGGATTCCTGTTGCAAACAGCCAGTTCCGGTTGATCACCGATATTCCCGTGATAAAATCATACGTACCCAGGCTTGTTTGGTAATACATGGGAAGGGGGAAACCGCTTTCATCCTTGTCGGACTGATTGGTTGGAATTTTCGTCCCCACGGAAAGGTTGACATCGAACTTTTCCGAAGTGAAGATATTCCGGGTCAGACACAGTGATATATCACCCAGGCCTGAGGTATTTCCTAACTGTCCCGATACTGCCTGGAAAGGAAGTTTTACCTGGAAGGATGTTCGTGAATTGACACTGAAGTTCATATCCGCCGTGGCGACATAAACGATCGGTGTGAGCGGCGTGGTACCCCGGTAAAAGCTTACTTCCATCGACCGGAGTTTCAGTTCGATCTTTTTGTTGAAGGGTTGATCCGGCTTCATGGCACCCATCGTGCAGAAACCGGCGTCGCTGCACCCCTGGGCAAAGCTGTTTGTAACCGCGACCGAATAGAGCAGGACAAAAGCGATAACTCTGATTGTCGGAGGCATGGATGTGGTTCAGGATGATGACCGGGCTAATTTAACGTAAAAAACGAAAACCGGAAGCGCATTGCCCCGGTCCCCCGAATAAAACCCGAAAAAGTTTACATACCCAGCGACTGATTTTCGATGGAAGCGAGTTCGAGAACTTTCTCGTATTCAGCTGGTGAAAGGTCGTTGTAGAAGTAGTGCACAGGATCCACTTGCGCACCTTTGATCAGCACTTCATAGTGTAAGTGCGGCGCGGTGGAGAGACCGGTATTTCCGACATATCCGATAAGGTCGCCACGTTTTACATTCTGCCCGGACCGGACGCGGAAATCGTGCATGTGTGCATAGCGGGTACGATAGCCGAAGCCGTGGTCGATCTCCACCATTTTACCATAGCCACTGAACCGTACGCTTACTTCCGCGACAGTCCCGTCGGCGGTAGCGTAGATCGGTGTACCGATGGAAGCGGCGAAGTCAATCCCCGTATGCATTTTTTTCACTTTATAAATGGGATGTGTGCGCCAGCCGAAACCGGAAGCCAATGCCACAAGCTGTTTGTTTGAAATCGGTTGAATCGCCGGAATGGCGGCGTAAAGTTTTTCTTTTTTCTCCGCCAGCGATACAACCTCGTCCTGGGATTTGGTTTCGATGTAGAGTTTCCTTCGCAGAAGGTCGACTTTTTCATGAAGGGCCAGTACAAGGTCGGAGTGCGAAAAATCTTTTTCCTTGATATCCGTATACCGTTCCACACCGCCGATACCGGCATGCCTTACGGATTTTTCGATAGGCTCGGCCCCAAGGACAACGCGGTAGATATTATCGTCACGGTGTTCTACATTATCCAGTATCGTGCTGAGCGTCTGGACATCCTTTGTGAGTTTTTCATAATAGAATTCCAGCTCCTTTACTTCATTCTTTAATAAAAGTTCTTTCGGGGATTCAAAGTAGGTACTGTATAAAATAAGCAGACCGACAGCCATTGCTACGGTTAGTGAGAGGATTCCCAGCGCGTTTAAGATGACATCACTGGTCCTTGTCTTTACGCGTTCGTACTTACACGTTTCCGTGTCGTAATAGTATTTTATACGTGCCATAAACTACAAATATAAGTCATTTCGGCCTAAAAGGCTTCATTACCTGCTCATTACACTCTATGAACGGTCCCTCCAGCAGGTCAATGCAATAGGGGATCGCGGGAAAGACGGCATCCAGGCATTGCCGGATGGCTTTTGGTTTCCCGGGTAAATTTACTATTAAAGTCTGGTTTCTGATGCCGGCGGTCTGCCGCGAAAGGATGGCTGTAGGTACGTATGTAAGACTTTTTGCCCGCATAAGCTCCCCGAAACCGGGCATAAGCTTGTTACAGACGGCTTCAGTGGCTTCCGGGGTAACGTCCCGCAGGGCCGGACCGGTGCCTCCGGATGTAATAATCAGGCAACATTTCCGGATATCGGCCATATCGATCATCATTTTTTCAATCTGATCCTGCTCGTCAGGGATAACAGCATATTCCTTTTCCCAGCTGCCTATCAGGTATTCGTTCAGGGTTTCGACGATCGCCTTGCCCGGGATATCTTCATAGATCCCCCTGCTTGCCCTGTCGGACACATTGATTATTCCGATTCGGATAACCTTTTCAGGCTCTTTTCCAGTCTCCATGTTTACGGGGTGATCGTGACGCAGGATCGGTTTTTTTAACTTGACAGGACGGTTTTAATGGGGATGTTCGGCTTTAAAGACGATACTTTCAGATCGTCCTTTTTTAAAAACCTGTCTTCCTTTATTGATTCCTTTCCTGATCTCTTTTTGTTTTTCCTCCGGAAGTGAAATGATCTCACGGCATTCGGCGCTGCAACAGTTGTGGTATTTCTCCGCGCAGGCTTTACACTGGATAAACAATAAATGGCAGCCGTCGTTCTTGCAATTTGTATGATCGTCGCAGGGGTTCCCGCACTGATGGCAGACCGCAATTACGTCGTCGGTAATACGTTCGCCCAGCCGTTCATCAAACACAAAATTTTTGCCTATAAACTTATTTTCCAATCCGTTCTCTTTCACCTGCCTCGCATATTCGATGATACCGCCGTTCAGTTGGAAAACATTTTTGAACCCTTGATGCTTCATCCATGCGCTGGCTTTTTCACAGCGGATTCCCCCGGTACAGTACATCAGGAGGTTCTTGTCCTTTTGATCTTTCATCAGGTCTTCAACAACCTGCAGTTCCTCCCGGAACGTATCGACATCGGGGCATACTGCGTTCCTGAAATGGCCCACTTCGCTTTCATAGTGATTGCGCATATCAACGATAACGGTATTCGCATCATCGGCAAGCTTATTGAATTCCACGGCGTTTACATGAACACCGCAGGCTGTAACATCGAAGCTGCTGTCATCCAACCCATCGGCTACTATCTTCTTTCGCACTAATATTTTCAGCTTGAAAAACGATTTACCGTCATCCTGTATGGCCGTGTTTAACCGGATCCCGTTCAAAAACGGAATGGAATACAAATAGTCCCTAAAAATATCCTTGTGGCTATCGGGCAAACTGATCTGACCGTTGATCCCTTCCGACGCAACATAGATTCTTCCTAAAATATCCATGGAGTCTAATCCGCGGTATAACTCGTCCCGGAACAACTGGGGATCGGCGATGTTGTGGTATTTGTAAAATGAGATGGTTACTCTTTTCTGAGGAAGGGAGCGCATCTTCTCCTTGAGGACGCGACCGTTTATCCGGTTGTACAGTGCCATAGATGATTAATTGCAGGTTAATCCGCAACAAAGGTAATCATCCCCGTTAAAGATAGAAAATGGTGGTGGCCGCCAGGCGCTAATTTTTCGGCTGGAGCTGACCCCGCAGCAGCTGATTGTATTCGGAACAAGTCAGCACTCCGTGTTCATTACAATAGGAACAGGTTTTATACTCCGGTCCGAATGCGCCTTTTTTCACGATGACGTGATCACCCTTGCAAACCGGACAGGTTACTTTTCCGGATGGCCCGCAATCGATGTCATAACTGGATGACAATACTTCTCCGACCTTCGTCGATGCCTGCGCCTTTTGCTTTACAAATTCAGCTTCCGACTTCCGGAGCCATTGAGCCGCTTCCTGCGAATACTGACCGTTCGTTCCTTTGAGTTGAATGTACTTATTCAGCCAATCGATACTTTGCTTATACTTTTCCAGGTAGAAGGAATTTTTGCCGAAAAAAAAGGTCAGATCGGACGGGACACTTTTCACGTTGTCCAGTACATACTGGAATTTCCGGTCGGCTTTGGCGTACGCGCCAAGATCCATGTAGTAAACACCGGAGTCCAGTTCACGGAGTAATGCGGTTTTTTTGATTTGTTCCTGCTGAAGGCGGTACTCGTCAACTTTATCCTGCTGGGCATAACCGACCGACAGCAGCGATAGGACGAGGAGAATAGTAAAACTGAATCGGACCATTAATTAAATCTTTCTTTACACAGATCGAGCCACTCCATCGCAGCAACGGAAAAAATATCTTCTTTAATTTCTTTTTCAAGGTTCATATTTTCGATAAACTTTCCAATTTCCAGGTCGCCAAGGGGAAAGGGATAATCGGATCCGAGTGTCACACGTTTTGAACCCTGCAACTTCAGGACGTACTCGAGCATCATTTCGTCGTGGGTCACGCTATCGACCCAAAACTTGCCGAGATAACTTTTCGGGCTCACATTATTATCGATGGCGACAAGGTCGGGTCTGCAGTCGAAGCCATGTTGAATTCTTCCCAGCGTGGAGAGGAACGATCCGCCGGCGTGGGCGAAATTTACCCGAAGACGGGGAAGGCGTTCGAAAATACCGCCAAAGATCATCGAGCAGATCGCGCGCGAAGTTTCGGCCGGCATTCCTACAAGCCACGGAAGCCAGTACCGTTGCATATTCTTCTGGCCCATCATATTCCAGGGATGTACCAGAACGGCCATCCCGAGCTTTTCGCATGCTTCAAAAATGGGAAAGAATCGTTCCTCATTCAGATTCAGGTCATTGATGTTTGATCCGATCTGGACGCCGCTCAGTCCGCCTTGTTTGCACCTTTCCAATTCCTGTATCGCCAGTTCCGTGTCCTGCATTGGGATGGTTCCCAGTCCTAAATAGTTCTTGGGATACTTAAGAATTAATTCGGCGATGTGATCATTGAGGAACCTGGAGATCTCAAGGCAATCAAACGGTTTGGCCCAGTAGGAGAACATTACAGGGATGGTACAGACAACCTGTACTTGCGTATTATATTTTTCGTATTCCTTGATCCGTAATTCCGCATTCCAGGAATTATCCTTTATTTCCCTGAAAAACTGGTTTCCCCGCATCATCTTCGCATAGCCCTTTCGATGGTGCTGGAGATAGATGAAGTCGCCATACCCGAATTTTTCACTCCAGTTCGGGAGTTTTTTGGGTAAGATGTGCGTATGACTGTCAATCTTCAGCATGTATTGGAAAATGAATCTCGAAATATCGATGAATTTTGCATGGCGTCAAATCGAATGCAACCGGGACACCATTTGTCCTTCACAGTGCCGGACCACCATTCCACGGCTTCCAGATTCTGGAAAAACAGATACGAAAACCGTCTCAATTTGGGGCCAGACACCGGCTGCAGGTTCCTGTAGTGCGACGTCCTCTGGATGGCTTCCGATCTCTGAAAAAGGGGATTTTTGGCGCGATCAAGGCATATTTCCAGCCTTCCGTCATGGTTTTTAAGTCATTCCCGGCGGGTGCTGCCGGGACGGTGGCATCAAATTCTCTTTACTGTGGGAAAAACCAAAGAACCCAAATGAATCTCCTCCTTATCATTTTATGCTTCGTTCTGGCTTACGGAGTGTTTGCGCTGATCGCCTTCAAAATTGTGAAAGTTTTGTTTCCCAACACCGAACCAAACGACAAGCCCTGGAAAGTAAAGAGTCCTGAGATGTAGCCTCAGACGGTACCGTTATAAAAAAGAACCCTGGCAGATACCGGGGTTCTTTTTTTTGTTGACAAGGGTAACACATCCTGTGGAATTTTTTCACGCCAAAAGTTTTCGTCTTTTTGTAATGCACTGATAATCAACCCTAGTTTGAGGTGTTTGTCTTTGGCACCATTATTTCGACTGCGATTTCGGACCTGAAGATCAGCGACGAAACATGCACGAACCGGGGAATAAAAAAGGGAACGAACGGGGACCTGTTGATCAGGGGCTAGAGAGGAATGAGTTTTTAATTGCAAGGATTTTGAAGGTCCGGGAAGAGATTATTGACCTGCTGAAAGTGCTTCGCACGATGGAGGGCAGGATCACACACTAGCACATCGTCGCAAAAATTATGAGTATATGCATCCAGACTCTTTTGAACGGAGGAGCGGGAGCACTGTAAGAATTTGAAGTGAACACTTGGTGTATTAGTCACCCTCTTATTTGTGAGTAATTCAAAATGATCGATTGCCACGGCCTATCTCACCGGCGTCGATTCGCAACGTTCACTTCGAAGTTGAGCCGTCATCGCCGCCTTGATGACGGCTCTTTCTTTTTTTTCCGAAGAAAACCGGTTGGTGTTGAACGCTATATATGTCGGAACACGTAATGTGCGCGGCTGTTAGCCGGCAAGAAAACTATCCGAAAATAATGGTGAAGATAAAGTAGAGTATGATAGACAGGATCAGTACACCGTACATGATCAGGTCGACGCGTACATAAGGCTTGTATTGGCGATAGAGTTCTTTTAACTTTTTGAACATTGCAAAATGGAATTTTCGTCGCGGGCTTGGCAATAATTGTCACCGCGAAGGTAACTATTTAATAGATAATCCGTCTCTAGTGTTGCTGTTCAGGCACACCCGGTATTTTTTAAATATAAATAGGGGTTAATCGAATGTGAGTTGTCTGAAGGCAGAACCAACCCCAAATAAATGACCCGAAAATTATTGTTTACTGTTTTTGTCCTGATTAGCCTACATGCTCTTGGGCAGGAAAAAGTTACCCTTAACGGTTATGTGAAAGATGCCAGCAATGGTGAAGAACTGATTGGAGTTACGGTGTTCATCCCCCAGCTAAAAGCGGGAGCCGTGACAAATGCCTATGGATTTTATTCCATAACACTTCCGAAAGGAACGTACGAAGTGCAGTATAGCTACGTTGGTTATACATTTCAAACGGTTACGGTGGAGCTTGAAAAAGATCTGGCCAACAATATCGAACTGGCCAGCGAAGCGACATTCATCAAGGAGGTCGTCGTTACCGACAAACGGATCGATGAGAATGTGGTGTCACTTCAAATGAGCAAGAACACCCTTGACCTGACCCAGGTACGGAAATTACCCGCTTTATTCGGCGAAGTGGATATCATCAAGAACATTCAGATGTTACCCGGTGTGCTGACGGCAGGTGAGGGTACTTCAAGTTTTTATGTACGGGGTGGAAGCGCCGATCAGAACCTGATCCTGATCGACGAGGCGCCGATTTACGATCCGTCGCATTTGTTCGGACTTTTTTCCGTTTTTAATGCCGATGTGATCAAGGATTCCGAATTATATAAGGGAGGAATTCCCGCGCGTTTCGGCGGAAGGCTTTCTTCGATCCTGGAAGTCCGCACCAAGGACGGTAACAACAAGAAGGTGAGCGTTGCCGGAGGTATAGGCAGTATGGCGAGCCGGGTGATGGTAGAGGGACCGTTGAAGAAAGACAAAAGCTCCTTCATCATTTCAGCCCGCCGGTCGTATGTGGATCTGTTCCTCAGGGCTGCCGACCAGGACAACCTGGTTCATTTTTACGATATCAACGCTAAAGTGAACTGGAAGTACAATAATAACAACCGGTTTTTCGCGGCATTCTATTCAGGGCGCGACGTTTTTAACTTTGCCGACGACTTCGGATTTGCATGGGGAAATAAAACAGCGACGTTCAGATGGAATCACCTGTTCAACGAACGCCTCTTTTCGAATACATCCGTTATCGCGAGTAATTTCGACTACAAACTGGAAGTGAAGGATCCCGTTCAGGGTTTTAAATGGACATCCAACCTCCAGGAACTAAGTATCAAGTACGACCTGAGTTATTTTATCAACACGAATAACGAACTGTCATTCGGGTATCACATCACAGGCAGAAGATTTTCTCCCGGCAAGATTGCGCCTAACACGGAAGGTTCGATCTTTTCGGAAGTCGAAATGCAGCACATGTATGCGTTGGATCACGCTTTCTACATCAGTAACCAGCAGAAACTGAGCGAACGATTAATGCTGGACTACGGCGTACGATTGTCGATCTTCCAGAACATCGGGACCAGCGACCTCTACCTCTACGAAGATCCGCGTGATAATATAAACGTTCAACGGACGGATACCGTCCATTACGGCCCCTGGGAAAATATCAAAACGTACGTGAATGTGGAACCTCGCGTGGGGATCCGCTACATCGTTGGCGAAGGCCAGTCTGTAAAAGTTTCCTATAACCGCATGGTACAAAATACCCACCTGATTGCGGCCGGTACAGTTCCTGTACCCTTCAATACCTGGAATCCAAGCGGCTACTACTTAAAGCCACAGCTGGCCGATCAGGTTGCCGTCGGCTATTTCAGGAATTTCAAAAGCAATATGTATGAACTATCGGCGGAAGCGTACTATAAAGACATCAAAAACGTAACGGATTTTGCCGACAATGCCGACATCTTTTTCAACCAGGACCTTTCGACGGAATTCCGCCAGGGTAAATCCTGGGCTTACGGGCTGGAGTTGATGATGACCAAAAAAGAAGGGAAACTCACCGGATCCATAGGCTACACGTTATCGAAGGCGATGCGTAAAGTGGACGGTGTGAACCTCGACCGGGCTTTTGCCGCGAACTACGACCGGAGAAATGTTGTGAACATTCAGGCGGCCTACGATATGAATGAAAAGTGGACCTTTGGAGCAAACTTCACCTACAGCACCGGACGTCCGACGACCTTACCGACGGGAAAATTCGAATATCAGAACTACAATCCCGATGTAATTACCGAACGGAACGGCTACCGGCTGCCAGCATTCCACAGACTGGATCTTTCAGCCACCCTCACGCCCCGCAAAAACGCCAACCGCAGGTGGCATGGCCAATGGGTGTTTTCCGTGTATAATGCCTATAACCGACAGAATCCATTTACCATCTACACCCGCACGAAAAAGAACGATGACGGAGACGTAATCGGCGACGGCAGAACAAAAGAGGCACGGATGGTCTATTTGTTCCCGATACTACCTTCCGTTACATACAACTTTAAATTCTAGAAGACTGTTTATGAAAAATATATTCATTGTTATATTGTTATCGGTTGTGTTCATGTCATGTGAAAAAACCGTTCTCCTCGATCTGAATCAGAATATACCCCGGCTGGTTATCGAAGGGCAGGTTACGAACCAGCCCGGTTACCAATACGTGAAAATAACACGTACGACAGGATTTTATGAAGAAGGGGAATCACCCGCGGTGGAAGACGCCACAGTTCGGGTCACCGACGACCTGGGAAATGAGTTTGTGTTTACCCACAATCCAGGTAACCTGGCAGATTCAGCCGGAATTTATCTGCCTGAAACTCCGTTCACGGGCGTCATCGGGCGTGCGTATAAGCTTACGGTGACAACCGACGGCGAAGTGTACGAGGCTGAAGATGCGATGAGCCAGGTGACTTCCATCGACTCGCTGGCGTCCAGGATCAGTACGGACGAGCAGGACGACCCGAAGGACTTCGGCCGGTTTTATGAAGTGTTGATGTATGCAAAGGAACCGCAAAACTCGACCGATTATTACCTGTTCAAATTCTATCGCAACGATTCGCTGAAGGTGTATAACGACACGCACATTTACTACGCCGACGACGAAGTACTGGGTGAAAACATCGACGGTGTACCATCACCGATATATTACGCCCCGGGTGATCTCGCGCGTGTGGAAATGTACAGCCTTACCCGCAACGGTTTTGTTTTTTACAACGACCTTCAAAGCCTTTTGAACAGCGACGGCGGATTGTTCAGTCAGCCACCTTCCAATTCACGAACCAACCTGAGCAACGGAGCGGTCGGCTTTTTCCAGGCCAGCGCCCTTGAAATAAAGGAGATTGTGATTAAAGAATAGCGTATAGTTGCTTTTCACAAAAGGGAGTTTCATCTTTCATTTGGTAAACGTGTGCCGGATGAAATATATTCTCGCCCTGATAGTGATTTCCATTAGTATAGCCCCGGAGGTTTGTGGTCAGACGGTTTTAGACAACAATCCCCCGGGGTTAAAATGGCAACAAGTCAACACCCCGAATTTCCGCGTATTATTTCCCAGGGGATTCGAAGATCAGGCGATGCGGGTAGCCAATACTCTGGAGCATATTCACCAAGCCGAAGCGCGGACATTGGGTTCACGACCCCGGAAAATTTCCGTGATCCTTCAGAATCAATCCGCCACGTCAAACGGATTTGTCTCCATCCTTCCCCGCCGTTCCGAATTTTATACAATGCCTCCCCAGGATTACAATTTCCTGGGAACCAATGACTGGCTGGATTTGCTGGCTTCTCACGAGTACAGACATGTGGTCCAGTATCAACATGCCACCCGTGGATTCAACCGCGCCATCTATTACCTTTTCGGTTCCACAACCCTGGCGGGAATGGCTCAGGCGGCAGCACCTCAGTGGTTTTGGGAAGGGGATGCCGTTGCCACGGAAACAGCCTTTACACCCAGCGGCCGCGGGCGCATACCGCACTTCAACCTCGTAATGCGAACCAACCTCCTGGAGGGAAGGACATTCAATTATCACAAACAATACCTCCGGTCTTATAAGCACAATATCCCGGATCATTACGTGCTGGGATATCATATGGTGAGTTACCTGCGGAGGAAAACCGCCGATCCGGAGATCTGGGGAAAGATCTCGGCGAGATCCTGGAGTGTACCTTTTATACCGTTTGCATTTTCAAACGCGATACATAACAAAACAGGTCTGTACGTCAAGGACCTTTACAATGAAATGGCGACCACCCTTAAAAAGGAATGGCAAGACGATATTGACAAACGAAAGCTGACAACATTTAACAAAGTGAATCCCCGTAAAACGAAAGCGTATACGGACTACCTCTATCCGCAGGCTACGGAAAGCGGATCGGTCGTCGTGATGAAACGGGGGATCGGTACGATCGAACAATTTGTCGAGATAACGGAAGGAAAAGAAAAAAAACTGTTCACGCCGGGTTTTGTTAACGATGCCGGTATGCTATCGGTTTCGGCTTCAAAAATTGCGTGGAGTGAATATGGTTACCACCCCAGGTATGGTGTAAAGAATTATTCGCTGATCAAGGTCTACGACTTTAAGGCCGGACGCAAATGGGTTATCGGGGGAAGGCACGAGCGGCTTAGCGGCGCTTCGTTGTCGCCGGATGGCAAACAGATCGTGGCCGTGCGCTCGGGTGTAGATTATAAGAATACGCTCCTGGTGATCGATGTGAACTCCGGGAAGACACTGAAAGAGTTTCCCAATATCCCGAATGATTTCTATTCCATGCCCCGCTGGAACGAGACCGGAAAAAAGATCGTCGTCCTGAAAACGTCAAAAGCGGGAAAAACCATCTCGGTTATCGACGCGGAGTCAGGCAGGTCCGACGATGTACTGCCGGTTACGCAGGAGAACGTAGGCTACCCGGTCATGCATGGCTCGCATCTGTTCTTTAATTCTCCCGTATGGGGCATCGACAATATCTACGCCTTCAACCTGGAGACGAGCACCCGTTACCAGGTTACATCCAGCAGGTACGCGGCGTACAATCCAAGTATCTCGGCCGATGGAAAAACAATCTTTTATAACGAGCAGACCCGGGACGGCCTCGACGTCGTAAAGATTCCCTATGACGAGTCATCGTGGAGAGTTTTTGACAATGTGTCGTTGTCGCCGGAAAATCTCTACGATCACCTGGTGGAGCAGGAGGGAAGACCTCATTTGCTGGACAGTATTCCAAAAACCGTTCTCCCCGTTACAAAGTATTCGACACTGAAAGGAATTATTAATCCGTACAGCTGGGGATTGTTCCTGACAAACGATCTGGCGCAGATCAATGCCGGGATTACATCGCGCGATATTCTCAGCACAACGTCCATATCGGCAGGATACCAGTACGACATCAACGAGGGGACGTCCTCCTGGAGAGGGGGGATAAGTTACCAGGGATTGTATCCGATCCTGGACCTCGACGTGCTGACGGGAAGCAGAAAGACGGAAGAAACGGACTTTGGTAACAACGTGAGGTTCGACTGGGACGAGATCACGGCGGAAGCTGGTCTGCGGATACCCCTGCAGTTAACCAATTCCAGGTACAGCCGTAACTTGTCCATTGGAAATGCGGTCGGTTTTACAAAAACGTCTTCTTTTGAGAGTACTGTGACCCGCGGCGAAACCGTGATCTACCGCGGACCGGAAAGGGTCACCATCGCATTTGACTCGTTGCAATTTTTGTACACCGATCAACTCAACGACGGCAATTTGTTATACAACCGTTTTTCTCTTTCGTTTTCGAATCTCCTGAAGCGGAGCCGAAGGGATTTTTTGAGTCGCTGGGGCCAAACGCTGAACATCGATCTTCTGAATACTCCCTATGGTGGCGACTTTGAAGGCCGGCTAATGGCGGCTCGCGCCGCGTTGTATTTCCCTGGCCTGTTCAGGCATCACTTTTTTTATTCCCGTCTGGCATACCAGGAGAGCCTTCAGCGTATTGAGACCAACATATACGCGTTTCGAAATCGTATTGCCAAACCCCGTGCACACAGTTACCCGGCGGATGAGAAGTTCTTTTCCGTTTCTGCAAATTACTCCCTGCCGCTCTGGTACCCCGATATTGCGCTGGGGCCTATCCTCAACGTGCAACGGATAAAAGCGAACTTCTTCTACGATTTCGGAAAAGGTTCCGGCCGGCAATACTATTACCACTTGACCACCAACGCTGTCTACAGGACGGAAAGCGATGAAATTTATCAATCGGCCGGCGTGGAGACCACATTTGATTTTAACATCATGCGTTTTTTGCCCAAGTTCGAGGCGGGTTTCAGAACGACCTACCGGTTTTCAAACGCCTATAACACAAGCGGTTTAGTGGTGGAATTTTTGATCGGTAATATCGGATTCTAAGCGCTTGAAATTCGGCTGATTTAAACCTATTTTTGGCTTTTCTTAAGCGAACAGAGCAATCTTTAAAAATTTCAATCGACAATGGCAGAAATCATACGAATGCCCAAAATGAGCGATACCATGACGGAAGGCGTGGTTGCAAAATGGCATAAGAAAGTGGGTGATACGGTAAAGTCAGGGGAACTGATGGCGGAAATCGAGACGGATAAAGCCACGATGGACTATGAATCTTTTAATACCGGGACGATCCTGTACCTGGGTGTGCAGGAAGGGCAGGCTGTAAAAGTGAATGATGTACTGGCCATAGTGGGGAATAAGGGAGAAGACTATGCGGCGTTGCTGTCGGGTGCGTCAAACGCCGCGGCATCCGGAGGAAAGGTGGAGGCACCGAAAGCTGCTTCAGCTTCCGCGCCGGCCGCAACAGCGACCGCGGTGGCTGTGGATACTTCGGGTATCAAGGCCGAGATCGTGCTGATGCCGAAGATGAGCGATACGATGGTCGAAGGGGTGATCGCCGCCTGGCACAAGAAAACGGGTGACAGTGTCAAAGCGAATGAACTGCTGGCCGAGATCGAGACAGATAAAGCTACCATGGAGTATGAATCCTATAATACGGGTACACTCCTTTACATTGGCGCTGAGGCTGGTAAATCCGTTCCCGTGAACGGTGTGCTGGCCATCATCGGCGACAAGGATGCAGACTGGAAGACACTGCTCAAGGCGCACGAATCGAAAGGTTCAGGACCGTCGACGACTGCAAAAGCGGAGGAGAAGCCGGCACAGGTTTCCCCGGTGCATGAAGAAGCAGCTTCATCGCATGCCTCAAACGGCAGAATAAAGGCCTCACCGCTGGCGAAAAAACTGGCAAAAGACAAAGGCCTGGATATCGGAAAAATTTCCGGTTCCGGAGACCAGGGACGGATTACAAAAAAGGACGTCGAGAATTATAAGCCGGCTGCGGCAACAGCTGCTCCGGCCTCGGGTGCAAAACCGGCAGCGGTCGTTCTTCCAAAGGTTGTGGGAGAAGAGAGCTTCGAAGAAGTACCGGTATCGCAAATGCGCAAGACCATTGCCAAGCGGTTAGCGGAAAGCAAGTTTACCGCACCTCATTTTTATCTGACCATGGAAATCAACATGGACAAGGCAATCGAGGCGCGCAAAAGCATCAACGAGATCAGCCCGGTAAAAATATCCTTCAACGATATGGTTATTAAAGGTGTGGCGGCAGCGTTACGCCAGCACCCCGATGTCAATGTAAGCTGGCTGGGCGACAAGATGCGGAAGAACCATCACATTCACATCGGCGTGGCGGTTGCCGTCAAAGATGGTCTGCTCGTTCCCGTTGTTCGTTTTGCCGATAACAAATCCCTGTCGCATATCGCGGTGGAGGTGAAAGACCTGGCACAGAAAGCTCACGACAAAAAGCTGCAGCCTTCGGACTGGGAAGGAAGCACTTTCACGATCTCGAATCTCGGTATGTTCGGTATCGAGGATTTTACCGCGATCATCAATCCGCCAGACGCATGTATCCTTGCCGTTGGCGGGATCAAGGAAACGCCGATTGTCAGGAACGGACAGGTTGTACCGGGTAATGTTATGAAAGTGACGCTTTCCTGCGACCACCGCGCCGTGGATGGCGCCGTCGGTTCCGCATTCCTGAAGACCTTCAAAGGCCTGATGGAAGACCCCGTTAGAATTCTCATTTGATTTCGATCATAAAAAAATCATGGCCCCGCGTATTAAATACCGGGGCTTCTTATTTAACGACATGGAAAAAATTCATTCAACGACGATAATTGCCGTACTGCACAATGGCCAGCTTGCTATTGGTGGCGATGGCCAGGCTACGATGGGAAATTACGTGGCCAAGAGTAACGTTCGTAAGATCAGGAAACTGTCGGACGGGAAAATTTTAGCAGGTTTTGCGGGATCGACAGCCGATGCCTTCACGCTGATCGAGCGCTTCGAGGAAAAACTCAACAGTTACGGAGGAAATATGAAGCGCGCCGCCATTGAACTGGCGAAAGACTGGCGTATGGATCGTTTCCTGCGAAGACTGGAGGCCATGCTGATCACAGCGAACAAAGACGAGATACTGGTTCTTTCAGGTACCGGTGATGTTCTCGAGCCCGATAACCACGTGGCCGCTATTGGTTCAGGTGCCATGTACGCGCAGTCGGCCGCCCTGGCGTTAAAAAAACACGCATCTCATTTGTCAGCCGAAGAAATTGTCAGGGAGAGCCTCACGATCGCGGCCGATATCTGTATCTACACGAACCATAACCTGGTGATCGAAAAATTGCAATAAGGACTACCAGGATCATTCAACGGGGATGTCTTCCGGCTTTTCGGGCGGAAGCAGTACTTCTTTTTTTCCGTTGGTATCCTCGAGCAGGATAACAAATGGTTTGAGGTGCTGGGAACGCGACAGGAGGATTTTGAGGACACCAATGGCGGGGACAGCGAGGATCATTCCGGCGATCCCCAGTATCTTTCCACCGATGACGAGCGCCAGAATTGCGGCAAGCGCGTTGATACTGACCTTCGAGCCCGTGATCCGCGGTGTGATAAAGTTTCCTTCCAGGAACTGTACGATGGAAAATACGGCAATGACACCGATGGTATACCAGATGCTGTCCTTTGTGATCAGCGCCATCAGGATGGGGAACAAGGCTCCGATGATAATTCCGATGTAGGGAATAATGGTCAGTACCCCGGAAAGGATACCAAAAAAGATCGCATGATCGATACCCAGCGCCAGCAAGCCGATGCAGTTCAGGGCGGCAATGATCAGTGTGACGAGCGTCAGGCCTGAAATATACCCTTGCACTACACGCTCAATATCGGTTTTCCAGCCAAACTCTTCATCGCCGGGTATCAGGCTCAGGAAGAAGTCGCGGAATTTATTACGGTATATGAGGAAAAGGAATATGTAGATCGGGATCTGTATCAGGGTTGAAATGGCGCTGGTGGTGGAAAGCAGGATGTCTCCCAGGTAAGCGCTGACATTGCGCATAAACTCACCCAGCAGTTTGTTCTGTTCCGTTGTGCTGATCCCGAAATCCCTGCGAAGGGTGCGGCTGAAATCATTTACGTACGTTTCGAATTTGACCTGAAGGTTGGGCAGGTCGTTCAGAAGGCCGACTACCTGGTCCACAATAAGCCAGATCACCAAGCCGAGAAACGTGACCGTAACCAGTAGGACGAGCGTTATAGAGATAGCGGTTCCGATTTTCCTTTCCTCGAGCCGTTTGATAACGGGAAGCATAACCACCGCCAGGAATCCGGCAAAAGCCATCGGTACAACAATATCCCTGGCGAGGATGACTGCCGTAATGGTGAGCGCGGTTACGACAAAAAGCTTGTACGTATAGTCAAGCCTGTCAAAGGGCTTAAGAGGGTCGGTCATGCCCGAAGTTAAGCATTCCCGATAGCCTGCAAAATCGAGGCGCAGGATTCTTTGATCTGCTCGTCGGAGATGGTTAACGGCGGTGCGATCCGGAAACTGTTGGGATGGGACAGGAACCAATAGCAGATGACTCCCCGTTTTTTTCCTTCTTCGACAATCCTGGAAACAAGTTCAGCTGATTCGAAGTCTATCGCAAACAGCAAACCGATCCTCCTGATCTCCCTGATCTTCGGATGGCGGAGGAGTTCCTCGAAAAGTTTCCCTTTCGCCTCGACCGTCGACAGGAGGTTTTCCGTCTCGATTACTTCCAGGGTCGCGAGAGCCGAAGCGCAGCATACGGGATTGCCGCCGAAGGTTGTGATGTGTCCCAGCATCGGATCGTGCGTCAGGCACTTCATGATGTTGCGGTCGGCGATAAACGCGCCGATGGGAAGTCCGCCGCCGAACGCTTTTGCAACGGTAAGGATGTCGGGCGAGATCCCAAACTGCTCAAAGGCGAACAGCGTTCCTGTTCTGCCCATACCGCACTGGATCTCATCCAGGATAAGAAGAGCGCCGGTCTCCGTGCAGCGGCGCCGGACAGCCTGAAGGTATTCCCGGGAAGGAACACGAACCCCGGCGTCGCCCTGAATGGTTTCCATGATGACACAGGCGGTCTTTTCCGTAATGTTCTCCAGCTGGCTGGTGTCGTTAAAATCGATAAACCGTACATCCGGTAACAGGGGACGGAATGCACGCTTTTTCACCTCGTTCCCGGAGACGCTCAGCGATCCGTGTGTACTGCCGTGATAGGATTTCCGGCATGATATAATCTCCGTCCGGCCGGTGTAGCGCTTGGCCAGTTTCAAAGCACCTTCGTTGGCCTCGGTTCCGGAGTTCACGAAATAACAACAGTTCAGGGTGGCGGGTAGCAGGCTGGTGATTTTTTTAGCCAGCAGGTTCGGGGTGGATTGGATATATTCACCGTACACCATGACGTGCAGGTGCCGGTCGACCTGGTCTTTGATCGCCTGGATCACCCTTGGGTGCCCGTGCCCGATATTGCTGACACCGATACCCGATATCAGATCGGTATACCGTTTACCATCGGGGCTATAAAGGTAAATTCCTTCCGCCCGGGCGATGGGGATCAGATAAGGTGAATCGGTAGTCTGTGCCAGGTGGCTGAGAAATGTTTCAGGGCTGAAGTCCATACCTCAAAGCTAGGCGGATAGCCGGAAAATGAAAAGTCCCACAACGTGCGTGGGACCTGAGAAACAAATTGAAAAAGCATGCATTCAACTACGTCCAGCCCTTCTGGCCGTAGTTGAATGACAAGCGGGGTGAGTTGTTTAAACTCATTATCTTATAATAGGGTTTTCGTTTCCTGTTAGAAATTTACAAAAACAGACACCAGCATCCCGACCAGGACGGTGGTAATCAGGACCAGTATTTGTTTAACCCGGGAAGAAGCACGCGAGTTTGATACACTGCGATAGTCAACGTTGTTCATGTATGCCATAGTCGCTCTGGTGATTAATAAGGAATCAAATGTGAGATGAATCCGTAAAAGCTTCCAGTAAAAGTTATGTAAAATCATACATGGGTTACATTATTTCCGTGGGTTGAAACAATGCGGGAGAGTTGACACAAAAAGTAGTTATCGCTTTCCTTTTGTATCGACGAGAGAAATAAAATCCTTAATTAGGTCGTTGGGAACGGTTACTGAAAGGTGATACTGCTCGAGTTTCCACCCCTGGTCGGTACGGACCAGAATGCCGGAGCCTCTGCAAACGCCCATCCATGTAGTCAGGAGTTCTGAAAACCATGCAATTTTTGCGTCAGATGTTACATGGACGTCGCGGTCGTAGGGTTTAAAATCCCAGGCCTTCCCTTTGTCGAAGTAGGGTTTTGCAAACGAAATGAACTCCGTTTTGGTCCAGCGCTCCGATGCGTCGGTGCCTATGTAGATACTATGGTCGGCCATGCTTCCGAAGAATACATCGGCGTTGGCGTCGCTTGCCGCCTGATGCCACTTGTCGATGAAGGCATTGATTTCCGGGTGAAGGTTCTGCGCCGGCAGCACGACAGCACAGGAAAATAACAGGATAAAAAGGCTGAACACTCGCATGGTATGGTCAGGCTTCGTAAAGGCTCAGGAAATCCATAACCTCCTGCCGTACATTCCGGGCGCTGGTCTCGTCATAGGGCTCTGTTGCAATCGACTTGAACAACTCGCTTACCACGGTCGACTTGAAACCCAGTTCTCCCGCGTATATCGTCGCGACTTCCAGTTCGATGTCTTCCACGACTTCATCCAGGTAGATCATGTAGACCAGGTGATAGATGGCCTCCAGCTTTTCCACCTTGTCGCCGATATTGGTGAACTTCAGGTTTGAGATATCGACATTGGCGTGCTTGAGGTCTTCGGGGGTCAGCTGAAGCTGGAAGCCCCACTTCAGGAGGCATCGGAGGAAACGGCTTTCTATCTTTTCGTTTCCCAGAAAGAGAGCCAGGATATTAAAATAGCTCTTCTTAACGGACGTGAGATGTTCTTTTTTAGGATCATTCATAATAGATGTCGTTTACCCGACTTTGTCCCCGGGGGGAACAAGGTAATTTCCGTAAAAATACAGGATGAAAGCGAGATTACGGATTTTTTTTATGGTATCGGCTTTTTCGGGGTGCATCGGCACAGACTACCTGGAGGACCCTGTGATAGGCGAAAGAATAGAGGTGGCACCCAGCCAGGTAGCCCTGATGCCGGGACAGACCACGTCACTGACCGGCGTTTATTTTGATGAATACGGTATCGAACGCGAGGTGGACCTGTTGTGGATTTCGGCTTCCCCGGAAGTCGCTTTAGTGGATGAAGACGGGGTCGTAACAGGAATCGGCGCGGGACAGGCGGTCATCACGGCTTCCTTTCAGACAGCCGTCAGCGCGCCGGTGAATGTGACGGTCGTGCCCGATGAAAATGCGGTGGCAGCGGTAGCGATCGCGGCGGCAAAAACGACACTGGAGGTGGGCGAGGAGACGACGCTGACAGCCGACATCAGGAATATCGACGGGATGGAGTTGGACGGCCGTCCGCTGGAGTGGTTCAGCGAGAATTCAGCCATTGTAGCGGTGGACGACGAAGGAAAGGTCACTGCGATCGCACCGGGACTCGGCGGGGTTCACGCGAAGTCGGAGGGTGTGAAGAGCAACACCATCGACTTCGTGGTTGGGTCGGTACGCAGCGGTACATTCGTTCCGGCCGGAGGTTACAACGCCGAGGGGATGGCTGTCCTGCGGAAGGATGGAGGCGATGTGATACTGGAACTCGGAAGCGGGTTCAAGACGAGCTTTGCGCTGGGAACATTCATATACCTGTCAAACACCACGTCCGGCTCCGGCACCTTTTCCAACGGGCTGGAGATTTCGCAGATCTTCGAAAACGGCGCGAGGACTTTTAATGTAACCGAACTGCATCCAACGGTAGAGTTGTTCGACTACCGGTATGTGATCGTGCTCTGCAAGCCGGCCCGGGTGACGTTTGGTTACGCGGACCTGAACTGACGTGTATAAACTTCGCTTCCGGCATTAATAATCATCAAAGACCTATGAATAAATTTTTCATCATACTTTTCTTTTGCACTGCATCCATTTGTAGTCTCGCCGGCGGCGGCTGGCCTCAGCCGAAGGGATCGGGCTACTATAAACTCGGACAGAACTGGATCATCGCCGATTCTTTTTATGGCCCCGGCGGAGATATTGTAGGCATCAGGACGACCAGTCTTTTTACCACGAGTTTTTACGGGGAGTACGGAATTACAAAACGCCTTACCGCGATCCTGTATCTCCCGTTGTTTGTGCGCAATACGCTGAACCGGGAGGAGTATCGGCCCAGCGGTACCGTTATCGAAGGTGAAGCATTAAATGCGTTGGGCGATACCGATATCGCTTTTAAATACGGTATCATCGTCGACAAGCCCGTCGTGCTCAGTGCCATGTTATCGTTCGGTATCCCCGTAGGCGAAACATCGGGTGGGGAAGGCGGTATCCTTCAAACCGGCGACGGCGAGTTCAACCAGATGATCCGGATCGATGCCAGTACTTCGTTCTACCCGGCGCCGCTATACGCCTCGGCATACGTGGCGTTTAACAACCGGACGCGCGATTTCTCCGATGAATTCCGTGTCGGCGTGGAGGCGGGTTATACGTTTTTCAAGAAGCTCACAGTCATCGGCAAGGTTA
Organism: Chryseolinea sp.; assembly: GCA_041742155.1. Classification (GTDB taxonomy): domain Bacteria; phylum Bacteroidota; class Bacteroidia; order Cytophagales; family Cyclobacteriaceae; genus Chryseolinea. The sequence goes on along the minus strand of JBGSJE010000003.1, from coordinate 371,368 downwards.
ACGTGGTCCGGTCGCTGAACAATGGAGGCACGCGGGTAGCCGAGAACGGAATATTCTCGAACAACACGGAATACGTTTCCCCTATGGTGGAGGTTGGCTATGCCCTGACGGAAAAATGGGGTGTATCAGCTTCCGGCGGTTACGCGTTTTCGGGACAAAATATCCTCGCATCACCCAACTATGGATTGGGTGTTTACCTGAAGCTCTAGTGTTACGTCACCATTATGATGTCGCATCCGTTGGCTTTTGTATTTAGCCCTGAAAGGGCGTTACATATTGGCCCAGGGTGAAGCCCTGGGTTTTAAGTGGTGAAGCCCTGGGTTTTAAGCGGTAATTTAAATTTTAGCCCTGAAGGGGCGTAATAACAGTGTCGCTTACGACAATCAAAGCTTGACTCGACACTAGTGTTAAGTCACTATCTTAATGTCGCATCCTTTGTCTTTAGCCCTGAAAGGGCGTTACATATTTGCCCAGTGTGAAGCCCTGGGTCTTAAGCGGTAATTTGAATTTCAGCCCTGAAGGGGCTTAATAATAGTGTCGCTTACGACAATCAATCAATCAATCAATGACACGACACTAGTGTTAAGTCACTATCATAATGTCGCATCCTTTGGCCTTTGTCTTTAGCCCTGAAAGGGCGTTACATATTTGCCCAGGGTGAAGCCCTGGGTTTTAAGCGGTAATTTGAATTTCAGCCCTGAAGGGGCGTAATAAAAGTGTCGCTTACGACAATCAATCAATGACACGACACTAGTGTTAAGTCACTATCATAATGTTGCATCCTTTGGCTTTTGTCTTTAGCCCTGAAAGGGCGTTACATATTTGCCCAGTGTGAAGCCCTGGGTTTTAAGCGGTAATTTGAATTTAAGCCCTGAAGGGGCTTAATAAAAGTGTCGCTTACGACAATCAAAGCTTGACTTGACACTAGTGTTAAGTCACTATCATAATGTCGCATCCGTTGGCTTTTGTCTTTAGCCCTGAAAGGGCGTTACATATTTGCCCAGGGTGAAGCCCTGGGTTTTAAGCGGTAATTTGAATTTCAGCCCTGAAGGGGCTTAATAAAAGCGTCGCTTACGACAATCAATCAATGACACGACACTAGTACGTCGTCGCAAAAACAATGTGCATGTATTTTGCTATGACGCACTAATACATCGTCGCAAAAATAGGTGTACATGCATCCAGAATATACAGTTCTAAAAATCAATGCGTTGTGTCCTATACTGCCGTACTGATATTTTTGCTATGACGCACTAGCGGCAGTATTTTTCCCCTAGCGCATCCGTATCAGCCGCGCCGAGTTTTTTCGCGTTGGTAATGTCGCTGCATACCGTGGCGAATTTCCGCATAGAAGAGTTGGCGATCGCCCGCAGCATATAAGGCTCACCTTTGAAGGGCCGGAGGTGGATAGCGCGGTTGCAGTCCGTCAAGGCATCTTCGAAATGGCTGAGGGCGATGTTGGCCTGGGCGCGAGCCTGAAAAATATCAAAATAAATATCCGGCGCGTCCGCGGGACGCATGGTGGTCTCGAATGAGCTTCCGTAAATGCGGCTGAGGTTTTTTGTGAACAGGTCTGTACCAAACGTAAAATACCGCAGGGCTTCCGTTGGATTTTCGAGGTTCTCCAGGTTGATCATACCGATGCTATACACCAGTTCCAGGTTGTCGGGATACTGATTATGCAGGTGAACCATGGACTGCAAAGATTCTTTATAATTGCCCAGGTAATACTGGCACATGGCGATCTTCCGGATCGTCTCCACCGTGACCGGCTGTTCATATTTCCTGAGGGTGAGGTAGAAAGTTGTGGCCGCCGCAAAATCCCTTTCGTTGAATTTTTTCAGCGCCATAGACCGAAGCTCGCTGACGAGGCTGTCCCGCGTATGGTTCACCTTAAATTCCGTCGGGTTGTTTTCCTTCAGGTGGTGAATCGTATTGAAAGCATCGTCGAAGCGGCCGTCGCTGAACAACGTTCCGGCATATCGCAATGCCTGCCTGCTTTCGGCAATTTCTTTGTTTGATTTCCGGAGAGAAAAATAGGTTGTCGTCGTCAGGATGATATAGGATACGCCGGCAAGCACCAGGAATACCAGCACAGCGAGTGCCTGCATCTTGAAATAGTTCCGGTCGACCCGGTAGTATTTACGGACATCGCTGTCGTCCTGTTTTACGGTTCGGTAGGTTCGGCTTTGTGGCCATTCCGCGGGGGGGATTGTGTAAGCCGGCCGGAGGCGGGCATCGTGCCGCGATTTTTTCAGCGGATCCGAAAGCGTATGATACGCTTCGTTGACGATCTTGAAAACTTCCTCAGCCTGTTTATTACCCGGATTCCGGTCGGGATGGTATTCCATAGCCAGCCGCTTGTAAGCAGCCTTGATCTGCTTCGAGTCCGCCGACTGATCGATTCCTAATATTTCGTAGTAGTTGGTCAAGGTTCGGTTATCGTCGTTGTCCGGTGCCGGGTAACATCCCCAATCACATTGCCGTATCTCGTCCCCATCCCATTAACGTACAACGGACAAGAATTGCTACACACCAAGATAAAAAATTCCCCCCGATACCCTGTACACCCTGTGTCATAAAAAAAGCCATCCATGAGGACGGCTTTTTCGACTATGTTTTGCAGTATTGTTATTTCACTTTCGCCAGTTCCTGAACGAGGTCGATCAGTTTGTTGGAATATCCCCATTCGTTATCGTACCAGCTCACCACTTTAATGAACTTGTCATTCAGCGCGATACCGGCTTTCGCATCGAAGATGGAGGTACGGGCATCGCCGAGGAAATCCTGGGAAACGACATCGTCTTCCGTATAGCCGAGAATACCTTTCAATTCACCTTCCGACGCTTCTTTCATCGCCGCCTTTACCTGATCGTAGCTGGCGGGTTTGTCGAGGCGGACCACCAGGTCCACGACAGATACGTCGGCTACGGGAACGCGGAAGGACATACCCGTAAGTTTGCCTTTGAGTTCGGGGATTACCAGGGAAACAGCTTTAGCTGCGCCGGTAGAGGATGGGATGATGTTCTGGTAAGCGCCACGGCCACCTCTCCAGTCTTTGGACGAAGGGCTGTCGACGGTTTTTTGAGTTGCTGTTACCGCGTGAACGGTAGTCATCAGACCTTCCACGATTCCGAATGTATCATTCAATACCTTGGCGATAGGAGCCAGGCAGTTGGTTGTACAGGAAGCGTTTGAAACGATGGTATGCTGGGCGGTTAATTTTTTATGGTTGACACCCATTACGAACGTAGGGGTATCGTCTTTAGCGGGAGCGGAGAACACTACTTTTTTGGCGCCGGCGGCGATATGTTTCTGACCATCAGCCTGGGTAAGGAAGAGGCCGGTTGATTCTACAACGATTTCAGCGCCGACTTCGGACCATTTCAGATTAGCGGGATCTTTTTCGGCTGTTACGCGGATTTTTTTTCCGTTTACGACGAGGTGACCATCTTTTACTTCGACAGTGCCATCAAATTTTCCATGTGTAGAGTCGTACTTCAACATGTACGCCATATAATCCGGATCGACGAGATCATTAATTCCAACGATTTCGATATCCTTACGATTGATGGCAGCCCTGAAAGCAAGGCGACCGATGCGGCCGAATCCGTTAATTCCTACTTTAGTCATTTTATTGTCTGGTTTAAATTTCGAGATGCCAAAAATAAAGTACGCGGCGGCCAAAACCAACGAAATAAAATATGGTTTTCGGAAAATTTTACCGCACAGGTTTGCAAATACGCATCACCGATCTATATTTGCACCCTCTTTACGCAAAGAGAGAACAGATAAACTAACCGGTCCGTTCGTCTAGGGGTTAGGACACCAGATTTTCATTCTGGTAACACGGGTTCGATTCCCGTACGGACTACTAAGAATAAATGCAACTAGCTATTAATTAGTTAGTTGCATTTCTATTTCATTCCAATTGAGTACTGCAACGAGTACTCTTTTTCTTCAGTTCGTAAACACTTATCTTAGTGTAATACGAAAACCGTTGCACCAATGAAAAATTTCGAGATCGTTCAAACAATAAGCGTGATTCTGACTGGTATCGCTCTTGTGTGGACATTGCTATTGCAAAATCAAACGCTACAGACTCAGCAGCGACAAGTAAACGAACAATCCTTTTTTGTACTGTTAAACAATTTCAGGGAAAACGCCAAGCAGGTACTTTACGGCACGGACACAATTTATCGGGGGTATGAAGCATTTACTCAAATGACGTTAGGAGTTGACGCAGCGTTAGCGCAATCTCTAATTGATGCGAGTCATACCCCAATGTTAAGTTTGCCAAGGGGACAGTCGTCTACAGTGATGTACCAGATGATGCATGTATCTAATAACACCTATAGACCCTACTTATTGTCGCTAGATATATTGGGTCAGTTTCTCACAGAGCATAATTTTTCAGAAATAGATAAACAATTCTACTATAAGACTATCTATTCCAATATGTCACAAGATGAAAGAAAATGCTTGGGACAATTCGTAAGCCACATTTATATCCAACACCTTCAAGATGATCATTTTTGGAAAAATGTTTGTTTGCGGATTGCTGCGATAGATAAAGAATTGTCAAAAATGGAAGCTCCCGAGCTTGGTCCGACATGATACAAAGGCCCTCCATTCCTGAAGGGCATCGAATGCTTGCATCCTTGTAGCAGTAGCCAGTTGGTATGATGTCATTGGCAAGGAGACTATTGCCGATGCTATTTTGGATCGCATGGTGCACACCTCGTATAGAATCGAGCTTAAAGGAGAAAGTGTAAGGAAAAAGAAGTAACATTGTCAGGCTTGCAGCTTTGCTGAGCTAAAACCTTTAGGGGGTCAGTATCACGTTACCGGGGTCGAAATATCCACATAGCCTACTGAAAGTATTTAGTAATACTATTATAAAGTCGCGAACTTTACATTATCATCAGACCTTCCGAGAAAATGAAGCCCGAAAAAGCCAGTAATGAAAGGAAGCCGGTTTTAGAAATGAAGTACTTCCTAATCGTCGGCCTTGTACTTTTGTTTTTCCTACCTGCTCTTTTGACTCAAACCGGTTGGTATCTATGGGATTTCTCGAATGTGGGTGAGGTTGGGGATACTATTGGAGGAATCACAGCTCCTTTTGTTGGGCTATTAGGTGCGTACCTAGTCTATAAGGCATTTGATGCTCAAGTCCTGGCTAATCAAATTCAGAGTGAGGCAAATGGCATACAACGAAAAACAGCAGAATTTGACGTAGCCCTAAAATTGATAGATGACCTAGCAAGCAAATTAAATGCAAATGTTTATCACCATGAAGACCTTGTCGATCCAAAAAAGAAAGGAATTTCGAATGCTAACTTTTACGAAATAATTCATTTCTGGCCAGTGATGAAAAGCTACCGTCGCGATTATCTTGGTAAGATTGTCTTAATAATTCGACAAGTAAAATATTTGGTTAGATACATTGAAGAATCCAAACACCTTACATTACAAGATAAAAATCGACTTCTTGAAAGGACAGTGTTGCTTATTGGAAGTGACTTGGCAGCAGCCTTCAAGACGTTCTTAGAGACAAGTACTGGTTTGCAAAATTGGCCTCAATACGAACAAACCTTTTTTTCACTTTGTCAGAACTTTTATAATAAGACCTTGGATAGTTTACAGTTCTTTCTTGTCGATTTAGATGAACTCAACGAGTGAAAGTCCTGAGAATGAATAGCGTTATCTCGGCTATGTTAACGATTGAAAACATAACTATTTTTTAGATGAAATATTTGAATACCGATGAACGGCATAGAAAACTCAATAGTTTAAGAAAAACGGTTGAGGTGGGAAACTTAACAGATGATGGTGACATAATGAATACTGCCGATTTTGAAGACTTGTTGGGAACAATAACTGACGAAGTAATTGGCGATGGTATGAAGCTGGGCGAAGTCGGATTCCGTAACATCATTAATCAATTAATTGCTCTGGCTAAACAACCCTCGAAGTAAATGTATCTACATTTACTGTGTGCAATTAAAAATGATTAACTCAAGCGCTATTTTCTTTTGAGGATCATCCGGGTTTTTAAAAATAAACGAATGGGATGTATCCTTACGATTGCCAACGTAGGACTCAAACAATGGGTGGCCTTTGGTTGCTTCAATTGCCTTCGCCACAACTTCTGAAAATCCTTTCGCGTCTTTGTTGAAAATTATTAGGGCAACCTTTTCATCACGCCAATTAACATACCTCCCGAGTAGCTGGCCTATCGCATTTTTTAATTCACTCTGTCCTTTCCACAGTTTACATTCAGCAATAAATATGTTATTCCCTTCCTGATCTTGTATGAGAATATCGGTTTTGCCCTTTTTGTTAAAGGTTTCTCCAGTTCCAGTATGATTTGTTGAAATGCTGTTGAGGTGTGGTAAAAAGAAGTCGCGAAATTTTTCTTCATCAAAATGATTATATAGACCTTGAAACTTTTCAAGATTTTTACCAAATGTCAATATTCGATCAATTATTTGATAATAGGCTTTTTCGCTTATACCTGAAATTATTTCTGTGTTAAAAGAAGGATCGATCGGACTTCCCTGAAAGTAATTTTTCAACGTGAATTCAACTTCATTATAGGTCTCTTGTATGTCGTAAACGCGCGATGGATAAATAGTAAGGTTTTTATCCGGCGACCCTGCAGCTTGGCTGCCAGTGGTGTTAACTAGCTTTACGGAGGATAGACCGCCAAGAATGGCTGATATTTCATTTAGTCTGGAAGTATCTTTTATGAAAGCCTTTAGATATTTCGTGTCAAATGTCTCTCCAATTTCAAGATCAAAATTCTTTGGCATTTTAGGTTGGGTTTGTGTAGTGAGCAATGGAGCTATTTCAGAAAAATATGTTTTTTCATTTTGAAGCCACTTCTGGATTATAATCAAGTACTTGTTTTCATCTTCATTGAATTCCTGGAGAAGTGCTGTTTGGGTTACATTATGATTTTCAGTAATTAACTGAATTTGTTGCTTTTGAAAATCAGCAACGCTTACATTGTGTATCAGTTCCGAAGAATTCACACTTTTTAGAAGTCTAATAGTGGTGTTTATCAAGCTATCTATTAATTCCTTTTTCGTTACTACCTGCCCGGATACAATACCAGAGTATCTATTTGTCTTGACTTTACCATTTAGAATAGGAAAGGTCTTAAAAAAATTTTCTTTGAGTTTTTTGAAATAATCAATTCCGAAAGGGAAAGTACTCATCCATTTTTGATAGATATCATAAAGCACATTGAAATCTATCTTTTCCTCACAGGGTTCAGTGGTTTTATAATAACCATCAATAAACTGAATAAGCTTTTTCTGCTTTTGCTTAGGTAATTTTGATGTTGTTTCTGCAATATAATGTTTCAATGCGTGCAGGTACATATGTAGCCCAACGGCCGGATGACCAAAACTATAAGCATTAAATTCGATATAATCTGTAATGTCTTCGTACCAGTCAGAGTTGTTAATTTTTCTCGCGATTATGTGCTCTGTAAAGGAGTGCTGGTTAACTATTTTTAGCGGGAGGCCGGTGTAATTTGTTTTGGAAAACCAGGGCTTGAATCTCGTCTTTTTATGGGCATCACAGCAATTGGGGAATTCATCGTAGAACAATATACCGTTCGTTAATATTTCACCGTGAAAATCGCAGCAGTTTGGGAAATTTTTTGGAGGTTCGTAACCTTCTGGTGGTAATATATCAAAGCCGAGGATACAGAAATTATCTGTGTCAATTTCAATAAAGGGTTTTTTCATTGCTCGGGCCGAATCGGAATTATAGATCTGGACGAAACTTCAGTTGAACAGGTAAGTTGAATTCCCTTGCGTATTTTATGCGGAATTCATACCAGGTTTTGCAGGTCTTCATAATTCTAATTGCATCATCACGATACTCTTCTAACTTCCTTTGCCCTTCTAATGTGAGGAATTGGAAGAATTTATGTTGACGAACTCCACCTGGCATGGCCATTACTTGAAGAGCAGGGAGCACATCCTTGTGGAATCGGTGGTAGATTAATTCATTGATAAATCCGCCCACTACAGCAGGCTTAATGAATTCATTTGGATCTTTGTCCTGCCAGTCCAATAGCCTATACATTTCTTTAAAAAATGGTAATGCGTTAGGAAACATCGGAGCGTAGGGTTGGGAATTAGCAGTCACAAAATCTTGAATTTGTCTAATAGAGATTTTTGCACCACTGCGAAGTTCGATCTCCTCTTGCTCTCTTTCAAGCTTTCTTTGCTTGGCTTTTTTGGCAAGGTCTTCCGCTTGTTCGATCAGGAGTCCTGTAAGGAGTAGACGTTCCTCTAAAGCCTCTTTACTTACTTCTGGTTTTTTTGCGGGCTTTGACTCTGTCCCTGTTTTGAGTTCAGTCTTTACCTCCTTCATAGTCAACGTTAGTTATAAATTTTTTGTCTTCTTATCTTCAAAATGTCATCAATCCCTTCATTATTCGTCCAGGGAATATCAATTGCCGAAGTACAATCAGTTATTTCCGGGGAATATTTCCTTGCGCGTGCCCATGCTCTCTTGTTATCTATACCAGATTCATAAGCATGGAAGACGTAAACGATACTTGGATGTACATGATTCTCTAAAGAAAAACGTTCAACGTATTCCCGATCATCTAAGAACCTTTTTATTTGTCGTAATTTTTCATTTGAAAAAAGATATTCCCTAGCAAAATTGTCTGCCATTTGTTCTCGTTCTTTCACAGGTAATTGTTCATTTGAGTCATCGGTCAAATGGTATCTATTTAATTTTATTTCAGAAAAATCAAATAGCACGTGGTACAGTTCATGTATTAGTGCAAACCATAGGGTTGGGTAGTAGCCCACGTAATTCGTAAGCACGATACACGGTTTATCATCCATTGCAAAGGTTGCTCCACGTAACTTCAATGTTGGAAGAGGCGCTTGATAAATCACCGTGATGCCAAGTCGATAAAGATTTTTTATTACTTCTAGCAGCCCCTCTTCAACATTTGTTGAGTACCACCGTATCTGAGGAAAGAACTTTATTAATCCTTCTCGGTGATACGGGTACGGATTGCTAATTTCATCGAAGCACATTATAGCGGATTGAATCCAGAAAGAACGTGTAAGTTCATTTTTAGGATTGAAGATTCCAGAGCTGAAAGCAATGTCAACAGGTGGCTTCCGGTATTCAAATATTGACCTCAGACCAAGTCGCGAAATTATCTTTAGCTCGATTTGAGCAAAGTCGGTAATACTATCAATGAATCCAGATTTTTTTAAGACCGCGAGGTCAAAATTCTCTTTGATAAAATTTATCTTGTCGGATGAAATAGTTGTGGTCGGGTAATTTTTTTCCAACGATTCGAGATAGAGTTTAACAACTTCTTCACGTGACATTTGCAAGAAGACAGCAATTTTATTTAAGTTGGTAAAGTCGACAGTTTTTTGATTACCTGATAATATCCCGTTCATCGTGCGATAACTAATGCCTAATATTTCTTGCGCAGTGGTCTGAGTCATGTTAAGGTCACTAAGCTTCTTTTCATACGCGTCTTTAAGAGTTTGGGGTTTGAACAATCCCCCTAATAATGAATCGATATCCTTGAATCTGTCTTCGGCCATTTCCGTTAATGCTTGAATACAATTTCAAATTTATTCGATTTTCTGACAAAAATCGTGTTTTTACTAAAAAAATGTATGAATACAATGCATTTTATGTGAATTTGGAGTCAATTTTATGGACCGACTCATTACTTAATTGGTTGATTATGACCACCTTGATAATCGAACTGAAATGATTGCATTTTAAGTTGGACCTTGTTCGAGTTGCCAGGTCCAATATCTCGTGTATATATTCGAATCATTTTCTAAAGACCTTGTTTAACAGGGCAAGATGCATCCTGGAGAGTATTGGTTTCAGCTATTGCACTATTGGATTAACGTTAGAAAGCGTAACAGGCTCACCATTCCTTTTATTCTTGGCGCTAAAAGTGTTATTAGTAGTAATCTAAGTATTGACAGGTCGGAAGTGCTAGAACTATTTAATCAAATTATGCATTCTACCGGAGGCGAGGTTTTTACACTCGAACACTGTGGTACCGTTGGCAACCGTACGACGAAAGATTTAGTGAAGCGTGGTGATTTGTTGGTTCAACTTAGAAACGATAAGGAATTCTATCAGATAAACTTTGCAATGAGTAATTTAAATAACGCGTGAAAAAAAATCAATACCTGCATTTCAGAGTTAACGGTAAACAGGCTGTCTCATTAGATATCTATTCTTTTTATCATCACACCCTACGTAGTTGTTTGTAACGACGTAAAATAGTTGGCGAAATGTACCAACAATATCTCCGTAAATCTTCCCGTTATGTAACCTTTTACTTCGTGTGTTGGTTCTGTATTTTTGGCCCACCATGAGATGAAAAACGTTGTGCGATCGTTGCTGATTTGTGGTTTTAACATGGCTTTTTCCGCCCATTGATCTGGCGTGTGAGAGTATAGATTCTCGGACTGATCATTCTTTACAATTGCCCATGTCTTGACCGTGCCATCAGTAATCGCTTTGTTGATGGCATTTACTAGTTGTTGTGGATTTTCCGTAAGTGCTTCGATTTTCATATTTGTGTTGTTTTATTAAGCAGCGGTTTGATTAGATAATAACGCAATAACAACAAAGCTATATAGCCCAAAGCTATTCCTGAATGAATTTTCCGGATGATGTTGATTTCTTTCCGAATCCGCGGTAGTGGGCTGCAAATTGCGCTCTATGCACTCCCATTCCAGTGTTAAAGTGGCTATATACATCTGCGCAATCGGTAATGCTGCTTTCGTTCAAGGGCCTTCAAAAGGTCAAAAGGTATTCATCCGGATTAACGTCAGTGACGAGGCTAACGGTGGTGGCAAAAAAAGTTGAAGGTGGTGTTAGTGCCCCTGCAGGTTATATTGTTTTGCGGCTGTTTTTGCTTTTCTTCAACAGTGATCCAAACTAAACCTGTTTAGTCGCGACTGAATAAACATTTTTGGATACTGTATTTTAATTAGGCATTTACTTTTTCTAAATTTACTACGAAGATAGAATAACAGATTTAGCATGTTAGGCCATAAAAGTTGGGCGATGGTGGACGCTCATATTGATTAAAACTTACTCGCTCCGAAATGTCATTACTCAAAATGCTAGTATTAGCAATTCTCACTGGGAGTTATGCAGTAACTTCGGGTCAGGTAAAAACGACGGCAAAATATAATTGCGACGTTTTTGCGAATGCAAATTTCGATTTAAAGGTGTTCACCCTAAAGGCGGATGATTCAGTGATTGTAAATAGCTACTATTTTAGGACGAAGGCCTACTTTATTTCCTCCGACACGATTCAAGGGTATGTTTATTGGGATAACATCAGGAACACTTGGGAACTTAGTAACATGAGGAACGATGCTGAGAACACAGCTATAAAGGGGCAATACTGGATTGACATGACTAAACGTGAAGCTTCGATTGCTTTAGGGGAACCTGATCAAAAATCCACTAAGACAGGCCGTTGGGGGACTTCCGACGTCTGGAGCTATCACAGGAAAGGGCTGGTGCTTGTTTTTGAGAATGGTAAGCTAACGGCTTATCGACATGAGGATCGAAAATAGCGCACGTTGTCAGGGTAGTCACGCCAGTATATTCTACGTTCAACATGTCATTCGAAAAACCCCATTGGTGAATGTCAGGGAAAGCTAATGTGGTATAATATTCCATCACCCTTCAAACCGATCCAGGTCGATGTAAAGCTTCCTCAGCCGTGGATCTTTCCGGATCTCATCCAGTTGACAGAGATTGGCAAGCAAATTTACATCTTCTTTGATGGCGGCGAGATCCTTTCGAATCGGTGCAAGGTGGTCGACAAGATGCTTAACGATAAGTTTCTCAATTTCTGCCAGGTCTTCGGTTGTCAGTACCATGTATTGCGGACTTAAGGTGTTCCTGATTGTATGACAAAGATACCCGGTGCCGGTCGAGTCACCCAACTCCAAAGGCAACTCTTTACTTCACCTATGGTAAAAAATATCATCTTTCCTTATTCTCTAATGGATGGAAATTTGACGCCGGCGCGGTGAGGGAACACGGAGCGGCTAAACAAGGTAAGCGATCATTGATTGTTTTCTGATCGAAAGAACTCCCTGATAGAGCGTTTACGCAATCTGCGAAAAGGTGACTTAGATCACGTCTGGCTACCATTAAAGTCATGAGTTAACCTTTCCACAAAAAGTAATTTAACCGGATGATTGTTTCATAGCGATATGCGCAATGAAATTTTCCCCTGTTTTTCTCCAATGTTGTAAACACTAAATCCAATGAAATGAAAGCTACCCTCCCTTTCAGAAAGGACTTTGTTGAGAAAGCCTTTCGCAATGCACGGCATGCAATGCCAGTCCTGTCGGTGATGAAAACGAGAAGAAAAATGTTGCTGATGAGTATTCTCATGTCTCATATCTTCTTCCAGTCAGCATTTTCTCAGAAAATCTCCACCCTCTTGTCGAAGTATGATTCCTGTCATGTTCACGTCCCGGCGCAGCCGCCCCTGGCTATTGAGGCTCTCAGTGCGGGCGCTCCAAGGGTGCGTGTCGCTTATGTAATTCCTTCTAACCGTTCCGCTCAATCCAATGGAGTGGCTGATTTGCAAAACGCCATACAAACCGGGCAGCAATATTTTAAAGCGCAGATGGAGCAGAATGGCTTCGGAGCGAAGACTTATACTTATGAAACGGAAGCGGACGGTGTAACGCCCATGGTTCACGTGGTGCATGTGAACGAGACGGATGAGTTCCTGCGTGGTGATATCTGGGGCAGAACCATTCAGGCAGCAATTAACGCGGGAATTTCCGTATGGACATCCGGTGAAGTGTGGGTCCTGATTCCGGAAACCCATCTGATGCTTCCCGATGGAACCGTAATAGGTGGTGCGGCTTTGGGCGGAAGTTTTGGATCAGGTAATTCTCCCGGTGTCGCGATGCTTGGCAGCAACGCCTTGCCTTTTCTTCCATTGCTGAAAGACGATACTCCTTACAACGGACAGGTATTACCTGCCCTGGGTTCATTTCCCATGAAACAGGATGTGTCAGCTCCGTGGTTTGAAGGCACTACCTTCAGTTCAATTGCATCGTCGCAGCTTGGTGCTTTGTGGCATGAGATGGGCCATGCATTTGGTCTTCCACACGACTTCAGGAACGATAACAACTTTCATGGCAACCTGATGGGTAACGGCTTACGTGGAGTCCGGGGAGCTCTTTTCCCGGAAAAGTACAGCCAGGATTATACCCGGCTCGAATATGCATCCGGGCTGATCCTTAACGGGAGTCATTATTTTAATACCGATAAAATCGCGGCGGCTTCACCTGTTGTTTTTTATGCTAACCCGGGATCCGTTACTCCCAAACAAGGGCTTGTAAACATTGCATTTCAGGCGTTTGATGAAGATTCACTGCGCCTGGCACATCTCAGGTACAGAGGGGATGCCGTGGCCGAAATGATTTTAAAAAACACGAAGACAGATACCGCTTTCGCCGTACCGTACTTTGCGCAAGGTGATTACAACTCGTATACGATCGTCGTCTATGACAAACAGGGCAACTTAACGTATATGGATCTGCAGGTCACCGTCCCAGCCGGATACAACCAGGCACCGGTTCCATTTATACAGATCGATCCTCCGGTTCCCGGACCGAACCAGCCGGTCCTGTTAAACGCTTCTGGGTCGTTTGATTATAATCACGATCAGTCGTCATTGCTGGCGTCATGGGATGTAGACAACGACGGCCGGTTTGACACCGAGCCCAGTACAAACAAAACGATGCAGTATCTCTACAGTAACGGGGGTAATTACCTGATCAGACTAAAACTGACAGACCCCGACGGCGCCCAGACGATTTCCACGCCTGTGAGTATCAGGATTCCCGGTGAAAAAAAGATTGCTGTGGAAACCTTTACGCTGATCGATGCAGGGAAGGATGTGGGCGCAGGTGATTTGCGCCCGGGGATGGTGATCGATCTGGCGGCATGGCAGGGAAAAACCTTCAGCATTCGCGCCAATACATCCTCGGGTACGATAGACCGTGTGGAGTTTGATCTTCAAGGTCCGGTTACTCATCAGCAGACCGAAAAAATACTACCCTATGCCCTGTTTGGAGATAACCCGCAAGGCAATTTTAACGGCAGAAAATTGCTGCCCGGTGACTACACGTTAACGGCCACTCCCTTCTCTTCTTCGGGTAGAGGTATAGCCCTCACGGTATCGTTCAGGGCCAGAGAAAGTTTACCCGGTGAACCTGCGATCTTATGGGACAAAACCATCGGAGGAACTGGTAACGACTATCTTGGAAGTACGATCGTCACTTCCGACGGAGGATATTTACTGGCAGGACACTCGGACTCAGATGTCTCAGCAGACAAAAGTGAGAACAGCAGGGGTGGCAACGACTTTTGGGTGGTGAAACTCGATGCCGGACACAATAAGCAATGGGACAAGACCTTTGGAGGGTCGAATGATGACCAGCTTAAACGTGTGATCGCGGCCCCCGACGGAGGTTATCTGCTGGCGGGTTATTCACAATCAAATGCGTCCGGTGATAAGAGTGAGAATAGAAAAGGTTTCTATGACTTTTGGGTTGTAAAAATTGATGGGCAGGGTAACAAGCTGTGGGACAAAACCTATGGAGGGAGCAGAAGTGAGTTACTGTATACTGTGGTGTCCGTGCCCGCTGGCGGCTACCTGTTGGCGGGTTTTTCAGAATCCAGTACCTCCGGCGATAAGAGTGAAAATAACAAAGGCCGGGTAGATTACTGGGTCGTGAGAATTGATGATCTGGGCAACAAAATTTGGGATAGAACTTTCGGAGGGATTAGAGAAGATGAACTCAGAAGTGTAACACCGACCTCTGACGGCGGCTATCTGCTGGGCGGATATTCCAGATCCGATATTTCCGGTGACAAGAGCGAGAATAGCAGAGGGTCAACGGACTACTGGGTATTAAAGATCGATGAGCAGGGTAATAAAGTATGGGATAAGACCCTGGGAGGAGTTAATGACGATCTCCTTAACTGTACTATTCCCGCCGCTGACGGAGGTTTCCTGCTGGTGGGATATTCTGATTCTGATATTTCCGGGGATAAAAGTGAAAGTGGAAAAGGTTCCTATGATTCCTGGGTTGTAAAACTGGATGCTGCCGGCAACAAAATGTGGGATAAAACCTTTGGAGGAGATGTGGTCGACGTGACCACCAGTGCCGTACCTGCGCCTGACGGAGGATATTTACTGGCGGGATATTCTAATTCCAATACGTCCGGAGATAAAAGCGAGGACATCAGAGGTAAAGATGACTATTGGGCATTAAAAATTGATAATGCGGGCAATAGAATCTGGGATAAAACAGTGGGGGGAAGTAGTTTTGAATTCCTTACCAGCGTCACACTTACCGCGGATGGCAGCTACCTGTTGTCGGGCCAATCCAATTCCGATGCTTCCGGAGATAAGAGCGAGAATAGAAAGGGCGGTTGCGACCAAAACGGGAGCTGCTCCTATGACTACTGGATCGTTGCCCTTAAGGAGCCAGGCACGCCAGCCGTTATGAGTCTTACGCTGATGAATGCGGATACAGACCGGGAAATTCAAGAACTAAACGATGGAGATGTGATCCGTCTGACGGACGTTGGATGTAAATCGCTGAATATCCGGGCCAACCTAACGGATGAAAATATAAAGAAGGTATCGTTTCGTCTTAAAGGCCCGGTCAGCCATTATCAGACGGAAAGAATCGCTCCCTATGAACTGTTTGGCGATCAAGGCGGGAAGCTGCCTGCAGGCGAGTATACCCTTACCGTTACTCCATATGTTAATAGTACCAAGGGGCATGATCTTACCATTTCCTTTGCCGTGACCGATGGTTTTGCGATCAGCGGATTTTCCCTCATCGATGCTACATCGGACCGGAAGGCTGGTGAACTCACTGAAGGCGATGTTATCGATCTATCCATATTAAAAGACCATAAACTCACCGTGCTGGTCGATACCCAACCGGCGCACATCGAGAAGGTAGACCTTACGTTACAAGGTCCTGTTACGCACTCGACGACAGAGCGGTATTTTCCGTATACGTTATTCGGAGATTTTACGAAGGATGGTTGTTCCACAGACTATGCGGGACGGAATTTTGTTCCGGGGACTTATACCCTTACGGCTTCTCCCTATTCCGGTGGGGTCAAGGGCACACCCTACACCATTACGTTTACGGTTATCAGTGGCGGGACTGCCGGCGGGGGATGCAGAAAGGTGGAAGTGTACCCGTTACCCGCCAGAGGAGGGGTTATCAACATTGTCCACGAAGGAGAAACGCAGAACACACAGTTGTTCTTGTTAGACTTCAATGGTAATGTATTGCTCAACCGGCCCCTGAGCCAACAGCCCGTTGAACAACTGGATGTGAGTGTATACCGCAAAGGAATACATTACCTCAAGGTCGTGAGTCCGGAAGAAGTGCAAATCATCCGGCTTGTGATAGAGTAGAGATACATCCTGGATTTTTTAAAAAATAAGCCCTGACCATACAAGTAGTCAGGGCTTATTCTATTTGGCCTTTTATTGGATCCGGGTTATTCAGAGATCAGTAAATGTATTACGCTTTCTTCCTTGCGATATACTCAAGCAGTGTGCGGAGAGTTTCTACCTTGCCGTAGTCTTCCTCTGCTGTCTGAATATGGAGTGCTTCATCCAGCCCGATGATGAATTGCAAGTAATCGAATGAGTCAATTCCGAGAGTATGCCGGATATTGTCGTCCGGCTTGAGCCGTTCGGGCTCTGTATCGGGGGCGATACTTTTCAGAAGCTTCAGGATGACTCCTTTTATCTCACCTTCATTCATAACTGCTCTGGTTTTTTGAGGTAGTTTTTTAGTGCCGTGAGAAATGCGCTTCCCGTGCTTCCATCTGTGGCTCGGTGATCCGCCGAGAGGCTTACGGTCAATACGGGTCTTATTCCCAGCATTCCGTTTTCGGCCCATGGCTCTTCCGTGATCCCTCCAAATCCCACCAGGGCTACCTGCGGGGGATAGATAATACCATAGACGGTTTCCACCGCTCCTTCTCCGAGGCTCGTGATGGTAATGGTTGAATCAGCCAGCTCAGAGCTTCTTAATTTCAGGGCTCGCGCCCGCGGGATGATATCTGAAAGCGACTTCATCAATTCATCCAGCGTTTTTTTTCCGGTATCGTGGATAGCGGGAACAATAATGCCTCCGTTGCGGAGAGATACGACAAAGCCGATGTGGATATCCTGCTTTCGGTGTAATCCATTATCCCACCAGGCATTCAGGTCGGGTACATCGGCAAGGGCTTTCGCTACCGCTTTTATCAACAAAACGACAGGCAGAAGCCGATCTTTTACAGGGCGTTGTTTATTGGCTTCCGCAAGCCACGCAAGGGCCCGGCTCATATCAACTTTCGTCTGAAGATAATAGTGTGGTACCTCACGGTTTGATTTGCTCATGGCCGCGGCAACAGCCATTCGTATACTATCATTCGCTGTCTTTTCAGCTGGCGCCTGAACGCCGGATTGAGCGGCAATCTCGATATCCGCCCTGGTTATGGCGCCATCCGGTCCGCTTCCTTTCACAGTGGAAATATCGATTCCTTTTTCTTCGGCAATTTTCCTGGCCAGGGGAGAAGCCCGTATGTGGTGAACTTCCGGAACGATACCGGTTTTTTCTGCTGTTGATCTGATCGCCTGTACGATCTTCACTTTTTCTTCCGCGACCGGTGGCGGTTGAATACCGGCTTTCGCCTCTTCCGGAGAGAGGATGTAGGTCATTAAAGTTCCTACGGGAACCTTGTCATCCACCTTAATCAGCAGTTCACCCACGATCCCCTCGTCAAATACCTCGATGTCGATTATGCCTTTTTGCGTTTCCACTTCCGCTATGATATCACCGCGCCGGACGGGATCACCGGTTTTCACGTGCCACTCCCGCAGGAAACCACTTTCCATATCAGCTCCCAGACTTGGCATTCTGAACTCAACCATGCGTGATCATTTTTTTTATTGCCGAAACGATCTGATCTTTTTGTGGTATCGATGCATCCTCAAGATGTTTAGGGTAGGGGATGGGAACTTCAATGCCGCATAACCTTTGAACCGGAGCGTCAAGCTCGTAAAAGCATGCCTCCATAATTCTCGCACTTATCTCCGACGAGATACTCACGGAACGCCATGCGTCCTCCACGATCAATGCGCGGTGAGTTTTGCTCACGGACTCCACAATTGTTTTTTCATCCAGGGGCCTGAGCACACGGAGGTCGACAACTTCCGCATCGATCCCGGCGTTGGCGAGATCGGCGGCGGCTTCCAACGCTTTGTACACACATGATCCATAGGTGATGATTGAAATATCCTTTCCTTCCTTCCTCACCCTGGCGCTTGTGATGTTTACAGGTTGCACTTTTGCGGGAATTTCACCGTCCAGGTTGAGCATCGCTGTATATTCAAAGATAATCACCGGATCAGGGTCCTGTAAAGCGACACCCAGTATTCCCCTGGCGTCTTCGTGTGTGCCAATGGAGATTACCTTCAGTCCGGGTATGTGCGCAAACAGTGGTTCCCAGCTATGGGAGTGTTGAGCGGCCAACTGCCGCCCTATGCCACAGCTCATGCGGATTACGACGGGTACGTTAAGCTGTCCGCCGGACATGTGTAATAATGTCGCGGCGTTGTTTGCAATCTGATCGAACGCCAGCAGACCGAAATTTACGGTCATGATTTCCACAATGGGCCGCATACCTGCAAGTGCTGCACCAATGCCTGCCCCGACAAAGCCGGACTCAGACAAGGGCGCATCCATAATGCGGTCGGGTCCAAACTCCTGAAGTAGTCCTTTACTTACCGCGAACGCCCCGCCATAACGACCCACATCTTCACCGATCAGGAACACCTTGTCGTCTTTTTGCAACGCTTCCCGGATTCCCTGTTTAAGGGCTTCACGATACGTGATCTTTATGGTGCTTTGTAACTGAGTCTCCATATCAGGCGGGTTCTGCCTCCCTGGTTATAAACTTCACATTATCTTTTTTACGTTCATGCACGGCCGGACTCTCATCGCCGTATCCGACAGCCAGCGCCAGATAAATTTGTTCCGAACGCGAAAGGCCGAGCACTGAAATTTTATCAGTCTTCTCCAGGAATTTGGCGAACCCGATCGGGCAGGTGTCAAGTCCCAATGACTTCGCCGCCAACATCATATTCTGACAGCACATACCGATGTCCAGGGAAACCCACGCATTTTTTTTAGGGCCTGTAATAAAAATGACTACCGGTGCGTTGTGAAAAATAATATCCGTGGTTTTTGAATGGTCGACACCGTGTGCCCAGCTCAGAACCTTATTGGCTACTTTAACAATGAGCGGTGACAGTGAGCGGATGAGTTCCCTTTCCGTTAGCACGTAGAATTTCCACAATTGACGATTCATGGCGGATGGAGCCATTCTCCCGGCATCGATAATCTGCTCAATCAATGCTTTATCGACGGGCGTCTCTTTGTATTTCCGAACGGCTCTTCGCTTATAGATTGTTGTTAGTGTTTCATTGGTTGTCATAGTTCTGAATGATTTAGACCTTGTTGCGCGCTTCCTTCAGCCATTCCAATAATTCCGGATCGACATCCTCTTCGTTCATCACATCCATGCAGTAGAGATAACGATGTGCCGACATGGGAGTAAAACGGACGATTCTATTGTTTGTAATTTTCCGGCTAAGACTAAAATCGACACGGATTTTATTTTTGAATATTTTAACGCCGGCAAACGCGAAGTTTTTTGCAAAATGAATACAACATTCCAACGACTCGATTCTAAAAGGGCCCAACTCATTTTTGGCGGCTTCTTTCAGTTTTTGATATAAACGTTTTCCTTCCGGCTTATTTTCAAAATGCCGTTCCAGCGGGAAAGCTTTGCAGGAATGGGACTGACCCTGCCGCCCGAACCTGCGTTTGCATTTCGGGCAGGTCCACAACCTCGTTTTTTCAACTTTTACTTTCGCTGTATACATATTTTGCGAGGTTGTCAACAGGTTCCCAGGTTCCTTTTTCAGCGAAGTCGATCGCTTGTTGTATTTCAGTTTCAACCTTGTTCGCCAGGTCGTTTATTTCCATGTCGGTTATCAATTGATTGTCGAGAAGGTGTTTTGTGAAAGATGGTATCGGATCACGTTTCTTCCATTCCTCTACTTCCGATTTTTCGCGGTACAGTTCAGCGTCAAACATGGAATGTGCGCGGAACCGATAGGTATTGCAGACCAGGAAAAACGGCTTACCTGTTTGACGTACCGTCGCGACAGCCGCTTTAGCCGCCTTCGAGACGGCAAGAAGATCCATGCCGTCCACAGAAGCGGATGACATTCCATAAGCAGCCGCTTTTTTCTCCAGGTCTGTATCAGCATGTGTGTAACGGATCGCCGTTCCCATCGCGTAGAGATTATTCTCGCACACCCACAGGACAGGAACCTCCCAAAGGGAGGCGAGGTTCATGGCTTCGTGAAACTCACCTTCCGCAACGGCACCTTCTCCAAAGAAGCAGCATGTGATCTGGTCGCGTTTCATTTTTTTGTCGGCCAGCGCAAGTCCCACAGCCATGGGTAAGTGCCCTGCCACAATTGCATTGCCTCCAAAGAACTTTTTTTTGACATCAAACATATGCATGGAGCCACCTCTTCCTTTGCTGCAACCTTCCTGCTTGCCATACATTTCCGCCATGATCGCACCAGGCTCCACACCTCTGACGATTGCCTGTCCGTGTTCCCGGTAGGTGCACAATATGTTATCGCCGGATTTTAATGCGTTGATCACACCTGTAGCCACCGCTTCCTCCCCAACATATAAGTGAAGGAATCCACGGATTTTTTCTTTGGTGTACATCTCGGCTGACTTTTCTTCGAACCTTCTGATCAACATCATCTGGTACAAAAACTTTTGACCCTGAATTTTATCAGCGTGTAACGGGTCCGGTCGTACGGTTTGTTGCTCCATCATCATTGTTCGAGTGTTGATAAGTCTCCTTCGGGCAAACCAAGTTCTCTTGCTTTAAGAAGCCTTCTTAAAATTTTACCACTCCGGGTTTTGGGAAGGGTGTCGACGAAAGCAATTTCTTTGGGGGCTACGGCCGAGCCGAGTTTTCTGCGTGCGTGGGCGATGATATCCAGTTTTAATTCTTCACTGGCGATGTGATGCGGCTTCAATACAACAAAAGCCTTGATCATCTCACCGATGAGGGCTTCCGGTTTTCCAATTACCGCGGCCTCGGCTACCTGAGGGTGTGACATCAGCGTGCTTTCCACTTCAAATGGTCCCACCATGTGGCCCGAGGTTTTGATGATATCGTCCGCGCGCCCGACGAACCAGTAGTAGCCTTCAGCATCCCGGTGTGCAAGGTCACCCGTGATATACCATTCCCCCAGAAAGCATTTTGCGTAACGCTCTTCATCGTACAGGTACGTCCTGAACATGGAGGGCCAGCCTCTCTTCAATACCAGGTGCCCGCTCTTTCCCGGGTCGGTGATGATCGTGAGTTTGCCGTTCGTGATTTCAGCTATGGCCGCTTCAATACCCGGAAGCGGTTTACCCATTGAACCGGGTTTTACAGGCATGTTCCGGTAATTTGAAATCATGATTCCGCCGGTTTCAGTCTGCCACCAGTTATCGAGAATCGGTACGCCAAATGTTTCTTCTGCCCAGCGCACGGCTTCCGCGTGGAGCGGTTCGCCAACACTGAGTATCAGCCGCAGGTGCTCAAGATTGTATTGCTTGCGGGGTTGGATTTTCATGCGCATCAGTCTCCTGATAGCGGTAGGAGCGGTGTACCAAACGTTGATTTTATGTTCTTCCAGGATCGAGTAC
Organism: Chryseolinea sp.; assembly: GCA_041742155.1. Taxonomy (GTDB): domain Bacteria; phylum Bacteroidota; class Bacteroidia; order Cytophagales; family Cyclobacteriaceae; genus Chryseolinea. Next base: position 349,469 of record JBGSJE010000003.1, on the reverse strand, counting down.
CACCGTGCCGCGTCAAACTCCGCTTCATCTATGATATTTGTAATGCCGTTAACGAACGGAGAAATAATGCCGTAGGAGGTCCCTGTAACCCAGCCGGGATCGGCTGTGCACCAATAGATATCAGCGGGATGAAAGTCGAGAACGAATTTTCCGGTAACAAGATGAGTCAATACGGCTCCGTGAACATGTAGCGCACCCTTCGGCATACCGGTTGTTCCACTGGTGAAGTGTAACAAGGCCGCGTCATCGGGTTGTGTCGGAGGTATGGTAAATACCGGTGATGCCTTCGACATAATAAGCGGTAATGACAGGACCCGGTCAGTCAGATCATTGTCGGTGTCGACCAGCAGTACGTACTTCAGCGCGGGCAGTTGTTCGATCAAGGATTTTACTTTTTTTTCAAACAACTCCATGGTCGTTACCAGGACCTTCGCATTTCCCTTGCTCAAACGCTGCTTAACCGGATCGGGACCAAATACAGAAAACAATGGACAGAATACGGCTGTCTTTTTCAACGTACCCAATGCCGTTATGTATAATTCGGGTATCCTCCCGACGAATGTAAACACAGTATCTCCTTTGTTCACACCGAGTGTGGTAAGCACGTTTGCAAATTTGCTGGTCTGTTCAGACAACTCGCGATAGGTAAAATCTTTCGATGACCGATCGTTTCTGATCCACCGAAGGGCTACATGATCTTTGAGGAGACTTGTGGCATGACGGTCGATGGCTTCATGCGCAATGTTCAGTCCGGCGTTACCGGGGAGACCAGCGAGGTTCCCGCGTTCCCGTTCCCAGCTGAATGATCCGACGACCGTTTCATAATCGGATAAGTTTGGGGCGGCAGTTCCGGAATGGATCTTGAGTTCCTGCATTCTATAAAGATATGTTCGACCTTCCCCTGATCCCATGATGAAAACTCATGACTGCTACTGATCTTTATCAGTAAATCAGCAGATGCATGGATTTTTCAGAGGCGATTGCCGGATGGAATTTTCAATAGGAATCAGTGGAATTCTTTACATGCTTGCAACGGGTTCATGCGTCCCGCCTGTCAGAAAGCAACGATTAACACGAACAGAATGGTCCTTTTCTTTTTTTATGACGCGCCAGTGATGTTCGGTGGTCTTTCCGTCGTGAAAGGGAATGTAGGTCCCCGGTATTAAAATGATCCCGCGGTAAGGTGTTGCCAGATCACGTCATAGACATCCGTTGGCTGCAGCTCCTTCTTTGTGAGCTCATGACCGGTGATCATCACAGGATGGAATGATGTTGGCGTATTGATCCTTCCATGAGATCCTTTTATTAACGTAGCATCTAACGGTATGACATCCATCACATACCTCAGCGCCGCTTTTTTCCGGAGGAGCTTATAGGCTGCGCGCAACTTTGAGGTCATGAACATTTCAACAGGGTCGTATCCCGGCTTTTTGTGAATATCCACGAGTCTTGCAAAGTCCGGAGCTTTGTCGTCATCCAGCCAGTAGTAATAGCAGAACCAGCTTCGCGCGTCAGCCATGACCACAAGATCACCCGACCGTTCGTGGTTGATGTGATGTGCCCGCTGTCCATCGCGGTCCAGTACCAGTTCTACGCCCGGGATTTTTTCGATCACACTTCTCACCTTCGAGACAACCCGTGGATCATTGATATAGACATGAGCCACCTGGTGATCGGCGACGGCAAATGCGGGAGATGCTCCGGGATCCAGTAGCTCCAGACCTCGTTCCACACGGATCTGCAGCAACCCGTTTTCACGCAATGCGCGGTTGAGATAAACGGGACGATCCACATCGGTGATCCCGTACTCCGATAAAAGAACAATACGGGCTCCGGCTTTTGTATAATGTGAAACAAGATCTTCAATTACACGGTCGATCTCCTTCAACTCCCCGGACACCCGATCGGGATCCTGGCCGAACTTCTGCAGACAATAGTCGAGATGCGGAAGATAGATCAGGGTTAACGTCGGATCGTATTTTTTGTCGGTGATCACGGAAGCGTCCGCTATCCACCGCGTGGATTTGATATTCGCTCCCGGTCCCCAGAATTGAAACAGGGGAAATATTCCCAACTCCTTTTGCAGTTCATCGCGCAATTCCGGTGGATGTGAATAGCAGTCAGGCATTTTTCTTCCGTCGGCGAGGTAGTTGGGACGGGGAGTAACGGAATAATCGGCTGTGGAATACATATTATACCACCAGAACATTTTCGAACAGGTGAATTGAGGATCAACCAGCTTTGCCCGGTCCCAGATCTTTTCGCCTTGTACGAGTTTATTTGATTGTTTCCAGAATTTGATCTCGGCGTCTGAACGGTCATACCAGCCATTGCCGACAATACCGTGTTCACTGGGCCACTTCCCAGTGATGTACGTGGACTGTACCGATGTTGTCACAGCCGGCAGCATGGGTGAGATCGTTTGTATAAATTTGTTTTGGGTATACCCTATTAAAAAAGGTGTGTGTTTACCAATGAGTCCCGGGGACAATCCCACAATATCAATTACAACCGTTTTGTGCATGCCGGATTTGTTTTCAGTCAGCGTTGTTCAAGTAGCTGATCACCCACTCCATTTCACGAATGATCGATTCCGACAGGGGCGCTTTCAGTGTATCGGGTAATACTTCCCAGGTATAGGTTTCCACTTCGAGGTGATTCGTAAACGGTTCCTTGCACTGAATGGACAGGACTGTGCGGATGTCATCCTGCGTTGATTTCAGCAATCCATAATCCTGGACAAACAACGGGACGTGAAAATGTGAACGCCATTCTTTTGTCGATGCGTTACCCGCGTCATTAAGCGCTTCCGGTAGATCGGGATAACGTTTTAATGAGCCGTCTGCCTGACGCGCGACCACCTGGTGCAGGTACGTTGATTCGTTAAACTGGCGGAACGCCTCGATCACCGGTTCACGCTTCGTTTTGTCATCCGGCATGGCGGCTTTCAGCGCCGCGCTGATCTGGATCTTCCCGACTTTTATTTTTTTCTCCCGGAGTTGCCGGACCACTGCGGCATGTTCTTCATACCCCACGGCAAAGTGGCATACATCGTAACACAATTGCAGGTGTTCCCTGATCGCCTCTGCAGCCTGCCCGGCGGTATAACCGAGTTGCTTCTGCAAATAATCTCCGCCCATAGGCAGCAGGTAGCGTTCATACCAGTCAAAAAAACCGGGTCCGCTTTCCAGCATACCATCGGGTTCGGGTTCGATATCGAGGTGAAGAAGTATGCCGGTTTTCTTTTTGATCTGAACAAGGTGTTCGACTACGAGCAGGATGTTTTTCGTTGTCTCTTCGAAGACCTCCTGTTGGCTGTCCGGACTATGCCAGTACTTGTACGACAGGGGTGAGGTGGAAATTCCGCCTTCCATTTCACGGGGCAATAACTCCGCGAGAATGTCGAATAAGCGGATCGTATAGGAGACCCGTTCGGGTGTTGTCCAATCCGGAGAATGTACATGGTCTTTCACTTTTGTGTGATGAAATCCACCGTACGGAAAGCCGTTCATGGTAAACACGTAGCAGTCTTCCTGCTTCAGCCAGTCTTTAAAGCCGTTCAGCGCGTCCTTCTCCATAAGCTGAAGGCTGGCCTGATGCGACAATCGTAAACCGATACCGAAGGACTGGTCCGGGCAGATCCTTTTTTTGATCCCGGGAATATTCTGTCTTAAAGCGGCAAAATGATCGGTCCAGCTTTCTCCCGCGTGTATATTGGTACAGTAGGTAAGGTATCCGTGAGGCGTACGCATAGTTTCTGTTTTATAATTTCAATTTCCGATTAACCAATATCCTTCAAGTAACGACTTGCCTGGCGGATCAGGGCTCCGTCCATTTCGTGAACTTCTTCGCCTTTACCGATACCGTTGAGCAACGTGATGGTGAGTTTTCCTCCGAGGTGTTCGCGGAATTCTTCCAGTCCAAGAAGCAGGGGACTTTTATCATCGCTTACTTCAAGCAGCGGATGGTTAATATCCAGACCAAGTACTTTAATCAGATCCAGGATCTGGTCCAGCGCTTCTTTGCTCAACCGGCCGCTCAGATGAGAGTACACACAGTCCAGCGCGATACCGATCGCTACCGCCTCGCCATGGCGGATGCTGAAGTTTGTCAGCTGTTCAAGTTTATGCGCGCTCCAGTGTCCGAAGTCCAGGGGCCGTGACGATCCCATCTCGAATGGATCTCCTCCGCGAATGTGCTGCATATGAAGATCGGCACAACGCCTGACGAGGTACTGCATGGCAGGCATATCACGTTTGGCAAGAAGTACGGCATTGTCCAGCAGCCACTGAAAAAAAGGTGCGTCTTTGATCAATGCCACCTTGATCGCCTCGGATATTCCCGAACGCCAGTCCACATCTTCCAGCGTAGTAAGAAAATGAAAGTCATTGAACACGGCGACGGGCGGTGCGAAAGTTCCCAGGAAGTTTTTCTTGTTGAAATGGTTTATACCATTCTTGACACCTACACCCGAATCATTCTGCGAAAGCACTGTCGTGGGAATCCGAATATGCCGGATGCCACGGTGCGATACGGCTGCCGCGTATCCGGCGACATCGAGGACTGAACCTCCACCTATCGCTACGAGGTAAGAGTGCCTGTCGATCTTGTTCGTGTTTACTCCGGCAACGATCTTATTAAAGATGCCTTCATCGTTTTTGGCGATTTCCCCGCCTGGAATAACCAGCATATCCTCCACAAGGGAAAGGGATGGAAAGTCCTTAAAATAGGATTTGATGCCGTCGATCAAGCCGGGATGATGAGCGACGACGCTTTCATCCAAAACAAAAAAGATCTTTGGCTGTGTATCGGATTTTTTTTCCGTCCGGAGAAATTCACCAACTGCCGGGTTACCCCGGTCGAACAAATGGGTGGTAAAAAAAACTTTATAATCAAACCGGACACTGAATGACTGCTGCAAAAAATCCATAAAAGACCTTCTTTGGTATAATTCCAATCGCCAAAATTAGCAGGAATAGTCAGGCAGGCCCCTCCGTTTGTATATATTTTTCAGCCGGTCAGGTCACAGCAAATAGTCTGGCCAACAGAATGGATAGGGGTAGCAGCAGAACGATCATCAGGGCCAGTGAAATGGCTCCAAAAGCGGCCGCCCAACTGGCATTCATCACGATCAATGCCAGAACCCCGGCCTTCACCGCTTTTCCGATGTTTTTCCCCTGGGGATCGCGGAAAGCCCTGATCAAAGGCGGATAAATGAGGATCGCAAGAATAACAAGAAAAGACAGGGCATAGGTGAAGTTTCCATGTGCTACGGAAACATAGGCTATCGCAGCGATGACAACCAGGTATAAAAATGCGGCAAGGAGCATGGTCCTGCTTTTTCCACCATGTACTTCGCCCCGGCTGATCATGGTGATCGCGGCGATGTAGATGATCGGTATCGCCGCCAGAAATCCATAGTCGGGCAACGCTTCCGGTACCAGGCTGATTCCCAACAGCAGGTTCAGACCCCGGCATAAACCCATGTTCAGGGGGCCCAGAAGCCGGTGATGTTTACCCCACTTGTCGTAGATCAGTGCGGCAACGGCAATAGCAAATGCGATTGTTCCCGATGGATAGGCAGAAAATCCAAAAGCTGAAGCTACTCCGATGACCAGCAAGGACGTTCCCAGAAATGTACCTTCAGTAACCGAGATCAGCCCGCTGGGAATAGGGCGTTCCGGTCGTTCGACCCGGTCCAGCGCAGCGTCGAACACATCGTTGAATACGACACCACCGCCATATAAGCCAATAGTAGCGACAATCAATAACAAAACAGAAGAGAGTTGGTCCATCCCGCCGGCATATCCCGCCACGGCTGCACCGGCCAGGATATCCGAGATCGCCGTGACAATATTGGCAGGCCGCGTAAGCCTGAGAAATCCGACCAGTTTTTTCACCTTACCGTATGATCAGAGAGTCCTTGTTAACGCGGGGTTGTTGTCCGCCGCGAAGAATGGTGTTGCCTTGAAATTTAAGAGTCTGGTCGATCTGCTGAACAGTTGAAAAATCGGCTTCATTGATTTGACCACTCTGCCCGAAAGCGGTGATGGCGTTTTTATAGGTAACGAGGTGAATGGTCTCATCCGTTATTCCATTTTGTTTCATCAGGGCCGCAGTCTTGGGAACCGCCAGCGGATCGCTGATCCCCCAGTCCGCCGCCGAGTTGATCATGATGCGTTCAGCTCCGTATTTCTTCACTACTTCCACCATTCTTTCATTTCCCATCTTTGTGAAGGGGTAGATGGTAAAGGCGGCCCAAAATCCCCTGTCAAGAACCTCTTCAACGGTTTCTTCATTGTTGTGGTCAACAATCACCATCCCAGGGGCCAGTCCACATTCAATGGCGATATCCATGCTGCGTTGTGTTCCGCGTTTCTTATCGCGGTGCGGCGTATGGATCTGTACGGGTAAAGAGGCCTCCTTTGCCAGCAATAATTGAAGCCGGTAATATTTTTCTTCCGCCTGAGTCTGGTCATCGAAACCGATCTCTCCCACGCCGACAACACCTTCCTTATATATAAAGAGTGGCAGGATCTCCATGACTTGCTCGGCGAGTGCTTCATTGTTTGCTTCCCTGGAATTGAGACCGATCGTGCAATAGTGTTTGATACCGAACTGCGCGGATCTGAACCGTTCCCATCCGATCAGGCTGCTATAATAATCCTGGAATGTAGCCACACCTGTGCGGGGTTGACCCAGCCAGAATGCAGGTTCGATAAGGGCAACAACCCCGGCATCTGCCATCGCCTGATAATCATCCGTGGTGCGCGAGGTCATGTGCACATGCGGATCAAAGAATTTCATCCCCTTGATATTTTCCAGGTACAAAGGTATTTCGACGCGAGGTTCGAGGTCCTTTTCACTAAGGTCTTGACTACAGCACATAATTCTTTTGTTTTTTACGTTCTATCAGTTTACTACCTGACAAATATGACATATTCTCAGGAATTCCCTTCCAGTTTTTTCGCAAGGTCATCCCAGGACATCCCGCTTTTTACAATGGCCCTGAGTTCTGCATTTTTCTCCACCAGTTCAAGAGCGGGAGTATAGCTGCTTTGAACGCAAGCCAGTGCCGCGGCCTCGCGTTCCGAAGATTGTTCTGAAGATGCGATGCGCATAATATCCGGGAAGATCTTTTCATTGATGAATTTCCCCACACAGCGCCAAAGCAGGGGATGGATCTTACGACCGGCAGCCCATCGTTCATGTGCATAGTCGGACAAGGTATTTGCCAGTGTCTGATTAGCCCGTTCTTCCAGGTTTATAATCTGGTGAATCGGTTTTTCCGTAAAGATCGCTTTCAGTACCAGTTGATTCCACGCTGGTTCATCCAGGTTTTCCGAAGGGTATGGGTTGTTGCACATGATCGATTCGAGTACATCGGCGATGTTGCTGCGGATACCTTCCGCACAACGTCCGCGCCACATCTCCGGATAAGCCAGCACGGGCAGTGACGAATACAACGCAACCTGCTCGCTCATCTCTGCCGTAGGAAACAGGTTTTCTATCGTTCGGAAATATACTTTCTGATCGGTGGTATCAACGTGCATTAACAACCAGACCCGGCACAGGCGATCGATTGACCAATGTTGAATCGTCAGGCCTGGACGGATCTGTCGGATCTCAGCGATTTCTGTTTCAGATAAAACAACAGGCTGCTTTCCCGTTTTGCGGGTGGTAGCTGAAAAAGCAACGACAAGATTCTGAACGTTTCCGTTCTTGCTGATCTGCGATGCTTTCTCTGCAAGCCAGCTCCAGGCGTCTGCAGAGGTATGACGTGAAATACAATCGGCTAATTTCGATTTAAGAGAATTTTCGTTGTAAGTGAATACAACATCGTCTCTTTTCAATTCAGTGGTATGCATATACAAATCTAACAAAAGAGCGGTTCTGAATAAATGGTAAAGAAGAATTACTGACGTGCCGGCAAATACTCAGACCCGAAAAAAATCAGTGAAATCAAATCAGGTTTTTTAACATCCAAAAACACCCGGTTGGGACTTCTGCTATAGCGTCGGACAACCAAATGAAACCGTTTTCTATATCATATTCGAAAGCGGACTGCCGCCATGCAAATACCCGCTAAAGGGTAGACAACGTCCGGGTTTCCTTGCTTCTAAAGGGTATATAAAAATGCCGCAATCAAGCGATTGACGCAACAAGCGCATGATTCTACTTTTGCTCCACCATTAAAAAGCTAAAAAATCATGAATATAAAACTACGGACAATATTAGGTATTGCAGTGCTGCTCATCTCATTCCCGGTCCTGGGGCAGGTCGGTACCGTTCAGGGAAAAGTATCCACCGCTGACGGATCTCCCGCTGAGTATATAAATATCATTCTGAAAGGCTCCAACAAGGGAGCTACGACGAATGGTATGGGCGAATTTGAAATTAAGAACGTAAAGCCCGGAAGCTATCGATTAATTGCATCATTTGTCGGCCTTGAATCAAAAGAAGTGGATGTGGAAGTGGAAACGGGTGAGATAACACGTGTTTCTGACATTATTTTAATGGAGAATACGAGCCAGCTGAATGAAGTGGTGATTACCAGTCACCGCGAGCGGTCCTATCAAAACGAATATTCGAGTCTTGCATCAAAGTCTACGGCAGCCTTACGGGATGTTCCCCAGGCGATAAGTTATGTGACCAAAGAGTTAATTCAGGATCAAAAGGCATTTCGCATTACCGATGTTGTTAAGAACATCAGCGGTGTAAACCAGGAATCCATAACCGGGGATTACATGATCCGGGGGTTTGCCACGGGCAGCAACGTTATGATTAACGGATTGAGAATCAGTAAAGGCTGGACGCCAACACTCATTAGCAATTTAGAGAGGATCGAAGTGATCAAAGGTGCGAACTCGGCACTCTATGGATACTCCGATCCGGGGGGTACCATGAACAGCGTGACTAAAAAACCGTTAGATGTTTCCCGGCAAGGTATCAGTCTGACAACAGGCAGCTTCAATACCATCCGCGCGGAGGCTGATTTTACGGGCCCTGTCAATGAGGAAAAATCGTTGCTCTACCGTGTTAACCTGGCCTACCAGAACGCAGAATCCTTCCGCGACCTGCAGGAAAGAAAAGATATATTAATAGCCCCATCTGTTTCTTACATACCGAGCGAAAGAACAAGGATCGATCTCGACCTGATCTATAGCTCGCTGAACGGCAGAGTAGATCGGGGACAACCCCTGATGGGCGGCGAAAATGGTCAGTCGCTGCTATACTCTACACCTACTTCCAGTATAGCGACCTATTCAAATAGTTATAATGTTGAAAAAGGTCTTTCGTTCCTCGCTTCGTTCAGTCATAAGTTTACCGACAAGGTCAGATTTAATACATCATTCATCCATTACAGTTATGACCGGGACTACCTGGAACACCGTGTCAACAATGCGTATGGCAAGGATGGCGACGGCAACGAAATTCCATCGCTCGTGGAAATGCGTCTGCAGCGGGGGACACAACGAAATTCAAACTTCAACGTCATGTCTTATTTTGATTTTGTTGTCACAACGGGTGCCCTGAAACACCAGGTATTAGCCGGATATGATTTTGCGCAGCAACTCACTCCGGTGGGATCCTGGCAAACCAGTCTTACGGGTGGCTATCGCAACGCTGCCAATACCGGGACTATAAATTCCTACAATCCTGCTAAAAAGGATTTGTACTTGCTTGACGCCAATGGCAAACCGGTTCCCAATATGCCTCATTTTGACCTGGAAAATCCAAACTACGCTCCGCAGGACATCGATAGTTATTTTACCACCACTGCCGAAAGGGCTGCCGCTCTTTATTATACCAGCGGGGTGTACATTCAGGACCACATTACGTTTGGAAAACTACAGGCATTTTTAGGTCTGCGTCAGGAGTTCTATTCGGATTTTGAAAACTATAAAAACGCCGATGAAGAAAAAGTCAATCAGACAGCGCTGATACCGAGAGTCGGTGTGGTTTACAGTGTAACAAAGAACATTAACCTTTATGGCACTTATGTGGAAGGTTTTCAGCCGCAGAGCGCCGGTGTGATCGGAGACCCTCAAATTTACGGAGGACCGTTTGATCCGCTCACCAGTAACATGATCGAGGGCGGAGCAAAAAGCGAATGGTTCAACAAGAGGTTAACGCTGTCTGCTTCTGTCTATCGCATCGAGCTGAACAACATCCTCATCAATGCTAACGACGACTCTAATCCGGAACTTCTGGAGCAACGCGGACAGGAAGTATCAAAAGGTGTAGAGGTGGATATCAATGGAAGTATTTTGCCTAACCTTTCCATCAGCGCCAACTACGCCTACAATAACAGCCTGATTACGAAGAGTGACGATCCGGAACTGGTAGGTACGGAAAAGGAATTCGCTCCACACCATATGGGTGGTGTGTGGGTCAGGTACAACATCCTGAGTGGAGCGATCAAGGGTGCCGGTATTTCTGTCGGGGGTAATTTTGTCACGGATCAGGAAACGGGACAGTACGGGAACATTACATTGCCTTCTTATTCCGTGTTAAATGCAGCTGTATTTTATCAGATTCAGAAAATTCAGCTTTCGCTGAACGTTAATAACCTGACGGATGAAACCTACTGGTTGGGGCGGGGAAGGTCGAGCGTTACAGTTAATCCGGGCGCGCCGCGCAATTTTTTGGTTGGTATTAGTTATACATTCTGATCCAACAGGCTTTACATGAAAAAAGTCGTCGGACAGTTGCACCTCTGGCTCGGACTTATGTCCGGGCTGGTGGTGTTTATTGTTAGTGTTACCGGGTGTATTTATGTTTTCGAACCGGAGCTCAAGTCATGGGCGTATTCGGACCGGCAAAAAATCCCGGTTCCAAAAAATGCCGTTGTCATGCCCTTGTCGCAGCTGCTTTCTATAGCGCAGCGTGAAGTGGGCGACGAACATCCAATTGAAAGTATAGAAGTGGACGCAGACGAGAATCGAACCTATTCATTCAGGCCTGCGCAAATCCGCAACAACAACGCTTATACACATTTTGGTGAGATCGTGTACCAGCGAAAAGTATATATCAATCCTTATACGGGAGAAATTGTAGCGAATGAAAACACAAAGTATGAGTTCTTCACCCTCACGCTAAGGCTTCACCGGAATCTGCTGTTGAATCGGAAAGTTGGGTCGGTTATTATCGGCTCATCGGTAATCGTCTTCGTGGTAATGCTCATTACCGGCATTGTGCTCTGGTGGCCAAAGAACAGGGCTGCGATGAGGCAACGGTTTTTATTCAAGTGGAAAAGCACCACAAAGTGGAAGCGCAAAAACTTTGATATGCACAGTGTGCTCGGCTTCTATAGTTATTTTATCGCTCTGATCATTGCTTTAACCGGGTTAACCTGGTCTTTTGATTGGTTTGAAAACAGTGTCTACTTGATGGCCAGCGGAGGTATAAAAGTTGAGAAAACAAAGCCGCTGTATTCCGATACATCCCGGGCTGCCACGGATTTACCGATCGACCGGATTCTTTCAGAATTAAAAAAAGCAGGCAGGGAAGCTCATACCTTCACCATCGGTCTCCCCGACAAACCAAACGGTGTGATCAATGCGTCGTCCCGGAGTGGTATTCGGGTTCGCTATACGACCATTCGCTACCAGTTCGACCGGTTTACAGGAGCATTATTGAAGAAAACGACCTTTGATGAAAAAAATGGCGGCGAGAAGCTGAAGGCCATGAACTACGACATTCACACCGGTGCCATACTTGGGATGCCGGGAAAAATACTGGCTTTTATGGCCAGTCTGATCTCCGCTTCATTACCGGTTACCGGATTTTATATCTGGTGGGGAAGGAAGAAAAAAATCAAGTCCCATAGTTTTTCAAAGGTAACAGTAGCTGCTTAGCGTGTTGTGTGACAATATTTCGCTGAGTTATTAATACCACTTTTTTATGAGTCTGAGCCCGGCAACATCCGTGGTTTCATCATACGGGAATGATTTTTGTCATACTTATCTGCCTCCACGCCTTGTATTTTTACGGTGCTTTTGACTTTAACTCAACAGCTGCGACTCATGGAATTTATTGACTATTATAAGATTCTGGAAATCGATAAGAATGCGGGTGCAGACGACATAAAAAAGGCTTATCGCAAACTTGCCCGAAAATTCCACCCCGATCTGAACCCAACTGACAAGGAAGCGCATAAAAAATTTCAGCAGATCAATGAAGCCAATGAGGTCCTGAGCGACCCTGAGAAACGCAAGAAATACGACCAGTATGGAAAAGACTGGCAGCATGCCGAACACTTTGAAAAACAACAACAGCAACGGCCGCGGCAGGAGCATTACCGTGCGGAGGATTTTTCCGGCCAAGGCGACTTCTCCAGTTTTTTCGAGTCCATGTTTGGCGGAGGACAGGGACAACGGCGGACGAAATTCCGCGGCCAGGATTTTAATGCCGAACTGCACCTTCAGTTAACGGATACGTTAACAACCCATCAGCAAACGCTTGCCGTAAACGGCAAAAACATTCGGATCACGATTCCCGCCGGCATCGAGAACGGACAAGTGATCAAACTCAAGGGTTACGGCGCTCCGGGGGTTAACGGTGGACCATCGGGGGACCTTTATATTACATTCGCTATTTCAGATCATCCGAAGTTCAAACGCGTGGGCAACGATCTGTTTACGACAGCCGCAATTGACCTTTATACAGCCGTGCTGGGCGGTGATGTTGTGGTGGAAACGCTGAGCGGCAAAGTGAAAATGAAAGTGAATCCGGAAACACAGCCGGGTACCCGCGTGCGACTGAAAGGAAAAGGTGTCCCGGTCTACAAACAGGAGGGTAAGAGCGGAGATCTTTATATCACATACGAAGTGACATTACCCACCAACCTCACGGAGAAGCAGAAGGACTTGTTTACTGAATTGTCGAAACTTAAATAGATGACCATGCAAGAGGAAGATATGGTACCGGCAAATGAGTTTTGTATACATCACAACATTGAGTTGTCCTTTATTCATGCTCTGCAGGATTACGGTATGATCGAAACCGTCCGGGTAGAGGAAAAAATATTTCTTCCGCTGTCGCAGCTGGGAAGGTTGGAAAGAATCGTGCGTCTTCACTTTGAACTCGACATCAACCTCGAAGGGATCGAAACCATCACGCATCTGCTGGAAAGGATGGAAGTCATGCAAGAGAATATCGCCCGGTTGAAGAATCGTCTCAAGGCGTACGAAGAGTGATACCTGCCCGTTTCTCCTTCACCTTTCATCTCCGGGAACTTTTCGGCCTTTCCGGTAGCTCCGTTTGAATTTCGTTTTTTGCTATATTTGTCGCAGTATTAACCGCCTCCATCCGGCTTCCAGGACGCTTCGCCCATGTGCTTCCATAAATCCTTCGTCGCAAAATACAACCACCTGCTCGACCACTATTCCGCATCGTTCGATTCAGTTACGGAAGAGCTTGAACTGATTCGTGACCGTTTCTCCGTGCTGATGGCAAGGGATCAGAAACAAGAGCCTTATAATAAAGATGAGATAAAAGAACTCAAAGATCTCCAAAAGGTCCTGAACTGTTACGGAGAAACGGAATACAGGATGTATCATGAAAACGGGTTTGACTTTCTGCCGTCGCCGATCATTACGGCCGGCGCTCCGGAAGAATTCAAGCTTTTCCGTTGGGGACTTGTTCCGTTCTTTATGCCCGACCGGGAAAAAGCATTCGGACTCAGGGTCAGCACCCTGAATTGTATTTCCGAAGAGATGTACGAGAAGCGATCGTTCCAGGACGCGGCCAAAAACGGGCAGCGATGCCTGATCCCGGTAACAGGTTTTTATGAGTGGCGGTGGATGGATGAGAAGGGGAAAGTGAAGATACCCTACTATGTATCGTTTAAGGAACAACCGATCATGTCGCTCGCGGGATTGTACAGCCGCTGGAAAGACCGGACAACAAATGAATACTACTACAGCTACACCGTTCTGACGACTCCGGCAAACGCGTTGATGGAATATGTTCACAACAACAAGAAGCGGATGCCGGTTATTATTCCCAGGGAATATGAAAGAGACTGGCTGAACAAAGACCTGTCACGGGACGATGTGCTGGCATTGTGCCGGCCATTCCGGCGCGAAGCGATGAAAGCCAATACCATTTCAAAGCTGATCACAACCCGCGATGCCGATACCAATACGGACGAAGTGCTGAAGCTTCACACGTACGAGAAGACAGGGACCGAAGAAATTATCACCGAGCTATAGTTTCCATGAAATATCCCCGGATTGAAGGCGGACGAAAACTTTCGAAATTCATCACACCGATGATGGCTCAGCTGTCCGACTTGCCACCCTTCGACAGCCCTGAATGGATTTTTGAGATCAAGTGGGATGGCTACCGCGCCATTGCCGAGATCGACAAGAAGGGAAATAAACTCTATTCGCGGAACGGTCTTTCGTTCGACAAAGCTTATGCGAAAGTGTTCGAAGCCCTGAAACAGATCAGGACAAATGCTATCATCGACGGTGAGATTGTCGTGTTCGACGAATCCGGGAGACCGAACTTTCAGAAACTCCAGAATTATAAGAATACAGATAAATACACCATCCAGTATTATGTCTTTGATTGTCTCGAGGTGGAAGGTAAATCGGTGACATCCCTGAAGTTAACGGAGCGAAAGGAACTGCTGCGCCGGCTGTTAGGGGAATCCGAAATTATCCGCTATTGCGACCATGTGGATGGAGAGGGAAAAATGCTGTTTCGGGAGATGAAGAAGATGAATCTCGAGGGTATAATCGCCAAACGAAAAGACAGCAAGTACCTTATCGCCAAGCGTTCTTCCGACTGGCTGAAGATCAAGAACGTTCAAACGCGGGAAGCAATCATTGTAGGGTTTACCGCTCCCAAGGGTTCGAGGAGTTCGTTTGGTTCTTTGATATTGGCGGAGAGGAGAAAGGGTAAACTGATCTCCATGGGTAATGTTGGTACCGGTTTCACCGACCGAAGCCTCAAAGACCTTCATGCCAAACTGAAAAAAATTATCCGGAAATCATCCCCACTTGATGTTCCCGTGAAAGAGGCGTCAGATGTTACCTGGGTGGATCCTGTATTGGTATGTGCGATTAAGTATACTGAGATCACGGAAGACGGCAGTGTGAGGCATCCTGTTTTTCAAGGGCTGCGTATCGACAAGAACAGCAAGGATCCCCTGTAACAAGCTGCGGTCACCCTATTGTTTCGGAACCACTAGTTATTGATACGATGCTTAAGGTGACGGTATGAACCCCTGCCGTATGTAATCTCGGAAAGCGCATGACGCACGTCGCGCCCATTGTTAGTCCTCCTCTTATAAGCCGCAAGCCATCTGGGGCAATATATCAGCTGTCGAGCAAGTAAACACACCGGCGCATCACGCCAATCGGTATACCTGGACTATGACAAATGTCATGCTTCCAGTGTGACTTAAGTTACGAACTCCGGAAGTATAATAATCCAACTTTGAATAGTTGAATAAATGATCGGGCTGCCGTCCGAATAAAATAAACCATCTAAAAAAATTGAAATCATGGAAGCGATTGAACAACAAGTAGTGGCAATGCCGAGAATTGGCGACAAAGCGCCGGAATTTAAAGCGATCACCACACAGGGGGACATCAACTTTCCCGGCGACTATAAAGGTAAATGGGTAATTCTCTTCAGTCACCCCGCGGACTTTACACCCGTCTGTACTTCTGAATTTATGACGTTTGCCAGCCTTGAGCAGGAGTTTAATAAACGCAACTGTCAACTGGTTGGCTTATCGGTCGACGGACTGTATAGTCATATCGCCTGGTTAAGGACGATCAAAGAGAAGATCGAATACAAGGGAATGAAAAACGTGGAAGTGAAATTTCCCCTGATCGAAGATATTACGATGGATGTGGCGAAGAAGTATGGTATGATACAACCAGGCGAAAGTTCTACAAAAGCTGTTAGGGCTGTATTTTTTGTTGACCCGAAAGGCACGATCAGGGCGATCATTTATTATCCGTTGTCGCTGGGTAGAAATTTCGATGAGCTTATGAGGGCGTTGGTAGCCATGCAGACTGCCGACAAGCATAGTATCGCGACGCCAGCCGACTGGCGGCCGGGAGACGACGTGATCGTACCAACGGCAGGTTCATGCGGCGTTGCAAAGGACCGTATGGAAAGCGCGGTAAAAGGTGTCAAGTGCTACGATTGGTTTTTTTGCACCAAGGAACTGAAAGCGGAAGAAGTGTGAGGAGTTTATCTTTAATTTCCTGAGGTTATCTTTTAAATATTTTTACCATGACAAAAATAGTGGTCCTTGGAGCCGGAATTGGTGGTCATGTCGCCGCTGCTCATTTGAGGCGAAAGCTTTCGCGGAAGCATGAAGTGCTGGTGGTGTCGCCAAACAGAAATTATCAATGGGTACCATCCAATATCTGGGTCGGTACCGGAAGGATGAAACCGAAGGATGTATACTTCCCCCTTGAACCTCTTTATAAGAAAAAGGGTATCGGCTACAAGCAGGCGAAGGCAGTGTCCTTCCACCCGGAAGGCGACGCGTCAGAGAGCAAACCGTATGTGCTGGTAGAGTACATTTTCGGGGACAACGCCGGCAAGAAGGAAAAAGTGACTTACGATTATCTGATCAATGCTACGGGGCCCAAGCTGGCATTCGAGTTAACGGAGGGATTAAATCCCGGGACTAACAAAGTGTTTTCAGTCTGTACATACGATCACGCACAACACGCGTCAGCTGCACTCCACGCCCTGGTCGAAAAGGTTAAAACATCCGGTTCCCGCGTCAGGGTGCTCATTGGCACCGGACATGCAAGGGCGACCTGTCAGGGAGCTGCGTTTGAATATATCCTGAATGCGGAACGGGAATTGGTGAGGCTCGGTGTCAGGGACAAAGTAGAGATCACCTGGATATCAAATGAATATACACTGGGCGATTTTGGCATGGACGGGATGCTCCTCACGTACGGCGACCGTACCCTGAAATCCAGCGACATGGTGGAAATGATATTCAGGGATCGTGCGATCAAATGGATCTTAGGTGCCGGCGTATTTAAAATTGAAGATGGCGTTGCGCATTATGAAACCCTGGACGGTGAGTATAAAACGGAAGCGTTTGATTTCGCCATGCTTATTCCATCATTCTCAGGCCATGGCTTTAAGGCATTTGATAAACAGGATAAAGATATTACAGAAAAATTGTTCAAGGGTTTTATGATTGTCGATGCCGACTATACGCCGAAACCGTATGAACAGTGGACCGTTCAGGATTGGCCGGAGACGTATCAGAACCCGAGTTACCCGAATATTTTTGCACCCGGTATTGCCTTTGCACCGCCTCACGCGATTTCAAGACCAAGAAAAAGTAAAAACGGCACGGATATTTTTCCTTCACCGCCTCGAACAGGTATGCCATCCGGTATCACGGCGAAGCTGGTGGCGGACAATATTATCGACGCTGTAAAACACGGAAAGTTGTTGCTCGGGCACAAAGGGTCGTTGGGAAACATGGGAGCGGCATGTATTGCGTCAGCGGGTTACGGTTTGGCCGATGGCAGTGGTATTAGTATGACCACTTACCCCATTGTTCCAAACTATGAGAAGTACAAGGATAGCGGCGGCAGAGATTTGAAGAAGACGTTTGGCGATATCGGACTCGCCGGTCACTGGCTGAAACTGACACTTCATTATGCCTTCTTATACAAAGCGAAGATGAAACCTTTTTGGTGGTTGATCCCGGAGTAAACGAATAACATCATGGTACAGGAAATTTCAAAGAAGCAGCAGCGGAGAATGCAAAACCCATTCATCCAGTTTTTCAAATACATCTATCTCAGCCTTAAGATCATGAGAATTGTGGCAAGCGGCCATGGCGGAACCAGGAGGTAAACAACATCACCGTAGTAAGGATCTGCTTGTTGCTTAAGCGGATCCTTCGAAAAACGGAAACAATTATACGGAGGCGCCCCTCACTTTCGATGGTGCATATCCGAACTTCCGCTTAAACTCCGCGGAAAAGCTGATACCATTTGCGTATCCGACCATGTCAGCTATTGCGGTAACAGACAAATTTTTTTGAGTGAGCAAGTCCACCGCTTTCTGCATCCGGAGGTGGTGGATATGTCCGAATACCGTCGAACCGAACAAGGACTTATACCCCTTTTTTAATTTAAAGTCATTTAAAGCAAACATGGTACACAACTGCCGGAGCGATAAGGGCTGGAGGTAGTTTGTCTCGATGTAGGCCTTCACCGCATACAGTTTTTCCTTGTCCGCTTTGCTGCACGCTTCCTTTTTTTCCGGAAGAGCATGCATCAGCTGTATCTGTTCGATCTGGAGAGCGAATAGTTCAAACAACTTAGCCTCGATAAAAATAGCACGTGTCGCCGGACTGTAGGTACAGTAACGAATGGCATGTATGATCTCGTTCATACGCACCTGCAGGGGAAGTGATGAGGGTGGAATCAGGAACGTTTCTTTCCGTTCGATGCTGTTGCATATCAGATCCAGGCACCGCGAACCGGAGGATTGAATCAGTTCCTTAAGAAAACCGACTTCAAATTCGATGTGCAGCGCTTCCAGGTTCTTTGTGATGGTATGTCGCTCATCCACGCAGGGGCTGTACTGGAATGCATGACTGTTTTCAACCGACGCGACCGGCTTGTTGCCGAATCGCGAATCCGCGTAGCCGCCTAGGATAAATGCAGACTGAACGCTTTCACCGTCCTGGCTGGAGCACATCAGCAGATTCCGTTCCGGCCTGATATCGACAACCTGGACGCGCATCCCCGGAAGTTCCATAAAACGCGAGTTAATGGTCGCCAGGTTTTTTTCCCGGGCTGTTACCACCGTTTCGGTAAACCGCGGCCCCGATTGAACCACCGAGTATTCGATGTCTTCGAAGGTCCTGACCCAGTCGGCGAATTCGATTTTATCCGTTTTCATTAAGTCTTAATCCGTTTTCGGTATAACGGAAAAGCCGGTTTCGGGTTCAATGTCACCATAAACTAAATCCAATATCAACATGTTTATGGTTAAAAAAATTGTCAAAGGAATCGCCCTGGCTTTTGCGGCACTCATTGTGCTGTTGTTTCTCGGCCTGGCAGTCGTGTATATCATCATCAACACCCGGATGAACAAAACGTATGACGTTCAGGCGGAACCCATCTCCATCCGGTTCGATTCAGCCGCGGTGGCCTCCGGTGAACGGCTCGTCGGAATCCGGGCCTGTCGCGAATGCCATGGCGCCGACCTCGGCGGTAGTGTCCTCGTTGACGACTTTCCCATTGGTACATTTACCGTCAAAAACCTGACCCGTGGCAAAGGCGGTTTGCCGGAAGACTTCGGCGTGGACGACTGGGTACTGGCCATGAAACACGGTTTGCGCGGCGATGGTACTCCGCTGCGGTTAATGCCTTCCCATGAACTCAGCGAGATGAGCGAGGAAGATATGGCGGATATTATTGCCTATTGCTCGCAGTTACCGAAAGTGGACCGCGAACTACCTCCATTCCGTATAGGGCCCTTAGCTTATGTACTCTCCGCATTTGACCAGATTCCCTTGCTGCCCGCGGAAAATACAGATCACTATAAGCCGTTTGCCGACAAAGTAAAACCCGCGGCGACAAAGGAATACGGCAAGTATCTCGCCGTCATGTGTATCAATTGTCACGGCAGTAATTACAAGGGAGGAGAGTCCCCGGTTCCCGGAGGCAAGTTCCGGCCCGACATAACCGCGGCGGGAAATCCGGGAAAGTGGACACACGAGCAGTTCATGCACGCATTGCGTACCGGCGAAACGCCTGAAGGAAAGCGTATGAATCCCGGAGATATGCCGTGGACGATCACGAAGAATTATAACGATACGGAACTCAAGGCCCTTCACCTGTATTTGAAATCGTTGCCGTAGCGGTTATTAATTGTAGAACGATCCGACATTACCGCAGCGGTCTGCTCATTGTTGGAGTTGATGCTTCGGAGTTGAAGAGGCTCGATCATTGGTTTGTCAAACGAAAAACACTCCATGATATCCGGCCGACCACGTGTATCTGTTTTTTATTTTATTTGACCGGTACAAAAAAGAACAGACCATCGCCTAACTTTCGGACTGTATAATTTTAATGCGTCATGAGAGTTGCCTTCTTCCTGAGCCTGGCGTGTTCTTTCGCAGCACCGTTGTTTGCGCAGGAAAACAATGACACGACGCAAACATCCTACCTGAACGAGATCACCATTTCGGCAAACCGGTGGGAACAAAACATGAGGGATGTCTCCAATCGTGTGGCGAAGGTTGGACAACCCATTATCACGCTCCAAAATCCACAAACCAGCGCCGACCTGCTCGGGCTTTCAAACCAGGTTTTTATTCAGAAGAGCCAGTTGGGTGGCGGCAGCCCCATGATCCGCGGATTTGCCACTAACCGGGTACTGCTTGTTGTCGACGGCGTCCGCATGAACAATGCGATCTTCCGTTCCGGCAATCTGCAGAACGTCATCTCCCTGGATCCGAACGCGGTGCTGGATACGGAGGTGATCTTCGGGCCGGGTTCCGTCATGTATGGCAGCGATGCCATCGGCGGCGTCATGGACTTTCATACCCTGAGACCTGAGTTTTCAACACACAATAAAACATTGGTTACCGGCAATGCCCTTGCGCGTTATTCTTCCGCGAACACGGAAAGGACGGGACACGTCGATGTGAGCATCGCCCTGAACAAGTGGGCGTTTACGACCAGTGTCACAAAGAGCTTGTACAACGATTTGAAAATGGGATCGAATGGTCCCGCTGATTATACTCGCCCCGATTACCAAATGAGGGATGATAGCGGAAATGACATTTCCGTACCGAACAGCGATCCGGATAAACAACGGTACACCGGATACGACCAGTTGAATGTAATGCAGAAAATTCGTTTCAGTCCCAGGCGGGAATGGGACATTTCCTATGGCTTCCATTTTTCAAAAACTTCGGACGTACCGCGGTATGACCGGCTGTTGTTAAAATCCGAAGGAGTATTTACCAGCGCGGAATGGTACTATGGCCCGCAACAGTGGATGATGCATATGCTTCAGGCTACGTACCTGAAAAAATCACTCCTTTCCGACCGGGTTAAACTTACCGCCGCCTGGCAGGATTATGAGGAAAGCAGGCATAACCGGAACTTTACCGGCGGCAACCGGAACCGCAGGACGGACCGCTTTGAAGAGGTGAGGGCCTTTTCAGTTAACATCGACGTTGACAAACAGATAAACGGACGTACCGACCTGTTTTACGGAGCGGAGTATGTTACCAATACCGTTGGATCAACAGCCGAACGAGTCGATATCGTGAACGGAACTGCGTCCGGCGTGTCGACCCGTTATCCCGACGGATCAGTGTGGAGATCCGGAGCGGCGTATGCAACCCTGCGGTACAGGTTTAATTCGAATTGGCTGCTAAATGCCGGAACGAGGTATTCGCATGTGTATACCTACGCTCCTTATGACCGTACTTATTTTAACTTTCCTTTTACCGAGGCCACGTTGCGGAACGGGGCCGTGAATGGGAGTATCGGCGTTGTCTTTAGTCCGGATGAGGACTGGAAGATATACTCCAACGTCTCGACGGGGTTCCGGGCACCCAACGTAGACGACATTGGAAAAGTATTCGACTCGCAGCCCGGTACGGTAGTGGTGCCCAACCCCGACCTTAAACCCGAGACTGCCTACAATGCCGAACTGGGATTTACCGGCAGAATCTTCAACAGCCTGTCGTTTGACATTTCCGCATTTTACACATGGCTCGATAACGCTATCATACGGGGTGCCTATACCTTCAACGGACAATCCCGCATTGATTACGACGGCACAATGAGCGATGTACTCGCACTTCAAAACAGCAGTAAACTTTCCGTACGCGGTATCCAGGTCGGCGTATTTTATGAGATCAACAGATACCTGCGGCTTACATCGAACCTTAACCTCCAGGACGGCGTGGAAAAAGATGTTGTCACCGGCGCGGAGTTTTCCCCGACACATGTAGCTCCGGCATTCGGTTCGACTCAATTGTCGTTTAAGAACACCAGGGTTCACATCACATTGTACGCAACTTACCAGGGCGAAATCAGCTATCCGGACCTGGCCCTGAGTGAACGGGCCGACGCACACTTGTACGCCCGGGATAATGACGGAAATCCATACGCTCCCCGTTGGGCTACCGTGAACATGAAAGCCACTTACTCCTTTTCGAAGTTCCTGCACGTCAGTGCCGGACTGGAAAACATTTTTGACGAACGCTACAGACCTTACTCTTCCGGAATTACAGCTCCGGGCAGAAACGCCATCTTAGCAGTCCGGGTTAAAGTCTGAAACAGGTAAGGAAAAACCGCGGCTTCCGTCTACCTTGCACGAAGGCGTTTGGTATGGCTGCTTAATATAGTCTATGATACTTCAGAATTTGGTACGGCAGCTTCGCCGGTTCCGGTCGTTACACCGGGTGGTCGGCGTGACGCTTGCCCTCTTCTTTTTTACTATCGGTGTAACCGGCATCGTCCTTGGATGGAAGAAAGACGTTCAACTCCTGCAGCCCGCCACCTGGAAAGGATCCGGCGTTTTACTCCGCAACTGGATAAGCCTGGAACGCATTTCCAACATCGCCCAACAAGCCGCCGACTCTGTATCGAACCGGAATCTTCAACTGGACCGCATAGATGTCCGGCCCGACAACGGAATAGTTAAAGTGACCTATAAACCGGGATACTGGGAGGTGCAGGTTGATGGCACATCCGGCGAGGTATTGTCCGTCGCGCAACGGCATGCCGACTGGATCGAACATATCCACGATGGCTCGATCTTCAGTGATATGTTTAAACTGGTCTATACAAATATTATGGGTTTGGGTTTGATCACGCTTTCTCTGAGCGGGCTATGGTTGTGGTATGGACCGAAGGTAATCAGGAAAATGAAGTGACCGGCCGCAACGGTATTCGGGCAACAATTAATATTCGCGAATGTACATGGGCGGATTTTTCTTTGGATAAAATCCGTGTAGTTTAGGCCAGTCATTAACCTAAACGCGATCACCATGAAGAGAATAACTTTACTGTGTTTCCTGCTATTTCACGTCTTCATTTTACAGGCGCAGAAAAAAGGAAACGCTACAGTACCTCCCGTAGTCACATTTGACGAACCCCTCTACAACGGACTGGAGTGGCGTAACATCGGGCCTTTCCGCGGCGGAAGGTCTGCCGCTGTCACCGGCGTACCCGGCAAACCGAATTTATTTTATTTTGGCGCGACCGGTGGCGGCGTGTGGAGAACCACAGACGCGGGTAATACGTGGGAAAATATTTCCGATGGTTTTTTTGGAGGCTCTATCGGTGCCGTTGCCATAAGCGAATGGGATAACAACGTAATGTATGTGGGCGGCGGCGAAAAAACAGTCCGGGGAAATGTGTCGTATGGTTATGGCATGTGGAAATCAACCGATGCAGGGAAGACCTGGAAGGAAAGCGGACTGAAAGCTTCGCGCCACATTCCACGGATACGGATTCATCCGAAAAATCCCGACCTGGTATACGCGGCCGTGCTGGGCGATTTGTTCAAGTCATCGGACGAGCGTGGTGTATATCGTTCGGAAGATGGTGGCAAAACGTGGAAACGTATTCTTTTTGCCAACGCAGATGCCGGAGCGGTTGATCTGTGTATGGATCCCAATAATCCACGGATTTTATTTGCTTCGACTTGGAGGATCAGGAGGACGCCGTATAGCCTCGAAAGCGGGGGAGAAGGATCGTCTCTTTGGAAGAGTGTTGATGGCGGCGATACGTGGACAAATATTTCCCGGAACGAAGGCCTTCCGTCCGGAACCTGGGGTATTATCGGTGTAACGGTATCCCCCGTGAATTCAAACCGTGTATTTGCTATCGTTGAAAATGAGAATGGTGGTGTATTCCGTTCGGACGATGGCGGTAAAATATGGACCAAAGTCAACGAAGACCGGAGCTTGCGTCAGCGCGCATGGTATTATTCGAGGATCTACGCGGATACGAAGGATGAGGATATCGTTTATGTATTGAATGTGGATTACCACCGGTCCAAGGATGGCGGAAAAACATTTCAGGCCTATGAAGCGCCTCACGGCGATCACCACGACCTGTGGATTTCGCCGGAGGATAATCAGCGCATGATCATTGGCGATGACGGTGGAGCCCAGGTGTCTTTTGACGCAGGTGAAAACTGGACGACCTATCACAATCAGCCGACCTCGCAGTTTTATCGTGTAGTTACGGACAATCATTTCCCCTACCGGATCTATGGCGCACAGCAGGATAACTCGACGATACGCATAGCCCATCGTACCGACGGATCTTCGATCGGCGAACGTGATTGGGATATTACGGCAGGCGGAGAAAGCGGTCACATAGCCGTTGATCCCGCGGATGAAGATGTGGTTTTCGGCGGAAGCTATGACGGATTTCTCACCCGCAAGAACCACCGCACAGGCGAAGAACGCAGTATCAACCCATGGCCCGATAATCCGATGGGTCACGGTGCCGAAGGGGCGAAGTACCGTTTTCAATGGAACTTCCCCATATTCTTTTCGCCCCACAATCCGAAAAAACTCTACGCGGCGTCACAACACCTGCACGTCAGTACAAACGGCGGTGAAAGCTGGCAGGTGATCAGCCCTGATCTCACTCGAAACGATCCTTCTAAACTGGGTCCTTCCGGCGGCCCGATCACCAAAGACAATACAAGCGTGGAATACTACTGTACTGTTTTTGCGGCAGCGGAATCTCCCTATGAAAAAGACCTCATCATCACCGGATCGGACGACGGCTTGTTACACATCACCAGAGACGGCGGAGGAACCTGGACCAGGATCACACCGCCGGAATTACCGGAGTGGAGCATGATCAACAGCATTGAGTTCGATCCCCGGGTAAAAGGCGGAGCTTATATTGCCGCTACACGATATAAACTGGGTGATTACAAGCCTTACCTTTTCAGGACAAAGGACTACGGCAAAACATGGACGAAGATCACGGATGGTATAGACGCAGGGCATTTTACCCGTGTTGTGCGGCTCGACCCGAACCGGGCGGGATTGTTGTATGCGGGAACTGAATCGGGAATGTACATTTCGTTCGACGACGGCCGGAGCTGGAAACCATTTCAGTTGAATCTTCCAATTGCTCCGATCACGGATCTGACGGTTAAAAACGATAACCTCATCGCTGCAACACAGGGAAGGAGTTTCTGGATCATCGATGACCTGACACCGTTGCACCAGCTGAACGTTGATATCGCGAAAAGCGATTTCCACCTGTATAAGCCGAGGCCCAGTTATCGCATGGGAGGCGGCGGCGGATTTGGACGTCCTTCCAAAACGGAGGGCAAAAACCATCCCGGTGGTGTGATGATCCATTTTATGTTGAAGGACACGACGAAAACTGTTGCGTCGCTTGAAATTCTGGAAGCCGGTGGTACCGTCATCAGAAAGTTTGCGACAAAACCGGATAAGAAATCAAAAGACGGCGAACTGAAGATCAAGCCGGGAACAAACCGGTTTGTGTGGAACATGCGTTACGCCGATGCCGAAGGCTTTGATGGGTTGATCATGTGGTCCGGGCGACTGACAGGGCCGCGCGCCACTCCCGGATCGTATACGGCACGCTTAACCGTGAACGGGAAATCGATGGAATCTCCTTTTGTGATCGTGAAAGATCCCAGAACGAGCGCCTCCGAAGCTGATATCCGGGAACAATTCGATTTCCTGATTACCGTGCGCAACAAGGTAACGGAGACACACAAAGCGATCCGGAAACTTCGGACCGTGCGCGAACAAATAAACCGTGTAACCGATCCGTTAAAAGACAAAAGCGACATGAAAGAACTCACCGATATGGCGAAAACAATCCAGGATGAGATGAAAAAGATCGAAGAGACCCTGTACCAGACAAAAAACAGAAGTGGTCAGGATCCCCTGAATTTTCCTGTCCGGTTAAACGATAAGCTTGCAGGACTGGCATCCGAGGCCGACGGCGGTGATTATAAACCCACAGAGCAGGTTAAGGCGGTGTATAAAGAACTCACGGAGAAGATTGACGTGCAGTTGCAGGCGCTTAATAAGATATTCAACGAGGAGGTTCCGAAATTTAACGATCTGGTAAAACGGAAACAGATCAGCGCCGTGATGTATACGGATTGAGTAATCAGGCTGTCGATGAGAGTACCGATTGTGGTACTCTCATCTGATGGTAGTATCGGGGCTTGGCGGTTCTGTTTTGGTTTTTTTGTTTCAGCGCTACCTCGTTCCATGAATCAATTTTACTCACTTTTGCAACCAAAGTATTCCCCGGCAGGTCAAATCCCGGCGTAGTTTTGGGGAGTGAACAGATGAATGTTGGTGCATTTTAAGTTGTCACATCTTCCTGGCCTCACATGGTAAATGCTCAACCTGTTTTCTGAGAACCCCTGAGTAAAATGTAAATATTCGTGGAAAATGGTTATATAACCGATGTATTCGTAGTATTTGTTGGAAACCGTTAAACAAAATAAAACGCCAAACGTATTTTGTGGTAATTCAGTTGGCATTAATTCAATTACACATATTATGGTCATTGATATCTACCAACATTTCAGGGATGCTCCGACATACAATAAAATTGTAGGACCGGACTACCTTTTTGCGGAATACAAATGTCCCATTGAAACGGAGACCTTTCAACTTGTGACGGAATTGAATATTATCACATATGTGGTAAGCGGCCGGAAAGACTGGTATGCATCCGGTAAACTCTACGCAATTAAAGAAGGCGACGCGCTTTTTGTCCGGAAGGGCGCTTATACAACACGCCAGTATTTTGATGTTGACCACTGCCTGCTGACCTGTTTTGTCAGCGACGATTTTATCCGGAATTTCGTGCGTGAAAACAAGGATGCCGGTCTCTCTGCGAACCCGGAAGCTGTCCAGGATAAAATCTTCGTTCTGGATGTTAACGATACGCTGAAAGTCTTGTTCAATAGTATGTTCAGCTACCTGAAAATGGGGAGTGGTATTCCGCGTAACCTGGTGGTGTTAAAGTTCAAAGAACTATTATTTAACCTGGTGCTGAACCCAAAGCACGAAAAAATCTCCCGCTTGTTCAACGAACTGAATCTGGAAACCAGGTCGGATTTTGACTACGTCATGACAAAGAACTTTCAGTACGACCTGGAACTGGAGGATTTTGCGCGCCTCTGCGGAAGGAGTTTGTCCACATTCAAACGGGACTTCAAGAACTTTTACAATCAGACACCGGGAAAATGGATCAGCGAGCGGAGGCTTGAATATGCCAAAACACTGCTGATGAGTTCGGATATGAATGTGAGCGAGGTTTGTTATGCCTCAGGCTTCAAGAATCCGTCTCATTTCAACAAGGTATTCAGGCAGCGTTACCAGGTTCCTCCCAAACAGTTCCGGGCACTCGGCTCCGGTTCAATGATGGTTTCCTGACAAGCTCGGTCGCTGATAATGGATGCGGCCGCTGGTTTTTGAACGTTGTGCCCTGACTTAAGTGACCTTTATAACAAAAAACTTGGACCTCACAGCCAATCGTGGAGTTTTCCGGGTATCGACCTTTGTAAAAAAACTTCTATGGAGACTATAACAATCACTTCCACGGACTGGAAGAAACTGACACATGAACTTGGCAAATCTTTTGCCGACAGAGCGGACACGCAGGATAAGGAAGGCAATTTTGTTTTCCGCAATTACGAAGACCTGAAAAAGCATGGGTATTTTTCCGCTGCCATACCGGAAGATCTGGGAGGAGGAGGAGTAAGTCATTCGGAAATGTGCGACCTCATCCGCATTATGGCCCGGTATTGTGGATCGACAGCGTTAGCTTTTTCCATGCACCAGCACCTGATCGCTGCCTCTATCTGGAGGTATCGTAATAAAGGTGAAAGCGGTCCGATGTTGCAGAAGGTGGCGGCAAATCAGCTGGTACTGGTCAGTACAGGCGCCCGAGACTGGCTGGATTCAAATGGTGAAATGACCAGGGTTGAGGGCGGATATAGGCTGTCCGGCAAAAAACATTTCGCAAGCCAATCGGTTGCCGGCGACATCGCTGTAACAAGCGCACCTTATCAACATCCGGAAAATGGATGGCAGGTTTTGCATTTTGCCGTTTCGCTAAAAGCCGACGGCGTCTCCATACTCGACGACTGGGATACACTTGGTATGCGGGCGACCGGTTCACAGACGATCGCTTTCGAAAATGTATTTGTTCCGGATGCGTCGATTGTATTAAGCCGCCCCCGAAACGGATATCACCCGGTGTGGGACGTAGTAATTACCGTAGCCATGCCGCTGATCATGTCCGCTTATGTGGGTATTGCTGAAAAGGCTATGGAGATAGCAGTGGCAATAGGAAAGAATTACCAGCGGAATCAGCAACATTTACCGTATATCCTCGGCAAAATGAACAATTCATTGGTGGGCGCGCGTTCGCAGTGGAAAGCAATGGTAGCGCTGACCGACAATATTGACTTTAAGGCAGGTGAAGATATTACATTGGATATGCTTAGCCTGAAGACCAATGTTGCAAATGCATGTATACAGACAGTATCCGAAGCGATGCATGCTATCGGCGGCCAGAGTTTTTATAAAAAGAATACACTCGAGCGCCTCTTCCGAGATGTTCAGGCATCGGTGTTTCATCCCCTTCCGGAGTGGGAGCAATTTGCTTTCACAGGAGAACGATTGTTGAAGCGGTAATTTTTATAGTCAATTGCAGGTGCCGCGCAGCAGTACGGTTGTCATCGATATTCTTCGGGACCGGTCTGTGCGGCATCTTTTATTTATACCCGCCGGGAAAGAAACAGGGTCAAACCCGTCTGGCTTGACCCTGCTCTGATATCCGAAAACGATATTGTCAAAGTAGCAACGGTGACAATCGCAACAAGTCCGGATATGATATTGAAATATAAATATTTCCCCACCGGGAAAAAAATAGCCGTTATAATTCACATACTCGTTATCTTCGCCCTGGCGCGATCCGGGTGATGGTTTGGCGGATTGTGCAGATCATTGTACAACCTCCCACGTTTTTTATGAAATATATCGCATTTGTGTTTTGCGCTTTCTGCAGCCCGCTTTGCCTTGGGCAGGGTCTTCCCGTATTTGACAACATTAAACTCGATCAGAAAGCCGACTATAAGCTGGCCGAACCCTATGCGCTGGAAGCCTCAAATTACCTGTTATCGACGCCGTTTGAAAAGGACGATCTGGACCGGTTGAAGTCGCTTCAGTTCATAATCAAATGGATGTCGGGGACTCCCGATTACATGTTCACGCTGGATGATGTTGCAGGTAAGATTTTAAAAGGCAACGATGAGGAGCTGTTGGGTCTCTACATGGCTGCCATGACTAAGTACACGCTGGAAAACAAAGCGGACGCCAAGGATGCCAGGAAAGTGAAGGTGAATGCGATCACCATGCTTTTGAATTATTGTGAAGATCCCGGTAATCACATCAAAATGCCCAAGAGCCTGAAAAAACTTTCGGAAGCCAAATCCAAAGGCCAGCTCGAACAGGAACTATAGGGAAAATAATCATCAGGTTGATACATTTAATTATTAAGAATGAAGGCAATTATTCTGGAGAACCCGGGAGCGTTTAAACAAATTGTAAAGGAACATCCCGGCAAACCCGGCCGGGATCAGGTACTGTTGAAGATAAAAAGACTTGGAATATGCGGAACCGATCTTCACGCCTACAATGGAAAACAACCATTTTTCACCTATCCCCGGATACTCGGTCATGAGATTGCGGCGGAGGCTATTGAAGTGGGGGAGAATATCAGTCATGTGAAGGCTGGCGATCTGTGTGCCGTGATGCCCTACAGGAATACAATAGTTGATCAGGCTGTCAGGCGTGGCAAAACAAATTGTGGCAGCGGCCTGTCTGTGTTGGGTGTCCACGAGGATGGAGCCATGCAGGAATACATAATCTGTGAGGGAGCGCTCGTTTTCCCCGCTAACGGACTACCGCCCGAGCAGATTGCCGTCATCGAGCCGATCGCGATCGGCAGCCATGCCGTTGAACGTGCCGGAATTACTCCGAATGATATTGTACTTATCGTCGGCGCAGGTCCCATCGGAATTGCTGTCATCATGATGGCCCTGTTGAAATCGCCTCGTATCGTTGTTCTGGATACGAATCAAAAACGCCTTGATTTTGTCGGGAGCCGCTATCCCGGCGTTGAGACGATGATCGCGGGTGACAACGTTATGGATAAGCTTACGCAGTTGCTGGACGGCAATCTCCCCACCATTGTGATCGATGCAACAGGCAACCGTGAGTCGATGTTAAAGTGTTTTGAGTATGTTTCGCCCGGAGGGACGATCGTATATGTCGGTTTATTTCTCGGCGATATCCTTTTTTACGACCCTCATTTCCACAGGAAGGAGATCACCCTGAAGTCTTCACGCAACGCATTGAGCGAAGACTTTCAAAAGATCATCCGGTTATTAAAATCGAAAGCATTGAACATCGATGGTTATGTTACCCATAACCTGCAGTTCAGTACGCTGACAGAGAATTTTACACGGTTGTATCTCCCGGAGGAGAACGTGATCAAGGCCGTCGTTGAATATTGAACGGTTCAAACGGTGATTGCGATAATGAATACTTCCATCGGTTGTTTGCCCTGGAGAGTCCGGCTTGAAATTCCCGTAATAGAGCCGGAATGCAAATTTCCTGTTGACCAAAATTCCAGGGGGATCATTATCTTCGTTTTTTTTCCGGACGAGCATACAGTCAGTCAACATGAATAATATAGCGATCGGTGTAGACATCGGCGGTACCCGTACAAAAACGGGGCTGGTTAATATTGAAACGGGAGAGGTTCTGCATATGACGATGCACCCGACCGAAAAGAACAATGAATCCAGGTTCCTGGAATTGCTGGGGGCCGCCATTAAGGAACACCGGGAGTATGCCTCGGCGCGCGGGTATGATATTTCCGGGATTGGTATAGGTGTTCCGTCCTTTGTGTACCGGAACGGTGTTGTCGATACCACTTACGGTTTTTTACCCTTCATGGAAGATTATCCCCTGGTATCGTTAGTGGAAGAAAATTATAACCTGCGATGCCGCATTGACAATGATGCCCGCGCCGTTGCCCTGGGAGAAGCGCTCTTTGGAGCCGGTAAGGGAATTGACCGTGTACTCGTTCTGACCCTGGGCACCGGGTTGGGTCTTGGTTTTGTCAAGAACGGCCGGTTTGAAGACACATTTCCCTATGCGCATATGGGCGGTCATATCTCGATTATCCAGACGGAAGTTCCATGTTATTGCGGAAGGACGGGTTGTCTTGAATCCCTGGTCTCCGCTGGCGGCGTGCTGGCGTTGGCCCATAGCGTTGGATTCAAGACGGCCGGAGGAGAGGAACCAACCGCTGAATACATTTTTGGTCTTTCAGCGAAGGGAGACCCGTTGGCGGGCTCAATCATCAGGCAGTACCTGACCTACCTGAAGACCGGAGTTGACAATTATATCAATATTTACGCACCCGATATTATTGTACTGGGGGGAGGAGTGTCGAAAGGATTGAAAGAGCACCTGGGCTTCCTGAACAGCGGTTCTTTTTACCGGCCTTATAAGAATTATTCGGTAAACATTACCACGTCTTCCCTGGAGGAGCATGCGGGTATTCTGGGAAGCGCTGGATTACTTAAATTCTCCATGTAAAACACCCATGCCGTATAAAAGCAACTGAGATGGACCAAGCCTTACACGAGATCCTGGAGATTCCCGGCCGCGGCCGGGCGTTTTTGGAGAGCACCCGTTCGTTCGAACTTCCCCGGATGGTCCCTTACATTGGGATGGGGTCTTCCTATTTCGCGGCTCTTGCCTTCCGCTACATGGGTATCGGGATATTCCCTTCACTTGCTTCCGAATATTTTAACTATCTGAAGACGGGTGCGAAAGAAAAAGATGCCGTTATCCTTTCGCAGTCCGGAAGAAGTACCGAAGTATTATGGTGTTGTGATCTGTTTGAGACGTTTACCGCCATAACAAACACAGCAGGCAGTCCGTTAGCGAGGCGTGCGTCGGCCGTCATCGATATTATGGCGGGTGAAGAACTGAATTCCTCGTCGAAGACATACACCAATACGCTGCTTGCGCTATTCCGGGGATTTGGTATGCATACAGCGGACGCGTTGCAACATCTTTCGGATAACATGGAACGTTATCAACAGCGCGGTGAACAACTCGCGCGCGATGTTTTCGACCTGCTCCGGTCGAGACCTGTTCACGGAATTTATATTACCGGAAGCGGCCCTAATATTTCGACGGCGATGGAGGCGGCGCTGATCCTGAGCGAAAGTACAAAGCGGAGTTTTTGCGGACTCCCGATGGCGCAATACGATCATGGTCCGAAGGAGACAGCTGAGAACAGTATTGTGATTCAAATTGTTGCCCGCGGTGCATCCTACGACCGTACCTTAAAATTATCTGAAAGTATAACAAGAGCCGGAGCCCACGTGTTTCAGGTGGAGGATACCGGATTGCCGGAGAACTTCTCCGTACTCACCAACATTTTGCCCTTTAATTTTATGGCCTATTACCTGGCTAAGATGCTCGGTGCCGGCGACACATTCAAGGTAGGAGGGAAGGTTACCGAGGTTGAATAGCCCGGGTCGGCCGGTGCAGTTCGTATGATGCGGGTGTGATTGTCTCTCCACCAATAATGCCGGTGGAGTAATTCTGCTGATGCCCCTTATCCAATCTGAACGTGAAAAACTGATGAGACCACAGCGTAACCGGCCGCTGCCGGGCACCTGTTTCACCAATCGGGGAAGCTTGTAAAGGGAAATGCAAACGTTTCGCTGAATTTTTGTGGATAGATTTTGCAAGTCCTGTCTGAACAGTTCCGGCGGATAGTGTCAGTTTTTTTTAATACCTTTTACAACATCAGCGAATTAAAACGACGCCATAACCATGGGTAACTTTAAACGCAGGGATTTTATCAAGAACACGATGATGGCAGGTGTAGGTGCATCCGTGCTGAAGGTAGACAGTTTGAAAGCGGGTGAAGCCGACGAGGTTGCTACGGTGATCCAAAAGTCAGCCTCCCCAAAAAAAGTGATCGTCGGCGGCGCCGGAATCGGAGGCCTTTGCTGCGCGTATGAGCTAATGAAGAAAGGACATGAAGTGGTTGTGTTGGAAGCTTCCGGACGTCACGGCGGACATGTGTTCACTGTTCACGACGGCTTATCGGATGGGTTGTACGGCGACTTCGGACAGGAGCATATCACCAAACCGGGGTATGATAAATACTGGGGTTACATTAAGGAGTTTAATCTGACAGCGCTCCCATATCCCAGGAGGAAAAATATTCTGCGCAGAATCAACAACAAGTTTTACACGGAAGACATGCTGAAAGACCCGGTGGTGCTGAAGCAGTTTGGATTTAATGAAAGAGAAGTTAAATACCTGACGATTAACCCGTGGTGGAACCTGGAATCATTGTTTGTCAATCATTACCTGGACAAGTTCAGGGATGAGTACGAACCTTTTGGAATCGGTTATGATGAATTTGACAAGATTCCCATGGTGGATATTTATAAGAAGGAAGGTGCATCGGAAACTGCCTTGAATTTTCTCGGTGGAAAAAACGTATCCGCCCTATTTAGTTTGTGGATGTCGGCAATATTAAAAATTCGCGGCGTGGATCCCTTCCCCGTGGAGGTCTTCCGTTTAAAAGACGGCAACCAGATGCTTCCGAATACATTTGCGAAAAGACTGGGATCACGGGTCTGGCTGAACAGCCCTATCACGTCTATTCATCACAATGATAAAGGTGTTACCGTTCACTACAAACAACACAACGAACCGAAAGAAATGTCGGCTGACTATTTTGTCAACTGTATTCCCCTGCCGGCGTTGAAGAATATCCCCATCGTTCCCGCGCTGCCTCCGGAGAGGCAATTTATCGTGGACAACATCGCTTACGACTCCTATCAGCGGTTTGTCTTTCAGGCAAATTCAAAATTCTGGCTGGAAGATAAACTCAGTATAAACATGGAACTCGATCATCCCGATCTTTGGTCAGTCTGGCAATCCGCGGATGAGGTGGATACACACCGTGTCATCATTTTAGGAACCGGACCGGGTGGTATTTCGCCGCAACGGGCACTCGCCGCTTTCCGGGAAGTATACCCTGGCAAAGCAAAGGATACGATCGAACAGGCGGTGAGCCGGGACTGGACAAAGGAAACCTTTTCACCTACATGCGAAAGACTTCCGTTCCCGATCGGAGAGCTTCATAAGTTTTGGCCAAACCTGATGAAGCCACATGGACGGATACATTTTGCAGGCGCTTACGCCGACAACCTGAACTGGGGAACGGAAGCCGCAACCCGGTCGGCAAACCGTGTAGCGAATGAGATCGACAAGTCCTGATGCATGAACACAACCCGTTTGCTACCGGCCGGAATAATGACGCTGATGGTCCTCTGCTTTTCCGCTGCCTTTTCACAGACCGTTAACAAGAGCCCGAAAGTGACGATAACCGCACCTCTTGCCGGTGCAGGGTTTAAGTGGGACACGGTAATCCCCTATGCCATCAGTGTATCTGATGCGGAGGACGGGAATTCCGAATACGACGAAATTTCGAACAACGAAGTATTGCTAACGGTAAAATACCTCCCTGATTCCCCTTCGTTGAAAAAGTACCTGCTGGAGAGTTCGACACAAAGCTACGAACCGCTGATCCGTATGGCTACTTCGACGTGCCTGAATTGCCATGCATCCGGGAGTAAGCTCATCGGTCCGTCGTTTGACCTTATTGCGCAGCGGTATCCGTATAATGTTCAAACGATCGACGCGCTGTCAAAAAAAGTATTTGGCGGATCGTCAGGCACATGGAGTGATATACCGATGCCGCCGCACCCGCAATTGAAGATCGATGAAATAAAAGAAATGGTGAAATGGATATTGAAGAATGGTGCGGATCCGGACCGGCAGTTTGTGGCCGGAATAGCGGGCGCATTCCGGACCAGGCAAAGATCGGTTGATACGTCCGGCAAAAGTGTTTATGTATTAACAGCAACGTATACCGATCACGGGAGCAAAGGCAGCACGGATGGATCTGGCGGAAAGCTGGGTAAGCATACCGTGGTATTAAGGAATAAGGAATGATTTGGAATTATTAAGGAACCGGAATGAAACGCGCAGGTATGAAAAGGAACGCACCCACAATTAAGGAGATCGCAAAAATGCTGAATCTGTCCGTTTCGACCGTTTCGCGCGCCTTGCATGACAGCGAGGATATCAGCGCGGCGACGACAAAACGTGTGAAGGATGTCGCCGACGAACTTGGGTACGAACCGAATCAGACAGCCCTTTTTTTGCAGTCCGGCAGAACGCTGACTCTGGGAGTGATTCTGCCTCACTTGTCGGAAGCCTTCTTTTCGGAGGCCATCAGCGGTATTGAGGACTATGCCAGCGAACATAACTACAATGTGTTGATGGGGCAATCGCACGATGATACCTTGCGGGAGAAGAAGATTGTGGAGGCCATGAAAAATCACCGTGTGGATGGAATACTGGTATCCATTGCGAAGAATACCAAGTCATTCCAGCATTTTGATATGCTCCGGAAATACGATATACCGGTTGTGTTTTTTGATCGTGTTCCCGACAAAGAGGATGTGCATACCGTTACGTGCAAGATGGAAGCGGGTATGATGGAGGCTGTTGAATTCCTGGCAAAGGGAAATCATACGCGTATCGCTTTTATTAACGGCCCAAAAGAACTGCTGGCTACACGGGAGAGGCTGTGTGGGTATGAGAAAGCGTTAAAGTCATTGCAGCTGCCGTTTAACCTTGAGTTTCTCGTTCATTCGGACCTTTCGGCTGAAACGACGTACCGGGCGATGCAGCGCCTACTCACCCTGAAACCTGGGCCAACGGCGGTAATTGCATTCAACGACTACGTCGCGCTCGATGCCATGCAATATGCCAGGAAGATGAACATCAGAATAAACGAAGACATCAGTTTCGTAAGTTTTGCCAACCTCCCGGTGTGCAATTACATGGAGAATCCGCCACTGGCTTCCGTCGAGCAGTTTCCTTACCGTCAGGGTCAGCGCGCCACGGAAATGCTACTCGAGATCCTGAATCCCGGGAAAGGGGCAATGCGTTCCGAAATGTACCACAAGATCATTCTTGAACCTCGCCTGTTTATTAATAAGTAGAGGAGATCAGATCGTGACTCCCTTCCTGCCGAACGGTTTATGGTTAATCCTACGGGGCCCTTAAAGATGCCGGTAAAGCATATCCGTCCGGATAAACTGTCCTCCGTTTGATAAAATATCTTCTTTCATGCGGTTAAAACCGGCGGTATCAATGGATCGTGTAGCGTCCTCGATGACGAACGTTTTGAAGTTTTCCTTTAACGCATCTTTGGCGGTGTAACCGACACAAAAGTCGCCCGCAAGTCCGCAGATATAGACGTTGCTTACCTTTCGCTCGCGCAGGTACCCGGCCATGCCCGTCGCCTTTTTATAACCGTTGTCATAGAACCCACTATAGCTGTCGATGTCAGGGTCCATACCTTTTCTGAAAATAGCCTCCACGTTGTACATATTCAATGAAGGGTGGAACGATGCGCCGCGGGAGCCCTGAACACAATGGTCCGGCCACAATACCTGTTCCAGATCGTGTAACTGGATTTTTTCAAACGGAGCTTTGCCGGGATGGCTGGAAGCAAAACTTTTATGATTCGGAGGATGCCAGTCCTGTGTCGCTACGATCAGTTTAAATGCGCGTTGAAGTTGATTGACCAGCGGAATGATCTCATCTCCCAGCGGAACGGGAAGGTTTCCCCCGGGTACGAAATCGTTCTGAATATCGACCAGGATAAGGGCATGCATAAGTTATTTTTTGTACTGATTTTTCAGCCGGTTTCTTTCGTCCCGAAGTTTTTCGCTGATCCCCACTTTGTAGATGTGAGGATTTTGGAAACGCTTGTGTTCTTCCGGAAGGCTCCGCAGCCGTGACTGGCAGTACGACGCTATTTCGGGTAATGATGGGGTTGTTCCGATTCGCTTTCCGTTCTCCATCACCTTGTGAAGCAACGCTTCCTGCCGGAGACCGGCGAGTGAAAGCGATTTCTCCGGTTCTGACGGATGGTGCATTTCCGGAGGGTTTGTTTCGCTTAGAAGGGAAACCACATCGGCGCCGAAAAAAGCACCTCCTTCAGTCCATAAACGATAAACCTGTTTTTTATCGGGAAGTGTGAGCTTCTTGAGATTTTCGGAAAGTTTTATTCTCGGTTTTCCTCCCGAATGGGCAAGTTTATAAACACCGTCGAGCGCGGCGTCTGGCGGTCCCGTAACCAGGCTGGTGCCCACGCCGAATACATCGATAGGAGCTCTTTGGTCCAGCAGACTTTTGATAACAAATTCATCCAGCTGATTTGACGCCGTAATTTTAACATCCTGAAAGCCTTCCCCATCCAGCATTTTCCTCGCCTGTATCGACAGGTACGCCAGGTCGCCGCTGTCCAGCCGTATTCCCTGTAGGTGCTGAGACCGTTGCTTCATTTCACGGGCGACAGTAATAGCGTTGGGAATACCCGACTTAAGTGTATCATAGGTATCCACCAGCAGCACGCAGTTTTCAGCTCGTGCCATGGCGAAATCCCTGAACGCCGCAAGCTCGGTATCGTACCGTTGAACAAAGGAATGTGCCATCGTTCCGACCACGGGTATATTGTAATCAAGGGCAGCCTTCACGTTGCTGGTTGAATTGAACCCGCCGACGATCGACGCACGTGTCGCGTGATAGCCGCCTAAACCTTGCGCACGCCGCAAACCAAAGTCGCTCAGGTGTTTTGTATCGCCTGCCACGTATCGGATACGCGCTGCCTTAGTGGCTATCAGCGACTGAAAATTGAGGAGATTCAGCAACATCGTCTCGATGATCTGCGCCTCCAGGATATTGCCCTCGACCCGAAGAATCGGTTCATTCGGAAAAACAATCTCGCCTTCCCGCGCCGAGTACACGGTTCCGTTAAACCGAAAACCCTTGAGACTGTCGGTAAATGATTTGTTTAAGCCGATATCATTCAGGAATCGGATATCCTCATCGGTAAAGTGAAAGTCCTGCAGGATATCCAGGACATCCGACAAACCCGCAAACACAGTATAACCACCTTCAAACGGTAATTTTCTAAAGAAGTAATCAAATGACACGTTCTCCTCGCTTTTTCCGGTCAGGTAATAAACCTGTGCCATCGTGAGCTGGTAAAGGTCCGTATAGCTGCCTGAAATGGAAAAGTTCTTCATAGTCGGAATGGATGGTCTTCTAAAGTTAACGATCTCTAGCGCTTTCCAAAGCCGGCCTTGTAGATCGTCCTCAATAACGATTTTTTACCCCGTGCGTCCCCGAGTACCTGCCAGATCATCACACCGGATGCCTTTTCTCTTGCGAGTTCGGTTTTCTTTTTGATCGTTGGTATTCCGTTGTAGTAAAGGATCATTCCACCAGGCATGGTCCATTCGTCTGTCTGTTCCGAGCCGGGGAATGTCTCTGTAATTTTCGCATAACTCATGCTGATCGCTTTTGAGGTCAGCTCAGGTCCGTAGCCGTAGCCATAGAAGGGAACACCCAGTGTCATTCTTTCCCGGGGTATCTTTCGCACAGTTCCAAAATAGTCGAGGTCTTCCACGGCATGTT
Organism: Chryseolinea sp.; assembly: GCA_041742155.1. GTDB lineage: Bacteria > Bacteroidota > Bacteroidia > Cytophagales > Cyclobacteriaceae > Chryseolinea. Next base: position 310,771 of record JBGSJE010000003.1, on the reverse strand, counting down.
CATAAAGCGAATGGGGTCCTGGTTTCTCCGGCCGCCAGGGACCAGTCCGGTCGTAGCTCATGACATTCACAAAATCGTACGCAGCCAGAGCGTTGTCTGTGAACTGATCTTTATAGTACACGGCAATAGCCGCAGTGATCAGCTTGTTGTGTTTCCTGAGCGCTGCTGCCAGTTCCACAACGAACTTTTCATAATATTCGTCGATGTTGCTTCCTTCGAGATCTACATCCACACCGTCCACGTTGTATTTTAATACTTCACCTACGAGGTTGCTGATCAGCATCGCGCGTTTATCGTCTTTCATCAGGGCGTGATACTGGGGTTGTTTGCTTCCGCCACCGATGGAGAAGAGTACCCTGATATTTTTTTTGTGCGCCTTCGAGATAAATGGTTTTAAGGCTCCGAGGTCGCGCGTAAAATTTCCCAGTGAATCCGGGTTCAGGAACCACAGGTTGATGTGCGTCAGGTTTCGGAACATTTTCGTGTTGGGATCTTCCATCGCTTCGCCCAGTGAGTAATATCCCACTACCTTAAAGGTTGAAGATTGACCGCGGGCCGTATCAAATGTCAAAGCCGTTGTGAGCAGGATCAGTAATATTTTCAGTTTCATAGTTTCGTAAGCTAGCGTGTAGTGTGTCGGGAAAAATATCCCTGGAAATTATAATTTTAGTCGGACGCCCACCTTGCTCAATGCGCCGGTAATGACGGCGCATAGCAGGGCAAACAGGAATGATTTTATAAGCCCAAGCCCTCCCGTAAGGATCAATTCAGGCAGATCTATTCCCAACGCCCTCGTCGTAGCGTAGGCGAAGTAGGGTATAAGGTAACAAAGTAGTGTGTCGGTACCGGCAGGTTTTATAATATTGAACCAATGCGCTTTCCCGGACATATCGGCGACCCAATAGATGACGACGAACGCGAGGATGGTGAATGCGCTGCAAAGGAAGAGCCATGCGGGAGTGGCTCCTAATTTAGCAAGCCCCCAGTAGGGACGGGTAAGGACGGACAAACCGATGAGCACGGCCGCGGCAGCCAGTAGCACCACCGTTAATCTTATATGGTCCTGCCTGTTCCTGTAATACTGAAAAATAAAGGCAGTCAGTACACCTCCCATCGTAAGTCCCGCAAGTGTTCCACCGCGGATCGCGTCCGGAATAAAGTGCAAAAAGGCGGGTATTAAACCGGCGTGCGAAAGCATACTCAGGACGGCAAAGAATATCCACGCCGCCAGTAAAACAAAAAAACTGTTCCGGGCAAAAACGGTGATCAGGCCGCTGGCGAGGTAAGCCCAGCCGATCAATCCCAGGATTCCCCACCATTGCGGGCTAAAGAATTCTATCTGGTCGTCGGGACCGCCGCGATACACGTAGGCGAGGGTCAGCAGTGTCGCGATGCCGATCGCCTTCGCTGCGTAAACGAGTGACTTGTTTGCTGATTTCGGGTAACTATTCCAGATCAGTATAAATGACAGGCAACAGAGTGGGTTCCACCACGCCCGGGCCATACCGGTAGCGGAGGCGTTGAAGGTTTCCCCGTTTACGAGAAAAACACCCATAACCAGCAAGGCAATGGTTCTGACCAACACATGCTGTACCAGTTGAAGGGTTGTATCTCCTTTTTTTCTTCGGGCATCGATGGCAAATGGCATTGACAGGCCGACGATAAAAAGGAAAGCGGGAAATACGATGTCCGCCAGCCCGATTCCGTCAACACCCCGCTCGACGTGGCCGAGCCAGGCCGGGATATCTTTTAATGACCACAGATCGTTGACGAAGATCATCAGGATCATGGTCATGGCGCGGAGGATATCGATGGATGTGACGCGTATGGCGGTTGTTTGCGTCGCAGGGTTTAATGTGGTTGTCATTTTTTGATATTGAGGATGAAAGTATGCGAAGTTGTCAGGGTGTTGGTGTAAGTTGTATGGGTGTCGCGTTGGGTATCGCCTGGTACTGAACGAAGGAACCCTGTTCATCTTGAGCCGACGGCAGGATTTCCGAGGTTGTACCTTGTTTGATTTTTACCTTCTTCCACTTAGCCGGAACGTATGTTTTGAGTGTGAGCGGAAGATCGTAGTCTTCGCGGTCAAGGGTATGCGTGAGTTCAACGGTAATTTTTGATTCGGATGACGTCTGCCTGACGGTTCCAGCCATTCGTTCGCGCATATACTTCGTTACATCTCCGAAAGTAGCGACCCAGACGAGGTGTTCTTTTTCTTTAATATAGTTGAAGTAGTCTTCCAGCAGCTCATGTGGTAACGCTTCGTATCCAATCCCGTCGACGCCGTGAAAAACGAGCACCAGCCAGTTGTTGTGATTGGCAGCAATGGTATCCACCCATGACTTCATCAATGGCAACGGTGTTTTGGTTGTGGCACCCCGCTGCCATTGCACGTATTCTTTGCCCGATGTTCCAGGGTTCATCCTGTTCCACCGGTTCAACTCTTCCAGGTACGGTTCGGGCATCCTGTTTCGTGACGCCGGGTACAGCTTGAGAATATAGGATACAGCCCTTTCGTTCTCTGTACCATAGGGCCCTTCCGCGGAAAACGTGTGTTTGCGCCCAAGTCTCGTTTGAATCTCTTCTTTGCTTTTTTCGAGCTCATAAAGCATGTTGACTTCATCCAGTACGGCAAGCCTCGGGTGTGTTACGGTATGACTGGCAAATTCGTGTCCTTGCGCGGCGTAACTTTTGATCTGATCCCAGGTCACACCGTGACGGGTATCTTCAGTGGATGCGGCTCTGAAGTTTCCGGCCCGGATTTTTGCGTAACCTTCATCCAGGATCTTATATGCTTCCGTAGCCTTTTCTTCACCTTGTTCGTCATACGTTCCTCCCGCACGTGTGTGATACTCCAGCGTGCCTTCGTGTCCGGAAAAGGCAATCGCGGAAGCCCGCTCGAAAAAATTTTCCCTGTTCGTGGGAGTAACAGCCGTTTCGGCGATGATTTCCTCAACAGGCCTGCCGATGAACCTGCCCTGATACTTCGAACCGGGTATCTGTCCCGTGATGATAAAAAAAGTTGCGGGAAGACGGAGGCGATTCATGATGGGTAATGCCGCAGTAAACTGGTTGATTGTACCGTCATCATACGTCAGTGAAAGGGCTGCGGGTCTGCCGTACTGCCACGTTGCAATTGTTGTTGTGCCCGGTTTCTGTCCGCAACAAACCTCAACGGTGAGTGGCAGGAGGAAGTACAAAATATTTCTGAGGCTCATAATCCAGGTTGATAATTTTATGGTATCACGGGAGTATCGTTTGACTTATCATTCAACCACGATTTCATCGATCAGCATATTGGCCGGTCGTCCTGCGCCGGGATGCCAGCCTGGTGTATTGCCAATCGTGTAGGCTTTTACTTTGACGTACCGGGCATTGCGTGGTGTAAATTCCGAGATGAAATCGCGTTGACGTCCGCCGTATTGATCGATAGGCAGGGTGTTGTCGATACTGCCGGCAAGGTGGTATTGGCGGCCGTCTTCGGAAACATAATATTCTACTTTTTTCGGAAGAAGGCGGAGCCAGAAACCGTATTGATAATAGGCGGATTCAATCCGTCTTATTTTTTTTACCTGTTCCAGGTCGATCACGACTTCAAGGTCCTTTCCGGTAAAACTTAGCCAGTTATAATCATAGTCGTGACTTCCCCGAATGCCGTCGGTTAACATTTGGCCGGCGTACGCGGGAAGCGTGGCAACGTCAGGGCTGAGGAACGTAATTTTCTTGCCAAAGGCCAGGTGTTCGTTCATCCCCTGTGCAAACAGCCGATACATGGATGCGCGGTATTCCTCCGGTGACGTGCTCCATTCTTTAACCTGTGTTACTCCCTGTCGTATACATAGATCGGTAAATGGGTCGATCATGGATCGTATAGCGGTTCGCACTTCCCATTTGTCGTTTACTTTGTGAAACACACCGCGTTCACCGGTAAACGTTTTTTTGGCCTGCTCCATAATCGCAAATGAGAGCGGAAGGCGTGCGATTTTTACCCGCTCCAGTACCTCTGCGTCGTCCGATACCAGTTGCTCCGCTTCCTGAAACAGCACCTCATATCGCTGTATCAGCGCCGGCGTCAGGTAGCTGGTGGCGGCTTCGTTGGGTGTGCCGAAGATCCGGAGTGGCTTACCGGATGCAAGCAGCGCCTCCTTCATGTCATCGATATAGGCGCGGATAGGTTTTGCCGCTTTTCCATAATATCCGCGAAGGAAGTCGTTGATGATGGTATCGGCATTGGCCTCCGGATTCCACAACAATTTCGAGATCAGGTAAGAACGAAGCTCGGCAAATTCGCCTCCTGTCTCCCGGTTGCCTTGTTCAAACATGGCATTCACGCCATGCCTGGCGAAAAATTGAATGTTGGGCTTCAGTACGTGCAGGTTCGGGAACGGACTGATCAGGTTGTTGAACTGGATCACATAATCCCACACGATGATATCTTTTGCGATGTGACCCCAGTCCGTTACATCCTTTACGAAATCGGCGCTCCGTTCATCTTCCGTAATGGGTTTGTGTCGTAACGCTTCAATACTGCAAAGCATAATATTGACATTGTCGCGGGGGCGCAAATTCTTCGGTGCGTGTCTTCCGTATTCGTAAGCCAGCGTCGAAATCATTTTATCGGGGAATTGTTCGGCTACGAGGTTAACGAAGTGAATAATGGAACCTGACGGCGAACCTTCCCGGTCGTCGATTGCCTTGCATTTATCGCAGGTGCAAAAGTCGCGGTTGTCATTCTGACTAACCGACCAGTAAAGCGCGGATGGGTTTTGAGCGATCTTGCGCCGCAGGTTCTGGATCGTGATATCCAGCACATCGGCATTCGTGAGACACAATTGTGTCGGAATCCGTTTCCCCTTAACCATTGCAAAATACTCAGGATGTTCCTGGTAGTATGTCTCCGGAGGAACGAGTTCGTTGAAGGTATGGACCCACATACCCCACGCCGGCCGGCCACCGTCTTTATCGTGATCCAGTTTATGCCATTCCGTATATACAGGATCCCATGTGACGCGGTAGTGTGTATCGCGGAACCCGATCACGGGCACCTGGATGTTATTGATCGTCGTCAGTGTGATCTTTTTCTGTTTGGGGACCACCTTCACCTTCGGACTATACATTCTGCACCCGAGGTATTCCTCCAGGAAGGAGTAAACACCGTAAAGCGTACCCAGCTCGTTGCCACCGGCAATGATAAGCCGCATGCTGTCGGTTTTGATAATGAAGCCGTCCTCCTTCAACTGGTTCAGGTTGATTCCTGTTTTCAGTTCATCCAGTCTTTCGTTTTGTCCCAGTACGATCTCATACTTGCTCTTGCCTCCTGTGGCAGAAATAATGGGCAAAGCGGCGCCCGAGATCTCCATTATATACTCCTGCAGAACGCCGGCAGCTTTTGATTCATCGGCGGTGGCCGCGGCGGGAAGAACGATCCGGTAACGGCTTGTCCCATCATCCGTCAACACGATATTATTTTGCTGGACGGTGACAGGTTCGGCTTTTTTCCGGGATTTCTTTTGTGCCAAAAGCTGGTCTGCCGGGATCAGCATCGCCGCAAGGAGTAACATCAGGGACCACCTTAGTGGTGTGCTTGTGTGTGTCTTCATGTATGAGATTTCCTTTCAAGCTAGTTTAGCGGATGTTTGTTATAAATGCAATACAATTTATTCCGTCACCTCCGCTTCAGGCGGCGGTCATTCGGTTTTTTACCTGTTGCGGAATAACATGGCGAATGACCTTTTCAATCGGAAGCGATTGGGATTACCCGGGAATTCCACCGCCGCGCATCCATTGTGTACGCAGCACGGCAGTACTTATTTTGTTTCGTGCCGTTGATCGCTATTTTGATTTTCATTCATATTTATTCAGTTTTACAAAGCACGATTGAATTCCAGTTCGCCGATGGTGTGACTGGCCAGGTATAAAAACGGTGCGGTCAGGCATTCCGAATGGACAACAAACAGGAGCAACATACGATACTTTGGAATGCGTTCAAGAAAGGCGACTGGGAAGCCTATACCAGTTTGTATCATGTATACTACAGGCTCCTGAGCAACTATGGCTATAAGTTTACGAAGGATATCGACCTGATCGAAGACGCCATTCACGATTTGTTCATTACACTCTGGACCAACCGCGATAACCTGGGAAATCCGATATCGGTCAAGAACTATCTTTATAAATCCATCCGGAACATACTCTTCAGGAAGATCAAATCGGCTTCCCGTTTTTCCAACCTTCATGAAGACGACGAATCAATTCCCTTTGAAGTCTCCTACGATCAGCAACTCATCCTCAATGAAGACGAGGCGAGAGTTCAGCAGATCATCAAAGACGTCCTGCACCAGTTACCGGCCCGTCAGCAGGAGATTATATTTCTGCGTTTCTACGACGGGCTTTCCTATGAGGAAATTGCAGACATCATGTGCATCCATGTGAGTTCCGCCTACAAGTTATTGTATAAAGCGCTGGACAATCTGCAACAGTCTATCGGCGTGCTCAGTATCGGTGTCGCCGAAATATTAATGCGTCTGTTGACCAGTCAGCACGAGTATGGCAACACCGTGATGCATGACTGTTTCCCGTACAGCGAAGTCTCGGCTGTTGCTGCGCTCGCCCGGGTCTGACCCAAAAAGCCTCATACTTATTAAAAAAGGGAGGTAATATCCTGTTAACACAGAGATTCCTGAGCGCACTTTTCCTCCGGTCCGGTTTTTATTGACTGCCGGATCCGGGAACGTTTGTTTTGCGAATTTGACCGTCGGCGAAATTAAATTCTAAAATATTTTAAAAATGAAGGGATAATTAGGGACTACCGGGTCTAATAGGTATGAATTTAAAATGAATTCGTACGGCATGACCTTTCGAGACTACGCAAAATACACCCTGACCGAATTTTTAGAAGATGACTCATTTATCCAATGGGTGATCAACCCGGATCCGCGGTCAAGTGCATTCTGGGAATCCTTTCTCATCAACCATCCGGAAAAGGAAACGGTTGTGCGCGAGGCTTCGTCACTGATTCGCGTTTACAGAAAGCAACAGACATTCACAAACGAGGAGAGAAGAGAGGATGTGTGGAGGCGGATCGACGGTTCGATATCCAGACAGGCTCCGGTGGCAGGAACGGTAAGCAGGTTCTCCTTCCTGAAGATTGCGGCATCTGCCGCTCTGCTGATCGCCAGCAGTATCATCTTGTGGATTTACGGGAACGACCCGACACAAACGATCACCACTGCCTATGGTGAAGTAAAGGCGGTCACTCTTCCAGACCAGTCGATCGTTATGCTGAACGGCAACTCGGTTCTTACCTATGAAGATAACTGGCACGATCATACTCCTCGTGAAGTATGGATCAAGGGAGAGGCGTATTTTGATATCAAGCACCTTAACAATGATACGACTGCAGTGCTTCCGGGTGAACGGTTTATCGTTCATGGTAACGGTATAGATATCCAGGTCCTGGGTACATCCTTCAATGTCAAAAGCAGGAGAAACAAGACGAACATCGCGCTGTTGAGCGGAAAGATCGAAGTCAGCTATGCAGATCCGGCGTCGGTGGCTTCCGGCGGACTGGTTATGCTCCCGGGTGATTACGTGGAATACGCGGGGAATAAACTGCTTACTAAAAAGAAACTGACCCGACCACACAAAGCAGCGACCTGGACTGTTCGCGAGATCACCTTTACCGACCCATCCCTGAATGATATCATGGAGACCCTGCAGGATAACTACGGTTATGCCGTGAATGTGGAAGACCAGGAACTCATGAATATGAAAATTGAAGGAGAGGTAAGTGTAACAAGCGTACAGGAGTTGCTGGCGCTGGTGTCGTCGACACTTGGGATCAGGATGGAGGAGACCGGTAAAGAAATAATTATCGCCCGTAAATAGACCTATTCGAAAACCTAATTTATAACTTATGAAAAGATTCGACTACTTAATTTCGCGGCAGGGATTCTTCTTACTGGCGATGGCTGTATACCTCTCGCCCCAATGCTTTGGGCAGCAGTATGCCAGTGCATCGATCGAGAATCCCGCGGCATTCCGACGCAATCCGACGTCGCAGACCGGTTCGTCTGACGATGGTACTCTGTCCCTGAAACAGGCGCTGGAGTTGTTAAAGGATCAGTATCATGTAAAGTTTGCCTATCGGGAAGGTTTACTCGAAGGCAAACGGGTTTCCGAATCGCTGCTGGAAAGCGGCAGTTATTCGCTGGAAGTGTTGCTTGAGAAAATACTGGCAAGCTCCAGCCTGGATTTCAAAAGAATAAATAAAAAGCAGTTTTCCATTTTCCTCGCCCGGAACAAGGAACAACGAAACATATCGGCTCCCAGGAATTCCGCAGTTGAACAGGAAGGCAGTGGAACGCAGACTCCGCAGGAACAGCCGCTGCCTGTCCTTCAGGTTGGGGGAACAGTTACCTCCCAGGAGGATGGTCAGGTGCTTCCCGGCGTTAACGTCGTTTTGAAGGGTACATCAACAGGTACGACAACAGACTCCGATGGAAAATACACCGTAAATATTCCGGACGACGGCGGTATCCTCGTCTTCTCGTTTATCGGCTATGCAACACAGGAAGTGGCTGTTTCAAATCAGACGGTCGTCGATGTTGTGTTGGCACAGGAAGCCAAATCCCTCAGTGAGGTTGTAGTTACCGCTTTTGGAATTTCCAAGGAAAAGAAAGCCCTCGTTTACGCGGTAAGCGAAGTGAAGGGAAGCGAGTTCACGCAGGCACGGGAGAACAACGTGGCGAATGCCCTTACCGGAAAAATTGCAGGTGTGAATGCAACGGGAATGGCAACAGGTCCCGGAGGTTCCAGCCGTATTATCATCCGCGGAAACGGTTCGCTCAGTGGTAATAACCAGCCGCTGTATGTTATCAACGGTATGCCGATGGATAACAGTGTGCCGGGTGGTGGAAACGAGTCGACGGGAAACGGCAATAACGTGGACCGCGGAGACGGTATTGGAGGTATCAACCCCGATGATATCGAATCGATCAGCGTATTAAAGGGTGGTCCCGCAGCGGCGTTGTACGGTGCGCGCGCATCGAACGGGGTGATCCTGATCACCACGAAAAAAGGCAAAGCGCAAAAAGGAATCGGCGTGGAAATAAACAGCAATTTCACCTTTGAAGATATTGCCGTCATCCCGGACTGGCAATATGAATATGGCCAGGGAACCGACGGTGTAAAACCGACTACCCAAACGCAGGCGAAAAGTTCAGGACGTCTTTCATATGGAGCAAAGATGGATGGCGAACCAACCATTCAATTCGATGGACAGTTAAGGCCTTACTCACCTCAGAAGAATAACCTCAAAAACTTCTACAGAACCGGAACGAACTACATTAATTCCATCGCGTTCACGGGAGGTAATGAAACCGTTAATTTCCGGTTCGGCTTAAATAACACAAGCTCCAACAGCATTGTGCCGAATTCTTCCTTTAACCGGAGGATCGCGAACCTTAACCTCAATGCTTTTCTTGGTAAGAAGCTCAGTATCGAAACGGTGGTACAATATAATATTGAGAACGGCGATAACCGTCCTAAGGTCGGGTACGCGGATATGAATTCACACTGGGCCACATATCTGGTAGCCAATACGGTTGATATCAGGAGCCTTGCACCCGGATACGATCCTGTTACGGGAAAAGAGGTTGAATGGAATCCCGTTCCGGCTGCGCCGAATCCGTATTTTGTTATTAACAAATTCAAAAATTCGGATACCAAGAACCGTTTCCTTGGCCAGGCGAATATCCGCTATGACCTCACCTCCAAGTTGTTCATCAAAGGAAGTGTAAGCCAGGACTATTATAATTTTCAGTCGGAGTTCGTTCAGCCAACGGGAAATGCATATCAACCGCTGGGTACGTACGAGAGCAGGAGGATCATATCTTCCGAAACGAACGGAATGCTGACGCTGAATTATCATACTGACCTCTTTACCGACCTGAGCGTATCCGCGCTTGCCGGCGGCAATATGCAGCGGAGTATCTACGACCAGACTGCGATCAACGGAGCGGAATTTACAATACCATACTTCTATAGCTATACGAACCTGGCCACGTCTACAACCGTTCCGACGTATTCGAAAAGCGCGATAAACTCTTTGTTTGCGTCGGTGGACCTGGGCTATAAGGGAATTGCTTACCTGACCATGTCGGGAAGGCAGGACTGGTTTTCGGTTTTGAACACATCCAGTAACAGCATATTTTATCCGGCAATCGGCGGAACGTTCATACTTTCCGATGCATTCGTTTTCCCGCGCGCAGTGACCTTTGCAAAATTACGGGGGTCATGGGCTCAGGTTGGCGGAGCGACCGTAGCGCCATACCAGATATACCAGACCTACAGCATGCGCCAGGGTGGCCACAACGGCCGGCCTGTTCAGCAGCTGAGTGGTTCGGTAGTACCCAACCCCGATCTGAGGCCGTTGACATCCACCACGTATGAGGCGGGTATTGAAGCCGGTTTCCTGGATAACCGCGTCGGCTTAGACCTTACGTTGTACAACCGGAAAACGACCGATGATATCGTACAAAGCAACATTGCCCTTTCCTCCGGATATACGGCAGCGCTGCTGAATGTCGGCGAGTTCAGTAATAAAGGTATCGAACTGCTCGTCACCGGAGTCCCCGTAAAACGATCGGATTTCGGATGGGATGTGAGTTACAACGTAGCCTACAACAAAAGCGAGGTCGTGAAGCTTGCCGATGGTATTGATAACCTCACCGTTGGTGACGGCGTTGGTGGCGGAACGATACGTAACGTGGTGGGTGGAACATACGGCGAAGTCTGGGGCTATCGCAAACTGACGGATGAAAACGGGGAGGTCGTATTCAATACAGCCAGCGGGTACGCCATCCGCGGACCCCTTGAGCGGATCGGAAACGGAATTCCGCCGTTGACGATGGGGATCACCAACAATTTCAGATACAAAAACTTTTCTCTCAATATCCTCATCGACGGTAAGTTCGGAAGTGTGGTGTATTCAAACCTTTACCAGTATGCTTACCGGTTTGGATTGCCGAAGGAGACACTTCCCGGACGCGAAACAGGTCTTACGGTAACCGGTGTAAGTGCCGCGGGCGATTCGTTCAGTAAAACCTGGACAAAAGCCGATATCGATACATACTATGATAACGACAAGAACTATACGGCGATTTTTACATTCAACAACGATTTTATCAAACTCCGCCAGGTTGTTTTGAGCTACAACATTCCGGTGCAGAACATTCGCGCGTTGAAGTGGGCACAGGCGGCGTCGATTTCCCTGGTCGGTCGTAATCTGCTGCTGTTATACAAAGACAAACGGAATAATTACTTCGATCCGGAGTCCAGTTATACCAATGGGAATGCACAGGGGCTTGAGGCATTTGGCGTACCAAGAACGAGAAGCCTTGGAGCTAACCTGATGATTAAATTCTAACCCTAAAAAAACTTTAGCTATGAAAAGCTTTTCAAAAATATTCCTGGGCGCAGCCACACTATCCTTACTCTTTTGTTCATGCGACAACGGTTTTGAGGAAATGAATGTCAACCCCAATGCTTCTATCGAAGTTATTCCCGAATACCTTTTTACAAACGCGCAATTGAGTACTGTTAACGTCAATTATACGGGAGGGGCTTACCTGACGATCGGTCAGTCCATGCAACATTTCGCCACGTACAAAGAGGTGCCGGCCGCGGGTGACAAATATTTTAACTTTGGCTATTCAACGGGAAACTGGAATTCTTATTCAGGCGCGGTGATCCAACTTCAGCAGGTGATCGACGCCGTCACGGAGGATGCGCTGGGTGTAAACAAGCTTTCCGTCGCGCGGATCTGGAGAGCGTACATGTTCCACCGGCTCACGGATCTGTACGGCGATATTCCTTACGGCGACGCGGCGAAGGCACTGAGTGATAAGGACTATTCCCCAAAATACGATCTGCAGGAAGATATTTATGCGGATTTGCTCAAGGAACTGGAGGAGTCGATCAACGCATTCGACGCTGCGCAACCGACTTTTGGGAACGCCGATCTGATGTACGGTGGAGATATCACAAAATGGAAGAAGTTCGGCTATTCACTGATGCTTCGTCTCGGGATGCGGCTTACCGAAGTGGATCCGTCTTTAGCACAGACATGGGTCGAGAAAGCAATATCGGGAGGTGTTATTCTCAACGATTCGGATGTCGCCACCATCGCATACGTGGATGGTTCACAAACAGCAAGCCGGAACTTTATTGCCAGCGGTCTTTTGTCTACGGACTACGTTAGTCCCGGCGGCGATAACGTCGAGGGTGGAAAATTTGCGAAAACGCTCATCGATCATTTGAAAACCACATCCGACCCGCGATTGAATGTGATCTCGATCGTTTGGGTTCCATCCGGATCTTCATTTGTAGCCGACACGACAACAGCCCTTCAGGAAGGAATGCCCAACGCGGCGTTTAATTCATTGCCCGCAAATTTTAACAGCTTCTCTGAACCCAACCCGGCCACCATACTAAAATACAACGCTCCGCTGATCGTATTTACGAGTGCCGAAGTACACTTGCTGCTCGCGGAAGCCGCGCTGAGAGGCTGGAATTCCGGAAGTACCGCCGAAGAATCCTATAACAACGCCGTCAAAGCCGGTATGAAACAATGGTCCTTGTTCGGAGCAGGCGGAGTCATCACCGATAGCAGGGTAACGAGATACCTCGAGGAAAATCCATACAACGCTGCAGGCTCGTTCGAGGAACAGATGGAGCAGATTCAAACACAAAAATGGCTGGTGCTTTTCCTGGAAGATGAATACGAAATTTTCGCCAACTGGCGTAGGACAGGTTATCCTGATCTTACACCGACCAATTATCCCGGAAACTTAACCGGCGGTAAGATACCTACCCGCTTTGTTATCCCGGATTCAGAAGTAATTTATAACACCACACATTTTAACGAAGCCCGTGACCGCCAGGGCGGCACGAACACACTTTCGAGCGTCGTATGGTGGGATCAGGATTGATCCGCTACGGGACGCCGTGAGCGCGGATTTGTTTTTGCAAAGATCGTTTGGTTAGGGAAATGCCCGATGTGAACACTCACGGTTTACGTCGGGACATTTTTCAACCGAAAAAAAGAGTCATTTCCCAGGTTTGTATTTCTGCTTCCATCAGGAATAAAGTTGTGCCGTGTGTTCCTTACAGGTCTTCGCATAGGGAAGACCTTAAGGCTTTTTATAGGCACCACTATCGGAGACTCTCAAAGCTGCCGTCACTTCGTTTCGATCTGCCCGCATTACCACCCGGTAAGGATACCATCTTATCATTTTTATCGCGTGTGCGTGTGTGTTTTTATAACAGCGGAAGATTTACGGATATTTTCCACGAACGGAAGTATCGCGTCGATTTTATTAGGAGAATGAAATTATATTTGTTTAACCCCAAGTCACTATTATGTTAAAACGAAGAGAACTTATTCAACGCCTGTCTGCATTTCCAATAGTTGGAGGTTTATTGGGAAGTGTGTCCATCACGTCGGCACTGGCATCGACACCGAAGAAGGAAATACCTAAACGGGACCTGTTTAAAGAATTTGGTGTCCGAACATTTATCAACGCAGCCGGAACCCTGACCTACATGACCGGGTCGCTGATGCACGATGAAGTGCTGGATGCAATCAATAACGGAGCGAAGGAATTTTGCATGCTGGATGAATTGCAGGATAAAGTAGGAGAGAAGATCGCCAGGATGGTACACGCTGAAGCGGCTGTTGTTACCTCGGGAGCATTCTCAGGTATGACGCTGGGTCTGGCGGGTATCCTGACGGGTATGGATGAAAAGAAAGTCCGGGCGCTTCCACACCTGGAATACACGGGAATGAAATCGGAAGTCATCTGCCAGGCAAGTCATGACATTGTTTATAACCAGGCTCTCACCAATACGGGCTGCAAAATAGTAAGAGTCGAAACGGCCGAAGACGTAGCAAAGGCCGTCAGTGAAAGAACGGCGTTGATGCATTTCCTGCACATCGAGTCGGACAAAGGAAAAATCCAGCACGAAGAATGGGTTGCCCTCGGCAAGAAACACGGTATTCCCACTTCCATTGATATCGCTGCGGATGTACCTCCTGTATCCAACCTGTGGCGTTTTAATGACATGGGTTTTGACTTTGTTGTCATTTCCGGCGGCAAGGCTATACGGGGTCCGCAGAGTGCCGGGTTACTCATGGGCAAAAAACATATTATTGCTGCGGCACGCCTTTCCATGCCACCAAGAGGCTTTAATATCGGGCGGGGTATGAAAATAAACAAGGAAGAGATATTGGGGATGTATGTCGCGCTCGAGCGGTACGTGAACCAGGATCACGAAAAGGAATGGAAGGAATGGGAGACTAAACTCGCCCTCATCGAAAACACGGTAAAAACAGTACCCGGTGTTACGACGGAAGTTCACGTGCCTCCATTGGGTAACCATACACCTACACTACGAATCACCTGGGATAGCAAAGTCAAAGTGACGGACAAGCAACTGCGGGAAGGGTTAAGAGGCGGAAACCCCTCGATCGAGGTCGGCGGCGGCCCGGCGAACAGCGTAAGTGTGACCGTATTCATGCTCAAACCAGGACAGGAGAAGATCGTCGCGACAAGATTAAAAGAAGAATTATCAAGAACAACGTCGTGATCGCCGCCCGTTTACATAGGCCGGCGTAATCGTCGCTTATGTTGTCCTTGGTGTCTTCGGTAAACAATGTGTATGGAGTTTTTATCAGAATAGTCTGCGTGCTTTTAAATTTATACCGAATACTTTACACATTATGGGCCTATTGACCAGGGGTACTTGTTTTACTTATCTGTTGATTCTAGCCGTGTTGATGGGTAACACGGGATGTACTAAAAAGAACGCGCTTCCTCCCGGCGATCCGGATAACGGAAAACTTTCGCTCCCCGATTATTTCGAAGCCGTCGTTGTTGTCGACAGCCTGAAAGGCCGGGCCAGGCAACTGGCCGTAAATGACAACGGAGATATTTATGTGAAGTCGAGATTTTCCGAACCGGAAGGCAGGAATGTGGCGCTACGGGACACAACCGGTGACGGTAAGGCCGACCTGATCGAAACGTTCGGCTCGTACGAGAAGGAAAGAAGCTATGGAACCGCGATGCGGGTACACAACGGATACCTTTACTACAGTTCCGAACTCGTGGTCTACCGGCAGAAGCTGACACCCGGTAAACTCATTCCCGAAGGCGAGATCGAAAAGATCGTTGTTGATGACCACGCCCACGGGATGCATGAGCACATCGCCAAGCCGATCTGTTTTGACGACGAGGGTAATCTGTATGTTCCTTACGGAGCGCCGTCGAATGCATGCCAGGAAATAAACAGGACTCCTGCTTCTCCGGGTATGGATCCCTGCCCTCAACTGGAAGACCACGCGGGCGTATGGCGCTTTGACGCGAACAAAACCGGCCAGACGCAAAAGGACGGCTATAAGTATGCTACCGGTATACGCAGCGTTGTTGCCATGGAGTGGAACCATTCCGATCAGAGCCTCTATGTTGTCATGCATGGCCGTGATGACCTGCTGCGGCTATGGGCCAGCATCTTCTCGCCGTGGGAAAGCGCTGTACTTCCTTCCGAAGAATTTCTGAAGGTGTCCGACGGTTCGGATTTCGGATGGCCCTATTGCTATTACGACCAGATAAAAGAAAAGAAGGTTCTGGCACCCGAATATGGCGGCGACGGCGACAGCGTGGGCAGGTGCAGTGACTTTGAAAAACCGATAATGGGTTTCCCGGGACATTGGGCTCCCAATGATTTGTTTTTTTATACCGGCGATCAGTTTCCGGAGCGTTATAAAAGTGGCGCCTTTATTGCATTCCATGGCTCAACGAACCGGGCGCCCTATCCGCAATCCGGCTACTTTATATGTTTTGTGCCCTTCGAAAACGGTAAACCGACGGGAGCATGGGAAGTTTTTGCCGACGGGTTTGCCGGCGTGGACCCGATCGTAAATGTAAGCGATGCCGTTTACCGGCCGATGGGTATTGCCATGGGGCCTGATGGTTCGCTTTACATTTCCGAAACGGAAAAGGGAAAGATATGGAGGATCATGTACAAGGGCGACAAGGACAACTTCGGCACAGAACAGCTTGCGAAAATGGAGAGCAGGAAAACGCTGTCACATCTCCGGACGCCTGATCCCGTCAACGACAATCTCGAAAAGGATATCGTCGCCGGGGGTGAGAAGATATTTAATCTGTATTGCGCCACATGTCATCAAAAAGATGGAAAAGGGGCGTCGGGAAGATTTCCGCCCCTGGCTGCGACCGACTGGGTCACCGGTGGCAAAAAGAGGCTGATCGGGGTATTGCTCAACGGGCTTGAAGGAAATATAGTCGTGAATGGTGAAACATTTATCAACGCCATGCCGCAGCATAGTTTTCTTAGCAACGAAGAAGCCGCCAATGTGCTTACTTATATCCGGCAGAATTTCGGAAACAAGGCAAGCGAAATAACACCTGACGAAGTAAAAGCCGTACGGGATTTGAAAAAATAGTATAACCCAAACCAATAAATAAATTAACCATCTAAAATTTTATTCACATGAAAGAGCAAAGAAGATCGACGTTAAAAAAAATCTTTGGATCCCTGGCGGGAGTTGTCGGGCTTGGACTAGCTACGGCGAAAGCTGATGCCGCTCCGCAAAAAGAAGTCTTCAACGTCGTAAAAGACGACCAGGATGTTCCTCTTTTTTCGGGATCTACGAAATTCGGAAACCTTGTATTCGTCGCCGGTAAAGGAGCTCACTTTGACGGTGATATCACGGCGCACACGAAACACGTTCTGGACGAAGTGGAAAAAGAACTGATCAAGGCAGGCTCGTCGATGGAGAAAGTGTTGAAGTGCAGCGTTTTCCTTCACGACCTCAACGATTACAAAGCTATGAACGAAGCCTATAAAGGACGCTTTGGCAGCAAACCTCCCGTCCGTACAACGGTAGCCGTATATGGTGGCGTTCCCGGCGACTCGCTGGTTGAGATCGACTGTATCGCTTACATTTAGTCAGCCCGCATTCAACCCGGGTCTTAAAATTAAAAAAAACATTTCGTCATGCATCAAAGAATATTTCTACTTATCCTTATCATCTGCCTGGGTTCAGGTTTTTCCGGCGCACAGGACTACAGTATCGTAATAAAGGGAGGGCACGTGATCGACGCCCGGAATAACATCAACGAAGTAATGGATGTTGCCATCCGGGAGGATAAGGTCGTCCTGGTCGCAAAAAATATCGACGCCAAACAGGCGCAGGTCATTGATGCAAAAGGAATGTATGTAACGCCGGGGCTGATCGATATTCACTCCCATAATTTCTTTGGTACACAGGAGGATCACTACCTCGGTGATGGTTTCGAAGCGCTTCCGCCGGATGGTTTTACCTTCCGTTCGGGAGTCACTACTGTCGTGGATGCCGGCGGAGCAGGCTGGAAGACGTTCAGTACGTTCAAGGCACAAGCCATCGACCACTCGAAGACACGTGTGCTTTCATTCCTGAATATCGTCGGTGAAGGTATGCGCGGCGGTGCATACGAACAAAACCTCGCCGACATGGATGCGAAGATGACGGCCCTGGTCGTCCGGCAGCACAAGGAGATTGTAGGTATCAAAGTAGCCCACTACATGGGAAAGGAATGGGATCCGGTCGACCGCGCCGTGGAAGCGGGGAAGATCGCCAACGTTCCCGTGATGATCGACTTTGGTGGAAGTGTTCCGCCGCTATCGATAGAAGAGCTGTTCATGAAACACCTGAGGCCGGGTGATATTTTCACCCATACGTTTGCCCAACTGGCATCGCGCATGCCGGTGGTGGATACACAAGGGAAGCTGATGCCGTTCGTTACGGAAGCGCAGAAACGGGGAATCATTTTTGATGTCGGACACGGTGGCGGAAGTTTCCGGTTCTCCCAGGCTATCCCGGCGTTAAAAAGCGGCTTCATACCCAATACGATCAGTACCGATTTTCACACAGGTAGTATGAACGCAGGTATGAAAGACCAGTTGAATGTCATGTCCAAGTTCCTGAATATGGGGATGTCCGTTCAACAGGTCATGGCTGCGTCCACCTGGCATCCTGCACAGGTTATTCACCGGGAAGATCTCGGTCATCTTTCCGCCGGCGCTGTCGCCGATGTTGCTATCTTCAGTCTGCATAAAGGAAAATTCGGTTTTGTCGATTCCGGTGGATTCAGGATGGACGGCGATCAGAAGTTTGACTGCGAACTCACGATCCGCGACGGAAAAGTCGTTTATGACCTGAATGGTATTTCCAGACCGGCCTGGAACAAGTAGGACCAGGGGAACCGTAACCCGGACAAGTTTGATACATTTGTAAGAAGACGATAACGAAACGAGATATCCCGTGACCAGATTTATCCTGTATGTATTGTTCATGGTGTGGAGTAGCCATACCGTATTGCGTGCTCAGACAATCCCGAAGGATGAGCTGATCTTCCTGACATCCGAATGGAAAGGAGAGCGTTTCCCGGATGGCAGACCGAAAATTCCGGACGACGTGATCAAAAGAGCACGGAATATTACCATTGAGGATGCATGGACCGTGTTGCGAAACGACGGCTATGTCAACCAGTTTGACGGAAGCTGGAAGATGGTTCACCCCGACGTGACGATCGCAGGCCGGGCGCTAACAGCTATGTTTATGCCCAGCAGGCCCGATGTTGAAAAGAATATCAAGGAAAGGGGTGCCAGACTTGGCCGCCAGGGAAACACAAACGCATGGCCGATCGATGTGCTGTCGAAAGGTGATGTATACGTAGCCGATGGTTTTGGAAAGATCAAGGAAGGTACGCTCATGGGCGATAATCTTGGCAACTCAATCTATGCCAAATCCGGTAACGGCGTTATTTTCGACGGGTCCGCCAGGGACCTTGATGGACTGTCCAAGATCGAAGGCTTCAATGCCTTTGTCCGCGACTGGCATCCGTCATTTCTCCAGGATGTTGTACTGATGGGGTTGAATTCACCGGTCAGGATCGGTCAGGCTATCGTGTTGCCGGGTGACCTTGTATTGGCAAAACGTTCCGGTGTGATCTTTATCCCAGCTCACATGGCTGAAAAGGTCGTGATCACGGCGGAGTTCATTATGCTTCGCGACCGGTTTGGTCATGCGATGCTGAAAGAAGGCCGTTATTCGACGGGTCAGATCGACAGTCAGTGGACAGATGAAATCAAGGAAGCATTTTTGAAGTGGATCGGCGTCAACGCGCCGGAGGTTCCGCTTAAACGCGCCGATGTGGACGAGTTTATGAAGAAAAGAACATGGTAGGAATGGGCTTGTTATCCTGAGAAATAAATATCTTACGGTAACAATCTGATCCCTATGGCAAAGGAAATTACCGTATACCGTATCCTTCTCTATTTGTCGGTCGCCTGCTTTGTGCTCGGTGTTGTCGCGGGCGCGGCCGGAAGCATGCACCTTATGGCTGTTGGCCTGCTGGCTGGGTTTCTGCTGGCGGCAATCGGTTCCCGTGGTTACCGGGTAGGCCGTGGATTTTCATTTCCCCTTTTGATCTTCGCAGCCGTAACGGTAGCGTTAGCTTACCCGGCTTACTTTGTTGATTTTAATGGTTTTGCCCTGAAGACGCTGATCACCCCACTCATTCAGCTGATCATGTTTGGAATGGGTACGGCGATCGGGTTTGAGGATTTTGTCGGTGTCGCGAAAATGCCAAAGGGTGTGATAGTGGGTACGTTAGCGCAGTTCCTCATCATGCCGATGGTAGGATTTCTGCTGGCTAACATCTTTACTTTTCCTCCCGAGATAGCAGCGGGAATTATTCTGATCGGGTGTTCACCGGCCGGAATGGCTTCAAACGTGATGGCCTACCTGGCAAAAGCCAACCTGGCCCTGTCCATCACCCTGACAACGATCTCAACCTTGCTCGCACCGTTCGTAACGCCGTTCCTGATGAGCCTCCTCGCGGGAGAGTTTATCGAAGTCGATGTATTTAAAATGATGTGGGACATCTTCAAAATGGTGATCATACCGATCGGCGCCGGCCTGGCGTTCAACCGGATCTTCCGGGGGAAAGCGCAATGGCTGCACAATGCGATGCCCTTCGTGTCGATGGGAGGAATTGCCTTTATCATCGTCATCATCACCGCAGCCGGAAGGAACAGCTTGCTCCAGATCGGGGCGATGCTGATCGTATCTTCGATCATCCACAACACAGGAGGATTTCTGCTCGGTTACTGGTCTGCCCGCCTTGTAAAAATGCCGGAAAAAGACTGCCGTACCGTCGCGATAGAAGTAGGCATGCAAAATGGCGGTCTTGCATCGGGTATCGCGCTGGCTATGGGTAAGATGGCTACGGTAGGTCTGGCGCCCGCCGTTTTTGCTCCGTTGATGAATATCACCGGCTCCCTGCTCGCCTCGTGGTGGCATAACAAGCCGGTAGTAGACCCTCCGTTACAGAAGCCCTAGCTCGCCTACCAGAACACGGTGTACAAAGCAGCCAGGATTCCGACGATAATAATGGAGCCGATCGTAAACGCCGGGTTAACCCGGAACATTTTCCTGTCGATCTCGATCACCTGAGCCGGTTTGTTCTTTTCAGGCGCCACGAGACTCATGGATATCATCACCATGAGGATGAGCACAAACGTAATGGACATTCTGTCGAGAAAAGGAAAATCGGGAAATGCACCATCTGTGAGCGCCGGGAGAAACTTCAGAATCGTTGAAACGGGGATCGTAAGCAGTGCTCCGGCCATTGCCGCGGCGGAAGTCGTCTTCTTCCAGAACAAACCCAGCAGGAAAATGGCCAGCACCCCGGGGGAGATGAAGCCGACGTATTCCTGGATAAACTGATAGGCCTGATCCAGTGTCTTTAACGCCGGAGCGACCAGTCCCGCGATCACCATGGAGATCACGACTGCCCACCTGCCGATCGACACGATCTCTCTTTCACTGGCATCTTTGCGAATGTATTTTTTGTAGATATCGAGGGAAAAGATCGTCGAGATACTGTTTGCTTTACCCGCCAGGGAAGCAACAATGGCCGCGGTGAGCGCAGCAAAAGCCACCCCTTTTAGACCGACGGGAAGTAGATTCATCAGGATCGGGTAAGCGTGGTCGGGCTTGATCACACCCTGTTCATCCATCATTTCCTGCTGAAACAATCCTTCCTGGTGCAGGACAAACATCGCGATCCCCGGAAGGACGGCAATGATTGGAATCAATAATTTCAGGAAAGCGGCAAACAGGATTCCATTACGAGCGGTTTTCAGATCAGCGCCGAGCGCGCGTTGCACAATGTACTGGTTGCATCCCCAGTAGTTCAGGTTGTTGATCCACATTCCGCCGATCAGGACGGAAAGTCCGGGCAGGTCCTTATAAAAAGGGTGAGACGAATCAAAGATCATATGGAAATGAGAATCCGCCTTTGTGCGGAGGATCGAGAGGCCTTTGAATACATTGCTCCCTTCTCCGAACTGTTCCGATAACAAAGTCAGCGACAAGTATGCGGTGATCAATCCGCCGATCATCAGCACCAGGACCTGGATCACATCGGTGTACCCGATCACTTTCATACCGCCAAGAGTGACGAAAACGGAGAATACAATGAGGCCTGCGATACACCATTCGAAACCGATGGTCGAGATGGATGTAATAGCGATAGCGCCGAGATAAAGGATCGATGTCAGGTTCACAAACACGTAGACCAGCAGCCAGAAGACAGTCATGACGGTACTGACGCTGTTGTTGTACCGTGTTGCCAAAAACTGCGGCATCGTGTATATCTTGTTTTTCAGGTACACCGGAATAAAAAAGACCGCGACGATGATCAGGGTGGCGGCGGCCATCCATTCATAGGTGGAGATCGCCAGTCCAAGAGCGAAGCCCGAACCGGACATCCCGATAAAGTGCTCGGCGGAAATATTCGATGCGATCAGGGAAGCGCCGATAGCCCACCAGGTCAAAGAACCTTCGGCAAGAAAGAATGCCTTTGAGTCGGTGGAGATGTTTTTCTTTTTCCTGTAGATGTAATAACCGTAGCCGGAGACAATAACGAAGTACAAGAAAAATACGATGTAATCTTCCGTATGCAGTTTATTCATTTCGTTGACCCGGCGTTATGTGAATTGCTTTGAAAAAAGAGGCGAACACCAAAACAGCAGTCTGATGTTCGCCTGAAAAGGACGCTAAAGTTATTACCTCAGAATTTCAGCGTAGCCGGAAGATACTTCGCTACCAGATCTTCATAGTAGGGGCGGAGTTGCTTCCAGTCGGGAGGATTTGGGTTTTTGGAATACAGGTCGTACGGATTGAACAGCTTGACCCATTTGAACATTTCGCGGTCATGCTCATCCATGAGGTGATCGTAAGCATGTTCCCGGTGTTGGGCGTAAAAGCTGTGATACCGCAGCATATAGAGGCCTGATTCGGGTATTTGATCCTTGACCATATGGTATACATACTCATCATGTCCCCACGACATGTGAACATTTCTCAGTCCGCAGTTGGGCGAATATACGCCATATTTCGTGTTAAAGGCCGGATTTGCCGTATCCGGATTTTGGGTGAAGAACTCGGGATATACGATCTTGTCGGAATGGCTGCATCCTACGGGGAATGTGTCGCCGACTACCGCCCATTGTGGCTCGCCGAACAGGCAAAGCACTTTACCCATATCATGAAGAAGGCCTACGAGTACCATCCAGTCGGGATGTCCGTCTCTCCGGATCGCTTCGGAAGTTTGAAGGAGGTGCTGCAGTTGATCAAGGTCCGTGTCCGGGTCCGAGTCATCAACCAGCTGGTTCAGAAAATCAAACGCTTCCCAGATAGGCATTTCTTTCTTGTCGAATTTCAGGAACTCGGCTCTTTTACCCATGACAAAGTCATAGGTCTGATACGTGTGATTGAGCCTGTAGAATTCGCGAACCGTATCTCGCTGGGGGTTGTCATAATTGCGGTATTCCTCCACGGATTTCCCGTCTGCAATGGAATCAGGGTCGGGATAACGGCGCAACAGGTCTTCTTCCCATTCATCCAGGCTTTTTAGCGGAAGGGCTTCAGGAGTGTTCTTCATACCAGTTTGTTTATATTTTTGAGGTTTTGCCTTAATTGGCTTTAAATTGCAACATTGCCAATATTAAACTTCTTAAAAAAAACCGTTCATTGGGGAATCCGCTACGAATTTATTTACGAAACCGGTTTCGTGCCCCGTCGTCCGGATTGAGGATTTTAAACAAGATGAACCTTACATGAGCGTAACCATACGGAAAATAGCGACAGACCTGAACCTGGCAGTATCAACCGTTTCTAAAGCGCTTCGCGATAGTCATGAGATCAGTGCAGAAACGAAAAAGCGGGTGTTCGCATACGCCGAACAAATGGACTATATCCCGAACCTGTATGCAAGCAGCCTGAAGAGAAAAAAAACCGGTAACATTGCCGTTGTATTGCCCGAAGTGGCCGACAGTTTTTTCTCCCTTGCCATTAACGGAATAGAATCTGTGGCCCAGGAAAAAGGCTATCATGTCATGATCTACCTGACCCACGAAAATCCGGATAAAGAGGAATCGATCCTGAGGGATTTCCGGAGCGGGAGAGTAGATGGCGTGCTCATTTCCGTTTCCGGGGGTGCCGGGGCCGATAGTCATATTCATGATCTTTGCGCCAGGCGTATACCTATGGTCTTTTTCGACCGGGCATGTGAAAGCATAGGGGCGGCGAAAGTACTGACCGACGATTTTGAAGGTGGATACAAGGCGACCACTCACCTGATTGAGAAAGGATGCAGGCGGATTTCATTTCTTGCCCTCTCCGAAACACTCGCTATCATCAGCCACCGTCAGCACGGATACGAAGAGGCCCTGAGGCACGATGGAATCCCGGTCGACAAAAACCTGATTGTCAACTGCACGAACGATGAGCGGGAAAGTTATGCTATCATCAAAAAAATCTTCCTGGACGAAAACCGACCCGACGGCGTGGTTGGCTCCGTGGAGAAACTTGCGACACTTACGTATTCCGTCTGCAGGGATCTGAATTTACATGTTCCCCGTGACGTGAAGGTGATCGGTTTCTCCAGCCTTTCCATTGCAGCGCTGTTAAATCCATCGCTTACAACCATAACGCAGCCTGCCTTTGAAATGGGCCGGGCTGCGGCAACCCTGCTTTTTAGTTCCCTGGAGAGGAACAATCAGGACGCTCAATGCCGGACCATTGTAATGCCGTCTGTGCTGATAGAAAGGGATTCGACCCGGTAGGGTTATCCGGTTGGTTTTACCGTTAAATACAGCGTATTTTATAGACCTGTTTCAAACGTGAAAAAGATCAGCTCAAGCCTGCTTGCCGTGACTATCTTCATCATTACCACCCTGATGGTTCTGAACGTGATCGCGACGCGCTATAATCACCGGATCATGGAGGAGAACAGGCTTCTGCAGGTACAGGCAGAGAATATCAAAGTAACGGTATCGCAGTTCGCGATCGTGATCATTCATAACCTCGACCTGGGCTTGCGGGGTTATGCCTTGTTCAAAGATGAAAAATACCTTTATCCGATGAAGTTCGCATCGGAGGACAAGGACTCCATTATGCAGATCGTTGAAACATCGCTGGCGTCACAACACTATCCATTGGAAGAATTTTATACCCTGAGGGATTCGATCAACGCCTACGTTACCTTCATGTATGGATTGAAAGAGTTATTCGACGATAACAACATGAACGAATTTTTCAGGCTGGGTAACCAGGACCGCGGCTATCACTTGTGGTTGCAGTACGAGACCTTCGCCCGGAAGATAAATGCTTTCGAAGACGAAGTAAATGCACTTGCCCGCCAACGGTACGAGTCGGCTGTTCGGGATAACTATCTTGTTCAGGTACTGTTGCTGCTCATCAGCATACCGACCCTTCTTTTTACCGCCTTTCATACCCATAGGAAAATGGCGATCGAGGTTGCGCTCAGGGAATCGGAGAAAGAAAAGGCGTCGATACTGGCGCTGCAAAATGTAAAGCTCGAACAGGTCGTAGCCGATCGCACACAGGAGATCAAGGAACAAAACAGGAGCTTGCAGATACAACATGAGGAGATCACCGCGCAGAATGAAGAGATCACGGCGCAGAACGATGAACTCCACCGTCACCGCGAAGAACTCGCCGCGCAGAACATGGCGCTGACCGAGTCAAAAAAACAGCAACTGGAGTTTTACACACGGAGCCTTATCGAAAAGTCGGAAATAATCGACAGGATCAGCATGGAACTCGAACGGCTGCAGTCGCGGGCAGGGGAGGAACAGGTCACCAAGTTCAGCGACATCCTGAACGCTCACATTCTGACTGACGACGACTGGACCAAATTCAAAAAGACATTTGAAGAATTTTATCCCACGTTTTTTGCAAATCTCCGGTACCGCTTCCCGGATATTACGGCCGCTGAACTCCGCCTTTCCGCGTTGATCAAGATCAACCTTTCACTAAAGGAAGCGGCAAATACGCTGGGTATATCGACAGAAAGTGTAAAAAAATCCCGCTACCGGTTAAAAAAGAAGATCGCCCTGGCGGAGTCTGATTCACTGGAGGAATATATCCGGGCAATCGCCTAACACGCCCGTCGGACAAGCTGTTAAAAGAAAGATCCCCGGCCATCAAAAAGCCGGGGATCTTTCTACGTCGTAGGATGTGTGCATCAGGCGTCGAACTTCACGCTGATGTCCAGTGTGCGTTGATCGTACTTCATGCCATACTGCGCGAGGACATCATCGGGAACGCCGTTCCATTGGTTCGGTTTGTTGCCGGCGTATCCAAGATCGGCAATACCGATCTTGCTGGTAAAAAATCCACAAGCCGTAAGGTCGCGCATCGTGTTAAAAAAAGCTACACCTTGCTGCATCTCGGGTTTGGCTTTGTCCGGGTAGGCGATCTCCTCGATGAGCTCAATTTGTTGCGCCGGTGTGCAGGATGCAAAGTCAACCTCAAAACGTTTCATGCACTGGATATCGAGCCATTTTAGCCCGCCGCG
Source organism: Chryseolinea sp. (assembly GCA_041742155.1). Lineage (GTDB taxonomy): Bacteria > Bacteroidota > Bacteroidia > Cytophagales > Cyclobacteriaceae > Chryseolinea. Next base: position 284,756 of record JBGSJE010000003.1, on the reverse strand, counting down.
TAATGGAGTCTTGTAGTGAGGCATATCCTTCGCGATGAATTCAATGAAGTCGGGAACCCCCGCCTCCGTTGCGCTTCCTGAGGTCTCGTCCTTGGGGATGATAATATCGGCAAGTATTGCAATTGTCTTCATCTCATGTTCATCGAAAAACTTTTCAGTCTGAAGCTTTTTCTCGTGTTCGAGCTCGGCCGGTGTACGGTCATAGGTGAATGCCGGGGGCGCTTCCACTACCTGCTTTTCCGCTTTGGGCTCGCACGATTGAATGAGCAATCCCGCTCCGACGGAGCCGGCAGCCATTGTCTTTAGATATTTTCTTCTGTCCATAGCTTGGTATCGTTATCCGTTATCTGATTATTGTCCGAATGTTTGTTTTGTGGGGGAGCCGGTTAAATATTCTGTTTTTTCAGCTCGTCGATAATATACTCCGACGCCCGCATGGAAAGAGCGAGGATCGTCCAGGTTGGATTTTTGTCGGCTTGCGAGACAAATGGTCCGCCATCCACGACAAAAAGATTCTTGCATTCATGCGCCTGGTTGAATGAGTTGACCGCCGATTTTTTCGGATCATTCCCCATACGTGTCGTTCCCACTTCGTGAATGATACGCCCCGGCGCTTCCAGTCCATAATCGTTTTCCGGACCGTCTCCTTTTCCCCATGTAACAACACCGCCCGTTTTCGAAATGATCTCCTCGAATGTTTGCTTCATATGACGCGCCTGTTTCACTTCGTTGTCGCTCCATTTATAGTGAAAACGAAGGACAGGGATACCGTATTTGTCTACCGTTTTGGGATCGATCTCACAATAGTTCGATTCCAATGCGATAGCTTCACCACGTCCGGACATACCGAACGTTGCGCCGTAAAAATAGCGGTAATCGTCTTTCAGGGCAGCGCCATAGCCACCGGCTGATTTTTGTTTCCCATCACGGCCCGGATATTTCCCGTTGAGGCCCTGCATTCCAAATCCGAACCCGTATCCCGGCATGTCCATTCCACCCCAGTATTCGATATGATATCCGCGGGGGAAGTCCAGCTTTTTATTGTCGAGCCACCAGGGTGTGTAAACGTGCATACCTCCCACACCGTCCTCATTGTACCGCTTGCGGCCGATCAGGTCGGGAATGATTCCTCCCATTGACGCACCGGTAGAGTCGTGAAGATATTTTCCCACTACTCCGCTGCCATTGGCAAGACCATTCGGGTAACGTGAAGACTTTGAGTTCAGCAACAGCCTGGAAGATTCGCAGGCACTGGCGGCCAGGATGACGACCTTGGCATTCACACTGTACTCCTGCATGTCATCCTTGTTCACAAAAGAAACACCGGTAGCAATGCCCTGGTCGTTTGTCAGCACTTCCCTCACCATCGCGTTCGGTATGATATCCACATTTCCGGTTTCGAGGGCCGGTTTTACCAACACAGATGAAGACGAGAAGTCGGCATGAACCGTACAGCCCCGATTACACTGAGAACAATAGAAACATTGTCCGCGGCTTTCATTTATTTTTTTTGTGAGGATGGACAACCTGGAGGGTATAACAGGAACACCCATCTTGGCGGCACCTTCTTTTATAAAGAGTTCATGAAGGCGTGGTTTTGGCGGCGGAAGAAATATTCCATCCGGCTCATTCAGAATCCCTTCTTTGGATCCGAAAACACCGATGAGTTTATCGATCTTGTCGTAGTACGGAGCGACGTCGTCATAACTGATCGGCCAGTCGTCACCCAATCCGTCGATGCTTTTCCGTTTAAAATCTTTGGGGCCAAACCGAAGGGAAATCCTGCCCCAGTGGTTAGTCCGCCCACCCACCATCCGGGATCTGAACCAGTCAAACTGAGTGCCATCCTTATGCGTGTACGGCTCACCGTCAAGCTCCCAGCCACCGTATGCGGCATCGAAGTCTCCGAAGTTCCGATAGGGTGTGCTGGCGCCGCGGCGCGGAGATTCCCAGGGCCACTTGAGCTGGGTAACATTCTTTGCAGGATCGTAAAGAGGTCCCGCTTCCAGTAAAACAACTTTAATACCGGCATTGGCCAGTACGTAAGCTGCCATTCCTCCTCCCGCTCCCGACCCAACGATAATGACGTCGTATGCCTTCGGTGTTTTCTTGATCTGAAAATCAGCCATAGATAGTTATAGGTTTAATAAATGATTTCTGAATCGAAAGTAAAGATTTTAATAGCGAAGTCGGAATATAAGTTTAAGAATGTTTCAATAAATCAATACCGCCGAATCGGCATCGACCCCTACAACGCTGTTGATTATTATTTAATACGCCACGAAACGCATTTTCAATTTTAAAAAGTGAATATTTATAAACTACTTGCACATTACGTTGTAAAATACGGATGAAGAAAAGAACAAATCTGTATTTCTTTTTCCGCTGGAGAAAACACCTGTTCTGCCCCGGAAGTGTGTGTTCGTGTGTCCGCGCCGGCTGTATGCTACCAACGGGATTGTCATGGATATTCCTGGCCCTGCTGCTGATACAATGCGGTACGAAGCCCGGACCACCCATGCTAGAACGGTTGCCTTCCACCTATACCGGTATCGATTTCTCCAACCAGCTCACCGAAACTGAAGATCTTAATATTCTGACGTTTGAATATTTCTACAATGGCGCCGGCGTCGGTATCGGTGATTTCAATAACGATGGTTTAAAAGATATTTTCTTTACCGGCAATCAGGTAAGCAACCGGTTGTATCTCAATACCGGCGAATTCAGGTTCCGTGATATTACGCGTGAAGCCGGGCTGACCTCCAGCGGCAAATGGGCTACGGGTGTTTCGCTGACCGATATCAACCAGGATGGATGGCTCGATATTTATGTTTGTTATGCTGGCGCTTTTGCCGACCCGGAGAGCAGGGCGAACGAACTGTATATTAATAACCGGGATAATACCTTTTCCGAAAGGGCCGGGGACTATGGACTGGCCGATACAGGCCACACCACTCACGCCGCCTTTTTTGACTACGACGGCGACGGTGACCTCGATGTATACCTGCTTAACAACATAACGGACGAAACCGGACCGAATGTGATCAGGCCGAAACGCATAAAAGGTGAAATGGCAAACACAGACAAACTGTATAAGAACAACGGAGATAATACATTCACGGACGTATCACGGGAAGCGGGTATCACCATTGAAGGTTATGGCCTGGGCGTCTTAGCATGTGACATCAACGGCGACGGATGGACGGATGTATTTGTTTCGAACGATTACCTTTCAAACGACATCATGTACATCAATAATGGCAACGGTACTTTTACCGACCATGCGTCGCGTTACTTCAGGCACACGAGTTATTCCGCTATGGGTAATGATGTGGCGGATTTTAACAACGATGGCTTGCCCGATATCCTGGCGGTCGATATGCTGCCTCCGGACAACAAGCGGCAGAAGTTGATGTTCGGTGCAACAAATGAGGACCGCTACAGGTCCGAGATCGCATATGGCTACGATCCGCAGTATATGCGGAATACCCTCCAGCTCAATCGCGGACTTTCACCTTCGGGAGAGGTGATGTTCAGTGAAATCGGTCAGCTCGCCGGCATCCACGCAACCGACTGGAGTTGGAGTCCACTGTTCGCCGACCTCGATAACGACGGCTTTAAGGATATTGTAATCACAAACGGTTATCCGCGCGATATTACAAACCGCGACTTTGCTTCGTACAAGGCAAATGAACTGTTGAAAGAAGGATATAACCAAGGGGTAAAAAATAAACTACTGTCAGCGATCAGCAAGCTGGAAGGTGCTTACCTTCCCAATTTTGTTTTCAGGAACAACCACGATCTCACGTTCCACGATGAATCTTCACAGTGGGGATTTACCGAGCCGTCATACACAACGGGAGCAGCATTTGCAGACCTCGATAACGACGGCGACCTGGATATTGTGATGAATAATACGAATGCTCAGGCATTTGTCTATAAGAACCACCAGCGCGACCAAACGCAGAATCACTACATACGCGTTAATATCAGGGGACCGCAGCAGAACAGGAACGGATTTGGCGTGAAGGTGACGCTGAGGTCCGGAGGCAATGAGCAGTATCAGGAGCTTTCACCGTTCCGTGGATTCCAATCTACCATGGAAGATGACATACACTTCGGACTGGGAAAGGACACGGTAGCCGGTTCTATCGTTGTCCGGTGGCCGGACGGGAAAATACTTGTGCGGGAGCAGGTAGAGGCAGACCAGGTAATCGAAATGGATTACGCCGATGCTGTGTTAATAGGTGATCCGGTAGCCGTGAACAGCAAGGGTGTTCAACCTGACGTGGTGGAGAGCACCGTTCAAATGCACATCGACGTGATTCACAGGGAAACATACTATGCCGACTTTAAAATCCAGCCCCTGTTGCCCCATAAATATTCCGGGCTGGGTCCGGGTATTGCCGTGGCTGACATCAACAACGACGGACTGGATGATTTTTTTACGGGAGGTGCCTACAATCAGTCCGGCTCCCTGACCATACAGAGGAAAGACGGTTCATTCGAAAGCTCCGCTCTCACCGCTGAGACGAAGTATGAGGAGGACATGGGTGTCCTGCTGTTCGATGCCGACGGCGATCAGGACAAGGATTTATATATTGTCAGCGGCGGGAATGAGTTTCCCGGAGGATCCCGTTACTACCAGGACAGACTCTACATTCAGGAGGGTGGAAAATTCCGGCAGGACAAAAACGCACTTCCCCGGGAAACTGCGAGTGGCTCTTGCGTTGTGGCCGCGGATTTTGATCGTGACGGCGACCTCGACCTGTTTGTAGGTGGAAGACTTTCTCCTCAGCAATACCCGGATCCCGGCGAAAGTTTTCTGCTCCAAAACCGGGGCGGAAGGTTTGTCGATGTAACCGACAGTATCGCACCGGGATTAAAACATGCCGGCATGGTAACGTCTGCATTGTTCACCGATGTGGACAATGACAAGGACGCCGATCTTCTCGTAACCGGGGAATGGATGCCGGTTCAGGTTTACATAAACGACAACGGCAAGTTCAAAGACCAGACAGGCCGCTTCGGTCTTTCGAAATCCGTTGGCTGGTGGAACAGCGTTACAGCCGCCGATATCGACTCGGACGGCGACACGGATTATGTGCTGGGAAACCTCGGCCTGAACAGCCGGTTCACCACCTCACCGGATAAGCGTTTTAAAGTATTCGTGGACGATTTCAACCGGGACGGAAAACGGGAAGCCATTCTTGCCGGTTACATAAATGGCACGCTGTACCCGGTGCATCCACGTGATGATCTTTTTCAACAGATGCCGCAGTTAAAAAAACACTTCACCAGTTATCAGGATTATTCCGAAGAGACTATGGATCATTTCCTCTCGACCGTTAACGCGGTTCAGCCCCGGGTGTACGAAGCGGACATCTTCGCTTCCTGTATCCTGATCAACAGGGGAGACTCGCCCTGGAAACTTATACCATTGCCTGCCGAGGCCCAGTTCGCACCCGTGTATGGTATCATCGTCAATGATTTCAACGACGATAATCGCCTGGATCTCATGCTGACCGGCAATTCCTACGCACCCGATGTCCTGACCGGACGATATGATGCCGGCAAGGGCCTGATTCTTCATGGAAACGCTGAGGGTACATTTATCGCCGTGCCTGCGGACGAAAGTGGATTAGTCCTCGAAGGCGATGCAAAGGGGCTTGCGTTGCTCGTTGACGGAACGCATCCGGATATTATTTTGTCGTCCGTAAATGACGGGGCCGTGCGGGCGTGGAAAAGCACATCGGAGAAAGACACGTGCGTATCGCTGGACGAGAAAGATGCATACGTACTGATCACGCTTACCGACGGCAGGGTGATAAAGCGTGAAATGTTCTTTGGCGACGGATACCTGTCGCAGTCTTCGCGGAGGCTATGCATCGGTACCAGGGATGTCAGGCGGATTGAAGTATTTAATAACCGGGGCGAGGGCAGGGATATTCAATTCAACAAATGACGATTGAACGAAGGATCCCTTGGGGTCCTGTTCGTCTGTGGAGGTAGTAATCGTTTGAAGCGCCTTAAAACCGATGTTGTCCACCTTTCGGTCCACCGGATTGACTACACTTTTGTCATCCGTTATTCCATTGAGATCTGCAAAGAAAAACGAACCTTTGATCAGTTGGTTCGGAAGTCGTACAATTTACATTCTGTCAAAAAAATAGACATGATTGCTGGTCAACACACCTATAACGAAATTATATCGTTTTCGGGAAAGATTCCCGAAGGCGATAAATCTTTCCTGGATCCCTACATCGAAGCCATTGCTTCAAACATCCGCATGGCCGTTCTTGACAAACAATGCAATATCATCTGGGTCAACGAGCAGTTCTGTAACCTGACAAAATACAGCCGTGAAGAATTGATTGCACACCGTGTTTCGCGGCGACACCTGGTGTTACTTCATCAGGAAGAATACCGGATGATCTACTCGGTTATTTCAAAGGGTAATGAATGGACGGGAGAACTAAAAAGCCAGGCCAAGGACGGAACGCTTTTCTGGGTCAAAGTGAATATACTGCCCACTATGAATCGCGCCAGGGAGATTTCCTCATTTCTCATCCTGGCCTCCAATATCACGGCTACGAAGAATGCCATGGCGGAGAAGAATCTGGCCCTCGAACACCTGAAAAGAAGTCAAGCGCGATACCGGGTGCTGGTGGAGAAGCAACCCGACATTATATCGCTTTGCCAGGCAGACGGTATCCGCATCTACGTGAATTCAAGCTATTGTAAATTTATCGGATTAGAACCTTTCGAACTTATCGGGACGAATGCGTGCGAGTTAAGTCTGAAAGGACTGCCTGACTCGTTTAAGATGGAAGGGCTTGGACTAACTGTAGAGAATCCGGAAACATCGGGCCTGTTTGAACTGGAGAACAGCGCAGGAAAACGATTCTGGATGTCGCTTTGCCTGAAGGGAATATTCGATGCGCATGGACGATTGTACGAGATTTTGACTATCGGCCGTAACGTAACCGATTTGAAAAATGCCGAGCTGCAAAAAACAGCCTATATCGAGGACCTCGAACGAATCGCGTTTATGACTTCTCATAACGTACGCGGACCGATCGCGACAATGTTAGGACTTGTGGAACTTCTGCGTATGAACGCCATACACTCCGAGCAGTGGGACCAGGTTATGGATAGTTTTAAAAAGTGCATCAAAGACCTCGACGGATATACACGGGAGTTGGGTGCTTTTATCGATCAGCGTCAGTCCTCAGAATAGGACCGGCGTAAAACGTTGAAACCCGCTAGTTCAGGTATTCATCTACAGCCTGGCGGCGCTTGGTAACATGTTGTTTAAGTTCGGAAAGTGTACCTGGAAATGCGGAAGTTGCCGATAGTTGGGTGTACTTTCCCTGTTCTATGCCCAGCGGTCCCGAAACATAGGGGGATATCAGGTTGTGATGATATTCAAATAGCGCATTCATCTTTTCCGTGGTGAAGGTATTCCCGGTGAATTCTTCTACATAGGCCTTGTACGCTTCGAGGTAGACCGGATCGTCGATCACATACCGGATCAGGGGCCAGTTGCCGGTGATTCCCGATAACGGAAGCGATAGCGCATTCCGCCCCGTACTCGTCAACGACTCGTTATGATCCCAGGGTATCCAGGTAAGGCCCTTATCCTGATCGTTGTACAGGTAGTAATTGTGGGCCATATTCCCATACGTGTCCCAGTTTTCTATTGTGTTGTTTACCGCAAGCCATTTTACAAAATGGTCGACATTAAATAAATCCTCCAGCGAGGAACGCCATTGCGGCGCATTCGTTGTCCGCAGGGTGCTGTTCAGCAAGGCAATGGTGTTCTCCACGTCGCTGTAGTCATTTTCCGCTTCGTTGTTCTTCTTTTCAAATTCCGACGCTGAAAACGACTTGAAGGTGGATTCCGGTTTGTAAATATTGCCGGTCGCAGCGCCATAAAAATGGTCTACCATCGTGTCGTCAATCACTTCCACCATCGTGTAAACACCGCAGTAGGTGAGACCCTCTCCAAAGTCGATCGATACAGCATAAAAGGAAGTCTGCGCCGCAGGTATTCCTGCCATCCTGAAAATATCCGCGCCGACCTTTTCACGGATAAGGGAATTATCCTTTGCCCCGGGTGACATCGAAAGTTCTTTAAAACCATAGAACCGCTGGTCGGTGATCTGAGGGTAGGTATCCTCGTATTCATCAAACTTCAGCCGGAAGGGAAGTTTGTAGATACCCGCACGCCACGAACTGGAAAGCGATGAATTTCCTTTTAAACGGAAACCGACCTTATACCATTCGATCCCGTTGAACTTCAGCGATACCGGCACATAAACCGGATCTTCCGAAGTAAAGCCGCCCGGTCCGGCCGTTGTTACATTTCCGGAACCAAACGTATACCCGATCTTTTCAACCATATCTTCCCGGATCGTAGTCCAGTCGGATGCCGTCATGACAATTTCCACTGAATTAACCTGTGTCTGATTAAAAACGATCGAATAATCAGGGTCGTTACTTTTTCCATGCGTCGCCTCTGTCCAGTCGGGAACCGGGAAGTTGATATCTTCCGGTATCGCGTTATCTGTGTCATTTATCCCGGAGTCGCACGAGAACAGCACGGCCGAAAGAAACAGCGACCCTATTCGAAACAGATTGATCATCATGATTTTTTTTTGAATAACGCACAAGTAAGAGAACGCATTCGATTTCGATCGAAGTAATAGGTGATCGTGGTGATTGTGTAGACGAAACCGGGGCACTATCGGTGTTGCGGTTGGAAGAGCATCCTGTTGGAGTTGGTCGCAGCAAACCCGGAGTTTACCTCAAAGTCACGCAGGGTTGGAAATGCCGGACGTATATTTTCGTTCCAGGTGCAAGACACAATGACGTATGGAAAACAAGGCGCCCTTTACTTTTCTTCTTCGCATTACCCGCGTATTCGGCGCGGTATTTATTTTCACCACAGTATTGACAGTATGCATTCTAACCGGGTGTTCCGGCGACGACACGACAAGTGACCTGGACTGCAGTGGTGTATCCCTGTCATTTACAACCGATGTATATCCGATCATCCTCGCGTCCTGCGCTACCCGGTCGGCATGCCATGGATCCGGAAGTAACAATGGCCCGGGGCCTCTGCTGACCTATGCGCAGATCAACAGTTCGAAGAGCGATATTCAGTCCAGCGTCGCCAGCGGGGAGATGCCCAGGGAGGGAAGTTTGTCTGCGAATGAGAAAAATATTATTATATGCTGGATAACAAACGGCGCATCCGATAACTGAACGCCAAAGATCTACCGGGGAGCCCATCGGTGAGGACGGCAGGAATGTTTCGCAACTTCCTGCTGATCCTTTTCCGGTATCAGTGCCGGCTCAACGTTTTCAGAACAGACTTTAGCTTACGGGGATTTTTTCGATAGGGTTGCAGGTCGAACAGTTCCACCTTTCTGAACTCAATCGGGTGGCTTTCGCTTTGCAGGGCGATGTAACCTTCGGTCAGCCTCCTGCCGTCGGTTTTTTCCCGTGGATTGAAGTCCGATACGACACCGCCGCCGATCTGCGGGGAACTGTAGGTTAAGACAGTATCGCCCTGAACAATGTGCCGGATAATGGAATCGCCCAATACCAGCACATCCACACGAACCCACTGATCGCCGTGAAATGTTTTTGAAGTGGAATTGACACAATGGTCCGTGAACAGCTTTCCGTTCAGGACCACATGGGTTCCCGGCGTGCAAAGGTTAGCGGTAGTCCTTTCATCCCTTCCATTTCCTCCCAACAGCTGCACTTCGATCGAGATTGGAAAATCCTGTTTTATACCCATCGATTCCGGAGTCTGGCAATGGATCATCGCGCCGCTGTTTCGGAATGCCCAACCTGGTCCTCCTTTTGCCTGTTCGCCGATAAACCTGTACTCCATGGAAAGAAGGTAAGAAGAGAACTTTCGTTTGTAAAAAAGGTGCCCGAACTGGTTGTTGAAACTGTCGTACTGATCATAAGACACGCGCAGATTGCCGTCGACGGTCCGGAAGGTGTTGCCGACGTTTTGGTGGAGTGCATGATCCTTGATTTTTACCTTCCAGTCGTTCAGATCTTTGCCGTTAAAGAGAGGAATCCACCCGGCCTCGATGTCCTGTTCAAACGTGAACGAAACCAGGGCAAAAAGAATGAACACAAAGGCGAGAGGTTTCATAAGCATGGTTGTTTTGGCCGCTGGAACAAAGCTGGTGAAAAAACACCATTAATCAGAAGGCAAATTTAATCGTGCCGGGGTCGGGAGAGGTAGCGGATTTCGTATCGCTCCTGGTTGACTCCTTTGAATACAGGGGCAAGATCTTTCCGCAGGATCAACCGATCCGCTCCGAGTTCCCGGATGCTGAATTTCTCGAGGGGTTCGTGGTCGACGGTACGGTGATACAACGTATCGTTTTCGCTGATATCAAATGAAAACATCCGTGTCTCGTCGCCTTTCGACATTTTTAATCCGGCGTCGGGAAGATACTCCAGGACCGGTTCGTCACCGATATCTTTTCGTGTAAAAGTGAAACCATTGTAGTACGTGGCGATTGAATCCACTTTCCATATTCCCTGGATGGCCGTCTTTTTTTCAGGAGCGCAGCACAGCAGGAGGTACAGGAAAGCAAACACGGGTATGGAGTTTTTCATCTGAAGTAGCGTAGCAGGGTTACTTGATCGGGCAGTAAAGATAAAAAAAACGAGCCGCGGACGGGAATCCGCGACTCGAAACCAAACGTGAGGATTGATTCTAATGAAAAATCATAACGTGCCCGCTAGTAGTTTTCATTCTGAACGAGAATACCGTTGCTGATGTCAAGTTCCCGCTGGGGAATCGGGAAGTAGTAGTGCTTAGGGCGTTGAAAGGTACGCGCAGGCTTCAGCGGGCCCCGGTCCTGGTTGTAGAACGCCACGATATCGATCAGACCTGCTTTATCCCACCTCAGGAGATCCTGGTGGCGTTCATTTTCGCCGGCCAGTTCAACTCGTCGTTCATGCATGATATCTTCCATGGTGGCATTCGAGACAGGAGTGAGGTTGTTTCTTTCCCGTACGGCGTTGAGTTCGGCATCACCGCTTTGGGACAAGCGGATTTTTGCTTCTGCCACGAGCAGGTAAACGTCGGCAGAACGAAGGATCGGAGCGTTCTGGTCGGCATTCAATCCTCCGTCTTTCCACGACGCAAATTTCCGGAAGTGGAACCCCGAGGTTGATAGATCAGCTGTATATTCCTGGATACCGGCATCGCCGCCGAGATCCACCATATCACCGACCTTGAATACCGTATAGTCCAGGCGGGGATCGGTTGGTTCAAACTCGTCTACCAGGTCCTGGATCGGTTCGCGGAAATCCCATCCGCCCCACGGCCTTGGCGTTGTATATATCTGCGGCGTATTATCCGTGGTCCAGTTGCTCGTATACTGCATGGAGAAAAGGATCTCCGTATTGTTTTCGGAATCGATCTTGAAATTGTCTTCAAAACTTCCGGCCAGTGCATAGCTGGCGTTTTGCGTCACCTGTTCACCCGCCGTGATCGCCTTTTGAAATTGTTCCGTGTAAACATAGAACTTGGCCAGGAATCCATTCGCCGTGCCTTTCGACACACGTCCGAGGTTATCGGGGTCGCCCTGGTAGGATACCGGCAGGAGTTCGGCGGCCTTGGTAAAATCCGACTCAATCTGGGCCTCAACTTCCGCGAGAGTTGCCTTCTCTTTGTTCAGATTTCCCGCGAGCACATCCGCCTCTAAAAATATCGGTACCTCGCCGTGGACGAGATAATGTCTCCAGTAGCTGAAACCACGAAGAAAGTAAGCTTCGCCAAGACTCCTGTTCTTCAGGTTCTCGTCCATTTCCACAGTCGGCGCGTTGATCAGGACGGCGTTCGCACGGGAAATCATCTCGTATCGCCACTTCCAGGTGTCGATAAGTTTGGGATTGCTCGCATCGTAGGTGAAATACTCGATCGCCTGATCTTCGGCGTGATCTCCCGCCCGCCACATGTCATCGGATTGAATATCCCAGGTGCGTTCGAAGTGACCAAAGTAATTTTCCTGAAGGAGGGGTTCGTAGATCGCGTTTACGGCGGAAACAACATCATCGCCGTTCCGCCAGAACTGTTGTGATGTTACGGAACCGTATGACGTTGACTCAAGCAGGTCGTCACACTGCACAAAGGTAAAGCAGATTACCAGGCAGGATCCTATAGTTTTTATAATTCGATTCATAGTTGTGATCATTAGAGTTCTTAAAAGGATAGTTGTGCGCCGATCGTCCAGGTACGAGCCTGCGGATACTGTGCATAGTCGACATTGATCTGGCTATTCGACACAAAACCATTTGCGCCTATGATCCCGAGTTCAGGGTCCATTCCGTTGTATTTTGTGATGACAAAAACGTTCTGCCCCGTGATATAGAACCGCGCTTTTGAAATGTGAACGGTATTGGAAATAGCCTGAGGAAGCGTGTAGCCCAGAGTCATTGTCTTTAACCGGAAGAAAGCGCCGGACTCAACGAACATATCGGATGTCCGGTGATTGAGGTTATCACGGTTGTTTGTCATCCTCGGAATGGAATTGCTGGTACCCTCGCCGTGCCACCGGTTTATGGTTTCAGCGTACATGTTGAAGGGATACGTCGGATCGATACCCTGCATTCGGTCGGCATTGTAGATGTCAACATCGGCCGCTCCCAGGAAAAAGAGACTTAGATCGATACCTTTATAAACTCCCGTTGCGTTTATTCCGAAGGTGAATTTTGGTGTCGGATTACCGATGATCGTTCTGTCCTGATCGTCGATAACGTGATCGCCATTCAGATCGACGAAACGAACATCGCCGGGTGTGATCTGACCGTTGTCTTTTCTTGGATCCGCTGAAATGTTCGCGTCACTTTCAATCTCCGACTGGTTCTGATATAAACCGTCGGTCTTCCATCCGTAAAAGGATGCGATGGGGTATCCTACATACGTTCTCGAAATCTCCGAGCTGCTTCTTCCGTAAAGCGGGCCGGGCAGGAAGTTTCCATTGTACAGTTCGGTGACTTTGTTGGTGAGGTAGGTCATATTACCGCCAAGCGAATAAGAGAAGTCACCCACAGATTTGCGATAACTTACCTCAATTTCAATACCCTTGTTTTCAAGCTGGCCGACATTCTGGAAAGGGATACTTGCCGTTCCATTTGATCCCAGTGAAGGCGGAGCGAGCAGCATATCCTTGGTCTGCTTGTTGAAGTAACCGAGTGTCATCAGTATTTTGTTTCCGAAAAGACCGGCTTCCAACCCGACATTGGTCATAACCGCTCTTTCCCACGCGATGTTAGCGTTTGCAATGGAACTTTGCGCTGAACCCAGTGTCTGACCTCCCCCGAAAGAATAACGGTATCCGCCGCCGATAAGGGAAAGGTATTGCAGTCGTGGAATATTGGAATTGCCCAGTTCGCCGTAACCGCCGGTAAGTTTAAGGTTGGAGATTACGTTGGTAAGGCCCTGGAAAAATGGTTCTTCTGAAATTCTCCATCCCAACGAAAACGCAGGGAAGTAAGCCCACCGGTTGTTGGGACCAAATTTCGACGATGCATCGGCACGGAATGTAACAGTTGCCAGGTACCTGTCTTTGAGCCCGTAGGTCGCTCTTCCGAAAACAGACTGAAGGGCATCATAGGAACGCGTCTCCAGCGCTTCTGTGATCGTTCCACCCGAACTTAGGTAGCGCTGGCTGGGATCTTCGCTGGGGAGATCTTTCCGTTGCGAAGTCATGTCCGAATAATCGAAGGTCTGCTGCGAGTATCCGGCTACCACTCCGATGTCATGATCACCCGCTTCGGTGTCGTACGCCAGGAAATATTCCTGCAGCAATGAGTAGCTTTTCGAAGAACTGATCCGGCGGGAGTTGTTTGTTGTTGTACGGGTTTGATCCAATACCCGGATGTTAAATTCGCGGTAGTCGCTGAAGCTTGCATCCAACGCTACATTAGCCCGCGCGTGCAGACCTTTCAGCAACTCGAGGTCACCGTTCAGGCTGGAAAGGATACGCGCCCGTCCGGACCGTCTATCCTGTGTATCGATGGTGAAGATCGGATTATTAATATCACCGAATTGTGAGCTTATCTGCGACGAGCTATACGTTCCATCGGGATTTCGTACGGGGAGGCCGGGATGAAACCGGATGGCGCTCCACACCAGGCCATCCTGAGCGGAAAGCGTATTCGGCGCCGTTCCTGTCTGGTTGGTGAGCTGCAGGCTCTGGCCGATCTTGAATTTATCTGAAATCTTGTGATCGGAGTTTATCCTGAAACTATATCGCTTGAAGTATGAGTTCTTGATCATACCCTGTTCATTGTAGATTCCCCCGGACAGCGAAAAGGTTGATTTTTCACCGCCACTTGCGATGGCAATGTCGAGGTTATTGACGGTTCCCTGACCGAGAAGTTCATCCTGCCAGTTGGTTCTTTGCGTCTGGTAGGATGCGTCTTCCCAGATGGGATCTATTGCCAGTCCATCGTTCGTATAGCGCTCCCGTTTCAATGTGGCCAGTGTCGGGGCATCCAGTACGTCGATCGATTTGATCCGGTTTGAAATACCGGAATAACCGTTGACACTCATCTTGAGACCCTGCCCGAACTTGCCGCGTTTGGTAGTTACAATAACAACACCGTTGGCAGCACGTGTGCCGTATATGGCGGAAGCGGATGCGTCTTTCAAAACTTCCACAGATTCAATATCGTTGGGATTAACATCACCGAGAGGACCGTCTGAGGGGACACCATCGATAATGATGAGAGGATCCGCATTATTGACTGTTCCAACGCCCCGGATACGTATTGAACCGCTGTTTCCGGGCTCGCCGCCACTGCGGACGATGGTTACACCGGAAGCTCTGCCCTGCAGCGCCTGCTGCGTGGATGAGACCGGAAGGTTTTCAAAATCAGACCCCTTTACGGAAGAGATAGCGCCCGTAACGTCTTTCTTGTCCTGCGTGCCATAACCGACAACGACAACTTCCGATAATGTTTTGGCATCCGACTTTAACAGAACATCAATGGTAGCCTGGTTGCCCACCACGATCTCTTCCGTAAGGTAGCCGATAAAACTAAAAACAAGGATGGACTCCGCCGACGAAACATTCAGGCTGTACATACCTTCGGCATCCGTTACAGTGCCATTGGTAGTTCCTTTCTCCAGCACATTTACGCCCGGCAGCGGGGTGCCGTCCTCTTCCGTTATTTTCCCCTTTACAGCCTGTACGGTCAGGAAAAATTTAGCCGATGCATACGTTTCGGTATTCATATCCACCGAGCTGACACCGCCTGCATTCGACACGGGAATAAAACTGGATTGGGGCGACGGAGGTATCAGCGTGATCTGCCGCTTGCGAATGGTGTAGGTGACATTCGAGCCTTCCAGCAGCAGGTTGAGTATGTTCTCGATTTTGTTATCGGACACGTTCAACGACACGGTCTTGTTTAAAATCTGAAGGCGGTTGTGATTTACGACGAAATTGTAATGGCTCTGCCGTTCGATCTCACGAAGGGCTTCGCGTACTGTAACATTCTTCAGGTTCAGTTCGATGGTGTTGGGAGCCTGATGCTTCGGGTCGGAAAAGCCCGTCAGCGAAATCCCCATACAAAAGAGTATCACGATTCTGCATACTTCCTGGCGAAATCGCGCCAGCGGGCTTCGACATAAACGATAGTAAAAGTGTTTCATAGATTGGGGGTTAATCGGGTACTGTGTTATTCGAAAATCAATATTTTCTTGTCGCTTATCTTGAATTCCAGGTTAGACGAGAGTTTGATCAGCTGCAGCACTTCCTCGATGCTTTCATCCTCGATAGTCATGGTTATCCACTCTTTTTTTGCGAGAGCGGAATCAATGGTGATATCCACTTTGTACCTGTTTTCCAGTTTAAGGATGATATCGCTGAGCGGAGTGTTGTCGAAGCGCAGGTAATCTTCCTTCCAGGCTGAATAATGCTGAGGGTTCACCTTTTTCAGGACCACCTTCTTCGACCGTGCATGAAACATAATCTGGTCTCCGGGTTTCATGTCATAGGTGGCCTTTTTTCCTTTGACCTGCAGGATGACACGACCTTCTTCGAGTGTGGTTTTTTCCGTCCCGTCCGTATCTGCGGAACTTACATTGAACCGGGTTCCCTTTACCTGTATGGAAAGATTTTGCGTGGTCACAATGAAGTCATGTTTTCCTTTCCGGACATCGAAGAAACCTTCACCCTGAAGCCTGACGTTCCTCGAGGTTTTTCCAAAGTCGTCGGAATATTCCAGCGTACTGTTTGCGTTCAGGAAAACTACCGAACTGTCGGGGAGGAGAAGGCTGGTTTTATTACCTTTCGAATTCTGGACCAGCGTCTGCTTGAGGACGGGATTTTCGGATGTTTCCGTCACGGACCTCAGGACCGCGTAGGAAGCGGCCAAAAATGTAACGGCTGCGGCAACCTTCAGCCAGGTAGAATAGTCACGCCGGACAGGTGTTAAGCTGTAGTCCCCGCCGATCCTTTCCGACAAATTTTTCCAGGCCTGATCGGTCTTGCCGGCATTGAGCCTCGTTACCGTTACCAGGGATTGGAACGTATCATTGATCTTTTCAAATTGGCGGACGTTCTTTTCATCTTCTTCAAGCCAGCGCTTAAGGATGTCCAATTCCTCCTCCGACGCTTCCCTGTGCAGGAATTTTGTAATGATCTCCCGCATATGGGCAGGTGTGTCCTGAAAACTATCCATGAACTGTGTTCGGTTTCGGGTTATACAGCCGGACAGCGGTTTACCCTGACAACGCGACGAAAAGAAATCGAAAAAAAGAAGCGTATTCCTACTCGCAGTGGAGGAGGATAAGGATGATCAGCGCGGCGAGATGGTCTTTCAATTCGTAGCGGATCTTAAAAAGGGCTCTGGACATCTGGGTCTCCACGGTCTTGATGGATATATTTAGCCTGTCGGCGATTTCCTGGTACCGGAGTCCTTCAAATCGACTTAGTTCAAAAACCTTCCTGCATTCCGAGGGAAGATGATCCAGCGCCTTGTTAAAATCCCGCTCCAGGTCCATGGCAACGAGTGTATCGGTACTGTCAGGTTGATGTTGCCTGAGGTAGACTACCCCCATTATTTCAGCGTATTTATCCTTGTGTTTTTTGTGTTCAAGGTGGTTAATAGAGCCGTTCTTTACAGCAGAAAAAAGATAGGTGGAAAAAGATTTGTTCTCGTCCAGGTTTGCCCTGTTCTTCCATATCCTGTAGAAAACTTCCTGCACGATATCTTCCGAATCATCCATGTTGTGCAAAAACTTGTTGGCAAACGCGCATAACCGCGGATACAATCTCCTGAACAGGAGTTCCAGGCTATGTGGGTCTCCTTTCCGCAGATTTTTTACAAGCTCGCGATATTCGGGTAAAGTAGTCAAGGCGATTAAATTGCCGAAAAGTAATACTTTTTACTGTTTCGTAAACAGGGAAGGAATAATGGTAACAATAATCTAACCTTCGTGAACTGTTGTTGGGCATGGAGAAATCTCCGGAATAAGACATCCGTTTGTTGTCATCCATGGCGGAACGCGAATGGCAAAATGAAGCCTGCCGTGCATCCAGCTATGTAAAATCCCTCCGGCTGGAGAATTTTCAGAAAATAGTTACTCTCTCGTTTGTGCGCATGGAATGCAACGTTTGAAATGAACGTGAAGAGTTTCATTAACAATTTTATCACGAATCTATGTTTTGAATTTTGCGTTACATCACCATACCTTCACGGCATTTAAACTTCTTGAGGTTGGTATTGAGCTATGGAAAACGGCGGTAACGAAATGGTGAGTATGCTCCAGGTGGATGGCAGGAAAGGAGAGATTTTATCTAAACAGGTGTATGAACGATGGAGCCGGTTCATACTTTCCACACTTACGTCCGAAAAGGATTTTACCCTTAATGATCTGCTGGAAGAGGCACACCGGAATTTCACAGGCGTGAAAGAGCATGAAGTAGGCTGGCACGTTCTCCAGATAAAAAGGGACCTGGAAGCGCGCGGCCTGATCAGGGTCATCGCAGCGCCGGACCTCAAACGAACGTTCTTTATTAAATTAACGCGCCAGGGGCTTACGAAAATAAACTATGAAGCGCAGTTGCAGGAATGGTCGGAGACCGACGCAGGTCGCTTGTCCGAATGAGCGGCCGTCAGCTGCTTTTGTCCCTGAGTTGATTCAGGGCATTTTCGACCTCTTTTACGATAGCCATGACATCGTTACTTTGAACCGCAGCGGGATCGCCGTATACTAAAGAAGAATTGTATGGCACGATCAGGCTGTCGTTTTTCGGCATCGCTTTACCCATTCCTTTCATAAACGCAGGCACGTATTTCACGCCGGGCCTTTGCGAAAGCACATAACCGATTCCCGGCTTTATCGGCTGCTGAACCTCCGGCTCGCCGCGGGTACCCTCGGGAAAAATAATCAGTGAGAACCCCTTGTCGAGCGCGTCCACCATTTTATAAATGGGATCGTTTTTAATATTCTCCTTGTCTCTTTTTCGCTGGATCAATAAAGCGTTGATGAAATAACGGGTGAGCTTTTCCTTGAACCTGGTTTTGCCGAAGTGGTCCTGGGCCGCGACGGGCTTTACCTGTAAAATTATTTTGCGCGGGAGAGATGCCAGTAATGTAAGGGTATCCAGGTGGCTGTTGTGATTCGCCACGATAA
Organism: Chryseolinea sp.; assembly: GCA_041742155.1. Taxonomy (GTDB): domain Bacteria; phylum Bacteroidota; class Bacteroidia; order Cytophagales; family Cyclobacteriaceae; genus Chryseolinea. The sequence continues at coordinate 266,062 of JBGSJE010000003.1, read as the reverse complement.
TGAACTGCTTTTCTTTTAAAAGAAACCGGGCGTCCGCCATCCTGACACCGACGAATACCTTGAGAAAGTTTCTGATGACGACGCTGTAGAGGAATTGTAGCAGTATTTTTTGCATCTAGTATGCCATGTAATAGACAAGATGAAAAAAAACGGGCGCGGTGTACGACAAGGAATCAATTCTGTCCAGAACACCGCCGTGCCCCGGTATGGATGTTCCGGTATCTTTCACACCGATATCACGCTTGATCGATGACATAACGATATCGCCGACAAAACCGGAGAGCGCGATCATAAAGCTCACAAAGAGCACCTGCGTGGCGGAGAGTGGCGTGAGGAAACCGAGAAAATATCCGATACAGGTTGTACTGATCAATCCGCCGATAAAACCTTCCCATGTTTTATTAGGACTTACCTTTGGAATGATCTTGTGTTTCCCAAGCAGTTTACCCCATGTGAATTGCATCACATCGTTGATTTCCGTAAGAAAGACCAGGAACAGCAACAAGCCTCGTCCGCCATTGGCGAAGCCCGGGATTTCGGGTAAAGACAACAGGTATGCCATGTGACTAATACCGAACACCGTAAGCATAAGCACCCATTGCAGCAGTGACATGGATTTTACAATTCCGACGGTATCTCCCTTCAGCACCAGCCGCAGCGGTACGAACAGGAACATAACGATAGGGATGAAAATAATATAGGCGCCATACCAACCGATATAAGCGAGGTAGTATTGTATGGGAATAGCGAGAAAAGCCCAGAATATCGCTCGTCTGTCGGATTCGCGAAAACCCAATATTGAATACAACTCCCGGAAGGCGATAAAGGAAAGCATGCCGATCGCAAAATAGGAGATCGTACTATTGAACATAGTAGTGCCGATAAAAAGCGAGGCCATGATCCACCAGGATTTCGTTCTTGTTTTCAGCTCGTGAAGGTTGGCCTTCGGCTTGAGGAGACCTACTACAAAAAAAAGGATCGTTGCGAATATGAGAATACCAAAGATCAGCCCGATGGCGATCAGAAGGTCGGTTTTTTCAAACAGATCGAGTCGTATAATGTTTTCCAAGTGTGTTGTGTTATTTTGATTTGATCGCTCCTTGATTCAGCAGTGATGCGACTTTCGCCAGACGCCGGTAACAGGTTATGACAAGCCCGATGTTCATCACGATAAGAAGATAATAGAAGACCGGCTGGTACCAGATCCCCGCAATACATCCGGCGCTCAGTAATGCCATCCTGTGCTGCTTGGCCATTGGTCCCAGGAAATGGTGTCCGCAATTTAACGAGGCACCTAGTGTACGAATATACGCGGTGGCAACGGCCAGGATAATCGCGGCATACGTCAGGTCCATTCCATACGGTTCATTCGCAACGAGGAAACCAACGCCCAGTAAACTAAAGGTGTCGCTTACCCGGTCCGGTACTTCGTTGAACAGGCCTCCGACGGCGGATTTTTTATCGTGTTCAATAGCCACCATTCCGTCCAGTAAATTCATGACCAGCCTTCCCTGGATTCCGGCGACGGCGAGGACCATAAAAAGCGCGTGATAATTTCCTGTCGTGGCGTCCAGGTAAAATGCAATGAAGGATACAATTGAAAAAAGAATACTGAAGATCGAAATGAGATTCGGAGAAATATTTTTTTTCGCCAGGAAGGAAGCCAGTCTTTTTGCCCAACCCGATTCCCTTGAGGCTATCGGTCTCCGGTTTTCGGATGATTCACTCATAATTTTTCGCGAAGCTCCATATAAGGGGCTTTTGCAAGTATACTGAAATGAATCCACACGGTATAGAGCCCGCAAAAGTTTTGATGATTCCCGTTACCAGATAAACCCGTCTGTGGCAAGGCGGAACTCATGGACCGGTACGGCTAGTGTTTCTTTACAATGTAAACCAGCATGTTGCCCCAGGTATTGTGATGTGGCTTCCTTTTTAAGACCATATTCAGAACGGGGTTGATGAAAGCCGCGCCAAACTCCACAAATGCCTCACGCTCTGAGACGCTGTGCGGCTGTTTTTGATAGTATGCCTTATATTCCTGTTTCCATATTTTCACATTGAAGCAGAATTTTTCCTCCAGGAGTTCCCAGGTTTTTTCGATGTGAACGGGCGATAATTCACCCTCCACCTCACGGGGCATTTTCCCATACAGCAGACGACTTCCGGAGTTTCGGTCCATACCCTGATCACCTTACCAGTTTCAATTGACTTTCGTTGAGGTACCAGCCGATATTGTCATCGATCTCTTTATAAAATGGCCCCGTCGGGACGTACGTGCTTTCGTGCGATAATACATCCTGTAAAATGAAACCGTACTTATCCATGTCCACGGACGAATTCTTCAGGAAAGAAAGTTTTTCCCGTATGGATTCCAGTTGCTGTGAATTCACCCGGGTGTTAAACTTGTAATCCAGGTAGGCCGGTAAGTCGGCAATCAGCCGTGTGATCAATGTTCCCCGGTGGGCGTCGAGAATTTCACGCAATTTGAGAAGCGTTACCTGATGATCGGTGTCTTCAATTTTTTTGATCCCCAATACTGTTCTTACCGTTTTCATGATACTAATAATGTTAGTTCATGCAAACATATAAAAACTAATATAATTAGTAAATGAAATCCGGTTAAATTAATAGAAAGAGCAAACCGGGGCGGTTTTGAGGGAAAACGTCGGACTACTGTGCGGCCAGTTTTTCCAGAAAGGCATTAAACTCGGGTGTGTCGTAGTTTGCGGCGCCTGTTTCCTTGCTGGCAATCCTGCCATCGGGTCCGATGATGAATGTGGAGGGGATGGATCCCACCTGCAATTGCTCGGGAAGGTTCCCCGCAGGGGTGTAAACCGGGAAGGTGTACCCTTTGTCAGCCACAAAATCCCTGACTTTATGGATGTCCTGCGACCTGTCGACCGATAACATAATGAATACGATCCTGGTACTATCAACCTGGCTATACAGGTTTTGAATGGATGGCATTTCCACGCGGCACGGACCGCACCAGGTTGCCCAAATGTTCAGAAAGATCGTTTTCCCTTTAAATCCGTTTACGTCAACCACCTTGCCTTCCAGGTCCCGGAGGGTGAAGTCATAATTGAATTTTTTCAGAACAGCCGGTTCATCCGCAGACGCGTCCATCATACCGGTCTTCATGATCGCCGTTGTCGTCAGGTAGGAGATACCGGACAATGCTCCGGTAAACCGTAAAACAAAAAATACCAGCAAGACGAGTACCCAGGGCTTCACGACAGCCCAGGCTTTTACAAAGACTTTGTGACGAAACAGGTTTGTGATCGGTGTTTTCACGTTCAATACGGTTTTACTTTCTTTCCACCGCTTTCCATCCGGATGCCCCGGTCAGCATAACTAAAAAGGCCTCTATCGCAGGCGGGAAGATCCCTGCTTCCGGACGCGGTCAATAATAGTTCCTCAACAAGCGGTTACCCAAATGTCGCTATTTTAATTAATTTCGAAAGATAATCTGGCTTTAACATGACAAAACTTACCTTACTACGGTGCGTGGTCTTTTCCCTGTTGGCTTTACCGGTCTTTGGGCAAAAGGTCAAGTACAAGGATATTTGGGGTTTACTCAGCACAAAACAGTATGAAGCCGCGGAACCCTTTTTAAAAAAATACCTTCAGGAAAACACCGATAACCCCAACGCGTTTTTGTATATGGGGATTGTGTACCAGGAAAAATCCCTGAAAGACGACGTACTCAAACGGACGCCTCGCGTCATATCGGCTATGGATTCGTCCATACTCTACTATGACAAAGCCTATAAAACGATCACGGAAAAAGAAGTAAAACGGAACAGCGAGTTTTATCAGGCTTACAACCGCAGGGACCTGCGCACGGGTGAATTCGGCGTCAAACTTTCCGACATTCAATTTGACCTCGAAAAGAAAATGGAAGGCCTTCGCGAACGGATCGACCGTGTCAAGATGGTAAAACATTATTTTTCGCTATCCGATAGTTTGTACAGAAAATCAAATCGCCTCTATCGATCCATTCAGGCGACGTATCCCGGGCAGAAGGAACTATACCTGCGAGCCGATAAGGGTACGCTCCAAAACCTGGCGCTGCTGGCCGCCCGTTTTGATTCCTGTACAAAGGCATTTGATAATTACCGGTCGAGTGCGGCTACGATCGGAAGAACGGGTTATAATCATACACTTTCACTCGATGAGATTCGGAATTTTAAGAACGACGGAGCATCACTCGCCAACTACTACCAGGATGACCTGAAGTTGTGGGACTACAAACAGTTCGCGGCACAAACAATGAAGGTAATTGAGACGGAGATCGTCCCGATGCGCGATCACCTCGTTGCATACGATATTGAGATCAATAAACTTCGCGAAAAGCTAAATCACGATTCCCTCTCCGTAAAAAATGACCTGACTTCCCTGATCGACAAACTGCTGATGGAGCAATTGAGAAAATATGATCAGGAGCCTCTGCCTATGGAGATATTTACGCTAAAGATAGCGGACCTGGAGTATCGCTCGGCGGTTCTGGAACACAAAAGCAATCCTGATTCAACCAACGTTCATTTGCGATTGGGCATGTTGAACCGGGAACTGAAATATCTGAACAAGCTGGATAGCATGGCGGCAAAATTATCCGGTGCGGACCTGGAAGCCAAAGCGGCTGACTATGCTTTCTTCGTGGAAAACACGTACAGTAGCACAGCAGTACTGAAGAGTTTTGTCGGCGGACTAAAGGAGTATGCGGAGCGTGAAAAGAAGATAAAAGCCCTTCAGCTCGCCCGTTATAACAATGCTCTTCAGTGGCTGGTGGTCGGAGCCGATTCAATCCCGTTGAGTCGGGAGGGGAGAGGTTCCCCGTTTAAACCGCTGATCGTTGTCGACGAAAAATACACGGCAGGTATTCACTATCCCGATTCATTAAATCCTGCGGGATATTTGTATTCGATAAATCCTTCCCGGATACCGGATGTGAAGGTTTCTTTTCCCGTCGAAAAGCAGAGTTTCAGGGAGGCGAGGCTTTCTGCCTCCAGGGCAGTTTCATTTTCGGATCCCGCCGGCCAGATGTACTTTGTCCTGATCTTTTCTGAACGCAGTGACAAGGACAACAAGTTTCCCGCTACGCTGGCGAAGATCTACCGGTCCGATGGACTTGCATGGAGCATGAACTACCAGCTTGATTTTATTCCCAGGGAAATTTCATTCAGGGCAGATTCGGGCGAACTGACGATCAATGGCGGAAACAACCAGCAAAACACGATGGACAAAAACGGAAAGGTGATCAGGTAATGATCACGCGCCAACAAGCTTTTTCCAGTCGCCGAAGCGCATGTTGATCCGGGTCTTCATTTTCTCATAGTTGTCCCAACTATCGGTAACGTGGTAAATAGACGGCAGTGTCTTAACCAGGATCTCATCATAATCGTTCCGGTATAAACCTCCGCCATAGTAGTAGTAGGTGAACATATTTCCCTGGCGGTTAAACAATTCAAAGCCGAGATAGCCGTCCCAGATCTCACTGAGAATGGTACAGGAAATCTCCCGGCGTTTAAAGCGAAAGATCTGGTTCGATGCCTCGTCTTCAAAATACTCCGAGTACAAACCCGTGTCTATAATCCAGCCCAGGTACATACCGATATGTACGTAAGCTTGTTCGATAGGTAAAGAATCTGGGAAGTTTCCGAGGAAGTGGCTCTTCGCGTTATCGTAAATGGTCTTTTGGATATCCGCCTTTTTTTCCATGTAACAATGTTAATTCTGATTGTCAAGTTAACCAAACAAATTGAATCTTTTATAGGTCAATGGAAGAACATGTAACCCGCAAAAATTCCTCCTGTTACGCCGGCAAGGTCTGCGACAAGACCGCCGGTTACTGCGTACCTGGTCTTGCGAACACCTACCGACCCAAAATACAGGGCAAGCAGATATAATGTTGTTTCGGCGCAACCTCTGAAGATACTGGCCATATTTCCCACGAAAGAATCCACGCCGTATACGTTCGACACCTCGATCATCATCGATCTTGCTCCCTGCCCGCTCAGGGGTTTTAGTAGCGCCACCGGTATGGCCGGAACAAAATCGGTGTTCAAACCCATGATGGCCAGACTCCACGAGAGGCCGTCTTCCAGATACGTCAGCACACCCGACGTTCTGAAGACCCCGATTCCCACCAGTATACCGACGAGGAACGGGATGATCTTTACCGAAGTGGCAAAACCTTCTTTTGCACCTTCGATAAATGTCTCGAAAACAGGGATCTTCCTCTTCAGTCCGAGTGTAATGAATGAAACGATGATGGAAAAAATAATAACACCTGTGAACAGCGAGGACTGCCGGCTTATTTCGTCCGGGGTCAGGCCCGAAAAATAAAATACAACCCCCGAGATAAATAACAACATACCGGCGACATAAGCCAGGATGACCGGGTCGAACACGTTGATCTTTTGCCGGATGCAGACGTAGAGCAAGCCCACAAATGTTGAACAAAACGTGGCAATCAATGTAGGGATAAAAATACTCGTCGGGTTCACCGAATGAAGCATCGCCCGGTCCGCCATGATAGAAATAGGTATGATGGTAAGCCCGGAGGCATTGAGCACCAGAAACATGATCTGTGCATTCGACGCGGTTTCCTTATCCGGGTTGATGTCCTGCAATTCATTCATGGCTTTTAGTCCGAGAGGCGTCGCGGCATTATCCAGCCCGAGAATATTGGCGCTGAAATTCATAATGATCGATCCGGTAGCCGGATGATTGCGCGGTATTTCAGGAAACAAACGAGAAAAAAATGGTCCCACCAAGCGTGATAGTATGGGAATCATACCTCCTTTTTCTCCGATCTTCATAAGACCCAGCCATAGCGACATGACACCAGCCAGGCCGATAGAAATTTCGAAACCCGTCTTGGCCATATCAAACGTAGATTGAAGCATCGCCGGGAAAACGGTTGTGTCGTTAAACACGATGAGCTTTACGAGCGCAACAACAAATGCGATGAGAAAGAAAGATACCCAGATGTAATTTAAGATCATGGCAGCCTGTTATCGGTTATCAAGGTACAATCATCGGCCAGTGTTTACCAAATTCAGGATATGGCAAGCGGCGATCCCTGCTGTTTCCGTCCGAAGCCTGCTGTTTCCGAGGCTGACTTTTTTGAATCCGTGCTGCTGCGCGGAATGAAGCTCTTCCTTTGAAAAGTCGCCTTCCGGCCCGATGAGCACTAGGTAACGTGATAGGGGAGTGACAGCGTCCTGAAGGTGGGTATTATTTTCCGGGTCGACGTACGCGATGAATTTTTCTGGCTCCGTTGCGTCGCGGATCACGTCGAATAGTTTAAGGGGTCCTGTGATCTGCGGAAGCGAAAATTTCAGCGATTGTTTCATAGCGCTTACGGCGAGTTTTTCGAGACGTTCCAGCTTGGTGTGCGTCCGTTCGCTGTGATCGCATTCCACTAATGTGATCCGGTCAATTCCGAACTCCACGGCTTTTTCTACAAACCACTCCAGGCGGTCCGCATTTTTTGTTGGGGCGATGGCGATATGAATGTAATATTGCCTTGAGGGTCCTTTTATTATCTCCTGGACGTCAAAGGTACATTGATGCGCGTCGGCGCGCGTAACGACCGCCTGATAGAGGAAACCTTTTCCATCGGTGATCTGGATCCGGTCGCCGGCTTTCCTGCGCAGTACTTTCGTACTGTGCTTCGATTCAGCGGTGTCAAGGTAGTGGACCCCTTCGGCGATCAAGGGTTGATAGAAAAGATTCACGCAGTTATGCGTAGAGTTGATGGAGCTTGTCGACCAGGTTGATATACTCCTGCATCGCTACTTCTTTCGGTTTCCCTTTAAGCTCCTCCCAGGCATCAAATTTTGCAATCGCCTTGAAATCAAAACCGCCGGGTCTTTCACCGCTTACATCGCCTTCTGTCACCTGTTTGTACAGGGCGTACAGGAGGAGTAATTCTTCGTTTGTCGGGCGTTTGGTGAATTGTTTCGACCGTGCTGCCGCGTTTTCAAATTCCTGTAGACCCATGGCTCGTTACGTTAGGTGCGAAAGCGATTGTTGTATTTTTACCGGTGCTGTATTCAGCGTATAGCTACGCCGTTCAGCGGCTTTCGATCCCTTTGTATGGCCGTAGCGTTGCGCCGGTATAAACCTGTCTCGGCCTGCCGATAGGTTCCTTGTTTTCGCGCATTTCCTTCCATTGGGCGATCCATCCGGGAAGACGTCCCATGGCAAACATGACGGTGAACATTTCAACCGGGATACCCAGGGCGCGATAGATGATACCCGAGTAGAAATCGACGTTCGGGTATAGTTTCCTTTCAACAAAGTAAGGGTCTTTTAGAGCGGCCTCTTCCAGTTTCTGCGCGATTTCAAGTACGGGATCGTTTACTCCCAGTTTTTTCAGGACGTCATCTGCCGCCTTTTTGATGATTTTGGCCCGCGGATCGAAATTTTTGTACACACGGTGCCCAAAACCCATCAGGCGGAAGCCGCTGTTTTTATCTTTAGCTTTGTTGATCCATTTTTCAGTATCGCCGCCATCCTGGCGGATATTCTCCAGCATCACAATTACCTCCTGGTTCGCACCGCCGTGGAGGGGGCCCCACAGGGCGTTGATACCCGCAGAGATCGATGAATATATACTGGCTCTTGAAGATCCTACAATCCTGACAGTCGACGTGGAACAGTTTTGCTCGTGATCGGCATGAAGGATCAGGAGTTTGTCCAGCGCGTCGGCAATAACGGGATCCACTTCAAATTCTTCCGCAGGAAGCGAAAAGACCATTTTTAGGAAACGAGCGCTGTAGTCCAGCCTGTTATCGGGGTAGTTAACGGGATGCCCCGCGGCGTTCTTATACGCCCAGGCGGCAAAAGTCGGCATTTTCGCCATCGAGCGAACGATACTTAAATAGACTCCTTCGGCCGACCGGTTAGGGTCGAGAGACTCCGGATAAAAAGCGGTCTGTGAACAGAACAGCGAGGCAAGAACACCCATAGGATGGGCTGTGGAAGGAAAACCATCCAGGATCTTTTTGATATCCTCGTGTACGAGGGTGTGTGTCTTGATATCGTAGCTGAACTTGTCGTATTGCGGCTGCGTGGGCAGCTCACCAAAGATCAAGAGATGAGCGACTTCCAGAAAGTTAGATTTTTCAGCCAGTTCTTCGATCGAATATCCCCGGTATCGAAGGATACCTTTATCTCCATCAAGGAATGTAATGGCGCTTTTTGTAGACCCTGTATTCTTGTAACCCAAATCCAGCGTGATCGCCCCGGTCTTTTCCATCAGTTCGCTAATATCGATAGCAACTTCATTTTCACTTCCCACAATCAGCGGCAACACGTACGACTTTCCGTCAATAATCAGTTCAGCAGTTTTAGACATTTTTAAAATGGATTTAACACAAGTTTTAAATATACAGGGTTCAGCTATGTTTGAGAAAGGAATGCATTAAAAAATGTAAATATGTCAATTATTACCCAGGATCAGCGGCATTCCGTCACCACCGGACCCGATCACGATGACCTTCGCATTCGGTGATTTCGATAATTCCAAGGTTGCTTCTATACCCCTCATTTTCAACAGATTATTTGTCAAACTGTTGTTGATGATATTGTTGGCCCGGGATTCTCCTTCCGCTGCGATTCGTTTTCTTTCCGCCTCACTTTTTTCCTTGTCCAGCCGGAATTGATAAGCCAGCGCCTCCTGTTCCTGCTGAAGTTTGTTTTCAATCGCGCCCTTGATTTGTTCCGGCAATAAAATAGACCGGATCAGCACGGCCGGTGAGTTGACAAAATTTTGCTGAAGGATTTTTTCGGTCTCGGTCCGGATAGCGGTTTCTACCTCAGCTCTTTTCGTGGAGTAGATTTCTTCAGCTGTGTAGCGGCCCATGACCTGGCGGACCGTAGAGCGAACCTCCGGAATAACCAGCACACTGACGTAGTTTTTCGTGAACTTCTCGTGGATGTAACCGATCTTGTCGGGCATCGGATTATACCTGACCGTAATATCCACGTGGATAGAAAGACCGCTCTTGTCCAGGACATCCATGTTCTCATCCGACGAGGTCTCATTCACACTGTACACGTACAGATCATTCCAGGGAGCCTTCATATGGAACCCCTGTGCGATCACATTGTCCTTGTCGAGGCCCATTCCAAATTTGTAAAAAATGATCGCCCGCTCCGATGGACCGATCGTGTAAAAGATGCTGGACGAAATGCCCATGATGACAAACAGGGCTATGATACCCAAAATAATGTAGGGTAGAAATCTTCGATTGTTCATAAAGGTTTATGGTTTTTAGGTAAGTTTTTATGCGCTAGGGATCGGGCATCGGTGCCGTGATCAAAACTACAATAAATTAACCCATACTGATCCGTTAATGTTTAGGTTTATGATTTTAATCCTTCGCCGGACCATATCCGTCTGAAAAAAGTAAAGGTACCCTGACGGCGGCAATCATAAAATCCGCGGTGAAGTTAAAATGGCGGACGAGTGTCCCGGATCGGAATTATTTCAGTAATTAGTGCCCGGGTTGCAAAACTAATTCTTTTAAATTGAGCTAGTTATGTCGTTTTTTGCGATGATTTAATGATACGACGTCTCTCCATCATCTTTATACTGCTGATCGGGCTGGTTCAGGCAGCCCGCGCCCAGGATCCGGTTGACAGCCTCCGGCGACTTTTATATGAGACAAATGACAACCAGCTCCGTGTCGATATCCTGAATGAACTTGCCGCTGCGGTCTACGATACAGACGTGGATGAAGGTTTTAAATATGCATCGGAAGCGTACGAACATTCAAAGCTTATCAAGTATCAACCCGGAGAAAAATTGTCGCTTCTTTTGGTGGGGTACCGCTACACGGTAAGCGGAGAATTTCAAAAAGCCCTTCAGCATTACCGGCAGGCGGCAGGCGTAAATTCAGCGGAAGACGACCTCGTTGGGTACAGTTTTATACTGACCGGCAACGTGTACCGTACGATCGCCAGCTATGACTCCGCCCGTTTTTTCTTCGGGAAAGGTATTGCCATCCTGGAGAAACATCCTCACCCGGTATATCTGACCTATGCTTACAAGAGCCTGGCAAGACTTTTTATGACACAATGGAAAAACAGGGAAGCCGAAATCTACTTCAAAAAGGCCGAGAAAATTTATCAGAAGGAACAAAACCGAAAGGGCCTGGCGGATGTGTGGTTCGCACTTTCGGATGTCTATCGTAACCTAACCGACTACAAGCTGGCAAACGAGTACAAGGACAAAGGTTGTCTCATCGCGAACGAAGGGAAGGACGATTACCTGGCTTTGTTGTGTTACAAGAATCAGGGTATCTTCTTTAATCACGACGGAGAATACCTGATGTCGCTGGAGGTGTTGTTCAAGGCGATGGAGTTATTGAAAACAAAGGAGCAGCCCCAACTACTTGCTTCATTGTATATACAGTTGGGAGAGGTATATGAAGAACTCGGCCAGCATGACGTCGCGCTGAAGTATTATTTCGACGCCCTTAAAATTATGGAGCGAATCGGGGTTCGGTTCGAGATGGCGAAGATATACAGCGAGATCGGATGGATTTATAAAAACCAGTTGAACTTCGTCCAGGCAAAAGCATACATGGAAAGGTCTCTTAAGATCCGGGAAGAGATAAAGGATGAACACGGCGTTTCCAACAGTTACAACGTGCTGGGTGTCCTGAATTATCAGGAAGGCAAATACGATCAGGCCCTGGCCCTCCTGGAAAAATCGCTGGCGATCCGGAAAAGGATCGGGCACAAGGAAGGAATTTCTGCCTGCCTTTTTAATATCGCCGTTGTTTTTGAAGAACTGGGTCAGTATGAAAAGGCCCTGCGGAACCACTTTCTCGCCCTTGAGATCGATGAACGTATCGGCGACCGGCAGGGATTGAGCATCTCCTACAATCAGATCGGCCAGGTGTACACGAAGTCGGGTAATTTTCCCGAGGCCATGCGTTACCTGACCAAGGCGCAGGACCTCTCCAGGGCTACCGGTTCAAAGATACTGATCATGAATAACAAGCTTTACTTCTCGGCCCTTTTTGAAGCGAGAGGCGACTACCGGAAAGCACTGCAATACCACAAGGAGTACACCCGGATGAACGACAGCATCTACAGTGAAGGAAACGCCATCAAGCTTGCCGAAATGCAGGCGCTGTACCAGGTAGAACAGAAAAATCAGGAAATCGAACTGTTGAATCACAACAAGGAACTTCAGAACAACCAGATCAGGCTGCAACGCTCACAGATAAACCAGCAAAAGATCATCATCATTTTCGGACTCGTCGGCTTGGCCCTGATCGGTGTATTGGCTTTTAAGACTTTCCAATATACATCCAGGATCAAAAAGGCAAACGTGGAAATCCTGGAGCAAAAGGAAGAGATACAGGCACAGTCGGAAGAACTGATTGAAGCAAACCATACAATCGCCCAGATCAACAAAGACCTTGAGATCAAGATCGAAGACAGGACATCCGCCCTTCGCCAGGCGTACAAGGAACTGGACACATTTTTCTACCGGTCATCGCACGATTTCAGAAGGCCGCTTACCACCTTCCTGGGGTTGGCGGAAGTGGCTAAGATCACGGTCAAGGACAGCAACGCGCTTGAGCTGTTTTCCAAAGTAAAAGAAACCGCGAGTAACCTCGATAAAATGCTCATCAAGCTTCAATCCATCAGCGATGTGGGCACCCAGCAATTGGTTTACAAAGAGGTGTTTATAAAAGAGATCTTTGAAAATGTCTGCGACAGTTTCGCCGAGGAACTGAAAATACGGAACATCCGGGTCTCCTGCGCCATGGAGCTGAAGGATTCCTTTTATTCTTATCCGGCTATGTTCAAAACCATTATCGAAAACCTGGTGGAGAATTCGATTTTTTTCAGCGGAATGGACCAACCTTACATAAAGGTAAGAGCGCTCAACCAGGATGATTTTTTGATGCTCGAGGTCGAAGACAACGGACAGGGTATTGATCTGCAGTACCAGGACAGGATCTTCGACATGTATTTCAGGGGTAATGAACGATCCAAGGGCAACGGCCTTGGCCTTTATATCGTCAAAAAAGCGGTGGAAAAACTAAACGGCCGTATCGCATTCAAGTCCGTTTTCGGCTCCGGCTCTACCTTTACGGTATTCCTGCCGACCAACCAGCATCATCCTTAGTTACATGCGTTCGATCCTGCTTCCGGAGCAGACGCGCAACTTTGTTCCTGAATGCTATACTACCCGGGCCGTTTCCGGATCCCAGTTGATGATCTTTTTATCAAAGAGGCTTTTGTTACACGCCAGCGCCGGTCCCGCAGCACGCATACCGAACAACGCATCCTCCTTGATCGGTGCTTTTTCCCTGATCCCTTTGTAAAAGTTCATGTGGTGATCGACATTCGCATCGTAGTTTTCAGGAGCTTTATAGGATGTTCCCGGATTTATCATCGCGGGGGTCGGATCGGGGTAATTTGCCTTATACCATTTTTCATAGTCCTTTTGCTGGGCCGATGTAAAGGTCTGGAAGGAATCCCATCCTCCATAACCCGGAGTTTTCGGGATTTTGTTCAGGGCGACAGTTACTTCACCCCAGCCCATCGTGATGACACCTTCCGTACCGATAATCCGCAATCTTTCTCCCGACCGGCTTCCGTCTTCGAAATTTACACGGAGCTGAAGCGTAAAAGCCGGATGTTTATCGGTTGCGGGGTAGTCGCACAGGCCTGCGATAATATCGGGCACATCCCGGCCATCCTTCCAGTACCGGAGGCCTCCGGTCGCGTATACACGGTTTGGCCCTTTTGAACTGGTGACGGTGTGTAATCCCGAAAAAAGATGAACGAAGAGGTCGCCGGCAATACCCGTACCGTAGTCCTGATAATTTCGCCACCGGAAAAACCGGACGGGATCGTAAGCCACTTTCGGGGCATCACCGATAAACCGGTCCCAGTCTACTGTCCCGGCATTGGCATCGGTGGGAATCGAATACTGCCATGCACCGAGGGGGCTTTGCCTGTCCATATAGGTTTCGACCAGGACAAGGTCTCCTATGACGCCGGATTCGAATATCTGCCTTGTTTTCTCTGTCACAATGGAACTCACACGCTGGCTTCCGATCTGCATCACTTTGCCCGTTCTTTTCTGTGTGGCGATGACCTCCGCGCCCTCCTCGAGTTTGTGGACCATCGGTTTCTCACAATAAACGTGCTTTCCTTTATTCATGGCATCTATGGAAATGCGGTCGTGCCAATGGTCGGATGTTGCAATAATCACCGCATCGACGTCTTTCCGTTCCAGTACTTCACGATAATCTCTGGTCGTGTACAGGTCTTTTCCGTAAATTTCTTTCGCGTGTTCCAGGCGCCCGCTGTAGAGATCGCATACACCCACTACTTTTACTCCGGGTATTTTCAGGGAAGTCGCCAGGTTGCTGAAGCCCATGATTCCCATACCGATAACCGCGATATTCACCTGGTCGTTCGCGGAAAATTTATCCTGTGGCGAACCGGCCTTCATGAGAACGGTATGGTCATGCTGTGCAATCAGGCCGGATGGCACACTTGTAATAATTGCGCCGGAGATTGCTTTCTTGATAAAACTTCTTCGCGAATTTTGCGAACGCTTTGACATATATTTGTGCAGTTGTTGGTCGTTTCGAAGTTACGATATTGCGGAATTTATTAAACGTGCCAGCGTGGAAGTAGGATAGGCGGTAATACCATTATTTGAAGCAGATGAACTTTAATTTTTTTAAAAACAAGAACGTAGCGATCGATCTGGGTAACAACAATACTGTTGTCAGCGATCAGGATGGTATCCTGCTTGCCCAGGCATCATACATTGTATTCGATGCGGAAAGTAATGCCGTCAAAGCGGTTGGCGACAAGGCGTTCAATATGTTTGAAAAAAATCACGGAGAACTGAAACCGGTTAAGCCGTTGCGCTGCGGGGTTATTGCTGACTATGAATCCGCAAGTAAAATGATCAGCGCGATGCTGGCGGAAGCGTACTCGGCCAGTTCATTCCTCAGCGGTTACAATAATATCATTTCGGGAATTCCTTATTACACCACGGAAGTCGAACGCCGGGCTTTGCGCGATGCACTTGGCCAGTTTAACTCGCGTCATACCTATATGGTCTATGAGCCGTTGGCCGCCGCGCTCGGGATGGGGCTTGACATACGCGAACCAAACGGCAAAATGTTAATCGATATCGGTGGTGGGATAACCGAGATCGTGGTTATATCGCTGTCCGGAATTGCGGCATTTCAGTCGCTGAAGGTGGCAGGCGACAGTTTTGATGAAGCTATCCAGGATTATTTCCGGAGACATTACAACATTTCCATCGGGCTGAAGACGGCGGAACAGATCAAGATTCAGGTAGGAGCGGTGACCTCTGAAATCGCGGATGTCCCGGCGCCGATACAGGTGAAAGGGAAGGACCTGATGGAGGGTATTCCGGTAACCCGTACCATCAACCATGCGGAGGTAGCCTTCATCCTTGAAAAATCGGTCAGCGCCATAGAACACTCCATTATCCAGACACTGGAGACATGCCCGCCGGAACTGGCGTCCGACATCCTGCAAAATGGGATACATGTAACCGGCGGGAACGCCAGGCTTCGTGGATTGAAGGATAGGTTCGAAAAAAAGATCAAGGTTCCCGTTCACGTCGATCCCAATGCATTATTGTCCGTGGGAAGGGGTGTAGCGCAGACGTTGAACGATCCGGCAAAATTCGGAAGTATACTGCTACAGTAAGTAACAACCCCAAGCTTCTATATCATCAGCTCTTTCGCGGTCTCCTGTAATATGCCTTTCGTTTGGCGTTATACAGTTTATTGTATCCGCTGAACATGATCTTCGGGATGTAATACTGCAGCGTGATATTGGTGATAAAGTAACCGTCATTGTGGGCAGGATTGCCACGTTTACCCACTTCTGTCGGGCGACTGGGTTGGGTGTCGATTTCAACGCGGCGGTCAGCCAATGCGCGGGCCAGGTCATTCTTTAACAAAGCTCCGTCGACGTAGCGGGTACTGCTGGCGTCGTCGAGGTAGTCTGTGAACGTTATGCGGTAGCCTGCTTCCACGAGAATATTAAAAAAAGGATCCAGCTTTATCCGCGCGCCGAACCCAAGGGGAATGACGGGCTGAAACCGGCTATACTTCTTGTTTTCCGTCTGAAGGGGCTGAAGGGCATGCCACTCTCCCTGGTATTTCGCTTTCGGATTAAAATACAGCGCTCCGATCCCGGCAAACGCGTGAAAGTTGAGCTTTGAACGCTGGTAGAAGCGTAAACCCATGGGAGACAAGTTTATGGCTCCCATCAGGCTCAGTTCGATGTTATTTGACCTGAAGGAGAGATTTCGCTCCACACGGTCGTCGTCTGCGTCGGCATCATTGCCCGAGAGCTGAAACCAGGTAAGCTCGCCTCTGATGCTGATGCGGTCGGTCATGTAATACTCCGCACCGGCCGCCACGTTGGGTTTTAGCGTCCCGAATTCGCCAGGGTTCACCATCTCACCGTAGTAGTTTGCCGTGCCGGAACCCAGGCTAACCAGGAAATTACGATCCCTCCGAAGGGCATAAAAGCTCTGGCAATAGCCCGTAACAGGTATCCCCAGAGCCGCAATGAGCATAACGATCGTAAATCTCTTCATTGTTTTTAGCTATGACAGACTAAATATAGGGAATTTTGCCCTTTCGGGAAAAACCTCAGGCCAGTACCTCCTTTACCTTTTGGGCCGCATCTTTAAGCACAATGGCCGAAAATACCTTCAGTCCCGATTGTTCGATGATTTTTGCTCCTTCTTCCGCATTCGTTCCCTGCAGTCGAACAATGATCGGTACATGGATATCGCCGATCTTCTTGTATGCTTCCACCACACCATTCGCAACACGGTCACACCGTACGATACCGCCGAAGATATTGATCAGGATCGCCTTGACGTTAGGGTCTTTCAGGATTATCCTGAATCCCGCTTCAACGGTCTCGGCATTTGCTCCACCCCCTACGTCGAGGAAGTTTGCCGGCTCACCACCGGATAACTTGATGATATCCATGGTCGCCATAGCAAGTCCCGCGCCATTCACCATACATCCCACATTGCCATCCAGTTTTACGTAGTTCAGACCGGCTTTACCAGCTTCTACTTCCAGGGGGTCCTCTTCGGTGATATCCCTGAGTTCGGCGAGATCCTTATGGCGAAACAGCGCATTATCATCGAGATTGACTTTTGCGTCGACTGCCAGTATCCGGTTGTCCGATGTCTTCAGGACAGGATTGATCTCAAACATCGACGCATCGAGTCCGAGATACGCGTTATATAAAGCGTGAATGAATTTTACCCCCTCTTTGAAGGCATTGCCTTCCCAGCCCAGCGCAAAGGCAAGTTTTCTTGCCTGAAAAGACTGCAGGCCGATTGCCGGGTCGATCCATTCTTTGATGATTTTCTCCGGATGAGATTCCGCGACTTCCTCGATGTTCATTCCACCTTCCGTTGAAGCCATAATAACCGGGCAGGCTTTTGACCGGTCCAGCAGGATACTCATATAATATTCCTTGGGTTCGCTTTCGCCCGGATAGTATACATCCTCGGCAATGAGAACTTTGTTTACCTTTTTTCCTTCCGGACCGGTCTGGATGGTCACCAGTGTTCCGCCCAGTATCGCTTTCACTTTATCGGGAACTTCCGTTATACTTTTGGCAAGGACTACGCCGTGTGAACCTGTTTCCTTGATTTTTCCTTTACCGCGACCGCCCGCGTGTATCTGAGACTTGACGACAAACCATTTCGTACCGGTTTCTGCATTCAATTCTTTAGCAGCCTGGATGGCACTGTCGGGCGTATCGGCAACAATACCGCGCTGAACTGTGACGCCATATTTTTTTAGAATCTCCTTTCCCTGGTATTCGTGAATGTTCATGAATTTTTTGTTTGGGGCGAAACTACTTTATTTACAGCTTTATTTCAAGGAAACACAATAATTCAGCGATGCTTCGAGCCACAAACCTAGAGAAGTCTTACGGGGATTTACCAGTATTGAAGGGTATCGACCTGGAAGTCAAAAAGGGAGAGATCGTTGCCATCGTCGGTGCGTCCGGGGCCGGAAAGAGTACATTACTCCACATATTGGGGACTCTTGACGCACCGGATAAGGGTAAAGTATTCATTCAGGACAAGGATGTGTTTGGACAGAATGCGAGGAACCTGGCGGCATTCCGGAATAAGGCAATCGGTTTTGTTTTTCAGTTTCACAACCTTCTTCCAGAGTTTTCGGCGGTTGAGAACGTGATGATCCCGGGTTTGATCGGGCGCCGTAGTGAACATGAAGTAAAACAAAGGGCGATAAGTCTGCTGGAAATGCTCGGCCTTCGGGAAAGGACGGATCACAAGCCGTCCGAACTATCCGGCGGCGAACAACAACGGGTAGCCGTCGCCCGCGCCATGATCAATGCCCCTGATCTGATCCTGGCGGACGAGCCAAGCGGAAACCTGGATTCAAAAAACGCGGTTGACCTGCACAATCTTTTTTTTCAATTGAGAAAAGACATCGGGCAGACATTTATAATTGTTACCCACAACGAAGAACTCGCCGGAATGTCGGACAGGAAAATTGAATTGAAGGACGGCAGGATAAAAACATAAAAAAAGGAAGAAGACCCCACTTACCTCCCGCTGAATCCGTGGCCTTCTTCCTTCCTCCCTCTTACTCTAAACCCTTAAATGATGACACAAAGGTATACGCCACGCGGGACCCGGCTCTCGCGTTATCCGGCTTTATGGTAATCGTGTAAGAATGTTTATGGATGTCGAGGGAGGCGATAAACAAGGGCGGATCATGAGGTCGAACGGACCCAAATCATACATGCTGGTATCGGTCAAGGGCTTGAAATAAGGCTGATGTAAAAATTTCCGTGACTGCTATTAATAGCTGAAGATCAGTTGTTTAAAGGCAACACCGTAAGCGGAAAAAGAACTGCAATATTACGTTTCTTCAGTGCATCACCGGCGAATGCAAGATCTCAGCTTCGCCGGAAGCTTCTTCTATTTCCACCAACCCTTTTTCGTTAATGCCGCATAAGGTTACATGACGCAGTTCGTTGATCAGTATGGGGTCGTATTTTGCCACCACTCGGATATAGTTTTCGGTGAAGCCATGCATCATACCGTCTTCGACATCATTTTCAAAAAGTACGGTGAGCGACTTCCCGAGGTTCATTTCATAGAACCTTCTCCTCTTTTTGTCCGACAGAATATGTAACATCTTTGATCGCTCCGCCCGTTTGCTGCCGGGAACGGAACCAGCCATACTTGCCGCGGCTGTATGCTCACGCTCGGAGTAGGTGAAGACGTGCAGGTAAGAGATATCAAGTTCATTGAGGAACCGGTAGGTTTCCAGAAAGTCTTCATCGGTCTCGCCCGGGAAACCAACGATCACATCAACCCCGATACAACAGTGCGGCATGTACGCTTTAATGGTATCGACCCGTTCGGCGTAGAGTTCGCGGAGGTACCGCCGTTTCATCAGCTTTAGAATTTTATTCGACCCGGATTGGAGGGGTATGTGAAAATGAGGAACAAATTTCGCCGAGCGGCTCACGAACGAAATGATCTCATCGGTAAGTAAATTCGGTTCGATCGAAGATATCCTGAAACGGTCGATTCCTTCGACGTTATCCAATGCTTCAACGAGGTCCGTGAATCGTTCCACTCTTTTTCCTTGCTGGATTCCGAAATCGCCGGTATTAACACCGGTAAGCACAATTTCCCTCACTTCGGTCTCACCGATCGCTTTCGCCGTCGCGATGATATTAGCAATGCTGTCGCTCCGGCTGCTTCCCCGGGCGAGGGGGATCGTGCAAAAAGTGCAGGAATAATCGCAGCCGTCCTGGACCTTTAGGAACGTACGGGTCCGGTCGTAGATCGAATAGGATGTGTTAAAGCGGTTCGCTTCCTCGATGCCTGAAGCAAAAACCTCCGCCTGCGGCTTGCGAACGAAGCCATCCAGTAATTCGACAAGCCTGAACTTTTCAGCTGCACCCAATACAGCATCGACGCCTGGGATCGCGGCGATTTCTGCAGGTTTCAGCTGGGCATAGCACCCGATTATTGCAACGTAGGCCTCGGGCGAAATACCGCGCGCTTCTCTGACGATCTTGTGGCATTTCCGGTCCGCATTTTCCGTAACGGAACAGGTATTGATGATAAAAATATCGGGTGTATCGGTGAAGTCGACTTTCTTATAGCCCTTTTGCTCAAACATCCGGGAGATCGTCGAGGTCTCGGAATAATTGAGTTTACAGCCAAGGGTATAAAAGGCAACTTTTTTCATAATAGCCTTCGAAGGTAGTTTATCTGCCCCAGGTGATAATTCAGGTGAGCGGCGAGGTGTATCATAAAAAACGTCGTCGTCATATTGTAGTCAAATACCTGCATCGGGTACTCGCGTTCCATTAAAAAAACATCCAGCCGGGTAAGCGTTACAACGACCGCCTTTTTTGTCTTTTGAATTTCCGAGATGAGCTGCGCTTTCGTCAGGCCCGTCGCCGAGAACTCAAGCTCCCGGTTCCTCTTGTAATCCGTGCCGCCTAAGATGGATCCGATATAGTATTGGAGGTTGCCGCAAAGGTGTAAGCATAAATTGCCACCGGCGTTCTTGATATTTCCGCGAACGGTCCACAGGGATTCATCCGTCGGATAGAGTTTTATTTCATCCTCCAGCTTCTGAAGATCCCTTTCGAAAATTTTTACCAATGACTCGCTGACAATATTCATCTGTGATGGTTAGATGGAAAGGAGATATTGCTCAATACCTTTAATCTTCTGATCGAGGCGTGCATCAACTGCAGCGAACTCAGCCTTCGATTTCAGCGTATCGTGAACACTGATGTAGAATTTGATCTTTGGCTCCGTACCGGAAGGTCTTACCGATACCTTGCTGCCATCTTCCAGGTAAAACTGAAGGACATCAGATGAGGGAAAGTCCAGGCTGCTTTCCTTTCCGTTCAGCAGGTCTCTTTCCTTCAATATCTTGTAATCCAATAACCGGGCTACACGGCTTCCGTTAATTTCGGAGGGGGGATTGTTCCGAAGCTTATCCATCATCGCTTTGATCTCCTGCTCACCCTGCTGACCTTTTTTGGTGATGTTCAACAGATTCTCCTTGTAATAACCAAAGTCGACATACATATCGATCAGCCAGTCATACATGGATTTGCCTTCGTCTGTGGCGTTCGCCGCCATCGCGGAAAAGAAAGCGCACGCAGACACGGCATCTTTATCCCGGACAAAATCGCCGACCATATAACCATAGCTCTCTTCACCGGCAGCGACGAACTTTTTCTTCCCGTCGAACTTGCCCATCAGTTCGGCGATATACTTGAAGCCAGTCAGGGTATTGTAGCATTCCACACCCAGTTTTGCCGCCATTGTATCTACCAGCTCAGAGGTAACGATCGTTTTGGCGATGTAGGCGTTATCCTTGTCTTTCAGGTTCTTCAAAATAAAGTACATCATCAGGCAGAACGCCTGGTTGCCATTCAGCAGAATAAATTCACCGTCGGCTTTTTTCACGCCGATGCCCACACGATCAGCGTCGGGATCGGTTGCCATCACCATGGTGGCCCCGGTTTCCTTACCTTTTTTGATGGCGAGTTCCATGGCCGATTTCTCCTCCGGGTTCGGCGAATGAACGGTTGGAAAATTTCCATCGGGCGTATTCTGCTCCGCAACGATCTGAATATTGGTAAACCCGATCTGGCGCAGGCATTCCGGTACCATTGTTATTCCTGTACCATGTATTCCGGTGAAGACCAGCGGAATAGCGTGGTGTTTGGCAATTACGGACCGGTTGGGAATAAGTTTTTTTACTTCTTCATAATAAGCGGCTTCCACTTCGGGCCCGATCACATGGATCTTCGTCGGATCGCCTGTGAAATTAACCTGTCCGAAGGATGTGATAGCCTTTACTTCGTGGGTGATGTTTTTATCGTGCGGCGGTACGACCTGCGCACCGTCGTTCCAATACGCCTTGTACCCATTGTATTCCTTTGGATTGTGGGAAGCGGTAACAACAATTCCCGAATCGCATTTCAGGTAACGGATCGCGAATGACAACAAAGGCGTAGGCCTCAGTTCGGCGAACATATGCACATGAATTCCATTAGCCGAAAGAACATCGGCGGCCACCTGTGCGAAGAACCGGCCATTATTCCGGCTGTCGTGTGCAATGGCAACGTTGATCTCCTTTCCCGGAAACGTCTTGTTCAGGTAGTTGGCCAGCCCCTGCGTGGCCACACCGACGGTGTATTTGTTCATGCAATTGGACCCGACCCCCATGATACCTCTCAGTCCGCCTGTACCGAATTCCAGATCCTTGTAAAAATTGTCTATGAGCTCCTTTGAATCGGCCTTTTCCAGGAGCGACTTTACTTCGGTTTTTGTGGCGTTATCGATAGCGGGGCTGTCCAGCCAGGTTTGAGCCCTGGATTGAACCAGTTGTAATAGGTCTTTCATTTTTTAATAACAGTAAATGCCGCAAAAATAGGAAAGACAGGTCAATTTGAACGGATAACTTCCATTTTTATAACAGAAAGTTCATTTCACTGTTATCCTCCCGATAAGAGCCGTGGCTGGTTGAAATTGATCACGTACTTAAATTCAATTTTTCTAATTCACCGAATTCTGTAATCTTTGCAAAAAAACGCAACTATGGATGTTAAAGCACTCGATCAGGCCCTGGTGAAGCTCGTAACGAAAAGAGAAGAGTTGAGCAAGATCAACTATAACAATCCCAGGTACGACGAGCTTGAAGAGGAATTGCACGACCTGGAGGATGAATTTCAGGAACAATACGGCGACTACCTCGAAGAGGCGCTACAACTTGTGCACGACGAATACTGCCCTGATAATGATGTGTTGATGCCCATTGGCTACCTTGGTCAGGGTGTTCCTGTTGAAGTAGACAAACTGCCCGGGAAAGATACCCGCCTGGTTCTGGCGCCAAGCCCGCTGCGGATCATTTTAAGCGTGGACAAAAATAAACAACAGGTAGTCTGGTCGTCGGAAAAGAAGTAAGCGGTTTTTCCGGGGTTGCGATTGTTAGTCCGTTACTCCCTTTCGGAATCTCAGCAACAAATCGCTACCGGAATCCGATTTTCTTTCTGACGCGGTCCAGTACATCCAGCGCGATTACCCTTGCCTTAGCTTCGCCTTGTTCCAGTTTCTTCTCGAGTTCTTCCGGGTTGCTCATGTAATACGCGTACGCCTCCCTTTCCTTGCGGAATTTCTGAACGATCAGTTCAAACAATTCCTGTTTAGCATGACCGTATCCGTAGTTGCCTGCGAGGTACTTGTTTCGGATCGCTTCTTTTTGTTCCTGCGTTGCCAGCAGGCTATAGATCGCATACACATTGTCACTGTCCGGATCCTTGGGTGACTCCATCGGTGTACTGTCTGTTTTGATGGATTTGATTTGCTTCAGCAGCTCTTTATCGGGTAAAAAAATGTCAATGATATTGCCGTACGATTTGCTCATCTTCTGCCCGTCGGTTCCCGGGATCGTCATCACCGTTTCTTCGATCTTCGCTTCCGGAACAACAAATGTATCACCGTAAGTATTGTTGAACGCCGTGGCGATATCCCGCGCGATCTCCAGGTGTTGCCGCTGATCTTTTCCCACAGGGACATAATTGGCATCATACAAAATAATATCGGCTGTCATCAGCACGGGATAGGTGAAAAGCCCCGCATTCACGTCCGCAAGTTTCTCCGACTTATCTTTAAAACTGTGGGCGTTCGCCAGCATGGGAAAAGGAGTGAGGCAACTCAGGTACCAGGTAAGCTCGCACACTTCCGGTATCCGCGACTGCCGGTACAGGTAGTTCTTTTCAATATCGAATCCGAAAGCGAGCCAGGCCGCCGCGACAGCCTGCACGTGCTGAATCCGCGTTTCCGAATCCTTGATGGTGGTAAGGGAATGAAGGTCTGCAATAAAAAAGAAAGACTCGTTGCCCGGCCGCTGTGAAAGCTGAATAGCCGGAATGATCGCGCCTAATAAGTTACCCAGGTGGGGCTTGCCGCTGCTCTGGATACCCGTAAGAATTCTTGACATAGTTTTGCAAAGAAAATAAAATAATGCTGAACTGAATTAGTTTTAAATTTGTGAATCAAAAATAGAAGATGATGAGGGTACTGATGATATTTTGCTCGCTGCTGCTGGCGACAACCGTTTTTGCGCAACTGGCGAAACCGCTTCAATTTCGTGAAGAGTCATTTGATTTTGGACCGGTGAAGGAATCGGGAGGGCCTGTTATGCACGAATTTCAGTTCACGAACATCAGCGGAAGACCCGTAAAGATCCTTAACGTACAGGCTTCATGCGGATGTACCACGCCCGATTGGAGCAAGGAACCTGTACCGAATGGTAAAACAGGCTTTATCCAGGCAAGTTACAACCCCAAAGGCAGGCCCGGTTATTTTAATAAATCGTTGACGGTAACAACGGATCTGGATTCAAACCCCGTTATCCTCCAGATCAAAGGCCAGGTGGCCGCCGACGGCGACCTGATGAGCGCCAATACTGAATTCCAGACCTCAAACGGCAGCTGGAAACTCAAGTCGGGTTCATTCAACATGGGAAAGGTTTATTTAAAAGACGAGTTTACCGTGCGCGATTTTCAGTTTGTGAACGGCGGTACCAAACCGGTCACCTATATGGGTAAATATGTTGGTCCATCCTATATTAAAGTGGACGTTCTACCCAAAACCATCGCACCAGGAGAGAAAGGTCACATTAAAGTAAGCTACAACGGAAAGTTGAAGGACAAATACGGTTTTCAGTCCGATAACATCGAGATTATAACGGACGACGATGTGAACGCATCCAAGTCGTTTTCAGTATACGCTACGTTGGAGGATAACTTCAAGGATCTTAAGCCGGAGGACGTATCCAGGGCGCCGCAGCTGAGCCTGGCATCATCTTCTCTGGATTTTGGAAGGTTAAGACCGAATACGACGACCGTCCGGGAAGTCATGTTCGTGAATACCGGTAAAAGAGAGTTGGAGATCAAGTCGGTGCAGGGCAATTGTACCTGCATCAGTGCGGCAGCGTCGAAGACGTCGTTAAAGCCGGGCGAGAGCAGTGTGATCAGGATCGAATTCAACCCCATGGAACGAAAGGGTACACTTCAGAAAGCCGTGACCGTCTATTCAAACGATCCGCAAAACCCTGTTCAACGCGTTACATTCACCGCCTACGTGGAGAACTAACTGAAGGCAGGAATACCTGTAATTTTTTGTCCGAGGATCAGCAGATGGATATCCTGGGTTCCTTCATAGGTCAGTACCGACTCGAGATTCATCATATGCCGCATGAGCGGATATTCCCCGGTAATGCCCATACCGCCGTGAATCTGCCGCGCTTCGCGGGCGATCTCCAGGGCGATCTGCACATTGTTTCGTTTTGCCATAGATATCTGTGGTGTGGTGGCCTTCCCTTCATTCATGAGTACACCAAGCCTCCAGTTGACGAGCTGCGCTTTTGTTATTTCTGTGAGCATTTCGGCAAGTTTTTTCTGCGTGAGCTGAAATGATGCGATCGGTTTTCCGAACTGGATACGCTCCGCGGCATACCTTCGCGCCGAATCGTAACAATCCATGGCAGCTCCGATGGCGCCCCACGCGATTCCAAAGCGTGCGGAATCGAGGCACATCATCGGCGCACCCAGCCCGTTCTTTCCGGGCAGGAGATTTTCTTTCGGAACCTTTACATTGTCAAAGACAAGTTCTCCCGTCGCGCTGGCCCGTAATGACCATTTGCCATGGGTTTCCGGAGTGGAAAAACCGGGCATGCCGCGTTCCACGATGAGACCATGGATCCTTCCCGTTTCGTCCTTCGCCCACACGACCGCAACATCAGCTCTTGGGGAGTTGGAGATCCACATTTTGGCGCCGTTCAACAGGTAATGATCGCCCATATCCCTGAAGTTGGTAACCATACCAGAGGGATTTGAGCCGTGATCCGGTTCGGTTAACCCGAAGCAGCCGAGCCATTCGCCGGATGCCAGCTTCGGCAGGTATTTCTTTCGCTGGGCATCAGACCCGAATTTATAGATCGGATACATCACCAATGATCCTTGCACGGACGCAGTCGACCGCATTCCGGAATCACCACGTTCGATTTCCTGCATGATCAATCCGTACGAGATGTAGTCGAGTCCGCCGCCACCGTATTCAGCGGGAATAGTCGGACCGAATGCTCCGATCTCCCCGAATTTCCGAACGATATCGTAAGGAAAATAAGCGCGTTGAGCCCAATCTTCCACATAGGGAGAAATTTCACGCTTTACGAACTCACGGATCGAACTCCTGATCAGTTTATGCTCGTCAGTGAGCAGGTCGTCGATCGCGTAAAAATCAGGATGGTCAAACAAATCCTGTTTGAGAGATTTTTTTACCTGGGTCGTTTCGTTGGTGGCGTGATGTGACATAAGATGTAATTAATTGTAGTAATAAAGCGCCTGATAATAAATAAGAATTCCTTCAGATTGTTTAGCCTTTCCAGTTCGCTCCGCAACCTATTTATTATAACTTTCGGGCAAATTTACACAAGTAATTTACATTCTAATTCCACGCTGATGGGTGATACCGTAGATCCGAATCTCTTAGAACAGCTCAAAAAGCTTCAGGCTAAATACAACGTGATGGGACAGGATCTGTCATCCTACCTGGATGGTCTGTTGTATTCCGATTACCTGACCTATTGGGACTACATTCACCTCGACACGCTGCTGAGCCTTCAGACACCCAAAACCAGTTTTCCGGACGAGAAGATATTCATCATCTATCACCAGATCACGGAGTTATACTTCAACCTGATCCTTTGGGAGATCGACCAGATCGCGGGAAACGAGAACCCCACAGAAACTTTTTTTGTCGACAGGCTGAACCGTATTATCCGGTATTTCGATCAGTTGAGGGAATCGTTTTCCATCATGGTTGAAGGAATGGAAAAAGACCAGTTTCTGAAATTCAGAATGTCCCTTTTACCCGCAAGCGGATTTCAGTCCGCGCAATACCGCGTGATCGAGATTTCCTGTACAGACATGATTAACCTGGTCAATGTCGCGGAACGGGAGGCGCTGACGGAGTACAGCGATCTGGATAAACAAATAGAAAGGTTGTACTGGAGGAGCGGCGCTACCGAACTGGCCACCGGGAAACGCACGCTGACACTGCAGCAATTCGAAGAGAAATACATGTCAACGTTCAAGGCTATGGGCCTGAAGTACCGCGACAGGAACATCCGCAAACTATACCTGAAACATTTTCCTCATTCCGGCGAAGTGCGCCAATGCCTGCGCCAGCTGGATACCCTTTCCAATGTCCTCTGGCCGCTGGCGCACCTTAAGGCTGCGGGGCATTACCTGCAAAAAAACACGAGGGACATTAAGGCGACCGGTGGTACGAACTGGCAAAAATTTCTTCCGCCGCGTTTCCAGAAGATCATGTTCTTCCCCGAGCTGTGGAACGAACAGGAGAAAGAGGAGTGGGGTAAAGCTGCTTTTGTAAGCCATTGAGCGTCGGGTATCGCTTGTAATTTGAGCTGGCGCTGTGAAGAAGTCAGTTTTTTTTTATCTTTGGGATAGCTAACTCATTGATTTTGAGATTTTTTACTTTTTTAGCCGCCGTAATATCCGTTTGCCTTTCATCGGGCGCTTTCGCGCAGGGATCCATGCGGCAGACTTACCATGACAACGAGAAAAAACACCTTAAGGAAGTCTACCAGGTAAAGGATTCCGTGAAGAATATTCCTCATGGCCGATACATATCCTATTACCTGAACGGCAACATCGAATCAAAAGGCCAGTTCACCAATAATGAAACGACCGGTGTCTGGGAATTTTACTACGAGACCGGAAAGCTGAAGATGAGAGGTATCCTTTTTAAGGGGGCTAACTATGGCATGTGGGAATATTTTTTCGAGAGCGGCCAGAAAAGTATGGAGGGTATAATCAACGGCAAGAACCGGGAGGGCGAATGGAAGATGTATTATGAGAACGGCCGGATAAAAGAAACAGGCGAGTATAAGAACAGTAAGCACACCGGTCAATGGAAAACGTTCTTTGAAGACGGCGCATTAAAAGGAGAAATTGAATACACCGACGACTTCGGCCGTTTTACGGAATACTATCATTCCGGAAAAATACTGGGCGAAGGTCCCAAGGCAGGTAACAGGAATGTCGGCCATTGGAGATACTTTGCCGAGGATGGCACATTGCAAAGCGAAGGTGAATTTACCGATGGCAAAAAGAACGGAACCTGGACGACGTACTTCCCGTCGGGCAAGGTGTCTTCCCGCGGAAGTTATTCAAGAGATATGGCGGCGGGTAACTGGGAGTATTTCTATGAAGATGGAACGGTAAGTTCGACCGGTCAGTTCGAGGAGGGAAAAAAGGACGGATACTGGAAGGCTTTCACGGCTTCCGGAAAACTGAAGAGCGAAGCGACGTTTGATCAGGGATCGGGTGAATTCCGCGAATACCATGAAAGCGGGAAATTAAAACTCAAGGGAAGGATCATCGATGAAAAAAGACAGGGCAAGTGGGAATTCTTCTTTGAGGACGGAAAGAAAGAAGGCACCTGCGAATACGATAACGGAAAGGGAACTTATTACGGCTATTATCCGGGCGGAAACCTCCAGACGAAAGGAGCGATGGAGAATGAATTAAAGACCGGTACGTGGGAGATTTACGAAGCGGATGGAAAACTTTCGGGATATTACCGTCCATTTTACGACGATCGTAAACTGAGCGCGGAAATTACGGAGCTTGCGGCTAAGAGTACCACAACAAAAAAGACGGTCGCTCAGAAAAAAGGATTTACGTATTTTGATCCGCGGTTCAATGAGTTTCAGGGTGTGATCTTCGGGAGCAACCCCGTCTGGCTCGCGGCCGGTAAACTACCGCTCGGCATTGAATTTTATCTTCAGGAAAGAATCGGTCATGAATTTGAATTTATCGGAATCAGAGACCCCTTCTTTAAGGCCGATGCCAATATTGCTCCCGGTAAACAATTCGAGCGCGGATACAGTATCGCCATTAAGCAGAAGTTCTATAATGCCATGAAGGCCGGCATGTGGTATTTCGGACAGGAGATCCGGTTTACTAACCTGGGTCACTTTGTAAACCAGAATCAGGTCAGCAGTCAGAATCCAACAGACATCTTTACTTTTAACGCCGTGGAGCAGCGGATCGAATGGGGCGCATTGCTCGGCTACCGCATTATGCGTCGTAACAATGCAAAAGGTTTCACCATCGATGTGTTTATCTCCGGTGACATCGGATACCGGGGATTTGATGTTGATCCGGATTACGCAACATATTTCGAAGACCTGGATCAGGACAAGTTTTCCAAAACATTTCATTTTGGACTGAATTTGGGAAACGTCTTTTCCTTCCGCTGACCATTTATATCTTTGCCTTTCTAAATAACTGAAGGATAAAAACCTTCCTTATGCGTATAGTGGAACTCACCTTGAAGCCGGAAGAGGCTTTTGATGAACAGCGATTCAATGCGGCCCTCTATAACAAGCTAGGCCTGAAAGACGACGGCAGTGTCTTTGTCCATCCTGTCAAACGCTCCATCGATGCGCGTTCCAGGAACGTGATCATCCGTGTCCAATGTGAAGTAATAAATGCCGGGGAAAGGAGACCGGTGATCCCTTATCCCGATGTAGCGGATGTCTCGGGCAAAGAGCCGGTGATTATTGTGGGAAGCGGTCCTGCCGGATTGTTTGCCGCCTTGCGGGTTATTGAACTGGGATACAGGGCGATCGTTCTGGAGAGAGGTAAAGACGTCCAGGCGCGGAGGC
Organism: Chryseolinea sp.; assembly: GCA_041742155.1. Taxonomy (GTDB): domain Bacteria; phylum Bacteroidota; class Bacteroidia; order Cytophagales; family Cyclobacteriaceae; genus Chryseolinea. The sequence continues at coordinate 236,195 of JBGSJE010000003.1, read as the reverse complement.
GTGATATCGCGGCTATTAACAAAGATGGTGTTGTAAATCCGGAATCAAACTATTGCTTTGGCGAGGGTGGTGCCGGAACATATTCCGACGGGAAATTGTATACCCGTTCCAAAAAACGTGGCGATATCCGAAGGATACTGGAAATATTTGTGGCTCATGGTGCGAAAGATGAGATCCTTTACGATGCCCATCCGCATATCGGCACCAACAAGCTACCGCTATTAGTATCGAAGTTAAGACAACGTATTCTGGATTCCGGAGGTACCATTCACTTCGATGAAAAGGTAATCGACTTTATTATCGAAGGCAATGTAATGAAAGGCGTTGTGACCGGCTCGGGAAATATCAAGGCCGCTGCGGTGATACTCGCGACCGGACATTCGGCCCGTGATATCTTCGAACTTTTGCTGCGCAGGAAAATATTGATCGAATCAAAGCCGTTTGCTATCGGCGTTCGCGTGGAACATCAGCAGTCGTTGATCGACCGGGTACAATACCATTGCGATATCGACCGGGGTCCGTATTTACCTGCGTCTTCCTATTCGCTGGTCCACCAGGCCAACGTGGATGGTCATGACCGCGGAGTTTTTTCGTTTTGTATGTGCCCGGGAGGATTTATTGTACCTTCCGCCACTGCGCCCGGAGAGGTGGTTGTAAACGGCATGAGTCCATCGCGACGGGATTCCCAATATGCCAATTCAGGTATTGTTGTTGCCGTCGGGGAAAACGACTTTCGCGATTTCAGGCAGTATGGTGTTTTGGCAGGTATGCACTTCCAGGCGTCATTGGAGCGTAAAGCCTGTGAGGTCGCAGGCGGAACCCAACGGGCGCCGGGGCAACGGTTAAACGATTTTGTCGAAGGGAAGGTATCGGGATCGCTGCTGGACACTTCCTATCAACCCGGGCTTTATGCGGCGGATATGAAGGATGTACTCCCGCCATTTATTATTTCGGCCCTTCGTCAGGGATTCCGGAACTTTGGAGGCAAAATAAAGGGTTATCTCTCCAACGAGGCTCAAGTGGTCGGTGTGGAAAGCCGGACATCATCGCCTGTGAAGATTCCGCGAGACAAAGTGACGCTGGAGCATTTGCAGGTCAGAGGTTTGTTTCCTTGCGGCGAAGGCGCCGGCTATGCAGGCGGAATTGTTTCCGCTGCGATGGATGGTGAGCGATGCGCAGAGGCAGCTGTGCAAGCGTTAAAAAAATAAACTATGCAAAAGAAAAAGACACTCGTAGTAGGCGCATCGACTAATCCTGGAAGATATGCTTACCTGGCAGCCAATATGCTTACCGAATATGATCATGAAGTTGTTCCGATAGGAATAAAAAAAGGAAGGGTCGCCGGAAAGGAGATCCTGGATATCCGTCAGAAACCGGAGATAGCGAACATTGATACGATTACACTTTATATCGGCCCACAACATCAGGGTGAGTGGTACGATTATCTGCTGGGGCTGAAGCCGAAGCGGATAATTTTTAATCCCGGGACAGAAAATGAAGTGTTCAGAAACCTGGCGGAAGCGAAAGGCATTGAAACTACAGAGGCCTGTACGCTGGTCTTGCTGCGGTCGGGACAATTTTGAAATGAAAAATAAGCAATCGACGTGGCAGTCAAGCAGTGTGCCGTTTCCTGTTCCGATCACGTTATAATAGCTAACGTTTCGGCTGGTTGTCTTTTTCCAACGCAATGACGGAGACACAGACAATTTTCCAAAGGCCATCTATTTTTTCGAGCACCCGGACTTCCGCCTGCGCGGGGCGTTCGGAGTCGTCTTTAACGTGCTGGTTGAATCGTACATACGCCCCGTTCCCGAAAATTCTTACTTCCAGACCGAGCCATTCCCTTTCGATCCGCGCCGTTGAGGGCTTGGATGTGCGAAAGTATTCCGCGAACCCTTTTTCGATCTGATTCCACCCGGAAAAAGAATTCACATCCGTTGTATCGGCAAACGACCAAAACGCATAGGGTGTATGCGCCCAACTATCAGCCCAGGTCTTATAGTCAATCTCGAAGAACGCCTTTGTCTCGCGTTCGATAAGCGCTTTGATCGCCTCAACATCCTTGTTTTTTTTCTGGGCTGCAACGTCGAATTGCAGTCCCAACAGCACGCAGACACAAAAAATTCTGATAGTCGTTTTCATGGCGTTTCTCGTTTTGTGGATATAGCTAAACTTAATTAAAAAAAGACAGATTTCAATCGATTTCGGATTATCATTTTTCCGTTTTCCGTCATTGTCCGGGCGGGCTACCCGCCCCTCAAATCCGGCATTGCAAGACACTCACGAATCGGCCATAGCGGCATCAATGGAAGGGGTAGTGCGGAAATATGTGAGCACACATAAATAGATGGTTACGATGGATCTTAGTACATTCATAAAAAAAACGGCGCCCATGGTTTCCGAAAAGGATTTTATTGAAATATCGAAGTTAAAAGTAAAGCCGGGGAAGCAGATATCCCTGAAGAACTACCCAACCGATTACAACGGTGAAACCCTGAACAAGCAGCTCGCGGCGGGTCTGCTTGAAGAAGGGATCAAACACCTCTCTACGGTACAGGACAAATTGTATGCACACAACCAATACAGCGTGCTCATCATCCTGCAGGCGATGGATGCTGCGGGAAAGGACAGCGCCGTCAAACATATTATGTCGGGTTTTAATCCGCTGGGCGTGAAGGTCCACAGCTTCAAGGCTCCGTCATCGCATGAACTGGATCACCACTACCTCTGGCGGCATTACCTGGCACTACCTGCCCGCGGGGAAATCGCCATCCATAACCGGTCTCACTACGAAAATGTCCTGGTCACCCGTGTTCATCCGGAATACATCCTGCGGGAACACCTTCCGGGTATCGACGCGGTCGACAAAATAGACGATGCATTCTGGGAGCAGCGGTTTAAGCAGATCAATCAGTTTGAAAAGACCCTTTACCAGAATGGCACGATAGTCCTGAAGTTCTTCCTTCACATATCCAGGAAAGAACAGAAGAAACGTTTTCTGGAACGCATCAACGACCCTACCAAAAACTGGAAATTCGCTTTTGGAGATCTTGTCGAGCGCGGTTTCTGGAGTGAATATCAGTCGGCCTACGAAAAGGCCCTCAGCGCCACTTCAAAAAAACATGCACCGTGGTTTGTCATCCCCGCGGACGATAAATGGTATGCACGCCTGGCCATCGCGGCGATTATTCATCAGCAGTTTGAGGAGCTTAGTATAAATTACCCGGAAGTGAACGCCGTCCAAAAGGAAGAACTCACAAAGGCAAAGGTTATGCTGATGGAGGAGCCGGAGGAAAAAAAAAGCGTAAAAACCAAAAAAAGTAAAAAAGTCAATCCTTCGGCGGAGTAATTTCCTCGAATTCACTACCCGTGGAGTTGAGATGAACCAGGGTACCGTTGGAACGCATCTTTCGGGCAAGTGCTGTAATCGTGTCTTTATCCTCCCAGGGATTTTCAGTCATAATCAGCAACTGAAGTTTTTCATAATGCCCGAAATCCGGGGGGATGTTCTGCAAGCTGTTTCTCGACATATCGAGATTTTCAAGATTGCGCAACGCAAGGATCGGGTCCGGGAAGGCGGCAAACGAGTTGTCGTTGAAACGGAGGACTTTCAGGTTCGACAGGTTGCCGAGACTTGTGGGAAAATAACTGATCCGGTTGTGGTGCAGGTAAAGTTCGCGCAGGTTCGAAAGTGCGCCTATGTTTTCGGAAAGAATATGAATTCTGTTGTTCGCAAGATAGAGGACCTCCAGTTTGTCCAGGTTCCGGATCTGGTCTTCGATCTTCTCGATCCGATTGTAATAAAGGTCAATGACCTTCAGGTTGTTTAGTCGGTAAAGGCCGGGAGGAATGGCGGTGAGCTTGTTCTGGTACAATGAAAGTTCTTCCAGGTTTTTCAGGTTTGAAATGTCATCGGATATGGAGCTGATCTCATTGTAATTGAAAGAAAGCTTTTTCAGCGCGGTAAAATTGCCGATAGCATCGGGAACCGTCGTAATCTTATTTCTACGGATATAGAGTGTCTGAAGTGTTTCATTTCTTTTTACGTTGAGATTGTCCAGCGTAAGATTGTTTTCGCTCAGTACCAGCTGCCTGAGATTCTTATTGTGATGGACGTCGGGGAACCGGGTCAGAAAATTCCGGCAGAGGTCGAGGGAATCCAACGCCTTAAAATTTCTGAATGATAAAGGTACCTTTCCGGGCTTGCTGCTCCTGATCTTCAGGAATGTGACGTTCTCATTCCTGCCCAGCCGTAAGGAACCAGTAGATTGGTTGTTGTAGACTTCGACGGAATGAAGTTTTTTGAGTTTATTAAGGCGCTTCCCTAATTTTTGAATTTTAGTGTTCATCAGTTCGATCTCCTCCAGATTTGAACAGGAGTAAAGTTCACGCGGAAGCTTGCGCCCTTTAAAATCGGCAACACTCAGCTTTGTTACCGACAGCGGATCAACTTCGTTGTTCGTAAGCGCCTCGAACGTGACAAAAGTTTCATCGCGGCGGTAGACATATTGCCATCCCAGGATTCCGTTTTTCAGGATCGATTGTTGTACTTCCCACAGGCTGTCCATTCGTACCCGCCTGTTAGAAAGAGGATCGTGCGTACGCATGGCGTGTTGGATCCTGTAATACAACGCAGAGTCTGCCGGCGTCTTGAAAACCGGGATGGCTTCCTGGGCAAATACCTGTTGAAGCGAAAACAAAAAAAGGGAGGTGTATAAGGATCTTTGAAGCAGTTGGCGCATAACTAAGGCTTTAGGTGAAGATAACCTTAAAATACTTTTTAAACAATGTGAAGGTGGTTTTTTATGTTTAATAATTGTTTTATAAACGTCTTATCATAAGCTCAAAAACACTATTTTTGACGGTTCTAATAATACATCATGAGTGAAAATAAAGATAAAGTACCAGCTGATTATTCAGCCAATAATATCCAGGTTTTAGAAGGTTTAGAAGCTGTACGGAAAAGACCGGCCATGTACATTGGCGATGTGGGTGTCAAAGGCTTGCATCACCTGGTATGGGAAGTGGTCGACAACTCCATTGATGAAGCGTTGGCAGGGTATTGCGATCTCATAACCGTGACAATTAATGAAAACGGCTCCGTGACCGTAACGGACAATGGCCGGGGTATTCCTACCGGAATTATGGAAAAGGAGAAGCGCTCGGCCCTGGAAGTGGTGATGACAGTGCTTCACGCCGGCGGAAAATTCGATAAGAACACGTACAAGGTATCGGGTGGTTTGCATGGTGTCGGCGTTTCGTGCGTAAACGCGCTTTCGGAGGTTTTGCTGGTCACGGTTCACCGTGAGGGTCAGGTATTCGAACAGGAATATGAACGCGGTCATCCGAAATATTCGGTTCGGGTGATCGGTGAATCCGACAAACGAGGTACGACTGTGCATTTCCTGCCGGACAAGCAGATTTTCCAGGTTACCGAATACAACTATGAAACAGTAGCCACCCGTCTTCGCGAATTGTCGTTTCTGAACCCCAGGATCAAAATCACGCTTACAGACCTGAGAGAAAAGGACGAGTCGGGGAAACCACGTTCGGATGAGTTTTTCTCGGAAGGTGGATTAAAGGAATTTGTGGCTTACATCGATTCGAACCGTGAGAAACTTATTCCCGAACCGATCTACATCGAAAACGACAAAGGAGAAATACCGGTGCAGGTAGCCATGAGTTACAACACCTCCTTCAGTGAAAACCTCGTGTCGTATGTGAACAATATCAACACGCATGAGGGCGGTACGCACGTGGCCGGATTCCGGCGTGCGCTCACACGGACGTTAAAAAACTATGCCGACAAGTCAGGTCTGCTGGAAAAAGTGAAAATTGAAATCAACGGAGACGATTTCCGTGAAGGCCTCACATCGGTGATCTCGGTAAAAGTCGCGGAACCTCAATTCGAAGGCCAGACAAAAACCAAGTTAGGTAACTCGGATGTTATGGGTGCCGTGGACCAGGCGGTGGGAGAGGTACTTCAATATTACCTGGAGGAACATCCGCGCGAAGCCAAGCTGATTGTGAACAAGGTCATTCTTGCTGCGCAGGCCCGCCATGCCGCCCGAAAGGCGCGCGAAATGGTTCAGCGGAAGAATGTTCTTTCGGGAACGGGTCTGCCGGGTAAACTGGCCGACTGCTCCAGCGCCGATCCCAGTATTTGTGAATTGTACCTCGTGGAGGGCGACTCTGCCGGTGGATCAGCCAAGCAGGGGAGAGACAGGAATTTCCAGGCGATCCTTCCGTTGAGGGGTAAAATTTTGAATGTGGAGAAAGCTCAGGAGCACCGTATCTACGACAACGAGGAGATCAAGAACATGATCACCGCGCTTGGTGTTAGCTTTGGAACTCCCGAGGACGACAAGGCGCTGAACATGAACAAGCTTCGCTATCATAAAGTAATCATCATGACGGATGCCGACGTCGACGGAAGTCATATACGCACGCTCATTCTGACCTTCTTCTTCCGGTACATGCGCGACCTCATTGAGAATGGCTACGTCTACATCGCACTCCCTCCGTTATACCTGGTCAAAAAGGGGCGGGAGGAACGATATTGCTGGACGGAAGAAGAGCGGGAGATCATCGTTCGTGAGCTCTCCGGCGGAAAAGAGGATTCGGTAGGTGTACAACGGTACAAAGGTCTGGGAGAAATGAACCCTGAACAGCTCTGGAGTACAACAATGGATCCGTCGAAAAGGTCTTTGAAGCAGGTAAGTATAGAATCCGCCGCTGAAGCCGATCACCTTTTTTCAATGTTAATGGGTGATGAAGTTGCTCCGCGCCGGGAATTTATCGAAAAGAACGCTAAGTATGCACGCGTTGACATATAACAGAACTTTAGTCCGGGGGTTATGGAGGAGTATTTGATATCGACGGAAAAATTTATTCAGCAGATTGAGGAAAGTAATTACATCAGCCGTGATCTAAGCTGGCTGAAATTCAATTACCGTGTACTCGACCAGGCTAAACACATGGACCGCAGTATCTTCGACAGGCTGAAGTTCCTGTCGATCACGTCATCCAACCTGGATGAATTTTGCACAATCCGGCTGGGAAGCCTGTATAATTATATAGACTACGGTAAAGAGCGGTTCGACTATAACGGGCTGCGCGAAGAGCCTTTCCGGAAATTGCTGCTTCTGGAAACGCAGAAATTTTACAGGGATCAGAACGAATATTACGTAAATCACCTGAAACCGAATTTTTTCAGAAATGGATTTTCTATTGCTTCGTTCAATGAGTTGTCGCTGGAAAACACACAAAAAGTAAACGACTATTTCAACAAGACCATCTATCCGATGTTGACGCCGATGGTCTTCGATTCGTATCACACGTTTCCCGTGCTCATGAACAACAGGCTGCTGTTCGGAGTAGTGACGAAAAATCCGAATGAAAATCAAAACCAGCAGAAGGTTTCGTTCATTCAGGTGCCGCAGAACCTTCCCCGGTTTTATGAGCTTGTTGAAGATGACCTGATCCAGTTTGTACCGATCGAGGAGATCATCCGTCATAATATCCACAACCTGTTCCGGAATGTGGAAATTATAGGTACCAACATCTTCAGGATAAACAGGAACGGGGATTTTACCCTGGAAGAAAGTGAGGATATTGAATCCAATTTTCTGGAAGACCTGAAACGCAAACTGAAGACCAGGCGATCAGGCCGCGTGGTACGGCTGGAGACCGAGGAAAACCCGGATCCATGGATGATGCGGCTGTTGAAGATCCAATGGGACCTGGATGAGCATAATATCTTCTATGTTCCACAGGAGAGCATGATCGACTTCTCCGGCCTGATGCAGATCATCGGCCATAAAGAATTCAAAAGCAAGCGTGTTCATCTTCCCGATCCGATCAAGCCATTAAATTTTCCCGAACACGGTACGCGCGACCTGTTTGAAGTATTAAAAGAGCGCGACATCCTGCTTCACCATCCCTACAACTCCATGGAACCGGTACTGGAAATGTTGGAGAAGGCTGCGGATGATCCCTACGTACTTTCCATTAAGATCACCATTTACAGGGTTGCCCGCGAGTCGCGGATCACGGCGGCTTTGCTTCGGGCCGCGGAGAACGGCAAGCACGTGTCCGTTCTGTTTGAAGTAAAGGCCCGGTTTGATGAAGAAAATAATTTGCGAGAAGCACAGCGCCTGCAGAAAGCGGGCTGCTTTGTTATTTACGGTGTCGGAAGTCTTAAGACGCATACAAAATTACTGCTGATCGTACGCAAAGAAGAGGAGGACAAGGTTTATCGATACGTTCACCTTTCCAGCGGCAACTACAATGAAGCAACATCGCGGTTTTACGTCGATATCGGATTGCTGACCACGAAGGAAATTTATGCGAATGATGTCTCCGAGTTTTTCAACGTCATCACCGGACATTCCCAGCCTTCCACATACCGGAACCTGATTACATCGCCGCGTGACATGCGTATTCAATTGTGCAATATCATCCGGCGGGAAGCCGAGAACGCGAGGAGCGGCCTGACGTCGGGAATTGTAATCAAATTGAATTCACTTCAGGATAAAGAACTCATTGATGAATTGTTTGCAGCGTCACAGGCAGGTGTTCCCGTCAAGCTTATTGTTCGCGGAATGTGTTGCCTCAAGCCGGGACGGAAAGGCGTAAGCGAGAACATCGAAGTCATATCTATTGTCGGCGAATACCTGGAACACTCCCGCATTTATTATTTTCACAATGGGGGAAATCCCAAGGTCTACATCGGCAGCGCCGACGCCATGGTGCGGAGTTTCGACAGAAGGATAGAATCACTGTTCCTGCTGGATGACGATTTCCTCAAGAAGCAGGCGATTAATAACTTGCGCTACAATCTGAAGGATAACGTCAATGCGTACAGGATGCTGGAGGACGGCACATATGTGATCAAAGAACCGAACGGCGAACCGCCATTCAATATCCACAAGGAATTCTACCGGGTTACCCGCGAAATCGTAATGGACGCAAAACTGTTCTGACGGTAACTTGCGTTTATCTGTAATCGTAGTATTGAGGACACTCCGGGTTCTTGTGAACGCCCCTGATCCGTGTGCGATAGTTGATCATAAACTCATGCGTTCCGTTTGAGAACTTGTTGAGGTCAGACTGTGTCCAGTCGTAAGAATATCCAAAATGGAAGCGTTCGCTGATCTTCAGATCTATGAACGATATGAATGAATCCCCCGTACGATACGAAACCCCGGTGCTAAAAACATCATAAAAGATGAAAGCGGTATTGATGTCGACGCTGAGCGGCTGGCCTTCCTGTGTTCGAATCAGGATTGACGGATTCATTTTCACTTTTTCCATCTTGTCTATCGGGAACACGACACCGCTTCTGAGATAATAATACCGGGCTTCTTTCAGCTGGCCCAGCAATCCCTCGACTGAGTTGGCGATCTTGTTATTCAGAATGAAGGGGACGGAAAAACCGACGAAAAAATTCTTCTTCGTGTAAAATAACCCGGCGCCGAAATTTGGCTTGATCACATTCAGGATATTGTAAAAGGACGCGTCACCAGGACTCTGGAGGTCCAGTTTACTGTAGTCGGCCCCCAGTAAATTGATCCCCGCCTGAAGTCCCATGGAAAGCGTGGCCTTCTGGAAATGGATCTTGTAAGCGTAGCTCGCGTAGATGTGATCATTCTTGTAACTTCCGATTTCATCATGGTTTACAAGGAGCCCTACGCCCACTTTGTTCTTGGCCAGCGAGGTATGTCCGCTCACGCTAAAGGTCTTCGGAGCCCCGGGGAAATTCACCCATTGGTTCCGGTACATCGCCGTCAGGCTAAGCTGGACGTGATTTCCGGCAAACGCTGGATTGATCACGAGCTCATTCCAGAAATACTGCGTAAAAACGGGGTACTGCTGGGCCAGACTCCACGACGTGAAGGTTAGGACAAATAATGATGTGATAAAGAATCTCTTGAGCAGGGTCCTCATGAGTTTACAAGTTAATTAACTATTTCTAGATATCCAGCAAGCGGTTTGGAACCGTCGCGCTTATCGATAATGTAAAAATAGGTACCACCCGGCAAGGACGTTCCCATCAGGCTGATCCCTTTGTTGGATTTGCCATCGAAAAAGGTTCCGTTGTTGTCGTACCCTTCTGCTTCGTAAACCAGTGTCCCTACGCGGTTGAAGATCTTCACAATATTAGTGGGAAAACTCTCGATACAATTGATGTAGAAGATGTCGTTTTCACCGTCTCCGTTCCTGGACACTCCGTTGAACGGATGTATTTCGGTCTTGATCTCTATTTCCTTGGTGACAGCGCATCCCAGGGCCGTTGTAACGGTGACCGGATATACACCTGCGTCAACACCTGAAAGGATCGGTCCGCTCACAATTGCGCCGTTGACATTCCATTCGATGGAAGCGATATCGACTCCGTTAGTAACAAATATCGCGGCCATACCCGTGCCCGGGTCGCTCGCATCCCGCTTGCAAAGCGCGGCAACCGTGGTAAAGTTAAACTCCGGGAAAAGCGGATCTTCGATGATCTCTTCCACCACTACCGGCGACTTGCAGCCGGTAATACGGCTTGTCGCGGTAACAGCGTAAAAGCCAATGGCAAGACTGTCGTAAATTTCACCGACAAAGTCGGGAACTGCTTTTTCCTGGTTGCCGATGTACCAATCGAAAACATAGTCACTTGTATTCCCTCCCACAGAAACGCTTAGCGCTCCGTTGTCATCCACACAACTTGTCACCATGGACAGGATTTCGATCTGGGGCAACGGAATGGGGAGTTGCATAATATCGATGGAGACCTGTGTGGTATCCGCGCAACCATTGACCCGGTTGGTCGCAATCACGGAGAAGATCCCGGCGGCAAGGTCTGAAGCCTGCGATCCGCTGTAGAACGAAGCTCCCGAGGGTGGCGCATTTACAAACCAGTCGAATGTATGGTTGATAACATCGCCCTCCACGTTGGCTGCCGCTACACCGTCCGGGCGCGCCGGATCGCATATCGTCAACGGATTTAACGCTTCGGCGGTAACGATGGGGAAGATCCTGCTGTCGTCGACCGTGACCGTGTCGGAGACGATACAGGTTGCATCCATATTGTCAGTGGCAATAACAATGTAGGCACCTGCTGCGAGGTTTGTAACCGGCGCGATCGTTGTGCTGGTAAAATCCGCTGCAGGTTTAACGGTTCCGAAATACCAATTGTAGGTGTAGTCATTTTTCGAACCGCTCGTCACCGTCGCAAAAACGGCACCATCCTTTGGCGTGTCAAAGCAAACGGTCAATGGTTCTGCGGACGCGGTTATGGTAACAGGCCTTCTGTCGACGGGCAGCTCATAGGTTTCAGCAATGCTGCATTGAGTAGTATTATTGAGCACATCGACGGTATAAAAACCAGCCGTCAGGTTCTGTGCAATTTCGCCGTTAGGTCCGGTGACATTAGCGGGGTTCAAAACCGGGTCCGCTGTAGTTGTCCCGGTGTGCCACGTATACGTGTAACCGCTCACACTCGTGCCGCTGCCGATAACTTCAAGGACACCCGAGATATTGACTGGCTTCAGGCACAGCGTTGGAATTGTAAAAGCCGCGAGGTCAACCTGCACGGTATTCAGCGTCTTGTTCAGGATCTCCAGTTCGATCAATTCTCCTGTGCTGCAATTGGTTGTCGTATTCGTGGGCCTGACGAAATATTTGCCGGCCGGAAGGTTCGTAATGGTATTGATGGTAACTCCTGCAATCAGCTGCGGTCCCGCCGGGGAGTCGGAGAACCATTCGTAACTATAATTACCGGGAGGGACCTGAACTCCACCTTCCAATACAAAGTTAACGGTGATCGATCCTACCGTCATCATATCGCATCGGGCGATATCGACAATAGAGACGTCTGCTTTAGCTAATGTAATGAGGGGCGTATTGTCGAAGATCTCATAGGTGGCTGTCGAGGAACAGCCTGCATTTGTGCCGGCAATCTTTGTTACCACCACCGTATATTTTCCAGCCGGAAGATTCTGAATCACTTCGCCGTTGACTCCTGCTTCAACGCCGCTGGTAGCGGTACCGAGGGGAGGAGAACTCGCGTCCGGCCCTTCAAACCAGTCGAATGTATAGTCGGCGGGATTCGCCGTCGGGCTGACCATTGTAAGAGAAAGCTGGCCGGTGCCGGGTGCGCCGGCGCAGTTCATATTATTCACCGGTGCATTGGCGGTAAAGACAGGATCCTGAGTATCCTGGATGATCTCTACGGTTACCGGTACTGAGCGGCAGTTAAACGTACTCCTTGCCGGGTTCACTGTAACGGCCACAAATGTGTAGAAACCGGGAAGCAGGGGACTGGGCTGCGTGTAATCAACGGTACCATTGACCGCATTGAAGGAGTTGAACGTGGGAGCCGATGCCCCGAGATCATTCGTCCCTTCAAACACATCGATCCGGTAATCGCTTTCCAGGAATCCTGGGGTAGGCGTCAGGCGTACCGTTACTGATCCGTCGTTTCCGGGGACACAGGTTTGAACATCATCCTTGGAAAGCAGCGAAAGGACCTGGGCGTCGTCGAACGGCAGATCAAACACCTGGAATGCCGTACAACCGTTATCTCTGTTTGTTGCGATAAGGGTGTAAACACCTGTAACGAGTGATGTGGCCGATGTGGTTGTCGCCGTATTCGTTGTGGTTGTAATGGGGCCGGCCAGGAACGGGGCTTGACCTTTCCTCCATTCAAAATCGAACCCGGACACATTACCAGGAGCAGATACCGATACCGTTAACGACCCGTTATTATCGTTACACGTGCTTGGACGAATCAGATTTGTGGGGTTGAAAGAAATAGTGGGTGCCGCATTAATGATCGTAATCGTTAATGGAGCCGTTTCGCAATGCCTGATATTATTGATGGCCTTTACCGTATAAGTGCCGGCCGGTAAACCGCTCAACGTTTCATCCGTGTCTGCGAAATCCGGCGTTGCTTTTACGGTCGTTCCGTTGTACCAGGAGAATGTATAATCAGCGGGTGTATCCGGATTGACCGCGATGGTAATCGATCCATCGGGCGGTACACAGCGCGTCGCGTTAGATGACGATGCAAGGGTCAGCACAGGCGTCACCACGGCAAAGTTTATTACTACTTCTTCTGTATCTGAACATCCAGTAACATCGTCGGTTGCCTTGACGGTATAAATCGCGTTGGTCAAACCCGTTGCATTAAAGGACGTGGATACCCGGTTGGCGGGCAGTGTATTTTGACCTTTGAACCATTCAAACGTAAAGCCGGTCGTTACACCACCTATCGAAGCGGACGCCGAGCCGGTGGGCAACGAAGGGTCGCAGGATGTTTGGCCGGAAACGACTGTCGTGGTTATTACAGGAGGAAGGGTCTGGGTGATCGTAACGGTCACGGGATCCGAAGTGCACTGGGAAGAATTTTGGGTAACTACCAGGGTGTAATTTCCCGCAGCCAGATTTTGATAATTCGCGCCTGTAAAGTCCGCTGTTGGTTTGGGAGCGTTGCCGTCGTACCATTCAAAGGTAAAACCGGCGACTGCACCACCTACTGTTGCCGATGCGCTGCCGCTTGCCGCGGCTGAACAAAGGATGTCGAGCGTATTGACAGCCGGAACAGGTTTTACAGACTGATCGGGAATGGAAAACGACTCAATGGTCTGGCACCCGGTGGTTTTGTCCGTTACCAGCACCGTGTAGGTCAACGGACCCAGCCCCGTTACGATGTGGCTTACGCCGATCTGAGGGGATGTAAAGATATCATTACCCTCGTACCATGCGAATGTGAATCCACCTACGGGATCTCCATTTCCGTCGCCGTCTGTATCATTTACGACAGCCCGTAATTTGGCATTTGGATTCTTACAATTATTGAATGGGTTATCGAGTTTGATATCCACCAGTATGGTAGGGCTCGCCTGGCCCACGACTACCTGGACCGTGTCGGAACTACAGCTTGCGGTTTTATGAATGGCGTATACCGTATACGTACCGGCAGGGAGACCGCTGTAAACGGGTCCTGTAAAATCCGCGCCGGCAACAGGTTTTGCCACGGCGCCGTTAGACCAGTAAAAATTGTAATCGGTGGTGTTTTCCACCGCGCCATTGGGAATAAATGCGCGTACCGCCCCGTTATCAGGCGCGGCACTTGGAAAGCATTTTAAGTTATCCTGAACCTTGAGGGCTGTAATGCTTACAGGCAGCGGTACGACCGGGGTTGAGATGACATTATTGGTGTAATCGCACTCGATAAAATTAGTATTTGGAAGCGTGATTGGTGTCGGAACAGTGGTTCCGTTGTCGTTCAAAACAATGTAGAGTGTAAACGCAGATCCGGGACCATTGACCGTGGCATTCGTGATGGATTGAATGCTTCCGACACCGAAGGAATTGAGTGTAACGTTTACCGTATTAAGTTTAATTGCTCCGACAAGTCTGGGGTCTCCGTTGTAAAACGTGATGGGTACTGTGCCGCTGAGCGAGACATCCCCGAGGTTCGTGATTTGAAATGAAACCGTAAAGTTTCCATCCGGGCAGGTAGGAGGTACGACGGTTAAGGAATTGGGAACATAGGCGAGGTCGGGTGACGCGTATTTGGGACATCCGAGCGAATTGAGATACGGAGACTGGTTGAGAAAACTATTTAATGGTCTGTTTGCGCCGACCGTACACACGTTGGTGGAAAAAACGAGGTGGTGCTTTTGCTGGACCCTGGGGATACTCAGGTTGTCATTGACATTCACATTGAAATAACCGTGTTGATTCCACACGCGGCGTGCCGGAACCCAGGGCTCGGCACCCGACCGGAAGACTCTTACCTGCGAAAATTCAGCGTTGCCGAGAGAGCAGAAATTCGCGTCATCCGCATCGAGGTAGTTTGGATCGGTTGGATCGGTGATACCACCGTTCTGGATAAAGTCAGCTGTTCTGCAGGTTACACAGAGTTCCGTATTCCCGTCGGCATCTACGTCGGCAACGATCGGGTATTCCCGGTTTGTCCGGGACACACAGGTCTGCTGGGTGTAGATCGTTCCATCGGTACCGTTGATGATATAAATAAACTTTTCGTCGCGATAGACAATTTCCGATTGACCATCGCCATTAAAGTCGAACAACGTACAACCGGTATTACCGGAAGTTTCTTCGTTGACGACAACTTTCCACAAAAGGGTAAGGTCTTCTTTCAGGGCATAAAGGAACTTACCGGATACATATGCCGCGTTGAGCTTTCCATCTCCGTCGAGGTCGGCGATATTTACGCGACCTGCACCCTGGTGCCAGCCGTCTTCATAATAGGTTCCCGTGTTGGTCGGACACGCTTTAATGGTAAAATTGCCCGGCAAGGGATCCGAGTATGTCTTTACAACATCCGTTTTGACATCCCAAAAGAAAATAGTCGTATTATCGTCGGTTGTATTTTTTCCGGTGGCAACGACATCCAGCGATCCGTCGAGATTGAAGTCGGCGATGCTGGTTGCGTCGCTGTTCACTTTTTTGCCGTAGTTAGGGATTGTTTTTTCCGCATTGATCGTCCCGGCGCCGATATTGACGCTGTAAATAGTACCACCAACCACCAACTCCAGGTTGTCGTCCTTTATAGCATCCGTTGGCAAGTGGGCATCCTTCGTAGCATCGTTAAGAATATCAACAGCAACGGGGCCGCCGTTAAAGCCTCCCCAACTCCCCGTGGGCGCTACGATGGCCGCGCCGGTATGTGCATTGTAAATGGCATTCCGGGCATACAGTTCAACCTTGCCATCGCCGTTAAAATCCGCAAGTCCCACGGTTCCGGGATCGCCGTCGAGTTGGGTGGACCAAAGCTGAACGAGGTTACAGTCGTATGCATACAACCTCCATCCGGTGCTCAGTACGAAGATCTCGGCACAATTGTCGTTGTCGATATTGGCGATGGCCACATCTTCCCAGGCAGGGGAGTAGCTCACTGTCAGTTCGTTTTGAATCGTATTAACGCCGGCCGTGTTGTTGCCGTTCAGTATGAAGATTTTTTTGGAATACCGGTTGGTGGTGACCATTTCCGGGACTCCATCGCGATCGAGATCTCCCACTACAGTTCTTCCCAGGTGAATGGCTGAGCCATTGGGTGAAGCGGATTCCAGCGCCAGCGAAAACTTAGGGAACTCGGATGGCTTCGCTTCACAAAGCAGGTCGTTTCCTACATATCCCCCGGTACATACGATGTTGTTCGCGCACTGATTGTCGAAGCAATCGATAAAGCCATCGCCATCGTCATCCAGACCATTCGCACAGATTTCCTGGGCAAAGGAAGCCACGGTACTTAAGCAAATGAGTAGCGTGGTGAGGGTAAGGAGCCGCTTCATAGGTTTATATTTGAATCTGGTTCACAGTTATCGAGGATACAATTCAACTAGTATATTTTCAAGCAATCGTTTTCGTAACCGGAAATGTAAGTTTTGAGGGGAGTTAGCAAAATGCCGTCGCTTCTCAAAATCAGTACCAATCTCCAAAACTGCCTTGCCGGTCTTACTGGCTCAACGCAACACCGTTATACTTCCCGTTCTGGGCATGTTTTCTTCCCCGTCACAACGTATGATATAGTAGTAAACACCATCGGGCAATCGCTTCCCGTTTGTGAATGTCCCTTCCCAATTGTTCTGGTATGGTTTCGCGTCGAATACCTTAACCCCCTTGTCGTCGTAGATAGTAATCGTGCACTGCGGATATTCGTCGATCTTTTCCACCACCCAATACTGCCCGGTGGCATCTCCGTTGGGAGAAATAAAATTTCCGGGGTTTAACTTACTCACAATGGACTCACCTTTTACTCTGACCTCAACGGTAGCTGTACCCTCACAGCCGTTTCCGTCCGTACCGGTTACGGTATACGTCGTAGATGAAAGGGGAGTAGCAGATGTTTCAGCCTGGTTTGGAAGAGAGACCGATTCAGCAGGTGTCCAGCTATACGAAAGCAGGCCGGAGGCTGCCAGTTGAACACTTTCACCTTCGTTAATTAGTTCAGGTGTTGCAGCCGCGGTGACCACGGGCGCGGGTAATTCCGTAATTTCTTTGATGGCCTTGAGTTCGCACCCATTGGTAGCTGTAACATCCACACTATACTCGCCCGGAGCATCAATGGTGATCGTCGGACTGTTTTCCCCTGTACTCCAGGAATAGGAAGTAAACGTGTCGTTCAAGCCCAGTACAAGCGTTGCGCCAGGGCAAATTTCGAAGGTGTTTCCGGCGTTCACGATACTGGCTGCGGGCGCATCGGTTATCGTTATCGGCTTTGATAGTGTCACAAGGCACGTGTTACTCGGGTACGATACCGACAGACTCACGGAAAAGGGTCCTGCAGTGTTGTAGATGTGTTTTGGATTCTGATCACTTGAAACCTGACCATCTCCGAATGCCCAGGCGTATGTAGCCGTCGATTGGGCATCCGTTACAGACTGGTTTGTAAAACTGACTTCCTGGCCTTTGCAGGCGGTAGCCGGCAGCGAAAAGGCAGTCACCGGAGGGGTTACGACCGTAAGTTGTATGGGGTCGGATTCTGTAACGGGACAGCTGGGATTGGAAGATGTAGCTTCATAATAATATTCGCCCGAAGTATTTCTGAGCAGGGTCGAGCCGGTTGCGCCGGTGATAATGCCCGAGTTGGTTTCATACCACTGGAAAGTAAAACCGCCTACTGCAGGGAACACGGAAAGGGATTTGAAATCAGGCTGGCAGATGAGTGCCGAACCCGTAAACGAAACTTTAAAATCAGGCAGATCGACGGCATCGACAAGCGTCGATTCACGCCTGGCAACGCATCCACTACTCGTTATTACATCCACATAATATACCCCTGCGTTCTTCAGTTGGAAACCCGTTACAGGTGCGGGACTCAGACCAGTGCTTTGATAATTGTCGGGACCGGACCATTCGTACGTGAAGCCGGCACCAAGGTCGTTGGAGATCTGTAGATTTAATGTCTGGCCGATACATACCGGCCCGTTATTTACGGGCAAGGGATCCAGTGCCGTACCGGGCGAGATCGTGACAGCCACCGTATTTGAAACTTCCTTGCAGTTACCTCCTTCAGATATCGCCGTTACAGAATAATCGCCGGAAACAGTTGGCGTAAACTCGTTGGTTCCGGTAACCGTTGTACTGGTGGTCTCATTTGTCCATTCATAAGTAACACCCCCGCCTTTTGTTGCGAGTAGTTTCAGCGCAAACCCGCTACAGACATTTAACGGTCCCGGCGGGGTCACAACCGGTGACATACACGCTCTGTTCCGGAAAACCGACACTTTGGATGCCGGGATGTTCAGGTTATTATCGTCGATACTTGTAAAAACAATGTCAGGTTTCCCATCCGTGTCAACGTCGCAGATATTCACGTGGCGGTTGATAAAGGTTGTTGGCTGAATGAAACGTGTAAAGGAGAGCGAACCCGGTGTGCTTTTGTTGTTTAAAATCGTAATTGATTTTTTAGTGATCGACGCGACTGCAATGTCCACCTTTCCATCCCCGTCAAGGTCTCCAAAGTCAATTCCCCAGGGGTTGAGATCGGTGGGTGCGCCGGGTGCTGCCGCAAAGGTAAGAGATGTAGGTGTGCTCTGATTCAGCAGCAAGCCTACTTCATTGGCTGTAAGTTTGGTATAGGCGATATCCGCCTTCCGGTCGTTGTCGAGGTCTCCGAGACGGATATTTTTTATCGGTACGCCTACTGCTATTGTCTTGATGGTTCCCGCCACGAAAGAGCCGGGAGAACTTTTGTTTTCGATTACGTATATGTCGGAGTTGGTCTGAAACTGGCTCGTAACGATCTCGGGTAATCCGTCGCCGTTCAGGTCCTCGACGCCAAGGCCCTCGGTACTGGCGGCGCCGGGAATGGTAATTTGGATAGGTGCAATAGGAGCGAAGGTTATTGAGCCAAGAGTACTTTGGTTTACGAGAACCATTACCGAGTTCGTCGATTGGGAAGTGATGATCACTTCGGGTTTACCATTCTGATCCAGGTCGGCAATCTCGATTCGTTTTGGTCTTTTACCGGCGAGTGTGATGATCAGCGGCGAGGAAAATGCAAAGTTTGAGGGCCCCGAGCTGTTGTTCCGGAGTACAAAGATCTTATCCGAAGTTCCGTTCTCCGTCGCCACAAGGTCAGGTTTGCCATCGCCGTTCAGATCACCACATTTGATGTGAAGGGACCGCGATGCTATAGTCGCTGCAATCTTGCTGGGAAACGACACTGTTCCGGGCGTTGAGCCGTTCGGAAAAATGCTGATGAAGGCTGTATTGTCATTGGCCGTTGCGACGTCCACTTTCTTATCGCCGTCAAAGTCGCACATACACAAATCGTACATTCCTTCGGCTGTTGGTACACCGCCGGGGAAATCAAACTGGCCCTGGAGGTTGGTGAGGTCGAATCCGGCACTACCGTTAAAGTTTAATAAAAATTGCTGGCGGCTGTATCCGGTAAGCCCGCTTGTGAGGTTGGTGACTCCAATATCCTGATAGGTGGCACCGAACGGTACCCTGACTTCCAGTAGCTGATCGGTTACTGTCTGGATGGTCCCTTTCGATGCGCCAAAGGTGACGGCAAGCTTCGTCGCGTCTGTCCCAAAAAAAGATCCCTTCAGCGTAACTACTTCATCCATACTGCCGGAGATCTTATCGATCGATTTTATTTCCGGGGTTTGAGCAACGACCAGGGTCGTACCAAAAAAGAGGCATATGGCAATTATACCCGGGATCTTTTTGGCGGTGTGTCGAACTTCGTTCATGGTGTCATAAATGCGTCAAGTCTTTCAAAATGTAACCAATCTCTATTTCGAAGTGGTCACAATCAGTATCCTGGCCTCTTTTAGTTTCGTGTAGGTTTTCAGGTTCCTGACTTCCTCATGAGCTTCCGTCGCTTTCAGGGTCTCCAGCACATGGACGTAATATTTCTTATCCTGAGGGTTATAGAATACATCCGCATTGAATTTATCCCCGATAAGCTTCCTTTTAAACACATCGGCTGCAGTGAAGTCATTAAATACCTTGATGACAACAAAGTATTTCTTTTTGGCTTCTCCCGGTGCCTGGTTGATCTGATCGGGATCTTCGACCGTTTCCTGGAACCGTGCCGTATGTTTCTCTGTAGGAGATTTTGTCAGCGTGGACCGGAGTACCGGCGCAGCACGTTTGAACTTCTTGGCCTGTCCGAGCTTTAAACCCAGGATCACTTCATGGGTACCCTGCGAGAAGCCGTCCTGGGGCTGGTTACCGGGTTCATAGGAATAGCCCAAAACGAACCGCTGGGTATTTATCCCCAGATTCCCTGTAAACCCATAGGGTAACCGGTAAGATGCCCCCAGCCAGAAGTTTTGAGTCAGGTTCAACTTTGCGAGCA
Source organism: Chryseolinea sp. (assembly GCA_041742155.1). Classification (GTDB taxonomy): domain Bacteria; phylum Bacteroidota; class Bacteroidia; order Cytophagales; family Cyclobacteriaceae; genus Chryseolinea. The sequence continues at coordinate 215,863 of JBGSJE010000003.1, read as the reverse complement.
GTTCAAATTGACTGTTCCCGAATTTAGAATATTTGTAGTTGAAGTACATTTCCAACGGCGCGATTGTTTCCTCCGTTTTTACTTTTTTCTTTAACCCACCCTTGTTGCGGCTCACGATTTTACTTTCCACCTTTCGCTTGTAGTAGATCGTGACAAAAACATTATCGGCCGGCGAAACCGTCGTGTTTGAAAAACTTGCCTCCGCATTAAAAGTGGAAGGAAAAAGCTGTGGAAGGGAAACACCGATGTTCAGACCCGAACCGGACCTGTAGAGAGCTCCGAAACCCGCGGCTGGCTGAATATTATTCGCCAGGTAGTTGGCAATAGCCGGATCGTTTGGATCCGTAACCTTTGTCAGGTCGATGTTATTCGAAATGGCACCTCCTGAAAGTCCCAGGAACAACCAGTTCTTCTGACCCACAGGGATCCCGTATGCGTAAGACAGGGAAAAGTCCGTTGTGCTGAGTAATCCGCGCTTATACTGAGAGATTTTTCCTCCGATCCCTGCCCTGGATTCATTCATCAGGGTGGTAAAGGTCAACGCAGAGACCGTAGGTGCCCCCTCGACGTTCATCCACTGTTGCCGGTGAAGGGCGTAGATCTGTGTAAACTCGGTGATCGCTTCAGCGGGATTGTACAGGAATGGATTCAGGTAAAAACTGTTGTAAACGGGGTAATTTTGAGCCTGCACAAAAGTACAGGACAGCCAAAAAGCCAAACCTATGGTACAGTTAAAAAAATAGCGCATTCACGTCCATTAATATGGGCAAAAGCAAAAAAGTCACTCAACAAAATTCGACTTACTCTTTCGCCAGCTAAAAAAATAGGCTAGTCAATTAAATGATTCACCTGCACTTAAAGTCATTTTACTGAAAACTTACGAATATACGGCGTTTTTTTCTTTTTATTGATAGCCGATGTTCAGTAACTTGAGGGATTAAGAATTAATTTAAATCTTCATTTTTTAACGACCCTCAATGTGAAAGCATACTTTTTGATTGTCTTTCTCTCGTTTTCCTCCGTTACCCCTGTATTTTCTCAAATTCTCGTAGGACCTGTTGCCGGCGCCAACTATTCCTGGACGTCGTTCAGGGACAAGGACCTCAAAGACGCGTACTCGATGACCCCCGTATTCGGCTTCCATGCAGGAGGTCACCTGGCTTTTAAGGTAAGGAAGCGGTTTTTCCTGCATTCGTCCCTGGTTTATGCATCCAAGGGGCGCATCCTCAAAGGCGAGTTGGATACCAAGCTTCGGAACTCGGCCCGGTACAGTTACATCGATCTGCCGATCAGCTACACCGTGGACTTTAAAGGTAAGATCGGTAACAGCAAAGAATTCAAATACTTCCTTGGGATCGGCCCGAACATCAGTTATTGGCTGAGCGGCAAAGGAACGCTCTATAATTCTGATTTTGAGGAAAATAACAGGGAGGAAGTCTCGTACAAGATCGCATTCAGGAAACCCGCCGACGACCAGCCGCTCGACGAAATGAGGGTTGAGGAACCAAACAGGCTTCAACTCGGACTTAACTTCGTGGCAGGACTGGTACTCGAGCCCGCCCCGAGGCAGCGCATCATGTTTTCCATCCGCTATGAACTTGGACACAGCTATCTTGGAAAAACCAATGGTATTTTTGAGGATACGTACTTCCAGGACCCGCTGCAATCCAGGAACCAGGGGTTTCGCGTTTCACTGGCTTATTTGTACGACCTGAAAGTCGAAGACCGCAACAAAGGAAAAAGCAGCATCGACAAAAAGAAAATGAAATGATGCTGCATGGCGATCAGAAAGCAAGCCTGGTTTGCATCTGGTTTTTCTCGTAGAGATAGAGCATGACTCCGTCCTTTAGCCCTACTTCCGGTACCATGATACTGGAAGCACGGGCCCAATCCATTACCTTGATGTAAATCCCGCTGGCTGGTATGATGACATCGGCCCGGTCCGGATTCATTTGTAATTTATATATCCGGTCTTCAAGGGAATGGCTCTCAATCATATCGAGGACTTCCCTTACTTTCCTGATCGAGATCGCCTTGCCTGGTTTCATTTTGGCAAGGTCAAAGATCTTGCTGATGTTTCCCCCTGTACCAACCGCCGTAACTTTACCGTAGCTTCTTTTGATATTTTCCCTGACCCAATGTTCCATATCTTCCCACATCACGGGCGAATCGTTGTGTTCAAGCACCCGTACCGAACCGATCTTGAACGACCTGGTCTTGATCTTGCTGCCATTCACGTATAAGTTGAGCTCCGTGCTCCCACCGCCAACGTCAATATGGAGGTAGGTCTTGTCTGTCAGGTAGGAACTGATCGCGCGGTTGATCAGTTCCGCTTCACGGTTTCCGTCGATCACATGGATGGTCACGCCCAGTTCTTCCTGCACCTGCCGGACGAGTTCGTCGCCGTTTTCGGATTCGCGCATCGCGGATGTAGCACAGAACATATAATCGGTAACCTCATACAATTCAATCAGCAGGCGAAAGGCGCGCATGAGCTTGATGAATTTGGCGATACTTTTTTCGCCGATTCGGCCAGTGGAGAATACATCGTGCCCGAGGCGGAGCGGAAAGCGTATGTATTCTAGTTTTTTGAACAGCACATTGGGCGAATTATCCAGAACAGTTGAAACCTGGAAGCGGATGGCATTTGAGCCAATGTCAATTGCGGCTAATTTCATTATCGCTTCAAATTTAAGGTATTGCTTTTTATTTTAGAGACTTATTGTTTTTCTTTGCATCACTTATCCAGAAAGACCGAGGGATTGGGCCCGAAGACGTCTTAGCATCCTATTCCGAAATCGAATTCGGAGTGTTGTGCTAAATCCCTTTCTCTCTGAAATTGAAAGAGAGAAGAAGATAAGTCACCCATTTCGCCGGGGCTCTCTGGATAAATTATCAAAGCGGGAGAGCTATGAAAATCGAAGACATCTTAAAAGAAAGGATCCTGGTACTGGATGGTGCCATGGGAACAATGATCCAACGGCATACCCTCACGGAGGCGGATTTTCGCGGGGAACGGTTCAAGAATCACACCCATCCGCTGAAGGGGAACAATGATCTGTTATCGATAACCCGACCTGATATTATTAAAGATATACACAGGCAGTATTTTGAAGCCGGTGCCGACATTGCGGAAACCAATACGTTCAGCGGGACGACCATTGCGCAGGCCGATTACCACCTCGAAGACGCAGTCTATGATTTGAATTTCCAGTCCGCGAAGATCGCAAAAGAAGTAGCGGATGAGTTCACAAAAAAGGAGCCGCATAAACCGCGGTTTGTCGCGGGCGCTATGGGCCCGACGAATAAGACCGCTTCGCTGTCACCTGACGTTAACAATCCCGGTTTCAGAGCTATTACTTTTGACCAGCTCGTGGTAGCGTTCAAGCAGCAAGCCAGAGCGCTGATCGATGGTGGTGTGGATATGCTGCTCCTGGAGACCATCATCGATACACTAAATGTAAAGGCCGCGTTGTTTGCCATACAGGAATTGTTCGACGAGATTGGAAAGAAAGTTCCTATTATGGTTTCGGGTACAATTACCGATGCCAGCGGCAGGACGTTGTCCGGGCAAACAACCGAAGCTTTCCTCATCTCCGTTTCCCATGTCCCCTTATTGAGCATTGGATTGAATTGTGCATTGGGTGCCTCGATGTTACGGCCCTACCTGCAGGTACTGAGCGAAAAAGCGCCGTTCTTTGTGAGTGCATATCCCAACGCAGGCTTGCCCAATGAATTTGGTCAATACGACGAGACCGCCGAACAGATGGGCGCACAGGTGGAGGAGTTCTTAAAAGAAGGGCTTGTCAATATCCTCGGTGGATGTTGCGGAACCACCCCCGACCATATCCGGGTGATTTCGAAACTGGCAGCGAAGTATAAACCGCGCGTTGTCGACGAGGAATTGGTTGATGCGGAAAATTTGAAGTAAGCGCTTGCCGAACCGCAAAAATACCACTTAACATATACACGTTAACATCACCGGACATTGGTAAACAGGATTTAGGTAAACCGAAGTTATACGAAAGCCCGGGTCGGTTGTAGAAATAACGATGACCCTGGAGCATTGAATTCCAACATGAAAAAACCCACATTCAAACTCAGCGGATTAGAGGCAATTGAGATAACCGATCAATCCAATTTTGTAAATATTGGCGAACGTACGAATGTAACGGGCTCGGCGAAATTCCTTAAACTTATCAAGGAGGATAAGTTTGACGAAGCGTTGGATGTCGCGTTGGATCAGGTGCGGGGCGGCGCACAGGTGATCGATGTAAACATGGATGAAGGCATGATCGATTCCGAGGCGGCTATGGTGAAGTTCCTTAACCTGATGGCATCGGAACCGGAGATATCCAGAATTCCGGTAATGGTCGATTCATCAAAATGGAATGTTATCGAAGCGGGGCTTAAATGCCTGCAGGGGAAAGGTATTGTGAATTCCATCAGCATGAAGAGCGGTGTGGAGGAATTCGTCCGTCAGGCAAAACTGGTAAAACGTTATGGCGCGGCGGTGGTTGTCATGGCATTTGATGAAACAGGCCAGGCTGATACCTATGAACGACGGATTTCAATCTGTAAAAGAGCCTATGATATCCTGGTGAACGAGGTCGGGTTTCCGCCGCAGGACATCATCTTTGATCCCAATATCTTCCCCGTGGCCACGGGTATTGAAGAACACAGGAACTATGCAATCGACTTTTTCCGTGCTGCAAAGTGGATACGGGAAAATCTGCCTTATGCACATGTTAGCGGGGGCGTTAGCAACGTTTCGTTCAGTTTCAGGGGTAATCAAAAAGTAAGGGAAGCCATGCACTCGGCATTCCTGTACCACGCGATCCGCAATGGAATGGATATGGGTATCGTCAACCCCTCCATGCTCGAGGTGTATGATGCCGTCGATAAAGGATTGCTGGAACGTGTCGAAGATGTATTGTTGAACAGGAGGGAGGATGCAACGGAACGGTTACTGGAGTACGCGGAAACAGTAAAGGGGTCCGCAAAAAAGAAGGAACTCGACGACGAATGGCGAAGCGGAACAGTCGAGGAGCGGATCACTCATGCCCTTGTAAAAGGCGTCATTGATTATATCGACCAGGATACGGAGGAAGCAAGACTGAAATACGGAAAGCCCCTCAACGTGATAGAAGGACCGCTGATGGCCGGTATGAACGTCGTTGGGGATCTGTTTGGTGCCGGAAAAATGTTCCTGCCCCAGGTTGTTAAAAGCGCCCGCGTCATGAAAAAATCCGTCGCTTACCTGACTCCTTACCTGGAGGAAGAGAAAAAAAGAGCGGGAGGTCCCGATAAGGTGGCGGCGAAGATCCTCATGGCAACCGTCAAGGGAGATGTTCATGATATAGGCAAGAACATCGTCGGTGTCGTACTGGCATGTAATAACTACGATGTTGTTGACCTTGGTGTCATGGTGCCCTCTGAAAAGATTATCGAAGCTGCCAAGCAGCAAAAGGTGGATATGATCGGATTAAGCGGATTGATCACACCTTCCCTGGACGAAATGGTGCACATGGCAAAGGAAATGCAACGTGAAAAAATGTCCATGCCGCTGCTGATCGGTGGCGCCACAACTTCGAGGATCCATACTGCCGTCAAGATCGATCCGGTTTACGATGGTCCGGTGGTCCACGTACTGGACGCTTCACGCAGCGTGCCGGTCGCCAGCGAGTTCATAAACCCCGATACATTTCAGAATATCAAGACCCGGTTCAAAGGTGAGTACGCCAGGCTCCGCGAGGATTATGAGAAACGCAAAGAGCAGAAGAATTATATTACCCTGGCAGAGGCGCGCAACAACCGGGTAAAGATCGACTGGAACGAAGCATCGGTTAAAAAACCTTCGTTTATCGGAAAAAAAGCGTTTGTCAACTTTCCGCTGGAGGAAATACGGAAATACATCGACTGGACTCCTTTCTTTCAGACATGGATGCTCGCCGGACGTTATCCGGGTATACTCAGCGATCCGGTCGTCGGTGTGGAAGCTCAGAAACTGTATGATGATGCGCAGAAAATGCTTGACCAGATCATACATGCCCGCAGCCTGCAGGCAAATGGTGTGGTAGCCTTTTATCCTGCATCGGCTACCGGGTCTGATGATGTAAAACTATTCCGGAAGGAGGGTGAAGATTCTTTCGCGACGTTTCATTTCCTTCGACAGCAAAATAAAAAGGCACCCGGCCTCCCGAATTTTTGCCTCGCCGACTTTATTGCGCCGGCGTCATCGGGCAGGCAGGACTATCTCGGCATGTTCGCCGTAACGGCGGGCATCGGTATCGAAAAACTGTTGGCCGGATTTAAAGCAAAGCAGGATGATTATTCCGATATCATGGTCAAAGCGCTGGCCGACAGGCTGGCGGAAGCGTTTGCCGAATGCCTGCACGCGAAAGTGCGCCGGGAGTTGTGGGGCTACGCGCCGGACGAAGCACTGGGCAATGATGCGTTGATCGAAGAGAAGTACCAGGGTATCCGCCCGGCTCCGGGTTATCCGGCCTGCCCGGATCACACTGAAAAAGGCCTGCTCTTCGAACTCCTCGATGCTGAAAAAACGGCCGGTATCAAATTGACGGAATCCTATGCCATGTATCCGGCCTCATCCGTCAGCGGTTTCTATTTCGCCAATGCCGACGCTAAATACTTTGGTTTAGGTAAGATAGAAAAGGATCAGGTGACGGAATACGCGGAACGAAAAGGCATGACGGTTGGGTTGGTCGAGAAATGGTTGTCCCCGAATTTGTCGTACGACGTTTAAGATGGAATTCCCGAGGACGACTCATCGGGTTTTCAAGCACAGCATTAATATCAGTCCGCAAGGCTGTACAATACAACAATGAAAGTTACAGAACACATCAGGAAAGCGAATGGTAAAACGTTATTTACGATCGAAATTCTGCCGCCGCTGAAAGGAGAGAATATCAGGACTCTTTTTGACAACATGGATCCGCTGATGGAGTTTAACCCGCCCTTCATCGATGTTACATACCACCGCGAGGAGTATGTCTATAAAAAAATGGAAAGCGGATTGCTGGAGAAGCGATCCACACGCAAGCGCCCCGGTACGGTCGGTATCTGCGCAGCTATCCAGAACAATTATAAGGTCGATACGGTACCGCACATCATATGCGGCGGCTTCTCGCGGGAGGAAACGGAAAACGCACTGATCGATCTTCACTTTCTTGGTATCGACAATGTACTGGTATTACAGGGGGACGCGATTAAGACGGAGTCGCGGTTTATACCGGAACCGGATGGTTACCGGTATGCTTCCGAGCTTCTCGAGCAGGTAGGTAAAATGAACAAAGGCTTTTACCTCGATGACGAACTGCAGAATACTTCCCCTACGGATTTCTGCGTGGGGGTAGCGGGTTACCCGGAAAAACACTTTTCCGCTCCCAATCTGAAAGCGGATTTGAAGTACCTGAAATTAAAGGTGGATCTTGGCGCGGAATACATCGTCACGCAGATGTTCTTCGACAACCAGAAATATTTTGCTTTCGTCGATGAATGCCGGAAAGCCGGAATAAATGTTCCTATTATTCCGGGAATCAAACCCATCACAGGAAAAGGTCAGCTTAACATTCTTCCCAAAACATTTCACATTGATATCCCGGAGGAGCTTTCGGAAGCGGTAGAGAAATGCAAGGATAATGCGGCTGTGAAAGAGGTAGGCATAGAGTGGTGTATCCATCAATCAAAGGAACTGATCGGGCATAACGTACCGACCCTGCATTTCTATTCCATGGGCAAATCCGATCCCATCTTCCGGATCGCAAAAGCCTTATTCTGATCTGAACAGATCTGTCCGTTCGCGGACGGTTTAGTCCGTTTCCAGCCGATCCAACGAAAAGAAAACGCATATTCAGGCTCTAAAATCCATAATCGGACGTGGCACCGCTATTGCAAACAGGCATGAATGCGGAGCCATGACGAACCCGTAATACCGCTGAATACCTCTGCCTATGCTGCTTAACTATTTCAACATCGCACTCCGAAACCTTCTGAAGAACAAGGTTCATACCGTCATCAATGTCTTCGGCCTCGCATTTGGCGTCGCCAGCGTATTTCTGATCACCATCTACATCCGGGAGGAATTAAGTTACGACCGGTTTCATCATCAGCCGGAAGATCTCTACCGGATCGTCTGGATAAGCGAAAACCCTCAGACGCGTACACCCCATCCGATGGCCCAGGCATTGGTATCCGATTTTCCGGAGGTGGAAAATGCGGTAAGCCTGACACCACTCTGGGCCGCCGGTCTGACACGCGAAACCCACTCGCTCCGGCATCCCGATAAACAGGAGCGCTACGACGAGAAAAACCTGCTGGCCGTAGATACTACTTTTTTTGACGTATTTGATTTTGAAGCTGTTAAAGGAGATGTACGGGCAGCGCTCAAGAAAGTCAACGGTGTACTGATCTCGGAATCAATCGCCAGAAAATATTTTGGCGACGAAGACCCTATCGGTAAACACCTGGCGGTTGATTCAGCTTCTTATCTCGTTGAGGTAGCGGCGGTTTTTAAAGACGTTCCGTCCAATTCGCACTTTCATTTTGATATCCTGGGCTCCTATGTGAGGGAAAAATCCTTCAATCCGGCTGATCCTTTTTATTCATGGAAGGACTTTGGTCACTTTAACTATATCCGGTTAAAACATGGAACCGACCCCCGCGCACTGGAAAGCAAGCTGCTGGATTGGGCCACAAAGTATATTAACTTTTCCCCGGAGGATATCCGGGCCCTGAAGGAGCAAAATTTCGGATTTAAACTGCAACCCGTAACCGACATCCATCTTCATTCCCGGTTGCGTTGGGAACTGGAGCCGAATGGCAACATGGAATATATATACATCCTGGCCGCGGCTGCGATTTTTACCCTGGTCATCGCCTGTGTGAATTTTATGAATCTTACAACCGCGAAATCGGCCGAACGCGCCAAGGAAATTGGTGTGCGCAAATCCCTCGGCGCATTGCGTAACCAGCTGTCCGTGCAGTTTCTGGCGGAGTCCGTTACCATCGCCCTGATTTCGATCTTAGTCGCCGTGCTGATCATTGAAAGCGCGCTGCCCTTCTTCAATTACCTAACCGGGGTAACCTTTGAAATCCACTATGCACAATACCTTTTTATATTGTTAGCGGGTGGTTTGCTGATCGGATGCGTGGCAGGGATCTATCCTGCCCTGTACTTGTCAGGTGTAAAACCGCATGTGATCATGAAGGGAAAATTACTGCAGACACCACGTGGATCCTCGTTGCGCCGGGCGCTGATCATCCTGCAGTTTTCCATTTCGATGATGCTGATTTCCTCAGCTGCCATAATCTTCAATCAACTGGGATACATTCAGAATAAGAACCTTGGTTTTCGGAAAGACGAAGTTATCGTCATTCCGGTTAAGAATGAAGACGGAATGGCGCGGTTCGACGCCTTTAGAAACGAAATGCTGCGGCTTGATGGCGTCGCTGCTGTCTCGGCAAGTTCCAATATTCCGGGCGGCCAGTTTAACCAGCACTCCATCGCTCTTTCTGACCGGATACAGGATGTTGTTGATGCATCTGAAGCATACGTTGACTTCGACTTCTTCAAGACACTGGGTATTGAGCTTGCGGAGGGCCGTTTTTTTCTCCGCGAGAATCCCTCCGATAATCAGGCGTTTATTATCAATGAAACCGCCGCCAGGCAACTGAATGTAAAAGGCTCCGTCGTGGGTAAGGAGATTGTCTGGAACCACGATGACGGTCTGGTGAGGGGAACGGTTATCGGGGTGGTAAAGGATTTCAACTTCCAGTCCCTGCATGAACCGATCAGGCCGCTGGTGTTCACGTTGTCTGCGAAAGATTTTAACCATATCCTCATCAAAGTAAATACGGAAAATTTCACAGCGAGACTTTCAGCCATAGAAAACGTGTATAAAGAATTTGAACCGATCTTCGGCTTCGACTTCACGTTCCTGGATGAATACCTCAACCAGCAGTATGCATCCGAGGCCAGGACGGCGAACATTCTTGCAATCTTTTCCGGTATCGCGTTGATGATCGCCTGTTTTGGATTGTTCGGTATGTCGATGCTGATGTTTTATCAAAAGATAAAAGAGGTAAGCGTTCGCAAAGTGTTGGGAGCGTCTCCGTATAGCCTCCTGGTATTATTACTGGGTGATTTTACAAAGCTGGTCTTACTTGCCGTAGTTATTGCTACACCGCTGGCGTGGTATGTCATGGAGGATTGGCTGAACAACTTCAGTTATCAGGTGGATATTCATCCAATGGTTTTTGTGATCTCAGGAATGATACTAATCGCCATATCATGGATCACGCTTAGTTATTTTACCATAAAAGCGTCACGGCTTAACCCGGCAGAGACGTTAAAAAACGAGTGAAGTGTCTGCGGTTGCGCGGTAACGCATAGAATTTTGGAGGACGGAAATCAAACCTAACCTGAGCTATGTTTAGAAGTATTCTCACTTCGGCTTTCCGCAGCATCGTGCGGAATAAATCTTTTTCGATCATTAACCTGATCGGACTATCGGTGAGCATGTCGCTGGGTATGCTCATTATTATCATTGTGAAGGAGGCGTACACGTTCGACACTTTTCACCGTGATCAGGAACGGATATTCAGGGTGAATACGCGGGCGATACGCGCCGAAGGCGGAAAAGAACCTTATGCATCCGCCCCGATGCCAATTGGCCGGGCGCTACGGGACGAATATACGCTGGCAGAGGATGTCGTCCTGATAAATGACGGACTCCAGGGCGATGCCACCTATGGAAACGTGAATGTTCCGCTGCACGGACTGATGGTGGACCAATCATTTTTGAAGGTTTTTAACTTTCAGCTGGAAAAGGGAAATCAGGCGTCTGCGCTGACGGATCCTGCCAGCCTCGTACTTACACACGAAGCGGCCGAAAAGATATTCGGAAAGGAGGAGCCTCTTGGAAAAACCCTGACGCTCGGGCGCTATGGTGAATTTGTTATTACCGGAGTGCTGAAGAGACATCCGGGGCCAACTCATTTTGATTTTGAAGCGTTGGGCTCTTCAACGGCATTGCCGGCATTCGAGAAAGCTGGAATCGTCGATGCAGCTCTCGATAACTGGAACAACTATTACAGCGGCTATGTCTACTTCAAGTTAAAGGAGGGGAAATCGGAAGGTGAGGTCTTGCAAGCGCTGGCTGAGATCAACAAAAAGTACTATACAGGACTCAAACTGGAAACTCGTGATAAGGCATATGAATTTTACCTTCAGGCATTGCCGGATATAACTCCGGGGCCGGAGTTGTCCAATCAAATGGGGAACGGCATGCCCACATTCCTGCTTCTGTTTATGGGTTCCCTTGCCGCGGTGGTACTCATCATGTCGGTATTCAACTTTACAAACCTGATGATCGCAAAATCCCTGTCGCGTGCCCGTGAAATCGGTGTGCGGAAAGTAGTCGGTGCACAACGGTTTCAGGTATTCCTTCAGTTCGTCGGGGAGACAATTTTGTTCGCATTGATCGCGCTGGGCTTCTCCTACATCATTCTTCAGTTCCTTAAGAGTGGTTACCTGCAACTGCCATTTAACGAAGAGTTTCCCCTGAAACTGAAAGAAGATACGTCCCTGTATTTGACGTTTATCGGTTTTGCTGTTTCGGTCGGAATTTTAGCCGGCCTCCTGCCCGCGGGCTATTTGTCGGCTTTTCGTCCTGCAAAGGTTCTTAAGGATGCGGGAAACCTGAAAGTGTATTCCAAATTAACGCTCCGGAAGATCCTGATGATCACACAATTTACGTTTTCGGTTATGTTCGTCGTCATAGCGATCATCATCTACCGTCAGATTGACTTTATGCTGACGGCGGATTATGGTATAAATGAAAAAAATATATTGAACGTGCGTCTTCAGGGAGTTGAATACGAAACGATGGCGAATGAAATGCGCCGGTTGCCCGGAGTGGTCAATGTTGGCGGTGTATCGCATCAGCTGGGTACATGGGCTGATCAATCGGGTGATTATAAACGCAACAAGGATGAGCAGCCGTTTGTGATACGTGATTTTTCCGTCGATGCCAACTATGTCGATAACCTGGAACTGAAATTTCTGGCAGGCGGAAATTTTGATCCCGGCGATCAGGGACTTCATGAAAAGCACATCATCCTGAACGAGTCTGCCCTGATACCTTTTGGATTTGCGGATCCACTGTCAGCGATAGGTCAGCCGGTCTATGCCGATGATTCGTTAATGCTTGAAGTAATAGGTGTTGTAAAAGACTTCCACTTCCGGCCGTTGAACAGCAAGATCGGTCCGTTAGCGCTCCGTTACAATACCGGCGAATTGAGTTTCCTGAGTGTTAAGATCGAGCCGGAAAAAAAGGATGAGGTTGTCGCGGGCTTGCAGGGCATCTGGAAAATGCTCGATCCGGTTCACACGATCGATTGGATGATGATGGACGATGAAATTGACGACGCCTACCGCCGCGCCGGTTTTAATGATATTTTAGCCATCGTCGGATACATCGCCTTTCTTTCGGTGGTACTGGCATGCCTGGGTATGCTGGGCATGGCCATGTACTCCACCCAAACCCGGATAAAAGAGGTAGGTGTGCGAAAGGTAATGGGCGCGTCTGTAACAGAAGTGGTGGTCCTGCTCAGCAGGTCATTTATGATACTGATCGGGATATCGATAGCGATCGGGACACCAATTAGTTTCTTTCTGGGTGAACTCTTTCTCAATGAACTGGCCTACAAAATTGAGATCACGCCTGTGCTGCTCCTGACCGGTATTTCCATCGTTGCAGGTCTTGGTTTGATCGTGATCTGTTCCCAAACCGCAAAGGCAGCGGGTCTGAATCCGGTGAGATCGCTGCGTTATGAATAAACGTGTTGCATGTTAAAGAACTATGTGGTAATCGCCTGGCGTAACCTCACGCGGAGAAGTTTTTTTTCCGCTCTTAACATCACGGGCCTGGCGATCGCTATGGCTTTCAGCATATTGATTTTTTTGTGGATTCAGGACGAACGTAGCGTGGATCAGTTTCATCGGAACGGCGACCGGCTTTTCCGTGTGTTGCAATCACAGTTTTACGACGACGGTAAGGTTACGATTTCGGATCAAACGACGGCACTCCTTGTCGACGCTCTGAAGCAAGAGATGCCGGAAGTTGAAAAAGCTGCAATGGTTTCCCAACTCGACCGCTGGACTGTCGGCGTGGGCGACAAACTTTCGAAGGAACAGGGCTGTTATGCCAGCGAGGATCTTTTTCAAATGTTCACCTTCCCGTTGCTCGAGGGTGATCCGGAAAACATCCTGGCGTCCGGCGACGAAATTGTAATCTCGCAAAAGGTAGCCTTAAAATACTTCGGCGAGTCGAGCCCGATGGGTAAAGCGATCCGTATCGATAACAGGAAAGACTATTTTGTCAGCGGCGTCTTTGCGGATATTCCGGAAAACTCGTCGCTCCGGTTTGATATCTTATTGCCTTACAAGGAATATCTGGAACTGCCGTGGGCGGGAGATTGGGCAGCGATCGGCGACCGTGTGTTCCTGCTCCTTCGCGACAAATCATCATACGGTCATCTTAGGGGAAAGATCACACACTTTTTGAAAAGTAAATCGAAAGAGAACGATGACAGACTTACACTGCAGCCGTATCCGGAAATGTATCTGTACTCTGATTTTCAGGATGGGATTCAACAGGGTGGCAGGATCAGTTATGTTAAAATGTTTTCCGTTGTCGCGATCCTGATCGTTGTGGTGGCTTCGATCAATTTTATGAACCTGTCTACCGTTCAGTCTCTGAAGCGTTCCCGCGAAATCGGGATAAGGAAGGTAGTTGGCGCAAGCCGATTCCTTCTCATCAGGCAGTTCCTGGCAGAGGCGCTGTTGATAGCCGCTATTTCGGCCGGCCTCTCCCTGGTTTTGGTGGAGGTCACTCAGCCGCTCTTCGGGCGGTTCACAGGGAAAGAAATTCAGCTTCGCTACGGCGGTCCCGTTTTTATTGCGGCTATCTCGGCCGTTGTCGTGGCAACGGGCCTGATAGCGGGTATCTACCCGGCGCTGTACTTGTCGTCGCTTCAGCCGGCAAAAATATTCAGAGGTACGTTAAAATTAAAAGGGGGAGGACCCGGGCTCGGAAAAATTTTAGTGATCACCCAGTTCAGCCTCTCCATTATATTTATTCTGTGCACCATTGTTGTCTTTGAGCAACTGAATTATCTGCGGACGAAGGACCTCGGCCTCGACCGGGAGGATGTGATTTACCAGGTTTTTGAAGGAGAACTCGCGAAGAATTTTACCGCGTTCAAGACGGAGTTGTTCCAACTTCCGGGTATCGAGTCTGTCACCTATTCGAACCAGTCGCTCCTGGGAATTAGTTACTCGAGCACGTGGATCGAGTGGCCCGGGAAAAAGTCGGAGATGGTTTTTGCGACCGCCGGGGTAAGTTATGACTATTGCAGAACCCTGAAGATTGAACTTGTGGAGGGTCGCGATTTTTCGCCGGCAGTCGTAAATGACACATCGAATGTGCTGATCAACCAAGCCGCGTTGAAACGGATGGGAATTGCGGAACCGATCGGTCATGAAATTACCACGCGACGGGACATGATACGGAAAGGAAAGATCGTCGGTGTAATGAAGGACTTCCACCTGCAATCACTACACACACCCATTGAGCCGCTGTGCCTGTTCCTGGACTCGTCACCCGGATTTGGTTTTATCACGGTCAGGGCGGAACGTGGTAAAACGAAGGAAGCGATAGCCAGTATGGAAAAGGTCAATAAAAAGTACAATCCCGGTTTTCCGTTTGAGTACACATTTGCCGAAGCGGACTACAGGAGAAAGTACATTTCGGAAGAGATCCTGAGTAACCTTGCGAGGGCTTTTTCATTTCTCGCGATTTTTATTTCCTGCCTGGGTTTGTTTGGTCTGGCAGCCTACACGGCAGAGCAGCGGACAAAGGAAATCGGAATACGGAAGGTATTGGGGGCTACGGTTTCCGGGATCATTCGATTATTGTCGGCCGATTTTATTAAATTGGTCGTTATCGCTTTTATAGTTGCCATTCCCGTTGCCTGGTATGCGATGTCCGGCTGGCTGAAGGGATATGCATACCGGATTGATATTTCCTTCTGGATAATTTTTGCGGCCGGAGCGGTCTCTCTCCTGATCGCGGTTCTTACGGTGGGTTCCCAGGCCATAAAGGTGGCAAGACGTAACCCGGTCGATTCGTTGAGATCGGAATAGTTGTTACCGGATTAAATAATCCCTGTAACTATTGTAAGTTTTGAGAGTATTATAATTTTTGTCCTTTATCTGATTTGCCATGATCCGAAATTATCTCACTTCCATCTTGCGTTATGTGTCGAGGAATAAAGCGTTCACCATCATAAACGTCCTTGGCCTTGCCATTGGAATGATGGCATGTATGCTGATCACCCAGTATGTGATGCATGAGTTCAGTTATGACGATTTTCACAGGAAGAAGGACAGGATCTTTCGTATTCAGTTGGACCGGTTCGACAAAGGTCAGCTTTCTACCCGTTGGGCTTCCGGAGCTGCCGGTATCGGCCAGGACCTGAAGACAAACTTCCCCGAGGTGAAGAGGTTCGTGAGAATGACCCGGCGTAATTCTGTCTTTTCGCACGGCGATGTGTTTTTCAAGGAGGAGAATTCATATTTCGCTTCCGAAGAATTCTTCCGGATGTTTTCCTTTCGGCTGACCGAGGGTATCGATTCACTGGTGCTGAAAGAGCCTTTCAAGATCGTGATCTCGAAGTCTATGGCTAAAAAATATTTCGGCGATGAAAATCCCCTGGGCAAATTCATCCGGAACAATGGAGAAAACGACTATGAGATTACCGGTGTGTTCGAAGACATACCGGCAAACACACACATGAAAGTGGATGCGCTGATGTCCTTTTCGAGCTTGAACAAACTTTGGAACGATCCGATCACCTCCTGGATGTGGGATGGGTTTCTTACTTACATCGAGTTGGATGACCGGGCTGATCCCAAAGAATTTGAATCCAAGCTGCCGGCTTTTGTTCAGAAACAGGTAGGTGAAGAGTTGAAACGTTACAACGCGGATATGGTATTCCACCTGCAGCCGGTCGGTTCAATCCATCTCGATTCTGATTTTATCGGAGAGTTCAAACCCAATGGCAACCGCGAGTCTACTTACTTCCTCTCGATCGTAGCCGTACTCATCCTCTTCATAGCCTGGATTAACTATATCAATTTATCAACCGCCAAGTCCGTTGAACGGGCGCGGGAGGTTGGTGTCCGCAAGGTGATGGGAGGTTTCCGGTCCCAGTTAATCCAGCAGTTTCTGTTTGAGTCTCTGTTGCTAAACGCCATTGCCGTCACGGTGGCAATAGCGTTCGTTATCTTGTTAACACCCTCGTTCGGCCGGCTTACAGGACGGGAACTGGATTATCTGTTATTTAAACAAAATTTGTTCTGGATCTGGATCGGTGTGTTGATTATCGGCGGTGCCTTGCTGTCCGGTGTATATCCGGCATTTGTGTTGTCGGCTTATAAACCGGCTGAAGTCTTAAAAGGCAGATTTAAGAACACGAATTCAGGTGTCCTTTTCCGTAAAGGCATGGTTGTCGTTCAGTTTATATCCAGTATCACACTGATCGTAGGGACCTTTACGGTTTACCGGCAAATCAGGTTCATGCGGGACCAATCACTGGGTGTGAACATTGATCAAACGCTGGTTGTAAATTCCCCTAACGTGGTCGATTCTACATATAACCAGAAATTCCAGGTATTCAAGCAACGGATTTTACAATACCCGGAAGTTACAGCCGTGACGGCCTCGACATCTGTTCCCGGATCGGCGCCGAATTGGAACGCCGGGGCTATCCGCCGGTTAAGCCAGGGTGAAGACGAAGCCAATCAGTACAGGATCATCATGATGGACCATGATTTCATCACGTCGTACGGTTTGGAAATGAGGGAGGGAAGGGGGTTTTCGGGAGACGTTCCCAATGAACATGATAATGTGATCCTGAATGAGTCGGCATGCCGGCTGATGGGATTCAAGGAGTACGCGGATGCTCTCAACGATCAGATATATTTCTGGGGCGATACATTCAGGATTGTGGGGGTAGTGAAAAATTACCACCAGGAGTCTTTAAAGAAATCCTTTGATGCTTTGATCTTTCGTTACAATACCGCACCGGGTGGGTACTATTCGGTCAAATTTAATACGGCTAATGTGAAGGAATCACTGATCCGGTTCGAGGATGAATGGAAAACGATTTTCCCCGGAAATCCATTTATCCATTTTTTCCTGGATGACCACTACAACCAGCAGTATCAGGCGGATCAACAGTTCGGCCAGGTATTCGGAATATTTTCGGCACTGGCGATCTTTATCGCATGCCTGGGACTCTTCGGCTTGTCGTCTCTTACGGCGATACAGCGTACCAAAGAGATCGGTGTGCGAAAAGTACTGGGGGCGTCCGTCTCGGGTATCCTGGCACTCGTGAGCAAGGACTATATCCTGCTCATGCTGGTCGCTATCGGGTTATCGGTTCCGGTCGCCTGGTGGATCATGAACAGCTGGCTGGAAAGCTTTGCTTACCGGATTCCGCTGGCATGGTGGATATTTGCGCTACCAAGCCTCGTCGTCATTACCATCGCGCTCGTTACAATAAGTATTCATACTCTGAAGGCCGCCCGTACAAATCCGGCTAAATCGTTGCGGTACGAATAGAAAGATGAGTATAGAGCATCTTCAGGAGATCACGGTCAGCTTCTCCGGTGCGCGGCATCGCTGGGCTACACGGCTTGCCGCCTGCCGATAATAAAGGAGGCTTTAGACGGATCTGCTTGAAACAAGGTTAAGTTATCCTACCTTTAATATGAAGCATGTCGGCTGAATAATCGGCCGGCCCGCGCTGCGTTTCTTCCTGAAGAAAGTTTGTAAAAAGTCATTCCATTTCGAATTTAAAAAAAACCGAAGATCATGGACCCTCTGAAACTTATCGTCACGAGTAAAGGAAACCTCGTAAAAAAATACGGAAAGGATTTTCCCAAAGTAACAGCGCTGCTGGCTGCATTGAAAAAATCCGATAAGACCAAAAAGCTTAAAACGGAGATCGCATTTATAGATGACGCGGAGTCGATGAAAAAATTTAAACTAAAAAAAGCCGCCGCATCCCTTAGCCCTCGCGAATGTAAAAGAACTGTCGATGCATTGTTCAACAAATGGAACCCTGCCTACATCGTGATCTTTGGTGCGCAGGATGTCTTTCCTTTCCAGAACCTGTTGAACCCCGCCGACGACGAAGATGCAAGTATCCCGTCCGACCTTCCCTACGGATGCAGTGCGCCGTATTCAACCCGGGTAGACGCATTTACTGGACCTTCGCGGGTGGTGGGCCGGATTCCGGATATACCCGGACAGGGAGATGTCAGCTACCTCACGGCATTGATCGGCCATATCATCGGGCAAAAGCCGCAACCTGCATCCGACTATGCAGACTACTTTGCGATAACCGCAAAGGTCTGGCGAAAATCAACTGAATTAAGTTTGAAGAGCATGTTCGGTGAGTCGGACCAAATGCTGACTTCACCACCCGCGTCAGGCAGGTACCCTAAAGCGCAATTGAAACCACGTACGCATTTCTACAATTGTCACGGCGCTACACTCGATCCGAATTATTATGGCCAGGAAGGGAATGATTTTCCTTCCGCGCTACATTCGAAGGATATCGTTAAGAAAATTTCGGATGCCACCGTTGTAGCTGCCGAATGTTGCTATGGCGCCGAGTTGTTCGATCCCGTTGAATCGGGTAACAATGTTCTTAGTATCGCCAGCCAGTACCTGTTGCAACATGCCATTGCATTTATGGGAAGCAGCACGATCGCCTATGGTCCGGCCGATTCCCAGGGGCTTGCAGACCTGATCACCCAGGATTTCATCAGGGGTGTATTGAACGGTTCATCAGCCGGCAGGGCGATGCTCGAAGCCCGTCAGGAATTTCTCACGAAAAACGGTCCTGACCTGGATCCCTACGAATTAAAGACCCTGGCCCAGTTTTATCTCCTCGGGGATCCGTCCGTGCAGCCGGTAGACCAGGAGTTGACCAAGGTTACTTCCGGCAGCAACTCTATAGAGAACCGCCGCCTGATGTTGTTTGGCAAAGGTATGGGACTTACGAAAAGTATTCATGCAAGCGAAGAGGTGAAGCGGCGTAAGCATACCTATTCAAAGGCATTAAAGGATGTAATGAAGAAGACACGTATAAAGCGCGCGGATGTTCGCGAACGGGTTTACCGGATTCCGAAACCTGCCTCGGCTTTCACAACACTCGCCAAGGGTCCGGTCGCATCTGATCTCAAATACAGGGCGTTCATAAAAGAAACATCGGCAAAAGGTGGCCCGCGTTTCCGTGTGCTGGTGGTTAAAGAGAGCGGGGACCAGATGCTAGGATGGAAAGTGTACCTGAGCCGGTAGCCGGCATGGCCTTCTCTGCCGTTTTGTTTACATTTAACTATCGCGAAATCTTTGAGAATATGCCAGTAATATTTTTCATACTCACGGCATTCGGGCTGATCACTCCGCCGGCCGAACCAAAATTTGAGGCGCAATTGATTGACAACAATGTGGCAATCGGTTATGGACTCGCTGTTGGCGATGTTGATGGAGACGGCAAGTCGGATATTTTGTTAGCCGACAAAAAACAATTTGTATGGTATCGCAATGGCGACTGGAAGCGATTTGTGATGGTGGAGAACCTGACTGAATCCGACAATGTGTGTATCGCCGCCCGTGACATCGACGGAGATGGAAAAGTGGAAGTGGCAGTCGGCGCCCAGTGGAATCCCGGAGAGACTTCCGATACGGTGAAGTCAGGATCGGTACATTATTTAGAGAGGCCAGCGGACCCCACGCAGGCCTGGAAACCCATTGAACTTCACCACGAACCGACTATTCACCGGATGCGCTGGGTTAAGACCGGTAAAAACAATTTTCAACTGGTTGTATTGCCCCTTCACGGCAGGGGAAACAAAGGAGGAGAGGGCCAGGGCGTGAGAGTGATCGCCTATGAGATGCCAAAAGACCCTGCCGGAAAATGGAAACTCCGGATTATCGATGAGTCTATGCATCTCACCCACAACATGGATCTTGTTGATAACGGGAACAGGGAGGAACTCTACATTGGCGGAAAGGAAGGAATAAAAGTTTTTTCTTTTGCAGAGGGAAGATGGAATAAGGTAAAGGACGAATGGTTTGTTAAAGAGCAGAGCTTTGGAGAGGTGAGAACCGGCGGTATGTCGGGAAAGATGAAGTTCCTGGCGGGTATCCAGCCTATGCACGGCAACCAGCTCACTGTGTACCCCGTTGACAGCCGTTCAAGAATCGTCTTAACGGACGGCCTGAATCAAGGCCATGCACTTGGAGTCGCCGACCTGTTGAATACAGGTGAAAAACAGGTCGTGGTGGGGTGGAGGGAACCGGACAGCCAAAAGAAAGTCGGTGTGAAGATTTTTATTTCACAAGACAAAAACGGAACCCGTTGGAGTGATTACTGGATCGATGAAAACGGAATGGCGTGTGAGGACCTGCAAATCGCGGATCTCAACGGTGACGGAAAAAAAGAGATCATCGCCGCCGGCCGGGCATCGCATAATTTAAAAATCTACTGGAATAAAAATTAACGGGATCCCTTCCTCAGTACTTCGACTTCGATAATTCCGGTTTGATATCGTCGATATAGCCGAGGATTCCGCCCTTGAGGTTGTAAAGGTTTTCGAAGCCAAACTTTTCCTCCAGTTCACGGATGGCTTTGCCGCTTCGGTTTCCGGTCTTACATTGAACGACGACCTTTTTGTCGCGTGCGATCCTGCTCACGTTGTCCAGCACGGTAGCCAGCGGGATGAGTTCCGCGCCAATATTTACAATCTCGTATTCATAGGGTTCCCGTACGTCGATGATCTGGAATACTTCACCGCGAACCTGCCATTCATTGAGTTCGAGGGCATTTATTTCCTTGATCTTTTTCTCCACTGCTTTTACACCACAGAACTGTTCGTAGTCGATGAGTTTCGTTATGGTTGGATTCGATCCGTTTAATGGATTCGCGGGATTTCGCCTGATCTTGAATGTTCTGGATTCAAATGTCAACGCGTCAAAACTGAAAAAGCGGCCACTCAGTACATCGCCGACGCCGGTGATCACTTTGATAACCTCCAGCGCTTGCAGGCTTCCGATGATACCGGGCAGTACACCCAGCACACCGCCTTCAGCGCAACTTGGCACAAGCCCGGCGGGAGGAGGTGTCGCATACAGGTCGCGGTAGTTGGGCCCGACCTCTCCGTTGCTGTTCCGATAGTTGAACACGGAGATCTGACCTTCGAATTGGAAGATAGATGCGTATACGTTCACCTTTCCGGACAATACGCAGGCGTCGTTTACCAGATATCGGGTCGGAAAATTGTCCGTACCGTCGGCAACAACATCGTAGTCCTGAACCAGGCTAAGAGCATTTTGAGAAGTAAACTGCGTGTTGTATACATTCAGTTTGATGTAGGGATTCAGCGATTCAAGGCGGCGTTTTGCCGCTTCCACCTTTGGTAGTCCAACCTCGCCGACACCAAAGAGGACCTGCCGCTGGAGATTGCTGTCATCGACCACATCGAAATCAACGATTCCGATCGTACCAACGCCGGCTGCAGCGAGGTAAAGCAGTACCGGGCTTCCCAGTCCGCCGGAACCGATAACAAGAACCCTGGCGGCTTTCAGTTTTTGCTGAGCCTCCAATCCAAATTCAGGAATGATGATGTGCCGGTTATAGCGTGCGAGCTCTTCTCTTGAAAATTTGATATCCTCGTGATTCATAGTATTGGTTTAGGCATTCACAGAACCTCCCGCAATCGCAGGTACAATGCTGACAATGGTATTTTCTTTTACGGCAGTCTGTTCCAGCTGGAGATTACGAATATCGTCGTCATCCACAAAGATGTTGATGAAAGACGGGATCTTGCCGTCGGCGTTGACCAAATGACGCTTGAGGTCCGGAAAATTGTTCGTTAACATATCAACTACTTCCGCCACGGTATTACCCTGGATGTCCAGTTTGGCGGTGTTGTTGGTGAATTTGCGGAGCGGTGTGGGAATAAATACTGTTGCCATTATTTGGTGGATTGATGATTGCCTTTTTCTATGATGGTTTCTTCGTAAAAGTGCCGGTCCTGGTTTAAACGCCATGAACGTACGGCGGCGAATTTTTTATTTGTTGTCGAGATGATCATGTTCGAAAACCCCGGTTGAGCCGACTGCCGGTCAAGTTCGGAAGGAACAGCAGGATGGTCCGGGTGAGAATGATATACACCGAGCAGCTGCAACGAATTTTTTTCCGCGAAATCTTCCGCCGCCAGGTAGGCCAGTGGTGCCACCTCGAATCTTCGGTAACGGTCGCCGGTCGCGATGTTGTCCGTACCGATGACGTAGTGAATCGTACGATGGGATGTGGCATCGTCCCCGATTAAAAACCCGCAACACTCTTCAGATGTCGATTCAGCATGACTTACCATTTGATTCAAAAGTTCAGTCCCCACGTACAACATGCGTATAGAGTTTGTAACCGGTACATCAGGCTTTTTGAAGTAAAAGGCCTTCAACTTGTTTGTAGTATTCACTTCCTTCCAGTGACTCGAACATCAATGGAATGATCGTGCCGTAGTCCGAAATTTTTGCTTTTTCCATTGCCAGGTACTTAGGTTGCAATCCCCAGTTCAGGATGTTGACGGTATCTTTTTTGTCAACACGGGTCAGCGACTCTTTAACGATTTCTTTCAAACCTTCAACGAGGGCCTCCTTTGTCGCCTCTTCACCCGAAGCGTTTTCTATTCTTTCCAGACACCGTTGCAGGACATCCTCGTTGATGGGACAAATATGGGAAATTATGATGTCGTTGTCGTGGTTGTAACGTCTGAATTTCTGCTCGTACACATTTATCAGCAGATTGAGCTCCTGCGGATTCGCCCAATCCATCTGGCCCCGGAAAAATTTCTCCGTATATCCGATGGGATTCCCCATAAAAATAACAGGCATGGCGCGGCCCGATTTTTTGATATAATACAGCGCCATCTCCAGGCTTTCCACAGGCCATTCCAGATTCCGGATCAGCAAAAAATTACATTGCCCGTCTTCGGAATACACCAGCGCATTCAACATGAGGTAAGCGGCTTCTTTTACATTCTGGGCGGTCACAAATTTCCCCGGGCAGTGAACGGCAATAAAATCGTCGTCCCTGCATTCGTCCATCAGTTGCTGATTCATCAGGCTGTTGTCCAAGATATGGGTGAAGCGGACCATGCAATATCTTACTTTGCCGTGCCTGGCGTATGCGTCGAGGATGAACTCACAAATTTTCTTTGTTCCGGCGTATACCTCCTCGGTCAGGTATCGGCTTGATTTTCCCGTAGAGGAAAAAATACATTGCTTTACGGTTCCTGACTGTTCACAGGCTTTTACAATGTTCACGGTTCCCGTCACGTTCGTGGTTACTGTTTCGCAGATGTGGGATTCGGCGTATCCGGGGTCCCGCTGTGCGGCGGTATGAAATACAAAGTCCGGCTTGTGTTTCGCGAAAGCATCCAATACAAATGCATAATCCCGGACATCGCCGGCGAGAAACGTTATCTTTTCGGAAACGGGTTGTGCGGGGTTAACCTTCGAATCGAGGATGACGATGCGCTCCGGATCAAACTTCAGTAGTTCGGCAACAAGCGTGGAACCGACACATCCAGAGCCGCCCGTCACCAGGCAGGTCCGGCCGCTAATTTCCTTTCTTACATTTTCAGACGGCAGGCTCAGTTTTCGTTGCCGGGTCGGACTAAAAGGATCGTCGCTTAACCGTCCCTGTAAATCGTATAACGAAATTAACTCCCGGGTCAGGCCGACCAGTTCGCGGTAAGATCCTACATCGCGGACACCGGGTGACAAGGTCCAAATTCTCTTGTAAATGTCTTCAATCATCTCGTTACTTCTGCTTGCTGGTTTATTTAGGAAGGTATGGTATCGTGTAGTGCGGTACTGGGTTCGGAAGTAATGACATGTGCTTTCATTTGGTGCTTCAACTTCAGATACCTAACTCAAATTTGGACCTCCAAATCTGGAAAAAGAATTATGCCTGGCTAATGATAATGATCATCAAATCCGGTGATTGATGTCACGATAACAACAACGACAGTCCCATTCAGGAATGAGGGCGCAAAAAACTGAATCCTCCTTAATTAACTATTGATGTTGAAAAAATAGTAGCGAAAATTTCATTTTTCTCCGGGGCAAATTACTGAAAATCGGTTGATCGGTTTTATGTTTTTTTTACAGATTTACATACATGTGAATATGTTACAACAAGTATCAGCAGTTTTATAATCCCTCTGCCTTCGTCGTTCCGACAGGAACTGATTTTGACCGCCGGTCGAAGAATTTCCGGACAGATCTGCCGCCTCCCACGCCGACGTTGTAACTGAGAACGGAATAATCTAATTTGATTCTTTCATAACACCTATTCCGGATGACCAGATTTTTCTTTCCTGCCCTTGTATTTTGTTCGCTTTCACTTTCCTGTGCATCCGGGCAATCCTGGATCCGCATCAATCTCCTGGGGTATAAACCGGGGGGCACGAAGGTGGCGGTTTGGTGCAGCAAAGAAGAAAAGTCTGTTCCTGTCTTTCAGCTGATAGATGCCGCAACGGGCAAGGTCGTTTTTGAAGGTACCGGTGGAAAAAGCTTTGGTGCATACGGACCGTTTTTGAGTTCACATCGCCTCAATTTCTCGGCGTTTGGGAAGCGGGGCAGGTATTTTTTACGCGCCGGTAATGCGGAGTCGCCGGTGTTTGAAATCAATGACGATGTGTATCGCGGGTCGGCTGATTTTAGTCTGAAGTATCTGCGCCAGCAACGCAGTAAGTACAACCCTTACCTTAAGGATTCCTGTCACACCCACGATGGCTATACCATGGATGGTCCGATGCCGGACAGTACCCACCTTGACGTCAGCGGCGGATGGCACGATGCCACCGATTACCTGCAGTACTCCATGACTTCGGCTAATGCATCCTACCATTTACTGGCAGCCTACCGGGATTTCCCCGATGTATTTCCGGATAACCATTTGGCTAATGGCCTCCCTGGAAAAAATGGACGCTCAGATGTGCTCGATGAGGGCAAATGGGGTCTTGAATGGCTCCTGAAAATGCATCCAAGGCCGGACTGGATGTTCAATCAACTGGCCGATGACCGCGATCATAAGGGATTCCGGCTACCTACCAAAGATACGGCCAGTTACGGTAAAGGCCTTGAGCGTCCCATTTACTTTCTTACAGGCGAAGTGCAAGGACTGGGAAAATATAAAAACCGGACAAAAGGTACATCTTCGACAGCCGGTAAATTTTCCAGCGCGTTTTCCTTAGGGTATCAGTTGTTCAAAAACTCGGACGACTCGTTTGCAACACTTCTCCGCGACCGGGCTCATTCGGCGTACACCTATGGACTTCGGAAACCGGGTAACTCGCAAACATCCTGTTACGTCTCACCCTATTTTTATGAAGAAGACAACTGGGTGGATGACATGGAACTTGCCGCCGCACAATTGTACAATGTCACCGGGGACAAAAAATTCCAGGACGCTTCGTTTGACTATGCGTTGAAAGAAAAGCAGACACCCTGGCTGGGAAAGGATACAGCCGGACACTATCAATGGTACCCGTTCATAAACGTCGGTCATTTCGAACTGGCGAATTCCAGTTCGGGCGATGTGCGTAAGCAGACCATTCAGTTCTATAAGGACGGCATTGAGTTAGTGTTGGAAAAGGCTAAGGGTAACGCCTTCTATCGCGGTGTGCCATTCATCTGGTGCAGCAATAATCTGCAGGCTGCTTTTGCCGTTCAGTGCTATTGGTACCGAAAGCTTAGCGGCGACCGGCAGTACGAGGAACTCGAGCAAGCAGCGTTCGACTGGCTCCTCGGTTGTAATCCGTGGGGAACGAGTATGATCGTTGGCCTTCCCGAAAAAGGCGATTACCCCGATGATCCGCATTCTTCGCTGAATATTCTTCACGGCTACCAGACCCTTGGAGCTTTGGTCGACGGCCCGGTTTACGGAACGATCTATCGGAAACAGCTGGGCGTTAGTATTGTAAACGGCGATGAATATGCTCCCTTCCAAAGCAGTTATGTAGTGTACCACGACGATTATGGAGACTACGTTACCAACGAACCAACGATGGATGGAACAGCCAATCTTGTTTACCTGCTGGCGGCTCAGGAGAGTGAAGGCGCCGTTTCAAAAAAAAAGCCCTGACATATGACCATGGCGCTGTTGTCAGGGGCGACCGGGGTAAGAAGGAAATTGCTCTCGTTTTTACAGGCGACAGTTTTGCCGACGGTGGCCGGTTCATTGCCAAGACATTAAGAACCCGCAACATCAACGCTTCTTTTTTTCTGACGGGCAATTTTTACCGGAATCCCGATTTTACGAAGGTCATCAGGAGACTGAAGCGTGATCACCATTACCTCGGAGCCCATTCGGACAAGCACCTGCTATACTGCAGCTGGAGTAATCGCGATAGTCTGTTGGTCACCAGGAATGTATTTGAAACCGACCTGGAGTCCAACTACGACGCTATGAAAAAATTCGGCGTGCCGAAGCAAGACGCCAGGTACTTTCTTCCGCCCTATGAATGGTACAACGATACTATTTCGGCCTGGACGCGCGCCCTGGGATTGGAGCTGATCAACTTCTCCAGCGGGACAATCAGTCATGCCGACTACACGACACCTGATATGAAGAACTTCAGAAGCAGCGACGAGATCCTGCATTCGATCCGGCGTGAGGGGGAAAACCTCAATGGTTTTATCCTGTTGATGCACATCGGCACTGACCCGCGTCGCGCCGATAAGTTTTATAAACGTTTGCCGGAGCTGCTCCGGTTTCTGCAAGCCCGTCAATACCGGTTTGTTACCGTGGACCAACTGCTGGGGGAATAATAAATGCATCATCGGAGAAGAATCGAAAAAATCACCGGGGCAGAAAATAGGATTGTCCTGAATATCTGTATAAATAGTGCCTGCGATTTATATCCGGATGCCTGAACCTAAAGCCGCTGCTAAAATTGGTCTGTGGACCAGTACCGCCCTGGTAGTGGGTAATATGATCGGTTCCGGGGTTTTTTTATTGCCTGCGACATTGGCCTCCTACGGAGGTATCAGTATACTGGGCTGGGTCGGTTCATCGTTCGGTGCGATCATACTGGCATTGTTATTTAGCTACCTCAGCAAGTTGTTTCCAAATTCCCCGGGCGGACCCTATGCCTATACGCGCGAAGGCCTCGGAGATTTCGCGGGATTCCTGGTGGCATGGGGCTATTGGATTTCCATCTGGTGTACAAACGCCGCTATTGCCGTAACCTTTGTTAGCTACCTCACTGTTTTTTTTCCTGTTCTCGCAGAAAATTCTTTCCTGTCTGTCGGCACAGGCCTTGGGGCAGTGTGGTTCCTGACCTGGATAAACACCCTGGGCGTAAGAACGGCAGGTGCCGTACAATTGGTCACCACGATTATGAAACTGACGCCCCTGGTGATCGTCGCATTTGTTGGAATGTTTTACATCGACCTGGACAATTTCACACCCTTTAATTCAAGCAGCGAATCTAATTTTTCAGCGATCACTACAACGGCTACCCTGACCCTGTTTGCTTTTCTCGGACTGGAAAGTGCAACGGTACCGGCAGGGAATATAAACGACCCCGGAAAAACGATAGCCCGGGCGACTATGATCGGAACGTGGATCACCATCCTGGTCTATGTGGTGGGCTCTGTCGCCGTCATGGGAATGCTGCCTGCCAGCAAATTAAAAATTTCCAATGCGCCGTTCGCCGACGCTGCAGCGTTAATCTGGGGCGACCAGGCCAGACCCTGGGTCGCCCTTGGCGCGATCGTGTCCACGTTCGGGGCACTGAACGGCTGGATATTATTACAGGGACAGGTACCCCTGGCCGCTGCAAGGGACAAGATGTTCCCGCTGATCTTCCGCCGTGAAAATAGCAAGGGTATTCCCGTCGTCGGTATCGTCGTCTCCAGTATTTTGATTTCCGCGCTGATGCTCATGAACCTCACAAAAGGACTGACCGATACGTTTACCTTCATGATCCTGATGACCACCATTACGGTGCTGGTTCCTTACCTGTTTTCGGCTGCATCCTATGGAATTATCCTCCTCAGGCAAAAGGACTGGAAAAATAAATCCTGGATGAGGGTGGGGCTTGCTTTTATTGCGTTTGTCTATTCCTTGTGGGCGGTGGCGGGGTCGGGCCAGGAGACCGTCTATTGGGGATTCATTGCCATCCTTGCGGGGATCCCTTTTTATGTTTGGATGAAAAGAAAAGAACACACCAATGACGACAACCTGCCAGTCTGAAGTAGGAAAGATCAAATCGATCTTTGTAAAGAAAGCGATAGATGCGTTCAGGAACGAAGAGACCGTCGACAGAGAATGGAAGGCATTGAACTTTCTCGGAAAACCCGATATCGCGACAGCCAGTGCTGAGTATAGTGTATTTGAAGCGTTGCTTGCTGCCGGAGGAACTGAAATACACTATTTGCCAACGGATGAATCGGTGACGATGGATTCCATATACTGCCGTGATGCTTCGATTGCCACGGATGGCGGGATGATCATCTGCAATATGGGGAAACCCGCCCGCGCTCGTGAACCGGAGTGCGAACGGAAAGCATTTGAAAAGGCCGGTATTAAAATCCTGGGAACGATCCGTTCTCCGGGAACAGTGGAAGGAGGGGACGTAGCCTGGCTGGATGAACGAACCCTTGCCGTGGGGCACACCTACAGGACTAACGGAGAGGGCATACGGCAACTCAAAACCATGCTGGACCCGTTTGGAATCGAGGTGATTACCGTTCCGCTGCCACACTATAAAGGGCCTTCTGATGTATTTCACCTGATGTCTGTCTTAAGTCCGGTCGATACCAATCTCGCGGTGGTTTACTCGCCTTTAATGCCTGTTGTGTTCAGGGATGAATTGCTCCGGCGCGGTTACGAGCTGATAGAAGTTCCGGACGAGGAGTTCGATTCCATGGGATGTAATGTCCTGGCCATTGCACCGCGGAAATGTATTATGGTACAGGGAAATCCAAGAACCAGGGCATCGCTGATCGCGGCGGGTTGTGAAGTATTTGAGTACAAAGGCGAAGAGATCAGTGTAAAAGGCGGGGGAGGACCAACCTGCCTGACCCGGCCGTTACAACGTTTAATTTAGGCTGATATTCTACAGTCACTACTTCCTTGACTCAAGGAGCACCTGATCGTAAACCTTTTGCAGGCTTACCCATTCTCCTCCCTGATTTTTGCTTACATCTGCCGCTTCCATGAACGTATACAATTCCAGCGTTTCCTTGCTATCGACAGGGGGCTTTTTGTCTTTGAAAAATTGAACGACAACTTCTACGAGTGCCTGGTAGCCGGCAAACGGGCCAACCGGTAGCACCCCCGTAGTACCATAGGCCGTTCCGCCGTAGTATTGCCTGGTTTGCAGGTCACCCCGAAACGTTCCGATCCGTCCATCCTTCCATTTTCCAATCACAAAGTCCTGCTCTTTTTCGGTAAAACGCCTTACGAACTCGCATCCCGTGCCCATCATCGTATACAGTAATTCGACACCGTGGATTCCGTACCAATAGAGATCGGTATGCGATGGTTCCGTTTTTTGCGGACTATACGCTTCCGCTCCGATCACCTGACCCACCGCGTTCTGGTACCTTACTTTTTGTGCTCCCTCGACGTAGCGAAGAGGAGACGACGAGAACATGGGTACATTGTATTTTGCGACAGCTTCATATATCCGGATGACATCCAGCAACCGTGCCGCTACTGGCTTATCGACAAACACCGGCTTGTTTGCCTTGAGCACAGGCAGAATCTGTTCCAGGTGAAGAGTGCCATCGTTCGTTTCCAGCATCACGACATCCGATTTGTCAATCAGTCCCGTCAGAGAGTCAACTACTTCAACGCCAAGATCCTTAATCTCCCTGATGTATTGTGGTATCCGGCTGGCGCTGGCCTCGATCTTCGTACTGCCGTACGGATAAGCGAAACGCACCTTTATTCCCTGCATCAGCGGATTTTTGGGATCGTTTATGATTTTCGTGAACGCGGGACTATGTGACGTGTCCAACCCGATGATCCCGACCTTGATCTCATCCGCGGAATTCGCGCGGGTACTGTTTATCCCGAAACCAAGAGCAACTCCTGCCAGGGCGGAATGCCGTATAAATGATCTTCTGTCAATCATAAGAATGATTTTTAAGTAATAAAAACGCCAGCCATCAATACCTGGATATCAGGATGACAACCACCGTTGCAAATTTGTTTTTACAAACGCGTCGTCGTGTAATTCTTTATATATCGAATAAACCCGGTCGATTTCAGCCGACTGTCCCGGTGAAAGCGTTTCTTTCTCTTCCAGGCAGAGATTGGTCGACAGAAGGCCCTGCCGTCTCAATATTTCGTTGATACCGGTGACACAACCGTGGAAATGATTAGAGGGGTCGAATACAGCGGCGTTGGCATCCGTAATCCGGATCCCCCGCGTCAGCATTTCCGGGATTTCCTCAGGTCTTATTCGCTTGATCTCGTCCAGCAGACTCACGGCATTTTTAGTCCAGAACGCCCAATGACCCAGTAGCCCCCCTACAAACTTTTTATCCACCCATTTTCCATCGCGTTCGAACCGGTAGGTAGTAAGCAGGTCGGCGACGATATTGTCGTCGTTGCCTGTATATAAGGCGATTTCTTCCGCTCTTTCCGATTGACACACCGCGCGCACCACGTCAATGGTCTGATAACGGTTAAACGCAGCGACTTTTATAGCATGAACATTTTTGTTAGCGGCAAAACGGCTCCAGAAATCAAAGCTCAACACCCTGCCGCCTACTGCCGGCTGAAGATAAAAACCAAAAACCGGTATCACCTCAGAGACGCGCTGAACTCGCTCGATCAACTGGTCTTCCGACAAGTCAGGCAACCCGCCGTTGCTCAGCAGACCGATATCATAGTTATACCTTCGGGCGATCCCGGCTTCCCTGACCGCCTGTTCTGTCGGTCCCGAGATTCCCGCTACCCGTATGAACGGTCCGGCCGGGTTGGCCTTTTCCATTTCCTCGGCAGCCATGCGGAGAACGGTCTCGTATAGATTGTATTTCGGAAGACGGATTTCAAATTGAGTGGTGTGAACGCCAACGGCAACGCCGCCGGCACCGGCGTCCACATAATAGCGGGTAAGCGCACGCTGATGTTTTTCGTCCAGTTTTCTGTTTCGATCGAGTGCCAGCGGGTGGGCCGGTATCACAGTCCCGGCCTGGAGAAGTGCGTTGACCGCAGGTGATATTAAATGGCTCATGTTCTTCTAAAATTTCCCCGTTCTTTCCTGAAAATGTGTCGGCTTGTTCAGCAGCGGTCCATCTTGCAGTAGCCACTCCGCTGTCATGGTAATCATTTCTTCGATCGGGACTTTCCGGAATGGGAACAGCGCTTCCATTTTTGCCGCATTGCTGAGCAGGGCCGTGGGTTGTTCCTCATTGATAAATACCGGCTCAATACCGAAAATGCTTCCGAATTGTCGGGCAAGCCATTTTGTTGAAACGATGGTACTGCCGGTGACGTTGAGAATTGCAGCCGGTGTTTCGCATAACGTCAGGCAACTGATGGCGATATGGTTCGCATCACCCTGCCAGATCACATTGACAAATCCCATCGACAGATCGATCGGTTTCCCCGCGCGCACCGCTTTTGCAATTTCAAGAAGTACCCCGTAACGCAGGTCGATCGCATAGTTCAACCGGTAGATCAGTACGGGGGTCTTATTGACGTGAGAGAAGTGTTCGAATATCCGTTCACGTCCCAGGCAGGATTGTGCGTATTCGCCAACAGGACTGACAGGATGTTCTTCCGTTGGTCCGCCTGACTGTACCGTTGTGAACGGGTAAACGTTTCCCGTTGAAAACGCCACAATCCTGGAGTGCTTGAATTTTTCGGCCACTCTTCCGGGCAGGTAAGCATTCATCGCCCAGGTAACGTGTTCGTTCCCCGTGGTACCGAACTTTGTTCCCGCCATGTAAATAACATTCTTCACGTCGGGCAACTGCCTGAGATCGTCATGGTTCATCAGATCGGCGGAAATACACTCAATTCCCGCCTGCTCAAGTTCCTTTTGCGCCGCAGGATTGCTGAACCGCGAGACGGCAATTACTTTTTTGCTGACACCGGCTGCATCGATAGCTAACCTGGCAAGCTTGCAGAGACTTGGTCCCATTTTGCCGGCCGCACCCAGGACCAGGATATCACCCTCGAGGGATTTAACATCGTTAACCAGGCCGGGATGCAGGGTGTACAGGTTATTGTCAAGTTCTTCCAGCGTTCTCATATTTTCTCATATCGCCTTAATGGATAAGTCATGAAAGTCGTTTCATCCCGGCGATCCTGATATTTCGACTTCCCCTCCAAAATACGTTACCTTTATATAGCAAGAAAGAAAGAGGAGGGGATTTGTGAGAAGTGGTAAGGTTAACCCTTAAGTGGATGTTCATGGCTGCCAACAAAGCACACAGAAGAAATAAACCCTCAGGAAAAACAGGCCTTACGGGAAAGGTCCTGCTTCAAAAGGTCGCTGAGGGTTCCAAGAGTGAACACGATGCTGTCTGCCTGGAAACGGAGGGGGAGACATTTGTACTCCGACGGGTAGGCGGTAACGCGTTTAACGATCCGGAGCTCAGGTCATGGGTTGGGAAAAAAGTTGTCCTTCAGGGAACGATGCATAAGCCGTACTTCATGGTTACAGCTATTGAAGCTATCAACGAATGAGTGCTGGTTTGCAGTTTACGAATTATCGGAAGTTTTTTGTAACCCCTTAAACGATTCCAGTTTTCCATCCGGCGTATAACGAACTTCAATTTTTTCCTGCCTGCTGCCTTTTTTGAATGTATACCAGGTGGGCTTTGCCACGCTGCGTGTTCCTTCGCTGACGATCGCAAAATTCACGGACCATGTTCCGTCTGCGGGGATTTCACCAAAATCCTCTTTAAAGGCCAGGCGTACCGCTACGGGTACTTCTTCTTCCTTTATTGTTTCTGTCTTCTTAACCGCCTGCGCGAGCACCGACGTACTGATGGCAAAACCTAAAATGAAAAAAAGGAAAGTGTTGAGTTTCATGAGGTCAGTGTTTTTATAGTTTACAACTGACCTATTATACGGCCGGAATCCGGACAAGTTCGTACGATTATATCCCGTAAGGCAGCGTATTTTTTTATGGTTTGATTACTTCGGTTTGCGTTCCGTTAACAACGCATTTTGTACTTTTATCAGAATGAAAAACGATACGGGGATCAGCGCTATATGCACGGATATTGACGGGACGCTGCTCGATCACAGCAGGCAATTGTCGGCCAGGACCATTTCCGCCATACGGCATATTAAGAATGAGATTCCGGTGATACTCGCGTCATCCCGGATGCCTTCAGCTATGCGTCACCTCCAGGTTGAGCTCGGTATTGAGACACATCCTATGATCTGTTTTAACGGCGGTTACGTCCTCGGTTATGAGAGCGGATCTGATATCCCCCGTATTCTGGATTCGGTGAGTATGCCACTATCGGTCTGTCAGGGCATCAGGAACCTGACTGGTAGTATGGATATCCACATCAGCCTGTTTGCCGGCGATGAATGGTATACCGCATACACCGACCGCTGGACGGAGCGGGAAACAACGATCACGAAGGTTGCGCCTGTCATCCTGAATTTTGAAGAGACCCTGAACCGGTGGACGACGAGAGATACCGGCGTGCACAAGGTGATGTGCATGGGTTCGGAAGCGGATATAGCCGTTCTTTATTCGGCGTTGACTGCGGCTTACGGCGACTGCCTCCATATATACCGTTCCAAGTCCACCTACCTCGAGATGGCACCGAAAGCCGTTTCTAAAGCGACTGCCCTTCATCACCTGGTGAAAGATTTATTTCAAATTGACATGACGCAGGTGATGGCCTTTGGAGATAACTATAACGATATCGACATGATCCGCGAAGCGGGATTTGGTATCGCAGTTGGGAACGCCGTGCCGGAAGTAAAGGCTGTGGCCAGAGACATCACCTTAAACGGCAGGGAAGACGGTGTTGCCGTTACCCTGGAAAAATATCTCCTCTGAGGAACGGTCTGAAAA
Source organism: Chryseolinea sp. (assembly GCA_041742155.1). GTDB lineage: Bacteria > Bacteroidota > Bacteroidia > Cytophagales > Cyclobacteriaceae > Chryseolinea. The sequence continues at coordinate 181,623 of JBGSJE010000003.1, read as the reverse complement.
AACGGCGAGTGAAATTGAACCTTCCGGACCAGGGGACCGGAAGGTTTTTTAGTGGTTATTTTTTCGGGGATACTTTTTGATTCGCCGGCAGCATCTGCGGTTGCTTGAAATCATCCTTTGTCACAGCGCTCTCCTTGCCGAGATAGGTCCAGTTGATCGCGGATGAATATTTTTTGAACACGGCATTGAGATCATCGATCGTCGCTTTGTCAACTTCGGCCATGAAGCTCTCCGTCTTCCGCCAGTCACCCGCCACCTCGGCCATGCCCAGCGACATGGTTTGCGAGTCGTTCGTTTCCAGTCCCAGGAAATGCCCGGTGAGGTAGGATTCCTTCATGTCCTTCAATTCCTTTTCCTTAAAGCCCTGGTTCTTCACTTTGTTGATTTCGTCGATCATAACCTGAAGGCTTTGTTTCGGATCGGTCGATGAAATATAAAAGACAGCATACGGGTTTTTGATCGCGCTTGTCGCATAGAATGCAGACGGCGCATAGGACAAGCTTCGTTTCGTGCGTAGTTCGACGAAGAACCGGTCTCTCATGATCGCCATGGCCAGCATCATGGGAACGCCTTCCTTTTCACTTACACCTGGCGCGTTCATCGTACCCCGGATATAGTTTGTGGCAATTTCACGGTTCTCAATGTTAGCGGCAGGCTTGAATTCAACAGGTGGTTCGGATTTAACAATTTTACCCTGGCCGACCGTTGCAAAAGCCGCCGACACTTTTTGTTTCAGATCCGATTCCGTCAGGTTTCCGACTACGACTAAAAAACAATTTTGTTTGCCAAGGATCGACTGGTAGTGACTAACCAGTTGAGGCAATGTGATCTTTTCCAGGCTCTGAACGGTACCCGATGGGATCTTTGAATAGTTACGACCCGCGAATGTATTCTCCAGGGCCTTGTTTTTCAGGTGTTCATCCGGGTCGGATTCGGATTCTTTAGCCTGTGAGACAGCCTGACCTTTCAGAATAGAAAACTCCTTTTCATCAAACCGTGGTGTAGTAATAGCTTCAGCAAAGAGGTTCCAGGAAGGGTCCCAGAATTCCTTCACGCAGGTCATGCTGATATCGCTGTAGTCCAGGGTTGTACTGGAGGCAATGGATGTCCCGATCTTCTCCAGCGCACTGGAAAATTCGGTTTTTGTTTTTGCTTTTGTTCCTCCCTGTACGGCCAGTGAAAGGGCGAGATCCTCGATACCTTCGAGTTCTTTCGAATAGTTGGCCGTGCCGCCCTTGATAAACAGCCTGACACTGATGATCTCTTTAATAGACGGCTTGAAGATAACCTTCATACCGTCGATGATATATTCCCGGGGCTTTACGTCGGTTGGCGTCTGGGCATTGGAAACGGAACTGATGCACAACGCGGCTAGTAATATGTTGAATATAAAATTTTTCATACGGTTATTTCAATAAGGTTTTCAGATTTTCCTCAAGGGCAGGTCTATTATCGGGAGTTGTCAGCACACCCATGGCTTTTGGTTTTCCTTTAATATAGGTCCGGACATAGTGTTTGATGTCGTCCCGGGTTACCTTCTTCAAATTCTCTACATACGATGTATAGTAATCGATCGTGGCAGAACCCCACCAGAAAGTTACGGTGTGGACAAATTCGGATGTCTTTTCCCGTCCCTGGGCATCGCTTACAGCCAGTAATGTTTTCGCGGTCTCCAGCTGCTCATCGGTAAAATATGCGTCCGTGTCCCACTGGTTGATATGCTCTTCCAGCTTTTCGATCACCTCCCTGATCTTTTGCGGGTGGGGGACTGCGACGATCACGATCGGGCCGGTGTATTTGCAGGTCTGGTAGCTCACATCCGCACCAAAAGCAAGGCCACTGTCGATAAGGTCCTGCTGGAAGCGGGATGACTTCTGCTTTAACAGGAATGAGAAGACGTCGGCGGCGTAGGTAGCTTTCACATCATGGCGTGTGTCGGGTCCGTGAAGGCCCATCATAATAAACGGGTTCCTGGTATTTACATTTTCCGTAAAGAACAGGCTGGTCTTTTCCAGGGGTTTGAATTCGGGAATGGGATATTTAACGAATGGATCAAAGTCTGAAGGAGCCCAGCTCTCAAAAAGGGCGGCTGCTTTTTTTACCGCTTCCGTGTGGCTCACATCTCCGGCGATGACGAGAATAGAGTTGTTGGGATAATAGTATTTCTGCTGGATGGTTTTCATTTTTTGAGTGGTGGCCGTCAGGATGATGTCATGATTTCCGATGACATTTTTGCGGCTGTAAAGATCTCCCCACATTTTTTTCTGAAGATCCTCGTACAAAAAGAACGTCGGGTTCGATTCGGCCCGTTGAAATTCCCCGTCCACAACCGGGTTCTCGTTCTTCATTTCCGTTTCATTAAACAGCGGGTAACGGATAGCCGAATTCATGAACGCCAGCCCTTCACTGAGGAATTTTTTGTTTAACGTGAAATAGTAATTGACCCGCTCATTGGAAGTGGTCCCGTTGAATTGGATGCCCAGTTCGTTTACGCGGTTGAGAAAAGCTTCCTGGGAGGGAAGGTCCTTATTTGCTTTAAAGAACATATGTTCATACAGGTGAGACAAGCCATTGTATTCGGGCTCTTCCGTATACGATCCGTTCTTCACACAAATTTCGATGGTGATGAGAGGTACGGTTTTGTCCTCGATCACCAGTACCTCCAATCCATTCTTTAATTTGGTCAAATGAAAATTTGAAGGAAGATGTTGAGCAATTCCCGTGTTTAACACAAACACCAGAAAGACATAGGATAACATTTTTTTCATTGGCAGGGATTTTACTAAAATTTAGAAAAAGTGATCGAATTACGGGTATTTCAGGCATATTATTTTTCAGGAAACGTGTGGTTTTAAAATAAAATAAAAAATAATATCCCATATAGGGGTATCCGCCGGGTGGGTTGTCTAGGTAGCATGAAACAACAAAAACCCATGAAAACTCAAGTTACAACCATCGGACTAATAGCGCTGATTATGATCAGTTCCAGTGTTTTCGCACAGGAATACAAAGAAGACACCAATGATTATCATGTACAGACCTTGTTCAAAGGTGGAAGGCGTGCCTCCGGCGGATATGGAGCCATCACGAATAAGTTCACGACTATTAATGGAGAATTTGCAAACCTCGCCGGAGTTTACGGCGGATGGTACATCAACCACAGTTTCCTGCTGGGTGTCGGTGCAGCCGCGCTGACCAACGACATCCGGGTTCTGCCGGAACACAGCACGGATCCGCTGAGGGATATGAGCTATATGTACGGCCAGTTCGGCCTTGTTACGGAGTATGTGATCGCGTCGAATAAAACATTTCACGTTGCGTTCAACCTTTTCTCCGGTGCCGGTTTTACAGCTCAGTATCAACGTCACGACTGGAGCGATGACGATGAATTTGACTGGGACGAGGAAAACGACGAAGACTGTTTTTTTGTGGCGGAACCAGGTGTGCAACTGGAAGTCAACGTATTTAAATGGATGCGCTTTTGCCCCGGTGTCTCCTACAGGGCTGTGTTCGGCAGCGATGCACGCGGCCTCAGTGATAACGCCCTGAGCGACATTTCTTATAACGCAACATTGAAATTCGGTAAATTTTAAGGTGAGCGCCGATTGTTGGAACAGGTTTATCCCGGACCCGGGGTAGACCTGTTGCTGTTTTAGAGAGCAAAAAATTAAGACGTCCCTGGCCCGGACTACTACAATTCAGGTATACGCCGTATTATCCGGTTATTAACATTTATCGGACTTTGGTATATTACGCGCTTTAACGGATGCGATATGAAAGGACTTAAATGGTTTTTGCCCGGGATACTTTTGCTTGGGCTGGCCTCTTTTACGACAATGCAAAAAAGGAAAGTGGTTTTTTTCGGGGACTCTATAACAGAAGCGGGTGTAAAACCCGGAGGTTACGTAGTTAAAGTAGGGGAACTTGCGGCCCGGGACAAGAAGGCAGACCAGTTCGATTTTATCGGATCGGGTATCGGAGGAAATAAAATCTACGACCTGTATCTCCGTCTGGAGGACGATGTCCTGAACAAGACAGCGGATATTGTGATCATTTACATCGGTGTGAATGACGTATGGCACAAGCGGTCTCACGGTACAGGTACGGACGCGGACAAATTTGAGAAGTTTTATACGGCAATAATTAAAAAGCTGCAGGAGAAAAATATCAAGGTGGCGTTGTGTACTCCGGCGGCCATCGGTGAACGTACGGATTTCAGTAATGAACTCGACGGTGACCTGAACAATTACAGTAACATCATCAGGGGACTGGCCAAGAAAAACAGCCTGCCGCTGATCGACCTGCGCAAAGCGTTTTTGGAATACAACAAACAATTCAACACGGAAAATAAGGAATCCGGGATACTCACCAGTGACCGCGTCCACCTGAACGAAAAAGGCAACCAGTTCGTGGCTGAAGAAATGTGGAAAACCATTCAATCACTCTAGCAGCATCCATTCTGTCCACACCGTAACTTCCTGCCGCTCCGTTGATCACGCTCTTCACCTACCACTTCACAGTTGTCGAATTTCTTCTCCTGTTATTGGTCGCGTTGCTCATTGGGATGTCTAAAACCGGAGTGCATGGCGCAGGGATGTTGGCCGTACCGTTATTGGCCAATATTTTTGGCGGCCAGGTTGCCAGCGGTGTCATGCTTCCTATGCTGGTTCTGGCCGATGTCCTGGGTGTATGGTATTACCACCGCCATGCATCATGGTATCACCTTAAGATCCTCTTCCCGTGGGCTGCAGCCGGTGTTTTGCTGGGGACCGTCGTGGGGAGTTACATCGACGACAAGGTATTTAAGATCATCATGGCATCGATTATCCTGGTGAGCGTTGTGGTTATGCTTACGCTGGAACGGGGCCACAGGGAGCAGGTACCCCATAATAAGGCATTTGGTATCGCCTCAGGTATACTGGGTGGGTTTACGTCCATGGTAGGCAACCTGGCCGGTACTGTAATGGCCGTTTATTTCCTTTCTATGAGACTTCCGAAAAACGCCTTTATCGGAACTACCGCCTGGTTTTTTTTGGTTACGAACTGGTTTAAGGTTCCCTTCCACGTCTTTTCCTGGCACTCCATCTCCCTGAATACTCTCCTCCTTGACCTCGTGACGTTGCCGTTAATAATAGCTGGCGCTTACCTGGGAATCATTATTATAAAGAGCCTTTCAGAGCGCACATACCGTTGGTTTATTATCGGCATGACACTGGTGGCGGCGCTGTTTATGCTGATTTGACCCAATGGTAAATTCCGGCGAAGTAATTTCTCTGACTTTCGGCCGCTTGCCAGAGTATTATATTGAATTTTGTTAAAGCTTTATAAAAATTCACGAACCTTTATGTTCTTTACTACGTCAAAGGGCTATGACCCTGGCTGACTCGTCAGGAGCGGCAATCAGGGGAAATGCCGGAGTGACTGAAGGATGTAATTTTAATAAAATGGATAAAAGTTTTTTACGCAGGCTGTATCAATCCCACCAGACGTGTCCTACATGTCCGTCGCCGGCAGAAGTGTCGTCGTTTTACGTGGACTTGCTGGGAGTTCTTTTTGCCGATTTCACACAATTGGCCTCGTTGTCGGAGGAACAGTTCGAGCAGCACATCGCGAAACTTGAGAAGGAACTGGAACGTATTTTACGACATAACCCGGCCAAAGGATCAAAGAACCCTGCTCAGCTAAAGGATATGTTTTTTGATGCACTGCCTGCCATTTACGATAAGCTTGATCAGGACATCACAGCCATGTTCACGGGCGATCCGGCGGCAAAAAGCAGGGATGAAGTCGTCCGTACCTACCCGGGTTTTTATGCGATCGCTGCCTATCGTATCGCTCACGAGCTGCATTCCCTTGGGGTGCAGGGGATACCCCGGATCATCACGGAGCACGCACACAGCAAAACCGGTATCGATATCCATCCCGCCGCAAAAATCGGAGGACATTTCTGTATTGACCACGGTACGGGTGTAGTGATCGGCGAAACGTCGGTCATCGGGAATCACGTGAAGATATACCAGGGTGTTACGTTAGGTGCACTGAGCGTCAACAAGGAGGATGCCGAACGAAAACGCCATCCTACGCTTGAAGATAACGTGGTGGTATATGCCGGTGCCACTATTCTCGGTGGTGAAACGATCATCGGCCACGACAGTATCGTCGGCGGAAACGTCTGGCTCACCAGCAGTATACCCGCTCATTCAAAAATATATTACCAGGCAAAAATGTATAACGGGAACACCAACGAGATTGACCTCGTGGTATTTAAGGAAGGCCATTAGTCAATTGTTCCAATAACCACCAAACTTCGGATGAAACTCGCAGACCTGATTGGTAATACACCGCTTGTGGAATTACAACATATTCCTGTTAAAAAAAATGTTACGATTTACGGGAAACTTGAAGGTAACAATCCGGGTGGAAGTGTCAAGGACCGGGCCGCTTACGGAATGATCACCGGTGCGCTGGAGAGAGGGACGATCAAAAAAGGAGACAAACTGGTAGAGGCAACGAGCGGTAATACAGGAATCGCGCTTGCGATGATCGCCCGGATCATGGGGCTGGAGATGACACTCATTATGCCCGATAATTCTACCCGGGAACGTGTATTGGCTATGGAGGCGTACGGGGCAACAGTTATTTTAACGCCTGCCGCCCGTACGATTGAATACTCGCGCGAACTGGCGGAAGAAATGTCCGTAAAGGAAGGATACTTCATGCTCGATCAGTTTGCCAATGCCGATAATTATGGCATGCATTACAAAACCACCGGTCCGGAAATCTGGCGCGATACGGACGGAAAAGTCACGCACTTCGTTTCGGCCATGGGGACGACCGGAACGATCATGGGCGTATCGCGTTCTCTCAAAGAACAGAATAACAAAATCCGGATCGTCGGCACACAGCCTACCGAGGGCTCCTGCATACCCGGTATCCGGCGCTGGTCGCCTGAATACCTGCCGAAAATTTTTGACGCAACCCGCGTCGATCGGATAATGGATGTCCGCGAAGAAGACGCCCGGTTATACACCAGGCGACTGGCCAGAGAAGAAGGTATTCTGGCCGGAATGAGCAGCGGTGGTGCGTTGAGTGCAGCATTGAGAATAGCGGATGAACTGGATTCGGGTGTGATCGTTTTTATTATCTGCGACCGGGGAGATCGTTACCTGAGCTCCGACCTTTTTGGATCCTGAACGTTTACATCGTATCCCGCCTTTATGATCCTGTCCGAACGACGTATGTTTGCCGATCCCGATTTCAGGCTGCTCTGCCGGGACCTCGACCGCGAATTCGAGATACGATATCCCGACAGCCGGCATAATTTTGAGCCTTACAACAAGGTGGGGGAATCGGCGCAGGTTATAGTCGCCTACAGCGGCATAATTCCAGTAGGGTGTGGCTGCTTCAGGCCGACCGGCACAGAACTAGAGGTCGAAATCAAACGGATGTATGTTGTCCCTGCGTACAGGGGTCGCGGTATTTCAAGGATCGTTTTAACGGACCTCGAACAATGGGCAAGATCAGAGGGGTACACGAACGCAAAACTGGAGACCGGCATCAGACAGCCCGAAGCAATAGGCCTTTATTCCCGCCTCGGTTACACCACCATTCCAAACTATCCCCCTTATGTGGGAGTTGCGGAAAGCATTTGTATGGCTAAGGCCCTGTGACTTACAACCTGTACGATCGTATCTTCAAACCCTTACCCGACCGTTCTCAACAGGAACGTTGAAATATCGCCCGCCGATTTACTATCTTACCTAATTCAAACCGACTGTTATGAGAATCTGGGTTATCGGCTGTTTTATTTTGGGGTTACCGTGGTCTGCCTGCTCTCAGGGTCACCAACGCTTTAAAGACGAAGTGGACACGATCATAGCAGGCGATACCGCGATCGTGAACAGCAATGTGATCCTGTTTACAGGAAGTTCCAGCATCCGCATGTGGACCAACCTGAGTTCAACGTATCCGGGAAAAAACGTCCTGAACCGCGGGTTTGGAGGTTCGGATATGTCGGACCTGGTATTTTATTTTGACAAGCTGATCCGGCCATATGCGTCCAGAAAGATTTTTATCTATGAAGGCGATAACGATCTGAATGCCGGGAAAACGCCGGACAAAATCCTGGCATCGGCCGATACGTTGCTGAGACTGATTCGAAAGCGTGTTTCCGGAAGCGTCACCGTTTATTTTATCACACCCAAACCCAGCCTCGCCCGCTGGCATCTCAAAGACAAATACGTTAATTATCACCGGCAACTTAACCAATGGGCGTCACGCCAGAAGCACGTAGCCGTGATCGATGTATGGACCCCGCTGCTGGATGCTAAAGGAAATGTAATGAAGGATATATTCCTGGAAGACGGCTTGCACCTGAACGAAAAAGGTTATGCGATATGGGCGAAAGAGATCGGCCAGTACGTGAGGTAACGACGCGTGTAAAACCGGTAACTGCACTAACCTTTTTTTATTGACCTGATCTTCTCTAGATGAGATTTCACGAGGGGAAGATATTTGGTGGCGAATACCTGAATGTCGGGATCCGGCGAAGTGAGAGCCTTTTGAAATTTTTTCACATCCCTGCGGTGATCGATGATCATCATCCTCATAAAAGCGTTGTCGAAATCCCGCCCGTGCATTTTCATCAGATCCTGTAGTCCTTCGGATTTGTCGGGCCCAAGCGTGGTGTCAATTTCAATTTTTTTGAGCGTCGCGATTTTTTTTAAATCATTGAGCATTGAAGCCTGATCCCGTATCATCAGCGTTCCATAGTCTTTGAGTGACCTGGTGGTGGCGCGTTGTTCCGCCAATTTACCCTGCCGCAAATCCATGGATCGCGCTTCTGATGCTTCCCGTATGAACCGGTAAATGTCGTCGTTGGCCTCCAGGCCGGGTACTGTTTGTTTTAAGCCGGTGTGGTCCGTGGTATTTTTTTGATCGACTCCGGAAGCTAGCGCAGGGAAGGCCGACACGAGCTGGTCGTTTGTCTTGTCGGGCGACTTGATGGAAAAAATGGAAGTGATCCAAAGTATGATTATAATGTTCAAAACGATAATGAAATTTTTCATTCGGTCGGGGTTGCGTTTAGAGTGGTAAATTTAAAAATCGTGCCACCGGGTTATCGCAGCGGAAAAGCGACCCGACATCGCTGCCAGTGGCCTGATCGTTGTGTGGGAATTCCCCAATAAGAGGAACAATTTTCCCCCGATAAAAAGAAAAGACCGTCATTGCCTGTAAAACAACCGCGGTAGCGGGAACCGCGCTGTGGAATAATTATTGAATTATTCTTTACAAGACAATCAAAGACCCGCCATGAAGAAAACAGAAGAACTTGAGATCGAAAATATTCCCCAGACTCAAAAGGATAGCCGGATGGCCAAAGCGAGACCTGTGAAGCTCGGCTGGTCAACGGAAGAAACCCAACGGATTTCGGAAGCCCTGAATGAGTTGCTGGCCAGCTATTCGGTGCACTATCAAAAGCTCCGGAATTACCATTGGAATGTAAAAGGTCCTGATTTTTTCGACTTGCACGAGGAATTTGAAAAGCAGTACAACCAGGCCCTGCAGCATATCGATGATATCGCCGAACGGATCCGGATCTTCCAGGAGACACCGTTGAGTACCTTGAAAGAATACCTGGCCGTATCCAACATTAAGGAAACATCCGCGGACCTTTCCGCCGATCTGATGGTCCGCGAGATGCTGAGCGATTATCGCCAGTTGCTGGAGGATATGTTCAACGTGGTTGATGTGGCCGCCGCTCAGCACGACTCCGGCACGGAAGAAATGGTTAAGGTTTTTATCCACGACGTCGAGAAGCATCACTGGATGTTGTCTGCGTTCCTATCCAAATGACAATACCATGATCGACAATAAACAAGGAGAGTTAACATTGGTTTTTAATTCGGAGAAACCCGACGACAGGAAAGCGCGGGGATATGTGGAATCGTTACCATCGGTGGTAATCAAAACCCTGGATTTGTCGAAGGAAGCCATCACTGAAACACAACTTGCGCAGTTATCCGATAAACTCGGTATTCCGGTTACGGAAATGGTGGACCCGACCTACGACGACACCGGCAACGCCGGAAACAAAGTGAGGGTACTGAAAGAAATGGAGGGCCAGGAGTTGCTTATTCTGCTGGCCCATAATACACGATTGCTCGCGACACCGATTTTAATCGTCGGGAACAAAGCTTATAAGTTCGCATCATCTTATGAACTCATAAATCAGTATCAGGCGTTGGGTGTGAAAAGTTCCGCTGCGGCGAACACGCAGGAAAGAGAATCGGAATGATTGGACAATTTGTGTGACGTGGCGAGTAAGTTCATTTAGTTGATGTGATCGTACATTCCACGCGAAAAAAAATGGTATCTTGGAGGTCCTGAAAACCCCAGCTGATACCAATGATTCTTTCTGCGGAAAATATTTTACTGTTAGGCTCTTTATTATTGTTCCTGAGCATTATTGCCAGCAAGACTTCCTTTAAATTGGGAATCCCGACGTTGATCCTGTTTTTGGTGGTCGGGATGTTGGCTGGATCGGATGGGCCGGGCGGTATTTTTTTTAATGATTATAAGATCGCCCAACTGCTGGGTGTCGTTGCTCTGAATTTTATCCTTTTTTCCGGCGGACTGGAAACGAAATGGGAGAGTATCAGGCCCATTTTGTGGCAGGGTATATCACTTTCCACACTGGGTGTTTTAATTACCGCTGTGAGTGTCGGACTGTTTTCCTCTTATCTTTTAGGGTATTCACTCATGGAAGGCTTGCTGTTGGGTGCGATCGTTTCGTCTACCGATGCGGCGGCGGTGTTTTCAATATTGCGTTCGAGAAGCGTAGGACTCAAGGGAAATTTGCGCCCAACGCTGGAGTTGGAAAGTGGTAGTAATGATCCGATGGCCTACTTTTTGACCGTGAGCCTGATCTACTTTATTTCAGAACCCGATGCCTCGGCACTTTCCGTTATTCCGAGGTTCTTCAAGAGTATGATCCTGGGCGGGATCGGAGGTTACGCCTTCGGTAAAATTATGATTTGGATCGTCAACAGGATCAAACTCGATATTGACGGCCTGTATCCTGTGTTGGTCCTGTCCCTCGTATTTTTTACATTCTCATTCACGGATTTTGTGGGAGGAAACGGTTTTCTCGCCGTATACATCTCTGCGTTAATCCTGGGTAACAGCAATTTCCTTCATAAGAAAAGCCTGATCAGGTTTTACGACGGCCAGGCATGGCTCATGCAGATCGTTATGTTCTTAACCCTTGGTCTATTGGTATTCCCGAGCCAGATCGTGCCTGTTTTTGGTCCCGGTGTTCTTATTGCATTGTTTTTGATTTTTATCGCCAGACCGGTAGCGGTACTGATTTCCTTGTCCTTTTTCCCCCAGATGAATATCCGGAAAAAGTTGTTCCTTTCCTGGGTCGGACTGAGAGGTGCTGTTCCAATCATATTTGCCACTTATCCGTTGCTTGCCGGGATACCTGTAGCCGGTCATATTTTTAATCTCGTGTTTTTTATTTCCGTTTCATCTGTGCTGCTTCAGGGTACCACGCTTCCGATGATCGCGCGCTGGCTGCATGTAAGCGTTCCCGAAAAAATAAAAAGGAAATTCCCCCTGGATATCGAGTTAAAGGAAAATTTCAAATCCGAGTTGATCGAACTTGATATTCCCGCAGGATCGTCCGCAGTAGGCAAGGCCGTTGTAAAGCTGGACCTGCCGAAGAATACGCTGATCGTCCTCATCCACCGCGACGGTAAATACATTACCGCTAACGGCGATACGGAAATACAACCCAACGACCACCTTCTTGTGATGGCCGACAATAAGGAAACCGTCGCACAGGTTTTTGAAAGTTTTGACATCAAACCGTCATAGAAGTTTTCTTACGTTTATTGTTGCAATCGGGACGTCAACCGATAAAATAAAAAGGTACAGGAAGCCAGCCGTCTCACTACACGGTTCCGGCGCTTCGGTACACTCAACCGGTTAGTCAGTACAGTGTATTTTCGGTTCACCCGGATAATCGCCATTATCATTGCCGTTATACAGTTTAAGTATATTACTCATGCTCAGAAACTATTTAAAAATAGCCTTTCGTTCCCTTTGGAGAACCAAAGTTCATTCCCTGATCAATATACTTGGCCTGGGTCTTGGAATCGGCTGCTGCGTTCTTATTTCCCTCTTTGTCAGGGATGAGTGGACGTACGATACATTCCATTCCAAAGCAGACCGGATATTCCGGGTATGGGCGAAAGAGGATTGGGGTATCAATCAACAATTCTTCAACACTGTGACACCTTTTCCCATGGGCCCGGCCCTGCAAAACCAATTTCAGGAAGTGGAACACCAGGTCCGTATTCATAAAATAGGAACCCAGGTGAAAGTAGGAGAGACCCAGTATTCCGAGACCCTTACGTTTGGGGGCAGGGACCTTTTTAACGTTTTTGATTTTTCAGTTATCCTTGGAAACGGAGAGGAGGCGCTTAACACCCAGAGTGGTATCGTCATCAATCAATACACTGCCAAGAAGTATTTCGGCGACACGAATCCTATCGAAAAGATCATCTCGGTTCAAATCGGTGAAAAATTTGAGGAATTCGCCGTAAAGGCAGTGATCGCCAATATACCTGCCAACTCAAGCATCCGGTTCTACCTCCTTGTTTCAGATCTTAACTACCCGCGCCTTTATAACGATGAGACCATTAATTCCGCCTGGTTTAATGTGACCCCGGAGACCTATGTACTGCTTCGTGACGGAGTTGATGTCGACGCATTGGAGCGGAAGTTTCCGTCTTTGTTCAGGTCCGTTCTCGGCGAAGATGATTACACGAAAAGTAAATACACCGCCGGACTCCAGCCCCTAACCTCCATCCACCTGGATAATAACTTTCCAGCCGGCCTGTCGGATGTCAGTGATCCGAAATACGCCTACCTGCTCGCCGGAATTGCCTTACTTATCCTCACCGTTGCCTGTATCAACTTCGTCACCCTGTCGGTCGGACGTTCACTCAAACGTGCGAAAGAGGTTGGAATCCGGAAGGTGGCGGGAGCGGAAAGAAGTCAACTGATGCTCCAGTTTATCGGAGAAGCATTCACCGTTACACTGATCGCGATGTGTTTGGGGGTGGTGTTGTCGGTGTTATGCCTCCCGCTTTTTAACGACTTGTCGGGTAAAAAACTTGCAATAGGCATTGATGGATTTTCGGTGATGATGGGGCTGTCGCTACTCATCATTATTGGATTGATCGCCGGTAGTTATCCCGCGTTTGTTCTGTCCGGCTTCAGGCCTATTGCTATCCTGAAAGGTAAATTGCAGACAGGCAACAGTAAACAGACCTTTCGGAAAGTTCTGGTCGGCCTCCAGCTGGTACTTTCCATTTTTCTGATCTCCAGTACTTTAGTGATGCGCAACCAGCTAAATTTTTTGCGGGATAAAAACCTCGGATTTAACCGCGAACAGGTTGCCGTAGTGCAACTGAACGTACCCCGGGGAGGACGGATGACCGAGCGTGTAAAAGCCGGATTTGTGAAAGCGGAAGTATTTAAAGCGGAGCTGTCGAAAATTCCCGATGTGATCTCGGTCTGCGCTTCATCCCACGACTTCGGGAGCGGAGGATGGACGAATATCGGTTATACGGATGATCTGGGAACATACCGGACTTTTAATGTAAACATCGTCGACGAGGCCTACATACCGACACTGAACATGGAATTTGCAGCGGGGCGGAATTTCGTTGCCGATAATCCATCCGATATCCGGCGGGCGGTGATTGTAAATGAAGCCTTTGCAAAGGAGTATGGATGGAATGACCCGGTCGGCAAAAAGATCCCGGGTAAGGATTTTGCGGACCACGAAATAATAGGTGTTGTGAAGGACTTTAATTACGAATCCCTTTACACAAGGGTAACGCCGCTGGTTATTGTAATGGACGCCTCGATTCCATTGAGCGGCTCTGAAAATGTCAACATTGGATATTCACCCGTTCCTAAACTTATGATCCGGCTTCGTCCTGGAAATCTTTCGGCGACCGTCAGGCAAGTCAATGATGTATGGGACCGTTTAACAGACGGAGAAGAATTTGTGTTCTCCTTTGTCGACGAGACATTGGCGCAGCAGTACAGGAACGACCTCAACCTGGGACGAATCGTTAGCATTGCCACACTGCTGGCCGTTGTGATCGGCAGCCTTGGCCTTTACGCCCTGGCTTCGCTGGCCATGCAAAACAGGACCAAGGAAATTTCCATCAGAAAGGTCATGGGTGCCAATGAGCAGTCGTTGTTACTACTTCTGTCAAAGGATTATGTCCTGTTGATCCTGGTATCCCTGCTGTTGTCTGTACCCCTCACCTGGGGGCTGATGAATAACTGGCTTCAGACATTTGAATACCGCGTAGCTGTGGGATGGGAGGTGTTTGCCGTTGCCGGGATATTGTCGTTGATCATTGCCCTTGTTACGATCAGTTACCAGGCTATCAAGACAGCCTGGAGCCGGCCCGCGGAAACACTAAAATGTGAATAGCCGTCACGCTGACGGAACGGAAGGTTAAAATTATGATGGCGCGTAAAAATCCCATAGGCAAAGTATTATCTTGTGCCATGATGTTTACGCACTGTTGTGGCCACCGATAATATAATATTTGATCTCGCAGAAGAGTTTGTCCGTCATACTACCGTTCCCATTTTCCTTACGGGAAAGGCCGGAACGGGGAAAACGACATTCCTGAAACACATCAAGGAAACGACTGAAAAAAATACGGTCATCGTCGCACCTACCGGCGTGGCGGCCATTCACGCGGGGGGTACCACCATTCATTCTTTTTTTCAGCTTCCGTTCACGCCGTTCATCCCGGAGGTCCAAAAAGGGTCCGAGCGGTCGGCGGACTTGAGCGATAAGTACTCGCTCCTGAAAAATATGAAGGTCGAATCGGAGAAACGAAATCTGTTCCGTGCGTTGGAACTGCTTATCATCGACGAGGTATCCATGGTTCGCAGCGATGTACTGGACGCGATCGATACCATTCTCCGCCACTTCCGGCGCAGGCCGTTTCTGCCTTTCGGTGGTGTGCAGGTCTTATTCATCGGCGACCTCTTTCAACTGCCGCCCGTTGTCCCCGACGATCAGTGGGCTATACTCCGTAACTATTACGACGGCCCGTTTTTCTTTCACGCCCGGGTTATGGAGCAATCAAAACCGTTGTATCTGGAATTGAAAAAAATTTACAGGCAAACAGACGAAGGGTTTATCCGGATATTAAATAACATCCGTAACAACGAGGTTGAAGAGGAAGACCTGATCCGGCTGAACGAACGTTATATTCCCGGGTTCGAACCCGCGGCCGGTGAACACTTCATTACACTGACAACACACAATCAAAAGGCCGACGCGATCAATGCAGCGGCCCTCGCCCGGCTTCCCGCGCCGCTTTTTCGTTTTGAAGGAGAGATTGAAGGGGATTTTCCCGAGCGTAACTTTCCCACAGACCGTGTCCTGAACCTGAAGGAAGGTGCGCAGGTAATGTTCATCAAGAACGACATGGAAAAGGTAAGGCGATACTATAACGGCAAGATCGGGACAATAAAACGAATTGAAGAAGACACTATCGTAGTTGGTTTTCCGGATGAAGGTACCGAGATCATTGTCGGCAAGGATACCTGGAATAACATACGGTATACGGTAGATCCGGCATCGAACCAGGTAGAGGAAGAGATCCTTGGCACATTCACGCAATACGCGATACGCCTGGCATGGGCTGTCACTATTCACAAGAGCCAGGGTCTTACTTTCGAACGTGCCATTATCGACGCCGGCAAGTCGTTTGCCGCCGGTCAGGTATACGTAGCGTTAAGCCGCTGTACATCCCTGTCTGGCGTAGTGTTGTGTTCCCGTATTTTCAGGTCCAGCATCATGACCGACGAACGTGTTATCCGGTTTGCGGCGGAAGAGTCCCGGCCGGAAGAGCTGGTGCCGATACTGGAGGACAGCCGCTATGAGAATGTGATCAACAGCCTGCTGGATGTTTTCGATCTCACGTCGTTGACGGATGTCGTGGAGATTTTTCAACGGAGCCTCGAAGCGAGGAAGTTCAAAGACAAGGCCGCGGCGAACGAGCTTGCCGTTTCCCTCGTGAACCTGATGATTGAATTGCATCACACGGCTCAGAAATTTCAGGTGCAGATCAAAGCCCTCTTTCACGAGATCGCTACACCCGAGGACCGCGATCACCTGGCCGCACGGGTGGAAGCGGGTTCGCAGTATTTCTCGACTCAGTTGTTCACGGCCTGCGTGGTGCCGATGCGTATACACCAGGAAACACTCAAGGGCAAAAAGGGCGTAAAAGGATACCTGAAGGAACTCAAATCCCTCATCGAGGCCTTTCAAAATCAGGTGGATCGTACGCAAAAGTCAGTGGAGATCGTCCGGGAGCTATGGGAAAAGGCCCCCGCCAGATAGCCCTGTTAACTTTTCCGGCCGGGTTTTGATTTTTTTTCTGACAATTACTTTTACAAAATGTATACTAATCATATATTTGTTTAACAAACATTATACAAATGGCCAAAGAATACCTGGGAGAGTTTGAAGAATTGGTACTAACGATGGTCGGAATTCTTCAGGATGACGCATATGGTAACGCGATCGTCAGCGAGATCAAGGAAAGGGTTGGGCGTGAATCGAACCTTAGTGCAGTTCATGTAACCCTCTACAGGCTGGAGGATAAAGGGCTGATTAAATCGCAGATGGGCGGAGCGACAAATTCGCGGGGAGGCCGGAGGAAGCGGATCTTCACCATTACCAATGCCGGGCTCGCCATGTTGAGAGCGATGAAGGAATCTAGGATGGACCTTTGGAAACTGATTCCACAACTGAAGATGTCTGTCGGGTAAAAAAGGGGGACACAGTCATGAACGACCAAGCTAACCGTTATACGCGATCGGCTCTCCGTCTGCTGGAGTGGTTTTGTCCGCCCCAGCTTTACGAGGGCATTGCGGGCGATCTGGCGGAGCAATTTGAGTACGATTGTAAAGCGTTGGGTCTTCCGAAAGCGAGGCAGCGTTTAATGGGGAACGTTCTCCGTTTTCTTCGGCCGGGTATCTTATTAAGAAATCGATTTTCATTCAAACTTATCAACACCATTATGCTGCGTAACTACCTTGTCATCGCTCTTCGGAATGTCCGGAAAAATAAAGTGTTTTCGGCGATAAATGTATTTGGTCTCGGTGTAGGTATCGCGGCCTGCCTGCTCATCTTTCAGTTTGTCACGTTCGAGTTAAGCTACGACAAATTCCACACGAAATTTGATCGCATTTACCGCATTACCAACGACCGGTTTCAGAACGGTAAACTCATCCAGCATGGCACGATCATGTATCCCACGATCGGTCCCACGATGGCAAAGGACTTTCCGGAAGTGGAAGCCTACACCCGTATGATGCCCGCCGGCAAGCTGAATATTAAGGCGGAGGACAGAATTTTTCGGGATGACGATGCCCATTTTGCCGACGAGCATTTTCTTTCCGTTTTTAGTTTTCCGCTCCTGGCCGGAGAAAGGAGCACTGCGCTGAAAGAACGGTACTCTATCGTGTTGACCGAGGAAACAGCAAAGAAATATTTTCAGATAAACGACGGAAATTACACCGGGATCATCGGAAAGGTTGTCTATTGGGGTCTTGATCCTCAACCCTATAAAGTAACGGCGGTCTGCGGGAACGTACCGGAGAACTCGCATCTCCAGTTTGACGCATTGGTTTCCTACACGACCCTCATATACCCGGAGGATCACGGCGCAGATGATAGCTGGACGTGGTCCGACATGCGACATTACCTCGTACTCAAGCCTGGAGTAGACTACAGGCAACTGGAAAGTAAATTCGAAGCCTTCAGCGAACGGTATTTTCAGGGCGACAAAGTCTCGGGAAGTGTCGAAAAATTCTTTTTACAGCCCTTGAGAAATGCTCACCTGTATTCGGACTACGAATACGATATTGCAAAAACGTCCAGTGGCAAGGCCGTGTGGGCAATGCTGATCGTTGCCGCGTTTATCCTGCTCATCGCCTGGATCAATTATATTAACCTTACCACGTCACGCGCCCTTGAGCGCGCAAAGGAAGTCGGCCTGCGTAAAGTAATGGGAGCCGCTAAATCACAGCTGATCAAACAATTTATATTTGAATCTGTGCTGATCAGCCTGGTGGCGTTCCTGGTCTCGTTGCTCGTCGTGCAGCTTTCTCAGTCCTCCTTTAACCAGATCATCCGCGGTAATCTATCATGGTGGAAGGTCTTAGGCGCGATGAGCCCGGCAACTATCGCGATGATGATTGCAGTCATGGTCACGGGGATCTTTCTATCGGGGTTTTATCCCGCGTTTGTATTGTCGTCCTATCAGCCCGTTACTGTTCTGAAAGGAAAGTTTCAGCGTTCGGCAAGCGGAAGTGTATTGCGAAAGGGACTGGTGGTGTTTCAATTCATGGCATCCGTATCGCTGATCACCGGTACCATCATCGTTTCGCGGCAGCTGAACTTCATGAATGAAGCGGATCTCGGCATCAACATAAAAAATACCGTCATTGTATCACCTCCGGAACGAACCGCATGGGACTCCACGTACATCCCGCGGGTGGAAAGTTACAAGAACGAACTTTTACAAATTGAGGGAGTTACCGGCGCGACTACTTCAAACAATACACCAGGCAGAAGGTTGGGCCGTGTATTTAACGTGCGGCTGCTGGACGAGGCGGCTTCCTCCAATTTTACCATGAGCTTCATGGGAACCGACTACTCATTTTTTGATACGTACAATGTTCCGTTGGTGGCGGGCCGGAAATTTGCCATAACCGATCACCATACCGAATGGGATGCTATTACCAACGTGGTGATCAATGTAAACGGCATCAAACTCCTGGGAATCCGCAGTCCCGAAGAAGCAATAGGGAAGTCCGTAAGCTTTTGGGATAAAACATGGAATATAGTGGGAGTTGTGTCGGATTTTCATCAGCAGGCGTTGAAAAATCCAATGGAGCCGATGGTCTTCTTTCCAAGTTATGGAACCTATTATCCGACGTCCATCCGGATCAAAACGGCAGACACTCAGAAAACAGTGGCGGAAATTGAAAACGTTTATAAGAAGTTCTTTCCGGACAACGCATTCGAATATTCTTTCCTCGATGAACAGTTTAAGAGTCAATACCGTGACGACAATCGCTTCGGGCAGGTAGTGAGCATATTCACGGTACTGGCGATCCTGATTTCCTGCCTCGGACTGATCGGACTTTCGTCGTACACGGCTGTTCAGCGGACAAAAGAAATTGGTATCCGCAAAGTACTGGGAGCTACGCTTTGGAGCATCGTGTCCATGCTTTCAGCTGATTTTATCAGGCTGATCCTGATCGCCAGCCTGCTGTCGCTTCCCGTCGCGTATTTCGTCATGCAAAACTGGCTCGAAGCCTATGCCTTCCGGATTTCGCTTGGCTGGATATTATTTGTGGTGCCCGTTGTTTTGATCCTGCTGATCGCGGCGGTCACGATGAGTTTTCAAATCATACGGACAGCCATGACTAATCCCGCAGATACATTGAAGTATGAGTGACCCAAGGCATATGAGTGAAACAACAGACCGGCGGCCGGCCGCACCGCTTCGCTTCCTGGCCTGGTTTTGTCCGCCAAAACTATATGAAGGAATCGAAGGTGATTTACTGGAGGAATACAGTCATGATGTCAGGCACGTTGGGAGAAACAAAGCGAACCGGCAGCTTTGGTGGAACGTCATGAAGTTTTTCAGACCTGGGATAATTTTAAGGAACAGTTTTACTATCAACCTGAATCAGACTATTATGATCCGTAACTACGTCAAAATCGCATCGCGGAATATTATGAAACGCAAACTATATTCCTTTATCAACGCCTTTGGGCTGAGTATAGGGATCGCGTTTTGTATACTGATCTATCTTTACATTCTCGATGAAAAAAGTTTTGATCAGTTTCATGCAAACAAGGATCATATATACCGGATGGAGGGCCGTCATTTCAATACATGGGAACCCAATACAACATCGCCGTTCGACACTCATGCATGGTTGCAGACAGCATTGAAGCAGGCCCTCATCGACGACCTGCCCGAGGTTCAGTATGCCACCCGGTTCACGGATAATCATGGTATTCTCCGGTATGGAGAAAAGGTATTTACGGAAAAGGTCCACTACGTCGACCGGGATTTCTTCGACATGTTCTCCTTTCCACTGGTGGCCGGAAACAAGAGCAGCGTCTTTAAGTCAACTTCGGAGGTTGTCATCACGCCGCTTATTGCGGAAAAATATTTTGGTAAGGAAGACCCTGTCGGTAAAACGGTATCCCTGGATGTAAACGGAGAAAAGTTGCTTACCGTCGTCGGTATTATTCAGGCACCTCCCGCCAATTCCAGCATCGACTTCAAAATACTTGTACCGCAGGAAAACCGCCCGGGTTATGAACACAACCTAAGTCAGTGGGGAAATTACAATACACCGACCTTTGTTCAGCTGGTTCCCGGAACAGACCTGAAAACGTTCAGCCGAAACCTGGATAAACTGGTTCAGAAATACATGGGCGACAAGCTCGTCGAGTGGCGAAAGGAAATTGCCACTCCCATTCCAGACGGTGTAAAACTAATGGAATTCGTTTATACCAATCTAAAGGATATCCACCTGAAAAAGGAGGTCGGCTGGGATAAAGTGAGCGATCCTCAGTATTCACTGATCCTGGGGGGTATAGCGGTGCTGATTTTATTGATCGCATGTATCAATTATGTTTCGCTGGCCCTAACGACGTCGGTATCGCGAAGGACGGAAGTGGGGATCCGTAAAGTTGTAGGCGCGCAGAAGGACCAGTTGGTGTATCAGTTTGGACTTGAATCCATTTTACTGGCGATCATTTCCATGATCATCGGCGTCGGGCTTGTGCTGCTCTTTCTGCCGTCATTCAATTTGTTTACCGGCAAAAGTATTTCTCTTGCGGTTAAGGATGTACTTCCGCTCCTGGCATTCAGCACGGGGATCACATTGGTTGTCGGGATAATAGCGGGCAGCTATCCGGCATTTTTTCTTTCCGGTTTCAGGCCTGCGTTGGTGCTAAAGGGTAAATTCACATCCAGGCTACATGCCGGGTTTACCAAGCCGCTCGTGGTACTGCAGTTCGGACTGTCGGCGTTTCTGATCATCAGTTCCGTTGTCATGTACAGGCAAATGCAGTTCGTGACAACGAAAGATCTCGGGTTCAACAAAGAGCAGGTACTGGTTATTCCCACACAAACAGGCTGGAATGACGAAGCTGATAAAGTCGTAGCGCGTTACCGGGCGGCGTTGCAGGGAGAATCAGCCGTAATTTCGGTAGCAGGAACGACCACTTCATTTGCACGGGGATATTCCCGGAACGGGTACATGATCAACGGTGAACAGCATTCCGCATATGTATATGGTATTGATCCTTACTACATCCCCACCCTTGGTATCGAGATGGTGGCCGGCCGGAATTTTGATGAACAGATACCCTCCGACAGTACCGCGATCATCGTCAACGAAGCGCTGGTGAAGGATATGAAATGGAAAGATCCCACAAGCGAATACCTCAACTGGAAACAGGATTCCCTGAGCCGTGGTTCACAAGTTATCGGAGTGGTAAAAGATTATCATTTCCTGTCGCTCACACAGAAGATCGAGCCATTGTTTTTGTCCATAGACAAAAAGGCGATCGGAAACCTGGTAAATATGCTGGTAAAAGTGAAGCCCGGTTCCCTTCCGGGTGCCGTAGACGACCTTCGAAAAGTGTGGGCCGGGATTTCACCAAACATGCCGTTCGACTACTCCTTTCTGGACGAAGACCTGGCTAAACAGTATCAGTCATACAAGCGATGGATGAGTATCATGGGACTGGCGACGGGCTTCGCCATCCTGATCTCATGCCTGGGATTATTCGGCCTCGCCGGCGTCAACGCCGTAAACCGGACGAAGGAAATCGGAATCCGGAAAGTGATGGGAGCCGAATTGATGAATATTTTTCTCCTGCTGAATAAACAATACGTATGGCTTTCCCTTATCGCCTTTGCGCTTGCAACACCGGTATCGTATTATGTCATGCAACGGTGGCTGGCGGATTTTCAGTTCTCCATCAAAATAGGGTGGGAATTGATCGCCGTGAGTATGGTCGCGGGATTGTTTATTGCATTGGCGACGGTCAGCTACCACGCGATAAGGACCGCCATGGTGAACCCGGCCGACACGTTGAAACACGAGTAACGCTTGCTGGTGGCTATCAGGCTCTGATAGGCCTGATCTTGACGTTAAGGGATGGCTCAACCACCACGAAGTGATTTCGCGGGATCAATGTCCAGTCTTTGGCGTCCGTTAACTTTTCGGAAACAACCAGGACGGCCTGGTCATCATCCTCCGGTGCCATCATCTGGCTGATGCCGTCTTCAACTACGTATCGTCCGCCTTCTGAATGATAGAGGGTCAGGGGATCATCACTCGAATCTGTTATATACCGCGTTCCGACGATGAATGAACCGTCGGTAACGACCATGTTCAGGTAGGCGGGTTCGGTGATCCCGTTCTCAGCCATCATTTTTTTTACCGACATAAACGTGTTTTCGAACGCGTCGATCACCGCTTCCGGTCCCACGTGCTGATGGCGTGTGATCAGGTAGTTTATCAGCAAGGCAAAGATGTGTTCGGAATCCGTCTGACCTTTGATCCAGTCGTATAGATGATCACTTAAAGGCTCCCTGATCTTGCGTTTGATGCTGGAAAAATTCTCGATACCTCCGTTGTGCATCATCAAAAGATTTTTGTACTGGAACGGGTGGCAGTTTGCTTCCGATACCTCGCCCACGCTGGCGGCCCGGACGTGCGCAACAAAACATTCCGTTCTGATCTTGGGAGCCAGGTTACGAAGATTCCGGTTGCTCCAGGCCGGATTAACGGAGACGAAGGTGACAGGTTCGTCGTTGACTTCGCGCGCGTACCAGCCGATACCAAACCCATCGCCATTCAGGGGTTCTTCGATTTCCCGGGCACTGATGCTTTGATTGACCAGAGAATTTTTGGGCTGGTAGAGAAGTTTGTCTATGATGATGGGCGAACCCATATAGGCCATTAAGCGACACATAAGGTAGAAGGGACAGGTATTATCCTTAAAAGTTAACGCTTTATGGGGAATAAAAAACCCTGCCGGATGGAGCAGGGTTGTGCGTTTTATTTCTTCTTTTCGAATTTCAGGGCTGCCGAGTTGAGGCAATACCGAAGGCCAGTCGGTTGTGGGCCGTCCTCGAACACGTGGCCGAGGTGTCCGCCGCATCTCCTGCAAACGACTTCCTCCCTGACCATATTATAGCTGGTATCCTTGACGATCATCACCGCATTTTCGGCCAATGGCTTGAAAAAACTCGGCCAGCCCGTCCCGGATTCAAATTTAGTATCCGATCCAAAAACCGCCAGTTGACAGCCCGCACAAAAGTATGTTCCCTCCTGGTGGTTGTCCCAGTATTCGCCGGTGAAAGCCCTTTCCGTGCCTTTTTCCCGGAGCACATTATATTGAATCGGGGTGAGTGTTTTTTTCCATTCCGCACTCGTTTTTACGATTTCATACGCCGCTGCGGTCTCTTTTTTTCCCTCTTTCTTTGTCTGCGAGCATGCCGGAAAGATCAGACCGAGCGCCAGCGCGAATACGATATTGGTTGTCTTCATTGTCTTGAGTTTAACTGAATGTACGAAGCAATAACTGCAATTAGATTCGAAGTGTTCATTTGAAAAGTCTTAACGCCGACAAAATTGGCAAACTTCCCCCGATTCCCACCAGACGTCAGAAAATCATCAAATTTTAAACATTTTCTGATATCAGCGGGTATATTTTTGCTTGCTTTTTAAAGAAGCAGTATTATTACCTGAACATGAAAAAGTCCTCTCTGATTGTATTTTTCCTGGCATGGAGTTTCCTCCCGGCCGCCGCCCAGAATTATAAGATGCATTCCGTCTTTATTTACAGCTTTACCCGGTATGTGCAGTGGCCGGAAACCTACAATCAGGGTGATTTTGAAATTCTGGTGATGGGAGATTCACCCATAGTGGAAGAACTGAAAGCGATGGCAGCTGCCAAAAAAGTGGGAGATCGTCTCATCAAAATAACGAAGATCAAAGCGCCGTCCGAGATCAGGAAGTGCAATATGTTATTTTTACCCGCTGCCAAGTCAGACCAGATCGGCGAAGTGATGGAAAAGGTGAACACCCAATCGATATTGGTTGTCAGTGAAGAAGCCGGGCTTGGATTAAAGGGAAGCGATATTAATTTTATCGTGAAAGATGGTAAATTGGCCTTTGAATTAAATCAAGCATCCATCAACAAGCAAGGACTAAAGGTCAGCAACGAATTAACCCGCCTGGCGATATTGATCTAAAATAACCTATGGAAGAAAAAGACAAGAAGAAGTTTCGCCTTCGTTTAACCATCGGAAATAAAATACTCGGTGGTTTTCTCATTTTGATAGTATTATTCATTGTAAATGGCGCTATCATTTTCTGGAAAGGAAATGTTATTGACAACGTTGTTAACAGTTCTAGTCAGGTCTATCGTCCCTCACAGGACGCGATAAAGGATTTTATCCTGATGGTTACCCGTTCGAAGATGCTCGTGACGAACTGGGTTTATCTTCAAACCAATCAGGAAGATAAGAATGCCCTGCGGCAGTTACAGGACTATGAATACCCTGCGCTGCGGGACAAGATCACCAAGCTGATGCCCACCTGGGAAAGCGACAGCCAGCGGTTGTGGATGGATACCGTATTCCTGAAGTTCGATACATTGCTGAACACGCAAAAGCAATCCATCATGGCGAACCTCCAGTCATTCGAAAACTATGAGGATCCGCTCACCAAACTGCTGGCGGAAGATGCCATCGAAAGCCAGATCATCCCAAGGACCTCCGATCTCATTTCCCGGCTTAACCGGATTGCTGCAAAACAAAATCAGGTTACACTCCGCTCGGATGTGGATGTGATCGACTCGATCAGAAGTCTGCGAAACTATACCCTTATCCTGGGCGCCGGTATTATCATCATCGGCCTGATGAGCGCAATATTCCTCATGCGGACGATCACCAAACCGGTGAACTTCCTTAAAAATGTGGTCGTCAAACTGGGCAGGGGAGAGTTGGTGGAAGAGAAACAGGGAAGTGTCAGCAGCGACGAGATCGGCGAAATGGCTATTGCCATGGATAACCTCGTATCCGGGTTGAAGGGAACGAGCCTCTTTGCGGAGAACATCGGTAACGGTAAGTATAATTCCGATTTTAAACCGCTGAGCGAACACGATGTCTTGGGTAATGCCCTTATCAACATGCGCAACAACCTTTCCAAGGTGGCGGAAGACGATAAAAAGAGAAACTGGGCGACCGAGGGTATGGCCAAGTTCGGAGAGATCCTTCGGACCAACACCAATGACCTTGGGAAGCTTTCCGAAGAGATTATCGGTAATCTCGTCAAATACCTCAAAGCGAACCAGGGTGCACTCTATATAATAGACGACACGGAAGCAGGAGAGGAGGCTACGATGTCGATGAAAGCATGTTATGCGTGGGATAAAAAGAAATTCCTGAACCATAAGATCTACAGGGGTGAAGGGCTGGCCGGGCAGGCATGGCAGGAAGGTGATATCGTTTACCTGACCGAAGTTCCGCAGAACTATATTAAGATCACGTCCGGGCTGGGCGATGCTAATCCTACTTCCGTTTTGATTGTACCGCTCAAGGTAAATGATCAGATCTTCGGCGTCGTGGAGATCGCCTCGTTCAATTTATTCAAGGATTTTGAGATGGAGTTTGTGCAGAAGATCGCAGAAAGCATCGCGTCGACTATCTCTTCCGTAAAGATCAACGCACGTACGCAGCATTTGCTGGAAGAGTCCCAGGAAATGACGGAACAGATGCGGGCGCAGGAAGAAGAAATGCGGCAGAACATGGAAGAACTGCAGGCTACACAGGAAGAGATGCAACGCAGCCAATCGGAGACGGACAGCACACTTACGGCTATACACAGTTCACTGTCTGTTGCTGATTACAGCATCGACGGGACGTTGACGAAGGTGAATAGTAATTTCCTGGAATTGTTCGGGTACAGCCAGGATGATGTGCTGGGCGAGCATCATCGGATTTTTGCCACAAAAGAAGACAAGAACAGCGAAGAGTATAAACAATTCTGGAAAGACCTGGCGTCGGGCTATCCCAAAAAAGGGACATTCACCCGGATCAATCGCAAAGGCGAACTGACAAAAGTCCGCTCGAGTTTTTCACCCATTAAAAACAGGGCAGGCGAAGTTGTGAAGATCATGGAGATTACCTACGAACTAAGTAACGTAGGCGTGTAAACGCCTGGTGACGGTATAAAAAAAGAGGAAGCTGATTTTCAGTTTCCTCTTTTTTATGGTCAATAGTGAAGCGTCAATACTCCATGGTGAGTTCAAAGGGGGCGTCGGATGAATCCATTACTTTTCCGTCCTCGCATTTTAACACACGTGCCGGAAATTTTTTTATCAAGCCATAACTATGGGTAGCCATCAGAACCGCTGTACCGCTGTTGTTGATGGCCTGAAAGATCTTCAGGATACCGTGAGAGACTTCGGGGTCGAGGTTTCCTGTAGGTTCGTCGGCCAGAAGAATCTGGGGTTCGTTGATCAGAGCCCGCGCAATAACAACACGCTGCTGTTCGCCGCCTGACAGCTGATGCGGCATTTTCTTTTCCACTGATCCTAATCCCACCTGCATCAGTACTTCAGCCAGACGGGATCGCATTTTAACGTTGTCGCTCCATCCGGTTGCCCGCATCACAAACATCAGGTTTTCGGCGACAGTGCGGTCGTTGAAGAGCTGAAAGTCCTGAAAGATAATTCCGAGTTTCCGGCGCAAGAGCGGAACATCGGCGCTTTTGATTCCACGGATGGTGTACCCGGCGACAGTAATATCACCTAGCCGGAGGGGCAGGTCCGCGTACAGCGTCTTGAGCAACGATGATTTTCCCGAACCAGTCCGGCCCACGAGGTAGACAAACTCGCCTTTTTGAATATCAAAACTAATGTTCCCCAGTATTGTGTTATGATCCTGGAAAATACTAGCCTCTTTAATACAAACTACAGGATCGGTTGAAAACATCGCGTAATTTTTTTATTCCTTCGTTCGCGCTTGTAAGCACTTTTAACCGTTAACTTTTTTGTGATCAGCCAGGAACTTCGCCAGCCCACTGTCAGTGAGCGGGTGTTTGAGCAAACCGGTGATGACATTTAGCGGGCATGTTACGACATCGGCCCCCAATTCAGCGCACTGAAGGAGGTGGATGGTATGACGAACGGAAGCGGCAAGTATCTCCGTTTCAAATCCATAGTTGTTGTAGATGTTTACGATCTGCGCAATGAGTTCCAGTCCATCGTGACCAACGTCATCGAGACGGCCGATAAACGGGGAAACGTAACTTGCACCGGCCTTGGCCGCCAAAATCGCCTGGCCGGCGGAAAACACAAGCGTACAGTTCGTGCGGATCCCATCGGATGAGAATTTTTTGATAGCCTTCACACCGTCCTTGATCATCGGTACCTTCACGACAATCTTATCATCAATCTTGGCAAGTTCGCGGCCTTCCTTGAGGATGGTTTCAAAATCCGTAGCGATTACTTCAGCGCTGACATTGGCATCGACGATCTTACAGATGGCTTTATAGTGTGCGCGGATGTTGTCATTTCCCTGAATCCCTTCCTTAGCCATAAGCGATGGGTTGGTCGTCACGCCGTCCAATACACCCAGGTCATAAGCTTCTTTAATTTCATTCAGGTTAGCCGTGTCAATAAAGAATTTCATGTTTTTAATATTTATTTTTTGGATAGACTATTCGGGCTGGTTTGGTGTCCACGGTAATGGAGGTTTATGGATATTTGTTTCATTTCCAAATACTTACAAGCGAGAAGCACCGGGCAGCACAGGTTTGTAAAGTTAAACAGGATTTTGACACCATCGCCTAAAAAATGTCAGGGGAAGGCTCCGGAAATGCCATGATTCCCACAGAGAAAAAAAATGGCAAACCGAACATCGCACCGCTACAACCACCTACCCTTGCTACCTTCCGATCCTGGGGGAGTTCAGCAGGAGCTGGTCGTGCCGATTTGCCGGTGCAAAGATACGACTGGCATTCGATTATTCGTAGTACCGGAGCTCCAAAGGTGAAATTCTTCCCATATTTTCCCTGATTTTTGATCCGGCCCCGCCTTGTGCGACAGCTTCAGGCTAATCCGGCGAAGTAGAGGTTAAATTCAAGCGGACTTGCCGTTACAAAGCCGTCGATCCGGAGATCTTCTTCGATGTTTTCGTCGAATTCAAGTTCCCGGGACTGTGATGTACCATCGGCAAATACGGTAATTTCTGTTCCCTTAAAAAAAATCGGATTAACCTTTACCAGAATAAAGGCGTCGTTGTGTTGCTTCTTGAAATATTGATGGACTATATTGTTGTCTTTCGCCATTTTACTATCATGGATGATGGTTCAACTTGACCTGCCACGGCAATTTAATACCCAGCGGTTGTCTGTTCAGCAGCTAAGGTACGAAGACGCGGAAGAAATTTTTTATACCTACGCCGGCAAGCCGGAGGCTACCCGTTTTGTTTCATGGCCGACACACCGGTCGGTCGAAGATACACGCGCATTCCTACGCTACGCGATTGACGCGTGGAAAAAAGGTACAGACTACTCTTTCTCCATCCGCCTGAAGGAGAGCAACCGGATGATCGGAAGTATCGGCGTTTTGAACGACGATGGCAAACTCCAGTTCGGTTACATCCTGAGTCCCACACAGTGGGGAAAGGGTTTTGCAACGGAAGTCTGCCACGCAATGATGGACCTCCTGCGGACACAAAAAGGTGTATTCAGAATCCAGAGCTTTGTCGATGTCGACAATATAGCTTCTGCGCGGGTGCTCATCAAATCCGGCCTCATTGAAGAAGCGAGGTTGAACAACTGGTTCAGATTTATCAATCAGAATAATGCAGTGAAAGACTGCGTTCATTATTATCTGCCGCTGGAGCGAAGTCATCAGTCGAAAGGGTGATATCTCCGATCATGCTGGACTCGATCATGGCCGACCAGGCCCTCAGGTATCTGACAACATCGGCCTTTACATTGTGGCGTAGGTTCCTTTCTTGAGGAGGCAGTTGACGCAGTATATCCCGATCGGATAATCTCTCCAGATTCCTTAAATCGTCGGCATCAAAACCAAACGCGAGCATTTCGGAAACCAGGTCATCCATCCTGTACCCGCTTGTGGGACAATAATCATTCAACTGCTCGTTCCAGTCCCCGTAGCGCTGCAGGGCAGCGGTATGAATAACACGCTTTGATTGCCCGGTGATTACCTGAGCAAGGAATCCGCAATTGCAACTTCCCATATGGCCCCACTGGTAGTCGGCACTTTTTTCAAGGTTCAATGCAGTTTGCCGGAGCGCTTGTATTACAGAGATCGTGTTTCTCGCCATAAAAGAATTTTACAAATTAACAGGAAAAAGCAGGTATGGGTTTAAACTTTCAACAAGATCTTTTTCGGGCGAAAATTATTTTGTTGCCGGACACACATGCCCGCAATACTTATTTGAACGGTATTTTTTACCTGTTTCAATCGTTTTCGATTAATTTATTGTTAAATTTATTCCATATCACAGCCCGTGTAGGCATATGCTTGCAGAATCACATCCCGACATTTCCAACCCCCTTCAGGCCAATCTTCCCCCCGGGAAAGGTCAGCGCATCGATGATATACATCTCTGGCAGAACATAAGGAAGGATAACGAACTGGCCTTCTCCGTCCTTTATAAAAGATACACACAATGTCTGTACAGTTATGGTATGCACAATTGCCGCGACCATGATCTGGTTATGGACTGTCTCCAGGAACTTTTTACTTCTATTTGGACAAAGCGCAAAACCCTGTCGGTTGTACATTCGGTGAGTGCTTACTTATTCAAATCGTTCCGGCGGCTCATCCTGAAAAAGCTCACCTGGCGGAAACGGTTCATGATGACTCTGGATGCGCGCCATGAATCGTGCTTTGAGGTGGTGCTCCCCATAGAACAGATTATGGAAAGAGATGAACAACTGACACAGCAGGGAAGGAAGCTAACCCACAGTATACAGGGCCTGTCCAAAAGGCAACGTGAAGCAATCTTCCTCAAGTTTTATAATGACTTAAATTATTCTGATATAGCCTCTATAATGGAACTTCAGGTGGATTCCGTATACAATATTATCTCCAAGGCTATTGAATCTCTCAGGCAACAGTTAAAGAAAAACCCGTTGTTGCTGGCCTTTGCTTTTCCCCTTATTAATTGACAGCAGGCATCCTTTAGCCTACCTGATTGCTGCCGGTATCCATCATTTTTCTTTGTTTTCCCGCTTTTTTAAAAAAAAGTAAAAAAAACGGTGAGAAAAGGCGAACACGCGGCTCTTAGTTCCATAGGGCGGCATTATTTCAAACGGAGATGAGATATTCTGATTTTTCTGTGACGGATTTTACACTGGATGAATACTTCCAGAGTTGGGTGTTTAATAGAGGTGACGAAAGTGTGGACCGGTTCTGGAAGAACTGGATCATGGATCATCCGGAAAAAAGCGCCGATATCGCGGAAGCACGCCGCATTCTCCAGGCAATCGAATTTAAGAATCATACGCTCACCGAGGGTGAATTGGCTCAACTGTGGTCCAGAATCCACCAGACGGAAGACGTAACACCAATGGGAAGGAAATCGTCGCCAGGGGGATACTTATTTCTTAAATATGCAGCTGCCATAGCGCTCCTTGCCGTCGTCACGGCTGCCTATCTGTTTTCAGGACACAAGCCATGGAAGGAGTATCGTACCGCATACGGAAAGACCGAGGAAATCGAACTGCCTGACGGTTCCAGGGTTGTGCTCAATGCAAATTCGACATTGACTCTCATGTCTGAATGGAATGACGATTCGGACCGGGAAATCTCCCTGAATGGAGAAGCATTCTTTTCCGTTGTTCATACGGCCAACGACCAGCTATTCAAAGTGAATACCGCGGAAGGTGTAACGGTCGAGGTATTAGGCACAACCTTCAATGTGTATAACCGGACAAATGAAACAAAAGTTGTCCTTAACTCCGGTCAGATCCGTCTCAATCTCCCCAATGCGGAATCCGGCGAAAAAATCCTGATGAAACCCGGTGAAATGATTGAGTATAAGGAGCAGCGATACAAAAAGAAATCAGTCGATCCTCAACTCTATTCGGCATGGACGAATAATAAGATCATCCTGAATCGTACCAGTCTTTCGGAAATGATAAGTATGCTGAAAGACAACTATGGACTGGAGGTGAAGGTGGCGGATCCTGTACTGCTGAAACAGACGGTATCCGGCTCCATGCCGTTGGGAGATCCCGAAGTTTTGCTGAAGCAGATGGCTATGGCATTCCAGCTGAAGATCCGGAGAGAAGGGAATGTGATCATCGCGGAAGACACAAACGAGAACCCATAAGTATCGAACCAATAAGTAATTAACTACACCCTAAACAAATGTCAAACCTATGAAAAAATACTACTTACTATTTGGAATGTTGCTGCTCATGCAGTTTCGGGGGATTACCCAACCATCCGAAGTCTACGCAGCAGTGTATAAACCAGTGTCGGGGTTGAAGCAGGTAAAGGATTCAAATCCTTTAAAACAGGCGTTGACCGAAGTGGAGAGATTTTTTCAGATCTCTATTGCTTACAAGGACGAATGGATCGAGAATAAACAGGTGGATTTCTCGTCGGGGAATTACAAACTTCCCGAACAGGCGCTGGACAGCCTGTTGAAAGACACAGGACTTTATTATGAAAAGGCAGGTGAACGTTTTTTTGTGATCTACAAAAAACATATGAGACACGCCAGTTCACCCCAGAGTTCTTCGGTAGCTATCCCTTCGCTGATGATGGACGCCACGCAGGACTTTTTCAGCCCGCTGGTGAGAAGTTATGTTCCTGATGTTATTGTTGATATCCAGGCGGCGGTAATTGTTACCGGGACGATCAAGGATGAAAGTGGTCAGACTTTTCCCGGAGTGAATATTGTGATAAAGGGTACTTCCGTCGGAACAACTTCCGATACGAATGGCAAGTACTCCATTTCCGTTGAGGACGAGAATGCGACGCTGGTGTTTTCTTTTGTCGGTTATAAGACGGAAGAAATTCAGCTTGGCGGCCGGACTGTCCTCGACCTGTCCATGGTCCCCGACACGAAGTCGCTCGAAGAAGTTGTCGTTACAGCTCTTGGTATCGAACGTAGCGCGAGAAGCCTGGGTTATGCGACTACAAAAGTGAAGTCGGATGAATTAACGGTTAACCGGACTCCGAACCTCATGAATACCTTACAGGGAAAAATTTCAGGTGTAAACATATCGTCGCTGGGAACAGGGCCTGGCGGAAGTTCTAAAATCCGCATTCGGGGTCAGTCGTCGATTTCCGGGCAGAACAATCCGCTGATCGTAATTAACGGTGTGCCGATCGATAACACGAACTTCGGTAATAACCTTGGAAATACAGCCGGCGATGCTTCTGTCGCTACAAGGGGAGGGGGAGCCGCTACCGATGGAGGTGATGGACTTTCAAGTATCAACCCCGACGATGTCGAAAGTATGCAGGTACTGAAGGGCGCAACTGCCGCCGCATTGTATGGTTCGCGCGCAAAGGACGGTGTAATCATGATTACCACAAAATCGCGGGGAACAACGAGTGGTATCGGGGTAACTTATAATATGAACTACACCAATGAAAGAGCATTGGATTTTACAGACTATCAATATGTGTATGGTCAGGGCGAGAATGGTGCCGGCCCTGCGTCACCCGGCGCATTGCCGAACCCTACGAGTGGTCAGTGGTCCTTTGGTCCTAAAATTCAGCCTGGTATGACCCAATTGCTGTTTGCCGATGTAGTTGT
This sequence comes from Chryseolinea sp., assembly GCA_041742155.1. Classification (GTDB taxonomy): domain Bacteria; phylum Bacteroidota; class Bacteroidia; order Cytophagales; family Cyclobacteriaceae; genus Chryseolinea. Next base: position 148,636 of record JBGSJE010000003.1, on the reverse strand, counting down.
GCCGTATGTCGCGCAAAAGGGTATCATCAATCAGTTCTATCGCAACGGACAGAACCTGACCAACAGCGTGTCGCTGTCCGCCAACAGTGACAAAGGAGGAATGAACGTTTCGTTCGCAAACCTGACGAGCAAGGGTATTACCCCTAATAATGAATATACGAGGAAGACCGTTAACCTCGGTTTTGGGTACGACCTCTCGGATAAATTAAGTATAAAGGGAAATATCAATTATTCCAATGAACTCAACGAGAACCCACCCGTAGTTTCAGATCAGGATAATTCCATCCCGACTTCTTTATATGCGATGGCAAACACAATGCCGTTGTCCGTGCTGGATGCCAATAAATACAACCCCGGGGGTGGTGAATATTTGTATTCCCGGTTTACAAACCGGACAAATCCGTATTGGGTCCTCGCACAGGTGAAACAGAATATCCGGAGAGATCGTATTTTCGGAAACTTTACGGTGAAGTACGACCTTACGAATTGGCTTTCCGTACAGGCCCGTGGAGGACAGGATTTCTGGTCACGTGATCAGGACTATATAAACCTGCCGACAGGTAAAGCCTCGATCAGTTCCGGTTCGGTCAATTCGTCGGTAGCCGGTTTTTACAACGGTCTCTATACGCAGGAAGCCCGCCGCTTCCGTGAGACAAATCTGGATTTCCTCGTAACCGCAGCAAAAACGTTTAACGACTTTGGTGTAAACGTATCGGTCGGGGGTAATCAGATGCGGAGGCGTTCCGACCTGAACAGCGTTCAGGTAACCGATTTTGTTGTGAAAGATCTTTACACCGTTCAAAACGGAAGAGCGAAAGATCCTCTTTACGATCTCCAGGAACGCGGCGTGAATTCCATATATGGGTCCGCCGAAGTGAACTACAAGGAGTTTATCTACCTGAACGCTACCCTGCGGAACGATTGGTTCTCAACCCTCTCTCCCGCAAACCGCAGCATCCTTTACCCTTCTCTTTCCGCGAGCTACGTTTTCTCTGAGTCTTTCGGAACAAAACCGAACTGGCTCGACTTCGGAAAATTCCGCGTAGCGTATGCCAAGGTAGGTAGCGATACGGATGTGCCGCCATATGCCAATCTCCTGTTTTATGGAGTAAACGGTAATCAATTCGGAGGACAGGCAGTCGGAAATTTCGGATTGATTGTTCCCAACGCAAACCTGCGGCCAATGACCGTTGAAGAAACGGAAATGGGATTGGAACTGAAGATGTTCGACAGCAGGGTAAACGTAGATTTGGCTGTCTATCAAAAGATCACAACCGATCAGATCGTGAACGCACAGATCTCGGACGGCTCCGGATTTACCACCACCCGTATCAACAGCGGAAAGAGTCAAAACAAGGGAATTGAGTTGATGTTAAATGTTCTTCCTGTGTCAACGGACAACTTCCAGTGGGACTTCACATTCACCGGCGCGTATAACATTACCAAGGTACTGAGCTTGCTGACGGAGAATCCCGGTGAAAATATTACCGTTGGATCGCACGTCTTCAACGGTTTTGTTCAGCAGATTGTCGGCGAAGAAATGGGACAGATCGTTGGTTACGGATACCTGAGAGATGACGGAACCATCAATGCCGCGAATAAAGGGAAGATTGTTTATGGAGCCAATGGCCTTCCTTTGCGCACGTCGACACTCATTCCGTTCGGAAGCGCACTGCCCAAGTGGATCGGCGGTTTTACAAACGCATTTAACTACAAGGGTATTACGGCGTCTTTCCTTATTGACTTTAAACTGGGTGGCAAAGTGTTATCCGGGACCAACTTCAATGCCTATCGTCACGGACTTTCCAAAGAGACGCTCGTGGGAAGAGAAGGGGGCACCCTCGATGCCAATGGAAACGATCCTGGTGCTGTGATCGGTGAAGGCGTGAACGCTGCGAGTGAGACTAACACGGTTGCCGCCAAAGCGGAGGATTACTACTCCGTCGTCAGAGGTTCGCAGTTGATCGAGCCTGTCGTTTACGACGCGGGATATTGGAAACTGCGCCAGATCACACTTGGTTATGACTTTACCAAATTCTTTAAGGCCAATTCGCCGGTGAAAGGCGTCCGGTTGAGCTTTGTCGCCAATAATGTGCTGATGCTGAAAAAATGGGTGCCGAATATCGACCCTGAAAGTTTTGGTTACACGTCTGACAACGTTGTCGGATTAGAGTCTCCCAGTGTTCCTACGACGAGGAGTATCGGCTTCAATTTGAATGTTAAATTTTAATACGACTGAAATATGAAAAGGATATATAAAATTTGTCTCATCGCTCTGTCGTTTTTTGTTGTCGTCTCCTGCGAAAATGGGTTTGACGAACTGAATACGAGTAAGACCGGGGCGACCTCACTCGATCCGCTGCTGGTATTAAACAACGCGGTTATCAGTTCTTCCATTCCTGCCGGTTCACTGAATTACGAATTGGGAATTGTGCAGCAGGTGATCTCGCCCAACACCGGCGTTCTTGAAGGTGCGAACTTTAACAAGGACAATAGCGGGAACACGATTGCCAACTGGACCAATTACTTTCAGAACGTTATTAAGTACGCAAATGATGTAATTGTGCGTACGGCTGATGTTCCCGAAAGAAGTAATCTCTACAACATGGCCCGGATCATCAAAGCGAATGCCTTTATGGTACTGACCGATACATATGGAAATGTTCCGTATGAGGAGGGTGGTAAAGGATATACGGGACAGATATTTTTCCCGGTATACCAGACGCAGGAACTGATCTACAACGACATCATCCTGGAATTGACAGCAGCTGCTGCGGCTCTCAATGCCTCCGGAAAGATAGAAACAGGTGATGTCTTGTACAGCGGCAATATTGACAAGTGGAAGAAATTCGGATATTCGCTGCTCCTCCGTGCCGGTATGAGATTAAGCGAAGTGAATGCTACCAAAGCGCAAAGCACCGTAGCTGCCGCATATGCAGGGGGTGTTATCCTCAGCAACGCGGACAACGCATACATCAAGCACGATGCCAACTATATTAATGGCGTAGGAAATACGCTGAACGGTACGGAAGCCGCAAACTTCTATTTAGCCGAGCCGTTTGTGAATGCGCTTAAAGATAACAGTGATCCACGGTTGACAGCGATTGCAATCAGGTTTGTCGGAGCGACTTCAGGACCGGCGCAAGTACCTGGTGTCTCAACGAAAGATCCGGCCGATCAGTTTGGCCTGCCGATGGGAAGTACAGACGGGGCAGCCGATGTGGCGGGAGGCGCACTGCCCGGAGGCGGAAGCCGATATGCGTTCAGCCAGGTGGATCGTACCCGCATGGTAAAACGAACTTCTCCCTTATTCCTGGTAACATCTGCTCAAAATAATCTGTTGCTTGCCGAAGCACGCTTCAGGGGCTGGATAACCGATGGAGCCGCTGTAGACTATTTCACGGCGGGGATCAAAGATCATATGGATCAGATGGTCACCTTTGATGCTGGCTCTGCTGTGCCGGCTGCCGATCGCGACGTCTATGCGGCGGCGATGGCTGCAACGTTCGACGGAAATGAACTGGAACAAATCAATTACGAGTATTGGGTAGCTTCCTTCCTCAATGGACCCGAAGCCTGGGCGAACTTCAGGCGAAGCGGATTCCCTGTGCTGGCCGTTAATCCATTTCCCGGCCGGGTTGTTGATTTCATTACGAGATTAACCTATCCGCCTTCGGAGATACTGGTGAACAGCGAAAACGTTCAGGCCGCGATCGCGGAACAAGGCCCCGACAAACTGGATACGAAAGTTTGGTGGGATCAATAAAAAAAACAGACAGAGCCCGGGAAACCGGGTTCTGTATTTGTCAGGTAACCCATTTCAGTGAGAACGAAATCTGAACAACCATGAAACTTCGGTACGCGATACTTCTGTATTTTCTGCTGCTGGCATCGTACAGCGGTGCGCAGCAAATTTCGAAGGAGGAGTTGATTTTTTTAACACCTGAATGGAAGGGTGAACGTTTTGCCGACGGCCGGCCTAAAGTACCGGACGCGATCCTGAAACGTATGAAACTGGTGACCCTGGAAGAAGCCTGGGCCGTACTGAAAGGTGCTAACTTCAAACATTCCTACGATGACGGCTGGATGATGATAAACCCCGACAGCGTGCTGGTCGGTCGTGCATTGACGGCCACGTTTATGCCCGGAAGACCGGATGTCCAGCGGGTGATCGATAAAAAAGGTCATGAGAAAGACGGCCGGATAAAATCACAGAACTCCTGGCCGATCGATATGCTTGTGAAAGGCGATGTATATGTGGTGGATCAGTTCGGGGCCCATGAAGACGGCCCAACGATTGGTGATAATCTCGGGAACTCAATTTTCGCAAAGTCGGGAAATGGAATTGTTTACGATGGTGCCGTGCGCGACATCAATGGACTGGAAGAATTAAAATCATTTACATCCTTTTTTCGCTCCTATCACCCGTCACATCACCTGAACAACCCGGATGGTGAACTGAATACAACATTAGTGGGAATCAACCGGCCAACCCGCATAGGGAAAGCGATGGTACTTCCGGGAGATGTGGTTTTAGGCAGGGACGGCGGCGTGATTTTTATTCCACCCCACCTGGCGGAACAGGTCGTGAAGACATCCGAAATTGTCCGCCTGCGCGATATGTTCGGCCACCAGCGCCTCCGTGAACAGAAATACACTCCCGGACAAATCGACTCCCGGTGGTCTGATGAAATTGAAAAAGACTTTTCAGTCTGGCTAAACAGTCACATCAATGAACTTCCTGTTCCTAAAGAGCAGATCCAGGAGTATCTCAAGAACAGAACGTGGTAATATAAACAGAATGGCAATGACACAATCGAGACGATCATTTATAACTAAAAGTGCGATTACAGCGGCAATGGGTTTATCGGCCGCATCTTCCTTTGGAGCAGGTTTTGAAAAGGCGATCCGGAATGCGCCCCTGTCGTCGGCACCGAGTGACCTGAAGATCACGGACATTAAGTGCGGGTACATCCGGAACGGGCACAGCCTCTTCGTGAAGATACATACGAACCAGGGTATCTGGGGATGTGGTGAAGGAGTGGATGCGACACCGGGTACGTATCACCTGGTAAAGATGTTCGGTGAACGGATCAAAGGGAGAAGCCCGCTGAATGTTCATCGGTTGTTTGAAGATATCCGGAGGTCCGGATTTTTCGAGGGAGCGCAGTCTGGAATGTTCATTGCCGTTCTTACGGCGGTGGAGAGCGCATTATGGGATCTGGCGGGCAAAGCACTGGGTCTCCCCGTGTACCAGCTGTTAGGTGGAAAATTCAGGGATAAGATCCGGGTGTACTGCGACACAGCGCTGTACCAAAGCCGGCTTCCCGTTCCTAAAGATTTTGCAGACAGCGCATTGGAAGCAAAGCGTATGGGATTTAATGCTATCAAGTTCGATCTTGATCAACGCGACGATCCGAACAAGTATGATCTTTACAACTGGACGGCTAGTCCGGGGGAACTTCAACGGATGTACGATCAGATCGCGGCTGCCCGCGAAGCTGTTGGTCCAAACGTCGACATCTGCGTGGATATGCACGGAAGATACGACGCGCCGACTGCGCAACAGGTAGCGAAACGGTTGGAACCGCTGAATCTGATGTGGCTGGAAGAACCAATCCCGGCTGAAAACCCGGAAGCCTATAAGCTGATCACAGAATCGACCACAACACCTATCTGCGCTGGTGAAAACCACTACCTCGCCCACGGCTTCAGAAGACTGCTGGAGATCGGCGCGGTTGATATCATTATGCCAGACCTTCAGAAAGCCGGAGGACTGGGCGAAGGCCAGCGTATAGCCAACCTGTCGAACTTGTATTACGTTCCTTTTGCACCACATATGGTGGCGTCTTTCCTGGGCGCGATGGCTTCCTGTCATGTCTGCGCATCGGTACCTAATTTTCTCATTTTGGAATGGCAGATCTATTTTCATAAAGATCCCATGTTCAAGGAAATAGTCACTTACGATGGCCCCATGGTAACAAACAGTTTTATCACGCTATCTGAAAAACCCGGCGTTGGTGTGGAGATTAACGAAGAGGGAATGCGCAAATATGCAACTCCCGGTATTCCGTTTTTTGTCTGACAAGGAATTTATACGACCCTTCCGGATACTACTGGTTTTGAACCGGACACTCTCGACGGGTTGAAGCGTTGGACAGGTAGTTTGGTGTTCTGCTGCGGGTGTGCTAAGGCCCTGCTAATATCCATTTATAAAAGTCTGTAACCTTCGGGATAACTTAAATTCTGATACAGCTTTTATGGTTAAATTTATCAGCGTCATCAAGCCATAACGATCATGCTTCAGACAAAAGACAAATTTGTAAACAGCCGCAGGGAAACGTTAAAAAAACTTGGCGCCGGTTCGGCAGCCGGGTTGCTCGGTCTTTTCGGTAACCAGCAAGCGACTGCCGGATCCTATGAGCCAGGTGAGTACGCGAAAGGAATGCCGCCGGTAACTATCAAAAGTGTCAGGGCGATTGCCACGGCTCCGCAGGGTTCGAACCTGATCGTGGTGAAAGTGGAGACGTCAGAGCCTGGACTCTACGGGTTAGGATGTGCGACGTTTACACAACGGGCTGTTGCTGTCGTTACCGCTATCAATAGTTACCTGAACGATTTTTGCGCCGGGAAAGACGTAGACAATATTGAGGACATGTGGAATTCGGTTTACGTGAGTTCCTACTGGCGAAACGGCCCAGTCCTTAACAATGCTATCAGCGGCCTGGATGAAGCGCTATGGGATATAAAGGGAAAACGCGCAAAGATGCCGGTGTATCAGTTGCTGGGTGGTAAATCAAGGTTCGCCATTCCCTGTTATACACACGCAAATGGAAATACTCCGGAAGAAGTGGCGGACGATGTTCAAAAGATCATGGACCGCGGATTCAGGTATGTCAGGATCCAGCAAGGCGGTTACGGCGCAGTTGGAAGTCTTAACGATAAACCGGACTTTAAAGCCGCGGGTTTCGGAGCGGCCTCGGACAATTACATGAACGAGCGCACCTACCTGAAGTCTGTCCCAAAAATGTTTGAGACGGTACGAAAACGTTGCGGCGAAGAAGTGGAATTGTTACACGACATTCATGAACGCGTCCAGCCTATGGACGCCATCAACATGATCAAAAAGCTCGATGAATTCAGTCCGTTTTTTATAGAGGATCCCTTTTCACCTGAAAACATGGAATGGTTTAAACAACTCCGGGCAAGTACCAGTGTTCCGATCGCGATGGGAGAACTGTTTAATAATATCAATGAATTCAAAATGCCGATGGTGAATCAGTGGTTTGACTTTATCCGCGTGCACGTTTCGCAGATCGGAGGAATTACACCCGCTATGAAGATCGCCCGGCTGGGCGAATGGTTCAACATTAAAACGGCATGGCACGGCCCCGGTGATGTATCCCCGGTAGGTCATTCGGCTCATGCGCATATCGACATGGCGGTCTGGAATTTTGGGATCCAGGAAGCCGTCAGTTTTTCCGACAAGATGCTCGAAGTATTCAGCGGTTGTCCGACAATGAATAATGGCTACATGTCCGTAAATGAAGTGCCGGGACTTGGGGTCGACATAAACGAAAAGGAAGCGGCGAAGTATCCCATCGGCACCAAATCCAACTGGCAGGTGCGAAAAAGGGACGGAACAATTATACGCCCCTGATCCACGGATCCGGGCGCAGTTACTCATAACCACGTATCCTACAACTAAACCTATAGTATAATGATAAAGAGAGTAGTATTGATTTCAATATGCCTGCTGTGCTGCCTGCTGTCACAAGCACAGCGTGTCGGCTCATCGCCTGAATACATTAAAGCCCTGACAGCGGAATGGAAAGGTGAACGATTCCCTGACGGAAGGCCGAAAGTATCGGATGCGATCCTTTCAAGGTTGAAAAATATTTCCATCGAGGAAGCGTGGGGAGTATTGCGCAACAAAGGTTATAACAATCAGTTCGAAGGGGAATGGACCGTGATCTGGCCGGACAGTGCCATGACCGGACGGGTTGTGACTGCGCAGTATATGCCTTTGCGGCCCGACTTGCAAAATCAGGTTAAGGAACAAGGTAAAACAGAAAACCGCGCCCAAAAGGGAGGGACCAATTCATGGCCGATCGATATTCTCGTACCCGGTGACGTCTATGTAGCGGATGGCTACGGGAAAATCGCCGACGGCACACTAATCGGTGATAACCTAGGTAATTCAATTTATGCCAAATCTCAGCGTGGCGTAATCTTCTACGGATCAGTGAGGGATCAGGAAGGTTTGGAAGAGATCAAAGGGTTCAACGCGTGGATCAAGGGACAGGACCCGTCGTACATCAATCAGATGATGCTTACCTCTATTAACGCGCCGATACGGGTGGGCAGAGCGACGGTTTTACCCGGCGATGTAGTGCTCGCGAAAAAGTACGGCACAATATTCATCCCGGCTCACCTGGTGGAGAATCTTGTCATCACAGCCGAGGTAACTGCATTGCGGGACCAGTTTGGGCACCAGCGCCTCCGTGAGAAAAAATACCTGGCGGGCGAAATCGACAGCGAATGGACCGAAGCGATAAAAAAGGATTTCCTGAATTGGGTGAACAACTATCCGGGCAAATTACCAATGACCAGGAAAGAACTCGACGATTATCTAAAGGAACGCAACTACTAACCGAAAACATCATTACCATGAAAAACACCTTACAACAAATCATCCGAAAAAATAAGGAAAGGGAAAGCGCGCTTGCAGCCGAACGCCAGGCAGAGATCGAAAGCCCTGCAACGAAAGACAACCGCCGTGATTTTCTTAAGAAAACTGCTCTGGGTGGAATTACATTAACAGGGCTGATGGGAATGACTTTTGAAGACACCGTTGCACAAACCACCTCCAAGGTAAAGAAAGCTTCGAGTCCCTCTGAACTCAAAATCACCGACCTGCGCTACTGTGTTACCACTGTATTGGGAAGAACAGCCATTATCCGTATCGACACGAACCAGGGCATATACGGCCTGGGCGAAGTCCGCGATGGCGCCGATCCCAGGTATGCGTTGATGCTTAAGAGCCGCATCCTCGGCGAGAATCCCTGCAACGTGGAAAGAATATTCAAGATCATCAAGCAGTTTGGTGGGCAGGCGCGGCAAGCCGGCGGTGTGTGCGGCGTTGAAATGGCGTTGTGGGATCTGTGCGGCAAAGCGTATAATGTTCCAGCCTGGCAGTTGCTGGGAGGAAGGTATCGTGATTCCGTTCGCATATATGCCGACACACCGGAGTCGCAGGATCTCGAAGAGTTTAAGGCAAAAGTGAAGTATCGTACGGTTGATCAGGGATACACCTGGCTGAAGATGGATGTTTCTATCGGCGTACTGCGAAACATTCCCGGAACACTTGTAAACCAAAAGTTCTGGGGCTCCGGTTTGGCGCAATGGCAGGGTGATTACATGTCTTACGCGAATGCCAGGCATCCGTTCACGGGAATTCAGATCACGGAAAAAGGACTGGAGGTGCTGGCGCAGCGTGTCAGCGACGTTCGTGCCGTGATCGGGGATGAAATACCGCTCTCGACCGATCACTACGGCCACTTTGACCTGAACAACATGATCCGCCTGGGTCGCGCCGTCGAGAAGTACCGGCTGGCATGGCTTGAAGATATGGTACCCTGGCAATATACAGAGCAGCATAAGACGATCACGGATGCACTGGAAACACCGACGTTAACCGGCGAGGATATCTATCTCCTGGAATACTTCAAGCCATTGATAGACAATCATGCGGTGGATATCATTCACCCTGACCTTGCTTCTTCCGGCGGTTTGCTTGAAACAAAACGTATCGGCGACTATGCGGAGGAAAAAGGTATCGCCATGGCTATGCACCAGGCGGGTACGCCAGTGTCGTTTATGGCGAACGTCCATTGCGCCGCAGCCACGCAGAACTTTCTGGCGCTGGAACACCATTCCGTCGACCTGGCATGGTGGGAAGGTTTGGTGAAGACAACGGACGGCCGAAAGCTGATCGATAAGGGATTTGCACCTGTTCCATTGTCGGCTCCCGGACTTGGTATCGAACTGGTCGACGAGGAAGTGAAAAAACATCTTCATGCATCCGATAACAGTTATTTTGCGCCGACGAAAGAATGGGACGAAAAGCGCTCCCACGACAGAACCTACAGCTGAATATCGCCATTGCTGATGCGACTATCGAGGCGACTTCCGGGTCCGGAGGTCGCCTTTGTTTTTAGGCTGCCGGGAATTCAGACGGAAAAAAGAGGGGAGATTAATTGTGAAAGCAAATACCTTTTGATGAAATTCGCCCTCCGTATTTTAAACCGGTTGATGAATGGATAATAATGGTATAAGGCTTTACGCAACTCCGACTGCCTGCTCCCTGGGCGAAAAAATCGCACAATCCCTGGGAGTGACGTTACAAAAGATCCACTCGGAAAAATTTTCAGACGGTGAGTTGTTCGTCAGGTTCAATGAGAGCGTACGGGGCCAGGTAGTATTTCTTGTCTCTAAAATTGATATGCCTTACGAGCATTTTTTTGAAATGCTGATGACGGTTGATGCGGCGAGGCGATCATCCGCACGGGAAGTGGTACTGATCGTTCCGTACTTACCACATAGCAGGCAGGAGAGAAGGGATGGACAACGGACATCGATCTCTTCGAGGATGGTAGCCGATATGATCCAGTTAATGGGAGCCGACCGTATCATCACGCTCGATCTCCATACAAATGCAATCGAAGGCTTTTATAAGATCCCGCTTGATCCGCTGGCTTCGATGAGATTATTCGTCGACCACATAAACAATTCGGGACTTGATCATTTGTGCTTGTGCAGTCCGGATTTCGGTGGTATCAAAAGGATAAAGCAATATAAAAAATTCGTGCACGCGGAAATGGCGGTAATAAATAAGGAGCGGATCAAGCCAAACCATGTATCGCATATGGAAATTATCGGCGACGTAAAAAATAAGAACATCGTCATTATAGACGACCTCGTCGACACCGCCGGAACTCTCTGCGCGGCTGCCAACCTTCTCCTCGAGGAAGGTGCCACGTCAGTCAGAGCCTATTGCACGCACGGAGTGTTGAGCGGGCCTGCGCTGGAGACCATTCAGAAATCCGGACTTCAGAAACTTTGTATTTCAGATACGGTCGTCGAGGAGATCCATCATCCGAAAATTGAAATCGTCAGTTGTGCGGCGCTCCTGGCCCGTGCGATTTCACAGCTTGTAAACAATAAAAGCCTCAGTGAAATCGTATAATCACTTCTCGATTTTCACAAGGACCTGAGAGCTGCTTACCTTTCCATCCTTATAATTTTCAGTCTTCACCATTCCAACATCCGTCGCGTACCAGATGGCAGTCTGCAGGGGCTTGGACGTATTCCCGGATTTGCCGGTGCTTTCCGTCGTATAGCTGATCTTCACACAATCAAATGTTCCCGCCGGTGTGGTGACACTTTCACGACCGTCAACCTTCCGGTTCTTTATGTCAAAATTCCGGTCCATCATATTTATACCCGATACCGACATTTTAACGTGATAGGAGACATCCTTCAGCGTTTGCCCCACATCAAGAACGGAAGGGAGTTCCATTTCGTCACCGTCTACCAGTACTTCTATCGCGGGATTCGACATATCAACACCTTCAATAGCCATGGCATTCATGGTGAATTTAATAACACCGTTCTCGCAAAGCCAGTCGGATTCCGATGACCCGGTTACGTTTCCGTTCTTAACGTCAAGTACCTGCGATAGCAGCGTTGCTTTCAGTTGATTTCCGGACCCCGAAACGTTCTTAAATTCATTCACACTCCGGCTGACAACTTTACCTTTTGCATTGTAGGATTCGTACGTCGACTTTACGCCTTCCCGGATGGAAAAATAGGGATTGCAGGATTGGGCCCAGCCGGCAACCGAGACGGAGAGGATCATAAAAAAACATAAAGACCTTTTCATATAAAATTTGATTTGCAGCTCAAGCTACGGGTTTCCTCGTAAACCGGCGTGGTAAATGTGCGGAATCTCCGGCCCCGTTCAACTAATGAGCGTATTCGTTCAAAAGGCACGCAGGATCCTGAATTCCTGTCCTTATAAATTCCGAAATGCCACTTTATTTGTTCAGTATGCAATAGTCAAATAAATATGTTTATGGGGTCGGTAATAGTAAAAAAATCGTCTTCGGCATGGTAGCTGCAATCGAATGAAGCGTGGAGGCGTGGCCACCTCCATATCTTTTTTTAGGATAATAGAATCTAAATTTTGTTTTTTCCGTTTCATGCCTGAGACCGATAATTTTTAATAACACTTCCGTCATGTCAGTATTTCAAAATAGCTTCAAACGAGGGCAAACTCTCTTCACCTGTCCGGTTGCCGACAAATCACCTGAAACAGATTCGGCTTTTCCTCTTCTTTTTTAGTATACCTGTCAAACGCGGCGGATTATTAACAAAAGACAGTACAAATGACAATGCTTGAGCAGAACGATTTGAGTGTGTGGCAGGATATGTTTACTTCTATTATCGAAGATGCAGATTCGAATATTTTATTGTTGGATGAAGAATTCCGGGTGATCAGCCTGAACTCCGGTTTTTATTGGATCTTCTATGAAACCTACGGTATTGAACTGAAAAAGGGAAAGTTGCTGCTCGACTCCCTTTCGAACAAGAACCCTGACCTCACCCGCGAGTGGAGGCAACGGTGTATGGTAGCGCTCAGCGGTACACCCATTAAAGTGGAGGATATTTTTGAGATCGACGGAAGGGAGTACTATTGGGAGATTCATTTTATGTCCAGCGCCAAGCCGGATGGCACGCAGGTGATATCGGTATTCAGCCGGGACATTACCGTACGAAAGGCGTATCAGAAAAAAATTGTGGAAAATGAAGCCAACCTCCGGTCTATTCTGAATACGATCGAGGATAGTATCTGGCTCGTTAATACGAACTATGAGTTGATAGACTTTAACAAGGAATTCATACGGAGATACAAGCAGGCTTATGGAGTGAAATTGGTGAAGGGGAGTAATATCCTTGACCTGCTTCCGGCCGATGAACCGGAACTCGTAGAGCGATGGCGGGAGCGCTACAGCAGCGGACTGAAAGGAAGACCGGGAAAATATATTGACGCTTACCCGGATGACAAGGACTGGAGGACCTACGAGATCAAGACGTACCCGATTGTAGAGAACGGTCAGGTTTCGGGGCTTACCGTCTATGCGCGCGACATTACGAACCAGACCCGCGCCGAGAACCTCATGAAGAAGCAGAACGAGGAACTGGTGAAGATCAATGCCGAGCTTGACCGCTTTGTCTACAGCGCTTCTCACGACCTGCGTGCACCGCTGATGTCCGTCAAGGGCTTGCTCAATATGATCAACCGCGATCCGGATAAATCAAATACCGGACATTACCTTCACCTGATCGATAGAAGTGTTAACAAGCTGGATAATTTTATTTCGGACATTATCCACTATTCGAGAAACTCGCGGATGGAGATCATGCCGAAGCTGATCGACTTTCACGCCCTGGTGGATGAGTCAATTGAATCGCTGAAATTTATTGATGGCGCTGATCAGATTACCAGCATAAAGGAGATTAATGTGTCAGCGCCGTTTTATTCCGACTACAGCCGGCTGCTGATGATCTTTAATAACATCATCGCAAATGCGGTACGTTACCGCGATACATGGAAAGACAATTCCTACCTGAAAATAGAAGTTCATTCCAGTGAGTCCGGCGCGGTGATCCGCTTTTCCGACAATGGAATCGGTGTACCGGATGAGTATAAGGACAAGATATTCAGAATGTTTTTCCGGGCCAACGCCGACAGCAAAGGATCGGGGTTGGGACTGTACATCGTGAAAGGTGTCGTGGAAAAGCTGGGTGGAAATATTCATGTGCGCTCGACCCTGGGTGAAGGCACTTGTTTTACGATCGATATACCCAACACCGTTCAGCCAACGTAACAACTTTGTCCGTGCCGTTAAGCACGCCAAACGAAATTCCTCCGCCTCTAAATCAGATTGAAGTGTTAAGCGGTCTTCCGGACGCGGATGGCGAACGCTTCCGCGGGATTAATCCGGATGAGTTGCTGGATGTCACGGTCTGAAAACCCATCCGCTTTCAGTGCGGGAACAAGTTTCCTGAACAAGGTAGTGTATGCTCTGAAATTTCCTCCGCCGGGCTTGCCGGGTTCATACCAACCGGCGTCGTGGGAGATGAGAACGCGATGCAGGCATTTTTCATTTTTTAGCTGGCGAAGCATACCGGTATATTCGTTTACATTCGACTCTTCGAGCCCGTCGAGGCTGACCCACATTCCAGTCCTGGTCGCGTTTATATACCTGGATTTGTCGGTTTCATTCTGAGCATGTACCCATATGAAAGCGTCCGGTGCGACTCCGTGCTGTTTTAATATTTCGATTTCACCAAAAGCCGCAACGGCCGGGCCAGTGTGTGAGGCGATAGTAAGCCCGGTTCTTAAATGGCATTTCGCGGCAGCCTCGATCAGCTTCCGCGACACCGGGGACAACGGCCCCGGATTTACACTTAATTTCATGAACCCTGGCCGAACGGTTGATCCATCGATGCCATCATTCCATTCCAGTTCCCATCTTTCCGCCAACTGCGCCGGCGTCTCGCGCAGCGCATGGTCCGGTAGATATTTATGGTCAGAACCGCCGTAATAGCCGGTGTTTGTCACGATGTGTAAGCCGGACAGTTCGCTTAATTTTTTCAGCAATAGCACGTCGCGGCCAAGGTAGTTCGGCGTGCAGTCGATAAGCGAATTGCAACCGTCATTCTTTATTTCAATGAGGTAGGGTAGAACTTTAGTGATCACGTCATCGTCATTACACCTCGTCGGGTCGTATGTGGCGGCACCGCTAAAATCGACAAGGATATGCTCATGGATAAGCGTGTTGCCCAACTCACCGGATTCGATGAGACCCCGTACGGTCATCACTTTTCGGGCGGGTTGAAGAGCAGGGAATACCTTACCAGGCAAGGTGCTGCCGGCAAGAACAGAGAGCATTTGTATAAATGACCTGCGGGTGATCATAAAATTTATTTAGGCTTGTTGTTTCTCGGCTTGGGATATGGGTAACGTTGCGGCGAATATTTCCGGGGCGAGCCCTTCAGTTTCTTTTTCCTTTCCTGGTCACTCTTCTCGAACTCAATATACCGCGAAATTCCGATCGACAACTGGGCGAATATATCTCTCCGGTTCCCCGGTATATCGTACAGTGACTGGTATGCGTCGACGCGGGAG
Organism: Chryseolinea sp.; assembly: GCA_041742155.1. Taxonomy (GTDB): domain Bacteria; phylum Bacteroidota; class Bacteroidia; order Cytophagales; family Cyclobacteriaceae; genus Chryseolinea. The sequence continues at coordinate 133,380 of JBGSJE010000003.1, read as the reverse complement.
AGGTAATCCTTTTCACGGGGCTCACGGATTCCGTAGTTCAAACGGGCATCGAAGGAGACTCTCCAGTGATTGGAGACATCCCAGTCCGAGCGGAATCCCGCGGCAACAAAAATCTGCATCGGGATGAAATCCTTCTTTTCCGAAATAGTGTAAGAGCTGACGTCAGGCACGGCCACACCGTCGTACTGAACGTTGTAACCGGCAGGCAGGATCGGATAGACTTCCTCGGGAAATTCAAGTTTTGCGGCTGTGTGGTAGATCGTTTGCTTTCCATCCATTAAGTAGGCAGCGCTGACAGAGACCAATCCGCTGATTTTAAGGAACGATAGCCTGATGATGTGTACCTTAAAAGCAACAGGAACATTCATGTATTTCAGGTCGGTCTTCCGCCGGCCATTATGCCCGCCCAATGTATTCACCACGTAAAAATTTTGCCCGATGTTGACAATCCCGGGGCTCACTACAAATCCGAACCCTTCGTAGTCCATTCCGAAATTAACGCCGATGGGCGCGAATTTCACTTCGTAGTTGCCTTTATACCGAGGGTCTTTGTTGATGCCGCCGTCGATGGTGTAAGGTGAAGTAAGGCCGGTATATACGCCAAGTGACATAGATACTTGTTGTGCACCCAGGAATGTGCAGGTAAATACCAGGAAAATCGTAGTCCAGAACTTGGTCATTGTCCGCTGAGCGTGGTTCAAAAATGCAATTAAATTAAGCATTTAAAGCATTTATGGGACTAATCGGGTCGTTGAGGGGTTTTTATGCCTGTTAACATACAAGTAAAGTCTTTTAAATTTTGTATTAATTCGCAGCTTAATTTGTCGAATGAAAACAACGCTTCAGCGCCTGACCGAAGGATACACGTTCCGGGGCAACATTTTTACCGCGTTGGTCCAGCAGCTTTTACTTGTTTTGATGCTGTTATCACTGTGCAGGATCGGTTTCTTCCTCTTCAATATTAATTTTTTCCCGCGCATGACTTTCGGTCATTTTACCCGGTTAATGTGGGGTGGTGTCCGTTTTGACATTGTGGCACTTTTATACTTTAATATTCTCTACATTTTTCTCTCGATCATACCTTTTGACTGGCGCTTCCACAAAGGTTATCGACTCGTCCTCAGATGGCTGTTTTATATCACAAATGGCAGCATGCTGGCGATCAATGTTTGCGATTTCATCTACTATAAATTTACGTTGCGAAGGACCACCGCGGATGTTTTCCGGCAGTTCAGGAATGAAGCGAACATCGATGTGTTATGGATCAGGTTCCTCATCGACTACTGGTATGCGTTGGCGTTCTGGATCCTGCTGATGGTGGTACTTGTACTGGTCTACCGCCGGATCACGGTAAGCGGGCCACAACTTAAAAGCCGGTTGTCGTATTACCTGTTTACCATCTCCGCTATTCCGCTTACGGCCATCCTGGTATGGGCCGGTATCCGCGGAGGTTTCAGGCATAGTACACGGCCCATTACACTTAGCAATGCGGGGGAATATGTGAAGGATCCGAAAGACATCAACATTGTGCTGAATACTCCGTTTTCAATTCTCCGGACGATCGGAAAAACCAATATGGAGGAAGCGACCTATTACACAGCGGAAGAAGTTGAAAAGATCTATTCTCCGCTCCATCGCCCGGCCGATTCCCTGGAGTTCCGGCCCGATAACGTGGTCGTGATCGTCCTGGAAAGTTTTTCCAAAGAATTCTTCGGCGCGGTGAACCGGGACGGATATACGCCGTTTCTGGATTCACTGATCCGGCACAGCCTCACGTACGAATATTCCTTTGCCAATGGCAGAAAATCGATTGACGGACTCCCGTCCGTGATATCCAGCATTCCCTCGTTGGGCATTCCGTATTTTTTGTCCCCTTACTCCGGAAACAAGATCAATTCCCTTCCGTCCCTGTTGAAACAGAAAAGGTATCATACGTCTTTTTTTCACGGTGCCCCGAACGGGTCGATGGGATTTGAAGCCTTTATGAACATGGCTGGTTCCGACCATTACTTCGGGATGTCCGAGTATAACAACGATGATGACTTCGACGGCGTTTGGGGGATCTGGGACGACAAGTTTCTTGATTTCTATGCGGATAAACTCAATAGTTTTCCCCAGCCGTTTATGTCGTCATTTTTTTCCGTTTCCTCGCATCATCCCTTTGCAATCCCGGATGAGTACGCGGGCAAATTCAACGGGGGACCCCTGGTGATTCACAAGTGTATCGAATATACGGATTACTCCCTCCGGAAATTTTTTCAAAAGGCATCCTCCATGCCCTGGTTTAACAACACGCTTTTTGTCATCACAGCCGATCATACATCTTCGGAAATTGAATTTCCGGAAGGCCGGACGGACTGGGGATTTTATTCCGTTCCGATTATCTTTTACAAGCCCGATAACAGCCTGGCCGGCAAACGGAAGGAGATTCTGCAACAGATCGATATTATGCCTACGGTACTGGGCTACCTGAATTTTGATTCTCCCTATGTAGCATTCGGGCGGGATGCGTCGGGGCCCGGGGAAAAGCCCTTCGCATTGAATTACAAGGATAACGTGTATCAGTATTTCGAGGGTGATTACCTGCTCCAGTTCGACGGAGCAGCCGCCGTAGCCTTTTATAACTTTAAAACAGACCGGTTTCTGAAAAAGAACATTATCTCCGGCAACCGGAGTCTGGCTGCGCCGATGGAGGAGAGGCTTAAGGGCATTATCCAGCAATACAATAACCGGATCATTCACGATAACCTGACAACCGGGAAAGAGCAGGGGCTATGAGTCGATAAGCGCGGACCGGGTCTTATTGTCAATACTGGTAAGATATCCGTTACTAGTGTTACGTCACCATTATGATGTCGCATCCGTTGGCTTTTGTATTTAGCCCTGAAAGGGCGTAATAACAGCGTCGCTTACGACAATCAAACCTTGACTCAACACTAGGCCAGATTATGATAGACACTCTGTACGTCATCATCGCTTTCCAGTACTTCCACAAGTTTCAACACCTCGTCCTGCTGCTCTTCGGGTAATTCCTTTGTTGTGGCAGGAAGATATTGAAGCTCCGAACTCTTAGGCTCCATACCTTTAGATTCCAGAAATTTGAGCATGTGCCCGAATTCTGAAAACTTTGTGTAGACGATGATTTCATCCTCGCCACGTTCGATGTCCTCGGCGCCTGCATCGATCAGATCCAACTCTGCTTCATCGAGATTGAGTTTCGCCGGGTCAAACTTGAAAACCCCCTTCCGTTCGAACATAAAAGCGACCGACCCCGAGTTTCCCATAGCTCCGCCGTGTTTTGAAAAATGCAACCTGATGTTGGCGACGGTACGGGTTGGATTGTCCGTTGCGCACTCGACCACAATGGGTACTCCGTGGGGTGCATAGCCCTCGTAAATGACTTCCTGGAAATCTTTTTCTTCTTTGGATGAGGCTCGGCGGATAGCAGCATCTATCCTGTCCTTGGGCATGTTAACACCTTTGGCGTTTTGAATGCACATCCTGAGTTTGGGATTATTTTCAGGCAGCGGGCCACCGTGTTTTACCGCAATGGCAATATCCTTCCCGATTCGCGAAAAGGCCTTTGCCATCTTGTCGAACCGTGCAAACATTTTATGCTTCCTTTTTTCAAATACACGCCCCATCTTTTCAATTGTTTAGACTATATTAAGAGTGGCAAAATTATAGGAGATCGGCAATTAGTCAATAGCTGTAAAAACCGTAAAAATCCCCTCGTCTTCGCCGCGCGGGTGGCAAATATAAAAGATGGATCTTCAAAAAAGTTAAAAACCTGAAGGAAACCTACATAATACGGGGATAATGCCAGGTTTTGCAAAATATAAAGGAGGAAGGGCTTAAAAATACCCTTCCGGACGCAAAAATCCCTGATTTCAGGGTGTTACATTTTGGTTTTGGAACGCATTAAACTCAAAAAAATCATTATTTTTGGCCCGTCTATAGTTACTAATATGCGCTTTTTTCGTCAAACATTACTTTCTGTTTGCCTTATTATGCCGTTTGCCGTCCTGGCGCAGCCGGTTGCTGGCGACGATAATTCGGCTACGGACGAGGAAACCAGTGTCAATATCAGCGTATTGACCAATGACGCAGCCGGCTTGGATCCGATCGATCCGGCCACCGTCGATCTCGATGTAGGAACAATCGCTATTGACAATAGTTTTCTCACAGCTGCCGGTCAGTTCACCGTCGATCCGCTTGGTGTAGTAACATTCCTTCCCGCGTTAAACTTCACAGGCAACGCGTTGCTGAACTATACGGTTGCCGACATCAATGGCGTTACTTCCAACCAGGCTTTGATTACGGTGGTGGTTTCCGGCGTGAACGACGCCCCGATATTTACAAAAGGTGGCAATCAGACCGATAACGAGGATGCAGGTGCACAGTCGGTGGCAGGTTGGGCCACAGGAATCAGCGACGGCGACGCCGAATTTGTTCAAACCCTTTCGTTCAATCTATCCAATGATAACAATGCGCTCTTCAGTGTTCAGCCTGCTGTATCAGCTGCGGGTACGCTGACCTATACACCGGCCGCCAATGCAGCCGGAGTGGCAAATGTTACCATTACCTTAAGCGACAATGGGTCGGGGGTCCTTCCGAATGTCAATACATCTGCCGCCCAGTTGTTTGTCATTACCATTAATCCGGTGAATGACGCTCCGGTATTTACCAAAGGTGCTGATCAGACGGACAACGAGGATCCGGGACCACAAACAATCGCCGGCTGGGCAACGGGGATCGGCGACGGTGATGCCGAGTCTGTCCAGACACTGACATTCAATGTAACCAACGATAACAACGGACTTTTCAGCGTGCAGCCGGCCATCTCGGCGGCCGGCATACTGACGTACACACCGGCAGCCAACGCGAATGGCACGGCAAATGTCACAGTCATACTCAGCGACAACGGGTCGGCCGTGGCGCCGAATGTCAATACCTCCGCCGCCCAATCGTTTGTCATCGACGTAAACGCTGTCAATGATGCGCCGTCCTTTACACCGGGTGCAAACGAGACTATTACCGAAGATGCAGGAGCCCAAACCGTTAACGGATGGGCGACAGGCGTTACGGATGGAGATCCGGAATTGGTTCAAACCCTTTCCTTTAATGTCTCGAATGACAACAATGCCTTATTTAGTGTCCAGCCCTCCATCAGTTCGGCGGGTAACCTGACCTATACACCCTCACCGGGTATCAATGGTGTGGCAACGGTCACTGTGTCGTTAAGCGATAATGGTTCCGGAGTAGCCCCCAATGTGAATACAAGTGCACCTCAGGTCTTTACGATCTCCGTTAATTCTGTGAATGATGCCCCCGTATTTGTGAAAGGAGCCGACCAGGTCGTCAACGAAGATGCCGCTACACAGACTATTGCAGGGTGGGCGACCGGGATTTCGGATGGCGACCCGGAACTTACTCAAACCCTTACCTTTAACGTTTCAAACGACAATAACGCGTTGTTCAGCACACAGCCGGCCATTACAGCTGCAGGAACGCTGAGCTATACTCCGGCTGCCAATGCAAATGGATCAGCTACCGTGACGGTGACGTTGAGCGATAACGGGTCCGGCATCTTGCCGAATGTTAATACCAGCGCTGCCCAGACTTTTACGATCGATATCAACGCGGTAAATGACGTACCTGTTTTTACGAAGGGTTCAAATCAGACGGTTAATGAAAATGCCGGTGCACAGACTACTACCGGCTGGGCTACCGGTATCAGCGACGGCGACCCGGATCTGTCCCAGACATTGACGTTTAATGTCAGCAATGACAATAACAGCCTGTTCAGCGTTCAGCCTGCGATCAACGCGGCGGGTACACTGACCTACACCCCGGCTGCAGACCAGAACGGCACTGCCGTTGTAACGATCACGCTCAGCGACAACGGTTCCGGTGTGGCGCCAAACGTAAATACAAGCGCAGCACAGACCTTTAACATCACCGTAAATCAGATCAATGACGCTCCCTTCTTTACAAAAGGAGCTGACGAATCCGTAAACGAAGATGCGGGACTTCAGACTGTAGCCGGATGGGCGACGGGAATCAATGACGGGGATCCCGATCTCGTTCAGACACTTACGTTCAGCGTCAGCAATGACAATAACGCCTTGTTCAGTGTTCAGCCAACACTCACTCCAACGGGTACATTAAGCTACACCCCGGCGGCCAATGCCAATGGAACGGCGACGGTAACCGTTATCCTGAGCGACAATGGTTCCGGTGTAGCCCCAAATGTCAATACCAGTCCCGCCCAGAATTTTTCGATCACAATTAACCCCGTGAACGACGCACCGACCATTTCTGTGATCAGCAATCAAACCATCAACGAAGATAACGCAACGGGAAATGTGGCGTTTACGATCGGCGATATCGAGACTGCGGCCGGGTCGCTGGTAGTCACGGCGACGTCAAGTAATACGACGCTGGTTCCCAACGGCAACATTACCTTGGGAGGTGCCGGTCCCAGCAGAACGATTAACGTAGCGCCTGCCGCCGACCTCAGCGGCGTAACAACCATAACCGTCAATGTCAGTGACGGTACGCTGATAACCCCTCGGACTTTCACCGTAACCGTGAACCCCGTTAACGATGCACCTACAATTTCTGCGATCGCCGATCAGAGTATCGCAGAAGACACCCCGACCGGAGCGATTGCATTTACCGTAGGAGATGTGGAGACGGCGGCCGGTTCGCTCACCATTACGCCAAGCTCCGGCAATACCACGCTTATCCCGATCGCCAACATTGTTCTGGGTGGGAGCGGAGCGTCAAGGACCGTAACCATAACCCCGGCAGCCAATCAGAATGGTGTGACGGTCATCACATTATCCGTGGATGACGGAACGACATCAACAGATACCGATTTCCAGATCACGGTAACGGGCGTTAATGACCCCCCGATCGTTTCGGCGATCTCGGACCGGACGATCAACGAAGACGCTCAGACCGGAAATATCAATTTTACCGTCAGCGACCCGGAATCCGCAGCCAGCGCGTTGATCGTGACGGGCACATCGGGTAATACCACGCTTGTCCCGGACGCCAATATCATTTTGGGAGGTACAGGCGCGGCACGTACTGTCAATATCATCCCGGCAGCCAATCAATTCGGTGTTGTAACCATCACGCTGAATGTTTCCGACGGAACGAATTCCACACCCAGGACATTCGATGTGACAGTGACCCCTGTAAACGATGCGCCGGTTATCATTAGCCAGGTGCCGATCACGGTAAACGAAGTACAGCCCGTGGTAGTATCGCTTTCCCAGCTCACGGTTACCGACCCGGATAATAATTTCCCGGGTGATTTTACCCTGTCTATTCTGGCAGGAGCAAATTATACAGTCGCCGGAACAACCGTGACACCATTTCCAAATTTCAGCGGGACGTTGACCGTTCCCCTGTTTGTGAGCGATGGGTCCGCGTTCAGTCCCATTTTTAACCTGCAGATCTCCGTCAATTCAACGAATGATGCACCCGTGATCACAGGCCAGCAGACATTGACGATCAACGAAGATCAGCCGATCACGTTGGAACTTTCGAACCTGACTGTAAATGATCCGGATGATACCTATCCCGATGATTTTACCCTCACAGTCCTGGCGGGGTCGAACTATACATTTTCAAATAATACCGTTACACCTGCCCTGAATTACAACGGTACGCTTAGTGTTTCCGTGAAGGTGAACGACGGCGACGTCGACAGCGCTCCCTACAATGTACAAATTACGATTACCCCGGTAAACGATCCGCCGGTGATAACGGCCCAATCGGCTTTGACAACACCGGAAGATACACCGCTCACCCTGGTGGTCGGTAACTTCACAGTAACGGATCCGGAACCGACGTCCTATACGTTGTCGGTTTCTCAGACACCTGGCCCGAACTACAGCGTTTCGGGGAATATCATCACGCCGGATCTGAATTTTTCCGGTACCCTAACCGTGCCGGTAACCGTAAGCGACGGTATGTTAAACAGCGCGACCTTCAATGCCCAGGTTCAGGTAACGGCTGTAAATGATGCTCCCGTGATTACGGCGCACGTACCCCTGACAACCGTAGAAGATACGCCCATTACACTCGTGCTGGCGAACTTCACCGTTACTGATGTCGATAACACCTTTCCAACCGGGTTTTCACTGAGTGTACAATCCGGCACGAACTATACGTTTTCCGGTAACACGGTTACTCCGGCACTGGACTTTACAGGTACCATTTCCGTTAATGTCACCGTAAGCGACGGTACAACGAACAGCGCGCCCTTTCCGGTCGAGGTCGAAGTAACACCGGCCTCGGATGCCCCGGTCATTACGGGTCAGAATCCGGTTAGCCTGAACGAAGACCAGACGAGGGCGATTTCGAAGAGCGACCTGATATACGAAGACTCCGATACCCCCGATGGTCAATTAACGCTCTCCGTAACGGGAGGAACGAATTATACCGTTACCGGAAATACAATCTCTCCCAGTGCGAATTTTTTCGGAACACTAAGTGTGAACGTCAGGATATTCGATGGAGTGGATTACAGCAATACATTTCAGTTGCAGGTAACCGTCGTACCTGTCAACGATCCGCCGCTGATGAATACCCTGCCCAACCTGACGATCCTGGAGGACGCAGCCCAACAGACGGTAACCGTGACGGGTATCAGCCCGGGTCCGCTGGAGTCGCAACCATTGTTGCTCAGTGTTTCATCGAGTGTACCTTCATTAATACCGACTCCGATAGTCACGCCTGCCTACAACGGCACTGCCGCCACAGCTACATTTACCTTTAAACCCGAGCCGAATACATTCGGTACATCCGTTATCACCGTTAAGGTGATCGATCCGGATTTCGCCGAATACCCCGTAACATTTACCGTCACCGTTACCAGTATTAACGACGCCCCGACACTATCAGCCATTTCCGTTGATCCGATAATTGAGGACGCTCCCGAACAGATCATCCCGTTGTCCGGGATTACGGCGGGGGGTGGAATTGCCGAAAGCGGACAAGTCTTGACTGTGATTCCGTCAACAGACATGCCGGAACTCTTTGAGATCTTTAAGGAAGAATATACCAGTCCGGCGACGACCGGCTCTTTGCGGATCAAGCCCAAGGCAAACGCCAACGGCACCGCGCAGATCACGGTCCGGGTACAGGACGACGGCACACCAACGCCGGCTCCGAATGTGAATTTTACCACACGCACTTTCACCCTGGTGATTACAGCTGTTAATGACCCTCCGGCGTTCATCTCCGAAGCCGAGACGATTACGGAGCCCGGCAAACCTTATGAATATGCGGTCGACGTGATCGATGTCGATGGCGAAGTGATCACATTAACCGCGGTCACCAAGCCGGCGTGGCTTACCTTTACGTTAGGTACCAACGGTAAAGCTACCCTCTCGGGAACGCCGACCGCCGGGGTATCCGGAGATTTTACCGTGGTACTTGAGGCCAAAGATCCTTCAGGGGCGCCAATACTTCAGGAGTTTACCATAACAGTGAATTCCAGGCCTGTCCTGTCGCCGGTTACCATCACCTTGAATGAAGACGAACCCCATACCTTTTCAAGTGCTGATTTTGCCCCCGGATTTTCCGACGGAGATGCAAATCCGATAGCGGAATTACAGATTACACAACTTCCCGTCCGGGGTGTGTTGAGACTTAACAACAACCCTGTCTCAGCCGGAGACAAGATCGCGCAGGCGGACTTCGCCGGACTGGTGTACACACCGTTGCGGGATTCAATCGAGCCAGACACGTTGTACTGGAATGCGAGTGACGGCTTCCTCTTTTATGCCTTGACGGATACGTACGCTAAACTCAACATCCTTTCCCTCAACGATGCACCGGTGATCACGGCTTTTGAACCGGAAACAGATACCCTGAAATATGAATTCGGAAGCGAGTTTCCGGTGGCGCTTACGGCTCTTTTCGATGGTTATGATCCGGACAACGACAACATAACCAGTGCGGAAATTGCATTTAACCGCATCGGTATTTATCAATACAAAGCCGAAAACGATGTGCTGATTTTTCAGTCCACCGCCAAGATTTCCGGACAGTTCGATGAGGCTGGAGGTGTACTGACCTTATCAGGGCCCGCGACCGCCGCGGAATACGTGGAGGCTATTCGTTCCATCAAATATAACCATGTGGATGCCCGGGAATTGTTTAAGGAAAATGAAAAAATACGGAGTATCTCGGTGGCCCTGAGCGACAGCAAGGGAGCGACAAGCCTTCAGCGGGCCAGAATTGTCGAACTGATCTATACCTTCAGCGACCTGAATATTCCGACGGCATTCACACCCAACGCCGGTGACGATCAGGGTGATAATGTAAACCAGAACTGGGTCATCTCATCCCCGAACGGTACGGAACAGTATAGCAATGCAGAGATTAAAATTTATAACAAGAACGGTTTGCTTTTGTACGAAGCAAAAGGATTTGAAAATCCGTGGAACGGTGTTTGGAATGGTGAGGTTTTGCCATCGGACACCTATTTCTATACGATAGACCTGAATTACAACAAGGTACGGTATAAAGGAACGGTGACACTTTTAAGATAATTTGGATGAGTACAGTATTACGTATAGTCTTCTTGTGTTTCTTAAGTTCCACACTATTGGCGCAATATATCCCCAATAGTAACCAGTCGTTTCATTTCGCGCCTGCCCTGAATCCGGCCTTTGCCGGCATCGAAGGTTACAGGGATCTGAAGCTCAGTTACCGTTATCAGTGGTCGGGATTCGGAGGTGATGCCCCGAAATTCATCAACATTGCCTATAATTTCAGGGTGAAAGAACCGCTTGATCTGACGTTGCACGCACTCCGGACCAATAGCTCAACTACACGCAGAAAAAAGGACGATATCCCCCCACTTAAAAAGGTTATTCATGGGCTGGGTGTAAATATCTTTAATGAAGCCGTTGGACCCATCAGCCGGCTGGGAGGAGGAGTCAATTATTCCTTTCATTATCCCGTCAACAATACGACGAAGATTTCGGCAGGTGTCGGAGTAATGCTGGATAACACAAAGTTTAACCTCGATAAACTGACTTTTGATGTTAACCCGGACCCATTCTACGACAGGCTGAGGAGCAACGGATCAAATCACACGGAACTCAATGTAAGAGCGGGCGTTCTCGTTTATTCACAGCGGTTTTATGCCGGCTTTTCCTATTATCCGGTAATGTATAAATCCGTCAAGACATCGGAAATTACAATCGATGATCCCTTTTACAAAGGGTCCATCCAGGCAGGCGCCGCTTTTCCGCTCAGTTCAACCATTGATATCAAGCCAAGTATCCTGGCCCTGTGGCAAATGGACAATAAGTTCGCGATAGATTATAACGTCAAAATGTACATAGAGCAGAAATTATGGTTCGGCGCGTCTTACCGGGATATTCAAAGCCTGGTAGGAATTTTGGGGTTCAATCTGAATGAACTGTTGGGAGCATCTTATTCTTATGAAATCTCCACAAGCGGCATGCAGCAGTTCAGCGACGGAAGCCATGAACTCGTCCTGTCGCTCCGCCTGAACAATTTCAAACGTCTGAGTCAGCAAACATGGTAAAATACCTTTTTATAGTTTTCACTTTTTGTCCCGTATTGCTGTCGGCCCAGGACTGGGACTTCGGCGTTGCGGAAAAACTTTCCGTGAACGTAAATACGGACTGTGACGAAGTATTGCCACTGTTATCACCGGATGGCCGGTGGCTGTATTTTACACGCTCCCAATGTATCGAGAACAGGGGAGGAAAGTTTACAGGCACCGATATCTGGATAAGTCGTTTCGACCCTACCATAAACGAGTGGGGCAGGGCAAACAACGATGCTGCCCTGAACGACAGGGGCAACAGTGCGGCGATCGGTACAAGCGCTGCCGGTGATATCCTCTATATGCTTAGAACGACCTCCACCAAACGCCCGGATGGAATATACGCCGTTAACAAATCAAATGAATCCTGGACAAAACCGAGGTTGTTACCGGTTGCAGGGCTGGAGCCGGATGAATACCTGGGCGCTTTCGTTTCCCCTGACCAAACGGTAATGATCATTTCCATGAACGGACCGGATAGCCGCGGACGTGAAGACCTTTACATCAGCCTTAAAAATGAAAAGGGCGAATGGACGAAGCCCAAGAATATGGGATCGACCATTAACTCGACGGGTTTTGAACTGTCTCCGTTCTTATCCTCGAACAAAAGACGGTTGTACTTTTCCAGCGGCGGGCATCCCGGACTGGGCAACGGCGATATCTTTTACAGCGACCGGCTTTACGATTCCTGGGAAATTTGGTCCGCACCGAAAAATCTCGGTGAAAACGTAAACTCCAAGTCGTTCGACGCTTACTTCGCTATTTACGGTGATACGGTCGCCTATTTCTCCAGCAACCGGTTCAAGCAAATGGATATCTTCAAGTCTTCCGTTCGCGAGAAGAAATCGCTGCTGGACGAAGACCGGCGAAACTACATCACGGATGAAGAGATTCAGAGGATCACCGGGACAGTATTGCAACCCCTTCTGTATTTTGATGTTGGATCCAGTGAGTTGAATGATTACCAGAAGCAGAACCTGATCAAGATCAAAAACAGTCTGGCCACCCGGGCGGAGATCAAGTTCAATATTATCGCCATGAAACCGCCGGAAGGCAGGCTTGAGATCTATCAATCGCGTCTGCTGAACATACTCGACTATCTGAAGGAAGCGGGTATTCCCGGCGACCGGATCATGTTCAGCACGGAGCAGTCCGCCGGCGCCGTACAGAACAAGGAGATGGTGCGGATACGATTTTACAAGTAATGAAGCATGATGAAAAAAAACTAAAAATGTTTCCTGATGCAATCGATGTAATCCTCACATCGCGTAAAGTAGCCTGGTGATGGCATCATATGCATTGGTTTTTTAAGTAAATTCGCGTAACTGATAAAAATGAGTTTTCTGTCGAAGTTCAAAGTCTTTAATCTGAAAGCGGCACTCCTGGTTGTTGTTCCCGCCGTTTCCGTTATGTGCGCATACTACTTCGTGTCGCAGATGGATAAGAAGTATAAATCAACGGCGCAGATCGCGACGGGCTTTACCACCGATGACGCCGTAAAACTGAACGATGGTCCATCCAATCCATTCGATATCAATACTAATTTCAACAACATTATCGAGTCGATGAATTCCGTACCGGTACTTACCCTGGTTTCATACCGCCTGGTGCTGCACGATCTGGAGAGCGATCAGACGTTCCGCGAGTTCAACGCCGGCAAAGGCGATGGCCCGTTGAGTGACGAGGAGATTATTAAATCCAAAACATTATTCAAAGAAAGACTCGACAATTTCAAAGCGCTCAATTTATTCAGCCCTGATGATCAGCTTCTGTACCGGATTCTGAAAGGTTATGCCTACGACCATGAGGCGCTTGCCAGGAACCTGAAGATCCAGCGTCTTGCCGCATCCGACTTTATCTCCATTGATTATACGTCGGAAGATCCGTTCCTGTCAGCGCTTGCGGTGAATGCGTTGTGCCAGGAATTTATCCGCTACAATAAGACATTGAAGACGGACCGGTCATCCGAGTCGCTTGACTTTCTGGAAAATATCGTAAAGGAGAAAAAGAAGGTCCTCGATGAGAAGAACCGGGCGCTGAACAGTTATAAGGTCAACAACAATGTGTACAACTACGACGCTGAAACGAAGAGTAAAATCGCACTCATCACGGAGTATGAACTTAAAAGGGAACGCGAATCATCGGAGTTGAATTCCCTTGAGATCTCACTGAATTCCGTTGAGGGCTCCATTCAGACGAAGAAGAGCAGTTTAGGTAAATTGAATCAGCAGGAAATTGTAGCGGTGAATCAGCGCATCATTGATCTGAAAAAACAAATCAACGAGCTGCGCAACGCAGATGCTGAAGGTAACAAGGCAAGAATAAATCAACTGAGGGACGAGCTGGGACTTGAAACCAGCCGGCTGGAAGCCGTGAATACCAACAAGGTAAACCAGGAAGAGCTGACCCGCCTGGAAAAAGAGCGGGATGAACTAAAATTAAAAGTCGAGATCGGACAAACCAATCTGACGAGTCTCGATGAATCGATAAAAAAACTGAGATCTGAAGTTTCAGGTTTTTCTTCGAAACAGGCGAACACGTCTGACTTCGAAACCGAGGTTAAGCTGGCTTCGGATGAATACATCAACGCGCAGGATAAATATACCGCAGCGAAGAATAAATCGCTGGTCATTGGCAGTTCAATCCGCCAGATACTGGAAGGTCAGCCGAGCTATGAACCGGAACCAACCCAAGCTCCGCTGTGGCTGGGAATGGTTGGCGTAGGCAGTTTTCTGCTGACACTGATCGGTATTGTCCTGGTCAATGCCGTGGATCCCACCATTCGTGTTTCCTCCAGGCTTGAAAAAGTAACAGGTCTGAAAAATATCGGCTCTGTCAATATCCTGAAGAGCAAGGATTTTAACATGCGTGAGATATTCAATGACCGCAGCGCGAACAAAGAGTATGAAACGTTCTCTCACTTCCTGAGAAAGTTGCGTTACGAGATTCAGAGCGCCGATGGAAAAGTATTCCTCATCACCAGTACTCAGGTCAAGGCAGGGAAGACGTTCCTCATTATAAGCCTGTCTTATGCGCTAAGCCTGGTCAGTAAGCGGGTTTTGATCATCGATACGAACTTCCGGCACAATTCGCTGACAAAGGCGCTCCTGCCACGGGGAAGGGGTGGAGAGAACCGCAAGCTGCTAAAGAAAGCGTTGTTGTTTGAAGAAGAAGAAGACAAGCTGTTGATTGAAGATACCAGGCAGACCGGCGATGACGACGATGCATTGGACAATGCACAGGAGAAGAAGGGTATCGTCAACCGGACCCGCTTCAACGGTGTGGATATCATCGGTAATGTGGGAGGTCGGGATTCCCCATCCGAAATAATGGCGGGCCGCGACTTCAAGGAGATGATTCATAACCTTTCCCTGCAGTACGACTACGTGTTGATGGAGGGGCCGGCATTAAACGATTACTCCGATTCCAAGGAACTGATCGACTATGCGGATAAAGTTATTCCCGTGTTCAGGGCGGATACATCCCTGAGTCATATGGACAAGGAGTCGATAAAATACCTCAAATCCATTAACGGCAGGCTGATGGGCACCGTCCTGAACAACGTCAAGCTCAAAAACCTCTCCATGGCCTGATGGTTTTCCCTTTCCGCCCGTTATTTTTATAGCTCATTACAACCAAACCACCGCCATCCGGAATGAATAAGATATGGCTTTCGACCCCGCACATGGGCGAAATGGAAGCAAAATATATACAGGAAGCCTTCGATACGAACTGGATATCACCTGTCGGGCCACACATTTCCGCATTTGAAGAAGAACTCGCCGCATACAACCGTATTTCCCATGCCGCGGCGCTGAGTTCGGGAACAGCTGCCATCCACCTGGCCCTGATCATACTGGGTGTAAAACCGGGTGATGAAGTCCTCTGCTCCACATTTACGTTCTCGGGTTCCTGCAATCCCATCGCTTATGAAAAGGCGATCCCGGTTTTTGTTGATTCGGAAGCGGAGACGTGGAATATGGACCCGGATTTGCTCGACGAAGCGATAACGGACAGAATTAAAAAGACGGGCAGGAAGCCGAAAGCGATTATCGTCGTTCACCTGTACGGCATGCCGGCGCAGATGGAACGCATCATGGATGTCGCCCGTAAACACGGTATTCCCGTCATTGAAGATGCCGCGGAGGCACTGGGATCAACCTATAACGGCAAGCCCCTGGGTACATTCGGCGACCTGGGTGTTTATTCATTCAACGGGAACAAGATCATTACGACCTCCGGGGGCGGGGCACTGGTTTCTGAAAACGAGTCATGGATCCGGAAGGCAAAATTCCTGGCGACACAGGCCCGCGATCCCGCGCCATACTACCAGCATTCCGAGATCGGCTATAATTACCGTTTGAGCAACATTTGCGCCGGTATCGGCAGGGGACAACTCCAGGTGCTGGACGAGCGGGTAAGGCAGCGGCGGGCGAATTACGACTTTTATACCACGGCCCTCGGCGCGCAGCGGGGGCTGAGCTTTCTACGTGAGCCACAGAGCGCGTTCTCCAATCGCTGGCTGACAACCGTGTTGATCGACAGAGGTGTAACCGGAGGTATTGGATGGGAGGAACTGAGTGCAAAACTGGCCGGGTTCAACATTGAAAGCCGCCCTTTATGGAAGCCGATGCATAAGCAGCCGGTATTTAAGGATGCCCCTTCCTATTCCACAGGGGTATCCGAGCGGCTTTTTGGAGCGGGGCTGTGCCTTCCCTCGGGTTCAAATCTGACGAAGGAGGAAAAGAACCTGGTTTCCGCCACCATCCAGGACGCGCTGGAACCAAAAAAGTGACGCCTGGGCAATGTTCCGGTGCGAATGGCACCTTGTCATTAATTCTGATGGTTCCGGCCTTTAGCCGGGGGTGGCAGTATTTAGCCAAACATCTTCATTATGTATTAAAAATAACAGGTAGGAGAAATCCCGTCTCACCTGTTGTATCGTAGGTGACTTAGTTTTACCGAACGGTTACATAAAATGTGGAAAAAGGATCAAATTCGTGAAGTTTTGATAAATTAAGACTTCATATAAAGTTTTATTACTTTTGTAGTTAAAGCGTTTAAATAATTGTATGGTTCGATATCTTTTTACACTCCTTTTTAGTTTTATCCTCGGGGCAGGTTTTGCTCAGGTTGATGGAGATTACAGGACTAGGGCTGCCGGGAATTGGAGCCAAGTAAGTAGATGGGAAGTATTTAGATTAGGAAAGTGGAGATTTCTAGAGAGTTCCGCTGCGGGTGTGTATAGAAACGTCCTTCCATCTAGCACCTCTGGAACCATTACGATAAGGCACAATTTGGCGTTGAATTATGCTAATTCAGTTGACCAATTGGTTGTTAATAGCGGTTTCCAACTTACAGTTAATACGGGCATAGTAATGACCGTGCAGGAGGACAATAGCCAGCCACCAATACAGGTTAACAGTGGTGGATCGCTTCGAAACCTAGGAACTCTTGATCTTGAAAGTCAACTATTGACTACTAGCTGCGTGATTGATGGATCCCTTATAAACGCATCGACTATTCAGTTATCTAATCCCCTACTCCTTGTTTTTAATACCGGGTCGACTTATCAACATTCAAATGCATCAGGCGGTAACATACCTCTAGCGACATGGAATATCAATTCAACTTGTTTGATAAACGGTCTAACGGCCGTCAATCCGGCATCGCCAGGGAACCTGAACCAGACATTTGCGAACTTTACCTGGAATACGCCATCGATGGGAGCCACCACGACTTTTTCACTTGGGGGCGTGCTGCAAACTGTGAATGGTAACCTGACCATTATTAGCACGGGTTCGACGCCCCGGGAAGTAAGGTTCGCGAATGGCGGGCCTGGATACAACCTCACCGTGGGCGGAAATTTTGTGATACAGTCCGGTACGATTACACTGACGCAAAATCAGACGACACCCACTTCGGTTACGGTTGGCGGTACAGTTACGATGAGCGGTGGAACGCTCAGCCTGGGTAACCTCAATAACGCTGACATAGATGTTTTTTTGAATGGAAATTTTCAAAAGACCGCTGGTGTTCTGACGCGGGGTACTGGCACGGGATCAGGCACTATTCATTTTGATGGCGGTGTGCAGACCTATACCAATAACTCTGATATTTCAACTGCTGTCAATTTTTCTGTCGAGAGCGGGAGCAATCTAAATTTGGGTACAGCCTCACTTACTGGAACTGGAACATTTACCCTGAATACCGGCGGGACACTCCAGGTAGGTTCTGTTGATGCACTGGGTGCGATCCAGACGACAACGACAGGAGGTAACATCAGGGTAAGCGGTATCCGCACTTACCAGACGGGTACAACGGTCATTTACAACGGTGCGGCTCAGCAGTTTATGGCATCAGGTCACCCCGCTGCTTCCAATACGATCATTAACAACGCGAACAACGTTCGTGTCCTGGCCAATGTCGCCGTCGATGGCGACCTCACCCTTTCCAGCGGTAACCTGCTGCTTGAAAGTGCTACATTGACACTGGGAGGCTTGTATAACCAGGTCGGAGGCTTTATTGGCATAACGCCGAACTCCAGCATCGTTGTCAACGGTACAGGACCCTTTGGCAACCTGGTGTTGTTGCCATATTCTTTCCCGGCAAATCCCATGAACAACCTGACCATCAACAGGGGAGGTGGCGGACAAGTGACGCAAGGCACGGCACAGCTCACCGTGGCCGGAACACTTACCTTGTCGGCCGGTGACTTTCACCTCGGTTCGAATTCGACCACCATCCAGGGACCGTTTATCCAGGCAGGAGGTACCATGTCCAGCACAGTATTCAGTACACTGGCCATCACCTCAACCATCGCGCCTCCGGGAAATGTTATACCGGCGGATATCACCATCAATGGTGGTGCCCTTAACACCCTTACCATGAACCGTGCGGGCCGGACCTTTTTTACCTCTTCCACACTGGCGGTCACCAACCTGAACCTCACCGCGGGAAATGTAAACCACGGGGGAGCGATGTCGATGGCCAATGGCGGCTTGATCACAAGGCGGTTCGGCAATCTTCAGACGGCCGTAGGCGCAGCCGGAACATACAGCGTTTTGTATGGCGACGTAAATGGACCAGTACTGTCAGGACTGGAAATACCATCGACTGCCGGGGTATTGAACAATTTTACGGTTAACAACACCTACAATGTCACGAACGCTTTTGGCGCACCTCCGTATTTCCTCACCCTGGGATCTGCCGTCGATGCCGCCGGTAACTTCACAGTTACGGAGGGTAACGTAATTACGAACAACTTTGCCATCAATGTCGGGGGCAACTTCACGATCGCCACCAACGGCACTATCCAACCCGGAACAAGTGTCCTGACGCTGGATGGCGGCGCACCTCAGAATATCACCTCATCGGGTGCACTGGTGCTTGACCAGGTTGTGATCAACCAGGCACCGGCATCATCCGTTGCGCTGCTGTCTCCAATGGATATCATCACCAGCCTGACCATCACATCGGGTTCGGATCTCAATATCGGATCAGATCAGTTGCGCCTGCTTTCAAACGGCACCACTACGGCATTTATTCCTCAACTGAATCCTGCAACCGACATCACAGGAACGGCGATCATCCAAAGACATTTACCCAATACATCGGGTGTGCTGGCATATCGCTATATTGCTCCAACGGCCACAGGTTCATTTGTATCGGACTGGCAGGCGGAGTTCCCGATTACCGGTACGTTTTCAAACCCCTCTACGGGAACAGGTATAATTGCTGGAAATCCTTCCTTGTATTATTACGACGAGACTTTTAATACCGGTGCCCCGACGACGGAAGGTCGCTACCGGAACTATCCGGCTTCAGGCCTATCGTCGGCAGCACCGTTGGATAACGGTCGCGGGTACGCAGCCTGGATCCGGACAACCGCAGCGACCATGTACGATACACATGGCGGAATTCGACAGCACGATGTCGATATTGCGGTGTCAAACTCCGGTGGTACTGCACTGGATGGTTATAACCTGCTTGGTAATCCTTACCCGGCGCCCGTCTCCTGGGATGATGTCCTGGCTTCGTCAGCCGGAGTTGATGCAGGAATATACATCACCGATAATACCCATAACGCCGATGGCGTCACAACCACGATTGTATATTCCGGCGGCGTGTCTACTCCTCCCGGCGTTTATGACGGGACGATCGCGCAGGGTCAGGGTTTTTGGGTCCACACCGGTGGTGGAGGAACTGTTAGCTTCAGGGAGGCTCATAAGGTGGCGGGCCAGGCCCAATTTCTTCGTGAGGGTGAAATCCCGAACCTGCTCTATGTGAAAATGAAGACCGGTAATAACACCGACTACATTGCCGTTCGTCTTCATGATGAAGCGACGGAAGAGTTCGATAGCAAGTGGGATGCGTTCAAGTTCGGGGCATCCGGTCTTTACCTTTCGTCGTTATCAAAGAACAACGAAAAACTCGCCATCAACTCGATCAGCAGCCTCGGATGCGATTATACGATTCCCCTCCAGGTCGATGGCGCTATCAAGGGAAGTTATACCTTTGATTTTACTGGTTTGGAAACGTTCAACGGAGACATTACGCTGTATCTGAATGACAAGGTATTGGACAAGAAAATTTTGTTGTCCGAGTCACCTCAGTATGCTTTTACCGTGAGCGATGTTGCTTCTCTTAAGAACAGGTTCGAAATATTCGTGGGACGGCCGCCGGTTGAGACAGGTTTAACGGTTACGGCGGAAAGCGTCTGTGAAAACAATGCGACCGCGGCCTATGTAACCCTTCAAAACACACAGCATAACGTTGCTTATAGCGTTGAGTGGAATGGCGAGACCCTGGCGGCCGATGCGGCTGGTAACGGAGGTTTGCTGAGCATCCAGGTGCCTGTGGAAAATATCCCTCAGGGTGACCATGAATTCACCATCATGGCCCAAATGAAAAGTTGTGCCGCGGTGCAACTGGCAAACAAAGCGAACGTTACCATCGCCGGAAAAAGTGTGGTGGAGCGTGTGGAAGATGGATCCGTTTGTAAAGAGGGAGCCGTCGTTGTGACCGTTGTTGGTCAGGGTGCGTCGCGTTTCAACTGGTATGAGGATCTGAATGATGTGAATCCTATTGAGGGACAGAACGGCGAAAGCTTTACCACTCCCGTGCTTGCCAAATCCAAGACCTATTATGTTTCCGCTGTCAACGCCCTCGGCTGTGAAAGCGAACGGGTCGCGGTTAACGCCAATGTTACGCTTCTGGAAGATGTGATCATTGAGGCGCAAGGCAATATCCTGATCTCCAGTTACGAAACGGGAAATCAATGGTACTTTGACGGAACAGCCCTTGAAAATGCAACTGGCAAGCAAGTTGAAGCAACAATGACTGGGACATATTCAGTCGTGACGAACGTTGATGGCTGCTCTACAACTGCGGCACGCGAAATGGTTGTTACGGGGATCGCTGAAACCCGTGCTGATTTTATAACAATTTATCCCAACCCGACTACTGACAAAGTCGCTGTAGAGGTTAAATCGGATAGCCATTCCCTGCAGGCTAAATTGCTGAATCCGATGGGGATTGAACTAAATATGGTGACATTGAAAGGTGAGTCGGAGATAAAATCGGGTGAGTTCGACCTGCTATCGTACCCTGCGGGTATGTACATGGTCCGAATCCACGATGGCAGACAAATTTATACAGTCAAAATATCCAAGGTAAAGTAATGAGATCAAAGCAGTTATTTCTGACCTTCATGTTTTCGATCATGTCTTTTGCAGTTAAATCACAGGTCGGCGATCCAGGAGGAAATCCCGACAGGGTACCTATTACAGGCCTGGAATATCTGCTGATCGGCGGTGGCGTGTATGGCGTATCCCGGCTCTTAAAGAACAGGAAAAACAAACCTTAACAGTTGATCCCGAAACTATTCAATAGGCTCACAGTACTTCCCCGCGGGGTAGTAATCCTCATCGACCAGCTATTGATTATTTTCTCCGTATGCCTGGCCTACCTGCTCCGCTTTAACTTTAACACCGAGGAAATTTTGCATTTTAATCCGCTGTTCGGCACGTTGCTGTGCCTGGCTGCGGCTTTCTTTTCCACACTGATCACAAAAAGTTACGCCGGTATTGTCCGGTACACCGGTATTCAGGACGGCCTCCGGATCGTGGGAACAGAATTACTCAGCCTGATCCTGGTGATGGTGTTTAACCTGATCTATTACTACAATTTCAACAAGAACGTTATCCCGTACTCCGTTGTCTTTATATCTTTTTTTATTTCTTCGCTATTGCTATACCAATACCGGTTGCTGGTAAAGAACATCTTCGCCTTCATCAAATCCGATACTTCACAACGGGTACCCGTCGTGATCTTCGGCGCCGGCGTTGCCGGATTTCTTACCAAACAGGCGATCGAGGCAGACGTCTCCAGCCTTTACAAACTTGTTGCCTTCCTGGATGATGATGCAAAGAAAAATAACAAAGAGATCAACGGAACAAGGATCTACAGTTCCGATCGCCTGGGTGAACTTGTCCGGAAACACAAGGTGCGGAAACTCGTCATCGCAACGAAGAACCTCAGTATCGAAAGAAAGAATGAGATCGTCGACGAAGCATTGCAACACCACATCAAGGTAAGTTATGTCCCCTCCTTCGAAAAATGGCTGCGAAACGAATGGGACCTGAAACAAATACGGGATATCAATATTGAAGACCTCCTGGGACGGGAAGTCATCAGTCTTGATAATCCAAAGATCGAAATGCAGATCCAGAATAAAGTGATCTGTATCACCGGCGCTGCCGGCTCGATCGGATCGGAGATCGCACGACAAGCCCTCACCTATAAACCTCACACCCTGGTCCTGATCGATCAGGCGGAATCCCCACTCTACCAGATCGAACGTGAACTGAGAGGGAAGAATCAGCAAACCAAGATCATGGTCTTTGTGGCTGACATCTGTAACAAGCGCCGTATTCATAGTATTTTCCGCGACTTCAAACCCGAAATTGTATTTCACGCGGCGGCCTACAAGCACGTACCGCTGATGGAAAGTAATCCGTCCGAAGCGGTTATGGTTAATATTTTCGGAACGCGTCTCCTCGCCGATCTCTCCATGGAGCATAAGGTGAAGAAGTTTGTCATGATCTCCACCGACAAAGCGGTAAACCCAACCAATGTGATGGGTTGTACCAAACGGATTGCGGAAATATATGTTCAGTCACTCGACATGCACTATGGCCGTCTCGGACTTGGAAAAACATCTTTTGTAACGACACGGTTTGGTAATGTCCTGGGTTCGAACGGATCGGTGATCCCGATCTTTAAAGAACAGATTATGAAGGGCGGTCCGGTCACCGTGACTCACCCCGAGATCACCCGCTTTTTTATGACGATCCCGGAAGCCTGTGAACTGGTAATTGAAGCCGGCTGTATGGGACAGGGCGGTGAGATCTACATTTTCGATATGGGAAAACCGGTTAAGATCTACGACCTGGCTAAAAAGACGATCATGCTGTCGGGAAAGGAACTGGGCAAGGATATTGACATCGTGTTTACCGGTCTCCGGGACGGTGAAAAGCTGTACGAAGAGCTTCTGAACGACCAGGAGAACACATTGCCCACGCACCATGAGAAGATCCTGAAAGCGCAGGTGTCCGAATATTTCTACGAAGAAGTCTGCCAGCACCTGAATCTCCTGGAGGACCTCATGAGCGATAAGAACGAGCTGAAAATGGTGGCCCTCATGAAGGAAATCGTACCCGAGTTCAAGAGTAATTATTCCAGGTTTGAAGTGCTGGACACCCCGTAATGACGGTTCGGTGGTTTCCAGCCGGGCGCAAGCTGTTGGATAATGATTGAAGTTTATTTACTTTTAATACTTATACCAATCTGACATTCAGTGCTATGAATGCTATGATCTAACCAAAAAAACAAATTCCCTATGCCGACGAACGACCGGGTAAAAGACGCATGCAGGACCGAGGCTATCGAATCAATTTCGAATAGGAGGAAGGACATTGTGACCCAGCAGGAAGAACATTTGAATTCCGTTAAGCAGCCGGTATTCCTGACGACGACCCGGACGTACATCGATGCGGAAAAAAAACTGATTGCATTTATTACCAAATCCTTGTCGCTCAATCTGCTGCTCGAGCTGGGCAGTTGCCACCTGGCCATATTCTGATATCACTTCAACCGTTGTATCCAGTCAACTGAATATCAGGCCGCTGTTCCCGGTGCATGGACCACTGCCGGAAAATCTCTCAACTGAATTTACCATCCCGCCTTTTTTCTGAATTTTTCTTTTTACTAATTTCCGTTCATGTTATTAATCATCAGGAAAGTTATCTTTCTTGTTGGATTAACGTTGTACATTATTTGCGCACATAGTCAGATCGTTACTTCAACGAGAAATGGTGTATGGGCTGACCCCTCCGTATGGACCGGAGGTACAGTACCAACATCGGTCAATGCTACTCAGATTATTATCGACCACGAAGTGGAAATTCCAGGTGCCCTCACCGTTTCCGTACTTCGCCTGGTCGTTAATAATAAGCTCACGCTTAAGTCATCGGCAACGCTGAATATTCTGCCGGATGAATTTGCCGGTATTCCGGACCTTCAGATTTACGGGACATTGGTGTCCGAAGACAGCGCTACCCTGAACGGTACAGCCGCGTCGAACACCCGCTTTGAACCCGGGTCATTCTACGTTCATCAGCAGGGTCCGCTGGGATTTATTCCCTACGCGACCTGGGACCGGGACGCAACATTCATCATCAATGGTTTCAAAGGGAGTGGTTACATCAACATAGCCCACAGCGATAGCTGGAAACAAACGTTTGGAAATGTCGTGTACGATTGCCCGGAACAATCGTCATTCGTGGACCTCAATGGTTACCTTAGGGACATTCAGGGCGATTTTACCGTTAGAGCAACGCGCAACCAGGCGCTAAGGCTTTCGACCACTCAGAATCCGTCGGTATTCATCGGAGGTAACTTCCGTATTGAAGGACCATCGGAAGTATGGATGAGTACAAACGGCAACGACACCCGGGTCGTCGTTCAGGGAGATTTCTATTATTCGTCCACTTCCTTGTCCTACCTGACTACCCGTGGTCGCATTTCCCTCACCATTGGCGGAAACATGGTGATCGATTCACCAGCGCCCCTCCGCATGACGTCGCTCAGCGCGGACAGTATCGGAATCCGCGAGGTGTCACTTGAACTCAGGCAGGGATTGACCATATCGGGTGGCGCATTGGTAGCACCTCCACCCGGAAGCGGTAAAGGAACGATCATGTTTAACGGATCCGGTGTCCAGCCGGTAAACTGTTCGGCAACGGGCAGCTCATTCAGCGGAAATATCGATTTTGTGATTGGCGTGGATGCCACTGTCGGGCTGGGCGCGTCGGTGTTGTCCAATACTTCCGGGTCTCTCCTGGTGAGAGGCCGGATCCAGGCCGGATCGCCTGATGCCGGAGGCGCCATTCAAACGACGAACAACGGGAACATCAGGATCCAGGGTCAACGCGATTATCAGCCGGGTTCAACGATCGAATACAATGGAGAGGCAGCGCAGTTTATCGGAGACGGCCACCCGGTATCTCCCGGTGTTAACCTCGTGTGCAACAACAGCTCCGGGATAGCGTTTCTGCGAAACCTGGATGCAGTCCATAACTTTTCCATCTTGCAGGGAACAGTCACAGCAGGATCGTTTTCAGTGACGGTGTCGGGAGACGTGCTGATAAACCAGGAAGCTGCTATAGAGGCTCCGTTAATACGGTTTACGGGACCTCAGGATCAGCAGGTGTCCGCGCAGGGAAACAAATTGACGAATGTTGTGATTGATAAAACCGGATCCGGCGGCGTTGTGCTGGTAAGTCCGCTGCGAGTCAGTGGTTTATTGTCTATCGTGTCTGAGAACACGCAGCTTCAGTCGAACGGATTCCTGACACTGACATCGTCAACGGATGATACGGATGGAACAGCTGCTGTCGGGCCGTTACCGCTTGACTCCTCCATCACCGGTAATGTAACGGTCGAGCGTTTTATGAGCGCGGAGGGAAGGATCTACCGCTACATCTCCTCCCCGGTGGCCGGCTCAACAGTGGCCGGTCTGATGGATGATTTTCCCGTCACCGGCACGTTCACCGATCCAAGCACCGGCCCGGGCATAAATGCAGGAGCGCCATCGTTCTTTCAATATGACGAATCGGTCGGTGGCTTACAGGCCGGGTGGAAGCCCTATCCACCTTCCGGCCCCGCGAGTGCAAACCCGCTGATTCCCGGTCGGGGTTATGCTGCATATATCCGGAATGGAAATACACCTACCGTTTGGGATGTCACGGGTATATTGAACCAGGGTGATATGCTTTTACCTGTAGCCTACACGCCAAACGGAGAACCTTCGAATGGATGGAACCTGGTGGGAAATCCATATGCATGCGGTATTGACTGGGATATCGTCGGGTCCGCCGGCTGGACGAGGCAGAATATTTCCGAGGTGATCGCCATTCGCGACAATGGATCGGGAGGTGTGTTTCGTTACTGGGACGGAGATATTACCTATTCGGATATTCCGAATGGACAAATCGCTTCGGGCCAGTCGTTCTGGGTCAGGGCTACCGGGAGCAACCCGGTGATGACAATCCGCGAAGGCGTGAAAGTGACAAACGGGGCCGAATTTTACCGGGAAGAGACCAGTCCTGTTCCAAGCTTCGCCCTCATGATCCGACGCGATAGTATCGTGGATAAGGCTGTCGTTAAAGTCCGGTCAGCCGCCAGCCGCGGAATGGATAAATGGGATGGTGCGAAACTGGATAATGTTCATTTCGATATCGCTACGTTGTCGGCGGAAGGCTTTCCCCTTGCTATTAATGCATTGGATAAACTTCCATGCGATAACGAAACTATGTCGCTCTCGTTAAGCGATGTTGAGCCCGGTGAGTACAGGGTGTCGTTACTGGAAAGCAATGATTTTGAACAGTACCGGTATACCTGGATCGACCGGTACCATAATACGGAAACCACGTTCACGCCGGGCATCGACGTAGTCTTTTTGGTGAACGGAGAGGCTGGCTCGCGATCGGTGGACCGGTTTGCCATCCGATTACAGGAGCCTCCGGTAGCTGATACGATCTCCGTCGTTGCGCCGCCTTTGATCTGCGCTGGCGACAACCCGGAAGTCATTATCAAAAACTCGCAACCCGGGATCATGTATTCTTTCTGGGATGGGCATACAAAACCGATCTCGGCCGAACGAATGGGAACGGGTGGGGACCTGCAGATCCCGATGGTTGTGGATTCGGCTGCGGGCGAGCCGTTTACATGGGTAACGAAAGCGCGGTCCGCCTGTCATGAAAGAGTTTTTCCTTCGGCGTTTGATATGAAGAGGGCAGACCCGCCCCTGATCAGTGTCATCAGTTCTCACGCATGCATGGGAACGCCGGCTGTCCTTACAGCGGTCAGCGATCGTGAAGGAACGGAATTTTCCTGGTTTGAAACGGAAACATCACCTGACACGCTCGGACAAGGCCGGAAATTCTTCACACCTGAATTACTGAAACCGAAAGTATACTTTGTATCGGGTATCTCGCCGGACGGGTGCGCGACCGAAAGGCACCCCGTAACAGCCGATATCACAGCGTATGATTCGGCCCGTATCGTATGGCTTGGACCCCATACGATAGGTTCCAATTATTCTACGGGCAACAGCTGGTATTACAACGGTTTGATGCTTACCGGTGAGTCGGGCCCCGCTATTCATCCGGACAGGCAGGGTATCTATACGCTCAAGGTAGATACGCTTGGATGTATCACTGCCGACAGCATTATGTTTGTACCTGCTTCACTGAGCCCTGGCGGAACCAGACCCGTCAGTGTGTATCCCAACCCGGTAGGCGACAGGCTGCAGATCGTTAACGCCTTTTCCGATAGCCTGGCTGTGGAGATCATAAACATGTTGGGTCAGGTGGTTTGGAGCCGGAAAACCGTTGGTTCCGAATGGATCAACATTGAATCCCTTGCCGACGGTATTTACTTCCTTAACGTCATTCAGAGGGGGACGAGAAATGTGATCCGGTTCCTGAAACGCGAATAGCCGTAAAGCTAATATTGAGCGGGGTGTGCGGTGGTATAGCGGTGGGCTAAACCACCGCCCAGGCCTCGTGCCATCGGCCTCTGGAAGAGAGGGAGGCGCCCGGACGCAACGGGGCATAAACAAAAAAAGCGATGAAATCATCGCTTATTATGTGAAGTGCGTGAGAGTTGACTAAGCTCCGAAAAGATCCTTTTGGATTTCGGATGATTTGTTTTCAATAGCCTCTTTTGCATCGGCTATTTTATCACTCACAACTGCTGCCATGGATGTTGCTGTATCCACTACGGCGTCTTTCACTTCTACGGCTTTTTCGGTGGCGGCTTTGGTAATGGCCTTCGCTTTTTTCTTCACGTTCTTGCGAACGGCTTTGGCTTTTGTCACCACTGTCTTTTTGATAGCCTTAGCTTTAGCACCGACTTTCTTAGCAACGGACTTAACAGTTTTTTTCGCGGGCTTCTTCGCAGCTTTTTTGGCTGTTTTCTTTGCAGCCTTTTTCGCTACCTTCTTAGCCGATTTTTTAGCTGCCTTCTTAGCAACTTTTTTTGACGACTTCTTAGCTTTTTTTGCCATAGCTATAAAATGTTTTAGTACCCAAAAGTTAAAGAATAATCTTTCACTTTAACAGTATAGCCTGGAAAATATTATTTACAAACTCAAATTGTTTCCATCCTTGCTTCAGCCCGCTCGCCAGCATCTGCATTTTAGATCCTGGCCTGATAGGTATAAAGTTCATAGTACCGACCCTTCTTATCGATCAGTTCCTCATGTCGTCCGCGTTCGACCACAGAACCATGTTCAACCACAAGAATCTGGTCAGCCTGGCGGATGGTACTTAGACGGTGAGCTATAACAAAGGTGGTTCGTCCACGCATCAGACTTCGAAGACTTTCCTGAATAAACGTTTCGCTCTCTGTATCCAGATTGGATGTCGCTTCATCGAGGATCAGTATCCTGGGATTAGCCAGGATCGCCCGCGCAATAGCGATACGTTGCCGCTGCCCTCCCGATAATTTTACACCCCTTTCGCCAATCAACGTATCCAGACCTTTTTCGAAACGATCCGTGAATTCGTGTACATGGGCCGCCTTTACCGCGCTCAGGAGCTCACCGGGCCCGGCATCCGGTCGGGGAAACAGAATGTTCTCCCGGATCGTGCCTTCAAAAAGGAAATCGTCCTGCAAAACAACCCCCAGGTGAGCGCGGTAACTGGACAAGGATATCATAGACAAATCGATGCCATCGATCCTTACCGTACCCGCGACCGGATTGAGAAACGAAGCAGCCAGACCGGCAATAGTTGTTTTGCCCGACCCCGAAGTTCCGACCAAAGCGGTTACCGTTCCCCTGGGCGCCCGGAAGCTGATGTCCCGGAGTACAGGTTTGCCTGGCTCATATTCAAACGAAACGTTTTCAAAATCAACATCTCCCCGGATGTCGCTGACCCGGATGGTTCGCGTTGTTCCATCATCTTCCGGTGTCATATTCATCAGCTCTTCCGTCCTGTCCAGTCCGGCAAATGCCTCGGTAAGCTGACTTCCGATATTACTCATCTGCACGATCGGGGCGATCATAAAGCCCAGGTATAACGTAAAGGCCAGGAAGTCGCCAAACGTCATTTGCTCCTGAATGATCATATAGCCGCCAATCCCCATGATCCCCGTGCTGGCGAGTCCCAGCAAGAGGGTGGCGGAACTTGTCACGAGGCTGGTGGAAGTCAGGCTCTTTTTTACATTTTGGAAAAGCCGGTCAACTCCGGCTTCAAAGGTTTTTATTTCCTGCTCCTCGGCGTTAAAACCTTTGATCACCCGTACACCGTTGAGGGTTTCTGTCAGACGGCCGGTCACCTCGGCATTCAGCACACCTCGCTCGCGGAAAATCGGACGGATATAGGAAAATGCTTTCAGCGAAATCAGCCCGAAGACAAGTACAGGTACAAGTACGTACAGGGTCATCAACGGACTTATCCGGATGAGCAGCACCAGACAGATCGCCGCGCTCAGCAGTCCACCAACGAGCTGGACCAAACCCGTGCCCACGAGGTTCCGGACCCCCTCCACGTCGTTCATGATACGCGAGACAAGTGCACCCGATTTATTGTTATCGAAAAATCGTATGGGAAGCCGAAGGATCTGCTGCTGAACCTTTGCGCGCAAGACGGATATCAGGTGCTGCGCTTCAACACTTAGGATCATGGTTAGCAGGTAGGAGGTGACGGCCTGTACAACAATGGAACCGACAACCACCAGTAACAGTACCTTGAGCATCTCCACGTTGCTTTTGGCGATCACTTCATCCATCAGGTACTTGCTGGCTCCAGGCAGCACGAGGCTTGAAAGCCTGCTGATGACAATAAGGATTAGCCCGACAAACAGGAGCTTTTTGCGCGGCCAGATGATTGTCTTGAAGACATGAGCAATGGTTACTTTACTTTTAGGTTTTGGCAGTTTTGGCATGTGAGAAAAGGTAGCGGGTTGCAAGTATACGTATTGTCGGAAGACAGCCGTTTTTATTTTGTAAATAATATGGGCATCATGAGAATTGTGGAATTATTACCCAGGGTTGTGTGATCATTTGTCCCGTCGCATTTCAAAAAGGCTCGATTTCAATACGCTTTTCGCATGGCATGATTTTTACCGGATAGAAATTAACTTTCTTCCGGGGCGGTCATTATGATCTGAGAAGGACCCGATGAACCTGATCTGGGTAATGCCAGCGTAGGAATAAGAGAGTGTGGCCCCGGCTTTTGGTCGGGGCCTTCTATTTTCACTTAGACGAATTATTTATGTCAATAAAAAAAAGTTTTTCGGTAGGGTTGATGATGGCCGTTGCAGTGTCTTTCGGGCACGCGCAAAACGCATCGGATAGCCCCGATAAGGTAATTGATAAAATTGTGGGCACATGGAAGATCCAGCGGATTCTTTCCGGTAATACGGAAGTAGCGAAGAATCCCACTTCCGGTCAATGGATTGAATTCAGGTCGGATGGAAAGTATGTGCATCAGGTGACGCAGCCCGACAGCGGGTCATACCGAATCGATGAAAACCGCTTAGTGTTGTTTTTGGAAAGCAGCCTCCGGAAAGGAAACGCCGAGAACTCACCCAAGCAGATCGATGAATGGAGTTTGTCTTTCAAGGACGGTACGATGACTATGCGGCGGCCGAGGCCGAATAAAAAGCAACACCGGGACAACATGACCTACGTTTATGTCCGTATCGCCGATGGTGAATCCGTAAAGGCAAACCCAAAGTAGGAACGGCGCTTTAATGCCCACTTGTGGCCTAAAATGTATTACCCGGCGAAGGGATCAGGCATACAAAAGTTCTTTTTGCTCGGATACTTTTTCGCTCGTGATATATTCGTCATACGTCATCAGTTTATCGATGAAACCGTTCGGTGTGATCTCAATAATGCGATTGGCAACCGTTTGAGTGAACTCGTGATCATGCGACGTAAAAAGAACTGTTCCCGGGAAATCTTTCAGCGCGTTGTTAAAGGCGGTAATGGATTCCAGGTCCAGGTGGTTGGTTGGTTCGTCCAGTATCAGCACATTGGCACCGGCCAGCATCATACGCGACACCATACACCTGACTTTTTCTCCTCCCGAGAGCACGCTGCATTTTTTGAAAACTTCTTCTCCTGAAAAAAGCATTTTACCCAAAAAACCCCTGACATAGATCTCGTCCTTGTTCTCGTCGTCTGCAAATTGACGGAGCCAGTCGATAAGGTTGTCATCCGATTGAAAGAAGCGTTCGTTGTTGCTGGGAAGGTAGGCGGTGGTGATCGTCTGACCGAATTTGAATTCACCGCTGGCTGGTTTTTCTTCGTTTGCCAGAATTTGAAACAAGGAGGTGATAGCCAGACTGTCCTTACTGAGAAAAGCGATCTTGTCGCCTTTGTTGACGTAAAAATCAAGGCCTTTGAAAAGTACCGTTCCGTTGTTGGAGTAGCTGAGGTTCTCAACCTGAAGGATCTGATCTCCCGCGGTGCGCTTCTGCTGGTAAATGATGGCCGGATATTTCCGGGTCGAAGGCTGGATATCATCCACGTTGATCTTTTCCAGCAATTTTCTGCGGCTTGTAGCCTGCTTCGACTTCGACGCGTTAGCACTGAACCGGGCGATAAATTCCTGGAGTTCTTTTTTCTTCTCTTCCGCTTTTTTATTTGCCGATGAGCGCTGCGACAAGGCAAGCTGACTGGACTGATACCAGAAGGTATAGTTTCCCGTATAAAGTTTAATGGCTTTGAAATCGATGTCGACGATGTGGGTGCATACCGTATCCAGGAAGTGACGGTCGTGGGAAACAACGATCACTGTATTTTTAAAATCCAGCAGGAAATCCTCCAGCCACGACACCGTATGGATATCCAGGTCATTGGTAGGCTCATCGAGGATGAGGATGTCGGGATTTCCGAAGATCGCCTGCGCCAGGAGCACCCTGACTTTCTGATTTCCGTTCAGGTCTTTCACCAGTTTGAGGTGGTCGTCTTCCGGAATACCGAGACCACTGAGTAGCGCGGCGGCGTCCGACTGGGCATTCCATCCGTCCATTTCGGCGAATTCGGCTTCCAGGTCCGAGGCCCGTATACCATCCGCTTCGGAGAAATCCGGTTTTTCATATATCGCGTCTTTTTCCTTCATGATGCTCCATAACTTCTGGTGGCCCATCATTACGGTATCCAGTACAGGAACCTCGTCGAATTCGTAGTGATTCTGGCGGAGTACCGCCATCCGTTTCCCCGGATCGATGCTGATGTTTCCACGGGTTGGATCGATATCACCCGACAATATTTTAAGAAAAGTGGATTTACCGGCACCGTTTGCACCGATCACTCCGTAACAATTACCGGGTGTAAACTTGATATTTACTTCGTCGAATAACACCCTTTTTCCAAACTGGAGTGACAGATTATTTGCTGCAATCATCTTGTGTAAAAAATAAGCTGCAAAGATAACGAAAACCGGGGTCCTGTATCAGCCTATTTGAGGACCGTTTTATTAATTCTGATATTTTGTTAATCTTCAGTGAAATATTCCCTGGAACATGTGGGTCCGTTACATACTATTTTGCTTGCTGTCAATGGGCTGTTGCCGGATGGGTATCAGCCAGTCGAAAGCCCTCGTCTTTCAATCTGATTTTGGGTTGAAGGACGGAGCGGTCGCCGCCATGAAAGGTGTGGCATTTTCCGTTTCAACCGAACTGAAGATGTTCGATATCACCCATGAGATTCCCCCGTACAACATTTGGGAAGCTTCCTATAGGTTGTACCAGGCGGCGTCCTATTGGCCGGCGGGAACCGTCTTCGTTTCGATCGTTGATCCCGGTGTCGGGTCCGAGCGAAAATCCGTCGTCCTGAAGACGAAGTCCGGGCACTACGTTGTATCGCCTGACAACGGGACGCTTACCCTTATCGCCGAATCGCTGGGTATTGAATCGCTCAGGGAGATCGACGAAGCGAGGAACAGGCTTAAAAATTCTCAACAGTCATATACATTCCACGGACGCGACGTCTACGCCTATACCGGAGCACGGCTCGCTGCAGGTGTGATCACATTTGAAGAAGTCGGTCCGTTACTGAAATCCGGCATCACATCAATCGATTACCAGAAGCCTGTGTTTGAATCGGGAGTCATCCACGGAAATATTCCTGTGTTGGACGTTCAATACGGAAACGTCTGGACGAATATCGGACAGGCTGCCTTTAATAAACTCAATATCGCCGAGGGTGAACCGGTACGCATCCGGATATACAACGGCGACACACTGATCTACGAAGGGGATGTGCCATTCGCAAAAACGTTTGCCGCTGTTCGTGAGGGAAAGGAGCTTGCATACCTTAATAGCCTTTTGAATTTTTCCCTGGGTATTAATATGGGGAATTTCGCCGACAGGCATAAAATTCACTGCGGCTCCACCTGGAGTATCACGATTCAGAAGGCACCGTAATATTCCGGTGGTGAACTACCGGGAGCATTCCGCTTTTCTAAAGTGTTCAGCAAGTCATCCGTGAAGTTACGCGGACGGAGAATTCCATTCCGGATTGTTTATGGCGACGCTGTTCCTGCGGGCTGATTAAAATCCTCGGCATAGACAATATCACCCGCCGTGGTCGAAAGGCGGATGTAATCAACGGACCCAGGACCACTGAACGTCAGGACGAGTCCCACAATCTTCCCGAAATCTTTTTTATATTGGATTTTATGAGCGAGCCGGTTATTCAGATACACAGACGCCGATTTCTTTTCGTTTGTTATTTTCAGATCCTGCCACTCGTAAAGATCACATCCCAGACTGGACAGGTCGTGGTCCCGGCCGCTCACATAGCGTTCACCGATCTTGAGATCAAGTTCCCCGACACATCCCTTGATGGTTAAGGGAACATAATAGATATGTTCTTCCGTCTGGATCGTAAGTCCGGCTTCGGGACAAATGACATTGGCGATGCTGTCGTGCTTCAGCCGTGTTTCGATGATAAAATTATCGCCGTCAACACCGCTGAAATCCCTGACATTAAAATACTGAAGGTGAAACTTCCGGCTCAAATTCACATTGGCTTCCCGGAATGCACGCTCCGGCGTTTGAAGCATTCCTCCCGTGACGGAAAGGTTGTTGTTCAGGTACACGGGCGAGTTGTCAAGGTCATCGTATTGTAAAATGGGTAACCATCCCTGCGTTTTGATATGCACCCTTGCGATTCGGACGATCGAGTCATTTACAATCAATTTGGCCCGGTGAAAACCCGGGATAAAATAAATGGAAGAGAGATAATTCTTCTGCGGGTCGATCATTACTTTGTTCCGGGGATTCCATGATTGTTGAATAAAGAAGCTGTCGGCTTCAATACCCGTCACGTCATAATTGAAAATAACCGTGTTGGGTACACCGGTTGTTACGGTTTTATTTGCTGTAAAATGAATTTTTTCCGGTAGTACGAGTTTTTTACCCTCCTTTTTGAATCCCTGCAAGAAAAAAAAGGCCACGGCGGCGATCAGCACCGATATGCCGAAAACACCTTTTGCCACTTGCCATTTTTGACGTACGGGCCGGCTTTCAGAGGCTCCGGTCCCCTGTGCATATTCTTTTTTGAACTCCTGCCAGTCTTTTAATTCCAGAACGGAAACCAGCGCATCGAGGGTGGAAGGGTGGGGAACTTGTGCAAAGTCAGCTTTCCATAACCGTTTCAACGTAGACACACTAAGTCTGACCCGCGATTTTTCTTCGATCGTTGTTGACAGGTATTCGTAATCGCGCTCTTTCAGGCGGCCGGCGGGACTACCAAGGATGAACTTCTTCTCTACCAGCGTCCGGTACAAGGCTATATACTCTCTCTCTGTGGGCATTTTACCTGTCATTTTGATAATGAACGGAAAATGACTGAAAAATGGTTGGCCGGTGACTCATAAAACCATGGCTTGCCTGATAACATTTGCGTTCCGGAAGTCAAAAATCATTTTGTGTCAACTAAAATCTATCACTATGAAAAAACGCGTCATTTCGCTCTGTACATTACTCATTATGACAGGGGTTACCTGTTGTTTCGCCCAGGTCTTCGATCTCCAACAACTCCTTAAAGAAAAGAAGTTAATCACATATCGTCAAAACGCCAGTCCGTTAACGGACGGTGACAGGGTCGGATTGTCCGTTGAAAAGATTGTCTGGTTAAAAGGTGTCAATTTTTCCAGGGGAACCATCGACGTCGACCTTCGCGGCAAGGATATAATGCAGCGCAGCTTTATCGGTATTGCCTTCCACGGTGTAGATACGGTGACGTACGATTGTATCTATTTTCGCCCATTTAATTTCAGGGCCAGTGACCCGGTGCGGAAAATTCATGCCGTTCAATATGTTAGTCATCCCGACTATTCATGGGACAGGCTTCGCGATGAAAAAAACGGGATGTATGAAAAAGCTGTCGATCCCGCTCCGGCAGGATCGGACTGGTTTCACGCCCGGATTGTGGTGGGGGATACACAGGTCAGGGTATACGTAAACCATTCGACCGTTCCCTCTCTCACCGTCGATAAACTCAACAGCCGGACGGATGGACTCATCGGTCTGTGGAACGGTGGCCTTCCCGGTGACTTTTCAAATCTGGTGATCAGCAAGTAGAGCTGATCGCCATCGTCAGCGCCGGCGCTGTTTCCAAAGTCGCCGCGTTCTTAAAAGGGCGATCCGTTGATCGTGAAGATCCAGGTGAAATCTAATCGCCTGGATCCGACCGGTCGGCGGTGTATTCTTTCATCCGGGAGCAAATCAGTTTAACTAAACGTGATGTAGAATTAAAGATAAATTATTGAGAGATTACCATAATTAGTGCGAACTTAGAATGAGAAAGGGATCGCCGTGAAAAAACCTTCGCTGAACTGACTATTGTCATACATCCCTTAACTGAAGGATACTATCTTAGAACACATTTGTTTCCTATGGTACTTCATCACGAGGCAATCTTCCAAAACCGAAAACACGCCGCCTATCTGTTGGGTGAACGTCTGATGGAGTTTCAGGATGGAGACGCACTTGTCGTGGCAGTACCCGGCGGTGGTATTCACATCGGATCCTACCTTTCCCAGTTGCTTCATCTTCCTTTGGAAGTTATTCCCTGTAAAAAGATCAAACATCCCGGAGATAATCAGAAAACGATCGGTGCCGTCAGCAGTGATGCCGTGGTGCTCCGCGAAGAGGGGAATGACATACCCCAGGATTATGTTTATCACCAGATACAATTGTTGCAACATGTTATCCGTGGTCAGGACGCCCGGTATAATCAGGGTCGTACCAGATCCTCTTACAAGGGGAAAACGGTTATTCTTGTTGATGATCTGCTGATGACCGGTGATACGATGATGGCATGTATCAGGTCGATCAAGAAATACAGCCCGGAAAAACTGATCGTCGCCGTACCCAATGTAACACCGGAAGCAACACGGGCTATAGCCCAGGAGATAGAAGGGATAATATACCTGACCATTGAGCCGAATATTCAAAATGGTGGAAATCTGTATACTGACTTCCCGGAAGTAAAGGACGAGGAAGTTATTGCCGTACTGGAACAGTGCAGGATCAACCTCGCGGGAAAATAACCCAGGATTCGTACGCCGGCTTTCTGATTCAGCACGCCTGAAACCCATCTGTTATTAATTCATATTTACAAAACAGGAAAGCGATTGGATGAGAGCCATCATAATTACTAACCCAGGCGGGCCCGAGGTTCTCAAGGTTGAGGAACGGCCGGATCCGGTGCCAGGGAAAGGAGAAGTCCTCATACAGGTCTTCGCCGCAGGGATCAATCGCCCGGACGTGATGCAACGGAAAGGCCAGTACCCGCCGCCGCCGGGAGCATCGGATATTCCGGGTCTGGAAGTCGCCGGGATTATCGTCGCCGTGGGGCACGAATGTTTCCGGTGGAAGCCGGGCGAACGTGTCTGTGCCCTGGTGACGGGCGGCGGATATGCGGATTATTGTGTGGCGCCGGAGGGCCAGTGCCTGGCAATTCCGGCTAACCTTTCTTTTGCCGAGGCCGCATCGCTGCCGGAGACTTTTTTTACTGTCTGGACGAATGTCTTTGACCGTGGCCGGTTGAAACCCGGCGAATCGTTGCTTGTTCACGGCGGAACCAGCGGAATAGGAGTGGCGGCCATTCAATTGGCCAAAGCATGGGGCGCAACGGTCTACACCACCGCAGGTAACGAGGAGAAATGTACCTTCTGCGAAAAGCTCGGAGCGGACAAAGCCATTCATTACCGCATGGAGAAATTCAAGGATGTTGTAAAAAAACTGACGGCGGATAGGGGTGTGGATGTAATCCTGGATATGATCGGCGGATCCTACACGCAGGATAACCTGGACACACTTGGCCAGGAGGGAAGACTGGTGCTTATCAATTTTATGAAGGGTGACGAGGTGAAGGTCAAATTATCGACGGTCATGCGGAAACGACTTACGATAACCGGCTCCACACTGAGAAACCGGGATATTGCTTTTAAGGCAGCAATAGCCAAGAGCCTGGAAGAGTTTGTGTGGCCATGGCTGCTGTCCGGCAAAGTGAAACCGGTTGTTTTTAAGACCTTTCACATGAACGAAGTGTCAGCCGCCCATCAGCTGATGGAAAGCAGCATGCATATCGGAAAAATTGTGCTGACTACCGACCAGGTATGACATTCCCGGATGTTCTCCGGCTTATTTCAGTTTACCTTTATAAGTCTTTTTGAATAACTCGTACCGAGGCAGCGAGACACCCTGCACATAAGAGTTTCCGGGATTGTGTTCGATATAATCCTGATGGTAACCTTCCGCACGGTAAAACTCCTTTAACTCTTTTATCTCAGACACGATGGGATTCTTAAACATCCCCGACGACGCATAATCCTTCAGCGATTTTTCTGCTATGCCCTTTTCTGCCGCCGACATGTAAAACAAGATCGATCGGTAGGACGATCCGCGGTCTGGTCCCTGGCGGTCGCGGGTAGTCGGATCATGGGAGGTGAAGAATACTTTTGTTAATTCTTCATAACTGACCACTTGCGGGTTATAATATACCAGTACCGTTTCAGCATGCCCCGTCGTTTCGGTATTCACGAGCTCATAGGTTGGAAATGCGACATGACCTCCTGCGTAGCCGGAAATAGCGGAGTCGACCCCTGCTACAGCCTCAAAGATGTGTTCGGAGCACCAGAAGCAACCTTCGGCGAATGCTGCAATGGCCTTGCCCTTCGGAGCGGTTAATACCACTTTTTTGATATCCGACTTTTTTTGCTTCTGCGCCTGGCAGGACGTAAAGACGATGATGGACAGCGTGATCAGCACTCCGTAAGTCAGGTGTTTCATAAAATTTCCGATTTGGTTTTGCAGGTTTGCAATTTTAAAATCAATCCTCCCGGGGATAAGTTCCAATACGACGCAATTAATGAAATTATCGCATACAAAATGGTCCGCTTCCCGACACAATCGGAAGAACCCGGCTATGTTCGTCGGGTCACCGGTAACGTATTACCTGTTTGGAAGATTATGAAAGTCAATTAAATTGTATGCCACATTAAACCCGGTAAATCCCGCAACCTCCCCGATGATTAGAAAAATTCTTTTACCATACTTCCTGCTCGTTGCCCTGTGCGCGACAAACGGATCAGCCCAACCGGTTGAACAATTCATTAAAGTAATCGTGGCGCCGGACCATTCCGACTGGACCTATAAACCGGGTGAGTCTGCAAAATTTACGATTACCGTCATTCAAAACGGAAATCCATTGAAAGACGCGAGGATCAGATATCAGATCGGTCCGGAAAAACTCGAGCCCACAACCAAAAAAGAAAATCTAATCCTTCCGAAAGGTTCATTAACCGTGGATGGCGGCACGCTCCGGGCCAGTGGTTTCCTGCGTTGTACTGCGGAAGCGGAAGTGGATGGAAAAATATACAAGGGTCTTGCGACAGCCGGCTTTGATCCGATGGCGATAAAGCCGACCGTCAATAATCCCGCCGACTTCACACAGTTCTGGGATAAAGCCAAAGCCGACCTCGCTATTATTCCAATGGATGCGAAGATGACCCTGCTGCCGGAACGGTGTACGGAAAAAGTCAACGTGTATCATGTCAATCTGCAAAACTTCAGGGTGGGTTCCAGGCTGTATGGAATTCTTTGTGTTCCGAAAGCGGAAGGAAAGTATCCGGCATTGTTAAAAGTACCGGGTGCAGGCGTACGCCCTTACGGAGGTGATATTGCAATGGCCGAAAAAGGAATAATCACCTTTGAAATCGGAATACATGGTGTCCCGGTCACGATGGAACCCGTCGTGTACACAGACCTGGGTGCAAGTGCCCTTAATCAATACTACACGTACAACCTGGATAATAAGGACCGGTATTATTACAAGAGGGTATACCTCGGTTGCGTACGGGCCAATGATTTCCTGGTCAGCCTGCCGCAATTCGATGGTTCCAGCCTTGCCGTTACAGGTGGTAGCCAGGGCGGAGCGCTTTCGATAATTACCGCGGCACTGGATCCACGTGTCCGGTACCTCGCATCGTTTTACCCGGCCTTAAGTGATGTCACCGGTTACCTTAACGGAAGGGCAGGGGGATGGCCGCATCTCTTTGACAAAAATAACATCGCCTACCATAACCAGAAAGAAAAAATCGAGACCGTATCCTACTACGATGTGGTTAATTTTGCCCGCCTTGTCAAAATTCCGGGATTGTATTCATGGGGTTTTAACGACGAGACTTGTCCGCCGACGTCCATGTATGCCGCATACAATGTGATCACCGCCCAAAAGGATCTTTACCTGGCATTGGAAACCGGTCACTGGACGTATCCGGAGCAACGTGAACGATTCAACCTGTGGCTGGTCAATAAATTGACAGGAAAATGACCGGACATCTATTATTCAAGTGTGCGGGACGGACTGTATCGCTCTTGTTGTCGATTTTGCTTTGCTGCCACACCGTGTCTGCCCAGCGGCGAACCGAAGTTGATATCTGCATTTACGGCGGAACGTCGGCCGGTGTTATCGCCGCTTATACAGCCGCCAGGCTGGGCAAATCCGTGTTGCTGATCGAAGGAGGCAAACACCTCGGTGGTCTGACCGCCGGCGGATTGGGATATACCGACATCGGAAATAAATACGCGGTCACCGGCCTTGCCCGGGATTACTACAGGAGGATTGGAAAACACTACGGAAAATTCGAACAGTGGATATTTGAACCACACGTCGCTGAAAATACGTTCGGGCAATACGTCCGGGAAGCGAATCTCGATGTGTGGTACAATTTCCGACTTTCGTCAGTCCGGAAAAAAGACGGTGTCATAGAGTCTGTTACCGTCGAATTTTCTGATGAACCTGCTGCCGGTACAAACCGCGAGGTTACAGCTAAAATGTTTATCGACTGTAGTTATGAGGGCGACCTGATGGCGAAAGCAGGCGTTTCATACACCGTAGGGCGGGAAGCGAATGACGTGTACAACGAGACGTATAATGGTTTTCAGCTGAGAGATAAACACCAGTTTCCCGACGGTATTGATCCGTATAAAGTCAAGGGTGATCCTTCGAGCGGGTTGCTTTGGGGGATCAGCCCGGGTGAAGTCTTTCCAACCGGTACGGGTGATCGGAAGGTGCAGGCATACAATTTCCGGATTTGCCTTTCACGGGATCCCAAGAATAAAACGGAGATCACCAGACCTCCCGACTACGATCCGGACCGATATGAATTGTTGTTACGCGTTCTGGAAAAAGAGCCGATGAGACCTTTCAATCTGATCCTGAAACCGGACCTGATGCCAAACGATAAAACGGATATTAATAATAATGGCCCCTTTTCCACGGATATGATCGGAATGAACTATGACTATCCGGAAGCTGACTATAGCACCAGGCGCGACATAATCCGCATGCACGAAAACTATAATAAAGGATTGCTGTACTTCATTGGTCATGATCCCAGGGTTCCGCAGCATCTGAGGGAGGAAATGTTGAAGTGGGGTTATCCGCTGGATGAATACCAGGACAACGGCCACTGGTCTCACCAGGCTTACATACGGGAAGCGCGGCGGATGATTGGTGACTACGTCATGACGCAGCATAACTGCGAGGGGCGGGCAGTTGTTACCGATGGTGTGGGCATGGCGGCGTACACGATGGATTCACATAATATCCAACGACTCGTTGTAAACGGGATGGTGAAGAACGAGGGTGATGTTCAGGTCGGCGGATTTCCGCCCTATCCCATTTCCTACAGATCGCTGATCCCGAAATCCGCCGACTGTAAAAACCTGCTTGTTCCGGTTTGTCTCTCCGCTACGCACATCGCTTACGGATCGATCCGTATGGAGCCGGTGTTCATGGTACTGGCGCAGTCCGCCGCGACCGCGGCAGTTATGGCTGTCGATAAGAGTGTCACCGTACAGGACATCGACGTGACGGCTCTCCAACGAAAGTTGCAGGAAGACCCCTTGATAAACGGGGGGGTAAAGGAAATACTGATCGATAACGATGATCTCAGTCGTGTGACACTGACCGGTCCGTGGTCGCTGCAAAAAAACGCAAGTGGATGTTACGGTCAATCTCTATTGACGGCACAGGGGAGTGGGCCGGCTTCCGCGGCACGTTATGATGCGGTAATAGACGGCAACGGGTTGTACGATGTCTATGTGTATTTTCCACGGATTGCCAACGGAGCGGCGGAGATCCGGGTGGTGTTCTTTGATGGTAAGAAAAAATATGAGACCATTGTGAAGCCAAATCAGATCCGGATCGAAGGGCAGACTTCCGGGGAATGGATACTGTTGGGAACCCATAATTTAAAGAAGGGTGCTAAAAGTTTTGTCGAGATCTCAACAAAGGGAGCAGAAGGCATTGTGGTGGCGGATGCCGTCATGATCTTCCCCAAACAAAAATAGACGAGAAGAGATCACAGGGTAACACACAGAAAACATAATTATGAAAAGAAGAGCTTTCATCCGGAATTCAGCGCTGGCTGCTGCCGGAACTGTTTACATCACAAAAGATCTGTTTGCGCAGGATAAGTCCGTTGTGTATGGCCACAACAATATGAAGTATTCGCTTGATACAAAATGGTGTAAGGCTGATCCGTTGAAGAATCCGGTAAACGATTGCCATGAAATGGTTCAGGATGCCAGCGGCAGGATCATCCTGCTTACCAACGAAACGAAGAACAATATCATGATATTCGATACGGCGGGCAAGCTGTTGAAGACATGGGGTGACTCGTTTCCCGGCGGGCATGGTTTAACGCTGGCGAACGATACATTGTTTATTACGGATACGAACAAGCACCAGGTTTACCAGACGACGCTTGACGGAAAGATCCTCTTAACCCTGGACGCGCCAAAGGAAGACAATCTGTATCCCAAGGCTGAACAGTTCGTTCCAACAGAAGTGGCCGTTGCAGATAACGGCGATTTTTATGTGGCTGACGGCTATGGTTCGCAGTACATCCTTCACTATGACGCGCAGGGAAACCTGTTGAATTATTTCGGCGGAAGAGGTGAAGGCGATGAGAAACTGGATAATGCACACGGCATATGCATCGATAAACGCAATGGAACTCCCACGTTGCTGGTGACGGACAGGACCCGTAACTGTTTTAAAATGTTTACCATGCACGGACAGTTGATCGGCATAGTCAGATTACCTGGCGCATGCGTTTGCCGCCCGGTGTTGAAAGGAGAGTACTTGTACGCTGCCGTGCTGCGGTCTCCGGATCTCGGCGCTGAAAAGACCGGCTTTGTTACCATTTTGAATAAGGAGAACAAGGTCATTTCCAACCTGGGAGGTACAGCTCCGGTTTATAACGTCGAAGGAACACTTGAGCCGATGGCACAGGCCGAAAAGATTTTTGTCCATCCACACGATGTTTGTGTCGACCGCGACGACAATCTTTATGTGGCCCAGTGGGCATCCGGGAAAGTATATCCGTATAAGTTCAACCGGAAAGCGTAGCTATTCTTAGCCTCGCAGTTCCGGCGGCAACAGCGATAACGGGAAGTTCTGGTAGCATACCGGTCTGGTAAAACGGTAGATAGACGTGATGCCTACTGAAGTGGTACGGGAATCCGTTGTAGCGGGAAATGGCCCGCCATGGACCATCGCCGGAGATACCTCGACGCCTGTAGGGTATCCGTTTATAATCAGTCGGCCGACTTTCGATGTAAGAATATCAATCAGCTCCCCGGCGTTTTCCAGGTCCGAATCGTCGCCCAGCAACGTAGCCGTAAGCTGACCTTCCATCGAATTGCAAAAAGCGATGAGTTCGTCCATATTGTCGGATACGACCGCAACGGAAGATGGTCCAAAGACCTCATGCAGGATCTCGGGATTTTTTAATGCGTCGCTTGACTTTACCTCCGTAAGATGCGGCGTTACCTGTTCCTGCGGACCGTCGGTAAGCGGCTTCGCTCCCTGAATTTTCCGTTGCTGCTGAATGCCCTCCAGATATGATTTTTTGATCACGGGTGTCAGCATCGTCATGGGGGCAACGGTCGATAATTCGGACGCGAGTTTATCGAGGAAGGTATGCGTGGCAGGTTCATCCTTGATGACCATAACTCCCGGGTTAGTGCAAAATTGGCCCGCACCCAGTGTAATGGATCCGGCGAGTTGTTTGGCCGTAAGATCACTTTTATCCCGAAGGATGGAAGGAAGTATGATCACGGGGTTCACGCTTCCCATTTCCGCGTACACCGGGATCGGTTCATCGCGTCGAACCGCCAGGTCGTAGAGCGCTTTTCCTCCTTTGAACGAGCCGGTGAACGCCACAGCTTTGATCGCCGGATTCTTAACCAGCGAGCTTCCGACACGTGTTGACTTTCCGTGAATAAGGGAAAAGACACCGGTTGGCATTTTGTTTTTTTCTATCGAGCGGACGATCGCCATGCCCATCATTTCGCAGGTTGAAGGATGCGCCGGATGCGCCTTGAATACTACGGGACAGCCTGCTGCTAACGCGGAAGCCGTATCGCCCCCAGCAACCGAGAAAGCTAAAGGAAAGTTGCTGGCACCGAAAATACCGGCCGGCC
Organism: Chryseolinea sp.; assembly: GCA_041742155.1. GTDB lineage: Bacteria > Bacteroidota > Bacteroidia > Cytophagales > Cyclobacteriaceae > Chryseolinea. Next base: position 89,180 of record JBGSJE010000003.1, on the reverse strand, counting down.
CCAACGGAATCTGCATTTGCCGGAGATCGGGTTTCGGCAGCGGTTTGCGTTCCGGATCGCCCGGATCCGTAATGGGTTTGACCCAGGTACCATCCTCGATGTAATTGGCGAAGGCGTTCAGCTGATTGATGGTCCGCTGTCTTTCACCTTTAAGCCGTTCCGCTCCAAGACCGGTTTCGATGGATGCCATCTCGATCAATGCATCCCCGAGGGCTTCGATTTCATGGGAAATACCTCTTAAGAATGCGGCACGTACTTTATGTGTCGTCCGTTTATAGGATTTAAAGGCGATCGCTGCGGAGGAACACGCATCGTTAATCTCTTCGTCGGTGGCTTCAAAAAAAGGTGTTCCGAGACTGCTACCCGTAACGGCGTTGATACCCGTAAACGTGTCCTTGCCTTCTGCGGTATAGCTACCGTTAATGATCTGTTTGCCTGTGATATCCATTATTGATTGTGTCAGAAGTTAATTTGTTTTTTTTCTCTCAGGCAACAAAGTTGCGGAGTACTCCGATGTTTTCGATGCTGATGATGATCTCATCTCCAGGCTGAACGGTAAATTCATTTGGCGGTACGATACCCGTTCCGGTCATCATAAACACGCCGTCGGGGAAACTGCATTCCATGAACAAATAGGCGGCCAGTTCTTTGTGTTTTCTTTTCATCCGGTTGATGGATATGGAATCGGTGAATCCAGCCTTCCCGTTACGCATAATATCCAGTTTGATCATGGAATCCTCCGCGATAGGCTTGCCCGGTACATACAGACAGGGACCCAGCGCGGCACATCCGTCATAAACCTTGGCTTGCGGAAGGTAAAGGGGATTTTCACCTTCGATACTGCGCGACGACATATCATTGCCAATGGTATAACCCACAATGGAGCCGGAAGAGCTCATAAAGAGCGTGAGTTCGGGTTCGGGTACATTCCAGGCGGAATCTTTCCGGATCCTGACCTTTCCCAGCGGATCGATGGTTCTGCTCTTGTTTCCTTTGTAGAATAATTCGGGGCGGTCGGCTTCATATACTTTGTCATAGAAGGTTCCACCTCCGGCGTCCTTCGATTCTTCCATGCGGGCATCGCGGCTTCTCAGGTATGTGACGCCGGCCGCCCAGATCTCCTGGGATTGAATAGGCGCCAGAATCGTCTGACCGTCGAACCAGGCATCTGTTACCGGCTTGGATTTCGTGATCTCCTGCTTCAGGAACTCATACAGGTTGTCGCGATTAATATAGGTATCCCAGTCGTTGTGACCTGCATCGAATTTTTTTCCATCGGAGTCAATGACGATGGTGGAGCTGGTTTTAAAGATTTTCATTTTGGCGTTTAAGTGATGGTGTTTATACATTTAATCGCTGTGTTCGCGATAACATCCGGAAAGTGAATTTTAACGTAAGCGATTAAGGTCCCAATTTATAAGGTTTCAATGAATTCACTTTGATTTTATCCGAAAACTTCATCTGTACATTTTATCCATCTGCATCCCGTCGGTCCCGGTAAACGGTCCGGTCTGCGTATCCGGATTCATGGATGCAGTATCATCAGGACACGACGTTCACCGGGCTTCCGTTTAAAAAATTTTCCACATTCTGCGTGGTAATGTTCATCATCCTTTCCCGGGCTTCACGACTCATCCATGCATTGTGAGGAGTAATGATGCAGTTTTTGGCCGTCAGCAGCGGATTTGTTCCCGCAGGTGGTTCCGTTGACAGGACATCCAGCGCGGCGCCCGCAATTTTGCCTGAGTTAAGGGCATCGGCGAGGTCCTGTTCGTGGATAAGCTGTCCCCGCGATGTGTTGATGAGCATAGCTGCCGGCTTCATCCGGAGCAGCAGATCCCGGTTAACAAAGCCCTTGTTTTCATTGGTGAGCGGGCAGTGCAGGGAAATGATATCGCTTGTGGCGCACAATGTCGGGAGGTCGGTATAACGGGCGATCATTGTGTCCTTCGGGTGCCTGCTGTGGTATATCACATGCATACCAAAAGCATTCGCCAGGTCGGCCACTTTTGTTCCGATCTTCCCCAGCCCGATAATGCCAAATGTCTTTCCCGTCAGCTCAGTAAGGTTACCGATGGTGTAACAAAAGTCGCTTGATCGCTCCCATGCACCCTGCTTTACGGACGCTGCATGAACGCCAATCCGGTTCGTCATTTCGAGAAGCAAAGCCATGGTATGTTGAGCTACAGATGCCGTTCCGTAATCCGGAACGTTGCATACGACTATATTCCTTTTGCGCGCGGCTTCAACGTCTACACAGTTGTAACCTGTCGCGGTGACAGCGATGAGCTTTAGTGTAGGTATTTGATTGATCAGATTTTCAGTGATCTGGACTTTATTGGTGAGGATGATATCGGCGGCGGCACATCGTTCGTGAAGCTGTGCTTCAGTCGACCTGTCGTATACGACAACTTCTCCCCATTTTTCAATACCACTCCAGCTCAGGTCTCCCGGGTTCAGGGTATATCCATCCGTGACAATTATTCTCAAGGGTAGTAGGGATTGATGATGCTTTATTTAAGTCCGGCTGTTGTAAGGAAACTCCGGAGTGTCGCGCAGTCGGTTTTGATCGACGAGATCACCTTTTCCCTGTCTATCGTCAGGGTTGTTGAGCCGTGTTCCGCACCGCCCAGGGCATATTCGAAGTGCATGGAGATCGGGACAGCAATGGAAAACTGCTTCAGCATGGCGAGGTACTTTTTATAGTCGACAAAACCCTGGCCTAAGGGTACAACTTCCTCCGTCCATTTATCCTCTTTCTTCGACCACTGGAAATCTTTAATGTCAATACTTTTGATATAAGGTGTCAGGAGTTTTAGTCCAATGGGCCATGCGTTGGCGCCTTCGATCGATGCATGGAAAATATCGTACTGAACACCAAGCCAGGGAGAGTGAATTTTTTTCAACACCGTATACAAATCCCAGACCGGTGCGCCAAAGTACGATCCCGAATGGTTCTGGTACTCTCCGTAGATGGAATATTTCCTGTTGAGTGCCGCGAGCTTCCTCATCTGGCCCTCCATAACGTTTAGATTATCCTCAATGCCTTTCTTTTCATCGTAATGAAACCAGCCCATTCGGTAATGCCGGATTCCCAGCGCGCTCGCGGTTCGGAGTATGTTTTCCGTGTTCGGGTCATGGGCATCTGTTATAGCGGTTGTGATCATGTATACCTCCAGCCCTGCTTGTTTGATTGCTTCGACGGCCCGGGGCAGGTCCACGGATACTTTTTCCGGTAATACGTGACCTTGGGGTCTTACCGTCAGGTCGATACCATCAAATCCCATATCTGCTGCCGCAACGGACATTTCCTTATAATCCAGCCACTGCAGGCATTTGGAAAAAATGCTGATCGTATACGCTTCTTTTGCATCGGAGTCAGACGGCGGACCTTCGCGGAATGCGGGTTCGCCGGGATCGGCGAGATTCATATTACTCAACAATAATCCCGAAGTGGCAGCACCGGATTGCAAAAGGAAATTCCTTCGATTGGTTTTCATACGACTGACCGGCAGGCGATCTATTTTAGTTTTAAAATCGGTTTAAGGAAAGCAAATTACTAATATTACGGTTTCAGTGAGTACGATTTTAGGTGAATTAGCCACGCAGAAGGTTTACGGCAAACGGTCTGCATAGCTCGAATCGATGAAAGTTTGAATCAGACAAATGGAAATCACACCACCCCGTAGCAACCACCAGAAGCTTTCGACCGCGGGCGTATTCATCGCCCTTGGTATTATCTACGGAGATATCGGTACATCCCCGATTTACACGTTGAATTTTATAGTCGGTACCAAGGTGATTACGGAGGACCTGATCCTGGGTGGCCTCTCCTGCATATTCTGGACGTTGACGTTAATTACTTCGTTAAAATACATTTACCTCGCTCTCGATGCGGACAACAGAGGGCAGGGTGGAATTTTCGCGCTGTATGCGCTGGTAAGAAGATATAAGGTCAACTGGGTGATCTATCCTGCTGTCATCGGATGCTGTACGCTGATTGCCGACGGATTTATGACGCCTGCGATCAGTGTGTCGTCTGCCATCGAAGGCCTCAGGTTGATCTACCCTTCAACACCAACCACCATGATTGTTATCATCATATTGGTGATCCTTTTCATCTCTCAGCAGTTCGGACTGGCTGTCGTACGAAAAGCCTTTGGCCCTATCATGTTCCTGTGGTTCCTGATGATCGCCGTCCTCGGTGCAAACCAGCTGGCCCGGGATCCGGGAGTACTGAGAGCCTTGAATCCCGTTTACGCTTACGAGTTGATCGTCAAATATCCGCAGGGATTTTGGTTACTAGGCGCCGTATTTTTATGTACCACGGGCGCGGAGGCCCTGTATTCCGATCTGGGCTACTGCGGTAAATACAACATTAGGGCAGGTTGGGGTTTTGTAAAGGTTAGTCTGCTGCTGAATTATTTTGGTCAGGGCGCGTGGCTGCTTACCCAACAGGGAAAGGTCCTCGACGGCGACGTTCCGTTCTATTCCATTATGCCTGAAAAGTTCCTGCTCGCCGGTATCATCGTCGCTACGATGGCTACTACCATAGCAAGTCAGGCGCTCATATCGGGTACCTTTTCTCTCGTAAACGAAGCGGTGAAGTTAAAACTCTGGCCGGCGACACGGGTTCGCTATCCTCACGCGTCGAAAGGTCAGATGTATTTGCCTGCCATAAACTGGATACTGATGTCCGGCAGTATATTGGTTGTACTCATCTTCCAGGAATCGTACGCTATGGAAGGAGCCTACGGCCTTGCGATAACCGTGAACATGCTGATGACTACTTCGCTGTTGGTCTACTATTTCGCGACGGCGAAAAAGTCCAGGTACCGCAGCTTTTTTATTGCTCTTGTCTTCTTCTCGGTTGAAGGGATGTTTCTTGTATCAAACCTCGACAAATTCGAACACGGTGGCTGGTTCACCTTTATCATCGCAGCTGTTTTCTTCAGCATGATGTTCATTTTACTGAAGGCGCGGAAACTGCGTCAGCGCCACACCGAGTTTGTGGATTTGCGGCACTATGAGTCGATGTTGAAAGAGTTGCAGGATGATACGACCATCGTTAAAGAAGCCACTAATCTTGTATACCTTTCGGTGGCGGATAGCCGAAGGTACATTGATGCAAATATTATTTATTCGATCTTCAAAAAGAGACCCAAGCGCGCTGATGTTTACTGGTTTGTTCATGTTGAAACGCTCGACACGCCTTTTACCAGCAAATATATCGTGGACACCATTATTCCAAAGCGTTGTTTTTTTGTTCGCCTGAAGCTTGGATTTAAAACGCCGCACCGGGTTAATTCATTATTCAACCGGATCATCCACGAAATGGCCGATTCGGGCGAGATCGATCTTACGAGTCCCTATCCCGCGCTTCATAAATACAGTATGATGTCGGATTTTAAGTTTGTCATGTTGCATTCCTGGGCATCGGCGGATAGTCAGGTATCCACCTTCGATAGGTTTATCATTACCGGGTACCGGGCAATAAAATCGATGAGCCTGTCGACGGAGGAAATGTTTGGCCTTGAAGCCGCAAACATCGAGATCGAAAAGGTACCGATCCAGGTAGGCCCTATGGCAAAGGTAAAGATCAAGCGCGAGCGGGATTAGCGGATTTCTTTTTGTTAAGCTTGCCACTGGGATTGTTGCTGCTTCCCCCGGTGTAAACGGCGATGTTTGGTGGCGTAAAGTTTTTTACATTACTGATCATTCAGGACCCTAAAATCCTATCCCTATGAATTCACGCCGCGAATTTTTGGCCAGCCTCGCAAAGGTATCCGGTATGGCTTTTCTCCCTCTTCAAACGCAGGAGCTGTTTGCCGGACCTCCCGCAAATCAGGATACGATCATCGACGCTGTCGAGATCGTCAGGCTGACGGGTCCTTACAAGAGTGTTGCCGGCATCAACCGTCAATATCAGGCACAGCCGATTCATATCTATCCCGATCTTCACCCGGCTCCGTACAAGGATGCTGCCGCCGGTATCGAAACTACCGGAAAGATTACGCAGGATTACATCCGGATCAGAACGAAAGGAGGCCTCACCGGATTTTACGGTGCATTGGATCCGGAGATCATAGCGCCGGTTATAAAACAGTTGCGCCCTTTCCTGATCGGGAAAGACGCACTCGCCGGCGAAACTCTCTGGGATCAGCTTCACCGGAACAATCGTCACTCGAGAGCGGGTCATTACATGATGGCATTGAGTGCAGTCGACAATGCACTTTGGGATTTGAGAGGGAAGCGCTTCGGAACGCCGGTATACGAGTTGATCGGAGGTCCGACGCGTAAAGAAGCAAGAGTGTACGGGAGTTGCCTTGGTTACTCGGTGGAGAAAGGAAAAGCCGGTCCACGCGCGAAGCAGTTATACGACCAGGGATTCCTGCATCAGAAATGGTTCCTTGCGTACAGCCCAAGCGATGGTAACGCCGGCTTAAAACGGAATATCGAACTCGTGGAGGAACTGAGGGACTCGCTTGGATACGACGCCGAGATCATGTTCGATGCTTTTATGGGATGGGATATCCCCTTCGCAACAGCCTGGTGTAAAGCCGTCGAAAAATACCGCCCATATTGGATCGAAGAAGCATTCGCTCCCGACAGGCTGGAAAGTTTTATTCAGCTCCGGCAAAACACAACAATACCCGTCGCAACAGGCGAACATTTCTATAACCGGTGGGAGGTCGTTAACTTCCTGAAGGCGGGAGCGATCCAGATTGTTCAGGCCGATCCCGAATGGTGCGGCGGTGTAAGCGAATTGGTAAAAATCTGTGCCCTGGCTTCTTCTTTCGGTGCGAAGGTGTTTCCCCATGGCCACAATATCCACGCTGCCTTGCACGTTGTGGCCAGCCAGTCACCGGAGGTATGTCCGCTGGTGGAGTACCTGCTCGTGCATGTAGGCCATAAGTTACACTTTCAGAAGGACCCGCCGCTGACCGGCAACGGTGTTCTGAAATTACCCACGAAACCCGGATTTGGTATCGAGCTGGACGAAAGCAAGGTCGAAAGACAGGAGATAATCACCGCCTGAGCGTTGCCTTGTCTGACGTTTTCCGGTGCGTTGAAGGGCAGCCGCCATTGTTATATTACCTTATCGTAATAGCGAAGTACGCGTATAGCCCGCAACGTATTCCACCGGCTGGGTTTAGGGGGAATCTCCATGTCGAAATGCACTTCTCCTTTGTGTTTTTCCTGCAACGACCAGGTACCATCCTTTCGCTGCTTCCCTTTAATTATGCGCAACGCATCCTCCATTCGTGCGTCGTAAGGGACATCCGCGTCCCGCATGTAGTCCAGCGCCCGAAGGATGTCATACCGCCACCGGCAGGGGAAGGAGAGACGCAACATCCTCGGGTCGATCACCTGGCCTGTACGATGCGACTGATATAAATGGTGGATCAGCAGAAACTCCACAGCCTTCCTTTCGGCCCGTTTGATTTCTTCCACCCGGTACCGCGAACCTGTTCGCCGGAACTCCAGCAGTCCTTCCAGTACACTAAGCGTGGTGTGAAGTGAGCTATGCGATGTCCCGTTGTTCAGGTAGCGACAGTTCCATCCGCCGTCTGCTAACGGTACGGATAGAAGAAAATCGACAAGGTTTTTTAACGCGGGACTTTTGGGGAGGAAATACGATCCGAAATTAAGGATCATCCCGTTTACGCAGACATCCGCAAGGCCCGACCCAAAGGAATAAAAGATGCCACCGTTTTTTCCCAAAGGCTGCTCCAACACCATCCCGGTGGTTCGTCTTGCCCGGGGGTTATCAGGGGAAAGGCCGATCGTCTTCAGGTCCAGCAGCGTATAATGTGTCGACGTCCATTTTGGTTGATAAAACGTCCTGCCCCAGTGACCATCCTTGTTTTGTTTTTTCAGGAATCGTGCGCCCCAGCCCGTAGAAGCAATATTCCGCCGGGTCTTCGCGAGTTCTTTTTTGCCGGCATGCAGAATATCTCTTTCTACCTGGTACCGGATAGCCGCATCGCCTTTCATGAGCCATTTCAGCGTCTCTCCCGGCACCGTTGGAATTTTTTTAGCCATCGTCTTGCGGTTAATAGTGAATCGTTCCCTGAATTATCCGGCAATCCATCCGCCGTCGACCGCCATCGCGTGACCGGTCACAAACGATGAAGCATCGGAGCAAAGCCACACGACCGCTTCAGCTACCTCCTCCGGACTTCCCATTCGGCCGACAGGTTCCATACTTTCATATTGTTTTTCGACTGTCTTATCCTTGCCTGTAACACGGTCGATCATCGGCGTACGGATAACGCCGGGACAAACGGCATTAACGCGAATCCCGAGCTTCGCATACTCGAGCGCAGCGGTTTTCGTAAGCCCGATGATGCCGTGCTTGCTGACGACATAGGCCGGGAGGCCGGGAAAACCGATAAGACCCGCAACGGAGGCGATATTGACGATCGCACCTTTACCTTGCTTCAACATTAATGGGATCTCCTGCTTCATACAAAGCCAAACACCTTTCAGATTGATGTTTATGGTCCTGTCCCAGTTTTCCTCGGAACATTCATGCACCGAAGCTGTGATTCCTTCGATCCCGGCATTGTTCACCGCGATATCCAGCCTTCCAAAACGTTGGATCGTTTGACTTACCATCGAATCCACCTCGTTTACTTTTGATACGTCGCATTTTATGAACAAAGCGGTTCCGCCGAGTTCGCCGATTTCTTTCGCGGTTGACGGGTCCTCGATCCAGTCGGCGATCACCACTTTCGCGCCACGTTTGGCAAGAGCAACAGCCGTTGCCCTTCCGATACCAAATGACCCGCCGGTCACTATCGCTACCCGGTCGTTAAGATTTTTTTCCATGATTGTATGCATGTTTAGGAGTTAGCCAGGATAACGGAGCAACAGCGCGATCCGGTTGTGGTCTTTCAAAACTTCGTTCGGGACAATGACAACATTTCCCCGTTTCGCCTTAACCGTTTCGAGTATCACCTCCACGGCGTCTGTCAGGATATCGTACTTGCCCATGGGAGGACTTAAATACATTTTTGAAGGGTTTTCGGGATCGACATAGGCGGTTTCGATATAATCTTTCTCCACGAAAAGAGTCAACGCATTCCCTTCGTGAGCCGCGCGCCAGACATCCCTGATTCCATCGACGGCCATCGATCGTCCGATCTGCTCACGCAGCGCGGCCAGCGCTACATCGTGCGTGCTATGGATATGCTCATTCATTTTTTTCCACGCAGTCTCGGCGAGTTGATGGACCGCGTCGTGATCGTAGTTTCCCGGGATCGTGCCGACAATAGCCTGCACGTGATGCGTAGCGTGTTCAAAAAGCGCCAATTCTTCCTCCACACCGGCAACAAGTAAAGGTATTCCCTGACGCAGGTATTTATCCAACACGTGATCGACCTGTTTCAGAAAAGCTTTCTGCCGGTTTTCCCTGACGATCGACTTGTCTCCCTCGAAATTCTTCAACCCCGCACTTGATCCGCTGGCGATACTTGGCGGAGCATACTCGTACTCTTCGACGTATTCACGAGGGAAATCATCGTTGTTGATCTCCTGCAATTCACGCCCCTGGCCTTTGAACAGGCGGATTCGTTTTTTGCTCGTTGCGATCAGGTAATAGGGTAAAAGGAATTGCGAAAAATAAATGAGGTCTCGCAGTTCAAAATTCGACCCGATAGTAATTTTCTCCTTCACCTCGAACGGCAACAAAAAAAACCGGGTGAGGTTCGGTGAAATAAAAAGGGCCAGCCCTTCCTGCATCCTGATGTAGTCGATTTCCGCGACCATGGTATTCAGCTTTGCTTCAAGCTGCTGAACTTTGTCCTTTGGCCATGCGCTGTGCTGCATCAGATCCTTTGCTTTTTGAACCGCTTTACCGAGAAGTTTGGGATCCTGCATTCGCTCTTTCGAATGGCGATGAGTGGGAATAATGATGGAGACGCAAAGGTTTCCCTCTTCCTTTAGCATTTTATCGATGTCTGACGTATTCATAATGCAATTTGTTATCCGGCTTTTGCAACCGGGTGAATGAATGGATCGACTACCCATCAAAACTATGTTATGAATGAGGTGCTACGGGTGATGAAAGTCAGCGCGGGAAATAATTTTGATCAGGGAACGGACACGGTTGATGTTGTCGTTCAGCTTCAGGGAAGCGGTATGAAGCGGCGGTTATCGGTGGTAACAATGACCGGTAAGGAAAACAGGGCATCATGGTGTCTTCCGGCGGAACATTTTTCCTTTTCCGTTCCACCCTTTTTTACTTATCTTTTCCGTACCAGACACACTTCGCCATGCCCCTTCAAAATTCCATTACAGAACTCTCATTTATCAATGCGCTTGAGAAAAGTATAAAGGGTGAAGTCCTTCGCGATGAATACTCATTGGGAATGTATTCAACCGACGCGAGCTTTTACCAGATCAGACCTCTGGTTGTGGTGTTGCCGCTGGATGAGTCGGACGTAAAAAAAACGGTTGAGATCGCAAACAAACATAAACTGAAGATCCTGCCCCGTGGCGGCGGTACGAGTCTTGCAGGTCAGACTGTCGGAGAAGGAATAGTGATCGATTTTTCGAAATACATGAACCGCATCCTCGAGTTCAACGAAAAGGAGCGATGGGTCAGGGTACAGCCGGGTCTGGTGCGTGACGAGCTGAACGAAGAAATGGGCAAGTATAACCTCCATTTTGCGCCGGACCCGGCGACATCAAGCAGAGCGAATGTAGGAGGAATGGTGGGAAATAACTCGTCCGGTACAAAGAGCATCTTATACGGCAAGACCGTCGATCACGTACTGGAGGCAAAAGTTTTATTGGCGGATGGAACCGTGTTGTCACTGAAAGAACTATCCGCAGATGCGTTTGTGGCGAAAGCAAATCAACAGGATCGCGAGGGTAACATTTACCGGACCTTTCAGGAGACAATAGAGCAAAACCGCGAGGAGATCAAACAACGGTTCCCGAAGGTCATGCGCCGCGTCGGCGGTTACAACCTCGACGAATTTGTCTATACGGATCGTTGGAACCTCGCAAAACTGGTTACTGGCAGCGAAGGTACGCTGGCGGTATCGCTTGAATTGAAACTGAACCTTGAACCGATTCCAAAGTTTAAGTCGGTGGCTGTAGTCCACTTTGCCGACCTGCTGGAAGCCATCCGTGCCGTACAACCGATGCTGCCTTTTAAACCGTCGGCCATCGAAATAATAGACAGGACGGTCCTGCGCCTGAGTGCCGGAAATCTTACGACCAGGCAGCTGTGTTATTTTATCGACAATGATCCGGCAGCTATCCTGATCGTTGAGTTCTATGGCGATACTGCTGAATCGGTGACCGAACGGTCGGCGGAAATGATCCGTGTCCTGAAGGAAAAAGGCCTTGGGTACGCATACCCTGTATTTCCGGCGGGCAGGGAATACGACGACGTCTGGACCTTGCGCAAAAAAGGTCTCGGCCTGATGATGGGCATCAAGGGTGAGAAGAAAGCCCTGAGCTTTATCGAGGATTCAGCTATTCCGACGGAAGTCCTTCCAGAGTACATTGACCAGGTGCTTAAGATCTGCGCAAAGCACAATACGGAAGTATCCATGTATGCCCACGCCAGCGTTGGTGTGATACACGTTCAGCCGCTTCTTGATCTTCGCGATGAACAGGATATTACAAATCTGAAAAACATTACGGACGAGACATTTGAACTTGTCGTCAAGTACGGCGGGTCGTGGAGCGGCGAACACGGCGACGGCCTGGTACGAAGCGCCTATAATGAGCGCTTTTTCGGGAGCCGGATTTACGAGTCGTTCCGGAAAATCAAACACCTGTTCGATCCCGACAATTTGATGAACCCCGGCAAGATCGTGGATGCCCAGACCATCGAACATAATCTTCGTTACGGAACATCCTATAAGGATCAGGAAGTAAAGACCACCTTTCATTATCGGACTGAAAACAGTTTCAGGGAGTCGGTTCATATGTGTACGGGGGTAGGTGAATGCCGGAAGGTTCTGGGTGGCACCATGTGTCCCAGCTTCAAGGCTACCAGGGATGAAGAACATTCGACAAGAGGAAGAGCGAATGCACTTCGGCTGGCGATGTCAGGTCAGTTGAACGGCGATGGGCTATCCGGTAAACGCCTTCATGAGGTGATGGATCTTTGTCTGTCCTGCAAGGCTTGTAAATCGGAATGCCCGAGTAATGTGGATATGGCCAAGATGAAAAGTGACGTCTTGCAGCTTTACTACGATGAGCATGGTACGTCGTTTCGCGACCGCCTGATCCGGGATTCATCCAAAGCAGCGTCGCGATTATCCGGTGTCTTTTCAGGGATGATCAATCGGATCCAACAGACGAAATTATTCAGAAAAGGTCTGGAAACCCTGGCCGGGTTTGATCAGCGCAGGGTATTACCGGAGTATGCGCATGAGCCTTTCCACAAATGGTTTGACAAAGAGGGCAACAATACCTTCAGAAACCATGAAAAAAGAGTGGTGCTGTTCGCGGATACATACCTCAATTTTCATGAACCGCATGTCGGGGTTTCGGCATTACAACTGCTGAACTCATGCGGATATGAGGTGATCCTGGCAAATGTAGGTTGCTGCCAGCGCCCGAAAATCTCGCACGGGTTTTTGAAGGATGCCAGAACGGATGGCACCAGAACGGCGCAGGGATTACAGCGTTATTTTGATCAGGGACTAACAGTCGTCGTATGTGAACCGAGTTGTGCCTCCGCCCTGAACGACGATCTTCCCGACCTTATAGATGATGAAAAATTGGGTGCGCAGCTGCGCGGCAACGTGATGATGATCGATGCCTTTCTTTCCCTGGAGATGGAAAGCGGCAGGATCCCGGCAGCATTCGATTCCATCGCCGGAGATATACTGATCCATGGACATTGCCACCAGAAAGCGTTGTACGGTACAGCAGGAATGAAAAACGTATTGGCGCACTCCGGCTGCTCGGTTAAGGAAATTCCCTCGGGTTGTTGTGGAATGGCAGGCTCGTTCGGCTATGAAAAGGAACACTATGAAATATCCAGGAAGATCGGGGAGAATGTTTTGTTTCCCGCCGTCAATTCGATGAAAGCGGGTACAACCGTAGTGGCGAATGGTTTCAGCTGCCGTCATCAGATAGAACATTTTACCGGTGTTAAACCGAAGCATTGGGTGGAAGTGGTCAGGGCAAAGGAATCATGATGACCTGGATCCAAGTTACAGACCCGCTGGGAAACATTACATTGTCCGCCCTGGTCGCAGCCATCCCGGTCGTATTTATCTTCTGGTGCCTGATAAGGAAGATGAAAGGGTATATGGCCAGCTTGCTTACGGTGATGCTGGCAATCATACTGGCAATTGTTGTATATGGAATGCCCCTCGAGCTTGCTTTACTATCGGGTGTACACGGGGCGTTGTACGGTTTGTTTCCAATATGCTGGATCATCATTGGGGCCGTCTTTCTTTTTAATCTGACCGTAAAAAGTGGTCAGTTTGAGGTGATAAAGAATTTTATGGCGTCGATCACTCCTGACCGGAGGTTGCAGGCTTTGCTGATCGCTTTTTCATTTGGCGCATTCCTGGAGGGAGCCGCCGGCTTTGGTGCCCCGGTCGCGATCTCCGCGGCGATGCTTGTCGGCCTGGGATTTAATCCGTTGTACGCGGCGGGTTTGTGCCTGATCGCCAATACCGCACCCGTTGCATTCGGATCGGTCGGTACACCCATCATCATCGCGTCCAGGGTATCAGATATCCCGGAACTGGCTATTTCCCAAATGGTGGGTCGCACACTGCCCATCCTTTCCATTGTAGTCCCGTTCTACCTCGTCGTACTGATGTCCGGCTTCAAGAGATCCCTGGAAGTATGGCCGGCGATGGTCGTATCGGGCGTTTCTTTTGCGTTTTTTCAGTGGTTCGCCGCCAACTACATCGGGCCCATGCTCCCGGACGTTATGGCTGGGATTGCTTCTATTTTCTGCCTGATGATGCTCCTGAAGTACTGGAAGCCGAAATCGACCTGGCGGTTTACGGAAGAACCGCAGCAAACCATCGACACTCAATTACGGCACCGTACAGGTGAAATCATCAAAGCTTGGTCTCCCTTCATCATTATGACGTTGTTCATCATCGCCTGGGGGCTTGAGCCCGTGAAAAATGCATTGAACGGTATCGGTATACTGAAGTTCGATCTCCCTGTTCTGTACAATGGCATCATGAAGGAAGACGGCAGCGCGCTCGTGATCAAACCTTTTGAATTCAATTACCTTTCCGCGCCGGGAACGGCGTTACTATTTACCGCCATTATTTCCATACCCCTGATAGGAATGAGCTACAGACAGGGAGTTGAGGTTTATCTGACTACACTGAAGCAGTTGAGATTTCCCATTATTACAATCGCATCGGTAGTGGGATTTGCATTTATTGCCAACTATTCGGGGATGTCGATCACGATGGCCATTGCCCTGGCCAGCACCGGAGTACTCTTTCCTTTCTTTTCGCCCATACTGGGATGGTTAGGCGTATTTCTCACCGGCTCGGATACGTCTTCCAATGCATTGTTCTGCAAGCTTCAGTCAACTTCCGCAGATACCCTGGGCGTTGATCCGGTAGTTACCGTGGCGGCAAACGCGTCCGGCGGCGTTACCGGTAAAATGATCTCCCCGCAGTCTATCGCTATCGGAGCAGCCGCTGTCGGCCTCGTGGGGAAAGAATCGGACCTGTTCCGCTTTACAGTCAGACATAGTTTTATCATGCTTTTTGTTATTTGCGTGCTTACGTGTCTGCAGGCCTATGTGATTCCCTGGATCATTCCGTCTTACCAGAAGGGTGGAACGTCTGCGTCAGCCGGAGTATCAAATGTTTCAATGGGTTTTATTTATTTGGGAATACTGGCGTTGGTCCTGGTGGCGATGTCGGTTCTGGTCATCACGATCAATAAAAAGAAAACGAAGAACACTGCCACACATGAGCAATAAAATTCAAATCAGGGATAACCTGAAGGAGACTTACCCGGATGTTTATACCGCCGCGGCTCTCGAAGCCCTTTCCGCCATGAGCGGCTTTAACGGGGAGATCAAATCGGCAATGGCTGCCCGTCTCAAACGGAGGTCCGACCGGCAGGAAAAGAAAATCAGAATTGAATTCCCCGATCCCGAAAGCTTTATACCCGGTACGACTATCCGCGTTAAGGACGCGCGGGCTGGAGCATTTGAGGGTGCGCCGGTTCCCGCGGACCTCCAACGTCAGTGGATACAGGGTACCGGCCCCGCTGCGAAACCGAATGCCACGCTTGAAAGCAGTATACGGAATGTAGCATACGCACTTCTCTCCGGCGCAGATGGATGGATGTTCGACGGTGAGGATGCACTGGGCCAGGTACGGGCGATGTCTCTGGATAATCAGCGCAACCTCAAACTGGCGATTCACGGCGATCCCGTATTCCTCAAAGTAGCTGAACAGGTTGCGCAGGAAATGAACCAATGGTCCAGCGCTTTTTTCGGCCACGAGACTATACAAAACTGGAGGGATCAACTGCGCTTCACGACGAAAATATTCCGCGCCCGCGGCCTGCATCTCGATGACCGTCACATCCGCGACGCGAATGGGGTGGCTTTGGCTGCATCGATCGTGGATTTGGTATTGTACGTGGTCAATAATCACGAGGCGTTGCAAAACGCCGGATCTTCGATCGTTTTATATCTGCCGAAGATCCAGACTGCCGGCGAAGCGGCCCTTTGGAATTCGATGCTGCATGCGTTGGAAGACCATATCGGGCTGGCCCGCGGCACAATCAAAGTGTATGTGCTGGTGGAACAGTTGGAGGCTACCTTTCAACTCATGGAAATCAGGGCGGCGCTGGGAAAACATTTTGTGGGCTTTAATACCGGACGCTGGGACTACATCAACAGCGTAGCGGATGCCATGGCCTGGGATAAAAACTTTATCAACCCGAACATCGAGGGAATTACGATGACGTACGGATACATGCGTAACTATGAGGACCGGGTAAGACGAGCTGTTAACACGCCGGACCGCAACGGTAACTATACGCTCTGGCAGGGCGGTATGGAACCCAACATCCCGGTAGGGTCGAAGGAAGGTGTTGCTGCAAGTATGCAAAAAGCGGTCGCGGGAGCAGAACGGGAACAACGCGATGGCGCGAGCGGCAAGTGGGTGGCTCATTGGAAAATGGTTCACATCGTCCGGCCGGTTTGGGAAAGGGCAGGAGCACCGAATCAGATGGCCAGGACGTTTCCGCCTCTTACCTACACCCACCACGATGCAGACGGGCTGACGCTTCTCGAACCCGCACCGACGACGATCCGTGGCGCGCGCAATTTGTTGAGCGTTGCCTTGCAGTATGGTAATGCTTTCCTGCAGGGTATGCAGGCCGCGGCGCTCAAGCCCGCCGACTATTTCGGAAACGATGATATCCTGTACCTGATGGAGGATATGGCCACAGGCGAAATCCGGTTAAGTATCCTTTGGGAATGGGTACACAAAGGAGCCCGGCTGACCGAGAGCGATCCCGACACCGGTGTCGAAGCAGGATATGTATTTGACGATGTATTGTTCAGGAAATTGATGGATCAGGAATACAGCAAATTACTGGCAGCGGACAACAAGGATGTCTATGACGCTTCGAAAACAACCACCTTGCCGATCGCCCGGGAGATCGCCAATACCTATGTTCTCAGCGATGTAAAGATGCCCTGGTTTATCGACCTGCTGAACATCAATCTGAATAACACCAGCCTGGATGTTGCGCGGGAAAGGATCGGATTCCTTATGTCCGAATTTAAGACGGCGGGCATCCGGGTCACCGGTAATATGGACTTCATGTAATAATAACGCAGGCAGACAGAATTCATATCGGTACTGAACCGAACACATCCGGTAACGCTGTTGCTAAAAAGGTTCGAAGCAGTCGTAGTTTCGCTGCCGGACGATCTTGCCATCCTGAAATTCCAGGAAGAGTGCAAAATGCGCCCGCAACGGGTTCCCTGGACTGATCTTACCGATCGGTACATTGAATACTCCGCTCCACCTCACTTCAAGGATTACGGTGTTTCCGGAGACAAACTCGCGTTCGACCTCATAGGTTTGGCTGACGCATATTTTTTTTCCTTTTGCGGCGCGTTCCATCAGCGTTTTGAAATCGCTTTCGCCGCCATGCGGATTCAGCTGGTTGGGATACTCCGTTTGAATAATGTCTGGGGAGAGGTATTCGGCTAAATCAATACCGGTCCTTCCTTCGGACAGGTGTTGTAAATGTTGTCTCGCGACGGTCAGGATATCAACGTTCATAATATGTGGAGTCAATCGGATTCCTTATAACAATACGTTATAAACTTCAACAGGTTTTTCGATCCCCCGGATCGTTTCCGGGCCGAGATGATGAATGGATATCCGCCCCGGAATTACCTGGTGGAAGACTTCGCCGGAGATCAAAAACTGGGTATTGAATTTTTTGTTCAGTTGCTCTATCCGTGAGGCCACAATAACAGGCGCCCCGCTGATGGAAAATTGCTTTCGCTGTTCGTTTCCAATGTTCCCGGCTACGACAAGCCCGGAATGTAAACCGATTCCTATTTTTGTCGGCGGTATGATTTTTTCCTGCGTTGCTTTTTCGACCTGCCTCAGCACATTGATACTTGCCTGGAAAGCCATATCGGCGTGCAACGTGTTTTCAACGGGTGCGCCAAAGCAAGCCATCAGTCCGTCACCGAGGATCTGAAAAACCACGCCCTGATGCAGGTTGATGATATCGATGATGGGTGATAAAAACGCGTTTTGATAGGCGATGACATCGTCCGCCGTGTGACAATCCGCGAAGGATGTGAAGTTCCGGATGTCCAGAAACATCACCGTCACTTCAAGTCTTTTGGTTTGGCTGGCTTCGTCCATCAATGCCTTCGATACCTCCCTGGATACCTGCTGACCAAAAAGCAGTTCTACCTTGTTTTTGGCTTCCCGGAAGTCGAATGCAGCCTTGATCCTTTTTTTGAGTTCTACCGAAACAAATGCCGCTGCGCCGCCGGAAAGCACCAGGATGATGGAACGTACGTAGTACGAATTCTCCGGCAGTACGGTCTTGTATGCTTCAATCGGTTTAACATACTCAAAGCCGTAGTAGATGATACCCGAATATACAACCGCCGCGAAAAAACCGGCAAAAATATTAACGCGGTAATCGAGGTGAAGTACTGATAAAATGATCAATAAAAAATAAGTCAAAACGACCGGTGAATCGATAAAAGACAGCATTTGCATTTCCTGGATGATAAATAACATGATCAGGGAGGGGAAGCTGAACTCGATCACGGTATGAAAGACCTTATAGAACACGGTAATGTTTATACCCTGTTTTGCCTTTCTTCGCAGGAACCTGAGATTGATCACCTGGTACAGGATGAACAATAAAATGAAACCAACCAGCTTGAGGAAGGTCTGAACGCCACCGTAATAATCCGCGAGTGTCCTTTCCAGCACGAAGTAATTCGCGACGGCGATGACGAGGATGATGGTAAATAGTCCGATCAAAAGACGGGATCGGAGGAATTCACTTTTTAACTCCTCCTGGTCCATACCTGAGCCGATTTATGGAATATTTTTCACAATCTATACGGTTGTCCAAAGCCATTACGTGGTCTGTGCAAAAAGGGTTGCATGGTAAATTCCCGGATACGTCAGGACGTCTTTTTATAGTTGAGTACGGCCCACGTATTCAGCACCACTGCAAAAACGCCGACGATCGCGAGGTGACCGGCCACATCCTTAAGCCCGCTGCCTTTCAGCATGACCATACGCATGACACTGATCAGATAGCTGACGGGATTTAATTGTGAAACCACCCGCGCCCATGGCGGCATACTGTCTGTTGATGTGAACAGGCCGCCCAGTAGAATAAAGATCATCATAAAGAAGAACATAATAAACATGGCCTGCTGTTGTGTGTCGCAGAATGTGGAGATCAGCAGCCCAAGTCCCAGGACACTCAGCAGGAATACAGCCACAAAGCAGTAGAGGACCAGCAGGTCTCCCGCCGGAACGATTCCGTAGATCAGCCGGGAAATCAGCAGCCCGATGGTGAATACAACATTGCCAAGTACCCAGAACGGAACAAGCTTACCGATGATAAAGTGATGTTTACGTATGGGTGTTACGTTGATCTGTTCAATCGTTCCAACTTCCTTCTCCTTCACGATATTCAGGGCGGAAAGGAAACCGCCGATCATGGTCACCAGGATAGCCAGGATACCGGGCACCATGAATACGCGGTAGTTCATCAATGCATTGAAACGGTTGGTCGACGTTGTCGCGATCCGGGATTGATCGTTGAATCGCGGCGATGGCGCCATATCCAGCCGGATGTCGTGGTTATAGGTGTTGATGATACTGGTGAGATAGGCGCCCCCGAGATTGGCTTTCACGCCGTTGATCGCGTTAACGGCAATGAATAAATGGCCTGAGTTTTCCTTTATGACATTTTTTTCGAACGATGCGGGAATTTCCAGGATCAGATCGGCCTTGTCCTGTTCGATGAGCCTGAATGCTTCTTTATAGGATGATTGATAACCGGTAAGTACAAAGTATCCGGATGCCGTGATCGTGGAGATCAGTTTCCGGGAGTATGGCGAGTGATCGTGATCGACAACGGAAATATTGATGTTCTTCACTTCATAATCCGCTGCCAGCGGCAGAATAATCAACTGCACGGCAGGCATTACCAAGATCATGGCCAGGATGATCTTGTTGCGGAAGATCTGCCTGAATTCCTTCTGTAATAAAAATCGTATGGTTCTCATGCTAATCTGATTTTGAAGTTTTTTAAGCTCACGACCAAAAGGAATAGTGTGATGCCCGCCAGAATGAGGGTTTCTTTCCAGATACCGGAGAAGCCCAGACCTTTTATCATAATGGATTTGACGATGATATAAAACCATTTCGCGGGAACGATATTCGATATCACCTGGAGCGCCACGGGCATGTTCTCTATGGGAAACATAAATCCACTGAACATGATCGTCGGCAGCATCATTCCCATCAATGAAATAAGCATAGCAACCTGCTGTGAGTTTGTTTTAACGGAAATAAAAATTCCGAAGGTCAGACAGGTGATGATAAACAAGGTGCTTTCCGCGAACAGGAGAAGCAAGCTGCCGTTCACCGGTAAATCGAGTATGTACATGCTGACCAGCAGAATGGTGACTACATTAATCAGCGACAGGATCAGGTACGGTACGGCTTTCGAAACCATCACCAGCAGTGGCTTGAAAGGTGATACGAGAAGTATTTCCATCGTACCTGTTTCTTTTTCCCTCACGATCGAAACGGCTGTCATCATCACACATACAAGCATCAGTACCAGAGCCATCACACCCGGCACGAAGTTATGGACACCTTTGAGTTGCGGATTGTACAACATTCTCAAATGAGGCTGGATCCGGTACGGTATTTCCGAATTTCCGTTAAGCTCATCCTGATGCGCGGCGATAACCGACGACATGTAGTTGGTCAGTGTATTCGCTGTATTTGGATCGGACGCGTCTGCGATGATCTGAACCTGTGCCCTTTTCAAATGCGCGAGGTCCGGCCCGAAGTTGGAAGGAAACACAACAGCCATTTTTACCGAACCCCGCCTGAAGGCATTGTCGATTTCTTTCGCATCCGGCAAAATAGTTTCGATTTCAAAATACCGGCTGGCTTCAATCCGCGAGATCAACTGTTGGGAAGATTCGTCGCGGGCCTGGTCGACGACAACGATCTTTGTGTTCTTCACTTCGTTTGTCAGGGCGAATCCGAAGATCAGGATCTGGACGATTGGCATTCCGAACAGGATGAGCAGCGTTTTTTTGTCCCGCAGTACATGTGCGAATTCTTTTCTCAGGAAGGTTATGAATTGTTTCATTTGTACACCGTTAATTATTCACCTCGTTTTGCCCCTCTGGCCAGCTGGTAGAAGACTTCATCCATTGTATTTACCTGAAAGGTTTTTTTCAGGTTGGCCGGCGAGTCGAGTGCCTCCACCTTTCCGTCGACCATGATAGAGATCCGGTTGCAATACTCGGCTTCGTCCATGTAATGCGTGGTGACAAAAATCGTAACGCCACCCGCTGCAGCTTCGTAGATAAGATCCCAGAACTGTCTCCGGGTCAGGGGATCCACGCCGCCGGTTGGTTCATCCAGGAACACGATTTTCGGATAGTGCAACAGGGCCACGGAAAACGATAACTTTTGTTTCCAGCCCAGCGGGAGGGAAGCGACAAGTTTGTTTGCCTCTTGCCGGAGCCCGAGCCTGCCGATGAGCGTTTCGCTTTTTTCCTTAAGCTGCCTGTCTGACAGTCCATAGATTCCGCCAAAGAAGGAAATGTTTTCAAGGACGGTGAGATCGTCGTAGAGCGAGAACTTCTGGCTCATATAACCGATATTCTTTTTTATTTTTTCCGTCTCGCGGTATACGTCGAACCCGGCTATTGTCGCCTTTCCGGAGCTTGGTTTTGAAAGACCACAGAGCATTCGCATGGCTGTTGTCTTACCCGCGCCATTTGCGCCAAGAAAACCAAAGATCTCTCCCTTATAGACTTCCAGGGTGATTTCATTGGTGGCGATAAAGTCGCCGAATCGTTTGGTGAGTTTGTCTGTTTGAATGACAGTGTTCATCTTAATTCTTTAGAAGCCTTATGAAACAATCTTCGATCGTAGGCCGGGTCTTGCGTACGGTTACCTGCGGAAGACCTTGTTGCTTCAGGTAATCAAGCGCGTCGTCAGCGTTTGATCCATTGAAGGACGCGTGGGCAAATTCACCGAATGCATAGCTGCGTCGGGTATGGCTGTAGCGTTCCAGTGCGTTGAGAAGGCTATACATGTTGCCGGCTTTGATTTCATAGAGTTCGTCCGGGTAGGCATCTATGATGTTTTCGGGGCTGTCGATGCCGAGGATCTTTCCCTCCTGGATCAATGCGATCCGGTCGCACAGTGTTGCTTCGTCCATGTAAGGTGTGGACACGACGATGGTAATGTCCTGTTCCTTCAGTCGCTTTAACATATCCCAGAATTCTTTTCTCGAAACCGGGTCAACACCTGTTGTCGGTTCGTCCAGGAAGAGCACCGTCGGCTTATGGATCAGGGCGCAGCACAGGGCGAGCTTCTGTTTCATTCCACCTGACAGTTTGCCGGCCCTTCGCGTTTTGAATTTTTCAATCTGCACATAGATATCCCTGATGAGGTCATAGTTTTCCTGGATACTGGTTCCGAATATTGTCGCAAAGAAATTCAGGTTTTCCTCGATGGTGAGATCCTGGTAAAGCGAAAATCTGCCCGGCATATAGCCCACCGTGTTTCGGATTTGCTGATAGTCTTTGACGACATCAAACCCGTTTACCGAAGCCTGACCGCCGTCGGGCAGAAGGAGCGTGGTAAGCATTCTGAAGATGCTCGTCTTTCCAGCGCCGTCAGGCCCGATGAGTCCGAACAACTCGCCTTTTTTTACACTAAACGTGACCTGGTCTACCGCCATCGATTTTTGCTTTCCGTACACTTTAGTCAATTGGTTCAGCACGACTGCTTCCATACTTATAACTTTACTTCTCCGTACATGCCGATCTTGAGCTTACCGTCGTTTTTGACAGCGATCTTTACGGCGTAAACAAGATTTGCCCTTTCGTCCTTGGTCTGGATGGTCTTCGGTGTGAATTCGGCCTTGTCACTTATCCACTCCACGGTGCCTTCGTAACTTTTATATCCGCCGTCTGCGTCATCTACCAGCACAGTAACTTTATTATTAAGCTGAGCTTGTGGTAACTGATCACCGGTGATATAGGCTCTCAGGATTATCGTGGAGAGGTCCGCAATTTTGTACAAGGGTTTACCTGGCGCGGTGACTTCGTTGATTTCCGCGTATTTCACCAGGACGGTACCATCGACTTCGTTTATGATTCTGCATTTTTTCAACTGATCGTCCAGTTGTTCGATCTGCATCTGCAAGGGCAGGACTTCCTGGTTTAAACTGGCCGAAGTAATGTCCAGCGTGGACTCCTGTCCTTCGATCTGACGTTCAACGACGCTGACATGCGAACTGGCATCGTCGTATTGTTTCTGTGTGGCGGCGTCGGATTTTAACAGGTTACCGATGCGCTGTTGTTCGCGCCGGGCCTGTTTCAGTTGCTCGTACAGGGCCGATAGCTGCACCGGTACATTGGGCCTTTTGCTGAGTACGGCCCGGATCTGGGCCAGGAGTTGCTTGCGCTTCAGGTGTAGCTGGATACTGTCGATGTGACCGATGACGGCGCCCGGTTTTAGCGCCTGGCCTTCGCGTATGTTCAGCGCTTTTATAGCGCCGGAAGCTTCCGCGGATACGATGGTCTCCACCGCTTCGAATGTACCTGAAGCGTCGTATTTCGCGTTGTCCGTTGAGCAAGCGAGGAGGAGCATGAGCGATGCAGTGATAATGATTTGAGTTTTCATGATGTTTGTCTTGTATATTAAATTCCAGCGGTTGTTTGTAATGTGTATTGAGCCATCAGCAGTTGCACTTCGTGTATTATTCTGAGTTGCCTGGCCTGATCTTCCGCGCTTACTTCGCGCAGGTAGTCGTTTGTGTCGATTACCCCGTTCTCCAGTTGCGCCGACGCGGTTTGTTTCACTTTGTTGCGAAGGGTAACGATCTCGTCGTCTGTGTTCAGCAATTGCCGGAGTTTTTCAATTTCTCCTCCCTGTTGCGTCAGGGTGTAGTTGGTATTGAAGAGGAATGTTTCTCGTTGAACCTGGAGGTTCCTCCTGCTGAGTTCAAGAATATGCATTTCTTTTTTTATCGTGTACAACCCTGCAAGATTCCAGTTAAGTCTCATGCCCGCGATATAATAGGAGTCGGCGTGATTGTCCAGCATGTTCAATCCCGGTCTTCCATATCCGACCTGGAGGAAAGACGAGAGCCGGGGAAGGTTCCTGGAGTTGATCATTTTCGACTGAACATCGATGGCATCGGATTGATACTGAAATAAGTTCAGTTCGGGTCTGTTGATTCCGGATACGGCGGGAACAGCTGTGGGTCTTTCTAGCGTAGTGGTGACGTTTAAAGGAAGTGCGGTGAGCATAGCAAGCATGTCCAGGTACGTGGACCGGATGGAAGCCAGTTCAATGGCGGACTGCCTTGTTTTCAGCAGGTCGGCCTGTAATACATCGGCGCTGCTTTTCAGCGATGTTCCGTTTTTGATCCGCGCATCGGTCTTCTGCAGTCCGAGCGCTATGTCGTGAGCGAGGAGGCGGTTTTGCTCGAGGCGGCTATCCAGTAGCAGGATGCCGAAGAACAACTGATTGATCCTGTCTTTCAGTGGATATAGTTCAACTTCCAGCTTTTGTTCTTCGATCCTGGCATCCACTTCATACTTTCGCTTCTGTTGCCGGATTGCGCCTCCATCGTAAAGAGGTGTGTTGATATCGGCATACACTTTATACTGGTTTTTGCTCAGTACAGGTATTCCGGTGTCAGGGCCTGCGGAAGGGATTTGTGTTACGTCCGATTGATAACTTTGCTGGGCATTTAAAACAATAGCCGGTAAAATTCCCCTGGCGGCATTGCTTACGGAGTACTCTTTGGTTTTCTGGATGAGTTCGCGCTGCCGGATCAGGGGATAGTTTTCCGTTGCGCGGGAATAACATAGTTCCAGGGTGAGGTTTTCCGCTTGTTGAGCGTTCGCCCGGATCAGGGCGAGGAAAACAAAAAACAGAGTGAATAGATTTTTCATGGTTTTTATTAATCTATCGAGTAAAACGTATGATTTAATCATTTGTTTAAATTTTAGGAAAAAAAATTACGGTTTCAGTTTCAGCATGGCATTGAGCCATTTTGGTATCAATACCTTTCTTTCTTCCAGGCGGTCGTGAAATGCTTTTTCATTTAACATTCCCGTCATTTGAAACACGGGTTTCATGATGAACGGGAACACAGTCAAACCCAGCAGGTTGATCAGGAAGTGGGAGGGATGCAGGTCCGGCCTTTTCTCCTGTACCTGTTTGATAAAGTGCGAGTCGAGAACTTTGGCTACCGGTAGTTTATTAATAAACTGGTCGGGGTTCATTCGGATTTCGCTCAGTATAAAAAGAGGGATATCGGGATTCTGTGAGAGGAGATCGATATATTTTTCCGCAATGGAAGCGATCTTCGCCTCGAGACTGATGCCGGTATCGTTCAATATGGGATGGATAGTACCGAAGAACGCAGCCATTTTTTCAACCATGACCAGCTCGAACAATTTTTCCTTACTCCTGAAATAGTAATTGAGAAGTGCGAGGTTAATCCCCGCTTCTTCCGCAATGTCCCGGGTCCGTGCGGCAGCATATCCCTTTTTCATGAACACCCTGCGCGCCGCATCTTTGATCTTCTCTTCCGTGGATAGATCGGGTACTTTTGTTTTTTTCTTAGCCATATCGGTATCGTGAAAACACAGCAAAATTACTTCTTTTTTCTCATTAAACGAATATTTTAATCATTTGATTAAAATATGTAAAAATACTTTTTGTTACTTTCCCAAGGCTTTTTTTCCGGATGGACAAACCCGGTCCGTTTTTTTTCGTAGAATCAGATTTATCAGACAAACCTCTTTATTTATGACTTCAGCGGGAAGTTCCGGCGTCTTGATTTCAGATGGATTCCCTCTCCGTTATATTATTGACGGAACGGGTATTCCCTTTCTGGTCGTCGGCAGTTCATTGTATGATGAGCGGGTGTTTTCTCCAGAACTCCGGAAATACCTCCGATTCGTCTTCACGGATCACCGTGGATTTGTGCCGCCGGGGCAAACGACACCTGATCATTCGGCATATGATCTGCCCGTTCTCGTGAATGACGTCGAAAAGATAAGGAGACAGCTGGAACTTGATAAAGTTATCATTTGCGGTCACTCCGGCCACGCGTTCATGGCGCTGGAGTATGCGAAGACATATCCGTCTAACGTAGCTGGTGTGGTACTTACCGGATGTGGACCCAGCAATAGCGACGAAAGACGCCAGGCAAGTTTCGATTACTTCGAACAGACTGCTTCAGCAGAAAGGAAGGCGCTGTTCGGGCAGCGGATGAACAATTTGGAGAAAATGATTCATGACGCTCCCGAAAAAAGGTTTATCAGTTATTGCTTGTGCTCGAGTCCGCAAGGATGGTACGATCTGTTATTCGATCCCTCACCGCTTTGGGACGGCCTCTATACCAATATGCAAATGATCGACTACGTCTGGGGTGAAGTGTTTCGGGATATCGATATCATAAAGGGATTGCATACACTGGACAAACCTGTATTTCTAGCCCTTGGCCGGTATGATTACCTTACCGGTCCGCCTGAACTATGGGATCCGATCCTGCCGCACTTCGCCGACCTGACAACGCGTGTATTCGAAAAGAGCGCGCACTGTCCTCAATACGAAGAATGTGAATTGTTTAACACGGAACTCTTAACATGGGTTGAGGAAAATATAACGCTGAAGACGTAGCTCCCGGGATGTTCAGGTCTTTTCAAGCCATTCCAGGATATAGTCCGCATCTTCCTGCCATGTCGATTGGCCCAGCACAAAATGGTTTCTCCCGGGAAATTCCTTGTAGTCCAGCACAGAATCGTTCTTGGCGTATTTTTTAAAGTTGCGAAAGTTAAGATGTGGTGGTATTATATTGTCATTGCTTCCCGATGTGATGAGCAGCGGAACATGAGGTTTTGCAAAATCTACAGCGGCCGCCTTCGTCAATCCTCCCCGTGCGATTGTCTTCGATTCCGGGATAACATGCTGTTCATAAGCGAGCTTCTGTTCTTTTAAGGGCATGCCGTTCACGAAAGCATATTGCCAGGTTTTGAACGACATCAGATAGGTTTTTCTCAATGAGGTGAATAGTCCCAGGGCCTTCCAGCCGCCACGCAGGAAGGAGAACTCATAGGGGAACACACCCAGGGGCGGAACGGGATGGATAGCAACTCCGCCTGCCGCGAGATCACGGTTGACAATGATCTGCGCTATTAACCCGCCTAGAGAATGTCCGATCACTATGGGTTTCTCCGGCTGTCGCTTGACGATCTTTACATAATAATCGACCAGTTCCCCCAGCGTTAACAAAGCGAGGTCTGTATCGTACGGAGGTCTGTCACGAAGTACCGCCGGGGGCGAATCCTTGTAAAGCCACGGGGGGGCTATTGTTTTATATCCTTTTTCCTCGAAATACGCTTTCCAGGGATCCCATCCCTGGTGTGAAACGAACGCTCCTGTAATAAATACTACCGTTTTGCTTTGAATACTATTCACTGGTGTTAAGATTTACGGACGGGTTAACGACTTGTTATGATTGATATGAGTTTGTTCATCGGCTTCACTTTTCCATAATCATCGTTACGCCCTGCCCGCCTGCGGCGCAAATGGATATAAAGCCCCTGCCGGATCCACGTTCATGCAATAGTTTCGCAAGGGTAGCGATTATTCTTCCACCCGTCGCCGCGAAGGGATGAGCTGCGGCAAGACTGCTACCTTTCACATTTAGTTTGGCCCGGTCGATACTGCCCAATGAGTAGTCAAATCCAAAAGGTTTCATCCATTCAGTGCTTTCCCAGATTTTGAGTGTCGCCAGTACCTGGGCGGCGAAAGCTTCATGCATTTCATAAAAGTCGAAGTCCTGTAGACGAAGATTGGCTTTTGCAAGCATACGCGCCGAGGCATAGACCGGCGCGAGCAGGAGGTTCTGCCTGTTGTTGACATATTCGATTGCCGCTACTTCGGCCTGTGTGATGTAGGCCAGAACAGGCAACCCCTGTGTCTGCGCCCATTCTTCGCTGGCAAGCAGCACACACGATGCGCCGTCTGTAAGTGGTGTGGAATTCCCGGCGGTGAGTGTGCCGTCTGCCTTGTCGAATGCGGGTTTTAATTTGGCCAGTTTTTCGAGGCTGCTGTCTCTTCTCAGGTTATTGTCACGATCGAGGCCCATGTACGGCGTAAGCATGTCGTTAAAAAATCCCTCGTCATATGCCTTTGCCATTTTCAGGTGACTCTGAAGGGCGAAAGCATCCTGCTCAGCCCGCGATATTCCATAATGCCGGGCCGTTATTTCCGTATGTCCTCCCATAGACAAACCGGTACGCGGCTCATCGATTCCCGGCGCCTCCGGAGCAAAATCTTTTAACCTGATCTTTAGCAATTTACCGATCCTTTCTCCCGTACTTTTTGCCCGGCGCGCTTCCAATAACGATTTCCGAAGCGGTTCGCGGATCACGAGGGGTACATTACTTGTTGAATCGACACCGCCGCAGATTCCGACGTCGATCTGGCCGAGGGCAATTTTATTGGCAATATAAATTGCCGCTTCGATTCCCGTGTCGCATGCCTGCTGAAGGTCGCATGCCGGTGTTGCCGGATCCAGCGATGTACTCATCACACACTCGCGCATGAGGTTGAACTCACGGCTGTGCTTGATGACTGCTCCGCCTGCTACTTCTCCAATTAATTTGCCGTGCAGGCGGTACCGTTCGATCAGGCCGTTAAGCGCGGCTACCATCATGTCCTGATTGCTTGCGGAAGAATAAAAGGTATTGTGCCGCGCAAAAGGAATCCGGTTATATCCGATAACAGCAACTTTACGGGATAACCTATTCATAGTCGTTCAATCGTAAGTCAGGTTGGGTTTTTATAGAGTCTTCCGCGACCGGAGGGACGTGCAGCGAAGATAGAGGACTTCTCAGATGAAACTCAACTTAAGGATGGAAATTCTTGCAAAATTTCGCGCAACCGTTACCGGCCCTCCAGACAACGCCCGTATCGGCAACAGGACGGAGGTTATACCGCGGGTTCAGGAACGGGCGGAATCATGATCTGATTTGCCGTATAAGAATTCTTCCAGTTTCTCCTTTATACCGACAACCCAAACAATATCTCCCTCCATTAGCGACACCGTTGATTCCGGATTCAGAAACCGCTGCCCGTTGCGTTCGAATCCCACCACAAGTGCTTTCGCGTCTTCCCGGATTCCGGAGCTCCGGATCGTCTTGCCCTGTAACCTGGAATCCTTCGCCACGGTAAAATTCTGAAGCACGATTTCGTCTTCCTGCACGCGGGGTTCCCCGTCTTCTTTGGCCGGGCTGTCAAAAACACCTTCGATGCCGGCAAGCTGGTCGTCCGTACCGATGATCGATAGTTTGTCGCCCGGGTATACCCGTTCATACCGGTCGGGTGTTACGATCGATATTTTACCCCTTTCGATCAGCGCGATGTTGACCCCGTATTTTTCGCGCAGTCGAAGTTCCTGAAGCTGCTTTCCGGATGATTTGAATTCGGGATGGACTTCAAAGGTGGCCAGGTGAGCGTCCCAGGGGGTGATCTCGTTTTTGACGACCTTGCTCATTTCGCGTTCGTTCAGGTTGCTCAGGAATCTTGTCTCCAGTCTTTCATAGAACATCTGTAATTTTTGATTAAACAACACAGTGGCTACAGCCATGGCTAATACGGCAATAATAAATGCCACTGAAAGTGAAAAATAAATATTGATCAAAATACCGACGAGGATGACAGCTATTGCGATACGTGTGATCTCGATCGCGATAAGAGGACCACGGTTCAGTTTCCGGTTCAGCCAAAGGTTCGCGTAGCACTCTTTTTTTATCCGCCTGATCGCCAGCGCCCAGATGAAAGGAACCATTAGAATTAATGTCAAGATAATAGACATTATGGTACCGGTCAGCTGGTTGGCAAATAACGCCGATACGGACGGCTGAATAAATTGCTGTGAAATAAAGATCAGTCCTGAAATCAGGATGGTATGTACGATTGAGTTGATCACATAGCCGTGAAGTAATTCTTTCCAGTCGCTATAGGCCGATAGTTGTTGCGAGCTGGTGCTGTACCGGTTCAGCGACTTGATCCATCGTTGTGGAAGCCGGCGCTCAAGAAAGTCGTATACGGCCGTCGATCTTTTGATCAGGAAGGGTGTTGTAAAAGTGGTAATGGCCGACACAGCGACCGCGATGGGGTACAGGAACGCATTCGTTACCCGGAGGGAGACACCCAGCGAAGCGATGATAAAAGAGAATTCACCAATTTGCGAGAGGCTCATTCCCGCCTGTATGGCGTGTTTCAACGACTGTCCGGACAGAAGCGCGCCCAGGGTGATCGTGAGCGTCATGCCGACAATGACGGCAGCGGTAATAATAAGAATCGGTATGCTATAGTCTGCTAATATTCCGGGATCGATCATCATACCTACGGAAACGAAGAAGATCGAGGCGAACAGGTTCCTGACAGATTTTACGAGGTTTTCAATCCGTTCCGCTTGTGTTGTTTCAGAAAGAATGGAACCCATAATAAATGCGCCGAGAGCAGCAGAAAAACCCACTTCAACGGCCAGCAACACCATCACAAGACACAACGCGATGGATACGATCAACATCGTCTCGTCATTCAGTAGCCGGTTTACCCGTTTGAAAAATGTGGGAATGAAAAAGATCCCGGCCAGGAACCAAAGGATCAGGAAAAAAAGCAACTTCAGGATTTGAGCGGCCAATTCGTAACCTGCAAATTGCCGGCTCACCGCGAATGTCGAGAGCATCACCAGTAGCAGGATCGCGACAAGGTCCTGCACGATAAGAATGCCGAACACCAGTGATGCAAATTTTTTAGTACGAACCCCCAGTTCATCGAATGCACGCATGATGATGGTCGTTGACGAGATCGACAAAATTGCGCCGAGGAAAAGGCAATCCATCAGCGTCCAGCCAAGCTGGTAGGCTATTAAAAACCCCAGCCCGTTCATCAGGGTGATTCCAATGAGAGCCGTAACGAAAGCTGCACCCCCTACCTTCAGAAGTTTTTTAAAACTGAATTCAAGGCCGAGCGAGAAAAGGAGGAAGATCACACCTATCTCCGACCATATTTTTATTCCCTCGGAATCCACCACCGTCGGTGTCAGGGATACGTGAGGTCCTACCAGAAATCCTGCGATAATATAACCCAGCACGACGGGCTGATTGATCCTTTTAAAAAGGAGGGTGGTTATTCCCGCAATCGCGAGAATAAGAGCCAGGTCTGTAATCAGGGGTGCCAGGTGCGCCATATTGAATCACCAATTTAGACATTTTGAAGGTACCCGTTCCTACGATAACACCGGGTCGCTACCTGAAATTACAGGGGGCATGCGGCAGCTTGTGTTTTACTACTCTATCAAACGATTTCATTAAAATTCAGCTAGGATCGTATCAGGCGGATCGTGTAATATTGCAATTGTGTTTCGGCGCAAGGATCTTAAACGTTTATGTATAATGGAAATAGGAATTGACAGTTTTGTAGCGGCTACGATTGGGGAAGGAAAGGACAGGGCTGTGAACAGTATGCATGCATTGTCCCAGTTACTGGATCGTGTGGAGCATGCCGACCGTGCAGGGCTGGCGGTATTTGGGATCGGAGAGCATCACCGCAAGGAGTTTTTGGATTCAGCGCCTTCAATCATCCTCGCGGCCGCTGCCGCGCGCACCAGTCAAATACGTCTCACAAGCGCCGTAACGGTACTGAGTGCCGCCGATCCGGTACGGGTTTTCCAGAATTTCGCGACACTCGACCTGATTTCCAGGGGAAGAGCGGAACTGGTGGTTGGTCGAGGTTCGTTTGTTGAAGCTTTCCCGCTATTCGGACTCAACCTGCAGGACTACGACGAACTGTTTTCGGAAAAACTGAATCTTTTTTTGAATATCCGGGATCATGAATTCGTGACATGGTCGGGTAAATTTCGAGCCCCCCTCCAAAACCAACCGGTATATCCAAGACCTCTCCAGGACCCACTACCGGTATGGCTAGGTGTAGGAGGGACGCCGGCGTCGTTTATCCGGGCCGGATCATTGGGTATGCCGCTCATGGTGGCTGTAATCGGCGGCGAAACGCACCGCTTTCGTCCGCTGATCGATCTATACCGGGAAGCGGGTGCCAAGGCAGGACATGCCCCGGAAAAGCTGAAGGTAGGATTACACTCCCTCGGCTATGTCGCAGCGACCACTACCCAGGCAGTTGAAGAATATTACCCGGGGTATGCGGTAACCTTTACAAAGATCGGCAGGGAACGCGGATGGCCACCGGTTACACGAGGACATTTCGACACACAGCGCGGACCGCGCGGCGCTTTCCTGGTGGGAAACCCTGAAGAAGTTGCGGAAAAAATTGTCAGGCACAGTGCTTCGCTCGGCGGAATTTCCAGGGTTACCTTTCAGATGGATAATGCAGACCTGTCCCATAAGCAACTGATGGACGCGATCGAACTGATCGGCACACGGGTAGTGCCTCTCGTGAACAAGGAGATAGCCTGACCGTGGATCGTTGAAGGCGGGCTATATGTGTTTTGTATTGCATGGAAAAAATTATAAGAAGTTATGATTGATATTGTAATCGAAGCGCGAAAAGCTTCTCTTGCTCCCGGTATGGATGTGAAACGCATCCTTCCTTTCCGCATGCGCCGGATGGTGGGGCCATTTATCTTTATGGATCATGCAGGTCCTGTCAGTGTCCAGCCTCAGGCGGCATCCAGCCTGGACGTACTGCCGCATCCCCACATCGGACTAAGTACAGTAAGTTATCTGTTCGGTGGACAGGTTACACACCGTGATAGCCTGGGTGTGCAGCAGATCATCCGCCCGGGCGAGGTTAACTGGATGACGGCGGGAAGGGGTATCGCTCATTCCGAACGATTTGAGGACCCTGCTACACTGGCCGGCGGATCGCTGGAAATGATTCAAACCTGGGTTGCCCTCCCGGAGAAAGATGAAGAAGCCATGCCCGCCTTCGACAACTATAAACCGGAACACCTGCCGGTCTTTACGGAAAAAGGGGTATGGATGAGGTTAATCGCGGGAGATGCATATGGTCTGAAAAACAATGTGAAGACCCACTCTCCGCTGTTCTATCTTCATGTAACGCTGGAGCAAGGCGCACACATCGGTTTGCCGAAAGAACATTCCGAACGGGCTATCTATATCGCAAAGGGAAGTCTTGAAATTTCAGGACGCCCGTTTACCGCTGGTCAGATGATCGTATTCAGCAAGGGGATTGATCCCTTGATCTACTCCAGGGAACCTACCACCCTGATGCTACTGGGCGGCGAACCCCTTGGCGACCGTTTTATCTGGTGGAATTTTGTTTCTTCACGCAAGGAACGGATCGAGCAGGCGAAGGCCGACTGGAAAGCGGGCAGAATACTGTTACCTCCTGCGGACAATCTTGAGTTCGTGCCGTTACCCGAAGACCATTCACGGCCCAGTCCGCCGCCTCAGGCGCTTTCGTAACCGGATAATAAAAATTATTAACCGCTACCCGCCTCGGTCCGCGTAATGCACGGGCGCGACAAACATTTTTTATTCACGGGAGATTATCAGCCTGCCATCAGACGGTTAGTATCTCTATTAGAAGGACCAACTTCCCTCAGTCATTTTACCTGAAAATGGGTATTGAAATGTGACCTCTGCAGTTCTACCTTGGTTCTGTGGAAAATGCCTGCCGCCTTCAGGAATCCAGTGAGCAGAATCATTTATATCTGAGTTTTTTCCCGAGTGGTTCTTCATACCGGTTGGTCATTGGTGTTCGTTGGCAGCCTTGTCTTAAAATTAGATGTTGTGTTTCAGATTATGTCTTCTCAGCTCTCCATACAGGTATTATCGAAGGCTACCGCGGGAAGCGAGGAGTTTACGTTTTTCGAAGCAGATGAGTGGAGCCCGGACACAGAAAGGCAGGTCATCACAAAGATCCAGGATATGTTAGGCGTGGTAAGACATTGCGGAAAATCATTCCAGGTAAAAATTACGATGGATGTCGATGACCCGGCCGAAGCTGTCTTTCAGATCCGCAAAAAGCTGACCAACCGGATCGAAATAAATAATCAAAAATTAAGTATCAGGGAAATCGAAGTATTAAGGTTGATCATGCAGGGTTATACCAACAACGAGATCGCCGAAAAACTTTTCGTTTGTTATGAAACCATAAAATCCCACAGGAAGCATATCCTTCTTAAGACCGGCGCAAAAAACACGGCAGCCCTGATTAGCCATTATCACCAGACATTTTTTGAAAAATAGATGTCTAATTCCCCCTTTCGGGTGATAGCCTCGTGGTGGTGCGTTCCGGTACCTTCGTTTCATTAAAACAAAAAACATATGAGCAGCTACGCAGGAAATGGTATGCGTTCCGAACTTGAAGTTTTTGAAACGCCGTTTACAGATATGTCTCCTCGCAGAGAAACGTATAAAACCCGTGAGGCAGAAGCCGCCTACGACAACTTTACACAAGAGCTCGAAAGCCCCTTCTCAAGAACTTACGAGGTAAACACCAGCAATCCCGTTGCGAGCCAGTTGTCTGAAGCGTTCGTTCAATTTCTCGGCGAATTGCACGATACCGAATTTTCCGATGCCGTTTATGAAATGGCATCCGAAATGGAAGATCGCTGGATTTCAAAAATTTCAGACGAAGCGGCGATGGGTGACCAGTTCTTTCCTTTTGCAACGCAGCAGGCACGGGAATACATCACACCTCTTTTGACGGAAACGGAAAGCATGATTGAACGGACTGCCCGCCATTTTACCGGTAACAACCTCGCTGATCATACGGAGTCTGAGATAGAATCATTTTTCAGCGAGCTGGAATTTAATCATGGTTCCTTTTCACCTGCCCAGGAACAATTCTTTGGAAAGATCTTCAACAAGGTGAAGTCGGTCGTGAAGAAAGGAGTGGAGCTGGCCAAAAAGGGAATCAGTGCCGTAGGAAAAATACTACCGGTCAATATCGTACTTAATAAAATCAAGGGACTGATCAAGCCGTTGCTGGATAAAGTGCTGAAATTTGCCATTGGAAAACTTCCTAAAAACCTGCAACCTCATGCCCAGGCACTGGCTAAAAAATTCCTGAACCTTGAAGCCGCTTCAGTAACCGGGTCAGCCGACCTCTTTACAGCCGGTGAGGTGGACGGCATACAATCGGAATTTGACGAACGCCTTGCCGAGCTCTTGTTTACATCCGATGAAAACGGAGCCTATCAGGTCGTATCCGAATATGAATCGTCCGATTCGTCAATCGAACGGGAGTTCACCTACGAAAGCGGAGGTATAACACAGCCTTCCCTTGAATCGGCGCGTCAGCAGTTTATGAAGGAACTGAAGGCCCTTCCCCCGGGTGAAAGTGCAGCGCCGGCTATTGAACGTTTTCTTCCCGCTGCTATCCTCGCACTCCAACCAGTCATTAAAATGGCGATCTCTATTATCGGTCGCCAGAAGGTTATCAATTTTCTCGCCGGCTTGCTGGCTAAGCTGGTGGGGAAATATGTTCCGGAAAATGTGGCCCGTCCCCTGGCCGCCAGTATTGTGGACGTTGGCATGACGGCAATCGGATTTGAAGTAAATGAAACAGGCGCGAGCGATGTCGCTTACGAAGCAATTGTCGACACCGTCCAGGAAACGATTCATAATATGGGTAGTCTCGACGAATCCGTAATCAACGACCAGGAAGCGCTCACCATGCAACTCCTTGAAGCGTTTGAGACCGCGGCTGCGCATAACTTTCCTCCCCAATACATACGCGAAGATCTGCGCCGCTCCGTTCAGCCGGGTGTTTGGGTATTAAAACCAAGGAAAGGACCACGGCACATGTACAAGAAGTTCACGCGTATATTTTCCATCACCATCGACCCGCAGACTGCGCAGGCTGTCACCACCTTTAAGGGTTTGCCGCTTGCCAATTTTCTACGGGATAAACTGTCCCTCGACCCGGCCCGCCCGATCCAGGCGAAGGTACATTTGTACGAGGGTATTCCAGGTACTAAACTTACCAGCATCGGCAGGTTTGAGGACCTTCCCGGGCTGAACGGTTCACAACCATATGGCTGGGTGCAGCTGCATCCGTTAACCAGCCAGGCCGCGGCACTGCTGTTGAAGGAACCTGCATTGGGAAAAGATGTCGACGCGAAGTTTACGGCCAAACGTCACCGTACAACAGTTGGGCAGCGGTTTTATTACCTCGACATCAATGGCGCAAAACTGAGGATCCCGCCGGTCGACCATTCAACCCACAAGCATCATGGGCATGGAAAACCTGTCACACCCAAACCAAGCCAGTCCGCCGACATGCAGGGCGTTCTCAACTTTGTTAAGTCCGAGATTACATTCAGCTACTATTTCAGTGAGGAAGATGCGAAGTCCGTCGTCGGGAAATTGAATAAAAACGATCTTCTCGGTGCCGCGATAGCCATTCGCCATTCCATAAAAACCGTAATGAATGGCATGATGCTGAAGAATATCGGCAATAAAGTAAAGATCGTTCATGAAGCTGTTCCGGAATTATACCTTGAGCATATCGATAACGAAGAGGGTGAGTCCGTTCTGGCGTCCCTGGCAAAGACTGCAGGAGGGATTGCGTTGGGCGGAAGCAAGGAGGTACTTGCCAAAATAATCGGGCAGCTTGCCGGTAAACTTTCCGGTCACGCCTATGACGCATTGGCCAACTTTTTCAAATCGCGCGCCGCGGAATTTAAGGAAGCCCAAGCGCAGCCACAGGATGGGGTAACGATCAGAATTTCGTGGAAAAACATGCAGGGTATGTCCGCCATAAGAACGGTTATCTCCGCCATCCGGGGTAAACTTTCCATCGGAAGTATCTCGGATCTGTCTATTCCAACTATCCCGTCTCCTCAGATCAGTGTACTCCCCGGCCGGAAATTCGAATAGCAGCGAACGGATATGGAACTCGTAACGTCATATCATACGTCTTTGTCGAGGCAGGTGAACCACTGGCTTCAGGCGGCTTCAAGACTTTCCACGCTTGATCACCTCGCTTCCGGTTATGCCTGGCAGGGCATCGATCACAGGATTGGTGTGTTGCTTAAGAAATCATTGCAACAAAGCGTTACCGAGGTTTTGGCACTGGCGAACGCTCTGCAGCGGCAATTGAATAATACTACGGATCCCGGCCACCTGAAAGAAATCAAGAGGGGATTGATCCGTCTGAGAGAAAGGTACCTGAAAGCGGAGGAAACGATTCACTTTTACACTGTAGCGATCAATTCACGAACCACTCCCGGGGTATCCGCTTTATTACGGGCCTGCGATATTCTGTGTACCCGGAGTATGCAGGAGTTGTTAGCTCCTCTCGGCAAGGAAACACCCAATGTCCTGACGTATGTCGACAAAGGAGTAGGAGCTTCCATTTTGAAAGCCGGCCTTCGTTTGTGGGATGGAAACATTAGTCCTGTTGCAGCGATCAAGATCACACAGCATAATTTATTCAGGCCGACAGCCATCATTCACGAGACTGGCCATCAGGTAGCCCATATCATCGGCTGGAACGAGGAACTGGCGAGTTCGTTTAACACCATGCTCCGCGGGTCAAAAGTTGTTGGCGCCGCATTCTCCGGGTGGGCCAGTGAAATTGCTGCAGACGCATTTGCTTTTGTTCATACCGGCTATGCTGCGGTCGCGGCGCTTCACGACGTTGTGAGCGGAAGTGTTCAAACCGTCTTTGCTTACCATGCATACGACCCTCATCCGATTTCTTATGTCCGTGTGCTGCTGAATATCCAGATGTGCCGCCACTTTTACGGCGCCGGCCCATGGGATGATCTGGAGTCTGCCTTCCGGAATGACTACGACATAGACCGTGTAAACTTCGCATCGACAGGTCTGATCAGGCTTTGTATTGACGCACTACCGGAAATTGTAACGCTCATCCTGGCCACACCATTCAGATGTTTCGGGAACAGGTCCTTGTCACAGATCATTCCGCCGAACAAAGCAAGTCCCCAGGCTTTGGAGAAACTGGAGTATGTTGCAGGTCCGGCGCTATACACATCACATGCCTGGATCTGGAACGAATGTATCCGGCTCCTCGCCCTGAATGGATACAAGATCGGAACCGGGAAAGGTGATCTCCCCGCATTATACAGGCAACAGGAGGAGTGGATGACAAAGCTGGGATTTGCCGTAGAATTGAACTGACATAAAAACTATTCTCCTTATTTCTAAAAATCAACAACATGATATACAAACTTCCAACAGACAAAGGCGGCCTTGCATCCAACAAGGATCTTCTGGGAAAGGTTAACAAACTATCACCGGCAAGCAAGAGCCAATGGGATGACCTTTACTACAACACGTATATGGTAAGCATCAAGCAGTATAACTGGATCCTGTCGGAGATCAACGCGGGCAGGATCACGGCGGAAATAAATTCCCAGAAACTTGAATACGAAGGCCAGATCCGGAAAGCCGAGAACGACTTGCTCAAAATGTTGAATGAGCCCTGCGATGTATCCGACCTCGATCTTGCGACGGCAAAGGCAAGATCGTTATCAGGGCAGGGGAGTGTGATGATCAGGCCGGCGCCCGGAAAAGGAGAGCCGTTTAAAAAAGCAAGACAAAAGAAAGTGAGTCGTTAATGTTTCACCAATAATACTTCAATCATGGATATCCTCGATAATCTTCTGTACGCCACATACGCCAGCCCCGTCAATGCGGCAATCCCGGTCAATATTCCGCCGCCGGTTCCCCCATTTCCGGCGCCGGTCAACCGGATCGTCAGCGACTACATTCCACCGTTCGCCGCGCTACCTATACCAGCCGTTGCCGGAACGGTGTTTACCTACGACGTGGTGGATAAAATGAATTTCTGCGCTTATGGCGACCCCAACGCGCTGGAGAACACGATTCTCCGCCACTGGCATGATATCGATAACCAGGTCAACTACGACTCTCAGGGTATTACGCCGTTTAATGCCGCACCGAACGGTGTGCGCCTGGTATCTTTTGAAGATTCCAGCACCTATCACCTGATAAATTCTTATCTCCTGGAAAATACCCGTATCCTTCAGATTTTTGAGCGATTCATTGAAAAATACCTGCTCGACGAGGAGTTCGGTATCGCCAACGATGCGCTCGTTTTCGACTGGATTCAAAACTCCGAGCGGTTATTCTTCAAGAACGATCCGCACATGTCAGCCAATATCAGAAGCCTCATTCGTCCCAATGCGGATGCCAGCCGCCGTAATGCATACTGGAGAATGTTTGGAATGGACCTGGCTTTCGGTGATATCAATTCGCAAAGCAATGCCTCGTTACCCTATACAAAAGCACGGGCGACCAACCAGGAATTTATCGTGCTCTTTGAAAAATACCTGTCCGAAATATGGCAGAGCTATATCAACGCCCGGAACACAGCCGGTGCAAATACCTCGGACATCAATATTGTCGTTGATCTGGCCGTACAGTTACGGGAGATGCTGATCGCGCGCCGTGGAAATACAAACGGCGCTACTTACGCGAACCTAAATTTATCGAGGGAGGAATTCTCATCCGTACTGATTACTTCCTGGTTTACCTTCATCGTTTCCCACGATTCTCCCGTGGTGAATTTCCTGAACTGCCAGTCCAGTACAATTGGTGAAAGGCTTCTGAAGATCGGTGCAAAGGTAGGGATACCGGCACATGGTAAGTGTCAGTCGTTGTTTGAGATTGCCGGCCCCGCTGCCTGTATACTCACAACTATTGAAGCCGGTGATGTGCTGGACAACCCGGCAGTTATGCAAACCATATTGTCAAGCCTGAATCCACCGCCTGCTGTTCCCCCGGCACCGCAGTTCGTCAGGTACATGACCGACTTTCTCACCGTTATCAACAACTGGGAGAAAGCAACGGGTCATCGCATCAAGAACCCGGAATCGAATATACTCGGAACAGTCCGGGTGCAACAAAACGGAGTAAAAGCAACTGCTGCGCTGAACTGACGGACGGTCTGCTGACACTTTAGGCAGGTTACGGTAAGAAGGTAATTCCCAACGGGAACAACACTCAATTTATTATAATCGTATGCCCGGGCGGCGTACACACTATTTTCCATTTCCAACTTTACGGTTATGAAATCTCCATTCAATAATTTTTCTACATCGGAAACCTTAGGCAGGGGAAACCAGGTCTACGACGAACTCACCGGTAAAAGCCCCTTCATGGAAACACAAGAGTCAACTTACGACTCGGGCGAAACGGAAACGGACGACGGTGAGATCGTCGATGAAGAAGAAACGGAATTTGATCTCCACGAGAGCGGAGACTTTGAGGATTTTACCGATGAGTTCGCCGGAGCGGAAAACCACTTTACGAAAACTACCTACGAAGAGGAGAGTGGATCCGGGAGCGCGGAGCCCTTGCCAGTCCCGGAAAAGAACCCCGTGCCGTTTGCGCCGATACCGGGAGGAAACTGTTTTTGGCCCATTATCACGTCACACGCAAAAGGGAGGGAAGTAGCATTTCAGGGTACGGATAAAAAATTCAGGGGAAATGTCGGACGAAGATTTCTGGCATCAAGGACTGATGGAGGCCGGTATCACGTGGGGATCGATCTGTGGGCTAACCACAAGGATCCTATCGTCGCCTGTGAGGATGGAACGATCGTGAATTTTTACCATTTCTACCGGAGTACCTATGCGCTGCTGGTCGAACACGGCAATCTGGTCATTAATTACGGCGAGGTCGACAAGGACTCATTGACCGCAAATCATTTAAAAGTAGGCGACCGTGTGCAAGCGGGTCAGGTCATCGGTTTTGCCGGAAAGATGTACAGTTCCAGTATGCTGCATTTCGAGACTTATACAAAAGGAACGCGGTCGAACAAGCGCTTCCAGGTTGGTGGTACCCCGCCGAAAGAGATCCTCAATCCAACGAAATACCTTTTATACCTTCAACGGAATGGCCAGGGCGGTAAGTCCTCGGCCCCAATGCGTACCGTGCCGGCCGCGAAGGACTGGTCGAAAGTAATTTCGCAAAACCGCAGTTATTCCCTGAAGCTGGGATGGGACAAGCACATCTATGAGATCAACGATCTGTTGCTGAAGGTCACTGGCCAGTCGAACATCAGTCTT
Source organism: Chryseolinea sp. (assembly GCA_041742155.1). Taxonomy (GTDB): domain Bacteria; phylum Bacteroidota; class Bacteroidia; order Cytophagales; family Cyclobacteriaceae; genus Chryseolinea. The sequence continues at coordinate 48,323 of JBGSJE010000003.1, read as the reverse complement.
GGTGAACAGGCCTTTGCGGAGGCCGTTGTTTTGTGGCAGCTTCAGAATGGGTTTTCGGGAAGTGATGCCGATGGTGTAGTCGGACCCTCAACCTGGAAAAAGATGCAGCCCCAGCTGGGAATAAAAAACGCGGTGGCACCGGCGCCCTCTAAAACTCCTGCTCCCGCATCCGGCGATAATATAGTTTCACGCATACTGAAGTATACGGCGCCAATTGAACTGTACAGTAAAATGCACAGCATCAATCCGAACGTGATCAGAGGAATTATCGCAGCCGAATCAGGCGGCGACTATTTGTCGGGCAGGGGCGGCACCGGTTATAAAGGATTGATGCAAGCCGAGAGAACAACGGATCAGCTGGAACCGGCCGTAAGTATACGGACGGGAATAGAAAAGTTCATCAAATTCAGAGATACCGTGTTGAACCCATGGTTGGGCAAATTAGGTATTTCAAAGCCTGTCCAATACGACGAAAACTTTCTTAAAGCATGTCTGTCCTGTTATAATGCCGGACCGGTGACGGCATTGAAAGCTATTCAGTATGCCCATACAGCAGGCGATTGGCGCCAATGGTTGTCGGGTGAGAATTACCTGCGTGCCTTACTTTTTTCCGGAGGGTATGCCAGCTATAGCGCGTGTTCGGGGAATGCATCTGCAACTGAAATTAACCGGGCGAAAGCTGAACGTATCCGTTACCGCTTTAAAACCAGTGCATGGAGATCGGAGCCTGACCCCGCACCCTGGAATACGGTAGCTCCTGCACTCCATCCGGTCTTGCGTTGCTGGATCGAAACCAAATTTAAAAACACACCGGGATACCTGGATAAGTTTATCCGGTACTATCGCTATTTCGAAAATAATCCCGTCGTACATGAGATGGAAGACTCCATTAGCGCAGCATCCGGAAACCAGGACCATTACATGGCATCTGAATTTGATGAAGAAGAAAGACCGGATGGATTATTGATTGATCCGGAGATTGATTTCGCGGGTGAATTCGAACACGACGACACGCTCGACGAGATGCACTCAACTGACGAAGAACATATCGACGAATGGCTAATGGATTCTGAAAACACTGAATCGTTTGAACCGGTTAACAATGAATCGGGCGAAGATGAAGACGGCGAAATTGTCGATCACGAAGAATGGGAGGAAGACTCCTCTGAAACAGCCCGTACGGACGAGGAGTGGGAAGCCGGCGCCGAAGAACAGTACGACGGCCCGCATGAACATGAATACGGTCCTTATTCACATAATCTTGTCAGCGAAGATACTTTCAGCAATTGGCAAAAATCTGTTGCCGACCTCAAGACAAGATTTCCCTCCGAGCCGGAACATAACATTGATCAGTTGCCAATCCCGGGCTGGTTGGACCAGAACCGGTTCTACACAGACTTTATTCAGAAACACGGAAATGAAGCACGGACGATCATCGGTGACGCGTCGAAGAAAGTATCCGCCAGGTATTTTGTACTTCACGATACAGCGGTAGCGGCAGACTTTAAACAAGCCCAGATCAAAGGAAAAGGAATTCACCTTTGGGTGAATGCACAAAGCCCCGTACTATCGGGAAACGACTGGCATGTAAAAGGCCTTGGTGTAAAGTTGGAGAGGAAACGGAACAATGCGTTTGTTCACGTGGAGATCACGCGTGACAAGGAGTTGCAGAAAGCCGTTCAGCGGAAGACGAACGGCAAGAAGGTATCATCTGACGTTATTATCAACGCCGGCGGAATCAGGAATTTCGGAACGTACTACACCGACAAGCAATACGAACTGGTAGCCTACGCTTACCTTGTTGCATCCCTGCGCCGCGGAAAATTCCTGACTGTCACGATCCACAGGGAAGTGGACAGGAGTGTCGTCGTACGCCGTCCGAATCAGCAATACGGATACGGGCACGATGATCCCCAGTTTTTCGACATCGATTATTTTTACCGTATCATTTGCCGGTTGCTTTCATTCCCTGAGAAAATGACTTTTGGTATCCAGCGTGACCGTGTGCTGGCGCAGAAGCAAAGTAACATGGCCGGTTACCAGAATGTGTTTATCCCATACGTTGCCGGTCATGCGACTGCCGCGAATCAATACGGTGAGTTGATCCGCCTGAACCCGGCATCATCGCGCTATAAAACCGTGAAGCTGAAGCATGGATATTACTACGATGTGACGGGTTTAAAAAATAAATTCAGCGTGCCCGAGGCCGAAGTGTCGTTTGAGGCGCCTGTATCTGCTCCGTTGGACGTACCCAGGCTAATCGCCGAAGACCTTACTCCGCCCGGTTATAGTTGTTACGTGCGTATTGATCTGGGAAAGGCGAATTATCCGATGACGATGACAGGAATCTACGTCCCTTCTTCCTTTGATCCCACAAAACCCGTGGATGTTGTTCTTTTCCTTCATGGAATGACCACCACTTTTCCGGGGCCGTGCGCGCAGGTGATCGACTACTGGAGCGCGTCAAACCTGCCAAAATACGATCTGAGGATCCGGGAGGACATTAATGCAAGTGGAAGGAATGTGGTTTTGGTTGTGCCTTCCATGGGTGATAGCCCTAATAAATACAGGAACCAATTGAGCGATATGAAACAAGGCCTCGATTCTTACCTTTCGAAAGTGTTGCTTTCTTTAAATACTTATGTCGTTAAAAAACGTTATAATTCAAATCCTGTAAATTTCAGGAACGTTATCCTCGCCGCTCATTCCGCCGGTGGTCTTCAGATGCTTAAGATCGCCATAGGTGAAAACCCAATCTACGGCCCCAGGATTCTGGAGTGCTGGGGCTTTGATTGCCTTTATGGAAAAGTGACCGATGCATGGTTAAAATGGGCTTCAAAGAATGGTAATAAGAAGCTGATGATCTATTATCAAAGTAGTACCGAAGGAAACTCAATCCTGCTGCAACGGAACTCCAAAAAACTTCCCAACGTGTTTGTCCGGAAATCGGGAGCTAAAAACCACTACTGGGTTGTAAGGGAACATTTAAAGGACAGCGTGGCTAAGATCGGACAATCAAATCCCGCTAAACCCGATTTTGAAGAACCGGACTATCCAATGTAGTTTGTACCGGTTTGTTTTACACGGTTTACTTCTGATATTTTATAAGATCAATGGTGGCGGATTATTTTATAGAATCCATAGGTTATCTCGTTACCATAGAGAGACATCCCCTGGAATCGAACCGCACCTTGTTTATCATCAGGTTGTATTCGTAATTCGACGACGATTTGTGGCAGCAATGGCGTCGACTAGGTCTCCGTCAAACCGGTATACATGGAGCCATGGGCCATACACCCATCACAAGACATTTTTACTTAATCTCCGGCTTGTCCCGCGTTTGTCCTTAAATAAAGCAGACAGATACCTCACCATTTTGATATACCTTTCCAATTCGTATTTTTGGTCGGAAGGATAAAGCTACTGTCATCAACATACCGATACGGTTGGTTGCAGTAACTCAAGTTTTCTTCCTTATATCATTGACCACCATTATCATGAGCTTTTTTGCCGATTCGCGAGGAACAAAAATTTATTACCAGGTAAGGGGAGAGGGCGAGCCGTTGGTGCTGCTAATGGGGTTTGGTGCCGACGGCAACCTTTGGGAAAAACACGTGGCGGAATATGAGAAACACTTTACATGTATCCTGATCGACAACCGGGGAGTAGGGCGTTCCGGTCAGCCAAATGGTCCCTATACAACTGCCGGAATGGCCGATGATGCAATAGCAGTAATGGATCACGCAGGTATCGGTATAGCCCGTGTTGCGGGAATTTCGATGGGCGGAGCAATAGCCCAGGAGCTGGCCATTAATTTTAAGGACAGAGTCAGGAGTCTGGTGCTTATCAGTACCTGGTCCCGGTTTAATAATTACGCGAGAACAGTTTACGAAAACCTGAAAAAGCTGCGGGTCACCAGCAAGCCGGAAGACTTTACGGAATTGTTGCAGCTATGGATTTTCGCGCCCCCGTACTATGAGTCCGGCATGAAGGACCTCAGAGCCGGTCAGATCTCCGCTGCGGCAAATTCCAGTCCTCAATCACAGGCCGGTTTCGAAGGGCAGCTCGATGCGTGTATTCATCACGATACAGTCTCCAGGTTGAAGGAAATAAACGCACCAACTTTGATTACTGTAGGGGGAATGGATATTTTTACCCCGCCCGCTTTTTCCGATGTACTGAAAAACGGGATTGCTAACTCTGTATTGGTATCCTTTCCGCAGGGCGCACATGTTCATCACTGGGAGGACCTCGAACGCTTCAACAAAGTAACCACTGAATTTCTAATTAATAACTGAACAATGGGAAAGATCAAAATCGCTTGCGAAACGTATGCATGGCAAATGCCCGGTGAGTCTTATAAAGGTAAACTGGATCACATCATGGGTATCGCTTCCGCTGCCGGCTTTACCGGTATCGAGCCGGAGACAAGTTTTTTTGGCGAGCTGTCGGATCCGTTGAAAATGAAAGACACACTGGCACGGCACAACCTGGAGCTGGCTGTATTATGTCATGTCGAGGACTGGAGGAATCCCAAAGAAACGGATGGTGAAAGAGCCAGGGCTCAAAATTGGATAGACTATCTTTCCCATTTTCCCAACGCGATTTATTTGCCGGTTCAGATGCCGGGAACGGACCGGAACCATCTGGAAGAGCGCCAGCAGAACCTCCTGCGGTGTGTTAACGCACTGGCTGAACGGGCTTCCGCAAACGGCATTACCTGCTCATATCATCCCAATTCACCGATGGGTTCTGTTTTCAGAACTGAAGAAGACTATAAAATTCTGCTCAATGGACTCAACCCGAAGTATATTGGATACACACCGGACGTCGGTCATATCGCAAAAGCCGGTATGGATCCGCTCGCGATCATTAAACAGTATCGTGAACTGGTAAACCTGGTGCATTACAAGGACATGCATGCCGACCTTACCTGGGCACAAACGGGGGAGGGTATCATTGAATTTAAGGCCATTACCCAATATTTGATCGACACAGGTTATGAAGGCTGGATTATCATGGAAGACGAATGTGACGAGGCAAAGACAGACCCGGACAATGTGACGATGAAGGACGGCGAGTACGTAACGGCCAGCCTTAAGCCACTGATCGGGAGATAATGACTTCTGTTTAAATACCCATTCTCACATCTGGATATTAACCGGTGTTTACACAACCGGGGCAACTTTATAGTTTAGCCCGGCCGTTGTGCCGGCTGTTACATCAAGGGTGATACCGGTTATTTTACACGCCATCTTTGAAGACAGAAACACGGCGGCATTGGCGATATCATTCATGGATGGCAGTTCTTTTAGCATCGTATCTCTTTCCATATTCCGGAGGATGGGTTCCATCCCGGCAGGATCTGCATTAATCGCTTCCTTAAAAACCCTGGAATCCGGTGAACCGGCGGACCGGATGTTCACAACACGGATACCATAGACGCCCAGTTCTGATGCCAGGTTCCTGGAAAAACTTTCAATGGCGCAACAAGCCGGCCCGAACCCTGCTGTAAACGGATAGCCCGTTCCGCCTGGTGTCGCTGTTAAGGATAGAATTACGCCCGATCGTTGTTTGATCATAACCTTGGCAGCACCTGTCGCCGTGAGGAAATGGGATTGCATGGCAATATGAACGGGACGTACAAAATCGCTTACCGACATCTCAACCAGGGGAATGTTTTGCACGACCTGAAGATCAATGGCATTGTACGATATATCGACCGAACCCGCTTTCTTCCTCACTTCAGCGATATGATCGTTGATCTCACCTTCATGAAGCGCATCTACCTGGCTTGCTTCCGCCTGACCGCCTGAAGCCAGGATCGCATCTGCCGTCTTCCGTACCGTATCCAGGTTCCGGCCCGTGAGAAATACCCTGCATCCTGCCTGTGACAGCGCACTGGCTACAGCGCTTCCCAGGGATCCGCCGGCTCCATAAATAATGGCATTTTTGTCTTTAAGAATCATCGTATTTTTTTAGTGACCAGGATTGTTACACAAAAGTAACTCCGTTGCGCCTTCGGGCAGATGGTGCTTTTGAGACAATTTGAGGGTGCAATTGCGACGCTCTTTGCCAATCAACCGTCTGCAATGCCTGGGAATAACAAGCAAACCTGTCGCCTTAAGGGGCATAGCAGCATAACTAATATAATTAGTAATATTAACTAATATTATTAGGATATTTTAGTAGATTTGCTTCCCGCGCCACCAGCTTCAGGGTAATTGGAATGTCGATGAAAAAGGCAGCTATCATTTCTGAATTACAGAGAGAAATCCTTCTGCTCCAGGGGTTTAAGCCTGCTAACAGCCTTGTAGTAGATAAAGGCCTGGGACCGTTGAAAGCGGCTTTTCCGAATGCTTCTTTTCCCCTGGGGGCAGTACATGAATTTATTTCCACTGATGCGGAGTCAATGGCTGCGACAAGCGGATTTATGTCCGGACTCTTATCCATCCTCATGGGAAAAGATGGCATTTTGATCTGGATCAGCACCTCCCGGAAACTGTTTCCGCCAGCGTTGCGATCATTTGGCTTATTCCCGGACCGGATCATATTTATTGATGCGCAGCGGGAAAAAGATGTTATATGGGCAATGGATGAAGCGCTGAAATGCGGGGTACTGACAGCGGTGGTCGGCGAAATAAAAGAAATTGACTTTACTGTTTCCCGAAGACTTCAATTGGCTGTCGAACAGAGCAAGGTGACAGGCTTTATTCTCAGGCACAATCCCCGGGCTTTGAACACCACTGCATGTGTTTCCCGCTGGCGGATCCGTCCCATACCAAGTGAAGCCATTGATGATCTTCCGGGGATAGGTCTCCCGCAGTGGAAAGTTGAGCTGCTGCGAATCAGGAATGGTCAACCCGGTATCTGGAGTATAAAATGGATGGATGGAAAATTCGTCTCTGGCCGGGAATGGAGTGAACGTTCCCTGGAAAATACCGGAAGCGCTATACAAAAGAAAGCCGGATGAAATGCAGCGACGTTATGTTTCCATATGGTTTCCTCATTTGATTACGGACTGGTTCTCGAACAGGCAACCTTATCTTCGTGACCTTCCTTTCGTTATATGCGCACCTTCGCATGGCAGGATGATGATCACCGCGGCTAACCAGGCAGTGATGAAAAATGGAATAACCCGCGGAATGGTACTGGCAGATGCCCGTGCCATTCTTCCTTCCCTTGAAGTGCTGGATGATAAACCAGGACTGCCTGATAAATTGCTATTGCGTATAGCCGAATGGTGTATCCGGTTCACGCCCGGCGCAGCAGCGGATCCGCCGGATGGCCTTTTACTGGATGTTACCGGGTGCTCGCACCTGTGGGGAGGTGATCACCGCTATGTGGAAGAGATTGGCAGGAAGTTAAGGGAGCGCGGGTACAGTATAAGGATAGCAATCGCGGATACAATCGGTGCGGCGTGGGCGGTTGCCAGATTCGGAAACAGTTCACCCGTTGTGAAGACAGCACAGCATGTCGAAGCCTTACTGGATCTGCCGCCTGAAGCTCTTCGTCTCGAGGAGCCCACCGTTGAGCGGTTACACAAACTTGGGCTTGATCGCATCAGCAAATTTATACACATCCCCCGGGCTACACTGAGACGCCGGTTCGGTAATCATTTCCTGATGCGCCTGGATACTGCATGTGGCCATGAAACCGAAGTGCTTCACTTCGTGCAGCCCATCGTACCCTATTATGAACGTTTGCCGTGTCTTGAACCAATCGCAACGGCAACAGGTATAGCGATCGCGCTGGAACGGCTGCTGAACGCTTTATGCGCGAGGCTTCAACAGGATCAAAAAGGTCTTCGTACAGCCGTATTCAGCGGTTACCGGTCCGATGGGAAAGTGGAAAAGTTACAGATAGAAACAAATAGTCCTACTTACAGCGTGAAGCACCTGTTCAGGTTGTTTGAGAATAAACTTCCATCCATAGAACCGGCACTCGGCATAGAACTGTTTGTTCTGGAAGCCCCGAAAGTCGAGGACCATTTCCCGGTACAGGAGAAATTGTGGGAAACATCCGGAAACCTGGATGACATCCGGTTAGCAGAGCTGATCGACAGGTTGAGCGTAAAGCTTGGACCACAAACCATTCATCGCTATTTGCCGGATGAGCATTACTGGCCGGAGCGATCGTATAAACCGGCCGGATCGCTTCAGGAATTAACAACTGCCACCTGGAAAGATGACGGGCAACGGCCCTTGCAACTTTTACCCGTTCCTGAACGCATAGAGGTTACGGCTCCCATACCCGATTATCCTCCTATGTTGTTCCGGTTTCATGATAAAGTCCATAAGGTAATCCGCGCGGACGGCCCTGAGCGCATCGAACAGGAATGGTGGCTGCAGCAGGGACAACACCGGGATTATTACCGTGTCGAGGACGAAGCCGGAAACCGGTATTGGCTTTTCCGGTCCGGTCACTATAGCGACAAAGCTCATCAGTGGTTTATTCACGGTTTTTTCCCCTGAACATGCACTACACGGAACTACAGGTTACTTCAAATTTTAGTTTTCTCAGAGGCGCATCCCATCCGGAGGAACTCGCGGAGCAGGCTGCAACGCTAGGCTATACGGCAATTGCGATTACCGACCGCAACACATTTGCCGGTATCGTACGCGGTCACGTAGCAGCAAAAAAACGGGGAATTCGTATTATTCCGGCCTGCCGGCTTGACCTTCTCGATGGCCCTTCGTTACTGGCATTCCCGACCCATATCAATGCCTACGAACAATTATCCACGCTGCTTACGCTTGGAAACATGAGAGCTGAAAAAGGAGAATGCCATTTGTACAAAAAGGATGTGTTCCGGCATGCCAGTGGCTCAAAGTTTATTCTCCTGCCTCCGGCCGCACTGAACGAAGCTTTCGATTTCGACCGTTCCTTTAAAAACGAATTGAATCAATACCGCGAAGCGCTTGGTGAGCATGTGTATCTGGCGGCATCCCGTACCTATTCCGGGACGGATGCGAAATACCTGTTCCGGATTTTCAGGCTTTCATCTCAGGCAGGAATCCCCATGATCGCCACCAATGATGTGCATTATCACCACCCGGACCGGAGAGAGTTGCAGGATGTAGTAACCTGTGTCAGGGAGAAATGCACGATTCATAATGCCGGTTTCCGGTTGCTGCCGAACGCGGAACGATACCTGAAACCAATGGATGAGATGGTGAGGCTGTTCCGGCAGTATCCGGATGCGATACGCCGAACCGGGGAAGTGGAAGAAGCCTGCACGTTTTCACTCGATGAACTGAAGTATCAATATCCAAAAGAGATCACCACGGGTGGGCGCACACCACAGGAAGAACTTACCTGGTTAGCATGGGAAGGTGCAAACCGTCTTTACGGAAATACGATACCCGAAAAGATCAGATCTGCGATCAAGTATGAACTGGAGTTCATGGAGAAAATGAACTATGCCGAGTATTTTCTTACCGTACATGATATCGTGCGTTTTGCCAGAGAGCAAGGTATCCTTTGCCAGGGACGGGGATCCGCAGCCAACTCTACCGTCTGTTATTGTCTGGGAATAACTTCCGTTGATCCTTCAAAATTTGAACTGCTGTTCGAACGGTTTATTTCTTCTGCCCGGAATGAACCACCCGATATCGACGTGGACTTCGAACACGAGCGACGCGAGGAGGTCATTCAATATATCTATAAAAAATACGGGAGAGATCGTGCCGCGATTGTTGCCACCGTTACCCAACAGCATCACAAGGGAGCGATCCGGGATGTTGGTAAGGCTATGGGACTTTCCGTCGATACCATCAACCGGCTTTCGGGGTCTGTCTGGGAATTTACCGAAGAAGGTTTTGACGGGAAGCGGATTGAAGAAAACGGGTTGAATCCCAAGGACCCGATGCTTCAGAAGACCCTGCAGCTGACCGCGCAGTATATCGGATTCCCCCGGCAACTCGGGCAACATACCGGAGGATTTGTGATCACCGAGGGAAAACTATCCCGGCTTTGTCCCATCCTTCATGCGCGTATGGAAGACCGAACTTGTATCGAATGGAATAAGGATGATATCGATGCTCTTGGATTTTTAAAAATCGATGTACTGGCGTTGGGAATGCTGACTTGTATACGCAAAGCATTTGACCTTGCTAAAGTGCACTATAACCTGGATTTGACACTGGCTAATATTCCACAGGATGACCCGGCCGTTTATGAGATGGTAAGTCATGCCGATACGATCGGCGTTTTTCAGATTGAAAGCCGCGCTCAGCAATCCATGCTCCCGCGGTTAAAACCCAGGTGCTTCTATGATCTTGTGATCGAGGTGGCGATTGTCAGGCCCGGACCGATTCAGGGAGACATGGTCCATCCCTACCTCCGGAGACGTAATGGACTGGAGCCGGTCGAATATCCATCGAAGGATCTGGAAGAGATTCTGGGGCGTACGCTGGGGGTACCGTTGTTTCAGGAACAGGCGATGAAGATCGCCATTGTTGCCGCCGGCTTCACACCGGGTGAAGCCGATGAACTCCGCCGAAGTATGGCAACCTTTAAAGCTAAAGGTGTGGTCTCTCACTTTAAGGATAAACTGATCAGGGGAATGACAAAAAACGGCTATAGCATGGAGTATGCGGAACGGGTATTCAGGCAACTGGAAGGTTTCGGCAGCTATGGCTTCCCGGAAAGTCATGCGGCAAGCTTTGCGCTGCTTGTTTATGTCTCATCCTGGATTAAGTGCTATTATCCTGATATTTTTTCCTGTGCCTTGCTCAACAGTATGCCTATGGGTTTTTATCAGCCGGCGCAGATTATTATTGATGCGCGAAAGCACGGTGTGGAGGTACGACCGGTTGATATTAATTATTCCGCATGGGATAATATCCTGGAGGAACGATCGGGGAAGTTCAGGGTTCTCCGGTTAGGCTTTAGGCAGGTGAAAGGTCTTCGCCAGGAGGATATTACAAGAATAACCAGCGGGAAAACGAGGTACACATCCATTCGCCAGCTCCTGGAAGCGGGACTGAGTGATGCAGTACTGGAAAGATTAGCCGATGCCGATGTGTTCAGGTCGATGGGCCTTGACCGCAGGCAGGCGCTGTGGGAGGTATCGGCAAAGGACCGTCCGCTGGCTATGCACCGCGGATTAAAAACCGGTTGGGTCGTGGAGGAAAAAATAAATCTTCCTGAAATGACACAGGGGGAACACGTTATTCACGATTACGCTGCGATGTCGCTATCGCTCAAGGCGCACCCTGTCAGTTTTATCAGGGACCAGCTCGATCGCCTGGATATCATCCCTGCTTCCGCCCTTGAATCTGCAAAAGACGGTGATGTGGTGAAGGTAGCCGGACTTATCCTGGTTCGCCAACGGCCGGGGACGGCGAGCGGTATCTGTTTTATTACGATTGAGGATGAAACGGGATGTGCCAACCTCGTGGTCTTTCAAAAATTGTTTGATGAGTACAGGAAGGAAATATTACAATCCAGGCTCTTAATGGTCGAAGGGAAACTGCAGCGCGAAGGAGAGGTGATTCATGTTATTGTCAAGTGCTGTTATAATTTATCGAAACTATTGCAGAAACTCCTGACCGCTAAAGGTCAGAAAGAAGTTTCAGTGACGACCTTGTCGCGGGCCGATGAACGAAGTGCACCCATTCCGGCGAAGAAAAAAAGTGAGGAGCATGAGATTGTCCAGGGAAAGATTTTTCCCGAGGGAAGAAATTTCAGATAGTTTAATGGAAATAACCTTACTGCATGTAGTATACTTCAAGCCGGTTACGGGAACTATGCCTTGCTTGGAAGCATATTCCGGATTGCCGCGATTTTCCAGGAACCTTTGTTATAGAGAACGATAAAAGTACTCCACATCCTCCTGGAACTACCGTCGTCATTTCTGATTTCATACTTGCAGTCGACAAGGGCACTATTCGGTGCGAGCATCCTGATCTTTTCAACGGTTAAAGTCCTTGTTCCCGGGCTGGCGGCTGAACTGCCGAGCATCCCCTTCACGGATGACGAAATCCCCGATCTCCATTCGCCGGTGGATACCAGCTGGTCGATATCCGTTGTAAGAATACTTTTAAGAAGAACGGTATCCCTGTTTTCCCTCGCCAGGGAATAATTGTCAATCAGCGAGGTGATCTCCTTTTTTTGTTTTTCAGTCAACTGGCTTTGCTGACCGTGTACCGATAAGCCGGTCATGCAAAGAAGGATGAACAGGAAGGTGGTTTTCATAACATCACTCGGTTAAGGTTTAGGGCTGTTCAATGCCGGATGAATACTGTTAACAAAATAGCACCAAAATTTTGTTCGCATGGCCAAAAAGTATAATATTCCTTCATGCCGGAGAAGAAGAAACCTGGCAAAAAGGAATAATGATATCGTTCAGCGGAAACATCAGCAGCAGGCATGTAGTAATTGCGGCCCTTTTAGCGGGCGTACTGTTGTTCGTGTTTACCTGCAATTCCTTTAAAAAGGACGAAAAATTATCGGGGGTAATTCATCCGTCGGGAGAAGAGTTTGCCGGTTCGGAGACGTGCGTGAAGTGTCACCAGGCAATATCGGAATCACATTTTCAGACTCCGCATTTCCAGACGTCCAGGCCTGGTAAGGCAGAGACGGTGAAGGGAAGTTTCGACTCCGGCCGGAATGTTTTTATAATAAGCGAAAAACTAAAGGTTGTAATGGAGAAAACACAGGCTGGATTGTTTCAGCGTGCGATGGTTGATGGTGTGGAGGTAGACCGGAAACCGATCGATATCAGTTTGGGATCGGGACGGCAGGGTCAGACCTATTTGTTTTGGGAGGATAATGTGCTCTTTCAGCTACCGGTATCGTACCATACACCATCGGACACCTGGAGTAACAGTCCCGGTTATCCGACCGATCAGATCCTATTCAGCAGGAGTATTGAAGCGCGATGCCTGGAATGTCATAATACGTACTTTAAAATAGGAAAGGCGAATAAAAAGGGTGAAACATTTGACCGGAGCCAGGTGATTCTGGGTGTTGATTGTGAGCGATGCCATGGACCGGCAGCGAGGCATGTGCGGTTTCACGAAGCGAACCCGGAAGAAAAAAATCCAAAGCATATAATCAATCCGGCGCGGTTAACCAGGAAACAAAAACTGGACAACTGCGCACTTTGTCATTCGGGTATACGCGACAATTTTATGCCTTCGTTCTCCTATACCGTAGGAGAGGATCTCGATAATTTCCTGTTTCCACTTCACCCGGCGGATAGTGGCGCTACACTTGATGTTCATGGAAATCAATATGGCCTGCTTACCGCAAGTAAATGTTTCCGGATGAGCGAAATGGATTGTTCCTCATGTCATAATGTTCATGTGAAAGAAACGAAAAAAACGGAAGTGTTTTCTTCGCGCTGCATGAATTGCCACAAGGAGGGAAGTGATAATTTTTGTAAACAGCCACACGTTCCCGGACTGGTGCTCAGTAATAACTGCATCGACTGCCATATGCCTGCTCTCCCTTCCCGGCAGGTTTTTATTCGCGCCGCCGCCGACAAGTCCACCCCGTTTTTTGTGCGGACGCATCTTGTGGGCAACTATGAAAAACAGGTGAAATTATTCCTGGAAAAGATCAAAAAAGAACCTGAATAGGTATCATGGCCCATCCTGCTGGCTTTATGTTACGCGACTAAGGCGTTACCAATCGGACTACGTTAAAAATATGTCGTAAATAATTTGCGTAGTTGAATGGCTACATATACATTTATGTAGTCAAACGGCGACATATAATGACAATCGAGGCGAGGAGGGATGTTTTTCAGGCTATTGCCGATCCTACAAGGAGGCAGATCATCACCCTCATTGCCAGGAGTGAAATGAATCTGAATTCCATTGCAGACAGGTTTGAGATCAGCAGACCTACCGTATCTCAGCACGTGAAAATATTACAGGAATGTGGGATCATCGGAATTGAAAAAAGAGGAAGGGAACGGTACTGCCGGATTAAACCGGCAAACCTCCGGGAGGTTGCGGATTGGGTAGAGCCATTCCGTGTGTTGTGGGAAGATAAACTGGATTCATTCGAGAAATATCTGAACACCTTACAATCTAAAGCAAAACAAAATGAAAAAAGAAAACGAAGAGGCTAAGCGGACCATCACGCTGACAAGAACCTTCAACGCCCCTGTAAAACTGGTTTGGGAAGCCTGGACACAACCGGAGCACATCGCGTTGTGGTGGGGACCAAAAGGAATGGAAGTCAAGGTCGTTGAACACGACTTCAGGGTAGGTGGCCGGTGGGAATATACCATGGACATGCCGGACGGGAGTCAGTTTATTTCGGATGGTGTATATTCCGTTATTGTTACACTTGAAAAGGTGTTCTCCTCGGCGAATTTCAAACCGATGACTGCAGGTGTGGAAATTCAGGCTCTCTTTGAAGACAAGGGAGACAAGACAAATTTCACTTTTAATGTTATTCACCCGACGGAGGAATATTGCGAGCAACAAAAGAAGATGGGTATCTATAATGGATGGGGCTCGGTCTTCAACAGGCTTGAGACCGTATTAAGTTCGTTGATCGCCAGGTAGGGAAGGGGTTGGAGAATAGTGAATCGTCTTCATCGTCAACGCGGTGGGAGTTGTTGATGAATGGTGTTTTATAGAACGCCTGACCAACCTGAAGGTATCCGGTTGATACCGTTACCTTTAGGCGGCGCAGGTTGTTAAGCTAATGTTTTGCGTGCTTCCCGGTCGGGATCATTCTTTACGACACAGCTGTCGTCCAGGATCATCGTCTCGCCGTTAAGGCTGGTGTACGCAGGCCATTTGGGTAATGTACCACCATTTGGATTTCCGGTGCGCATAAAGTTTACCAGGGCGTCAGTCATTTTTGAGGAAAGTTTCCTGGGCCTGGCACCACCGCCGGTATGGGTGAGCATGAGGTCGGTGTTATAAAACCAGAAGCATATATCCGAGCAATGAAAGGCGCGCATGCGGTTGTCGAACAGCGGTGGTTGCCATCCGAACCAGGCCAGGTAAACGCCCGGCGATTGTTTTGATTTTGCGTCGGCCAGTGCGATGGCATTCTGACGGTTGCTGGCGATCATGGACCATATTTCGATCGGTCTTTTTTCGGGAAATGACTTTGCGTAGGCCTCTACAATGGAATCGGTCTTGTTTCCAAAACGGGCATTAAGCTTTTCCTTGACACCTTGAATGTCGATGTTTTCCAGCGATGCATCTGTCCGGCTCGGCGACTGTTCGTTAAATGTTGAACAGATGAGCATCGGCACGTTTGCTGCCGAGGGGGCCGGCTCAACATTATAAGGGTGCTGTGGTAAATACGTTCCGTCGACAACCGGTGCGAAGCCGCCGCCACCACCGAAAGCGGGTAGCTTCATATCCTCGCGGAATTTGGTGTAAGCCCGTGATGCAAATTCCAGGTATTGTTTCCAGGGCATTTGCTGAAGCTTATCCATGTCGTTGTAAGTAAGACCGGCCTCCTTCAGAACGTATGAAGCCAGCTTTTCGGCATTGGCTTTTTCCACCGCCCGCAGGGAAGAACCGCTTAACGCTACAGCCTTATGAAACAACCCTTTTGCAGCGGGCATCGCCGTCAATACGCAGACTTTCGCGCCGCCACCCGATTGTCCCATGATCGTTACGTTACCCGGGTCTCCGCCGAAAGTTGCAATGTTGTCGCGTACCCATTCCAGGGCCGCTACACAATCAAGCATACCGACGTTACCAGAGGCGGCGAATTTTTCACCCGCAGCGCCAAAGTGAGCATATCCGAAAGGACCAAGCCTGTGGTTGATGGAAACATAAACGACATCACCTTTGCGGGAAAAATTTTCCCCATGATATCCGTCCTGCTCAATAGCGTTTCCGTTGGCATAGCCGCCTCCATGTAACCAGACCATGACCGGTCGTTTTTTTGCGTCGCCGATCGCGGGGGTCCAGACATTCAGTTTGAGGCAGTCCTCGCTTACATCGTCGTAGTTCCAGTGGTCGACGAATGATGCGTAAACATTGCCATACCTTTTCTCCATATTCTGGGGTGCCGTGTTACCCCACCACACCGCGGGCAGTATTTCCGTCCAGGGTTTGGGTTTTTGCGGAGGCATAAACCGGTTTTCACCGGATGTGTCGGCGCCGTAAGGTATTCCGAGAAAGGTATGGATACCACGAAGTATAAATCCCCTGACTTTACCATTGGTGGTTTGAGCGACAGCAATATTGTCACCGACAAAGAGGATCTGACCGTCGTTGTCTGCGTTACCTTGTTTGGCGGATACGGCGGATGGTATCGATATACCGAGAGCCGCTGCGCCTAGTCCAGCATGCTGAATAAATTTTCTCCGGTTGGTGTTCATGGTGTTGGTTGATTGGTAGCGTGTTTGGAACGAAATAATTACATACCTGATTTCCGCATTGTATTGCGTAGAATGTACATAATAAATATGAATAAAAACCCCGGTTTTATACGGATTGTATTGATTTTTACATCAAGGGCAGTCCGTATTTACTGTACTCGTGCATGATCATTTTTTTCAGAGGTACACTGTTTATTTTTCCGTTCGCCTCGCACAATTCTTTAAGCAGGATAAGTTGTTGCTCGGGTGAAAATGCCCGGAGGTTTTTGATAAATCCATCTCTCCGGTTGGAAAGGTGCGAGGGAAATATCGTATTCGCATAAGGAACATCGACATTGTATTCGGCGCTTTTCTTACGGAAAAATTTAGCGATCTGCGTCCAGGTCATTCCATAGTCGGTTTGTGCAAGAATATCCGCTGAATAGTTGATTAATAAAGCGCTTACCCGTGAATTCATAAAACGATGATTTGAAGAATTATTGGCTTATACACCGGGGCTCCCTACAAGATCAACATTCAGTTCAAAGTTGTCTTCGATCGCTTTATCGCCTAAATTCTGGAAGAAATTCCCCGACCTGAATTTGATATCAAATTTTGTCCGGTCTACGAGGATCACAGCCTTCGCATTGATCTGGCCGTTTGAAATCCGGATAGTGGCCGGAAATTCAATTTCCTGAGTGATACCTTTGATGGTAAGATTGCCTTTGACGGCGTATTGATCAGTACCCTTCGGGTCGATTTTTGAGATTATAAAGGCAGCTGTAGGATTTTTTTCTGTGGAAAAGAAATCATCGGATTTTAAATGCCCCTCAAGTCTTTCATTCCCCTCGCTGTCCTTTAATGTCGACATATCGATTACAAAAGAACCACCTGAAACTTTGTTGTCTTTAAAAGTGAAACTTCCTTCCGCCAGGCTGATCGTTCCGGTATGCTGACCGGTGACTTTTTTCCCTGTCCATGTAATCTTGCTTTTTTGATTGTCGATTTTGTACACATTGTCCTTGAAATGGAATGACATGAGTGATGCGATGGTAGCTACCATACATACGGCAATAATCTGTTTCATACTTTTTCGTTTAGTTGGGTGAGTAATCATTATACAAGTAAGCAACTAAAACCGCTCCGGAATGTTGTATTCGACGGATTTCAAAAAATACTCGACTGTCCAGCCGTTTTTATCCGTCTTAACAATTCATTAACAATTTGAAGAATACGTCCCTCAATCCGTCAGCCGGTCGGTATGCGGGAAATGAAACGGAATATGGGGCCGCCCGGAAAGAAAAACAGATAACCATGTAACCTTTCATCGGCAGGCGGGTATTTACACTATACCCCAAATTCGACCCCTATGAAATTTTCAAACTGCGTTCAATCGATGTGCCTGGTCAGTTTAATCGCACTGACACCGGGCTTTTCACAAGATACCAACCCAAAAAAGGATTCGCAAAAATCCGAAAAACAACAATCGTCCGCTGAAAAAACCGATGGTTTAAGAAAAATAACGACGCGGTCGGCGCAGCGGGACTGGGAAGATATAGATGTCCATATTGATGAAGAGGCGTTGGAAGCGTCAATCGAAAATTCCGTCGAGGTTGCATTGGAATCAATCGAGGTGGTACTGGATAACATTGATATCCAGCTTGAACCGCTCGAAATTGAACTCAGCGCGCTGGAAATTGATATCGAACCAATTGAGATCCCCGAACTGAATATAGATATCGAACCGGTTGAGATCCCCGAACTGGATATCGATATTGAGCCGGTAGATGTGGACCTGGACAACCTCGATATTGATCTCAACCTCGACGGGGATGAGTTCTACAGGGAGGATGACGGGGAAGAGTTCGATAATTTTGATGGGAGAGATGGTGATAAGGAGAAAGACAAGGTGAAGGACAAATCTACTAAGGAGAAAGTCAAATCCCCTAAGGAGAAAGACAAGTCGGAGAAGGAAAAGGCAAAGGGTCTGAAAAAGATCAACTAGTAATGGCGCTGTTCAGGCTGGAGTTGTGAGCTCCGGGCAGGAATATTAAAAACGGGGTCTTCATGGTGATGAAGGCCCCGTTTTATATCCGGCTACTTTTTGGGAAAGTCGGGATGGTTCATTACCTCTTCGATCTGCGCCGTATGCCGTTTACTATGTGCAGCCATAAACAGGATGGTCTGATAGCTGTCCAGTTTACCAAAAGGAAAATCGTTGTAATGGTTGCGGAGGTCATCGGAAGTGGTTTTTACAAAGCGGATGGTTCCGTCTCTTTTGTTAATGAATTCTTTTAACGTTGCCTCGAACGAGCCGAATTTACCCGTGGGTTCGAACGCTTCCTGGGTTTTTCTTTTGGTGCTCCGGTCCGAAATCATGGTGACAATGTCATCATCCTTCATTTTTATTTCACTCCGCCCGGACGGATTTGCAGGCTCTTTCAGGCCCATCATGGCAAACCCGAATATGTTGTTTTCGGATATTGCGATGTGTTCAACACATTCGGCAACAGACCAGCTGGAGGCGCCGGGTTTGAAGTTCAATTGCGTGGGTGAAAGGTCCTTTACTTTGGTAACAAGGTTGTCCCTGGTTTCCTGGAGCAGGTTGGCTACGTACTTACGCTCTGCGTCTGTTAATGTGTCGGCGGGACGGTCAAAGCTCATGGATACCATGGCAATTGAAAGGAGGACAAATTTTAGTGTTTTCATGGGTATGTTTTTTGTTTGATGACCTATGACGATCATCGGAAACTTAAATGGACAGAAGCTTTGATATTTTTTGTGGACACCTGCTTTAGTTGACGAACTTTTAATGCCATTCAGTTTCCCCGGCAATTATAACAGAATGCTGAAGAGTGCCGCTCTCGTCAACAGGCGGGGTATTTTAATAAAGAAAGTTGTATTTTAACTCGCCAAACTACAACCAACGTCAGACACCATGCTAAAATACCTGATCTTACTGCAAGCCTTTGTCTGGATGCCCCTCAGCGACGTCTTTCCACAGTCATCTAAAACATCCAAACAACCGAATATCATTTTTATCATGTCTGACGATCATGCCTACCAGGCGATCTCGGCGTATGATAAACGGTTGATCAATACACCTAATATTGATCGCATCGCTCGTATAGGAATGCTCTTTACCAACGCCAGCGTAACGAATTCCATTTGTGCCCCGTCGCGTGCCACCATCCTGACCGGGAAACATTCCCATCTCAACGGGAAAGTTGATAATCACTTTCACTTCGATACCACCAATGTCACCTTCCCGCAGTTGTTTCAGCAGGCGGGGTATCAGACAGCTATGTTTGGTAAGCTTCATTTTGGAAATAATCCCAAGGGCTTCGATCAGTTCAAGATACTTCCCGGGCAAGGTGCTTATTACAACCCCGACTTCATCACCAGGAACGAGGGAAATATCAAGGTGAATGGTTATGTGACCGATATCGTGACCGATATGACACTGGATTGGCTGGAGAAGGAACGTAAACCCGGCAAACCTTTTATGCTGATGTATTTACACAAGGCCCCCCATCGTTCCTGGCTGATGGCAGAGCGTCATTTGAAAGAATTTACGGAAAAAAAATTCCCGGAACCTTCAACGCTCTTCGACGACTATTCCGGACGGACACCTCCCGTTGCCGAAGCGGAGATGAACATCCTCCGGCATATGAGTTGGGCTGGCGATAATAAAGTACTTCCGGAAGTAATGGATGAACTGCGGATACCGGAAATCGGATTCGACAAGGCGCGGTACAAGGCTGAATTCGGCCGGTTGAGTCCTTCACAACTGGAGAACTTCCAAAAGGCGTATAGTCCCGTTAACGAGGAATTTAAAAAAGCTTATCCTACGATGACCACACAGGATAAGATGAGGTGGAAGTATCAACGGTATATGCAGGATTATCTGGGAACCATCAAAGCGGTTGATGAAAACATCGGGCGGTTGCTGGATTACCTGGAAGCCAACAAACTGATGGATAATACCATCATCGTATATACGTCAGACCAGGGGTTTTACCTCGGTGAGCACGGGTGGTTCGACAAACGTTTCATCTACGATCAATCGTTCAAGACACCGCTGCTGGTTGCATGGCCGGGACACGTGAAGGCAGGTAGCCGTTCCGATGAGCTTGTTCAGAACCTGGACTTTGCACAGACGTTCCTGGCCGCCGCTGGAATTCCCGCGCCGTCCGATATGCAGGGGGAAAGTATGATTCCTTTGCTTACCGGTAAATCCGGCAAGTGGACGCGGGATGCCGTCTACTATCACTACTATGAGTATCCTGCGGAGCATATGGTTAACCGGCATTATGCGATCGTCACGAAGGAATATAAACTGATCCACTATTATTTTGTAGAGGATAAATGGGAACTGATCGATCGCAGGAAGGATCCGGAGGAACTGAAAAACGTGTATGACGATCCCGCATATGCTACTGTAAAAAAGGATCTGCATGCAAGGCTGGATAAACTCAGGGAAAAGTATAAGGACAATTCGTCATTAAGCCAGCAATACGTCGACCGGTTTATGGAGGATGCGGCTGCGGGAAAAGTGTTCGGTGTCTCTAAGGAAATGGCGGAAAAAATCAAGGAAAGAGGCAGGAAGAAATGATGCCGATTTATCCGGCGCCCGGGCAGTAGGTTGATTAAAAAAAATTATACCCTCAGCGAACCACGGAATGCCCGGGCGGCATAATAGGATTCTGCGCCGTTGTGATACACGAACACCCGACCGTAGCGATAATCGCCGAAGATTGCGCCGCCGTGTTTCCGGACTTCAGGTGGAGTCTTCAGCCAACTGGACGTTTTGGTATCGAATGGCCCAAGTTTCTGCAGGTCGTGGTATTGTTCTTCCGTTAGAAGTTCTATACCCATTGCAGCAGCCATTCCCAAGGCGCTGTTTTGCGGTTTATGTTCTTTCCGTGATTCCAGCGCTTCCTGGTCGTAACAAAAGCTTCTGCGTCCCTTGGGAGTTTCGGAGGAACAATCGTAAAAAATGTACTCGTCTGTCTTCTTATCATAGCCGACGACATCCGGTTCACCGCCCGTACTCTCCATTTCATGGAGGGACCAGAGTTTTTGAGGACTCGCTCCCAGTTTTGCCAGTACCTTCGGCCACTCAAGGCCTTTATGCCTGGTCATGTTTTTCTCAAAGCGGACTTCCAACGCCAGAAGCAGTTCTTCGCGTTGCTCCGCAGACAACTTGATGTTTGAATTGGTTTTTTTCGACATAACACAATGTTAGGAAAGCGAATGTTTATTTTTTTTCAAGCGCTGTTGCCTGAAATTACTTGTCATTTAATCCGATACCATGGAGAATATCCTCTGTACTTTTTTCGATCCTGGCCTCCCTGGTCTTCGATTGTTTGGGAGCGGAAAAGAAAAGAATGTATCCCCTTTGTCGTCCCGGTGTCAGCCGGTAAAAAGCGGTTCTCAGTGCGCGGTCCTTATCCAATTTATGTTGAAATTCTTCCGGAATAGCGAATTCATTTGTTTTTTTTAAATCAACTTTCAGTCCGGCCTTTTCCACTTTTACGGCTTCGCGGATATAGGCTTTCAAGGTGGCTTTCAGCTTTGTGATTTCTCCAACATGGGTGAACCGGATCTGACGGGCAGCCTGTACATTCTCCGTTTGCTGCACCAGGATTCCCTGGGGATCCTTCAAGAGCGCGCCCTTGAAAAACAGGAAGGCGCAGTATTCTTTAAAACCGTGTATTAACACGATGTTTCGTCCTTCTGATGTATAACACGGGCAGCCCCACTTCAACTCTTCCGTAAGCCCGCAGTCAAGAGCGATCGTTCTCATGGAATCATATTCGTCGCGCCACGATTTGGCTTTGTTAAAGAACCAGTCGACCTTGGCGTTCATACTATTCATTTTTAATGGTTACGGGAATGAGTCTCCGTTCGGCAGGCCTGAAGTACCACGAAACAGCAGTGAGGACAATCAATAAACCCGGTCCGAAAAGTTCCGTTGGGTTGTCTCCGAGGGCGATGTGGGAAAACGCCGCGCCGGACATGGCGAAGAAAAAGCCTGCATATGCCCATTCCTTGACCAGGGGAAATTTGGGAACAAGCACGGCTATGACGCCAAACAATTTCCAAATTCCCAGGAGGGTGAGGATATATTGGGGATAGCCCAGATGTGCCATCATATCCGATTCTTCTTTCATCCTGATGAGTTGTACAATCCCGGTTGATGTCATTCCCAATGCGAGCCATAGGGTGGAAACCCAATAGATGATCCTATTTCTTTTGGTCATAAGGTTTTATTTTAGTTTGGTGAGGACTTGTTGCAGCAGGTCGTGAGCCATGTTAATGCCTTGGGCAAATGGTAATTTCAGCATCTGGTCCCGAAAGGCAACCGACCGGTATACAATCTGCATGGTGAGTTTACTGGTGTCGTCTGTCAGCTTTTCAAATTCCAGGAACTCAAGTTGAGGGGGAAAGGGTGTATTTTCCATTTCAAAGGTGCGGATGATCTTACTGTCAGGTACAAAATCGTGAATTACGCCGTTGGCGCGGAACACGACATTGCCCTGAGCATCTTTCTTTTCAAATTGCCAGCCGCCGTGCTTTTTGTTTTCAAGCTTCAGCACTTTGGAACCCATCCATTGCTCAATGATGTCAGGTTCTATGTAAGCTGTGAAGAGCAGGTTGAGCGGCAGATCGAATTCACGTGTAATGACAATGTCATGCTTACCGTCTTCGGCGTTGATCTTCGTTTTTCTTTCCATACATGTTATTTCTTTGGTTTGTACTTCTTCATGATACTTTCCAGTTTATTAAACCGGTCATCCCAGAGGTTGCGGAAAGGCTCGATGAAGTCAGCTATGGCTTTCATTTTTTTGGCATTGAAGTGATAATAGATTTCCCTGCCGTTCTGTTCCTGTTCCAGTAGTTCGCACTCGGTGAGGATTTGGATGTGCCTGGAAATGGTTTGCCTCGAGGAGTCAAAATTTTCCGCTATTGCGCTCGGTGTCATGGCCTGCAGTGCAACGAGTGCGATAATGGCCCGTCGGGTAGGGTCGGCGATGGCCTGAAATACGTCTCTTCTTAAATCCATTTTGCGCAGCTATTTGACTGCAAATATATACGCAGCTATTTAACTGCGCAAATAATTTCCGGTTTTTTTTGAAAGTCGGCAAATGAAACCGTGCCGTAGGGCGGCCTGTTTGAGAAATGTCTGAATCAGCCCGTCACAATGTCCATTTCTAACCTCTTCCCGGTCCTGGCTCGATTTTACTTTTGTCTGGACAATGCATCGCATACCATTCAAAACAAAAAATGCAGACTATGACACCAACAAAAGAAAAGACGATGACGACCGCGGCTGTTGCCGACCGGTTTTACGAACTGGCCATGCAGGAGAAGTGGTTTGAGATCCATGACGAATTGTTTTCCGATCATGTGAGGAGCATCGAACCGGAAGGGTCTCCATATTTAGGTTACGCGGAAGGGAAAGCCGCAGTTCGCAAAAAGGGAGAAGACTTTGTCAGTCGGATCGAGGCCGTACACAACATGCGTACTACCTCACCGATTGTGACCGGTAATCATTTCGTAGTGGGGCGGGAGATGGATATCACGGTCCGGCCACATGGAAGGATCGTGATCAATGAGGTCATGTTGTATGAAGTGAGGGACGGCAGGATCGTGCTGGAGCAGTTTTTTTATTGATTGGATATAGATCCGTCATAATACTATCTTATTCGGTTATCGGGATTTTAATTCATCGTTAACGCACCGTTGAATCGGTTGTAAAACGGGAATGGCGACCTGAAGCAAATGACCATAAGTGTGAGTTGATCACCTGTTTTTTCAAAATGACGAAAGTCATATTCTCCATTGATGTACATCATCACCCGGGATCAGCCAAAGAATGAAACTTAGGGAAGTTTTTGATTAGTTTATTGGTTGTTATACAGTAAATCAACTCATTTGGCTCCACAGGCAATTGTATATATTTTGTTCGGACAATGCAGTAATAATATCGGTACGTTTAGGGTGTGAGCTGGTGGTCGGTTTTATTTCGCGACCTTTGGTATATCAAAAACAGATTTGAGGGCAATTTTTGTTTCACTTTAATACCGGGTCATGGCAGTCGATATCATCATTTTTTTTGTTTGTTCGGCTGTCATCACTTTTAGCGGTACCCGACTCACCAGGCAAGGAGGGAAGCTTTCTGAACTGACCGGACTAAGCAATGCATGGATAGGTTTGATATTAATGGCAACAGTCACTTCACTTCCGGAACTCGTAACCGGTATCAGTGCCATTACGGTTGTCAAGGCGCCGGACCTTGCAACGGGTAACGTATTGGGAAGCTGCGCATTCAACCTGCTGATCCTGTCCCTGCTGGATTTATTTGTTAAAAAACCGATCACCTCTTTAGTTCGCACGAGCCACGTTGTTACAGGTGCGTTCAGTATCGTTTTATTGGCAATAGCAGGAGCCGCTATTTCTTTCAACGTCGATTTTGTCTCCTTTCTGTGGATAAGCCCGATGAGTATTGTTTTGATGGTAGTTTATATCATGGCGATGAGGTCGGTATTTTTGTATGAAAAATCGCAAGACGTTAATACATATAGCGCCGGACCAGGGCGGAAACGAGATGGCAATGCCATTAGAAAAGCGCTGGCGGTTTATAGTTTACACGCCGTGGTCGTTGTGCTGGCTTCATTATTTCTACCGTATTTTGGAGAAAGGATTGCCCTGCATTTTCATCTTACGGATACTTTTTTCGGAACGGTATTTTTAGCCGCCGCTACATCTTTACCTGAGGTGGTGGTGTCGATTTCAGCGGTCAGATTGGGCTCTCCCGATATGGCGATGGGGAATTTACTTGGAAGCAATGTGTTTAACATAGCCATCCTCGCCTTGTTTGATTTTTTTTACACCGCGGGACCATTATACGCATCGGTATCCGGCAAACATATGCTGTCAATTTACTCTTCTATCGTCATGACCGCTATCGTGGCGATAGGACTGGTGATCCGTCCGGAGAAGAAACGCTGGCACCTGAGCATCGACGGTTGGATTATTCTAATTATCTATCTGCTCAATATTTTGATGCTCCGTTAAGCTGGCTTTTCCCATGTTCCGGGTGATAGCTATTTTCCGTTCAGGCTTTGCTGTTTGGCTGGCTTTATTGCGGCACAAACCCGTTCTATCTTCCGCTGTCTTTCATTTTTGTTCAAATAGCGGACCCGTGAGATGCGTGTTGACTTAACGGGCGAAAAACCACAGAACCTGAGCGTCGCGTTTTTTAATGAAGTCAGATCACTGTTCCTGTAGTACCACCACACCCACCACGTTGGCGCATCACAAGTGGAAATGAGTTCAGCCGACCTGCCGCTGAGAAGTTTGTCCCAGAAGGGATCGTTGTCATGATACTTGTAAGCAAAGCCGGAGTATAACGTCCGATCGATGAATCCTTTCAGCAGGGCCGGGACAGCGCCCCACCACAGCGGAAAGACAATCACCCATTTGTCGCACCACCTGATATTTTCCTGTGCTTCTTTCAGGTCGGGTTCCAGTTCCTGGACTACTTTGTACCCTTTCCATAAAATGGGATCAAATGTCATTTCCCCTAATTGTTGAAACCGTACCTCATGTCCTCCCGCAATGGCTGCGTTGCAGTATGCTTCTGCAATCTGGCCATTAAAGGTGTCTTTATCCGGGTGACCTAAAAGGAGATAAATTTTCATTGTGGAGATGCTACTTTATTTTGGCCGTGTTTAGTGAAATTTTCATTTCAAGAAACGCGACTGTGAGGTAAAAGTCTGTTGTCGCTTCCTGAAAAAAGATGACAGGTGATGGTCTGTGGTGATGACAATTATCACTTCGTTGCTACTTGTCGGTTACTATCTTCTATGGATTCCGGTTCGTTTTAATTAGGTACATTGGAAAAAGGGTCTGTATCTTGCGGTGTTTTGTATTTTGCTGACACGATCCTTATAAACGCTAAAAGCCCGACGTATACACGGCTCCGTGATTAAGTACCCATGAAGACACCCTTGATTACCCCTGAAGGTTTAGAAAAATTAAAAGCTGAGTTGGATCATCTGTGGCGCGTGGAGCGGCCGGACACCACCCAAAAGGTCGCCTGGGCTGCAAGCCTGGGAGATCGTTCTGAAAACGCGGATTATCACTACAATAAAAAACGCCTCCGTGAAATTGACCGGCGCGTGCTCTATTTGCGCAAATGTATCGACGATTTGAAAGTCGTGAATTATTCAGCTTTCCAGGAAGGCAAAGTACTGTTTGGCGCCTGGGTGGAAATTGAAAATCAGAAGGGTGAGAAAAAACGCTTTCGTATCGTGGGATATGACGAGATCTTTGACACCAAAGATTACATCTCTATAGATTCACCTATGGCGCACGCGCTGATGAAAAAAGAAGTGGGTGATGAGGCAGTAGTGAAAACGGAAGCAGGTGAATTTGCGTGGCGTGTTGCCAAAATCGAGTATCAGAAATAGTGAACTTGCCACAATAACTTACCAACGATTCCTGTTCCACAGCTTGCTCCGAATATCTGATTCCAGACAAAAACGTGTACAACCTAAACCGTCTATGTGCATACTGACTCAGAAAAAAGATGACAAGAATTATCTGGTTGTTGCTCAGCAACTCAAGATATCCCAAAGTCTTTTTTGTGCGCCCTGATCCGCTCAACGAACGCCAACTGTATTCCTGTAATTTCTATCTTTGCCAGGCCAATTTAAGGCAGACAAAAGTAGATATGAAAAAGGTAGGTTTTTTATCATTCGGACATTGGGCTGACCGCCAGGGCTATAAAACCCGTACAGCAAGCGATACGTTGCTTCAGTCTATTGATCTGTCAGTTGCAGCCGAAGAGATCGGGTTGGATGGCGCGTATTTCCGGGTACATCATTTCGCCGCCCAACTGGGATCACCGTTCCCTTTATTGGCAGCTGTCGGTGCGAAAACAAACCGCATAGAAATCGGAACCGCTGTGATCGATATGCGCTATGAAAATCCCCTATACATGGTAGAAAATGCCGGGGCGGCTGATCTGATATCGGGTGGCAGGTTGCAGCTGGGCATCAGCAGAGGTTCACCGGAACAGGTAATCGATGGCTGGCGCTATTTTGGTTATGAACCCGCTGATGGGGAAACGGATGCGGACATGGGACGCCGTAAAGCACTGGAATTTCTCGACAAATTAAAAGGTGTTGGATTTGCCCAACCCAATCCATACCCGATGTTTCCGAATCCGCCGGGTTTGTTACGGTTGGAACCTCATTCTGAAGGACTTCGTGACCGGATCTGGTGGGGTGCTGCTTCCAACGCTACAGCTGTCTGGGCTGCCGAAAATGGAATGTACCTGCAAAGTTCTACCCTGAAGTATGATGAAAGCGGCAAACCGTTTCACGTACAGCAGGCAGAACAGATCAGGTTGTACAAAGAAGCGTGGAAGAAAGCAGGTCACCGGCGCGAGCCAAGGGTTTCGGTAAGCCGGTCCATTTTTCCGCTGGTAAACGATCAGGACAGGTATTTCTTTGGTCAGGATAATAACAGGACGGATCAAATCGGTTTTATCGAAAGTAACAAACGAGCTATTTTCGGAAGAGGCTATGCCGCCGAACCGGATCAGCTCATTAAGGAATTGGGCAGGGACGAAGCGATCAGCGAAGCAGACACCCTGCTTCTGACCATACCCAATACATTAGGTGTCGACTACAATGTTCACGTGTTGTCTTCTGTTTTAAAACACGTGGCACCGGGCTTAGGTTGGCGATAAAACGCAAGGAATAACACCTATAAATTCCTTTATTGCAGCTCATGGATCCGATGCCCCAATTCAACGATTCCCAGGCTGATTTGCATTCTTATCAGATCAGGAATTTCGGCATGGCGGACCTGACCACGGCGTTTATTTTGCGGCATAGTTCGGATATGAGCGCAACGACACGGGTAGTGGATTTAATTCCGGAGGAAGTACATATTGACCGGATAACGTTCCGGGAGGCAACTCGTTCGCCGGCAGCCATTCGTGTGGGAGCGCGATATGACGGGAATACGTTAACGCTACATTGTACGTGCGCCATCCCCAAGCGGAAACTGTGCGACCATCAGCGAAAGGTTTTAAACCTGATTATGGACCGCGAGGAACTGCGTATTTTCTTCGACCGTCCGATGCGTCAGGCAAGGCTGGAGGCTGCGGCCAGGCATTACGGAATGGAACATGAAAAAGACCTGTCGCAGTTCTTTGCGCTGGAGTACGATCAGAAGTCTCTCCATATCAAACCGAAACTTAAGGGACTCGTCCCGTTCACTACCCCTCCGGCTACACGGCCACTTCCTCAAAAAGCGAAAAGACCCGCTCCGGAACCCATGCGAACGCGGACTATTGTCGTGCTAAGTCAGCACAAATACTACGGGCATTTATTTACGGGGCTGTTTATCGCTCCCTTAAGTGAAAAAGGGAAGATCAAATCACCGCTCACACCACTCGATCCGATGGATTTGATCTGGAAGACAGACAAACCCGAAGAGACGAAGTTCTTTGCGGCGCTTTCAAAATTTCACAGCAATTTCCGGACTGCCAGGTCGGAGACCGATCTTACCGGCCTGCAGGCGTTAGTACGCAACCCGTTACAATACGACTTCTACATGCACAATTCGGCGGCGTCTGCCAATATAACCGTGAACTCAATTGTGCCGATACAGTTACAGTCAGAGCGCGTGGACCTGGATTTGACGGTGCGCAGCCGGGATATATTCTACGAAGCTTCACTGCTCATACGTATCGGACCGAAGCACCTCAATCCCACACAAGTGGAGATACGGTACGACCATTTTATAACGGTCGATAACAAAGCATATCTGATCGAAGATCCCGACCTGTTGATTGTGCTGAAGCGGTTCATTGAATCGGAGAATGTTTTATTGGTTCATAAGTCGAAGCTTGCGGAGTTTCATCATGATTTTTTGTCCCGGTACGAGAATAAATTGAACCTTACCTATCCAGACATCGCGCACGCGACTACCCTGCAGGTGAAACAGAATGGTTTTGATAAGCCTCGTCAGCGCATCATTTATTTGTCGGACTCCGGTGACTTCATCGAGATCACACCGGTGCTCACCTATGGTTCCCTGGAGGTGCCGGTGCTTTCGCGGAAGCAGATCGTTTCGGTGGATCAAGCGGGCAAGCCGTTTACGTTGAAGCGTGATGAGGAAGCCGAACTACAGTTTGCAGGTGTGCTCGTGAGGCAACATCCTGATTTTGAAGAACAGCTCGAGGGTGGTCTTTCACGCGATTTCCTCTATATCCATAAGAAGCGCTTTCTTGAGAGTGATTGGTTCCTCAACGCGTTCGACGCGTGGCGGGATTTGGGTGTCACGATTCTGGGATTCGATAAACTCACTCATAACAATCTGAATCCATTCAAGTCGAAGATCACGATCCGTGTGAGCAGTGGTGTTGATTGGTTCAATACCAACATCTCCGTTAAATTCGATAAGCAACAGGTATCGTTAAAGCATCTGCAAAAGTCGATACGGAACAAGAACCGGTTCATCCAGCTTGATGATGGAACGCTGGGAATATTGCCAGAGGAGTGGATGATAAAATTCGAACGTTATTTCGAGGCAGGCGAGATCACGGCCGACGATATGTTGCGCACACCGCTTTCACGGTTCAGCGACATTGTGACGTTATATGAACAGGAGGTGCTTACGCCGGATGCAAGCTCGCTTCTCACCCGCTTGCAGGAAATGGCTGGTAACTTCGGAACGATAAACCCTGTCGCTTTGCCGGAAGGGCTTTTGGCGACGCTTCGCCCGTACCAGCAGCAAGGCCTCAACTGGCTTGGCTTCCTGGACGACTTCAACTTCGGCGGTTGCCTTGCGGATGATATGGGGCTCGGAAAGACTGTACAGATTATCGCGTTTATTCTGTCGCAGCGGACCAAACGGAAGCATAATACGAACCTTGTGGTTGCACCGGCTTCACTTATCTATAACTGGCTGGAGGAGGTGCAGAAGTTTGCGCCTTCCCTGCGGGTGCTGACGCTTTACGGTACATCGCGGGTGCGGGATGTCAAGTCGTTCGATGACTATGAAATCGTTATTACATCGTATACAACGTTGCTTGCCGATGTCGTGTATCTGAAGGAGTATGCATTTAATTATATATTCCTGGATGAATCTCAGGCGATCAAAAATCCGGACTCGCAGCGATACAAGGCTGCGAGATTATTAAAGGCGAGGAACCGGATCGTGCTAAGTGGTACGCCTATCGAAAACAATACGTTCGACCTTTACGGACAGCTGTCGTTTGCATGCCCTGGATTGTTGGGCACACTTCAGCACTTCCGTGATCAATATGGTATTCCGATCGACAAGTTCAAAAGCACCAGGCATGCCAATGCGCTGCAGCAGCGGATCAACCCATTCATCCTGCGCCGGACGAAAGAACAGGTGGCTCCCGAACTTCCGGAGAAGACCGAGATGATCGTGCATTGCGAGATGGGGCCGGAACAGCGCAAGGTTTATGACGCCTGCGAACGGGAATTCAGGGACTTTCTCGAATCCACTCCGGAGGATAAGATCGCGGCGCAAAGTATGCATATTTTGCAGGGACTGACAAAGCTGCGGCAGCTATGTGATTCACCGGCGATTGTCAAGGACGACGAGTATTTCGGCAATGAGTCGGCGAAGATCGATACACTCATTGAACATATCGGGTACCAGCACGTACGTCATAAGATCCTCGTGTTTTCGCAGTTTGTGACCATGCTTGATCTGATACGCAAACAGCTTGAAACACGCGGCATTCCGTTTCAGTATCTGACCGGACAGACACGGAATCGGTCGGAGCGGATCAAGGACTTTCAGGACAACCCTGATATACGGGTGTTTCTCATTAGCCTGAAAGCGGGAGGCACGGGATTGAATCTGACCCAGGCGGACTATGTCTATCTTGTCGATCCCTGGTGGAACCCCGCCGTGGAGAACCAGGCAATTGACCGCGCGCATCGTATCGGCCAGCATAAAAATGTTGTGGCCGTGAGGCTTATTTGTCCGAATACGATCGAGGAGAAGATCCTCCAGTTACAGCAGACGAAGAAGGATTTGTTGGGTAACCTCATTCATAACGACGCGTCTCTGCTCAAATCCCTCTCTTCGCGGGATTTACTGAAGCTGTTGCAGGGACCTCTTCCTGTTACATAATAGGATTTACTGCCATACTTATTTGAGAAACTAACCATAACCGCAGCAAAGGAGTTTATATTCTTTTTCGGGGATTTCAAATCAGCGTGTTCCCGAAAAAATCTACTTTGGTTTCTTTACCAAGCAAAATTGTCCAACGTGTGTAGGCACCGGGTTGCGCGGGTTGTGTACCAGAATAGTTTCAGCCGGAATTCGAGAACACGCTGTCCGCCATTACGACCCTCGCTTTTTGCTCTCTTCGATAAGAGCGGTCAGGTCGGCGGCGGGTCGGATTTCCCAGCTATTACCGCCGCGTCCCAACCGGAGTGAGGGGTGCTTTGACAGCAGGCGGATAGCATGATTCAGGTCCGTGGCTTCAAGGATCATGATGCCACCAATTTGCTCCTTGGATTCGGCGAAGGGGCCGTCGGTCACGGATACCTTGCCGCTCTGCCACCTCAATGTCGCGGCATTCCGCGCTTCCTGAAGACCTTCTCCACCTGCAAAGTGACCATTCTCCCGAAGTTCCTTGTCGTAGCTGAAACACTCGTCCATAAAGGTGTTCCGTTCGCTTTCCGATAGTGTTTCCCAAACTTCTTCATTCATATATCCAAGACAAATGTATTTCATAGGGTTCACATTAATGGGTAGTTGTATAATGCAGCGTAACAACGCCCGATTTCAGGGTCTTTGAGTTTAATAATTGCAATTTACTTTTTGTGACGTTGTTCGTGAACACGCTGATGCCGCTGCCCAATATAATAGGGTGAACGGTCAGTTT
The DNA here is from genome assembly GCA_041742155.1 of Chryseolinea sp. Taxonomy (GTDB): domain Bacteria; phylum Bacteroidota; class Bacteroidia; order Cytophagales; family Cyclobacteriaceae; genus Chryseolinea. The sequence continues at coordinate 16,068 of JBGSJE010000003.1, read as the reverse complement.
GTATTCGTCGATCAGGCCCAGGTTCATCAAGGTGGTGGCCAGTCCGGGACTGCCGAATATAACCAGGTCTTTTCCGGGCTGCTGTTTCAGCTTTATCATTTCTTCAGCGATGTTGTCATGAATGAGCCGGGTGTTGTTCCAGGTTACTTCGGTCAGGGTTTTTGAGAATACAATTTTAGGTGCGTTTTCCACCCATCGGGCGTGTTCCAATGCATGCTTGTCGGCATCGGGTTTCTTTAGAACGGTTGGCCAGTAACTTTCCATCAGCTGATAGGTTGTCCGTCCATATACAGGCGAGCCTACTGTTTTAACCACTTCATCGGCGTACTGCTCCAGCTCTTTATCATAGGTCAAAAAATCCAGTCCGTGATTAGGGTCTGCTGCAAACCCATCGAGGGATATATGCATGAATAACACTAATTTTCTCTTTTGTTTGTCTTTTTCCATGTTCGTTTTGTTTTCAGCCATGATCGATTATTGTTTATGATGATTTGATTGTGTTATCGGGTAGTCGAATGGCTGAAGACAAAATCGACAAACAAATTTGAAAATAATTACATTTTCAGGAATTACGTTCCCAGTTCGCTAAGCTTTCGTTCGATAAACCGCCGTTCCGGGTCTTGTTGGGCCAGGGCCAATGCACGTTCCCATGACGCCCTAGCCTGGTTTGTACGGCCTGTTTTCCGGCACAGTTCCGCCCGCGCGGAGTGTGCCAGATGGTAGCCGTTTAAGTCGCCGCGTTCCAGGATCGCATCGATCTGCAGCAACCCGGCCTCTGGACCCTTGTGCATGGCTATGGCGATAGCGCGGTTTAACTCAATAACAGGAGAGGGGGTTAAGCGCATCAACAGGTTATATAGCACGGTAATCTGTGGCCAGTCCGTTGTCTCGGGGCGCGTGGCTTCGGCATGAAGGGCGGCGATGGCTGCCTGTAGCCTGTAGGGACCGGGTGGTTTGGATGAAAATGCTTGTTCTACCAGCTTCAATCCCTCTTCGATCATCGCACGATCCCAAAGGGAACGATCCTGGTCCTCTAAGAGGATTAGATCTCCATTTGATGACGTGCGGGCCGCCCGGCGGGATTCGTGCAGCAACATTAGACCAAGCAGTCCGGTGACCTCAGGATCGGGAAGCAAAACGTGCAGCAGGCGCGCAAGCCGGATAGCTTCGCTCGAAAGGTCGACACGCGTTGCCGATTTGCCGGATGATGTGTAATAGCCTTCGTTAAAAACCAGATAAATTACCTGGAGCACGGCCCCTAGCCGATCCGGTAATTCATGCGCCGGGGGCACTTCAAACGGTATTTTTGCCTCGCGAATCTCGGCCTTGGCGCGGACAATTCGTTGGGCCATGGCAGATGGTGTAACCAGAAACGCGCTGGCGATCGCTTCCGTGGTCAGACCACAAACCTCACGCATAGTCATGGCCGTGCGTGCCTCGGGCGACAGTATGGGGTGACAGCAGGTGAAGATCAGCCGGAGCACATCGTCCCCGATCGCTTTGTCGATCAGACTGGAAGGATCTGTAGCCTCAGCTACCGTTTGTAGCTCTTGCTGTTCCCCCAGCGGGTCGAATTTTGATTCGCGCCGGATACGGTCTACTGCTTTAAACCGGCCGGTGGAAACAAGCCATGCCAGCGGATTCGAAGGAATACCTTTTTCGCCCCATTGCTCAAGCGCGGCTTTAAATGCATCATGCATGGCATCTTCCGCAAGGTCGAAGTCTTTAAGCAGGCGAATCAGGGTTGCAAACACAGCCCGCGACTTGCTGCGATAAATTCCGCCGACAAGTTGAAAAATGTGTTCCGGAGAATTCTGCATGGCGGGTTATTCGACCTGGACAATGAACTGAATGGCGACTTTATTCTTCATGCAATCCTCAAAGCTGATAATTATTAAGAACAAGGACTACCTGGAAATCGCTCAACACCCCGCACGTCATTAGCGTTACCGGAGGAGGAGTTTTGAGGAAATTGGTTGTCGGTCGGCTACCGGACCACCTCACTAACCAAAATTACAGGGGCTACATTCGTGTAATTCGCGAAGTCGGCCCTTATCGCATCTATGTTCGGGGCAATTGCCGCCTGATAGTCACTAAGGCTCTTTACATAAAATATTCCCACTGCCATATAGGGTAATGGTTGGTTGGGAATGCCGCTGGCGAGGCCTTTTTCAATGGTGTATTTAACCAGATTTGAGCCGAGAAACCCTGCCACCATAGGCATGTGCTTGGTTTCATAATACTCCATATTGAATGTTTTGCCCTCTGCAAAAGGGTACATGACGGATACTTTGATCAGTCCCTTTTCAGCGACAGCCGAATCGTGCTTTTTAGCTTTACGCGATTCCTTTTCCTGACCAAATGTGGCAAAGCATGCGGTCAGAAGTACGAATGATACGATGAGTCTAACTTTCATTGGTGTTTTTTTTTGTTGTGGGTCCGGTCAGGATAAACCTTATTATCCAAATGTCTGAAGAAGATATGTTTTTGCAAAACGAACACTCAAATTCTGTTTGCCGGTATGGAAATCCCTTACAGCATGTAATCAATCAAAAAAATGGACGGAAAAATATCAGGCACTAACGCACCCTCAAATGCTCTGATAAATCATTAAAATATTTTTTCGACCAGATGTCAATCTTGCTTCTATCCGGAATAAACCGGACAGCATCGGCTTTTACTTTTTCCATATCAACCGAATTGATTCTGCTGGTTAGCAATTTTCGGAATTGTTGTTCTGTCACTTTTTCTTCGCCAAGATCTCCACTTCCCCGTGCCCGTTCGGCAAAGTGTTTTAAGTTCAAGGCGACACCTTTCTTTACGTACCATTCAAAATCATACCAGTCACGGCCTTTCACATTTTCTTTCCATTTGCGAAAAAGCAGCGCGTGCATTTTACCGGCGAAGAGGTTTGGTAAGGTAAAACATTTTACATAGAACGAAAATGGCCGCAGCAACAGTTTTTCTTCCGTTTCAAAACCAATCGGTGGAACGGTATCAATTTCAATTTTAATTTTGATGTGGGCTTGCTGTGAGAGTCCGCTTTGTGGAATGACGCCTTCCAGTACAAGCTCTCTCCAAAGCGTTTCGGATTTCAAAAAAGCGGAATCAACGTGACTATCCCTTACCTTCTTCTTTTCTTTGATGGAAACCGTCATGCCCAGCGCCTGAAATTCATTCTGAACAGTAGCCAGATATTTATCCAGTGAAAAGTCAGGATCAGATTCCAGAAGGGAAAAATCCAAATCTTCCGAGAAGCGATCAAGTCCGTGAAATATGCGAAGAGCAGTACCACCATAAAACGCAGCCTTCTCAAAAAAACCTCCGCGATACATGCCGGCCAAGGCAACTTGCTGCATGATCTCACGAAGGGCCGACTGGGCCTCGTCTTTGTTCATTGGATTATATTCTGCCAGCCAGTCTTTGATCATAATTTCTGTATCGCATGTACGACCATTGATAAGCTTTCTTCTTTCAGACTTCCTTTTATCCAGGTCTTCATTTCTTTAATGTTGAGTTGCCTCAAAGCATCTTGTTCCATTCTCATATTTTCAAGCAGGAATTCTTTTGCAGCTTTCCTGCTGCGAAACAGCAATCCTGAAGTAGAGATAATTTTATCAAACAAGGCTTTTTCCGGAGACGCAACCATTGCATATTGGTCATCGGCAAGTTTTTCGGATCGAATTCCAAAGGCATAGTAGGGCAGGGGAAGGCGCGTATAGGTAAAAGTACCTAACGGTGTATTGAATTTCCGGGGAGCCTGGGTCGTCATTGACGCGATTTCATAAACGCGTTCGGGAATAAGGCCATGATAAGCCAACGCAGTTTCCACCGATACATAGCTAGGACCTAAAATATGATTAGCCAGCAGAAACGCTTCCGGTTTCCCCTCTATGTTTAAAGCCGGACCAACGACGTATAGTCCTTTTTTGATCGATTGAATGACGCCCTCTTTTGCCAACTGATAAATTTTGTCATTGGGGCGTTCATAGTCCTTCAATATGGACACCAGTATTTGATGTGGCAAAGGCTGACGCGACAAACGCGTAAGTGCGGGTCTGTAATCCATATGTAAATATTCACAAAGATAAACGAAAAAATTCAGATTATGTTGTTAATATTTCACATAATTAGGCCCAAACTGCTTGGAATCTGGTTTGAGATCGTTCCACGGGAAGAAACCCGATCAGGTAGTTTCTATTTCTTCCATTCCATAACCCGTTTCAGAACTCTAAAAGCCTAACATGATTAGAAGTGAAGGATTACTGGGACGGCTGGATTGATTTGACGGAAGATCCGGATTTAAAGTGGGTAGTATTCTGGAATTTCTGGATTTGTCAACTGAGGAAAGCAAGTCTTGAGCTCAAAGTTGCTATGGGAAGCAACAAACGTATCCAAAAGCGAAGAACCTCACACAAACTCAATTTGCCTGCAAAATTAAATCAAGACACTTTCCAGCGCGGCAAAAATGGAATCGGGCCATCCTTCAGTTTTCATTGACTTAATTGTCCGTTCATTTTTTGCGCTGGGCGCTTCACAAAAATAACTTGTAAAATGATAGCGTGAATTTTCTTGATTTCTTATTGAGATGTTTAGGTTTCGAGTAATTGATGGGACGAGTTCATTCAAAGGTTGTCCTTTCTCGGGTTCTTACATTTCTATTTAGGCGGTGTCGTCATTCCCAAAGTGTTCCTGATGGATTTTTTTCAACATTTGCTTAAAGCCGTATCCACGAATAGCCTTTATTACACGGTCTGTCAGTTGTACATCTTCCTTTAATTCGTGATGCTCACGAATCTTTTCTTCAAATTGTATTTTTTCTTCATTCGTTAACTCTCCGGCCAGGTAGTTATCAATTTCTATAAGTTTTGCGAGATCCTTATTCATTTTTTGTGGTCCTTAATGAACGAATATAGCTAATTTGCCCTGAAAGGAATGATTGAACGTTCGCGATAAAGTCTTTTTAAATAGTTGAGGCATCTGCATTTTTTATTTTTCGCCGCTTCAACTGTTTTAACGTTAAAGATATCCTTAAGTTCCTCCATCGACCTGGAATTGAAATAGAATTCAGTTAGAATGTTTCGGCAGTCCTCCTTTAGCTCACTCATTAATAATGTTACCACTTCGACGTCTACCAGGTAATTGTTTACGTCCGTTTTTAACTCTTCAATCATCTGGTGGACATCCAGGGTTTTTTTCTCCTTTGCCCTGAGTTGTCTGATCCATAAGTTTCTGGAAATGCTGTATAGATATGTTTTAATGGATGATTCTCGCCTAAATGTGCCTTCAAGTATATTGTTATGCAGTATTGCCATCGCTTCCTGAAAAAGGTCAGGTGCTTCACGGACATGCCCCTTGTTTTTACTGATAAAGTCACGCACCATGGGGTAATGCACCTTATAAACCAATTTCCATGCATGCGCTTTTTCCTTGGCCGAACCTTCGAGCATCATTTTAATTAAGGCGTTGTCGGAAAGCGTGTTAACATCCATGAATTGCACCAACGTTATGACTATGACTCAAAAGTAACGGAAAAGTAGGAAGTCTTAAATGACTCAAAAACAAAAAAATAAGAAATTTTTCAAAAATAACTGATGACCTTTTTCAAAAAAGGCGACTAACTATGTAAGACACTCTCGTTTTTATTTACACAATACCTTTTCCGTTATGAAAAACAACGTTTGCACACATTTTTCACTTAACCAAGCGAGAGTAACCGATTTTTACACCTTCTCGCCGCATTTTATCCCCACGGCTTATTGGCCGGTAAGTTAACCGCCACCTTCTTACCGTATCAAAAAAAATTCAATTGACTCCATTGGTTGACTTGGATCAAATGTCTGTGCTATGCCAGGCTTTGTTTAAATCACTTTATGCGACGTTACAAGTATGCACCAGAAAATAAATATTATTTTTTATGATTAATGATACACTGAGACAATATTTCCGGTTTGGGCTAATGCTTTTTGTCTTAGCGGTACCTGGATTGACCCGGGGGCAAGAGTCGCCGAATTTAAAGTCTTTTATTTCTCCGACACCGACTGCTCAGGCACTCGGCAAGTATGGCGAGGTACCGGTTAGTCTTTATAATGGTATTCCACAAATCTCAATTCCAATATACGCAGTTAAGGTAAGGGACGCGGAGTTACCCGTTAATCTGAGTTATCACGCCGGTGGCATTCGGGTTGACGAGATGGCTTCAAACGTCGGGCTCGGTTGGTCGCTTAATTCCGGTGGGGTTATAACCCGATCAATACGCAAAGTTCCTGATGATAAGGTTGGCGTGGGATACTTCGATAGGAGAGTTGCGATCACAAATAAGTCACTTGAATATATTGCCGAAAATCTTAGCCCCGCCTCCTCCTTTGACGTGAACATTCCCCCTAACGGAAGACCGGAGGGTACCGATGATACATGGATCAGTGGTTATGATGATCCTGCATTTGACAGTGAACCGGATGTGTTTTATTACAATTTTGGATCCATGTCAGGTAAATTTTTCATGGATGAGAATGGAACATTTGTTTCCATACCCCATCAGGACATTCAAATTTTGAATAAAGAAATTGAAACCGGCGTAGGTGCGACGCAATGGGAGATTACAACAGCGGATGGTGTAAAATATACATTTGGAAAAACCTCTAGCACTACCGCGTCAAACCCTGTCCGATCTGCATTGGAAACGACTAGCACACCGGCATTTCCCACTATTGTTACGGGGTGGTATTTGTTGGAGGTGAGCACTCCCCTGAAGGATACTATAAAACTATACTACGATACCGAGACGTATGAGTACCAGGCTAAAGATTCTGAAACCTCGAATCACCTTGTGGCTGCCGACGACGATTTTCAACCCGATAATAATTTGCGGCCGAACGAGAAAAATGTCAGTACCAAATATAATAATGGGGTCAAGCTTAATCGGATATCGTCGCCGAACTGTCTGTTGACCTTTACGACCGGATCGAGGCAGGATCTTCCCGGAAGTTCGCTGGTTCAGCGAATAGATATTAAAAATCCTTCCGAATCCCTGAATAAAAGAATTGACTTTTCCTATTCCTATTTCCAAAGTAATGGTGGTGGCGCAAATTCCAGGCGGTTAAGATTGGACAACATCGAAGAGTCAGCAGATGTTAGTCCCAATCGTATTTCCGGTGGAAAACATGTCTTCGAATACAACACGGATGTAAACCTGCCTAATTGGGATCCATTTGGCCAAGCAATTAATTCACAAGATCTCTGGGGTTTCTACAATGGAGCAAACAATTCGATTCTTACCCAAAGCCTCAAGGTAGATGTCGGTTCAGGTCAGACTTTAAGTGTTCAAGGCGCCAAGCGCCATACATCTCCCCGGTACGCGCAAGCAAATGTTTTAACTAAAATTACCTATCCAACAGGAGGTTTTACGGAATTCAATTACGAATCAAATCAAGTAGTTGCCTCTGATCAGGATTTTCAATTGCTTAACACGCAGCCCGAGACCAAAAGCGATTTTCTCGTCATTGTTTCCGGCCTTCCGGAGGTTCAAAAACAGCTTACGCTGGTTAACCCGGATCCGATTACGGGTAAAATTGTGTTTGAATCAGTTGCACGGCAAATGGTAAGGGCGTGTCCCTCGGCCCCGAACGGGGACCCTACCTGTTATCAGGTCTATCTGGAAGGAGTGAGTCCAACCGTTTATACTAAAACGCTACTAAAAGAAGGTGCTCAGACCTTGTTACTTGATCCTGGAACCTATCGCATATCAGGCGTAGCGGATGCGGGAATGGAAACGATTTACGGTGTTAAGGATGTGATGAACTACTACCTGAACGTTCGATGGGAGGAGTTTCCTCCAAACGCAACGTATGCGACACAAACGAATAAGGATGTCGGAGGTCTGCGGATAAAAAGAATAACGAATTATAGTGCAACCGGGAACCTAAACATTAAAAAGTATGAATACAATCTATTTGGTACCACCACGTCCAGCGGAGTACTGGTAAATTTTCCACAATCTTTCTCTACCATGTTTAAGGTGATTTATGATCCGGGTCCCTTCGCCGCTAATGCGAGGTATGGTTCTTATCTTCAGGTTAGGAGTTATCCCTCTTCTCCACTGCAGCCTACACAGGCGGGACCTGTCGGGTATGCCAATGTCACCGAATATTCCGGAGAGTATGGCGAGAATGGAAAAACCGAGTATACCTTTAAAACAGCCCTTGACCATCCGGATCTGATTAAAAATTACAGGCCCTTCCCTCAACCGACGAGCTTTGACTGGCGGCGTGGACTTCTCAAACTGCAATCCGTATACGCATTCGATAACCTGAGTGGAGATTTCAAGATTCTAAAAAGCATAGAGAACGAATACATATTGGATAAAAACCCTCTTGCTGCCTATGGATTTTCTTTTGAAAAACTTGTCCACAGACACTCAGCAAATGAGGGATACTTTGTTTTAACCGGGGCTACGAACTATTATATATCAGGGTACAAACTTGTCACTGAATTTTATTTTAAAAGCAAGGAAACAATTCGCGATTATTTTCCGGCTGGCTCATTAACTAACCCGATGGAAACTGTGACTGAATACGACTACGGCTATTCCAACGGACACTACCAACTGACCTCAAAAAAGGAGCGCAACTCAAATAACTCCGAAGTCATTACAACAAATAAGTATCCGGATGATCTGGAGCTTACCGGAGACGAAGAACCTGCCTGGCAGTTACTGCTAACAAAATTCATGAAATCGACCATTCTGGAGCAAAGCATTGTGAAGGACAACAGTCCTCTGTCTAAAACGGTGTACCGATACAAAGTAGCAAATGAAATGCCGTTGCTGTCAGCTATTGATATTCAAACAGAGTCAAAGCCCATTGAACAGCGGGTTGAGATAAAGAGTTATGATGTTTTCGGCAATGTTCTGCTTCAGCGAAAGTCTAATGATGTTGACAATGCATACATATGGGGTTACAATAACACCTACCCGATGGCACAGGTTCAAAACGCCAGTGAAACAGAGATAGCCTTTACAAGTTTCGAAACGGCTGATTTGGGAAATTGGAGTTTTTCGCCAGGCCTTCCTGCCTCTATTGCCGGCGTAAGCAAAACCGGCGAAAAATACATTAACCTTTCAACAGGCACTTCAATTAGTAAAACCGGTCTATCAACTGCGTCCAGCTATGTGGTGTCTTACTGGAGTAAAAACGGAAGCTACACGGTAAACAGTACCACAGGTACGTCTGGAAAGTCTATTGACGGCTGGACATACTATGAACACATTATTTCTAATCCGGCAAGCGGATCCATAACGTTAACCGGTGTGGGAAGTATTGACGAACTGAGACTGCATCCAAGGAAAGCCCAAATGATGACCTATTGCTATCATCCTGAAATCGGCATTCAATGCGCGACCGATGCTAACAATGTCACAACAAAATATGAATATGATCTGCTGGGCAGACTAAAGGTGATCCGGGATAATGATCAGAAGATATTGAAGGAATTGGTGTATCACTATAAAGGAGAATAATTTATCGTTGACTCATGAAAAAATCAATTACCATAAAACACCTTTTTTTAGTCGTAATAGCAGTACTTGGATACACGAAAGTGATTAGCCAATCCGCACCGACGATAACAAACATGAGTGGAACTGTATGTGTTGACGATAATGCCCAGTTTCGGGTGACGACTTCATGTACCATCACGCAGTGGATAGCAAGTCCGGGCGGTGTCATTCAAGGCGCAAATAACACGGCCGTGGTGTATGTGAAATGGAGCGCTGCCACGACAAATGCATGGATACAAGTCTCCTATTCCAATTGCTCCACGTCGTTTCTTACCCTTACTGTTACTGCCAAATCAACTCCTTCAGTTGGCATAACCGTACCTGCGAACATCTGTCAACCCCAGACAGTGACACTTTCGGCGCAGCCAACGAACGTAAATGGAACACCAAATTATACATGGTTTATAGATTCTCAACAAGTGGGGACCAGCACCACGCCTAGTTTTAATTATACGGTTAATGGATTGAATCTGGCAGTATCGCATAATGCTTCCGTCACCGTTTCGGCGATGAGTTGCTCGAATTTGACGACTGTCACGGGATCGACCAGTTTTATGTTAAAACCTTCAGTCGGCCAGGTCTCCCTTTCATCTCCTGTTTCAAACCGATGTAGCGGATCTGGAACGGATACTTTTTCGGCCAGTGCCAGCAACGCAACCGCGTATACATGGAGTATAACGCAGGGTGCCGGGACAATATCTTCGAGTGGCGTGGTAACGTGGAACGGTACCTTTTCGGGCACGGCCACGATAACCGTCGTAGCAAACGGCTGTACAGGTTCGTCGACGACAGCGTCAACCGCTGTGACGGTCGGCCCGCTTGGCCCCATTGAGGTGACCGGTATTTCTTCGAGATGCCAAGGTGCCGGAAGTGATACGTTCGCGGCCTCGGCCCCGAATGCTTCAAGTATAACGTATCAACTGGAACCATCGACGGCGGGAACGATAGTCAGCGGGGCTGCCGGTTATGTCACCTGGAACAGCAGTTTCTTTGGTCCGGCGACAATCGTCGTCACGGCCAACGGCTGTAGTACCACTGAGACTTTTCGAAAGGATGTTATCGTGAGTCTGGGGGTAAGTACCGTAACAAAACCATTTGGAGAGTTTTCCAGATGCCAGGGTAGCGGTCAAACTGCTTTCACGGGCAGTGCCGTTAATGGCACAGGTTATAGCTGGAGTATTTCACCTGTGGGCGCTGGAACGATTTCAAATGCCGGATTGGATGAATTCGGATTAAGCAAAGGTGTGGTTAGCTGGAATTCTGGTTTTTCCGGGTCAGCAACCATTTCATTGACAGTATTGGGATGTGGTTCGAATACTTCGTCTTCGATTGTAGAGGTTACAACCATGCCAACGGTCAATCTAAGTCCGACCGGGCTGCTATCTACCTTGCCAGCAACAATAGCAACGACACCAGTAGCAGGGTTCACCTACCAATGGTTTAACAATGGGATTTCCATTTCGGAGCAGACATCAAGCCTGGTCGTTTCAACACCAGGTGCGTATAGCGTAAAGGTAAGCAACGGAGCATGCTCGGTTACCTCGCCTGTACCTGCGATTGTTTCCAATGGGGACTTTACGGTGTTTAACGACCCCAGCTATGTACAGGAACGGACTGCGTTGGTTGACAAGCGGACGGACGGACAACCCGTGACACAAGCTGATATGGGAACCCTTTCTATTGGAGAAAGGGCTGAAGTGACAAGCTACGTGGATGGCCTTGGACGGATTATGCAGACGGTCACCACGCAGGGATCTCAGTCGTTAACCGACGAAGTACAACCCTTTATTTATGATAACTACAATAGGGCGGCAGTAAAGTACCTGCCTTATACAAACGGGTCGAATGGTTTGTATAAAGCCGACTTTATACCAAAGCAGATCAATACATATTCATCGAGCCCGCAATATTTATTTTATCAGGGGGGTGGTCAGGTTGCCGTTGATACTAAGCCCTATGGCGAAATATATTTTGAACCGAGCCCTCTTGCCAGGCCGGTTAAGGAATACGGACCGGGAAACACCTGGAGTGCAGCGAGTCAGAATAAGTACACCGAAAAAAAGTATTTACTCAACACACATGGCTCTGCAACTGATGGAACCCAGGAAAAAATTATCGCTTGGAAAATAAATGCGTCTTCTGCCAAGCCTGAGCGTGAGTCGAATCTGGCAGCAGGAGGCTATTACAGCAGTAGCCTGCTCAGCGTAAATGTAACCATTGATGAAGACGGTCATGCGACGCGGGAGTACGTAAACAAATTCGGCCAAACAATTTTGAAAAAAGTACAGGTTAATGCCACCGCAAATCTTAATAGCGAGACAGACTGGGCCTTAACTTATTACATCTACAATGATTTCGGGCAACTGGCTTTTGTATTCCAGCCAGAGCTTAGTAAGAAGCTTCACGCAGGCCCGGATTCATACGTGATTACGGATACTGATCTCATTACATTTGCTTTTCGGTACAAATATGACCACCGCAACCGGATGATTGAAAAGGAAGTACCAGGCGGAGGAATTGTATACATGGTTTATGACCCGCGTGACAGGCTAGTATTAACACAGGACGCAAACCAACGACATAACTCACCACGTTATTGGACATTCACAAAGTATGATGAATTGAACAGGCCAATTCTTACCGGTATAAAGGATTCAACAGTAACCCGGGCTGATATGCAACTGGCAGTCGATAACTACTATGCGGCAATGGGAACGACAACATGGAGGAAATTTGGCGAGACTTTCGTTGGGGCCGGCGCGGTGGGCAATATTCATGGTTATACGAATGTTTCTTATCCAAAGAAAACGACGGGCGCAACAGTGAGCGCAAATGATTTTTTAACCGTTACCTATTATGACAATTATACCTTTCGTGACGATTGGACCGGTTTCGACTATGCAACTGATTTGTTAAATGCCACTGTTCTGGGCCGTACCTATACGCAGGTGGCGACGAATTCTCAAAACAAGAAGCTGGCGGGACAAGTCCTGGGAACTAAAGTGAAAGTAATGGACGGCGGTATGAAGGGCGGAAGTAGCTGGTTAAAGTCCATTACTTATTTTGATGATATGTACCGGGTTATTCAAACCATTACAGATAATCACAAAGACGGTAAAATCAGGATTTCAAATCTATATGATTTTGCCGGGCGCCTTCTGAAAACGAAGGAAACGACAACAGCCGGTGCGACATCCGCCACTGTTTTGAAGCGGTTTGAATATGATCACGCCGGGCGGCTTATTGAATCGTGGCATAGCGTAAATGGTACAGAATACAGGATAGCGTTTAATAAGTATAATGAGATCAACCAACTGGTGGATAAAAAATTACACAGCACTCAAGCCAGTGCCGCTGATGCGAAACAGTCCATTGATTTCAGATACAATATCCGGGGCTGGCTTACGCGCATCAACGATAGTAATTTGACGATCGAAGAAAGTGATCCGAAAGATTTTTTTGGAATGAACTTAGCCTACCATACTGATTTTGAAAGCGGAGCCTTTACCGTCGCTAATAAGAATTATAACGGAAATATTTCAGCGATGAAATGGAGTAAACATTTAGGCGACGGTGCCATTAAAGAAATGGGATATAATTTTTCCTACGATGGTATGAACCGTTTATTGTCGGCCAGCCACTCCCAATTTAAACTGGTGGATAACTGGACGCCCGGTAATTTTAACGAGGATGGTCTGTCGTACGATCTCAATGGCAATATTTTAGGACTGCAGCGTAAAGGCGAAAGCGAAAGCCAGGGTGTCCAGATTGACAACCTTGTTTACAATTATGGAACTGGAGGCAATAGGCTTGCCTATGTAAAGGACATTACAGCCGATTCAGATAACAAGGTTAAAGGGTTTTATGACACCAATGCCGGTGACGTGCAGGATTACACCTACGATTTCAACGGCAACCTCACGCGCGATCTGAACAAGGGAATCGGCACAACACTGACAGATGAGACCGACAAGATTACGTATAACTTTCTTAATCTTCCGGAAACCATATCCAAGGGAGGAAATAATATCCGTTATGTCTATGATGCGACCGGACGCAAGCTGTCACAGATTACAACCTTTGGTTCATCGGTAAAGCAGACCGATTATATCGGCGAGTTGCAACTGGAGAATGATGCGTTACAATTTATTAGTCACCCTGAAGGTCGTGTTGTAATGGCGGAGACGAAATTAATCGCTTCGCATACAGGAGATGCAGCCACGGGTATTACGGCCTCCAATACAACGTTGAATGTTGTTACGTTGAATGGGGAAGAAAAATATGTTAAGGCGGTCTCTACGGGTACGGTTACACGTACGGGAATGTTCCCCATCGGCGGCAGTTTTTCTGTTGCCGCAGGAGATCGTTACAGGATTCGTGTTAAAGGCTATAGGTTAAACGGCACCGCGGCGAACAGCAGTCCGGCGTATATTTTAATTAAAACGAATGGAACCGATCTTGGCTGGCCCGGCGCCCTTCTGCCATTGGGAGTGGCGTCTGAATCCTGGATCGAGCAGATTGTTACCATTCCTGCCGGCGCCACAACATTGCAGGCCGGATTGGTGTGGAATACCGTAGCCTCTGGCGAAGAAATGTATTTGAATGAGTTTGAGATCACGAAGCTGACAGCCAGTGCCACACCGGAATATCAATACAACCTGACCGATCATTTGGGTAATGTTAGGGTCACTTTTACGACAAAAGCGGAAACCGATCAAAGCCTGGCAACGCTTGAACGCGCCAACGCCGCGCAGGAACAATCTGAGTTTATGTATTATGATGAAGCCGTTAAGGTCAGCGCACATTTTTATGACCACACGGACCAGTCGGGAAGCAATCCTGCGACTATGTTTTATCGCGGGATCAACTTGAATGGTCCCGCAATATCCATTGGCGGAAATGCCTGGCAGGCTGGTGACACCGCTCCGGATTTTACGGCAGACTACGGTTGGTTTTTTGAAAACCAGTCCGTTACCCTTGTTCCGGAAACAGATGCCAACCGGGCAACCATGCTTCGCTCTTCCATTTTTGGCAACGTCGATCTTTTTCTCACATCCGTTCCTGCCGGAACCTATGAAGTTTATTTATACGTCTGGGAGGATAACTTTCCAGAGACGATTTCAGTATCTGTAGAAGGAGTGGTAAGGCAATCCAATTATAATACGGGGAGTGGTGGAAGCTGGATGAAGTTAGGACCCTTCAGAGCCCTGGTCAATGACGGGACACTAAACGTTTCGACTACCGGTGGAACAGCCAATGTTTCCGGTATAGAAGTGTGGACGGTTGTACAGCCGGGTGCCAACCAGTCTCCTGTTGTGAGCAGTTACCTGATGGATCAAACCGCTCAGGAGGCGGTAGCCTTTAGCTACACCTTTCCTGATCATATCTTTACGGATCCGGATGCAGGCGCCATGTTAACGTATACTTCAAACCTTTCCAATGGAAGCGCGTTGCCATCCTGGCTGACCTTCAGTTCATCAACACGTACATTTACAGGTACACCTGGTGTTGGGGCTTCCGGGTTCCTGGATGTTCGCGTCACCGCTTCAGATGGTTTAGGAGGGACGGTCAGTGACGTGTTTACACTTGCTGTTGCCTCATCAGCGACTGCAACATTCTACCGGGGGATTAACCTGAACGGAGCGGCGCTTACCATTGATGCAAACAGTTGGCAGGCCAGTGGAACCGCTCCCAATTTTACTTACACCACGAATGCAGGCGTTTTTGACAATCAGAGTGTAACCCTTATACCATCCACCGATACAAACCGCGCCACGATGATACGGTCTTCGATCTGGGGATCAGATGTGAATCTTACCCTGAGCGCAATTCCAAACGGTACATACGATGTTTCGGTCTATGCGTGGGAAGACAATGATCCGGCTACCTATTCGCTGTCGCTGGAAGGGTCTGTCGTCGTATCCAATTACAACAGCGGCAGTGGCGGAACGTGGGTTCAACATGGTCCTTTCCGCAGGACGATCAGCGACGGAGCGATTAACATTGCCGCAACGGGCCAGGCGGCTAACCTTTCTGGTGTAGAAATTAAAACAGTTACCAGCGCGCAGGTTGCCGTCACCGGTCTGAGCGTTTCCCCGGCTACACTGAATTTAGTGATCGGGAAAACAAGCCAGATAACAAGGACGATCACACCTTCTAATGCTACCAGCCAGACGGTTACCTGGACGTCAAGTGACAACAATGTGGCCTTGGTAAACAACGACGGCTGGGTAAGCGCTGTTTCAATCGGATCGGCTACCATTACCGCCTCGCTAAGCGGATTTACGGCGCAGACCACCGTAAATGTGACGGCACCACCGACCAGCTACTCTACCCGCTTAACGGGTACGGCAAATGAAAAATACGGCCTGGCTAAATCCCTGAGTGTCATGCCGGGAGATGTTATCACCATGGAAGTCTATGCCAAATACCTGGACACCAATACCAATAACTGGACCGCAGCGCTTACAAACCTGATGACTGCGATCGCCGCGGGGACAGCACCTGCAGGT
>JBGSJE010000002.1:0-731458 GCA_041742155.1 Chryseolinea sp. | reverse complement strand
AACACCGTCGATGTTGACCGTGATCGAACCGTTTGGCGTCGAACCTGTACAGTTGGTATTGTTGATCGTCGATGCCGACGTCACCACCGGGTTAACATGGGTATCCGTGATCGTAAACGACGCTACCGCCGATACGCAGTTTGTCGTACTGTTCGTTGCTTTTACGGTGTAGTTACCCGCCGCGAGCGCCACGCCGACCGTAGCCGCTGTGCCCGAGCCCGGAATCACCGTCGTGCCGTTGCTCTGCAGCCACGTAAACGTATAGCCCGCCGTGCTGCCGCTACCGACGCCGTTCACCGTGATCTCTCCAACCGTCGCTGAACCGTTCGCCGGACTACAGTTCGATTGAGAGGTCAACGCGATGTCCGCGCTCTCGATCGTTAATACCGCGAGGTTATTGGTAATCGTGAATGTAGTTGTCGTAGAGCAGCCATTACCGGGAGCAATGTTGTCGGTAACCCTTACGGTGTATGTTCCTGCAGACAGCCCCTGCGCTGTTTGATTATTTGTTCCTGCGGTACTTCCCACGGTTGTCCCCAAAGCGGTTGTTGTACCCGTTCCCTCATACCACTGAATGGTAAAATCCGTGACCGGGTCCGCGCCGCCATTAACCTGGATCGTGATAGAACCCGTTGGTGTAACACCGGCGCAATTTGTATTGTTAACTGTGGCGGTTGCCGCTACAACAGGGTTAACAAGATTATTCGTGATTGTCACCTGTCTGGTACTGAAGCAGCGCGTGGCCGTATTTATGGCCTTAACGGTGTACGTACCTGCAGCGCGGTTGGTGATGGATGCCGCCTGTAAGAGGAAAGTAGATGTATCCGATCCGGCGAACCACCGGAATTTATATCCAGCTGTGGTTCCACCGACGTTAGCAGAAGCCTGCCCATTTGGTGTCCCGACGTTACAGCTTGTCTGGTTAACAGTAGAAGTCGTGATCGACGGGATCACGGTGTTATCTAAAACCTGAACAAGGGCGCGTGCGGAAACACACCTGGTGCTCTTGTCCGCAGCGACAACGGTGTAATATCCGGCAGTCAGTCCGGTATACGATGCACCTTTAAAATTTGCAGATAAGGTATCAGGCGTTCCGATATTACCGTTGAACCAGTAATAGGTGAAAGAACCTCCACCTGAAACGTTGGCTGACACCGCGCCATTCAGGGGTGAACATTGTGTTTGCTGCGAAGTTACATTAGCGGTAACGACGGGGATGACAATATTGTCATTGATGGTTACAATTTCCGTGTCGACACATCCCGTCGTGGCGTTTGTGGCCTCCACGGTATAGACACCAGCCGCCAGGCCGGAGATCGTGGATGTGCTGCCGATCAGGTTGGCTGCAAGCGTATTGTTTCCTCTAAACCATTTAAAGGTAAAACCCGCGTTACCTCCCGACACCAATGCACTGGCGGCCCCGTTGGGAGTGGTGCAGGATGTTTGTTGCGCCGTAATAGTAGCAGCAACGGGCGTGCTCAATTTCGAGGCGACAGTCACGACCAGGGGATCGGAATTACATCCGCTGCTTTTGTTGCTGGCCACTACCGTATAGTCGCCCGCGGTAAGACTGGTGTAGTTGCTTCCCGTAAAATCGGGAGACGGTTTGACGCTGGAGCCTATGTACCAATAGAAATTATAATTGCTGGTGTTACCACTGACATTTGCCGACGCGCTTCCCGAATTTGCCGGACTACAGCTGGCGTCCGTTGAGGATGCGCTCACAACGGGTTTTACCGTCTGGTCTGTTACTTTTGCCGATTCCAGTATCTGACAGCCTGTTGATTTTTCCGTAACCAGGACCGAGTAAGTCACCGCCGACACGTTGGTAATCACGTGGCTTGTAGAAAGTATCGGGCTCGTTCCAAACACGTTTCCTTCGAACCATTGGTAGGTAAAATTTCCGAAAGGATCGCCGCCGTTGATAACCACGGTAAGTTTTCCGTCCGGGTTTTTACAGCTGGTGTACGGTTTGTTCTCCGTAATGGCTGCAGTAAGGGTTCGGGTTTGCTCGCCAACGACAACCTGAGCCGACGTCGAACCGCACTTGATTCCATTGCTGTAGGCGATAATCGAATACGTTCCTGCTGCGAGACCTGTTCTGACGGGTCCCTTAAAAACGGCTACAGCAGTATCACCGACAGTTGTACCATCGAACCAATAGAAGGTATAACCGGCCGTTACTTTTGTTGCGCCCACTAACCGGTAAACTTCGGCTGCTCCGTTTGGAGGCGTGGAGTTACCCGCGCATGTTATGTTGTTTGAAATGAGAGATGTCTGGATACTGAACGGTGCCGGGGTAACACCGGCTGAGACGATGTTGTTGGTATAGTTACACTCCAGGAATGTGGAGTTCGGAAGCTTGATCGGCGTCGGTACCGTTGAACCGTTGTCGTTCAACACCACATACAACGTAAAACTCGAGCCTGTTCCCTGTACAGCGAGGTTGGTTAACGAAACCACATCGCCGACATTAAACTTGCTCAGGTTGATATTGACGGTGTTCAGCTTGACCGCTCCTGCCTGGGTTGGATTCCCCTGGTAAAATGTAATCGGCAGGGTTCCGGATACACCGAGATCGCCGATGTTCCGGATATCAAGCGATACGGTGAAGGCCTGGTCCGGACAGGTCGGGGGAACTATCTTTACGGAAGCGGCATCGTAGGTAACATCCGCCGATGCATAGGTCGGGCATCCTTTCGAATCCAGGAACGGTGATTGATTTAAGAAAGTATTCAAGGCGCGGTTCGCACCGGTCGTACAGGATCCTGTAGAAAATACAAGATGGTGCTTCTGCTGAATTTTCGGTATTGTGAGGTCGTCGTTTACGTTCACGTTAAAATAGCCGTGCTGGTTCCAGACTTTTCTTGCCGGCACCCACGCTTCAAGGTTTGATTTATATGATCTAACCTGGCCATACGGCGCGCGGGCGATGTCATTGATATTGTCGGTGTCGTTCGTTGCGCAGGTCACGCAAATTTCAGTCGATCCATCGCCATCCACGTCGACGACAATAGGATAATCGTTCGCTGTTCTTGACCGGCAGGTTGCCTGTGTAAAGACCGCGCCGGTTTTACCGTTAATGATATACAGGTAAGCCTCATCGCGATATACGATTTCGACGGCGTTGTCATTGTTGAAATCAAAAACGGTGGTACTGGTATAACCGGAAGTACCTTCATTGATGTTTGTGCTCCAGAGCAGGGTAAAATCCTCCTTCAGCGCAAAAAGTTTGCTGCCCGACACGAACGTTGTGTTTGACTTTCCATCGCCATCGATATCCGCGATATTCAGTCGACCGGTTCCATGCTTCCAGTTGTTGGATGGTTTATAGATCTTATAGGTTGCGTTTTTCACATCCCAAAAGAAAACGGATGTAGTACCCCCGGTAGAACCGGTAGCACCGCTCATCAGGACATCCAGTGATCCATCCTGGTTATAGTCGGCGACACTGGTGAGGGATGTTACGTAGCCGAAGCTTGTGTTTTTAGGAAAATAGCTGG
Organism: Chryseolinea sp.; assembly: GCA_041742155.1. Lineage (GTDB taxonomy): Bacteria > Bacteroidota > Bacteroidia > Cytophagales > Cyclobacteriaceae > Chryseolinea. The sequence goes on along the minus strand of JBGSJE010000002.1, from coordinate 727,955 downwards.
CCGCAGCCGGAATACTCTTTTCAAGGGTTAACGTTCCGGCATCGGCAGTCCGGGCGCCTAAGTTCACCGAATAGATGCTTCCACCCAGGACGAGTTCAAGGCCGGCGCAGTTCGTACAGGCCGCCGGGTCGAGCATGTCGACGGCAACCGGTCCCGCGTCGATAGCTGTCCAGGAGCCGCTTCCTTTTACCAGGCGTGTGCCCGTTGCGGCATCGAGTATTTCGTTGCGATAATACAACTCCACTTTCCCGTCCTCATCAAAATCGGCAAGTCCCATGGTAATGGGCTGGCCATAAATTGCTTTTCGCCAGATAAGTGCACCTGTACAGTCATACGACGATATATAAAAAGTACTTCCGTCCTTTTCTGCTATAAATATCTCGGCGCAGGCGTCCCCATTAATATTACCGATGGCGTGATCGTAGTATTCTGCTGTTCCGGTTATCGTTCCTGTGTGCTTGACACTAAGGTCGCGCCCGTCCAGAATGTATAATTTCTTGTCGTCATGGTGAAGGGTTACCAGTTCGGGGATCCCGTCATTGTCGAGGTCGCCGGCTACAATTCTGGCCGACGTCCAGTTCGTACGGTTGGGAGATTTGGAGCCAAGCTTCATTTCAAACTTGGCTGTTCCGGTGGGAGGAACCTGGCAGAGCTTGTCTCGCCCTACATAAAAGTCCTTACAGGAAACGCTGTTCGCACAGTTGCTGTCAAAACAATCGATAAATCCGTCGCCGTCATCATCGATACCATTTCCGCAATTCGATTCCTGCGCCAGCACATACAGCGGCGCGATCACCAGGATTAACAGTAAAAATCTTTTCATAAAGCCACTATAACGAACATCAAACGCACTACACTTTTAAAAATCGCCGTAGCGAAGTGCCGGTCACTACTCGGTGTTACAGACAATTTATTCCAACTCAATAGCAAAATAGGTTCTTCCGGTTGACATTAAAAAATCAAGCCCCTAACCCACACGTTTTTGATGTAAGAATTCGTCCACAATGCTAAACTTTAGCGTGAAAAATCTTCTCAACTTTTCACTCACAATTAATTGGGCAACAAATTTGCCAACAATGAAGACAATGAAAGTGATCGTTTGGAAAAATTGCCTTGTTTTACTGCTCCTGATCTCAACTATCGAGGTCGCTACCGGACAGATAATCCGCGCTGGATTTAAGGCAGGGCCACAAATGTCGTGGGTTACCGTCGACGACCCTAAATTTAAAGAGGTAGGAAAAGTCCGGCCGATACCCGGTTTTCACGCCGGTGTCGTAATCGCTTTCAAAGTCAAGGACCGATATTTTCTCAATACGGAATACATTTATTCCCAAAAAGGAAAAAATGTTACAGGTAAGATTGACCCCGATTTAAATGATAAAGTAATTTACCGGCACATCGACATACCCATACTCTTTGCCATGCACTTCAAAGGTAACCTGGCAAAAACACGGCAGTTCAAGTGGTATATCAATGCAGGACCGAACACAAGCTACTGGCTGGGTGGCAAGGGAGTTATCAATTCAGGTGATATTATTGAAAACGGGAAGCCGGAACTGAAATACAAGATCGCATTTGGAACACGTCCCGACTATAACGATGCGGACATACTTTATATCAAAGATGCAAAACGGCTGCAATTCGGAATGAACGTCGGCGGCGGCATACTCCTGGAACCGGGGAAAAAACAAAAGGTCATGATCGACTTCCGTTATGAGATCGGCCACACTCAACTGGGTAATGCCCAAAGCTCGCAGTTTATCATCCCGGCCGATTACCAGGACAATCTCAAGGGACGGAATAAAGGGATTAGGCTCTCAATAGTGTATCTGTTCGAGTTCAGCTCAGCCAAAAAAGAATTGAATAAGGGAAAAAGTACGATCAAGGAATAGCGGAAAGGAGCACTAGGGCTTACCTGCGGGACAGGGAATCCGCGGCGTTCTCCTTCAGATCGGATTCAATCTTCTTTCTGTTCTTCCGGATATTCTCCTTGACGGATTTCGGCATATACCGTTTTTTTCCAGGTTTCGGGCAGTCCCATTCTTCAACGGAAACATTCTGGATAAAATGAACGTCATGGATTCTGGCGTCCTTTTGCTTGCGACCCGTTGCAGCAGGCTCTTCATTTGCCCGTGCTGTAAGAGATGACGCCGACGGTTTGAAACTCCTATGAAGTTTTGCGGTTTTGACCTTCGGACAGGGGATCACGCCACCGGAGCACGATGTACAGACAATTAGAACTATGGCGATCAGACGAGCAGACATAGTACGGGATTTAAGATTAACCTTCAGGCAAACTTCCTGACGAAATTAATGTTTACACTATATATAAAGGGTTTTACACCCCTTTATTGTTCCTGGAATTTAAATGTTTTTCAGAAATAAATGGTTGTTCTAACACCTGGTGAAGATGAAATGGCGATTCCGGGTGTCCAATAGCATTTAGTTCTGAAACGCCCTATCTTACCTTCATGAAACCGGTTACGACTGTCTTTGAACTCTCGAAAATACTGAAACTCAGTCCTTCTACGGTTTCGCGGGCGTTAAAAAATCACCCCGACATCGCCCCCGCCACTCGCCAGAAAGTCCTCGACCTCGCTCAAAAACTCGACTACGAGCCGAATCTTTACGCGGTGGGACTACGGACACGGAATACACGGGAGTTTGCTGTGATCGTTCCCAATTTATCCGGCTTCTTCTATGGGTCATTCATTACCGCTGTCGAACACGAGGCCAGTAAAATGGGATATTCTCTTTTTATCCTGCTGTCCGGCGACGATCCCTATGTCGAGGCGGCCAACCTGAAGGTATGCAAGCAACGTAAAGTGGAGGGTGTGTTTGTCTGCGTCACACCGCACACGGTAGATGTGTCGCCATTTCAAAAACTTCAGCGGCTGGACATACCAGTTATTTTTTTTGATAAGGTTCCCGCGCAAAACGGCTTCCAGAAAGTTTGTGTCGCAGACGAAAAGGCGGCTGTGTTAGCTGCTGAGAAACTCATCAAATGCGGAAAAAGGAAGATCTTATCACTCTTCGGAGATATGCATATGTCTATCTCCATGCGACGCCATGGCGCTTTTACCGGCGTGTTTCAAAAGCACGGTTCTTCGCAGCAAATAACCCTGCACTTTGCTACGAACTCCCAGTCGGCAAGAGACATTGTTCTCGAAGCCTTCGGCAAATTGGAAAAACCGGATGCTATTTTCTGCATGAGTGATGAAATACTTATCGGGGTTATGAATGCGATACAGGAACTTTCCTTATCCATACCAGGTGACGTTGGTATCATCTCGATCAGCAATGGCTTCTTTCCCACGTTGTATCATCCCCGGATCACTTACGTGGAAACCAGCGGTGAGAAACTAGGCAGTCTGGCATTTACAAGGATGATGGACTTCCTCAACGGCCAGACGGACCCCGTGGAACTGACTGTTGAATCGATGCTTGTGGAAGGAGGTTCTCTCTGAGCCCGGGATCAAGTCAGGTAAAGCGGTCCCATCTTTTGAATTTTTTGCGCAGCCACGCTCAATCCATTCTCTATACACAATACCGTGTCCTGATGTTTAATGTAGGTATGCAAAAAACCTGACCAGAATGCATCGCCGGCACCCGTGGTATCCTTAACAGAAGGAACCGGTGTGGCGGAACGAAACTTCCAGTCTGCAATACCATCCTCTTTAAACCAGACGCCATCCTTTCCGCAGGTAAGACAGGTAACGGCGGCGGTAACAGGTGCCAGTAGGTCTTTGGCTTCCTCGATAGTCAGGGACTTTTGCCAAAACCGTTGTACGTCATCCATACTGATCTTCAGCAACGGGTGCATTCCGCAGACTTTGGCGAAGACATCCCTCCCGTCATCCTGCCAGATACCCGGCGCAAAATTCCAGTCAACGGAAATTTTCTTGCCAGCCGCGGTAGCCCGGTCAAATGCATCCAGTATGTTATGCCGCGCCGGATCGCGGCTAAGGGCAAAAGCGCAACTGTGAAGGATCGCGCTATCGTAAATCAGTTTATCATGAATGGTTCCGATTTGTGTGTCGGCCATCCTGTACGCCACAAAATCCGGCGTTCCCCTGCTTCTTCCCACCAGTACAATAGTAGTAGGGTGCGTTTTGCTGCGGGCAACAAATTCATCACTCAATCCTATTTTCCTGATCGAATCAAGAACGAGTGTTCCCACGTTATCATCTCCGATACAACTCACCAATACAGGCTTATCTCCCATCCATTTCAGGTTGGCGCAGACATTCGCCGGACTTCCACCCTGAAAGATTTCGAACGACCTTGCCTCGGCGATTGAATTTACGTACTGCTCGCTGATCACGTCGGCCAGCAGTTCTCCAATCACCAGCACATCGATTTTCATGATCCGGATCGTTTGGTTTGCTTTTTTTTAATAAAGTAAAATCAATTTTAAGACGCCGCCAATAAATTTTTCCCCTCGATTGCCTGTTCGGCAATAATTGCGCCGGCCGCGCTCCAGGTACAACGCGGAACACCGATATTCGCGAGCGTCAGACCGTGTAAACACTCGTTTATTTCCCAGTCGTTCACAGCATTAACCTGGTGTATACCCGCCGTAATCTGTGCAGCCAGTTGCTTTTCACCTTTGCTTACCAGAGCCGCCGCGAGAAAACCGTTCCATACCGGCCACAAGCCCCCGTTGTGAAATTCGTGGGGCTTATTACGGAACGTATAAGCGTAGTTTGATCGGAGCTCTTCCATTTCCCAGTCGGAATTTTCGATAGTGGGATAGAAGGAAGGTAATATTGCCTCGAAGGAAGCTGTCAGTTTACGAAGATAATCCACTACGGTGCTGTCCTGCCATCCGGACCCAATGCCCATCAGCAACGCGAGGCTATTGGCCTGGAGGTCGAAGTGCCGGTAAATCCTTGCCGGATTAAATCCAAGCAACCAATAGTCGCCGGGAGCCGACTGCATCTGATGACCGAGGTTGGGAGCGTACAACGCTTCCGGGTGCGGATGATTCCAGAAGTTTTTACGAATAACATCCACGATCACTTCAGATTTTTCCTTCCATGCACTGACCTGATAAATGTCCGCGGCAAGGCGTAAGGCCCAGACGCGCAGCAATTGATCCATCAATATATAGCCGTGTTGTATGTATTCGTCCGCCCAGTCACCACTCTGCGGGACGTAGATCAGGTGTTTTCCGTTAAACTCCCAGGCATCCAGCACGGAGAAACATTTTTCCACCTGTCCACGGTAAGCTTCCGTAAGAGAAAGATCTCCCGTTATCCTTGCATACAGGCAGAGTCCGAGTACTGCCCATGAGGGATTATCCGCCCTGCCTGCTGTTCCTCCATAGCTCACACTTCCATTCATGGCTACATTCGAGGGCATAAACCCGGAACGATGCTGGTGTTGGAAGATCGTCGTCAATGTTGCACGAAACGTGCCGATCAGTTCGGCTTCCCCGCTCATCAGGGATGCTAAACCGTTGACGACACCATCGCGCGTCCAGATCCTTTTGTAGTTGTCGTGCTCCTGTACGCTGGCAACAAATCCCATTGGCGTGGATGCCTGGCGTAACAGTTCAACGGCCCTGGAATAACCTGTGCTGTTTACCATAGCTCAATGACTTCCGGCCGGCAAAGGAACTTCTGCAAGATCACCCGTTTTTTTGACGGTGACGAATAGTACGGCGATACTGCCCAGCAGTAACAAGGCACCGGCGAGCCGGATCACGTTTTCCGGGTTGCCACCGAGCCAGGATGAATAGAACAATGGAAGTGTAAAAATCTGTATCATCATGGGAATTACAATAAACATATTAAAGATGCCCATGTATACGCCTGTTCGTTCCCTGGGTATACTGCCTGCCAGCATGATATACGGATTTCCCATCATACTTGCCCAGGCTATCCCTACACCGATCATCGGAATAAAAAGAAGGAACCTGTCGCGGATCAGGGGAATACATATCATGGCAATACCGGCCAGCAGGAGGCTGAGGCTATGCGATATCTTGGGTCCAAACCGGTTTGTAAACGGCACCATCGCAAAGGCTGCGACAAACGCGACGAAGTTATAAAAACCACCAACCTGTCCGTTGATCAGTACGGAATCCCGAAATCCCGACGAGCCCTGATCTGTCGTATTGAACAGGGTAGTAGATATCGACAGCACGATGTATTGCCAGTAACAAAACATGGCGTACCATTGAAATAACTTTACGACAGCCAGTTGTTTCATCGTTAATGGCATATCGCGAATTGCGTCGCGGATCTCCCGGAATGTGCTGCTCATTCCGCCTGATGTTTTGCGTATCTTTTGTTTTTCCGCTTCCGAAAGCGGGTCCTCCTTTGTCGTTTTGACGGTCCAGAGGATTGATGACAATGAAAAAAAAGCGCCGATGATAAAAGCTGTTACGGTGATGTAGGGAATATTGCGGGAATTAAGGGCGTCTTTATTCATACCCAGAATGACCAATAGAGATGGCGTTAGATAAGAAAGTGTCTGCCCCAGTCCCGTAAACGCACTTTGTGTCAGGAATCCGATCGAATGTTGGCCGGGGTCCAGTTTGTCACTGACGAAGGCCCGGTAGGGTTCCATGGCGATGTTGTTAGCGGCATCCAGGATCCACAGTAGACTGGCGGCCATCCAGAGCGCGCTGCTGAACGGCATAAAAAAGAGGCTGACGCTGCAAAGGATAGCTCCGATGAGAAAATACGGTGTCCGACGGCCAAGTCTGCTGATCGTCCGGTCGCTCATGGCGCCAATGATGGGTTGTACGATCAAGCCAGTCATGGGGCCGGCGAGCCATAAATACGGGAGATTGGCTTCGTCCGCACCCAGGTACTTGTAAATCGGGCTCATGTTGCTTTGCTGAAGCCCAAAACTGTACTGGATTCCGAAGAATCCGAAATTCATATTCACAATCTGCCAAAAGCTAAGTCGAGGCTTCGAGAGGGGCATAGGCCGTAAGGTTTGGATTCTAAAGCTAATGATTATTTGTAAATGGCCTATTTTACTGCTTCCTCCCCCGTTTACCCGCCTGGCCGCCTACATTAAGTTTTGATTAAAGATGACATTTCAAAATCTTGTTCTTCTGACAATTAGGTTATTCATTTTCGTTCCGTTCTTTCCCGGGGGCTGCAAAAAGTAGTATATTGCGCTTCGTTTTATTTTAAGCCGGCATCTTCGATTTCATCCAGTTACCGCGGAACCAGCCAGGCTGTTATACAGGACGAAAGACATTTTTCCGCATCTGATTCCTGTGGAGATTTTGCAATTGAATTAATTAACAGACAAATACCATGTATTACGAATCCAATCATTACGCTTCTCTCTGGAGCAAGTATCGGCCGGCGATTCTGCAACTGATGATGGCTGCCGGTACAACTCCGCAGCAGTACAAGCTTTCGGGTCACGAATTCAAGGCGATCGGACAACGTGAAAAGGCGGGATTCTCTTTCCTTCTGGAAGCATTCGAAGGCAAGGCTGTCAACAATATCAAGGGTTCTGCTGTCGCGCGGGACCTGCTCCATGTTCTGCAACAATCCCAAAAAGCTTCCCAGCTCATGAAAGAGGCCGTTTACGAGCTCAAACTGGATAAACAGTTCGTCTTCCACGTTACGCGGAAAGTCGCCGTTGAGAAAGAAGTTGTCGAAGAAGTCCAGGCAACGGCTGCTGAATAATATTCTTATTCGTAGCAGAACGAGCCTGCTCTTTGTTTACACGGGGTTTTTACTGGAACCCCCTGGTCCCCTATCCTACCATTCCTTGCACCTTATATGGCGGGTAATGTCGGTTTCTACGAATCCAACCTGACCTACATTTACCTTGTCGGCGAAGCGTTGACTATGTCCTTTTCACCCTGGTGGGAAAAGTGGCAGACCGCTACGGGCGGCTGAAGATCTTTACCATCTTTGGAAGCCTTGTGATCTTACCCATCATCCTCATTACAAACATGCCTCCTGTTCCCTTGTGGCCAGCGTTAATTGTGTCCGGCTTTTTTTAGCAACGGCCGGATGGTTCCGTCAACTACTATGGAGACGGCGATTATCAGCCCGGCGAATCGCGGAAGTTTTATGAGTATCCGATCGGCTGTTCAGCAACTAGATTCCGGTGCGGCTGCCTTTATCGCAGGCGTGATCATTGCCGAAAAACCTCAGCGTTCAGTCATGACGCCAAGGCGCTGATCAATTATAACTACGTCGGACTGATTGCGGTGTCCTTCAGCATTGTTTCATTGTGGATCGGCCCGTCGCCTTACCGTGGAAAAAGAAGCGTGAACCGGTCACATTGTTGTTCCTGACCTTTCTTTCAATCCGGAATAGGTATTTTATAACTTTGATTGAATAATCTGACGTATTATGACCTCCACTATCGTTAGTAAAATCCTTGAACGCATCGGGCACCCGGACCTTGTGCATGTACTTACGGAAAAACTTTCGGGCACGGAATTAAACTCGTTGCTGCTGGATGTCTACCGGCAGAGTTCATCCGGGATCACTGCGCCACAGTTACTGAACCATTACCAGTCGAACCGGTTTGTGAAGCCTGCCGATTTGCCGGTAATTGAACTCAGGCGGATGGAGACTGACCTGCTGGAAATTTTCAATGCCCGCGGATTTGAACCCATTGAACTGTCTCCGGTATCGGTATTCGGATCCTGCTCCGTGGTAGCGAAAGCGGATCAAAAAAAAATTCTCACGGCTCTCCGCGGTACCGAAGTTTTGGCCGACGCCACCAACGCACTCGCACTGCATATCAGCGACCGGAAACAAAACGAGTCATCAAAAGAAAAAAAGATCCGGTATAGCACAATCCAACGACATCTCCGTACGCAAGGAATAAGTGAAAAAGGGTTCACCCCTCATTTTAAGATCGGTTGCCTGGTTACCGCGGGCTATGACACCGGTAGTCTGAACTTTGAGAAAGAAAGTCTATCCGAGCATATTTCAGTCATGAAACATCTTTATTCCTCGTATTACCGGGCTGAAGAGGTGAGTTTCAGGCTGCTCTGCCGCCCGGGAGGATATGCCGACGCTCACGACCTTGCACGCCAGATCAGGGAACATGTGATCGCACAACAACCGGATGTTCCCGTCTTCGTGGTGGATAAACCTGAAAAAGAAAATAACTATTACAAAGGCATCCAGTACAAGATCGACATACGGGTCGGGGGCCGTGTATTCGAAATTGGAGATGGAGGGTTTGTCGACTGGACGCAACAACTGCTGCAAAACAGGAAGGAAAGGATGTTCACGACCGGCTTCGGTTTTGAATTCATGTACAGAATTATAAAAGGTATGATTTGATACTCCGGCCTGCGATTATCATCCGGTCAGATTACCGGCTAAGAAGGAAGCTTCCTGAAGATTGTGATTTTATCTTCAAACTGCCGGACATTGAATAAACCGTCTTTTCCCCATGAATCCAGCTGCCGGATTACCTCGAACTTATACTTTTCCAGCATACTGCAAAACAGGGTATTCGTCATACTGCTCCTGAAACCACCCTTACGTCCACCGGCTGCAGCGTGGTGAATAATACCTGTTCCACCGTCCCTGAGAATTTCATTCAGTGATCTCAGGTAACTTTCGATATCCAACGGGGCCAGGTGAACGAACACATCGAATGACCATAAAAAATCCACAGAATCCTTTTCCAGAAAAGACAGGTCCGTGCCGTTGTTCCGGTAAAACTGGCAATTCGAATACATTTTAAGCCTTCGCTTACAGTGTTCGATAGATCTTTCAGTCATATCCACCAGGATAAGCTGGTCTGAAAGTTCGGCGAGCACCACAGACCACCTTCCCGCTCCGGGTCCGATTTCAAGAGTAGTCCCTCCCGGTTTAAGATTTGGTTTTATTATTTCATCGATCAGGGAGGTTTTCCATTCGTCGGAGTCCGTCCATTCTTCACCCTCACGGGTCCAGTCATAGTTATTCCACTCCTTATAATTATAGTACCGTGTATTAAATCCGGGAAGGCGGTTTTGGATTTCCAGGTTCATCCGTTTATTAAAAAAATAGGGCGATGTTTTTCCGGCCGTGCGTTCCGCTAAATAAAGAAAGAACCAACGCGGCCCGTTGGATATCAGGAGCTGGAATATGGTCTGAAGTTTATTCATTTACTTACGTCTACGCGCAACTTGAGCATGTGAAAGTACGGGCAATTCCACACTTAATATCCTGCTCGCGGGCAAATTTTCTGTTTTTCGGGCCATGGTAATTCCGGAATTGGTTAAAGGTGAAATTACTCATCCGGCATTCTGACGGATATCATTTTATTGGATTGTGCCGTTCAATAATTTGACTCAAAATCAATTAGAATGAAACATATCCTGGCCCCCACAGATTTTTCGGAAAATTCATCGAATGCGGTAGAGTATGCCGCCGTAATAGCCCAGGCATGCGGTGCTTCGATAACGCTTTTAAATGTGTATACGCCTGCGGTGTCGCGCTATAGTGTTATCAGCCCGCTGATCGCGGAGGAAGTCTCCGAGACCAGGATAGAGTTGCACCGGAAGCTTCAACTGACTGCCGATACCTTATCCAAGCTACATCCGGGTCTGAAATGTGAGGTTGCCATCAGCATTGGTGAAATGGTAGACGAGGTTTTACACTTCGAGAAACACGTTAAACCCGATATGATCATCATGGGTACACAGGGTGCCAGCAGCCTTGAAAAGGTTTTATTGGGCAGCAACGCAGCTGAAATCATCGAAAAAGCGCGTTGCCCTGTACTGGTTATCCCCGCCAAGGCTACCTCCCGGATTCCCAAGAAAATATTGTTCGCAACAGACTATGCTTACAATGATATCGAAGGTGCTAATTTCCTGACTTCTCTAGCGCAGTTGTTCGGGTCCATGATCACCTTTATCCACATCACCACTTCCGAAGATAACCTGGAAGCTGAACAGGATCTTATCGAAAAATTCGCGGAAGACATCAAGGCTGCCACGCATTACTCCAACATCAATTCAAGGATTTTTTCCGACAATACGGTCATCATGGGACTGGATAGTATTCTTGAGAATTCCGGAGCGGATATCATTGCGCTGTCCACACGGAAACGAAATATCCTTGAAAAGCTGTACAACCCCAGCATGACCAAAAAACTGGCCCAGTACACCACTGTACCCCTACTTGCCTTTAAAGCGGATCAGGGAAGATGATTTTATTTGTCGAGCCAGATTTCCGCATCAGACGCTGTCCGAAAGTTTTGTTTGGGAAATTGCGTCGCCTTTGCCACGGCATTTAGCTGCATTTCGGTCACATCATCTTTCAGGATCTCCGCTACCTTACTAACGCCTGCTTTCAGCAGGAGCGCCTGAGCCTGCTCGTGCAGTCTCCTTAGTTCTTGCGGATGAGTCTTCATCTCGGAGGCGTCCGTGAGGAGGGTAAATCCTTTCTTCAACATGGAAGTGGCTTTTGTCCAATCCTTAATGTAGTCAGGAACAATTTCCGGAGAACGCCAAAAGCCGATGATCTTCAGATAGGCACGGTTTTTTTCCGGTGAGACCGAAATGGTGTAGTACTTCGTTTCGTTGATTTTTACCAGTGACATATACGTAATCTTAACTTTTGAATTCAATACGTCGTTTCAAAAACGAAGGAGATAGTATCCCATTCGACCCGCTAAAACATCTACACAGTCCGTCAGCGTTTTGCCAGGGCCACGATATCCCGTACCTCCAGCACCTGTTTTTCATAACCCCTGGAGACAGATTTTATCATGGCTATACCCACCTCTCCCAACGTGGAGACGAATCCGGGAAACAGTTTTCGCAAAACCGGATAAAGCCAGGTAAAAGCCGCATATCCCTTAAGGGTGTTTTTTAATCCCGGGGTTGGTCTCATAAAACCGGGCCGGAACATATAAGCTTTTTTAAAGGGCAGTTGAATCAGGTGATTTTCCGTTTTCCCTTTCACTCTGGCCCACATGGTCCGGCCTTTCTCCGTGCTATCTGTACCCGAACCGGACACATAGCAAAAGATCATATCCGGGTTTACCCTTGCCAGCACTTTCGCCACGTTCATCGTCAGATCATAAGTCAGGCGGTGGTATTGTTCTTCATTCAACCCGATGGATGTAACCCCCAGGCAAAAGAAACAGGCATTGTATCCTTGCAACGACGCTTCGACGGAAGCCAGGTCATAAAAATCTTTATGAATGATCTCCGTCAGTTTCGGGTGGACCACATTGCACGGCCTGCGGTTAATCACCAATACCGCTTCCACGTCGGGATGTAAAAGACACTCGTGCAATACGCCTTCGCCCACCATGCCTGTCGCACCGGTTATGATCGCACGAATTTTCATCTGAGAAATTTATGGGATTTCACTCTTTATATCAACCACCAGCTCCGCAATCATCGTTTCATGATCTTGCAACTTCCCGTTCGCCTGGTATTCGATACCCTGACGATATAGTAACCTGGTTTCAGGTTAGCCAGATCCAGTGGTAATGCCTGATCGCCATAGGCCCCGGAAGTATACTCAAAAACTTTCTGACCGACGGAATTATTGATCTCAATCCGGCTTCCCGCTGACAACGGCTCCTTCAGGAGAATGGAGATTTCGCTCGCAAATGGATTCGGGTAGCAGCTCATCGCCATCTTTTCACCGTTTTCATCCGGGACATCGGTGATAACTTCTTCACCGATGTCACGTTCGCCGGTAGCAAAATACACAGGCCACTTTGCTCCGGTAAAAAGGTTCAACGAGCTTCCACTGGGAGAAATCTTGTCGGCATTGAGCAGAATGTAGTCGATCTTATACTCGTCGTTAATGTCAAATGCGGTAAACGCCACACGCGAATCATTCTTATTGAATGAGGGCCACCCAAGCGAGTTGTTTTCCGCGATAACATTAACCTCGTTGGTCTCGATATTACAGCCCAGTACGGCATACTCTTCCGTACCTTCGTCCACGTAGTCAAAGGCGATGATGTTTGGGGAGTTTTTCGCGAAGGAAGGGTTACCGATACTGACGCCGTCGGGCAGGCTTGAGAACAGTTTTTCAATTGCGCCGTCGGAAAACTCTTTCGCCTCACCATCCCACACGTGAATAAAGTTAACATCCCAATACTCGATATCAGCCCCTGTCGCATTATCTATCCTGTTAAAACAATCGTAGACAAGGAACTCGCCGCTGTAGTCCCATTCCAATGCATCCGCGTACACGGGGCCGGCGGAATTCACGCCTTCCGTATAGGTTGGGTTATAAAGCTGAAATGTTCCCCATTGTTCCGACTCGAAATCATATACATGGATTTCGGGCTGCTGGGCGTTTGTTACGGCAGCGATCTTTGTTCCTCCTTTTGATACCACTACGTTTGACCAGATCTGTTCCTCCTGAAGGACATTTTCGACCGGATCATCGCCGGGCGCCGTCGTGATGACGTGAATGGTGTTGTCCGCAGCTACAAAAACAGCAACGTCACCTCTATCCGTAATACTTGGCCTGCTTACAAAATCAGTCGTTGTCAGCGGTGTCAGGGTATTTCCATCTATCGTAGACCGGTAGAGAGTATTCGGGCTCGATTCGTCCGTGTTGTATACCAGTAAGAATTCGGTGCCGGGATTACCAGGCAAGGTCTCGGTGTAGTCGCCACCCTGTCCGTTCGTGATACCTACAAAGTCGAATGCAAGCCCGGCTTGTGTCACTTCGTTGGAAGAAGTTCCAAACAAATCGCCGGCAGCTTTGATCACGGCAAGGCGGAGATCGATGAACTGTGAAGATTTTGTCAGGTAATCGTCCAGCGCTTTATAAAATACGTCTGCTGCTTTTTCTTTCGTAATCGCTTCGGCATACTTAAAAAATGCGTGGTTTGGAATACCGCTGTTCACATGAACACCGCCATTGTCCTCGGTTCCGGTATACGCTTCATTTTTGTGTTTCGGCTGATACCCGGGACTTGCCAGGCTGGTTCCGCCGTTGTGGGGGTCTGCCAGTGAGCGCAGCGCGCCGGAAGGAAATGCCGCCGCTTTTACCACGTCTTCACCGATCAGCCAGTCGGCCGGATCCATCATCGCTCCGAAAATGTCAGCCATCGATTCATTGATCGCTCCCGACTCGCCCTGGTATTCCAGGTTGGCGGTACTTTGAACCACACCGTGTGTCATTTCATGTCCCGCGACATCGACAGCGCCGGCTAACGGCTTAAAGGCGGAATTGCCATTACCGTAAAACATAGCCTTACCGTTCCAGTACGCATTGTCCATGGCAACGCCGTCCTCGTCGGGAACATTTACAATCGAAATGATGGTACCACCTTCACCGTCGATGGAATTCCTGTCGTGATTCGTCCTCCAGTATTCATACGCGACACCGGCGTTAAAATGCGCTGACAGTGCTTTGGTCTGACTGGAAGTACCCCATACGTTGTTCGTAGATGTCGCATGCTGAATTGTCTGGTTGTCGCCGAATGTGTTATTCATGTCGATCGTAAGGATTCCACCGATCGGTTCATCGGGAAGAACCGACCCCGCAGGGTTATACATCGGCCGGGAGATATCCACCATGAAAAAAGTACTTCCTCCCTGATAGGTATTCACCGTACGTGAAACACCGTTCAGATCCGGGCCTGTAGCCGTCCGCGGACCGTCCGCGGCACAAGTACTCTCAAAGCGATGAAGAACGGTACCGGTAGACGCATTAACAAAATATTCCCATCGTTCATATATGGACGGGCAATACACGATATGATATGCCAGCACATATGTTTTCACCAGTCCTTTGTCCGGGTAAATACACAGTGTCGCCTTTGGTTGGTCGTACTGAACGAGTTTTTTCTGGGCAGGTGACATCGGCCGCACAATCCTTTCCCTCGACAGGTCTGCAGCCGCCTTTTGAACGGCGAATTGTTCAGTGACAACGGGATGGATATCCAGTTCTTCCCTGATCAAATGATAGCTACCGTTGAATGCCTCACCCTCGCCGAAGGAATTCAGATGCACAATAACCTCGCCGCCATACACCGGAATCCCTTTATATTGCTGGTTCAGCCTGACGTGGGTCCCGCTGTTCCTGTCGTTTTTGATACGTTGTATGGAAAAGTCACGTTCCGGTTCTTCCAGTTGCAGGACTGATTTAAGTTCTGTCAAATAATCCTGTGTGGCCGTTGTAACGTCTTTCACGACGGAAGACCTTGCACCGTTGTTATTCCTGGGTGACGAAATAAAAGAAGGTAGTCCGGTCTCGCGCGAATAGAAGACCTTTTGTTTACGTTGCAGTTGAGGGAATGCCGGCGCCTGCTGGAGGACCGGGCGGGAGGATATTTTATTCCGTTGGGATTTTTTAACAGCAGAACCGTTAATCGTAACCGCGTGTAATGCGGACGTATTTACCTGGATATTCTTTTTTTTCTTCGAATCGAAGCCTTGCTGCGCCTGAATTGACGGTGCCAGTGCGAAGGTCAACAGGGCAAGGAAGCATAGCCGGTATAATTTTTTCATATGAGGGTTTTTTAAAAGACTACTTACGTGGTTCGGAAGTAAAAGTTAGGTGCTTTAGCTTGTCGTTTATTTTTTGAAAGAGTTTTTTCACATCATCGGGAACCGGGTGATCGGCAGCTCCCCAGACAATCTTCGTTTCATGCTCAGGGTCGATCACCGCGATCGATGAATACAGGTTTCCGGGATGATTAAACTCCGGGTAGGCACGTATCAACGCATCGGCGCGTCTGAAATATTTCCTGGCTGTACACTTCTTTATCGTTGCGCGCTCATCATAGGTAACCTCAACTGTACCTTTCCCTTTTTTAACTGTTCCATCACGATCGATTTTATAAACGGTCGACGTCCCGGCAATACCGCCACCGTTACTGATCAGAAGTGTTTTCTCCTGTGCGAAAAGGGCCGGAATTCCTGCCAGAGTAAAGGAAATAAAGAGGAGGAACTTCATGGTGCCTGAGGTAAATACGATCAAATAACCGACATTTTTCCGGAAAAATACATCCCATAAAAATGGGATATAATCCATTTATTCGCACTCTAAACGCCGTAAAAAAGTATGGATCCGCGAAAAACAGGGGATTGGTCGCGCCAGTCTAAAATTTGAGGAAATGAGCAACCCGGCATAGCGGGCTGACAGGCAAGATCTTACTGCGATTGTTCCTTCGTCAGCGCCAGTATTGCACCTTCGAGGTGTTCATCAACTCTGATCTGACAGGCGAGGCGGCTATGGGAATCGGCACTGGGCAGCGTATCCAGCATGTCCAGTTCATTGTCAGACGGCTGCGGTAGCTTCCCGAAACCTTCTTTCACCCGCACATGGCACGTGGCGCACAACGCCATTCCGCCGCACGTCGCAGGGATCGGATAGTCGGACGCTTTCAGCACCTCCATTAAAGTCAGGCTTATGCCTTCCGGGACTTCAACCGTTTTTAACGTCCCGTCGGTATCCTCAACCTGAAACGTGATCATTCTTACGGTGTCGTCGGTTTTTACCTGCATCGTCATAAGAGTCCGTTGTTAAAACGTGTTTATTCCATTTACGGTGGTGTATTTGAAGGTTGCTTTCCTGTCGGGATGAACAAACCGGAATGCGCTTTGCGCCATAAGCGCTGCCTCATGGAATCCGCACAGGATCAATTTTAATTTTCCGGGATAGGTGTTAATATCTCCGATGGCAAAAATGCCCTCGATGTTGGTCGAGTAGTCAACGGTATTCACTTCGATAGCATTTTTATCGAGGTGTAGTCCCCATTCAGCGATCGGTCCCAGCTTCGGGCTGAGTCCAAACAGTGGAATCAGATAATCGGTTTCGATCTGAGTTTGCTGCTTTTCATGATTCGTATACGTAACGGATTTCAGGACGCCGTTACCATGAAGGCTCTGAAGGTTCGAGTTCAGGAGCAGGTTGATCCTGCCCTCTTTTGCCAACTGCGCGACTTTCCCGGCAGAGTCAGGTGCTCCGCGAAACGCTTCGTTCCGGTGGATCAGCGTAACACTGCTGGCAAGATCCGAGAGGTAGATGGTCCAGTCCAAAGCCGAATCCCCTCCACCTGCAATGACGAGTCGTTTATTGCGGAACTGTTCGGGGTCTTTCACCATGTAGACAACGCCCTTGCCTTCAAAATCCGTGAGATGCTGAAGTTCAGGTTTACGGGGTTCAAAACAACCCAACCCGGCGGCGATCACAACGGCCTTGCAACGGATAGTTGTTTCATCCGAGGTAGTAAGCAGAAAACTGCCATCATCGTTTTTGCCGAGACCCACAATCTTTTCTCCCAGCGTAAACGTCGGTTTGAATGGTTCGATCTGTTTGGCGAGGTTCCCGATCAGTTCCTGGGCCTGTACTTCGGGAAATCCCGGAATGTCATAGATGGGTTTCTTCGGGTATATTTCAGTGAGCTGGCCGCCGATCTGGGGCAGAACGTCGATCACATGGCAACGCATTTTCAACAATCCGGCTTCAAATACTGCGAATAAGCCTACCGGTCCCGCGCCGATAATGGCGATATCTGTTTCAAGGGCTTTCATTGTTTATGTTTTGTCAGCTTAAAATTAGTATAATTATTATTAGTACAACAACTAAACTACCGTAATATAACGGCATACCCCCTGTTTTCGGTTCATTTACCCCAGGTTATTGTAGATGGTGTTGAGGATTTTTTTGAAAGTGTTAAAATCCTTCCCGGAAAGGCCTTCCCATGCTTTTAATCTCACATTCCTGACCTTAGGCCTGAGGGATTCTACTTTTTTTGTGCCTTCTTTCGTCAGCCTGACGATAAAGCTTCTGCGGTCGGAAGGGTGCAATACCCGTTCCGTGAGTTTTTTCTTACAGAGCAGATCAATGATCCTGGTAAGCGTCGGATTATCCTTGTTTATCAGCTCAGCCAGTACGTTTTGTTTCATTTCCTCGTTTTCATAGAGGTGTTTCAAAACCAGCCACTGATCGACGGTGACATTAAAACCAAGCTCCTTGAATTGCTGCTGCGCGTATTGTTTCACTCTCCTCGCTGTACGGTCCAGCAACAGGGAATAAGCATTGTAGGAATCTTCGCTCATGAGTACGAATAATTAGCATAGCAAATATTACCTAATACCGACAGAACGCAAAACAACATCGCCCGTTTTGATTTAAATGCTGTTACCTCCTACGGCTTCAGTTGCTGCCCGATCTCTCTCAACCCATCCAGGTTACGCCGCAATACGGTCTCAACATCCTCCGTCTCGATATGACCAAGAATCCCGATAGAACCCTTAAAATCACTCTTCTGCAATTCCTTTAACATCTCCGCTTCCCTGTCACCTTCTCCCACTGTCAGGATCTGAGGTCCCTCTTTCTTCATTCCATTAATGTTCACCGTCCAGAGCCAGGGGCTCATGCTGGCCAGGAGTGCAGGAAACGACTCGATTTGCGCATGACCATGGTGAAAATTATAGATCAGTCCCATTTTTTTTGAATTCAAGCGCTTCAGGATCTTTATCTGGTTCGCGGGCTCCCCGAACCAATCTCCGTGGTTGTACAGGCCAATACCCGATACGATACCCAACGTTCGCTGCTCCAGGTACTTCAGCATTTCAACACCTTTCTCAACCTTTGTTTCATCCGTATCATATTCGAAAAAATTGTTATTGAACCCTACCCAGAGTTGCGTTTTCAACCCTGAAGCTTTCAGGATGGACAATAACTTTTCATTGTCTTCACTTAGTTTGCCGGGCGCATCCGCTCCTTTATCGATCCACATCCAGACTGCGGCGATCCGAACTCCGTTTTGCCGCGCCAACCTGATTTCGTCCCCGAACGACTCCAGGTGCTGATGCCTCCAGTCATACGCATACTGGGTAAAGTTCAATCGCTTCAGCATTTCTATCCGCTGCTGCGGGTTCCTGTTCTGATTGTCAAAGGGCACGATACACCACGCCATCAGATTTTTCTGCGCAAATAGTCCCTGATCTCCGCGTTGCTTTTGCGCCAATGCGGGATGGATCGACGCAAGTGCTGTAACGGTCAGTACATATGTGAGAAGCGTCTTTGTGTGCAACCGGTTCATAATACTTTGTTTTTTAATAATCTACCTGAATGTAAAGATATTGGCGCTGCGCCACAAATTGGCATATCCCCGAAGTATAAAGGCGCGCGAAAAATAAGAAGTACATACCAGTAAAAAACAAAAACCCGGAACATTGTCCGGGTTTCCATCCTATAGACTTAGGAAAATCATTTAACCTCGTATCGAATGGTCTGGCCGTTCTTGGCGGTAAGTGTTACCATACTGTCGCAGGTACCATCACCATAATCCACCCTTAGTTCACGCTCGCCATGCTTAATGAATTTTTTACCGGCCACAGGGATGATAATACCTGCCTGCGCGCATGAACGGTCGTAGACAAGAGGCTCCGTGATCTCGATGAAGTAGCCCCGCCCATTGCACCATGTACCTTGCGCGTTACCGTATATAACCAGGCGATCAAGCAGATTGTTACTATGACGCTCATGATGTCTTCGTCTGTTGGCTTCGCGTGTCGCGATCCTGCCGTCCGGCCACGAGAGTCTTCCTCCTACCAGCGTCGCGTCGCTTACGAGAAGCGAATCCGTAACACTGATCACGGTAACAATGCGGGTTCCTTCGACGGTCACACCATTGATTGAATAATCGGAAAATGTAAAACTCCAGTATGAACCCTCCGACAGGAGTGAACCGTTGCGTTCCACAACGATGGCACCTTTCCTTACATTCCCGTTCGGATCCGTACATCCGCTGCCAAAATCCACGGTAAGCCTGCCTGCGTCTTCGTTTCCAGAAAAAGATAATTGCGCACAGGCCATTCGCTGGTCTTCCATCTCCCGCCCACTCGCAAGGGAAGTTTCCGATTCAAGCGCAACGCTCACCATATCGTCGGCGTCATCAAAATAATAATCATCCGTCGCATCGAGCGATACACTGGCCTGGTCTTCGTCCGGCTGTGCGGGAGCGGCTTCTTCATTGTCACATGAAACAATGAGCATTGTCATCATACACAGTCCCAAAAAAACCATTGTCCTGGTCTTTGCCTGTGTGGCTGTCTTGATTGTAGTTTCCATATTTTTTTGTTTTGATCCGGACCCCTTAGAGGCCGTGGCATTCCAAAAGTTTAATGCCTTACGGAGAAAAAACAAAAAAGATATTTCCTGTCCTGCCGTTATCAACACGACGACTTCCTGAGACGCGAATGACGACAAAAGGTTTAATGGTCAGAGTCAAATGTGACGGATAAATAAAAGACCCGGGGAATCCTAGACCTTTTTCGGGGGAAGTTCGAAGGCGGTCGCGTCGTGCTCAAAGTGTCCTTTGTGTGAGCCGTCACAAAAGGGCTTATTCGCCGACCGGCCGCAACGGCACAGCGATACGATCGTTCGGCCCTGGAGTCCATAGGTATTGCCGTGCATATCGACAATCTCAAAGTCACCATCAACTTTAACTGATCCGTTGCTATTTATCGTAAGTTTTGTCTTGGTCATAAAGATATTTTTATTTTACCGTTGTAATTCAGCGCAAGGTAGTTAAATAGAAGTTGCCAGCTTGTTCCGGCCCTCAAAAAGTCACACCCTTTAAACCGGAAAAACAGCAACCATCCGCCCCATAAACAAATCGGTCTCTTGAATAATGCGGCTTATTTGTTATTTTCATTCCTGAGTGAAAATGGACCTGTATGTACAGCCAGGCGGGCTAATGACGACAGGAGGAGAAACCACATCATTAACCTACATTGCCAACCGGAGAAAGGCTGCATGTTCTTGTTTTCCAACACCATAATAATCGTGAGCTTATGATTACAAACAAAAGTGACAACACCTCCGGGCGCAGGCGATTTGTAAAATCTCTGGCGGCCTTTCCGCTGTTCACAGCGGGAGTGACCGGTACTCCGTCCCCGCGGGTGGAAAGTACGGTGATCGGAGCTTCCGGCGCCCCGTCGCTGAAAGTAAGCCTCAATGCGTTTTCATTCAACGGCCCGCTTAGCGCCGGACAAATGACTATCGACGACATGATGGAATTTTGCTCCGAAAAAAAATTTTACGCCGTGGATATCACGGCATACTACTTTCCCGGATACCCGGCCGTTCCGAGTGACGAATACTTGTATCATATCAAACGAAAGGCTTTTAGTCTGGGTCTTGAAATAAGTGGAACGGGTGTCCGGAACGACTTTACGGAACCCGACGAAACAAAAAGGCGGGAGAGTATCATGCTGGTGAAGAATTGGATTGAAGCGGCGGAAAAAATCGGCGCACCGGTGATCCGCATCTTTTCGGGCAATAAAAAAACAGATGGAATCCCCAGGTCAAAGGTTATGGAATGGATGATCAACGATATCCGGGAATGCGTCGCATTTGGAAAAAAACACGGTGTAGTCGTAGCCATTCAAAACCACAACGATTTTATCATGACCGCTGATGACGCCATTGCTTTCATCGACACGATCAAAGATGAGTGGTTTGGTTTAATTCTCGACACGGGAAGCTACCGCGCCGGCGATCCATACGTGGAAATTGAAAAGACAGCACGTTATGCCGTAAACTGGCAGATCAAGGAAAAAGTATTTGAAGGGGGAAAAGAAGTTGATGTCGACATGGACCGGTTGATCCGGATCATCAAGGCGTCGGGTTATAAGGGTTATATTCCACTGGAAACCCTGGGAGAAGGAGATCCCAAATTAAAGATCACAGCGTTGCTGGACAGGATCAACAGATCGCTGGCAAATGTTTAATCAAAAAAACAATGAAAAATAAAATGGAAAAACAAGCCTGGGAAAAAGATCTTGGACGCCGCAGGTTCCTGACAGCGGCAGCCGCGGGTCTTGGAATGGCGATCGTGCCACAATGGAGTCACGCAGCAGGTGGTCAGCAAAAGTTGACCATCCAGCAGGTAATTGATCTGATCTTAAAAGAAATACCAGGTGCTCCCTTCAGTCAGACGGTTGACACGATAAAGTCCGGGGATGGTAAACAAACCGTGACCGGTATCGTAACGACTATGTTCGCCACGATAGAAGTAATCGGGCAGGCTGCGTCTCTCGGCGCCAATTTTATCATTGCACACGAACCGACGTTTTATAACCACCTGGATGATACATCGTGGCTGGAAAACGACCCCGTATTCCAATACAAGCGCGACCTGTTAAAGAAACACAATATTGTTGTGTGGCGTTTTCACGACTACTGGCATACACATCGTCCTGACGGTGTGCTGATGGGTGTACTGACAAAACTCGGCTGGCAAAATTTATACAATCCGGAAAACCCGAGGATCATTGTTCATTCCCCGATCACATTGGGAGAGATCGTAGAACACTCCAAGAAGAGCCTCGGTATACGTCAGGTCAGGATCATTGGTGACAAGGCGCAGGTATGTAAACGGATTGCCTTGCTGCCTGGCGCGGCCGGAGGCAGATCTCAAATCCAGGTCCTTCAGAAGGAGAAGCCGGATGTATTGGTAGTTGGGGAGGTCAGCGAATGGGAGACGGCCGAGTACGTCAGGGATGCTCAGCGCATGGGAACACCGTTGTCGCTCATCGTACTGGGCCATGCCGAAAGCGAAGAGCCGGGGATGGAATGGCTGAAACCCTGGTTACAGCCCCGGGTTGGAAATATAACAGTCAGTCATATCGCTTCGCACAATCCGTTTATGGAAGCATAAGGATAGAATCACACACCGCTTCGAACGGGGCGGTGTGTGATTTGATTTTTAAAACTGGTGGAATCCTGCGGAAATAAATTCAAGTACCGTTGGTAACGCCGTTCTCCAGTACGTCCAGGTATGACCTCCGTTCTGGATCCGGAATTCATGGGGAATCTCTTTTTTCCGCATGGCGATGTGGATCAATGAATTTCCTTCGAACAAAAAGTCGTCGTCGCCGCAGTCGATGTACCACCTTACGGCTTTCTTCTGATCCTCCGGCATTGCGTTTACCAGTTCGACGGCGCTATATTTCTTATACCATGCTCCAAGTTGCTCCTCTGATGCCGTTTGTTTTTGTCTTTCCAGCCAATTTTTGGCATCATCCAGGGAAAGCGGACCCGTGCTTGCGCTGAGGGGGCAGGCACTGGAAAACAATTCCGGGTGATGAAGTGCAAAGTAGAAGCTTCCTCCACCTCCCATTGACAACCCTGCCACGGCGCGAAAACGTTTTTCGGTTTTTATTCGGTACGTCTTCTCGATAAAAGGCATAAACTCCTGGAAGAAAAAATCTTCATAACGCCATTCCCCATTGGCGGTATTCACATAGCCGCGGGTACCTGTATTCGCATCAGGCATGACGATAATCATTGGCGTAGCCGTTCCATTGTCGATTGCCTTGTCCGTGATGTGTTGTACCTCTCCAAACTGCACCCATCCGGTCTGATCATCCCCGCCGCCATGCAGCAGGTAAAGAACGGGGTAGCTCCTGTTAGACGTTTCGTAACCCGGCGGAAGATAGATCGCGTATTTTCTTTCTCCTTTTAATATTTTACTGGTCATGGACAGGTTGTCCTGAACCTTGCTGATCTGCGCTGAAGCCGCGAAATATACGAGGCACATAGCCAGCAACATCATTGTCTTTTTCATCGGTTGAATTGGTTGTTTATTAAAAATAAGAGAGACGAATGTGATTACACAAAAGCTTTGACAGGTTGCAGCCCGTCAGGAACAATGGTAGAAAGACAGTGTAAAAGGAATTTCGACACCTCTTAATTCGCCAACTCGACCTTAACCTTTATCTTTTTGATCTTCTCGTCTTTGATCTTCGTCAGCACCTTGTTCACAAGCGAGGTTTTTACCGAAACATAAGAAGCATGATCTAGCGTCGTAATGAGGCCAAGTTCGTCGCCTTGCAGACCTCCTTTTTTCATCAGGAGGCCCGCAATATCGCCTTTGTTCACCTTGTCTTTTTTTCCGGCGCTGATATAAAGACAGGCATATTTTGGCGGAGGGGGGAGCTGAAGCGGTTTGTTCAGTTTCAATTCACCGATGGACCGATCGATATAATCCGGTAATGATTCGTCTTCAGCCAGGATCAAATAGGCGTCGCCGTCGGCGTGCATGCGGGCTGTCCGACCGTTGCGGTGCACGAATTCCTGGTGGTGAACGGGAAGCTGATAGTGGACCACATGCCTGATCTCGGGAATATCGAGACCACGCGCCGCGAGATCCGTAGCAATAAGAACGTTGTGCGAGCCACCCCTGAACCGGATGAGGTTTTTTTCGCGATCGATCTGTTCCATGGCGCCATGAAATATCCCGTGCGCAAACTTATGCTGCTGAAAAAGCGCGCTGATCCGCTCAACAGCTTCGCGGTGATTGCAAAAGATCAGGCACACCTCCTGGTTGAACGTCGCTACCAGCCGCATCAGGGTTTCCACCTTGTCGGTTGTCTTTGTACGGACCAGCATCAGTTTCAATTTCGATTCGACATCGTCCTTCAAAAAATTCAATGTCTCCGGTTTAAATGGAGGTAAAAAATCGGGGAGGGTCTCAAGCTTCGTGGCGGAAGTGAGTACGTGTTTCTGCTTGCCGCTGAAAGACCTGAATATCACTTTCAGTTGCTCATGAAACCCCATTTGTAAGGATTTATCGAATTCATCCAACACAACCATTTTAATCGTAGAAGCATCGAATGATTTGCGCCCGATATGATCGGCCAGCCGCCCGGGTGTACCGATTATTACAGCAGGCGCTTCACTCAGGCTGCTTTGTTCAATTTTTGCGGAATGTCCCCCGTAACAGCAACTTACTTTATAAGAGGTCTTCATACTTCTGAAAACCTGTTCAATCTGGAGTGATAATTCGCGGGACGGAGCAATGATGATCGCCTGAACCGTGCGTTCATCAGGTTTCAACGTGTTAAGAACAGTCACCAGGAATGCAAGCGTCTTGCCGGATCCTGTCGGGGCAAGAAGCACTACATGATCGGAGGTCGCGGTTTTTTCAATGACGGCAATTTGCATGGCATTGAATGCGGGTATGGATAGATTCTTAAGGAGATCGGCGTGTACGGTGTTCAGGTCGTTGTTCATAAGTCAAAGGTACGGTTATCCTATCTCTTTCCGTCGACTTCTTTTTCCCTGGATTGAATAAAAAAAGTGTGACATCAAACGCAGAAGAACCCAAAGGCCTTCAGCAATTCGACGCCACACTACAACCTGATGTTACGGCTAAAAATTGAACATCATTACCCACCTCTTCTTCCGGCACCTTTTGATTCCTTCAGCCAGGTTTGCACTTTCAAAACCAACCGTGGAAACAAGTGCCGCCTTGTAGGATTTGATGGCTTTTGCATACTCCTGTTTTAGTTCGTACGCATGGGCGATACCCTCCAGGAAAGCCACCCGGTTGGCGTTCTTTTTTGTCAGGCCTTTTTCAAAAACTGCGAGTGCCTCGGTGTTACGTCCCATCCGGACGTACAGGTTACCCAGGTGCAGGTACGGCGCCATAAAGGCGGCATCGAAATGGATGGCCAGTTTCAAATGAAGCTCGGCTTTTTCCGTATCGGCCGTGTAATACATGTATGCCCAACCGATATGGTTATGAAGGCTTCCGTATCCAGGCTCTTCGTATAACAGGTTTTTCAAAAGTTCCAGACCATTTTCGACCTGGTTATTGTGAATAAGCGCTTCCGCTTCCGTCATGTATTTTTCGATCCATTCTATTCTCATAAAAATTTACAGGTTAATGTCAGTTCCCGACTAACATCCGGGTGTACCGAACATTAACCAGGCTAATCCTCCGCGGGTGAATGATCACCACACATCCTTACAATCTTAGGGGTAAACATCCCCAGTACCTCCACCAATTCATCCTGAGAACGCATCACATCCAGAATATCCTTGTATGCCATTGGCGCTTCGTCGGGTCCGCCACCCATCAGCTGAACACCGGCTCTCTGCAATTCGTCGCTCACCATTTTAACGGTGATGCTGTGCTTTGCCATGCTCCTCGACATGGTCCGTCCGGCGCCATGCGATGCGGAGTTTAATGAATGGCTGTTGCCCTTGCCCCGCACGACAAATCCAGGCGCCGTCATCGATCCCGGGATAACGCCGAGTACGCCCTCTCCTGCAGGTGTCGCTCCTTTCCGGTGAACGATCACTTCCGTGCCGTCGTCCATTTTTTCCTTCCAGGCGAAATTGTGATGGTTCGCTACGCGGAACAACGCATCCTCACCCAACGCTATGCCAACACGCTGGTGTATCTGTTCGTGGTTGGCCGCCGCATAATCGCCAGCCAGGGTCATCGCCAGCCAGTATTCCTGACCCGGTTCGCTATCGAGGTCCAGCCAGGCCAGGTCGGCCGCCTCGCGGGGAAGCAGGCAGATCTCTTTAGCCACCCGGGTGTAATGCCGGGCGATCTCTGCACCCAACCCACGTGAACCGGAGTGCGACAAAACAGCCAGGTGATTTCCGGTTGACAGTTTCCATACATTGTCATCCGGCAAGCTTACCAAACCGAACTCCACAAAGTGGTTGCCACTTCCGGAAGATCCGATCTGCCGGGCCGCACGACCTTTGAGTTTTTTGAGCAATGTGATCTCGTCAAACACTTTCCGGTCGAGCACCTCATGTGCAATTGGCCGCTGAAACAATTCACTTCCGAAACAAGTATTGTCCAGCAGTATTTGGTTTAACCGGCTCCTGTTCCGTTCCATGTACGATTCATCCAACGGATACACCGTGAGGCACATCCTGCACCCGATATCAACACCCACGCCATAGGGGATAACGGCGTTCCTTGTCGCCAACACTCCACCAATCGGCAAACCATAGCCCTGGTGCGCATCGGGCATTAACGCGCCCCCTACTGTAACAGGTAGTTTCATCGCGATTTCCATCTGGTTACGCGCCCCTTCTTCAATTCCCATCGCGCCGTAGATCGAATAGCTGATCCTGTTCTTCAGCAGGTCATGGGTACGGAACTTCTTTTCGGATGGAAGCAAAGCGTGGGCAACACCTGTCCATACGGAGTCTTCCACGAACGCCCTGGGGTTTTCCAGCACTGCCTTCAGCATCCTGAAAATTTCCTGCTTTTCGCTCCTGCGGAAAAATTTCAACACGGTATTGATAGCAAGGCCCACCGCCTTCCCCTCCGGATAACCGAGCTTAACCAGATCCTTTCCACTTAACATCTTCCTTTTCATAATTCCTCCCTTTCCGCTCTGACTGAACAAAGCATACACGCTGACCTTTTCAGGCCTCTTTACACTAAAACATTTTCATTGATAAATAAAAAACCCGGACGATGCCCGGGCTTTCAGCTATTGATCGGAAAAGATCAACTGAAAATCCGGGGGAACTGCCGATGGGCAGAAGTTGGGTTGCTTAAATATCGGTTTGCTCTTTCTTTTAGCATGGTGCAAAGATAGTCCGGTTATTTTCTGAATTCAAAATGATTGTCAAATTAAATTTTGTTTCGTGGTAAGGGAAAGCTGATGTGATGTGGATGTGTTGCTGAAAATTCATAATTTGATAACGATGGAATTTAAACGGATAACGCCTTGCGCCGACCTTGGAGATGTCGTCGATTGCTACTGGATGATCACGGACGAACAGGCGGAACCCATTGAACAAAAGATTATACCTGACGGCTTTCCGGAAATAATTTTTCACTTCGGCGACCCTTATCAGATCAGGATCACGCAAGACTGGGAACTGCAATCAGACAATCTTTTGGCCGGCCAGATCACACGCCATTTTTTTCTCCGGAATACCGGGCGTTCGGAAATTTTCGGCATTAAGATGAAGCCCGCGGCAATGGCCCGTTTATTTGATATTTCCATGCATGATGTTACGGACCGGGTGGTCCCGTTAAAAAGCAAAATTCAGGAAGGTCTCCCCGATGTGGCTCTGATGCGCTCCTTGCGCGACGATGCAGAACGGATCAGGATAATTGAACAGGCGCTGGTGAAATTTCTACACCGGCCCGCGCCGAATACCTGGATCGAAAAGGCAGTCGATGTCATCTTTGAGACCAGGGGACTCATACCCGTAGCAAGATTGTGTTCCATTGCGGGAACAGGTGAACGTCAGCTTGAACGCGCGTTCCGAAAATACATCGGGCTTTCTCCAAAATTTTACGCGCGAATTATCCGCTTCAGTCATATTTTCCAGCTGATCCACACAAAAAATCTGAACGGCAGTGAACTGGGGCTGGAAGCAGGCTTCTACGACCAGTCGCATTTTATTAAGAACTTTAAAGCATTTACCGGCGAAGATCCGTCGCGTTATTTTTTCGACCAGCAGACACTGGCAAATTTCTTCCTGAAAAAATAAATTCTTTGTATGTCGGGTTTGTACAATACAACGTGTGGTATGGCAGCTACTTTTGGTTAAATTTTAAAATGTATGAAAAGCACGTGTTTGTTGTTTTTACTTTTTTGTATCACAGTACCGCTGTATGGTCAGGCCGAACGGGCTGTTGACGGAGACATCAATAAGCTTAAGTGGATCGAGGGGACGTGGGTACGAACCAACAATAAAGCAGGACAGTCAGGTGAGGAAAAATGGGCAATAGAAACACCACGGGAACTACTTGGCTACGGTTTTACCATGAAAGGCACGGATACGCTTTTTGTGGAAAGGATGAGAATCCTTTTCCGGGGCGATCGCCTTTGCTATGTGGCCGATGTACCGGAAAATCAAAAACCGGTGTACTTCGAACTAACCGAAATAACGGCCACGGGTTTTATATGTGAAAATCCCGCGCACGACTTTCCCAAAAAGATAACGTACGAACACAAAGGCGAGCTCCTCAAAGCAACTATTTCCGGTGACGGTAAAGCCATCGACTATTTTTTCAGGCGAAAGTGATTAATGGCTTTGATGCACGGACGAGCAAGGGTGGTTGTTTCGGCTTCATCATGTATCTTAGGCATCTTTTATGGGTGCAGGTATACTTCTCATTCACTGTCAAGACAGGCCGGGGCTCGTTTACCGGATCACACAGATCATTTTTGATCACCGGCTCAATATCATCAGCAACGGCGAATTCGTAGAGCGAAACTTCAACCACTTTTTTATGAGAACCGAGTTCTCGGGTGATTATGATCCTGTGAAATTGCTGGGCGACCTGAGACAAACCCTTCCGGGTGATGCGGATATCAGGCTGAGCAAGAAAGAAAAAAGGGACATCTGCATACTGGTGACAAAAGAACATCACTGCCTGGGGGACCTGCTCATCCGTAACAATTTTCACGAGCTGGATGTAAATATCTGCTGCGTTATCAGCAACTATCAAAACCTGGAAGAATTTACCGGGAAGTTTAATATTCCCTTCCACTATATTTCTCATGACGGCAAGAGCCGGGAGGAGCACGAATCGGAAGTGCTTGGGAAACTCAAGGAGTACAATCCTGATTTTATTGTACTGGCAAAGTACATGCGGGTTTTAACGGCCGCATTTGTTGCGCAGTTTTCGAACCGGATCATCAATATTCATCACTCATTTCTCCCTGCGTTCGCCGGTGCAAATCCCTACCTGCAGGCCTATGACAGAGGTGTAAAGATCATCGGTGCAACCGCGCATTTCGTAAATGAAAACCTCGATGAGGGTCCGATCATTGCGCAGAGTGTTATACCGGTAGCGCATACCCATAGCGCAAGGGAGATGGCTCAGGCGGGAAAAGACGTGGAAAAGATCGTGCTGGCCCGATCGCTCAAACTGGTGCTTAGCGATCGTGTCTTCGTTTACCGGAACCGGACTATTATTTTTGACTAGCGGTGGTCAGAGGATCACTTCACAACCAGCATTTTTTTAACGTCTGCGGTACTGTTATCAACCTGCAGTCGGTAAAAATACAGTCCGTTCTGAAGAGACTGCGTGGATAACAAATATTGATACGCATTCGGCTGCTGATCTTCTTTTACAACGGTCTCTATCTCTTTTCCAAACACATCGTAAAGCGTCAGTGTAACAAAGCCCGCGCGGTTAAGGTGATAAGAAATAGTAGTGCTACCGGGCGACGGGTTAGGGTAGTTCAGCAGGTTTGTGACGGGTTTAACCTCATCGTCTGCACCCAGGACGGAACTCAGGTTTTCATCCATCCAGGTTAACCGGTTGACGAAAAAAGTCTTCATATAATCTACTTCCATCGGATAGGTGACACGCGTTTCAAATCCGGGTGTGCTTCGGAAGAGTTCGGCACCCAATGTCGGCCATTTGGAAAAATTCCTCGCCTGCGATTCATTGAGCAATGTTGCCACGCTGTCGATAAAGTTCGTGAGGCGGGATGTCTTGAAAGGTCCCGCGCGAAGTTCGATCCACCGTTGCCCGAGCCTGTTCCGGAATACGGGTTCATTAAACAATTTCGGCCAAAATGCAGGTGTCTCTTCAATAGGTTTCAGAATGTTCCACTCCTCGTAATTCGGGCCATCGTTATAAGTAGAGTTGGTAAGGGACTGGTCAAAATCCCAGGCAGGTCCCGCTTTCAATTTACCAGACCTGTCCTTGTGAAAGTAGCTGCTGAATCCATAGGCGTCGGAGTTCTTAGCCGCTTCCTGAAGCAAAATTTCATCGATAAAAGAATCAACATCGATCCATGCGGGATAACCGGACGATGGGTCGTCAAAGTCCGCGCTGTTCATTACCTTCCTGAAGTCGTCATCGTATTTACGGATATAAGCAGTCTGTTCCGAGGTTATGATATCCCAGTTCGGGTAAATAAATCTTCGCCTTTCACCAAACTCCTCTCCTGACTGGGATACCTCGTAAATGTATCCCCCGGTAAGGGGCGCCCCCTGATTATCCGTGTCTGCGAGTTTCGTGATATCGACCCTTTCCTTGTCCCTTTTTATCTTTTCCTGCAGGATATAAACGCCCTGGTAAACACCATTCAAAACCAACTCACAGTGTATCGTACGACTCGCCCACCGGTCGATACTTCGCGACATGAAGTATACTAACGGATCACGCATGAGGGTTTTATCAATGTAAGCGGCATTCAGGATCCAGTCCGATTCGGAAGGCATGCCCAGCAGGCTGGTTTTCAGGTCCGCCCCGGATTCATCCCACGTCTCAAAATTGTAGGACTTTTTCGGAAAAGACTGGGAAGCATTACCTCTTAATTCAATCCCAATCATGCCGTCGTAGTTGTTAAACGGCCCGATCACCGCATTGCTGTTGCCTGTTCCATTGTAAACAACTCCCATATGGGCCGTAGTTTTTGGATCATCAGTGATCGGCTGACCATCGGTATCGATAACAACAACAGGTAGATTGGAAGAGGTGAAGGTCTGGGCATGAAGCTGACATAAGCTCAGCAGAACCAACAATGGAACAGCACGCATAAATCGGGATTAAAGCCTTACCAAAATAGTCAAGTCCACGCGTCTTGCAAACACAACTCCGTATTTTAAATCGTGTACCTGACGGCGTTGATCAAAATCGTAGGGGCACGTTGATACGCCGGAGTTGTGCCATGTAACCGGAGTTTGCTTTTTTACCTATAAATACATCGCCGCCGATACCAAAAAAGGTTTCCGGTTCACAATATCAATTGTATCTTAATATCGACATTCCAATAGATCGGATGTTATAAAGAGAACACCAGCAACTATGTCCCGTATTCACCTTTTTCCCGTAACCGTTGTTATTTTTAGTTTAGCTTGGCACAGCCGGATAACGGCACAGCCAATTTCGCTGCACCCTGATAACTCCCATTATTTTCTTTACCACGAAAAACCTGTCGTCCTGATCACATCAGGTGAACACTACGGGGCGGTTATCAACCTCGACTTTGATTTTATCCCATACCTGCGGGAGCTGAATTCCAGGGGACTTAATCTGACCCGCACATTTACCGGTGCGTATGTGGAGCCACAGGGCGCATTCAATATCGCGGAAAATACACTGGCGCCGCCATCCGACCGTTTCATTTGCCCCTGGCGGCGCAGTAATGCACCGGGTTATTCAAATGGAGGTAATAAATTTGACCTTGATCGCTGGAATGACGCTTATTTTTCGCGGTTGAAGGATTTTGTGTCAGCGGCACAAAAAAACAATGTGATCGTTGAACTCGCCCTGTTTTGTCCATTCTACGAAGAAGTGCAGTGGAAGCTGAGCCCGATGAATGCGATCAATAACATCAATAAGGCCGGTGACATCTCCAGAGAGGAAGTTTATACACTTGACAAGAGCGGCAACCTGCTTTCCAGGCAAGACGATCTCGTCCAAAAAATAGTAACAACGTTAAAAGACTTTGACAATGTTATTTATGAGATTTGTAATGAGCCCTATTTCGGCGGCGTTCAAATGGATTGGCAACATCACATCGCATCCCTGATCAGCGCAACGGAAAAAAGTCTTGGCGTCCGCCATTTGATCTCCCAAAATATCGCTAATGATTCGGCTGTGATCACGAATCCACATCCCGATGTTTCAGTATTCAATTTTCACTATGCCACTCCTCCCACTGCCGTTCGTCAGAATTATCACTTAAATAAAGTAATCGGAGACAATGAGACCGGATTCAAAGGGCAGAAGGACAGTACCTATCGCAAAGAAGGGTGGGAAATCATACTTGCCGGGGGCGCGTTGTACAATAACCTGGACTATTCGTTTACTTCTACACATGAGAACGGGACATTTGTCTACCCTGAAAAACAACCCGGCGGTGGAAGTCCGGCTCTCCGGCAGCAGCTGGCATATCTGAAAAAATTCGTCGAGCGGTTTGATTTTATCCCCATGGCACCCGATCGCGCTTTTATTTCCGGTGGGTTACCGGCCGGAGCGAGAGCCCATGTTTTGTCCGAAAAAGGCAAACAATATGCCGCCTATATTTTACGAGGTAGTCAGCTCGACCTGCAGGTGATGTTACCTGCCGGCACTTACGCGGTTGAATGGATGGATCCGGCCACGGGAGTTGTCGTAAAAAAGGAGAACCTTCGCCAAACCAATACTAATGGAAAGGCAACGATTTCCTCGCCCCGTTATTCATTTGATATTGCCCTTGCGGTTCGTAAAAAATAAAAAACGTCACGGGTGGAATACCACGCGACGGCTATTTGTAATATCCATTAACGCGATTATAAATCTTGCAGGCGAAACATTTTGATGTATTGATTGTCGGAGCCGGCCCGGCCGGTTCAGCCACCGCTTTGGAACTGGGCAAGTCAGGGTTGAATGTTGGTGTCCTGGACAAAGCCGGTTTTCCAAGAGACAAAACCTGCGGAGACGCGTTAAGCGTGGATGTAGTCAATCAACTGGCTATGCTTTCGGAGGACCTTTCGTTGGATTTTGAAAAGTTTCCCCACAAAACCCCATCCTATGGCGTGAAGATCTTTGCACCCGGCAGCCAGCACATAGACATACCGTTCCTTCACGGTGGAGAGAAAAAGTGCGGTTACATTTGCAAACGGTCTGATTTTGATCACCTGCTGGTCGGGCGAGTGAAGAAACATCCGAACGTAACGGTTTTCGAAAACTGCGCGGTAGACCGGGTGGATATAAATGATGATCAAACTGTGATCCACACCGCTTCGGGATTATTTACGGCCGAAATGGTTGTAGGCGCGGACGGAGCCCAATCGGTTGTGGCCAAAAATACCGGCACTTATCAACCCGACAGGAAACACTATAGCGGAGGCCTCCGAATATATTACGACGGTGTGACGTCGTTCCATGACGATCATTATATAGAGTTATACTTTTTCAAATCGATCCTTCCCGGATATTTATGGATATTTCCCCTGCCCGATAACAAAGCCAATGTAGGTATCGGAATGTTATCTTCGGAAATTTCCAAAAAGAAGATCAACCTCACCAGGACGTTAAAAGAACTGCTGGCTACTCATCCCCTGCTCAAAGAAAGATTTGAGCACGCGAAGCCGATGGAGTCCGTGAAAGGTTACGGTCTTCCGCTGGGTTCCCTGAAGCGGAAGATCTCAGGCGATCGATTCCTTCTCGTGGGTGACGCCGCTTCACTGATCGATCCGTTCACCGGCGAAGGTGTGGCTAATGCGCTTCGCAGCGGCAGGATCGCTTCAGAACACATCGTGCAATGTTTCGAACAACGAAATTTCACCGCATCTTTCAATACCCGGTACGATAGCGAGATCTACCGGCGAATGTGGAAGGAACTTCGGATCAGCAAGACCCTTCAACGGCTGTGCCGTTACCCGTCTCTTTTTAATTTTATCGTCAAAAAGGCAAATCAAAGTAAAGTAGTACATCAATTTCTCGAAGAAGCGCTGGCAGAATCGGATAAAAAACGATCCCTTGGGCATCCCTCCTTTTACTATCGGCTGCTTTTTCATTAAGTACCTCTAAACACATACCTGTTCGAATGTTTCGAGATAGTCATATTAATACTTGTCCATTGCAAAGCGACGGCGTTTGGATATGGTCTTTCTCCTTAACCTTTTTTGTGCTGCTGAGTATTTCATGCGCCGGACAGGTAAAGACTGATACAACCGGATCCGCCGGTATTTTGA
The DNA here is from genome assembly GCA_041742155.1 of Chryseolinea sp. Classification (GTDB taxonomy): domain Bacteria; phylum Bacteroidota; class Bacteroidia; order Cytophagales; family Cyclobacteriaceae; genus Chryseolinea. Next base: position 693,591 of record JBGSJE010000002.1, on the reverse strand, counting down.
ATCTGCTTCAGCACGATCGTTTCGAAGATGCCTTCGCCCGGCTGGAGGAGATGAAAACGTCTTATAAAACCCGCGATGTTGACCGGGCCTACATCCACCTGCTCCTTGACGTTGCCTACACGTTGGACGAAAAGGGAAGTTATGAGCCCGGGCTTTCCTATTGTTTTTACGTACTGGACTTGTGCGCTTCAGACCCGGGGCTTGAGTTGGAAAAAACGAAGGCATTACTGGAGATCGGGTCGGCTTATTATTTCCTCGGCCTTCCGGAGCTGTCACTGAAATACACGAACAACGCACTGGCTATCGCTTCAGCGAACAATTATAAGGAACAGGTCGCCGCCGCCATCAACAAAGTGGGGTTGTACTATGAAAAAACAGGGAAATACCAACTGGCACTCCGGGAACTGGAAAAAAGCCTGCGCCTGAGGAAAGAACTGGGGGATGTTCACGGGCAGTCTGCCACACTCGGAAACATAGGTATTGTTCTTGAGAAGCTGCACCGGTACGACGAGGCTCTCGAACGCCAGCTCGTTGGCATAGCCCTTGACGATTCGATCGGAAATAAAAACGGTGTTGCCTGGTCACAACAGATGTTGGGTTCCCTTTTTATCAAAATGAATCGTTTGGACGATGCTTCAGCGTACCTCGATAAATCGGAAGAGCATGCCGAACGAATGAATTCCAATGAGTTGCTGATGCAGGTATATTGGAATAAAAAGATCCTTCTGGAAACGCAGGGGAACTTCAAGCAGGCGCTGGAATACGCAAACCGTTATGAAAGCCTGCGGGACTCCATCCACAGCAAAGAACTGCTGGGACGAGCCGCTATCCTTCAGTCGGAAACGGAACTCAAAGAAAAGAGGAGTGAAATCGAAGAGCAGAAGCTCATGCTCAGCTGGCAGCGTTACCTCATCATGGTCGGAGTCCTGGTCACACTGGTGGTCAGTTCGATGGCTTACCTTTACTACCGCTCATTCAAGACGGTAAAAAAGCTCAATCAGGAGATTGCACTTCGGAACAGGGAAATAAGCGCCCAATCCGAAGAGTTACAAAAGGGGAATGTTGCACTGGTAAAACTCAACCAGGAAATTGCCGAACAAAAAGAAGAAATTCAGGCCCAGTCGGAAGAGCTGACGGAGAGTCATGAGACCATCGTCAGGATCAATGAAAACCTCGAGCTTATCGTGAGGGAACGAACAGCCGAACTTGTTCAGGCCTATAAAGAACTGGACACGTTTTTTTACCGTGCATCACACGACTTCCGCAGGCCACTGACCACATTCATGGGTCTCTCCGAAGTTGCAAAGATCACCGTAAAGGATCCATACGCACTTGAGCTGTTTGAAAAAGTACAACAAACGGCCAGTAACCTGGATAAGATGCTGTTGAAACTACAGTCGATCAGCGATGTCGGGTTGCAACAATTAAATTATAAGGAAGTCTCATCCGAAGATCTGTTTAACATGGTTTTTGCGGCTTATCGCGAAGAACTCGTCGATGCTCATATTTCCTTCCGGACCGATGCTGCGCTCACTTCCTTCAATTCATACCCCGCGATCATCAAGATCATTCTGGAGAACCTGGTTGAAAATGCCATATTTTTCCGGCGGCCGGAAAATGCTTACGTAAAGCTTGCCGTGTATTCCGAGAACGGTCATGTGGTCCTGACCGTAAGCGATAATGGACAGGGGATTGACGAACAATACCAGGACCAGATCTTCAATATGTATTTCAGGGGCAATGAAAATTCAAAAGGAAACGGTCTGGGTCTTTATATCGTAAAAAAGGCTACGGAAAAACTAAAGGGACGCATCACCTTCACCAGCATCCACAACGAAGGTTCTACGTTTTCCGTTTTTCTTCCCCGTGAAAAACATTAGGTCAACAAATGATTCCATCAGGATTTTCTGTCGCCTCTTTCAATAGCCTTGGTGATCTTGCGCACCACCTTATTCAATTTGTCGGCCGAGTCCTCCATATGGTTGACGATGTTCTTTGATTCGTCATTCAGTTCGCACTTTGAAATCAGGTTGATCAGACCGAGAATACTTGCAACGGGAGCGCGGAGCTCGTGAGCGATGATGAATGCGGATTCTTCCGCCGCCTTGTTCTTTCTTTCAAGCTCCGCTGTTCGCGCCTGGACCAATAGTTCCAGGTTATCGTTAATACCCTGGATCTCCTCAGCCTGGGATTGTATTTCCTCATTTTGCGCCTGGATCTCCTCAGATTGCTGTTGAATCTCCAGCGTCCTGGCTTTAACTTTTTCTTCCAGTATTTTTTTGTCCGCGATAAGCTTTCGTTCCCTGAACTGAATAAAAGAAGCGACAGCCAGCAGTACGAGAAGAACGGCCAGCAGGTAAAACCAAATGGTTCGCCAAAACGGAGGCCGTATAGTAAACGTAAAGGACACTTCTTTCGCTTCCCTGAAATCCTCGACATCGGCAACCCTCAGGCGAAATGTGTATGTACCCGGAGGAAGGCTTGAATATGTTGCCGAGCGATCCCTGCTTGAGATCCAGTCGCGGTCGTAGTTTTCCAGCTGATATTGAAAATTAAGATCACCGGGGTTTTGATACCAGAACCCGATGTAGTGGATGATGACACTGTTTTGATCGTATTTGAAGTTCAGGTCGTTTGACAGGCTGAAGGTTCGATCCAACACCTTCAGGCTTTCGATCAGGGGCAGGGGTGAATTGAGGATGTCGTTGGTGAGGTTGCTGTACCGTACGATTCCCTTATCCGTTCCGGCATACATATGACCGTGTTCATCCCGCGATAGCGCATTCAGGTTGGGTTTCTTGTCGCGCATACCCACTTCATCGCCAAGGTACCTGATCCTGTTCTTTGCAATATTATAAATGTCTATCCCGAGATCGTGCATGATGATCAGGTTACCCGTGTTGTCCGAGCCGAGAATATTGATATTCCTGTCGCGGAGGGTGACGCGACTATCCATGGGAATAAATCCGTCGCCGCTGAACCGGTAGATACCCTCGCCCTGGACGTTGATCCAAAGCTGCCCGTTGCTGTCTTCCGCGAAACCGTAAACAACCTTTGAATTCAGACCTTTGTCGTACTGGTGAAATCCCGACTCATCAAGCATAACAGCGCCCTTTCCGTCGGTACCAAACCATACGCGTTTCCGGCTATCAATAAAAACCTGGTAGATGTAGTCCGATGCCAGGCCTTGTTCACGGCTGTAGTTTGTGATCTCCGGTTCGTTTCCCCTGTTTTGGATCCGGGTGCTTCCGCCCAACGTCGCCAGCCAGATGTCGCTGCCGCTGCCGGTTATACTCAATACGTTCCCGTTTCGCAGTTCTTTCCGGAAGTGCCTCGTTTCTCCCGTCGACGGGTTCATTCTTACCGTGCCTTCTCCGTAAAAACCGGCCCAGATATAGCCGGTTGAGTCCGTATACAGGCTAACCGTTGTATACTCCCGGAAAGGTGTATTGTAAAAAGGTCTCTCGATGCGCGCAATTCCCATCTCGTCGATACTCCGCTTAAACAGGCCTTCGCTCGTCGAGTACCATACGTTATCATTCTTATCTATCGTCAGGGCGAGCACGTTTGTACTCTTGAAAGGATCAAATGTCGCGATGTATTCAATATGATCGCTCAACGTCCGGATTAAGCCTGTTTTTGTACCTATCCAGATATTTCCTTCCACATCTGATAATAGCGTGTTGATGGACATGAAATCATTTTCTGTACCACCCGGATAGGTTTTACTGCGGCGACTTTTCAAGTCATAAACAACAAGGCCGGATTGAGCGGATGCGATCCATACTTCGTCGCCGGAGAGTACAAAGTCGGTCAGCGAACCGAATTTCCATTCCACAGGTAAGGCTGACGTTGTCAGACCCGAGGAGGGATCAAATACGATCACCCCAGCATCCTCGGTCCCCATCCATACTTTGTTATCCCTGATAATCAGTTTTTTGATAATGTTATCCGGCAGGCCGTGGTCATAATCCAGCACTTTAATGGCGAGTTTTTGATCATTCAGCGTGCATATGGCAACACCGCCATCTGTTCCCACCCACACATTTCCCATCGCGTCTTCAACGATATCATAAACAAACAAGTCGGGAAGGCCTTCATCTTCATCGACACGATACAAACGACCTTGTTTGTAGTAGTACAGGCCGTCATTCAAGGTGGAGTACCACAGGTTTCCATGACGATCGAAGATCAGGTCTGAAATCTCCTGGCTTGAGGATCCTTCCTCCGGCTCAAACCCAACAACTTTCCGGTTATCGATGAAGGCAATTTTTCCATTCCGGTGACCTACCCAGATGCGTCCCAAAGAATCCTGGGCGATAGCGGTGACGTGGTTATCAGGCAGACTGTCTTTGGTCACATTGAAGTGCTCCAGCCTGATACCGTCGAATCTGAAAAGCCCCTTATCGGTTCCGTGCCAGATATAGCCGGACCTGTCCTGAAAAACGACATTGATATGAACGGACTCGTTACGCTTAAGCAAGGAGTAATGCTGGAAATAGGGAAGCTGCCCGTACGACTGTCCCGCCAGAATCAACATCAGCCATGACGACAGGAAAGCTCTTTTCATTTTCCGGATTATTTAAGCACCATTTCAGCCTTTACAGTCACCTCGATTTCCGTGGCAATTTTCTGATTGACAATCCGGGGTATGGCGATGTTGTGGTCAGCCAGGGGCACTTTGAAGGAAGCATCAATCTGGACAGAGCCGTTTTGAACGGTAATCCGGCTTTTGATTATTCTGGTTTGTTTTTGTCCGTGGATATCCAGGTCACCTTTTGCTCTTACGTCATAGGTACCATCCGTGAAAAAATCAACCTGCTCGATAATCTTTCCTGTAAAGAGCATACGGGGATATTTCTCACTCTCCAGGTATTTTTCATTAAAATGCTCCCGTTGAAGTTCGCTGTTGAAACCCTGGAAAGACTGTACCGGGATCGAGAACGCGAATTGATTTGTGGCAGGATCCAGCACGCCCTGCAATTTACCGGAAGATGCCCGGATCAACTCAAGCTCAGCATTCGAAACGAAGTTAATAACTCCTTTTTCGATAGAAAACTTCTTTTGAGCCTGGAGCTGAATGCTGCAAAAAATGAATAAACAGCTAATTATCTTGACTTTCATTATTCCTGAACAGCCTGACATTGAAGTCTGCTGAAGTAAAAATATACGGTATAAAGGTATTGAATTTTAACGGTATATCGAAAGGAGGGCGTGAATGGTGGCAGGCCGGATAGTGGTAAACGTGCCGGTGCCTGTCTCTTCAGTATAAGGAAAGGGAAAATTAAATAGATTTGGTTAAACTTTATTGATGATTGTACGGGATTCCGAAAGGGCCATCATGGATGCCATTCGGGAAGGCAATACTTTAGCCTTCCAGCAGGTATTTAATGCCAACTTCCAGGCGCTTTGTCAGTATGGGTTTACGATCCTGAGGGATCCGGATGAAGCGCAGGACATCGTACAGGCCATGTTCTTAAAACTGTGGGAGAAGCGAAATGAGCTTGACATAAAACAATCGGTACGTTCATACTTATTCAGGGCGGTATATCATCAATGTATGAACCACCTTGAACACAGGAGTGTGAAGGAGAAACACAAAGTTTATCATACCTATGAAAAACAAACCGAAACGCAGCAGCCTGAAATTTTTCCCCTCGAACTGGAGGACAATATCACCGCTGCCATCAACGGACTTCCGGAGCAATGCCGCCTCATATTTATGATGAGCCGGTACGACGAAATGAGATATGCAGAGATCGCGGATAAATTAAAAATTTCCATTAACACAGTAGAGAACCAGATCAGTAAAGCGCTAAAGATTTTACGCTTGAAGCTTAAAGAAATATGACCATCATTTGAATACAGAGCCCGGTGAAAAATAAAAATCATATAACCATCAGCGATGAACTGATCGTGAAGTACCTGGCAGGTGATGCCGGCCCGGAGGAGGCGGAAGCTCTACACGACTGGTTGTCCATCCCCGGAAACGAAATCTATTTTAGAGAATTTCAAAATACCTGGGATACCACCCTGCCTGCCGAAAAACCGTCTATGATGACCACGGAAGCGGCATGGGAGATCTTCAGCAGGGGTGCTGTTAAACAAAATCCGCCGTCATCCGGCTTTTCGCGGACGTCTCTTTTTAAGATAGCGGCATCCATACTCATCGTCCTCACATGCGGTATCGCGGGCTATCTGTTTTTTTCCGATCAACCTTCGGATGTTCTGGTTGTTGTAACCACAAACGAGCATGCTAAAACCGTTCATCTGCCGGATAGCTCTGTCGTGGTATTACACCGGCGCACATCGATCTCATACCCTGAAAATTTCGGCAAGCAGATTCGTGAAGTCACATTTTCGGGAGAGGGATACTTTCGGGTTCAGGGGAATCCGGACATACCGTTCGTGATCCACACCTCTGCTGCTGATGTCAGGGTAGTAGGAACTGTATTCAATGTATTTGCCGGCAATGACCGGCTGGATGTCAGTGTCGAAGAAGGAAAGGTCGTGCTGGTATCAAAGACCGATAGCACACTGCTTCAGACGGGACAGGCTGGATCCACCCGGCTCGGTGATCCCGGCATTGATGTCTCGGATTTTATTGATATCAATAACTGGGGTTATGCGACAAATAAATTTTCGTTTAACGACGCCCCGCTGACGGAAGTAATCCGGCAGTTCGAAAAAGCCTTCCCCTACCGCATCGAAATTCAGAATAAGGATATAAAAAACTGCAAATTGACCGCTACATTTGATCAGGTTTCTGCCCGGGAAATATTAAATTTGATTGGAGAAACATTGGATCTTACCGTACAGGAAAATGACAGTACATTCCGTATCGAAGGCAAAGGTTGCCCTTGGGATCAGTAGCCTGCTGCTGATATTCCTCCTTACGGAACCATCCTATTCCCAATCGCAGGCATCCCAGTCGGACAAAGTAACCTTCCTGTGCCGGAACATCCATCTGGATAAGCTCCTGGAAGAGCTGACCACCCAGACCGGCACCCGGTTCATTTACAGTTCCAGCTTCGTTTCACTCGATAAGCCGGTCACACTGCGGGCGGAAAAGCTTCCCCTTCATGACGTATTGATTGTTGTTGGCAACCAGATCGGCGTTTCGTTCAAAAAACAGGGCAACTACTATATTGTAAAAAGGAATACCAGCGCGGCACGATCTGAGAGCTATTCCATATTCGCCCCGCAAATGCCCACAGAACCAAAGGTAGTGCCACTCCCTGTCTCAGAAGAATCGTCAGAAGAAGAGGACATTCAATCTTCTGCAAGCCGGCGGTTTCAGGTTACCCTCCGGGATACGACGGCCAGTGTGTTCGATAACCGCCTTCCGAAAGAACTTTTTCATTTCGGACCTGGTCTTGCAGGCTGGGATTCGACACTCATTCTTAGAAACATCCCGTTGCTGCTGGACAACAAGGGACTACAATTGTACAGGAAAAAATGGTTTGCATCGGCCGGCTTTACATTTAACGACTATTCATTCGGCCTGGAAGCGCAGGCTGGGTTACCCGCCCTTTACGGTATTGTAAGCACCAGTTTTCTCGGTGACGGCGTTCATCGATTCGGCTATGGCCTCGGAACAGCCGTTTCCATTAAACCGGGATTGACAGCAAACCTCGCTTATACATTCGGTACGGTCCGGAAAAAAGAGACTGACCTGTTTCAAAATATCCATAAGTCTGTCGGCCAGCATCATCAGCTGAGGTTGTTGGCAAGTATTAGCCTGTCCAAGCACATCCTGGTCCGGATCGGCCCTTCTTTTAACATTTTAAATACATACCATTACTTCCAGGAGGCCCCACAAACTATTGTTGTAGTGCGGTATCGCTCATTTACGCCTGACAATCGTTTTCCGCCAAATTCAGGCGCCAGCTCACCGTCGTACTACCCCATAGCGAAGACGGTTGAATACCGCTCAGCAAAAACCTGGGTCGGTTTTGAGGCCGCCCTTGCCTACCGTTTAAATTTTTCCCTGCGCAAATAGTGGCAGGCCTGCCGTAGCCTGTCTTTAAGTTAGGGCGCTTTACACCTAACTGACAATTTCTTGAAACGGCAAAATAACCTAAAGGACGCTTTATTTACCTGCATCTGCTTCACAGCGATTGGTCTGTTCAATGTTGGACTTTGCTGGGAGGAACGGTCCGCCATTGTGGAGCAAGTCACCTGGGAACTGCAACACCAATTGAAGCTGAGCAGACCTCAGGCCGCGAGCATAAAGAAGATCAACTACGACTTCTATGACGCCATTGAAAACCTGAGCCGGCACAGGAAAGCTGGTGCCGGGTTCCAGGCAGAAGTAAACCACCTCATCATCCTGAAGAACAAAAGGATTATGAAAGTTCTCAACGAAGATCAGCAGCTGAAATGGTTAAAGAACTGTTCGGTACGGGCTGAAACAAAACCATAGCGGATCATTTTAACAGGTCATTCAAATACAGGCATATGAAAAACGTATTTTCCACTCTCCCCGGCCACCGTCCCGTCTTATGGGGCGTGTTGATAACGCTGCTGATTATTTCCGGCTACACGACCCGCTCACAGGACCTGTTTACACGTGCCGAACTGGTCGCACTGCCTCAACGTGTCAGCTATTCGTCCCGTTCGGAAGACGTTGCGGATCAAGTACACGCTCCGGTCCTCTATACATTGTTCGGGAACGACTTTGACGGGCCCAATGATTTTTTTCTAAAATTCAATCTGGAGAACCGCCAGACCGTACGTTATGAAGTTGTCGATGTTTCGGGAAAACTGCTGGGCTGCGAAAGTATACCCGACGTATTGGATCAAACATATAAGATCACTCTTGGGGGAGAATCCAGCGGAATTTACATTGTCCGCCTGATGATTGACAACCGGTATTATTCGGAAAAGATCCTGGCCAGAAAATAGGAGGTGACGGCTACAAAAAATCATCCGGCACATCGGCCGGATGACTTTTTGTTTGAGCTTATTCTATTGCCTGAGGCTTTTCAGGTATGCGATACTTTGCGGTACCTGCGTATTTACCCGGCTGCTTTCATCTTCAATAAAAAAGTGTTTGATACCGATCTTATTGGCTTCCCTGAGAATTCCCGGGATATCAATTTCACCTGTACCCAACGCGACATCGTTTTCCTGTGACGTCCCCCCGGTGAGGTCTTTAGACACTCCTTTTCTGAGGTCTTTAAGATGCATCAGTTTCCACCTGTTGCCGTACTTTTTAAGCAGTGCAACGGGGTCGGCACCGCCGAACTGAGTCCACAGTACGTCCATTTCAAACGAGACGTATTGCGGATTTGTATTTTGAATGATATAATCCATCAGTGTACCCTTTTCATACGGCTGAAACTCGTAGCCGTGAACGTGATAGCAAAAAGTTATACCATTCTCCTTCAGGACTTTTCCCGCCGTATTAAAATCCTCCACCGCTTTTTTTGCATTGTCAAGGTTGAAGGCCCCTTTTTGATGCGGGATCCAGGCAACCATCAGATAAGATGCTCCCAGTGCTTTTGCATCGTCGGCTGCTGCCTGCGGATCCTTAACCAGATTTTCATAACCGGTACCGGTACCCGCGATCGTGATTCCCCTGTCGTTGCACAGTTTCCGGAATTCCGCAGCCGGCATTTTTCCGCCGCCACCTTCGATCTCCGTAAACCCCATTGCTTTGATGGAGTCGAGTGTCTCCGCGACACCCAGTGGAAAACTTTTACGGAAGGTATAGGCCTGTACACCGAATGGCGCCGTATATAAGGGCTTCTTGTTTTTTTGAGCCTTCGCCGGATGGTTCGCGGTCATCAGCGCGACGGCAAGGGCGAGGATAAGATACTTTTTCATCTGTCGTTTATTTATTTTATTGTCCGGGTGATCGTTTACAAATTTCTTTTTTTCAATTCCTCTACAGCATGATTTGCCGCTCGTGCGGTGATCGCCATATAAGTCAGCGTCGGATTTTGCGTGCCCGTTGAAGTCATGCACGCACCGTCGGTCACCAGCACATTTTTACAATGATGCAGCTGATTCCATCCGTTGAGCATGGAAGTTTTGGGATCAAGTCCCATTCGCACACCGCCCATTTCATGGATATCTGAACCCGGTGGAGATTTCGAATCGTTTACCCGGATATTTGTGAATCCCGCCTTTTCAAACATCTCCTTCGACTGCGTCATATAATCTTCAACCATCTTGTCGTCGTTCTCACTCCACTCGCAGGAAATAACAAGTTGAGGAATGTCGTACTTATCCTTCAGCTCCGAATGCAGTCGCACGTGGTTCTTCTCAAGCGGTACACATTCACCCATCATCCAGCTGCTGATGGTCCAGTTCCGCAATACCGGGTGCAATAAATTTTCCCGGAGTTGATCCCCGATCACATTGGTATCGGCCGACCGGCCTCGCCCTCCGCCGATACCGATCGCATATCCACGTAAAAAATCCGTTTCCTGCTTCCGGATATTCCGGAACCGGGGAATATAACTATGGCTTGGATTGCGGCCGTCGGTCATCTTATCGGTTAATCCTTCGTATTCGGCATTTGCTCTACCGCGGTAGTTGTGCCATGAAATATATTTACCGAGCACACCACTGTCGTTGCCCAGTCCATTCGGGAAACGCCCCGAGGTGGAATTGAGCAGTATAGCGTTGCTGTTCAGGGCTGAAGCGTTTACAAAGATGACCTTCGCATAAAATTCCATCATTTCCCGGGACGTTCCGTCGATGATCCGGACGCCGGTGGCGCGCCCTTTCTTTTCGTCGTATATTATAGAATGGACGACGGCGTGCGGCCTGATCGTGAGATTATTCGTCTTTTGCGCCCAGGGTAGCGTCGAGGCATTGCTGCTGAAGTATGCTCCAAACTGACATCCGCGGTTGCATGCCGCCTGATTCTGACATTTGTGTCTGTCCTGTTCGTTATGAACGGGTTGTGGGTCCGTAAGATGAGCGCAACGCGCCTGTATAAGGTGACGGTCGCCGTAATTTTTCGCTATGCTGTCGCGGAAGTAACCTTCAATACAACTCATTTCAAACGCCGGCATACATTCGCTGTCTGGCAACTCGGGCAGGCCATCCCGGTTGCCGGCAATACCGGCGAATTTTTCGACATACGTATACCAGGGTTCCATATCCTTGTAACGGATAGGCCAGTCGATAGCAAACCCGTCGCGTGCGGGCCCTTCGAAATCAAAATCGCTCCACCGTTGCGTCTGCCGCGCCCAAAGCAGTGATTTACCGCCAACATGGTATCCGCGAACCCACCTGAACGGCTTTTCCTCCACGAATGGCTGCTCATCGTCTTTCAGCGCCCAGTGTAATGTTTCCTCCCGCATAAATCTTGCGAACTGATAATCCTTTCGCTTCTCGAGCGGCACAGTCCCCCGGTATTCAAATTGCCAGGGCGCCTTGCCCGCGGAAGGATAATCCTGAATATGTTTTACATCGCGACCCCGCTCCAGCACAAGTGTTTTCAGTCCCTTTTCACACAACTCCTTTGCAGCCCAGCCACCACTTGCTCCCGATCCGATTACAATTGCATCGTATGTTCTTTTGCGTACCGAATCGATCGTAAAATTTGCCATTAGTGTTTCATTAGGAATTTACATCGACACAACCGTAATAATGCCCGGGCACTACTTTGTATTTCAGGTAGTCGAGCAACACTTCCCTGGAGGTATTGAATCCGCGGATTGTCTCGGATTTCACAAGATCAAAGAAGTCCTTTTCAGCTTTGTATTCGGATCCGGCGCGCATCAGTAAAAGGTCCTGCCGCTGAATCTGGTCACACTCGGAAAATGATTTGCCATAGATACTCCTGGCCCCGGACCCGAGGTTTATCAACTGCAGCTTGATATTTTCCCGGACTTCTTTTTCATAACAGTTATCGAACAGTTTTTGTAAAAACTTGTCTACACCAACGCTTAGCGCGCCGATTGAGTTACCCGCCGGGATGATCGTATCCGCGACGCCGGCAAGTAACTGTTGCTCATCCTCTGAAAAGGAAGATCCGCCACGGATAACCGCCGGCGTCCAGCCACTTGCCCATGAAGGCAGAGCAGCCAGTCCGGTGGACGCCGCCATCACTTTTTTTAAATAGGTTCGCCTGTTCATTGGTCCTGGTTGTATCGTCTTTTCCGGGAATTAATCGGTGTGATAATAAACAATGTATTAAAGAAGCCGCAACTATAAAAGCTAATTTTTACGAGCGTAGCCGGCAGCATACACGTGGGTGCATTCCGGTTCCGGCCAGGAGAATCAATTATCGAACCTGCAATTCCATCTTGATATCAGCGGTCTCAAACGGGCTGTCTTTCATGGCAACATATTCGAACCCGTACCGCTCGTAGAGACCCAGGGCCGCTTTCAACTGATGGTTGGAAAACAACTGTACTTTTTTAGCGTTCAGTTCCTTTGCTTTTTGCAGGCAGTTTTCGATCAGGAGCTTGCTGATCCCTTTTCCCTGCCAGGCATCGGCTACCGACATCTTTGCCAACTCATAAACACCGTCGTGTTCCCGGATCAGTGCAGCCGTCCCGACTACCTCATCGTTGACCAGTGCGAGCCAGATATACCCATCGTTGCCGAGGATCGTCCCACGGGGATCATTCAGTACCTGTAAATCCGGTTCCTCCGTCAGGTTATACTTGTCCAGCCACTTCAGGTTCAACAACCTGAACGCTTCGTGGTGTTCATCCTGATAGTCGATAATCCTTACCTGGGAATTCATTGTATTCCAATTACTTTATACCCAACCGCGCCTTTTTTTCGTTTTCATAGGCCTCGTCGACGAGCTTGTCAAGTTCGGCAAAAGTGTATTTTGTATTAGCGGATATCCTAACCAACCGGTAATCCATACCCGCTACCTTCCCCTCGGGCATCACAATATCACCTTTGTCATCGAAATAATATATTTCATCTCCGATTTCGATCCGGTCGCTGTATTGCCTGCACTTTACCACTTTCGTTAATCCGAGGGAATACAATGTCAGGGTGTTCCCTTCTACAATCCACGTTTTTGTGACTCCTGTGAATCTGATATTGGCTATATATAGTCCATCTCGCTCATGGCGGGTGCATGCACCCATTAAAACCAGGACCGATAACCACACCATTAACTGTTTCATCTCATTTCAATTTTATGGTTCTGAAGTGTGTAAAGATAGATTGAATTGTACACCCTGGCAAAGCAACGTTCGGTTTAAAACCCAGGCTGCAAACCGAGCCCCTAGTTATTTTTAAGCTTTCTGAATGATGCGAGAGGCACACCTACCTGTTTCATCCATATCCTCCTGAAATGTCTTACGCTTTGAAACCCGCATAAACCGGAAATCTTTTCCATGGTATAGGCATTATTGTGTATGATCGTCCTGGCCAGTTCAACTTTTACTGCGTTTTTAAATTCATTTATCGTATGGCCCGTTGCCATTTTGAATACCCTGGTCAGGGTTCGCACACTGGTATTTCCCACAGCTGCGAGTTCATCAAGACCCGGGTTTTTGGAAGGATGCGATACGATAAAATCCTGGACAAGGTGAATGGATGGGTTGTAGTGTGTCCGGTAGTCGAGGTAAATCGTTTGCTGCGTATCGGTATTATTTCGCCTCAGGTAGACAACCATTTCCCGTGCTACCCTGGCTGGGAGGATGGGGCCATATAACTTCTCCAGTATCGACAAAGCCATATCAATTCCGGATGTCATTCCGGCGCTCGTATAAACATTAAGATCCTTTACGTAAAGTCTGTCCGTGAGAACATGAATATCCGGATAGTGTTGTCTTATATAGTCGATACACTTCCAGTGTGATGTACATTTACGTTGGCGGAGCAATCCCGCAGCTGCAAGGACAAGCGAGCCGCTGCAAACACTGGCGATTTGAACGCCGTTCGCACATTGTTTTTGCAGCCAGGGTGTCACCGTCCGGATATCCCGATCCAGTTTACCTTCCGAAAAGGATCTGAAATCAATCCCAGGGATAAAAATGAAGTCATTCGGTTTTAGCTGAACTGAGTCGAACATCACAAGGTTGGAAAACAAAAGACCTTGTTCGGAAACAACCTGCTTACTACCGGCACCATACACGAGGTCAAACCTGGATGCTCCCAGATTTGACGCTTCGTAAAATACCTGAGCCGGGCCAGCCAGGTCCATCAAATGAACGTGGGGCAAGATCAAAAAGAAGATGGTTCTTTTTTCCGGCATAGTGTCTTGAAAAGTCAAGATAGGGACATTTCAGGCCATCATGACGTTCCGCTCAAAAGTTGTTCCTAAGTTTGGATCAATAGCTGAATGGGCGAAACACAAGATCGGACTAGCGGACAAATCTGGTCAAAAACCCGAGAACCAAAAAACGTCGATATGGAAACCTTGACAAAACAATTCTTATGCGGGCTGCTGTACCTTTTTACAGCGGCGGTGCCCTTCACCATGAACGGCCAGCCGAAAGAAAATTACACCGTGGCGATCTTTCTGTACCAGGGCGTCGAATTGCTGGATTTTGCAGGACCCGGAGAAGTATTCAGCGCAGCAGGCTTCCGGGTATACACGGTGTCTGTCGATGGAAACGAAATTGTCTCGCAACGCTTTGTTAACATTAAGCCAGCCTATTCTATAGACAGTGCACCAACTCCCGATATTGTCGTCCTTCCAGGCGGTAACTCCACACCATCCGCAAACGACCCGAAGGTTCTCGACTGGATCCGGAAGTCCCTGGCATCCGGATCCATTGCTATGTCGGTTTGTACGGGAGCCGAGATCCTGGGTAACGCCGGGATGTTAAAGGGGCTCAACGTCACAACCTTTCATGGTTTTATTCCAGGATTGCAGGCGATGTTACCGGATTCAAAGGTTCTCCCGGATACCCGCTTTGTAGACAACGGCAACATCATCACAACTGCGGGCGTATCCGCCGGTATAGATGGCGCACTCCACCTGGTTGCCCGGATCAAGGGAACAGATGCGGCGAAGGCTACCGCCTTTTACATGGAATACGACAAATGGAAACCGGAAGACGGAAGAGTCGACTTTAAAAATCACAACCTCGAAAAGCTTGCCTTTCCCGCAAAGAATGAAAATGATGCGGAGAGTAAAACTGTACGGGGAAAAATCCCTGAGACCATACCGTTCGAAGGTGAACTGAAGGCATACGCCGCTGAATTGTTTAGTACGGGCTCGTATGAGGAAGCGGAACGGGTATTGCATGCGGCTATAAAATGGTATCCCGGGTCGACCGGACCTTACAATGAACTTTCGCGGGTATACCGGAAGCAGGGAAAACCAAGCCCACCAGAAGAAGCAGTATTTATCAGTCTGCTGACGGAAGGAAAGATCGATGAGGCGTCGGAGGCATTTGATATAGCGCAACGGAAATTTCCAGGCTGGCTCTTTTTTGACGAAGACAAACTAAACATGATGGGTTATCACTTACTCGAAAAACACGACTATACAAATGCCCTGAAGGTCTTTCAACTCAATGCGAAGGCCTATCCAAAATCATCAAATGCGTTCGACAGCCTTGGTGAAGGTTATATGAAGGCAGGTAATCGCAAAGAGGCCATTGCGAACTATAAAAAATCGCTGGAGATGAATCCCTCCAACAACAACGCAACGGAAATGCTTAAAAAGCTCCAGGAAGAAAAATAGGTTCGAAAAAAATGGCAGGACCCTCGTCCCGCCATTCAGCCTAACCACAACCAAATTAATCTTGTCTTACGGCACGAATCACACTGTTACCCGTATCCGTAATAAATACATTCCCTGATGCGTCGACGGCAATTGCCCGGGGGGATTTTAGTTTAGCGGAAGACGTCGGACCACCATCACCGGACATCGCGACGAAAACAAACGGGAGAATAATGAGGCTCACCGACGGATTCCGGGGCCGGAAGGAAAGTAGTGTCTCCATTTTTCTCGGGTTATATCGCCTCAATGCCGATATCCCGGAAAGGATACACTTTCTATGGAAGATTATTTAAGTGTGGTGTGAAAACCGGTCCCGGGGATCAGTGAAAATCGAACGTTCGTACAAAATCCCGGTTCGGCGTATCGCCGTGACAGCCTGTGCACCCGATTCCCTTTTGACTTATCGCGTAGACCGCAGTCCCGTCAAGGGCGTACTCAGCCCATAGCCAACCGTTTGCAGCGCTTGGGTCCGACGGCGCTTTTTTCATAATGGCATAGAGGCTAAGCGCATTGTTTTTATAGACCTCCTTCACGATGACCGCGCCTTCTTTAAACGTGGTGCCTTCCGGCAATTCGCCGTCACTGTCCAGTGAAGAAGCGGCTGTTTCGTTAAAGCGAACGCGAAATGAACCGTGAGGACTTTCACTGGCCGGCGCCAGCGTATTGCCGTTCTGATAATACTGGTAACCGTCCGCTTCCAACTCGGCGAACAGGCTCTCATTCGTGTTGGGTGACGTGCTTACATCCTTGAATTCATGATCCACGCATGAGGCCAGGACCAATACCACAACGGAAGCCACGTATTTTAAAAGCATAGTTTTTTTCATTCACCAATTTAAACACATCGGTCTTTCCGGACTGTCTGCCAGCCGACAAAAAAGCACGAATACCAGGATCCTCAATGATTTACTTCAGCAGACCACCGGGTATTTTTCGGATATTTTCCACCCACAAATTCCTGTAAAAAAGTTCGGCCCCTTCCGACTGAAGCTGAATTTTTCCTTCTCTCAGGGGCAGTTCACCGTCTCCTTGTGTTTGCCTCAGGTTGTGTAGTATCATGGTAACCTTCCCGTTGACGACATGGATACTCGTATCGCCGTAGCAATAAATATCGATCGTATTCCATTGCCCTGTTGGTTTTTCCGCATCCGGCGATTTTACGCAGTTGCGGCCATTTTTACCCTTTTCGCTAAAGGTCAGTAACGGACTGCCTGGTGAATACGTAAACTTCTCCCCGGATCTGACCGCGGGGATATCCGCCACCCCGCCGGCAACTCCCCAATAATCGCCGCAGTCGCCTTCCTGTATCTGAAACTCCTGCGATCGGCATCCAGAATCCACCGTCAGCGCCGTGCTCTCCAACGGCGTGGTACAACAATCCGCTATCGCGTTTCGAATTCTTTTTTGGATGCCATTTCAGACTTCCCCACTTGAATTCAAGTTGGAAGTGGTAGTTCTTAAAAGCCGTTTGTGTTGAAATACCTCCGAAGTTTTCACCGGAAATCCGGATAGCGGGCTTGTTATCGATTTCCATCACCGAAAATACACCACCGGGATCGTGATTCAGACCCAAAGGCTTTCCCGTAAATTTTTGTTGTACGGAATCATAGGGCGCGCCGATGTAAGTATCCCAACCCTCCAGGTCCTTTCCATTAAAAAGGAATACCTTGCCGTCTCGGTTGATCCCGACGGCGCTGGTCAGGAAAAAAATACCGGATATCAGGATGTACGGAATTGACCTGGCGTTATACATAAGAATTTTTTTACATATTGTTCAAACGAATATAAACGTTTTAACACCCCGGAGTACTACTTTTGTTTCGGCCGGCAACCAGTGATCTTTTTTCAATTAGCGCCTGACGCAAACTACGTATTCAGGCAAACCATAATTTACGACTTTATGAAAACTTTACCATTGGGTTCACAGGGACTAAAAACCTCGCAGCTTGGTCTTGGATGCATGGGTATGTCTGACTTTTATGGCGTCTTCGATGATGCCGAGTCCGTGAAGGTTATTCATCGGGCCATCGAGATGGGCATAACATTTTTCGATACTTCCGATGCCTATGGACCTTTCAAAAATGAAATTCTGGTTGGCAAGGCTATAAAAGAGAAAAGGAATACGGTAACGATCGCCACGAAATTTGGTATTGTCCGTGATGTTAATGATCCCGCAAAAAGAGAGATAAACGGCAAACCCGAATATGTCAGGTCCGCATGCGAAGCGAGTCTTCGTCGTCTCAACGTCGATGTAATCGACCTCTACTACCTTCACCGGAAGGATCCGAATACCCCGATCGAAGAAACGGTACGTGCGATGGCTGAACTGGTTCAGGCTGGAAAGGTGAAAGCGATCGGGCTTTCGGAGGTATCTGCGGAGACATTACGAAAGGCACATGCCGTCCACCCGGTCAGTGCCTTGCAAACAGAATACTCCCTGTGGAGTCGCGAGCCGGAAGATGAACTCTTTGATATATGTATGGAGCTGAATATTGCTTTTGTCGCATACGCTCCTCTTGGCCGTGGTTTCCTCACAGGGCAGATAAAAAAATTCGAAGACCTCGATGCCCATGACTGGCGAAGGTTCTCGCCGCGATTTCAAGGCGACAACTTCAACCGGAACCTGGACCTTGTGGCTAAGCTGGAGGCCATGGCCGCCAGGAAAAACTGTACCGCTTCCCAGCTGGCGCTGGCGTGGGTAATGAAAAAGGGTGACTTTATTTTCCCGATACCGGGAACAAAACGAATCAAATACCTCGAGGAGAATGCAGGGGCGCTGAACGTTTCGTTCTCCACATCCGAACTGGCGGAACTTGATACGATCGCTCCAAAAGGTGTTGCATCTGGACAGCGTTATCCAACCGAAATGATGAAGCTCATCAGCGCGTGAACACGACAAAAAAAGCGGAATACATTACCTCATCCCTACACGCCTTTTTCAGGAGCTCCACGACCTCTGATTACCTCCACAACCGCCGGGAGTACGGAAAGGAAAATAATTCCGAAGATGACGTACGTGAAATTTTCCTTGATGACGGGAAGTCCGCCGAAAAAATATCCGATAAATAAAAAACTGGTAACCCAGGCAATCCCACCTGCTATATTATAGGTCGCAAACCTGCCGTAACGCATGGTTCCGATCCCGGCTACAAAAGGAGCGAAAGTCCGGATAATGGGAATGAACCGCGCATAGATGATGGTCTTCCCGCCGTGTTTATTGTAAAACTGCTGCGTCTTGTTCAGGTATTCCATTTTTAATAACCGGTACTTGCCACTGAACGCCTTTACACCGATAAATTTTCCAACGTGATAATTTACCAGGTCACCCAGGATTGCCGCGACGATGAGCAGGCCCCACATCAAAACAACATTAAGCGACGTTTCCGGTTTGGCGATGATCGCTCCTGCCGCGAATAATAACGAGTCACCGGGCAAAAACGGGGTGACCACCAAGCCGGTTTCAGCAAAAATAATGAGAAACAATATCAGGTAAGTCCATGTCTGGTAGTCGTTAACAATATCAACGAGGTGTTGATCAATGTGCAAAATGAAATCGATCAGTGCTTTTATTAATTCCATGACAGGTGAATAAGCCGTAAAAATAAACAACTTATCCGTAATCGTACTACGTTCACGGCAGGGCGGAGAAACGGCGGCGATTCAAACGATGATGACATTATCGCGTTGAACGTTCCACTCATTTTATTTCGAATTTTTCTTACTAACGGTGTAACCGCCCCGGCGCGGACAGGAGCTGATCATCTTTTTACTAAAAGCCGGATATGCTGTTGCGGCTGGCATCCGGCTGGTCTTCACGGAGTGCAGCCGTGGCAACAGGATCAATTTTGCGATCAAAAAAGCCGGAAACAACAGGTAAATAGTATATTTGGCACGGATAAGAAAAAAAACCATCATGAAAAAGAAGATCTTTATTGGACTTGGAGTTATCCTCGTAGCGGTTATCGCACTGGCAGGATACGTGGCATTGACAACACGTTCGCATAGTCCGTCCAAAACAACGGAATTCAGCCATGAAGGCCTGGATCTGAAGGTGGTTTATTGTCAGCCATACAAGAAGGGCAGACTGATCTTCGGCGAAGCAAAGGACGGTGCGCTGCAGCCTTACGGTAAGTACTGGCGCCTCGGAGCCAACGAAGCGACGGAAATAAGTTTTAGTAAAGACATCCGGTTTGCAGGGAAGCCTGTGAAAGCCGGTACCTATATCATGTATGCCGTTCCCGGCCCCGACTCTTTCGAGGTATCCCTGAATACCGAGGTTGGCCGTTGGGGCGCGATGGAACCGAACTACTCACTTGATGTTGTAAAAGTCAGCGTTCCTGCCGAATCCACTTCACCGGAGACGGAACAATTCACGATCAACTTTGGAAACAACGCTGACGGAGCTACGATGAATTTACTATGGGACAAAACCAAAGTGACCGTTCCCATTACCGTAGAATAAATCCGTTTCACTCAATCACAAACCAGTTGTAGCTTTCTCCTTCAAGGGTAAATTCCAATTCGATTTCATGGTTCCGGTTTAGCGAATACTGTTTTTTTACGGTATCCTTTTCTTTTACCTGGGCTACCGTTGTAAGACCGCTGTAATAAAGCGGGACTTTGATCGTCCGCCGGATGGTCTCCCGGGTAGGGTTGTAAATCAATAAAAATCCCTTGTGTTTCAAGGTTGTACTCACATGGAGTATTCCATCCCAATCCCGGCCATCGGCGCGTCGCAGGTGGATGATATCGGCATTTAATATATCCCTGTATTTTTTGTACCAGCTGATCATGCTGATCACGGATTGCTTTGTTGTTTCCGTATCATACAGCCGGGGCCCGCGGTAACATGCCTGTACCCCGGCCCCGTAATACTGGAACATAAGCTGTTCATAGTCCTTCAGGTGTTCGCTTAACGGTTCCAGGACTGCATCGGGACCACCCCCCTGGTATTTGGTTAGCGGTACAAATCCCCAGCTCATCGACGGTGTCTTCTCCCATGTACCGTCGTAAATGTTCTGACGGTTGAGGATTTTTTGCTGCTGTCGCGACAGTGAAAAATTTACTTCACGATACCCTATAGCAATCTTGTGCGTTCCGTCAAAAAAGTACCAGTCCGGCGCATTGATGTAAACCCCTCTTTCATTCAGCCAATGGTATAGTTCCTTCTGCATTTCCATCTGCCTCCACTGCGAATCCTCCAGTCCTTTGTGACCCGGGTGTTTCGTCGACGCACAGACATCGCCGGGATAAGGTCCGTCATTTTCCCAGATATCAAACCCGGTCTGGGTGTAGAAATATTTTATTTTATCGCGGTAACGCAAACCCCATGCGCTGCCAAAGCAGGGCGCATTTCCAAAAAATGCCCCCCCGGGCTTCCCTGTTTTCGGATCGATCACATCGTCTTCGTCGCTTATCCGCCGGCTGCTGAACAGGGTATAACTCCCTATGAGGACGCCCTTACTGTGCGCATAACCGGCAAGTTCTTTCCAGCGCCGGATGTTGACCGCTGTTGTGTCTTCGGTGTTGCAATGGCTACCGAAACTAAGGATAACACCTTCATATCCGGTCGCGGCGCATTGATCGATGACACTCCGCACTTCATCGTCATTCTTGCTGACAAGGTGCATGAATATCGGATTTTGGGTGGTCCACGGAGCTACTGTACTGTACATACGCCGGATGGCCAACCCCCGCCTTTCCCGGTCGTAACTGTCCATGAGCAACTCGTGCGTTCGTACGGACCTGAAAATTTCTCCTGGTTGCAGGTCAATACCCGGGGCCTTTTCCGGATACACTTCCAGCAGACAAGGGGTCTGATAATTGTAATTAACCTGTGATGTATACGCCGAATCGGTTTTCCAATGCGTAGTCTGATCGCTGATGTCGTACCGCATGGCGTTGTTAAAAGCGTAGTTGGTTTCAACATAAATGCCGTGCTGTTTCTTCATTTGTTCCGGGGTACCGACGACGGCACTTTCCTCCTCCACCAAAGCCAGTACTTCGTTGACTATTCGGTTTAGTTTAACGCTATGACCCTCCTTGTTTTCAATGGAAATCCATTTGATCAGCAAGGGTATTCCGTCGTATAATTCATAATTTACCTTTACGCGCAGGCCCTTCAGGTGGGGAAGCGGGGACTGATACAGGAAAGAAAGCAGCTTGCCTGTCGCCTGTTTTTTGTTCGACGCCCATGTGGTGTTCCGCCAGTTGAGAAAAGGTGTGATGGGCGATACGTTCAATTCGACATACCGGAAGTCGGCTGCCCCCGCTTCCAGATCATCGATCCACGACGTCAGCAAATATGCCTGCTCGTCCTGCCCGACCAGTCCCCCGACGTTGTACTCCTTACCGTCGACGATGATCCGCGCTTCCGGTTTGACAGCTCGCAGCAATTGCTGGCCGTTGGAAAGATTCCTGTAGTCGGTGCAGGCAACGTTGGGTTGGATCCGGAATGTACGCTTGAGCAGTCCGTTATACAGGATAATATCCTTCCCATCGGCGGACCTGAAAACGGAAGCACCGACCTCGGGTGGCCTGATCAGCCAGTCGCCGTCATACACAGTCTCCATTTCCGTTTTCCAAACGGGCAGACCCGGAATATTCTGCGCGTAAATGTTCACTGCAAAAAGGAAAGTGAAGGTTGTAAAAACGTGCTTCATCTGTTTATTGTTAAAATGTCAATTTAGCAGAATGTCCTGTAGTTTCGCGATAGCGACCGTCATTTCAACTCGAAGGCGGGCAATGGTCCTTCAGTTTTAGTCTTTTATGAAGGAGCTATTCGTGAACAGGTCGGTGTTCGCAATTGAACAAACCTTACGGAGGAAACGGCTTCCTTGACCCCCGGCGGGGGAAATCTTCACTGGCATTTTATTTGGAGCCATGCAACCATCCGCGGAATTTTGTGGTCTTATGCTAGCCAAATCTCTCCCTCATGATTAAAAACTACCTGTTAATCACATTTCGAAGCCTTTTTAAAAACAAGCTTTACATTTTTATCAACATTCTCGGTATGGCTGTGGCTATTGCCTGCTGTATCGTTGCGTATTTCAATTTTGATTTCAACCAAAGCTTCGACAGCCACCATACTCAGGCTTCCACGGTTTACAGAGTCAATTCCGTAAGGGAATTTCAAAATGAACTCAGATCGTACGGCTACGTTCCCATTGCTCTTGGTAATGCAATCCGGCAAAACGTAACCGACGTAGACGCTGTTGTGCGCTATTCACCGGAGGGAGGAAACTTCCGGATCGGAGACGAACTATTCAATACCGACTATATAACCGTAGACCCTGCGCTCTTCTCGCTGTTTACCTTCCAGTTCACGGAAGGAAACGGTAGCCTGAAGGACAAGACGGAAATCTGCATCAGTGAGGAACTTGCGACAAAATACTTTGGAAAAGAAAAAGCGCTGGGAAAATCCATAACCCAGATGCTCGATAGTGGCAAGATGAAGGAATACGTTGTTGCCGGTGTTTTTAAAAAGCAGCCTTCCAATTCCAGTTTCGGTGAAGACGCATATGTTCATTATGACAATACATTCGGAAGCGATCCAGAATACACGGAAAACAGCTGGAAATTCCGCAATACGCTTTTTGTAAAGGTAAAAAACAAGGCACGCGTTGCCGCCATCCAGGCCCAACTAAAGCCCTACACGGAAAACAACAACAAGATCAGGGAGGATTTTATCATTCGCGATTTTGAGCTGGAATCCTTTGAAGGTATGGCGGTGCGCGACTCGTACACCGAAAAACCGGGTGCCTGGACGCGGAGCGGGTCTCCGATCGCAGCCGTAGTCGGTATCGGAGTGATGGCGATCTTTGTTTTATTGATCGCCTGTTTCAACCTGACCAATACCGCTGTGGCGATCTCTTCCCGGCGATTGAAGGAGATCGGTATCCGCAAAGTGATGGGCAGTTCCCGGAAGCACCTTATTTTCCAGTTTATCGGCGAAACAACCGTTGTCTGTTTCCTGGCGTTGATCCTCGGCATTTTCATGGGCGAATTTGTTCTCGTCCCCGCATTCAACAATCTCTGGCCGGAACTAAAGCTAGTAACAAACTATTTTGACAAGCCGGATTTCCTGATATTCATAACAGGAACGCTACTGTTTACCAGTTTACTCGCCGGTGGTTATCCCGCTTTCTACATCAGCAAATTCCAGCCGACAAGTATTTTAAAAGGAAAGCTGAAGTTCGGTGGCACCAATTACTTTACGCGGATCCTGCTAACTCTTCAGTTCGCTATTTCGCTGATCGGAATTGTATGTAGTTTTGCCTTCACCGAAAATGCACGTTTTCAGCGGGAATTTGACCTGGGGTTTAACAAGAACGGACTGGTCTTCACCTATGTCGCAAACAGGTCCGAGTACGAAACATTCAGGAATACGCTGCTCGATAACCCGGATGTTCTGTCGGTTGCCGGCTCCCACCACCACCTTTATTCCAATTTTTTCAACGATCCTATCAAGTTTGAAGACAAAGAAATTGAAGTGGATATCCTCGATGTAGGCGATGGATACGTCGAAACAGTCGGGCTGACGCTCAAAGAGGGACGTGATTTTGAACCGGATTCCGAAACAGACCGCAAAGAATCCGTCATCATTACGGAAGGATTGGCGCGGGAGCTTGGTTTAAAAGATCCGATCGGAAAGCAGATCACATGGATGGATACGGTCCAATACTATGTAGTGGGCGTGGTGCAGGACATTTATAACCGCGGACTTTGGGAGCAAATGGAACCTGTCATGCTCCGGTACGGGTCCCGTGAAGTTGTGAATCATATCCTGGTCAAAGCGAAAGCGGAAAAGTTAGTGGCCGTAAACCAGTTCATGGAATCCAGGTGGAAGGAGCTGTTTCCAAACCGGATGTATGCCGGTCGCTACATGGACGAGGAAATGGTGGAAGCCAACACCGTGAACAACAATATCGTCATCATGTTTGTATTCCTCGGTATCGTCGCGCTGGTACTTTCGGCAACCGGGTTGTTCACGATGGTATCACTCAACATCATCAAAAAAATGAAGGAGATCGGTGTGCGCAAAGTATTGGGCGCATCGATGGGCAACATCTCGAAAGTCATCAACAAGGAGTTTGTTGTGATCCTGTTAATTGCTTCCGTCCTCGGGTGCCTTGGCGGTTCCTGGATGTCGGGGATGCTGATGGATAGTATCTGGGATTACTACCAGACGGCCACTGTCGCCGCCCTGCTCAATTCCACGTTCATCCTTTTAGGCACGTGTGTTCTGTCGATCGGCTACAAAGTATATAACACGACGCGGTTAAACCCTGCCAAGGTACTGAGGGATGAATAATTCATTCCATGGTTTTTCGTTACTACCTTGTATCCGAAACTCATGGTTATGGCTGTTAACGAAAAACCCGAAGTCTGGCTGCGCGGACCCGTCCCAGGAATTACACCTTTTCTTCAGCCAGTAGCCCACGCATTGCTACAGGCAAAGGAGGAAATACACCAGGCACTTGCGGATTTCCCCGACGCTGCTCTTTGGGTACGACCCGCCGGAGTGGCGTCCGTTGGTTTTCATTTGCAACACATCGCCGGTGTTCTTGACCGCCTTTTCACGTACGCCCGTGGCGAAGTACTCAGTGACGAACAACTGGTCACTCTCCAGTCCGAAGAACAATCACCCCTTACCCCGTGCCCGCCGGATCTTTTGATTTCGCGGCTTGTCAGTCAAATGGATGCAGCCCTGAACCAGCTGCACAACACACCTGGAGAAAGGCTGCTTGAACCTGCGAGCGTAGGCCGGAAAAAACTTCCTTCCACTGTCCTGGGGCTGCTGTTTCACGCCGCCGAGCATACACAAAGGCACACGGGTCAGCTACTCGTGACCGCAAAAATTGTACTCACCGCTTATCCCCGGGTGGAAAAAAAGGATTGTTAAAGGAGAGCATAGATCGCTGCAGTGCTAAACATAAACTGTCTTATCACTGTTACCGGTTACGATGGGAACATTCTGCCGGAGAAAAACTGTTTGATTTGTGGTTCCTGTTTCTTTATTTTTTGGCCGGAGGGAGAAACCAGGGGAATAATGTAATTTTAAAGCATGATCATCAACATCTTCGATAATGATTACCTGACGTGTGAGCTCGACGATTCCTTGCCTGTTTTAAGACATCGATGGAAACGCGCGACGGATGGCGAAGCATTCCGTTCGAATCTGCTCAAAGTCCTCGAAGAATTTAAAAAATTGAAGAACTCTTATTCATTCCTGGGATGGCTGGCCGACACCACGCTGCTCGGTGAGCTTGACGAAGAAACGGAACGATGGCTGGTAGACGTGTGGGAAGACCTGTTGTTTGCCCAGCGTGAAGTAAAAATACACGCCGTAATATTGGGCAATAGTATTTTTGCCGATTATCCGATGGAGAACTTCAAGCAGGATGCGGAACAAAAGTTCAAAGACTTCGATGTTCATCTTGGCGTGTTTTCAAATCAGCGCGACGCATACGAATGGATCCGGGAGCGGCAGCTTCAGCTAAAAAATAGTTAGATCCCTACATTTATTCCAAATCCAAAATTGAACTGTGCTAAAAATTGGTATCATCGGCCTGGGTGACATTGCGCAAAAGGCATACCTTCCCGTAATCAGCAAACGCAATATCGAGGTCCACCTTCAGACCCGAAACCGGGAAGTGCTTTCACAAACGGGTTCGCAGTACAGGTTCCACCATACGCATGGCGATCTGGAATCCCTGGTGGCGGCAGGAATAAAGGGAGCCTTTGTTCATACATCCACATCCTCGCACGAAACAATTATCCGGCAGTTGCTTGATCGTAACATCCATGTTTACGTCGACAAACCGATAACGTATGATTTCAGATCGTCCGAAAAACTGATCGCAACAGCTCATGAGAAAGACCTGATCCTCATGGTCGGTTTTAACCGGAGGTATGCTCCCGCCTATCGGGTCTTGAAAGAACTTTCGGATCCGAGCATGGTCGTTATGCAAAAAAACCGGAGGTCGCTGCCGGCTGATATCCGGACGTTTATTTTCGATGACTTTATCCATGTCATCGATACTCTGTTGTATTTATTTCCCTATCCCATCGAAAACCTCGTTGTCAACGGGCGAAAAAAAGGTGACCAGCTATTTCATGTCACCGTCCAGTTTGTTTCAGCCGGCGGCGAAACAGCTATCGGAATTATGAACAGGGATAGCGGAACCGTGGAAGAACGTATCGAAGTATTCACCGCGGAAGAAAAGAGAATTGTCCAAAACATGACGGACGTATTTGTATGCCGGAACAAAAGTGAGACAAGGTTACCGGTTGATGACTGGGGGTCTACACTCCATAAACGGGGATTCGAGCAGATCATTGACGATTTTTTGCTGGCGGTGAAATCAGGCCATGCATCCGGGCCTGGTCAGTCGAACATCCTGCTGACACACAAGATATGTGAGCAGGTAGTGGAGAAACTGAATAGCCTTTGATAACAGCCGCCCCGATCATGTGACAATCCGCCGGAAACTAATTCCGATTATCATTTGAAAACTATGCTTACATTGTATTAAACTATGCTTATGCCCGATCCCTGGCTACATCAGAAATCCATTGTTGTCATTGGTGGTACGACAGGTATCGGTTTGTCCGCCGCACTGGCATTTGCGGGACATGGAGCGAAGGTGGTCGTCGTTGGCCGCAACGAGGAAAGTGCAGCTCGTGCGTCGTCGTTGCTGAATGAAAACGGAACGGCACTTACGGGCGACGCATCCGTATCCGGAACAGCGTCGGAAGCGATAGACATATGTCTGAAAAAGTACGGTGGTTTTGACGGGCTTTATCATGTTGCCGGTGGCAGTGGACGCAAGTTCGGTGACGGCCCGCTGCATGAAATGACGCTGGAGGGATGGAATGAGACGATGGCGTTGAACCTGAGCTCGCTGATGCTATCCAACCAGGCTGCGATCCGGTGTTTTTTGGACAGAAAAACTGCCGGGAGTATCCTGAATATGGGATCGGTTTTGGGCTACTCGCCTTCTCCCCGGTATTTTGTGACGCATGCCTATGCAGCGGCAAAATCCGCAGTGATCGGATTCACAAAATCCATTGCTTCTTACTATGCTTCGTTTAATATAAGGGTAAACGCCATAGCTCCGGCACTTGTAGAGACACCGATGGCTCAACGCGCCGCCCACGACGAAATGATCATGAATTTTATCAAGACCAAGCAGCCCCTGGATGGCGGACGCATCGGTAAGCCCGGTGATCTCAACGGAGCAGCTATTTATTTTATGTCCGACTCGTCCGCCTTTACAACCGGGCAGGTATTGTCCGTCGATGGCGGTTGGTCGATCAGCGAGGGGCAGTATTAATTCTTTTTATCATGACGACACTGGCAATCGGAATTGATTTAGGATGCAGTAATATTAAAGGTGTGGTGATGGACCGGGAAGGAAATATCCTGGGCGATGCGATTGCCGAAACCAATGAACAGGACGACAGCCATTGGAAGAAACTTGTGGCGGATATGATCTCGGACCTGAAAGGTATTGCGAACAACAATGTAACCGCGATCGGACTTTCCGCCCCCGGTCTGGCGGATAAAGGCAACAGCTGTATTTCCTACATGCCCGGACGACTGCCGGGTCTGGAGAATTTCAGTTGGTCGGACTGGATCAGCGAAAAAGTTGTCGTACTAAATGACGCTCATGCGGCGATGATGGCAGAATCCGCATTCGGCGCCGCCAAAGGTATGCAGCACGCGATCCTGATCTCGTTAGGAAGCGGCGTTGGGGGAGCGATCATGATAAACGGGGAATTATACCAGGGCGTCTCACAGATGGCCGGGCATATCGGACATATGACGATCCATGCCGATTCATACGACCAGGACGTGACGAATATGCCCGGAAGTATAGAGGATGCTATTGGTAACATTACCCTGCCGGTACGTTCCAATGGAAAATACGACTCAACGGAAGAGCTGGTGAACGACTATCGTAAGGGTGACCCTTTCGCCACCTGGGTCTGGCTCACCTCGGTCAGGAAGCTGGCTGTGTGTATCGCCTCTTCCATTAACATACTTTCACCCGAAGCGGTTATCCTCAGTGGAGGAATTATACATTCCAAAGAGTCGCTGTTGAATCCTCTCCGCGATTTTCTTTCCCTTTATGAATGGCGGCCGGGTGGTAAACAGACACCTGTTAAACTGGCTCACTTTTCAGATCGTGCCGGAGCGATTGGCGCGGCGGGCTTCGCCTTTTCAAAAATGAAATAATAAATCATGACACCTACCCAGGATTATCTAGGCAAATGCCATCAACTCGCCGATACCGTTGCGAAGCAGGAGACTCTTATTCAACAGGCGGCAGCATGGTTTGCAAAGAGTATCATGGCGGGACGAATGGTACACGTATTTGGTTCCGGTCACAGCCGCATCATGGTGGAAGAGATGTGGCCACGTTACGGTTCGTTTCCCGGATTCAACCCGATCGTAGAACTATCGCTAACATTTCATAACCTGGTGGTTGGGGCGAATGGTCAGCGGCAGGCTATGTTTCTTGAAAACACGGTGGGGCTGGCCGAACGCATCTTGCGTAACTTCGATATCGACGACCGCGATTCTGCGCTCATCATCTCGTCAAGCGGATGTAATGTAGTTCCCATTGAAATGGCCGAACTTTTCCAGAAGAAGAAAGTACCCGTTGTTGCCTTGCTTACACGCGAACACTCTGAAAAAAGCAGGAGTAAACGCGGTGACGGTAAAAAGCTCGGCGACTTTGCGGACCTGATCCTCGATACAGGGGCCCCGGCAGGAGATGCTATGGTTCATATTGAAGGTCTGGAAACACCGGTATCGCCCGGCTCAACCGTGGGCGGAGCCATGCTCATCAATTGTATCAAGGCGGAGGTCGCCCGGCTGCTGACGGAAGGAGGACAACCTCCGAAGGTGTTGAGCGGTGCGGTAGTGGTGGGCGAAAAGAAGGCCATCGAATTATTTGAAAGCGCGTACGACGAGCACGCGCGGCGCCTCGCGCGCCTGTACGAAAACGCAGGACTGAAATAAACCAATCTATGCAACCCATACCAATCCGAACGACAGTTGTAGGAAGCTATCCCTTTCCCGGCTGGCTTGAATTCGCCGTCAAGAACCTTCATGAATTCGGCAACGCCGATAAGGAGGAACTTATTGAGGACGCCGTGATTGCCGCTATTCACGATCAGATTACGGCTGAACTGGATGTTATTACGGATGGCGAACAGACCCGGCTCGATTTTAACCTTTCATTTTACGGATACCTGAGAGGTATTAAGGAAAATACGGACGAGTTGCGCAGGTGGGGACCGGCCGCTCACGATCAACGGGGGAAAAACTCGATCGTCGACACCATCACAGCTCCCAACGGCCTGGGTGTTGTTAAGGAATTTAAACGCCTGCAGAAACTGGCGCCCGCCGGGCCCGTGCTGAAGGCGAGCGTACCCGGGCCCTACACGCTGAGTGGGCGGCTGCTTCCCAACGCCGTCTATAAAGACCGTTATGAGATAACGGAAGCGCTTGTCCCTTTTGTCAGGCAGGAGCTACAGGACCTCGTTGCCGCCGGTTGTACGGAAATAACAGTCGATGAACCTTCCATGAGTTGTTATGCCTACAAGGAAGACACCAAACGCTTTGTGGATATTTTCAACCGTACCGTTGCACCGGTTTATGGTAAATGTCGGTTGTCAACCCATCTGTGTTTCGGTAACTTCAAAGGGAGGCCCGTTGGCTTTCGCAGTATCGCTCCGATGCTACCGGATTTCCTCGGCCTGAAAATAGATGAAGTGCATATCGAAATGGCTAATCGCGAATTTTCAGAAATTGAATTACTCCGCGAATTTGCTTCGACGATGGATGTCGCCGTCGGGATCATAGATGTAAAGAACTATTACATCGAAACCGTCGACGATGTCGTAAAACGGATAAAAAGGTGCCTCGCATTCGTACCCGCGGAAAAACTTGCTGTAGCCCCGGACTGTGGGCTGAGCCAGACCGCGCGTTGGGCCTCGCGCCAAAAGCTGGTAAATATGGTGAAGGGAGCCAGGAAAGTCAGAGAAGCTTTATAAACATGGCCACAAACGGATTGATACCCGCTTTTTGTTCAGGGTCCGGCCTGCAGGATCAGATCCAACGTAAAAAAAAAGAATCACGCGAGGATCAGTTCGATATCTGGTGGCTTGGTCAAAGTGGTTTTCTCATTCAATGGAAAGGGACATGCGTTCTGTTCGATCCCTACCTTTCGGATTCCCTTACAAAAAAGTACGAGGGCACTATCAAACCTCACGTGCGGATGAGTGAATTGGTCATTCAGCCGGAACTGCTGAATTGTATCGACATCGTCACCTCCAGTCACAACCACACCGATCACCTCGATGCCGACACCCTTATACCCCTGCTCCGCGTAAACCGGCAAATCCAATTCATAATCCCCGAAGCCAACCGGAAATTTGTTTGCGACCGTGTGAAATGCCCCGTTGATTTTCCACTGGGCCTGAATGCCGGTCAAACCCTCAGGGTAAATGATTTTGCATTTCATGGTGTGCCTGCAGCGCACAATACCGTTGAGCGAGACGAAAACGGAAGGTGCCGGTTCATGGGATTTGTCGTCCGCTTCGGTAAATGGTCCGTTTATCACAGTGGCGATACATTGTGGTACGACGATATAGTCGATATTCTCCGGCCTTTTCACCTGGACATCGCTTTCTTACCCATCAATGGAAATGATCCCAACCGTGGTGTTGCCGGAAACCTGGACGCGAAAGAAGCTGCCCGGCTGGGAAAAGAAACCGGCTCACGGCTTGTGATCCCGCATCACTATAATATGTTCGAGTTCAATACAGCGGACCCGGCAGATTTTATCGCCGCAGCGGAAGCCATAAAGCAACCTTACAAAGTCCTGGAAGCCGGAGAACATTTTACGTTCCGCTAGCTTCCACAGAGCAATGCATGCACCTGATTCTCACTTGTCATCCATTCATTTATCATTTCATATCCGATTTTATTACCTTAGAGTTACAACGCAACATTACCCTACTATCATGAACAGCCAAACCAGACCCTGGAAAATTTTCTTACTTGTTTTGATCGGCATACCGTTAGCCGGATTATTGACCCGTTGCCAGAAGCCCGCACCTGCTGCGGAGCCGGCGGGTGACACAACTGCAGCGGTGGAGCCTGAACCCACACCAATTTCCGAACCCCTGATCACCGGTATTTATACTGCGGATCCTTCAGCGCATGTGTTTGACAGCAAGCTATACATCTATCCTTCTCATGACATCGAATCGAATGTACCTCAGGATGACGAAGGCGGGCATTTTGATATGAAAGATTATCACATCCTTTCGATGGATAGCGTCGGTGCTCCGGTTACCGATCACGGCGTCCCTCTGGATATCAAGGATATTCCCTGGGCGGGACGCCAGCTTTGGGCGCCGGATGCTGCCTTTTCAAATGGAAAATATTATTTCTACTTCCCGGCCAAAGACAAAGAGGATGTCTTCAGAATCGGTGTGGCTACAGGATCAACTCCTTACGGCCCGTTTAAAGCGGAAGCAAAACCGATCGCAGGAAGTTACAGCATCGACCCCGCCGTTTTTACGGATACCGATGGAAAATCTTATATGTATTTCGGAGGTATCTGGGGAGGCCAGCTACAGCGGTGGGCTTCGGGAAAATTTGATCCAACGGGATCAAAGACCGACCTGCAAAAAGACGACGAACCCGCGATCGGACCTCGCGTAGCCCGGATGACAAAGGATATGCTCCGGTTCGACGAGGAGGTAAAAGAAATCAAGATCGTTGATTCGGACGGAAAACCCCTCCTGGGAAAAGATCACGACAGGCGTTTTTTCGAAGCATCGTGGATGCATAAGTTTGGCGGGAAGTATTATTTTTCATACTCCACGGGAGACACGCATTTTATTTGTTACGCTACCGGAGACAATCCGTACGGGCCGTTTACGTACCAGGGTGTTTTGCTGAACCCGGTTATCGGGTGGACCAACCATCATTCGATCGTGGAGTTTAAAGGTAAGTGGTATCTGTTCTACCACGACAGTGTGCTTTCGGGAGGGCAGACGCACCTGCGCAGCGTCAAGGTTACTGAACTCACACACAATCCGGATGGTTCGATCGTCACCGTGGATGCATACGTACGCTCGGCGCCGCCGGACATCAAATGATCCAATGCGATGCCGGCCGGGTACGACTAGGCACTCATTTTATTCAGCTGCTGATCGCGGAATTTCGATGGAGTAGTACCGAAACGTTTTTTAAAAACATCGTTAAAACTTGATACAGAATTAAAACCCGAATCCAATGCGATCGCTGCGATGGTGAACCGGTAATTTTCCCGCGTACTCAACCGGCTCCTTGCTTCGTCCAGGCGAAGGTCGGTAATAAAGTCGGCGTAGGAACGCCGTATTCGATCGTTCAGAACCTGCGAAAGATGGTGGCGCGATGTACTCAGCTTTGAGGCCAGTGCATCGATGGTTAATGCGCTATCTGTAAATAGTTTTTC
This sequence comes from Chryseolinea sp., assembly GCA_041742155.1. Classification (GTDB taxonomy): domain Bacteria; phylum Bacteroidota; class Bacteroidia; order Cytophagales; family Cyclobacteriaceae; genus Chryseolinea. The sequence continues at coordinate 660,399 of JBGSJE010000002.1, read as the reverse complement.
CGTGATCATAACCTGTTTCAGCTCATTTTCAATCCGGGTTGCTTCCTCCGGTTTTAAACTGGAGTGAGCATATTTTGCGGATTTCCGAAATCCCAACGCGACCACCTGCGGTTTCTCTCCTTCAACAAAGAGGTCGGGTTCTGAAATCGCCTTGTAACTTATCCAATAAATGAGAATCGTGAGTATTAGAAACAGCAACCTTACATCCGGAAACCGGGGATGATAAACCTGCATCACCGCGAGGGTCGCGGCGATTATGATCTCGGCAACAACCACCATGATGATAAATTTCCGAAACCGGAGGTCGCCGCGACGAAGGGCCAAATAACCGTATACAAGCAGGAACGTGATTTGTAGCAGGCCCGTTGTATAGGGGTGGAAGCTTAGCGCATAGAACCAAAACAGTGCGGCCAGCAAAACACCCTCAATGGAAATCAGGAAAGGGACAAAATGCAACAAATCTCTTTTTCTAAACGTGTTATCCTTCCTCGCCTTGACATACAAGTAAAGAAGTGGTCCCACGAGATAGGGAATGCTGTAGGAAAAAGAATAAAGAAGATGGACATGATCCATCAGCCATGTTTTCGCAATAACCTTCATCGTAAGCTGCATACCGACGGCGACAAGAAATATCGCCAGGTAGATGTTGGATAACCGGCTTTGTTGTTTTCTCAGGAGCCATAAGCTCAGCAGCCCGCCTTGCAGGGCGCCGAATAAAAGAAGAAATATGTTCAGCTGGTTCGTCATACCGTATTTAAAATCGAACTTAGAAAAACAAAATCTATGCGGGCATCCCTCAATTTGGTGTACTTTTTACAGGTTGCAGATCTTTGGCCGCAGGAGTATTAACCTGATTATACCAACGGAAGTTACCTGCACAGGTGAAAAAGAAACAGTCGCAGCGGTTCTTTTGATGATCGGCATTCCTGTTGAATGGAAGGCGGCGGAAGGAAAGGAAAAAAATTAAAACCGCAATTTCGAACCGGAACGAAGAGACAAAGTAATTTCAACCATGGAATTGAAAACCGCCATACACCTGATCGCTAATGGAATTCCCAAAGCAACCGGCAAACAGGTTTGGGCGGATCTCGGTGCCGGCAGAGGTTTATTCAGCCGGGCACTGGCTTCCAGGCTTCCCGAAGGAAGCACCATTCATGCCGTCGATAAGGATACACGTTCGCTGGATGCCATCGTGCTTCCGGGCAACGGCATCATATTAAGAAAAATCGCCGCCGATTTCAGCACGCTTGAATTCCCAACAGAAAAATTTGACGGGATCTTAATGGCCAATTCGCTCCACTATGTGGCTGCCAGTGGCGCTTTGTTGGAACGACTGAAAGGTTTTCTGCGCGCATCAGGACGGATGATCGTCGTGGAGTATGATACAAACTCCTCCAATCGATGGATACCTTACCCGGTCAGTTACCAGTCACTGCAGGAACTTGCACGTCCGGCGTTCACGTCCATCCAAAAGATGGGCGACACCGGGTCTGTCTTCGGAAGCGGCCGGATCTATTCCGCGCTGTTGACCGTTTGAGGGGATGTCCGGTGCCGTTTATTCATACTTTAATGAATCAACGGGGTTGGTACGTGCAGTCTTCAGCGAGTGAAACGCCACCGTAATAAACCCGAATACCAGAGCCACCAACGCAACAACGGCGAACGTTGAGTAGTCAAGATTTTTCTTGTAAGCAAAATTACCCATCCATTCCGTAATGATATAATAAGCCACTGGAATAATCAGTAGCGCAGCGACGAGGATGAGGTACATGATATCTTTATAGAGCAGAAAGATAATATGCGGTATGGAGGCCCCGTGTACTTTTCTCACGCCGATCTCCTTGGTGCGTTGTGTGGCCGTAAAGGCGGAGAGACCCAGTAATCCCAGCAACGAAATAAAAATACAGATATAGGAGAGCCCGGAAAGTAATTTATGCTGAACCTCGTCCTCTTTATATTGTTCGTTAAACCGCTGATCCATAAAAAAATATTCATAGGGATGGTTGGGGTCGTATTTTGACCATTTTTCCCTTATGAATGACATGGTTTCGGGCAGGTTCTCACCTTTTACTTTCAGGTGGAGATATCCCCCCTCCTGATTCGCCTTTATGATCAACAACGGTTCGACGGGGTTATGCAACGAACTGAAATTAAAATCCTTCACCACGCCAATCACCTGACCATCCTGTTCCGCGTGAAAGAACTTTACCTTTTTTCCAACCGGTTCTTTTTCCCAGCCCATTAGTTTGACCGCTGCTTCATTGGCAATAAACACGTTTTCGATATCCGTCTTCGGGCCCGGGTTAAAATCCCTTCCATCGAGGAGGTTGATACCCATCGTCTTCAGGTAATCTTCCCCGACAAACATCAGTGTAAAGGCTTGCTGTTTCATTCCCTCCGCACCTTCGGCAAGCATCACCGAGTTTCCTCCTACATTCATTCCAGGCACGTTGTAACTGGTCGTGGCCGCCGTAATATTCGGGTTCTGCAACAGGCCGGCTTTGATCCCATTGAGCTGATTCTGAACGAGGGTATCCTGGATGGGCAGCAGGAGAATATTTTCCTGATCAAATCCCAATTCCTTGTTTCGCACATAGTCGATCTGATCCTGCATAAAAATCGTACAAACCACGACGAATATGGAGATAGCGAATTGTGTCGTGATGAGAACCTTCCTCAACACGTGACTGGATTTCCGGTTTTTGAAGGCGCCTTTCAGCGCTTTTATTGTCGGGATACTGGGGAGGTAAAACGCAGGATACAATCCTGAAATAATACCAATACCTATTGTGATACCCAGCGCGCCGAACAAAAGCAGGGAATTCCCCTGAAAATCGGGGACGAGGTTTTTTCCTACCAACTGGTTAAACGGTGTGGCTTCGAGGACAACATAAACTATCCCAACGGCTACAGCAAGCGATACGAATGCGAGAAAAACGGACTCCAGCAAAAATGTAAAGACCAGCGCAGGCTTTCCTGACCCCAGGGTTTTTTTCATGGCAATTTCCGCTGCCCGGTTAACCGACTTCGCCGTTGAAAGATTCATATAGTTAATACAGGCGAGTATGATTATAAATATACCGATCCCTGTAAAGGCATACAGATATGCGATGTTCCCGTGAGGCTCGTCCGCATTCAGATCGGAATGGAAGTGAATATCAGCCAGGGGTTCCAGGATCGGAGTGTACTTTCCTCCTACCTGATCCCCGAACGATTTATAATACTTGTCAAAGATCGCGGGAAATTTGGCGTAGAAGTCCTTTGTGTCGTAATGCTCCGGCATCATCAGGTACGTATATACATCCGGGTTCCAGAACGCTTCCGATTTGACTTGCCCCTTGTCCATTACCCACTCGCGGCCTATCAGCTGCGACAACACGATATCAAACTTGAGATGGGTGTTTTCGGGCGGATCCTTGATGACACCTGTAACTTTCCACTGTTCGTTCTCAATTAGCAGGGATTTGTCCAGCGGATCCTCATCCCCAAAATACCGTTTCGCAGTGGACTCGGTCAACACTAAACTATTCAGATCGTTCAGAGAGGTTTCCGGATCTCCCTGGATAAACGAATGGGTAAACATCCGGAAGAATGTAGAATCCGTACGGATCACATCTTCTTCATAAAAAGCCTTCTCATCGCCGTTTCTTCCCTGGTATTTTACCAGGGTATGATCCCAGTTATTGGCGCGTACCACTACCTGTACTTCGGGAAATTCCTCCTTCAGAATATTTCCCAGTTCGCGGGCGGACCGTGCAACCCTTACATCGATGCCGGTAGCCTGCAGATGTCCGCCAAGACGATATATACGTGTATGATTGGCGTGATGCTGATCGAATGTCAGGTCATGCTGCAGGATCAAAAGCAGAACGATACTTACCGATATTCCCAGGGCAAGGCCGAGAATGTTGAGCACTGAAAAGAATTTATCCTTCAGGAATACACGGGTTGCGAATTTCAGGTGTGTACGGATCATAGCGGTGTTCAGGGTTCAGGTCAGAAGAGGTTTTTATTCTTATATCGATAGTTGATGTGTTGGGCGACAGTACTTATTGTTGGAAAACAAAAATCCGGCGATATCCGGTCAGAATATGCCGCTATCGTTTCGCAATCCGTCCGCCTCCGGAAACCTGCGATATCACTTCCGGATATCCGCTATAAAGAATACTCCCGCCGCCAGTGATACTTCCTTCCAACTCGTTTTCCACACGGACCAGAACCTCGCCTCCACCCCTCACCCGGATCTGAGCATCCTTAACTTTCAGCTTCAGCGCATTGATAGATCCACCTCCCAAAACCTCGCCGTGAAATTTCCGGATATCTGCACTTTCATGAAATAAGAGCGTACCTCCGCCACGTATGGAAGTCTGTAAGACAGACTGGTCGGCTCCGTCGATCAGTTCGACATTACCTCCGCCCCGGATTGATATTTTCTTTATAACGGGAAGGCTGACATAAATCTCGATCCGTGCGTGACCCAACTCCTTCGGATCCAGGTACAGCGTGAGTGTTCCCGCTGTGACGGTTGATGAAACCTGACGGATGTGATGTTGATGGGCTTTTATTTTCACACCACACGACTTACTCTGGGTGATGTAGACAAACGTTGTGGCGGATCCTTCCACGACAATGCTCTCAAAGCTCTCCATTCGCCTGAGCTCATGCGTAGTTTGAGCCGACAGGCTCGCTTCCATAGACAACGATACCAGAAGGGAGAACAGAAATGCCTTGCCGGCTTTATCAGATAACATGGAACTTGCTTTTTGCGAATGGGCTTCCCAAGAACAATGCCGGAGATTGAACTGCCCTTGATCCCGCAAAAACGAAGGTTTGATTGTCGGTACTGAACGCATTTGAACAGTGTTTGTCCACGACTGATCAAATCAGGGTGTTGTCAGCATCAGCGCCAGAGGCAGGTTGCAACGGAACCGGCCGGTAACGTCAATGACGCTATTCTGCCGCGGAATTTTATACCGAAGGTCTTGTCTGCGTCTGAATCATTTAAAACGATGAGGACCTTATTTCCGGCGGGATCCCGGAAGGCGACGTTGTGCAAATCATCCACGATGTTCGAAGCCACCCGGCGCGAACCGGGCCTCACAAACCGGGAAGCATGCGCGATGATGTAATAGGAAACATTACGGGATACGGAGTCGCCGATCGTCAATGCACCGAGGCACTCCGTACATCCGCCGTCGCTCGTGTGAGGATTGAACTGCGGATCCGCTGCCAGGTTCCACTCCAGTACATTCCTGCTCCAGTTGCGTGTAGCCCCTACGATCAGGTTCCTGACATGCCAGCGCAGGTCACCACCAAAATCTCCTTTTCCGGAAGTCCATTGTTCCGTAAAATATATGTTCTTTTCCGGATATGCGTTCCGTACCTTCGAAAGCGCATCGATCTCACCCAGATATAAATGAAACGCCGAGCCGTCGATAAATTTTCTCGCTTCCTTATCCTTGAGAACCGCGATCGGATACTCCGGGTGATCGCAGTTATGATCAAATACAACGATCTTTGTTTTGATACCGGCGGCTAAAAAGGCCGGACCCAGGTGATCCCTGACAAACTTCGCCTGGTCCTCCGCCGTCATCACCATACTCGGATTATTGTTCGGGTTTTCAGGTTCGTTCTGCAGTGTCACGGCGTCGATCCGGATACCCTCCTCCGCCATACCCTGTATGTATTTGACAAAATAACGGCTATAAGCGTCGTAATATTCGCGCTTTAAACTTCCTCCTTTTGTAGAATTGTTGGACTTCATCCACGCAGGTGCCGACCAGGGACTTCCCATTATTTTCAGGTCCGGTGCTACGGAAAGAATCTCTTTCAACACCGGGATCAAATTAAGTGTGTCGGGACCCAGGCTGAAACCGGCTAAGGATACATCGCTTTTTCCACCCGCAAGGTCGTAGTAAGAGAACGGCCGATCATCCAGATCGGAGGCACCTATACTGACCCGAAGATAACTGATCCCGATACCACCTTCCGCTAAAAACAGTTCTTTTATTAAAGCTGAGCGCTGTTGCCCGGTAAGCTTTTGATTCATGAGCATGGCGCTTCCGCCGGTTAAGGCATATCCGAATCCATCAATCTCCTGGAAGACCTGCGTCGTGTCGATTTCGATCAGCGGACCCGTTGCCTCCGTTGCGTTAAACGCAACACCTTCTGTCAGCTGGCTTAACAAAAATTTCCGGTCACCTGAGGTTATCCATACATCGACAGGTGCCGAGGTGTGTTCGATATTTTTTTCCCGGGGAAGGCAGGAGGTAAAGAACAGGACCGAAATGGCCAGTACCCGGAAATGACCGGTGGTATTTATCTTTTTCATATCGGAAGGTATGTTGCAATTTATGAGCATCCCCGCGCCTTTCAAAAACAATATTGTTATACTTGCCTCGCAGCAGACACCGCCTACCCGTATGGAGAAGAATTTACCCGTAATCGTCACCCAAAATCTTTCCAAGACCTATACGGAACCCGTCCTGCGGAATATTAATTTTTCCATATATCCCGGCGAAATTATCGGGTACATCGGTCCTAACGGGGCTGGTAAAAGTACGACGATCAAGATACTGACGGGAATTATACCCGATTTTGACGGCGAAGCAACCGTCCTGGGATTGGATATCCGCAACGATATACTGGAAGTAAAAAAGAGGATCGGTTACATACCTGAGAACGCGGCGTTGTACGACACGCTCACGCCACTTGAATACCTGCACTTTGTCGGGCAACTGTACAAGATGGAATGGATCTCCGTCGATAAGAAAGCGAGAGAACTTCTTCATCTCTTCGAGTTGCGCGATTACACTGATTCGCGGATGACCGCGTTTTCAAAAGGGATGAAACAAAAAGTACTGCTTATTGCGGGTATGATGCACAACCCGTCCATCCTATTTCTGGATGAACCGCTTTCGGGGCTGGATGCCAATGCCGTCATTATGGTGAAGGAGATCCTGACGCAACTGAAACGAAGCGGTAAAACCATTTTCTATAGTTCCCACCTGATGGATGTTGTGGAGAAGATTTCAGACCGGATTATTATAATCAACCAGGGTCAGATGATTGCCAATGGGACTTTCGAAGAATTGAATACACATGCCAAGGGGTCGTTAGAGAAGATTTTCACCGACCTTACCGGAAACAAAGCCCACGAAACAACAGCCGTTGAATTTATCAACATCCTGGAAAGCTGACGTATCATGGAAAAATTCCTGCTGAAATTTCTGGACCTGTTTTCCTGGGCTTACAAACTGATCCCGGTTGACTACGCTCAACTGCGGGCGATTGTCGAAATAAAGCTGATCACGGATAACCGCCGCCAGCATATCGCCTACCGGAAGAATCAGAAGGAGCCCGGCAATGCGTTTATCATGACGCTCTTCTTCTACAGCATTTTTGGTGTCTTTGTTGCCCTCGCGCTGTATACGATCCCTTCTTTTATACTTTCGATGATCGTCTTCTTCAGTTACCTTATGGTTATGGTTGCCATGACCATGATCACAGACTTCTCGTCCATTCTTCTCGACACCAGTGATAATACTGTCATTCTTCCGCGACCGGTAGACGGCCGCACGCTGTTCGTCGCGCGGGTGACGCACATCCTGCTTTACGTCGGTCAATTAACCATCGGCCTCTGCCTGGTACCTGCCATTGCCGTGTTTATTAAATATGACGGGGTCCTTCTGCTTGGATTTTTAACGGCTAGTGTGTTGTCCGTGATTATGGCAGTTTTAATCACCAACGGACTTTACCTGCTCATCCTGCAGTTTGCCAGTGAAGAGAAGCTTAAAAACATCATCAACTATTTCCAGATCGGCATGGCTGTTTCCATCATGGGAGGATACCAGTTGTTGCCCCGGATAATTGAAAGGCTTGACATGGATACGTTTGTCTTCAGGATCAGCTGGTGGAATTTTCTGATGCCTCCCGTATGGATGGCCGGTGCAATGGAAACGATCTACAGTGGACTAACCGATGCGCCACATATCGCGCTGACGGTATGTGCGGTCCTGCTTCCCCCGGCCGGCGCGTTCCTGGTAAACAGGTATCTCACTCCTCTCTTTCATCAGAAACTCGGTACGCTGGGCAGCGGCGAGGGGCGAACGGAAAAAAATATAACAAATGAGAGTCCGGTCATTAATAGTATCTCCGATTGGATCACTTTTTCCCCTATTGAAAGAGGTTCGTTCGATTTGATTTTCAGGATGCTCGGCCGTGACCGAAAGATCAGGCTTAAGATCTATCCTACGTTTGGATACATCGTCGTCTTCGGGTTGATCTTTACCATGCGGGGCAAGGATGACCTGGCTACAACCTGGTCGGAGCTGCCGGGAACCAGCTATCACCTCATGCTGTTGTACCTGGCTTTTATGGTATTGCAGGTAGCCCTGTACGAAATACCTTATTCCGATGATTTTAAGGCAAGCTGGATTTATTTTTCAGCACCTGTCGAAAAACCGGGTGAATTGTTGTCTGGTATGCTTAAAGCAATTTTCATCCGGCTGTTTTTACCGGGCTACCTGGTTATCGGTATCGTGATACTTTTTATATGGGGTATCCACGTTGTCGACGATATCCTCTTCGGACTGTTCAACAATGTACTCATGCTTATCCTGCTGGCCTTGATAAACAAAAAGCATCTTCCATTTTCGATGGCGCCGAGCGTCCGGAACCAGGCGGGAAACCTGATGCGAAGTATTCTCTCAGTTGTGATCATAGGCGTGCTGGGAGGGATTCACTATCTCCTCACCCAACAACCATTCCTTTTGTTTTTTGCAATACCCATTCAGCTTGTCGCGATATACTTTTTATCAAAAGTCTATTCGCGAACAGCATGGAGCCGGATTACTCTTTAAAGCGCAGCTTAAAAAATAACAAGGTAGAGGCAAGCATCAGTGTGAGCAGGTTAGCGGCAATAACGGGTATGTCCTTAACCATTATACCATATGCCAGCCACAACACCACGCCTGTGCAAAAAAGTGAGAACATTCCAAGAGACAGGTCCTTGGCCGAACGGCTTTTCCAGGTTTTGATAACCTGAGGTAAAAAAGCAATCGTCGTTAACATTCCCGCAGCAAGTCCAACAAGTTGTATCGTGTTCATAATTTTTGTTTTAGTTAACTCATCCTCGTATTTGAATGAACTTAACACCTGCAAATCTAACGAAACGTTACGGGTATTGGTTGAGGGATGTAATTTTAAATGAACTCTTGACAACTATAACGTTTGCGGAAAATTAGTCAGCGGAAAGCGGTGCTACAGCGTCTGGCCCGGCAGATATAACAGTCCCGAATGTGTATTGGCTTCAAATGTCTTATGGCATCGTTTCCATAAACAACCGGCGTTACAATATTCGGAAGCTACAGCGGTCCGGCTGAGGCTGTTCGTTTGCTTTCTCGATTCCTGTTAATTTTTTACATTAACCGTATGGTCATCCGTCAGGCAACAAACCGCGATCAGCGCGCGCTCGAAAACCTGTTAACACAACTCGGCTATCCGCCGGAAGGCGACGATTTTGTGCAACAAAAGATCAAAAACTATGAAGAGGAAGGTTACCACCTGCTCGTCTGCGACACCGATGACGGGACGATCGGGTTTGCCGCCCTCCATTGGTTCGATATCTTTCATTCCCGGAAAAAGGTGGGACGAATCACGGCAATTTGTGTCAGTGACGACGCGCGCGGAAACGGAGCCGGCCAGAAACTCCTGCTCGAAGCCGGGCGATTTCTCGCAACAAAAGGATGCAGTCAGATTGAAGTAACCACGAATGTAAAGCGCACACGAACCGTCGGATTCTACCTGAAAAACGGATACAGCGAAAACTCGCGTCACTTCAGCAAACCATTATGAGCGGACCGGCGCCCCGGCAACCCGTTTAAATATATCACCTCCACTCGCGCATCAGTTTGCCGATCGTGCGGATACCTTCTTCGATCTTGGCACTCCAGGGTTCGCCGTAACTTAGCCGGAAGCAATTCTCAAACCTTCCCTGGGATGAAAAGATTTGCCCGGGTGCAATACCGATGTTATGCTTCAACGCCTTCTTGTGAAGTTTGTAAGCGTTTATTTTTTTGTTCATTTCGATCCACAACGTGAACCCACCCTGCGGCCGCGTGATACAGGTGTCTTCCGGAAAATATTCACAGACCGCCTGGATGTAACGGAGTGACTGGGTATGCAGGGCCTTTCGCAAGTGGCGGAGGTGCAACTCGAAACGCCCGTTGCTCAGGAACCCGGCAACGGCTGCCTGCGCCAGTGTATTGGTCGAAACGGTATGCATACGCTTCAGCCGCATCACTTCGTCCTTGTATTTGCCCGGAATCGTCCAGCCTATCCGGTATCCGGGGGCTAATGATTTGGAAAATGAAGCACAGTGAAGAACCAGTCCCTTCTTATCAAAAGTCTTGCAGGTCTTCGGCCTGGTTTTTCCAAAGTATAGCTCCCCGTAGATATCATCCTCAATCAGCGGGATCTCTTTTTTCGCCAGCATATCGACCAGGTACTTCTTGCGGTCGTCCGGCATACAACTTCCCAGCGGGTTGTTAAAATTATTAACAACCAGACATGCTTTGATATTAAAACGCGGGATCGCCTGAGCGAGGTAGTCGATATCCATTCCCATGACGGGATCCGTGGGAATCTCCACGACCTTCAGGCCATGGTTTTCCATTAACTGAAAAATCGCAAAATAGGTGGGGCTTTCGATAGCAACGGCATCTCCCGGTTTCGTAGTCGCTTTGATACACAGGCTTAACGCCTCCACACAACCTGCTGTCACAATTATTTCCTCGTCGCTGGGTGTACCGCCCCAATTGAATGCTTGTCGGGCGATCTGTTTTCGCAAGGCCGCATTGCCCTGGATGTGCTCGTAGTGAAGACAACTTGTCTTCGACTCGCGCAGCGCATGCACCACTGCCTTGTTCAGCTTCGCCGTCGGCAGGAGTCCCGTTGAAGGCGCGGCCATCGAAAAATTCAACAAGTTCTTTGAATTCAGATCGACATACACGCTGTTGATCATGTCGTCGATGGTCACAGGCAACGCGTCGTCCAGCGGCTCGCAGACCTTGGGCATATTGAGGATATGTTCCGGGGAATATTTTACATAATATCCCGACTGCGGGCGTGCTTCAATTAAACCCTTGCTTTCCAGCACATAATATGCCTGAAATGCCGTACTTAAACTGATTCCCTGCTCCTTGCTCAGGGCACGAACCGACAGCAGCTTGTCACCCACTTTGAAGATCTCTTTTTCAATCAGGGTCTCGATGCGTTCGGCGACTTCCGAATACTTATGGTCGGGCTTTGTTAACAATTGAGCCATGATTCCCGGTTTTATTTTTATTGGGGCCAAACTGATCCGGTCAAATGTAACAAAACGCAAACTGTTTTTTTTGATTGGGCGGCACAAAAAAAATCTCCACCCGGTAAAGGGTGGAGAGATCACACGTCAACTGTACCTGAATGAACTACTTTGCCAAACGTTGAACACCTTTGGAAATGGTCCAAGCCGGAATACCCCGCGATACCACATTTCCTTCCCCCGAGGCCGGGGCAGTTGCACGGTTAACACCTTTTGAAATAACCCAGGCCTGGTTGAGAGACCGGGCACTGATACTGGTGCTGTGAAGGCGTTCCTTTTCAAAAGCGCTCCTGTTAGCGACTTTTTGCACATCTTTTGATACGGTCCATGCCGGATTCGTGTCGGTTGTTTGCGCCTGGGAAAAGAACGCCGCGGTCAGCAACACAGCCATCAGACTAATCTTCCTGATTCCTCCATTTATATGCTTCTTCATACCTTCATACGTTTGATTCTATACAAATAAACGGTGGAAGGCAGAGGGTCACGATCCGTGAATTCCCCGGAAGGAAGTCAGGGTTAATACGGATAGGGATATCGGGGCTACTTCAGAATTTTCAGCTCGATGGACTTTTTTATGAGTTCGGCGGTATTACTGACCCGCAGCTTTTTTAACATATTGATGCGATGGGACTCTACGGTCCGGATACTTATACCGAGCTTGTCGGCGACCTGCTTGGTGCTGTGTCCTGTTGCAACCAGTTCGAGTACTTCCTTTTCCCTGGGAGTGATTTCACCAAGTTCCGGCGCGTCGGGCCTGGAATACGATTCGGCCAGGATGTTAGTGACAACTGGGCTGAAATATTTACCCCCGCTATGAACGGTCAGGATCGCCCTTTCCAGTTCATACCGGTCGATGTTCTTTAGCAGGTAACCGGACGCTCCCAGTTTTAATGTATTGAGGATGTATTCTGGTTCTTCGTGCATCGTGAGTATAATAAAACCGACGGCCGGATATTTTTTCGTAAGGATCTCAAGCGCTTCCATTCCGTTGATGACAGGCATGGCGATATCGGTGAGAATAATATCCGGATGTGTTTGTTCGGCAAGTTCCATCAGTTCCTTTCCGTTTTCCGCTTCCCCCACGATTTCGAAGCGGTCGTTCATACCCAGCAGCGATTTAAAACCTTCACGAATCAACGGGTGATCGTCGGCTAACAGAATCCTTATTTTTTTCATGAGCCTGAATTAACGTTTGATTTGGGTATGTGAATTTCCACACTTGTCCCTTTACCCGGTGCGGCGTGCAATTCAACGGTTCCGTTCAATAGTGTGACGCGTTCCCGGATATTACGGAGTCCGGAACCTCCGGCACTGATCTTTTGCTCGTCAAATCCTTTCCCATTGTCTTCGATAATAAAGTAAACCTCGTCTTCCTTATCCAGCAGGTGAACGTTCACGAGTGAAGCGCCGGAGTGCTTCACGATGTTATTGAGTGCTTCCTGGGCAATGCGGAACAAGGCAATACTCACTTCAAAATCAAGATTCCCTGTGGTTTCTTTTATGAACCGGTAGTCGATCCGCACACGTGAATACTTTTTGAGGGAATCGCACAAACCTTTTAACGCTGCTTCCAGGCCGAAGTCGACAATTGCCTGCGGCATAACATCGTAAGAGATCCGCTTTACCTCGGCGAGGGCTTCGTTGACCAGTGTTTTGATCTCTGCCTTGCGGTCATCGGCACTGTCAAGAAGATCGATCTGCATATATATAGAGGTCAACATCTGGCCCACACCGTCGTGCAGGTCTTTGATGATACGCCTTCGCTCATTTTCCTGGCCTTCAAGCAAAGCGGAAGCGCGGGCCCGCGCTGTTTTTAACTCACGGGCGTGGAAGCCCCGAAGTTCTTCCTGCATTTTCAGTAATGCTTTTCCCAATACATCCTCGTCGCTGAGGGTTGTGAAGGATGCGGAAAAATTCCCGGATCCAATCTCGTTGGCAAATTGTGCCGTCCGTTCAAATCCTTTCGTAAGCTGGTGGATAGCTTCCTCCATCCTGCTGATCTCGTTCGTTGATGTGCTCACGGGTTTCCGTGCGGGAATGATACCTTTCGAAAGGCTGAGTATCGTTTCCTTCAGTTGCAGTATGGGTCTTCCGATACTTCGGGAAAGAAAATAGGTAATCCCCATGGCGAGGATCATTACAGATACCGTCGCGAGGAAAAGAAAATTCCGGAGCCGGCGGATGGGCTGCATCGCTTCATCCTCATCCATTTCGGATATGATCGCCCACTGAAGATCCGGGTTTTGAACATTCCTGTAAACGGAAAGAACCGATATATCCCGGTAGTCTTTCACTATACCTTGCCCGGGCCGGCCGAGAAAAGAGTTTCGCACCGGTTCCGTATCCACCAGGATGTCACCGGGAATACGATGGGGGAAAAATCGGGAGGAAGACCTCATTCGTTTATCGCGTCCGACGATGTAAGACTCACCCGTATTACCCATTCCGGCGATCTCCCGGATGATGTCCTGGATTTTTTGAAAGTTCTCCTGTACCAGCACCGTTCCTACCACTTCATTATGTTCAAGGATAGGTACATAATAAAACAGCAGGGTCTCGTGTATTTGGGAGTAGTCGGAGCCATCAATAATATGTAGTCTTTTCGGGTCGAGCGAAATGGCGGAGTCGATCTTTGCCAGGAGTCCTTCGGGATACATTTCATGGTCGGTGCTGTAGAGTTGCCGGTGGTGTGTATCGAACAAGTGAAGATTCTTGAAGTTATAAAGCCGGCACAGGTTCTCGATGTCGTCCAGGTCATCGCGGTTGTGAGAGTCGGGCAGGGGTCCTTCCTCCAGATCGTGGTATATCTTGAGAAATTTGCGCTCTACCTGGAGTGCTTCCAGATTCTGAGAGGAACGGTATAGGTAATTTTCAACGAGTTCCTTCTTCAGGATGTTTATGGATGACAACTGATCAAGCGTCCGCTCGAGCAATGCACGGCTAAGTATCGAATTGAAAATGAATGAAATAGTTACCAGGACGAATAAACCCAGGGCTATGTGCGAGAGAAATAATTTGGTTGATATTTTAAGATTCCTCATGTAGCAGTCACCAGCGTCAGAAAAATGCAACCAATGGCAAGGGGAAAATATATAATAAAACGGTAGGACGCCAGATCGAACGATTATAAAACCGGCGGGATGGATAGGTTTTTACCAATGGAAGGCAATAAAAAAGGCTACCGGTAAACCGGTAACCTTTTTTAACTAAGAATCCGTTAACGGATTACTTTTTCTTCTTAGCTGCCTTCTTAGCAGTTTTCTTAACTGCTTTCTTTGCGGACTTCTTCGCTGTTTTTGCCATAGCGTTTTAGTTTTTAGTTTATAAAATGATTAAAAATCAACTTCAAATAAGAAAAACTTAATGAAATTGACTTACAAATATAACTTAGTTATACTGGAATACAAACTTTCCGGCATGTTTGATACGTAAATACAACATAACATTGTCTTTCAACCTGCCCGGACAACAGAATGTATGAAAGACTATAGCGCTTCATCGAACGATCGAAGTGAAATCCGAATCAAACACTAACACGGTTCACAAATGACAATGACAAGTAAAAGATAACTCAACGTTCCGGTGAAATTGACGAATGTAAAATTCATTAGCAGCCGATTTTCGCGACGTGGTCGTAAAAAAAGCCTTTGAACGTTGGCGACATAACAGTTCCCGCCAAATTTTATTATCTTATATTTTTAAAATATTCATGAAACACGTTTACCGTGCCTGGTTGAAACGATCAGCCGAAGAAGATCAGTTTGAAAGGATCAAGGTGAGGTTGATTTTTGCGTTCTCGGCCCTTGGCATTTTAATAAGTCTGCTCTACTGGTCCGTGCACGTTGTAGTGATCTTTAATGTTCCGAGGATACTTTTTATTATTCTTCCACTGCTGCTCGTATCGGGCTGCGCTCTTCTTTTGCTAAGGGTTCATCAGTTCTGGGTAGCTCATTTTGTTATTTTCAGCTACTGGATCTCATTTGCTATCGGCGCTTACTTTTCGGGTGGAATATTCTCCATTGTCCTTCCCTGGCTCTGTCTCATGCCCGTTATGGCTAACCTTATACTCGACTACAGAAATTCCTGGGGTTGGTTCCTGATCAGCTTTACGACGATCATTTACTTCAGTTTCGCCGGCGTGCACCTTCCACCCGTCAGATATACGGATGGTCCATGGCGAGCCTTACTTTCCCTGATCGGATTGTGCCTAATCCTTTTCTTTTTCACAAGCTTGTTCGACCGGGCCCGCTACCGGCTGCTCCTTATACTTAAAGAACGAAACGAAGATCTTGAACAAAACCAGAAACTTGTCGCTGCTCAAAATAAAGAAATCGATTTTGTCAACCGGGAGCTAAAGAGCAAAGTCGAGACGATCGAAACCAGCAACAATACGCTGGAAAAGCACTGGAATACGTTGCTGGAAGTATCAAAAGACAAAAACGTGAACTTCGGGCACCTCAAAGAGGCTTTGCAGCATCTTTTAAAAGTCACCGCTGAAAGCCTTCACGTAAGCAGAGTCAGCATCTGGCGTTTTTCAAAAGATCCCGAAAGTATAAAATGCCTGTTCGTTTACCAGCAAGGTATCTTCACGAAAGGTCAGAAGCTGGGCCGCAACTCCAATCCCATGTACTTCGATGCTATCCGCCGCGAAAAAGTCATTACAGCCAAAAACGTCTACACGCATCCCGATACAAAAGACTTCGCCGAGAACTACCTGAAACCTCTGGATATCTTTTCGCTCATGGATGCACCCTTCTTCCTCGATGGCGAGCTTGGTGGTGTATTGTGCTGCGAGCAGCAACATGGCGAACGCGACTGGACACATCAGGATATTATTTTTGCCACTTCCATGGCGGATATTGTTTCGCTGACGTATCGTTCTGCGGCGAGGCGGGAATATGAAAAAAACATCCGTCATCTGGGCAATGAGATCCTCAAACAAAACGAACTGCTCAGGCAGAAGTCGGAGGAAATTGAAACAGCCAATCAATCGCTCGAACAGCGCGTTCGGGAAAGAACGGAAGACCTTCATCAAAAGAACAAACAGTTGGCGGAATACGCTTTCATAAACTCCCACTTACTCCGTGCGCCGGTTGCCCGGATCATGGGACTTGTTGAGCTGCTTCAAAAAGATGTACCTGAATTTTCAGCCAATGATATCATCCCCTATCTGGAGGCCTCCAGCAGGGAGCTGGACAATGTGGTTAAAAAAATAAATGAAGCCATAGAAGAGGAAGGCCAGTTTGACCGGGAAGATCTGAAAGACTCCACAACTGCAGAGGGTTTACCCTCCGCGTCGCAGCCGGACCTGCCACGCTGAACATCGTATTTAATTTATCCGACTTACGCAATCGTTAACATCCTGAGTTTTTTCCGAACGGGCTAATAGGCCGTTGAAGCTCCTACAAGCTTCCTGTTACATTTTTTAAAATTATCCGAATTTACTCTTAGCTTAGACCTTTGCTTCTTTCGGATAATTAAAAAATATTACGTTAACCCTTGCTTATGGATCACTTTGAGAATTTTGTCGCTGCGGCTAATGCGGTTATATGGAGCGATGTATTGATATACTTGTTGCTGCTGGTAGGCATATATTTCTCCCTTCGGATGCGCTTTTTTCAGGTGAGACTGTTTAAAGAAATGATCCGGGTGATGTTTAAGGGTCAAAAGTCCGACGCTGGAATCTCCTCCTTCCAGGCGTTGGCTGTTTCTCTTTCCGGCCGCGTCGGGATCGGCAACATTGCCGGTGTGGCAACTGCTATCTACATCGGTGGCCCGGGCTCTGTTTTCTGGATGTGGCTTGTCGCATTTTTAGGCGCCGGGTCTGCATTCGTCGAGTCAACGCTTGCTCAGATTTACAAGCAGAATGAAAAGGGACAGTATCGGGGAGGACCGGCATTTTATATCGAAAAGGGAATAAAAAACAGGGCAGTAGGAAAGATATACGCTGTGGTCTTTGCCGGCGCGACGATCCTGGCAACGGGATTTTTATTACCCGGTGTGCAGGCCAACGGAATTGCATCAGCCGTCAATAACGCGTTTGGAATAAGTCATATGTGGACAGGCGTACTACTGGTTATTCTGCTCGGCCTGATCATCTTTGGCGGAATCCGGACCATTGCACGTGTAGCCGAATACGTTGTCCCGTTCATGGCTATCGCTTATATTCTCATTGCGCTGACCGTGATCGTCATCAATTTCCAGCAACTCCCGCATGTATTCGGATTGATCTTTTCAAGCGCATTTGGTATGAATGCAACATTCGGTGGAATTGTGGGCGCGATGATCTCGATCGGTGTGAAGCGGGGGGTTTATTCGAATGAGGCAGGCCAGGGCACGGGGCCACATCCGGCGGCCGCCGCCGAAGTAGCGCATCCGGTCAACCAGGGTTTGGTTCAGGCCTTTTCAGTTTATATAGACACGTTGTTTGTATGCTCCGCTACGGCGTTTATCATTCTCAGTACAGGTATGTATAATGTTAAAGGATCCGGTGGTGAACTGATCGTCGATAACGGCGTGTACTATATGCAGGATGGCAACAAACATGTTGAAGGCAGCGCCATGTACACACAAGCGGGGGTTGACAAAGCCCTGAGTGGCCAGGAGGAATTTGACTTCAACTACCGCGGCGTTGGAAGTTATGTCGTGGCGATCGCGTTGTTCTTCTTCGCGTTCACCACGCTGATGGCCTATTACTACATTGCGGAAACAAACGTGGCCTACCTGACCCACACGCGTGGCGGCCCGTTGCTGATGTTCATATTAAAAGTCGGTATGCTGGCCGTTGTGTATATGGGCACCGTCAGAACTGCCACCCTCGCCTGGGATCTGGGCGACCTGGGAGTCGGGCTGATGGCATGGCTGAATATCATCGCGATCCTGATCCTTCAGAAACCGGCCATCGATGCGTTGAAGGACTATGAAAAACAAAAGAAGGCCGGAATCGAACCGGTTTTTGATCCGAAGGCACTTGGTATCAGGGATGCGGATTTCTGGGAAACGGATCTTAAGAACAAAAAACAAGCGACCTGACATTCATCGGGAGATGTTGAGATCTAGTCCCTGAACACTTTACCGTCCGGAGAGACACGAAAAAAATGATCTTTCTTTCGGCCTGATTTCAACTCAATTACACGTACCGTAAAATTCGACATACCGTCTTTCACGAACTCACCTACTGAGAACGTTTTCTGTGTATCCAGTACTTTATTGTATTTCGTGGAAAATTGTCTTAGCACGTTGCCGCTCGGATCGTCTATCAACAAAATCTGAAGCCTGGCACCGTCCTTATAATCCAGCGAAAAATTCAAAACTGTCTCATCCAACGGCTTGAAGCCCACTTGTTGCCTGTCCAGAATCTCTTTTCGGCCGCCTTTCAGAAGCCCCACAATTTCGTAATTGAATCTGCCTTCGTCGGGAAGTGTATCGGTTATCGAGTAAGTATCCCGATAGGCACCGAGGGAATTCAAATCCACCGGCACAGTCCTGATAAGCAACGGTTTTTTCTGTGTCTTATACCGATATACCTCAAATGAATACAGTTCACCCGCAAGACCGTCGGGCAACCGCCAGGCCAGCGTGGCAATACCCTTGTCCGAATGTGCCGACATACCCAATGTGTCAAGGTTCTCCGAACGGTGTGAAAATCCCTTCGCCGTAGAACTAAATTGAATATCAAAACCGCACTGGTCGCCCAGGAAACCATCGATGTTAACAAGATATGGCACATTTGCTTTCAGATTATCAAGCTCAATGTAAATTTCCTCCTGCCTTATTCTGGGTATACAATGAAGAATTTTATAGGTGCTTATCAAACATGGATCTCCCTCGATCACGATAGCCTGGATTCCATTGTCCTCCCGGCAGGACTTTGTCGATACATTCAAAAAATAGGTGCCTTCCGTCTCAACGGAAAATGTAAACCATTGGTCGTTATGGTATGACAGGCATTTGTTAGTCAACGCTTTGTTAATGCAATTCCACTCTACGGTTGCTCCTCCCGTATACGATGGAGTAGGGATTTCATCAACGTGCAGTATCGTCCTCGCGTTGATGTTATTGTTGGCGACTTGACCGCTCGCCGCGTGGGAGCACAGCATGGTAACAATAATCCAACTTTTCAGCTTTGGAATAATGGCAACATAACACCGGAGCAAAGGTGAGTGACACATAACAAACCACCAGGTTTTTTGGAATGCCTAACGAATTTAAGCAATCTATCACAATAAAAAGGGGCTGTCGTCTGATGACGGCAGCCCCGGCTAAAAAAACTAAAACTAAAACTATTCGCCAGTAAGTACCGGAGCCGCATTCATACCAACGTCTCCAACAGCCACCGGGGTGTCTTCCAGGAAGATGGTAACATGTGCATCCAGTTCGTCAAGGCTATCGAAAAATCCGTCGTCGGCGATCACAAAATATTTATAGGGTGAGAACTCCCCTTTTTCCCCATCCACCGCAGTGAGCGCACTCACACTGCCGGATGAACCACCGGCCACCGTACCTTCAAAAATCCCGGAAGGATAAGACATTCCTGTCTTGGTATTATATAAGGAGACCTGCACCAGGGTGTTACCGGCGTTGTCAAGCCAGAATACAACCCTTCCATATACATTCCCTGAGCCTGGAATCGAGTCCAGTGTATATGCCTTGAACGTGGTTACGGTTCCACCTCCGGGTGCGGTATCCAGTTTAGGTGAAACACCCTCCTGTTCGCACGCGCTGAGCGCGACTATCAACCCGGACACCAGCAACGATATTGAAGCGATCTTTTTTAGCAATATATTTTTCATGATAAATGAATTTAGAATGAGAACAGAACACGACCATAGTAATACGCACCGTTGCTTCCCTGCTGATTGTTCGAATACAGGTAAAAGCCACGGTTTTCTTCACGTAGAAGGTCTGGGTACTGATCGAGTATGTTGTTACCGCCGACGGAGAATTTCAGGTTCTTGGTGATGTCATAACTTACGCTCATATCGAAAATAGTCTGACCGTTGAATGTCTGGTCCCAGTATTCGCCGGTGGAATTCGTTGAGGTTGACAATTCCGTCACCTTGCCGTAGTAGGTTCCACGGAACAGCGTCGAGAATTTTCCGATCTTATACTGAACGAACCCGATAAATTTGGTTCGTGGTGTTCCCGTCTCAAATTGACCGATAACCTGGCGGTTGAGGTATTTGTTAACCAGGTCTTCGTCGCTGAGGTTCGCGACATTCAAATCGAGTGTCTTTTTGTTGATCACCTCGTTCTTGCTGACGATAGCGGATGCATTGAAGGTCAGCACCGATTTATCAAAAGACGCGGTATAGTTACCGACGATCTCAATACCCTTTGAGCGGATATCGCCGCCATTGACGAAAAACTGCGCTTCTCCCTGTGTTCCGATAACTTCCGCGTAGTTATTACCCACTTCAGCGGCATTAAAGGCTCCCGTTAGGAATATACGGTCATCAACGTCGATCTGATAGGCGTCGACGCTGAACTCCAGTTTGTTTGACAACTGGTAAGCCAGACCAAAACCATAACTCTTTGACCGTTCCTCCGACAATTGCTGAATTCCCAGGACGCGGGCGGCAGTACTGTTGGTCGGATAGGTGGTATAGTCAACCGGTTGAGGTATGCCGTTCTCGTCCGTGATGAACACCGTTGCTGTAGTCGTATAATTGAGCTCCTGTAAGGAGGGCGCTCTGAAGCCGGTGGAAACGGAGCCTCTTAACGACAGGTTGTCCAGAATGGAATAGCGGGCCGCTACTTTACCTGTAATTACATCGCCGAAGTCGGAATAGTTCTCCAGGCGTGCTGCTCCGGCTACCATCAGGTCTTCCGTTAGATTTAATTCCGCATCGACGTATACAGCAAGGTCTGTGCGAAATTCGTCGCGCTCGTTTTTAGGTCCGAAGCCTGCAAAACACTGGCAGTTGGCTGAATAGGATTTTACCGTAATATCATCCCCGCGCTGAACGGTTAACGGGTTGCCATCGGCATCCAGTATCGGCTGGCTGCTTCCGTCCTCGAGCGCCTTGCCGTCAGGGCCGACCAGTAAACCATCCTGTGTGACGTTTAAAATACCGGCATCACCGTATGTGTATCCTTCCTCCTGGCCTTTCATGATCTTATAATTCTCGATCCGCATTTCTGCGCCGAAGGCGATATTCAAACCCTTCATTACTTCAGGGAAGTACTTTGAAAGGTCGAGATTGGTGGTGCTCTGCGTAAACGAGTGGGTTCCCAGGTTCATATTGATGGGTGAATTGGATCCCAGTGACGCATTGAATGTATTTACCATTCCGATACGCGTCTTGTTGCGTCCGAAGGAGTTGCTGAAATCAACTTTAAAAATTCCCACCTTTCCGCGTATTCCTACCGTTGTCGAAATATCCGAAGTATTGGAAGTCATCTGCGGCCGGAAGCCGTTCGGGTATAGTAGGTAGTTGAAACGATCTGTTTGTTCCGGGCGACGGTAGTAACAGGAGTAGCTCTGGAGGAACTTGTATCCCATTCCTCCGAACGCATACAAGGTGGTGTTCTCGTTTATATCAAACTCCGCATTGTAGTAGGTAGTACCCAGTGTTATAGCGGGTGATCCGGCATAGACCGCAAAATCACTTTGCTGAAGACCACGCGCATCCATCAGGCCCTGCGGCGTAGCCAGCGTTGCAGCGAGGGTAGTGTTTCCCGCTGCAAGCGCCGATATCAATTCCGGGTTCGTAATCACAGGATTGCCGTACTTATCCGTGCGTTGGTTCGTGAGGTAAGTATCGTCATAAACATTCCAGTCGTTAACAAACGGGCGCAGTGTCGGTCTGCGCTGCGTCAGTTCTCCGGAAATGTTTATAAACCCTTTTTTGCCGAGGTTGAATCCATAGTTTGCAGTAAGCTGGTAGTTATATCCATCGGGTTCGCCATCCAGGGTGTACTTGCCTCCGTCTCCACCCGTGTTTACGTAACCGCCGCCCGTGAAACTACCAGTGAGCTTGTCCGTACCTTTTTTCATGACAATGTTGATCACGCCGGCAACCGCGTCCGAACCATATTGTGCCGCAGCGCCATCCCTCAATATTTCAATGTGATCGATGGATGCAGCCGGTATCAGCATCAGGTCGACGGAAGTAGACGGGCTCCCGACAGCGGTACTGATGATCAGCTGGGCGGACGTATGTCTGCGTTTACCGTTGATCAGTACCAACGTCTGGTTCGGTGCCAGGTTCCTCAACTGGATAGGATCGACGTGGGAGTCAAGGTCGCCACCCTGTGACCGGACGGCGTTAAAACTCGGAGCGAGCGTAGTCAGCATTTGCGCGAGGTCGATCTGGGGCAGGTCGCCCATGATGTCTTCCAGCGAAATGATATCTACCGGAACAGCTGTCTCGAGGGTTGTCCGCCCCACACCACGGCTTCCGGTAACGACAAGTTCACCAAGTTCTTTCGCTGATTCCTCAAGGGTAATATCAATTGTGTTTTGTGTACCCACGACTACTTCCTTGGTCAGGAAGCCGATAAAGGAGAACACAATCACGGAATTGGGAGCCGCCGAGATCGTGTATTTTCCCTGGGCGTCAGTAAGGGTACCGCGTGAAGGTGCATTCTTAAGTACAATGTTTACGCCGGCGAGGGGGCTCTGATCGCCCAATGCCGTAACGGTTCCTGACACCGTGATCTCCTGTGCCAGTGACGGCAACGCCAGGATAATCGCGGCAAAACATAAGTAGAGTTTTCGTTTCATAGTTCGTTTAGGTTAAATATTGACAATAGGTATCCTGCGCCTTGCAATATGCGAGGCTGGAAAAAGCAATAAGACGACATCTGCAATCCGTCAGGGAAAGCACATCAACTGCGCACGCTTTTTTGAATGTTTGTCTGCGGCTTATGGAATGCCGCCGGTCAGATCCTCAGGTAGTAGATTTTTCTCATAGGTATAGGTTTTAGGTTTAGTCCGATGAAAAACAACGATAAACAACTGACACCTACACCGCCGCCCCCGCAAATTGTTTATAGCCAAATGTGATTCACACAACGGATACGGTGAACCTTTTTCCCGTGAGTCCGGGTGAGCTAACGCAGGGCGTATACGCTAGCAAAACGGATCACAAAGTTCACACGGCACAATCTGTCTCACCGCAGGTTGTTCCTGTAGCGAATACAAATTTAATTTGGTCAATAATCAGGTTGTATATTCAATATATGGCATTATCGCATTTCATTAAAGTATTATTTGGAAAATAAATTCAAAATCAAAATCAAACGGTTGCACAATCGGAAGTGTTTTGAGGGTACATCGGCCCTTCCTGCTTTCCGCTTCGACAAGCGTTTGAACATGCATGAGATTTTATGTTTCGGACACATGAGCGAACCGGCAACTATTTTAAAAATTAAGACAGGCAGATAGTGTAGTGTGGCCGTCGGAGCACGTCATGAGACATTCAGGTATTCCGGAAAAGTCAACGTTGACTCAAAGGACCTTTAGCGTTTCTCAATCGATGAAGGATCGCGAGCACTTTAACTACAGACCTGACAAAAATCATGTACCAGCTCAGAGGTTTGCTATTTATTGCGCAAATGACAACTATGATAGAAGCCGATACAGTCGCAAAAAGCTTCGGACGGTGCCTGGCATTTGATAATCTGCTCTTTGATAAGTTCTACGACAACCTGCTGCACTCCGACTCGCGCATTCCGCCAATGTTTAAGAACACGGACATGCAAAGCCAGAAAAAACTGTTGCGGGCGGGGATTAACTATGTTATTATGTATTGTACCGACTCCGGAAAAACAGCCGGCGAAATTGCCCTCGACCGGATAAGAAAATCGCATTCCAAAGTCAGAATGAATATTCCTCAAAGTCTCTACCCGCTGTGGATAGCCAGCTTGATAAAAGCCGTGGAGGAAACGGACCCCAAATTTTCACCCGGTGTAAAGGATGCCTGGGCGAAGGTACTGAACACTTCAGTAGACTATATCAAATCCGGGTTCCTGGAACAAGGTTGAACGGAATGCCGGTTCCGTGCAACCCGGCACCGGGTAAAGGAGGTGCTAAAAAATGCAAACAGGCTGCTGAGTGTAAACCCTTTCTGGATAATTACAGGTGTTTTGGTTATTTTCATTCCTGAAATTCAAGCATTTAAGTATGCTATTTTAAGGCAGATTCTAGCCTATCAGCATGAGATTTCTTCAAAAGATTGTCATGCGGCGTTTGTATACTTTGAGAGATGCGGAAAATGCCCTATTCCCCAAATTGCTTTTTTAACGTTACTTTTACTGTATTCCTGAACGTTTAAGGGGCATGCTTATGATGATTACCAGATTCTGGCAGATAATACGGGATGACTCCAAAAGAACCTTTGAAGTGTGTGGTCAGGTAGCTAATGAAAATTCGTTTACCAACAAGACATACGCCATGCAAAGCGTCGGAATGAATGTAAGCTGCCAGACACCGCCGGTAACGAATAAAACGTCAAGCAAAGACCTTGTCAAAATTACAGGTTACATGCGCGAGGATGGTTTGATGGAAAGACTTTTGAAGCAATACCGGGAGATAACGTTGACAACGTACGATGAATGGTAGTCTATTTTGCCACCATTATCGTCAGGTGGTTCAGGACCAATCCTGATGGATGAAAACTGAAGACTAGTTCAGCTGATCACCCAATATTTCTTTCGAAACTCAAATTACTCCCTGATAAATTTCCACAGATGGCTACTCATACCACCCAGCAAGCCCGTATTTCCTGGAATGGACATTGTGGTAACATATTCAAAATTATCCATTTCAAAGTATAGGGCCCAGGTTTTCCCGCCGTCTTTGGTAATTAGAATATTGTGGTAATCGTAAGATTGAAATGAATTTGGCGTCACCGCGAATCCATTTAGTTCGTCCAGGAATACTACCTGTGGAAGTTTTTGATCGCTGACTTTAGTCCACGCATCTCCGCCATCTTTGGAAACAAATAATGTATGGTTACCAACAAGATACATAAGGTCTTCGCTGACATGGTGCGCGTAAGTTATATAACCGGTAGGCAGCGGCGCAAGATTGAAATGGCTATCCGTTCCTGTCACTTGTATTGCGTCAAGTTCGTCATTGCCTGTCGCGCGCAATGTGCCATTTAAATAGGAATGGTATGTCAGTTTAGATAATTTCATGTCATTTAATTGTATTCAACCTGTAAATCAGCTCTCCAGTTATGCTTACAAAAGTAGATTGATACCACGAAAAGGGTACACATATGGTTCAAAAATG
The DNA here is from genome assembly GCA_041742155.1 of Chryseolinea sp. GTDB lineage: Bacteria > Bacteroidota > Bacteroidia > Cytophagales > Cyclobacteriaceae > Chryseolinea. The sequence goes on along the minus strand of JBGSJE010000002.1, from coordinate 634,792 downwards.
AAGGTATTGTTTAGTCTGGGTGAGTCTACTGATGTCCATGTATGTCTAACGATTGTTGTAAAATATGTCATGGGCATACCGAGGACAACATACACCGTCTTAGGTAAACTGATCTGGTCAAAATTCACAAAACTGAAACTGTTTTTTGTACGTATTAATAGCAAATTTTGAGCAGTATTCCGGTTCACGCGGCTCCTGTTCGACGGACATGGAACATTAACAAACAACCATTTGAAAAAAGATCTACTCACCGCTTACATCGCACTGGCCGCTATCTGCGTGATCTGGGGAACAACCTACCTGGCATTGCGCATCGGTGTACTTCACTTTCCGCCCTTTCTGTTTGTCATATTACGCCAGCTGATTTCAGGAACGCTGCTGGCGGGATTTATGCTTACCATCGGGAAAGCTCCCCTCCCATCACGCGAAAATGTCATACGCCAGGCGATCGCCGGTTTTTTTATGATCGCCATGGCGAACGGCCTTGTAGCCTGGGCGGAAGTACTCGTTCCCAGTGGTGTCGCCGCCATCATCTGCTCCCTGATGCCCATGATGGTGATCCTGATCAACCTCAGTATCAACAGGGAGGAAAAACCAACGCTTCCCATTCTGCTTGGCGTGCTCATCGGCCTGGCCGGTATCATTATGATCTTCAGTGAATACGTGCGCGATTTCGCCAACACCGAATACCGGGTCGGCATCTCTCTCATTTTTGTTTCCATCGTAAGCTGGGCCGGCGGCAGTGTGTGGCTCAAAAAGAAAAACGCCGAGGGGAACCTCTTTCTCAACGCATCCCTTCAAATGCTTTTCGGAGGTCTGTGGCTGATACCTTGTTCGCTACTGTTCGACGACTATTCGAAAGTACAATGGTCAACCGAGGCAGCGGCTTCTCTGGCTTATTTGATTGTCTTCGGTTCGATCATCGCCTATGCATGTTACTCCTATACCTTGAGGAAACTGCCGATGACAATCCTGTCCCTCTATGCGTATGTCAACCCCGTTGTGGCTGTCGTACTGGGATGGCTGGTACTGGACGAAAAGCTGAACATGAAGATCGCGGCAGCTATCGGTATTACGGTGGCGGGGATCTACATCGTAAACCGGGGCTATCACCTCAGCAGATTTTGGAAAGCACAATTTACCCGTTGAATGAGTCATGAAACCCATCTTATTTCACATGATCGACTGGAATGATATTCCACGGACAGAACATGCCGGTGAGACGGGCGTAGCCTATTGGAGAACAATACAACACGACCGGTTCCGTATGCGGATCGTCGAATACTCCAAAAACTACCTGGCCGACCACTGGTGCCGCAGCGGTCATATTGTCTTTTGCCTGGAAGGAGAGATGATATCAGAACTCTCCGACGGGAGTAGCTACAAACTATCCGCAGGTATGAGCTACCAGGTAACGGATGGTGCAAGCGCTCACCGTTCAATATCCGAGAGCGGCGTAAAACTTCTGATTATCGACGGCGCGTTTTTAACAAACACAACTTCACATTCGGCAAATCCATGGAAAATGTAATGTTTAAGGTGATCGAATACCAGCCGGAACATCAACCCTGGTTTGAAAAACTGAACCGCGAATGGATCGAACGGCACTTCTGGATGGAGCCCATCGACGTCGAGGTCCTTCAGCATCCGGACAAACACATTCTTGGAAAAGGTGGCACTATCCTTATGGCGAACCACGCCGGCGAGATTGCCGGTACCGTCGCCTTAAAGTTTGTGTCACCGGGTGTATACGAATTTACCAAGATGGCCGTAGACGAAAAGTTCCGGGGTCTGAAAATCGGACTTGCCCTGGCAGAAGCCGCTGTCCAAAAAGCGAAGAGCCTGAACGCCGGTAAGATTATCCTGTACTCGAACACAAAGCTTGCACCAGCCATCTCGTTATACAGAAAACTGGGCTTTGTTGAAGTGCCCGTAGACGGACCCTACAAAAGGAGCGATATTAAGATGGAACTGACTCTTGGAAGCGGGGCGCCGGTCACGATCGAAAATGCATCGATCGGTCACGCCGCCTTTCTTGCTGAGTTCGGGGCAAAGGCATTCCATGATACCTTTGCATCGTCCAATACGCCGGAGGATATGCGACTATACCTGGAAAATAACTTCGGCGTTCAACAGCTATCCGAAGAACTGAAGGATAACAGGAACACGTTCCTGCTTGCCAGGCTCGGCGACGAGATTGCGGGGTATGCGAAACTCAGGAGATCAGCGTCCCCCGAAGGCCTTCATGACGATAACAGTATCGAATTGGAGCGCATCTACGCCGGCAGGGATTACATTGGAAAAAATATCGGAAAAGAACTCCTGAATGCATGCCTGGCGATCGGAAAAAACGAAGGTTTCAGTGTCATCTGGCTGGGTGTCTGGGAACACAACCCGAGGGCCATTGCCTTTTATGAAAAGAACGGTTTTGAAAAATTTGCTACGCATCCCTTTATGCTCGGCAACGACCTTCAGACCGACTGGCTGATGAAAAAAACGATCTGAACAGATTCGTTTTCGCTACCTGTTTCAGGCGCGTTTTGATAATGTGCGAAAACAAAATTAGGAAGTCCGACTAAACCCGTTTAAGATGTACACCCCGAAACATTTTCAGAACACCGATTTTAATTCCATCAAGGATTTTATCAGGCACAACAGCTTCGGTATACTCGTCACGCAGGCGGATCATAAGATGGTGGCGACACATATTCCCCTGGAACTGTCTCCGGACGAAACGAAACTCCTCGGTCATGTATCACGTGCCAACCCGCAATGGAAAAGTTTCTCCGGAAGCGCTGAAGTGATGGCAATTTTCATGGGCCCGCATGCCTACATTTCCTCCTCGTGGTACGATCATGAAAATGTACCTACGTGGAATTATATCGCCGTACACGTATATGGAAAGATCTCCATTATGGAGGGTGAACAACTCTACCAATCATTAAAACACCTTGTCGATAAGTACGAGGCAAACTCGGAAAATCCGGTGTCTATCGAAAAAATGTCTGCGGATTACGTGAGTAAATCCCTGAAGGGACTTGTGGGTTTTGAAATTGCCATCACCTCCATGGAAGGCGCCAGGAAACTCTCCCAGAACCGCGATAAAAAGAACTATGAGAACATCATCCATAATTTGGAACGCAACGGCGATCACCAGGCGATGGAAATTGCCGGGGAAATGAAAAAAGACGCAAAAGCTCCAACAGCAAAATTTTAGGCTCATGCACACAAGGCTGTCAACAGACAAAACAAATCTTTCCGAAATACTCGGTCACGCAAAACAGATGGCTGAATCGTATTTTGCCAGGCAGGGTAGTTTGGCACCGGGTAAATTCGTACCGGATATCAGCCTGATGGATCTTCCCCGCACGGGAATGGGTGCTCACACCGCTCTCGATTACTTTGAAAAGAATTACGCGGGCCAGATCACGAATAGTGCGGGGCCGAGGTACTTCGGTTTTGTAACCGGGGGCTCAACGCCTGCGGCCGTGGCGGGCGACTGGCTGGTCAGCGCATATGACCAGAATGCCTGTGGAAGCAACGACTCGATTGCACCGCAGCTTGAGCGCCAAACCATTCACTTCTTCAAACAACTTTTTGGTCTGGATGAAGAATACTTCGGATCGTTCGTGACCGGCGCAACGCTTTCCAACTTTACCAGCCTGGCCCTGGCGAGACAGTGGGTGGGTGAAGAATCCGGTGTTGACTTCAGCAACGAGGGTCTATCCGCCGGTGTACCATTCAGAATCGTCAGCGGGACGCCTCATTCAAGTGTGATAAAATCACTATCCATGCTGGGGATCGGACGCAATGCGCTGGTTAAGATCAATACACTGAAAGACCGTGAAGCGATTGATCCTTCCGCGCTGGAGCGGTACCTGAAAGAGAATTCAGGACCGTGTATAGTTGTCGCGAATGCCGGAACGGTAAACACCGTCGACTTTGATGACCTGGATGTGATCGGCAGGCTTAAAATAAAATACCGTTTTTGGCTTCATGTCGATGCGGCTTTTGGCGGGTTTGCCGCATGCTCGGAAAAGTACCGTCACCTTTTGCAGGGTATAAACCACGCCGACAGCATCACGATCGATGCCCACAAATGGCTGAATGTACCCTACGACGCCGCGATGCAGTTCACCCGTCACAAGAACATCCAGCTGAAAGTATTTCAAAACAGCGCTGCATACCTCGGCGATCCCGAGAAAAGCCCTGATTATTTTCACTATACGCCGGAAAATTCGAGGCGTTTCAGAGCTCTCCCATCCTGGTTCTCACTGATGGCCTACGGATCGGACGGCTACCGCGAGATTGTGGAGCGCAACTGCGAAGCGGCCGGCTATTTCGGAGAGTGGATTAAAAATTCCACCTCCTTCGTCCTGTTGGCACCGGTGCGGATGAATGTCGTTTGTTTCACGCTCCGGCACAACAACCCGGACGCCGGCATGATCCGTAATTTCCTGGACAACGTCCGCGATGATGGACAGGTGTTCTTTACACCGACCGTCTACCAGGGGACAGCCGCGATCCGCGCTGCCATTTCAAACTGGCAGACCGAAAAGGAAGACCTCGACATAGCCTGCGACGCGCTGACCAGGGTAGCTCGTAACCTGAAAACAGCACCTGCGTATTATTAAAATAACAGGTTCGGCCCTGAGCGGGCTACATTATGCTGCGGACCAAGACAAAAACCTGAAATGAACAGGAATATTAAAAGATAATTGTGAAATTCACTCCTTAATTGAACAGACTATGACTACGACGACTGCCTCCTTCCCAATCCAGCGCACAACAAAATCCAGAATTGCTGATGTCGACTTTAGTAATCTTGAGTTCGGAAAATACATATCCGACCACATGCTTATGGCCGACTACCTTGACGGCAAATGGCAGGAACCAGCCATCGTTCCGTTCGGCGATATTCCGATGTCACCGGCGATGCTTTCTCTTCACTATGGACAATCGGTATTTGAAGGAATGAAAGCCTTTAAAAACAAGAATGGTGACATTTGCATCTTTCGTCCCCAAAAACACAGCGACCGGTTAAACAAATCTTTGGCACGCATGTGTATGCCAGAAATACCGGAAGAACTCTTTATACAAAGTCTTCACGCTATCGTAGAGACGGACCAGGCATGGATACCAACAAGCGAAGGTGCTTCATTGTACATCCGCCCTTTTGTGTTTGCATTCGAACCGAGGCTCGGTGTGAAGATAGCGGATCACTTCAAATTTATCGTACTTACCAGTCCTGCGGGAAATTATTTCAGCAAGCCCATACGGCTGAAGGTGGAAGAAACCTTTGTCCGCGCTGCCGAGGGTGGAACAGGATTTGCGAAATGTGCCGGTAACTATGGCGGTGCCTTTTATCCCACTCAACTCGCCAGGCAGGAAGGGTTCGACCAGGTTTTATGGACAGATGCCAAAGAGCACAAATACATAGACGAAGCCGGTGTGATGAACATTATGTTTGTAATCAACGGTAAATTGATAACTCCCAAACTTACCTCGGCATTGCTGGATGGCGTCACAAGAGACTCCATATTAAAACTTGCGTCAGGGCTTGGAATCACAGTCGAGCAAAGAAAGGTAAGCGTAGCGGAAATTGAAGAAGCATTCAAGGATGGAACGATCACGGAAGCTTTCGGAACCGGTACTGCGGCCGTTGTGTCTCCCATCGCGACAATCAATATTCATAAAACGGATTATAACCTGCCGTCGGCCGGATCCGAAAGTTTCCAGCAACGGGTAAAGGAAAAACTCAACAACATCCGCCTGGGAATCGAACCGGATATCCACGGCTGGAATTACATCATCCCGGCCCGTTAAAACCGGAGTGAACCACCAAAACCACTTTACTAAGCGTTTGAAGGTATCTTCAAACGCTTATTCTATGAACCTCATTTCTCAACGCGCACTATGAGATCTGTTTTTTTTAAGGGGAAAGATCATCCTTTAGTTGTACAGGAAATAAAAAAATTCAGACCCATTAAGGATCAGGTGTTGGTAAGGCTGCACAATGCGGCATTAAACCATCGTGACATCTGGACATGGCGCGAACAATCCACCGTTCCCTCGGAAGGGGTCATCCTCGGATCCGACGGCTGTGGTGTTATTGAAGGAGTCGGTGAAGACGCGGATCCATTGCTGATCGGAATGGAGGTGATCATTAACCCCAGCCTCGAGTGGGGAAATAATCCTGTGGTCCAGGGCAATTCTTTTAAGATCCTGGGTTATCCGGATCATGGTACGTTCAGCGACTATATTGTTATCTCCAAAAAATACGTTTTTGAAAAACCGGAGCATTTAACATTCGCCGAATCAGCAGCCGTTCCGTTATCGGGTCTTACCGCTTACCGTGCCCTATTCTCGAAGGCCAGGCTGCGGGCAAAGGAAAAAGTGCTCATTACCGGTGTCGGCGGTGGTGCCGCGTTGTGGGCTCTTCAGTTTGCGGTGGCCTACCAGGGCCGCGTGTACGTAACGTCGGGCTCGGACGAAAAAATCGCCAAGGCAAAGGAGCTCGGCGCACTGGGCGGATTTAACTATAAAGATCCCGAATGGGCCGAAAAGGCAGCAAAGGAATCGGGCGGAGGGTTCGATATTATCATTGACAGCGCCGGGGGTAAAGAGTTTTCGAAACTGATTGAGATCGCTTTGCCCGGCGGACGGATTGTAAACTTTGGAAGGACAGCCGGGAATATCACCGATGTGGCTACCCGCCTGCTCTACTGGAAACAACTCTCCATACACGGATCCACTATGGGTACGCGCGATGAATTCCTGTCCATGCTTGACTTCCTGGAAAGCCGGAATATCAGGCCCGTCATCGACGAAACATTTCCCCTTGAAAAAACGGAGGAAGCTATGCACAGGATGGAACGGGGAGACCAGTTTGGAAAAATAATCCTGCAGATCTCAAAATAATGGAGCTAAATGAAATCATATACCGCAGCAATGTGAAGATCTCGGCGGAAGACTTTATCGACCTGCTGAAACGATCCACCCTTGATGCGAGACGTCCCGTAAACGATAAGGGTCGTATTCAGGCCATGCTGGATCACGGAAATATTCTTGTCACTGCCTGGAGTAACCTCAAGCTTGTGGGTGTATCCCGCGCATTGAGCGACTTTTCCTTTTGCTGCTACCTTTCCGATCTCGCTGTAGATGAGGCCTTCCAAAAAAAGGGAATTGGCAAGAAGCTCATCGATGAAACCCACAAGGTGTCGGGCCTTCAAACGATGCTGATCCTCCTGGCCGCACCGGCTGCCGCACAATATTATCCTAAGATTGGTATGGAGCGGTTTACAGATTGTTTTGTGATTCGTAGAAAAAATGATTAACCATGGCAACCTTCCCGATTACTGAAAAAACCGAAATTACACGGCTTCCCAAACGCGGAGTTTACGATAAAGATGTCATCTATTCCATCCTCGATGAAGCGTTATACTGTACACTTGCATATGTCCGGGATAATCAGCCATTCCTGATCCCCACCGGGTTTTGCCGCATCGACGATAAAATATACCTGCACGGATCCGTGGGAAGTTCTTACATGCGTGAACTGGCGGATAAAGAACTTCCCGTCTGTATCAGCGTAACCCTGATTGATGGGTTGGTGCTGGCGCGTTCCGCATTCCATCATTCCATGAACTACCGTTCCGTGGTGATGTTCAGCACAGCGCATCGGGTGACGGATCAGCAGGAACTTTACCGGGCGCTGGAAGTCTTCACCAACAAGGTCCAGCCAGGTCGTTGGAACGATATACGCAAGCCTTCGGATGGAGAGTGGAAAGCAACCATGCTCCTGTCCTTTCAAATCCAGGAAGTGTCGGCTAAGGTGCGGACGGGACCACCGAAAGACGACGAGGAAGATTATGAACTTGACATCTGGGCCGGCGTCGTACCGCTGAAAACGGAGAAAAAACAACCCATCCCCGATACGCTTTTAAAGAAAGGGGTCTCTTTACCCGACTATCTGAAGTACTAGTATGGCTTACTCCATTCACCAGCACCTTCAGTATAATCTGTGGGCGAATACCACGATCGCTGACACCCTCCGAACGATCGACGACGACCTTTACTTCCGGGAAACCGGCAGTAGCTTTTCGTCCATTTCCAAGACAATCCTTCATGTATGGGGCGCACAATTCATCTGGCTTACCCGAATGCAGGGTGAAAGCCTCAGTACATGGCCGTCGGCGGGTGTAACGGACAAGGAAGAATCATTAGCCGGACTTGTGACATCATCGGCGGACCTCGTTTCATTTGCGGGTTCAAAAGACGAATCTTTCCTGCGCTCCACGTATGCCTATAAAAGTATGAAGGGTGAACCATTCGCCGACCCGTATGAAGACACCTTATTTCATGTCGTCAACCACGGCACCTATCACCGCGGGCAGATCATTACGATGCTCAGACAGGGTGGTATAACATCATTACCCGGTACGGACCTCATTCACTATTTGAGAACTGTTAAAAAGTGAAAATCGAACATGTCGCTATCTGGACCTTCGGGTTGGAAAGGCTGAAATCATTTTACGAAACATATTTCCGCGCGAAAGCGGGAGAAAAATATGTAAATGAAAAAAAAGGGTTTGAATCCTATTTTCTGGATTTCGGCGACGGCTGCCGTCTGGAAATCATGCAAATGCCGGGAATTCCGTTAAGCGTCAATGATTCGTACAAACAATTCACCGGCCTGATCCACATCGCGATCGCTGTGGGTGACAGGGAAAAGGTGGATCATCTCACGGAAACCCTCAGAAAAGACGGATATGAAGTTATCGGCGAACCAAGGACCACCGGTGACGGATACTATGAAAGCGTGATTCTCGACCCTGACGGGAACCGTATAGAAATCACGATCTGATTTTTTACCTTCGCTTTTCTAATTTACGTATCACCCGTTCAAATTTAAACGTGTCAACTAATTATCAATATGGAAAAACAATCGCGAAGAACATTTGTGGCTAGCGCCGTTGCCCTGGGTGCGAGCGCTGCGGCCCAAGCAATGCCGACTATGGAAACAAAAGATAAAAAACAAATCGTACATCATGTGTTCTTCTGGTTGAAGAACCCTGATTCAAAAGAGGACCTTGCAAAACTTCTGGCCGGACTTCAAACGCTGAGAAAAATTGAAACGATCCGTCAAATTAACATCGGCGTGCCGGCGAGTACTGAAAAAAGGGAAGTGATCGATTCGAGCTATCATGCTTCGGAACTGATGTTCTTTGACGATCTTACCGGTCAGAAAACCTACCAGGATCACCCGATCCATCAAAAGTTTATCGCCGATTGCTCGCACTTGTGGGACAAGGTTATCGTTTATGACTCAATGGATGTGTAAATTATTGATCCTTAACCCGTTTCCGCTACCAATCACTCGTTAGTTCAGATAAAAATTTATTAACAATCTGTTGATGCTGGCCTTAACTTTTTTCATCTTCGTGCGATCAGGAATGCATTCATAAAAGTATTCAACGAAGGTTTAAGGACATCTCGAATGAGATGATCGACAAAATAAAAAATACACCGCCCCGCTCGAGAAAATCGCAGCGGGGCGGTGTCGTTTTAAACACCAGGGAGCAAACTAACACTTGTTACAAGCTCGCGATAAACTCACGTGAAACAGAACATGACGGAACATCGGAAAACACTTTTTGACAAGATCTGGGACGCGCACATTGTTAAAAGCAGTGAAGGATATCCAGACGCGCTTTACATTGACCGCCATTTTATTCATGAGGTAACAAGCCCTCAGGCTTTTGATGGTTTAAGAAAACGTGGTGTCAGGGTCTTTAACCCGTCGCGGACAACAGCCACGGCAGACCACAACGTCCCTACTAAGGATCAGCACCTTCCTATCAAGGAAGCACTTTCACGTCATCAGGTCGAAACACTTCGAAAAAACTGCCCCGAGTTTGGTATCGAGTTGTACGACCTCGGACATCCCTACCAGGGTATAGTACACATTATCGGGCCTGAACTTGGACTGACCTTGCCTGGAATGACCATCGTCTGCGGTGACAGCCATACCTCCACACACGGCGCGTTCGGGAACATCGCATTCGGAATCGGTACAAGCGAAGTCGAACAGGTACTGGCAACGCAATGCGTACTGCAATACCGTCCCAAGACGATGCTGATCGAGATCAACGGAAAACTCAGCAAGGGAGTGGTTGCCAAGGATATTATCCTGTACATCATTTCCAGGTTGTCGGCAAGCGGAGCAACGGGTTATTTTGTTGAATATGCCGGTGACGCAATCCGCAGCCTCTCTATGGAAGCAAGAATGACGATCTGCAACATGAGTATAGAAATGGGTGCCCGTGGCGGGCTTATCGCACCGGATGAAACTACATTTGATTATATCAAGGGGAGAAAGTTTGCACCACAAGGCGAAACATTCGAGAGGCTGGTCGAGCAATGGCGCCAACTGAAATCCGATCCGGGTGCGCGGTACGATGAAGTCATAAAATTTGATGCAGCCGATATCGCGCCGATGATCACGTACGGGACAAATCCGGGTATGGGCATCAAGGTTACCGACCGCATCCCGACTTTAAGCGAACTTAAAGACATCAGCGAACAAACGTCGTTTTCCAAGTCGCTCGACTACATGGGCCTTGAGCCCGGGGCAGCTATCCTGGGAAAGGCGATAGACTATGTATTCATCGGAAGCTGTACCAATGCCCGCATTGAAGACCTGCGACTGGTAGCCTCTATGGTGAAAGGGAAACAAAAAGCGGCCAATGTGGAAGTCTGGGTAGTTCCCGGATCAAAGCAGGTCGAAAACCAGGCACGTGAAGAAGGGCTGGACAAGATCTTCGAAGCGGCGGGCTTCCAGTTGCGTCAGCCTGGATGTTCAGCATGCCTGGGTATGAATGAAGACAAGATCCCGGCGGGTAAATATTGTATCAGTACATCCAACCGTAACTTCGAAGGCAGGCAGGGACCGAAATCCCGGACTTTTTTAGCGAGTCCGCTGAGCGCTGCGGCCGCGGCTATCACGGGCAAAGTAACGGATGTAAGAGAACTTGTTTGATCAAAGAGCAACGACGCATGAGCAAAGAAAAATTCATAACCTTAAAAAGTACAGCCGTTCCGTTATCGATAGAGAATATTGACACGGATCAGATCATCCCCGCCCGCTTTCTCAAGGCGACCACACGCGAGGGCTTTGGCGAAAATCTTTTCAGAGACTGGCGATACAACAGCGACGAGACACCCAAGTCCGATTTCGTCTTAAACAATCCCACGTACAGCGGAAAGATCCTGGTAGCGGGCAAAAACTTCGGCTGTGGAAGCAGCCGGGAACACGCTGCCTGGTCCATCTACGACTATGGGTTCCGGGTCGTCATCTCCAGTTTTTTCGCCGACATCTTCAAGAACAACGCCCTGAACAATGCGCTGCTCCCCATACAGGTCTCGGATGCATTTCTCAGGAAAGTCTTCACATCCATCGAACAGAATCCCGCTACACAAATCACGGTCGACCTGTCACAACAAAAGGTGACACTGGAAGATGGTTCATCTGAAACATTTGATATTAACGCATATAAGAAAACCTGCCTCATGAACGGTTATGACGATATCGACTATCTGCTGAGCCTGAGGGATGAAATCAGACATTTTGAATTAGCACATTAAGAGAATGAAGAAAAAAATTACGATACTACCCGGTGACGGTATTGGCAAAGAAGTGACAGCCAGCGGTAAAAAGGTTCTGGAGCAAATCGCGGATTGTTTCGGACACGACTTTATTTTTGATTATGCCACCATCGGGCACGAGGCGATTGAGGCAACCGGCAATCCATTGCCGGATGAGACCTTGACGAAGCTTAAAAACTGCGATGCAATCCTGTTCGGTGCAGTTGGGCATCCCAAATACGACAATGATCCTTCCGCCAAAGTCCGCCCGGAACAAGGGCTGCTGAAAATGCGGAAAGAACTCGGACTGTATGCGAACCTTCGTCCTATAAAACTTTTTGATGAGCTGCTTTCGGCTTCCAGCATCAAACCGGAAGTTTTAAGTGGCGCCGATATCCTGTTTTTCCGGGAACTCACCGGCGACGTATATTTTGGCGAACGCGGAAGAAAGGACAATAACGATACGGCCTTCGATACAATGATCTATTCACGGTATGAAGTGGAACGTATTGCGCACAAAGCTTTTAAAGCCGCTCGCACGAGGTCCAAAAAATTAACATCGGTGGATAAAGCCAATGTGCTGGAAAGTTCGCGTCTTTGGAGAGAAGTAGTCCAGGACGTAGCGAAGCAATACCCGGATGTAACCGTTGAGCACATGTTCGTGGATGCTGCGGCCATGAAACTCATTCAGAATCCCAAGAGTTTTGATGTAGTGGTGACCGGGAATCTGTTCGGCGATATCCTGACGGATGAGGCATCGCAAATTGCCGGTTCAATGGGAATGCTCGCTTCTGCTTCAGTGGGCGATACCGTTGGATTATACGAACCGATACATGGCAGCGCTCACGATATTACCGGAAAGGGTATCGCTAACCCGCTGGCATCTATTCTTTCTGCCGCCTTGCTGCTGGATATTTCCTTTGGATTGAAAGAGGAAGCGGATACCGTGATCAAAGCCGTCGAGCAAACGCTGAAGGAAGGCTTCCGTACCCGCGACATCGCCGACGCTTCGACACCCCATGAAAAGATCCTGGGAACGGAAGTGATGGGCAACGTAGTATGTAACCAGATCAGGATGCTCGTGACCGTGGATACACGATAACGAATCGCATTTGAATGAATTAACACACCTCTCGCAATAGCCGAAAATCACACAGTCTCTTAAACAAAAAAGTATGAGCAACAAAATTCAAATCTTTGACACTACCCTCCGCGATGGAGAACAAGTGCCGGGCTGCCAGTTATCCACCGATGAAAAAGTCGTGATAGCGCGCAAACTCGAGCAACTGGGTGTGGATGTTATTGAAGCCGGTTTTCCGATCTCAAGTCCGGGTGATTTTCTATCTGTGGTTGAAATTTCGAAAGCGGTAAAGATTGGCGTTTGTGCGCTCACCCGATCCAAGAAAGAAGATATCGACGTAGCCGGTGAAGCCTTGCATCACGCGAAACGTGGTCGTATCCACACGGGTATCGGTTCTTCGGATATTCATATCAAACATAAATTCAACAGTACACGGGAAAAAGTTTTGGAGCAGGCGACCTGGGCTGTTCGGTACGCCAAGGCAAAAGGACATGAAGTGGAGTTTTTTGCTGAAGATGCCGGTCGCGCCGACCTGGTGTTTCTGGCTCAATTGGTGGAAGCGGTTATTGAAGCAGGAGCCGATGTCGTCAATATCCCGGATACGACCGGCTATTGCCTGCCTCATTTGTATGGCAAGCGGATCAATTATCTTTTTGAAAACGTAAAAAACATTGATAAAGCGATCATTTCTGTTCATTGTCACAACGATCTGGGGATGGCTACCGCCAACACGATCGCGGGGTTAATGAACGGTGCACGCCAGGCTGAAGTGACAATCAACGGTATTGGTGAGCGCGCAGGCAATACATCGCTGGAAGAAGTAGCCATGATCCTTCAGACCCACAAGGACCTGAACCTGCATACGGACATCAAATCGCCGATGCTCTATGAATTAAGTACACTAGTTTCCGAAATGATGCGTATGCCCGTACAGCCTAACAAAGCTATTGTGGGTGCGAATGCATTTGCCCATTCTTCCGGTATCCACCAGGACGGATTCCTAAAGAATTCCGAGAATTATGAAATCATCAACCCGGCCGATGTAGGCGTGCCTTCCTCTTCCATCATACTCACAGCCCGGAGCGGACGTGCCGCACTAAAGCACCGGCTTGAGTTGTTAGGCTACCAGCCTAATAAATCGGAACTGGACCAGCTGTATGAAAGTTTCCTCGTCGTTGCTGACGAAAAGAAAAATGTCGTAGACGAAGACCTGATCACAATTGTGGCTAACACACCAATATTGGTGCATAAGTAACAGATCTGCCTTTCCTCTATCCGAATTTGGGGCTGCATCATTCGATTGCGCCCTTTTTTTTATTCATCCCATTGGCTGGTTTTATTTGAAATTTGTGTTTCTTCTTCGGTCATATTTTATACCTTCATCCTCAAATAATTTTTTTCAAAATGACCCTATTGTGTTGTTCTGGCAAAGTAAAATCCCTTGTTTTCCTGTTCCTGCTTGTTGCCGGAGAATATTCCGTAGCTCAGGAGATCGGGCTTGAACTTTACAGCCTCCGTGATCAGTTCACGAAGGATGCTCCCGGAACAATGGCTAAGGTCCGGAAAATGGGATTCAAGGATGTGGAAATGTCCGGCACATACGGACTGGCGTTCCCCGAATTTATCAAGATACTGGCGCAGAACGAGATCAATGTCGTTAGCTACGGCGGCGAGTTCGAGAAACTTAAGAATTTTCCTCAGACTTTGGTCGACGAGGCGCGTTCATACGGCGCACGATTTGTTGTTATTTTCTGGATCCCGCACGATGGCGAACAATTAACGATAGAAGATGTCGATAAGGCAGCGGCCGTATTTAATTCCGCCGGTAAGATCATGGCGCGGAACGGACTGTTGCTTTGTTACCATCCGCATGGTTATGAATTCGCACCCTACAAGGATGGTACCGTGTTCGACTATATGATGGAGAAATTTGACTCGCGTTTTGTGCAGTTCGAGATGGATGTTTACTGGATCAAACAAGCCGGTCACGACCCGCTGGCGCTTTTAAGAAAATATCCCAGCCGGTTCGTATTGATGCATTTGAAGGACCGGAAAAAGGGCACACGAAACAGCAACAACGGTAAGGCTGATGTTGAAACAAACGTCGTCCTGGGCACCGGTGACGTAGGCATACCCGATATTGTGAGGGAGGCTAAAAAACTGGGAATCCAACATTTCTTTATTGAAGATGAATCATCACGGTCAGAAGAACAGATCCCAAAAAGCCTTCGTTTTATCAGGACCGTTAGATAGGATTACGATACTCTCAGGATGGAAAGGGTTTTTTGAGGTGCCCTAGAGAGCAAATTGAATAGTTGGTAAAGCGGCGGTTTCGGCGCCACCCCCTAACCCCCTAGAGGGGGAATCGAAGAGTGACTAAAGCGGCATGCCGATTACCAAATAGTATAACTTCCATTTCAGGGGGTCAGGGGTGGTAAGCTAATGCAAATCATTACAGGCTGTGTCATTTGTTTGACGTTGTCACAAAACTTATAGTATAACGTTTCTATTTCTCTATGAGAGACAAGAAGCATGACCTGTTTCTGGGAGCGGACAAATATCTCTTCGAAATAGCAAAGCAACTCAGGCTTTGTGAAACGGAAGCTAAGAAACTGCTTTGGTCAAAGTTATGCAACAATCAGCTTGGCGTTAAGTTCAGGAGACAACATCCGATATATACGTATGTAGTTGATTTTTATTGCCATTCGTGTAGGCTGGTGATCGAAGTAGACGGCCCGATTCATAATTCTTGCGAAGCAAAATTTAATGACAGCATTCGGTCACAAGCTTTTAGTGAATTCAAGATCAAAGTGATACGCTTCACCAATGACGAGGTACTTTTTGAAACAGAAATGGTACTAACAAAAATCGGAAGCCACTTGAAAAATAATAGCGACCTATAAATATCCTCAGGAAGGCGTAGAAAGGTTTCGGAACAACACCTGGCCCCCTAAACGGGAATTGAAGAATGGCTGCCGGCAGCTTACTAAAAAGTATGACTTCCCCCTTCAGGGGGTCAGGAGGCGGGTCGCCTCCCCGGCAAGCTACTCCGCCAGTTCCTCGAAATCGATATCCAGCACTTCAAATTTCTGCCAGCCGATGAAGTCAAAGTGCCACCATTCGGAGCTGTTTACCCGGAACCCGTGTTTCTGCATCGCCTGAATGAGTAGCTCCCGGTTTTTACGTATCACAGGATCACGCACCGGAGTCGACGGCCATGCCTCCTTTTTAAACGAATCAAAACCTGTCGGCATCGGCAGTTCTTCTCCTGTTTTCAGGTTGACTATCGTAAGGTCCAGCGCACAACCGCGATTGTGACGCGAACCCCTGTATGGAGAGGCAACATAAGTAGTGTCATGATAGACTTCATAAAACTTTACAGTCGCTTTATAAGGGCGGTAAGCATCAAATATCTTTATACCCAATCCCTGTTGTTTGAGGTCACTCTGAATTTTCCTCAGTGATTCCGCCACCGGCTTCCGGGCGTATGCCTTAGCCATATTGTAGATCTTTTCCCCTGTGAAATTATTAGTCGTGGCATAACGGATATCAAGCACAAGTCCAGGGACAAATTTTTCGAGATCTATGAGTTCCTTGTCAGGGTTTGAAAGAATACTCGCATTGTACTCCTGATAGTTTGTGGCCTTCAAGCCGTATTTATTTTGTGCAGCAGACGCTACGACGCCAAAGGTAAGCAGCACGGTAAACTGAATTATTTTCATAGCGAATAGAACCAGCTGATAAATAACTAATCTTCACCGGTCATTACCGGGTAATTAAAAGTTCATTGTAGATATCCAAATTCTCCTGGTGGAAGCAGCAAAATACAACCTTCTCCAGGGAAATGTCATTTGCCAAAAAAGTACTTACCTCGCGGACGGCGATTTCCGCGGCCCTTCGTTTCGGAAAACCATAGATACCGGTACTGATATTCGGAAATGCCACGGACTTCGCCGCATTAACCACCGCTAATGAAAGACTGTTGGTGTAAGCATTTGCCAACAACATCTCTTCGTCCTTATTGGTGCCTGTCCAGACCGGGCCGACGGTGTGAATAACAAACCTGGCTTTCAGGTTACCACCTGTTGTAATAACGGCTTCCCCTGTAGGGCAACCACCCTGCCTCTTGCGAATAGCCATACATTCTTCCATGATCTGCGGTCCTCCAGCCCGGTGAATCGCACCATCCACGCCACTTCCTCCCATCAGGCTTGTGTTCGCTGCATTGACGATCACGTCCGTTTCCAGCTGGGTGATATCACCTAATATGCATTGAATTCTGATCATACTTTGTTCTTGGTGTCGATAACGATCGTAACGGGGCCATCATTTAACAGATTCACTTTCATGTCGGCGCCAAACTCACCCGTTTGTACGGCTTTGCCAAGTTCCCGCCCGACTGCCGTAATGAAATTTTCGTACAACGGGATCGCCACATCTGGCTTTGCCGCTTTTATATAAGAGGGTCTGTTCCCTTTTTTTGTACTGGCGTGCAGCGTGAACTGGCTAACGACCAGAATATCCCCTCCGCTATCCCGGACATTCACATTCATCACACCCTGATCGTCGGGAAAAATACGTAGGTTGACTATCTTCGATGCAAGCCAGTCGATGTCCTCCTGTCCATCGGCTTCCTCGATTCCGACCAGGACCAGAAGTCCGCGGGTGATTGACGATCGGATTACGCCTTCAATAGTTACTGAAGCGGATTCGACGCGTTGTAAGACTGCGATCATGTCAGGGAAACGAAAGTATTCAAAAAAGATTGCCTGAACCCAGTTTCAGAAACGTTGCAAATCCGTTGATTCATGGATGAAATTACCGCTTTTCTCTTCCGTCGCAAAGTGAATCATCGCTTTTGCAACTTTTGCCGATTCGATTGCCTTGTATTTCCGGGGTATCAAAAACCCGAAGATCCGATAGAAAAATTTCGCTGCGTCTTCCGCTGACCGGCTTTCCGTTCGCGGACCCAATAACAACGATGGCCTGAATATATGTACGCACCTGAAACCAACGGCCGAAATGGCTTCTTCAATTTCACCTTTCACCCGGTTGTAAAATACCGCTGCATTTTTGTCAGCTCCCAGCGCAGATACCAGTAAAAATTGACTGGCACCCAGAGAATGAGAGGACTGCGCGATCAGTAAAGGGTAATCGAAATCAACCTCACGGAATTTTTCTTTTGATCCTGCCTTCGCCATCGTTGTACCAAGGCAGCAAAAAACGTCGTCCACTGCCCATGACGTTGTGTTTTTCCCGATGGTTTTGAAATCCCCCTTTACCTGCACAAGTTTGGGGTGAGGGGTTAAGTCAACACGCGTAAGCGCGACCACTTTACCATAAACAGTACTTTCAAGCAATAGCGAAAGAAGCTGGCTTCCGATCAATCCCGAACTCCCGGCTATCAGGGCTGTCTTCATACCGGTGTGGCTTGCCCGGCCTCCCATTCCAGGAACTTATCCACTTCCTCGCCAATGGCATTATATACC
The DNA here is from genome assembly GCA_041742155.1 of Chryseolinea sp. GTDB lineage: Bacteria > Bacteroidota > Bacteroidia > Cytophagales > Cyclobacteriaceae > Chryseolinea. The sequence goes on along the minus strand of JBGSJE010000002.1, from coordinate 616,576 downwards.
CATAACAATACCGCGAAGTCGTCAGACAATCCGGCAATGGGAATTAAATCGGGAATAAGATCTATGGGGTTTATAAAATAGATTACGGCGGCTAACAAGACCAAAATTGCCTTCCAGGGAACTGAGCGATAACGACCCATTGCATAAGCTTTTGCCAGCCGGCCCAGGATAAAGAACTTCTCCTTGACCAGTTGCCGCTGTACCGGCGACCAGTTAACCTTACTGATCTTTGACCCCATTTTCGTCAGGAGTAATAATATACGCCCTCTTTTACCTGCTAAACGGGAAGCCTGGCCGATGGCAATATCGAAAAATCTGTTTTTCATGGTGCTTAAGCTACTGGTGATTATCTACAAAATATGGTCCAATAACGATACCCGGAAACCCTTAGTTCCGCTCAAAAAGTACGCTGAATCTCCTTCTTGAGCTCAACCAAAGCGTGCCCCAGCGGATCAACCTGCTTGTTGATAGACTTCTCGAATATCTTTTTTGAGAGGTCAAGACTCGTGGAATCCATGGACATTTCGCTGGCTGCGTCGTTGATGGAAACGATGAGGTCTTCCTTGGCATTTTTGATGAGGCCCCATACCTCTTCACTGATGTACACCTGCTGCGACACGTTGTGGTTGTATTCGTTCCTTATTTCGCTCAACAGCAATTGATGAAATTCCCTGGAAGGCATTCCGGCAGTGCTCAAACGCACCAGCAGATTCTGCGGCGCCATACGCTCCAGGAACAGGACCATTCGCTCATAGGCCTGCAGGCGGTTGGGCAACACGGTTTCAATACTCCGGCTTCGCACTTCCAGTTTTTTCATTTCGATTTCCTTCTGGACGAACGTCCTGACCAGCAGATAGGCCGCATATAGAACAACAGAAGCAGGAACCAGTATCTTTATAAACTCGACGAATGCATCCATAGAATTAATTTAACCTGAATTGTGTTTGAAATTTAAATAATTTTAAACGTAAAACACTGCCCGCACCATGTTTGAAAATCTCCATCCGGTCACGATCTCCGAAAGGGCCTGCGAAGAAATCCGAAAGATCATCGCGACCAAAAATATCCCGGCGGGCTACGGTTTGCGGGTTGGTGTAAAGGGCGGAGGATGCGGTGTCTCTCATTTGATCGGGTTTGACAGAAAAAAGGAAAATGACATCGCATATGTCATTCATGATATACCCGTTTACGTGGATAAGCGACATACGATGTACATTATCGGGAAGCAAGTGGACTTTTACGAAAGTGAAGACGCCAGGGGCTTCATGTTTGTGGATCCCCGGGCAGAAACAATTCCCGGGGAATCCGGAATGTGAGTGCGGGCAATCACTTTAAATACGCTGGCTGGTTATGTTGTACAAGGTTCCGGCAGATCTTCTGAGGAAAAATCACCGCCGCTTCGACAAACTTATCGTAGCTTTTTTACATTTCCCCCCGATGGGAGGATTGATCTTTGAAATCTTCAGGTCTACCGAGATGGCTGCCGGAAGTTGAATCAGTACGTCATTGGCTATTTTTTCAGCAACGGTTTCCAGTAGCTTGGAAGGTTGTTCCATTTCATCCTTGACGATCCGGAAAAGCGTCTCATAGTTGATTGTCCCTCCGAGTTCGTCGTTAGCTGCAGCCTTGGAAAAATCCGTCTCGACAGCGATATCAACCTCAAACCAGTTTCCGGATGCCCGCTCATGTGGGTAGACTCCGTGAAACGCATGAAATTCCAGACCCTCCAGTTCAACTCGTCCGTTCATCCAATTTCGTCAAAAAAAGATTTTTGAACTTTTTTAGGTTGGATCTCAACGGAGATCGTTCGTTGTTCAAGTATAATTTCCTTTTCCCGGATTTGCACGGGTTCTGTGCGGATCGGTTTTTCGATATCCGGAGCGTTAGGGAAGGCGACCCGCTTGGCTTCACGCTTCGCCATCGCGAGGTGTTTGTCCGGGTCAAAGTCCTTTGACAGAAACCGGGAGCGTTCAACCCGTTCCAACGCATCCGTAGCGAGGTGTTTGAAGTTGGCCAGCAAGTCATCGCGCGACGCCTCCATAGACTTGTAATTCTCAACCAGCAGTTTGAGTTTATCTTCCATTTCAGCCAGAAGTTCCCTGGCCCGTGTATCCGATTCCTCGATGGCGTCTTTGGCCTTTCGTTTGGCCTCGTTCAGGATAGCTTCAGCCTGCATCTGCGATTCACGGAGGTGGAGATCCGCCGCCATCCGGGCCTGTTCGATAACATTGGCTCCCGTATCCTCAGCAGTCTTCAGGGTTTTGTACAGGGAACTTTCCACTTCCCGAAGTTTGGTCACTTCGCGTTCTGTGGCTTCAAGCTTAATACGCAACTCCTTATTTTCGTCGAGTATCCTTTCCCATTCCTGCGACAGTGTTAAGAGGAAAGCGTTTACTTCATCCTTTTCATATCCCCGGAAATTCTTTTCAAAGGTCTTTTGCCGTATGTCTAATGGTGTAACTCTCATAAAGGCTCGTTAAAAAAATTAATATTCCATACTGATATAGTGCGGTCATCACTTGCACTGAGCAGTTGGTTGTGATAACGCGTCCACAAAACTTTATTGACGGAAGTTCCATGCCCTGCATGCCGGGCTTTATCGATTACTTTCAGCAGCTTCAACTTCTCAGAATCCCACACTTTAATGGATTTATCCATGCTACAAGTTACAAAATGTTTGCCATCCGGACTAAAATCCAGGTGATTTATCGCATACAGGTGCGCCACCACCTCTGCCGCCTGAACATATTCTGCGGTCGCATCCCATACCTTCAACCTGGCATCCCTTGATCCGCTGAGAAGGAATTTTTCATCGGGCGTGTACCGCAGGGTGAAAACAGAGTTTGTATGACCCGTCCACTCCTTCTTCAACGTCAGATCATCCAGGTCAAAAATGCGAATGCTGTTATCACTGTAGCCCACCGCCAGTTCGCCCTGCTGTTGCCTTACGGCGATCGTTCGGGCGCTCTTTACGGAAGATTGATCCTGCCGCACCACTGACAGGGTTCGGGTATCAACCTTAACGATACTCCCTTCGCCTGTCGCAATAAACAGGTGGTTCCCGTGCGACTGAATATCAAAAATGGCGGCCGCTGTAAGTTGTAACGATCCAACTTCCTTTTTATTCTGCCAGTCCAGTACATGGATACCGTCATAGTTGTGACCTGCGATGAGAAAATCACTTTCACGGTGGTGATGAAGGGCATAGACGGAGTTCGGAAGCTTCGCGACGAGCTGTCCCGATTCCGGAGCATTCAGGTCCCAAACGACGACCATTCCATCCCCTGATCCGGAAAAAATCAACTGCCTTTCGGAGGAACCCTGCAGTGTGTAAACACTATCGCGATGTCCTGCCAGCGTGTGAAGCTTCTGAACGTGTACTTTCGACATTCTTCGTTTAACTTTCCGAAAGTTCTTACTTTCGGATACTTTATCATCATGCCTTTAGAGAAAATAGTTTTAGAAAAGGACCGGGCGTGGGCAATGTGGCGGATTACCGAGGAAGAACCGGTTCTTGGTGCCCAGGTATGGCCGACCGAACAAGTTTCCGATACCATCACAAACCCAGGCAAGCGACTTGAATGGCTGGCGGGCCGTGTTCTGGTAAAAGAGGTATTCCGCGCGATGGGCCTTGACTTCCAGGGTATCCGCAAGGATGAATACGGCAAACCCTATCCGGCAGGATATGACTATCACCTCTCTCTCAGTCATTCGTTCCCATTTGTAGCAGCGATCCTGGATAAGGTCGAACCTGTGGGGATCGATCTGGAGCAACCCAAGGAAAAGCTTCTTCGAATTGCACACCGGGTCCTTCACCCTGACGAACTCCGGGATGCAGGCCCGGATCCGGTAAAACACTGCATATACTGGTGCGCCAAAGAAGCACTCGTGAAGATCCATGGACAAAAGAATCTCGTATTCGCAGAAAATCTCATTGTCGATTCCTTCTCAATGAAATCCGAAGGAGACATTCGCGCTAAAATAGTTTCTGGGGACGGCGAAAGGGTTATACCTTTACACTACATCATTTATCCAAACTTTGTCGTCGTCTTCAATCAACGGTCCGGCTTATGACAAAAAAAATCTTTACCATCTTCCTCCTCCTGCTTTCAATCTGTTCTATGGGACAACAGGTGCCTGACTTTTCCCTCACGAACGTGGTCAATGGCAAAGCCGTATCACTGGATACCTATCCTTCGTGCGCCGGGGTCGTGATCATCTTTACGAGCAACACCTGCGCTTACGATGAATACTACAGGGGAAGGGTAAACAAACTTTCGAAAGACTACCAGGACAAGGTTCCGGTCCTGCTGGTGAATTCCGGCGTTGAACCCGCGGAGTCAGTTGAAAACATGGTGAAAAAAGCGCAGCAACTGGGGCTAAGCGCTCCCTACCTCGCGGACAAGGAACAAACGCTGATGCAGCAATTTGGCGCCACAAAAAATCCGCAGGCATTCCTGCTGAAAAACGACGGAGGGAAATTTACCGTCGTATATAAGGGCGCTATCGATGATAATGCGCAGGTGGAAGCGGACGTTCGTCACGCCTACCTGAAAGATGCCGTCGATATCCTGCTCACGAACCAGAAAATAGAAACAACAGAGGTCAGGCCCGTCGGATGTACGATCCGGAAAAAATAGAATCTTTAGGTTACAACAGCTTCCGTCCGCTCATCAGTATCGTGGCGACAATAACGATCAATGCGAGAGCATTGAAGACCAGCATCCGTTTGTGTTTCTGAGAGTCATTGGTCATCCGTTTTGAGGTGGTGCGGGCAAGCGTGATAAGCACCACCGCAATAAGCATCGCCGTGATGTGCTCAACAGTCCAGTAGCGGGTCGTTTTATCGCTCATTGTTTCCGGGCCGAATTTCACAAAGGGGCTGACGAAGTACAGGATCAACCCGAACAACAATTGCATGTGCGTGAATATGAACAGGTACAGCCCGAGTTTATTATCCCATTTTCCATATGGCTGTTTATTCATGAGCCCTGCCACCGCCTTGATAATTACGACAACAAGTGCTATCAGGATAAAATAACGGAGCAGGGAATGGGTATGGAACAATCCGGTATACATTTGATTTTGGGTTTAAAGACCCGAAAATAACACAAAAACGTCAGTTACTTACTGCCTTCTATCTTTTGTTATAAGGCCTTTATTTTGCATCCCAAAATCAATTATTTTTGATGCTCCCGGTATGAAAAAGCTATTACCTGTCATTTTGCTGTTGTCGGCGCATCTGGTAACACGTGCGCAATCAGCGGACTCCGTTTCTCACGTTCCCGACACAGTCAAAGTAGGCGCCTACGTGATCAGTGTACACGATATTAATTTCCATGACAAGGAATACACCATCCGGTTCTGGTTATGGTTCGTTTACGACAACCCCGATTTTGATTTCTCCCGCCAGCTCGATATTCCCAACGCCAAGGCGATCGAACCACCGGAGATCATTATGGACAGCATTGATGGAAAAGCATGGGCGATCATGAAAATGAAATGTACCATGAAAGAACGCTGGGACGTGAAGGATTTTCCGTTTGACAAACAGCATCTGAAAGTTCAGATCGAGAACACGCTTTTTGACAACAGGAACCTGGTTTTTGTCCCCGATGTACAGGGAAGCCGGTTTGATGTACAGGAAGCGATCGACGGATGGGTCATTGAAAATTTCCAGGTGGTACAGGGTAACAACGATTATGAGACCGGGTTTGGGGACGCTTCCACAAACAACCAGGTCTTTTCGACTTTCAGAATTGAAATGGATATCGAACGTGACGCCTGGGGGCTCTTTATGAAGATCTTTGTCGGTATGTACATCGCTTTTCTTATCGCGATTATCAGCTTCACACCACATCCCTCGGAACTTGAACCGCGTTTCGGCCTTCCTGTCGGTGGTCTGTTCGCGGCTGTCGGTAATAAGTATATTATTGATTCCCTCTTGCCGGAGTCATCGTCATTTACCCTCGTCGATACGTTGCATGCGCTCACGTTTTTATCTGTACTGATGACCCTGATCGTGTCGGCCATTTCGCTGAAATTTGTGGACAGCGGCAAACCGGACCTCGCCCTGAAAGTAAACCGGATTGGTTCCAGGGTCGTTGTTGCCGCATACCTCGTCGCGAACGGAATATTTGTTATCCTGGCATTAAATTAACAGCCGCCATTATGAGCGGTTATTCGCTTTTTAAAAATTAAGGTAAATTTATGCACCTCTAAACATTACTTAAATGAAAACCATCCTAAGCACATTGTTTGTATGCTCTCTAATCACCGCTTCCGCCCAGACCCTTACGCTTAAGTGGAAAACGGATGCACTGTTACCTGTATCCGAATCCGTTTTGCTGGATTCAAAAAATAATGTTTTGTACGTTTCTTGTATCGATGGAAAGCCGGACGAAAAAGACGGCAAGGGAGCCATTGCCAAGGTGGGGATGGACGGAAAGATCATTTCATCTTCGTGGGTCAGCGGGCTGAACGCTCCCAAAGGAATGGGGCTGTTCAAAAACAATCTTTACGTTACAGACATAACAAGTATCGTAACGATCGACGTCGTAACCGGCAAGATCATCAACACCACACCAATTGAAGGCGCTGCTTTTCTGAACGATATCACCGTCGATAAAAAGGGAAACGTTTACGCTTCCGATACCCAAACGGGGAAAATACATCTCCTCAAAGACGGCAAGGCTACGGTATACTTTGAAAGCAAAGAGTTCAAAGGAATTAACGGCCTGTTGTCCCTTGGCGACGAATTGTATATCGCCGATTTCGCTAACGGTATCAACTACAAACTGAGCGCAACACGGCAACTGAGCGTCTTTGGTAAGACTTCCGAAGGTGCTGATGGAGTTGTCCTGGTAGGGAAAAATGAATACCTCGTTTCAAGCTGGCACGGCGAAGTCTCGTTTGTCAACAGTAAAGGTGAATCGAAAAGCATTCTCGACACAAAGGCGGACAAGTTCAACGCAGCGGACATCGAATTCGACGCGAAAAGCAACACCCTTTTTGTGCCTACATTCTTCGATAACCGCGTTATGGCTTATACCTTCTCGAAATAGCCGGAGATAAAAGATTGTTATCTTTTTCGACCGGATATTATAACGCGCACTTCCATCCAAACGCATGAGCAAACAGATTCTTAAAGACCTCCCTGAACTTGTCGAAGCGGGGATCGTAACGGAAGAAACTGCTCAAAAGATCGTTGCCTACTACGGCCGTCAATCAAATCCCACGGCAAACCGTTTGCTTGTTGTTTTTGGGATACTGGGAGCGTTGCTTGTCGGCATGGGCATTGTGTTGATCATTGCGCACAACTGGGATAGTCTGCCAAAAGCCGGCAAATTGTTCATCGGTTTATTTCCCTTGCTGGCTGCGCAGGCCGTGGCCGGTTACCTGATCGTTACGGGAAAGGACAACCGGACGTGGCGCGAGGGAACCGCGACCTTTCTCTTCTTCACCGTCGCGATCAGTATTTCGATCGTAAGCCAGACTTACAATATCGAGGGAGATCTTGGCGGATTTTTATTGGTTTGGATGGCCTTGTCATTGCCGGTTGTGTATGTATTGCGTTCCTCCATGGCATCCCTGCTTTTCATTTCAGGTATAACATGGTATGCGTGCGAGGTCGGGTATTTCAGTAACCGGAATGACCAGGTGTGGATGTACTGGCTGCTGTTCGCGCTGATACTTCCTTTTTACTACACGGAATTTATACGGTCGAAAAACAAAAATAATTTCTTCCACTTCCACTCCTGGCTTCTCGGTTTATCCGTGACCATATGCCTCGGTGTTTTCGGTGACAACCGCGCCGAATGGATCATGGTGGCTTACCTTAGTCTCTTCAGCAGTTTCACCATTCTTGGCGAATTGAAAGTATTCGACACGGGACGTGTGCTGAGTAACGCTTTCCTGGTGATCGGAAGCCTGGGTGTGATCTCCAGTTTGCTCTTGCTGAGCTTTGACTGGTATTGGGAAGAATTGTCGGTTAATTCTTTAAATAACCTGGCGGGTGTGCCGGAATTTTGGGCCGGGGTGGCGATCACGATTGGCGCCGTGTTGCTGCTTCCGGCTCTGCTGAAAGAAAAGCCTGTTCAGGACATCAACCTCAAAAATTTTACATTCATCCTGTTTATCATTCTTTTCCTTGTTGGAATATACCAACCGGCCCTTTCACAGATCGTAACCAATCTCACGATCCTCGTCCTGGCCGTGCACACGATCAGTAGCGGCGCCAAAAAAAATCACCTCGGCATCCTGAACTACGGCCTGCTCATCATCACGGCGCTCGTATTATGCCGGTTTTTTGATACTGATTTTAGTTTTGTCGCCAGGGGTATCCTTTTTATAGCAGTAGGGGCAGGTTTCTTTGCATCGAACTATTATATGATACGAAAACGGAAAAAAGAAGCATGAGAAATATCGTGATCATTCTTTTTGCGGCCATGTGCATCGCTCAGTGGGTAGTGCCTGGTAAAATGATCTATGATAGCGAACGAACTATCAGTGATGGCTTTGAATATAAATTCAAAACACTTCCGGTGGATCCGTCCGATCCTTTTCGCGGAAAGTACGTCACCCTTAATTTTGAAGCGACCCGGATCGTGCTGCCGGATAGTTCCAGCTGGCAACCGGGAGAGGAAATATTTGTCACCTTCGCGACCGGCCCTGACGGTTTTGCACGGCCGGAGTCGATTTCCCGGGACGAACCCGGTTCGGGTTACTACCTTCGAACCACGGTAAACTACACCACAGCGCACGCACCTCTCGAAGTATCGTTTCGCCTCCCCTTTGACCGGTTCTACCTGGAAGAATCCAAGGCCTCTGAAGCAGAACAAATTTACTGGCAATCGCAAAGGGATAGCCTTCAGGTGACGTATGGGCTTGTGAGCATGGGTCAGGGCCAGGCCGTTTTAAAAGACGTGATGATCAATGACCGTTCTATCGTTGACCTCGTGAGGGAGTTGAACAAACCTGAGTAGAACACCGATCTCTGTAATCCTTACTTTTGTCCGTCTTAAATTGTCGTTTGTCAAGTTTGAGCCACGGCCCTGTTTCCCACTGTCCTTTTCCTTACTTTCGTGATAGTTTTATATCCATAATCAATTAATCTATGCTCAGGAGAATATTTTATGCATGCTGGTGTTTTAGTGCAGTAGCTGTTACTTCGTGTTCACCCAAAAAAGAAGAAGCTCCCCGGGGAGCGATTGTTCAATCCGAAAAACAAAAATTTGAGGTGGATACCATCACCACCGATCTCAAGAACCCATGGGGTATGGCATTCCTGCCCGATGGACGTACACTCGTAACGGAACGGGCGGGCGAAATCAGGATCATAAAAGACGGTAAACTACTTGACGAAAAAATACAGGGCGTTCCTCCGGTATATGCCCATGGTCAGGGTGGCCTGATGGATATTCAGCTCCACCCCGACTTCGATAAGAACGGATGGATATATATGAGTTATTCGAAACAGGTTGCGGATAGTGGAGGAACGGTGATCGCCCGCGCAAAACTCGAAGGCAACAACCTGACCAACCTGGAAGAACTGTTTCAGGCCCTTCCGCTCTCGCGCTCCGAGGTTCATTTCGGATCGCGAATCGCATTCGATGGCAAGGGCTACATGTTCTTTACATCCGGTGAACGGGGAAAGAAAGAAAATGCCCAGGACCTCACGAACCACCTGGGAAAAGTATTAAGACTTCACGATGACGGTAAGGTTCCTAGCGACAATCCTTTCGTTGGTACAATTGGCGCCAGGTCGGAGATCTGGTCTTACGGCCACCGTAGTCTTCAGGGGACAAAGAAAGCGGAATCCTCTGGGAACATGAACACGGACCGAGGGGTGGCGATGAATTGAATATCGTGGTAAAGGGAAAAAATTACGGCTGGCCCGTTATTACTTACGGTATTAACTACGACAGCACGATTATTACCGATATAACGGAAAAAGAAGGGATGGAGCAACCTATCCGCTATTGGGTTCCTTCCATCGCCCCATGCGGCCTGACAATGGTGACCAGCGATAAATATCCGAACTGGAAAGGAAATTTACTCGTCGGCGCATTGTCGCACCAACTGGTGGCAAGAGTTGAAGTGGCCGGCAACACGTTTGCCGGTGAGGAAAAATTGCTGGAAAAGATCGGAAGGGTACGGGTTGTTACCCAGAGCCCCGATGGATATATCTATGTGGCTACGGAAAATCCGGGTAAGATCGTACGGTTGGTACCCATTGACTAAATATCTGGAAGCTGGTCCCGCTGTTCAGTTCGCGGGGCCGGCTCCTATTTCTTCAGGACCGTAAATTCAACCCTGCGGTTATTTGCCCTGCCGGCTTCGGAATCATTTGTATCGATGGGTTTTCCTTCACCGTAACCATGGGCTGTCAGCCGGAAGCTTTCGATACCCTGGCTGACAATGTAGTCGACCACAGATTGGGACCGACCCTGCGACAGGTTGATGTTATAGTCATCCGATCCCTTGCTGTCCGTGTGCCCCGCGATCTCAATTTCCACAGACGCATTTTGCTTCAGGAAATCCACCACCTTGTTCAGCTCGGTAAATGACTCTTTCTTCAATGTTGTTTTGTCGAAGTCAAAATAGATATTTTTGAGGCGCACGGTTACGCCGACTTCAATAAGCTGAAGATAAATGTCGCGTGAAAATGGCGACAGGCCTTCGTCATCCGCTTCAATACTATCCGTCGCATTCAGGTATCCCTCAGACGAAGCGGTGATCATATACCAGCCGAGCTTCGGGATTTCCTTTTCATATCTACCGGCTTCCGCCGGTATTTTTAAGTTGATTTTCCGGTCTCCTTTATGGGTAACATCGAGTTTAGCGGGAATGAGCTTTTCCGTTTTTTTATCGAACACATTGCCGGTAAGCAATAATTTTTTGGCCACCGGCCGGAGTAATATTTCAACATGTATGACGGTGTCGGCGGTGAGCAGGGGCAATTTGAATGTTTCGGACTTTGGTAAAAAGCCTTCCGAATTTGCGCTCACAGCGTACTCCAGAACTTCAGGCATTTTGGTTTCAAATTTTCCGGTCACCGGTGTCTGGATCCGGATAGGGTCCTTGTCTTTAACTTTTACCTCCACAACCGCCTGGACCGGCTGCATGGATTTTTCGTCGTACACCGTCCCCACAAGGTCGATCTTAAATGTTTTGGGGACCAGGGCGTACAGATCCAACTGGGCTCCGTCCAATGCTTTGTTTGCCCTGCTGGTAAAAACGTTTCCCGCATTATCGATGGTAAAGTAATAGTCGAGGGCACTTGTATTGATCGGCTTGCCCATGTTGACCGGGTCGGACCAGTTCATCCATGTATCATCCAGGCGGGTCGTTTTATAGATATCCACTCCTCCCTGCCTGCCTGGCGCCTGGCGAGCGCTTGCAAAATAAAGAGTCTGCTGATCCGGGCCGATAAACGGGCCGACATCGTCAGTACTGGTGCTTAGTTTCATTTTAACCGGTTTGGAAAATGTTCCGTCCGGTTGCTGGTGACTGGCATACAAATCGCTGTTCGCGCTGTTCTCCACTTCACTGAAGTACATCAGGATATGTTTTCCATCGGCAGACATGGATGCCCCATAAAAACGTCCCTTGTTCATGGCCCGAAATTCCTTTACATCGAGTTCCCTCAAGGCATTACCGTTCACAATGGAAAAACCTTTCTCCCCTTTTGATCTTCCTCCCTTGATAAAGAGACTTCCATCTGGAAAAACAGTAAACACCTGATTCGATCGGTGGATATTGAAGGGCGAGCCAAGGTGTTGCGCAAGACTCCAGTTGCCTGCCTCATCCTTTTTCGATACCCAGATATCCTGCGTATCGTCTTTCCCCATTGTATTTTCAGGGTGGTTCTGAACGAAGAAATACAGCGTATTTCCGTCAGGAGAAATAACGGGTGCTGCTTCATGCCTGAACGTATTTACGTTCTTATCCATTTTCACCAATTCATAGCGGGCGGAGAATTGCTGGGCGTAAACGGATAATTGAACAAAGGCCAGGAAGAAAAACGGTAATCCTATTCTCATACGCGAATGTTTTTTCGAAGGTCTAAGGTAATGATATTCATGTTTCCGAACGCCTGCATGTACTTTTCGGCTCAATTATGCGTCAAACCAGATCGGTTTTGCAATGCCGGAAGAAGAAAAATATTGCCGGATCAGACACCCAGATCGGCCCCGTCAGCGATGATCAAAAGCAATTCCTTTACTTCTTCAGCCTTTGCATGCTCACCCATCTTATCGAACGACATAATGAGATTCCTGAAGACCCGCCTTATAATTTCCAGGCTGGAACATGGTTCGAAAAACGATGCCTGCGGTGGCAAGTGAAGTTCATTGATGTAATTCTCGATGTCCTGTTTGGAAAATATCAGTCCCTTGTTAAAAGCATTAATATAAAATTGCGCGTGCTTGTCGTCTTTGTAGGTAAGGACAAAAAGATTCGGAAGGTTAACACCGTGCACCGGCAATTTTAACTTCTGGGCTACCATCATGTAGATGATACAAAGCGTGATGGGATTTCCTCTCTTCGTTTCGAGCACCACATTCAACATGGAATTGCCCGGTGAATGAAAATTTTTAGTGTTCGCTCCGAATTTGAGTTTGTTAAATAACACCCCGTTGATCACTTTAACCTGGTCGAACGGATAAAGGTCTGGTTTGAATTCCAGCCATGTCTCGTAATAGATCTGTTCCAGGTCTTGTTTCAGTTTGATCAATTCTATGTCGGGATACTGATAGGTAGCCACCAGCCACATACCGGTTAACAGATCCTGATCATCGCTGTTATACCAGTGAATGATCCGTTCTTTTAAAAGCTCATACTGCAGGGTATGTATGATCTCCTCGATCCTTCGCTGAACGGTGGGATTAAAATTGCTTTCCCATTCTTCTTCGAGGAAGGGAATAATGGTAGTACCCAGTGAAAGAATCTTTTCTTCGACGTGTGAAACAATTTGTGTGTCCTCATCATCGAGCAGGGATACCAGGGCCTTGAGTTCCGTATCTTTCATGGACATGCGTGTGCAACTTCTGAAAAACTTTAGTCGCTTCCAAACTACCGGGCGCTAAATTTCCCCGGCTACCGGTTCAGGTTTGAATAACGCCGACGCTGAACTTTGCGACCACGCCGTGATTTGCAGCCTCGATGCCCACGGAGATGGCTTTCCGTGTTTCCAGGGGATCAATAACTCCGTCCACCCACAGCCGCGCAGCCGCGTAATAGGGACTCAGTTGTTCATTATATCGGTCAACGATTTCTTTCAGCAAGGACTCCTCCTCTTCTTTCGAAATTTTCTTCCCCTGCGATTTTAATGCATTAACCCTGATCTGCAGCAACGTTTTTGCGGCAGCAGCACCGCTCATCACGGCGATCTGCGCAGTAGGCCATGCAAAGATCAAACGGGGATCATACGCCTTTCCGCACATCGCATAATTTCCCGCTCCGTAAGAGTTTCCGGTGATAATCGTAAACTTTGGTACCGTTGAATTTGCCATGGCGTTAACCATCTTTGCCCCGTCTTTGATGATCCCTCCCTGTTCGGCTTTGCTTCCAACCATAAAACCACTTACGTCCTGGATAAATAACAACGGGATCTTTCGTTGATTACAATTCATGATAAACCGCGCGGCTTTGTCCGCCGAATCGGAGTAGATCACTCCGCCCATTTGCATTTCGCCTTTTTTTGTCTTCACCACCTTTCGCTGGTTTGCAACGATGCCGATAGCCCATCCGTCTATCCTTGCGGTGCCGCACAGTAATGTTTTACCGTAGTCCGCCTTGTATTCCTGAAAGTCTGACTCATCCACCAGGCGTTTGATGATCTCGAGTGTGTCGTACGGTTTTACCCGGTCCGAGGGCAGGATCCCATAAATTTCCTCTGCCTTCTCCAGCGGAGGTTTCGGGATGCTCCTATGAAATCCTGCCGAAGTATTCACTCCGATCTTATCAAACAGTGAACGAATGTAATCGAGACATGCCTGGTCGTTGGGAAACTTGTTATCGGTTACGCCGGATATTTCACAATGTGTGGTCGCACCGCCAAGCGTTTCATTGTCGATGTCCTCGCCTATTGCCGCCTTCACCAGGTACGAGCCCGCCAGAAAAATCGATCCCGTCTTGTCCACGATCATGGCCTCATCCGACATGATAGGGAGGTACGCACCGCCGGCCACACAGCTACCCATGATAGCGGCGACCTGAACGATTCCCATCGCCGACATTTTAGCGTTATTTCTGAATTGCCTCCCGAAATGTTCCTTGTCCGGAAATATCTCATCCTGCATCGGAAGAAAAACACCCGCACTATCGACAAGATAGATAATGGGCAATGCGTTTTCCATGGCGATCTCCTGGGCCCGCAAATTCTTTTTAGCTGTGATCGGGAACCACGCGCCGGCTTTTACCGTTGCGTCATTGGCAACAATAACGCACTGCCTACCGGAAACATACCCAATACCGGTTACAACTCCGCCGGAAGGACAACCGCCCTGCTCGGAATACATCCCATCCCCGGCAAACAATCCGATTTCAAGGAAATAGGAATCCTTGTCCGTCAGGTAGCTGATTCGTTCCCGCGCCGTAAGCTTTCCCTTTTGATGCTGTTCATCGATTTTTTTTTCACCACCTCCCAGCCGTGTCTTTTTTGCGTTCCGCTCCAGCTGATAGAGTAGCTGCTTGATCAGATCCTCATTTTTATTGAACTCCAGGTCTGGATTCATTTGGCAGGGTGTTACGTTTAACAGCTAAAGATTGGAAGATTGCGCGGCAACTCCAAGAAAGGTCACAGGTATGCATACCGTCAGCAGTTTTCCGTCGAAAACAGGCAGGTAATAGTTCGGCCCCAATCGCCGGGTATCACAGGCGGGACGTTATTTTTTCTTTTCCGCTTCCCTTTGCTTTTTCAGGTCGCGTTCGATTTTCTTCTGACTTTTCCCCAATGGCGACAAAAAATGTTTGGGGTTTTTATTGAAGTGCTGCGCCAGTGAATCCACGGAATAAAGCAACCTGTTGAGATTAACATAGAGGGAATCTTCAGTCATTAGCTTGCTGGCTGTGTTATCTCCGCTGTTCAGGCGCGCCAGGGTTTCATTCAGGCTCGTGAGACTCTTCTGGGCTTTGTTCAGGGTACCGTTGATCTGTATCACCTTGAGCGAGTCAGACAACGTCCTGAAGTTGGCGAGCGCGGGTTTCAACTCTTCCAGCGCACCATTCATGTTACCGGCAACCTGCCCGAATGTGCTGCCCAGGTCACCGATGCTGGAATTTGCTGTAACCAGGGTACGGTTTAACAACGCCGGTGTGGACTGCAACCGTATGAACATCGTGTCCAGTCGCTTGGTATTACCGGCGAGGGATTCGAGAATAATATTCAGATTCCTCAGTGTTGTCTGCAGGTTGGCTGCAACGGGTTCGGCAAAATCCATTACCCCTTTGGCAACTTCCGAGCGCAATGTATCCTTGGCTTTTAAACGATTCCCGCCGGGAGTAACATCGAGCTGAATAAACCTTCCTCCTAACAGTTCACCGTTCAGCATGGCAACGGATGAATCCGTAAGAATAATATCCGAGTTAATATCCAGTTCGACGATGACCCTGTTTTTGAGCTGCTCGATATGAATATCACTGACCCGGCCCACGGCATATCCGTTCAGGTATACCTGGTTTGATTCCGTAAGCTTATCGACATTCCGGTAAACCACATAGTATTTATTGGATGTCGAAAAGAAATCAATTCCTTTTAGAAAATTAAAACCAAAATAAAGCAACGTGATGGTGACGACCATGAACAGGCCGACCTTAAATTCTTTGGATAGTTTCATGTAATCGAATTTCTATGCAGAATCAACAGTTATTCCGTCTCAATTTATGGATTCTACATCACTTTTGTATTCTTTGAAGGCGCGGTAAATCCCGGAGGCAATAAGCTCTTGCCCTTCACCGCCTGCCAGGAACTTTTCTTCCGTTGAATTGGTCAGAAAGCCCGTTTCGATAAGAACACTGGGCATCGTTGTCTTCCACAGCACCACAAACCCGGCTTGTTTCACTCCCCGGCTGTTCCTTCCCGCCCTTGCCTTAAATTGACTTTCAACCTTTTGAGCAAATTTCAGGCTGTTTTCCTGGTACGCGCTCTGCGCCAGGGTAAACAGGATATACGATTCCGGGGAATTATTGAAGCCTTCATATCGCTCTTCATAATTCTCGTCCATGAGGATCACGGAGTTCTCGCGCTGGGCGATAGCCAGGTTGCCTTCGTCCTTGTGAAGCCCCATGACGAATGTCTCCGTACCGAAAGCCTTTGTATTGGGGTTTGCATTCGCGTGAATACAGATAAAAAGATCGGCTTTGTTCTTATTGGCGATCTCCGCGCGTTCATCAAGGGCCAGGTAGGTATCGTCTTTCCGGGTGTAGATCACTTTTACTCCCGGTATATTCTTTTCGATGTAGCCCCCCACTCTTAGCGCTATTTTCAGGGCGATATCTTTTTCCTTTAAGAGTCTCCCATGGGTTCCGTTGTCATGGCCGCCGTGACCGGCATCGATAACGACGACATCCACCGCAAAATCCTTCGGTGGGTAGGTGCTGGAAGAGTTTAGCAAGGTTATTGCTATTAGAAGCGCTGTTAATCCGATATTCCTCACGGGCCTTACGATGTTCAGAGTATTTGCAATAACTTTATGCAAAATTGTGAATTTTTCACTAAAAGGTAAAGGACTGTCTTTCAACTTCGTCTGTGTGCGGTATTTAGTAGCCTTCATGTTAACTTTTAATATTGTTCAATTGTCCGTTGCACAGGTTGAACCACGGGTTAAAACGCCGCCGGGTGTCCTCCCAGTGAAGGCAGATACAGCCACGGCCGGTAAACCGGATTCAGTTGTCCTGGCGTTGGATACC
Source organism: Chryseolinea sp. (assembly GCA_041742155.1). Taxonomy (GTDB): domain Bacteria; phylum Bacteroidota; class Bacteroidia; order Cytophagales; family Cyclobacteriaceae; genus Chryseolinea. The sequence goes on along the minus strand of JBGSJE010000002.1, from coordinate 599,665 downwards.
CTTAAAATCCCCCCGGATTCAGTCAGGGCCCAACAAAAAAGCGACATCGAGACTACAATCAACTATTCGGCCAGAGATTCCATCCGCGCGACCGTTGACGGCAAAATGGTATACCTGTACGGTGAAGCCAAGATCGTCTACGGTGAAATAGAACTCGAGGCCGAAGAGATCGTCATAGACTACGGTAACAGTACCCTTACCGCTCATGGCACCCGTGACTCGCTAGGTCAGCGGATCGGCTACCCGATCTTCAAGAACGCGGAGGAACTGTATGAGACAAAGGACATCATTTACAACTTCAAGACCAAGCGCGCCAGAATCAGCGAGGTGGTGACCACCATGGGAGATGCCTACCTTCACGGTAATCTTGTTTACAAAAATGAAAAGGGCGAGCTCCTGAGTCTTCACAACAGCTATACCACCTGCAACCTGGAGCATCCTCATTTCCGAATCGTCGCCACCAAAACGAAGGCTATTCCCGACGACAAGATAGTAGCGGGTCCGTTTTATATGGAGTTTAATGACATTCCGCTACCCGCCGGATTCCTGTTTGGAATGTTTCCCGCCCCCAAACGAAGCGCCTCGGGTATCATCGTTCCATCATACGGCGAGGAAAAAAGACGTGGATTCAACCTCAGGGGTGGTGGCTATTTTTTCGATATCAACGAATACATGAAGCTGGCGCTGACGGGAGATATTTACTCAAAAGGCGGACACGCGGTATACGTGAACTCGAATTACGTGAAGCGTTACAAGTACAACGGGACCGTAAACTTTGCTTATTCGAAAAACCCCGACCAGGACGATAAAATCGAAACCAGTGCCTTTACGAAGGACTTCAGACTTACCTGGAGCCACTCCCCACAGTCGAAGGGAAGCGGACGGTTCTCGGCATCCGTCAATGCGGCTACCGCGACATTCAATCAGAATAACTTTTTATCCTACGGAACCCAGGGGAATACCTACGATAATTCAAACCTGAACAATACGACCGCAAAACTCAGTTCAAATGTCTCCTATAGCAAGCGGTTTACCGGAACACCTTTTTCACTGGGGCTGAACCTGAGTCACAACCAGGACCTGCGAACGAAAGTAGTCGACCTGCTGCTTCCAAACATCAGCCTCAATATGGCTAATATCTACCCCTTCCAGAGTAAAAAAGGAAAAACGGGACCCCTGGATAACTTCTCCTTATCCTATACCATGAATGCGCAGAACCGCGTTACCAATAACCTGGGACGTTACACACCGACCGCCACAGCAGACAGTGTTGCACCGTTTACCGGAAGTAATTTTGCCACATTTTTCGCGAATGGCCGGAAGGGAATGAGGCATACCATCCCCGCTTCCTTTTCCTTCAAAGCACTGCGTTACCTGACCGTATCGCCTTCGGTGAACTATGAGGAAAAATGGTACGGTGAACAACTGACCTGGGGGTACAACGAGGACAACCTGCTGGTAAAAACCGACACGACAAAAGGCTTCAACCGGATCGCCAACTATTCGTTCAGTGTAGGTCTTACCACCCGGATATACGGTATGTATTTCATCAAAAAGAAAACAAGTAACGTGAAGGCCATCCGTCATATTATCAACCCTTCGATCTCATTCGGCTATGTCCCCGACTTCACGAAAAACACGCAGTACTTTCAGGCGCTTGTCAACCCTAATGATACGACGAACCGCCTGTTTTACCAGGATCGCTACCAGGGTTTCGTGTACGGCGGTTCTTCCACGGGTAAAAGCGGCTCGATCGGTTTCGGCCTCGGCAACAACCTGGAAATGAAAGTTCAAAAGCCACAGGATTCCGTAGCCCGGAAAGTCATGCTGCTAAATAATTTTTCGCTCAGCAGCAGTTATAACCTGATCGCCGATTCTTTCAAACTTGCTCCCATCGGAATTTCGGCCAATACTAACATCCTGGATAACCTCCTGAACATAAACCTCTCGGCCACCCTGAATCCCTATACCATTTTAAGAACGGTGGATGAGGATGGTGATGTGACGGAACGAAGGATCGATGAACTGGTTTGGAAAAGCGGCAGCATCGGGCGTATTACCAATGCAACCCTGGCGGTAAGTACAAATCTGAACCCTCAGGCCCGGAACAAGGAAACGACAAGCCGCGAAAAAATCGGTAAGTCCGATCTGCCGGAGCAGGAAAAGGAATTCCTGTTGCAAAACCCGGATGCCTATGTCGATTTTGAGATTCCCTGGAGCATGAACATCAATTATAACCTCGGTTACTCGCATGGAATAAACCAGGACCAGCAGGTGACGCAAACCATAAACGTGTCGGGGGATGTCTCGCTTTCCGCGAGCTGGAAAGTGACCTTCAGTTCAGGATTCCATTTCGAAGCGGGCGAGTTTACGCAAACCAATCTCGGAATCGCCCGCGACCTTCACTGCTGGACGATGCGTTTGAACTGGACACCGTTCGGAAGATTTCAACAGTACAACTTTACCATCAATGTCAAATCCTCCGTGCTTCAGGATCTGAAGCTTGAGCGCAGAAAGCCCTTCTTCGACAATTTGTAGGCCCCTTATTTAAGCCACTGCTCCACTTCCTCCATCGTAGGATTAGGCACTTCCAGTTTCATTTTCTTGCGAAGGCCGCAGACATCGTTAAATAGTTTTGACGCCTTCATCTCTTTTAACTGAACGATGGACGTAATACCCATTTTCAGAAGGACAGGGATCAGTTCGTTTCGCACACCTATCGCTTCGAAGTCTTTCTCCGTGATCTGCGCTACGGGATTCTCCGGCTTCATCTGCGGGAAAAAGAGAACATCCTGTATAGAGGGCGAATTGGTCATGATCATCGACAGCCGGTCAATACCTATACCCAGGCCAGCCGTTGGTGGCATTCCGAACTCCAGGGCCCTGAGAAAATCTTCATCCAGTGTCATCGCCTCCTCGTCGCCTCTTTTCCCCAGTTCCAGTTGCTCTTCGAAGCGTTTGCGCTGGTCGATCGGGTCGTTTAATTCACTGAAGGAATTGGCAATCTCCTTACTGTTGCAAATAGCCTCAAAACGTTCAACCAGTCCGGCCTTGGTCCGGTGCTTCTTGGCCAGAGGCGACATTTCAATGGGGTAATCGGTAATAAAAGTCGGCTGGATCAGGTTGGGCTCGCATTTTTCACCAAAAATCTGGTCGATCAATTTACCTTTCGCCATCGTATCGTCCATGGGGACATGAAGTTTTCTGCAGGTATCGCGTAGTTCCTGTTCGTTCATATCCGAGATATCGACACCGGTAAAGTGTTGTATGGCCTCGAACATGGTATATCGCTTCCACGGACGCCGGAAATCAATGAGGTTGTTACCTACCTGCACCTCCGTCTTCCCGTGGAGGTCGAGTGCCACCTTTTCAATCATCTCTTCCACCAGATCCATCATCCAGTAGTAATCCTTGTACGCCACATAGAGTTCAATCTGCGTGAACTCGGGATTGTGAAATCGCGACATCCCTTCGTTTCTGAAATCCTTCGAAAATTCATAAACACCGTTAAAACCACCCACAATCAGGCGCTTCAGGTAGAGCTCGTTCGCGATCCTGAGGTACAGGGTCATATCGAGGGTGTTGTGGTGCGTCTTGAACGGACGGGCAGCGGCACCACCATAAAGGGGTTGAAGAATGGGTGTCTCCACTTCCAGGTAAGCCTTGGCGTTCAGGTACTGACGCATGGAGTTCACCAGCTGCGTACGCTTTACGAAGGCTTCGCGTACTTGTGGATTAACGATCAGGTCGACATACCTCATCCTGTATCGCTGCTCGGGATCCGTGAATGCGTCGTGGCGGGTGATCTTTCCTTCCTCATCGGTTGTCTCCTTTACAACCGGGAGGGGACGCAACGATTTTGAAAGAACGGTCAGGCTGCTTACATGGATGGAGATTTCACCGGTCTGCGTCGTGAACCCGAAACCTTTCACACCGATAATATCACCGATGTCGAGAAGCTTTTTGAATACTGTGTTGTATAGCGTCTTATCTTCATCAGGGCAAATATCATCGCGGCGTATGTAAATCTGAATGCGCCCCGTCTCGTCCTGTAATTCGGCGAAGGAAGCATTGCCCATAATTCGCCGGCTCATGATCCTTCCGGCGATTGAGATCTGGCGATAGTCGCTTTTATGGCGTTCGTAGTTTTCAAGTATTTCCTGTGCGGAAGCATTGACATCAAAAAGCTCTGCGGGATAGGGATTGATCCCCAGTTTTTCAAACTCTTCCAGGCTCTTTCTACGGATAATTTCCTGTTCGCTAAGGTGCATAACTAAAATTTTGCCAAAAATACGCGAATTAGGGAGAGGGAAAAATCCAGGCAGGTTTATAGTCATCACGGCGTAACAGTCGCCGTGATCGAACAGGTCGATTATCCCTTCGATTCTTCCCGATGAGCAGTCTTCCGCCGGCTGATTTCCTTGCGGATCAGCATCAGTTCACGGCTGCTCTGGCCGGCTACAGAAGTATTTTCCGCGGCCCGCCTCAGCAGGTACGGCATCACGGACCGTACGGGTCCATAGGGCAGGTACTTAGCAACCTTATAGCCCGCTTGTGCGAGACTAAAGGTAATGTTGTCGCTCATGCCGTATAATTGCGCAAACCAGACGCGGTTCTCCCCGTTTTTCATGCTATGCTTTTCCATCAGCACCGTGAGGTAGTAATTGCTGTACTCGTTATGCGATCCGCACATGACCGCGATACGCTGTTTGTTATCAATACAAAACGCCAGCGCCTGGTTGAATGCCGAATCGGTGGCTTCCTTATCGTCGTGAATAGGGCTTGGATATCCTTTGGATTCGGCCCGCTCGCGTTCCTTCTCCATATAGGCACCGCGCACAATCTTTGCTCCCAGAAAATAGTTGTGCATGACCGCCATATGATAGGAGTCTCTTAAATTCTTAAGTGAATCTTTCCTGTACAACTGGTACGTGTTAAAAACAATAGCCCTCTCGGTATTATACCTGGCCATCATTTCGTAGGCGATCGAATCGATCGTGTCCTGTATCCACGTCTCTTCGGCATCCACCAGCAGGGGAATTTTACATTCGCTGGCCTTCTTACAGATCCGATCTATCCGGTTTCTGATCCGCTCGAATGCAAGACGTTCCTCCTCGTTCAGGGTTTCCTTGTTCTGAACCTTTTGCAGCAACTCGGCTGACGCCAGCCCCGACACTTTAAAAACGGAAAACGGAATATTGCCGGCTGTACCCGCTTTCACAATGGTACGGATGGTTTCCTCCATGACGTGATCGAAGCCGGCTTCGCTTTTTTCACCCTCAACAGAATAGTCGAGGATGACCGATACCCCGTATTTTCCCAACAGGTTTGCGACCGCCTCGGTTTTTCCGATGCTCTCGCCGCCGCAAAAGTGATCGAACGCCGTCTTCCGGATGATCGATTCTACGGGTAATCTCAGCCACAAGGCCGCTTTTAGCGCGGAGGTAGCGATTGCCGATATCCAGGGATGATTCACCAGGGAGAAAATGAAATTGGCTTTCCGGATGGCCGAATCGGATTTATAACGGAAAGCGACGGCAGTATCTTCGAATGAAACGCGGGGTTTTGCTTCCATAGATTTTTACAAGCAGTAAATATAACGTGGAAATTGATGTGCTCCATTCAATCTTCCGGCCCCGGTAAAGGCGTATTCTGTAGTTTTTAATACCTTTCGAAACGAAAGAATTATAAAACCTGATGCTTCCTGATAACATTCTGTTTTCGACGACACCTGCCAAAGATTTAAAGGATTTTCTCGCAAAAAAAAAATACAGCAAGCTTGGAGTCCTTGTCGATGAGAACACTTTTTCTGATTGTTATAACCTGATCCGTTCCGACCTTCCCGAACACTTCGTGATCCGGGTAAAAAGCGGCGAAGAGGAAAAAAATCTCAACACCTGTACAACAATCTGGCAAGCCATGACCGATCAGAATATGGACAGGCATGCATGCCTGATCGTATTGGGCGGCGGTGTCCTTGGTGATATGGGAGGGTTTTGCGCCGCTACATACAAAAGGGGGATTGACTTTGTCCTTTTACCGACAACCCTTCTGGCACAATCGGATGCCAGTATCGGAGGAAAACTCGGGGTCGATTTCAATAATTTCAAAAACCATATCGGCGTTTTCAAACTACCGGTGTTAACGTTGCTGTATAGCGGGTTTTTAAGGACCCTGCCAGCCGCGGAGCTGCGGTCCGGGTTCGCCGAAGTGATCAAACATACTCTTATTTCCGACCGGCACATGTGGGAACAGATCGCGTCGAGGTCCCTTGCGGATCAGGACTGGGACACACTGATCCGGCACTCGGTCGTCTTTAAGGCCCGGGTTACAACGGAAGACCCGACTGAAAAAGGGCTACGAAAAATTCTCAATGCCGGCCATACGATCGGCCATGCCCTGGAAAGCTATCTATTGAATTCGGGGAACCGGATTCTTCACGGTGAAGCGGTCAGTGCCGGTTTGATTGCCGAGGGTTATATCGCATTTAACAGAGGCCTCCTCGATGCAGGTTCCTTTCAGGCGATATGCAACTATATTTTGAGTGTCTATGGCAAAGTTGACTTTAAAATCTCTGATTCGGACGGGATAGCCAGCCTGATGATGCAGGACAAAAAAAACAGGGAGAATAGAATTTTAAGCGTCCTGCTGAATGAAATAGGAAGCGCGGGGTGGGACTATGAAATCACTCTTGAGGAGGTAAAGGATTCACTTTCGTTTTACCTTTCTCTTCAGATGTAATACATCTCCTGATCCTGTACAGCTGGTTTGGCAGACCTGGCGGGACTTTTAAAGCTGTCTGCTTTTTTAGCAACGAACTCTTTTGTCTTTTCCTTCCGCGTACCGGTCAGCAACCATGCCGCCAATAGTGCGCTGGATGCGATACCAATTGCAATTTTTCCACTTGTGCTCATAATAAAGCTTAACTTAAATTCTCAGGCAAATGTTTCATCATATTAAAAAAAATGTTTTACATACCGTAATTTCGCCCTCGAAAATTCTCAGCCATTGAAGTCATCCGTACAAATTAAACGAACGTCTGTTCTTAAAGGAATTGCTTCCTTACTGCCCGCGTCAAAGAGTATCAGCAACCGGGCTCTTATTATCAATGCACTTGCCGGTGGTACTTCCGAATTGAACAATCTATCGGACGCGAACGACACGCAGCTTATGCTCAGACTTGTGAATTCAAAGGAGCGTGTTATTGATGTCGAGGATGCCGGTACGACCATGCGGTTTCTGACGGCTTACTTTACAATCACGAATCAGCGCAAGGTTATGACCGGAACTCCGCGTATGAAGGAACGTCCGATAGCGATCCTGGTGAATGCCTTGCGGGAGTTGGGAGCGGAGATAACCTACCTCGAAAAGGATGGATATCCGCCTCATGAAATACATGGATTCAAGGGCCAAAAAACCAGTAAACTTCGCATCCGCGGAGATGTGAGCAGCCAGTATATTTCAGCCCTGATGATGATCGCACCGGCCTTGCCCGAAGGGCTGACGCTCGAATTTGAAGGCAAAGTAGGCAGCAGGCCTTACATCGAGATGACAGCTGCTTTGATGAAGCACTTTCATGTCGCCTGCAATCTTTACGAGGACAGGGTCAGTATATCAAGGCAGTCTTATACACCTTCGTCGTTTACGGTTGAGTCAGACTGGTCTGCCGCGAGCTATTGGTTTTCCTTTGCCGCTCTTGCCGGGCAAGCTGAGATCCAGCTCCCGCGGCTTTCGCTGCAGTCCTTGCAGGGCGACAGCAAGATTAAGGATATTATGGAGTCGCTCGGTGTGAGTGCACACCTGAAAAATGATTACCTGGTCCTTTTAAAGACGGAAAGACAGAAGGAGCTGCATTGGGATTTCACGCATTGCCCGGACCTGGCCCAGACCGTCGCCGTCATTTGTGGCGCTACAGGTGTTAAAGGTTTCTTCACGGGACTGGAAAGCCTGAGGATAAAAGAAACCGACAGGATCGCCGCGTTACAATGCGAGTTGAGAAAGATTGGGGCGGATCTCGTGGAGGACGACAAGGCCCATTGGACGCTCATCCCGTCGTCGCAGTTGCCTGCATCGGCGGTATTCGAAACCTACGAAGATCACCGGATGGCTATGGCTTTTGCGCCGCTCTGCACCCTGATGGACATTGAAATTCAGCATCCCCATGTCGTGAGGAAATCGTATCCCAATTTCTGGAAGGATATGATGTCTTTTGGTATTCCCGTCAGGGAAGCCGGAGGGAATTGAAATATCCCGGTGCTTTCTCAAGCCTGCTCCCGTACCAGGAGAACATTTCTCCATTCACCACCTGAACCCGGGCCCCCGTGATTTTGGTGATTTCGGAAACATGTGTTTCTCTGAAGGGAAAAGGTTCGGTGGAAAGAAAAATCAGATCAGGAGTAAGCCCTTTTATTTCGTCCAGGGATAAGACAGGGTAACGGTCGGCCTCGACGACGTTTCGCAGTCCCATCAGACTCAGCATATGATCGATGAAAGTACCTCTGCCTGCGGCCATCCAGGGTTCTTTCCAGATCAGGTACATTACAGTCATGTCGTTTTTTTTCCTGATACCCGAAAAAGCTCTCAAAATACGGTCGCCGATCTGCAGTGATTTTTCCTGGGTATCGGTAATTGCACCTACTGATGTGATCATGGAGATCGCATCCTGGAGCGTGGTTATATCACTCATCCACACCGGGTAGGTGAGTCTGAGTTTTTCTATCCCCTCACGGTAGTTTTCTTCTTTATTTCCAATAATGAGGTCGGGCTGAAGAACGTCGATTCGGCTGGTATTAAACTTTTTGGTACCCCCGATAATGGTTTTGCTTTTTCGCCATCCTGAAGGGTGTATGCAAAATTTGGTAATGCCGACTACCCGGTGATAGAGGCCTAGTTCGGCAAGAAGCTCGGTCTGGGAGGGGACAAGGGATATTATGCGGGCGGGAGGAAAGGAGACCGTAACCTCAAAACCCATTTGATCGAAAAATGACCGGACTGGCATCCTTCAAAAGTAGGGCAAACATTCAGATTAAGAAACAAAACGTACAGGGCACGCAAAGAAAAGACCCTCTCTGTAAAAACTCTGCGGCCCTGCACGAAGACCGGTATAATATTGTCTGATGTCAAAAAAAAACGCACAGAGCACATAGAGAAAAGACCCTCTCTGTAAAAACTCTACGACCCCGTGCGTATGTCTTTATGCAACCTCCTGATGAGGTTGGTGAATCTGATTGGGGATCCGTATCAGGAAAGATGTTCCCTTTCCCGGGAAAGATCTGACCTCAATAGATCCGTTCAATCGTTCGATAGTATCTTTAACAATGAACAATCCGAGTCCGCTGCCCTGGGATTGTTCGGTAGCCCGAAAGAACAGATCAAAAATCCTATCCTGAAATTCCGGTGCTATTCCGATGCCGTTATCTTCTATCAGAATGTCGCAGAAATCCGCGGTGACTTTCGTTTCGATCTTGACGAACGGATCACTTTTCTGACGGTCCTGGTATTTTATGGCGTTCGAAAAAATATTGGAGATGATTGTCCTGACCCGTACGATATCGGAATACCACGCCAGCTCCTCATCAAGTTTAATAAAAATCTTCAGTCTGTTATCCTTAAGAAAGACTCCCAGATTCTCTTGTTCTTCCTGCAAAATCCGGCCAAGATCGATATGTTCCCTTTGCAGGGCCAGCTTTTCAATCCTGAAAAAATTGTTCATTTCATCGATATATGAATCCAGCCTCAACAGGGTTTTCTTTATCAAACCTATATATTCTTCCTTTTCACCCGCGGGAGCTTCCTCTGCGAGCTGGACCAGCCCGAGTGCAGACCTGACAGGTGCTTTGAGATCGTGAGTCGTTTTAAAGATCACCTGATCCAGGTGCTTGTTCGAACGAATCAACTCTTTCTCTTTTTCCTTTTTCTTCGTGATATCGTGAAGCTTGATAACCAGCCCTTGAACCTTAAAGTGGCTCAGCAGATTTGAAAGATGTACATCAAAGTATATCTTTTCATTTTCATGAATACTTACGGCTATCTCGTCGACGATCGGATAGGATGCCCTTTTCAGGTTTTCCTTCCATTGGTCAGCTTTTTCCCGCTCTATAAAATCGAAAATATTCTTTCCGACTACCGATACGGGTTCAATTTCAAAAACATTAAAGACGGATGAGGAAATATATCTGACCCTGAACTCCCTGTCCGTCACGACAATTATGTCGTTCGAATTCTCTATCAATTCCTGAAACATCTCATTCCGCATTCACACCTTCTACACTTCCCACGATGTTCATTCCAGTCTTAATAAGTGACTGCTTATATTAAAATAGCCATACTGCTCAACTGGGTGGAAACCTTCAGGTTCGACCCGGTAACCATAGCCTGGTTCAATTCGAACTTCAGTTTACCATCGATAACTTTAAAGTTGATACAGCTTCCCTTTTGTCCCATACCGTTACCATCTGTGATGGTAAGCACGGATTTTCCGGTTACGCTGGTTTTGATTACATCAAAGTCCCTGTTCTTGGCTTTCCCAACGTACACTACCTGGCAATTGGTCGCTTCATCGGCAGAAGACAGCTTTCTGATAACATACTTTTTGCTACCCTTTGCCTTTCCATCATACCACTGCTTCAGTGTATTGAAGACGTTTTCATCTCCGATAACACCGACAACGAATTCACCGGCCTCACCTTCATTCGGCCATTGCACATACTTGATAAAGTTGAACAACATGGCGGCATGAATCTCATGCGTGGGCCTTTCCTGAGCTGTTGCTCCAACCGTGGCAGCTAACAGCAGAACGAGTAAGAATTTGTGTTTCATAGGTTTAATAATTAGAGGACTTTATTTATAACGATCTTGTTTATGTTTTGAAGACCCAACCCCGACAAGTCGGGGCGAGGTTTCCAAACAACCAATTAGATTAATATTGCCATTGACGAAAGCGCGCCTGACACCTTGAGGTTCGAAGCTTCAATCGCTTTTTGGTTTAACTCGAATTTGAGTTTGTTATCAACCATTTTGAAGTTGATCGCACTACCCTTCTCACCCAACCCGTTCTTATCCGTAATAACAAGAGTACCCTTGCCTTTTACTTTACTGTTTGCAGTCTCAAATTCACCGCTTTTCGACTTGTCGATATACAACACGTGACAATCGGTTACTTCGGACGCGGAATTAAATTTCTTGATCACATACGTCTTCGTTCCGCGGGCTTTTCCACCATACCATCCGTTGAGGGTATTGTAAATATCAGAGTTCCCTACCACACCGATTACAAATTCCCCGGTGCCTGCATGATCGGGCCATTGAACGTACTTTGTGAAATTGTAAACCATCATCGAATAAACTTCCTGTACGGATCTTTCCTGAGCAAATGTGCTGCCACTTGCAAAAAGGGCCAGCGCAACGAATACAACTTTAGACATCTTCATATTACTTGGTTTGTTTGAATGACACAAAAATAGGCTCCCCACCCAAGGTAGAGGAGCCTATTCAGGCGCTAATCTTATAGATGTAAGATTTTAGCTCAGGATCACCGAATGTACCGGAAATCATGCCCTGCCTTAAGCTGGAGCAGGAATTCGTACATCAAATCGATCACATTTTCGACGTCATCCTTGTGAACCATCTCAACTGTTGTATGCATATATTTCAACGGCAGGGAAATCAGGGCCGAAGCCACCCCCTCGGCGGAATAGGCGAAAGAGTCCGTATCCGTTCCGGTCGACCTCGAAACCGCCTGGCGCTGGAACGGAATTTTCCTATTTTGGGCCGTCTCTATTACCATTTTGAGAACGTTGTTCTGTACCGCCGGTCCGTAACAGACCACCGGACCTGCCCCGGCTTTCAGGTTTCCGCTCTCTTTTTTATTATACATCGGAGACTGGGTATCGTGCGTTACATCCGTACAAATCGCCACGTCCGGCTTAATCCTGCGACTGATCATCTCAGCACCCCGAAGGCCTATTTCCTCCTGCACGGCATTTACAACGTACAACCCGAAGGGGAGCTTTTTCTTTTTCTCATGCAGTCTGCGGGCTACTTCCGCGATCATATAACCACCCATCCGGTTATCGAGCGCACGCCCAACCAGCCACCTTTCGTTCATTTCTATCAATTCGTCCTGAAAGGTTATCACACAGCCGACATGAACACCCATACTCTCCACTTCCTTTTTCGACGCGGCTCCAATATCGATGAAGATATTCTTGAGAGATGGCGCCTCTTCCTTACCCGGTTCCCGGACGTGGATCGCCGGCCATCCGAATACTCCCTTTACGGTTCCTTTATCGGTATGAATATTCACCCGCATGGAAGGTGCGATCTGGTGATCGGAACCACCGTTCCTTCGTACATAGATATAACCTTCATCCGTGATATAATTCACAAACCATGATATCTCATCCGCATGAGCTTCAATAACAACCTTGTAAGGTGCCTTTGGATTTATGATACCTACAACCGAACCGTATACATCAACCATGTGAGTGTTAATGTAAGGTTTGATGTATTCCAACCAGATTCGCTGGCCTGACGATTCAAAACCCGTTGGCGATGCATTGTTAAGATACTCGTAGAGGAACGCTTTGCTTTTCTTGTCCATAAACAGTTTAATTATAAGGGAATATTTCCGTGTTTTTTCCTTGGCAATTTAGCCACTTTATTTTCCAGCATGGCAAATGCACGAATCAGTTTCTCGCGTGTTTGACGGGGATAAATAACTTCGTCAACGTAGCCGCGATGAGCCGCGCGGTAGGGATTCGCGAATTTTTGGGTATACTCTTCGACTTTTTCACTGAGCTTCGCCTCGGGATCCGAAGCTTCCGATATTTCCTTTTTAAATATGATTTCCGCGGCACCTTTAGCTCCCATTACCGCGATCTCTGCCGATGGCCAGGCATAATTCAAATCCGCTCCGATGTGTTTTGAATTCATCACATCGTAAGCCCCGCCATATGCCTTTCGCGTAATCACCGTAACGCGGGGAACAGTCGCCTCCGAAAAAGCATATAAGAGCTTTGCACCGTTGGTAATGATCGCGTTCCATTCCTGGTCTGTACCCGGTAAAAAGCCGGGTACATCCTCAAAAACCAACAACGGAATATTGAAGCAATCGCAAAACCTGACAAACCGTGCGCCTTTCACGCTGGAGTTGATATCCAGAACGCCGGCCAGCGATGCCGGCTGGTTTCCTACCAAACCAATGCTCCGCCCGGCAATCCTCCCAAAACCAACGACGATATTTTCAGCAAAATTTTTATGCACTTCAAAAAAAGAATCCTGATCCACCACCTTGTTAATGATATCACGCATATCATATGGTTGATTGGGATTTGCCGGTATAATATCGTCAAGATCGGGCCTCGTTTCGTCGCGTTCGATATAATCTGCGCGGGGTGCATCATCCTCACAATTCTGCGGGATGTAGCTCAGTATTTTTTTGATTTGTTCCAGGCATTCCACCTCGTTTGCACAGGCGAAATGTGTCACGCCGCTCTTCGTACTGTGCGCCGTCGCTCCGCCCAGTTCCTCCGCCGTCACGTTTTCATGGGTCACAGTCCTGACGACGTTCGGACCGGTAACAAACATAAAAGAAGTATTCTCCACCATAAAGATAAAGTCTGTTATGGCGGGTGAATAGACAGCACCCCCGGCACAAGGACCCATGATCGCCGAGATCTGGGGAATCACTCCGGAAGCAAGGGTGTTTCGATAGAAAATATCCGCGTAGCCACCCAGGGAAACTACACCTTCCTGAATCCTCGCCCCTCCCGAATCGTTCAATCCGATCAGCGGTGCTCCGTTTTGCATGGCCAGGTCCATGATCTTGACTATTTTTTCGGCGTGCGTTTCCGACAGTGAACCTCCGAATACCGTAAAATCCTGAGAGAATATGTACACCAGCCTCCCGTTAATTTTTCCGTATCCGGTAACAACCCCGTCACCGAGGTAATATTCTTTATCCAGACCAAAATCCTTGCTTCGGTGCATCACAAACCTGCCAAGTTCCTCGAAAGAACCCTCATCCAATAACAGCGTTACCCGCTCGCGCGCTGTAAGTTTCCCCTTGTTGTGCTGTTGCACGATCCTTGCCTCTCCGCCACCCAGGAGCGATTCCTTATTCTTCCGTTCCAGCTCGTTGAATTTTTGTTGAAGCGCCTGATCCTTGTTGGTACCCTTCATTTTCTAATCGGTTTGAAAGGTTAAATATAGCCCGAATTGGGATTCTTTACGTATGGGGAGGGCTTTTCGAGGGACACTAATACACTGATTGACTGGTTCTTGCCGGGATTTTGAAAATTCGTATCTTCACGCGCCTTTCCGGGATCCTATGAAAAAGAAGCTCGCGATAATCGATATGGGTACGAATACCTTTCATCTTCTCATCGCAGAGGAGGATGAGCGGGGATATCACATCACCTACCGGGAACGTTTAGCGGTAAAGATCGGAAAGAACGGTATTACCAAGGGTGTGATCACCGAGGAAGGAATCCATCGCGCCCTGCTGGCCATGCAAAGTTTTAAGAATACAATCGACCAGCAACAGATCAGTAATGTATATGCATTCGGTACCAGTGCATTAAGGAATGCAACCAACAGTGAGGATGTTGTCCGGCGGATCGAAACGGTAACCGGAATCCGGACTTATGTCATATCGGGCGACCAGGAGGCGGAGTATATCTATATGGGCGTAAAAGCCGCGATGGATATCTCCGAAAAATCTCTGATCATAGACATCGGTGGAGGTAGTGTTGAGTTTATCATCGGTGACAATACCGGGGTCGACTGGAAAAAGAGTGTTGAGATCGGCGCGCAACGGTTGCTGGAACAATTTCAGAAAAACGATCCGATCACCGGGGAAGAAATCAAATCACTGGATCTGTACTTTGAAAAAATGCTGGCCCCGTTATTTGAGCAGCTTCGGAATTACAATCCGGCCATCCTCATCGGGTCGTCCGGGACATTCGATACATTAAGCGATATTTTCTGTATCCAGCATGATATTCACAAGAGCGAAGAAGAGATTGAAACACCTCTTACGCTGGAGGGCTTCTATACCATATACGAAGATCTGCTGTGCAAGAACAGGGAACAACGCATGCAGATACCTGGAATGATAGAAATGCGTGTCGATATGATCGTCGTGGCCTGCTGTCTGATCCGCTACATCCTTTCGAGACACGCCTTCAATCGTATCCGCGTTTCCACCTATGCACTGAAGGAGGGGGTCCTCGCCACGCTGATAAATGAACTTAATCAACAGCGGACCCTGATCGCCTAGATCATGGAGTGTGCCAGTGCGGTGAGGCTTTTGGATACCTTGATCAGCCTCTTCTCCAGTTCGGTATTGTTGATATCGAAACGCAGAGTACTGTTTTCGGTGATGATAAAACTGAATCCGGCACCTTTCTTATGCAATCCCTCTCTTTCACAAATGATTAGTACAGGTTTGCCTTCGGTTGCTTTGACGATTTCTTCGATCGCCCCGCTTTTGCCATCCGCAAGGTAAATAACATGCGCCTGGCTCAGGTCAGCAATACTTTCAGCCTGGCTTGCCTTTAACACATGACCGTTGACGGTCTTTCCGTTTTGCTTTAAGAGTTCGTCGAATACTTTTGTTTTCCCGTAAACGGCAATTTGCAGATCAGTCCCCGGGTTGGGAAAAGACGAATATTTCACGATGTTCACCACAAATAGTGCGTAGACCTGGTAATTCGTCGTCTGACAGGCTGCTCCCCGCGAGAAGCTGAAAGCGGAAATAAAAATCACAATTTTAAGGTATCGCATCGCCTATTTTTTAAAATTGACCTGGTAAGAAATTTTCACCACATATTCCCTGCTTCTGCCCGGGATAGGCCCATAACCCCCATTATAAGCCTGCGCGATACCGGGCCGTTCGTTGGTCAGGTCGTAGGCACCCGCGCCGATGTTAAATCCCGATCCGAATAGACTTTTGTAATTCAGAAACGCATTTACCAGCACATAGGGATCAAGCTCTCCGATGACAGGGTTCGCGTCTTCGTCGATCGAGGTGTAGGCGTACCGTTTACCCGCGAATATGAAGGAAGGATTAAAAGTCAACGACGGGGTCAGGTTAAAACTGGTATTGAGTGTTACTTTGCTTTTGGAGAAACCTACATACTGGCGTTGCCCGGGGACATCGTATGTTGTAACGGTATTGTCGCTGATAGACTGGCTGAAAGACCAGGTCAGGTTGGCATACCAGGCTTTTTTACGAAGGTTATATACCACCTCAAACCCGTTACTTCCGCTCTTTTCGTAGTTTTCATACCATTCCGAGAACGTATCGTCTTCACCTTCGGAACCATAGATCAAAACATCTTTAGTCGTAATACTAAATGCATTAACGGCAAGCAACATCTCAGGCGTGAACTGGTAGCCCAGCTCCATCTCAAACACATTTGATTTTTCCGGCTTGATGGTTCCTCCCAGCGCTATATTGATATTTTGAAGAGATGGCGCGCGAAACGCCTGGCTATACAGCAGTTTGAAATGCAGATTCTGGATTTTTTTAGTCAGTGCTATCCTGGGTACGAATGCAGCGCCGTAGCGATTGTTCTTCTCATACCTGAATCCAAGTGTCGCATTGGCCAGTCTGTGTTTGAAAAGACCCTGAGCGAAGAAAGCGAAATTATTCAGATCAAAGGTTTTATTGCCTGAAAAAAGGTCGCCGGCAAGCAGGTCCGTGCCCTTGTCCCTAAAGTACATACCTCCGAAAGTTACCTGTACTTTCCGCGATATGTCGTACATCGCATCCAGCTGGGCGAGGATGCGGGTAGCCCTGGCGCTGAAATTTTTCTCGCCTGTATCAACCGATCCATAGGTCCAGGGAACCTGGTTGTAATACTTCACCTGGGGAACAAGGGCAAGCTTATCGTTTACTTTCCATGTATAGTGAAGGTCCGCATAGAAATTTTTATTCGAAACGAAGGTCACGGGGTCCGATGTTTCAAATTCGTCATACATGGTTCGAAAAGAGAGGTCCTTAAATTTAAGACCCATGCTGATATTGGTCGGATCCGCCCGCGTTACCTTCGACAGGTCCTGGTTATCGCCTTGAAAAAGATCCTGGTACGATCGGTCGCTTACAATACCGTTACCTTTGAATGCCGACAGGTCCCATGCGAACACTTCTCCTTTTTTCGAAGCCATGACACCGGCATTGGTTCTGCCCACGCCGGCGCTGTGAAATCCGCCTGTGCCGTATACAGCGACCCCGTTCAGGCTTTCGGCTGCTCTTGTGATAATGTTTATCACTCCATACTCCGCGGACCCTCCGTATATAGCAGACCCGGGCCCACGAATGATTTCAATACGTTCTATTCCGTCAACGGGAAAACGGTTGCCCAGCGCGACTGTCTGGTACAATAACTCATTCATCGGATGGCCATCCAGCATTACCAGTACCTTTCCTTCATTTGCCCAACTTCCCCTCAGGCCTATCCCCATTACAAACTGAAGGTCCTGCAGAACATCGAAGCCTGGAACCAGGCGCAATACGTCTATTAAATCACGAGCCCCGCTATTTTGAATTTCTTCTCCCGTAACCAGGCTTACGATACCGGGAGTTTCGCGTGTCGTCAGTCCGTTCTTCGACGATACTGCCACATTCTTGTTCAGTATTTTCTGCAACTCACTCTCGGGTGTGAATGCATTCAGGTTTAAAAGAGAGTCCAGGTCCTGGGAAATACAAACAAATGAACCGGCAAACAAAACAGTTAATAGTACAAGGCGGAATATCTTTAGCATACGCTAATTAATTTAATACAAATACGTACATGGTCTTTATCCGATCATATGGAGGATGGTACGAAAGGCAGCAAAAGTGAAGTGTTCCAGATTAAAAAATGCGAATCTACGCCATTCAAAAAACACTTCAAATTAGCGTTAATTTTTGATCCTGGAAAGTGTGCCTGTAAATTTCTACCGCGGCCGGTATCGTTTATCAAACAATCCTTAGTCGGTGAACCGACCGATCCAACACAGGATCCGACCTGCTATGAGAGTGGATTTTCGTGTTTATCTTTGCCCGATGACAGAGAACCTATATCCCTACGGTACATTAGAAGATTTCGCATTATCCATCTTCAACAAGATCGGATGCCCGCATGATGAGGCGGCTCTTGCCACCAGGGTCCTGTTGTCTGCCGACCTGAGAGGGATTGACTCCCATGGTATTGCGCGGTTGTCAGGATACGTGAGGCTTTGGAAAAAAAAACGGATCAACAGCAATCCAACTATACGTGTAGTCCATGAATCACCTAGTACGGGAGTGATCGATGGAGACAGCGGCCTTGGACTGGTCGTAGCTCCCCGTGCTATGGAACTCGCGATAAAAAAAGCCGAAGTCGCAGGTACCGGGTGGGTTGCCGTAAAGAATTCCAATCACTTTGGGATCGCCGGGTATCACGCGATGATGGCGTTAGGGCACAACATGATCGGAATGGCAATGACCAATGCGAGCCCCCTGGTCGCGCCAACGTTCTCCGTTGAACGCCTGCTGGGGACGAACCCGATAGCCGTAGCCATCCCCGCCAAAGACCAGCCGCCCTTTGTTGCCGATTTTGCGACCACAACAGCTGCCAATGGCAAGCTGGAAATCCTGCAGCGAAAAAATGAACAGGCGCCCAGGGGTTGGGTGCAAACCAGAACGGGAGAGTCATCAACTGACCCGAATGAGACCAAAAGCGGCGGTGCGCTTATACCACTCGGGAGCGACCGTGAACACGGTAGCCATAAGGGATACTGCCTGGGAGCATGGGTGGACATCTTTTCCGCTGTGTTGTCAGGGGCAAATTACGGGCCCTGGGTACCTCCTTTTGTCGCCTTTCTGGAACCGCCGTCAGATCCTGTAGGCGAAGGTATCGGGCATTTTTTCGGCGCTATGCGGATCGACGCTTTCCGTCCGGCGGAAGAATTTAAAGTACACATGGACAACTGGATTAAGCGCTTCCGCTCGGCAAAGACAGTGGAGGGACAGGAAAGGGTTATTATACCCGGTGATCCGGAACGCGAGATGAATGCTTACCGGATGGAGCATGGTATCCCTTTAGATCCTAAAGTAGTTGAAGATCTGAAGGAACTTGCCCGTTCATTCGATCTGACTTTCTAGAAGCCGGCGGTAATTCCGACTCTGAGGACGAGAGGACTGTCGTAGGGATAAAAGTCACTGGCGGAGGTCCGGTCGCGGTAGCTGAAGTTGTACAGGGCCAATGCGTAAAAGCCGGCGCGTCGTCCGATTGGTTGAAAGAGGCCACCGCCGGCCATGAAGCTGCTATATCCTTTTCGCGACTTATCTCCGTTTGAATTGATCGGATACTGGTAACTCAGGTATTCATATTCGGCGTGAAGAAAAAAGGGACCGTAAACACTATATCGCAAAAAAGGGCTGATCCCAAAATCGCTTGTTGAGAACTTGGGTCTGTACGTTTTATAATTGGTATAACGATACTGCAGCTGGATACCCCCCGCCAGTTTGGGCGTGATGCGATATCCGATGAGAGGCGAAACGGACACATAATCGTAATAGCTGGAAAAGTTCGCTCCGAATCCGCCGCCTGTAAAGATACGGTCGCGCAGACTGGGCTTCTCCACCATTTCTTCCTCACCCCACTGCGCAAAGGCGAACGTGCCCAGCATTGAAAGAACCACAACAAGGGATAACTTTTTCATATGTTCAATCTTTTTCTTCTACGATGAAGATATCTTCCGATTCCTTTTTCATCAGGTATTTTTCGCGGGCGAACTTTTCAAGCGACTCACGATCTCCAAACAATTCATCACGGTCCTTTTCAACTTCTTTGATTTTCTCTTCATAATACGCTTTCTCATTCTCCAGTCCATTGAGCTTCGAACTCAGTTCATAGCGTGTGAACAGGTTGTTGGAATCCAGCGCAACCATCCAGATGAAAAAGAATAAGGCTGTGAGAAAATAAAAATTCCTGAACGCCCTGGGAAGTCTGTTAAACATATAAGATTAAAAAGTACTACGAAGATAAAGAAATATTTGATCGCTCAAAAGCACCTGCTTTTACACGGCCAGGTATCCTCAAAAACGAAAAAGGCCAGCGTATGTTGCGCCGGCCCTTTTTATTGTAGTGTATTTGACTTACATATTCTTTCCGGGGAAATAGGCGATTTCGCCTAACTCTTCCTCGATTCTGATCAATTGGTTGTACTTCGCCATACGGTCTGAACGGGAAGCGGAACCGGTCTTGATCTGTCCCGTGTTTAATGCCACGGCAAGATCAGCGATCGTACTGTCTTCTGTTTCGCCGGAACGGTGCGACATCACGCTCTTGTAACCATTACGCTTCGCGAGATTTACCGCATCGATGGTTTCAGTCAGCGAACCGATTTGATTCACCTTGATCAAAATCGCATTTGCAATTCCATCATCAATACCTTTCTGAAGACGCTTCACATTCGTTACAAAGAGATCATCACCCACTAACTGGACTTTGTCGCCGATACTGTCCGTAAGAGCTTTCCATCCTGCCCAGTCGTCTTCCGCCATACCGTCTTCCAGTGAAATGATCGGATACTTTTTGGCCCAGTTGGTCCAGTACTCAGCCATCTCGGCGGGTTTCAGTTTTTTGCCGGAAGATTTTTTAAAGTGATATACTTTCGCCTTCGGATCGTAAAATTCAGATGCAGCCGGGTCAAGGGCAATGAACATGTCCACTCCCGGTTTGAATCCTGCTTTTTCAATAGCTTTTAATACAACTTCAATGGCTTCTTCATTCGAAGCCAGGTTAGGTGCGAAACCGCCTTCATCTCCCACGTTGGTCGACAGGCCTTTGTCGTGCAATACTTTTTTCAGCGTATGAAAAACCTCCGCTCCCATCCGCAGGGCTTCCGAAAAAGTAGCCGCACCAACAGGCATGACCATAAATTCCTGGAAATCAATTGCGTTATCGGCGTGACTGCCACCATTAAGGATGTTCATCATCGGCACCGGAAGTGTATTCGCGCTCACACCGCCGATATAACGGTACAGCGGCATACCGGCTTCCATCGCCGCAGCCTTGGCAATAGCCAGGGAGGTACCCAGGATCGCATTCGCTCCCAGTTTTGCCTTGTTCGGTGTACCGTCCAGCTCGATCATAATGCGGTCGACCAGGTTCTGCTCAAATACATCAAAACCAACTACCTCGGCGGCAATTTTGGTATTCACGTTTTCAACTGCCTTCAATACGCCTTTTCCCAAAAATTTCTTTTTATCTCCATCGCGAAGTTCCACCGCTTCATGTGAACCGGTTGATGCGCCGGAGGGAACTGCGGCACGTCCGAATGCACCGGATTCTGTGACCACATCAACTTCAACCGTTGGATTGCCGCGGCTGTCAAGAATTTGGCGGGCGTGAATACTTTCAATTAAGCTCATAGTAATTTTTGATTTTATGGATTGAGGATAGAAATAACCTATTGTTCTGTTACCGTAGATCTGATCATAGCAATGAAATCGTCAAACAGGTAACGCGAGTCATGAGGACCTGGTGATGCTTCAGGATGGTACTGGACTGAGAATGCATTCTTATCCTTCAGCCGGAGTCCCATGATAGTTGAGTCGTTCAAATGAACGTGTGTCACTTCGATGTTCGAATTTTTCTCGATGTCCTTTTCGCTGACAGCAAATCCATGGTTCTGCGATGTCATTTCACCCTTGCCGGTCACGAGATTCTTCACCGGGTGATTGAGGCCACGGTGGCCGTGATGCATTTTGTAGGTGGACACACCACTGGCCAGGGCGAGCAGCTGATGACCCAGGCAAATTCCGAAGACGGGCTTGTCGGATCCCAACGTTTTCTTTACCGTTTCAATGGCGTATCCCATTACCGACGGATCGCCGGGGCCGTTGGAAATAAAGTACCCGTCCGGTTTCCAGGCTGCCATCTCATCAAAAGAGGTTTTGGCTGGAAATACCTTACAGTAACATCCCCTTTGTGAAAGATTGGTTACGATACTTTTCTTTATACCCAGGTCCAGAACGGCGACTTTGACGGGAGCGTCAGGATCGCCGGCGAAGTATGCTTCAGGGGTTGTAACGCGCGAGGATAGCTCCAGTCCGTCCATAGACGGCACCTTCAGCAGTTCCGCCTTGAGCTGGTCCGGGTTCAGTTCGGAAGAAATAATGGCGTTCATCGCACCCTTGCTCCTGATGTACCGGACTAACATCCGGGTATCAACATCGGAGATTCCTACCACACCGTTTTTCTCCAGGTATTTCTGCAGGCTCTCGGTGGCCGATTTACGGCTGAATTCCTGCGCAAACTCATTGACGACTATACCGGCAATCGTTGGTTTTTCCGATTCCTGTTCCGCGTCAAAACCACCGTAGTTTCCGATGTGAGCAGTCGTGTTTACGATGATCTGGCCAAAATACGATGGATCGGTGTAAATTTCCTGATATCCGGTCATGCCCGTGTTGAAGCATATTTCCCCGCCGGAGGTACCGATTTTTCCGATGGCTTTGCCTTCGACGAGAAAGCCATCTTCAAGAAGGAGGTAAGCTTTTTTCTGCATAGAGTTCACAAAAATACATTAGGATTTCATGGATAACCTATTTGCGCAATGCTTTTTTCAGCTATGCGAGGGCACAAAAAAAGGGATTGAACATCCGTCCAATCCCTTTTTTTATATTCTTTTTCAAACACTATTCTTTTTCCTTTTTTGGAGATGCCTTTTTAGTCTTCTTTTCCGCTTTCGGCTCGGCTACCGGAGCTTCCACAGCTGCTTCAGGAGTTTCCGAACCGTCGGCTTTTTTACCTTTCCGGCTTCTTCTTGTCTTGGCTTTCTTAACCGCTCCATCCTTGCTGTAAAGCGTATTAAAGTCAACCAGTTCAATGAGACACATCTCGGCGTTATCGCCTACGCGTACATCACCCATCTTGATGATACGGGTATATCCTCCCGGGCGATCCGAAATCTTGGATGCAACCTCGCCAAACAGGGTCTTTACCGACTCTTTGTTCTGAAGGTAGGAGAATACTGTACGGCGTGAGTGAGTAGTGTCATCCTTCGCTTTGGTAAGCAGGGGCTCCACATATTTTCTCAACGCCTTGGCCTTCGCTACTGTTGTGGTAATTCTTTTATTAAGAATAAGCGAAGAAGCCATGTTGGATAGCAACGCCTGTCTGTGCGCTGTTTTCCTGCCTAAGTGATTGACTTTCTTACCGTGTCTCATGATTTCCTAGTCTTCATCAAGTTTATACTTAGAGAGATCCATTCCAAACGTCAGGTTCTTCTCCGCTACTAATTGTTCCAATTCCGCGAGGGATTTTTTACCGAAGTTTCTGAACTTCATCATATCGGAAATTTCCAGTTGAACCAGATCTCCGAGTGACTTTACATCGGCTGCCTTCAGACAGTTATATGCCCGGACCGACAAGTCGAGATCGTGAAGCGCAGTCTTAAGCAGTTTGCGCATATGAAGCATTTCTTCATCCACTTGTTCAACTTCCGCATCCTTGCCTGTTTCCAGTTCCATGGACTTGTCAGAGAAAAGGGCGAAATGTTTGATCAGGATATGTGCAGCACCTTCCAGAGCCTTTTCAGGGTGGATGGAACCGTCGGTTTCTATATCTACTACCAGTTTTTCGTAGTCAGTCTTTTGTTCCACACGGGTGTTTTCAACGCTGTATTTGACGTTTTTGATCGGTGTGAAAATCGCATCAATAGGAATAAATCCGAAGACCTGTTCAGATGGTTTATTCTCCTCTGCTGGAAGATAACCTCTGCCTTTTTCAATGGTCAATTCAATTTCGAATTGAGATGATTCATCGAGATTGCAGATAACATGTTCAGGGTTCAGAATTTCAAAAGCGGAAGTGAACTTTGTGATATCACCAGCCCGGAACTGTTTCTGTTTCCTGATGTTTACCGTGATCTTATTATCGAAGTTATCAGCAACCCGTCTGAAGCGAACCATTTTCAGGTTCAGGATAATTTCCGCAACATCTTCCACAACGCCTTCAATGGTTGAAAACTCATGAAGAACGCCGGGGATCTTAATACCCGTTATCGCATATCCTTCCAGTGAAGACAGCAGAATTCTTCTCAGCGCATTGCCGATCGTCACTCCGTATCCTTTTTCCAGCGGCTTGAATGTGAAGAGACCGTGAAAATCATCGGACTTTTCCATCGCTACCTTCTCTGGCATTTGAAATGCTAATATTGACATAGTAATGTTGTTAACAGTTAAAATTACTTAGAGTACAATTCAACGATAAGCTGCTCATTGATATTTTCAGGAATATCAGTGCGTGGCGGCACGTTAATGATCTTACCTGCCATTTCGTTGTTATCCCATTCCAACCAATTGTACTTTTTAGCACCTTGAATCGAAAGGCTATTCGTAATTACTTCTAACGACTTTGAGCGCTCGCGGACTTCTACGAGGTCGCCGGGCTTCAGGGAGAATGAACCGATATTAACTACATCTCCATTTACCAGAATGTGCTTGTGAAGGACGAGCTGGCGCGCAGCCCTCCGTGTCGGTGCGATACCAAGACGGTAAACGGTATTGTCGAGCCGGGACTCAAGGAGTTGCAGAAGCACCTCACCTGTCACGCCCTTTTTACGGGATGCTGTATCGAACAATTTCGCGAATTGTCTTTCCAACAAGCCGTATATGTACTTCGCTTTTTGCTTTTCGGCAAGCTGCGTTGCGTATTCAGATTGCTTACGCTTCTTGCCACGGCCATGTTGACCAGGAGCATAGTTCTTCTTCTGAAGCGCCTTGTTATCACCTAAAATAGGCTCGTTGAAACGTCTTGAGATTCTGACTTTAGGGCCTGTATATCTTGCCATGGTAAAACCTAATATATGCTTTAATTATACTCTTCTTTTCTTTGGAGGACGGCATCCGTTGTGCGGAAGCGGTGTGACGTCACGGATAGCCGTAACCTCAATACCAGATCCCTGAATCGTGCGGATAGCGGATTCGCGACCGGCGCCGGGGCCTTTCACGAACACTTCCACTTTTCTCAGACCTTGTTCGAAGGCTTTGGTCGCACAATCCTGTGCTGCAACCTGAGCTGCATACGGAGTGTTCTTCTTAGAACCTTTGAATCCCATCTTACCAGCCGATGCCCAGGAAATAACCTGTCCGGTGCTATTTGTCATAGAGATGATGATATTATTGAAAGTTGCACGGATGTGGGCATGGCCCACGGCCTCCACATTCACTACGCGCTTCTTCGCTTTATCTTTTCTCTTTTCAGCAGTCGCCATTATTGAAAAGTTTATCTATTAACCTTTAGTTGCCTTCTTCTTGTTCGCTACCGTCTTACGCTTACCCTTACGGGTACGTGCATTGTTCTTGGTAGTTTGTCCGCGGACAGGTAATCCCTTCCGGTGACGCAATCCCCTGTAGCATCCGATGTCCATGAGGCGCTTAATGCTCAGCTGGATCTCGGATTTCAGTGCACCCTCGATCCTGAATTTCTCAGCGATGATTGCGCGAACCGCGTTGGACTCTTCATCATTCCATTCCTTTACTTTCTTGTCGATGTCTACACCGGCAGAGGAAAGTATTTTTTGTGCTGACCTGCGGCCAATACCAAAAATATACGTGAGCCCAATTTCGCCCCGTTTGTTATCAGGAATATCTACACCAGCTATACGTGCCATAGTATGTTAACCTTGTCTTTGTTTATACCTCGGATTCTTCTTGTTAATCACATACAATTTGCCTTTGCGTCTGATGATCTTACAGTCAGCGCTTCGTTTTTTTATGGATGCTTTAACTTTCATTTTCGTTGTTACTTGTATCTAAATACAATCCTCCCTTTTGTTAAATCGTATGGTGACATTTCCAATCTCACCCTGTCGCCAGGCAGGATGCGTATGTAATGCATTCTCATCTTTCCCGAAATATGGGCCAGTACTTCATGTCCATTCTCCAATTGAACGCGAAACATCGCGTTGGATAATGCTTCCGAAATCGTACCGTCCTGTTCTATTGACTTTTGCTTCGCCACTTATATGAATAATTTTCCTCTATATATCTGTGCGTGGTCAATATCTCTGTTTCATTCTCGTAAACCGCCACCGTATGCTCAAAATGCGCCGAAGGTTTTCTGTCCGATGTACGTATTGTCCAGCCATCGCGTTCCTGAACCACACTTTTTGAACCCCGGTTGATCATCGGTTCAATCGCAAAAACCATCCCTGCGACGATCTTTACACCTTTTCCCCGCTTACCGTAGTTCGGTACTTCCGGATCCTCATGTAGTTTTTTACCAACTCCATGTCCCACCAGCTCCCGCACAACGCCGTATCCAAAACCTTCAACATAATGTTGAATGGCAAAGCTGATATCCCCGATCCTGTTACCTGCCTTCGCCTGAGCGATGCCCAGGTAAAGTGAATCGTACGTTCGATTCAGAAGCAGCAGGGTCTCCGAACTTGTACCTTCCAGTGGATAGGTATAAGCAGAGTCCGAGTGATAACCTTTGTAATACACTCCACAATCTATCGAGATAATATCCGAGTCACGGAGCTCGTAGCTCCCGGGAAACCCGTGAACCACTACCTCATTAACCGAGATACACAATGCCGCAGGGAAACCGTTGTAATTTTTAAACGATGGCACCCCGCCGTTGTCTCTGATAAACTCTTCCGCCAGTTTGTCCAGATCCTTGGTTCTGACTCCAGGCTTAATTTGCCTGGCGACTTCTCCATGAGCTTTCCCCAATATCAGGGAACCCTCTTTCATGATCTGAATCTCTTCTGCCGTTTTTAAGTGAACCATTCAGCCTTTAAGCCGCAGCAAATTGAGAACGTCCTTTTACTCTGCCTGATTTCATCATGCCTTCGTAGTGTCTCATCAGCAAGTAGCTTTCAATCTGTTGGAGTGTATCCAGTACAACACCAACCAGAATCAGAAGCGACGTGCCACCAAAGAACTGAGCGAAGTTTTGTCCCACTCCCGCCGTCACTGCAAATGCCGGTAGCACTGCAATAGAAGCCAGGAATATCGCACCAGGTAAAGTAATCCTCGATAAAACAGTATCTATAAACTCAGCCGTTTGTTTACCAGGTTTAACCCCCGGTACAAATCCGCCGTTGCGTTTCAAATTGTCAGCAATGTCATTCGAGTTGATCGTGATCGCCGTGTAAAAGAACGTGAAGATCAGGATCATCGAAGCAAACAACAAGCTGTATTGCCATGAATACGGGTCCGAAAAAGTCGCCCCGATGTAGGCACCTATGTCACTGTCCCTCCACATCCCGGCTATCAGGGCCGGAAAGAACATCAATGCCTGTGCAAAAATGATCGGCATTACACCGGCCGAATTCAGTTTTAACGGAATAAAATCGCGTTTTCCTCCGTAAAGTTTATTGCCAATAACCTGCTTTGCGTATTGAATAGGGATCCGTCGTGTTGCTTGTGTTAAGGCAATTACGGCTACCACGATTCCAAACAGGACGAACAATTCTATAATAAAGAATATCGCCTTACCGGGAAATTTGTCCGTCACTTCAGAAACAAGCGCCAGGGGCAATCGCGACACAATACCAATCATGATCAGCATAGAGATACCGTTACCGATTCCCTTGTCCGTGATCCGTTCGCCCAGCCACATACAGAACATTGTTCCGGCGATCAGTATTACAACCGACGTAACAAAGAAGAATGGGCCCGGGTTTGTGATGACAGCTGGATCAATGGCACCTTTAAGGTAGCTGTAACCCTGGAAGACCGTAATAAAAATGGTCAGTACACGGGTATATTGGTTCAGGCGTTTCCTTCCGGAATCTCCTTCCTTCTGAAGTTTCTGAAAATAAGGAACAGCAAATGAGAGCAGCTGAACGATAATAGAAGCCGAAATGTAGGGCATGATACCCAATGCAAAAATGGATGCATTGTTAAAGGCACCTCCCAGGAAGTTATTCAGGTAGCCAAGTATACCGCTCGAATTTCTGTTTGGATCCAGGAGATTCGGGTCGATACCGGGCAATACAATAAAAGAACCAAGTCTGAAGATGATCAGAAACCCAATGGTGTTGAGTATCCTGACCCTCAGGTCTTCTATTGAAAAGATGTTCTTTATGGTCTGAAAGAAACGCTTCATTACTTCACGGTTGTGGCGGTTCCACCTGTTTTTTCAATTGCCTGTGTCGCGGAAGCTGAGAAGGCATGTGCCTCTACATTGACTTTCGCTTTCAACTCTCCCCTGCCTAACACCTTCACTTTGTCGTTCTTGCCTACTATTCCATTGTCGATAAGTACCTGAAGGCTTAATGCACCGGACTTAGTCCGCTCGGCAAGTCCTTCAAGGATATCAAGGTTTACAGCCTTGAAATACTCTTTGTTGTTATTCTTAAATCCGAACTTCGGAACGCGGCGCTGCAACGGCATCTGACCACCTTCAAAACCAGGCTTGCTTGAATAACCGGACCTTGATTGTGCACCTTTATGTCCACGGCCCGCGGTGCTTCCACCGGAACCCTGACCGCGGCCAAGTCTCTTATTCGTTTTTGTTGAACCTTCAGCAGGTTTTAATGTATGCAGCTTCATCTTAAAGTTCTTTTACAGTAATGAGATGATTCACTTTCGAAATCATTCCGGCGATCTGAGGGGTAAGCTCCACTTCAACCGTCCTGTTTATTTTTCCTAGTCCCAATGCCTTGATCGTACGGATCTGGGTCTCGGGTCTTTTGATTGTACTTCTTTTCTGAGTGATCTGTACCTTCGCCATGTTTCTTAGCCGTTAAATACCTTGGACAATGAAACGCCTCTGTTCTTCGCAACCGTATACGCGTCGCGCATACTGGTTAACGCTTTAAAAGTCGCTTTTACCACGTTGTGCGGATTAGACGAACCTTTCGATTTCGCCAGTACATTGTGTACTCCGGCACTTTCCAATACCGCACGCATCGCACCACCGGCGATAACACCCGTACCCGGAGACGCCGGTTTCAACAACACAAATCCACCACCAAATTTTCCAATCGACTCGTGAGGAACAGTTCCTTTAATGATCGGCACCTTAACGAGATGCTTTTTCGCATCATCTATGCCTTTTGTAATAGCATCTGTCACTTCATTGGCTTTACCCAATCCATATCCAACCACACCATTTCCATCACCAACTACAACGATCGCTGCAAAGCTGAACCTGCGACCACCCTTCACCACTTTCGCTACACGTTCGATAGCTACTACTCGTTCCTTAAGATCGATTTCGCTGGCTTTTACTGTACTAATATTGCTTACTGACATATTTCAGTTTTCTTAGAATTTTAAACCACCTTCTCTGGCACCTTCCGCCAAAGCTTTGATATTACCATGGTACAGGTATCCATTGCGATCGAAGACAATTGTTTGTACTCCGGAAGCCAATGCCTTTTCAGCGATCTTCTTACCAACACTCTTCGAATTCTCGACGTTCAGCCTGGCTTTTTCACCCAGTTCCGATGTCGACGCAGATGCGATGGTGGTTCCTTTCAGGTCATCAATCACCTGAACAAACAAGCCCTTGTTGCTTCTGAACACAGATAAGCGGGGCCTGTCAGTTGTTCCGCTGATCTTTTTGCGGACGCCCATCTTTATCCTTTCTCGTCTTTCGTTATTCTTACCTGCCATAGATTTATCTGTTATCCTGCTCTATGATGTTTTCTGTTTCTATCGGATACACATTTCGCGTACCCTGCTATTATTACTTGGCAGCAGCCTTACCAGCTTTTCTGCGTACAAATTCACCTGTGAAGCGTATACCTTTTCCTTTGTATGGTTCGATCTTACGCAACGACTTCAACTTAGCGGCTACTTGTCCGATCAGTTGCTTATCGATACCTTCCAGAATGATCGTCGGGTTTTGACCTTTCTCCTGAACAGCCACAACCTTTATTTCAGAAGGAACCGCCAGGAAAACATTGTGCGAGTATCCAAGGCTCAATTCAAGCACGTTGGATTGTGCACTTGCTTTGTATCCCACACCGACCAGCTCCAGTTGGTGTTTGTATCCGTTGGAAACACCTTCCACCATGTTGGCGATCAACGCGCGGTAAAGACCATGCATTGATTTATGACGCTTTTGTTCGGTAGGACGTTCTACCAATACGGTTCCATCCTCCTGTGTGATCTTGAAATCAGGATCAATATTCTGGTGCAATTCACCTTTAGGCCCTTTAACGGTAACTTTGTTACTCTCTTTAGAGAAAGTAAAAGTTACGCCTTTGGGAATTGTTATCGGTTGCTTACCTATTCGTGACATGACTTCTCAATTAATAAACGTAGCACAATACTTCACCACCGACGTTGAGCGACTTCGCTTCCTTGTCGGTAATAATACCTTTTGACGTAGAGAGTATTGCTACTCCCAACCCGTTCATCACCCGCGGCATAGAATCGGTACCGGCATATTGCCTCAGACCAGGGGTACTGATCCGCTCCAGCGATGTGATGGCCGACTCCTTTGTTTCAGGGTTATACTTCAGGGCGATTTTAATCACTCCCTGATAGTTAACACCATCCTGGAACTTGTAATTCAGGATGAAACCTTTATCAAAAAGGACCTTTGTAATCTCCTTTTTGAGATTGGAAGCGGGTATTTCTACCACACGGTGGTTTGCCTTAATGGCGTTCCGCAACCGGGTTAAATAATCTGCTATAGGATCAGTCATCTCTTTTTAGCCTTTTCTATTAATAAGCAAGCCCGCGTTTTTTTTAAAACCGGGCTGCAAAGATATCGAACAATTTCAATAATCCAAACTGTTATCAGGTTTCGCCCCATGCAATCAGGACGACCTGGATACTCAGCAACCAATATTTTCTACCTGTTTACCAGCTGGCCTTCGTGACCCCTGGAATCTTTCCATTTGATGCCATTTCGCGAAACACGTTACGGCAAACGCCGAACTTACCCATATATCCTTTTGGACGACCTGTCAGCTTACACCGGTTGTGCAATCTCACGGGAGATGCATTGCGGGGAAGTTTATCGAGTGCCAGGTAGTCGCCAGCTTCCTTAAGAGCCTTTCTTTTGGCAGCGTGCGTAGCAACCAGCTTTTCTCTTCTAGTCTGTCGCGCTATTACTGATGATTTAGCCATGCGATTTCTTAATTATTTTTATTGGTAAATGGCATTCCCAGGGCTTTCAGGAGCTCATAGCTCTCTTCGTCCGTAGTGGCTGTCGTTACAAACGTGATATCCATACCACTGATCTTATTAACCTTGTCGATCGAGATCTCAGGGAAGATGATCTGTTCTTTCACGCCCAGTGTATAATTTCCGCGACCATCGAAACCTTTTGCCGAAACACCGCGAAAATCGCGAACACGCGGCATAGCGATATTCATGAGCCTGTCCAGGAATTCGTACATTTTGTCGCCGCGAAGAGTAACACGCACGCCGATTGGCATGTTTTCCCGTAACTTGAAGTTAGAGATCGCTTTCTTCGATTTGGTCGATACAGCCTTCTGACCGCTGATGGTGGTGATTTCCTCCAGCGCAACATCGATCAGTTTTTTGTCTGATACCGCGATACCCATACCCTTATTGATACAGATCTTTTCGATCTTCGGTACCTGCATGACTGACTTATAGGCGAACTTCTGCTTCAACGCAGGAACCACCTCGGTCAGGTATTTGTCTTTTAATCTTGGAGCTGCCATTACTTAATAAATTCTCCTGTTTTCTTAGAATATCTCTGAAGCTTATTCTTTTCGTTAAGCTTGCGTCCGGTCCTCGTCGGTTTACCGCTCGCCGGGTCAATCAGCATTAAATTGCTGACATGCATGGAGGCTTCGGTTTTTTTGATGCCTCCCTCAGGCTTACCTGCAGAAGGTTTCGTGTGTTTTGTCACGATATTAATACCTTCGACAATTGCCCTGTTCTTATCAAGCACTACCTCGAGTACTTTTCCAGTCTTGCCCCTGTCGTCTCCGGCGAGCACTTTAACCGTGTCGCCTTTGCGGATGTGCAATTTTGGTTTTGCGTTTTTCTTCTTCTCCATGGCTTAGATTACTTCAGGTGCCAATGAAACAATTTTCATAAACTGCTTTTCTCTGAGTTCACGGGCCACGGGACCGAAAATACGGGTTCCCCGGGGTTCATCCTGTGCATTCAAAAGAACGGCTGCGTTATCTTCGAAACGGATATATGACCCGTCTTTTCTTCTCACTTCTTTGGTGGTCCGTACCACAACAGCTTTGGAAACGGTTCCCTTTTTCACCTGGCTGCTCGGCATAGCTGACTTAACAGTAACAACGATCTTGTCGCCAACGGACGCATAACGTCTCCTTGTTCCACCCAATACGTGCATACAAAGAACTTCTTTGGCTCCGCTGTTATCTGCTACGGTAAGTCTCGATTCTGTGCTTATCATGATTACTTCGCTTTTTCAACTATTTCAACTAATCTCCAACGCTTGTCCTTGCTCAGCGGACGAGTTTCCATGATACGAACCGTATCGCCCATACCTGCGGTATTGGCCTCATCATGTGCCTTGAACTTAGTCGTTCTGTTCACAAATTTTCCGTAGATCGGATGTTTTACCTTTCTGTCAACGGCAACTGTAATGGTCTTTTGCATTTTATTGCTTACCACTTTACCGATCCGTTCTTTTCTGTCGTTCCTTTCCATAGGAATTATTTTTGAAGTTCTTTAGCTCTCAATTCAGTATGCAACCTGGCAACGAGCTTGCGGTTTTCTCTCAGTTTCATCGGGTTCTCGATGGCTGTAACCTGGTGCGCAAACTGCATCTTGCGAAGCGCTTCCTTTTCTGTGCCGATTTTTTCCTTCAGCTCGGTTACACTTAATGCTTTGATATCTGAATTTTTCATGACTGTTTATTATTCTACGTAGTCGCGTTTGATCGTGAACTTCGTTTTCATTGGCAATTTACCTTCCGCAAGACGCATCGCTTCTTTCGCGGTTGCAATGTTAACTCCTCCAGCCTCGAACAGGATCGTTCCCGGTTTAATAACCGCTACCCAATATTCGGGAGCTCCCTTACCCTTACCCATACGAACCTCTGCAGGCTTTCTGGTAATCGGTTTATCGGGGAAGATCCTGATCCATACCTGACCTTCACGTTTCATTGCCCGCGTTACGGCAATACGCGCAGCTTCCAGCTGACGGGCTGTAATCCAGCCACCTTCCAATGCTTTTAAACCAAATGAACCAAATGCTATGGTATGACCTCTCGTAGCCATTCCTTTCACACGGCCCTTTTGCATTTTTCTGAATTTCGTTCGTTTAGGCTGTAACATCGTTACCTGTCTTTAATGCTTCGAAATAGTTATCCGTTTCTTCTTCCGCCACCACGGTTATCACCGCCGGTGCGTCTTGGTCCGCCACCTTCACCACCACGCCTGTCACCACCCGGTCTTCCTTCACCACCGCGTCTGCGTCCGCCTCTGTCACCACCACGGTCATTGCCACCTTTCTGGCCAGGACCCTGCGGAGCATTGCTTACTACACCAACGTTAGGAGAAAGATCGCGCTTACCGTAAATCTCACCTTTGAATATCCATACCTTAATACCAATCTTACCGTATACGGTCTGCGATTCGGAGATCGCGTAGTCGATATCGGCACGAAGCGTATGCAAGGGAATTCTTCCTTCCTTATACTGTTCCGTCCGGGCCATATCGGCACCAGCCAGACGGCCTGAACATTTGATCTTTATTCCTTCCGCTCCAACACGCATTGCCGAAGCAATAGCCTGCTTCATCGCACGCTTGTAAGAAATACGCGCTTCGATCTGCTGTGCAATCGACTCACCTACCAGCTTGGAATCCAGTTCCGGGCGTTTGATCTCGAAGATGTTGATCTGAACATCCTTATTGGTAAGCTTCTTCAGCTCCTCCTTGATCTTGTCAACCTCGTTTCCTCCTTTTCCGATCACAACACCGGGACGGGCAGTGTGAATCGTCAGGGTGATGCGCTTAAGCGTTCTTTCGATAACCACTTTTGCAATACCACCTTTTGGGATACGTGCTTCTACATATTTTCTGATCTTTTGGTCTTCAACCAGTTTATCAGAGAAGGTTTTTCCACCGTACCAGTTGGAATCCCAGCCGCGAACGATGCCTAATCTAAAACCTACAGGATTAATCTTTTGTCCCATTATTATTCCTTCGTTTCTTGTTCTGTCACTTTTACTTCACCGCCAACCTTTTTCAAACTGTCGACGATCAATGTCACATGGTTTGAACGTTTTCTCACGCGATGTGCCCTTCCCTGGGGAGCGGGTCTGAGTCTTTTCAAAATACGGCCGCCATCGACGAAGATCTCCTTTACATAAAGATCAGCTTCCTCCAACTTGACATCCTGGTGTTTTGCCTCCCAGCTTGAAATAGCGGAGAGCAACAGTTTTTCAAGTTTAGGTGAACCAACTTTCGGCTCGTATTTAAGAATGTTCAGCGCTCTGCTTACACGCTCGCCTCTGATCAGATCAGCAACAAGGCGCATCTTTCTGGGTGATGTAGGGACGTTTTTCAACTTCGCTACAGAAGGACCGCTTTTTGCAGCTTCTTTTCGCGCGTCACGCTTCTCGCGTTTCAGCACCGATTTTTTCACTTTTTTCGCTACAGCTTCCATGTTGTTTACTTAGCGTTATCTTTCTTGTTACCGGAGTGTCCGCGGAATGTACGGGTCGGGGCGAATTCACCCAGCTTATGACCCACCATGTTTTCCGTTACATATACCGGAATGAACTTATTTCCATTGTGAACGGCAAACGTATGGCCGATCATTTCAGGCACTACGGTTGATCTTCTTGACCAGGTTTTGATAACAGATTTCTTACCTGATTTCTCGGTTGCTTCCACCTTTTTCAAAACGCGGTGATCGCAATATGGTCCTTTTTTAATCGAGCGTCCCATTATTTTTTCCTCTTAGCTATGATTAGACGATCAGAATACTTCTTCGGATGGCGGGTCTTCTTACCCTTAGAGTAGAGACCGTTACGTGATCTTGGATGACCACCGGATGCCCGTCCTTCACCACCACCCATCGGGTGATCGACAGGGTTCATGGCAACGGCACGCGTACGAGGACGAGTACCTCTCCAACGGCTTCTTCCGGCTTTACCAACACTTTCGTTCATATGGTCTGCATTGGAAGTCGCCCCAACGGTCGCCATACATACTTCAAGAACGTTGCGCATTTCTCCGGAAGGCATCTTTAAGGTTGCCATACCGTTTTCACGCGCGAGTAATTGTACAAATGTTCCGGCGCTTCTTGCGATCGCACCGCCCTTACCGGGTTTCATTTCCACGTTATGTACGATAGTACCCAATGGAATCTTCGATAAAGGAAGAGCATTTCCCACCTCTGGCGCAACATCGGCGCCGGAGATAACTTCCTGATCTACCTTTAATCCCTCGGGAGCTATTATATAAGTCTTGGATCCGTCCGCATAATACAAAAGAGCAACACGGGCCGAACGGGTCGGATCGTATTCAATAGACTTTACCATTGCAGGTATTCCAACCCGGTCGCGTTTAAAATCTATCTCTCTTGACTTCTGCTTATGTCCGCCACCAATGTAGCGCATCGTCATCCGTCCGCTGTTGTTTCTACCACCCGACTTTTTGATCGTGGTTAATAGAGACTTCTCCGGTGTCGTTGATGTAATATCACTGAACGAGGTCGCGAGTCTGTGCCTCGTACCTGGTGTTATCGGTTTTAATTTCTTAAGCGCCATCGGTTAATAATTAAACGTTGCTATAAAAATCAATTACTTCGCCTTCAGCCAACGTTACGATCGCCTTTTTGTAGCTAGGCTTACGACCAGCCAACACGCCGGCTTTTGTGTAACGGGTCTTCTTTTTACCCATTACTACCATCGTATTAACACGCTCTACATTTACACCATATTGCTTTTCAACGGCCTTCTTGATCTCTACTTTGTTTGCATCGGAATCAACAATGAAACCGTATTTGCCTTTCTCGTTCAAAGCAGAAACTTTCTCCGTTACCAGCGGCTTCTTCAGGATACTCATTACTCTTTATTTAATAAGTTTTCAACCTTGCTTATTGAACTCTCCACAAAAATCACGTTGTCGGCATTCATCAGATCGTATGTGTTGATCTGATCAGCAGTCGTAATCTTCGTGTTCTGGATATTTCTTCCCGACAAAACAACATTCTTGTTGACTTCCGAAAGAACCAGTAACGTCTTCTTGTCATTCAGCGAAAGCGCTTTCAGGAAAGCTGTATAGTTTTTGGTCTTGGGGGACTCAAAACTAAAATCTTCCAGTACGGCAATGGAGTTGTCCTTCGCCTTGTAAGCAAGAGCTGATTTACGGGCAAGATCCTTTACTTTCTTATTCAACTTAAAGGAATAGTCACGGGGTTGCGGGCCGAATACACGTCCACCACCTTTAAACTGGGGGTTCTTGATGTTACCCGCACGGGCACCACCTGTTCCTTTTTGTTTCTTTAATTTTTTAGAAGAACCTGAGATTTCGTTACGCTGCTTAGACTTGTGCGTACCCTGACGCTGATTGGCCAGGTAACTTTTTACATCCAGGTATATGGCGTGGTCGTTTGGTTCGATACCAAACACATCATCAGAAAGATTAACCTTCTTGCTGGTTTTCTCACCACTAGATTTAAGTACTGCTACTTCCATTATTTCTGAAGGATTACAGTTGAATTTTTTGCTCCGGGAACAGAACCGCTTACAACGATCAGGTTTTGCTCAGGCATGATCTTCACGATCCGGAGGTTGGTTAGTTTCACACGATCCGTTCCCATCCGGCCTGCAAGACGCTTGCCTTTCGGTACACGCGATGCGAACGACGCGTTACCCATCGAACCAGGAGCACGAAGCCTGTTGTGCTGACCGTGAGTCTGGCCACCAACACCGGCAAAATTATGCCGCTTCACAACACCCTGGAATCCCTTACCCTTCGAAGTACCGATCGCATCAACGAAATCACCCTCAATAAAAATATCCTGGATACGGATCTCCTTACCTAACTCGACTATTCCATCGTACTCCTTACGGAAGTCGCGGAACTCGGCGATCGATCTCTTGGGTGTCGTATTTGCTTTTTTGAAGTGACCAATAGCCGCTTTCGACGTATTTTTCTCCTTCTTTTCTCCAAATGATAGCTGAACAGCACGGTATCCGTCTGTCTCCACATTCTTCACTTGCGTCACTACGCAAGGCCCAGCTTCGATAACCGTACAGGCGATGTTAACACCCTCCGGACCGAATACACTGGTCATTCCTATTTTCTTTCCTATAATTCCAGGCATGGCTGAACCTATTTATGCTGTTTTTCAGGACGTTTTACCCTCTTTCTTCAAAAAGGACTGCAAAGATAGGAACTAAAGTATAGTTACCAAATGCAGGTTTCAAAATTTTTAGCAATCCAGGCCGTTTCAGGCCCTGTTCGCCGTAATCCTCCAAAATCGCGTATCATTGCCGTTCGAGCCCTTTTGCGCCCCGAACCTGATGAATAAGCGTTGGATTATACTCCCCTTCCTCCTGTTTGCCCTCTTCGGCCTGAACCTTTCCCTGGGTAGTGTCAGGATCCCCTTTGCCGATATCCTCTCCATCCTCGCCGGAAAAAACACCACGGTCCAGGTATGGCACGATATCATCTGGGATTTCAGGATGACCAAAGCCCTGACCTGCATCCTCGCCGGAAGTGCGTTGTCCATTGCCGGCCTGCTTATGCAAACCCTGTTTCGGAATGCGTTGGCTGGTCCCGACGTCTTAGGACTCAGCTCCGGCGCAAGCCTCGCCGTGTCCCTGATATTCATGAGCCCGGCACTGGGGATTGAAGTGTTGTCTTCCCCCTCACCCTGGGCCGTCGTGGCAGCGGCAAGCGCGGGGTGCGGCCTCGTGTTTATACTGGTACTCGGCATTTCTTACCGAATTCATGACAATACATCACTCCTCATAATAGGGCTTATGCTGGGCGCTACCGCCTCGTCCCTGGTCAGCGTGCTCCAGTTTTTAAGTAACGCCGAAGACCAGCAGGCCTTCCTGCTTTGGACATTCGGAAGCCTCGGCCGGTTGAACTGGAATGAAATCCAGGTGCTCACGTGGATTCTTGTGTTGGGTGCCACCATCGCCTTCCTGTCGGCAAAAGCCCTGAATGCCTGGTTTTTGGGGGATAACTACGCCAGGAGCCTGGGGGTGAACATCAGCCGATCACGTCTCTGGGTCATCCTTTCAACCAGCATTCTTACGGGCGCAGTGACGGCGTTTTGCGGGCCCATCGCGTTCGTCGGACTGGCAGTTCCCCACCTGGTCAAGCTCCTGATCCGCACCCATAATCACTTAATTCTAATCCCCGCTGTGATGGTTGGTGGCGCCGCCCTGATGCTATTATGCGACATCCTCGCCCAGCTTCCGGGAAGCATTTACGTGTTACCCATCAACGCGATTACAGCCCTTATCGGCGCACCGGTAGTAATCTCCATTATTATGAAGGCTAAACGGATATCCGTCTGATGAGCGATCCGCAAAAAATATTGCTTCAGACCCGTGACCTGTCGGTAGGATATGGAAAACAGATTCTGTTCAGGGACTTGAACCTGACGGTAGGTGCGGGCAACCTGATTTGTTTTATGGGACCCAACGGCATCGGCAAGTCGACGCTCATCCGGTCCCTGGCCGGCATACAGAAACCAGTGTCGGGAGAAGTCGTTTTTCCCTCCGCCAAACAGGCGCACCTCCATATGGCGATCGTCCTCACGGACAGGATCACTTCGGTGAACATGACCGTCGCAGAGTTGGTTACGTTCGGGCGCTACCCCTATCTCAACTGGAGGGTTCAGCTGACCGCGGAAGATAAGCGTATCATCGAGCGTGCTATCGCGCAGGTCCACATCGGACACTTGGTTGACAAAAGGCTTTTTGAGTTGAGCGACGGGCAGCTGCAAATGGCTATGATCGCCAGGGCGATTGCGCAGGATACACCGGTGATTTTATTGGATGAACCGACCGCCCACCTCGACCTGAACAACCGGGTGGAGGTCATGAAACTGTTGAAAAATATCGCCCGGGTTACGAACAAAGGTATCCTGATCGCCACTCACGAACTGGACCTCGCCCTGCAGATGTCCGATGTGATCTGGTTAGCCGGGAAAGAGGGTAATATTGTTTCCGGTACTCCGGAAGACCTTGTACTCAACGGGACCTTTGATGATATTTTCCAGTTCAAGGGTTTTGACCTCCGAACGGGAAAAGTGCAGCACGAAGCACATTTGGGAAGAACTATCCGGTTAACGGGTGATGGCTATACCTACCTGTGGACCAGGAACGCGCTGGAGCGCCGGGGTTTCGGTGTCACCACGGAAGAGTCGGGTGTTTCTGTTATGATCGGAGCAAATAATCAATGGAGCGTTCTGGACGAAGGTGACTTAAGAACTTTTGATTCGGTACACGACCTGATATCATATCTGGAGAAAGGATTATGATGATTAACCGTTTGTTAATCGTATCAACAAACGATTGCAATCTGCGCTGTATGTTCTTTCCTTACATTTCCGGATCTGTATTCCTACTCTTTTGTTAGTTTGTGGTCTTTTATACCATAACCCATGTTCAAGCTTAACGACCTCTTTCCCTACAAATTCGACAAGAAATATTCCAAACCGGTTGCGTACTTCTCCATGGAGTTCGCCGTGGATCAGCCCCTGAAGATCTACAGCGGCGGGCTGGGATTCCTGGCAGGATCGCACCTCCGGAGTGCCTATGAGCTGAAACAAAACCTTATCGGCATCGGAATTCTATGGAAGAAAGGATACTATGACCAGGAAAGAAATCAGGATCAGACACTGAAGGTAAGCTTTCGCGACAAGGATTATTCTTTTCTGACGGATACCAATATCGTTTTCCCCATCACCATTCACGGTGCCAAAGTATTTGTGAAGGCCTACCTGCTCAGGCCGGAAGTTTTTAACGCGGCCCCCCTGTTCCTGTTAAGTACCGATATCCCGGAAAACGATTTTCTGGCGCAGACCATTAGCCACCGGCTGTACGATCCGAATGAAACCACCCGTATCGCCCAATCGATCCTGCTGGGGATTGGCGGCGCAAAACTGCTGGATGTTCTGGACAGGAAGACGGAAATTTATCATATGAACGAAGGTCATGCCCTGCCTATGACCTTCTATCTGCTCGATAAGTACAAGGATATCGATGAAGTCAAAAAGAGGGTGGTCTTTACGACCCATACTCCTGAAAAAGCCGGAAACGAGGAACACAGTATCCCGCTGCTCCACGGTATGAGTTTTTTCAACGGACTTACACTCAAACAGGTTGACGAGTATGTTTACCCTGAAAATGGCGTGCTGAACTATACCCTTACAGCGCTGCGCCTTTCCAAGAAGGCCAACGGCGTTTCTAAGCTGCATGGTGAAGTGGCCCGCAAGATGTGGGGCGACTACAAAGGTATCTGCGAGATCTCGGCAATAACCAACGCCCAGAACAAAACGTACTGGAGCGATCCCGATCTGGACAGTGCATTAAAAAAGAATGATGGCAAAGCCCTGACCGCGCGAAAAAAAGAACTGAAGCGAAAACTCTTCCGTGTGGTTGCCAATCAAACGGGAAAACTTTTCAATGAAGATGTCCTGACCATTGTTTGGGCAAGACGATTCGCCGCATACAAGCGTGCGAATCTTTTACTTTCCGATTTTAACAGGTTCCTGAAAATTGCGTTGAGCAAACAGTATCCCATCCAGGTGATCTGGGCGGGTAAACCCTACCCGGAGGATTACAATGCGATCAACATCTTTAACGAGATCTACTGGAAGACAAAAGATTTGCCTAACTGCACGGTTGTAACAGGGTACGAGTTGTGGTTATCCGGTCACCTGAAGAAAGGATCGGATGTATGGCTGAACAGCCCCCGCTTGTATCACGAAGCCTCGGGCACTTCCGGGATGACTGCTGCTATGAATGCTTCCGTTAACTTATCCATACCCGATGGCTGGGTACCTGAATTCGCGAAGCATGGCAAGAATGCGTTTATCATTGACCCCGCGGACGACGCGTTATCGCCGGAGGCAAAGGATAAAATCGAGGCCAAGAACCTGCTGGATGTCCTGGAAAATGAAATCATTCCCACGTATTACGACAAAGGGGACAAATGGTTGACGATTGTCAAAACGGCCATGCAGGACGTGGTTCCATACTTTGATGCCGGCCGGATGGCAAAGGAATACTACGATACCCTATACAACGCCTGACCGGGCGCCGGTTTATTTCCGGTCGTTTAGTGTCCAGTCATAGTCATAGTAACCGATCGTGTAGGTACCGGGTATCTTTTCCTTGCGGTATTGGTTAATCCATTCCGTGAGGGATTGTCCGTTTGCCATGAAGTCACCCTTATACCATTCGAAAATTTTCGAAAGTTCCGCTCTTTTTTGATCGGGATAGATTCTGATCCATGCTTTTGTGTTCAGGGCCAGGGAAGTCCTTTCGTTAAGCTGTTGTTCCAGGTTTTCCGGCGCGAAGGCAAAGCTGGCCAGTGGCGGACAACTCTTCGCCGCGCAGGCTAACGCAAAATGGATACGTGCGTCCTTATAAACAAACAACAGCTTTTTGATCTCCAGCGCATTTAACGTCATACTTTCTCCGGCTACCACATGCTTGACCTTATCAAAGAAGCCGGAATTATCCAGCGGCGATTTTAACGGCAGGTGCTTTGAGACCCAATAGATGACGATAATGTTGTATGCATTAATATAAAATGCCTTAACGGTATTATCATCCAGCCCTTTCAAGGACATCTCGCCGATTTGTTTGTAAAGGCTTTCGATATCCTTTCCCTGCGACCTGATCCTGTCATAAGCGACAAAACCGTTTTCGACATACGTTGCCAAAAAGGTATTCGCCTGCGCACTGAAAGACTTCACATCGGCTGCCCGGGCAACCGTTACCTGGAGCACCAGTAATAAAATAAAAAAATTAAGCTTCATTCGTTTCTGCGTGTTAACTTTTCCCGCGACATCCGAAATCGACAAACGAGAGTCTTTTCGTATGTACTTTTGGCAAAGCAAATGCTTTCGGGTAAGGTAGTTTGTCAACCAGCCGACAACCGGTGAGGTTATTGATCCTGAACTTTGATAACAATGAAGCATATCGTCATCATCGGTAATGGAATTTCGGGAATCACTGCGGCGCGGCACATACGCAAACGAAGCCGTGACCGGATTACCGTTATCTCTTCCGAAACAAAACACTTCTATTCCCGAACGGCGCTGATGTATATCTACATGGGGCATATGAAGTATGAGCACACCAAACCTTATGAGGATTTTTTCTGGAAGAAGAATGACATCGCCCTGATGCAGGACCATGTGATCAAAGTCGACACCGAGGCGAAGTGCCTTCAGTTGAAATCGGGTGGTACCCTGGCTTACGATGTACTTCTTATCGCATCCGGTTCGAAGTCCAACAAATTCGGATGGCCTGGTCAGGACCTGAAGGGTGTTCAGGGATTGTATGGATACCCTGATCTTAAACAGATGGAAGAAGATACAAAAGGAATCCGTAACGCTGTCATTGTCGGCGGCGGCCTGATCGGAATTGAAATGGCGGAGATGCTGCTGTCCCGGAAAATCGCCGTGACGGTCCTGGTACGGGAGCCCGAGTTCTGGAGTAATGTACTTCCGTTGCAGGAGGCAAATCTTATCAGCCGGCATATACGCTCCCACCACATCGACCTGAGGCTGGAAACGGAACTGAAAGAGATCAACGCGGATGACAACGGCCGGGTTAGGTCAATCACAACCAGCCGGAATGAAACGATCGGTTGCCAGTTCGTGGGACTTGCCGTCGGCGTGTCGCCGAACATTGATTTCCTCCGGGGATCCGGCATCGAAACAAAGCGTGGTGTCCTGGTAAATGAATTCCTGCAAACCAATAAACCCGGAGTATTCGCGTTGGGTGACTGTGTTGAAAGGATAAACGATCTGCCGGGCAGGAAAAATATCGAACAAGTGTGGTACACCGGCCGGATGATGGGAGAAGTTGTCGCGCAGACAATATGTGGTGAACAAACGAAGTATGAACCCGGGCCGTGGTTTAACTCGGCAAAGTTCCTGGACATCGAATACCAGACGTATGGCAACGTACAGCCATCCGTTGCTTCCGGCGAACTGGAGTTTTACTGGGAACACAAGTCCGGTAAGAAGGCGATGCATATTGTCTGGCATAAAGCCTCGAATGAATTCCGCGGTATCAATGCCTTTGGAATCCGGCTGAGGCACGAGTGTTTCGACCGCTGGCTGCGAGACAGGGTGGACATCGCTTTTGTGCTGGAGAATCTTCGGGAAGCGAACTTCGATCCGGAATTCTTTGAAAAACACGAAGCTGAAATACTACAGGCCTTTATCAGCCGGCACCCTGAAATAAACATACCATCAACTGTTAACCGGTAAAGAG
The DNA here is from genome assembly GCA_041742155.1 of Chryseolinea sp. Lineage (GTDB taxonomy): Bacteria > Bacteroidota > Bacteroidia > Cytophagales > Cyclobacteriaceae > Chryseolinea. The sequence continues at coordinate 556,268 of JBGSJE010000002.1, read as the reverse complement.
ATGAAAACGATCAAAATCTTGGGTCTTCTTTTGTTCCTGGCGGGATTCATCGGATTCAATGCCACGTTCTTTTTCTCCAGTTACCGGCTGACGGGCGACATCGTTCAGGAAAAAATCAACGATCAGGAAAAACAAGCCCTGTTTTTAGCGGGCTCGGCGTCGCTGCTGGATAAGCAGGTGCCTTCCGTTTTTACGTTCGTCGCCAACCTGAATGAAATCTTTTCTGCCGTAAATGATCATCAGACCTTGTTATTCTCGATTACGGACGACGATATCGACCGGCTGGTCTCGCTGCATGTTAACGGAAAATTCTCCACAGCAACCATCGGCGCAGCTTTCAGCGACTCATCTGAAGTTTCCACATTCAAGGCCGGCAAAGTAAAAGAGTTCGCGGCGTGGATGGAGGGTCACACATTAACTTCTCCGGAGCTCAGGTCGCAGTTGAATACGATAAAAGACAAGGTCAATCGTTACGGTCTCCTGGGTGAGCATGGATTTGATCGTTATCAGGTCAAGGAATTGAAATATTCCCTTACAAAAGCGGCAGCAGCAGGTCCTGTAAAAGAAAATCCCTTGTTTTATCTCCTGTTGACGATCGGGTTGTGTGTGGCCGGAGCGTTGATGTACATTTTGCCGACATACACCGCCCAGCCGGGAATAAAAAACAACGGGATCTTTTTTAATACGATGAAAAATACGGGATGGCTTGGGATAGTCACCGGGTCATGGCTGATCCTGTTTTACATCATCCTTTATTTCTATCCCGAGTATATGACCAATTGGATCATTATGGCCGACCCCGTAAGTTTTTTCCTCAACGGGCATGAAGCCAGCCGCTTTTTCCTTTATGGATTTATGTACACGCTTTGCATCCTTGTGATGGGCGTGCGGATGATCATTCATTACCGCCATAGTAAATACCAGATCCTGCGAACCGGTTCGGTCATGTTTTTTCAGACGTCGTTTGCTTTCCTGATCCCCGAGATCCTTGTGCGGCTGAACAAACCTTATTTTGATTTCAAAAACATCTGGCCGCTGGACTACAGCTTCTTCTTCGACTTCCGGATCAATCAGCTCATTGAAAGCGGAACCCTGGGCATCTTTATGTTCGGATGGGGAATTGCGTTGATCATCATAGCGGTTCCCCTATTGGTTTATTTTTTCGGCAAACGGTGGTATTGTTCATGGGTGTGCGGCTGCGGAGGACTTGCCGAAACGCTGGGCGATCCTTACCGCCAGCTTTCCAGCAAGACACTGAGATCGTGGCGAATCGAGCGCTGGATGATTCACGGCGTACTGGTCTTCGCGGTTGTGATGACTGCCGCAGTTCTTTACACATACTTTACGAACTCCTCCTGGTTCTTTTTCTTCGATAGTTACACGGTAAGAGAAATTTACGGAGTTGTGATCGGAGCGGGATTTGCCGGAGTGGTGGGAACGGGATTTTATCCGGTGATGGGTAATCGTGTGTGGTGCCGGTTCGGATGCCCGCTTGCGGCTTACCTGGGTATCGTCCAGCGTTTTAAATCCCGCTTCCGGATTACCACCAATGGCGGGCAGTGTATTTCGTGTGGCAATTGCTCCACGTATTGTGAAATGGGAATAGACGTACGGTGGTATGCCCAACGCGGTCAGAACATCGTCCGTTCGTCCTGTGTGGGATGTGGAATCTGCTCGTCAGTTTGTCCGCGGGGTGTACTGAACCTGGAAGTGAAAGATGAGGCCGGACGATTCGGGAAACCTATCCTCATCGGAAACAACAATGTTAAAATTGCCGAATAGTCCCGACGTAACAATCATAACGCAAGAATTTGCATCCTGTCATCAAAGTCATTATCCCGGCCTTCAATGAAGAGAACGGCGTTGGCCAGGTCATCCATGAAATTCCAAAAGATATCGTCAGTGAGATCATTGTGGTTAACAATGCGTCTACGGACCAGACGGAGACCATCGCACGCGCGGCAGGTGCAACCGTTCTTCGGGAGCCCGTTCCCGGTTATGGAAGAGCTTGTCTGAAGGGGATCAGCTACCTGAAAGACTCCGTTCCGTTACCGGATATCGTGGTTTTCCTGGACGCAGACCATTCCGACTATCCCGGGGAGATCAGGGAATTGATCAAGCCTCTGCTGCATGCGGAAGCGGACCTGGTTATTGGTTCCCGTGCACTCGGGCAGAAGGAGAAAGGCTCGATGACGCCACAGCAAATTTTCGGGAACTGGCTGGCTACGCGGCTTCTGAAATTGTTTTACGGCGTGAAGTTCACCGACCTGGGCCCGTTTCGCGCGATCCGGTATCAGTCCCTTCTCGCGTTGGACATGCAGGACAAAACATACGGGTGGACGGTGGAAATGCAGCTTAAGGCGGCCAGGAAAAAAATGAAATGTGTGGAAGTACCCGTTACCTACAGAAGACGGATCGGGTTTTCAAAGATTTCAGGGACGTTAAAGGGAACTATTGTGGCAGGCTACAAGATTATAAGTACGATATTTAAATATTTATAGGTTCGCGGACTGAAATGAGCATTATTATCATCATACTGTATATCGGGTCCCTTCTGTACATATTCCTGTTCAGCATTAGTCAACTGCACCTTACGTGGTTGTATGTACGCAATAAACGGAGCGTTAAGGAGACAATACCGCCGTCGCCGTTCGAACCGTTCGTTACCGTCCAGCTTCCGGTGTACAACGAAAAGTACGTTGTCGACAGATTACTGGATGCGGTAACCCTTCTGGACTACCCGAAAGAAAAACTGGAGATCCAGGTGTTGGATGATTCAACGGATGAAACATCAGTCATCATTCTCAAAAAAATCGAATCGCTCAGATCGTTGGGCCTGAACATCAAATTTATTCACCGGGAAGACCGTATGGGATTTAAGGCCGGGGCATTGAAGCATGGTTTAAAACTCGCATCCGGGGAATTTATCGCCATCTTCGACGCGGATTTTATTCCCGACAAGGATTTCTTAAAAAAAACAATTCCATACTTTTCGGACCATGGCATCGGCGTCGTGCAGACCCGTTGGGCTCATATCAACAAAGATTATTCGATACTGACTCAGCTCCAGGCGTTTGGTCTGGATGCGCATTTTTCAATTGAACAAACGGCGCGAAACACCGCAGGCAGCTTTATCAATTTCAACGGCACATGCGGTGTATGGAGAAAACAGTGTATTGAAGACGCAGGCGGATGGTCGTCTGATACACTTACGGAAGACCTTGATTTAAGTTACCGCGCCCAACTGAAAGGATGGCGTTTCAAATACCTTGAAGATGTATCCACGGGCGGAGAACTGCCCGTTGTAATGCAGGCTATCAAAACTCAACAATTTCGCTGGAACAAAGGCGGAGCGGAGACTGCGCGAAAACTGTTCGGCCGGGTGTTAATGTCGCCGATTTCCATTACACGGAAGATCCACGCCTTCTTCCACCTGTTTAACAGTTCTGTTTTCGTCGGTGTGTTAACGGCCGCCCTGCTGAGCGTGCCCATGCTGTTTATTAAAGTACAACGACCGGAAATCACATGGGTGTTCGACCTGGGCGTGATCTTCCTCTGCGGATTCCTTTCCATTTCGCTTTTCTACTGGGTAGCCACAAAACAATTCTACGCGAACCCGCTCAAAATTTTCTTTCAACGGTTCCCCGGCTTTCTCATTGTTTCCATGGGCCTTTCACTGCACAACGGCCTGGCCGTAACGGAGGGACTGCTGGGCATGAAAACACCTTTCATGAGGACGCCAAAATTCAATATCCTTGGGAAAGGTGACAGCTGGGTGAACAACAACTACTTCAAACCGTCGCTGAACGCGCTGACGATCCTCGAAGGCTTACTGTGCCTGTACTTCCTTTTCGGTATCGCGGTCGGTATCTGGCTCGACGACCATATCCTTATGGTTTTCCATATCATGCTTGCACTTGGCTTTGGTACAGTCTTTTACTACTCCGTGAAACCGCTTGCTCATGGCTAGGCAAAAGGCGCTCGACTTCAGTCTTGTCGCGATCTCTTTTTTTCTTTATTCCTGCCTTGGATTTATTTTAAAGCGACACGAGACCGTACCGCTGCTAGCAGCTTACCTGTTGGTGTTTGGCATTTACCTGTTTATTATCCGCCGATCCGGCGAAGATCAAATTGGATTCTGGCTATACGCGTCGGTTTTATTTCGTTTCCTGTTGCTCTTTTCCGTTCCAAACTTATCGGACGACTTTTACCGGTTCATCTGGGACGGGAGATTGTGGGAATCGGGTTACCACCCTTTTGCGGAAATCCCATCGTACTACATAAAACACGGTATTATAATCGAGGGAATCAACGAAGAATTGTTTCAACAATTAAACTCGCCTGATTATTTCACGATCTATCCGCCCGTAGCCCAGTTTATCTTCTGGATTTCGGTGAAACTCTCCCCCCAGTCCATCGCGGGGAGCCTGGTGGTGATGAAATCGATCGTGTTCCTCTGCGAAATCGGTTCCATCATCGTCATCAAAAAACTCCTTGATCATTTTAATCTCGGCAAGTCCCGGGTCCTTTATTATGCACTCAACCCGCTTGTTATCATCGAACTTACAGGCAATGTTCACCTCGAGGGCGTTATGATCTTCTTTTTGCTTACAAGCGTACTTCTCATGGCAAAACAAAAACCGGTCGGTTCAGCAATGGTTTTTGCCGTTGCCGTTTGTGTCAAACTGCTTCCGTTGATGTTCCTGCCGGCCGTGTTCCCCGTGCAAGGGTGGAAAAAAGCACTGGTGTTCTGTGCTACAACGGGGGCTACATGCCTGTTGCTGTTCGTGCCTCTCTGGGATTACGAAATAGTCAAAGGTTTCCAAAGCAGCGTCGGCTACTATTTCAGCAAGTTCGAGTTCAATGCAAGCATCTACTACATCGTCCGCGCCTGGGGCAACTGGCATTATGGTTATAATATTATCGGCTCCGCCGGATGGAAACTCGGATTGATCTCCTTTATATTCATTATGATCCTATCCATCCGCCCCTGGTGGCAGCGGATATTACAGGATGCCTCGTCCGCTGAAAAAAACGCACTGCTTGTTGAGACGCTACTGTTTGTGTTGCTTACTTATTTTTTGTTCACCACTACCCTTCATCCCTGGTACATCACAACCCTGATTGCTATTTCCGTTTTTACCGGCTTTCGCTTTTCAATTTTGTGGTCGGCTCTTATCTTCCTTACGTACGCAGGCTATTCGCGTGAGGCTTTTGTGGAAAATTTATGGTTCACTGGATTGGAGTACACTGCCGTTCTGGGTTATCTTGCATACGAAATATGGAGAACAAAACACTTGTCGCCACAGCACTCCTGATCCTGCTGATCTGTCCTGGCGCAGCGGGTCAGAGCGAGTTTGATAAAAAACTCAAGAGCCTGTATAAAAATACAGTGCCCTTAATACATACAGCTGACCTGGAGAAGAAGATCGATAAGCACGAACATATAGTTATACTTGATACACGGTCGCGTGAGGAGTTTGATGTGAGCCATCTGCCAAATGCCCTGTTTTTAGACTACGACAATTTCAATTCCAAACAGGTTATATCCATCGACAAGAACGCAGCCATCGTGGTGTATTGCAGTGTCGGGTACAGAAGTGAACGGATCGGCGAAAAATTACTGAAGATGGGGTACAAAAATGTAAGGAATCTTTATGGCGGAATTTTCGACTGGCACGACAAAGGCCAACCGGTCCTTAATAAATCCGGGGTTGTTACCGACAGCGTACATACCTACAACAAGGACTGGTCGCGCTGGCTGAATAAAGGCATTAAAGTTTATTGAGTGTATATAAACAGACAGGATAGCGGGAAATCGTTGTTGATCATTTTTTATCGTAACCCTGTACAGGGAAAAGTAAAAACAAGATTGGCGGCGACCGTTGGAGATGCAAAAGCCCTAGACATTTATCTCAGGCTGGCAGCACACACGCGGTCGGTCACAGAACATCTTCCCGTAGAAATGGCTGTTTTTTATTCCGACAGTATTGAAAAGGATGACATCTGGACCAGCGGTCCTTATCAAAAACACAGGCAATCCGGCGCGACCCTCGGCGAACGAATGGCGTCTGCATTCATTGGTGGCTTTACTGCAGGTTATTCATCAGTATGCATCATCGGTACGGATTGTTTTGAACTAACGGCGGATATACTTCAGGAGGGGTTCACAAAACTGAAATCGAACGACGCCGTGATCGGCCCGGCAATGGATGGTGGTTACTACATGCTGGGTATGAATTCGTTTCACCCCGAATTATTTCAAAACAAATCGTGGAGTACGGACACGGTATTCAGTGACACGGTTGCCGATCTCAACGCTCTCCGCCTCCGCGTTGACCAACTCCCGGCGCTGAGGGATATCGACGAAGAAAAGGATTTGCCTTCCGGCTGGTAGATCAGATACCAGACCAGATTTTCCCGCCACTTTGATAATTTTTCGCGGGATGATAATAAAAAGTCTAAATTAAGTCCCAATCATTTTTACGATGAAAAAACTATTCGTCCTCCTCTCCTTCCTCGCGATCACGGCGTATGGCTACTCACAATTGAAAGATAAGGTTACACGGATCGATTCCGTCCTGACATACATGCATCAGCGGCAGTTGTTCAACGGCACCGTTCTGGTGGCGGATGGAAAAAAAGTATTGTACAAAAAAGCATTTGGCATAGCGGGGGCCGGAAACAAGAAAATGCTCAATACGGCTTCACCGTTTAACCTGGCGTCTGTTTCCAAACAGTTCTACGCCATGATGATCATGATGCTGAAGGAGAGAGGAAAGCTGAACTACGATGACAACGTGCAGCAATACCTGCCACTTTTCCCCTATGGTGAAATTACCGTCCGTCACCTGATGAATCAAACCTCCGGGCTGCCGGAATATTTTGATATCGCCATGCGTAACATGAGTCTGCTGGATACACTTACCAACCAGTCGATGCTTGAGTTGCTTGCCTATAAAAAGGTCCCGTTGTCATTTAAACCGGGTGAAAAATTTGAATACTGTAATACAAATTACACCACCCTCGCCTCGATCATTGAAAAGGTTTCCGGTACTACAACGGCCAATTTTTTACGCGAGAACATTGCGATCCCGCTTAAGCTGAAGAATACTTTCATATACAACCTGAAAATGAAATCTTTTCCGCCGGAACGTGTGTTCGGGTTTCACGTCGAGAATGGCGTGCCTGTTTCCGACGACCTTGTACGGCTGGATGGGATTGTGGGGGATGGTAACGCTTATTCTTCTGTGGAAGATCTGTATACCTGGGAACAGGCATTGTACACAAATAAACTTGTGAAGCAGTCGACGTTTCAGGAAGCGATAACCGGCGGGAAACTGAACAACGGAAAAATCACGGCGTATGGTTTCGGCTGGTTTGTTGAAGTTCCGGATGAGGTGGTATCGCACTCCGGCGGATGGGTCGGGTTCAATACCCTGATCATCCGGAACATTAAGATGAAACAAACTTTTATCCTGCTGGACAATTCCGGTAACTATATGGCTACGCGTATTGCCGGCGCGATCTTCCAGGATAAACCCGTAGAGATCCCGCCAACCCACCTGATCCACAACGTACGCCTGGTCGATGGCACTGGTATGCCCTCCCGGAATACATCGGTGCGGATCGTCGGCCAACGGATTCATGATATTGGTGATCTTACGCCGCTGCCAGGTGAGTCCGTAACGGAAGGCCGTGGTCTTGTACTCGCCCCGGGCTTTATCGACAGCCACAGTCACCACCGCCGGGGATTGGAAAAATATCCGGCCGGAATCGCAGCCACCAATCAGGGGATCACCACCATCGTCGTGGGACAGGATGGCGACTCGGATCCCATCGATTCGATTAAAGCCGCGATCGGAAGAAAGCCGGCGAGTATCAATATCGCGACGTACACAGGTCAATCCACCTTACGGGAGATGGTCATGAGGCAGCGACTATTTCGCCAGGCCCGGCAACCCGAGATCGATTCGATGAAGTCGTTGCTGGCGCTTGAAATGGACAAAGGTTCACTCGGCCTCGCCACCGGCCTTGAATACGAAAGCGCCTTTTATTCAAGCCGCGATGAAGTTATCGAACTGGCAAAAGTTGCCGCCGCGAAAGGCGGCCGCTACATCAGCCACATCCGTAGCGAGGATATTTACCTGGACGAAGCGTTAGACGAAATCATCGACATCGGTCGCGAAGCCGGAATCCCGGTTCAGATATCGCACCTTAAAATTGCTATGCGAAGCAAATGGGGATCGGCGCATTCCGTATTGGGAAAACTGAGCCGTGCCCGCCTGAGTGGCGTGGATGTGACTGCCGATGTGTACCCGTATGCTATGTGGCTCTCGACACCACGTGTGTTGTTTCCGAAAAAAGATTTTTCAAATCCGGAGAGCGCCCGGTTTGCCGCTCGTGAACTGTTTGATCCGGCCGCTTCATATATCGTTAATTTTTCATCGGATTCGCGGTATGAAGGAAAAACCGTAACAGAGATCGGATCCATAAACAATGAGAGTCCGGCGCATGCCCTGATGCGCGTGATCCGTGAAACCGAGCAAAGCCACGGAGACGCCGCTATTGTCGCCACGTCGATGTCGGAAGCGGATATTACTGCGTTTCTTCAATGGCCTAACAGCAACATTTGCTCCGATGGAAGTCTTGGCGGGCATCCCAGGGGTTACGGAGCGTTTACCCGCGTACTTGGACGTTATGTCCGGGATCAGAAAATTCTGCCGCTGGAGACAGCTGTCTATAAAATGACAGGCCTGACCGCAGAGCATGTTGGTATTAAAACGAGAGGGATCATCGCCCGCGGGTATTATGCGGACCTTGTACTTTTTAATCCGGATACCGTGATCGATAAAAGTACCGTTTCCAATCCCGATGCATTGTCCGAAGGTATCGAAGTCGTTTGGGTGAATGGCCAGATTGTTTATAAGAACGGGAAAGCCGTTGAAAATTACCCGGGACGGTTTGTTTCCCGCGGGGAATGATTCAACACACTATACCTTCACAAAAATCCTTTTCCGGTAAAGGATATATAAAAATGTCCAGACGATTACCAAAGCGCCAACGCTTTCGAAGACAGGATGCCATTTCTCCGCTGTGTTTATATACAGTCCTTCAAACAAAAGCCTGGACGTATGTCCGAAATCAATAAAACGGTAAGCCAGGTAAATCGTAAGGCTGTTCATCCCGATCACCGTGAAGAAGAATGTCCATCTCCGGTATTTCAGAATGTCGATGATCCAGTAAAACAAAGCCAGTAAAAGAAAAGAAAGGCCGGCCGTTAGCAGGATGAATGAACTGCTCCACAAGTGTTTGTTGATGGGAAAGTGAAGACTCCAGAGCATTCCGGCCCCGGCACAACCCAGTCCGCATAAGACCAGGTTTCGGAGTTTGGTCTGGTCCGGAAGGGTTTCGTTCCTGAGAATACCTGAAGCAAGTGTTCCCAGAATTGTGAGACACAATGCCGGAACCTGTGTTAACAATCCGTTTTCGTCATAATTGCCCTGCAATAATCTGCCGGGTAAAAAATGCCTGTCAATCCACCCATGGAGATTGCCCTCGATAGAGAGATCCCCCGGACCATAACCCGGCACCGGCACAAGAAACATCACGGCATAATAGAACAGTAGCAAACCCGCGACCCAGATGATACGGGCTTTCGTGGAAAAGTTAACGTACAGTATCGTGACAATGAAGCCCGCAAACCCGATCCGTTGCAATACACCGACAAACCGGATCTGGTGCCAGTCGAAAAAAGGTGTGGGTGCGTTCTTATCCAGTATACCAAGAGCGATCAGGATCAGCATTCGTATAAAAGCCTTCCGGTAGATGAGGGATTTTGACAATCCGTTGCTCAGCCCTTTATCGACTGAAAACGGAATGGATACACCGGCGATAAAGAGGAAGAGTGGAAAAATAAGATCATAAAATGTAAAACCATTCCACGCCGGGTGTTCGAATTGCATAGCAAGCGCATCAATCCAGGGTTGGTTTGTTTTGCCGTGCAACAGGTAAATAAACGAACCGGCACCTGATATCATGAGCATATCAAAACCGCGGAGCGTATCGATCGAAAGTAATCTCTGTGGTGGAATTTCGCCGGGTTTCATGACGGGTCGGTTGACAATTTATCTACGTTAAGGTACGTGTTAATATGCACATTCGTCGTTTCGCGGCCGATACAGAAAACCAACGGATAAAGGCATCGGGACAACCGACAGGGCTGATCAGGATTAAAAAACGCGCTATGTAATGTATAGGTTTCCCGGTCTTTATCGCACCGTTTTTATGTCAGCGGCGCTGAAATTTAAACGAGCTTGTCCAGGTCCCTTATCAGTATCTGTTTGCGGTTGAAATTGATGAGGTTTTTTTCCTTCAACTCATTCAGGATGGTGGTTACGGTCTGGCGCGAAGTACCCGTGAGCGAAGCAATATCCTTGTGGGTAAGTCTGGTTTGAATCATCGTCTCGAACCCCACCTTTACACCTTTCCATGCGGCGGCATCTTTTAAAAATTCAATGATCCGGGTTCTGGCATCTTTGAAAACGAGCAGTTCCAGTTTACGTTCCAGTTTCATGATCCGCAGCCCGATCAGCTTGAGGATCTTAAAACTCAATTCTTTGTTCTCGTACATCAGGTCCTTCAATTCTTCCGTGGTCAGCGGACAGACGGTGGCTTCATCCATCGCCTGGGCAAAATCCCGTCGTATATCCTCTCCAGCCATGGCGAGTTCGCCGAAGATCTCACCTTTCGTCAATATGGCCGACAGCACTTCGTCGCCATTCTCCAGGTAATGCCCGATCTTTACCCTGCCGTTCACCACCATATAAATATGCGTTGCAGAATCCTCCGGCATATAGATGAACTCGTTCCGCTTATAGGTAATGAACTGATGCTTTTCGCCCATGCTCTTGACCTTATGGGGACAAAGTATCCGGTAGAGATTTACGCTTTCAAAATACCACAGTGCCGTCGTGTTCATATTCTCCTATGCATTTATTCCCATTGAATTCCACGCCGTGTCTGGCATTCCAAAGCGATATAATTTACAGGCCATTGTACTTATCGTTTAATTGTTGGTTATTTTTGAGGGCTTCGATAAAACACTCGCGGATCGATGGCGATCCATAGAGTAAACTATCAACTGTTAACTAAAATTAAAAGGAAAAGTTCATGCCGGAGTTAAAGCTAACGCAAATCTGGATATACCCAATCAAATCATTAGGAGGCATCGGTTTATCGTCCGCAAAAGTATGGGGCAAAGGTTTACTGTATGACCGGCGATGGATGCTCGTCGACCAGGATGGCAAGTTCCTCACCCAACGGGTGCACCCTTCAATGGCGCTGTTCAGTCTGTCTCTCGGCGATAACTGCTTGCATATCCGCTACCGGCAAGAGACCCTTACGATCTCACTTACACCATCCGCCCAATCCGATCCGGTTTCTGTTCAAATCTGGGATGATACCGTGGAGGCCGTTGAAGTGGATCCTGCCTACAGCCATTGGTTCTCCAGGCACCTGGGTATCCCATGCAGGTTGGTATATTTCCCGGAGGACAACCGGCGTCCCATAGACCCTGCTTACCGCCCCGGTGACGAAAATGTAAGCCTTGCAGACGCCTACCCCTTCCTCATTATCGGTCAGCGTTCATTGGATGACCTGAATAACCGGTTAGGCCGAATGCTCTCCATCAAACGATTTCGTCCAAATTTTGTATTTGACGGGGGCGAACCGTATGAGGAAGACACCTGGACAAATTTTTCAATTGGCACAACGCGGTTCATGGGGGTCAAACCCTGTGCACGCTGCGTGTTGATCACTGTTGACCCGGATACAGGAGAAAAAGGTGACGAACCCCTCCGGACGCTGGCGACTTACCGAAAGCAAGGCAATAAGATATACTTCGGACAAAACGTCGTCGCCCTCGACCTGACAGAAGTACGCGTCGGCGACACTATTCATGTAAAAAAACCTTAACTATCGCCGGCAATCCTTGATTATCGACGCCGGACTACGGACTTTTGCCCGCATGACTTTCCTCTACCTCAAGGCGGTTCATATCATTTTTATCGTGACCTGGTTTGCCGGCTTGTTCTATATGCCCCGGCTGTTTGTTTATGTCACGGAGGCACATGAAAAACCCGAGCCCGAGAAATCGATCCTGCTCAGGCAGCTGAAGATGATGAGTTCACGGCTATGGTATGCCATCACCTGGCCTTCCGCTGTTATTACACTTGTACTTGGCACTTTGCTGATCGTCGACGATCCTACGTGGTTGCAACACGGATTTATGCACATAAAGTTAACCCTGGTGTTTTTCCTCTACCTGTATCACTTTTCATTGCACTTTCTTTTTAAACAACTCAACAGGGACATCGTAAAATATTCATCGCAGCAATTGCGTTTCTGGAATGAAGTGGCCACACTCTTCCTGATCAGTATCGTTTTCCTGATCGTTTTAAAAAGCGCATTGAGCATGGTCTGGGGGCTCGCAGGTCTCCTGGTAATCATTGTCCTGATCACTCTTGGAATCCGGATGTATAAAAAATACAGAAAATGAATTTCGGATACCTGATTTCCTCACCGGCTCTACTGTTCAATCCTATTTATATGAAAGATCTCATGTTTTCAATCCGGCGATCAATTGCAAAGACCAGCTATTACGCCGCGACAAGTCTTGCTATCGTCACATTGCTGGCCGGATGTATTGCCAAGAAAGAAGTACCTCTTCCCGTATTTGGTGAACGGGAGGTTGTCGGAACGGATACCGTCTACCACAAGATCGCCGATTTCAGTTTTGTAGACCAGGACAGTTCCGTTATTACCAACGAAACCTACAAGGACAAAATTTATGTAGCCGATTTTTTCTTTACATCCTGCCGCACCATCTGCCCGATCATGAAAACGCAAATGCTCCGGGTGTACGACTCGATAAAAAACAATCCCGATGTATTGCTCTTGTCGCATACTATTGATCCGGAATATGACACGGTTGGGCTACTCCACGATTTCGCGGAGCGGCTGGGGGTAAAGAGCGACAAATGGCATTTTGTAACGGGAAATAAGGATGACATTTACAAGATCGCGCAAACGAGCTACTTCGCAACCGCGCTTGAAGACAAATCGGAACCGGATGGTTTTATTCACAGCGGTGCATTTTTATTGATCGACAAAGAAAGAAGGATACGCGGCAAGTACGACGGAACGAAGGAAGAGGATGTAAACCGTCTTTTGGCTGACATTCAGCGGCTGCAGAATGAAACGACACCAAAATAAACCGCTTACGGTATCCGGTTCCCGCGAAACAGCATCCGTCGTGCTCAATAGTGATCGGCGAAATTCAGGCAGCCTGTACCTGTTATTGTTAACGCTTTTTTTCGCGTTGGTTTCATGCAACCCCCGATCGGAAAATTCTAAAACCACGTCGACTAAATTTGATCAGTACTATGTTCAGGGAGAGCAGCTATACATCACGAATTGCAGTAACTGCCACCAGAGAAACGGAACGGGTTTAGGGCTCCTTTACCCGCCTCTTAAAGAGTCGGACTACCTGGCGAACAACTTCGACCAGGTAATTTGCCTGATAAGGACCGGCATCCGGGGCGAACTGACGGTGAATGGAAAAAGCTTTAATCAACCCATGCCTGGTATCCCATCGCTTACCGACCTTGAGATCGCTGAAATCGCGACCTATATTTACAATACATGGGGGAATAACAGGGGCATTGCAGACGTGCGGGAGGTCACAAAAGTCCTTTCGGAATGCAACGTCAATTCACCCGCTGCCGAATAGGGAATTCTTTTTGTTACAACGGGTACTACAGGTATTTAAGTTTTATCACTTGTTTCACCGGCTGTTCGCGAACCTCAACCTTTGCTTTGTCGAAGGACGGAGGCCCGAATGCGCCCATTGAATTATTGCCGAACGCAAAACCCTCCTTTGGTATTCCGAACGTATTGGAATCCAGTTCACCGTTTTCATTTTCGTCGTGAATGACACTTAATGCATAGTCACCGGCCTTGAGATTTTCGAATACCACAGTCACTTCCTCACCGGAAATCCTCACGACCTTTCCCTCCGCAGCATTCTTCAAAAAATCCTTTTCATTCGTAAATAATCCTACCCGGATAAAACCCTTCTTGGATTTGATGTTGGTGACATTCACTTCTATTGATGCCGTTTGGGCAATCAACAATCCGGAATTAATAACCAGGAATAGTAACAGAACGGTGCGTTTCATACTTTTTGTTTTTCTGTAAACTTGAAACCATTTAACGTCATTGTAAAATAAGGTCTTCCGAATTGCGGAATTCCGGGGACCAACCGTTCAGAAACACCCCCGGCCAGGAACAACAAATCTTCAGAGCAGCAATTTCCATGCTTGCCGAATCCATTCCTCAAAAAAGCATGAATTATTTTTATCATGGAAAACCGGTAATCCATCGCCAGCAACTACCTGTCGGTCTTTCCACGCCGGCATCCTAATATTTTCCGCCCTTTCCGGGCATTTTTCCCACACAACAGTTAACTTGTTATTGTGTACCTTACCTCATCCAACCAACACTACTATGGCTAGTATAAATCTAAAAATCAACAATAAGACCTACACCGTAGATGCAGATCCCAAAATGCCATTGCTCTGGGCTATCCGCGATCTCGTAGGATTAACCGGTACCAAATATGGCTGCGGCATAGCGCAATGTGGTGCCTGCACCGTCCATCTCGCGGGTACACCGGTCCGTTCCTGCTCTTTACCCGTATCGGCCGCGGCAAATAAGGAGATCACCACGATTGAAGGGTTATCGAACGACAATTCACATCCCGTTCAGCAGGCATGGATAGACGAACAGGTTCCTCAGTGCGGCTATTGCCAGTCCGGTCAGATCATGGCCGCTACCGCTTTACTCAAGAAAATACCCAGCCCTACCGATAAAGATATCGACACGGCTATGCAAGGTCATATCTGCCGTTGCGGAACCTACCCGCGGATCCGTAAAGCCATCAAAACAGCTTCACTGATCATGAGCCAGAAAGCGTCGGCAAAGTAATTGCTTTTGCTCTTGACAAATTGGATGACGTAGTACGTATAAATGAACGATGATGACAACAACAAAACAAAATATATCGAGACGGAATTTTATCAGACTTTCCGGAATGACCGGAGCGGCGTTGACGTTGGGATTTTATCTTCCGGTAGCCGGCAAAGATGCTTCTATCCTGAAACTTGATACCGCCGAATCACTGGGGATCGAGTTGAACGCATGGATATCGATCGATACCTCGGGTAAAGTAACCATTATTAATCACCGCTCCGAAATGGGTCAGGGCTCATTTCAATCGGTACCTCAGATCATCGCCGAAGAACTCGAGGTAGACCTCGACCAGGTTAATATTGTTTTTGCACAGGGAAGCCAGACGAAGTACGGCAGCCAGATCACCGGCGGCAGCTCCACCATCAGGGGATCCTACAAACGCCTGCTACAGCTCAGCGCTTCCGCACGCGAAATGCTGCTGGAAGCTGCAACCCGGAAGTGGAGCGCAAACAAGTCCGACTGTTACGCTGAAAGCGGGCATGCCGTTCATAAACCAACGGGCCGCAAATTAAGCTATGGTGAACTGGTCAGTGACGCTTCTAAGCTGGAGCCACCGGCTGATGTGGCCCTTAAAAACCCAAAGGACTATAAGGTGATCCGGAAACCCCTGCCCCGCCAGGATACACCGTTGAAGACAAACGGAAAGGCCATTTTCGGTATGGACAAAAAATTACCGGGTATGCTGTACGCCGTTGTTGAACGTAACCCAAGGTTCCTGGGTAAGGTCAAGAGCGTGGATGATTCCGCTGCGAAAAAAGTACATGGTGTAAAACATGTGCTGACCGTACAGATGAACGTATTCTCTCATAAACGCGAAGGTGTAGCCGTGGTAGCTGATAACCTCTGGTCTGCTATGCAGGGAAGAAAAGCGTTGAAGATTGTTTGGGATGATGCTGGCTTCGAACACCACAGCACGGAACAACTTTATGCCAAGATGCATGAGGATGTAAAAGGCAAACCCATTTCCTATAAGACCAAGGGTAATTTTGAAGGTGCCTTCGACAAGTCGGCGAAAAAGCTTGAAGCCGTTTACGAGACTCCCTATGAATCGCATAGCTGTATGGAGCCATTAAACTGTATCGCACATTACCACGACAATAAATGTGAAATCTGGGGACCGATCCAGGGTCCGGACTGGGTACAAAGTGGTGTCGCTCCCATGATCGGCCTGAAGCCGGAAGATGTAACCGTGAACATGACTTTTCTCGGTGGTGGGTTTGGCCGCAAAGCGTTCCTGGACTATCCTCATGAGGCCGCGATCATTTCGAAAGCTATTCAGGCACCCGTTCAGGTCGTGTGGACGCGTGAAGACGATATGACACAAGGGCCGTTCCGCCCCGGTATGGTCTACCAATGCAAAGGCGGGCTTTCGGACAGCGGAAGTATCCAGGCGTTTGAAACAAAAATGGCAGGCCAGAATATGGGACACCAGAATCCGGGAGCAGACAAGACTTCGTATAACGACAGCGTTACCGAGGGGTTCCTGGAAACATACCTCGGCAGCTTACCGAACTACAGCTTTGGAGATATACCATTGGATTCACCGGTTCCGGTAATGTGGTGGCGTTCCGTTTATTCTTCCACAAACGGGTTTGCCTTTGAAAGCTTTTTGGATGAATTGGCGATTGCCGCAGGTAAGGATCCATTGGAATTCCGGAAGCAACACATCTGGGACGGCCGTTATCATGAACTTTTTAAGAAGCTGGAGGAAGTAAGCGGCTGGAAAACCCGGGGTAAAAACGAAGGCTACGGCGTGGCTGTAACAGAATGTTTCGCAACCATTGTGGGTGAAGTGGTGAAAGTTTCCAAAAAGACCGACGGCAAGATCAGGATCGATAAAGTATGGGCTGTGATGGACTGCGGGTGGTATGTCAATCCCGATATTATCCGGGCCCAGGTTGAAGGCAGTATTATTATGGCGCTGGGTGCTGCTACGGTTCACGCTACCACGTTTAAGGACGGTAAGGCTGTTGAACAGAATTTTAACACGTACAAGATGCCGCGCATTACAGATATCCCCGAGATCGAAGTCCATATTATGGACAATGAAGAGAAGGCTGGCGGAGTTGGTGAACCTTCTTTGCCTCCCTTCACTCCGGCCCTTACGAACGCTATTTTTGATCTGACGGGAAAGAGAATCAGAAAATTGCCATTTACGCTGGAAGAGGTTTAACAGAGCCCTGCAACGAAGCAATCCGAGATCGATTGCTTCGTTCATTTTTAACTCGACATGTCTAACTATAACTTAATTGGATGAAGAAGATTATTTATGTTCTGCTGGTATCGATAACGGCTATGTCCTTTTTTTCATTTTATCCTGTTCAAAAGTTCGATCTCAAATCAAGTATCATACGAGGTAAGGATGTGTATGCATCGCAATGTATCACCTGTCACCTGGAGCAGGGTGAAGGAATAGAAGGCGTGTATCCTCCACTGGCAAAATCAGACTATCTAATGGCCGATAAGAAGCGCTCGATCGAGCAGGTACTCTATGGCCTGACGGGGGAAATCAAGGTTAAGGGTGTCGCTTATGACGGTGTGATGACGGGCTTCGACGGCTTGTCGGATCAGGAAGTCAGCGATGTACTGAACTACATTCGCAATTCATTCGGAAACAAAGGGGCGGCAGTTACTCCTGAAGAAATAAAGGCAGTGAGGAAGTAAATAACCGCGGGTATAAGTTGTCTTATTGCCCCACAAAACAGCGGCGAACCGAAAAAAACGCAACCGTAGGTTTCGGCCGTGTTCCTTAATACAAATTATTCTGCGACCGGTGCGAAAATCAGGAAACCAGACCGTAAATTAAGTGACAAATCAAACCCGCAGCGGGTGGAAACGTGATGAAAGAGTTCAAGAACATAGTAGCCGAATACAAAAAAATAGACTTCGGCAAACGGAAGGCAGCCCTGGCTACTGTAGTCAAAGTACGCGGATCATCTTACAGGAGCCCGGGAGCGCGAATGCTGATAACGGACGATGGTAAGTGGGTAGGTTCCATCAGCGGCGGTTGTCTGGAAGGTGACGCCCTCCGCAAGGCAAGGCAAGTCATGACCGACAAGATTCCTTTCACCGTTACCTACGACACCCGTGAAGAAAGCAATCAGAACCTGGGAATTGGATTGGGCTGTAACGGTGTTATCGATGTTCTCATCGAACCACTGGACGTAACCGATACCGGAAATCCGGCTGAATTTTTCGAACGCATCATCTCCGTCAATACCCCCGTAGCACTGGCCACAGTATTTGCAAGTACGGACCGTCGGCAGACAGGGCAAAAGATTCTCGTCTCCACGCAGGAAACTAAATTTGTAACGGTAAGCGATGACCAACTGGTTCGTCGGATCATGCCAGACCTTTTACAGGTTTTTGAAAGCAAAAAATCCGAAGCAAGGACCTACCAGACCGACGAAGAAAAAATTGACGTATTTCTGGAACTGATCCAGCCTTCAATTTCCCTGATATTGTTCGGGGGTGGATTTGACGCCCGGCCGGTTAGCCTGCTGGCAAAATCACTGGGATGGGAAGTTTCCGTCACGGACGAGTGTGTAGCGCACATCGCGCCGTTGTTTTTTCCGACAGCGGACAAACTCTCCCTGTGCCAGCGGAGTTTTATCGATCGTGATTTCACCATTACTCCTTATACCGCCTGTGTGCTCATGTCTCATAATTATGAGTATGATCGCGATGTCCTTAGAAAACTTCTTAAAACCGAAACTCCGTTTATCGGAATCCTGGGTCCGAGAAAACGTTTTGATAAGATGCTGGAGGAATTTGAAAAGGAAGGAATTGTATTAACAGCGGAAGACTTTCAACGTATCCATTCCCCTATAGGGCTTGACATTGGCGCCGAAGCTCCCGACGAAATTGCCGTATCGATCGTGGCCGAGGTCCAGAGCAAATTTTCCAACCGCTCGGGTGGTTTCCTGAAATACAGGAATGGTCCCATTCATCAACGTGACACCAAGGGCGACCAGGTCTTCAAGCAGGTCTTTATCAATACACCCGCCGAAAAAAAATCCGTTCACGGAAATTAAGAGACACGCCTCCGCATATCAATCCAATCGTAACTCTAAAATCGTAAATCAACAAGCTACCGAAAATGTACGATTTACAATTGACGATTGAGCCAATCCCAAAATCGTAACTCTAAAATCGTAAATCAAGCAGCTACCGAAAATGTACAATTTACAATTGACGATTGAATGAATCCCAAAATCGTAAATCCAAAATCGTAAATCCAAAAATCTCCCCTCGTTTCCGCCGTCCGTTAAAATTCCCGCCGTTTTTGTATCTTGAATAATCGCCTTGACGGGATTGTCCGGGCGGAGTATAATTATTACGGTCTATGGAACTGGATAACGATGAAGATGATCACAACAACACTGTGGAGGCGCCAGGAGTGAATGTTTCGGTTATCCTTCTTGCCGCCGGCTCCTCATCACGCATGGGCCAGTCAAAACAACTCCTTGACATCAATGGAGAACCGCTCCTGATCCGCTCGATTAAAAAAGCGTTGGAATGTACCCCCCAGCATCTGATCGTTATTCTGGGGGCCAACGAACAGGCTCACCGCGATGTGATCCGCGACTTGCCCGTAAGCATTATTCCGAATCACTACTGGAAAAGCGGCATGGGCAGCTCCATTAAGACGGGCCTTAACTATCTTATCCGGAAATCACCTGAAACCGAGGCGGTCATTATAATGGTCTGCGATCAACCCGGCCTGACATCCGATCACCTGAACGCCCTTATCAAAACATTCGCACAAACGAAAAATCCTATTGTTGCTTCCAGTTATTCAAACACAATGGGAGTACCCGCCCTGTTTGCACGGTCATTTTTCTCCAATATCCTTATGCTGAAGGACGAACAAGGCGCGAAAAAGATCATTGAACAATTTCCCGAGCGGGTTACACCTGTAGACTTTCCGGAAGGTATACACGACCTGGATACGGCCGAAGACTATCAGAAATACCTTGACAACAAATAAAAAGCCATCCCCCTAAAGGAATGGCTTTCTTTTTTATCATTCAGTATTCACTATACTTTGATCTCGACATCGACTCCACTGGGGAGCTCAAGCTTCATGAGTGCATCAACGGTTTTCGCACTGTTAGAATAAATATCGACCAGTCGCTTGTACGTGCAGAGCTGGAACTGTTCACGCGCCTTTTTGTTCACGTGTGGCGAGCGAAGTACGGTAAACTTTTCCTTTTCTGTTGGCAATGGAATAGGTCCGCTTACCACAGCACCCGTCGCTTTAACAGCCCTAACAATCTTTTCTGAAGATTTGTCAACCAGGTTATGGTCGTAGGACTTCAACTTTATTCTAATTTTTTGGTTCATACTATCTGAGTTAAGGAAATCGTCTAAATCCTTGTTATAAAATTACTTTGCCATCGCGGCACCTTTCACTTCTTCAATCACTTTCTCCGCCAGGTTCTTAGGAACAGGTGAGTAGTGAGAGAATGTAAGCGAAGCAGAAGCGCGTCCTGACGTGATGGTTCTTAAATCGGTAACATAACCGAACAATTCAGCCAGGGGTACATCAGCCTTGATAACCTGTGCACCGGAACGTGTATCCATTCCTTTCATGACACCGCGCCTTCTGTTCAAGTCACCGGTTACCGAACCCGTGAATTCGTCCGGAGACAGAACTTCAACGCTCATGATAGGCTCGAGGAGCTGAGGAGCGCATTTTTTGGCTGCTTCCTTAAATCCGATCCGTGCAGCTAATTCAAATGACAACGAGTCTGAGTCAACATCATGGTAGGAACCATGAAACAGTCTCACCTTCATGTTATCGATCTGATAGCCGGCTAACGGTCCGTTTGACATCGACTGCTCAAAACCTTTCTGAATAGCCGGAATGAACTCGCGTGGAATCACACCACCGACGATATCATTCACAAACTCAAGACCTTCCTTGCCATCGCTCATATCATCGCGGGGACCCATCTCAAATACGATATCGGCGAACTTACCGCGACCACCGGTCTGCTTCTTGTAAACTTCTTTATGTTCGACAGACTTGGTCAATGCTTCTTTATACGCTACCTGAGGAGCACCCTGGTTGATCTCGACCTTAAACTCGCGTTTCAGGCGATCGATGATAATTTCAAGGTGAAGTTCACCCATACCACGCAGGATGGTCTGTCCGGTTTCCTGATCGGTGTGAACCCGAAGGGTCGGATCTTCCTCCACCAGTTTGGAAATAGCCATACCGAGCTTGTCGACATCAGCCTGTTTTTTCGGCTCAATCGCATAGCCGATAACCGGTTCAGGGAATACCATTGATTCCAGTACTACCTTGTGCTTTTCATCGCAAAGTGTATCACCGGTCTTAATATCCTTGAATCCAACCACAGCGCCAATATCACCGGCAGACAGTCTTTCGATCTGGTTCTGCTTGTTTGCATGCATTTGAAACACCCGCGAAATCCGTTCCTTCTGATCGGAGCGGGTATTGTAGATGTAAGATCCAGATTCAAGCACGCCTGAATAGGCTCTTACAAAACAAAGACGGCCTACGAAGGGGTCGGTGGCAATTTTAAATGCCAGTCCTACAAATGAGGCTTTCTCATCCGGTCTGATGGGTACTTCTTCATTCGTGTCCGGGTTTGTGCCGACGATCGTATCCTTGTCCATCGGTGATGGCAATAATTCCATCACGTAGTCAAGCATCGTCTGTACACCCTTGTTCTTGAAGGACGAACCACACACCATCGGAACGATCGCCATACTGATCGTAGCCTCGCGGAGCGCCTTTAATATCTCGGCTTCGGAGATCGAGTTAGGATCTTCGAAGAATTTTTCAAGCAATGTTTCATCAAATTCGGCAACGGACTCAAGGAGTTTCTCCCTGTATTCTCTTGCCTCTTCAACCATATCATCAGGAATCGGTACGACCTCATAGGTCATTCCTTTGTCTGTTTCGTTCCAGATAACGCCGCGGTTGTTAATCAAATCCACCACACCTCTGAAATTTTCTTCTTCGCCGATTGGCAATTGAAGAGCGACAGCCTTACTTCCTAATTTTTCTTTTACTTGTCTGCAAACTCCCAAAAAGTCTGAACCGGCACGGTCCATTTTGTTCACGAATCCAATACGCGCAACCTTGTAGTTGTCCGCAAGACGCCAGTTTGTTTCGGACTGAGGTTCAACTCCGTCAACGGCGCTGAACAAGAAAACAAGTCCGTCCAGCACACGAAGCGATCTGTTTACTTCAACAGTAAAATCAACGTGCCCGGGAGTATCAATAATGTTAACGTGATAGTCGTTATTCCTGTATTTCCAGTATACGGTTGTAGCGGCAGAGGTAATGGTAATTCCCCGTTCCTGCTCCTGTGCCATCCAGTCCATCGTTGCTGCACCATCGTGCACCTCACCGATTTTGTGGTTCACCCCGGCATAGTATAAGATACGCTCCGTAGTCGTAGTCTTACCAGCATCAATGTGCGCCGCAATCCCTATGTTCCTGGTGAATCTTAAATCTCGTGCCATGTATGTAAGTGGATACTATTTAGAATCTGAAGTGAGAAAAAGCTTTGTTTGCTTCTGCCATACGATGCGTATCGTCTTTTTTCTTGATCGCTGCACCTTCACCTTTGGAAGCCGCTATTATTTCAGCTGCTAATTTGTCCATCATTGTCTTTTCACCACGCATTCTTGCATAGTCGATAAGCCATTTGATGCTAAGGTTGACTTTACGTTCAGGTCTGATCTCAACAGGAACCTGGAATGTTGCACCACCAACCCTACGGCTTTTTACTTCTACCGCAGGAGTGAGGTTACTCATAGCACGCTTCCAGACTTCAAGACCATTTTCAGTTGTCTTCTTTTCAACCTGTTCAACGGCATCGTAAAAAATAGTGTAAGCAACGCTTTTTTTACCCTGCTCCATCAGGTAGTTAACAAACTTTGTTACCAGTGCATCCTGAAATTTCGGGTCAGGGAGTAAGTATCTTTTCTTAGGTTTTGACTTTCTCATCGCTTCTAAAAATTATTTTTTCTTTGCGCCTTTTGCGGGTGCTGCAGCCGCAGCAGCTCCTGCCTTCGGACGTTTTGCACCGTATTTCGACCTGCTTTGTTTACGGCCGTTAACACCGGCGGTATCAAGAGCACCACGGATGATGTGATAACGCACCCCCGGAAGATCTTTTACCCTGCCTCCACGGATCAACACGATCGAGTGCTCCTGCAGATTGTGGCCTTCACCCGGAATGTAAGCATTCACTTCTTTTCCGTTGGTAAGGCGTACCCTGGCCACTTTACGCATAGCTGAGTTCGGCTTTTTAGGCGTCGTTGTGTACACACGTGTACATACGCCCCTGCGCTGTGGGCAGGAATCCAAGGCTGGTGATTTCGACTTAAACGTCAATTTCTTCCGTCCTTTTCTTACAAGTTGTTGAATGGTAGGCATTTATATTTTACTTTATAAACCTTTCAAAAATTAGGACTGCAAAGGTATCATAAGAAACAAAGGATGCAAAACCTTTTATTAAGAATTTTGCACCCTTTGCGATTTAAAAACCTTGATTCTAAGCAATTTGGCTCGTCAGGCCTCGCCCACCGTACCCCCGAAATTCATAGGGAATTTGGGCATATCTTCCGTTCGCTTAATCGCTCCGAAACTGCTTTCATACTTCTCTATATTGTCCTTCAGGGCCAGCAAAAAGCGCTTGGCGTGCTCCGGAGTGATCACGATCCTGGATTTCACCTTGGCCTTGGGAACTCCCGGCATCAGCCGTATAAAATCGATTACGAACTCACTGTTGGAATGCGCAATCATGGCCAGGTTCGAATAAATTCCTTCCGCGATTTCTTCCGACAGCTCAATATTGATCTGATTTTGAGCCTGAGCCTTTGTTTTAGAGTCTTCTGCCATGGCTTTATAAAAAAGGGTTGATTCCTGACGACGGAACCAACCCTTTATGTTTATGGTGATAATTAATCCTGAAGTTCCTTCTCGCGGTCTCTGGTCCGTTCAGCGGCAGCCGCCGTATCGTCGTACTCGTCTTTATGAGTTACAACCATATCGTTGTACTTACGCTGACCTGTACCGGCAGGGATGAGGTGTCCAACAATCACGTTTTCCTTCAATCCCATCAGCCAGTCAGTCTTACCACGGATGGCGGCTTCGCTCAACACCTTCGTCGTTTCCTGGAAGGACGCCGCGGACAACCAGCTTTCCGTCTTTAAGGAAGCCTGCGTGATACCTTGCAATGTCGGTCTTGAAACCGCCGGCATCGCATCGCGCACCTCCACCAGTTTCTGATCTTTCCGTCTGAGTACGGAATTCTCGTCTCTGAATTCCCGGCCTGTAATGATCTGGCCCGGCTTCAGGTTAGGAGAATCACCCGCCTCGATAACTACCTTCTTGTCAAGGATCGCATCGTTGTCTTCGCGGAACTGCAGTTTGTCTACGTATTCATTCGTCAGGAAGCTTGTATCTCCCGGGTCAATGATCTCAACTTTCTGCATCATCTGGCTCACTATAGCTTCGATGTGCTTGTCGTTGATCTTCACACCCTGCAGACGGTAAACTTCCTGGATCTCATTTACCAGGTATTCCTGAACGGCCGTCGGGCCCTTGATCGACAGGATATCCGAAGGAGTGATCGAACCGTCGGACAATGGTTGTCCTGCTCTTACAAAGTCGTTGTCCTGAACCAGGATGTGTTTTGACAGAGGTACGAGGTAACGTTTCTGAACGCCGTCGCGGGATTCGATGAAAATTTCACGATTTCCACGTTTTATACCTCCGTACGTTACCACACCGTCAATTTCACTGACCACGGCCGGATTCGACGGATTACGCGCTTCGAACAGTTCGGTTACCCGGGGAAGACCACCGGTAATGTCACGTGATTTACCCGTTGTACGTGGTATCTTCGCCAGTACCTGACCGGCTTTGATCTTCTCGCCCGCATCCACAGCCAAGTGAGCACCTACCGGGATGTTATATCCCTTCGTGTCGGTCTTGCCTTTTACGATGATGGCCGGGTTCTTCGTTTTGTCACGTGTATCGGTAATAACTTTTTCACGGTGACCTGTCTGTTCGTCAGACTCTTCCTTAAAGGTTATACCTTCAATAATAGCTTCGTATTCAATTACACCGTCGAATTCAGAAAGGATCACGGCGTTATACGGATCCCAGTAGCAAAGCTCATCGCCTTTTTCCACTTTCTGACCATCCTTCACTTTTATAAAAGCTCCATAAGGAACGTGGTTGGTGATCAGCACCCTGCTCTTCTCCTTATCTACTATTCTGATCTCACCGGTCCGTCCCATTACAACCTGTACCATCTTGCCATCACGGTCGGTGGTGTCGATTACACGGATACCTTCGAATTCCAGTACACCGGGGAATTTCGCCTTGATATTGGCTTCCACAGCAATGTTCGATGCAGTACCCCCGACGTGGAAAGTACGGAGTGTAAGCTGCGTTCCGGGTTCTCCGATAGACTGTGCCGCAATAACACCGACCGCTTCACCTGCCTGTACCATTTTACCGGTAGCCAGGTTACGTCCGTAGCATTTTGCACATCCGCCGATCTTGGATTCGCAGGTCAGCAGCGAACGGATCTCAACTTCCTCAATGTTCGTATCCTCAATCAGCTTGGCCAATTCATCGGTAATCTCCTGGTTGGCTTCACAGATCATTTCGTCGGTGAGCGGATCGTAGATGGCATGTACTGTCACCCGTCCGACTATCCTTTCCGACAATGGTTCTACGATATCTTCATTATCCTTTAACGCCGTTACCTTGAGACCGCGCAATGTTCCGCAGTCTTCTTCCGTGACTACAAGATCCTGCGCGACGTCCACAAGCCTACGGGTAAGGTAGCCGGCATCTGCAGTTTTCAACGCTGTATCGGCAAGACCTTTACGCGCACCGTGTGTCGAGATGAAGTACTCCAATACATCCAATCCTTCTTTGAAGTTCGAAAGGATCGGGTTTTCGATAATCGAACCAACGGAACCAGCCAGGTTCTTCTGAGGCTTCGCCATCAGACCACGCATACCACCCAACTGACGGATCTGTTCTCTTGATCCGCGGGCTCCGGAGTGCATCATCATGTAGATGGAATTGAAGCCTTGCTGGTCTTCTTCCAGCTGCTTCATCAGCGTATTGGTAAGCAATGTATTTGTACGTGTCCAGATATCGATAACCTGGTTGTAGCGCTCGTTATCTGTAATCAGACCCATCATGTAGTTATTCCAAACGCTGTCCACTTCTTCCTGCGCGTTGGCTACAAGTTGTACTTTTTCGTCCGGTACTTTTACGTCATTCAATCCCATTGACAGACCACCTTTGTAGGCCATCTGGAATCCCAGTTCCTTGATATCATCGAGGAACTTGGCTGCCTTCGATTGTCCGGCTGCCTTGAACACATCGGCGATGATGGTTTGCAGTTTTTTCTTCGTCAACAGTTCGTCCACAAATCCGACTTCTTCCGGAACATTCTGGTTGAATATCACGCGGCCGGCGACGGTCTCGATCATTTTTGTACTGAGTTCACCGGTCTTTTTATCGCGGATCTTCGCGCGCACTTTGATAATGGCGTGCTTGGAAAGTTTGCCTTCGTTAAAGGCAACGATCACTTCATCCGCGGAATAGTATTTTTTACCTTCACCTTTGATCGGGTGCTCCGGCGTACCTTTTCTTCCTTTAGTCAGATAGTATAGACCCAACACCATGTCCTGTGACGGAACGGTAATAGGCGCTCCGTTGGCAGGGTTCAAAATGTTATGCGAGGAGAGCATCAGCATGGATGCTTCCAGTATGGCTTCCTGACCAAGCGGTACGTGAACCGCCATCTGGTCACCGTCGAAGTCGGCGTTAAATGCAGTACATACCAACGGATGCAACTGGATCGCCTTGCCTTCGATCAGCTTTGGCTGGAAGGCCTGAATACCCAATCTGTGCAGTGTTGGGGCACGGTTCAGCAGAACAGGGTGTCCCTTCAATACGTTTTCCAGGATATCCCAGATCACCGGGTCTTTCCTGTCGACGATCTTCTTCGCCGACTTCACCGTCTTCACGATTCCTCTTTCGATAAGCTTGCGAATGATAAACGGCTTGAACAATTCAGCGGCCATATCTTTCGGCAAACCACATTCGTGTAATTTCAGCTCAGGTCCGACAACAATTACCGAACGACCGGAGTAATCGACGCGTTTACCCAGCAAGTTCTGGCGGAAGCGACCCTGCTTACCTTTAAGCATATCGCTCAAAGATTTCAACGCACGGTTACCGTCGGAACGGACAGCGTTAACTTTTCTCGAGTTGTCGAATAACGAGTCGACGGCTTCCTGGAGCATCCGCTTCTCATTGCGCAGGATAACTTCGGGTGCCTTAATATCAATAAGTCTTTTCAGACGGTTGTTACGGATAATCACACGCCTGTACAGGTCATTCAAATCGGAAGTTGCAAAACGGCCGCCATCGAGAGGTACCAAAGGGCGTAACTCCGGTGGAATTACAGGAACCATTTTGATGACCATCCACTCCGGCTTGTTCTCAATGCGCGTTCTCGCGTCGCGGAAAGCTTCAACAACTTTCAAACGTTTCAGCGCTTCCGCCTTACGCTGCTGCGATGTATCGGTAGCAGCCTGGTGACGCAGGTCGTAAGAAAGTGTATCCAGCTGTGTTCTTCCTAAGAGCATTTCCAATGCATCCGCGCCCATTTTGGCGATGAACTTCTTCGGATCATTGTCATCCAGCATTTGATTTTCGCGTGGAAGTTTATCGATGATATCGAGATATTCTTCTTCGGTCAGGAAGTCGAGTCTTTTAACACCGTCTTCTTCCTTGGTACCCGGCTGAATAACAACGTAACGCTCGTAATAGATGATCTGATCCAGTTTTTTCGTAGCAAGGCCAAGGAGGTATCCGATCTTATTTGGCAAGGAACGGAAATACCAGATGTGAGCCACCGGTACAACCAGTTCGATGTGACCCATTCGTTCGCGTCTGACCTTCTTCTCCGTCACTTCAACTCCGCAGCGATCGCAAATGATCCCTTTGTAACGAATTCTTTTATACTTTCCACAGTGACATTCCCAATCCTTTACAGGACCGAAGATCCGCTCGCAAAACAGTCCGCCCATTTCAGGCTTATACGTTCTGTAATTGATCGTTTCCGGTTGTGTAACCTCACCATGCGAGCTTTCCAGGATCGACTCCGGGGAAGCGAGACTAATGGTGATCTTGGAAAAGTCGCTGTTGATTTTTTTATTTTTTCTGAATGACATTGTATTAGTGATTAGTCCTTTGTCCTTAGTCCTTGGTCCCAACCCGTGATTTCTTAAGTGGCGAGGTCATCTTCTGTATCTCCACAATTTGGTCCTGAAGAGAAGATAAAACCGTTTCCTTCAAAAATTCACTCGTTGCACTATTATTAGTTACGTTTCCAGTTCGCCTGTCAGCCCATCCGAACTTCCCGGGGATTTGTAAATGTTTCCCTTGGGGTTTCATCGGGTTCCTTCTGCGATATTGGATGCGACAGAAACAACACTATTCCTGATTTGAGATGTGAGCCCTTAAACTCTCAACACTCAGGACTTGTTTAATCCATTGTGATCTCCAGCGCCAGACCTCTGAGTTCGTGAACCAACACGTTAAACGACTCAGGTATATTCGGCTTGCGCATGTTCTCACCTTTCACAATCGCTTCGTAGGCTTTTGCACGTCCAATCACGTCGTCCGACTTGATCGTCAGGATTTCCTGGAGGATATGCGAAGCACCGAATGCTTCAATTGCCCAAACCTCCATTTCACCAAAGCGCTGACCACCAAATTGTGCCTTACCACCGAGCGGTTGCTGCGTAATAAGGGAGTACGGTCCGATCGAACGGGCGTGCATCTTATCATCAACAAGGTGACCCAGTTTCAGCATGTACGCCATACCAACCGTTACAGGCTGATCGAATTTATCTCCTGTGAGTCCGTCATACAGGTATGTACGACCGAATTCAGGCAGACCAGCTTCTTTCAGCTCGGATTGAACCTGGTCAAGTGTAGCACCGTCGAAGATCGGCGTCGCATACTTCTTACCCAGCTTATGGCCCGCCCACGCGAGAACCGTTTCGTATATCTGACCCAGGTTCATCCGCGAGGGTACACCAAGCGGGTTCAGGCATATATCTACCGGTGTTCCATCCAGCAGGAATGGCATATCTTCTTCTCTGACGATCCTGGCCACGACACCCTTGTTTCCGTGACGACCCGCCATTTTATCTCCCACTTTAAGCTTGCGCTTCTTGGCAACGTAAACCTTAGCCAGTTGAACGATACCTGTCGGCAGTTCATCACCAACCTCCAGCGTAAAACGCTCACGTTTGAACTCACCGGCATACGAGTTGCGCTTCAGCAAATAATTCTTAACAGTCTGCGCAACCAGGTCATTGGTATGCTCATCGCTCGTCCAGTTTTCAAGACTTACATCAGCAATGAGGTTTACTTCTTCCGGAACATTGTAATTGCTTTCGTCGCGATAGATGTTCTTGTCGGGGAACAAGTTGTTGTCAATTACCTTTTGCGATATTTTGACACCTTTGGTGATAAGTTCGTCTCCGAACTTATGCTTCACGCCGTTGCTGGTTTTGCCATTCAACATCGTGGTCAGCTTCTTGATCATCTCCTCGCGAAGATCGCTCAGTTGTTTGCTGTACTTGTTCTTCAATGCATCGAGTTCTTTCTTAGACTTGGTGCGGACATCCTTGTCGCGTTTGGGTCTTGAGAAAAGTTTAGTCTCGATTACAACACCTTTTAACGATGGAGGCGCCTTAAGGGAAGCATCCTTCACATCGCCGGCTTTATCGCCGAATATGGCACGGAGCAGTTTTTCTTCCGGAGTCGGATCCGTTTCCCCTTTCGGGGTGATCTTACCGATAAGAATATCGCCTTCGCGAACTTCGGCACCGATCCGGATGATACCGTTCTCGTCGAGATGTTTAACAGCTTCTTCGCTTACGTTCGGAATTTCAGAAGTAAGTTCCTCTTCTCCGCGTTTTGTATCGCGAACCTCCAGCTCAAATTCTTCTATGTGAATCGACGTGTACACATCCTCACGTACAACACGTTCGGATATTACGATCGCGTCCTCGAAATTATAACCCTGCCATGGCATATAGGCCACAAGCAAGTTGCGTCCGAGTGCGAGCTCGCCGTTTTGTGTAGCGTAACCCTGGCAAAGCGGCTGACCTTTCACAACCTTTTGGCCCTTCATAACGAGCGGCGTGAGGTTGATACAGGTATCCTGGTTCGTCCTTCTGAATTTGATCAGGCTGTAGGTTCTGAACTCGTTGTCGAAGCTCGCCAGTTGTTGTTCTTCCGTTACTTCGTATTTGATCGTGATCTTCTTCGCATCTACGAATTCAACCACCCCGTCGCCTTCCGCGAGGATCAGCGCGCGGGAGTCCAAAGCCACACGGCTTTCCAGACCGGTACCCACGATAGGTGCTTCCGGCCGGATCAACGGTACAGCCTGGCGCTGCATGTTCGATCCCATCAACGCACGGTTCGCATCATCGTGTTCGAGGAACGGGATCATGGATGCCGCTACCGAAACGATCTGGTTGGGGGCGATATCCATATATCTCAAATCCTTCGGTTCGATCACAGGGAAGTCACCTTCAAAACGCGCTTTTATTTTTTCATCGATAAATTCGCCGTTTGGTTTCAGGGCAACCTTAGCCTGGGCGATATAGTGTGTATCTTCTTCTTCAGCGGTCAGGAAGATCACCGGTTCTTTGATTTTCACTTTACCGTTCTCAACCTTGCGGTAAGGTGTCTCGATAAAGCCCATCTTGTTCACTTTCGCATGAACGCATAGAGACGATATCAAACCGATGTTCGGACCTTCCGGTGTTTCAATGGTACAAAGACGACCGTAGTGCGTATAATGCACATCGCGTACTTCAAATCCGGCGCGCTCACGGGAAAGACCGCCTGGACCGAGGGCAGACATCCTGCGCTTATGTGTGATCTCCGCCAGCGGATTGGTTTGATCCATGAACTGGGACAACTGGTTTGTCCCGAAAAACGAGTTGATAACAGAAGAAAGCGTACGCGCGTTGATCAGGTCAACGGGTTTGAATTCTTCATTATCGCGAACATTCATTCTTTCTTTGATTGTTCTGGCCATACGCGCCAGACCCACACCAAATTGAGAATACAATTGTTCTCCCACGGTTCTTACACGGCGATTGCTCAAGTGGTCAATATCATCCACTACGGCTTTCGAGTTAATAAGACCGATCAGGTATTTCACGATCAGGATAATATCGTCTTTGGTAAGCACGCGGTGATCGAAGCTAAGGTCGAGACCGAGCTTCTTGTTGATCCTGTAGCGTCCTACTTCGCCGAGGTCATAACGTTTTTCGCTGAAGAACAGGCTCTGGATAATATCGCGGGCTGTTTGTTCGTCAGGCGCTTCTGTATTTCTTAACTGGCGGTAGATATATTCGACCGCTTCTTTTTCAGAATTGGACGTATCCTTTGCCAGCGTGTTGAAGATGATATGGTAATCGGCGATGTTAATATCATCGCGGTGCAGGATGATCGACTTCACGCCGGATTCGATGATTATATCGACATCTTCGGCGGAGAGTGTATGATCGCGTTCCAGCAAGACTTCGTTACGGTCGATGGAAACCACTTCACCGGTATCCTCGTCCACGAAATCTTCAGTCCAGGTTTTTAAAACGCGGGCCGCCAGTTTCCTGTCTACAACTTTCTTCAGGGTATTTTTGGTTGCTTCTACTTCCTCAGAGAGTCCGAAGAGGTCCAGGATATCCTTGTCCGAGCCATAGCCGATAGCGCGAAGCAGGGTAGTCACCGGGAACTTCTTTTTACGATCGATGTAAGCGTACATCACCGCGTTCACGTCGGTGGCAAACTCGATCCATGATCCTTTGAATGGAATGATACGGGCTGAATACAATTTTGTACCGTTCGTGTGTTTGCTCATGGCAAAGAACACACCGGGAGACCGGTGAAGCTGCGATACGATAACACGTTCGGCACCATTGATCACGAAGGATCCTTTCTCTGTCATATAGGGAATATTGCCCAGGAAAACCTCCTGTTCAATAGTCTCAAAATCTTCGTTGTCCTCGTCGTTGCAGGTAAGGCGAAGTTTCGCCTTCAGGGGCACGGAGAAAGTAAGTCCCCGGTCGATGCATTCGTCTACGTTGTACTTGGGAGGATCGATGGTGTAGTCAACGAATTCCAGCACGAAATTTTCGCGAGAGTCGCTTATCGGAAAGTTTTCGGCGAAGACCTTGTAAAGACCTTCGTTTTGTCTTTTTTCCGCCGGGGTTTCGATTTGTAAAAAATCTTTGAATGACTGGAGTTGAAGATCCAGAAAGTCGGGATAGTCAAGGACTCTCTCGCTTGAAGAGAAATCGATTCTACCGTTTATAGTCTTCTTTGTCAAGGTAATTAACGTTTAAGTTCTGTGATCCTGGACGAGAACAATAGAAAAACAACAGTTGTTTCAGGCATAAATGGGAATAGACCCCGTCCCGATCGTAAGATCCGTACACGGGGTCTAACCGAAAATTGTTAGACGGTTCCCTTTGCCTTTCAAGAAGATTATTTCAACTCAACGTCGGCACCTGCCTCGATAAGTTGTTTCTTCAGGTTTTCAGCTTCGTCTTTAGGTAAGCCTTCTTTTATCGTTTTGGGAGCTCCATCTACCATGTCTTTAGCTTCTTTCAAGCCAAGTCCGGTAAGTTCTTTCACTAACTTCACGATTTGAAGTTTGTTAGCGCCCGCAGCTTTTAATACTACGTCGAAATTGGTTTTTTCTTCTACAGCGGCAGCACCACCGCCTGCACCGGCTGCAGGTCCTGCTACAACAGCAGCAGCAGCAGGTTCAATGCCATATGTTTCTTTTAAGTAAGAAGCTAATTCGTTAACTTCTTTAACAGTGAGTTCAACCAGTTGATCTCCGAGTGCTTTGATGTCGGCCATTTTAGTAAAGTTTAATTAATTCTGTTGTTCGATAATTATTTAGTTCCACGTTCTTCCAGTGCTTTAACCAGGCCAGCCACCGTATTCTTTCCGCTAAGCAGCGCAGAGATAACATTTTTGGCTGGAGATTGCAGCAAGGAAATTACTTCGCCAATGAGTTCGTTCTTAGACTTGAGCTCACTGAGCATGTTCAGATTCTCATCCCCTATAAAAAGGGCGGAGTCGATAGAGGCAGCTTTCAACACGGGTTTGCCATCGAGTTTCCTGCGAAATTCTTTGATCACCTTTGCCGGTGTGTTACCGATTTCCCGGGAGAAGATTACTCCGGAGAAACCATGTAAGGTCTCGAATAAAGGTTTGTAGTCAACCGCTGTGTTTTTTTCAAGGGCTTTGCGGATGAGGGTGTTTTTATACACCTTATACTCCACGCCGTTCTTGAAACACATCCTTCTGAATGTATTTACCTGGTCAACCGTAAAACCGGATGCGTCGGTAATATAGAAGTGCGTGTTGGCAGCAAACTTCGTTGTAAGCTCGTCTATAATTTGTTCTTTTTCTTCTCTGGTCATGTCGTTAATAGCTTAAATGCCAGCAACTGAATTTGTATCAATTGTAATTCCCGGGCTCATTGTAGTAGACAAGGTGATACTTTGGAAGTAAGTACCCTTTGCCGAAGCCGGTTTCAGTTTTGCGACAACATTGATCATTTCTGCTACGTTGTCCCGGATTTTATCGGCCGAGAAGGAAGCTTTTCCAACGCTCACATGAATGATTCCTTGTTTATCAATTTTGAAGTCGATTTTACCGGCTTTTACTTCTTTCACCGCTTTACCGACTTCGAGTGTAACAGTTCCTGATTTTGGATTTGGCATAAGACCGCGGGGGCCGAGGATTTTACCCAGTTTACCCACCTTTGCCATTACTGTAGGAGTACAGATGATTACATCGACATCTGTCCATCCGCCTTCGATTTTCTGAAGGAATTCATCTAAACCGACATGCTCGGCACCTGCATCTTTTGCTTCCTGAACTTTATCAGGTGTACAAAGAACCAATACACGTACAAGCTTACCGATACCGTGGGGCAACGCCACAACACCTCTGACCATCTGATCCGACTTTTTAGGATCGACTCCTAAACGGATATCAACATCAACGGAGGAATCGAACTTCGCAAAAGTTATTTCCTTTACGAGCTTTGAAGCATCTTCGAGGGAATACTCCTTCTCAGGATTGTATTTCGCAAGGACTGCTTTTCTGTTTTTAGAAATTTTCGCCATCGCTTTAATTATTTATCCCAAGGGGGTGTTCCGGATACTGTAATACCTAAACTTCTCGCCGTACCTGCCACCATTTTCATAGCGGATTCAACCTTAAATGCATTAAGGTCGGGCATTTTTGTTTCTGCGATCGTCTTAACCTGATCCCAGGTAATTGCACCAACCTTTACCCGGTTAGGCTCTGCGGATCCTTTTTGTTTTTTAGCGGCATCTAAAATCAACACGGCTGCGGGAGGGGTTTTGATAACGAAGTCAAACGACTTGTCGTTGTAGATACTTATCAAAACCGGCAATATTTGCCCTTGCTTATCCTGAGTACGTGCGTTGAACTGCTTGCAAAAGTCCATGATATTAAGACCCTTGCTACCCAACGCAGGTCCTATTGGAGGTGCAGGATTTGCCTGTCCGCCTTTAACCTGTAATTTCAGATAACCTATAATTTGTTTTGCCATGTTATCTTAATCTAGCTTTTCAACCTGCATATAACTTAATTCAACCGGTGTGTTCCGGCCGAAGATTTTCACCATTACATTGAGTTTTTTCTTGTCTTCAAAAATCTCCTCAACTGTTCCGGTAAATCCGCTGAATGGACCATCCATTACTTTCACGGACTCACCTTTAATAAATGGTGTGTCGAGTTTTTCCTCGAATTCGTCAATCTCATCAACTTTACCGAGAATCCTGTTCACCTCTGATTGACGAAGAGGAACTGGATCCTTGGAAGCCCCGGTGCCGTTGTTACCGAGAAACCCAATCACGCCCGGAATGCTATTGACAGCGTGGTGAGCTTCCCCGTTGGAGAGATCTGCAGAGATGAGAACATAGCCCGGAAAGAAATTCCTTTCTCTCACGCGCTTTTTACCGTTTCTCATTTCGTATACCTTTTCAGAAGGGATCAATACCTGCGGTATAAAATCCGTCAGTTTTGAGCGTTCGATCTCAGTCTCCAGGTAGGATTTAACCTTTTTTTCCTGGCCACTGACGACCCTGAGAACATACCATTTCAGCTCGCCCATTACCTTCTGCATTAAAATTCTTTATAAAACCACTGAAGGCCTGTTTTGAATACCCAATCAATAGCACCAATCACCAGCGCAAAAATCGTCGACGCCACCAGCACAAGGATAGCACTACCCTGCAACTCACTGTACTTGGACCAAGTCACCTTGTTCTTGATCTCATCCCAGGATTCTGCGATATAGGTTTTTAACTTCTCCATTGATTAATATTTGCACGGGTGGAGAGACTCGAACTCCCAGCCAATGGTTTTGGAGACCACTACTCTACCAATTGAGCTACACCCGTTTTTAATGCCTAAATTCCGGCCTTTTGACCTTGCTTTAGCGGGAACTACTCAAACTCCTGAGCCGCACCCATGTACCTCAGCCCAAAAGGACTGCAAAGGTAAAACAATAGACCAGAAAACAAAAGCGTTCCCGAAAAATTTCAGAAACGCTTTGTGTGTTGAATATCAGTTATTTAGTCCAAAATTTCAGTTACCTGACCGGATCCAACTGTACGGCCACCCTCGCGGATCGCGAAACGAAGACCTTTCTCCATGGCGATCTTGTTGATCAATTCCACGTCGATCGAGATGTTGTCACCAGGCATAACCATTTCTACACCTTCGGGAAGTTTAACCTCACCGGTAACATCCGTTGTGCGGAAATAGAACTGAGGACGGTACTTATTAAAGAAAGGAGTATGACGACCACCTTCTTCTTTTGAAAGAACGTAAACTTCAGCTTTGAATTTCGCGTGCGGCTTCACTGAACCTGGCTTGCAAATAACCATTCCACGGCGGATTTGCTCTTTTTCAATACCACGGAGCAAAAGACCTACGTTATCGCCGGCTTCACCTCTATCCAGGATCTTGCGGAACATTTCCACACCCGTAATAGTAGACTTGAGGTTTTCAGCGCCCATACCCAGGATTTCAACAGCATCACCGGTGTTAATCACACCACGCTCGATTCTTCCCGTAGCCACTGTTCCACGACCTGTGATGGAAAACACATCTTCAACAGGCATAAGGAAATCCTTATCGATCAAACGGACCGGCAACGGAATATGCTCATCCACAGCCTTCATCAGTTCTTCCACTTTAGCAACCCATTTTGGTTCACCGTTCAGCGCACCAAGCGCAGAACCTCTGATAACCGGCATGGTATCACCAGGGAAACTGTAATACGTCATCAATTCGCGGACTTCCATTTCCACAAGATCCAACAATTCCTCGTCGTCCACGAGATCCACTTTGTTCATAAAAACAACAAGTGCAGGTACACCTACCTGGCGGGCAAGAAGAATATGCTCGCGGGTTTGTGGCATCGGACCATCAGTCGCAGCAACCACCAGGATCGCACCGTCCATCTGGGCAGCACCTGTTACCATGTTCTTCACATAGTCAGCGTGACCCGGACAATCGACGTGAGCATAGTGTCTGTTTTCCGTAGCGTACTCCACGTGCGACGTGTTGATCGTAATACCCCTTTCCTTTTCTTCAGGAGCATTATCGATTGAAGAGAAATCGCGCATTGACGCGAGACCTTTAGATGCAAGAACTTTTGTAATTGCAGCAGTCAGAGTTGTTTTACCATGATCGACGTGACCAATTGTACCCACGTTTACGTGTGGTTTTGAACGATCAAATGTTTCTTTAGCCATATTTGAAAATCCCAGTTAAAAGTTTAAAGTATAGTGTTTAGTAATTAAATGTTCCTAATTAAAATCTTCTTCATCCAAGAAGAACTACACCCCAAACATTTTAAGCCTTTCGAATAAGGGTTTGCTTATGCCTAATTATAATTCCGGCGACATCCAAGATTCGCTACGTCTCAGACTTTGTCATTCCGTCTTTCCTTCCGACCGTTTTCCGGCTGCCTCACATGACACCTCCGTTCAACAGCACCTTCGTGTTGAGCTGTTGATGAGGATTGAACTCACGACCTCTTCCTTACCAAGGAAGTGCTCTACCACTGAGCTACAACAGCCTAGTGCGGTAATCCGTTATCCGTTAGCTGTTATTCGTATTTCCTACGGATAACCAAATAACCTTAACAGATAACGGCTCCAAAGAGCGGGAGACGAGGCTCGAACCCGCGACCTATAGCTTGGAAGGCTATCGCTCTACCAACTGAGCTACTCCCGCATTGTATCCGCCATAGCTTCAGCGACGGCGGATTGTATTTCTCAAACACTCAATACTCAAAGAACCTGCTCGCCCGCCAAAGCTCCTAGCGACGGCGGGCTCATTATCACCCTTCATAACGTCAGCAACGGCCGACATCACCCTCCACAACTCCTAGCGACGGCGTACATCACCATCCACAGCTCCTCGCAACAGTGGGCATCGCCCGCCATAGCTTCAGCGACGGCG
This sequence comes from Chryseolinea sp., assembly GCA_041742155.1. GTDB lineage: Bacteria > Bacteroidota > Bacteroidia > Cytophagales > Cyclobacteriaceae > Chryseolinea. Next base: position 518,530 of record JBGSJE010000002.1, on the reverse strand, counting down.
GGCCAAACTTCCTTTAGGCTTTCGCTTTCCCGTCGTCCGCCGTCGCCAAGGCTATGGCGGACACTGTGGGGGAAATAGGATTCGAACCTATGAAGTCATAAGACAACAGATTTACAGTCTGTCCCAGTTGGCCGCTTTGGTATTCCCCCGGCTCTATAAATCTCAATTTTAAAGAACGAATGAAAAGCCCCTTTCGGGGCTTTTTTAAAAAGAGAGTGCAAAATTATACGCTTTTCCACTTTTTCAAAACTTAAACAGAGATTTTCGCAGATAATGATAATATCTTCACATCCGATAAATAAGGCAGGAAGTTTAAATGCTGCAATTTGGCCTACATGGCGATAATTTCCGTGATTATGCCCTCTCCAAATTCTTTTTTGAACAACGCCAGCACCTCCGTCTTATGCAGCGAGAAATCGTGCCGCATAGTTGGAGAATCAAATTCAACGAATAATACTTTATTCTTTATGTAAACCTTCTTCGTGCGTTTGGCAATCGGTTTTCCCACCAGGCGTTCCCAGGAGCCTATCAGATTTGCCTCGTCAAATTTGCTGGTCAGCCGGTAAGAGTTCAGCATATCACGGATAGCCTGGCCGACTGATTGAAACTCTCCTTTCTTGTTACTCATAGCCGCCTATTTTGCCGTTTTCAATGGTAAAGATAACTGCTTCAGCCTGTATTTGATCCAGAAGTCGCTTTGTCCGGTCAGGACGCGCATCTGTAATAAACAACTGGCCCAGGTCCGTCCCCATCAGTTCCAGGAGCCGCGCGATCCGGAAGTCATCCAATTTATCAAAAATATCATCCAGCAGAAGGATCGGTTTGAAGCCTTTGTGTGTCTTCAGTATTTCAAACTGCGCCAGCTTCAACGCGATGACAAATGATTTTTGCTGCCCCTGCGACCCGAGACGCTTAATATCACCGTTGCCCAGCGTGAAATGGTAATCGTCGCGGTGGATTCCAAAACTGGTTCGCTGCAGGGCAAGGTCTTTCTGCCTGCTTTGAAGAAGCCCCGCGACGAAATCGCGGTCGTTAAGTTCAGACACATAAGCCAGGTCGGTTTGCTCGTTTTCATTCACAATAAACCGGTAGAACTTCCTGAAAACGGGGATAAATTCCTGTACGAACGCTTTCCTCTTCTGATGGATCGCCTGGCCGAACCTCACCAGGGCATCGTCGAAAGATTCAACTGCCAGCCAGTCAACTGCCCCCCTTTCAAAGTACATTTTAAGAAGGCTGTTGCGTTGTTTCAATACATGGTTATACTGGATCAGGTCTTCCAGGTAGCGGCTATCCAGTTGGGAGATGATGCTGTCGAAAAATTTCCTCCGCGCGTCGCTTCCATCCTTCACCAGGTCGACATCGTCCGGGGCGATGAGGATCACCGGATATTTTCCGATATGTTCGCTCAGTTTAGGGTAGTCGTATGAACCTTCCCGGAATATTTTTTTTGATCCTGTCTGGACGCCGGCGGCCACTTCGTTCCGGGATGAACCGATCCGGAATCCTCCTTTTATCATAAAACTGGCCTGCTCATGGAGGATGCAGTACTGGTCGGAAGGCGAAAAAGCGCTCCGGGTGAAAGACAAATAAAAAATTGCATCCAGCAGGTTTGTTTTACCGCTTCCGTTTTTACCCACCAAAACATTGATCCGGGAAGGAAAATTAAGGTTAACCTCCTCATAGTTCTTAAAATTCAGAAGTTGAAGGTTTTCAAGCCACATGAGGAATTACCGGGAAAGTTTGGCGAATGTTCGTTTGGGGATTAATTTCGCAACTCGGATCAAAAATAGGGATATGCCTACGACAACCAAAGCGAAGAACGAACCCACGGTAGCTAAAAAGAGCGACAACGTTGAATTTTCCAAGGAGACCTACCTGTATTGGTATGAGAGCATGCAGTTGATGCGAAAGTTCGAAGAGAAAGCGGGTCAGCTTTACGGGATGCAGAAGATCAAAGGTTTCTGTCATTTGTACATCGGGCAGGAGGCCTGTGCTTCCGGTGCCGTGACAGCTCTTCGCAAAGGCGATAAATGGATCACCGCTTATCGTGACCACGGACATCCCCTGGCGCTTGGTACCGACCCCAAGGCTATTATGGCGGAACTTTACGGAAAGGAAACGGGAACCACCAAAGGTAAAGGCGGCTCCATGCACATATTTGATAAGGCAGTTGGATTTATCGGAGGCCATGGTATTGTCGGAGCGCAGGTTCCACTCGGTGCCGGGATCGCTTTTGCTGAAAAATATAATAAGACGGGTAACCTGTGTATCTGCTATATGGGTGACGGAGCGGTTCGTCAGGGTGCGTTTCATGAAACGTTGAACCTGGCCATGCTTTGGAAGCTTCCCGTAATTTTTGTGATCGAAAACAACGGGTATGCCATGGGGACATCTGTACAACGTTCTTCGAACGTGACAGACCTGTACACGCTGGCTGATGCCTACGATATGCCTTCTGAACCTGTCGATGCGATGAAGCCTGAGGAGGTACATAAGTCGGTTGCCCGTGCAGCCGAGCGTGCACGAGCCGGCGAGGGTCCTACCCTCCTGGAATTCAGGACCTACCGCTACAAGGGGCATTCCATGTCCGACCCTCAAAAATACCGCACCAAGGACGAGGTGGAACAGTATAAACAACGCGACCCGGTCGAAGTAGTGAGGAAGACCGTGCTGGAACGAAAATTCGCAACCGAAAAAGAACTGGATGCGATCGATGAAAAAATCGTAGCCCAGGTAGAGGAAAGCGTAAAATTCGCTGAAGAGTCCAAGTTCCCTGATCCCTCTGAGGCATTGACCGACGTTTATGTTCAGACGGATTATCCGTTTATTATGGATTAGCCCCCCTTTTGTTTAGAATCATCTAATTTGTAGTTTTGCGCCCCGTCTTTACGGACGGATTGATTTATACAGTGCACATAATGAACCCGATTCCCGCGGCATGCTGCGGAAACAACATTGAAAACAATGGCTAAAAAGGAAGAACACAAACACGAACTTCTCGAGAACCCGGAAGCGCTTAAGGAGAAGTTGGCTGGTGCGGAAAGCTGGCTGGAAAGCAACCCGAAGACAGTAGTCGGTCTTGCTGCGGCCGTTCTGCTGCTCGTCGGAGGATACTTCGGTTTCCAGTATTATAAACAATCGCAGAATGTCCTGGCGCAGAAAGAAATGTTCCAGGCTGTTTTCTATTTTGAATCCGATAGTCTGGACCGGGCATTGAACGGCGACGGTAACAACCTCGGTTTCCTGAATATTGTCGAAGACTACGGGATCACGGATGCCGGGAATCTTGCCAATTATTACGCCGGTGTCTGCTATCTGAAACAAGGAAAGTATGAACTGGCCAGGCTATTCCTCGAAGACTTCAGTTCCAGTGACCTGCTGGTTCAGGCCCGCGCCTATAGCCTTATCGGGGACAGCTATATGGAGGAGCAGAAGTACGAGGAAGCGGCGACCTTTTACAGCAAAGCCGCGAACTATGAGCCGAACAAATATTTTTCTCCCTCCTATCTCATGAAGGAGGCGCTCGCGTACGAAAAATTGAATCAGAACGACAAAGCGAAAGCGGCGTACGAAAAAGTAATCACTCAGTATTGGGATTCGGGTGAATTTCAAAATGCCAGGAAATTAAAAGCCCGGCTGGAAAGCAATTCATAGGTACCATTGATTTACATCTCGAGGGATAGTTATCTATCCCTTTTTTGTTGATACACATTTCGAAGCACAAAACAACCGGAAATGGCAGGACCACTGAAGTCGGGAAAAGCGAAGACAAAGGTCAATTTGTCGAAGAAGAAATTCGCCATTCTTGTGGCGGAATGGAACGAGGAGATAACGGATTCGTTGTATGCCGGTGCGTTCACCAGTCTGCTGGAACATGGAGTAAAAAAGTCCAACATCGTCCGTAAGAACGTACCCGGAACATTTGAATTATCGCTGGGTGCGCTGCTGATGGGTGAAAAGAAGGATATCGACGCCGTTATCTGCCTGGGTTGTGTGATCCAGGGTGAAACGCCGCACTTTGATTACATCTGCCAGGCGGTAGCTTATGGTATTACGGAAGCGGGTTTAAAAACACGCAAGCCGGTGATCTTCGGCGTGCTTACAACATTGAACAAGCAACAAGCTCTCGATAGAGCCGGTGGCAAATATGGCAATAAGGGAGAAGAAGCTGCAATAACAGCGATAAAGATGCTTGATCTCTGAAATTCTCACGCCGTTCCTGCATAGCAACCCCAACTTCAAATCAGCCGACACTTCCTTTACCTATAACCCATAAAAAAAGGCACCTCAAGGATGCCTTTTTTATGAGCCACATGTGGCGTTACATATTCTTTACGATTTCCTGGCCGAACTCTGAACATTTAAGCAGGGTCGCACCTTCCATCAGCCGGTGAAAATCATACGTTACTCTTTTGTTAGCGATAGACGCTTCCAGTCCTTTATAGATCAGGTCAGCTGCCTCCAGCCATCCCATGTACTCGAACATCATCACACCCGAAAGAATAACGGATCCCGGATTTACTTTATCCTGGCCCGCGTATTTGGGCGCTGTTCCGTGGGTTGCTTCGAATATCGCATGACCGGTCATGTAATTCACATTACCACCCGGCGCGATACCTATACCACCCACAATGGCAGCTAGTGCATCCGAGATATAATCGCCGTTGAGGTTCAGTGTTGCCACTACGGAATATTCATCCGGGCGCAACAAGATCTGCTGGAGGAATGCATCGGCAATTGCGTCCTTGATGATCAGCTTATGCCCGTCTTTATTGATGACCTGCCATGGACCGCCGTCGAGGTCAACTGCTCCAAATTCGTTCTTGGCTAAAGCATAACCCCAGTCGCGGAAGCCGCCTTCCGTGAACTTCATGATGTTTCCCTTATGTACCAGGGTTAAGCTTGGTTTTTTATGCTCAAGCGCAAACTTCAGGGCCGAGCGAACCAATCTTTCTGTTCCTTCTTTGGAAACAGGCTTGATACCGATCCCGGATGTTTCCGGAAAACGAATCTTCTTGTAACTCTTGGGGAAGTTATCTTTCATCAGCTGCATGAACTTCTTGTTTTCATCGCTGCCTTCCTGAAACTCGATCCCGGCGTAAATGTCTTCCGTATTTTCGCGGAAGATGACCATATCCGTTTTGTGCGGTTCTTTAACAGGTGAGGGAACACCTTTGAACCACCGTACAGGACGCACACAGGCATAGAGGTCCAGTTCTTGTCTCAATGCAACATTGAGGGATCGGATGCCTCCGCCGACAGGTGTGGTAAGCGGTCCCTTTATTCCGACGAGGTATTCTTTAAAAACATTGAGCGTCTCTTCCGGCATCCAGCTACCGGTTTTATTAAAAGCTTTTTCACCAGCCAGGACTTCCTTCCAGTTGATTTTCTTTTTGCCTTTGTAAGCCTTTTCTACTGCCTTATCAAAAACAAGTTGGGATGCAGGCCAAATATCAACTCCCGTACCGTCTCCCTCAATAAACGGAATAGTTGGATTATCAGGAACATTAAGCTTTCCGTTACTGATGCTAATTTTCTGATCGCTCATTTTAATATCTTTTTATTGTTAATTATGAAAGTTGCCCTTTTTTGAGCGCGGAAAATTAGGAAATTAAGGTCAGAAATGAAGATATTTTTGTCCGTCAGGGCGTTTATTTGTTGAGTGGATAGTTAATATGAGAACGTTCAGCCTGCTTATTGTTTTTCTTTTTCTTGTCGGTTTTGACGACCATGTCGAAAGCGCCGAAAAGGTCTGTCTTTCCGCTGAGGAAAAGAAGTTATACGACCTGATCATGGCGTACCGGAAGGCGAACAAACTTCCTCCCATTCCACTTTCCGCGGGATTAAGCCTGGTTGCGCAGACGCATGCGCGGGATCTTTCGGCGAACTATACATTCGACCCGAAAAACAAGTGTAATCCCCATAGCTGGTCGCAAAAGGGAAAATGGGAGTCTTGCTGTTACACGAACGATCACAAGAAGGCCAGCTGTATGTGGAATAAGCCCAGAGAGATCGCCGGTTACCCGGGATATGGTTTTGAGATCGCCTACTACAGCTCCCTGGGAGCAAACGCCCAGGAAGGAATCGACGGATGGAAAATAAGCCCGGGACATAATCCGTTGCTGATCAATAGCGGTACCTGGGAAAAAGTGACGTGGAAGGCGATCGGGATCGGTATTTACAAAGAATACGGGCTGGTTTGGTTCGGAGAAGAAGCGGACGGAATCGCCCCGGAGGTATGCCGGTAAGGTCCGGATTGAAAATAAATTCCCAAAAATAGAAAACCGCGGATCGGCCAGCCCTCGAAAACGGGCTGAATGGGGCACTTTAGCTCCTGGCGTGGGAATTGGTAAGGTATCATCAAACAATATGTTTATGATACTCCAGTTCTTCTTCAAAAGACTTTCGGTAGAAAAACAGGTTTTATACCTTAAGAAAAAAGGTGTTGCGTTAGGAACGCGGGCAAAAAACGGTCGTACGATTTACATCTATATGCTTCGCGACCTTTTCGTGGAAGTTATTTACAAGGATGACAACACGGAGGAAGCTCCGGAAAAGATAAATATGCTGAGGGGTTTGAAAAACCTGAACGATTACCTGGAAAGCGAATTCAAGGCAAGTTTCTAACGCCTATTTTTTGCCGAGAACCTTCGCCATCGTTTCGCCTATCTCCGCAGGGGATTCAACGACGTGGATCCCGCATTCTTTCATGATCTTCATTTTAGCGGCTGCCGTATCATCTGCTCCGCCGATAATAGCTCCCGCATGGCCCATTCTTCGCCCGGGAGGAGCGGTTTGACCCGCAATAAATCCCACCACCGGCTTTTTGTTTCCGTTCTCCTTTATCCAGCGTGCAGCCAGGGGTTCGTAGTTTCCGCCGATTTCGCCGATCATTACAATCGCATCGGTTTCAGGATCATTCATTAATAATTCAACAGCGTCTTTTGTTGGTGTTCCGATGATCGGATCGCCGCCGATACCAATGGCTGTGGAGATACCCAAGCCAGCCTTCACGATCTGATCGGCTGCTTCGTAGGTCAACGTTCCGGACTTGGACACAATTCCGATCCTTCCCTTTTTGAATACGAATCCGGGCATAATACCCACTTTCGCTTCACCCGGCGTAATTACACCCGGGCAGTTCGGACCGATCAGTGTCACTCCTTTATTCTGAAGGTACTTCTTCGCGATCATCATGTCCTTTACAGGGATACCTTCCGTGATGGTGACGATGACCTTGATGCCGGCGTCGGCAGCTTCCATGATTGCATCCGCCGCAAAGGCAGGCGGCACAAAAATGATGGTTACGTCGGCCCCGGTTTTCTCAACCGCCTCCTTTACCGTATTGAAAACAGGCCTTCCCAGGTGTTCTGTTCCGCCTTTTGCTGGCGTTACTCCACCAACCACATTCGTTCCGTACTCAATCATCTGACCTGCGTGAAACGATCCTTCGGAACCGGTGAAACCCTGAACAATAACCCGGGAATTTTTATTTACCAATACGCTCATGGAAAATTGATTTATGCTTTTGAGAAGCACAAAATTAGGATAATATAGCTTTTGACCAAACCCGGACGTAAACAAGAAAAGCTTTCCCTTTTCGGAAAGCTTCTCCTGTGCGAATGCGATCCCGACTATTTTTTAGGAGGCGTCTTTATACCATTCCGCAGCAGGAAGTTTTCATAGTCTTCTTTATACTCCGGTACGTCGGGGGCCAGTTTGATAGCCTTCTGGAAATATGAAATGGCATCAATCAGCAATCCGTTCTTTTCAAAAAAACCGGCAACAAAAAAGTTGTTAAGGGCATTTTGTTCGGCCGTTTGTTCCGCGATTTCCTTAAGCTCGTTACTGATCCTGGCTTTATCCGCTTTGGACAATTTTTTAAGGGTATAATCGTCGGATACTTTCCGTTTATTCACCTTGGAGTAGACGGTCACAAGAATGTTGTCTTCGTTTTCGAAGTTCCTGTCGGCAAGGTTGACTACCACGGAATTTTCCGTAGACTCCATCGAGTTCAGCTCGTCGCCGAACATACTCTTGAACGTTACCACGTAGGGGCTCAGGGCCTTGTCATATTCCCAGGTAATGGTTACGTCATTGCCATATACGACAGCCAGTTCCGCCCTTGGCAGAAAGACCTTTATGTTGTCCACACCTCTGTCAACCGCACCAGTAGCCGCCAGGTTATTTTTAGGTCCCGTGTTGGCACTTAATATAAAATCCGTGTACTTATTCAGCACGCTTGTCCCGCCCTTCACCTGGCCTTCCAGATCACGCACCCTGTACTTACCCGATTTTTTGACTTCCAATGGTTTCCCGCTCGAGTGGACAAGCCCGAGATAAGAGTTCTCCGAAACACGGAGTTCATCGGCGGACTTTATGCTTGACCCGACCTTAACCTGCTGCCAGCTTTCGCCCGATTTCAATTCGTTCTTTCCCTTGTTGACGAGTACTTTAAAGGCATATTCCTGTGCCTGAACCTGGCCTAAAGCCGCCATACACAATAAAACGCCAACTGCTAACCTGACTGATTTCATGGGGTCTTAAATTAAAGTTTCCTGAATTGCCTTACGTTAAAATCCTCTTTTGGATGCTGTTTCAGGTCGGATTTTTCGTGACTGACGAAACAAGTCTATAAAAATAAGACAATCCGCGACAATTGTATATCCCCTAAAATAGGGAAAGCCGCGAACACGGCTTTCCCTCTCAAGTAAAATTTTGATTTTTCCTATTTTATGCGGTGCCTGATCAGGAATTCGTCGTAGGCTTCTTTGTAAGTAGGTACGTCGGGTGCAAGTTTTATCGCTTCCTCATAGGCCGTAATGGCATCGATCAGAAGGTTGTTCTGCTCGTAGAAACCGGCCAGTATAAGTTTATTCAGAGCCGTCTGTTCCGACACATCCGTGCTGATTTCGCCGATCGATTTTTTCACACCGGCAAGTTCGGCCGGAGCAAGTTTTTTGATGAGGTGCTGTTTCGATACCAACTTCGGGTCAGCCTTGGATCTCACCTCGACGAGGATCGCATTTTCCTTCGCATATTTCGGGTCGTTCAGATCGATTTGAAAACTGCTTTCAGGGATATCAAACTTCATCAGTTCATCGTCAAACATATTTCGCAGTGTGATCGTGTAGGGACCGGGGACCTTCGATCCGTCCCAACTCACGGTGGCGATGTTATTATAGATGCCGGCGTGCTGGTTTTCAGGCAACATCAGTTTAATGGCATAATTTTCACCACGGTCCACCGCCCCAGTGGCGCTCAACCTGTTCTTCTTCGCCTCGGGAGAGTTACTGCTGAGAATAAAGTCCGTGTATTTATTGAGGACACCTGATCCTGTGCCAACTCTTTTTTCCAGGTCGGAGACCTTGTAGCTACCCGCCTGTTTCAGTTCCAGGGGTTTGCCGAGAGTGGACACAAGGCCGATATAGGCGTTTTCACTGAGCTTAAGTTCGTCGTCTTTTTTCAGGCTGGCACCGGTTTTAAGAGGATGCCAGTCCGCTCCGATCTTTACTTCATTGCTTCCCTTATTCGCGAGAACTTTGAAGGCATAATCCTGACCAAACGCAACGGACGATATCAGGGTCGAGACGAGAAGGGTAATTTTTATCTTTTTCATATGATGCAAATTCAGACGGAGGTCAAAATTAAGGTTTTTTAACTATTCGGGGGTTAATACTTCCTCCTCCTTCTTGGTAAACGAAAACCAGCCAACAATCTTGAAAAACAGGTTCTTAAGGACGCTCATGTACACTTCGTACACATCGCCGACCAGCGCAACGGCCGCCAGCGTGAGCGTGATGTTCAGTTTGAACGCGTACCAGTGAAAGATAAAGACCATTAAAGCAGAGTACAATACCAGCTGTATCAACTGAAGTAATTTTGTGATGCCATCGTACCAAAGCGGCAAGTTGGTGTTAATGAGCGAAAATAATGCCACGTTCAGAAGGCAAAAAACGACGGCCATAAGGACTTCCTGCCAGTCTGCCATCTGATTGACATAGTCTTCGTTGAGGATCATGGAAACAATATTGGCATGAACGACCGCTCCGAACATATCAGGATTGGCTTTACCGGCCATTTTTTTATTCAGCGGTGTATAAAATTTATCTCCCCAGGATGGGTCGCCCAGGTAATCGCCGAGGAATCCGAATATCACGATCTTGTCCTTGATCATCTCCGGTACGAAGTTTTCCGTAAACACATCCTGCACATCCAGTGTAAAAAACATCTGGTGATAATTCGTCGATCCGAAGATATCAAACACATTACCCCTGTAGTTGATGACCTCCGAGTAGTTGCCCCTGCTGAGGAATTTTTTGGTTTTGACGGAATCGTAAGCCATCGCCATTTCCACGGAAAACGCCCGGTGAACTTCCGACTTGATTTTGATCCGGGGATTGAACGTGCGGCAAGTCTTAACATCATCCTGGAAAGCTGCATCTGTTTCCAGGCTTGCGAATCCGTCGCGATAAGAATAGTCGAGAAAGATCGCATCCGATCTTCGCAGTGAATCAAATGTATTCGCGTCGAGCAGGGTATCGCGCTGGAGGACTTTGCTTACCAAAATGACATTGCCCGCTTCCCTGATCGCGTCGCTAAGCATCAGGTTACCGAGGGTATCGAGCAGTTTCGGGCAGTTTACCGTGTCTCGCAACCCGGAACTGCAGTCAAAAAAACTATCGATCCCGATAACCCTGGGCTTATGCCTGCTGATGATCCGGATCTGCTCGGCTATTTCCCGTCTCCCGAGATTCCCGATGTTGATGATCAAAATGTTTTCGTCAACCTTGGGATCATCGCGCAGACTCGAGAATACATAGTCAGTCAGCTCAACATCGGAAAGTGCTGTTCCGATAGAATCGAATGCATTGAAAATATTAAGTTTTGTCAGCCCGAATAGTCCCCACATAGCCAGGAAGACAAAGGCGGTTGCAATCGTGCAATCGAGCCAAAATTTTCTCATGTTGATAGAAGATGTATCAGGTAAATTTAGAAATTTAACGCGGCATTCCTACGTAACGATTGAAGCACACGATCAAACCGAGATTAAGTCTTACCGATTTCACCGAAGGTATCCTGAAAGGCGACAGGATCGTCCTCGGTCAGGCTATCACGCTGGTCGAAAGTAAACGTAAGGAAGATCAGGACCAGGCTTCCCGCCTCCTTGAGAACGTACTGACCCACACGGGAAAGTCGTTGCGTATAGGCCTTACCGGAGTACCCGGCGTCGGAAAGAGTACGTTCATCGAAGCCTTCGGAAAACATATTACCGGTAAGGGACTGAAACTTGCCGTGCTGACTATCGACCCCAGCAGCCCCGTGACAGGCGGGAGTATCCTGGGTGACAAGACAAGAATGGATGAACTTTCGAAGGATCCGATGGCCTTCATCCGTCCCACTGCCGCCTCTCATGCCTTGGGCGGAGTAGCGCATAAGACAAGAGAAGCTATGTTACTCTGCGAGGCCGCAGGTTTTGAGGTCATCCTGGTGGAGACAGTTGGCGTAGGACAATCGGAGATCGCGGTCAAAAACATGGTTGACTTCTTCCTTCTACTTGTGCTGACCGGCGCCGGCGACGAACTTCAGGGAATCAAAAAAGGAATCATAGAGATTGCTGACGCCCTTGTGGTAACAAAAGCGGACGGCGACAATGTTACAAAATCTCTTGAGACACAGGCGATGTATCAGGAGGCATTGCATTTGTTTGCCGCTCCTCCATCCGGATGGCAAACCAGGGTATTGACATCTTCTGCTTTTACCGGTGAAGGGATCGGGGAAGTTTACAACACGATTATGGAGTACCGGCAAGCAGCAACGGTGAACGGATTTTTCGCTGCAAACAGGCGTCAACAAAACGTTTCCTGGTTCCGGGAATATTTTTCACAACTGCTGAATGCTGACATCGAGCATCATGCTGCTGTTCGGACACTACGGAAAACACTTGAAGCCGGCGTTACGAATCTTACGTTATCATCGCACGCCGCGGCTGCGGAGCTACTGGAAGCCTATCATCAGGCCATACGTGGTATCAGGTCCTGAAAATAAAACGCCGTCTCGACCTGTTCGACCTGTCCATCGTCGCCTTTGCGCTGGTGTGTATACGTGCGTTTAACCACCACACCGGGTTCGACCAGTAATGGTTTTGAAAAAATCGGTCCGTCACAAACGAGGGTGTGGAATTCTCCGTTTTCTCCGCATACGTCAACACCGGGTTTCAGATTGTCCTTAAACGATAACTCAAGGATTTTACCGAGGTCGCCTTCACTGAACATAGAGGCATTAGCGGAACAAATCATGGTTTTGAAACCAACGTGAATAAAGTCCTCCCACAACACCTCAGTATCTATCTTCCAGATAGGGAAGTATGAAACAAGCCCGGAATCCTTTAACAGCCCCTCGCGGTAGTGGCGAAGATCCTCCAGGAATATATCGCCGAACACTACACCTTCGATACCCTGCCTGGCGCACTGCATATAAAATGATCTCATAAGCTTCGCGTAGGACTCGGCACTTTGTCCCCTTAAATAAACCTTGACCAGGGGCAGACCGATATTTTCCGCCTGCTGTTCAATCAGCGCCTCGCGGACACCATGCAGACCTACGCGGCCGCTTTCCTCATCGATTATGGTATGCAGACTTATCACCTCATACTCTCCGGATGAAATCACCTTATATAATGCGAGCGCAGAATCTTTACCTCCGCTCCAGCTTATTGTTACTCTCTTTTTTAAAGCCATAGGGACAATGTCGGCAACCATTTTTGCAACAATAACCTTTTTTCCGATGATATGCCTCCGTAAAAACCACTAGACCGTTCTCCATGTAGTAATAAACCTCGTCATCTTTCTTCTTTGTATTGTTGTCGTTTGCGCTCATTTAAAAACAAACTGTGTTGGACTGATTCCGGCGGTGAATGAAGTCTTGAATTCACCCGTGGAGCTGTAAATATATACTTTTCCCTCCGTTGCATAGTTCAGGGCGTCGCCGATCCATATGTCGCCCGATGCCGGATCAACTCCCAGTGCGTAGTTGCTGACCACATCACCGGCTTCAAAGAAAGGTTCTGCCGGCGCGTCTGTGGAAGTAACGGAAAACCGATACACACTCTTTCCCGATGTGTAGATCAGATTTTTCTTATCCGGGGTTATGGCAAGATCAGCGTCGGGATTGATATCCAGGTCGATGCTCTCCTCGACTTCCAGGGTTGAGGGGTTTATCCGAAAAAGACCGCCATTGGATGCGCCAAAGTCACCTGTGCAAATCACCCAGACCTTCCCGTCTGCATCTGTTGTCAACCCCGCAGGTCCGGAAGCGACGGTGATCTGATCCACCAGCGTATTGTTGGAAGGATCTATTACCGCCACAGTGTTGGAAGCTCCGAAGTTATTGTTGGAAGCAAAAAGGTAGCTACCTGCCTGGATCAGATTATCCGTACCTTCATCCGTCTGTATTTTTTTTATCACCGAGTTATTGGTCAGGTCGATCACAAGAACGTAGGAATCGACAAGGGAAAATCCCCCGTCTTCATAGGGTCCCCAGACGGTCACATAAGCCTTATTGCCGATCACTTCCATGTATCTGGGTTTGTCAATCGCAATGTCTTCAATGGTACCCTGGCTTTCAAATGTATTGCCGTTCACTATTTCGATCTTGTTGTCCCCATTGATAACGAGGTATCCGTTGTCGCCAGCAAACGTGAATGACTGGACAACATCCCCCGCAAACTCACCGGACGCATTTCGAAAGATATTCTGTTCGGTATCCCCTGACACAGGGTCATAGTGGGTAATAGTTCCATTGGCCGATCCGAATCCACCCTCATTAACAATAAACACTCCGCTTTCGTATTTCCCTTTTGGATTCGATTCATCGTCGCAGGCGCTTGCGATAAACACAAACGCCAGCAATAATGAAATTTTAGTTAAAAAAATCAAAGACGGGAAAGGCATTGGCCGCAACGGATTGTTCTCACTTTTTTGAATGTTCATTTTTTCGTGGATTTAAATTGTATAAAATTTTCAGCGAATAGTTTCTGCCAGGCATAGCCCTGCCGGAAAACATCATATAGGATGTGTCGAAAATATTTTTGATGGTAGCGCTTGCATCGAGAACATGACGGTCGAAAGTCCATGCCTTGCCGACAGAAAAATCGAAAAGAACAAAGGGATCAAGGGCATAGACAGAAGAGTTTGCAGCTTCGGTAAAGCGTTTGCCCGAATACTGAGCATAAATACCGGACGTCCATGTTTCGAAGGTTGATCCGAAACTTGCCGAACCGGTATGAACGGGTGTATAGATCAATTGCTTTCCCACTACATCCTGTACCGGATCAAGTGTTTTTCTCGTTACAGATCGTGTAAATTGATAGGCTGCATTTCCATGGAATATAAAACGGGCGGCGTTGAATTTTGCTCCGATGCCTGTTTCAAAACCTTTAATATTTACCTCTTTGACGTTGCGTGGTCTGAACACACCGTTTTGACCGGGAACCCATTGAATCCACTCGTTGATATCCTGATAAAATCCTGACGCGTGAAGTTTAAGTTTATCTCCTCTCAAAAATTCAAGGCCCGATTCGGCGGCGTAACTGGTTTCGGGGTTCAGATCTTTCCGGCCGGCATCCTGCCAGTAGCGATCGTTCATGGTAGGCGCGCGAAAGTTTTTGGAGCCGTTCATACGAACCTTCAACAGGGTTCTTTCCTTTTCGAAGATGACCACATCGATACCGGCATAAGGCAGCGCAGGAGTTTGTACAGCTGTAATAAAGGGTTTCCGTATGCTCACCGACCCCGATATCTTCTTGAAGCTTTTCTGAACCGATGCGGAAACGTCAACTCTGTCTTCAACGGGTTCACCGTCATACTCCGGTATCCTGCCGATAACATGATTCCATTCCGTGGCCAACGAAAAATTCCACTGCTTTTTAAAAGAATACTGATGACTGGCTGACGCAATCCAGCGGAGTATCTCGCTTTGCATTCCGTTGAACACGATCTTGTCATCTACCATTCCACCGCTGAATTTCAACAGTCCGAAACGCGCGTTCTGTTCGTATGCGATAATCAGTCTGTGATTATAATCCTGCTGCTCGTCGGTGCTCCCCGAGTTACCGACTGTTGGTTGTATCTCCCGGTCGGCGGCATGGTACCAGTAGTCCAGTTTGATCTTCCGTGACGACGACCATTCATACTGAAGATTTTGTACAAAACCCGCCTGCCGGAATGCGGCGTGAGACTGGCGCTGGTCGCTTCCCGGAATGGGGAAGTCATTCTCCGACTGCAGGCGATAAAAGGAAGATGTGATATAAAACCTGCCGGCTTCGATGGAAGTCTTCAGCGATGTAAAGCAACGTCCGAAACTTCCGGCCTCCTGACTGACTGAGACAACGGGGGCTGACGACCGGTGGGCTGATGAAAGCAATATTGAACCACCGAAGGCACCACTGCCGAAGCGCGCGCTGCCACCTCCGACATGCACCTGAACGCGGTCAAATGCTACGGCCGGCAAAATGGAAAAGTCGGCCTGGCCCAGGGAAAAACTGTTGATATTGATGCCATTCCAGAGAACTGCGGTATGTGAGGGCGATGTGCCGCGCATACTGATGCCGGACAACATACCATTGCCATAGTTCCGGAAATAGAGAGGCAGCTGAAATGCGAGCAGCTCTCCCAGGTGCCGCGATTCCTGCTGCGCCTGCAATCCGCTATCGAGCAGAACCATGCGCGAGCCGGAAAGATATTTTTCTTCCGGCAAGCCATAAACGGTTACCACTTTTAATACAACAGAATCCCGTTGAGCCCTTGCGACAAAGGCTGAAAGCAGTACCGCGAAAATAATTACCGATCGCAAGTTCATAACAATGGATTTGCGACAGGTGTAAAACCAGATTTGCAGGGAGAGCGTTGGCTTCCGAACACTTCTGACCTTTCACCCGAAAGTCAAAAAATAATTAGTTGGATTTTACGGCAGGTCTCCTGGCTTTTCACGTTGCTGACGCCTTCCCATCGCCCGAAGGCAGACAGTGGCTGATGATGGTCAGCAACAAATTGTGAATTACAGTTGCGGGGACAGCTCCGGATTTAATTTTTTATTGCACCGGTATTCCCTTTTAATCTTCTGATGTTGGTACAGCAGAAGAACCGCGAATCTGTTGCAAACATAAGTCCGCAATTCCGGAATTGCAAAGTGAGGATCGAAGTTCATGTTTATAAAGACCGATTTGTCTAAATGGCCTATAATTGCAACATGAAACAAATGACCGTTTTCCTTTGCCTTTGTTTGCTTATATCCGCATGCGACCGGAAAGACACCACACAATCCTTTACTTCCGGAAAAGACTCCCAGATCGCACTTTCGTATGCCGAAGGATTCAGCATACAATACCAGGGTAATGCCAAACTGGTTGAAGTGAAGTATCCGTTTCAGGGTGCAACCTCGGGTTATAAATACCTTTTGGTACCGAAAGGAGAATCAGTACCGGCTCACAGTCCGGATGTCAGGGTTGTTTCTGTTCCCATCGCTTCCATGGTGTGTACATCGACGACCCATCTGCCCTTGCTGGACTACCTGAACGAAAGCGATAAACTGACGGGCTTCCCCTCAACCGATTATATAAGTTCCGAAAAACTCCGGAAGCGTGTTGATGAAGGCCATGTTAAAGAACTGGGAATGGATAAAGGTATCAACCTCGAAGTACTTGCCATGCTAAAACCGGATATCGTAATGGGATACACCATGAACAGCGACTACGGGCAGTTCAAAAAAATGGAAGAGTTAAACATACCGGTTGTTATAAATGGCGAATACCTGGAAAAGCATCCGTTAGGTCGTGCTGAGTGGATAAAGTTCATGGCTCTTTTCTTCAATAAGGAAAAGCAGGCCGACTCTGTCTTTCGGGTTATTGAAAGGAGTTACCTTGAGATGAAGGCGTTAGCTGAAAAGGCAACTGACAGGCCATCCGTTTTGAGTGGTATTGTTTATGGTGAAGCCTGGTTTTTACCGGGGGGACAAAACTACGCATCCCGTATTCTGAAAGATGCCGCATGCCGTTATCTCTGGGAGGACGACCCCTCAAACGGTTTTTTGGAACTGAGCTTTGAGTCGGTCTATGAAAAGGCACACGATGCCGACCTCTGGATCGGTGTGGGAAATTCATCGTCGCTGGAAGAAATAGAAGCGGGTGATCATCGCTACACGCGGTTCAAGCCGTTTCAATCCAAAGCCATCTATACGTATGACGCGCGGAAAGGTGCGAAGGGAGGTAGTGAGTACCTGGAACTCGGTTACTTAAGGCCCGACATTATTCTTACGGACCTTGTTAAAATAGCTCACCCCGAATTGTTGCCGGATTATCAGTTGTATTTTCATAAACGTCTCGAGTAAGGCACAGGGGATTCTTTTAGTCCAGCCTGACTACATCAACTTTTACAGTAAGGTTCTGCTTGCCTGAACTGAAGACGATTCCCTTGATCGGCGCTACATCGTGGTAATCGCGCCCGAAGGCTACCGTAATATGTTTGAACGAAGGCAGCAAACAGTTTGTCGGGTCGAACTCCACCCATCCGATACCCGGGAAATAAACCGAAACCCATGCATGGCTGGCATCTGTTCCAACCAGTTTCTGTTTTCCCGGAGGTGGGATTGTTTCAATGTACCCGCTAACATAACGCGCAGCAAGACCCATATTGCGCAGACAACTGATCATCAGGTGGGCGAAATCCTGGCAGACGCCTTTCTTCGCCTTTACTACGTGTTCCACGGGCGTGTTAATGGTTGTAAAGCCGGGTTTGAATTCTATGGTCTTGTAAATTTTCTGCATGAGTGCATTGCAGGCGGACCATAACGTAGCATCCTCCGCAAAACAGTCCTCGCCGAATTTCCTGATCTCCGCGCTTTCGGGTATAAACCTCGAGGGTAGCGCGTACTGAACAACTTCATGGGTATCCTTTCCCTGCGCCATCAGCAATTGCCTGACTTCTCTCCACAGTACCTCCGAACGAAATGCTTCATCAGCCTCCGGCCTGCCATTCAAATCAACCTCGCTCACAGACGTTATCTCCAGGTGGTCGTGTTCCTTGTATGACGAAAAGAAAGCGATGGTATTCCCGAAGAAGTCCTTCCGGTAATTAAATTCATCGGGGGCCGGTATCACGGTAATGTTTGACGACAGGCAAAGCTGCCGTGCATCGTTAATGGGTGTCAGGCAAACCCGGTTGTGGCATAACCCGACGGGATCCTGGTAAGTGTACTCAGTAACGTGACTGACCCTGTACTTCATATTCATTGATCCGTTATACTTCCAACTTAAAGTTATCCTTCGTACCCTGGTATTGGTAGGTTGAATGGCTGAAATAGTTTGCCGTCAGCGCGATCGAAAGTTTTGAAATTTTCTCGCTGAGTTTTTCGCAAAGGCTATCGAGGTCGGAACGGAAGTCCATCTCCTGATCCACTTTCATCAGGTCGTTGATGCTGATCAGCCTGACCATACCGTAACATTCGAATACCAGATTGGATATTTCGCTATCGTGGGTACCTTTTTCCTTCTGGGGCAACTGGTCGATAAATTTCAATAGCTGCTCGAGCTGGGAAAGGATCGATATCGGATTCTGTTTGTTCAGGAACAACAGATCCAATGCCGGGGCGATATCAAAGTACGTGCGGTAGACCGAACGGTAGTTGGACAGGTTCTGGTTGCTTACGAGCAACGCTTCCAGT
Organism: Chryseolinea sp.; assembly: GCA_041742155.1. Classification (GTDB taxonomy): domain Bacteria; phylum Bacteroidota; class Bacteroidia; order Cytophagales; family Cyclobacteriaceae; genus Chryseolinea. The sequence continues at coordinate 499,810 of JBGSJE010000002.1, read as the reverse complement.
ATCTGAAACTCTATACTCTCTTCGTATTTGAATGTAAGTAATGCGCGGTATTGGATAAGCTCCAGCGACAGTTCCTCGATCAGCTGGCCAATGCGGTACATCAGCCACCCTTCGCCGCGATACATGCTTTGCCTGTTCATTTCCAGGAATGAAAGCAGGCTGCCGTTCATTTGATCCAGTAATGTAAATACATGACGGATTCCATCCGGTTCCAGCACTGCCAGCTTGCGGCGGGTATCTTCGATATCATCAATAATGCGCCAGTTATCCACGGTCCAACGGTCGCGGACGGCGTACATGGCCTTGATCAGGTTGTTCACGGTGAACAGGATACTTCCGTCCTGAGCAGGGTCGCAGATAAGTCTGTGAATTTCCTTCAGCCTGTCGTCTACCGTCACCGTGTCCTCTTCTTCCAGAAAACCGGGATAGGTACCCGTGAGGTGTGTGACGGTATGCAAGAGTGATTTCTGCGCTTCCGATTCCATCCCGCTGTTCAGATACCCGCTCTGTGTGAGGTTCCGAAGTACGATCCTGATAAACCTTGATGTACGCAATACCCGTTGCGAGTATCGGCCCACCCAGAACAGATTTTCGGCGGCGCGGCTGGGAAGAACCGCTTTCCGCTTCAGGTCGGAATGATTCAGCAAAGAGGTGCCTGTGTTCCTCACTGACGTTTCAACCCAGGTATCCTTGGCAATTCCACCGTCCTGATTGGAAACCAGAAAGCTTCCTTTTTCCGGGGAACAGCGGGTGAGTCCGCCGGGCATGATCTCATATCCACCTTTTGCCGCAACCAGGAACGTTCTCAAAACGGTATAACGCGGCTCGAGTTTGTCCTTGGTAAAAACGGGGGTCGTAGAAAATCCCACTTCCTCCTGGCCTACGTACAAATAAGGTTGCGCTTTGATCTTCTGAACCAGAACGTCCTTCTGCGCTTTGGAAAGCTGGCTTCCGATCACCGTTCCGGATCCGGCGGTACGATCAATTTTTTTAATTACCAGTTCGCCGACGTGCTGAATGACGTAGTCCATCTCCTTTTTCTGCCCGCACCACCAGGTGGCTACCATCTTGAATACGGGATCTTCATTTAAGAAATACTTGAAGATGTTGTGCATGAATGCCATCAGACCGGTATTCTCAAGAATACTGCTGCCTAACGGGTTGGCAATCGATACATTCCCTTTCCGGATCACTTCCAGCAATCCCGGGATACCCAAATGAGAATCTTCGCGAAGTTCCAGCGGATCGCAATAGCTGTCGTCCACGCGCCGGAGGATGATATCAACTTTTTCAAGACCTTCAACTGTTTTGATCCAGACGAATCCATCGCGTGCCACGAGGTCCTCTCCCTGCGCCAGGGTAAATCCCATGTATGACGCGAGGAAGGCATGTTCAAAGTAGGTCTCGTTACGGGGGCCGGGTGTAAGCAACACGACGCGCGGTTGTTCCTTGCCTTGCGGGGCGATCTCCAGAAAAGCATGCATCATGCTGTTGAAGAAGCCGCCGAGTTTTGTAGTCTTGTGCTCTTTGAACAACTCGGGCAGCACGCGGCTCAGCGCGCTCCTGTTTTCAAGCGCGTAACCCATTCCCGATGGCGCCTGTGTCCGGTCTTTCAGAACCCATACTTTACCATCCGGTCCCCGCGACAAGTCCGCCGCATAGAGGATAAGTTGGTTCGATCCGGGTTGTTTGATTTTGTCGCAGGGACGAAGAAAGCCCGAATGCGCATATATCAGTTCAGGCGGGATAATACCTTCTTTTATCAGCCGGCGTTCGCCGTAAAGGTCTTCGAGTACCTTGTTTAAGACAAACGCGCGTTGTTTCATTCCCCTTTCTGTAATTCGCCACTCGGCGGCGGAAATGATGAGGGGCATAGTATCGAGCAGCCATGGACGGTTCAGACCGTCGGTATCACCGTACACATTGTAGGTTACACCGTTTTCCTTCAGCAGTTTAAGGAGCTCCTGTTGCCTGCTCTTTAATTCTTCCGTGTCGAGTTTCTCAACATTGGTCAGCAATCTTTTCCAGTGTTCTTTTACATCGCCCTCAAAGTCAAAGCATTCATCCACCAACGAGCGGTTTGTAAAATAGCCCTTCGTCAGTGTTTCCAACGGGGTCTTTATATTCATGCTTTCCATTCAGTGCGTCGAGTCAGAATTGGCGTAAGTCAAGTGTGTTTGGATATTCCGGTGATATCTTTATCGGAGGCGGATCAAATTTCCTTGTAATCTGGTTCTTTTCCAAATATCGCTCAATGCCGGTGTACGTTGCAGATGGGGTGACGGGTCCCTGTGTATGCCCTTCGTTCCAGAATCTGCTTATCCTGCGTCCTTCCGCCTCGTAAGCGTTCACCGGGAAGGTATCATAGTTTCTGCCGCCCGGGTGAGCGACGTGGTATGTACATCCTCCGATGGAACGGTTGTTCCAGGTGTCGACAATATCAAACACAAGCGGTACATCCGTCCCAAGCGTAGGATGTAACGCGGACGGAGGGCTCCAGGCACGGTAGCGTATACCTGCCACGTATTCTCCTTTTACGGCCGTTTCCCGGAGAGGCACAGGCGTACCGTGGCACGTAACTACGTACCTGTCGGCATTGAAATTTATAACTTTCACTTCCAGCCTTTCTACCGATGAATCGACGAACCGGGCCGTACCGCCGCTGGTTGTTTCCTCTCCCAATACATGCCAGGGTTCGATCCCCATACGCAGTTGCAGTTCCATCTCCTGTACGGTTATCTTTCCATACAATGGAAAACGGAATTCGAAAAAAGGTTCCAGCCAGGCCAGTTGAAACGGGTAACCTGCGCGCTGCAAATCGGCCATTACTTCGCCGAGATCGCCCTGCAAATAATGAGGAAGCATGAATTTGTCGTAAAGAGATGTTCCCCATCTCACGAGTTTCTTCTTATAAGGTTCTTTCCAGAACATGGCCACCAGCGAACGCAGCAGCAAAAGCTGAACGATACACATCTGCTTGTTCGGCGGCATATCGAACGCTCTGAATTCAAGTATACCCAGCCGTCCCGTTGAACTGTCGGGGGAATACAACTTGTCGATGCAGAATTCAGCACGGTGTGTATTGCCGGTGATATCGATCAACAGGTTCCTGAAAATCCGGTCTACGAGCCAGAACGGAATGTCGCCCTTTTCCGGAATCTGGCTGAATGCGATTTCCAGTTCATACAAGATCTCGGGGCGTCCCTCATCCACGCGCGGCGCCTGACTTGTGGGACCGACGAATTGAGAAGAGAACAAATAGGAAAGACCCGGATGATGCTGCCAGTAGGTAATCAGGCTTCGTAACAGGTCGGGCCGGCGAAGCAGCGGACTGTCCGCAGGTGTGATACCACCGATCGTAATATGATTTCCGCCGCCGGTTCCCGTATGCTTTCCATCCAGCATGAACTTTTCACTGCTCAATCGGCTTAACCTCGCCTGTTCAAAAAGAATATCGTAGTTACTCACGAGTTCACTCCAGGTTTTAGCCGGATGTATATTGACTTCCAGCACGCCCGGGTCAGGCGACAGTCCGAGTTTTGTCAGCCGGTTGTCTCTAGGAGGCTCATAACCTTCGATGATAACTTTCAGGTTCAGTTTTTCCGTCGCGGCCTCGATGGATGCCAGCATGTCGAGGTAATGTTCCGCATATCGGAGAGGTGGCATGAAAATGTGAATTTTTCCTTCGCGGATTTCAATACACAACGCAGTCGGCACTGTGTATTCCTCGAATGTGGTTGCCGGACCGCCTTTATCGTCTTCGCTTTCTTTCTTTTCGTCCGCATCCGTTTTCGAATACGCGTCATAAAATTCTCTCGGAAGCTCCGAAGGTGCGACCGGCGACTGATATCTTTTTTGTACCGATTCGTGCAGGTGTTGCAACCTGGGAAGTTCCTCGAACGGGCTGCGTTCAACCGGTTTTTGCAGTTTCGCCGGAGGGGTATAAACAAGAGATTTCAGGGGAAGTCTTAGACCCAGCGGAGAATTGCCCGGGATCAGGATCAGGTGTTTATTGCGAAAGTTCCACCGGCACGACAGCCATCGATTGTTCCAGTAGTTCCACTCTATCGGAATAACGTAGCCGACCGGTGTACCCAAACCGTTCATCAGGAGTTCGGTCAGCTTCTTTCGCTCCAGGGGATCGTCGAGGTTGGCTTTGTAAGGATCAATGTTGGCGGGGACTTTTCCTTCTTCCCATAAAAAGAAGAAAGCATCTTCCAATGCTGGGTGGATATTTTCCGCCGGTATATTCAGAAATTTTGTGACCAGCAAAGATAACCGTTGCGCGTCCGCGATCGTGTACCGCGATGTGGAATCTCCGATATCCAGCAACGAATCGTTTTTCCAGACCGGGTATTTGTCATTTCTCCAAATCGCCGTGTACTGCCACCGTGGTAAAGGCTCTCCCGGGTACCACTTACCCTGCCCCGTATGAATGAGTCCGCCGGGTCCGAAAGAGCTTTTTAATCTCCTGATCAGTTGCGCTCCCAGTTTTTGTTTCTGGGGTCCGTCAGCCGCGGTATTCCATTCCTTTGCCTCCATGTCGTCGACTGAAACAAAAGTGGGTTCTCCTCCCATCGTCAACCTCACATCTCCGGTCAGCAAATCTTCGTCTACTTTATTACCGAGGGCCAGGATGGTTGCCCATTGTTCTTCGCTGTACGGTTTGGTTACCCGCGGATCTTCATGGATGCGGGTGACTTCGTTCCTGAAGTCAAAAACGACTTCGCAGAAATCCGTCATACCCGTAACGGGAGCGGCGCTCACGGGATCCGGCGTACAACACAACGGGATATGTCCTTCACCAGCAAACAGCCCAGACGTTGGGTCCAGCCCGATCCATCCCGCACCGGGGATAAACACTTCCGCCCACGCATGGAGATCCGTAAAATCATGGTCCGTCCCGGAAGGGCCGTCCAGCGCCTGTGTGTCGGGTTTAAGTTGGATAAGATATCCCGAAACAAACCTTGCTGCCAGTCCCAGTTGACGGAAGGATTGAACGAGGAGCCAGGCTGAATCGCGGCAGGAGCCACTGCCGATATCGAGTGTCTGCTCACAGGTCTGTACACCGTGTTCGAGCCGGATGGTATAGTTTACACGTTTCTGCACTGCCTGGTTGAGACCGACGAGAACATCAATCGTGCGCATACCCTTAGCGGTAGGATCGATATCCTTTATCCAGGAAGTGAGCAGCGGACCGGTTTCCGTCATCTCAAAATAGGGAAGCAGTTCCTTTTTCAGCTGGGTGGTGTAGGTGAACGGAAATTTTTCCGCGTAATCCTCTATAAAAAAATCGAAAGGATTGATCACAATGATTTCCGCGATCACCTCCACTTCAAAGTGAAGGGACGTTGCTTGCGCAGGAAACACAACCCGCGCCAGAAAATTACCAAACGGATCCTGCTGCCAGTTCAGAAAATGGTTCCCGGGTTTTATTTTTAATGAATAGGAAAGTATCGGTGTCCTGCAATGCGCTGCCGGCCTGAGCCTGAAGGTATGCGGAGAAAGGTTTACGGGCCGATCGTAAGTGTAAGAGGTCTGATGCCGTATAGCGACTTTAATGGACATGGTAAAATGAAGGATTTATTCTTAATAATACTTCATTTTAAAAACAGAATCATGGTAAGCTACCCTGATTTAAGCCAAATACTTACCGCCGCAGGTTTCAATCGATTGAAGGAATTTTAAGACAGATAAGCCTGGGGGCGTGTTCAAGGGACCGAATCAGGCCGTCACCTCTTCGGAAATGATTTCAAGTCCAGCCTGCTGCATCGGTCCAAAACCTCCGGCGACGTTGACCAGGTTCTTAAAGCCATGGTTCCGCATGATCGAAATGGCAGTCATGGACCGGTATCCGCCGCCGCAGTGCACGATGTAAGACTGGCCCGGATTGAGTCCGGCGAAATTCGAAGGAAAGTCGGACAGGGGCAGGAACGATGCCTGTTTTACGTGTCCCGAATTCCATTCGCCCGGTTTCCGGACGTCCAGAACTTTCGCACCTTTATCCATCTCCTGTTTCACCTGATCAGCCGGGATCGAGCGGATCGTCCCGAGCGTGTCGGTGTACGCGCCGATCCCACCGGCCAGGTAGCCGATGACATTTTCATAACCCACTCTCGCAAGCCGCAGCACGGTTTCACCTTCTTTGCCCGGCTCTGTAATCAGTAACAGCTTCCTTTTGATATCGATCAGTGTGCCCACCCAAACAGCGAATTGTCCGTTGAGACCGATGTTAACCGACCCTGGTATAAATCCCTTTTCATAGTCATCTGCGGAACGTGTATCCAGCACCAGTGCACCTTCGTCAGCAAGCCTTTTAAATGCGGCCAGCGCGTGCGGAACGGTATTGGCGCGGATCACTTCTTCAATGGGTTCGTAACCGGTTTTATTGATCCTGGCGTCTTCAAAAAAGTACTGCGGCGGTGGAAGAATTCCGTCCGTTATTTTTGCAATAAATTCCTGCCTGGACATGTCCTTCAGCGCATAATTGAATTTTTTCTGATCTCCAATGGTGGAAAAAGTCTCTTTGCCGATATTCTTACCGCAGGCGGAACCGGGACCATGAGCCGGGTATACTATAACTTCATCGGGCAGAGTTTTGATCTTCGTTTGTAATGAATCGTACATCATGCTCGCGAGGGTTTCGCTGCTGATCACGCCATCAAGGAGGTCCGGCCGGCCGACATCGCCAACGAACAGGGTATCCCCCGTAAAGACAGCGTGTTTTTTTCCGTTCTCATCGATCAGCAGGTAACATGAGGATTCCGGCGTATGGCCGGGCGTATGAAGAACTTTGATGACCACCTTGCCAAGGGAGAATTCCTCGCCATCCTGTGCATTGTGCACATCGTAAGAAGTGTCGGCGTTCGGTCCATATACGATGGGGGCCTTCACTTTCCGGGCAAGGTCGATGTGACCGGAGACGAAGTCCGCGTGAAAATGCGTTTCAAATACAAACTTGATCCTGGCACCTCTCCTCTCTGCAAGTTCGATATAAGGGTCTGTTTCCCGGAGCGGATCGATGATCGCCGCTTCACCATCGGATTCAATGTAATAGGCGGCTTCCGCCAGACAGTTTGTATATAGTTGCTCGATGTACATGCGTTTCGGATAGGTTTTATGCAGAATTGGTTAAAGTCTTACACCATTCGACACAAATTTGACAAAAAATCATATGAATTCACGCGGCCTCCTAACTTTGCATGCAGATGAAGCGCACATGTTGCATTTTTTGGCTTCTGCTGATTAATTTTTTTTCGGCTGCCAGCAGTTATAACGTTTTTGAGGAAAACGGAAAAGTTGGACTCAAAAGCGAAGACGGAAAGGTGTTGATACCTGCCCGTTACGATGCATTGGGCTGGAGTGACGGCACTTTTACAGTTCTTCACAATGTTACCGGTTATAAAGACGATCATCACTGGGGCCTTATCACGCTGGACAACCGGTTCGTCGGCAAAGCTATCTTCGAGGAACTCCTGCCGGCAGAAGGTTCTTTAATTATCGCCCGTAAAAAGTCCAACCTGTCTCTTCGTACAGTTACCGGTTGCCTGAATACTTCCGGCAAGGAAGTCCTTCCCTTTCAGTACGACGGGATGAGACTTCATTACCTGCGAGCCGTGGTTTTTACCAAAGTAGGAAATCAATATAAGTACGGGCTTGTGGACATGGAGAATAACACCCTGATCCCGCAGCAGTACCGGAACATTTATTCCATCGGCAGTTTGCGTTATGCGGTTGAGAACTTCGAAAACAAAATGGCTTTGTTTTCCGATGACGGCAAACAGATCACACCTTTTAATATCGACAGCATCTCCGGCTTTAAAAAGAATTACGCTATTATTTATCAGAATTCCCAACAAGGGCTGATCGACCGCGAAGGACAGATCAGGGCGCAGCCCGCGTTCCGCGAAGTAAAGATCGACGACGATGGCAGCGTTCATACCCGGCAGCTCGACGAGTGGTTTTTTCTCGACGGTCAAAACAAGCTGTTCCAGAAAAAACGCGCCGACTCCATTGTCGCCGTGGGAAAAAATATGCTGCATATTACTATTGCCGGCAAGGTTCAACTCGAGGATTACCAGTTTAAGCCACTGATGCCGTTCGGTTTCTCAACACTGGGCAGCTTTGTGAATGGAAAAGCTATCTATTCCGTTGGGAATAAGTACGGTGTAGCTCGGAAGAATGGCTCCATATTACTGCCTCCCGATGCCGATTACCTGACGTTCGAAGGGCAATTCATGATATCCATGCGACGGGCGGGTGGAAAAGAATTGTGGACGGCAATGGATTCACTGGGGAACGTGTTGAACACAAAACCATATGAACGGATATTTCCATTCAATGGAAAAGTTTTTCCGGTCGTAAACCGCAATTACTGGGGCGCGATGAGTGCATCGGGTCGGGAGATCATCGCCTGTGCTTACGATTCGATCCTCCAGCAACTTAATGACAACCTGGTCGTAAAATTCCGCGGCCAGTACGGTATTATCAACACGCGTGAAGAGTGGGTGGTGACACCGAGGCCTCACCGTCTCCGACTGATCACCGACGAACGCTTTATTGAGATCACACCACGGACGACCTACCTGAAAGCCATTGATGGAAATGTGATCTATTTTTCCGATAACAGGTTGGTGGTCGATAGTCAACGGATCATCGAACATTTGCCTTCCGGAAGCTTGTGGGAAATTGACCTGAACGGAGTAATCGTAGATCGCCAGGTTCATCCCGAGGGTTCCATTGAGAAAATTTATCCCGAGTCTGAAGGACTGCGGGCGATCCGGAAAAACGGACAATACGGATTCGTGGATTCCCAGGGAAGATTACGGATCGCCAACCGGTATGACGACATCCAGCCGTTCAACGAAGGTCTTGCAGCGATCAAGATCCGGGGTAAGTGGGGTTTTCTCAACCATGAGGATAAGATCGCTATTCAACCCGTATACGAGGAGGTTACGCCTTTCCGGAAAGGGTTTTCACTGGTCAGGCAGAAAGGACTCACGGGGTTAATCGATAAAAGCGGGAAGCAAATCCTGCCGCCCCGCTATGAATCCATCGACGTGTTGGATCACGGGAATCTGGTTATCCGGCAGGAAAATTTGGTGGGCTTATCCGATGCGCAGGGGAAGATCCTGATTCATCCGAAGTATCACAGCCTGAAGGACCTCAATAATAACTACGTGATCGTCGCGCGCGACGGAAAATACGGTGTGATTTCCCTGCAGGGAATTAGTACTGTACCCCTGATGTACGACTATATCAGCTATGATCCATATAACAACTACTTTATTGCGCTGGTAAAATCGGAATGGATCGACCTTAAAATGTGAGGTTAAAAAAAATGCCACGCCTTTCGGGCATGGCATCCGGTATAGCCGTGTAAAAAATTACTTATCCTTTTTCTCTGCGCCTGTTGTTCCTTTACCCGATCCGGAGATCGCCTGCCGCATTTCCGTATCCGCCTGGACATTCTGCATCTTGTAGTAGTCCATAATTCCCAGGTTTCCATTTACAAATGCCGCCGCGATAGCTTTGGGTATTTCCGCCTCCGCTTCGATAACTTTTGCGCGGGCTTCCTGTGCCTTGGCTTTCATTTCCTGATCAAGCGCGACCGCCATGGCCCTGCGTTCCTCGGCGCGTGCTTCGGCGACTTTCAGGTCAGCGGAAGCCTGGTCGATCTGGAGTTTCGCCCCGATGTTTGCACCGACATCCACATCGGCAATATCGATCGACAGGATCTCAAACGCGGTACCTGCGTCCAGCCCACGTGATAGAACCAGTTTCGAAATCTTGTCCGGGCTTTCCAATACCTCCTTGTGTGATTTTGCCGAACCGATGGAGGATACAATACCTTCACCGACACGGGCAAGGATGGTGTCTTCGCCAGCTCCACCGACGAGTTGGGCAATGCTTGCACGGACTGTTACCCGCGCGATGGCGATAAGCTGAATACCGTCGGAAGCGACAGCCGCTACCTTCGGTGTTGTGATAACTTTTGGATTAACGGAGATCTGAACCGCCTGGAACACGTCGCGACCCGCAAGATCAATTGCTGTAGCCTGTTTAAAGCTAAGGCTGATGTTCGCTTTATCCGCCGAAATCAGCGCGCGGATCACATTGGGAACATTTCCGCCGGCCAGGTAATGGGTTTCCAGTTCATTGGAAGAAATATGCAATCCGGCCTTTGTTGCCGTGATCAGCGAATCAACAACGATACGGGGCGGTACTTTACGGATCCTCATAAAGACCAATTCGAACAACCCGACTTTCACACCCGAGAACAGGGCGGTGATCCACAGGTTAACGGGTACAAAGTAGAGGAATACAAAGAACAGGATGATCCCGCCAAAGACCAGCACTAATAATGACGCAGCTTCCATGGGCATTTTATAAAAATTTAAGAGTTTAGGGGTTCTACAACTATCTGATGTAATTCTATTTGGGTGATCCTTACTTTTTCGCCGCGTTCAACATAGTTTCCCGAGGTCTTAACCTCAAACGTCCTGCTCTTGAATTCCGCTTTCCCGACGGGTCTCAACGTCGATAAAGTGATGCCTTCATCACCGATGGAAACGGTGTCCATTATTCCGTCGTTAACTTTGCTTTTCATCGACGACTTCAGTGAAAACTTCTTCCATGCCCCCGAACGGAAACTATAGAACAGCGCCACGAGTGTTGTGCCAAGCGTACCCAAAAGGATGTAAAAGCCGACAGCGCTGCCAAAGTGACTATAACTAATAACTATGCCCACAACAGCGAAAATCAGTCCCAGAAGGCCCACGACCGTGGTTCCGGGTATAAACACCAGCTCCACGATGATCAACGCAAGGCCGATCAAAAGAAGCGATATGATTATGATCCACATCAACATAAAAAAGGGCTAATTCCAAAAGTACAAATAAAATGGCGCTCTCCTAGTCCCGGCAGATCCAAAATTGTCTCTTAATAAGCTCTCGCGAACAACACCCTGCGGGTGGAGGGCTTGCCTGAATACACGCATTTTCCTTCCTCCCCGGGCGCGTCCAGGGGTATACACCGGATAGTTGCCTTGGTCTCCTCCTTTATGGCCGCTTCAGTTTCGGGTGTACCATCCCAATGGGCGAGCACAAATCCCGCTTTTTCATCCAATACGCGTTTGAATTCATCGTATGAATCAACCTTGCTGATCATTTCCGTTCGGAACTTCATCGCACGGTTATAGATGTTTTCCTGTATTTCATCGAGGAGGCGTGGTACCAGAAGTCCCACCTCTGTAATCTTCATAACCTGTTTCCCCTTCGTGTCCCTCCGGGCAACTTCCACTGTTCCGTTCTCCAGGTCCCTGGGTCCGATCGCTAACCTTACGGGAACTCCCTTCAACTCCCACTCGGCGAACTTAAAACCTGGTTTCTGGGTATCCCGGTTATCGAACTTGACCGTTATGCCTGCGTCCCGTAACACCTGCTGAATCTTATCCACCTCAACGGTAATTTTTGCCAGTTCCTCATCATTCCTGAAGATCGGAACGATCACCACGTGAATGGGCGCGAGTTTCGGAGGTAATACGAGACCCTCGTCGTCTGAGTGAGCCATAATGAGGGCGCCCATTAAACGTGTGCTCACTCCCCATGATGTTCCCCAGACATAATCCAGTTTCCCTTCCTTATTCGCAAACTTCACGTCGAAGGCTTTTGCGAAATTCTGTCCCAGAAAATGAGATGTACCAGCCTGCAAGGCTTTTCCATCCTGCATTAACGCCTCAATGCAATACGTGTCGATAGCCCCCGGAAAACGTTCACCTTCCGACTTCCGGCCCTTGATCACAGGCATAGCCATAAATTTTTCCGCGAATTCGGCATAGACGTTCAGCATTTGAACCGTTTCCTGAACCGCTTCTTTTTCCGTCGCGTGCGCCGTATGTCCCTCCTGCCAGAGGAATTCAGCAGTCCGGAGGAACAAACGGGTACGCATTTCCCAGCGCACAACATTCGCCCACTGGTTGATCAGCAGCGGTAAATCGCGGTATGACTGAATCCATTTCTTATAGGTACTCCAGATGATAGCTTCGCTGGTGGGGCGGACAACCAACTCTTCCTCCAGGCGGGCGTCGGGATCGACCATGAGCTTTCCCGGATTCTTCGGATCGTTCTTCAACCGGTAGTGGGTCACGATAGCGCATTCTTTGGCAAAGCCCTCCGCGTTCTTTTCCTCTGCCTCGAACATACTTTTGGGTACAAAAAGCGGGAAATAAGCATTCACATGCCCTGTTTCCTTGAACATCTTATCAAGGGCCTGCTGCATCTTTTCCCATATACTGTATCCATATGGTTTAATTACCATACAGCCCCGTACATCCGAATGCTCTGCCAGGTCCGCCTTCTTCACTAATTCGTTGTACCACAGCGAATAGTCCTCCGCCCGTGTTGGTAATTCTTTGCCCATGTTGGTATAATTATTGTTCCTTTTTGTTACCGGAGGGCAAATATAAATTTACAGGAACAAATACCACTTAAATTTTGTAGCTTTATAAACACTTTTAAATCGTTTTTCCGTTTAGTTAAAGTATAAAGGGTTTAAACCTTACAGGTTATGAAAAACAAAGTCATCGTGTTAAATATGGTTGCGCTGCTGATCGCGTCGGCAACTTTGGGACAGACAGTGGAGAATGACGACATGTATTTCAATTCAAAAGACCGCGCGAAACTGAAAGCGCTGAGGGCAACCGAGCAGGCTTCCTATTCGGCGAGCATAAAAAAGACAAACAGGAATCAGCCTGCCGAGGAAGAAGACAACAATCCAACCGATAGCTATTCGGCACGCGATGTCAACCCCGAGTTTGCCGCACGCTCAAACTCCCAGGTCGCCCAGGCCGACAACGAAGATTATTTTGTTAACAACTATCAATACAAGAACACTTCAAACCTTAACAACTGGAACAATAATTTCAACAGCTGGTACAGCAACCCCTGGTATAGTGCAAACTACTACGGGCCTTCCATTAACTCATGGAACAGTCCATACTACGGAAGCTATTATGATAATTGGGGCAACCCATGGTGTAACCCATACTACACGTCCGGATGGTCCAGTTCATTCAGTTACTATTGGGGTAATTCCTGGAACTACGGCTGGGGCATGAGCTTCGGGTACGGCAATCCTTACATGAATTCCTGGTCATCCTGGGGACCTTCCTTCGGCTACGGTTATAATTCATGGAACTCCTGGTATTATCCTTCTACCATTGTCATCATCAACAATGGCGAGGGAGGCCGCAACATCGCTTATGGAAAACGGGCGACACACGGCGGAATGGTAACGTCCCGTCAGGATGTTGCTAACAACCGCACCCGATCCAACTATCAACCTGCATCCTCAGACGGACGCCCTACCACCGGTGGACGGGTAGCTTCGCAAAGCAACAATCAACGTCAGGAGGACTATTATAACCGGTCCTGGAGAAATTCCCAGCAACAGAGCGGATCGTATGCACCTTCGAGAAGTTCCCAGAACAGCGGATGGAGCAATACTACAAGGTCGTCCGGTAATGACAGCTTTAACAGGCAGGGATCAAATTCCTCCAGCAGCCCGTCCCGTTCTTATGACAGTGGAGGCGGTGGTGCCACGCGGAGCAGTGCTCCGGCCAGCTCCGGTTCCAACGGTAGAACAAGAGGCCGGGATTAACCAAACATTTTTTAGCGTATGAGTAATATGAGGAAGGTATTCGCCCTCAGTGGAATGGTATTGTTCATAAGTTCCGCTTCCCTGGCGCAGAGTTACGTTGAATCTGCCCTTTTGTTCAGCAGAACAAGGACTGGCGGAAGCGCCAGGATCCAGGCTATGGGTGGCAGTCAGATCGCTCTGGGTGGAGACTACAGTTCCGGTCTTTCAAACCCGGGAGGAATGGGAATGTATAATCGCTCGGAGGTTACATTCAGCCCCGGTTTGTCTTTTTACAATACGGGTGCCTCTTACCTGGGTGAATCCGAAACCGAGTCGAAGTCGATAGTTAATATCCCGGGGCTGAGTTTCGTTTTCCACATGCCACTCGACAAAAGCGGTTTTATTTCTGGTTCTTTCGGAATCAGCCTCAGCCGCACGAACGACTTTAACCGGTCCACGTCCTACCATGGAACAAATGAAGAAACGTCTATTATCGATTCCTTTATCGACGATGCCTTCGGATCCACGACAGCGCAATTCGACGACTTCCAATACAACACACCAACCGGGCTGGCATACTTCAACTATCTTATCGGGCCCATCAGTCTGATCGATCCGGACGGACCCGATGACGAGTACTTTACGGATGTAAAGGGCGTACCGGACCAGCGTGAAGAAATTGAAACAAAGGGCGCTTCCAACCAATGGAGTTTTTCGTATGGCGCGAATTATAAAGACATACTGTTCATCGGCGCGGGTATCGGCGTTTCAACCCTTCGTTATAAATCTCAGAAGAGCTATTTTGAATCGTTCGACGACCCGGTATTCAACGACCTCCAGTTGGACGAGACGCTAGACTTAAAAGGTAACGGGATCAATGCGACACTTGGCGCGATCGTAAGACCCGTTGAGTTCCTTCAGGTGGGAGTTTCATTTACGTCGCCGACGTACTATGAGTTCACCGAAACGTACAACGCGGAGATGAACACCAGCTGGAAGAATTTCGACTACTACGGCGACGGAGACGTGATCCTCAACAACGAGACTGCGGCCACCGACATCGTTACCTCGGACTACAGCCTTACGACACCGCTGAAACTGAGTGCCGGTATCGCTTTCCTGTCGAAGTATGGATTTTTAACCGGTGACGTGGAGTATACCAATCCCGCCAGGGCCAAATACTCATCCAACATCTCCGGGATCTCCTTTAGCCAGGAGAATGATGACATCAGATCTGTCTTCCGGTCAACGGTTAATTACCGGCTGGGAGGAGAATTCCGGTACAAGATTCTCCGCGTGCGAGCGGGGTACGGTGTTCAGGCCAGCGCATACAAAAGTGATTTTGATCTTGACAACAGTATAAAAACCGTAAGCGGCGGGTTGGGTGTACGTTTCCAGAAATTCTTCGCCGACTTTGCTTTGGTGCAAAGCAAGGGTAACAGTTTATATCAGCCATATTCATTTTTTGATGGCTCCGGTCCCGTTGTAGATATCGAAAACAAGACCACCAGCGGGATATTAACTTTTGGCTTTACGTTTTAAGGTGCAGTGCCGTCAGCAGCTTCGGCAAGTCAGGATTTGTGACTGTTATTTTTGCCTGCTGGTAAACGTCCAGGCGGCGGTCGCGCAATGCTTTCAGCCGCTGTTCTTTTTCCGTTGTGTCGGTACCCGCCAGTAATGGCCGGTCGGTTTTTTTATCAAGGCGCGACAGCAATACGCTTAATGTTGTATCGAGAAAAATACTGACTCCGGATTGGTTTATCACGTCGATGCCACCGTAAAAGCAGGGCGCTCCTCCCCCGGTTGCCATCACAAAGCTGGTATCGGAAGCGGACCATTCGCGAAGTAGCTGCGACTCTACCTCGCGGAAATAATCCTCTCCGTTTTCCGCAAAGATCTGCTGCACCGGTTTTCCCTCCCGCTTTTCAATTTCTTTGTCCAGGTCCGTAAAAGGGATAAGAAGTTCCTTTGCCAGTTGTCGCCCCAGTGTTGTTTTGCCGGATCCCGGCATGCCGATGAGATAGATCTTCATGTCAGTTGAGCAATCCCATTACTTCGCCGGCATCCGGAGTATCGTTGTCATGCCACATTCCTTTTACTGTTCCGTCAACCCACAGCGTGATCCCGGGATTGGCCCTCACAATTGTCTTGAGCACGGTAGCATCCGCAAAATAGTAGGGAATAGCAAGTTGATGTTCGTGCCTGAAAACTTCGAACTGCTCCGACGCGGATGCGGTGAGTACCATCATTTCGATTTTACCGTCGAGATCTTTTGTGAGCCGTTGGATCTTGTCGATATTTTCGGTGGAAGCTTCGCTTGCATCATAAATTATAAAAAGCAGCTTCGGTCCCTGGAATGTACTTTGGGTAATATCCTCGCCCTCCACGGTGTACACGGAATAATCGGTGATCTTTGCTTTGGTCTTATCCTCATTCAGCTGCTCAACGCTGATGTATTTATAGGCGAGGGTGTCCGACAGATATTTGTCTGATTTGATGAGTTCTCCGTCTTTCTTTTGCCTGAAGGTGTATTCAAATACGGGTTGTTCCAGCGGCTGCATTTGCGCCGGTATGTTGTTCCCGATGCGGTATGCCCTGAAGTCGATGAATGGCAAATGCCGGACCGCATAAATTCCCAGCGCGAGGCAAATCAAGGTAACTCCACCGATCACGGCGTGCCCTTCCCTCGTGTAGAGCACGGCCTGATAACGGTTCCGGTACCAGAATAAATGGAGTACGAAGACCATGAGTATAATATCCTTGTAAAAGGATTCCCACGGTGTAAGTTTAATAGCATCTCCGAAGCATCCGCAATCTGTAACTTTGTCGAAGTAGGCGGAATAGAATGTCAGGAAGGTAAAAAATATCATGAGCGCCAGCATGACTTTCGTCGTGACGTTCATTTTGTAGTACAGAAGGACAGCTACTCCCAGTACGACCTCCAGGATGATGAGCACCATTCCAATCTCCAGTGCATAGGGTTTGAACCAGAGAAAGAAGGAGCCGAAATCTTCCGCAAAAACCTCAAAATATTCCTCCAGTTTGATCTCCGTCCCGACCGGATCATTCAGTTTAATCAAGCCTGAGAAGATAAAGAGTCCTCCGACAAAAAATCTGGAAAACTGGTCAATGATCTTTTGTATCATATTTCACCTTTTGATAATATTAATGCAAACACAGCATAGTTGATCATGTCCTGGTAATTCGCTTTTACTCCCTCGCTCACCAATGTTCTGCCGCGGTTATCTTCGATCTGCTTGACACGAAGCAGTTTCATCAGGATAATATCGGTAATGGATGTAACACGCATATCCCGCCAGGCTTCACCATAATCATGGTTCTTGTTCTGAAGCAAGGTCAGCGTCTCAACTGCAATATCATCATATAACGGTTCAAGTTCATCAAATGACAATTCGAGGGATGAAGTACCCTCCAGTCTGATTTGCATCAATGCGATAATACAATAATTGATGATTGCCGTAAATTCATCTTTAATGGGATCGTCGACTTTCTGGGCTCCTTTTTCCTGAATACTTCGTATCCGCTGAGCTTTGATAAAGATTTGATCCGTGATGGATGGTAGCCGCAAGATCCGCCATGCCGTACCATAGTCACGCGTTTTCTTTTCGAACAATGACTTGCACGCCGCAATCACTTCTTTATACTCGGCAGATGTTTTTTCGATCAAAGCAATATCGTTTAGGTGGCAAACTTCTTAATTTGAACGATAATTTCAGCACGCTCTTACATGAAATCTGCACCAGAACGTAAATTATTTCACACAAATCGCATGGTAAGCATCCGGGGCCGGCTGCTGGACCTTAATACCCCGAGGGTTATGGGAATTTTGAATGTCACGCCGGACAGCTTTTATGATGGCGGGAAGTATACGGGCGATGATGGAATTCTCCGCCAGGTGGAAAAGATGCTTGGTGAAGGGGCGACGTTTATTGATGTCGGAGCGTGTTCATCCCGGCCGGGGGCGGAGGATGTACCCATCGGGGAAGAATTGAGACGTGCGACAAATGCGATCCGCCTGATCGTAAAAAATTTTCCCGGTACCACCCTTTCGATAGACACTTTCCGCAGCGCTGTAGCTTCCGCCGCCGTAAGCGAAGGCGCGGCACTGATAAATGATATTTCCGCAGGTGAGTTGGATCCCCACATGTTTGAAACGGTCGCCAGTCTTCGTGTTCCGTACATTCTGATGCATATGCGCGGAAATCCCAGGACCATGAATGCGCTGTCGGATTATGAAAATCCCGTGAAGGAAATTGTAAACTATTTTCACAAAAAGATCCATACGCTTCATGAACACGGCGTTTCCGACATCATTGTCGATCCGGGATTCGGATTTGCAAAAAGTGCAAGTCAGGGTTTTCAATTGCTTGACAGCCTTTCGTACTTCGGTATACTTGGAAAGCCGATCCTGGCCGGCTTGTCACGTAAGTCTATGATCTGGAAGACCTTAGGTATAGACCCCGACAGGGCTTTGAACGGAACGACCTGCCTGAATACAATTGCCTTGTTAAACGGAGCGAACATCCTGCGCGTTCACGATGTTAAGGAAGCAATGGAGGTGGTCAACCTCGTATCACTGATCCGAAAGCAGAACTCCGGGTGATATAAAACCTGATCATTCTTCGTAAATAGTACCTCGTACTTTACATTTGCAGAGCTATGACTCTCCTTTTTAAAATAGGTTTTCTGGAAGTGAGTTGGGTCGATTTTGTCGACGTCGCACTGGTGAGTGTACTGCTTTACCAGATCTACAAGCTTATTCGCGGAAGTATAGCCGTTAACATCTTCCTGGGTATCCTCGCGCTGTACCTGGTTTACCTGATTGTAAACGCCGCGCAGATGGAATTGTTGAGTACCATTCTCGGCCAATTCATGAACGTGGGTGTCCTGGCGATGATCATTCTTTTTCAACCTGAGATCCGGAAGTTTTTACTTGTTATAGGACGGGGCACAGAATTCCGGGACAACATATTTAAAACCATAGCCAACTGGAGGCACGAATATCACGACGATTTCGATATTGGTGAAGTTCTGGAGGCTGTCAAAAATCTGAAGTCGACAAAAACCGGCGCTCTCATCGTATTCTCAAGAGACACCGAACTGAAATTTTACGCGCAAACCGGTGATGCGCTGGATTCCGAAGTGAACAAAAGACTGATTCTTTCCATTTTCAACAAAAACAGTCCCCTGCATGACGGAGCAGCGATCATCCATAAGGGACGCATTAAAGCAGCCAGGTGCGTTTTGCCTGTGAGCGAAAACGACAACATCCCTGCGAGCTATGGATTACGCCACCGGGCAGCCGTGGGAATGTCGGAAAACACGGACACGCTGGTGCTGGCTATCTCCGAAGAAACCGGTCGCTTGCTGCTGGCACGCAACGGCAAATACCTTCGCTCTCTTAAACTCAAGCAGGTGGAACAGAAGATACTCGAGTACCTGCACGACGACGAACCCGTCCGCTGGGAAGAGATTAAGGAGGAGGAAACGGAACCGGCAGACTCCACAGCCGCAAAAGGTTGATATCTTTCTTTACCTTCGCAGTCGTATTCACCAACATTAAAATGGCATGACCGCGCAGGAACACGCATGTTTTATTTTCCGCTCATTCACCGGCTACCTGTTGAGACACCGGCCTGACAACACCACACGCATAAAGCCACTAACGCTTTTGATGCTACTTCCTTTTTATTGTTTTTCCCAATCCCTCGAAACGATCATCCAGAAAGGACACGAACTGGCCGTTGTAACAGTAGCCATCAGCGCCGACAGCAACTATATTGCTACCGGCAGCAAGGACAAATCGGCAAAACTGTGGGAACTCAGTACCGGCCGCGAAGTCCGGAGTTTCCTCGGCCATGAAGCGACCGTCACCAGTCTTGAATTCACGGGAGACGGAAAATACCTGATCACGGGAAGCAACGACAAGACCATCCGGATTTGGGAAGTAAAGAGCGGCAGGGAAGTTTATATCATATCCACATCCGATATCGTTACCGACGTTGCCATCGATCCAAAAATGAAGTTCTTCATCGTCGCAGGGTACGGCAATTCAGGATACGGCGACTCCGCCACCGTATACGATCTCAACTCGAAAAAAGTCATCGCGAAGATTCCAACCTCGGCGGACAAGGGACTGGGCAGCGGCGTAGATATCGCCATCAGCCCGGATGGCCATTGGGTTGGATTCGGCGAAGACAACCGTGTTGTTAACCTGTACGAGTCAACTGACTGGAAAAAAATGAAGACGTTTGAATTCGAGGAAGGGTTCTGTGGTGGCTGCGGTACACGGCTGGCCTTTAGTCCGGACAGCAAGAACATGTACCAGGTTTCGAACAACGGTCCGCTGCGGAAATACGAACTCGCGACATTTAAACTCGTCAGGACCTATCAGCAAAAAACGGAAGACCTGACGGGGTTCGCTGTAAGTCACGATGGCAAACGCATCGCAAGGTCGACGGAGAAAGAAATTACCGTCTGGGAAGAATCCAGCGGTGATTCACTGACTACGCTGAATGCGGCTGAAAAAAGTGAGTTCCATGAGATCGCTTTCTCTCTCGACAACAAGCATATCATGATCGCATCGGACAATAACACGGCTATGGTATGGAACACATCCGAAAATAAATTCGAAAGATCATTGACCGGTTTTTTAAACCAGCGTGACCGTGGCGGACTCGATTACGATCCTAATTTCTACTGGCAGTCTGCGATCGCCAAATTTGTACGCTTCAAAAATACGCTGCTGATCTCCAACGACGGAAAGACCCTAATCAAAGGTAAGTTCGGGACCAAAGTAAAGCGCTGGGATATCGCTACGGGAAAATCGGCTATGGAATACGTCGGACACAAAAAAGGAGTGTTGTGTTATGACCTCTCAAAAGACGGCAGACGTCTTCTTACGGGAGGCGGGGACGGAAAGATCATGCTTTGGGACCTGGAGTCGGGAGATTCACTCCGTTCGATCCAGACCTACCGTGAGCCTATATTCGATATTCATTTCAACAGCGACGAATCCGAGGCGGTTTCATCCAGCTGGGATGGCACGATGCGGATTCATAACCTTGAAAACGGCAAACTGCTCACTTATATTGAATTCGATAAAGGTTCCGCGTACAGTATTGTTTTCCATCCCAATGATCTTTATGTTTTTACGGCCCGGCTCGATAACTCGCTTCAGCTTTGGGAAATAGACACAAAAAAAGAAGTACGGAATTTTATTGGCCATACGGACATTATTTCTTCGATCCGGCTGAGCAGCGACCAGCGCGAATTGCTTAGCGCCAGCTGGGACGGATCCATCCGGTTGTGGGATGTTGGTACCGGGTTAATGAAAAAGAAACTGAAAGGTCATCACGGCGCAGTCCATACCGCTATCTTCAGTCCCGACGGAAAATACGTGTACTCGGGAGGCGCCGACCGGATCGTTCGCGTCTGGGATATTAATACATCAAAACCTGTACGGAATTTTACCGGTCACAATGCCGAGATTACTTCCGTGTTATTCAGCCCGGATAATAAAATGCTGATCAGCCATAGTGTGGATGGCGTAACAAAATTCTGGGACATCAATACCGGGCTGGAATTTTTCGAACACATACACCTGGGTGAAAAAGACTGGATGGTGAAGAGTCCTGAAGGGTATTTCGCCGGAACGGACGATGCACGGAAGTACATTCACTTTGTTAGCGGACTGAAGACGTATTCCGTTGATCAGTTCTTCAATGAGTTTTACCGGCCGGATCTTCTGCCGAAAATTTTCCAGAACCGGGGTGGCAGCAGCGACTCGAAGGGTATACAGGGGAAGATCAGGAATTCGCCGCCACCTTCTGTAAAAATTGCCGTGATACCGGCGGCTCCCGGTTATGCCGACGTGTACGTCCGGGTGATAGACAACGGCAACGGTGCTGAAAATCTGAAGGTATTTCACAATGGCAAAAGTATCGCATTGAATCGGGAGCAGCTGGAGCTTCCGGCTTCCAGGGGTCAGGCAACGACCTACAAACACACCATCCAGCTGATCGGCGGAACCAACACGTTTTCCGCTACGGCCAGCAACAAAGATAAGATCGAATCCGATCCTCAGACCGCACAACTCTTTTCCGACCATGTAACCCGGAGCAGCACGTGTTATGTACTCGCAGTCGGCATCAACCAGTACAAGAATAGCAAGCTGAGTCTGAACTATGCACGGCCGGACGCTGAATCCTTCAGCCGGATAATGGACACGAAGGACAAGCGTCTTTTTAAGAACATCGAATTAATTACTCTCTTTGACCAGGACGCAACACGACCCAAAATATTGGCAAAGCTTGACG
Source organism: Chryseolinea sp. (assembly GCA_041742155.1). Lineage (GTDB taxonomy): Bacteria > Bacteroidota > Bacteroidia > Cytophagales > Cyclobacteriaceae > Chryseolinea. The sequence goes on along the minus strand of JBGSJE010000002.1, from coordinate 477,833 downwards.
AACTGGCGAGCCGGGTAAACCAGGAAGATGTTTTCATTTTCTACTATGCCGGTCACGGGAGCATGGTTGACAACAAGTTTTATTTTATACCTACGGAAAGTTTACGGTTATACGATGCGGGAGCGTTGAACAAAGAGGCAATTGAGGCCAGCCTGATCCAGGATAAATTCAAGCAGATCAGGGCGCTGAAGCAACTCATCATTATGGATGCCTGTCAGTCCGGTGGTTCTGTTGAATTGCTGGCAGCCAGGGGAGCGAGTGAAGAGAAGGCCATCGCGCAGCTTTCACGTAGCGCCGGTATTCACGTCATGGCGTCTGCCGGAAGCGAACAGTTCGCTACCGAGTTTACCGAACTGGGTCACGGACTATTCACTTATGTATTGATAAAAGCGCTGCAGGGAGAAGCGGATGGCGCGCCCAAAGACGGAAAGGTTACTATTTATGAACTCAAATCATATATCGACGATCAGGTTCCGGAACTAACGCGGAAGATGAAAGGCAATCCGCAATACCCCTACACTTTTTCGCGTGGTCAGGATTTTCCGATCGTTATTGAAGAGTAACACAATAAAGCCGGACTGTAAAAGTTTAGTATAAAAGAAACCAATAACCGGATTTTATCGTATTTTAGTAAAACTTTTTGTTATGCTGTATCGAAATGGTAGAAGCTAACCCTGTTAAATATTACTTTGCCAAGTATTTTTTCCTTGGATTCTGTTTGCTCCAATGGCTCGTCGCCGGTACGTTCTTCTTCCGTCATCCGTTTAACGCGAAGACTTTCTTTATCTCCCTTGTCTTTGTCACGATTGGCTTGTTCAGTCTGGTTTTCTTTCTTGTCATTACAGACAAAGTAAGAAGGGTGGCTGTGGGCAAAAACAAAATCGTGGTGATTGAGGGTGACCGGAATATCCGCTTCGGCTGGCCTGAAGTAAAGTCTCTAAAAATCGTTCCCTTTTTTAATCTTTATAAGCTCAAGCTCAAAGGCAAGAAGGGATATATCTATTTCTTTCCTTCTCAGAATATTGATCCCGCGTTTGGGCTCCTTTCAAAGGATACTTCCAAGATGGGCGACATCGTTCATAAGCGAAAAAAGGACTTCGGCCTGAAATAACGGGCAATGGTACTTTTAATTTTTTAACACTCCGAGATCCTTCCCTACTTCCGTAAAGGCTTTAATGGCTGCATCCAGATGCTCCCGGCTGTGGGCTGCTGATATCTGTACGCGTATCCGCGCCTGCCCCTTAGCTACCACCGGAAAGAAGAAACCGATAACATAGATACCCTTATCCAGCAAACGATCCGCAAATTGTTGTGCAAGGGTCGCTTCGTATAACATGATCGGAACAATAGGATGTTCGCCTGCCTTGATGTCGAATCCGGCGTTGGTCATACCCGTTCTGAAATAGCGGGTATTATTTTCCAGCGTATCGCGAAGCGTTGTTGTCTCCGAAAGAATATTGAACACCTCAATGGATGCACCCGTAATGGAGGGTGCTAGTGTATTGGAGAACAGGTACGGCCTTGACCGCTGCCGTAGCAACTCAATAATTTCTTTCCGGCCTGACGTGAAACCTCCGGAAGCTCCGCCCAGTGCCTTGCCTAGTGTGCCCGTGATGATATCCACTCTTCCGATAACACCCCGGTATTCATGAACTCCACGTCCGGTCTTTCCGATAAATCCCGTTGAATGACATTCATCCGACATGACCAACGCTTCATAACGGTCTGCCAGTTCGCAGATCTCATCAAGGCGTGCAATTGTGCCATCCATAGAGAAAGCTCCGTCGGTAACGACAATGATCTGCACCGCGCCGGCTTTGCGGGCATCGTCCAGCTGTTTTTCGAGGTCAGCCATGTCGTTGTGCTTGTAGCGATACCGCATCGCCTTGCACAACCGGACGCCGTCTATAATGGACGCGTGGTTCAGTTCATCTGAAATGATCGCGTCAGCCGAATTAAACAACGGTTCGAATACCCCGCCGTTCGCGTCAAAGGCTGCAGCGTAGAGTATAGTATCTTCTGTTCCCAGGAATTCCGTTATTTTCTGCTCCAGTTCCTTATGAATATCCTGTGTGCCGCAGATGAACCGAACGGAAGACATACCAAAGCCGTGCGTATCGATCGCCCGTTTGGCCGCGCCAATGACTCTCGGGTGGGCGGACAGCCCCAGGTAGTTGTTGGCGCAGAAGTTAATTACTTCCTTCCCGTCGGCAGTTTTAATAACCGCACCCTGCGGCGAGGTGATGATCCTCTCTTTCTTATATAAGCCTGCTTCCCGGATGCTATGAAGTTCTTTCTGTAAAACAGGCTGCAATTTTTTATACATACATCAAGTCATTTTCGGTTTAGGCTTAAATACCGGTCTTGGCACTGCAGGTTTCGGGGTGGAAGCAGATGAACCTGAATCCTGGGAGAGCGGAGCGTCGACTGCAGGGGTGGAATTGAGGGGCGAAGTTTTTTCGGGAGACTCTTTCACGACCGGGGCTTGTTTTAACGGATATTTTCTCCTCACCGGGTTTATCAGATATAACTTTTGTGCCGTGAAGCTGTTGGGATGAACTTGTACAAACTCAGCGTCCCAGTTGCTCCAAAGGCCCGGATCACCGGCCTTAAAAGCTGCGCTATCAATCTTTTTCGATATGAGATAAGCTTCAAAATCCACGGCGCTAAGTTAATTAAAATGCCACCCTGTCGCGTGAAAGGCGAATGGTAAATTTTGGTAATTTCGCCACGAACAAAACGAAGAGCGGTGAGTTAAGGTCCTAACGTTTCAAACAATGGTCAATCAAAAAATTCTTGTCATCGGAGCAGGGGGGCAACTGGGATCGGAACTGACGCAAGGTCTCTGGAAATTACACGGAAAGGAAAATGTTGTCGCGACGGATATAAAAGGACCCGAAGGGGTTTTGGGCAACGGCGAGTTCGAGATACTTGACGTGCTGAAGCGGGACAACCTGAGTGCGTTGATAAAAAAGAACAGGTTCACCCAGATTTATCACCTGGCGGCGGTACTCTCCGCGACAGGTGAGAAGAATCCAAAACTTGCCTGGCAACTGAATATGGATGGACTGGTCCACGTACTGGATGCATCCGTCGAGCATGGGGTCTCGAAGGTTTACTGGCCAAGCTCTATCGCCGCATTTGGCCCAACCACTCCAAAAATAAAAACGCCGCAGGATACGATAATGGACCCTACGACAATTTACGGGATCAGTAAACTGGCCGGTGAACGGTGGTGTGACTGGTATTATCGAAACAAGGGACTTGATGTAAGAAGTCTTCGGTATCCGGGACTTATCGGCTATAAGACAAAACCGGGCGGGGGTACGACGGATTATGCTGTTGACATATTCTTCAAGGCGCTAACCGAAAAAAAATTCGAGTGTTTCCTGAAGCCTGACACCTATCTTCCGATGATGTACATGGACGATGCCGTGAAGGCGACACTTGACCTGATGGAAGCGCCGGCGGATAAAATAAAGATCAGATCAAGCTACAACGTGACGGGTATGAGCTTTTGTCCGTCCGAGATCGCTGCGGAGATCAGGAAGTATATTCCCGAATTCGAAATATCTTATAACCCGGACTTCCGTCAGGGTATAGCCGATTCATGGCCGAAGTCGATCAACGATTCGGTAGCGCGTATCGATTGGGGATGGGAACCTTCCTTCGGGCTTGAGGAAATGACCGCCGAAATACTCCGCAACCTGCCCGCTACGCTTTAATTATTCGGCGACTACAATACGAATCACCTGCTGTCCATGCGCGGAGGAAATTTTTACAAAATAAATTCCGGCGCCTAAGTTTTCAGGCAGGTTGACCGTCGAGGTCTGAGTACCGATCTCCGACTCGTATACGGTATATCCCCTTGATTCAATGACTTTAACAGTCACCGGAGTGGCGAGAACGTCTTTCAGTTCGAGGGTAAACGAGCGGTTGGTAACAGGGTTCGGGTAAAGGCTGATACCATCGGAGATACCATCCCAGTCGGCCACGATTACATGCGAATATTCAAACGAGTTATCGAAGTCGATACTTTTCAGGCGGTAGTAGTTTTTGCCCATGGCGGGATTTGTGTCGAGGAATTCATAACTGGTTTTGATATCCAACCCGCCTTTTCCCTGAATAGTGGCGATGGATGTGAATTCCAGATCGGACGTGGCCCGCTCGAGCTCAAAACGGTCGAAGTTTTTTTCCATTGTTGTGACCCATTCCAGTTGGATGCCACCTACGGACTCCTGCGCCGTAAAACTGAATAAGGTTATTGGCAACGGTGATGAATTGTCAATAGACCCTATATAAAAATTGCTTTGAAGGTTCGCCAGCGAAACGGCCGTTCGACGGGCCAGGAAATCAGTAAAAGAACCGGTTGCCAGTGCATTTGTTCCTGTGACATCGCTTAAACGCATCAGCCTCAGGTGGGCGAGACTTGTTACGGTCCCGAATCCCGTACCGCCTGCCTTCATACTATAGGTTCCACCGGAAAGGGAGTTACCCGCGGTTATAGTCCAATAGGAATTTTGCCTTCGGTTTATGGTACCGCCATCTGCAATGCTGAGACCAGTTGTAGTCGTATTATTTTCTGTGTGGGAAACAATGAGTGATCCTGTTCCGGAAGCAGCTGTCGTCCATATAGATATCGGTCTTGTTTCCGTTGCTGAACCCATGGGAAAAAGGACTGCGTTTGGTTCGGTAATCACGACGTTCCTTATCCAACGCTCGAATGATCCGTTTATAAAGCGTGCGGTACCTCCTGTATACGTACCAATTCCGCCCGCACCGTTTGCTGAACTTGTCCCCAGTTTAACGGTGTTTCCCGACAGGTTTACAATACCCGCTGTCATTGTAAGGCCGCGGTTTGCGTTTACGCTGGTTTGAAAAATAACCTGGCCGGATGACGCATTGTTAATCACCAGTATGTTTGTGGTGATGGCCGTTGTACTCGAAAGCGTTTGCTGATCCGACCCATTAAATGAAATTGTACTGCTATTATTTCCCGTCGCAGCAATTGTACCTGTATTGGTTATGGTCTGGTCAGCCGCGCCAATGAATCGCGCCGTTCCGTTCACCGTTAATGTGCCGGCGTTACTGAAATCCCCGTAAATACTTAAGGTATTACTGCTGACGGTAACAGAAGCACCCGATAAGATGGTCAGATCGCGGCAATTTGAAGCAGCGCTAACGGTGGGGTAGTTAGACGAAACGACGGGGACCAAAGCGTCCGTAGTTGTAGTAGGTACACTACCGCACCAGTTGCCGGGGGTTGCCCAGGCCGCACTGCTCGTTCCCGTCCAAACCGATCCGCTGAAAATCGTGATCTGTACAGCCGCGGATGTAGCCGAACAAGCACCGTTTGTTACCCTTCGTCTGAACCATGTCGTCTGGCTAAGGGCTGCTGGCGAGTAATTCTGGTTACCGGATGCACCCGCGGCTGTCGAAAACCCTGACAAGGCTGATGTTGTGCTCGATTCCCACGTGTAGGTCGCACCGGAGATTGCCGTTCCCGTAAGCGTCGCCGGTGCGGAAGCGCTGCACGTGGTTTGGGCTGAACCGATGGTGTTAATTCCCCCACAGGTTACACCCAGCCCGGCAAGTATATCATTCAGCCACGTAGGAATATCACCTTCCGTTGGAAATTCGTTCGTCAGTGTACCGCTGTTTCCGCCGCCATTCCAGTTTGTGCCATCAACAGTAGCACCCCAGTTGTAAGAAGGCACATCATCAAATATGTAAAACGAATCCCCCGTGGTAATATCGCCGGCCGTTGAAAACTGTCCCACAGCTACCACATTCCCCTCGTTCACAATCGCAGCAGCACCAGCATTGGTGACTGTCAGATCACCCAACACGATCAGGAGTCCACCAGGATGAACATGGATTGAAGTCGATGTTGTCAGATTTCCTTTTATGATCACAGTTCCGTATATGTCAAGCGTAGATCCCCCTGTGTTGCTATAGTTTCCATCCATCACAATCGACCCACCGGACGCAACGTTGATCACGGAATTATTGGATAAGTCACCTGTGATATTCAATGTCCCATTTACATTCAGTACCGTGCTTCCTCCGTTGCTCAAACTGCCTGTCCGTGTAACCGTTCCGTTAACGTTCACACTGGTTGAGTTCAACGCTGTACCTGGATTGTCGGCCATCCACACCTCACTCTTGGTCCATGTGGAATTGTCTTCCCAGTTTTGATTTGGAAGGTTGTAAGAAGTATAAATCTGAGGCTGGCAAATTCCCTTGATCGCGAATAGAAGAACACCAATCAGGGTTAATAAAATAAGTCTTTTCATACGGTCAAATTCCAATCAAATCAGCCCTGAGCACGCTCAAAGCCATTGATTGCTTTGTCTCAAAACTATGCAAGAAGTCTACCTGAACGTAGTCGTTTAACAAATTTATTATTCGGATAACCTGCAGGAAAAACCGATGAACCGGCTGACAAAGACGATAAAGTGGTTTCTCAGGGAAAACAAACGATTGAACCCTCCCGCTCTGGATGTTTTTTTCCTGGGTGTTGCCTTGACTGGCTCTTAGTAAGGTGTTCCAAACTCCAGGGATCGGCGCTGGGAAGGATCGAAAAGTCCAGAATTGGACTGCCCGGTATTCCAATCTGGGAAATTGCAGATTTCCGATAGCTTAAAATTTGGGGCGGAACAAAAAGCTCAATAAGTTGCGTTTATTCAAATCCTGCCCCATGAGGAACTTTCAAACACAATACAGTGATCATATCCTGACGGTCACATTATCAAGGCCCTCGGCCCTGAACGCCCTCAACTTTGAGCTGATGGACGGCCTGCGCGAAATCATCCGGGAACTGTATCAAAACAATGATACCAAAGGTATTATCCTGACCGGCGAAGGCGACAAGTCGTTCGTTGCCGGCGCCGATATCAAGGAATTTACATCACTGGACCCGCAGCAGGCGTTGGCTTTTGCTAAAAAAGGTCAGGAACTTTTCAAATCTATTGAAGACTGTCCCAAGCCGGTTATCGCTGCCGTCAACGGTTTTGCGCTGGGCGGGGGATGCGAACTGGCAATGGCCTGTCACCTGCGGATTGCTACCGAGAACGCCAGGTTCGGGCAACCGGAGGTTACGCTGGGTATAATTCCCGGATACGGTGGAACACAGCGCCTGACCCAACTGATCGGCCGGGGAAAAGCACTGGAACTCATGCTTACGGCTGATATGATTTCGGCACAGGAGGCAAAAGCGTTAGGTCTCGTCAACCACGTTGTAGCTAACCGCGACGAACTGATGAGTCTTTCGAACTCGATTATGCGTAAAATCATTGGAAACGCTCCGGTAGCGATCTCAGGGATTATTAAGAGTGTAAATGCCGGTTTTGGCCACGAGCATGCCGGCTACCTGGCGGAGGCGGAAAACTTTGCCGCCTGTACCGCTACCCAGGATTTTAAAGAAGGCACGGAGGCATTTATCCGGAAAAGGAAACCAAGCTTTACCGGGAAATAAGAAATCAGAACAGCATATGTCGCCGGTTTTTCAGGGGACCAAAACAGAAATTCGCGAACGGATCAAGGCTTAATGAGCAAAATAAAACGACTGGCAGGCGAAACTGTTTTTTACGGATTGGGAAATATCGTCCCGAAATTTCTGAATTTTCTGCTGGTGACGCTGCATACCGATGTCTTCCACCCGGAAGAATATGGAGTTATCACAAAATTGTTTTCTTATGTAGCGGTGATTAACATCCTGTTTATGTTCGGAATGGAAACCGCCTATTTCCGTTACTCGACAAAACCAGGAGCGGATGAAAAACGGATCTTCAACCTCACCCAGACCGTTGTAGTTTGTATCAGCCTTTTCCTTTCCGTTATCATGATCGCCCTTGCCGCTCCGGCCGCCGGTTTTTTTGAGATTCCGGGGCGCGCGGATCTGGTTATCGCGCTGGTGGCAATCATGTTTATCGACGCGCTGGTAGCCATTCCGTTTGCAAGGCTCCGGTTCGAAAGGAAACCCGCAAAATTCGCCACTGGCAGGTTAATGAACGTGCTGATCCTGATTGCACTTAACCTTTACTTCCTCAAAGTCGCCTACGATCCGTCCGTCGGAATCGGCTACGTTGTACTGGCTAATGTCATCGCCAACGCATTTTACCTGGTTTTCTTTTTCAGGACGCTCGTGTCATGGCGGCCCGCTTTCGACAAAAACATCTCTCCGTCATTATTAACGTATGCTTACCCGGTTATGCTCACCGGGCTTGCCGGTATGACGAACGAGACGTTTTCGCGCCAAACCCTGGACTGGTGGCTCCCGGAAAATTTTTACGAAGGTCAATCAGCGGAATATGCATTGGGTATTTTCGGCGCTTCCTATAAATTCGGGGTACTGATGAATCTCGCCGTCCAGGCCTTTCGTTATGCAGCGGAACCTTTCTTTTTTTCAAATGCCGCCGACAAGGAATCGCCGTCGCTCTTTGCCAATGTAAACCATTATTTTGTCATTGTGTGCTGTGTGTTACTCCTGGGCGTGAGTATCAACCTCGATATCCTCAAATATTTTTTGGGAAGCGAAAAGTACTGGGAAGGATTGGTTATCGTGCCCGTTCTTTTACTCGCTTACCTCTTCCTGGGAGTCTATTACAACCTTTCCGTCTGGTTCAAGCTAACGGACAAAACCATCTATGGAACGATCATCACCGTTGGTGGTGTGGTCATTACATTTGCCGCCAATTTTATACTGATCCCGCTGGCTGGTTACCTCGGAAGCAGCTGGGCCACGCTATTGTGTTATTTCTCCATGGCTGCCGCCTGCTACCTGCTGGGGCAGCGCTATTATCCCATCCCCTACAACGTTGGCAGAAGTATGAGCTACATTGCGGGCACAACAGCCCTTATTTACCTGGTGAAGCTCGTAAAAATTGAAAATGAATGGTTAGCAATTTGTTTTCACGGCGTGGTGATTTTGGCTTATCTTTCGATTGTTTATTTCCTGGAACGAAAAAATTTCAGACAGGCATCCAGGTGATTTTTTTAGTTTTACTTTTTTATAAAACTCTCTGACATGAACATTATCATTCCGATGGCGGGACTTGGCAAGCGACTACGTCCGCACACCCTTACTGTCCCAAAACCACTTCTGCCTATTGCCGGAAAGCCAATCGTACACCGCCTTGTAGAAGACATTGCAAAAGTTTGCCCCGAAAAAATTGACTCCATCGGCTTTATCATTCATCCCTCGTTTGGAAAAGAGGTTGAAGAGAGTCTGAAAGCGATTGCCCGGGAAGTAGGTGCCACGGGAAAAATCTACTACCAGGAAAAGGCATTCGGTATATCCCATGCCCTGCTGTTCGCGAAGGAACTGTTCAAGGGAAAGGTTATCGTCGCATTTGCCGATACCTTGTTCAAAGCTGAATTCAAGCTGGATACGAACCAGGACGGAATCATCTGGGTCCAACGGGTAGATGATCCATCGCAGTTTGGTGTGGTCCGGCTGAACGAAAAATCGGAGATCACGGAGCTTGTTGAAAAACCCGCCTCATTTGTTTCCGATCTCGCCATTATCGGCATATACTTCTTCCGGGACGGTGAGGGACTGGCAAATGAGATGCAATACCTTATCGACAACGATATAAAGGATAAAGGAGAGTATCAGTTCACGTCGGCATTGCAGAATCTTTCAAAGAAGGGTGCCAAACTTATTCCCGGGCAGGTCACCGAATGGCTGGACTGTGGAAATAAGAGTGTAACGGTCCAGACCAATCAACGATACCTCGAATTCATCAAAGATCAGAAACTGGTCTCGCCAAAAGCGAATATCATTAATTCCGTGATTCTGCCTCCCTGTTATATTGGCGACGGTGTGACGGTAGAGAATTCTGTCGTCGGGCCCTATGTTTCCGTGGGTGAAAACAGCCGGATTACGGACAGCCGGATCAAAAACTGCATTATCCAGAAAAACGCGAATGTGCGAACCGCAATGCTGGAAAACAGCATGTTAGGGAATTTCGTTATTTTTGAAGGTCCAAAACTCGACTTGAGCCTTGGAGACTTCAACGAAATAAAGGGATCGTGAGAAAAGGGGTTTGTTACAGAGCGGCATGCTTTCTATTGACGCTGACCATTTTGGTGTCGGCGCCTTCCTTCGCGCAGCGAAAGAGTAAAAAAACGGATGATACGCAGGCTTCCGGAATTAAACTCCGGGAAGCCGAGTTCTATTTTACCGAAGGGGAGAAGTTCTTCATCCTGGAAGACTATGCCAAGGCTCTCCTTTATTATCAACGAACGCTGGAGATCACTCCGGAAAACGCCACCGTACACTATAAGGTGGCGGAGGTACTGGCCCAAAGCAACAAACAGGAGGATCTTCTGAAAGCTTCGTTAAGCATCGAGAACGCATTGAAGCTGGAAAAGAAGAATAAATATTTCTACCTGCTGGCCGCCAATATTTACAACAGCATGACATCGTTCGATAAGTCGGCTGCCGTGTATGAGACCATGCTCAGGGAAATCAAGGGCACGGAAGAATACCTCTACGAACTGGCTGCCGTATATCAGTATGCGAATAAGTACGAAGAGGCGATCCGGACGTACAACAAAGCGGAAAACCAGTTAGGTATCAATGAAGTCTCTTCCATACAAAAATTGCGTCTCTACCTCGAACTCAACAAGACAAAAGAAGCGGTTGCCGAGGGGGAGAAATTAATTCAGGCATTTCCGGGCGAAGAACGTTTTGTTATGGGGTTTGCCGAAGTACTGGCTCAGAAAGGACTGCAGGCGGAAGGTATCCGCTACCTCGAAAACTTCGTTTCGGAGAACCCGGATGCTGGTGCTGTGAAAATGTTACTGGCTGGCCTGTACCGGGACAACAATCAGGAGATGAAGGCACGGCCCATGCTGCTAAGTCTTTTCGATGATCCTGCCGTGGAGTTTAACAGCAAACTGATCATCCTTGGATCTTATAATACGGAATTGAATCAGAGTAAGGCAAAGAATATCGCTGATCCCGAAAAAGAACGTTTCGCTCTTGCGCTGTTTGAAAAACTGGGGAAAACCAATCCGGATGACCCGAACATTCATATACTGGGTGGCGATCTATACCTGTCTACCGGAAGGAATCGTGAAGCGCAGGTCGAGTATGCAAAGGCAATTGAATCCGGTGACGTAAATTTCGAGGTATGGGAAAATCTTCTCTACCTTGAAACCCAGCTGGAGCAGTTCGATAATGTGATCAAACACTCGGACCAGGCATTGGAGTTATTTCCAAACCAGGGTATGATCCATTATTTCAACGGCTTTGCACACCTCCGGAAACGTCAATACTCCGAAGCGGTTTTTTCCCTGGAACAGGCCAAAAAGTTGTCTTCCTCAAATTCCAAACAGGTCAGTGAAATAAACAGCCTGCTTGGCGATGCATACAATGCGACAAAAGCTTATGAGAAATCAGACAAGGCGTATGATGATGCACTCGCATTCAATCCCAACAACGATGTTGTTTTAAATAACTATAGCTATTACCTGGCGCTGAGGAAATCAGGCCTTGAGAAGGCGGAAAAAATGTCGACACTGCTGATCAAAAACAACCCTGACAATCCTACTTACCTGGATACACATGCCTGGGTTTTATATTGTCGCCAGAAATACAGGGAGGCGCGAAAGGTGATCGAAAGAGCTATCAGTACCGGTAATGCCAATGCCACGCATTTCGAGCACTACGGCGACATACTTTTTCAACTTGGCGACGTTACGGCAGCCGTGCAGCAATGGGAAAAAGCCCGTGGACTAAACGCTAACAGCGAAATTCTCAATAAAAAAATCGCGAACCGTAAAATCTATGAATAACCGCCTCTTCCTGCTGCTCCTGGCGATCTCGTCAATAACCGTCTCCTGCAGTAAAAAAATTACAGCCCCCGCAGTAACGGTAACTCCTCCCAAACCCACGCTCAATATTGAAGAGGTCGATTTTGAATATATGCACGGGAAGGCGCGCATGATTCTACGCGATGCAAACAAAGAACGTGAAGTAAAGGCAAACATCCGGGTCCGGAAGGACAGTGTTATCTGGATGACCTTTTCCGTTATTGGTGTCCAGGGCGGCAAAGCGTTGATCAACAAAGACTCCATCACGATCGTGAGTAATGTCGACAAAGAATATTTCGTGTTCGACTATGCAGAACTTTCCAAACGTTATAATTTTGATATCAACTATTCCGTTATTCAGGCAGCTATGCTCGGTAATCTGATTATGCCGAGGAAGGAAGATGACCAGATCGTGCCGGAAACATCCTTTTTTGTCCTGAAACAACAAGCCAACTCAATTTCCGTTGATAATTATGTTAATGCAGCGAGTATGAAACTGGAGAAGGTTGAATTAAAAGAAAGCAACAGCAGCAATTCGCTTGTTGTCAGCTATTCCAACTTTCAGCCGATAGGTACCAAGTTGTTCCCTTACAACGGCACCATCAGTTTATTTTATAAAGCGCTGAGCGGCCTCCTGAATACAACGATCATTTTTGAATACAACAAAGCTGAAATTGGTGATAAAGAGCTTAAGTTCCCGTTTAATATCCCAAAACGATATGAGCGCAGGTAGACCTTTACTGTGTCTTTTTATACTCGTTCTGCTCTCCATTTCTGTTCCTGCACAGAAATCAAAATCTCAACTGCAAAAAGAAAAGCAGCAAAACCTCGAAAAGATCAAGGAGGTTGAAAAAATAATCGGCGAGACATCCACCAAAAAGAAAAACACCATTGGTGAACTCAATGCCCTAAACGAGCGCATCCGGGAACAGGAAAAACTGGTCAAGTCCATCAAGGGAGAGGTAAACTTCATGGATTCAGAAATAAGCGAAAACAACGATATCATCGTTACCCTTGAAGATGATCTCGAACGTCTGCGGAAAGAGTATTCATCGATGTTGTTTGCCGCGCAAAAAGCCAACAACAGTACGACCAGGCTTACTTTTCTTTTCTCCGCGGAGTCATTCGATCAGCTTATCATGAGGCTCCGGTATATGAAACAATATTCGGAAACGAGGCAATTGCAGGCCGAACAAATAACCAAAGTACAGGAAGAGCTTTCCGGTCAGGTAAAGGAGATACGGGTAAGAAGAGAGGAGAAAAATAAACTACTGACGGAGCAGGTAAACGCTACGGCTAACCTGACAAACCTGAAACAAAAACAGAACTCGCTTGTACGGTCACTGGAAAAAGAAGAAAAAAAATTAAAACGCGACCTTGAAGAAACCAAAAAGGCTGTAGCTCGGCTTGACAAGCTGATCGAAGACCTCATTAAAGAAGAAATGGCCCGCGCGTTGCGCGCGAACAAGGGCGAAGCCGTAACGTTGTCGAATTCGTTCGAGGAGAACAGGAATAAATTCATGTGGCCCGTCTCGTCGGGTTTCGTCTCTCAAAAATTCGGACGTCAGAATCATCCTGTTCTAAAAGGGATTGTCCAGCAAAACAATGGAGTGAACATCCAGACGCAGGAGAATGAAAAAGTAAAAACGATCTTCGAGGGAGAGGTCAGGCGTGTGGCGTTTATTCAGGGTCTTGGAAGCACGGTAATTATCAAACACGGCGACTACCTGACGGTGTATGCCGGATTGAAGGAGGTATTTGTCCGCAGTGGCCAGCGGGTTACTACAAACCAGGAAATCGGGAAGGTATTCTCCAATACCGACGGTGTTTCGGAACTGCGCTTCCAGATCTTCAAAAATATGACGGCCCTGGACCCTCAGGGATGGTTGAAAAACATGTAGGGCCGGATCTACGCACCCCGGTCGTTTTTTTCGGATTATCCCTTGTTTTGGCCGGGAAACTGCGTTTCGTGCCGCCAGTACCCAACTTCCAACATCAAAATCCGTTTCATTTGATCCTATTCTTTTTTACCCTATTTTTGTCTTTACGATTTTAAATTTAATGCCATGAAAGCTACATTATTGTTTTTAAGTGGGGTTGGTTTCCAGGAAATTCTTCTCATTGGTCTTTTCGTACTCGTTTTTTTTGGTGCAAAGAAAATACCTGAATTCATGAAAGGATTGGGTAAAGGCGTCCGTGAGTTCAAAGACTCAGTGAAGGATGTTAAGAAAGAAGTTGAAGATGCGAGCAACGCAGCCAAAATTGAAGACACAAAATAAGTGTTGAAAACGTACGCTACATTTCGCGAAATTCAGAACGATCTGCAGCACGGTACGCTTTCCTGTCAGGATCTTGTCCGCCATCATCTCCACAATATCAGGGAAAAGTCACACCTCAATGCGTTTTTGAGTGTGTATGAGGATGAAGCGCTCGCACGTGCTGCTGCAATAGACATAAAAATCAAAGAAGGCAACGCCGGAAAACTTGCAGGACTTGTTGTAGGCCTGAAAGATGTTCTCGCGTATAAGGACCATCCGCTTCAGGCCAGCAGCCGGGTGCTGGATGGTTTCATCTCCCAGTTTAACGGCACAGCTGTTCAACGGCTTCTGGATGAAGACGCTATTATCATCGGACGGCAGAACTGCGATGAGTTCGCCATGGGTTCCTCCAATGAGAACTCGGCTTTCGGTCCAGTCCTGAACGACGCCGATAATACACGGGTGCCTGGAGGATCGTCCGGCGGCTCGGCAGTAGCAGTTCAGGCCGATATGTGCCAGGTTTCACTCGGATCCGATACCGGCGGTTCGGTAAGACAACCCGCGGCTTTTTGCGGCCTCGTCGGATTAAAACCAACTTACTCCAGAATCTCCAGGTTCGGACTCATAGCCTACGGCTCATCATTCGACTGTATCGGGATCTTCGGAAAGTCGGTGGAGGACGTTGCCCTGGTGCTCGAGGTAATCGCCGGAGCGGATGACCAGGACAGCACGGTCTCAAGAAAGCCTGTTCCCCCCTATAGCGAAGAACTGAAGAAATCAAACGGACGGGCCTACAAAGTGGCCTACGTGCGTGAAATCGATGAGTCCGATGGCCTGCAACCGGAAATTCGCGAAAGCATCCAGCAAAAAATCAGGGAGATACGGTCCGCCGGTCATTCGGTGGATGTGATCGATTTCCCGTTAATGGAATACGTCCTCCCCACCTACTATATTTTAGCGACCGCCGAAGCCAGTTCCAACCTTTCCAGGTATGACGGAGTTCGGTACGGTTATCGCAGTGGTGATGTTACTGATCTCGCATCCCTTTACAAAAAGAGCCGGTCCGAGGGCTTTGGTAAAGAAGTACAACGGAGAATCCTTCTGGGGACTTTTGTGCTGAGCGCGAGCTATTACGACGCGTATTATACAAAAGCTCAAAAAGTAAGGAGGATCATCCGCGATAAAACAAAGGCGATCCTGAACCAGTATGACTTTATAGTTATGCCGATCACACCGACGACCGCGTTCAAGATCGGGGAACACACGGATAATCCCCTCGAAATGTACCTGGCGGATCTTTTCTCCGTTCAGGCTAACGTGGCCGGAGTGCCTGCAATCGCTATACCTTGTGGTCTGGACAAACAGGGTTTGCCCATCGGAATGCAGGTGATATCGGATGATTTTGAAGAATCCAAACTGTTGCATTTTGCAAAAACACTTTTGAACTGATCATATCACGATGAGGAAAAGTTTTATCCTTCACCTGGACATACAGTTGCAATCCGCGAAAACATTAATGGCGCCGGTGATCAACCGTTCGTTGAAAAAGGGAACAGCATCTTTGGCGGCAGTTCTGTTTTGTCTTGCCTCGCTTCCTTCGTTCGCGCAGATTCAACCGGATTCCGTTGTGGTGGACTCGCTGGAAGTGGCAGTCGCCGAGGAGGAAATGTTGTTCAAAGAGGACACGGCAGACTTTGTCTACTTCGCCATGCCCACTGAACTGGAATTTATTCCCGGTGATGACGATCCAGCCCTGATCGCAGACCGGCTTGCCTGTATTGAACGGACTATGCCGCTGATCTATAACGAGCGGATACATTCGTTTATAACCTACTTTACAGTTAAGGACCGCGAATATACCCGGATGATGATGCGGCGAAAAAATCTCTACTTTCCGTTATTCGAAAAATACCTCGCCCGGTACAATCTTCCGGACGAGTTGAAATATCTTTCTATCATTGAATCCGGCTTGAATCCGCGAGCCACTTCCCGTGTCAGGGCTGTTGGCCTGTGGCAATTTATGTCTGCAACCGGAAGGTATTACGGTCTCAACAACAATTGGTATGTGGACGACCGCATGGATCCTGAAAAAGCCACGGATGCCGCATGTCGTTATCTCAGGGATCTCTATGGTATGTTTCATGACTGGGAACTTGCCCTGGCTGCCTATAACACCGGCCCGGGAAATGTAAAGAGGGCCATTCGCAGGTCGGGATATAAAAGGTCTTTCTGGGAAATCTATCCTAACCTGCCGCGGGAAACCAGATCGTACGTACCACAGTTCGTTGCTATTACCTATGCGATGAATTACCTGGATGAACACAACTTCTTCGATGAGGGGGAAGAAATGCTGCCCCGGTACGACACTGTACAAATCAGGAAGTTCCTGAATTTCGAGACGCTGGCCAACCTTACGGGAACATGCGTCGAGGATCTGCAGAGACTCAATCCATCCATACAGCGAAACGCTATCGCCGAAACAGGCAAGGTTTATACGCTTAATATTCCGCTTGACGCCAAGTATAACCTGGAAATGAACCGCGTCGCGATCCTTGATTCGGCATCGCGGACGGGCAAAAAAGAACTGGAAATGCTTGCCCGTAACATGGAGGGAACAACTTACGGAAGGGATCGTATTGTTTATCGGGTACGGAGCGGTGATGTGCTGGGATCGATAGCCATTCGCCACGGTGTAAAGCTGGCTGACCTGAAAAAATGGAATAACCTGAGCAGTAATACCATTCATATCGGGCAGCGCCTGAATATCTGGCTAAGGCCCGGCGCCGGCAATACAACGACTACCCTCGCCTCTGCGACACCAAAAACACCCACAGTAGTTGTACCTGTACCCGACTCCAAAACGTATACCGTGCAGCCGGGAGACACCTTGTGGGACATCTCCAAAAAGTTTGAAGGGCTGACGATCGAGAAGATCAAGAGTCTCAATAAGCTTCACACCAGCAAACTGCAGCCGGGTCAAAAGTTGATTATCGGGATTTAAACCGGAGATCTTTTCCCCGTTCCTGTATTGCCCGCTTTATTTACCGTGAACCTTGAGACAGGTGTGACTGTTTATAAGATCTGGCATTATAACCGTACAAATTCCTGAGTAAATGAATCGTATTATCATAGGTATTTTATTCCTGGCAATAACATTAGGATGTGGCAGCAGGGATCGGAAAGACCCCAGATATCTTCCCAACGCTACCGGTAAACCCGGCGATATTATTCTGATTATGGATTCCGTTCAGTGGCGTGGTGAATTGGGATCAGAGGTCCGGAAGATATTCCGCTCTGAATTTCCAGGCCTGCCCCAGAGTGAACCTATGTTCAATATCATCTGGGTTCATCCATCGAGGCTCAAATTGCTCACACAGATCAGGAACCTGATCTATGTATTCACACTGGATCAGACGACACAGGGATCAAAGACACTTATTCGCGATTTTACGCCGGAAACGCTGGACAAGATCAGGAGCGACTCCGGTTTTTACCGGTTCAACAGGAAGGATGAATATGCCAAAGGTCAGGAAGTACTTTATCTGTTCAGCGACACACAGGCAAATCTAATCCGACATTTACGCAAGGACCGGCAACAGCTCATCGACTTCTTTAATGATGTCGAGAGAAAACGCCTGGAGAAAAATTTGTTCGGGACAAAATCGACAACGGGTGTCGCTTCATTCCTCCGGAAAGAACACAATATCGAATTGCGTGTACCCATAGGTTACGTCCTGGCCGACAAACAGAACGATTTCATCTGGCTGCGTCAGATCGAAGCGGAAAAAGACAAGGATGTTTTCATAACCTGGAAACCGTACGAAAGCGAATACCAGTTGTTACCCGACAGTGTAGTCACGTGGAGGGATGCCACGGCGAAAAAATATTTATATGAAGATCCCGAGAACCCCATCAGTTACCTCGTTACCGAAAAAGAACATTCTGATGTATTGGCCCGGCAGGTGAAATTGAATGGACATTTTGCTATGCAGGTACGAGCCCTTTGGAAGACAAACAACAACTCGATGGGTGGACCATATGTAGGTTATGCCCTTGTTGACCAGGGAGCCGGCCGCCTCTACTACATCGAAGGTTTCGCTTACGCGCCGGGCAAAGACAAAAGGGAAATTGTTCGCGAACTCGAAACTATACTGGGAACATTCCGGACGAGCGACGACCTCGCCAAAAAACCGGCGAAGTAAGTTTCTGAATTAAGACTGCCTTAACTCGATACTGAAGGTGGTACCTTTGTCGACATCACTCTCCACTTCAATCGTTCCGCCAAGCGCTTCAACCTGTGTACGTACGAGATATAATCCCAATCCCTTTCCCTCGACATGAAAGTGAAATCGCCTGTACAGATTGAATAAATTGTCCCTGTGTTTCGGCACGTCAATTCCCAGTCCATTGTCGCTGATGTCGATCTGAACAGCATCACTGATCCGCTTCGCCCGTATATCTATTTGTGGAGTCCGTTCCGGGTGGCGGTATTTGATTCCATTGCTGATGAGGTTATACAAAATGCTCTCCAGGTAAGGCTGGAGCGATACGATCTGATGAACGTCACCCAGATCAATAGTTACTACCGTGTTCGTTTCTTTAATCTCTTCACCCAGTGTTTTCAGCACTTTTTTGATAACCTCATCCAGGCTCACTTCGCTCAGCACCTGCGTGTTCATTTTCTGGATTCGCAGGATCAACGCCAGGTCTTTGATCACGGCATCCAGGTCGTGCGCCGATTGTACCATCAGCTGTGTAATTTCATTTACCTCTTTTATATCCTTTGCATAATCGAGAATATCGGAGAGTCCCACCAGGCGGGCCATCGGCGAACGAAGGTTGTGTGATATGATAAATGCAAACTGCTCCAACCGGTTGTTCTGCTCGATCAGTTCCTGGTTAGCTTTTTTAAGATCATGTGTTTGTCTTTCAACTTCAGCGGCGAGGTCTGTATTCTTCAGCTGGATGATCGTATTCTGTTCTTCAATTATCCGCTTCGCTTCCTGGAGACGTTCGTTCTGGTCCATCAGGCTCTTTTGCTGCAATTCAATCTGGTGCTGCTGCGCAACGAGTTGATCATTATGCGAAACGATCTCTTCATTTTGAGCGCTGATCTCTTCGTTCTGGGCCAGGATCTCGTGCGTACGTTCGTGCACCGTTTTTTCCAGAAGGCGATTTTGATTCAGCAAAATTTCACCCTTCTCCCGCTCCGACCTCCGCAGCTGATCCGCGATACTAATGGTGCGGTTTGTGTAAAATGCGGTATAAACCAGTGTGGGAATCGTTATAAAAAAAAGGAGCACCTGCAGGACGTAGCTGTTATTCAACGCTTCCTCATAGCGTGCTTTTGCGCGTTGAGCGATCCCGTCCTCAAATGTATTTACGTATTTCTGGAATCGCTGATATTGAAGCCAGACGTTGTATCCCGGATCGCCGCCCAAAATCGCGACAAACTCATCGATACGGTCCTCCCGTATCAGCCGCATCATTTCGGATGTAAGCCCGACATAGGCGTCTACCGAATCCCTTAACTCATAAAATTCCGTCATCGGAAATTGCTGAGAAATCAGAGGCTGCTCCAGTTGGGTAAACGCAAGTCCCTTATTGTAAAGGGCCGTGTCGACGGCAGCGAGAAAATGATCACTTTTGACGAAGCCGTAACTCCGGACGGCCATGTCCAGCAAATGAAGACTTCGGATAATATCGACCGTATTGATCTTTATTTTTTCAGCCCGCTCCTGTTGCTCCTTATTAAATGCGATGACCTGACTATTCCTGTAAATCAGGTAAATGTTCGCCAGCAAAAGCAGTCCTACCAGGAAAACTACGACAAACAAAATATAACCTTTAAGCCACGATACCATGCTTGCTAAAAACTGAATTACACGTCAAAGTTCCAACAACGTTACATATCCCTAATCTGTTTCGAAAGAATTAAACAGGCTATCTTTTTTACGGGTCTGTTCGTCTTCCCTCATTGACCGGCAGACGCTTATGTTGTATTCCATCGCCGCGTGGACGAAACTGCAAAATGCTGATTTTCAACATCATAAATTCAGTTTAAATCGAATAAATGCTGTTTTAGGCCTATTTCTTTTCCCCGACCTTCTTATCTTTAGCACCCAAATAACCCTGTTCATGTCCATTAAGATCAGAAAGCAGGATGCCCTCAATTACCATATGCAGGGGCAGCCTGGAAAGATTGAAGTTGTACCCACCAAGGTGCTCAGTTCCCAGTTGGATCTTGCTCTTGCATACTCACCGGGTGTCGCGGAACCCTGTAAGGAAATCGCCGCTAACAAGGAAGACGTTTATAAATACACGTCGAAAGGCAACCTGGTGGCTGTCATCTCCAACGGAACCGCAGTCCTGGGGTTGGGTAATATCGGGCCTGAAGCATCCAAGCCCGTGATGGAAGGGAAAGGCGTCTTGTTTAAAAAATTCGCCGGCATCGATGTATTCGATATCGAAATTGACGAGGAAGATCCGGATGCTTTTATCAAGATTGTTAAGTCCCTTGAACCAACGTTCGGAGGCGTGAACCTGGAAGATATCAAGGCGCCCGAGTGTTTCAAGATCGAAACCGAGCTCAGGGAGAAGATGAACATCCCGATCATGCACGATGATCAGCATGGAACGGCGATCATTTCGAGCGCCGCATTGCTGAACGCGCTGGAGATCGTAGGGAAGAAAATAGAGGAAGTCAGGATCGTCGTTAATGGCGCAGGTGCAGCCGCTGTGAGTTGTACAAAACTGTACATGGCGCTGGGGGCCCGGAAACAAAATATCATTATGTGCGATAGCAAAGGCGTATTGAACACGTCGCGCACGAATCTGGATGACATCAAAAAACAATTTGTAACCGAACTGACTATCTCCTCCCTTCAGGAAGCCATGAAAGGCGCCGATGTATTTATCGGCCTTTCTGTCGCGGATTCCATCACACCGGATGACCTGAATGCGATGGCAAAAGATCCGATCGTCTTCGCGCTGGCGAACCCCGATCCGGAGATCAGCTATGACCTTGCCATGAAGACACGGAAGGATATCATTATGGCTACAGGCCGTTCCGACCATCCGAACCAGGTAAATAATGTACTGGGCTTTCCTTACATTTTCCGGGGGGCACTGGATGTCCGTGCAACTGAAATCAATGAAGCCATGAAGCTGGCGGCTGTGCACGCGCTGGCGGCCCTGGCCAAAGAGCCGGTTCCCGATATGGTCGTTAAGGCGTATGGGACCGACAAGATCGGGTTTGGGCGGGAATACCTCATTCCCAAGCCGCTGGATACACGGCTGATCACAACCATTTCTCCCGCGGTCGCGAAAGCAGCGATGAACTCCGGTATCGCGAAGAATCACATCACCGACTGGGATACGTACCATATGGAGTTGCAGAAACGCATCGGTATCGACCAGAAGCTGATGTCGCGGATCATCGACCGCGCGAAAAAACAACCTAAGCGTGTCGTCTTTACCGAGGCAAATCACCATAAAATATTAAAAGCCGCTCAGATTCTGCGTGACGAAGGTATCGCGCATCCTATCCTGCTGGGCAACCGGAAGGAGATCCTTGCTCTGATCGAAGAACATAAACTCGACCTTCATGATTGTCCCATCATTTATCCCCGGGAGGAAGAAGAAACTATAAAACGGTATGCCGAGGTATTTTATGCGAAACGTCAGCGCAAGGGACTAACCTATCAGGACTGCGAACGCCTGATGCGTGAAAGAAATTATTATGCAGCCATGATGGTTGATCACGGGGATGCGGATGCCCTGGTAAGCGGGTTAACGAAGGATTATCCCAAAACCATTTTACCGTCTCTTCAAATCATTGGAACCGCGGATGGGGTGAACAGGGTTGCCGGCATGTATATCATTATCAATAAACGCGGCACATTCTTTTTTGCGGACACAACGGTCAACGTCGACCCTAATGCACAGGAACTTTCAGGTATTATCGAACTTACGGCGCGCGGGGTAAAATTTTTCGACATGGACCCTCGGATTGCTGTCCTGTCGTATTCAAACTTTGGATCATCAAAAGGTGATATCCCGGAAAAAACAAGAGAAGCCGTTCGGATAGCCAGGCAAAAAAATCCGGAGCTCATCGTTGAAGGTGATATCCAGGCAAACGTTGCGCTGAATACGCAACTTCAGCAGGAAACGTTTCCCTTCAGCGCATTGTCGAAGGAAGGCGCGAACACGCTGATTTTTCCGAACCTTGCTTCGGGTAATATCGCCTATAAGCTATTGATGGAAATTGGCGGAGCCGAATCAATCGGACCTATACTGTTGGGGATGAAAAAACCGGTTCATATTTTACAGCTTGGCAGTTCGATCCGTGAAATTGTAAACATGGCCGCTATTGCAGTAGTGGATGCCCAGCTACACGCACAGGATGACCACCTGTAGTACTTTTTAAGCAGGTATTTTTTTTAGTTGTATACGGTTATACTTTCATTGCCGTATGCACGGATGTTGAATACTTTAATATATTTTTCATGATTGCATTCCTGAAAGGAAAACTCGTTCACCGCGAACCCACACAGGTCGTCATCGATGTAAACGGTGTTGGCTATCAGCTGCACATTTCCCTCCAGACCTTTGCGGAGATCAAAGAGCAGGAAAATATTATGCTGCATACGCATCTCACGATCCGGGAAGACGCGCACTTGCTTTTCGGGTTCAGCAGCGAAACAGAAAAGAAACTCTTCCAGCAGCTGATATCCGTGAACGGGGTGGGTCCGAACACGGCGATCGTTATGTTGTCGTATATGAATTCAAATGAACTTAAGTCGGCAATCGTCAGGGAAGACGCTGCGGCGCTTCAGTCGATCAAAGGTATAGGGGGAAAAACAGCCTTACGCGTGATCATCGATCTGAAGGATAAACTGAAGAAAGAAAACTGGGAGGATACACAGCCGTCAATTTACGGTGGCCCTCACAATACCCTGCGTAAAGAAGCGTTATCTGCTTTGCTCACGCTGGGATTACCGAAGGCTGTAGCCGAGAAAAGTGTGGATAACGCCCTGAAAAAATCAGGAAATACTATTACATTAGAAGATTTAGTTAAGCAAGCCCTTAAAAACGCATAGTACGTTTGACCGTCTTTACAGAGAAGAAACAGGTTGCTCTTACGCTTAGCCAAATGTGCCTCGTCTGGCTAAGCTTTTTGTTCATACCCGAAGAAGTGTATGGACAGGTACAGACGCGCCCGAATCCATCCGACACGACAGGCAATCAACCGTATAAGCCCAGCCGTCGGCCGACGTATCGGGCAACTGACCGATACGGTGATCCTTTTTCCAATACAACATCCGAATCTCCGCTGTACCTGAGAGATCCGAACCAGATGAAGCTCGATGTGGAGATCGATACAGCAGGCGACTATACGATCTACGAGAAAATCGGCGAATTGAATTACCGGCCCACGTCCAGCATGACGTTTGATGAGTTCAAGCAATACCAGGACCGCCAGATCCTTAAAGAGTACTGGCAGAGCCGCGCACGGGCACAGGACGGTGAAAGCGCCGTCAGCGGACGAAGCCTGATCCCCAAAATTTTCATCAGCCCGGTACTGGACAGAATCTTCGGCGGAAGCTACGTTGAACTCGTACCCCGGGGATTTGTTACCCTCGATTTTGGCGGAGCATTTCAGAAGATAAACAATCCGGCTATCCCGATCCGTCAGCAACGGAACGGCGGATTTGAATTCGATCAGCAGATCAATATGAGTGTGGTGGGTAAGATCGGTGAAAAACTCGCCGTGACGGCAAACTTCGACAACAATAACTCCTTCGATTTTCAGAACAACATGAAGGTGGAGTATACCGGGTTTAAAGAAGATATCCTTCAGAAACTCGAAATCGGAAACGTCAGCCTGCCCTTGAACAATACACTTATTCAGGGTGCTCAGAACCTGTTCGGTGTGAAGGCAAAATTACAGTTTGGAAAACTGGATGTTACCGCGATCGCCACCACCCAGCGCGGCAAGACCGCATCGATCAACCTGGGCGGCGGAAATAACAGCGGCCAGGGAAGGCCGTTTGAGATCATCGCTTCCAACTACGATGAAAACCGGCACTTTTTCCTCGGTCACTTTTTCCGGGATCACTACCGCCAGTGGATTGCCAATCCTCCCCAGATAATTTCCGGTGTAAACGTTACGCGCGTCGAGGTTTATATCCTTAACCGGAACAACGATACGCAAACGCTCCGCAATGTCGTAGGTCTGATGGATCTGGCTGAAGGAAACCGGGTGTACAATCCGAATATCCCCGGCAAGCAAAGCGGCTTTCCCAACTCGAATAGTGCCAATCGCTTGCTCGCCGATGTTCTCGGTTTAAGTAACCGCGACTCCGATGGAATCAATACAGCGCTGGAGAACCTCTACGGTGCCGGATCGCTGGTCAACGGAACCGACTTTGAAAAGATCACCGGTGCACGCAAGCTCGCCTCAACAGAATTCACCTTTCATCCGCAACTCGGGTATATAACCCTTACCCGTAAACTTCAAAACGATGAAGCCTTGGCTGTAGCGTACGAATATACATACAACGGAGCGCGGCATGTCGTCGGCGAACTTTCGGAAACAACTGCACAACTGAAGGATAATGAGATCGTATTTCTGAAACTCCTTCGCCCAAGGAAGATCGCCATCCGTGATGCGAACAAGAAGATCATTCCTACCTGGGACCTGATGATGAAAAACATTTATAACCTGAATGTAAATCAATTGTCACGCGAGGGATTTCAGCTTCGTATCATTTACAGGGATGATAAAACCGGCATAGACAACCCTCAATTACAGGAGGGAACAAAAACACGGCAGCGCCAGCTCATCGAGATCCTCGGACTGGATCGCGTAAACCCCGTGAATGATCCTCAGCGCGACGGTAACTTCGACTTTATTGAAGGAGTTACGATCAACACGACGACGGGCCTGATCATTTTTCCATACCTGAAACCCTTCAGTGACGGACTGCGGGAGGCGTTCAAAGGGGAGACAAACGAAAGTTTCCTGATCCAGAAGTATGCCTACGATACGCTATATAACACGACGAAAGCGGACGCGGAGTTGTTCGCAACGAAAAATAAATTCTACATCAAGGGTTTATACAATGCCGGTTCTTCAAAAGAAATTCTGATTCCCGGATTCGGCGTTTCGCAGGGTTCGGTAAAATTATACGCCGGTGGTATCCCGCTTAACGAAGGCACCGATTACGTGGTGGACTATACTTTTGGAAAGGTTACGATCATGAACGATCAGATCCTCAATTCCGGAAAAAATATAGAAGTGAAGTATGAACAGTCGGATCCTTTCGCTTTTCAAACCAGAAGCCTGCTGGGAACACGGTTTGACTATCATCTGAACGAGGACGTGAATTTCGGAGGAACGATGCTTTATTACAACGAACGACCCCTGATAAGCCGCAACCAGATCGGCACGGAACCCGCGCGAAATCTCCAATACGGTCTGGATTTTAATATCAATAAAAAGAGCAGGCTTCTCACGAAAATTGTCGACGCGATACCTTTCCTCCAGACAAAGGAGCAGTCGTCATTCAACTTCACGGGTGAATTTGCCCAGTTATTACCGGGTACCTCAAACGTTGTTGATGGTGAAGGTACGGCTTACATCGATGATTTTGAGAACACAGCCACACCGTATTCGCTGATGAGTCCCGCCGGATGGAAACTGGCGGCGACCCCAAAGACTGCGGATAACCGTTTTGATCCCAGCAACCAGGGAACGGATGATATCCGGGTGGGATATAAGCGCGCGAAACTGGCCTGGTACCAGGTCGACAATCAGCTGTACCGTGATGTGGGAAGGTTCAAGCCCGACAACATCGACGATGAAGACTTGAAAAATCATTACGTCAGGCCTGTTGGTCCCCAGGAAATTTTCCCGGGACGGAACCTTACACAGGGTATCTTTTACGAACAGATCTTTGATGTTGCTTACTATCCGCGGGAAAGAGGGCCTTACAACTACAATCCATCGCTGGACAATAACGGATTATTGCCGGATCCGCAGACGAACTGGGGCGGTATCACGAACGCAATACGGACGGAAGTCGATTTTGACAAGGCCAATATCGAATACGTGGAATTCTGGCTCCTGGATCCGTTCATCAATTCTTCTTACGGATACATCGATGACGGTCTTAATGCCAACCCCAAATCCAACACTACCGGTGGAAAACTTGTATTCCAGCTGGGCAGTATTTCGGAGGATGTTATGCGCGACACAAAGCACGCCTTTGAAAACGGTTTACCACCGGACGGTAATCTTGACGGTTCCGGTGCGAGCAAAAACAGCTTCGGTTACGTTACCTCGCAGCAATACCTTACCAACGCATTCGACAATTCCGCCTCTTCCAGGGGCAATCAGGATGTTGGTCTCGACGGTTTACCAACGGATAAGGAAACAAGAATATTCCAGGACTACCTGAATAACCTTACCCCTGGAGCACGGGCAATAGCCCAATCGGATCCTTCCGCCGACAACTTCCGTTATTTCCTGGGAAGCGAATTTGATGCCGCCGACGCACAAATACTCGAACGTTATAAGGACATCAACGGCCAGGAGAACAACTCGCCGATCATTACCGGTAACGACGAAGTGACACCGTCCGGAAGCAACATCCCCGACAATGAGGATCTCAATGCCGACAATACGTTAAGTGAACTGGAAGAGTACTACGAATACGACATGGATCTTAAACCCGGTCAGCTGGATATCGGCAAAGAATACATTGTTGATAAAATCTTAACTCCTTCGTCTAACAACCCGACGGAAAAAGTTACCTGGTACCTGTTCCGCATTCCGGTCAGGCAGTTTGAAGACAAGTTTGGAAATATCGATGGGTTCAAGTCCATTAAATATACCCGTATGATATTGACCGGTTTTCAGGAGCCGGTCGTACTGCGTTTTGCCAACTTCCGGATGGTGGGTAGCCGGTGGAGAAGGTATACGGACAACCTCCGGGATGGTGGTCTGATTGCGGACCCTGAACCGGGCGCGGATAACTTTACGGTAAACGTGGTGAACCTGGAAGAAAATGCCGCCGGCGCGACCGACAAATCCCCGTACGTCATTCCGCCGGGAGTGGTCCGGGACCGGGACAATACTTCTTCCGTTCCACGGCAGCTGAACGAACAGTCCGTGCAGGTATGTATTGATGAGCTCCAGGATGGTGACGCCAGGGCAATCTATAAAAACGCCGCCGTAGACCTTTTTAACTATGGTCGCATTAAAATGTTCTTCCATGCCAACAGCGAATCAAATGATGACGACCTCCACGCCTTCCTTCGCCTGGGCACGGATTTCGATCAGAACTATTATGAAATAGAGATCCCGCTGAAGATCACCAAACCCGCTAACAGCAGCGATGTCAGAGCTATCTGGCCTGAGGAAAATGAAATTGATATCGCGCTCAACGAACTGTACGCCTTAAAAGCCACGCGCGATCGCGAAGGTTTCCCGTTGACGGAATTATATCCACGCGAAGGGCCGAAGGTCGTCGATGAACGCCACCGGATCAGGATCTTCGGGCGGCCCGATCTGAGCAGTGTCCAGGTGATGATGATCGGCGTACGCAACCCGACATCGGATGACAAGCGGGTACATTCCGTTTGTATCTGGGCGAATGAATTACGCGTCACGGATTTCGATCGCACGCCTGGCTGGGCCGTCAGCTCGACGTTAAGCGCGAAGCTTGCCGATTTTGCGACGGTAACCGGCGCTTTCAGGTATACCACTTTCGGCTTCGGAAATGTAAGCTCGAAAATATTCGAACGTACCCGCGATGAAACCACCGCTTACGACGTCTCGGCTAACATAAATGTGGACAAATTGATACCGGGCAACACGGGCATCAAGATACCTATGTTTGTAGGCTATCAAAATACAACCATCAATCCGAAGTTCGATCCGGCGAACCCCGATCTCAGGATCGACGCCGCGTTGAAATCGTTTAATACGGACGAAGAAAAGAACAGCTACATCAAGCTGATCAGGGACCAGGAGACCCGGCGAAGCCTGAATTTTATTAACGTCCGCAAAGTCAAACTCAAGGCCGATGCCCCCAGTCATCTGTGGGATATCGAGAACTTCTCGTTCAGCTATGCATATAGCGAAGCGAAACGCACAAACTTCACAACCAAAGAGGCTCTGCAAAAGCAATACAAGGGATCGGTCGCGTACACGTTCACCCCGAAGGCGACAGGTATCGAACCGTTCAAAAATTCGAAGAGCTTATCGTCGCCCTGGCTGAAGGCGATCAAGGATTTTAACATCAGCTTCCTGCCCAGTAGCCTGGGCGTTCGTTTTGACCTGGAACGTTCGTTCGGAAAAAATATCTATCGCAACGACGGGTTCGAATCCGCTCCCAACTACCTGAAGTACTTCACCTTCAACAGGCAGTACAACATGCGCTGGAATTTCTCCAAGGGGCTGTCGCTCGAGTACAATGCGCTGGCATACGCCATCATCGACGAACCCGAGGGAGAAGGCGATTCAGTTAATACCGAGATCAAGAAGAACCTCAAGAATTTCGGCCGAATGAAAAATTTCGATCAGCGGATCACACTGAACTATGCCATACCGCTGGACAAATTCCCTGTTACGGACTGGCTGGGTGCTGACTACCGGTACCAGGTAAATTATAACTGGCGGGCCGGCCCTTTAAACAGGCCGGATGCGCTTGGTATCATTGGGGACCTGCCTGACTCACTCGACTTCCGGAATACCATTCAGAATAGCCGCGATCAGAATTTTACCGGCCGCGCGGACCTGACAAAACTTTATAATAAGGTCAAATTTTTGAAAGAGCTTAACACGCCTCCCAAGCCGGTGAGCACCCGGACCTCCAGTAACCCAAAAGTTCCCCAGCGACCACAACCTAAAGCGGATTCTGTTAAAGAGAGAACCATGCCGGGTGTAGTGAAAGGGTTTTTCAAATTGCTTATGTCCGTACGGTCAATCAACGGAACCTATAGTCTGACGGAAGGAACAGTGCTTCCCGGTTTTAACCCAAACCCGAAATTACTGGGCATGGATGACAACTGGAATTCACCCGGCTGGGGATTCGTATTGGGAAGTCAGAATCCGAACATCAGGACAAAGGCTGCGGACAAAGGCTGGCTGACCAAATCGTCGTCGTTGACGATGCCTTTTAGTCAGATGAAAAATGAGACCTTGAATCTTCGGGCCAATGTCGAACCTTCAACGGATCTTAAGATACAGCTGGATGTGAAGAAGGAGACCATGAACTCTTATCAGGAAATATTCCGGTTCGACCAGGTGTCGGATGAGTATACATCGTTGAGTCCCAGCCGCGGTGGAAGCTACCGGTTATCCTTCATGAGCATCAAAACGGCTTTTGATAAAACAAACGGCGATATCGAATCGGATGTATTCAAAAAATTCGAACAGAACCTGAATATCATCCAGAACAGGTTCAGTATCATCAACAATAATGCGGAGTACGACACCACATCCCAGGATGTTGTCATTCCCGCATTCCTGGCCGCGTATTCGGGCAAGGATGCAAATACCATCAGTCTGTCGCCGTTTCCCAAAATACCCCTCCCCAACTGGAGAATGGACTACACCGGCCTGAACAAGATCGACTTCTTTAAAAACATGTTTCAGTCCATTACCGTATCTCACGCCTATCAATCCACCTATTCGGTGATGAATTATTCCAATTCGCTGGCATTCTCGGACAAATCGAAACTGGAAATCGACAGGCCGATCGAGGACTACAACAACAAATACTTCGGAGACGTGGTAGACGGGGAGTTGCTTCCTGTTTACGTGATCAGCCAGGTAATGATATCAGAACAGTTCTCGCCGCTGATCGGTATCAACGTACGAACGAAGAACCGGGTGACCGCCAACTTCCAATACAAAACAAAACGCGACCTGTCATTAAACATTTCGAATGCCCAGATCACGGAATTAAGCAGCAAAGACCTTTCATTCGAACTCGGTTTTACCAAAAACAACATGAAGCTGCCCTTCAAATCGCAAGGCCGCCTGATCGTCCTGAAAAACGACCTTACATTCCGGATGAATGTTACCCTCAGCGACACAAAAACCATCCAGCGTAAAATCGATGAGCTGAATGTGATCACAAACGGAAATATCAACTTCCAGTTGAGACCCAATATCAGTTACGTTGTGAATCAGAAGCTGAACATCCAGTTGTATTTCGAACGCACGGTGAATGAACCCCTGGTTTCAAATTCCTATCGCCGGTCCACGACACGTTTTGGTACCCAGATCAGGTTCAGCCTGGCCCAATAGGTCCCGCCGGGGAATCCGTCCCCGGGAAGGCATCTGCCCGATTAATCCCTGACGCCTTGTAAGCATAAATTTTGGGTCATCCCCTCTTTAAATCTTCCTTTTCACTATTTTTGACCCACTAAAAATCAAGCAATCATGAACATTCCTGACGGATTGAAGTACACAAAAGACCATGAATGGGTAAAAATCGAGGGAAATACGGCCACCATCGGTATAACGGATTTTGCCCAGGGTGAACTCGGAGACATTGTTTACGTGGATATCAGTACCGTCGGTCAGGACATCAAAGAGCATGAAGTATTTGGAACCGTTGAGGCGGTGAAGACAGTGTCCGACCTGTACATGCCCGTTGCCGGAAAAGTGACGGAGGTGAATCCTCTCCTTGACGGAAGTCCGGAAAAGGTCAATGAAGATCCCTATGGAGCGGGCTGGATGATAAAAGCATCGCTCACGGGTTCTGCCGAGGGGCTCCTGACTGCAGCCGAGTACAAAGAACTAATTGGCAAGTAAGCTGGTTATCAGCTAGCGGAATACCTGACGCTGTTGATTGATACGCCTACCATGATCGAACTTCCAGTCATATCGCCCGAAGAAACGAAAAAACGCAAGCCTAACTGGCTTCGCGTGAAGCTTCCCGTTGGACCTGACTATGCAAGGGTCCGGAAACTTGTCGACGAGTATAAGCTTCATACGATCTGTGAGAGCGGAAATTGCCCGAATATGGGCGAGTGCTGGGGCGCAGGTACTGCTACATTTATGATCCTGGGAAACGTTTGTACCCGTAGCTGCTCATTTTGCGCAGTTGCGACCGGGCGTCCGACGGAATACGATATCGAAGAACCCAAACGTGTTGCTGAAGCCATCAAATTGATGAGCGTGAAACACGCCGTGATCACATCCGTGAACCGGGATGAGTTGAAGGATCGTGGCGCAGAGATCTGGTATCAGACGGTTGTGGAGACGAAGAAGGTCAGCCCGGAGACTACCATTGAAACACTGATCCCCGATACAAAGGGAAACTGGGACGCGCTGTACAGGATGATCGAAGGCGGGCAGGAAGTGGTTTCTCATAACATGGAGACCGTAGGACGTCTGTACAGGATGGTTCGCCCGCAAGCGCGGTATGAAAGAAGTCTTGAACAGATCAAAAGGATCAGGGCTGCCGGTATGAGAACGAAGTCCGGGATCATGTTAGGACTGGGCGAGACCAAAGACGAAGTTTTCAAGGCTATGGATGACCTGGCGTCAAACGGCCTGTTGATCCTGACCCTTGGCCAATACCTTCAGCCGACAAAGATGCATCTGGAAGTAGCCGAATTCATACATCCCGAGATGTTTGAAATGTATAAAGAAGAAGGGCTTAAGAGAGGATTGCGCTACGTTGAGTCCGGACCGTTGGTGCGCTCGTCTTACCATGCCGAAAGACACGTAAATGTCCCCCTGGATTAACAGGTCTCCTCTGTTCTCTTCAAGCCCCTGCCAATCTTCTCAGCCCCGATCACGACGGGTGACTTGATAATCTATTACTTACGCCCCCGCCTTCTTTCTCATCTACGCAATTCTTTTTACCTTTGACAAACTATCCCCCATTCGTGCTTCGAAAGTTCTTCCCACGCGACAAGAATTATATTTTAGAAGAGGCACAGCTTTCTCTTGAGACTCCGTTGCTTCAATACCTGGTCGATTTTGTAAAAGTGGAATACCTGTTGCGTTGCAACCCTCTCGGAATTATCGACGATACCTCCAAAAAGATCCAGGATCACCGCGCTACGGAATTCGCTCACCTCAAGGAATTCTACCTGAACCTAGCCGGCGTTTTTCGGTTTAAATATTACGGAAACAACCAGCTCGAGTTCCTTTTTGACGGACGGGACGATTTCCGGAAATATCAGGAAGAATGGAGCCTCATGTATAAATCATGGGTCAAGGATTTTTGCAGACATGAAAATTTTATCCGGGCGGTGCTGGAACTAACGGTGTTTTATCCGGAAGACTATACGCCGCAAATGGCGGGCTTGCGGTTAAGCGCATTCATCACCCGATTTTTTGAGGTGAAGATCGATCCCCAGAAGGGGATCATCAAAAAGATCGTCGCTTAAATTCCCTTGAACAGTATTGCCGTCTCGAGGTATTCGGGTACCGTTACATTCCATTGTAATGTATCACGGATGGCCTGAGCGTACTTTTCCTGTTCCTCGCCTTCACCGTGAACACAAAACGTAAGTTTGGGTTTGTTTTTAAAATTTCCCATCCACTTAAAAAGTTCGCCCCTGTCGGCATGACCCGACATGGATGACATGTATTCAACGGTACAGTTTACCGGTACATCTTCGCCGAAGATCCGGATCGTCGGATCTTTTTCCAGCAGGTTGCGCCCCCGTGTACCTTCCGCCTGGTAACCGGCGATAAGGAATGTGTCCTGTTTATTCGGCAACCGGTGGAACATGTGGTGGAGTATCCGGCCACCGGTCATCATCCCGCTGGATGAAATGATTATCGCGCGGCTTTTGAGATCGTTGAGCGATTTCGAGTGCTCCGGAGATTTTACAAATACGAGCATGTTCGTTTCCATATCCTGCGCGAGCTCTTCTCTCGTCGTCTCGATCGTATGATACGACGGATGTTTATAGAACAGGTAGGTCGTTGAAATAGCCATCGGGCTGTCGACATAAACCGGGACATCGGGGATCTTATCCTCCTTCATTAGTTTTCGCAGGTAAAACAACAGGCTTTGCGTTCGCCCCACGGCAAAGGCGGGAATGACGAGGATACCACCGCGGGCAAATGTTTCGTTTACTATACGGGTCAGGTCATCCTGCGGGTCGTCGAACGGATTATCTCGCGTTCCATACGTCGATTCCACAAAGAGTATGTCGGCCTCTTCAATTTTTTCCGGAGGCCGTAACATATCCTGGTGATAGCGGCCAAGATCTCCCGAAAAGACGATTTTTTTCGTTTGAATATCTCCCTTTATAAAAACTTCTGTGATCGCAGAGCCCAGTAAATGGCCGGCATCCTGATAGATTATTTCAATGGCGTCATGGATCTTAAACTTCGTGCGGTACCCGACTTTCCGGAACAAGGGGAAAACGGAACGGGCATCGTTTTCTGAATAAAGGGCGAGCGGATTACTGTGCTTGGAAAATCCTTTTTTCCTGGCATAGGCGGTTTCTTCCTGCTGGAGTTTGGCGGAATCCAGCAACAGAATCTCCATCAGGTCTGCCGTGGGAGGTGTGCAGTAGATCGGGCCGTTGAACCCATCCTTCACGAGTTTTGGTAAATATCCCGTATGATCGATGTGGGCATGACTGATGACCACGGCATCGATCTTTGAAGGATCGATTGGAAATTTATCCCAGTTCCGAAGGCGTAGTTCTTTCAGACCCTGGAATAATCCACAATCAAACAAAAAAGTAAAAGTGCCAACACTGATCAGATAACGGGAGCCTGTGACACTTTTCGCCGCACCCATAAATTTTACTTGTACATCCATACAGGAAATATAACGCAATGCGTGCGCATCGGCAATGACGGGAACAGGACAATTATTTTCGAACAACGAAGCCTGAAAATCCTTTTAGTTCGCCGGTCATGACTTCTATTGATTCCACATGCGCCCGCGGAGATCCTCGCCGGCACCATGTTTCAAGTTCCTGCAAGCTGGCCTTTTCTCCTTCCGCTTCCAGATATACACAACCATCGGGCTGATTCCTGACAAACCCCATCACGCCCAGTTCATCCGCCTTCTCTTTGGCAAAAGCCCGGAAGAATACGCCCTGCACTTTGCCCGAAATCAATATGGATACATGTTCCTTCACCGCGTAACAAAGACCCGGTATTTGCCTAGAAAATATAGTCCGTACTCAAAAAAGCAGATTCCCTGTTACGGATAATATTGCTGATGATCTGCTTATTGCTTTCGGACGATTTTGTCGCCACGATGGTACGGATCGAAAAAACGCGTAATGCATCCGCCACTGAGAGCGTTCCTTCGGCCGAATCCTTTCTTCCGTTAAACGGAAAGGTGTCCGGCCCTCGCTGGCTTTGGGTGTTGAGGTTGATGCGTCCCACCTGGTTGACGAAAGCATCCATCAGCCGGGCTATACGCCTGGAGTCTGTACCAAAGATACTTACCTGCTGGCCGAAGTTAGAATTGAGTACGTAGGCGATGGCTTCATCATCGTCACCAAACGAAACGACCGGTACGATGGGGCCGAATTGTTCCTCTGTATAGATTTTCATCTTTGAATTTACCGGGTAAAGAACAGCGGGATAGAAAAATGTCCGGAGATATTCTCCGCCATTTTCATTTACCACCGACGCGCCGTGTTGTTTTGCATCGTCTACGAGATCACGGAGAAATTCGACTTTACCCGGTTCGGGCAGGGGCGTCAGCGATACGCCGGCATCCCAGGGCATTCCGGGTTTCAGTTTGGCAACCTCGGCGGTGAATTTTTTTATAAAAGCATCGACAATATCCTTATGAACAAACAGTATTTTCAGTGCGGTACATCGCTGACCGTTAAAGGAGAGTGATCCCAGGAGACATTCACTCACTGCATTGTCGATATCGGCATCAGGCAGGACGATAGCGGGATTTTTTGCATCCAGGCCAAGGATAGCTTTCAGGCGGTGTGACTTCGGGTGAAGTTTCTTTAATTCGTTTGCTCCCTTATTTGTTCCTATAAACGCGAAGACGTCGATCTTCCCGGTTTCCATCAGGGCGCCGACTGTCTCCCGGCCGCGGCCGTAGATGATGTTAATCACACCCGGCGGAAAGCTGTCGCGGAAAGCTTCGATCAGCGGCCGTATGAGCAGCACACCGTACTTCGCCGGTTTAAAGACAACGGTATTTCCCATGATCAGCGCGGGTACAAGCGTTGTAAAGGTCTCGTTCAGCGGGTAGTTGTAAGGGCCCATACATAACGACACCCCTATAGGCACACGTCTGATCTGGGCCATAAAGCCCTGATCCTCGATTAATTTGGCGGAATTCCGGTCGAGATCTTTGTATGCCTTGACCGTATCGACAATATAATCGCAGGTCCTGTCGAATTCCTTTTCCGAATCTTTCTGCGTTTTCCCGATCTCCCACATAAGCAGTTTAACTACCTCGGCACGCTTGCTTCGCATAGCGACAAGAAATTTTTCAACATGCTCTATTCGTTCCGTAACGCTCATGGTTGGCCAGGCACCATGACCGAGGTCATAGGCTTTAACAGCGGCATCCAGCGCTTCCAGCGATTCTTTTGTCGTAAGAAGCGGGGTGCTTCCGATAACATGCTGCCGGAGATCATCGCCATCGCGGGTAAACACGGGGCTCAGGACAGGGTTAAGGTTACCGTCCCATATTTTCAACTCTCCATTGATGAGGTACTCCCGTTGTTCAATAGGGTTGGAGATCCGGACGGCTTCGGGGATGTTGTCCGCGGAAGGAAACAGGTTCGCTAACAATTGGCTCATGTGTATAATGGTTAGGGGTTGGTTTGTCTGATCATGGTTACTCCCGAAGATGTTCCGATCCGGCTGGCTCCGGCTTCAATCATGGCCAGCGCCTGTTCATACGTTTTTATTCCACCCGAAGCTTTGATCCCTACGTGCGGCGGCAGCACTTTTTTCATCAATGCGACGTCTTCCACCTTCGCTCCCGTTGGCGCAAAGCCTGTCGATGTTTTTACAAAATCAGCTCCCGCGTCGGCACAGATCTTACACGCTTCCGTAAGTTCGGAATCGGAAAGATACGCAGTCTCCACAATTACTTTCACGATCGTATTGGATTTATGGGCGAGGGCCGTGCATTTAGCTATCTCTATTTTCGTCCAGGGAAGTCCCGTCTTGAAGGAAGTGATATTCCAGACTACATCTATTTCGGAGGCCCCGTTATCGATAGCCCGTTGAATTTCATCAAGTTTTGTTTCAGTCATGTTATAACCGAGAGGGAAACCCGCGACTGTTACTAACAGAATCTTGTCCTGGCCGATCTCCCTGCGTGCTCGTTTAACCCAGAACGGCGGAACACAAACACCCAGAAAGCCAAACTCCCTGGCGTCATGGACCAACTGGTCAATATCACGAATCGATAATGTAGGGCTAAGATTGGTGTGCTCGATGTATTGAGCGAAGTTCATCATGCAAGTTACAATGAAGAACTATTTGCATGCTATTGTATCTTATTCGATAATTTGATATGCGGCGAAAGGGGCGCTAGTGCCTTATCCCGCATTCCTTGCAAAATTTCATTTTATTGGCAGGCCGTTTTTTCGGCGGGCGTTTATGGCCGAAGTAGGCGGGGTTGGCGTACTGGGGAGTCATCAGGTACTTCTCGTTTTTCCGGTACGTTTTTGCGCGCGCATCCATGCGGTCTTCAAACTCCTTTTGGCTATTGTATGTAATTCCATCCGATTTCTCCTTTTTCCGCGCGCGTTTTACTGCGGCCTTGTTTTCCTTTACCCCGGGATCTAGAGTAGTGGGAAGAGTGCCCGAACTTTGGCGGGCAGCTTTCTTCTCTTTTCTGGAAAGCTGAGCAAAGGATTCGCACACAATCAGCAGCATTAAGGCGGACAGCAGTACTTTCATAGTCATCATCAAATATATTAACTCCCGTACGGTATTAAAATTGCCGGGTACCTGCCTGACAGCTGTCTGGGGCGTCAGGGCAGCCTTCCGGGCGATAAAACGAAACCGCCTCCGATCGCTCGAAGGCAGTTCACATTAACCAACTAAACCTAATATTTTTTAACTGCTCTTGCGTTGTAACATGGTCTGTTCGCGTCGAAACACCCAGGGAGGTGTGGGATTCTCCTGTTTCCAGAGACCATTTGCTTTCGCCTGAGCCGCAGTACGAACGGTTTCAAGATCGGCAGACGGGTTTTTCTCCGCCGTCCAGGCCAGCCCTTCCTTTAATAGATCGATGCGGGGATC
The DNA here is from genome assembly GCA_041742155.1 of Chryseolinea sp. Taxonomy (GTDB): domain Bacteria; phylum Bacteroidota; class Bacteroidia; order Cytophagales; family Cyclobacteriaceae; genus Chryseolinea. The sequence continues at coordinate 440,507 of JBGSJE010000002.1, read as the reverse complement.
CTTTTTTCCATTTACCATTACTTCCGCCAACGTATTTCCTAACCTGTCCTTACCCCTGAACATGACGGTAACACTTTTACCCATGATCAACTTTTCGAGGTGCTTCTTCGCCGCCTCACCATATTCCTGGCCGAGCTCCGGGCAATCGATTCCCCAGAGCAGAATATTGTAGGTCTGTTCGTCGCTGCCGAGTACCTGTAAGGTATTGCCGTCTATTACAGCGATCACCTTTCCCTTTACATCATTTGCCATCGCCAGGGTTGTGAGCATCATGGCGGTCATCGTAGTGAAAAATAGCTTTTCCATGCAACAGACTTTTCCGTACCAGGACAAAAATTCTTCCAAACGAGGACATAGCTTTTTTTCGGCCAAAAACACAAAAAGCAGGTTATTCAACCTGCCTTTCAGTTTCAAAATGGGATATTGTGCCGATCAGAATGGGATCACTTGCAGTACTGGTCGATCTGAAACTTTGCTTTTTGATCGCCAAACTCAACAGCCCTGCGCCAATCGAAGCAGGCTTTTTCTTTTTCCTTGAGCTGGTAATAGAAATTACCTCTTTGCTTGTAGAACGAGGCGTTTTTCGGGTCAATGCGGATAGCTTCATCCATATCCGAAACGCCGGCACCATAATCGTCAAGCTGCGACTTGCAGGTGGCGCGGTTATAATAGGCGAGCGCATCGTTCGCGTTGAACTGAATGACTTTATTATAATCCAGCATGGCGCCTTCGTAGTCTTCCAGGGCCTCCTTCACCAGTGCCCTGTTAAAGTGCGCGTCGGGATTTTTGGGATCAAGGTCAATGGCCTTGTTCAGCTCGGTTATAGCCGACTTCGTATCTTCCAACGCGATGTATACACGTCCTCTGTTGAGAAACAGCGACACGGAATTTTCTCCGGCTTTTTGGGCATTTTCAAAATCGCTCAATGCACCCTGGTACTCTTCCTCCTCGAGTTGCATGAGCCCCCGCTTAAAAAACACATCTTTATCCTTAATACCCGCCGTTATAAGCTTATCATAATAGTCGCGCGCAGGGGTAAACTTCTCCATACTGTAATACGTGTTGCCCAACAGCCGGTATAGTTCCGGATCCGGCTTTTCCGTTAACTTCTCGACTTCCCTGAAATCCCTTACAGCTTCCTCGTACTTCTTTGTGTTGTAATACGCGAGGCCGCGGTTTTCATATGCTTTTGTATAATCCTGTTTCTTACTGATCGCATTCGTAAAATCAGCGATAGCCTGGGGAAAGTTTTCCTGCTTAAAATATGCCTTTCCCCGGTTATTGTAGAGGACCGGTTCTGTGGAACCGAGCGTTACGGCCTGCGAATAATCCTGAATCGCGCCGGCGAGATTATTGGCCGTGAACTTGGCATCTCCACGGTGGAAGAAAGCGACCGCTAATTTGGGATCCCTTGAGACCGCTTCGTCAAAATCCTTAATCGCTTCGTCGATGCTCTTGTTTTCATAACGGCAGTACCCGCGCATATCAAAAGCGATCGCGTCCTTCGTGCCCGTATTGATCGCTTTGTCCAGATCCGTGAACGCATTTTTATAGTCTTTCAGATAGTAGCGGGCCGAACCTCGCTTAAAAAATATCTCCGTGTCGTTAATACCCCGTTCGATGGCTATGGTAAAATCGGCAATTGATTTTTCATACTCTTTCTGTTCGAAGAGGGAATACCCCCTCGCACTATAAACCGTATTTTCCTTGGTACCACCGTCAATCGCTTTCGTGAGGTCGGATACCGCGCCGGGATAATCTTTTGTCTTGTATTTCGAAATGCCCAGGACGGCATATTCTTCCGTTCCCGCTTCACCACGCGCCACTACAATAGCCAGGTCCGCAATCACACCGCTGTAGTCCGGGAGTTTGTAACGTGCCGCCGCCCGGTTCTTCAACGCTTGCGTATAGTCGTTCTTAATACCCAGGGCACGATCAAAATCGGCAATCGACTCTTTAATCATACCGGCATTAAGTTTTGCCTTTCCCCTGTTATTAAAGATCACTTCATCATTTGCTCCCAGCGCAATAGCCTTGTCATAGGCGGTAATTGCGCCGTTGAAATCGTTTTGTTTGAACCGGATGTTCCCGAGCTGATAATAGATGTCCTTGTTCTTGCTGTCCATCGCAACTGCCTTGTCGAGGGTTGTAAGGGCTTCTTTTTCTCTCTGCGATGCGAGGTAGGACAAACTGATTGCTTCATAGGCAGCCAGATCCGCTTTTCCCTTCTGAACACTTTTCTCCAGGTCGGTAACGGCAGCTGTATATTCCCTTTGCTGAAAACTGGCTTTACCACGCTTGAGGTACAGGTCATCATCTTTTTCACCCCCAGCTTCCGCGGCAGTCAGTGCTGCCGTTGTACCCTTGTAGTCATTGGCGTCAAACCTGAGATACCCTGCATACAGGGAAACCTTGCTGTCTTTGACTCCGGCCGCGATCGCCTTATCCAGGTAGGTACGGGCGTCGTCCTTTTTACCCAGCAAGTAATTTGCTATTCCCAGCATTTTTAAAACCTCCGGCGTTTCTCCTTCAGTTGTTTTCGCTTTTTCCAGATCGGCAACCGCCCCCGCATTATCCTTCAAATTAAATCTTGCCGTACCACGATTAAGGAGTGCTTTCGAATAGGTTGCATTCAATTGAATAGCCTTATCGAAGTCGGAGACGGCTCCAGGCAGGTCATTGGCGTTCATCTTCGCTTTACCGCGGTTGTTGAACAACACGGCATCACTCGCTCCGGCACCTACGGCATTGTCATAATTTTTTATAGCCGCGGCAAAATCATTTTTTGTAAACTTGATATCGCCGATACTTTTGTACACTTCTCCATCCGCAGCACCGAGGCTTACGGCTTTTTCAAGGTCTTTCAGTGCATTGTCGAAATCCTTTAGCGCAAACTCAGCGAGACCCTTGTACTGAAAATTTTCTTTTGTTCCGCTTCCGGCCCCGATAGCCTGGCTTAACGACTCAACAGAGCCTTTAAAGTCTTTACTCTTATACTGGCACAGCCCTAACTGGCTAAACACATCCTTGTCGCTTATGCCCATTGAAACGGCGGCGGAAAGACTTTTCTCCGCTTCCTCGCAATTGCCCAGTACACCGTAGCTCAATCCCAGCATCTTAAAGACTTCCTTGTCTTTAACCCGTTTTTGCACCACACTTTCCAATGCGATCGACGCACCTTTGTAATCCTTTAGCATGTATTTGGCGGTGCCTGACTTCTGGAGAAATTCCACATCCGATCTGCCGGATGCGATCAGTTTGTCAAAATCGGCAATACTTCCTTTCCAGTCCTGAACCTGGAAGCGAGCTTCCGCCCGGTTTTCGATCGTCTTATCGTTGCCCGGTTTTAATTCCAGGGCTTTATCAAAATCGGGAAGTGAACCTTTAAAATCTTTCAGGTTGAATTTCGCTTTGCCCCGGTTATTGTACAGTAAAGCATCCGCTTTCCCGGTGGCAATCGCCTTGTCATAGTTGGATATTGCATCCTTGTAGTTCTCCATTCTGAATTTGGCATTGCCAAGGTTGGAAAAGGTATCGAAGCTGCCGGCCCCCATGCTGATACTTTTCTCCAGGTCCGTTGCTGCGCCTTCGTAGTCGTCGAGGTTGTATTTCGTATTTCCGCGGTATTCAAAAAGTTCTGCTGTGTTGATCCTTGCTTTTACAGCCTCGTCCAGGTCAGCCTTCGCTTTTGGATAGTCTTTCAATTTATAATAGGCCACGCCACGTTTGACAAACACATCTTTGTTGCCGAAGCCCGAGTTTATGAGTTGCGTAAATTGAACGGCCGCATCGCCGTAATTGTCGGCGTTCAGTTTTTTCAGCGCCGACTCCCATTGCACCTGCATCAGGGAATCCGTTTTTTGAGCGAACAGCGGTGAGATCAGAAATAACAGGCTTATGCCTAAGCATTGTACTCTCATATAATGGAAATGTGAATGACCGGCTCAAAGTTATTAAATCTGAACCGTATTCTTAGAAGGAAAAGCCGGGAGACGGCGATTGAACGGCGACGGAATGTATGGTTTGACGGAAGAGTAAAGAATTCCGCCGCTCAGCTCTTTACCACGTTCCCGGCGGCCTGCATTGTTTCCAGTGTGGGGCTTTGTTTGCCGCCCCTCGGTTCGATGGTTACCGCAAAGGTCGCGGCACCGGGAGCGATACTTTTCATTTTTAACAGGCCCGCGACATTCCCGTCAAATACGCCTGCATCGACCGGTTTCCCGTCGATTATTGCCCACAGCTGATATTGGTTTTCCTGCGTCAGCTCTTTCAGATCCTGTACGCTCAGGTAAACTTCCCGGGTCGATTCATTCCAGTATACGGAAGCCAGGGCCGCTGGTGCATTCGCAGTACCTTTCATGATCACCCGCTGGAACGCCGGATTGTTTGTTATCCGCAGATCGTTTTCGATCTGATCCAACCGCTGGTTAACAGTATTATAGTCCTGCGCAACCTGTTGATTCTGTGCGATGAGTTCCGTCAGGTTGTCTTCCGTTCTTTTCCATTTATTCCGGTAATCATACGCCAGGTAGGATGAGACCAGGGCTACGGTTACGGATGCGGCAGCCGCCAGTTTCCAGAATGAGGCAGCAGGAGGTCCGCCAGCCTGGGAAAGGGGTAGTACCTTTCCCTTCGGTTCCTGCTTGTCGATTTTTGCAAAAAGTGCGGCTTTGACCGAGGCGCGAGGTTTAACCGATGCTTCCATCAGCAGTTTTTCCTGAACCTCTTCTACCCGGGCAAGCTCTTTCCTGATCTCGGGATAGAGCTCCAGGTTTTTTTCAACCTCAGCTCTCTCCTGTTCAGTGAGTTCTCCCAGCGCATAGGCTTCCAGGATCCCGGACGATATGTAAGCTTCAACGTTCACTCTATTTTTAACAAAGTTCTCAATTCTTTCATGGCCAGCCGCATCCTCGTTTTAACCGTTCCCAACGGAAGATTAAATTCTTCAGCTATTTCAGCCTGGGTATATCCCTTTAAATAATGCTGGTCAATAATGAAGCGTTGATCGTCCGGAAGCACCTTTAACAGCTCTGGTAGCCCGATGGACTCCACCTTTTGTTCAACATATCCCTCGCGGTCGATTCTATTTACGAAGTTATCGATATCTCCAGTTTTTTTCCCTTTACTAAATTCTTTCGAACGGGTCTTGTCGATGGCCTGATTGCGTGCGATGTTGAGCATCCAGGTAAATAACCTCCCTTTTGAAGGATCGTACGACTCAATTTTATCCCAAACCTTCAGGAAAACATCCTGGAGTACCTCTTCCGCCAATTCCTCCTTTTTCAGGATACGTGCGATAACGCCCAGCATAGCGCCTGCATAATGGTCGTACAGATATTCAAACGCACTGCGGTTTTTATTCCGTAACGCTGCGATTAAAGTCTCTTCGGAGATATGGTTATAATCCGCTGGGATAACAAATCGGGTTAAGTCACGAAAATATTGAAAAAATATCACAACAAGGCAGTGTGCCCCTTTTGAAAAAATTCTGTTGCCTGAGATCCAAAGCCCATAGCCTTCTCGTAGATGATCGAAACAAACAACAAAATAGATTATGAGATTAAAGTTCAACCTCAAAACACTAGGCCTCGCTTCCATTGCCGTGGTTGCCTGTGCCGCCAGTTACCTGATTGCTGCCGATCACATCGATGCGCCGGCCGTAACGGGAACAGGGTCGGATATCACCGACTTTTATGCTTTCCAAAGTCCATCAAACGCGAACAATATGGTGTTTGTCGTAAATGTTCAGGGACTGCTTGCTCCTGCAGCGACCGCTGCGGCTGACTTCGATGAGGAGGTCATGGTAGAAATCAATATCGACAACTCATCCACGAAGGACAACCTGGAAGACCTCGTGATCCAGGCTGTTTTCGACGGCGGGAAAATGAAAGTTTACGGCCCCTCCAGTCCCGTTGAAAAAGGGCTGACGAGCACGTTACTGTCCACGACACCAGTCGAAGTCAACATCACAGCCTATGGCGATTCGCCGGTAGTCGGTGAAGGTAGTGGACTGAAGGTATTTGCCGGCCCCCGCGACGATCCTTTTTTCTTCGACTTAAATCAGTACAAAGCTATTATCGGCGGTACGGCCACCTCCTTCAACAATCCGGGTACGGATGCTTTCGCAGGTACGAATGTACTGTCTGTTGTGGTAGAAGTTCCCAAATCAATGCTGGGAACGGGCTCCGTTAACGCGTGGGCTACTTCTAATCGTAAAATGTAATAACCGAAAAATAAAAAAAGATGAAAAACAGTTTGAAATACTCAGGCATGGCTTCCCTTCTCGTACTCGGGTTCGCCTTTTCCGCTTGCGACGACGACGACAACACGATGACACCGGTAGTAACGTACGAGCAGGAAGACCAGATGGCGCGGCCGGCGATCAATACGGTGTTCGTTTCCAGCGGCGAAAAAGACGCATTTAACACCACCACGCCCGCAAATCAAGGGGCTGCATTTGCCTCAAAGTTCAAGGATAAATTGCTGGCGCTCAATGCCGGCTACACCACTAATCTCCTCGGCCTGGATGCCACCGCGTTCACCGGCGTGCTGGCAACAGATGTTCTAACGGTATCTCTAACGGGTGCAACTACATTCTACGACGGAACAAACGTACTGACGGGCAGAAAACTTGACGACGATGTGATCACCGTCGAGCTAATCCTTCTCTTCGGCGGTCCGGATGCAACGTCAAATCCCGGGCTCACGGATGATCATGTAGATGCGAACGACAAATCCTTTATGACGACGTTCCCATACCTGGCAACACCACATTAAGATTCAGAGTCCCTCTTTGATAAAACACGCAGGGGTGTATGCTTTTGCACTCCTGCGTTGTTGATAACATCATTCGTTCATCGTAAAGTAAAACCCTCATGAAAAAAATTCCGGTCATTATCTTCATGCTGCTCTGCAGCGTCGCCTGCCAGCGGCAAAAGGTGTCCGTCACTAACAGAAGCGACTACCAGGCTTTTTTAACACCTTCCATTGCCGCTGCTCAGCATTCGACGGATAGTGAAATGACGTTCTGGGAAAACCGCCTGCTGGAAAATATCAATGACGAAGCGTCCGTCATAAAACTGGCCTCCCTATACGCTGAACGTTTCAAAGCGTCAGGGCTTGTTAAAGATATTGTAACATCAGACAGTCTTTACACCCGGATATTGAAAAATTATCCGGACGGAAGTGTGGATATCTATCATGCCCTGGCTGCCAACGCCATTACACAACACAAATTCAGGACAGCATACCGTTACGCGGAAAGTGCGCTTGCGTTGAAAGACAAGAAAGCAACGAGCCTGCTTATTCTGACCGATGCTGCGTTGGAACTGGGCAACTATGCAAGAGCAGTTGAGACGCTGCGTGAATTCAGGAATAAACACTCCTTTGCCTACCTTATCCGTCAGGCAAAACTCCAGGATCACTCGGGTAACCTCGATACGGCAATCGTGATGATGGAAAAAGCTTATGGCCGGGTCAAAGGCAACAAGTCCCTTGCCCAATGGACGCTCACCAACCTGGCGGATATGTATGGTCACGCCGGAAGAGTGCAGGACGCTTACCGTACTTACCTGAAAGTCCTGGAACAAAATCCGTCCAATGACTATGCATTAAAGGGTATAGCCTGGATTGCACTTTCCCACGATCATAATACCGTTGAATCAAAGACAATCGTCAAAACACTTGCCGCGCGAAAGAGGATGCCCGAAGCTTATCTGATGCTGGCAGAGATCGCCGAAATGAAAGGTGACGAAAAAGAGAAAATGGATTGCCTGAAAATATTCAAATCCATGGTGGAGCAGCCCGGATATAAAACGATGTACCACAAATACCTCGCGGCGATTGAGGCAGAAGAATTTCAAAATGCAAAGGCTTGTCTTGATATTGCACGGGAAGAAATCCTGAACAGGCCTGTGCCCCAGTCGTACGATCTGCTGGCCTGGGGTTATTATCATCAAAAGGATTATGCAGAGGCGCTCGATGTGATCAGGAAAAACGTCGAAAACCGGACATTTGAACCAGATGCTTACTATCACATGGGCATGATATATGCCGCCACGGGTGATGCACGCCAGGCAAAAAAATATCTTCGTGATGCCCTTGACAGCGAGTTCGAACTTGGCCCTTCTGTCAGCAAAAAAATAAAAGAGACCCTGCTTACTTTATAACTTGCCGGGCGTTACGAAAACTTCATCTCATTTTATCACCTGACGGAAAGTATATAGTGAAAAAGATTTACGTCATCATCTTCCTTCTTTCCCAAACTGTCCTAGCGTACGCGCAGGGTACTGTCGAAGGACTTGTCGCAGACGAAAAAAGCGCAGAGGCACTGGCGGGAGCTCATATAATCCTTGCGGGTAGAAGTACCGGTGTGATTGCGGATGAATACGGAAATTTCAGAATAAAGAACCTGGAAAACGGGTCATACACGCTGGAGGTAACCTTCGTCGGTTATGACCGGTATCGGCTGACTTTCGAGATCGAAAACGAGGGAACAACAAGAATTGATGTTCGGCTGAAATCCGGTGACATTCAACTCGCGGACGTTACCATCAGCGCTAGTGACGAAAAAACCATGAATACATTTTCACCCCTGGACATACGGCTGAGGCCCACCAATACGTCCCAGGATATCCTGCGTATGATCCCCGGGTTATTTATCGCACAGCATGCAGGGGGAGGGAAAGCCGAACAGATCTTCCTGAGGGGTTTTGATATCGATCACGGCACCGATATCAATCTCGAAGTCGACGGAATGCCCGTGAATATGGTGTCCCATGCCCACGGCCAGGGTTATTCGGATTTGCATTTTGTTATTCCCGAAGTGGTCAGTTTAGTGGACTTTAACAAAGGGCCGTACTATGCGGATAAAGGCGACTTTACAACGGCTGGATTCGTGGACTTTCAAACCAAAAGTTATCTCGACAATAATTTTGTAAAACTGGAAGGAGGACAATTCGGTACAGCGAGAAGCGTGGCGGGGATCGACCTGACGCCGGCCAAAAACAACAATACAAAAGCGTTTGTTGCGTCCGAATATTTCAGATCCAACGGTTATGTAGAGAGTCCGCAGGATTTTAACCGGGTTAACATACAGTCTAAAATTTCAACGACCTTGCGGAACAACGACAATCTTTCCGCAGCGCTCTCCTATTTTTCAAGCCGCTGGAATGCTTCCGGACAAATTCCCACCCGGGCGGTAGCCGCAGGGCTGATCACACGCTTTGGTTCGATCGACGATACCGAGGGAGGGCGGACAAGCCGGGCCAACCTCAATATCAAACACCGTCACGAATTCAGGAATGGCAGTTACCTGGCGCAACAGTTGTATGCGGTCCGGTACGATTTCAAACTGTATTCCAATTTTACTTTTTTCTTGCGCGATCCAGAGAACGGCGATCAAATCCGGCAAAAAGAAAACCGTATGATCTACGGGTATAAAGCCAGCTACTCTGCTTCCGGATCACTCTTCGGCAAGGTCCTGAGAACGGAAACAGGGGCAGGCGTTCGCCTGGATGATGTGAACGACATCTCGCTGTCGAATACGGTTAAACGCGAATTCCTCACCGACATAAAACGAGGCGATGTCACCGAAGCCAACGTCAATGCGTTCGTCAGTGAATCCCTCATTCTCACAAGCAAATGGTCGGTTAGCGCTGCTGCCAGGCTTGACTATTTTAACTTCCGTTACAGCGACAGGATCGAAGGAGGCACCAGGACTGCGGCAAAAGCCATTGTAAGTCCCAAGGTCACGGTTAACTACCAGGCTAGTCCCAACGTTCATATTTATCTGCGTTCCGGTATGGGATTTCATTCCAACGATGCACGGGTTGTCATTGAACAAAACACGGATATACTTCCCCGCGCGTACGGTGCGGATCTGGGAACGAATGCAAAGATCACCGATAAATTACTGGTGAATTTCGCCCTGTGGAGGCTCGATCTGGATCAGGAGTTTGTTTACGTGGGTGACGAAGGAATTGTTGAACCAAGCGGTAAAACAAAGCGGGAAGGTATCGACTTGTCCTTGCGTTATGAGATCTTGCCGTGGCTGTTTGGCGACGCCGATGTGAACCTCACGAGGGCCAGGGCAAAAGGCGAACCGGAAGGAGCGGCCTATATTCCACTGGCTCCAAGGATGTCCAGTATCGGAGGCCTTTCCTTTCATCTGAAGAATGGTTTTAATGGCAGCGTACGGTATCGTTATCTGGGCGACCGGGCAGCGAACGAAGAGAACAGTGTCATCGCGAAGGGATATGTTCTTGCGGATGCTGTTGTGAATTATACCCGGCGGGCGTTTGAGATCGGCGTGTCTGCGGAGAATATTTTCAACATCGACTGGAACGAAGCGCAGTTTGATACACAGTCCCGTTTAATGGATGAGATCCAGCCGGTGTCCGAAATTCACTTCACGCCCGGAACTCCTTTTTTCGCGAAGCTGAAATTCTGCCTGTTTTTTTGAAATGTTTTTCGAATTGGCATTGTCTGCCCGGGTCAACGAGCGGGCCAGCTGAACGGTCCTGCATTACATCATTTCCGCACGATCAAAAGAAGGTCCAGCGCATTTGCAGCATCATCAACGACGAGGTAATCGCTGTGGTGAATGTCTTTGACCAGGTGGTGGTCGCCGGCCTGGAGTTTATTCCTGTTCCAGCGGTTTAATATTTCGTATGGAATACGAAGCCACGCTGCAGGCAGGCGATACTGAAGTTTCAGAATATCGAATCGTGTCACACGGTTTACTGATTTTCTGTTCTCGTCATAGTAGGTCATCACCTTCTCGTTCCCGGTGATGCCCTTCATTTGAACGTTCTGAAATATCTTCCCGGCAAGCGCAGTAAGTTCATCGGCCAGATACTCCCGTATGTGCCAGGGGTTTCTGGACAGGGACATCCTGCGGTTGGGGGTGGTAAGCAACGCTATACCTCCCGGTTTAAGAACCCTGTGGATTTCTTTCAGGAACAGGACATCGTTTTGGATATGTTCGATCACCTGAAAGCTTACAATGCTATCGTAGGTATTGTCCGGCAGGCTGCCAAAAGGCGGGATGTTCATGCTGATAAACTTTCCGGAAGGAAATTTCTGCTGAAGTTTGTCTATCACACCGGCTATCTTGTCCACCGCTGTAAAAGTCCTGGAATGCTCCATCAAAGTTTCTACGCCACGTCCCTCGCCGCAACCCACTTCCAGTACGTCGCCGGACACATACTCTCCGGCAACAACATATGCCTTAAAAAGGCGTTGATGGATGGGGTTATCCGATACAATTTCTTCGCTGGTGATCTCGGTCGTATAAACTTTAGCCATATTAGCGGCAAAAATAACCAATTGATTGTTTGAATTGGAGTATTATTTGGGTTTTGAGACGTTTATCTTGCGGTGTGCAGGGTTATCCTCGTGCAACGGAAAAAACCTTTACATGATTCAACACGTCTTACCTTTACATAACCATCATTAATTTCCGTGTGATATGCGATACAGCTTTTTGCTTTTAGTCCTTATCAATTTTTCCGGGCGTGCACAGGCGCTGCAGGATATCAACTACAGCTTTGCCTACGACCCGACCGAACCGTTCACCTTTACCGTAAAAGCCGTAAAAGGAGTTGCGGGCTGGAGCGTTTTTTACGAGCTCACGCTAAAGGACACCGCCGTGCAACTGAATCAGTACCGGATACAATGGGATACCCGGTCATCCCTGTCGGAAAAGCAGGGGGTAAATATCGAGTCGGAAAAAATCCAAAGCGTCACGTCCAGGTATAAAGTAAGCGGCTCCATCGAACTGCAGGTCTCCCAGGCGAGTCAAATCATTACCGCGAAGATCCTCAACAATGCCGTTAAACGCGCGTGGATTTTTTATAAAGTGCTGGCGCCCGACTATCCTGTAAACGGATACCTCGTCTCGGAAAACAAAATCGTCACCCAGCCCTACATCAGCACAACATCACCTGTTATTTTCAAGGGTGATGGTGAATCACGGATCATCTCCTATTACAATGACGACTTCCCTGCCGCAGTACCTGCATTTTCGGAAGGTATGGGTAGGGTTGCACGTCGCATGAAGGTAGATTCAACTTTTACCGTACCGATGGCTGAAAATCTGACCTTCGGCGAAAAGGGACTTTATCTCGTTCAAAAGGATACCGGAAGCGCGGAAGGTTTTTCTTTCCGCGTGGAGGATGATTTTCCCCGCCTTGCGCGTATCGAAAGCCTGGCTGACCCGCTCATTTATATTTGTACGAAGCAGGAATTCGATAAAATTAAAGCGGCAAATGGAGACAAAAAATCATTTGATCGTGTCATTCTGAATATCACCGGCAATGCCGAAAGAGCGCGTGAGTTCATGCGCAACTATTTCAAACGTGTCGAGTGGGCGAATTTTTATTTCACTTCCTATAAGGAGGGATGGAAGACAGACCGGGGTATGATCTACATTCTTTTCGGGCTACCGGACGAACTTTATAAATTCGGTGACCGGGAAGTATGGACTTATAAGAGCGCACACCTGAAAGAGACTTTCAATTTTGTACGATCGAGTACGATCTTCGACCCTGAGAACTATGTCTTGATCCGTGAAAAAAAATTTCAGGAACTATGGTACGACAAAGTTGACTTGTGGCGTAACGCACGATTCTGAAAACGAAGCGTGACCATGGAAAACAAAACCGCGCTGTTTATTGTACCTACTCCCATCGGGAACCTGGCGGACATCACGCTGAGGGCGCTTGAAATTCTGAAATCCGTCGATCTTATCCTGGCAGAAGATACCAGGACCAGTGGCTTTCTCCTTCGACACTATGAGATCAGCAAACCTTTACAGAGTTTTCACAACTTCAATGAGCACAAGATCCTGACGCACCTTATCGAACGGATGGAAAAGGGCGAAGTTATGGCCCTGGTATCCGACGCCGGCACACCGGGAATTTCGGATCCTGGTTTCCTGATCATCCGGGCCTGCCTTCAGGCCGGATTAAAAGTCGACTGCCTTCCTGGCGCAACCGCATTTGTACCCGCGTTGGTCAAATCGGGACTCCCCTGCGACCGTTTCGTGTTCGAAGGATTTCTGCCGCACAAAAAAGGACGTCAGACCATGTTAAAAAAACTCGCGGTGGAAGAACGTACCCTCGTGTTTTACGAATCACCGTACAGGCTTGTCAAGACGTTGGAACAGCTGAAGGAATATTTTGGCGGAGATCGTATTGTTTCCGTCTCCCGTGAACTGACAAAGATGTTCGAAGAAACGGTCACCGCTCCCGTAGAAGATGTACTGCGTCACTTTCAGGCGAAAGAAGTCAAAGGTGAGGTTGTCATTGTGGTAGCCGGCAAACCCGAATAGAACTCATGGGTGTAATTCAACAATGGAAAAACAAACCCTGGTTCCTGTTTTTTTCCGGAATCCTTCTGATGACCGGTGCGGTATTTCAAATCCTGCCGGTCTTTTGTTTCGTCGCACTGGTCCCCTTATTTGCTCTCGTCGATTTACCATGGAAACCCCGGGATGTATACATCTGCCTCGGGCTGGGAATGGCGGGTATGCTTTTCACTATTTTTCTCCGTGATAGCGGACCAATGGTCGCGCTGGCTTTTTATATGTTCCTGCTTGGTACATTGTTGTCGGCGTACATCACGGCACAAAGACTTACGCAGAACCGGTTGAATAAATTTTCACTGATCATTCTCTGGATGGGCGCCGAGTTTGTGGTGCTGACATTTTTTGCGCACGGCAATCCTCCGTTCCTCGCGGATTTATCTGACAACCCGGCCTGGACAAGATGGAATACGTATACGGGATACCTGGGCGCCAGTTTCTGGATCCTTGCCGTCAACCTGCTCGTCTATCAGGCTGCTTTCAGGACCGGGAGGGCAGCAGGCTATTTATTCACGTTCATCGCTTTATTATCCGTTGCCCTGCCTGCTGTTTACTCGCTGAACATCACCCATCTGGCGTTTACGAAGGCGGATGCGCTTGATTTTTATAGGGGAAATGACCCCCTTAACGCACATTATTCCGGACGAGGAGAATTAATATCACGAACCGGTGCCTGGGTTTCGGTCCTGATCATTATATTCACTTTGATAAGGATGAAGACCAAAAAAACGGCACGTTAAATGTTGATTGAAGCTTAACGATTTGAACATAAACCGGGACCCGGTTATAAAAGTTAACGGATGAATTTACAGGATATTGAAAGGAATGTGATTGAAGTTTGCGGGCAGGTAGGAGAATTTATCTTTACGGAAGGATCGAATTTTGACCGGTCGCGGATCGAACAGAAGAACGGTTTTAACAACCTCGTTTCCTACGTCGATCAGGAAGCGGAACGAAGACTGGTAAAAGTCCTTCACCAGATCCTTCCCCAGGCAGGATTTATTACGGAAGAAGGAACGGTCGAACAATCAAAAAGTCACGAGTACAACTGGATCATCGACCCCCTGGATGGTACTACGAATTACCTTCACGGTCTTCCCATCTATGCGATCAGTGTGGGTTTGACGCGGGCAGAAAAGCCTATCCTTGGCGTTGTGTACCATGTTGTCCGTAAGGAATGCTTTCATGCGGTCGAGGATGGGAACGCATACTGCAACGGTAAGATTATCCGCGTTTCAACGATCCCTACGCTTCAGGAAAGCCTGCTGGCTACGGGATTCCCCTATTACCACTTCGACAAACGCGATATGTACCTTGATATCATTAAAGAATTTTTAGAGAATACACATGGTATCCGCAGGCTTGGCAGCGCGGCAATCGACCTGGCCTATGTGGCCTGCGGAAGACTTGAGGGTTATTTTGAATACAACCTGAACGCATGGGATGTCGCTGCCGGCGTACTGATCGTACAACAGGCAGGCGGAATTGTCACGGACTTCAAAGGTGGCAGCGACTGCATTTTCGGAGGCGAGCTCTGCGCCGGGAACAACCTGATGCACGCGGAAATGCTGGATCTGGTCAGGAAGAAATGGAAGTAGGATCCCATCAGATCCGATCCCTGCCGAATTCCCCAAAACTAAAACGTGTCACGTCAAAAATTTCATTAACCATAAAAACTAACACTTCGTTGTATGACGATAAAAAACTCCAAACCCCGCAGACACTCCCTCATCGCGTTGATTTCCCTGACTTTTATCATGGCCCTCACGGGAACCGTTGACGCCCAGGACAACTTAACTGATAAATTACCCGTTGATCCCCGCCTGAAGATCGGGAAGCTTCCGAACGGACTGACCTATTATATTCAAAAAAATGTAAGACCTGAAAAAAAAGTTGAGCTACGGCTCGTCATAAATACAGGGTCGATACTGGAAGACGACGATCAGCAGGGGCTGGCTCATTTTACGGAGCATATGGCGTTCAACGGGACCAAAAACTTCCGGAAGAATGATCTGGTTTCTTTTCTGCAATCAATCGGTGTGGAATTCGGGGCTGACCTTAATGCTTACACCGGTTTTGACGAAACCGTTTATATCCTGCCGATCCCAACGGAAAAGAAGGAAAACATCGAGAAAGGATTCCAGATTCTCGAGGATTGGGCCAGTACCATTACGTTTGATCATGCCGAGATTGATAAAGAGCGTGGTGTTGTCCTGGAAGAATCACGGCTGGGAAAAGGCGCCGAAGACAGGATGTTCCGCGTGGTTTATCCGAAAATGTTCGAAGGTTCGAAATATGCCAACAGACTTCCGATTGGCAAGGACGATATTCTCAAAAATTTCAAGTACGACGCCATCAAACGTTTTTACCGCGACTGGTACCGGCCCGACCTGATGGCTGTCGTTGTAGTGGGCGACCTTGATCCCATGGAAGCCGAAAGACTGATCAAATCACATTTTGAAAAGCTCAAAAACCCTTCAACCCCACGACCACGCGCGCTGACGGATGTACCCGCGCGAATAGTGTCCGAGGGTGTTGTGGTCACCGACAAGGAAGCGACCAATCACGTCGTGGAAATCTACTATTCCTACAAAAAAGCAAAGGAGGAAACAACTATCGGCGATTATCGCGACTACCTGATCCGGATCTTATTTACGTCCATGCTGGGTCAGCGCATGCAGGAACTGACCCAGAAAGCGGAGCCTCCGTTTGTCTTCGGCGGCAGCAATATTGGCGGATGGGCCAGGGGATATGAAGCTTATCAGTCTTTCGCTTATTTAGGCAAAGGCGGAGTAGAGCCGGCCGTCAGTGCCCTGGTACAGGAGAACGAAAGAGCGCGTAAGTTCGGATTCACGCCGTCGGAACTGGAGCGGATCAAAAAAATCCTGATGAAGAATATTGAAAGAAGTTACAATGAACGCGACAAAACAGAGTCGTCCAACCTCGTCGATGAGTATGTCCGGAATTTCCTGGAGAAGGAACCAATCCCGGGAATTGAAAATGAACATAAATATTATTCCAAATACCTCGACGGAATCACCCTGGAAGAAGTGAATCAATTCGTTGCCAGGACTATTCCGGCCGCGGAAGACAGCAAGCTTGTTATTCTCACCGGCCCGGAAAAAGCTGAGTTCCCCATTCCATCAAACAATGACCTGTTGGCCCTGACAGCAAACGCCGCAAAGACCGACCTGAAACCGTATGAGGAAAAAGCGGTCGCGACGTCCATCATGGAAAAACTTCCAGCTCCCGGCACCATCACTGCGGAAAAAGAAAATAAGGATCTTGGCGTGACGGAACTGACGTTAAGTAACGGCGTGAAGGTTCTGCTTAAACCCACGGATTTTAAAAATGATCAGGTGGTCATGAACGCTTCCCGTTTTGGCGGACAGTACCTTTTCGACGCTAAAGAGCGCTTCAACGCCGAGTTCGCGTCAACGGTTGTGACGCAAATGGGTGTGGGTCAGTTTTCGCCAGTGGATCTGCGCAAAGTCCTCGCCGGAAAAACCGCTAGCGTCTCTCCCAGGCTGGGTCCAATTTCAGAAACGTTGAACGGTCAGTGCAGCGCGGTTGATGTGGAGACCATGTTACAGCTCACACATCTTTATTTCACACAACCGAGAAAAGACGATGACCTGTTCAAATCTTTCATCGGCAAGCAGCAGGCATTGTATCAGAACATGGCAGCTGACCCGCAATTTACCTTTCAGGATTCGATCATTTCGATCTTATACAAAAATCACCCATGGGCGCCTAAACTTCCCAAGCCTGAAAATTTTGCTCAGATCAATGAACAACGCGCTCTTGATATTTATAAGGAACGTTTCGGAAATGCCAATGGATTTACATTTGTGCTGGTTGGCA
The DNA here is from genome assembly GCA_041742155.1 of Chryseolinea sp. Taxonomy (GTDB): domain Bacteria; phylum Bacteroidota; class Bacteroidia; order Cytophagales; family Cyclobacteriaceae; genus Chryseolinea. The sequence goes on along the minus strand of JBGSJE010000002.1, from coordinate 423,277 downwards.
AGTTTGATGTAGCGGCCGTCAAACCGCTCCTGGCCACCTACCTGGCAAGCCTTCCGTCATCCCCGCAAAAATCAACGTTCAGAGATGTGGGCCTCCGCGCGGTGAAAGGTTCGCTGACGCGTGAGATCAACAAAGGCACGGAAGCTAAAAGTTATATCCGTATGTTCTGGAATGGGGAGTCTCCGTACTCCGAAGCAGAACAATTGAAATTGCAGGCGATGGTTGAAGTGGTTAACATCAAGCTGATCGAATCACTCCGGGAAGAGCTTAGCGGGATCTATGGCGGAGGGATGTACGGAAACCTGAATAAAAATCCTTACAACTATTACTCGCTGGGAATCTCATTGCCGTGCGGTCCGGAAAATGTGGACAAACTTATCAAGGCAACGATGACTGAAATTGATAAACTTAAAACCAGCGGGCCGTCCGAGGAAGACCTGAACAAGGTTAAGGAAACCTGGAGGCAACAGTATGAGGTGAACATGAAGGACAACGCTTTTTGGGCACGCCAACTTCTCCAGAGTGTGGAACTGGCATCGGATGCCGGACAGGTACTGAGTTATGAAAAACGTATCGCCGCCCTCACGCCAAAAGACATCAAGGACGCCGCCATAAAATACATAAACATGAAGAACTATGTTCAGATCGTGCTGAACCCGGAAAAAAAATAGGCTAAGCCTCACTCCCGAAAAAATGCCTCCCGGATAAGGAGGCATTTTTTTCTTAAAGGCCCCTTACATTGCATAAGAACGGCAGGGTAAGGAATCATCGCTCTTTTGAAAAAAAATCTTTCGTATTGTTGAATTTCCCCGGAGAAACAAGCCGCCGCCCTTCGTTACCCTGCAAACGCTGATCAGCCTGTTCACACAATACTTCATCATTCTTGAATATGGTGGGAAATATTACAGCAACTAGGACTGATCGGTTCAATTTTCATTCTTGCATCATCAAAAATATTAACCGGGATGAAAAAAATTGCCGCTCTCCTCGTCTCCTTCTTTTGCTGGACATCATCATTTGCACAGATCGATTCAGTCCAGGTTCTCATCGACAGCCTTGAAGCAAGCCTGCATTACGAACAAGGCGAAATTGGATTGCGAAACGGACTTGGGACGCTGGTAGTCCCGGCGGGTTTCCGATACCTCAACGGTGAACAATCGAGGTATGTGCTGGAAGAACTTTGGGGTAATCCGGAAGACACCGTTGTGATGGGGATGATCGTCCCCGAAAATACAGGCGTACTGGGTGACGACTCATGGGCATTTATTATTACCTACGAAGAAATGGGCTATGTAAAAGACGACGACGCCGATGATATCGACTATGAAGAACTCCTCGATGAAATGAAGACGGATGCAACAGCTGAAAATGAGTTCCGGGAAAAAGAAGGATACGAAACGATCGAGATTGTCGGATGGGCTTCGAAACCGTTTTACGATGAAGGCAAGAAAGTGCTGCACTGGGCCAAGGAGATCAGGTTTGGACAGAACGAATTCAACACACTGAATTACAATGTCAGGATATTGGGACGAAAAGGGGTTATGATCTTTAATGCCGTTGCTCCCATGAGTGAACTGGCTCAGGTACAAAAAAGTATTTCGCCCGTGCTTGCATCCTTCACGTACGCCGACGGGGTGAAGTACAAGGACTTTGATCCGGAGCTGGATGATGTGGCGGCCTGGACCATCGGTGGTCTCGTGGCCGGCAAGGTATTGGCAAAGGCCGGGATTCTTGCTGTCCTGTTAAAGTATATCAAACTCATTGCACTCGGCGTAGGAGCTATTGGAACCGGGATCTGGAAATGGTATAAAAGGAAAACGGAACTGCCCACCGTTCGCAACCTCGACCAGTCCGACAAGGCATAGGATCACATCTTCCTGTTGCCCAAATCGCATAGGCCGCTAGGTCACCCACTTTAAGCCGCTGAGGGAATCGCCAACAATGTAGAGTCAAGCATTGATTGTCGTAAGCGACAATATTATTACGCCCCTTCAGAGCTAAAATTAAATTACCACTGAAAACCCAGGACTTCACCCTAGGCCGATATGTAATGCCCTTTCAGGGCTAAATACAAAAGCCAACTTATGCGACATCATAATGGTGCCTTAATACTAGTTTGTGTACTTTAGTGTATCACTTTACCGACGAAGATCCGATACCGGTTCAGTCGTACACGAAACTATGGCCCCTTCAAAAAAAGTCAAATCGCCCAACCTTTTTAAGGATTACGTTTCGGCACAACCCGCTAAATTCCGGAAAGGACTGATTAGTCTGCACAAGCTTATAAAATCAATTGTTCCCGTTGCCGACGAATCTTTCAGTTACGGGGTACATTGCTTCAAGCACATTTATATGTTGGTCGGTATCGGTGCCAACAAAGACTTTGTGAGCCTGTATACGATGAGTCCCGGCCTCGTTAAAAAAATGAAGGAAGAACTGAAGGGTATCAAAGTCTCCGGGGCAACCATACATTTCAACCCGGATGAAACGTTACCTGAAAAACTGATCACGGGTATTGTGCTGAGCCGGATAAAAGAGAATGAGGATACATCGCTTGCCAGGAAAAAGGCTAAGTGATTCAAGAAAGTCGACAGCAAACGGTACTATATGATAACCTTCCGCCAAACCATTTTACGCACCGGACTCCCCGCGCTTCTTCTGTCAGCATGGATCACTACATCCGTACAGGCCCAAAAGGAAGAAAAGGATGTGATTACCTTTTATTCAGCCCCAACGCTGGACTCATTGCTTCAGGCGAGTGTTTCAACGCAACGTATCGCCGGGCTCCTGGGAAAAAGTGACGATGGTTCCCCGTACCTGGTGATCATCAGGACAAAGCCGGGTGATGCAGAAGTCCACGAGCAATACGACGATGTGGCGATCATACGCTCGGGACGTGGTGTCCTGAGAACCGGGTCAGGTATTACGGGACAAAAAGAGTCAGGCCAGGCCCCGGCGCGTGAATGGGTGGGAGGAAAGATCCTCAATACCACTGAACGGACGCTACACCCGGGAGATTTTATCGTTATTCCCGCCATGATCCCCCACCAGTACATTCCCCTGGAAGGAGACACCCTGACCTACTGGACCATTAAAGTGAAGGCGGCGAAGGTTGCCATAGACAAGTAGTCACCCGCAGGCACTCAGGGCAGTTACCTAACATACTTTAGTTTGCAGCATTCATTTTAAACAATCGTTACAAAAGGTTAAGCAGGTATATTATTTATTTTTTCCCCTAACTATATTTGCGCGCTTTATAAAATCAGCGCATTATGATCGTATTAAAATTCGGAGGAACGTCAGTCGGGAAACCAGAGCGGATGAAAAAAATTGCCGAACTTGTGTTAGGCACTCCCGGTAAAAAGATTGTTGTTCTTTCGGCTTTATCAGGAACCACCAATACCCTGGTGGCTATCGGTGATCATCTTTTAGCTGGTCAAAAAGCAAAAGCCGAGGATGAAATCGCCTCCCTCGAAAAGCACTATCAGGCATTCATAAAAGAATTGTATTCCAGCGATGCGTTTCACGCGATCGGGCAGGAGCTGGTAAGCCGTTTTTTTATCTTTATCCGCTTGCTGGCGGCCGGACAGTTTGATAACAAGAGCTATCGCGAATTGCTCGCACAAGGCGAGCTTATCTCGACCGAGTTGTTCTACCAGCACTTACAGGAGAAAAAGATCAGCGCACGATTGCTTCCCGCTCTTTATTTCATGTCTATTGATGAGAACGATGAACCTGAGCTTGAAAAGATATCGGAGCGCCTTAAGCCTTTGGTGAATTCTCTCAGCAATATCGATATTATCATCACTCAGGGATATATATGCCGGAACAACCGGAACGAAATTGACAACCTGAAAAGAGGTGGAAGCGACTACACCGCCTCGCTGATCGGTGCGGCGATACGGGCGGAGGAAATCCAGATCTGGACCGATATCGACGGCATGCACAATAACGATCCCCGAATTGTAAAAAAGACGATGCCGATATCGGAATTAACGTTTGATGAAGCTTCGGAACTGGCTTATTTCGGAGCCAAGATCCTGCATCCGTCTACCATCGTACCCGCACAAAAATACAATGTTCCGGTGCGCCTGAAGAACACGATGGATGAAAAGGCTCCCGGCACGATCATTACCAGCAAAGGAACCGAGGGATCTTTCAAGGCAATCGCGGCTAAGGATGGAATAACAGCCATCAATATCAGGTCTTCCAGGATGCTGATGGCGTACGGTTTCTTACGACGGGTCTTTGAGGTTTTTGAGAATCACAAAACATCCATCGACATGATCACAACCTCGGAGGTGGCTGTATCATTGACTATCGATAATAACGTGCAGCTCGCTTCGATCGAAACAGAATTGAGGAAGTTTGGTACAATCGGTGTGGATAAGGACCAGACTATTATTTGTATCGTCGGGCAAAAGATCACGGAACAAAAAGGTGTGCTGAATAAAATATTCGAGTCGCTTGCTGAAATCCCGGTACGTATGGTTTCCTGTGGTGGAAGCACGAACAATGTATCTGTCCTGATCGACAAGCAGTATAAAGAGAAAGCGCTGAACGCATTAAATGAGGGACTTTTTGGTTTGAAGTAGGGCTCCTTAATGCTGATATTAATCAATCATTACCATTCATCCGATAAATTCATTTTTTTTAAGCCATAGGGATAAAAAAATAAATGTTTTGCCTTTCCCGAAATGCGAAAAATATTCATCTTTCAGGCTATCGACCTGAACCATGGAAGCTGTAGTCATTATTCTCTTCGTCATCGGCTATCTCCTGATAGCCCTGGAACATCCTATCAAGATAAATAAATCAGCGTCTGCTATCATCACCGGTGTGTTGTGCTGGACTATTTACGCTGTCGTGGCCCATGATTCCATTGATCATATTGGAGAGCAATTGGCCGAGCACCTGAGCGAGATCGCAGCTATCTTGTTTTTCCTGATGGGCGCTATGACGATCGTGGAACTGATCGATGCCTACCAGGGATTCAGTATCATCACTGACCGTATTACCACTAGAAACCCCAAAACACTACTGTGGGTAATATGCTGGGTAACATTCTTCCTGTCGGCACTGCTGGACAATTTAACAACTTCCATTGTGATGGTTTCTCTCGTGAGAAAGCTCGTGCCGAATAAGAATATGCGATTATTTTTTTCAGGGATGATTGTTATTGCCGCGAACGCCGGGGGCGCATGGTCTCCTATCGGAGATGTGACCACCACCATGCTTTGGATCGGGGGGCAGATATCGGCAGTCAACATTATTAAGACACTGCTGTTACCAAGCATCGTCTGTATGGTGATCCCCCTGCTTTACCTTGAGTTTACATTAAAAGGCGACTTGGGGCACGCGGGCAGCCACGATCATAGTAAAGATACGGGCCACGGACATGCGAATAAACCGGTAAAAGGATCAAAGTTGATGTTGTTCCTGGGAATCGCCGGACTTATATCAGTTCCAGTTTTTAAGACAGCGACCCATTTGCCCCCTTACCTGGGGATGCTTCTTGCGCTCGGTGTATTGTGGGTTGCTTCCGAAATGATCAATCCCGATATGGACGAAGCGGAAAAGAAGCCTTATACCGCTGCAGGCGCGTTGACAAGGATCGATGTACCCAGCGTATTGTTCTTTCTCGGAATTCTTTTAGCTGTCGGCGCCCTGGAATCAATGGAAATACTGCATCACTTTGCTACGTTCCTCGATACGGCACTCGGGGACAACCGCATTATCATTACTCTTATTGGAATATTATCGTCTATCGTAGACAATGTGCCGTTAGTGGCTGCCAGCATGGGAATGTATAGTCTGGAGACCTACCATACCGATCATATGATATGGGAATACCTGGCCTACTGTGCCGGTACGGGAGGAAGTATCCTGATCATCGGTTCGGCTGCCGGTGTTGCCGTTATGGGCATGGAAAAAATCGACTTCATCTGGTACCTGAAACGCATCTCATTACTGGCCATGCTGGGTTATTTTGCGGGCGCGATCGTTTACCTCCTGATCTATCCCTACCTGGCTGTTCATCCGTGATCAAAAATTCCAAAGCGCTCCTTCTTTTTAGATTTTTAATTATTCATCTTAGTATCCAAGCCTGATCGATGGGAAACACCGTCCTTGATATGGCCCAAGCCTGAACGAATGGAAACCATCATTATTGCCGTCTTTATCATCGGGTACTTGTGTATTGCCCTTGAACATCCTATCAAGATAAATAAAACAGCATCCGCCATTCTTGCAGGAGTTGTTTGCTGGACTCTTTTCGCTCTTGCCGAACCTACGTCATCACTTATCCAAAGCGCGCAGTTCAACGGTTTTTTGGAAATAATGAAACTGGAATTGGGTGATAAATTCCCGGCGCTGACTCAGTCCGAACTTTACCGCGAATTTGTTGTATCAGAACTTTCCCACCACCTCGCCAGTATCGCTGAAATACTTTTCTTCCTCATGGGTGCCATGACCATTGTTGAACTGGTCGACGCCCATCACGGGTTCCGGTTCATCACCGATCGCATCACAACGAAGAATGCGAAAAAATTGTTGTGGATCATCTGCTGGGTAACATTTTTTCTGTCTTCCGTGCTTGACAACCTCACCACATCCATAGTAATGGTTTCGCTGATCCGGAAGTTGATCCCAGACAAAGACATGCGCCTGTTTTTTGCTGGCATGATCGTCATCGCCGCCAATGCCGGTGGAGCCTGGACGCCTATCGGTGACGTTACCACAACCATGCTGTGGATCGGGGGGCAGATATCGACAGGGAACATCATGAAAGTGATGTTCATACCGAGTGTGATCTGTATGCTTACACCGTTGATTTACCTGAGCTTTACGCTCAAGGGTGAACTTGGGGAAACACAGGAGCAAATTAAAAATCAGGAAGAAATGATCGGCGGTGGAAAACTGATGCTTATCCTGGGTGTTGCCGCCCTTGTTTCCGTCCCTGTTTTTAAAACGTTCACGCACCTTCCGCCATACCTCGGTATGCTCGGCGGACTGGGAATACTCTGGGTTGTGTCGGAACTCATTCACCCGGAACTCGATGCGGCGGATAAAAAAAATTACACCGCTGCCGGGGCGTTGTCAAGGATCGACGTCCCGAGTGTTCTGTTCTTCCTGGGAATATTGCTTGCTGTCGGCGCACTGGAATCCATGCTGACACTGCATAACTTTGCTGAATACCTGGCCCATACGCTTGGCGACAACAGGATCATCATCACTATGATTGGATTATTGTCAGCCGTTGTAGACAACGTGCCGCTGGTGGCGGCCAGTATGGGTATGTACAGCCTTGATATGTATCCGCAGGATCATTTGATCTGGGAATACCTGGCTTATTGCGCCGGTACAGGCGGAAGTATTCTCATCATCGGCTCGGCCGCCGGTGTGGCTGTTATGGGAATGGAAAAAGTCGATTTTATCTGGTATGTGAGGAAAATCAGTGGGGTTGCCATGATGGGATATTTCGGCGGTGCCGCAGCCTATTTGCTTATTGAACAATTGTTCGGCGCTAACTAGGCCGGTCTGCCATACGGCGGAACGAAGTGATCGATCAGAACCCGACCATGACACCGGAGGAAGAGTCGCGGCTCGCCCCTGTAACACTGGCCAGGCAATTCACTTCGTTGTTCCGTCTCCGGACGCCGAGAAATGCAAAAATCAGCGCCTCCTTAAATTTTACGACTTCATCATCCGGAACGATAAGGGTTGCTTCGTCTCCGCAGACGTCCAGCAACTGTGAAATGAGGAAAGCGTTAAACGTTCCTCCTCCTGTGCACAAAACTTTTGGTGTCGTTTTCGAAGAAAGGATGGCCAGCGCCATTTCATTTACACACGACGCGGTGAACGTCCTCAGCTTGTCTTTTAACGGCACACCGGTCATATCCAGCAACGGCTTGATCCGTTGTTCAAATATTTCGCGGCCCAGCGACGGCCTTCGTTTATGCATCGTCATATAAACTTTATTGAGGGCTTTTAGCAACGGAACATGTACGGTGCCATCGGAAGACATATCACCGCCGGCGTCGTATTCTTTCCCGGCCTTGGCTGCAAGATAGTTCAAACCCATATTGACGAAACAGATATCAAAAGCCACGCGCTTCCCTTTCACATCCATCGAAAGATTTGCGATACCACCGAGGTTCAGGCAGACATCGTATTCATTAAACAGGTGCTTGTCGCCGGATGGAACCAACGGAGCGCCCTGGCCACCCAGCATAACATCCAGGCTCCGGAAATCGGAAATAACGGGAATCCCACACGCTGCGAAGATCGCATTGCCGTTACCAAGCTGGAAGGTAAATCCATTCTTCGGCTGGTGGAAAACAGTGTGCCCGTGAGAAGCTATAAAATCAACCCTCAGTCTGTTCTTTCGCCTGAAGGCATCGCATACAGTGCCCAGGTATTTGCCGTAGGATGCATCAAGAGCCAGCAGTTCTTCGGCGCTTAACTCATGCGCAGTTGCCAATTTTTGCGCCCATGAAGCCGGATATTTCGTCGTGGTCGCTTTTTTTATTGAATAAGTCCAACCTTTCGCAGTTTGCCGGAATTGACAGTACGCAACGTCCAGGCCGTCAAGCGAAGTGCCGGACATCAGCCCGATAACTTTATAATTGTTCTTTGAATCCATATTTTTGGTCCCTTGTTCCCGTTTCACATCGCCGTGGTACGACGACCTTTGCAAACGAAATTAGTATCGGGATTAACAGTGAATAAAAATGAATATAGCAGTTGACTTCGGTAACTCGTCTGCCAAGGTAGGTATTTTTGACCAGCACACGTTGTTGGAAAAACATACGTTCACAGACCGGGATGACTTAAAAACTTTTCTGGAAAACTATTCGGCCGTTAACTTCATCATTAGCTCTGTGGCCGAAGACCCCACGGTAGTTTCGGGTTGGGCCAGGCATATCCCTAAAAAATATATTTTAAATCCATCACTGCCATTGCCCATTAAAAACAAGTATTCGACACCGCGCACCCTAGGTCTGGACCGTATCGCGGGCGTTTGCGGCGCCTACCATCTCGTCGGACATTCAAACTGCCTGGTGATCGATGCGGGTACCTGCATCACTTACGATTTTCTAAACAGCCGCGGAGAATTCCTTGGCGGTGGTATTTCTCCGGGTCTGATGATGCGATTCCAGGCCGTACATACGTTTACATCGAGATTGCCGTTGGTAAGTCCACTGGAAAATGCAGATCTCATCGGAGACAGTACCGAAACATGCATCCAAAGCGGGATTGTTAACGGGTTGACGGCGGAACTCAACGGGATTATCACACGATACCAGGAGAAATTCGAGGGTTTACGGGTGATTTTATGCGGCGGTGATGCCCGTTTTTTTGAAAACAAACTGAAAGGGTCCATATTTGCGGTCCCTGAACTGGTGCTCAGTGGATTAAACAGCATTTTGATATATAATGTCAATCTTTAAGAAGTGGTTTTTGGCTATTGCTGTTGTGATTTCCGCAGCAAATGTATGGGGTCAGGCGGCGCGGTCTCCATTTACAACATACGGTATCGGCGAGCCTTACGGCAATGGCCTCGTCCACAATCAGGGAAACGGCCTTGGCATCAGCCAGCCACAATTCTGGTACATCAACAATCAAAATCCTGCCCTGCTGGTCTACAACACCTATAGTGTTTTCCAGATCGGAATGGTAGGTGAGTCGCGTACGATCACAGGCGATACCACCAACGAAAAGAATGTCGGGGGGAACCTGAATTATATTGTCATGGCATTCCCCATCAAATTAAATAAATGGACGTCCTCTGCCGGCATCATGCCTTTTACAGACGTTAATTTCAGCTTTCAATACCCCGATTATGTAAAAGATATTTCCGGCGGAATTGTGGATACTCTGGTGACATCCGAAACCGGGGCCGGCGGACTTACACAGTTGTACTGGTCGAATGGGGTCCGCCTGACCCAGGATATCACGGTAGGACTTAAAGCGAGTTACCTGTTTGGACCCGTCTCCAACGTGTATTCAAACGTACTGACCACCAATGCCAACCAGGGTGATCCGTACGTGGTTAACATCGAAGAAAAGACAAACCATCACGGCTTCAATTTCGGTCTCGGGTTTTCCTACAGCAAGGATTCACTGGGCAGCAGGAAGGACCGGCGCTTGAGTGTCGGGGCTGTATATAATTTTGCATCGGATCTTCAGGCAAAATCACGGAGCAAAATATTCAGGTCAACACTGGGCGGGGATACCGTGGAGCGGTATAACATCGAAAACGGCAACGGAAAATTACATCTGCCTGAATCGTTTTCGCTCGGCATTTCCTACGCAAAAGGACTTAATTGGGCTGTGGGCACGGAATTCGCGTTTCAGAACTGGGGATCCTTCCGAAGTATCCATGCCGACGATGAGGGACTGACCAAGTCCTGGCGCTCGTCAGTGGGGGGAGAATTCACCATGGACCCGCTTGCGCTGGAGAATTATCTCAAAAGAATCACATTCCGCGCGGGAATCAGCTATGAACAGTATCCTTTTTTGGCGAATAACAAGGAGGTAAAGGATTTTGGCATTAATTTTGGCTTCTCACTACCAGCTGGCCGTTCAAGTATGGATTTCGCCTTAAAACTAGGAAAACGGGGAGATAAGGCAGAAAACATTTTAGAAGAAAACTATTTTAAAGTATACTTCGGCATTACTTTCAACGATCAGTGGTTTATTAAGAGAAAGTTTGACTAGAAAATGAAAAATAAAATGAAGAAAATTATTCTTGCCAGTATCGCTTCCCTCACCCTCGCTTTTGTTTCAACAGCTTCCTTTGCACAATGTAAGGAAGTAAAATGGCCCGAGGATGCCGCGATGAGAGCGAAAGCTGAAGAGAATAAAGTTTTATACGAGGATGCAAACAAGGCTAACCAGGCGAAGCAGGCGCAGGCACCGCTCAATTGGTTGCTGACCAATGTACCCCAGTTGCACTCCAGCCTCTACATTAATGGTGTCGACGTTTATGATAAACTCGCTTCCGCCGAAAAAGATCCGGCTCGCAAAAAAGTTTATATCGATTCCCTGATGATTATTTACGATCTGCGGATCAAAAACTGTGGCGAAGAAGCCTCCGTTTTAAACCGGAAAGCACTGTCATTCCTGAGATACAGCATCAATGATCAGCCGGCCGAAGCCCTGACCATGCTGGATAAAGTATTCGAACTGAACGGCAACAATGTAATGGATGGCACACTGGTTCCATACATGCAAACGGTCAGACTGAATGCCTTGAAATTCAAGAATCTTACTGATGCTCAAATCCTGGAACGATATGACCGTGTAATGGACGTTGTTGATTCCAAGATCAAAAAGGCTCAAAGCGAAGGCAAACCCGTGGACAAGTACAAAAGGTACAAGGACGATATTGATGCGATCCTGATCGGCATTGTAAAAGTGGATTGTGAGTTTGTCAAAAAGAACCTGGAACCTAAATTCAAACAAAATCCAAACGACCTGACATTGGCGAAAAAGATCTTCGGATTTATGCTTCAGGGTAAGTGTACCGATGATCCGCTGTGGCTGGAAGCCGGCGAGGCGATCCATAAAAACAGTCCCGAAAAAGACTTTGGCCTTGTTAAAAACCTGGGCTTGAAATATTATTCAAATGAAAACCTGGCGAAAGCGGAAGCACTGTTAAAAGAGGCATTACCGCTGGCGGGTAACGGACAGGAAAAAGCTGAGGTCCTGATTTACCTGGGCCAGCTACAGTCAAAAGGCGACAAACCTGCAGCGCGCTCGTATTATCGCCAGGCCCTGGAAGCAGACCCCGGCAACAAGGAAGCCTATGAAAAGATCGGCGACCTTTATATGTATAGCTTCGATGCCTGTGCGAAGAAGGTGAATCAGGCTGACGACAGACTTGTATTCCTGATCGCGGCTGACTATTACCAGCGCGCCGGCAATGGAAAAAAATTAGCTGCAGCCAAAGAGTCTTTCCCTTCAAAAGAAGACATCTTCGTGATAGACTATAAGGTCGGCGATTCCAAGCCGGTCGGTTGCTGGATCGGTGAAAGCACCACGATCAGAACGAGAGACTAAGGAATTTAAAACATAACCGCGGAGGCCATAGCTTGCTATGGCCTCTGCCATTTATAATATGATCCGATCTGCACTTCTGATACTTGCTGTGGCTGTCGCCGGTTGCAGCACGTCCGATACCAAGGAACCGGTTGAATACAAAGGACCGCTGAAGGAAGCGGAAAACGTAGAGCTCTTTTACAGCGAGAACAATACGGTCAAGGTAAAAATGCTGGCTGAACTTTTATACGAATTTGAAAATGGCGACCGTGAATTTCCCAAGGGAGTGTACATGGAGTTCTACAATGAGTTCGGCAGGTTGAGTTCAACCCTTCGTGCCAATCACGCCTTTTTCTTTAAAAAAGAAGAACAATGGCGGGGCCGCGGAAAAGTGGAAGTCAAAAACATAGAAAAGCATGAACAGCTCAATACCGAAGAACTCTTCTGGAAACCAAAAAGCAAAAAGATCTTTACCGATAAATTCGTGACGATCCGTCAGCAGGGCGATGTTATCTACGGAGAAGGCCTGGACGCCAATCAGGACCTTTCGGACTACCTTATCAAAAAACCCGCAGGTGAATTTGAGGTGAAAGAATAGCCGTGCGGCATGAATGGGCCGATAGCTCACCCGGTGAGAACCAAATAATCGCTACTTTTGCTGTCAGCATGAAACTGATTGATGTTCTCGTCCTGTCTCTCGCAGTTGCTTTCCTGATCATCGGTATCCATCAGACCATGACACTTGGCTTTGGAAAAGCCTATTGGGCTATTATGCTTTCCCTCATTTTATACTTTGTATACAATTTGAGAAAGAAAAAATAAGATGGACGGCTTTTTACTTTCCGGAATAATCATCTCGCTGATCTTTTGTTTCTTCTTCTCCGCTATTGAGACTACCTTCCATGCTACCAATAAACTGCAACTGGAGCTGGAGGGAAGGCTCGGGAAATTATCACCCCAGCTAATGACTTTTTTTGTCAAACGTCCCTCCTGGTTTATGGCCACAACACTGGTCGGATCAACGGTGTCGCTCGTGGCGTTCAGCATACTTTCCGCCGTCTGGTTTATTCCCATCCTGTCAACCCTTCTGCCTGCGGCAATTAACACGCCTTTTACGGTCATATTCATTCAAACCATACTGACGACCGTCCTTGCCCTCTTCGTCGTCGCATTACTTCCCAGAACCCTGGCGATGTTAAATCCCAACCACCTGTTACTCTCCCTCGGCACACCATTTATCATTTGCTTTTTCCTGCTCTTCATCCTGACCTATCCCCTGATCCTGTTGTCGAAGTTTATCATGGTTGATGTCCTTAACATGACAAAGGAAGGTGAAGCTCCTTTCCCCGGACGGACGGATGTCAATCAATATTTGAAAAATACGGCCGATATAAAAGGGGAAAACGAAGACATTGCCCTCGACAAGCAGATCTTTCATAATGCCCTGGAGTTCAAAACGGTAAAGATCCGCGATTGTATGATACCCCGGACAGAGATCACGGCTGTGGAAGCCAATGAGAGCATCGAGAAACTCCGGGAGGCTTTTGTGGAAAGCGGTCACTCGAAAGTTATCGTTTTCAAGCAGAGCATCGACGAGATCATCGGCTATTGCCACTCCTCGTCCCTGTTCAAAAAACCGGAGGAGATCAGGGACATCCTCACACCGATCATTATCGTCGCCGAGACCACGCTTGCCAACGAACTGATGATCCGTTTTATCAACGAACGCAAAAGCCTCGCCGTGGTGGTGGATGAATTCGGAGGAACATCGGGTATCGTCAGCATGGAGGATATCATCGAGGAGATTTTCGGCGAGATCGAGGATGAGCACGACGAGGAAGATCACCTGATCGAGCAAAAACTGGACGTGAATACTTACCTTTTCAGCGCCCGGCTGGAAATCGACTACCTGAATGAGACCTATGGCTGGAGCCTCCCTACCGGGGAATATGAAACCCTTGGCGGGCTGATCCTGTCGCATACGGAAGACTTCCCCAAACAAGGCCAGCGGATTCAAATCCCGCCCTTTACATTTATTATCCAAAGCACCGGGCATAACCGGATCGACACGGTCATGCTGACCCTCGGGCTTTAGGGGGCGAAATTGAACATCGCTGCCTTAAAACACCTAAAAATCAGGGTTTTAGAGGGAATCTTCACTTTTTCCCAGGACACACCAGTCTTTTTTACTACCCTATTTTTCTAATACAGATTACGGGTTAAATTTGCGGCTCTTTAAAAATTACTTTATGGCATTGATAGGAACATTGCGCAACAAAATGGGAACCTGGGTAGTGGTTTTCGTTTTCGTGGCGATTGCGGCATTTATATTAGGTGACCTTTTCAGCGGAAATTCCTCCATTTTGAACTGGGGCAGGAACAGTGTCGGCGAAATTGCCGGCCGCGAGATCTCCTACGAAGAATTCCAATCGGTGATCCGTGAACGCGAAGCCAACTATTTCCTGCAGTTCAACCGCGAACCGGGAGACCGCGAAATGCCAAGTATCCGCCAGCAGGCCTGGGATCTGTTGATCGCCCGCCATGCTATACAGTCCCAATATGCAAAGGTAGGTATCGAGGTAACGGAGGATGAAGTGTGGGATATGATCCAGGGTAAGAACGTCGATGAAAATGTTAAACTCGCTTTTACAAACCAGGAAACCGGACAGTTCGACCCTAACCGGGTAGTGTCATACCTCGGGCAGTTAAAGGCCATGCCGGAGGGATCCGAAGCCCGCGTACGCTGGGAACTGTTTCAGCGCGACCTGAAACCCGGACGTGAACGGATCAAGTATGAGAACCTATTGATCAAAAGCAGCTATGTGACGACCGCGGAAGCCGAGCGTGACTACCACCTGCAAACCGATGTAGCGGAAGTAAGGTATGTATACGTTCCTTTTTACGCTGTCAGCGATTCGGCTGTGTCTGTATCGGATGCCGACATAAAAGCTTACTACAACAAGAATGTTGAGCGATACAAGACTGAAGAAAGCAGGGATATCAAGTACATCAGTGTTCCCGTTGTGGCTTCGCCCGACGATTCGCTGGTGGTAAGACAGGACCTGGCCCGCGCCGTTACGGAGTTCCGGACCGCACAGGAAGATTCCGTGTATGCCTCGGCGAATACGGATGGTCAGACGCCTTATCAAAAGTACACGGTTGCAACATTGCCGGCATTCATATCACCCGATAGCCTGGTACAGGGTAAGGTTTTCGGACCATTCCTTGATGGAGGAGTTTTTAAAGTTGTAAAAGTTTCGAAAGTATTTTCAGATACCGTCTATAGCGCGCGGGCTAAACATATCCTGATCAAATGGTCGGATACCTCAGCTCCTGCCAAGAAGGAAGCCAAAGACAAGGCACTCGGCATCATAAAGGATATCCGCGCAGGTGCGGATTTTGGTGCCAAAGCACGCGAGTTTGGAACCGACGGATCGGCTTCTCGTGGCGGAGACCTGGGGTGGTTCAGCTCGGGCACGATGGTGAAGCCCTTTGAGACGGCAGTATTTGCTGCAACCAAAAAAGGATTGCTGAACGACGTGGTTGAAACCGACTTCGGCTACCACATCATTGAAGTAACCGACACCAAAGACAACACGGCCTATAACCTGGCCATCGTAGAGCGTGAAATCACCCCAAGTGATGCAACGATCAATGAGGCCTTCAGAAAAGCGGAGACATTCGCCGCCGATCTTTCCGGCATCGCCGACTTCGAAAAAAGGGCGAAGGAACAGGGAATAATTGTACAGGAGGCAAAGAATGTTCTGGCCGGGGATCGCCGGATCGGAACGTTGGGTGAAGCCCGCCCGCTGGTACAGTGGTTATTCAGGGACGCTTCAGTTGGAAAAATTTCCCAGGTTTTTGATCTGGATGATCAGAATGTCGTGGCTGTGATGACGAATGAAATCAAAAAAGGATACAGGCCTTTCGAAGTCGTCAAAGCGGAGATCACACCGGCTGTCCGCAACGAAGCGAAAGCAAAGATCATTATCGACAAACTGAAAGCGGCGAAAGGTACGCTGGAAGAAGTCGCGAACAGCTTCGGACCGGATGCAAATGTCTATTCCAGCAGCGACCTGAAACTCAGCAGCAACTCGTTACCTACAGTTGGTTTTGATCCGAAAGCCGTTGGATTGGCTTTCTCGCTGGAGAACGGCAAGCGCTCAAGCCCTGTAGCAGGCGAAAACGGAGTGATCCTGATGGAACTTCAGAACAAGACAACAGCACCTTCCCTGAACGATTATAGTGTCTACAAATCTCAACTGGAGCAGGGTAACGTGAACCGTAATAGCATAGGTATTGCCGAGGCAATCAAGGAGAGTTCGAACATTGTAGACAAGCGCTACAAGTTCTACTAAGTCATTTTTAAACATTTATGCTACGCCTCCCCCCGGCGTTTTCGGGCAGGGGGGCGTTGCCGTTTGATTATGGATGAGGAATGGATCAAGTCATTTCGCGAAAAACTTGAGGAGCACTATGCGTGGCCTTCCCTGTACATGTACAAATTCATCGTACCTACAGGCCAGGAAGATCAGGTAAAAAAATTATTCCCGACGCACACCGTAACGGAAAAACTCTCGAAGAACGGCAATTATACCAGCGTTACGATCGAGGTTATGGTGCAATCAAGTGACGCTGTGATCGAGATGTATATAAAGGCTTCCCGGATACAGGGGATCGTGGCTTTGTAAAAGCGCGGTGCGCCGGAGAAATATCGATACAAGGACCCAAAAAACGAAAACACTATGGAATGGATCGTGGAGAACAACCGTCTTATAAAGACATTTAAATTCAAGGATTTCACGGAAGCTTTTGGATTCATGACGAAGGTGGCGCTCGCAGCCGAAAAAATCGATCATCACCCCACCTGGACAAATACGTGGAATACCGTCAGCTTTGAATTGTCTACGCATGATGCCGGCGATATTGTTACAGACAAGGATAGAAACCTGGCAAAAATAATTGATCAACTGGCGAAGTAGAACGGGTTCGGACAATGGAAAAAACAGATATGATTTACGGAACCCGGGCGGTTATAGAAGCTATCCTGGCGGGGAAAGATATTGACAAGGTGATGATCCAGTCAGGCCTTTCGAACGACCTCGTCAAGGAACTGATCGCCGTAGCCCGCAACAATAATGTACCGGTCGTATTTGTTCCTCCTGAAAAACTGAAGCGGTTATCGACCAAAAATCACCAGGGAGTCATTTGTCTGTTGTCTGCCGTGAGCTATGCATCGGTGGATAATCTCATTTACAAAGCCTACCAGGAAGGACGTGAACCGTTTTTTCTTATACTGGACCGGATAACGGATGTCAGGAATTTTGGGGCCATTGTGCGTACAGCCGAATGCGCGGGGATCGACGGTATCATCATCGCCGAAAAAGGCAACGCACCCATTACCGGCGATGCGATGAAAACATCCGCCGGCGCTCTGAATCACCTGCCCATATGCCGGGAAAAAGACATGAAAAAAACCGTTCAGCTGTTACACGAGAATGGTATCCGCCTGGTGGCCTGTACGGAAAAAACGGATAAGAGCCTCTACTCCCTGAACCTTACGGGACCAATCGCCATCATCCTCGGCTCGGAAGAAGACGGCATCAGCGAGACGTTTTTGCGCGAAGCGGATGAGCTTGCACGCATTCCGTTAAAAGGTAAGATCGGTTCCCTGAATGTTTCCGTAGCAGCCGGAGTCGCGATCTACGAGGTTGTCAGGCAGCACGGCCAATAGCCCCTGGTTTGTAAAATCCCGCGAAGGCCTTATGAAAATCACTTTCTTCAGCACGCAGCCCTATGACAAGGTGTTCTTTGAAGAGCACAACCGGCATTTCGGATTCACGATGGATTTTTTTGAAGTAGGATTGAACGAAAAAAGTATCAACCTGATCGAGCAGTCGCAGGCGGTTTGTGTATTCGTCAATGACAAGGTTACGGATGGGGTTATCCGGCAACTAGCGGCAAAAGGGGTAAAGGTCATTGCCCTCCGATGTGCCGGCTTTAATAATATCGACCTGGAATCGGCTTCGCGTCACGGAATTCCCGTGGTCAGGGTGCCGGCATACTCGCCTCACGCCGTGGCAGAGCACGCTGTTGCTATGATCATGGCGCTGAACAGGAAAACACATAAGGCGTATAACCGTATCCGGGAACAGAACTTCTCCCTTAGCGGCCTCATGGGCTTCGACCTGTTCGGAAAAACGATCGGTGTGATCGGAACGGGAAATATCGGCAAGACATTCTGCAAGATCATGCTGGGCTTCGGGTGTACCGTCGTGGCCTATGATGTGCACGAAAGTAAGGAGATGACCGATGCCGGCGTGAAGTACCTGCCACTGGACGAGCTGCTGACAAGCGTGGATATTCTCTCCCTGCACTGCCCGCTGACTAACAAGACGCGATACATCATCAATGACAATACGATCGGCAAAATGAAACGGGGTGCCATGCTTATCAACACGAGCCGCGGGGGACTAATCGATACGAAGGGTGTTATAAAGGCTCTGAAGTCGGGACAGCTCGGGGCTGTCGGTATCGATGTGTACGAACAGGAGGAGTCGTTGTTTTTTATGGACCTATCCGAGCACATCATCGAAGACGATACCATTACACGCCTCATGAGCTTTCACAACGTACTCATCACTGCGCACCAGGGCTTTTTTACCAAGGAGGCTATGGATCAGATCGCTGAAACCACGCTTTCCAACCTGAGAGCATTCGAAGCCGGAACAGACCTGGTGAACGAAGTAAAAATAAGCGCCTGAATCCCGGGAGCGGAAAGCCGTGGGATCGTGGCTCCTATAGCGCACCCGCTTTGATCTCTTCAACTACGGCAGGATCCAGCAAGGTTGTGATATCACCCAGGTTTGTTGTGTCCCCTTCGGCAACTTTTCGCAGAATCCTTCTCATAATTTTTCCCGACCGCGTTTTAGGCAGCCCGCTAACGAACTGAATTTTGTCGGGCTTTGCGATCGGGCCGATTATTTTCGAGACTGTCTCCCTGATCTCGGCCCGGAGTTTTTCTTCTTCCGCAGGCTTATCGTAACAGATAACAAATGCATAAATACCCTGCCCTTTGATATCGTGCGGGAAACCGACGACAGCAGTCTCGCATACGGCGGAATGCTCGTCAATAGCGCTTTCGACCTCGGCGGTACCCATATTGTGACCGGATACAATAATGATGTCGTCCACCCTTCCCGTTATGCGGTAGTAACCTTCCTCATCCCGTTTGCAACCGTCGCCCGTGAAATACTTGCCCGGAAAAGTTGAAAAATAAGTGTCTTTAAAGCGTTGATGATCGCCATAGATCGTGCGGGCCATGGATGGCCATGGAAATTTGATCGTCAATCTTCCCTCAACTCCGTTGGTTAAAAGTTCCTTGCCGTGCTCATCCATCACCGCCGGCTGAACTCCGGGCATGGGGAGGGTGGCGTGAGCGGGTTTCAGTTTCGTAACATTGGCGATTGGGGTGATCATAAATCCTCCGGTTTCCGTTTGCCACCAGGTATCGATGATCGGGCATTTTCCTTTGCCAATATGTTCGTGGTACCAGTGCCATGCTTCTTCGTTGATCGGCTCGCCTACCGTTCCCAGGATTTTCAGGGAAGAAAGATCGCTTCGTTCCACAAAACTCAGCGGCGCTTTTTCCAATGAACGGATCGCCGTAGGCGCTGTATAAAAGATGTTCACCTGGTGTCTCTCAATAGCCTGCCAGAATCTGCCCATGTCGGGCCACGACGGTATTCCCTCAAACATAACGGTGGTGGCACCCGCAGACAGCGGACCATATAGAATATAGGAATGTCCCGTTATCCAGCCGACATCGGCGGTACACCAGTACACCTGCCCATCCTGATACTGAAAAGCGGTTTTGAATGTATAATTAATGTACACCATGTATCCGCCGCAAGTATGCACCATCCCTTTCGGCTTCCCCGTAGACCCGGAAGTATAGAGTATAAAAAGCATGTCTTCCGAATCCATTTCTTCGGCGGGGCATACGGCGGATACTTTACCCATCTCCTCCTTCCACCAAAAATCCCGGCCCGCCTTCATATTGGGATTCGATTTGATACTTTCAAGGACAACAGCCGCTGCAACAGTCGGGCACTTCAGCAGCGCTTCGTCCACGATCGCCTTCAGGTCGATTTTTTTTCCGCCCCGGAAGGAACCATCCGCAGTCAACACCATTTTGCAACCGGAATCATTGATTCTGTCGACAAGCGATCCTGAAGAAAATCCCGCAAATACAACAGAATGTACGGCCCCGATCCGGGCACAACCCAGGACAGCGTATGCAAGCTCCGGTACCATAGGCATATAAATACACACACGGTCACCTTTTTTTATTCCGTGTGCCTTCAGCATGTTGCCGACCTTGCACACCTGCTCGTGGAGTTCCCGGTATGTAATAAGACGCGCTTCATCCTTGGGATCGTTCGGTTCCCAAATGATCGCTGTTTGATTCGCGCGTTCAGGCAGGTGCCTGTCTATGCAGTTTTCTGTAATGTTTAGTTTCGCGCCCTTAAACCACTTCACTTCCGGTTTGTGAAAATCCCACTCGAGGACTTTGTCCCACTTCTTTCGCCATACAAAATCATTGGCTATTTCGGCCCAGAAATCTTCCGGATTTTCAACACTCTTTCTGTATTGTTGCTCATAATCTTCGAAAGAAAGGATACTCATAAGATGCGTCTCAGTTTAAGTTACAAACGTTGCCGTTAAATTCTGTCCTTTTTCCCGAAATTCAAATAATGTTTCAAAGTGTGTTAATAACACATGAGAATAATTTCGTAATTTTCTACTGAGCCCATTTCATGAAAGACCTCAGTGCCTCCATTGTAGCCTATAAGAACCCAGCCAACATTCTGGCACAGGCTATTCACAGTTTCCTGAGCAGCACACTTGAGTCTAAACTTTTCCTGATCGACAATTCGCCTACGGACGAACTCAAATACCTGGCTTACGACCCACGCATCGTTTACATTTTCAACGGCAGGAATATTGGTTTCGGAGCCGCCCACAACCTGTCGCTCAGGCAGGTCATCGATGAATCGAGATATCACCTTGTCCTGAATCCTGATGTATATTTTGATCCGGGTGTCGTCGCGAGCCTGTACCGCTTTATGGAGGAGAATAAGGAAATCGGCTTAACCATGCCAAAAGTCCTTTACCCCGACGGGAAGCTTCAACCGGTTTGTAAACTCTTACCTTCACCTAAAATTCTGATTATAAGGCGTTTTTTGAATTTTATGCACACCTGCCTTAAAAAAGAAAATTACCGTTATGAACTTCACCAGTCGGGATACGATAAAATAATCGATGCACCATTTCTCTCCGGCTGCTTTATGTTCCTACGAACAGAAGCCCTGAGGAAAGTCGGGTTGTTTGACGAACGGTTCTTTTTGTATACGGAGGACACAGACCTTTCCAGGAGGATTCACAAACATTATCGAACGGTCTTTTATCCCGGGGCGGTTATTTACCACTATCATGAGCGTGGATCGTACAAAAGCGCGCAGCTCCTTTTGAGAAATATGCGGAGCGCCATCAAATATTTTAACAAATGGGGCTGGGCAACGGACAAGGAACGCGATTTTTTTAATGCAAAGGCGCTGATGCAGTTCTCCACCGTAAATTCGTCAAAGGCGCTATGAGATCGCCTCTGACTTTGCCTTCCGCGAACGCCATAAGGCCTGCGGTAAGTGATCTTTCTTTTATATCGTTAGCATTTGCTATTCTCGCACTTCCGTTTTCAATAAAAATATGTCACATCGCGATTATGATATACCTGCTTTGTTGGGTAGGCGAAGGCCAATGGGCCAACAGAGTATTGATCCTCAGAAAAAATACCCTGCTGCAGCTCGTAATTCTCTACTTTTCAATTGAATTGGTTAGCATTCTCTACACCAGCGACCGGCCCATTTGGCTTGGAATCGAAAGGAAATTTTTTTTCCTATTTGTACCTGTCGCGGTGGCGACAAATGTTACCCGCTTCTCCGAAAGACAAACTGATAAACTACTTTACCTGTTCGTCCTTTCCTGCTTCATTGGTGCTATTATTTGCAGTGCCAATTCTTGTTACCAGTTTTTACATTCCGCGTCGGGTATTAATATATCGTACCTTGATGGATCAGCCTTGAGTGACCTCAATTCAAAAACCATGACTCCATGGCTGTTTTTCTCCTACATCGCCCTGGCTGACGGTATCGGTATTCATCCAAGCTATTTTTCGCTATACATTGCATTTAGCATCGTTGTACTCTTAATAAAAATGGAGAAACAATCCGGCATAGTAAAACATACGCAGATTGCACTCATCTTTTTTTTTGCGTTGTTCGTCATTTGCCTTTCCTCAAGGGCGATCGTTTTTAGCCTGATCCTTATTTTAATTTCCTTTATTGTCCGTTTTCTGGCAATGAATAGAGATGTTTTCGCAATTGGCGGATTCGTTCTGATTTTGGCCTGTTTTGTATTGCTTTATACCAATCCCGTAAGCCGTTATAGAAGCCTGCAAGAAATTGTATCTACGCCGTTAGGCGTTAAGCCAGACAACATATACAGGAATTCCACTGAAATCCGCGCGTCGTTGTGGTGGCTTGGAGTCAGGTCTTACCAACAGGTTAATCCGATAATAGGAACCGGTACCGGTGACGTCGTTGCCGAAATGAGGAACGTCAGTCGAAAATATAATATTACAAACTCGATTGGATCATATGATCCTCACAACCAATTCCTGTTCACCCTCGTCGGATTAGGCGGCATAGGCCTGACAGTCCTGCTGGGACTGTTTTTCTTTCCATTGTATGTTGCCTATGTACGTCGAGATTATTTGTTTGTATGCTTTATCTTTCTGTTCGCCTCGATTTGTGTTTCCGAATCAGCTCTCGAGCTTCAAAAAGGAATTGTGTTTTTCGCGATCTTCTTTTCTCTTTTGGCGTTTCCCGGTATGGAACCACGCCATGCCTTAATTAACTTAAAGACTACTTCCCGTGCCAACCATTTATAATGAAATCGTACTTCGAGAAAACATTGTCCGTACACTGTTGTATTATGATATCTTCAACTATCCCCTGACCGGCAATGAAATATTCCGTTTCCTGGGCATGGATACTGTTACGGAGAATAGTGTGCTGTCAGCTCTCACTCACATGGTCGCGGAAGGCGTTATATTCCGGCACGGCGATCTTTACGGCATTCACCCGACGGAAGCAAATTTCAGCAGACGGATCAAAGGGAACAGGGAAGCCTCGCGGTTCCTGCCCATAGCCAAACACAAAGCCGCCTTCATTTCAAAATTTCCATTTGTAAGAGGCGTCATGGCATCGGGCTCGCTGGCGAAAGGATACATGGACGAAAAATCGGACCTGGATTTTTTTGTCGTCACAGCTCCGGGAAGACTTTGGATTGCCCGGACAATACTTGTCATGTATAAAAGGTTGTTCCTCTTTAATTCTCATAAATATTTTTGTGTGAATTATTTCGTCGACGAGGTACATCTTGAAATCGAAGAAAAAAACCTGTTTACCGCGACAGAACTGGCCACGGTCATTCCGTTATCAGGCGCAACCCTCTATGGAAACCTGATGAAGGCAAACCCCTGGCTCAGGCTCTTTTTTCCAAATTATGAACCCAGGCCCACACAATACGTACCCGAAAGTCCGGCAAGCGGTATAAAAAAAACGATGGAACGTATTCTTGATCTCCTGGCTCCGGAAACCATGGAGCGTTACTTCCGGGACGTAACCGTGAAACGATGGAAGAGACTTTATAAAAGGGACTACCCGGCGGCAGACTTTGATATTGCCTTCAAATCGAAAGATTACGCTTCCAAAAATCATCCGCAGCATTTCCAGCGGAAAGTCATGGGTCTTTACACGGAAAAACTGAAGGGATTTGATTTTCATCGCATCCGGAAACAACGTGCAGGCGTGGACATACAATCGCAGGGATGAGGCAACGCAGTGATCTATGAAAATTCTATTTACACATTCATATTTTTACAAGTTTGACGAGAAGCAGTGGCTCTTCAAACAACCGTATCCTCCCCTGGGAACGATCCTCGCCGCGGCCGTACTTCGGCGGCAAGGTTTTGACGTCACCCTCTTTGATACCAACCTCAAGGATGACCCGACGGAGATCCGTCCTGTTCTGGAAAAGATAGCTCCCAAATGTGTTGTCATTTACGACGATGGTTTTAATTACCTCACGAAAATGTGCCTGACCAATATGCGGGAAGCTGCGTTCGTCCTCGCGGAAGAGAGTAAAAAAGCGGGGGCTACCGTAATCATTTCAAGTTCCGATGCAGCCGACCACTATAAAAAATATTTCGACCATCACGTGGATTTTGTTGTCAGGGGTGAAGGTGAAGAAACCTTGCTGGAACTTGTTTGCGCCATCGAAAAAGGTGATACCACGGACCACCTACCGGGAATCGCTTACATTAAAGACGGGGAAGTAACTGTTAATCCGCCGAGGCCGGTTCTTCGCGACCTGGATACCTTACCAATACCCGCCTGGGATCTTGTCGATATAGACTCGTACAAGGACATCTGGCTACGTCACCACGGGTATTTCTCCTTAAACCTGGCGACAACACGGGGATGTCCGTACAAATGCAACTGGTGCGCCAAACCGATCTACGGCAACCGGTATACGTCCCGTTCCCCCGCCCACGTCGTGAAGGAGATCGAATATCTTCTTCAGCACTACCGGCCCGATCATTTCTGGATGAGCGATGATATCTTCGGGCTAAAACCCGGCTGGGTACAGGAGTTTAATACACTGGTCGCAGCAAACAAGCTCAATTTCAAATACAAGATCCAGTCCCGCGTTGACCTGCTCCTGCAGGAAGATACACTGGACGCTCTGGCGGGGTCGGGAGCCGAAACCATTTGGGTAGGCGCCGAATCAGGCTCCCAGAAAATACTGGACGGTATGGATAAAGGAACCACCGTTCATCAGATTTACGACGCAGCCAGGGCCATGAGACGAAAAGGTATCAGGACAGGCTTCTTTCTGCAATTCGGATACCTCGGGGAGACTCGCGAAGACATTGACGCAACCGTAAAGATGGTCCTGGACCTCATGCCAGACGAGATCGGTATCTCGGTTTCATACCCCCTGCCAGGCACTAAATTTTACGAAAAAGTCAAAGATCAGCTTCATAAAAAACAGAACTGGACCGATTCAAACGACCTGGCTATGATGTTTCGAAGCACCTTCAGCGATGCCTATTACCGCGAGCTACACGGTTACGTTCACGCCGTTTATCGAAAACATAAGGGTTACGCCAATCTCAGGAAACTCTTTGGCAATCCAATGCGTCTTAGCTATAGAGATTTGCGTTCCGGACTGGCAACATTTTATTATATTCCGTCGTCGTTTGTAAAAGAGATCAGGCTGAAGAAGTTGCAGGAGAATCAAATCAACAATTACAATAACTGACAGTGTATCACACGAAATAAATTAACATATGCTAATACGGTAGCGACCCCGCTCTATGGCTGTTCCCTTCGATCATATTGAAACTACTTATGATTCTTTTCTTACGAGAAGTGCGATCGGACAATTGCAACGGAAGCAGGTTTGGCACTACCTGGAAAAGATCACATCCCAGTTAAACGGCCTGGAGATCCTTGAATTAAACTGCGGAAGCGGGGAAGATGCCATGATGTTCAGTGAAAAAGGTTTTAACATTATGGCCACCGATGTTTCAGAGGAAATGCTGAAGGTCACCATTCAAAAAGCGAATCAGTTCTCGATGCAAAACAGGATCAGTTCCCAATACCTGGACCTGGATTGCCTGGATGAGACGGTCTTTGGTAAAAAATTCGACCTGGTCTTTTCAAATTTCGGCGGATTGAACTGCATCAACCCGGAGTCTCTGAAGCGGCTCCTGGAAAAAATCCCTTCCATGCTCGCTCCCGGCGGCAGATTTGTCGGCGTAATCATGCCGAAGGTTTGCCTGTGGGAAAGCGTTTATCTGCTCACAAAATTCCGTTTTAAGCAGGCATTCCGGCGAATGACCAGCAATGAGGTGATCGTCAATCTCGGAGGAAATTTTCTCAAAACATGGTATTACAATCCGTCGCAGGTTAAAGAGTGGGCAGGCGACAAATTTAAACTGATCAAAATAAAACCCGTCGGTTTTGCGCTACCGCCTTCTTACCTGGAAACGTATTTTTCAAAAAGAAAACGGCTGTTGCTTCGCCTCAACAAACTGGACAACAAAATCGAAAACTTTTCTTTCCTGTCCGGCACGGCCGATCATTTCCTGATCGACCTGAAACTTAAATAGTATATCGTGGATATCCCTCATTATACTCCTGACACGGCGCAGCTCGAATCAGTGGACCGCGCTTTCAGCAAACAATCCCACGGATACGACGCGGAAGACGAAGCCAACCCCCTTTTAAAAAGTATGCGCCGGCAGGTGTATGCGCACGTAGATAAATATATCAAACCAAACAGTTCCATCCTGGAACTGAACGCGGGTACCGGTATCGATGCGGTGCGTTTCATTAAACAAGGACACCGGGTTCATGCTACGGATCTCTCGTCCGGTATGATCGAACAGCTTCAGCGCAAAGTTTCACATAATGATCTGAATGACCGCCTGAGCGTTCAGCAGGTTTCGTACGAACAGTTAAACGAGGTCCGGGAACGGAAATTCGACTATATATTTTCCAATTTCGGAGGACTGAATTGTATCCGGAATCTCTCAACGGTAACAGCGCATCTGCCGGCATTATTGAACGACGGCGCGTATGTTACCTTCGTTATCATGCCTCCCCTCTACCTGTGGGAGGTCTCATGGATTCTGAAGGGGGATCTCAGACAGGCATTCCGCCGGTTTCGGAAAGACGGGGTAATGGCTCACCTGGAAGGCGAGTTTTTCAGAACGTATTACCATTCCCTCTCACAAATAAAAAAAGCTTTCCCCCCTTCCTTCCGGTTCATTGCTGTCGAAGGCCTCTGCGCGTTGACCCCTCCGCCATCACACGGAAACTTTCCCCTTAAACATCCGGCGTTTTACAGGATCCTGAAAAACCTGGATGAAAAGGTCCGGTCGGACTTTCCCTTCAATAGATGGGCCGATCACATTATTGTAACATTTAAAATGATATCTTGATTGGATGACCTTTCGCGATCAGTTACTGAATAACTCCGCATTCATTCCCGAGAACGGTGTATTCTATCAGGCGGATATCAGCCGGAACAGGAATTTTGAAAACGACTATCTTCGTCTTCGCGAAAAGGAAGGCCGATATTATACGGATGACATAACCCGGAACCTACCGGCCATCCCCTCAGCTCATCCGTTACAAAACGAGTGGTCCATACGGCGGCAATCCCTGGAAAAGCTTACAGGCTATCTGCGATCAGAAAAATCAGGCGGCCCGATCCTTGAACTGGGATGCGGTAACGGCTGGTTGTCGCATGCGCTTGCCGTCTCGCTCGAATGCGAGATCTGCGGGATGGATGTGAATGAAGCCGAATTGCTGCAAGGTTCCAGGGTCTTCGGGAATGCCAAAAACCTGAACTTCATCTACGCGGACATCTTCACAACAGCACTCCCGGGGCAATCTTTCGACACCATCGTCCTGGCGAGCAGTATACAGTACTTTCCGGACATCAGTATACTGATCAAGAGGCTTCTTCCCTTACTCAAGCCGTCGGGTGAAATACACATTATTGATAGTCCGTTCTATACGTCCGAGTCGGACGCACGGGAAGCAAACAAAAGAAGCACTGTTTATTTTCAAGGTCTGGGTTTTCCGCAGATGTCCGCCAACTACTTTCACCATCGCATGCAGGTGCTGAAGGATTTTAATTTTAAATTGATGTTCGATCCGCACTCGTTCTGGTCAAAAGTCAGAAGCAGGTTTCCGGGTAAGGAAGGTAGTCCGTTTCCGTGGATCGTGATCCAGAACATTTGATATCCCTCAAAACGATAGTACAACCTCTACTGAGCATACTAAGTCCGCAGGAGCGGGCTAAAGGCTCCTGGATTGTATCGCTGATGGTACTTAATGCCATTCTGGAATTTTTCAGCCTCGCATCCTTTCTCCCGGTTATATTTTTACTGGTAAACCCCGAGATCATTTCTTCAAACCCGGCCATGAACGCCGTTTACAATTTTTCCGGCGCGCGTTCATCCTCCATTTTTGTAGCTGAATTGACCGCCTGTGTATTGGCTTTTGTGGTTGTAAAAAGTCTGATCAGCCTATGGATCACCAGGCGCAAAGCCGGTTATGCCTATGAAACGGGAAGCAATATTTCGTCACGCATGCTATCGCGTTACACGGAGATCAGCTTTCTGGAATTCACCCAAAAAGACTATGCCAGGGAATTGAATCGAATTGCAAGTATTCCGTTCGCCTTTGCCAACAACATTATCCTCCCCATCGCGACCTTTTTCTCGGAAGGGATTGTATTCTTTCTGCTTTTGTCATGTGTTATCGCCTACGACTATAAGATTTTCTTATTCCTGGCGATCGTCACGTTTCCCATCGGCTGTATTTATTGGCTGAAACGCCGAAAGATCCGCAGAACAAGTGAGGACCTGAAGGAAAAATATCCGCGTTCATTGAAATATGCGTTGCAAGTTGTTGAAGGCCTGTCTGACATCCGGGTATTCGGAAAGGAATCATTTTTTAAAAACCGTTTCGATACCATCAGCAAGAGTCTTTCCATGACTTTTGCGGGAGACCATGTGCTGCAGACCGGTGTCTCGCGACTGGCAGAGGTCATCGCCGCGACTGTTATTTGTTCGCTTATTATTTACTCGGCACTCATTAGCCGGGACTACCACGAAACACTGATATTGTTAAGTGTATATGCGGCGGCCAGTTTCCGGATCATTCCGTCATTGAACCGCCTTCTGAATGCGTCGTTGCAAATCAAAACGCATGAATACCTTTTCCGTGAGTTAACGGATGTGATGCACTACCGTCCCGCTACAGTCCATTCGCCATCTTCGTCAATAAGTTTTACAAAAACGATCGAATTGAGGGACGTTACATTTCGTTATCCGGACGGAAGCCCGGTGCTTAACGGAATTTCCTTTACTCTTAATAAAGGCGACAAGATCGCTCTTGTCGGTCGTTCCGGGTCCGGTAAAACCACCTTCCTCCTCGTACTACTTCAGCTGCTGGTCGATCACGAAGGGACTGTATCAATTGACGGCGTACGCATCCATCCAAAACAAACAGGATGGCACAAACTGTTTAGTTATGTCCCTCAAAATCCCTATATGCTGGATGGGACAATTCTGGAAAATATTGCATTTGGATTGCCTCCATCGGACGTCAACCGGGAAAAAATAGGCCGGCTACTCGCCGATCTTGATTTAATGGCAATGATCGATCAACTCCCTCAGGGACTTGAAACGCCGGTTGGGGAACGTGGCATAAAACTTTCCGGCGGGCAGCGGCAGCGTATTGCTATCGCCAGGGCTTTATATTGTGAGGCCGAGGTTTTATTACTCGATGAAATCACCAATCAACTGGACACTATGACTGAGCAGGAGGTCTTAAAAACGCTTGAAAACATTACCAGGCAGAACAAGACAATCATCATGATCACCCACCGAACAAATTTTCTCGCTCAGTTCACACGAGTGATCCGCCTCGATAATGGAACGCTTTATGAGGAGTCGGCTGCAAAAACGTCACAGGGGAAATGATTGCAAAAGGTCCGTTAGTCAGTATTATCATACCTACCTACAACAGGTCACACCTGATTGAAGAAACCATTCAAAGTGTATTTGCCCAGACCTACACGAACTGGGAACTGATTATCGTTGATGATGGATCGACGGACGACACACAAAGCAAACTCGATCGTTACAAGCGTGATGGATTCCGCTACATTCATATTTCCCACAGCGGGAGTCTTGGTAAGGTTCGGAATGTCGGCATAAAGGCATCCAGAGGGCAGATCATCGCTTTCCTGGACTCTGATGACTTATGGCAACCTGATAAACTGGAAGTCCAGATCTCCTTGCTGGAAGATCATCCGGGCTGCGACTTCATTTTCGGACATGGCGTACAATTTGGCACCGGCGCCATTCCGCCACCGGCGCTGGAAGATCTTTTTATCGGCAATGTTTTTATCCCCATGCTTTTGGAAGAGCGTTTTGTCTTTTACGTCCCCACGCTGATGTTCCGGAAAGCGGTACTGGGCTCCATTGGTTTGATCAATGAATCGATGCAGAGCGGCGGTGACATTGACTTCTTTTTTCAAATGGCATACCGGTTCAAGGGCATATTCAGCAACAAAATAATTGCCAGGATCCGGAAACATGAGCAAAGCACTTCTCAATCCCGGGAACGGGCAGGATTCGAGGAATATATTCAAATGATCAATGGCTTCTTTAAGAAAGGAGCGTTAACAAGAAGACAATTTTCATATTTGATCTCCCGGCAATATTACAAATCGGGATTGCTGAACCTTCGACAATCCAACCCCGGCGAAGCCTCCGCACATTTTTGGCAGTGTGTCAAAGTAACGCCGTTTAATTTCAAGGTATGGGTTCGGCTGTCTCAATCATTCTTTATGTCACTGCGGTTCGCGATATAAACTCCGGAGCATCTCTGCTGTCCAGTAAATGGAATGAACAGTCGTCCATTGATGCGCATTAGTCCGCAACGTGTTTATGCTTGAAGGGCTTTGCAGCAACTTCAATACGTCCCGGCCAAGTTTTTCAAATGCCCGTACCGGGACACCGACACTACACCCGGGCAGATCGTGGATGAGGCCCACATTCGTCCCGCAAACAATCACTCCACAACTCATCGCCTCCGTGACCACTTCGCTCTGCCCTTCCGAAAGCGAAGTATGGAGCAAAATATCGGCCCGGTGATAGAACGACGGCAGCGATGCATAAGGTACCGGAGCCTGGAATGTGATTCTTTCCAGGAGACCGAGGGAAGCAGCCAGGGTTTTCACCTGGTGTGACGACTCTCCTTCACCGATAATGGTCAGGTGAGACGGAACATTCCTGCTGATAATATCAAACGCCCGCAACAGGGTTTCCTGATCTTTAACCGGATGCAGATTTGCGACATGAAGAAATTGAATGGGTATGGAGAATGGCTTTTCGTTAAAAGTAAATGTCGACGTGTCGATACCCCATGGAATAACCCGGATATCCCTGTGTAACAATCCCTCTTTTTTCAGATTATTAACGAGGTATTGTGTAAGTGAAATCACACGCCATGCATGAAAGAGTGTCCAGCGTATCAGTCTCCGGGGCAGCGGTCGCTGCAGTTGTCCGTACCTGATCTCCGGTAACGCGATAGCATCTCCACCCAACAGGCTCACTACGCTTTTTATTCCAAAAAATTTTCCCAGGCATACGGCGAGAAAGCCGGAAGGCATTGCCCAAAACCCATGAATGATTTGGAATTTGTTCTTCCTGTGCCTGCGGCTGATTACGTATAAAGCCTTTAAAAACCGGACGATCGGGTTAGCGGCCGTGATACTAACGATCTCAAAACCATCCGGAGAATAATCCTCGTTAACTTTAAATAACGAAAAAACGGTAACCTCAAAATCACGCGAAATTAGTTTGACCAGTTGCTCCAGGACGGGTACACCCACGTTCCCCCGCCCGGTGCCGATTCCTCCCGGGACAATGAGTGCGATCCGTGTGCCGTTAGTGTCGTGATTCAATTTTTTACATTTTTTATATTCCTGATTGCCTGGATCATACTACCTGAGATAGCTTCAGCCGACAGGTATTTTTTATATTGACTCAGCACGGCGTCACGTGCTGTTGCTATATCCATTCGTGAGCTCTTACTGAGCGCAGCCTGCAAATCCCGGCTATTTCCGGCACTGAAGAGCAAACCACATTCACCGTTTGAAGTCATGGCCGCAAACGAAGGGATATTACTTAATATCGGGATACAACCGCAAGACATCGCCTCGCAGACGGAAATACCCATGCCTTCATAATGCGATGTGGATATAATAAAGTCTGAGCTGTTGAACCAGTACAACAATTCGCGATGCTCAACTTTGCCGATAAGCTGTATTTGCCCCGCCTCATCGGGGCTTGCCTGCAACAATGCTTTGATTTCGTCAAGCAATTTATTCTGTTGATACACCACATACAGAACCACCTCCCGATCTGTTTCGGCAAATTTCAGGAATGCATGCACGAGCGTAACCGGATCTTTGTTCTCATCCAGCCGGCCGACCCATAAGTAAATTTTTTTTCCGGTGATACCTGTCCTGGATCTGGCTTCGCGCTTATCAATCGGATAAAAAACGGAAGGAACCTCCATGATCTCGGAAACCTTATCAAGATGCCGGATTTGTTTTCCATCAACCCAGGGGCGGGCTTGTTCGATCGAGGGAAAAAAATAAGCGGATACAAAACGGTCAACAAAACGAAGAAATTGTCCCTTGAAATACCCGAATGGTCTTTCCGAATGATGCTGTACCACAATTTTAACCTTTGACCCTAACTGAAATCGCAGCCAGAGAACCTGCCATATAAATTGAATACCGTGCACCACGACAATTTCCGGGGCTAACCGCTTCAGGTAATTATGAGTGCCAATGGGTATCAGCAGTTGAAGCCTTGTGCGTTTCAGGAAATGGAATTGTATACCGCCGGTGTCCAGTACACCGGAGTAGTTAATACAATGAATACTGCTGATCTCCGCCTCCCTGCCCATCTCTTCCAGCAAGGCCACAAAAAAGTCTATTCTTTTCAGAAACTCACGGGGGTCGTTGTAATCTATGACGCGCGCGTACGAAAGGTGAACGATCCTCATATCTCAACGAAAAAATAATGCAGTTTGCTGACCCTGGTCAATTCTCCACTGCGCGTAATACTGATGAATATGAGCCAGCGTTGGGCGGTCGTGGTGTACCGTTTTCCGGTTTACCACCTGGTATATGTGAATACGGTGAATCCCGATGTCCAGTGAGTCGGTTTGTATTAGTTCCCTGTATTGAGTTACCGCTGCGGGCAGGGGAAAGTTAAAAAACTCCGATCGATTGTCGTTCGTGATGAAGTCGGTTCGGCTTTTCAAATCCGACATGTGATTTTTACCCAGCCCATAGATATACCGGTAGGAAGTACATTCCACATCCGAAATGACCAGCTTTTTATAAGATTCCACCTGCGTATTGGCGCGTCCGCCCAGGCGTAGTGAACTAACATAAAGTGCTTCCCCTGCTGCGCCGTGCAGATCGGTGGGAAACATATTCAACAGCCGACCGTCGCTGATTGAGATCACGGAAATGATCCGTGGAATACTGTAAGCGATCCTAACCTGATCCCACAAATTTCCGGGCAGCCCCACATTACTCTCCGGTTTCCGCTGCCATTTTTGCTTCTGCCGGTTAACCCATTGGTGAAACGAGCTGAGAAAAGAATGCACGCCCAGGCTACCGGTATAAAAAAGTATCACCCGGTTATCGACTGTTTTTTTTCCGGCTGCCCGAAGCATCAGCCGGGCTACAGTTTTTTTATCCGATGAAAAACCCTGCCAGGTGGTGTTTCCCTCAAATCCACTTCGCGTAAAATTCAAACAGACCTCATTTTCTCCCGCCAGTAAGAGATACTCCTTACTTTCCGTATCGAACTGCAAACCGATAACCAGAGGCCTATACCCCAGGAAAAGGTGATCTGACGAAACATCGATCCGGAAATGTTGTTTCCTCAGGGTTAAGGAGACGGTAAGGGGATTCACGAGATTTTCCAACTCCACACAACAGTACTCCTGCGGAACTGTGAGTCCGGTCAGGTTTTTCTTTAGCTTATCAATAAACCCCAAGGTTTTCAGTTTTCACTAAAATACGGATCATTTTTCAACTATAAATGCCGTGAATTATGTAACACGGTGAGACTTCACAATACCGTCGATTTTGCTACCTTTAAAAAAGGTGAAAAAAGTAATTCTCTTCAATCCCAAAAGCGCGCGCGCAAAGCATCGCATACCCAATTCCATCTTGCAGGTAGGTGCATCCATTCATGGAAAAATAGATTATGTACTGGTCGACGGCAACCTGGAGAAAGACCCCTGGAACACCATCCAGGCGCTTCTTCAAACGGGTGAGTTCGGGTATTTCGGATGCACCGTCATGCCGGGACCCCAGCTGAAACAAGCGATACCTTTTTCAAAAAAGGTCAGGGAGCAATTCCCGGATGTCACGGTTATCTGGGGTGGATATTTCGCGTCGAATCAATACAAGTCCGTGATCAACTCTCCCTATGTCGATTACATCGTGAATGGCCCCGGTGACGAAACATTCCCGCAGTTGCTGACT
This sequence comes from Chryseolinea sp., assembly GCA_041742155.1. Taxonomy (GTDB): domain Bacteria; phylum Bacteroidota; class Bacteroidia; order Cytophagales; family Cyclobacteriaceae; genus Chryseolinea. The sequence goes on along the minus strand of JBGSJE010000002.1, from coordinate 388,936 downwards.
GCGCTGGCAGCCGATGCTGATGTTGAATCGATCCAAAACCTCATCTTCAGGAAAGGCGACGAAATCATCAAGACACATCAGGCAGCGTTGATGGACCAGGACAAACTCCCGCAGTTGCCCTATGAATACCTCAACGAGCTCTACCCATTATCGCGTTACCTGGGGCGAACATTTCTGGGCAACCGTACGGCAGCATACCATTCAAGCATGGGTTGTCCGTTCACCTGTTCGTTCTGTGCCGTGGTACCGATCTATAATGCGCGCTGGAAAGGAAAATCCGCGGGCCTTATCTACCGGGATATCAAATACCTGATCGACAACCATGGCGCCGATGCCGTCGAGTTTCACGATAATAATTTTTTCGTCAGTGAAAAAAGAACGGTTGAATTTGCGAACCTGATTAAAAACGAAAAAATCAAATGGTGGGGCGAGGGGCGTATCGACACGATTGACAAGTACAGCGACGCATCACTTGCCGCCATGCGCGAGGCGGGTTGTCACATGATCTTTTTTGGAGCTGAAACCAGCAATGATGAACTCCTGAAACAAATGGACAAGGGTGGTACACAAACAACGGCGCAGATGAAAGCTTTCGCCGGGCGTTTGAAGAAATTTGGTATCATACCCGAATATTCGTTTGTCCTGGGATTCCCGGCAGCGACACCTCAAAAGGTAATGGAACAAATCGACCGGGATATAGCATACATTAAACAAATCAAGGAGATCAACCCGGACACCGAGATCATTATCTACGTGTACAGCCCCGTTGCAACCGAGGGATCGGACCTTTACAAGATGGTAACGGCCTCCGGTTTTAAATTTCCGGAGCACCTGGAAGACTGGCTGGACCCGGCCTGGCAAAATTTCGACCTGCGAAAGAATCCCCTCACGCCGTGGCTGACCGCGGAGATGGTCGATAAGATCCTGGGCTTCGAAACGGTTTTAAACGCACAGTACCCCAGCGTATCGGACTTCAGGCTCTCACCCGTGAAGCGAAACGTAATGCGACTGATCTCGACCTTCCGCTACAAACAGAATATTTTCAAATTCCCGTACGAGATCAAAATTCTGCAACGACTGTGGCGATATCGCCAACCGGAAATCGAAGGCTTTGTGATGGAGTAATGGAATGAGAGCATTCATCAAACGGTTCTTTGCCTATTTCTTAATTCCCTTCACCCGCTGGTATCTCCGGAAGGAAAGGTCGTACACCTACAGGGGAACAACCGTAGTGATCCAGCCGGGTGTATTTCATCCCGGGCTGTTTTACAGCACCAAATTCCTGCTCGCATTTTTATCGAAGCAGGACCTGGCGAACAAGACACTGCTGGAACTGGGCTGTGGTTCGGGTCTGATCTCCGTGATCTCAAAAAAAGCGGGAGCGGATGTGACGGCCTCCGACCTCAGTCTTGCCGCCATTTCCAACGTGAGGCGCAACGCCACTCTTAACGGCCTCTCGATTACAGTCGTGCACTCCGATCTGTTTGACAGCCTGGCTAAGACTACGTTCGACTGGATCATCATCAACCCTCCTTATTACTCAAGAGCGCCGGAAAATGAAGCTGAACTAGCCTGGCATTGCGGCAACAACTTCGAGTACTTCCGCAAACTCTTCGGGTCACTGGGTGGGTACATGCATGATCGCACGCAGGTAATTATGGTATTGACGAAGGGCAGTGAGACCGGGACCATTATTTCAATCGCGAATGAAAAAGGATTCAGGTTCATCCTGGTAGAGGAAACGAAAGTCCCCTTCGATGAGAAAGACTTTCTTTTTAAAATTGAAATGGCGTCCACTTCAGAATGAGATATCTGAAATGAACGCCACTGATGCGTTTTGATTTCCGTTACCGCAACGCCAGGGTTATTGTCCCGCTCGTATGGATATCAACGGGCACCCCTCCACCATTGATCTTTCCGATAACCCGGTGCTCTCCCTGTTCGCCGCTGAAGTTGTTCAGTTCGTCGATCCTGATCCGCTCAGCGCGGAGTTTAAGATCGGCGCCTTTGTTGCCCGGCATCTTCACATGTATGTTTCCACCGGTGTTCGATACGGTTACGTACTTGCCCAGTTCCAGGATCTCGACATCCATGTTTCCGCCGCTGGTGGAGGCTTCTACACTTCCGGAAAGATCCTGAAGCGAGATATTACCACCTGAAGTATGGGCTTCCAGTTCGCCTTTTACGGAGTTAGCCCGGACGGATCCTCCGCTTGTGCGGGCTTCGATCGTACCTTGCAAACCATCCAGTTTGATCGAACCTCCCGACGTCGCCAGGATCATATTGCCACTGCAATTATCTGCGTCGATACCACCGCCGCTTGTTGAAAGATTGATATCGTCATGCGTGTCTGAAAGGGAAATGCCCCCGCCGGACGTACGTCCGTGAATTTTTCCCGAGAGCTTATCGAGGTGAAGTCCGCCGCCGCTTGTTGAAAAGGTAAGCGTACCCGATAAGTTTGCCAGGTCGATACCACCACCGCTGGTCTTCAGATCGGTGTTGACATTTTTAGGAACATATACCTTAAAGGAAATACTCAGGTTGCGTTTCCAGCTCAGGTGATCATCCTTAGGTCTCGCTACGGCTGTTAGTTTTCCAGCGGACACGGAAACCTCGAGGTTATAATCCTCTTCCAGTCTTTTCCTGATCTCTTCTTTGGTAATGTCATCGCGGTTATTGTTAGGCTGAACGTACACTTCGATACGCGCCTCGGAAACAGGCACGCCGGAAATCATTATGCCACCGCCGGACGTGCGTGCATAAACATCCTGAATCGATTCCGACGACAACGACTTGGTCAGGTAAGGCTGTGTGTCTGAATCGTGCTGGGCATAAACGGCAGTGCTTAAGAGGACCGCCAATACCACGTGGATTATTTTTTTCATGTTGTTCTTATTTATTCGGTTTTTAAATTTTTCTCTTTCATACATCGGCCGGCTATAGTACTCAATCACCATGCCACCCCCGAATCCGCCGGAACCATCGGCATTCGGTTATCAATGTGTCCATATTTAAATCCGGGCGCCCGGATCCGGACAAATTAAAAATATTCAGCCATACCCATCATCATCTCCTTTTACAGACCATAACGGAGTCCGGAAGGTTGCTTAACGTTTCGATAATTTACAGAAGCGGCACAATGCAGATCCGTCGTCACATCAAAAAGCCATGGCCGTTTTACAGAAATTCATCCTTATCTGCCGTCTTCATGCAACCTTTCTGCCCGCGCCGCATCCCTGTTTATATTGAAAAAATAAAACGGGATCCACGTGATACCTTTTGTCAAATGCCCGGTATAGGATAAATACACACTGCTATGTTTAGAAATTACTTCGTCATAACGATCAGAAACCTCTTCAAAAACGGGTTTTATTCATTTATCAACATTGCCGGGCTGTCCATTGGGATCACCTGCAGCATCCTGATCCTGCTTTGGGTAAAAGATGAAGTCTCATTCGATAAGTTTCATCCAAAAGCCGACAGGCTCTACCAGGTTTGGGTAAGCGCGGTATTTGATGGAAAGGTCAATTCCTGGACTTCCGTACCGCTCCCAACCTATGAAGCGATGAAGACGGCCGACAACAATATCAAACGTTCTGCCGTGACGGACTGGGGAGGCGATCACCTCCTGTCTATAGATGATAAAAGGATTATCAAGAAGGGATATTTTGCCAGCGAAGAGTTCCTGGAGATGTTCGAATTTCCGCTGTTGGCTGGAGATCCCTCGCAGGTACTCGACGACCCCTCGTCTGTTGTTATTACGGAATCCACGGCGAAGGCCTTGTTCGGTGATGAAGACCCGATGAACAAGGTCATCCGGATCGATAATGAAAACGATCTGAAAGTCAGCGGCGTATTAAAAGACGTTCCCAAAAACTCGTCCTTTGAATTTGATTACCTGTTGCCCTGGAAATTCCGTGAACAAGTGAACGAATGGGTACGTGAAAACACAACGAACTGGGGAAACTACTCTTTTCAGGTATTCGTGGAACTTAACGATCCCGCCGGTGAGGAGGCCGTTGAAAAGTCAATTAAAGGTTTGCTCGCCGCGCATGGTGAAACACAAACAAAAAATGAGTTCTTCCTGTACCCGTTGCTGCGCTGGAGACTGTACGGCAATTTCGAAAATGGTGTGGAAACGGGTGGTATGAACGAGTATGTCCAGATGTTCACCATCATTGCCGTTTTTATACTGGTGATCGCGTGTATCAATTTTATGAACCTGGCTACCGCGAGATCGGAACGGCGGGCACGCGAGGTGGGTATCCGGAAAAGTGTCGGATCAAGAAGACTTGAATTGATCCTTCAGTTCATCGGTGAGTCCACGTTCATTTCATTCATTGCCTATGCGATCGCCATTATACTGGCACAACTGCTGCTGCCCTACTACAACCAGCTGGTGGAGAAAGAACTTTCCATTCATTATACAACAAAAGAATTCTGGATGTTTTCCCTGGCGCTCATCTTCACAACAGGTATTGTCTCCGGAAGTTATCCCGCATTTTACCTGTCTTCCTTCCAGCCGGTCAAGGTTTTAAAAGGGAAAGTAACCATTGGTAAGGGAGCGAGTACGCCGCGGAAAGTGCTCGTTACATTGCAGTTCGGATTTTCCATTCTGCTGATCATCGGCACGATCGTTATCTATCAGCAAATTCAACTCGTGAAAGGAAGGGAACTGGGTTACGACCAGGAGAACCTGATCACCATCAGCTATACGAATGAAGTGGGCAAAAATTTCAGAGCGATCAAGCAGGAGTTGTTGCAATCGGGTGTAGTAGAGCATGTAACCAAGTCCAATAGCGCGATCACGGATATTAACTCAAATAATTTTCTGGGATGGCCCGGTAAGCCGGAAGACCTGCGTGTAATTTTCACCACCATTGCTACGGAATACGACTACACGAAAACCATGGGTATCAAAATAATCGAGGGTCGAGACTTTTCGGAAGACTTCAAAAGTGATACTGCCGCGATCCTCATCAACAAGGCGGCGCTTCAGCTCATGAACCTGAAAGATCCGATTGGCACCGAACTGGATCTTTGGGGCGGAAAGCGAAAACTGATCGGTATAGTGGATGATGTTTTGATGGGTTCACCGTTCACACCGGTCAAGCCGATGTTCGCCATTCTCAATCCAGAATGGATCGACGTGGTTACCGTAAGGTTGAAAAAAACCGGCGATCTTCCCGGTTCCATCAGTCAGGTAAAAAGTATTTTTGAAAAATATGCTCCCGCTTATCCATTCGAATACAAGTTCTCGGATGTCGAATTTCAGAAGAAATTTACCACCATCAACCTTACCAGCACATTGGCCAGTTTGTTTGCCACACTCACCATTGTGATTACGGGTCTGGGATTATTCGGGCTTGCTTCTTACACGGCCGAGCAACGTACGAAAGAGATCGGGATCAGAAAGGTACTGGGTGCTTCTGTATCCAGCCTCGTCGGCCTGATGTCTAGAGATTTTTCCATGCTGGTTGTGCTTTCGTTTGTGTTGTCGGCACCACTGGCCTGGTGGCTGCTGGATCAATACCTGGAGCGTTATGCCATTCGCACGCAGATCGGGTGGTGGGTATTTCCCCTGACCGGAGTGATCGCCCTTACATTCGCCCTTGCCATTGTCAGCACTCAGGCGCTGCGGGCCGCTCATGCTAATCCCGCGAATTCATTGCGCGCCGAATAACAGACAGGCATTACGTGGTGATATCGTGATCGGCGAAACCGGGCGCGGTCATTTTAATTGCCGCCTGAAGAACTCCAGTGCCTCCACGTGGACATCAATGTCACCGGGGTAATCGTGCTTTCCGCCTATGACCTTGAGCAGGACGATTTCGGGTTTACCCTTTTGCTTGTAGGTATATCGTTCGATCGTTTTTCCGTCTGACGGGTCGTTATCGGGAACCGTTTCTTTTTCAGGCGCCGCCTGGTAGCCCGCGAGGTCGGCCCAATACTTAAATGTACGGTCGGTCGAACGCACATTTCCCATAATAAAATCGCCTGCCTGCATCATTCCACCTTCGTAACGATTCAGGGGATCGGCAGTGCCATTGATAATCATGACCGGGATCGCCACCTTTGCTTCAACACAATCCATATTATCCGTGTCAGGGAGATTTGCGATGATTGCCGTTACGGCAGCAAACTTACCCGGCATCGTCATCGCTAGTTTATAACACATATGCCCGCCGCCTGAAGTACCGACTGCAAAGACTTTCTTTTCGTCGATCTTATATTTTCCTTTGAAATAGGCGATCATCCCGTCAAAAAACGCCGCTTCATTAACATCTTCCTTGTTGGCCAGGGAACTTGCCGCTTTCCGGCACTCATTCCAGTATCTTTTATAACCATCCGGGTACACAATCAGGGTATTGGCTGAAGCGGCCTTCGCCTCCATTTTCGCCGTGGATTTCATCATGCCTGTTCCATTGCCACCCGAACCGTGGAGAACAAAAACCAGGCTGCCTCCCGGCTTTACTGTCGGAGACTGAAAATGAAATGTCCTGTAGTTCCCTTCCACCAGGACCGAATCGATGACTTGTGCCTCTGTCGCGAAGACGACCAGTGTAAGAGACAAAAAAAGCAATATGTTTTTCATCGCGTAAGCTTAAGCTTTTAAGGTAACATTTATCGGTCAATGATTCCATCGCGGCGCAGTTTTTTACTTTGAATCGCATCAGCGAACGCAACACCGTCGGTTCTGCCGCTTAAAATTGAATCCCGAAAACATATCCCGGCCAGATTTCGCTATTCAGATCCCCCACCTTACCGGCAGACACACGCACCGATTTGATTTTATAAACATCCGACGCATCATCCGAGTCGGACAAAAAATAATTCAGGGAGATGCCGGCGAACACATAGAGGAAACGCCATCTCTTTCCATACTCGGCATTGAGACGCGTCAGTATATTGAAGGAATCATCGAAACTTAACGACCGGTTGAGATGCAGCGCCTTAATACCATAGGTGATAACTCTTTTTTTATTTAAGGGCGATGGCCGGACGCTGAATTTGTTATACAGAACTTTTTGAAAGCCGTATCCGAATCCCCAAGTATCCTGAGAGGGATCGTAACCAACGATCAGCGCATTCTGATTATAGATCTGGTTGCTATCGTCGAAGGGCATTTCCGATCCAATGACCCAGGAACAGTTCAGGCAATTTCCGGTAGTGTATTCGAGGTTCGTGGGAAAGATTTCATTGTAGGAAAGCCGGAAGTAGGATCCTTTCGATCCGATATTGATCAACCCGATGGGTGTACCCATTCGCGTTCTTTCCTTGGAGGGATACTTGCTGAAAAAATTGATCAATCCGATTTGTTTTCCCCGTGCGTCGCCTCCGAAGTTGATCAATCCGACCTGCCATCCGTCCATTCCCTTGCTGGAGTTTATCAGTCCGAGTTGCAGTCCTCTTGCCCGTGTTGGAGGCGTTGACTTTTTTCCTTTGATCCACCTGGCCTTGTTGATCGCGCCAAGCTGCAGCCCGGAAAGCTGCGCGTCCGTATAGTTGAAGAGTGCGCTGATCTGAAACCCTCCGACAGACTCCTTTGAAAGATTGTATATTCCCGCCAACTGTAATCCTACCGTCGTTTCGCCGGCGCTGTTGCCAATTCCCGCCAGTTGAAGTCCCCTGAAATTGTTACCCGTAACATTAAACCCGCCGGATACCTGGATTCCCGACGTATGGTTAAGAACATAGTTCAAAAAACCGGCTATCTGAATTCCCTTCCGGTTGACTTCAAAATCTTCGGTGTTAATGAGGGTGCGTTCCTCCGAGAGCGTGAGGTTGATGAATGCATTCGTACCCAAGATATTAGCCAGTCCCGCGACCTGGATACCGGTGGTGGTCTTCATATTTGCATTCGTGATCAGGCCCAGTTCAAGAATGCGGTTTCCCGCCGAAAGTCCTCCAAAAAGATTGATCGAAAACGAATTGTAATAAGAACCGCTGCTGATCCCGTTTGTACTGATACCGGGAAAGAGGGAAAGCTGGAATCCTTTTTCATATTCCCGGATTTTTTTATTGACCTGACCATAACCAGTCACGGCAACCAGCAGCATCAATACGAACGGGTAAAGTTTAGGACTCATTTGGTCGAGAGAATTTGATTGCCTTCCGTTTCCCCCCGGTCCTGCCCCAGTAAATACGGTGAAAGTGATCCGATATTGTAATTCACTCGATGTTAATTATTTCCATAGGCACCGGGAGTCTAAGTCACGGTGTAGCCCGATCATTCATTCTTCAACGTGTTTACGGGATTGGTATGCGCCGCCTTAACGGTTTGAATACTCACTGTCAGCATGGAAATAAAAATCATTAGCAAGAAGGGAACAATAAATACCCATACATTCACATTGATCCTGACGGCATACTGGGAAAGCCATTCCTCCATGAGAAAATAACCCGCCGGAAGGGCTATCAGTGAAGCGATCAATACCAACCTGATAAAATCTCCGGAAAGCATACTTACGATTTGTGGTACCGACGCTCCCATCACCTTTCGAATTCCGATCTCCTTTGTTCGTTGCAGGATAGTAAAAGACGAAAGTCCGGACAATCCAAGGCATGCAATCATCACGGCCAGCGCGGAGAAAATCGCGATCACTTTCCCAAACTGGGTGTCCGACTTATATTGATGGTTGTACGCTTCATCCAGGAAAAAAAACTCGAAGGGGGCGTCCGGATACACCTTGCTCCACGTTTCCTTTACTGATGCGACGGTTTCTGTTATACGACCCGTATTGATCCTCAGGGAAAAGTAGTCGGCATAGTTGCTATACCAGAAAACCATCGGCAGGTGCTTTTCCTTTGGTGAGCGGTGGTGAAAATTCCTGAGTACACCTATCACGGTTTTTTCAGCATCGTAAAAAGACAATACCGAACCGATTGCCTCGTCCGCTGTCTGAGATCCCAACGCGGGCAGCGCGGCTTCATTAATGATCAGATGATTCGGTGAGTTTTCATTACCTTCAAAATTCCGACCGGCTACAAACTCCATTTCAAATGCGGGTACGAACGACTCGTCGAAATTATTAATATAGTAGATGTAGCCCTTGTCTTCGGTTTTCTGTCCCTTCCGGAAAATATTACCGGTAGTGGAAAGGCTTTGCAAACTCAAACCCGGTACGGCACCCGAGAGGGCGATAGCGTGAACCGCAGGAATTGCCTGCAGGTCTTTCCTCAGGCTTTGCGATCGGGCGTGGTAAACAGAATCGGAATAAAGTGTCGGAGCCTTCAGAACAAGCGTCTGTTCTATGGACATTCCTAATTTATAGTTCTGCAGGTAGTTGATCTGCAAGTAGACCGTACACATGCTAACAATAAGAACGGCCGTTGAGGCAAATTGGAAAATTACAAGTCCCTTGCGCAGTGATAGCCCATGCGTAGAGTTCCGGAATTTTCCTTTCAAGACGGAAACCGGCTCGAACGAAGAAAGAACAAAGGCCGGGTACAGTCCTGCCAGCAGCGCCCCGAGGGCGGTCAATGCGAAAAGCAGCTTCCAGAATCCGGTGTCCCTGAAAAGGTCGCGGGAAATAGGTTGACCCACGAACTCGCGAAATAACGGAAAACAAAGATAGATTAGGCCCAGCGCCAGCGCGGATGCAAGCGTTGTTACGATAGCTGACTCGGACAGGAATTGAAATACAAGCTGGTAACGACGCGAGCCAAGCACTTTTCTCATCCCGACCTCGCGTGCGCGCTCAACCGCCCGGGCGGTGGAAAGATTAATATAATTGATCCATGCGATCAGCAAAATAAAGACCGCGATGATCAATAGAATATAGACCGACCGGGCGCTTCCGTTTGGTTCGGGTTCATACGATTTGCTGGAGTACAGATGTATATCGGTCAACGGATCAGCCACCAGCCGGTCGTCGCCGATTTTATCCCGGAGTCGAACGGAATTAGCCTGGAGTTTTTTATTGAATAGTGCAAGGTCCGTGCCCGGAGCCATAAGCAAGTAGAGGTACTCGTTGTTGCCCTGGAACTCATCCTCCTTGTAATTCCAAAGTTTGGCGATCGTGGCGTGCGACAGTAAGATGTCAAACTTCAAGTGCGTATTCTGGGGAACATCCTCCAGGATTGCGCCAATCCTGTATTGATTCCATCCCACTTCAATGGATTCCCCCACGACATCTGTACGTCCGAAATATTTTTTCGCCACCGTTTCGGTAATGGCAGCCTGAAAGGGAGCGGACAAGGCCGTGGCTTTGTCTCCATATAATACCGGGTAAGAAAATACGCTGAATATGGATGGGTCCGCCATGTAGATTCGTTTCTCATAAAACCGTTTCTCTCCCACCCTCACGTCGAGGTTGCCGTTTTCATACATCCTTACAAAGTCGATGACTTCCGGAAGTTCCCGGGTAAGTAGCGGACCGACTGGTGCGTACATTTCGCAGTCCGTAATCACATACTCCTCACCTTTGTAAATATCAAGCGTAATACGGTTAATATTCCCGGCATTTTTATGGAAGTCCTCATAGCTGCGTTCAAACCGGACGTACTGGATGATCAGTAAGAAGGCACTCATCCCAACGGCAAGTCCGATTACGTTAATAGCCGGGAACATCCTGTTCTTTGATAAATGTCTGTATGCGATCTTAAAATAATTTTGAAACATTTACAGCTGGGTTAATCTGAACGAATATCTATTCCGCATGATAATGCCGGGCCTTGCGAATCTGATCGTATTCCATACCAGTTTCCGCAAGGCACTGGCTCGGCCTGATTTCGACAGGTCCCGATGAAATCGCTGAATAAGGTCACCCTCGATTTCCTCGTACAAATGATCCGGACAGAACCATCGCAGGAATTGAAATATGATTCCGGGAACATTTGCCTTATTCATACCTCATCGAATCTACAGGGTTGCTTCTCGCGGCAGTGGCTGTCTGGAAGGTGATCGTGATCCACATCAACAAGGTTGTGGCGACGAAGGGTATGATGAATAACCAGGCGTTCAATGGCATCCTGTACGCATAGGCGTCAAGCCACCACTTCATGATAAAGTACGCCAATGGAATGGACAAAAATCCTCCAATGACCATAAGGCGTATAAAATCCCGGGACAGGAGTAACACGACGTTTGAAACCGTCGCACCTAATATTTTGCGAATGCCGATCTCTCTTGTCCTGCGGTTCACGGAATACAGCGTCAGTCCGAATAATCCGGAAGCGGAAATAAAAATAGCCAACAGGGTAAGAACAGATACGATGGTTCCGGTCTGGCGTTCTGATGCGTACTGACGATCAAAATGGTCGTCCAGGAAATAGTAATTGAAAATATTTCCTGCGTAAGCCACCTTCCAGATTGATTCGATTGCCGGGATCGTTTTTGTAAAATCACCAGGAGCTATTTTTATGGCGTAACGGGGGCCCCGTGGATGCCCCTGCATGTACAGCAGGGGCTGTATGTGATTTTGAAGAGAACGATAGTGATAATTCTTCACGACACCGATAACTTCAAATCGCCGGTTTCCGATAAAGACCAACTTGCCCAGGGCATCGCCATAGTTCCCGAACCCAAACATTTTGGATGCCGCTTCACTTATCAACATCGCCTTCTTATCACTTTCAATCGCAGGATCGAAGTTTCTTCCCGTCAACAACCGAATGCCGAACATATCCAGGAACTCCGTACCAATAGCGATGATGCGGCTATCGTAACGGTAGTCCGCATTTTCCTGTCCTAACGTAATGTCTGTACGATGCCAGTCTATTTCCGCTCCCGGAAAACTGGAAGCATAGGTAACACCGCGAACAGCTGGCAGTTGAAGTACATCGTTCCTGAATGTCTCATATCTGTTCACGGAGGCTGCATCTGTCAGCAATGGTTCTTCGATGATCAACGTCTGATCAATAGAAATACCCAGCTTTTGTTCCATCATAAATCCTATTTGACGTTGAATAGCCAGAACGGCCGTAATAAGCAGGATCGAAACCGACAACTGAACAACCACCATCGCTTTGCGTATGGTCGAACGGTCCGCGAATCCCGTAAGCCTTCCCTTCAAAACCTGAATCGGCCTGAACGATGACAGAAACATGGAGGGGTACAGCCCGGCAGACAAAGTACTCATGAATATGAAACAACCAGCAAAAACTATTGTCATCGGATCTTTAAAAAAAGTAAGCGGAATCGGGTATCCGAGGAATTGTGTCACCAAAGGCCAGGAGAGGAAAAAAACAAGGGCAGCGCAGCCAAAGGAAATAACATTGAAAAAAAGACACTCCGATAAAAACTGCATGACTAACCCGGCCCGGGTCGCTCCGATCAACTTCCGGATGCCCACATCTTTCATCCGTTCAAAAAAGCGTGCGGTCGACAGGTTGATGTAATTGAACCATGCCAGTAAGAGAATAACGACCCCCAGCAGAACAAGAAATCCGAGGAACGTCGCTCTTCCGCTGCCATCGAGGGCATACAACCGGATCCGGGTTATCGGTTCAAGCAGGTACCGGTCGCCTGCGCTGTCCTGGTGGTGATCCCTCACGATCTGCAACATGGCGTGCTCCAGGCTGGAAGGGTCCACATTTTCCGAGAGACGAACATAAGTGCTCACGTTGCTCCACGCCCAGTTTTCATTCCAGGCCGCATCGGACGCGGGAGGCAGGATAAAATGAAAACGCTGAAGGGCATTCGCCGGAATATCACGGAACACTCCTCCGATCTGATACGGTGTTGGCAGAACACTTCCATTGTTAAACCCGAAATGCAAGGTCTTTCCGCTAACCATGGTATCACCGAAATATTTCCTGGCAGCCGATTCGGAAATGAGTATCGATTGGGGAGTTTTTAAAACGGAATACTTCCGGCCTTCCAGCAGATCGATCGCAAGCAAATCGACTATGGAAGCATCGGCATATACAATTTCCGTTTCCATGTGTGTTACAGAATGATCATCGCTGGCAACAACTCCGGTCACCCGTGAACTTACCCGGGCAACGGCCTCAATACCGGGAAAAGATCGCTGCAGGGCATAACCTACTCCCGACACTGTTCCGGGAGAAATACCGGTAAAAACACCGTTCGATGTATTATATAAGTTCACACGGTATGTCTTATCGGCATTTTTGTTGTAACGCTCAAAGCTCCATTCAAACAAGACAAACTGAGCAATCAGCAGGGACGCAAAGATTCCGATCGTTAGTCCCAGGATATTGACAAGTGAGTACGTTTTGTTTCCAGCCACTTGCCGGATCATCAGCTTCATGTTGCTTTTTATCATGAGATTTCTTTTTCTTACTGTTGAAATCCTGTTCCTGGTCAATATCCCTCCCCTGAAAAACCGGATCGTGTTATATATCAGTCTACGTCCAGCTTTCCGGCTACCGAACCTTGTGATATCACGATTATATTTCTGCAGCAGATCTCCCTCGATTTCCTCCAGCAGGTGCGCCGGGCAAATAAACCGGAGAAAAACACCCATATAGCCCGGAAGTTGCGTTTTGTTCTCCGGCATCTTATTGCAGTTTAATTACATCAACAGGATTCATACTCGCAGCCTTCCATGCCGAGTATCCGCCTGATACAACCACGAGCAAAAATGAAATCGCCATCACCGACACGAACGTCATTGCGTTCAGCGGCGCCCGGTAGGCAAACCCGTCGAGCCATCCTTTCATTAACCAGTACGAAACGGGCAATGCGATTACATTCGCCAGGAGAGCCAGTCTGAGGAAATAGCCCACGTGTAACGCCATGATCTGAAATACATTTGCGCCAAGAACTTTCCGGATCCCGAACTCCTTCATTCTTCTCAGCGACATGAACACGGAAAGTGAAAAAATACCGATGGAAGATACGAGGATGATTACCGTTGTGCCGAATTGCATGGATGCAAATGCCCTGTTCTCCCGTTCGTAATGTTTATTATAGAAGTCGATCACATACTGGAGATCTATCGGGTACCCGGGGACCATTTCGTTGTACGCGCTTTTAATAGCAGCAACAGTCTGTTCTTCATCTCCTGAAATTCTCACGTACACGAAATATTCCGGATAGTCGCGTTGCCAGGGAAGTCGCATGACCAGCGGCTGAACTTTTTCGTGGAGACTACTGATGTTAAAATCCGAAACAACTCCGACCACCGTACCCTCCCACTTTCCTTTTTCTTCGGGATGAGTGAGTATCCGTTTGCCCACCGGATCCTTCCATCCGAGTACTTTTGCCGCGGTTTCGTTGATCACAAATGCCGCACCGCTGTCAGCAGGATAGTCGGCATTAAATAACCGGCCTTCCAGCAACTTTATTCCCAATGTCCCGAACAGATCATCGTCTGAAAAGACCTCGTGAAGTTCCACCGGTTTCATTTCTCCCTCCGACTCAATCTCATACCAATCCTTCCAGTATCCGCCACCGATCCGGAAAGAGCTGTTCGAAACGGCCTGCACTCCCGGAATCGATTTGAGCTGCTGTTTGAACGATCTCATTTTTGCTACCGTAAAACCCTCGGGCATCGACAGTACCACGAGGTTCTTTTTGTCGAAGCCCAGGTCTTTTGTATGAATAAAATCCAGCTGACGGCTGATGACGAACGTGGCGCTGATGCAGATGGCGGAGATCGCGAATTGTGCGATCAACAACGTTCTGCCCAAGGTCGTGTGACGAACAGAACCGCTCACACCTTTCAGGTCCTGGGTTGTATGACTCGTCGCCAGCCAGTACGCTGGAAATACAGTCGAAAAGAAGATCAGCAGGAACAACGTCAGCGATACTGCGAACAGAAGGTTTTTATCGATCAGCATTTCAAATCTGAGATCGGGCTCCAGAACGGACAGCACTTTTGGAAAGAACAGGTAAAGAAGAAGGGAACTGAGCATCAACGCTGCGGCGCAAAACAACAGCGCCTCTAAAATTACCTGCCAGGCAATTTGTGTTCTGCCCGCACCCATTACCTTACGCACGCCGATCTCGCGCGACCTTCCCGTAAAATCGGCAACGGAAAGATTAATATAGTTTATGCTGGCGACAACGAGCAGGAAAACACCCAATACGATGAAGATGTATAAATAAAGAACACTGCCCTTTCTGGTAAACTCATACTTGTACGCAGTGTCAAAATAGATGTCCGTTAAGGGTTGAAGGAAAATCCTGAATCCGGCCTTTGCACGCTCGTCTTTATTTACGTGCCTGTCCAGCAACGACTCGATCTTCTCTTCGAACAACCCCGCGCTGTTTTTTTTACGGAATTTGACGTACAGTACGGCGGAACGGTCGAGAAAATACACCGGCGAAACAATATTGTCAGCTGTAAAAAGAGCTTCCCGCTCCAGCGGGATAAACGCGTCAACCCGGAAATGTGAATTCCGGGGTATGTCGTCGATGACTGCCGTGACCGTAAAGATCTCCTCCTGGTTATTAATGGTCAGCAGTTTACCCATCGGCTCTTCATCGCCAAAAATGTTCCTGGATGCGGACCGCGTCAGTACGATGGATCCCGGTTTTTTTAGTCCATCCTTGTTCCCCTGTAAAAATGAAAATGAGAATACATCGAACAGGGAGCTGTCTGCCGGGAAGACGCCGCAGCTTACTACTTTTTCGTTGTACCGGACATGGCTTCCGTTCGATATATCCAGCCGTGTAAACGCTTCGATCTCCGGAAACTGACCCACCATCAATGGCCCAAGTGCCAATGGAGCAATCCCGTATTTTTCGAAGCGGCCGCTTTCCTTTCTTTCCGTGTTGATCCGATAAATGCGGTCATAACCCTCATGATAGGTGTCGAACGATAGCTGGTAGTGAACATAGAGACTGATAATAAGAAAGCTGAATAAGGCCAGTGTCAGCCCTCCAACCTTCGACAGGGCATTGATCTTATTCCTGCCCATATGCCTGAACGTCGTGATAAAATAATTTCTGAACATCGGCCACTGGTTCATATGAAGGGAAAACGTGTTACGCATCAAAATTCCTCCCCGGAGAAAACGAAGGGCGTTCCATAGCAATCGTCGCTTTGCTCTTTTTTCTCCGAAGCTCTTCATGTCCTTGTCGAACCGCTGGAAGAGATCGCCTTCGATCGCTTCATGCAGTTCATCCGGACAAACCCACCTGAGGATGGAAAGCACCCACACCGGCCCAGGGTTTACGTTCATATACCGGTGATCTTCAGCTGAGGTACCATCTTCCACAGCTCCAGCCTCGTTTCTTTCATCACGCGCAATAGCGCCATACCCGCACTCGTGATCGTATAGATCCTTTTTCTTCTCCCACCTCTTTCCTTCGTACCTCCACCCATGCTCGACTTGATATATCCCTTGTCTTCAAGCCGGTACAACGTGACATGAACAGCGCTGAGGTTCACTTCGCGTTTCAGACGGGTTTCTATCTCGTCCGCTATTGCCGCGCCGTACGCGTCTTCCTGAAGTCCCGCTACCATTGTTAACACCAGTTCTTCAAATTCGCCAAGGTATTCCTTGCCCATATCCTTATATTTTGTCAAGTAAATAAAGAAAATATTGTTGCAAATGCAACATGCCGGATATTTTTTTACAAATAGGGAGATTGTCAGCGGGGACTTGTTCACAAACCAACGATCCGGGCCTTACGGAATTTTACCGATTCCGGGATCTTTCATCTGACATCGGAGTTTACAGCATTTGCCGGACACCGAGCTTAAGGGAACAAACACATTTTCTACAGATCGGGTCGTCGTGAACATTCAAACTCTTCCGGAATGCGATAGCCTTTTCGGAATTGATGATCTCTTTAAAATCGGTGTCATAGATGTTACCATAGGGTTTATGGAAGAAGCAAGGCAACACGCGTCCATCCGATTCAATTACTACCGACACCCACGGCGCGTTACATACAGTACCGGGGTACTCCGCCAGCCCGTTTATCGCTTCATAGTACTGAACGATCTTTCTCATCTTCAGGGGACTTTCAGCGATAAACCCTGACCGGTAATATTCTCCCATTGAAATGAAAGACTCCTCCACAATTTGTTCGAACCGCCGCGTTTCGTCCGCATCGAGGGCAATTTCGCTAACACGTTCGCTGGTCAAAGTACCCTCGTGGTTGAATGCGGGTGTTGAAATATCGGCAGCCAAGAATGAGACCTGGTCCAGCCCGATTTCTTTCGTCGCTTTTATAATGTTGCCGAAATCCTCGTAGTTGTGACGCTGCAGGACACACCTGGCGGTTACACGATAGTCAGGCTTCAGGTTTTTCAACGCACGCACGCCGGCCGATAATTTTTCAAATCCCTGCGGAATGTTCCTGATCCGGTCGTGTACATCTCTACTGCCGTCAACGGAGACGATAACATCTTTAAAGGAAGCAAGGATTTCCCGTGCATTTCGTTCCAGCATCAGCCCGGTGGAGAGCAGCGTGATGCTGATCTGATTTTCACGAAGTACATCACACAACTTCCACAAATTGGAGTGCATAAGGGCTTCGCCTCCGGAAAACACCACTTCACGAACGCCGAGTTTTGTAAAATGCTTTACATGCTTTTGCAATTCCCCGGCGGAAATTTCCCTCTTATCGTGATTAGCTTTCCAGATGTCGCACATCACGCAGCGGCAATTACAACGGCTATGCGGCATCATCACGATGATTGGCAGGTTGTAGATCCTGTCTGTCGCAAGGGTTAACAGTCGTGAGAGCATGCTTCAAGGTAACACACGGAAGGCTGGAACAAAAACCTGAGGCGCATATTTAAATCCGTGATTCCGGGTGGTCCGTTAGATAACCACTCAGAGTATATACTCCACTCCGACCGCTATTAACGCGCCCACAACAGCTACCGCCATTTTCTTCGCATGAAAACGGTGCTCCGGACTGCTTTCGAAAACGATCGTAGTCGAGATATGCAAAAAATTTCCGCTCACCAACGCGTACAGGTACAACAACCCGGTAGCGGTAATCACTTCGTGGTTTGCCAGATAGGTACTGAGTATTAACCCGATGGGCGCAGCCAGTGAAAATCCAATCAGGTGAGGTAATGCTTTGTTACGGGAGCGCAACTGTGAAGCCAGAACGGTCATCAACGCAAATGCCGCGGGCGCACGATGCAGGGCGATACCGAGAAGGATCGCGTTTGCGTTATAGATCGATCCCATGGATGTAGGCTTTGCCAGCATACCACCTTCGAGGAAAGCGTGGATACAAAGGGCAAACAGGAGCACCAGCGCGGAAACAGATTTATTGGTATGGCCGTGATGCTTATGCTTGTGTCCGTCGTGACTTTTATGATCGTGTGTATGAATGTGTCCATGCTCGATTCCGGCGGTGAAGTATTCGAGCAATTGCTGAAGGAAGAAACCGGCAAGCACAAAAAGGCCGACGAGTTCAATACCAATACTTTGCCGGTATAATTCCGGTAAAATATGAATGACCGTGATCGCGAAGAGATAGGAGCCTGCAAAAACCAGCAAAAGCTTAAAATTGGTATCCTTACTCTTTGGAACAAGGTAGATCAGCAAGCCGGAGATCAACGGGGTGAAAAAGAGGACCAGTAGTTTGGTTACCATATTCGGATTAAGGTTCTAGTTTCACATAAGGACGGATACCGGGAGTCATATAGGTTTCCATTTCTCCACTGGCGGAGGTGAAGATAAGAAGCGCTTCCAGTTCAGGATGGGTCTTTAGTAACTCGATGGCCTTTTCATGACCCATCACCATGAAAGCGGTTCCCCAGACATCCGCTGTTGTACAATCCTTCGCGAACACCGATGCGCTTAATATCGGACGACGCGCCGGAAATCCTGTTTCCGGATCGATGGTATGTGAATACTTTTTTCCATCGATCTCACGATAGTTGAAATAATTTCCCGACGTGGTAAACGATTTGTTTGTCAGGGCAACGTAGGCCTTAAAAAACTGATTCTCATACGTCGAGTTGGGATCCAGTATCCCGATCTCCCAGGGCTTGTTGGTCTTCAGGTTTTTTCCCAATGCCATACCTTCGCCGCCCAGCTCAACCAGCATGTCGGATATACCCTTCGACTTGAGAAATTCAGTTATAATATCTGCACCATAACCCTGTCCGATGCCCCCGAAATCAAACTGAACCCGGGGATCGTGTTTGATGAGACTGTCTTCCGTCAGCTCCAGTTTATTGAACCCGGTGAAAGCCTTGATTGAATCTATCTGTGCGCTGTCGGGGTTCATCGGTTTAGCCGGTCCGAATCCCCAGGCATTAACCAGAGGCATAACCGTTGGATCGAATGCCCCGCCTGACGCATCGTGTACTTCCTTTGCTTTTTTTACAGGATCGGAGAAGTATGGTAAACGAAATGCAATACCCCGGACACTTCCGTTGAATCGGGAAACCTCTGAGGTTGGATCATAGTTGTTGATCGATTTGTTCACTACTACCAGCAGCGAATCGATCTCCGCTTTGAAATCGCGCTGTCCGGCATCGAAATAGATTATGTGATACGTGGTGCCCATCGTTTTTCCCTCGATTCGGGTTAGTTCCGGCACCTGGTTTTTCCGGTATAACCAGACGCCAAACACGGCAAGCAATAGGATGATCGTATAAAGAATGTTCTTGTTGCGAAGGTTCATATCGTAAAAATCGGGCGCAAGTTATAAAAAATGGCTTAATGCAACGTTGTTGTATCTGGAATACGCGTGACTTTCGCAGAAACTCCGAAAAAAAATAGAAAGCTACCGCGGCGAGTGACCAGCACATTTTTGATTACGCCGGTCCGGGGCGAATAAAGTTCTGCGAATAACGTTTAACTTTCGCACATGAGGGAAGACTATCTTAAAGGAGAAAACGAAGATCAGGGAGCAGCTGAGAAAGAAATTGAAAAGGCATTGCGTCCTCTTTCGTTTCAGGATTTTTCCGGTCAGGATAAGATCGTTGATAACATCAAGATCTTTGTACAGGCCGCGCGGCAGCGGGGTGAGTCATTGGATCATGTGCTGCTTCATGGGCCTCCGGGCTTGGGAAAAACCACGTTGTCGCATATCATCGCCAATGAACTGCAGTCGAGCATCAAGATTACCTCAGGCCCTGTGCTGGACAAACCCAGCGACCTGGCGGGCCTTTTAACCAATCTCGAGACTCACGATGTGCTGTTCATTGACGAGATCCACCGTCTCAATCCCATTGTTGAAGAGTACCTCTATTCGGCGATGGAAGATTTCCGGATCGACATTATGCTGGATTCAGGCCCCAATGCGCGTTCCGTTCAGATCGGGTTGAATCCTTTTACGCTGATTGGCGCCACTACCCGCGCCGGACTGCTGACGTCACCGCTTCGGGCGCGCTTTGGGATCAACGCCCGCCTGGAGTATTACGATTCGGCATTGCTTACGAAGATCGTAAAACGTTCTGCCGGTATCATCGATACACCGATCGAAGAAGATGCCGCTTTCGAGATCGCCAGGCGCAGCCGGGGGACACCGCGGATCGCCAACAATCTTCTGAGAAGAACACGGGACTTCGCCCAGATCAAAGGCGATGGGATCATCACGATGGCAATCGCTCAAATGGCGCTCAAGGCACTTGATGTTGATGAGAACGGGTTGGATGATATGGACAACCGTATCCTGCTCACCATTATCGAAAAGTTCAAAGGTGGGCCTGTCGGGCTAAGCACGATTGCCACGGCTGTAGGGGAGGAAGCGGAAACCATAGAAGAAGTTTACGAGCCTTTCCTGATCCAGGAAGGTTATCTGAAGCGTACGTCCCGGGGAAGGGAAGCTGCGGAGAGGGCGTACAGACACTTGAAAATTGTGCCACCCGCTTCCAAATCCGCCGGGCTATTCGACTAGTGTCGTGTCATTGATTGATTGCCCTAAGCGACAATCGGGTAGGTAAGCGGCTCATCGCCGCTGTTCCCCCCACACCACCTGGCATACGAATTCGTACCGCGGCGGTTTCCATTAACCAGATATCCTTAGTGCTAAAGATTGCAGCCCCTGTTGGGCAAACCATTTTACGTTCATGGCTTGGTTAACTGCGACCTTTGTGGTCATGTTCCACCAACCTCGCGAATACATCACAACGTTCCAGCTTGTATTTTCGGCGATACCAAACCTTCTAAGCAGTTTAAAGATGGTGTATTTCCTTCCGCATTGTTTTAGCTTGTAACATCTTAGCTTTCTTCTTATCCAACCATCAAGGTCTCTAAGAGTAGACAGCCATTTGTTAGCTAACCGGAAGTAGTTTGTCCATCCTATAATTGCTTGGTTCAGTTCCCCGATCACTTGTTCGAATTTGACTCCTCGATTTCTTTTGGTTATCTCTCGCACTTTATCCTTTAAGCGGTCTATGGATTTATTTGCAATCCGTATCCCGCCTTCCGGCATGAGTGTATAGCCTAAGAATTTTATCTCCGAGCAGTGCCTTACTCCACTTTTCGAGCGATTTACTTTTAATTTCAACTTCATCTCGATAAAGCGTACAACGCTTTCCATTACGCGTTCTCCTGCCTTTTTGCTCTTCACGTATATGTTACAATCATCGGCATATCGACAGAAGCTATGTCCTCGTTTTTCGAGTTCTTTGTCCAATTCATCTAATACAATATTGGAAAGTAATGGAGAAAGTGGTGCACCCTGGGGAGTACCGGCTATCCGTTGTTCTATCAGACCGCCTTCCATCATGCCGGCTTTTAAGAATGCATTGATCAGCCGAAGTAATCGCTTATCGCCTATTCCTTTGCTCAATCTTTGCATGAGTCGGTCGTGGTTTATCTTATCGAAGAATTTCTCTAAGTCTATATCCACTACCCACTCCTTTCCTTCTCTAATGTAATGGCTGGCCTGTAACACTGCCTGATGCGCATCTCGATTCGGTCTGAATCCATAACTGTGCTCGCTGAAATACGGCTCGTAGTAGAGATTTAATTTTTGATGGATAGCTTGTTGAACAAGACGATCTTTAACGGTCGGAATACCCAACATTCTTACGCCTCCTGTCAGTTTCGGAGTCTCTACCTTTCGCACCATGCTCACTTGATAAGTTTCCGTGAGTAGTGAATCTCGTAGTTCTTCCAGGTGCTTTCCTAACCATTGACGTAGTTCTTCAACTTCCATTTCATCTACTCCACTACTGCCATCATTTTTTCTAACTTGTTTGAACGCTCTCTTTAGGTTTTCATAGTCTACAATCTTATCTAAAAGGTTTTCTGTTAAGGATCGCTGTCTGTCCAATCGCGAAAACAATGCTTCTCCTGCCGAAGGTTTCTCACTCATACGGTCAGTGATTGCCTTCGCAGGTTCGCCTGTCGGACTGAAAATTTCCAGTTGTGGAACAGGACGATTTTTCTGTTGCTTTTTGTCTTTACGCATTTTCGAATGCTTCCTTTGTTAATAGATTTGAGCCTTCCCATTTTCTATGTCAATGGTACTATGCTCGCTGCTGACGTCTGATCTTCCGCTTTGCTCGGGCACTCGCACGTACCGCTGCCTCCGCAGAAGATCAGGTTCTCCCGGGGTAAGTAGTAAGTCTTTCCATTCGATACGCCTGATTTACCCCTCTCTCTTCCGAATGACTTTTGGGCTTCTTGATTCAAGGGTCAATTACCCAGAGAGACAGGCCTTATATCAGGTTTCTGTTCGTCACATCGAATATTTGTCTACGACTTCCTTCAGACCTCCTAATCACTTAGGACGCCCTTGCTTTCGACTATAGGATTCCGGTCATCACGGCTCCTTCAGGACTTGGGGGTACAACTCCCCGCACCTTTTAGTCTTACTACATGCCCGGCACACCTATTATTACGCCCCTTCAGGGCTAAAATTTAAATCACCACTTAAAACCCAGGGCTTCACCCTGGGCCAATATGTAACGCCCTTTCAGGGCTAAATACAAAAGCCAACGGATGCGACATCATAATGGTGACGTAACACTAGCAGCGGTACGGTATCAGGAAATAGCGTGGATAACATGCGCTTCCATGGGATACTTTGGAAGCGAAAAGTAAAATGTCGTTCCTTTCCCGTCTTCAGTTTCAAACCAGATACGGCCACCATTTTTCTCCACAAACTCTTTGCACAAAAGCAGACCAAGTCCTGTTCCCTTTTCCTGCCGTGTACCTTGTGTTGTTACACTGGATATTGTGAAGAGGCGCTCGCGGTTTATTTTTGGAATTCCCACCCCGGTATCGGCAATTGAAATAATTATTTTATTATCGATGCGGTAAGCGCTAATGGTAATAGAACCTTCCGGCCTCGTAAACTTGATAGCATTGGTCAGCAGGTTACGGAGAACAGATCGCATCATGTTCAGGTCCGCATATGCGTCGAGGGGTTCACTGAGGTTGTTTACCAGTGTGATCTTCTTCTGCCTGCATTCATGCTCCAACAGACGTACCGATTCTTTTGCCAGTCCGCTGAGATCGAGTTTGTCCGGTTCGAACGTTTCACCCTTCATCTGCAGCTTTGCCCACTGCAGCAGGTTGTCGATAAACTCTGTTGTTTGGATCAGCCTCAATTCCAGGCCGGCAGACAGTTCCTGAAATTCTTCGGAGCTCAGCGCTCCCGTTTTGGCCAGTGTCAGCGCCAGGTGAAGGGAGCTGAGCGGCCCCTTGATGTCGTGGGAAACAACGGAGAAGAGTTTATCCTTGACGTTGTTGACCTCTTCGAGCTGTATATTCTGCTGCTGGATTTCCGTTGTCCGCAGCCTGACTTCTTTTTCAAGCTTTTCTTTTTCCTCCTGCTCACGTCGAAGCTCCAGCTCCTTTGCGCGCTGGTTTTCCTTTTCAAGGGTTCTCCAGCGATCACCGAGAGCAAAAGAGATGAACAACATCTGTAAGATACAACCGGCCATCAATCCCGTATAGTTTGTACTCAGGTGACCGGGAATAAGGCCGTTGCTACTAATGGTAAAGATACCGGCAGCGACCAGCAGCGTGAACCACGCCACGAGGTAGTAGCGCGCGGGCTTATAATTCCTATAGAAGCAGTAGCCGGCGCAAATCAGGGCGAGAATGCAATGAATGAAGATCAGGTAGTTGTGATACTGGTAGGAAATTTTCCTGAAAAAAATGGTCATCAAAAAAGCGACGGTCAGATCCAGGAGCATGTTGCCCACCAGCAGGTTATCGAGAAGCTTGCTGAAACTTCTGACATTCAGGAATGCGCGGGTAAGGAAAGTTGAACAGACGACGAACGCAGGTCCCGTGACCATCGCCAGTATATCATTAAAGCCGGGATGGTTCGGATAAATGTACAGGAACGTGTACCCCTGAAAGAAGGAGACGACGTTGATCATGGTTAACAGGGTCAATACATAATAGAACGTGATTTTGTCGCGGATGGAAAAGAACAGGAACAACTGGTATAGGATCATGACCAGCATAGCGCCATAGAACAACCCGTTCATGAGCTGGACCTTATAGGCTGTTTTCAAAAAAGCATCGCGGGTCCAGAACGTGATGGGCACCTGGACGGACGATATACTCTGGACGCGGACATAAACGGTCTTCGATCCGCCGCTGGGGATATCAAAAGAAAAAATAGGGTGACGATGTGAAATATCCCGGTAGGAAATAGGGTAATGATCGCCTGCGGTTTTGTGAATAACAGTTCCATCCGCTTCCAGTACATAAAAGTCTATCTGGTCCAATGGCGCGTAGGCGACTTCCATCAGCCATGCTGAAGGATTCATTTTATTCCGAAGATCCATTTTGAACCAATGTGCGGAACGGTCGAAGCCTAAGTTCGGTGAGTATTCGCCTTCCGGGTAAACGAACGGCAATTTCCTTACTTCCTCAAACGTGAGGGTCTGGTCCGGATCGCGTATGTATCCGACCTGGCCATCCACCTCAATTCTCCCGAATCCGGATAGTTCAACGGACTGTGCCCTGGCAAACAGCGATACCGTTATAAACACAGCAAACAGGAATATCCTGTTACCCATAATCATCTTGAGTTAGAAATATTGCGCGCGAATTCCTTTGCAAAATAGGTCAGTATTATATCTGCGCCGGATCGTTTTATACTTAATAAAGTCTCCTTCATTACCCGTTCGCCGTCCAGCCAGCCTTTTTGCGCGGCGGCCTTGATCATCGAGTATTCCCCGCTTACATTATAAGCGGCAACAGGAAGGTCCGAACTATCTTTCAATAGGCGGATGATATCCAGGTAGGCGAGAGCCGGCTTTACCATCAGGAAATCCGCTCCTTCCATGGTATCAAGCTGTGCTTCGATCAATGCTTCGCGCCGGTTGGCAGGATTCATCTGGTATGTTTTTTTGTCGCCAAATTTTGGCGCAGAATCCAGTGCATCCCGGAACGGGTTGTAAAATCCGCTGGCATACTTGGCAGTATAACTCATAATGGACACATCCGTAAAGCCGTTTTGATCGAGCACGCCGCGGATATACCCTACTCTTCCATCCATCATATCCGATGGACCGAGAATATCGATCCCGGTGTCCGCCTGCGCCAGCGCCATCTTTCCTAAAATCTCCAGCGTTTCATCGTTGACGATCTTTCCGTCTTTTACCAACCCGTCATGGCCATCCGAGCTGTATGGATCCATGGCGACATCGGTCATGATACACGCTTCGGGAAATGTTTTTTTGATCTCACGCAACGCTTTCAGGTAAAAGAAACCGGGGTCATAACTTTTTGTTGCTGTCTTATCCTTCCATGTATCTTCGACGGCCGGAAACACGTCGAATGCACGAATACCGATCTTCAGGCATTCTTCGATTTCTTTCAACATCAGATCGGCAGACAACCTGAAAATTCCCGGCATGGAAGCCACTTCCGTTTGCTGATTTTTTCCATCGATCAGGAACAACGGAAAGATCAGATCGTCGGTTGTAACCCTCGTTTCCTCTACCATGGAGCGGATCACCTCACTTTTCCGGTTTCTTCTGGGCCGCTGCATCATCGGAGGTATCTGGGACATAAATTTTGTTTTGTTAGAATACCGAAAGTTAATGCTTCCCGGAAAGCAAAAAAATTTTTGATATGACGATTCATGCTGTAATCGCGGCAAAACGATCCCTGTCACCGCGTGACTGAAGTACTTGCGTACCGGAATCCCGGGATTTAACGACTACATATCCTGAAACTTAATGTGAAACAGTCGTCTTTGATTCGTATCAGCGATGCCGCTTTCCTATATTGGGCAAATGAAAATCCGCCATCTGGCATTCTGTTGCAGCCTGACCCTGCTTTCCTGTAGTCCTGACAAAAAAACGCCGAAGGCTATACCATTGGCGCTTGAAGAATACTTCAATGAGCAGTTTTCACCGGAAGAGCCCGGCGGTGCCATTATGCTCGTCGTCAGGGACAGCGTCGTTTTCTCCAGGGGTTATGGGCTGGCCGATATGCGAACGAAAGAAGCTATTACCACCAAAACCCTTTTTAACCTGGGATCCATTTCCAAAACTTTTGTTGCAAACGGAATACTCATGTTGCAGGAGCATGGACAACTTTCAGTCGAAGACAGCCTGTACAAATATTTTTCCGGATTCAAAAACAAGGAGATCGCCGGCAAAGTGCGGATCAGTCACCTACTCACGCATACATCCGGGTTACCGGACCTCCGCGATGTTTCCGGAGATAGTGTCTTCTACCTGACGGCAAAGGACGCGGAGAACTGGTATCCCATCACCCAGACTGATACGCTCGAGTTTGAACCCGGTTCACAATTCCACTACTCCAACCCCGCCTATAATGGTCTTGCGCTGATCATCGAAAAGGTCTCCGGTATGAAGTGGCAGCAATACATTGACAGAAATATTTTTGATCCATCCGGCATGCGAACCAGCACTATTACAGACGGACCCCACCCCGACAATGGTGTCAGTCATGCCTATGTCAAAGAGGGGGAGCAATGGATTGAAGACGATTATGGCGAAGAGCCAACATTTCCCGCTGCCGGCAATGGTGGCGTGTGGAGTTCCGTCGAGGAACTCGCCAGGTACGAAAGAGCTATTCAACACTCGGTATTTTTATCTCATGGGGCGATCGAAGATTCGCGGACGGTAAAAAAGTTTGAGAACTGGAGCGGCACACGTCCATTCCAGGCCTCATGGTCATGGGTAAAGCCAGCAAAGCGGGAGGATCATTTCGACCCTGCAGTCGGTTGGTCATGGTTCATCGGAACGACGGACAAGGGGTATAACATTGTAAGTCATACCGGAAGCCAGGGCGGCTTTTTGTGCAACTATGTTTCTATTCCCGATAAACAGATTTTTTTTGTCATTCTCTGCAACACACCGAAAGATGTTTATGCTTATTCCGATAAAATTATGTCGCTGCTCGATCTGTAACCGTCGACGAAAGCACGGCATATAACGGGCGGCCTAAATGTGCTGCCGCTCGTCCACAGCGCATACACCTCCCTAATAACACCGGATCATTTAATTGTAGCTACTCTCCATACCGGTCAACGATATCCTGACTGATCAGCCTGTACACTTCCGCTGCCGACTCATTGTCGTTGAGAAATTCCATGTGCCTGTCCAGTGTTTCGAAATCCCCCCTTCGGGCCGGGCCGGTCTGTGCGTTCTCCGGACCTATCGTGAGGCTTTTCGTTAACATCTCGGTAATCAAAGGTTTAAGCCAGTCGAAACTCAGGCTGTTTTCCTTCATGATCTCCTGCGCCAGCAAGAGCATATGGTTCGTAAAATTGGAAGCAAAAACGGCAGAGACATGCAGTGCCTGCCTTTCATGCGAAGTTATCTTGCAGACGTTCTTACTGACCGCGCGGGCCATAGCCATCAGCATCTTTTCCGTCGTGCCGTTTGCGCTTTCGATAAAAACCGGTACGTCGTTAAAATCAATTTTCCGAACCTTACTGAATGTTTGCAGGGGATAGAACACACCCAGGTTCGGTGTCGCCGCATCACTCAGGATACTCAGTGGTTGTCCGCCCGATGTGTGAACAAGTATGGCGTCGTCGGGAAGTACGATCTCGCGGACTACCTCCTGTATGGCGTCGTCAGATGTGGCTATTATGAATAAGCCGGAGGTACTGGTTGAAAAATCGAGCGTCGCTTTTACTTCAGCCTGGTAGAGGCGTTCCACTAGTTCCGCCGCGTGGGCGGGATTTCTGCTGTGAACTTCCCGCACGGCAAAGCCTGCATTGTCCAGTGCCGGCGCAAGGTGCCAGGCCAGGTTGCCGGAACCAATAACAGAAACAGTAGGTGATTTTGTCATCGCTGAAATATGTTTACCTCGTGATCCATAAAACTATCGCTGAATACCCTTTACCATTCTATCCTTCCCGGACAGATCGCTGATCACCTCCACATCCTGAAAATCAAAAGACTTAAATAATGCCGCAATGTCCTTGCCAAAGCATTCATTGATCTCCATTGCGAGAAGTCCTCCGGGGCGCAATACCATAGAAGCTTTTCCGGCAATGGCTTTATAAAAGAGCAGTGGATCATTTTCGGGAACGAACAGGGCGAGATGCGGTTCAAAAGCGAGAACATTTTCTTTCATACTTTCTTTTTCCCCGGGCGTGATATAGGGAGGATTGCTGACCACGACGTCAAGACCATCAAGGGGAATTTTTTCAGTCAGGATGTCGTGCTCAAAAAAACGTACCGGCGCTTTCAGGGCCAGCGCGTTCATGCGGGCAACTTCCAGGGCGGCGGCACTGATATCGGTTGCCGAGATGTGGTGCAGCGGAAATTCCAGTGCAAGCGTAACGGGAATACATCCGCTTCCCGTTCCGATATCCATTATACTTACCGGCTCCCCGGCCTTGTTCTCTTTCAGGAACGTCACCACGAATCGAACCAGTTCTTCCGTTTCGGGTCGGGGAATTAACACGGAAGAATTTACCCGGAACATTCTGCCATAGAACATCGTCTCACCCGTTACATACTGAACAGGCTCGTTCGAGTTGATACGGCGAATGATCTCATTGATCTTTTCATCTTCAGACCTTCCGCTTTCAACTTCCTTTTCCAACAGTATTTCATTCCTGGTTAAGGAAAAGACGTGCTCCATGATCAGGTATGCGATAGTCCTGATCTCAGCGGCATTCTCGTTTATTTTGATGCGATTGACTAAATCCAGAAACAATACTTTGGAATTCTTCATAGCTTGGCAATCTTTGCAAGTATAGTCAATGAGTAAACACGATCACCATACCGATGAGGTTTTTATGCGCCGCGCGCTGGAGCTTGCGCTGATGGGTCAGGGAAATGTAAGTCCTAATCCAATGGTCGGAAGTGTCGTCGTTCATGACGGAAGAATTATCGGCGAGGGCTGGCACAACAGGTATGGCGAGATGCACGCCGAGGTAAATGCATTGAACAGTGTGAAGGAACAGGACCTGCTGAAGGAGAGCACGGTTTATGTAAGCCTCGAGCCCTGTTCGCACACGGGGAAGACCCCGCCATGCACGGATCTGTTGATCCGCCATGGTGTTAAAAAAGTCGTGGTGGCAAATCTCGATTCGAATCCGCTGGTATCGGGTAATGGGATTAAGAAGCTTCGCGCGTCCGGTATCGAGGTTGTAACAGGTATACTCGATCAGGAAGGGCGTGAGTTGAACAAACGTTTCTTTACCTGGATGGAAAAGCAACGGCCTTACATTGTCCTGAAGTGGGCGGAGACATCCGACGGTTTTATCGCGAAGGAAAATCACGACTCAAAATGGATCAGTAACGAATACTCCCGTCAGCTGACACACAAATGGAGGGCGGAGGAAGACTCCATACTGGTCGGCGCAAAAACAGCCGCATACGACAACCCGCAACTTAACGTTCGCGACTGGTCGGGGCGGAATCCAGTCCGGATCGTGATCGAC
Source organism: Chryseolinea sp. (assembly GCA_041742155.1). Taxonomy (GTDB): domain Bacteria; phylum Bacteroidota; class Bacteroidia; order Cytophagales; family Cyclobacteriaceae; genus Chryseolinea. The sequence continues at coordinate 359,241 of JBGSJE010000002.1, read as the reverse complement.
CGCTTTTTAAAGTTGAGCAATACCCTTCACCTGTTTGACAAAAAGCAGCGGACGATCGTATACAACGTCCTGAAACATGAGGAGCACACCAACCTTTCCCTAATAAGAATTGATGAAGAGGATTTCCTCGGTAATCTTTTACGGGATCTGTATAAGCAAAACATACAATCCGTTCTTGTGGAAGGTGGAGCGATGACCCTCAATGGATTTATCGAAGGGGGATTATGGGATGAGGCGCGTGTATTTCAGTCGCCGCGGTTATTTGAAAAAGGAATTCCGGCCCCTGCCTTGCGTGGAAAGGTGGTCAGTCACCACGCTGTATTTTCGGATACGCTAAAGATCCTGAAACCGTGATCAGCCGCCGCATCGCCGGATGAAATCCATTATCAACGGATTGGGGTTTTCCGGCGTTGAATCCAGAGACGGTTGGAACAGTGTGCCGTTATAAAACCGGTGACCCTTTAATTCAAGAGCGCGCGCATCTCCGCCGGCCGAAAAAGCCGTGAATACAAGCGGGTATTTGTCGAGATCCTTCAGATAGCCGGGATCAAGACCGTAGCTGCAGTAGAAATGACCCGTTATTTTTTCTTTTTGAATGGTTTTGTACAGCCATGAATGACGGTCCGTGATGAGTACTTCTTCCGATCGACCCTTCAATGAACATGTGAGTTTCCGGATCACCTGTCGAGCCGATTCCGGGTCCGTCTCACCATGACTCGCGGAAGACCAACCCAACACATTCCGGGCGTATTCGATGATCATGTACTGAAAACCGCCACAGGATCCGAGTATCGGAAAGTCGTTTTCCCGCGCCCAGCGGATTACATTGTATACGGCGGTATCGTTGACATAAGGCGAACCCGGCACGATCCAGAACCCCTGGAATTTAACTGTTTCAAAAATGGTTTTTGTAATCGTCTGTGTGGGTATCCAGGTAGCATCCACCTGAAAACCAAGGTTAGCCGCAACATGAGCGATGGAACGGTCAAGCGCTACCAGGGTGTGTATCTTTTCGTTGAAGTCGCCAACCAAGCCGATTGAAATGCGTTTCACCAGATTGTGCAGGTATTTTAACATCAATATAAATGGAAAAAGTAAACATCAAAGAAAAGCTCGGGACATTTTCAGATCACTGGAATCCCCGTGTGATCGGCGAACTGAACGGACAGAGTATAAAAGCTGTTAAGCTGAAGGGAGAATTTATCTGGCATCATCACGAACAGGAGGATGAGTTGTTCCTGGTAGTGAAAGGAAAATTAAAAATGGAATTTCGCGACAAAACCGTGGAAGTAAGCGAAGGAGAGTTTATCATTGTACCCCACGGTATTGAGCACAAACCGGTTGCGGACGTGGAGGTGGAAATACTTTTATTCGAACCTTCCACGACATTAAATACCGGGAACGTGGAAAACGAAAAAACCAGGAAGCACCTGGAAAAAATCTGAATGATTGCTTTATGGCGGAAGAACTGATCATTGATACATCAACCGATAAGGAGGCAAGATATAACACGCTGATTCCGCAGATCGAGTCGCTGGTGGCGGATGAACGCGATCTCATCGCCAACCTTTCCAATATCGCAGCGGCGCTGAAACAGACCATGAATTTTTTCTGGGTCGGGTTCTACTTGGTAAAGGATGATCAGTTGGTTTTGGGGCCGTTCCAGGGTCCGATCGCCTGCACCCGGATCGGCTTTGGAAAGGGTGTATGCGGATCGTCGTGGAAGGAAAAGAAAACGATAGTTGTTCCAAACGTAGACGAATTCCCGGGGCATATCGCGTGTAGTTCGGCGTCAAAATCGGAGATCGTGTTACCGGCATATAAGGCGGGTGAGGTGGTACTTATCCTGGATGTGGACAGTGATCGAATTAATGACTTTAGCGCTACCGATGAAAAGGCGCTGGAACGTATCATGAGGATTGTTGAACGCCTGCTTTGATCTTTAACCGTCTTCCATGACCCGACGCGAACTCCTCTCCTTCTATGAAGACCGAAAAGGTAATTTCAGTGAACTGCTGACTTCAAAAAAGAAGCAGATCAATGTTATCTCCAATCTCCGGATCATAACCGCGTTGTTCATTCTGATCGCCGGTTACTTTGCTTTTTCAAGTTCCTGGCTCTGGTACGCTGAAATTCCGCTGCTCTTTTTATTCACCGTCCTGGTAAAAAGACACAGCAGGCTTTTTAACGAAAAGGTACACCTGGAAAACCTGGTGAAAATAAATGTGATCGAGGGACAGGCGTTGAACGGAGAGGTAGGCGGCCTGTTAACAGGTTCCGAATTTATTGACCCGCATCATCCCTATTCCCACGACCTGGATATTTTCGGGGAAGGATCGCTGTTTCAATCGGTCAACCGGTGCAATACGATCCATGGAAAAAAAGAAATGGCCCGGCGCCTGTCGTATCCGTTATCTTCGGAAGAGGAAATTTACCGGTACCAGCAGGCTGCGCAGGAGCTCGCGGCAAAACCGGATTTTTGTCAGCACTTCCGTGCCGCGGGAATGGAGATAGATGAACAGGCAGACGACCAGGAGCAGTTGCTGGCGTGGCTTGATGTACCGGCATTTCTTCATGGTAATACCTTTTTAAAAGTCCTGATTTTTGTACTTCCGGCCGCTACGCTTTCGTGTATTGCTGCCGCTTTCTTCGTTGAGACGGTAAAGCCGGTCGCTATTATCCTCGCGTTGTTGCAGTGGGCTATCCTTGGATTTTATATCAAGAGAATTAACGCCTTCCACGAGTACATAAGCCGTAAAAAATCGATCCTTGAAAAGTACGCTCATATCCTGAATTTCCTGGAGAAGGAAAAATTCAGCAGCCAGTTGTTACAAAAGCTTTCCGGTCAGGCGCTGGAAGCGGATGTCAAAGTAAAATCGCTGGCATCGCTTGTCAGCGCACTCAACGCGAGGCTCAACGCTATGACGAACCTGGTGGTGAACAGCCTGCTGATGTACGACATGCAATGCGTTTACAAGCTTGAAAAATGGAAATATGACAACGCGGGGAATCTGAAAATATGGCTTGAAGTTATTCACGAGGCCGAAGTACTCTGCAGTCTCGGCACATTTTCGTTTAATCATCCGTCCTTTACCTATCCGGTAATAGAAAAGGGGCTATCGATCGCGGCAACAGAGCTGGGACATCCTTTGATTCCGGAAGGGGAATGTATCACCAATAATGTTTCCGTTGGAGAACGTCAATCCGTTCTGATCATTACCGGGGCAAACATGGCGGGTAAAAGCACTTTTTTACGAACGATCGGTGTTAACCTCGTTCTTGCCCTTACCGGCGCGCCTGTCTGTGCTACATCATTCCGTTGTCCGGTCATAGACATGCGATCCGGGATGCGTACGGCGGATTCCCTGAAAGATCACCAGTCGTACTTCTATGCCGAACTGAACCGGCTGAAGACGATCATGGATGAGCTGCGAGGTAACAAACCCCTGTTCATTCTTCTGGATGAAATCCTGAAAGGGACCAATTCAACCGACAAACAGAGCGGATCCATTGCATTGGTCCGGCAACTCCTTCCCCATCCCTGCCTGGCTTTGATTGCCACACATGATCTCGCCCTGGGAGACCTCGCCACCGCATATCCTGATCAGGTTGGAAATTTTTGTTTCGAGGCGACAATCGAAAACGACCAGCTTTCATTCGACTACAAGCTGAAGCCGGGGCTGGCTCAAAAAATGAACGCCACTTTTCTCATGAAAAAAATGGGGATCATTCCCCGTTAATGATTCGAATTCGCCAGTCCGGCAGTCCTGCAGTTATCATTTTTCCTTTCACCATTTTCCATCGCCTGTCGGTGCAACTTTGACCGTACAGCGCGACACAGTACCCTTTTTTCACCGGTGCAATGGATTTGGCTGACCAAATTATTATATTGATTAATCATTAACCGTCCATCCTGCCTAACCTGATGAATATGCAAAACAGAAGAGATTGGCTCAAGTCCGCCATTGCCGCTACGGCCGCAATCCCGCTCGGCGTTTCCCTCCCCCAGCAACTTATGGCTTCACCCGTGAGCGAAATCGAACGCGCCAGGAAGGGAGTCGTTCCGGCGAGGTCCCTGAAAATCCTGTTGAACGCGAATGAAAATCCTTACGGGCCATCCGAAAAAGCGAAGCTTGCGATCCAGCAATGTGCTACCCAGGCCAACCGTTATACGATGGGTGTTCAGGAAGACCTGAGGGCGATGCTTGCAAAAAAGGAAGGTGTCACACCCGCGCACATCGCGATCAGTACCGGCTCGGCTGCACTGCTGTGCCAGGCGGGAGCTGCATTTGGCCTTCAGGGCGGGCGAATCCTTTCGGCCTTTCCCACTTTTCCATTGCTGATGACCTATGCGGAAACATTCGGCGCAACCTGGGATAAAGTGAATGTGAATGAAAAGCTGGAACACGACTATGAACGGATTGCGTCACGGATTACAGGTGATACCAGGCTCGTGTTTATCTGCAACCCCAACAATCCTACGGGAACGCTGGTTGATCCCGTAGTGGTCAGGCAGTTTTGCGAAGAGGTGTCCAAAAAGGTGCCTGTCTATGTGGATGAAGCATACCTGGAGTTCCTGGAACCCGGTCAGCAGATATCGATGGTCGACCTGGTGAAAAAAGATCAGAATGTTATCGTTTCCAAAACGTTCTCGAAGATCTATGGTCTGGCGGGTTTACGGGTCGGATATGTTATCGCCAAACCTGAGCTGGTCTCGCGGATCGAAAAATACCATATGGGAATCCCAAACAACCAGGCGGCTATTGCTGCAGCGATGGCTTCACTCGGCGATGAGTCGTTTATGGAATATTCGCGTAAAAAAAACGCGGAAGCCCGCGCTCACCTAACGGGTTACCTGGACAAAAAGGGAATTACATACGGGAAGTCGCACACGAATTTTGTCTTCTTTCCAGCCGCGGCAAATGCATCGCAGGTATTGACGAAACTGGAGAATCGCGGTATAGGGATCAGGTTGTGGGACTACAATGACCGGCAATGGTACCGGGTAAGTATTGGCACGCTGGACGAAATGAAAATATTCACCAATGCGTTTGACGAGGATGTCGCGAACTGATCGCGGCGAAATGGCTACGCCGTAACGTTGTACAGGGCCGCCAGTTTTTCCACGGCGTAATCTATTTCCGCCGGTGTATTGTATTTGCTGAAGGAAAACCGGACAGCTCCGCGTTTCGAACCCGGATACAAAGTCCCCAGCACATGCGAACCCGTTGTGGCACCGCTTGAGCATGCACTGCCCCCCGACGCGGATACACCTTGTAAATCAAGATTAAACAGCACCATGTCGTTTTCTTCCGACAGCGGGAGGCTGACGTTGAGAACGGTATAAAGGCTATGTTCCAGATCGGCGGAATTACCGTGGAATTCAACGCCGGGAATATTCTCCTTCAATCGTTCGATCATTCTCGCTTTCAGCCCGGTGATATGAATGCGGTGTTCATCCAGATCCCGGTAGGCGATTTCCAGCGCCTTTGCCAAACCGATGATCCCGTAAACATTTTCGGTTCCACCACGCATATTTCGTTCCTGCGCACCGCCGTACACAAAGGGACGGAGTTTCTTGTCCTTCCGGATAAACATAAATCCCGCGCCCTTCGGACCGTGAAATTTATGAGCAGCAGCAGCCATCCCGTGCACGTTGATCTTGTTCATATCATGAACATAGTGACCAACAGTCTGCACGGTGTCGGAATGGAAATAGGCGTTATAACGGGCGCACAATTCGCCAACCCGTTCGATATCCAGCAGGTTACCGATCTCGTTGTTGGCATGCATCAGCGAAACCAGTGCGTTGGGATTTCCTTCCAATAAGGTTTCCAGGTGCGAGTAATTGACGGCTCCTTTGCTATCCAACTCAACCATCAGGAGATTGATCTCTCCCTTGCGGGCTATATTACCCAGCGTTTGTTCAACGGCATGATGTTCGATCGGAGAAGAGATTACGTTCCGTATACCATACGTCTGGAGACTGCTCACCAGTATCGTGTTATCGGCTTCCGTACCCCCCGACGTGAAGATTATTTCTCCCGGGGTACAGTGCAGCAACTCGGCGATCTTTTTCCGCGCCGATTCAATAGCCGCCCTTACTTTTCTTCCGTGTGCATGAGTAGACGAAGGGTTACCAAAATCCTCCATCAGGAAAGGTTTCATGGCCTCAAAAACTTCGGGATCCAACGGTGTCGTAGCCGCATTATCAAGATAAACACGCATAGCAGGAGAAATCAATTACAGTGTTGTCTTTTCAGTTATTATTTCTTTGATGTCCGAGATGATTTTTTTTGCAAGGTTCTCGGCTTTCACTTCCATATCGGATTCCGCATAGATCCGGATGATCGGTTCCGTATTCGACTTACGCAGGTGAACCCATTCTTTATCAAATTCGATCTTTACTCCATCGATGGTATTGACCGGTTGTTTCTTGTATTTCTTCCTGACAGCATCGAGGACCTTATCCACATTGATCGTTGGAGTGAGTTCGATCTTGTTTTTTGAAATGATGTAATTCGGATACGAGGCGCGGAGCCGCGAAGTGGTCATACCCGATTTTGCAAGATGCGCGAGGAATAACGCGATACCTACAAGGGCATCTCTTCCGTAATGCAATTCCGGCAGGATAATTCCGCCGTTACCCTCTCCGCCGATGATTGCATCATTTTCTTTCATCATGGTGACAACATTCACCTCTCCGACAGCTGACGCAAAATAAAGGCCGCCTGCTTTCTCAGTCACATCCCGCAACGCCCGTGTAGACGAGAGGTTGGACACGGTATTGCCTTTTTTCTTTTTGGAGGCATTCAAAACATAATCAGCTACTGCGACGAGGGTGTATTCCTCACCGAACGGCGTTCCATCTTCCGACACAAAGGCAAGCCTGTCTACATCGGGGTCGACGACGATGCCGAGATCGTATTTACCTTTTTTAATTTCGCGACAGATATCCGTAAGGTGCTCGGGAAGCGGTTCAGGATTGTGGGGAAAATGTCCGGTCGGCTCGCAATACATTTCCTTCACCGTCACGCCCAAGGCTTTCAGCAGCATGGGTACGGCAATTCCACCTGAAGAGTTAACGGCATCCACAACAACCCTGAAACCTTTATTGCGGATCGTTTCCACATCCACCAAAGGCAATTTCAGGATGAGGTCTATATGTTTTTGAAGATAGGTGTCATTTTTTTCGTATTTACCCAGCTTGGCAACCGGGGCAAATTCAAACGCTTCCTTCTCAGCGATCTTCAACATATCCTCGCCGTCCTTTCCGGATATGAATTCACCTTTTTCATTGAGGAGCTTTAATGCGTTCCATTGAACCGGGTTATGACTGGCTGTAATAATGATTCCGCCGGCAGCCTTTTCAAGGGGTACCGCAATCTCTACTGTTGGAGTAGTCGATAGTCCCAGGTCTATCACATCAATACCAAGCCCTATCAGGGTGGATGATATGAGTGAATTCACCATTTCACCGGACGGACGCGCATCGCGTCCAATAACAATCTTTGTGGTTTCGCTCTTTTTTTTGAGCCAGGTACCGAAAGCGGCAGTGAATTTTACAATATCAACGGGAGTGAGATTTTCGCCGGTCTTTCCGCCGATCGTACCGCGAATTCCGGAAATAGATTTGATTAAAGACACAGGAAGTGGGTTTATTAAAAAATGACCCCAAAATTAATAAGAATAATGAAAGCTAAACGGAGAAGTATTGAAATACGAATACAATTATTTGTTCTTCACAACAGGCATGGGTTCAAGCCTGTTTTCTGATTCAGGGTCACCACACGCCGCATCTCCTTCTTTTAGCTGTTTACCACAATAACCGCAGGTAACACCCTCTTTATTCAACCAGGGGCTTTGCGATGCGCACGTTCCCCGGAACTCACCGTTTTTAATAAAAAGAAGCCGTACAGACATCAGAATGAAGAAAAGAGCGACGATTCCGATGGAAAGAAAAAAAACAGTCATCTCGCTTTATAATTTTAGATGGACGAAATTGCGATGTTTGCCTTGCAAAAATAGGCAGTAACAGGACAACAGCCTATTAAATTATTAAGTTTATCCAGCATGAAAAAAGTTTTGTCAACCCCTGACCTGAACCGTGAAGCCAAACTACAGGCATTTGATCGTTTGCTTACCATCATGGATGAACTTCGTGAGAATTGCCCCTGGGATAAGAAACAGACATTGGAAACCCTTCGGCACCTGACTATTGAAGAGACCTATGAGCTATCGGACTCCATACTGGAGGGTAACCTGGGGGAAATCAAAAAAGAACTAGGCGACCTGATGTTACACCTTGTCTTTTATTCGCGTATTGCCTCCGAACTGAAAGCGTTCGATGTCTCCGACGTACTGCACTCCATCTGCGATAAACTGATCGAAAGACATCCGCATATCTATAGTGATGTGATCGCGAATGACGAGGAAACAGTTAAAGCGAACTGGGAAAAGATCAAGTTAAAGACCGGCAATAAATCCGTTCTGGAAGGTGTACCAAAAACACTTCCGGCTCTCGTGAAGGCTATTCGTATTCAGGACAAAGCGCGGGGTGTAGGCTTCGACTGGGAAAAGAAAGAACAGGTATGGAAAAAGGTCGAAGAGGAAATGCAGGAATTCAAGAATGAATTTAATGCGGAATCCAGTGAGCCAATCAATCATGAAAAGGCGATGGCTGAATTCGGTGACCTTCTTTTTTCTCTTGTAAACTATGCGCGCTTTATTGACATCGACCCGGAAGAAGCGCTCGAACGAACGAATAAAAAATTCATAAAACGTTTTCAGTTCCTGGAGTCCGAGTCGTCAAAAGCGGGGAAGAAGATGGGCGAGATGACGCTGGAGGAAATGGATGTGTATTGGGAAAAAGCAAAACGGCAGGAATCGTGATCTTTTACGGGCTGAAGTGACGGTTAGCCGTTCCATTTGCGGCTCAGCTTCCACTTCATCAACGGTCAGCGTGTCATACTGATGATCAGTGCCACGATAACCGGTGATACAAACACTTTTGGTTTCTCAATCCGGTTTCAAGCGCTATCAAACCCAGGATGATCTCCGTTGACAGGAGTTCCCGGAGCCGTGATTCCTCCCCAGGGCCGTGATTTCCCACATGGATCACCAATAATTCGCCGTTTCACATGTTCTTTTACCGCGCTACCTCGTCCAGCAGGCTTCCATGGGGAGAAAAGGCGGTTGCCAATCCAATCTTTTCGAAAAGCGGTAATCATGCTGGGCGGAAAGTTGTCCATTTTATCCGTCTGAAAAATATACGGTTTACAAAATCCACGGAAGCAACGGTTTGCTGCCCGCGTTTTCCCCCGGACTTCTCGTTTTTTTCAAAAAACCTTGCATGCATACCCTGACGACCGTAATGGAAAAAAGTTGGGGAGGAGAATACCCGAGTTTTGCAGGGTTAAAAAAGAAGTTGGTATGCGGCTGAAGAAACGTATTCGTGATCTGATCATCGGTGAAGACAAGTACATCGAATCATACGGCGAATACAAGCAGGTGATGCTGTCCGGGCAATTTGCCATGATCGGAATTTTCCTGTGCTCCATGTACCTGATCTTTGATGTGGCGCTCGGCGCGTATTCAAACATCCCCGTTTTTTCTACCGCTATTTTTTTACTGGTTCTATCCATCGTGATCCACCGGCAAGGAGATCATTGCCTGGCAAATTATTTCCTGCTTCCAACGATCAACATTACGCTATACCTCCTGGCCTCCAGTGAATCGCCCAACACGGGCGCCTTCATTTTTTTTATCGTGAACTCCATCGCCGCGTTTGCCGTGTTCAATTACAAGCAGCGGCTTATTTCAATACTTTTTGCTGTCTTTACCTACGTACTTTTCGTACTGGCGTACTTTGTCGACTTCAGTATCTTACCGGAACGGATCTACAACGAAGAAACGCTGGTGTTTTTTGTCGTTGTGAATTTCACCGCCGCTCTTCCGGCCGCGGTAATGGCTGTGTACCTGCTGATCAGTCTCAATCATCACAACGCCCTCCAGCTGGTGGAGAACAACAACCTGCTGACGAAGACAAACTCCGAACTCGACCGGTTTGTTTACAGTACGTCGCACGATCTGAGAGCGCCGCTCACGTCCGTGATGGGACTGATCAATATTACCGAACGCAGCAGGGATCCGGAAGAAATCAGCAGGTACCTGGGAATGATGAAAGACCGAGTACATTCCCTTGACCGCTTTATCAAAGATATTACCGACTACTCGCGCAACAACCGCCTGGATATAAAAAAAGAGCGCGTGAATCTCACTTCCCTGGCTACAGAGGTATGGGAGAGTCTGAAGTTCTCTCCCGAAGCCGAGAACATCCGGTTCCAGGTCGATATCCCCCCAGACCTATGCATCGAGACCGACAAGAACCGTCTCCAGGTCGTGATCGGCAACCTGATGTCCAATGCGGTTCGTTACCACGACTGCAGGAAAAAAGAGCAATACATCAGGCTTCACTACCAGGTAAGCGGAAGTGTATTTTGCATGAAGCTGGAGGACAACGGCCAAGGTATCGCCCAGGAGTATCACTCGAAAATATTCGATATGTTCTACCGCGCCAATGAAATGTCCAAAGGCTCCGGACTCGGCCTGTATATCGTGAGGGAAGCCCTCATGAAGTTGTCCGGCTCCATTCAATTGGATTCCACACCGGGAATCGGGACGGTCGTTACGGTCAAGTTGCCGCAATAATCCCATCTGCAATACCCTTAACTAACAACTGTTAGAGCGAAGTTTAGCATTAAAATTCTCGCGGACGTCTGGTGACTAATATTATCTTTGCCTCCTATGGCAAATGCAGAAGACAATCTTTTCAAGAACGTGATCTCCCACGCGAAGGAGTACGGTTTCGTTTTTCCATCCAGCGAGATTTACGACGGCCTCAGTGCGGTTTACGATTACGGGCAGAACGGGGCCGAGTTAAAAAACAATATAAAGGAGTACTGGTGGAAGTTCATGACGCTGCTTCACGACAATATCGTCGGTATAGACGCCGCCATCTTTATGCACCCGACAACCTGGAAGGCATCCGGGCACGTTGACGCATTCAGTGACCCCATGCTCGACAACAAGGATTCCAAAAAAAGATACCGCGCCGATGTATTGATCGAGGACGCCATCTCGAAGATGGAAGAAAAAATCGAAAAGGAAGTTGAAAAAGCCGCCAAACGATTCGGTGAATCCTTCGACCGTGAAAAGTTCATCACTACGAATCCACGGACTCTTGAATACAGGCAAAAGATCGATGACACAAATGCCCGGCTGAAAACAGCGATGGGAAGCGCCGATATGGCTGCCATGAAGCAACTTATCATCGACCTTGAAATTTCAGATCCGATATCCGGCACAAAAAACTGGACGGAAGTCAGGCAGTTCAACCTGATGTTCTCTACCGAAATGGGATCGGTTGCCGAAGATGCAAACAAGATTTACCTCCGCCCGGAAACTGCTCAGGGTATTTTCGTCAATTTCCTGAACGTGCAGAAAACGGGAAGAATGAAAATTCCGTTTGGAATTGCCCAAATCGGAAAAGCCTTCCGCAATGAAATTGTCGCGCGCCAGTTTATTTTCAGGATGCGGGAGTTTGAACAAATGGAGATGCAATTCTTCATCAAACCCGGCGAGGAAATGAAGTGGTACGAATTCTGGAAGGAGAAAAGAATGAAGTGGCATCAGGCCCTTGGCCTCGGCGCGGAAAACTACCGCTTCCACGACCATCTTAACCTGGCACACTATGCCAATGCTGCCTGCGACATCCAGTTCAACTTCCCGATCGGCTTCAAGGAACTGGAAGGAATTCATTCGCGCACCGATTTCGATTTGAAGAACCATGAAAAATATTCAGGTAAAAAACTTCAATACTTCGATTCGGAAGATAACCAGAGCTTTATTCCCTACGTCGTCGAGACATCCGTCGGCCTCGACCGTATGTTCCTTTCGGTCCTGTCAAAATCCTATACGGAAGAAAAACTGGAAGACGGCAGCGACCGTGTTGTACTGAGGATACCGGCGCCACTCGCGCCAAACAAAGTCGCCATCCTGCCGTTGATGAAAAAGGATGGGCTTCCAGAAAAAGCAAAGGAAATCATGAATGAACTGAAATTCGACCTGAGGTGCTTTTACGAGGAGAAAGATGCTATCGGAAAACGGTACAGAAGGCAGGATGCAATAGGCACACCGTATTGTATCACGGTGGATCACCAGACGCTGGAAGACAATACCGTGACGATCCGTGACCGCGATACCATGAAACAGGAAAGGGTTAAGATCGGTGATATCCGGTCACAGCTGGTGGATGCCTGTTCGATCAACAACCTGCTGCGGAAAATCTAGGAAGGTGCCGGATGGCACAGCTTCTTTCTTCAATCGTGCGTTCTTTTGTTGGTTAGTATTGCCTGTCCCCTAAACTGGCATAGATTAATTAAATGATTAATCTTGTACCCGAATAACGAATCGACGTGAACTGGCAACAATTACTCTCCTCGCAACGCACCGGGCAAAAGCCACCGCAAAGTATCGCCCCTTCACGCAGTGCGTTCGAGCAGGATTACGACCGTATCATATTTTCGCATCCTTTCCGGAGGTTACAGGACAAGACGCAGGTACATCCCCTCCCGGAGCATGATTTTGTTCATACACGGCTGACGCATAGCCTGGAAGTATCAAGTGTGGGCCGGTCGTTGGGTAAACGGGTCGGCGAGGTCATCCTGCAAAGACATCCCGGTCTGAATAAAGATTTCACGCTCTTTGATTTCGGGGCGATCGTTGCCGCGGCTTCCCTTGCGCACGATCTGGGCAACCCTCCTTTCGGACACGCCGGCGAGGACGCGATATCCGATTTTTTCATTCATCACCCGCAGGGAAAGTTTTTTAAAGAACGTGTATCGGAGTCCGAATGGGGTGACCTTACAAGGTTCGAAGGAAATGCCCAGGGCTTCCGGATCCTGAATAAAAACCAGTATGGCCTGAAGCTCACGTTTGCCACGCTGGGGGCATTTACCAAGTACCCGTGTCCCGTCCTGTTCGACCGCGACCGTTCAAAACGCAGCCAGAAAAAATTCGGATTCTTTCAAACTGAAAAAGAAATATTCCGGGAGGTTGCCGGACAATTGCATCTCCTTCCGGTCTCCGAATTTGTCTCCGCCAGACATCCGCTGGCGTTTTTGGTCGAAGCTGCCGATGACATTTGTTACAGCATTATCGATCTCGAGGATGGATGTAACCTGGGACTTATATCCTACGAGGAATCAAAGGCGTTGTTCGAAGGTGTCATCACAAATGCCAGATCCAAACTGGGGAAGCTCGAACAACTGCGCAGCAAGCAGGAAAAGATCGGATACCTCAGGGCGCTGGCTATCGGCGACCTGATGGACGACTGTTCGACACTGTTCCTCGACAATGAAACGTCGATCCTCAATGGCACCTTTGATCAGGCGCTGGCGGATCACTGTGCTTCGAAATCGGGTTTAAAAGACATCATCGGTGTTTCCATCGAAAAAATTTACCGCGCCAGGCAGGTTGTGGAAATTGAAGCGGCAGGACATGAAGTTTTGCCCGGGTTACTGGAAGAATTTACAAAAGCCGGACTTCACCTCATCGACGGCATACGATCCAGAAAGTACGAGAACCTTCAGCTTTTGTTAGGTGAAGAAACGCGTATAGCGATACAGCAAGATACATCCAGCGCCTATAACATGCTTCGCCATGTGCTGGATTTTGTATCCGGCCTCACAGACCGGCATGCACTGTCGTTATACCGAAAGATCAAGGGCATCAGTATCCAGTAGCCTGACGATACCGTAAACGTTGTGCAGTATAGTGAAGCTGTTGCACCCCGCTTGTTTGCCTGAACAAAATAACCTATTTTGAAGTAGGTTGTTTGTACGTCACGATGTTCAGAAAAAACGTTATATACTTCGTCGTTATTCTTATCGGAATCCTGTTGCTGGCGGATATTCTATTTACGAGCTACAACAATAAAATAATCGAAAGAGGCAGGAGTGTGCGCCAACAGATCAATGTCATCAAAACATACTACGACCAGGTCGGAAAAGTGGTGATCCACTCCCTTGACATTGGGCTGAGGGGCTTCGCCATCAAGCGGGACTCCGGTTTTTCCAAACCGATGTTTAACGCACGGGACTGGAAAGACAGTATCTTCATCCATGTGGAAAAACCCCTGCAGGAATTCGGCTATGACATGTCCCTGCTGACGACGTTAAGAGACTCCGTCGAGTCCTATACGCGATATTGTTTTCACCTGAAAGAATTGCTTGACTCAAACAACGATGATGAATTTATGCGGTTGTTTGCCACCGACGCCGGCGCCCGTCTTTGGTATCAGTACCTGGTAGGCGAAGAAAATATCGCCGGTTTCACCACGACCATCGATCAGCAGGCGGTCGCGGAAATAGAAGCAGCGATGTCCCGAAACCAGACGCTACAGATCATTCTGTTCCTGATTTGTTTTCCCACTCTTTTATATACCGCGTATTATACCGGAAAAACGTTCAACCTTTCCGAACTGTTGAGAAAAGCGGAAGAAGAAAAGAACCGAATATTAGTTGAACAAAACATCAATCTCGAGCGAAATGTGATGGAGCGAACGCAGGAGATCCTGGCGCAAAATGAGGAGATTGTGTCCCAAACAGAAGAACTCGCCACGCAGCGGGATGCACTGTTTCTTCAAAACAAAGAGGTCCAGGAAGCCCATAAGCTTATCGAAAAACAAAATGCGGAGATCCGGTTCAAGAATGATTTCCTCGAAAACGAAATCAGGAACCGCACGATGGAACTTCAGAATACAAATCATGAACTCATCGAGCACAACAATCAACTGGAGCAGTTTGCTTTTATCGCGGCACATAACCTACGGGCACCGCTGGCACGGATCCTGGGTTTAGCCAATATCATCAACCTGAGCGACCGGGAAGAAGACCGCAATCAGGCGCTTCAGAAGATCGTTTCCTCATCCCGCGACCTCGACGCTGTCGTCAGGGACCTTAACTCAATCCTCGATATTCAAAAACAAACCAGCAACTTTACAGATGTTGACCTGAAAACTTCACTGGACCGCGTCGTTCAGATGATGGAAAAGGAAAAGGACGAAACGGATGCGGTCATCACATACAACATCGGATCCACTCCCGCCCTTCACGCGGTATCTGCCTATGTTGAAAGTATCTTTTACAACCTGATCAGCAATGCCCTGAAATACCGTGATCCTGAACGCAAACCCATTATAGGTATTGAAAGCAGGGTCAAGGGCGAATATATTGAAATACGTGTTTCCGATAACGGCCTGGGTGTTGACCTCCAGAAATACAAAGACAGCATGTTCAACCTTTACAAACGTTTCCATCTGCACGTCGAGGGAAAAGGTCTGGGTTTATTCCTGGTTAAAGGCCAGATGGTGGCCATGGGCGGCAAGATAGACGTGGAGAGTGAACCGGGAAAAGGAACCACCTTTATTCTGCACTTCAGGCAATAACGCCCTCTGCGGGCATTTTTTAAGCCGCTTTTACCCCTTCAGGCATCACCCTAAACTGTTCACTAAACCTCAAAAATTATTAGCTTTGGGCCGGTTTACCCGTAAGGGAATACCGTTACCAGACGCGCATATGTGGAACAGATTAGCAGAAGGGATCATCCGATACCGGTTGCCGCTTAGTGTTGTAATCGGCATCATCACGATATTCATGGGTTATTACGCCTCCCGCGTGGAGATGAGTTATGAATTCGCCCGCACCATTCCTCCCGATGATCCGGACATGTTATACCATGAAAAATTCAAGGCCCAGTTCGGTGAAGATGCCAACCTGATCGCCGTCGGGGTAAGGGACAGCTCCCTTTACAAACTGGATAATTTTATCGCTTTTCGCGAATTAACGAAAGAGATCAAACAGATCCCCGGTGTAACGGCCGTACTGTCGTTACCGGTTCTGCCACTGATCCTGAAAGACACGGTAGCCCAGAAGTTCTACCTCTCCGAAATTTTCAGCGACACGATCACTTCACAACAACAACTCGACAGCCTGCTGGGCGAAGCTCTCGACCAGAAGATCTATTCGGACCAGCTCATTAACACATCGAACGGCGCGACGATGATGCTCGTATCGGTAAAAAAAGAAGTGATGAACTCACCGAAACGTGTCGGAATGACTCAGACACTTCTGGACACCGGCAAAAAATTTGAAGCGAAGACCGGTATACAACTCCGGTATGCCGGATTGCCATTTATCCGTACCGTTGTGGCCAACGCGTTAAAAAGGGAGATGAATATCTTTCTCATCGCCTCCGCGCTTGTAACCGGCGTGATCATGTTCGTTTTTTTCCGTTCGTTCCGTGCGGTACTTTTTTCCATGATCATTATCGGGATACTCGTCGTCTGGGTATTGGGAACGCTGGTATTGTGCGGATTCAAGATCACCCTTCTCTCCGGTCTGATCCCTCCCGTGATCGTAACGATCGGCGTGACAAATGCCATCTACCTGCTCAACAAATATCACCTCGAATTTTTCAAAACAAAAAATAAAAAGGACGCCATAAAAGGTGTGGTCCGCAAGATGGGCCTGGCGATGTTCCTTACAAACCTTACCGTCGCGATCAGTTTCCTCACCTTGCTCGCAACCGACATCACGATCCTCAGGGAGTTTGGAATTGTTGCCGGCATCAACGTGATGGCGTTGTTTTTTGTGAGCCTGATCATGATCCCTAGTGTTCTTTACTGGCTTCCCGTTCCATCCGAAAAACATTTGCGCCACCTCAACTTCCCGATCATGGGCGCTTTCCTGAAAATGGTTGATATCGTGGTGCACAGGCACCGGCCGGCGATCTATATTTCATCCGTGGTGCTGCTGCTGCTCTCCGTCTACGGTATTTCGAGGCTGCAGTCGATATCCTACATGGTCGATGACGTACCCGAGCAAAGCCAGGTGAAGCAGGACCTGAAATTTTTCGAGGCCAACTTCAGCGGATTCCTTCCCCTGGAAATGATGGTCGAGTTCAAAACAAAAAAACGCAGACCTATCCTGGATGTGGCCAACCTGCAAAAGGTGGAATCATTCGAGGAGTTCCTCGATTCAATACCCGTGATGTCAAAACCACTTTCGGTACTGAGTTTTATAAAAGCTTCCAAACAGGCATTCTACAATGGAAATCCTGACCGGTATTCGCTTCCTTCGAAAACAGAGGGTGCATTTATTTTGCGTTACATGAAAGGACAGAGCGATAACAGCGGTCTTTTCAAATCCTTTGTGGATTCCACGTTCACTAAAATGAGGATATCGTGCCAGATCATGGATATCGGTTCCACAAAGCTGGATTCCCTGGTTCACGAGGTGATCGAACCAAGAATGAAAGCCACGTTCGTTTCAACGGAACGCGATTCCGTTATTACTTCGATTACCGGTTCCACCAAAATATTCATCAAGGGAAACAAGTTCCTGGTGGCTAATCTCCAGGAAAGCCTGTTACTGGCATTTATTCTCATTACCCTTTCCATGGCTATCCTCTTCGCCAATGTCAGGATGATCATCATATCCCTCATACCCAATTTGCTCGCGTTGATGATAACGGCAGGGCTGATGGGATACTTCAATATCCCCCTGAAAGCAAGTACGGCTCTGATCTTCAGTATTACCTTCGGTATTTCTGTGGATAATTCCATCCGCTTTCTCGCCAAATACAGACAGGAAATCCTATCTAATAACTTTTTTATACCCAAGGCGGTGAGCGACAGTATCCTGGAAACGGGAAAGAGTATCATGTATACATCCATCGTGCTGTTTGCCGGATTCATCATCTTTGCATTCTCTTCCTTCGGCGGAACCATCGCGCTGGGACTTCTTACATCCATGACACTGGTAATCTCGATGTTTACGAATGTAATCCTGCTTCCGGCCCTGATCATGACTTTTGATAAGCCGCGGAAGCAAAAAGGCGAACACCTCATCATCGATGATTTCGATTCCAGTTTCTACGGCGAGACGGAAGATGAAGAAATCGACCTCAGCAAGATCAAGATCCACAACCGGCATCCGTCGGCAGAATAATGTAGCGGTCCCCAACGAAGCGATTCATGACAAGAGCTTACAGCGAAGGACAACGATACGACGGAACCGACTTCAGCGCCGAACCCCTTGCCAGGGGAGAATACGAAAATTGCGAATTTCATCACTTCAATTTTGCGGGTAGCGACCTCAGCGGTATGGCGTTCGTGGACTGCAAATTCGAAACCTGCGACCTTAGCCTGGCAACGTTAACCAACACGTCTATACGCGACGTAAGCTTCCGCAATTGTAAACAGCTGGGACTCCGCTTCGATCATTGCAACGCCCTGCTCATTTCGTTTTCCTTCGAAAGCTGTGCCCTTGATTTTTCGTCCTTCTACCGGCTGAAACTGAAAGGCATCGCCTTCCGCGGCTGCAAACTGCACGAGGTGGAATTTATAGAGACCGACCTCACAAACGCATCGTTCGCTGACTGTGACCTGCAACGCGCGACATTTGAAAATTCCGTGCTGGAGGGGTGCGACTTCCGGTCGGCTTATAATTTTTCAATCGATCCGGTGATTAACCGGATGCGAAAAAGCGAAATTCTCCGCCACCGGGCTGGCCGGGTTGCTGGAAAAATACAACCTGGTCATCCAATAGTCCGGCGGAGGTTTACTGGATTATTCTCCGGCGACATCAATAACCGTCGAATGCGTAAAATCCGGTCGGTAAAGCCCCGTTTTGACCGGTTTTGAAACGAAAATCATATCTCTGAAATTCACAAATAACAAATATCTTTGCGGCTTGTGTAAAACCGGGTTTGGTAAATAGTATCTGTATCCTATTATAAATGGCATCTAACTACAAAGAATATAAAGCGCTGAATTTTGCCCAGATAGCAGACGAAATCCTCGATTTCTGGAAAAAAGAAAAGATTTTCGAAAAATCCGTCACCAACCGGGAGGGATCGCCTTCCTTCACTTTTTACGAAGGCCCCCCGTCTGCAAACGGCACTCCCGGTATTCACCACGTCGTCGGCCGCACGGTTAAAGACATCTTCTGCCGCTACAAAACCCTGCAGGGATTCCAGGTAAAAAGAAAAGGCGGATGGGACACCCACGGTCTTCCCGTAGAACTACAGGTTGAAAAACAGCTGGGCATCACCAAGGACGATATCGGAAAAAAGATCTCCATAGAAGAGTACAACAACAAATGCCGCGAAACGGTGATGATGTACAAGGACCAATGGGACGATCTGACCATAAAAATGGGTTACTGGGTCGATCTCGACAACCCTTACATCACCTACAAGAAAGAGTACATCGAGTCACTCTGGTGGGTCCTGAAACAATTCTACAACAAAGGACTGTTGTACAAAGGATATACCATCCAGCCATACTCTCCATCGGACGGGACCGGCCTGAGTTCACATGAACTGAATCAACCAGGCTGCTACAAAGACGTGAAGGATACCTCGGTGGTCGCCCAGTTCAAGGTGATCAGGAATGCCGCATCGGAATTCCTGACGTCAGGCGCCGCCAACGACCTGTACATTCTCGCCTGGACCACAACACCCTGGACGCTTCCCTCCAACACTTCGTTGGTTGTGGGCGAAAAAATAAAGTATGTCCTTGTCGATACATTCAATCCTTATACCTACAAACCGGTAAGCGTTGTGCTGGCGAAAGACCTTACAGGGAAGTACTTCCCGGAAAAGAACAAAGAGCTGAACCTGCAGGATTATAAACCGGGTGACAAGGCTATTCCTTTCCAGGTAGTAAAAGAGATGACGGGGAAGGAACTGGTCGGCATCCGGTATGAGCAACTGATGCCATACCTGCAGCCGCTTTCGGATGCGGACAAAGCGTTCCAGGTGGTAGCCGGAGACTTCGTAACCATGGAAGACGGTACCGGGATCGTACACTCATCCCCTACATTCGGCGCGGACGATTTCAGGATATCGAAACAATACGGCATTCCGCCGCTTACCGTAAAAGATGAAGCCGGGAATGAAGTCCCGACCGTCGACAAAAAAGGCAAATTCATCCGCGAGATCGGCGAGAAGCTGAAGGAAGGTGTATCCAGGTTCGGCATCAAAACACATAAGCCTCTTGGCGCCGACGACTTCTATGTGAAGAACTATACCGACGAGGATGAATCGCATCCGGATTATAAGAACACGGATGTAATCATCAGCATCATTCTGAAGGAAGAGAACAAGGCATTCAAGGTTGAAAAATACGAACACACCTACCCGCACTCGTGGCGCACGGACAAACCCGTTCTGTACTATCCGCTGGATGCCTGGTTTATCCGAACGACAGCTCTGAAGGACCGAATGGTAGAGCTGAACAAGACGATCAACTGGAAACCGGAATCCACCGGTACGGGTCGTTTTGGCAACTGGCTGGAAAACCTGGTGGACTGGAATTTATCACGGTCTCGCTATTGGGGAACGCCTCTTCCGATCTGGCGTACAAGGGAAGGTCAGGAAGAAATCTGTATCGGTTCCCTGGCGGAACTCAACGAAGAAGTAGCCAAGTCGATCAAAGCCGGCTTCATGACAAAAAATCTCGGAGACGATTTCGACCTGCACAGGCCTTATGTGGATGACATTATCCTGGTGAGCGCGTCCGGCAAACCTATGTACCGCGAAGCCGACCTCATCGACGTCTGGTTTGATTCGGGAGCGATGCCCTATGCGCAATGGCACTATCCATTCGAAAACAAAGAACTTTTTGACCAAAGTTATCCCGCCGACTTTATTGCGGAAGGTGTTGATCAGACGCGGGGCTGGTTCTTTACCCTTCACGCCATTGCCGTCATGCTTTGCGACAGCGTGGCCTTTAAGAACGTGATCTCCAACGGCCTCGTACTCGACAAGAACGGCAACAAGATGTCCAAGCGGAAAGGCAATGTTGTCAACCCGTTTGAAGCACTTGCGCAGTACGGGCCTGACCTTGTCCGGTGGTATATGATCGAGAACTCGGCGCCATGGGACAACCTCAAGTTCGACTTTGACGGTATCGTCGAGGTACAACGCCGGTTTTTCGGAACGCTGCAGAATACCTACTCCTTCTTCGCCCTGTACGCCAATATTGATGGCTTCGAAAAAGACGAAATGAATACCGTCGCCGACGACCAGCTGAGTCACCTGGACCGGTGGATCATTTCCAAACTTCAATCCCTGATCATCGAGGTAACAAAAGCATACGACGACTACGAGCCCACACGTGCAGCCCGGGCGATACAGGAGTTCGTCAACGACCAGCTTTCGAACTGGTATGTGCGGTTGAACAGGAAGCGTTTCTGGAAAGGCGAGATGTCCGACGACAAAAAGGCCGCTTATGAAACGTTATACGAATGCTTGATGGTAACGGCGCAGCTCATGTCTCCCGTCGCACCGTTCTATTCGGAATGGCTGTACAAAAATCTGTCGGACAATATCCGGGCGAAGGCGATTGCCAACAACACGCCGTTGCGTCATGCGTCAGCCCATTTAACGGACCTTGTTAAACCCGCTCAGGGAAAGATCGACAAAGGACTGGAACAATCCATGGACTATGCCCAGCGGATCTGCTCACTGGTACACTCTATCCGGAAGAACAGCAAGATCAAGGTGAGGACTCCTCTTCAGAAGATCCTGCTACCGGTACTGGACGACGCTTTCGCCACCCGGATCAAGTCTGTTGAAGAGATCATCCTGGCCGAAGTGAACGTCAAATCAATTCAATACATCGACGACGCTTCCGGGGTACTTATAAAAAAAGTGAAACCTAATTTCCCAAAACTAGGCAAGCAGTATGGCCCCAAAATGAAGGAAGTTGCCGCTGTGATCGGTACCTTTACAAAGGACGAGATCAGCGCCATCGAAAAAACGGGTAAGCTGTCCAAAGGCGGGTTCGACCTCGTGCTGGATGATGTTCTGGTCTCTTCGGAGGATATTCCCGGCTGGGCGGTAGCCACCGAGGGTACCTTGACCGTTGCGCTGGATATCACGATCACGGATGAACTGAAGAAGGAAGGGATTGCCCGTGACTTCGTAAACCGCATTCAAAACCTGCGGAAAGAAATGGGAATGGAAGTGCTGGACAAAATTCAGATCGAGGTGCAGCAGGATTCCGATACGGTGAACAGTGCGCTGACGGAATTCGGTACTTATATTCAAACGGAGACGCAGGCTTTGACCCTGGATATTAAACCTTTGGTGCAGGACAGCGTTACCGTTGAGATGGATGATTTTGATCTGAAAGTGAAGATTAACGTAAAGAAATAGAGGCTGGTATCCCGGTTTAAATAATACCCCTTCATTTCCGACAACCCGATACATGAAAATATACCGATATTTTATTCTCGCATTCGTGGTCATCCTGATCGATCAGGCTTCCAAGTTGCTGGTGCATCACAACATGTTCCTCCACCAGGAGATCACGGTCCTGGGAAGCGAGCAATATGGATTTAAGCTTCATTATCTGCTTAACCCGGGTATGGCTTTCGGCATCCGTTGGAACAATGAGTTCGGCAAACTTGCCCTCACGGCTTTCCGGATTGTGGCGATGATCGGTATCGGGTATTACCTGGTAAAAATGGCTCAGAAGGGATCCAGCTCCGGATTCCTGTGGTGCATGGCGCTCATCCTGGGAGGCGCCGTCGGGAATGTTATCGACAGTACCTTTTACGGTATTCTTCTCAATAACCATCCAGCCAATTCACCTACTCCCTGGTTTCACGGGCAGGTGATCGATATGCTGTTCTTTCCGTTATTCGATTATACCTGGCCGGAATGGGTACCGGTGTTTGGGGGACAATACTTCCTGTTTTTCAGCCCGGTATTTAATATCGCCGACTCATCCATTTTTTTAGGCGTGGTAATCATCCTCATCTTTCAAAGAAGATTTTTCGGTGACAGGTTCCACCATGAAGATTACCTGCCGGCTCCGGAAACACCAGCCACCCTGGATACAAGTGAAGAGCAAAACCCACCGGCAGCGGAAAATCCCGAAGAAAACAAACCCGTTTAAGCCGTTATCCATTCGAAATACGGGGCATTCAACAAGCTTGAAGGCCATTTCTCCGCTCAAAAAATCGATTTCAGGCTAATTCATTATTCTTCTTATTTTTAGGACGATAACTTCTAACCTAACCTAAAAATATTCATGAGTCTATTTATCAAGAAGCCATTGGCCCAACTAATGGCGTCGGGTGGTGATTCCGAAAAAGGATTAAAGCGCACACTCGGCGCGGGCAACCTGATCGCCCTGGGCATTGGCGCGATCATCGGGGCGGGTCTCTTTGTTCGAACTGCAGCGGCAGCCGGGGAAGCTGCCGGGCCGGCCGTTGTCATTTCTTTTATCGTCGCCGCCATCGGATGCGCATTTGCCGGCCTCTGTTACGCCGAATTCGCATCGATGATCCCCGTCGCCGGAAGTGCCTATACCTACGCCTATGCGACGATGGGCGAATTCATCGCCTGGATCATCGGATGGGCCCTGGTCCTCGAATACGCCTTAGCGGCGGCAACGGTGTCTATCGCCTGGAGCGAATATCTCAACAACCTGTTAGTCAGCTTCGATATCGGGTCGATACCTTACCAGTGGTGCCATTCGCCCATGGAAACATCCATGGATGGCACACAGGGAATTGTTAATCTTCCCGCCCTCGGTATCCTCCTCATCCTTACGCTTATCCTCATCAAGGGGACCAAAGAATCCGCGATGGTAAATGCGATCATCGTTTTTGTTAAAGTGGCGATCGTACTTCTTTTTATCGTGATCGGATGGCAGTTCATCAAACCGGAGAACTACACGCCATTTATGATACCTGCGGAAACAGTAGGCCACGAGGCATTCAATAAACACGGATGGGGTGGTGTACTGGGTGGTGCCGCTATTGTGTTCTTTGCCTTTATCGGGTTCGATGCCGTATCAACCGCGGCACAGGAAGCTAAAAATCCGAAACGCGATATGCCTATCGGTATCCTGGGATCCCTTGTCGTATGTACGATCCTTTACATCTTATTCGCCCATGTACTGACCGGTATTGCCAACTGGCAGGAATTTAAAACGGCCGGGAAAGAGGCGTCTGTTGCGTACGCGATCCAGACGTATATGCATGGCTATGGCTGGCTGGGCAAATTGATCACGCTTGCCATATTGGCCGGATTCTCATCCGTGATCCTGGTCATGCTGATGGGACAATCAAGGGTGTTTTATACCATGTCGAAAGACGGGCTGATCCCGAAGGTCTTTTCCGACCTTCATCCGAATTTCAGAACACCGTATAAATCCAATATGATCCTCTTCGTGTTTGTGGGGATATTCGCGGGATTTATTCCCGGAAGTGTAGCCGGCGACCTGACCAGTATCGGGACATTGTTCGCCTTCGTGATGGTATGCGCCGGTATCTGGGTGATGCGGATAAAAAATCCGGAAGCCATCAGGCCGTTCAAAACACCTCTTGTGCCCCTTGTACCGATCCTTGGAATCCTGATCTGCTCAGGAATGATCTTCTCCCTTCCACAGGACACCTTGCTTGCCGCGGGCGCCTGGATGATCATCGGATTATTTATCTACTTCCTCTACAGCAAAGGACACAGTTACCTGAGGAAACAATAACCTTCCCCAAGATTTTATACCTATGGGCTGCAATATTTGCAGCCCATTTTTTTTATGCGCCGAGCTCGAGTTTAAATCCCACACCGTGGTAGTTCACGATCTGCACGGCAGGATCTTCCTTCAGGTATTTCCGGAGCTTGGAGATGAATACATCCATACTCCTGCCCATAAAATAATCATCGTCGCCCCAGACCTGCTTCAGGATCTCTTCCCGTTTTAATACACGGTCGCGGTTATCATACAACAGTTTCAGCACATCCGCTTCCTTTTGGGTAAGGGATTTTTCCGTAGTGTTATTCTTCAGCAGAAGCCGGGAAAAATCAAACTCGTATCCGCCCAGTGAAAATATCCCTTCACCGCCGTTGATCTGGACTGTGCCTCGTTTCAAAAAAACTTCGATGCGGCACAACAATTCCTCGAGGCTGAATGGTTTCGTAATGTAGTCGTCCGCTCCGGCCTGGAAGCCCTCCAGTTTATCTTCCGTCATCGACTTGGCGGTAAGAAACAGGATGGGGATACTCTTGTTCTTCTCTCGTACACTCCGCGCGAGCGCGAAGCCGTCCTTCCTCGGAAGCATGACGTCAAATATGCAGAGGTTAAAAATGGCGTCTTTAAACGCATTTTCTCCTTCCACGCCATCCAGGCACAACGTTACATCATATCCCTTGTGGACCAGGTTGTCCTTGATCACAAATCCCAAACTCGGATCGTCCTCTACCAGCAGGATCTTTTTTGTTTCAGCCATCGCGGAAATTATTCTGTTTTTATTAACGGAAGCAGGACGCCGAACAGGGATCCTTTGCCGGGTTCACTGCTCAATGAGATCTTTCCCTTGTGCGACTCCACCACCGTCTTTACATAACTTAATCCCAGGCCAAATCCCTTCACATCATGCACGTTGCCCGTGGGCACACGGAAAAATTTCTGAAATACCCTCCGCTGGTTTTCAGCGCTGATACCAATACCGTTATCGCTTACTTCGATGAGGATACCACGGTCTGTATTGCGCGTCCGGACGAGGATTTCGGGAATGTTCCTGCAGTACTTGATGGCGTTGTCTAGCAGGTTGTTAAAGACGTTTGTGAGGTGAAGCTTATCCGCCGATAGCTCATGCCGGCCGGCATCCAGTTTCAGTGAAATCGTACCCTTCTTCTCCTGGAGCGACATGGAATGATGACGGACCGAATCGTGTATCAGCTGGTGAACGTCGAGTGTTTCCAGCTTCAGCCCGATATCTTCCTTATCCAGCCGTGCCATCTGGAGGACACGTTCGACCTGCTGTTTCAGCCTGGTGTTTTCTTTCTCGATGATCGCCGTATAGTTCATCAAACGCTCGGGCTGGTGCACGATGCCGGGGTCTTTCAGCACTTCCGTGGATACGGCAATAGTGGCAATCGGCGTTTTGAATTCATGCGTCATATTGTTGATAAAATCCTTCTGGATCTCCGACAGCCGTTTTTGTTTGAGGATCACAAACAGCGTGTACGCGAAGAACACGATCACCAGCAGCAATACGACGGAGGAAAAAGACCAGATACCCATTTGGTTGGTGATATGCGCGGCCCGGTTCGGGAATTGTACACCAAAGTAATATCCCTGGTTCGCCCACTTGGGAAGTTTTTTGCTGGTCGTCTTTTCTTTCGCGGTCTGAAGGGGTACATAGTCGCCGTAAACCATTTGTTCATGGGAACAATCGTATACACCGTATTCGAAGTCAGCGACGATATTCCGGCGTTCAAATTCGCTGCGGAGTAAAAATTCCAGCAGGCTCGCGTCGATCTCGCTGTTGACCATGACGATGAAATAGTTGGTCGAAAGCTGCTTCACGGGGTTGTTCGCCGGTGACGGGGTTTTGTTGATCTCAAAGATCTGCTGCGCCACATTGTACAACGCTGTGTTGACGGTCCGTTCGAATTCCTGTTCTTTCAGGTCAAACGCCCGGCGCACCCAGTAGATCTGCGTGATGGTAATACCAATGATGCACAGGGCGGCCAGGATGACGACAAAACGGATGGTGGAACTTTTCACAAACTAAAATTACGATAAAACCGGGCCGCCGGTAAAAGATTAACAAGTCGTTAACAAAATTTAGAAAATCGTTAACAGCGCTTTACCCGGGCATTCCACAGTTTTGTATCGCTGCTGCCATTCACTGGTTTTCCGCCGATTGTCGCGACCGGTCACAGGAAAAAACAGTTGAATTCAGGGGCATTTTCAAACACTTAAAACCGCTATGATTATGAAAAAAATTGCTTTATCGCTGGTCCTGTGCGCATGTATGTCCGTCACATTTGCGCAGCAACAACTGGCCTCGGCCGCCAAACCACTCACTGTTCTCACGCCACCAATCGGGGCCTTTCACTGGTCGCAGACCACCTTTGATTTTGGAAAGATCAAGGTCAGTAAACCCGTGACGCACGAATTTAGATTCATCAACAACGGCGATGCTCCGCTTGTGATTTCGTCCGTTCAGGCATCCTGCGGCTGTACCATAACGAAGTACAGCAAAGACCCGATCAGCCCCGGCAGTGAGGGTTATGTAACAGCAACCTATAATGCCGCCAAGGTGGGCATCTTCACCAAAACGGTCACGGTAAATGCCAACACCGAAGCAGGGGTCGTGCAATTGACCATCAAGGGGGAAGTGGTCGAATAGCCGAGGTTCCCATATCCGATTTGGAAGGCTCCCGGTACCGGACCGGGAGCTTTCTTATCTCAATCCGTAAACGTTTTCGAAAATAAAATCTGCAAATCCCGAAAGGCCGTCAGCCCCATAGGGAGTATTTGATAACTTTGTTAGTACTCAAATACGACCAATGGCCAGCCAATTCAACGAGACTGTTTCTACACGTTACCACATGTACAACAGTCTTTTCCTCAACCTCCCCTATTCCGGCATCTACCGGACGGGTACATTACTACCCTTGCTGCAGCAATCCTGCGAAAGTGAGTATCAGAAGGGAAAGGAACCGAAGGCGATAATCAAGAAGTTCTTCCGGGACTATACCCCGCAGGCTACGCGTGAGGAACAGTTCAACCTCCTGTTCGGCTTCATCCAGTACATCGAGCGGCAAGTCGTCCTGTTTGACTCGATCGAGGATGCCGCCTTTGCCGAGATCAACGACCTCAAAGGCAAAGGAACCATTTCGGAACTTCTGCTTCGCGCTTCATCGGAAGGTGCTACGGAAGCGCTGAAACAAAAACTCGAAGACTTCAGTATCCGCATCGTCCTGACGGCGCATCCCACGCAGTTCTATCCCGGAAACGTACTGGCTATCCTCAATGACCTGGAACAGATGATCCGGGAAAATAAACTGGAATACATCAACCTGCTGCTCCGGCAGCTGGGCAAAACACCTATCATCAATAAAGAAAAGCCCACACCTTTCGACGAGGCTGTCAGCCTTTCCTGGTTCCTTGAAAATGTTTTCTACCCGGTCATTCCGGATATCATCAACAACCTGATGACGGGATTGAACATGAAACTGGAGGAATGGGTGAATTACGATCTGATCAAGATCGGCTTCTGGCCGGGCGGAGACCGTGACGGCAATCCGTTCGTGACCCATGAAATCACGCTGAAGGTCGCGCAGCACCTGCAGCAGACGCTGCTGAAGTGTTATCACCGCGACTTGCGTTTTCTGAAACGGAGGCTCACGTTCAAAGGTGTTGATCAAATCATCGCGCGTGCAGAACGCAAAGTTTATCCTCTGGCTTATAAAGGCGCGGGGCAAAGCGATGTGTATGGCCACCCCGACGAGCTGCTGAACGATTTATTCGAACTACGGGAAGTGCTGATCAAAGATCACAAGGGATTGTTCCTGAACCTGCTTGACGCCTTCATACTGAAGGTGAGGATCTTTGGTTTTTACTTCGCGTCGATGGATGTCCGCCAGGACAGCCGGAAGCATGCCTATGTGTGGGAAGCCATCTTCGAAAAACTGAAGACGAAGAACAAGAGCCTGAAGAAATTCGATAAACTTTCGGAGGCGGAAAAAATAGACCTGCTGCTGGGACTAAAATTCAAGCCGACAGCGATGAAATTCAGCGATGAATTCGTCACCGAACTGATCGAAAGCATCAGCGTGATCGGCCGGATTCAGGAGCTGAACGGTGAAGAGGGATGTCATCGTTATGTCATCAGCAATTGCCAGTCGGCGCTGGATGTGATCCGTGTATATCAGCTTGCCAACCTCATACTCGGTAAGAACGAGAGCCTCTCACTGGATATCGTTCCCCTTTTCGAAACGATCGAAGACCTTGCCCATGCCCCCGGTATCATGAACGAACTGTATGGCATACAGGCATACCGTGAGCACCTGGCCAGGCGTGGCAACAAGCAAACCATCATGCTCGGATTCTCAGACGGAACGAAGGATGGTGGATACCTGAGAGCGAACTGGTCGATCTTTCAAGCGAAGGAAAACCTCACGAGCATCACACGTGAACATGGTTTCACCGCGGTGTTCTTCGATGGCCGCGGAGGCCCGCCGGCACGGGGTGGCGGCAATACACACGACTTTTACGCTTCCCTTGGAGATACGATCGAAGACAAGGAAGTTCAGATAACCATTCAGGGTCAGACGATCAGTTCCAACTTCGGCAAGCCGGTTTCATGCGGTTTCAACCTGGAACAGTTATTATCGGCGGGCATTGAAAATGCAGTATTCAAAAACCGGAATCAGTTCACCGTCTCCGAGATCAACTTACTCGATGCGTTGGCGGAGGAAGGACATAAAGCCTATCTCGACCTGAAGAACCATCCCAAGTTCGTGCCATACCTGGAGAAGATCACGCCGCTGGCATTTTTTGGGGACACCAATATCGGATCGCGGCCGGTGAAGCGTAGTTCCGGGAGCCTGAAGTTTGAAGATCTGCGGGCGATTCCGTTCGTGGGATCATGGGCTCAGATGAAGCAGAACATCCCGGGTTTTTACGGAGTGGGTACAGCAATCAGGGAGTTGAAAAAACAGGGGAAGCTTTCCGACCTGAAGTCGTTGTACAAACAGTCGCTGTTCTTCCGGACGTTGTTAAGCAACAGTATGATGTCGCTGACGAAGACCTACTACCCGGCTACCGCTTACCTGGCGAAAGACAAGGAGTTCAGCGAGTTTTGGAAGAAGATGTTTGCGGAATACAAGCTATCGTCGCAGATGATCCTGGAGGTATCCGGGCTGGCGGAGTTGATGGAGAACAATCCGCTGAACAGGGACTCGGTAAAACTTCGCGAGCGTATTGTGCTACCGTTGATCACCATCCAGCAATATGCATTACAACAGTTGCGGAACATAGACGCCACCGAAAAGCCCTATGAAAGGAACTATCAGAAGCTGGTGTTGAGGTGTATGTTCGGAATTATTAATGCGGCGCGGAATTCGGCGTAACGAGACTAACGGGCCGAACGTGACACCCGAACCGGCAACTTCAGCTGCCGGTTATACACGCGGCATAGACCCGCCGGGCTTTAGCCCAGTCCAACCACAAGTTCGTCGTTCGGCAGGCGATGTGAATGCGTTCACTGCAGTCAATACGCAGCCATCGAACGCGATCCACCGAACCGGCAGCTTCAGCTGCCGGTTATACACGCGGCATAACCCCCCCGGGCTTTAGCCCAAACCTGCCGTGAGTTACTCAACTGCCGCGAGTTCATCGTCATATCGGCAGTCGATGTGAGAGCGTTCACCCGAACAGACTACACAGCCATCGAACGCGATGCACTGAACCGGCAGCTTCAGCTGCCGGTTATACACCACACAGACTCATCGGGCTTCAGCCCAACATTACATGAGTACGTAGTCATCACGCATGCCTAGGTGTGGGTGTGTTCACCGAGGAGGCGGGAGGGGGCTAAGGGCTGTGGGGGAAGGCACTGCCATCAGCCATTCATCTGATACCACCCCATGGGCTATTCTGTCATCATACTGGCACCAGCCGTGACATAAGACACTGCGGAGCCGTGGACCCACGATGTGGTACCTAACCGGCAGCTAAAGCGGCCGGTTAGTACCCAATCCGGCCGTGAGTTACGCAACGGCCGCGAGTTCATCGTTATACCAGACGATGTGAGTACGTTCACCGCACAGACTACGCAGCCATCGAACGCGATCCTCCGAACCGGCAGCTTCAGCTGCCGGTTATACAACACACAAACCCGCCGGGCTTTAGCCCACATCCGGCCGATAGCTGTGCAACGGCCGCGAGTTCGTCGTCATACCGGCAGGCTATGTGAATGCGTTCACCGCAGTCAATACGCAGCCATCAAACGCGATACACCGAACCGGCAGCTTCAGCTGCCGGTTACAACAACACATAAACCCGCCGGGCTTTAGCCCACATCCGGCCGATAGCTGTGCAACAGCCGCGAGTTCGTCGTCATTCCGGCCGGTGATGTGAGTACGTTCACCGCAGTCAATACGCAGCCCATCGAACGCGATCCAACGAACCGGCAGCTTCAGCTGCCGGTTATACACCACACAGACCCAACGGGCTTTAGCCCACATCCGCCGTGAGTACGACGTAACACCGCCCGTTATATCACACGCTCTTTCACAAACAAACTAAAAACACTATATTCATAACCTGCAGCATTAGCCGCAGACAAATCGAAAACCGTTGTACAGAACTTTTCCCAAATACCGTTATGAGCTACACCAGTATCTTGGTTCACGTCGTGTGGGGTACTAAGAATCGCGAGCCGATCTTAACAGCAGAGAAGAGAGATGCATTATTCGCGCACATCAGGCAAAATGCCCGCTCCAAGGGAATTTATATTGATACGATCGGTGGATATACGGATCATGTGCATTGTCTTATTAGTTTAGGAGCGGAGCAAAACATCGCCAGGGTTGTCCAGCTTATTAAAGGGGAATCAGCTTTTTGGTCCAATAAAGTGGGACTTATAAAACCAAGGTTAATGTGGGCTTCATATTATTTCGCAGGGTCGGTCGGGTATTTGTCTGCCGGAAAAGTAAGGGACTACGTCAACCGCCAGGTTGAGCATCACAGCGTGATACCTTTTGCGAAGGAGTATGATGAGTTGTTGCTGGCGTTTGGTATTGATGGGCAAAAGCCCGGGTGTAATCATGCATCTGGGGACGGCTGAAACCAGAGGTTGGGACACTCGCCCAACTAAAATGCATGGCTCCGGATGACCATCACACCATCTTGCATCCGTTGTCTTTGTTGATCTTTGCTTTGGGTATGCGCCCCTTTATAAAATGAGAATCGTGCTGACGATGGAGGCGCATTATTCCAATACCTGAGCAACGATATTGGCCAAATACTCAACCCCATATATATCCGGTTCATTCGGAGTTTTGCTAAAGGGTGAAAAAAATCTATCTTCATTGCCTGGGCCTAAAAATCCAATCATAACAATTTTTTCCTCAATATCCCTTTCTTTCAATTTGTAGCTCAGAACGTCTGAAGCCGAAAATGTTCGAAATTTTCTCTTGCCCTCTTTATAGTCAATTTTAATAACTTTTGGGTTACGTCGCACAAAAGACATGGTCTTTATACTGTCAAAAGACATAGCTGTCCTAACCGAAAAATGATACTCCAATTCCCCAACTACTTTTTCAAATCCAGAAAATTTTATAAGAGTATTAGATGTGTCGATAATTACATTAGTAAATCCTGTTTTAGCATTTAATAAAAAATGGGGTTCAGTTTGAAAAATAAATCCTTCAAAATTGTAGTCGAGGTCACTTTCTTTGAAGTCTCTAATTGCAGTGGCCATTACTAAAGCTTTGCATTCGTTAGTAGCCTTTAGTAATTTCAAATCATCTTCATAATTAGAATAGTTGGCAAATGTAATATCCACCGAAACTACGGACGGATTTAATCTATTAATATTTAAAATAAGTTCGCCAATCTCGCCTCGGCTCAAAGAATCAACACCGACTAAGACAATTTCATCTTCTATCGACTGGCTTCGACAGGAAGCTGAAAAAACTAAAAAAAAGATTAGGTATTTCACTTTTCCGCGCTTGAAGTAATCTTGCTGCTTATTTTTTTTTGAATATCCAAAACGAAGTCCCAATGCTTCTCTCACACAGAATTAGGTCGCCAAGATTTCTCTAACATCTCGATATTATAACTCATCACTTCTGGCAAAACTGGCCTACCGTTGTTATCTAGAGGTAAGGTGGAACCTTGCCTGGTAACGGTTCCATCCACGGCGATTGTAGTTACAATCTTGATTCCGGTCACACTACGGAACGTATTGCTGCTTTCAATATAGGTTAGGAACGCGACAGTTGCCGATATGATGGTTTTGTCCCCAAGATCGTAGGTAACCTTCATGCCAAAGTAATCTACATTATTATCGCCTCTAGCAAACCACTATTCTGATAGCGGTCCTTCATTTGTTTGCTTTGGCGAACGTGATACCCCTCAACATTATGACTTATCAATTGCCCTTCGACATAAACATCAGTTCCATACTCCTCTGCGCTGCCAACAGAATATGAACCTGTAATATCCGATGCATATACCTCATTGCCTTCACTATCGACCTTCGTTACGCCGCGCCCGCCACCCGTCTCCGCCTGATTTCACAAAAATGTCTCCGACTGTTCCTTACTCCGATCCGATTCCCCGGCGTACATTCCGTCAGAGTCACTCTACCGGATGGGAGCGTGCTGGCTCCATGGGTAATG
The DNA here is from genome assembly GCA_041742155.1 of Chryseolinea sp. Classification (GTDB taxonomy): domain Bacteria; phylum Bacteroidota; class Bacteroidia; order Cytophagales; family Cyclobacteriaceae; genus Chryseolinea. The sequence continues at coordinate 325,956 of JBGSJE010000002.1, read as the reverse complement.
CATCCCCTGTTATTGAATAACGTCATCCGTAATGATGAGGTCGATACCGTCATAGGTCGCCTGGTATTCCTGTAGTGGTCTCCATGCCGCACCGCCGGTGGGATTACCGGTCGTAAACTCGAAGGAGGATCCGCAGCAGGGGTCGATCATAAACAGGTTTGAATTGTCTACGTTGACCGTCGCACACGCGTCGTTGGGGTGGTAGGAACAATTGCGTTCATAGGCATGGTAGACACCGACATCCTCACAATAAACGATTATGCCGCGGATACCACCGTTGACAAGTTTTACGCTGCCCTTACTTTTTAGCGCGAAGTTTTCCGGCAGGTTGAGGTTCAGCACAATGTTTGGAAACGGTTGGTACGGGATCTGGTCGTCGCTCATATCGGGCGAGCAGGCAACCAGCAGCAGGAAAACAAGCTGAAAATAACGTTGTGACTGTACGCTATGAAGGATACTCATAAAAACCTTTTCCACTTTTTCGACCATGATGTCCTGCGTCTACTTTCTGCTGTTGAATACGGCTTGGCCTGAATTTCGGATCCTGGTAAAATGCTTCATACATCGAGAGCGTGGTCGCAAAATTTGTCTCGAGTCCGACGAGGTCCATCAGTTGGAAAGGTCCCATCTTAAAACCCGTTGACCGTAATAAGCTGTCGATGGTTTTAAAGTCCGTAACGCCGTCCTCCAGCACCTTCAGGGACTCGCTGTAAAACAGTCTGGCCACCCGGTTAACAATAAATCCGGGTGAATCCTTCGCCACGACGGATGTTTTGGAAATGCTGTCCGTAAACAGCCCGAGGATCCGCATGGTGTGATCGTTGGTGGCTACCCCGCGGATGATCTCCACCAGTTTCATAACGGGCGCTGGATTAAAAAAATGCAGGCCGGCAAATCTTTCTTTGTGTTTTAACACCGATGCCAGCTGTGTGATGGGAATCGACGATGTATTGCTCACCAGCAGGCAATCCATGGCATTGATTTTTTCGAGTTCCGACAGGATCTTTTGCTTTACCTCCGCTTTTTCGATGACCGTTTCGATGGCCAGGTCCACCTGGAGTTGCCGGAAGTCGCCCACGGTCTGTATACGGGCCAGGGCCTCGTCCTTTTGGGCTGCGGAGAGCTTGCCCTTATCGACGGCGTTGTCCAGGTTCCTGCGTATGGAAGCCAGGGCTGTTGTGGTAAGGTCAGCCTGGATATCGTAGAGCATGACGGGATAACCCGCCAGGGCACAGATCTGTGCGATACCCTGACCCATTGTGCCGGCCCCGACTACAGCAATATTTTTTATTGACTCCAGGGTCATCGCGGTTACATTACGGCCTGAAACTGACGCAAAAAGCGGACATCGTTCTCAGAGAACAGACGAAGGTCGTTGATCTGGTAACGAAGCATAGTCACGCGTTCAATACCCATACCGAATGCAAAACCCGTGTATTCTTCCGGGTCGATGTTACAGTTCCTCAGCACGTTGGGGTGAACCATACCGGAGCCGGCGATCTCCACCCAACCGGAGTACTTGCAAACGTTGCAACCTTTGCCCTTGCAGATCAGGCATGTGACGTCGATCTCCGCGCTCGGTTCTGTGAACGGAAAGAAGGAAGGCCTGAAGCGTATCTTCGTATCCTTTCCGTACATCTCTTTGGCGAAGTGATACAGGGTTTGCTTCAGGTCCGCAAACCCGACGTTCTTGTCCACGTAAAGTCCTTCTACCTGGTGAAAGAAACAATGGGCGCGCGCGGAGATCGCTTCATTCCTGAAAACCCTTCCGGGCATGATCGCGCGGATAGGAGGCTTCTGGTTCTCCATCATCCGGATCTGCACGTTTGAGGTGTGGGTCCGCAGCACAACATCCTGCTTACCTGACTGGCCTTTCTTTTCCACAAAGAATGTATCCTGCATTTCCCGCGCCGGGTGGTTTTCGGGGAAATTCAGGGCAGAAAAGTTATGCCAGTCGTCTTCTATTTCAGGTCCGTCGGCTACGTTAAAACCGAGGCGTTCAAATATTTCAATTATCCGGTAGCGTGTCAGTGTCAGGGGGTGAAGGCTGCCGGTCTGATTGGGTACAGGCGGTAAGGTCAGGTCCAGTTCCGTGGTACTTTCGCTGGCGGATTCCAGTTTTTCGGTCAGCTCGGCGAGCTTTGCTTCGGCGGTCTGTTTGAGCTGGTTGAGTATGCGTCCGACGTTTTTCTTTTGTTCCGCGGGGACCTTTTTCAGTTCTTCAAACAGTTCGCTGACGGCGCCTTTGCGGCTGATGAATTTCATCCGGAACGACTCGAGGGCCTGCTTGCTGCCGGCGGCGTATGCATTTACTTCGTCGAGCAGGGTTTGAATTTTTTCTTCCATGGTGGATCCTGAAAATATTGGCCAAAATTAAGGGTTTGAGGGCGAATGCGCTAATCGGAAGCGGAATCTAGTGCATCGTCGCAAAAATTTAAGTGTACAACCATCCGGAATATTCAGTTCTAAAAATCAATGCGTTGTGTCCTATACTGCCGTACTGGATATTTTTGCTATGACGCACACTAGTACATCGTCGCAAAAATTTAAGTGTACAAGCATCCAGCATATACAGTTCTAAGAATCAATGTGTCCTATACTGCCGTACTGATATTTTTGCTATGACGCATTAATCAGAAAGCCGGTTGATGATGAGGCGGTCCAGTGTTACGCTTAACAGGAAAGAGAGGACCAGCAGGCCGGAAAGGACGTAGACGTCGCCGAACTGTTTAAACATCACAGCCAGGAATATATAGGTGACCTGAACGCCTGCCAGGATCAACGTTGTCTGACTGTGAGACATTCCCAGGCGCATGATGGCGTGGTGGATGTGACTTTTGTCGGGCCGAAAAGGCGACTGACCTTTGGACATCCGGAGGATGACTATCCGGAGCGTGTCGACCAGCGGAATGATGATGAAACACGCGGCTGTCCCCACGGAGCCGCCAAACTTATAGTTGGTCATGGCCGGCAGGCTAAAATTGACATTCACAAAGTGGATCGAAAGGATGGCGAGCATCATGCCGATGACAAGGGCGCCGGTATCGCCCATAAAGACCTCGGAGGGTTCCCAGTTGAAGATCAGGAAGGCGAAAATCGCGCCCAGCATAGCGAAGGCGAGCCTGGAAAAGATCTCGTCTTCAGCCATATAGAACCACACACCAAAAGCAAGAAGAGCGACAATGGCAATGGTCCCGGCCAGCCCGTCGAGTCCGTCGATCAGGTTGAAGGAGTTGGTGATAACGATGATCGTAAAATAGGTTACGAGGTAGCTGAGGGCTCCCGGCAGCTCATACACTCCAAAAAGGCCATAAAAGGTCTTGATTCGGAGGTCGAAGAGGAAGATGACCAGGGAGGCGGCCATGATCTGGCCGATTAGCTTCACCATGGCGCGAAGGGGAACGAGGTCGTCGCGGACGCCGATAAAAAAAATCACAAAGAGGGCTACCAGGATAAATTTAATATACCCCAGACCCTGAATGTCGATCCAGATCAGTGACGAGGTAAAGAACCCAACGAAAATGGCGATCCCGCCCATGGATGGGGTGACTTTTTTATGGATCTTCCGCCTGCCTGGAATATCCACCAGGTTTTTCCGTAAGGAATATTTGATAATCACCGGAACGATGAGAAAAGAGATAACGAACGAGGTAATTGCGGCGGCGAGCTCTACGGCCATATTTTAACACAAAAGTGGGTAAAAATAGTGAAAGCAGGGAATTAGCCGTCTTTATAGGCGCTACTTATTCTTTATTTTGTCTGCTTTGTACCAGTCGACCATTTTTGTGAGGCCCTGAATGGTGGTATATTCAGGCTTAAAACCAGTCGAAAATATCTTTTTTGCCGAATGGTGGGTTGAGGTGCCTAATTTTTTTATTCGGGAAGAAGAAATCGGGAGATTTTTTCCTGTCAGTTTAATGGCGATATCGAAGGGCATACCCATCATGATGCCCAGTGTTTTGGGGATAGTGATTCGGATTTTCCTGTTTAATCCCCCGGCAATCACCGTACTGATCTCCCGGGTTGTCAATTGAGGCTCATCCGAATAATTATAAATAGCGACGCCAGGCTTCATGGCATCTTTTAAAAACAGTGTTGCGTTTACCAGGTTTTCAACATATGCGATTGACTTTACATTTGCTGCTGCTCCAAGGTGGAAGTACAGGCCGGAATCTATCTGCCTGATAAGATTCCTCATGTTTGCCATATTGTTGGGTCCGAATACAAGCGTAGGGCGAATAATAAGGACTTTACGATCCTTGTCCGCTGCAGCCCATTTTTCAAGCACCTTTTCTCCAGCTAATTTCGAAGCACCATAGGGAGAATCCGGCATTGGTTCCATGGTTTCGGTAGAAACTTCATCACGTATACCATACACAGCTACCGACGAGTAAAATACGATTTCTTTGATCCCATGCGCAGAGGCCACGTTACAAATCTTGGCTGTCCCATCTTCATTTGTATCAAAATACTCATCGTGACCAATCCCGAAATCGTGATGTTTTGCGGCCAGGGAAACAATCGAGGAAATCTCTCTGGAACCTACCGCACGTTCTATGTCACTTTCTTTTCTGATATCACCTCTAACAAACGTTGACGAATAGGGAAATTTAGGTTCTTCGAGGTCAAGATTAACAATCGCTTCCTGTTTCAATACCCGGTGAAAGTGACTTCCGATGAACCCTGAACCGCCTGTTAATAAAACCGCCATTATCGCAAGTTTATGATTTTGGTAAAATACTTAGAATAGAATTTAAAAATATTTGTCTTGACACCATTTTTTTTGCAAGAGTGCAAATCTTCACGATTCATTATAAGAAGCCGTTTTAAGCTGCTGGTACTTTTGCCACCCATCCTCATTTTAACCAAAACTTCCGGCAAGTACGCAAAGGCAACCTGATGAACGCCGAGAAGTCGCAATATTAAATCAAAGTCCGCGCTTAAAGTATAGTGCGTATCAAATTTTCCGAATCTCTGATAACACGATTTTACAATAAAAAAGGTAGGATGCGGAGGCATTAAACCGTAGGATACGCGTTTGAGAGAGAATTCGCCGCCCGCATAGTATCGCACGGGCTTCTCGGGAGATCCCGTTCTGAAATAAACAAGATCACCGTAAACGGCTTCTACATTCTTTGCATCGAATATCTGAACCACTTTTGACAGAATACCAGGGTTTACATACAAATCATCGGAATTTAAAATACCAATGATATCCCCGGAAGCCATATCAATACCTTTGTTCATTGCATCGTAAAGCCCCTTGTCTTTTTCAGAAATGAATTTTGCAATTCTGTTACCATAGGACTTTACAATTTCCTGTGTTCCGTCCGTTGACAATCCGTCAACGATAATGTATTCGATGTTTTGATAGTCTTGCGACAATACCGATTCAATAGTCTCGCGAATTGTTTCCGCGCTATTAAAACATACCGTTATAATCGAAATTGTTCTCATTTATTTTCACCGGGCGGCAAATACAGGAGGGGGAAGAAGATACTAAAAAAAACCAGGCCCTTTTGAACTCCAAGGAGTACTTCAGTAAAAAAACCCAAGAACAAAATAGCCATAAACATAATGAGCAAACCGTTCTTTTCTTTTAATGCCTGATAAAACGGAACAAAAAGAAGGGACAATATAACAATTACACCGGGGACACCATGCATTAAATAGGATTGGAGGTATTGATTATGAGCATTCAGCTTCATGTATTCTGCCAATAGAAATTTTTTCTCCCTGTACTTCTCAAGCAGGATGTCGTTTGCATCTCCAGTTCCATTGCCAAATAACGGTGACTCTTTTACCGCTTCGAGGGCACATTCCCAGACGCCTAATCGCAGTGTTATACCAGTCCAATAACTAACATGGGCGTATTCGAAATTATACTGAAGTTTCAAAAATACTCTGTCATGTAGCGGTTTGATCCTGTAGATACCGATAAGACAAATTAACAAAATGGCCAGAAAAGCGAGTGATCCACGCACCCGCTGAGCTACTGTCTTGTCAGCGGCGATCTTAAGCAGAACTATCATCCACAGCAGGAGAAGGGCCAGTATGGCACTCAGCGAAAAGATGATCCCCTGAAAAAAATGCAATATAACCAGCAAGAGGACATCGCCCCGCCGTCTATCCTTCCGCATAAAAATTTTTGTCAATAAAAAAGCAATACTGAAATTAACATACAGGCCGAGGTAAATGGGGCTGATCCCCATTGCTTTGGAGGTGAGCTCGTTATTTATAAAATAATAGTAAGTGCGGTCAGAAATTTTCTCCACATTTATCAGACTACCCGATTCAAACATCCTGTAAAATGAATACAGCAGACAATAAAAGCATACGGCCAAACAAACTGACGAGAAAAAATAAAAAATGAGGTTCACTTCTTTTTCTGTGGGTGTAACCATCAGTATTATAACCGGGATGATCAGGGTAATGGCACTCCTTTCGAGAAGGGAAAATCCGCTATGAAGGTTAGAGGTATATAATAAACCAAAAAGGTTCAACAATGCTATCGATCCGCCAAGCAAAATTCTTTTTTCTTTAAAAAAATTCTGTTTTAGCATCTCCCAATCAAACATCGCTAAAGTAACTGCTGACAGTGCGTAAATCAAATATCGATTAAATACGACAGGGAAGGGTATACTTGCCACTGTTAAAAGGAACAAATAAAACTGAGCCTTCTTTAAATAGTCCTTCATTACCTTTTCAGCCAAACGAAAAATAATCCTTTAACAAGCGCCCACCTAAATCCCAGCCTTTTGTGGTAAGGAAAGTGGCTGATTTCTCCAGTGGGTGTCGCGTTTATTCCATGTCTTCGGTAGCAGATCAACGGTTCATTCAGAATGGTGATGCGAAAAAAGACCTCCGAAATAATTCCCATCCACCAGTCGTGCATGGGTATATCTTTCGGAAACGGTAGCGCTTTTTCCAAAACAGTACGCCTCATTGCAAGACAACAGCCCAGATAGGAGTTTTTCCATAGATTTTTCAGCAAGCCTCTTCCGGAACCGTTTATCTTAAAAAATGATTCTTCAATAACGTTGCCATCCCCATCCATTATTTTACAATCAGACAACACGATGTCGCATTTGTCAAGGGCTAACGTCGATTTCTCAACTTTATTATCAAACCAAAGGTCATCCTGATCGGACAGAAAAATATAGTCCCCGGTTGCGTGCCTGAGTGCATTTTCAAAATTAAATATAGGGTTTCTGAACTTCTGATTGGGGAAGATCTTTATGTTTGGATTATTATATCCCCTGATTATTTCCAAGGTGTTATCGCTGGACGAGTCATCAGAAATGATGATCTCATAATTCTCCCCTGCCTGTTTTAGTATTGAATCGACTTGTCGTTTGATGTATTTTTCGCCATTGTACGTAGCAATGCAAATCGATATTTTAGTCATTAATCATTTGGTCTGTTCAGCGCCGAAAATTAAATCAAATTTAATTGAGTAGTTACAAAGACGTCCGGTCAAAATCATCAAATATTTCATCACTCAATACCGGCTTTGACGAGGGAATCACCGGACGCTGACCTGTTTAGTTTAAGGGACCCCATCATACTAAAAACTACCGGGTAAATAAGCTGGAGGCTAAGTCCCGAAAAATAATACATGTTATCAAATGTGTTAAAAAGGACCACGGTATTTAGAATAGCCAGACCTGTAACGTAGTACTTGCTGCTTTTTCTTAACACAAGAAAATAAATCAAAGATGTTATTAAAAAATATCCATAGATGAGGACTAGACCGATCCAGCCCAAATAAAGGTATGGGTTGGTGTAAATGGTGGCTACAGTCAGCCATGGCGCTATAAGTTTTGGGCTTTTTCTTGTCAAAGAGAATATCTTGGCCGTTCTTTTCGAAATAAAATCAGGCAGGATTTCGAAGTTTACAAACTCAATCCAATGACTCTCAAGATTTTCAGCCTTTTCGATATTGTTTTCGAGATTGGCGAGTGGTGAAGAAATATAGATGTAAGGCCAAATGTACGGTTTCGGTACTATTGATTGTTTGAAGGATTCCGTTGCTTTGGCTGTTTCCAAAATGATTTCGCTTGAAGTGTTCTTTCCATCATTCTGCCTGAAATTCCCCATAATTCCAAACAGGAAGAAAACTACGAGTACCAAAATCGCGATAACAATCAGGTTCCGTGCACTGGCCCTTTTGAGACTAAGCAGATATACAAAAAGGCAGGATGTAAGGATCATCAGCAGCATACCACGATTGATGATTAAAATTGGCGGCACAAGGCTGAACAGAAACAGAGCCAGTCGTCTCTTTGTAAATTCAGAGCAAAGCTGATGAAACATATAGATTGACACAAAACTTCCAAACGTTACCAGGAAAACGTGAAACGTAGGAATACCAAACAGGGTATAATCGTATTTTTTTCCGCTAAGGAGCATTAGGATCGGAATCCCCCTGTTATAAACAAACTCAAGGCCGTATCCGAGCCATACCAGAATCAGATAGATATTGGTATTAGCACTCCATTGAATTTCCCGATATTCTATTCGCCTTAAAACATGAATAAGTACCCCGAAAAAAAAGGAAACCAAAAAAGTCAGCAATAGGAAACCTACGAGTGGTACAGAAAGATCAGGGTACAATTCTGACCACCCCAGGGAATAGACTAATAAGACTGTTCCAAAGGCAATGATATAAACGAAAAACGGGTTAGCTGCCAGTTTTGCCATCAACTCAACTTTAATGGTCCTAATTTTTCTGCTTTGAAGTCCAGGAATGCCTTCCTTAACATCTTCAGTCTTAACATGCGATCGTCCTCAAATACAATTTTAACAATTTCCTTTGCCATTAATTTAATAAATGAGAGTCTAAATTCCGGAAAGGAAGATCGGTATAAGTTGGAAACAAAAAATCCGTTCCGGCAAAAATAATATAATCGCGCTGGTGAATGGGAAGAAAACAGTTTTTTACGAATAAAACGAACTCCAACAAGTTTGCCAGGCCGGTGGGGAAGATATAAATTATTAGCCTGGACAACACGAAATCCCTCCCGATTTATTCTCAAACAGTACTCGTGGTCAACGTGGTCTATAAATAGTTCGGTAAGAAACGGCCCAACCTTCTTATATACAGAGAGATTTAATAAGTTCCCCGATGTCATAGTGACCAACACATTTTCAAACTCATCCTGACCTCGTGATGTGGGGGTATACCGGGGTGCTATGATTCCGATCTCATTGCTATTTTGCCGCCGGATCCCATCCACCAATGTTGCAACATAGTTGCCCGGGAGGCTTGTATCCTGATCCATTGTAAGTAAAAAATCAAATCCATCCGTTATCGCGCTGTTTGCGCCTATATTTAGTGCGGCGGCTATACCAATATTGGATGCGTTGTTAATATAATTAACATGGCTGATTTGGAGGACCTGATTGACGAGTGATGCATTATGTTGGGTGGAGTTATCAATGATATAAAGACGACTAACCTGATTCACATACGAGAGTATTTCACTATAAACATGATTTTCAGGGTTATATAAAATAACAACGCCCGCAATACCATAACTCGTTTCGCTCATTGTGTCGCAGATTTGGGTTTGCCGTGAAACAGTTTTTTAATCTTTGCTCTGAGTTCTCCCTGCTTCAGGTAAAGAAACCCAACAACCACCCAAAACACACCAAAATTTCTACGAATTACAGAAAAGTACTCGCCAAGGTACTTTCTGTCATTGGAGATTCCATCTAATGAATGGCTGCTTATTACTTTCTCAAAAGCCATGAATTTCCTGCCCCTCAAAAATAGTTTTTGATTTATGTCAAAATCAGAATAAACCCGAAGAGTCAAATCGTAAAAGATATCCAAATTTTTCCGATAAAAAGCCCCCTGATGATGGATGGTATTGCCGAAGCGCAACCGGTAATCAACTTTACTTTCTATCTTTCGACCGTCGGATAGCAAGACTGAAAACAAAGCAACATCTGCCTGGTTCTCTTTCGCTTCCAACAATTCCCTGTATGGAAATTCGATTAGTTTATCACCCACGTTCAGGATATAAAAAAAATGACCATGGGCTTCCTTTATTCCTTTGTTAATACCGTCATAAATTCCGCTATCCGGTTCACTTATCCAATAATCGATTCCCGGTTGGTTTTTCCTTATTAATTCGATCGTGCCATCTGTGCTTCCACCGTCGATAACGATGTACTCGACACAATCATTTTTGTGGCGTACAACGCTGGCAATCGTTTCATCGATGCCGTCAATTCCATTAAAAACTACGGTGATTACGGAAACCAGGGTGGGGCTGTTAACTAATGATTGACTAATCTTTTTTTTCTGGCGATCCTGATCCATTGTTATGGGTTGTGACGTCTATGTACCATTGGTGAACGTCCGTTTATTGACCCTGGACCTTCTCCGTTTCTTCACCTGGGTTTTTTCAATCAAAGTTAACGTTGAATCAATCGCAATGTGCAAATCCGAGATAAATCGTATCGTAACACTCGCTTCGTGGGCTGGTGATTTCATCTAGGGTTAAATTGGCAACGCATCCTTGCGCCTGGTTGAAATAATTAGCACTGGTTCCATGCCTTAAGCTTTTTATTGGCCTATTAATTTCCTGTCTTCATCAATGTAACTGCATTCCCTTGCCATCCCGGCATTGTTTCAACGGTGGGACATAGGAACATGAAATTATGATAGCTTAAATTGGCTCAAGGTAATCAACGCGCAAAAATAATAGTCTTTACCCCCGTGTTCAAAGAAAATGGAAAATCTTTATAACCTTGTCTGGGTTGGATTTATTGGGGATATTCAGGTCCGCGAATCAAGCGGAACAACTTCTCATAGACGCCTGAAATTCGGTCGTACAGTGAAGGAGAGTTGCTTTTTGTCAAGAATTCCGGGTTCAACGCGCAAACCCGGGTCTCCGAGGCCCGTTCCGTTAAACCGCCCTTGATATTATCTCAAGCGCGCACATTAAGTGGCGATCACCTTAATTTGAAGAAAATTCAGAGCACGTCTTTCGGGTAAATAAAATGGCAACCAGCAGTATTGAATAACATTTCAGCCGTAAATTCGCGCCTCCTGCGACTTTGAAATTTCTTAAAATAGGACTCAATTACATTCAGTCAATGAAGTACAGATATCCGGAATAAATCGGTTAAAGTGGGTTTCCGGGGCTGGAAGTTTTTTTGCACTTTTGAAGGAGGAAAAGTACGATCTTAGGTGAAATTGAATGGCGCACTTTGCTTAATGAGAAATCCGGTGGTTCAAGCAATCCGTAATTTACTTTAATAGACACTTTGTTTGAAGGCCGTCCTCGATTTTGCAAGCTTGTGTCATCAGATATTACAGAGCGGGAAAACAAGACGGCTTGGCCTGGGCAATAATTTTAAGAGATGAAGAAAAGGATTTGCGGAACGTTTACCAGATTAGACTTTCGCCAGCCGCATAGTTTTCAGATGTTTCAGAAATATACCACACGCATCCGGGTTGTACTGCTGGCCATAGCAGGCAAATGTAGAAATTTAAGCACGGTTGCCGGGGGTACCATGCCTGTAAAGGCCAATATTCATTATACTACCAACAATTCCCTGGCATGGGATGTTTAAGAGAAAACCGTCACTTTTGCCAACACTTGGAGTCCTTCGGGGACGCAGAATGTAAAGGCTAACACCGATCACAACCTATGCGGCAGCATGACTATGAGCAGGTACAAAAAAAAGGATTTCAAGGACAGACACTACTTAACCCGTTAACAAATATGAAAACTAAAATCTTACTGGCTCTTTTGATAGCAGTCACTACATCCTTAAACGCACAAACTTGGAGCGGGACGACCCCCGGAAATATCTATTATAACTCCGGAAATGTTTCTATTGGATCAACCACGCCAAATGACAAATTGGATTTGGCAAATGGTGGAATCCGGCTGCAACGAATTTCTTCCCCACTTACCGGAGGAACCATTTTCGGCCAAATCTTTCAACTGCAAGATCTTGTAGGTACTTCGGACGGTCTCGTCTACCAGGCGGACAGCCATCAGTTTAGAAATTATGATGGCGTACCAGAATTTACTGTCAACAATGGGTTTATTGGATTTGGAACAGCTACCCCATCTGATAAATTGGATGTTGCCAACGGAGGAATCCGATTGCAACGAATCTCATCTTCTCTGACAGGTGGATCAACTTACGGTCAAATCTTTCAGTTGCAAAATCTTTCAGGCACATCAGATGGCATAGTTTATCAATCTGATCTTCATCAATTCCGAAACTTTGACGGAACACCGGAAGTCACCATAAATGGAGGCAATGTCTTGGTAGGAAAGGTGTCGCAGATTAATTCGAGCTATAAGTTAGATGTAAATGGGGCAATACGCTCAAATGAAGTCGTGGTAAATACGACCGGAGCAGATTTTGTGTTTGATGAAAGATATAAGTTGAGGTCTCTTAATGACGTCGAAAAATACGTCAAAGAAAATGGACACCTTCCAGACATTCAATCCGCAAAAGAAATGGAAGAAAACGGATTAGAACTTGGAAAAATGGACATGAAACTATTGCAGAAAATTGAGGAACTGACACTTTATATAATTGATTTCAAAAAGGAGATGGACAAAATGAAAGCAGAGAATCAAAAGCTGAAGGAAAGAATCGTTGAACTGGAAAAGAATTGAGCTAAAGGCTAAAATAATGTGCATGCGTCTTTAGCGAAGTTCGGTGTGGCTTTGCGATTTTTGCTTCTAAATTTCGGTCAGCCTCGTGGGCGGGTCAGTTTTTTTCTTCTTGCAAAGTCCTCGCAGCTGCACTATAGCACACGTGCTCACATTGATGGCAAGGGCTTTGAACAACGTGAGACTACTAATAGGACTGTATTTATAATTATATTGAATCCTTGTTCAAAAGATATAGGGAAATCGGAAATAGTGAAACACAAAAAAAATAATTGACGACTGTGACAAAGTTAAAATCTATCAATGACCTTAAGCTGGTTTTGGAAATTACGGACGAGGACGATTTAGTGACTTTTATAACAATTATAGAGAAAGACGTTAATCGCAAAATACAAGAAAACTTTTTAGCGGGCATTAATGGTGACAATGTAACAGGACAGCTACTAATTAATTAATAGTATTTTGGCGAACCTCTTTCATGCACTCAAATGGTCGGTAGCGGGAGAATTGGCCTCTCGCGCCATACAACCGCTGATTTTTGTTCTATTAGCCAGGCTACTAACCCCTGATGCCTACGGTGTAATGGCAGCAGCGATAATGGTCATTAGTTTCACCCAGGTTTTCTGGGAGGCAGGAATGAGTAAGGCCATCATCCAAAGACAAACGGATATTGACGAAGCGGCAAATGTGGCTTTCTGGATAAATATTGGCCTCGGAATGGTTATTGCCATTATCTTATTTCTTTTTTCAGGGGTTATCGCAACGGGAATCTTCCAGGATGAACGTGTTGGTAACGTGCTTAGGGTTATGACACTACAGATCTTCTTAGGCGCCGCCGCTTCTGTACACACTGCCTTATTGCAAAAAGAGATGAAATTCAATCGTCTTTTTTGGGTTCGCATGGCAACGGTTGCCGTACCTGGCTTTTTTTCAATTCCACTTGCCTTTTATGGAATGTCCTACTGGGCGTTAGTAGCCGGAACGCTCGTCGGTCAGGCCGCTCAGGTTGTTGTACTTTGGAAGATCAGCACATGGCGTCCGAAGTTAAATTTTAATTCCGTGATTGCGAAAGAGCTGGGCAGGTTCGCATCGTGGGTCGGTTTGACAGGATTACTGTCCTGGTTCTACGCATGGGTTGATTCTCTGTTTGTCGGCTCCTACCTGGGTACCCATGAGCTAGGGTTGTACCGTACCGGAAATCAATTTATAATTATGATTTTTGGCTTTCTTTTCGCGCCAATTTTACCGGTTTTATATAGTCACTTTGTCGGGATACAAGCGGATGCGGCAAAACTAAAGGGCGTTATGTTCAAAGTGATCAGGATCTTAACGTTCATTTCAATTCCACTTGCGTTTGTCCTGTATGCTCTTGAAGATCCCGTGAGTCAGCTTGTTTTTGGTGAGAAGTGGAGGGGCATTGAATTTGTATTAGGCATTATGGCCCTTATGCATGGCTTTTCGTGGGTCGTTGGGGCAAATGGCGAAATATACCGTGCCATCGGTAAACCGTCATATGAAACAGTGGTCACCATGATATCCCTCGCTGTATATTTGTTAGGTTATTTTATTAGCATTCAATATGGTTTTGAGTCATTTGTTTGGACGCGGTATTTTTTGGCATTGGCTGCCATGTTTCTTCATATTTTCTTTGGATGGATGGCCGTTCGGCTGGACGTTTTTTCTGTGATAAAAATTGTTTTATTTGCTACAATCATCGGGTCAGTAGCGCTTGTTTTAAAGGTTCCCGTAATGGCGTATACAAAGATACCTATCTTTCAAATTGGAATAATATCGTCGGTCTCCGGCGTAATAATGATTGGCCTTATCTATCTTCTTGAACGCAAAGGAGCAGTCGTCGATGTCCTCAGCCTTTTACACAAAAAGAAATCTTTATGATCTACAAAGCCATAAAGTATCCTTTACGTATTGTCTTGAAAAGGTACAATGATTGGAATACATTTCGTTATGTATCTTCCCGCGCAAAAAGTTTTGAAGGATCATTTGAATTCAATGAATTTAAGTCGAGGGTATTATTGTTCATTAACAACCTGCGTACTGACGAAAGTGGAGTGAGATTTCGTTACTCAGATACAAATGAACAACCGACCTTGTATGCATCTGCCTACGCGTGTATGACATATTCTCTTCTGGGGGAACTCGATTCCCAAGGAACTACACTCAAAGAATCTTGGGTCGCATATTTTGACTCTTTTCAGAATAGCAAAGATGGCTTATTCTACGATCAGGTGGTGAGAAACGAACATTATGACAACTCGGATTGGTGGGGTGCCCGGCACCTGGCCCTGCATATGATCAGTGCTTATACCGACTTGGGAGCTAAGCCACGTTATCGATTTCATTTTTTAGAACAATTCTACGATTTGGAATACCTTCAAAAATGGCTGAAGGAAAATGAATCAATGTTTGAGGGTGATTTGAACAATGATTTTGATAACAGGTTAATGAATATTGGGTGTCTGCTACAATATCAACGTGACAGTTGGCAAGACGACAAAGCAGCAAACGCGATCAGGTTCATTCAGGAGTTCCTGCGTAACAAAATAAACACGGAAACGGGAATCTGGGGTGAGTCCCCCCTTGGTAATTCTGTTCAATGTTCGAGAAAAGTGCAATTCGCCTATCATTTATTCCCACTCTTCTTTTACGACGACTTATACAGTTTTGATTTTAACAAGATTGCAGAGGCAACGCTCCGTACAGAAAACCGTTTTGGCGGGTATGGGGTAGCCATAAATTCAAGCGCATGCGATGACATTGATTCGGTTGATATTTTGATCCGGATAGCCAAACTAGCGCCAAAGTACGAAGGAGCCATATCCGATTCTATACGGAGGGGATTAAAGTGGATTCTTTTAAACCAGATGAGTGATGGTGGGTTCGTGTTCAGGCTAAACGAGCCCTTTGTTTATGGTCATCAGCAATTAAGTTCAACGAAGAATTCGGGAGCTGTTTTTCCAACGTGGTTTAGAACCCTTAGTTTGGCATATATTTGCAGGTTCCTGAATATTCCCTCGGAATTTCAAATCAGAAGGTGCCCCGGCTATGAATTCTAATAAGTACATATGAGACAACTGATCCAGGATTTTCTAACCCGAATTTTTATTTTCAGAGTATCTATAATGCATCCGAAATTAAAAAAGTCGTATGCCATCCAATCGCATCTAACGCCCTATGAACGTCTAAAGCTTTTTAAACTCGCCCTAGGGAAAGAAAAGATACTCGAAATCGGATCTTACGTTGGAGCTTCGGCCACTTGTTTTGGCGCTGCGGTGGATAAGCAGGGATATGGGAAAGTGTTTTGCATTGATACGTGGCAAAACGATGCCATGACCGAAGGGAAGATGGATACACACAAAATGTTCTTCGAAAACACTTCTGATTTCGCCAAATGGATCGTTCCAATCAGGGGATTTAGTACGGCAGTTGTTGACGAGGTAAGAAAGCACACCAATCATCTGGATGTCTTATTTATCGACGGTGATCATTCTTATGAAGGAGCTAAGGCTGATTGGGAAACTTATAAGGGATTTCTGGACAAAGGATCGATCGTTATTTTCCACGATATAGGATGGGCCGAAGGTGTGCAACGCGTCATTAACGAAGATGTCATATCAAAAGTCTCGACTTTTGATAGTTTACCGAATTTATGGTGGGGCATTGTTGAATCCAAACCATGATATCAGTTATTATTCCCACGTTAAACAGATCAAAGCTCCTGGCCAAAACGTTGCTATCATTAACGCAACAGACGGTTTCCCTTCAAGATTTTGAGATTCTGGTGGTCGACAATGGATCGACTGACGATACGCAACAGGTCGTTGGCCACTTTAGATCAACTTTACCAAAACTAAAATATATCCTTGAAAAAGACCCGGGGCTTCATGCAGGCCGTCACCGCGGTATGCACGAATCTTCAGGGGACATCCTGGTATTTGCGGATGATGACATCGTGGCTTTTCCTACCTGGCTGGAGGGGATCGTCGAGTCATTTCAAGACGATCGTACTGGACTCGTCGGAGGGAAGAATGTTCCGGACTATGAATCACCCCCGCCAGATTGGGTGGAATCGTTGTGGGTAAAAACTCCAGAGGGAAGGTATATGACCTACTTCAGCCTGCTGAGTTTTGGCGAAGAAGTTATTAAAATCGACCCCCATTTTGTCTTCGGATGTAACTTTTCAATCCGTAAACCATTGTTGCTGCAGATAAGGGGATTTCATCCGGATGGCATGCCCTCGTCCCTATTGAAATACCGGGGTGATGGCGAAACGCATGTCGCCAACGAAGTACACCGATTGGGCTATAATACTATATATAATCCCAAAGCGTCGGTGAAGCATTGGGTTCCGTCTTCACGAATGAATTTGGATTATATAAAGAAAAGAGCCTTTTCCGAAGGAATTACTCATTCATATATCGATACGCGGAAGGAAAAACAGGATCACAACAGACCCGGCTACTTAGTCAGGAAAATCAAGGCACTAAAAGAGATATTCCTTTGGCTTTTCTCAACTGAACTCGACAGGGCTATAAAGATGTCGCATCAGGCCGGCTACGCTTTCCATCAGGCAGAATTAAAAAGAGACAAGGATTTGAGACCGTGGGTAATGAAGGAAGACTATATCTCCTGAATTAATTTTGGATATCAATAAATTAACTATCGATCCCGTCGGATAAAAATTCCGTCAGCTTGCAACATCCTGCCAGTCTTAACATCAACGAATGCAGGTATAAAAGTAAACACCTCAAAATTGTGTTCTTCAAGAAAATCGATAACCTCCCGATAGAGAGGGGCTCCCTCATATATTTTTATGAATGATAATTCCACCTGAATCAATCTGAACTTTGAAAGATTGTGAATCGCGCCTTTCAATGCCTCCAATTCAAAACCTTGTACATCCAACTTAAGCAACAATTCCTTATCGAGAGAACCCTGACCGCTCATAAATGCGTCAATAGTTGTGAGTTTGATACGTTCCTGGTGTGTGGCGCGAGTAGTTGGGTCCGCGTCAAGCGATTTCTTGTCGACAGGAAACAACGAACTACTTGCAAGGTTCTCCGAAATATTCAGGAGCAGTTCGCCGGGCTGGCTTCCGATACCCATGTTAATTGTTTCCCATCCAGAATATGGGGATGCATTTTTTAACAGTGTATGGTATACACCCGCGATTGGTTCAAATGAAAATATTTTACCCCGATACCCCAACTCGATCAATCTCTTCGCAAATTGTCCTTCATTGGCTCCGACATCAAGGATCGATCCTATATTGAATTGCCTTAAGATAGTTTGCAGCAAAATATCTTCCGAAGTTTGAATATTGTAGCTGAGCACGTCGTATCCAAACGCGTGTAATACGCTTTTGAATTTCTTCTTTAAGAATTTATATACAGGGTTGTTATACACTCAGATTCCGTTTAGTAAAATGTTTTTCGTATCGGAACGAACTTAAATAAAATTTTTTCCAGGCTGTTAACCGCATGGTGTATGTGAAAGTTAGATGAAGACCTTACTTTATCGGCGGCTCTTATTAATTCATTTCTTTCCGTTGGCTCAAGAACCCTCATCATGGCTTCACACCATTGATTCGGGTCGGTCGGATTTGCGTATAGGGCACCATCAAGACATGTTTCCCGATGGCCGCTCAGATCACTGCAAATTACCGCCGTCTGAAGATCTTGTGCTTCCAGTACCGGCATGTTTGTAGGCCCCAGGAATGTAGGCATCACTAAAGCGATTGAATTTTTGTACAGTGTGTACACTTCTTCGTTCTCCACGAAACCAAAAATGAGAATCTCCGCTTCGAGGCCAAGAGACTTAATTACCGAAATTATATAGTTTTTATTCCCTTTGTCCGAACCGGTGAAGACCAATTTAATATCAGAATAGCCTTTGTGCCCCTTTAACTGTTTGAACGCCAGGATCAGGTTGTAGTGATTTTTGTGGGCCCAGAATTGAGCAGGGTAAAAAAAGTAGGACTGCTTTTTTAGGCCGAATTTCCGGAGCGCCTCCTGCTGAACTTCGTCCGTCACAACGAGATCTACAACACCACCAGGAAAAAGGGGCACAATTTCAATTTTACTTTCCGGGATAGCAAAGAAACTGGTGAACTCATTCAAACTGCTTTGCGATTCGACGATGACAGTCAATGCTTTTTGCATTTCAACACGATACCAGTTTTCTCTAAACTCAAATCCATCGGCAAATTCCGGAAACATGAACGTCGATTTATGCCCTGCATCCCAATTCATTGTCATAAAAGGGAAATTGGCAATCTCACAAAAAAATTGCTTGGGGAACAATAAAACGTCCACATTACTCTTTCTTAAAAGAGATAAATCTTTCGTGTTGGATAGGTCCGCATTCGTAGAAAAAATCCTGGATAATAATTTTACTAGTCCGATTTTATTTAGGAAACGAAAGAAACTGTAAAATCCGATCGAAGATACTCTGACATATTCCTTATTTAATTTTACCTTTTTATTGGAAATACGTCCGACAAAACAAATCTCAAGCTCTTTTCTGAAATTGTAATTATCAATCGCGGCAACAAGTTTTTCGTAATAAGAAAAATTACCACCTGCCGATGGATTTAAATCCTGAATTACATAAACACCAACTTTCACAGGCTTATTTTCTTCAGCGAGTCAATTACATAGGAGATATCCTCATCCTTTAAGCCAAGGCCACTAGGCAGATAAAAGCCATTGCGAGCCAGCCTTTCAGCGTGCGGGTATTTTTCATTTTTAAAGAGCCCCATCTTTTGAAAAACAGGTTGCTCATGCATGCACCAGAAGAAAGGACGGGTACCAATATTTGCCTCCCCGAGGGATCGCACTGTACTATTGCATTTCTCTTCGCTATCTGCGACCAGGCCGAACACCCAATATATGTTTTCAGCTAGGTCGGAAGTACTTAAGGGAAGCTGGAATCCATTTATACCCTGAAGGCCGTCACTATAAAGCTTTCCGATTTCCCGCTTTCTTATCAAATGGTCTTCAATTTTTTCAAGCTGAGCCACACCGATTGCAGCCTGCATATTAGTCATGCGATAGTTCCAACCTATCTCATGATGTATAAATCTTCTCCCCTGCGGCTCAAACGCAAGGTTTTTAAGCTTTCTACATTTTTCTGTGACCAATTCATCATCGCAAAGGATCATCCCACCTTCGCCGGTCGTGATATGTTTATTGGGATAGAAACTAAAGATTGACAAATCTCCAAAACTTCCGCACATTTTTCCACGACACGTCTGCCCATGCATTTCAGCCGCATCCTCAATAAGCTTAAGTCCATATTTCTTACACAAGCGAACGACAGGTTCCATGTCGACGGGAAGACCGTAGATGTGAACTACTATTATTGCCTTTGTTTTGCTGGTGATTTTCGCCTCAATTTGGTCAACTTCCATGTTCCAGGTCACCGGATTGCTATCAACCAATACCGGAGTTGCCCCAACCCTCACAATAGACAATGCTGGCGAAATTATTGTAAAAGTAGGTATAATGACTTCGTCACCCTCGCCAATACCAATGGCCTGTACGGCGACGTCAAGTGCAGCCGAGCCATTGGAAACTGCCACGCCGAATTTTTTTCCTATGTAGCTTGAAAACTTCGTTTCGAATTGCCTGATAAAATCCCCCTCACTGGATATCCACCCGGTGTCAATACACTCGTTCAAATATTTTTTTTCATTACCTGAAAGTAATGGCGTATTAACAGGAACAAAAGACTTACTCATTTGGCTTTCAGGATAAAATTAACTCCCCATGTATTATCGGAAGGAGACTGACCACTTAGAAATTCTTCAGCCTTAAGAACGTCAAAGCCAGTTGCACTGGCTATCAAGCCTATTTCCGGAATTCCAAAATGCCGCATATTATGCACCTCCTGAAATTCGCTGTATTGGCCCGTTCCCTTTTCCTTAAGTATAATCTGATAATTAACACCCACAGTGTTGGCAATATGATCAATTGATGGTATCGCAATCCGCATCACTTCGACTTCACTGTTTTCAATTTTCTTTACCCTCACTTCAGGCTTTTGTGACATCACGGCCGGAGTAAACCAAACATCGAAAATGAATACGCCGCCCTTTTTCAGGTGCCCTTTTGTGTTCTTAAAAACGTTAATCAAGTTTTCATTGTCATTAATATAACTGATAACATGAAAAAGAGAAATACACGCATCGAACGTCCTTCCCAGGCTGAAATCGGATATATCCGCGACCTCGCATTTTAACCCTCTTATCCTTGCAACATCAGCCATCTCAGCACTTTTCTCCAAACCGTAAACTTCATATCCAAATTCGTTTAGCAGAACACCGTGTCCACCCGTCCCGCATCCGTATTCCAGAATTGTTTTCGTTTGTGGGCTGTAAGTCTTCAGCAAATTGTCCACATATTCAACCTCTTTCCTATAGTTTTTGTCTGTATAAAAAAGGTTATAATACTTACTATAATTTTGATCAAATGGTTTTGCTCTCATCTTCTAAAATAATTTGATGTTTCTCAGTAGCATCGAACCTGACCTTATCCTCTTCTCCGCAGTATGGGCCTTGTTTTACTTCAATCATTTCGGAATCTTCAAGCATCTCAAAGCCATGGCCTCCGGCCGCCAGCAATATCACATCACCGATTTGTAAAATGCGACTTTCAAGGTAAACCTGATCATCATCATAAAAATCAACCCGTACTTTCCCCGACTTTATCAATAACACCTCTTGCGTCAGGGTTACCTTTCTTTCTATCAGGTTATGGCGATGCGGTGGAATGTCATATCCTTTTGGCCGATTCATATAGCCTAACTGTTGCGAAAAATCCCCAGGCGTAAAAAATTTAATACCATCACTTTTATAAGAAGATCTTATAATGACAGAGAGTATCTGGTCCTTAAGTTTAATTATTTCTAACATGTTTCTAGTTATATTTTACTGTCAAATCATTCAAAAATCAAAACGAACCTCAAAAATAGAAATAAATCACCCGTTCTCAAATTTCAAAACACGGTTTTCGCGAGACCCATCTCTCGTACCTACACTTGCCTTAAGCAATTCACGAGACTCTCATACCAATGCGGTATTTCAATCCCGAATGCACTCTTCAACTTCCGTTTGTCCAGCACGGAAAATTTTGGTCTGACGGCAAGTGTTTTGTATTCCTCCGTCGTGATCGGGCTCACCCGGCATGGAAGCTTGTAGTGGTCAACAATAAAAATGGCCAGGTCGTACCAGGAAATAACGCCTTCATTTGTGTAGTGGTAAATGCCTGGACTGTCTTTCTCTCCCGTCTCAACCTTGCGGATAACCGTCAAAATTACTCCCGCCAGGTCGCGCGCGTAAGTTGGAGATCCGATCTGATCATAAACGACACCCAACGTCTCGCGTTCCCGTGCCAGCTTGGCAATCGTCTTCACAAAGTTCTTTCCAAAGGTCGAATAAACCCACGCTGTCCGGATGATGTAAGCATCCTTCAGCAATTTCAAAACATGCTGCTCGCCTGCAAGTTTCGACTTGCCATATACGGATAACGGACTCGGCTTAGCCGTCTCGGCTATGGGCTGATTCCCGGCTCCGTCAAAAACATAGTCCGTGGAAATATGAATCAGCCTTATTTTTTTTTCCAGGCAGATTCCTGCGATCACCCCAACAGCATCCGAGTTGATCCGGTAAGCAAGGGAGCTGTCTTCCTCCGCCTTATCGACTGCCGTATACGCCGCACAGTTGATAACAAAATCGAATTGTTTGCCCTCAAAAAAACGATGAATAGCGCTTTCATCACCCAGGTCCATCTCCTCCAGGTCAACAAACGTGAACTGATACGGGGTTGACGGCGAGAGGTATTTAATCTCGCTGCCTAATTGGCCTTTAGAACCGGTAACCAGAATTTTCAACATCGTCAGAATTTAAAATGTGCGTCTGCGAGCGGGGGATTTTTTGCGTCCTTGTCAGACAGAACTACCAGGTGCAACGGAATACCCCAGTCGATATCAAGTACCGGGTCGTTGTACAGCAGACCGCCTTCAGCTTCCTTATGATAATAATTGTCACATTTGTACAGGATCTCGGCTGATTGAGAGAGGACTGAAAACCCATGAGCGAATCCTTTCGGCACATAAAGCTGCTTCTTGTTTTCGGCAGACAACTCAATCGTGTAGTTTTTCCCAAAAGTCGGTTCATGTCTGCGCAGGTCCACCACTACATCCAGTATCGACCCGGAAAGGACACGGACCAGTTTTGTTTGAGCGTACGGAGCATTCTGAAAGTGGAGACCTCTGATGACACCCGACACTGAATTGGATTGATTATCCTGGATAAAACCTGTTTTTAGTCCCAGGCCTGACAAAACCTGTTCATTATAGGACTCCATAAAATAGCCCCGATTATCCTTAAATACCGATGGTTCCAGGATATACAGTCCGTTGAATCCGGTCTCGCTAAGTTTCATATCAACGTGATAAAGGTCGCTCGTTAATAATTTTCAAAAGATACTGGCCGTATCCGTTCTTTTCCAACGGCCTGGCCAGCTCACGCAGCTGCTCTCTGGTGATGTACCCCTTCCGGAAAGCAATCTCTTCCAGGCAGGCAATCTTTAATCCTTGTCGCTCCTCTATTGATTCGACAAAATTGGACGCACTTAACAAAGACTGATGTGTACCCGTGTCAAGCCAGGCCATACCGCGTCCCAGCAGTTTTACGGTCAGTGTTCCCTCTTCGAGGTACAATTTGTTAAGGTCCGTTATTTCCAGTTCTCCCCGGGGAGACGGCTTGACCTTCCTGGCCTTTTCAACAACCGTCTTGTCATAAAAATACAGTCCCGTAACCGCATAGTTGGATTTAGGAACTTTCGGCTTTTCTTCCAGCGATACCACCTGACCCTTTTCGTCGAAATCGACGACTCCATACCGCTCCGGGTCGCTAACGTAATAACCGAATACGGTAGCCCCGCGTTGAAGTTTGGTACTTTCCTCCAGGAGGGTTGAAAAATTGTAACCGTAGTAAATATTGTCACCAAGAATAAGGGCGCATGAATCATTTCCGATAAATTCTTCCCCAATCAGAAAAGCCTGGGCGAGTCCGTCCGGCGACGGCTGTACTTTATACTGTAATGAAAGCCCGAATTGTGTTCCGTCTCCCAGCAGGTTCTTAAATAGTTGTGTGTCGTTAGGCGTTGAAATGATCAGGATCTCCCTGATATTAGCCAGCATCAGCACCGACAAAGGGTAATAGATCATCGGTTTATCGTATACGGGAAGAAGCTGCTTTGAAATCGCTTTAGTGGCCGGATATAGCCTGGTACCGGAACCGCCCGCAAGAATAATCCCTTTCATGTTTTAACGGATTGAGAAGTGAATCGTATGGAAGCTAAAATGAAACAAACTATGTAATACCCTTGTCAAACGAATTATTGTGAACACCTTCAGATCAAAGTTACCTCCGCTTTCCCAACTATGCCGTGGATCAGCTTCCTTCGCTGATATGTCAAATGACCTGCAAATGTAAGGATTCACGCCGAATAGCCAAGGTTTGGAGGTGTGTCCCGAACCGTTTATCCTGCCATAGCCGGGCTATTTACCAGCAGACGCCAGCCTCCTGATAAGGTTCACTGCAAACAGCGATTTTGTTTTCATAACAAACAGTACCCTGGTCTTGCTGCTTAACACGTCAAACAGGTAGGAAGAGCAGCATTGCGAGATCAGTGTTGCAACCGCTGCACCGACAGCCGCATACCTCGGAATGAGTATAAAATTCAAGGCGATGTTGATCACCGCGCCGGTGGCTGTCCTTGCAAAGGTTTTCACCTGCAAATTTTCAATGATGTAGAAGTTTGAACTGGCTGACCCAAAAAAAACGAAAACGGCAGTCCATATATGGATCGCCAGAATAACAGCCGCGTCCTTGTACTGGTCCCCGTAAATAATGTGGATGATCAGGTCGGATGTGAACGTAACAAAAATGGCCAGGGCTGCACTGATGAAAAACAGGACATCAAACAGTTTCTGACTTCTGCGAAAATAAACTTCATCGCTTATTTTTTTGGCTTCGATGATGGAAGGAAAAAGAGAGGTGCTGATGATTCCGGGAATAAAATACCATATCTCGGATAACTTTAAAGCGGCCGAGTATGTACCGACTGCAAAATTTCCGATAAGCTCTCCCAGCATGATCTGGTCTATCCTCATGTAAATGGTGACCATAAAGCCCGCAAGGATCAGCGGCCAGCTCCTCGACAAAAGCTTTTTTGCCAACGCCCGGTCAATTCGAATGGACAGGTGTTGCTTGCTGATCTTCCTGTAGGATACCAGCATGAAGCCACCGGCCACAAATACTTCCAACGCCATGATGACGGCAAATGCTATCAAAGGTGCCTTTGCCAGGATCAGTCCGACCTTGCAAAGACTCATAAATATGTAAGCCAGGCTTTGGGTAAGAACGGATATCTTCGATTTGACCTGTGACTGATAGTAAAAATCAATAGTGCTCATAGAGTGAGCGATAAGGGTGAGCGCAAGGATCACACCGATGTAAAATACATACAGGTCATCGCGCTTCAGATAATAAAAAACGGCCAGGCAGATGACATACGATACCGATCCGGAAATCAGTCTCATGGAAAACACCGTCGACATTATCGTGGATGTCTTATTGGGGTGCTCAACGATCTCCTTGACGATCATGCTGTCGAGGCCGAGCGCGGCAAAAGAGGCAAACAACCCGATAGTCGCCATCAGGTAGTTGATCGAACCGTATTGTTCCGGGCCAAGATAACGGGCGACCCAGGCGCCAACCACCAACGCCATGCCCATTCGGAATACCCGGTCAAAAAACAGCCACCCGATGTTCTTGAGGATCTTCTTGGATTCGGTAGTAACGAACCTGTTTATCTCTTTTAATAGGTATTGATACATCTGCCGGACCCTGGTTCTTTATACTGATTTTCCTGAGAATACCGCTGCCCAGGTTCTATGCAATAACACTATTACGAATCTTATATGCCAGATCGATCGACGGCTTGGCGTCATCTATTCCGAATCCGTTGCCTTCCAGGATCTCGGCATAACTCTTTGTATGCAAGTCCGTAAAACCTTCGCTGAATTCAATTTCCTCCCCTCCCATCGTCAGTGAACGGTAGGTCCGTTTACCGGCCTTCTTTACTTCGTCGGGTAAATGGTCGTAACTGATGCTCAGAAACCAATTCACCCGCGCGTTTTCCAGCTCCAGGAAACCGGACGCGGTGTCCGCATCCAGGCGCGATACCGTTACACGGTTTACAGCGCCGAAGATCCAGATCAACATATCGAAAAAATGGATGCCAATATTAGTGGCAATTCCACCGGCCTTTGCGTCGTCACCCTTCCAGCTGCTCTGATACCAGTTACCTCTTGAGGTAATGTAGCTTAGTTCCACGTCATGCACGACGTTCTTCGGACCACTTTGTATCTTATCACGTAGCGCAATTATCGTAGGATGAAGCCTCAGCTGAAGAATTGTATACACTTTTTTTCCCGTCTCCCTTTCAATGTCCTTCAACGCGTCGA
Source organism: Chryseolinea sp. (assembly GCA_041742155.1). Lineage (GTDB taxonomy): Bacteria > Bacteroidota > Bacteroidia > Cytophagales > Cyclobacteriaceae > Chryseolinea. Next base: position 299,749 of record JBGSJE010000002.1, on the reverse strand, counting down.
GGTTCCAAGGATTCAAAACAATTGGCTTTTCACAGATCGCATTCGCGCCGGTCCGTAATGCAAACCGGATATGCGAGTCGTGGAGGTAATTGGGAGAGCAGATAGATACGTAATCGATGCTTTCGCCCCGTCTTTTCAGTTTATCGACGTGCCGGTCAAAACGTTCAAATTCCGTAAAGAAATCGGCATTGGGAAAATAAGAATCCAGGATGCCCACGTTATCGTGCTTGTCCAATGCGGCAACGAGGACATTCCCCGTCTCCTTTATTGCCTTGAAGTGCCGCGGAGCGATGTAGCCTGCTGCGCCTATTAGTGCGAAGTATTTCATTTTTTTATAAGTTAAAATCCCTAGCCACCGGTGTCGGGCCGACCCGCAAACCTACTGGATTAATCCGGACTTTCTCCGACTGACCGCTTTCAGACTTTGGAAACGCGGCCGTTCACCAGCCTGTATTGCTCTTTGCTTTCTTCACAGGTAGCCAAACCGTCTTTGTTAAAATTCAGTTTGTGCCCGTACTCACTCATCCACCCCGTCTGCCGCCCGGGGTTACCGATGACAAGCGCATAGTCGGGTATAGTCTTCGTGACCACGGCACCGGCACCAACAAACGCATACCTCCCGATATCATGGCCGCAAACCACCGTGGCGTTTGCTCCTATGGTTGCACCTTTCATTACGAGGGTCCGGGCGTATTGATTTTTTCTGTTTATGGCACTCCGCGGGTTGGTCACATTGGTGAAGACAATCGAAGGTCCCAGAAAGACGTCATCTTCACATTGAACACCGGTGTATATCGAAACGTTGTTCTGTACTTTTACATTACGACCCAATACCACACCCGGCGATATGACTACATTCTGACCGATGTTACAATCCTCGCCGATCCTGCAACCGGGCATGATATGGGAAAAGTGCCAGATCCTGGTCCCCTTCCCGATCTCGCTTCCTTCGTCAATAACAGCCGTGGGATGCGCGTAATACTCTTTTTCCGTGTCCATCGCCTAAAAGAATTTTTTCGTGGTGGTCGTGATATACTCCAGTTGCTCCTGGCTCATTTCCGTGTGGACCGGAAGCGAAAGCACCGTTTTGGAAAGCCTTTCTGTTACGGGAAAAGACCCGACACCAAAGGCCGGCCGGTGATAAGCCTTTTGCAGGTGAAGGGGTACCGGGTAATAGATCATAGATGGAATCCGGTGTTCCGACAGATAGTCCTTGAGGCGATCCCGGTTATCGTCCTTAACCCGGATGGTATACTGATGAAATACATGACTTGAATTGAAGGACCGCCGGGGAATTTCAAGACCCTCAATCCCGGAAAGTTGCTGATCGTAATATGACGCTACCTCATTTCGTTTTCGCGTATATTCATCCAGGTATTTCAGTTTTACATTTAATATCGCCGCCTGCATCGTATCCAGCCGGCTGTTTACCCCTACCATGTCGTGGTGGTATTTAACCTTTTGCCCGTGGTTGGCAATCATCCTGATTTTCTCCGCCAGGTCGCTGTCATGGGTAAAAACAGCGCCGCCGTCACCATAACAACCCAGGTTCTTGGATGGAAAGAAAGACGTGACACCGATGGTTCCGATTGTTCCCGCGTGTTGTGTCGTTCCGGAGGGGAAGGTATATTCAGCACTCAACGCCTGGGCTGCATCCTCAATTATCGCGAGTTTGTGACGGGAGGCGATCTCAAGAATGGGCTCCATGTCGGCACACTGGCCGTACAGGTGAACCGGAACAATCGCCACCGTACGTGGTGTGATCTTGCTTTCCAGCTGCGCGACATCGATGTTGAAAGTATGTTCATCCACATCGACGAAAACGGGTTGAAGCCTCAACAGAGCGAGTACCTCGGCCGTTGCAACATAGGTATGAACGGGGAGAATCACCTCGTCGCCGGGTTCAAAACCAAGGGCCATCATGGCGATCTGCAGGGCGTCTGTGCCGTTCCCGCAGGGAATAACAAAAGGCACCTTCAGGTAATCACCCAACGCTTTCGCAAATTCATGAACGTCTTTACCCTGGATAAATGCCGTTGATGTGAGAACGCCGGCAATCGCTTCATCAATTTCTCCTTTGATCCGGAGATATTGCGAGCGCAGATCCACCATTTGAATTTGATCCATACAAAACGTTCTATCTAAGTGTTACGACCTTAGGATTTGATGTTCCTGATCTTCTTTTCCCACTGCCATGCATGGAGTAGCGAATCGTCGATAGAATACTTCGACTTCCAATTCAGTACCTTATTGACTTTTGTGGGGTCGGCATATACTTTTTCGACATCACCGGCGCGTCTTTCGCCGATCGAATAAGGCAGTTTCACACCGGTTACTTCAATGAATTTTTTCACCAGTTCCAGCACGGACACACCCACGCCGGTTCCAAGGTTGAATATCTCGTACAACTTCTCTTCCCGCCTACCGGTTAAAAACTCCATCGCTTTCACATGGGCGATGGCTACATCGACAACATGAATATAGTCGCGGATACAGGTACCGTCCGGTGTGTCATAGTCCGAACCAAAAATGGTGACTTTATCCCGTATACCAGCCGCCGTCTGCGTCACATAGGGCACCAGGTTGTTGGGTGTACCGATGGGAATTTCCCCCATCAATGTCGTCGGGTGTGCGCCTATCGGGTTAAAATACCGGAGGGAAACGACCCTGAATCCGGTGATGTAGGCATCCTCGAGGATCCGCTCGCACATTTGTTTGGTCGCACCGTAAGGTGACTCAGCCCGCTTGAATGGCGCTCCCTCGTTCACGGGGATCTGGTCGGGCTGCCCATAGACGGTACATGATGACGAAAAAATAAGGTCTTTCAGTCCGTTCTCCTGCATAACCTTGAGCAGCGTCACAAGCGAACCGACATTATTCTCGTAATAGTCCAGCGGCTTTTGAACGGATTCGCCGACGGACTTATAAGCTGCAAAATGCAACACTGCGGTGATATCCGGAGAAGTGCGGAATACACGCTGCAGAAAATCCTTGTCACCACAATCTCCTTCAAAAAATTCAACCTTCTTATGCGTAAGTTTTTCAATGCCTTCGAGCAGGGTTCTGTCGCTCTTCGAAAAGTTATCGACAATTACGGGTTCGTAGCCGGATGAAATCAGTTCCACGACTGTGTGTGCGCCGATGTAACCGGCTCCTCCGGTAACGAGTATTTTTCTGGGTGAATTCATTTAAGTGAAGTATTAAAATAAGGTTTATAATCGTGCCGTGATAAATTTTTTGTCCAATACACCTTTTACGTCGTAAACGACAGATCCATTGTGCTTGATAGCGGCCCAGTCGATGGTCGTAAAGATCTGATGGCCGACGGCGAGGATAATAGCGTGATACTTTTTGTTCAGTGTTTTTTTGAGGGAGAGCCCGTACTCGTGTTTCACCTCTTCGTCATCCGCCAGCGGATCATATACATCGACTGATGTTCCAAAGCTTTCAAGTTCCCGGATCACGTCTACTACCCGGCTGTTTCGTATGTCGGGGCAATTTTCCTTAAAGGTGATTCCCAGGACGAGTACGTCGGCCTTATTGATGGGCAGATCATTTTGCGCCATCAGTTTGATTACGGCGTTGGCGATGTGAATACCCATGTTGTCGTTAATTCTCCGGCCGGAAAGGATCACTTCTGAATGGTAACCGAGGCTTTCCGCTTTATGCGTGAGGTAATAGGGGTCTACGCCGATACAATGTCCGCCTACGAGGCCTGGTTTGAAGGGCAAAAAATTCCATTTTGTACCCGCGGCTTCCAGTACCTCAAGGGTGTCAATACCCATCCTTTCAAAGATCAGAGCCAGTTCGTTAACAAACGCGATATTCACATCGCGCTGGGAATTTTCGATGACCTTGGCTGCTTCCGCTACTTTAATGGAAGACGCCTTATGAGTACCCGCCTTAATGATCTTGCCATACAGGGCATCGACCCGGTCGGCAACTTCGGGAGTGCTGCCGCTCGTTACTTTTTTTATCGTGCTTACGCGATGTAATTTATCACCGGGATTTATTCGCTCGGGCGAATAGCCACAGTAAAAATCGCGGTTGAACGTTAAACCGCTTATTTTTTCAAGGATCGGAACACAAACCTCCTCCGTGCAGCCCGGGTAGACGGTCGATTCATAAATTACGACATCGCCTTTTTTCAACACCTTTCCAACGGTTCTGCTTGCGCTCTCCAGCGGCCGAAGATCGGGCTTCTTAAATTCATCGATCGGTGTGGGTACCGTGACAATAAAATAAGTCACATCCCGCAAGTCTTCGATTTGAGTCGAGTACGTGAGTTTCGCAGATGCCTTCATTTCTTCAGCATCGACTTCCCTCGTACGGTCGTAACCTTTTTTAAGTTCTTCAATACGGTCTGTATTAATGTCGAACCCGATTACCGGCAGAACTTTCCCGAACTCTATCGCCAACGGTAGACCTACATACCCCAGTCCTATTACGCCAATCTTTTCCATTTCTTCCAAATTTTACTTGTAGTAATCAAGGTACCAGTCTATAAATTTTCCGACGCCTTCGTTAATAGGCGTGGAAGGCTTAAAGTCAATCTCGCGGATCAAATCTTCGACATCGGCAAAGGTATCTGGGACATCCCCCCCCTGTATCGGTAATAGATTCTTAATCGCTTTTTTTCCGATTTTTTCTTCAATGGCTTCTATAAAACGTAACAATTCGACGGGTTGGTTATTTCCGATATTAAAGATCCGGTACGGGGCGAAGCTTGTTGCCGGATCGGGTGTCATCGCGTTCCAGTTTTTATTCGGCTGCGCTATTTTGGGGACCAGGCGTGCAATGCTTTCAACAATATCATCGACGTAGGTGAAGTCCCGTTTCATTAGGCCTTGGTTGTAAACATCGATCGGTTTCCCCTCCAGTATCGCTTTTGTAAATATGAACAATGCCATATCCGGCCTTCCAAAAGGACCATAAACGGTGAAGAATCTTAATCCAGTTGTCGGTAATTCAAATAGGGCAGAATACGTATGAGCCATCAGTTCATTGGCCTTCTTTGAAGCCGCGTAAAGTGAAATGGGATGATCAACGTTTTGATGCACGGAAAAAGGCATCATTTTATTGGCCCCATAGACAGAACTTGACGAAGCGTATATAAGATGTTTTACCTTATTATGCCTGCAAGCCTCCAGGATATTCAGGAATCCGTGAAGGTTGCTCTCCAGGTAAGCATGCGGATTCGTAAGGGAATAGCGGACACCGGCCTGGGCGGCAAGGTTAACGACAAAATCAAATTTATGCTTATCAAAAAGGTTCCGTAAGGACGAATTATCCGTCAGATCGCTTTGTACAAAATTGAAATTTGATAAAGGTTTCAGCGCCGCCAGCCTGGCCTTTTTCAGGTTTACATCATAATAGTCATTGATGTTATCCAGTCCCGTGACGCGGTATCCAAGGCTGCACAGTTTTTTAGAAAGATGAAAACCAATAAAGCCGGCTGCTCCGGTCACTAGTATAGAGGGATTTGAATGCATTAGGTGCTGGATAATTCAGGTCACAAAACTAATAGATTAGGGCGAATTTGTAATATTTTCTATTTTGCCGACAAATATATAGCGCAACCATGGCAGAGCAGAGAAATAACGATGAGATCGACCTACTTGCACTCCTGCTCAATGGGATCAATACGTTCCGGGCCAACTTCTGGCTGATTCTTATTTACTTCGTCGTGGGGTCCGCTTTGGGTGTAACCTACTATTTCAGCTCAAAGAAAGTTTTTGAAAGTAAAATGATCGTGAGCTCAAATATCCTAACGAAAACCTATGGCGTAAGGATTGCTGAGAACATCAATCTCCGTTTATCCGAAAGGAATCGCACTGAATTGGCTAATCGGTTGGGAATCCAGGAACAATCCCTGGATAAATTACGCCACGTAAAAATCGAAGGTCTTAGTGAAAATGACGAACAAAGTGAAAGCGATAGATTCCTGATCACGGCAGAGGTCTACGATCCCAAAATATTACCCCAGCTTCAAATTGGATTTATAAGTTACCTGGAGAATAATGAGTTCGTAAAAGTTCGGGTCGCCCAGAACACAGCCTACCTGAAAGAGATGATAAAGGAAGTAGACCATGAGATCCATGATATGGAAGAATTCAAAACGAGCCTGTACAACGGTGATTTCTATCAACGTGTGAAAGGTAACGTGATGTTCGACCCAACCACGGTAAATTCCAAAATACTCGACCTGAAAGAAAAAAAACTCAACTACCAGAATTCCCTGGCACTGAGCAACAGCGTTCAGGTGATCGAAGGATTTACACAGTTTGAAAATCCCACCAAACCGAGACTTTCGGTGTCCCTGGTAGCCGGGTCGTTTATCGGTCTGGTTTTCGTCGGCATCCTGATCGCCTATAAGTCCATCCGAAAGATGCTTCGCATCGCAGACGCGGCGAAAAAACAATAGCCATGGTGCTGAAACTCATTCAAAAAGAGTTTACGCTCGAACTCCGGCGTAAAGCGGTGATCTCCGGTATCGGCCTCTATCTCTTCAGCCTTATTTTCATCTGTTACCTCACCTTTAGCCTTCGCCAAAACTCCATCAACGAAGCGACATGGTCTGCGTTGTTCTGGCTCGCCATCCTGTTTTCCGTCATCAACAGTGTTGCGAAAAGCTTTATCGGAGAAAAGAAGGGTATTTCCATTTACTATTACTCCGTCGCCAGCCCACAGGCCATCATTCTTTCCAAAATTATCTACAATACCATCCTGAGCCTTTTGCTCTCCCTGGCTGGATTTCTCCTTTTCACGCTTTTTATTGGCAATCCTGTTCAGGATATTCCCCTGTTTATCCTGACACTAATACTAACATCGATCGGATTCTCCGCGTCACTCAGCCTGATCTCGGGAATTGCCGCTAAAACCAACAACAGCAATATCCTCATGGCTGTACTCAGTTTTCCCGTCATCATCGCACTTCTGCTTATGGCGATAAAAATCACAAAAAATGTGCTCGACGGCCTGGAGCGGTCCGCGAGCCAGGATGAACTCCTAAACCTCTTTGCAATTAATTGCATCCTCACAGCCCTCGCATATATTCTGTTCCCCTATATTTGGCGCAGTTAAAATTCACATGCGGATGAAACCTTTTTTTCAGCCGCCCGTCCCATTCATTCATGAAGACCTGGCTTAAAATACTCGCCGTCGTTTTGCTTTTTTATGTGCATCTGGGGGGAATGCTTTTCGACGTCCCCCGGCTGAATATCCTCAATGAAACGATCCGGGCCCTGTATTTTCATGTTCCTATGTGGTTCGGCATGGTGCTGCTCTTTCTTTTGTCTGTTTATTATTCCGTTCGGTACCTTCTGACCCCGGCGGCCGGGTACGACAGGCTTGCTGTTGAATACGCCAATGTCGGACTCGTGTTTGGCATCCTCGGCATGCTCACCGGTATGTTGTGGGCAAATTATGCCTGGGGATCGCCCTGGCATGGTGATCCGAAGCAGAACGGAGCAGCCATCGCCCTCCTGGTATACCTGGCTTACTTTGTCTTGCGCGGATCGGTTGAGAACGATGAACAAAAGGCCCGCCTGAGCGCCGTTTATAACATTTTCGCATTCGCCGCGATGGTCCCCCTCATCTTCATCATACCGCGGATGACCAGTTCCATGCACCCGGGAAACGGTGGAAATCCGGCTTTTAATATGTACGACCTGGACAGCAAGATGCGGCTGATCTTCTATCCGGCGGTAATCGGCTGGTTTCTGATCGGGATATGGATCGTCGCGTTGCGGGTAAAGGTAAAATCGATAGAAGAAAAAATACTGGAAATAGAAAATGAAAAGACTTATTAAAAGTATAGTCGCTGCCGTTCTCCTCTTCAGCTCACTGTCTGGCAGCGCTCAATCGGAGGTGCAAATGGCGGACGGCATGCGCGCCGAGGGGAAGATCTACGTGGTAGTCGCCATTATCCTTATCGTCCTGGGCGGGCTTATTTTTTACCTGTTTATGCTGGACAGAAAGGTTAAAAAACTGGAAAATCTCCTTTCATCAAAAAAATCGCACGGCAACTAGCCGCCTCCTCTTTTTTCAGCAAAAAGTCCAGATTTGTGGGCATTTGTGTCTAATTTTGACGGTCATTTTTTTGGGGAGATATGAAAAAATCGCACATTCTAGTTTTAGTGGTTATTGCGGCAGCGATCGCCATTATCGTTTCAACCGCTGGTGACGCCAGTACCTACGTTGGTTTTGACGAAGCCCTGTCAATGTCGACGGCGGGGAATAAAAAAGAGATCCATGTGGTGGGCGAACTGAAGAAGGACGCCAGCGGAAGTATTACCGGAATCGAGGAAGGAATCGATAAGGTGTCGTTTTCGTTCGTGATGGTGGATGATCAAGGAAAAGAGCAAAAGGTAATATACAACCAGCCTATGCCTTCCGATTTTACCCGTTCTGAAAAAGTTGTTGTCGTAGGCAGCTATGACCATGACGTTTTCAGAGCCAGCAAGATCCTTTTGAAATGCCCATCGAAATACCAGGAGGAAAAGATAAATGTATAGCGGCATTGGCCGGCACATGGTGAAAACTAATCCTTTTCTCCATCGACTTAAAATCTTAAACAGCGATCATGCATTATTTCGTCGGTGACCTGGGTCACCTTTTTGTTATTACTTCGTTTATCACCGCGTTTGTTACCGCGTTTGCCTATTATAAGGCGACTACCGTTTCATCGCTGGAGTCTAAGTCATTCTGGTTACAGAATGGCAAGGCCGGATTCTATGTGCATGCCGCATCTGTTCTTGGCATATGCGTCACGTTGTTTGTTATCATCTCCAACCACTATTTCGAATATCATTACGCCTACAATTATTCAGACAAGAAACTACCTACCTACTACCTGATCTCCACGTTCTGGAACGGACAGGAAGGCAGCTTCATGCTATGGATGTTCTGGCATGCCGTATTAGGCGTCGTGATCATTCATACGAACAAATTCTGGGAAGCCCCCGTGATGACCATCTTCGCGCTCGTGCAGGCATTTCTGGCATCGATGATCCTGGGAGTTGTTATACCGGGTCTGGATTTTAAGATCGGAAGTTCACCCTTTATCCTGCTCCGGGATGCCATGCGTGACGCTCCTATTTTTGCAGCCCAGCCTGAATTCATACCGAAAGACGGGAATGGCCTTAATCCGTTGCTGCAGAACTACTGGATGGTTATCCACCCGCCAACGTTGTTCCTGGGGTTCGCCACCACACTGGTGCCCTTTTCATTCTGCCTGGCCGGGCTTTGGCTCAGGAAATACCGCGACTGGGTGCGACCCGCTCTCCCCTGGGCGCTGTTCAGCGGTGCTATCCTCGGCCTGGGTATTCTGATGGGTGGATACTGGGCATACGAAACATTAAATTTCGGAGGCTATTGGAACTGGGATCCGGTGGAAAACGCCGTGTATGTCCCCTGGCTCATCCTCATCGCCTCGATCCATACAATGATCACTTACAAAAACAGCGAAACCGCCCTCAAGGCGTCCATCATTCTTGTTATCGCCGTATTTGTTCTCATCCTTTATTCAACATTTCTGACCCGGAGCGGTGTACTCGGCGATGCTTCCGTTCACTCGTTTACCGACCTCGGCCTCTCTGGACAACTACTTATCTATCTGTTATTCTTTACCATTATTGCGGTAGCCCTCGCGATATACCGGTGGAAAGAAATTCCATCCTCGGAAAAAGAAGCCTCCGTATACTCCCGTGAATTCTGGATCTTTATCGGCGCCGTAACCCTCTGCCTTATGGGGTTTCAGGTACTGATGCCAACTTCCATTCCCGTATGGAATAAAATAATCGGGCTGTTCGGAGGTACGTCGAACCTCGCGCTGCCTGCGGATCAGATCACATTCTACTCGAAATTCCAATTGTGGTTTGCCGTAGTCGTCGGTTTTCTCTCGGGCATCGGCCAGTTCTTCTGGTGGAAGAAAATCGATACAGAACAACTTAAAAAAGAACTTACCGCGCCCGTGCTGATCGCACTGGTGCTTTTCGCTGCAATCATTACCCTGGGAAAAGTCTATACCTTTCCCTATATCATTTTAACCCTCGCCGGTATCTTCACGCTTGTTGCCAATGCCAAGATCCTGCTTTCTCTCCTGAAATCGAGCCCCAGCCTTTCCGGCGGCGCGGTGTCGCACATCGGTATCGGTATGATGCTGGTGGGTGTCATGTTTTCTGCCGGCTACTCTAAAATTGTCTCTCTGAATAACACCGGGATGATGATCTCCAAGGAATTCAGCGAGGACTTCAACCGCGACAACCTCCTCCTGTTCGTGAATGAGCCGAGGAGCATGTGGGGTTATGAAATCGAATACCGGGGAGAAAGACTGGAGCCCAGGTATCATTCGGGATTCATTCGCAAGAGCGATACAGAACAAACGGACGACCGCGACAAGGTTATCGCCAAATTTGATATCCAGGTCGGAAAGGAAAAGTATAAGGCAAAAGATACCATCGATATTCACGGCGAGAATACCTTTTACGAAATTGAACTGCGCCGGGGAAAGAAAGCGTACACTTTGTACCCGCGCGCGCAGATCAACCCTGAAATGGGGGGTCTCCTGGTATCTCCGGACATTTACAGAACCGTTTCTGCCGATTTGTACACCCACGTTTCTTCCGTTATGAAACCTTCCGAAGAAGAAGAGTGGAGTAAGCTCGAAGAAATACGGGTGAAACTGGGTCAGGAATTTTTTGCCAACGACTATGTCTCGGTTCTTGAATCCGTCGACCGTGTTTTCGAAGTCGAAGGTATTGAGCTGACGAACGAAGATGTAGCGGTTAAGGCGAGGATAAGGATCCAGGGTGAACAGGGTGAATATTTTGCAGAGCCTTTGTTCCTGATCAAGAATAAGATGGTAGGCCGCATTCCCGATGAAGTACAGGACCTGGGGTTGAGGTTCGCATTGATGAACATTCACCCTGAAGCAAATGAATTCAGCGTAGGTATCAACACGCGTCAAAAGGACTGGGTGGTGATCAAGGCCCTGGAGAAACCATTTATCAATATCCTCTGGATTGGTACACTGGTGCTGATGGTTGGTTTTGGAATAGCCATGACGCGCCGCATCGGCGAGTTCAGCAAAATGAAAGAAAAGGGACTGGAATAACGTCCGCCATTTACAATACACTCAATCCGTTCCAATCGCGGCAGCATACCACTCGCTGAATAAATTACCATCTCAGGATTGTATTCTGTACATTCCGGAAACTTAAACGTATGAGAAATATTCTTGCCTGCCTGATCCTGTGCGCTGTGGCGAGCGTTGCATGGGCGCAAAAAACAAAACCCGAAGTTGCCTCAGCGATCGATGCCAAGTACACCACGTATTCGGCGATCGCAAAAAAAATATGGGACTATTCCGAAGTTGGTTATAAAGAAGTGAAAAGTTCCGAGCTGCTACAGGAGACGTTGGCGAAGGCGGGTTTCAAAATTGAAAAAGGCGTTTCCGGGATCCCTACAGCTTTTGTCGCGACGTTCGGGTCCGGAAAACCTGTGATCGCGATCCTTGGGGAATACGACGCCCTTCCGGGTATTTCGCAGGAAGCTATCCCGGAGGTAAAACCCATACCGGGCAAGGCAGCCGGGCACGCCTGTGGACATCATTTGTTCGGAACAGCTTCGGCTGCGGCAGCGATTGAGGTAAAAAACTGGCTCGTTGCAAATCACAAGACGGGGACCTTAAAGTTCTATGGTACTCCCGCTGAAGAAGGTGGAGCCGGTAAGGTTTACATGGTTCGGGATGGACTCTTCAAGGATACAGATGTCGTGTTGCACTGGCACCCGGGGTCTGAGAACAGCGCTGAAACAGGAAGCACTCTTGCAAACAAAAACGGCAAATTCAGATTCTACGGTATAGCCTCCCATGCTTCTGCCTCGCCTGAGCGGGGCCGGTCATCGCTGGATGCTGTCGAGGCCATGAATGCCATGGTGAATATGATGCGCGAGCACGTGACACAGGAAACCAGAATTCATTATGTGATCACCCGTGGCGGCGAAGCGCCGAATGTCGTTCCCGCTTTTGCCGAAGTCTATTACTACGTAAGGCATCCGAGGCCGGATGAAGTCAATGCCGTCTGGGGACGTATTGTGAAGGCAGCACAGGGTGCGGCAATGGGAACGGAAACAAAGGTCGAGGTGGAGGTAATGGCCGGTGTTTATAATATGCTGCCCAACGAAGTACTGGCCAAGATTATGGATAAAAACCTCCGCATTGTGGGGGGATACACGTATTCCGAAGCGGAAAAAGAATTCGCGGTCAGAATCCAGCAATCCCTGTCGGGCAAAATACCTCCCCTGGAGCGGACCAATGAAATCGAACCGTATCAGATAAAGAACGTCGTGGCATCCACAGACGTAGCCGATGTAAGCTGGGTGGTACCAACGGTTGGTCTGTCAACTGCGACATGGGTACCGGGAACACCTGCACACAGCTGGCAGGCCGTGGCCGCCGGCGGTACATCGATCGGTTATAAAGGTATGATCGTGGCAGCCAAAGCGCTGGCCTTTACGGCTATTGACCTGTTCGAATCGCCTGAAGCCATCGAGTTATCCTGGAAGGAACTTCGCGAAAAACGGGGTGAAAATTTCAAGTATGAAGCATTGCTGGGAGACCGGAAGCCTGCCCTTAATTACCGGGATTAGAGTAGGCCGGCTACTCGGCGCGAAGTTATGCCATCAGTTTTCCAATGAGGTCATCCACGCTGATGCCATCAGCCTCGGCTTTGAAGTTCCGGACGATACGATGGCGTAATACCGGTTTTGCGATAGCCTGAACATCTTCGATGTCGGGCGAATATTTGCCGTTCAGCAACGCATTACATTTTGATCCTAGCACAAGGTATTGAGACGCGCGGGGACCGGCGCCCCATTCGAGGTATTCGTTTGCAACGACAGCACTACCAGTTACTCCCGGCCGTGTTTTGTTCGCCAGGCCAACGGCATACTCAATAACATTATCGGCAACGGGAACTCTTCGCACCAGGTGCTGAAAATATGCGATCTCTTCGCCTGTCAGTATTTTGCTGATCAGCTTGGGTGTATCGGATGTAGTGCTCTTGACTACCTCCACTTCATCTTTGAATGAAGGGTAGGTAAGCTTGATGTTGAACATAAACCGATCCAGCTGCGCTTCCGGCAGCGGATAGGTACCTTCCTGTTCGATGGGGTTTTGGGTAGCCAGCACAAAGAAGGGTCGCGGCAGATCGTACTTCTGACCGGCAATCGTGACGGAATATTCCTGCATGGATTCCAGCAACGCAGCCTGCGTTTTCGGAGGCGTCCGGTTGATCTCGTCCGCTAACAGGATATTGGCGAATACAGGTCCTTTTACAAATTTAAAGTTCCTTTCCTTATCCATGGTTTCCGCCCCGATGATATCGGAAGGCATCAGGTCGGGTGTGAACTGAATACGCTTGAACTCGAGATCAAGAGCAGTGGCAATAGTTTGCACGAGGAGCGTCTTGGCAAGACCGGGAACACCTACCAGAAGAGAATGCCCTTGACAAAAGATGCCGGTAAGCACCTGCGTGACAACTTCCTCCTGTCCGATGACGACATTGGAAATTTCCGCTTTTAATTTTTTATAGGCCGTTGCCATGGCATTGGCTGCTTCAACATCGGAGGGAAAATTTGTCATTGTCACTGGTCTAATAGTCCACATTTATCATACATCGGGTCGATATTGATAAATACATCGAGCCGTGCTTTTTGAAACCATTTTTGCAAAACCTTGTCCTTTTTTTCATTCAGTGTAGCCGCCTGGATTTTTGTCCAATCCTGTTCCAGTGAAGCCTGGTGCGGCGCAATCCGGGACTTGTAATACAATATCCGCACCGCATCCTTTCCGTCGTCTGTTCTGTAGGTGATGGGTTTTGAGATGTCTCCCACCTTCATCGAATCCAGCTTGAAAAAAATGATCGGATCGAGTTCGTCCACTGTTAACTGCACACCACCGTCGCGATCGCTGAAGAATCCGCCGTTGCCTTTTGTCGTTACATCGTCGGAATATTCCTTCGCGGCATTCTGAAATTTGAGGCTGTCGCTGACAACAAGGTTACGAAGGCTGTCGAGATAGCGCGCTGCGTCATCGAGGTCGGCCTGCGACGGTTTCGGCGACATCAGGATGTGCCTGGAGTGATACTCGTTTCCTCTTCTTTCGATCAATTGCATGATGTGAATACCGAACTGCGATTTAAAAGGCTGGGAAATTTCGTTCGGTTTCAGCTTAAAGGCCATCGCTTCATATTCAGGTACCATCCGGCCGCGGCCTGACCAGCCCATATCGCCACCGTTTGTCGTCACGCTGGGATCATCCGAATATTTCTGCGCGAGGGTTACAAAATCTTCGCCTGCCAGGATCCTGTTTCGGATACCGATCAGCTCCAGTTTCGTTTCATTCTCCTGCGCCTCACTTACTTTCGCGATTTTTACGATCTGCGCCACTTCTACCGACGCGGAAAAATACGGCAGACTGTCCTTCGGGATCTTACTGAAAAACCGCTTGACATCCGACGGTGTAACGCCTATATCCTTGGTCATCTCGCTTTCCATTTTGCTCACGATCATCTGCTCGCGGATCTGTTCCCGTAACTCGAGCCTTACTTGCTCCATCGTCTTGCCGTAGAGCGCTTCAAGTTCATCCTCCGTCCGCCCCGACTGGGACAAGATCATATCCATCCGGTTCTGGGTATTCAGATCAACTTCACCATCCAGCACCACGACGGAATCTATCTCCGCTTTCGCCAGCATTAGTTTATTACGCACCAGCATCGCAAAGTACTGGCACTTTGATTCCTCCGAAGGCGATCCTCCATTGGTCAGGTAATCCTGGTACGCACGCTCCAGCTCCGATTTGATAACAATATAATTATCAACCTTGGCGATGATCTTGTCGACGACAAAACCGGTGTTCTCTTCCTGTGCCGTAGCCGTTAGTGCCGAGGTAATGGCGAAGATGACAACGCATATCCTCATTATATGTCCCGTAAATTTCATATCAGTTATAAATCTCAAACTCCTGTTGATCCAATGCCGTTTTATATACTTCGTCTTCCAGTTGTTTCGCAAGTTCCACTTTCCTTTTATTCAAAATAATATTCCGGATATCGTCCTTCACAAACTCAAGAGGCGAAATATTGTCCGAAATCCTGTATTGTCCGATTTTCAGAAAATAAAGGTAATTGTCATCCGATGTTTCAAAATATGGATTGGACTTCAGGAATTGGATCTTATTTGGAATTTCGGCCAAGGGGGAATTCTTGACCAACTCATCGAACACGACCCAGTTTGATCCGGAAATGTGATAAGCCACTGAAAAACTCAAACAATACGACTTCAATTCATTCTCGTCTTTTTCGCGCGTTGAAAAGATCAATTCCTTGATCTTCCCGGTCCGCGGCGCATTGCGGGGCACTTTAATAAATGTACCCTGCACGATATTTTGCTTCAATATAAAATTATCGATGTTCCCTTTGTAATACGTTTCTATTTCATCCATGGAAACCGCTGTATCCAGGTGTTGCTTGATGTAATACGTCTGATATTCATAGGCAATAATGCTGTATTTATAATCCAGGATCTTTCGTTCCACCTGGGTTTCGTTGATGTCTATTTTCCGGGATGCTTCCTGGATCAGTAACTGTTTACGTATCCAGGTATTGATATATGCCTCCACAAGCCTGGCACTGTCTTCGGCCGGAGTACCCGGCGCAACAATACCCACGAGCTCATCCTTGTAAAGGTACGAATCGTTTGCCTTGGCTGCCGGCTGCCGTTCCTCGTCCGCTTCGGAACTATTGACCTTCATTTTGATGAGATCACAACCAGCGAGAAAAAAACAGAGAATAGCAACGGAAATGTGGCCGACCAGCTTGTTTTTAAGATTGTAGTTTCTGTAAAATGTACTTTTTCCCTTTTTCATTAACCTTGACAGCGTACTTCTTTTTTAGCTCTTCCACCCACCTTTTTTCCAAATATGACTGATAATCCGAAATAATGGCCGGCCTTGCTTCTTCAAACGACATTGAGCCCGGCGGCAGTATCTCCTTCAGCCACGCAAGGTAATATATTCCGTTGTTTTCCGCGGAATAAACGCCCGCGGCCCAGGGCATCTTTGCAAAAATCAGTTTATCGTCCTTTTTAAAGTAGCCAGACTCCGTTTTGACCTTTTTCTGGGTCAAAAACGACCTGATTTTTTCTTCATTACCGGCCGAAAGGAGCTCCTTCAGAGGTACCCGATCCCCGTCCGCCGGCACCGAATAAATTACGGCCCTCGCCCGTTCTCCAGCCTGGTAAGCGGAAATATGGGTGTCATAGTACTTTCGCTGACCCACAGAATCCTCCGAGGCCTTCCTCCACACTTCCTTCTCCATGATTTCAAAGAGCAGAATACCTTCGTAATATTCGTTCAAGAGGTAACCGTAGGTCGGGTTTTCCTCTGTTATTTTCTCTTCAGCCACCTTCAGGATGCTTTGATCTACGAAATTGTTGTACAGCTGTTCCAAATATTTGACAGGCGGCTGCGCATTCGGCTTCTGGTGCGCTCTGGCATAAGCGAGAAAATCCCGGGCCATGTAATGGGTTCCACCCAGGCTGAACATGATCTCTTTACCCGAATTCGGCAGAGCACCAGGTGACCAGGCTCCTTTCGAAAGTGTGGAATCGGCCAGGGCAAAAACCGCTTTTTTCGTGGCGTCCTTTTCGGCAAGCTGATATTGGATCCTGAGCTTTGCCTGGAGGGCTTGCTTTGAAAGGGTCGTTCGTTCATCGCGGGTCACCCGGTTCTTCAACGCCGGCGCCATGGCCTCGAAGGACGGAAGAGCAATCTTCTGCTCCAGCCTGAGGATGTGCCATCCGTATTGTGTCTGAAACGGGTCTGAGATCTCTCCCGGCTTCCGGAGGCTAAAGGCTGTTTTTTCAAATTCCCCTACCGAGGCCATAGCCCCGGTCCCGAAGGGTCGCAGCTTTCCTTTGTTTCCCTTTGAAGCCGGGTCTTCGGAGTACTGTTCGCAGAGCTCATCCCACGCGACACCTGCCTGCAGCTGATCATAGATCGTGAAGATGGTGTTCTTTGCTTTTTCATTGTCCTTTTCTTCACCTGTCCTGATCATGATATGGGAGACCTCCACCTCACCCTGCGCCGGCCTCCTGTCGAAGACCTTGATGATGTGATATCCGAATCGGGTTCTTACGGGCTGGCTGATTTCTCCGGGGGTGGTGGTGTAGGCAGCCGACTCAAAGGGATACACCATCTGCATGGCAGTAAAGTACCCCAGGCTGCCCTGGTTCGATTTTGCCGAAGGGTCCTCGGAATAGACAGTTGCAGCCCTGGAAAAATCCTCTCCGGCTACTATCCTGTTCCGGATGTCGGTGATCCGGTTGAATGCCTTGAGCGTGTCTTCCGGCGATGCGTCGGGTTTGAGGTTTATCAGAATATGGGATGCCTTGATCTCCTCCTTCATTCTGTTGTAGGTTAGCCTTACCAGTGAGTCGCCAAGGCCCGCATCGGGCAGGTAGGGCTTCCGGAGTTCGTCCTTGTAAGAGTTGTATTCTTTGACAAACGAGTCGGTTGTATCCATCCCTCGTTTCTTCGCTTCCAGGACCTTTAATTTAAAGTTTATAAACAGCGACAGGTACTCGTCGATCTTTTCGCCGGTAAAATCCTGGGCTTTGTTCTGATGATTTTTCCTGTAGAGGTAAATAAATTCATCTGCTGTGACAGCTGTTCCCGCGACGGTAAAAACAGGAATAGATCCCGCCGCTTTTTTGTTCTTTTTTTGCTGGCAAATAGCTTGTGAGACAATGCCACAGCAGAGCAGCATCAAGGCGACACGTTTCAACATAACTTTCCGGAGAATTCTTGATTTACTTAAAGTGAACGGTCTTTACCAGGCGGCAGATATTCTTGCCCTCGGATTTTTGATACTCAATTTTATCCATGATCGATTTAACAAGCCGAATTCCCAGCCCGCCTTTCCGTTTTTCATGGACGATACTATCAATGGCGGGGGTGGCAAACTCATTTATATCGAATACGGTACCATCGTCGATAAGCTCGAATACCAGTGGGTTATTATTTTCAACGCGGATATTCAGTTCAAACAGGTCATCCGGATTGCAATGATGCGCGTGGATCATCAGGTTCGAGCACATTTCGTCCAATGCCAGTACGATCTCACTGATCTCCAGGTCGGAGATGCCGTGATTCTTCAATGACACACGTATAAAATCCCTGACATCCTTCAGGTTTTCAATACTACAGCCAACTTTATACTTATAGTTCATTGACGATCTCCTTTGCTTGAACCTTATCTTTCCCGATTTTCAACAGCTCGTTAAGCCCGAGGATGCTGAATGTGTTTGCAACCTTATCACTCATTCCGAATAAGACCATTTTGATATTCCGATCCCTGAACTCTTCGATGTAAGACATAAAAACACCCAGGCCGGCGGACGATATGTACTCGAGTGCCGTACAGTCAACCAGTATCTTCACAAATCCCTCTCCCACACTCTTGGCGATGGCCAGGTCAAGTTCAATGGAGGAGCTTGCATCAATCTCGCCGATCAGGGCGAGAACATCCGCTCCGTCTTCTTGTAGTCTCTTGATGTGGATCATAGGTTATAAACGTTATTTAAATATTATTGTTCCTTTCCCGTTCAGACCGGACTTTGTTCCGGCAAGGTTTTTCCATTTGTCTTGAACTTGACAATCATAGTCGTATAATCATCGTCGATATTGTCTGTTCCCGAAAATTCATAAAGTTTACCGATGAGGTAGTCCTGAATCGATTTTGCAGGCAACGTATGTACTTCTTTTACCGTTTCAAGAAGTCTTTCGTAACCGAACTCCTCGCCTTTGCTATCCTTTGCTTCGGTGATTCCATCGGTATAAAGGATCATCAGGTCGCCGGCGGCGTATTCAAATTCGTATGCCTGGATAAAATTGCCGTAGCTTTTATTTCTCACCATTCCCAGCGCCACACCCTTGTCTTTGAAGTATTCCAGGGACTGCCTGGCAGAGCAGTAATACAACACAGGGCAATGGCCCGCCCTGGCGTACCGTATCTTTTTCGTTTGTGTATTGATGATAAAATAGGTCGCCGATATAAATGATCCCCTTTCCAGGCAATAAACGAGCGCCTGATTCGCATGAACCATAAACTGATCCGGCTCAATATCGCGTTGAGCCAGGCTGTGGAAGATTCCTTTCATTTGCGACATATGGAATGCTGCAGTCGTTCCTTTCCCCGATACATCCGCAATTATGATTGAGACCAGGTTTTCGTCGATACGGAGGGTATCATAATAATCACCTCCCACTTCATCTGCGGACTCGGAGAAAGCAGCAATTTCAAAGTCGTGATCCTGTTCCAGGATAGCCGGCAGCAGGCTCTTTTGAACCATTTTTGCAATCTTCAGCTCTTCTTTGTAGCGTTCGTTTTGCAACGCCTCTTCCATGAGGCGGAAATTCTCGATCGAAATACCTGCCTGGTTGGAGAACGTTGAGACGATCTTCGTCATTTCCCTGTTAAAACCATCCGGTAACTCCTTCAGCAGGGCCAGTGTGCCGATGTTCTCTCCCTTTACAAATATTGGAAAAGCCAGTATCGACCGGAACCGCGAACCTTTGAGGGATGCCAGGTGTTTGGAAAGGTTTTTTGTTTTTTCACTACCCTGGTCAAAAACGCCCTTGATGTTATGGGCATTCAGGTGATTGATAATGTCGTGCGATTCTTTGTCCGTTATTTTATAGGTGAATAACTTCTGCTCATGTGCATTGCTGTTTATTTCAAGCCAGGCTGCGTCGGCGAAGACGGAGCTGACCGAAGTTTCCAGCAGGATGTTGTAAACACTTTCTTCACTTTGTTCCGTCTGAATGGACTGACTGATCCGCTGAAAGTTTACAACCTCTTCCAGTTTCTGTTCAAATACCGAGGTAGTGGGGAGGTTGAACAGGATAACGAGAAAGGAAAAAATACTGTAGACCGTAACAAATACAATGAGCGAAAGGATGAAGATGTGGTATCGGTAATCGGTGAAATAGGGGGACGTACTTTCAATCCGCTCCGTCAGCGAACTATTGGTATAAAAGATGTAAAGCAGGTAGAAGAGGGTGAGCAGGAGCAGCAGCAGGCTGGTCCACTTCTGGCGGAAGTTCAAAAAGGCTACCCATTTCATGTTTCCGGAAAGCACAAGGCCGACGACCACAAAAATTCCGAGGAGGGTTCCATAGAGCCACTCCACTAACGGAATCTTGAAGCTGTTATAGAGCAGGCTTAACAGTAGTCCGAACTCGAAAAATGCCCAGAGGCGTAGCAGCCATTTCGATTTCTGGTACAGTATTAACCGTTTCCAGGCGCTGAACGCCATCATCAGGAAGCTGATCATGAGTCCCAGGTTGATCATGTAGAGCAGGTCCTGGAAGACTGGGTGAGTCGTTAGCTTCGTATCGTTCAGGAGGTATTCCACCAGTCGAAGGGCCAGGGAAGTCACCGTCGCGATCAGTCCGGTTGCAAAGACCCTCCAGAGCAGGTCGACAAAATTGAGGACCTCGTCTCTTTCGATTTTTAGTTTATAGTAGTAGAAAAGGGAAAGGATAAAGAGGTTCAGGATGACTCCGGGTAGCCACACGGGTACGTCCGGTTTGATCCCGTTCACGGCACTGAACAAGTTGGACAGGTCGGTAAGTACGAGCGCCAGCCAGGTGATGACACCTACTGTAAAGAGTAACCTTGTGATAGCTTTAGTGCGCACGAATACCTGTTGAGACCCAAAAAAAGCCAATCCTGAGATTGGCTTACAATTATAGGAATAAAGTCAGAAAGTATGGTTAGGCGGACCGGATGCGATTTTTCTCATCAATCCGGCAGGGCTACCTATTGCACAACTATTCTTTGGGTCAGCTGAAGCGTTGGCCCGGCTTTGACAATGTACAAACCTTGTTTCAGGGGAGTTGCAAACTCGATAGTTTGTTTCACGCTGCCAGGTGTGGCAACTTTCAGTATCTGATCAAACACCTTTTGACCCTGAACGTTATAAATCTGGACTGGCACAGATGGTTGATTTTTAAGGCCGGTCACTTCAATCGTCAGACGTTGTCCTCCTGTTGGGTTTGGGGAAACCCTAAGAGACGAAAACTGCGGGCCTTCGTAATCAACAACCCGAACGGGCGAATAGGTGAACGCCCCATCAAAATCGGTTTGTTTTAACCGGTAGTATGACCGGCCGAATAAAGGATTTTCATCTTTCGCTGAATACGAATTTTTCTCTGACGTGGTGCCATGCCCGGCGATAGGATTTCCGACGGAATAGAATTCTTCAATATCAGATGCGCGTTCGATGGTAAAATAATCGTTGTTCAACTCCGAAGCGGTTGCCCAATAAACTTCTACCGTCTGGTGATTTAAAATCACTGAGAAAGAGATGAGTTCGACGGGAAGCGGCCCGGACGCATTACAAGCTCCCACTGATGTACCCTCACAAAGGCAAAAATTACCTGTGGCAGGGCATTCTGAATCATTATAGGTTCCTGCGATATTGATTGTTCCTGTGCCGGTTACTGAACTGTTCGGCGTGCTGTTTTGAATTGTAAAATCGTCAGATCCGGTCAGCGTGCCGTTAATTATAAAAGATCCCTGACTGATCGGTCCACCACCATTGGCCTGGCTATTATTTATTATGTCGTTGGCAACCGTCACGCTTGCTCCCGCATCAATTGTCAATGTACCACCTCCATAAACTTTCAGGTCTTCGTTGCTGTCGATGGTACCCCCGCTCTGGATGGTAACATTACCGCCATCCACCACAAAATCGTTATCGGTCGTGATATCGCCGGACGAAACGAGTGTACCTGTTACGGTCATCTGGTCATCGGCTGTGATCGTGCCGCTGTTCGTCAACGACCCGTCGACGTCGATGTCGTCGCCGTCAATCGTACCGCTGCTGGTCATGGTTCCATCTATATCAACATCATTACCGGCATCAACAGCTCCCGAGTTCGACACTGTTCCGTTCAGATCGATGTCGTTGTCAGCGTGAGTTGTCCCGCTATTGGTAAGTGATCCACCTGTCGCCAGATCCAAATCATCGCTTGCATCAAGTGTGCCGCTATTGGTGACCGTACCATCCAGGTGGATGTCATCTCCCGCATCGGCTGTTCCACTGTTCGTAAAAGTCGCGGTGGAAGAAAGCGTAATATCGGCGTTGGCATCGACGGATCCGCTGTTGATAAGCGTGCCTTGCACAAGGATTTCGTCGCCTGCATTTATGGAACCCGTTGCATTTACGGTAATCGTTCCGCCTGCGTTAATGTCAATATCATTGTCCTGGCTGGTGAGTGTGCCTGAAACAGTAATGCTCGCCCCGTTGAAGACCTCAATACTTTCATCCAGCAGCAGGGTTGCACCATTTGCAATCGTAACTGAACCATTGATCACATCGAGATCTCCATCGTTGTTATCAATCGCCCGAACGGTTCCAGCGTTTATCGTTAGGGAACCACCATCTATATCAATATCTCCGTTATTTCCATTTAAAGTTAATGTTCCACTGTTCCAGATAACGGCCCCGGTTATTATGATATCCGCCCCGATATTAATAGTACAATTTCCGCTAAAGGTTCCACCGTTCGCTAAGTCAGCTTCATTAGTTGGACATTGGCTGAATGAGTAGCCGTAGCTTAAGAAGGACATCAGGAGAATACAGGCAACACGACGTAACATACTGGGTATTAGGATTGCAAATGTACGGTACATGCGCCTCATGTTTGAGACGCAACCGTCTACCAATATGAGGGGGTTGATTACCTGGAGTTTAAAATCCCTACATCACTCTACTCAACAATCAATTTCTGGGTAAGTCTAATGGTTTGGCCGGCCTTAATGATATAAAGGCCTTGCTTGAGAGGATTGCCAAACTCAAATTCATATTTCAGGGTACCGGGAACACTAACAGGTAAAACTCCATCATAGACAATTTGTCCCTGCGCAGTCATGATCTGGACAGGTACATTAGTCTGATCCTTTAACCCATCCATTTCAAGGCTGATTATCTTTCCGCTGGCGGGATTCGGGTATACTTTTAAGGTGGGGAACGCCGGTCCCTCATAGTCTACCACCTCGATATTAGAATACGTGAAGTTTCCGTCGTAGTCCGTCTGCTTCAGCCGGTAGTAGGAACGGCCATAGATTGGATTTTCATCATATGCCGAGTAGAAATTCTTTTCATTCGTCGTTCCGTTCCCAACGATTGGTTTACCAAAAATCTTAAACTCTTCGATGTTCCGGGCACGCTCAAGGGTAAAGAAATCATTGTTTAGTTCTGAAGCTGTTGCCCACGTCAATATCACACGATGATTATCGACTTTGGCATCGAATGAGAGCAGCTCAATAGGTAACGGGTTAGTACCGCCTGTTAGATTCGCCAATGCGAACATCGAGAACGAAGTAAAATTTGCCGATGGCGCCGTTGTTGTAATACTACCGGTGGGCGAACCAGCGGCAGTCGCACCGATATTAAACCAGGCCGTACCTCCTGAAATATTTTTAACTACCGTTAAGTTAGCCGGCTGGTTCACTTCATCGGCAGCCACGTAGTTAATCGT
This sequence comes from Chryseolinea sp., assembly GCA_041742155.1. Taxonomy (GTDB): domain Bacteria; phylum Bacteroidota; class Bacteroidia; order Cytophagales; family Cyclobacteriaceae; genus Chryseolinea. The sequence goes on along the minus strand of JBGSJE010000002.1, from coordinate 276,138 downwards.
TAATCGCGGCGCATTTGCCACGCCGGTTGTAACGAGGTTCGTATTGTTGGTGGTTAGCGGAGAAGCAGTCAGGCCCCGCCTTATATCCCAATAACGAAGTCCTGAGACCCGATCCGTACCTGTTGCTAACGTGTAACCAAGAGCTGTCGCTGAAGAGGCGACTACCTCTGCGGTGTATGAATATGACGTTGCCGCCGAATGCCTTACTCTTAAAGATACTGCGCCATAATTACCACTCCTCCCGATTGGAAAATTCAATGTCCGAGTCGTTGCGTTAACAGCCATATCATACTGGATTGGTCCATCGATATAGCTTGCAGCACTACCAATTGTAGCTGCCGATGCATTTAACATGATTAATAAATTGGCAGCACTTGATTGAACAACGCCGTCGGTCATCGTCAGCGTCGACGAAACGCTTACCATATCATTCAAAATAATTTGAGGTGATGTTGCAAATGTATTATTTATAGTTAGCCCGCTAAAAGTTTCGCCGCTCACTGCTGATAAGGTCTGAGTTGAGGTGCCATTTAACGTAACTGTGAATCCTCCATTAGAAAAGGTAGCCGCACCGCTTCGGGTATAATTTCCACTCACTGAAAAATTCCCCAATGCGGTCTTCGCAGCAGCTGAAACACTTTGAAGTATCAAATCATTATACCCGTTCCCATTTACCGGCGTAATAATTTGTTGCGCCCCCGATAATCCGTAGTTAAATAAATTAGTAGGATTATTGGCGAAAAGGCGAACATTCGTATCATGCCCGGTACCTGAGTAATTCCATGTCGCTCCTGATAGATTGTTGATATCATTTAAAGCGTTGGTATTATTTGGAATGTCGACAAATGTTCCGGATTGATTAATTGTTCCGCTGTTTAATACAGTAAGATCACCTCCATCTCCCCCGCCCCCGGCAGCATTACCGTCCAGGTTCACAAAATTCAGTGTAGCTAAACTATTATTTGTGACCGTGTTGTTATCAACTGTATTTCCATTTGCGGTGATGTTTCCTGAAAAAGTGGCTGTGGAAGAATTGGTAAAGAAATTTGTATCGTCACCAAAGAAAAGGGTTGTTGCTGTGATCGTCCCGTTATTTACAAACCCGGAATTTGTAGTGCCCGCTGAAAATTCCAGGCGATCACCAACTGCCACCGTACTAATCATGTTGTTTGTGAGTGTCGCGCCATCGGCACCAATAAGGATATCATCGGTTATTGTAAATGTTCCGCCACCAATAAAATAGTGCAAATTAGTGGCATTTGCCGTAAGTGTTATATCTTCGATCGTGACGGTGCCACCAACATCTACCTGTAGTGTTGCCCCTCCAACATTCTCATTAAAATCTATTTGAGCACCAGCTTGAGCGTTACTGTTAAGTGTTCCTCCACTTTCTACGCGTAACAGACCGGCTTCAATACCCAAATCAACGTTTGCTGCTGTGTACCTTAAGGTACCGGTGGTTCTGATATTCACTCCCCCGACGGTGGCATCGGCTGTCAAATCCACGGTAAATCCGCCTCCGATGATAGCTACCTGGCCGGTCGTTGGCGTGCATCCACAGGATGCTCCGGCGAAACCAGTGGTGGACCATGTTGTACCAAGATTCCATGCTGTACTCGCGCGACTGTACACAACAGGCACTGCCGTCACTGTTATATTATCAGCGTAGAAAGAAAAGGGAACTCCAAAAAAAGTACCCGCTGTATTTTCGATGCCTCTGATCACGATCTGAAGATTGCTGCCGGAAACAATGGCACTTCCTGTTACCTCCCCATCCAAAATAGAACCCATTAATTCAGCAAATAAGATCTCTGATCCTCCATCAACCTTATAATATGCCCTTACGTAGTCTGAAGATGATGTCCCGGTTGTTGACAGGTCAACGGAAATAGTGGCCATACCCGTAGCGGAGATACTAAAGTTGTCAGATTCCCAAACTCCTTCTGTCCCTGTGTCATCGATCTGCAGGCAAGGACCTTCCCAGAAAGTGTTTTGCCGTGAGAAGGTGCCGGATGTTGCTGTCGTTACGGACCATGTTCCCCCAGGTGTTCCAGCCGCGACGCCCGAAGTAGCACCATTAGCTTCTCCTGTAAAATTCTCAGTCCACAGCTGCGCGGAGGCGTCCAGGCTAAAAAAGATCAAAACAATGAGTAAATACTTGCTCAGAAACGCATTGATTAAATTAATTATAGACACCATCTTTAAAGGATATACAAAAGTCTCTCATCAATAAACACCCTGCCGCTGCAAATTCCCGTGCCTCACTTCCTGCTATAATTCGGCGCCTCTCTTGTAATCGTCACATCATGCGGGTGGCTTTCATTTACACCGGCGGCCGTGATCTTTACAAATTTTGCCTGCTTCAGTTTCTCAATATTTTTCGCCCCGCAGTATCCCATGCCTGCCTTTAATCCCCCTGTCAGCTGGTAGAGAACCTCCGAAACCAGACCTTTAAAGGGTACGCGGCCGGAAATGCCCTCGGGTACCAGCTTTTTCACGTCATCCTCGACATCCTGGAAGTACCGGTCCTTTGATCCGTCTTCCATCGCCTCAAGTGACCCCATTCCACGATAGGATTTGAATTTTCTTCCTTCGTAGATAATGACTTCTCCGGGGGCTTCTTCCGTGCCCGCCAGTAAAGAACCGATCATGATGCTGTCAGCTCCCGCTGCGATCGCCTTGACGATGTCGCCGGAGAAACGGATGCCCCCGTCAGCGATCACACAAACACCCGAACCCTTCAATGCCTTCGAAGCCTCGTAAACCGCGGAGAGCTGCGGCAGACCTACTCCCGCCACAATACGGGTGGTACAGATACTTCCCGGGCCGACACCCACTTTTACCGCATCTGCCCCTACCTTCGCCAAGGCCTTGGCTGCCTCCCCTGTCGCAATATTCCCGATGATCAGATCCAGTTCCGGGTATTTCCTTTTTACACGCTTCGCCGAATCCATCACTCCCTTCGAGTGACCGTGTGCCGTGTCGATACTGATTACATCCACACCGGCTGCTTTTAATGCGTCGATGCGGTCCAGGATATCGGGTGTAACACCGACCGCGGCACCCACCCGCAGCCTTCCAAACTTGTCCTGGCAGGCCGTAGGTTTGTTTTTCTTCTTTTGAATGTCCTTAAATGTGATGAGGCCGATCAGTTTTCCCTTTTTATTGATAATGGGAAGCTTCTCGATCTTGTATTTTTTGAGTGTACCCTCCGCCTGCTCCAGCGTTATTCCCTCCGCCGCCGTGATGAGGTTGTCGCGGGTCATGATCTTTTCGACGGGAACATTCATGTCTTTCTGAAAGCGCAGATCGCGGTTCGTGATGATGCCCACCAGCTTGCTCTTATCGTCAACGATAGGTATTCCGCCGATCTTGAATTCACGCATGATGTTCTCTGCTTCCTGGACGGTGGAATGAATGCTTAGCGTAATGGGGTCCAGGATCAGCCCGCTCTGGGAACGCTTTACTTTGCGTACCTGCTCGGCCTGGAGTTCGATCTTCATATTCTTGTGGATGAAACCCAGGCCACCTTCCATCGCAATACTAATGGCCAGCTCCGCTTCCGTTACCGTATCCATGGCAGCGGAAACAAGAGGAATATTAAGTTTGATGTTGGCGGTTAGCTTACTGGATGTGTCCGTTTCGCGGGGAAGGACTTCGGAATAGGCTGGAACAAGAAGCACATCATCATAGGTGAGGGCTTCGAAAAGAAATTTGGAAGTATCGAGTGGCATGGCAAATAATTTACGATCTATTATTTGCCGGGCAAAGGTATACTTTTATTACCTAAATCACTAACGGGGATCCGAGGCGCAACCTTATTTCTTTTACGATCCTTTATATGTATCCGATTTTATACTGAAATTGGCGCCACACGCTTATTTTTGATGCGATAACCCAATTCCATGAAAAAAAACGTCCTGCTTACTCTTTCTTCCTTCGTTATTTTCACGGCTTCCTTCAGCCAGGTACAAACCGGAAAGGCCTCCTTCTATGCGGATAAATTTGAGGGAATCCCCACTGCCAGCGGCGAAAAATACAAACACAACAAATTAACAGGCGCCCATAAAACCCTTCCGTTCGGCACGAAAGTGCGCGTCACCAACCTCGCGAACAACAAAACGGTTGAAGTGGTCATCAACGACCGCGGTCCTTACGTGGAGGGCCGCATCATTGATCTCTCCAAAGAAGCCGCCGATCAGCTGGGATTTTTAAACAACGGACTTGCTGAAGTAAAACTGGAAGTAGTCGATCCGGGTGACGGAAAAGTCAGCGATATGGGCAGAACCATCGACCAGGTGACGGTGGAAGAAAAAGAGTTTTACGAATTTGAGATCTCCCGCCTCAAACCAAAAGGTTATGGTGTCCAGATCGGTACCTACCAGGAACTGGTTAACCTGATGCGTCTGGCCGATAACCTGAAGAACTCTTATAAAAAAGAAGTGACGGTACAGGTCAAGATCATCAACGGTGTAAAGTATTACGGTCTTATTCTCGGACAATTTCCATCGCGCGCGAAGGCAGAACAATTCCGTGAAGAAGTCAAAAATAAATTTCCGGATGTATTCATCGTGGAATACAACCGGCTATAACCTAGCTTGAAGCACCGGCTGCAAAAAAATACTTGCACTTACAATTTTCGTTAACACCTTCCATCCCCTATGGAAATTTTTGGATATATCGCCGCTGTCTGCATAGGTTTGATCCTGGGCTTATTGGGAGGTGGTGGTTCGATCCTGACCATCCCGATACTGGTTTATATCTTCCATATCGACATTGTCATTGCCTCCGCTTATTCGCTGTTTATCGTGGGTGTAACCAGTTTTGTGGGGGCGATCATGAAATACAAGCAACAGCGTGTAAATGTAAAGACGGGGATCTACTTCGCCATACCTTCCATCCTGAGCATCTTCGTGACGCGCAAATGGGTGGTTCCGGCCATTCCGGATGTGGTTGTTGAAACCGGTTCTTTTATCCTTTCGAAACGGCTGCTGCTGCTGGGGATTTTTGCTGTCCTGATGGTGCTGGCGTCTGTTTCGATGATCAGGGGTCGCCAGCAAATTGAAAACGAGGATGACCGCTTCAGGACCTGGCTGGTGATTATCGAAGGTACGCTCATCGGCACGCTAACGGGATTGGTAGGGGCCGGCGGCGGTTTCCTCATCATACCCGCTTTGGTACTCCTCACCGGCCTGAATTTTAAAACAGCCGTCGGCACATCGCTTTTTATTATTGCCATCAATTCGCTTACGGGGTTTTTAGGAGACCTCCTGAATTTCAGCATGGACTGGCCTTTCCTGCTGCTTGTTACTGCCCTGGCGGTTTCGGGAATATTGCTGGGGAACATGCTGACGCACAATATCTCGTCCGTTCAGCTCCGGAAAATATTCGGCTGGTTTGTTCTCCTGATGGGCTGCTGGATATTGATACGTGAGTTTTTCCTTGCACCTGTATAGCCACTAAGCGGTACGCGGACTTCGGCTAAATATTGCCGATCACTTCATTTGCCGCCCTTTCACCTGAAAGCAACGCCCCGTTTATGGTACCGGACTCCCCGTTAACATCGGTAGCTTCACCGGCAAAGAACAATTTGTTGTTAACAGCCTTCGACAGGTCTACCCGCGCCTGGTTGGTGCCCCCTGGTTTTACGTAGGAAATCCCGCCTGACAAGTGAGGTTCAAGGGACCAATCCTGGATTACCGCGATAATGTTGTCGCTAAAATCCTTCCGTACATGGAGGCTGGCTTTTCCCGCAAAAATGCTGTCAAGCTCATTCAGCAACACGGTAATTACATTCTTCCCGAGGGCTGAAAGTTCGGCAGCCTTCGGACCCATAATGGTTACCTCCAGTGTTTTACTCAACTCGCTTCTTCCCACACCGCTATTGAAATATTCGGGGCCGTCGTTTCCCCCGTACAGGAAACCGGAAGCTGATCCCCAGAAGTTCGTCTTAAAATCCAGAAATACTTTTAACGCCGCATCCATACCCATCGCCGACAGGGCAGATGTCTTTGCGGACGGTAAACCGGGGGTGAACGCAATACCGCCGCTCTTAAGAATGGAAACCGGAACGGTAACAATGACCTTGTCTACTTCCACGGAAAACGGGCCGGTGCCTGTTGTCTCTCCACTGACGATCACCTTGTCTCCGGAATAATCGATCTCTTTTACAACGCTGTTGGTAAGAACATCGGCGACCACGTTGCTAAACCGCGACAACAACGCATCCTGCATGGGATTGTCGGCAAGGGTCATCCGCGTTGCATTCCGGGTGACCAGGCCCAACCCTTCGGCCAGTGCTTTGATGCCCAGCAGATCGTTCGATGTGCCGGATTTGTTTCCAATCCAGGCATTCAGGATAGCATATACGTCCGGACTCAATCCGGCAGATGTTATGGCCTGCTGCACGGAAACATTTGCGCCTCCCAGTGAAGAAATGTTTTCCAGGAAATTTGCAGCCGCGACAAAATCGGCGTCCATCTGTGCCGTTGCCGCGTCCGCGAAAACACCTTTCAGGAAATAACTGTCGGGAGCTGTTGCTGTCAGGTCGACCGTTGTTAGTTTCAGTTCGTTAATGACCTTTGCCCAGGCGGAATCGGATCCGATCACCTGACCGGCGCCCAGTTCAACGGGGAAGTCGCTGCTTAATTCGGTGGGCGAATTGAATATCAGGGATGGCGACGGTTTATCGGTCGACTTCAGCGACCGTACACGTCCGCCTAACCGGTCGGAGGCTTCAAAGATCACAACATCGAATCCTTTTGCCTTCAGGATATCTGCTGCGTAAAGTCCCGCCGCCCCACCGCCCACGATCCCGATCGTCCCTTCAAAACCGGTCTTTGGGTCCGGTGCATCATCCTCACTACAGGACGTCATCCACGCAGGAAGGATCATTCCGGCCGACAAACCCAGGCCAATCTGCTTGATAACATTTCTACGCTTCACCGGTCAATTTATTAGAAACTCAAGTATCGCTCGAATTTTAGAGAAATATAACCGATTTTCGGCCTATGAATTCAATTCCACTGCCAACGGTTAAAAAAGTCGCGGTGATTGGTCCGGAATGCACGGGCAAATCCTCCCTTTCTGAATTTCTGGCTGGTCATTTTAGAACAGACTGGGTCCCCGAGTATGCAAGAGGTTACCTGAATAACCTGATCCGGCCCTATGAACAACACGATCTCCTCGCTATTGCGCGCGGCCAGATGCGAATTGAAGACGAATGGGCGCGCGACGCGAACGGGCTGATGATCTGCGATACGAATCTTTATGTTATCAAGGTTTGGAGTGAGTTCAGGTTCGGCCATTGCGAAGAAGAGATCCTGCGGCATATCGCCGGCCGGACGTACGATCTTTACCTGCTCACGTATATCGACATTCCGTGGGAAGAAGATCCGCTGCGTGAACATCCGGATAAGCGGGAAGAACTGTACCAGATATACCTGAAGGAAATGAAAAATCAACCTGTTCCGTTTGTTGAAATAAAAGGCGAGAGGGAACTCCGTCAAAAAACCGCGATTGACGCGATCGAAAAACTTTTGAAATGAGCATTCCAACAGGGCCGTATGCGGCGCTCAAGTTACCCGACTTCCGGCTTTTCGTATCCGCGCGGTTTTGTATTACACTGGCCATCCAGATCCAGTCCGTGGTTGTCGCCTGGCAGGTATATGAACTCACACACGATCCGTTGTCCCTTGGGCTGATCGGCCTGGCGGAAGCGATCCCTTCCATAGGTGTATCACTGTACGCGGGTCATATTGCCGATATCGTGCAACGAAAAAAAATAATACTGGTTTGCGTCAGTACACTCCTGCTTTGTTCCGCAGCCCTTTTATTCTTTACCCTTGAGCCTGGGAAATTTTTGCTGGCATACGGAGCCATGTCGATCTACGCGGTGATTTTTGTCAGCGGAATTGCACGCGGATTCATCACGCCTGCCATGTTCGCCTATATGCCGCAGCTGGTTCCCCGTGAACTGTACAGCAACGCGATCACCTGGAACAGCACGCTGTGGGAAACTGCTGCGATCGGCGGGCCTGCGATCGGCGGATTTATGTATGGCTTTTTTGGCATCAAGGCGTCGTATGCCGCTGATGTATTCCTGATGACAACGGGGTTGATATTGGCCCTGGGTGTAAAAAACAAACCGTTGCCACCCGAGAGCGCGGAGCAAGGTATCGTGGAGAAGATACGGGCCGGATTGCGTTTTGTATTTCACAACCAGATCATCCTCGGCGCGATTTCGCTCGATCTTTTTGCCGTCTTGTTTGGTGGCGCCGTTGCCCTGTTACCTGTTTTCGCCAAGGAAGTCCTGATGGTAGGTCCGGAAGGACTTGGTGTGCTCAGGGCCGCCCCGTCTGTCGGAGCCCTGATCATGGCGTTTTACATCACGCACAATCCGATCCGGAAGGACACGGGTAAAACCCTTCTCTATTGTGTTGCCGGTTTCGGCGTATGTATGATCCTGTTTGCCGTCTCGTCGAATTTCTGGCTCTCCCTGTTCCTGCTGATGATGAGCGGCGTATTCGACTGTGTCAGCGTGATCATCCGGAGTACCCTGCTGCAGACACTCACCCCCGAGAACATGAAGGGCCGTGTTTCGGCTGTGAATCATATCTTCATCGGATCATCCAATGAGATCGGTATGTTTGAATCGGGTGTGGCGGCGCGGTTGATGGGGGTCGTGCCCTCGGTGATATTCGGAGGGTGTATGACACTCGTTTCGGTCGGCGCTGTAGCCGTACTGGCAAAATCGCTTAGAAAATTACAACGTCTTCATTAAATTACTCCATGCAACAAATTTCCATCAATACACCGGCATTGTTGTTCCCCGCTATCACGCTGATGATGCTCGCTTATACGAACCGGTTCCTCGCGCTTGCAACCCTGATCAGAAATTTACACGCTAAGTATAAGCAAATACAGGAAGACCGCGAGATCATCAAAGACCAGATCACGAACCTGAAGCGCAGGCTGGTACTGGTAAAACAAATGCAGGCCGCAGGGATCATCAGCTTTTTTTTCTGCGTACTGAGCATGTTGTCGTTTTACCTTCAGTATGAAAGCTGGGCGTTTGGAATATTCGGGCTGAGTTTATTATCCCTTCTCCTGTCTCTGGGTTTGTCGCTGAACGAGATTTTTATCAGCACCCGGGCCCTCGAGATAGAACTCAAAGACATGCTCGAAGAATAAAACAGGAGCCCCTGTTCGGTTTTTGTCTTTTGTCCGGAGAAATTAGTAAATTCCTTTCTGTAACAACTTGTTAAGCTGATGACTACACGCAGATCATTCGTCCGCAAATCCCTGAGCGTTGCCGGTGCGCTCACCGTTTCACCTTTCGTCCATCAGGCAGCCGCGGAAAACCTCAGTGATGCACTGGTCCGGTTAAACCGGCTTTCTCCTGCCGCGGCCGTAAACGACGAAGACCTCTGGGCAAGGATGGCGCAGGCATATACGGTCTCCCCAAACATATTGAACCTGAACAACGGCGGCGTGAGTCCTCAACCTAAAGTAGTTCAGGATGCCGTAGACCGGTACTATCACCTGAGTAACGAAGCACCAACGTATTACATGTGGCAAATTCTCGACAAGGGTCGCGAGCCGCTCCGGAAAAAACTTGCCGACCTCGCGGGTACATCTGCTGAAGAACTGGCTATAAACCGGAACGCAACAGAAGCGCTTGCCACAGTCACCTGGGGGCTTACCTTAAACAAGGGTGACGAGATCGTCATGACCAAACAGGATTATCCCAACATGATCCATGCGTGGAAGCAAAAAGAGCTCCGCGAAGGGATCCGGATCAAATGGATCAGCCTGGCCCTCCCCGTCGAAAAAGAAGAGGAGATCGTAAAAGCGTTTGTGGAAGCGACAACTTCAAAAACGCGGATCTGGCATATTACACATATGATTAACTGGACCGGTCAGATCATGCCCGTAAAAAGGCTGTGCGAGGAAGCGCGCAAAAGAAATATCATATCCATTGTAGATGGTGCGCATACCTTTGCTCACATGGATTTTAAGGTCAGCGACTTTGATGCCGATTACTTCGGAACGAGTCTTCACAAGTGGCTATGTGCACCGTTCGGCACCGGTATGCTGTATGTGAAGAAGGAAAATATCGGAGGCTTGTGGCCGTTATTTCCCAACGACAAACCGCAAAGCACCGACATCCGGAAGTTTGAGACCCTGGGTACACGATCGTTCGCACCGGAACAGGCTATTGGTCAAGCAATCGATTTTCACAATGCGATCGGAAGCAAACGCAAGGCGGAACGACTGCACTTTCTCAAGACGTATTGGTGCGAAAAGGTCATGAAGAATTCGCGCGTGAAATTAAACATCTCTTTAAAACCGGAATTTTCCTGTGCGTTGGGGAACTTCTCTATCGACGGAATGGAGCCGGAAACACTTGCCAACCGCCTGATGGGCGAATTCCAGATCCACACCGTAGCCATCAAATGGGAGAACATCAGCGGCGTCAGGGTTACCCCGCATGTTTATACCACTACAAAGGATCTGGACCGGTTTGTGGAAGCGGTTCTCAAAATTGCGGCCACTTAATCTACCACATCACAACAGCCGTTTCGATTTTCGTTTAGCGGCAGTCACCTGTCTTTCTGTGTAACCTTTTAGCAACTCGTCGAGTTTCCGCTTATGCTTTGGTATCCGGATGTCAATGTTCACGCCGTGAATCTTGACTTCGTGTACCAGGATGTTTTTGTGATCATAGAATCTTACGATGGAATATCCGCGGTAGTAGGTATTCGTTTCCACCACCCAATATAAGGGAGATGACCATTGCTGAGCTTTCATTCCCGTTGCCATTAAAAGCAATACGGCGGTGATCAATAACTGGCGTTTCATGTTCAAAAAAGTTTATACTTAAATACGATAATGAATACCAAAGATTTTCCGATAGTAGACCCGGCACGCGGTTACCGGTTTAGAAACAAATTCCTCAATGATCAACGGGCTCCGTCTACCATTTTGGCATTTTCGTCGACAATGAGATCGCGATTAAAACTTTACTGGCTGAATACAGTATGTTTAGGTATGGATGCGTTCTTTACAAAATTTGTGCTGTCGGACGAACGTCGATTCCGGTGGGGGCGCCACTTTCTGTTCTGGTTCATCTGTTGGGCATTTATGGGATTTATCTACGGATTCCTCTACATCCTGGACAAGTTCAACTTCCTGTCTTTTCTGGAGGCGCTGATATACCTGCCGCAGCATATGTTGTTGAGCTACGGAATCATTTATTACATCCTCCCCGAATACATTTTTAAAGGCCGGTACTGGCGGGGTATTGCAGGGGTACTGATCCTTATTCTGATTGTTGCATTCCTTTCTCCCCTGCTCCTGAACTTCGTTATCAATCCGATGCGGGTCGCGTTACATTCTCACGTCGGACCGGCCAGAAGTATTTATTTCTCTCTGATGGCCGGGTTACGGGGTTCAATGACAGTGGCGGGGTTTGCCGTGGCCATCAAACTGGTCAAACTCTGGTACCTGAAAAAAGTGGACAACGAACGGCTGGAAAAGGAAAAACTGCGTTCCGAACTGGAGATCCTGAAAGGACAGTTACATCCCCATTTTATGTTCAATACCCTGAACAGTATCTATTCACTTGCCCTGAAGAAGTCAGACTATACACCCGAGGCGATCCTTAAGCTCTCGCAACTCATGCGCTACATTTTAACGGAATGTACCGCCCCTGCCGTTGATCTCTATAAAGAAATACAGGTGCTCCAAAATTATATCGAGATGGAAAAAAACAGATTCGGCAGCAGACTCGATATCAGCGTTCATTCGACCGGCGATATCCATAACAACAAGATCCCTCCCCTGCTGCTCATGCCCTTCCTGGAAAATAGTTTTAAACACGGCGTTAATGAAATGACGGATCAGGCCTGGATCAGCCTGGATATGGATGTACAGGGTTCGCTGTTAAAATTCAAATTGATCAACGGCAGGCCCGTGGAGAATGCGAATGCTAAAGATTCTTTTTTCGTCGGACTGGTAAATGTGCGTCGAAGGCTGGAGTTGTTGTATCCCGATGCCCATGAACTCCGTTTTATGGAAGACGCGGACGCTTTTGTAGTCGCGTTGGTAATACAACTGGACAAAATAAAATTACCGGATGCCTCATGAATAAATTCCGTTGCCTTCTCGTGGATGATGAACCCCCGGCACTGGAAATCCTCCGGACGTATATTACGGGGATGCCTTCGCTGGAAATTGCCGGGGAATGCAATCACGCCATGGCCGCGTTCGAGTTCCTGCAGCGGAACCGCGTCGACCTCATTTTTCTGGATGTCCAGATGCCGCGCCTGCTGGGAACGGACTTACTCAAGGCATTGCCAAATCCCCCTAAAGTAATTTTCACAACCGCATTTCGCGATTATGCCGTGGAAGGATTTGAACTGGGAGCTATAGATTACCTGTTAAAACCTTATTCCTTCGACCGTTTTCTCCGTGCCGTGCATAAGGCGCTGAATCTGGAACAACGAAATCAGCCGGCGCAGAACGACTCTGTGACACAAGTCGATCGTTTCCTCTACGTACGCGCCGACCGGAAGATGGTCAAGGTAATGGTTGACGATATACTTTACGTGGAGAGCCTGAAAGATTACGTCCGGATCTTATTAAAAGAACAACAGGTCATCACCAAACAAACTATTACAGCGTTGGAAGAAATGCTTCCTGAAAATGACTTTGTCCGCATTCACCGGTCGTTTATCGTTTCACTGAACAAGATCAATTCGTACAACCAGCATGCGGTCTTTCTCGGGAAAACAGAGTTACCGGTCGGTCCGCTTTACAAGCAGGAATTTATGAAAAGGCTTGGACGGGCGGCTCACGCCTAGCATTCAAGGACGATCTCTTTCAGGCATTGAATCCACAGCGGGTGATCATTCAGACTCTCCACAAGCTGAACTTTTTCGCCGCCATGTTCCTTGAAAATTTCCTGATACTCGTCACCAATTTCGATTATGGTCTCCAGGCAATCGGCAGTGAATGCGGGAGAGAATACCAGGATTTTTTTCATGCCTTTACGAGCACATTCTTCAACTACTTTGTCGGAAAAAGGCTCGAGCCATTTTTTGTCTAACCGGGACTGAAAACAAACGGTATAGCGTTCAGCGGGAATCTGCAGTCTGTCCGCCAGGAGGCGGGTTGTGGCGTAGCACGTTGCCTTGTAACAAAATTTATTTTCTTCCGTGATCTCATTCTCGCAGTCATGGTCGGAGCACAGACCTTCGGAATAAACTTTGTCCACCTGCCGTTCCGGCAACCCGTGATACGAGAATAATATGTGATCGTATGAACTCAGGTCGTACGCTTTGCTGCGCTCAACCAGGGCGTCGATGAACGTTGGATGATTGTAGTACTGGCTTACAAAACGGATCTCGGGTATCACCCACCACGTCCGGAATACCCGCATAATTTCATCGTGCGCGGATCCGGTGGATGCGGACGCGTACTGCGGAAACATCGGCACAACAATGATCCGGGAATAGTTCTTCTTTCGCATGGCCTCCATTACATCCGGGATAGACGGGTTTTTATAGCGCATGGCCAGATGAACCCCGTAGTCGTTTCCCAGGGATTGTTGCAAAAGGTCCTTTACGATGTTGCTGTAATATAATAAGGGAGAACCGTTTGATGTCCACAACTTTTTATAGATCGCCGCCGACCGTGGTGCCCGAAACGGAACAATAATAAGATTAACCAGTATTTTCCTCGCAAGCCACGGGATATCGATAACCCTGGGGTCATTGAGAAATTGGGACAGGTAGGAACGGACATCACTTACGGACGGGCTGTCTGGCGTTCCCAGGTTTACCAGTAAAACTCCGGTTTTGCTTTTCATAGTTCTTAATTCGGCGGTGAAATTAGGATATTAACAGCGGACAGGAAAAGAAGTTAAGCCGAACTTCGAATGACGGGTCGGCTGCCGGTTTCACGTCAGCTTTAATGAAGGATCGGCGCGCGCCTGAAGGGTTTTGTTTCATCAAATAGCTTCCGGTAAGTTGCATGCCGCTTATTGACCTTACCCCCCACCTGATCGACAATATTGATCATCTTGGGATTGAAGTCCCCGATCCAGTTCATTTCGTATTCGTCATATCGCTTGTATTCGTCCTGCAGGACTCTTCTCGATTCCATGACCATAGCTCCATCGAGTCCTTTCGCCTGGTGTTCAGGGACGACCCCAAACAGGATACCAAATGCTTTCCGGTTTGTCTTCCGAAGGGTATGCCAGAGGAATTTCAGTTTTCCGATCCAGTCGAGTTTGCCATTTACATACTTAAATATCTGGTTGATCTCCGGAAGCGACAGGAAAAAGCTGACGGGTTCACCCTGATAGAATCCAAAATAGAGGAGGCGGCGGTCCATGATCGGCTTCATTTGTTTTACAATGATCTGCGCCTGAGCAAGGGAAAGTTCGGGGTTTTCGAACCGATTTGCCCAGGCCTTATTGTAAACTTTCAGGATGTATTCCGGCAATTTGTGGAGTTCATCCTTTCGTAAATAGCGGAAGGAGTAATTCGGATCTTTGGCGGCGAGCTCAGCTTTACCGGCTAGTTTTGGAGAGAGTGGTCCTTCGATAGATCTGCGGAAGGTCAGCTGGTAAAAGTATACCTGAAATCCATACGCTTCAAAAAAATCCTTGTAATAGGGAAAGTTGTAATTGCATTGATAGTTCGGTTCAAACTCGAATCCTTCGATGAGCAGGCCCCACCAGCGGTCGCGGCTGCCAAAATTAACGGGGCCGTCCATGGCTTCCATGCCCTTGGACTCAAGCCACCGGCGGCACTGGTCGAAAAGCATAAACGCAGCATCCTTGTCGTCGATGCACTCAAAAAAACCCATTCCACCAGTAGGCTGATCGTTACCTTTTACTGCCGTCTTCTGGTTTACAAACGCCGCGACACGGCCGATCGTTTCATTGTTGCCGTTCACCAAAATCCAGCGTACACATTCCCCATGCCGGAAGGCCTTGTTTTTCTCCTTGTCAAAAACGTCCTGTATATCTTTATCAAGAGGCCGTATCCATTGATGCACGTTCCTGTAAAGTCTGACGGGCAGCATCAGGAATTCCCCGACTTGCTGCGGTGTAACAACTTCCTGAATTTTCATTGCTCTGCGACCCCCGCCGGGGAGGGAACTTTGCTGATCACACTATTGATCCGGTTAGGGAGGATGATGCTGAACCGTGTTCCCTGACCGATACGGCTCGCGACTGAAATCTGTCCGCCTAGTTTATCGACGGCATTTTTTACAATGTACAATCCGATACCGGAACCGTCGGATTGTTCGGTAGCCCTGTAAAACATTTCAAATACCTTCGACAGGTTTTCTTCATCAATGCCAATACCGTTATCGGCGAATGCTATTTCAGCGCGCAAATGGTCTACATTTATTTTAATACCTATTTCAGAAGTCCCTTCATCCAGCTTCCTGTACTTGATCGCATTGGAGATCAGGTTGCGAAGGATCTCCGCAATCCGCCACGGATCGCTGTAGAAGTCAATCCCGTCGATCTTTACCAACCGGCTGATTCCCATGGCTCCATCCAGGTAGTTCAGATCATTGAACGTCTGCGCGATGATGTATCCAAAGTCAACCTTGGCGATAGTCACTTCCATCTTCAGGTTTTTAGAGTGACTTAATACATCGCCGATAAAGTGGTCCAGGTGCTCAACCTTTGATCCGATGATGTCGATGTAGTCCATCGGATCGTCTGTATTGCCGGGAAGTTTGGCCAGGTTTACAAGCCCAAGTATAGACGAGAGCGGGGCACGCAGGTCGTGGGAGACTTTGTATACAAAATTATCGAGTTCGGCATTTCTTATTTTCAATTCTTCCTCCACCCGCTTGCGCTCCGTAATATCGATGTACACACCGTAAATGCCAATCGTCTGATTGTCGAGCATAACCGGCATACCATACAGGATTACATTCACAATCCTCCCGTTCCGGTGCCTGCGTATGGTCTCGATACTTACAACCCTGTGGCTGGCGATCAGGTTGTTCAGGTCGACTCCCTCGTGGCTCAGCTCCATGGGAACGATAAAGTCGTTGATACTCCGGTCCTTCAATTCCGCCATGGTATAACCGAACATCTCTTCGAAACCTTTGTTGACCTGCTCTACTTTTCCATTGTCGGTTAACAACACCACGGCCATCGGAATATTCTGAAAAAGCTGGGCGAGAAGGGTTTCGTTTTTCCTGATCCGCGTTTCCGTGCGTTTACGGTCGGTAATGTCGCTGAATATCAATTGCTGACATGGTTCCCCCCGGTAGTTATAGGGAAACTCCATGGTCTCCACATCAATGCGTTTTCCGTCGAAGCGGATATATTGCTGCTCCGTCATGGCAACAGGCAACCCGAGGGCTACATCTTTTACCTTTCCGACAACCCAGTGCTGCCGGTCGGGTGCGATAAATTTCGCTATCTCCGTACCGATAAGGCGCTGCGATGTGTCCGCACCGAGGATCATATAGGCCTGCGTATTGGCGAATACTATCTGTCCGTGTTGGTGGATGATCATACCCATCGGCAATCGTTCGACGAGCGACTGATAACGATGTTCACTTACCTTGGCTGCATCTTTCCGTTCGGTAATATCCTGGATCAATCCCCTGCGAAGAATCGTTCCATCCTCGTTCACCTGGTGGTTCGACCTGATCTCCAGCCAGCGGATGTTTCCGTTAACCAGCATCCGACCCTGCCAGCTTAACTCCGACCCTGCTTCTTCGCACGATGCCGACGATTTAAGCAAGTCCTCCAGATCGTCTTTATGAATGATTGATTCGATGAGTGTAGCATCCTGCATGATAGCCTCCGGTAACAATCCCAGAATGGACTCACAGGCGTCGCTAATGAAGTCGAACCGCCTTGTTCCATCCGGTTTTACAGCATACTCATAAATGACCGCCGGCAAATGCCTTATAAGATCCTGCATAATATTGTTAACAAGCCACTGAATTAAGCTCGGACAGGCGCCGTAAGTTGGTTGTCGATTAGCTTTGCAAGTTAAATTTTACGCCTAAGAAAGCAAGCAGAGAGGATGCGTTTTGAAAAGTTTATTCGCTTTCCAGGCTTCGTTTTGAGGTGTGCTTCCCCGCAAAAACCAAAAAAATTGACGGCCAACGTTTCAGGAAAGGTATAATCAGGCGCGGGTCATCTTACTCAGCCACGACCTGGCATCCCGGATGGAATCAAAATAACGAACCTTCATCAGCCGGGCGCCTTCCGTCATTTCCTTTATTGTCAACTGTGTAAACTTGTTGCTGGGCAAAACAATGGCGAGATATCGTATTCCCGCATTTTCCATCTCGGGCATGACCTTGTTTTTGAAGTACGCGACATCCTCGTCCAGCACCGGGCCAGCGGTCCGGCTGTCGGTGAGCATATGTAACTTCGGGAAGTTCTTTATTTCTGCGCGAATCAACTCCAGCCGCTTCGTCTGTACAAAGTTATAGTGCTCGCTATAACGTGGCAGACCATTCAGCGTTAACCGGACACAGGGTATGGAATCATCCAACTCAATCGTGGCATAATCATCCTTATAAAAGGGCTTCACCATACTTTCGGTATCGGGTACAATCGGGTCAGGGCTTATCATGCCTCTCTTTTACGTGAACGACTGGTTTTTGGTCCACTTGTAAAAAAATAAGTTACAATAGAAATATATCTTAGCCAAAACGTAAACTAATAATTTACGTATATTCCGTCAAATGATTGAAATCGGACAAAAGATCAAGGAGGTTTTTGACAGCCAGGGCATGAAACTGACGGCATTTGCCGACGAATTGGGCACTGTCCGGCAGAATGTCTACCGTATCTTCAGGAAACGACATGTAGACACGGGGCTGCTGCTCAAGATCTCGCAGGTATTGAATCATAATTTTTTCCAGTATTACGTCGATACCAATACTCACCCCGGCGAGGAAAAAATCGCCCAACTGGAGGCAGAGGTCTCTGAACACGTCCGCCAGATCGAGCTTTCGCGGAAAGAGATCGACTATTTGCGCAAGATCATTAAACTCATGGAGGACAAAGCGGAACTTGTACAACAACTGAGCAAGGAATCCATGATCCTTCCATGACCCGGCTGAGCGAACCTGTTGCTAGGATGACGGGAAATAAAAAAGTCTCCCGCTGGAGGAGACTTTCAGTATGGTCGAATGTTTTATCCGGATCAGGCCGATTTAAGCGCTTCCGCTCCGCCCACGATTTCAAGAATTTCTTTCGTGATGGCAGCCTGCCTGGAACGGTTATAACTGAGGCGTAATTCCTTTAACAACTCGCCGGCATTGTCGGTAGCCTTATCCATCGCAGTCATCCGCGCGCCGTTCTCTGCCGCGTTGGAATCAAGCAATGCCTTAAAAAGCTGTACCTTCAGCGAGTTCGGTATCATCTCTGCAATGATCTCTTTCTGATCGGGCTGGTAGATATAGTCAATGGGGTTGGATTTCACCTTGTTCGTATCTACCGGTAATGAAACGGGAAGCAGCTGCTCGGTTCTGAGGATCTGGGTAGCGACATTCTTAAATTCGTTGTAGACCAATTCCACTTTGTCAAAGCTTCCGGCGCGATATTCTTTCATGATCGTCTCGGCAACCGTCGATGCACTCTCAAACGTGAGGTTACCGAACAGGCCGACATAACCGCCGAGCACTTCAAATTTTCGTTTTCCAAAATACTCCGCCGCTTTTCTACCGATCGGCAGAATCACGACATTTCCCTTTTTGTGCTGCTGTTCATACTTCTCCAGTACAAGACGGCTTACACCTTTGAAGATCGAACTATTGAAAGAACCGCAAAGACCGCGGTCCGAACTGACTGCGATAATCAGTATTCGTTTTTCCTCGCGTACCTGGCTGTACCAGTTGTCTCCGTCACCTGAAGTCTGCGCTTCAGAAAGGTTTCTCAGGATAGCATCCAGCTTCAATGCGTACGGACGCATTTGCGTTATCCTGTCCTGCGATTTACGCAACTTCGCAGCCGCCACCATCTTCATGGCTTTCGTGATCTGCTGCGTACTGACAACCGACGCGATCCTGTTCTTTACTTCTTTTAGATTAGCCATACCTGCTGCAAGGTCTGATTGTTATGCGAATTTTGAAGCCAAGTCGACCGAGACTTTTTTGATGATATCGATATCAGCATCTTCAAATTTACCGGCGCGAAGGTTGTTTAACACGGCCCGGTGACTGGCGCGCATCAACTCTATAAACTCCTTCTCAAATTGTTTTACTTTATTAACAGGGACCTTATCCATAAATCCACGCGTCGAAGCTGTAATAATGGCAACCTGTTCTTCCACGGGAACAGGAGCGTATTGATCCTGCTTCAGGATTTCAGTATTCCTTCTTCCGCGTTCAATAGTCAGTTTGGTTGCGGCATCCAGGTCGGAACCAAATTTCGCAAACGCTTCAAGTTCCCGGAATTGCGCCTGGTCAAGCTTCAGCGTACCAGCCACCTTCTTCATGGATTTGATCTGCGCCGATCCTCCCACACGTGACACGGAAATACCAACGTTAATAGCGGGACGGATACCCGAGTTAAAAAGATTGGTCTCCAGGAATATCTGGCCATCGGTAATGGAGATCACATTGGTCGGGATGTATGCCGACACGTCGCCCGCCTGTGTTTCAATGATCGGAAGTGCTGTAAGGGATCCTCCGCCTTTTACCAGGTGTTTGATTGAAGGGGGAAGATCATTCATATTTTGAGCAATCGCATCATTGTTGATGATCTTGGCTGCGCGTTCAAGCAACCTGGAGTGAAGGTAAAATACGTCTCCGGGATAGGCTTCACGTCCGGGAGGTCTTCTCAACAAGAGAGACACCTCGCGATAAGCAACCGCCTGTTTAGACAAGTCATCATAAATTACCAATGCAGGACGGCCGGTGTCGCGGAAGAATTCACCGATCGCAGCGCCTGTAAAAGGTGCGAAGAACTGCATGGGAGCCGGATCGGCAGCCGATGCGGAAACAATAACCGTATAGGGAAGGGCGCCCGCTTTTTCCAACGCCGCCGCTACGCCGGCAACAGTAGAGGCTTTTTGTCCTATGGCAACATAGATACAATATACAGGCTCTCCTTTTTCGTAAAATTCTTTCTGGTTGACAATGGTATCGAGTGCCACGGCTGTTTTACCCGTCTGACGGTCGCCGATGATCAATTCGCGCTGACCGCGGCCAACAGGGATCATGGAATCGATCGCTTTAATACCGGTTTGCAACGGCTCGTTTACCGGTTGACGGAAGATTACACCCGGGGCTTTGCGCTCGAGCGGCATATCATAAAGCTGGCCGCTCAACGGACCTTTTCCGTCGATGGGCTTACCTAATGTATCCACAACCCGGCCCAGCATTCCATCTCCAACATCGACTGAAGCGATCTTACCGGTCCGTTTTACAGTATCACCTTCCTTGATTCCTTTTGATTCACCAAGCAATACAGCTCCTACGTTGTCTTCTTCAAGATTCAGGACAAGAGCCCTTAGTCCCGATTCAAACTCGATTAACTCTCCGGCCTGAGCCTGTGTAAGTCCGTAGATACGTGCCACTCCATCACCTACTGTCAGTACGGTGCCCACTTCTTCAAGCTGGGCTTCAGTACGAGCCTGCGATAACTGTTCACGTAAAATTGCTGATACTTCTTCTGGTCTGATCTCTGCCATGATTCTTTAGAGATTAAAATTCTTTTATGTACGGATTATGACTAAACTTTACTTTCAATGCCTGCAGCTTGTTCTTGATTGAAGCATCGATCTGGCGGTCGCCAACATTCAGAACAAATCCGCCGATCATTTCCTTGTCGATTTTTTCAGTGAGTTCCACGCGGTCTTTTTCACTTATACGTTTGACAATATTCTCAAACTCCGTGCGGAGCTGACTATCCAGAGGTACGGCGGTTGTAATAAAAGCTTTGCCGATTCCGTTGTATATGTTGTAGGCTGTGTGAAATTCTTTTGCAATACCGGGCAACAGCGGCTCCCTGTTCTTACGGGTGAGAATATCAAAAATTGCCAGAGTAAGGGGATTGACCTTTCCTTCGAACAGTCTTTCGAGGATCTCCCGCTTTTTATTGTGCCTGATGATCGGGTTCTTCAGCATTAGCTCAAACGCCCGGTTCTCATCACAGATTCTGGAGAACAACAACATATCGTTGTGTACGGCTTCCAATGCATTCTTCTCTACGGCGAGGCCAAGCAGAGATTTGACGTAACGCGATGTTGCCCGTGAATCTACCATGGCTTAGTTAACCTTTAGATCGTTGACGTATTTCTGGACCAATTCCTTCTGGGCTTTATCGCCGGAGAGGTTTTCCTTCAATAGCTTCCCGGCGATCTCCAGTGAAAACATAGCTACCTGGATTTTGATTTCTTTCAAAGCCGCCTGTTTTTCTATACCGATCGCCGTTCGCGCGTCTTCGATGATCTTATCCGCGGACTTTTTCGCTTCCAGCTGCGCCTCCTCTTTCATTCGGTTGGATGCTTCTCTCGCCTCGCGCAACATCCTGTCGCGCTCTTCACGCGCCTGTTTCAAGAGGTTTTCGTTATCAGCCTTAAGCTTCGCTATTTCCAGTCGCGCATTATCCGCCGTATCAAGCGCTTCCTGAATAGATTTTTCACGTTCCTTCAACGAACTGATAATGGGTTTCCATGCCAGTTTTGACAGCATAAAAAACAACAGCACAAAAACGATGAGTTGCCAAATGATAAGGCCTGTGCCGGGGGTAAGAAGTTCCATATTGTATCTGGTGTAGTTTCAGTAAAGAGGAACCTGCCCGGCCAAGTGCCTGAGGCAAGTTCCTGATTTTTTTACACTGTGCGTTGAGAGATCAACAAACAAATCACAAGCGCAAAGAGAGCAGCCACCTCGATAAGAGCGGCAATGATCAGCATTGCTCCCTGAATCTTACCAGAAGCTTCAGGTTGACGAGCCATACCTTCCATTGCAGAGCCACCGATGCGGCCAATACCGATTCCGGCGCCAATTGCAGCCAGACCAGCACCAATGCCAGCACCCATGACGGCGTAGCTGATGTCCAATAAAATAGCTAAAAGCATATATAAAATAGTTAAGTGAAACAAACCCCGACCCGACAAGTCGGGGAAGGGATATCTTTAATTCCGTTAATGATGATCGTGGTCCGCAGTAGCCATACCTATGTAAAGCGACGAGAACAACGTAAATACATAAGCTTGTATACCGGCGACCAGCAATTCGATCAAACTGATAAAAAGTACCATCACGGTAGAACCCGCTCCTACCCATACACTCTTGAAGATGAATGCGAGGCAGATCAGGCTCAGCAGGACGATGTGCCCGGCTGTGATAGCAACAAAAAGACGTATCGTTAATGAAATAGGCTTCGTAAAAATTCCCACGATCTCGACCGGCATGATAATCAGGCGAAGGGGAAGCGGAACACCGGGTGTCCAGAAGATGTGAGCCCAGTAGGCTTTGTTTGCTTTGATATTGGTGATCAGGAACGTAAGGACCGCGAGAGTCATGGTCACGGCGATATTTCCGGTTAAGTTACCGGCACCGGGCAGCAGCCCGAGGAAGTTTCCAAAAAGGATAAAAAAGAACAGGGTCAGCATGTACGGCAGGTATTTTTCGTAATGATGACCGATATTGGGTTTTACGATCTCGTCGCGTACAAAAACGATAATGGGCTCAAAGAAGGATTGAATTCCCCTGGGAGCTTTGCCCTGGTTCTTCTGATAGCCTTTGGCCACGGCCAGGAATACCAGGAGGAGCAATGCCGCATTGATCAGGAGCATGGCCACATTTTTTGTGATCGAAAGGTCCAGAACAGCCTCGCCTGAACCAGCGATCTTGATGTGATTGTGATCCAGTATATACCCGCTGTATTCCACAA
The DNA here is from genome assembly GCA_041742155.1 of Chryseolinea sp. Lineage (GTDB taxonomy): Bacteria > Bacteroidota > Bacteroidia > Cytophagales > Cyclobacteriaceae > Chryseolinea. The sequence goes on along the minus strand of JBGSJE010000002.1, from coordinate 253,226 downwards.
CGTTGTGGTGTTCATCGTAAAAGTGATGAGATGAAAATACATCGAAGCCCTTTTCCGCCGAATAAACGATGACCGGCAGGTAGATCGTGCCGCCATGATCCCACAAATGCCAGATGTGATCGTCCATCACGTGGTGAAGGATTACCTCGCTGGCGTTGAATGCCTTTTCACCCCCGGCGGCGTTCTCCGTTCCGTGGTCTTCCTGCAACGCGTAAGCTGCCGTTGGAAGGATCGCTGACAAGAGAATTACAACAAGGGAAAAACGTCTGGCAAGGCTGAAAAATCCGCTCATTCAGGGCTAATTTCAAGGTTTTTGAATACGAGCGCAAAGGTATTAATTAATGCTCCAGAAAAAAATGTTTTAAAAAAATTTTGGACCGTTTTATGGCTGTTCCGGGTCCGAGATTTTACGGTAAAGGAAGGCGATTTCCAGGGCGGTAAAAACGACGTAAAGGAGCATGAAAAAAATTACATTCAGGGACGCTCCCGTTCTGTCCTCCAGGATCATGAGCAGGTTGTACGCACCATAGGCGAGAAATTTTACCACCATGGTCAGCAGGTAAAGCTGGATGAAGAAACCGGGTTTATCAACCTTGTATAAATAGACAAAAATGGTCGCGGTGGTAAAGACCAGAAAGATGAGCGTCTGGTAAAAAAAGGACGGCAGTTCGCTGATCCAGAGCTTATGCCAGGCGAGCAGGGTCAGGGATGCCAGTACCACGGCTGAAATCAGCAGAAAAAAGCCAAAACGGATCAATTTTTATCCCTGTTAACAGATCTGTATACCTGGTACATCATTCCCGCGAAAGCCAGTAATCCGAATAATAACATGAATGCCGGAAACCTGATCCCGAGAAACCGATCGAGTTTATATCCTAACCACCCAAAAACACCTATCGCTGCAAGCAACTGCAGGCCAAGGCTGCTATACTTCAAATAGCCGTTATATGCTTTTAATTTCTTGTTGGGGGATGGATCTTGGGAGTCCATTTTCGCCGATTTTAATGTCTTTTATTACCGCACCCATCTTACACGTGCCGTTAAAGACCGCTCCGGGTTCCACTACCATTTTACCCGTGATAATATCGCCGTTGATAACAGCTGTCGCTTTTAAAACCAACAGTTCGGTGATCTCTATTTTCCCCTTTACTTCACCTTCAATATCCGCGTTCTGTGCCAGGATATTGCCTTGTACCTGCGAGGAGCTACCCAGCGCAACTTTTGACTTGGATTTCACATTTCCGGTAATCTTGCCTTCAATACGGATATTCCCGTACGTCTCGATGTTACCTTCCAGGTAAGTACCTTTGCCGATGTTGTTGCTTGAGTTGCTAATCTCTTCGGCTGCTCGTTTTTGTTCTTTCGAAGTTAGCATGTCGTTTGGTTTAAAAAGTGACAAATTCTTCAGGATTTAAAGAGTTCCCATTGTACCACAACTCAAAGTGAAGATGAGGTCCATTGGTGAGTTCTCCACTGTTGCCAACGATAGAGATTATTTCTCCTCCGTTGACAAAGGTACCAACTTTTTTCAAGAGTTGGGCATTATGCTTATACGAGGATATCAGATTACCCCTGTGCTGGACCATGATCACATAGCCTGAGTCTTGTGTCCAGGACGAAAAGATTACAGTACCATCGGCGATACACTTGATCGGTTCATTAACTTTCGCGACAATATCTACTCCGAGGTGACCCTTTTTGACATCGTATGGGTCCGAGATAAAACCGGCAATCGGCGAATAGAAGAACGTCTCTTCCAGTTCACGGTATTTTTTTGAAGCAACCGTGATCAGCGACATATCCGATTGTTCAAAGTCTTTTCTGAAGACCGAATCCGTAGATGTCGCTTTCAGATCGGATGGTTTGGCCAACGGTTGGTTCTCACCTCTCAACGCTTCGGATGGATCCTGAAAATTGGCCGTGTCACCGCTGAGAACCCGCTGAAAATTTGCAATGAACTGATCCTTCCGGTCGACTTCCAGTCCAAGCGAATCAACTTTTTGCGCCAATTCGAAAAGCTGCTGGTTGAGGACCATTTGCTCATGCTTCGGATCGAACCACTTGGCAAGAATTGTCTTCGACATAAACATGCTCATCACAAAAAGCCCGGTAAATAAAATCACTGAAAAAAGAATTACTTTCGAGTATGTAAAACCCATACTGGTCTTTTCAGCGAAGTTTTCTTCGTTGCGGATGATGAGTTGATACCGGGTCGTTAACCAGTTTGATAATGTCTTTTTGGGTTTCAAATTATTCCGCTTTTTTGCACAAAATTAGATATTCCAGCTTTATAAAATATGGAATTTAGGTTTTTTGCGTTTTAATCACCACAAACCAGACAGCTTGAGAGGTATTTTTTTTTCCATATTGATCATTACCCTTGTTGCCCTCGTGAGTGCGTGTTCCTCAGAGAAGAATACCTGGACAAGTAAGGCATTTCACAACACAACGGCTCACTACAATGGATATTATTATGCGCGGGATGAAGTGCAGAAAATCGAAAAAACCATTTGGTCGAGCCTGGTGGATGACTACGGCAAAATTCTGCGTCTTTATCCGAAGATCGATTCGTCGCTGGCAAAGGGTTATGACAAGGAGATCCAGGAGGCTATCAAGATGGCTTCACTCGCCATTCAGCGGCACCCGAACAGCAAATGGGTTGATGATTCATATATCCTGGTCGGAAAAGCCAGGCTCTACAGCCTGGACTGGGGTAATGCCGTTCAGACCCTGAAATATGTGAATACCAAAAGCAAGGACCCGGATACAAAGCACCAGGCTATCATTCAACTGGTAAGGACCTTTACCGAACACCGGGAATATAATAACGGACAGGCTGCTATCGATTTTGTTCAAAAAGAAAAACTCAGTAAAACCAACAGGAAAAACCTGCTCCTGGAAAAAGCTTATTTCTACCAGGAACAGGGAGACTATGACAATATGGTTCGGAACCTCACGGAAGCCACACCCATGCTCTCAAAAAAAGACCGGCCGGGCAGAGTGTTCTTTATTATCGGCCAGGTTTACCAGAAGCTTGGCTTCGAATCCGAAGCTTACAATTACTACAAGAAGTGCCTGTCTACCAATCCGGAATATGAGGTAGACTTTTATGCACGCCTTTATATGGCGCAGGTAACCGAAATATCGCGCAGCAAAAGTGTCAATGCCGCACTCAAGTCGTTCCGCAAACTCCTAAAGGACAGTAAGAACAAGGAGTTCAAGGATAAAATATATTACGAGATGGGCGTGTTTGAACTCAAGCAAAAAAATCTGCCCGATGCTATTTCGAATTTTAACAGATCTGTCCGCGAGGGGAACAACAAAAGGATAGATGGGGAGGCATATCTCCGGCTAGGTCAGATTTACTACGACACGTTGCGACAGTATGAATTATCGCAGGCTTATTATGATAGCGCCATTACTTCGCTGCCAAGAGACTACGAAGGTTACGATGCAATAAAAGCGCGGCAGGAGATTCTCGATGATTTTGTTAAAAATCTGAACACCATCAAGTGGCAGGACAGCCTGCTGCACATGGCCGGACTTGACTCCGTTGGCTTACGTACCCGGATAGATTCTGCGTTTCAGGCGCAAAAACTTCTGGCAGAAAAAAAGGCGGGAAAGAAAAAGAAGCGTTCTAACAGGATTGAGATCGTGTCCAACACGAACAGCCTGTTCGATACCGGCGACGGCAGCGGGACAGATGAAACGGCGGACTGGTATTTTGGGAACCCTTCCGCTATGGCGCTTGGTCAAACAGAATTCCGGCGTATCTGGGGAGATATCCCCCTGGAAGACAACTGGCGACGGTCCCTTCGTTCGGCCTCGACGAGTGCAGCGAACAGAAATGCACCGGGAGATCTGCCACAGCCCAACCGGGAGGAGACAGCTGCTCCTCCGCCTGCCGATCCCGTTGAAGCCGAGTATGCCCGGATAAGCAAACAAATCCCGAAAACCGACGAGCAGAAAAAAGAAGCCCTTAAAAAGATCGAGGATGCGTACTTCAATGTCGGCGATATCTACCACTTCAAACTTCTTGAAGACGATAATGCCGTTGCTTACTACATCAAGCTGTTGACCAGGTTCCCGGATACGGAGTATGAACCTGAGATACTATACAAGCTGTACCTGATCCTAAAGGAAAAGGATCCCGGGCAGTCCGCATTTTATGCGTCGGAGCTGAAGGCGAAACATCCCGGTTCCACTTTTGCCAAAATCCTTATTAACCCGGATTTTCTGAAGGAATCAAGTCAGGCGGCGGAGAAACAAAAAGAACTGTACCAGCAAGCCTATACACAATTTACTTCCGGCTCATACGAAGAGGCTAGCAGAATTCTCGATGAAGCTTCTGCGCTTGGGCCTACCGTATTCAGTCCGTCGATTGAACTGCTGAGGATACTCATTATCGGGAGAACCGAGGATATCAACAAATACCAGTTCCTGCTGGACAAGTTCAGCCAGGACAATCCGGAAACAGAAGCGGGTACCTACGCGAAAAAACTTCTGGACGCGTCGCGCTCCTTTCAGACAAGACAGGAACTGCAACGGGGTATACAATATATCCGTTCCCTGGAAGAACCACATTATTTCGTGATCGTTCACCGCCAGGATGAGAATATGGCGTCAGCGGCGACAACCACACTGGAAAAATTCAACGAGCAGTATTTTAAGGAACTTAAGCTTAAAACCAGCAACCTGATATTGAACGACGAATTCACGATGACACTCGTCGCAGATCTGCCGCGTATAAGCTCGGCGATAGAATATATCCGGACATTCAACGAAAAGCTTTCCGGACTTAGCGAATTAAGGAACCATAAATTCCATAGCTTTGTAATTACGAAAGACAATTTCGATATATTTTACCGAACAAAAGGTCTTGATGAGTACATCCAATTCTTCGAAAAGAACTACCCGGCAGAAGACCAATAACATTCTGCTTCTTCGCAACCCCTGGTTTAGTAAAGCCACAAAAACCCTCTGGGTACTTTTCCTGTGTTTTGTCCTCGGCCTGCCTATATATGTTATTTCGGTCAGCAGTAATTTAATGGGGCTCTTTGGTGGTATGCCTAGCTTAAAAGCGATCGAGAATCCGCAGAACGACCTTTCATCGGAACTGATCTCCTCCGATGGTGTTTCACTGGGCCGGTATTTCCGCTTTAATCGCAGCCAGGTGACGTACGACCAACTATCGCCGGATCTGGTCAACACCCTGCTGCTCTCTGAAGACCACCGTTTCTATAGCCATTCGGGACTGGATTTTCAAGCTTATCTCAGGGTCCTGTTTGGTGTACTCACCTTCAATTCCTCTGCAAAAGGCGGTGGCAGTACCATCACCCAACAGCTTGCAAAGAACTTGTTCAGTACCCGGGGCAGCGAACTCGAAGGTACGCTGACGCGGGTCGGCGGCCCTGTTAAGCTTGTAATCAGCAAGACTAAAGAGTGGATTATTTCAGTCCAGTTGGAAAAGAACTTCACGAAGGAAGAGATCATCGCGATGTATCTCAACACGGCTCCTTTCGGCAGCAATGCGTATGGAATCAAGGTTGCAGCGGAAACGTACTTTAACAAATCACCGGATAGCCTGAACATTCAGGAATCCGCCGTATTGGTAGGAATGCTTCAGGCTATCACGAGGTTCAATCCGGTAACGAGCCCCGAAAATTCACTGAAGAAGAGAAACCAGGTCCTGGCGAAATTGTACGATCGCCGTTATATCAAAACAGAGAATGAATACGATTCGATCAGGAGCCTCCCGATCGAACTAAAATACAATGTCCAGAATCAAAACGAAGGTATTGCCACCTACTTCAGAACCGTCATTCAAAATGACCTTATCCAATGGTCAAGAGAACGCAACATCGACCTCTGGGAATCCGGACTAAAAATATATACGACCATCGACAGCCGGATGCAACGTTATGCCGAAGAGGCCATGGAGGAAAGTATGAGAGTTCAGCAGAAAGCGTTTGATACGCACTGGAAGGGCAAAAATCCATGGATCGATGAAAACTGGAATGAGATAAAAGGCTACCTGCAGTCGCGGATCAAACAATCCGAGACTTACAGAAATCTCATCGCCAGATATGGTGAAGGAGACGACTCGGTTAAGATCATGTTGAACCTGAAAAAACCCATGACCGTATTCACCTGGAACGGAGAACGCGATACCCTTTTCAGCTCGATGGACTCCATAAACTATTACAAAAGATTCCTTAACGCGGGATTTATGTCCATGGATCCACACACCGGTGCGATCAAAGCCTGGGTGGGCGGAATCAATCACAAGTATTTTAAATACGATCATGTGAGGCAGGGTACACGCCAGCCGGGATCGTCCTTCAAACCTTTTGTGTATGGTACGGCTATGGAACAAGGTTACAATCCCTGCCAGAAGCTTCAGGACATTTCACCGACATTCAAAGTTTCCGGTGGAACATGGAGTCCTCCGAACGCTGAAGGTGACCGGGGAACCGGCACGTGGTACACGCTTCGGCAGGCTATGGCAAGATCACTTAATTCGATCACAGCACAGGTACTTCAGCGTGTTGGTGAACAAAATGTTGTGGACTTCGCCCGCAGGGTCGGGATCACCAGCCATCTTGATGCCGTACCATCTCTGTGCCTTGGCGTGAGCGATGTTTCCCTCTATGAAATTGTGGGAGCTTACAGCACGTTTGTCAACAGCGGTATCTATACACAACCCTTTTATATCACAAGGATCGAAGACAAAAACGGCAATGTGATCGAGAACTTTGTTCCCAAAACCAGGCAGGCGATCAGCGAACAAACCGCTTTCAAAATGATCTATATGCTGATGGGTGGCGTTGAAGAAGAGGGCGGCACATCCATCGGCCTTCCATACAACCTAAAAGTAGACAATGAGATCGGTGGCAAAACAGGAACAACCAACAATGCCTCTGACGGCTGGTATATGGGCGTGACGCATAACCTGGTATCGGGATCGTGGGTAGGTGGAGATGAACGCAGTATCCATTACCGGGAATGGAGCCTTGGACAAGGTGGAAAGACCGCGCGGCCTATCTGGGCAGCTTATATGACTAAAGTTTACGCCGACCCTTCGCTGGAATACAAAAAAGGTCAGTTCATGAGACCTTCCAGCGGTATGGATATCTCCCTGGATTGTCGCGCATATGAAATTCCGGCAGATTCTCTCGGAATCCCTCATGAGAGTTGGGACCCTAACAACTGACCATGAACAATCCATTTGACCGGCTTAAAGAAGTCGTTCAGCGATTACCCGAATCTCCGGGTGTATATAAATTTTACAACGACGAAGACACGCTCATTTATGTCGGGAAAGCCAAGAACATAAAAAAGCGCGTCACCAGTTACTTTAACAAGAACACGGGTGTCAACCGGAAAACGCTGAAGCTGGTATCCGAAATCGTACGGATCGACTTTACCGTATCAAACACAGAGTTTGATGCGTTGCTGCTGGAAAATAATTTTATCAAGCAAAACCAGCCCAAGTATAACATCCTGCTGAAAGACGACAAGACGTTTCCTTATATCTGTATCCTGAAGGAACGGTATCCACGGATCATCTATACACGCAAGTATAATCCGAAGCAAGGCGAGTATTTCGGCCCCTTCTCCAGTGTTGTGGCGATGAAACATGTATTGGAGCTGACCCGTAAATTGTATTCCATCCGTACGTGTAACCTGTTACTCAGTGAGCAGAACGTAGCTCAAAAGAAATTCAAGGTCTGTCTTGAATTTCACCTTGGTAATTGCAAAGGTCCGTGTGAGGGACTCCAGGATGAAAAATCATACCTCGAGGAAATCGAACAGGCGCGACATATCCTCAAGGGAAACCTCAGTATCGTTTACAACTATTTCACGGCACAAATGAAAGCTGCGGCCGGCAGTATGGAATTTGAGCGGGCGCAGCTCTACAAGGAAAAACTCGATACCCTGGAAAGATTTCAGTCAAAATCCCTCGTCGTTAACAAGGACCTGACGGACATCGATGTTTTCACGATTACCAGCGTTGAGGAATACGCGTACGTAAACTACCTACAGATCAAGGAAGGTGCCATCATTTTCTCAAAAACTCTTGAACTGAAGAAAAAACTCGACGAACCGGACGATGAATTGTTAAGTATTTCCGCGGTCGAGTTACGGGAACAACGGCAGAGCACGAACAACCTTATCCTGAGCAACATTGCGATCACCGTCCTGGAAGAGAATGTGGAAAATGTCATCCCGCAGATTGGAGATAAAAAGAAACTGCTGGCGCTTTCGATCAAGAATGCGCTCGAATTACGAAAGGAGCGGGAGATTTTCCGGGAGGGGAAAAAATCAAAACAAAAGGAAGTGTTGCTTATCCTTCAAAAGGACCTTCAACTGCAGCATATACCATCTATTATCGAGTGCTTTGACAATTCAAATATCCAGGGTACCATACCGGTCGCATCCATGGTCCGTTTTGCAAATGGCAAGCCGGACAAAAAAGGATACCGTCATTTTAATATTAAGACGGTAGAAGGTCCCAACGATTTTGCCTCGATGAAAGAGATCGTGGGCAGGCGTTACAAGCGAATACTGGAGGAAGCAGAAAAACTACCCGACCTTATCGTCGTGGATGGTGGGAAAGGCCAATTGAGCAGCGCCTGCGAAGCGCTCCGGGAGCTGGATATTTACGGCAAGGTTCCCATCATCGGTATTGCCAAAAAACTGGAGGAGATCTACTATCCGGAAGATCCTCTTCCGCTTCACATCAATAAAAAATCTCCCGGCCTGCTCCTGCTCCAGCATATCAGGGATGAAGCGCACCGGTTCGCTATTACATTTCACCGTCAAAAAAGAAGTAAGGGTCAACTTAAAACCGAAATCGGTGGGCTTGAAGGTATTGGTGAGAAGACCGCAACAAAACTGTTGAAACACTTCAAGTCGCTAAAAAAAATCCGGGAGGCCTCATTCGAAGAACTCGAACAACTGGTGGGCCGGGCGAAGGCGGAAATTATAGCTCATAAAAAAGAAAAGGAGACCTGAGGCCTCCTTTTCGGAAATATCTAAAGCTATTGGATCAGAACTCCCACAGGTTGTGCTCCTTCTCCATCAACATCATCTCTGTCCATTCGCGTGCCCAGACCCCTTCGTAGTATGGTCTTCCATTGCCACGGTAGGTATCATCCAGAGTTTCATCGTCCGGATTTTGAACCTTGTAAATAGAACCCTGAAAGAGTCTCAGCAGAATCGCATCGGCAAAGTTCTTGTTCTGCGCTGTGTTCTGCCTGTTGAACCATACGGCCTTCGGTATGTTATTCCGGAACAGTTTTTCAAGATCCTTGTACTTGAACCAGCCGAGCGAAAGGTCGATGCTGGTATTTGTTTTTGCTCCCGGGATGATGATCTCCATGCCCTGAATGTCGTAATAGAGACGGGACCTTCTCCTGTCGAAAATGATATCCTCCATCATATGGATGGTAGTCATGTCACTTACCGCGTACGGAAGTCCGCTACCTTGGCTGGTAACCGCCCAGTTATCGACTGCATCTTCACTTGGTGTGACTCCCCTGCTATCCTGCACGGCACGGTAATTCTTACCGTTATAGGACACGATATCATCGGTATAAAAATCCGCTGCCGGATCCCATGCAGGGAAGGTCTGAGCCTGTTCTGCAATAAGTCTGCCCAGGAATTCTTCTTTGGAAAGCTTCCCTGAAAGCGAATCATCCTTGTAAATGTCAGTCAGTTCACCTGATTTGACAGCATCGATTATAAGTCTGCTGATCTCCCCGTTTTTCGCAAAAAAACCTTTGTTCTGTTTCTCGCGAAGATCAATATTTCTCCAAACCCGCACTTTATAGTGCTGTTCATAAACAGGGATTGGGTTGAGCGAGTTCGGGTTGTACTGGATCTCGAGATCCTGTACTTCCTGTGCCATGGCACTACCAACAGCGCTGCAAAACACGAGTATGAAAAGCGACTTCTTCATAATTAATTAATGGGAATGTTAATAATTCCGTTTGATCCGGTAACTGTAACTTTTTCTTCTTCGTCCTGATACGTTCTGCGCACAACATCCTTAATATCGATGATGATCTTGTCTCCGGGGCGGGCCTGGTTAGACCAAGCGCGCAAGTCAGGGTTTTCATTGGTAGCATTTAACCGCTGAACCCCTGTTGTTCCACGTCCAAGAATAACTTCCGCTCTCTTGATCCGGTAACGCGCATCCTTGGGGACTTCCTCCTTGAAGTTAGCATCCGGCTCAGCAACGAAGCGCAGATTCGGGATCTGGTTCGCCTTGATACCATTCCGCAGGTCAACAGGGTTATTTCCAAGGTAAGCGACGAACCGCGGAGCGGGTACGTTCTTTACGTCGAAGTTTGTATCGCCGATTTTAATACCGCCGTTGGTTACACCAACTGCAACCTTTCTCGCCTTTGGTATGATCGTCACCTTTCCGGGTTTGTCACCCTTGAGAATCTGTGCACTTGTTCCGGCGCTGAAGGTCGGGTTGTAATTTGTACCAAGAGTAGGCACTTCGATATTTACGTTGTTACCACAATTCATGTAAAGTGTCGGTGCATTACCGGTAGTCACCTTGATCACAGGCTGGGCAACGTAATATTCAATATCCTGGGAAAATGTCTGGCCTTTTACGGTGATATCCGCCTTGAAATGTTTTTTCGCGATTCCATTGGCATCGTATCCACCGCCCTGAGCCGTAAACTCGATCTTACCCATAGCCACGCCGCTGGCATCCTGGATGACAGGAAGTTTCGCGCCGTCCTTGAAAAACTCCGAAGAAATAGCTGTCGATGATCCTGTGAGGAACATTTCAGCTTCATACTTCGCTCCGGCCGCCACGGTAGAAGATTTCGCTCTTACCATAGGAATAAACTGGTCAAAACTGATACGGTTCGCGCCGGCATCCTTTGCCAGCTTGTCGAGTACTCTCGCTTCGTAATCCAACACTTCGGTTTCAGCCTGTGTAATGGAGGCAAGCGCCGCAATCGCAGGTGTATTTTCGAACGTGAAGGTCAGAAAGTCCTTCCGGACGTGGTCCTTGTCGGCTGCAAAGATGGGAATATCCTTGGGAGCCTTTGCGATTACAGCCAGGGGTGGATCGATCTTCGACCATGCATTAAGCTGTTTTACGTAGTCGTTCAGCAGCTTTTCATAGTTCTTTCCGACGGGAGACTTGGTATCGATCATCATCGTAGCCACTTTGGAGCTGTGATCGTTGATCAGCTTGTCGTCTATCTTATCCGTACCCGAAGTCTTCATGATGTTCATTTTCAGCTCATCAATTGCCTTCAGTGTACTTTGAGTCAGTTCTCTGATCTTTTGCGCATTGTCCCTGGCTTCAACTACGTTGGGAGTTGTACTGCTTCCCGCATCCTTGATAATGGATTGCAGGATCAGGTCGCTCTTCTTGTTTCCTTCTACGATCAGTCCGTTAAGCGTTGCATTGATGATGGCAAATTTTTCGAGTACGGCATTACTGACCTGGAGCGCCAGAAGCGCAGTCAGTACGAGGTACATCATACCTATCATTTTCTGACGCGGGGTTTCTTTTCCACCTGCCATGGTTAATTCTGTTTAGTGTTTAAACGTAAGAAATCCAATTTCATTATGCTTGTCCGCTACCTTTCATAGCAGTAAGCATGCTTCCGTACACCTTGTTCAACGAAGTAAGGTTATCCGTAAGTTTACTCAGTTCCGTTGTAAACTTCGCCGTGTTATCACCAACTTTGGAAAGTCCGTTCATAGCGCCAGTAAGGCTTTCGTAGAACTTGTTCATGTTCTTCACATGACTGTCTGCATCCTTCAATTCCATTTCATAAACAGAATTCAACGCAGCCAGGTTTTTCGTTACTTTTTGTACCTGCGAATGATATTCACCTGCATCTTTCGATGCTTCGGACATGCTCGATACGGCCTTTATAGCAGTGTCGTATGACTTGTTCATTTCCAGTAGCTGGGTCGATGCTTTTTTAACGTTGGATGCATAATCCGTTGTAGCAACAGCAGCGTCAGACAGGTTTGACATTTTTTTAGCCGATTCAGCCAGGTTGTTCAATCCTTTTCCGAGGCTATCCAGGAGTTCGGGACCGATCTTCGCTTTTTCAAGGGATACATCAAGCTGTTGAGTAAGCGATGCCGTTCCCTGTTTGTTGGAGATCCGGGTCGGTACTGCAGGAGCTTCGTAATCTTCTCCGAGTTCCGGGTAAACTTTAGACCAGTCATGCTCCTGATGAGGCGGTTCAAAAGCACTTAAAAAGAATATAAAAGCTTCAGTCGTCAAGCCGATAAACAGCATCATGTCAGCTCCTTCGTAGTGCAGAATCTTGAATAACGCACCAATAATTACGACTGCTGCACCAATCCCATAAACTTTCGGCATTATGGTTTTATAGAGAAGTTCAACAAATCCGCCTTTTTTCTTGCTCATTGTAGTAATGGTTTAAGTTTTGCCTTTTGATATTTGTTAAGTAGGTAAAAAATGAAAGTTCAAGTCGTTTAGAATTCCTGTCCGGAAGAACGGCCCAGGTGCGTCATGGCACAACGGAAACCGATATAAGCGCGGGTAGAATCTTTAAATTCGTAGGTTCTTGTACCTGTTTCCAGGTAGTAGGCAACATCTTTCCATGAACCGCCTCTGACCACTTTTTTGGGAGGAACCCGTGGGTTGAATTTTGAGCTTTCCGGATTTGTGCGGGGGTCGATGTATTGGGGGTTCAGATCCCACACCGTAGGAACAGAAGCGGGGTTAAAGTCGTCCAGGCACCATTCTGAAACGTTTCCCGACATATCGTAGAGACCGAAGTCATTGGGGAAGTAAGCTTGTACGGGTGACGAATAGGCGAAACCATCGTCATAAAAGTTACCACGTCCCGGTTTGAAGTTAGCGAGCATACATCCTTTGGAGTTACGGATGTAGGGATTACCCCAGGGGTATTTCGCCATGTCACGGCCACCGCGTGCGGCATATTCCCATTCGGCTTCCGAAGGCAGGCGGAAAGCAGGCATCGGAAAGTCCCCGACACTCTTCCTATAGTCGTTCAGGTAGGCGGTTCTCCATTGGCTGAAGAAAACTGCGGCATCCCAATTCACACCGACCACCGGGTACGCATCGTAACCAGGGTGCCAGTAATAATAGTCCTGGATCGGGTCTCCCATGTGGTGTGCAAAATCCCTCACCCAGGCAGCCGTGTCAGGATAATATTTCTGACGGAACGTCTCCGCATCGACTGTTTCAAAACCTTCAATGCTTCCGTTATCCACCAGGAAAAAGTTTGTGAACTGGCGGTACTCGTTGTTCGTGATCTCGGTATCGTCCATAAAAAACGAGCCGATTGTAACCTGTTTGTTGAAATTGATCTGCGTAGATGCCGGATCTTCATCGGCTTGTCCCATATGGAATGTCCCTGCCGGAATGGGTACCATACCATAAGGAATAGTCATAACCCAGCCTTCGCGACCGGGAACGCCAACCAGTTCACCTTGGTCACCACCCTTTTTGCCGCCTAAGCCAAGCAATCCGCAGGCACTGGCAACAGCACCCGCAAGGACTAACACTACTTTTGAAACAACCGATTTATTCATACTTAATTCTCAGTTTGTCTATGCTAAAATTTGAGGGCTCAAAGTTATCGTTAATTCCCCTCACTTTTTTGAGAAACGATTCACAAATTCCACAAATTCTTAAAAATACCAAAATCAAATGTCGGTTAGTGCCTATACCGAGGGGTTCGAACGACTTTTTTACCGCTACCCGGATTAACGGGCAGGTCGTAACTCAGCATAAACTCCAGCGAAAAGCTCTCTTTTGCCGCCCTGTCCTTCACGATAAAGTCCACTGCCGTACCTAATTTTAAGGACTTATCTTTCAACAAACTATACCCTAAGAGCAGGCTTGCCGCCTCGGATTGTCTAAACGCCAGACCGCCGTACATCGTATCTTTGAAGTGTGCAATTCCCGCCAGATCGACTTGTGTCTTGTTAAGATCCGTCCGGACAGCCGCACTAAACTGCACTTTCAGGTCAAAACTTACTTCGTAAAAATAACCTCCGGTGAAATTTATGTGGTTCTCCAGCGCCCCGCGTACGCTATCGGCGCCGAAATCAAACTTGGATCGGAGTAAATGGTTGAAACCGACACCCGCGTAATACTTTTCTGCCCGGTAAAAAATTCCGAACCCCAGATCGGGCCTGACCTGCGATTCTTTTCCCTCTACGATAAGCGGATCACCTTCCTGTATATACCGGTAGTATTTTCCGTTTACAGTCTGTGAATACAGTCCTACCTTCACACCAAAGCTCAATTTCGTTTCCTTGATACCCAGGTGGTAGGCATACATGGCCTGGGCTTCCAGATTGTTCTGCGGTCCTAATTTATCGTTCACGATATAGGCACCAAAACCACTTCTAAGCTTATATACAGGAGTATTAAAACTGACCAACTGTGTGGTTGGTGCGCCACCGTCACCAAAGCTTGACTGATAGCCAAGCCACTGACTTCGATGGACGGCTGTTAGCCTGGTCACTCCATCCACGCCTGCAAAAGCAGGTGTCATGTACAGGTTATTGAACATGTACTGCGTGAAGAGAGGATCTTGCTGTGCAAAAGCGCCTGCCCCGAAAAAGAGCAGCAAGAGGGTATAAAAAATCCTTTTCAGCATTAAGTTTAAAAAGTAGAATCTAAAGTAAACGCTTTTTTACGACACTTTCAACAAATGTAATTAAAGTGTAATAAAAAAGATCACTTTCTAAAATTCAAAGGATGAAGTAGTTATTTAATCCCGTTGGCCTTTTTTATATAGAGTTCAATGGCGCCGGTCATCGACGGGGCATTGGGAAGTGGGGCTTCAATATCCAGTATTAAACCGGCATCAACAGCGGCTTTGGCTGTGGTTGGTCCGAACACGGCAATGCGTGTGTTGTTCTGTTTAAACTCGGGGAAGTTGACGAACAATGAATTTATTCCGGAAGGGCTGAAAAATGCTAAAATATCGTAGAAGACTTCTTTCAGATCGGAAAGATCCGAAGCAACGGTATGATAAATGATCCCCTCCGTATAATGGTATCCTCCGTCCCTGAGGAAATCGGGAATGTCGTTTTTACGGATGTCGGAACAGGGGAATAAGTATTTTTCGTTTTTATGCTTTTTCAGGATTTCAAGCAGATCCTGAGCCGTCTTTAGTCCGGTAAAGATCTTTCTCTTACGGATGACAATGTACTTCTGAAGGTAGTTCGAAGTCTGCTCGGAGATACAAAAGTATTTCATCTCCGGAGGCATCTCGACTTTTAATTCCTGGCAGATATGGAAAAAGTGATCGACCGCATTACGACTGGTGAAAATAATCGCCGTGTGATTGAGGATATCAATCTTTTGCTTTCGGAATTCTTTAACCGGTACCGGTTCTACCTGAATGAACGGCCTGAAATCAATTTTCAGGTTAAATTTTTCAGCCAGCTTCAAGTATGGGGAATTAGCGTCAGCAGGAGCTTCTTGGGTAACCAGGATACTCTTCACTTTTCGCATCCTGTCAGTAGCAATTTCACTCATCACGTAAACAAATTCAGGCTAGTAATAAAGTACCTTAATCGTAATAAGAAAGGGTATTAATTCTGTGGCACAAATGTACGAAAATAAATGGAAGATCGAATGATCCATCTGCCTGGACAGTTTTAAAATGATGAGAATCGTCCAGCCGGCGAGCACCCAGGACATAATACCCAGCAGAAAATCGTAAAAACCTTCGCGGTCTCCATGGGAAATAAAATACAGGAACAATACAATAGTGAGCACTCCGAAAACGCCCAGCAGGAGTCTGACCCAATTAAAAAAATGAATTCCACCGATTTCACGCATGCCGAATACATAGGACAAACCGTAAACCAGGATAATCTTCAGAAAGAAAAGCGCCAATATCATCAGGCTCAGTTCGATCCACCGGACAATAGCCTCCCCGAACGTATGAGCCTCGAACGTAAGGGCAATCGTATATTCTGCCGACAGAAAATGAAAAACGATCATCAGGTAGTAGCCCAGCATCAGGCTGCTATAGGCATAAAATAAAATATTGATACTGCTTGTTATCCGCGAATAGGCCTGGCTGTCTTCGCCTTCACGCATGGAAAATATTTTAGTAACAGAAAAATAATCGGCGGCAAGTTTAGGGTTAAGCTGAATAATGATGATCAGCATAACCATCAGGATCAGGAACCCCACCGTGGCAAAGTCCCGGAAGGACGAAAACTGTATCGGCGTTAAATCCGCATTTGAACCCGTGGCTGGCTGCCTGGAGGCCAGTGTCGTATGCAAACCGCTTTCGTTTATTTTCCGCTGAAAGATGGAGATCTGTAAAACGGTGGCGTGAACAACTTCCCGCAGACTATCGAGCCGCAGCGCGAGAGGCTGATCCGTTTTCGTAATCAGCTGACCGTTGACAAATAGCGCAACATCCTCCGAACTGCTTACCTGGAGGAACGTATTGGCGGGGTATACATTTGACTCAATCGAAAAATAGATGGTGTTCACACTCCCGTGCCTTTCCGCGAAGGGAAGATAACGCTCGTTTTGAAATACTTCCCATTCATTCCGGAAGTCCTTTATAACCGTCAACTCCTGCGCTGATGCCGCCGCACAAGTCAGCACGAAAAAAACCAATAACAGTCGCGTCGGGGAAAATGCCTTCATATTAATTCACGCAAAAGTATCAGAATCTGGTCTTATATCCGAAATGCCAGTAAGTTTGTTGCGCGATGGCCGGTATCTATATTCATATTCCCTTTTGCAAGCAGGCGTGTCACTATTGTGATTTCCACTTTTCCACGCAGCAGGACTACCGCGACCAGATGGTAGAGTCAATCTGCAAAGAGATCCGGCTGAGAGCGGACTACCTGCACCGCGATACCATCGGGACCATTTATTTAGGGGGCGGAACCCCGTCGCTGTTATCCGACAGCAACCTTCATTCCCTTTTGGAAAATATTCGAAAGACATTTATTGTGGAACCGGATCCTGAAATTACCCTCGAAGCAAATCCCGATGACCTGACGAAAGAGAAACTCCATGCGCTCAGACAAGCCGGTGTCAACCGCCTGAGCATCGGCATCCAGTCGTTCGACAACAGTATCCTTTCCTACCTGAACCGGGCACACGATGGACAAATGGCCCTGAGGTGTGTAATGGATGCGCGGGAATCCGGCTTTGAAAACATCAGCCTCGATCTTATATACGCGATACCGGGGCTGGGCGATGAGCTCTGGAAAGCCACTATCGATAAAACCCTGGAGCTCCATCCCCAGCATATTTCTTCCTACGCGATGACCATCGAAGAAAAGACAGTCTTCGGGAACCGGGCAAAAAAGGGAACGCTGAAGGTTGTCGAAGACGATAAGGCGGCCACGCAACTACAAATCCTCGTCGATCTCCTCGAGGAAAAAAATTACGAGCAATACGAAGTTTCGAATTTTTCCCTTCCGCACTTTCGTTCGAGGCATAACAGCAGCTATTGGCGCGATGTCCCTTACGTCGGCGTCGGCCCCAGCGCGCACTCCTACGATGGGCGGCGCAGGGCATTTAACATCCGTAACAATCAGCAATACCTGAGATCAATATCCAGGGGCGAAGTCCCGTTGACCCAGGAAATATTAAGCCGGGGGGATAAGATCAATGAATATCTTTTGACATCGCTGCGTACATCGTGGGGTTTGGACCTGAACAGGTTAAAAACGGATTTTGCATTCGACCTTTTCGAAAAGCATGCATCCTATCTACGCATATTGCTGGAAAACAACCTCGGTATTATTTCAAACGACACGCTGGTACTAACTAAAGCCGGCAAGTTGCTTGCGGATAAAATCGCATCCGATCTTTTCGAAGTGGTGTGATCCTTTCGGGGACCGTTACCTATATTATTTTCACCGGCATAGGTGATACGTGTATAACCTGTTATATTCGCTACCGGGAAAATTTCAATTCCCTTAAGGTATGGTTCATAAGTCTCCGGAGGAAAAAAAAGTATACATGTTATTGAAGGCTGTGATCTTCCACTATCACGGACTCGACGAACAGGAGAAAAAAGATCTTGCTAAAACGGCTGACGAACTTCAGGCTCCCGAAGAATACAAATGGGCGCTCGATTTTGTGGCACAGGATTATATTACAGCTTTCGACCGGGCACGGAGTTATCTGAATGATATTATCGGCGACTATAAGAAGGAGCAGCGTATTGAACTGATAAATATGGTGTGGCAGGCAAACAACCTGAAGGGGTATGTAACGGAGATGGAAGCAACAGCGATGCTAAAACTTGCCAAGGACTGGAATGTACAACGCGAATTAATCGACCTGGTTCTGAAATAAATCCGGAAAACCGGTCAATAAAAAAAGGGACGCCGGCTGGTGTCCCTTTTTTTGTGTTGTTTATCCATTCATGGAGGCGAGGAACTCGTCATTGTTCCGCGTTCCTTTCATCTTGTTCTGCAGGAATTCCATAGCTTCTACCGAGTTCATGTCGGCCATGTATTTACGGAGTATCCATACACGCTGGAGTTCTTCTTCCTTCAGCAACAAATCTTCGCGTCTTGTTCCGGATGCAGGGACATCCATCGACGGGTAAATTCTCCTGTTCGACAACTTGCGGTCGAGTTGCAGTTCCATGTTACCCGTACCTTTAAATTCTTCAAAGATCACTTCATCCATTTTTGATCCTGTATCGATCAACGCTGTCGCGATAATCGTAAGGGATCCGCCGTTTTCAATTTTGCGGGCGGCACCGAAGAAACGTTTGGGTTTATGGAGTGCGTTTGCATCCACACCACCCGAAAGTATTTTTCCGGAGGAAGGGACAACCGTATTGTAGGCTCTCGCGAGACGGGTCAGTGAATCCAGTAAAATAACGACGTCGTGACCGCACTCCACCATTCGTTTCGCTTTCTCCAGAACGATACTCGCCACTTTCACGTGTCGCTCGGCCTGTTCGTCAAACGTAGAAGCTACCACCTCAGCCCGTACACTCCGGGCCATATCGGTTACTTCTTCGGGACGTTCATCGATCAGCAATACGATCAGGTAAACCTCCGGGTGATTCTGCGCAATAGCATTGGCAATGTTCTTCAGCAAAACCGTCTTACCCGTTTTTGGCTGGGCGACGATCATACCGCGCTGTCCTTTACCTATAGGTGAAAACAGATCCAGGATGCGGGTGGAAAGGTTATCATGTGTTGTGCTGAGTCTTAACTTTTCGTTGGGGAATAGCGGCGTCAGGTACTCGAAGGCGACGCGATCGCGGATCTCTTCGGTCGTTTTACCGTTTACCGACTCAACCTTCAGCAAGGCGAAGTATTTTTCACCTTCCTTCGGAGGCCGTATAAATCCCTTTACGGTATCACCGGTTTTCAGACCGAATAATTTGATTTGAGAAGGTGATACGTATATATCATCCGGGCTGGCCAGGTAGTTGTAATCCGAAGAACGCAAAAAACCATATCCATCCTGCATAATTTCCAGGACACCTTCATTGCTGATAGCACCGTCAAACTCACGGATAGCAGGGCGGTACGGGGGGGTGCGCTCTTCGCGGGGTTCACTCCTGTTGGGCCGCGGTTGATCTTCACCGCCTGACATATCCTGCTCGTTCACGGTGTTTCCATTAAACGGAGGTGTTGGACTATCAAAATTTATATCAATGGAATCGAGGATCTCGTCGGAGGAAAAATCGTTGTCGACCTTAGGTGTCGGAGGGGTAGGTGTGGGTGTGACGTTTTCACGACGGCGCGGGCGCATTTTACGTTCCGGTTCTGCCTCGGAAGCCGGAGCCGGGACGGTTGAAGTTTTTTTATCGGAAGCCGATTCGCCGGCAATTGCCTGTTGGTCGAGTATCTTATAAATGATATCTTGTTTGGAAAGCTTTTTAGCGTTTTTTACGCCCATCTCCTCCGCGATTTCTTTCAGCTCCGAAAGAAGCCTGACATTCAGGTCGTCAATAGTATACATGTTTGATTTAAAAATGGATTGTGTTAAAAAAGATTTGTTGAATCGATTCTTGCGATCAGCTGAGCTGAGATTAGGGTCATGAGAACAACTAACTAGAAAACAAAAATTCGCTTAGTAAGGTCCGGATTTATTCAGAGGGCTTGAGATAAAGCCATATGACAGTGCAAGTATAGCTACATTTTTGACTATTATCAAATCGGTAAAAATATTTTATTCCCTATAAAAGGGCGCAGCCATTCAAAAAAACTAATTTTAGACCTCAAAAATTTAAATCACCATGCTACAAGTAGCCGTTATCCGGGAACAATACGAAAGCGTCGTAAAAGGACTTGCCAAAAGAAACTTTAAGAACGCGACCGAACTTGTTTCTGCCGTATTGGAAAAAGACAATCTTCGAAAGGATACACAAAAGACACTCGATGATCTCAAAGCAAAAGCGAATGCCGATTCCAAAAAGATCGGTGAACTGATAAAATCAGGGAAGAGTGATGAAGCTACGGCGTTAAGATCCAGTATTGCAGAGGCGAAAGAAGTAACCCGGTCCATGGAAACTTCCTTAACACAACTGGAAAAAGAGCTGACGGAATTACTCTATGTGATCCCGAACGTTCCGCACGAAACAGTACCGGCGGGTTTCGGGGCCGATGATAACATCACCGTCTACGAAAATGGTACCATTCCCACCTTAGGTAAGGATGCGCAGCCGCATTGGGAGTTAATCAAAAAGTACGACATCATCGATTTTGATCTGGGCAACAAGATTGCCGGCGCCGGCTTTCCCGTGTATAAAGGGAAAGGGGCAAAGTTGCAGCGCGCGCTTATCAATTTTTTCCTGGATGAAGCCGACAAAATGGAGTACCGGGAGATTCAGCCCCCGATTGTTGTCAATGAAGCGTCGGGTTATGGAACGGGACAGCTACCGGATAAGGAGGGCCAGATGTATTTCATTACCGAGGATGGCCTCTACCTGATCCCGACCGCGGAGGTACCGATCACCAATCTTTACCGCGATGTGATTGTCTCCGAAAGTGATTTACCCGTCAGGAACGTCGGGTACACGCCGTGTTTCCGGCGGGAAGCCGGAAGCTGGGGGGCACATGTCCGCGGCCTCAACCGCCTGCACCAGTTCGACAAAGTTGAGATCGTACAGATCAGAAAACCGGAAGAATCGTATCAGGCGCTTGACGAGATGTGCGCCTATGTTCAAAGCCTGTTGGAAAAACTGGAGCTCCCATACCGTAAGTTACTGTTATGCGGAGGCGATATGGGCTTCAATTCCGCCATTACCTACGATATGGAAGTTTTTGCCGCGGGACAGCAACGATGGCTGGAGGTAAGCTCTGTCAGCAACTTTGAAACATTTCAGGCGAATCGACTGAAGCTGCGTTATAAAAATGCCGATGGCAAAACGCAACTGCTGCATACCCTGAACGGAAGTGCCCTGGCCCTTCCCCGTATTGTCGCCTCGATTCTCGAAAACAACCAGACCCCCGAAGGAATTCGTATACCCGAAGCGTTAGTACCTTACACCAAATTCAACATGATTAACTGATCCGGATCTGGCGTCAGGCCGGAAAAAATAGGTGCCACCTTCCAGGGTGGCATCGTTGTTTAAAAGGACCATCTATGATAGAAACATCACAAAGCATCATTGACACAGTCTCGGTTCATGTTGTAGGGAACAGCAACCGCGTAGAAGAACTAAAGTTATCGGAGGCGCCATTGGACATCGACGACGAACTGTTAAAAAAACTGCTTCTTACCTATTTCCTGTCGAATTTCACCACACCGGAGTATCATCACTTCACATTTTCAAATGACGATTTTTCGCTGAATCCGCTCTATAAATTTGCGCAAGAAATATTCACGTCCCCGGATTCCTTTCACCTCAATTCGGTCAATATCGCGAAACACCTCTACGAAGCAACGAAGCACCCGAATATAAAATCGGGTGACCTGTATGTAGCCTATTTTTCGAGTGTGGCGATCGATGGAATCCCAGTCGATGCTCTTGGTATTTTTAAATCGGAAAACAAGGAAGCTTACCTGAAACTCAACAAGCGCGATGTCAACTTCAACCTGGACGCGGATGAGGGGGTGAACATCCGAAAGCTGGATAAGGGATGCCTGATCCTGAATACCGGCAACGAAGACGGCTACCGGATATTGATCGTGGATACGGCAAACAAATCGGATGCGCAATTCTGGAAAAACGATTTCCTGAATGTGAGAGCTACCGCTGACGCGTTTCACCACACGCACAATTTTATGAATCTGACCCGCCAGTACGTGGGCGACAAGTTGGACGAGGAATTCAGCGTGTCGAAGGCTGACAAGATCGACCTGCTGAACCGTTCGATGGATTTTTTCAAATCCCGTGAACAGTTCAATCAGAACGAATTTGAAGTGGAGGTACTGGCCGACGCATCGGTTATTGAGTCATTCCGGAAATTTGAAAAGACCTTTATGTCAGACACGGAAATCGCTGACAGCTTCGAGATCTCGGCTCAGGCTGTCAAGCGGCAGGCCAGGGTATTCAAAAGTGTTTTAAAGCTTGACAAGAACTTTCATATTTATATACATGGAAACCGGGAACTGATCGAAAAAGGTTTTGACGAGGTGATGAACAGGCACTTCTACAAAATTTACTTTGACCAGGAAACCTGATCCGGAAATGCGAAATTCCTGACTAACTTTAAAGACCTCAATAAAAAATTATGGAAACTCAAAGCTTTGGCGAAAGGGTTAAACGCACCTCGAAAAAAATTCTTAAGATCATCGTCGGGACGGCCCTGGTCGTCGGAATCATCGTATTCAGCTACTTGTACTGGGCTACGTATGAGGAGGGTGTAATGGCCGGGAAAATCCTTCGTGTCAGTGAGAAGGGTGTATTGTTCAAGACCTATGAGGGCAAGATCAATCTGGAAACTTTCGGTGCGCTGAAAGGTACCAGCCCCATCGCGGAGTCGTTCGATTTTTCGGTCGAGCGTGACGAAGAGGAACTGGTAAAAGAACTGCAGGAAGTTTCCCTCAGCGGCGAACGGGTGAACCTGTATTTTATCAAGCGATATGTCGCTTTTCCCTGGAGAGGAGACACCAAGTATTTCGCCACCCGGGTGGAGCGGGTTCACTGACGCCGGGTTTTAGGGAGACGGAAAAATAAAAAAGGCTATCCGTTCGAATAGCCTTTTTCCGTATTTGTTGTCCGCTCAGATCAAACCGTAGCGGTAGATGCTTCTTCGAATTTTTGCGAAATCTTCAGTACGACAGTTTTCTTTGCTTTGTAGCCGCAATATCCACACTGAAAGTGTTTCAGTAACTGACCTTCTTCGCCAACGGTTGGGACTTTCAGGATCTCCTCCCGTACCACTTTAAATGTCTGGTAGTTACACTCCGGACACTGCAATGCGTGAAGGTGACCTGAATACCGTTCGATCTTCACATATCCTGTTTCCTCGTCTTTCCATACGTCATAGTCAACGGAGAAGACATTTTCTTCAGCCTGCATCCCCTCATCGAGGTAAGCGTCTTCTTCCTGTTCACCCAGCAGCTTCATCGCCTTTCCGGTTTTTGGAGAAATCCGTGGTTTGTAGCGAAGGGCTTTTAGTCTCTTTTCGATAAAGAACGGATAGTAAAACTTCAGCATGTTCTGCACGATCAGCGCCACAATCATTCCCATCGCGAATGTTGTAAAGCCCAAAACGAAAATCCACAGGGTGTTGAGCTTTTGAATATTCGAGTTTGCATAAAAGCAACATCCGATAATCAGGATGATGGCGGCAATCCAGAGAATCCTGATCTCACTCTTGTTAATGTAGTCATACTTGACCTTTGCATCATTCATGGTAGCCAGACGCACAACATGATAAAGCACTATCAAAATTGAAATAGCCCATGCCACATATGCGACGTTCTTAGCCATCGCATTCCAAGAGTCATAATTTTGTACAATATCGTCCATGGTTACGGATTGGTTATTGGTGTTCTTAATAGCAAATATAAATACCTGTACTTATTTAACCTAGGGGTCAATAGCTGATAATCTCGGTAAATGGTCCTAATTTAATACAGAATTAACAAATAGTCATCACTAACGATTCCACCCAGGTTCGGTTTGAGGTCATATTTTATTCAAAAAGTGCCTGATTTTAGCGGCTGCCTCCTGGGGATTTTCAAACATCGCCATGTGCGCCACGTCCTGAAGGATATGAATTTCAGGGTATTGGCAGTTTACAGCCTGTCTTTGTATACTTTCCGGAGGAATACCCTGATCCTTTTCGCCAGCCAGGAATAGCGTAGGTTTTTTAAAGGTTTTTAATGTTTTAGTCTGGTCGGGCCGGTTACGCATGGCTTTGGTATAACCGACTACCGATTCCTTTGATGATTGCGCCGCGATTGCTTTTACGATTTCGATGTTCTTATTTCCCGGTACCGCGAAAAGCGGCGCGATAAAATTGGTGGTGAATGCCTGAACGCCATTCTTCTCAATGAACTCTACCGCCTTGTCCCTCGACTGTTTTTTTTCATCCGAATCCGCGAACGCGGTAGAGTGAAAAAGCACCAGTCCGGTAAACAGGTCCGGACGTTTGGCGACCATGGAAAGTGCCACATAGCCTCCCAGTGAATGGCCGATGACAACCACGTCGTGCGTATTCAATTCTAAAACAAAACGAATCACCTCGTCGGCCACCTGATCCAGCGTAAAAGGAGTTGGTAAGCCGGAGCTCTTGCCGAAACCCGGGAGATCGATGGTAACGACGTTATAGGAATCCTCGAAACGTTTCCGGAAGTCATCCCAGACCGCCTGATGCATCGGGAATCCATGGATGAACAAAAGCACTTTACCTTCGCCGCGTTGCCTGGAGAAAAGATTCGACATGCTTACACTTTAGGAACAGATTCCAGCATTTCCACAACTGCCCTTTCGATACCGTCCGGATCAAAGCCACACTCCCGGTGCAGCTCATACTGCTCTCCGTGTTCCACGATCCTGTCCGGTATTCCAAGCCTTTTCAGTTCAGAGTGATAATTGTGATCGGCCATAAATTCAAGAACGGCGCTGCCGAAGCCTCCCTGAATGCAGCCATCCTCCACCGTTATCACTTTGCGGTATTCCGAAAATACTTCGTGAAGCATTTTTTCATCGATCGGTTTTACAAAACGCATATCATAATGCGCCACGTAAATATTCTGACGCGCAAGCCGTTCACACACCTCAGTCGCATAATTGCCCACATGACCGAGGGTAAGTATGGCCAGTTCCGCACCACCCCGCAACTTCCGGCCTGTCCCGACCTCGATCGCTTCCATCGGAGTCCGCCAGTCCGGCGTAACACCTTGTCCCCTCGGGTAGCGGATAGAAAATGCCGTTCCCTTGCGTGGCAACTGTGCCGTGAACATCAGGTTCCGGAGTTCCCCTTCGTTCATCGGAGCCGACACGATCATGTTCGGGAGGCACCTGAAGAAGGCGATGTCGTAAGCACCGTGGTGAGTCGGGCCGTCGGCTCCTGCAAAGCCGGCACGGTCCAGGCAAAAGTTAACCGGCAGATCCTGGATACACACATCATGTATCACCTGATCGTAAGCCCGCTGCATGAACGTACTGTAGATATTACAAAAAGGGATCAGCCCCTGCGTCGCGAGACCTGCTGAAAACGTAACGGCATGTTGTTCCGCGATCCCGACGTCAATAGCGCGATCGGGCATTTCCTTCATCATGATATTTAATGAAGAACCCGATGGCATCGCCGGGGTGATACCGATGATCTTATCGTTAGCCTTTGCCAATTCGACCAGGGTATGCCCGAAAACATCCTGGTATTTCGGAGCCTGCGGCCGGTCGTAAATTTTCTTATGAATCTCGCCGGTGATCTTGTCGAATGTGCCGGGCGCGTGCCATGTTGTGGCATTTCCTTTTTCGGAGGGGCCGTAGCCTTTTCCCTTTACGGTTACACAATGGAGGATCTTCGGCCCCTTGATGTTTCTCAGGTCATTCAGGACCGTGACCAGGTGGTTCACGTCGTGGCCATCCACAGGACCGAAATATCTCAGGTTAAGGGATTCGAATAAATTGCTTTGGCTTAATAACGCAGCTTTTATACCGGTCTCGACCTTGGAGACAATCTCCTGAGCGCTTTTTCCAAACATGGAAAGCTTACCCAGCATGTTCCAGGCTTCATCCTTCAGCTTGTTGTACGTTTTGCTGGTGGTTATATCGGTCAGATAATCTTTCAGGGCACCGACATTGGGATCGATGGCCATGCAGTTATCATTCAGAATGATGAGGATATTCGTGTCCGCCACACCGGCATGGTTAAGGCCTTCAAATGCCATTCCTCCAGTCAGTGCTCCGTCACCGATGACTGCAATATGCTGTTTGTCTTCAATTTTCAGGTACCGTGATGCCGCCGCCATCCCCAGGGCTGCGGAAATAGACGTTGATGAGTGGCCCACCCCGAAAGTATCATATTCGCTTTCCTTCCGTTTGGGGAACCCGGAAAGGCCTCCATACAACCGGTTTGAGTAAAAGGAATCCCGTCTTCCGGTCAAAATCTTATGGCCATAGGCCTGGTGACCGACATCCCATACCAGCTGATCGTACGGTGTATTAAAAACGTGGTGCAGGGCAACGGTAAGTTCCACCACGCCTAAACTTGCGCCAAAATGGCCACCGTAAACGGATACATTGTCAATAATGAAATGTCTCAGTTCATCGCAAAGCTGAACCAGCTGTGCCTGATCAAGTTTTTTAATATCGTCAGGCCCATTTATACGGGCCAGTAATTTTCCGGGCGTTATGAGCATTTTAAAGATTAATAAACCTTTAACAACAAGTTGAAGGTAAGTGTTCTACACCGCTTTTCAACGCGAATAATCCCACAAAGTTAGTTATTTCCCCGATGTCACCTTTTTTTGACGGATTATAAATAAATTTGCGACCCATGATGACTACCCAGGAAAATTTTGAAGTAAAACTGCCGCTTTTTGAGGGGCCGTTCGATCTTTTGTTGTTTTTCATCGAGCGCGATGAGCTGGATATTTATGATATACCCATTTCGAAGATTACAAACGATTTCCTGGACTATATCCGTCAGATGGAACAGCTGAACATCGAAGTCGCCAGCGAATTTATCCTGGTAGCGGCTACGTTGATGCGGATAAAATCCAAGATGCTTCTTCCCCGCCCGCAACTGGATGAACAGGGTAATGAGATCGATCCCCGGGAAGAACTGGTAAAACACCTGCTGGAATATAAAAAGTACAAATCTGTTATCGACACTTTTCATAAAATGGAAGAGATGTCGCTTGCCCGGGAAAAGCGCGGCAACCTGATTAAAGAACTGAAAGTGCTGGCCGAAAGCACAAATGTGGAGGCAGAACTTCAGGACGTCACGATCTTTAAGTTAATGACAGTCTTTGAAAAGATCCTGAAGCGCCAGGAAGCGGAAAAACACAAACCGGTACACCAGGTAATACAATATCCCTATACGGTTGAGGAGCAGAAGAAATACCTGATCGAAGAACTGACTAAAAAGCCACGGCTTTCATTTACGGAACTTCTTGAAAGTTATCCGACACGGATCGGTGTGATCTTCAATTTTCTCGCTATCCTGGAGATGCTGGCATTGCAGATTCTCACGATTCAGATCGGCGAGGGCTTCAGCAATTTCTGGATTGCAAAAGCCGAATCACAGGAAGCCATCCTCTAACCAGGAAAATCAGACGACACATCGTGGTATCCTTACGGCCGGACCATTTTTGCTTCTGAAAACGGACTGATTAAAATCATATTTTTTGGGTTGTAAACAACTCATTTTTCGCCCAAAATACCGGAATGCAAACAGCTGCCCTTAACAAGTCATCCAGACGATGGCTGATTATTCTCAGAATAAGTATCGGAATTATCTATTTATGGTTCGGTGCCCTGAAATTCTTCCCGGGAGTAAGTCCGGCGGAAGAGTTAGCCAAAGAAACCATTCACCGGTTGACGTTCCGGCTCATCAGTCCTGATCTGTCCCTATTGCTTCTCGCACTATGGGAGACGTCGATCGGTATATTGCTGATTCTGGGATTATATCCGAGGGTAGTCGTACGCATCGTGCTGGTACATATGGTCTGTACGTTTGCGCCGCTGTTCCTGCTTCCGGGTATCTCATTCACGTCCGCGCCGTTTGCACTGACCCTGGTGGGACAATACATTATCAAGAACATTGTGATCATCAGCGCCTTGTTCGTCATCGACGGGTTTTCCAAAAAAACCGCACAGTAGTTATCAGCATGGGACTACCGTCGTGTTTTTTCAGACCGGATATGATCGCTTACACGTAGAGATCATTGCGGTCGGCTTTTGCGACCTCCGCAAAAAAGGTTGCCACCTTTTCCGTCACCGCCTTGAAATACTTCGCGCCTTTTTCAGCCGACGCTTTCCGCGGATCGCCAACACCGGTGTCTTTTGTTACTTTCAGCCATTTCCGCTCCGCCCATGCCCAGCCTTCGCGCATGGCCGCAAAGCGGAATTTTTTTGCCGCACCATCGCCCGCTTCCGATAGCGGTCTTACGAGTTCCGGCCGCAGGTGCATGACGACGCTCGTTTCCATTTCGCCGGCGTGGTCGTCCTTGTTCTCGAAAAATTCCTTTTGATCCACGGCCTGAAACCAATTACATGAGCACAAGAACATCGCCGGAAACTGCAGGCCCAACTCGCGGATCATGGTCTTAAAATCGTTGCCCCCGTGACTGTTGAGTATGATAAGTTTGTAGATCCCCTGCCGGTTCAACACATCGACCACGTCGCGAAGAACGACAAACTGTGTGCTGGGATTCATGTTCATATCGAGCTTTACATCAAACTGACCCGTGTTCACACCGAACGGTATGGCTGGAAGCACGGTTATTTTGATCCCGGAATCCCAGGCGATCCGGGCTGCTTCGGCAGAAACGTACTCCGCTTCGATGATATCCGTTCCATAAGGCAAATGGTAGTTGTGGGCTTCGCATGCCCCCCAGGGAAGGACCGCTACTTCATACGGTGTTTCCTTAACGGTCTTCCAGGTGTTTTCGGCTAGGATATAGGGTCGGCTCATCTCAGTAAAATTAAGTGGATGCGTTAAATGTACTCAATACGCGATGATTACTCAATAACAACCTGCCGGAGGGGCCTGGTCCTTTTTCTGTATGGAGAAAAAACCTCCGCATTCGACAACCCGGAGCCTATAGCATGGAAGGAAATTCAATGTATTGCCTTATACGGTAGCTCCCTGGCAACTGCTCCCCGCCCCTGCTGTGCAGGCAAAGCAATGTTGCCCCGTCACGATATCACGGTTCTCCAGCGCTCCGAGATCAAATTCACCGATATGTCTGGTCTTTTCCGACGCAACCTGCAGACCCAGCATCTGGTTGAAATCGCAGTCGTACATAAAACCCTGCCAGTCAATGGAAATTGTATTACGGCACATCACACCGCTCACCGCGGCAGGATTAAACGCCTGAATCAGCTTCTCCATGTATTCGGTATAGTTTCCGGATTCGATAAGGAAATCAAGAAAACGGCTTATGGGAATATTGGTGATCGTAAAGAGTGTATTAAAATCAATACCAAAATGTTCTCTCAGTTCCTTCTTGAAATCCCGCTCCAGTTGCTTCTGGTCTCCGGGAAGGAATGCCCCGACCGGGTTGTATACAAGGTCCAGGATCAGTCCGGTCCCTTCTTTGCCATAGCCGGCATCATTCAGCAGCTGTATCGCCTTTACAGAATCTTTGAATACTCCCTCGCCACGCTGACGGTCCGTCTTGCCCGCATTGTAGAAAGGCAGCGAAGAACAGACCCGTACGCCGTTTGCTTTGAAGAACCCGGGCAGGTCATTGTACTTAGGATTCGAGACGATGATCGTCAGGTTGGATCGTACAATGATTTCGGAGACGCCCCTACGCCGCGCTTCCTCCACGAACCAGCGGAAATCCGGATTCAATTCGGGAGCTCCGCCGGTTATATCCAATGTTTTTATTCCCGATTGTTCCAGGACGTCAAGACACTGGCTCATTGTTTCGCGCGTCATGATTTCTTTTCTGTCGGGCCCGGCGTCGACATGGCAGTGCTTGCATACCTGGTTGCACATGTACCCGATGTTGACCTGGAAGATTTCAATCCGGATTGGCTTAAGGGGAAAATATCCCAGCGGCTCAATTTTATCCCTGAATGAAGTCATTCCGGACTCTTCCAGGATCTCGATCTGCCGGTTGCGATCGGAAAGTACGTGATGCCGGGATTGCAGCGACTTTATCATGGTACGGTTTGTTCGTTCAGGAGACGACGATTACATGGAAATCTTCTTGGCCTTGTTCATCATCTGAACGCTGTGTACAAGGGACGATCCTCCGCGGATGGCCGCAGCCACATGCACGGCTTCCATCATTCCTTTTTCTGTCACACCTTTTTCAAGAGTATCCTGCGTATAGGCGTCTATGCAATACGGGCACTGTATCGTATGCGCTACCGCGAGGGCGATCAGCGATTTTTCCCGCGCGGTCAGGTCTCCTTCTTTGAAGACATCTCCGTACCAGTCAAAGAACTTTCCGGCAAGATTGGCTTCCCATTCACCGATGTTTCCGAATTTTTTCAGGTCTGCAGGATTGTAATAGGTTTGTTCCATAGGATAGCAGTTAGTTTTATATTGGTTGGTTCATCCGACTTTATTCTGACAACAAAGAAGCACCACAAATCGATCTACGATATTCCACTCCGCTACGGATTTTTTTAAGCGGGAATCGCGATCTGGTATTTCTTCCCTTTTTTCACTGTCAGCCGGTCGTCGCGGAGCCAGGGGTTGTGGCGCTTCAGTAATTTGTAGTTGGTTCCCTGTGATTTGGCAAACGTCACCAGGTCTTTGATGGACTCGTCCACTTCGATGTATTTAAGGGGCTCGGGTTGATACAGATGGGAAGGTTCGATCTTGAAGCCGTAGCGCAACGGGTGTTCGGCGATTTCCTTTATGGCCAGGATCCTGAACACATACCGTGATGTTTCGTCGTTCAGGTAGAGATCGTAGTATGAACTTTCCGCCTGGCTTTCCAGTGCCCGCTCCACCCCGCCCATACCGCGGTTGTAGGAGGCGGCCACCATGGTCCAGCTTCCGAACTTCTTATAAGATCGGCGGAGGTATTTACACGCTGCCTCCGTCGCTTTCAGCGGATCGTATCGTTCATCGACTTCCTTATTTATCTCCAGGCCCAGTTCCCGTCCCGAGGACGCCAGGATTTGCCAGTATCCCACGGCATCCTTATAGGATGTCACATTGAGTAAATTACTTTCGATGAGGGGCAGGTACTTGAAGTCTTCCGGAATATCGTACGCTTCGAGGATCTTCTGCATCTGCGGAAGCCAGCGGTTAGCGCGTTTCATGAGGAAGATCGTATTGCTGTGCAGGTAACAGTTGATCTGCAGTTCTTTGTCCAGGCGTTCATGAACATCAGCCACCTCAAGGGGGACCCGCTCACCGGCGAACGTCATTTCCTCCGGTACATTGAAAGAGATCGCAGGGAGCCGTTGATTTGAATCCTCAAAGCCGGCTTCTATCACACCCTCATCCGAGATCCGGTCCGCTGAGATTCCCGACAGTTCCTTATAGGAAATGTACCCGAACAGCACGATCAGTGAGCTGATCGAGAGATAAATTGAAAGATTTGTTTTTTCACTTACCACCTCCATCGGGATTTACATGCGACAAGATACGGACAGATCGTTTATACCTTAAACGAAACTAACAACAAGTTAATTGTCGGAGAAGTTTACGCCAATATAGGACGCTATTCCGATCCTGAATCCATAATCCAGATATTTTCCATCGCGAAAGGCCGCTGCACCTTCGAGGCGGAAGATCCGGAGAATTCCGTCGATCGAATACCCCACCTCGGAATAATTTTTCGAAGTGGGCGTGGCTAGGTAGTTTATGAAAATATTCTCCCGGATACCTGCCAGCCGGACGAGGGGAATGTTTGTGATGAGGAATTTCCGGAACTGGTAGTGGAAATTCGCGGAAAAGTACTTATCCGCCGTGCTATAGCGGTAATAGTCCAGTAATCTGAAACTACCGACGGGGTCATTGGTAATAAAAGGCGTCTGGTTACCCAGGAAATGTTTGTAGTCCATAAAATACATCCTGTCATCGGTCAGGAACATCCCGGCGCGCAGGGCAAAATCGGCGTTTCCGCGTACACCTAGCTTCACGCGGTGACGCAACCCTAGCTCTACCTGATCAAAGTTCACGTCGCTGCCCAGTAGATTATCAAAACCCTTGCGGTATTCAAAGGTAAATGTAGGCGACGAGTTCTGGACTTCGTGACGGCGTCCGTTCCTGACGGTATACTTCAGCCAGGGCCGCGCGGAAATGTTCACGGACCAGATAAGGGCCTTATGATCCGGAAAGGACGTATCGGTCAGTTCTTCATTTACCGGTGCGTTCGCCGTATAACCCTCGATCTTGTCCCGGTCGACCCACTTATAGTCCGAATTATTAAACAGCTCACGCCGCTTCATCCAGGACCAGGTCGTGCTCACTTTGATAAACGCATTAACATTCCGGCTATACGACAGATCGATATATTCCCGTTCGTACAACTTCATCAGGTTTTTCTCCATCAGCAAAGTTGTAAAATCATTTACAATGGGAAGGATGGGTTCATCACGGTTATATTGTTTCACGTATCGTCCGCCTTGCGCATCGAAGCGATATTTTTTATTGCGCACCGAGAAGTTGAGATAACCCGAAGCCACTTCCCTGGAAAACGCGTAGCGGAAAGCCGGCGTGATCGTGATCCGCGTTTTATTGGTATCCTGAAGAACGGTACCGAAGGAAAGTTTATAGACGAAGTTCCATCCCTCGACGGTATTGAAGCCGGGCATCGGGAAGTGAATTTTGAAATTGGAGTGCTTCGACACCTTGTAGGTATCGCCGATGAGGAGATCCCACGGTTGAAAACCTTTATGTTTCGAAGCTTTCAATGTATCTCCAGCCTCTTTTTTTTGCTCGACCTGGGCCATGCTGTCCAGTTTCTGATAACCACGCACCTCCTGCTGCGTGAGTGGAACAGGCCTTTCGGCAGCCCAGTACGCCGAATCCTTTTTATAAGCTCCGCTGTCGATTTCAAATGTATTGTCGGATATCACCTCCGGTTCCTTTTGCTGCTTGATCTCGGCTTTTTCGTAGTCCTTGATAATACTGTTAAGCTCCTTGCGGGTAATCTCCTTTCCCGAATTCAGCCGTTCCTGCAGTTGCCTGGCCTTTTCTTCCTCGCTCCTGGCTTTTTTGGAAAGCGTACTGTATTTCTGCTGGATCTCCTTCGCCTGTTCCATTTCGATCTTTTCATCGATCACCTCCATCTTGTCCGTTTCCACAAACAGTTCCGGGTTCAGCTCGATCTTATATCCGCTTACTGTAGCCAGGTAGTTATATTCAAACTCGAAACCGAATATCTTGCCTTCGGCTGTAAAACGGTGGGAAACAGGCATCCAGGCTTTATCTTCGATCGGGGCATAGACGGCTTTGATGTTCACCTTTATACCCAGCTTCGTCGTGTAGATATCCATACTGTGGATACTCCACCAGTCTTCCACGAGGTAGATCATGCCCTCGATCACATTATCACCTTTCGACCGTGGTGTCACCTTTATCCGGCTAACCTCGTAGTTCCTGTCCTTGAACGTACCCTGGTATTCAAAACGGTAATAGGAAAACGATTTTGGGGAAAGCGGCGAAATAGTCTCCGCCACTTCGGGCTCATAAAAACTTCCGAAGATGTAGGGGTTGGGTGATGTATTGTTGTCCTTTCCATCGCTTCGGATAGAGATCACCTTCTCCTCAAACTTGGCGGGACGGGTGTACTTGATCTCGCTGATGGATTCGGTGACGAACACCTGACCTTTTTCAATGCCTTCTTTTTCAATCGCTTTTTTTGCGAGCCACGGGTAGTCTTTCAGCTGCCCCGCTCCTTTTATGTAGACGCGTGCCGAATACCGGTCGATCTGCTGGGTGTGGTATTTTGCCTTGGCTATCGCTTTCCGCATAATCGTGTACGCAGGGTCTTCGGTTCCGCTCTTGACTGTCACGGTTTGCAGGACGGTAGCCTGGGTTTTGAGAGTCACATTCACTTCCACGAAGGTGTTGTCGACCACGACCTGCTTTACAAAAGTCTCGTATCCGAGGAACTGGAATACCACTTCGTATTGGCCGGGTGGAAGAGCCATTTCGTAATTTCCGTTGAGGTTGGTGGTTGTGCCGCTTCCCGTTTGTTTAACGAATATGGTGGTGAAAGCGAGTGGAGCGCCGTTTTCATCCAGTACGGTTCCCTTAATTCCACCTGCCTGAGCGGATGGGGAAAGGAAGAGGAAAACGAGGGCGGAGAGAACCAGAATGTGGCACCAGGATGATAAGTTGAACAAACGCATGAACCTGTTGGTAAGGGGTTTAATCCAGATAATAACCTTTAGCTCTGATCATCTCCTCCACCGCATCCGGAACCAGATAACGTACGGATTGATTGTTTCGGATACAATTCCGTATAAAAGTTGCGGATATATCGAGCATCGGTGCATTTACTAACGTAACGCTAGGATGCGTTTTAAGTTCGGAAAGTTGCGTATTGGGCCTGGGGTAGACGTATAATCCGTAGTGATCCAGGATCTGCTTATAATTTTTCCATTTTGTGAAATTCTGGAGGTTGTCTTCGCCGACGATAATCCTGAATTCCTTCTCCGGATGTTTTTCGTGCAGGTGTGCAAGCGTATTAATCGTGTAGCTTGGCCTGGGCAGGTGGAATTCGACATCCGAAACCTCCAGTTTATAGTTGTCGTGCACGGCTGCCCTCACCATGTCATAGCGGTCAAATTCATGGAGCAGGCCTTTGCTGGGCTTGAGCGGATTTTGCGGGGAGACCACGAACCAAACCTTTTTCAAATCGGTAGACTCAACCATGATATTGGCTACGATCAGGTGGCCAATATGAATAGGGTTAAAAGAGCCGAAAAAAAGACCGATTTTCTGGGCGGAATTCATGGGGAGTGAAGATAAGAAAAGCTTATGGCTTCACCTTAAAGGCGTCGTAGAGTTGCTGGGCTTCGGCAAGGGATTTCTGAAGGTTCTCATTCACGAGAACCACATCAAACTTGTCCTGAAAGGACATTTCGAATTTCGCCTTGAACAACCGGCGAGAGAGACTTTCTTCCGATTCCGTTCCGCGGTCTTTCAGCCGTTCTTTCAGAATTTCCATCGACGGAACTTTTACAAATACGGCAAGGGCTTTATCGCCGAAATATTTTTTGAGATTCAATCCTCCTTTTACATCAACGTCAAAGATCACGTTCTTGCCTTCATGCCAGATCCTTTCGATCTCCGACTTCAGTGTACCGTAGAAATTTCCCTCGTAGACCTCCTCCCATTCGATAAAGGAGTCGGAATCGATCTTCTT
The DNA here is from genome assembly GCA_041742155.1 of Chryseolinea sp. GTDB lineage: Bacteria > Bacteroidota > Bacteroidia > Cytophagales > Cyclobacteriaceae > Chryseolinea. The sequence goes on along the minus strand of JBGSJE010000002.1, from coordinate 217,786 downwards.
TTTGAATTCTTCGGGCGACAGGAAATAATAATCCTGGCCGTGCGATTCGGTCCGTCCCCGTTTGTCGCGGGTCGAGGCGGAGATCGAAAAGCCTAAATCGGGATTGACAGACAGGAGATGCCTTACAATTGTAGTTTTACCTGATCCGGAAGGGGCGGAAAAAATCAGCGCTTTTCCCGCCATTTAGTGGGAGAGATTTTGAATTACTTTGGCTTTGATGCTTTCGACTAATTCCTGTGGCGCCTGCCCTGTGCACTTACTCTTCAGCAACTGCCGGATCGCTACTTCCAGGTGATAGTTCTTGTAGCAGGGCATACATTGCTCCAGGTGATGCTTCAGGAAATGCTCTTTCTGATCCGGAGAAGCTTCACCATCAACGATCAGCTGAAGCATTTCCATGCACTCGCGCTGACTTTCACAATCTTGCTTCATGTGGCTCTGGTCGGGATTACTCATAGGCTTATGCAGTTTTATAACCCATTGTTTTAGCGTATTCACTGAGTTTTTCTTTCAGAAGGTTACGTGCGCGGTGAAGTCTGCTCCGCACGGTACCAATGGGGATATCCAGTATCTTTGCCATCTCGTCATACTTGAATCCCTCGAGGTCACATAATATTATCACTGTTCTGAAATCCACGTCCAGAGCGTTGAGCGCGTTTGATATTTCATCCCCGATCATGTCTTTCAGCGCCTCCACACGCAAATCGGGGGTGATCTGCCGATCAACCTCTTCGGAGTTATAATACGTCTCAACTTCCTGATAATCTACCTTGGAAGGTTCTTTGCTCTTCTTCCGGTAGTCATTAATGAAGCTGTTTTTTAAAATTCGAAACAGCCATGCTTTCGCATTAGTTCCTTTCTGAAAGGAATCAATGAAACGGTAAGCCTTTAAATAGGTGTCCTGTACAAGGTCTTTCGAGTCATCCTGGTCGAGTGTAAGACGGTAGCCAAAGTTGTACATGGAGTTTATATGAGGCATAAACTCATTGTTGAAGATGCTTTCCTTCTCCGCATCGGAATAATGTTGCCTGGGGGCTTCTTCTTCTAGATCCATCCTGGCCTAAAAATATATATTACTTCCATGGATTCAAAAAAGTCTTTACACGGGCTCTTTAATATTTATCCCGGAGCTCCGGAACGGCTCGCGGAAATCGCTGAAAATTATTTAATCTACACCGCAAGTCCGGAAAAGGCAATCAGGGAGCGCCAAGTTATGTACACCGGCAGCTTATCGCAGGATTCCATTTTCCGTGCGTTGTACCCCCGTCAACGGTGAAGATATTTGTCAAGTCCATTTGCAGTCCGCTTGATCCGTTGACTAACGGTTTCATCCGCGATCTGCTGATTGTGTCCCAGCTTGTCGCGGGAGTTTTCAGGATGATAAAGGTGGTAGGCAAAGCCCGCAAACTTCAAATGGAATTTTCGGATGCCGCAATTCTGCATGCGGGCCACAAACTCGGAATCTTCGCGTCCCCACCCCGTAAAGTCTTCATTAAAACCGTTAACCCGGACAAGGTCCTCCTTCCAGAAAGACATATTCGCGCCCCTCACGCGGTAGATATTGCCGCTGTAATGGGAAAAGATCAATGACAACAGCTTTCCGCGCAATGTGTTCTTCCGGTTCAGGATACCCCGGCTGAAAAATCCGAAGGTGGCCGTGCGGTTGGCAATCGTTTCAGCTGTCGCTTTCTCGTTAAGCATCACCCGCGAGCCCTGAATAAACCTTCCCCTCCAGGCTGCCGCTTTATGATCGGAAACGAATTTCGGGGGCATCACCATATCTCCGTCGATCATGATGAGGTATGGATGCTCTGCCATAGCAATGGCTTTGTTGCGTATCATCGCCAGCCGGAAACCTTCGTCTTCATGCCAGCAGTATTTCAGGGGAATTTTTAAGCGGAGCTGAAAAGACTCCACGACCGCGCGGGTGTCGGCACCGGAACCATCATCGGCAATAATGATCTCATCCGGCGGTTCCGTCAAATTCATGACGCTGAGCAATACGATCTCCAAGGCATCCTTCCGGTTATAAGTCGTGATAATAAGGGACGTTTTCAGCGCGCGGTTCGCTTCCAGTAACCTGGCATATTTATAAAATACGCCGTTCGCGTTCGAGGTGGAAATGAGCAGTCCTTCGTAGCCATCACGAATACCTCCCCGCAACAGATAATTCTTCAAAAACGAGGCGATCGCCTTGAGCAGGATTGACGGCGTCGATACCTTTTTTTTGAATGCGTGCTCACGCGCATAGATCGTGGCGTACTGATCGATCTTCGAAATAAGGTCGCCCGGATTACAGTAAGCCATGTGGAGGAGATCACCGGGCAGATGCGACACGGAAGAACCGTGCTTCATCACGACGGTCTCGTGGATCAATCCTCCCTGCCAGTCACCTTTTTCCTTATTCCACAACCTTATTTTCGTATCGGGATACCAGCCGCACGACTTTATCCATTTCCCGCCGTAATTGTTCAGCCTGTTCATCGAATACCCGTCGGCGTTCCCACCGGCCTTGATATTCAAAATAGAATGGAGGAGTTCAGGCGACAGGTATTCGTCGGCATCCAGCGACAGGATATGGCTGAATGACGCCTGTTGCATGGCAAAATTTTTCTGGGCGGTAAAACCTTCGAAAGCATGTTCGATAAAACGTGCGCCCCTGTCGAGGCAAATGGCCCTGGTCCGGTCGGTCGAATACGAATCGATGACAACAATTTCATCTGCTACGGGAAGAACAGAATCAATACACCGCGCGATATTCCTTTCCTCGTTAAACGTGATGATGACGACACTGATCCTGATCATGAACGAAAATGAAACTCAAAGTTCCCTTTTTATTCTTAAATACAAAATATACCCGCGCCTGGGCCGGAAAAGAAAAAGCCTTTCCGGCATTGACCGAAAAGGCTTATCCTACTTCTCACTCGTTTTATCGTTGCGCCGTGACGCCAAAAGACTTGACCATATTGACGAATTCGACGCGGTATCCTTCTTCATCTTTTCCCCGGGCATGTTGGGCCAGCTGAACAACCTCGTCGTACGAATAATTCCGGACGTATTCCGACTCACGCAGCAACATTCCAAACGCAGCGACCGAGGCTGACCAACGGAAGTTATCGGAAGTCTTTGCCAATGCCGTGTTCGAGTCGGTCAGGCGGTGAACGATCAGCTTGCTGACATCTTCATCCGGTTTCTTGTAGCGAAGCTTAACGGTCATCAGTTCATTCGTATATGATTTACCGGGTTCAATCTTCTGCTTCTGATACCTCAATTCATCGATCTTGTTAAACTCGTTTTCTACACCGGCGGGGATGATCTCATACAACGCGGTGACGGTGTGACCTGATCCCAGCTCTCCCGCATCTTTCCTGTCGTTGTTGAAGTCCTCACTTTTCAACATCCTGTTTTCATAACCGATAAGGCGGTAGGCATTGACGTTGGCCGGGTTGAACTCGATCTGCAGTTTTACATCTTTGGCGATCGTGAATAACGTTCCGCCAAATTCATTCACCAATACCTTCCGCGCTTCGGTGATGTTATCGATGTATGCATAGTTTCCGTTGCCCTTGTCCGCCAGTATTTCCATTTTGGAATCCTTGTAGTTACCCATTCCGTAGCCCAGCACGGTAAGGAAAATACCGTCTTTTCGTTTTTCCTCGATCAGCCGTTCCATGGATTGGTTGCTGGACTCTCCTACATTGAAGTCGCCGTCCGTCGCCAGGATAATTCTGTTGTTGCCGTCTTTCCTGAAGTGTTCCTTTGCCACCGCATAAGCGAGGTTGATCCCGGCGCCTCCGGCTGTCGAACCGCCTGCCTGCAGGTGATCAAGGGCCGCGATGATCTTTTTCTTGTCGTCACCGGACGTGGGCTCCAGCACAAGGCCCGCCGCTCCGGCATAAACGACGATGGCGACGTGATCCTGCGGTCTTAATTGTTCCACCAGCATCTTGAATGAAGTCTTGAGCAACGGCAACTTGTTCACCTGGTCCATGGATCCCGAGACGTCGATCAGGAAGACCAGGTTGGATGGCGGGAGGTTCTCCACAGGAATTTTCCTGCCTTGCAGACCGATGTGCACCAGCTTATGGCGCGGGTTCCACGGCGCAGTTGAAATCTCCGTTATGACGCCGAAGGGATCATCGTTGGACGGCTGACTGTAGTCGTAGTCGAAATAGTTGACCATCTCTTCGATACGAACGGCGTCTTTGGGCGGGCGCTGTCCGTTGTTAATGAATCTCCTGATATTGCTATAGGAGGCCGCGTCGACATCGATGGAAAATGTCGATAACGGGTTTTTCGATGCCTCAAGAAAAATGTTCTCGTTAATAGCATCGTATTCTTCCGTATTCATATCGGGTTGCCGGTAGTCCCCTGGTTGTACGTAGATCTTGTCATACATCGCCTCCGACTCCATGGGCGCACCCCGTTTGGATTTTCTTTCCTGACGGCCAGACCGTTGTATCCCATAGCCAGTCACAACCACTTCATTCAGCGATTGGGTATCCAATGCGAGTTGTACGTTCACCGTGTTTACTTTACCGATCGTCACTTCTTTCGTCACCATTCCGATAAAAGAAAACACCAGTACGCCGCCTTGTTCGGGCACCGTAATGCTATAATGGCCACGCCCGTCGGTTACAGTGCCGTTGGAAGTACCCTTTAACACGACATTCACGCCGGGAAGCGAGCTTCCATCATCGGCGGAAGTAACGATACCGGTGATGGTCCGGGACTGAGGTGCCTTGAATCCAAACGACAGGACCAGGAAGGCGGCAAGAAACCAGATCGACTTTTTCATAAGAAAAGAATTTTGTTTGCTCATGAGATGCCGGTCACGGGGCGATTCCATACACGGCTGACTATTTTTTTTACTATTTTTCAAAAATGCTTTCCGCAGGAGACAATATGCAGTTACAGGACAACGAACTGATCCGACGTTATAAGGAGTCAGGTGACGTGGCTGTTCTGGGTGTGCTTTATAAACGATATATGAACCTCGTATATGGCGTATGCCTGAAATATCTCAAAGACCGGGAAGAAAGCCGGGATGCGGTTATGCAGATCTTTGAAAAGCTGGTCACCACACTAAAGGGACACCAGGTGGAACACTTCAAAAGCTGGCTCTACGTGACGGCGCGAAATCATTGTTTAATGCAGCTCAGGGCCCGGAAAGGGAAGCATTTTGAGGAAATCACGGAGCATTTTATGGAAACCGGACCGTTTTCGCATCTGGATGAGGAGCCGGAAATGGAATCAAATCTCAGTAAATTAGAGCATTGTATCGACCAACTGGCAACGGAACAGAAAAGCTGCGTGACCTTGTTTTACATGCAGCAGAAATGTTACCGGGAGATCGTTCAGCTAACGGGATTTGACGACAACAAAGTCAAGAGCTATATACAGAACGGCAAACGCAACCTGAAGATATGTATGGAAGGCCATGGCTGACCTGAACAACGATATTAAAAAGTACCTGAAGGGAGAATTGACTCCTGCGGAGATGCATGCCCTGGAAAAAAAGGCCCTTCACGATCCGTTCCTGGAAGAAGCGCTGGAGGGAGCCGGTCAAATTCCAACGAATGAGCTGGATGCGGACATGGCAGCCCTTCATCGTTCATTGGATCAGCGTCTGAATAAGGGGAGCGGAAAAACCGTTTCCATGTGGGTCTGGCCGATGCGGATCGCCGCGGGCCTTTTGCTAGTAGCGGTGTCGACCTTTATTATTTTGCAGCTCACGGGCGACGAACCTTCCTCTGATCTTGCCCTGAAGAAAGAAAGCACGGCACCGGCAAATACGGAAAGTCAGCCACCGGTCGCGGCAGACTCATCGCAAATTGCCGACGAAGGCCCGGTAGTGACACCGCGCGCCAAGACGCCGGCGACACAACCGGCAGCAGCAGATGATGTCAGCACAGCCACGGAAAGCACTATCCCTCCAGACGCGCCGGTCGAACAGGAAGTAGCGCCAGCCTCACCGGCAGTGGCAGATATTAAGCCGGCTGAAGACCTGGCGGCGCCGGAAGTCGCCGAGGAAAAAATTGCAGCAGCCGAAACACGGGCGGAGCCTCTTAAAAAACGTGAAGCGAAGCGATCATCCGATGCTTCAAAGTCAAAAGAGAAGGCGCAGGGAGAAGCGGCAGCCGGGGCGCGGCCGTTGGATGGATTTACAAACACATCACCCTCGCGGATCGTTCGGGGAACGGTAAGCTCCGAAGACGGAGCCGGTCTGCCCGGCGTAAACGTGATGATCAGCGGTTCGAACCTGGGCACGGTAACCGATGCGATGGGGAATTATCAGATCCCGGTAACGGATGAAAACCCGAACCTCCTGTTTACATTTATCGGATATACAAATACGGAGATCAGCGTGGCGGGAAAAGAACAGGCTGATGTACGGATGACCGAGGATATCTCGCAACTCAGTGAAGTGGTGGTGGTTGGCTACGGCGAAAAGGGTGTGGGAGAGACAACAACGCCACCGCTGGAGCTTGCCGTACCGGCAGGCGGACGCAAGGCATACAAACAATACCTGGAAAAAAATATCCGTTATCCCCAGGAAGCGCTTACCAATAATGTGGAGGGGAAAGTCACGATCATGTTCACGGTAGAAACGTCAGGTGCGCTTTCCGACTTCAGGGTGATCCGGGGTATCGGTTATGGATGCGACGACGAAGTGATTCGCCTCATCAAAGAAGGTCCGAAATGGTCACCATCCAAACGAAACGAAGATGCCGTACGCGACAAGGTGAAAGTACGGATGCGTTTCAAGCTGCCTGAAAATAAAAAATAGTTACCTTGAAGGGAAAGAGCGGAGCATGTTCAGTAACCGGAAGATCATCCTTATTATTTTACTGCTCATCACCTTCAGCATCGCGGCCTATGTTGTGGTGGTTGTGATTCCGTCGCGCCTGGCGGAGCGCAGTTATGAAGGTGCAAAAAGAATCGGCCAGGATATTTCGGAAGCATTTCAGTTTACGCCGGAGATCACCGTCAACAACACCGTTGTCCTCCAGCAACAGACACCGATCCTGCAGCTGGCCACCCTTTCACAAAAGTTTCAGCATCAGTATGAGTGGACCAATACGTGGCTGGGCAGCACGAAAAAAATCAACATCCGGGGAAGTTTTGAAGCCAAGGCCGGTTATGATCTGAATAAAAAATTCTCCATTCAAATCCAGGATGAGCGGGCCGTGGTAACTTTACCAGCTCCCGAACTTATTTCCGTTGAATCGTTATCCGACATCAGGTTTGAAGACGAAAACGGCGTCTGGAACTGGGTTAACATGGAAGACAGAACCAAGGCTATCAACGCGTTTACCGCCGATGCGAGCCGGTATGCCCGGCAAGCGCCATTCGTATCGGAGGCCGGGGCAGCAATGGAGAAGAAGCTCACCGAAATACTAAAACTTCACGGTAAGAACGTGGAGATCCGGTACGCGGAAACCGAACGGATACCCGTAAAATAAAAAATGCCGCGAGGATCGCAGCATTTTTTTGATCTGTCGCCGGAAGGGTTATACAACCTTCTTCCGGATCAGTTTCGCATACGTCCTGCTTACGGGGAAACTTTTTCCATTCAGCATTTTGACCACCATTCCCCCGTTGAAATGTTTTTCAATTTCTTTAAGGTTGTTGATGTTGATGATCGTGCTCCGGTGGACGCGGATAAAAGTTTCGGGGTTTAAAATTTCCTCCAGCTTCCCGATACCGGATGAGCTGACGAATTGATCTCCTTTTGTCGTTAAAATGGTGTAGTCGCCGGAAGCTTCCAGGTATACGATCTCATCGACGGGAAGATTCAGCAGTTTTTCTGATTTCTGAACGAAGATGTGGGAATCGTAAGACGTCTTGTTTTCGGTCTTCAGGTTCCGTAACAATTCACCTACGTTGTTCTGTTCCACTTTCATGCGGTTGATCGCACGTTCAACGCCGAGCTTGAAACGTTCCTGGTCGAGGGGTTTCAGGATGTAATCCACGGCATTCTTTTCAAACGCCTTGATCGCATACTGATCGTAGGCGGTACAGAAGATCACGTATGGATCGTGTGTGATCTCATCGAGTACATCAAAGCCTGTCATACCCGGCATTTGCACATCCAGAAAAACCAGATCCGGTTTCAGCTTGTCAATTGTTTCGACGGCGTCTTTGCCTTTGGAGCATTCTCCCAATACCTGGATATTAGGCATTTGTTGTAAATACTCTTGCAACAGGTCGCGCGCCAGTTTTTCATCATCTACGATTACACAGGTTATGTTCATACGGCTTTGCTATTTAGATCGTCTACAGTTATGGTTTCTTGGTTTTCGTCTTCATAAGGTATAAAAAAGCTGACGGAATAGCCCCACTCGTTCGAGTGTATACGTAATCCCGAACCTGCGCCGAAGATACTCTTCAAACGCTGATCGGTATTGGTGAGGCCTACACCACTTGAGCTACCGTCCATGACTTTTTTTGCGTTGGATCCCAGGCCGTCATCCTTTACCTCAAAAAATATCATGTTGTTAAAACGTTTTACGGTCAGGATGATTGTACCACCGTCGTCTTTGGGGGCGATTCCGTACTTCACCGAATTCTCCACGAGAGGCTGGAGGATCATGGGGGGTATTTCGACACCGAGACAGGTAAAGTCCACCTGTTTTACAAACTTCATACGGTCGCCGAAACGGACCTGCTGGATACGGATATAGTTGTCAATAAAGTCCAGTTCGTGAATGAGCTTGACCATCTGGTCGCCGTGCGAGTCGAGGGCATAGCGGAAGATGTCGGAAAGCTGCGTGATCACTTTCCGGGCCTGTTCCTTACTTGACCCGATCAGGGTATTGATGGAATTCAGGGTATTGAATAAAAAGTGCGGGTTGATCTGCGATTTCAGCAACGAAATCTGCATTTCGCGGTTTTTGAGGGTGAGTTCGCTCTTTTCCCGTTCCTGGCGTTCCAACCCCTGGAAATACCGGATCACGTAATAAACGCCCACGGTTATGATGTACTGGTCGTGAAAATGGAGCCCTTCCCAGCGCAGCAGGCCGATGAGGTGATCTTTCCAGATATCCCACCCGATATAGCCTTCCCGGTGGTTTTCCAGGTAATACGACAGGGATCCCATGAGGATAAAGTGGGCCATTGTACCCGCCAGGTGGCCGGCTACCTGGAAGTAGATACTGAACCGAAAAAGCCAGTTACAGTAAAAAAATATGCCGATAATCAGTACGCACAGGGCTTCGTAGAGGTTTAGGGCATTCCAAAAAACGTAGGTGTGAGGGGTATTCAGCTTCCATTCGATGAAAGTCCCGACTCCATAGTTAATGGCGTACCAAAAACACAGCCACAGGTATGCACGTTTCCATGTCCTCGGTATGTCGTCTATAAATTTCAAGCTTGCGAAATTGAACATTAAAATTACGCAATGAAATGTAAAACCGATTAAGGAAAGGTTTACGGCGGTAAATCTTCGTTTTGAGGGAATATCCTACAAAGTGTTTGAAAGTCGGGGTCAAATAGCCAACTTGAAATCCATTCATATTTGATTATGAGGGTTCTCTTCGTTCTCCTATGGTTTTCCGCTGTTTTTTCCGTCCAGGCGCAGAAAATCACCGTTTCCGCGAAGGTCCAGGATAACCAGACCACCGAGCCCCTTCCGTTTGCTTCGGTGGGTATCAAGGGAAAATCCGCCGGTACGGTGACAAACCTGCAGGGTGACTTTGATTTTCATATTCCGTCTGAATACCGCAACGAGATCCTGGTGATCAGTATGCTGGGTTATGAAAACTTTGAAGCGCCGGTCTGGTCCATCCTGGATAACAAACTTGCGGTCATTGGTATGGTCAAGTCGACGACGGTCCTCAAGGAGGTAGAGGTGCGTGACTCCCTCAGCGGTGCCGAAGTACTCCAGATCGCGATGGCTAAAATAGACGACAACTTTCCCACACAGCCGTTCATGCTGGAAGGGTTTTACCGCGACATCAAAAAAGTAGGTGGGATCTACATTGCCCTGCTTGAAGCGGCTGTAAAAATCTACGATGAGAACTATACGGAACCTCGTAATAAGTCGAAACTCCGGGAACGGGTAAAGCTGGTGGAGGTCCGTAAAAGTATCGGCTATGAAAACAAGTTTACCGCCTATTTCGGACAGAAGAACTTACTCGAAGACCTGTTGCTGCATAACAACATCCGGTATCGCCAGATCGATCTGCAATCCGGCATCCTCAACAAGACTGTCCGCGAAAAGGACTCTTATTACAATGGTCATGAAATTTTCGTCGTCACTACCCAGTCCGACTTTTACCTCAAGGTCTATATCGACAAGGCGGACTACTCGATCGTACACCTGCAGTTTGAGATCAGCGGTGATAACGACGAGCGGAGAAGAAACCTCACGAGCCGCTTTGTCGCATACAATAAAACGATCGATTTCAAGCGTTACAACGGACGGATGTACCTCAATTACATCAAGGTTGTATCACGGGAAAAGTGGTACGACGAAAGCACCAATGAACTGCAGTTTGAAACAGAGCTTGAGCAGCACCTCCTCATCAACGATGTGCAGCCCGTTACAACGGAGCGTATAGCCTCCACGGAGAAAATGAGAAACTACGGCCTCCAGTACCAGGATTATCCCTATAATAAGGTATTCTGGGATAACTACAATGTGATCAAGGAAACTCCGGTGGACCGCAAGATCCTGGATGACCTGGAGCAGGTTGCACCGCTTGAGAAGCAGTTTGAGGATAATGGGGAAAACTAGTGTTGAGTCAAGGTTTGATTGTCGTAAGCGACACTGTTATTACGCCCCTTCAGGGCTAAAATTTAAATTACCACTTAAAACCCAGGGCTTCACCCTGGGCCAATATGTAACGCCCTTTCAGGGCTAAATACAAAAGCCAACGGATGCGACATCATAATGGTGATGTAACACTAGTGTCGTGTCATTGATTGGTTGTCGTAAGCGACACTTTTATTACGCACCTTCAGGGCTAAAATTTAAATTACCACTTAAAACCCAGGGCTTCACCCTGGGCCAATATATAACACCCTTTCAGGGCTAAATACAAAAGCCAACGGATGCGACATCATAATGGCGAGTTAACACTAATACATCGTCGCAAAAATAAGTGTACATGCATCCAGAATGTACAGTTCTAAAGATCAATGCGTTGTGTCCTATACTGCCGTGCTGATATTTTGCTATGATGCACTCGCGTTCAGGGATACATCGCATGCATCCCTGAACAAAATTCCTAGTGCAGTTCCGCCAGGGCGGCTTTCATACGCTTCAATGCTTCTTTCAGGTCTTTTTCCGAAGCGGCATACGAGAGACGAACGCAGTTGTCGGCACCGAAGGCGCCGCCGGGAACCAGCGCTACATGTCCTTTCTCCAGCATGTACATACAGAAGTCGTCACCGTTCTTTATCGTGGATGTGCCGTCTGATTTTCCAAAATACGAGCTTACGTCCGGGAAGAAATAGAATGCTCCTTCGGGATAATTTGTTTTGATGCCCGGAATATCCTTCAGCAGGTTGTAGACCAGGTCTCTGCGATGGCGGTATTCGTCGACCATTTTATGAGTCGGTTCGATGTCGCCGGTGATCGCCGCCAGTGCCGCGCGCTGAGCGATGGAACAGTTGGCCGATGTGATCTGTCCCTGAACCTTGTTACATCCGTCCGCGATCCATTTCGGAGCGGCGATGTATCCCACTCTCCATCCCGTCATGGCAAAACCTTTTGCAAAACCATTTACGGTGATTGTACGATCGAACATGCCCGGAAAAGAGGCAATGCTGGTTTGATCGCCCGTGAAGTTGATATGTTCGTAGATCTCGTCCGCGATCACGAGGAGGTCGGGGTGTTTCAATACCACATTGGCAATATCCATCAGCTCCTTCCGTGAAAACACCGATCCCGTAGGATTGCAGGGAGAGGAGAAGATAATAGCTTTTGATTTCGGCGTGATTGCCGCTTCCAGTTGTGCCGCCGTCACTTTGAAATCATTTTCAATTGTTCCGGCGAGGATAACAGGAGTTGCTTCCGTTAAACGGACCAGTGCGTCGTAGCTTACCCAATAAGGTGAAAAGATGATCACTTCGTCACCGGGGTTCAGCAAGGCAAGCATCGCGTTGGCGATGGATTGTTTGGCACCATTGGAGACCACGAAGTTCTCCGCTTTATAGGGAACCTTATTTTCCGTTTGATATTTTATAGCAAGCGCCTCACGGAGATCCTGGTATCCGGCTACGGGAGGATAGGCGAAATACTTTCCTTCATCGATCGCTTTTTTGGCAGCTTCGCAGATATGCTGAGGAGTTTTGAAATCGGGTTCGCCGAGGCTTAATCCGATCACGTCAATTCCTCTCGTTTTAAATTCACGAGCCTTTGCAGCCATCGCCAGTGTTGCAGATTCCTGGATAGCTTCGATTCGATTGGAGAGTTTGTTCATAGTTGTAGCAATTAAAAGCGCGCAAAGAAAATAATTAAAATCGGAAGTTGGAAGGTTATCCCCTGAATAGCGCCAAAATTTTGGGCGTTGCTAACGAAAGGTAGTTCAATTGAAGAGCGTACGTCCCAGGATACTTCGGCCGAGTGTGATCTCATCGGCATATTCCAGGTCACCGCCGACCGGCACACCGCGGGCGATGACACTGACCTTCAATGAAAGGTCTTTTACTTTCCGGTTGATGTAGAAAGCGGTTGTATCGCCTTCCATCGTCGGACTTAAAGCCAGGATGAGCTCCCGGATCTCCGATTGGCGGTCGTTCAGGCGGCTGACGAGGGTTTCGATCTTCAGATCCGAAGGTCCGACGCCATTCATGGGGGAAATAACGCCTCCCAGTACATGGTAGATCCCGTTGAACTGCGCCGTGTTCTCTATCGCCATCACATCTTTGGCATCTTCGACGACACATAAGATCGAGCGGTCGCGCTTATGGCTCACGCAAATCGAGCAGATATCCTGGTCGGAGATATTGTGACAGGTCGTACAGAATTTGATACGGGTACGGAGCGTATGCAGCGCTTCCGTAAGAGCGATTGTATTCTCTTCTTTATCCTTAATCAGGTGCAGGGCGAGCCGGAGGGCTGTTTTCTTCCCGATACCAGGAAGTTTGGCAATCTGATTCACCGCATTTTCAATAAGTCTTGAAGGATAGTCCACCCGCCCCGTTCATTTACTGTTTACAAAATCCGCGCTTCAATTCCTGCTTCACAAATAGACTCGCGCATCGGTTTCAGAAAATCGAAAGTACCGTTCTTCACCGCACATTTGCCCTTATAATGGATCATCAACGTGCATTGCTCCGCCTGTTCCGGAGTATGCTTGCAGACCCTGATCAGTGTGGAGATGACGTGATCGAATGTATTCACATCGTCGTTAAAAACAACCAGATCCATTAAGTCGGTGGTTTCCACTGCTTCAAGAACATCCACCAATTCCTCTTCCTGATGAGCGTGTTTCATAACCTCGCAAAATTTATGAACTGCAAAGTTAACGCATTTTAACCTTTTCGCGAACTGAATCAACTCCCTTGCCATTTGGATTTTAATGGATTTACTGATTCTTTGCCGCCTGAACCCCTGGCCCATGACCCCCATACTGGTTGTTTCTATCCTGGTCATCTATTTTGTTGCGCTGATCCTGATCTCTGTCCTCACGTCCAAAGGAGCGGATACCAATACGTTTTTCACGGGAAACCGGCAAAGTCCCTGGTACCTGGTGGCTTTTGGAATGATCGGTGCCTCGCTTTCCGGCGTCACCTTCATTTCCGTTCCGGGGAATGTCGGGAAGATCGGTTTCGGATACTTCCAGATCGTGCTGGGATACCTGGTAGGCTATTGGGTGATCATCGGGGTGCTCCTTCCGCTGTATTACAGGCTGAACCTTGTTTCGATCTATACCTTCCTCGAACAACGTTTCAGCTTCTGGTCCTACAAGACGGGCGCTTTCTTTTTCCTGATCTCGCGTACCATCGGTTCATCGCTGCGTCTTTACCTCGCCGCCACCGTGCTGCAGCTTTTTTTATTCGACGCCTGGGATGTTCCCTTCTTTGTTACGGTCGCTACAACTATCCTGCTCATCTGGATCTATACCTTCAAAGGGGGGATCAAGACCATCGTTTGGACCGACACGTTTCAGACATTCTTCCTTATTGCAGCCGTGTGTATCGCCGTCTGGGAAATCACCGAAAAACTGGGGATGTCCCTTCCGGAAATGGTTTCAGCTATCCGGGCCAGCCCCTATTCAAAAGTATTTTATACGGAAGATCCCAACGCCCCCATTTTCTTCTGGAAACAATTCCTGGGCGGCGCGTTCATCGCCATCACCATGACGGGTATGGACCAGGAGATCATGCAGAAGAACCTGACCTGCAGAACCATCGGCGATGCGCAAAAAAACATGTTCTGGTTCAGCCTCATTCTTGTGGCGGTAAACCTGTTGTTCCTTACACTGGGCGCGTTGCTCTACCTGTATAGTACCCAGTTCAACCTGCCTATCCCGGAAATATCCGATGAGTTGTTTCCCCGCCTCGCATTCAATGAACTGGGTCTTGCCGTCGGGGTATTCTTTTTACTGGGTATAACGGCCTCCTCGTACGCCAGCGCCGATTCGGCTCTCGCCGGACTGACTACATCGTTCTGTATCGACTTTCTGGATTTTAAAAACAAACCGGAGTCGCAGAAGAAAAGACAAAAGTTTATTGTACACGTCAGCTTTTCCCTGCTTTTCCTGGTGATCATCGTTATCTTCAAGGAGATCAACGAACGGTCCGTCATTGACGCCGTACTTAATGTGGCGGGTTATACCTACGGGCCTTTGCTCGGCTTATTTTCGTTCGGAATTTTTACAAAACGTATCGTCAGGGACAGACTGGTTCCGCTTGTGTGTGTGATCTCACCCGTGCTTTCGTATATACTGAGTGTAAATTCGGCAGCGTGGTTCGGGGGTTACAAGTTCGGGATCGAGATCCTGATCGCCAATGGACTGATCACCTTCGCCGGGCTCTGGCTGGTATCGAAAAAACCGGGGCCTGATCACGGACGCCCTTAAAAGGAAAAGGCCGTCCCCCGAGAGAGACGACCTAAGTCCTAGATTAAAAAAAAACCAACCCACAATATCTTAACGCTTCACGATCGCGTGACGCCGTTATTTCTTGATGTACCTGTATTCCTTGTGCGCATCCCCCTTCACAACGCGAATGGTATACGTATCCTTCATCGCTGTCGCAAAATCTATGATCATCTTGCGCTTGTGAAGACTCTGCGATGTCAGCAATGCGCCGGAAGACGTATAGATCTCAACCCTTGCACCGATAAACTTCTTGTCCGTTTTAAATACGAACAGACTGTTGTTCTTTGTGTGACTGATAATGATAGCGTCTCCCGGTCTGGAAGCGTGTGCTGATCCGGTGATCAGTGTTAAAGCAACTACTACGGTGATGAGAATCTTCATAGGTCGTTCGTTGTAAGTACCTATGCGAAAGCCGTGCCATCGGTTGCAGCCTTGAAATTTTGCGGATTTAAGGGGTTCAGTACCCAGGCAGTCCTGTTTTGGGACCGTAATTTCTCCTTTTTTCTACCGGATGGCGAGTTCCGTGGCGGGATCCCAGAATACTTCGTCGAAATTTTTGACCTTATCCTTCACAACAGTGACACCCTCCTTTTTTAACAGCCGCTGCATGGTATCCTGTGTTTTAAAGTGATGCTTTCCCGTCAGCAGTCCGGCACTGTTGACGACCCGGTGGGCCGGAACACCTTTCGGGCATCCGTTCATCGCCCAGCCTACCATCCGCGCACCCGATTTCGCTCCCAAAAAATGGGCAATCGCGCCGTAGCTGGTGACACGACCTTTCGGTATCAGTCGCACGACCTCGTATACATCGGCGAAAAAATTCGCATTAGACCCCTTCTTTTCTTTGATTGGCATCCCCTGAGCATTCATTCTTGCTAAATTTACGCTCGTTTTAACAAACCTGAATAGTGAAGCAAATCATCTTTATTTTCCTTGTCACTTCAGCTGCGATGTCAGCCTTCGGTCAAAACGGTTCCACCTTTATTTTCCCCGACTCGGCGGGATGGAACATTATAAAAGAAGGCCAGGATCTGAAATTCAGAGTTCGCACGACCCATCGATCGCCGGTCCGGTTCAGCCTGGAAGGGGCTCATGACCTCAATGTCAGTTTCGATTCACTGGGAAATTTCCACTGGATACCTTCTTACGACCTTGCCGACCGTGTCGCGAAGACCAAGGACTTTACCATGATCTTTCAGCAGGAACTACCCGACGGGAAACGGGAGCGGAAAGAAGTGACCTTTACGGTCAATCACGTCAACCGCCCGCCCGTTGTGGAAGACCTGCCTACTGTTTACGTCAGACAGTCCAACCTGAACACCTACCCGATCCAGAGTGAGTTTGTGTACGACCTCGATGGCGATCCCCTGGTGTTTAAATCCATTCAATCGCAGATGCCGGAAGGATCAGCCCTTTCTTCACAGGGCACGTTCACCTGGAATCCGTCGCGAAGCCAGTTTTCGTCCCTGAAAAACAGTCCGCTGACCCTGGAGTTTATCGTTCAGGATCAACCCGACAAAGCGGAAGTAACCGGCAAACTCAAGATCGCACAGACACAACAGGACCTTCCCCCGGAGATCATGATCGTCCCCGGCGACACCCTGTTTTCCCTGAAGGAAGACGAGATCCTGAACCTGAAATTATACATCTCCGACCCCAACGGTGACGATAATGTACGGAACATCGGTTTTGTATCCGCCGACAAAAGAATTCCGGAATCATCGCTGAAAGAGAACACGCAACTTCAATATGAATTCACCTGGACGCCCGGGTACAATTTTGTGGAAGACGGCCAGGTGCCGCTGACACCAGAAATTGTTTTTTATGTTCTGGACAAATCCAACAACCGCACCCAAAAAAGGGTGAAGATCAAAGTATCCGACACGGAAAACCTGATCAAGAAGGATGCGCACCAGTACCAGAAATACCGGAGTAACCTGGTCGATGCCATGATCCTCGTGCAGCAGCTGGATGCCAACCAGAAGACCCTGAACGCCGACTATAAAAAGGCTAAAAAGGGAAAGAAAAACCGTTCAATCGTAAACGCTTCGTTGGGTGCTGTTACCGGTTTTACGCCGGCTGTTATTAACGACACGCAGAATGCGAAAGTTATTGCCGGCGTTGGAGGAACGACGGTACTGACGTTTGGTACACTTGAAGCTACGGAGGTGATCGGGCGCTCGAAGGAAGGGATCCTGGAGAAGATCAAGATCAGTATTGATATCCGGAACAGGATGCAGTCGTCGGGGGATGAATTTGCCCGGAAGTATGCGTTGAAGATCTCGCGGCGGAATCCCGAGTTTGAAAAGGACATCGAAAAATTCAGGGCAATCCTGAACGACCAGCGGATCGTATTGCTGGAATTGGATGCGTACTCCAAAAATGCGAACCGGGTAGAAGATAAAGAGATTAAGAAGGTATTCGTGGATTTTGCCGAGGAGCAGAAATAGAAAGTTCGGGGTGTGGTTTTGGTGAAAAGCGATAAACGTATACATTTGCACTCCCAAAATGTACCGCAGACACAGAGGAGTGGCAGAGCGGTCGAATGCGGCGGTCTTGAAAACCGTTGAACCGTAAGGTTCCGGGGGTTCGAATCCCTCCTCCTCTGCATCGTCCGCCGTAGCTTTAGCGAAGGCGGACAGAGAGTCAAAACCTCGAATTCGTAAAGGATTCGAGGTTTTTTGTTTTTCAGACCACCCCAAAAGAGTCATTTTTTTTCCCATTCGTAAGGTGGGGATTCGCGAAACCGAAGACAGCGACAATGATGCCGATGCATGTGATATCAAAAAGAAAATGACTTTCCATACAGCACGACATACTTTTGCGACAACTGTCACACTGACGAATGGCGTTCCCATCGAGACGGTTGGAAAGATGCTAGGGCATCGGAATCTGAAGACGACTCAGCATTATGCGAAGATCCTGGATTTGAAGGTGAGTGAGGATATGGGCGTTCTGAGAGCGAAGTTCAAGAAAAATAAGTCCGATAAAAGAGTTCAAGGAGACAAGCAGTAATCATCATTTAACAAATGAAAAAAGGCCGGAGCAATCCGGCCTTTCTTTTTAGATGGCTTCCATATTGTTTTTCTGAAGCGTTTCCAGGTTCTCTGTCGGTAATCCGCGTTGAGTTACTTGTCTCCATCCATGTGGGAAAACAGAAGGAGCATTCCTTTTTGCAGTACTCGATCCTGGAAACTTGGACATTTGAGATCTTAAAAGGGAAATCAACAAGTCCGAATTCATCAATTCCAAATGCCTTCTGCATTTGCTTTTGTCTTTTCATAAAGAGCTTGATTAGGTTAAACCTAATGCAGAGCTCCTTTTATGGTGTGTTTAAGATTTTTCATGGCTTATAATTCACATTACAAAAATAACCTTCTTTACTTTTATTCGGATTAGGGTACTCACGGTACCTAAAATCCTCTTTTTTTAAAGAGGCGGTTTAGGGAAACGATGTCTTAATTGTTTCCATGGGAATAAACATCCGCCCACTCTCTAATGGAACAAAACCGAAACCTTCATAGAATGCCCGAGCTTTTTCATTGATTGGATCGGTTACCACAGCCCAGGCCCCTATGGAAGAACTAGCTTGATAAGCACGTCTTAATGCATCCGCTAGTAATAATTCTCCAATACCTTTTCCTATATAACTGGTATCACGTGCAAGCCTACCTAATAAGGTAACAGGTAAGTTTTTATATGGTAATTTGTTTTGCAAACTATCTGGAATCAAAGTACGATCAACGCTATCGGCTGACAGCGTATAATACCCCTTGATTGCGCCATCTTCACCCTCTAAAACAAAACAGGCTGCAAGTTGTCGTTTAACATCTTGTCCAGCCTGTTTCCTCAGATAACTTTCCAAAGAAGGCTCTTCACACGTGAAAAGATTCTTTTTGTGCGAAGAATTTAACGCTACCGTGTGAAGCATTTATTTTTTTGACTTGAATTCACTATGCTTCTTCATGGCCTGTTTCAATTTATCATTTGGCGCAGGAGGATTCACAAGTGCATTAAAAAATGTCTTCCGATCGTTTTCAGAAGAGAGCCAATTATTGTGTTTTTCCATAATAGCTTCTGCTTTTTCTGAAACAGCACTAATTACGAAATCGGTAAGCGACCGGAAGCCGCCTATTTCAAGCGCTTGCTCAAAATAGTCCTTTTGCTTACGGGGAATGCGCAGATCGAGTCTGGATATTTCCTTGGTTGCCATACATATTCATTTATATATACAAATAACGGAAAAATGCTGTACAAGTTCAATTTTTTACGGAAAAATGCTGTACAGTCATATTAATGCGCAAAGATCTGTTAAACAGTTCTTTACAGCGCATTATTATATAGTATAATACGTAATAATCGCAAGTCTGTCAAGCGGCAGCGTTTGACGATAATTTAAAGGCGATAGATTACCTCGCGAATCTGAACCAAAAGCCCATGCGCTATTTCATAATCTGGTTGCTCTGGCAGATCTGACTTTTTGAAAAGATCATCAACCACTCCGATTTTTTCCTCCGCTTGCCTCAAAAGATCTTCATAAGCAAACTCACCAGCTCGAATCTTTAGTAAGTATTCGCGTTCAGGTCGTCTCACATTCACTTTTTTGTATAGCGCAATTTCTTCAGCCATGTGCAGCAAGCGAAATACGTGCATCATGTTTTTGGCATCGTAGTTCTTACCATGGCTGACGGTGTTTTCATACCGTTCTTCATTGCGTAGTTCAACCCATTCCCAATACTGCCGATATTCTTTGCAATACGCAGAGTAGCCATCCTTGTTAAAATATAGGATGCATTTTGGTTGTAATCCTTCCGGAACGGAGCTGAGCGAAACTTCATCAGCGTCTTCTCCGGAAAAGATCCCCGAAATTTTACGATCTGATTGCAACTGATGGAACAGTGCATACATGTCTCGCATATGATCAATTCTAACAAGACCGCAATCTTCCTGGGTATATCCTTGTTCAAGGAGCCACTCTGCAACAGGAACCGAACCTTGTCCTTTCACTACGTAGCAAAAGTCAAGAATCGTCTTTCTTTTTCTATCAAGCGGATTGAGAATCTTCTTATTTAGTCCACGTGCTTTCTTAATCTGTGCATAAGCGTACTGGCCAAATGTCTGATTGCATAATCTCGACAAGAACATTGCAGGCTTAAGTAAGGTCATCACCTGATTGCGATGCAAAACACAGTCATCAGGAGTACTTAGCAATTCAAGAATATTCGGGTTGTTCTTCAAAAGTAACTCAACAAACTTTTTGATCTCATAGAACATGATATCATTCGTTTCATTGTTGATCTGATCGACATAGGTCAGTCCATAATATTTCTCCCTTGGCTGGATGAAAACACCTTTGATATCCGTATCAGAATGTGGAAGAGCCAGGCCATAAGCCTGGCTACCACTGATGCATTTATATAGTAAGCAACTGTTGTCGTTATTGAGTTGTTCCAGCGTCATAACACATATTTTCTGAAAAGATCGTTGAATACTTCAGTGTCCTGCGATGGCGAGGGTTCAGGAATATTGGATTCACAGTATTCAATCTGATTTCCCAGCCAACGATGAATTTCCATAATTGGCGCGATCATATACTTCTCACCTACCTGAGCTTTCTTTTCAAGCAAATCATCTACAATCACGTTCAGAGCAGGATCTAACAATGCTCGTAGCTTGCTAAACTCCATGGGTGGAATTTCTTTCCTTTCAACGATCCAGAGACTTGCTAAAACAGGTCTAAGTGCGTAGAAATATTTTTTAAGCTTCACCTCAGAACCTGACAAATCGTTGTCGACAACACTGTTGGCCATGCTTAGATAATGATGCATCATAGCCCGTGGTGTAAAGCACGATTTCATCAGGCCTTGCATTTCGGACTGAAACGAAGAATTTGCTTGATATACGATGGGTGATTGAAGCCACTCAAATAGAGGGCCATTTGATTTTCTGAAAAGCTTGAGGGCTTTACGAAATTCCCATCCATTAATATCAAGAAGTTCATTGATGGGTAGCTCAATAACATCCCGTTGCGCGTCAATACTTAAATAATAATCCTTGGCGTGAACATATATGAAACGGACATCATAATCGCTGTCAGGAGAAGCAAAACCCCAAGCACGGCTGCCAGACTCACAGGCAAAGAGAATTGTCACGTTATTGTCCTCTTCAAGGCTTTAAGCTTATCAGAAATCACATTTTTCATCCGCAATACCATTATTAATCAACCTCCTGAAACTTCTCGTCACCACACATTCTCACAATTTTCGGCATGAAAGATCCGAGAACTTCCACGAGTTCTTTTTGAGAATTCATTACCTGATGAATATCCTTATAGGCCATTGGTGCTTCATCAAGACCAGAGCCGATCAGTTCAACTCCCGCTTCTTTTAGAAACTTGTTTACGTGTCCTGGAAGGATCGACTGCTTTGCTTTTGTTCTTGACATCGTTCTACCAGCTCCGTGTGACGCTGAGTTTATAGATTCTGCCAGACCTTTACCACGAACGATGAATCCAGGCGTAGCCATCGAGCCTGGGATAATTCCAAGTACACCTTTGCCTGCTGGTGTTGCACCTTTACGGTGAACGATAATCTCGTTGCCGTGGGTATCATTTTCTTTCCAGGCAAAATTGTGGTGGTTTTCAATCATTGCAAGTGGCGTCTCACGAAGACCAATGGCCATACGTTCATGGATCTGATGGTGACAAGCTGATGCGTAGTCTCCGGCTAGATTCATAGCGAGCCAGTATTCTTGTCCTGCTTCAGTGTGGAGGTCCAGCCACGCAAGATGCTTTGCTTCCTGAGGAAGCTTGCAGACATCCATCGCGACTTTCGTGTAGTAGCCCGCAATGTTGGCACCAAGTCCGCGTGACCCAGAATGCGAAAGCACGGCTACATATTTACCCGGAGCAAGATTGTATTCATTAATCGGGCCTAGTATTTCGACAATACCGAATTCAACAAAGTGGTTTCCACCACCGGAAGAACCAATCTGTTGCCAAGCGCGATCTTTCATTTCACGTACGATTTGAAGTTCGGAAAATTCCTTCCGTTCAAAGATTGCGTGATCCTTTGGTTTTTTGAAAGTAGATCGGCCAAACTGCGTATTGTTCATTAGCAATTTTTTAAAATCATCTTTCTTCTCCTCCAGTATGCCGGGAGGCATGTTGTAAAGCGTCATACACATTCTGCAACCTATATCGACACCGACTCCATATGGAATGACGGCGTTATTAGTCGCAAGGACCCCTCCGATCGGAAGGCCATACCCTTGATGGGCATCCGGCATCAACGCACCTGCAACGGTGATTGGTAATTTCATTGCTGTCTCCATTTGTTGCAGCGCTCCCTGCTCAATAGCTTCCGCTCCATAGATCTGATAAGATTTACCTTCAGCATGAAGTGCTATTGTTTCGTCAGCGGGCCTTAGTAGCTCAGTTGCAACTGGAGCCAGTACAGCATCATTTATAAAAGACGAAGGACTGTTTAGTATTTGCTTCAACAAGGTAAGCTTGTCATCGAAAGTTAAGTGTGCATAATTTTGTTCCACTAGGTCGAGAGCCAACCCGAGAGCCTTACCTTCCGTAAATCCGATATTTTTTAGATCATTTCCTGAGATCATATAGATTCTCTTTTTACAATAATTGTAGTTCAATTAGTTCTCTTTCAAAATCAATCTTTACCGCACCAGTATCATCAACTGGCGGAAAGCAATCATCCAAAGCGGATCCCTTCGAATACCTGCGCAGTGAATACTTCCTAAAGTAAATAATGAGATCAAACTTTACATCTCCTTTGTTAGTCAAAGCCCATGCGTGTGTTTCAATTCTTCGGGTATCATTCACATGCTTTTTACTCAGCTGTCGTTCAACAAATGGCATTAACACACCGTCCATCCAACAAGCTTCAGCTAACGGATGATCGCGCTGCCTAATTGCTTCCATAAGATAGCAGTTTAGCTTCTCGCAAAATTCAAGATTGAAAGATTCCACACACATAAAATTAGACACGCACTAAATTCAAAAAAACAGGGCAAAAGGCGAAAGCGAACGTTTTGGTGCTCTAACCACTGAGCTATCTTGTGGTCTAGTCACAAGAGCGGGATTCGAACCCGCGACCACCCGATCCAAAGTCGAAGTAACGCTATTCTACGGCACCTGTATTAAGGAAAAAGTTAACAGAGCAAAGAACGATAAGAGACTTTTTCTGAGGCTCTACCACTGAGCTACAAACCCGGCCGATTTATCGGGGACGGATAAGGTGGGGCTCGAACCCACGGCATTCAGGTAACGAAGCAACCCTCATCTACGGCATCTGTTAATTTTAAAAATTAAGAAAGGGCAAAAGGCCATCAGAGACGGGTCAATTTACAGTTGAAGTAACTCTGGTGTACGGCACCTCTCTATTATAAAGAAGCAATGTTTGCTTGGAACATTTACGGATTCGAACCGCTTTGCCTTTCGGCTTTCTACCAAACGAAGTATTTCCAAACTACGGCATTCTTCACAATTTCAAGTAATAAGGAGTAAAAGGCGAAGCAAGAGTCGGGGCTGCGCTTGCCGGGAGTCGAACCCGGAACACTTCTCCCGCTGAGCGGGACATGTGATTCCTCCCCATGTTGAGCGAAGTAACTCACTTCTACGACATCCTTATTATTTCTTTCAAAGAACATTAGTGACCTTACTCAGATTCGAACTGAGATTCCCAACCTAGGGCAGTATGGCTCTAAATGCGCTTCCCTACTAAACTTCTACGAGAGGTTTCTCGGTGCATCTGCAAAATCTATCCGCTATAGCGTGTAGCAGTAGCGGAATCATCCATACACTCTACGGAACGTCAATACTTTTACCGCAGGCTTTTCCTTTTAAGCTATAAGGCCTTTTAACCTCCCCTTCAAATCTGAAGGGGAGGGATAGTTTACAATTCAACTTTTTCAATTTCAGCAAGTGCATGCTGACCTTCTTCAAGTGCTGCTAACACATCAAAGATTTTGTCAGACCAACCTGCTATCAAATACACGCCATCGTTTTTCACATCGATTGGAGTATTACCATAACCTGCCAAATCGAACAGGTACAACTTCGCACAAGGGGCAATAGTTTTGTATTCCTTCCACAGAGCAGTTATGCTTCGTTGAGTCACTTGATCAACGATGTTACTGTTCCACAATTGGCAATCAGTGGACATCATTACTTTATCAACCACCTGCTTACGGTTGATCAGATCTTTCAACACCAAGTATCCATTGGTAGCGTAACCAACTTCACCTTCTCGCTTGTAAAATTCCTGCACGTTGGCAAGAATATTTTTCCGCGAAACATTGATGATCTTCCAGGTGTCACCAAACATACCTGTCTGGACATTCGCACAACGCGATTGCAACAGCATTGCCAGCATCAAGCCAATATCATAGTTCATGATCTTGCTTTTAGCCGAAATCGCTTTTTGCATAGATCCGGAAACATCGCACGCGATCAACACAGAAGTGTTTTTTCCAAATCCACGAATGTTCATCGCGCTCTGTTCAACTGCATTCTCTAGAGCTTCGAGCACCATTGGTACTGCACCGGAAGAAAGAATCTTTATCTCACGGTAAGCAGCCAGGAACCGGAAAGGCAATTGCTTTGATTTTGGGATCGCGTCACGATTCGCTAAGTAAGCACACACCTCTTCCATTATTTCCATTGACACGCCAGCCTCGATAATATTCCGAAGATTACGCATCAGCGCCATATACCCCAGTTTTCCACTGGTGATCAGTTCTTCCCACTTAGCGCGGAACGCGGCTTGCTTTTCTTTCTCATTCGCGAAATTCTGATGACCAACCGCAGACAATTCTGTCTCCCATGTATATGGAACATCCAACGATCCTTTAGCAATCTTATCAAAAAGGGATTGTTGCTGTTCATTCACTGCTTTAGGGTGAACAATAAACAAAGCATCCTTTAACTTGATCTCTCCTGCCCGATCATATTTGGCAAACTGATATTCATCGAATTTATTGAACGCTTCCGACAACCCATTTTGGATCTGTTTGGAAAGTTTATTTAATTTCTTTGCACCATTTCGCTCGTTTGCTAATTGGTAGTAAGCAAGCAATTCAGTTATTTCATCAGCACGTTGCACGACTCCTTTTACAGCTTTGCTAACAACGCTGTTACCGGATTGTGTTTTTGCCAACTCAACAGCCAACATTAATGGCACACTTCGCAAATACATTTTGTTTCGAGTATAGATTGCCAGCTTTGCCACAAAAGCCGGATCGTTTTTGATGATCAATGAACGGATCCGGTCCATGCGCTTATCAGCAGCTTCATAGAACTTATCATTCAATGAAGTAGTAACTACAGCACTGTAAAGCTCTACGCGCTCATCCAGGGTGAAAGCTTCAGCGCCTTCATAGTTTGTTACTGCCTGTTTTGCTTTGCGGAATACATTGAATTTCATGACCGTTTCATTTAATTGATGATACAAAGATTATGGCCAACTGCGCAGTCTTTTTGCGTAGTTGATTTTTTTTACTTTTTTTATGAAAATATTTCTCTATGCCGGTTAACAGGAATGCCCTAATCCGCTTTCGTACTATTGACAATTGCCTCCGCAACAGGCAAAGACGCTGGACCCTGGAAAACCTTATAGAAGCATGTTCCGAGGCATTATATGAATATGAGGGAATAGACAAAGGTGTTAGTAAACGCTCTATTCAAATGGATATTCAAATGATGCGCAGTGACAAACTGGGTTACAATGCGCCTATCATCGTTCTTGAAAAAAAATATTACACCTACGAAGACCCAGCCTATTCTATTACCAATATCCCTTTGACTGAGCAGGATCTTGGCAAACTAACCGAGGTTGTTGAAATCCTCAGGCAGTTCAAGGGCTTCAGTCATTTTCAGGAACTAAGCGGTATGGTGCAACGCCTGGAAAACAAAATCTATTCAGCCAAGACAAATCAGGAACCCATCATTGATTTTGAAAAGAACGACAATCTGAAAGGACTTGAGCACATAGAAACATTGTACCAGGCTATTATAAAGAAATCTACCGTCAAACTTTGTTATCAATCGTTCAAGGCGCGTGAGGCGAATACCTTTCATTTTCACCCGTATTATTTAAAGGAGTATAGAAACCGGTGGTTTGTGATCGGAATTAAAAAGAAGGACGCTCCGATAATGAACCTGGCATTGGACAGAATATTAAGTATAGAAGGATGTGATGTGAAGTATGTTCCAAGGAACGATTTCAATTTAGTAGCATACCTCCATGATGTTGTTGGTGTATCCGTAAATCAAAATGGACAGACAGAGAAGGTACTTCTTCTCGCAGACAATGAAACTGCTCCTTACATTTTGACAAAACCCATTCACCATTCACAGCAGGTAGTGGAAACTTCAGCCACTGGAGTAACCATTTCATTAAATGTTCAATTGAATTTTGAGCTGGAACGGGAAATTCTTGGATTTGGTGATCGTGTAAAGGTGATCGCCCCAGAAAGGCTGAAAAGAAGAATTAAGGATACTTTTGAGCATGCTCTGGATCTGTATCAATATGAATTTAATAGTGCATCACTCCATAATAATATACAGAAACTCATCCACAAGGGATTTTGCATTCTTCATCATGTCTTTACTAAAAAGGAGGTGAACCAGATGAAGACTATGCTCTATGGATATTTTAAGTCAACGGGACAATCTGAAGATACGTATGCAATCCGGAACCTTTTAAAAGAGGTGCCGGGATTGAAAAACCTTGTTCTGAACTCAAATTTGCTAAAGATCCTGAAAGCAATCGACCCGGATTTATTTTTATCAAAGGCCATTTTTTTCGACAAAACACAGGAATCAAACTGGTATGTTACCTGGCACCAGGATATCGTCATCAACGTTACCGAAAAGATCGAAAGCGAAGGCTTTTCCGGCTGGACCAAGAAATTCGGTGTTCATGGCGTTGTCCCTCCTGATGAATATCTAAAAGGTATCATCACCATCAGAATTCATTTGGATGACACGGATGAATCAAATGGCGCACTGAAAATCATTCCAGGTTCGCATAATAAGAGACTTACCGATGATGAAATCAGCCTGATCTCACAAAACAGTATTCCTTATATAAGCGAAGTCCATGCTTGCGGTATCCAGATCATGAAACCGCTTCTACTACATGCCTCTTCAAAGGCAACGAGTCAAAAACATCGGAGAGTAATTCATTTGGAGTTTGCCTCTAAACAGCTACCGAACGGATTAGAGTGGGCTGAAAGGCAGGAATTGTGACTATTTAAGCAAGCGTTTCACCTTAATTCCACTTGCCTCTTTATATCCTTTGGAGAGGTCATAGTTCATCTGCGCCTGTAACCAGAATTCAGGAGTGGTATCAAATGCCTTACTGAGTTTAAATGCCATTTCTACCGAAACGGAATACTCACCTTTAGTAATGGCGTACAAGTTTTTTCGTGCAACGCCCAACGCACTCGCGACCTCGGTCATTGTCAGATTATGAGGCTTGATGAATAATTCTTCAAGAATCTGACCGGGGTGCGCTGGGCTGTGCATTCGTGGCATAGATACTATTATTTAGGTCTTGCTTTGGATGACGTAGCCGGGGCGAAGTCATCTTTATAATCCAACTGTCGTATCTCTCCATCGATAAAGCGGAACGAAAATGTTCCCACTCCATGTACTTTGAGGCGATAACTATTTACGCCCTCTTCAAGAATACTAATATTCTTAATAGAGAGATCACGTAAATCCTTTGCTGCATGTATAACGGAAAGCCATAGCAATAAAAAATCTTTCAGCTCCCGGGATATTCCAGTAGCTGTTCCTTTTTCAAAAAGGCTTTTTAAAATGCTATGACGAATAGAGACGATCATACTTGTGTGCCGAAGCTTTTAGCGTAGGCACAAAACCTATTACGTATTTTTTACGTTAGGGATGGCAAATGTAAAAAATTCTTTGTTACCTGTTAGGTAACAACAAAAAAGTTGTTTTATCTTTGTAGCACAAGAACACAAAAATGAAACCGAGTATTAACTATAGCAATCTGAATTCACGCCAACAGCACATATGCTTTATGGTGAAGATTGACTATTGGGTAAACCCGGGAAGTTATATGCATTCATAGAATTGGATTCATTATAAATAAAAAGCCCCGGGTAAATAACCTGGGGCTTTTTGCTTTTATCCCGATAGCTATCGGGAACGGACACATAGCTCAGTTGGTAGAGTCCCGATAGCTATCGGGAGTCGCTCCAGAGAATCAGACGGGTTCGATGCCCGTAGTATCCGCATTGAACCCAGTCCACGAGTTTAACTCAAGGTTACACAGGTAGTGTAGCTGGACGGGTTCAAGTAATCAACACCCGAATGTTCCGCGGTGGCGAATCCTTTTCAATGTGAATTGGATTGGGGCAGGTTCAACTCCTGAGGGGTGAGTTATTTTTTTTCGAGGTGTATCGGCTCACGCTTATACCGTGTTGAAACCGTAGTTGGTTACACGTTGGTTCATCCCGATAGCTATCGGGACCAGCCACCTCGACTGTGCCCACCGAAGTGCTTCACGAAGGCGGGCAATGATAAGAAATATATAAAGATGAATATGGAAACAGATAAGACAACCGGAAATAAATCATTTCCGGCCAAAGCATTAAGGTGATGCTCCTGCCTTTTAAGCAGGAGAACACGGATCGTTACCGTGTGGCCGGACATACTGTGATATAGCTCAACGGTAGAGCCCGCCATCGCTATCTCCTTCGCCAAGACATCGGCGATCGAAGAAAGTTTCGGCGGGCGCAGCCCATCTCTGATACGGATGAGGTCGGTGGTTCGAATCCATTCTTCAGTACTGCGGTTGAGAAAGCCTTGGTGGGCAGTGGGCCTCCCCTTGTTATCCTGTTCGATTCCGGCCTCCGCTATTTACTCGCGTAGCTCAGAGAAAGAGCGGCTGGCTTACATCCAGCAGGTCGTAGGTTTGATCCCTACCGCGAGTACACTTGCAGCATACGCATAATAGGTGGTGCGCCTGGCTTCCAACCAGGGAAAGAGTCGGTTCGATCCCGACATGCTGCTCACATACATCCGAATGCCAATGGTGACGATCTGCACTCCAAATCCGGATGTGGTGAGTTCGATCCTTACCCGGTGTGCTTACATTCTGGATTAGCTCAGTGGCTACAGCATCTGTCTTGTAAACAGAGATTCCCCGGTTCGAGTCCGGGATCCAGATCACAAGGAAAAGAAGGAGATTAAGCTAACTAAGTAGAAGCGTCCCGTTGAAGCCGGGAAGGACTGGAGCGTTACCAGTAGTCTCCACAAGGGCAGGTCTTTATTAAATAAGAATGAACTTTCTTTTTGATGGACAGTGCCGGTGGCGTGATAGCATAGTCGCAGTCTGATATCATCGAAGTGGAGAGATCGAAGTTAAAGCTCTGCCTTCGTGAAGCACTACGGCAGGCAGGCCTTCCACGCTACAGACATTAAATAAAAGTTTGACAGCTTTATGAAGTACATTCAACATCATATTAATGGTCAGTCAGTTGCAGAACTCATCGCTAATGGCGTTGTACTTAGCACTGCTCAAGAATTTCTCCAAATGATGATGGACTCGTCTGCCGAAGGAATCATCGTCCATCAAAATAATATCGATGAACACTTCTTTGACTTGCGAAGTGGTCTTGCAGGAGAGATGCTGCAAAAAGTGGTCAACTACAGATTGCGGCTCGCGATCGTTGGCGACTTTTCTATATATGAAAACAATAGCTTGCGAGCTTTTATTTCTGAAAGCAACAGATCAAACTCAATTGCCTTTGTAACAACAGTTGAAGAAGCAATTAAAAAATTAACTAAATAAAAAAAGTGTTACCTAATGGGTAACAAATGAAAACCCTTTATATATTTGTGCCATGAACAAAAAACATTCACATAGTTCGTATCGCCAACCCCAGCCGCCACAACAATACCGGGAGGACGAACTATGTATGCCTGAATGATGATATAGATTACTGTCATTACAACTCATACGAGCCTCCCTTACCAGGAGGCTTTTTTGTTTTCAACACATAGGGTAATAGAGGAGCTTGGTCGTCCTCGCCTGCCTTGGACGCAGGAGACCCCCGGTTCGAATCCGGGTCTCGCCGAAGCATTCTTCGATCGCCGAAGTCTTGGCGAAGGAGATAGCGAAGGCGAGCTAATTTCGGAGAGTAGTCCGTAAGTGGAAGCGGGCCGCTCTGTAAAAGCGGTGCTTAACTGCCTTGGGTGTTCGATCCGCCCCTCTCCGACATCGTCCGACGAAGCGCCTCGCGTAGTCGGACTCAATTTCCGGGATCGTCTAAAGGCCGTGCTCTGCCGAAGCGGCTACGCGAAGGCGATGCAAGACGATTGACTTTGGATCAGTAGATGCGTGGTTCGAAATCAAGGTTGCCTTGCGCGTTGAGATTCACGACGGGTATGCGCGCATGCAAGTGCGTACGAGTAATCCCGCTCCCGGAACATACGGTGATGTAACGCAAACTGGCTGCGTGGTCCCGATCGCTATCGGGATGGATCTTGTGTTTATGAGTTCGAGCCTCATGCATCACCCTTGTTATTGCTCCGTCGTCTAATGGATGAGGATACAAGGCTACGGACCTTGGGGTGCGAGTTCTCCCGATAGCTATCGGGATCGCCAGGGCAACAAATGGAGAGCAGGTAAATATTGGTTTGTTATCCCGATAGCTATCGGGATCCTGCTAAGACAGTTCTCATCAATTTGAGATGAAGGTTCGATTCCTTCGCTCTCCGCTACATAGAGGGGGCCGGCCGGATGAGGAGCTTGTCTCATCAGTTCTATGCACGACGCCGCGCAGAATTAGTTCTGCAGATTGATGTTTTTTGGATTAATCTTGACTGCGTGGTTTGCGTATTCCAATGACATTGTCCAGTCACTTTTTGTGGCTTGTGTGTATGCCATCGCGTCATGATAGGAAAAAACAAACTTCAGCCAGCATACAACAAAAGTAGAATTTTCCTCATTTCAATCAACCTGGTAACCACTTAATTCCCTTTTTCATGGGCCTTCATCAGCTACTTATTCTCCTTCGATGGCGTTAGCACCACCACTAATTTGTTAAAGTCTGCGGCTGAGTTTATCACGGCGCGGAAATCGTCGTACTTCTCTTTTTTGAGGTAAAGTACTTTGTAAACCTCGTTAACCGTTATAATGAGCTTGTTCCCCTCAATCCGGTAATCGGATTTAAATTCCATCACCACATTTTGATTCTCATCTTTTACCTGGTTATGAATTTTCGCGGCTTCCTGACCTGCGCAGGTATATCCTTCGGGGATCTCCAGGATCAGCTCATGAAAATAATTTGCTATGGTGGGCAAAAGAATATTTGTCTGTCGCTTATGCTCCTGGTAAAGCTCCGACTGCTTACCAATAACTTTTCCGATTGAAACCAGGTAATCGTCTCCAGCCATTTCCAGAATTGCCGGCGCCTGACACTCTGTTTTTATTTTGAAGAAAGAGTCAACATCAGATGAAAGATTTACGTCCTCGCCCTCGGTAGAACGCTTCGTAATCGTAAGATTATCGATCCCGGACAACGTTACGTTTTTGATAAAATCTTCGCGTTGTGGGCCTTGAGTATTCTGATATATTCCTCTGTACAAAGCAGCTCGATAGCCTTGCCAGAAAGTTTCAGCGAAAACCTCGGGAATACCGTTCTTTATTTTGACGGTTGCATTAACGCCCTGCTTATTGTGCTCGTGTGAAAGTATGTCGATCTCCTGAACAAAACAATTGTGAAAGTCAAGTCTTCCCGTATGGTTAGCGTAGGTAATAAACAGGCCAGTGTTACCCGCTATATTGTCGGGTGCAGGGCCATACCGCAAATGTTTAACCGTCGGCGCAACGTATTTTTTATAAACCGGAAAAAATATAAGAGGTTCCCGTAGCGCGATAGGAGTGGAGAAGTCAAAATCAATTGAACCTTGTGCGCGGGGGAGAGTAAAAATGAGTTGCGTGTTGATGTTCAATTCCGCAAAGGAGGCAAGATATAATTTGAGAATTCCTGCATCGTTTCCAACGTTGGTTGACAACACTTCCCTGATATCGCTGTAGGCAGGATTCTTGCCGTCTTTAATTGTAAAATTCGTTTTAATGTATTGTTCGATCTTCTTTATCTTTTCTTCCTCACTCGCCTGTTCGAGTTTTAGGGTTTTTATAAATTTTGTCACCTTACCAGAGCCCTTTGGATCATGTGAATTTTTCAGCAACTGATCGCCGATCTTTTCCCAGGTAAATGGATGGCTAAGCGTTGCGTTGGATTCAAATTTATAATCGAGTCGCATCCGATCAGCCACTTCAGATGAATATTCTTCCTCCGGTGCGGCAGGTACGTTGGTAACGGCAATTGAGATCGCTTGTTTTTTGTTTCCGTAGTCCTGAACTACCGGTTGTGGCAGCCCGTTATAAGATCGCGTCGAATATTCAACAGATTTCGGGAAAATTAAGGCAAAGGATGCAGCACGCACCGGCACTGAAGCTTGAAACAGCTCGCGGCCATACATCTCAGGCGATGACTTCACCGTGTACAAGTATTCAATTTCGCCGCCAACGGTAATTCCTTCCACCGCGAATATTTTGAAGTTTCCAAAACCCTCAACGTTATTCAGCTCTTTCAGATTTTCTCTCCGTAGATTGGTGATTTTTCCAGAGGGGTCAATGGATCTAACCTTTATGCTAACCACCTCACTAGAATTTCTGAGCGGAATGTACACACGATTGAATTTTTCAACGCCGGCTTGTGTGTTCACATGAATAATTTTGTGCTCAGTCACGAAGCTGTTAGCTGAGCCGTTAAAAACAACAAGTTCCGAAAACTGCATATGGGATATTATCACCGCGGGATATTCTGCTTCCTCCTTCGTAACAACGGCAACTTTTGGCTTTGACTCCCAATCGTAGGACGAATAAGACTGGGCCTTGGCGATCCCAACATACACGCTCAATAATGCCATTAGTATGGCCAATCTGATATTTCTCATGATTCAGATATTAATGCTTGATGGATAGAGTAATTGTTTGATTGTTGATGGCGCCTAACTCCTGAATAAACGTATTCCAGGTTTCGAACCTGTCTCTATTCAGATAAAGGTGATTTGAATATAGTTCGCGAACAAAAAAGATCTTTCCGTCCTTAACTTCGTATGACGTCGTGCACCCGAATTCCGGCCATAGCGCCGACTTCTTCGTGGGCAGGTGCGTAATCTCATAATCGGCGGGTATTTCAAAAACAGTTACAGTCATGTCGCGGTAGTAATAATCTCTTTCAATGGGACTTAGTCGTGTGGAGATTTCTATCTTGTCTCCCGGCGTCGTCTTATTGATGCCGAGATTAAGATAAGCCTTGTCGCCGATTCTCTTAAGATACCCGGGCTGGAAGAACTCGAATTCAATTCGGCCGGGACTCGTTTGATCGCCAAAACCGCGTAACGCTACCTGTTGAATTTGGATATCATTGTTACCAATATTAAAATAGTCACGGATATACTGTTCATCCTGGTTGAGGGTGGCCCGCATGGATTTCACTTCAAGGTCGTCCTTCCTGTAACCAGTCAGCTGACTGACCATTCTTCCTTTAATGCCTTTGTCAGTCGCTTGAACAAATAGCGTATCGATCCTGGAGTTGATTTCCTTTTCCACAACAGGCACCCGAACTACTTCATACTTATTCTCATCAATTCCAATCAGGGCTTCCTTACCCTGAATCATGCTGGTGGGTTTTCCAAATGCAATGAAAGGATTTGTCGCATCAAGAAAGACCCAGGAATTGTCAAGCTTGATACTACAGATCATATGATTATCAGCGATGACTGTAGGCACGTCAGCATATGAGTAGGGCCGGTCACGGGTTCCAATCCACGTGTGATATGCATCCAGTCCGGCAATGTTGATCATGAATTTCAGCAGGTTCGCCATGTCCTTGCAATCCCCGTAGCGCTTGATGAAAACATCTGTCGCCGAGCGCGGAATCAAGCCGGCCATGCCATTCTCAAACGCTATGTACCGGATATTTTTCGGTACCCACTGGAAAATGGATTGTATTTTATCATGCTCCGACGTTACTCCTGAAGTCAGATCAGAAACCAATGCGCGCAATTCCGTATCATCTATTTGAGAAGGGATTCGTTGGATCAGCGTATTGTACCAGGAATAAAGATCACTCACATCTGAAAGGACTTTTTTCTTTTCGCCTTCAACTTCGTAGTGATTTATGTAGAAAACAATGTGTGGTGCGGTGTGTGCCCTGCCCGGCGCGTCTTCTTCGAACTCCCAGGGTTTGACGCCGTTCATCGTCCAGGAGTAAAGGATTCCATCCTCAGTATGTAGTTCTTCAAATTTGACCTGCGCGGGATCGACGCCGAAGAGTTTATATTGCAGAGATACTTTTGCCGGAAGAGCTACCGAAAATTTGGATGCCTGCACCATTACGTCATCGCCGAAGTAGAATGGTGTCAGCAAATGGGGATCCTTTATCAGTTTTGTATAACTGAGCCTTCCGATTGAGCCGGTTTGAATTGCCGGGAAAACAAATTCTTTACGTTTATATCCTCCATAAAAAATTCCCGGTTGCACAATGTCGTGTGTGTCGCTCGTCGATACTTTAGTTGTTTTTTTTCCTCCTTTCGGTGGAGTGGTTTCAGCCTCGAAAGCGACAATTGGATCGAAGTCACTGTAAAATATTGACTCCTGCGAATGTTTCGAAAACTGTGAATTGAACTGCTTCTCAACCAGGTTGATTTCCTTGATCCTCAACGAAGGTCCGTCGAATGCAATCTCGAGATGGGTCGATTTTCGAAGATAAACGGCCTCATCGGTCTGAGAGTACAGTGTGAATGGAATAAAACCGATAACAATTAACAGGAGACGCCTCACAACATAACAAATTGACCTCAAAAGTAACAAAAACCGAGAAAACGTCCCGCCGTTGGCGAATAATATTTTCTTAAGGTGAACTTGAGTAAAAATATTCAAAAGCAAGAGTATTCGTAACGCAAATAGTAGCTAATCTCATTCCATAATTTTTGACATGGTCTCAATTCTGCCGTATAGGAGATCTCTATGTGCCATGACCAAAGGATTTAATCAAAAAATGAATTGACAGGTAACCAGGAAAATTAGAAAACCAGTTGGCAGAATATATCAACGATCCCTTTGGAGAAACGATGTCTAAATTGTTTCCATTGGAATCCACTCTCCAATGAAATAAAACCAAAGCCTTCATAAAACGCTCGAGCTTTCTTGTTTATTGGATCAGTTACGACAGCCCAGGCACCGATGGAAGAACTAGCTTGATAAGCACGTCTTAATACATCAGCTAATAATAATTCCCCAATACCCTCCCCCTTATAATTACTATCACGAGCAAGCCTACCTAGTAAAGTAACCGGCAAGTTTTGTATGGCAAATTCTCCGGAATCAAAGCTCGATCAATGCTATCGGCTGACAGTGTATAATAACCCTTGATTGCGCCATCATTACCCTCTAAATAATACAGGCTGCAACTTGCCGCTTAACGCCTTGTCCCGCCTGTTTCTATCGTGCCATTCCTTTATGATGGTGTGGTAAAGGAATATGCATGGCTGAACGAACAACAGTTTCCGGATGGGGTTCTTACAAGGCACCTAACCGACAAAGATCAATCGTGTGGATGCAAAGATCCAACTTCTTCAAGAAATCGGAAGTAAACTCACTAGCTCGTTATCGAAATGTCAAGCTGAAAACTGTGATTTTGAAAAGATGATTCCCAGCTGTATCAATGGGAAGTGTTGAAGAATGATTGATCCAATAAGCATACAAAGTAGATTCTTGCAAGGGGTCCCGGAATGGAGTAAGGTTTTATTCCTTCCAAAAAAGCGCTCGGCAGCTCATGCCCATCACTCTTTTTCTTTTGTTATGAGATAGTGGGAAATGTAAGCCTGACGACAATTTTTCCTCATAGCGTACTCTAACTTAATGGAAACTTGTCTCATGAGCGTGAGTGACATATTTCCAGATCTGGAATTACCTGGCCAAGAGATAATTTTCTTCAACCAAAACATTGTTCACATGTCATTGCGCGAGAATGACTATTTCCTGAACCAGGGCTCTGTATGCCGTCAAATTGCGTTTGTCGACTCAGGTGCACTATCTGCATCTATTCGTTACGATGGACATGACTATAGACTAGCAAGGTATTCGGCTAATCAATTCGTCACAGTATACACTAGTCTGTTTTTGCAAGAAAAATCGGATTGGTCAATTCAAGCAACTGAACCAACTCAATTAATTGTGATTCCAGCCAACTTGATCACTGAACTTTGCTCACGACATAATTGCTGGCTTTGCTTTTGGTTCAGGGTTTTTAATAATCATGTTCATGAAATGGAGCGTAGTATCCTTGCTTTTGGAGTAGCCCATTAATATGCTGAAATGTAATGGACGTGATAGTTCTGTGATACTTTTTCAGGTAGTTTATATAAAATCAATCGTATGCGTCAGGTACTGATTATTGAAGACGACAAGGATATTGCGGAATTGGTGTCGATACACCTGCAGGATCTTGTTTGCCAGATAAAACATACGCCAAATGGCGAGATCGGATTGAATATGGCTTTGTCGGAAACTTTTGACCTCATCATTCTTGATATTATGTTGCCCGGTATGGACGGCCTGGAGGTTTGTAAAAAGCTCAGGGCCCAGGAAGTCATCACCCCAATCATGATGCTGACGGCCAAGTCGGAAGAAATTGATAAAGTGTTGGGATTGGAAATTGGTGCAGACGACTATCTAACAAAACCCTTTAGTGTGCGAGAATTTGTCGCCAGGGTCAAGGCCATTTTCAGAAGACAACGTATTCACGAAAAATCCGCAGACCAGCCGGTCAGTAATGTTATCAAAGCACAAAATCTGCATATCGAACTTGACAAGCATAAAGTAGTCGTTGACGGGAATCGTATTGAACTCACGCCCAAGGAGTATGACTTGCTTGTGTTGCTTGCTTCGCATCCTGGACGGAGCTACAGCCGCGAGGATCTGCTCAACCTGGTTTGGGGTTACGAGTTCTCCGGCTATGAGCACACAGTTAACTCGCACATTAATCGACTGCGCTCAAAAATTGAGGCTGACTTTTCAAAGCCTCATTTCATCCTTACAACCTGGGGCGTGGGGTATCGCTTCAATGATGAATTGACATTGGAAAAAATTGTAAACTGAAAAACACATGACTCAAAGCCTCCCTCAACGTATTAGAGAAAGTCTTTTCTGGAGAATTTCCTTCGTCTTCTTTTTAATCTTGCTTCTCCTCGGTGTAGGCTATACTGTGCTGACCATTTCGATGGCCAAGCGTTATTCAGACGAGACAACGCAGCGTTTGAACGCCAACGTAGCGTCTCATATGTTGCTTGAGGTTACGCCATTTGTTGACGGCAAAGTGAACGAAGAAGCCCTTGGGAAAATTATGCATTCCATGATGGCTGTCAATCCAAGTCTTGAAGTATACCTTCTTGATCCTCAGGGAAAAATACTTTCATTTGTCGTACTCGATAAAAAAGTGAAGCTGCAATATGTATCGATCGAGCCTATTCAAAAATTTCTCCGGCAAAGTGGTAAATCTCTTGTTTATGGGGATGATCCACGAAACCCAGGGCTGTCTACGATTTTTTCCGCTACAGAAGTTATTGAGAAAGGGAACCTGCTCGGCTATGTTTACATGATCCTTGCCAGTGAGGAATCAGTTACTGTTGCCACCGCTTTGCAGCGAAGCTATCTGCTCAAAATCGGAGCGCAGTCATTCGTTCTCACACTACTTGCTGCATTCATTGTCAGTATGCTGATACTCTGGCTACTGATGAAATCCCTGCGTGACGTTATACAGACCGTACGAAAGTTCAGTGAGGGCGACCTTAACTCCAGAATCCCGATACGATCCAAAGGCGAACTTGCTGAATTGTCGAAAACTGTGAATACGATGGCTGACACCATTCTCCGGAATATAGATGAGCTAAAGGAGGTAGACAAACTCAGACGTGATCTGATTGCCAATATTTCTCATGACATCAGAACGCCTATTTCCATCATTCACGGCTATGTCGAAACGCTTATCATGAAGCACGACTCGCTCGATGCTCAAAAACAACGGGAGTATCTCCAAACGGTAATCAAAAGTACGGAACGATTGAAAAGACTAATGACCGATTTATTTGAGTTATCAAAACTTGAATCGAGACAAGTAAAGCCAAAGATGGAACCGATCTTCATGTTCGATCTCTTGCAGGATATCAGCCGCAAATACACCCTTGTCGCCCAGGAGCGAAATATTGACCTGGAAACCGAACTACCATCCAAGATGCCCGTCGTTCTTGCAGACATAGCGCTTATTGAACGCGTACTGCAAAACCTTATTGACAATGCCCTAAACTACACTCCGGAAAACGGAAAGGTTAAAATAAAAATGACTGAGGTACAGAGGCAAGTTAATATCAGTG
Organism: Chryseolinea sp.; assembly: GCA_041742155.1. Lineage (GTDB taxonomy): Bacteria > Bacteroidota > Bacteroidia > Cytophagales > Cyclobacteriaceae > Chryseolinea. Next base: position 179,227 of record JBGSJE010000002.1, on the reverse strand, counting down.
TGACAAATACGGGACCAGGTATTGCGTCAAACGATCTGCCGAAAATATTTGATCGTTATTATAAGGTGGAGAATAATTCTTCTCACGGAACGGGGCTCGGTCTCGCCATTGTGAAGAATATCCTGGAAATACATCAGACCGATATTGACGTAAAAAGTGAACAGCAGGGAAACACAATTTTTTCATTCAACCTTCCGCTGGTAATTACATAGAACCTTTATCCTTTCGTGAAACTTTCGTGACAATTGATGAAGACTTTGCGTGAGTAAACAAAAATGACATCTTATGAAAAATTCAAAATGCTATCTTTTATTATTCCTGTCGGTTGGAATTTTCACATTTCTGCAATCCTGTGATGACGATGATGACGCCGTAAGTGTTCATGATGCAGCCACAGCCGAGAAAGTATCTGTCGACCGTTTTAGCAGCACAGCAGGACACCTGATGGTACGTGATGCTTCCAACGGTCTGCCTGCTGCCAATACTGCTGTTAACTTTGACCAGGCTCCCTTCATTACAAAGGGACTTGGACCAACTGGTCAGATTGTTGAATACTATAATTTTGACGTTCAGCCAGTTGATCCCGCGCCCATTTACGTTTTATTCAAAGACGGGGAATCCGCTCCGGTTTCGGGCCAATTGAACATCATTCACGTTTTACCCGGAGAAGTAGGGTACAACGATTTTTGGCAGGTGTTCAAAGTCACCGTTCCTTCAAGCTACAAGGCAAACCAGGTTGCAAGTTTTGATGAAGTTGTTCAGGCAGGTTATGATATCGAAGCTACTACTACCTTAGTGAATTGTCCGGTTGTGCCTGAAGGGTCTACTGCATCCAAAAGACTTGGTGGAGGATCGGCCACGTTGAATAAAGGGTGGTACAAGGAAAAGATAGTTTCTTACTTTACTTTCGATGAGAAGTCACTGGTTGTGACCAGCGGAAATGTCCCCAGCTCACCTATTTACGTTTGCTTCAACATAAACCCGTCTGAGACCGGTGGCGGGCCTCCATCGGGGTTCAAGGTTGAGACTGGTACGGTACAAACTCACAATGTTGTGGCTACAATTCCATCAAGCGGTAGTTATTCGCCATTATGGATTGTGAACGCTTTCGACAATGAGGACTTTGATGATGTGAACAATCTCTCTTCCGCGCAGGCTGCGAATTCAACTGGTACTGGTCTTGCCACGGTAAACTGTCCGGTTGTAACAGTTCAGTGAGCCTAGATCCTTTATTGGAATTGAATGGTAAACTTTGGTATGATCAAGATTATTAACATCCTGCTCGCGACAAGTCCGATAATCTGTTTTTATTATGATGGCAGCGCGCAAGACTCCCGCTCCTATTCGAAGTTCGCAGAAGTGGATGGAGCCGTTGGGGATACCGAAGGAAGTCTGTCTTTCTCATTTAACGTTGACAAGAACTTAGGCAAGAAAAGGAAAATAGTAGTTGGATTTGGGGGACGGTTTACATCCTATTTGGGGAAGAACCAATATTATGTGACGGCCCCTGCCAAGCTCACCTCGGGAAGCACTGGCCCCGGAGTAATTTTCAAAGAAAACATAGAAGCCAATATGGATACGTTCCTGATAAAGAACGCCCAGGTCAATTCCCTTAACCTCCTTCTGACCGTTGGCTTCAATTTTTCGGATCGATTAGTGGTGCGATTCAACATTGACGCCATAGGATTCTCCTTTGGAAAAAGCACAACGGGCAACTATATCAACGGCTCGCAGGGGTCCATTGAATCATCCCAACCGACTTCTTTCAACCTGCTATTGATCAGTGACAATGACAAAGGCAGTCTGAATTCCGAGTTCTTTGCCCGTTATCTTCTCAATGAGAAATGGGGGATTAAAGGAGGGGCGCAGTTTCTCTTTACCGAATACACGACTGATACCGAGGTTCAACAATTCCCTGAACCCAACGACCGGTTCAGAAATAAATCACTGTTGTTTATGGCAGGCGTGTTTTATAAATTATAATTTCATCGAATATGAAAAAGATAACCATGCTATTGTTTGTTATGTTTTCGATCTCATGTAGTGAAGAAGAAAACAATACACCAACGCAACCAGTAGACGATCCGTTCGATCCGGTGGAAATGAACGTCACCTTACTCAAAGAGGGCTCATTGATAGGGGTTGGGCATACCGTTAGTGGCACGGTGAAAGTGTACGATGATGATGGAAAGAAGGTTGTAGTACTTGATCCGTTTACTTCGCAAAACGGACCTGACCTTAAAGTGTATCTGAGTACGGACGAAAATGCCACTAAGTATGTGAGTCTGGGGGTCTTGAAGTCCACCACAGGTAAACAATCTTATAACATTGATGGTATGCCTGATCTTGCGGAGTACAAATTCGTTCTTGTCTGGTGCCAGCAGTTTTCTGTGCTGTTTGGAAAAGGGGAGTTGAAGTAAGCGTTCAATAATTCGCAAATACGGCCGCCTTTGATTCTGCCTTTGGCCCTTGACCGGGTTCGGCACATTGGTGTAAGGCGTATCACGCCGCAAAGTTTAGTCGCGACTTTCAAACCAGACTTTGCCTGTGTATTATCAATTTATTACTAATCATGTCAGGTTAATGGCTCGTGCATAAAATACATTAGTTTTAATCAAAACTAAACCAAAACATATTATGATGGTCGATGGGGAAACAATAGCTAAGCTAAGGCAGGATCTCGACACCGTAACCACCGAATTTGAGAAGTTAAAGTTAGTCGTGTCGGACTTGAAAGAAAAAACAAAAATTCTCGAAACGCTCAACGGAGAGAAGTTTCAATTACTTCTTCAATCGCTGGAAAAAGATAATTGATGAGTGTCAGGCAGCAAGCTCCAGTAACTTCAATTCGATCTTCAATTCCATAGCCTCCGGTTCCAATACATTCGTATGAGCTGGAGCTGTTCGGGATTGATATTACTAGAGCACATCATCCCCATCAAAGTCATCCAACATCTTTTGCGATTCTCTCACAACCTCATCAAAGTTTTCCGTGGTGGTGAAAATCAGATTCACGATTTCATCCCTTTCTGCAGGTGAGGCGCTAAACTGCAATAATTGTTTTAATCCCAGTAATGTGGCAATGGGCGAACGTAATTTATGAGCATTAAAAAAAGCGTATTTAGTCAGTTGAGCATTCTTTGCACTCAGCCTGGCCGTTCGTTCATTCACCTTTTCTTCCAGGACTTCATTTGCCCGCTGCAGCGCATCCCCCTGTGCAGCGAGTTCATCGGTCATGGCTCTCAACTCTTCCGATTGTGCGGCAATTTCATCATTCTGAGTCTTTAACAATCTGTAATCGCGCCTTTTGACCATGATCGCATAAATCAAAACAGCGATGCTTAAAACGGAAAGTAATACGATCGCGGAGTATAGTTGCTGGTGAAATACTTTCGTCTCAATTTGCTGATGCAAAAGCATATTCTCGTGCTCGTAGCGTTCGTTGAGCTTCACGATTTCAACCGCTTCCATCGATTGCCGTGCGTCAATGCTTTGCGATAGCTTCAGCGCTTTTTCATTGTAAACCAATGCCGAATCAAACGTATGGATGGCCCTGAAGTATTCAACCAACGTGAGGTAATACTTGAGTCTAACGCCTTCTTCATGGTTGATCCGGTTTTTGCTGATATCAATATATGATTTCGCTTTTGCAAATTCTTTCAGTCCTACCAGTGCTCTTGCCATTAATAAGTTTCCTTCCGGATTAATGACGGCCTGGTTTGATATCAACGTATCATGACCAGCCAGTGCGTGGTTAAAATAGGATCGTGCTTTTTCATAATTTTTCAAGGCTAATTCAATCTCTCCCGCGGTAGTATAGATGACGGCAGCGTTGTCGAATTGATGTTTGTTGTGGAGAGCCAATGCCTGATTAATCTCGGCGAATGCCTGTGTATAGTCACCAATAGCAAGGTAACTATCCGCCAGGTTGTTCCGTGCGACGGCCTGTTTTCTAAACTCCGTGGTTTCCTCATAGAACGCCAACGTCCGTTTGTAATATTGAATCGCCATACTAAAATTCCCCTGATCTCCATAGATGAACGCCATCATGGCCTGGTAGAATGCTCTGACCAGGACATCCGGGTGGTTGTTAACGGGTGTTTCAATTTCCAGTAAGTTTTGCAGCGCTTTGCTGTGAGCTTTGGCCTTAAGCAGCACACTGCTTTTTTTCATCTTTACATAAAGATATTGAGTAGCAAAGGCGGGCTTGTATTTGTTATCCGATAGTGTGCTGTCTATAAAGTGCAGTGCCTCGGAATAATTACGGGCGGTGATTTTATCAATCACCCTGAAAAGGCTGTCGATGGAACGTTGGTCTGGATTGTGATTTTTAGCTTCCGTATGTAATGCAGAAAGCATCAACACGAGGCACACCAATGTCTTGATCACATTTTTAGATTTAGGAGCAAGCTAAATATAAGCAAAATAGGTGGCCCGGAATACGTTACCCGTTGCCTGAAACCGGGGGTTGAACGCCTTTTTCTTGTTAACCCGCTACTTTGTTAGAACGTTGCAATCGAGTGATCTAATAGCGTATTTCTTCGATAGGTACTGATGTGATCAAGCTGTCATGTATCCGGCACCATCCCTCATTGTTTGGGTTTGATCCCGATCCGGTTGACCTGGTTTAAGGTTCCCACCCGGGTGTTCGGGCGACACCCGGCGCTTGCCAATGCCGTTGCCGGAATGAAACCTGCGGTCTGCAAATACCACCTGCTGTAAGGGTTATAAAGCCGATGGCTGTGATGAGATTAATGAGTTTAAACGAACCTGATTGATTACGACTCTTTTTCGGGTAACCACTTTTGGTATCTTTGCAAAAAATTATCACATGCCTGATTCAGCCCAATGCCCCAAATGCCAGTCCCCGTACGGATATCCAACGGGTACGTCTATGATGTGCCCCGAGTGTGGCCACGAATGGAGTCCGGAAGAACACACCGAAACCGTAAGCACTGCCGAAGATGTTGATTCACTCACAGTAAAAGATGCCAACGGCAATGTGTTACAGGATGGCGATACGGTCGTACTGATCAAAGACTTGCCGGTGAAAGGCGCGCCGAAACCCATCAAGGCTGGCACCAAAGTGAAAAACATAAAACTCACCACAGGAGATCACAACATCGACTGTAAAATTGACGGCTTTGGGGCTATGGCGCTCAAGTCCGTTTATGTAAGGAAGGGATAGGTTGCTGAGCAGTGGACAGAAGGGTGTGGAGAAGGCATCAGCAGAAGTGTGGATTCTTTAACCCCAACAGATCCTTAAAAAAATTGAGGTGTTTTAGTAATTTTGGTTAAGAGGGACCAATAGAAACACATCAACCTACCTGCACTTGCCATTTGATGAAAAAGAAGGAAAACGAAACCGAAGACTTTTTTTACCTGGCAGAGCGAGCCGCAATTTTTCTAACCTTTCTGGACTCAAGTGAAATTTTTAACGTCTTTCCGATGCGAAAGGAAGCATGGGCAGATTTAGATAAACGAGTAGAATCCGGCAGCAAAGCACGACTAAAGTCTTTAAACAACGTGATTGATAATACCCTGATCGGCCCAAGTTCTTTAGGTAGCGAACAGCGGTTGGAAATAATCCGTTTGTTTGACGAAAAACTTGGAGAAGGTGAAAACGCATTGATTCATAAAAAGCTCAAATTATTTAACAAGATCATCAGCAAGGGCATTATCGATTCGAATCTTATGATCAATGACGCTATTGCCATTCAAAATAGTGAGATTCTTGGCCTGACTGCTGAGGATAAAGCAAAGTTGAAAGAGATAATCATGCTATCTGTACAGAAAAGATAGCGGGAAATTATTCCTTTTTAACCAGCAACAACAAAGGTGTATCGGAAAGAATGAAATACGTGAGGCCACCTTTTTTACGGACGATGATTTGCATCAAGTTCTCCTTTGGTTTGCCTACGTGTACCAAATCCTGTTGTTCCTGAATAGACCACGGTTGTCCATTCAAAAAATTTAACTCTTTAAATAGTGGATGCTCTTTCGAGAATTTCCATTCAAACAGACCGTTGCTGTTAAAATGAAACCTGGAATCAACAACAGCAGATTGAAAAATCTTGATTGCCTCCAATTCCTCCGCAGGAAGTTTAGTATTGTTCGGGAGTGTGACCTCCTTAACTACCCAGACACCGGCCAGACTATCGCGATACAAGGTTTGTGCTTTCGCGTTGATTGCTCCTGCTACCAACAATACGACAAGGAAATTGAATCTTTTCTTCATGTTCGTTCAATAGGGCTATGTTACTTTGCTCCCTCGCGACACCTACCATTCACGCTTAACTAGCGCTGCAAGGAAGCACTTCCCTAAAATAGGAAAATTCACCTAAACAGGAAAAAGAAGGCACAAGTCCTGTCTCCACGCAATCAACACTTGAAGACCTGCACCAGTTTGGGATATGATGATGGCAAAACCTACCCTTGAGGTCTGCAATGGTGGCGTTGATTCCATCGACTGTAGGATTATAGTACCTTAATATCTCATAAGCCTGATTCCTGCAGAACGTGACGAAATGTAGCTCCAGTGAACCGGCACGAAAAGTTCTCCGGATATAATCGAAGTAAGTTTATCATCAAAGTAGTGATTGCCACCGCTGCCCGGGAGGGAAAGCCAACTGATCATCTGTGCGCACAGGATATACCTTATCATTAGCGGAATATTCGGACCTGACAGGGTTGTCCGCTTGATTTAATTGGCCAATGGCTTTATCTTCGGATTGGAAACTAACACACTCAAAAAAGGGAAAATGTGTAAAGTCTATAATACCGTTGGCTGTCTTACAACCATTAAAACGCATTTAAATCAAAACAAAATTGACAGTTTTCATTCCGTACAGGAATTACTATCCTTCCAAAATAATTACGCCACTGCCAGACAACAAATCATTTCAAATCAGAGGGATTTAATATCAGAAGAAAGAAATAATCTAGGCTCCGGGATTTTAGAACTAGAAAAGGAAATCGCAAATCATAAAATACAAATACGACAAAAACTGCTATCCAAATGTGAGGATTTAACACAACAATTCAATCATCTGGCGGATGCAGAAAAAAGCTTTCTTCAGGAGTTTACGTACAGTTTTAAGGCGCTCTTCATCTTCATCCAGATCAACTATATAAGACTTTTTTCTGCTGTAATCATTATGTTCTCGGTCCGGTCTGAAGCTAAAGTGCTCGTTCAAAAGCGTAAACGCCTTCACTTTATCGATTCAAATTTTGAAGGCGCCGTTAAAGAGAGCTGTGACCTCGTATTACATGATCTCGACCGAAAAAAAAGAGCCATAGATGAAATCAATACTTCTATTTATGGTGCCATCGGAGAACAAAAAGTAGTCCATGAATTGGAGAAATTATCAGATGAATATATTTTGATTAATGACTTCTCCTTTTCATTTACCAAACCCCCTTATTACAAGCAAGACAAGCAATTTATTAAGTCCATTCAAATCGACCATCTTTTGGTTTCACCTTCGGGTATTTTTCTCATCGAGACAAAAAATTGGAGTAAAGAGTCATTGAAGAATTTAAGCCTACGGTCTCCAGTGCAACAAATAAGAAGAACAAGTTTTGCGCTATTCAAAATACTATCCGGTAGTCCTCATTTTAAAATGGACCAACATCATTGGGGTGAGAGGAAAATTCCAATACGAAATCTTATTGTTCTGATAAACCACAAGCCAACGGAAGAATTTCAACATGCGAAAATTTTAACTTTAGATGAGCTACTGGGCTACATACAGTATTTTAAATCCAGTTTGTCAAGCAAAGAGACTCAGGACATTTCGGATCATCTGATTAAAGTTAGCAGATAAATGTAATACACCGTTAACACGTCTTAATCAGCGCTTTGATTAGAATTTAACAAGACGAATAAGTCTGAAAGCTTGTAGCATGAAAGGTCCAAGGCACGCGCAATGCCTCCCTCACATCTCTAAGACGCTGAATCAGCAATCAGATGCAAAGAATAAAGCCAGATTAGGACCAGTGTAACGACCGCCGAAAGTAACTTTATTGGTGCACCTTTGACTATAAATTACGCTTTTCGCCAAATCGTTTATACTTCGGAACCACTCTACCCTCCGCAAATGATTTAATCGCCCCAATAAGCACTTGCCTGAAAGGAATATTCTTAACAATTGCGAAAGACTGAACGGAATTACCCCGCACGGAGCATTCGGTTATCCCACTTCTATAAATGTTTCCAGTCAACGCAAGATTGTAGGAATAAACTACATTTTCAATGTTGACGGAATAAGCAGTATTTCCATGAAGAAATTTATTTTTATTTATGTCCGACAGGGTCACGAGACCAGCAAGGAGATCAGCGCTGTCCGATGGACTCTTCAGCGACGGTAGAGCGGACGCCTCTAGAATAGCCGCAGTTTTATCGAGTCCTTGAAACAAATCTTCGAGCACAAGAATAAATTCAATGGGCGCGAAGTTACTAAAATTAACCTCTACCTGCTGGGAGCCTAAAGTGGCACCCTTGCCAACGATGTCAATCACCCGGTTCATCCATGACAATAACTGTCGAAGATTCAAGTTTCCAGAATGCAGAACGCCGACAATCGTCCAAATTAAGAGTTCACGATAGTGTTCACTCACGCTGTGCGTCCCTTTTACCTTTTTTATCTGCATTGACGAGACTACTTCAGAAACAAACGCTGCAAGCGAAAAGTCGTTGTCAAATAAAAATACGTCGTTGCTATGAAACTTGTTGACGTAACCCTTGAAATCGACATTCGGACCATACCGATGATGAAAGATACGTTGTATATTGTCAATGTCGCAACATATTACCACCTTATCAAGGCCAAACTTATTGTCATTCAATTCGGCGTGATAGTGCGACGAGTCAAAGTGCGCCGCGAATACATTTAGAATTCGAAATATATGTTCTGGGTCGATGCGATCTAAGTCATCAACCACAAGGACAATTTTTTTCCTGCATGTTTGCCGTAATCCAGCAATCAACTTAATAATAATCTCCGTATATATATCTTGCTCGAAGATGTTCCCGTTTGAACTAGTTAATCTTTCATGGAGCAATTTAATCTTATAGCTGTCATTTTGTTCTTCGAGAATCTGCTTCTTTGTCCTAATCTCTCTAACTAGTTCTTCCAAAGGCGCGATAATATTGAGCATTCGTTTCCCCACTAACGGCACAGCTTCCACAAATGTCTTGAAAAGACGATAAGTGTCCTCAAAACCGAGAATTTCAATTGCGCTATGTACGGAAGTGTCAAGTCGCTCAGGTATGGCACCTTTATCTAGCAGTTCGTAAAGCAGATCATACTTTATAAGGGTAAAAATATCCTCGTTCGTCGCGATCGAATAGTTTATTGGATACAACGCGAGCGCCACAAATTCATCATGTTCTGAGAAAAAAGCTTTTAGAAATGTTGTCTTTCCTACGCCATACCGTCCAGAGAAAATAATGCGATCGTTATTGTCTAGATGGAGGAAATCCGAAAATTCACGAACTGGCTTTGTAATATCTAACTTCATACTTGTAGAATGAAGCCATGAATATCGCACCAATTAACCGAAAAAACCTAGAATCCTGTGCCGTACTTTTCTTACCTAGGGATGGTTCACATTATTGCTACTCATCACTACCAACTGTTCTAATGCCAGCGCTTAAATTGTGTAGAAATCCGTATCATCACACCATGAAAAGCACCTAATCTATCGACAAGCTCGGCTGGAGGCTAGGTTCTGTATTCCAGAGAATATATACCCTAAGCGCTGTATTGACTTACCTTCGAAGGAAATCGAATAGGGCGTGAACGTCTGTACTAACATTTTGTTTACTTTTTTCCAGCTGACCGTTTTTTACCTTCATTTTTTTTCCTGGTAAGCCTTAAAGGCCTGCTTCGTGATCGAGTCACGATCTGCTTCGATTTTCTTGCTTCGTCTTTCAATGATTTCGTCATAAATGCCAAATGTCTCATCGGTGCCGTCATCTAAGCCAACGGTTCTCAAAATGAGGGAATCCAAGTGCGGCTGGAAATAGCAGTCGTCAAGACCTACTTTATGGAGGGCTTGGAATAGCTTTCGGCTTTTAAGTTCTTCTCTGATAAGATATAGAGACACCTGCACCTTGGAAGGTAGCCTTGTCAACGGGTAAGCACTGTTTTGCGATTTCATAAAATTGTCGGTATAGGTAATAGCCAATACCGCAAAAATCTTTTATCATTTTCTTTGAATGTGGCAAAGCAACAAATCAGGATTAGATACCAAAAGCAGTTAATAAAAATGGGACTGCATATCCGCAAATTGAGGGAGCGCCAAGGTATAAGTCAGGAGCACCTTGCCGCAGATGCAGAAATCCCGTATAGTAGCGTGAATGAAATCGAAGCCGGTAAGACAAACCCGACGGCTGCCTCCCTGATGGCATTGGCTGAAGCTTTGGAAATACCGCTATCGCATCTCCTTGATTTCTAGAACACTTTTTTGCTGACATGAACTTCTACGGCATCAATGCCCAATTACGCAAAAACAGGACGGAGAGGTTTATGGCTTGACCTTCATTGATAATAAGAAAGGCACACTCTATTAGAATTTCAACAAACTTATCTACGCCACGCCCCTTGACTTCATTAAAAGGTCCTCACGTCTTATAAAACGTAGCACCTGAAAAAGCATTTGCTCAAATTTAACGGTTGTTCTCTTGCTTATTAATAACGTTGCCGCTATCTTAGTTATTCGATTCCTTGACCCACCTGATCCAACCCGATCGATAGCCCACTGGGAATTGCAGCTAAATACAATTGTACTGGATGATAATGTCCTTACAGTCCTCCTGATATCAATCAGTCTATTTGTTAGTCGGTTCACCATTTGCAAACCCATCAAAATAAATAATGCCTAAAGACGAAAAAGTCTATTTTTATAAGGGTTCAGATAATGTCCTTGAGAAAGCTGAGAAGGAAAACCGAGAACCTCTTGATCGAATAAGAGAGTCTTTTGGAAAAGTTCTAGATGGCAAAAATTTATCGTTTCTGTTAGGATCTGGATGCTCGTCCTTCATTAAAGATAGCTTTGAAGTTGGAGTTCCAACCATGGTTCCCATGGCCAAAGAATTCTATACCAACGTTCTTGACGCCACCCATCATGCTTGGCTCAAATCTGAGTTTAAGATTGATTTGACGCTTGGAGCATTTTCAAAAAATCTTGAATTTTTTCTTGGAACTCTACATAGTATCTATTTTTACTTTGATTCAACTAAACAAGAATGTAGTCGTGTCGGGTTAAGGCTTAATCACATTATAGAAATCTCAAGAAACTATATCATTGAAAAATGTCTCAATGAGAAAAATAAAATAGCCAAGATTGATCAGGACTTATCAACCCTTTACGAAGTATTCTACCGAAAATTACTTTATCGCAATTCAAACCTGCCCAAACCCAACATTTTCACCACAAACTATGACATTTATACAGAAACCGCACTTGACAAATTGGGAGTACATTATGTAAATGGATTTTCAGGGGGTATTAAAAAATATTTCAATCCAACGATCTTTAACTATGCGCTTGCTGAAAAAATGGACCTTTCACAAAGCAAATGGAACGTAATAGACAACTTTTTCTATCTATATAAAATTCATGGTTCAATCAATTGGATTCAGGACAATGAAGAATCGAAATTATTTAAGGTAAGAGAGATTCAGGAAACATCCCTTGCTAATCTTCAACGAATGGAAACTGTAATGATTCATCCAACTCCGTTGAAACAAAATGCCAGTTTAGGGAGTCCTTATTCAGATCTGTTTCGGGAATTTCAGAAAAAACTGATGCAGAATAATAACGTGTTGGTAACAATTGGGTACAGCTTCAGTGATGAACATATAAACAATCTTATCTATCAAGCTTTTACAATCCCATCGTTTCGGCTCATAGTCCTCGGAAATCCAGCCCCCGACACCGAGATTATCAAGCTTAAGTCGTTAAATGACCCAAGAATATGGATCATAGGTGGCGATTTAGATAACGGAAGCAAATTGCATTACTTCAACGGGTTCGTCGCAGAAATCCTTCCAGACTTAAGCAATGATGAAATTGATAGTAAAATGGAACAAGCAATAAAAATCCTATTGAAGAAAAATGAATAAGGAGGATAAGCAACGAGCAATAGGAAAAGTGATTGCCATCAATTCTGACAGGTTTACGATTGAATTGTTAGCCGGCTTCGATAATTTTAATATTAGTGGTTTTGATGATATACATTATTTTGCTCAACTGAATAGTTACGTAATAATTCCTTACCAGCATTACTATATTGTAGCTGAAGTTTTTGGTGTGCGTGAGAAAGACATGAACACATCCTACAATGACCCTAAGGAACAATTTCTTAATAAGATTAAATCCGGTAAGTTTCTCGAAGTATTACCAATTGGAGCTCTGAAACCAACTCACAACGGATTGACATTTGAATTCGGAGTAAGTGTATATCCGTCATTATATACCGACACCCTTTATATCAAAGAATCTGAATTAGATGCAATATTTAATGTTGGTGCGCATGGCGAAGTTATTTGCGAAACGGGAACATGGAGGGACAACAAAGGGGAATGTCCTCACGGAGAAAATAGGAGATTTAATACCTTGTCTGTTGGGAAATCAACTATTTTCCCTGGCTATGATGTTAAAATTGACATCGACAAGTTTTTCGGTGGTCATGCGGCTGTCCTTGGGAATACTGGCAGCGGCAAATCTTGTACAATCAGCTCAATCATTCAAGGGATTTTTTCCTTGAAGGACTACAGTGCTGTCGGAAGCACCTTTGTCTTCTTTGATGTAAATGGTGAGTATCGACAAGCGTTCTCTAAACTAAGGAAGAGGAACAACAACATAAGGGTAAGATATCTAACTCTTGATGAGCAAAAAGCAAAGAATGAAAAAGAACTATTTAATTTACCCAACTGGTTTTTAAATATTGATGAGTGGGCATTGTTGCTAAAAGCAAGTGAGCGGACACAACTCCCAGTGTTAAGAAACGCGTTAGGTTTGGCTGTCTTGTTTTCAAGAGATGACGCTGAAGAAGGAATACGGAAAACTAAGAATCATCTACTTGCCACTTGCATTACTCAAATACTGCGTGATGAAACTAGTAGTCCATCAAAAAGTGATCGAATTCATTCAATTCTCAGAAAGTTCAACACTACTGACATCAAATTGGCGAAAGTGTTATGCGTCACAAACGGTAGACAAACTGATATCACGATTGAAAAGACGCTAATTGTATCCTTTGGTGAATTAACAGGTAAAACCCAATTGCATGATTATCTTGAAAGCAAGGATGTAAATGGTGATCCATTGTTTTTTTTATCAAAGGTTGAGATGCCCGTATATGAGAAGGGATCCAAATTTAATTTTGACGTTATTGAGGAAGCAATTGATCTTGCTATTTTATATGAGGAAGCGCACGGCAACCGTCAAATTAGAGATTATTGTTCATCGCTGATTACGAGAATCAAGAGCATTCGCGACAGACCTGATTTTGAATTTTTACGAGCTAGCAACAGCAGCCTAAGAAAATACAAAAGAAGAATCCTTGGCCTGTTCAAAAAGGATGGAAAAATAAAAAAGCATGCGCAAGTCGTAGTAATCGATCTAAGTGTGCTTGATGATGAGATCGTGGAAATTGTTGCCTGTGTACTTTCACGAATAATTTACGAGACAGTTAAAAACTTTGAGCCTAGAAATGCTTATCCGGTTAATTTAATTCTTGAAGAAGCTCATCGATACATTACTGAACAACCGCAGAGAGAATTTCTAAGGGCGAATCTAATTTTTGATCGCATCGCTAAGGAAGGAAGAAAATTTGGAGTGTTCCTCTTAGTTTCTTCTCAAAGACCAAGTGAACTTTCAAAAACAGTCCTCTCACAGTGTAGCAATTTCATAGTTCACAGGATTCAAAACCCAGAGGACTTATCCCACATCCGACAAATAACTCCGCATATTTCTGAAACGATTCTAAAAAGGATGCCTTCTATTCCAACTCAAAACGCCTTGATATTTGGACATGCAGTCAACTTGCCTGCCACTTTCAAAGTAACCAACGCGGACCCTTTACCGCTCAGTGATAATAACAAGGTCAGCGAAAACTGGTTCCTTCAAAAGGATTTTGAATTGACAACTAAAACGAACTTATAAGCGCCATTTACCTTAGTATGCATTTTTTCTTAACTTACTCCTACAATACGAATTGTACCAAGTGATCTAACGAGTAGGCGAAGGCTTCAGTTAACCAGATAGCAGTTCACGACTGCTTCCACTTGACAGAAAAATGGACGGATACTACTGAACTTGTGTCTACGCCAAATGTTGAAGTAGACGCACCGTTTCAGAAGTCACTTGCGAATCATTAGGATTCGGCAAATCCCTCCATTTGGAAACTTCTTATCGAACCAGATTAATAATGGATGTCGGGTCGTACTGTTACTCTTTTGTGGAGAGTCCCTTGCCTTCATCAAAGATTATTTGTTCTTGCGTAACAGTTTTTCGTTTCCGTGGTTTGGGAATGGGTTTTATGAAATCTGTAGACCTCCGCTTCTCTAAATTTTTCTGCGTTGGTTGACAGTGCTGATCGAGTTCCCAATGTCGATTAGGATACTCGTACGGGAAATTTAGAATTGGATGCAAAAAAATGGACTGCTCATTTCGACATCCTTTAGTTTTCAGAATCTTTTTCTAACGCCAACCCACTGCATACATACTCAAGCAAATCGCCAGGGTCAACTTCAATGGCCAGTGCAATCAAGTAAAGTTCCTCTGCAGTCAGCCTAGCACTTTCCTTGTTCGACAGCTCGTTGAGGCGGGTCGTATGAATCTTTGTTTTTCTTGAAATGGCCGCCCTATTCACGGATTTCCGCGCCAGGTACTCCCCCAGTTTTGTCATAGGATAATGTTTTTAGGAACATTAATTTACTATTTAGGCACATTTATTAACTATTCCGGAATGTTTCGTTTGAATTTATACCTAAAAACATTATACTTGTTCCTATAAACGGAATAAACCTTCCTTTATGGCAAAATACTGTTCCGATAAGACAGAGCCCAAATTTGGTATCCCGCCCCAACCCGTTGATGGCAACTTGTATAAAAATGCCCTGCTGAGAATCCTTGGTAGGATAGATATAGAAAGTAATGACCATCAACTGAAAGAGGATCTGAAGATTATTTATCAGCTCTTGTCCTCTACCGGAAGCAATGAACCTACTGACCTCTTAAAACCTCAAATTCAGAAAAATGAAAACATTCAGTATCACAACAATCAAACTTCCTGAAGATACGCAACAGTTGCTGTGCCTTATCAAGGAAGAACTAAAATCCCGCAAACTATTCCACGCCCTGCATTCCGCCGGCATCGACGATTGCTACTTCCAGCCACACCTCGATACGCTGATCATGCAGCGCATCGGCTTATGTGACGGAACAGACGAAACGTTCCGCATCTACGACGAGATCATCGACCGCCGCAGCCAAAAGATCGAAGCCGATAACGACTCAATCATGAAACAAGCCTTGAAGGTATATCATGAGTTACTCAATGTGAAAGAAGAATTGGGGCGTAAGAACAAATAGTCACGGCGGGCCATTAGGTACTTGGCCGATACAAATGCTCTTCTTCTGTTAACGCTTTCGATCTCGTTGTAGACCGGATTCACGCATTCCTGTCGTTCCTGGAGTATCGTTGGGTTAGCTTTTGGCGAGGGAAGTTGGAAAACAATTGCTAGTGATAGAACCATTTTCCTGATACTGCACTCGTGCATAATGCTCGCCTTCCGTCGTTGTAACCTTGAATGGAATATTGGGCTCAGTTATACCCTTATCTTCTCCATCAAAAATCACCCTTGCTTTTTTATTTGTCATCAATAACAATGTCGCGGTTTGTTTGTGCCTGACCAACATAAAAACATGTTACTAAAGATAACAGTGTTACAGCTTTCTTAAGTAGTCGCATAGCTTTAAAGTGAAGAAGAAAAACCCATCACCATTCGGAAATGATGATGGGTGATAACCATTTGAACTGATTAACCCTATTCTTTCCTTTTTAAGAAAGCTGCGCGCAACGCGTACAGAGAGGTTTTCCACCCGTACCTTGTCTCAGGTTTTCTCTTTCAATGTTATTACCCTCTGTACAACTAGAATTGTTGTGATGGACACTTTGCTTAACGCTGTGAAATGCTGCTACTTTTGCCATAAGTTTTAGATTTATTTATAAAACTAAGTTAAACACACCGCTTTAAGTAAGATATTCGTTTTTCCAAGCGACCGAAATTTCTTTCCGAATGGTCGATACCAGAGCCCTTAATCTGATGAACTAGCCTGAAATTTATCTCCTTGCTGCTTGTTTAAAAGGTCTATCCTCTTCAAGTGCAATTCCATTTGCTGTGTCATCATTCTATCATAGTCTGTTTCTGTCTCACCCCACTTACTCACAAGTATGAACAATTCGAGACCAAACAGAAAAATAAACCAAATAAACCATGCACAAAAAGCTAAAAATGACTCAGACAATAGGGAAAACATTACTTCAAGTTCATCCAAAAATCCAACATTTTGTTTCAATTCAGCCTCTATCATGGGGCGCAAACTCAAGAGCATACTATCTTTTTCCATTTTATCTTCGCGTAGCGACAAAATATTCCTATCCAACGGATCGAGTAAATTGGCTTTAGGGTTATGCACTTGTTTTCGAATAGTAGTAACTACCGAGTTTTTAGACGTATCGGTCTTAACCTGCCTTTCATAAGCGAAAACAAACGGATTTTTGACTACGTCATCATATATCAACTTCTTTTCATGCTCTTTAGAAAGAATGGTCGAATCTATTTCATCAATTTGGCGTCTCAATTCCTCAGCACGACCTGGAAATATCTTCTTCACCTCTTCATCCATTGTTACCATTTTTCTTCGTTCGATATCTTGCTTGAATATAATCTGGTCAATAATGACTGTACCAATTAATGCCATGGCCAAGGCAATCACGACTCGAAACACATGGAGCAGCTTATGGTCCTTTGAAGAAAGTATTACTTGTCTTTCAATTTGGATAACAAGAAACACCATTATCACTACGGCAGTAATACAGGCGTACCACTCGCCTTTTAAGTATCTACCTGTAAACAAATAGCCGACAAATGCCCACAATAAACAGACAATTAGCAATGCGGAGGTGTATTTAATAACACGTTTAATAGAAAGCTCACTGCTTGATTTCAGGAATCGATAACTGAATCCCGTCAGAAAACATCCAATAAAAACCCACTTATCACGCATATTTTTAATTAATATTTCCTCGACAACACTGTCCCATACGTAATAGCTGCAAAGCCGTTTCTGAATCCTCTTCGATAGCTCAGCATGAGATTCTGGCTAACACCGGCACCCTTATTGGTCTCCGTCTCAATTTCAGAAACTTTCTGAATCGCTTCCAAAACAGTTTGTTTGTAGCTCAAAAGCTCATCTACAGTTTCAATCATCCCACATCGCTTCCTGGTATCGATATGAAAATCAATATTGCGAATATGATTAGTATAATACGTCTTGATTTTTGCAATCAACAAACCTAAATCATTGTAGATATACTTTATTTGCTCCTCCATATAGCTGGTATCAGGATTTGCCAACGCATCTTCGTATCCGTTCTTCTCCAGGTTTTGCCCCAAATAGTTATAGAGGATTTGCAGGTCAAGCACCTCAGGCTTAGGCTGACTGGACTCCGTTGATTCTTTCGGCTTAGGTTTTTCGTGCTCGATAAACACATGCTCTGGAATGTCGGCTCTTTCAGTAGTTTGAGCCTGTCCGGCATTCCGGTTGTTTGGCTGCTCAACGTTATGCCCATTGAACATTTTTTTGTCTAGAAAACCCGAATTTGCTTCCATAGGTAAATTACCTAAATGGCTCTTTTGTCCTTTAAAAAAATCTAACAAGTTCATAAGTATACATTTGGTACGCGATATTTACCGTGCCCCTTAGAATGACACCTCTCACATAGTGTAATCATTAAATGGTCCTCATAGTCCCAAGGAGCCTTGAACTTTTTAAGAGCCTTAATAAAATGATACTGTCTATGATGCACCTGAAGGTTGTCTATACTTTTACAGATCACACAACAGTTTTTATCACGTGCAATAATCCCTGCTCGTTTAGCGATCCACCGTTTATCAAACAACAAACCTCCGTAGCTTCCGTGGCCCTTTGCCTCTATCTCCTCCTCTGCTTCTATAAAGCTCCTTTCACCATAGGTATGATCCTTATATCGTGACTCCGTCATTACAGCGTAACGCCCTTTGCCAGAATAAAATCGTCGCTCTATCATCATTCAACAGTTATACACTAGCTAGTTTGATCTTCTTTGATATTCTCCGATCATTCCTAAAAATTTCACAAAATTATCCATACCGCCAGCCTTCGAGGTGGTGATTACTTCCTCCATTCCACTATCCGACTCAAATTTATAATCAGTGTACAAGCAAACCGGTATCATTCGATTATTAGTAAATCGTCTGTCCGGGCCACCACTTTTATTAAGATATTTCCATGTCTGACTAACAACGCTGGCATCAGCTGGAACCACTTCCTCTTCAATAAAGTTGATGTTATCACTACTAACCCGAATATTTTTGTAAAAGACTGCACCAAACTTGTTGCCACGCTTGAGGATAATCCGTTCCGGAAAGAAATACATTTCAGTGTTCCGTAGCGCGATAAAAGGAACGGAAATATTAGTCTCCAGGAATTGAGAAGGTAATCGATGCAGCGAAATACCTGCAATGCTAACACGAGTAACGAGTTGTGAAGCTCCTGCAAAATATTTGCTATCTCCTACCCCCTTAACATGCAGCTTTTGCCATATTCTCTTTGAAGAGGTGAACTCGCGGAAGAATTCCAAAAACTTCTCATGGAGCATCCCCGCCTCCTTATCTAGCGTATAATAGATTTCAAGCTTTTTACGCTTTTTATCCAACATGTACAAATAAACACACCATGTACTGAGAAGAAGTGCCAGAAACAGAAAGATAATCCAAAGCAGTGGCTGTTCTTCCGAACGTTTTATCTTGCTGCGGCTTAAGAGCTCCCGCGAAATACTACCCATATCAGCCCGCACAAAACCTTCCTTATCAGGATTTCTTTCAAAATAAATTTTTACCCAGTCGGTGGAATCATAAGCAACTGCCATGTCATATTTTTCAAATTGCGTCACCGTATGAACAGAGTAGCTATCTTTAGTGGGAAGGCTCCGAACATGGACACTTCGTTTCTGGATTGTAAAAATGTCTTTGTATAGTTGCTCAACTTTTACAGTTTGATTGAAATAGATTACGACATAGATGATAATAGCCAGCGAAGGCGAGAGGCCGAAGAGTTTGAAAAATGAAATTTTATTTGCTTTGGACTCGAGTTCTTTGATAAACTCCTGAGAGTCAACATCCGTAACGTTTTCCACGCTATCAGTAGTTATTGTATGTTGCACTCCAGAATAAACCGGCTCAACAGGTATGGTCGGAATTACTTCAGTACGAGCCGAAGGCCTTTTCCCATCGATCCGTTGCCTGTAGTAAATACCATTGGTGCCGAGATTTACATACGTTCCACGGCTATTGACGCTGATCCTGGCACCCTTCATACCAAATGATAGACCCAATCCGGATCGTGAAAAATTCAACCGAAACGGACCAAAGGATGTAGATTTTCGGAAAGACCAGCCCATGATTCTGTCAGTTTATTTCTGCGTCAAGAATTTTTAGTTGATACGTAATCGCTTCATTAGGCCAGTTAATTTTCTCCTTAAAACTATGCGTATGATTAGGCAAGATGAACTCGTAGAGCGTCAATTCATTGCTTGTGATTTTCGCATCGGTTTTCGAAAAAAAATCAAGCCTGAGCTTAATCTCTTTAACGGCGGCTACAGCTGGTTCATTCGTAATGCTTCCATACAAATAATGCACACATTTCGTCCTGAATAGACCACCTTCATCGACTTTATTGACCTCTGCTGAAGCCTTCAGCAAGGCAAGTATCTGGGCTTGTTCGGACGTCTTCAATTCGAGCCGTGCCCTCCATACAAGCCGGATCGATAGTGGCTACAGTTTGCTTCCGGACAACCTTTTAAGTCATCCGAACCACATCCTTGAACGACGATGAAAAAACCTATAAAGCTGAACGCTATCTTTTCCATTGAGCTTTTTTTTTAAATCATGTAGCCAAGTACGTATAGCCATCATCACTGGCATAATTTACTTTCCCAACCTGGCAATATTACTTCCAAACGCCCACTGACCTTTATCCTATTGATGTTGCCAGCATCGTCCATTTAAATTAGTAGTGGTGCGTTACAACGAGAAGCGAACGGTGCATCTTATCCGTTTGCATAGGTCCTCTCTTCGCCGGAAGCTTTTTCTTCTCTTTCGTAAAAGTGGGTGCTCTTCAAAAGCTGTTCTTCATAGCTGAAAATGTCATCAAGACTTTGAAGCTCATACCTTGTCTCGGCTTTTGCTTCATCGAATAAGCCGAGATATTTTTTAGTTCCGTTCAACCATAGCCGGCATAGAGGTTTCCGGTTATTATCATCCAACAGAATTCCATAGTAGGCTTTTGTGTCACGTCCTACGATCCGCTCGGCTTCGATTTTTTTTCGTAGAATGGATTTTACGATTATATATCCTTCCAGCTCTAGTTCGGTTGTTTCGATGCCCTTGTCTTCTTCGGGCTTTTCAGTTTCCTCACGGGTACGTTGCTTGTCCGATTCCGCCTCTTTTGCTAGCGCTGCCTTTAAACGGTCGTTGATCATATCGCTGATC
This sequence comes from Chryseolinea sp., assembly GCA_041742155.1. Classification (GTDB taxonomy): domain Bacteria; phylum Bacteroidota; class Bacteroidia; order Cytophagales; family Cyclobacteriaceae; genus Chryseolinea. Next base: position 158,399 of record JBGSJE010000002.1, on the reverse strand, counting down.
AGCTGGTTGATCGACTTTTTTACAATGCCTGTAAATTGTGACACGATTTTCACTGTGGCTTTCCCATCGTACACCTTGGCTATAAAGAAGCGTACGAAATCCTCGGTGGGTTCCTTGAATTCATTCAGTAATACAGCTTTGATCTCGCTTGAATACTTCAGTTCACTTGCCGTAGTAAAGATGCTGTCGAGGTCGAAGTATGATTTATGGAATTTCTTAAGCTCGTCGACCTCCGCTTCCTTTATATCAGTAAGGATGAATTCAAAGAATGGTTTTTCGTCCATCTTGTTCGATTCCTGCAGGTCAGTATAGAACCGGTAATGCAAGCCATTGGTGAGGAGCCCAAACCTTGCCTTGGTAGTGTGAAAATACCGGAACAGCTGGGAGTTGTGAGGATCAAGTTTTTCTAGGTGGTGTTTGCATTCAATGAGTAGTATGGGCTCGCCATTCTTTATAATAGCGTAATCAACCTTCTCTCCTTTCTTGATGCCGATATCCGCTATGAACTCTGGATTGACTTCGCTCGGATTGAAAATGTCGTATCCCAGGATCTGAATAAAGGGCAACGTTAACGATGTTTTTGTGGCTTCTTCCGTTTGAATTTGGGGAAGCATTTTCGCTACGCGATCACCTAGTTGTTTGATCTGATCTTTAAAATCCATGGTATGGTGCTGTTGGGTTCTCTCGTATTGAAGTACAGCAATGGAATAAGCTCTCACCAAAATGATTTCCTAAGAACAATGTCTTTTTTCCGAAGATACCTGCGCGCCTTCCGTAGCTATTTATTCCTGGTGCTGCCAGCACCGGCCGTTGGCGTTGGTGGTCATTCGCTTGCAACGGTTTCCGGCCTTTGTTCGGGCAGTGCATTGAGACGATGTTGTTGCCTTCGCGGGTGAGGCTTCCTGTACAGGTGTTCGTGGCGTGATATCCGTTGCACGCTGAACCGTGTCTGCCTTTGGCTCCGGGCCAAGGCCGGTATCTTTTATATCCGGCTTGCAAAAGCTGCAGGGAGTATATCCTTGCTGCTTCGCGTCTGGAAGACTAACGGAAAGTTTGCTGTACCGCAGGTAATTGCAATAGCTCCGATGGTATTTGGAGCCGGTCTTGGTAACATAGACAGTTTGCGCCTCCGACGAGTGTGTACATCCCCCCAGGAAGAACAAGAGGATAAGCGCATAGGGGTGTATTCTCATCGCAATATGTTTAAACAACAGGAGTCAACAGCCGGTGAGGAACGTACGAAGAATATCCAATAAAACTTAAATGAGCGATAGCCTTCGGAGCACGCACTCCACCATTTCTTTTCGGGGTCGGGGTGCTCTGACAGACTCACAGCACGACCGGATGGCTACCTTGATCTTTTCACGCATTAAGGTAGGGTAGACACCCTGGATCTTTCTGGCTAGGTATTCAACTTCCCAAGGCTCGGTGCAGGAGAAATAGCGGGCATCCTCGCCCTTCTTTTTCCGGTTGTCATAATCTGCCCAATCTTCGAGTACGCGTAGAAGGCTCATAATTTTACTCATTAAATGATGAGTCCAATCTCTGCGGATAGTGCCCTTGTAACAACATTCTTTTCCGAGGAAAGGCTATCCTTTTCCGAAAGCGCCTGTAGCGTTACCGCCTTATTCGATACCTTTCAATCTCCACTTCCCTTCGCGTTCTTCTTCGAATGTGTATTTTTCTTCCGGCAAAAATCCCAACAGCGTCATCCGGTGTTTTTTCATTCTTTCACCGGTTGTGGCGAACGCCAGGTTGACATTTATATACCGGATGTTATTTTCGTAGGCAACAGTCACGACATACGTATGATCATCGATGGCATATGAATGCGTGATGGTGTATTTCACAGGTTGTGTGTTTACGAGCACATAGGCTGCTTCTTTATCTCCGGAAACGCTTCGTTCGGCCAGATAAATTTGTGGTGATGTAAGCTGATAGGAGTTGAAGGGCGTCAGAGATTCAAGATCGATGCTCAATGCCGGTTCGACATACTTTTTAGATCTGAGGGAAGTATATCCATTGGAGAATTCGTATTCGTTCCGGTAATATACTTTCAGGTTCTTATAGGAGGTGAACAATGCTCCAATATTTTCAAGGGAGCCATATTTCCAGTCAGATGTTTTATGCTGCGGTATGCGCTCAGCCTCGATATTGTGCTGAAAAGTTTCGACCCTTTTTGCTATTTCCTTTCTGACAACGTCAATAGGAGGATCATTCCAGTATGCGTACTGGTAGGCGGAGAATGACATTAGCATGGTAAGAAGAATGATACCTGCCAGCCTAAGGAAGTCCCTTATCAGTCCCGGTTTAATTTTATCAATAATGGCTTGGATCACATAGTCCATACCCTTGTCAGCGGAAATACAATACCGGTCTCTCATGAAAGGGTACTTTTCTACAATTTCATCCAATGTTATTTGATGAAGTATTGGAAAGATCACGTGATCCTTATCTCTTTCTCGGAAGAGTAATGAATGGAGCTCTTGGGTAGTCCAGTTTTTTCTTAGGAAGTTTGGACTTAGGATAGCGATACCATAACGCGACCTTCTGAGTCCTTTGTAGATCGTCTTTTCAATGCTTTCTCCGGGGATCAGTTTTTTACCCGAATACCAGATCCTTAACCTGGTTGATTCCTTTAGTCTGTCATAAAGTTCGTTGGCAATGGACTCTTTGTCCTCTACGGCATGTGAAATGAACACATCATAACGATAAAAGAGTGGTCCCATGCTGCATGTGGGTTTATCGTGAGTATACGCCATGGCGTTTAAAGCCTCGGGACCGTTTTTCCGAAGTCCCGTAAATTCCTTCCGGATACTACTGAATAAATTTCAGGAGCTTGATAAGATTACCCCGCAGATCAGGACTCATCAGTACTTCGTGATCTTCCAGCTTGATGGTATTCCCCTCCAGCTCTGTAATGCGATTGACATTGACCACATACGACCGGTGTACACGAACGAAGTCCTTGTTATTGATCTGATCGTGCACATGATTCATGCTGATCGTCAGCTTATAGGTTTGATGTTCCGTAACCAGCGTGCAGTAAGCCCTATCGGCTTTCAGGTACAGTATCTCCTGATATGCCAGCTTGATATAAACCTGGCTATAAGTCCTCAAGAAAATATGTTTCTTTAATAACGGCTTCGCCTCCGCTGTCCCCGCATTTGCATTGTGAAAGGCGATGTCGATGGCACGCACCAGTTCTGCTTCCTGAAAAGGCTTGGCAATGTAATTGGCGGGCAATGTTTTTTTAGCGCGGTCAACAGTCTTTTGATCTGTGTAGTCACTCAGGTAAATGACCGGGATAGCGTGTTCTTCCTGGATCACCTTCGCGGTGGAGATTCCATCCATCGCACCGGCAAGCTCGATGTCCATCAGGACGAGGTCAGGGTTCTTTTCATTCACAAGTTGAATAGCCTCTTCACCCGTGTCGCATATACCGACAACTTCCAGCGAATGGTTCTTCAACGTGGTGGCGATGCTCTCTGCTACCAGCAGGTTGTCCTCTACGATCAGTACTTTTATATTTTCCATTAGTGCGAAATGGGGATGTTCAACGAATAACCGATTCCATTCTTAGTTTCTACCCTTAATTTACCCCGTAGTTCTTTCATAAGAATGTTCACCATCTTCAAACCGAATGACTGCGGTGAATGTACCTGCACAGACGACACATCGCCATTTCCATTGTCGCTCACCTCCACTAACAAATGCTGCTTGTCCTCAAGCCGGAGGTTCACGTTCAGCTCCGGGTGCTGTTGCATAGTGTAAGCGTATTTGAAAGCATTGCTCACCAGCTCGTTGATGATAAGGCCAATGGGAATAGCCTTATCTACATCCAGCATGATCGCTTCGATCTGCAGGTTAAGCTTCATCTCTTTCTGCGCGTATCCGTACGACTGCACCAGGTATTGGATCAGCTCGGTGATGTACTCCTTCAGGTTAATGCCAAGGCTTTCATCGCCGTTGTAAAGTTTACGGTGAATGAGCGCCATTGCATTGACACGGCTTTCACTGCTTTTCACTGCCTGGATCGCCATCGGATCGGTAAGATGTTGCGACTGAAGCGTGAGCACGCTTGACAGGATCTGCAGGTTGTTCTTCACCCGGTGATGGAGTTCTTTCAGGTGCATTTCTGTCCGTTTCTTGCTTCTGCGGTTCAGGGTGTAGCTGTAAAAGGTAAGTGCTCCAATGACAACGAGCAGGATCGTGCTGACGACCAGCAACCAGATCCAGCCTCGCTTGGTTTTGATCTCAGCCTGCTGCAATTCTTTTTCCTGCTGGAGCAGCGTTATACGCTGCTCTTTCTGTTCCGTTTCATAAAGCGTCTGCATCGCTACCAGGCTTTCAGCCTTCCCCTTGTTCAGCAGACTGTCCTTTACGATCAACAGCTCCTCCATGTACCGGAATGCCTGCGGATAGTTAGCCGTCGCTTTGTAGAGTGCTACCTTTAATTCAAGGTTCTTCCGCAAATGATCGAGAGCGCCGATCTTCCTCACCAGGCCTTCCGCTTTGTTGAGATAGGCGGCTGCGCTTTTAAGATCCTTTTCGCTGATCTTTAATTTTCCCAGGTTGTTCAGCGCAATCACTTCTCCCAGGCGTTCTCCCGATGTTCTTTTGATGTTCAGGGACTCAGTGAAATATGGTACTGCTTTTCTTGTATTGTTCAATGCAAGATATACTTCTCCGATATTATTAAGGGTAACGCCCAATGAGTTCTGATCTTCCAACGTTCGCTTGATCTTCTCGGACCTGGACAAGTTGATCAGTGCGCTATCATACCGGTAAAGCCGAATATAAAGCTCGCCGATATTATTATAGGACTGCCCCACACCCCTAGCATAGCCTATCCGTTTCCGGATTATTAATGCCTTTACATAGTATGCAAGGGCGTTCTCATGATCGTCCATCTTTGCGTAAATGGAACCAACCGTGTTATAACAGGACGCAAGTGTTCGATCGGGTTTCCGTTGCTCGGATCTTGCCAGGGCGCTGAAGGCACGTTCGAGCGCCTTTTCGTAAAGCCCCATATCTTCATAGATGAACGCGAGGTTGCCTTCGATCATGATCGCGTGCGCAGTATCCCTCAGGTGTGTATAAAGCGCCAGTGCTTGTGTATGGTAATAAATACTGCTGTCGGGGAAGCTCTTCGATCCGTAAGCGACCGCGATACATTCAAGGACATGAGCAGTAAGCTCGGGGTCGTTGCTGTGATCGGTCAGCGATTGGTAATAATAGGTCAGGGCACTGTCGTACTGATTAAGCTCAAGGAGATTCCATCCGATCAGCGATTGGTAGTACGAAACGTTTTTCTGGTCATTATGCTTTTGTGATATTTCCAGAAGTTTTTTTAAGCTGTCGATCTTCGCCTGGCTTGCACTGACAAGCGGGATGCATATAAAAATAGCAAACCAACACGAAGACCTCATTTTGCTGCATTTTGTGGGCAGGTGTAATAAAGATAAAAAAAAACGGTGAAGTATTACGTCACCTCACCGTTTCAAAAATCCACTAAGCCTATGGTCTAGGAGGCGGGGGCGGCGTTGTTACAGGATCATTTTCATGATGCGGGCGCACCAGCTCTTCAGTGCAGCTCATGGCCATCAGGCCCAGTACGAATACAAGTACGTATTTTAAATTTTTCATTTGTTTAAAATTTTAATGGTTGGAAATGGCCGGAACTGGTCGCGGAAGGGCATAGGAATCCCGTCTGAAGATTTTTCAGGATGCGGTTTTCCGTAAGCTTTTGATCACGCGTAAGCCCGCGGCGTACTGATCATGGGTGGGGGTGCCTGACAAGTGCAGATCACAACAGTGCCACCCATGAAAGCACTCTTATGAACCACAACTAATCAGGCTGTTGATCGATCAACGATGTAAAGATGGGAGAGTGTGGTCGATGAATCGACCCCTAAAGTTTCCCAATTGGTCATTCCACTTTCCCAATTGTTCCCGAAATGTTCCCGAATTTTTTAGCTTTGGGAATGAAGATAAAAGTTAAGTATTTACGTCGTCTCCTGGATGAGCTCGTATCAAAGCATAATGAGACATATGAGAAAAAAAGCTTTGAAGTAATTGGCGCAGGAATTAAAGGTGTTGGCGACCAATACATTTATAAAAAAATTGCTCAACCTATCTCAACTAAAAGACCGGAAGATCAAATCGGCTTACGTGACTCAAAGCTAATTGCTTTGATCAAGCATTTGGGTTATGAATCATTAAAAGGTTTTATCAGTGAAGTAGACAACCCTTACAGTAGCCAGTTGCAAAGCTGCATAGCTAATTACTACACGTATCTGAGAAAAAATACGGAAGAAGGTTATTTGCTTCGATCGCCAGTACGAATCTTCAAAAAAGACTACAAGATATTGATGGAACTACGTGGACAGAGATTGAATTACCTGGGCGAGATGAAGCTGCAAAACGGATATCTTACCGTACTCTTGCAAAACGAGAACGGAAAACAATTTTATCACGGCTATAAACTAGGTACTATGGAAGCACCCCAGGTCCTGCAAGGAATTTTTTCAGGTGTAACATCAACGTTCGATCCTATAGGGGGAAGAGTGGTTCTCATACGAATGGATGACGAGAAATTTGAATCATTAAAAGTCGGAGAACTATCTATTAGTAAGATGAAAAAATCCAAGAATGCCCATGAAAAAACATTAGCAAAATATCTAGAAAAGAAGGCAGACAATAACATAAACATACATAAAACTACATCCTTTACATTCGGAGATTTAGGGTAATTAATAAAAAGAAAGTGCTGTTAACAATTATCAACAGCTTTTACCTCAGATAATCGACCTCGTCCGCTTCTCAACAACCCAACGATCAAACTCCCTGAAGATACGCAACAGTTGCTGTGCCTTATCAAGGAAGAATTGAAATCCCGCAAACTATTCCACGCCCTGCATTCCGCCGGCATAGACGATTGCTACTTCCAGCCGCACCTCGATACGCTAATCATGCAGCGCATCGGCTTATGTGACGGAACAGACGAGACGTTCCGTCTCTACGATGAGATCATCGACCGCCGCAGCCAAAAGATCGAAGCCGATAACGACTCGATCATGAAACAAGCCTTAAAAGTTTATCATGAGTTACTCAATGTCAAAGAAGAATTGGGGCGTAAGAACAAATAGTCACGGCGGTTATAAGTTTAAGCCGGGATCACCCCTGGAATTTGAGATACGGTCAGTTAAAGATCTGTACAAGGAACATAAGTCAATCCTTAGATCTCCGCATCGAACAGACTTTTACCATGTGATCTGGGTTCACAAAGGGAGTGGAACACACCTGGATGATGGGACGGCTTTGTTATTTTACACGCGAAGTAACACACATACATTGCCCTGGACCAAGCTTCCGAAGCCGCGTCCTTGTCCACGTTGAGAAATGTTTAACGAATCGGGCTCTTATCCTCACTTTCTATTAGTTAAGTTCTTTTTCCGTTAATTATTGGTCATGATTTTTAGAATTAAAGGATTCTGCTTAGTCCCTATTCCTCACTATTCTAACAATGCGGTTATATACGATTTCCGCCAGATTCCAGTCATATCCATCAAAGTTGGTTGTATTATTAAATTGAATGATAACGGCATCCATGTCTTTGTGGTATTCCGCAATACTCTGATAGCCGACAATCAGACCTGTATGCTTATATACGTAAATGGATGAATAGATTTCCTGTTCCCCTTCATTAAATACTGAGCCATCGTTTAATGCCCTCAGGAAGATACCCACATCTTCTGCCGTAGCTAGAATTAAGCCTGTATCTTCAGTCTTAAAATCCTCTTCAATGCCAACATAATAGCCACTCATCACAGAGTCTATATCCACTTCATGAAGTGAACCGAACGTATGTTTCAGACCAAGTGGTATCAAAATTTCCTCTTTAATGTATTGTTGATGGTTATACCCCACTACCTTATCAATGAGGTCGGAAATCAACATGTAATTCGTATTTGAATAGCCATAATCTTTACCCGGTTCAAAGTCAGCCGGTAAATCGAGCGCGTATTCAAGAGTCTCTTGCTTGTTTTTTGGTGGTTTTGTCCAATAGTCAGGATGGTCTATAAAATTTGGAATGCCACTTCTGTGTTGCAGCATCATGCTCAAGGTTATCTTGTCTGAATTTTCAATTCGTCCGGCTAATTCTGGAAAGTATTCGGCGAGTGTCTTATCCAAAGATAAACGATTCGCTTTAACTAATTTTGCGGTAGCAACAGCTACATATAGCTTAGTGATGCTGGCGATCTTGAATAGGGCTTGCGGGTAGGCAGGTATTTTGTTTTTTCGATCTTGCCATCCTGCCGCATAAAACTCTGGTGGTTTACCAGCCTGGTCCACGTAAACAATCATTCCGTCAAATCCATTGTCGATTGCTTCATTTAATTGTTCCTGAACTGAATTGGGTAGTGGTAAAATCCAAGCCTTTACCAAAATCCATGGCACGTAGTACAAGGAGCCTATGCTTGCAATTATTAAACCTATTCTGAGTATACGTTTTGTTTGTTTCATGATCAGGCTTTTTATTGATGATTATCGTGATAGTATAAGATACTTTTAAAAGAACTGTTGTTCTTTTCCGCCGTTAGTGAGAAGCCAGATGGCGAGCGACATCTCTCCCACTATACTGGGAATAGCTACGAACGCCATAAAAATCGGTGCATACACCGGGTAATTGGGTAGCACAAAATGTGCAGTTGTGTCCATCACGTACATACTGCCAGCCCATATCAGAAACCAGGTTATCCACTTGGGGCGAGTTATTATCTTCCCCAACAAGATGAGATGGATTCCAAAAAAGAAGAGGCCAATGAGCCAAATGGTGTTGAATGTGTTCACCTGCTTTAGAATTTTGTCAGCAGAACTTAATGATAAAGTTGCCACAAGGGCAAATACGGCTACAGCCATAATAATTGCGTGCGCCATTCTAAACAACATACTCAATTTTGATAAGGGATGCGACTTGTATAGTTCATTTAACGCCCATGCAACCACCACATCAAACACTACCGTGATTAAAAATGCCATAATTCCCCATCGAACCATCATGTGATTTTGTTGAATAGTGGAAAGCGGATCTTTAAGAATAGCCTCAATGGCAAAAAAATTGGCGAATATGGCCGAGAAGAAAATGATCAGGTAACTCACGCCTGCGCATATGGAAAGTGTTCTTGGCTTCATAGCGTTGTTTGAATAGGGTTAATAAAAACACAAAAATCAGACAGTGTAAAGCGTAATCGTTCGATTCCTAAATTTTGTGATTACATTTTGAATAAGGAGTGCTTGTAATGGCGATTGCCACGGTGTTAGCGACTCTCCAAAATAATCACTCGCTGAACCAGTGATCTAAAGGCAAAATGTATCCAAAATACTGTAGTCTACTTACATACATTTGATCAACGGGTGATGAGCTGTAAGGTTGGACGCATTGTTTTTTTAACTTTATTCAGTTTTTGCAAAAATCCAAGTTGTTCCACGGCCGTTCACTATCCATGCGGTGTTGCTTATGCGGCGGGAAGCACGCTTACGGATTTGCTTTCTCAGGAAAGGGACCAGAATTCGATAAGGAATCAGGGGCGTACAAATATTACAGAGACGGAGGTTTAGGAACGGTGACGATCGGAGGTGTCATAAATTATGGACCTGGAGACAATATAAACTAAAGGTGGGCTACTGCTATATCATGAACGGCAGCATTTTACAAACCAGAATACCCTGGGCTCATCTTATGGTCATGTCCATGCAATCATATACGTTGGTTATTATACAATCCGCAGTCGTCCAGTCCTTGACTGCTCCCCTTACCATTCAAATCCAGAAGGCGGAAACTATGTGTGCGAATGACAGGTTAATTAGCCTAGGATCGGTTGGTGGAAGACGAGCCCGATCAACTTTAAGGTGAGTCATTCGGTGAGTGCGGAGATTGACAGCATTTAACATACTTAAGATCAATTGCGGACGAGGAAGGTTCAACTCCCATTTCTTCAGTTTCGCTTTCCCTTAAAAAATGGACAGGTTTTGATCTATGTCCAGTTTTATCTCGAAAAATGGACGCAAATTGAAGTATGTCCAGTTTTTGGCAAAAAACTGGACATAGATTGATTTCTGTCCAGTTTTCTTCCTAAATTTGCCATATGTCCAGTTTTTCAATAAAAAATGGACACCTACAATGGCTAAATACGACAGAAACATCCCTTATAACAACCTTCCACCCTTGCCACCTGCTGCGGAGTTTGAAAACGACCCCGAAATTTTAAAGAAACTGGTATCAGCTTCACGTGCTTTAGCTTCTGTGGATAGTAATGTTTTAAGGTTGCCAAATCCTTATATGCTGGTAAACACCATTGCACTTCAGGAGGCAAAAACTTCTACTGCGATTGAGAATATCTTTACTACTGAGGACGAACTTTACAAAGCCATTTCGGATACCATAAATGAAGCGAAGGCCAACCCAGCCACAAAAGAAGTACTGAAATACAGAGAAGCACTATGGGAAGGCAACCGACAGTTAGAAACGGAAAAGACAATAACCCTAAATCTGATAACCAAGATATTCCAGCAGATAAAATCTACACAAGCGGGCTTGCGTTCACCGCAAGCGCAGGTTGTCATCAAGCAAGGGCAAAGCGAATTTAGAACTGGAGAGACCGTTTATACACCTCCACGCGGTGAAGGTGTCGTTGAAAAATTGATGGCTAATTTGGTTGAATATCTCAATGATGATAAAAAGTATCCGGCAGATCCGCTGTTGAAAATGTGCATAGCTCATTATCAGTTTGAAGCCATTCATCCATTCTCGGATGGCAACGGCAGGACAGGACGAATTCTTAACTTGTTATATCTGGTCAATAAGGGATTGTTATCAAAGCCGGTACTCTATCTATCAAAGTACATCATAGCCAACAAGGATGAGTACTATTCTGGCCTCAGCGCAGTAACACAAAGAGAATCCTGGAAAAGCTGGATACTCTATATGTTGGATGCCGTAGAAAAAACATCCATGCTCACGAATCGCCTCATCAACGAAACAGTGAAGCAGATGGAAGCAACGTTGGATCACGGTAGAAAAAAGATCAAGTGGTATAGTAAGGAAATGAATGAAGCGCTATTCAGTCAGCCCTACAGCCGAACAAAAACGGTGAGTGATTTAGTTGGAAAGAAATCGCGCACGACTATTTCAAAATACATGGATGAGCTTATCCAGGCAAAAATTCTTAGTCCAAAAAAAGAGGGTAATGAGATATACTACGTCAACGATGATCTGATACGTATCCTTGAAGGATAAACCGTTAATGAACCTATGTCAGCAACAGTTAAAAAGTCAGCGATTAAAAAAGCATCTCCAGCGGTCGTGGTAACTAAAAATTTAAAAGATTACAGCAACGATCAATTATTTGTAAGGAAAGCAAAGGCTATGGAAGCTGTTTTGAAGAAACACGGCTTGCCAAATTCACTTGGATAACTTCATGTGCTGCCTTGGAAAAACCCTTTTTTAAGCGAATTTCGAGGCTTCCAAAGTGGATCCTCTTGAACCCTCCGGAGGCCATTATGGCCCTTTTCTGAGGTGCACTTTTCGGTGCACCACCTATTTGACTCCTTCAAAATCTTGGAAATCAGCGTAATAAGAATGGGTTCACAACCCTCCCCCCTCTTCCAGATACGGTATCAAAGGCGTGGTTGCAGTAGTAGTCCCCGGAGACTGCTTCCCATCGGGTGAGCGTTCCATTCCGTGCAGTGACGCCACGAATTACCGCACTTCAAATTCCAGTAACGCTACATGAAGATTACGGTGCTGCACAGGCAGGCTCATCGTGTCTTCCGTTGTATAGTTTTCAATCAAACGAAAACCATACCCTTTATAATAGTTTATCAGCTTTGCGTTTGCCGCCCACGTGTCCATGCGGACGTATTTAAATCCACGTGCTCTCGCCTGATCAATCGCCCAGCTTAATACTGCCGGGAAAATTTTTAGGCCTTGAAACTGCCGGTTTAAGACGATGCGATGAAGATAAATGGCGTCACCCTTCTCCCTGTCCCGCCAGATAAGGTGATCAACGTAGCAAACACAGAAGACACCGATCATATTCTCACGGGCAAGCACCTTGTACAAGAGTCCCTGGCGAATGTCGCCTTCAATAAATTCGCGATCTATGCTTGCCCACCCGATGTAATTATTTTGCTTTTGAAATTGGATCGCTTCTTTAAATAGGTCCAATACGATGGCCAAATCTCGGTCAGTGGCCTGAAGAACAGTGTGATTCATAAGTCGTAGAGCTAAGCGAACGGTTAAAACTTACTGGAGCCTTTTCAGGAATTGAATAAATGGCCCAACCTCATCTTTGTATTGTTTGGCCATTACCCGCGCGATCTGACCAATATGAATCAGGTCGTGCGTAACCCATGTGGATAACACATTGGCCAGTCGCACCGTCCCAACTTCCGGATGGATAGCTGTCTTTTCAAGGTCTTCGTCGGTAATAGAAAAGTTTTGAAGGGTTGCGATATTTCGTGTTCGCAAATCCCTGAACAGTTGCAGCTGCGCCCCGAGCGAAAGGTTGCTGAATCTCTCAACATGAGCGGTCATGCTAATACGTGTCAGCACTTCAGGCTCCCGGCTGGATAGTATCAACTGCGCCCGTGAAAGAAAATTTGTCTCCTCGTTGATGATCAGATGACCCACTACTTGAAAGGGACTCCAGGTGTCGGGACCTTCATTTGAATGCGTCCATTCTTCCGATAGTCCGGCTAACATGGTTTCGAGCACCTTCGGAGTCTGACCGAGTACTTCTAATGCCTTTTCAACTTTATATTTCATGTGTGCAGCCGATTTTAGTGATCGATTATCGCTGATAGTAGAAAATGAGTGACGCCTTTTCGATGGTATTTTGTCCCAACATAAATCCGACAAGCGCGGGATTAGCGTTTTCATCCAAGCCAAGTTTCTCGGTTTTAAGAGCGTGAACGGTAACGATATAGCGATGGCTGCCGTCACCCTGAGGCGGACATGGACCACCATAACCCGAGCTGCCAAAGTCCGTTCGGCTTTGCACAGCGTGCTGAGGGGCCGTACCCGACTGCGGATTACCGGCATTGGATTTAAGTTCTGTTACATTTCGGTCCAGATCAAAGATCAACCAATGCCACCACCCGCTTCCCGTAGGTGCATCCTGGTCGTAAACTGTTACGGCAAAACTCTTTGTGCCAACGGGTGGGTTTTCCCAGTATAGCTGAGGTGATGCGTTTGTCCCCGTACAACCAAACCCATTAAACACTTGTTGCATGGTTGCCTGTCCACCCAGATCTTTTGACTTCAGTGTAAAGGTTTGGGCATGAATGGAAAAAGATACCAGGAAGGCTACCGCTGTGACTACAGTTTTCATAATTTAACTTTTAGTGAATTAATTCTTTGTTCGAATTTCATTTTTATAGGAGTGGGTTAACAACCTTCCTGACCGTAATTCCATAATAAATAAAACATACCGTACGGTATTTTATAGCTCAAAAAAAATCACACCTTAAGTTGAAGAATAAATTTCTCCAGATAGTTCATAGCAATTCTTAACTCCGTTGACCGGTTCGTCGCCTTTGCCTGCATCAGGGCCCCTTCAATTAAGGACATCATAACGACGGCAATTTCAGTCGGATCCGTGTCAGGCCCGATTTCGCGCAGCGCGATCCCTCGTTTCACCTGATTTTCAATTGCTTTCTTCCAATACTGCAAAGCATCGGCAGCCCTTGCCTTAAGCTGCGGATGGGTATCATCGGCCTCGGTTGCCGTGTTTAGAATTGGACATCCGGGCTGAAGGAAAGGTATTTTCAGAAAGTCACGATAGACTTTCGGATAAACCAGTAGCCTGTCAATAGAATGCTCCTGGGCGAGAATTCTCTTCGCGATGTAGTCGTTCACTCGTCCGAAGTTATAGTCGAAAGCGGCTAACGCAACTTCATCTTTATTTTCAAAATTGAAGTAGATGCCTCCTTTGGTCAACCCGGTAGCCTCCTGGAGGTCACTCAAATAGGTACCGGCATATCCCTTTACATTGAATATGGGCGCCGTTTTTTCAATGATAAACTGACGGGTTCTTTCGCCTTTAGACTGTGCTTCTTTCATCGTGATGGTCCAAATATAAATAATTAAACATACCGTACGGTATGTTTTTATAACTTTTTACGTAAAATAATTCCTCATAGCCTGACTTTGTGGATTTGGGCTGGGGGCTGTGGAAGCAAACCGCTCTCTGATCTGAGAGGGATATCAACGATTTCAAGTAAAAATATCCAAAACACAGCATAGAAATTTGCCGGCTGTCTGGAAACGGGTTAAGATCCACAGCTTACTAAATCTCAACGAAACAGAGTATTTGACCTGGATTCAATAAGTTCTTTCACCTCGTACTTCAATTCATCAGACAAGAAACAAGTACCGATGAACTTAAGCATCGCTGGAATATGAGCATCCTTGTACTTTCTAAATATACTATCAATTACCCTGGTACTAATGTGAGCCTGAGTCATTGCCTTTTGAAAATCACTTAACGTAATTTTTCGTTTCCGCCCATTCAGCGTTAGCGCCAACTCTTCTTTGTCATCGGGATTGGCAACTGCTGTACATAACAGGTCGTATGCCGGCGATAAATGATAACCAATACCGGGTTCATCGATCAGGGAGAAATTCTTCAGGTGCATGTCGGCATTACCGGTGAGATAGCAAAACAGCGTTAGCTCGTAGAAATTGATCACATCGAGGAGTGGGTTGGCAGAGAATTTTAAAATAGCCCTGGCTATTTGCTCATGCGACCCCGAATACTTGTGTTCAGTCATTCGCTCCGTGAGCTGACACATATCTTCCATGTGACGTTTACCCGATTTTGAGCGATCTATCCTTTTGGTGATGTAAGCTAGCGATCCTGATTTCAATCGGATCAACGAATGCGGTACCGTACTGATACCACACCATGCTGCCAGGTGCATGACCAAGTCCTCATTTTCGGGAAGACCCGGATAAAGGTTTGACGGTGGCTTGAGAATATAATTTCCCCATAGTCCAACAATGGTAAGTTTCTTCGGCTCCCGGCCTGAAGTAATATCCATGGACAACTTGGGTTGAACTCCGGTTACGGATACTCGTTGTTGAATGAACTGTAACGCAAGCTTGGAAATGTCTTCTTCAGAATAGGGAAGTTCCGGCGGAGTAGCACTGCCAAACATTTTCCGGCTGCAAGATGGATGAAAATCAACCTGACCAACCTCAAGCAGCTGATAGCAGTATAAACAACGGCTCATGATTTCAACTCGGTTACGCTCACGGCTCCGATGGTATCCTTACAGCAAGCCAATAGCAAGCCCATACGATCACGTGGATTGAGTTTCCAGTTCTTCTCAGCAATTTCAAGCAGCCACCCTTCCGGAATGAGTCCATCAAAAAATGGAAACAGAATAGAACTTGTGTATGCTTCTGTTTTCATCGGTAGCGTTTTACTGATGGGTTCACCCTTGTACGATTTTTCATACTGAAAATGATAGCCGTTTTCATCCTCGATGAGATAACCAGCTATTTCATCGTGCATTTTGATTTCAGCCTTTCTCATTGATGAGTGATGATCGTTCTATCGGTACGGGGCCAACTTCGTGTCCGAAGAGTTTGAGTACTTCGTTAACTTTCCCAAGCTGGAGTGTTGTCTTTCCAGCTTCGAGTTCGCGCACAAAACGATAGCCGACACCTGCCTTTTGAGCAAGTTCCTGCTGTGTCATTTTCAGTGCTTGTCGCTTGCTTTTAACAAAGTCTGCTAGTCTTTTCATTGTACCCGATCGGGTACAAAATTACAGAATATTATTTATTTCGTACCCGATCGGGTACAAATATCGGAAAATAAGTAAAAATCATCCCGATCGGGTACAAATTAAGCACGAAACAGAACTCATTTTTATTCATAAGCCTCTCGGAACGCTTATTTTTGCGCGAATTCAGCGGTTTCCTGGTTCCTATAAGGATAGTTGTTTGTCTAAGGATTAAAATACCACCACAAGTAATATCAGATAAAATAAAGAAGAGATGTGAAACATAATTTCACATCTCTCCTATTACATGTTCAACAAGAATTACTATTTCGCGAATTTCTCCAACTCAGTATTGAATTTTTCAGCCTCCTCTACAAACAGCGCATGACCGCTGTTCTCGAACTTAATAATAAACGAGTTATTAATTCCCTGCTGGAGCTGCTCCGCGAAAACAAACGGACATAACTTGTCTTGCGTACCATGGAAGATCGCTGTCGGTATCTTGATCTTTGATAGTGACTGGCGCAAATCAAGATCGCGTAATGCCGTGATCGATTGGGTAATGGCATAAGGCCACGCTTGCAAATTGATACTCTCCAGCCATTTCTCCACGTTCTTTGAGATAGAGCCTTCTTTTGCCGGGAACGCTGCTCCAAAACCAGCGATCAAATCCTGCCGGCTCGTCATCGTAGCCTTTATCAATCCCTCCGCATCTGCGTCCGATATACCATATGGGACGCCCTCACGCTGTTTCCATGATGGGGCCGCGGCACCAAATAGCGCAAGTTTACTGATATGCGCTGCATTGTACTTGGTTACATAATGAATGACTACCGCACCTCCCATAGAAAATCCACCAAGTACGGCATCTTGGATATTGAGTTTCTCCAATACCACTTTTATGTCGTCGGAGAACACATCGAAGTCATACTTGCCATACGGCTTATCGGATTGACCAAAACCTCTCAGGGTAATGCCAATAACCCTGAATCCCTTACGACTCAAATACTGGTATTGGTACTCATACATCGCATCACTCAGTGGCCAGCCGTGGATCAATACGATGGGTTTTCCCTCACCAAGATCCGTTACGTGCAAGCGCACATTTTTTTCTACTTCGATGTACTCCGACCTGCCTGCCGATGCAGCCACTCGTTTACTTTGCGCCAGTAAGCTGCTAGTGAAAAGAGAAACTAAAAACGCGATTACTACAATTGACTTTTTCATTTTTATATACTGTTAATACTGTTCTAATGGTGCAAAATGGAATGAATAAGCGGAGCATGGTAATGGACACTTTTCACTTTTGAATTGCACTTTTTCCTTTTATGAATTGATGAATTTTAAGATGTCGTTGTTGATGGTTTCAGCTTCCGTAGTCGGCATACCATGTGAAAAGCCCGGGTATAAAATGAGCTTACCTTTCTTCAACAGTTCATGTGCCTTTACCGCGGTCGTTGCATATGGGACGATTTGATCGTCCTCACCGTGAAGAACCAATACGGGTACGTCAACGCTCTTTAAGTCTTCGGTAAAGTCTGTTTCGGAAAACACCTTAATACAGTCATACTGCGCTTTGATACCACCCATCATACCTTGTCTCCACCAGTTATCCTGTATTCCTTTCTTTACATCAGCGCCTTCCCTGTTGTATCCAAAAAAAGGTACGGTAATGTCATGATAAAACTGAGCCCTGTTGTGCCGGGTGTTATGGCGAATGTCATCGAAGACAGCCAACGGTACACCGGCAGGGTTTCTTTCATCCTGAATCATGTACGGGGTAATAGCACTGATCAACACCACTTTGGCGACGCGGTCTTTACCAAATTTCGCCGCATACCGTATCGCTTCACCACCACCGGTCGAGTGACCCACGTGAATTGCGTTTTTAAGGTTTAAGTGAGCCGTGAGTTCGGCAACGTCCGCTGCGTACGTATCCATGTCATTTCCCTGGGACGTTTGCGTGGAACGTCCATGTCCGCGTCTGTCATGAGCAATTACGCGATACCCCTTTTCCAGGAAAAACATCATTTGGGCATCCCAATCGTCAGATGACAGCGGCCATCCATGATGAAAGAAAATAGGTTGTCCTGCGCCTAAATCTTTGTAATAAATTACTGTTCCGTCTTTAACTGTTAGCGTTTTCATTTTTGTATGGGTTAAATTGTTATTAATAATTTGATGATGTAAAGTTGGGCTGAATTAACAGGGGCTTCGATGGATGCTTTTCGCTTCGAATTGCACTTTTTCCCCTTCCCCTGAGATCAGCTTTTGTCAAGGTGGGCGCGTAAAAACCACGCAGCTTTTTCGTGATCTTGCATCAAACCGGTAACAAAATCACTGGTTCCCAAATCTTCCTGTTCATTTGCAAAAAATGCTATTTGATTCCGGAGGTTTCGAATGATGGCTTCGTGATCAGCCAATAAAACCGCGATGATACCGGAACTGTTATACGATGCAAACTTTTCATCTTTAAGGTTTGCACCGGCAAGTGTTTCCGACAGGGTACCTGGCACAACATGACCTAATGTTCTGATTCTCTCGGCAACGTTATCTATTATGCTATCCAGTTGCTCATACTGAGATTCAAACAACTTGTGTTTTTCGGCAAAATCATTACCGATAACATTCCAGTGGGCGTTTCTGGTTTTGGTATAGAGCACAAACTCATCTGCCAATATACCGGCCAGCTCTTTTACGACCGCTCTCCGATTGATTTCTGATAGTCCAATATTCATGTCGCTTTGTATTTAAGTAATTTGATGAAGCAAAGATGTGGCGAATGATCCGCTGCCTCAAGAGACACTTTCCGCATTGAATTGTACTTTTTTCCCTTCCGGGGAAGAGGTGACCGCTATTAAGCTTTTTACCACCGGAAGTAAATGACAAAGGCATGGCCGGAGCCATGCCTGATCAGAATTGAAATCCTAAGGAATAATTTTAAAACTGCTTTCTAAATGAAGTTGGTGATATGCCCGTGTTCTTAGTAAAGAACCTCACGAAATAAGCATCATCCTCATAGTTGAGACTATGGGCTATTTCTTTAACAGAAAGCGCGGTATGAGCCAGCAGCCGCTTGCTTTCAAGAATAATTCTATCTTTAATAATATCGTTTGGACTGTCTTTGCTTAGTAAGCTTACTTTTTTACTAAGCGTTTTGGGGGTCACAAAAAGCATATCCGCGTAATCTGATACGGTATGGTGAGTTTTGTAGTGCTTTTCGACAAGCTGGCTGAATTTTCTTAAAAATTGTACGTCTGCCTGTTGATTGGTTTCCGCCAGGTGGTGTTGTCGTTTCCATATCCGTGTGGACTTTAGGATGATTAGTTTCAGTAAAATGCGAAGCATCTCTTCCGTGTTCGCATCCTCTTGCGCCATTTCCGTTTTAATTTCCCTGAATATATTCTGAATTTCGGCGGATTGACTTTCACTCAGGGCAATAAAGGGAATTTCAAAAGCATTATTGTACAAGATACCATCGCAGGCTACTTCGTGGTCATGAATTTCCACACAATAAAAATCCCTGTTGAAATGGATTAACTCACCGCCAGCGGAAGCCGCAGAGACGGGTTGTATCACCACGTTTGGATTTACGAAAAGTAATGCGTCAGTCTCAAATGTGTATTCCTTAAAATCTACCTTGATAACAAAACCGGCAGGTAAGAATAATATTTTTATTTGATCATGCACGTCCGAAAAAGACCGGGTACAACTACCCTCCGTTAATTCCGTATTGCCAAATTTTTTGTAGGTAAATTCTTTAAGCATTTGGATTTGTACTAATTGTTTGCAAAATCAGACATTGCCGGGAAACTTACCAGTTTTCAGGCTGAACACCGGGAAATTTCTCCTGTTAATAGCGATTCCAGGCACCTGAAAAAAAAATGGAAGGAAAATCACGGGATTCCTACTGGTAGAACACCTTCAAATGACGCAACCTCTCCTGCACCAGCTTACTCTTCATTGGCTCAAACCGGGCAACTTCATGATTTCCTTTTTTGACATAGACATAGAAGGGTTGTTTGATCTTATGAGTCAGGTGATAGATGGTCTCAAGCTCGGCAATATCTTCAGACCAGCTTGCCGTTGCGTATAAGGACACAAAAGGCATTTTTGACAATGCGCGATAAATCCCGGGGGCTGAAGCTATCGGTATCCTGCCACCGCCTCGAAATATGGTTTTCTCAACAAGCGGATCGATATACGGTTCGAGAGGTACATTCATTTTTTTCCATATATCTTTGGTAATGACAGTAGGCGCTACGCTATCGGCGGCATTTTCAATGGGTGGTGTCAAATTCAAGACCGCGTCTACCACATGTGTCGCTTCGTGTAGTAAAACAAACACAAAAGCATCCAGTTTACCCGCCTCAATACTCACCGTATATTCGTTGTTTTCGGTCCTGTCGTATAACGTATTTTCCTTTTTTGTGGCCCACTCGGAAATTGTCTCATGAAGTATTCCGGCCCGGAAAGTAATATTAAACCGCTCAATAGAATCCAGGCTGACAACCGGCGATGTCAACGCGGTGTTCGGCATGTTATCCAAAAAGCTGATGCTGTGTATATGGGCGCCCAGGATCCGTTGGTGCAAAGGTGGTAAAACTGAAAAAGCGGCTTCGACTTTAGCTCTTTCAACTTCGGTCAACGGGTGATTGGCCGGATCCATTCCCTCTTCCCGAAACCTTTCAAAAACGCCTTCCGGTGGAGGCGCAATGTACTTCATCAAAACGTTATCTGATGCATTTGGCAACTGGCCCTTAGCGGCCAGCAAGATAAGTAACATAAACGCGATCGTAAAATAAACTTTGGTCATGGTGGATTTCGCGGGCAAATTAACAAACACATATCGTATTCCAGCGCATTGTCATAGGGATAAATTTATCCCTATGTGATTCGTTTCTCCCTTATTGTAACTGCCGGTTATACACCTGAATTTTGTGTATACAAATTTGAAAGCGCAATGCCCGATAAGGTTGCTGAACAAAATCTTTAACTCAATCTATTTTATTCTATGGAAACATTAACTATGCCGGACTCGGTTAAGTCTTTAGTGAACGCACAGCAACGTCACGACAATGAGGCCTATGTAAAAAGCTTTGCACCAAACGCGAAAGTATTTGACGAAGGAAGAACGCACAAAGGTCATGATGAAATTATACGATGGATAGGAGATTCAAATGCAAGATACAACACAGTCATGGAAGCTCTCGACTACCGCGAAAGTTCTTCCGGCGCTGTATTGAAGGCTAAAATATCGGGAACGTTTCAAGGTAGCCCTGTGGTGCTGACGTATCACCTGAAATTTGAGAAAGGTCTGATAAGCTCGCTTAAGATAACCGGGTAGTGATCAAATTACAGAGGAGCACTTGACTGACACAACTCCGAAAGGTTACCTTGTGCTCATGTACGAACGAAAAATTCAGCCTACGCTTAACTGCGGTCTTGATATGGTCGGTGAAGTACTTTACGGTAAATGGAAAATTCGTCTGTTATGGTTTATTGATCAGGGTTATCAACGGCCCAGCGAACTCCACCGGAAAATACCGGATGCTTCCGGCAGGGTGCTCAATGCTCAACTTAAGGAATTGGAAGACCATAAACTTGTCAGCAAAACAATCTATCCTGTTGTGCCTCCAAAAGTAGAATATAGGCTGACTGACTTTGGAAAAAGTCTGATTCCGGTTATTTCTAATCTTGGAAAGTGGGCTGATGAACACGAAAAGAAATTACGGGAGGTAATTACCAAATCACTGTAGCCACAAGTTCCTATATACAAGGCACGTCTTCTATTCATGCTTTCAATATCGTTAAACTCAGTGTTGACCAATCCTGTCGTACCATAGTGTTTGGAAATCCGCAGCCCAGATCGTCTAACAGTTCTTCACCATGCTTTTCTCTGCGCGTTGCATAGCTTCTAATCGGCTGGAATTTTCGCTAGCCAGAGATTCTGCGCATGCTTTGAATTAAGAGGCAAATAGATCGGTGGAGGAAGAATGATCCGTTAACTTTCCTAAGAGTGTATCGAGTGAAGTTGTTAATTTATCCAGTGCTCCGCTCATAGCCTGTTTATGCGTGTCGGCCTGATGCGTAACAGCAATGGGCTTTCGCCCCTGAATACGCGCCTCTATCATGCAGCGGATGGCGTCCACTCCGTTCTTTGCACCATCTTCGTCTGAAAGATGAACTTCAATACGAGTAATCTTAGTACTAAATCTGCTTAATGCATCCTCTATTTGATCAATATATGGAGCGGCGAACTCTTCGCTTCCGTTTATGTTTTTGTCTGTATTAAATTGAATGGTCATTTTCTTACAATTAAGTTCTGTTTACTCATTCCTTCTTCAACTACTAATTCAATACCTATAGATAGCCGCGACACCAGTTTCAACAGGCATATATTCTTTTGGTATAATGAGTACTGCTCCGCCCATTTCACTTACCAACTCCCCTATATCATCAAGCAGATCATCTATCTTAGGTTGTGTTAAATCAATGGGCTTAAACGTACCGGTGATTTTATTTCTCAACCGTTTAGCGATAATTCGCCCCTCTTCAATAAATAGTGTGTTCACTCTTCCAGCTTCGGCAGCTTCAATCACATCTTCAATAGAATCGCTGCCTAAACCATTAGCCTTTGCCTGATTGTATTTGCCTACTCCATCATCAAGCTTCTGTAAATATACAGGCTGCATCACATCCCATGCTAATTGCGCGAGTTTTTTGATTGAAACGGCTTGCGCATTTATTTTAATTCCGGTGCCTAAAACCAAATGATTTTCATTTACCTGCTGAAACCGGTCATGGTGTTCGGGTAATGCCGCCAAAACGATCGGCAAACCTTCGGGTGTTGAATACTTTTTCTGCACAGTCTCAGCCACAAAACGAAAAAATCTGTCGGCATCAATATCTAATTCATCCTTTTTCCCACCATGTCCATGATGCATATTTGAATTCTGAGCGCCTGCACCGCCATACGATGCAACCGTGGAATGTTTTTCGGTTAATTCATATCCAAGTGCATCTTCGATCGTCTTTGGAATATCCTCATGAAGTACTACTTCAACCAGTGCATGTCGATTACCCTCATACAGGTGAAACTCATGTTGACTCAACCCCAGAACCTGATATCGATCTGCCGATTGTAAATATCGTCTGAGTGGTCTGGTGTGGAAGGTATCAGCCACAATCGTAAGATCGTCAACGGGCACCAATAAATTAATAGCTATAAAAAGTCCGGGAGAGCTAAGAACAGCAAGTCCATCGGTAGTGTAATTCCAGAAGTCTTTGTTCTCACCAAGCTCTTCAAATGGCTGCAGCAACTCAGCTATTTCATTCTTTGTAAATTTATCCGATAAAGACTCATTTATCTTTTTGAGAAGGTTTTTAAAACGGATAGTATCTTGTATATTCTCCGGATGGCTACGATGTGTAGGCATATAAAGAGAAATACATGGTTCGGCAGTTACAGCAAGTAGTTCTTTTATTAACTCAGGAGTAAGTTTCGTCGTCATTGTGATTTAATTTAAAGATGTACTTATTAAGACCCAACGCCTGAAGCGTGAATATTCGTTTTATATTATAATTCGTGTGAAGTAGTAATGTCAATGTTTGCAATGTGGAGCTAATGATCCGATTAACCTACACACCTATCGCTACATGTTATATAGATCATACTGATTCGTTTTTGTTGCGGGGAACCAAGTCGTCATAGTATGCATTAAGATGCGTTTCATTAACAACATTAATCATTTGCGAGGGATCATATTCCGGGCTGGTTTTTATAAACGCAACGGTAGTTTCTACACTAACTGTGGAGTTGTCCCATTCTATCTTACTAATTAACTTCGGAGATATGAGTACTTTTTTGCCGGGTATCCACTTGGCAGTATCAATTAATATAAAATCAATTTTCCACATATTTTCGCCCAATATAAAATCTTCAACATCACCAATTTCTCCATCGGTTGCCTTAATTTTATAGCCCTTAACCTTTTTCGTACTTCTCAAATGCTTATCAGAGGCATCATCTTTCTGCGCTAACTTTTCAGCAAACTCATCTAAAGGCAAACCTATAGCCAGCGGGTCAGCACCAAACGTTAAAGGTGGACTGCCACCACCGTAGTATCCACCTGCCCAATAAGCAACCCAGGGATAATACTTATGCAATTTTATTTCCTCCTGACGGGAGACAGGCAGGTCCGTATTTATATCCGGACTATTCCTTATCTGTTCTTTCGTGAGATTAACCGGAAAGGTTTTATTTTTCCAATCGGGAGCCAACAATGCATCGGGCGAAATAAGCACCACCCGACCAGAGAGCCAATTTCCTGTATCAACGATGAGATACCGTATCGTCCATGTTTCATCATCAAAGTAAAACTCCTTTACTTTTCCTATCTCCCCGTCTGTTGCACCTATGGTGAAACCAACTAAACTTTCTGCATTATGTTTCATTGGCTATTTATTTCGTCTATTCGTTGACTATTGAGTATGGATTGGCCATTATCATGCCCTTTATCTCAATTCAAAAAATACAGTCTATTGAGTCATTAGGGGATGTCATTTACTTAGAAATTGAAGAATTCGAGTAGGTTGAGTTCGACTGGGGAGAAAATTCAACAAACAGAGGTGAAACGTGTAGAGGGGAAGGAGATTTGGCTCTTGCCATAGCTTTGGTGTCGCGGTGGATTTGCGCGGGTATCGCCTGTGCCAAATGCGCGAGGATATTCGAAGGATAGTCTTTTTAAAAAATGTGATGTGTCGCCCATATTATTTTTTAACCTGTCCCACCTATTAATGCATGTTGTTCTTTTTCTGCCGATGTCGGCTGGCAAAGCAAATAAAATCCGGTCTTTCCATGTTTTATTCTGCCACGTTATATTATAATTCCCGCGCTATTTGTACTCACCGGCAAGTTCCTTAATCTAATTTGGAGCACTTAATTGGGAATCATTCCTCATTTAGCCTACAAAAGCCCGCAATCCGGCTACAAGCCCGGAGTGCCGCGTGGTGACTTTTGCACCTGTCAACTATTAAAAACAAATAAAATCAATGGCACAGCAAAAGGAAACTATTAAAGTGTGGTTTATCACCGGTGCGTCCAGGGGGTTCGGGCGTGTGTGGGCCGAAGCTGCTCTTCAGCGTGGCGACAAAGTAGCGGCCACCGCGCGCAGCCTGGCAAGTATCGCCGCGCTAAAAGAAACGTACGGAAAAAATGTACTAACGCTCGAACTGGATGTAACGAAACCGAAACAAGTGAAGGATGTAGTGACACAAGCACATAGTCACTTCGGAAGACTGGATATTATTCTCAATAACGCAGGCTATTCGCTTGTTGGCACAATAGAAGAAGCAAGTGCGGAGGACGTGCGCGCCATGTATGACACCAATATTTTTGGCGCACTGTCGGTTATTCAGGCTGCCTTACCGTTGCTGCGCAAACAAGGAGGCGGGCACATACTCGGCGTATCAAGTAATCTTGGTCATGTAACCTTGCCTGTAATCGGCTACTACAGTTCATCCAAGTGGGCATTCGAAGCGATACATGAAAGTCTCGCCGCGGAAGTGAAGGCTTTTAATATTAATGTAACGATTATAGAACCCGGAGCCTACGCCACGGAGTTCGGCAGCCCGGAGTCATTGAAGTTCGCAGCGGGGCTGGATATATATGCCGATTTTAAAGCCCGGTTCTTTAACACGCTAAAATCGATGGAACGAGGTGATCCAACGGCAACCCCGGACGCGATCTTCCAAATTGCCGATGCAGAGCACCCGCCGTTAAGATTCTTTCTGGGAAGTCATTGCCTGCCCTGGGTACGTACTGCTTACGCGGAACGTCTGGCAACCTGGGAGAAATGGGAAGCTGTTTCCAACGCCGCGCAGGGCGTATCAAAATGAACTCTGTGAATAGAAATGATGTTTGAACGAAACGGATAACCAAAATCTCAATTTTAATTGCGGCTTTGGTTATCCTCTTTATTAAGTACTGAATATGAATAAGGAAGAGAATGGGCCGCTTAAGCTTGAATCTATATCAGAGGCTCACCGGCTTTTTGGGTTATCCAAACCAAAACATCCGTTGGTAACAATCATCAACGGTGCGAATGATCACCTTGATATGAACGGATTTCGGCAGAACCATGTCCTGAGCTTCTACAAAATCTCCTATAAACCAAACCTCAGTGGAAAACTAAAGTACGGGCAAAGCTTTTATGATTTTGACGGAGGTGGTCTGTTGTTTGCTTCTCCGGGCCAAATCATGGGTAGCAACGGGAACGAAGCCAGCGTATGTTCCGAATATACCTTGCTCATTCATCCGGATTTCTTTTTAGGCCATCCGGTTGCAAAGACGATTAAACTCTATGGTTTCTTCTCCTATTCAGCAAACGAGACATTACATCTATCCGACGATGAAAGAGCAACCATCATTTCCATATTTAAAATGATTGAAACGGAACTGAACAGCCGTATCGATGATTTTAGTCAGCACGTTGTTATTGCTCAGATTGAGTTGTTATTAAATTATGCCAACCGGTTTTATAAACGGCAGTTCATTACCCGCAAAGCTGTGAATAACGACTTGCTTCGAAAGCTTGAAGCGCTGCTGGACGATTATTTCAATAAGGAAACATCATTAAGCAAAGGCATACCTACCGTCGGATACCTGGCCGAAAATCTGAATCTCTCCCCAAGTTATTTGAGTGACATGTTGCGTTCGCTGACCGGGCAAAGTGCGCAACAACACATTCACGACAAGCTGATTGAAAAGGCGAAGGAAAAATTATCCACCACACGTTTATCTGTCAGCGAAGTGGCTTACGCGTTAGGCTTTGAACATTCACAATCGTTCAGTAAGCTTTTCAAGACAAAAACGAAACTATCGCCGCTGGAATTTAGAAGATCGTTCAATTGATTCCGGTGATTTGATTGATACAAAAGACCGGCGGCCTCATTTAATCCCAGTAGAACGTAATTACTCATTGGATTAATAACGAAATCGGTAGGCGACCGGATACGTCCTATCTCAAGCGCTTCGTCAAAATAGTCGTTTTGCTTTCCACGCAGTCTAGCGAACGAGACAAATCTGATAAAAATCAGTGAACAATTCCTTCTTATGTGACATTCGTCACCGGGCTTGATTTCGACATATCGTAATATTACGTTCCATTTAGATAAACTCATGACAACTTCGATCAAAATATTGGGTCCCGGCTGTGCCAGGTGCAAGTCAACCTATGAGGTAGTGAAAAAAGCAGTTGAACAAAGTGGCGTTCAGGCAGACATAACAAAAATTGAAGACCTGGAGGGAATGATGAAATACGACATCCTGACTACCCCCGTAGTGGTAGTAAACGAACAAATTAAAATAAGCGGAAGAATACCTACGGTGGATGAAATAATAAAGCTCCTCAACTAACATGTTTGACTGGCTTCAACAACTGGCCGACTGGCTGGTTTACTCGGTCTTCGGAATCCCGGCCCAAAGTCACTTCGGTGAAGCGCTCAATTTCTTTTTTTACGACACAGTAAAAATTATTATCCTGCTTTTCCTCATCACCTTTCTCATGGGGATTGTGAATTCGTACTTTCCGATTGACCGCATCCGTAATTTCCTGTCACGTAACAAACTTTATGGCAGCGAGTATTTAATGGCATCCGCATTTGGAGCTGTTACTCCATTTTGCTCATGCTCCTCTGTACCATTGTTTATTGGTTTTGTCAAAGGTGGAATTCCGCTAGGGGTGACGTTCGCTTTTCTGGTTACTTCGCCGTTGGTAAATGAGGTAGCTATCGCTATTTTCCTTGGCACGTTCGGGTTGAAAGCAACACTCGTTTATGTTTTGAGTGGAATATTGCTAGGTGTTATCAGTGGAGTCGTTCTTGGCAGGATGAGTTTAGAGCCTTTACTCACCGATTGGGTACGCAAAGTGTGGGAGCAGGCCACGATTGAACACGAGGCGTTCAATTCTGAAAAGATATCGTTCGTTCAGCGAATTCCAACGATCATCAAAGAAGCATTTGGTATCGTAAAAGGTGTTTTTGTTTATATACTGATTGGTATCGCCATTGGCGCCGCCATACACGGTTATGTGCCGGAAGGTTTTTTTGAGCGGTATATTGGTAAAGATACCTGGTATGCAGTTCCTTTAGCCGTTCTCCTGGGAATACCCATGTATACTAATGCCGCCGGAGTTATTCCTGTCATCCAGGTTTTTGTAGCGAAAGGAATTCCCATCGGAACTTCCCTTGCATTTATGATGGCGGTGGTAGGATTATCCGTTCCGGAGGCGACACTTCTGAAAAAGGTAATGACAACAAAACTGGTTTTAATTTTTTTCGCTGTTGTCGCGACTTGTATTATAATTTCCGGTTACTTGTTTAATATTATACTTTAACGATTCAAAATATGACCACCACGCAATTATATCTCGAAACATGGAAAGAGGCACGCACGCGTTTCACCAACCTGCTAAAGGATATCAAGGCTGAAGACCTTGACAAAAAACTCATCAATACCAAAAACAGCGCAGGCTTTTTGATCCGCCATATCGGTGATGTGGAGTTGCTCTTCGCCAAGAACGTCTTTGGTGAAGTGGATCTGAAAGTTCAGGCGAAGACTGTTATCGCACAGCATGACACAGGTGAATGGACAAACCTGGAGGAACTGCTGCAATATCAGCAAGATGCCTGTGACAAATTAAAAGCCATTTTCGAAAAGCAAACGGAAAGCGACTGGCCACAAACGGTAGTAACAAAGGAATTTGGCACTAAAACGAAAGCCGAAGCTATCGGCAGAATTATTTCACACACTGCCTATCACGCCGGGCAGCTTGCACTCACATTAAAATACGGATCAAAGCCGGCATAATTTGTTACCCGAACAGGTCACGGAACAAGACGAGCTGGCAAAGCTTGGAAAGCCGTGAACAAATTTGTCATTCAGTCAAACACAAACCGGACTACAGAAAGCCGGTTTATCCGACTGCAAGCATCGGGTGGAAGTAAAACAGGCACCTCATAAAAACACGCTAACGTATCTCAAACCTGACGGTGACGTTGCCGGTACCCAATGCTGCGGCAAGTCCCACAGGGTTGTCGATACGTCCCAGTCGTGTGTAACGGTAGGAAGTTGAGAATGTCTTGTAAAAAAGCACAATTGTCCTGCTGCCATACAACATCAGGTCTCCATTCTGAATTGTACCGGGATTCGATGCATTCGTGGGTAACGTATCGGCAATATCACAGTATTTCTCGTTTGAATTCAATTCAACCATCGTCATCGTCAATGGCAGCCGTTGCTTCAAGGCCGCAACGGCGGGGTTATCAAAGAGTGTCGCTGTAAACACAGCGGAGCCAATTGTAATTTTCATCTTTTCAGTGGTTTAATCACTATTTTCACTTAAGACACCCGGATCTATGCAGACACGTGTTACTTCATCATCTTTATGTAGGCTCGCTATGGATAACACGATTGGTGCGAACAGGAGAATCAATATAATAAAATAGTTCATAAGGATACCATATTAAACGCCTGAAACAAAAAGTCCGGCAGTACAGTCGAATATTAATCAACAAGGACATCCCGGGTGATATCAAATTGATTCAGTCAGCCAAATTAAACCTGACAAAAAAACTGGTGCCGTTTCCGAGTTCGCTCTCGCACCAGATCTCGGCCTGCATGGCGTCGACAAATTTCTTTACGATCGACAATCCCAGTCCCGTTGAGGATTCGTTGCCGGTCGGTACAGCGCTTAATTTTTGATACTTCTTGAATAATTTTTTCTTATCACCTTCACTCAAACCCGGTCCCTCATCGCGGATCTCGAGTAGCGCGACCGTGTTATGAAGGGTAATATTTATGTAGATACCTTTCCTGGGGGGTGAAAATTTGAGGGCGTTTGACAGGAGGTTTTCGATAACCTGGTCGGTGTAGCTCAGGTCCGCACTTATCATTACGTTTTCCGCTATCGAGGTGTGCAGTTTTATTTGCTTCCGCGTCGCCTCAACAACAGACCGTTTGACATTAGCTATTACCACGTCGGAAAAATTTACCCGTTCGATCTTCAGATTAAGTTGCTTCGACTCAATCGCTTCAATGTTCAGAATTTTGGTAATCATATCACTGAGGCGCAACGTACTTTCCTCCATCCTAGCAAGGTATTGAACTAACTCTTCATCAGCTTTGCAGGTCATTTTGACTAACGAAAGCAATCCCTTGATCTGATTGATCGGACTTTTCAAATCATGCGCAACAATTCCAATAAGATTATTTTTCTCCTCATTCAGAGAAATCAGATCTTCGTTCTTGCGCTCGATCTCTTCTTTTTGCTCCGTGATTTTTTGATTCTTTATTTTCTGATTTTTGGAGTTTCTGTAGGCCATCGCCGCCACAAAAATCATTATCCCGAAGGCAGCAATAAAGGTATTCCGGATCCATTTTTCCCTTGACAGCATCTTTTCCTTTTCAATCAGCTCAACGTGCTTTTGGGAAATTTCATAATCCGTGCGCAGATCCGCCATTTTCTGTACGGATTCGATGTTGTTAATACTATCCCGGTATACAATATGATTTTTATAGTGCCTGAACGATTCCTCCGTGTTGCCGACTTGGGAATAAAGTTCCGAGAGCTTGAGACTGGACTCACTGATTTGTTCCTTCAACCCGTGATGCGTGGCGAGTTGGAGACTTCTCAACGCATAGTTCAGTGCGGTGGAATTATCTCCCTTTTGATGATGTATATCCGACATGGAAATGAGATACACACACACCGGATAGTAAACACCCAATTCTTCCAGGATCTGTATGGCATGATTGATGTTTTTTTCGGCCAGCTTGTTTTCTCCCGTACTGGCATACACCATTCCGATGTTTCCCAGGTTATAAGCTTTGCCGACCTGGTAATCGACTTTGTCAAAAATTACGCCCGACTCCGTGAAGCACACAAGGGCTGAATCATAATCCTTTTTTTTGCGGAATGCCTCTCCAAGATTCAGGATTGCTGACGCGAGGGAAACAGAGTCGTCCGATTGCCGCAGGGCGGAAATCGCTTTCCGGTAGTAAAGCATCGCATTTTGATGATTGTTGGAATGCGTATAAATACCTGCTATCGCACCGTAGGCATTTGCCTCCCCCTGGAAATAATCTGTCTTACGGGCCGCCTCCAGGCTTCTGAAATAATCCTCAAGCGCTTCATCCAGATCGCCCAACAACTTCTTCTTATTACCCTTTAGAAAATAACCGGTGTATTGATACCGGTTATCCCCTATCTTCTCGGCCAGATTAATGAGTTCCTCCGCGTATAGTAATGCCTGGTTAAGGTCACGCGCTTCGTTGAAAGAAAGGTTCAGCAGTAACTCCAACTTTTCGTTGTCGTTCAGGGCCTTTTCCTTATAAATCCTGACCAGACTATCGGCTACTTTCTGATCCTGACCGGAAACGTTAACAAGAACTAACCAAAAACAACAAATCAAAAGACAACAAACGTTCCTTTTAAAGGGCATGATAATATTCTACGGTTTTGGTTTTGGTTTTACTTCGATCTCAGGGTCGAAGCTATAGATCTTCGGATCGCCTATTTTTAAGAACTGTATTGTATAGATTTCCTTCTTTTCTTTTGCTATCCTGGCCGTATTAATTTTCCCCTGCCAGCTCGCCGCGCTTAACGGAGCCGGGTTAGGCTTGAACAGGTCATTCTGGGAATCATCAATAATCCCGGTAATGGAGGCTACTCCCGAGTTTCCGTTTATGATCCACGTTATCGTATCACCCGGATTTGCCGTTGTGATCCCGCCATCCGATAGTACCAACTTATTCTTACCCTTAATTCCAATAATTGTGATTGCCAGGCTTGCCATGTCTTAATGTTTATGGTTAAAAAATAATTTGATACAAGTTATCAAATTCCAATTTTAATAAAATGGATATACCGAACGATTTTACCGGTTTTTTCCCGGCTTAATGCTTTTTATCCGAACTATGATCTCCTTTTGGTTCAGTTGCTTCAGTTTAATTCAGCCGACCCCCGGCCTACGCGCCCGGGTAAGTATGGAGACACCATTCATCAGAGGATCGAACCGGTATAATTCCTCCGCACGATCACTTTTATATGATGAAGGAAGTATATATTTGGACATCTGAAGGCGCTTTTTCGCACGGTGTGGTCGTATGCCGGTTGTGAAGGTCAGGGCGTGTATGCCGCGTTGCCTGACCAGGCCCGGTGATATCTGCAATTTTCTTGTACTGACTCCATTTTTGCTCTTGGTATGGAGGACGCCTCTTTTCCGGAGTATCGTAGGGATTCATTTGACGAGGGGAGCTGGAAAATGTCAAAAAAACGGCCTTCCATTAACTGTCCCGGCTATTTACCGTGGGCGTAGTTTGTCAATTATTTTTGTGCTTACCCAATAAACGGCTGCACCTTTCTTTTCGGTCTTTGAATAAAATAAGAATTTGCCGTCGGGAGAGAGAACGGGTCGATACGTCTTGAATTTGTCCGAATTTATTTCGTTACCTAAGTTTATCGGAGCCGACCAGTTATTACCCTTGTCCCCGAAACTAACGAATAGCTCAATACGGATGATACGGGCTGTAGAGTCGTTGTATACCATACCTGTCTCGTTTACCATTTGTTCGTAGATCATGTATGATCCGTCGGGTGAAATAAATGGCGCCGCATCGTCCAGGGATGAATTCAGTATTCTCAAATTCCTGGTTACATAGGTTCCGTTTTCCATTCGGCAGACATACACGTCGAACAGCCCTCCGGCAAATTCCTCCCTTTGTCCTGTGAAATAAATCGAGCCATCCCGATCCTTAAAGTATCCGAAATCCAGTCCGCTTGTATTGATTGGTGTTTCCATTCGCCTGGGAACAGAAGAATATCCGGAATCGGTGAGTGCAATAGTATAAATGTCCGTGTCCGGCCAACTGGTCGATATCATTGTAAAAATGATGTTCTTCGAGTCGTCAGAAAATGTAGGGTTAAAAGGAATTCTGTCGCTGCCTTCAAATTTCAACAAACAGGGTTTCGACCATCGCCCTTTGACTTGCCTGGAATACATTATTCCCCAATGGCTCCAAACGGAATCAGCCCACGTATATACCAAATGATTTCCATCCGGAGAAAACACAAGGCAATGAGATGTTTCATTCTCCATCGAAATAAATCCGGGCGCAAATTTTTGAGGACGTCTGTCCGGCTGTTTCAGCCCCAGGTACACGCCGGAATAGTCTGACAACTCCAACCTCAGATCTTCCACTTGCGCGAAAAGCATTGTGGGGATGGCGAACACGATAGCGAGAAAGAACCTGGTCATGACCTGAAAGATAAGGTATTGAAGCACTTCCGTCGTTCCCGGAGTATCATAGGGCGCAGATTGGTTAGAACGAAGTTGGGAAAAAATACGGATAGGTTTCAGTTATTTTTTTCAGCTTCTGGCACCCTGGTGTTGAATTCTTCAGAAAATGAACAAGCAATTGAGGGCAAGTATCACTTTATGCCTGTTGTCGGTGACTGGAAACGTTTCCGCCGGGTTGCCCGACAGTTGCAAGTAGACAAACCGCTCACCCTTCGTTGCCCATTCCTTTCCGCCCAACGCGTTGACCGATTCTCCTATCACAACAACATGGCATACTGATGTACATGGAAAACCTTGAACCACAGCGGCAATCAAAGATGATCCTTACATTTCCCGCATTACAAACTGTTCATTCCAATTGCAGAGCGAACCGCGCGTGAAATGTTCATTAATAAATCCGCAAAAGCTTAGTGAACCTCTAACTTAAGCTTAACAGAGAGTTTCGTCTCCTCCCTTTATTTCTCCTTTATTTTGAATTTCATTAGGCCCGGAGAAGGCCAATGGAAAAAATTCATTTATCCATAATTTCTAAAAAATTTTCTATGAAAAAATTGTACCAGTTGCTCCGTACGGGGCGTCAACTGCTATCACTGGAGTTAAAGTCCTTCTTGGTAGTGGGGTTGCAATCGTTTGTTGGCCTGCCGTCGCAAGATGTGCTGGCAAAAGGCTACCTGTATCAGCAAGGAATAGTAGTGTCTGGAAATGTAAAAGATGAAGATGGCATAGCGATGCCCGGAGTAAACATTCTGGAAAAAGGGACCAGCAACGGAACGGTTACCGATGCGAATGGAGACTACAGACTAAATGTTTCGTCGTCAAACGCGATCCTGGTTTTTAGCTTTGTCGGAGCTGAAACAAAGGAAGTTACGGTTGGTGATAAGTCGGAGATTTCCGTGTCGCTGGCCGCGAGCTCCGTGTCATTGGAGGAACTTGTTGTGATCGGTTACGGTACTCAGAAAAGATCAGATGTAACCGGTGCGATCAGCTCCTTAAAAAGTGAAAGCTTTAACCAGGGGATTGTCACCAATCCGGGGCAGCTTCTCCAGGGGAAAATTTCCGGTGTAAATGTGACTAGCGCAAGTGGTGAGCCCGGTGCTGCGCAAAACGTTATTATCCGTGGTATTGGGAGCTTGCGTTCCGGAACACAGCCCCTTTACGTGATCGATGGCTTTTTGCTCGACAATTCCTCCCAGGGCTTTGACACCAACCCCCTGAACTTTCTCAACCCTAACGACATCGAAAGTATAGATGTGTTAAAAGACGCCAGCGCTACGGCAGTATACGGTTCCAGAGCTTCGAATGGAGTTGTGGTAATTACAACGAAGAAAGGGAAATCGGGAAAAACTCAAATGAATTTGTCGGCCTCGGCCGCCTGGTCCACCATGTCCAATAAAATTGATGTGTTCAGTGCCGACGAATTCCGCACTCAGGTACTGGCCGAGGGTGGAACACTGAACGACTTCAATGCAAATACCGATTGGCAGGATGAGTTGACTCAAACAGGCCTGTCAAAACAGATGGATTTTTCCATCGGCGGAGGGGCGACTGAAAAATTCTCTTACTATGCTTCTATAGGTGTTCAGGATCAGGAAGGTATCTTGAAAACCAGCAACCTGGAACGATATTCCGGGAAGCTGAACATGAATCAAAAAGCATTCGACGGAAGGCTGAATGTCGATTATAATCTTACGGCATCTCACACGGTAAACTTACGTCCGAGTATTAATTCCACCATAAGTGACATGCTCAATTTGAACCCTACCATTCCGGCATATACCGACGGTGAGCCTACCTTGTTGACTACAAATGCCTTAAATCCTTTGAAAAGGTATGAGATCTACAGTGACGAGGCTGTCAACAACCGTATTTTGGCAAGCATTTCACCGTCAATAGAAATTATCGACGGCCTTGTCTATAAGGTGAACCTCGGTGTCGACTATTCCGCGACAAACAGGGACCAGCAGTACAAACCCTTTCCGTCTGTTATAAATGAGTCCAATATTTCAAATGGGTCATTGACCACGACGATCAGCTCGAATACCAATAAGCTGGTGGAAAATACGCTTACCTACAATTTAAATAAGAATGTTCACAACGTTACGCTATTAGCCGGGCACTCTTATCAAAGCTTTTTGGAGGAAGAAAGGGAATTCTCCTACCGTGGCTTCGCCAATAACAACATCGAACCTAAGTACCAGGACCAAACCAGTTCAACGACGTATCCTACCACCGTCACTTCATTAGCCGTTAAGAACGAGCTTCAGTCATATTTCGGAAGGTTAAACTATTCCTACAGCGATAAATATCTTTTCACGGCAACACTTCGCGCCGACGGATCCTCCAAGTTCGGAGAGAACAACAAATACGGCTACTTTCCTTCTGTGGCCCTCGGATGGAACATCAGCAATGAAAACTTCATGAGCAACTCACCTCTCAACAACCTGAAGTTGCGCGCAAGCTGGGGACAAACCGGTAACCAGGAGATTCCCTCCAAGATCACGAAAGCCAGCTACTCGGAAAACCGATTGATTACAGGCTCTCAAAGTTTTAACACGTATCCCCTGGATCCAAACGCCAATTCAATCAGCGGCTACCCGTACGGAATTGTCTTTACACGTTTGGCGAACCCCAATCTGCAGTGGGAGGTATCTACCCAACTAAATGTCGGTGTTGATTTCGCGGTTCTTGATAACCGCCTGAGTGGAAGTTTGGATTATTTCAACAAGGAGTCATCTAATATCCTGTTGGAGGTTACTCCGGCTGATCCCGTTCAGCCCACCGCTACCTACTGGACTAACATCCCGGACATGAAGATCCAGAACAATGGTATCGAGTTAGGTTTGGAGTACAATGGTAACGCAGGTAGCAATTTCTCTTATAATATCGGCGGTAACATCACCCACATTCAAAACAAGGTAAAAGACTCGCCTTATCAGGTACTGACAACAGGCGCGGCTCAGGGTTCAGGCCAGACAGGCGCGACCATTAATGGCTATATCAACAATGAGGCGATAGGGGCGTTCTATATGTTCCAATTTGACGGCATTGGCGACGACGGGCTCAACGTGTTCAGGGACATTAATGGAGATAATGCAACACTGGACAATGACCGCAGCGTGGTCGGCAGTGCAATTCCAAAATTCATCTATGCTTACCACCTGAATTTCAAGTACAACAATTTTGATCTCGGTTTTAACTTCAATGGCGTAGGAGGAAACAAGATCTATAATCATACAGCCATGAGCCTGTTTACCAAGGCGCAATTGACCAAGTCCAACAATACATCGGATTTTGCGACTCAGTATCCCAATGAGGTGGTATCCAACGCCAATACAGTATCCACACGTTACCTGGAAAATGGCTCTTTTCTGAGATTGAATAATGCAACGTTAGGCTACAGCCTGATGTCGGATAAGATCGGATTGTCCAATGTATTCCAAAGTGTCCGTGTGTCGGTGACGGGGCAAAACCTGTTTGTAATAACCGACTATTCCGGATATGACCCTGAGATCAATACAGGATCAACTTCCGGAGGGATTCAAACTTTTGGGATAGACTATTTTACATATCCTAAGGCAAGGACCTTTTTGATCAGCCTTAATGTAACATTCTAGAAGGAAAACGAACGGTTCTTATAAGTATCACATAGAAAAAAGAAATCAGATGAAAAATATTAGATTCCATAGAGCACTACCGATAACCATATTTTTACTCGCATTTTTCGGTTGTACCTCATTAGAGGAAGATATTCTTGACGAGTCGCTGACCGGCGCAGGCCAGGCCGAAGTTGTGAGCGGATCAATTGCGCCCGTGTATGGTCTTCTCCGCCAGGTGTGGTTCCATACGGTAAATTTCGGACTTCAGGAGGTTGCCTCCGATGAGGCCATCCTTCCTTACCGTGGCGGTACAGACTGGTATGATGGAGGTAAGTTCATCGCGGTTCACCAGCACCTTATGACGCCCAGCAATGCGCTGGTCGGGGATACCTGGACATCTATCACCTTGTGTCTGTCGCGGGCGGTTATTGCCGAGGAAAAATTAAGAGAAGAAGTTGAAAAAGGTAATCAGAATGCGCAGGATGCCCTGTATGAAATGGTAGCCATGAATGCATACCTTAACATGCTGGCAATTGACAACTGGGGACTGGTTTTCAAAAAGGATCGATCAGATCAGGTATCTGAAATCCTCAGGGGACAGGAAGCGATCGATTATATTGAAGGCAAGCTTTTGTCGGTAGTGGATGTTATGAGTAATAACAGCAACCCGGGCAGGCTTACCAAGGACGCCGTGAGCGGTCTGCTGGCCAGGCTGTATCTGAATGCGGCCGTTTATCGCGCTCCCTACGGAACTCCTGAATTCAGGAAGGAAGACATGGATAAAGTTATCCAGTATACCAATAGTATTATCTCCGGTGCTCATGCCTTGTCTCCCGAATACTTTGACCTGTTCAGCGACAATAACCATACAAACTCTGAACTGATATTTGCGCTCGACCAGCGAGGTGTTCTTGAAAACGAACATAGCCGTTGGGCTTATTGGCCGATTTCCGGTGATCAGGTTCCAAGACCGGAATTCCCGAGCACAAGAGGGACCGATGCAACGGCGGCTACAACCGACTTTATTCAGACGTGGACTGATGCCTACGGAAGTGTAGATCCAGCCGAGGCGGATGCCCGCTTCTTTAAGGAGAACACAATTATACCCGAAGAACTTAAAGATCTAACCGGAGTAACTCCAACGAATGACGCGGAGCATTACTATTGCGTACCGGCTCAGGAATTTGAAATCGACAGGGGAATCCTTCGTGGTATTATCTGGGGTCCCCGAAAAGATGCCAGTGGAAATATCATGACTTGCGACGACGGAAAGGTAAGGATATATCCGGTTATCAATAAAAGAACAAGTGGCGCAAGCCTCCGGTATGTGGACCATACGCTCCAGGTTGATTTTACCGCCGAGGGCAGTTTGCACAACACCGGTCATAGATTTTCGAAGTATCAGTTCAGTCATACCGCCACAAATTGCTGCTCGTACAGCAGCGTGGACGTTGTCCTGCTTCGTTTGGGTGAGGTTTATCTGATGCGCGCAGAGGCGAAGTTGAGAAATGGTGACAATGCGGGAGCTTTGGCCGATATCAATACGTTAAGAACTTCCAGAAACGCCCGCCCGGCGCAAACTCCGGAAGCTTTGGCTGCGATCGATCTGGATATTCTCTTCCGTGAAGCGGGATTTGAGTTGTACTGGGAAGGCCTCAGGAGAACCTATCAAATCCGGTTCGGCAAATACGAGGGCACCTGGACCGGCAAGACCGATAGTGATGTGCACAAAAGATTGTTCCCTATCCCTCAGAAAGCAATCGACGGCGCTTCCAGTGAAGAAGGATTCCTGGTGCAGAATCAGGGATATTAAAAGCTGTCAGCCGGCTAACAAAAGAGGCTAATCATCAAAGGTCGAAAGCTACCCTTCAGCTTTCGACCTTTTTTTACCTGAAGCAAGGCCAAATTCCCCTTGGGGTATCTTGTCAAAAAACTATCTTCCAATAACAGATGCCATGTCATCTTTCAAAAATATTAACACATGAATCTCATACATAGACACCTTGCGTTAACGGCGTTGGTTTGCCTGTCATTTAGCGCTCTGAAAGGCCAGCAGCTTAAGATGAACCAGACGCAGGTTATCGGCAGCCATAACAGTTACAAAATCGGCATTGAAAAGCCGTTGATGGACTTAGTCTTGTCCGACCATCCGGAAGCAATAGGATTGGACTATGCACACCTTCCAATAACGGAACAACTGGACTTAGGCTTAAGGGGTCTGGAGATAGATGTGGTACATGATCCCGAGGGTGGTCGGTTTTCACAACCTAAAGGACTGGAAATGCTCAACGCCCAGGGAGTGGAGACTAAACCTTACAACCCGGAGGCCATGAAGCATCCCGGTTTCAAGGTGCTTCACGTACCTGATATCGATTTCAGAAGCCACTGTCAAACATTCAAAGCATGTCTGTCCGATATCAGGGACTGGTCAAAATCGCATAGCGATCACTTGCCTGTCATCATTACGATCAATCCCAAGAGCTCCGGACTTGACAGGCCGGGTTTTGCAAAAGTCATACCCTTCGATAAAAAAGTACTGGACGCCCTGGACAAGGAGATTCTTGAAATTTTTGACGTTAGTGAATTGATTACTCCAGGACAGGTAAAAGGAAAACAAAAGACACTGCGAAAGGCGATCGTGGATAAAGGGTGGCCCGCACTTGCCAAGGCGAGGGGAAAAATACTTTTTGTGCTGGATGCGGAAACCGAACTGACAGAATTGTATGTGATCGGCGATGACGATTATACAAGACCTATGTTTTCCAACACCGACGCAAACAATCCACATGCTGCTTTTTTCATCATGAACGATCCAATCAGGCAGGAAAAATCAATAGCTGAACTGGTGAAACAGGGATTTATGGTACGCACCCGTTCCGACGCCGACACCAGGGAGGCACGAACCGGGGACAAGGCCAGGTTTGAAGCGGCTATTCGGTCCGGGGCGCAGGTAATCACGACAGACTACTATCTGAAGTCATTGAGTCCAAACAAAAACTTCGAGATTATGTTTGATGGCAAATACAGCCAATGCAATCCGGTGCTTACCAAGCCGGGGGCATGCGACCTGAAGTAAGTCCAACATTGAAAGCCCCCGGTGATCCACATTTCAACACCGCCGTGGCATTCTACTTTCCCACTTCCAAATGTGTACTTACAGCGATACGGTTCCAGGCATTGATAGTGACGATTACCATGATGATCTGGGCGATTTCATTTTCGGTGAAATACTTCTTCGCATTCTCATACGTTGCATCGCTCAGGCCATGCAGATTGATCTGGGTGATCTCTTCCGTCATCCTCAATACTGCCTGTTCTTTTTCAGTAAACGAATCCGGAGCTTCTCTCCATGCGTTGAGCAAAAAAATGCGTTGCGCAGATTCGCCGTTTTTCAGCGCGTCTTTCGCGTGCATATCGATACAATAAGCACAGCTATTAATTTGCGATGCACGGATCTTGATTAACTCTTTCAGATTTTTGGAAATGGAAGATTGGGCCAGGTAACCTTCCAATGCATACATGGCTTTGAATGCCTGTGGTTCCAGTGTGTTTATGTCAATGCGTTTCATAAATATTGTTTTTTTGTTTGATGGCTCAAAGGTGGTGACCATGAGAAACAAAAAACTTAAACTGGTTTAAGAAATGCTTTTTCTACGAATTTCGCTCAAATATTCGGGTGTGAAGCCCAGGTAAGAAGCAATGAGGTACTGCGGAACGCGCTGGAGAAATTCAGGTTGACTTTTGCGAAAGAAGTGGTACAATTCCTCCCGGGAATGTTCATACTGGAATTTAATCCGCCTTTGTGTCGCTGCATAGGCCCGCTGATAAACACATCGAAAATATTTCTCCATCACCGGGTGCTGCTCCAGCATTCTATCGTGTTCATCGCGAGAGATGACCAATACGTCTGTTTTTTCGACTGCCTGAATGTAAAACTCCGTGGGAGATTGGTTCAGGTAAGAGAACGTCTCCGTCATCCACCAGTTTTCCACGGCAAACTCGGTGGTCTGTTCTACAGCCCTTGTGTTGACGAAAAATTTCCGCAGTATTCCTTTCAATACAAAATAATTCGCCCTGCAAATCTGTCCTTCTTCAAGTAAGTTCTCTTTCTTGCCAATACTTTTCGTTTTAAAAAAAGTACAGATATCTTCAAACTCTTCATCTCCGATGTTGATGAACTTATCCAGATGAGCCTTAAGGATTCCAGACATAGTTGTTTTTAAAAACAAACTTATCCAGATTAACGCTATTTTCCACAATTTCATTGTGTTTTGAAAAGCAATTCATCCCAGGATGCATACTGATAGCTTCCTGTTATTTTTCTGCTTCCGATATCCTTGCGTTTAATTCTTCCGAAACTATGTTACTTCCTGATCCTTCATAGTTCCTTTTTCAAAACAATCATATCCCTGCATTCAATCCCATTCTCCATAATAGGGTCTTCGTAGTTCATGCTGAAATAATCATGCTGTATACCGGTAATTCTGAATCCAACTTTTTGATAAAGGTAGAGTTGTGCAATGCTTGAATTCCCCGTCCCGACAATTACCTCCCGGAATCCTCCTGATCTGGCTTTGTCCAATGCATCCGTTAGTAAATAAGTCCCGATTCCTTCACCCTGACAATCGCCCCTGACCGATATGTTCCTGATTTCAATGGTTGCATTATCCCGCTTATGAAGAACATAACATCCAATTGTCACGCCACCTTTGTCGATAGTGTAAATCGCCGAATCAAAAATGTACTTGTCGATATTAACTTTTGAAGGGTCGGCCATCAATAAAAGATCATAAGGGATAAGGTCCGTCTTTTCAAGTTTCCTTGTTTTCATTTCATGTATAAAAGCTTAATTCCGGATATAACGCGTGCTAACAGTACACTTCATGTTTCGCTACCGATCGCCCGGATTAAAAGGTAAATCTCACGTACGGCACGGGGAAAAACGGCTGCTGATAGACCGTTACGACGCTATTCGTCCGCGGATTATAGCTTTCTGAAAATATATTCTTCCTGTTAGTCAGGTTCTGCAGATCCAAAGAACATTCCAGGGTACTCTTTTTAAACTCGTGGCGATAGGTGATCCGAAGGTCGAGCCGGAAATAAGGACTCCTACGCTCACTAAACGCTTCGCTTTCCCTGTATACGGCACGTCCGCGCTCTTTGGATAACTCAAGGTCCAGGGGCGTCAGGTACGGTCCGCCGATCGTAGTCGCTTTGAGGTTCAGGGAGATGGACTTCCCGCCCTTCAGCGACCATTCCTTTCCCCCCAGCGCGTTGACAACGTATTTGGTGTTATACGCGGTATTTCGTTCAATACCGTCGCTGCCGGTATACCGGGAGTTGAATAGTGATGATGTCACGAGAAAGTAATATCCCTGGTTGAAAAATCTTTCCAGTGTAAGTTCAAGCCCGTAATTTTTTCCGCTTCCGTTATTGACAAGGCTGTCGCGTCCTGCCGGTCCAAAAGTGATGCCGGTATTCAATGCCGAGAACGAAGAAGGGTTTTGTTCTACAGGAATATCGCTTAGTTCCTGATAATATGTCTCCGCTTTGAATCGAAGGTTTTCGGAAATATTGAAGTCGTACGTGAGCACAATGTGATTGCTCTTTGTAAAACCGAGATCCGTGTTCGTGAGTACGTTCCGGTCATCCACGCGTGTCTGGGTATAGATCGTCGTGATGTGTTGTGCCTGGTTGTGAAGACCATATCCAAGACTGATGCTCTGCCTTCCGTCGCCGGGAATAAACTGAAATCCCATACGCGGTTCCACAACCCACTGACTGTTCTGATCATAGTACTGCGCATGCACACCCGCCTGAACGGACCAATGTGAATTGAACCTGTGTTTCCAGGTGGAATAAAACTGATAGAGCGTCGATCTGTCCTGCACATCCAGGCGTATCGTGTCTCTCGACACGTTCTCGTAGTAGTCGTGTTGATAAAGATCCGCGTCGGTCATATCAACCATCACGCCGGAAGTCAGTGTATTACGCCTGTTAAATTTTGTGCGGGTCAGAAAACCGGCCGAGTATCTGGTGGTTCCAAACTTAGCTTCATTCCAAAGGTGCTTGCTGACGACCTCCTGCTGACCGTTTCGAACCAGGGAATCGTTCTTTAGCCGCTCATGTGTGTAGCTGATCCCGGCAACCAGGCGCGCATACGTTTTTTCCGACATCGACCGCTCGTAGGCGACGCCCGCTACGCCTGATTTATAACGGGGAAAAGCGTCAACATTCTCGGATCCATACAGATTTTTATTTTCCCCGAGGTCTGCCTCGCTGCCTTTCAGGTCTATCTCGCTAAGGCCACCCATTCCGAAGACCGACAGATTTCCCTTTCCCGACGTTGGTAAATTGATCTTGAAATTCAGGTCCTGGTACAAAGGCACACTAACCCCTGTACCAAACTCAAATCCGAGTGTCTTGAATATGCCGAGTGTGGAATACCTGTAATTGACGAGGTACGATGCTTTTGAATTCTTCGAAAACGGACCTTCAGCGCCTAGTTCAAATCCATTGAATCCCACCTGGCCCATCAACTCACGTTTTTCATTGTTTCCGTTCCTGAGTTTTATGTCAAATACCCCGGCAGTTGCATTCCCATACTGGGCGGGAAAAGCGCCCGTCATAAAATCGGATTTGGCAAGGGTGTTATTGTTGATCATACTTACCGGCCCTCCGGTACTTACCAATGAACCAAAGTGATTGGGGTTGGGGATGTTCAGTCCTTCCATCTGCCACAACATCCCGCCGGGTGAATTCCCGCGAACGACGATATCGTTTCGCGCATCGTTGCCACCTGTTACACCGGCAAAATTAGCCGCCATACGCGACGGATCCCCTAAAGCGCCGGCATAACGTTTTGTATCATCCGTATTAAAGGCGCGTGAACTCACGATCGCAAGATCATTGTTCGTGGCCGTTTTGTCGGAATGGGAGTCTGCCACAATCGTCACTTCAGACAATTCGTGGACACTTTCCTGCATACTAATATCGACGATTACTTCCTTTCCCGAAGTGACCAGGATGTTGGGAATTGCCTGGGTTTCGTATCCTATGTAAGATACCAACAGCGTCTGGCGGCCGAGGGGCACCTGTGTGATGCTGTAATTTCCTTCCGCATCGCTGACGGTACCCATCAGTGTCTGACCTT
The DNA here is from genome assembly GCA_041742155.1 of Chryseolinea sp. Lineage (GTDB taxonomy): Bacteria > Bacteroidota > Bacteroidia > Cytophagales > Cyclobacteriaceae > Chryseolinea. The sequence continues at coordinate 114,494 of JBGSJE010000002.1, read as the reverse complement.
CTTTATCCAACCTGACCGTTACTCCGATCAATGGCGTTTGCGACACTGCATCCGTAATCCGTCCGCGCAGGGTTTGTGTGGGTTGAGCAAAGGCGGGATCAGAGAAAATGACGAGAAGGGCTATCAGGGTTTTTACCAGACGCGGTGGGTTTACTTTGACTCTCATGTGTGATTTTTTGGTTCGGGTCTTATACGGGACGCAGACCCTCAAAAGATCGCCATGATAGCTGAATTGAGCTTTTTAACGCCTGAATTGATGTTATTAACTACCCGCTGATGCGAGTAACAAACCGGCTGGGGTGAATTGCTAAGCCGACCCGGCAATACTTCTTACCTGTTCCAGTTGTCCGATCACGTCTCTACCCTTTCCCCGGGATACCGGCACTTCAAAATCAGTGTCCCGCACGGAAAGTTTGTAACCGTTCGTGTTTCCAACAACCTGCGTGATGGCGTTGATATTGACGATGTATGACCTGTGGCAGCGGATGATGTTGTCATCTTTTAGCTGGGATTCGATGCTCTTCAGGTTCATGCGAAGCATTTTTTTCTCTACTATATCCCCATTCCTCCAATAGAATGTTGAATAGTTGTCACCTGCCTCTATATATATAAGATCGCGCGGGTTTACCTGAACGGATTCGCTGGTATCGGACTGGATGGTAACCGTATCAGACTTACCTGCAACACCTGGTGTTTGATTCAGTAGCCGGATCCTCTCCAGTTCCCGGTTGGCATGCAATGCGTTTCGCAGGCTGGTTCTCAGCATCACATCCCGCTGCACAAACGTGGCTAAAATAACGGTAATGCTGCCGTAGGTGAGCTGATTAATAAAGTAACCATACATATTCTCCCACAGCGAAAGCTCGGGATGAAATCCCGCAGCATGGACAAGTAACGACGCAATAATGCCGATCACAAAAAGCTGCCAGATTGTAAATCCAATATATTTAGCTACTGTCCAGCGTTCCGGATCAAATACAGCCGGGAACAACCTGGGCAACCAGATGATATGAGAATACAGGACTACGGCGATCACCCCTCCGATCAGCAACCACTTCCGGAACCAAAACCACTCCATCGGCAACAAAACGGTTAGCAAAACAACGGTAAAGGCAGCCAGCCCGATAGCGAGCCAGGTATTCTGCCGGTCATTACTAAGGTAGAAGGGAAAAGGCTCCCGGAGTATCTTCAACATACGATTCAAGCTGGAAAAAAACCGCGTTCCAAAGACAAAGATTTGAATTTAAATCTCATCGTCCTGATTAACGGACCTTTGAACGGATGGTTACATACCTTCCATAACCCGCCCCGGAACAATATCTACCTGCCGGATAACCTACTGGGTGGATAACCGAATCGTTTTCTGAAAGCGGCGGAGAAGGCGGCAATGTTGTTATATCCTATAAAGTCCGAAACCATGGAGACATTCATGCTTTCCTCCGTCAGCAATTGTTTCGCTTTTGCCATCCGCAGGTTGTAGATGTGATTAAAGACGGTTGTGTTGAACAACGTCTTATATCCCTTCTTCAGTTTAAATTCGTTCAACATAAAAGTCTGGGATAACCCTTTCAACGATTGCGGCAGCAAATAGTGTTCTTCAATGTGCTCATAAACGGCCCTCAGTTTTTCCCTGTCGCTGCATGTAATAGTATTCCTGGACGGTTCTGCACAACCTTGTAACAATTGCATCTGGTGCGAAAAGAGCTCCAACGCCTTAGCCTCCAGGTACAGCAACCTGATATCTCCCTGAAAGTTGCAATTCATAATGGCGAACAAAATGTCTTTCATCTCCGAAGGCAATCGCGACTCTTCGGGGAAAGCAAAAAATAATTCTTTCCTCTCCAGGCTGTTACAAATCAAATCGGTTTCTTTTTGTAAGGCCGATTGCATTAGTGTCTTGTAAAAACCAAGATCGAAATTAATATGTATTGCACGCATCAACCCCTCCTGCAAGGTATGTTTACCTCCCATATCAGGACTATAATGAAAAGCATGCTGGTTCCCGGCTGCAGTAACCTGCCTGGGGATTAAATCAAAATGGGATTTCAGGGCCCCTGAAAGCAGGAACAGGGACTCCAGTTGTTCCCCGGTAGAATCAACCGTTAACTGCAAGGGTACTTCCATTCTGTTGACCGAATGGTTTAAAACCAGGTGGGGTGTTTTTATTAACAAGGTCTCGCCGGAAGCCAGTCCACGTTCGGCGTAACGGCATCGGACCTCTGTATACCGGTCATCACTCTTAACTACTTCGGAGCTAAAACTTTCAAACTGGGTAAAGGCCTTTATGGATACGAAATTATCCATTTCTCATAATTTATTATCCTTTTACGACAAACTGCCTGATTAGGTTAACATAGAAATTTGCTGCGTAAAAATCAATTAAACAAAAAGAATAATATTCATGAGCACGTTAAACTTCAAAAACACCAAACTGGCACTTGCCATCCTGTTTGTAGCGCTTTATCCGGCCGGAGTGGCTACGATTTGGAAACAGGAATACCCACGCTGGATCAAAGTTGCCTATACGTTTCTCGGGCTGCCTGTATTTCTGATCTTCTACACCTTTCTCGTAATTATTCTGCTGGGTTCTATCCTTCCCGAACTCGATCCGACGACCAGTCCTCACCTCGACAGAATCGTATGGAACAAAGAAGGCAATTACTCCTGCACTTTTCTTAAAACCAGAAACGAAACGGAAGGCGCGTATGAATTGATGAAGGTAGGTGTCGAACCCAAAGGAGGCAACTGGTGGCATTACCATACTACTTTTGACGAAACGTTTACCGTTGTCGAAGGGGAGCTTACAGTGGAAACAAAAGAAAAAACATACGTGATCCAAAAGGGTGACAGTGTCGTCGTTAATAAAAAAACGCTTCATCAGTTTTACAACGCAACCGATTCGATCACTACCGTACTTGTCAGGGTCACACCTGCCGCAGGGCTGGAAAAAACAATCCGGATTGCATACGGACTGATAAACAAAGGGGAACTGGGTCGTGACAACGCCACGGCCAATCCATGGCATTTATTTCTGCTCGGTTGTTACAGCAACTCATATCCGCCTTCATTTCTGCCGGCATGGATTCAGGAACCTTTTTTCGATGGCCTGGCAAAGATCGCCCAATGGAAAGGCGAGGATAAAGCACTGGAGGTATATTTTAAATAAACACAAGATCATAATTCCAACTGTGGTTGAATGCGTAATGGTTACAAATTTTAATCATTACGCTTTCCTTGTTTGCCTGATTGGATCAACTTCTGTTTTCTCCTAACCTCAATCCACATTCCATATGTCATTCATCTCCGTGAGCACAATCGGTTCGGCATCAGTAACAACAATCGTATGTTCGTGCTGCGCCATAAAGCCTCCTCTGTTTCCAACCATTGTCCAGCCGTCCTTCAGCGATTTAGCATATGTGGAAGTTGTTGATATAAATGTTTCGATCGCTACCACGGAATTTTTCTTAAACCTCGTAAGATTAAATCTATTGCTGTAATTGGCGATTTCCGCCGGTTCCTCATGAAGACCCCTTCCAATTCCGTGACCGGTCAGATTTCTGATGACTTTATAACCTCTTCTTTTGGCCTCAGTCTCGATCAAAAAACCGATATCAGATATACGTACGCCTCCTTTGATGTTGTGAATCGCTTTATGTAAAATCCGCTTTGATGCATCGACAAGCTCCTGGTGTTTGTTGATGTCTGCCCCAAGAACAAAAGAGCCACCATTGTCCGACCAAAAGCCGTCCAGTTCCGCAGAAACGTCAATGTTAATTAAGTCCCCTTCATTGAGTACTGTTTTATCAGACGGTATACCGTGACAAAATTCGTTATTGATACTGATACACGTCCACCCCGGAAAGCCATACGTTAAGTTGGGGGCTGATTTTGCGCCTAAATCATGAAGGATTTGTCCGCCGTAGTTGTCCAGTTGCTTTGTTGTCATACCGGGACGGGCGTAATTCCTCATCTCCTTCAGTGTAAATGCAGCCGCTTCACTCGCTTTTTGCATTCCAATCAATTCCGACGGTTTTGTTATTGACATATTCTTGTCTATCCGATTAACTATTGCCTACACCTTTTTCCAACCTGCCCGCCTGTCGACCCTTTCACTGACTTTGAATGGGCATTTGACTGCCGTGATTCAGGAGTATTTGAAGTAACCATATTTGCAGGATTCTTCCAAAAAACACCGGAAAAAGGTATTTTCCCACATTGTCGTGTGAATGTCGGGTAATTGAAGTGGCGGTGTCCTCTGGTATACCATTTATTTGAGGAAAAACTATTTATGAGAACAGGACAGGTAATAAAAGAGTTAAGGCTAAAGAAAGGCATCACGCAGGAGGAGTTGGCCGCGAAGACCGACATCAGCGTGCGAACCATTCAACGCATTGAAAACGGAGAAGTAGATCCTCGCGCGTATACACTTCAATCTATTGCTGCGGCACTGGAGGTTGATTTTTCGGTTCTGGCCAATATTGAAGGGGATTTAACTGCAACGGATGAAAAAGCGAACAGCAAATGGCTTCCCCTGCTGCACCTGAGTGGCTTGCTTCTTTTAATCATACCACCCATTCTCCTTTGGATATGGAAACGTGACGATGTAAAAGATATTCGCAAACATGCCATTGATGTGATCAATTTTCAACTGAGCATGTCGCTGTATATTCTTCCCTTCGCCATTTTTTTTGCACCCCCAATATTGATCGCGTTAGCCCTCTTCAGCCAGGTGGTTATTATCATAAATGCGCTGAAGGTAACGGGGCATCAGCCTTATAAATACCCATTAAGCATCCGGTTTCTGAAACAGGAATCTTCCTGATGACGTTGCATGAATTGTCCTGATCGAAGATCGGTCACCAATTAGCAGTACCTCATTCTTTCCACTATCCACTGACGGCTGTTTGATTCGCCTTCAGTACATTGTGGAAGAACAATACATGAAAGGGAAGAGAATTTTGCCAATAATCCCAGGAGTGAGTGCCCGGGCGCTCCGCATAATCGTGTGGTGTCTGATTAAATAAAAGTCTGCGGTGCAACTCCCGGTTGGGCTCGATCAGAAAATCATCCACACCACAATCGAAGATCAGGCGCAGCTGATTCTTTTTAATCACATCGGCCATGTCAATTACGGAATAAGCGGAGTAATCCACAGACTCGACAGGACCAATAATACTTTCAAATGCCTTTTTTATATTGGCCGTCGGTTCGGGCGGAAGTTTCCATCCGTTCATGTCCGGGTTAAGGGCTCCGCTCATACTTCCGGCTGCGCAAAACAGGTCAGGGTGCCGTGCCGCAAGATATAAGGCCCCGTATCCGCCCATCGACAATCCGGAAATGACCCGCGCGTTCTTGCTGCGGTTAGTGCGATACGTCTGGTCAATCTTTGGGATGACGTCGTTCACCAGGTAGGACTCAAACTGACTGTCATTCTTTACAGGGCTATCGATATAATAGCTGAACACTTCACCTTCTGGCAGGACGATGATCAGGTTATACTGGTCCGACAGCCGTTGAAGTAACGCAGGGTCTGGTGTTTTAACCAGCCAGTCGCGGTAATGTCCGAAGCCGCCATGTAATAAATAGAATACCGGGTAGGCAACTTTGCTGTGTGCATACGACGATGGAAGAACGACAATGGCTTTGTAATTTTTCTTCATCGCCGAACTCCGAATCTCCAACGAGTCAACCTTCGATGCACGTGAGGCAAAACCAAGTGAGAGTAAAAAAATGACGGACATGATCCTCAGCTTAAATTTCCTTGTCGTATTCTTTTTTACATGCATAGCTAATAAGTTTTTTCGGAAACGCTAATGTGTAGTAGCTACACAATAATAACAATTTTTTCTTATAGAACCATTTTACCGGACACCTATCCTAACAGTTCTATATTTTTTCCGAACAAGCCGTAAAAGGCTCTGTAAAACAATAAGGAGCGGCACATAAAAAGAAAGACCCCCGGATTTCCGAGGGTCTTTGACTAATAATGTCATTGTTGATTCAGGCAGATACTCATCAAGAATATCTGCCCACGATCTGTTGTTGAGTGGATCGTGGTGTTTCTCCAGTTTTTCACATTTCCATCGCGACCGGTATTGATAGTGTCCATGAACTAGTTTTTCAAGCCTGGGCCAATAGCTGTTTCTTTCCAGGTAGTCACATATTTCATCGCGCCTTCTCTCAAAGTTAAAATCTCTGATCCTTGTCCTGGTAATCATATTTGGAAAAACTCTCAGAATAAAAAGGCCAGGTTCAGTGAACCTGTACCTGTATTCGAATGTGTTGCTCAGGGGAATCCGGATCACCAGAAGTTCGAAATAGGTTTTTTCCCTCTCCGTGAATTTTATTTCTTCAAAGCAGTGGGGCGTCAGCGTCTGCAATACCTGCCCCCGCACGACGTAGATCTTTTTGCCGCGATGTCTTCTCTTCTTTTTAAAATCCTTCCGCCAGGAATATTTAGTGGTATTTATTTTTTCAAGAATACCCTGGAGGAATTTTGCGTCTTTGCCCCGGGCGAGTTCATCGCGCAAGACAAAAAACCGTTTCCACCCGCGTTGAACGGGTGGATTCAATTCCTCATAGCCTAACTCCCGGTCCCGTCTCCGGATGGCAAGCAACTCCTTACGAAGAGCGATGAGCTTTTTATCAAAAGCCTCCTTCTTCAAACGCTTTCGCCGGCGGAAGCTTCTTATTCTGCTCCGCATTATGTAATCCTGCAATCCCGTGTTATCCATGTTACCTAGTCTTTAGCCATCCTCACGATGCGGGGATGAAATTTTCCTTCTATTCTTACCAATGTGGTCTGACTCTTCATGACCGAATCAATATCCTTATAAGCGTCCGGCGCTTCTTCGGTACTACCACCGATCAGCGTGACTTTTTCACGCTCCAGTTGCTTTTTCAGACTACTCATCGTCACCGAGTTCTTCGCTTTTTGCCGTGACATTTTTCGCCCGGCGCCATGTGCTGCTGAACTCAGCGCGTTTACATTCCCCAATCCGCTAACGATATAACCTGGGGCCGTCATGCTGCCGGGAATTATTCCCAACACACCTTTTGCCGCGGGAGTCGCACCCTTCCGATGGACAACATATTCATTTCCGTCATCGAGTATTTCTTTCCATGCGAAGTTGTGATGATTCTCCACCGTCCGAAGTACCGAAAGCCCGAGCGCATGGCACAGGTTTTTATGAATGCGGTCGTGACACGCCTTCGCATACTCACCGGCGAGATTCATCGAAAGCCAGTACTCCATTCCCTCCTCGCTATCCAGGTCGAGCCACGCGAGACTTTTGGCCTCTTTCGGAAGCCGGCATTTGTTCATCGCGATGTCGGTATAGTGCCGGGCGATATTCGCTCCCATACTTCGCGACCCAGAATGCGACAATATCGCCGCATAGTTTCCCGCGGGAAGCTGAAGGGTATTAGGCTCTTCAAGAGCTACAATACCAAACTCCACAAAGTGATTCCCGGAACCCGAACTTCCCAATTGCCGGACCGCCTTACCGTGTAGCCGCCTCAGCAGTTCCGTTCGCTTAAAATCGGGATGATCCAGCACGTCATGTTCCTGCTTAAACTCAAGTCCGCCTTCATTGCCGAAATGAGTGACCTCGCGAAGCGCTTTTTTTAATTCATAAGCCTGATGTTCCACGTAGGTGCCTGGCAGATCAAGGATACTCAGCGCCATACGACAACCGATATCCACGCCAACGCCATACGGTAGCACGGAGTTGTGCGTTGCAAGCACTCCGCCGATGGGAAGTCCATAGCCCTGATGTGCATCCGGCATAAGAGCGCCACGCACGGCAACAGGAAGACGCATGGCAAGTTCCATCTGTTTCACGGCGTTCAACTCGATATGCTTATTACCGAAAATATCTATGTGTTCCGCCTGATCCCGAAGCTGATAAACGCTGTGCGAATCGTCTTTCACCGTTTTTGGCAAAAGCTTCTGCGCCAATATTCCCAGGGTTGTATGATCAACATACTCCCCGGGTTGCTCAAGTACATGAGCGATTAATTTTAATTTCTCTTCATTCGGAGTATGCTTGAAGTGCCGGTTCATAATAGTTAAGGCAAGGCTTCTCGCTACGTCAGACTGAAAATGGATGACTGTTAAGTCCTTTATTGTTAATTTTTGTGTACCCATAGGTTTAGCACCTCACCCCTCCGCAGAAGGTGAGTATAGAGAATGGATTACGTTACACTTGTGTTAAAGCATAAACGAAATCTTCCCAAGCCCGTGCGCGGCTTTTTAATTATTTAACTAAAATTTTTTTTTAAAGACAACAGCGATCTGATCCGGCAAGTATGCTTACCGTGGCTGTTATTGGGCGATATGTAAACTAAGTACCAACATAATTTCCTCTATTTAGGTGTTAATAAATAAGAGTGAAATGCAGTGGCAAAGATAATTCATTTTTCAGAACAACAAACGATCCTCACGAAATTCAGAAGAATAGAAGCCTTCTAAACATCGATGTTTGTTCACGCCGCAGCGGAATTGAGAAAATATCTGAAACAGGAGAACTTTCCCTGATAAAAGCGGTTGTTCCTGCGGGCAGCTGCTTTTCATTTCAAGGATAGCAGCTATCGAGGGAATATAGCGCTTTGTCAGCCAGGGGACATATGGGAATCCGGAAGGCCGGAATTTAATTACCTAAATTCAAGTTTAGTTGAAGATAAATTGACCGATATAAAAATCAAAAAAGAATGAAAGCAACCTGGAATAATCAGGTCATCGCAGAAAGTGATGATACTGTAATCATTGAAGGAAATCATTATTTCCCGGAATCGAGTTTAAAAAAAGAGTTTATCAAGCCGAGCAAGACGGAGTCTGTTTGTCATTGGAAGGGAACCGCCAATTACTATTCCCTTTCTATTGACGGGAAAACAAACGAGGATGCTGTTTGGTATTATGCTGCGCCGAGTGAACTGGCAAAAATAATCAAGGGCAGGGTTGCTTTCTGGAAAGGTGTGAAGGTAACCAACTGACAGTACGATGGAAAACTGGCAACCGATATCCCTTCAGGTATCAGGGGAATTAAACGACTCCGTAAACCTGCTGCACCGGGCGTCTCAATTTGTTGCTATGTTCAGCAACAGCTACCTGCCCGCCGCACCCGACGATTCGCAAAATTGCCTCTTCTGGAATAATACACTTGGCCGCCTCGAAAGCCGTCTGGTAGATGAGTTTAATATTCGTATGGCTCTCGATGTAAGAACCTTTGAGCTGATCCTTGAACACCGGGATTCCGTTCAGCGGATTACGCTGGATAAGCGAACAAAGAAAGAGATAAACGAAGCGTTGCTGGAAATTTTCCTGAAGGCCGGATTGAACACCGATAAATACAAGCCAATCCGGCAGTTCACCATACCTCACCACGCGACAGACGACGGAATATCATTTAATAAGCCTGCAAAAATATTCCTCGATGAATGGGCGCGGTACCTCGGTAATACTCAACATACACTTAAGAATATCGCGGCAAGGGATGGATCGACATCCGAAATTTGCGTATGGCCGCATCATTTCGACATGGCGATACTGGTTCCGGTTGACTATGCGAACAATGAAACGCGTTCGATCGGCATGGGTCTTGCTATCGCCGATGCATATGTTGCAGAACCGTATTTCTATATTAATAACCTCGATGCAGCGAACGTCGAATCGGCAGCTTTTACACATCCCAAAGGAAACGTCTTTTGGAACACGAAAGACTGGCTTGGCCTTGTCCTTCCGGCAAGTGCAGTGGCAGGGGATGAACCTGAGCAACAGGAAATGGGTTTGAGATCATTTTTTATGACAGCGTGGATGCACCACGCGGGTTATGTAACCAATATGTAATGAGTAAATTGATGCCCACTATGGAGAAATACTGGGAAATCCGAAACGCTACAAAGCAGATATGCCAGCCGCTTCAGGTTGAGGATTATGTTGTACAACCTGTTGCCGATGTGAGTCCGCCCAAATGGCACCTGGCTCATACCACGTGGTTTTGGGAGGAATTTGTATTGTCAAAATTTCAACCGGGCTATACGCGTTTTCATCCGAAATATTCATTCCTATTCAACAGTTATTACGACAGTGTAGGCGACCGTGTATTACGTCCGCAACGAGGAAACCTCACCCGACCGACGGTTGATGAAATATGGATGTACCGCGCATACGTAGACGAACAAATGAGCAAACTACTGAAATCGGAATACGTTACCAGCGAAGTACTTGCCATTGTCGAGCTCGGACTCAATCATGAACAACAGCACCAGGAACTGCTTTTCACGGACGTCAAATACATTCTGGGACATAATCCGTTGTTCCCACCCTACCGAAGCGACTTCAACGAGACCGAATCAGGGGAATCTGACCATTCCTACCTGGATATCCCGGAAGGTCAGTATACCATCGGTTTTGCGGGCGAAGGGTTTTCCTTTGATAATGAACACCGCAGGCATACTGTTTTCCTGCACGCATTCTCTATCCGAAAGAGTCTGGTAACCAACGGAGAGTACCTGGAATTTATGCTGGACAACGGATACAAACAGCCCCGGTTCTGGCATAGCGACGGCTGGTCGTGGGTAACTGAAAATAAAATCGATTCGCCCTTGTACTGGCATCCCCGCGACGGACAGTGGTTCCGTTATGCGTTGTCAGGAGCTGAAAAAATCGATCCGCTGGAACCGGTGACGCACATCAGTTATTATGAGGCGGCGGCTTTCGCCGAATGGAAAGGCGAACGCTTGCCCACGGAGTTTGAATGGGAAACGGCTTCATCCGGTTTTGTTTGGGGCGCGCGGTGGGAGCACACCAACAGCGCCTATCTCCCGTATCCGGGCTTTACAAGACAAGCCGGGGCGGTAGGCGAATACAATGGAAAGTTTATGATCAACCAGATGGTGTTGCGCGGCGCGTCCGTTGTCACACCACCGGGTCACTCCCGGAAAACATATAGAAATTTTTTTCACCCGCACCTCCAATGGCAATTCAACGGCATTCGGCTGTGCAAAAAATAGAACGATATGATCACGGAAGACATCCGGCAGGCTGATATTGCAAAAGTAGTAGCGGAAGGGTTCGCAAAAACACCGAAGCGACTTCCAAGCTGGCTTTTTTATGATGAAACCGGCAGTAAAATATTTCAGGAGATCATGCGGATGCCCGAATACTACCTTACCGCCTGTGAATATGAAATTATTCAAATGAATAAAGCGTCACTACGGAAGCATGCAGGAGGAGACGGCACACCGTTTAACCTGGTGGAACTGGGAGCCGGTGACGGCCTAAAAACGGAAATCCTGTTAAAGGACTTTACCGCGCACAAGCTCCCCTTCACCTATTCGCCAATCGACGTTTCCGCGTCCGCGCTGGAAGAACTCGCAGATCGGTTACGGAACATTACCGGACTCGTGATGCGCCCTGTTAATAATGAGTACAGCGAAGCACTCCGGTTCCTCTCCGGCAGCGAGCTGCGCAAGGTGTTTCTTTTTTTAGGCGCCAATATCGGTAACTTTAGCGTTGACGAAGCCCAGGCTTTTATAAAATCAATTTCATCTTCCATGCATGAAGATGACCTTCTTCTGATCGGTTTTGATCTGAAAAAAGATCCGCGACTGATACAGAGGGCATACGATGACCCGCACGGAATCACCCGGGATTTTAACCTGAATCTGTTAGTCCGCCTGAATCGCGAGTTGGGAGCCCGGTTTCAGCCGGATCAATTCAGACATTACGCCTATTATAATCCCGAAACAGGAATGACGAAAAGTTACCTGGTCAGCCAGCGGGATCAGGATATTTTCCTTGAGGCTTTCGAAACGCATGTTCATTTCAGCCGGTGGGAAGTGATCCACACGGAGATCTCGCAGAAGTATGACCAAAACATGATCAGGAAGGTAGCATCACAGTCGGGATTGGAAATCACTGATCAGTATTACGACTGCAAGCATTATTTTTCCAATGTACTGATGAAAAAAATATGATGCCATGGACTTTCCCGTCTCCAGACCCTTCGAAGACGTCGTGAATATTCTATATCATTCCTCCATTGGCGGTTGACACATCCCGGTATTACCCAGACCATGCGGGACATCCTACGTAGCGAACACGCTTCAACGGGACCGTTGCTGAAAGAGCTTTGTCATCCAATCACTGACTAAAGTCATACTAATATTTGTGCCGTGTAATTATTTTGCGCGTTCCTGAAAAAAACAACGACATCGCATGAAATCAATGCTGAACAGCGCCACCCTCGTGGCTATTCTAACCCTGGCGGCCTGTACCCGGACGGGTGAGAATGATTGGAAGACGGATGCTGCGGATCCGGACCGCCTTCACCGGGCAATGAAACAGGTGACTGATGTTATCATTCACGATATTTTTTCGCCGCCTGTCGCCGGACGGATCTACGGTTATGTGAGCGTGGCGGCGTATGAAACGATCGCAGCCGGCAATCCCTCCTACCTGACAACATCGGGACAACTTTCCGGTCTGACCACACCTCCCAGGCCGACGGATGGCGCTCCGTATTGTTTTGAATTAGCCGCTGTAGAGTCCATGCTACGGGTGGGCCGTACGCTCGTATTCTCGGAGGACAAAATGGATACCTTTCACCAGTCCATCCTGCAGGAGTACCGATCTACGGGAATGCCGGATGACGTGTTTGAACGATCCGTCGCTTTCGGCCAGGCAATGGCAGCGCATATCAATCAATGGGCAAATACCGACAACTATAAACAGACCCGTTCCTTCCCAAAGTATTCCATTCAGGATGACCCGGCGACCTGGAAGCCAACACCTCCCGCCTACATGGACGCTATCGAACCACACTGGAAATCCATCCGGACCTTTGCACTCGACTCTTCATCCCAATTTAAACCCAAACCTCCAACACCGTTTTCGACGGACAAAAACAGTCCCTTTTATAAAGAGGCTATGGAGACCTACGAAGTCGGCAAATCACTGACGGAAGACCAACGCAACATTGCCGCCTTCTGGGACTGCAACCCCTTTATCATGAATGTAAAAGGACACGTTATGTTTGCGACAAAACTCATCTCACCCGGCGGGCACTGGATTAACATCACGAAGGTCGCCTGCCGGCAGTCGGGTGCTGACTTTGCACAGTCGGCTGAAGCCTACATGCGTGTAGCTATCGCCATTTCCGACGCTTTTGTCAGTTGCTGGGACGAAAAATACCGCAGCAAACTCATCCGCCCGGAAACGTATATCAACCAATACATCGATGAAGACTGGACACCGTTGCTTCAGACACCACCCTTTCCCGAATATACGAGCGGACATAGCGTGATCTCGGGCGCGGCGGCTGTTACTTTAACGCACCTGTTTGGCGACCGGTTCTCGTTTGCCGATTCCACGGAAGCCGAATACGGTATGGGTGTACGGAGTTTTACATCTTTTATTCAGGCATCCGAGGAAGCGGCTGTGAGCAGGCTTTACGGCGGTATTCATTATCGTCCAGCTATCGAACATGGAGTAACAGAAGGAAGGGCAATTGGCGATTTTTTTATCCGCAGGGTTAAAACCAGGAAAGAGGACGGCGTGGTCGTGCAGTGATTGATACAAATATTTTTATCGGCCATTTCCTTTTCAACGGCCGAACACATTTAAGGTAAATCAATTTTACTTAAATCCGGGTATTTTACATTTTAAGAAAATAACCCTGGTATTTTTTTCTTATTTCGGCTATACCAAAACCGGATGAGCGGTTAAATGCTATTCCATGTCTCCATGCACCTTGCGTCATCCCTTCCTTTCAAGGATTTGTTTCAGGCGGGCAAGGTCTTTACGGTTTGCCATTCTCATAGCTGACGACATAAACGGTGCGAGGAATTTTGAAAATCCCGAGGGAGTACCGCGGTTGATGAGGGTCATTTGCGTGGCATCGCCGGGGAGGCTTTTCCACAAGTACGTCGTCTCCATGGGAAACGGTCCGTCTGCTGTGCGCATGACAAACTTCCTGCCCGGATCCAGTTCAACAATCTCGTACGTATAGACCAGTCGCTTCCCCAGAAAATGAGCGATGAACTCAATTTTTGAACCCACACGAAGATCTTTCGTCGATTTCCATTCGACAGATTTAATATTGGCGTACCATGCCGTAGCATTATCCGGGTCGGATGCAAAGGCGGCTACCGTGGCCGGTGGACATTTTATGATGATCTCCGTTAAAACGTTTACTGATGCCATCGTGTAAATGGGGGGGGGGGATTATTACTCTGAGTTGCCATGGTTCGATACATTTTTAAGTTACTATTTTTTTCAGGGACCTCCTGCATACCATGAATCTTTTGCCGGAACGGTCACTTCTCAGATGGGTGATTTTTGCAAGGTGTATTTTTGTCGGCTGGATGTGTTGATGGCATTGGCAGATGTCCTTGATATTTCCCCCTTAACAAATTGTTGTATTTTCAGGTAACATGGAGGAACTTGTCAAACGTAATAAGATGCTTATCGAATAAATACCGGAAAATTGTGCTGTCAGGATCCGTCGGAGAATATAAAACAGGTCGGTATGGATAATATTCTCTGTCTGGAAAAGCATCAACAGTTATTCGGCTGTTATATTTGAGTGGTCAAAGTCCCACTAATCCGTGAACGAAACTATCAGTCTGAAAATCACCCTCAACAAAACCAACCCTTCCATCTGGCGCAGGGTCCTGGTACCTTCATCCGTTACTTTCTTCGATCTTCACCACATCATCCAGATCAGCATGGGCTGGAAGAATTCGCACCTGTTCGAATTCCAGGTAGGTGACTACAAGATCGGTTACATCGACCCGAACGAAGCTTTCGAAGACACGGCCGACGCCGGTGAAGTAACGCTGGATCTGCTGTTAATGAAGCAGGGGTTGACCTTTACCTACCTCTACGATTTTGGTGATTATTGGCAGCACAGGGTGGAGGTTGAAAAAATATCGGTGAAAGAAGAAGGCAAGGTTTATCCGGTTTGCACAGAAGGTGAACTGGCTTGCCCGCCGGAAGACTGCGGAGGTATTCACGGTTTTTATGAAAACCTGGCTATTCTGAAAAACAAAAAGCATCGTGACCATGCGTCTGTGAAGCGATGGTCGGGCCGCGGATATGATCCGGAAAAATTCAATATGGAAAAGGTGAATAAGGAACTGCCCCGGTTCAGATTGTACATGAAGCACTGGAAGTGAGGTCGTGTCCTGAGCAATGAAGAAATCGGGAAATTACACTGAGATCCACCGCCTTGCCGATTCTTACATTGAGTGCTTTTATGGAGGGGGGTCACCGTCAAAACGAAACTATTTTGGATTCCGACTAAGGTTTGGGAAAAGATTTGATTTAGCGACCGAAAAGGATGCTACTTTTAGTATTCCTCGCCAGAACCTATGAACTAAATATTTACATGTAAATAAATTGTTGCAAAGCATTTCACCGATTACTAAAGTCTTTAAGACTGCCGGGAGCTATCCCGTGAAGGTGCTTTGCAGCGATGTGAATGATTACGTTTGTAAGTATGCAAGAAATACGCCTGCATCGGGGTTGTTCAGTGAGTACCTGGCGGCCGAGTTTCTCAGAATCTGGAGATTGAAAGTGCCGGACTTCAGCATAGTCTATATTAAAGCAGAGCACCTTCCTGTTGAATTAGTGGGTAACACTATTCAACCGAGATTTTTTCTTTCACCTTGTTTCGGCTCCCGGCACAATGATTATGGAAAAGAGATAGATCCCTCAATAGGAGTGTTAAGAGATGATGCAAAAATCATCAACAAGATTAAGAACAAGGAAGACTTACTGTCAATTGCCTTATTCGATTTGTGGATGGCAAACGAAGATCGCAACCATAATAACTATAACCTGTTGCTAAACTCCGATCCAGAATACTACTTCGTACCAATAGACCATGAAAAGTGCTTTAACACGAATAGCCATAGCCGCCAAAGGAGCCTGGTTTTGCTCACCGAGGAAGAAACAATCTTAAATACGGATTTAGCGAAGTTGATCTTCAAAAATACCAAGGGCCTTTCGAATCAAATTGACGACCTCATCGTTAATTACTACCTTTGGGTTGCTGAATGTCAAAAAAGGCTTGAAAACACTATAAACGCCATGCCAGAGCAATGGGGAATCGCGAAAACCGATAAAATAGCCCTGTTGAATTCATCGTTATTCCACGAAAACTGGATTACCGAGTGCAAAGAGACTTTTAAAGACTACACTACAAGATTTTTACTATCATGACATCGTTTTATTCAATAGTCCAGGTGCCTATTCGCCCAGCCGGACAGGAAATGGTAAATATCGGCCTACTTCTCATAGGCGACAGGGAATCATATTTCCGATTTTCAAACAGGAAACTCGAATTTGTAAGAAAACTGATTCCAGAAAACTCATTTGCCCTCTTACGATCATATCTGTTTGGGCTTTCTGAGAAAATTAAAATGGAAGACGATGTGATACAATCTAGATTCAAAAGCACGGAGTTCGTCAACTATTTGTCAAACTATAATAATAATCTGATTACCTTTTCTAAACCGACACCAATTGATTTGGAGGCAAGCGAGAAAACATATCAATCGTTATTTGAAAAATTCATTTTTACATACGAGGAGGATGCACAATCGGAAACGACCATTCAGTTAGTCAGCCTACAAAATCATCTGAAAAAAACGTTGTACCCACGGATCAAGCAACGGGTTAATCTTAACCAAACATTAACCGCTAAGGAAATCCCCACGCTGCTGGTGCCTAGTGTCCGGGTTAATTTCATTGGCCAAAATAATATTCCGGTCGCTGGTCAGGGTGTTGATTTTGAAAAGTCCCCGGATCAAATCACTAATAATGTATCCCGTCTTATAAGCCTTATAAAGGCATTCGAGCTGGAACACGTTGACAATGGTCGGTACTACATTATCGGAAGAGAACCTGACAAAAAGAATTATAAGGAGCAGCACGACAATTGGGAGCATATACGATCCTCCGGATTGATCGAGTTTGTAGACATTGATGAAACGGAGAAGATTTCAGAATATATTGAAACGCACAATGTGAAGCCCTTTGTAATGAGTAATTGATTCTGAAGGGCCACCGACGGGTATGATCCGGAAAAATTTATTGTCAAAAAGTTTTTGGATTCATGATAAATTTCCCACTTCCATTTTTAATAATTCCGTTACATTTGTATCCAAGTCTGCCTTGTATGAACTCCGACTTCACGTCGTTGCCGGAGTAATCTGGCTTAGGGCAATGGCGGACTTATTTTTTTATCTTTTTGTCAGCGGCTTTTTAGGCCGGTGGTGTTGATGAAAGGCCGCGAATACAAAGGCTTTGGCTATGTAACGCCGGACGCCATCAAATCAAAAAAGGACTTCGACTTCTGGATAAACCTCTGTCTCGAATTCAATAGCAAAGCGAAGGCTTCCAAAAAAGCAAAGAAACCTGCGAAAAAAACAGCCCGGAAAGTTCTGAAGAAGAAAAAATAAGACCTGTCCAAATCCGCCGGATCATCGTTGATAGCATCGGGTTTCCGAAAACCTCCTAATCAGTTTATTACGGCATTGATCTTTTTCCAGAGCGCGTCGTCGAATCCGGAAACCGCGAAGTCGGGGTTTGCGGGATCCGACGCATCACCCATCCTTATGACGACCATATTCTTGCCTGGAAGAACATAGATCCGCTGATCTTCCGCGCCCATCGCCGCATACATATCGGCCGGGGCACTGGGCACTAAAAGTCCCGTGTAAACGGTTTGACCACCCGGTACCATATAACTCGTTTTGCCATTCAGCCACCACAAATAACCATAAGCCGGATTGATACTTTGCGAAGTGGTGATGCTTTCATTAAAAAAGGTTTCGTTTATAATTTGCTCATCTATCCACTTCCCTTTGTTCAACGCCAGCAATCCAAACCTGGCCATACTGCGGGTATCACTGTGGTAAACTTTAAAAATAACGCCTTCGTTCCAGAAGCCATCCATTCCAATTTTGCTCTCCAGTCTGTCGTCGAAATACGTTTCAAACTCCTCGCCGCTTGCCGCCGCCACAACGTCCATCAATTTTTGAAAAACGTTGTGATAAGACCACCGGGTACCCGCGTCTGCCAGGTAGGTTAAGTTCGCTTTGATTACCAACTCGCTTTCATCGTTGATCCCGGACGTCATAGTGAGCAAGTGCCTGGAGGTTATCAGGTCTTCTTTTTCAATGGGTTCGCTGGTCCAGCCGGTACCGACATATTGGGATACTTTGTTCGTAATATTCAGCAGTCCCTCCTGTTGCGCGATCCCGGTGGTGGTGGTCACGAGGGTTTTACCCGCGCTATTCCACGGCCAGGACGAAGTTGATGTATGTCCATCGAAATACTCTTCCATCACAATTCTGCCGTTCACCAGGATCATAAACGATTTGGAGTTCTTTTCGATAAGATAATCCTTCAAAGGTTGCAGGGCGCTTTCATTCCAACCCAGGGCGGACGGCGACGTCGTTTCCCAATCCGTTCCGGTAGCCGAGGGAAAGTACATCCCCTCGTCGGAGGTAGCAGGGTCGTCATCGTCGTTACAACCAAAGAATAAAAATGCCGGTATTAAAAGGAGTTTTAGATACTTCATCATCGGTGTATTAGACTTCCAATTTGTCAAAAATTTTAATCAATGTCATTATTTTAAATATCCCGATCCGGCTTCTCAACCACCGGCTCGCCCAACGGTCCTCCTGGTACCTGTTTCCACCGTCCGGCCGGGTAAAGCGCAGGTATTTCCCTGAAAGCTGGACTGACGGATTTAAATATTTTAAATTTACAGGAAGCCGGACGCCGCGGTCTGGCGTTAACACAATACCAAGAGTTATGAACAATGCCCGGGTGTACAAAATATCTTTTGCCAGTGTCTATCCGATGTATATTCAAAAGGCGGAGAAAAAGGGTCGTACCAAAGAAGAAGTCGATTCGGTTATTTACTGGCTAACCGGTTACAATAAACAGTCTTTGCAAAAACAGATTGACGCGAAAGTCGATCTTGAAACATTTTTCGGCCAGGCTCCACAACTTAATCCGAATGTTTCCAAGATCACCGGTGTCATTTGCGGGTACCGCGTGGAGGAGATTGAAGACAAACTCATGCAAAAGATCCGTTATATGGACAAGCTGATAGATGAGTTGGCCAAAGGAAAAGCGATGGAGAAGATCTTGCGGAAGTAGGTTTTGTATCCTGTAAAAAATGGCGGCAGGTGCCTGCACCCCGGAAAAGTACAACCTCCATCTGCGCCTTGATCTAAAAAAAAACTAAAATAATATTGTGAAATCGATTGGTTGCGAATATATTTGCAACCGAACGGTTTCTTAAAGCCGGTCAGTATAAAATGAGACGAGATATTTTCCAGGCGATAGCCGACCCCACCAGGCGTGCTATCATCACCCTTATTGCCCTCCAGGCGATGACACCCAATGCGATCGCCGACCATTTCGATACATCGAGGCAAGCTGTGTCGAAACACCTCCGTATCCTCACGGAATGCGAACTTGTGAGACCGGAACAGCGGGGCAGAGAGATCTATTACCAACTTGAGATCAACAAAATGAAAGAGATCGATAAGTGGCTGGAACAATTCCGGAAAATCTGGGAGAAACGATTCAGTCAGCTGGATACACTATTAACCACCTTAAAAAAACCAAAAAAATGAATGCCAACCTGTTATTCGATTTTACAGTAGACAAAGAAACACGTACCATCCACATCAAGCGTGAATTCGACGCCGACCGGCCGCTGGTATGGAAAGCCTGGACTACCGCTGAACTGCTGGACCAATGGTGGGCTCCGCTGCCCTATAAAAACCGGACCAAGGCAATGGACTTCCGCGATGGCGGCCGGTGGCACTATTCGATGATCAGCCCTGAAAACGAAACACACTGGTGTTGTTTCGACTATGAAAAGATCGAGTCGGGAAAAAGTTACTCCGGCCTGGACGCCTTCTGCGACGAGACTGGAAACCTCAACACCGACTTTTCAAGAATGCACTGGGAAAACATTTTCAGACAGGAAGGTGCAGGCACCGTAGTCGATATCACCGTCACGGTGGATTCATGGGAAACACTTGAAAAGATCATCGCGATGGGCTTCAAAGAAGGCTTTACCATGGGCCTCAACCAGCTGGAAAATTTACTGGGCACCTTAAAAAAATCTAACCGATGAAGAAACAAATAGCGCAGGATATCCTGGACTACAATCAATCCAAAGAACCACAGGACCAGGCGATTTGTGAGATCCTCGCACAGGAGATCACCAGGCAACTGCCGGACGCTGAAAACAAAATCTGGCACCGGCATCCGGTCTGGTTTCTGGACGGCAACCCGATCGCAGGCTACGACAAGCTGAAAGCCGGCGTACGGCTCATGTTCTGGAGCGGCGCCGATTTCGACGAGGATGGATTAAATCAACGGGGCAAAAAATTCAAAGACGCTTCCATCTTCTATACGTCGGCTGAAGAGATCAATGTCAAGGACCTGAAGCGCTGGCTCGCGAAGTCAAGGGACATTCAATGGGATTACAAGAACATCGTGAAACGAAAAGGTAAACTGGTCCTCCTGAAAACAGACCAGTGACAAACTGAATCATTAACCACTACTATCATGAAGATCGCAAAAACAATATTATTCTCCCTGTTCTCACTGCTGCTCATCAACGGCGGGCTCAACAAGTTCTTCAACTACATGCCCGTACCGGATGGGTTGCCCGAGGAACTGCTGAAAGACAACGCGGCGATCATGGAGATCTCCTGGCTGATGCCCCTGGTCGGTTTTGCTGAAGTGCTGGGTGGATTACTCATCCTGATTCCCCGGACAAGAGCGCTGGGAGCCCTGGTGGTGTTTCCTGTTATGGTTGGCGTACTGCTCACACATCTTACCGTCGCAAAGGACGGATTGCCTATCGCCTTTGTTATCTGGGGATTTCTGATCTGGATCATTTACGATAACCGGCATAAGTATACTCCACTGCTTCATGTCGGCGCCTGATGTCCGGGAAACGGGAAGGGAAATCAGTATTTACTCATTCAACCAGCACTAAACTATCAGCATCCCTTCCAACCACCAGGACACGGCCATTCCAGGTGGTGATACCATATGCTTTGTTGAGTAAATGACTGCTCACCATCCGTGTGATCTCAGGCGCTTCCGGTTTGCTGATATCGATCTCTACCATCGCATCGCGGAAAGCGACGGCCACATAAACTTTATTTCCCTCGCGGGTCATACGGTTCGCGCCGGCCAGCCGCTGATCCTGGAGAACCGCTACCTGACGCGCCTTCGCCGGATCACTGATGTCGAACACCACGAGTGCAAAGCCGTGAAAGGCTATTCCGTATAGATACCTGCCATCGGACGAGTAGCTGCAAAGGCATTCATATGTATCTCCGTTGGACAACGTCCGTACCAGTTCCGGATGCAACGGATCCCTGATGTCGATGATCTTCAGCGTCCGGCCGGGGTAACATCCACCCACATAGGCATAACCTTTGTCAATAAGGACGTTGAATGCGCCGTCGCCCGTCGCCACCGAGCTGACCACTTTTGGCTGTCCTATATTCTGAATATCGACCACGTATAACCTCCCTTCATTGCTGTGTGTTACGTACAGGTAGCCGTCGTGATATTTTACTTTTCTTAGCCGGTCCCGGGTCTTGCCATCCTCACCGATCGCCAGCGACGATATCTTCTTCACGGACGTGGGATCGGATATATCCAGTATGAGCAACGTACGGTTGGTCATCGACGTAAGGAAAAGGTAGTTGTCATGGATATCGAGTCCCATGGCTTCCGCGAGGTCTGCATCTTTAAAGACACTGAGTATTCTCGGCTGCCTGACATCCTTTACATCCACAACGGTAAGGGTATGCCCATCGCGACAGGGAATGTAGGCGATGTGATCCCGCACCACGACATCCTCCGGCGCATTCAGAGATAGTGTATCCTGAACGGAGGAGATTATCCCTTTTTCTCCCGGGCTTATTTTCGAAACATCGAGGACCACGAGGCTTTTCGCATCCCTGCCGGCCAGGAACAAAAAATTATCCTTCAGGGCGGCACCGTATACTTTTTCAATTCTACGGTCGTGAACGATGTTCCTGATCCGCGGTTTCCGTGGATCTGAAATGTCGATCTCGCTGAACGTATCGTTGACGGAATTAATCGTGAACGCGGAATTATCCTTCAGTAGCAGCCTCCCCGGACCCGAGAGTTGTTTGTCCTTTACAATACCGGCCTTGACAGGCGCG
Organism: Chryseolinea sp.; assembly: GCA_041742155.1. Classification (GTDB taxonomy): domain Bacteria; phylum Bacteroidota; class Bacteroidia; order Cytophagales; family Cyclobacteriaceae; genus Chryseolinea. Next base: position 92,243 of record JBGSJE010000002.1, on the reverse strand, counting down.
GCCGGGTCAGTGATATCAAATGCGATCAACGTGTTGCTGGCGTACGCTACGGCATACAGGTAATTCCCTTTTACCTGGAAATCGCAGGTGCAGCCGTAGTTGTCCTTGTCCTCCATTTTTTTCTTCAGTATGGGTTTCCGGACATCGGTTACGTCGATCACTACCATGGAAGTCCCGGGAAAACATCCGCCCACATAGGCATAGTTGTCTTTCAGATACACGGCAAATGCCCCGTCACCGGTCGCGATACTGGAAACCATCTTCGGCCTGGCTGCGTTACGCACGTCGGCGATGTATAACCTGCCCTCCGAACTATGCGTAAGGAAGACGTGTCCATCCTTATAGGCTACTTTGCGTAGCCGGTCCGTTCCGGGGCCATCCGATCCCACCACCAGTGAAGAAATCTTTGTAAGCTTCTTCGGATCCTTCGCATCGAGGATCAGCAATTTGTGATTGGTGAGGGATGTCAGGTAGATGGTATTGCCGTTTTTCGCCACGCCCATGGCGTCAATCAGTTCAGGGTCCCTGAAGCTGCTGACAAAAAACGGATGTTGGGGATCGCTGATATCAAAAACGGCGAGGTTATGTCCGTCCCTGCAAGGTATGTAGGCGAAATTGCCGTCTATTAAAATGTCCTCGGGCTCGTTCAGCTCTTTGTCGTCGAACGTGTACTGAAGCAGGGCGGTGTTGAACTGCATCGAAGAGCTGGTGTGATCGGCAACTTCTGCGATCTCGGGTGTTATGGAAGCCCGGTATAAAACGTCTTTTGAAAGCGTAGCACGTAGTATAAATCCTTTCCGCGTCCCCCCTACTACGATCACTTCATCGGGTGTCGGGATCGCGATAACATGGTCGAACCAGTCGTCAGTAGCCGTCTCTGTTGTTCCCATACTTTTCCAGGTTGAGCCATAGTCCTTCGACAGGTAGATTCGTCTTGAACCGGTGTAGGTAGTGTATAATACAATACCGTAGCCGAGGTAGACAAAATCATCGGCAGCATCACCCGGTGTACCAACAGCGGTCCAGTTGTTTCCGTGTTGCGCGCCTTTATAAACCACCCCACCCTGCGAGGCTTGCAGCAATATTCCTGCACCGAGGTATTCGGTGGCGTACAACGGTTCGCTACTGATCTTCGCAGGACTCCAGCTCAATCCGTCATCATAGCTTGAAAAGACCGATCCGTCCCACCCGTTCACCAGGATCCCGTTGCCCATACGATTGAACCGGTACAACGCGCGGTCGGATATTATTCCGAGATCTTTCCAGGTGAGCCCTTCATCGGTTGAGCGGTAGATATGACCGCCGGAAGAATTGGCATCCGTCGCCAAAAGTGTTCCCATCTCCGTCATCCAAAGTCCATAAGAGAGTGCAAAACCTTCCGTGTTCTTTCCCGCCGATAATGTAGTTTGTTTTTTCCAGCGCTTGCCTGCATCATCGGATATCCATAACTCGGATGTCTCCGTCAGGAAATAGGCTTTATCATTTTTTCCTCCAAGCACACAGGTGATACCGGTCGTTGTGATCTGTCCAACGTCGGTCCATGTGTTACCATAGTCTTCGCTGCGGAAAACATGCCCGGGGTTTGGATTCCGGGAAGCGGCCAGAACAATTCCGTTGTCCATACTGGCAATAGCGTCTATCCGTCCCGGTTCGATCAACGGGATCTTTTGCCATTGAGGGATCAACGACTTGTCAGGCACTGGAACCCTGTCCTGGGCGTTGCACATGACAAAAGAACATACATAAATGGCAAGGGAATAAAACAGCTTCATGTTGGAGTGTAGTTGTGGGTACAGGAAAAAAAGGACCTGTTACCTGGCGGGATAACAGGTCCGCGGATCTATTGAATGATCCACATGCGTGTGTTGATGTCATCGGCTCCCTGACGGCTGACCGCTTCCTGATAGTTGCCGCTGTTCAGCGATTGCTCCAGGGTGGGATAAAGGAACCGGACCGGTACCTTGTTGTTGTTTACATTGGCGGGACCGGGAATAATTTCCGGGAGTCCCGTCCTCCGCCAGTCGAACCACGCTTCAAGCCCGACGTAGAACAGGCTCAGCCATTTTTGTTCGGCAATCTGCCGGAGTCCATCGGCGGGCTGATAGGCAACGGCGGGTTGCGCCAGGTATGTACCAACTGTCACGTTATACTGTGCGAAAGACGCCTGGATTCCCTTCTCATAATAAGCTTCAGCGTCGCCGGAAATAATCGTTTTATGGGAAGCTTCCGCCAGCAGGAACATCAGTTCGGCGTAGTGCATGAATACGCCGCTTACTTTATTGGGTTCGTAATAAAAGTTACGGCCCAATTCCGATTGAAAGGCGCTGCCACCATTGTACTGAGCGCCGGTGCCTTCCGTCAACGCATTGGGTACACCTACATATTCGGGTGTGCCGGCTTGTGCCGATGACTGCGTCGGCGCGGCATATACGGGAAGCCGGGGATCGTTTAAATCTTTAAGTCTTCCGGCCAGCGTAGCGCTGAGCTTGAGTTCCTTCACATCGGCGGGACGCAACGTGAACATGGGCCATTGATTGGGGAAGTCGGCCAGGTACTGGAGCGCGGCATTGTCGGCGATACTTTCAAATACCGGATACGTGGACGGGTCGTTCAGGATATCGCTTATCTTCTGGCCGGTCGTTGATCCTGCCACTTTCTCCATTCGCATATACAACCGGATCCGCAATGAGTTGGAAAACTTTTTCCACTTCAGGTATTGACCCTGGAACAGAATATCGCCGTCAATTTGCCCACCCGACGCACTTAGTTTTGAATTGGCAAGCTCCAGGTCGGCTATCAATTGCGGATAGATGTCAGCCTGTGCATCGTAGTTCAGCTGGTAGATCCCTTCGGACTTTGCCTTACCCACTTCAAAATAAGGAATATCACCATATGCATCCGTCAGGACGGAAAAAAGGTACGATTTAAGGATCAGCGAGATGGCCTCGTAATTCTGATGGTTGGCTTCCGTGGCCAATACATGAAGGTTATTCACATCCTTCAATGTTCCATATAAGCCTGTCCACAAGCCGCTGAACGAATCCCAAACATAGCGGTCGTTCGCATTGGCGCCCGTATGCGTTGAATACTGAACGACCAGGTTACCGACGGAATAGGCGTGGTTAACCAGCGTGTTGGACGTTGTACGGATTATATTAGGCAGCAACAGCCCGGGTGCCACTTTGGAAGGTGCATTCGGATTGGTATTCAATTCTTCAAATCCCTCGTCGCAAGATGACAGGATTAGAAAAAGGAAAAGGGTTGTTAAAATATACTTCCGGTAGTGCGTTATAGATGAGTTCATATGCTTCACAGATTGATGTTGAGATTAAATCCATAAGTGCGGGTGGAAGGCAGGCGGATCTCCTCCAGACCGGTGCGCACCGTACTGCCTCCCAACGAATAGGATTCCGGGTCGATATGCGGGACATTGTCCCATAAGAAAAGGTTGCGGCCCACCAGGGAGAACGTTATACTTTCAAAAGGCGTCTTCGCGATGATTCGTTTGGCAACCTTGTAATCCAGGCGTACTTCACGAAGTTTGACAAAGGAAGCGTCGAACGTTGTGGACTCTACATTGTTAAAATTGTAGTAGGCGCGTGTATAGGGGAAATAGTCTACGCGTACGTCGTTGGGCCGGAAACTTCCATCGGCGTTCTTGATGACACCCTCGCCGACAATGCCTTCGGTGCGGAAATTTCCGATATCCGATTCCGCCAATGTCCCTGCGCCAATGGCACGGGCGAATGAGAGATTATATACCTCACCACCCTGGCGGACATCGAAGAGAAATCCAAGTGTAAACGATTTATAACGAATGGTATTCTGAATACCAGCCATCCAGTCGGGATTGGCATTACCTACCTTGGCGACATCTGTGGTCAGCTGAGGCAGTCCGCCGCTGTAAATAATATTGCCGTCCGGATCACGCTGGAATACCCGTCCATAAATATCACCCATACTGCCACCTACCCGTGCCTGCAGCGAGCCGCCCAGTACCGAGCTTTGCACGAATGTTTGTATACCGTCAGCCAGGGCTATGATCTTATTCCTGTTAGCCGAGTAGTTAATGGATACATCCCAGGAAAAAGCCGACCGTTTCAACGGGCTGCCGGAAAGCACGAGTTCTACACCTTTGTTTTGAATCTCTCCCGCATTGATGAAGCGTTGCGTATAGGTAGTGGTCGCGGACAGGGGTACTGCGAGTATCTGGTTCCGGCTATTACCGGAATAGTAGGTAGCACCAAGATTCAGCCGGTCTCCCCACAAACCGACATCAAGGCCATACTCATACGAGGTCGTTATCTCCGGTTTCAGGTCGGGGTTCGCGATCGTAGACGACTCCACCACGGTCTGGCTGCTGCCCCATGGCTGGGCATAATTGTAGACGTTCTGCAGGCGGTAGGGATCCGTATCGCTTCCTACCTGTGCGACGCTCGCCCTGACCTTCAAAAAGGAAACCGGTGTTTCTTCCAGGGATATCAGCTCGGACAAGACGCCGCTGAGGGAAACACTGGGGTAGAAATAAGAGTTATTCTCTTTCGGGAGCGTGCTGCTCCAGTCGTTCCTTCCCGTTACACTGAGAAATAGATAATCCCTGTAGCCCAAGTCCAGCGATCCGTAAAAGCTGTTGATGCGTTTTTCAAAACTGGTTTGCTCCACAATCAACGCTACGCGGGAGTTTTGCAGATTGTAGATCCCCGGAATGGATAATTCCGGAGCGGTGTGATTGTTGTCCCGTTGTTTTTGATTCATACGGTTTCCACCGAGCGAAAGTGAAAAATTAAGATCCTGGTTAAGGGGTTTATTAAAATTCAACAGGAAATCCGTGTTGTTCTCCTCGAAGCTGATATCCTGCCTTATATACCGGCCATTGCGAAATGCTTTTGTGCTGAAAGCTCTTCTTTGTTCTCTCAGTTCATCGTAAAAGTCAATACCCGATCGCACCATCAGACTCAGGTGGTCGGTGAGGTTATAGGTGAGTTTCAGGTTTCCAAATCCCCGGGTCTTTTCAAAACTGTTCCGGTTCTCGTAGACAGTAAAGAAAAGGTTATCCGTCCAGTTGTTGTCGTAGTTCTGTTGTTCGAGACCTTCACGTCCGGGCTTCCAGTAGTTTCGCAGGCTGTTCACATTCACACTTCTGGGGAACCAGATAAACGCGTACATCAGGTTGCCGGAACTGTAACTCACCATGGGAAGATTGTCGCTTCCCGATTTGACAAGGTTACTGCTCACCTCCATCCGGAGGCGATCCGTGAACAGGTACGAGGCATTCAGCGCAAATGTATTCCTTTCAAGGTCTGTATTCGGGATAATACCGGACTGCGTAAGGTTGGTAACGGAAGCCCTGAACTGCCCTTTCTCATTGCCACCGGACAATGAAACGGTATTCGTAAAGATCTTGCCGTTCTGCAAAAAATCTTTCTTCAGGTTGTCGGGGTGATTGACGAACGGGGTGGATACACGGTTGCCGCCGGCATCGATAGGCGAATCAAATTGAGGTATCAGCTGTCCATCCATCGGTGGTCCCCAGTTGTACGCCGTACCGTCCTGGATACCACCACCGGCTCCATTTACATAGCTGAACTGGCCATTTAGTCCTTCACCGTAGTTGGTCTGAAAGTCCCACATTTTCAGGATGCTTTCATTCATAAAATTGGAATTGAGACTGACGCCGATCTTGCTTTTCAAAGATCCGCTCTTCGATTTGATCACCACAACGCCGTTGGCCGCGCGGGATCCATAAAGAGCCGCCGCGTTTGCACCTTTCAGCACTGTAATGGATTCGATATTGTCGGGATTGATTTCCGAGATGCCGTTCCCAAAATCAATGGTCTCGCCCCGCGTTCCATTCAGGTTGTTGCTGACCGGAACACCATCCACGATAAATAACGGTTGACTGTTTCCACCCAGGGACTTTTCACCACGGATAACAATACGCGCTGAACCTCCAATCGATGAAGGGCCATTGGTGATTTGAACGCCCGCCATCCTTCCCGACAGGGAGTTCAGGACATTCGTTTCCCGGGCTTTCGAAATTTCCTCCGTACCCATATCCTGGACAACGTAGCCCAGGCTTTTTTTATCCCGTTCAATTCCCAGTGCGGTAACTACTACTTCGGATAACTGTTCGGCTCCGGATTCCAGCCGGATATCCAAACTGATCTGAGAGCCAATGGTAACCTCCTGTGTTTTATATCCGATGAAAGAAACAACGATCACTTCATCACCTTTCACGACGAGGGTAAATCGCCCCGCGGCATCCGTAGTGGTTCCGTTTGTAGTACCTTTCACCAATACGTTAACACCGGGGATAGGATCTCCCGTTACGGCATCAGACACCAGCCCCGACACGGTGACGTCCGCCCGCAGCGGCGTAGTACCTTTTCCTTTTTTCGCTTTTGCCACTGCGATCATTTCATTGATCTGCTTGAAGGAGACATCCGCCAGGGATGAAAGTTCCTTCAGCAGCAAATCCAATCTCTTCGACTGTACGTTCAGCGAGATATGGTTTATATCTTTTATTTCATCAGTAAACGAGAACCTGAAGCTGGTTTGTTTTTCTATCTGCGTAAAGATCTCCGTAAGTGTGACATCGGTTGCGCGGACGTCAACTTTGATGGTGCTCAGGTCCTGGGAATTTCCGGGCTCAGCCATCAGTACACCCGAGAGTGTGCAGACCAGCCCGATCGCGAAAAACATCCTGGTGCTCATAAGGAGTAGATATCTCCACTGAATTTTAGTAGATTTGTGCATAGTTTTTTAATGGTTGGAAATCGTTGAGAAACTTTTATTGCAGGGCATAGCGCCAACTATGTCCTGCTTTTTTTTGATGTCGTGTACTGAAAAGTCTTCCGGTTACTCTGCCCGCCTTCCGCTGATCATCATTACGAGTACCTGAAGACCAACCCGCTAGGGGGGCATACTTTCGCACCTCCAGTCTGTATCTTTTTGTTTCATTTTATGGATTTGATTTTTACTATCTTTCCCGTCATTTCATACTCCACCCCCGTCGTAAAGGAGATAATGTCGAGTACGTTTAGGAGGGTTTCATCTTTTCGTTTCAGTGTCACTTTCATTTTCTTCAGCGCCTCGTCCTCGATAATAACCTGAACGCCATACCATCGCTCGAGCGTTGTGGCAATCTCCGCCAGTGTGATACTGTTGAATACCAGCCATCCTTCTCTCCATGCCGAGGCATCGTCGGGATTGGCTGCCACGGTCGTAAAATTTCCCGACTGCTTGTGGTAGCGCAATTGTTCACCCGGTTTGATATCCAGTTCTGTGCCATTGGCTTCGACACGAACTTTACCGGTTGCCAGTGTTACGACGATCTCTTCATCCTCCGGGTAGGATTTTACATTAAAGGATGTCCCCAATACCCGCACCGTGATATTTTGTGTCGTGATAATAAAAGGACGGCTGGTATCCCTGGTCACATTAAAAAAAGCTTCTCCTTCCAACTCAACCGCGCGCTTGTCGTCTTTAAATTCCTGCGGGTAACTTAATGTGCTGTGGTTATTGACCCAGATCTGCGAGCCATCACCGACCGTTACGTTTTGGCCACCCGTCGTTGTTGAGAGTGAGACAGCAGGAGCCTCGGTGTTTCCCACAAAAAGCCACGCATAGGCGACAACGACTAATAGAACAGCAGCGGCAATACCCGACAGCAACCAACGCCTGTCTGGCAAAGTCGTCGTTTTGTACTCCAATTTTTCGATCTTCTCCCCGATACCGGCATAGAGGTTTCGCTTATGATCCTGAGAAAGGAAGATGCCGTCTGAAGCGTCTTCCGTTTCATTCATCAGGCCTGTCCATACTTCTTTCGGAATGCCTTTTTGAATGAGCTGTTCGACCTGAGCCAGTTCCTGCTGCGTACAGGTGTTTTCGATAAATTTCCGCAGAAGTAAAATATCTGAATTCTCCATGATGATGTCTTCATAGAGTATTACAAGCGGGACGGCAATGTCAGCTAGTCAAAAAAATAACTTAATGCTGGGGTAACATGGGAAGTAAGAGCCGCAGGTTTTTTCAAACAAGTTTTCGCGGAAGCGTATCCGTTCTTTTGGTGTACTCATGGAGGAGCAGATAACGTTTCAGGAAACGGAGGGCGCTGACCATATGGGCATTGATCGTATTGGAGCTGATCTGAAGCTCGTCGGCTACCTGGTCGTATGTTAGTCCCTGGTATTTACAGAGCTCGATCACCTTTTTTTGCTGAGGTGGAAGTTTTGAAATTCCTTCTTTCAGTACTTGTGAAGTTTCATTGAAGTAAACCTCTTCCTCCGTTCTGTTGGATAATTTAGCGGAAGAAATCAATACTTCAGTCAGGATGTTATTTTCGTGCCGCGTGCGGGCAAGGAGATTAAGCACCAAATTCCGGGCGATCTTATACAAGTATCCTTTAAACGATCCCGAAGGGTCAATGGATTCCCTGTTTACCCATATCCGGATAAACGATTCCTGAACGATATCATCTGCCAGCGGTGGTGATTTCACAAATCTCAGGACGAACGAATACAACGCGTCTACATGCAGGTTATAAACTACCCTGAATGAATCTCTGTCGCCGTTTTTCAAACGGGCTAGCTGGATGTTCAGGTCGTGTAAATGTCTTTCCACGTTTCTTTCTATGGAATCAAATATCTCAAGGAAGGGAGAGATAAACCGAATTAATCTGTTAAGTGTTTATGAATTTTGAGAGAGGTAGATTCCGGATACGGTGGAGCGATCTGAATTATCAACCTCTCCATGAAGGTAAGATACTCGTTATTGCTGTTTACCAGCAGTGAACGGCATGCGAGGACTCAATTCTATTGTAAGGCGGCTTTCTCCGATGCGCAACAGCTATTTGATTTGATTAATGTGCTCTTTGTAACCACTTTTCTCTACTGCAGGCCACTGATCTTACCTATTCCTGCAAGGCATCATTCATCACTACTTTTTTAAGCTACCCACGTTTTCAGCTTGATATTCTCAAAGCGCCCGGCAATATCAATCAGCTTAGAGGCGAAGGTTTCAAAGTCGCCATTGTTTGCAAATTTTAATCTTAACTTTTCAGAATCAGAAATTATATGAATTGTTCTCTTAACTCCATAATTCGCATCAAAGACGTCGATCTCAAGTATTGTTTCCATGAGCATTGAGACTGCCAAAAATCCGTCAATTTTCAGCCTGTCAGTTTCCAACACTATGTTACCTCGTCGCCACGTTAAGGGTATGAGAATAAATCCAATTATTAAAATCGACATTGACAATAAATTAAAATCAAAAAAAATCCTTGGAACTATTTCGCCTATTGCAAAAACCTGAAGTTCAAGCGGAAGGGACTCCAGGGGTGCATAGAGAAAATTTCCTATAATCAATAGAACCGCACCAATACCTATCAACACATCGGATATGCTTTTCAACCTTTTCGGTTGGGATCTTATTTTGTATTTAATCGAAAAAGTCATCGTCTCCTTAAATTGCGCGGCAACGTAATGTCAATATTGTTACAATCTCCATGAAGAGAAACGCATTAATCCCCCAGGTAATGCCAATACTTTTCGTATTTCGATTCCTTTGCGCATTACAATCCATCTCCAAAAATTGCCGCCGGTAAAAATTTAAGGAGTAAATACAGTTAGTTACGCTTAGCTCCAAAACTGAACAAAACCACCAGCGAATTTCCAATATAGCCACCCAAGTATTAAGGCTGTCAATACTACCGATACCATCAAGATCAATTGTTTTTTTCGGCGTTCTTTCCTCGCTTCCAGTTTTACCCCATTTATCAAATCCCCTCTTTCCTGGTCGGTCAGGTTCCTTTTGTCTTTTGACACTTCTCCGTCGGCATTCGCAACTTTGCTCGCCTTCTCGAAAGGCTTTCGCTTTTCCTTTTTAAGCATTTCCCTATTCTGCTTATTCGTTTGGTGCATCTGACCAATAAATCCACCTCCAAGCATAACCTTTCTGTTTACTTTATTTTTCCCAAAAAAAGGACTGTCAACACCAGCAGTGGTTCATTTTCGAATCTAATTACCGTTAACAGAGTCCTGAACGAAGATAAATATTTAAATTCAAACGTACACTGCAGTGGTTATTTTGACCGCATGAAGACGCCTTCTCTGCCTCCGCTTCATTTACTTTCGTGTTGCTTCATAGCTCAAATGATGGAAATTGCATCATAGTTGATTGTCTCGATTATCAATAGAAGAGGAACGTATTCCTTCGGTGTCGCCCCCTGACCCCCTGAAGGGGGAATCGTAGATTGGGTGATGCTTCTTTTTGGAAATGGTGATGCAGCGTGTCGCTTTGAATTTGCTGTTTCGCCCCCTGACCCTGAAAGGGGGAATCGTAAAATGGGCGAAGCTTCTTTTCGAAAATGGTGAGGCAGTGTGTCGCTTTGAATTTGCTGTTTCGTCCCCTGACCCCTGAAGGGGGAATCGTAAAATGGGTGGTGATTCAGTGGAGAATAGATTTAATGCGCATCGATTAATACATTCCGAGCTTCGCGGAAGCTACGTCACAACGGTATCGGCAGCAGCACTGTTTTTTCCCATTCGTGATATTTTTCCTTCATCTTCTTAAACCTCTTTTCTTCTTTCAGCTTCATGTCATTTTTTTCAGCCTGATCAGTACTTAGGTCGAAAAGATATTCATCTTTCCCGGCCTGGAGGTATTTCCACTTTCCGTCACGGACTGCCTTGTATTTACTCCGCTGGAAGGTTCGCCAATAAAGTGTTCTCTCAACATTCTCCTTCTTGCCCGTTAAAACCGGCATAAGGTCAATTCCGTCCAGCGGAAAGTTCTCATGCGCTTTTGCGCCCCCGGCTTTAAGAATTGTAGCTGTCCAGTCCATCGTAATGGATACCTGCCGGGTTACCACGCCGGCTTTAATTCTACCGGGCCACCTGACAAACGCAGGTACCCGTATGCCACCTTCCCAGAGTGTCATTTTGGATTTTGATAACCCTCCGCTGTCAGAGTATCGTTCTCCTCCATTGTCATTTGTAAAAATTACAATGGTTTGACCGGTCAGCTGCGCATCGTCCAGGGCTTTCATAATATTTCCAATGCCATCGTCCAGGCTTTTCATCATTGCCGCATATACAGCGGGGGAACCACCTTCCGTAAAATCAACTGAGTCGGGGTAAGCGCTATCGGTAGGGCCTTGCCATGGCCAGTGAGGGGAATTGAAATTAATACTTAAGAAAAATGGCTTGTCGTGTTTTTTATTGATAAAATCAATGGATTTTTGGGTCAATAAATCCGTCAGGTAGCCCTGGGGATAAACCATCGTATCGTTTTCATAAAGATCATGTGTATTTTCCCCGTTGGCACCACGGTGTGAAATATAATCGGCACCTCCGCTGTGGATGCCGAAAAAATAGTCAAACCCGTTTTTTACGGGACTCTGTTGCGGCATAAAACCCAAATGCCACTTTCCGATCAGAACTGTTTCATAACCACTCTCTTTCATTAATAGAGCTAGTGACGGAATCTCGCTGGTCAAGCCATATGCGCTATGTAATTTGGGACTAACGAGCGGTTCCATCAAACCAACAGGCGTCCTTGCGGGATAACGTCCCGTCATAAACGCCGCACGGGTAGGTGTACAAACCGGCGCGGCGGAATATGCATTGACTAACCTAACGCCTTGAGATGCCAGTTTGTCCAGGTTAGGTGTCTGGTACTTTGTTTGTCCGTAACAACTCAAATCACCGTAGCCCATATCATCGGTCATGATATATATGATGTTTGGTCGCTGTGCTATTCCCACTATATTAAGGAGAAGAACAAGGCAAAGAAGCAACAGATACTTGCTGAATACATTTACTGTCTGGGATGTCATGACCTGTTTATTTGGTTGATCGTTTCCTCTCAAAATGTCGACTACGTATTGCCGGCTCAGGTTCCGGATAACGGTGAAAAAAGCCAGTGCTCTTGTGACCAACGTTGATTTCATGGTGACAAATTGTTTACACCTGATGGCGCCGCATTTTCCATGTATCCCTAATTTCAGGTATCGTTACATTCGGCTATTGAAGCTAATGTAGGTAATTGACCGGAATTACCTGCCTGCACGCCGGACATTGTTTGTAACTTTTGCCTTAACGCGAGGGGATTTCACGCTGAATGGATGAGTACCTTATCCAGCGTAGTGAATGGTATCCATCATGAATACACCGACAAGAACAATGATCAGTATCTGGATCAGATAAAGGATTTTCCAGCCACCTTTAAGGCCGGAAGGAATAATAAACTGGATGAGGAAGTCAATCAAAAGCGTGCCCAGAAAAAGTCCCAAATACATAAACGGGAACAGGAATCCCAGGTCTGCTTTGTCCCCAAGTTTTGCGTTGATTCGAAATTCAATTACCGCTTCAAATAAAAACCACAGTGATAGAAAATGAAAGGGTGTAATCCTGTATTTCATTTTAGCGGTTATCATTTGTGATAGGGGTGGCGCGACCCCCTGACCCCCTGAAGGGGGAATCGTAGATTGGGTGATGCTTCCATTCGAAAATAGGGATCCACATATCGCTGTTAATTTCCTTTGCTTTGAATCCTGCGGGGCAGCCCCCTGACCCCCTGAAGGGGGAATCGTAGATTGGGTGATGATTCCATTCGAAAATATGGATCCACATATCGCTGTTAATTTCCTTTGCCTTGAATCCTGCGGGGCAACCCCCTGGCCCCCTGAAGGGGGAATTGTAGATTGGGTGATGCTTCTATTCCGAAATGGTCTTCCTGTCGAAGGGCTATTTATCCAGGAATGCCGAATACATCCAAACTAGTTTCTCCTGTGCCCGGATATAGTCGCTCATTAAAGCGTTCGTTCCTTCGTCACCGGCATCTGCTGATAACAAAAGCAGTTCCCGTTGTAATCCAATAACGATTTGAAAGGAATTCAAAATGTCTTCGACAGCTTTCAGTCCGTCGGATACCTGACTGCTTTCGGCAATTTTGGAAAGTTTTTTATAGTCTGAATATTTGTGATTGGGGGAGTGTCCCAACGTCAATATCCTTTCCGCTACGTCGTCAATTTTCAGCAGCAAATCATTGTAGAGTTCTTCGAATTTGATGTGAAGTTCAAAAAATTTGTCGCCTTTAATATTCCAGTGAAAGCCCCTGGTATTCTGATAAAAAATGGAATAGTTAGCCAGGAGTTCATTCAACTTGTCGGCTAATTGTCGGGACTTTTCGCTGTCTAATCCGATCGCATTTATCTTTTTCATATTTTTTTCGTCAAAGCTATTACATATTCATCGTCTGTCATTGATTTTGGTCATGCTATCTGATGATTTTGACCGGTTCAATCTCCATTTTCGTGCCTGGACATGGCTGCTGCTTATACAAGTAACTGGCTAATTGCCCTTCGTAATGGACTCCGGCTCAGTTTCTTCCGTTGGGATAGAGAGTCACCACATATTATCAAAGTCCGCCGTTTGAGAATGTAATTTAAAGAAAATCAAAATCCAGCTGCGAGGTAGCCCTTGATTATTCCGTTTTGATACTGTTGCTGATCTGTTATTTCAGCTTACTTTTCCTGCTCAAAGTCAAAATCTCCTGTCCGAATACTGTCGATCTCATTCGCGGAGTCAGGAAGTTATACATTTCCAGGTAGTCCGACTGCGTCAGGCTTTCCTGAATTGTACAAAGTGTCGGAAGTACTGCTCCGGAAGCTGTGTCATTGTACCTTCTGACATAACTTTTCAATAAATCTATCCGGTCAGCCAACAACTCATCGCTTAACTTTTTTACAATAACCGCGTTAACCGAATCTTTCTTTTCAACCAATGATTGGTACAGTTTATCAAGCCGATACTTTTGATACCCAATTTTCTGATCAATCCGGTACCACTCCTTCCATTGTCTGTCAATATCCGATCCCTCTACTCTAACGCTGTCATAGTGAGGCGCGCTTCCCACTACTTTCACATCGCGATTATCCAAAAGTATGTCCGCCAACTTAACCGACTTGCCCAGATATAAATACATGTGGGCCGCTTCACTCAAGGTGCCAGTAAGGGTAAACCGATTATTTTCAACAATTGCTGAATCGATCTTCTTTCTCTGTCCGCCATCGATAAGATAAATTTTTAATTTTTCATCAAGGCCCAGAACATGGCCTTCGATCCTATAACCAGCTAGACTTTCTTTTGAATCCCTGGGCTGACAAATAATATCGGTACTAAAAAATATAAGTATGATCAAAAGTCTATTCATCGTGATATTTTTCCCTGATACCGGAAAAGCGCCAGATGGTTACAGTACGTCTCCGTTCCTGCTCTGGATTAGCCTTCCGCAACGAACCCCCGGTATGGGTCAGAGGCCTCCGGAGAAAAAATTTTTTCCGATCGTGTGAACAAAATAACAAAACTATCGTTTTTGATAGTATTACTATTATTTCTGAAAATATGGCTATTTTATCATTCCGTCTCAGTGAAAACCTTTATCTCCGGGACCCACAGGCTACAGAACTGGGGCAGAGCATCATCAGCAGGGGAATCAAGTTGTTCGACAAGCTTGGTTTTGAAGAGTTTACGTTCAAAAAACTCGCCTTGGAGATAGGTTCGACGGAAGCGTCTCTTTACCGTTATTTCGAGAACAAACACAAGTTCCTCATCTATCTGATCGACTGGTACTGGACGTGGCTGGAATACAGGATTGACTACCATATCAATAATGTGAAAGACCCGAAGGAACGGCTGAAAATATGCCTGACCAAGATCTCGGAAGAAAAAGCCATCGACCCGGAAATCGCCTATGTGGACGAACGCGCCCTCGAGCGTATTGTCGCGGCGGAGTTTGAAAAGACGTTCCTCACGAAACAGGTGGACGCCGATAACAAGGAAGGGCTTTTCCTTCCTTATAAATCACTCTGCAGCAAGATCGCTTCGGTCATTAAAGAAGTAAGCCCGGCATATGAGTTCCCTCATTCGCTGGCAAGCACGGTGCTGCTGTCGGTAAAACACCAGCTCTATTATGCCGAACACCTCCCGACATTATCGGATATAAAATACGATCCGAAAAAACAGAATAAAAAACTATATGTTTTCCTGGAAAGCCTGGTATTCAAAACCATCGAAAAGTAGAGTGGCATGACCAACAACGAGATCATATACCTTTTACGCGAAGCCGCCCTTGCCCTCCGGCACGACTTCGATCCTGAGCGCCTGCGGCTGGTAGACAGCAATCAACGCGACTACAGCCCCGCCGATTTTGCAGAGTTGAAACGGGACTTCATCGAGGCAGGCAGTAAAATAAACCTGTTGGTGCTCGACTACACCATACCCAAAGAGGGGTTTGAAACGTTCCTGGATGAGTCAACGGAACCGGTATTGTTTTTCAGAAAGGAAAACGACTCGCTGCACCCGGTCCTGGTGCAGAAAGACAAACATTCTACGCATGTGTTGTATCCCGGGAACGGTGAACCGCCCAGCACCAGCGATCCGTGGTTAATGGACGAACAGCAAGCCATCACCTTCCTCGTCATCCTGCCCTACAAGAGCATCGTCAGCGATTACCGTTCCGAAGACGGTACATTCGAAACGATGTCTCCCATAAAACGACTGATGCGCCTGCTGTCAACGGAAAAAAAGGACATCGTCTATATTCTCCTGTACGCTGTCATTATCGGGTTGATCGGACTGATGCTTCCCATCGGGTTGCAAAGTACGGTCGAACTCATCTCGGGCGGCGTTGTCTTCAGTTCGGTGTATGTGCTGATCGGTCTGGTAATCATCGGTGTGATCGTTACCGGCGGACTGCAGATCGTGCAGATCACACTGGTGGAATACCTGCAACGAAGAATATTCACCAAGGCGGCTTTTGAATTCGCGTTCCGCATTCCCCGTATCCGTATGGAAGCGCTCATGAACGCTTACGCCCCTGAATTGATCAATCGCTTCTTCGATGTGATCACTCTTCAAAAGGGATTACCCAAATTGCTTATCGACCTTTCATCCGGCGCCATCCAGATCTTCTTTGGCCTGGTGTTACTTTCCCTTTATCACCCTTTCTTTGTTTTCTTCAGCATCCTCCTTGTGCTCATACTGGTATTGATCTTCTACATTACGGGCCCACGGGGATTGAGTTCATCGCTTAACGAATCAAAATACAAATACAAAGTGGTGCAGTGGCTGGAGGAACTTGCCCGGACCATCAATTCATTTAAACTGGCAGGTAACACGGACCTTCCCGTAAAAAAAACGGACTATGCGATCAGCAGTTACCTGAAATACCGCAAGGCGCACTTCCGGATGCTTATCACCCAGTACTCCTTTTTTGTGTTCTTCAAAGTAGCTGTAACGGGCGGCCTGTTGATCATGGGTACCGTCCTGGTCATCAACCGGGAAATAACACTGGGTCAGTTCGTCGCTTCGGAGGTCATTATCATCCTTGTCCTGAATGCCGTGGAGAAGATGATCATGTATACCGACGTGGTATACGATCTGCTCACCGCTGTCGACAAGGTCTCGCATGTTACCGACCTCCCTATCGAAAGACCGGGCGGATACGATTTCCCCAAGCGCGATACGGGCAAGGGCTACAGTATCGAGCTTGATCACGTCCGGTATACATACGCGGGAACTTCGGTGCCAGCCGTCAGCGACGTGAGCATCCGGATCCCGTCAAAGGAAAAGGTTTGTATCGCGGGGTCCGGGGGCAGTGGAAAAACTACGTTGACGAACATCATCGCCGGACTGTATACCGGATATGAAGGTGGTGTGTCGATCAATAACCTGGCACTTCGGGACCTGGACATTTCGCACTTACGGAACAAAGTCGCCAAGAACATTTCGCAGGAGGACTTGTTCGACGGTACGATCTACGAGAACATCACCGTCGGTAAGTCGACAGCCCGGGTAGACGAAGTTATGGAAGTAATTGAAAAAGTAGGGCTGAAAGAAAGTATCATGGCGATGCCGGATGGGCTCGGAACGCATATCCTGAGCGGTGGAAAAGGTTTGCCAAGTTCAGTAGTACACCGGTTGATCCTGGCGAGGTGCCTGAGCAAAAAGCCGGAACTCATCATCCTGAACGATTTCTTTTCCGGCCTGAGCAAAGCAGACAAACTTCAGCTGATGCACTGCGTGATCAATCCCGAAAGTTCCTGGACACTTCTGGCCGTCTCTAACGATCCGCTGGTCATGGCTGCCTGCGACCGTGTTATCGTCTTCGACGGTGGTAAGATCGTCGCGGACGACACCTATCCCGCGCTGCTGAAACAAGGTATTATCAACCGATATTTTGAATGATATGTTAAAGTTATCCCATCACTCCATAGAGAAGGAATTAGAGTACGATAGCCTGTACTCCCTTCGCGCATTGCGGACGCCGCGAGCCGGTAAGATTCTGGCCAGGTGGCTTGTCGCGCTCAGCGCTCTGTTCGTGATCGTACTTTTCCTTCCCTGGCAACAGAACATCCGCGGCAGGGGAAATGTAACGGCATTAAATCCGATGAATCGTCCTCAAACCGTCGAGGCTGTGATCGCCGGCCGGATCCAGACGTGGTATGTACGGGAGGGAGATCTCGTTCACAAAGGCGACACGATTGTAACGATCAGCGAAGTGAAGGAGAAATATTTCGATCCCCAGTTACTGTCGCGCCTGAAACAACAGATCCAGGCAAAAGAAAGCAGCCTGGCTTCCAAAGACAAAAAAGCGGAGGCGCTTGAGCGGCAGATCCGTGCGCTCCGTGAGTCGATGAAGATCAAGATCGAGCAGACTCAATCGAAACTCCAGGCTGAGCAGGTCCGGTTTCAGAACGCGGAGAATCAATACCAGCGGAACAAAAAATTATTTGACGCCGGAAATATTCCGCTCACCAAGTTCCAGGAGTTTGAGTACAAGTACCAGGGAAGCAAAGCGGATTACCTGAACGCACAGTTGGAACTGGGACAGGTTGAAGCGGAATACCTGGATAAGATCAGCAAGGCGGAGTCGGATTTGAACAATACACGGGCGGAGGCATTCGACACGCAGGCTGAGATCGCCAAAGCGCGAAACGAATTTGTGAATACGGAGATCCGCAATGAGCAGTACCAGATCCTGGCGCCACAAGACGGATTCATTGTAAAAGCCATGAAGGCCGGTATCGCCGAAACCATAAAAGAAGGCGATGCGATCTGTACGATCATGCCCCAGGCATCCGACATGGCAGTTGAAATGTATGTGAAAGCCATGGATGTACCGCTCATCAGTAAGGGACGCAAGGTAAGGGTTCAATTCGACGGCTGGCCGGCGCTGCAATTCTCGGGTTGGCCCAGCGTATCCGTTGGTACATTCGGGGGCGAAGTACAGGTTATCGATTATGTGAATTCCAAACCCGGTGAATTCCGGATCCTGGTCGTCCCGGACAAGCAGGATGAGTCATGGCCCGAGCAACTGCGTGTAGGCAGCGGGACTAAAGGTTGGGTAATGCTTCAGGATGTTCCCCTTTGGTATGAACTGTGGAGACAGCTCAACGGGTTTCCTCCAAGTTTGTATGCCGCACCACTGGAAGAAGCGGTCGCGGATACCCAGGAAAAAAAATAGATTGTTGTTAACAGGTTTCCGATCATTTCAAAAACGTATGAGGCTGGTTCGAGTTATTACATGTATGCTGTTACTGATTCAATGCGAAGTTGCACGCGCACAAGCGGAGGCTACCGTTGATACATTGTTTACGCTGCCGGATTCCGTTAAGCCTTTTACGATCGAGAACTTCTACCTCCTTGTGATACGGAATCATCCTGTCGCGAAACAGACGGAGTTACTTTCCGAAAATGCAAAGCAGGAGATCCGCATGGCGCGGGGAAACTTCGATCCCAAGATCGAAATGGAATTTCTTTCCAAGAACTACAATGACAAGGAATACTATACCGTAGCAAACGGGTCGGTCAAATTTCCATCGGTATTTCCGCTGGATCCTTCCCTTGGCGTGGAGCGGAACACGGGAGCATATCTGAACCCCGAGCGCTATATCGACAATGAATTCAACTATCAGCAATTCTATGCCGGTGTGTCTATACCATTGGGCCGGGGACTTATTACGGATGAGCGAAGGACTGCGCTGCGGCAGGCAGAACTTTTCAAGGAGATAACGGAAGCCGAACAGGTGAAGCTGATCAACAAACTTTTGCTGGATGCCGCCAAGGACTATTGGCAGTGGTATTACGCGTATTATAATTACCGCCTGCTGAACAGAAGCGTGAACCTCGCCGGGGAGATTTTCAGAAGGGTTAAAATGAACCATGAATTCGGCGAAGCATCGCCTATCGATACCGTGCAGGCGAAGATCAACTTGCAACAACGCCTTATCGAACAGCGCGAAGCGTTGCTCGAATATCAGAACAGCGGAATAACTCTTTCCAATTCCCTGTGGGATAGTCTGGGCAACCCATTGGCGTTGGATACGAAGTGGGCGCCGGTCCTGCAGCGTGAACCGTGGATTATGACGAGCGATGTATTGCTGGAACTGTCGGAACAGGCCAAACAAAATCACCCCGAGTTGCAAAAGCTTACGATAAAGATCAGGCAGCTTGACGCAGACCGGAAGCTCGCGACCGAATACCTCAAACCGCAATTGAATCTTAACTACTATTTTCTCAATCAGCCTTTCGATCCCGAATGGAACACGGCCTTCCGTATAGGCGAAGATTACAAATTCGGCGTCGATTTTTCTTTTCCGCTTTTTCTGAGGAAAGAACGGTCAAAACTGGCCCTGACGAGGCTTAAGATAGCGAACACGAAATATGACCTGACACTTTCCGAACGGGAGATCGTCAATCAGCTGAACATTACCTACAATGAACTGATCAATATCCGGTCCGTGATGGATCAGCAACGCGATATGATGATGAACTACGACCGGCTCCTTCGGGCGGAGATTCTCAACCTGGAACAAGGTGAAAGCGACCTGTTCAAGATCAACATTCAGCAGGAAAAACTGATCCAGTCGCAGTCCAAGTGGCTGAAACTGGTTGCCGAGTTTGAAAAACAAAAAGCGTTTTTATACTGGGCTGCCGGAACGAGGAACCTGAATAAGGCGTAAGTCGTAACAGTCTGCTTTCTATTTTGTTAACATACCGTACACCTGAACGAACGCAGACAGCAAGGGTACACGGTCCGGTTAAGAAAAAATATTCTAATTAAATACCATGAAAGTAACCTTTACACTATTGCTTTGCCTGATCCTCTCTTCCGTTCATGGGCAAGTCAATCCGGCCGACACGCTGGTCCGGTTGGAGGAATTCAAAACAGAATTGCTTTCGCTCCGGGCCGATGTCGACAATATCCGGATCAACCTGTCGAAGTCGGAGAGTCGTTTCAAGAGTGGTATTGCTGTGGCAACGTTAGGGTATTCAATAACCATCGCCGGTGGGCTTATGCTCGGGAGAAAGTACGACAACCTCGGTAAAGGGCTGCTCATAGCCGGCGGCGCCACAGGGGTCACGGGTACCATATTGATGGTAGACGCTTTCAAATTCCTGGGTAGGGCCTCGCGGAAACGCACTCCGTAACGATCAGCGATCGAGCCAGGACTTAAATTCATGTATGCGTTCACGGCTCACAGCCAACTCATGTTCACACGGTTGGTTCAGCCGGACCTCCACTTTTGAACTGATCAGCCCCTTCACCTCGTGTACGGAATCGAAACTGACGATGTACTTCCTGCTGATCCGAAAGAAGTGCTGAGGATTGAGCATATCTTCCAGTTCTTCGAGTGTATGGTCGATTAACGCTCTCTTCCCATCCCCTTTACTCACGAGATAGGCATTCTTACCATCGGCAAAGAAGTACGCAACGGTATGGGCAGGCTTATACTGCAATTTATTTCCGGACTTGATCAGCAGCCGTTGCTTGAACTTGCTGTTCGCCGTGCCGATGATCGCTTTGAGGGCATGGATGTCCGCGTCAGTGAGCCGTGCGCTTTCCGGATGGTAAACCTTCCGCAGCTTTTCGATGGCCGAACAGAGTTCCTGCGACTGGATCGGTTTGAGCAGGTAATCGATACTATGCTGTTTGAACGCCTGCAGTGCGTACTGATCAAACGCCGTCGTGAAAATGATCGGGGATTCGATCCTCACCTTGTCGAATACTTCAAAACTTTTCCCGTCGGCAAGCTGAATGTCCATGAACACGAGGTCAGGTCGTTTCCCGGACAGGAAATAAGAAACAACGTCCTGCACCGAATCGAGCTGCTGCACAACCCGGATCGACGGGTCGCAGTTTTTGATCAGGGTTACCAGACGCTCGGCGGCCTCTACTTCATCTTCAACTATAATAGCTTCCATACTATTTCCATACTATGTGGCTTCGACCTGCACGAGGGGTACCTTGACGATAAACTCATGCTGCGTTTTTATTATTTCCACAGGCTTAGCGCTTAAAAATTCATAACGCTTAATAATGTTCTTCAACCCGACGTAAGCCGACGGCTCCTTCACATGTTTCTCCTGCAGGTTGTTAGCGACGGTGATCGAATCGTTGAGCGAGGTGATACTGATCCTGAGGGGCGACTTACCTGAGACAACATTGTGTTTGATGGCATTTTCGATAAGCATCTGCAACGTAGCCGGGGCAATGTGGAACTTATTGACATCTGCGGTGATATTCCTGACGATGAAGATATTTCCCCCGAAACGGATCTTCAATAAATAGAGGTAAGAATCTATGAAATCCAGTTCCTCCTGGAGGGAGACGATATTACGTTCCTGGCTGTAGAGCAGGTAGCGATACACGTTGGAAAGTTGGGCGATAAATTTTGCCGACGTGTCCGCGTCCTTGTAAACCAGGTTTGACAACGCGTTGAGGCAGTTAAAAAGGAAGTGCGGATTGATCTGGCTGCGAAGCGCCTCCAGCCGGGCTTCAATGCTATCTTTTTTAAACTGTTCGGCGCGTACCTCCGCGTGCCTGGACTTTTGAACAAAAAAGTAGATTGCATTTAAACAATGGAGAAAAAGGTTGACGCGGAAGGCGAACGCGACAACCAGTTTGAAGTGCTCTGTATTCCATGCCATGTCGCGACCCAGCGCCGTATATACCACCGCCAACCCAACAACAGCCGATACAACACAGGCGAGCTGGCTGATTAAAAAAAGAATGATCAGTGG
Organism: Chryseolinea sp.; assembly: GCA_041742155.1. Classification (GTDB taxonomy): domain Bacteria; phylum Bacteroidota; class Bacteroidia; order Cytophagales; family Cyclobacteriaceae; genus Chryseolinea. Next base: position 70,155 of record JBGSJE010000002.1, on the reverse strand, counting down.
ATGTACTTTTCTTCTGGCGAGGTCGGCAAGTCTCTCCTGGCGGTGCTCGACGAGCCGGTTCAGTTCCCAGACGACGAGAACGACAACGAGGAGCAATAGGAATAAAAAACCGTTCGGGACGGGGAATTCAAAGAGCTTGTCTCCGATGACCAAAAGAATGTTGAGCAGAGAATAAGCCGAGAGCAGGATTATAAAAACGTACCTGTATTTACTCCGGAACATGCTTTGGTGATGTTAAAATATATTCACTGTTTTTGAGAAACAGAAGTCCATACCCTGTTAACAAGGTATGGACCTGATTGTTTCTTTGTTATGTTTTAATCCGGTATCAGCACACGGTCAATCGTGTGAATCACACCGTTCGTAGCCAGCACGTTCAACAGGGCGGCGTTGTCGCTTAAGTTGGCGACGTTACCAGTTCCATCGGTGATCGTCGTGTTTGTCGCACTGATGGTTACATTTCCGTTGAGTGTCGCCACGCTTCCATTGGCGAGATCGGTGGAGAACACGCGGGCGCCTACAACGTGGTGCTGAAGGACAGCAGTCAGAGTCGCGAGCGGGATGTCATTCACTCCATTAACATCCAACGCATCGTATAGCTGTTGAAAGGCTGCGTCAGTCGGTGCAAATACTGTAAGGTTCGCGTCACCATTGCTTACTGCGGCCAGCAAGTCAGTGCCTGTGCCGCTGGTCCGGGCCAGAGCCGCTACCAGCTGTGTGAACTGAGGGGAACTTCCCGTGGAAAGGTCCGTAGCGATACCGGCTATCGTCTTTGACGGTGGAATGAGTGTACGGTCGATCACATGAACAACGCCGTTGGATCCGAGGATATCGGTAGCAGTGACCTTCGTTACGCCGTTGATAAATACCCCGGCGGCTCCGTTATTGCTCAGGTAGAAGGTCCCGCCCAACGTGGTGATAGCAGCGCTTCCGGAAGGAAGCTCAGCGGCGCGCACTTCGTCATCTATGACGTGGTAGCTCAATACGGCGGTAAGTGTAGCCTTGTCCGGCAGCGTGGTAATTCCTGCGGCGGTAAAGGCATCGTTGGTCGGCGCAAAAAGCGTAAGTTTCTTGCCGGATGGGCCGTTGCCGAGCAGTGTTTCCAGGATCGATTCGTCCGCCGCCTCTACCGCCGCGATAAGCGTCGTAAAGTTTTTGTTAAAATAGGCCGGCGCCACAATAGTTCCTACCACAGGAGTTATGGATGGCGGAACCAGCACAGCATCGATCACATGTACCACGCCGTTCGATGCTTCAACATCGGCGGTTGTTACATTCACCGTTCCGTTAAGCCTCACACCGCCCGTTATCGTTACAGCGATATCCTCGCCATTGGCTGCTTCTACATTTCCGTTGGTCAGCTGGCCGGACGTCACTTTCCCGGATGTCACCACGTGATATTGAAGTACGCTCTTCAGCACGTCTTCGGGGATATCGTTTAAAGACGTCTGCCCGATTGCCGTGAGGAGGTTTGCAAATGCCGTGTTGGTGGGTGCGAACACCGTAAACGATCCATTGCCACTGAGTGTCGCTACGAGATCGGGATATTTGGTGAGCGCTGTCACCAGCGACGAAAGGTTGGAGTTGCCTTGCGCGATCTCGACGATTGTCTGGTCCGGCTGCGACGGGGAATCATCATCGTCATCACAACCTGAGACGAATACCAGCGACGTGGCTAAACAAAGCGCCATGGCGATCCTGTTCCATGGGGAACGCCATACATTTTTTTGAGTGATCATTTTCATACGTGTTGAATGTGGTTTGTTTAAAATCGATAACCTATCAACCGCCGCGAGAGCCGTTTGGCTTAGCGGTCCGGAGCATGCAACCACAATCATTGGTGTGACTGGTGAAATTCGGGGAGTGAATGGGGGCATCACGTAAGCATTGAATGCAGCCCACATGTCCATGAAGGGCACCATAGATAATATAATAAGCACGGATGCATCCCTTGATTACGATGTACCCGACCGGGACTTGCCAATGCCACTGAACGGACCCCGCCGGTGCTTTATTAACTTAAGTGAACGCCGTTTACGCCTGACCTCCGTTACCTTCGACGCCGGAAAGGGTTACCGGGATGTGGCAATGGTTCGTGAGACGGGCAAAGGCTGTCCTGACTGAAGCTGCAAAAAAATAATTGTCGTACTTAAATTTTAACTGGGATGAATAAAATCTATTTCGTTTTTGTCGTTGGAATGATGGCTGTACTTTCAGGTTGTGGCGATGACGATCCGACGCCGGCTAAAGAGAGAAAAGTGACGTACGAGATCACGGGAAATTTTAGCGGCAAACTTCTTATTGTATATACCGACCCGACGGGCGGGAATACCACGTTAACGGATGTGGCGCTGCCCTGGTCTCTGGAAGTGACCTATCCCGCGTCGGTACCGGGTGTCGGTATCGGGTCCCAGGCATCGGTTACCGGCGGTGCCGGGCAAACGGCGAAACTAAAGATTATCGTTAATGGGAAAGAAGTGAAATCGGGATCGGCGACGGCAGGTACACTGGGTGAGCTGGTGTTACCGACGCTGGCCTATACATTTCAGCGGGGACAGGTGTTTTAAGAACGTACTTAAGACAATGGGCTAAAGCCCGTCGGCTTTGTCTGGCGTAGAACCGGCAGCTAAAGCTGCCGGTTCAGAGGTGTCTGGCTGTTGGTGTATCGCGCATCAGACGGACGCCGTTGTTACATCGGAGGTCTTTTCAACCATCAGCTTATTTCCATAGGTGTCGTAGTAGGTGCTGAAGATAATCGGAACCGCCGTAGGGCTAAAGCCCGCCGTCCTTATTTGGTGTAGAACCGGCTGCTAAAGCTGCCGGTTCGGAGGTGTCGGGCTGTTGGTGTATCGCGCATCAGACGGAAGCTTTTGTTACAACGGAGATCTGTTCAACCATCAGCTTATTTCCATAGGTGTCGTAGTAGGTGCTGAAGATAATCGGAACCGCCGTAGGGCTAAAGCCCGCCGTCCTTATTGGTGTAGAACCGGCAGCTAAGGCTGCTGGTTTGGAGGGGTCAGGCCGTGGATGTATCGCGCATCGGACGGAAGCTTTTGTTACATCGGGGATCTGTTCAAACCATCAGCTTATTTCCATAGGTGTCGTAGTAGGTGCAGGGCATGCTGTCCGTGCACACCGCACGCTTCGCCTGGTGTAGAACCGGCAGCTAAAGCTGCCGGTTCGGAGGTGTCTGGCTGTTGGTGTATCGCGCATCAGACGGAAGCTTTTGTTACATCGGACATCTGTTCAACCATCACCTTATTTCCATATGTGTCGTAGTAGGTGCTGAAAGGTAATCGGAATCGCCGTAGGGCTAAAGCCCGCCGGCCATATTTGGTTTATAACCGACAGCTAATGCTGCCGGTGAACGGCTTTGATCTGATCTAATGTAAACATTGCATTCGGGTTTAATTGTTCGGCATTGTGTTCATGATGATGACACAAAAGTGCCGGAATGCCACTCCCGGCAAATGTAAAAAATCGTTTTTCTAATGCTTGCCGGAAAAGAATTTCTCCGGCGTTTCACCTGTAAAGGACTTGAATTCCCTGATAAAGTGCGCCTGGTCGTAAAAACCGGCCTCAAAGCCCAGCTCCGTTAAAGAAGAACTGGCATCGTGATGCAGCATGACATTCCTGAACCGTACGATGGATGCAAACTTCTTTGGCGACGTACCGACTGCCTGCCGGAATCTCTTTTCCAGAGGACTCTGACTGATATGCAACTGATCGAGTAACTCGCTGACGCGGATATTGCCTTTGCTTTTATGGATGAGCGCCAGGGCCGCCAGCACAAGTTTGTCAGGTTCGGTGTTTTTCATTCGTGCGATGAGGAAGCGCTCCACCGCGGAGACCCGTTGTTCATCGGTCTTCGCCTCGTTCAGCGTTTCCTCCAGAAAAAGCAGTTCGGAGCGAAGCATAAAGTTGTCGAGCGACACGCTTTCCCTGAAGAGTTCGTGCAACGGCTGTCTGAAAAAAGGAACGGCGCCCGCTTCCCTGAACAAAACCAGGATCGTACCAATGTTGGCGGAATTCCTGAATGTCCGGCGCTGGTCCGTTAGTCCGGAGATACCGGAAGTGGCGAGCGAAGTTGGTTTCTCATTGTCCAGTTTATAAAGCCTGCCCTTGTATTGGAAACCGATTACCAGCCCTGTCCCGGGCAGTACGTTATAAGTACTTTCCTCCGCCGTTTCCGAAACAATGAAAGACTGGATGAAAGGTTTGAGAATGTCGCATGGCAGAAAGGAAATATTTTTCATATTTAGGCGGACTGCAGATCGCCCCCTAAAAGATAAGAATTTCTTTCTCTTTGGTGATAAACATTCCCGGCCTTTCCGGCGCACCGTTTCCCGGATCCTGGCCGCCGTGGAAGGAGCAGTACAACCTCTGGCTACCTGCCGCCGAGAAATCGTTACCCCCACAGCATCACCATCCCTGTTACCTGGTGAACGACGTATACTGTTCCCGTTCCATGGTGACGTCGAGTCGTTGGAGAAATTCCGCAGGATTGAACTTTACTCTCCGGTATTCTTCCTGTACGGATACCTTGGCATGGTCCAGATCCTGTTGACTCCGCCATTCCGCAATGGTGATGAGAACAACGTCACCATTATCCACATCCCGCACCAGGACGTTATCGCGAATGAAACCAGGAAGTCTTTTGATAAAATCCCGGTTGTACTGCATCTGTCGCGTAAACTCATCAATCGAAGAAGCCGGTACTATAAATTTGTCGACAAAATAAACCGCCGCGTCGCCGTTTGGCGAAGCAGCAACATCCGCCGGCAATACACCAAGTTGCTGAAAGAATGAAAACCTGTCGGTCAGGATCTCATGCCGGACGATCTTACCGTTCCCAAACTCATAGATCACAAAACCCTCATTGACGACCTTCTTTCCTGTCGGTTGAATAGCCTGAAAGACACCGGTATGTGTTCCAATCATTTTTTGTTTTACCATCACCTTGTCTCCTTCGGCAACAAGTTCCTCCACCTGCCATTGAGCGTCCGGAAACGCGTTCAACACATCGATCACTCCTTTGCTAAATCCTTCCACTCCGGTACCGCCCCGGGCGTTGGAGTAGTCAGGGGCAATCACCTGTTCAAGCAGCTCAAACCGGCGGTTGTTCAGGGTGTTCTCATAAAGACTAAAAATAACTTCCTTGTTTCCAGCAGTCGTGTTCATTTCGTTCGGTTTTGGTGAATCAGCTTTTCCGATTTGTCCTGATACGGTCGCGCAAATAAAAAATAACGGCAGGACGAGTATCAAGAGCGTTGTTTTCATGGTTATTAATTTTACCTGTGCAAAATTGAAAGACCATTACGGCAATTACTTGTAAAAAATCATTGATCTACCAAAAGGCAGCGGAGGCGAAAAAATCGGAAGGGGTCAGCCCTGTATAACGTTTGAAGTCTTTGTTAAAATGGGCCTGATCGTAGTACCCGTTCTCGATAGCTACATCGAGAAAGGAGGCGGGCCCGGTGATTCGCGTAATCGCCTTCATCCTGACGATCATGGAAAATTGTTTGGGTGTAGCGCCAGTAAATCTGCGAAAACGTTTTTCGAATGCATCATGGCTGATATAGAGACTTTTCGCCAGCGCCGTAATACCAATAACGCCGTTACTTCTCCGGATCAGGGCGACCGCTTCCTCAATGAGTTTGTCAGGGGTAGCGTTGGGCAGTTTAGCCCTTAAAAAATTTTCCACAGCGCTGATCCGTTCACGGTCATCTTCAGCTTCGGACAATTTTTCCCTGATTTCAGCGATCTCCGACGTCCGGAAGAATGTATCCAGTGGCACACTCGTTTCAAACAATTCGTTCAGCGGATGTTTAATAAGGGCGGCCGCGCCGGTCGGTTTGAACAATACGATCAGGGTCCTGGTTTGCGGGGCGTAGTTAATAAGCCTGACGGATTTTCGCAGACCCGATAACGTCGCCGGTGGCAATGGAGTATTGCTGCCCGTAGTTTGATACGACACATTGCCGCGAAGAGAAAAAGCAAGGGCAAAAGATGTCCCCGGTAAAACCCTGTTGATGTTACCATCAAGGCTTTCGATCAGCCGGTACGACTCTACGTATGATGCGAGGTCTGCCGATGGTTTGAACTCTTTTAGCTGCATGACGGAACCTTAAATTTAGTAAAACGAAAAAACATGACGGGATTTTGCAAAAGACAACTTGACCTATGACTGCCCGGACGCTGTCCCGACGACGAATAATGCCTCGACGGTGTCCGGCTCGAAGGGCTGCAAAATGTAACCCGTGGTCTGGAGGTCGCCGAAATCATGAAAAAGTTGTTACTTTTAATGGCGATTACCAAAAAACATAAGCCTGAACTTCGTGTTTCCCCTTACGAAGACCTTACCCCTCTCATGACTCCAAGCCTCAAATCTCACTGGAACTCGATGATCCGGATCGGCCACGACCCTGGCATGGATCAAATGCAGGAAATGCGCCTGTTTACCCTAAACGCGTTCGTTTTCATTGCTTCCTTCCTTACGGTCCTCTTCGTCGTGGTTTTTACGCTGGTGGGGTCCTACAGTGCGCTTCAGGGGTTATCGGTGCTTCCTGTATTGCTCGTTATCGTCTACTGCAATTCCAGGGGCAAACACCGCCTGGCGCAATTCCTCGTCGTTTATTTACTCCTTTTTTTGGTTTTGGCGTTGGCCCTGGCCGACCGGCGCACGGGAACGGAATATATTCTGATCGCGCTCGGGTGCGCATCGGTTCTCCTGTTCGAACGCATCTCCATGATCCTCGGGTCCTTTTTCGTGGCCTTTTTATGTTACGCTTTTTACTCGTGGTATGATGCCACCCATGTTTTTGTGCCGGATCCCGGAACCCCGTACCTGGTCGTTCAAAATTCGCTGATGTTCCTTTCCGGTTTAGCTGTAGTTGCGCAGTCACTTGTATTTCGTTCGTTGATCCGGAGATATGCTGATAGTCTGAAGGTGGCGAACAACGAGATCGGGGCGGTAAACGAAGAGCTGCGGGCATCCAACGAAGAGCTTCTCGCCTTTACCGAAAACCTCGATCTGATGGTGAGGGAAAAAAGCGCACAACTACAAGCCTACATCGACGCGGTGAATGTCAATATCTATTCTACCATAAGCGACCTGGACGGCTATTTTAAGGACGTGAACGAACAGGTTGTTTCGACCTCCGGGTATTCGCGGGAGGAACTGGTGGGCAGTCACTACAGTAAGCTCGGTTCCGGAAATTATCCAAAATCGTACTTTGCCGAACGCAGAGAACTGCTGATGAAGGGAAAGTCCTGGAGGGGAGAAGTTGAACACCGGACAAAAAGCGGGGCTCTTCTTTGGTTCGACATTGTGATCATACCCATGTACGAAAGCGACGGGGGGGTAAAGAACTTCTTAACGCTCGGAATGCCGATCACGGAGCGAAAGCTGAACGAAAAAATCAGGAATGAAACGAGCGAGTTGCTGGAGAAGATTGCCTTCCGTGCATCCCACAATATCCGCGGGCCGATGGCCAGGATCAAAGGGTTATCCCATCTGATCGAACGTAGTCTTTTGAATGAGTCGGAATATCAGTCGGTTGCTTCGAAGTTCGCGGTGTGTACAGAGGAGCTGAACATTGCCACCAGCGAGCTGGTAAACTTCGTTTATGATCACCAGGAACAGCTGAACCAGGAGGAAGTTTAGCGGTATTGAATTACTGCTGTTGAAGGTTATCAATCTCCATTGGTACACTGATTACGTTTTTGTTTTTCAGAATTTTATTGAAATTTCCAGGTGTCCGCCGAGCCCTTCCTTGATAATTCTCTGAAGTGTCGAAAAACGAACGTCCTTTAAATCTTTCTCAAGTTTTGAAATGTATGACTTATTTGTCCCTGATAACTCAGCTACTTGTTCCTGGGTCAGTCCCTTCTCCTGTCTTGCCTGTTGAATGAGTACTCCAAGCTTGAAGGCGTCATACTCAGCCTCGAATTTATCACGCTTCTTTGACCCTTTTTTCCCAACCTTACTGTCGATAAATTCACTGAGACTTGTTAAGTTTTTTTTCTTCATAGTATTCATTTTTAATTTTTTCAGCTTTCTTAATTTCTTTTTCAGGAGTTTTTGCGACTTCTTTTGAAATCCATGTCCAATAACAACAACTTTATTGTCATCAAAAAAACAGAATATTCTGAAGATATCGCCCCTGCTCTTTACTCTGATTTCATACAGCCCACTTGTTCCCGCCAGATGCTTGATGTAAGTCTCCGGAATTCTGTCCAAGTCTTCAATTACTCTCAATGTCCAGAGTACTTTGCTCTTGACCTTAGCCGTCTGGGCAGAGTAGAATTCATCAAAATAGTCCTTGTAGAATAGAAGTTCGCGCTTTTTGTCCACGAGGCGAAGATACGAAAAGTAGTCCAATCGGACAACTCGAGTCTTGAAACGTTCAACGCAACATACTTATTCGTTGGTAAAGGCATGAAATTGACGTACAAACTGACTGCCGCTTCTCAGCATCCTATCTTGTTGCCGGTTAGTTAAGAAACTTGTTGATGATTGAAACAGTCCCAGAAATTAACGCGCTATCCTGCGGCGTTGTTAATTCTCCGATATATTCGCCGTGTCCACCGGGAATGATTGCAAGCCGTGAGTTTGAAATCAGCCGTTGCATTTCCGCTACATGCTCCGGAGTGGTAACGTCGCGGTCGCCAATGATAATCAAGGCCGGCGCTTTGATCGACTTCAGTTGTTCTTCGGAGATGTCGGGGAAAGATTGCATCCTGGCCACATCTCTCTCATACATCCTGTGAAGTGCGCCGGGATCCGGGTTTATTTTCAGAAATGCTTCCTTGTACGGTTGCGGCATACCTTCAAACGTTGGTTTGGACATCATCTCCCAGAACCAGTCTGGAGCGCCCGATTTTTTATAAAAAGTGGACGCGACAATTATTTTTTCCGTCAATTCTGGATGCCGTATGGCAAACTGAAGTGTTGTGCTGGCGCCGTTGCTGAAGCCAAAGATGTTGGCCTTTCCGATGTCCAATTGTTTCAGGAGTTCCGCGATGTCGTCCGCATCCTGCTGAAAGCTGAGGGGCCGGTCGATGTCGGCGGTATGTCCGTGGGCCTGCATTTCAACCGCGATCACCCGGTGCGTCTTTGCGAAGAGCGGAAGCACCCGCCCGAATGTTGTCTGCAACGTAGAGCCTCCACCGTGAATTAAAACCAGCGGTGTTCCACTCCCGTGAATTTCATAATACATCTTTAGTCCGTTCACGGAAGCATAACCGCTTGTGCTGTTTTGTGTTGCCTGTGTATCGTATGACGGTTGAGGGTTCATTTTTTTATTGTCCGGATGGTTGCAGCCTGCAATTAACAAAACTGACAGGGTTATTGAAATGGTTTGAGTTTTCATTTTGAAGCGTAAATACGACTCTGTTGTTTTGTTTCCGGAACGCCGTAGACGATTATTTTCGGGGGGTTCTGTTTTATTCGACCGCCAGTTTCTCATTCATAGTACGTTGTTTCGCTATTCACCTGTCTTCCTTCGTTCCGCAATAAAGAAACCCAGCTCGAAGGAAATCAATAGTCCAACGGCGCCAATTAAATAACTCAGGGCACCTTTTACCTCCGGGGATTTTTCGATAAACTGTTCGTTAAATTTTGCCGTCTCCTTGATTAAGACGTTCAGTTTACGTTCCGTGTCCAGTGAGTCGGTCTTGATTTTGCTGAGGGTCTCCAATTTAAATTTTGCGATCTGCGCAATGTTATCGTCTGTTTTTTTGTACAAATTGATCAGCAGGAAAACAATGAGAAGTAATAAAGATGCTCTCAGAATGTATTTTGTGCGGTGCATTTGTGCTGGGTGTTATAGACAAATTGGCGGTTATTTCATTCAATGCAATTGAGTCAGGGAATTGAATTATCGCATTCTCAATTCATCCGCAAGCTTTCAAGGTCAAACAGCTTGTTACATGCCCGAATTTACCACATTGTGCCTGCCTTTAGAAAAGTATTTTAATACCTCTTCGCCATTCGCCACTGGCTTTGCCGCGTCTCTGTTACCGGATATTATCAATACTGGTGTGCCCTGTCTTCCGGTTTTTATTTTATGAGCTTCTTTTCTATACCGAGTTCCGGATTCTCGCACGAATTCGTCTCACAAGTTAGTTTTTCTAACTTTCGTAAACTCCGCAAATCCCTCTATCATTCCGAGTACACACTCACATGGTGTTGGTCCGCCTTCCCAAATTCCCTCACAGGTTTTTTCAACCAAATCTGGCCGGTTCCTGTATACCCATTCCTTTGCTTCATAATATACGTCCAGGTCGTTTGAAGAAGTTTTTACAGAGAGTATTTTCCCATTCCGTATGGCGATGTGAAATGTATCAGTAACGTTAAAGTCAATACCAAGTGCACCCATCAAATCATCCTTGACTGTCACCGGAAAGATCACCGCTGAATCGCTCCTTTCAAAATAATGAGTATCATCGACTATTTTGTAATTCGCACATTCAGCCCATTTTTGATAGTACATAATTTCCGGCTGTGAAGTCTCGGCGGAAGACAGTACCAATTTCAAAGAATCGTCATTGAAAGAATAGAAAGCTTTAACGAAGTTCTTTGCAATGTCAACATTGGCGACATCGTTATCACCGCGAGTCTCAGTCTTACAACTGGCAAGCATAAAGATAAAAATACAAACACAATAGGTAACTCTTTTTTTATAAGGCTGGGTGCACATATCTTCAATCAATATATCCCTGAAATAAAATTTTCGACAAAATATCGCCGGTAAACTTAAAGGTTATCAGTTCGTATACCTCGAGGTTCTCCAGTATCAGGTAGCCGGGAATCGTTTTAATCCCATATTTACTCAATTTACCAATGACCTCCTTTTTTCTCAACCCGACTCTTAGGCCATACCTCGTCACAAAATTGGCAGTGGTCAACTCCGCAGCTACAATACCATTTGCACTTGCATCCCATTTCATAACCTCGAAATGATCCTTGTCAAATGTGAGGGTAAACACAGTGTCCGTTTTATTATCCACGTGTCTGTTCTGACTTGTAAGAAAAGTCACCTTTGGTTTATTCTCTTTTAAATATGCCAGCGGGTTCTCCCCAAATCCAAAGGGGTCGGTCGCGATGTTTGTTTCCCTGATAGTCAGCGTGTCCAGGGACAAAACAACGTCAAAGTCCTGACTCTGAACTCTGCCCGTTACGATAAATAGCAAAATGAGAATGCGGTATTTCATAAATGGTTACGCGTCTTTGCGTACAGATTGGTATGGGTCAGAGATTGCAGATCTATTAAGTTGCTGGTACAATATATCCTAAACACTTTTTAACCGATGAAGACTTTTTTAAATTAACAAACTCTTTCTCCTAGCGCCGTCCATTACCGAACCACCGTCTTCCTTAACGAAGGAATCCAGATCATAACCATCTCCGTCACCAGAAGCGGCAAAATGGAGAACGTCCATTCAGCTACTACCGCGTAGACGTTGTCATCCGTGATGGGTGCAAAAACAAAATCGAGGGGAAGAAAACGATCCAGTCGTACCAATACAAAAGCGAGGGCGCATACATAGCTCCGCACCATAAACTGCCTGTGAGCGATGATGTTTCTTTGGCGAATGGCATACCAGGCGCAGGCTGTTGTTATGAACAGTAAGATCGACAAAGGGATCAGTGAATAGCGACAGCCAACACAATTAAAGACCAGGGCCAGCCTGAACGCGGAGACCGCAGCCACTAATGTACCCACGATATAAACTTTCCCGGCAAGCCGATGGTACCTGATGTACTTTGTACGGACCGACTTCCAGAACTGAACCGGGCCTAAAAACAGGGAACAGGTAGCCCCGAGGATGTGTGCTACAAACCAAAAGGAATAGTCGGGAAAGCGTGGATTGCGATAGCCAAATAAATACGCAACGGCGTCGGTAAAGTAAAAGGCAGCGGAAAACCCGATAACGGAAGCCCAGAAGAGAAAAATAACAACCGTGCGTATTTTCATTTTTCGGGAAAAACCCAGGTGAGGAGTTCCTGTGCGGCTATCCGCCGTCAGGGGAAACAATTTAGTTAATTGACTGGAATTCCCTCGCGTAACTGGCAGACATTATTTATTCATACTCTTAAATAACGTCACGCTGCGCAACAACGATCCTATCCTTTGACAATTTCATACCATAACTCCACCATACCATTCTTGTAGGCTGTGACATCTTTCAGGCGGAGTGGCTGTTCAGTCCCGGTCTGGCTAAAAAACGAGGTTCCTTCACCCAGAACAATCGGTATAATCGATAGTCTGATGTCATCCGCCAATTTTAGCCGCATAAAATCCATGGCAAGCATGGCACCGCCTACCAGCCAAACATTCCTGTAGCGCGGTTTCAACCTTTCGTTCACCAGGACGTTCAGATCGCCTGAATAAAATTCAACGTTCGCCCTTTCATTCGGAAGGTTTCCGCTGGTTATCACAATGGTCGGCTTGTCTCCATAGGCCCACCCGTACGATTTGGAAAGTTCCAGCGCGTGCAGGTAGGTTCGCGATCCCATTACGTAGCAATCAATTTTACTGAGGAATTCCTCCGGGTCTTGTCCGGACACGCCTTTCTCGTAGGGGCTGGAGATCTCGAACCAGGAAACGCTATTGTCTTTTTTGGCGATAATGCCATCAAGACTTGAAACCATATGAATGGTAAGTTTAAAAGAGTCCGTCTCCATCTATGTATCGATGTAAAGTGTATTCCGATGTTCTCTGAGTTGCCATATTCTCAGGTGCCCGATAACTTAATCCAATCCTGTAACCAGCCCGGTGCTTACTTCCCTTTATTGATCCTGATAAAGTTACCACCATAAAAATAACCTGTGGGTTCGTCTTTGGCATTATACTGTACCGATTTTAATTCATATTCATTCGAGGAAATCCATTTGTAACTATAGAGCCGGTATGTACCTTCCGCCTCGTCAGCAAATGATATTTTCAGGTAAACGTCACCATTTTCGTTTACCGTGCCCTTCCCAACTCCCGCCCTGGTACTTCCAAAACTTGACAAATGATCCACCTCCTTTTTTACGGGGTTGTAAGACCAAAAAATATGTCCGTATGGAGGAGTTCCATCTATTACAGCCAGGAGGCTATTGGCCGTATTGAGTTCCTTACAGACGGTATGATGATTCGGAATCTTTATGTTTTCTGTTCCATTTCCCCAGTTTTGGGACCAATTGTCATCCTTTAACGTCCATTCACCAATAAATTTCCCGAACGGATTTACCGGCTTCTGTTGTAAGCCCGCCGTAACCGGACTGGAAACGAATACGGTTTCTTGCGCATAACCGCGAATACATATCGCGGCAGACAAAAGAAGGAACGCCAGTTTTTTTACAGGAACATTTTTCATTGGATTTGATTTTATCCGTTCAACGTGAAATTTCCTGTCATCGTTAACACTATCTCGATAGTGTTCGATGCCGGCTTTCTACCTGTCGGCTGAAGGTTGATGTAGTGCACTATTTCAAACGACTGCGCTGGTAACGCCTATAAAATTCATCAACGCAACTCAATCATTATCCGTCATTATCAACAGGTGTTTTAGGGGGCGAACAGCGCTATCCATAATGCTGTTCGGAAATTTTACATCTTCTGCTTCTTTAGTCTGTATCCAATTTCCGTCCCAATTCCCAGGGTCAATTCCGTAAACGAATTTAACTTGTAAAACCTAACGAAGATATTGACACTTCTTGAATCTCTTCTGAGTTGTCCCATGTACTCGATATTATCCTTGTATAGGGCAGCTTTAGTAAACCACGATAACCGCAAGGGGCCGCCTATCCAACTACCGATCCCAATTACCAGTCCGGAAAGGGACTGCTTGTCCGTCGTGTCGAGATTGTTCAGGGACAGGTGGCTGTATCCTGTTATAAACTTTAGTCTTCCGAAGTCAATATTGGTTTCAAATGAATGAACACGGGAATTAAAATCGTCACCAAATTTTACTCTTCGATAATACCAACCAGCGTCCATATCAAAATTACAAGTCCATATGAAGTGTTTCATCTCAGCCTGGGCATTTAAGAATTCGTTCGAATCAAAATCCGACTGATATCCTATGCCACCCGTCAATGTCCCCTTTCCAAAGTATGCCGGAAATGCAAGTTCTAACTGCGCCCCGATCGGGGTATGAATTATTCCGCTGCCTGCGTAGATCCCGATTCGCTGAACGTCGAAATAATCCCTGATGCAATCCAGTTTCATGGTTATGGATACAGTAGTTTGGCCATTTAACGGATACTCGCGGGTAACGTATCCGATGAATGAAAACACCAGGACCGAACCAGGGTCGGCTATAGTTAATGAAAATGTTCCATCGCCGGTCGTTGTTGTTCCATTTTGTGTTCCTTTAATTACAACATTCACTCCGGGTAATGGGGAGCCGTCCTCTTTTGAAAACACCGTCCCTGTAACTATCCCCTGGCACCAGGCGATTGTTGTTAAGGTCAACGTTGCAAGCGTTAATATCAGTCGTATCATCTATCGGAATATTGCTTCAAATGCGGAACGATAATGCAATTTATCGTTGATGCGGATTCATGACAAATACTGTCTGTCAATTCTTACCGGTTCTCCGTCAACCCCACTTTTGCAGGACAACATCAGCAGCCTCCCGGTTGGCGGTTTCGTTTTTTGAAAAATCATCTTACCTTTAACATATGAGGATGACTGTCATGTTATAATACCCTTCGCTGCTTTTTTCCGGTAGTCCACCGTACATGTGGTGCAGTTCTGCCTGGAACCTCTTTATTTAAGTTTTACTCTGACTTATCATGACTATGCGATCTGGCATCGCTGTGAAATAAACATTATAATCGTATGCTCTACAAATTAAGTAAAAAGGAAGTTGAAAGCTTTATCGAAGATGGGTTCGTTCGTATCGACCATGCGTTTTCCACCGAAGTCGCCAATGAAGTTGTAGACATCTTATGGAAAGATATTCCATTTGAACGCTCAGACTTAAAAACCTGGACAGAGCCCGTCGTACGTCTGGGTATGTACAGTCAGGAACCTTTTGTCAACTCCGTCAATACGCCCAAGTTACATGCTGCATTTGATCAACTGATCGGGACCGGCAAATGGATTCCCTGCCGGAGTGTCGGGACGTTTCCGGTACGTTTCCCGTCCGACAAACAACCGCTTGATACGGGTAAACACGTGGATGTCAGTTTTCCAGGAACCGACCCTGGCAACTATTTTGAATGGCGGGCCAATGTCAGGTCACGAGGCAGGGCGCTGTTGATGCTGCTTCTATATACGGATGTCGGGCCGGATGATGCACCCACTGTTATCTACAAAGGTTCTCATGTTGATGTGGCTAAGCTCCTGTATCCAAAGGGGGACTGGGGTCTTTCCTTTATGGAACTTGCCGGGATGTTAAATGAGCTTCCTATACGGGAAGAAATTTATGCCACCGGCAAAGCGGGTACGGCGTACCTGTGTCATCCTTTTTTAGTCCACTCGGCACAGGCTCACCGGGGTAAAATTCCAAAGTTTATGGCACAGCCTCCTTTATTGCTGGCGAAGGATTTGACAATTGACGGTGAGGGTATTGAGTTTGCTCCTGTAGAACAAGCTATTCGCCTGGCGTTGGATAAGGCCACTTAGGTCCGGGTCAAAGTTTCCAGTAAACTTGTTTTACCCATTCTTCAATTGTCGATTAGTTCACTAACAATGGCTGCGTGTATTTCGACGCCATTTACTTTTTCGGTTCTCAAACGATCCACGTAGAAGAAGTCCTCCGCTTCACCCATATATCCCATTATAACAATTTTGCCAGTCAGGTCTTCCGGTCTGAAATTCCCCGAAAACAAATCGTCACTTGAAATAAGTGTATAGTTCCCCTTGACATCATCAAGATCGAAACCAACTTCTTCACGGCCGCTGTCACGGTATTTTGACTTTACCCCAAAAGAGTTTTTGGCAATGACATAAGCGAATGAATAATACTCCTTGTCCAGGTATGACTGTTGCATGGGTAATGTTCCGTCTACCACCGAATTATCTCCGATCAAATTCGAGTAGCCGCGGTCAGTAACCTTAAATTTCGAATGTGAAACGTTTAGACTATCCCACGTATCCAGTTCTTCATGGAAATTATAAAGTCCCACAACCTGAACGGTGTTGTGAATCTTCGCCAATTCTTTTACGATAATGGTGTCCTTTTCCAAACTATCCGGAACCAGGTAAAAATCAAGTGCAACGAGTTCAGGCGAGAATCCATTAATTATTCGCAGCTGCTTCCCTATTTTGATTCTATCATTTTTGCCAATGTCAACTATGGTAATAAGGTCTTCTTTACTCTTGCAGCCTACAATGATCAAAAGTCCGATTGCCAGTAACTTAAATATTTTCACGATAGAGGTATATTCAGATTTGTTTTTAGTATGACATACAACGTTATCATCTCAGGAGGCTGTCCGACGATCATCGCATTTGCCTGATGGTTAGCAAACGTCGTCAGAATTGTTTGATAAAGCCGTTATCACATCAATCCGAAGGCCTGCCAATCAAAAGTAAATGTCT
The DNA here is from genome assembly GCA_041742155.1 of Chryseolinea sp. Lineage (GTDB taxonomy): Bacteria > Bacteroidota > Bacteroidia > Cytophagales > Cyclobacteriaceae > Chryseolinea. The sequence goes on along the minus strand of JBGSJE010000002.1, from coordinate 53,611 downwards.
TACTCAGCTTTTTGTTTGAAAATCAAACTATCAACTTCAAGATATTTTTCTTTCATCAGACTCAACCCAAACGCACCGGCCGCGGCACTAAAAACCGAATAGTCAAAAGCTCCTTTTATACCTGTCGAAAAAGTCATTGCCAGTCCGAAAACCAGTAAAAGAAACCCGCTTAATCTCGCAAACAATTCCGTTTTAAATCCCGCCAGTAAAAACAATGCAAAGCATATTTCAGCTCCGGTCGCAATAGCTCCAACCAAAGGAATCAGGTTATCCGGGAACCAGGGATTAATGAGCCGCGTATATTCCAGAAAATTATTCCAACTCCCCCACACAGAAAATTTCGGATTCCACCACCCGAACCTGTCCGCTACTGCCGATATAAATCCGGCTGAGATTGAAATACGCAGAAATATTTTAATAATTCGTTGTGTCATATAACATTGGTGTGTCGCCAGGGTAAGTAACACAGTTATGAATTAATCGGTCGCTTATCCTAAAGTAGGTAACCCCTATTGCCGCTATACTAAAATTCACCGGTCCCCGGTAGGTTATCGATCGGATCAGGTGAGGAAGGAATTTTTTTCAATATAAATAGTCAGGGTAATAATTCAAAGGGGTAACACAATTTCTTAACTTTAGAATCCAAAATCCAGACCGTTGAAAAAATCAATTGCTATTCTCCTCCTGATTTCTTTGCCGCCACTGTTGTTCGCACAGTCTCCGCTCCCATTCGTTACCGATCATACGTATTATCTTCAGCAGCTCGGCACTGCCAAGGATTCACTTTACACGGAAATCCTGTCCGGCTACGACCGGTATATACGCCTTCACGACACCGACCACAAAGCGCATATCGAGCGTTGTCGTTTTATCGAGAACGCTTATTACGACAGTTATGAAGACTACAATCCGAACTATGACGTCGCGCAAGCCTGTGCCGATACGTTGCTGCAACGCTTTCCGGAAAACCCCGAGGTACTCCTGTACCCAACATCTTTTCTCTATAGCGATACCCTTGGGCACTACCTGCGCCACCTCGAAGACAAGATCAAGCTTGACAGCTTCGGGTGGAGTTCCTACCGGTGGGACGTATACCACCGGCTCGCGCAACACTATGAACAAGAGGAGAACCACGAACTGGTAATAAAATACGGTGAGCTTGCCATCACCCACAACGACACGCTGGATGTGTCGCTCCTTCTGGCCCGTTCATACCAGAAACTATCCAGGAATGTCAACGCCCTAAATGCCTTGCTCCCGCATGTGGACTCCACCGATGAAGGCTGGTCGCTGAACCAGAAAGGAAAACTGCTTATGGAACTCGGCGCCTACGACAAAGCGATCGAAGCGTTCCGCATCGCCAGTCATAAGAATGCGAATATTCAAAACGGAGGCGAGCTTGCGAAAGCTATGATTAGCAACGGACTGATCGAGGAGGCGCGAGGTTTCCTGCTGAAGGAAGTAGAAGCCGGCACACAATGGAGCCTCTCCGATGCGTTGCGTGATTTATTGCTCTACGACATCAGCTATGGAAGTGCCGACTCCGCCCAACATAACTACCGGAAGTTCGCTGAAAATGATTTCTACAACGATCTGTTTGGCATATACCGCATGCGGATGGCTGTCAAAGCACCCTTCATGGGCTGGACACTCGCCGACGGCGGCCACATACTTCTTTTCGTCCTGCTCCTCGCACTGATTGTCGTCATACCTTACCTGTGGATACTACCGATCCATTACTATGGTTCCTACCGCCGGCAGCAGGGCAGGATCTTCCCGGCACCAACGTTTCAGTGGGGGCTGCGACACCTGTGGTTCGCTTCTTCTCTGTGGTTTGCCAGCGACGCGCTGGCGCTATTGTTCTTCGACTATCCTTCCGTCACATCCATGTTCCTGGAAAATTCATACGCAGAGCCGGCACCATCTATTAGTAAATCGGTGGCTGACCTTGACATCATGTTTTGCGTCGGACTATTGATCGGCAGCATCGCGTTATTGAGGCGTGAGGATTTCGAGGGTATACTCCCACGAATTCGGGCCAACGCCTCGGGTATTGGTATTGGTATCATGCTCGCACTCGCCCTTAAGTTCGGCCTGGGCATCTATGTGGTGACGTTTCAACGACTGGGCGTCGATTTCAGCCAGGGTGCAATGATCACCGCGTCCATCACCGATAATATTCTGTCGATCAACAAATATTATAACCCGCTGCTCGGTTTCCTGTTTGTCGTGCTGTTCGCGCCATTCTACGAGGAAATCCTCTTCCGCGGCGTCTTCCTTTCCGCTTGCCAAAAGAATATGTCGCTGTGGCTCGCGAACGTACTCCAGGCGTCGGTGTTCGCCCTTGCACACCAGAGCCTGGTATACTTTCCATTCTACCTGGCGTTCGGACTCGTGGCGGGACATTATACCCGAAAAACGGGCAGCCTCATCACAAGCACATCCATGCACATGATGAACAATGCAATCGCATTTTTTTATTTATTGTCCCTAAAGGGTTGAAGTATGTGACAATTTACTTTCTGTTTGTTTTTGTGAGCCTCTTTCGTCTATGATTAATAAAATTCTAAATCTCATATTTGCTTTGCCCATTATTATACTGGTAATCATGATACTGGTAATCAATGTAAAGTTGTACGACACATCCGAGCTGAATATTGTCAATAATGACACCATGAATGTAGAAGTTCTTGCGGAGCTCCGTGGATTAAAGTTTGCACTAGCCAATAACGCTGACGAAGACATGCAACAGCTATTTCCCGAAGGTTTTGTGTTTATGAACGCTTTATACGGCTTATCGTGGTGTAATTTTATTGAGGGAATAAATCCGGCATCGGAGTATTTTAGCGAAGGAAGGCAGGAGATTCAAAAAGCCTACAACAAAATAAACTCGGCACATGGGCGGTCCTCCTTCGATGATGGACTCCAAATTCCGTATGGAGCGTTTTATGCAGGGTGGTCCACTTATCTATTGGGACGAAAATTACAGCTTGAACAACCGGGCACCGATAATGCTAACGAGGTAAATTTTTTTAAAAATCAATGTTTACAGATTTCGGGCGCCATACAAGCCAAAACATTTCCGGTCAGTTATCGCGGTGGAGCATGGCCTGCCGATGCCTTGATGTGTGTTGCTGCCTTATCTTTACATGATAAAATCTATTCACCATTATACAAAGATGTAATAGGTGCCTGGCTTGCGCAAGTAAAGTCAAAGCTCGATCAACAGGGGCTCATCCCTCATGCTGTAGATGCAACAACAGGGGAACCCACAGAAAATGCACGCGGCTCATCACAAAGTCTTATGCTGATCTTTCTACGCGAGATTGACAGTCAGTTCGCCGATCAACAATTCAGCATATATGAAACTAAATTCCCTGATATCCGTCTTGGACTCAGCGGTGTGCGTGAATATCCCCAAAACGGACCCGGCGCGGGTGACGTGGATTCCGGGCTCGTGATCTTTGGAATGGGTTCCGCTTCTACTATTGTGGGTGTGGGTACAATGTATCAATTCGATAAAAACGACGAGGGAGATAAATTAAGGCAAACCGTCGAAGCTTTAGGCTTTCCCTTGAAATTTTCCTCCCGTAAAATATATTTGTTCGGCGTTTTACCGATGGCTGACGCATTTATCTGCTGGGCTCATAGTCAGAAAAAAATATTTCGCCACGATAACCCGGGTTTTATCTCCTTTCACCTTTACAGTGCTATCGCGTTGTCTGTGCTTGTGGTACTCCTTTACTTTTTCTTAAAACCTAAGAAACCATCATCCGAAAGGTCACTACATATCCCGTGGTAACGCTGGAAATCCTTTCTGCAACGAAAAAATTACGCACATAATCATCACTCTGCTCCACAATGGTCGGAACGTTATGAATTCCGTCAACGTTTGCAATACATAGATTTAACGGTCCTCCATTTTTTCCTCTTCATTGTCCCGAGTATATTATCCGAATTGCTTCCATCTCCGGCAGTCATACGAGGCAATTTCTCTGATGGAGCGGCAAGTGTCGCCAGGAACAACAGAATAAGTATCCACAATTTTTTCGTTATATATAATGTAAAATTACATTGGACATTGGGGACGTTTCGGAGCGTAGCCAGTACGTTTTACAGAAAAGTTTGTCAATGAATACTCCATTATCCGTGATTTGTCCCCTGCTTCCGGCCATTGTAAGATGTATACTTGCAATCTCCGTTGAACAAAAGGATACAATTGCACAGTTATGGCTACCATCAGAGCATTCGAACAAGCAAGGAAAGTGTCGTTGATTAATTCAGGATCGTCGCATTACCCAGACAGAAAAAAACCAATCGCAACATATTTCAACCATTTATATAAATACGATCCATTTATGTGAAAATGAACGGGGGCACGGTTTTATCAGTCTCAAATACAGAAGCCTTACGGAATAAGAACACCAAAAGTCCTTTTTTTGAAATCAAAACCCTGGAACACCAAATAAGGGAATTCACCTACCTCTCTAGCCGGCATGATTGCTATCTTATTCTATTTGTCACACAGGGACGAGGAACATGTATGATCGATTTCGTTACCTACGATGTAAAACCCTTCACAGCATTCTTTTTAACACCCGGGCAGATGCACTCCTGGGAACTTTCGGACGATGCAAAAGGGTTTGTTATTTTTTTCACATTGACATTTTACAAAATGCAAAAGGGCGAAAAAAATATAACGGACTTTCCTTTTTTCAATATCCTGAACAACCCGTGCTGTCTGCACTTAAATGAGCAGAATGACGCCTCGATAATCGTTACGTTTCAGGAAATGATCCGGGAGAGTAGCATGAACCAATATGGCAGAGACGATATACTACGCAACTGCCTCGATATCCTGCTCATCCGCCTCTCCCGTTACCATCAGCAAAACCGCATACCTCGTCAGACACTAATGCTTATCTCGCAGATTCGACGGCTCGAGTCACTTATCGATAAGCATTTTCGCGAATTAAAATTACCGCGGGATTACGCCGACAGAATGAACGTTACGCCCAAACACCTGAACGATATTTGCAAACGCGCCCTGAATAAAACCATTAGCGACCTAATCCATGAGCGACTTGTACTGGAAGCTAAAAGAATGCTGGTGTATACCGATATGACCATAAAACAGGTAGCCCTCAACCTGGAATTCAACGACAGGTCTTATTTCATCCGTTTTTTTAAGAAACGTATGGGTATTACGCCGGAGCGATTTCGCAGAAGTCTGTCGATGATACCTCACAATCCGTAATTCGTCCACTCTCAAAAGATCAGATCCGTCTTATACTCGCTTAAGATTACTCTAAAAAACACGATGATAAAAAGAAATAAAACCAATTCAACACGTTATGGACAGGGATATAGACGATAGTGAAGCTACAACCGAGGAAATGCGCAGCGTCGGTTGCACCGGAATTTTCTTAGTTTTCGGTTTTGTTGCTGTTATGGGACTGATAGGGCTGATGGTATTTTTCTTACTGAGGTCGTAAAGAAAAGACCTGCTTATAGCTGCCTTCAATCGCCCTTGAATCTGTTTACTGTTTCACGGTGCCGGTAGCCGTCGGCCAGCATTCACAGGATTCCTTTTTATTCCTTATTAATCTTCAGGTCGGTAAAATATCCCTCCGTCCCGATGTCGACCCATAAACCGATTGTTCCGCTGGAATTACCGCCCTGTTTCAGATCATTCACAATTAAGGAAGGCTGCGTACGGTCATTGAGGAAAAGTATTGCTCTACTGTCCTTTACTTCAATCTTAATTTTAATCCATTCACTCAAACCCATGTCTGCATAGGATTCATATTCCCCCGGCGCGTCCTTTCTTAGCCGGTCGAATTTATAGTCCGGGAAAGAGAAATATTGAATGGAACGATTTCGTCTTAGTTGATTGTCTGCTCTTCCGTTCGTCGGCCGGAGGTAAATACATTCGAATTTCGAATTCGAGTCGTCGATCCTGAAAGCAACTCCGATAAAACCGCGGGCAAAGTCAGGAGCGTTTTTCAACAGCCTGCTGAGCACCTTCACTTCAATTGTTCCGTTTTTAAATTCAATACCTTTAATTTTTACAAAGGTAGGTTCGTCGACCGCTGCCACCGTGGAGTCCTTTATGATTCTCACTACGTCCTTGCCCTCTGACTTTTCAACTACCATCGATACGGAAACGGGGACAAGTTCAATTTTGTCAATTTTCACTGTCTGCGGATACGAACTCAATGAACTGCCCAGCAGGCACCACACGATCAGATGTTTAATCCTTGCCATTGATAATACTTTTACCTAAGCCTATCTGTCAGCGGTTGGGTTCTTCCTAAGCTCCCTTGCCATCATCAAAGAATGCTTCAATGAATTTATGTCTTTCCAATCGCTATGTGCGATAATAATAAAATTTGGTTTTCGGCATTTCGCTCTTACTCTTTTTAGCGTTGGTGCATACTCTTCCACGTTTGCGTCTCCTAAATAACCCAGGTTTTTGTCGTCAACACCCTTTATTAAGCAACCTCCGTATAGAATTTTCTCCTTTTTAAACCAGATAACAATATTGTCTGCCGTATGCGCAGGCCCGGGGTAATAGGTTTCAAAGGAATATTGCCCGACATTAAAGATAGTATCCGTTGTCATTAAATACTCAGCCCTTTTCATACTATTCTTTCTACTTAATTCATCTGTCAAAACGGTAGTATACGTTTTAATTCCCATTTCCCTGTAATATTCAAGGCCCGCAGTTTTGTCGCTATGCCAATGTGTTGCAAAACACATGACAACACTTTTATTGTGCCTGAATTTAATGCTGTCAAGCAAGGGCTGGAATTGTGTTGTGTCCCAGGGTGTGTCGAACATAACAACACCGTTGTCAGTAACAAGGTACATTCCGTTTGCCGGAATTTGAGACCCCTTGTAGGTGTTGTAAGTTGTATAAATGTAAAAATCTCCTGTCAGGCGAGAGATTTTAAGTTTTGATTTTGCCGTCTGTCCAAAAATACCGGTTAGCGTAAAAATAAAACCTATTGTCAATAAAGATGTGCGCATGTTCTTCTCTGTCAAATATTTGGTGCTGGATTGTAAAATTGCTCCAACAACAAAATTTCCCAATTGGCGCAATCCCTGGCAAGATAAACGAATCTGTGTTTATAGAGCAAGCACCGTTGTATCAAGATCCGGCGGGAATTTTCAATCTGAATCGGACTTAAAGTTTTGTTCGAGATTGGTGTCGCCCTTGCCGCGATAAATAGTCAATTTTGGAAATGGAAAAACGGGGCGGGTCATAATGATTTTTCCGTTCTCAAGTTTTGAAAACACAATCCGCTCAGGAGCTTTTTCCTGTTCCACCCAATCCTGAATAAGTTTAACCCAATCTATACGGTCCGGTCCCGAACCTCCGCCGCAATGCAGGACTCCAGGTAGCAGAAAGAGACGAATGTGGGATTGCAAATCCTTATCTTTTTGCATCGCCTCTTCATAATGCTGGATTGTGGCATTTGCGGAAAGAGCAGGGTCGTTCCAGCCATGATACATAATCATTTTACCTTTTGCCTTCTTGAACTCACTGTAGTCTGTTTGGGTAGCGTCGAGATAGGCCGAGGCATAATGCGTTTCCTCAAAAAAGTTCTTAAAATCGTATTTGCTGTAATCCCATGACGGATCATTATAAACCAAATACTTAAACATATTCGTACCAAACATGTAGTGCAAGCTTGGAGTTTGCTGAAGATAAGGACTTGTGCCACTGATCCAGGTATCCCAGGATCCATCCTCTGCTTCCAACCCGACAGGAAAACCCGGATAGATCATTTTATTGTCAACCATCAGCGGGTTGTACACTGATTTTATGGCCGTAATCTGTTCTTTTGTGAAGCAGTCTTTTCCTGTCTTGTTGTCGCGACAAAGCGGTAACTTCGAGAAGTCGATTTTACAGTCGCGAGGGTCGTTAATAATACGATCTTTGACACCATCTAAATTGTCACATTGCCCTAAGACGAAATCCTGAAGTAATTTCAAATTCTCATTTGTGATCACGGGCTTGCTCAGATCTGACGGGTTTGGGTAGTTATTCCTGCATCCCTCCACAAACTTGGCTCCGATCGCCGGCCAATTAAACGCCGGTGCACCGGCTACGATACCATTGAAGTCATCAGGATAAACCTGCGCCTCCATCATGGCTTGTCCACCGCCTCTTGAACAACCCAGGAAGTAAGAATAGACAGGGTCCGCACAGTATAGCGCGCGAATCACAGATTTCGAAACGACTGCAGTCCGGTGGACAGCCAGGCGGCCAAAGTTCAACTGTCGTTCCATGTTGTTAAGGGCCCAGTCCGCCGTGAGTCCATTGCCTTGATGACCGGTGTCCGTGCCCGCCGTAGCAAAACCCTGGTTGACATATTCCCGAAGATTGTTTTGAATACTTCCTACAAAACCGCCACCACCGGACATTAAAAATCTGCCATTCCATTGCTGGGGAATCAGCAATTCAAAATTGATTTCCTTGCTTATTCTCCCGAGTACCCGGCAAAAGGGTACTTTAATTACATCGGCCGGCATCCAGGTCTCGTAGCTTTTGACTGTATCGCCCAATAATGATTCCGCCTTCAAAATTGTAACATCCGGAAGCCGTAGGTCCTGGAGGCTTTCACAGGGAATGCATGGTTTTTTATTGATTGAAACCTGTCCGGAAAGAATTAGGGGAATCAATCCGAGAAGGACTCCGAAAACATAAGGCGCAATTTTCATTTTAGGCTGGGTCTGAAAGTTTATGTGAAATCAACATGATCTTGCTGTACTGCTCTGACTATTTGTCGTCGGTCTACACTTCGTTCGTTTGCATTAGATAGAGGATTGACTTTCTGCTATTCATACTTGTACGGTTCATTGACGTATGCCATCTGTTTTACATTATTCAAAACATGTATCATATAGGTTCTCCAAAACGTCTTCGCGAATATCCAATTCAGTGGATACAGTAAAGGAATGTCTGAATGCAGAGTATATGTGTACTCCACCAATATTTTATTCTTATCAACTTCCGTCGTCTGCCACTCACCGGTAAATTTTGAAAATCCCAATATCCAGGACTGAAAGTCACTCACCTCAAATTTCCAATATTTATTTTCGATCCTTTCAATTACTGTGTCGACTGAAGCAAACCCGCCCTTCTGCGTCAAAGACTTTGTCGCATAAACTTTTTTAGTTGATCCGACTTGTCCCCAGTTGTTGTCATCCGTGCAATGCGTCACGCCGGGCATAATGCCGTAACCGTTATGCACTCTTGAAATGTCGCAAAGTATGGGTGTCTTAAAAGCTCTTTCCAGGGAACAATTATACATTGAGCTAATTTTCACTTTTGTCGTCATGCCATTTCTTTAAATTAGCATCGTTGATTTCTAATTTCAGGAATTTGTCGTTCAAATTGCCTTTTTTTTCCTTTCGTACTCTTCGTAATCAAAGTTATCTGGCCTTGGGTAGCCCTTCCAAAAAAATTTGTTACCCGAGTCCAATACTTCAATATCGTAAGGTCGCTTTAAATAGTACAAATTCGTCGAATTCGATCCGACAAAAATCAAACCCAGGGCAAACAATCCACCTACTGATTGCATCACGGTCGACACGATTTTGTTCAGATAAATTCTTATCACGAATCTGTCCACAATCCATATGACAAGGAACCAGGATAAAAAGTATACTGACAGGTCGATAGCCAACTCAAAAAAGAAAATTTGCCAGGACAATGAAGTATGCCAACCTTCGCCCGCATAGGTCAAAGGGAATCCTACCATTATAATGTCGGGGGCATCAACCGGCAAAGCGTATACCATCCACCACTTTGTCCAAAGAACAAACGATATTACCGTGAGCGGTAAAACCAATTTCCATGTCAACTCTTTCATCCTGTCCAACAAATAATCGGAAGCGCTACGGCCCATTTCGCAAACAGCAACGGGAAACAGGTCTTAGTACGTGATCCCGATAGTGAATCATACCAAGACCGTCTTACATGCCACCGTCCTCTATTATTTAAACCAAGTTAGTGAAATGTTGGTAAAAATATCAGCGACACCCAACCGTTCATTGCCGGGCGGTTGGCTCCACGTCATTCTGACAATGGTCTGATAAATTCCTGTACACGGTTCCAATAGTTTTTGTCGGTCCAGAATCCATGAATTCCTTCGTCATAGAAGTAGGAGTCGATACTTTTTCCATGCGCCTTCATTCTATCCGTGAGCTTACTGGCGAATTCAGCCGGTACAAAGGGATCGTTCTTGTCATGGTGAAGTTGTACTAACGGCAATTCATCGATAAAATAAATCGGGGAAATGGAGATGAATTTTTTCCGGGCTTCATCTTCCTGAATTTTTCCTGCCAACAGGTCGTTGAAGAACAATAACTTGAACTGATCAGGATATAATTGATAAAGTGCTTTCATGTCGGTGGGTGCTGCAACGGCAATGGTTCTTTGTATTCGTTTATCTCGCGAAGAAGCCAATAACGCAACGGTACCGCCACGAGATCCTCCATAGATCGCTATCCTGCTCCCACTTGCTTGAGTAAATGTTTTTAGTGTAACATTTAATAACGCCAAAGCATCCGTAGTGGCTCCGTCGAAAGCATCGCTAACATTCCCATCCGACTGGTATTTCTTGTCACCGATTATCAGTTGCTGGCCGCGAAAGGATGGAATGGCGACAATGAACTTCCGGTCAAGGTCAGCCCCCAGAAAATCCGGGAATTGAACGGCCGAGTGATTAAAATCCTGACGAATGTCAAATTCTCTGTGCATGCCGTCTCCTCCGGTCGCAAAGAGAATTACAGGCAGTTTCTTCCCGCTGGTGTTTGCCGGAATAACAACGGCTCCGTAGTGCGTGAGCCCCTCCACTTTATGGGAAAGTACATACAGAATGTTGGAATTCGAAAGCAAAACAGAATCGTGAATAATCACATCTCTGGGAGATAAGTCTTTCTTTCCAAGGTCATAAAGAACTTCCCTGATCTCCCGGGGAGCAGGGTCCGTCAAAATTTTACCGAGCAGGTTTTCGTCAGTTGTGCTTTTTGAGGTTTGTGCAGCACACGTAAAGAACGAGAGGGCATAAAGAATCACCATTAATCGTTTCATAATCTTGTTGTTTTGATTTTAGTTTTTGATCAAAACAAGAGGATTGATGGGCGGATAGCGTACCAAAATGAGGGATGGAACGCCTTTCCGGCGGTTACCCGGCCGTTTTCTTCAGAAATTCCGAGGGTGTGACTCCTGTAACCTGCTTGAAGACCCTGTTGAAGGTTGTCTTCGAGTTAAATCCTGACTCCAGCGCAATTCCCAATAGGGAAAGGTGCTTGTATTCGGGATTGTTCAGCTTATTCTTAACCTCCTCTATACGGTAGCGGTTTACAAAGTCATAAAAGTTGCCACCCAGGTGGTTGTTTAAAATGAATGAAATCAGGTTGGGGTCGGCTTTCAGGTGAAAAGCGAATTCTCGTAGGTTCAGATTCTCATTCAGGTATACTTTTTCCGACGCCATGAGTTCATTTATTCTCTCCACGTGGCTTTGTATTTCAAGTGGTGTGAGCCTGGTGAAGTTCTTGTTCTCCCCCTTTTCCTCATTGTGTTTTACAAAAATGATGTTCCCGCGTCTGAGGCCTTCCAACCCGATCCAAAGGGTCAGGTAAACGAGAATCAGCATAAGTAAATAGAGTGCAAGAACAACGCTCAGGTAGAGTAATTGGAACCTGAAAAACAAAAGAAAAGCAGCCACAAACGGAACCCATACGATCCACAGTAAACGATAATAGACGATCAGTTTCCTCAACCACAGAAGCGTTATTTCTTTCAGGTTTGAGAAATTCCGCAGTACCCAAACCTCGTGATTGTTAATGATATCAAGCGACTGACGCAGATAGTAATAAATCGAACCGGCAGCCCAGATATACATCAAAGGTGTTAGATAAAAGTACAACGGTGTGTTGTAAAAGAGTTCACCATCCAGGATACCTTGAACGATCATGATACCCTGCAACCCGACCTCCACCAGGACGGGAATAAAATGTTTACCATTTATTTTTGAAATACTGAAATCGACATCCGTCAGGGCCCTTGCATAATAGAAAATCAGTGGGCCTACACCGGCCAGGAAAGAGTAGGGTAACCAAAGCAGGAAGGGAAACAAATTATCCAGGTTGGTGTCCAGCACCATCAAATAAGTCAGGTGTGTATTCACAATAACGATGGTGAGCGCCAGAAACCTGTTTGCCAGTTGCCTGTCTCCTTGTTTGAAAAACAGAAGGCAGGCAAGTATAAAATTCTGAACCAGACCTGACAGGATAAAAAAATTGACCGGATTTAAATTAAAATATATTTCTTGGTTGTCCACCTGATCAGACTGTTGTTCGAGATTGCCCTGACAAGATAATGGAATCCGTACTGCAAGCAATGTTTCTTCGCGATCCAAACCAATAGCCCGGTTCTTATCAACCGAAGAGGACATCCAAACTCCAGGCTGTCAGCTGTGTCATTATTTACCTTGGGTTATTTCACTGTCTCCAAGCTCGTGATTGATTCGTTCTCCATAAATAACATATCCATGTATAGTCTCCTGCCGAATTTCGTCACCAATCTGATACCTGATCGTCATTGCGTGCTCAAAGCATTCCATAGCCGGAATCCATTCAATTATACTTTTCCGGGATACATATCTTCAATCGATCTCTCATCACAGCCCTGAATAGATATATTTGTCAGCTCTTTACCGGTTCCATTTGTAATTCGGACAATCATTATCTCGAATAACGCAAACACGAAATAAGCGTATAGAAATACGATTGGAATATTCAGGGACATTACTCCACATGTACGAAGAATCCTCCTTCTGTTATTTCGTTCCTTTAGTCCTCTTATTCCAAGCCTGAATAGAAATATTAAATTAACTACTCCAAAGGTAGCTGTTATAATTATGCTTACTACGGCAATGGGAAATGAGTTGACGAAAAAGTATAGAACAAAAAGTCCTGTGCCAACAACGAAGGAAATCCAGCTTACCTTAAGAGATTTGTTAATGAGTTTACTAGTGTCCACAAAATAATCTTTCATTGTCAGAATAAAATCCCTTACTACTCATGATCTCGGCAAGTTAAATTTTATATCATTATTTTTAATCCGTTTGGTTGGGATTCGTCGTTCAAACTGTCACTTTTTTGCTTTGTACTGATCGTAATGAAAAATGCCGGTATTGGTTTGCTCTTCCAATAGAATATGTAACATAAGTCCAATACTTCAATATCGTAAGCTCGCTTACAAATTCGTCGAATTCTATCCTATCGCGACATCTTTATCTCATCAACATGTCGTTCGTTATATTTACGAATATAGTCGAGAAGAAGTTTACGTTTTGCGCGCCTGTCGGCGTTGAGCTCGTCGAGCAGCTCTTTGTCAGACTCCAGAATTGTCTTTAAAAGAGTTTCATCCAGGTTAAATATTTTCCCATTATTCAAATTAATAATGTATTCCTCTACATCTTTTAATTCATTAAATGGAGTAGTTAAAGTGTTTGCCCGTTGAATATCGGAAACAGTCCCAGCTTGAATAAAGTAGCAGTACCTTCCAATTAGTATAACTTCGACAAAATAATGTTTGGGGATGTGCGTGTAGGAATTAATGAATACTTTCGACCCGTCGCAATAACCCCAGAATGATTTGGTATTAACCGCCTTTTTTGTCCCTTTGTACCGCAGCTTATAAATGGATAATTTTATTTGCGTTCCGTGCAGAATAAAAGGTCCACCTGTTATATCATCGACAAGCTGTTTTTGGCCTTCTTCCACAAATTCCATTTTTTCCTCATCAAATGGAACGGTTGGGTTATTACTAACAAACTCTATAAAGCTTCTGTAAATACCTTTCTTAAATTCCGTCGCTGAATAAATTGCCTGACTAAAGGCATCCTGACATAACAGGGCCAAAACGAAAATTCCAATTCTTTTTGTCCGGTATGAGAAAACACACATCGGTTATTACGTTTTTTCAACTACAAATATAAGAAAAAGACATTTTGTTTGCCTTGGACCGATTTATTGGTGGCAGCACCAATCCATTGACAAACGGAGATCGAAAACTTATACAGCCAGGAATTTTCCGACCGCGAAGAAATACCCCTGAAACATTAATCCTTAGTTCGACCGGGACAGCGGCAGTAGTTCCCGCAACTTGGTGTTCCGCAGCCATAGTCCACCCCAAATTAAAATGCCGAAGTATACGGTGAACAACGTGTGTGTGAATAGCGGATTGTTCAATCGCAGGTGGGTGGCAACGGCACCACCGAAATAACCGGTAAGCAGAATTGCTCCCAGGATGGAAGTTCGTGGGAAAACGTACAACAATGTTGAAATCAATCCAAGCGTACCGATGACCGGTAAATGCTGCTCCGCAAAGCCGAGGGCAAGTGTACCTTCGATCACCTCCGGGGGCTTTACAAATTTCATGATGCTATCCATTAACATAAAAAGAATCACCAGAGCACTCATAATATAGGATGTCCAGCGTTTGGTCTTTGATACTGTTTTTTCCATTACCGTTAGGTTTTATGCTATTCAACTTGTTTTAACAGCACAAACATATCATCATATCTGCATTAAACGGTAGTGCAAATGCGACAAACTATGAGGTTGATTCCGACAATTCCATGCCGGCACTGAGAATTAACCCGTTTGAATTAAAAGTTTGTTATGGATGACACGTCCCCGCCATCCACAACAAACGCAAGCAGGAGCAAGATTTCCCGTTACCAGGATTCAAGACCCAATACCTTTTTGCCAAGGGGTGAAAGATCTGCCGCCGCATATTTAGTTTGCTCCCAGTTTCTCGGATCGCCGGGAAAGGCATAGCCCTGCGGAGCAATTCTGTTTCGCCAGGAATTTATTCTCCACAAGCGGAGCTCTTCATTGTCTTCTTCGGCCGGCATCATGGAAATGTATTGAGCAATTCTCACTTTATCTTTCGAAAGGTTGGCGCGGATACCGTGGGGCTGCGAGCTGTTGAAGATCAACAGATCACCGGCGTTCAGTTTAACTTTCGTTGGCGCAAAACCCGTGGTATCAGGTTTGAAGCGATCGCGATCTTCGGGTTGAGTGAGCTTCCACGTATCGTATGTTCGGAATAATTCAGGTATGCACTGAAACCCGCCCATGTTCTCATCATTTTGATCGGCCAATGCCAACACACCTTGTACGTTTTGGGGTTTGGTCTCCGGATCATAATCCCAGTGAATAAAACCCTTGTACTCGAAACCGGGACGCAATGGAAAATTCAGATTGGCACGGTCGATAGTACACCAAAGCTTTTCCGATCCCCAGATATCGGCGAATGCGGCATGTACCCTGGGCGCCTGGCGGTTGTTCCAAAGCGCCTGGTGGTTATACACTTCCACCATGCCGGTATTGGTAAGTTCTTTCATTTTCATCTCCGCCCGTGGCGCAGTGTACCATGTTTCCGGGTTGTCCGGATCCTTCTCTTCAAACTCCCAGAGAAACTTTGCCGTGGCTTCAGCCTGCTCGCGGGGAACGGCATTTCGTACAATAACATATCCGTTATGTATCCAAAATTTCCAGTCGTCCTCGGTCAGTATCCGAAGGCCTCTTCCATCATCGAGACTCGTCCGAAGTTTTACCTTGCTGCTGGTAGCGGTTGACGGGTTGCCCGGAATGTCCTGGTGATTTTTGTTCGGTACCATGGTTTCCTGTTTCATAGTATTTGCTCTTTGTTTACTACAAAGGTGGTGCGCTGAACAAACTTGGCTTTTGTCGGGAATGACCACTTTTTGCTCCCCATTGACATTTTAAGGGAAATTTCAGGCCGAAAAAGTATATTTAAGGTATAGTTTTGAATTATCCGTGAAAATTCAACTGGAAAAGGTAATACCCGGTAAGGGTCAGTCTTTCAAGATATTTACACCCAGCCTGAAGCAGTACTTCTATTGGCACTATCATCCTGAATTTGAATTGACCTTTGTAGAGGCTCATTCCGGGATCCGGCATGTTGGTCAGCATGTCTCCAGTTACCTGGGAAGTGATTTGATTTTTATCGGGTCAAACATCCCCCACCTGAACTTCGATTACGAGTTACAGACGGAATACAAACAAATCGTCGTTCAGATGAGGGAAGATTTTCTGGGTACGGCATTCAGCCAGTCACCGGAGTTCGCATCCATTCAACAATTGTTTGATCGCGGAACAAAAGCCATATCCTTTCACGGCGAGACCAAAAGAAGGGCAGCGGAAAAACTTCAGCGCATGCTTCACCTCCCCGCGTTCGAACAGTTGCTTTGTTTGCTGGAGATATTTCAAATATTGGCTAACAGTGATGAATATGAATTGCTAAACGACCGCGATACAAGCGTAAAGCTCTTTTTGAAAGACAAAATAAGGATGTCTTCTGTTTACGAATACATCCATGCCAGTTTTAACGACAGTCCCGATGTAAATGTTATTGCCGCAAAGGTGAACCTCAGCACGGCCGCTTTCTGTCGCTACTTTAAGAAGCAGACCAATATGACTTTTACTGACTTCGTAAACCAGTACAGAATCAGTCAGGCCAAAACGTATTTGTTGAATGGGAAGAACATATCCGAGACTGCCTATTCGGTGGGATTTTCGAGCATCTCACATTTCAGCCGGTTATTCAAAAAAATTGTCAGGGATAATCCCAGTGATTTTAAGAAAAGATATTTACACCAGGAATAACCGGTGCTTCCTGCACGTGCGCCCTAAAGTATGAGCAGACCTCAATCTCAGCAACTCTTACCTCATTTGGTTACTATGCTATTATTCTACCCTTTGTAAGTTAAAGACCCAAAGGTCAACAGTGTCAAAGTGTTTAACTGAATCTCCAGCTAAAGGCTTCTGATTCTGAATTATGTTACGCATGGCGTTATCGTTTGTTATGTTATGAATTTCCCCGATTTTTAAATTTAATCCGAGTAAATACACCTCAACATCATCATATTCCATCCCCCTAAAGTCAGGAAGTGGAAAAGACTGATCGGCAGAACTGCCAATCAATAAATCAAGTTTTGATCCTTTCTGAATTCTTCGTCCCGCCTTAATTTCAGCGCCATTAACAGACATCTCGAGTATTGTATTGATTGCAATATCAGGGCGATATTTAACGCTACCAATTCCTATATCCAAAGCCTTCAATTGTTTTTGCGCAAAGTCAAATGTCGATCCTGTCAAGTCCGGGACAATAACTAAAGGTACATTCCTAGTATTAAGTTTCAGGTTTATTTTTCTATCAATCTTAACTTTTGACTGTGGTATCGGAAACTGCTCCAGGACTGTAAGCGGCGGGGCTTCGGAACTGTATGCAGAATCTGTTACTTCATAACCAAGCTCCCTGGCTTCCAAAGACTTTTTCGCTTCTTCAAAACTCATTTCGCCGACATCGGGAACAGTGACAACTTTGTCCTTATTAGTCAGGTTTGGCAATATTGAATAGAAAAATACAAATAACAGAATGATCAATAATCCCACTGATAAAGTCACATTTATCAACAACCCCTCTAATGTGTTTGATTCTGTTTTCAATTTCATTTCGCTTACCATTATGCGCTACCACCAACGCTATACCGTCTAAATTTTAAAAATAATTTGCCCGCAGGGAATTTCTATGTCGCCCATTCTATAAAAAAGACCTTGTTCTTTTAAAACAAGTTCTCCACGTAAGGGTCCATTCGCTTCGCAAAAAAAGAGAGCCCCGATATAGAAAAGGCACTCCTCCTTCGGATTTATTGTTCTTTGCAACATAGTCGGCTTGGTAACGCCTGTATCCAAAAACGATTTTAAGCCCGTAGCACCATAGTCATACAACGATTCTTTTTCCAGTCGCATAGTGTCCGGAGGCAGAAATAGTACAAAGCAGGATTCGGGCGAACGGAGCATTCCGAACGGATCGCCAGGAAAACTAATCAATAGCTCTAACGGCGCAGTAGTTTCATTAATTACACGAATCCATCGTATTGTGTATCCGGTGCCTGCTCCCGCTGGATCAACGTACCCTCCACCTTTTGGCAAGCTGTTTTGTATGATAACATCTACTCCACGGGAGTCGGTGTACCTCGCTTCCGTGTCGACATACCGGCGGGGATAAAGGGTCAGCGTTGTTTTATTATCTGGTGGAGCAGGCGGAAATAGATTTCCGGATAGGCGAGGGGTCGTTTGTCCGGTTGCTGTCAGGCTGATCGCCAATAGTGTGAGAATAGTCAATAGTCTCATAGGTCATGAAAATGATCCAGTATACCGAGCCCGCCTTGTGCATACGTCTGCCCCTACCGATGCTAAATTAGTTAAATTGAAAGAAATTACTCTAATCGGCTCTTGCTCGGGTTGCATCAGGTCAGTCAGGTTTTATAGGCCTGTTTTGCCGGCTGGCCTATTTAATACTAATTTTCACTATCCCTCTCACCCATGTATTTAACAAAGTCCCAACCTACACGCATTCTATTCTCGCTGTTTGTCCTGCCTTGATACCTGTTTATGAATTCCTGGTAATAAAACTCCTCGCATTCGACTGTCTTTAACGCATACCAGATTTTGCGCGCAAATCTTTCCTTTGTGAACAAGTTGAAGTATTTGAAGTCCCCGGGTAATTTGTCATTCAGGATTTGAAAGCACATAAGATAGTCGCGGAGATTGATTCTTCTCATCTCGATGTCATTCGAGTCGAACTCGTATATTTCTTTATAATCCCCCGCCCCAAGAAGTGTGACAGTCATCCTGTACCGCGGAATATCATCAATTCTTCCAGTGCGACTGTACGTTTGACAGAACATAAACGAGTCTATCTTAATTGCCTTATCACTTCCAATTTCAAAACTTGTGTAACCTTTTTGGGGAGTCAGACTATCTATTGTCATTGAATATCCGGCAGCAAGTTCAGTAAGCGTGAATTCATTCTTGGTTTTCCACTCGTACATTTTTGTAACGTTCTTACTGTCGATTATCAGTTTCGGATTGGTTCTTCTTTGTTTATTATTTATCCTAAAATTTCGCGCGACAAAGTTTCCCGTTTTGTCCTTTCTGAATTCAATTCTGCCTATTACTTTCGCATTCACTCCGGATGCATTGTCGGCATAAACAACGATCGTTTCAATTTCTTGTCCTGTCGATTGTAGACTCAAAGACACAAGAAGTATAGTTAACGATAAATATTTCATAGTAACAGGATCACCGGAAACGGACAATTTTAAAAACCATATGATTTCTAATGAATGTAAATTCCTTCTTAATCAATTAAAACATTCCTATAATTCCCGATATATACTCAGGCGGGATCTGTTATTTAGTCTGTCAATTGAAACTTAATGGGTAACACAAATTTCGTTTTCACGTACTTGTTGTTATAAACAGCTGGATTCCAGTTGGGAAAGCGGGAGAGTTTTTTTATCGCTTTACTCTCAAAGTTAAACCCTTCCTTAGTTAGCGGCATAAATTCTGTCAGGCTACCATCTTTGTCAACAATAAACTGAACATAGACCCTTCCTTCTTTTCCAGCCAGTCGTGCTATACCAGGATAGTTTAAGGTTGTAGCCAGTTTTTGATAGAACGACTGAAGGCCTTCTTTAGGTGAAGCTTGTTTGTCTGAAATGTAATGTATGGTGTCGTTCTTCACATTTCGAATACCATACTTTGCAACCAGTAGTGAGTCTTCATATACTTCAACAACCTCCTCATTTTCCTTATCATATCTATACGTATTTTGCCCCGTGCCGTTTGTCAATATTTGTACGTCATCGTTATTCCACACTTGAGCGTATTTGACTGTTCTACCATGAATAACTATCTGTCCTTTTATTCGCCCTTTCTCAAAGAAATCAAAGTAACCTTTAGTTTTATGGAAATAGTCCCGGTAATTAAATTCTACTCCACGGGAAATAGCATACCATGCGAATTCATTTATCTGTTCTATTTCTGAAAGTCCGTGAATATCACCCCTGGTGACAAGAGAGTCTTTATTATAGTCTTCAATAACAACGTTTTGATCATTGAAAATGTATCGTCTTTGGTTCTCCGTCTTTTCTGAAGTCATATTCTGAAAATATCGCGTAAAATTTCTGACCTCCTGTCCAAATACGCTTGTCGAAATGATTACCAGAATAATTGCAGATTTCATGTCAATTGTTTATCGATGTTCCCGAAAATTGCGCACAAGATAAATTTGTTGTTATCCGCGTTATACGTTTTCGTACCAATTCAATATATAGTCTGCTACTTCTTCCCATCCGTTTTCCCCACAAATAAAATGACTTTTACCCTCAAATATCTTTAGGTCCACACGGCTATTTTTGTCACTGTACTTGCCCGCAATTGTCTTGGTAAGGTTCGGTGGAAAGATATTGTCACTGCCACCGCCTATGAACAAAATGGGTTGATGGCTTTTTTTGAAGTCAATGTTCGAGTACGGGTTCAGTACCAATTGCCGGCTTACCTTGTAACTCTCCGGCACTGCAAATTTTTCAAAGTTTACTTCCTTCTCTTTTTCTGAAACGGTATTGAAAAAAGCGTAATCGTACCATTCCCGGCTTCCCATATAAAAGTTTTTGGATGAGAAAAAACCGAATGCGGGTAATACTGTTTTTAATGTCTGAAATGGCGGAAAAACGTTCTTAGGCGGGGCACCATCAATGCTCACCCCGGCAGCCGCCTTGCCCAGATCCATCAACTTTAATACAGCCATACCGGCCATTGAATGGCCAATAACCAAAGGCTTTTCATCTAATGTGTCAATCAGTTTAGAAATATTTTCCACAACGTCGATAAATCCTGTTTTGGTCAAGTCAGGATGAACGTTTTTCCGAAGGTCGGCTGGATTTCCTCCGTGCCCGGGGTTCGCAGGTGTGTGAACTTTATAGCCTTTTTGTTCATAATGAATTTTCCACGCGGCCCAGGTGCGGTCGTTTACAAAGTTCCCATGAATCAGCACAATCGTTTTCGTCTTGCTCATTTTAATGTTTTTATACCCGTTAGATGTTTTTTGTCAGGAGGCTTGACAGAGGATCCCGAAAGCTAACGGGAGAATACAAAACCTGACTCCCTCACCACCGCTAGCCTCCAGTGAAACCAAGTTAGTAAAATGTTGCTAATAACCTGAGGGATTCAAATTCAATTCTAAGGTATCTGAACCTCACTTTCTCTTAGTTGCAATCAACTCAATCACGAAATTTAACTCCGTGTCGATACCTTTTACTACATCCTCAATTTTAGGTACGACATAATAGTCCGGAAAGACACCTCTTCCTTTAACAAAATCGACATGGTGCACAGTTTTCGTTAAAGGAATTTCGACTCTTATTTGAGTATTTGGCAACAATAATCTGGCATAGGCGAGTGAAGTGTTGCCCTCCATTGTTCCGCCACTTTCTTCTCCAATAAAAACAGCACGTTCGTTGGCTTTTAAGAAACTCGAAACCACCGACGCCATGGAGCCCGACGCCCCGTTTATCATCACATACAATTTTCCGGTATAATGGTTTTTTTCGGGCTTCTGCTCATTTAGAAGTGGAAGGTATTTGTAGTACTCGGGGTTAAGTCTAAACATTCCCATGTTAGCTCGGTAGACAATTGAATCAGCAAAATATAAATCTTTTCCATTCTCCAAATAGTCCACGACAGCAGGGTACCCAGTGAACTTCTCTTCAGTGAAATCAAAATGCCTATATGGCCTGGTCAACAAATAGGTCAGTAATTTCTCTCCTGTTCCGTCTCCCCCTTCGTTATTTCGTAAGTCCAGAATTAAATTCTCAGTTTCTCTTTTTCTTAAATGCGTAAAAATACTATCGTAAAGAGAGTAAAATTCCTGTTTAAAATCGTCTCTGTGATACTTAAGGAAGGAAGAGATACGCAAGTAGGCAGTTCTATTTCCCAAATATTTAAACTCTAAAGGTGCTTTATATCCGATCCGTTGCCGATAAAACTTTTTGTAGTCATTGAAGTCAAGACCAGGAACGGACACAGTACTTTTCTCGGATTTAGTTTCAGGGCGGATTAATTCTATCCTGAATGAGTCAACATCCTCAATAAAAATCGGATAGTTCAAATCAAAAAGATTTTGATTTTGGGTCATACTGTAGTCTTCAAGGTGCCGAATATTAAACGTTTGTATGTAACCATCAGATGGAATTGTCGGCAATAAAATACTCAGTATTTCCTCAACAGAATGTCCATTTATTGATAGTATCTCAGAGCCAGTTGGGAGTTTTTCCTGTAAATTGAAATTCTTAAAAATGAATAATCTTCTATCAATAACTTTCAAGGAAAATGGAAAATAGTGACTTGCATCTTGCAAAGACTGATAATAATCTTTTGACGGAGTCGGTATAATATGCTCGTCATTGATCCTAGCGCATGTGAGGACGATTGTCTTGTAAAATTCAAGCTCCGTCATAGACCGACCCAATGATTCAAGTTGATCGTCTAAATATTCGGTAATATGTAAGCTGTCAGTAAATCGGTATAAACTTGGGTAAGTAGTTTCTAAAGTTTTTCTTAAAATCAAAAAATCTTCGCGAACCTCATCCTGCGTAAATATTTCTTTCTTTATTCTTTTGGCATTGTTCTGACTATTTACAACGCAACTTGAAATCAGTAGCAAAAACAATAGCATCAGTATCTTCATTGATTAATATTTCAGTTAATTCGCTGGCGAAATAAAAGCAACTGGTTCAACCAAGGTTTTTCAGGATGCCGGAACCCATATCGGTATATCATCAAATGTAACTGTATTGCCGCGAATCATAGCACCCAAAATGCGCTGTAACATCTCCATGAGATTGGATCAGGCCAGAAAAAGAATTCATATAACGATGATTTCATCATTAGAAACGATCAACCGCGCTAATACATTCTTGGGCCAACTCCACCCGTCCATATCAACACGTTTGCAAAAACTGCTATGCCATCTCTGTTCCCATTCCTATTTTATAATAAAGCTATTCATTATTTTTTCCCCGACTTCTTTGTATTTATCAAATTGTCCGATGTCACAAGTCAGCGTCAAAACATAGGCTTTATTTTTTACAGTCCAGTAATACTGCTCAAATTTTAACTTATACTGCCCCTGATCACCTGTGTATATAACCCTTTGAAATTCATAATCACCGGCTTTAATCCTTTTGCTCTCTATTATATTCCCGTTGGTTATCATCGTTTTTATTTGCCCCTCTGATATTTCAACATACTTGTCAAGGTCAATATTTAGTCCGGTTAAGTCCTGAATGATCAGGTTAACATTTTCCCTGAATAAGTCCCGCTGAGAAGTCTGCTTTGACAGAAGGATAAAAGTCGTTCCCATTTGTCCTGATCTATTCAGCTCAAAGCTGTCAGGATACTGAATCCTAAAACCTGCTTCATCTATAACCTTCCAATCGACAGGAATATCGGCTCGTGCTCCTTTCTGGGGAGTCTGTCCGCTGGCAATGACACTGAAAAAAATAGCAAGTAGTCCGAAGTATTTAATCTGTTTCACATTTTTTGTATTTAATCAGCAATTTTACACTTTATATTTTAAATCCGGTTCTTCCATCGCTCCGCTGTTTTTCAATAACCTTGCTTAGGTTTCGTGTTATACCACAGCCTTTCTGTCCAGGTCACTGTACGGATAATGTCCAGCGTCTTTTAGTTTTTTAAATAGTTCTTTGCTTCCGTTCTTTCTCGCAAAATTCATTTCACTTCGAAAAACCTGCAAGCACAGGAGTAAATGATGTTGTCTGTCTCCAACTGTAAGTTTCCTGCCGTCGGGCTCGTATAAGTCAAATACCAGGCATGTATTTTCTTCCCCCTCACCATTTGGAAGTTCACACGTTTCATTAGGATTTAAAATCGCTTCCCGTGAAAAGAACCCTATTGTTGTAAAGATGCCACATACTTTCCTCTCAATCAGATTAAAAGGCGTTGGGATTTCATCGTTGTTGTTGTAGTCGTGCCTGGTAAATGCTACAAGTTCATAGGTTCCTAGTGAGTTTGGCAGTGGTCCTGTCCCATCCGGTTCCAACAGTTCCATTGTAGCAAAGCCTGTCCCTTTAATATGATTTGGAAAATAATACATATCAACCGCCCCGCCGACAGCAAAAGGAATTATTGCGTGTCCAACCAGATCGTGCATTTTCCCAAGAACATTTTCGAGCCCTTTTGTTTTTTGCTCATAGTCAAGGTCATTTTCCTGCTCGGTAAATTCCCTTGGTGTCGGTTTGTCAGACTTGCCGAATAGTTTTTTAATAAAGTTCATCATGGCCCATGTATTATATTAAGCTCACCTAGTTTCGTTCGTCATGATCCTTTATCTCTCAATAGTTAATTTACGCTAGGTCAGATATCGGACAACTTCTCAACAATTAACGGTCGGCAAACGGTTCTTTATCACTTGGATCGGTCCCGAATCTCAAGATGTGTCCATCGGGGTCTTGAACCTGCATTTCATACGCCCAGGAGAAATTTGTCGGCGGAAGTTTAATCGTCGCTCCTTTTGACTTTAATTCTTCATGCAATGCTAATATGTCACCGTCAAAGCCAATCCAGACCCAGGTCCCGGGTAATCCTTGTCCCTGCTTACATAAGTAAATTCCTACATTATCCCGATTGATGCTGGTGAAATTATCGTCTCCCCAGTCCGCTTTTTTAAATCCAAGCGTGTCAACGTAAAACTCCAGACTTTTTGCCATGTCATCGACACAAAGAATTGGAGCGACATTCTCAATACGAATTTTTCGCAAAGTGCTTTCGGTCATATTAGTCGCGATAAACTTGGTATATCTTTGAGCAATCCAGGACTTAGTCTGCCCGGTCCTCTAAGTTCATTAAGCCAACTACCCAAACACAACACTCGCGCATTCGACATTTCGGATACGTAGGGTCAATGAACGGCGACTGACTGATTTTGCCCGGCTAATCCAAATTGTCAACAGCGACTGAGAATTGTTGAAACTAAACTACAACTTTACACTACACCCGGCAATGGCGCCGCCGTTTTTTTATACTTTGGCCGGCAGCACAATGACGACACTCAATGCCTGAAGCAGACGCTCTAACCACTTACTATTTATTGTACTGAACTACCGGGCCTTTATTCTTTCAAGCGCCTTGCTTTGAGCAACTTTCAATGCGTCATCAGCAAGCACTTCTATATCAGGTGTCACACCAATTCCCTCCCAGTTTGAGTTTGTAAGGGGACTTGTTGTTCGGCCTTGTGGTATCCTGACGTAAAACTTACCGGTTGCAATTACTGACCCGGTGAGATGTGCTCCCCCGGCTGTTTTTTCACCCACGATCGTTGCCCGTTTCAAATGCTTTAGCTGATAACTGAATGCTTCCGCGGCAGAAAAGGTCTTACTACTGGTTAATATATATAAATCCGTCCCGGGTCTCCGCATACCTTTCACGTCTGATAGCGTCCATGATTCGGTCATTTCATTTTTTGGACGGTTATAGTGATTGGCCAGATGTACCGGCGCGGATGAAAAAAAGTAGCTTGCCAGAAGCTGCACCATTTCGGGCGAACCACCATCGTTTTGCCGCAGATCGACGATGATCGCATCCGTGTGCTCTATAAAACTCATCACGGATGCCAATGTTTCACCACCATACTTCGGATCGACAAACTCCCTTAAGTCCAGATATCCGATATTGCCATCCAGAATTTTTACTTCTCTGAATCCGAAATTATCCCGTTTTAAAAGTTGAACCAGTTCTTTGGCCCATTCTGCATCTTCATTTGCCCTGTCTTTATCTGTTAACGCGTTTTCCCTGGCAATCACCGTCGGATTATAAACCACCATCAGGTGTTTATCCTTGCTTGTTTCCTGGAGGTCACTCGTAAGCTGGCGGGCAAGCTCATCCGGGCTGGTCAATGGGTTGTATTTACCACTTTTCAGATTAGCGCTAAGGACTCCTGCCATCCTGGTCGCCATCTCCGGAAACACATAGTTTTTATTGAGCTTGCGAGCGATGGAGTCTATGGTAACAGCAATTTCCTTTTTATTCAATTTGTTCACGTCAGACTGCGCCTCGAGTCGGGTCTGCAAAAAGGGGAGCACGATCAATACCAGGAACACCTGTCGCAGGTGAATCGAATACTTCAACTGTTCTGTCAGCATATGTGCAGGTTGTCTTTAGCTATAGAGAATTATTCAAATTCGCGTTCCTTGTGGTTCACTTGCCCGGAGCTTGCAGTTAACGGCATAATCCCGGCGTTTTTGAAATTCAATCAAGATAATGAAACTATATTTTATTGCAAGTTCCGCTTCGCCACGGTCTAATGCCAAACAGATTTCTGTGTTATTGAAGTCGTTTGTGAAATTAACTACAACGACGTTCAATCGGGAATCCAAAATGCAAACGACACTTTTCCAACAGTTGTGCTGCTAACCCGAGTTTCCAATACCGATTTACCACTTCGAAACACGGCAAACCGATCGATGTCTGAATCCACGACCACGCTGTCTAACTGAGCATACTTCTTGATCCCACCAAGAAATACCTTAAATCCGCTGGCTGCGGGAAACATAACACGAAGACGCTTGTGTTCCTTAAGCTGAGCCCCCAGAGCATCCTCAATTGACGCGTCAAATTTGCCAGATGTTACTGAGCAAAACAAAAATCCAACCCCCTTGGCCTCATTAGTTACGACAGCTGAGTCCACTCTTGCTGTTAATTTACAGTTAAGGCCCCTGACGTAATTGTGAACGTCAGTGTCAACGGCATCACTTGTGGCAATTACCAATCTTGTAAGGGCAAAGGTGGACAGGACTAAAATTACGGCTAATATCCACTTTCCCATATTCTGGCAATTCCGTATGAATATATTTTCCACTTGCCTCCGACGCGAGATAAACCACGTTAACAAAAATCGGGCAGGAAGTCATTTCAATATAAATAGGTTGAGTGAAAATTCAAAGGAGAAGCAGGGACAACGCTACTCACTCCCTGCAGGGATCGAAAAGGGCAGATTAAATTTTTGTTCTCAGAAATAAAGTTTCAATGTTGTAAGCAACTCGACACCGGTGCATTATCATCAGGTGCTCTTTAGCCTTCTTACGGTTTTCAAAGTCCATCGGCACATCATAGCCAACGTCACCAAACAAAACACGAAGATCGCCCCGTAAACCGGAGTAGCTTGCGCATGGTAGGTTACGGCATTTTTTTCATCAAAACACCTGCCCGTTTCGTTATACACCAGTCCATATCTGAACACGAATTCCCATCCAAAAAATATTGTCGGAAGGACCAGCAGGAAACAAAGAAAGAATTGCCCTGTGAGCATGCTTGATTTCTTTATTGTATTAAGCCCGTCTCTCATTAATGCATGTTCACTCGTTCAGGGAATTAATTCCTTTTTCATTCAGTTTTTCAAGGTGGTCTTTCATCATTTTTACTTGTTCGGTTGGGTGTCCTTGCCAGACCGTTACTTCTCCAACAACTCTGAACGGTTGAGTTGAGCGGTAAGATCTTGTCGGGTTTCCCGGAAACTTCTTGTCAGTCAGGTCAGGGTCGTCTTCTATTTCTCCGGTTGGCACAACGAGGTATATTCTTTCTCTTCCTTCGCCGAATGAAAGTTCCGCTCCCCATATCGCGGCGTCCAGCGTTGCCGTAAGGAAAATATATCGCGCATTTTTCTTTTGTCCATAATTCGAGTTAAAACCAACTTCAATTAAGTCACCGGGCTTTAAGTCAGCCTTAGTCCCGTGAAAGTAAGTCTGCGCGAAAGGTGCCGCACTTCGTGCGTTTGACTCCCCTTCGTTTTTATCGTGTTGTGCCATTTCCTGTGGTTTGTGGTTTAACCTTTTGCTCGTCGTTGGCTGCCTTGTGCTCTCGTTAACAACCCTTTTTTTATTCAAAGAAAATAATCCAATTGCCTCTGTTCCAAAATCACTAGCGCCCGTTGGACTATCGGTAAACCAGGTGGGGCCGGGAACTCACTTCAATATAGATAGCCATCGCAAATTTTCAAAGGTGGACTCCAAGGATCGGGCTACCCAATCCAGCCTCGGATCACACCGGGTATATCTGGTTTTTTCGGTAGGATAAAATGCGTTGTTTATAAAACGCTCGCTACACAATGATTTTCTAAAAGCCTAAGGCAGGCAATTGTTACTGAAGCTAATCAGAGGTGTATTTACCACAAATTCTAGTTTGTCCTTTTTAGAAAGTAGATATTATCAGTTTCCTTTATTTGGAGTTCACCTTCCTCGGGATAGAACTCAAAAAAGTAGCCGCCAGCCGAATTCATAAAATAGTTCTCACCTATTCTTTCCGTCTCAAAAACCTTTCCCCTTGTTTCCAGTAATAATCTGCTTCCATCCTGTGTACAATTAACCACTATCTGATCACCGGAATAGTTGCCAAGGTATTTATTCAAATCCTTGCTTTCAGGGTTGTCAGTTTGCGTGAAGGGAATTGAAAATGGTTCATTAAAACAAATTTTCAAAATACCTTCAATCACATCAGTACGGGGATAAACAATACCATTTGTGCAATAGGCGAAGGAAATCCTTTCATCTGGGAAATACCAAAGTGCAGAATAAAATTCTTCAATTCTACCATTGTGACCAAAACCAGGTTTACTGCCATATTTATCCGAAAACATCCCCATCCCAAAGCCATCGACAATTGTTTTCATCTGATTCAAACTCGATCCGCTTACCAATTTGTTTGAAAACAGTGCGTCCATAAAGATGACCAGGTCGGTTGGTGTCGACACAATTGAACCTGCGCCGCCATGTATACTTGAATCTGTTTCCTTTTCTTCCTTCCAATTGCCGTCGGAATATTTGTAAGAATCACTCATCTTATCATTTGTGTCGACAGGGATTCCGAAATACGTATTATTCAACTTCAGTCGAGACGTGATCCTTTCTTTCAGGGCATCCGCATAAGTTGTTTTACAAATCCTCTCGATTATATAACCCAAAAGCAGGTAATTACTGTTGGAATAATCAGCCTTTGTGCCCGGCTCAAAGTCGCTTCCTTTTTCTTTTATTATTTTCAGAAGTTCGTCACGTGATTTGGGCTTGTCCATCCAGTTATGAAAATCTGTGTCTTTGGTGTAGTCATGCAATCCACTTCTGTGGTAAAGCATATTCCGGATGGTAATGCCGCTCGCCTTGGGCAGATCGGGGAAATACGTACTGAGCTTCTGTTCAGGTTCTATTTTTCCTTCCTCTATCAACTGAAAGATCATTACAGCTGTAAACATCTTTGTTGTAGATCCAATCTTATACCTTGTGTCTACGTCAGCCGGTTGCTTTTTGTAACTGGTAATAGAGGCGTAGCCAATCGCTTTTCGATAGCTAATGATACCATTTTTTGAAATGGCTAAGCTACCCATCGCCATATCTTTCGAAGCGAGTGTGTTAAGAAGACTGTCCAATTTCAGGGTATTAATATTCTGTCCAACGGAGGTGAAAAGTGATGCAGTCAGCAGGATAATAATACCGATCAATTTTTTCATTTAATCCAATTAATTGTGTGATACCTGGCCGCCAAATTACCATTAAATTACATCTCTTCAGACGTTATACGCGCCAACCAGGTTACGGGGGTGTCTGCGAAGTCCGGATGTTGTTACGTGAGAGACTGGAAATTCGTTCGGGCGACGCCTGCTATTTTTGCTTTACTCTGTGTAACGCCTGCGCTACTCATAGTCGCACCGATGACGGCGCTTTGATTTACATGCCGGAATTGTGTGACACGGCATGAATATGGTTTTTTGTGGTTGACTTTTCCCTCTTTCCCGATGGCATTTCACCTAATGGTTGAAATTGTCAGCCGGCACCTTGAAAAGGAATGGTACGCTTTACTCCGATCGCAAAGACTTAACCGGATTAGCCAACGATGCTTTGATGGATTGATAGCTTACAGTTAACAAAGTAATCACCAACGCACCTGCGCCTGTCAGGGCAAAAATCCACCAGGACAGTTCAGTGTGATAGGTGTATTTCTGAATCCAGTTGTCCATAAAATAATATGCCAATGGAGAGGCAATCAGGAGTGAAACAATCACTAAAAGCACAAAATCCCTGGAAAGCATTACGCATAGATTAATAATAGACGCACCCAACACCTTTCGCACTCCCAATTCTTTTGTACGTTGCTCAGCCATGAAGGATGCCAGGCCGAAGAGCCCCAGACAACTGATAAATATGGCCAGAATGGCAAAGACGGTGGCTAATTTTCCGATACGTACTTCGGAGGAGAATTTTAACGAAAACTGCTGATCGGAAAACTTGTAATCAAAAGGGCTGCCCGGATTAAATTTGAGAAAAACCTTTTCTATCCGAGCGAGTGATTCCCTTGCGCTTTGGTCAGGGTTTAGTTTGATGTTGATCACATTTGCCCAGTTGTAATCCAGCATAAAAACGGTTTGATATACCGGCTCGTACGGTGATCCCATCACCATATCTTTAATCACGCCCAATATTCTGTAAGGTTTATTGTTCCATTTCATTATTTTTCCGACCGGGTCTTTGATGTTCATATAACTGACCGCGGTTTCATTGATCACCATTCCCGATGAATCGCTGGCATAGTCCCTGGAAAAATCCCTTCCATCTATAAATTGCCAACCCACTGTTTTTCCAAAATCATGGGTAACCGCGATCGTTCCAAAATTTTCCCGGAAGCCGGGATCCTTACCTTCCCATTCAAACCCATTATTCTGTGAGTTCAAATCCGTAGCGGCTGTGGATGAGGTGGACATTTCCATCACAGCTCCCGTTTTGAGTAATTCATCTCTCAACATATTATACCGCCCGTATAGCTCCGGGGTATTCATAGCTATTGTAATCAGGCCGTCTCGATCATATCCGATAGGACGGTCTTTAGCATGCTGAATCTGACTGAATACCACGACCGTTCCAATGACCAGGGCAATGGAAACCGTGAACTGTATCACAACCAATGCTTTTCGTGGTATGGACGCAAAGCGGCCCGCCCTGAACGTTCCTTTCAATACTTTGACCGGATTAAAGGAGGATAGGTACAGCGAGGGGTAAAGCCCGGCAATCAGTCCGGTGAGTAAGCTGAATGTGATCCCAAACAACCAAAAGAAAGGGTTCGACCACGGTATCCCTATTTTTTTGTCCGCCAGCTCGTTGAAAAATGGCAAAGCCAATTGGACTAAAACAATGGATAGTAAAAACGAGAAAAAAACCACGAGCAGTGATTCACTGAAAAATTGTGACATTAGTTGCTTGCGTCTCGAGCCCAACGTCTTTCTTACGCCCACTTCTTTGGCGCGTTTTTCCGATCGTGCAGTACTCAAATTCATAAAATTTATGCACGCCAGCAGCAAGACAAAAATACCGATGATTCCAAATAACCAAACGAATTCAATCCTTCCTCCAGCTCTTCCGGTTTTATCCCAATCCGCATACAAGTGCCAGCGGCTCATGGGATTCAAAAACACATTATGTTTTATCTCCGTCAGTTCAGGAAAGTGTTTTGAGATTATGTTCCCGATTTTTGCCGAAACGTCGGTGAAGTTGGCCTCGGGTGAAATTTGCGCAAGGATCTGCCAGGAGTTATTTGACCAATTGTTCTCTGCGTCTTTAACCCAATTACGGGAAGCAGCATATAAATTCCAGGGTGCCATGAATTTTACATCCCTGAACTGGGTATTGTAAGGTAAATCTTCGTAAACACCGGTGACAACAACGTCAAGGTTGTTATCGATCTTAACAGGTTTGTGAATAGGATCGACATCGCCAAACAAAATCGCAGCGGCAGACTCAGACAACATAATAGACGAAGGTTCGTTCAATCCGGCTTTTGTCCCCTTTACCACATGTAACGTCAGCATTTCAGGAGCTTCGGGACTTAAAAAATTACCCCTTATAGTAAATTTATTATCGCCTGAAGCCAGAATATGTTCAGCCGTCCAGGACGACATCACGACGTAGTCGAAATCCTGTGAGTACGTTGTAAGAAGTTCTTTGCCTACGGGTATAGGCATGTATTCCGAGGTAAAAACTTCATCATTTGCTACACCCTGCTGCATGACCTGGGCAATTCTGTCATAGTTTTTATGATAGGTGTTGAAGGATACCTCATCATAAATCCAAAGCCCGATCAAAATAGCTACGGTCATTCCCACGGCAAGTCCGCCGATATTGATGAGCGAATAGCCTTTGCTTCTGACGAGGCTGCGTAATGCAATTTTTATATAATGTACTATCATGGCCGGTGCTGGATCAAGCTAAATACAACTGGCATTCCAATAAATGTGCCGCGTATTAATAACTTCAAATTGTCGCTGTGTGACAGTTAAAGGTTTGAACTATGCGCGCATCCGGACTACCTTGTGCGAATACGGTCAGTCCCTGTTGGTCATTAACTCCACCGTTATGCAATCCGCGGAAGAAGTTTTCTTCTCAATGTGACGGGTATTAGATCCGAATTTCATTTTTACAATTGTCCTCGTGCTGATAACTTCGGCACTGATACTATTTTTCAGCTACCCTTTCCTTGTAGGTCGACCCGATTATTTTTCCGTCATAAAAGTCAAACTCGATTCTCTTACCCCTTGTTCTGTCAAGAAGCGTGACCCGATGAGCTTCCTGGTCATCCAAGGCAGGGAAGTCTTTTATTGTGTCTCCCGACTTATAAAAATATACATCGGTTACCAGTGTGTCATAGTAATACAGTGCCGACCTAAATTGCTCTCCGGATTCATAATAACTCTCCGAGTTCTGGTGTCTCATTCCGTTTTTGAGAAAGGTCTCAGCCGCTTTCGGACCACTGCGGAAATAGTCGGTTTTCAGTTTAAGTCCTTCTGAGTGGTCATAAACTATTGTATTAAACAAAGCCGACTTATCTTCATACTTATTCTTCACGCTGGGAGTAAAATCAATAGTTACTACCGCCCAGACAATTCCTGTCACTAACGCAATAAGTGTAATCGCAGCTATTACCTTAGCCAATAATTCCCTGGTGCGATCTCTCCTCAGTGCCTTTGCCACTCTATCTCTGACGAATTCCAAATTTTGATTGTCTGAAGTTGACGCGCGCTTTTTTATTTCTTCTTTATAAATGTCCCTGACAGACCGCTTCTTTCCCAGCAAGTCGCGGTTGTACTTGAAACTGTCACTCATTTGCTTGAGAGCCCCGAATCCCAGTCCCATTACTTAGTTTGTTTAATCATCATTGATAAATTTACTGGCCACAACGTCCGGCTCAAACGCAGGTTGTTAGCATGATTGGCGCGTTATCTGTCCTTCAGTCCTGGCTCCATGCTACAAGCTGAAAGTCAGATTGCCGACATGCATTATAGCTTGTGGGTAGTAGTGAGGTATGCTTTTCTTTTAACCTGCCGCCAGGTCCACAATTAGCGCAAGAGTCCGTAAATGAGACCAAGCCAAATAGCCTTACGCCACAAAGTCCCCACTCCTTCTGAACAAACCATTCTGCCATTGGAAATACCCGCCCAGCCTTGTTCATTGGCTG
The DNA here is from genome assembly GCA_041742155.1 of Chryseolinea sp. Lineage (GTDB taxonomy): Bacteria > Bacteroidota > Bacteroidia > Cytophagales > Cyclobacteriaceae > Chryseolinea. The sequence continues at coordinate 20,146 of JBGSJE010000002.1, read as the reverse complement.
TGTAAATTTCGTGCTCATATAAATCCTGCTTCAATCGCTTAGGTAAATTTTCATCAAGCAGCAGCTTCATAGATCTTTTCGATGTTCTTTGACGTTAGGATCTTGCTGGCGATTTCAATGACTGCTATTGCCTGGTCCTTCGTGACGGACAATGCGTGTCCTCACAAACTTTGAGTCAATGGTCATTTAAAGAATCCAGATCAAGGGGGATCTCAGTCAGAATATTCATGGAATCGATCTGTTTTAATGTCTTTCCATTTATTCTAATGGATCGATAATCAATCTTGCCCAGTCCCTTTATTTCGTACACAAACCTAAAAACACAGTTACAGTCCGCTATTTCCAGCAATTCGGAGACCTTTCCATTTTTTTCTGTAACAACTGTCGGCCTTGTCCAAAACTTTAGATTCACAAAACCCGGAGACACTTGAATACCTCCCGCGAAGTTTCCATTACACGGCGCATACGTCTTCACCTTTATATGAGTCAGGTGCCCGGCGGCGCTTATCTCTTCAATCGCTGAACTGTCATTCCTGCATTCTGCCAGACAATTGGAAAAGTCAAATTTCTGCAATTGTTGAGCGATCAAGCTACTCGTTGACAATAGAGTCAATATTAGAATTCGTATCATTTAATTAGCGTCAGGCTGACAGTTTGATCTTTTCAGCCCAATCTTTGTTCCAATTGAAAAATATTTCCCTCCGGGTCTTCTCCGTCGCAAAACAGTGAGTTGATACCTTCGAATGATTTAACTTCCCCGACTACGATACCCTTGCCGACAAGCCGGTCCCGAAATCCTTGCAGGTTGCTGGCTATGTAAAATACCAATTTTGTATTACTCTCAACCCTGAATTCTTTTCCGTCCTCAGGTTCGTATTCAGGCCCGATTTTATGAAACGCTATTTCAACTTGTCCGGCTTTCAAAACGATCCACTGATCCTTAATTTCTTCAATCACAGAAAAATTAAAATTGTCTTCGTAAAAGAATTTCAATTTATCAACCTGATGACCGAAGATGATAATTCTGCCTAAATGAAACTTCTCCTGTTGTACCATACATGATGTGAGTGTTCTTGTTATCCAAAAACCAGAGCTCACATACAATATCTGCATTGCAACAATCCCCGGCAAGGGAAACGAATCCTTTATTTACACTGTTGCCCCACGATTCATACCTTTATTAACGATCCGTTCATTTATTGCAGGGAGGGCAACAGATATATTCAGCCGGTCACAATGGGCTGATCGAGTTTGGGCAGCATAAAACGACTTCGATGCACCGTTTAATCACAACCGTTCTATTTTCAAATCATTTATCTTCCAGCTCGCACCCTGCCTCACGAATGTGACGGTAGCTTGTTTGTAGTCCCAGAGATATCTACGCCCATTTACATTTATACTATAAAATTGGACAATCCCTGTTATGGTCTTTCCGTCGATTGTTTTAAGACTTAATAGTTCCGCTCCGTCATGTGGTTCCATGTCGGATGTCCACTCGTGAACGTTATTGAAGGCACATTTGATTTCTTCAAATTGATCCAGGTTCCCGAATTTCAAAAAGGTCTCGTATTTAATGTTTCCCAGATTGTCCACACATTGTTTGTATCCATTTACTTTTCGTTCAATAAAGGTGTCCGTGAAGCTATTCTTTTTCAATCCGTCCCTGTATTTTGTAAAGTCCAGGGTCGTCATGCCGTCACTGCGTCTGACAAAATTGGGGCTAAAATCCTTGTCCACTTTGCGACTTTCAATAAGTTCAGCGTACCATGAGTAGAATGTTTCAATTTTGTTCTTAAGCTCAACGGAGTCAACCGGGTCAACTTTTTTGTCAGACTGACCCCAGGCCGTCAGATTTGCCGATAAAATAATAGCTGTTAATAGTTTGGTAGGTCGAGTCATTCTCAAAATTTAACGGTATACATTGTTTCCATTAGGACTGGTTGCTTCAATTCGCTGGTCTCCCCAGCTTTTCAAAAAGTTATGAATTGGGGCGCCCGAAAAACAAGACATATCCATCGGCATCCTCTATTTCAAAACCCCTTAAATCATCACTATTGTCATTGAGAGGCTTGCTAAATACTACGCCCTTTGTGCGATATTCCTCAAATAACGTGTCTGGTTCAGCAGTAGAAATATAAGCATCCGAAGGTGCCCACTCGTGTCGCGTACGATTAGGAATAGGTTTTATATCCTGAGCTACTGCCTTAAGCATAATAGAGATATTGTCGCGACCAACAATAGCCCAATAAGGGTTTTTGTCCGGACCAATGCGTCGGACTTCAAATCCAAGTTTATCAACATAGAATGAAACCGAAATTCCCAAGTCCGTAACAATAAAACAAGGCATGATGTAAGTTAAGCTTGTCATGGCTCTCTAATTATATTGATTAGCTTTTCATATTTATTATTGAGGTGCACTGCTAATATGCCGTGTGATTTATTCGAATCGCCAATTGAACATATACCTCAAACCTCTGCTGAAACCCTGAATATATGAATTGCCATGATCATCATAAATATGGTCGATTTTAAAATTTAGCTTATTCCTTTCGCGACTTTGATAAAGATGGTTTTTGAAAATCGCAAAATCCGCCTGCATGTCGGCAGCTACATCTTCCAGATATCCATAGGCTACATCGGACGAAGCCAGATAGAGCCTCTTATTACCCAGTTCCCGGGTCAGCAATGAATCGCTTTCATTGTAAATGTGCTTCAGGCTTGGATCTATCGCTATATAGCCTTCGAATAAATTTGGGTTATTGATGAGTGTGTAGACGGCAAAAACTCCGCCATGAGAATGACCTGCTAAATACCGCTTCTGACTGGCTTTGAAGTTTTTCTCTATAAAAGGAAATAGTTCCTTTGAAATAAACTCGGAGAAATTTTGAGCCTTACCGCCATAGGCTGGCGGCAAATAATCTCGTTGACGCGATTCCTTGGTGGGGTTGGCGATACCTACTAAAATCGTCTGTGGAATCCTCGTTGTAATGTTAAAATATGCCTGGATACTTTGGGCGATACCAAACCGGTACTCCGCATCCAGGACATAAATAACCGGTAGCCTGGAGGTCAATGTATCGTAGCCCGGAGGTAAGTATATATAAATCTGCCTTTCTTCATTCAGTACGTCAGATTTTATGGTATTGATCTGTCCGATTTCTATGGCTTTCACATTTTCCTTTCTGTGCTGGGCTAACAGGGCGTTTGCGGAAGCGAAAACCAAACAAGCCGCGAGAATTACATTGTATTTTGCCATATTAAGAGTAGTTATTCGCTCACGCAGTCGTGATCCCGGTTTTCAAAACTAATTTATACGTTATAAAACTAATGTTTTAGTTTTATAAAAGGCAGGAAATATTCATATTTATTTGGTCCGACATATCTGGCGGGATCATAGGTCTTCGGGAAATCGGGAATAATATTCACCTCCATCCAAAGCGCGTCCCAGAAGCTCAATAAAATCTTTGCTATCGATCGAAACAGATAATTCAACGAGGTAGCAATCGGGCTATCATGTGAGGCATTAGCGTGGTTTTTCAAACCCAATTCACTTATTTACGATAAGGGTTATTTCAGTTTGCCTGGAGAAATATTCGTTACTGAGTCTATCCATTCATTAGCAGATGATACTCTGACTAGCGCCGCAACCGCACCGTATTTTATTTCCCGATTTAACGCTCCCGAAACAATTCCAATGAGTTTCCATTCATTATTGAACTGCACAAAAACTCCCGCTCCGCTGTCCCCTTTTGAACCTCCAATTTCGAGGTCAAGTGGTTCTGCCGAACCAAACTTGTTAGATGAATTGGAAATCGGGCTATCGAAATCAAAAACCAAAACGTTCGTAGAAAAGGTTCTGGATTCAAAAACTCCCCCCGCTGCATCAATCGTATTTTGTCCGCCTAGTCTTTCCGACTCCCTCGGTGATTTCATTCCATGTATTCCGTCCCCGACGTAGCCATAGCCGATCTTAGTAATTACTGAACCAACTTCTTTCCTGCCGTTGTACCTACTTGCAGGTTTTACATTTGTTACTGGAGTGGTTAATTCAATTAAGGCCAGGTCCCAACCTGTCCACTGCCTCTCAGATGCACCTGGCTTAATCCCGGGATGTATTACTGTACGTTTACTTTTATAGTACCTGTCACCAAACAACCAAACCGAAGAGTCCCCGATAAAGTGAGAGGCTGTCAAAACCCATCTTTTAGCTATGAGTACACCTGTTGCATAGTCATCACTGGTAACGGTCGAGGAGTAACGTCCGACACAACTAAATTCAGGCATCCGCCCAAGTTCACGATAGCGCTCTATTTCGACATCATGTCGGATCATACCTGTCACTCTATTCTTAATGCACACGCTATTCGCAAACAATAGCAGACAGACAAGCAGACCAAATGATCTCATCGTTTGAATGGGTTTAATTTAAACTTCGTTTGCACCTGAAAAACTAATTCGGTAATCCATAGTACCACGACCGTCAGCCAAGACCAGATTGTATATTTTAGAATCGCTACTCCCGGAAAACTTACTAGCTCCGACGGGAAGCTTAGAGATGATTCATCTGAAACCACCGGGACAAAGAAAGGAGCCAGTAAAAGAAGTGCGATAGCCATCATCAGGTAGAGTGGAATTCTCAGTGGCGTGTATACATATTTCTTCTCCGCGTGCATAGCAGAAATCCTGGTCATAGTCCTTTCCACCAACCCTTCAGACGGTGAATCCCTTACATCCTCACGTAACAGACGGATGAGGAGTTCATCGTCATCCTCAAGTTTGTTACTAAAATTCATTTTAGTCATAAAATTTCCGTTATATCTTTCTTCAATTGTTTTGATAGTTCCGTATAAAGTCTCTGTCTTGCCCTGAATAATCGTATTTTGATTGTCGACGGATTCCATCCGGTTATGGTCTCTATTTCGGCAACTGAATTTTCACATGTGTAGTAAAGTGTAATTGCAAGATTCTCCGATTCCGTTAAAACCATGATCGCTTTTTTCAGCAATGCTATTTGATCGGCGTGTACAAGTTTTTCAAAAGAGCCGGCATAGTTGTCCGGAATATCGAAGACACGATTCGAATCCGGAAATTGTTCGATGCTATCCATGACAATTCTCTTATTTCGAATTTTCGTCAGAGCAGTATTGTATACTATTTTATACAACCAGGTCGAAAATTTGCCAAATCGGTTAAAATTTCTAATTGCCTTAAAGGCTTTACAAAATGAATCCTGAACCACTTCTTCAGCGTCTTCCCTGTTCCTTACAATTTTTACAGCGATAGAAAAAGCATAACCATTGTACTTCTTGAGCAAGAATCTATACGCATCTGAATCCCGTGCAATGGCTCCTTCTATCGCTTCATCTTCAGTCATTATTTCCCGTTCATTTGTTCTTCAATCGGAAACACAAGCACAACACTACTTATCGTTTCTCCGATTAATATAGAAGGAAATAACCAAAGCTATACCCATACAGAAAGGAACCATAGTCAAGTAAGCCTGCGGATAATTTCTGTAACTATTCGGATTGTGGTTTATCAAGAGGTATTTCTCAAAAAATAATCCGCTGATGATACCCAGGGCGAATCCTATCAGTACTAACCCGGATACTAACAGAGATTTCCTTTTCCCTTGGAGCATTTGTTTAAATGTATCGGGGCTAAACCCCGAGTCAATCAGGGCTAGTCTCTCTTTGTTTCGATAACTCAAATACGTATACACTGTCCCGAAAATGCTCAAAAAAACTGCGATTATAACGAAGTATGCCTGATTCATAGGTTTTTGTTTTACGTTCATTACCTGAGACTACAGGGACAGGAATCCGGTTTCAGAATCAGTCATCAAAATCGAAAATAATGGATGTAGGCACTGGTCAGATTAGTAATTTGTAGCTATACGCTTACTGGCCCTGGGGAATCTTATGTTCTTTCGCTTGTTTTGAAGTCTCTTTCTTTAACTGTCTTTTGCCAACGCCGATGTAGCATCGGGTACACTATATGAAGGACACCTGATGTCAGTCCACCAATAATCCAGAACGCAAGAGCAATTCCGACTATTGGCATTCCACAATTCACTCCATCAGGATCAAGTTTTGGGTAAAATAATTCTGGCAGTACCAGAAAATGGCCGATTAAAACGAAAATGAAAATAATTGTCCGTACGTATCTGGGAGTTTTCCTCCAGTCAGAGATTGAATAGAGTGCGATTTGCAGTAATGAAATAGCTATTATAACAATTAGTATCATCTGTCAATCTGTTACCGGTTTCGTCGTCAGTAAACGGGGCCGTAGCTATAACACGTTCCAATTTCCAACTACGTGACCTTTAATATCAGGGCTACGCTGAAGCCAAAAATAATTAATACGGACAAAGCAATCTGTACTAACAGTGCATACAATCTAAACTTCTTTCTTCCGATTTGTTTAACCATCGGTTTTGAAGTCAATTCCAAAACCCAGCTCAACGAAAACAGTAAATTGATCAAAAGTCCTATTATGAGATAAACGAGAGGTATTGTGACGTATGCAATATAAAAACTAGCCATTCCAACAGGCACCAGGCAGATATTGAAAGGAATTCGCATAAGTTCCCACCATAAAATTATATGGTACCATCGGGAGCTGTATGAACTAACTCCAAAATGCCTAAGGTGTTTCATTGCTGTTACAATCCTATTTGTCGGCCCTTCATTCTATTGTCATGCAGCTTTTCGGTGAGGTCATCCAACACGTCCTTGTCCAGGTCCTTCCATGAACCTGCCAGCTTTAGTGTCTTCTCCTTGGATTTGTATTGACCCTCAATTTTGCTCAATAAATTACTGATTTCAGTGAGCTTGTCCATCGAAAGTCGCTGAATCTTCCTTATAAGATTGTTTCTAAGTATATTCTTTGTGTCCATATGCCAAAAGTACGAAGATGTCAGGAACTACGCAGGCTATTTGGGCATGTGCCGAATTGGCCTTGCATAGTTTGCTTACCATTATTTCTCCAGTATATCTGTCACAGTCTTCGTGGCTAGTTGTTCAGCCAATCCAATAAGAAGTCCTTCCACGCCACGAATGTAACAAAGTCGGTAGATGTTCTCATAATTAACCACTTCTCCGACAACCTCGGCACCGTGCGTCCCAAGTCTGCATAATAACTCGTCAAGATTATCAACCCTGAACACAATACGGAGATAACCAAGAGAATTTACCGGAGCAGTCCTGTGGTCTGAAATAGTATGAGGGGTAAAAAACCGGGAAAGTTCAAGTCGACTATGCCCGTCTGGTGTAACCATCATAGCGACCTCTACCGACTGACTTCCCAGTCCTGTTACACGTCCTGCCCATTCACCATCAACCATGGTTCGGCCTTCCAGTTTCAGTCCTATCTCTAAAAAAAATGAAATGGCATTGTCCAGGGAATTTACGACAATGCCAATGTTGTTCATTTCCATTAATTTACTTTTCGCCATAGTCTCTATTTCTTTGTGTTAACTGCTGCATCCCTTAATTGAATTTCGGGACTTTACTGAAACCATTTCACTATCAAATATCCCCGGAAATTCTTTCGTCATCCAAAATACGAAGGTACCTGTCGCGGTGAAAGGAAAGGTAGAAATGGGGTCAATCATAAATTACGAAGGCAGATGTCAGTCTTCAATTGTTGTAAACAACTTCCGGAAAGCCTACGGCGCTGGTGTTTAGGCAGCCCAAATTTACACTCCTAAATCAACTGCCATTTTTTGTCGACAGTTGGGATTCCGAAATTCCAGATTATTTCGCCTGTCATTGATTCTGAATGCATGAGTAGCTCGCCTCAATCGATTCACGACATCTTTGAATCAATGCTTGCCCGTCAACAGTGCAGTGCTGTCCAATGATTACTGTAGAACCCTCACAATGGAGAATAGTGTAGGAGCCCACTCTCGGACCGTCATTTTGAACGACATAATCTATTTGTCTGGCAACATTTGACCCGAATTTGGCAGTACGTACTGCGCTATATTCAGGCTTCATTTGAATGTCAGAGGCGTAAACAGAGTTGAGCCCGTCTACATAATTTTGAATCTCCCAATCGAGGTCAGAAAGACATGGCAACCAAATCACTGAAAATTTCGCATATACATTTTTGTTCCTGCCGTATATTGGAATGTAAGTTGCTTGGTTCTTTTTATGTGTGTCCGCTTTCCCTATTCTGAAATCCTGCGTGATCTCAAACCTCAGTCCTTTATCCTGATACAATGTCTTTGGAACACTTGAACAGGAAAAAATAAACATTAAAATGATAAACGAAACCGTTAGTTTAACAACCATTGCTCCAAATGTTTAAAAATGATTATTCTCATTATTCTTATATTTCATAAAATAATTAATTACTGCCAGTGACACAATATCCGCATTACCGTTATTCCAAGCAAGACATAAAAATAAACCCACATCTACACCGTAAGCACCGTTTTACTTACCCTGCCGGATCACGTCTCTTTTTGCGGCTGGTGTCTTTCCCTCCCTTCGCATTCCAGTAGATTGACGCGATTGCTGATATAATCAAAACGACCGTCATCTCGTGGAGCTCAAGGAAATAGTTTTTCGAAAAAGCAAAGACAATTATTGAAGAGCTCAGTCCATTAAGAATAATCAGAATTGCCAGTCCTAGGATAATGTTAATCGCGTTGTATTTTGTCCGAACAAGTCTGATTAGGCCGGTACAAACAAGACTTACTGTCAGGATAATCAAAATTCGAAACAACAGACCAACTTCATTAATAAATTCACTTCTGTTTATTGTTGAAATTATGTTAGCCGAAATCTGAGCATCTGACATGTCCCCCTGGATATCTGCCGGGCGACCGTACGATTCATTCATTGGTGTTACCAGGCTGTCACGCCGAAACCCTATGAGAATAGTCTTGTCTTTAATTATTTCGGGCGATACATTCTGAATTTCGCGTAATGGTGCTCGGTAGTACATGTCTACCCCTCTGAAATTGATTCTTTCTTTACTGTTTCCTCTTTCCCTAAGTCCGACTGAATTTTCAGAAAGTTGTAATTCAAAATAGGAGTCCTGGTCAGTTTTGAAGTGAGTCACCTCATTATTAGGGCTTAGAATTCCGCTAGTTCCTTTATTTGAAGTTTTGTCACAGTCACATGTAATGATGCTTTTACTCTGACTAAGATACTTATCGAGGATTTCGCTCTTGTCTTTAATATTGCAAAGATTGACTCCGATCGACTTCGGCTCAAATGATTCCAATAACTCAATGTACTTTTTCACGGTATCCAAGTGAACATACTCAATGTCCAACAGAACGATTTCAGTCTCAACTCCTGGGTTGTCCCTTAAGCTTTTAAACAGCTCAGAGCTGACCCTGCGAGGTAAGTCTATTGCAAATAAATTGATGTCAACAAACTGATAGAGACCAATAATCGCCAGCGTAAATGTTGTCGAGATAAAAAGTCGTTTCATTCTCAATTACACAGTTCATTAGCGGACCTTCGTCCTTCATCCCTTTAATATCCGTGCAACTCCGCCACCCACAAGACCAGCCAAAGCACCAAACCCTATCATATAGGTCACTATAAAAATCCAAAAGGTAGGGGTAATCTCATACTTATAATCTCCGGTGTTGGCATCTAGAAGTATTGAAATTTTTAAACCAACTGTGGAGTCGAAAAAACCGAGAATCATGCCATAAATAATTCCTGTTTTTAAACTCTTTTCCATGGTCGCGAAGAAACAAGTTGTCCCATAAATAATGAACGAGACAAAAGACAAATGCGTATAATCAAAATCCAATTGCCTTGAGGCTATGGATCCAAAGGTATCAAGTAAGCCAACGGCGATTAGTCCACCCAGAAGTATTTTGTGTTCCTTTTTCATTCTCCTTTCTTAATCTTCAACGGCCTACCGTTCTTCTGCATGATACACCACAACGTCCGCATTACCGTAATCCGGCGCAAAATTTAAGCATCGCATTTAAAATGCAAACACCTAATTTACTCCTGAAAGCCGCATCGAACCCATCTCCGTATATTTCAACGAAAGAGAAGGACCGGGTGACACATTCCGCCTGTATTACAGGGGATATTCCAAGTTTAATGTCCGCAGATCAAACACAGGATGTTGCCCGTGAGTTTAATCTACGCCCAGATCGTTTGTTATACTGTGGCTGAGTTTAATTTCGTCCACGGGCACCCCAACTGACTCGCTAACAATACCAGTTACAATTCTCTCTATCTCACTTTTACTGCACAAACTCTTAGGATCATAAAACCGCCGGTGGTTTAATGAAAGCGTCCAGTTAACTAAATCGCCTAAATTTCCATCTGTCACGGCGTTCTTTCTTGTCCAAAATTTCAGCCCCAAAAATCCTGTTTCCTTTTCTGGTGCCGAATCAAAATCCATTTGCGAAAGTGGCGGTAGTTTAGCCGATATATATTCCTCCATTTCCTTCCAGATAATTTTCAATTCGCTACCTGGAATAATATCCTTCAATTTACTGCCAGGAGTAACATCCATTTTATCGATACCTAATTTGAATGTTAAAAAGGCACGAAACCGATAAAATAGGATTTGCGACTTACATTTTCGACTTGGATTAACCATCACCTTGCTGAACACACAATTTGCAAAGTCCTGTACCGTAATAATTTTTTCTGCTTCTTTATTAGGAATAGAAATGTCAAAATGCTTTTCGACATCAACTAATAGTGCCACGCTATCCAGTCCCATTATTTAGTTATTAAATGCTTGTCAAGCCCATTCATAGCTCCAGTTAAAATTACAACAACAACAAAATACCCGAATTGCCGAAATCCAAAACAATACATATCATCGTCCGCTTACCTCTCCTTTTTACGATAACTAAATTGCGCTCCTGCACCTAAACTTAATTCGTCAAACGAATCCAATTTGTAATACCTGACAAAATATTGAAACCATCTGTACCCACCTTCAAGCCCGGCTTGGTATTCCACATACCTGTTATATATGCCAACTTTTGCCGAGAGTTTGCCAAAAACAGGTCGGAAGTAAAACTCTTTTCCAAGTCCAATTAATATACCTGATGAAGCTTTTGTTTTACTTTCAGCAATTTTAGTAAAGTCCAAATGGCTATATCCTGCAATAAGGCTAATGTTTCCTAAATTAAGTTGTGCCTCACCGGAATTTGCAACAGATTGAAAAGCCGTATTAAATGAAACGTTTCGGTAGCTCCATCTGAAGTCCATATCCAATTCACAATTAGATATGGGATGACTAACCTCTAGTTGTCCAGTTTGAAATTCATTCTCATCCAGATTTGTTTGGTAACTGTAGGAGCCTTTTATAACGCCAATAGAAGTGTAAGGTGATGAAATGTCAATTTGCCCGCCAACCGGATTGTGAACCAGTCCACTGTTTGCATACAAGACAATGTGATATGCATCAAAAAAGTCCTTATTACAGTCTAGTTTTAGATATATTACTATTTCGCCTCTGCCCTTCAATTTAAATTCTTGTGTCTGAACTCCAACGAATGCGAATACTAAGGTAGCATTTAAGTCTGTTACGGTAATGGAAAATGTCCCATCTGCGTTGGTTGTTGTCCGATTTTCAGTCCCTTTTTCAATTACGTTAACCCCAGGCGCAGCTGAGTTATCCTCTTTGAAATAGACTGTCCCCGTCACAATTCCTTGGCCCCAACAAGTCATTGTGGTCAGAGTCAGAATTATAAATGTCAGCAGTCTTACCAAGTTGGAAAATCGCCATGGGTAAATGATGCACAACATTGCGTGAAAAGTAGCTCTTAGCAAAAATAAAAAAGTCCTCCTTATCAAAGGCGTTTTTTCTTTATTTTATTATGCACGGTTCAGAGCTTGCACCATTCTAAAGCGCTCGGATGCCAGTGCTTTGGCTGCGTGTCGCCATGTACCGCATTGGTTCGGTTTTCAGTAATGCTTATTCCCCATCATTTTATTCACTCACTTCTTAAAGTCTTGGTCGGATCATCCGTTGCCGTCCTGAAAATAGTAGTGCTTGTTGTCGAAATACCAATGATGAAAACAGAAAGGCTACACAATATAATCGTTACAGATCCAACTTCGATATGTTGGGCATATAGATCGTTAAGCAAAGTATTCGTTAAGAAATAACCTCCGCCACCTCCCACCAGGGCAGCCAGTGCCAGAATAATTGCAAACTCCCTATTAAGTAACTGAACAATACTCCCGACACTTGCTCCCAATACTTTTCGCACACCAATCTCTTTTGTCCTCTTTTGAACGTTCAAACTCGCTAACGCATAAATACCGGATGCTGAAAGGAGACAACCCAGCAGGGTAATGAAAAAGAAAATCTGTTTGAGGTTGCTGTTGTATTCATTAGCTTCTTCATAAACGATGTCTTCCTGCAGCTTACTTTCAAACGGCCTGCCCGGGAATAAGACTTTCCATTTTTTCTCCATGTAGGAACGAACAGCCAACATATCGTTTGGACTCGTTCTCACTACCATCTTTGTAAAATTTACCGGCTGGGTTAACGTAAATAAATGTTCACTGTCATCCTTTTGTTTCAGTCCGCTTAAAATGATTCTTTACTACACCAATAATCCGGTAAGGTTTATCGTTATAAAACAACTGTGCATCAATCGGATTTTCCAAATTGTGATTCAGGGCAAAGTTCTCATCGATAATAGCTGCCGATTCATAATCGGTTCGATTGTCATCCATAAAATCCCGTCCGGAAACAATGTCCAATCCTACTACTGCAAAATAACCAATGCCGGTTTCATAGACACTTGTTTTAAATATTGTTGTATCAAGTCTGACCGTACTGTAGCGTGAAGTATATGGGCCAATATGATTCGCAGTACCCGAGATGTTCTCGATTTTTGAATTTTCCGAAACTTCATTTTTGAATTGTTCATAGTCCCGATCGCCTTGCAGGGAAACGATCAGAATATTCTGTTTGTCATAACCCAGGTTCATATCCTTCTGATAGGCGGCGTTCTGCGTAAATACAATTCCGGCAATAAACACAATAACCGAAAGTGAAAACTGAATTACCAAAAGACTGCGTGTAAGGTAATTCGTTCCTTTAATGCCCTTTTTCCCCTTGAGTAAGTCTATAGGGTTGAATTTACTGTTAAACAACGCCGGATATATGCCCGCCAACAGCGCAGCGATAAATAACAACACGATCAACGCCAGCAGTAAATTCATTTTATTCAAATCGCTCAACCCATACTGAAGTTGCCACATCGCTGCAAATTGCGGCACGATGATTTGAGCCATTAACAATCCGGCAAGAATCGCTAATGAAATAGTAATAATCATTTCAAGGAGGAACTGACAGACAATCTGGCTTCTGCCGGAACCCACTACTTTACGCACGCCAATTTCTTTCAGGCGTTTCCCTGTCAGGGCCAATGTCGTATTGGTAAGGTTAAAGCAGGCTATTAACAATATGATAAAGCCCAGCGTACTAAAAATAACCAACGCGATTGTGGGTATGGGAAGCCGAAGGTTACTCTGGCTGACCTCACCATTTATGATAGGTGTGGTGAACGGCACTAATTCAAATGAGACGGAGCGCGAGTCTTTTTGCTTTTCGTTAATCAGTTTGGAATACTTACTCATCTGCTGTCCAATGTTCTGTCGCTGGCTGATATCGGTGAGTTTAAATAACACAGATGACGACTGGTTGGTGTCCCATTGATTTGGTTCGATAGAATGAGCTTCAAGATATATTTCAATGCGCATGAGCGCGTCAATGTTGAAAGATATATTCAATGGCAGTTTTTCGAACACACCTCCTACAACGGCTTCATATTTTTTACTGTTAAGTTCTACCGTCACTATCTTTCCAAGGGGATCTTCTTCATCAAAATATTTTCTCGCTAAATGTTCACTTAAGAAAATGGACTTTTGATTTTCAAAGTTTTTGTATGATCCCTGAGCTAACCTCAGCTTGAACATTTTGAAAAAGGAAGGATCGGCAAAGCGAATATTTTCATAAAACGCTTTCATCCCCTGACTCACAATACCATCTTCATTACAAAACCGTGTGAAGTCTTCAATGCCCGAGACATCTTGCGCGACCTGGGGAGCCATACCGATGGGAATCACCAGCTTTTTATCGGATTTGCCGACGGAGGTTTCCAAATGATGCACCACTTTAACTGCATGTTGAACCTCCTCATTACTAAAATACCCATCAAACTCAATGTTGTATGCTATAAGCAAATACGCCGTCATGCAACAGGCCATGGCTATGCCCATACCCAACGTGTTGATCAGCACATAGACCTTGTTCCGCAACAGGTTTCGCGTAGCGACTTTCAAATAATTTCTAATCATAGCGTCGGCGTTAAAATTGAAAACGAGGTTTCGCTCAGGTTGGACGCAATAGTTGAGCTATCGGTTACAGGTGATTTGCCGTATTCCACTATCCCCAACGAGATGTACGAATCCCCATTTTCGCCGCAGGCACTGTTTCATTCTACTCTTCTGATCAAAGTCTATTGTTCGCAGCAGTTCTTTATTTGTCCAGTGCTCTCAGTTCAGTCGTCAATGCCTCCTGAGTTATTTGTTTCGTCTCTAAAATCAGTTCACTATCTGCCCCGATTTTAATACTTTGTTTTGTCCACATCAATTTATCTTTGATTTTGTCGATTACAATTAAGTCGGCTCTGAAATCCTTTGGCAGGCTTTTTAGTGTGGCTTTACCATTTTCATCAAACAGTATTTGCATTACAGAATTAATATCGCTGAAGACTATATAACCAATCGGTTGACTAAAATTCTTAAGTTCTATCTCCAGGTCAACTTTGTCGGGAATATCAATAAACCTGTCGCAATTAATCCACCCTAACTTTGTTATCTCGAATCCGTAGGTTACTGGTATATAGATCCCTGCCTCATCCATTCCCTCGACCGAGTCCTGACAACATTGGTATCTTGTGGTGAAGACTGTGTCGGAAACAAACTCCTTGCGGCCGTTGACGAATTTATAAGTCGTCCTTTTGACCGACACTTTTGCATCAGATAAGTATGTAAAGGTTTCTTCAACTACAGTCGTGTCCGGAATCTTGCCGGCATATTCCCAATTCATTGAAGAATGATTTTCTTCCCCATAAAATAACTCTCCCGCATAACCATCTTTTCGATTTGGTATTAAAACTTTGATTGCGCCGTTCTCCTTTATTTCCAATTCCGTTTCGCCTGACGTTGCCCTTAAATATATCATTCCAAAAGACTCAAGAAGTCTTCCGTCAGAGACCGTTCCAAGACCATTTAAAATCATCTCTGATTTCTCAAAAACCTCTTTTACTTCAAATTGCAGCTGTCCTTTCGCATCCTTTCCGTCACTGAACACAAAAGTGTTTGGTTGGATTATAATTCTTGTCCCGTTTTCTGTTTCAATTGTATCGCCTTGTTCGTTGGTAATTGAAAAGAATTGAGGAGAGTTGCTTAGTTGTTGAAGCTCTTTGTTGAATGGCAGGCTTTCTCTATCTGAACAGCCTGCCATTATTGAAACAATGATTACCCCTAGTAGTATTTGTCGCATGTTGAATTTTCGTCTATAATTCCACTGCCAGGTGAAAGTCACTTAAGAAACAAAAATATAATCGCCAACGGTAGTGCATAAGTGGCGTGTTAGGGACCGCTCCGCTGTCCGCGCTTGAAGTTGTTATTTTTCGCAAAGTTCTTTCAACTTGCCGAGTGCTTGTGGGTAGGTCTCATTCATATATTCTAAAAAATCTTCCGTGGTATCTAAGTCGACAGTAACGGTTGTAGTCCCCTTGGTTTCTTCGAAGGAATAGTTTTCATATCCGTTAGCCCATTTTTCAACTTCCGGTCCTTCTGTAATTTCTTTGTCAGCTTGTAAAAGACCATAATGTTGAATGGAAACAAACCGGTTAGGGACGTTTTCAGCTATCCTGGAAACCATACCTCCCTTTTCTCCTTTCTCATCTACTCCAACAAATAGAATTTTACTTCCCTTGTCCCAGCTTCCTTCATAGGTAGATGTCGGGTTAAACAAAGAAGTCCATTGCTCATACGTTGATTTACTTTTAGTGCCAAGCATAAAATCATATACCGTGGTCACGGGCGCATTGATGCTTACTTTGAATTGTAACTTTTTCATAATATCAATATTTGAATAAATTAATCTTTTGAATTTTTATTTACGGACATACCTAGCAGTCGCTTAACATAGCCTATAAGAACACAATATCCGTATTACTATTATTTCAAGCAAGATATACGAATTCCTATTTACTCGTAGGTATCGTTTCACTGTGGTTTATCCCCCAATTAATAAACAGTGCCAATTTCCCATTTTTATGATCTAAAAATCTATTCTAATTACACATCACCAATAGGACAGAATTCAATTTTTTCATAACTTGACCAATGACCTTACGCGATTCATTTCGCAATCAGTCCTGGAGCATAACTTGTAAGACACGATGTCCGATAACGAAGCAGATGAGAGAAAATTCGAAGGATCGTCTTGGCCTTCTTTTGCAGAAAAAATACTGAACCACCTTCCAAAAAAGGTACGTTATGCTATCGCCTATTTGGTTGTTCTGGGGTTAGTCCTCTATGGGTCCCTTTACCTCTATAACTCGTTTCAATCGGCCAGGCAAAATACAACGGAGGCTACGAATTCTTTGAATTGTGAGTTTTACACAGTTACAGGAACCTTAACTGAGGTCTCAAGTAAAATAATCGATTGGCGTCTTGTCACTATAAAGATTGGCGCCGCAGAGAGTTTGGAAGTGACTGAAAATGGAAATTTCCTTATCAATCAGGTATATCTCGATCAAAAATATCCATACAAAAAATTGTCAGTACTTTATAACGGCGAACCGATGTATACCCGTAACATTTCCATAAGGACTGCAGATGCAATTCCTGGAACATGCACAATTTCAGTTGATCGCGTGAAGCTTGAACCCTCCCACCTTGAGGACGGGACAACCAAAAACAAAGCTGAAGAAAAATTATTCCAATCAAACATTGCTGACCAACTGTTTCTGACTGAACTTTCCAAACAAACGGGATATCAATATTCTTTCAGCTCTAAACTCCACATTAACATCACCTTCTCAGGTTCGGTAGAACAAATATCAGAAGGACTGTACTATTATGATGGTGGTCATTTAATAATTAAAATAAACGACATTAAATGTAAAGAACTCTTTGAATTGAAAATTGGCAGAACGCTACCAAGCGGTAACAACCACCAATTTGTCTTGCAACGACTCGATCAGGAAGTTAATAATTATGTTCGAAGCAATTGTAAATGGATAGCAAAACAAATCTCCGAGTGTCTTCAGCTTTAATGCTGATACTTTGTGTCTTTGCTCTCCAGATTGCATCTGGCCAGTCGCAAAAGAGCATTCTCATCAATACGGAGCGAGATAAAATCCTTATTCCAATAATTTCAAAATCATTGGAATCACTTTCATTTGAAGGTCATCCCTATTTCAAGACGGTCAGAAATCTCTCCGAGGTTAATACTAACATTCTTAATGATAAGCTGCTTCGCGGAATTCTCGATCACTATGAAAATAAGGACTACAACTTCACAAGCAGCGAAGAGAAGTTAATGAAGGCTGTCGCATATGAACTAAAGAAGCATGATTATTTCCTTAACATACACATTCATTCGATGAATCCCCAGGTGGAATACCAATTCTATCTCTATGAACGCACGCCTACTTCCGATGATAATTTCCCACATCAATACACAAATAAGCTTACCTACTACACGAGTTTTATCGTTGACTTAACCATTCCAGACTATCGCAGGACGCTGGAAAATGAGGTTTTTAAAATGTTTCCATTCACGAATCAAATACCCATTGCGGGGATAGCAGTGAAGGAAATAAACACTGACAGCATTACTCTTGAAAAAAATGACACATTGACCTTAAGTTCATCCTATTCCATTGACTTTGAAACACCACAAAATCGACTAAATGCGAGATGGTATAAAAGACTCTGGTCACCGTTCACTAATTCGATAACTACCTCTGTGATTAGCGAGGGCCCCACCTTTAAATTTCGTTCCGAAAGGGAAGGCATCCAAAAAATCTATATGGATGTATTTGATGGAGTTCACTACTCCAAGCCGGATTCTCTCACAATTGACGTGGTTGCAAAACCCGAAATCTACGTTGCTCAAAAGAAATATAGTGACTTCTCTTACAGGTCAATTTTTGGAAACCATGAAAACATCAGCGGAAAAATTTCTGTCACAGTTGAAAACAATAAGGAAGCGGACTCGATCCTGGTTGAGCCTGTTGACAATGGCAGAAAAATAATTCAGCCTTTTGCTGATGCAGATTCTTTGCAAATTATGGTAAATCAGTTAATGAATTACCATGAAGAACTAATGAAGTCGTTCAGTCGCATATTCATCCTTGACTTTTCGTTTTTTAGAACCTACTGGCCAATGTATCGACCTGACGTTGAATTCAGTTATCGGCAGCAACAGGGCGCAATCAATCTATATTTTGAACACTCGAAAATATCGTTCAGAGATAAATTTCAAATAAAAACCTACACAAATGGTCTCGCCAGTAATACAGAAATTGTAGACATTCAACATAAAGCTTATGCCGCGAACGCCCTTTCTATTAGTTACTCGTCACTGGCGTACGAACTTATAACGGACGAAAATGATACACTATTTCAATCAACCCCTGAATTAAAATTTGGCCTTACGACATGCTTGTTAGCCATCTTCAGGCAAAATATCCTTTCAACCATCTCCTTCGGAATTCCATTAGAAAAGTCCTCCAAACGACTTACCGCTCCGATTTCCGCCGAAATCTACTTTCGCGGGAGATTTTTTCGAGGCGGATTATTCTACGATCTATTGTCTGCTACCGTCCCAAATCCGAGTTTGGATCAAAATGAGTTTAGTTTCAAAAATGTAGTTGGCTTCAGTTTAGGCGTAGACTTTAAGCCATTGAAGATCCCTATGTTTGTTGTAGCAAGCGTAAGAGGAAAATTCAATCAACATAAAGATACAGTCTACGAAAATCGTTTTGACTACCTGGGTGAAAGTGCCATAGGAATCCGTTGGCTATTCAAATAATCTGATCAACAGTCCCTGAAAAGCTCAATCCGGACCATGAATCACAACCAAATTGAATCCCCAGCAAAATACACGAATCCACATATAAAATACAAACACCCTCTTCACGCAAAAGCCTGCATTAATAAACCCTGTCCTCTCAGTTCCCTTTCAACGACTTACTACCTCTGTAAATCTCATAATAAGCCTGCAAACAACTATACTGTATTCTGTCATCAATGTGGGTCATGCCGATTTTTTCCATTACGCTTCTTGAAGCAAGATTATCAACATGAGCCGATGACACCAGCTTATTTACCCCTAAGGTTTTAAAGCCATACTCCAACAGACCAAAAGAAGCCTCTGTTGCATAACCGTTATTCCAATGTTCCTTTAAAATCCGGTATCCTACCTCAATCTCCGGCGTATTATCATAGTAAACCAAACCACTCGCGCCGACAAAACAATTATTTTCCTTCAGGATGGTAGCCCATATCCCAAGCCCCGGTTTTCTGGTATAATATGAGATCAACATCTCTAATTCCTTAAACATCTGATCCCGGCTTCTTGTTGACCCATCGCCTACATATTTCATAATTATTGGGTCGCTATTCATGCGGTAAAGATCTTCGAAATCTCCCTCATGGATTTGACGAAGTATTAGTCTCTTCGTTTCTAATATTCTCATATGATGGTTGAGCTATTTGTATTCAGGAAACGGTTATGCACATGCAGTTGTGGGATATGGAGGACTTGGTAAATACCTGCCTGCCGAACGCCTCTGCAGGCGAGAGGAACGAATACCCGGCACGACTTGCAGTCACTGTCCACCGTTGCAAATGCAAATAGTAAAAGTATGCCAAAACGAATTGCACAATGCGGGCCATGTTTTATACGTTTTGTCGGCAGCATTACGTGCACTAAAAGTTTGAATTTCTACTTTTAATTGACACTGTCCATCTAAGTGTGTAAGTGTCGCGTCTAAGTAACTGCGTAAAGGGTTTTATAGTTTGCACCGCTCTCCGAAGATGTTAATAAATTGATTTACAATCAAACTCCAGTTTCTGACTGGGAAGGTCCACTTGCG
>JBGSJE010000001.1:0-93278 GCA_041742155.1 Chryseolinea sp. | reverse complement strand
TTTTTCGTGCCAGTGCGAGACGCGAGGAAAATACTCAACCTGATTTTTTAACTGCATTTCCGCTCTCGCACTCCGCACTCACCCTGATTTTTCGTGCCAGTGCGAGAAGCGAGGAAAATACTCAACCTGATTTTTTACTGCATTCCGCTCTCGCACTCCGCACTCACGCTGATTTTTCGTGCTCCGCACTCACCCTGATTTTTCGTGCCAGTGCGAGACGCGAGGAAAATACTCAACCTGATTTTTTAACTGCATTTCCGCTCTCGCACTCCGCACTCACGCTGATTTTTCGTGCTTCGCACTCACGCTGATTTTAGTGCGAGTGCCAGTGCGAGACGCGAGGAAAGAATCAGCTACCGGATAAGCTTGTAACCTGTACCATGAACGGTAATAATGATCCGGGGGTCGTTCGGGTCGGCCTCCACTTTCTGCCGAAGCTTTACGATAAAGTTGTCCACGGTACGGGTAGTCGGTGTTTCATCGTATCCCCACACGTGTTCCAGTAGTTCATAGCGGGTAACAATTTCGTTCTTCCGTTGAAAAAGGTAGTGCAGGATATCGTATTCCTTGTGCGACATTCTGATGGCCCCGGAGCTGTCTGACGAAGTGTATGTTTCGAAGTTCACGGATAACTTCCCGATGGAAATAACCTGCGTCGAGTGCCTTAAGTCACCACGGCGTAAAATTGCCTTGATCCTTGCCAGCAATTCACGGAGGCTGAAGGGCTTTGTAACATAGTCATCCGCGCCGAGTTCAAGTCCGAGAACCTTGTCCATCTCTTCACTTTTGGCCGTGAGCAAAAGAACCGGTGTCGCCAATCCTTTCTCTCTTGCTTTTTTACAGACGTCCAATCCGGACATACCCGGTAACATAACATCGAGCAGGATCAGGTCGTAGGAATGCTGCAGGATCAGTTCCAGTCCTTTTGTTCCGTTGTCGGCGAGTTCAACGGCGTAACCTTCGAATTCGAGATTGTCCTTCAGCCCGAGCCGCATATTAGGCTCGTCTTCCACGATCAGAATTTTATAGTTCATGATTTTTCGTTCTTTTGAATTGGAAATTTTAGTCTGAAGGCGCTTCCCTTGCCCGGTGTACTATCCACGGTAACCTGTCCATGATGGGCGTCCATGATCTTCTTTACAAGCGCGAGGCCCAGGCCGGAACCTTTCGTCGTGTGTACATCGCCTGAAGGAGCGCGATAAAATTGTTCAAAGATCTCCTGATGATGTTTTTTGGCTATACCGATCCCTTCATCTTTGACTTCGACGTATCGGAAATCAAGATCCCGCCCGGTGCTGACGATGATGCGCTTGCTTTCCGCGCTATACTTCATCGCGTTATCAAGCAGGTTGATAATCGCTTCGGAGATGGCTTCCCGGTCACCCTGAATAGCACCCAGGTTGGTAGCCGGTTCAAATTCGAAGTCAAACCCTTTTTCCTTCAGGTGAGAGAAATATGTCTCCAGTATCTCCCTGCAAAGGTCATTTAGCTGAAGGGGTACGAACCTGAATTGTTTCCGGTTCGCTTCCAGTTGTGAAAAATTCAATATCCTGTTTACGATCCGGGAAAGTCTGACCGTTTCCTTGTGGATAATGCTGTAGTATTCCTTCTTCTTTTCTTCAGTCGTGGCCCTGCCTGACTCCAGTGTCTCGGCAAACATTCCGATCAGTGAAAGCGGTGTCCTGATTTCATGGGAGACGTTGGATACAAATTCCGATTTCGCCTGCGACAGATAGATTTCACGCCTGATGTTCCGGTAAAGGAATATGATACCGGCGCTGAGAACGACGACCAGCAGTACCAGGATGACCAGGCTGGTCGTGGTGCGGGTTTTGACAAGATCGTCGACGGTTGCGCCTTGCAGAGATATCGCCAGGTAGTAACCCGGAAGGATCCAGAAGTCTTTTCGTTGCGTATCGCTTTTGTAGGGCTGGACATTCCCACGCGTACCTGAAGTTGGTGAAAGGTCGGGAGTTGCCGTTGTGTATACCAGCGAATCGGTTCCGGTCCGCAAAGCGGAAATAACAAATTTCCCCCCTGAAATTGCCTGCATCTTCGGCGCAAGGTTTTGCCGGATAAATTCCGGCAGATCAATGAACATCGCTCCGATGCCGAAGCCCTGTCCTGTTTTTCGCTGAACAAAAATAATGGGTATGGTATTGCCGGTGATGGTGAAATCTATGGCGTCCATTTTCCGGAAGCCGGCCTCCTCGTATTCAATCAGCTTCAGGATCCTTTCCTTTTCTTTTTCCACAACCGCGTCCATCGCCGCTTTCAATTCAGCCGGGCTTTCGTCATCGGTCAGGCTATGCAGTTCGGAGTTTCCGCGCAGGTCGGAAAAATAGACAAACCGGACCACGTCCGTTTGATTCAGTATTTCCCTCAGTCGCGACCGGTACCGGGTCGATGAATCCGGCGGAACCTGAGGCTCCATGCGTATCCTGTTTGCCCAACTGCTGATTATGTCATCCGAGTATTGATTGACGGAATACAGGATAGCATCCAGCTGGTTTTGATACGTTTCCCTGACGATCTCCTCATTCTTGTTCAGTATCCCCAATTCGTAGATCACAAACACGATGGGTAGTATCGCGATAAAAATAAATACTCCCGTGATCTTACGCAGAGGGTTTTGCATGGATAATATGAACGATTGCCCGGACGAAAAGTATACAAAAAATCACAAATTGATCCGAGCTCTCAGGCAAGGCTTGATTTCTCTGGATACCGCGCTTTAAACTGGCGGTAGTAATCCTGGATCGCCGCCAGGTCTTTTTGATAGTCACCGGTGGGATAGAAGAGTTTACCAAAACCTGCTTCTTTCCGCCCGTAGTCCAGGTAACCCAGCGCGATCGGAACCTTTGCGCCGATAGCCGTGTGATAAAATCCGGACTTCCACTCCTTCACATAACTGCGGGTGCCTTCCACGGGGATCAGAAGGATCAGGTCGTTGTGCTGTACGAACATGTTGATCATGGTGTCCACCATGTTGAGGTGCCGGGATCTGTCAACGGGGATACCACCTGTAGCCCTCATCAGAATACCCAGAGGAAACCTGAACAGACTCTTTTTAGCGAGGAACCTGACACGGACACCGGCTGCGTATAAAGTCGCCAGTGTGATCGGGTAGTCCATGTTGCTGGTATGTGGAGCACCGACAAGCACACATTTACGGATAGCGGGATCGAGGGTGCTTCCGATCCGCCACCCGATTACGTTAAGATATAGTTTGCAAAGCCATCTCATAGGAGAACCACCCGTTGATATCAGGTACTTTTAGCAGCGAGGTGACCGGAAGTCTGCCGGACGGCCACCAGCGTTAATATAGCGGAAAGGAGTAGTGAACCGGACATAAAAATATAAGAAGCGCCGAACCCTCCGGTAGTGCCGTTGAGATATCCCACGATATACGAACCGACAAAAGAACCAAGGGCACCCAGGCTGTTGATCAGCGCCATCGCGCCGCCCGACACGTTGTGGGGCAGTATTTCCGGGATGATGGCAAAGAACGGTCCGTATGGCGCATACATAGCTGCCCCCGTGATGGTGAGCAGCACAAAGGAGAGCCAGAAGTTGTCGGTACCGACCAGGTATGATCCGTAAAACGCTATGGCTCCGATGAGGAGAAACGGCCATACAAAAGCCTTTCTGTTCAGTGTTTTGTCGGAGAAATAGGAAGCCGAGAACATTCCGATGATTGCAAAAACGTATGGAATGGAGGACAGCCATCCCGTTGCAACGATATCCATATTCGGCGCAGCCTTGATGATGGAGGGTAACCACATCACGAACCCGTATACCCCGATACTCCAGAGAGCATATTGAAAGCACAAAAGAATAACAACCTTCGACTTGAAAGCGTCAGTATAGTTCTTCACCGGTTTTATACCCTGCTGCTCCAGCTGCATCTGTTCTGCCAGATCGTTCTTTTCCTGCTGTGACAGCCATGTGGCATTCTCCGGTTTATCATCGACCAGTCTCCACCAGAAAAAAGCCCAGACGATAGCGGGCAGTCCTTCCAGGATAAACATCCACCTCCATCCTACCGAGTTGATCAGGTAGCCCGAGAGAATAGACATCCATAGGATGGTCGCGGGATTTCCAAGGATCAGGAATGTATTGGCTCTGGATCGTTCGGCTTTCGTAAACCAACGGCTTAACAAGATCAGCATCGACGGCATCACGGCACTCTCCACAACACCCAGCATAAACCGGATAACGATGAGAATGTTGACGTCGCTGATCATACCGGTCGCGGTAGCGAGGGCTCCCCAGAGAATAAGCGACCAGAAGATGAGTTTCTTCGCGCTTTTATTCGCCGCGTATAAGGCACCGGGTATCTGAAAAAAGAAATAACCGAGAAAAAACAAAGACCCCAGTAATGAAGAGGTCGCCGCGTTGATATCGAGATCTTCGGCCATTCCTCCGGCCGCGCCAAAACCGAAGTTCGCGCGATCCAGGTAGGCAAGGCTGTAGGTAATAAATGCTACCGGTATGAGGCGGTACCACCGCGATTTGGCAATTACTTTTTCCATTGATGTCTTAACAGGATATGCTACTTCACACCGCTATACAGGGTGTAGCGCTATATTACTATTTAAACATAACTACTACAAACGGGAATATGACGTACGGTTCAACGCCCATTCAACACGACATGTCGCGGGTCACTTATATACATCGTCGATTTGTCTCTGGAGGTTTGTTCGCGCCATCACCAGTTGATCTGCCAGCACACCCCACCGGCATTCCAGCACGATCTTCCCGCTATACCCGACCTTCTTCAGTTCCCGGAGATAGGGACGGAAGTCATCCCCCTTCACTCCGGGCGGAGCGCGGTTCTCCTTCTCCGCTATATCACAATGAATGAGCTTGTCTCCGGTTTTCGCAATTATCGCCGGGGATTCACCTTCCACGAGCATGTGATAGATATCGACACATAACAGGAAACCGGGGTGATTCACTTTTTTAACGATATCATATGCCTCTTCCACCGTGTTGATAAAATTGGTTTCCGTGTGGTTGAGGTTCTCCAGGGCGAGCGTGATATTATATTCTCCTGCAATATCGGCGACCTTCCTCGCAATCCTGATGAACTGCTCTTTAGCCTTCGCGTATTCATATCCATCCGGTACACGTCGTGCGCCTCCGCTTCCCCAGACCATCATGTTAATATTTGCCTCGCGACAGCGCTTGAGCACAGCGCGGGCGTGGTTGAGTACCTCCTGCTCATTTACATCCGGTCCAACCAGTTTCAGGTCACCGGGAAAAAAAATATTGACCGCATACATTCTTACGCGGAGGTTCTCAAACGTGGACTTGATGTCCTCAAATTTTTGATTCGTTACTTTCGATGGATAGATACATTTGGAAGCCGACTCGACCATGTACCGGTACCCGCTTACGTATAAAAGACTATCCATCTGAAAGTCCTGGGCAATTCCTATCTCGGGCTTTTCGATTTTTTGTTGTGCCCGCCCCGGAGATATACAGCACGCAAGGGTAATAAGGAAAACGATATTCTTCATTCTTAAATATATGGTTTTGTACCAACTTCCCCTTGTAAAAAGCAGGCTGTTCGACAAAATTAATCGGCTCATGTCACCGGTTGTTGATCAAAAAAATTGCGCAAGCCTAAGATGTCTCTTATGACTTGCGCAAAAGGCAAAGTACCGCTCCGGAGCGAAGCGGTGAACTTTACTTATTTTACATGCTTGTTTACAACTTTTGCCAATTCGAACATTGAGATTTGACCTTTGCCGTCGAAAATAGGTTTAAGCTTATCATCGGCGTTGATCATTCTCCTGTTCTTGCTATCCTGAAGACCGTTCTTCTTAATGTAGTCCCAGATCTTTTTGATGACCTGTGTTCTTGGCAGTGGTTTGCTGCCGACTACTGCTGCCAGCAACGCGCTAGGAGTAAGTGCCGCCATAAAAGCTGCGTTCGGTTTTCTTGCTGATTTTTTCTTGGCAGCTTTTTTAGGTGCCGCTTTTTTTGCAGCCTTCTTAGCCACTTTCTTTACTACTTTTTTCGCGGCCTTTTTCGCCGGTTTTTTTGCTGCTTTTTTTGCAGCCTTCTTCGCTTTTTTTGCCATAGCGTTTTTGAAATTTAAAAGTTAAAATGAATTGAATTGATTTTACTCAGGGGCATCTAGTGGTGAACCCGGCGGTGAATATAGTGGAATCTTTTATACCCAGTGCTCAGTCGTTCAGACATGTTGTCCATAGTTTTAATCACGTAAAAATACAGGTGTGAAAGAAATTATCCTAATGTGCTCCAAACGATACGTTTTCCCTTGGAAAACCGGCTGCTGAAAGAAGCATAAAACAACCCCGCGGATGAACTGCAGCGCGGCGATTTTGGTTATCGCGAAACGTGTTTTCAGCAATGCTCCTGAGCAGATGTACCTGGTAAATTCATTGTCTGCGAATCTCTCTTGCAGTTGAATTAAAGTTGAAATGATTCGGTCCAATTCGCTATGAATCAACTACAAACCAGAGAGCAATCTACCGGGCAAAACGACTTGACGGAATACATTCCGCCAGTCCGGGCCAATCCGGTTTGAGTGAGGGTTTGAACACTCATTCGGGATTTGCCGGGCATTCACTACATTCGTCACACGATAAAACGGCGAGTAGTTTTCGCGACTTTTAAGAATGGAAAAATGGCTCAATCTTCTGGACGATACCATTACGCACTTCCGGGAGGGAGCGCGGACGGTCAGAGCCTACACCAATGATACCACCTATATTATCACCCGGGCAAATGATCCTGACCACTACTGGGTGACCCGGGAAGAGCCGGGTTTTCAGAAGATAAAGACCGTGTTGCTGGACGAATATTTCAAGGATGTTTTTGGGATCGAAGCCACCTACTGACAGGCTTCGGGTCATTTTTTCTTCAGCATGGGGAACAGACGCCTGATCTCCGATTCTCCCGGTTGATTACCGTATTCGCAGATCTCGAATGCTTCCGCGTGTTGCACCTGGGCGGCGTATTCCTTTCCGTACCATTTTTCAAGAGAAGTACGAACTTCGGGAGTAATCCTAACGGCACGGTTAGTCGCGAGCCACTGTTCGCGTTTAGCTACATCGGCAGGCACCTGGTCCAGGTATCCTCCGATCCAGGGCAGCCATTCATACACCTGCGAAACGTGCGCATCCAATGCGTGGATCTTCTGGGCAAACACAGCCGAGATGTCCACGGCAATATCCGGACGGAAAGGATTAGGACGCTGAAAAAAATCCTGGAAATAAAGGAAAACCGGATTCTTCCGTAACGGTGGCGTATCCGGCGCTACGTTAGGAACGGCAACCATATACGCTGCGTCCTGTACCAATATTCCCGTATAGCGGTGATCCGGATGATAATCATTTGGCCGCGGCGCTATCACGATGTCGGCATTCCATTCCCGGATTTTCCGGATCACCTGTAACCGTACCTCCAGACTTGGCAAAAGCTCTCCGTCATGATTTCCCAAAACATCGTATTCCACACCGTACCGTTTACCTGCCTCTTTCGCTTCGGCCAGCCTGCGTTTAGCCAATACACCACCGCCTTCCGACTGGTGCCCTGCGTCACCGTTGGTAACGGCAACAAACTTTACCGCATACCCCATCCGGGAAAACAGGATCGCCAACCCACCGCCGTCCTGGTCACAGTCGTCCGGGTGCGCGCCGATCATGATAATGCGGACGGGATCGCTCTGGGCTTGTACCGCACAAAATGAAAGTATAAACAGGGTAAGGATGCAGAATTTTTTCATGGTGATAAGCGTATTTTTCGACGTATTGAAAGTATAATTTTCCAGTCAAAAGAACTACGATTACAGGGTAAAGTACAAATGTGGCTTTAACGGGATTTGACAGGTCTTCCGGGTAATATTTTTACATTTACACCATCTCAACCGCTTATTATGGCTTCACAAATATCCTCTTTCGCACGAACGGAACTGCCCCTGATGGTCCTATGTTTTTCCTTAGCGACTCAACCGGCGCGAGCACAGGTGGAAAAGGATGCCAACACCCTGATCGTTAAACACACATCAGATTTTGAACTCACAGGCGACGGGAACGCACCGGCATGGACCGCTACGAACTGGTTCCCCTTGCAGAAATACAAAGGTGCCGCAACCTACGATACGCAAGCGAAGTTGTTGTATTCGGATACGGGCATCTATGGACTTTTCTCCTGTACAGACAAAAAAATTAACGCTACCCTCAGGGAGGATTTTGCCGATCTGTACAGGGAGGATGTAGTGGAGATATTCTTCTGGACCGATGAATCGGCTCCCCTTTATTTCGAATATGAGCTATCCCCATTGAACTATGAGCTCGCCATTATTGTACCCAACTTCGGCGGAGACTTTTTCGGATGGAAGCCGTGGCATTACGAAGGCGCGCGGAAGACCCGCCACAACACACGGATCATTAAGGATAACAAAGGCGATACAACGGCATGGATAGCAGAATTTTTTATACCGTATGCGCTGTTAAAACCCCTTAAGAACGTGCCTCCGAAACCGGGAACTCAATGGAGAATGAATATGTACCGGATCGACTACGACCAGGAATATTCTTCCTGGACCTGGCGACCTGTCAAAACGAACTTTCACGATTATGAACGGTTCGGCACCATTCGTTTTGAATGATCCATCTACCACCGCGGCCTGATACCGGGGGCAAAAGGAAATTCAAGACTTTGATAATAGGCCAATGATCTGTCCGGTTTCTCAAAACCTGCCGGGATCTCCCTTCCCGAAAATGTCTGGAAATACAAGACACAGGCGTTTCTCCACCATATCGCTTCCTTGTACTGAATAGCCAGCAGGCTTTTTACCTGCTGAAAGCGATCGTCGTCGATCTTACCTTCCAGGCGATTCCACGAATCCTGCATCCCTTTCACCGCTTCAGCTCCCCGGTAATATTCATAACAAAGTTCATCCCATAGCGACCTGCCCGATCGCATCCGGTGGTCCCAGGGGACATGATGAAACCACAGCAAATACTCTTCCGGGCAATCCCCAATTGTCACATACTTCTGCTGTACCTCGCGGGCATACTGAGCCAACGCATTGCTTCCGGTTACGGTACGGTCAAACCCGATTCCCAGGCTATCGGCCTGATGGTAGTATACGGATGTCCAGTCGGCGCGGGGTTTGTCTTTGATCCATGGTGCCGGACCGTAGTGATGGTTCCATCCCATAATATGGTGCAGGCCCAGCGGTGTCATGTACTGTACGGCGATTTCCCTGGAGGAGATCAGCATGCGGGTCAGGGGTTCAACGACGTCCGGTTGGTTGGAATAGGTCATTCGAACCCACTCCCCCGCGATTGCCTCAGCCGACAACGACGGATTCCATGCGAGGCGCGCGAAAGAAAACCAATTTGCCTGGGCCATGGGATGGCCGCACCAGTTACGGTCATTTCCGATATTAGCAACTCCCGCGATACCCGAAAGCGTGTGCCCTTCCAGCGACCCGTCGATGACCCTGGACACCAACGACCCTTCACCTTTTGAATACGTGTCCGAGTCCAGACATTCCTTGAACAACGGTGCCAGGTAGACGAGGTGTGTTGCATAACCCAGGTATTCCTGAGTCAGCTGAAACTCCATCATCAGCGGTGTAGCCGGCATGGCACCGAACAGCGGGTGAAACGGTTCACGCGGCTGAAAATCGATAGGGCCGTTCTTGACCTGTACAAGAACGTTGCTGTTAAATTTTCCGTCCAGGGGCTTGAATTCATTGTAAGCCTGCTTTGCCCTGTCCTCCGGTACCTCGTTATCGTACACAAACGCACGCCACATCACCATTCCATTGTGGGGAGCCAATGCCTCCGCGAGCATGTTTGCACCGTCAGCATGCGTTCGTTTATAATTCTGGGGACCCGGCTGGCCTTCCGAATTAGCTTTTACGACAAAGCCGCCGAAGTCCGGAATGTGTTTATAAATTTCGCCGATCTTGTCTTTCCACCATGCGCGCACGGCAGGGTCCATCGGGTCCGCTGTTTTTAGTCCGCCAAGCTCAACGGGTGCGCTGAAGCGTGCCGTGAGATAAATTTTAACTCCATACGGGCGGAACACATTCGCCAATGCGGCAAACTTTACAAGATATTGCTCCGTGAGTGTTTGAGCATTCGCGTTGACGTTCGTAACAACAGCACCGTTGATGCCCACCGATGCATTCGCCCGTGCGTAATCGTAATACCGTGGATCGATGTAATCGGGAAGTTTATGCCAGTCCCACAGTGAAAATCCGGCATATCCGCGTTCAACCGTCCGGTCAAGATTATCCCAATGGTTTAATATCCTGTGTTTAATTTTCGGGGCAGTCTGAATGGAAAGGTTGCGAATGGGCTGTTGCGTTTGCAGAAGACTGATAAAATGAAATACTCCGTATAAGACACCGATGTCGGAATTGCCTGTGATCAGGATACAATGTTTCCCGTTGACGGTGGTCGAAAAAATATAAAAACCATCCTGACCCAGCGATCTCAGTTTATCATCAAGCTTGAGGGACGCGATGGTTTTGGAATGCCTCGTGCCTATCAGAACAGTCCCGTTACCCTGAATACTCTTGCTGGTGGACACCGTCCTCCCTAACAGGCCGCGGAGGGCGGATTCAAGCTCCCGCCTGGCAACATCCAAGGTGGCCGATTCGTCTTCCATGCAAAGAAAACGAACAGACTTAAGGTATTCTTTCAAGACTGCATCATCGGATACTTTGTCGTACCTGAGCCACAACCGGTAACCATCTTCAGCCTGCACACGCATTGCAACAAACAGCATCAGCACGACAGCACAGTAAATCATCTTCATTGATCGCATAATAATTTATTTACGTATCCATAGCCTGATGTCAGCTGACAAAATCCCGAAACATTTTCAACCTGTTTAGTGATTTTTTTGTCTGGTAGTCAGTTGAAATAACGACTGGCAAAGGTAAGGAACACGGGCCAATTCGGTCCCGGCGTATGACCTCCGCTGTGCTGGCGAAAAGCGACATCGCCGTCGGTCAACGTAGTCTCCACCGGCGGAAACACGTCTGTACCCATATCTCTTTTACCCAGCAGTCTGTACACCGGTCCCGCGTGGACGGCGGCTAAAAACATTCCTTTCGGGTCGACCCACCCATCTCCGGTCTCTCCGCTGCCGATGAATACAGGGCGTGGTGCACACAGCGCCACTAACTCATGGGAATCAACCGGAAGATCTTTCCATGTCAACGGACCCGCATATTTGATATAGTTGCCTGCCATCCAGTGATATTCGCCGGCGCCGGCTACATTCTCCACGGTCTCACCATAGTTTCTCCGATGGATCTTCGCACCTCCGGCGCCAGAGGAACTGATGTAGCCAATAGAAAAACGCTGATCGTATGCCATGGTGACGAGGGCCGCCTTGCCGTACCGCGAATGACCTTCGATACCAACTCTCTTCGCATCGATGGATTTGTCCGTTTCAAAATAATCCATCACACGGCTCGCACCCCAGGCCCACGCCCGTAACGCGCCCCAGTCATCCGGCTTCCGGCCCTGTCCTTTGTTCATTAGTCCGATGATGCCGGATGTCAGCCCGGCACCGTTATCCGCCTGAATACTCGCCGGAATAATTATCGCATAGCCCCATCCCTTCTGCAACACCTGCTGCTGCCAGGTCGGGCCGACGGGTGTCGCAGTCGGCGGGTTGAACCACGGGGGCCGCACAAAGGTAAATTCCGCGATGACGGGTACCCCTCCCGTGGCATTCGCGGGAGTCGTTAGCGTCACCTGGATATCCACCGTAACTTGCGGGTATGCGGAATTGCCCGCGTGACCGGCGAGTTTTTTTGTGAGC
Source organism: Chryseolinea sp. (assembly GCA_041742155.1). GTDB lineage: Bacteria > Bacteroidota > Bacteroidia > Cytophagales > Cyclobacteriaceae > Chryseolinea. The sequence continues at coordinate 81,443 of JBGSJE010000001.1, read as the reverse complement.
ACCGGAATTGCGCCGATCGTATCCCGCGTGGTACTGACAACTTCCCACCGTACACCCGGCATGTTTTCCGGAACGCGACCATAGATTTCCCTGTCGAAAATCTCCACAATTTCGGGACGGCGTTTTTTCCACCATACCGCCGGTGTGTTGACTTTCTTTCCGTTTTCCAAGGTCAGAACGTCAGGCAGCTCCGGAAAAGGATTGGCTTTGGACTCGTCGTAATTTGCAGCGTTGGGTGACGCAGGATCGTTGCCGTTCGCACCTGGCCGGATGGATGTAATACCGAGCAACGCCATCATGCTTTTGTGATCCGCGCCAGACTCCGCTTTTATCTTTTCGAAGTAAACCTCTCGCTCCTCTTTCGTCATGGAATTCACGTCCTGCGAATGGGCGGAATGCAAAATACAGGCAAAAACAATTAACGTTAATACGGAAAATGATTTTACCTTCGCCATAGCTGATTTATCTCCGGATCTTACTTCCACTGAAAAGCAAAATACTCACACTGACCTTTGCCTGTGTTTTTTATTCCATGAAGTTCATTGGAGGCAACAAACACCAGGTCACCGGGCGCCGTATTGTAATATTTCCCGGCGATCTCCATTGTCCCATTCCCGCTTATCATAAGAATGATTTCCTCCTCGGCATGGGTATGCGGCGGATGACTGGGAAGACCCTCGTTGAGGGTTGTCACATGCATCTCGTACTTCTGGCAAGTCGAGGTCGGCCTGTTGAAAAAATCACGACGTCCTCCCCGCTCGTTTTTTTTCATCTCCAGATCTTTCCAGTCCACCATAAACGATTCTCCGTTGGTTTTGCCCCGTTGTTCGTCGAGGGGTGATTTGGATTTGAATTTCAAACGGTAAAAAATGGCGGCCGTATTGCCGGACACCGCGTAACTGTATTTTCCCTTTGGCAATATAAACGCGATACTTCCCGGTCCGAGCACACGGCGCTCTCCTCCGATTGTCATATCCAGGTTTCCCTCCTTCAGGATAACCAGTTCTTCGTGGTCCGCTGAGACCGTCGCATCCTTCCGGTTGTCATTTGGTTTCGCTGCAAGCACATCCATTTCAAAATTTTCGAAAAATGTCGTACTTCCTTTCAAGGAATTTTTATGCGACGCATCCCACTTTATCACTCCGGAAGGCAAAGCGGGTAACTGCGCGACCACGTCGGTCGCAGCCCCGAAGAGAGCGGCTGACAATATTATTATCAACAAGAGGGATCCGTTTCTCATTTGGATTTCCTGGCCAGCTCCAGCGCCTGGGTTGTCGTGTAATATTTCGCAAGCATATTGGGAACCTCCCATGCCGGCATGTTTTTATTTTTCAGGTACTCAAGAAATTTCTCCGTCACCCGCGTAAAATGTGCTTCATGACCTTCCTTATAATGTTCCGGAATAATAACCTCCCATCCTTTCTCAATCTTTTTGATCTCCACTCCCGGGTACTTTGTCTGAACGGACTTCATCTGATCTGCCAATACTTTTTCGTAACCGCTGTCCGCGGCGACCGGCTCGATATAAAGAGTAGGCTTATATTGTTGTTCCGCTCCCTGGCGGATGATGAGGTTTGCTTTTGTGCCGCGCATGATCGAATAGTGGGTATCAGCCGTTCCTTCAGGGGCCTTGTATGCCCAGATTACGGATACCTTCGCATGTACGCCCCGGATCTTATAATTGATCTCTCCGTTACAGAATACGCTGAGGATGCTGTCCCGTACGATGGCGCCTTTCAGGTAGTCGGGAAATGTTTCTTCTTTCGTGATCGCCGCGAACTCGCTTCGTGTCATCTCTGTCGCCCATCTTTTCGCCGAGGTGAGTTCTATGTCTTTTGAATAATCGATAACCTGTTCGGGGAAGCACTCCCACTGGACCAGGTCTACGAGGTGGGTGGTAACATCGACAACTCCTTCACCGGCCTGCGTTACGTCCATAAACCACGCCGGCCGAGTAAGGATACTCCCGGACACGTATTTATAAAAATGGTGAACACTCTCTTTCGTTACGGCCGGGCTACCAGGCTCTCCTTTTTCCAGGGTACCGAAAACTTCCGGGAGCTGCGATAATTCCTTTTGCAGCATAGTCGATATCTCGAAACGCTCTGTCATGATATCGTAGAGCAGCACATCGTTTTTCTTTGCCGTTTCAAAGGAAGATTTCAATAATTCGAAATCTTCGGTATTGATGACCATCGGCTTATCCGCCAATACATTAAATCCCGCCTCCAGCGATTTGGAGATGTATTCCGTTTTCTTTTGGTTATTACCCGAGAGCACGACCACATTTCCTTTTTTTTCGCTGATCATTTTTTCAAAAAAGTCGCTGCCTGTATAGAGGACTTCATTCCACCTGGTAGGGTTTTCGGTGCGCGAATTAAAATTTTTAATCCTGTCCAGGTGTAACTGCACATCTTTTCCACCGGGTGCGTACACGTGCACCACCGAATCGACGTCCTCATACATCGATTTCTGAACGAGTGCTGCGTGGAAATGACCGGGATCGACGGTAACGATCTGAACAGGTTTACGAGTCATCGTTTCTTTTTCTTTTGGTGGCTGGCAGGATGTTACGGCAAAAAAAACAATTAAAAAAAGACAAATTCCGTAAGTCTGAAATCCGGGAAACCTGTGCGTAATTTTCATTTGAAGATTGAGATTGATACTTAATGTTTGACGATATGTTAACGCTTAACCATATAAGGTGAACGTTGCGGGCGCGAAAGCATGGCGTTGGCTTCCGGATCGTTAATAAACTGTTCCTTCGCGGGATCCCAGTAGACCTTCCTTTTCAGTTTCATGACAATGTGATGAAGAAGGCATGCCGAACAGGACCGGTGCGCCACCTCGACAGGTGCTATCGGAGGTTTCCTGGACCGGATACTGTCCAGCCAGTTGCCGTGATGATTTGTGCTTTCATAGAGGTGGATTTCATTGGGGCCGATCACGGACTTGATGATTGAAGGGTCACTCGCTTCCAGCGGTTTTACACCCTCACCGTTCGGAACGGGATCACTGGCTGTAGCCTGATAATTTCCACGCGTCACAAATATCCAGCCTTTCGTTCCTTCAAACTTAATCCCGTTAGGTAACTCATTACTTACAACCATTTTTACGCCATTGGCGTACAGAGCTTCCGTTCGGAATATCCCGTGAACATCCCACAGCCCGCTCGTTGGGAACTGGGCTTCACCCCATATTTCCACCGGTCCGGTCAGTTCCGTGTCCATCCCCCAGTGTGCCGAATCGATATGGTGCGAACCCCAGCCGGTAATCATACCCGCTCCGAACTGCTCGCACCGGAGCCACCCGGGACGGCTGTAATCGTGTTGAGGATGCACGCGCTTTTCCGTGTAATAGACTTCCGGTGTGGGCCCGAGCCACATATCGTAATTCAGATTTTCAGGTACCGGCATTTCAGGTTCTTCATCTCCTGACGGATCGCCCGGCAATCCGACATATACATTCTTCAGGTCGCCGATACGACCGTTCCGAACCAGTTCGGCGGCATACCGGAACTGCGTCGATGATCGCTGCTGGCTTCCGATCTGAAAAATTTGTTTGCTTTTTGTTACCTCATCACTGAGTGCTCTTCCATCCGAAATGGTCAGGGATGCCGGCTTCTGCATGTAGACATCCTTCTTTGCCTTGATGGCGTCAATACCAATAATGGTGTGCCAATGGTCGGGTGTGCTGATCAGTACCGCGTCTACATCCTTGTTCGCGAGCAGTTCCTTATAGTCGTAGTACACCGACACACCATCATAGGGTTTTCCCGTACTCTTTGTGTAATAGTCATTGACGAGCGCTTTTGCATCGTTCGCTCTTTTTTTGTCCAGATCACAGACGGCGATGATGCGTGCATGGTCGTATTTCCAGACACCGGGCATATCATGATCGCGGGATATTCGCCCGGTCCCTATAGCACCGATATTGATTCTGTTGCTCGGCGCATGCTTACCAAACACACTTGCGGGAACAATGGATGGAAAACCGAATGTCAGCGAAGTAACCGCTGCGGCTTTTGCTGACGATTCCAGAAACTTTCTCCTGGAAATCCGATATCTGTTTTTTTTACTCATGGAACAATTTTTAACGTGCTTCTGAATCAGACTATTCTGAAATAGACAAAGTACAGGTCATGTGCGGCGTTGACGTGCCCTTGCCGCAGGAAGTTATCATCTAATTTTACAAATAAACCAATTGTTTGCAACCGATTACTGAAAGAATTCATTAATATAACACCCGTTTTATGTGAATGGTCCCTTCCGTCTTTGGGTCGCCCTGTGCACCGCGCCGGAACACTCCATTTTATTATGACGTAAATACAAAACGTTCACCCTTAACGTGTAATTGGTGTTGTGTTAAGCTTATTTTATCTGATGGTTTGATTGTGGGGTTTTGGGGGCAGGGTAGAGGATAGAGGGTAGAGGATAGAGGGTAGAGGTAAGAGGTAAGAGGTAAGAGGCTACAAGCTACAAGCTACAAGACTTGAGGCTAGAAACTTGAGGCTTGAGGCTAGAAACTTGAGGCTTGAGGCTTGAAGCTTGAAGCTTGAGCAACCATTTTACACTTAACTTAGCACTGGAAATCGTTCAGGATAATTTTTTTTAACCATACAAACACAATTCAAATGCAAATGGAACAAACCATGCGGTGGTATGGCCCCAATGACCCGGTAAGTCTGGCTGATATCCGGCAGGCAGGTTGCACCGGTGTCGTTACCGCATTACATCATATTCCGGTAGGTGACATCTGGACAGTCGAAGAGATCGAAAAAAGAAAAAATATAATCGGGCACGCGGGCATGACGTGGACGGTTATCGAAAGCCTTCCCGTTCACGAAGATATTAAGCGGCAGTCCGGAAACTACAAACTGTACATCGATAACTATAAACAAAGCCTGAAGAATGTAGCCCGTTGCGGTCTCCGGGTCGTCACCTATAACTTTATGCCTATCCTGGACTGGATGCGGACCGATATCTCTTATACCCTGGAGGACGGCAGCAAGGCCCTGTATTTCGAAAGAGCTGCGTTCGTCGCATTCGATCTGTTCCTGCTGAGGCGCCCGGGTGCCGATAAAGATTATACCGCTTCCGAGATCGCGGTTGCAACAGCACGTTTCAACGGCATGAGCGACGAGGAAAAGAAAAAACTCTTCCACAACACGCTCCTGGGTTTGCCTGGCAGTGATATCCCTTTTACACCGGAGGAAATTCTCTCGGCGCTGAAACAATACGCAGGTATCGATGCCGCAAAACTCAAAGAGCATCTATTTTATTTCCTGAACGAGGTTGTGCCTGTCGCCGAGGCAAGTGGATTAAAACTGGCTATCCATCCGGATGATCCACCCTATCCTATTCTTGGGCTTCCGAGGATCGTGAGCACCGAGAATGACGCGCTGGAATTGCTTCGGTCGTGCCCGTCGCCGGCTAACGGTCTTTGTTTCTGCACCGGATCCTATGGCGCACGCCCGGACAATGACCTTCCCGGAATGATAAAGCGCCTGGGTGATCATATCCATTTTCTCCACCTCCGGAGTACACAACGCGATGCGAATGGAAATTTTTACGAAGCCAATCACCTCGAAGGCGATGCCAATATGCCGGAGGTTGTAAAGGAAATTGTTTTATTGATGGACCGTAGGAAAGCGTCTATCCCGATGCGACCGGATCACGGTCACCAGATGTTAGACGACCTGCAGAAAACGACGTACCCCGGATATTCGGCCATTGGACGACTTCGTGGTCTCGCTGAACTAAGAGGACTTGAACTGGGTATCCGTCGGTCTTTACTTCCATAGCACCCGATAACCGGACACAGGCCGATGAAACGAATTAACATCCATGGCATTGACCTCTGGCAATTTGAAGGATTAAGGCAACAGCAGTTCATCCGCCATTTTGTAACGGACCGTCGTACCATTCCGGACGAGAAGGAATTTACACTTAGTTATTCCAGCACACCGGACCGGCAACATGTCGAGCGCAACAGACTATTGCTCGCTGAGGCGATGGATGTACTTCCATCCAGGCTGCACTTTCCGTCACAGGTCCACCAAACAAGGATCGTCAACGTCACCCAACATACATTGAAAAACGAGTTGCTGGAAACAGACGCGCTGATCACGGCTGAGCCCGGTATTTGCATTGCCGTGATGTCAGCCGATTGTGTTCCGATACTCTTATACGACCGGAGAAACAACGCAGTGGCGGCTATTCATTCGGGCTGGAGAGGAACTGTTGCCCGTATACTGGAAAAAACCTTACGGGAAATGCATTCAGTTTTTGGAACACGGGGGCAGGATCTGATGGCGGCGATCGGCCCGTCCGTCAGCCAGGAATCGTACGAGGTGGGAGAAGAGGTCGTGCAGGCAGTACATGACAGCTTTGGCAAAAACCAAAATTTGCTGATCCCTCAGGGTGACGGAAAAGGCAGGCTTGATCTTTGGAAAGCGAACACCATTCAGCTTCACGAGTTTGGTGTATCTTCCTCCGATATAGAGGTATCCAACCTGTGTACGGTCAGGAACAATGAGCACTTCTTTTCCGCGCGCAAAGGTGATGCCGGCCGGTTTGCAGCGGGTATTGTCCTGAATTAAACGCCGTTGTTATTCCGTTCTCAGTATTTTCGCAGGATTGGTGCTGGCACCGCGGAGGATCTGCAGGCTAACGGTACTTAACGCCAGCACAACCAGCACCAGGACCGGAACAACAAACAAATCCCACTGGAGCCCTATCCGAAACGCGAAGTTACCCAGCCACGAGTCGACACCGTACCACGTTAAGGGTAAAGAGATCAGGCTGGCGATCAGTACCAGTTTCAAAAACTGCCACGACAGCAATGACATGATACTGGGCACGGACGCACCTAATACTTTCCGGATGCCTATCTCCTTGAGCTTCTGCGCGGTGGTAAAGGCTGCAAGGCCCCACAAACCCAGGCAGGCAATGACGATAGCCAGCGCGGCAAAGAGGCTGAATATTCTTCCAAATTGCTGGTCATCGCGGTACTGTTTATCAAAAAAGTCGTCGAGGAAATAATAATCAAACGGATTACCGGGAAACGCTTCTTTATATTTTTCTTCCACCTGCCTGATCACGCCATTGATATCGGCGCCGCTGAGGTGGATCGAATAATTGCGGCGGGAGATCGTGTCGGCTTTCAGCATGAAGGGGGTGTGATCCGTTTTTAACGAATTCCAATGATAGTTTTTTAAAACCCCCAGGATGGCCGTTGTGTCGCCGCCGAGGATCAGACGTTCGGTCAGGGCATTCTCCGGTGTTCCCAGTCCGTAAGAAGTCAATGCCGCCTCGTTCACAAGCACCGATTCCATGTCGGATTTTATTTCCGGGTTGAACGATCTCCCGGCTATCACGGTGATCCCATAGGTGCTTACAAAATCGGGATCAACCCAAACGATACTTCCGGTTTTACTTTGCTCCCTGTCTGTTCCGTCTTTCCGCACACCCGTACCCCAGTTGTATCCTCCTCCCGGAATAGCCGCGGATGTAGCCACACTTATAACGCCCGGGATCTCTTTCAACTCGTTCTTCAGGGATGTAAGACGTTGCCTGGCGATACCCTGTTCCAATACACTCGGTCCATTGATGATCAGCATTTGTTCCATGGTCAGGCCCTTATCCTGGCTGCGCATGAAGATCATCTGGCGATAAATCGCAAATGTACCGGCAATCAGAACGAGGGACGACGCAAATTGAAAAACAACAAGCGCCTTTCGCAGTGAGAATCCTTTGATCATCTTTTCAGCCTTTCCCTTCAATACCTCCGTTGTGTTAAAGGAAGAAAGGACAAATGCGGGGTATACGCCGGAGATAAAAGATCCGACGAGGAATAAACCGGTGAGAACCAGCCAGAATCTTGGATCTCCAAAGTCGAATGAAAAATTCCGTTCTACGATTTTTCCAAGAACAGGCAACAATACCATCGCCATCAATACCGCGAGGATCACCGCGATGAGATTGACCAGGATAGACTCAAAGACGAACTGGGATATCAACTGGCTTTTTAACGCTCCTACAGCCTTCTTTATCCCTACCTCGCGCGCGCGTTCCATCGCCCTCGCCGTGGAAAGGTTGATATAGTTGACCCAGGCTATCGCCATGATAAAAATGGATATGATAATAAAAAAGTAGATCGTACTGGTGGCGACGGTAGCGCTTGACTCATATTCCAGGCCGGGACTCAGGTGAATATCCAATATCGGCTGAAATGTCAGTACGTTCCTGCTGTTCGATTCAGCGAGGTCCTTCCCCTGGTATTTTTCCACGAACGCCGGTAATTTTTCTTCCACTTTCTCCCGGACAGCCTGCGGACTTAGCTCCACGTACGTAATAAAATTATTCCATCCCCAGCCATCGTCATTTGTGTATTGCTCATTGCGCAGGAGGTTGTGAATGGGGAGTAAGAAATCGAAACTGAAGTGCGAGTTGTCGGGTACATTTTCAATTACAGCCTTTATTTCATAGGCACCGTCTGACCAGCCACCCGCGATCCGAAGGGTCTTTCCCAGGGGATCCTCACCTTTTTGAAAATACCGGTCAGCCGTCTTTTTGGTGATAACAATAGAGTTGGGATGATCGAGGGCTGTATTCAGATCACCCTGGAGCGCATGGTAGGTGAAAATATCCGTAAAGGTGGAGTCCACCCATTGAATACTTTCCTCATGGAAAGCGGATGGCTCGCCGGCCTCCCGCTGATAGGTGACGACAGCGCCGCCGTACATCGGGTGCGTCCGCACGTACGCCTTGATCTCGGGAACATCTGCGAGTAATGCCGGACCCTGGGCATACCCCGAAAGGACGCCCCTGCCGCGCATCTCCCCGTTCCTGTACGATGTTGTCGTGGTACGGAAAATCTGCGACGCCTTGGTATGAAAACGATCATAGCTGAGTTCAAAATCAACATACCTTAATATTACCAGGCAGACCGCCATGCCGATGGCGAGGCCAAAGATGTTAATGAACGAATAAAGCTTTCTTTTCAGAAGGTTGCGAATGGCGAGGGTGAAAAAGTTCTTCAGCATAATTACATCGTGTTTATATGACCTGCAGGGAATGATAAACTTATCGTAAAGTAGGTTGAACGGCCGGAAAACCGAATCGATCGGTCTCCGGATGCAACTATTCTGACTTCAACCGTTGAAATACTGTACCGTGTTCCTATAACGTAATGAATTACTGCCAGCTACCTCAATGGTTACAGGTTTCCTCCTATTATTTTAACGAACCTAGCGTCAACTGAAACGCCGTCAGTTCTGAAGGAACTTCCGGATCTTCTTTTGGAAAGAGATGGCGTCTATAGGCTTCTTAATAAATTCATTAACCCCCTCTTTCAGAGCCAGGGCCACAACTTCCTCCTGTGTATCGGATGAGATCATAATAATAGGAGTTTTTCTCTTCTGTTCTTTCCTGACCAGTTGAAGAAGTTCGTCCCCATTATGGTAGGGCATATGTATATCCGTGATAATCAGGTCGAACTCATTTTCCTTTAAAAGCTGGAAGGCTTTCCGGCTATCCTGCAGATAAACTGCCTCCACGTTTTCATTTTCAAATGCAACCTGTATCACTTTTAAGACGATGATGTCATCCTCGCAAACCAGCACTTTTAAAGCCATGTCAGAATATGTGTTATTGGTTGTAAATACGGACCTTCTTCCCTTACAGGTTCTTGTATAATTTCGGATCGGCGTTCAGCATGGGGAACTGGCGCTGGTGCCAGTAGGGATAGACCGGTGGAACAGCCGTCGCCTCATCCAACTTCTTCACCTGTTCCAGTGTAAGGTTCCAGCCGACAGCTCCCAGGTTTTGCCTGAGCTGTTCTTCATTCCGCGCTCCAATGATGATATTGTCAACCGTTGGCCTTTGTAGCAGCCAGTTGAGTGCAATTTGAGAATGTGTTTTTCCCGTTTCAGCTGCGATCGCATCCATCGCGTCAACGGTCCTGTAGAGCAAATCATCCGAAACGACAAATTCCGGAACAGGACTGCCCCCCTGCCTGACACGGGCATCCGGTCTGGGCTGATTGCGCCTGTATTTTCCGCTCAACAAACCGGCTACCAACGGACTCCAGACGATCGTTCCAACGTGTTGATCGATTGCAAGGGGCATGAGCTCCCACTCAAAGTCCCGGTTGATCAGGGAATAATATGCCTGGTGCGCAACGTACTTCGACCATCCGTAACGTTCCGACACGGAGAGTGATTTCATGAGGTGCCAGCCGGAAAAATTTGAGCATGCTATGTAACGCACTTTACCGCTTTGAATAAGCGAGTGCAGGGTATTCAGTGTTTCTTCCACGGGAGTATTCGCATCGAATCCATGCATATGATATATGTCGATGTGATCGACTCCCAGCCGCTTTAAGCTGGCTTCGCAGGATTGTATGATATTCATCCGTGAAGATCCATAGTCATTCACGCCTTTTCCCATTGGAAAAGTGGCCTTCGTTGAAATCAACACCTGAGCGCGTTTACCCCTGATCGCCTGGCCCAGTATCTCTTCCGACATTCCCTGTGAATACACATTAGCTGTATCGAACAGGTTTACACCGGCATCCAGACACACATCGACGAGGCGCGTTGCTTCTTCCACTTGTGTAGCACCCCACGCTTTAAAAAAATCGCCACCACCGCCAAAGGTACCGGTGCCAAAACTCAATACGGGTACCCGTAGTCCCGATCCGCCTAATTGCCTGTATTCCATAAAGGCGAAAATAGGAATTCAGAGGGATTAATACCCGTTCGCGCCAGCCAAAAAATCCGGCGCGGGTCCTTTATCAATGTGTGATTTTTTTGATCGTGATTTACTCCGGCCTTATCCTTAAAATCATTCCACCGTCCACGCCGATGTATAAGAAGCCGTCAGGCCCCTGTTTCACGGAACGAACGCGCCATTTCTGATCTTTCAGCAATCGTTCTTCGTGCACTACCTTGTTGTCCTTGATCACAAGACGGTTGAGGTGGGTAAGTACCATTCCGCCGAGGAAAAGGTTTCCTTTCCAGGCAGGAAACGCGTCACCGGTATAGAACTCCATTCCGCTGGGGGCGATGGATGGCACGTAATAGTAAAAGGGTTGTTCCATGCCTTCGAGGTGAGTGAGACCCTTTCCGACGGGAGTACCATCGTATTCCGTACCGTAGGTGATTAACGGCCACCCGTAATTTTTCCCGGCCTGCAGGATATTTATCTCGTCGCCGCCTTTGGGTCCGTGTTCATTCTCCCATATTTCCTGCGTGAAGGGATTGAGAGCCAGACCTTGCGGATTTCGTGTTCCGATACACCAGATGTCGGGCAGTGCGCCGGCGGTATGAACAAATGGATTGTCCTCCGGAACAGAGCCATCTTCACGCACGCGCATGATCTTGCCCAGGTGATTCGACAATAACTGGGCTGAGTCCTGATAAGCTTTGGTAACGCCTGTAGTGATATATACAAATCCGTCTTTCACCAATAAACGCGATCCGAAAAAATTATACTTCTTATAATACGGCTGTGCGGCAAAAATCCTTTTCCGGTCCGACAGCCTGTTGTCCTTTAACGTTGCAATTTCAACGGATAGGGTACTTCCTTTTTCATCCTCCATGGCATATGCAAACAGGATCTTGTTGTTGTTTTTGAAATCCGGGTGAACGATAACATCGAGCATCCCGCCGTCTCCCTGCGTCACAACGGGAGGAACGTCCTTCACTTCGGTCTTTTCACCCGTTTCCACATCGACGATGATAATTTTTCCGGACGGTCTGTCCGACACCAGCAATTTGTCTTCCCCGAGGATAGCCAGGCCGAACGGAATCTGAATCCCATCGGTAACGACTTCCACGACAAGATTTCCCTCCTCGCTGGGAATTGTCCACATCTTCTTTTCTTTGCAGGAGAAGAGAACACATCCCAGTACGATGGTGATCAATGCTAATACAGTACGTTTTACAGGTGAGTAAATGGAATGGCCTTCTGCAGCCAGGATTGTTTTTGTTTTCATCTATGTAGTAGTGATCATCGTCAAAAAAAAACTTATCGAGAGGGTTTTAAAAATGCGAATAGAATCAATTTATTTCCTCAGTTCATACGACTTCACGGCGGCACCGGTCTCTCCCGATATCAACTGTGTTTTGTCCTTGCCTGCAACAAAGAGCAGTCGCCGGACATCACCGGAAAAGTTCAATCCGCTTCTGTTCTGCGTCACATAACTAAAGTGTCCTTTTCCATTGTTCAGTAGTAACGTACCTTTGTCGGCATCCGATTTCCCTATCCTTACTCTTACCATTGAGTCGTTGCCTCCGAGAACCACATCCTGATCACCGTCCCCATCGACATCTGCAACGGCTACGGTATATACCGGGGAAAACTGAGCTTCAACGGGAAGCTCCCGGATTTCAAACCGGCCACCCGCATTTTCGAACAGCGTGGTTTTCAGAAGCGTGGCATTGAGTTCTTCGGCGTTCTCCAATTCCTGCGGCGTGAAGATTGTATTCAGTGTTGCGTTCGAATAGGAAGTATAATCCGGAAAGCGGCTGCGCAACGAGCCGACCTGTCCAAGCGCTTCATCCCTGCTGGCATAGGGATAGGATTTTTCTCCGATATAATAGGAGAAGAATGGATCGACCTGTCCGTCCTGATTAAAATCCTTGTAAACAAGTGTCGCCGGATGTGCCGGTGAGACAGCATAGGTATTGTTCGAACCGTAATTGCCGGCGATGAGATCCATATCCCCATCGTTGTCGAAATCTTCGGCCGCGATACAATTCCACCATCCCCTGTTCGGAGCCGTTATCCATTTTTCCGATTCGTCCCGGACGCCCTCAGGCGAGTTGATAAATATTTTTACCGGCATCCATTCGCCAGCTACGATCAGATCCTGCATACCGTCTTTGTTGATGTCGACGGCAACGGCACTGGTTACCATTCCCAAATGCTGAAGGAATGGATGGCTGACTTCACTAAAATTTCCTTTCCCGTCGTTGGCCAGCAATAAACTGGATGCAGGCACGGGATATTTACCCGGTGTAAGCCGTGTTCCGACAAACAGGTCGAGATCGCCGTCGCCGTCCATATCAAACGGAACAACACAAGACCCGGCAAATGTTTCAGCCTGAAGGCCCGAGGCAGACCGTGTGAAGTTCGACTGACCATCGTTCAGATATAGACGGTCCTGAAGCAGCGCATCTTTTTCCCGGAGAAAGTATCCGCCACTCACCACGTATAAGTCCAGGTCGCCATCCCGGTCGGCGTCGAAGAAAACCGCGTCCTCATCCTGATGGTTTTTATCTTTTTCAAAAGCGGGAATTTTCTTTTCACGGAACGATCCGTCATTTTGCTGAAGGAACAACGCGCCGGACTGCCGGTATCCGCCACCCAGGTACAGATCTTCAAGGCCGTCTTTGTTTACATCCCCGCGTGTCAGGGCCGGGCCGGAGAAGGAGTACATCTTTGGAAGGAGTAACTGCCGCTTGAAATCATTGGTATCTGCAGGATGGTGCGTCCAGTCGATATTGTGGGTTTCGTTAAACAGGGGCTGCGTTGCGGCCGGGTAAGTGTAATCATTTTTCGCGTCGCTGTACGTTGGTGTGAATACGGACGGCGCCGACAGGTTTTTTACAACTTGTGTTTTATTATCCGGCCAGATGATACGGACTGAATCGATGAGCGTTGTGTCCGGTATACCGAAGGAAAGAGGTCCATACATGGACGACTGAAACCCCCTCGCCGGGGAAAATTCCTGGTATTGGACGTGACCTCTGACATACACCAGGACCTTGGTACCGATAATGATCCGCTCGGGGTTTGCTGATCTCAGGTCTACCGTTAAGAACCTTGCTTTGTTCTGATCACCCGATGAATTCCGGTAGAGTACTGCTTTTTCATTCATGGTGTTAATGACGAGGTCAGGGTCGCCATCGTTATCCAGGTCGGCGTATGCTGCCCCGTTGGATTTGAATGCTCTGGAGATACCCCATTCAGCCGTCTTTTTTGTGAAGGTCAGGTCGCCGTTATTCCGGAACAAAAAATTACCCACCTGGATGGCCGGCATCTGCCCGATGATCTCTTTGATGTCCGGCGACGATCCGGTTTGACGTGATTTTATCCTTTCATCCACCGTGTATTTAAGGAACTGCATATTCGTGTAGTCCTTTTCATAACCATTGCTTACATAAAGGTCTTTCCAGCCATCGCCGTCAAAATCGGCAAACAATGCAGACCAGCTCCAGTCTGTGTTTGATATTCCCATCAGCTGCCCGATCTCTGAAAAGGTACCGTTACCGTTATTAAGCTGAAACATATTCCGCATAGACTGGTGATGAAATCCGGATTTCACCAGTATTTCATATTTATCGTAGTTGTCATCACCGGATGACAATTTGATTCTTTCGTTCGTTTCCGGCTGCATGTCCAGGGTGAAAATATCCGGGAGTGCATCGTTGTTCACATCCGCGATATCCAAGCCCATGGAAAACAGGGACACATGTCCCATGGCATCGCGAATGGCATTTCGGAAGGTTCCATCCTGGTTGTTTATATAGAGGTAATCTTCTTCGTTGAAATCATTTGAAATGTAAATATCCGGCCAGCCATCGTTGTTTACGTCGGATACAGCGACGCCGAGGCCAAAACTCAGGACGTTATTCACGATCCCGGCTTTTGCAGAGACGTCGCTGAATTTTCCATTGTTGTTCTGGTACAGTTTGCTCTGAAATTTGGATCCTTTTTGTTTCTTAAAGTTGACGAGCATGTTGTTGAACCCTGCGTATTTGGGAAGGGAATGGTTCAGCACCAGCAGGTCGAGATCTCCGTCTTTGTCGTAGTCGAAAAATGAGGCCTGGGTTGAGTATGAATTGTCGGCCAGTCCGAAGGCATCTGCCTTTTCAGTAAACGTTTCGTTTTTATTGTTGATGAAGAGCAGGTTCTTGCGGAGGACAGAGTCGCCCATTGCCGAACGGCTGACATATATATCCAGCCACCCATCCTGATTTACATCCGCCATGGTTACGCCGGTCTTCCAGCCTTCGGCCGCACTGACGCCCGCTTTTTCGGTGATATCCTCGAATCGGAAATCACCTTTGTTCAGATATAATTTATTCGCCACAATGTTTCCCGAAAAGTAAATATCATTCAGACCGTCATTGTTGATATCTCCCACTGCCACACCACCACCGTTAAAGTAGTAAGGATAGTTCAAAACATGATTGTCCTTGTCCTGGATGACCTTATTTTCAAATTCGATACCCGTGTCCGCGGCGGCCTGTTCCATGAACAGTTTATCATCCGTTTTTTTTGAGCATCCCCACAGTAAAACCGCAGCACATATTGGTATAAAGAAGACTATTCTAGTCATAATTCAGTATAGGAATCAGTACTTCAATCTTACGTAAAAAAATATGGAATATGCGTGACGGCGCGAACTTACCTTTCCTCTTTTTGACGACACCTCGTTTTGTATGTACGATCGGTTAGCCGCGAATCAACTTTGATAAAATACAAAAGGGTCAGTTAAAACTGACCCTTTTGCATATTTCTCATGATCCTAATCTGGATTCACGATTTGGATTAGTTCTTATCCCACCAGAGTGGTGTGGTGATCTTATCTTCACCGCTAAGCAGATCGACTGCACGTCCGACTTCAACACCGTTGGAGACCTTTTCATCGTTGATGAAAGGTATACGGCGTATATGGTCTGTTGCCGGATTAGCCGGTGTAGAAGGCAGGTCAGAGTTGTCTGAGTTTGCCACCGGGTAAAGCGTCAACGCGCCGCTACGTCTGATGTCCGCCCATGCTTCGACACCTTCAGGATACAATGCCAGCCATTTTTGAAGTGTGATCTGTTCTTTCTGGATGTCTGTTGTAGCACCAAAGAGAACGGGAACATCTGTTAATGGAGGTGAATCCAGGTAGTCGCCAGGTGCGATAGGTGTACTGGTACTGTTGATGTAGGCAGTGATTGCTGCTTCATCCGTAATACCCCACTGAAGCATGGAGTTGCGAATACCTTGTTCATAGTGTGATTGAGCTGTTCCGCCGCCCATGTTCCAGCCTAAAAGGGTTCCTTCGGCTTTCAGGAAATCTGCTTCTGCAGTAGCCATCACGTTTGACGGGGTTTCCAGACCTTCGGTTGAAGACCAGCGCGCGCCATGGTGGGAGTTCGCATCGGCTTTGTTCAGGTCGGCTGCCATGTCTCCGGAAGTCAGACCATTTCTCAAACCTTCATAGTCTCCGGTAGTTACCGCAGGGAGGAAGTATATCGGCATACGAGGATCGTCGTAACCTTTTAATACGGATTCCATTGCCGCGCTCATTCTGAATTCGTTCCAGTCCATGATAGACAATCCGTTAAAATCGTCACCTTTTTTGGATCTTGTGATCAACGCGTCATCTGCGGGGCTGGTTGTCAATGTGCCTGAAGCGACTGCCGCTTCACCTTCCGTTTTTGCGCGTCCGGGATCAACTTTGGAAATCCGGATTGCTAAACGAAGACGAAGCGTATTGGCGAATTTTCTCCACTTGTCGATATCACCTTCATAGATCAGGTCGAAGTTACCAAACACATTCTGGCCGGCATAGCCATTCAGCGTTGCTACGGAAGATTCAAGTCTCTTCAGCAGGTCATCATAGATAACATCCTGTGCGTCGTAAGGTACACCCAGACCGGCTTCACCTGCTTTGAAATAGGGAACAGGTCCCCAGGTGTCTGTCAGTCTGTGGAATGTATACACCCACATGATATTCGCCAGCGCGAATTCGGCTGAAGTCGGTTCTGTTTCAGCCATGATAGTCTGAAGCTGAGGTACCACTTCCGTATAGATCGGATTCCATGCCGCCCGTATCCAGTCCATCCGGATCACCAGACGATCGGAAGGGAAATACGTTGTTGTATTGGCGAAGTACTGGCAATACTGATCGTGGAAGAGATTCTGAGCGATCTGGTAGTTCCATCCGTTATTGGTGGCTGTTGACTGGACTTTCGAGAAGAGGAAAGGCAGCTGGGCAGGTTCCAATTGCGAGAGCTTATTCTTGTTGGTATTGATGTCATCGAAATTATCCGTACATGACATAACGAACACAATGCTGCACAAAAGCGCTACACTGCCGTAGGTTCTTAAAAATGTCTTATATTTTTTCATATCTGAACGATTATATTTTTCTACGTATTAGAACGTAAGTTGTAAGTTAACCCCGATACTTCTTGTAGACGGTAAAGTACCATAGGAGATACCTTGCCAGTTACCGTTACCCAGGGACATATCAGGATCGAATGACATTTTGCGTTTTCCGATTCCCGGGATATCCAGTTTAGAACTTCCTCTGTAAAGGAAGAACAAGTTACGCGCAACTACGGAAAGTCTCGCTGACTTGATCAGGAACGAGCTGGGAACAGGGATAGAATATCCAACGGAAAGTTCACGAACCCTGAAGTTGGTTGCATCATATGTAAAGAATTCTGCAGTTCCATAACGTCCACCGGAAGCGTTAGTCCAGAATGTCTGGGCGTTAATCGTAGCATCGACGTCGTTGCCATCTGAATCAACACCACCCAGGTTCCAGCCGCCTTCGCGGAAATTAGCTGTTACTGCAGGAGCTCCGTTATAGGCAAGCAATTGTTCTGTTCCATCCATGATAGTACCTCCGATTCTGCCGTCAACCAAGAGACGCACAGAGAACTGTTTGAAGTTTAGCATGTTGGTTAAACCTAATGTTGCTTTCGGGTTAAAGTTACCGATCACCGCCTGGTCACCCGTTGTAATAGATGAGAGGGGAGCTCCGGAAGGAGTCACTAGAGGTGTTCCGGCATTGGAATGGCTGACAAATTTTCCATCGGAATCATATACGTCAGCTGTGTTCATCCAAAAGAAACCAACCATATCACCAAAACTTTCACCCTCGCGGATCACAGGTGTCGCGGAACGGCCGAAGCCTGAATCCACTACCAGGAATTCTTTGACGGTTTCCGTCAGTTCAACAACTTTGTTCCTGTTCATACCAAGGTTTAATGCTATGTCCCATGTCAATGGCCCCTTGACCGGTGTAGCATTTAACACAAGTTCGAGGCCTTTGTTCTGGATATCTCCGGCATTGATGTATTGTTGAGAGAAACCGGTTCCTACTGGAAGGTTAACCTTCAACAACTGGTTAATGGAATTGCTCTTATATACCGTGAACTGGAAGCCCAAGCGGTTCTCCATAAACTTCGCATCGATACCAAACTCAAGATTCTTCACGATCTCAGGTTTCAGGTTAGGGATAGCTTTCAGAGGATCTCTGTAAATGAAACCTGATCCTGCACCTTGTGAATATCCGAATGTATTGAACCTGGCTTGCGCGATACCGCCGTTACCTACTTCAGCATAGTTACCACTCACTTTCAGGAATGAAACAGCTGTCGGTAATTGAACGAGGTCAGAAACGATCGCTGAAAGACCCACGGAAGGGTAGTTAAATCTGTAAGGGGCGGGTAAACGTGAATCCCAATCTTCTCTCAAGCTGGCATCAAGGAAAATTGATTCTTTAAAGGCCAGGTTGACCTGTCCGAAAAGAGACTGCGTCTGAACATGCGTTGCTTCCTGAGAGAACGTTGGATTAGTCGCAAAGTTCAAGCTGAAAACGTTCGTTACGTTAAGTCCGTTTGCATTATTGTACACCGCTTCATACAAGTTATCCTGAAGGATTGCACCCACACGATAGTCAATTTTTAAGTCGTCTGTAAGGCTGTTCTTTCCTTCAAGCATGAGGTCGAACCATTTCTGGGTGACATCGATGTTCGTCCTTGAATAAGCTCCGCCAACTCCCGAGATACCGACAGTTCCGGCATAAAATACTCTTTCCTGACGATCGGAGATCTTATCAAGGTTAGCTCTTCCGGATACGTTCAGCCAGTTTGTGATCTCGTATTTAGCAGAAACGAATCCCATTACACGTTCGCGGGCTTCGTTTGTCTGTGTCCTGTTTACAATCCAGTATGGATTCTGATACAGTGCGGGGTTGATAACCGGATAAGGCGCACGTACCTGAACACCGACGTTATTAATCGTCTCGAAGTTCTTAGCGTCGTCCAGGCTCACGTTACGCGGAATCTGGTAGATCGCTGTCGGAGGGCTGAGAGCTGACTCACCGGTTTCATACTTGCTGTCGATGTCCTGAAGTATATAGGTAACTTTGGCATCTGTGGAGAACTTCTTGCTGATCTGGTTGCTTATCCGCAGGTTCATGGAGTGGCGGTTCAGATCATTTCTTGGCAGGATACCTTTTACGTTGTTGTTAGTGTAGGACAGATAGGTCTGCATCTTTTCAGAACCACCTGACACACCAATCGAATTATTAACACTAAGTCCGGTCCTGAAGAAGTCTTTAATGTTATCCGATTGCGCTGAGTAAGAACGTTGCTCACCCATGTAACCGGTGAATGACTGACCTTCCATTTTCGCGCCCCAGCTTTCTCCCGATGCGCCATTAATTACGCCGGAGTTACCCTGGCCGTAGGTGTTTTGCATGTCAGGAAGTACAAAAGGTCTTTCAGATGTTACTCCAGAGTTAATTGTAACGGTTGTCCTGTCCTTTGTTCCTTTTTTTGTAGTAATGACGATCACGCCGTTACCGGCTGCACTACCGTACAAAGCTGCGGCAGACGCACCGCGAAGGATAGTCATGGATTCAATATCATCCGGGTTGATGTTCGAAGCTCCGTCAGTTCCCTGAAGACCTCCAAAATCACTTGTGATGGTACCGTTCGTACCATTGGTAATCGGCACACCGTCAACTACAATCAGGGCATTGTTACTTCCCTGGATAGAACGGTTACCGCGTAACACGATACGGGCACCGCTACCGGGACCACCCGAACCCTGTGTAATAACAGCGTTGGCAATCTTACCCTGTAAAGAGTTCAGCACGTTGTTAGCATCCCGTACTTCGGTGAGCTGGGCGGGCTTTACCGACTGGGTCGCATAAACCAGCGTTTTGGTTTCGCGGGCTATACCAAGAGCTGTAACCACTACTTCATTCAACTGGGTAATATCTTCAACAAGGGCAACGTCAATAACTGTTCTGCTTCCGACTTCAATTTCCTGCGAAGCGAATCCTATAAAAGACACGACTAACACGGCACTGGCATCCGGTACGGTGATAACATACTTTCCATCCGTGTCCGTGGTCGTTCCAGCCGTAGTGCTCTTCACCAGCACCGACACTCCCGGTAATGGTGAACCATCAACGCTTGAAGTCACTGTCCCTGTAACTGTCTGCGCCATAGCCGAGGCGCTTGCCAGCAAGAGCAAGACGATGAGTTTTGGTAAACATTTTTTCATTTTGTTTGGGTTTGTTAAAAGATGATTTTGAAGAAATAAAGGCTGACAAAATTTTATTTCTTTATCTAAGCTATGCCAAGGTTAAGAAAAAAGCAAGTAAATTTCACAAATGTATCCGCACACATCGATTTTGTGTGCGCACACGCACACACACCAACACATCGTCCCCGCCAGTTCCTTCGATTGAAATAGAGTGAAAACGTGTGAGGGCATTTTTTGAATATTTTATCAATATTTTAATCACACACGGTTCATTTACATCCTATCGGGTTAATGAATGCAATCTTCCAGGGCAAAGCAGGCTAAAAAAGAACCTTAACAATAAAATAACCATATTTTACTCCTATGAATAAGAGAAGAGATCTGTTAAAAGGGCTGGTCACATTACCCCTCCTGGGTTCTCTGTCCGGTTATGATGCCTCCGCGCAGAGCATCGAAAAGGACTTCGAACGCGACTATTTCAAAGAACTTGGAATCCGCACCTTTATTAATGCGGCCGGAACCTACACCGCTCTCACGGCTTCCCTTCCCCACACGGAAGTGATAAAAGCCATCAACTATGCGGCGCTTCAGTTTGTAAACCTGGAAGAACTCCAGGACCGGGTCGGCGAACGTATTGCCGAGTTGCTGAAATGCGAAGCAGCGATGGTTTCGGCGGGTGCTTTTTCAGCGATCACGTTGGGAACAGCCGGTGTGATCACCGGTGGCGACCCGGCAAAAGCAGCACGCATCCCCAACGATATGACCGGCATGAAGTCCGAGGTGATCATCCAGAAATCCCATCACATCGGATATGCTCATGCCCTGCGGAATACAGGTGCCAAAATGATCGAAGTGGAAACGCTGAAAGAAATGGAGGCCGCCATTAACGAAAGGACGGCCATGATGTGGTTTCTCAATTATAATAATAGCGTCGGCAAGGTAAAGGCCGAGGAATTTGTGGCACTGGGAAAAAAACACGGTATCCCTACTTTTAACGACTGCGCGGCGGATGTTCCGCCCGTTGAAAATCTCTGGAAATACACGCAAATGGGTTTCGATCTCGTTTGCTTCTCCGGTGGTAAAGGGCTCCGCGGTCCGCAAAGCGCAGGCTTGCTCCTCGGCAAAAAAGACCTCATCAGGGCAGCGCGAAAAAACGCACCACCGAATGGTGACACGGTAGGACGAGGAATGAAAGTGAACAAGGAGGAGATTTTGGGGATGCTCGTAGCACTGGAAATCTACCTGGCCAAAGATCACCAGAAAGAATGGGCCATGTGGGAACAGCAGATCAAAACGATCCACGAAGCCGTGTCTGCGGTTCCCGGCGTGAAGACCGAAATCCACGTTCCGCCCGTAGCGAATCATATTCCGTCCATCAAGGTCAGATGGGATAATACCAAAGTTAAAACCACACCCGGAGAAGTCCGGAATGCGCTGCGAAACGGCCATCCGTCAATAGAAACCATGGGCGATGACCAGACCGTAGATATCACCACCTGGATGATGATACCGGGGGAAGAAAGAATCGTCTCGAAACGACTGAAGGAAATACTACAGGCAGCCTCGGCTTAATCAATTCACGATTCCACAATAATGGTCGTCCGGGAATATCCGGACGACCCATAACATGTAAATCCTATCCTTATGACCTATCTTTCATATTTTATTCTAACTATGGCCAGTGTAACCCTATTCGAAGAAACAAAAACATATAATGTAAGAAAGATCAGCGGAGAGGAGTTTGTTGTTAATGGCAAGGGTGATAATCCGGAATGGAAGAATGCAGTAGAACTTTCGGACTTCGTCTACCCATGGGAAAACCGAAAAGCGACTTCCATGGTGTTCAGAGCACTGCATAGCAAAGACTGGGTCTACCTCCTCTACGATGTAAAGGACGACAACATACAGATCTATGTGAAAACAAATGACAAATCGGAAGTGGCCAGTTCTGAACGGGTAGAAATATTTTTCAGAAAAGACGACCGTCTCTCTCCTTACTATGGATTGGAACTTGACCCACTCGCCCGCGTGTTGGATTACCAGGCCGAGTACCACAGAAAATTCAACTCAAACTGGACGTGGCCGGCCGGCAAACTGATCGTACGATCCAACCGCACCAAACACGGTTACACCGTTGAAGTAGCGGTTAATAAAGAATCACTGAGGTCGCTGGGATTGTTAACGGGTGGGAAAATCGAAGCCGGGATATTTCGCGCGGAGTGCGACGATGTCAACGGCAGCGAGGAAAAAATGAAATGGATCAGCTGGATGAAACCCGAATCCACGACACCTGATTTTCATATTCCTTCCGCATTCGGCGCGCTGCTGTTGCAAGACTAATACCAAATACCCGCTATTTTCTTTCGCCCACAAATTTCTGTGTCTATGAAATACATCCTTACCGCTGTCGCCGTCTTACTATTATTAACCAACGTATTGGCCCAGCGCAATCCTGCAGTTTTAAAAGAGTATAAAAAAACATTCAAAACCTACGGCTTTTCGGATCCTGATCCCGTTGCGCGCATGGGCAACATATACCCGTATTATCGCTTCGACGGGTATACCGATAAAGGCGTAAATAAAGACTGGCAGGTCGTGGAGATGGAAAATGATTATATTAAGCTGATCATCCTTCCCGAAGTTGGCGGAAAGATCTGGGGCGCCTGGGAAAAGTCTACCGGCAGACCATTCATCTATTATAACCAGGTAGTCAAATTCCGCGACGTGGCTATGCGGGGGCCGTGGACAAGCGGAGGTATCGAGGCAAACTATGGAATCATCGGTCACACCCCGAACTGTGCCACGCCGGTCGATTATTACACAACCAAAAAAGATGACGGAAGCGTAAGTTGCTACATCGGAACGCTAGACCTGCTCACCCAGACCTACTGGACACTGGAGATCAATCTTCCGAAAGACAAAGCGTATTTCACAACCCGCTCCTTTTGGTACAACCAGACACCTCTTGAACAATCCTATTATACCTGGATGAACACGGGGTTAAAGTCCGCCGGAAACCTTGAGTTCATCTACCCCGGCACAAAATACATTGGCCATGGGGGCGAATATGCCGACTGGAATATCAATAAGGAGAATGGCAAGGATATTTCATTTTATGAGCAGAACAATTTTGGCGGCTACAAATCGTATCACGTTTTTGGAAAATACACGGAGTTTTTCGGCGCCTATTGGCATGACGACCATTTCGGAATGGGGCGTTATTCGACCCACGATGAAAAAGCGGGAAAAAAAATCTGGATATGGGGTCTTTCAGGCCAGGGTATGATCTGGGAAAAATTATTATCCGACACCGACGGCCAATACGTTGAAGTCCAGTCAGGCAGGATGTTCAACCAGGCGGCGGGTGAAAGCTCGTTCACGCCCTTCAAGCACATCGGTTTCCCTCCCGCAAATACCGACACCTGGACGGAATATTGGTTCCCCGTAATGGACACAAAAGGTTTTGTCAAAGCAAATCCTTCAGGAGCACTCAATATTCGGCTAGCCCGTAACTTTCTGAAAATAAACTTTTCACCATTGCAGGATATGCAGGAAGAACTCAGCATATATGATGGGCAACGGCTGGTCTATTCAAAAAAAGTAGATTTTAAAACACTCCAGGTATTTTCCGATTCCGTTTCGTTCAGCGGAAAAGGTGATAACCTCATCGTCAGGCTTGGTCAGTACGCCATGGAGTACCGGTCCAACCCGGATGACGGAGTCTTGTCCCGCCCCGTTGATTCACCGAAAGATTTTGACTGGAACTCGGTTTACGGACTATATCTCCAGGGGCGGGAAAATATTCAGCAACGATTTTACGCAGCCGCAGAAAACAAACTTATCAGCTGCCTGGCCAAAGATCCCAACTTTGCTCCTGCTCTCGTGGACATGGCCATGCTGATGTACCGGAACTTGAATTATGAAAAAGCAATGGTGTATGCACGCCACGCGCTCAGCATCGATACCTATGATCCCGGAGCTAATTTTTACTACGGGCAAATAAATCTGCAACTGGGAAACATCACCGACGCCAGGGATGGATTTGATATCGCAGCATTATCAGGAGAATATCGCGGCGCTGCATTTACGGCGCTCAGTAAAATTTATTTCAGGTTGGGAGATACTGAAAAATCGTTGCTCTATGCGAACAAAAGTTTGGAAGCAAACGCGAATAACGTCGACGCTATCCAGATGGTCGCTTTGATTTCCAGGCTGAAGCAAGATCAGGAAGGATTCACAACCGCTCTGATCCGGTTGAAAAAACTGAATCCCCTTAATCACTTCATCCGCTTTGAAGCGTACCGGCTTGATCCAACCGAATCAACCCGCAAGAATTTTACTTCCCTGATCCGGAATGAGCTCCCCCACGAAACCTATCTTCAGGTGGCCGACTGGTATTTTTCCCTTAACCTCTGGAAGGAAAGCCTGGAAGTTCTGAACCTCGCACCACCTACTCCGGAAGTATACTACTGGAAGGCTTACCTGCAGATGAAGGTGAATGGCGAGGGTGTAACTGATAACCTGAATAAAGCTACCGCACTTTCTCCCGAGCTGGTATTTCCTTTCCGAAGTAATTCAGCCACGGTGTTCGACTGGGTAGTGACGCAAACGCCAGACTGGAAACCGAAGTATTACCTGGGACTGATTCATTGGAGCCGCAACAACAACGAGCGGGCAAAGGAACTGTTTAATCAATGCGGCAATCCCGGCTTCGCGCCCTTTTACGCGGCCAAAGCCTCCCTTATGCGCGACGGGCAATCAGCCGATCACTTGCGGACTGCCGGTAAGCTGGATCCTTCCGAATGGCGGTACGGAAAACTGCTGGTCATGCAACTTATTGAATCAAAAAAATATGGTGAAGCACTGAGCACGGCGAAGGAATATCACACACGCTTTCCGGAGGATTTCCGTATCAGTATGTTACTGGCCAATACGCTGCTGCTGAACAAGCAATACAAAGCCTGCAGTGACCTGCTGGATAAGACGACCATACTTCCTTACGAGGGCGCCACGGATGGGCGTCAGTTGTACAGGGAGGCCTGGCTCATGCAGGCTATCCGGCACATTGGGGAGAAAAAATATAAGAGTGCGATAAGTGACATCGGCAAGTCCCGGCTGTGGCCTGAGAGACTCGGTGTCGGTATGCCGTATAAAGAAGATATTGACAGCAGGCTGGAAGATTACCTGGAGGGAATCTGCTATGAAAAATTAAAATCCGGGGAGGAGGCGAAAAAGAAATGGAATGACGTGATATCCTCCAAAGCAAACGGCAACCCTGTAAATTTGCTGATCACCGCCTTTGCCCTGAAAAAAACGGCGAAACCGGACGAAGGTGAAAAATTGCTAACGGCGTGGGTACTAAAAGAAGGGGAAAACAAATTGGCGCAATGGTGCCTGGATGTTTTCAGAAATAATCGCAGCGACGTAGTGCCGGATGTTGAGAACAACGACAACCTCCGGCTGGTAAGCGAACTATTAACGCTAAAGCAGTTTTAGGGGTAGGTTTCGACGGAAGCTGGTTCTATTCCGATAGTTTTTTCTTCACTACATCGTCGGGGTATTTCATGGCAAGTTTCCGGATCTCATAGCTGAACTCTTTATACGTTTCCTGCCAGAGGCTGGCTTCTTCGGGCGTGTACTTATGGAAACCCTGCGCATTGGCAACTCCTTTACCTCCGGCCTTCACGATGTCATCGATCAGTTTGGGAACTTCTGTCGCATTGCTGAGCGTGGGAAACAAGTCTTTCATCACGGCATGATAGGCGGGGATACCCGTGAGGTCCATCCAGCGGAAAGGTCCGGCCAGCGTCATCCAATATCCGGGAACATTCCGGCATGCGCGGTCAACGTCTTCCACCGTAGCATAACCATTCTCAACTAAATAAAAAGCTTCCCTGTACAGCGCGTACATCAGCCTGTTCGTAATAAATCCGCGGATGTCCTTCCGGACCATGGTGGGTTCCTTACCCCAGCCCTTCGAAACTTCATATAAATATTCACCAGCTGCCGGATCGCTCAAGTCGCCGAAGATGATCTCCAGAAAACGGGTTGTATGGGACGGTTCCATCCAGTGCAGTCCAAAAAAACGCCGGGGCAACTTCGTCTGCTGTTGTAGTATGCTGATCGGAATAGCCGAGGTATTGCTTGTTAACAGTGCATCCGGCCGGATTACGGCTTCAATTTTCTCATACACTGTTTTTTTAACGGCCAAGTCTTCGAGCGTGGACTCGATCACCAGTCCGCAAACAGCAAGTTTCGAATAGTCCGTTGTTATGAGGAGGTTTTTCAAGTAGAAACCGGCCGGCTCCGTGACTACACCTTCCTGTTCTGACCTTCTGAGGTAGTCGGTGATCCGGGGTTCAGCAAACTGAAGGTCGGCGTCGACAGGCGCAATCCCGATAACGGGATGTCCCGCGATCAGCAGGCAGGTAGTAATGCTGCAGCCCATCAGGCCCAAACCCACTACTCCGATGGTAATCTTATCGTCATTCATAATATTTCAGTCAGTGTTCCGCCGTGCGGGTTAATAAGTCGCCCTTCCTCCTGTAAGATCAAACGTGAAGCCGGTGGTGAAACTGTTTAACGGTGACACGATGTATAAGGCGAGGTTAGCGGCTTCTTCCAATGTACCGCACCTTTTCATGGGAATCTTATCCGTCATGTATTTAACCTGTTCCTCAGGCATCGCGTCGACCAGGGCCGTACGTATCACCGCCGGTGCAAGGGCGTTGACTGTGATACCGGTTTCTGCATATTCCTTACCCTGTACTTTAGCCATGCCGATAACAGCTGCTTTCGAGGCGGAATACGCGAGCATTCCCGCATTGCCCTCCTTTCCTGCAACGGAGGCGATGTGTAATACCCTTCCGTAATTGTTCCGGAGCATCCAGGGCAAAATGTGCTTGGATGTATAATAGCTGCCCATAAAGTTCACATCAAAGACCAGCTTTACATTCTCAGACTCCGTTTCATGGCTTTTCAGGTTCGTACGACCCGTGATTCCGGCACTATTGACCAATATGTCGATGCGACCGGATTGTTTACCGATTTTTTCCACGACGTCACTCACCTGTTTCTCGTCGGTGATATCAATGGCGAAACACTGACAATTCAGTTGTGATCTTTTTTCTTTCAGGGCGTCAATGTTCTTGTCCAACAACACGACATTCACGCCATGAGCCGATAATTTCCCGGCGATCTCCAACCCCAGGCCGGAAGCGCCCCCCGTGATCACGGCTGTCTGATTTTCGATGGACAACTTCATTCCCGATTCGGCGAAGGTCATGGTAATAAATTTTAAGGATGGATCTTTCCGTACAAGATGATAAAACAAAATAGCACGGTCAAGTGTCAATTTATAAAATTGGTAATGGTCGTGTCGGGCGGTAAAAAATGTATGATTCCCATTTTCAGGAACACTGTACTTCTCAGGGGAGTAATTATATTGCCGGTACGATCATTCTCAACTATCCTATTTTCTCATCAACATGGTTAATTACATTATCTGGAACGGTAGTCCGGCGTTGTTTTCATCCGGTTCACTTGTCATACGGTGGTACGGAATCCTGTTTATTGCCGGAGTTTTACTGGCCAGGTGGCTCCTGATCTACATGTACCGGAAAGAAGGTAAACCCACGGCGGATGTCGAAACCTTAACCAAATACGTTTTTCTCGGTTCCGTTATAGGGGCCCGTTTTGGTTATGTGCTTTTTTACGAACCCGACCTCATCTGGACAAAACCGTTCGAAATATTTCTTCCTCTCAGCTTTCAACCGACGTTTCATTTTACGGGTCTGGACAAACTCTCGGCCCACGGTGCCGTTATCGGAATTATACTGGTGTTGTTGATTTATTGCCGCGCAAACACACCGTCCCGGAAATTTCTCCCGGTATTCGATCGGGTCTCGATCATTATCGCGCTCACGGCTGTGTTCATCAGCCTGGGAAGTTTTTTTAACTCGGAGCCTGTGGGAAAACCGACGGAAAGCAAAACGGGAGTGGTACTGGCCAGACCGGTGACCGATGGTCTTATGAAAGTGCCGTGTTGCATTATGCGCACGCCGGGCGGTCCCAATCCGTTGAGTGAAGTATACGTGAAGAAAGATACATCCAGGCCGGACTCCACGAGCGGACACAGCCCGGTGCTGCTTTACCTTTTTTTTAAGGCGGGAGCCACCGAAAAAATGGTGAATGAATTTCTGATCGGCGATGTAAAAACATATCTCCACGACAGGTCTGATTTTGTATACGAGTCAGGGGCTGAGCCACTCCATTTTACAATCTTCCAGGAAAAACCCGACGTATTCACGGCCCGGGTCAGAACGATCGGGATCGCGAGGCATCCTACACCGCTATACGAAGCCGTTTCTTATGCCCTTCTATTTATGTTCACGCTCTGGTATTGGGGAAAGGCGAAAGCGAAAACACCGGCCGGCAGTATAGCTGGACTTTTCGCCGTCATCGCATGGGGCTTTCACTTCCTTTACGGTTTTTTCAAAGAGAGACAAGTCCCGTTTGAAAGTGACATGTTCCTGAGTGTAGGCCAACTGTTGAGTCTTCCGTTTTTTGCCGCGGGTGTTTTTCTTCTGTTCCAAGCTTTCAAAAAATCCGGTGTTAATCAATCTTAACAACCCGGCTGTTCCCCTTAAAGTCAAAGACCTTGACAGCTGAAATGCCGGCGGTTAAAACGAGCTGGCGCGAAGAATGGGATAAATACGTCGACCCATGGTAAAACTCGTGTCTCACGGTCTTTCCATTTGTCAAGGTTATTTCTGCATAAGCATCCTGGCTGGACGGGTTAAAGTATTTTCCCGGCAGTTGTGATGCAAAGGTCTGAACACCGCTGTCATTATTGGTAACCAGTATTAACTGGCGGCCATCTTCAAGGATGAGTTTCGCCATACCTTTCGCGTCACGGTCAGCCATAAATCCGCTTTGCAGAACATCGACCGGTACAAAATTCCCCTTCCCGTCTCCCTTGAGGTATATGCCGATGGATGCATCGTCACGGCCACTGGAAATTTCCGGGGCGTAGGAATTCCCCACGAGTAAAACATCGAGGAAGCCATCACCGTTGTAATCACCTGCAGTCATTCCAAAGACCGGCGCAAATTGAACGCGCAGCGGCAAGGCATGGATTTTAAACCTGCCTTCTCCCAGATTTTCAAGATAGCTGCTTTCAAAACGTTCGCTGCATACAACAAACGCTTCTTTTAGTTCCTCCGGAAGGAATGATTCTTCAAATGTGACATTGGCATAGTCGGTGTACGTCCGGAACCGCGCCCGGATAGAGTTGATCTGATCGATCAGGTTATCACGCGAGTGCCCCACGTACCTCTTCCCTTCGACATAGTAACTCATCACCGGGTCAAGACGTCCGTCTTTATTAAAGTCGCTGGCGTGGATACACAGTGGTTCCTTGTCCGTCGCGCGGAAGTGACTGTTCAATCCCTGGTTTCCCGCAACGTAGTCGGTATCCCCGTCGTTATCAAAATCGCCTGCCACCAGGCTGTTCCACCATCCCGACGTATGATCAAGGCCGGAGTCGTCTGTAGCGTTAACCAGCTTTCCATTCTCGTTGTGATAGAATGTAATGGGCATAAATTCACCTGCAACTATTAAGTCCATCCAGCCGTCATTATCGTAATCCGTCCACAACGCGGAGCACACCAGACCGGTGTGCTGCAATCCGTCCACTTCTGCAGTGACATCGGTAAACTTGCAGATTTCGCCCTTGCTGTCATTTCTCAGCAGGAAACTTCCGGCTGGCATCGGATACTCTTTGGGTATAATACGACCACCGACAAAAAGATCGAGATCACCGTCGCGATCGTAATCCGCTGCCACTACCGATGATCCGCTTTGACGGATCTGCGGCAAGGCGTTGGTTGCGTGCGTGAAGGTACCGTTGCCGTCGTTCAGGTATAGTTGGTCCTGGTACGCTTCCGAATCTTTGGGGTGTTCCGCGCCACCGCTGACGGCGTACAGATCGAGGTCGTTATCGTTATCGGCGTCGAACAGTAAAACACCTGTTTCCTCATAAATACTGTCCCGGCCGGTCAATGTTTTCCCGGCGAAGCGCCCATCCGGTTGCTGCAGGAAAACTGCACCGGACGAACCGGTAGCGCCACCGATGTAAAGGTCCTCCCGGTGGTCTCCGTTCACATCCCCCACGGCAATGCCAGGTCCGCCACGCGAGTGCATGTGCGGCAACGTAGGCTGAAGTTTAAAATCGACGAATGTATTCTCACGATGTACGTAGTCTATACCGCCTTCCTTTACCTCTTCGAAGATTGTTGCAGGCGCTGGTGTAACGGGCCTGTTAACGGTAACTGCAGACCGGTAGTCCAGTGTAACTACCTGGTTTGCCTTTACATTTTGAAGCAGCTGATATTTCCCATCCGGCCACCAGACTTCCAGACTATCCGCTTCTTCCAATGCCCCCAGGCCGAAATGCAGACAGGATTCAACTGTAGACAAGTAGCCCTTGAACGGACTGAAGTATTGGTACTGTATGGTACCGTTGTTCCGGATATAGACTTTGGTTCCCAGGCCCTCCCGGTTTGTATCCGGACCCGTGAGTGTTACACGAAGGTAATTGGACGGGGTTGGTTTCCTGGTCTGGCTCAGCCGGCTTTCCATGATCAGTGCAACTTCGTCGATATTGTTTATGACGAGATCAAGGTCACCGTCGTTATCGAGGTCGCCGTATGCAGCTCCATTCGAATAGGTAGGTTCGGACATACCCCAGGCATCCGATTCGTCGCTAAACGTCAGGTCGCCCTTATTTTTGTACATGTAGTTGTGGATCTTAATACCGGGCAGTTCATTCAGCAGGGCCTGTCTTTCCTTATCATCAGCCGGGTCGAGTCCCATGGACTGTTCTTTGTCACCGTACACGATAAAGTCGAGGTTAATGATGTCCTGTCGGTAGCCGTTTGAAATGAACAAGTCCTTTAATCCGTCGTTGTCATAATCGGCAAAAAGCGCGCTCCAGCTCCATTCGGTGGCTTCGATGCCGGCGATCTGGCCGATCTCGCTGAACGTACCGTTTCCATTGTTCAACTGGAGAGTGTTACGAATGTACTGGTGCTCATAGCCGTTCTTTATTCCATTTTGAAATTCATCGTAGGTGTTACCACGACTGGTCAGCTTCCATCTTTTGTTTTCCCTGGGCAGCATATCCAGTACCACAATATCCACGTTACCGTCGTTGTTGTAGTCCGCGACATCCGTACCCATACCATTAAACGTCTGATGCTTCAGATAAGCGGCCGCGCGGTTCGAAAATGTTCCGTCGTGATTGTTTATATACAACAGGTCATTCGTAATGAAGTCATTGGCAACGTAGATATCAGGCCAGCCATCGTTGTTGATGTCCGACACTTCGACACCCAGGCCAAAGCCTTCGATGAGGATCCCCGCTTCCGCGGATACGTCGGTAAACGTCAGGTCGCCGTTGTTCCTGAAAAGCTTGTCGGTTGAGGCAGCCTCTCCGTTGATCAGCTTCGGCTTCGACATATTGCGATGGTAATTTACAAACGAGTTGCGTAACAGGTACATATCGAGATCTCCATCCAGGTCGTAGTCAAAAAATGCGCTGTGAATCCCATACCCCGAATCCGCTAGGCCGTACCTGGCGGCGGATTCCGTAAACGTGGCATCTCCGTTATTAATAAAAAGCTGGTTGGTTCTTTCCTTTTCAGGAGTGGTTTTTGTGCCTCCGACACTAACGTATATGTCCTTGAATCCATCCTGGTTAATATCCACCATCGTCACACCATTCGCCCATTTGCTCGTTCCGACGTTAGCTTTTTCCGTAATGTCTTCAAATGTGAGATTGCCTTTATTAAGGTACAACCGGCTCGAAGTCATATTCCCGGAAAAATAAATATCCGGGAGTCCATCGTTATTGATGTCGCCGATCGCGACGCCGCCTCCATTGTATAAGTACTCCGAATCGAGAACAGAAAGCGAATCGCCCACAGTGATCGTGTTGGTGAACGTTATGCCACTTTCGGAGGAGGGCACTGACCGGAATAGTTTTTCCTGAGGCTCCTTACACTGGGTAAAAATAAAAATAACAAGGATCGGGTATGCCGCGGATTTCATTCTGAGATCGAATAAGTATGATTGCTTGTCGCTAAGGTAAAACTATTCGGCGTGTTTGGCCAACTTGAAAGGGTACGGATGATCTAAAGCCCCATGGGCAAAATGTTAACGACCCGGACACACACGAACACACGGTTCCGGCTGATAGGTATTTTTCAAACGTCATGCAACCCCGGCTGTAACGAAATGGTCTTTTGAAAGTACATCTAAAAAAAATACCATGAACCCAAAAATAACGAAGCTCCTGTTTGCGCTGACCTTTTTATCGATGTTTGCGTCACAGCAACTGCTGGCTCAAAAAAAACTGAATAAGACCTTCCCCGGCATAAAAAAGATCCGGATGAGTACTGCGTCCGGGAATTGTGTACTCCGTAAAAGCGGAGATATGAAAGTGACGGTGGATTTGACGTACTCCTTCGATGAAAATGACTACGAACCGGTTATTTCCCAGGAGGGCGACCAGCTTGTTATTAAGGAAAAATTCCGTGGGAATTCGTCACGTGGCAATGCCGATTGGGAGCTCTCCGTTCCCGATCATATCGAAATTCAATTCACAACCGGGTCCGGCAATGTGGAGGCTTCGGACCTTTCGTTCAACCTGAAAGCGACAACGGGATCCGGCAACTATACCTTCAACCGGCTGAGCGGAGACCTCACTCTGAATACCGGGTCCGGCAATATTGACCTTGACGAGGTAACGGGAACGATAGAAGCTACAACCGGGTCCGGGCACTTCCGTGTTTCAAAAAGTTCCGGTGAGTTGACACTGACAACCGGTTCGGGTAGTCACAAACTTGGTGACAGCAAAGCTGTTTTCCGGGTTACAACCGGAAGCGGCAATATAACAGGCAATGATATTTCAATCACCGGGTCCAGCAGCTTCACAACGGGATCCGGAAATGCTGAGGTGGTACTGGCTGCGGCTCCACAGTTCGATATTTCCCTTGCAAGCGGATCCGGGGACGCTGTGCTGGATTTTAACGGTCACGACATAAAGGGTGAAATCGTGATGAAAGCGGGTAAAAAGCACGGTGAGATCAATGCCCCGTTTGCATTCGACAAAACGGAGGAAATCAGCCAGTGGAAAGACCAGGTAACGGTTCAAAAGACGGCCATACGGGGAACAACAACACCACATATTTCGATTAGTACAGGCACGGGCGAAGCGACGATCAAAAAATAAAGTCCGGCATCGGGATGGGTATCGCGTCGGAAGCGATACCCTTTTTTTCGTCACACCAAAAAACTGCACTTATTATAGGAAAAAATTCTATTTAAACAAGATTTACGTTCATAGCTTAGATGCTTCGATATCGCCACCTTAGTGGTCGTAAAAACCACCGGGTATGAGTGAGTTCTTAGAACGGTTAGTGCATGAATTCGAAACGCCTTTTACGAATTCCGTTCTGGTCTTTGCTGTTATTCTTTTCATAATCCTGCTGGCGCCGATTGTCCTGAAACGGTTGCGCCTTCCGGGAATCATCGGACTTATCATTTCCGGTATCGTGATTGGACCGCACGGCTTCTTTCTGATCGAAAAAAATTCTGCCGTCGATCTCTTTTCTACCATAGGGCTACTGTACATCATGTTTATTGCCGGTCTTGAACTCGATCTGGGTGAATTCAGGAAAAATCGCCACAAAAGCCTAGTGTTTGGTTTTTTTACGTTTATTATTCCTATTTCGCTGGGAATCCCCGTCTGTTACTACCTCCTTGGGTACCCGCTGGCAACAAGTCTTCTGACGGCGAGTATGTTTGCTACCCACACACTGATTGCGTATCCGATCGTCAGCAGACTTGGGATCTCAAAAAATGAAGCCGTTGCCGTAACGGTGGGAGGCACAATCCTTACGGATACCGCTGTCCTGATCATACTCGCGATCATTTCAGGAGCGCAAAAAGGCGGACTAACCACCGACCTGTGGGTGAGACTGGGTGTCTCCATAATCATTTTTATGCTTATAGTCGCGTTCATTATCCCTCGTATTGCAGCATGGTTCTTCAAGCGGTTGGCGGACGAAAAAAACGCGCATTTCATCTTTGTTTTATCGGTCGTGTTTTTTTGCGCGTTCATCGCGGAGCTTTCCGGCCTCGAACCGATCATCGGTGCATTTGCCGCGGGTTTAACATTAAACCGGTTGATCCCCCAGACGTCATCACTGATGAACCGGATCGAGTTTGTAGGAAATTCCCTGTTTATCCCCTTTTTCCTCATCAGTGTGGGGATGCTGATCGATATAAAAGTCCTGTCGAATGGCACACAGGCCCTGATAGTAGCGGGTGCGTTGACAACAATAGCTCTTGTGGGGAAGTGGGCTGCATCGTTTGCAACGGGATATATTTTTTCTTTCAGTACCGCTCAACGCAACCTGATCTTCGGGCTAAGCAGCGCCCATGCCGCAGCCACATTGGCGGTGATACTCGTCGGATATAACATCGGACTTGTTGATGACAATATCCTGAACGGCACCATCGTCCTGATTCTCATTACCTGCCTGGTTGCCTCGTTCGTTACCGAAGATGCCGGCAAAAAAGTAGTGCTTCTCGGCGAATCGGACGAACCCGAAGAAGTGACCGTTAAAACACAACGAATCCTCGTCCCGGTTTCCAACCCGGTCACGATGGAAAAACTAATCGACTTTGCCATTACAATCAAAGAACCGAAAAACAGGATTCCCATCATCGGGCTGACGGTTGTCGAAGATGGAGACCGGGCTCAGAACAAACTGGTTCAGGCCCGAAAAATGCTGGATAAGGTGATCGTGCACGCGGCCGCTGCCGATCAGAAAGTAGAGATCACAGCAACGATCGATCAGAACGTCAGCAATGGAATTAAGCGTGTTATCAAAGAAATGTTCATTACCGATATTGTACTGGGCTGGTCGCCAAAAAATAAGATCTCGGATCTGATCTTCGGAAAAACATTCGATGGCCTCATCAGCCAAACCACCCAAAATATTTTTCTCACACGATTTACACTTCCCTTGAATGTGCACAAAAACCTGCTGTTGATATGCCCGCAATTCGCGGAACGGGAGGAAGGGTTTTCGCTTTGGGTAAGCCGGACGATGCGCCTCGCTGGTCAGTTAAGCTTAGGTATAACCCTGTATTCGACGGAGGACACGCATATGGCGATCGAAAATTTTATGACGCAGAATAAAGTCCGGGTTTCCTTACGGTTTGTTTTCACACGGAGTCTTCGCGATCTCCTTAAAGGTATGCTGAATGTTACTGCTAACGAGATGCTGGTACTGGTGTTGTCACGGAAGGGTAACGTATCGCACAGCCCGTACTTCCATGAATTACCGGAAAAGATGATAAAAGCATTTAGCGAAAATAGTGTCGTATTTATTTATCCGGAGACAAGGTCGCTGGACGCCGAGGGGTACGACCTTCAGACTGACAACAACCTGCTCGAGAAAGGTATCACGCTCTTAAAAGGAGCGAAAGGAATGTTTCACAAAAGTCAACCACCACCTTAACGATAGCGGTTATGACCGCTTATTTTTTCGCACGGCTGTAAAAGACCCGCCACTGAAGGGTCCATGTCGCCCCGTTATCCTCGGACTTCTCCCAATCCCATTTGAGTGAATCGGAACCGATTTCATAAAAGACCATTCGCTGAATTATTTTTTTTCCTCCCACATCCCTCACTTTTGTCTTGAATATTCTCTTTTCTCCATCCACCGCACCTTCGAGGTCGAAGTACCCACCCTGGTTATCGGCCCAGGCCTGATGCCAGGTGTTATCCGATGAATTGTAAACCGAGATACTCGTCCCCTTGAATCCGGAATTATCTTCAAAGTTTTCGCGGATCACTTTACCGTCCAGGATCTTTTCAATTTTATTGAACCCTTTTCCCGTCGTACCGTCGGCGTTTGTCCAGGTCAGATTCCATTCACCCACCCAGAAATCAAAAAGTTTCGCATCATCGATTGTCGCGGTTTCACCGGACAGGAAGAAAATGAAAATAAAAGTGGCGAGGGCATTGGAAGGTATCATAGCTAGTTTGATTCAGGTCATCCAAGTTCGGTCAATCTCCATAAACCCGCCATACCTGCGATCGTGTGAAAGGAATGGAAAAAGACTCACCCTTTCACCGGTATCTTTTGGCGATGAAACGATTATACAGAATTGCGGCTCCCCCTCCCGCATAAAGTACAACAACAGGTTCCATGGGAATATAAAACCGGTTGTCCCAATCCAGCGCAGAGACTGCGATGAGCAGACATGTTGCCGTTACGGTAACCAAAGAAAAGATCTTAATGGAAAGGCAATCTGATCCACGGCAGGCCGTGTAACAAAGTAAATAGACTGCGAAAGCCCAGGCGATCGCGTAAATATTGTGAGCGGTGGAATAGTAGGGCCTGGATCCCGACATCAGGTACCAGGTTTTCAGAATCGCGGTCCTGACGAAGGTACCGGGGTTGTGAATAACGTAGAAGAAAATTTTATACATCACCGGTTTATCATCGGGCGCGAACTCAAGGCCACTGGTATCGACCCTCAGACGTTCATCATACAACCCGGTTCCTTCCAGCACATCCATATACGTTATGATATTCCCCGACCTGTATTGCGCTGTGATGTCCATTTGCTCAAGCACAAACGTTGCGCCGGCATATCCAAGTAAGAGCAACACTCCGAAAACCAAAAAGGCCGTAGTCCTGTTCTGCGAAAGCATGCGCCGGTGAAAGGCCAGGAAAAAAGATACAGTACCCAGAAAAATCAGGATACCGGTCGGCCTGGTGAAAAGTAGTAGCACAGACAATGAAGCCGCCAGCAGATAGTCTGACGTTCGACCCTTGAAATGAACGAGAACATAGATCAGAAAAAGGACGAAGGTACAAAACATTGATTCCGTCATGGGCGTCACATTCCAATGGAGGTTATCCAACCATAATAAAAAGATGACGGAAGAGAATAACCCGGCGAGGTCACTCTTAAAAAGCGTCGAGGCGGAAGCGTACAACGACAGCACACCTAGTCCGGATAACACACACTGAAAGACTATAAAGGGAAGGATACTGTCGTGGAAAAGGCTGCGGAAAATTGCCATGGCACCAATTGGTACCAGGTAAAAAAACCGATCGAACCCATCTGTGACACCATGGACAATCAAAAGGTCGGCGTCACGGATGTAGTCTACGGCATCGTAAAAGTACCGTACGCCGAATTTCAGGAAAAGCACGATATGTACCGCCAGCCACAAAACAAAAATGATGGACAAATGATACGTGTTCCTGCTTTTCAAAACCGCAGTTCTTTATAACATCCTTCAATGTAGGGATCTTCCCGATTAAAGTTAATGAGATTCAATATCTGTAACGATACGGTCATTCTCCAACGACAAAATCAATCACCTTTTCGGCTGTCACGCTTCGAAACGCAGCGTTATTCCTTCATGATCCAGTCTCTTGTTTCTTCACGTCCGTCGGGATATTTCGCGAACCGGGTTTTTGTCCGCGGATGGGTGTGTTCATGGCTGGGCCAGGGCCATCCGCCGAATTCGGTCTTGCGGTATTCATCTATTGCCTGTTGGATTTCCAGTTGAGTATTCATCACAAATGGCCCGTGCTGGGTTACCGGCTCGGCAATCGGTTTACCTTGCAAAAGGAGAAGGTGGCTTTCGGAATTTCCGTTCTTCAAAGGAACGTCGCGTGAAGCATAAAGTTCTATCGCCTGATGAGACTGAAAATCTCTATCACCGATCTGAATAGCGGAACCGGCATAAAAATAAAGCGACCGATTCACATGTTCGGACGCCGGTGGTATGGACCATTCGGCTCCAGGGTCCAGCCTGATTGTCCAGATAGCTACCTCGTTGCCCGGGTCCGCGGCCCACGAATCAGGAGCTGGATCCGGAGCATTGACGCTTCCGATTTTTCCGGCAATGATCCTTACGGAAACAGTACGTCCGTCCTTATCGGAAGTTTCAAACTCCGGAATGGTATCAGCCCATAGCATAGCAAAATACGGGGCAGCCATTTTTTTTTCTTTTGGAAGGTTTAGCCAGATCTGGAACAGCTCCAGCGGATTTTCCCTCTCCATATTCAGAAGTGGGAACATCTCACAGTGCTGAACACCTTTGCCCGCCGTCATCCACTGTACATCGCCGAAGCCAAATCGTCCCGCTGCCCCTAACGAGTCCGAGTGATCGACCACTCCCTTTGTTACGATGGTCACGGTTTCAAAGCCCCGATGCGGATGCGCCGGAAAACCAGGAACGTTCCTTCCATGGTACATTCGCCATCCTTCTTTGTTCGGAACAAAATCCTGTCCGATGCTCCGGCCCTTCAGCGAAGCTGCAGGGCCCATGACCTCGTTGCCCTGTGGATAAAAATCCTGGTGATGTACACAAAAAAGAAACGGATCCTGTGTCTGCCAGGGAAAGCCCAGCGGTTTGATCGATTTGATGACATTGTTCATAGGTACTTGGATAGGGATTGGTAGTCAACCCGGAAAAACGAGGAAAAGTTTAACGCTCCTCAACCCTACGGATGATTGTAACATTACTTCAACCGGGCAGGGTCGATCGTCACGTGCTTAACGGAACGCCTGAAGTACGTGTACGTAATGTGCACCATACCATCGGACGTTTGAATGACTGCAGGGTAAGAGAACTCGCCCTTTTCGCGCTCCAGTGTCATCACGTTTTTCCACGTGACGCCATCACGGGAGATCGCCACGTTCAGCATATCCCTTTCGTTGGGAAAGGGGCCACCTTTAGTGGTATGGTTGTATACCAGCAACTGGCGGCCGTCCCGGAGGGTAACTGCATCGGTACCCGCATTTGGATTGGGAAGCGAAGTTGCTGTCATTTTAGACCATGATCTTCCTTTGTCGGTCGACCAGCTTTGCCCCACTACGTTTTCCTGCGTGCGGCAAAGGATCTGCATCCTTCCGTCGCCATACGTAACGATACTGGGTTGGATAGCATTAAATTCGATACCGTCGTTTATCGGGCCGATCACTTCCCAGGTCTTACCCAAGTCTTTCGTGATTTCGAAATGTACCCGCCATTTATCTCTCTTGCCCGCTTCGATCTCCGTACTCGACGGACAAATTATGGTTCCATCTTCCAGTTCGACAGGTTTGTTTTTCACAGGTCCCAGCAGGTGCCCGATTCGTTCGCTCTTGCCTAACCGCCGGGGTATTGACCAGGTCTTTCCCTCGTTTTCTGAAGTCATAAGCATTCCCCACCACTCCCTGGGATTCGGTCCTTCCTTATAGAATAGCATCAAAGGCCCCTTTTTGGGCTTGAACAACACAGGATTCCACGTCGGGTATCGCAGGGAATCATGCTGAAAACCGCTTACAACCTGCACAGGCTGAGACCAGGAGCCGTTATAATACGAGATCCATATCCCTACATCCGGATGCCGCTCTTCGGTACCTCCAAACCATGCGGCCATTAGCCCATCCGATAGTTCAACGATCGTAGACGCGTGACATTCCGCCGTCGGTTTTCGGTTAAGGGGATAAATCAGTTCGCCGCTGACATAAGCGCCTTCGCCTGGTTTCGAAAGGGCCGGAACGGTCATTGTTGCCCCTGATTGCGCGTATAGCTGAATCGCAGACGACAAAAAAAATACAAGACCAATCACTACCTGCGCAACGCGGGGTATAAACATTTTTCCAAAAGCTTCATTCGACATGTGTTCGTGTTTCTTATTAGTTTACGCCCCTTCCGTTATCTTGGCTTATGCCAATCCTGATTCGAAATATCTTTGAATTTTTCCGGGTGCCTTCTGAACTGTACACTCACAAAGGCGCAAAGCGGTATCACCCGGAGGTTATTAGCCCGTGCATACGCGACCATCGTGTCAAGCAGTTGGGTACTTACCCCCTGCCCTTTCAGCTCTTCGGATACCTCTGTATGGAAAACCGTGAGGTTGCTATTAGCCACACTGATAACCATCTCGGCAACGCGCTTGCCGTCCTCCTCCATAAAAAAGGATCCCCTTCCGCTTTCATTCAGGTCCAGTTGAATACCAGGCATGAGTCTGTTTTTTAATAACGATCGATGGCTCTAAAAATAATACTTCCACGAGAATAATCCATCCGGTATCGACGTGAAAATAAATCCATCGTACGAAGACCGCGAAAACGATAAATGACGCAGTTTGAAGTAACTTTATGATGCTTTTGCAAGTCACATGATCCCTGACGCGCCATGAAATACCTGGTTTATATTTTTTCAGCAATCAATCTTTACGCGGGAACCCGGTTCCTGCTGAATGCGATCGGCGTCCTTCAGACCAGCAAATACGCGAACGGGTCGAATATCTTTTTCGCCGTGGTTTTGATAACTGCTGGCCTGGGCGCATGTTATTTATCCGTTTGGAAGGGTGAACACGGCTACGCGCTCATCGCAACCGCAGCACCCTGGGGCATTACCCTGGTACTCCTCCTGGCGAATATGCTCTTCGGGGATTACAAATGAAAACGATCCTGATCAGCGTAAAGGAAGGCGCCACAATTTTCGGCGGCGGAAGTATCTTTCTCATCGAAGATCGCACTATTACCACCGTTTCAGACGGTGCTACCGGCGACTACTACCAGTTGCCCGACGACGGAATGGGAAGACCCTGCCTTGTCAGGACAACGCATGTTCAGTACTGCAGCGAGAATGACCTCCTTCATGCTGAAAAAGGTCACGGTCGATGCATATTCACGAAGGAGGAAATCCTCCACCTGGGCAGTAAAAAGTTTACGGACGATTTTTCCGTTCGCACGATCTCTTTCCAACAGCAGCACCTGTTGTGGCGTTTACCCCGGAACAACAGGTCGGAAAAAAAAGCTACATTCCACAACAAAGTCACGCTCGAAAAAACGGAGATTCTTGCCGTCCAGGTGGAACTCGAATACGAAGTTTTTTCGCTGGATTCGTCGACGTACGAGCAAACGGTCAGGAAATTTGACGGGCTTTTCAGCCGTTGGGACCTCGGTCTGCTTTCGCCCGGTTTTTACGCGGCGCACATTAACATCGGGTATGAATGCGTCGGTGTCGTTCACTTTATTAAATTCTACCCGGTGCAGCTATCGCCCCACAACCCCGAAAAAACAGATGCGGTTTCTGAAATTGAGTTCTCCGAAAGCTTGTGGAACAAAGCCCTGGAACTGAAACTTGCCTGGGGCCCCGAGAGCCGGAGGCCTTTCGCGGATCGACTGATGGAGGAGTACACCGGGGTCACCTGGGCACAGTGCAACTACCTTGAAAAAATATGCGACACGGTGTCTTCATTTGCATGGCTCTGCTACGAGAAGGAAGCTGCCGGGTCGATCACTCTGGAGGAGGCCGATAAACAGGTGGCCGATGCATTTCCCTGGGTTGATGAAGATCAGCGTTCCCGACTTAAAAGTTTAGGACAATACTACTCGAAGATGCGGGGATGAAGGCAGGGCTACACGCCAAGCATCACCGCGGCGAACAGCGATAATGCACAGAGCACAAACATGATCAATAGTCTTTTGAAAACGAAGCCTATCCAGTCCTGGTACGGGATTCCCGCTATCGAGATGATCGCCATCAGTGCACCGTTCGTTGGAATGACAAGGTCCATCAATATGGCCCCGTATTGATAGGCCATGACGCAAACATTCCGCGACAGGCCGATGAGGTCCGACAACGGGGCAAGAATCGGAATAGTCAGCACAGCCTGACCGGAATAACTGGGCAGCGCTATGTGTAATAAAGCCTGGGAAAGCATCATACCAAAAGCTGAAACGACGGGCACCACGTGCTGCAATGGCATAAACAACCCATATATAATAGAGTCTATGATCGTCCCTTCCCTGAGTACCAGTGAAATTCCATAGGTCATCCCCACGATCGTCGCGGCAAACGTCATTTCCTTCAGCCCTTCCGCATACGCCCTGAATGTACCGTTCATTCCCAGACCTCCTGACAAGCCGACAGCTACCCCCAGTACAAAAAACTCCGCGGATATTTCGTTAAATCCCCACTCCCACGAAAGCATCCCATAGATCAGCAGTACGAAGGCAAGCAGGGTAAGTACTAGAATAAGAGCATGGATCCTACTCAGGCGGCTTACCGGCAAGTCACCGTCTTCCTTTGCCACACGGTTTTTAGTTGCATACCGGATGACCATGGCCATCCACAACGCAAAGGCTATCCCAAAAACAGCCAGCCTGAATACACCCGCTGACAGAAACGGTACTTCGGCCAATTTTTGGGCAATCGCCACCCCGAAAGGATTAACCGGACTAAACGTAGAACCGGACTAAACGTAGAACCGATCGAGGCTGCGCCATAGCTGGAAGCGACGGTAATAACAGTTGAATATCCGAGGTTTTTGGTAAACACCAGAAGCACGGGTATAAGCGGGATGATCTCCTCTTGCAATCCCTCCGTAGCACCACCCAACGCAAACAAAAATCCGATCATAACCAGCGCCAATCTCTCCTTTCCTTTCACTCGTTGCGTCAGGGAAGCGACACCTTCCTTCAGTGCCCCGGACTTCTCAACAATAAACAGGCAACCACCGACCAACAGGATCAATACCACTACCTCGCCTCCTTGAATTATTCCGCGTGGAATACAAACTAATATCTCGAACGGCGTAAGATCGGCGGCGTCAACCCGCGTGTAAGAACCCGGAACGACGATCTCTCTATTCGTGTCGGCATCCAGGACACGGGTGTATTTTCCTTTAGGAATAATATAGGTGAGAACTCCCGCAGCCAGGATAAAAATGACCACGATGGCCATGGCGTTGGGAAAAGACCGGATTTTCATTCTTTCTAAATTATTAAATATTCGCCACCAATTTTAATACATCCTCAAATCACATTATATTTCATTGGATTTCATTCCGACAAACGTGTACAACGTCCAGCCCCTTCTTAATAAAACATACCTCAAAGCGAGTTCCGCCCGGGGAGTATACATTTACG
Organism: Chryseolinea sp.; assembly: GCA_041742155.1. Classification (GTDB taxonomy): domain Bacteria; phylum Bacteroidota; class Bacteroidia; order Cytophagales; family Cyclobacteriaceae; genus Chryseolinea. Next base: position 38,118 of record JBGSJE010000001.1, on the reverse strand, counting down.
ACGAAAACGGAAAAGCTTACCTGGACGGCTCCTCGGGGGCCGTTGCCTGTTCACTCGGCCACTCGCATGAAAAAATCCTGCCGGTGATCAAGAAGCAACTGGACAAACTTCAGTTTGTCTACCGCTCGCAGTTTGGTTCCGAAGAGGCTGAACGGCTGGCGGAAAAACTGTTTCATATATCGATCCAAAAAAAACACAAGCATACATTCTTCGTCAACAGCGGTACCGAGGCGATAGAGACCGCTATGAAAATCGCCATTCAGTTCTGGCAGGAGAATGGTCAGCCGGAGAAAAAACACTTTATATCCAGGTGGAAGAGTTATCACGGTATTACACTCGGCGCTCTTTCGCTATCCGGTCATTCACTGAGGCGGCAGCGTTTTGAAAACTCCCTTGAAAAATACCCGGCACTTCACTCGGATCTCGAAAACGACTCCCTTCAAAAACAAACGGAAGAGCTCATAGAGGTGATCGAAAAAACAGGTGCCGGACACGTTGCAGCGTTTGTCGCGGAACCTGTCGTCGGCGCGGCCGGAACGGCGCTTACACCGCATAATGACTATTACAGCGAAGTAAGGAAAATCTGCGATGCGTACGATATACTGTTCATAGCCGATGAAGTAATGACAGGACTGGGCCGGACCGGAAAGTGGTTTGCAATGGAATACTGGAATACGGTAGCAGATATCGTGACGATCGGCAAGAGTCTTGGCGCCGGATACGCGCCGATCGCCGCAACTATGATGACCGAAAAAATACTCAACCCGATCAAAAGCGGAAGCGGACTCATCATGAGCGGTCATACCTACAGCGGACACCCGCTTTCCTGCGCAACGGCGTTAAGAGTACTGGAGGTAGTGGAGGAGGATCATTTGCTGGAAAATGTAATTGAAAAAGGTAGCTATATAAAGAATGAGTTGGATGCTCTCAAAAGCAGGTATCCGTTCATCAGATACGTTCGCGGCAAAGGTCTGATGATCGGAGTTGAATTCGATCCCCAGCGCAAAGGTTTACAGGTAAAGTTGATAGAGCAGTGTTTTCAAAACGGTTTGCTCGTTTACCCCGCAGTCGGCGGCAAATTCGGAAGGGACGAAAACGGTGTACTGATAGCGCCTCCGTTTATTATTGATCGGTTGCAAACCGACGAGTTACTGGCGAAATTCGAAAAATCCCTTAAGGAGATACTGCCATGAACCTGTTCAACAAAGTCACCGACTACCAGACTGCCCGTTCCGTCTTTTTCGATAACATGACCCTTCTTTTCGGCGGTTTCGGCGGTGTGGGTACGCCACCGGGACTTATCGACTGCCTCATTGAAACCGGTGTAAAAGATGTGAACCTCGTCGGAAATGACGCGGGATTCCCCTGGATAGGCATTGGCAAATTCATCTGCCTTGAACGAGCCGCCTCTCTCATCGCATCTCACATCGGATCGAATCCGGTCGCCGGCGACCTGATGAATAATGGAAAGCTCAAAGTAGAATTCTCGCCGCAAGGTATACTGGTGGAACGGATACGTTCCGGCGGTGTCGGGCTTAACGGCTTTCTTACCGAGATCAGCAAAGGAACACAACTCGAGTACAACAAGCCCCTGGTAAAAATCGGTGACAGGGAGTATCTGTATGAGGCACCCATTCTCGGAGATGTAAGTATCGTATATGCAAAAAAGGCAGATACTTTCGGTAACCTGGTTTTTGACAAAACGGCACGGAACACCAATCCATACGTAGCGATGGCGGGTAAAGTTACCGTTGTGGAAGCCGACGAAATTGTTCCGATGGGTGAATTGGATCCAGAAGAAATCATCGTCCCCGGAATTTATGTGAAGTATATCGTGCCCTCTGCGGGCTATAACTGGAAATGGATATGGGAGATGCCAGGCAAATCATAGCGAAACGCGCGGCGCGCGAAGTAAAAAACGGAATGGTTGTGAACCTGGGAATAGGAATACCCTCCCTCGTTCCCGACTTTCTTGATCCGTCCACGCAGGTTTTTTTTCAGGCCGAAAACGGGATACTTGGAATGGGACCTACTCCGGCAACGGATGCCGACGGCAATCTCAGCAATGCAGCCGGTTATCCGGTAACTACGTTGCCTGGCGCAAGTTATTTCGATAGCGCCGTCGCTTTCGGAATGATCCGGCGCGGATGTATCGATATTTCAATCCTCGGAGCCCTTCAGGTAAATGAGAAAGGTGACCTCGCCAACTGGATTGTTCCCGGTAAAAGGGTACCAGGTGTCGGAGGTGCGATGGAGCTGGCTTATGGCGCGAAGAACCTTATCGCACTGATGATGCACTGTGAGAAGGATGGTCAGCCGAAGATCGTAAAAAGCTGTTCCCTGCCCGTAACTACATACGGGTGCGTGAAAAAAATTATTACCGACCTGGCTGTGTTCTCCATCATCGGAGACAACCTTTATCTCGACGAACTGATGCCCGGTAGCAGCATGGAAGAAGTAAAAGTTAAGACGGGCGCAGGTTTCAGAATCGCATCAACATTCAAAAACAATGACTGACCAACTGGAGAAATACATCGATGATCATGCTGAGGAAGCGATTTCATTCCTGCAGCAATTGATCAGGCAACCCAGCGTACAGGGCAATGAAAAAGGCGTCCAGGAAATTGTTGAACAAAAATTAAGAGCGCTTGGCTTGCAGGTGGATGTCTGGGATCCAACACAGGGGGAACTCGCGGAAAGCCCTTATTTTATTCCGTCACGCCCGGACTATAACGGAAGCCCGAACGTGGTTGGCGTTTTGAAAGGGTCTGGCAACGGCAGATCTATTATCCTGAATGGTCATATCGACGTAGTTCCCGAAGGAGACCGGACAAAGTGGGATGAAGACCCGTTTTCAGGAAACATAAAAAACGGCAAAATGTACGGCCGCGGCACAACCGATATGAAGGGTGGTAATGTTTCCCTGCTGCTGGCATTGGAAGCTGTAATCAAAACGGGGATCAGGCTTAAGGGAGATGTCATTTTTGAATCGGTCATCGAGGAGGAATCGGGTGGAGCAGGTACCCTCGCCACCATCCTCCGGAATTATAAGGCCGATGCGGCCATCATACCCGAACCGACGAACATGAAGCTGTTCATCAAACAACAGGGATCGATGTGGTTCAGGGTTACGGTCGAGGGATTATCTGCGCATGGCGGCACCCGTTATGAAGGCATATCCGCACTGGAAAAAGCAGTGATCATTCACCAGGCTATACTATCCCTGGAGAAAAAACGAAATGATGCAGTAAACGATCCGCTCTATAGCCATATTCCCATACCCTTGCCGATCAACGTCGGAAAGATTCACGGCGGCTCGTGGCCTTCGTCCGTCCCCGACCTCGTTGTTCTGGAGGGCCGGATCGGTGTGGGCCCCCATGAAGAAATGGATGCCGTTAAAAAACAATTGGCGGATCACCTGGCGGAATGCTGTGCTGCAGACGAGTGGCTGATGAACCATCCTGTGAAAGTGGAATTCTTCGGAGGCCAATGGGTACCGAATGCTGTTGAAACCGACCATCCCTTTGCCTTGGTCATGAAGGAAAATTTTGAATCCGTCTACCGGCGGCCTATTAAAATTGAAGCATCACCCTGGGGCACCGATGCCGGATTGTTCGGAAGGGTCGGTCATATCCCCGCCCTGGTCATTGGTCCCGGTGAAACCCGGGTGGCTCACTTCCCCAATGAGTTTATTGAAATCAGCGAAGTAGTAAAGGCCGCGAAACTCTTTGCCCGTATATTGACGGCATGGTGCGGTGTGCATTTAAATGGCTAGCGCGGTGACGTCCGAAATAAGAAGTGACTCGGCAGCAATCTCCCTGTATTCAGACGAGTTCAACCGGAGGGTACGCATAGATGATTATTCCGGTGCCGTGAACGATGTATTGCGCCTGGTTATTCAATCGATCCCCGTATGGACCGAAAAACTGATCATCAAAGCACGAACGAACGATCTTATATTCTTTGAGCTTCACGGGTTTGAAAAGGAAGCGTATATCGAAGGCTATTTCAACGGAACGGATATGCACTTTTTGGCCAAGTATTTTTCGCAAAGCCGTTCCGTGAATACAAAAGCCGCGGAGGAACAACACATCATCGACACGATCGTCAGCCGGGAGGCGTCGCATCCGGTGGCAAACCTGGACATGGTATCCGTCGCCACAAAAGATGATGCTCGTGAACTCGCGCTGCTTTACGCTTCGATTTTTAAAATTTACCCCACCCCGCTGGGTGACGCCGGTCATATTATTAAAACATTCGACGATGGAACAAAATACGTGGTGATGCGCGAGCAAGGCGCCATTGTAAGTGTCGCGTCGGCTGAAATAAACCGGAAGTATTCAAACGCGGAACTCACAGACTGCGCTACGCGGCCGGAGGCACAAGGCAAAGGTTATATGAGAATGCTGCTTTCCAGCCTGGAGAAAATGCTGTTGCCCGAGGGTGTCGGCTGTCTCTACACCATCGCCCGCGCCGAATCATATGCCATGAACAAGGCGTTCTTTCAATTGAACTTTAAATATGGAGGCAGAATGACCAATAATTGTTATATCTATTCCGGACTAGAGGATATGAATGTGTGGTATAAATCAGCAAACACATGAAGAAATTTTTGACCATTGTCGTGTTCATTGCAGCTGTGATACACACCGGAATTGCCCAGCGTATCCCGGTGCTGAACCAGGTGAAACTCCCTCATAACTATTATTACCGTGAACTTTATTTCCCGCAGCTCACGTCGGGCCCGTCGTCCGTAGCATGGTCTGCCGATGGAAAGCATCTTGTCTATTCCATGAACGGAAGCCTCTGGATACAGGAGATCGGTACCGCGAAAGCCGTGCAACTCACGGACGAAGAAGGTTACGACTACCAGCCTGATGTATCCCCCGACGGAAAAAAAATTGTCTTCGTGCGATATAACGGTACATCTACTGAAATTATGACACTGGACCTTGCCTCGGGAGTCACGAGACCTCTTACCGAAAACAAGGCTGTTAACCTGGAACCAAGGTGGTCGCCCGACGGCCGGCAGATCGCGTTTGTCTCCACTGCCAACTCGGGTAACTTCCTGCTGCACATGGCCCGTGTCGATCAGGATAAAATCACGGACATCAGATTCCTGGACGGGGACCAGACCAGTAAAATTCCACGTTATTACTACAGTCCGATCGATCACTCCATCAATCCGGTGTGGGCCCGCGACGGAAAGAAGATCTATTTCGTTTCCAACCGTGAGATTGCGCACGGTACCGGCGCCATTGTTTCCCTCAACCTGGACACGAAAGAAATCAAGACCATTCGCCATGAGGAAACGTCGTGGAAAACAAATCCGGATATTTCTCCGGACGGAACACGCATGGTATACAGCAGCTACCTGGGAAGGAACTGGAATCAGTTGTGGATGATACCCGTATCACGCGGAGACTATCCGATCCCGCTCACATACGGCGAATATGACAACACCCGGCCGAGGTGGTCTCCGGACGGAAAAAAAATCGCGTTCATTTCCAATCGTGGTGGAAACACGTCACTGTGGCTGACAGACGTGTATGACGGCCTTCAGCAAAAGGTCACGGCAACCGATCTACAATACCTGAAGCCTCGCACCAAATTGGAAATCACGGTACAGGATGAGAAAGGGGAAAAAATCGCGTCAAGGATCAGTGTCACCGACAGCCGCGGAAAATTCCATGCTCCAGCCGACGCGTGGATTCAGGCGGATGACTCGCGGTATCCCTCGCAAGCGAGGTTCGAATCGCATTATTTTCACGGCAAAGGAACCGACACCCTGATGGTTCCGCATGACAGGTTGGTGATCCAGGTTTCCCACGGACCGGAATTCGAAATAATTAAAAAGGACATCGATGTAACAGGGATATCGGCGCCGGTTACGATCACATTAAAAAAGCTCGCGACTCCGACAGGATATGGATCGTGGTGGAGCGGCGATCTGCACGTGCATATGAACTATGGAGGCAACTACCGCAGCACACCGCAAAAAGTCGTTGCACAAGCCGCGGCGGAAAACCTCAATTTTATTTTTAACATGGTTGTAAACAAGGAACAACGTGTCCCGGATGCTTCTTATTTCACGCCTTCCCGCGACCGGGCTTCAAACGCGAGAACTATCCTCTTGCACGCGCAGGAATTTCACACAAGCTTCTGGGGCCATCTTGGATTACTCAGGCTGGATCACCTCATCGTCCCGGGTTACTCCGGGTACCCGGAAACAGCGGCCTCAAGTCTTTTTCCACACAATGGATTTATCGCCGACCGGGCACACGCGCAAAACGGGCTGGTCGGCTATGTTCACCCGTTTGAGACATCCGAGGTAATACCCGACCAGTTTCCAACCCTGTTTAATGAATTACCGGTAGACATCGCGTTAGGGAAGGTCAATTATTACGAACTGATCGGTTTTTCCGATCACAAGGCTTCCGAAAAAGTATGGTACCAGTTATTGAACTGCGGTTTCCGTATCGCAGCGGGCGCGGGTACCGACGCGATGACAAACTATTCAAATCTTCGCGGACCCGTCGGTTTGTGCAGGGTATTTGTAAAAGCAGAAGGTAACCCGGACGAGAATTTGTTCCTGGATAAAGTCATCGCCGGGCAAAGTTATGTCACCAACGGGCCATTGATCGGATTCACCGTGAACGGAAAAAATCCCGGTGACAGTATTTCCATTTCAGCGAAAGGTCAGACCCTGTCCTATTCCGCATACATCCGCAGCCAGATTCCTGTCGACCATTTTGAAGTGGTTTGGAATGGCGAGGTCGTTGGCAGCCATCAACTCATGGGAACAAGAACCACGGGTGACGTACAGGGAAGCATCAGGGTCAAAGGTCCCGGGTGGATGGTATTGCGGGCATGGAATGATATTGGCCACCCGGACCTACCGGATCTTTATTTATATGCGTCCACCAACCCGGTATATGTACACGGTCGCGGCGTCAACACCAAACAAAAAGAGGCAGCAACTTATTTCCTGAGGTGGGTTGAGCGGATTGAAACAAAAGCCAAAGAACTGGTGTACCGGAACGGCGCCGAAAAAGAATTGGTCATGGACGATATCCGGCGTGCCAAAAATTATTATTATGGTCTTGTCAAATAGAATTATCAAGATGAATAAACGGTCGGTTTTATTTTGCCTGCTTCACCTGGTATGCCTGGGTTTGAATGGACAACACCCGCTGAATGTCATACGCGAGGATATCCGGATACCGATGCGGGATGGTATCCGGCTTGGCGCAATTTTGTACCGGCCCGAAAAGCCCGGAAAATTTCCCGCGCTCGTATACCGTACGCCCTATGGGGTGGACGACTACGACGAATACGCGGAACTTCCTCTCAAGGCCGCGAAGCAGGGTTATGCCGTCGTTCTTGTCGATGTCCGTGGTCGCCTGCGGAGCGAAGGTGAATTTGAAGCATACCGCAATGAAAAGAAAGATGGCTACGATGTAATCGAATGGATTGCCGCCCAGGCATTCTGTAACGGCAAAGTGGGAACTTATGGCGGATCATATCCCGGAATTGTTCAATGGCAGGCGATGGCTGAAGCGCCACCTCATCTGCTGGCGGCCGCGCCTGAAATGACTCCCATCGGAAGTCATTCCTTCATTTTTTACGGCGGTGCGTTTTCACACCCGTGGATCGATTGGTTTACGCCCTATATCATACCAGACAAACGCAAACGGGCAAACGATACCTCCGGGCTATGGGATGACGACAAAGCGACCGAAGAATGGCGTAAAAGTAACCGCAGGCAATGGTACGATTACCGGCCTCTTGCCGGGATGCCCCTCCTCAAGAAATACGCACCGGAATATTACGAGTGGATGAAACATCCCGACCTTTCACCATGGTGGGATTTTGTGAACATGGAAAAAGACTTTGTCAAATTCAGGAACCCGGTATTCCTCGAAAGTGGCTGGTATGATGCCGCTTACGGCCCCGAAGGCGCAACAAAGGCTTTTGTGAGGATGCGCACGGAAGCCGCAAGCGCAAAAGCAAAAGAAGAAACGATCCTGATCCTCGGGCCGTGGAATCATACCTCGCTGAATACACGCAAAACCACCTTTGGTGAAATGGCTTTCGGCGTCAATGCCGGTATCGATTATGACGCGGAATTGCTGAGGTGGTTCGACGTTCAGCTGAAAGACGAAGCCCCGAAAAACCCTCTTCCCCGTGTGAATATTTTTACGATGGGTGAGAATAAATGGCACGCTGAAACAGAATGGCCGCTCACGCGCGCCGTTCCCGTTTCCTACTTTCTTCAAAACGGGAGCGGTGAAAAGAATTCGGGCGAACTGGTGTTGCAACCTTCGCACAAAAGAAAAAGTGTAAGCTATGTCTTTGACCCTACGGACCCCCTGTGGGATAAATCAAACGAAAAATCTTATCCTTTCGATCAGCGTGAGAATGAAACGAGGAGCGATGTCATCGTTTACACATCGGCTCCCCTGGAAAACGACCTGGAAGTTACCGGTGAAATTGTCGCGGAGTTGTTTGTAAGTTCGTCGGCGAAGGATACGGATTTTTCGTTCACCCTTTGCGATGTTTATCCCGACGGGAGGACAATTAACCTGCACGGACTGGATGCCGGATACATTCGGATGCGTTACCGAAACGGCTATGAAAAACAGGAACTGATCACACCGGGAAACATCTACAAGATCAGAATCGGCAACGTATATACCTCCAATCTTTTCCGGAAGGGTCACCGGATACAAGTTTACATTACCAGCAGCAAAGCGCCGCATTACGATCCGAATCCAAACACGGGAACAGAGATCGCCACGGAAAAAAATCTGCTACCCGCCACGAACACGGTCTATCATTCCGACGTGGAGAAGTCGAGGATTATTCTCCCGGTTATTCCGGGAAATTAGATGTTACGGCTACCTGATCCTGTTGTATTTTTTCATCACCGCGATGAGGCGGTCGTGTGGAATAGCATAGACCTTGTTTCCATTGACACCTTCCATTGTTTCGGCGGCCACTAACGCATTCACTATTGCTTCTTCCGTAGCGGATGCCGCGGCTTCAAATAAAGGCGTGATCTTTTCATTCGGCAACATCTCCAGGTGAGCGATTCCATCGTCCTTCGACACCTCGGGATTGGCCGTGGAGAAAGCAATAAAAATATCGCCTGAAGAATTGCCTCCTCGCCCACCCATTACCCCGATACCCAGCGACACACGTTTCACAATTCTTTCCAGCTGATGCGGCAACACCGGGGCATCGGTGGCAACTACCACGATGATAGATCCCTGATCGGTATCCCGTCTCGTTTCCACAGGAAGAAGGTCCGTTATTTCCTTCCCTACGGGAACGCCGGCGATAGTCAGAAGCGAGCGTCTTCCATAATTCGCCTGCACCAGTACCCCAACGGTGTAGCCTCCCTCCTGCGAGTCCAGCTTGCGGGACGACGTTCCTGTTCCACCTTTGAATTGATGTGCGATCATTCCCGTTCCTCCCCCGACATTTCCTTCCCGGACCGGCCCGCCGGCGGCCGTTTCCAGCGCCTCGAACACGTGCTCCTTCTTCACATGAAACCCGTTTATGTCGTTTAAAAAGCCATCCCATGTTTCAGCTACAACAGGCAGGCTGATGTCACCGGAATAGTCACTGCCTTTTATTTTTGTCGTATACCATTCGATGACCGCGTCCCGCACAACTCCCACACTATGCGTGTTCGTAATAAGGACAGGCGAACCAAGTCCTCCGGATTCATCCACCCAGGTTGTACCCGTCATCTCCCCGTTGCCATTCAACGTAAACCATGCGGCAAAGACGCGTTCGAGCGAACCTTTTCCCTTGGGGAAAATCGCGGTCACTCCCGTACGGACAGGCCCCTTTCCTGTAACCAGTCGACCTTTTCCTTCTATAAGAGTTTTGAATCCCACTTCCACGCCCCCTACATCTGTGATGGCGTTGTTCTTTCCGGGTATTCCCTCAAAAGGTATTCCCAGATCACGCGCCCTCGGTTTGACGGCCTGAGCATACGCGTATCCGCTCATTAAAATCACAGACAGGGCAATGATGGTTTTTTTCATTTTATCTTCATTTTCGTAAGCCGCAGCAATTCGTTACGCAGAATATTCAATCCCCTGGTCAGCATCGGTTTTGAGATAATCAACGGGCTCAAAACACGAATGACATTTCCGTCTGTGCCGGCGCTCAGGATCAGCAGGCCTTTCGCAGCGCAGGCATGAACCAGCCCTTTGCACAGCTCGGCATCCGGACGATCCGGATCATTGTCCTTAACCAGTTCGAACGCGACCATCGCCCCCAAACCCCGTACATCGCCGATTGCCGGACATTCGGATTGAAGCTTCCTGAAAAAATCCATAACGATCTTACCGACCTTTTCTCCCTTGCTGTTGATATCGATCTCTTTCATGTAACGGATGGTTGCCAGGGAGGCGGCGCAAGCCACAGGATTTCCGGGATAGGTTCCTCCCAGCGTCCCCTTGACAGTCTTGTCCATCACTTCCGCCCGACCGATAACGGCACCGATAGGCATTCCGCTTCCCATGGATTTCGCCCAGGTGGATATATCCGGTATAATACCATAGTGCTCGTACGCACTCCATTTCCCTGTACGCCCGAAGCCGGACTGGACTTCATCCAGGATCAGCAAAATACCTCTTTCACGGCACAGCTTCTGCAGACCCGTAACATAGTCTTTTGGCGCCACCACAAATCCCCCTTCGCCCTGAACAAGTTCCATAATAACAGCTGCCACGTTGGAGACATCCACCACGGTATGCAGGTAGTTTTCAAACGCTTTCAATTCCCTTTCCACAAACTCTTCCATCGGCAACCCGTCATTGCGCTTGTAATAATCGGGAAAAGGAAACCGGTAAACTTCGGGAGCAAACGGGCCGCATCCGATTTTATAGCCGGTCTTTGAAGTGAGCGTCATGCCCAGCAGCGTCCGCCCATGAAAGGCACCGGTAAAACAAATGATACCCTGCCTGCCGGTGGCCTGGCGCGCGATTTTTATGGCATTTTCAACTGCTTCCGCTCCCGAATTGGTGAGCATAACCTTCGTGGATTTTCCGTGGGGAAAAAGATCAGCGAGGGTCTCGCACAATGCTACGTATGGCTCGTAGATCGCCACGGGAAAGCAAGCGTGTATCAATTGCCTGGATTGTTTAACGATCGCCTCGACAACCGGCGGGGGACAGTGCCCGGCATTCAGTACGCCGATGCCCCCGGCAAAATCGATGTATTCCCTGCCATCGGCATCGCGGGTCATCGCTCCTTTGGCTGAGGCTATCGTCAGCGGACTAAACATTCCCATACCGGCGGGAACGACAGCATTCCGCCTGGCAATTAACTTTTCGGACTTCTTCATTTGAGGAACCGGTTGAAGGTGGAAATTACTTTCTTCCTCCTTCAACTTCAACATAAAAGAAAGGTATCCGAATTTATTCTCGCGAAATGCGGGTCAATTACTCCGTGGACCGAAAAACAGGTTTAATAATTTTAGAACGAAGGAAGCCATTTACTGATTCCTTTTACTTCAGGATCGTCAAGGTTCCCTTCTTTTCCGTGATACATTTTCCTCCGGACAGTGTATAGAAATAGATGCCGTCCGGCAGTCCTGAGCCATCCCAGTTATTCAGATAGTTACGCGACGAGTATACTTCCATTCCCCATTGATCGTAGACCCTCAGTGAGCCTCCCGTTATTCGCGGGTCGATCTCAAAGTATTGATTCAATGCATCGTGGTTTGGTGTAAAAATATTCGGTATCACAAGATCATCAACTGGTACTTTCGAGATATCGAGCGTGTCCTGCGCCCCGGAACAGCCGTTGCTAACGGAAAGCCAGTACGTCCCGAAATCCGTTACCGTCAATTTTGAAAAGGACGATCCATCCTGCCAAGAAAAAGTAAAACCTGTCGTATCCCGGAGCGATTGCAGAATCCTGGGCATAACCGTACACGGGGCTTCATCGGGACCCAGATCAATCTGAAGCGGGAATCCCGGGAGTTCCTTGATCACTTCGCATCGTTCCGAGAAATTGTTTACAGACGAAAAACTCTCCGTCCAGGATTGTCCGGTATTATCAGTCCTCGCGAATACCCGGCATACAGGCATACCGTGATGCTGATACGCGAGGTCAAAAGTAACCGCCGATTCACGGATTGAACAGTAGACGCCAAAATAAGGTTTTGAAACCGTGATCAGGTTGAGGTTCCCTGTCTGCCCCGGAAGGCGTTTAACCTTGTAGATATGGATACCCTCCGGATTACCGGATATGTTTTTTACGGATACGTTGTCAAGGCTGTCCTGCTGCGACAACTCTACGCCCTGCCAGTCATCACGGTACAGGTACAGGCTTTCGTCTCCGATAGGTGCGCCTGAAAAAACACGCCTCGGAGCGCCGATCAGGTTTCCATCAACGTTGTTCGGCGATTCGTCGGTTGTAACGCTGCCCTTTGTTTCATCGAAGTTCCAGTAACCCACGAGCCCCGGTTCCGTCCCCGTAAGCTTTACACACATCTGATCCCGGATCTCCTTTTCCGTCTGTGCTGTGTTCCACAAACGCACTTCATCTATCATTCCCTGGAAATGATAGTCGATCCCGCCGACCGAACGGTATCCGATCTGGGCGCGCTCGGCGGGAAAATCCGACTCCATCACGCTCTGGGATTCGCCTACGTATTTACCGCCGGTGTTCACTCCGTTCAGATATAAGTCCATATCCGACGGCCCCCTGACGACAGCAGCAACATGGACCCACTTACCGCTGATGTTCTCCACCGGTCCTGATTTTCCGCGCCGGAATTCCGCGCCGACACTCCCAAGCCCGTCACCGTATTCGATGATGATAGCACTCTGGACGACGTAAAAATGAAATCCATTATAGGTCAGGCTATTATCCTGGCTGGCGAAGATGGTTCCTAGTCCGCGCACATCCAGGAATATCCAGGCTGAGATCGTCATCGGCAATTCGAGGTCGTCGTACACATTTCCCAGGTCGACAAAATCATCGACCCCGTCAAAGCTGAGGGCATAACCGGAACCGGCATCCTCTTTCTCCTGCGCCCGAAGGTCTGCGATCGCAAAGACCAACACGAATAAAAGGAGAACCCGTAACATACCCACAATTTAACGGGAATATGTATGTAGCCAAGTCCGGTCATCTCAAATTTTGTCCAGACTGTGATGCCCAACATCGCTTATCGGATGAAGGCATCTCTGAACGCAGCGGGAATTTTTGTTTTTGTCCGGCGCGCTTTACTCGGTTCTTCCCAACAAACGTTCCAACGCGATCTGTGACGACAGGTAATCGTAGACGGCTTCCAGGTAGTTTGATTCCGCCGTGGAAAGCTCCAGCTCGGCATCCGTCAGTTCGAGCCTGGACGAAATCCCGCGCTTGTACCGGTATTGCACGATATCGTAACTCAATTTCGCGGTTTCGCGTACCGATACCGTTGATTCAAGCCGGGACAGCGACTCGCGGTTGTCTGCGACTACCTGGTGGACGGTCGCGCGAAGCTGTTCGAAAGCATACCTGTTCTTCAATTCCGTTTGGCTCTTCGATAACCTGGCCTCCCGTACTTTTGCCTGGTTACTGAACCCTGTGAACAACGGTACGGCAAGTTGCAACCCTACAAACGAAGAAGACGGATAGTAAGCCTTACCATAATCGAAGCTGTTTGTTTGCGACTGTAGCTGGTACTGCGCGACCGCGGAGAGGTGAGGCAAACGGGCGGATGAGGAAATATTCACCTGTTGCTGTTTCAACTCCTCCTGCAGAACCAGGATCCGGTACTCCGGGCTGTTTTTGGCGATACTGTAAACCTCTTCCTCCGCCGGTACCGGAACGTCACCCGGGAGGAATAAGGAGTCGACTAGCTTAATGGCCTGAAGGCTGTCTATTCCAGTCAACGCCTTTAGCCGGAGCTCATCCGTCTCAACGGCGAAGTTAAGTTTGAGTAGTCCCGGCTCCAGGTTACGCACAGCGGTATATGCCCTGAGCGTATCAACCCGCAGTCCGCGGCCCTGAAAAAATAATGACTTCGAATCCTCCAGAACGCGTTGATTCCTGTCGATACTCTCCTGCTGTAACTTCACGCGTTCCTTTAACACCAATATCCGGAGGTAAGTCTGCTTCACAACGGAAAGGGTATATACACGCTGGGCGTCCAGGGCGATTTCACTTTCGCTTTCCCGCAGTACCGAATAGCGCAGAGACGGAAAGGATCCGGGATTATAAAGCGGCTGCACCGCGGTAACGAACGCACCCACCTGATCCTCGCCGCCAAAACGGCCGTAGGGTATTTTGTCCTGAGTTGTACTTTCTCCAAAGCCGAAAAACGGGTTCAGCTGAAAAAAATGGTTTACCTGGGCGGATGCACTAACCGTTGGTAAAAACAGACTCCTGGAAACGACCTTCTGTTCATGTGTCTTTTCCCTTTCCAGGCGGCTTGCGGCGATGTCGGGGTTGTTCGTCTCTGCCAGGTGAACAGCATCCTGCAGTGTCAGTTTATACTGGGCGGCCGAGGTCTGTGTCATAAAAACGCTGACGGCCAGCCCGAAAAATATTGCTTTAATTGTTGGTTTCATTTTTTAAGTTGGTTAAGAGGCGACGGCAATTTCCGTTGATGCACCACCCGGTGTGCTTTCCTTTTTGGGAACATAGGCGCGCGAGAAATAAGAATAAACGGATGGTATTACATACAGGGTCAGAACACCTGCAAAGATCAACCCTCCTACTACTGCAATCCCCAGCGATGTCCGGCTTCCAGACGATGTACCCAGCGACAATGCGATCGGAAGCGTTCCGAAGATCATGGCAAGTGTCGTCATCAGGATCGGACGAAAACGTGACGCGGCAGCCGAAAGAACGGCATCCGTAACCGACAGACCTTCTTCCTTGCGTTGGTTCGCGAATTCAACGATGAGTATTCCATTCTTGGTGATAAGTCCGATCAGCATGATAATCCCGATCTCGCTGAAGACATTTATCGACTGGCCGGTCAGCCATAAGCTGAGCAACGCGCCGGTAAGCGCCATCGGTACGGTGAGAAGGATAATAAAAGGATCCACGAGGCTTTCAAACTGTGCGGCCAGCACGAGATAGATCAATACGATGGCAAAAATAAACGCGAAGATGAGGCTTGAGCTGCTCTCCGCATAGTCGCGGCTTTGTCCGGCAAGTGCGGTACTGAAACCCGGGGGTAAAACGGTTTTTGCTATAGCGTCCATTTCTTCAATGGCTTCGCCGAGGCTTACACCGGCTGCCGGTGTCGCCGATATCGTAGCGCTGTAAGACTGATTGTATCGAAAGATCGCGGGTGGGCTTACCGTTTCATTCATCGTCACCAGGTTATCCAACGATACCATTTCACCACTCTCCGCCTTTAGGAAAAGGGACCGAAGATCCGCAGGCGCCGATCGTTCTTTCCTGTCCAGCTGGCCGATCACCTCGTACTGCCTGTCGTTATGGATAAAATAACCGTACCTTCTTCCGCTCAGAGCAAGCTGAAGGGTGCGGCCAACTTCCTGGGTGGAGATTCCCGATTGTGCGGCTTTTTGCCTGTCGATCGTAATGCCAATTTCAGGACGATTGACTTTAAAATCCGGATCCTGGAAGCTGAGTTTGGTACTCTGGTAAACACTGCCCATTAATTTCGGCATAATATCCATGAGGTTCTTGAGATCCGGAGCCTGCACCACATACTGCAAGGGTTGTGAACTGGAGAACCCACCGATCGTCGGGATCTGGATTGGTATAATGATTACGTTCCGGAATTTCGACGCCGCTGCAACGAGTTTCTCATAAACCTGCTGCTGTGTCATACCACTCTCCCGGTCTTCCGGATCTTTGAGGAATATCCACTGGAAGCCTCCGTTCACCGGCTGCACCAGTGTTCCTACCGACGCTGCAATTCCCGCATACGTCCGGTTCTCGTTCAGGTCAGGAATGGAATCGGAGACATATTTATTTATTTCCTTCATCGTCTCCTCCATACTCTCGTAAGAAGTGCCTTCCGGAGCGATCACAGCCAGACCAATCATAGAACGGTCTTCAAGGGGAGCAAGCTCAGAGGGCAATGCCGGTGCGAGCAGCCAGGCGATACCAAAAGAGAGAATGAGTAAAACGAATCCCAGCCATCTTACTTTAAAAAATTTATGCAACGATCTTTCATAAGCGCTGTTGATGGCCTCGAACCATGGTTCCGTTTTCCGGTACAGCCATCCCCGCGAAGCATCTGCCTTCAACAGGTATGCACTCATCATCGGTGACAGCGTCAACGCGACAAAGGCTGATATCAGAACGGAGCCGGCCACGACGATTGCAAACTCTTTGAACAATTGTCCGGTAATCCCTCCGAGAAACAGAATAGGAAGAAAGACGGCTGCCAGTGTAATGGTCGTTGAAATAACGGCAAAATAAATTTCGTCCGATCCTTTCCGGGCGGCCTCAAGAGGTGTCATTCCTTTCTCGATCTTGCTATAGATGTTTTCCAACACAACGATGGCATCGTCCACTACAAGTCCGATGGCGAGAACGAGTCCCAGCAACGTAAGCACGTTGATCGAGAAGTTTCCCAGGTACATAATAAAAAAAGCGGAAATGATTGAAACCGGTATCGCGACCAGGGGTATCAATGTACTCCGCCAATCACGGAGAAAAATAAATATGATCAGGGCAACCAGTCCGAACGCCAGGAACAGCGTCTCTTCCACTTCCGTCAGCGAATTACGGACCGGGACGGTGAAATCCTTGCCCAGCGACACGATGTAGTCTTTCGGCGCTGTCTTTACGATCTCGTCAAACCGGATCTTGAATTCGTCTACGATGGCCAGGGAATTTGCTCCACGCTGTGGCTGAACGCCGGTACCGACGCCGTAACGGGCTGTGTTGCCTTCGCCGACGATCATCGCCGTTCTTTCATTTTGAGACGACATGATCGCTGTGCCTATATCCCTGAATCTTACGATCGCGCCGGCATTTTGAAGAATGATCATGTTGTTGAAATCTTCTTCTGTCACAAGCCTGCCCTGTGTCCGAAGGGTCACTTCTGTGTTTTGTCCTTCGATTCGTCCGCTGGGTAAGTCGACGTTTTCACGCTGAAGAGCGGCCTGAACATCCGAGGGGGTGAGTTTATAGGAGGCGAGTTTGACCGGATCCATACGCAACCGCATCGCGCGTTTTCTTCCCGCATATGAATCCACCAGCCTGACACCTGGAATTGACTGAAGCCGTTCCTTTATGTTGATATTGACAAAGTCCGTTACATCTTCCAGGCTGCGGGTATCACTTTGTACCGTTAAAAAAACGAGGAAGTCAGGCGGACCCATTTTCTCCACGATAGTAGGTTCAATATCAGACGGTAGTTGCGACCGGGATTTGGACACTTTGTCACGGACGTCGTTCGCCGCTGCTTCCAGATCGGCGTCAAGATTAAATTCCACGGTAATCATACTTACCTGTTCACGCGACACGGAAGAAAGAGCACGGATACCGTTGGCTTCCGCAACGGCTTCTTCCAGCGGTTTGGTTACCTGCGAGGCGATGATGTCCGCACTTGCGCCGGGATATACAGTGGTCACCACTACTGTCGGCGATTCGGTAACGGGGTATTCACGTGTTCCAAGGAACGTGTAGCCTACAATTCCAAACAGGATCAGCAACACGGACATGACTCCGGCCAGCACGGGCCGGGATATACTTACTTGCGATATGGCACTCATTTAAGACTTGTTGATTAAGGTAGTAGTGATAAAAAATTTGAAGTACTCATTTTAAGGTTACGAGACGGACAGGGACACCGGGGGCGAGCCTTAACAGGTTGCTGGTAATCACAGTATCGCCGTTATGCAGGCCGCTGGTGATCTCCACACTGTTGGCACTTCGTTGTCCGATCGACACGGGTATTGCCTGCACGGCGTTATTTTTCAATACGTATAGGGAATAACCGGTTGAAGACGGTATTAATGCGTTCGAGGTGACGGAAAGCGCTTCTCCTGAAGTATGTACGGCGAGCGCAAGCCGGGCACTTTGACCGGGTAACAGGCTGCCGTCGGCATTTTGTGTTTGCCCTCTTACCAATAGGGTTCGCGTTGATTCATCGAGGCCGGCTTCCCTTGCGATAATTTTTGTCTGATACCGCTTTTGGTCCGACACTGTGGTAAACGAATGAACACTGCCCGGGTAGATTGTATGGGTGTACTTTTCGGGAACGTTGAAGTCGACTTTGACCACGCTGTTATCTTCAATAACGGTGAGCGCGGAATTTACGGAGACAACTGAACCCGGATGTACATTGATAATACCCACCTGTCCGTCAAACGGTGCGGTAATCCGGGTTTTGCTTATCATCACCTCGAGTTCCCGGATTCGGGCAAGGAGAACATGCAGACCTGTTGATGCTTCATCATAATCCTGCTGGGCGATGGCGTCGTGTGCGATCAGGTCCTTCAGTCTCTCTTCATTTAACAGGGCCAGTTTTTCTTCCTGCCTGAGGCGCTCGAGCTGGGCCTGAAGGTCGGCGTCATCCAGTTTGAAGAGTAACGTTCCCTCTTTTACACGTGAGCCTTCCCTCACGTTTACACTGACGATTTTCCGGGTAAGCTCGCTGACAATATCGACTCTCCGGTTGGCGACGAGGGTACCGATCACTTCCAGTTCTTCCTTCAGTTCCGCGGGCCGGACGATAATGCCGTCAACGGGAGTATAGACGACAGGTGGGCTTTCATGTTTTGTATTGTTACTAAGGTCATCCGCCTTCGAAACACAGGCGGCAACGATAACGGTGAGGGTCAGGTATCCCAGCAGGGACAGGGACAATTCTTTGATGGGTCGGTTAATCACTTGTTTCATAAACTTTATTTATCGATTTATTTAAATTATTCAATACATTTAAAAACAGAACGGCGGAAAAATCAGTAATCCCTTTAACTGATAGATTTATTGAAATGTTTCAATAAATAAAAAAAATAAAAAAATTTACTTTTTCAGGGATTCCAGGAAATCAATGTACTCATCGATGATCTCATTGTTCAGCTTGTACTTTACGTTTCGACCTTCTTTTTCGGAGAGTACCAATTCCGTATCCGTCAGTAGTTTCAGGTGGTGGCAGATAGATGGTTGAGCGAGGTCAACAATATCCCCGATGTCCACGCAATAAAGGCAGTCTTTTTGTTTTTTGATTTCTTTCAGGATCAGTAACCGGTTGGGATCGGCCAATGCTTTTGAAATCTTGCCAGCCTGCTTCGCGTTCATCGCCTGCTTTTCTAATTCCATGCAAACCTAACTATTTATTTATTGAAATAATTCAATACGTTAAAATATTTTCGCCGGCGCGACTGGTCAGGCGATCCGGAATGAAAGGTCCGGGACCTGTTTGTAAAGGTGGAGTTTAAGCTTCATGGTCTCCTCCAGGGTTCTCTTTCCGCTTGCTGTTAGTATAAAAAAACGTTTTCGCCGACCCCCGCGCTCCGCCGTAGCTCCCCCCATTCTGGATCGCACATATCCCTTCCGCTCCAGACGCTTCAGCACCTCATGTACCGCGCTGATATTAACATTCCTTCCCGTTTCATTCACTATATACTGCATGATCGACACCCCATAGGGGTTCTCAAGCGAAGCGGCAGACAGGAGTACCAATTCCTCGAACTCGCCCATATAATTGCCTTTCGTGATCATATTACTTATACAAACATAAATATAATAATATCTTTTATATTTGTATAAGTAACTGGCAGAATTTTACGTTTTGTTGTCCTGATTGATCACCCTATGAAACTATTTTTTCTTTTCCTGAACATTGTCCCGGTTATCGCCGGATGGTCCACGCAACAACATACCTCGATCGTTGGCAAGGTGATGGATGCCAGAACAAAGGGCGCCTTGTCTAATGCGACCCTCAGGATTAAAAACCATTCCATTGAATACTTCACGGACCCGGAAGGCGGATTTGAATTCACACTCCCCGATGGTTCCAGGGAGGATACGCTTGAGGTTTCCTATGTCGGCTACGTAACCTTAAAACTGGGCATCGGCTCAATCAGAAGTCCCCTGGTTATTCTCCTGGAAGACTATCCCCTTCAGCTGAAAACAGTCACTATAACATCGAGACGACTGAACCTGAGGGATGTGGATAACGGTATGCGCCAGATAAAGGACAATCTGTATGCCTACGAAACGGAGACGACAAATCGGCTGTATAACCTGTTCCTTGGTTCGCTGGAAGAGCGGGGGCAAACCGAACTGCTGGAGCAGTGCGGCTATTCCCTTACCGGTTACGATGAAAAAACACGGCACTTCTACGAAGAATATCACGCACCCGTTAAGGCTACACGAAATAAAAAAGGTACAAGCCCGGTCGACTATTCCGACTTTCCGGTCGTCAATATTTCGCATGGAGCCGCCGTTGTGTTTATGAAATGGCTAACGGAAGAATACAACGGTATTGCCGGTAAAAAGAAATTCCGAAAGGTCAGATTCAGGCTTCCCACACGTGATGAGTGGCAGATCGCCGCTCTCGGTTATGCGCGATTTCAATCCTGGAAACTTGAAGAAAACAAAGTTGATGTTGTTATCCCCGCTGATACGGTGTCTAATCCGAGGACAGGTCCGAAAACCACTGTACCCGTCGACCGCGAAATTCTCTATCCGTGGTTCACTACTTACAACTACCGTAAAAAAGCGCAAAATCATATGAACTGCTTCCTCGGAAATTTCAAGGTACCCGAAGGCAGCAAACTTTGTGATTCCCCCGCCGCACAGACGGGAGGTGACGGCTGGATCATGACGGCCCGTACGGCATCCTACTTCCCAAACGATATGGGGTTTTATGATGTAGTCGGAAATGTGGCAGAAATGATCGACGAAAAAGGCAAGGCTTTCGGCGGAAGCTGGAACGATCATCCGGCGAATGCCACCATTCACAGCGTTAAATCCTATAACAAACCGGATGCAACCGTAGGGTTCCGGATCTTTATGGAAGTAATCGAGCCCTGATCCATAAAAGAAATCGGCCGGGTTTTAATACATTTACTCAGCTAACCTTGTCTGCCACGGGGATGCGTCACGACAATGTCAAAGATGGTTTTCCGGAGCAAAATTGAAGAGTTCACCGGGCTTTCAAACAATAATTGTGACTGACGTACCGCCGTGTACAGCTAGATTATATGATTCACAGAACTTTATACTTTGCGTTCCTATTCCTGACCCTTCAACTCTTTTCCTGCATGAACACTTCACCGTATTTTGAATACGCCGATGGCAACGGTAACCTGTACATCATTACCGATTCCACCCTTCGCTATGCGCCGGTAAAGCCGGAAGAAAGTTCATCGGGTTTTTACAGTGGCGGAGTCGGAAAGTCCAAACCCATTACTTCCCCACAATTCGCGGCTATTCAGCGCCTGATTATGCAGGCGATCGACAAGCCTTCCGATCACATCTCAGAACGTGTAAAAATGAGCGGCGCGATCTCGGTTATCGAGGGCAACGACAGGAAGGAGTACATTCTTTCTCCACGATCGGCCATGCAAATCGACATAGAAACGACGTTGAAAGAGATCATTTCAGAATAACACTACCGGCGGGTTCTCCTGTATTCGACTTACAGGCCGGACAAAGACGCAACGCACCCGCAATTGATTTCGAATGTGTTTTAATCGTATTTTTATACCATGACCGATTCCCCGCTGCAACTTCGCACCGTTAATGTGACACGTTATGTGACGCCTTTGCGGGAAGGAGGATCGTTGCCGGCGATTGTAGAAGGGGACGATCAGTTTCTCTACGTGCTGAAATTCAGGGGATCCGGACAGGGTAGCCGTGCCCTTATTGCAGAATTGATCGGAGGAGAAATCGCCCGGGCTATTGGACTGAAGGTACCCGAAATTGTATTTGCAACGCTGGACAGCGCGTTTGGACGGATGGAAGGGGACGAAGAGATTCAGGATCTCCTGAAAGCGAGCACCGGTCTGAACCTTGGATTACATTACCTGTCAGGATCGATTACATTCGATCCGCTGGCCACCCCGGTAGATAGTCTGCTGGCATCCGAGATTGTCTGGCTGGATGCGTTGCTGATGAATGTAGACCGCACTGCGCGAAACACAAATATGCTATGGTGGCACAAGGAACTTTGGCTGATCGATCATGGAGCATCCCTTTATTTTCATCATACCCTGGACGATTGGGGAAAACCCGACCGCTCTTTTCCTTACATCAAAGATCATGTTCTGCTGGCAAAGGCAAGTGAAATGGATCGTGCGGATGAACTCATCCGGAAACGTCTCACGCCGGGCCTTATTCGTTCGATTGCCATGACCATCCCTGAATCCTGGCTGAACGAGGGGTCGTTTAGTTCCGTCGAGGCACACCGAAATGCATATGCGCAGTTTCTGAACGAGCGCATAAGCCATGCTGATCATTTTATCAAAGAAGTCCACTATGCAAGAGCATCACGTGTTTGAATATGCGGTTATCCGGGTCGTACCCAGGGTGGAACGGGAAGAGTTTCTGAACGTAGGGGTTATCCTATTGTGCGCCGGGAAAAATTTCTTACGATGCAGCATTGAGCTGCAACCCGACCGGATAAAGGCGTTGTGCACGAAAATTGAAATGGATCAACTGAAAGAACATATTCGGTCATTCGAGCGGATCTGTGCCGGTGGTCCTGAGGGCGGTACGATAGGTCTGTTAGGGTTGAAGGAGCGTTTCCGGTGGCTTACGGCGTCCCGCAGTACGGTTCTGCAGACATCCAGGGTGCACCCTGGCCTGTGCGTTGACCCTCAGGTAAAACTGGATCAGCTGGTCGCCGAACTGGTAGACTAACGGTTAGGCGGTGTTTCCTCATACGGCGATCGCGGGAAGAAATGCCCATGGAAATAATTGTATACTCCATTTTATTTATAAATTAGTGAAGAATATTAAACACGTTATATATGCATGAGGACTTCAGTCCTGAAACGTTAGGTAAAATTCAACATGAACTTGAAGCCTCCCGCAACATCCTGAAGGCGATTTTCGACAGCACACAATCCTCCATATTTCTCATCGATGTCAGTTACCGCATCCTGTTCTTCAACAAGTGGGCTAGCGACGGCACAAAATTGCTTTATGACCGGGACCTTTGCCTGGGTGACAGTATGCTGGAATACCGGAGAGATAACGATGGAGAGATCTTTGAAGATTTTAAGACGAATTTTGAATGTGCCATAATGACCAAAAGCATGGTGATCAGCGAACGCGAGATGCACTATCCACAAATGAGCTTCTGGGTTCGTTCCGAGTATACACCTGTTTACGACAACTCGAAACTGATCGGCGTCTTGCTTAACGTTCAGAATATTTCGGACCTTAAAAACCTCGAAAAACAAACGGCGTTGCAGCGCAAACAGCTGGCAGATATTGCCTGGTCGCAATCGCATGAAACACGGCAGCCCGTCGCCACCATGCTTGGCCTGTTGAACATCCTCGACAAAAATTCCCTTACTGAAGACAATCAAAACATTGTGAGAATGTTGTTAAAAACGGCGGAAAGACTAGATGACGTAATTCACCAGAACGTTATACGGGCAAACAAAAGTCTGGGATTGCCTGCCTTTGAGAACGAGTAATGATTCAATTCTTTCGCCTGGCAACTATTTTTTGACCTCCCTGATATAAGATAAACGAATCGTATTTGCCGTCATCGCCCCTGATGTATTCGATCTGTGCGTCTACCACCTTATAAAAAAATTTATCGGGCGACTCCGGAAAGATCTCGAATTTATTCTGCCCCGTCGCCTGCGCCATCAGGTGATTTCCCTCCACGGTTACCGTAATTAAAAAGTTAGGTTGTATTTCAAAGACGCCGGCGTATGGCTTCATTTCTTCCTCGCTCAATACGATCTCACGGTGCGAGGGAACCGCCTTGTCGGACCTTACACCTTTTACTACGTTGACCCTGTTCTTAAAAAGCAGTTCCTTCACGCCTGTGTTATCCACTACAAACTGATATTGTGTGAGACTGTTCTCAAAAACAAAATTGAACTTATCCTGGGGGAACAGTTTAAATTTCTCACCACCGGTGCGCTGGCTGAAAAGCTGGCCGTCTTCCCAGGTCACCATCCTGGTTGTACTGTCTTCGAACACAAAGACACCTGTTAACGACGAAGCATAGGTGTCATCAAGTTTGATTTTCGAAGTCGCTTCCGGATAAGGTTTCCCGATAACCATTGCGGCAATACGGGTTGATATCTCGGAGGGATTCTGACAATCGCAGTTGTCCAGTACTACAACGTATACGTCTTCATTGGGAAGGTAGATGCCATTGGTGGTGAAGCCAAAGATGCCGCCGGAATGCTCAATGGTAGGGCTGCCATTGATCTCGTCGAGTGCCCACCCGTATCCGTAGTTCGTCGCTTTTCCGTCATTGAGTTTATAGTTCGTAAACGCTTTTTGGATCGTTTCCTTTTTTACCAAACGGTTCGACTTAACAGCCGTATTCCAGATCAGCAAGTCATCGACGGTAGAAAGAACAGACCCTGCGGCATACGGTTGTGTCAGGCTGAGATATTCCGCATTAATAAACCCTTCACGCTTCTGATAACCTTGTGCGCGGTTCCGGATGATCTTTGACTGAGTGCCCAGGTAGGAATTCTTCATTCCAAGAGGCGTAAAAATATTTTTTTCCAAAAATTCCCCGTAGGGCATGCCCGATGCCTTTTCAATAATGTAACCCAGCATAAAGTAGCCTGAATTGTTATACAACCACTTTTCACCGGGCGCAAAATCCATCGGCTCATTCTTGAACAAATCGATCATTTCCGGAGGAGACATATCGTTCCGCCACAACTTCATCCACCGCTCCATCCCCGTATAACTTTTTATTCCCGATGTGTGAGTCAGCAGGTGATGCACCGTGATCGTATGACCATGGACCGGATAGTCCTTAATAAATTTCGTTACCGGGTCCTGAAGCGACAATTTCCCTTGTTCCTCCAGCATCAAAATAGCTACAGCTGTAAATTGTTTTGTAATGGAGCCGATCTCGAAGACATGCTCCGGTTTCATCAAAATGTCATGCTCCAGGTTAGCCATCCCGAACGCCTGCCTGTAAATCGGTTTACCCGCTTTCGCCACCAGCGCTACAGCACCGGGCTCTCCCGGTTTGTACTTGGTTTTCAACAGGGCGTCTATTTCGGCGTTGAGCTTTTGCGCAGCGGCTTCAAAGGAAAAGATCAGGAATAGAATAAGAGGCAGGGACTTCATAACATCGGGTTAATGTAAATGGGGATCGAAGCCAATTTACTTTTTTAATATGAAATCCCAGCGGGTCCTGCTAAATACCGGTGTTGCTTGCGCTCTTATGCGTATCCCTTTTGCGAAGCCATTTCCTCAATCCCCATAGGGCAAACGAAAACAGGATCAGGAAAGGCCAGATGTTCATCAACCCGATAAAAAAGGCCAGGAGGTTATTCCAGCCATTAGACAGGGATTGAACAAATCTGGCAGGAAAATTAAACCCCGACCCTGTCTCCTTATAATAATTTACTTCCAGCGTACTGAAGGACACCTGGTTCTTCAGGTAGTTAAGCTTGCCTTCCATAACTTCGATCTCCGATCGGACATTCCCGATCTCCCGTTCGATGGCCAGCATCTCCTCAACGGTGTGTGCCTGCTCCAGCAACTCCCTGTAGCGGGCCTCCACGTTTTTTTTTGTATTGATCCGCGTATCAACATCAAAATATTCTTCCGTCACATCCCTTGTGCGGATGTCTTTGCCGGTGATGATCACGCCCAGTTTTTCGACCTCGGCAACCAGGTCTTCAAAATTTTCCGCCGGCACACGAATCACGATCTGACAGGACGTACGCCCATGATTGTTACTAAGCGTTTCATTGGAGGTATAGCCCCGGAGCCGCGTCGAAATAGCCGCGAGCTCAGCCTGCGTTTTTTTCAGGTCCGGGCTTTCAAAGGTGAGCGAACCATCCTTGATCAGTTTCCGGTCCTGGACAGGTACGGCAACGGGGCTCTTATCGCTGACGGTTACTGCATCAAATCCCCTGGCACGCTCCGGCCCAACGGACATTTTACTCCGCCTGTCTCCGCATGCCACGATCAGCAGGGACGCCAATATTAATAGTATTGATCTCATCTGGTGAAGTTTGGATAATTAAGACACAGCGGTGTCGTTCGTCACCGAAATCGCGTTATTTATTTATAAACCACAGCCTACTCATAGTCAAACGTAGCAATACTCTTTTTAAATGTATCTCTGAATTTTTTTTCTATTTTTTCCGCTACCTGGTCTCTGTGGGTGCTCAGGCATATCTTCCAAAGCAGGTAATAATGAGACGGTTCAACGCTGCTGAAATTGGCCTGGTTGTTTATAAAGTGGAAAGCGAGTTCAGAAGCTTCCGCCCCTGTTATATTGTAGAGAAAGTTATTAACCTGTTGCATACGCTCCTTGTAACGGCCCGTAAACCTGGAAACATATTTTTCAAACAGCATATCGTTTTTGGCTTCGCTGATGTCCAAAAGCATTTTCCCCACTCTGGAGACCAGGTATGTGTTCCCGGGATATCGTTTCATTAACTGCAGGCTGTGAAACAACGCCTGATCGTATTGAAGGGAAACATAGGCACTTTCCACAGTCTGGAATTCCGCCCGGTAAACGATATCCGGCCGCCAGGCAGTCGGCGTAACAGTGCAGGGACCGGTTGACTCCAGGTAGCCTCTCATCAGGTCCATCCTTAGATCCATATCGGGATGAGATTCCAGCGAGTCGGCTGAGTACAGGAACGAGCTCGCCCCTTTCCTTTTATATACGCTGAGCCTATCGTTCAGCCAGTAGTCCTTGAACGGGTATTTGGCAAAGTCGAAAGGACTGAAGAACGCTTCCTTGTAATCATATTTCGGATAACCGGCGGAATCCAGCATGGACAACAGGGCCACTGCCTGCTCATCATTGTACATCGCCCGGTGGTATAACCGGAAACCCAGCGAGTCGGCGTCGATCTCATTTTCGCGGCTGAACTCACTGGCTTTGTAGACAAACTTTCGAAATGCCTCGATGTCTTCAATAGTTATCTCACCAAAAAGGATTTTTCCGAACTGCGTGTTGATTTTACGGGCTGTCCGCTCATCGGCTTCTTCCCTGATTCTAAACTGAACATGTCGCAGTTCATCGTGTGCCACCTCGTGAGAAAGAGCAAAAGCCAGTTCGTCTTCCGTCCTGACCCTGCTCAGCAGGCCAATGGTAACCATGAATGTGCCTCGTCCAAAGCAAGTGGCGTTTATTCCGGGACTATTAGTCACCAGAACGATTCTTTTGCGTTTTTCCAGTCCGTTGCTATCAACAAGGCGGTTGACTATGGATTCCAGTACGCCGTCAATGGAATCATTGTCGACAAATGCCTTCGCCCGGACGAGCTTGAGAATTAACGACGACCGGCTGTTACAAATTTGCTGGGCTTTCGTTTTGTTCGTGACGGTGCCAAGGTACCTGTACTCATCACCGAGGTGGGTGGTGAGTTCATCGATCAATTCTTTTGATTTCGAAGAATGCAATTTCAGGGGCTGAAAGGTACGTTCCTGCGCCCAGGCCCGGCCGTAACATACGAGCATCAACAATAAGACGCACCTCAGGCTAACAGTGGTATCAAAAAGCATACGGTTCTGCAAAGAAACGGCAAGTATACGAGGGATGCCCGAAAAACGGACAAAAGTTGAACTCCCAATCGCACCGGTGTAAGAAATAGCGGAAAAAAAATGAAGTAGTACCAACCGGATGATACTACTTCAAGTGCTGATGACGTTGAGTTGTTTTCTCGCGAGACGAATTATTTCGCCAGACCTTTCCCCGTAGCAGCCCAGTAGATACCGCCGTAGATGTGGTCAAGAAATGTCTGGTCGGAAAACGTCAGGCCAATGTGCCCTAATCCGGTATAAAACGCCCGGCCTCCGTCGTAGTTGTGGTACCAGGAGATCGGATGAAAATTACCCATCCCCTTCCCTACATTCTCTCCCCATTTCACATTCGGATCGTAAGTCTTCTCGTCGACTGTTACAAGGACATGCAGATCGTCGGCTTTACGTTCACCGTATTCATACCATTCATCGGTCCATAAAAGTCTTTTGGGAAACCTTTCCATCCCCGGAAAATTACTGTCCTCCACAGTGAGGTAAGCGGTTTGTTGTTGCGGGTGGATTTTGAACATCATGCCCACCATCTTGGTATACCAGGGCCATTCATACTCCGTATCGGACGCGCTGTGGATACCCACAAAACCTTTGCCTGCCTTGATGAACTTTTCAAAAGCCGCCTGTTGCTTTTCGTCCAGTATATTGCCGGTTGTGTTCAGAAATATCACCGCTTTATAATTCTCCAATGCCTTATCATTAAAAATAGCCGCATTCTCGTGCCAGTCTACGGTAAAATTATTGCGGCTGGCGAGCTGACGGATACCAGCGACGCCTTCCTGAATGGATTCGTGATGAAAGCCGTCCGTTTTGGTAAACAACAGGACTTTGAACTGTTGTGAAAATGAAGCCGTCGAACAGGATATCCACAGTATCGAGAGCAGCAGGGTACATCGAAAGAAATTCCTTTTCATAAGTTAATGGTTGTTTTGAATGATCAAATATACATACGATTTGTCAGCGCCCGGGACCGCCCATCACAACCATGTTTTCCAGGCGAATGGACGCAGCTGTTCAGTTTCCGCGATCATGAAACAAGTTGTTATCAATGGTTTATTTTACCACTGCCAGTGCCATACCATCGTGCATCTTCGAACCAACCGTCTGAATGATTGTGGCTGTTACAGCCTGGCATTTCGCAAGAAATGTGTTGAAACGTTGAACGCCCGCCACAATTTCATCAGCCGTGTCCCCTTCCAGCACTTTTCCTTCCCGGATTACATTATCGACAACGATCAGGGTTCCGGGCCGGGCCAGTTTAAGGGACCATTGAAAGTACTCCGTATACGGAGGCTTGTCAGCATCAATGAAGATCATGTCGAATGGTCCGGTGTTCGCCGCGACCAGTTCGGGCAACAGTTCGATGCCCTTGCCGACGCGCACATCGATTTTGTTGCTGAGTCCCGCTTTTTCGAAATTCGCCCTGGCAACCCTCGCATGCAGGGGCTCGTATTCCAGCGTAATCAATTTTCCGTCCTCCGGTAGCGCACGGGCCATCCAGATGGTACTGTAACCGGCCAGCGTGCCGATCTCCAGAATCTTCCTGGCATTGCAGGCTTTCGCCAACACCTGAAGAAATTTTCCCTGGTTGGCAGAAACACTTATGGACGGGATGTTTGAATCCCTGATCGATTGAAGCGTGTCGCGCAAGACGTCGTCCTCGCCACCTACCAGCTGACTGATGTAGTGATCTACCTTCTCAAAAATCCCGGTATCCATATACGCGTGGTAATCACTTCAACATTACTTTCTTACCCGTTTTAACCGCCAGGTAGATCGCATCGATGATCTTCATGTCCTTCACGCCCTCTTCTCCGTCGACGGGAACAAGGGGCTTTTTACCCTGCAGGATCATGGCAGCCATCTCATCCATTTGTACGGTCTGATGCGTAACATGCGCATGCGTTAATTCCCCTGCATGAGTCCTGGCCTTGATCGGTCCGTAACCTGTTGACGGCTGCATTTCCGCATACCCTTTGTCACCGTTCAGGAAGAACCGGTCAAGGTTATTCATTGTATACGTCGACAGGCATGATGCTACCGCTCCGCCGGGAAATCCAAACTGGAATTGAATGGTCTCATCCACACCTTCTTTAAATTTGACGGGATCGGTTTTTGTCTCCTGCGCGGTGACCCAGATGGGCTCTTCACCGATCATATAACGCGATCCGTTGACGGCATAAATTCCGATGTCCATCATCGCGCCGCCACCAGCCAGTTGTTTGTTGAGCCGCCACTGCGTAGGGTCCCCGATCCGGAAACCGCACAGTCCCTGGAAGAAAAGAACCTTTCCAAATTCGCCGCTATTCCTCATCCTGATAATCTCCAGTGTTTTTGGTTCCAGGTGCATACGGTAGCCGATCAGCAGTTTTACATTCGCTTTTTTACAGGCATCCACCATCTCCTGCCCATCCGCTGCGTTAACCGCCATGGGCTTTTCACAGATCACATGCTTGCCTGCCTTTGCCACACGGATCGTAAAGGGTTTGTGCAGTGAGTTTGGCGTAATTACATATACAGCGTCTATATCGGGGTTGTTCTTGATGCTGTCAAAATTCTCGTAGTTATAACAGTTTTTGTCCGGAATATTATACTTGGCCTGCCAGTCCTTCACTTTCGAAGGTGTGCCACTGATTACGCCGGTGAGCTTTGCCATCGTGCAGGTTTGCATCGCCTCGGCTACCCGGTTGCCATAACTGCCAAGCCCCATGATCGCCACGCGTAGAACGGGACCCTGGTAGGGAGGTGCAATGATCTGTCCTTTGCTTTCCGATACCAGCCCGGGGATTAACGGCAGCGAGATGGCGGAAGCGGTAATTTTTTGCAGGAAATTGCGGCGGGAATTCTTGGACATAGATTTTAACGTTTTATGGATGTGGATATTTTGTCGATTGTCAATATAGCAAATCTTTCACCGATACGCCTACGGAATTGTTTTCAGCGGGGCGCCGCCAGGGTTTAAAAGGCTTTCAGGGCAGGGACATATCCGTTACAATAATCTTTTAGCAGCATGAATTGGTCGACGCTGCCCTCGTTTTAGATAATGTATTACCTTCGGAACATGAAACTTTTCAGTACCCTGCTTTTCCTGGTGGCCGTCAACACGGCTTTTGTTACAGCGCAATCCATCCCCTTACCCGAACATCCAAGGCCGGATTTCGAACGAACACTCTGGCAAAACCTAAACGGCGTATGGTCGTTTGAATTCGATTCCCTGGATCACGGTATCCAGGCAAACTGGCCCGCCGGCAACACCGGTTTCTCCCACCGGATCAATGTTCCCTTTCCCTGGGGCTCACCGTTATCCGGTGTTAAAGACAAAGCCGATATCGCATGGTACAGGAGGACTGTAACGATCCCTGGGGAATGGAAAGACAAACGCACCTTCCTTACCATCGGTGCGTCCGACTGGAAGACCACGGTATGGCTGGATGGTCACCTGTTAGGCGAACACCAGGGCGGATATACGCCGTTTTCCTTTGAGCTGACTCCATACGTTGTCTATGGAAAACCACAAAACCTTGTGGTACGGGTGGATGATAAAAGACGCGACTTCACGCTTTACGGGAAACAAGGATACGGGAATGCAAGAGGGATCTGGCAAACGGTTTACCTCGAAGCCCGCGGAAAGGAATATATCGACGCCGTGCATTTTGACCCGGATATTGATCACAGCACCGTATCCGTAACAGTCTACCTCCCCGAAGAATCAGCTTCCGGACTCACGGTTTCACTTTCCATAAAGACTCCCGGAGCGCCACTGACAAAAGAATTTATTATTCCAAAAGGAAAATACAAAGCCACAACTGTTCTTTCCTTGCCACAGGCCAGGCTCTGGTCGCTGGAAGATCCTTACCTGTATGAAGCTGAAGTCAGGCTGAATGACGATGTGATTAAATCCTATTTCGGAATGCGAAAGATTTCTGTCGTCGATCTGCCGGGTACAACGTTTCCCTATGTGGCCCTGAACAATAAACCGGTTTACCTTCAGCTGACATTGGATCAATCCTATCACCCCGACGGATTTTACACCTTTCCCAGCGATGACTTTATGAAAAACGAAGTTGAACTCGCGCGAAGGATCGGTTTGAATGGTATACGCCCACATATAAAAGTAGAGATCCCCCGAAAACTTTATTGGGCTGACAAACTGGGAGTACTGGTGATGGCGGACTTGCCCAATAGCTGGGGTGAGCCCGATGCCAATATGCAGCACGAGGCGGAAACCACGATGCGTGAGATGATCAGGCGCGATTTCAATCACCCTTCTATATTCTCCTGGACGTTGTTTAATGAAACATGGGGATTGCGAACCGCCAGGGAAGAAGGCGGCAAAAAAATTTCAACATACCAGAAAGAAACAAGACAGTGGGTTGCGTCCATGTACTACCTCGCGAAATCACTCGACCCTACCCGCCTGGCTGAAGATAACTCCATTTGCTGCGGCGCCGGACATACGCAAACAGACCTTAACTCCTTTCACGACTATCTACCGGGTTGGGAATGGGAAGAACACCTGAAGATGATCACCGAAAAGTCCTTTGAAGGAAGCACCTTCCAGTTTGAAGAAGGTTTCAGGCAGGGGAGACAGCCCAAGATAAACTCAGAATGCGGAAATGTGTGGGGGTATGAGGGCAGCACAGGCGATGTTGACTGGAGCTGGGATTACCACCGCATGATGAACACATTCCGTAAGTACCCCGAGATCGCCGGATGGTTGTATACCGAACATCACGACGTCATAAATGAATGGAACGGATACTGGCGGTTTGACCGTACCCAAAAGTTCACCGGACTTGAACAACTGTTTCCCGGCATGCAGATCAACGACTTCCACGCACCTGTTTACCTGTCGACAGGAAATGAGATCTGCCGGACCGTAAAGGGTGGAGCGATAGTAGACGTTCCGTTGTTCCTTTCATCCATGACTGATAAAGAACTCGGGAAGGAGTTGCGGATCTCTTACAAACTGACGCTCACAAACGCTGTCGGAGAAACATCGTTGGTGTCCAGCGGAAGTAAAACGGCGCCGTATAAGCCGTACGACCAGGCTGAACTCGAACACCTTTCCCTCACCATGCCTGTTCACGGCGGCATTGCCATGCTTAGCCTGCAACTGGAGGACCTGAAAGGAACCGTACTGCACCGGAACTTCATGCACTTCGAAATCGAATCGGAAACCAATCTCCCGAAGACACAAATTATATCGGTAAAACCGGATGCCTTCACGAACGCCTCTTTCACCGTTAAACAATGGAACGTACTTGACGGTCTAAAAGTGAACGGCGCGGGAAATGGAAATTTTGAGTATACCTTTTTATGCGACGACAAGATCAATCCTGCGACAATCAGGGAAGCTTACTTCCTGATTGAAATTTCCGCGAAGGAATTGTTCGTCAAGGATCAGGCCGATGCAAAACAAAATGCAGACCTTGACTTTATGCTGGGCGCAACGGCATCGCCAAGCGGCAATCCGAACGCATATCCGATGACGGATGAAACGTTGTTTCCCTCGTCCGTAACCATTACGATCAACGGGCAGGCAGCGCTCACGACAACACTGCCGGACGATCCGGCCGATCACCGGGGAGTGCTTTCCTGGCATCACCAGCTGAAAGACAAAAAACTGAGGGAGGCCGGTTCTTATGGATACCTGACAAAAGTCCCGGTCAGTAAAAAGCAACTTCAGCAAGCCATCCGGAGCGGGAAACTCGTCGTCCAGGTTAAAACCAATGGGAACGGTGGGATCGCCGTATACGGAAAATCGTTCGGACGGTATCCGCTGAATCCATCGCTGGTGCTCAAATTAAAATAACGCGACATGGAAGGCGGCCGCTCGTCACGAGGACTACCTCCTTGATAATTTGTCAACATCGATCCTGGATAGCCACCTCATTCTAAACGCCTGCATAGCAAAATATCCCAGCTTATCCGTCAGTCTGTGATTGACATAGGCACCTACGACAGCCCCGATACCGGGAACCAGCTGTAGCAACTTGGCGAGATCAATGTAGTCCCGATATTCCTGTTGAAAACTCCGCCAGTCGAAATCGTTTAGATTGTCCGGAAGGGTATTCTTATAGTCTTCCCATTGTTCGATCAAACGGAAGACCTTTTGCCGGTGTGCCTGGCTGGAAAATGTCAATTGAAAAATATGAAGGAGGTAAATTCTTTCCCTGAAATCATTTACAGGATAGCCGTACAGTGAAGCAATTTCCGCCAGCATTTTCATTTTTAGCGTTAACCAGATGGGGAAGTCGGCCAGGCCCAGAAATATTCCACCCGCGCCGGTAACAGCGCCCTCGGCCGATGATGTGTTCCTGTAAAATTTTATGGTGCGTTTAACTTCCGCTTCGCAGGTATAAAGGTCCAGGCCGGTCGTCGGATTTGTCGTTGTGAAGACTGCCCCGGTGAGCACGGCACGCGTCATCTGTTTAATAGCCGCCGTGATCACCTTGTGTACTTTTTCAGGGATGATCCGGTTTACGCGCACCTGCATATTTTTCGACAAGCGGTTGATAAGAGACGGCGCCCGCCGCATCTTCTGCTGCCATTCCGCTACCTCCTTCAGCGCCTGCTGCCTGTATTCGTCCATAGTTCTTACCGCACACATTTCGTGCCTTTTCTTCCTGAATCCACATTTGGAAAATTTTTGCTATCGCGTTTTCCCGACGGAGTACACGATAAACGACGTGTTCTTACAAGTCGTGGGCGTCCGGTATTCGCAAAAATCCGGCAGCGCTTGCGGGGAATGTTCACTTGCGCCGTCGTAAAAGTTTCGGCAAATTCAGGATGAAATAAAAACTATCCTTCAGCATTACCTGTTTTAACGGGATGAAAACAAAAACAAGTTACAGTGTGGGGATAACAACCGCTCTCCTGCTCGTTTACGTTGTGGCCGTAAACGTCTCCCTGACGTTCGCGGTGATCTTCTTCCTCTTCCTCCTTACCACAGCCAGTTTATGGTGGATGGTGTACTCGGTATTAACCGATAAATCAAATCTCAGCGGAAAGACCTTCGATGAATATTTTTACGAGGACACCGCTGAAAGAAGGAGCAAGTAGCGCCCCGTTCTGCACATTGTCCTTTTGCTACGATCCTTCCGTTGCGATCGGCAGGTCTCTTCTGGACCACTCGCCCCATGAGCCGACGTAAAGACCGGCACCACTGATACCCGCTTGTTCCAGGGCCAGCAGCGTATGGCAGGCCGTTACACCGGAGCCGCAATGGACGATCACCTGGGCTGGTTCACGATGATCGAGCGCCGCATTGTACAGGTTGGCAAGTTTTTCCGAAGGGAGAAAGGTGCCGTCGGGATTCAGGTTGCCGATATAGGGGATATTGATCGCTCCCGGTATATGACCCGCAATAAGATCGATAGGTTCCCGCTCACCACGGTAACGGTATGCTTCCCGTACGTCGATCACCAGAGAATCAGGATCGGCCGTTGCCGCTTCCACGTCTTCAAGCGACGCCGTCGGCAACCTCCAGGTTGTTGCCGGATAAGGAACTGTCGCTACAGGTGTCTCGGTTGCAGCAGACATCGGTAGTCCCTCCCGGATCAGGGCGTCCAGTCCGCCATCGACAACTTTCACATTTGTATGGCCAAGTGCGCGCAGCATCCACCAGAAACGTGCGGCTGCGTTTGCACCGTTCTTATCGTCATAAACCACCACAGCGGTCGTTGGTGTTATCCCCAGTGTTCCCAAAAATTCCCCGAAAACTTTAGCTTCCGGCAGCGGATGCCTTCCTCCGAAAGCCGGGTTAACCGGTTTTTGAGACAGGTCGCGGTCCAGGTCGGCATGCAAGGCTCCCTTCAGGTGATTTTCCCGGTAGCGGTCATAAGCGCCAGGTCCGCTTCGCGCGTCGATGATAATGATATTTTTTCCGAACGATATCTGGCCCGGATGGATGAGTGGCGATTCCGTCTGTGTCATGAACAAAGATAAACGGAAGTGTAATAGACACAACCAAAATGCAAACACTAAAAAGTAAAACAAAATACGGCCGGGCACAGGGTGACTTCCGCAATCACCCGAATTTTACTAATTTACTTCAAAGCATTTACCATGACAAAAAATTATCCCTGCGGAAAGCCTGCGCTTTTTGCCGCCGTTGTGATGTTGTTTTCCACCACTCTCACTTATTCATTCCCTTCGGAGCCTTCGACGGATGCGAAACTGAACGGCATCCGTATTGAACGTCACCGCGAGATCGTGATGCGCGACGGAGTAAAGCTCTACGCCGACATTTACCTGCCGGAAGCCCCAGGGCGTTACCCTACCATCGTGGTGCGCACTCCGTACGGTGTTCAACGCGATGGTATGCACCAGACCATGGTTAAATATGCCCAGCACGGTTATGCGGTGGTTCTCCAGGATGTCCGGGGACGATACGAAAGCGACGGCCGGTGGGAACCATTCCGGGATGAAGCCAACGACGGATTCGATACAATTGAATGGGCCGCCGCCCAGGAGTTCTCCAACGGCAAAGTTGGTACGCAGGGAGGAAGCTACCTCGGACATAACCAATGGCAGGCCGCGGCACAGAATCCACCTCACCTCGTAGCAGCTTTTCCCCTGCTTGCATCCACCAACATCTACGCGAACTGGATCACCATGGGAGGCGCATTCCGGCTGAGTTTTAACTACGGGTGGGGTGTCGTGCGTATGCCGAACAGGATCATGCTCCCTCAGTACTGGCATACGGAAGCGTTTATGCCGGAAGAACTGAAGTATGAAAACATCCTGATGCATTTACCACTCCGCGACGGCGACCTGGCGAGTGCCGGTCACGTTACACAGCACTACCGCGACTGGCTCAGTCACGAGAGTTATGACGGCTACTGGAAAGCGATCAGCGATGAAGAACGGTTTGACAAAATAAAAGTCCCCGTCCATACGATGGGAGGATGGTTTGATATTTTCGTTATGGGAACGATCAACGGATTTACGGGTATGAAGAGTAAGGGTGGAACCCCGGCAGCACGCGCAGGCGCCCGTATGATTATTGGACCATGGGGCCATGGATCATCACAGTCATTCGGCGATGTGGACTTTACACCGTTAGCGCACATCGATCATTTTGAAACCGAACTCCGGTTTTTTGACTATCATCTGAAAGGAATTAAAAACGGTCTGGAAAATGAGAAACCTGTGAAGTTATTCTACATGGGCGTTAACAAATGGCGAAGCGAAACGGACTGGCCCGTACCCGGCACGGTGTATCAGAAGTTTTATATCACCAATACAACGGGAGCCAATTCGGTTCGCGGCGATGGAAAGCTTTCGTCTGAAAAACCGGCCAGGCCGGGTACCGACAACTACCGCTACGATCCGGATAAACCCGTGCCGACGCTGGGGGGAAACAACTGTTGTGGTACTCCAACATTAGCCGGCCCTAAAGATCAAAGACCGCTTGAACAAAAGCAGGATGTGCTGGTCTATACCAGCGACTTCCTCGAAAAATCCTTAACTATTGCCGGGCCAGTTAAAATGAAATTGTTCGCCGCCACCGATGGTCCGGACACAGACTGGATGATTAAACTGGTAGATGTCTATCCGAATGGTTTTGCAATGCCCATATCCGAAGGGATACTTAGAGCAAGGTTCCGGGAGGGACTAGACAAAATAAAATTACTGACGCCGAATGAAGTATACGAATACGAGATTGAACTGACGGGTACAGCCAATGTATTTCTGCCCGGCCATCGCATCCGAATCGATATTACGTCCAGCAACTTTCCACAATTTGACCGGAATCCGAATACGGGTGCGGCACTTGGCGAAAACGAAGTCGTGAGGGTGGCCTCTCAAACTATTCACCATGGAGGCACAAAAGTAAGTCACATCATCCTTCCCGTGGTTGCCGGAATCGAGTAACTCCGGCGGGGTGATTTTCAGCAATAGAGCATGAGAGGGAATCAGCGCTACACGCTGAACCTCGTGGCCTTACGCGATGCATCCGATTGAATTTACACCAGGGTTTCATTTTTTTACCCACCGGCGTTTTTCAAACTTAGTTGTGTACTTTCATACCTTCAATGACATCCGTATCCGCTCCGTTGAATAAGAGGTCAGCACGGTTTACAGAACTGGTAGCCGGGGCGTCGTCGTTTATGGCGACCGCCTATATTATCGTCGTTAATCCATCTATCCTCAGCCAGGCCGGCATGCCTTTTCCGGCCGTACTTACCGCGACCGTTTTGGTTTGTTTTTTCAGCAGTGTGATGATGGGGATCTATGCCCGGAATCCCATCCTTGTAGCTCCCGGTATGGGATTGAATGCGTTCTTCACGTTCTCCTATGTTTGAATCTTCAAAATATCCAATGGATATTTAATGTTAAAGTGAAAACGGGTGAGAGCACATTTGCGCCTAAACAGCTTTAAAAGCATGTTCTCGCGGAGAAAACTGCCTCATCCGTTTTTATCTCTTCGAG